>NZ_AP024452.1:642500-6468984 GCF_016865485.1 Luteitalea sp. TBR-22 | reverse complement strand
GCGAATGTGTGGACCGTCCTGGGATCGTCGGATGCGTCGGCAATGCCCCGTCCCCGAGGATCAGGGTGCCACTTTCGCTTGGGATTGCCGAGATGTGACGCGCGTGTGACCGGGCGAAAACCGCTGAAAACGGAAGAATTTGCCTTGTTTTGCTCTTCGCTTACCTGACCGGGCCCGGAATTTCCGCGGTCGGGCGCCGGACTGCCAGGCGAAAGCTCATTTTTTTCCACAGTTTTTTCCACAGCTGTGGAAAAGTCGCCTGCCAGGGGCGTGTTCCCCGGCCGGACCGCGAGTGTAGCAGAGGGTCCGAACGCCAGAAAGCACAGTCGTTGGATAGCAAACAACGTGCGAAGAGGGCGAGGCGACCGGGGGCGAAGGAGGGCTTGCCGGATGCCGGCCGGCTGGGGTCGACCAGCGCCGACCAGCCTCCGACAAAGGCCAGCCGTGCGGGTGCGGGATTGACAGCGTCCTGACCCTGAACTAGGATCGGCAGTTCGCGGTCGAGGTGTGACCGCCGACATTGGAGCGCCCGGCAGTCCCGGTCCCGCTCCCGGATCGCCAGCAGCCATGAAGCGTACTTTTCAGCCCAACAACCGCCGTCGCGCGCGCACCCACGGGTTCCTCGTGCGCATGGCCACGAAGAACGGCCGTCTGGTCCTGAAGCGCCGTCGCGCCAAGGGCCGCAAGCGCCTCACCGTCTCGTCGGAGCGCTGAGCCCGCTGCCGCCATGCGGCACACGCTTCGTCCTCACGAGCGCGTGCGTCGTCGGCCGGAGTTCCTCCACGCCTACGAGCACGGCCGCAAGCACCACGGACGCTACATGACGGTGTTCGCCTGTGCGTCGACCGCGCCGGCCGCTCGTCTCGGCGTCTCGGCGACGCGCAAGTTCGGGCCTGCCGTCGCGCGCAATCGCGCCAAGCGGCGGGCCCGCGACCTGTTCCGGCACCACAAGCCCATGCCTGGCGTCGACCTGGTGGTCATTCCCCGCCGTGGATTCGAGAGCGTCGGCCATGCCGACCTGCTGGGCGATTTCCTGTCGGTGCTGCGCCGGCTCAAGGTGACGCTCCTGCCCACCACGGACGTGCCGGCGTGAAGGTCGGACCCGGCGCACGGATCGGGATGGCGCTGGTCCGGGGCTACCAGGTGATGCTCTCGCCCCTGTTTGCCGGCAGTTGCCGCTTCGAGCCGTCCTGTTCCCGCTACGCGATGACGGCACTCGAGCAGCACGGCCTGGCCCGCGGGTCCTGGCTGGCCCTCAGGCGCCTGGCGCGCTGCCACCCCTTCGGCGGGTCGGGACTCGACCCCGTCCCTCCGCCGCATTCGCGATGACCTCGCAAGGTTCTTCAGGTTCGACCTCCATGGAAAAGCGTGTCTTGCAGGCCGTCCTGCTGTCGCTGGCCGTCCTGCTGCTGTACCAGAGCTTCTTCGCGCCGCGTCGCCAGCCGACGCCAGTCGCGAAGACGACCACTCCTGCCGCCGCTCCCGCCTCTTCGACAAGCCCGTCAGGGCCGGCGTCGGTGACCGGCGGGGCCCAGCGCCCGCCGATGCCGCTCGAGAAGGACGTGCCGGCGGCGGCCAAGGTGGTGGTCGAATCCGATCAGTTCAAGGCGGAGTTCTCGACGCGCGGTGCCGTGCTCCTGAGCTGGACCCTGAAGCAGTACCCGGGGGCGCACGGGCACGCGCTCGACCTCATCCCCGACACGGCGAGCAATGCCCGACCGCCGTTCTCGCTGACGACCAGCGACGAGACGCTCACCAACACGCTCGCCACCGCCACGTACACGCCCAGCGCGACGACCCTCGACCTGCGGGGCAAGGGGGAGCGGACGCTCCGGTTCGAGTACACGGACCCGTCCGGGGTGCGGGCGACCAAGGTGTTCACGTTCGAGCGCGACGGGCAGCCGTTCCTCGTCGGCTTTGCCGCCCAGGTGCTGCGCAACGGACAGCCGCAGAACTTCGCGATCCACTCGGGCGCCGGCATCGGCGACATCGAGCGTGCCCACTCGTCGGGTGGGTTCATGTCGGGCAACTACTACCAGGCGCCCGAGGCCATCACCTACATCGACAAGATCGCCCGCACGGCGCCCGCCAAGCTGGCCGAGTCGCCGGTGGTCGAGGGGAACGTCCGGTACGCCGGCGTCGACGACCACTACTTCCTCGGGGCGGCGATCCTCGGGCGGCAGACGCGCATCGACTACGGCACGCACGCGGTGCAGACGACCGCCGGTCCGCGGACCCTGGTGTCGTACGCCCTGAGCTTCCCGCAGCCGCCGAGCGAGGTGAAGTTCTACTTCGGTCCCAAGGACTTCGACCAGTTGATGCGATCGGACCAGCAGCTGGTGCGCACCATCAACTTCGGCTGGTTCGCCTGGCTGGTGGTGCCGCTGTTGCGCGCCCTCAAGTGGGTGAACGGGTTCGTCGGCAACTACGGCTGGTCGATCATCGTCCTGACCATCCTCATCAACATCGCCATCTTCCCGCTGCGCCACAAGAGCGTCGTGTCGATGCGGAAGATGCAGGACATCCAGCCGCGGGTGAAGGCCATCCAGGATCGCTACGCGCACCTGAAGGCCACCGACCCGGCCCGCCAGAAGATGAACACGGAGCTGATGGAGCTGTACAAGACCGCCGGGGTCAATCCGGCGAGCGGCTGCGTGCCCATGCTCCTGACGATGCCGGTGCTGTTTGCGTTCTATGCGCTGCTCAGCGTCGCCATCGAGTTGCGCGGCGCGCCGTTCATGCTCTGGATCACCGACCTCTCGCAGCACGATCCGCTCTACATCACGCCGGTGATCATGGGCGCCACGATGCTCTGGCAGCAGTGGATCACGCCGGCCGCGGGGATGGATCCCGCGCAGAAGAACGTGATGATGATCATGCCGCTGATGTTCACCTTCTTCTTCATCTGGGCGCCGAGCGGCCTGGTCATCTACTGGCTGTTCAGCAACCTGCTCACCATCGGTCAGCAGTACCTCACCAATCGGATCGTGGGCGCGCCGGCAAAGCCGGCGAAGGCCTGATCCCGGGCCACGTCGAGTCATGAGCACGCAACCGGTTCTCCACGAGCAGATCGCGGCCTTCGTCACCAGCGTCGTCGGTGCCATGGGCCTCAACGTGACCGTCACGTCGGGCGCCTCGGCCGACGGCGTCCGCGTCGACATCAGCGGCGAGGAGGGCGAACTCCTCGTCCGTCGCAAGGGCGAGGCGCTCGACGCGCTGCAGCACCTGGTGAACTCGATCTGGCGCGACCAGACCGGCCGCGACGGCCGCATCGTCGTCGACTGCCTCGACTTCCGGAAGGGCAAGGACGCCGAGCTCCGGCAGATGGCGAAGTTCCTGATCGAGAAGGCCAAGATGACGCGGACGCCGCAGGAGATGGGACCGCTCAACTCCTACTCGCGTCGGCTCGTGCACCTCGAGGTGTCCCTCGACCCCGACGTCACGTCGGAGAGCCAGGGCGACGGCCTGGTCAAGACCGTCATCATCGCCCCTCGCTGATCGGTGGGGATGGCCCTGGCGCCCGATGACCTGATCGTCGCGCCAGCCACGCCCCCCGGGCGCGGCGCCCTGGCCGTGGTCCGGTTGACGGGTGCGGGATCGCTCGACGTCGCGGCAGCCCTGGCGGGACGCACGTCGTGGACGACGCGGGCGGCGACGCGCGCCGCTCTCCGGCTCGAGGACGGCATCGTCGAGCAGGCCCTCGTCACGACGTTCGTGGCGCCGCGGTCCTTCACCGGTCAGGACTGCGTGGAGTTCTCGGTCCATGGCAGCCCCGTCGTGGTCGACGCCCTGGTGCGGGCATGCCTTCGGGCCGGGGCGCGGCTTGCCGAACCGGGGGAGTTCAGCCTCCGCGCCTTCCTCAACGGCAAGCTCGACCTGCTGCAGGCCGAAGCCGTGGCCGACCTCGTGGCCGCGACCACGGTGCCACAGGTCCGCATGGCCTCGGCGCACCTCGAGGGCATACTGAGCCGCGAGATCGTCGCGCTGGGTGACGAACTCGCGGCCGTGCGGGCGCTGCTGGAAGCGTCGCTGGATTTCCCGGACGAGGGCTTCCACTTCATCACGCCGGCCGAGCTGCTCGCGCGCCTGCGCCGGGTGCACGTCGGGTGCGAGCGGTTGCTGGCGACGGCGGAGAGTGGCCGGCGGTTGCACGAGGGCGCGCTCGTCGTGCTGGCTGGTCGGCCGAACGCCGGCAAGTCGAGCCTGTTCAATGCGCTGCTCAGGCGGCCCCGGGCCATCGTGACGGCGGTGGCGGGCACGACCAGGGACCTGCTGCTCGAGCCGATGGAGATCGGCGGCATCCCGATCCGGGTCGTGGATACGGCGGGACTGCGCCCATCGTCCGATCCGGTCGAAGCCGAGGGCGTGGCTCGGGCGACCGAGGCCGTGGCGTCGGCCGACATCGTCGTCTACGTCGTCGACGGGACGGCGGACGAGACGGAGCAGGCCGCGTCGCGGGCGGCGTGGTCGGAGATGACCGGAGGCGGAGCCCGCCTTCTGGCGATCAGCAAGGCCGACCTCTGGCAGGGCCGCGGGGGACCGCCCGCCTGGTGCCCGCCCGATGCGGTGGCAACGAGCGTGCAATGGGGCAGCGGGCTCGAGGCGCTCGAGGCCGCGTTGGCGTCGCTGCTCGGTCGTGCCCCGGTGGATGGCGCGTCGTTGACGCGGTCGCGCCACCGGGCCCTGGTGGCGGCCTGCGCGTCGGCAGTGGCGCGGGCGATCGCCATGGCCGAGGAGGGCGGATCGGAGGAGTACGTGCTGGCCGACCTGCAGGAGGCGCTGTCGTCGCTGGCGTCGCTGAGGGGCGTCGAGACGCCAGACGAGGTGCTGCGGGCCATCTTCTCGAGCTTCTGCATCGGCAAGTAGCCGGCGCCGTCGACGTGCCGGCGCCGTTAAGAGTAAGCAATGACTGACGCGTATCCATCGACGGTCGACGTGGTGGTGATCGGCGCCGGGCACGCCGGGATCGAGGCGGCCTGGGCGGCGTCGCGCCTCGGTGCGTCGGTGGCGGTGTGCACGCTGTCGCCGGCGACCATCGGCCAGATGCCGTGCAATCCGGCAATCGGCGGCACGGCCAAGGGTCACCTGGTCCGCGAGATCGACGCGCTCGGCGGCTTGATGGGGGAGGCCATCGACGCGACGGGCATCCAGTTCCGTCTGCTCAACAGGAGTCGGGGGCCGGCCGTCTGGGCGCCGCGTGCGCAGGCCGACAAGCGACTCTATGCCGCCTACATGCGTCGGCGGCTCGAACGGGCAGACGGCATCGAGCTCGTCTACGCGCAGGTCGCCTCTCTCATCGTAGAGGACGGCCGCGTCCTTGGCGTGCGCCTCGATGACGGACACGAGATCGGCGCGGCCCAGGTGGTCGTCACGACGGGCACGTTCCTCGACGGCCTCATCCATGTCGGCTCGGCCCGTCGTCCAGCTGGTCGTTATGACGAACCAGCGGCGGTGTCGCTCGCGGCTTCGGTGCGAGCACTCGGCTTGCCGGGCGGGCGGTTGAAGACGGGCACACCGCCACGCGTGCATCGGGCGTCGATCGACTTCTCTGCGCTCACGCCCCAACCCGGCGACGCCGAGCCGGTGCCGTTGTCGTTCCTGACCACCGCGCTCGCGCAACCGCAGGTCGAGTGCCATACGGTACGGACCAGCGAGCGCGTCCATCGATTGGTCCGCGAGCACATCGCGGAATCTCCGCTGTACAACGGCCAGATCACCGGAATCGGTCCGCGGTACTGTCCTTCGCTCGAGGACAAGATCATGCGCTTCCCGGACAAGGAGGCGCACCAGTTGTTCCTCGAGCCCGAGGGGCTCGACGTCGACGAGGTGTACATCAACGGCTACTCGATGTCGTTGCCGGCCGAGGTGCAGGAGGCGATCGTGCGCGCCCTGCCCGGGCTCGCCGAGGCGCGCCTGATCCGGCCTGGCTATGCCGTCGAGTACGACTTCGTCCAACCGACCGCGCTCAGACACACGCTCGAGGTCCGCAGCGTCGCTGGGCTGTTCCTCGCCGGCCAGATCAACGGGACGTCAGGGTACGAGGAGGCGGCGGCGCAAGGATGGGTCGCCGGGGTGAACGCCGGGCTGCGGTCGCAGGGCCGACCCGCCTTCACCCTGGGGCGGCACGAGGCGTACATCGGCATTCTCGTCGACGACCTCGTCACGCGCGGCTGCCTCGAGCCCTACCGGATGTTCACGTCGCGGGCCGAGCACCGGCTGTTGCTGCGGATCGACAACGCCGATCTGCGCCTGACGCCGCGGGGCCGCGAACTCGGCACGGTGGGCGACGAGCGGTGGCGCACGTTCGTGGACCGGCAGGGACGGCACGCACGGAACCGAGAGCGCCTTCGCTCGACGCTCGTCCGCGTGCCTTCCGGGGATCGCGTTCCCGCGGAGGAGGCCTTGCGCAACCCGTCCATCCGCCTCTCCGGCCTGATCGCGGCTGAACCAGCGCTCGGCCTCGAGCTCGATCCGGTGGCGCCCTCGGTCGACGTCAGCAGCCTCGATGCCGACTGCCGGTATGTGGGGTACATCCGCAGGCAGGAACGTGAGGTGCACCGCGCCAGTCGCTACGAGGCGCAGCGCGTGCCATCCTCCTTCTCCTTCGAGTCGTTGCCAGGCCTGTCGCGGGAACTGCAGGTCCGGCTGACGGAGCGCCGGCCGGCCACGGTGGGGCAGGCGGGGAGCATTCCCGGGATGACGCCGGCAGCACAGGCGCTGATCTCGGCAGCCATCGCCCGGGCTGGCGCCGCTGACGGGTCGTTCGTTCGCGACACTTCCACCGGAGGCGGGGCAGGGGAGTGATCGTTGGCCACCCGGCCCGAGAGGGCCGCGGTAATCTCCCAGCCACTGGCAGGCACATGCAGGATGCGCGACAGCGAGTCGAGAGCAGGTTGGCCCTGGCGGGATTGCGCGTGTCAGAGCATCAGGTGGCGCAGTTGGTCGGCTACCTGACGCTGCTCTACAAGTGGAACGATCGGATGAACCTGACGGCGCTGGACGATCCCGACCTTGCCGTGGACCGGCTGATCGTGGAGCCGACGATCGCTGCGGCCCAGATCGATGGCGGCGCCCGGACGCTGGTGGACGTCGGCTCCGGCGGCGGGTCGCCTGCGATCCCACTGAAGATTGCCAGGCCGGACCTCGACTTGACGATGATCGAGGTGAAGACGCGGAAGAGCGTGTTCCTCCGCGAGGTGGCGCGTCATCTCGATCTGAAGGGGTGCGTGGTCGAGACTTCGAGGTTCGAGGCGGTGCTCTCGAGGCACACGTTCCAGGGCTGCGTCGATGTGGTGTCCATCCGCGCGGTCAGGGCCGACGCCGGACAGTTGCGTCTCTTTGGCGATGCCTTGAGCCCTGGTGGGCAGCAACTCTGGTTCCTGAGTGGCGCTCAAGGCGTGCCGGATGTGCCTCCACCGCTCGCAGTGGAACGAGATGTCCCGCTCGTCAGTGCGCTCCAGAGCCACCTCGTCATCATCCGTAAGGTGGGCTGAGCCCGGACGTGGCAATGTTCCACGTGGAACATCTGGGCGCCCATCCTCGCCGTGGGCCGCTCGCTCCTGCGCGCCAGCGTCCAACTCCTGCGGGGCAAGAGCGCACACCCCAGAACTTTTTGCTGTGGCGGTGAGCGGCGTCAGTAGATCGACCGTCCGCCGACACGCGGCCTGCTGGGCGGCAGAGCCTTGGGATCGGACGGAATGTTCCACGTGGAACATCGGTCCGGCCCGACTAGGGCAGCAAGGCTTGCGAGCGACCCGATGGTTTCCGCCAGGAGCTGGCGCTGACCGGATACTGGGCCTGGACCCGTCACGAGGATGTCATCGAACCTCTTCAGATGTTCCACGTGGAACACAACACCGCACTGAGCCGAGGCGCGCGGCCCAGATAGACGGGTTTCCCTCAGGAGTGCTGCCGTCCCACGCGCGGCCAGGTAGGGTCCTGGACCATGGGGTTCGTGTGCTTCGACGGCGGCAGCGGCTTGTTCCACCCAGGCCGCCAGGCGGCAACTCGCGTCAACGCCTCGCCGCCGGCCCCCAAACCGGAGCGGCGCGGGCGCCTCTTGTCTGCGCACGCCGGTGGTCGACGGCGCCCAAACCCAGTTCCCCCCCCCTTCAGCGACCAGCCCCAACCCCAGCGCAAACGTCTCGCTTCCCTAGACAACTCAGCCCAACCAGTCGACGACAGGCCTGGCGGACAACGAACCTCCGTTCGCAGGCTCGCCGCCCCGCGACCGTGCCCCTCACGCGGTGGTATCCTGCCGGTTCGCCCTTCCGGGCGACGCTCCAGACCATGAGCAAGATCATCGCGGTGTCCAACCAGAAGGGTGGCGTCGGCAAGACCACGACGACCATCAACCTCGCCGCCTCCCTGGCGATGGCCGACCAGCGCGTCCTCGTCGTCGACATGGACCCGCAGGGCAACCTCACCAGCGGCCTCGGCCAGAAGTCCGGCGCGGAACACACCGTCTACGAGGCCCTGCTGGGCGACGAGGACCTGCCGGTCCTGCAGACCGCCGTCGACAAGCTCCACCTGGTGCCCGCTGGACGACACCTGGCAGCCGCGGAAGTCGAACTGGTCTCGATCGAGGAGCGCGAGCGACGCCTGGCGCGCCTGCTCGAGGCCGTCCGTCAACGCTACGACTTCATCCTCATCGACACCCCGCCCTCGCTCGGCCTGCTCACCCTGAACGCGCTGGTCGCCGCCGACACCGTGCTGATCCCCCTGCACTGCGAGTACTTCGCGCTCGAGGGACTGGCCGACCTCATGGCGACGCTCTCCCGGATCCGCAACGGCCTCAACCCGGCGCTCGACGTCGAGGGTGTGGTCCTGACGATGTTCGGCGACCGCACCAACCTCGGCGCGCAGGTCGCTCGCGAGATCCGCGAGTTCTTCGAGTCCAAGGTGTACGACACGGTCATCCCCCGCAACGTCCGCCTCGCCGAGGCGCCGAGCCACGGGTTGCCCGTGCTGCTCTACGATCCCCGCTCCCGTGGCGCCGAAGCCTACGTGGCGCTCGCCCACGAACTCCTGACCCGTAACGGCGCGGCGCCTCGTCGCACCGCGGCCGCCAAAGCCTGACGACACCCGTGGCACAGAAATCCGAACGCCGCCCCGCCCTGGGGCGGGGCCTGAGCGCCCTCATCCCCGAGAAGCCCGCCGCCCCCGCGGTGGCCGCCCCCGTGCCCGTCACTGCCGCGGCCGATCCCCGGCAGGCGCAGCGCGAGATCGACCTCGATCTCATCGATCCAAACCCGCTGCAGCCCCGCACGCGCTTCGACGAGACGCGCCTGCAGGAACTCGCCGAGTCGATCAGCACCACCGGGCTCGTCCAGCCCATCGTCGTGCGCCGCAAGGGGGAGCGGTTCGAGATCGTCGCGGGCGAGCGCCGCTGGCGCGCCGCGCAGATCGCCGGCCTGCTGAAGTTGCCCGTCCACGTCACCGACGTCAGCGACGAGAAGCTCCTCCAGACCGCGCTCATCGAGAACATCCAGCGCGAGGATCTCAACCCGATCGAGGAGGCGCTCGCCTATCGGCGCCTCGGCGAGGAATCAGGGCTGACGCAGGAGCAGATCGCCGCGGCGGTGGGGAAGGACCGCGCCACCGTCGCCAACCACCTGCGCCTGCTGCGCCTCCCCGATCAGGTCAAGGCGCGGGTCGCCGGCGGCGAGCTGTCGATGGGCCACGCCCGCGCCCTCCTCGCCGTCGAGGACCCGGCCGCCCTCATCAAGGCCGTCGACCAGGTCATCGCCGGCGGCCTCTCGGTGCGCGCCACCGAGGCGCTCGCCAGGAAGCTCACCGAGCCGGTGGAGGAGAAGCCACCCGCTCCCGTCAAGGACGTCCACACCCGCCAGGCCGAGGAACGCCTCCGCGTCGTCCTCGGCACGCGCGTCACCATCCAGCGCAAGGGCAAGGGCGGACGCCTCGAGATCGAGTTCGTCAACGAGGACGAACTCATTCGCCTCTACGAACTGCTGACGGAGACGTAAGAACTCGCTCACGCGTATGCGCTGACCGCCAACCGCCAACCGCCAACCGCCGACTGCCGACTGCCGACCCGTGATCATGAAGAGACTGACCGACTACGCCGCCTGCGCTGGTTGAGCGAGCAAGCTCGCCGCTGGCGAGCTCGCTCAGGTGCTGAGCGACCTGCCCGTTCCCACCGATCCCCGTGTCCTGGTCGACTACCGGAACGCGGACGATGCCGGTGTGTTCGTGGTGGGGGACACGGCGCTGGTGCAGACGGTGGACTTCTTCACGCCGATCGTCGACGACCCGTTCGCCTACGGGCGCATCGCTGCGGCAAACGCCGTCAGTGACGTCTACGCGATGGGCGGAAGACCCATCACCGCACTGGCGATCGCGGCGTTTCCTGCCAGGGACTTCGACATGGCGACCGCCCGGGCCATCGTCACCGGCGGCCTGTCGGTGCTGCAGGAATGCGGGGTCGCCCTCCTCGGCGGGCACACGGTCCAGGACACGGAGATCAAGTTCGGGTACGCCGTCACCGGCCTGGTGGCGCCCGACGCCGTGTGGACCAATGGCGGCGCCAGGCCCGGCGACGCCCTGATCCTCACCAAGCCGATCGGCACCGGTGTCGTCGCCACTGCGGCCAAGTTCGACAGGGCCGACCAGCCGACGGTCGCCGCGGCCGTGGCGTCCATGGCGCAGACCAACCGGGTCGCTGCCGAATGCCTGCTCGCCCATCCGGGCGCCGTGCACGGGTGCACCGACGTCACCGGCTTCGGGCTCGCCGGGCACGGCTGCGAGATGGCGGTTGCCAGCAGCGCCACGCTCGACATCGACATGGGCCTCGTGCCGCTGTTACCGGGCGCCCGGCAGCTCGCCCTGGCCAACAAGACCGGCGGCATGGCCAACAACCGCAAGCATTTCGGCGAGGCCATCCGCGTCGACGGCGTGCCTGACGACCTTGCCGCGCTCGCGTTCGACCCGCAGACCTCGGGCGGCCTGCTCGCGTCGGTCGACCCGGCGCAGGCCCCGCGGATGGTGGAGCAACTGCGTGCCGCAGGCCTGATGGCGGTGATCGTCGGCCGGGTCGGGGCCGCGGCCGCCGACGGGGTTCGCGTGCGGTTGACGCTCGGCTGAGGCGCGCCTTCGCGCCCGCAGGGTGTGGTGATGGGCGCGTGATGGACGGCCGCCTCGCCCCGCCAGTGAACGATTTGCACCGGTTTTGGCAATAGTGGTATAAATGGGCGTTTCGGCGGGCACGCTGATTCACCCCTGTGCCCGTGCCTTGCCTACGGCGGGGCGAGCCCGTCCACGTCGGTTAACTCCCGGAGGCACCGTGTTACCGGACCTGTCGGTCCTGTGGGTCATTGCGTTCGTGCTGCTGCTGACGGTCATCCTGCAGCAGCTGTTCTTCAAGCCACTCCTGCGCGTGATGCACGCGCGCGAGGACGCGGTGCAGTCGGCGCGATCCCTTGCCGAGCGCAGCGCGGCCGAGGCGCGTCGCGCCTCCGAGGAGTTCGACGCGAAGACGACGGTGGCCCGCGCGGAGTTCTACCGCGAGCTCGACGACATGCGGAAGCAGGGCCAGGAGGAGCGCGCCGCGATGGTGGGCGCCGCCCGCAGCCAGGCCGAACGCGAACTGGAACAGGCGCGCCTCACGCTCGCCACCGACGCCGCGCAGGCCCGCACGCAGCTCGAGCAGGACGCGCGACAGCTCGGTCAGCAACTGGCCGACAGGCTGGCGGGGCGCACGCGCTGATGGGCAGCCTCACGATGACGCGACACGAGATCACGCGGACCGGTGCGGTGGTCCTGGTGGCTGCCGCACTTGCGGTGGCGACCCCCGCGCTCCGCGCCCAGCACGCCGCAGCGCCCGCCGCCCCGGCCGCTGCGCAATCGCCGACGCCCGCGACGCCCGGTCACGAGACCCAGGCGCCGCCTGCCGACGGCCACGGCGCTCCGGCCCAGGCCACGCCAGCGACCGAGCACGCCCCGGCGTCCGGCGACCACGCGGCGCCGGCCGGCGATCACGGTGCCGCTGCCTCGCACGGCGCAGCCGAGGGCGGTCACGGTGAGGAGCACGGCGAGAGCCTGCTCGTCACGCTCGCCCGCATCGCCAATTTCGCCATCCTCGCCGGCGTCCTGTACTGGTTCGGCCGCAAGCCGCTGGCCGACCATCTCGCCGCCCGCCGCGCCCAGATCCGCAAGGACCTCGTCGACGCGGCCGAGACCCGGCAACTGGCGACGCAGCGTCTCGCCGAGATCGAGGCCAAGCTGGCGGCTCTTCCGGCGGAACTCGACGCGCTGCGGACGCGCGGCGCCGAGGAGCTCGCCGCCGAGCGCGCTCGCATGCGTGCGGCCGCCGAGGCCGAGCGCGACCGCCTGGTGGATCAGGCCCGCAAGGAGATCGAGTCGCAGACCCGGATGGCCCGCGGGCAGCTGCGGACCTACGCGGCGACCCTCGCGGTCGATGTCGCCGAGGCTCGCCTGCGCGAGACGCTGACCCCGTCGGAGCAGGTGGCGCTCGTCGATGAGTACGCCGCGCAGATGAGGAACGTGCAATGACGTCGCTCGACGCCAAGCGGGCGGGGCGGGCGCTGTTTCAGGCCACCCAGCCGCACGGTACCGCTCGTGCCACGCTCGACGGGTTGGTCGAGTTCATGGCGCTCCTCCAGGAGAACGCCGAGTTGCGGGAGGTGGTCACGTCGGTCTTCGTGCCTGCCTCCGTCAAGGTGGGGATCATCGAGCAGGTCGCCGACCAGCTCGGCACGGTCCCGGCCGCCCGGCAGACGTTGCTGATCCTGGCCCAGATGCATCAACCGGCCGGCCTTGCGGGCATCGTCAAGGAGCTCAAGGCGCTGGTCCACCGGCAGGAGCGCCGCATCGACGCCGAGGTCACGACCGCCGTGGCCCTCGACGAGGATCACGTGGCGCGGTTGCGCGATGCGCTCGCCCAGGCAACCGGCCAGCAGGTGTCCGTCTCGACGCGCGTCGACCCTGCCGTCATCGGCGGCGCCGTCACTCGCGTGGGGAGTGTCGTGTACGACGGCAGCCTCGCCCGCCAACTCGCCCGCATGAAGGAGCAGTTCGTCCAGCAGGGCTGATCCTGCCGCGAGCCGCTGTTCCCACACCAACGCTGACGTATGACTTCGATCAAAGCAGACGACATCTCCCGCATCATCCGCGAGCAGATTGGCGGCTTCCAGGCCAACGTGGACGTGGCCGAGGTCGGCACGGTGCTGTCCATCGGTGACGGCATCGCCCGCATCCAGGGCGTCGAGCGCTGCATGGCCGGCGAGATGCTCGAGTTCCCCCACGGCGTGTTCGGCATCGCGCTGAACCTCGAGGAGGACTCGGTCGGCACGGTGCTGCTCGGGGACTACAAGCTGATTCGCGAAGGCGACCAGGTGCGTCGTACGGGCCGCATCATCTCGGTGCCGGTCGGCGACGAGATGCTCGGCCGCGTCGTCAACGCGCTGGGCCAGCCAGTGGACGGCAAGGGGCCGATTGCCTCGACCCGCTTCGAGCCCATCGAGCGCATCGCCCCTGGCGTCGTGGATCGTCAGCCGGTCCGCGAGCCGCTGCAGACCGGACTGAAGGCGATCGACGGGATGGTGCCGATCGGCCGTGGCCAGCGCGAGCTGATCATCGGCGACCGCCAGACCGGCAAGACCGCCGTGGCGGTGGACGCGATCCTGAACCAGAAGGACACCGGCGTCATCTGCATCTACGTCGCGATCGGCCAGAAGCAGTCGACGATCGCGCAGATCGTCCGCACGCTCGAGGAGAACGACGCGCTGCGCTACACCATCGTCGTGGCCGCGGGGGCGTCCGACCCGGCGACGATGCTGTACATCAGCCCGTACTCGGGCTGCGCGATGGGCGAGTACTTCCGCGACAGCGGCCGCCACGCCCTGGTGATCTACGACGACCTCTCGAAGCACGCGATGGCGTACCGCGAGATCTCGTTGCTGCTGCGCCGTCCGCCGGGCCGCGAGGCGTACCCGGGCGACGTCTTCTACCTGCACTCGCGCCTGCTCGAGCGCGCGGCGAAGCTGAACGACCAGCTCGGCGGCGGCTCGCTGACCGCGCTGCCGATCATCGAGACGCAGGCCGGCGACCTCTCGGCCTACATCCCGACCAACGTCATCTCGATCACCGACGGGCAGATCTTCCTCGAGAGCGACCTGTTCCACCAGGGCGTGCGTCCGGCCATCAACGTCGGCAACTCGGTGTCGCGCGTCGGCGGCTCGGCGCAGATCAAGGCGATGCGCAAGGTGGCCGGCTCGCTGCGTCTCGACCTGGCGCAGTACCGCGCGCTGGCGGCCTTCGCGCAGTTCGGCAGCGACCTGGACAAGGCGACGCAGCAGCAGCTGCACCGCGGCGTGCGCCTCGTCGAGGTGCTCAAGCAGCCGCAGTACCAGCCGCTCACCGTGGCCAGCCAGGTGGCGATCCTGTTCGTGGCGACGCGCGGCATGCTCGACGGCGTCGAGCTCTCCGACATCCCGGCCTGGGAGAAGGGCTTCCACCAGCACCTCGCGACGCGGCGCCCCGGCATCCTGTCGAGCATCATGGAGCAGAAGGACATCAGCAAGGAGATCGAGGCCGAGCTGATCGACGCCACCGAGGAGTACCAGAAGGACTTCGCGGCGCGCACACGGAAGCCGGCGGGAGTGGCGTAGGGCGTCATGCCTTCCCTCATCGACATCCGTCGCCGGGTCCGCGCCGTCAAGTCGACGCAGCAGATCACCAAGGCCATGAAGATGGTCTCGGCGAGCAAGCTGCGCCGGGCGCAGGACCGCGTCATCGGCGCGCGCCCGTACGCCAACCAGGCGCTGCGCGTGATGAGCAGCGTGGCCAGGCGCGTCGATCCCGAGGCGCACCCGCTGCTGCGCGAGTCCGGCCAGCCCGGCGCACCGCCGCTGCTGATCGTCATCTCGGCCGACCGCGGCCTGTGCGGCAGCTTCAACAGCAACGTCGTGAAGCAGGCCTCGACCTTCGTGCAGGACTCGCCCGACCGGCAGGTGGCGATGGGGTTGATCGGCCGCAAGGCGCGCGACTTCTTCAAGCGTCGCCGCATGGACGTGCGGTACGAGGCGGTCAACGTCTTCCAGCAGGTCAAGTACTCGCACGCCCAGGACCTGGCGGCGATGGCGATCGAGCAGTTCACCACCGGCCAGGTGAGCTCGGTGTACCTCGTGTACAACGAGTTCAAGTCGGTGATGAACCAGCGGGTGGTCGTCGAGCGCCTGTTGCCGATCCCGCGGCTGACGCCGGAGAACGGCGGCGTCGAGGGCCCGCTGGTCGACTACCTGTACGAACCCTCGGCTGACGAGATCCTCTCGACGATCGTGCCGCGCCACGTGGAGATCCAGATGTACCGCGCGCTGCTCGAGTCGGCGGCCGCCGAGCACGCCGCGCGCATGACCGCGATGGATGCGGCGACGCGCAACGCGCAGGAGATGGTGGACAAGCTCTCGCTGTACATGAACAAGGTACGGCAGGCCGCCATCACGCGCGAGATCATCGAAGTGGTATCGGGCGCGCAGGCGCTCTAGGAACAGACGACACCATGGCCAACGCCAACGCCGAGCAGTACAAGGTCGGTCGCATCGTCCAGATCATCGGACCGGTGCTCGACATCGAGTTCGAGGGCGGGCACCTGCCCGCCATCTACAACGCGATCCGCGTGCGCGTGCCCGACGCCGCCGGCACCGGGCACACCGACATCATCGCGGAGGTCGAGCAGCACCTCGGCGAGGGCCGCGTGCGCACCGTCGCGATGAAGCCGACCGACGGCCTGCAGCGCGGCATGGAAGCACTGGACCTCGGCGTCGGCATCACGGTGCCGGTCGGTCCGGCGACGCTCGGCCGCGTGCTGAACGTGCTCGGCGAGCCGGTGGACTACCCCGATCGCCCCGTCGTCTCCGAGACGCAGTGGCCGATCCACCGCGCCGCGCCGACGCTCGACGAGCAGTCCACCCGCCTCGAGATGTTCGAGACGGGCATCAAGGTCATCGACCTGCTCGAGCCGTACCTGCAGGGCGGCAAGATCGGCCTGTTCGGCGGCGCCGGCGTCGGCAAGACGGTCATCATCCAGGAGCTGATCCACAACATCGCCGTCAAGCACGGCGGCGTGTCGGTGTTCGCCGGGGTCGGCGAGCGCACCCGCGAGGGCAACGACCTGTGGCTCGAGTTCCAGGAGAGCGGCGTCATCGACGTCAACGACGCGTCCAAGTCGCGCGCCGCGCTGGTCTACGGCCAGATGACCGAGCCGCCCGGCGCCCGCCTGCGCGTCGCGCTCACCGGCCTGACCGTCGCCGAGTACTTCCGCGACGCCGAAGGCAAGGACGTGCTGCTCTTCGTCGACAACATCTTCCGCTTCACGCAGGCGGGTTCCGAGGTGTCGGCGCTGCTCGGCCGCATGCCGAGCGCGGTCGGCTACCAGCCGACGCTGGCCACCGAGATGGGCGAGATGCAGGAGCGCATCACGTCGACCAAGAAGGGCTCGATCACCTCGGTGCAGGCCATCTACGTGCCGGCCGACGACTACACGGACCCGGCGCCGGCGACCACCTTCGCGCACCTCGACGCGACCACCAACCTGTCGCGCGACATCGCGTCGCTCGGCATCTACCCGGCCGTCGACCCGCTCGCGTCCACCTCCCGCATCCTCGACCCGCGCATCATCGGCGAGGAGCACTACGAGGTCGCGCGCCGCGTCAAGCAGGTGCTGCAGCGCTACAAGGACCTGCAGGACATCATCGCCATCCTCGGCCTCGATGAACTGTCGGAGGAAGACAAGCTGATCGTGGCGCGGGCCCGCAAGATCCAGCGCTTCCTCAGCCAGCCCTTCCACGTCGCCGAGCAGTTCACCGGCTTCAAGGGCAAGTACGTGACGATCGCCGAGACCATCAAGGGCTTCAAGGAGCTCGTCGACGGCAAGCACGACGACGTGCCCGAGCAGGCGTTCTACATGGTCGGCACCATCGAGGAGGCGCTCGAGAAGGCCGCCTCCCTGAAGGCGTAAGCGGAAGGCAACGGAATCGATGGCCAGCCAGCTCACGCTCAGCATCGTCACGCCCGAACGCGAACTCGTGCGCGTCCAGGCCGACGAGGTCGAGCTGCCCGGTAGCGAGGGCTATTTCGGGGTGTTGCCCGGGCACACCCCGATGCTCGCCACCCTCACCGTCGGGCGCCTGTCGTACCGGGTCGGCCAGGAGACGCGCGTCCTCGCGATCGCCACCGGCCTGGCCGAGGTCCTGCCCGATGCCGTCACGGTGCTCTCGCGCGTCGCCGAACTCGCCGACGACATCGACGTCGGCCGCGCCGAGGCGGCCCGCAAGCGCGCCGAGGAGCGCCTGGCGCGCAACGCATCCGACCTCGACTATCAACGCGCGCGCACGGCCCTCGACAAGGCGATGCTGCGCCTGCAGGTCGCCTCGCGCGCCCGGGGCAAGTGATCCGCATGCGTCCGTCCCGATCGCCCGGGTGCCCGAGGCCCTGATCGGCCATGCGTGTGCGCTGGGCCGCAGCCACACACCCGGGCCGGCGCCGGGCTTCCAACGAGGACGCGTTCTGCGCCCGGCCTGACCTCGGCTTGTTCGTGGTCGCCGACGGCATGGGCGGCCACGTCGCGGGAGAGGTCGCCTCGCGCCTCGCCGTCGACACCATCGAGGCCGTCGCCGAGCGTGGCGACGCCGCTGCCCCCGACGACCGCAACTGCACCCTCGCCGAGCGTCGCCTGCAGGCCGGCTTCGAACGCGCCGCCAGGGCCATCGCCGACCAGACCATGACCAACCCGCGGCTGCGGGGCATGGCCACCACCGCCTCCGCGGTGCTGATCGCGGCCGACGCCACGGCCATCGGCCACGTCGGCGACAGCCGCATCTACCTCCACCGCGACGGCGTGCTGCAGCAACTGACCCACGATCACTCGTGGGTCGCCGAGCAGGTCATGATGGGCCTGATGTCGGCGGCCGAGGCGCGCCAGCATCCGTGGCGCAATGTCGTGACGCGGGCGCTCTCGGCGTCCGACGCGCCGGAGGTCGATCTCTCGCCGCTGCAGTTGCTGCCGGGGGACCGGGTCCTGATCTCCTCGGACGGCCTGCACGGCGTGATCTCCGAGGAGCGCATCGCGGTGGTGCTCGGCGCCGGCGAGGCGCTCGAGCGCACGTGCCAGCAGCTGATCGAGGACGCCAATGGCGCCGGCGGGCCCGACAACATCACCACGCTGATCCTGGAGATCGATGTTCCATAACCTCCGCCAGCTGGTGCGCTATCGCGCCCTGATCCAGAGCCTCGTCACCCGCGAGCTCAAGGCGCGCTACCGCGGCAGCGTCCTCGGCTTCTTCTGGTCGTTCATCAACCCGCTGCTGTTGCTGGTGGTGTACTCGTTCGTCTTCACGGTGGTGCTGCCGGGCACGCACCCGCCGGAGATCGAGCCGTACGCGCTCTTCATGTTCTGCGGCATCCTGCCGTGGACGTGGTTCTCCTCGTCGCTCACCGAGGCCGCCAACAGCCTCATGTCCGGCGGCAACCTGATCAAGAAGGTGCTGTTCCCGGCCGAGATCCTGCCGATCGTCTCGGTGCTGTCGAACATGATGCACTTCTTCTTCGGCCTGCCGATCCTCGTCGCGTTCCTGATCTGGTTCCGTCCGACGATCACCATCGTCGAGGTGCTGTGGTTCCCGGTGGTGGTGGCGGTGCAGTTGCTGTTCACGCTCGGCCTGAGCCTGCTGCTCGCGGCGCTGACCGTGCACTTCCGCGACATCAAGGACATCCTCAGCAACCTGCTGACGCTCTGGTTCTTCGCCACGCCGATCATCTACCCGATGCACCTGGCGCCCGGCACGATCAGCAAGGCCGTGCTCAACGCCAACCCGATGTCGCACTTCGCCGTCTCCTACCAGGAGATCCTGTTCTACGAGGGGCCCTTCGGCCACTGGCGCTGGCTGCTCGCCATCGCGTTTGGATCGGCACTCCTGTTCCTGCTCGGCTACTTCCTGTTCGACCGGCTGCGCGACTCGTTCGCCGAGGAGGTGTGATGGCCAGCAGCACGCACGCCCCGGCGCTGGCAATCCGCGCCGACAACGTCACGAAGATCTACCGTCGCTTCGCGCACAAGCGGCAGTTCGCGACGCTCAAGAGCGCCATCCTCACCGGCAGCCTGGTGCGCGACCTCCGCCCCGACGAGACGTTCCGCGCCCTCGACGGCGTGTCGTTCGACGTGCAGGCCGGACGCACGTACGGCATCATCGGGCGCAACGGCAGCGGCAAGAGCACGATGCTCAAGTGCGTGGCCGGCATCGCCAAGCCGACCACCGGCAAGGTGACGGTCAACGGCCGCATCTCCGCGCTCATCGAGCTCGGCGCCGGATTCCACCCCGAGATCTCCGGGCGCGAGAACGTCTTCATCAACGGCATCATGCTCGGCCTGTCGAAGGCCGAGATCGGACGCCGCTTCGACGAGATCGTCGAGTTCGCCGAGCTCGCGCCGTTCATCGACGCGCCGGTCAAGACCTACTCGTCGGGCATGTACATGCGCCTCGGGTTCGCCGTCGCGGTGCACGTCGACCCCGACGTGCTGCTCGTCGACGAGGTGCTCGCCGTCGGCGACGAGGGCTTCGCCCACAAGTGCCTCGACAAGTTCGCGGAGTTCCGGCGCCGCGGCAAGACCATCCTGCTCGTCACGCACTCGCTCGGGCTCGTGGAGCGCTTCTGCGACGAGGCCCTCTGGCTCGACAAGGGCAAGGTCAAGGCCGTCGGCGACCCCAAGCGCGTCGTCGATGCGTACGTGACCGAGGTGGAGGAGAGCGAGGAGGCGTTCCTCGCGTCGCAGGACGCCAAGGCGCGCGCGCGCGTCGATCTCGGGGCCGGCAGTTCCGTGCCGTCGGAACAGGGCGACGCGTCGCAGCCGGGCGTCACCGCCGGCGACGTGGAAGCGCCAGCCGACATGTTCAAGGCCGAGGCGGGCCGCTGGGGATCGGGCGACATCGAGATCACCAGCGTCGAACTCGTCGGGCAGGACGGCAGGCCCGGCCACGTCTTCCACTCGGGGGAGGCGATGACCATCCGCCTCCACCTGAAGGCGAAGGCGGCCGTGAAGGACTTCGTGTTCGGCATCGGCCTGTTCAACGCCGATGGCGTGTGCATCTACGGCACCAACACGAACATCGAGGAGATGTCGGCGCAGGAGTTCGCCGGCGAGGGCCGGGCCGACTTCGTGATCGAGGAACTGGCCCTCACCGAGGGGACCTACAAGCTCGATCTCGCCGTCCACAAGCTCGACGGCTTCCCGTACGACTACCACCGGCAGCTGTACACCTTCCGCGTCAAGTCGTCGATCAAGGACGTGGGCTTCTTCCGCCCCCGCCACACCTGGCAGTTCAGCCCCTCGGTCCGCCTGAAGCAGTTGCAGGGGCCAGAGGGCTGGCGACCGCACATGAAGGACGATGACGCGGGTTGACGGGCAGGTGGGGCGCGTCGTGAGCCGGGAGGCGTGCGTCGCGCAGGTGCGGGCCTGGCAGGCCGACGGCCGGACGGTCGTCTTCACCAACGGCGTCTTCGACATCCTGCACCCGGGCCACGTGCGCTACCTGGCGGCGGCGCGCGCCGAGGGCGATCACCTGGTGGTGGGCGTCAACACCGACGACACGGTGCGGGCCGCCAAGGGTGCCGACCGCCCCGTGCACCCGGCCGCCGAGCGCGCCGAGTTGCTCGCGGCGCTGAAGGTGGTCGACCTCGTCACCATCTTCCCGGAGCCGACGCCAGCCGCGCTCATCGACGCCGTGCAGCCCGACGTGCTGGTGAAGGGCGCCGACTGGCCGCTCGATCAGATCGTCGGGCGCGAGACCGTGTGGGCCCGCGGCGGGCGCGTCGTGCGCGTGCCCACCGAAGAGGGCCACTCCACGACCAGCATCATCAGGAAGATCGCCGGCCCCGCGACCGGCGAGTAGCGGCTACACGGGCGGTGCGCCCGTCGTTCCCACTGGCGCCGCCATCCACAGCTTCAGCCCCGCCCGGGACCTCGGCGCGGGCCCTCTCGATTCGGCACGAGCCCTGCTCCTGGAAGGGCATGCTCGTTTGGGTCGAATTCTTCGAAGGTTGCGTCGAGCCGCTCGATTCAGGGCCGACGCGCACCCCGGACCTCCAGGTCGACCTCATGCCGACCTCGCGCGCATCCCCAGCCGCGCCCCGCACGAAGCGACGTGCGGCTGGCGCATCGGCTGCGGATGGAACGACCAACGGCGGGGTGGGGACACCCCGCCCTACGCCCCCGCAGAGGTAGGGCGCGGTCTCCCCTTCGACTTCGCTCAGGGCGAGCGACCGCGCCGTTGGTCCGATCGGCGGCGTGCCTACGGCGCCGGGTGCGATGGCAGCACGCGCAGCGCGTTGGCCTGGTAGACCTTCTTGAGGATCGGCTCCGGCAGGCCGAGGCCGTAGATCTGCCAGCGGCCCTGCGGTGGCACCGGCGCCGGCGCGTAGTCGAAGTACTCGTCCTCGGTCTGCAGGAACCGGTAATAGATCTGGTACAGGTCGAGGCCGAAGATCTGCTGCGGCGTCTCGGTGCCGTTGGGCACCGCGTCGGTGCCGAACATGATGCGGTCCTGGTACTTGTCGAAGAACTTGCGCGACTGCCGCGGCTGCCGCCCGAGTTCGCCGATGCGTGCGCCGATCTCGATGTGCACGTTGGGGAAGCGGTCGAGCATCTCGCCGACGGCGGGCAGGTTCTCGGCCCAGTGCCCGACGTGCAGCGCCACGAACGTCGTCTTCGGGTGCCGCGCGAACACGCGATCGCGAGCCTCGAGCACCGCCTTGAAGGACGGGAAGTCCTTTCCGTGGAACGACCAGTCCGGGTGGTTGGCCAGTTCCTCGTACCGCTCGTTGTACTTGTCGGTCGGCAGGAAGAAGGCCTCCGGATCGCCGACGTGAATCGCCACCGGCAGCCCGAGGGCGCCGGCCTGCTCCCACAGTGGATCGAAGCGCGGGTCGTCCACCTTCACGAGCGCGCCGTCCTTGCCGCTCGCGTCCTTGTCGCGCAGGAACAGCCCGAGCGTCTTGAGCACCTTGATGCCCATCGCGCCGGCCGCCTTCGACTTCGCGAGCTCGTCGGCCTGCCACTTGCCGTAGTCGGGCCGCTGCGCCTCCGTCCAGCCCGGTTCGGTGAACGTGAGGAAGCGACCCGGGTGCGCCTTGTCGAGGCCGGCGATGTTGTTCACGAGGCGCTCGCCATAGCTGCCCGTGAGGTTCACCATCGTGCGGATGTTGCGCGCGTCCATGACCTTCAGCAGGTCGGCCGTCGGCACCGCGCGGCGCGACTGCCGCCCGTTGGCCTGCGCATTGGCCCGCACCGCCAGGTGCGTGTGCATGTCGATCACCGGGAACGCGGCCTTCTCGACCGTGGTCACCGGCACGTGCAGCATGCTCTTCGGCTGGTAGTCCACCAGCTTCAGGGAGGCATCCGGCCTGGCCGCTGCCTCCTGCGTCTCGTACAGGTCGTGATCGTCAGCCGACGACCAGGCCCCTGCGCTCGCCCCACCCGTCGACACCGCGGCGCCCACCACCGCGCCGGTCCTCTGCAACCACTCACGTCGATTCACGAAACACTCCAAACACTGGGTAGGGCGCGGTCTCCGACCGCGCCGTTCCTGTTACGGCGGGGTGGGACACCCCGCCCTACCTTGCCCTGAGCCCTGAGCCCTGAGCCCCGACTCCCGAGCCTTCCTCAAAACACCCGCTTGCTCAGCCTGTCGATCGTGAACCGCGCCGTGTCCGCGATCGCCATCACCGCCATCACCCCGGCTTGCACCGGGTCGGTCACCACCAGGTCGCTCGCGTCGGGCACGCTGCCGGCCATGTTCAGGCTGATCACCGTGAGGCCCTGGGCCCGCACCTCGCGCACTGCCTTCTCGATCTCGCCGCCCATCAGCGACCCCGCGAGCACCAGCACACGGGCCCGCGGCAGCCGCGATACGGCGCGCACTGCCTCGGCCAGCGGCTGCTCGCCGACGAGCGGAATGGTGTCGACCGAGATCTTCTCGCCGCGGATGTTGTGGCGGTCGGCTTCCGCAATGGCCCCGATCGCCACCTGGCCCACCTGCGCCCCGCCGCCCATGATGATCACGCGCTTGCCGAACACGTGCTGGAAGGTGGCCACGCGCTCGACCGACATCACCGCGTTGGCCGCCTCGAGCGCCGCCAGCAGGGCGGCACCGTCGGGCACCGCCACCTCGAGCAACAGCCGCGTCTGATCCTGCCCGTGCTCGACGATGGTGAAGGTGGTGATGTCGCCGAGGTGGGCGGCGATGACCCCGCTGACCTCGTGCAACACCCCGGGGCCACTGCGCGTCGTCAAAACAAGGGCCAGCTGTGAGACCTGTTCCTGCACGGCGGCATGGTACGTCAGACACGGGTAGGGCGCGGTCTCCGACCGCGCCGTGAGCCGGACAGCGGCGGGGTGGGGACACCCCGCCCTACCTGATATTCTGAAAAGTCTTTCGTCCGCCCGATGTCCGGAACCTCTGCCTCCTCGCTCTCGCTTCGCCACCTGCTGAAGGACGCGGCCGCCGCCACCGGCCTGGCGGCGCCGGCGACCCGCCTGTCCGGGCTGACCCCCGCCGGCAAGGCCTTCGCCGTTGCGGCCGCCGCGCAGACCACGCCGGCCGTCGTCATCGTGCCCGCCGACCGCGACATCGAGCCGTTCATCGCCGACGCTCGCTTCTTCCTGGGCAGCCTGGAAGGGCTGAGCGGCAACGCGCTCGACCGCGGCGTGCTGCCGCTCCCGTCCCTGGAAGTCGACCCCTACCGCGGGCTGCTGCCGCATTTCGACGTCGCCTCGGCGCGCGCGAGGGCGTTCCATGCCCTCGCTACCGGGCAGGCCCGCGTTGTCGTCGCCTCGGCTGCCGCGCTGCTGCCGCGCCTTCCGGACCCGGCGACCCTCGTCGCGGCCTCGCTGGAACTGAAGCAGGGCGACGAGATCGACCTGATGGACCTGGCCGACGTCCTCGTCAAGGCCGGGTTCACCCGCGAGGACCCCGTCGACCAGCACGGCGAGTTCTCCGTCCGCGGCAACGTCGTCGACATCTTCCCGGCGGGGGACCGCCTGCCGGTGCGCCTCGAGTTCATCGGCGACACGATCGAGTCGATCCGGCAGTTCGATCCGGCGACGCAGCGGTCGGTGGCCGCCCTCGACCGCGTCACCATCGCGCCGGTGCGTGAGATTGCCGACACCCTGGAGGCCCGCGAAGCCGACCGCCCCGCGACGTTCTTCACGTACCTCGGCCGCACGCCCCGGCTGCGGCTGTTCGTCTCGGAGTTCGACAAGGTGCGCGAGGCGGGGGACCGGAAGTTCACGGCGCTCCTCGACAGCTACCAGGACGCGCTGGCGCGCGACGAGCGTCCGCTGCCGCCCGGTCGCCTCATGCTGCCGTGGCCCGACGTCATGTCGATGCTGCCGTCGGCCTCAAAGCTCGAGACGTTCGCCGCCGACCCGGTGATCGGCGACGACGCGATGCCGGACGTCCCCACCCCGTCGTCTGCGTCTGCCCACTCCGAACGCTACGTCTCCTGCCAGCCCGCGCCGACCTTCCACGGCCGCGTGCCCGATTGGGTGGCGGAGCTGCGCAAGGGGCGCGAGATCGGCGAGACGGCGGTGCTGGTCGCCGAAACGGCGGGTCGCGCCGAGCGCGTCATCGAGATCCTGCGCGACTACGGCGTCGTCGCCGTGGACATCAGCCGCGCCGAGGTCACCTCGGGCAGCGCGTTGCTGGTCACCACCGGCCAGCTTTCACAGGGCTTCCGCCTGCCGGCCGCGAAGCTGCGCCTGTTTGCCGAGACCGACATCTTCGACGAGGAGCGCGTCGGCACGCAGCGCCGCGCGTCGGCGGCCAAGGCGTTCCTCTCCGACTTCCGCGACCTGAAGGTCGGCGATCTCGTCGTCCACGTCGACAACGGCATCGGCGTGTTCGTCGGCCTGAAGCAGATCAACGTCGGGCACGAGACGCGCGAGTTCATGGAGCTGCGCTACGCCGGCGACGACAAGTTGTTCGTCCCGGTGGACCGGCTCGACCTCGTGCAGAAGTTCTCGGGCAGCGGCCGGCCGACGCTCGATCGGCTCGGCGGCGCCACGTGGGAGAAGGCCAAGGCGCGCGTCAAGAAGGCGATGCGCGACATGGCCGACGAGCTGCTCAAGCTCTACGCCGCGCGCAAGGCCGTGCACGGGCACGCGTTCCCGCCAGACACGCACTGGCAGGAGGAGTTCGAGCTCGCGTTCCCGTACGAGCTCACGCCCGACCAGGCCAACGCCGTCATCGACATCAAGCGCGACATGGAGTCGCCGACGCCGATGGACCGGCTGCTGTGTGGCGACGTCGGCTTCGGCAAGACCGAGGTCGCGATGCGCGCTGCCTTCAAGGCGGTCATGGACGGCAAGCAGGTGGCCGTGCTCGCGCCGACCACCGTGCTGGCGCTGCAGCACCTCAAGACGCTGCGCACCCGCTTTGCCGCGTTCCCGGTGCGCATCGACATGGTCAGCCGGTTCAGGACGAAGGCGGAGCAGGCCGAGTCGTTGAAGAACCTGCGCGAAGGCAAGCTGGACATCCTCGTCGGGACGCACCGGCTGCTGGCCAAGGATGTCGAGTTCCGCGATCTCGGGTTGCTCATCGTCGATGAGGAGCAGCGCTTTGGCGTGACGCACAAGGAGCGCATCAAGCAGATGCGCAAGAAGGTGGACGTGCTGACGATGAGCGCGACGCCGATCCCGCGGACGCTGAACATGTCGCTGGTCGGCATCCGCGACATGTCGGTCATCGAGACCGCGCCGCACGATCGCCAGGCCGTGCAGACGGCGGTGCTGCCCTTCGATCCGCAGATCATCGGCGCGGCAATCGCCAAGGAGCTCGAGCGCGGCGGGCAGGTCTACTTCGTGCACAACCGCGTCGAGTCGATTCACTCGATGGCCGGCCTGCTGCAGCGCGTCGCGCCCGACGCGCGAATCGGCATCGGGCACGGCCAGATGGGGGAGGAGGCGCTCGAGAAGGTCATGGTCGACTTCATCGAGCGCCGCTACGACATCCTGCTGGCGACGACGATCATCGAGAACGGGCTCGACATCCCGAACGCCAACACGATGATCATCAACCGCGCCGACCGCTACGGCCTCGGGCAGCTCTATCAGCTGCGCGGGCGGGTCGGCCGGTCCGATCGGCGCGCGTACGCCTACCTGCTCATCCCACCCGTCGACTCGCTGTCGGAGGTCGCGCGCAAGCGCCTCGCAGCGATCAAGGAGTTCAGCGCGCTCGGCAGCGGCTTCCGCATCGCCGCCCTCGACCTCGAGATCCGCGGCGCCGGCAACCTGCTCGGCGGCGAGCAGAGCGGCCACATCGAGGCCATCGGCTTCGAGATGTACACCAAGCTGCTCGAGGAGACGATCCGCGAGCTGAAGGGCGAGGATCTCGAGGACGACCGCCGCGCCACCGTCAACCTCGGCGTCGAGTTCCGCATCGACGAGGGCTACATCCCCGACACCAACCAGCGCCTCGGCATCTACCGCCAGGTGGCGCAGGCGCGCACCGACGCCGACATCGACAAGGTGCTCGACGACGTGCGCGATCGGTATGGTCCGGTACCGGAATCGGTGCTCAGCCTCGCCGACCACGCACGCATCCGGGTGATGGCCGATCACCTCAAGCTCGATGCCATCGAGCGCGAGGGCAAGACGATCGTCTTCAAGTTCCGCGACGGCGCGCGCGTCGAGCCACAGCGAGTGATGGCCGTCGTCAATCGCCGCGTCGACCTGCGCGTGGTGCCGCCGGGCCACCTCAAGCTCGATCTCGCCCCGCCCGAGATCGCACCGAGCCTGGGTAGGGCCGCGTCTCCCTTCGACTCCGCTCAGGGCAAGCCGACCGGGCCGCCTGCTGCCCCGATACCCGGCCGACCCGGAGGCCCGCTTGTCCGCCGTAGCCTTGGCGGAGGCGGAACCACCCACGGCCCCGTCGCGAAGGGCCGCGGCCCGTCGTGGTGGACCGTGCGCGCGACGGCCGGCGAGGTGGCCCCCGGCTTCACCAAGGCGGAGGTCCTCAAGCCGATGCCTGAGGACCCGCGGGCTCCCGACGGCCTGTTCGCCCGCATCGTCGGCGTGATGAAGGAACTGAGCGACGACCTCAGGTAGGGCGCGGTGTCTCACCGCGCCGTTGGCCGACGGCCGCGTACCAACGGCGTTTTCGTGGGCGTCGACATTCATGTCGACGCTCATCGCACAAGATGTTGTGCTCTCGACGTGTCGACTTCCCGCATCTAGCATCCGCCCGTCGCGCTGGCGCGATCGTCAAAACTCCTTGAGCCTGCCCCTCGAGCCCGCGCTCCTGAGCCATGAGCCTTGTTTTTGAGCCCTGCGCCCTGAGCCCTGAGCCTCTTGGGGGGGTACCATAGGTAAAGCGATGATGCGAATGAACTTGCGGACGTTCGTGGCCCTCGGCCTGGCAGTGGGACTCTCGATGGCCGGCCTGCGGGCCGAGGTGATCGAGCAGGTGCTCGTCAAGATCAACGGCGAGATCCTCACAAAGACCGACATCGAGCAACTGCAGGTCGCCGCACTGCGCGCCAACAACCCGAACGTCTCGGCCGCCGACCTGCAGAACGATCAGGCGCTCCGCAAGATGCTCGACGAGGTGACGCCGCGCGTCATCGTCAACGCCATCGACGAGATGCTGCTCGTGCAGCGCGGCAAGGAGCTCGGGCTCAAGATGAGCGACGAGCAGTTCAACGGCATCCTTGCCAACATCCGCAAGGAGAACAAGCTCGACACCGAGGAGAAGTTCCAGGCCGCGCTGAAGCAGGAAGGCCTGACGATCCCGGGGCTGCGCAAGGCGTTCGAGAAGCAGATGCTGATCAACCGCGTGCAGCAGCAGGACGTCTACTCGCGGATCAGCATCTCTGAAGAGGAATCGCGCGCGTATTACGACCTGCACAAGGAGGAGTTCCTCACCAACGAGTCGGTGACGTTGCGCGAGATCTTCGTGCGCGCCGCGCAGACCGCGCCTGCCGAGGGTCCTGCCGCCGCCAAGGCCGCCATGGACGCGGCCCGCGAGAAGGTCGTGCAGATTCGCCAGCGCGTCGCCAAGGAGGACTTCGCGGCCGTTGCCGGTGAGGTCTCCGACGCCGCGTCGAAGGCCAACGGCGGCCTGATCGGGCCGCTCAGCGCCGACGAACTCAATCCCGACATCCAGAAGGTCCTCTCGACGATGAAGGTCGGGCAGGTCACCGAGCCACTCGACGCCGGCAATGGCTACCGCCTGCTCAAGCTCGATGCGCGCATCCCGAAGAAGCAGGCCACCTTCGAGGAAGCGCGCGACCAGATCGCCGACAAGGTCTTCAACCAGCGTCGCGCTGGCGAGGTGCTCAAGTACCTCGATCGGCTGCGGTCGCAGGCGATCATCGAGTGGAAGAGCGCGTCGCTGAAGCAGGCGTTCGAGGTCGGCGTCAAGGAAGCGGAGAAGGCGATTGCCGAGGCCGCCAAGGCGGGCGAGGCCGGCGCCGCTCCCAAGCCCGGCACCAACCAGTGAGCGCCGTCGACACGTCGCGGCCAGTCGACGTGGCTGTCGACCTTCAGGTCGGCAGGCGCTCCGCTGAGGGCACGCCATCACCGGTCGCCACGCCGAAGATCGGCACGATCACGCTCGACGCGCCCGCGGGCGTCGCGCCGATGGCCGGGATGACCGACACGGCATTCCGTCGGCTGATCAAGCGACAGGGCGGCTGCGGCCTCGTGGTCACCGAGATGGTGAGCTCCGAGGGCCTGGTCCGCGGCATCGACCGCACCCTCGAGTTCGCCGAGTACACCGAGGAAGAACGTCCCGTCTCCATCCAGATCTTCGGGGGTGATCCCGCGAAGATGGCCGACGCCGCCCGCGTCGTCGAGGGCATGGGCGCCGACATCGTCGACATCAACATGGGCTGCCCGGTGCCGAAGATCTCCAAGCACAACGCCGGGTGCTCGCTGATGCGCGATCCGCGTCACGCCGCGTCGATCGTCGAGGCGATGGCTCGCGCCGTGAAGATTCCGGTCACCGTCAAGATGCGCGCCGGCTGGACCGAGGCCGAGATCAACGCGCCGACGCTCGCGAAGATGGTGGAAGACGCCGGCGCGGCCGCCGTCACCGTGCATGGCCGCACCGCGAAGCAGGCCTACACGGGAAGCTCGGACTGGTCCTTGATCGCGCACGTCGCAGAGCAGGTGTCGATTCCGGTGTTCGGCAGCGGCGACTGCGTCGAGCCCGAACACGTCATCGATCGCTTGCGCAGCGGGCCCGAAGGCGTGCTCGTCGGGCGCGGCGTGCTGCGCAATCCGTGGATCCTCGCGCAGGCGGCCGACATCGCCGCCGGTCGCGCGCCGCGCGTCGTCACCATGCGCGATCGCGGCCAGTTCCTCCTCGACTACATCCAGTTGCTGCTCAACGAGCGCATCGACGAGGCCGAGGGCTTCCGGCACACCGCGCCGGGCACGCTCGAGGAGGACCTCTCGCCGGCCGACGCGCGCGCCGCGGCGCTCCGCGCCCCCAAGCGCGGGCGGGAACGCTGGGTGGTGAACAAGATCCGCGCGCTCAACGGCTGGTACTCGAAGGGGTACGAAGGGGGCGCCGAGTTCCGCGCCAGCGTCAACCGCGCCGAGTCGATCGGCGAGGTGCGCGACCTCATCGCGCAGTTCTTCTTCGCGTAGAGCGGTAGGGCGCGGTCTCCGCCCGCGCCGTTGGTCCGGATCGATCAACTTCCTACGCAACTCCTGCTGCCGATCGCCGGCCGCCGACTGCCGTTCCCGTGCTGAGCGCGTCGCGGGCGGCGTGGCTGGGCGACCGGCTTGCAGAGCCTCAGCGGCTGGACTCCCGACGACTCCGATCCGCGATCCCCGGTCCCCGATCCGCGGCTCTCCTACTTCATCGCCTCCGCGATCTCGTAGTCGTAGATCAACGCGGCTTCCGCGGTGGCGTTGAAGCGCGTGCCAAGGTCGCGGTGCAGCGGGTGGGTGAGGTACGCCTGCAGGCCGGCGGTGTCGTCGAACTCCAGCAGCGCGATCCACGGGAAGCTGGGGAAGCCGCCGAGCACGTAGGTCGGCGGCGGGTCGAGGTGCGCCCCGATGCGGAAGCCGCGCACGCTCGGCACCTCCCGCGCCGCCACGCGCATCGATTCGAGCAGGCCTTCGCGCTCGGCGTCGCTGACGTCGGGCCGTGGGCGAAACAGCACCACGTGCACGATCAAGACGGGTCACCAGAGGGCAGGACAGCAAGCCCGAGTTCGCGTGCCGCGTGGCCTTGCGCGGCATCGAGCGTGACGAATCCCTCGAGCCGGGACTCGGTGTGAAACCAGAGGGCGCTACGGAGGTGCGCCAGGTTCAGCGAGCGGGGGGTCGCGACGGCCGGCACGAGTGACGAGGCACACAGGTCGAGCGTCAGGTCACGCACCGAGAATCGTTCGCTGTCGGACGCCACGCGCCTCATGCAGGCGTCGTACTGCCCGGCGTCGAGTGCCCCTTCTCGCGCAAGCCTGACGAGGTTGCGTCTTGCCTCGAGCACCAACAGGACACTCGAGCACAACTCGGCACCATCGGTGCACTCGGACAAACGCTCCCACCCATCTTCGCCCAACAGCACACACAGATAGGCCGAGGTATCGACGTACAGGCGGCGCGGGGAGGACTGGCGCGGCCGAGGGCTCACCGCTCGCACCGATCGTCGAGCAGCACGGCGAGGTAGCGCCCGTTCGTCCCCCGGGTCACGGCCGGCGTGAGCGTGAACGCTGCCTGGCGCGCGCCGACGTGCACGTGAGGCGAGACCGCCGGTCCGAGCTGAGCCACGGCACGATTGTGCCGGGTCACCAGCCACGTCTCGCCGGCCTCGGCCGCGGCGATGGCACCAGAGAGCTGCGCCTTGAGGTCCTGAACAGAGATGCGCTTCATGTCCTTATCTCGTCACGAGAAGGGCCCAGAAGTCTGGGTAGATCAGGGCGTCAGTCTTCCCGCTTCTTCTTGCGGTCGGCCGGCGGCAATTCGCCGACCCGCCACGTCTTGCCACGCTTGGCCGCTGGCTTCGGCGCGTCGCCACCCGAGCGCGGCGTCGCATCGCCGCGCGTCGCGCGGTCGCGCCAATCGCCGCGGGGCGCGTCGCTCGGCGCACCACGGCGTATCCCCGGACCGCTCGGCTTCCAGGCCGGCCGCTTGCCCTGAGCGGAGTCGAAGGGGTCGCCCTTCGGCTTGAACCCGCCGCCATCGCCCTGAGGGCGCTCGGCCCGCGGCTTGAACGACGGCCTGTCGCCGTCCGGCCGATCCGCGCGTGGCTTGAACGCGGGGCGATCGCCCTTGGGCTTCCATTCAGCCCTGTCCTCACGTGGCTTGAATGGCCGATCGCCTGCGGGTCGGTCCGACTTTGGCTTCCAGCCGCCTTCGCCTCTCGGCTTCGGCGGACCATCGGCGCGATCCGCCTTGGGCTTCCAGGCCGGTCGCTCGCCGCGTTCGCCATCGGGCCGATCCGAGCGAGGCTGGAATGCAGGTCGATCGGTCTTCGGCTTCCACGCCGGCCGATCCCCCGTGGGCTTGTCGCCCCGCGGCTTGAAGGGCCGATCGCCGCTCGGACGGTCGCCCTTGGGCTTCCAGGCCGGTCGCTCGCCGCGTTCGCCATCGGGCCGATCCGAGCGAGGCTGGAATGCAGGTCGATCGGTCTTCGGCTTCCACGCCGGCCGATCCCCCGTGGGCTTGTCACCCCGCGGCTTGAACGGCCGATCGCCGCTGGGCCGGTCGCCCTTCGGCTTCCACGCCGGGCGTTCGCCCCGTTCGGCGTTCCCCTCCGGTGCCCGGAACCCGCTGCCCGGTGCCCGGTCCTTCCCCTTGACCCACGGCCCGCGCCCGTCGGCCGCCTGCGACGCCCACCGCGCGCGCTTCACGTCGCGGGGCACCTTGTAGGCGTCACGCGGATCCTTGTGCTCGCCGCCGGGTCGCCAGGTGGCGCCGCGCCGCGGCGGCTTGCTGGCGTCCATGGCGTCGCCGGGCGTCTCCCACAGGCGTCCGCGCTGGAACCACTTGATCACGGCGTTGGGATGCTGCCGCTGCAGTTGCTTGAGGGTCGGCAGCAGGTCCTCCCGCACCGGGGCGCGGAAGGCGGTCGGCTGATCGTCGACGATGATGGTCCAGAATGCGCCGCGCGCCATGAGTTGCGTCCTTGCGAGTGTCGAGGCGTGTCGAGGCGTCGCGCCGAAGGCGCCGACGCCCCAGAATTTCACAGTTCCAGTTTCGAATGACCCGCGTCAGAGCAGTCCGTCCCCGAGTCCCATCCGCTCGAGTCGCTTGATCTTCTCGACGAGCGTCGTGCGTTTGACGCCGAGCAGGTCGGCCGCGCGACTGCGGTTCTGCTCGGTGCGCGCCAGCGCCTGCGTGATGTACACCCGCTCGACGAGCGCCAGCTCGCGCTCGAGGTCCATGCCCTGTTCCGGAAGGGCGATGGCCACGCCACGCTCGCCGGGCTTGTCGCCGCGCACGTCGGGCGGCAGCACGCTGACGTCGATCTGCGAGCGTCCCGGGCTCAACGCCAGCGCCCGCTCCACCGTGTTCTCGAGCTGTCGGATGTTGCCCGGCCAGTCGTGCGCCATCAGCCGCCGCATCGCCTCTTGCGAGAACGTCACGTCGGTGCGCGGCGGCACGGCCTGCGCGCCGAGCCGTTGCAGCATGTCGCGCACCAGCAGCGGCACGTCGTCTCGCCGATCGCGCAAGGGCGGCAACTGCACCGGGATCACGTTCAGCCGATAGAACAGGTCCTCGCGGAAGGTGCCCGCCTTGACCATCGCCTCGAGGTCGGCGTTGGTGGCCGCCAGCACCCGCACGTCGATCTTGATCGGCCGCGCCTCGCCGATCCGCTCGACCTCCCGCTGCTGCAGGGCCCGCAGCAGCTTGGCCTGCAACGGCATCGGCATCGTGCCGATCTCGTCGAGGAACAGCGTGCCGCGATGGGCCACCTCGAAGCGGCCGGGCCGGGCTGCCACCGCGCCCGTGAACGCGCCCTTGGTGTGGCCGAACAACTCCGCTTCGAGCAGCGACTCCGGGATGGCGCTGCAGTTGAGCGCCACGAACTTCTCGCCGGCCCGCGGACTGAGCTGGTGGATCGCCCGCGCCACGAGCTCCTTGCCCGTGCCCGTCTCGCCGAGGATCAGGATCGTGCTGGTCGTCGGCGCCACCGTCTCGACGACCTTGAACACCTCCTGCATCGCCGCGCTTCGACCCACCAGCTGGTCCAGTCGGTATCGCTCGCGCAGCTGCTCGCGCAGGTAGGTGTTCTCCTCGCGCAATCGCTGGCGCTCCAGCGCCCGCCCGAGGGCGAGGTCCAGCTCTGCCAGCTGGAACGGCTTGGTGACGAAATCCGCCGCCCCCTGCCGGATGGCCTCGACGGCGGCGCGAATCGAGCCGTGCCCGGTCACCACCAGCACGACGATGTCCGGGTAGCGCGCGCGGGCCGCCTGGAGGACCGCGGTGCCTTCGCCGTCGGGCAGGCGGAGGTCGGTGAGGACCACGTCGAACGCAAAACCCTCGAGTTGTTCGAGGGCCTCGGCCACGGTCGAGGCTTCGGTGACGGCGAATCCCGAGCCCGACAGGTACTCGGCAACTCCGCGTCGGAAGGCGCCTTCGTCATCGACGAGCAGGAGTGGACGAGCCGCGGCGGTCATGAAGCGTCAGTATTTTGACACAACTCGCGGGGCATGCCTCTACAGGCCCGCGACGGGCGGTCCGATACCACCTCTCGGTACGGCCCTCACATGACCTCCCTTGGCCCGCTGGGCGACCTCTTCCACAAGCTGAACAATCACCTCGGCATCGTTCTGGTCAATGCGGAGTTGATCGAAGCGAAGTGTCCGGACCCGGGAACCCGCACCAGGGCCGCCGACGTGGTGCAGGCCGCGGTCGGCGCGCTCGACGCCGTCAAGGCGATCCAGCGCCAGCTGCCGACCGACCTGCTCGACGCGGACGGGTCGTCAAAAAACTAACGGCCATCACCTGTCGGATAGCCAAAATATTGACGAATACACATTGTTGACCTTTTGACCGGCGCCAAATTGCCCTCAAATTGATCAACATAAGTTGCTGTAATAAAAGGGCTTACAAACAAGAACCCAGCGACAAGCTTCTCCTGTCACGTATTTGGCACCGTCGTTGCTCTGACACCAGTCGGCGCCGGTGCGAACCCGGCCCGGCCGACTCCCAGCCGGCGTGCGAGTGACAGGAGACTGACGTGTTGCAGCCCCTTCGTGAAGACCAGCAGAGTCGGGTAATCGCCAGCCGGGCGTTCGTGGAAGCCCTGGCCCGTCGCGTCGCGGCCTCCATGCCGTCGGGCGTCGACGTCGGCGACCTCGTGCAGGACGGCATGCTCGGCCTCATCGACGCCGTGCACCGGTATGACGAGGGTCGCGGCATCCGCTTCGAGACCTTTGCCGAGCGCCGGGTCCGTGGCGCCATGATCGACGCGCTCCGCCGCGACGCCTGGCCGCGCGGCGTCCGCCGCATCCGCCGTGAGCTCGAGGCGGCGCGTGAAGCGCTTCGGGCGTCCACTGGCGCCGAGCCGTCGCTGGCCGACCTGGCCGCGCACCTCGGCACCGACGAGGAGCGCCTCGGTCGGACCATCGTCCGCATCAACACCATCGAGGCCACTTCGGCCGCGTCCGGCGGTGACAGCGAGGACACCAACCTGCCGCCCGGGTGCGTCCCGACGGCCACCCCGCTGCCCGACGAGCGCTATGCCCTCGTCGAGCGCCGCGAGCGGCTCCGCCAGGCCATGGCGAAGCTCCAGCCCCGCGACCGCAGGCTCCTCTCCCTCTATTACTTCCAGGACGCGACGATGAAGAGCATCGGGCAGGCGCTCGGCGTCAACGAGTCGCGGATCTCGCAGTTGCACGCCCGCGCCCTGACGCGCCTGAAGGACGCCCTCGTCGCCTGCGGCTACACCGACGGCGCGACGCGCATGGCGGCGCTCGTCGACCTGCAGCAGGCCCGCAGCCAGCGCGCCACCGGGCACGACGCCGTGCTCGACGCCGCCTCGCCGAAGGGCAAGTTGCTCACCTATCCGACGACGTCGCGGACGACGCGCAGGAGTTCGGCGAGTCGGAACGGCTTGGCGAGCCAGCGACAGCCGCTCTCGTCGAGGAACCTGGCGGCCTCGGTGCCGGTCACGTCGCCGGTCACGAAGATCACCCGCCGCGCCTGAGGCGGCGAGATCGCCGCGATGGCCCGGTAGAACGTCGGGCCATCGACGCGCGGCATGCGCAGGTCGCAGATGACGGCGTCGAACGTCTGCGCCTGCGCCCGCGCCAGCGCCTCCTCCCCATCCCCCGCCATCGTCACCTCGAACCCCGCGTCACGCAGCGTGTCGGCCACCGCCCCGGCCAGCGCCGGCTCGTCGTCGGCCAGCAGCACCCGGAGGCCTTCGCCGAAGCGATCCGAGGTGTCGGCGACCACGGTCGTCTGCATGCGCGGCGCCTGGACGGTCGCGCCTGCGGCCGGGAGCACCACGGCGAAGCGCGCGCCCTGACCGGGCGTCGAGTCGACGTCGATGCGTCCGCCGTGCTCGGCGACGATGGCCTGGACCACGGCCAGTCCGAGGCCGGTGCCTTCGCCGACGTCCTTGGTGGTGAAGAACGGATCGAAGATGCGACTCACGACGTCGGGCGACATGCCCGGGCCGTCGTCTTCCACCTCGATCCGGACGTGATCGGTGTCTTCCATCGCCGTGCGCACGCGGATGCGCCTGCCGACGTCGGCGCGCAGCATGGCGTGCTCGGCATTGATCAGCAGGTTGAGCACCACCTGCTGCAACTGGTGAGGGTCGGCGAAGACGTCCGGGAGGTCGTCGGCCAACTCGGTCGCCACGCGTAGTCCCGCGCGATCGAGGTCGGCCTGGCGCAGGCGGACGGTCTCGGCCACCACCTCGTTGAGGGGAACCATCAGGCGCGTCGTCTGGCGCTTGCGGGCGAAGGTCAGCAGTTGGCGGGCGATGCGGGCGGCGCGCTCGGCTTCCTTGTGCAGGGTGTGGAGGCCGCTAGCCAGCGGCGTGCGTGCGCCCTGCAGGCGCAGCCGTTCGGCGAGCGCGAGGATGGCGCCGAGCGGGTTGTTCAGCTCGTGCGCGACTCCCGACATCGTCTGGCCGAGCGCCGCCATCTTCTCGGCCTGCAGCAGTTGCTGGTACAGGTCGCGCGACTGCTCCTCCCGTCGTCGCCGCTCGCCGACGTCGCGGACGAGCACGTAGGCGAAGGGGGAGGGCGGTGTGTCCCCTTCGACTCCGCATAGGGCAAGCCAGCCCGCCGTTGGTCCGTTCGTCGGGCCCGCACCGACGACCGCCGTGATCTCCACGTGGGCGATCGTCCCGTCGGCCCGCCGCAACCGCGCCGTCGCGTCGACGACGGGTTGCCGTTCACGCAGCGCCGTGCGCAGCCGATTGCGCTCTTCGGGATCGACCCACGCGGCTTCGGCAAACAGGTCGGGTGGGGTGCCGCTCGCGCCGCGGAGCAGTGCGATCAGGGCAGGATTGGCGGCGACGGTGCGCCAGGGGCCCTCGTCCGAGGGCGCGACGACGGCGAGGCCGACGGGCAGGAGATCGGCCAGGGTCTGCCACGGCTGTTCGTCCGGAGGGTGACCGTCCGTTTCGATCAGTGCGGCCATGCGCGGGGCCACTCTAGCACGTGGCCTCGCAGCGCCCGGGAGGAGCCTCCCGCCGCGCGGCTTCAGGCTGGCTGGAGCCGCACCCGGGCACGGGCCACGAAGGGCCCGCAGGTAGGGCCGGACGTCCCATCCGGCCGGAACTCGGAAAGGGTCATGGAGAAGTTCATGCGTACTTTGCTTCGTTCGTTCGTGGCCGCCGGTGTGGTGGCGCTGTCGGTGGTGGCGGTGGCGCAACCCGCGGCGGCGCAGTCCAAGCGTCCGACCGTCGCCGTGCTGGATCTCGACTTCGGCAGCGTGCAGCAGTGGTGGTCGGGGAACTGGGACATCGGCAAGGGCGTGGCCGACATGATCGTCGACGAGTTGGTCAACGACGGGTCGTTCCGGATGATCGAGCGCAAGCGCCTCGACGCCATCCTCGCCGAGCAGAACTTCTCCAACAGCGATCGTGCCGATCCGAGCGCCGCCGACATGGCCAAGATCGGCAAGGCGCTCGGCGTGCAGTACCTGCTGGTCGGGTCGATCACCAAGTTCGGCACCGAGAACAAGAACGTCGGCGTCGGCGGTGGCGGCTGGGGCGGCGGCAACTTCGGCCTCGGCAAGGTGGGCACGTCGAAGGGCAAGGCGACCGTGGCGCTCACCGTGCGCATGATCGACGCCTCGACCGGCGAGATCATGATCAGCGCCAAGGGCCAGGCCGAGTCGTCGCGCAGCGGCCTGCTGCTCGGTGGCGGCGGCGGGTCGGGGGCGGCGGGCTTCGGCGACGTGCAGATCGGCTCGTCGGACTTCCGCGAGACGATCCTGGGCGAGGCCACCGAGAAGGCCGTCGCGCAGGTGACCACCAACCTCGTGGCCAAGAAGGCGAACCTGCAGTAACCGAGGCAGGGCGCGGTGAGGTGGGATTGGGATAGGTAGGGCGCGGTCGAAGTGGAATAGGTAGGGCGCGGTCTCCGACCGCGCCGTTGGTCCGCGGAGGTATCGCTAACGGCGCGGTGAGGACACGGCGCCCTACCGCTGTGGCGCTGTCACCAGGTCCAGAAGTACGGCCACTCCTCCGGCCTGGCGGCCAATCCCGCACGCACCGGATTCATCCGCAGGTACTCCACCTTTGCGTCGAAGTGCTCATCGCGACGCAGGCGGTGCTCGAAGAAGTCTCGCTGCCACTCGATGCCGGCCTGGCGGGCGAGGTACCGCTTCCAGTAGGTCACGGTGTGGTCGAGGCTCGTCTCGGGCGACACCGTCGCGATGAGGTGGACGTGGTCCGGCATCAGTACGCACGCGTGCAGGCGCCACGTCGCTCGGGCCTGCTGGAACTCCAGCGAGGCGTGGATCAGCGCGGCAACCGTGTCGTGGCACAACTGATTGAGGCGGCGTGGTCGCGTGCACACCGTGAGCAGGTATGTCGAGGGTGACCGACGCTCCGTCCGTGTGCCGTGCGGCAGCAACCGCCGGACGGGCAGCCGCAGGTCATCGATCCACTCTTCCCACGCCTCGGGCATGGTCATGGGTTCAGCGAAGGGTGTGCCAGCGGGATGGCGCGATGTCGCCGCAGGCGGGCGCCCGCCGAGTGCGGGAACTGCGACGGAGCGGAGCGTCGCGGTGTGCGGATCATGGAACAGCCGGCCAGCTACGGCGCGGTCATCCCTTCGACTTCGCTCAGGGCAAGCGACCGCGCCGTTGGTCCGCGAGGTATCGCCAACGGCGCGGTGGGGACACCGCGCCCTACCTCTTGTAGGGTGGGACACCGCGCCCTACCTGAGCGATTAGCCCTGTGGTTCGTTGCGGGGGCCGAGCGCGAAGGTCATCGTCCCTTCGGCGACCACCTGATCGCCGACCCGCGCGAACCCCTTGAGCACGCCCATCCGGCTGCGCAGGCGCTGCACGTGCGCCTCGATCACGACCGTGTCGCCCGGGTGCACCGGCTTGCGGTAGCGGACGCGCTCGATGCCCATGAAATAGATGAGCTTCTCGCGGTTCTCGGGCTTGGCGAGGATCAGGATGGCTCCAACCTGCGCCACCGCCTCGGTGAGGATGGTCGGCGGCAGCACGGGCAGCTGCCCGTGCACGCGCGACAGGTAGCTCTCGTCACCGGTCACGTTCTTGATGCCGACCACGCGGGTGTCCACCTCGAACTCCGTGATGCGGTCGACGAGGAGGAACGGGTATCGATGCGGCAGGATCCGCTCGATGGCCTGGTAGTCGAAGGGGACGGTCAGCTCCATGCGCTCCGGCAGTATAATCCGCCCGTCACCACGGCACTGACGGCCCAGGGCCCCAGCTGTCGGCACTCCTGTCTCGTCCCTGCACCGCGTGGACCCGAACCGGCCACGGCGGAGCCGTCCCGATCCCAGAGCCCCGGCCCGTGACCGACCTGACACAGACCAGCGACTTCGTCCGGACCGCGCGCGCGATCAGCGACCAGGAAACGCTGCGCACGCTGTTCGACCTGGGCCGCCGGGTCATGTCGGTGCTGTCGCTCGAGGAGCTGCTCGAGACCATCCCCCGGCTCATCGAGCGGCTGATCCATTTCGACGCCTTCGCCATCTACATGCTCGACGGCGCCGGCACCGGCCTGCACGTCGACTACTCGATCGGCTACCCCACCGGGGTGGCCGAGTCGATCCGGCTGGCCATCGGCGAGGGCCTGGTCGGCATGGCCGTGCAGGACCGGCGCGCCATGCTGGTCAACGACCTCGAGAACGACCCGTACTACAAGGGCTACGTGCCCGGCATGCGGGCCTCGATCGTCGTGCCGCTGGTCTACCGCACGCGCACCATCGGCGCCCTCAACATCCTCAGCGCCCACCGCCACGCCTTCACCGAGAAGGACCTCGCCATCGTCCGCCAGTTCGGCGTGCACGCGGCGACGGCGCTCGAGAACGCGCGCCTCTACACCAACGCGGCCAAGAACGCGCAGGTGTTCGAGTCGCTGCTCGAGATCAGCCGCGAGGTGTCGTCGATCCTCGACGTCGACCTGCTGTTCGAGCGCATCGCCGCGGTCACCCGCAAGGTGATCGACTACAAGGCGTTCGCCATCATGCTGATGGACGCCTCGTCCAAGCGCCTCGAGATCAAGCACCTGGCCTCGCCCTACGGGGTCAACGAGAAGGTCACCAGCATCGAGCTCGGGCAGGGCGTCACCGGGTACGCGGCGCTCCACAAGGAGGTCGTGGTGGTCGGCGACGTGCGCGAGGACCCGCGCTACATCGAGCTGTTCGACACCATCACCTCGGAGATGGCCGTGCCCCTGATCTACCAGGGGGACTGCATCGGCGTGCTCGACCTGAGCACCGAGGAGCGCGACGCGTTCGACGCCCACGAGGTGGAGTTCGCCACCCTGCTCGGCGGCCAGTTCGCCATCGCGATCCAGAACGCGCGGCTGTACCACGAGCTCTCGACCAACCAGGCGCGCATCGAGCGCGAGCTCCGCTTCGCGCAACGCGTCCAGGCGGCGCTGCTGCCGCAGGAAGTGCCGTCCCGCATCCGCGGCCTCGACATCGCGGCGCGCTTCGACGCGGCCCGCGAGCTCGGCGGCGACTTCCACGACTACCTCGATCCGCTCGCCAACCAGCTCGTGGTGGCGCTCGGCGACGTGTCGGGCAAGGGCGTGCCGGCGGCGCTCTACGCGGCGTTCGCGTCGGAGCTGGTGCGATCGCGCACCTTCCGCAAGCGGTACATGCCGACGGCGATCACCCCGGCGACCGTGCTGCAGGTGGTCAACACGATCCTGCACGAGCGGCAGCTCGAGGAGATGTACTGCACGCTCTGCTACAGCCTCTTCGACGTCAAGCGACGCACCGTGACGATGTCGAATTCGGGCGTGCCGTATCCGCTGAAGATGAGCGCGAGCGGCGAGATCACGTGGCTCGACGTGACGGGCGTGCCGCTCGGATCGTTCCCGGCGATCGAGTACGACGAGTGCGTGGTCCCTTACGCGAAGGGCGACGTCTTCCTGTTCTACTCCGACGGCGTCTCCGAGGCGATGGACGCCGATGGCGACGAGTTCGGCCGGGAGCGCATCGCCGAGGTGATGCAGGCGCAGCGCGGGAAGACCGCCCGCGAGATCGTCGATGCAATCTTCGTCGCCATCGAGGCGTTCCGCGGCGACGCCGAGCAGAACGACGACATCACGGCCCTCGCCGTCCGCGCCCTGTGATCGCCGACCTCGTCCTCGCATCGATGCTGGACACAGGTAGGGCGCGGTGTCCCCACCGCGCCGTTGGCCCGGACCTCTGTTCCACCCCGCCGTTGGTTGCTGGCCCTGCTAACGGCGCGGTCGGAGACCGCGCCCTACCTGTGGCGTTCGCGGGCGCAAGCGAAGCAAGCGCCCCCGCAATTGCGAATTTCAAATCTGAAATTGCCGCCGCACAGCCCGACGCCAAGCGCGCCGAGCTCGCGGAACGCCTCACGCGGGAACTCGAGCGCATCGCCTCGGGCGTCGACGGCAGCGTCTCGTACCTGATCGTCGACCTCACCTCCGGCGAGCGCTTCGCCCGCCGCGCCGACGAGCCGTTCCCGACGGCCTCGGCGATCAAGATCGGCATCCTCCACGAGCTGTTCGTGCAGGCCGACGCCGGCCGCGTCCGCCTCGACGACCCTCGGCCGCTGCCGCCGGCGGCGCGGGTCGGCGGGTCGGGCATCCTGCAGCGCCTCTCGTCGCCGCAGCTCTCGCTGCGCGACCACGCGATGCTGATGATCCTGCTCAGCGACAACTCGTCGACAAACGTGCTGATCGACGCGCTCGGCATGGAGACGATCACCTCGCACATGCAGGCGCTCGGCGCGACGGGCTACCGGCTCCGGCGGCGGATGATGGACGCCGCGGCGGCGGCGCGCGGCGAGGAGAACGTCGCCAGCGCCAGCGACCTGGTCGTCGTGATGGACGCCCTGCGCACCGGGCGCGGCCTCACGTCGGCGAGCCAGGCCGAGGCGACGCGCATCCTGCGCGAGTACGGCCCGACGGCAATCCGGGCCGGCATACCGGCCGACGTGCAGGTGGCGGCCAAGCCCGGCGGGCTCGACGGCGTCCGCACCGAGGTCGCCTGGGTGGATCTGAAGGGGCGCCCCTACCTGATCTGCGTGATGACCAGCTTCCTCGTCACCGACGCCGATGGCGACCGGGCGATTACGGAATTGTCACGCACGGCATATCAGTACTTCTCTCGCCTCGCCCGAGCCGGGGTTGAAGGCAGATTGTTCTCCCGGTAAATCTTTCCGTAGGGAAACAAACCTGAGCAGGATTGTAAGTGTAGGGATATCTGACGCCACATTTACGTGATCGTCGGAATCCCTTGCAACTTCGCACTCGGAATGTGCTACGGTTGCGGTCTGCCCAGCGAGCCAGAACTAAAGTTGGCTCGCCGTTGCCGATTCTGTATGTGCGGCAGCGACTCGCGGCAGCAAGCAAGACTCGGCCAGGCGACGCGCCCGGACTGGATGTCCCTTCGAACCTCAGGAATGGGACTGACGGGGCGGTAGCCTACCCAGGGAGAGGTAGGGCGGCGTGTCCCACGCCGCCGTTAGCCCGACTCCAACGAACGGCGCGGTCGGAGACCGCGCCCTACCCTCAGTTCTGATGGAACGCGCGCTCGACTGGTTCGCCCTTCGCGTCAAGCCCCGCACCGAGCGCGTCGTCGCCGACGCCCTCGCCGGGAAGGGCTACGAGCAGTTCCTGCCGCTGCACAAGGAGCGCAAGCGCTGGTCCGACCGCGTCAAGATGGTCGAGACGCCGCTCTTTGCCGGCTACGTGTTCTGCCGGTTCGACGTCCAGCAGCGGTTGCCGATCCTGACCACCCCGGGCGTGATGCACGTGGTGGGCATCGGGCAGACGCCGTACCCGATCGACGAGGCCGAGATCGCGTCGCTGCGCGTGGTGGCCGACTCGGGCCTGCAGATGGAGTCCTGGCCCTACCTGCACGTGGGCCAGCGCATACAGATCGTGTCGGGGCCGCTCACCGGCGCCTCCGGCATCCTTCAGTCGGTCAAGAGCAGGGATCGCCTGGTCGTGTCGATTTCGTTGTTGCAGCGCTCGGTGGCCGTGGAGGTCCCGGAGCACTGCGCCTGGCCAGCTTCGGCCTGAACAGACGCTGACGAGCACCCAGGCCGACGCCTCCCCGCCGGCCTGCACACGGCGCGTGTCGACCCCTCCCCCCGAGGCACGCTGCCGGTCGCCGCTCACGCGGCGGCACCGCTGCTCCCACAACCGCCCCTGACGTGCGACGCACTCGTTCCTTCGTGAACGAACCGGCGGCGCCACCCGTATGGATTCTCGATCTGTAAGCTCGGCCGACACACGGCCGTCATGCCGGCCCGAGGTCACCGCGAGCATGTCCGTCTTCCGTTCCTGTATCGCCCTGCTGTTGCTGCTGGCCTCGCTCGCTGCTCCGGTCGCCGCCCAGGCGCCTGCCAAGCCGACGGGTCCGACCGTGGCCACCGAGCCCGGCTTCACGATCGGCCCCGAGGACGTGCTCGGCGTGCTCGTGTGGCGTGAGGCCGACGTCAGCGGCGACGTCACCGTGCGCGCCGACGGCATGGTGACCCTGCCGCTCATCCGCGACGTCAAGGCCGCGGGGCTCACCCCCAATGAGCTAGCCGAGCAGATCCAGACGGCGCTGCGCGAGTTCATCACCGACGCGTCGGTGACCGTGGTGGTGCGCCAGATGAACAGCCGCAAGGTGTTCATCACCGGCGAGGTCGGCAAGCCCGGCGCCTATCCGTTGACGGCGCAGACCACCGTGATGCAGCTCATCGCGATTGCCGGCGGGCTCACCGAGTTCGCCTCGAGCAACGACATCACGGTGATGCGCATGGAGGACGGCCGCAGCGTGTCGCACAGGTTCGAGTACAAGGACGTGGCCAAGGGGAAGAAGGCGGAGCAGAACCTCGTGCTGCGCCCCGGCGACACCGTGGTGGTTCCCGAGAAGTAGCGCGTGCGATCCACCTTCTGCTGCGGCGTGGTGATGACGATGGTGCTGGCGGGCGTGGTGTCTGCGCAGCAGCCTGCGCCTGCGCCGCCGCCGCAGGCGCCCGGCGGCACGCCGCCCGCGCCGCCCGAGAAGCCGGTCGAGAAGCAGGAGCCGGTGCGACAGGGGCGTGCAGGTCGGGTGTCGCGTCGCGAGCCGCGGCAGCCAGCCGCGCCGATGGGCGGCTCGATCACGGATGCGCGGCTCGAACGTCAGGGCGGCCCTTTGCGCCGGACGCTGAGCCTCAACTCGACGCTGCTCGGCGGCTACGACGACAACCTCGTTGGCGGAACCGGTCCCGGTGGCGGCGCGCCACAGTTGCCCGACGCCATGCCGAGCGGGTCGGTCGGCACATTCGACAGCACCCTGGCGTGGTACCAGGGCAACAACCGACACTCGATTCAGCTCGATGGGACCGGACGCGCATTCGCATACCCACAGTACCTGGACGGCGTCGTGCCTGGCGCAACCGCGAATGTTGCGGTGACGACCACGATGGGCCTCAGGACGAAGCTCAATGCATCGCAGGCCGGCGGCTACGACCCGTTCTTCAACACCTTCGCGCCCGACTCGGCGGGTGTGCCACTCCCGCCCAGCGTCGACCAGGCGGTCTCGGCGGCTGGCTTGTTCGAGCGACGGTCGTGGGTATCGACGTCGCAGGTGGGACTCACGCAGCAGTGGACCCGCCGGATGTCGATGACGGCCACGTATGCGTATGGACTGCGGGACTTCACCGACGGCAGCGACGGCGACAACAGGTCGCACACGGCCAGCGCCGGTTATCGCCACGTGCTCTCGGACAGTCTCCGTCTCCGCGGCGACTATCGATATACCGATATCGAAACCACCGAGTTCGATGGAATGGTGCGCCCCAACACCACGGAGCGTATCGAGGGTGGCTTCGACGGCGAGCACGAGGTGTCCCGAACGAGCCTGGTGTCCTGGACGCTCACCGCCGGCGTCGGCCGGGTCGAGTCGACCTCGGGTGTCGAGCGCGTGCCGTTCACCGACAGCATGCCGGTCGGCACCGCGAGCCTCAAGGTGCCCCTGTCGTCCACGTGGTATCTCGAAGGCGGCTACCAGCGCGACTTCCGCCTGCTCCAGACCGTGACCAGCGAGCTCTACGCCGCTGACACGGCGACGCTGACGCTCGGCGGCTTGATCGGTCGCCGTACCACGCTGCAGCTCATCGGTTCTTACGGTGATTGGCAACCCCCCGTCGCCTCCGGCGTGACCAGCACGCTGGAGGTACTGGGGGCCAGCCTTCAACTCCAGCACATGCTGACCGACGTGCTCGGCGTGGTCTGCAACTACAGCTACTACAACCACCGCTATACCAATTCAGGCGAGCTGCCCGACGGGTTCCCGCCGCGCTACGACAGGAACTCGGTGCGGATCGGCGTCACCGTGCGGCTGCCGATCGCGGGCGATCGCCAGTTGTCATCGGTCGGAAGGCAAGTGCAGTAGATGCTCCCGGGTCGTCAACTCTCAATCGGTGCGCTCGTCGCCGCCCTGCGTCGCTGGCGCTGGCTGGTCATCGTCCCGGCCGTGATCGGCATCATGGGCGGGCTGCTGGCGTCGCGGTTTCTCCCGAGCCTGTATCGGTCCGACGCGCTGATTCAGATCGTGCCGCAGCGCGTCCCCGAGTCGTACGTCAGCGCCACGGTGACCGAGGGCGTCGAGGACCGGCTTCGCGCCATCAGCCAGCAGGTGCTGAGCCGCACGCAACTGGAGAAGCTGGTCACCGACTTCAACCTGTTTCCGGAGGAGCGCGGCAAGCTGCCGATGGAGGACGTCATCGAGCGCATGAAGGCGCGCGTGACGATCGAGCCCGTCGTCGTCGCGAGATCGAGCACACAGCGCAACACAGAGAGCGAGGCGTTCCGGATTGCCTTCGACTACGAAGAGGCCGGGACCGCCCAGAAGGTCGTCGAGCGCCTCGCCAGCTTCTTCATCGATACCAACGCCCGTGAGCGTGGCACACAGGCCGAGCAGACGAGCGCCTTCCTCGAGGCGCAGATGGCCGACGCCCGCTCGCGCCTCGAGGCACAGGAGCAGAAGCTCAAGGATTTCCGTGAGCGGAACGCAGGTCGCTTGCCCACCCAGGCGCAGGCCAACATGCAGGCGATTCAGAACGCACAGCTCGGCCTGCAGGCCGCCGTCGAGTCGTTGGCCCGCGACAAGGACCGGAAGTTGATACTGGAGCGCTTGCTCAACGAAGCCGAGTCCGACGAGACGCCGGCAGCGCCGACGGCCGGTACGCCCGACGCCGTCACCGGTGTGCCAGCGGGCGCCACGCCGGCCCAGCGGCTCGATGCCGCGCGCACGGCGCTGTCGCAGATGGAACTGCGCCTGAGCCCCAAGCACCCCGACGTGGTGCGCATGAAGCGGCTGATCGCCGATCTCGAAGCACAGGTGGAATCGGCAGCGCTGCAGCGGCCGCTCGGTGGCGACGACACGGCCGCCCAGCCGGCCCTCTCGCCCGAGGATGCACGCCGCCGCGACCGCCTCCGCGTGCAGCGCGCCGAGCTCGAAGCCCTCGACCGGCAGATCACGTTCAAGACCAATGAGGAGCGTCGCCTGCGTGGTGTGATCGCCGCGTACCAGAGTCGTCTCGAGGCCGTGCCCGGCGTCGAGTCAGAGTGGGTGGCACTTACTCGCGACTACGACACGCTGCAGGCGACATATCGCGAGTTGCTCTCGAAGAGCGAGAACTCCAAGATGGCCGCCAGCCTCGAGCAGCGGCAGATCGGCGAGCAGTTCCGCATCCTCGACCCGCCGCGCGTCCCGCAGAAGCCGTTCAAGCCGAACCGTCCGCAGATCAACGCCATGGGCGCGGTTGCCGGCATGGGGCTGGGCCTGGCGCTCGTCGGCCTGATGTTCTTCACCGATTCGACGATGCGCACCGAGGCTGACGTGACGGGCGCCGTGGACCTGCCGGTCCTCGTGCTGCTGCCCTATGTGACCACTGCCGACGACCTCGCGCGGCAGAAGCGGCGCGTATGGGTAGAGGCGGCAGCGGTCGCCGCGCTGCTCGCGACGGTGGCCGCACTCGTCTTCGTCCTCAAGCTGTGGCGGTACGTGCTGTGAGTCCCTTCAGGCGCAGGAAGAGCGTCGTCGCCATGGCCGCCGCGCACGACGCCGGCGCGGCAGACAGGCTGCTGTCGGCCGCCAACGCCGGGCCGCTGCTCGTCGAGCAGTTCCGCAATCTCGCCGCGTCGCTGAACCGGTTGCACCAGGAGGGCAAGCTGCGCACCCTGCTGGTCACCTCGCCGGCCCCCGGCGACGGCAAGAGCAACGTGGCCATCAACCTGGCGCTCACGCTGAGCGACTCGTATCGCCGCAAGGTGCTGCTCGTGGACGCCGACATGCGCCGCCCGACCTTGCACCGCCTGTTCGGCGTGCACGCCACGCCGGGCCTGCTCGAGGCGCTCAGGGCCGACGTCGAAGGCGACCCCGTCGTCCACGCGGTCAACGACAAGCTCGATCTGCTCACCGCCGGCCGCCAGCAACCCAACCCGGTAGGCGACCTGTCGTCGGCCCGCCTGCCGCGCCTCATCTCGTCGGCCGCGTCCCGCTACGACTGGGTGATCGTCGACTCGCCGCCGGTGGCCGGCCTGGCCGACGCGCGCATTGTGGCGGAGACCGTGGACGCCGCGGTGCTGGTGATCAGGGCGGGGGTCACGCAGTTCCCCGAGGTGCAGGCGTCGGTGGACGCGCTGGGACCCGAGCGGATCCTCGGCGTGATCCTCAACGCCGTGGATGCGTCGGAAATCCGCCGCGAGGACTACTACAGTCACTACTACGGAGCGTCAGACGAGTAGCCCCTTTCAAGCCTTTAGTCTCCCGGTGGGATGTATATCGGATCGCGGACTGCCTCTGTGGCAACCCCACCAGACATCCTCATCTCGTTCGTAAGGCCCTGCTTCTATTGACCTTGCGCCGCACGAGCCAGTTCGACCGGACAGCTCCGCGCACCTCTGCCACAGTGGCGTTCCGTTTGCTTCAGGTAGTCACCTGAGGGTTGGTGGTCATGCCCAGTTCCCAGTTCGACACGATCCGGGTGCTCGAGTCGAGAGACGACGGGCCGTACGACGAGGAGACCTTCGGGTACCTCCTGTCGCTGGAGCAGGCGCGCGCCGCCCGTGCCGGCCAACCCCTCTGGCTGCTCGTGGCGTGCCTCGACACGCCGCGAGCCACGCCGATGGCACCCCGCGTGGTGGCCCGGCTGCACGTCGGGCTGCGTCAGACCCTGCGCGACACCGACGTCATCGGCTGGCACAAGGCGGGCGTCGAACTGGCCGCGGCGCTCTCCACCGTGCCGCCCGATACGGCGGCCTTCGCGGCTCGCGTCGAACGCGCCCTGGCGGCCGGTCTGAAGCCCGCCGTGGCGCGAACCCTGCGCGTGTCGGTCGTGCGCATCGACGACCGGAAGCTGGCAACCGCATGAACCTCACCGGTAGGGCGCGGTGTCCCTGGGCACCGAAGCGCTTGGCGCGAAGGTGGCCCCACCGCGCCGTTGGTCAAACGAGGCACACGACGTGAGCGCAACACATCTCAAGGCCGCCGGCCGCGTGGAGAGGGTCACCTCGCGCCCAGGATCTGCCGGGCAGCCCGACGCGTACATCCTCGGCCAGGCGGTGCTGCGGCAGGCGCTCGTCAGGGAGCGCAAGCGCGCCGAACGTCAGGGCCTGACGTTCGCCGTCCTCGTGATCGACAGATCCCACCTGGCTGCCGGCGAGGCCGACTGGGCACCCATCGTCCGCGCCGCCGTCGCGGCCCGTCGCAACGAGGACGCCGTCGGCTGGCTCGAAGACGACGCCGTGCTGGCCGTGATCGTGCCCGACGCGACCCGCGACACCACGCATGCCCTCGGCCGCCGCCTTCGGCAGCACGTCGCCACCAGCCTCGGCGAGGCCGGCGACGCGCTGTCCACGCGCCTCTACGTGCATGGTCCTGACAGCGACGACTTCGGCGGTCACCTGCCGTCGGTGGACCTGCTCATCGAGGCCTTCATCCAGTCGCATCGCCCGGAGCCGCGCGATGTCGCCAAGCGCGCCCTCGACATCGTCGGCAGCCTGGCTCTGCTCGCGTTGTTCTCGCCGGTCATGCTCCTGGCATACCTCGCGGTGAAGTTCACCTCGCGCGGTCCGGCCCTGTTCCGGCAGGTCCGCATCGGCCGTCGCGGCGAGCCCTTCGAGATGCTCAAGTTCCGGAGCATGCGCACCGACATGAGCAGCGCGATCCACCAGGAGTACGTCACCTGGTTCATCACACAGAGCGGCAAGCAGGAGCGCACCGGCACCGAGGTGTTCAAGCTCACCGCCGACCCGCGCATCACGAAGGTGGGCCACTGGCTGCGCAAGACCAGCCTCGACGAGTTGCCGCAGTTCATCAACGTGCTGCGCGGTGACATGTCGCTGGTCGGGCCGCGCCCGCCGCTGCCCTTCGAGGTGGACAAGTACCAGCCCTGGCATCGTCGCCGCGTGCTCGACGCCAAGCCCGGCATCACCGGCCTGTGGCAGGTGAAGGGCCGCAGCCGCACCACCTTCGACGAGATGGTGCGCATGGACCTGGAGTACGCACGGACGCGCTCGCTCTGGGCCGACGTGAAGATCATCGCGGCCACGCCGCTCGCGATGGTCAAGGGGGCGATGTAGGTGGATCCGTTCCTGGCCATTGCGCCCGACGTCAAGCTCGGTCGCGACGTCAAGCTCTCGAAGTTCATCAACCTGTACGGCTGCGAGATCGGCGACGAGACCAAGATCGGCGCCTGCGTCGAGATCCAGAAGGGCGTGGTGGTCGGCAAGCGCTGCAAGATCTCCAGCCACACGTTCATCTGCGAAGGCGTGACCATCGAGGACGAGGTCTTCGTGGGCCACGGCGTCACCTTCACCAACGACGTCTACCCGAGGGCGACGACGGCTGGCGGCGCGTTGCAGACAGAGGCCGACTGGACGGTCGAGCCGACGCTCGTGAAGAAGGGCGCATCCATCGGCTCCGGAGCCACCATCCTCCCTCGCCTCACCATTGGCGAAGGCGCCATCGTCGGCGCCGGCAGCGTGGTCACCAGGGACGTCGCCCCATTCACGATCGTCGTCGGCAACCCGGCGAAGTTCGTCCGCCCCGTCGATCAATAGATGGGGCGCGGTCTCCGACCGCGCCGTTGGACCCGCTAACGGCGGGGTGGCTTGCCCTGAGCGAAGTCGAAGGGGACACCCCGCCCTACCTGTGCGGATGATTCAGACCGCGACCGCCTCCCCGGTCGCAAGACAGACGCAAGCCCCTCCCACGTGTAGCCGTCGCGCTCGCGCGACGGTCAGTGATCCAGGCGACCCATCGTCGTCCGTCGTAGCCGTCGACCTTGGCAGGCGGCAAGTAGCCGTCGACCTTCAGGTCGACGGTCAGTGAGGTCTTCCCTCGTGAATCGCATCCGCGTCGGCGTCATCGGCTACGGCTACTGGGGCCCCAACATCGTCCGCAACCTGATGGGCATCGACGGCTGCGAGGTCGCCGTCGTGTGCGACCGCAGCGAGAAGGCCCTGCAGCGCGTCCACCGCACCTATCCGGGCATGCGGGTCACCACCGATCACGCAGAGGTATTGACCGCGTCCGACATCGACGCCGTGTGCATCATCACGCCGGTCTGGACGCATTACGAGCTCGCCAGGACCGCGCTCGAGAACGGCAAGCACGTCTTCGTGGAGAAGCCGTTCACGTCCACGTCGCAGCAGGCCGAGGAGCTGATCGAGCTGGCCGGGAAGCGAAACCTGCGGATCATGGTGGACCACACCTTCCTCTTCACGGGCGCCGTGAGGAAGATCCGTGAGCTCGTGGACGCCGGGGCGATGGGCCAGTTGCTGTACTTCGACTCGTCGCGCATCAACCTCGGGCTGTTCCAGCACGACGTGAGCGTGATCTGGGACCTGGCGCCGCACGACCTCTCGATCATGGACCACGTGATCCGCGAGGAGCCGCAAGCGGTGGTGGCCACCGGCGGCACGCACTTCGGCAAGCACGCCGACATCGCGTTCCTCACCATCTACTACCCGAACAACGTGCTGGCGCACATCAACGTCAACTGGATGTCGCCGGTGAAGGTGCGCACCACGCTCCTTGGCGGCACCGAGAAGATGCTGGTGTGGAACGACCTCGACGTCGACGAGAAGATCAAGGTCTACGACAAGGGCGTCACGGTGACCAGCGCCGAGGGCGTCTACGACCTGCTGGTGAGCTACCGATCGGGCGACGTGTGGTCGCCGAAGGTGGCGCAGGTGGAGGCGCTCACCGCGGAGCTCTCGTACTTCGTGGAGTGCGTCACGAGCGGCGAGACGCCCTTCAACGACGGCGTGGCTGGCCTGCGCGTGGTGCGCATGCTCGAGGCCGCCGATCGTTCGCTCGCCGAGCGCGGCACGGTGATCCCGCTCGGCTGACCGATGACGCACCCGCTGGTCGAGTACTACCGGTGTCCCGATCACCTCGCGGTGGTCGAGACCGCCGAAGGGCTGCCCGCGGAGCCGCGCTACTTCCGCCTCGGTCACGGCCTGGCCTACGGACGCCATCGCCCTCCGGATCGGGCGCAGGCGGTGGACGGGCCGGTCGAGGTATCGGACGGGGTCGTCGTGCAGGGCGACCGCCTGGTCACGCCGTTCGACCTGGCGGAGGCCGTGGACAACCTGCGTGGCGAGCGCTATCCCGAAGCGCTGACCGCGATCGCCGACCTCTCGCGCGTGAGCCTGAAGCGCCTTGCCTACTACGGCGTGCGCCCCATCCTCACCGTCGGCGTGCGCAAGCACCTGCAGCGCCTCCACTGGCGCGGGTGGGAGCAGATCAGTTTCCCGCGCTGGCCGGTGGACACCTCGGTGGAAGCGGTGATGCGCCGCGTGGTGGGGCTGGCGCTCGAGCACGGCGCGGTGGGCGAGTTCCCGTTCATCTGGTTCTGGCCCGACGGCGCGTCGAGCTGCGTGATGATGACGCACGATGTCGAAGGCGCGGCGGGTGCCGACGCCTGCGATCGGCTGATGGACGCCGACGCGGCGCACGGCGTGCCCTCCTCGTTCCAGGTGGTGCCCGAGGCACCCTGGTCGACGCGCACGCGGACGCGCAGCCTGGTGGGGCGCATGCGGGCGCGCGGCTTCGAGGTGAACGTCCACGATCTCAGCCACGACGGCACGCTGTTTCGCAATCGCGACAGGTTCCTGCGGCATGCCGCGACGATCAACGCGCGTGGCCGCGAGTTCGGCAGCCGCGGCTTCCGGTCGGGCGCGATGTACCGTCGGCAGGACTGGTTCTCGGCGCTCGACATCTCCTACGACATGTCGGTGCCCAACGTGGCGCACCTCGAGCCGCAGCGCGGCGGCTGCTGCACCGTGATGCCCTACTTCAACGGGCACGTGCTGGAACTGCCGCTCACCACGTCGCAGGACTACACGCTGTTCAACGTGCTCGGGCGGCACGACACCGGGCTGTGGCAGCAGCAGATCGACGCAATCCTCCGTGAGCACGGCCTCCTCAGCTTCATCGCGCATCCCGATTACCTGCTCGACGAGCGCGCCTGGGGCGTGTACCTGCAGTTGCTGGGGATGCTCCAGGGGTTGCGGGACGAACACGGCGCGTGGATGGCGGCGCCTGCCGACGTGGACCGCTGGTGGCGCGAGCGGCAGGAGATGAGCCTGGTGCACGAGGACGGCGAGTGGACCGTCACCGGCGCCGGCAGCGAGCGGGCCCGGGTGGCGTGGGCAAGGCTCGACGAGGGTCGGGTGGTGTACGACGTGTCGCCGGCCAGGAGGGCGGCGTGAACGCACCCGTGCACACGATGGATCCGCTCGCCGACCGGCGGTGGGACGCGTTCGTGGCCAGGCATCCGCGCGCCTCGGTCTTCCACGGGCGTCACTGGCTCGAGGCGCTGCAACGTACGTACGGTTACCGGCCATTCGTGCTCACCACGACCGACGCCGGGCCGCTGGCCAATGGCCTCGTGGCGTGCGAGGTGCGCACCACTCTCGCGCGCCGCCTCGTGTCGCTGCCGTTCTCCGACCACGCGGACGTGCTGGCCGACGATCCGGCGCACGAGTCCGCGCTCTGCGAGGCGCTCGCAGCCCGCACGCGCGATGGCCACTGGCGCTCGGTGGAGGTGCGCGGCCAGGCGCACCAGTCGGCGCTCGCCGCCGGCGCCACGTATGCGTGGCACGTGCTCGATCTGCAGCGCACGCCCGACGAGATCTTCGGCGCGTTCCACCCGTCGAGCACGCGTCGCGCCATCCGCCGTGCCGAGCGTGAAGGCCTCGTCGTCGAGGTCGGCCGGTCGGAGGCGCTCCTCGGCGAGTTCTTCGCCCTCTTGCGCCAGGCGCGACGACGGCACGGCGTGCCGCCGCAGCCGCTCGCGTGGTTCCGCAACCTCTCGGCGAGCTTCGGCGATCGCCTGTCGGTGTACGTGGCGCGGAAGGCGCACGATCCGGTGGCAGCGATTCTCACCCTGCGCGCCGGCACGACGCTCGTGTACAAGTACGGCGGGTCGGACGCGCGCCACCACGCGCTCGGTGGCATGCCGCTGCTGTTCTGGACGGCCATCCGGCAGGCGCGCGCCGATGGCGCGGCACGGCTCGACCTCGGTCGTTCCGACCTCGACCAGCCTGGCCTGATTGCCTTCAAGGACCATCTCGGCGCGGAGCAGCGCCGGCTCACGTACCTGCAGTGGCCTGCAGCGGCGACGCGGCGCCAGCCACCCGGCGCGCTCGGCCGCGCGGCGCGGCGGCTCCTGGCGCACCTTCCCGACCCGTTGTTCGACCTCACCGGCCGCCTCGCCTACCGCCATCTGGGCTGAAAGAGGTAGGGCGCGATGTTCGACCCAGGTAGGGCGCGGTCTCCCCTTCGACTCCGCTCAGGGCAAGCGACCGCGCAGGTAGGGCGGGGTGTCCCACCCCGCCGTTAGTAGAAAGCACAATGACCATGACCCCAACTCCCGTCCCGTTCCTGGACCTCGTGACGATACATCGCGAGCTCGAAGACGAACTCGTCGAAGCCTTCCGGCAGTCGCTGCGGTCAGCCGCGTTCATCGGCGGCGCGCAGGTGGAGGGCTTCGAACGCGAGTTCGCCGAGTACTGCGGCAGCACGCACTGCGTCGGCGTGGCCAACGGCACCGATGCCGTCCGGTTCGCCCTGATGGCGGCGGGCGTGAAGCCTGGCGAGGCCGTGGTCACGGTGGCCCACACCTTCATCGCGACGTGCGAGGCGATCAGCCAGGCTGGCGCGGCCACCGAGTTCGTGGACATCGACCCGCGGACGTACTGCATGGACCCGCAGGCGCTCGAGGCGTACCTCGCCGGGTGCCGCAGGGACTCGGCCACGGGCCGACCGCTCGGACAGCGCACCGGGCAGCCGATCACCGCGGTGGTGCCGGTGCACCTGTACGGCCAGGTGGCCGACATGGACGCGATCCTCGCCATCGCCGCGAAGTACGACCTGATCGTGGTGGAGGATGCCTGCCAGGCGCACGGCGCCGAGTACCACTGTGCCGACGGCACCTGGAAGCGCGCGGGCACGTTCGGCAAGGCAGCGGCGTTCAGCTTCTACCCGGGCAAGAACCTCGGCGCGTGTGGCGAGGCCGGTGCGGTGACCACCGAGGATCCGGAGGTCGCCAGGACCATCCGCATGCTGCGCGAGCACGGGCAGGCGCAGAAGTACTACCACGACCTCGAGGGTTACAACGGCCGGCTCGACGCGGTGCAGGCGGCCTTCCTGCGCATCAAGTTGCGTCGGCTTCCCGGATGGACGACGCAGCGGCGCGAGGCGGCGTGCCGTTACAACGACCTGCTCGGTGGCCTGCCCGACGTGACGACGCCGTACGAGGGTGAGCGGAGCCGGGCGGTGTACCACCTGTACGTGATCCGGCACCCGGAGCGCGATGCCCTCGCCGATCACCTGAAGGCGCAGGGCGTGTTCACGGGCCTGCACTACCCGCAGCCGGTGCACCTGCAGAAGTGCTACGTGGAGTGGGGCTACAAGGAAGGCTCGCTTCCGGTGACCGAGCGCGCGGCAAGGGAGATCCTGTCGCTGCCGATGTTCCCGGGGCTCAAAGCCGAGCAGCAGGCGCTTGTGGCTGCGGGCATTGCTTCCTGGCAGCAGCGCGCCGAACTGAGCGGCGTGCAGTAACGGATGATTGGCGTCGTGGCCGGCCCTGACGACTGGGCGATCGTTAGAGAATTCTTTCAGTTGTTCAAGATCGCCTGGGAACCCGCTGCGTCTGGGCAGTACTACCGCGCCGTGATCACGAACATCGAACTTCCGGCCGACGTCAAGGCTGATGTCGTTGTGGCATTCGGAAGTGCGCGACAGGAGATCGATCGGGCAAACGAGGTCATACTCGTTGCTCGTCCGTCCGGCCGGCAGACCGAAGTGGCTGGGGTCAGGACCTGGCTGCACCGGCATTCGTGTACCTTCGAGTGCCCCACTGGCGGCCTCGATCTGTCATCAGGGGGAGTGGAGTACAGCACCGGCCTTGCGGGCTGCGTCTGGCACCGCGTAGGGTACGACCTCTTCGCTGAAGTTCGCCACCTGCTGACCGAGGGACAGGGCACGGAGCAAGCGACATGGCCGTCGCTCGACCTGCATATCGAGGCGCTCAAGCAGATCCTTCGGAACAACCAGGTCACGTTCGTCGAGGTTGAACCACGGCCGTCGGGGTTCCCGTTCATCTGTTGCTTGACGCACGACATCGACTTCGCCGGTATGCGTCGGCATGGCGTCGACCGAACCATGGCGGGCTTCCTGTCCAGGGCAAGCCTCGGCACCCTACGGGACCTGGTCAACGGGCGCCGAACGTGGTCTGAGGCTTTGAAGAATCTAGGTGGCGTGCTCTCGTGGCCACTGGTCTTGCTGGGCCTCAAGTCCGATCCCTGGCGTCCTTTCGACGATTACAGCCTGGCCGACGCTTCGCGAAGCTCGACGTTCTTCGTCGTTCCCACGAGGAATCACGCAGGTGTGTCACCTCGGGGTGACGTCGAGCCGACGAGGGCGGTCCGATACCAGGCCGACGACGTGCGGGACGAGCTCGCGGCTGCGGCAGCGGAGGGCCGGGAGATCGCGCTGCACGGACTCGATGCCTGGCGAGACACAACGGACGCGGTGCGCGAGTGCGCTCGCGTCGGGGCCGCGTCGGGCCGTCCGGTGTCCGGCGTCCGGATGCACTGGCTATATTTCGACCAAGGCTCCGCTCGACGACTCGACGAGGCAGGTTTCGACTACGACTCGACATCAGGCTACAACGAAGCCGTGGGTTATCGCGCCGGCACATCACAGGCATTCATGCCCCCGGGTTGTACCCACCTCCTCGAGATTCCGCTCCACATCATGGACACGGCGCTCTTCTTTCCCGATCGACTCGGTTTGTCGACGGCTGAAGGCATCGCGCGCTGCGAGCCGATCATCATGCACGCGCGCAATGCTGGCGGCGCCATCATCGTGAACTGGCACGACCGTAGCCTCGTGGTGGAGCGGCAATGGGGGCGGGCCTACGACGCGTTGCTCGCCCAACTCGACGCACATGCGCCCTGGTACGCCACCGTCCGCGACGCCGTCGAGTGGTTCCGTTGGCGTCGGGCGATCGCCTTCAGCCGTACCAGCGATGGTAAGGTCGCCGTGCAGGCTCTCGCTGCACGACCGGGGCTGCCGGGCGCATTGTTCAAGGTGGATCGAGGCAGCGCCGGGCACACCGAGAGCCATGTGCTTGCACCGGCTTCGGCCTTGGTCGTGCAACTGTGACCAGCCAAAGCAGGGACCACCTCGTGGCGATGGTGGTCTACACCAACTACGACAACGATGCCCGAGTGAGGCGGGAGGCCGAGACCCTCGCCGCAAATGGCTTCCGCGTCGTGTGCTTCTCGAACCGCACGAGCGATCGGCCCCGCCGCTACATGCTGGACGGCGTCGATGTTCGTGAACTTGATGTGCCGAAGTACCGGGGCAAGAGTGGCGCAGCGTACCTTGCCTCATATGGCCGCTTCCTGCTCAAGGCATCCGTTGCCTGCGTTCAGTTGTCCCGCGAAGCCAGAGTGGATGTCGTCCACTGTCACAACCTCCCGGACATCCTCTCCTTCGCTGGCCTCGTACCGAGGCTGAGGGGTAGCCGAGTGGTGCTGGACATTCACGACTCCATACCGGAGACGTTTGCCAGCAAGTTTGCCAACGGCGCACTGCGCTGGAAGCTGCTCTGCCTGGAAGAGAGGCTCGGCACGCTGATCGCCGACCGGGTCATCTGCGTCAACCATCCCCAGCGCGACGCGCTGATCACGCGAGGGCTGCCTGCGGGCAAGACCTTCGTGTCCATGAACGTCCCCGATCCGCGCATCTTCGTGCCGACACAAGGTTCAGTCGCCGCGCGGCCCGATGGCGCGTTCAATCTCGTGTACCACGGGACCATGGCGTCGCGGCTTGGGGTCGATCTCGTGCTCCGGGCTGTGCACGCACTTGCCGAGCGACTGCCGCGATTGCGTCTTCATCTCTGGGGTGGGGGCGACGACCTGCCTGCGTTCCAGGCGCTCGCCAGTCAACTCGGCGTGGCGGACCGTATCCATTTCCGTCCGCAGGGCTATCCACTCGAGGAGCTACCCGATCGACTGGCGTCGATGGACGTGGGCGTCGTCGGCAACCGTCGGTCCCCGGCAGGCGAACTGATGTTGCCGGTGAAGTTGCTGGAGTATGCCGCGCTTGGCATTCCAGCGGTGGTGCCTCGCCTCAGGACGATCAGTCACTACTTCTCGGACGAGATGGTCATGTACTACGAGCCCGGGGACGTGGCATCGATGGCAGAGGCCATCGAGAGACTGCTCGGCGATCAGATCCGGCGCCGAGAGCAACCCCGCAAGGCCGCCGAGTTCCTGAATCAGCATGGGTGGCACCAACAAGGGCCTGAGCTCGTGGATTTCTACAGGAGCCTTGTCAGCAGCGAGGCCGTCACGCGCACCGAGGCGCTGTACAAGTGACCACATTCAAGATCTACGAAGGCGTCGATCTCGGGGACGGCACCATCGTTGAAGATTTCTGCCTCATCGGCGTGCCGCCGCGCGGTCGCGCCGAGGGAGAACTTCCGACGCGAATCGGCGCCGGTGCCTGCATCAGGTCGCACACGGTGGTCTATGCCGGCAACACGATCGGCGCAAACCTGCAGACCGGCAACAAGGTGAACATCCGCGAGTCGAACACGATTGGCGACGACGTGAGCATCGGCACGATGTCCGTGATCGAGCACCATGTCGAGATCGGTCATGGTGTCAGAATTCACACGCAGGCCTTCATCCCCGAGTTCTCGGTGCTCGAGGAAGGTTGCTGGATCGGCCCGAACGTCGTCCTGACCAACGCCAGATACCCCCAGTCGCCCGGCGTGAAGGAATCCTTGCGTGGACCGATCATCCGCCGCGGCGCGAAGATTGGTGCCAATGCGACGCTGCTCCCCGGAGTGGAGATCGGCGCGAACGCCGTGGTCGGCGCCGGGTCAGTCGTGGTCCATGATGTGCCGCCATATGCCGTCGTTGTTGGCAACCCAGCGCGGGTCGTCAACCACGTCTCGAATCTCCCGTACGGCACGACTGCAAACGAGTAGCCCCGACCCAACGTTTCCATCCGTCAGAGATGCTCATGCCCATCACCGAGAAGCACCTCCATGTGCCATTCGTCGACCTGCAGGCGCAATACGCGTCCATCAAGACGGAGGTCGATGCGGCGATCGCTGATGTCCTGAATCGGACGTCGTTCATCGGTGGACCACAAGTCAAGAGCTTCGAAGAGGAGTTCGCCAGGTACTGCGGTGTTGGGCACTGCGTCGGTGTGGCCAACGGGACCGATGCCATCGCCATCGCATTACGGGCGCTCGGGATCGGCGCAGGTCACGAGGTGATCACGGCCGCGAACTCCTTCATCGCGACGTCGGAAGCGATCACGATGGCTGGTGCGTCGCCGGTCTTCGTGGACATCGATCCGAGAACGTGCAACATCGACGTCTCTCGCATAGAGGAGAAGATCACCGCGGCTACTCGGGCGATCGTGCCGGTCCATCTCTATGGCCAGCCTGCCGACATGGATCCCATCCGCGACATCGCCTTCAGGCATGGCCTGCGGATTGTTGGCGATGCCGCACAAGCTCACGGCGCGCTGTACAGGCAGCAGCCGATTGCGACCCTGGCCGACGCGACCTGCTACTCCTTCTATCCGGGAAAGAACCTGGGTGCGTACGGCGATGCCGGGGCGATCGTGACCGCCGATGCCGACGTGGCAACGCGGGCCCGCATGATTGCCAACCACGGGCGCATCGCCAAGTACGACCACACGATGGAGGGTGTCAACAGCCGACTGGACGGCCTCCAGGCGGCCATTCTTCGGGTGAAGCTCGCGCACCTCGAGCGATGGACCGAGGCGCGCCGCTCGAACGCCGCCCGGTACACGGCTCTGCTCCAGGAGACGCCGGTCACGCTGCCATACGAGCTTCCGGATGTCCGCGCGGTCTACCACCTGTACGTGGTGCGCGTGCCTGCGGCGCGTCGCGATGCGATTCAGGCTTCCCTCAAGACGAGCGGCATCGAGACCGGCATCCACTATCCGATTGCCCTGCCGCACCTCGAGGCATACCGGCACCTCGGCCACGCTCCCGCGGACTTCCCAGAGGCATTGCGAGCGTCGGGAGACGTTCTTTCGCTTCCCATGTTTCCCGAGTTGAGCGGCGCGCAAGCCGACCATGTGGTGAACAGCCTGCGTTCGTGCCTTTGATGAGCGACCTCTCCTACGCTCTCGTCACGCCGGCCCGGAACGAGGCGGACTACATCGGCAAAACCCTCGAGTCAGTGGCGCGGCAGACCGTACTGCCCGTGCGGTGGGTCATCGTGAGCGACGGTTCCACTGACGCCACGGAGCGGCTGGTCGCCGAGTATGCGGCTTCGGCGCCTTTCATCGAACTGGTCTGCCTGTCGCAGGATCGCTCGCGGGACTTCGCTGCGAAAGTGCAGGCCTTCAATGCCGGCCTTGCCAGGCTCTCGGCCGTTCGTTACGACGTCATTGGCAGCCTTGATGCGGACATCTCGTTTGGGCCGGACTATTTCGAGTTCCTTCTGAAGAAGTTCAGCGACAGCCCGCGACTCGGCGTGGCCGGAACTCCCTTCGCCGAGGGTGGAGCGACGTACGATTACCGCTACACGAACCAGAACCATGTGTCGGGCGCCTGCCAACTGTTCAGGAGGGAGTGCTTCGAGGAGATCGGGGGGTACGTCCCGATACCCGGCGGAGGCATCGATTGGGTGGCCGTCACCACGGCTCGCATGAAGGGCTGGCAGACCAGGACCTTCACCGAGCGCATCAGCATCCACCATCGGCCGATGGGTACGGGCGCCTCACAGGGTAAGGTCCGCGCTCTGTTCCGGCACGGCCAGAAGGACTTCGCGCTCGGCGGCCACCCGGCATGGCAACTCTTCAGGGGCGCGTATCAGATGACGCGACGGCCCCATCTGGTGGGTGGTGCCGCACTCCTGACCGGATACTTCTGGGCGCTGCTGTCGGGCAAGCGCCGCGTGGTCTCGCCAGAGCTCGCGCGGTTCAATAGATCGGAGCAGATGGCACGATTGCGATCAGCCCTGGTCCGCAGGACCGCGTGACGACCCGATGAGCTTACACATGAAAACCTATTCGCGAGCGTTCTCACCCGAGTCGCTCGACGCACGATCCGGGGCCGTGTACCAGAGCCTCAAGCGAGTGGAGCAGTGGGTCGAGCAGCACGAATACATGGCCTACGAGCCCTTCGACGGCCTGTCGTCACCGCTTCGCTCGCTGACGTTCGGCAACCTGTTGTGCGAGCGGCTCCTGATGCAGGCTGTGCGTCAGAGCCCGCTCAACCTGCGCCCGCTGCTCGGGATCAGACCGCTGCCATCCACCAAGGGCCGCGGCTACATGGCCGCGGCGTACATTGAAATGTGGAAGCTGACCGGCGACGACAGCTATGCAGCCAGGGCTCGCGCGTGCCTCGACTGGCTGATCGTGCACAAGTCACCGAAGTTCGAGAAGCATTCGTGGGCAAACCACTTCGACTTCGCCAGCCGGGGTGGCCGCTACTCCAAGGACGAGTCGATCATCGTGTGGACGTCGCTGATCGGGCTGGCGTTCCTCGACGGGTACGAAGCCCTCGGCGAGCCTCGTTACCTCCGGATCGCCGAAAGCGCATGTGACTGGATCATGGACCTGCCGCGTGAGCGAACCAGCGACGGTACGTGCATCAGCTATCACATGATCGAACAGGAGTCGATCCACAACGCCAACATGCTCGGGGCCGCGTTCCTGGCGCGAACGGGGCGCTTGACCGGCAACAGCGACTACACGGCAACAGCGACGGCCGCGATGGAGTACAGCTGTTCGCGGCAGCGACCGGACGGGTCCTGGTGGTATGCCGAAGAGGACAAATACCACTGGATCGACAACTTTCACACCGGCTACAACCTCGATAGTCTCAAGTGCTACGCGGACGCCACCGGCGACAGCCGGTTCGACGCCGCAATTGCCAGGGGGCTGGAGTACTACATTGCGCACTTCTTCCGCGAGGACGGGTGCCCCCGGTACTACCACGACCGCACGCAGCCGATCGACAGCCAGTGTGCAGCGCAGTCCATCGAGACTCTCGCGCGCTTCGGCAAGACACGGCCTGACTGTCTTGACCTCGCGCACCGGGTCGCTGGCTGGACGATCGCCAACATGCAGGCGCCTGATGGGCATTTTTACTACCGTGCCTACCCGATCATGAAGGCGAAGGCGCCGATGCTGCATTGGGCTCAGGCGACAACGTACAGGGGGCTGGCGGCACTGTTGTCGGCCGTTGTGCCGATTGCCGACTGACGACCGCATGTCGAGCCTCGTTGCCTACGTCGGACCCCTACCGGCCAAAGAAGCGCGCGCCACACTCGCGGCCATGCACCGAGCATCCGCGACCGCGCCAGGTCAAGGCTCACAGCTCAATCTCGACGAACTCGGCGTTCACGTTCAGACGTCTCGGTTGCAGGCCAGAGCCCCGTCCGCCGCGCCTCTGCTGATCGACACCGGCCATTCGTTCCTGACCATGATCGGACAAGTGGATCTTGGAGCCTCTAATGATGCCGCCGACCGACTGAACGAGCTTGCCGCGGCCTGGCATTCGGGTGACCGACCTGGCTTCATGAGCAGGCTGCTGACCTTGAACGGCACGTACGCCGGCGTCGTCGTCGATCGACGTACGGGCCGAACGGCCATCTTCAACGACCGATTCGGTGTCCAGCGGCTGTTTGCGCGCTTCACGAGCACCGGAGTGTGCGTCGCTTCGTGTGCGCGAGGCGTCATCGCCGGCCACCCCGAGCCGACCAGTATCGATCGCAGAGGTCTCGCCCAGATGGTCGTGTGCGGGTGCACACTGTCAGGCACTTCACTGTTCACGGGCATCCAGGTACTGCCGCCGGCGCAAGTATTGTTCTTGGAGCCAGATGGTGCCATCGAGCGGCGGACATACTTCGACCGCCGAGACTGGGAAGATCAGAACGCGCTCGAGCCTGAGACCTTCGCCGCACAGTTCTCTGTCGAGTTCGCCAGGGCGACGATGCGCCAGCTGCAGGATGTAGATGCCGCTCTCTCGCTGACGGGCGGACTCGATTCGCGCATGGTCCTCTCGGTCGCGAATGCCGCACGCCGCACGCTTCCTTGCTACTCCTTCGGCGGGCCTGTGCGAGAGCCGTTCGACGTTCGAATTGGACGCGAACTCGCCCACCGGTGCGAGGTGCCCTTCGAGGCGCTTTCCCTGGATGCAGGATTTGCCAGGTCTGCAGATACCTGGTTCGAACGGTCCGTGTGGATATCGGACGGCTACATCGGACTGCCCGGCGCGGCAGAGTTGTACGTGAACACCCTGGCGAGTCGCATCGCGCCGGTTCGCATCACAGGCAACTACGGCAGCGAGATTCTCAGGGGCGCCAGAGCCGTCGGCGCCAGCCTCAAACGTGTAGCCGTGTTGTGCCCAGATCTTCGTGCTGACGCGGCGGAGGCCCATGCCGAGTTTGGCGAGATAGCCCGCTGGCATCCGGTGTCATTCGCGGCCTTCCATCAAGCACCGGACCATGGCTATGGCCGCCGAGCCGTCGAGACGTCACAAGTCGTGACGACGACACCCTTCCTGGACAATGAAATCGTCCGTCTCGTCTACCAGGCTCCACCTGCGATGGATGGGACAGCACTGTCCGTGCGCGTCATCAACGACCACAGTCCACAGCTGCTCGACGTTCCCACGGACCGCGGACTGCTCGGTCGAGGTTGGTCGGCCAGACGATACCTCCTCCGTTTCTGGAGGGAGGTCACCTTCAAGGCCGAGTACCTCGCCAACACGGGAATGCCTGACCTGCTGACGAGACGACCACGGTTGCGACGAGTGATGGGAGTCGAATCGAGACTGCTCGGCCGCCACAAGTTCTACCACCTCCGTGCGTTGCTGCGGAACGATCTGGAGCCGTATGTGAGAGACACGCTCTGCGGCAGCGACTTGCCAGCCTATCTCGAGCGCACGCGAGTTCGAGCGATGGTCGACGAGTTCTACTCGGACCGACAGAATCATGCCTCGAACATCGATCTCGCGTTGACGCTCACGGTCGCAACGCGGTCCCTGCTGTCCCAGCCTTGCTGAACGAGCCCATGGAAGCCCATTCAGCAGAGACGACCGAAAAGGGTGTCCGGACGCGTCGAGCCGCCATACCGATAGGCGACGACCTGAAGGTCGTGGTGCGCAGGGGCGTAATGAGTGTCGGCTCGATCCTCGACGAGTTCTGGCTCCCGTCAGACTCTCTCCCACCGCTGGAGTCGATCATCCGCACTCTCAGGTCGGCAAGCGGGTGTCCCGATGTGTTCACCATCGCCGAGCGCCTGCCAGCCCCTTCACTGAGGCTCGACTTCGCGACCGAGAACGAATCCCTCGCCGTGGCGACCTTCTCGTCGTACGAGGAATGGTTCGACAAGGTCAACAGGAGCGTCCGGAAGCACATCCGGAAGGCCGAGCGGGAAGGGATCGTGGTGGCAGAAGCTCCCTTCAACGACGAACTTGTCGCCGGGATCCACCGCGTCTACAACGAGGTTCCAGTTCGACAGGGCCGTCCGTTCTGGCACTTCGGCAAGGATCTCGCCGTTGTCCGCGCCGACAATGCCACGTTCCTGGACAGGAGCGTGTTCTTGACGGCTCATGCCGACGGCGACTTCGTCGGCTTTCTCAAGATGGTGGAGATCGAGCCTGGCGTGAGTGCGCTCATGCAGATTCTGTCGACGGTTGCGCACCAGGACCGTCGTCCGACAAACGCCCTGCTTGCGAAGGCGGTCGAAGTCTGCGCGCGCCGCGGTGTGAAGCAGTTGGTCTATGGGCACTATGCCTATGGTTCCAAGGAGAGCGGATCCCTGGTCGACTTCAAGCAGGCCAACGGCTTTGAACGCGTCGACGTTCCGCGCTACTTCATTCCCTTGAGCGCCGTTGGCCGTGTAGGACTCAAGCTCGGTTTGCACCGACCGCTGAAGGATCGGATTCCTCCGGCACTCCGCTCCCGCCTCGTATCGCTGCGCGCCCGCTGGCATGCGACCCGAGGCGCTGCGTAGCGGTCACTGTCCCGGTATCAGTCGGAGATTACTCGGCGCCGCCGGCGTGGACAACGGGTGGGGATACTGGTACGGCACGTACCCTGGCTTGGCACCCGCGTTGGCGACGTAGTCGCGGCCGGACTTGATGTGGACCGCTGACCCATTGACGACCTCCACTCCGAGTACGGCTCCGTTGATGGTGTTGTCCCAGAAGTACGCTGGCTCCAACGACTGCGCGGGATATGGCGCAGCCGACCAGAGGGCAGCATCCCGTCCTCTCCCGATCTGGTCACGACACGGGTACCCGTTCGACTCGGCGTTTCCGTCCCAGACCGAGGCGCCGCTGCACTGGCCCACCTCCCCTCCGACATTGGTGAACGTCCTGACGTTGTCGAGATGAATGGCCGGAGCGGTGAAGTTACCCGTGAACGTGTTCCCAAAAACGACGCCGGTGCCGCCTCTGAGAAACATCGGCCGGTACACCGAGGTGTTGGCCTGACGGAGGGTGTTGTCGTAAATCTCCCACTTGCGACACGCTCGCGCATGCCCCTGGATGGAGTGAGACTCCAAGTAGGAATCCGTGACGCTGTTGTACCGGAAAACCATTCGCCCAGAGTACTCGCAATCTATCGCATTGTAGAAGACTGTGAACGTGAAGGCGTTGGCTTCCACGTAAACCGCCTCGGCCGAGCCCAGTGCGAGTGGTTCTGACCAGTGATTAGTATTGCGAAGGTCTGTAGGGCCCACACCCGCGTACCCATGCACGAGAACACGACCGTTGAGGAACTCGCAGTGGTCGATCAATCCGCGTGGGTGCATGGAAGCGTTGGTCCCGCGGACGTAGACGGCCGTGTACGCGGCATTGCCCCGAAAGCGGATGTCATGGATGCGCCAATCCCGGTTCGACCCGACACCGATGCTGGCACCGCCATCGAGGGTCATCGCCGAAATGCTGGCTCCGTCAGCGGCTATTCCGAACACGGCCTGCCCATTGCTGGCCGCCACGATGACCGTTGCCGCCTTCCCGGCTCCAACCAGCGCGATGCGCTTGACGCCTGTAGACACGTAGCCCGACCATGTGCAGGTGCCCTGCGGCAATCGAACCTCGTCGCCGTCTGCCGCGGCGTTCACGGCCGCCTGTACATCGCTCATGGCGCAACTAGCAGCGGTCCGCGTGGCCGCGCTGGCAGTAGAAGCACTTGCAACTGCGACGGCCACGACAAGGATGACGAGGGTCAAACTGGATCTCATGCAGGTTCTCCGCGCTCCCGAAGCCACGCCCTTCCGTGGAATCTCTTCCATCATACCCTTAGCAAAAACAGAGCCAACAGCACCCCATACAGAAGGCGGCGCCCGGAGCTGCATCACGATGCCTGAGCGACGAAAGGCCGTCAGTTCTGAGCTCGACCGGGCAAAACGCTCCTGGTTCCGAACGGGGGACTGGGCTTTGGGTGTACAGGCTCATGCCTGACATCTCGGTCTGCGTCTGCACATTCCGCCGGCCTGTCCTGCTCAAGCGCTTGTTGGAGGCCATGCGACAGCAGGATCTTCCGGGCCACGTCGAGCTAGAGATCGTGGTGGTTGACAACGCTCCAGAGGCATCAGCAGAAGCGGTCGTTCGTGAGTTCGTGACAGCGGGAGGAAGCCCCGTACGTTACGTGGCTGAGCCTTCCCGCAACATCTCCATCGCCCGCAACACCGCCCTGGCGTCGGCCACGGCGCCCATCCTCGCCCTCATCGACGACGATGAGCTGCCATCCAAGAGGTGGCTGCTGAACGCTCTGAACACGCTCGAAGAGACAGGCGCAGACGGCGTACTCGGACCGGTCATTCCGGAGTATCCCCTGGGTGCGCCCTCCTGGCTGCGTTCTCTGGCCGCCACTCAACGACGGCGACTCACGACGGGAAGCCGTGTGGAGCAGCGAGACGCCCGCACGGGAAACGTTGTCCTGAGGCGCGAGCGCATTGGGGCAGGCCCGTGGTTTCGCCCAGAGTTCGGGCGCACAGGCGGCGAGGACAGCGACTTCTTCCAGCGGCAGTTTGCACGTGGCCTGCAGTTCGTGTGGTGTGACGAGGCGGTCGTCAGCGAGGCCGTTCCAACCAGTCGATGGACCATCCGCTACCACGTGATAAGGGAGTGGCGGTCCGGCAGCATCACCGGGAGTGCGCATCGCCTGGGACTCGGGCCCTCCCTTTCATTGCGCCGAATGGCCAGGGAAGCCATCTACGCGGTGGTATGTACGGCTGCGGCTCTGCCGGCGGTCGCTCTGCCAAGATCAGTTGGCGTGCGGATCTGGCAAAAGGCTGCGTACTCGCTGGCTCTCTTGCTCTCTGCGGCGGGGCTGAGTTCGGCCGCCGAGCGCACTTGATGCAAGGGTCCATGTTCATCAGACACCTCGATGGCGCCCGAAGCCGATACCGGCGGCAGGTGGCTTCGTACTTTAGCCGCCGCACAGTGCCCGTTGACCTGGCCGATCCGCTAATCTCCTTCACGTTCGACGACTTCCCCGCCAGCGCGCTGCGCTCCGGAGGGCCCATTCTCGAGCGGCACGGTGCTACCGCCACGTACTACGTCAGCCTCGGGCTGCTGGGCATGCCAACTCCTACTGGTCGCATTGTCGAGGGAGCTGCGCTTCCTGGCCTGCTCGCCTCGGGACACGAACTGGGGTGCCATACGTACAGCCACTGCCACTCTTGGAACACGGCTCCGGCAAGATTTCGGGCGGACGTCCTCAGGAATCGAGATGTTCTGGCCGACCTGCTGCCGGAAGGCCGGTTCGAGACGTTCTCATATCCGATCGCACCACCCCGTCCGCGAACCAAGATCCTGACCTCGAATCTGTTCCGTTGCTCCCGGCTCGGCGGACAAAAGATCAACGCCGGCTACTGTGACCTCAATCAGCTATCGGCGTTCTTCCTGGAGAAGGCAAACGGCGACATCGGCGAGGTCGAGCGGATCATCAACGAAGCCTGCGCCGCAAAGGGGTGGTTGATCGTGGCAACCCACGATATCGACGAGCAGCCCACACCCTTTGGATGCACGCCGTCCTTCTTCTCTGAGGTCGTGCGTCGCGCTGTCGGCTCAGGAGCTCGGATTCTGCCGGTCGGCCGAGCCTTGGACGTCGTCCTGCGAGGTCGTGCCTAGACAGCTTGCAGCGATCGCGTGCCTCGCCTTCATCGCGGTCCTACTGCGATGGTCGGCCGAGCCGCCCCCCCAGGCATCCCGCGCGCGCTGGGTAGCATTCGCCTGGGTGCTCCTGGCCGGTTCCCGCTTTCTGTCGCGCTGGCTGGCCATCGTCGGCATAGGCATGACGGGCGGAGGGTCTGCGGCCGACGGGAGCCCGATCGACATGGTGGCGTTCCTCGTCCTGATGACGCTGATGGCGGTCTCGCTGGCACGAAGAAACATCAACTGGCCTTCGTTGCTGGGTGCCAACTGGACCTTGTGCGCGCTCTATGCATTTGGCTTGCTCAGCATCACGTGGAGCGCGGACCCGGTAGTAGCCCTGAAAAGACTGATCAAGAGCACCGGTACCGTGGCGGCCGCCTTGGTGATCCTCACTGACAAGTACCCTTACAAGGCGCTGAGGTCGGTCATGACTTCACTGAGCGTGGTTCTCCTGCCGCTCTCGATTCTCTTCATTAAGTACTACCCAGAGATTGGCCGCCAGTATCACTCCACAGGGGCACAAATGATGACGGGAGTGACTACGCAGAAGAACTCCCTGGGTGAACTGTGCATGCTGACAGGCCTCTACGCTTCTTGGAACCTGCTTCACGTCAGGCCCACCGGCGGAAACAACGGCGGCCGGCTCCCTTGGCACGTCGCCCTGCCGGTCCTCGCGATGGTGGCGTGGCTCATGCTGCTTGCCGACAGCGCCACCGCCCTAGTATGCCTGGCGACTGCGACGGGAGTGCATTTCATCGGCCGGTCACCGCAGATCGCCTCGCGTCCAACCCGCCTCGCGCTGGTACTCGCAGCAACGGCCTCCAGTTACGTCATCCTGCAGTTCGGCTTCGACATCAATGCAGTCCTTCTGGGACTACTGAACCGTCGTCCTGATCTGACCACCAGAGTGCCGATGTGGGAAGACCTCTTGGCTACGGCGGCCAACCCGCTAGTGGGCTTCGGCTGGCAGAGCTTTTCACTGACAGAGCAACACAGCCGCATCTTTGAGAGATGGCAGGTCGTTTCAGTGCACAACACCTATCTCGATTTGTACCTGAATCTCGGGCTAGTCGGGCTGGCACTGTACGGGCTCGTGTGGCTCCGGGGGGTATGGAGCAGCGTGCGCTGTCTGACGGCATCGTACCAACAGGGCGTTCTTAGGATCAGCTTGCTGCTGGTGGTAGCGCTCTATGGCTGGACCGAAACCGTCGATCTCGGCGTGAGCAACATGTACTGGGTGCTGCTCTTGGCTGCGATCGATCTCCCGATCCTGACCGCACCTCTCACCGCCCGGTCGTCCATGGGCGGAGCTGGACGACAAGGAACGACAAGCGCGTCCTCAATGCCGCCTCCGCGTGTTCCGGTCAATCGGGGCTCTTGGTCAAAAACCAGCAGGCACACTTCTCAAGGCGGTAGGCGGCCGCGGCGCGCACCCGTGGAAGGATCCGCCGGCCCCGTTGTATCGACGCACGGAGCCCGAGACGGTCAAGGAGCACCCACCCCTGAGCCTCCTGCGGCGCGACCAGAATTCCATCGAACTCTTGCGCAAACTGGCCGAGGTGAGCAATCAGCGCGGGATGATCGGGATAGAACAGGGGATATAGACGTTGAAGGTACGAAAGGATAGCCGATCGTGAAGCCTCGGAGGAGTCGAGCGCACGCAGCCTCCGCACCTGCAGGATCGACGAGCGAAGTTGCGAGGCCAGTCTGTCAGGAGAATGGACTTGCTGGCTAAGGCTCCCCGCTGGTCCGCGACGGACGTAGGAGCAGGAGTCGGCAACGAATCTGATACCCGAGCTCACCGCCATGACGCGCGAGAAGTACTCACCATCATCGTCCATCGACAACGTTTCGTCCCAGGGGCCTGCCGCCTCCGCAAGCCTTCGGCTGACCAACCAAGACTCGATGGCCATCCAGGAATTGTCTCTGAACTTTCGAATTGCCCATTCGGCCGGCGACAGATCCGTCCACAGTGCCGACCGCTCGAACCGAGCCCTTGCGGGGCACGCACGAAAGCGCCCCCAGGCGGACGAGTACAGCGCCGTGTCTTCGCGTCCTTCCGCCAACTGCCTGGCGATCTTGCTCGGGGACAGGAGATCGTCCGCGTCCAGCCACTGTATGAACTCGCCCTGGGCAGCACGCAGCGCCAGGTTGCGGGCCGCACTCGCGCCACGATTCTTCTGCGACAGCACCTGGACCCGCGGTGATGCAAGGGATTGCAGTACAGCAAGCGTGGCGTCGGAAGAGCCGTCGTCGACCGCAATCACCTCGAGCCGCTGCCACGTCTGCGAGGTGGCGGACCGAACGGCATCAGCGATCCAGCGCTCTGCGTTGTAGGCGGGTATGAGGACGGAGACGAGTGGCGCCATCGGAGACCAGGACAAAACAGTAACACCGCAGCCGAATCCCTCCCAGAACAATATGCAACGCGACCAGCACGAGTCATGCAATTCAGTGCCCTTCGATCATGGGCAGAACCTCGCGTCCCTGTCGGGTCCCCGGGCGGCACTTTCGGTGATGTTCCAGTGCGGCAGTCCCGCGTCCCTTCTCGACGTCGGCTGTGGCATCGGGCAGTGGGTCCAGGCAGCGCGTGAACTCGGAGTCAAGGATGCTTGGGGGCTGGACGGCGTACGTATCCCATCGGCCTCTCTACATTTCCCCGCCGAGAACTTCCTCACGCAGCCGCTGACGAAGCCATTCAGCCTTGCGCGGCGCTTCGACGTCGCCCTGTGCCTCGAGGTCGGCGAGCACCTCGACTCCGAACACGCTCGCACCCTGATTGAGACGCTCGTGGCTCACGCAGATACGATCTACTTCTCTGGCGCTTGTCCCGGGCAGCCCGGACAGCATCACGTCAACTGCCAGTGGCCAGCATACTGGCAGCAGTTGTTCAACGAACAAGGTTACGCCTGCTCGGACCGCCTGCGATGGATGCTCTGGGCTGATGAGCGGATTGAGCCGTGGTACCGGCAAAACATCTTTGTGGCGAAGCGCGAACCGACACTCGCCGGTAAGGAGGCGCGGATCCCACCGGTGGTGCATCCGGCACTGCTTCCCTTTCTGTTACAAGGCGAGGAGATAGCCAAGGTCGAGACCGGTCGGATGTCCCTTTCATGGTATGGCGCGATCCTGCCGAAGGCGCTGTGGGCTAAGCTTCAGCGGCGAACTGCCGCTCTCACGAAGCAAGATAGTGTCGACCTCACAAAGAGCTGAATCAGTGCCGCCAAATGAACCTCAGGACTCACCAGAGCTACCTGGACCTCGCGCCGCGGTGCGCCAGGCAGTACTCGGTCGCCAGGTCATAACGGGCGGCATCCTGACGGCACTCGCGCAAGGGGCCAAGGCGGGGCTTGGAATCCTGTCGGCGATGGTTCTCGCAAGGCTTCTTGCGCCGCAGGACTTTGGTCTCGTCGCCATGGTGGCGAGCGTGGCGAGTCTGCTTCGCATATTCAGAGACGCAGGTCTATCGACCGCAACAATCCAGCGGGATTCAATCTCACAGGCCCAGGTGTCAAATCTCTTCTGGGTGAACGTAGGGATTGGTGCAGTTCTGGCGCTGACGCTCGCAGCCAGCGGCCCACTAATCGGAGCCTTCTACCGCGACTCACGGCTGCCAGCCATAGCTGTGGCATTGGCACTCGGATTCGTGCTCAGCGGAGGCATTGTCCAGCACCAAGCACTGTTGGCGCGGTCACTTCGTTTCGGCCGACTTGCAGCAATCGAAGTCGCGTCGGGCGCTGTCAGCTTGGTGGTCGCCGTAGTGCTGGCATCAGCCGGGTGGGGATACTGGTCTCTGATCGCCTCATCGCTGGCGCTGGAGGCGTGCACGCTGGTACTGACCTGGAGCGCATCCGGGTGGAGACCTCGGTTGCCGGCACGTGGCGTCGGAACTCGTGAACTTCTGAGTTTCGGAGCCTCGATGACGGCTGGCTCGCTGCTGCACATTCTGTCCCGCAACGTGGACAACGTGCTCTTGGGGCGTGTGCACGGCGCCGAAGTCGTGGGGCTATACAGTCGAGCGTACATACTCCTGATGCGCCCAGTCGACCAGTTCTTGATGCCAATCGGCCCGGTCATAGTGCCAGCGCTTTCTCGTCTCAACGGCGATCCCGCACGGTACCGACGTGCTTTCCTTCGTTTCTACGGTGCGGTAGCTCTCGTGGGTTTTCCGTTCGCAGGGATCTGTCTTGCGCTTGCCGGTCCAATGACGCTGGTCCTGCTCGGCCCTCGTTGGAGTGATTCGGCGCCGGTATTCCGAGCGTTCTCGCTGGCAGCGCTGTTCCTCCCGCTAGCCGCTCCCAGCGGATGGCTTCTGATAAGTCAGGGACGCGCGCGAGAGTATGTCGGACTGAATGCCGCGGTCGCGACGGTCTCTATCGCGTCCTACGTAGCAGGCGTCCGCTTTGGCGCGGTTGGGGTTGCATACTCATACTCGGTCGCATCACTTCTCCTCAGCCTTCCAGTCCTCTTCCATATCTGCGGACGCCGAGGCCCGGTGTTGTCTACGGACCTCTGGAGCGTATTCTGGCGCCACGCCCCGCTGTGGTGCCTCGCGTTCGCGGTAGCGAGCTCCGTTAGCAGCTCGTTGAACTCATCCACGCCCCTAGTGCAACTACTGTCTGGTGTTGGGAGCGCGTCCCTTGCCGTCATAGGCGTTCTGATGGTGGTACCAGCGTACCGTCGGAACGCACAAGTCCTGCTGAGCGACGGGGTCGCTGCATTGAAGTCGTACGCGGGCGGTTCGAGGGTCGTCGGATGATCAGCGCTATCGTGTGTACTCACAACCCGCGCATGGAGTACCTGAACAGGGTACTGAATGCACTATCAATGCAGGAACTCGAGAAGTCTCTGTGGGAACTACTCGTTATTGATAACGGCAGCAGTGATCCACTAGAGGACAGACTGGAACTCGGCTGGCATCCACAAGCCCGAGTAATCACGGAGCACAGGCTAGGTTTGACGCACGCGCGGTTCCGCGGCATAGCTGAATCCCGAGGGGAAACGTTGCTCTTCATCGATGACGACAACGTTCTTGATCCTGGATATCTTCAAGCGTGTTGTGACATCGCGTCCGAGTGGCCCCAGTTGGGCGCGTGGGGCGGCGCAATCGTCCCGGAGTTCGAGAAGCAGCCTGAGCCAGATGTGGTGCCATTCCTGTCGGCGCTCGCATTGCGCGACGTGACACGGGCAACATGGACCAACGTGAGGCGCTGCAGTTCAGCGGAGCCTTGGGGAGCGGGCTTGTGTGTTCGCAGGCAGGTTGCTGAAGCCTATGTCACCCACCTTCGAGAGGCCCCGTTCCAGATTCTGGACCGAGTGGGCGGCATGCTGCTGAGTGGCGGCGACACGGAGATGTGCTTCGTTGCCTGCGAATCTGGAATGGGCATGGGTCTCTTCCCGTCGCTGAAAGTGACTCACCTGATCCCCGAGCGCAGGGTGGAACCGTCGTATATCGTCGCGATCTCCAAGGGCCTGGCGGCTAGTGAGGCGCTGATGTCGTTCAAGTGGGACAGGCAATCACCAGAGGCCGAGACGTCGTTCTCTCAGTTGTTCCGCTGTCTGAAGCGCATGATACTGGCCGGGGGGCGGTTGGAGCGTCGCGTGCACTGGGCACGCTATCGAGGCCGTGTTGAGGCCGCGCGGATGTATACGGCACGCATCAATCTGCCACCTCGGTAGAACCTTAGCGATCTTTCAAATCCAGTCCCAAGGGCACACCCTCAGGAACATATCGAAGGCGAACCTCCTTCCGGGTGGCGGCCGCTTGATATATTGCTATTACGAGTTCCAGGGACTTTCGGCCCTCGATACCGTCGAGCATCGCTCGCCGACGAGTTCGGATGCAGTCCAGGACATCGTTGTAGAACGCCATGTGCCCGAATCCATAGACCGTGGGAGGATTCTGGCTCCACTCCTCGGGGTTCACGTCATCGGCGCTGGCTTCGGCGAAGTTCCACGTCTCCACGCGATTGACCGCAAATCCACCGATGACCGCCGATCCTCGCTCGCCCAGGACCGATACGCTGCCTTCGAGATCACGCGGGCGGGCTGTCGTCGTGGCCTCGGCAACCCCCAGCGCACCAGAGCGGAACTTGAGGATGGCGAGGCCGACGTCCTCTACTTCGACGTCGACCAGACGGGTGGCGGTGTATGCCTGCACGCTCTCGACAGGTCCCATCAGCCACTGCAGCAGGTCGACATGATGACTCGCCTGGTTGGCGAACACGCCGCCGTCGTCCCTCCAGGTGCCGCGCCAGGCATCGAGGTCGTAGTATTCCTGTGTGCGGCACCAGCGGACCCGCACGGTGCCCAGCGAGAGCTTCCCGAACCGGCCACGGTCGAGTGCCTGACGAAGCTTCACGACAGGCCGGTTGTAACGGTTTTGCTGCACCACGAACAGGCCCACGCCAGCCCGGTCGCAAGTGTCAATCATCCGATCCGCGTCATCGAGCGTCAGCGCCATCGGCTTCTCGACGACCACGTTGCCGGTGTATGGCACCACGTCGCACGCCACCCGCGCGTGCGCTCCCGAATGAGTCAGGACCGAGACGATGTCCGGCCGGACGGTGCGCACCATCTCCAGGTAGTCGGTGAACGCCGGGGCGCCGCTGGCGGTCGCCGCCTTGGCGAGGCGATCTTCACGGCTGTCGCAGACGCCGACGAGCTGGATGCCCGGGTGATCAGCGAGAACCTCGATGTGCCGGGTGGAGATGCGACCACAGCCGACCAGCACACACGTCAACTTCTCCGACATAAGACTCCTGCGCAGGGCATGGCATCCGCCGCTCCTGTTGCCGACCGCCAAGATTCGTGTGGGCTCCTGTCAGCGACCGTCCTCCGGGCAACACAGGAACGGCATGACTCGGAAGCGATAGTACTGAAGCTTGACCCACTGCTCCAAGACATTCTGCACGCCATGCCATGTGTCGGACCAGTGGGCGACGCTCGCTCGCTGATCGTCGACGTCACAGTGCACGGTGATGCCTGATCGCGCCATGACGGCCCCATACACGAGGGCTGAACGGCGACTACGAAACAGTGGCGTGACCAGCACGACCGACCGGATGCGCTCTCGATCCAGATACCTTCTGATGTCCTTCGCGGCGTTCAGGCTGATGGGCTCGACCTCGCGAATCGGCACGAGCTCGATGGGCCCGATCGCCGATATCCTTGCCATCACGTCGGCGATGCCTGTCGACACGCTGTTCAGTCGTGTCGTCCCCGGATCGACCCGTACTGGCACCAGCACCCGCGATGCCACGCCACTCCGCTTGAGGTCACGGGCGCGTTCGAACAGCAGGTACTCGGGATCGAAGTTCTCGACGAGGATGGCGTCGCCCTGCCTCGGGCCTGGCGAGCACACCAGGCTCTCTCCGATAGCCCGGACCCATAACGGTGCCGTGACGCGCAGCGCGGCAAAGAGGGCGAGCAGCAGGCCGGCGCGAAGGAGCCAGGTGGTCCTCGTGCGGGTGTCGCGTTTCAGCAAGTGGCGCTTCCAGCCGGTCACCGTCGCAGCCTCCTCGGACACGGCCGGATCATATCGTCGGAGGGGCGCGTGACGCTGTTCGTCGCGGCGCTGACGTCGGCATTCTGCCTGCCGCTCTACAGCCTTCTCCTGCATGGCCTGGCAAGCGATCTCCACTCGCACGTCGTGCTGGTGCCGTTGGTGAGCCTGTTCCTACTCAGAGAGCGCCGAGCGACGATGCCACCCGCGGGCCCTGCCTGGCTCGGTGGCTCGGTGGTACTGGCCATTATCGGCGTCGCAACGGTCGGTGCCAGCCTCGCCTCACGACGCGTGCTCAGTCACAACGATCACCTTGCCCTCTTCGCACTTGCCTACGTGTCCCTCCTTGCCGCTGGCGGGGCGTGGTTCAAGGGGCAGGCATGGATGCGCGCCGCCGCCTTCCCGTTCGCGTTCCTCATCTTCATGGTGCCCCTGCCAGACGGCGCCGTGGACTGGCTTGAACGCGCATCCGTTGTCGGTTCGACCGATGCCACCGAGCTGTACTACCGTATCTTCGGCACTCCATACCTACGCCGCGGCGTCATCTTCGAGCTGCCTACCATCACCCTGCGCGTCGCGCAGGAGTGCAGCGGCATTCGTTCGAGCTGGGTCCTGTTCATCACCAGCATCCTCGCCGCCAACATGTTCCTGCGCACCACATGGCGGCGCATCGCCCTGGTCGCCTTCGTGATCCCGCTCGGCATCCTGCGCAACGGGTTTCGCATCTTCGTGCTGAGCGAGCTGTGCATCAGGATCGGTCCCCACATGCTCGACACCGCCATCCACCATCGCGGCGGCCCAATCTTCTTCGCGCTGTCATTGATCCCCCTCTTCGCCTTCCTCTGGTGGCTGCGCCGAGGCGAGGGCGCACCGACGCCACGGGCGGCATAGCCGCGTGCCCCTGATCCTCCTGCTGCCGTTCGGCGCCGCCCTGCTCGCGGCGCTGCTCGCGTCCGCGAGCCTGGTCCGCAAGGCGCCCACCGTTGCCTCGTGGTGCTTCGCCACCGGCATGCTCCTGCTCGCTGCCGACAGCGCCTGTGGTGGGCTGGCCCTGACAGCGGCCACCGACGAAGCGCTCGCGCAGTGGCTGCGGCTCGGCGTGATCGTCAAGAGCGCGATTCCCGTGGTGTGGCTCGGCTTCAGCCTCACGTACTCGCGCGGCGACTGGCGCGAGTCGGTGCACCGGTGGCGCCACGCGCTCGCGCTCTTCGGCGCCCTGCCCGTCCTCACGCTCCTCGTGGCATTCACCGTGCCTTCCGCGCTCCTCGACGTGCTCCGCGTCGGCGAGGATGGTGACATTCTGGTGCTCAGGCCGGGCCCCCTCGGCCAGGTGCTGAACGCCGTGCTGCTGGTCGGCAGCGTCCTCGTGCTCACCAACCTCGAGCAGACGTTCCGGGCCGCCGTCGGCACGGCCCGCTGGCGCCTGAAGCTCGTGGTCATCGGACTCGCCGTGCTCTTCGGTGCGCGCATCTACGTGCGCAGCCAGTCGATCCTCTTCTCCGCGCACGGCCTCGACCTGCTCGGCGTCGAGGCCAGCGGCCTGCTGGTCGGCTGCGCCATCCTCGCGCTCGCCTACCTGCGCACCGGCCTGTCCGAGGTCGACATCTACCCCTCGCGCGCCGTCCTCCGCTCCTCGCTGACCGTGCTCATTGTCGGCACGTACCTGCTCGTGGTCGGGGTGCTGGCGCAGGCGGTGCGGCGCTTCGGCGGCGCGGAGAGCTTCCAGGTGCAGGCGCTGGTCCTGCTGATCGGCATGGCCGGCCTGGCGGTGCTGTTGCTCTCGGATCGCCTCAGGCAGGGCATCCAGGTGTTCGTCGGCAGGCATTTCGCACGCGCCCAGCACGACTCGGTGAAGGTGTGGACCCAGTTGTCGCAGGCGCTCGGCACCGCGCGCGACCGCACCGGCGTGTGCACCGCTGCCTGCCGCCTCGTGTCCACCACGTTCGAGGTGCTGTCGGTGTCGTTGTGGCTCGTGGATGGCTCCGGCGACCGCCTCGAGCTGGCCGCTTCGACGACGCCGAGGCAGGCCGCGCCGATGCGCCTGCCGACCGCGCTGCGTGGCCTGGTCACTCCCCTCGACATCGAGGCCCTGCGCGACGAGTGGGCCGCCGAGTGGCGCCACGCCAATCCCTCGACCTTTCCGCAAGGTGGGCACCGCTGGGTGGTGCCGCTTCGTGAGGGCCAGATCACGCTGGGCGCCATCGTCCTCGCCGACCGGGTGAACGGCGCGCCCTACAGCCGCGAGGCGCTCGACCTGCTCCAGTGCATCGGCGATCAGGTAGCCTCCGCGCTGCAGAACCTCCGGCTCGGCGATGAGCTCGCCGAGTCGCGCGAGCTCGAGGCGTTCCGCACGATGTCGACGTTCTTCGTGCACGACCTCAAGAACGCCGCCGCGTCGCTGAACCTGATGCTCAAGAACCTGCCCGTGCACTTCGACGACCCCGAGTTCAGGGCCGACGCGTTGCGGGGCATCGCCAACACCGCCAGCCGCATCGAGACGATGATCGCGCGGCTCGGCGCGCTGCGCGATCACCCGGCGACGACCCGCCGCACGTTCCCGGTGGACGCGCTCGTGCGAGAGGCCATCGACCGCGCCGGTCCGCTGCCTGGCGTGTCGCTTTCCACCGAGCTTGACGACGCCGGGGCTATCCATGCCGATCGGGATCAGCTTGCCAGCGTGATCACCAACCTGGTCCTGAACGCCCGCGACGCGGTCGCGGGCCAGGGGCAGATTCGCGTACGCACCACCCGCAGCGACGGCTGGGCGAGCGTGTCGGTGCAGGACGACGGCTGCGGCATGAGCGAGGCGTTCATGCGCGAGTCGCTGTTCAAGCCGTTCCGTAGCACGAAATCGAAGGGCCTCGGCGTCGGGATGTTCCAGGCGCGGATGGTCGTGGAGGCCCATGGTGGCCAGATACATGTCGAGAGCGAGGAAGGGCGCGGCACCACCGTGCGCCTCCAGCTCCCGGCCCAGGATGCATGATGGACAAGCCGAAGCTGCTGCTCGTCGACGATGACGAGGACATCAGGGTGCAGATGAAGTGGGCGCTGGCGGCCGACTACGAGGTGGCGCAGGCCGGCGACCGCGTGTCGGCGATGGCGGCGTTCAACGCCACTCGTCCGCTCGTCACGCTGCTCGACCTCGGGCTGCCCCCGGCGCCCAACACGCCGGAGGAGGGCCTGGCCACCCTCGCCGGGATGCTGGTGATGGACCGGCAGGCCAAGGTCATCATCCTGTCGGGGCAGGGCGAGAAGCAGAACGCCTTGAAGGCCGTCGGCGCCGGCGCGTGGGACTTCCTCACCAAGCCGGCCGACATGGACGAACTGGCCCTCGTGATCAAGCGCAGCGTGCACGTGGCGACCCTCGAGCGCGAGTTCAGGCTGCTGCAGGACAAGGCGAAGTCCGAGGCGTTCGAGGAGATGATCGGCGCCAGCTCGCAGATGCAGGCGGTGTTCTCCTTCGTCCGCAAGGTGGCCGGCACCAACGCGCCGGTGCTGATCCTCGGCGAGAACGGCACCGGCAAGGAGATGGTGGCGCGGGCGCTGCATCGGCGCGGCAAGTCGAAGGACGCGCCGTTCGTGGCGATCAACTGCGGCGCCATACCGGAGGCCCTGCTCGAGAGCGAGCTCTTCGGACACGAGAAGGGCGCGTTCACGGGCGCGCACGCCCTGCGCAAGGGCCTCATCGAGACCGCATCGGGCGGTACGCTGTTCCTCGACGAGATCGGGGAGCTGTCGCCGGCGCTGCAGGTGAAGCTGCTGCGGTTCCTGCAGGAGAAGACCTTCCAGCGGGTGGGCGGGCGCCAGGAGATCCAGAGCGACGCGCGGGTGGTGGCCGCCACCAACGTCAACCTCAAGGAAGCCGTGGCGGCCGGGAAGTTCCGTGAGGATCTGTACTTCCGCCTGGCGGTGCTCATCACGACGCTGCCGCCGCTGCGGGACCGCGGCGAGGACATCGAGCTCATCGCGACGGAGATGTTGAGACGATTCGCCACACAACACCTGCGCAACGGGATGGCGTTCGCCCCGGATGCGGTGCGGGCGATGAACCAGCACACGTGGCCGGGGAACGTGCGCGAGTTGCAGAACCGCGTCCAGCGGGCGGTGATCATGGCCGACGGCAAGCGCGTGACGGCGCGCGACCTGGAGCTGCTCGACTCGGAGGGCACGCCACCGCCGTCGCTGCGCGAGGCCAGGGAGCGGGTGGAGCGGGAGATGGTCACCGCCGCGCTGCGTCGGCATGCCGGGAGCATCACGGCAGCGTCGCAGGAGTTGGGGATCAGCCGCCCGACGTTCTACGAGTTGATGGACAAGCTCGCGATCCAGCGAGACTGACCCGGAACCAAGGAGTGATGTGAGATGCCCCAGAAACGCTGGCCGGGAGTCGCGCTCATCGGGCTGATGCTCCTGGCCTCGACTGCCTGCAGGAGTGTCGAGAGCCGAAAGCTGGCGCACCTACAGAAAGGCGACCAGTATGCCGCGCAGAAGCGGGACGACTTTGCCGTCATCGAGTATGCCAACGCGGTGCAGCTCGACCCGATGTTCGGCGAGGCGCGGTTCAAGCTTGCCCAGGCGTACGAGCGGCTGAACAACCTGCCGGCGGCGTTCCCGGAGTACATCCGGGCGGCCGACTCGCTGCCCGATGACCGCAATGCCCAGGGCAAGGCCGCGCAGGTGCTGCTGTTGCTGGGCCGCTTCGCCGACGCCGAAGCACGGGCTGCGGCCCTGCTGGCAAAGAATCCCAAGGACATCGACGCGCTGCTGATCCAGGCCAATGCCAAAGCCGGCCTCAGGGACCCCGCCGGGGCCATGGCTCAGATTGCGGAGGCCATCCGGCTGAGCCCGGGCAGCAGCCAGGCCTTCCTGAACCTCGGTGTTCTCCGGGTGCAGCAAGGGGAAGCCAACGAGGCGGAGACCGCGTTCCGCAAGGCGATTGCCCTTGACCCCAGGTCGGTCGACAGCCGTCTGGCGCTCGCCAACTTCCTTTGGGCCGCTGGTCGCGCCAAGGAGGCGGAGAGCGCGCTGCAGGAGGCGATCGCGATCGAGCCCCTGCATCCGCTCGCCAACCGCATGCTGTCGTCGCTGTACATGGCCAGTGGGCGAAGCGCCGAGGCCGAGAAGTCGCTCAAGGTGCTTGCCGATGCTTCCAGGTCCCCTGGCGCCCGGTTTCAGTTGGCGGAGTACTACCTCGAGGTTGGCCGCAGGCAGGAGGCGGCGACAGTGCTCAAGGGTCTGTCTGCCGAGCGCGCAACTCACGCCGATGCAGAGGTCGAGCTCGCCGCCATCGAACAGGCTGACGGACGCGCCGAAGACGCACGCAAGCGACTCGACTCGCTGCTCACCAAGGTGCCGAACCACACTCGCGGGCTGATCCTCAAGGCCGCCTGGCTGGCACGGGCGAACGATCTGGACGAGGCATTGAAAGTGGCCAAGACCGCAGTGGCCAGTGATCCTCGCTCGGCAGAGGCGCACTTCACGCTTGGCGCCATCCACGCTCGCCGCCGCGAGAACGCCGACGCCATCAAGGCGTACACCGAAGTGTTGTCGCTCAACCCGAGAGCAACGGCGGCGCAGTTGGAGTTGGCGAGACTCAACTTCTCGACCGGAAACGAATCGGCGGCCCTGCAGTTTGCCGAGGAGGCGCGGAGCTCGGCGCCCTCCAACCTCGACGCGAACCTGGCGGTGGTTCGCGGCCTCATCGCCGCAAAGGAGCTTGCCCGTGCGGGGAGCGAGGTCAGGCGGTTACGGGAAGCGGTTCCCAACAGCGCAGCCGTCCAGGTCGTGAGCGGCGTGCTGTATGCAAGCCAGAACGACGCCGTGGCCGCCCGGGCAGCCTACGAGCGAGCCCTACAGTTGTCGCCCTTCTTCCCAGAGGCGATGGCGAGGCTTACGTATCTCGACATCGCCGAGAAGGCGCCGGCTCGGGCCATCGCCAGGCTCGAGCCCGCCATCGCCAAGGACGGGAACAACACTGCGCTTCTGGCGCTGCTCGCCGAGGCGTATCGGGCATCGGGCGACATGCCGCGCGCCGAGGAGTCCTTGCGCCGGGCGGTATCGGGTGACCCGCGCTTCCAGATGGGCTACGCCATGTTGGCCCAGCTCTACACGAAACAGGGTCGGCTGGAAGAGGCCCGTAAGGAATGGGAGCAACTGGTGAGCAGGGATCCGGTGAACACCGGGGCCAGGACCATGGTCGGTGTGCTGCTCGAGACCCAAGGCAAGCGAGACGCGGCGATGAAGACGTACGAGGAGGCAGTCAAGAGCGACCCGCGGGCTGCCGTGGCTGCCAACAACCTCGCCTACATCTACGCGGAGCAGGGTACGAGTCTCGACATGGCCCTGCAGTTGGCGACCTCGGCCAAGCAGGTCCTTCCCAATGACTCCAGTATCGACGACACGATCGGCTGGGTCTACTACAAGAAGGGATTGCCTTCGCTCGCCGTGGGGCCCCTGAAGGAAAGCCTCAAGAAGCAACCGGACCAGCCGGAGGTGCTCTATCACCTCGGCATGAGCTACGCCAAGCTTGGCGACAAGGCCAAGGCCAAGGAGGCCTTGGCACGCGCGCTGACGCTGAACCCCAAGGTGGGGGGCGACGAGGCACGACGCGCACTGCAGTCTGTGCAGTAACTGCAGCCCACCGCAGACGCTCCAGAACAGAAGAAGGGGGCCAACACCCGAGGTGTTGGCCCCCTTCTTGTTTTCCCGCAGTCGCTGATTCTTAGAGCGACAGCCGACGGCGCAGGGCAGCCACGCCGACCAGTGCGGAGCCGAGCAGCATCGAGGTGGTGCCGCCGTCAGGTACCCGATCACCGCCGCCATTCCCGCCCCCGTTGGTCGAGCCCGGAGTCCGGTTGAAGAGCGTGTAGTGGGAGAGGCCGTGGCCCTGCGACGTCCAGCCCGTGCCACCAAGACTCAGGGTGACCTCGGTGTTGGCTGCGAGGTTGCCGATGTAGTACACCGCCGAGTCGGGACCCCACTTGGCGACAACCCACTTGTAGGTGAAGTTGCCAAGATTGAACGTGGCGTTGCTGGTCACGGTGCGATAACCCGGCGTGCTTGCCGAGGGCGCGTTCGGATCGTCGGGAATCACGGTCGAGGCCGAGTACTTGAGGGTGTACGTCTCGTTCTGGGCGTCGAGGGGGTTGTTGCCCATCACGGTGCCAGACGCAGCTCCACCGTTGTACCCGACAACGGTGGTCGACCCGTCGGTCCACCCGTTGAGAAGCCCATTGATCATGACAGCTTCGTTGTCGGCGTCGGCGGGCGTGCCCGGCTCGACGATCCCGAGCAACTGATTCGCCCCGATCGTCACTGCACCCGCAGCGGTCGGCAGCGCCATAAGGGCGGCCGCGGCAAAGGCCATTGACAGCATTTTCTTGGTCATCTTCGTTCCTCACATTCCGCGGCCCTGAGGCCCGTCCATAGAGACGCGCGTTTGACTCGTCGGTAGAGCAATGCTCGTGCCGGCCGCTTGCGAACGGCGATGATTCTTGCTAAACGATTCCATCGTAATGACTTGCATAATTCTAGTCTCGGGCGCTTCTTGGCAGCCCGGAGGGCGATCGTAAACTCCGCCGACGTGCCCCCATCGGCAACCGACTCGGCGCGCAAGTCGGAAATCCTTACGTGCGGGGCGCGCGCAGAAAGCCCCCGACAGCGGGTGTCACGAGCGCACGCTCTCAAGATCGGTCAAGTTTCACTGAGAAGACTGCAACTCGGCAGAATTGGCCTGGAAGCTGCACCTCGCCATCGCCGAGTTCTTTACACCCCCTCGAGGAGACATCGATGAAGAAGGTCTTGTTCACTGCGGCCGCACTGCTGGTCGCCACGTCTGCGTCGGCCATGACCGTCCCGCCGGTCCTGGCGGTTGTCGAGTCCGTTCCTGATGGCGGCGCGACCATGGCGCTGCTCGGCGGTGCCGTGGCAGGTCTCGGGGCCCTCAGGTACTTCATGGGCAAGTAGGCCCCCCGTACCGCGAAAAAACGAGGGGCAGCAGCGATGCTGCCCCTTTTCGTTGGCCGCCGTCGGCAGACTTTACGACTCCTCCGCCACGTCGCGCCCGCGCCACACTGTTGTCTGGGCCCCGCAACGAAACCGACCCTCCAACCTCTTCCAGATCAATGGCTTGCCTCGACGAACCCGGCTTGGCTCGATAACCGCATAGACGCGTTGGCCAGCAAGGTTCCCCTCCCGAACGGCTATCGGAGTTCCGTCATGTCCCTGAAGGATGTGACGCCAGGAGCGCGAGGCAGGATGATGAACGGCAGGATGTTCCGGAACGTGATGAAAATGATGGCTGCGGCCATCGCGCTGTCGGCCACGAGCGCGTGGGCCGGACCCATTGGAGATACCGGGCAGTTCAACCAGACCAGGCTGGCCGGGTACTACTCGGGCAACGGCGGTGAGTTCACCGTGTACGGGTTCGGCAGCAGCCTGAGCAACGCAGGCTACGGTGCGCAGACCCGCGACCAGGATCCAGCTGGCGACCCCGTGACGGCTCCCGGCTTCCAGACGTTCTGCATCGAGTTCAACGAGTTCACCGGCGGCGACCCGACATACTTCAAGGTCAACAGCGCCGCTGTCGAAGGCGGTGTGAGCGGTGGCAACCCCGACCCGATCTCCAAGGGCACCGCGTGGCTCTACAGTCAGTTCGCCGCAGGGACGCTCGCGGGCTACGACTACACGGTCGGCGGCGCCCGCGAGGCGGCCGCCCTGGCTCTCCAGCACGCGATCTGGTACCTGGAGGGTGAGGGCGGCGCGGCCAACGCCTTTTACGATGCGGCCGTTGCGGCGGTCGGCGCGGGGAATGAGTTCGCCGATGCCGAGGTGGGTGAGTACGGGGTCTACGTGCTGAACACCTATGCGACGGCCGACCACGACATCGCCGGCAAGCGCCAGGACTTCCTGTACCGTGTGCCCGATGGCGGCACGACCGTTGCGCTGTTCGGCGCCGTCCTGGCCGGCCTCGGCGCCCTGAAGCGGACTTACCGGATCTGATCAGCACTCGGGTTGAGAAGGGGGCCGACCTGGATGCGGGTCGGCCCCTTTCCGCTTGAGGCGACCCCTCCCGCGTCCTACCCGTCGGAAACATTTACGCCACACAGCGCATGGCGAGGTGTCCCGGTCGGAAGCCGGTGAGTGAACCGGCTCGAAAGTGCCCGCCAGCCAACGAATCTAGGCCAATCCCGCCAGTCTCCTTTCTCTCGCCAGAAACGGGCACAATTCTGGCATTCATCCGTGCGAGTCGTGCTGACCAGCACTCGGTAACCGGCCAAGGCCGTCCCATGATGGGGCTCCGCGGCCACAGCACACGAAAGTCAGGTACATGCTCGCTCGCCTTCGACATCTGATCGTCGCCACCGCCGTGGTCGCGGCGGTTCTGCCTGCGTCCGCGGCCATCGCGGGACCGGTCGGCACAACCGGCGGTTTCGTGTACGAGCGCATCGACGGTTACTGGTACGGTGACGGCGGTGAATTCACCCTGTTCAACGTGACAGGCGTCACCAACGCCTCGTACAGCAACTCGTCACGCAACATCGTCGACAACGACAACAACGAGTTGCTGGCCACGGCGCCTTCGTTCCAGACGTTCTGCCTGGAGTCCTCAGAAGCCGCCGCCGCCTCGTTCTACGTCGTAGGCTCGGCGGCGGTGAGCGGCGGCAACGAGCGGGACCCGATCCTGCTGCAGGACCGCATCTCGTTGGGCACCGCCTGGCTGTACAGCGAGTTCGCCAAGGGCACGCTCAACGTGGCCGGTGGCAACTACTTCGGATCGGGCAACCGATCGCAGGAAGCGGACAAGCTCCAGAAGGCCCTGTGGTGGCTCGAAGGTGAACACACCAACCTCGACAGCCTGAACAACCCGTACTACCGTGCGGCGGTCGAGTTCTTCGACACCAACAACGACAACGTGTGGGACAAGAGCTTCGCCCAGGCCGACGCGCCCGTTGGGTACCTGGGAGTCTACGTGCTCCAGAATTTCCGGAGCGCCTCCGCACGCGACGCGTTCGTCCAGGATCCCATGAACCGCAGGGAGCGCGCGCAGGACTTCCTCTGGTACCACAACCCGCCGACCGTTCCCGACGGCGGTGCGACCGTGATGCTGCTCGGCGGCGCCATGCTCGCCATGGGCGCCCTCCGACGCAAGCTCGGACCGCGCGTCTAACACCTCGCTCGCCGCACGGAGCAAAGCAGAAGGGCCGGAGCAATCCGGCCCTTTGGCGTTTCTGGTTCGCAAACGAACGGCGCGGTGAGACACCGCGCCCTACCGCACGGTCGCGAGCAACTGGCGGGCGGCGTCGGCGTCGGCAAAGTCCGGCTGGAGTCGTAGCGCCTGCTCGAGCGCTTGGCGCGCCGCGTCCTTGTTGCCGGTCTGCGCGTAGGCCTGACCGAGGTGGTAGTGGAACGCCGGGTTGCCAGGCACCCGCTCGAGCGCCACCTTCAGCGGGGGAATCGCCAGCGCCGGCAGCTGCTTCTTCAGGTACACGACCGCGAGCGTGTCATTGATCTCGGGCTCGTCGGGGAGCGCCGCCTTCGCCGACTGCGCCAACTGCAGCGCGCGATCGAGCTGCTCACCCTTGCTGGCCAGCATCCACGCGAGATTGTTGGCCGCCAGGGCCGCCTGGGGATCGATCTCCAGGATCTTCTCGTACCGGCGCCGGGCCTCGGCCTCGTTGCCCTGCTGCTGCACCGCAATCGCCGCCATCGTCTGGGGGCCGATCGCCCGCGGCTGCTTTGCGGCCAGCGCATCGAACGCCGCTACGGCGTCACCGAGCTTGCGCTGCGCCATGAGCAGGCGCGCCAGGTCGGAGTAGGCCTCCAGGTTGGTCGCATCGATGTCGATGGCCTTGCGGAGGAACTCCTCACCCTTCACCGGATCGCCGGTCGACGCCCACGTGCGACCCGCGAGCGCCAGCACCGCACTGGAGTTCGGTGCCTGCGCGAGCCGCTGCTCGACGCGCGCCCGCGCCTGGGCAGGCTGCTTCTGCTGGAGGTCGAGCGAGACGAGCGCGGCGAGTGGCTCCACCATCGTGGGCTGCAACGCCAGGGCCTGATCGAACGCGGCACGGGCACCGGCGGCATCGCCCCGGGCAAGTGCCAGCATGCCCACCTGGTTCTTCACGACGGCGGCGTTCGGGAACTCGCGCGCCAGGGCGTCGGTGACCGCCGCCGCCCGCTCGATCTCGCGTCGCGCCACGAGGGTGCGAGCCAGCACCAGCCGCGCCTCCAGGCCGCGCGGCTGGGCGGCCGCCGCCTGCTCGGCCAGTTGAGCCGCGGCGCCGAGGTCGTTGCGCTGCATCTGCACCATCGCGAGCCGCACCTGCGCCGTGGCGGCGCGAGGGTTGACGGCCAGCACGTCGCCGTAGGCCTTGGCGGCTGCGTCGAGATCGCGGCGCGCTTCCTCGGCGCGCCCGAGCAGGAACGACGCCTCCGCGTTCTTCGGATCGAGCTTCAGCGCCGCCTGCGCCTCCGCCTTCGCCTCGTCGCCCCGCCCGCTGGCCAGCAGCAGCCGGCCGCGGACGAGATGCCCCCCGACCAGCGTCGGGTGCTTCGCGATCACCTCGTCCACGACCCTCATGGCCTCGGCCTTCTCGCCGGTGTCATGAAGAAGCTCGGCAGTGCGAGCACGAGCAATCGGCCAGTACTCCGGCCGCGCGCTCAACGCGTCCAGCGTCTTGCGGGCCTCGTCGCGACGGCCGAGGGCGAGATAGTAGTCGGTGAGGGCGAGCGCCGAGCCCGCGTCGTTGACCGTCTCGGCCACCATGCGGAAGTGAGGCTCTGCTTCCGCTGCCCGCCCGGTGCGCATGTAGAAGGTGGCGAGCCAGCGGTTGGCCTGCACATCCTTCGGGTCGACGGCATATGCCGCTCGGAACACGGCTTCCGCCTCGTCGCCTCGGCCGGCGCCCCACAGGAACTGGCCGAGGGCCACTTGCGCGGCAACCGACTTCGGGTCGATCTCCACGGCCTTGCGGTACGCCTGCTCCGCTTCCGGCACATTGCCACGGGCGGCCTCGATGGCGCCCATGTTCGTCTGGAGCGCCGAGCGGGGCTCGAGGGCGATGGCTTGCTGGATCTGCTCGAGTGCGCCGTCGAGGTCGCGCAGGTTTGCGAGCGCGTTGGCCCTGAGCACCAGCGCATCGACCGAGCGCGCGTCGACCGCCAGGGCCTTGTCGGCCCGCGACCTCGCGTCCTCGAAACGACCGGCGAGCAACAACAGGGAACCCGCCTTGACCTGCGCCTGGACGTCCCGCGGGAGGAGGTCGGCCGCCCGCACGAGAGAGGCGAGCGCCTCGGCGCCGTTGCCCTGCTTCAGGTATGCCTCGGCGAGCTTCTGGTGCGCCTGCGCCAAGAGGGGATCACGCTCCACCGCGGCGCGGTACTCGATGATCGCGGCGGACACGTCGCCTTTCTCGAGGAAGGCATTGCCGCGGTCCAGGGAGCTCTGCGCACTCCTCGCACAACTGCCGGTGACTATCGCCACGGCACACACGCCCGCGACGAGACCAAGACGGAACGACCTCTTCAAGGGTGGATGCCTCCGCCCCGACGATAGCACGCGCGATCGGGCTCTTCGACGCGATGTGCGTCGCGGCGAAGGGGCCACGAGCGCGTCTACCGTCGCACCACGTCGCGGTCGCGCTCCTCGATGTGCAGGCCCACCGACTGCGCGCCGAAGTTGGCCACCTCGCGCACGTTGCCGCGCACCTTCACGAGCGCGCCCTTCGACGGCGATCCCCGGCGCTCCGACAGCACCGTGATCTCGGCACTCCCATCGTCGATCTTGTACAGCGCGTACGGGACGAGCGGCACGCTCCACGCGCTGGTCACCCGACCGGTGATCTCGACCTGCCGGCCGTCGAACTGGCCGGGGTCGTCGCGGATGTCGGCAATGGAACGGGCACGGGCCGCGCACCCGGCCAGCGTGATGGCGAGAAGCAGGGCGAGGACTGGACGCGAGCCGCGGGTCATGGGCATCTCCGATGTGCCGGGCTGAGGTGGCCCGGAATGAAAAGGGGGAAGGCCCCCACCGACACGCCCCCTGCGCATCAGCGACGACCTTCCCCCGACCTGCAATGAGGCTGCACACGAGCCGCCCACTTGCGCGGAGTGCGGCGATGCCAGCGCCTGCCTTGACGGTTATCGCACCCCGTTGACCCGGCGCAACCTCGCGCCAACCTTCTTCAAGGCGTATGCCAGCGTGAGTGACCGACACAGGGGACAGAACTGTCACCGCCGCAGGGCGGGCATTTGAGACATTTGTCCAGGTAGGGCGCGATGTCCCGTCGCGCCGTTGGTCAGGCGGCTAACGGCGGGGTGAGGACACCCCGCCCTACCTCTCGCTCCGGACACCCCGCCCTACCTGTGAGCTGACGGGGCGGCGAGATCGCGGAGCGGCACCGCCTCCACGCGGTCACTCAGCGGAAAGCGCCGGTCGCCCGGATAAACCACCGCGATGCGATCGAGCCCGAGGTCGCTGAGCGCAATCCGGATGGACGGCGTGAGGCGCGGCGTGTCCGTGCGCTTGCACTCGACGCCGAGGAGCCGGTCGCCCCGTCGCAACACGAGGTCGATCTCCGCGCCCTGGTGCGTCGCCCAGAACCAGGCCTCGTCGTGCGCCTCGGAGGCGAGCACCTGCTCGACGGCAAACCCCTCCCACGAGGCGCCAGCCTTGGGGTGCGAGAGCAGGTCGTGCATCGACGAGATGCCCAGCAACTGGTGCAACAGGCCACTGTCGCGCACGTACACCTTCGGCGCCTTGACCTGCCGCTTGCGCAGGTTGGCGTGGAAGGGCTGGAGCTGCCTGACCATGAAGCTGTCGGTGAACAGGTCCAGGTACCGGCGCGCAGTTGGCTCGCTGACGTCGAGTGCTCGCGCCGGGTCGGTGGCCTTCCACGTCTGCCCGTGGTAGTGCGCCACCATCGTCCAGAATCGACGGAGGGCGATGGCCGACGAGCGCACCCCCCATTGAGGGAAGTCACGCTCGAGCAGCGTCTGCACGAAGCTCGACCGCCAGGCGAGACTCGCCGCCTCGTCCGGCGCGAGGAACGCGCGCGGAAAGCCGCCCCGCAGCCAGAGCGTCGAGGTCGACTCACCCCCCGTCTCTCGCAACGTGAACGGCCCCATCGTGACCCGCGTGATCCGCCCCGCCAGGCTCTCCGACGTCTGGCGCAGCAGGTCGCCCGACGCCGAGCCCAGCACCAGGAAACGCGCGGGGTTGTCGTCGCGGTCGACGAGCACACGCAGGACCCGGAAGATCTCGGGGCGGTGCTGCACCTCGTCGATGACGATCAGCCCGGTCAGGCCGCTCAAGGCGGTCATCGGCTCGGCCAGACGAGCGAGGCTGAGCGGATCCTCGAGGTCGAAGTAGTTGGCCGACGTCGACGCGACGAACTGCCGGGCGAGGGTCGTCTTGCCGCACTGGCGCGGCCCAGCCAGGAGCACGACGGGGCTGCGCGAGAGCGCCAACTCGACGTCGGCCGTCAGATCCGCTCTGTCGAGCATGGCTCAAATTACCATGAAAATCGAAACATAGCGTTTCGTTTTTCATGGTGTTCTGACATCCACGCATTTGGTCAGGCGGTTAACGGCGGGGTGGCTTGCCCGCTCTACCGAAGCCGCAGCCGGATCGGCCCTCGCGCGGTGCGTCCGTCCACGACCTGTCCGCGCTGCAGCACCTCGACCTGACCCGCGTCGGCGAGCGCGACGGCCGCCTGCCTGACCTCGGGCATCAGCCGACGCCAGGAGATCGGGTCTAGCTTGCGCGCCACCTCCGAGGGACACATCGTGGTACCCGGGCGTCCTTGGGAGAGGAGGCGCAGCACCTCCGCCCGCATCCCCTCCCGACCCGCCCCTCCCTCGTCCATGCCCTCGCCCTCGCTCGCCGTCCCTGCCATCCGCATCCGCGCGCTCCGCGACCAGCCGCCGCGCCGACCCGCCCGCTACGTCCTCTACTGGATGATTGCCGCGCGTCGCCTCGAGGACAACTTCGGTCTGCAGCGCGCCGCCTGGTGGGCCCGCGAGCTCGACCTGCCGCTGCTGGTCTTCGAGCCCCTCCGCGTCGGCTACCGCTGGGCCAGCGACCGCCTGCACGCCTTCGTGCTCCAGGGCATGGCCGACCATCGCCGCCACGCCGCGCGACTGGGCGTGACCTACTACGCCTACGTCGAGCCGACCGCCGGCGCGGGGAAGGGCCTGCTCGCGCGCCTCGCGAAGGACGCCGCGGTGGTCGTGACCGACGACTACCCGACGTTCTTCCTGCCGCACATGGTCGAGGCCGCCGCGGGGCAACTCGACTGCCGCCTCGAAACGATCGACGGCAACGGCCTGATGCCGATGCGCGCGACGACGACGGTGTACCCGACGGCGTATGCGTTCCGCCGGTACCTGCAGAAGTCGCTGCCGCCGCACCTTGCCGAGATTCCGCAGCGTGACCCGCTCGCCGGCCTGCCGAAGCGGCCCGCGCCCATCGACGCGGCGATCCTGAAGCAGTGGCCCGAAGCGACCGACGCGCGCCTCGCCGCGACGCCCGAGGCGCTTGCCGACCTGCCGATCGACCACACCGTGCCGCCGTCGCCGGTGCTCACCGGCGGCGCCTCCGCCGCGCACGCGCAGCTGACGCGCTTCCTCGACCGCGGCCTGGCGCTCTACCACGAGGAGCGCAGTCAGCCCGACAGCGACGCCGCGTCCGGCCTCTCACCGTGGCTGCACTTCGGGCACATCGGCGTCCATCGCGTGTTCGCCGAGGTCGTCACCCGTGCCGGGTGGACCACGCGCAAGCTGGCGAGCAAGGCGACGGGACAGCGCGAGGGCTGGTGGGGCGCGTCGCCGGAGGTCGAGGCCTTCCTCGACGAGCTGATCACCTGGCGCGAGGTCGGCTTCAACTTCTGCGCGCTGCGCCCCGATCACGACACATACGAGTCGCTGCCCGAGTGGGCGCGCACCTCGCTCGAGGCGCATGCGTCGGACGCGCGGGCGCACCTGTACACGCTCGACCAGTTCGCGCGCGCCGGGACGCACGATCCGGTGTGGAACGCCGCGCAGCGGCAACTGGTACGCGACGGCCGCATGCACAACTACCTGCGCATGCTGTGGGGCAAGAAGATCCTCGAGTGGACCGCCCACCCGCGCGAGGCGCTCGCGGTGATGATCGAGTTGAACAACCGCTACGCGCTCGACGGCCGCGACCCGAACTCCTATAGCGGCATCTTCTGGGTGCTCGGCCGCTACGACCGCCCGTGGGCGCCGCGCCGCGAGATCTTCGGCGTGATCAGGTACATGAGCAGCGACAGCACGATGAAGAAGCTGCGCCTGAAGAACTACCTGCGCGAGTACGGTCCCGGCGCACAGCAGTTGCAATTCGAAAGGTAGGGCACAAGGTAGGGCGCGGTCTACCCTTCGAGTGCGCTCAGGGCCAGCGACCGCGCCGTCAGCCAAGGACACCACCAACGGCGCGATGGGACATCGCGCCCTACCCGTATGCCACGCACATCCGCCTTTCGCACGGCCCTCCAACGCCACGCGCACGACCCATCGGGTCGTCGCTGGGTGTATGTGCCGTACGACCAGCTGTCGGACGGCATCGGTCCGCTCTCCCGGCTCGCACCCCGCGAGCTCGGCATCGTCCTGGTCGAGAGCGAGGCCAAGGGCCGTCGGCGTCCGTACCACCAGCAGAAGCTCGCGTTGATCCTCGCCAACCAGCGGCACTTCGCGATCGAGCAGGCGGCGCGCGGCGTGGCGGTGCGGTACGTCCACACGCCGGGCACGTACGCCGAGGCGCTGCGCGAGGTGGCGCGCGAGACGGGTCCGCTGGTGATGATGCGGGCCGCCGAGCGCGAGCTGCGCGTCGAGGTCGCGCCGCTGGTCGCCGACGGGCTGATCGAGGAGATCGCCCACGAGGGGTGGCTGACGACCGTCGAGGACTTCGGGAGCAAGCCTGGACCGTGGCGGATGGATACGTTCTACAGGCGCGTGCGTACACGCTTGCGCATCCTGATGGACGGCAAGGATCCGGCCGGGGGTCGCTGGAGCTTCGACGAGGACAACCGCGAGCCGTGGCGCGGCACGCCCACGCCGCCACGCCCGCCGCAGTTCGCGCACGACGCGATCGGCGAGGAAGTCGCCGACCTCGTCCGGACGCGATTCGCCGACCATCCAGGGCAAGTGGATCTCGCGTCGCTGCCGGCGACGTCGGCGCATGCCGAGCAGCTGTGGGCCTGGGCCCTCGACAACTGCCTCGCGCATTTCGGGCCGTACGAGGACGCGATGTCGCGGCGAGGCGATGGGCTGTTCCACACGCGGATCTCGCCGCTGCTCAACATCCACCGCCTGTTGCCGGCGCGCGTCGTGCGCGACGCCGAGCGGTGCGACGCGCCGCTGAATTCGCGCGAGGGCTTCATCCGGCAGGTGATCGGCTGGCGCGAGTACGTGCGTCACGTCCACGAGGCCACCGACGGCTTCACGCGCCTGCCCGATGGTGACGTGCCGCGAACCGAGGCTCCCGGCGACGGCGGGTATGCGCGGTGGGTGCTGCGTCACACGGGAATCGGGAATCGGGAGTCGGGAGTCGCCGAAGCGAAGCAGGCGGGAGTCGGGAATCGGGAATCGGGAATCGCCGAGGCGGCGCCCACCCAGCCTGCCGACCGCCGACTGCCGACTGCCGGCAGCTACGGCGGCTGCACGGTCAACGTGCTGAAGGCCCGCACGCCGCTGCCGCTCGCGTACTGGGGCGCGCCCTCGGGGCTCGCCTGCCTGGATCACGTCGTCGCCGGCGTGTGGCGCGAGGCGTGGAGTCACCACATCCCGCGATTGATGGTGCTCGCGAACATCGCGGCGTTGCTCGACGTGGACCCGCGCGAGCTGACCGACTGGTTCTGGGTCGCCTACGCCGACGCCTACGACTGGGTGGTCGAGCCCAACGTCCTCGGGATGGGGACGTACGCGGCGGGTCCGCTCATGACCACCAAGCCGTACGTCGCCGGCGCCGGCTACATCCATCGCATGAGCGACTACTGCGAGGCGTGCAGCTTCGACCCGAAGTCCACCTGCCCGCTCACGCGACTCTACTGGGCGTACCTTGCCAGACACGAGGCGACCTTCGCGCGCAACCAGCGGATGGGGGTGGTGATGAGCGCGTTGAAGCGACGCGCGCCAGCGCAGCGGCAGGAGGACGAGCGGGTGTTCGGGGAGGTGAGGGAGAGGCTGACCCGCGGGGAGCGGATCGATCAGCCTTGATGGTCCGGCGCGTCTCGCCCTTCGACTCCGCGGAGGGCATGGCAACGTGCCGGCGGCGCGTGCCGCGGCGACCAGGACTCCCTAGTGCACGTGGGCGTCGGCCTGCATCATGATGCCCGGGGTGGGCGTCACGGGGATGGCCAATCCTTCGATCACGCTCTGCGACACGCGCACCAGCGTCGTCACCTGCGCCGCATAGGCCTGCACGGCGTGCGCGAGATACGGGTCGTACTCGTAGCACCGCATCAGCGGCACCGCGTCGACGATGGCTTCCTTGAGCCGGAGGGGCTCGGCCAGCCGCAGGTTCCCCTGGCTGTCTGGCTCCCTCGACACCACTTCGACGGGCACCAGGACCGGCACCTCGTTCTCGTGTTGGACGTAATACAGCACGGTATGCACGACGTGCTTCTCCTTGCGCGATTCAGCCATCCCAATCGTCCCGTCGGACCCCATCGCCTGCTCCCGTGGGGCAGGGCGCGGTCTCCCCTTCGACTTCGCTCTGGGCAAAGCGACCGCGCCGTTTGGGGCGCGACCGGGGTAGCCGGGCGTTGACAGTCATGGAATCGGCCGGTTGCCGGAAAAGCACAGGGTCAATGTCGGTATTTCGACAGACAAAAACTGGCGCAATCAGGCGTGAAACTGACAGAAAGTGGCGATCTGTCGGATTACGGACAGTGTCCCGGCAGGCCCTAACCAGGGGCGTACCGGGGTGGGCGCGCTCTCCCCTTCGACTTCGCTCGGGGCCAGCGACCGCGCCGTTAGCGAGCCAACGGCGGGGCGGGACACCCCGCCCTACCTCCGGATGGCCAGACACATCGCGGCGAGGCCGAGGGCCGAGCCCCAAACATTTCAAATTCCCGATTTCAAATTGCGCGAGCGCGTCAGTCGTACTCGCGCCACGACCCGCCGCGCGGCGGCACCAGCACGGTCGCGATCAGCAGGCCGGCGGCAATCGCCACGGCGGTCAGGATCATCGTGAACCCCGCGGTCACGCCGACGAGCACGTTCTGATCGAGCAGGCTCGTCAGCGACCGGTAGCCGACGCTGCCCGGCACGAGCAGCAGGACGCCGGGCACCAGCACCACCGACGCCGGCCCCAACCCCCGCCTGTCGTAGAGGTTGGCCAGCACACCCACCACCAGTGCACCCAGTGACGCGGCCAGCGCCGGCCCGAAGAAGAGCGCCGCCGCGCGCACCGCGGTGTAGCCGACGACGCTGGCGCCCCACAACCACGGCACGTCGCGGCGCCGCGCCCGCAGCAGCACCGCGAACGCGAACGGCGCCATGCCCAGGGCCAGCGTGAGCGTCCACTCGGGCAGCTTCTTCGGCGCCAGCGACCGCACCTCGCCGACCACCGCCTGCGCGAGCTCGCCGCCGACGGCCACGCCGAAGGCAATCGCCACGAACACCAGGAAGGCGCCGGACAGGCGGGCGGTGCCCGCCGCCAGGTGCCGTCGCGCCAGCTCGGTCATCGCAATCGTCACCGTGAGGCCGGGCACGAGGGCGACGACGCCGCCGAGAGTGGCGGTGGGGACGGAGAGCCGGAGGTCGCTGATCGCGGCAAAGCAGGTGACCACGAACGACACGACAAGCGCCGCCGCGAGCTCGAACACGTGGGTGCCGTGCGGCAGCCGCTTGGAGGCCAGCGAGATCGCGCCGGTCAGCAAGCCGGCGACGCCGGCCACCGCCACTTCGTTCAGGCCGCCGCCGAGGATGCGGCACGACGCGGCCGACGCCACGCCATAGCCGGCCACGCGCAGCAGCGGCAGCGCCGTGCGGGGCAGCGCCATGATCGCCTCGATGGCGGCCGACCCCTCCTGCACGCGCACCCGTCCGGCCTCGACGTCGCGGGTCACGGCATCGAGCCGCGCCAGCTTGCCGAGATCGACGTCGCCCGGGTAGACGCGGATCAGGTGCGTGCGTTGCCGATCGACCGGGCCGAAGGCGGCAAAGATCGACGTCGGCGTGGTGAAGAACTGCGCCTGCAGCCCGAGGCGGTGCGACATGGCCAGCAGGTGGTGCTCGAGGACGTCGGCCGAGAGCCCGTAGGTGTGCAGCGCCCGCCCGAGCTTCAGCACGAAGCCCACCGCCTCCGCGTCGCCCTCGTCGGTCGAGCGCAGCGGCCCACCCGGCGTGCCGCCGTCGGCGTTGCTCCGGCCTTCGGTGCCGGCGTCGGCCTCGCGCCTGCCTTCGGTGTAGCCGTCGGCCTTGGCCGACGGTCCGGACTCGCTCACGGCGCCCCTCGCGGGGTGGCGACCGCCGACTCGATCACCTCGCCCTCGAGGATGTCGTCGATCACCGACAGGTCACCGACGATCGAGGCGACGAGCGTGAAGCCGAAGTCGAGGCGCGCGTTGTCCACCAGGTTGATGAAGATCTGCCCGTCGCCGGTGTCTGGACCGCGCGTCGAGATGCCGACGGTGCCGCGCACGTGGCTGAGCGACGAGAACTCGTCGCGGGCGAACGCCGCCGCGCCGGCGTACTCGTTGGCCGCGGGACTCCCGCCCTGCACCACGAACCCGGGCTCGACGCGGTGGAACGTCCTGCCGTTCCACTCGCCGGCCTGCACCTGAGCGACGAAGCGCGCGACGGCGGTCGGCGCGTTGCTGCCATAGAGCCGCAGCATGAGCGACCTGTCACCACGAAGCCGCAGGGTGACGACGGTCGACTCGAGCCGCTCCACGTCCTCCCAGGTCGGCGCGGCGGTCCGCGGCAAGGGGCGCGGCGCGGCGACGATCGACCCGTCGCCGGGCATGCGGGCGCGGAGCAGCGTCGCCACACGGCTCGCGATCGCCTCGTCGAAGTCGGAGAGGTACGGTCGCAGCGTGGCCAAGCGCTGTGGGTCGAGTTCGTCGATGCGCTCGACAAGCGCAAGGCGCGGATCGCGCGAGGTCTCGCGCTTCTGTGCGGTCAGGCGCCCGAGCGTGCTGCGCAGTGCACCGGCCAGCGCGTCGTCCGCCGGCGCGCCCTTCAGCGCGGTCGCCGCCTCCAGCACCAGTTGCCCATCGTCGCTGGCCAGTGCGCTCGTCGCGGCGGCCACCAGTCCCGGCAGGCCTGCTTCACGCCAAGCGACGAGCGCCGCGTGGCGCACGTTGACGACGGCGTCCGCGGCGAGCCGCGTCAGCACGTCGGCCTGCCCGGTGTGGCGCGCGGCGCGCGCGGCGTACATCCGCACCTGCCACACCGGAGAGGTCGCCGCCATCGCCACCGCCGGACTCGCCGCGGCCGCATCGGTGCGGGCGCTGGCCACCACCGCGTGCGCGTACTCGTGCCAGGCGGCCGGCGTCGGACCGGCAGCGATCCTCGCGTCGCACGCCGCCCGGCACGCCTTCGCCTGGCCGAGCGCGTCGAGCGCGGCCAACCGCACGTGCACGTGGCTGTCGGCGACGCCCTTCGCAGCCAGGGTCGGATCGCCTGGACCGAGGCGGGTGACGACCGCGTGGCGCACGAGCATCGAGCGATCGGCGAGCGCCGTGGCCGCCTCCGCCGCCGTGACACCGCCGCGCGACGCGAGGGCGAGGATCCCCAGCCGCCGCACCTGCTCGTCCTCGTCGGCCAAGGCGGTCTTCAGTCGGCTGTCGGGGAGCGAGCCGAGCACCATCATGCCGCCGGTGGCGAGGCGGCGCGCGCGTCGGCGCAGCACGTCGGGCCGTGTCGCCCCCGCCTCGGGAGCCCCGTCGTCGATGAGCGTGCCGAGCAGGCCGGCGAGCGTCGTCGTCGCAGCGCTGGCCTTCACGGCCCGGGCCCGGCGCGCCAGCGCCTCCGCGCCGCGTGCCACGCCGACCGCGCACATCGACCGCCCGGGTCCTGCCGGCAGGCGCGCATACGCCGTCGCGAGCTCACGGGCCGCGGCGTCCACGCCCGCAGGGTCGGGGTAGGGAAGCCGACCCAGCGACTCGGCCAGGCTGGCCACCACGAGCAGGTCCTGCTCGACGGAGAGGCGCCGGGCCAGCGCGGCGCGCGCCGCTTCGAGGATGGCCGGCTCGCCGCTGCCAATCTGCGCGACGGCGAATGCCGCCTCGCGGCGCACGTCGATCGACACGTGATCGAGCGCGGTGGTGGCGGCGGGCAGCCACTCGGCCCGGCCGGTGCGTCCGATGGCCCGCACGGCCATCACCTGGGCGTCGGCCGGAACCGGGAGTCGGGAGTCGGGAGTCGGGAGTCGCCCCCCCCGCAGCACCGCCAGAATCAGCTCACGTTGCTCGCGGCTCTGCACGCGCGCGTCGTCTGCCGCGATGACGGCCGAGCGCACGTCGGATTGCAGGACCAACGGCGGCGTCGGGACACGCCGCTGCCGGTAGGGCGCGGTCTCCGACCGCGCCGTTGGCAGGGCGAGCGACGGCATGGCGATCATCATGAGGGCCGCGCCGAGGCAGGCCGCGGTGTCCCACCGCGCCGTGGGCATGACTAACGGCGGCGTGGGACACGCCGCCCTACCTGGCAGCGGAGCCGCCCTACCTGGCAGCAGCGCCGCCCTGCCTGTGAATCGAAGCCTACGCATGCCGTGCACGGTCCACGTCGGCCATGCGGTAGTTCTTCGAGTACTCGAGCATCTGCGTCGCGAGGTCGCAGGGATAGGACACCTCGACGTCGACGATGCGGCCCGTCTCGTCGCGGACGGGGGCGAGCCGCGGCATGACGAAGCCGGTGTACGACGGCAGGTCGAGGCGATCGACGCGCGCCACGATCTCGTCACGCAGCGCCGGATCGAAGTGGATGCCGTGCGCCTCGAACAGCGCCACGGCCTCCTCGTACTGCCCCTCGGACTTGATCTGCTGCACGAGGGCGAGCATGCGGCCGACGCCGGCGCGGAAGGCCTCGACGTCGGTGACCACGTGGAAGGTGCGGCCGTCGCGCGTCCGTCGTTCGATGGCCGTGGTGTGCGCCATCAGCCAGTGCACGATCGCCTGGCGGTTGCGCATGTGGTCTTCCTCGAGGTGCGTGCCCTGGCGGACGCGCCGGAGCTGCACCAGCGCGTTGCGGGCGTAGGCCTCGTACTCGGCGCGCACGACCTCGGCGTGGTCGTCGGCGGCGATCAGGCCGAGTTCCACCATCACCGGGTCGGCGATGAACCACAGCGCCACCAGGTCGGAGCGCGTCTCCTCGAGCGTGGAGTACTGCTCGCGCAGCACCGCCTGCGGCGGCCCGACGTGCGGCGCCATGCGGCCCGAGCCGTGGCCGATCACCTCGTGGAGGCTGGTGGCCAGTTCGCCCGCGAAGGCCTGGAAGCGCCGGGCGCGGTCGCGCTCGGCCTCGTCCCAGCAGAACTCCTCGCGCAGGCTCTCGGGCTGCGACTGCTCGTAGGCCTCGACGACGTTGGCCAGCGACACGGACTTGCTGCCGTGGACCTCGCGGATTGACTCGTCGTTGGGCAGGTTGATGCCGATCGCGGTCATCGGCCCGGCGTCGCCGCACTCGACCAGCACGTCGATGGCGCGCGCCGACACGCCGACGACGTCGGTGCGCCGGTAGGCTTCCGCGTAGGGCATGTGCGCCTCGAACCACGCGGCATGCTCGGCGATGCGGCGGATGTGCCGCGTCTTCTCCGGGTGCTCGTGGAAGACCAGGCCCTCCCAGGCGCCCTTGCGGCCGCGCGCGTCGAGGTACACCTCGATGAAGCCGTTGATCGTGTCCACGGGCGAGCGCGCGTCGGTCACCCAGGCGATGTCGTAGTCGCGCCGATCCTCCTCCTCGCCGGTGCGGTAGAAGCGGATCAGGGCGTCGAGCGCGATGGCGGTCGGCGGCGGCGCGACGTCGCGGGCCGCCTCGAGGTGCGACACCACGCGGGCGATCGTCGCGCCGTAGCGGCCCCCCACCCGGTACACCTCCTCGCGCAAGGTGCCGTCAGGATCCTTCACGAGCCGCGAGTTGAGCGCGTACTGCTCCTCGAAGGCGTCGACGTCGGCCGACGTGAGGTTCACGTACAGGTTGTTGGCGCTGCTGGCCAGGATGTCCTCGCCCGGCCCGGGCGTCTTGCTGGTGACCATCGGCCGCCAGGCCTCGTCGAGGAAGTCGCGGGCGTAGGCGTCCACGAATGCGTCGGCGGTGGCGTGCCCGCCGAGCGGCACCGCGATGCCGGCAGCCGCGACTGCGCCGATCGCCTCGACGAACTGATCGCGCGTCAGCCCCAGCACGAACTTTCGGGCGGTGATGTGGTCGTACGGCCCGGAGTTGAGCCAGAACAGCTTCGTGTAGCGCTCGATCGCCTGCGCCACGTCGGCCGGGAGGTGGGCGCGTCCGGCAAACAGCGCCTCGATCACGTCGCGCATCGCGAGGCCGTGCTCGTACCGCTGGTCGTAGTAGATGTCGCGCCCGGCGAGCGCTGCCTCGTAGAGGTGCCACGCTAGCACCCTGTCCTCGGGCGCGAGGGTGTGGAACGCGTCGGCGTACAACTGGACGACGGCCGCGGGGCCGACGCGCTCGAGGAGATAAGGACGATCGGTCATTCAGTCCACATAGGCGGGGCAGCGTGTCCCCCCCAGGCAGGGCGGGGTGTCCCCCCCAGGTAGGGCGGGGTGTCCTCACCCCGCCGTTAATCCGTCAATCAACGTCCACCAAATCAACGGCGCGATGGGGACATCGCGCCCTACCTCTGCGGCAACATCGCGCCCTACCTCTGAGGCGAGACCGCGCCTACCTCTGGGCGACACCGCGCCCTACCCGAGTTCGACGTGTTCGCGGTGCTGCGGCTGGTGCACGTTCCAGCCGAGCGTCTCCGTGATCGACGCGGCCAGCGCGCCCATCGCCTCGGGCTCGCCGTGCACGAGGAAGGTGCGGGCGGGCGGGCGCTTGAAGCCGCGCAGCCACCGCAGGATCTCGTCGCGGTCGGCGTGCGCCGACATCTGGTCGTTGCGCACCACCTGCGCCGCGACGGGGATCACCTCGCCGTGGATCTTCACGGTCCGGGCGCCGTCCACCAGCAAGCGCCCGCGCGTGCCGGCCGCCTGGTAGCCGACGAACAGGACGGTGTTCTTCGGATCGGGCAGCAGGCGCTTGAGGTGGTGCAGCACCCGGCCGCCGGTCGCCATGCCGCTCGACGAGATGATCAGCGCCGGCCCCGACGAGTTGGTGAGGGCCTTGGACTCCTCGGTGTCCTTGATCACGTGGAGGCGGCGCGTGTCGAACATCGGTCCGCGGTGCACCGGCCGCATGTCGGGATCGAGTTCGTCGGGCCTCGAGCTGTAGAACTGCAGCGCCTCGGCGGCCATCGGGCTGTCCACGTAGGTGGGCATCGAGGGGATGCGCGCTTCCTTCTCGAGACGCTGGAGCCAGTACAGGAGTTCCTCGACGCGCCCGATGGCGAACGAGGGGATCACCAACCGTCCGCCCCGCTCGTGCGTCTTCACGATCACCTCGGCCAGCGACGCGCCGTCGTCGTCGGGGCCGTGGGTGCGGTTGCCGTAGGTGGATTCGACGAGCAGGACGTCGGCGTACTCGACCGGCTCGGGGTCGGGGAGCACGGGACGACCGTAGCGCCCCAGGTCGCCACCGAAGAGGATCGTCTGCGGCGCATCGTCCTGCGTGACGCGGATGAACGACGACCCGAGCAGGTGGCCAGCGCGGATGAACTCCGCGGTCAGGCCGGGCACCACCTGCAGCGGCACGCCGTACGACACCGGCTGCAGCAGCGTGAGGGCGCGGCGCGCGTCGTCTTCGGTGAACAGCGGCTTGGCGGGGGCGTGCCGGGAGTATCCGTGCTTGTTTGCCTGCCGCGCGTCCTCTTCCTGGATGCGGCCGGCATCGGGCAGCACGAGGGTGCAGAGGTCGCGCGTGCCGGGGGTGCAGTAGACGCGCCCGCGGTAGCCGGAGGCGACCAGGCGGGGCAGCCAGCCGACGTGATCGAGATGCGCGTGCGTCAGCAGCACCGCGTCGATCTCGGAGGTCGCCACGCCGAGGCCCTGCCAGTTGCGTTCGCGCAGGGCCTTGAGGCCCTGGAACATGCCGCAGTCCACCAGCACGCGATGTCCCGCGCTGGTGCGGAGCAGGTGGCGGGAGCCGGTGACCGTCTGGGCGGCCCCGAGAAAGGTGAGTGCGCTCATGGGAAATGGCAGTCCGGGCGGAAACAGCCCCGTATTCTATACTTCGAGGGTCAGCGCCACGGGACCGACGGGCCCGAGCACCGGATCGACTCCCCACGTCGTCCGGCTGGAGAGGTGAGCAAGATGCGTCTTCGTACAGCAGCAGTGGCACTTGGCGTGATGACGTGGGCGTCGGCCGCATCGGCCGACGTGAAGATGGTGGCGACGATGTCCGGCAAGATGATGGGCCGGACGCCTTCGGGCCAGACGGTCACCTACATCAAGGGCAACCGGATGCGGACCGACCAGGCGTTGGGGGGCAACGAGCTCTCCACGATCATGGACGTGGACGCCGGCGAGCTCATCAGCATCAACCACAAGAAGAAGGAAGCCGAGATCTGGAACGTGGCCGAGATGGCCAGGACGCTCCAGGCCGCCGGAGTGGCCGCCGACGGCGTCAAGGTGTCGATGAAGCCCAACGGCCAGACCAAGACCGTGGCCGGTTACCCGGCGGTGGGCCACGACCTCGACGTGTCGGTGCAGTCCTCGATGGCCCAGGGCATGACCATGACGGTCAACATCTCGGGGCCGGCCTTCCTGTCCACCGAGGCGCCCGGCGCGAAGGACTACGCGGCCTTCTACCTCAACGCCGCCGAGAAGGGCTTCTTCTTCGGCGATCCGCGGGCGGCCCGGGCGCAGCCGGGCAACGCCAAGGGCATGATGACCCTGTACAAGACGATGGCGGAGAAGGGCGTGCCGCTCGAGTCCATGCAGGTGATCAAGCTGTCGGGCGATGGCCCGATGGCCGGCGTGTTCGCCAAGATGGGCGGTGGCGAGATGAACACCACCGTCACCAGCATCTCCGACGAGCCGATCGACGACGCGGTATTCGCCGTGCCTGCCGGATACACCGTGAAGCGCCAGAAGGTCGAATAGCGCCGCTTGCCTGCCTTTGCAGAGGCCCTCGCCGGGCCCGACTCCGTCTACAGCGTCGAACTCCGTCCGCCGCGCGCCGAACTCAGCGCCGCGGCGGGCATCGACGCGTGGATCGACACCTACCACGCCGTGCGGCGCCTCGTGCGCCACGGGCACCACGTGTGCCTCACCGACAGCGCCGTCGGCGCGCAGGAAGAGGACAACCTGCGCCACCTCGTGCTGAACCTCGGCGACGACGTGCCGCGCGACCACGTGGTGCCGTTCCTCACCTCCAAGCACTCCCTGGAGTACTGCCTGTCGTACGCCGACCGGGCGCAGATGCACGGCTTCCCGTCGCTGGTGGTGCTCGGCGGCGACAAGACGATCGGCACGCCGCGCTGCGTCGAGCACGCGTGGGAACTGCGGGCGGCGATCCGTCATCGGCAGCCGTCGCTGGTGCTCGGCGGCTGGGCCAACCCGCACGGCGATCCGGCGCGGCAGGTGTCGTACCTGCAGGATGACGACTTCACCGGCGAGTACTTCCTCACCCAGGTCGCCACCCACCACCAGGCCGGCGCGGTGGAGGCGTTCCTGTCGGAGGCGGCGCGGCGCGGCGTCACGCTGCCCGGCGTGTTCGGCGTCTTCTACTACCGCAGCGCCCGGCGGCGCACGCTCGACATGCTGGCCGGGTTCATGCCCGTGCCGGTGGACGCGCTCGTCGAGGAGTTCGGGGCCGGCGCCTCGCCGGAGACCGTGTGCGCACGCACCATCCGGACCCTCAAGGCCGCGGGCGTGAAGCACTTCTACATCAGCAACCTCCCTTTGACCGGCACCGACGCGGTGCTGCACCGGATCCTTGACGAAGCGCACCGGTAGGGCATGGAGGTAGGGCGCGATGTGCCCTCACCACCCAGGTAGGGCGGGGTGTCCCACCCCGCCGTTAGTCTCATCAGACCAACGGCGCGATGGGGACATCGCGCCCTACCTCTGGGGAATGCGGCAGACATTAGTCGTCTGAAGTCGGCACAAGTGCGACCACGCCAACGAAAGTGATGCGCGTTCCCGCCAGTCGGCACTGGCACGGTTCTGGCTCATGTAAGCCCAACCGTCCACGGCCCACTTTCCGAGGTCCCCTCAATGCATCGTCAATACGCCGCCACTGCCGGCGCCGCCCTGCTCGGCGTGGCGCTCCTCTCGTGTTCTGCCGTCCCTGTCCTCGCCGCCAAGCCCACCGCTCCGAAGCGGACGGTAGTCACCACGACCGAAGACGACACCAACAACGACGGTGCCACCGACCGTCGTGGCATCTTCAGCAAGGGTTACGACACGAAGAATCGGCTCGTGCGCGATACGCTCGAGGCCGACAACGACGCCGATGGCGTCATCGACGCGACGCGCGTCATCACCTATCAGTACGACAAGGCGGGCCGCCTGACGCAGGAGGTCGCCTCGCAGGAGAGCGGTGGCGCGTCGTGGGTCACGACGACGACCTCGACGTACGACAGCAACGGCTACCTGGTGCGCAACCTGGTCGAGGCCGACGGCAACGGCGACGGCGTGCTCGACCTGCGCTCCTCCACCACGTATGCCAACGACGGGCAGGGGAACGTGCTGGTGTCGGTCAACAGCCAGGACCAGGGGGCTGATGGGTCGATCGAGTCGGTCTTCAAGGTGACTTCGGCCTACGACAGCGCCGGCCGACGCGTCTCGGAGGTCAGCGAAGGCGACAGCCCGGTGGACAACGTCGCCGACAATCGCACGACGATCGCGTGGATGTACGACGGCGCGGGCGCCGTGCTGGAGCGGAGCGTCCAGGTGGACCTCGGTGCGAACGGCAGCGTCGAGCTCGTGGAGCAGCAGTCGTACACCTACGACGAGGCAGGTCGCCTCGTCTCCAGCCTGTTGGAGTCCGACGACAACGCCGACGGCGCCTTGAGCCTTCGCGTGAGCACCAGCCAGTTGTACGGCCCGGGAGGGGAACTCGTGCAGATCCGCACCGAGATCGACCAGGCGACGGCGGCCGGCGGCGCCATCGATGGTGTCGTCGATTCGGCCTCCACCAGGCGCATCAGCTACGACCAGGCAGGCAACAAGGTCGAGGAAGTGACCGATGACCAGACCGGCGGCACACTGGTGCGCCAGCTGACCCGGTACACGTACGACGCCGATAGCCGCCTGCTCTCGACCGACGTGACGGTTGAAATCGACAGGGTGCCGGTGTTTCGCCAGACAGTGGCCAACTCGTACAACACGCGCGGACAGCTGATTCTGGAGGTCTCCGATCGCGACGATGATGCAAACGGCACCATCGACGCGACGTCGACCTCGACGACGGTGTACGACGGCGTCAAGCGCTGACACCATGCGGGTAGGGCGCGCTGGGCCCTGCACCACCCAGGTAGGGCGCGAGTCTCCCTGGGCACCGAAGCGCGCCGCGCGAAGGTGGCCGACCGCGCCGTTCGTCCAACGAGACCAACGGCGGGGTGGGACACCCCGCCCTACCTCTGTGGAACGTGGGACACGCCGCCCTACCTCGCAATCCGGCGCGCAACGTTTGGCACCGCGGCGTCGTCGGATCTGCCTGGAGGACTCCAAGCATGCTGACCCGCCGTGACTGGCTGACCCTGACCGCCGGGGCTGGTGCCGCCCTGGCTTTCGATCCGATCCGACTGCTCGCCCAGCAGCCGCTCATCACCCGCGCCATCCCCTCATCGGGGGAGAAGCTGCCGGTGGTGGGGCTCGGCAGCTCGGCGACCTTCTCGCAGGTCGCCCGCAGCGAGGACGTGACCGCGCTGCGCGATGTCCTGAAAGCGCTCATCGATCAGGGCGGCACGGTGTTCGACACCGCGCCGAGCTACGGCGCTTCGGAAGAGGTGGCCGGGCGGATTGCCGCGGAACTCGGCATCACCGAGAAGGTGTTCTGGGCCACCAAGGTCAACGTCGCGGGACGAGGCAGCGGCACGGCGGATCCGGCCGCCGCGAAGGCGCAGATCGAGGCGTCGTTCGGCAAGCTGAAGAAGCCGAAGATCGACCTGATCCAGGTGCACAACCTCGGCGACGTGCCGACGCAGCTGGGCATCCTGAAGGAGATGAAGAAGGCCGGCAAGGTGCGCTACATCGGCGTGACGAGCACCAACAAGTCGCAGTACGCCGAGCTGCAGACGGTGATGCGCAACGAGCCGCTCGACTTCATCGGCGTCGACTACGCCATCGACAACCGCGACGTCGAGCAGTCGATCCTGCCGCTGGCACAGGAGCGCAAGATCGGCGTGCTGGTGTACGTGCCGTTCGGCCGCACGCGCCTGTTCACGCGCGTCGGCCAGCGCGCGGTGCCCGACTTCGCGGCGCAGTTCGGCGCGAAGACGTGGGCGCAGTTCTTCCTGAAGTACGTGATCGCGCACCCCGCCGTCACGTGCGTCACCCCCGCCACGAGCAAGGCGGCCAACATGGCCGACAACCTCGCCGGCGGCCGCGGCACGCTGCCCGATGAGGCGACGCGCAAGAAGATGGCCGAGTTCATCGACGCGCTGCCGAGCGCGTAGCGGGCAATCCTGAATTTCAGGAATTTCAGAAATTGCAGGAATTGCACCGGCAGGGTCGGCGCTTCAACGTGCTGGCCCTGATCGCTGCAATTCCGAAATGCTGAACTTCTGCAATTCCTAGTGGAGATGCCGTCCGCCGTCGACGCGGAGGGTCTGCCCGGTCACCCAGTCCTGATCGAGCAGGCCCATCACGGCGTGGGTGAGGGCCGCCGGTCCACCCCAGTGCCCGAGTGGCGTAGCGCGGATCACCGACGCCTGCATCTCCGGGCTGCTGCCCACGGCCGGCAGGATGGGGCCGGGAGCGATCGCGTTGACCTGGATGGCGTCGCCGGCGAGCTCGAGCGCCAACGCCTCGGTGAGCGCGACGACGCCGGCTTTCGCGACGTAGTAGGGGACGTAGCCGGTGTAGCGGGGACGACCGCTGGCCGCCACCCAATCACTGCAGAACAGCAGGTGCCCGCCGCCGCCGCGCCTCCGCATGTGCAGCGCGGCCGCGCGCGCGCAATGGAACGTGGCGTCGAGGTCGACGGCGAGGTGCGCGCGCCACGCGTCGTCGGTCACCTCGGCAATCGGCACGCGCTCGTACGTGGACGCAAGGGCGACCAGCACGTCGAGGCGACCGCCCCAGGCGATCGCCTCGGTCACCAGTTGCTCGCAGGCCGCGGGGTCGCGCAGGTCGGCGCCGATGGCGACGGCCTGGCCGCCCGCGGCGATGGTCCTGTCGACGGCGTGCGCGATCGCGTCCGTCGAACGGGCGCAGGAGAACGCCACGCGGGCGCCGCGGGCGCCGAGGGCGGCGCCGAGCGACGCGCCCATGCGGGTGCCGCCGGTGACCAGGACGACGCGGTCGGTCAGGTCCATCCGGAGGGGCGATTCCCTCAGAACGCGAACGTGCCGACGAAGGCGGAGCGCTTGTCGAGCTGCTGCCAACGCGTGCCGAGCTGCTGACCGGTGAACGACTGGTTCTTCGTCAGGCCCACCTCGGCCTGCGCGCCGCGCGAGAGCGGGTGGAACCACTGCATCGCGCCGCACGACGGATCGTGGTGGATGTGTGCCTCCACGTCGAGGCGAGCCTCGCCGGCCTGCACGGCGGCGGCGTGGTGCGTGCGCTCGAAAGCGATGGGCACGGCCTGCACGCCGACCACCCGGATCGCGAGGTCGCCGATGGCGGTGCGTGCCATCGAGACCAGCGCATCGCGCTGCGCGTCGGTGGCGCGCTCGTCGACGTACATCAGCGCCTTGACCAGGGTCGGCGACTCGCCGCCCATCTCGCGCATGCCGAGGTTGTGCGTCCCCGAGAGCGCGGCCACCACCGAGAGGCCGTCGAGGGTGACCCCGCCGATGGCGCCACGGTCGACGCGCCAGGCCAGCACGGCCTGCCGGCCCATCGTCTCGGCCTCGCTGTTCATGATGCAGCCGCCGGCGAACACCTCGGCGGTGCGCGCCTCGACGTAGGTGCCGGTCACCGTCGGCACGCTGGCCGGCGCCGCGGCCTCGGTGGCCGCCAACGCGGGAGCGGCGGCGAGGATCGTCGTGAGTGTGAGCGTTGCTCGGAACATGGGAATGCCTTCTCGCGAACGCCCCTGTCGCTGTGCGTTCGCACAATCGGCCTTCGTCCATCGGCCTTGGGCCTTCGTGACGTCAGCCATAAGCCGTAAGCCGTACACCTGTCCTTCCACTCTACGCGCGTGTTTCGTCGCGCTCAACCTCGTCGACGTCGGGGACCGGCTCGTCGGGATGGGCCAGGTGCGTGGCGCGTTTCGGGCTGCCCGACACGATGGCGCTGCCGGCCAGGATGACGGTCATGGCAGCGACCGTCCGCCAGCCGAGCGGCTCCCGCAGCAGCCACGTGCCCAGGATCACGGCGACGATGGGGTTGACGTAGGGGTACAGCGAGACCACCGAGATGGGCAGGTGGCGTAGCGCGTACGTGTAGGCGACGAACCCGATGAGGCTGCCGGCGACGAACAGGTAGACCACGGCGGCCACGGTCCGCGGCGTCCACGAGAGCCGGCCGTATTCGCCCAGCACCGCTGCCACCACCAGCATCACGAGCCCGCCAGCCAGCATCTGGAAGGCGGAGGCGACCAGGGGGTCGAGGTCGTGGAGCCGCTTCTTGGACAGCGTGGAGCCGAGCGACCAGCCGATGCAGGCCAGCTGGGTCGAGATCAGGCCACCCACCCAGGCGAGCCCGCTCGTGGTCGACAGCGCGGTCACCAGGTCCGGCCAGACCAGCAGGAGGATGCCCGAAAATCCGACCAGCAGCCCGCCGGCGACCCGACGGGTGAGTCGGTCACCGCCGGCGAGCGCCTCGATGCCGACCATCCAGAACGGGGTGGAGGCGACCAGCACCGCGACCAGCCCGCTGGCCATGAACTGCTCGGCCCACACGACGCCGCCGTTGCCGAAGCCGAGCATCGCGACGCCAATGGCGAGGAAGGTCGGCCATCGGCGCCAATCCGGCCAGGAATGCCCCAGCAACCGCAGCGCCACGGCGAGGATCGACCCGGCCAGCGTGAAGCGCATGCCGCCGAGCAGGAATGGCGGCACCGTCTCGAGAGCGACCTTGATTCCAAGATAGGTCGTACCCCAGAAAAGGCAGACTGCCGCAAAGGCGGCGTACGCGCGCTGTCGGGTCGTCACCGCCACGGCCGCGTCCTCATCATTGAATGGGCGGGGCGGCGCCCGTCGCGCGGACCTGCGTCGCCGACCATGCCCTGATGCTACACGTCGCCGGTGCGTCCGCGCCGGCCGGTGTCTGTCCTACGAATCCTCCAACCAGCTCGAGGCGTCAAAAACAGTTCCCAGTTCAGATGCGGCTGCCCAAGCCCGCCCGTTCGAGGACGACCCCGATGACGCGTGACGTTTCAAATGCAGTTCGGCGAGGAGGATCCATGCGAGTGGTGCGAGCACTGGTGTTGGCGGCGGCCAGCACGCTGGTCATGGGCACGTCGAGCGACGCCTCGACGCTCCTGATCGCGAACCTGACCAACGACCAGGAGAACCCGCCGGTCGTGCCGACCCTCAGCACCGGTGGACCGCGGCCGGCGTCCTTCGGACGCGCGACCTTCGTGCTGAACGACGCCATGACGTCCCTGACCATGTCGGCCAGAATCGTCAACATCGACGTCACCGGCACGCAGACGGCCGACACCAACGACAACCTGGTGGCGGCGCACATCCACGCCGGCATCAACCTGCCGCCGCTGAACAACGGCGTCGTCTGGGGTTTCTTCGGGGCGCCGTTCAACGACAACAATCCGAACGACGTCGTGGTGTCCCCCTTTTCGGCCGGGAAGGTCGGCGGGGTGATTACCGGCAAGTGGGATCTGCTCGAGGGGAACAACACGAACCTCACGGCGCAGCTCCCGAACATCTTCGCGGGTCGTGCCTACGTCAACTTCCACACGGCGCAGTTCCGCGGTGGTGAGATTCGCGGCCAGATCGCCGTGCCCGAGCCCGCGTCGATGACCTTGCTCGGCCTCGCCCTGGCGGGCGTGGTGGCTCGTCGCCGCATGCGTCGCTAGGTCCGCGACACGCAGCGAAGACATGAAAGGCGCGCCCTCGGGCGCGCCTTTTTGCGTTTACTGACCGTTGCCCAAGGGCATCGGCTACCAGCAGCCGACGGCGCGGTGGGACACCGCGCCCTACCTGCCCTCAGTGGCAGCAGCCGCGGCCGTTGCCGCTGACGCAGCAGGCGGCATTGGCAGGACTGCCGTCGGGGCCCATGGCCTTCTGGGTCTGCGTGCACCAGTAGGCGGTGGCGTCCCAGTTGCCGGCGTGCTTGAGCTCGCCGGGATCGGGGGTCGAGAGCACGTACATGCCCTTGTGGCGCAGGTGCGCGCAATGCGCCTCGGGAGTCACGAGTCGGGATGCGGGAGCGGGATGATCAGCCACGGTGCACCTCTCAGGCCGACACGCCGGCCGCGTGCAGGATCGCCCGCTTCACGGCAGTCCTGGCGACCTGCACCTTGTATGCGTTCTGGGTCATGGGCGTCGCGCCGGCCAGGGCCGCCTCGGCGGCCTTGATCGCCGTCGCCTCGTTGGCGGGCTGTCCCTTCAGCGCTGCCTCGGCCTCCGGCGAGCGCCAGGGAATCGGCGCCACTGCGCCGAGCACGACACGCGCGTCCGACACGGTGCCGTTGGCGAGGGCGAGCGCCACGCTGGCAAACGCGATCGGCCAGTCGTGCGAGCTCCTGAAGCGCACCTCGTAGGTCGCGCTCTTCATCGCCTTCGCGGGCGGCAGGATGACGTGCGTGAGCAGTTCATCGGGCCGCAGCGCCGTCTCGCCGTACAGGTTGCGCTCGGGCAGCTCGTAGAACTCCTCGGCGAGCACTTCCTTCTCGCCGCGCGGCCCGACGACGCGGAGCTTGGCGCCGAAGGCGACCAGCGGCACCGCGAGGCTCGACGGGTGCACGATGTGGCACGGCCCGCCGCCGAGGATGGCGTGGAACTGGTTCTCGCCGTCCACCGAGTAGCACCGCGCGCCGCCCTTCTTCAGGCACGGGAACTCCTCGTTGCGGAAGTACCAGCAGCGCGGGCGCTGCATCAGGTTGCCGCCCACCGTCCCGAGGTTGCGGATCTGCGGCGTGCCCGTCTCGCTGGCGGCCTCGGCCAGCGCCGCGTACTGCGACGACACCGTGGCGTGGGCGATCAGGTCCACCAGGCGCACCGCCGCGCCGATGCGCAGGCCGCCGTCCGGCGTGGCCGTGATGGTGCCGTCCAGGCCCTTCACGTTCACCACCCGGTCGGGCGTGGCGATGCGGTCCTTCAGCAGCGACACCAGGTCCATGCCGCCGGCCAGCGGCAGCACCTTGCCGCGCTCGCGCCCGAGCGCCGCCAGCGCCTGCTTCTCGTCTGCGGCCTTCACGTAAGCGAACGGCTTCACAGCGTGCCTCCTGCGCGCTCGCCCTCGAGGGCGGTGAGCACCTTCTGCGGCGTGAGCGGGATGCTCCGCACGCGCACGCCGATGGCGTTGGCCACGGCGTTGGAGATGGCGGCGGCGGTCGAGATCGTCGGCGGCTCGCCGATGCCGATCACGCCGCGTTCCGGCTGGTTCATCAGCATGATGTCGATCTTCGGGATGTCGCTCATGCCAGGCACGAGGTACCACTCCATGTTCGGGTTGACCTGCATCGCGGTGTTCCGGTCCAGGATGCGGTCCTCGTACAGCGCGTAGCCGACGCCCATGATCATGCCGCCGATGCACTGGCTCTCGGCGGTGAGCTGGTTGACGATGAGCCCGCAGTCCTGCACGCACAGGATGCGCTCGACCTTCGTGACGCCCGTCTCGATGTCCACCGACACCTCGGCGAACTGCACGCCGCTCGAGCCGCTGGCCGACAGCCCCGGCTCCCAGCCCGCGTTGACCGACACCGGCGTCGTCTGCAGCTTCCTGCACGCCTCGGCCCACGCCAGGCCCTTCGACGGGTTGCCCTTGACGTGCACCCGCCCGCCGCTGGCCGCCACCTGATCGGCCGGCACGCCGAGCACGCGCGTGCCGAGCTCCTGCAGCGCCTTGGTCACCGTCACCCGGATCGCCGGCGACACCGCCGGCGCCGTCGTCGAACCGCCGCTGCCGCCGCTGAACGGGTAGTTGCTGTCGCCGATCTCGACCTTGATGTCCTTGACCTGCAGGCCGAGCGTCTCGGCTGCGATCACCGCGATCAGCGTGCGCGTGCCGACGCCGAGATCCTGCGTGCCGCAGCGCACGACGACGCCGCCGTCGGGCAGGATCTCGCACTGCGCCTGCGTGCCGCGCCCGCCGCCGCCCCACCGGTTGGCCGCGCAGCCCATGCCGCGCTTGATCGGGCCAGGCGTCGGATCACCGGTCGGATGGCGCTTGTCCCACCCGAACTTCGCGGCGCCGACCTTGAAGTACTCGCGCCACATCGCGTTGGGCGCCTGCGGCGGCAGGTTGCGGATGCGGAACTCGATCGGATCCATCTTCACGCGGTCCGCGAGCTCGTCCATCAGCATCTCGGTGATGAAGCAGCCCTGCGGGTGGCCAGGCGCGCGCATCGCGCGCTGCTGGCCGGCGTTGATGTAGACGTCCTTGTGGACGCGCCGCCGGTTCGGGAACGTGTAGATGTAGGGCAGCGGGAAGCCCGACGAGGCGCCGGCGCCGCCGGTGCCCCAGCTCTCCGCGTCGAAGGCCGTCAGCATGCCGTCGGCCGACACCCCGGCCTTGATCTTCGCGACGGCCGAGGGGCGGTTGCCGGCCGCGAGGTGCTCCTCGCGACGGTCCAGCATCAGCTGCACCGGCGCCTTGGCCTCCTTGGCCAGGCGCGCACAGGCGATTCCCTGGACGTCGGGGCCGAACTTGCTGCCGAAGCCGCCGCCCATGTGCTCGGTGATCACGCGCACGTTGGCCTGCGGGATGCCGAGGCTGGTGGCAAAGCCCTCGCGCGTGCCGTGCACCGCCTGCGTGCTCACCCAGGCGGTCAGCTTGTCGCCCTCCCACTCGCACACGCAGCCGTGCGTCTCGAGCGAGACATGCGTCTGCACCTGCGTGGCGTAGGTCTGCTCGACGACGTGCGCGGCGGCCGCGAAGCCGGCCTGCAGGTTGCCTTCCTCCTCGGTCTGCGACGCCTTGACGTTGCCGCCCTCGAACACGACGGGCGCCTCGGGGCGCATCGCCTGCTCCACCGACGCAAGGAAGGGCAGCACCTCGTACTCGACCTTGATCGCGCGCGCCGCGTCGCGGGCCTGATCCTCGGTGACCGCGGCGACCGCGGCGACCTCGTCACCCACGTACATGACCTTGCCGCCCGGCTTGGCGATGTTGATGGCGGCCTTCACGCCGGGCATCTTGAGCGCCGGCGCCAGGTCGATCGACACGATGCGGGCGTGCGGGTGTGGCGAGCGCAGGATCCGGCCGTAGAGCAGGCCGGGGCGCCTGACGTCGTAGGAATACTTCGCGCGTCCGGAGACCTTGAGCGGCCCGTCGATGCGATTGACGCGGGTGCTCAGGAGTCGCCGCTCCTTCGGCCACGCGTAGGGCGAGTTCGGGTTGGCGCTGGCCGGCAGGTTGACCTCGGCGACCTGACCGCCCATCTCCTCCATCGGGACGTTCGGTTCGTCAGCCACGGGCGCCTCCCTTCACCGACAGCGCGGCCTCGAGCAGGCGGACGTAGGTGCCGCACCGGCAGATGTTGCCGTCGAGCGCCTTCTTCGCCTGTGCGGCGGTCGGGTTCGGGGTCTTCTCGAGCAGGGCGACGGTGGACATCACGAAGCCCGGCGTGCAGAAGCCGCACATGGTGCCGTCCTTCTCGAAGATCGCCTGCTGCACCGGGTGGAGCACGGTGCCCTGCGTGAGCCCCTCGATGGTGCGGATGTCGGCGCCCTCGACGTCGACGGCGAGCACCGAGCACGCATAGGCGGTGCGCTTGTCGATCATCACCGTGCAGGCGCCACACGAGCCGCGATCGCACACCCGCTTGGCGCCCGTGAGATCGAGCTGCTGGCGCATGGCGTCGAGCAGCGTGGTGCGCGGTTCGACGGTGACCGTCTTCTTCTGGCCGTTGATGGTGAGCGTCAGCGGCGCCGCGTCGGGGCCGACGATCGCCGCGCCCTGGGCTTCGGCCGCCTCCGGGGCAATCGCCGCGGCAACCACGGGCGTGACCCCCACCGACTTCAGGAACGTGCGGCGGGAGAAATTGGGACCGGACGCCGACGCCTCCGCAGTGGCGGAGGAGGAAATTTCCTCGCCGGCCGGGCGTGAACGCGTGTGTTCGGACACGAGGACCTCGCTGTCAGGGAAAGCAGGGACTGCCGTCGGCCGACAGCCTATCACGCGACGACATGGTCAAGGGACAGGGGAACAGCGACGAGGGACAAGGGCGACGAGGGACAAGAGACAAGGGCGGCGAGGGACGAGGGACAAGGGTGACGAGGGACGGGGGACAAGGGTGGCGGGGACGAGGGCCTCGGCACGCCGAGCGTAAGATCCTTTCCCGTGCCTGTTCCTGCTGTCGGGCCACCGCGGCGGCGGGCGCTCACGCCGCCGCAACTGCTGGTCCTCAGCTTTGCCGGTCTCGTGATCGCCGGCACCTGCCTGCTCTCGTTGCCATGGGCGTCGGCCACCGGCGCGCGGTTGCCGCTGGTGTCGGCGCTGTTCACGGCCACCTCGGCGGTGTGCGTGACGGGCCTCATCGTGCTCGACACCCCGGTGGACATGTCGACATTCGGTCACGTGGTCGTGCTGCTGCTGATCCAGGCCGGCGGGCTGGGGTACATGACCTTCTCGACGCTGGTCGGCGTGGCGCTCGGCCGGCGCATCACGCTGCAGGAGCGACAGACCCTCAGCGAGGGCCTGAACGCGTTCTCGTCCGGTGAGGTGGTGCGGTTCGCCCTGTCGGTGTTCCGTGTCACCCTGGTGCTCGAGGGACTCGGCGCCGTGATTCTCGGCGCCTGGTGGTCGGCCTCGCACGGGCTGGCGCGCGGCGCGTGGCTGGGGCTGTTCCACGCCGTGTCGGCGTTCAACAACGCCGGCTTCTCGTTGTTCTCCGACAACCTCGTGGGCGCCACCACCCAACCGCTGGTGTTGCTGACCGTGTCGTTGCTGGTGATCGCCGGCGGCCTCGGCTTCTTCACGATCCTCGAGTTGGGAGCGATCAGGCGGCGCAACCTGCGCCTGTCGGTGCACTCGCAACTGGTCGTGGCGATGACCGCGATCCTGCTGGTCGGTGGGACGATTGCGATCTACGCCGCCGAACGCGACAACCCGCTCACCCTGGGCGCGCTGCCGGCCGGGCAGGCCTGGATGGCCGCCTGGTTCCAGTCGGCGGTCACGCGGACGGCGGGCTTCAACTCGATCGCGATCGGGGCGTGCCAGCCGAGCGCGCTGTTCGTGATGATCATCCTGATGTTCGTCGGCGGCGCGCCGGGCAGCACCGCGGGGGGCGTCAAGGTGAGCACGGTCGGCGTGTTGCTGTCGGCGCTCTGGGCGACGGCGCGCGGCGAGCGCGATGCGCTCGTGTTCCGGCGCCGGATCCCGCCCGACCAGATCATGCGCGCGTTCCTCGTCTGCCTGATGGCCTTCCTGGCGGTCAACGCCCTCACCGCGGTGCTGCTCGCCCGTGAAGGGCGCCAGTTGCTCCCGACGCTGTTCGAGGTCGTGTCGGCCTTCGGCACCGTCGGCATGTCGACCGGCGAGGGGGCCAGCCCCTTGAGCCTGAGCGGCCACTTCTCGCGGTCCGGACAACTGCTGATCGCGGCGATGATGTTTGCCGGGCGACTCGGGCCGCTGACACTCCTGATGGCCGTCGCGCAGCGCAGCGAGCGGTCACGCGTCCGCCACCCGGAGGGCAAGGTGCTCATTGGGTGATTTCAGAATTGCAGAATTCGAGAGTTCAGAATTTCACCAAAATTGGGACGACGGCAGCGCAGCGAAGCAATCGCAGGATTGCAGAAGTGCACCATCAGGGTAGGAGGGCTGAAGTTCCTGAGTTCCTGAAATTCCTCGAGTTCCTGAAATTCTCCAATTCTGCAATTCTGCAATTCCGAATGTCCAAACGTCTCTACGCCGTGATTGGCCTCGGTCGCTTCGGTTCGGCCGTGGCGTCGACGCTCATCGCACTCGGGCAGGAGGTCATCGGTGTCGACGACGACGAGGACCGCGTCCGCGAGATGGGCGAACTCACCACCAACGCGCTGCAGATCGACGCCACCGACATCCGGGCACTGCGCCAGGCGGGGGTCGGCGAGGCCGACGTCGCGATCATCTCGATCGGGGAGAACATCGAGGCCAGCCTGCTCATCGTGATGCAGGTGAAGGACCTCGGCGTGCAGACGATCATCGCCAAGGCCGCCTCGCCGCTGCATGGCAGGATCCTCGAGAAGCTCGGCGTGTCGCGGGTGATCTTCCCGGAACGCGAGATGGCCGAGCGCACCGCGCGCAGCCTCGTCATCCCCAATGCGCTCGACTACATCTCCTTGTCCAGGGAGTTCTCCCTCGTGGAGGTCGGCGTGCCGGCGTCGTTCATCGGGCACACGCTGCGCAGCATCGACCTGCGGGCGCGGCACGGCCTGACGCTGGTGGCGATCAAGCGACAGGTGGGCGGCAAGGAGGAGACCGTGGTCTCCCCCCAGGCCGACGAGGTGTTGCGCGAGGGCGACGTGCTCGCCCTGCTGGGCAGCAACGAGAAACTCGCGCTGATCGAGGCGATCCGGTAGGGCGGCCGTTCTCCGGTCCCCGCCCGGCCGTCGACGTTCGACGTCGTTCGGCGTTGCCAACAGAAAACCCCGGCACGTAGCTGGGCTACGACCGGGGCTTCCTTACGGCTGGGGAGCCGTGGGCCGGCCTCGGGGGGAGCCGGCGGATGATTCGTCAGTGCTACTTGCGGCGGCGGAGCACTGCGGCGCCAGCCAGGCCGAGGCCGAGCAGGCTCATCGAGGCCGGCTCGGGGACGTTGCCACCGTTGCCGCCGCCATTGCCACCGTTGGTGCCGCCGTTGCCCGGATCCCCACCGTTGCCACCGCCGTTGGTCCCGCCATTGCCGCCGCCGTTGGTGACGTTGCCCTCACGGCCGTAGAGCAGCGCGTGCGAGATGTTGTTCCTCGGCCCGAGGATGGCCCACTGGCCGCTCAGCGTCCCCCAGGGCAGACCGAACACGGCCCAGTCGTTGGTCTGCTGCGTGCCGCCGCTCTTGATGGCGAACGCGAGGCTGTCGTTGCCCACCCAGGCGGCCGGGTCGATCGTGAAGGAACCCGTCAGTGCGCCCGTGAACGGGCCGCCGCCGAGCGCCCCATCCACCGACCCCTCGGTGTTGTCGCTCTTGTCGACCAGGAAGTAGTCCGTGTTGCTCGAGAGGAAGTCGTCGCCGTTCGAGGGGTTGCCCGTGAGGTTGCCCTCGCCGAACAGCAGGCACGTGGCGGTGTTGCCCTCGAGCGTGACCGTGAACACGCGCACCGAGCTCGAGGCCGTCGTGTCCGGGCACTTCGTGGTAATCGGGGCGGCCTGCGTAACGGTGGCGGCGGCGAGCATCACGACGGCGACGGAAAGACCAGCGAACAGCTTCATGTACCGAACTCCCTGCGAGCGTGGCATCGAGGCTGGGGAGCCCGACGCCGGAACTTGATGCCCATCCATAGAGCGAATCCCGTGCCAGATTCCGTCCGGCCAGGGATCGTCGAAATCCCCTGCATTCCACGCCACCTTCACTTTGGGTGGTGGCGGCTCAAGTCGTCATCGCAGATCCAAAAGTCATCCATTGATCAGACTTGGTGACTTTGTCTCCGAGAGTTTGCAGCCCAAGGGATGACTTCGTCGTCGGCCTACCGACATGCAACACCGGGAGTCGATTGGACCGCATGGAAAAGCGCCCGGTCACTCGAACGGGATCGAGCGCCGGGCGCTGCCCTGCATGCGCAGGTCGCCAGAAAGCGGAGGGGTCCTCGCCTCGGAGTGACGTCGTGGCCGACCGTCGGTGCGGCTCGACCAGGTCAGGTCAGCAGTTCAGGACCGGCGGCGCCGAGTCGCGATGCCCGCCCCGAACAGACCGAGACCGAGCAGGACGAGTGTCGCCGGTTCCGGCACGGCGGGCGGCTCGCAGTCGGCCACGCACGTGGCGGGAGCGGACGAGACCGGCTGGCCGTACGTCGCGACCGGCAGGGAGACGAGCGCAATGAAGGTGAGGACGACAACGGAACGCGAGCGCATGATCGTGACCACCCCGATCCCCGGAGGATGTGTCTGCATCCACGGAGGACGAGAGGGGGGCATCGTCTGGGGGCCGACGCCGTGTGCCTCTCACAGAGGCAAGGCGGATGCCAGTCGGTTTGTGAGCAGTTTCCCACACGATCGGCGGCGAATGCCGCTTCTCGAGTCCTGGAAGTCTGCGTCAGGGGAGAGTAATTCTGCCTTGGCGGTGCACATCAGCCATCCGAGCCTCGCTCAGCCGTGGCAAGGCGCACGATTTGGGCCCACCGCTCCTCCCGGAAAGCAGAAGACGCCGACCCCCACGAGGGGAGCCGGCGTCCGGAACTGCCAGGGACGGCCGTGAGGCCGTTCGCCCGGGGGGCTACTGCTTGCGTCGACGGCTCACGCCGGCGCCGAGCAGGCCGAGGCCGACGAGCGCCAGGGTGGCCGGCTCGGGCACGCCGCCGCCGTTGCCGCCGTTGGTGCCGCCATTGCCCGGGTCACCACCGTTGCCGCCGTTGGTGCCGCCATTGCTCACCGTCGGGTTGCGGAAGTACACCGACAGGTGCGACAGGTCGGGCGAGGTGCGGTTGTTGTTCGAGTTCAGGTAGTTGATGTCGAACGTGCCGCTGTTGGACGTCGAGGTGAACGCGAAGTTGTTGAAGAAGTACGCCGCGAACTCGTTGGCGCCCTTGAGCACCACGAGGAAGTCGGCCGCGAACGGCAGCTTCGACGGGTTGGTGTCCGAGAACGTGAGCGACCACGTGCCCGAGTTGGTCGGCCCGCTCGAGGTGACCGTCCAGTTCAGGCCGTAGAACGAGCCCGTGCCGCCCGGCGCTCCTGGAGGATCGTCCTTGATTTCAGCGCCCCAGTTCTCGGGCTCACCGAACTTCAGCACGCCGCCGTCGACGGTGTTGAGGTTCTGGTTGCTGTTGTTGCCCGCCACCACGCCATAGCAGTTGCTGGCGCTGATGCTGTTGAGCGTGACGTCGGAAACTGAGAGACCGGAGGTGTTCGGACCCGGAACGCACAGGGTGCCCGCGTGGGCAGGTGCGACGCTGAACGCAGCGACCGCGGTGAAAGCAAACAGGAGCTTCTTCATGGATTCCTTGTCCTCTCGTCTCGCGCCTGGCCGTGACGGACCGTCCGGACACGTCCAGGCCTCCCCCGAGGCGGCGACGCGAGTACTCCTAACCTACAGCAGGTTCGTTGCCACACTGCCGCCAGTGGCCTGATCCATTGTTTTGTTGCATTTAGGCCGCAAGCCCGACAGCCTGCAACGTCTGGTAGTCAACATCGAGGCAGACAGAAGTTCACTGCCGACGCAGACTCCTGCGGCATGCTAGACTCCGCGCACCCCTGCAGGAGTCACCCTCATGACCTCGCGCCGCGCGTTTCTCGCCCGCCTTGGCACCACCGGCACCGTCGTCGCTGCCGCCCTCACCGCCGATGGCCTGAGTCATATGGCGCACGCCGCCGACCAGGCTCGGGGGCGGACGCCGGCCGATCTGGCCGCCGATGAAGATTTCTGGCGTGAGATCCAGCTCGGCTTCACACTCGACCGGACGGTCATCAACCTGAACAACGGCGGCGTCTGCCCGAGCCCCCGCGTGGTCCATGAAGCGTTCAAGCGCTACCTCGACCACGCCAACCAGGCGCCCGTGTTCAACATGTGGCAGGAGCAGGAAACCAACCTCGAGCGCGTGCGGATGGGCCTGGCCAGGGATGCCGGCTGCGATCCCGAGGAACTCGCCATCACCCGCAACGCCAGCGAGGCGCTGCAGATCGCCCAGCTCGGCATCGACCTCGCCCCGGGCGACGAGGTCGTCACGACCACCCAGGACTACGGCCGCATGCTCGACACCTGGGAGCAGCGCGTCCGCCGCGACGGCATCGTGCTGACCAAGGTGTCGTTCCCCGTGCCGCCCCCGTCGATGGCCGACCTCACCCAGCGGCTCGAGCGCGCGCTGACCCCGAAGACCAAGGTCCTCCACTTCTGCCACATCACCAACCTCACCGGGCAGATCTTCCCGGTGGCCGACATCTGCCGGGTGGCCCGCCGCCGCGGCGTCCAGACGATCGTCGACGGCGCGCACGCCTTCGGCCACTTCCCCTTCCGGATCAGCGAGCTCGGCTGCGACTACTACGGCACCAGCCTGCACAAGTGGCTGCTCGCGCCCATCGGCACCGGGTTCCTCTACGTGCGGAAGGAGCGCATCCCGGCCCTCTGGCCGCTCACGCCGGCCGCCGCGAGCAAGGCCGCCGACATCCGCAAGTTCGAGGAAGTGGGCACGCACCCGGCCGCGAACCACAACGCCATCGCCGAGGCCCGCGTCTACCACCACACGATCGGCGGCGACCGCAAGATCGCCCGGCTGCAGTACCTGCGCAATCGCTGGATGACGCGCCTGGCGGAGCACCCGAAGGCGAAGATCCACACGAGCTTCGACCCCGCGCAGGGCGGCGCCATCGGCAACCTCGGCACGCCAGGCCTCGACTCGGCGCGCCTGGCCGCCCACCTCTACGCGCAGCACCGCATCATCGTCACGCCCATCAAGCACGCCGAGTTCGAGGGCATCCGCGTCACGCCCAACGTCTACACCACGCTCGAGGAGGTGGACACGTTCGCCGACACGATGGAGCGGATTCTCGAGAAGGGCCTGCCGGCGACGGCTTAGCTCGGCGCTCGTCCTGTGGACCTTTACGGCTCAGGGCTCAGGGCTCAGGGCTCAGGGCTCGGGGCCGAAGGCCGAAGGCCCAAGGCCCAAGGCCCAAGGCCCAAGGCCCAAGGCCCAAGGCCCAAGGCCCAAGCCCCCGGCCCAGAATACGAAGGCCGTCGAGAATCGGGGTATCCTGCCCCTGCCCAACCCAGAGGAGATGTCATGCAGGGACGAGTTCGCCTTGCCGCAGCCGTGTGCGCTGCGGTCCTGTGCGCGGCGTCGGCCGCGTTCGCCCAGAACCCCAACCGTGTCACCGTCCGCGCCATGCTGGGAGGAAGCAATGAAGTGCCGGCCGTGAGCGCCGGTGCACATGGCGAGGCCGTGGTCACCGTCGACCGCGGCGCCGGTACCATCGACTACGAGGTCAACATCTTCAACCTGCCCTCGGGCATCGTCGGCTCGCACATCCACGTGGGCACGGCGGGCGTGAACGGTCCGATCGTCATCAACTTCCCGGTGGCGGCAGTCGGCCAGTCGGGGGCGTTCCAGTTGAAGGGAAGCGCGCGGGCGAGCGAGCTCGTCGCGCGGCCAGAGGCCGGCGTGCGGTTCTTCGAGGAAGCGGCGTTCGCGATCGCGAGCGGCGCGGCCTACGTCAACGTGCACACGCAGGCCAACCCCGGCGGAGAGATCAGGGGGCAGTTGTGTCCCGAGAGCGCGCTGGCCAACACGTTCAACGGCGTGGCGCTCTGCACGCAGCCGCCGCGGCGGTAGAGTCGGGGAGGGCGCGATGTCCTCATCGCGCCGTTCGTCCACGTCACGGCTACCGGCGGCGTGGGACACGCCGCCCCACCCTGTGTGTGGGAGGCTCTACCCCACGAACCGGTAGCCCAGCCCGTGCACCGTCAGCAGGAACTGCGGGTGCCGCGGGTTGGGCTCGATCTTCTGACGCAGCCACGCGACGTGGACGTCGACCGTCCGGGTCGAGGGCATCGCGTTGTAGCCCCACACCTCGTTGAGCAGCTGGTCGCGCGAGATCACCTCGTTGCGGTGCTCGATCAGATACCGCAGCAACTGGTACTCGCGCGCCGACAGTTCCACCGTCCCGTCGCCGCGGAACACCTCGGCGCTGCGGTAGTCCACCCGGATCTCGCCGAACTGGTAGCCCTCGTGGGCCGCGGGGGTGACCACCGGCAGCGCGCGGCGCCGCAGGCGCGCCTCGATGCGCGCGAGCAGCTCCATCATCTCGAAGGGCTTGGCCAGGTAGTCGTCGGCGCCGAGCTTGAGTCCCACCACGGTGTCCACCACCTGGCCGCGGGCTGTGAGCATGATCACCGGGGTCTCGATCCCGCGCTGCCGGAGGTCGCGCAGGACGTCGAAGCCGTTCTTGCGCGGGAGCATCACGTCGAGCAGCACCAGGTCGAACGTGCCGGTGGCGGCCTTGTCGAAGCCGGTCTGCCCATCCCCGGCCGAATCGACGAGGTAGCCCTCACGGCGCAGGCGATCCGACAGCGTCAGCTGGAGGCCGGGCTCGTCCTCGACGAGCAGGATCCGCGACGTCTCGCTCACGAGGCCTGGCCGCGCCCGGCCAGCCGTGCATCGATCGGGGCCATGGCGCCTTCCACGACCGCCGGGGCGGTGGCCTCGGGCGCGCCAGGAATCAGCAGCGTGAACGTGGTGCCCTTCGCGCTGCTCTGTACCTGCACCCGGCCTCCGTGCTGCCTGACGATGCGGTCCACGAGGCTGAGGCCGAGCCCACTGCCGTGCACGTGCCCGTCGAGGGCGCGCTGTCCGCGGTAGAACGGCTCGAAGATCTTCGCCAGATCGGCCTCGGGGATCCCGCTGCCGTGATCGGAGACCGCGATGGCCACCATGCGGCCGTCGGCAGGCGACACTCTTACGCCGACCCACCGGTCGGTGCCGCCGTACTTCACCGCGTTGGAGATCAGGTTCTGCACCGAGCGGGCCAGCGACGCCTGATTGGCGCGCACGAGCAGCGGCGTGTCGGGCGCCTCGATGTCGACGTGCGTGTCGGTTTCGCTGAGCAGCGGTCCCGAGGCCTCGATGGCCGCCTGCGCCACCTCGATCGCCGCCACCGGTTGCACGTCGAGGGTCCGTCCGGCGTCGAAGCCCGCGAACTCCATCACCTGCTCCACCATCTCGGTGAGGCGTCGCCCTTCGCTGGCGATCAGCTGGCCGTACCGCTGCACCTGCTCCTTGTCACCGACCACGCCGTCGGCGAGGTTCTCGGCCGCCGATCGAATCACCGCCAGCGGCGTGCGCAGCTCGTGCGACACGCCGGCCACGAACTCCATCTGTTGCGCCGCCAGCTTGCGCGCCCGCGCGCTCGAGATGAGCAGCATGCCGATGCTGGCGCCGAGGAGCGCCAGCACGCTCGAGCTCACGAACAGGTTGCGGCGTCGGGTCGAGGCCACGACGGCCTCGAGTGACCCGGCCTGGTGGGCGAAGTCGGCGCGCCAGAGCGGCTGGCGCTCGACGCGCGACGATGGCCCGTCGGTTCGCATCACGCTGACGGCAACGCGCGGCCCGTCGGGCGTGCCGGGGGCGACGGGCGGCCGGGCCGGCGCCGTCGCCTGCGCCGCCGCCGCGCCGGACTGTCCGCCGCGCGCCTGTTGTGCCCGGCGGTCGTCGACGACCACGAAGCGGTTGAACTCGCGCATGCGCACGTCGAACAGCCCCTCGGAGACATCGGGCGTCGCGATGCGGCAACGCGCCGCCACCGGGTCCGAGCAGAACACCTCGCCGTTGCTGGCGCGGTCGACGATCGACACCCGATAGGCCGAGGCCCGCGCCTCGCCGAAGTGGCGCGTCAGCAGCTCGGGGATGAACGTCTTGCGCATGTACTCGGTGTCGAGCAGCACCACCGTGTAGTCCCACGGGCGCTCCTCGCGCGAGAACACGATCGTGCCGCCTGCGTTGACGACCGGCACCGGCGGGCGTGGAATCACCAGCGCCGGTCCTTCGGCCGCGACCGGCGCCGGGAACGGGCCGCCGCCTCGCTCGGGCGTCGTCTCGGGTTGCTTGCGCAGCCGCTCGACGATTGGCGCGACGTCGGCGGGAATGCCGGAGAGGGCGATCAGGCCCTCGCGGTTGCGGTCGTAGCGCGACACCGCGAGGCGTCCGGCCGACTCCCCCTGGTGGGGCAGCGACACGACGAAGATCTCGCGGACCAGTCCGGGGTGGGGCGCGGTGCCGAACCAGCGCTGGAAGTGGCCGACCGAGTCGATGGCGGCCGGGGTGGGGGCCGGCGACCGGTCCGCCTGCAGCCAGAAGTAGGCCCGCGTGAGCTCGCGATCGAACTCCTGCGTGAACTGCGCCACCTGCGTGCGCAGGCTGGTGCGCATGCGCTCGCGCTCGTCGGTGCTGATCTGCCCGAGCCATCGCCATTGCAGCGAGGCCAGTGCCAGCAGCAGGGCCGCCAGCACGCCCGCGAGCGCGAGCGGCCCCCACGATCGCAATCCGGAGCGCATGAGGGAAATCTAGCACCCGCAGGCGCTGCGGCGGCGACGGACGGGCGAGATTTTACGTGCTTAACAGCCGGGAGGAGGGTAGGGCGCGGTCTCCGACCGCGCCGTTGGTGCTCACGGCGGGGTGGGGACACCCCGCCCTACCTTCGTGTCGCCTACGACAACATGCGGACGACGATGCGGCGGTTCTCGGCGCGGCCTTCCTTGGTCTTGTTGTCGGAGACCGGCTTCTCCTCGCCGTACGAGATCACGTTGATCTTGTGCAGCGGCACCTGGTGCGTCTCGTACAGGTAGCGCTTGACCGCCTCGGCGCGCTTCATGCCGAGCTGCTCGTTGTAGCGGGGCGAGCCGACGTTGTCGGTGTGGCCCTCGATCTCGAAGAACACGCCCTTCGGATCCGCCTGCAGGTCGGTGATCACCTTGTCCAGCGCCGCCTTGGCGTCGTCGGGAAGGTCCGTCTTGCCGAACTTGAAGCCACCCTTGGCCTCGTTCAGCACGACCTCGTACACCAGGCGGCGCCCGGCCTTGTCGAGGGCCTCGGCGCGCGACCCGGCGGCCTCGGCGGCCGAGCGGGCCGCGCCGGCTGCCTCGCCTGCGGCGGCGGCGCGGGCGTCGGCGGCGCGGGCCGCGTCACCGGCGGCGCCGGCCTTGGCGTCGACGTCGTTGACCCGCTGCTGCGTCTTCTCCAGGTCGCCCGACAGGGTGGAGACCTTGCCGTCGACCTCGCCCACGCGGGTGTTGACGAACTTCTTGGTGGCGCACGCCGTCGTGCCGGTGATGGCCAGGGCGCTCACGGTGAGGGCAATGAAGGCTCGCTGCAACATGGTCGTTCTCCTCCAGATTATGTAAATACGTACTTTCAGTTGCCGTCCGATGACGGCTGCGCGATGTACCCGGAGCGCGCCCGGACCTGCAGGTCGGGATTGCGGGTGCGCACGGCCACCTGGTGCCACCCCGCCTTCGCGGACGACTCGAACGCCAGTTGGTACTGGTGCCGGAGGTCGACCACGAGCCGACGAGCGATCTGGCTCGTCTCCGCGGGGGTCGATGCGATCAACATGTCCCCGCCGGTCCAGTAGGCGAGGTTGGCGAGCCGCGTCGTGATCGGCTCGCCGTCCGCTCGCAGCGGCGATCCGCCACGATCCGGATGATTCGACGGCGACATCACCACCACGACGTACACGGGCACGTCGATGGCGCTGGCGATGCCCGACACGTCCTGCACCGTCTTGGTGCTGACGGTGTCGAGGCCGTCGGTGACCACCACCAGCGCCCGGCGCGGCGTCGGCCGCTTCTCCAGGCGCTCCGCGGTGCTGGCAATCGCGTCGTACAGGGCCGTGGTGCCGTAGGCCGAGAGCTTCGGGAGCGCGTCGGTCACGGCGCTGGCATCGGAGGTGAAGGGCTGCACCTCCCGCAGGCGCTGGTCGAAGGCAAACAGCGCCACTTCGTCCTTGCCCGCGTCGAACCACGCCAGCAGGTGCCGGATCACCTCGCGCGCCGCGTCGAGGTTGTTCGACAGCGTCATGCTGCCGCTCTGGTCCACCAGCACGCCGAACGACACCGGCCCCTCGTCGGAGAACCCGAAGTCGACGATCGGGCGGGCCGCGCCGTTCTCGAAGACCGTGAAATCGTCGCGGGTGAGGTTGCGCACCGGGCGACCGCGGCGATCCTTGACGACCGCGTTGACCGACACCAGGCTCACGCCGCTGCGGAACGTCGCCACCGGGGCCTGTCCCGGCGCCGCTTGCTGGCCGTGGACCGTCGTGAGCAGCAGTGCCGCTCCCCCGAGTCCCCCGACCATCGCCTGCCACAGGCTCCGCATGACGACCTCTCCTTCATCAAGATGCTTGCCAGCCCGGACGTCGTCGATCCGCCCCATTTCGAGGGCAGTTCGACACCAATGCCGAGCGAGTTCGTGTAAGAACGAACCAGCGGTGTGTAATTCCTACGCTCCACAGGGGTAGGCGGCCCCGCCGTGCGTGCCGTTGACGTACCCAGGGCGTCCGGGGCACCCCGCCCTCCCTCTGGTGGAAACCGAAACCCGCGCCACCGCTGTTGGAAGCTCTGTCGGAGAGCCGAGGACCAACCTGTAGGGCTACAATCCGGCCATGGCGCTGACCAGCACTCCCTTGCCCGTGGCCGACCGTGTCAACGGCTTCAGCTACGCGATCCGGAACATCGTGGTCGAGGCAAAGAAGGTGGAGGCTGCCGGCCGGAAGGTCGCCTACCTCAATATCGGCGACCCGATTCCCTTCGGGTTCGTCACCCCGCCCCACCTGGTCGAGGCGGTCGCCCAGGCGATGCGCGACGGGCACAACGGCTACACGCCGTCCCCGGGGATCCTTCACGCGCGCGAGGCGGTGGCCGACGACTTCCGCGAGCGCGGCCTGCCCGTCGACCCCGATCGGGTGTTGCTCACCTCGGGCACCTCCGAGGGCATCGAGCTGACCCTGACCGCGCTCCTGAACGCCGGCGACGAGGTGCTGGTGCCGACGCCGACCTACCCGCTCTACACGGCGGTGATCGCCAAGCTGGGGGCCGTCGAGTCCTACTACCGCACCGACCCCGCGCGCGGGTGGCTGCCCGACCTCGACCACCTCGCCACCCTGGTCACCCCACGGACGCGGGCGCTGGTGGTCATCGATCCCAACAACCCGACCGGCGCGGTCTATCCACCCGACGTGCGGCGCGCGCTGGTCGAGTTCGCCGAGAAGCACGGCCTGCTGCTCATCGCCGACGAGGTCTACGCCGACCTGGCCTACGACGGCCCGGTCACGCCGCTCGGCCTGATCGATCCGGACGCGGCGATCATCTCGTACTCGTCGCTCTCGAAGGCCTACCTGGCGCCCGGCTGGCGCGCCGGCTGGATGGCCGTCGGTCGCACGCCGCGCCTCGACGGGCTGCTCGCCGGCCTCCGCAAGCTCGCCGACGGGCGGCTGTGCAGTCCCGGGCCGATGCAGTACGGGATCACCGCCGCGCTGCGCGGCGACCGCAGCTTCCAGGACACGCTGCGCGCGCAACTGCGCGAGCGCGCCGACATCACCACCGATCGCCTGAACGCCATCGACGGCATCACCTGCGTGCGGCCCACCGGCGCGTTCTACGCCATGCCGCAGGTGGCGCTGCCGCCCGGCAAGACCGACGTCGACTACGTGCTCGGCCTGTTGCGGGCGACCGGCGTGCTCACCGTGTTCGGCTCGGGCTTCGGCACCGATCCGGCGATGGGCGCCTTCCGCGTCGTGTTCCTCGCGCCACCGGCCGACCTGCACGGGATCTACGACCGCATCGCCGCGTACACGAGCGACTTCCTGGCAGGACGTGGCTGACGCCGGCTCCCCGAGCGGGTCCTCTGACCCGCTCGCCCGGGTGGCGTCGACGCAACGGCAGCACGACGAGGACAGCCAGCCGTGGAGAGCGGGCGCGTGGTGGGTGGCTGCCGCGTACACCCTGCTGGCCGTCGCCTGGACGTGGCCCCTTGCCCGCGGGCTGGGCCGCGACCTGCCCTGGGACCTGGGCGACCCCCTCCTGAACTGCTGGATTCTGGCCTGGCACTTCCACCAGGCCGGGCGCGTCCTGCGTGGCGACCTCGGCGCCTTCGCCGACTGGTGGCACCCCAACATCTTTCATCCGTCGCCCTACGGTCTCGGGCAGTCGGAGCTGTTGATCACGCAGGCGGTCATGGGGGCGCCGGTGTACGCGGTCACCGGCAACATCCTGCTGACCTACGACCTGCTCTTCCTGTCGTCGTTCGTGCTGGCGGCGCTCGGCGCGTACCTGCTGGTGCGCAGCCTCACCCGCAGCCAACTGGCGGGCGTCGTCGCTGGCCTGCTGTACGGGTTCGCGTTGTACCGCGTCAACCAGGGACCGCACCTGCAGGTGCTCTCGTCGCAGTGGTTCCCGTTCGTGCTCTGGGGCCTGCACGAGTGGTGGGAGCGCGGACGGATGAGGGCCGCCATCCTCGCGGGGCTGGCGCTGGCCGCCCAGAACCTGTCGAACGGCTACTTCCTCGTGTACGCCGCGCTGTGGTTGCCGATCTACGTGGTCGCGCAGGTGCTGCTGCGCCGGCGCCTCGGCGATTGGCGCGCCTGGCTCGGTCCCCTCGTGACCGCCGCGGTCGGCGTCGGGCTGACGGCGCCGTTCCTGTATCCATACCTGCAGTTGCGACGCCTCGGGCAGCCGCCCCGCCCGCTCGCCGCCGTGGTGCAGTACAGCGCCGACAGCTACGCGTGGCTGACCGCCAACGACCAGCTGCGGTTGTGGAGCACGCACCTGCAGACGCTCGTGCGACCCGAGGGCGACCTGTTCCCGGGGCTCGTGCCGATCGTCCTCGCGCTGATCGGGCAGGTGCTGATCGCCGTGGAGAGAGCCAGGACGATCACTGACCGTCGCCCAAGGGCGACGGCTACGAACCCAAGGGCGACGGCGACGAACCCAAGGGCGACGGCGACGAACCCAAGGGCGACGGCGACGAACTCCGCGGCGACGGCGTCGACCACGTCGAAGGTAGGCGTCGCCCTTGGACGACACGACGGCATCACGAACGGAACCCGGGGCAGGAACGCCCTTGCGTGGGTCGCCGGCATCGCGACGCTGGCCCACGTCGTCGCGATCCTGCTGGCGCTCTTCGCCGGCGAGCAGCGCTTCCGTCTCGGCCCAGTCACGGTCAGCATCACCGACGGCGCGCGGCTGCTCGTCGGCTTCGCGGTGTCGCTCGGCGTGTGGCTCCTGATCGCGCCGCGTGCCCGCGCTCAGCTGCGCGACGAGCCGCAACGGCCCGTCGTGCTCTGGCTCGTGCTCGCGGTGCTCACGGTGTGGCTGTCGCTGGGACCCATCGTGCACATCGGCGGGCGCACGGCGCGCACCTGGCCGTCGCTCTACGCCGGCGTCTACGCCATCGTCCCGGGCGCCGACGGGCTACGCGTGCCGCCGCGGATCGCGATGGTCACCGCCCTGGCGCTCGCGGTGCTCGGCGGGCTCGCCGTTGCCGAGCTCGCGCGGCGGCGCGGCGGCGCGGTCGTCGCCGGCGTGCTGGCCGCGGCGTTCGTCGCCGAGAGCTGGCCCGCGCCGGTGCCAGTGAACCTGCGCATCGACCCGGCGCCGCTGCAGCCGTTGGTCGAGCCGGTGCCGCCTCGCCCTGCCGACCACCCGCTCGCGCAGGCATTCGCGGCACTGCCGCCCGACGCGGTGATCGTCGACCTGCCGTTCGGCTCGCTGCCCTACGAGGTCTGGTGGCAGTACCTCTCGATCGGCCACTGGCGGGCCCGGGTCAACGGCTACAGCGGCGACGTGCCGCCGGGGTTCCTGGCGCTCGACCAGCAACTCGGGCCGTTCCCCGACCACCTGGTCGCGCGCCCCGACGCCGCGGCCACGGAAGGCCGCGACGTCCTCGAGGCGCTGCGGGCCCGCGGCACGACCCATGTCGCCGTGCACGGCGGCGCCTGGCCGTCGCCGGCGACCGCCGAGGCGCTGACGCGCTGGCTGGCCAGCGCCGGCGCGACGCCGGTGTCCACGGTCGGCGCGACCCGGATCTGGCGTCTTCATCCTTGAGCCCGGGCGACCGGCCGTTTATGCTCCCGCACATGCCAGACGCGCAGGGCCGTGCCTTCCGGCCCGACGCCACACATGTCGCCGCGATCGTCGAGTCCGCCATGGACGCGATCATCTCGGTCGACGATGACCAGCGCGTCGTGCTGTTCAACCCGGCGGCCGAGCGGATGTTCGGCGTGCCGGCAAGCGAGGCGCTCGGCGCGCCGCTCGATAGGTTCCTGCCCGAGCGCTTCCGCCAGGGCCACAGCCATCACGTGCGCAGGTTCGCCGACACCAGCGTGACCCGCCGGGCGATGGGCGCGCTGCACCCGCTGACCGCGCTGCGCGCCGACGGCAGCGAGTTCCCGATCGAGGCGTCGATCTCGCGCGTCGCGACGGCCGAGGGACGCACGCTCTCCGTCATCCTGCGCGACGTCTCCGAGCGGGTGCGGCACGAGGAGCTGCTGGCCGAGTACACGCGCGACCTCGAGCAGTCGCGGGCCGATCTGCGGGCGCTGTCGGCCAAGCTCCACGACACGCGCGAGACCGAACGCGCGCATATCGCCCGCGAGGTGCACGACCGCCTGGGGCAGTCGCTCACCGCGCTGAGCCTCGGACTCGATCGGCTGTACCAGGATCTCGACCGGCCCGGGCCGACGGCGCTGGCGCTGGCGCGCAAGGAGTGCCAGGCGCTCTCGTCGGTCGTGCAGGATGCCATTCGCGTTACGCGACGCCTGGCGTCGGAACTGCACCCGGCGGTGCTCGACCACCTCGGCCTGGCCGCTGCCGTCGAGTGGCAGGCGCAGGACTTCGGGGGGCGCGCGGGCCTGGTCTGCCACGTGGACGTCGACACCACCCTGCAGGTGCCCAAGGAGGTCGAGCTGCCGCTCTTCCGGGTCCTTCAGGAATCGCTGACCAACGTCGTGCGGCATGCCGAGGCCCGCACGGCGATCGTGACGCTCCATCTGGCGGACGGGGGACTGGAACTGGTGGTCGAAGACGATGGGCGCGGAGTGGTGGCGCCGGCGCGCCGGGGGCTGGGGCTGCTCGGCATGCGGGAGCGCCTCGCCGATTTCGGCGGCACGGTGACGCTGTCGGATCGTCCGGCGGTCAAGGGCGCGCGCCTGGTGGCGCGCGTGCCGTGGCCGGTCGCCCGCCGGGAGGTCCGGTGATCCGCCTGCTCATCGCCGACGACCACCCGATCGTCAGGCACGGACTGGTCCAGATCCTGTCGCGCGAGGCCGACATGCAGGTGGTGGCCGAGGCCGGCGACTCGGCGCAGGCCCTCGACGCCGGGCAACGACCCGACGTCGACGTCGCCGTGCTCGATCTCGCCATGCCCGGGCGCGGTGGACTCGACGTGCTCCGCGAGCTCAAGCGCGTGCGCCCGACGCTTCCTGTGCTGATCCTGAGCATGTACGGCGAGGACGTCTTCGCGATGCGGGCGCTGAAGGCCGGCGCCCACGGCTACCTCACCAAGGAAAGCGCGGCCGGCGAACTCGTGCTCGCCGTGCGGACGGTGGTGGCAGGTCGCCGCTACGTCACCAACGCGCTCGCCGAGCGCCTGGCCGCGCTGGTCGGCGGCGCCATGACGCCCAACCCGCACGAGCAGCTCTCCGATCGCGAGATGGCCGTGTTCCGCCTGCTGGCCGGCGGCTACACCGTGACGCAGGCTGCCGACGAACTCGCCCTCAGCGTCAAGACCGTCAGCACCTACCGGGCCCGCCTCCTGCGCAAGCTGAACCTTCGCACCACCGCCGACCTGGTGCGCTATGCCGTGGACCACGGGATCTGACCCTGAACGCGTGACGCCGGAAGCGATGCACTGCGTCGCGACGCGTCCGGTGTCCTCCCCTCAGCACCTCGCAGTCGGAGACGCATGGCCCGAACGGCTTCCAGCCGGCCGCTGACAACTCCAGACTACTGGCAGGGCCAGCAGGCAGGACGCGTGGTCCTGCCCGAGGGAGGCATCTGCCCGCGCTGGCTCGAGATCGTGCAGCGCCACCTGCCGACCGGTGGGCACGTGCGGTGCCTGGAGGTCGGCGTCGTGCCGGGGCACACGCTGCTCTTCTTCGCAACGCGATTCGGCTACTCGTGCGCGGGCGTCGACTTCTCCGATCGCATCGATCAGGTCCGGACCGCATTCGAGCAACAGGGGGTCACCGCCGATTTCTGGCACGCCGACTTCATGGCCTGGACGTCCTCGCCATCATTCGACGTCGTCTATTCGTGTGGCTTCGTGGAGCATTTCCTCGACTTCGATCAGGTCGTGCGGAAGCACTGGGACCTCGTCCGGCCTGGAGGGCTGCTGATCCTGACCCTGCCGACGTGGAGTCCGTGGCAGGTCCTGGTCAGGAGGGTGTGTTACACGCCGGAGAAGATGCGCCTCATCACGGAGGCGCACAACCTCGACGTCATGAACCTGCAGTCGCTGAGGGCCGCCGTCCAACGATGTCCGGGCAGCCGCGTCGTCCAGGCCGAGTATTTCAGCGGCGCGCTCGTGTGGTTCACCCCGGAGAGCGACGGCATCAGGCGTGGCTCGGCGCCCGTCTTTCCGCTGATCAGGCTTGTCGAACGTGCCGCGCGTCGTCTTGGACGTTCGAGCCGGTACTATTCACCCGAGGCCGTGGTCGTTGCCCGGAAGGTTCTCGGATAGCGTGCGCGTTCGGACGGTCGAGACGATCGAGCAACTGATGCAGGCGCTCGGCCTGTCGCGCGTCGGCCGTCCGCCCGACGATCTCGATTACGTCGAACGTCACGACACCGACGCCCACGACCGCAAGCGGCGCGACGCGCTGGTGCTGGCCACCCTGGCCGCCAACAGCGACGGCCGGGTGCTCGAGATCGGGACGTCCGAGGGGCGCAGCACGTCGAACCTCGCCCGCAACGTCCCGCACGGGCAGTCGGTGGTCACCGTCAACATCCTGCCGGAGCAGGCCGACCCGGCGCAGCGCCACGTCACGCATCTGCTCGAGCGCGAGGCGATCGGCGCGTTCTACCGCGCCCGCGGCCTCGACAACATCGTCCAGGTCCATGCCGACACGCTGCGCTGGAATCCGGACTGGACCGTCGATCACCTCGCGCTGGCCTTCATCGACGGCTGCCACGATCGCGCCGCGGTCCACAGCGACTCGCGGCTCGCCTACAGTCGGCTGGCCCCCGGCGGGCTGATCGCGTGGCATGACTTCTGTCCTGAACTGCGCGGGCGCTTCGACTGGATCGACGATGCGATGTCGGGCGTCGAGGACTTCGTCGCCGAGCAGGGGATCGACGGAGAGGTGCTGCACCTGCGTCATTCGTGGATCGGCGTGTTGCGGCGCGTCGCGCTGCCGGCGATCCGTCCGGCTCGCGACCTGCGGGTCGGCCTGGTCGTCGACTGGCCGCGCCACCTCGCGCGGCGATGCGGCTCGTCGCGCTCCGCCTGTGTGGTCGAGGGCCTTCGGCAGAAGTTCACGGCCGTGCTGGTGCAGCGGCAGGAGGAGCTCGAAGCCGTGGCCGACGGGCTCGACGGGCTCGTCTCGCTCGAGCCGGGGTGCGCGGCACCGCGGCTCGACCTGGTCCGGACGCCGGCGCTGCGAGCGGCGCTGGGGCGCATTCCGACGCTGCTCACCCTCTGCGACCCGGGCCACGACGACTCGAGGCACGACGACGTCCGCGAGGGCGCGTTCGACCTGGTGATCGCCTGCGAGCCGGCCCTGAGCCCGGCGCACCGGCCCGGGCGCGAGCTGGAGCCGCAACACGCGCTGTCGCGGCGGCTCGACGAGATCGAAGCGTGGCTGCGCGGGCCTGCGAAGACGCGTCGATCGCCGGCGACCCCACCTGGCCGGATCTCCTGATTCCCCTCCCTCGTGCGGGGGCGTCGCCCGGCAGCCATATCTGGTGTCGGAGGACACCTACGGCATCTTCAGGCCTCTTCTGACTCTCTCCGGTGGGCGAGGCGCCGATGACAGTGTCGTAGCCGAGGACCTATCGATGGCATTCACCCGACCGACCCCCACGGGGCACGAGCGCTTCTTCGCCGACGACGATGTGATCGTCTCCAAGACGGACCTGACGGGGAAGATCACCTACGCCAACGACGTGTTCCTGACGATCGCCAGTTACGAGGAACACGAGGTGATCGGCCAGCCGCACAGCCTGATCCGGCACCCCGACATGCCGCGGTCGGTCTTCAAGTTCATGTGGGACACGCTGGGCGCCGAGAAGGAAATCTTCGCCTACGTGGTCAACATGGCCCGCAACGGCGACCACTACTGGGTCCTCGCCCACGTCACGCCGACCTTCGGGCCCGACGGCCGCCCCATCGGCTACCACTCGAACCGACGCGTGCCAGAGCCCGGTGCGGTCTCCAGGATCAAGCAGATCTACGCCGCGCTCCTCGCCGAGGAGCGGAAGTACGCCGACAAGCGCCAGCAGCTCGAGGCCGGCACCGCCTTGCTGCAGAGGACCCTGCAGGACACCGGCATGCCCTACGAAGAGTTCGTCTGGACACTCGCCGCCTAGGAGTTGCGTCGTGAAGATCCCGGCTGCCCCCACTCATCCCACCGGTGACACCGATACCGCCGTGGACGTCGTCGATCTGCAGCACTGGCTGGCGCGTGCCGCCGACGTGTGCCAGGCGGCCGCCGCCGGCAATCTCGAGGAGCGTGTGCTGTCCTACCCGCGCCAGGGCGACCTCGGCCGGATGATGGCCAGCCTCAACCACCTGCTCGACATGACCGACGCGTTCGTCCGGGAGGCCGGCGCGTCCCTCGAGCATGCGGCCGAGGGGAAGTTCTACCGCCGGGTCATCCAGCGCGGCATGCGAGGGTCGTTCAAGCACGGCGCCGGGTTGATCAACGCCGCGACCGACCAGATGGCGGCCACCTCGAAGGCCCTCAAGGACGCCGAGCGCAACCGCCTGCAGCTCGCCGACGAGTTCGAAACCGCCATCAGCGCGGTCACCGCGGCCGTGGCCGCGTCGGCCACCGAGATGGAAGCCACCGCGCATACGCTGGTTGGCGCCTCCGGGGCGACCTCCAATGCCGCAGCGGCGGCGGCCGACCAGTCGCAGCAGACCTCGGCGGGAGTGCAGACCGTGGCCTCGGCGACCGAGCAGCTCACGGCCTCGGCTGCGGAGATCGAGCGTCGGGTGGACGAGTCGGCGGCCTTCGCCCGCACCGCCTCGCAGCACGCCGACCAGACGCGCGCTACCGTTGCGGAACTCGAGCTCGCGTCCAAGCAGATCGGCGACGTCCTGAAGCTGATCACCCAGATCTCGCGCCAGACCAACCTGCTCGCGCTCAACGCCACCATCGAGGCGGCGCGCGCCGGCGAGGCGGGCAAGGGGTTTGCGGTGGTGGCCTCCGAGGTCAAGACGCTGGCCCGCCAGACCGGCGAGGCCACCGAGCAGATCGACACGCAGGTAGCCCACATCCAGCGGTCGGCCAGCGACTCGGTGCGCGCGATGAGCTCGATCTCCGACAGCATCAAGCAGATCAACGACCTGATGTCGGGGATCGCGGTGTCGGTGGACGAGCAGCGGGCCGCCACCCAGGAGATCAGCCGCAGCGTCGGGCAGGCCGCCACCGCCGCCGAGCGGGTGTCGGCCAGCATGGTGGACGTGAGCGAGGCCGCCAGCCAGACCACCGTGGCCGCCTCCGACATGCAGAACGCGGCGCTCGACCTCTCGCGGCAGTCCGAGGCCCTCCGCGAGGCCTCGTCGAACTTCCTGACCGTGATCCGCCGGAAGGGCTGACGAGCGGGCAGCCGGCGTCTCTCGGCCCCGAGGCGCCGGGAAGTCGCCTCGGAGAGTGCTCGGTGGTGCCAACAAAAGGCAGCCTTCGGAGAGACTAAAGACGCAGCGGGACCACGCGCAACCGCGCGTTTGGCCCGGATCCCGCGCATTTCGCAGCGGCACCAGACTTGAAATCGTGACGACCGTCCCCGGGCGCCGTCACTCTCATGACCCTGGTCCGCAAGTTCCTGCACCGTGACCTCAGTCGAGGCGAGATCGCCATCCTGGCGTTCTTCCTGGCGCAGGCCCTCGACGCCGGCCTGACCTACTACGGCGTCGTCACGCACGGACACGACCTCGAGGGCAACCCCCTGCTGGCCTCGCTCATGTGGTCGATCGGGGCTGGTCCGGCGCTGGCCGCCGCCAAGCTCGGCGCCGCCGGCTGCGGCATGGTCCTGCACCTCACCCACGTCCACCGCATCGTCGCCGCCCTGACCCTGTTCTATGTCTGCGCCGCGCTGATTCCCTGGATCTGGGTGCTGCACACGATTTAGAAGGGGCTCAGGGCTCGAGGCTCAAGGGCGACGGGGCGTCACGCGATTCCGCCGTGGCCAAGGCCGCCCCGGTCGTGCCGGGCCCCGCGCGCTCGCGCCCGCTGCCCGGCACCCGTCACCCGCTGCCCGCCGCCCGATACCCGGTGCCCGGCCGCCCGGTACCCGCTGCCCCCTGCCCGGTGCCCGGTGCCCGGTGCCCGGTGCCCGATCCCCCCCTTGCTATAGTGACCCTCGACATGCGTACCGACCCGCTCGCGTATCTCGGCGACCAACTCGAGGACCTCAAGGCGCAGGGCCTCTACCGCACCCTGCGCGTGCTCGAGGGCGAGGCGAAGGCCACGTCGGTCTACGACGGCAAGTCCGTCGTGAACCTGTCGTCGAACAATTACCTGGGGCTCACGACGCACCCGAAGCTGCGCCAGAAGGCCATCGAGGCGATCGAGCAGTTCGGCGTCGGGTCCGGCGCGGTGCGCAGCATCTCCGGCACGATGGCCATGCACCTCGAGCTCGAGCGTCGGCTCGCCGAGTTCAAGCAGACCGAGGCCGTCGTCGTCTTCCAGAGCGGTTTCACGTCGAACGCAGGCACGGTGGCCTCGATCCTCACGCGCGAGGACGCGATCATCTCCGACGAGCTGAACCACGCGAGCATCATCGACGGCGCCCGCCTCAGCCGCGCGACGATCAAGGTGTTCCCGCACGGCGACGCCGACGCCGCCCGCCGGATCCTCAGCGAACTGCCGCCGACGCAGCGCAAGCTGCTGATTACCGATGGCGTCTTCAGCATGGACGGCGACCTCGGGCCGTTGCCCGCCCTCTGCGACGCGGCCGAGGCCTACGGCGCGATCATGATGGTCGACGATGCGCATGCCAGCGGGGTGTTCGGTCGCAACGGCCGCGGCACCGTCGACCATTTCGGGATGCACGGGCGGGTGGACATCCAGGTCGGCACGCTCTCGAAGGCCATCGGGTCGCTCGGCGGCTACGTCGCCGGCAACCGCAACCTGATCGAGTTCCTGTACCACCGCGCCCGGCCCTTCCTCTTCTCCACGTCGCATCCGCCGTCGGTCACGGCGTCGTGCCTCGCCGCCCTCGACCTGCTCCTCGAGGAGCCGCAGCTCATCGACCGCCTGTGGGAGAACACCCGGTTCTTCAAGGCCGGCCTGAAGCAGCTCGGTTTCGACACCGGCATCAGCGAGAGCCCGATCACGCCGGTCATGGTGGGCGAGGGGGCGAAGGCGATGCAGTTCTCCGACCGCCTGTTCGCCGAGGGCGTGTTCGCGATGGGCATCGCGTTCCCCACGGTGGCCCGCGACAAGGCGCGCGTCCGCACCATCGTGTCGGCGGCGCACAGCCGCGAGGAACTCCAGTTCGCGCTCGACGTATTTGCCAAGGTCGGGCGGGAGATGGGCATCATCTGACGCGGGCAATTTGAAATTGGAAATTTGAAATTCTCGGGCGGGGGCCTCCGGCCACCCGCCCATCACCGCCGAGGCGCCCTGCTGATCTTCGAGCGGCGAAGGCCGAGAGGCCGAGCCGCCGAGAATTTCGAATTTCGAATTTCAAATTGCCATGGCGAAGCAGAAGTTCGGTGACCGGGCGCGCGCCTTCATCGACGACTACACGCGCGACCTGACGGCGCGTGACCTGCAGCGCGTGTTCACGCGCGACACGCGCGCCATGGTGTCCTTCTTCACCCAGGGCACCGAGCAGGCCGAGGTGACGCAGCGCGACCTGCTGCGCCACCCCTTCCGCAACGCACGACAGTTCTTCCTCGCCTTCGCGATGCGGCTGACCGCGGCGCGCCGCCTGCTCTACGCGATGGCGCTGCTGCTGTTCGTGCTCGGGCTGATCGACGGCCTCACCCCGGACCCCGGCGAGCCGTTCTGGGACAACGGCCTCTTCAAGCTGCTGGTCGCCTTCGGCCTCATCCACCTCATCCTGCTGCTCGAGGTCGCCGACCGGCTGACGCTGAAGCACGAGCTGAACGTCGCCCGCGACATCCAGCGCGCGATGCTGCCGGCCGGCACGCTCACGCAGGGCGCCATCGAGGCGCACGGCGAGACACAGCCGGCCAACACGGTCGGCGGCGACTTCTTCGACATCCTGCCCCGCGAGGACGGGCGCGTCCTGGTCATCCTCGGCGACGTGGCCGGGAAGGGCACGCCTGCCGCGCTGATGATGGCGTTGTTCCTCGCCATGACCCGGACGCTGCTCGACGAGGCGCTGCCCCCGGCGATCCTCGCCACGCGCCTCAACGAGCAGTTGATGCGGCACGCGCCGCGGTCGCGGTTCATCACCGCGTTCATCGCGCTGTGCGACCCGGTGACCGGCGAGGTCATCTACGTCAACGCCGGCCAGAACCCGCCGCTGTTCCGTCGCGTGTCGGGGCGTGTCGAGTGGCTGGCGCCGACCGGCATGGCGCTGGGCCTGTCGCGCAAGGCCACCTACACCGAGGCCCGGGTGACGCTCGGCGTCGGCGACCTGCTGCTGGCCTACAGCGACGGCATCACCGAGGCCGAATCGCCTGCCGGCCAGCCGTACGACACGGAGGGACTCCGCGTCCTCGCCGACCAGATGGGCGGCCTGCGCTCCGGGCTGGTCGCCCGTCGCGTCATCGACGAGGTCAAGGCGCACACCGACGACACGACGCTGTTCGACGACCTCACGGTGCTGGTCGTCCGTCGCCTCGACGACCAGGCCCCGCCGCCGATCCCGACGCAGGGGTAGGGCGCGGACTCCGACCGCGCCGCTATCGCACAGCGACGGCGAGGGACTCGCCGCCCTACCTGCGTGGAGCGCTAGAATCGACCTCAGGTCCCCATGCGGCTCGCAGCCAGGCTCCTGATCGTCGCGGCGCTGTGCTGGGCGACGCCTGCCGTCGCGCAGCCGGCCGACACCGTCGGCGCGTTGTACCTGCGGATGGAGCGCGCCCTGCAGGGCGGGACGCCTGGCGAGGTCGCCGCGTTGTTCACGCCCGACGCCGACGCCGCCCAGGTCGAGTCGCTGGCCAGCGAGAGCGCCGGCGCGCTCACCACCAGGGTCGTCGTCCGCGAGCGCGATCGGCAGGAACTCGGTGCCGACGGGGCGCGCATCCTGGCCGACATCCTCGTCGAGACGGCCACCACGGCGCGGGTGTCTTCGTGGCGGTTCGATGTCGGTCCGATCACGGCCGATCCCGCCGAGGCGCGCGTCAGGGCCGCAGCCCGCTTGAGCGAGGTCGACGGCCTGGTGCGGCTGTCGCTGGCCAACCGCCAGTTCGCCGTGCACGACCTCACCGTGCGCGGCGAGGACTTCACCATCGTCGTGCCCTCGGGCGTCGCCTGGGCCGCCGAGGTGCGGGGACTCATCACGGCGCTCGTCGTGGTGGGCGAGGGCGAGGTCACCTTCGCGCCACCCAGCGAGTCCGAGAAGGGCCAGATCCGGCTGGTGGCTGGCGAGGACCAGCTGCGGGCCCGCGTGTCGCGCTTCTTCCTGCGGGTCAATCCGGTCGACGTCGATCAGCGGATCACGTTGCAGTCGCTGACGCCGATGGAGGTGGATCGGGTCGGCCTCGAGAAGGCGCGTCGCTTCTTCGCGGAACAGGTCGGGCAGTCCTACAGCCTCGACCTCAGCGACCTCAGTCGCGACACCTGGAACCTGGTGCCGCCCATCGGCGACGTGCTGGTGGACATGGATCTTGCGCGGTACGGCCAGTTGACCTACGCGCGCAGCGGCGGCGAGTCGGAGGACGTGTCGCTGTTCGACCGGAAGCGGCGCAAGAACGTGTCGGTCTACACCTCCGCGCGCTCGCTGGCCCAACGTGGCGAGCTCCGCTACAACGACGAGGATCGCGTCGATTACGTCGTCGAGCACTACAACGTCGACGTCTCGTTCGACCCGGCGCGCCTGTGGATCGAGGGTCGTGCCGACCTCGATCTCCGCATCACCGGCGCGGCCGTCCAGACGCTCACGTTGCGGCTCGCCGAGCCGCTGACCCTGCGCGCCGTCACCGCCGACTCCTTCGGGCGCCTGCTGGCGCTGCGCGTCCGGGGGCAGCAGAACATCATCGTCAACCTGCCCGATTCGGTGCGGCGCGGGCAGACGCTGCGGCTCCGCGTCTCGTATGGCGGCCGCCTGTCGCCACCCACGCCCGACAGGGAGTCGATCACCGCCGGGCAGGTCGGCCAGCAGATGGTGTCGGAGTTCTCGCTCGAGCCCGAGCCGCGCTACGTCTACAGCTATCGCGCCTACTGGTACCCGCAGGGGGTGGTCACGTCATTTGCGACCGCCCGCATCCGGATGACGGTGCCCGAGGAGTACACGGTGCTCGGCAGCGGCGCGGCCGACCCGCCGGTGCCGGTCGTGGCGCCCAACGTGAAGCCCCGCCGCGCCTTCGTGTTCCGGGCCGAGCGGCCGGTCCGGTACCTGTCGGTGGCGATCAGCCGCCTCGTGCAGGTCACCTCCGCGGAGGTCCGGCGTCCAGCGCCGGACCCGGCCGCGGGGCCGCGCCGATCCCGCGTCGCCCCCGGCGTCTTCAACGACCAGGCTACCGTCGAGATGTGGAGCCAGCCGAGGCTGACCGGGCGCGCCCGTGAACTGCTGCCGACGGTCACCGACATCCTGGGGTTCTACGCCGACGTGGTGGACGACCTGCCCTTCTCGTCCTTCCGGCTGGCGCTGGTGGAGGACACCCTGCCCGGTGGCCACAGCCCGGCCTACTTCGCGCTGCTCCATCAGCCGATGCCAGGGACGCCGTTCAACTGGGCCCGCGACCCGGTGGCCTTCGACGACTTCCCGCAGTTCTTCGTCGCGCACGAACTCGCCCACCAGTTCTGGGGCCAGACCGTGGCCGGGGAGAACTACCACGAGCAGTGGTTGAGCGAGGGATTCGCACAATATTTTGCGCTTCTGTACGCCCAGAAGGTGCGGCCCAGGGAGTCGGTGGCCAACATGCTCCGGCAGCTGGCCCGCACCTCGATGGAGGCGGCCGAGCAGGGACCCATCTGGCTCGGCTATCGCATCGGACACATGAAGGGCGACAGCCGGATGTTCCGGTCGACGGTCTACAACAAGAGTGCGCTGGTGCTGCACATGCTCAGTCGCGTGCTCGGCCCCGACGCGTTCAGCCGCGGCCTGCAGCGGTTCTACGGCGTGAGCCGCTACCGACGGGTGGGCACCGACGACCTCCGTCGGGCGATGGAAACCGAGGCGGGCCGGCCGCTGGACCGTTTCTTCGACGGATGGGTGTACGGCGCCGACATCCCGACGGTCAGGCCGTCCTGGGACATGGTGGAGGGCGGCACCGCCGGCGCCGACGGGCAGGCTCCGGCGTCGGGAGCGGTGCGGCTGGTGCTCGAGCAGTCCGGCAAGCCGCTCGAGGTGCCGATGTCGGTGACCATCGCCTACCAGGACGGGCGCACCGAGAAGGCGCTGGCCATCGCCAGCGAAAGCGTGACCGAGGTGGTCCTGCCGGTCACCGGTCGCGTCCGGGAACTCCGGTTCAACGAGGACGGGGGCGCCCTGGTGCGGATCGAGAAGGCGAAGCGGTAGGGCCGGGCGCCACGAGCGGGCCGACCGGCCTTCGTCCTTCGTCCTTCGTCCTTGGGCCTTGGGCCTTGGGCCTTGGACCCTGAGCCCTGAGCCTTGAGCCCTAAGGCCTGCCCCGAGCCCCGACCCCGAGTCCCGCGGGCCGCAAGCCGCGAGGCTCTGTTAAGATCCCCGATTGGCAGATCAGCTGCCCGACGGTCTCTTTTCCTCGGAAATACTGAAGACATGGACACAGTCACCCTCACCATCGACGGCCGCGAGGTCACCGTTGCCAAGGGCACCTCGGTGCTGCAGGCCGCGATCGAGAGCGGGATCAACGTGCCGTACTACTGCTATCACCCCGGCCTCGGGGTCGATGGCAACTGCCGCGTCTGTCTCGTCAAGATCGAGAAGATGCCCAAGCTGCAGGTGTCGTGCTCGATCACCGCGGCCGACGGCATGGTCGTGCACACCGAGACCCCCGAGGTCGTGAAGGCCCGGGCGGGCGTGTTCGAGTTCCTGCTCCTCAACCACCCGCTCGACTGCCCCGTGTGCGACAAGGGCGGCGAGTGCCCGCTGCAGGACTTCTCGTACAGCTTCGGGCCCGACGCGAGCCGCAACGAGTTCCCGCGTCGCGTGTTCGACGGCGAGGGCGTGAAGGCCGACGTCGACTTCGGCCCGACGCTCATGCTCAACCGGAACCGCTGCATCATGTGCACGCGCTGCATCCGGTTCATGCGCGAGATCGACGGCGACGCGCAGATCGGCGTCCTCACCCGCGGCAACTCGAGCGAGATCGCCACGTTCGAGGAGAAGGGGATTCACTCGATCCTGTCGGGCAACCTGATGGACGTGTGCCCGGTGGGCGCCATCACGACGCGCGACTACCGCTTCAAGTCGCGCCCCTGGGACAACCCCAGCGCGGTCGACACGATCTGCACGCGCTGCGAGAAGGGCTGCAACATCACCGCGTGGCTCCGCGCCAAGCCCGAATGGGCCAAGGGCGCGCAGCTGGTGCGCTTCACGCCGCGCCTGAACCCCGACGTCAACCAGTTCTGGATGTGCGACATCGGCCGGTTCGAGTACCACTGGATCGAGGGCGACCAGCGCCTCACGCGCCCGATCCTCGGCAGCGCGCAGGGCCAGCAGGCCGCCTCGTGGAACGACGCGCTCGACCGCACCCGCGACGTGCTGACCGCCGCCAACGGCCAGGTCCGCTTCCTGCTCTCGGCGCACGCCAGTCACGAGGAGCTCTTCGTGTTCGGCAAGCTCGCGCAGAAGCTCCTCGGCGAGCGCGCGCAGCAGGCCTTCGACGTCGCGTGGACGACGTCGACCAAGGTGCAGCCGCCCAACACGAAGTTCGTCGTGCCGCCGGTGGATGCCCCCAACGTCGCCGGCGCCAGGATGCTCGGCCTGGTCGGTGACGTGGCCGGCGCACCCGACCTCGCCGGCCTGAAGAAGGCCGTCGGCGACGGCTCGGTCAAGGTGCTGTACGTGTTCGACCCGGGCCCGGCAGGCTCGCTCGGCGACACGCAGTGGATCGTCGACGCAAAGGCCGCCGGCCGCATCGGCACGCTCATCGTGCAGGGCGTGCTGATGACCCCGCTGGCCGCCGCGGCCGACATCGTGCTGCCCGGCGCCGCCTCGATCGAGAAGGACGCGTCGTACACCAACTACCAGGGGCGCCTGCAGTTCGCCTCGCGTGCCTTCCCGGCCCCGGGCGAGGCCCTCGAGGACGCGCTGATCGTGCTGAAGGTCGCCAAGGCCACCGGCTACGACCTCGGCTACTCGTCGGGCGCCGCCATCCGCGCGGCCATCGCCGAGACGCTGCCCAACGAGCCCGGCCTGCAGGGCATCGCCGACGCGGCCTTCGGCGAGGCGCGCGCCGCCCGCCACTGGCTGCAGTCGAGCAACGCGTCCGAGCGCGTCAAGTGGGACACGCTCTTCCAGGACCTGCCGCCGGTGAAGTTCGCCGACATGCTCAAGCCCAAGCCGGCCGGCGACGTCATCCCGCTGCGCAAGGTGGATTAGCAGGCTCACGGCTCGAGGGCAGAAAGCCTTCCCTCGGGCTTACGGGTTACGGAAGAGGCGCCTCTCACGGGGCGCCTTTTCATTGCTCATGAGTCATGAGTCATGAGTCATGAGTCTTGAGCCCGCGCGTCGAGCTGAAGCTCGACGCCTACGGATCCTCCACTCGTCGCCGTTCACGGAGTCGTAGCCGTCGACCTTCAGGTCGACGGTCAGGCGTGGCCTAGCCCTTGCAGACTCCTACTGCATGATCTGCACGAGGAGGCATCGGTGAGCATTTCTTCACATATCCGTATCGTCGCCATGGCCGGGCTGCTCGTCGGCTCCGCTGCAAGCCCGGTCCTGCGCGCACAGGGCTCCGACGACGTCACCGTGTTGCTGCGGTCGGGCGAACGCGTCAGCGGACGGCTCGAGGACCTCAACGGTGGCACGTTATACGTCCGCGTCAGCCCCAACGACCAGCGGCGCATTCCAGTGAGCCAACTGGTCGTGATCGACTACGTCGGCGGGGCGCGCGGCCTGCCCGACACGGAGACCTCGGCAGCGCGGGGCACCGACCATGTCGTCGTCATGCGCAACAGCCAGCTCGTGCCCGGGCGCCTCGTCGACATCGAGGGGGGCGTCGGGTCCGACAAGGAGAACGACAGGCGCGTGTTCGTGTTCAGGACCACCGCCGGTGAGGAACGGCGCATCCCGGCCGAGCAGGTGGGTCGCGTCTACCTCGGCGAGTACCCGGGCACGCAGGCGGCAGCGCCCGGCACCGGTTCGTCTTCTGCCAACGCGGCGATGATGCCGTCGTCGGCATCCGGCGTGCGCGTGCCTGCCAACCAGCCCTGGACGCCCACCGGCATCCGCGTCGTCGAAGGCCAGTTGGTGACGTTCTCCGTGCAGGGCGAGGCGCAGCTCAGCGCCGCGCCGGAAGACCGCGCCAGCTCTGCGGGTGCGGCGAGCGGCCGCCGCGCCGACCGCGCACCGCTGCCGAGCGCCCTCGCCGGTGCACTCATCGGCCGGGTCGGCAACGGCGCGCCGTTCGGCATCGGCAACCAGTCGCTCGTCCCGATGCCGGGCACTGGCGAACTGTTCCTCGGTGTCAACGACGACGAGGTGGGCGACAACAGCGGTGGCTTCGTGGTGGACGTCAAGCCGCAGGCAGCGCCGCGCCGCCGACGATAGCAGGGGACCGAAGCACCCCGCCCTACGGGGTCATCACGCGCAGGCTGTGCGGGCGCACCTCGAAGATGCGCCTCGTCGCGCTGTCGAACACCTCTCCGTCGAGGTGTATCGGCAGCGCGTCCGACTGCGACAGCACCACGCGCCGGGCGCGCGCCGTGAACACGCCCGGCACCACCGGCAGCGTGCCGTTGAACAGGCGCCAGCCATGACGCACCAGCCGCGACAGGGTGATGCGCGGCACCGCCACCACGTCGAACTGGCCGTCGTCGAACGCTGCGCCGGGAGCCACGCGGGCCCCGTGTCCGTACTGCTGGCCGTTGCACACGACGACGAAGTGGCCATCGACGACGATCGGCGCGTCGTCGTCGATCCCGATGGTGAAGGTGCGGCTGTCGAACGTGCGCCACTCGTGGAAGATCGAGGTGACGTAGGGCACCAGGCCGCGCCGCAGGTTGCGCGTGTTGAAGCGCTCCGCGACCGCGGCGTCGAAACCGACGCCCGCGAGGTTCAGGAAGGGCCGACCGTCCACCAGTCCCGAGTCGATGTCGCGCGCCCGGCCGTGCATCGCCACCGCGACCGCCGCTTCCGGATCGAGCGGCAGGCCGAGACCGCGCGAGAACCCGTTCCCCGATCCGCCGGGCACGATGCCCAGCGCGTGACCGGAGTCGAGCAGCGCCCCCGCGACCTCGTTCAGCGTGCCGTCGCCACCCCACACCACCACCCGGTCGGTGCCCGCCGCGAGTGCGTCCCGCACGGCGCGGGCGCCGTCGCCAGGCCCCGTTGTTACGGTCGCGCGGATGGTCGTCGCCCCGTGCGCTCGCAGCACCTTGCTGACGAATCCGACGCGCTCGGCGCGTCGCACCCGTCGCAGGTTGGGCCCCGATGCAGGGTTGACGATGAGGTCGACGATCACGTGAGGTGTGGTTCAGGTGGCGGCGGCCCTCACCGCGCCAGGCGAAGCCGACGCGCCCCGATTTCAAATTTCAGATTGCCAGCGCCGCAGTTGCTATAGTACCGACCTGCATGCATCCGAACGCGTGGTGTGGCAGCAAAGCCCTCGGAGTCGTGACGGCATGACGCGACCAGCAGTCCGCATCACCCTGGTGCTGCTGCTCGTCGCGGGCCTCGCGGCAGCCGCGTGGCAGTCCTACGTCCTCGAGAAACGTCGTCTCGACGGCCTCCGCCAGCAACAGTCGCTCGACGCGCTGCGCGACCAGGTGATGCACGGGCTCGATGATTCGCGCACCGCGCAGCAGGCGTACCTGGCCAAGGGGCAGGGCCTCGACTTCTGGGAAGCCCGGTTCGCCGAGGCGATGGCCGGCCTCACGCAGGGGCTGACGGCGCTGCGCGCCCAGGCCGAGGGCCAGCCAGCGGCCATCGAGGCGCTCGACGACGCCGATCGCGCGCTCAAGGTCTACGAGGGCATCGACCGCAAGATCCGGGGCTTCGTCGTCAACGGCACTGACCTCATGGCGGCCGACACGGTGTACGAGGACGGGCTCAAGACCTCGACGATCGTCCGCACCAAGGTGGACGAAGCCGTGGCCGCCCTCGTCGGACCGGCGCGCACCGGCTACGACCAGCGTCGGCTCCAGTACGTCCTGGCCGGCACCGCCGCAGGCGCCGGACTGCTGGTGTCGTTGCTCCTGCTGCCGACCGGACGCAGCGAGGAGCCCGCGGTCGAACTGCACGCGCCCGAGTCCTCACTCCACTTGAACGAACGTGCCGGTCGGGTCGATGCCCCGGTCGCCGCGCCCGCCGCCGAGGGCCTGAGCCTCGCGCCGCCGGCCCGCGTCGAGGCGCCGGCGCCTGCCCCCGCGCCCGCCCCCGCCGCTGTCGCGGTCACGGCGCCAGCCGAGCCGCGGCGCGTCGCTGGCGTCGTCGGCGACGACGCGCTCGATGCGACGGCGAGGGTGTGCACGGACCTGGCGCGCGTGAAGGATGCCGACGAACTGCGCGACGCCCTGGGCCGCGCGGCGCGCCTGCTCGATGCGGCAGGGGTGATCGTGTGGGTGACCGATGCGACCGGCAAGTCGCTCAAGCCGTTGTTGACCTACGGGTATCCGGACGAGGCGCTGCGGCGCATCCCGACGTTGCCGCGCGACTCGGACAACGCGACGGCGGCCGCCTGGCGTGCGGCCGTGACGCAGGTGGTGGACGCCACCGAGACCGCGCCGGGCGCGATTGCGGTGCCGCTGCTCGTGCCTCAGGGGTGTGTGGGAGTGCTGGCCGCCGAAATCCGCCACGGCCGGGAGGCCGCCGCGGCGACCCGCGCGCTCGCGCAGATCGTCGCCGCGCAACTGGCGGTGCTCATCCCCTCGGAGACGGCTTGAGGGCGGAGACGGCTTGAGGGCCAGGCGCGGTCTCTCCGACCGCGCCCCTGGTGGCAGGCGGCGCGCCGTCTGCCGCTTCCTGCCTCAGGCTCGCTCCTCGCTACGAGCGACCCCACGGGGTCGCTCGGCTCTGGCGCCTCGCATCCGCTGGGCGTCCTCGTCGCATCCCTTGTTGGGCTGCGGCTTGATCACCAGGCGCATCTGCGACACATCGGGCCGCGGGACCCGTGGTGGCGGGGGCACGGGCAGGTCGATGGGAGTGCTGCCGGCCAGCAGCGCCAAATCGCTGCCGAGCGGCAGAGTGATCGGGGTCGCGGCATGCGCCACGGTGCTCAGGCCGAGCACGCACACGCCGATTCCGGCACGCAGCGCCATCATCATCACTGACTCTCCTCGTTCTTGCAGGGACACGTCACCGATGTCGTACTGAGACGGAGGAGCGGAGGCCGCAGTTCGGCCTCCGTGACGACTATGCCGTGAACCGGCGGCTCCGTGTGACGACCCGGTCGCCAGACGTGGCAGCCGGGGCCTGGAGCGTGACCTGGATGGTCTGCGCCTTCTTGTCGCGGACGATTTCCACCGGCACGGCCTTGCCGTCGGCCACGCCCTCGAGGTTCTCGATGATGTCGCCCACGTCGGCGACGGGCTTGCCGTTGACCGACGTGATCACGTCGCCGGCCTTGATGCCGGCCTTGGCTGCGGGGGTGTTCTCGTTGACCTGCGACACCAGCACGCCAGCCTTCGCCCCGAAGTAGGTCGCCAGCTGCGGCGTGAGCGGTTGGGCGATGACGCCCAGGCGACCCCGGCTCGTCCGGATGCGCACGTCGCCCTCGGGTCCGCGGCGGTAGAAGAACTGGCGTTCCTGTCCCTCACCGGGCGGCGGCGTCACGAAGACGTCGAACTGCTCCCTGTTCCCCGGTCCCTCGGGGCCGCCGGGCCCGACCCGACGCTCGAAGCGGTGGACCATCGGTCCTTCACCCCCGCCGCGCATCGTCATCCGGCGTGGCGCCGGGCGCTCGGGCGTCACCGTCGCGGTGCCGCGCGTGGCGCCGCGGACGTAGCTCACCTGCAGCGCCTTGCCGTCCGGCGACTCGGCAACCACCCGCGACAACTGGCGGGCGCTCCGCACCGTCTCGCCGTCGACCGTGAGGATGATGTCGTTGACCTGAAGGCCGCCCTTGGCGCCGGGGGACTCGGCAGGCACCTCGACCACGAAGGCACCGGCGATGCCGGGGAGGCCGGCTGCCTTGGCCTCGTCCGCCGTGACGTCACGGGCCCGGACGCCGATCCGCAGGCGGTCGCCGCCGGCCAGATCGCCCAGTTCCTGCATCGCGTCGTCGACGATCACCTTCACGTCGACGTCCTTGACGGCGTCCTGAGCCGCCCTGGTGGCCTGCTCGACCATCTGGCGGACATCGATGTCGAACTGTCCATTGCGGATGCCGGCCTGCTCGAGCGCCTTCTCGACGATCTGCTCGATGTCGCGGCCCGGCGCCTGCTTGGGCACGTCCTGGCCGGCGTCCTCGATGGGCGTGACCGCTGATTCACCTTGAACGAGTGGGTGGGCGGCGAGCACGCCGGTGCTCACCAGGGCGACGGTGGCCGCTCCGGCCATCCAGAGTCGGGTCTGCATGTTGTACGCCTCCTGCGTGTTTCCTCGGCAGATGAGACGGCAAGTGTGTCCCGAAGGTTGACCCGGCGGGGATTACACTTGTGACAGACTCCGCGGGACGTCGAAGCGGAGCGATCGACACGTCAGGGAGAGCGCTTTGAGCGATCAAGTACAGGACCAGGCCCTCGCGGCGCGCAAGCGGGAGATCCTCGCCGAAGCCGAGGCCGCGGGCGTCAAGTTCCTGCGCCTGCAGTTCACCGACATCCTGGGCGTCATCAAGAACGTCGAGGTGCCCGATCGGCAGTTCGCGACGGCGCTCGACGGCAAGGTGATGTTCGACGGGTCCTCGATCGAGGGGTTCGTGCGGATCGAGGAGTCGGACATGTACCTGACCCCCGACCTGTCGACGTTCCGCATTTTCCCGTGGACCGATCCCTCGGGCGAGAAGGTCGCCAGGCTCATCTGCGACATCACCAACCCCGACGGCAGCGGGTTCGCCGGTTGTCCTCGCCAGACGCTCAAGCGGGCCATCGAGGAGGCCCGGCGGCGTGGGTTCACGATGAGCGCCGGCCCGGAGGCCGAGTTCTTCCTGTTCCAGACGCGCGACGACGAGCCGACCACCGAGACGCACGACGCGGCGGGCTACTTCGACCTGACGCCGGTCGATCAGGGAGAGGACGTCCGGCGGCAGATCGTCCTCATGCTCGAGCAGATGGGCTTCGAGGTCGAGGCCGCGCACCACGAGGCCGCCTGGGGCCAGCACGAGATCGACTTCCGGCACGACGACGTGCTCATGGCGGCCGACAACGTCAGCACGTTCCGGTTCGTCGTCAAGAACGTCGCCCGGCGCAACGGCGTGCACGCCACCTTCATGCCCAAGCCGGTCTTCGGCGTGAACGGGTCGGGCATGCACACGCACCAGTCGCTGTTGCGCGACGGGGTCAACGCCTTCTACGACGCCGACGGCCCCTTCGAGCTCAGTCGCACGTGCATGAACTACATCGGCGGATTGCTGCAGCACGCCGAGGCGTTCTGCGCGATCACCAATCCGCTGGTCAACTCGTACAAGCGCCTGGTGCCGGGCTACGAAGCGCCGACCCACATCGCGTGGTCGGAGCGCAACCGCAGTCCGCTCATCCGCATCCCGGCGCCGCGCGGCGCGGCGACGCGCATCGAACTGCGGATGCCCGATCCGTCGTGCAACCCGTACCTCGCGTTCGCGGCGATGCTGCGCGCCGGCCTCGACGGCATCGACAACGACCTCGATCCGGGCGCCCCTGTCAGCAAGAACATCTACAAGATGTCCCATCGCGAACGGCGTTCGCTGCGCATCGACGAGCTGCCGTCGAACCTCGACGCGGCTCTCGACCAGCTCGAGCGCAGCACGCTGATGCGCGACACGCTCGGCGACCACATCTTCGAGCACTTCATCGAGGCCAAGCGTCGCGAGTGGTTCGAGTACCTCCAGCAGGTCAGCGCGTGGGAGATCCAGCGGTACCTGAAGGTGTACTGACGGCGCCGGGCACCGGCGCGTGACGGTCCAGCCACTCCTGCCACGTGACGGCGCCATGATCGGCGTGGGGGTTGGTGTTCGAGCCAGCCCGGAACGCGCGTGCCACCGGGCCCGGCACCGGAATCCGGATCCGCGGCCTGGTCACGCCCCTGGCCTCGGCCCACAGCCTGCCGAGCGTTTCGACATCGAGCACTTCGGGGCCCACCAGATCGCCAAGCCTGCCGCCGGGACCGTCGCCGATGCAGCGCGCGAGCCGCGCGGCCACCTCGCCCTCGTCCACCGGCTGGAACCGGAAGCCCCTCGGGAGTGGCAGCACGAGGGGCACCCGCGCCAGTTGCCGCAGCAACAGGTCCAGGAAGCAGTGGAACTGCGTGGCGCGCAGGATCGAGTACGGCACGCCGGAGGTGCGGACCAACTCTTCTGCCTCGAGCTTGCAGCGGTAGTAGCCGAACTCGCGCATGCCGGGCCGATCGATCCCGGTGATCGAGACCAACACGACATGGGAGACGCCAGAGCTGCGGGCGTGTTCCAGCAGCAGGCGGGTCCCCTCGACGTCGACGCGACGCGCCTGCCGTGGGTCGGACGCGAGATGCACGATCGCCTCGGCGCCGGCGACCGCCGCGGCCACTCCTGCGCCTGTCATCAGGTCACCGTGGACCCATGCGTCGGTCGACTCGCTCTCGATGCGGCGCGGACGGCTGCTCATGACGCGGACCGCATGGCCAGCCCGCACGAAGTCGGCGACCAGGAGACGCCCGAGATGGCCGGATCCACCCGTGACCAGCGTCGTCATCGCAGGGCTCCTTGCTCACCGAGCGACTGCCGCACCGAGCAAGTCCCGAGCGCCAGCAGCAGCGCCGGCGGGACGACGACCGACGAGAGGAGAAGTGCAGTCACCGCATTGGCCAGCGAGAGCACCGCGGCGCCGAGATGGATGGTCGTGAGCATGAGTGAGCTGTCCTGTGGAATGGGGGAACGTGACGGCAATCACCCTCATCACGCATGGCCGGGGCATTTCGTGACACGCCGCGGCGACTGGTAGGCTTGCGCGACGGAGACGGACGTGGTGGATTCGGGGGGAGACAGCCTCGACCGGGTGTTTGCCGAAGATCGGCGCTTCCTCTGGAACGTCGCGTACCGACTGACGGGCAACGCAGCCGATGCCGACGACGTGCTGCAGGAGACGTTCCTTCGGGCGATGGTCCACCCGCCCGCGGACACGGGCCGCAGCTGGAGGCCCTGGCTCCTGAGGGTGGCGCTCAATCTCGGCCGGGACCTGCTGCGCCGGAGGCGCCGTACCGGGTACCCGGGCGCCTGGCTGCCCTCGCCGGTCGAGGACGGGGCACTGGTGTGGGAGCGCGCCGACGACGCCATGCACCCCGGGCTGCGATACGACCTGGTGGAGAGCGCGTCGGTGGCCTTCCTGCTCGCGTTGGAGGTGCTGACGCCGATGCAGCGGGCCGTCCTGCTCCTGCGGGACGTGTTCGACTACTCGGCCCGAGATGCCGCCGAGGCACTCGGCGTTTCCGAGACGAATGCCCGCAAGCTGCACTCACGCGCGCGGCTGGCCCTGGCCCGGTATGACGCGTCGCGCAGGCCCCTCACCGCGGCGCGGCAACGGCAGACGCAGGTGGCCCTGCAGCGCTTCCTCGATCACCTGGCCGCGGGCGACGTGCGGGGGCTCGAGTCGATGCTTGCGGCCGATGCCCGGGCGATGTCCGACGGCGGCGGCGAGTTCGCCTCGAGCACGGTTCCGGTCGTCGGGCGGAGCCGGGTCGCGGCCCTGTTCCTCGGGCTGTCACGCAAGCCGGTGGCGTCGCAGCGGGTGCAGTCCCTGATGGTGAACGGGCTGCCGGCCATCATGGTGGAGAGATCGGTCCCGGCACGCGTCGCGCCCCGCTACGTGCTGCAGGTCGATGTGGACGACCACGGCCTGGTGACCGACGTGTACGTCGTGCTCGGCACGCGGAAGCTGTCGGCCGTGCCGTTCGGGCGATGATGGAGTGGACATGCGCATCCTGCTGGCAGACGACGACGAGTCAATCGCGATGGTGGCCCGCCTGGGCCTGCGCCGGGCCGGGTTCGACGTCTCGATCGTGGACGAGGGACAGAAGGCGCTCGAGGCGGCACGAAGCAACGCCTTCGACGTGCTCCTGCTCGATTGGAACCTTCCCGACCTGGACGGCATCGACGTGTGCCGGCAACTGACCGCCGACCCCGACTGGCCGAGGGTGCCGATCGTGTTCCTCACCGGTGCGACGCACGAGGGCGCCGAGCAGGAGGCGATCGCGGCCGGCGCGCGCGGCGTGATCTTCAAGCCCTTCGATCCGATGACGGTGGGGGAGCAGGTGAAGGCGATGCTGGCAATTTGAAATTCGACATTTGAAATTCTCGCGGGGCGCGGCTTCGCCACCGCCCCGGCGGATGTTTCGAGCGGTAAGGCCGACAGGCCGGCCGCCCAGAATTGCAAATGTCAAATTTCAAATTACCGCCGCTTCCAGCATCCGGATCGACCCCCGCTCCGCGTCGATCTCGGCCTGCACGCCGAGCGGCATGATGAACTGCCGGTCGATGTGGCCGATCTGGGCGCCTTCCCAGGCGGGCACCTTGAGCGGCGCGAGGTAGTGGTCGAGCAGGTCGCCGATCGTCAGCGACCCGTAGCTGCCTTCACCCGGCGAGCACTTGGTGCACCGGCCCCAGATCACGCCCTTCACCTGGTCCAGGATGCCGGCCAGCTTCAGCTGCATGAACATGCGGTCGATCCGGTACGGCGCCTCCTGCACGTCCTCGACGAACAGGATCGCGTCGCGGAAGTCGGGCAGCAGGCCCGACCCGATGATCGTCGTCAGCACCGTCAGGTTGCCGCCCAGCAGCCGCCCTCGCGCCACGCCCGGCGTGATCGTGCGGATGCGGTTCTCGGTCGGCACGAGCTGATCGCCCGCCGACAGCGGGTTGGTGAACGTCACCGCCTCGCCCTGCATCAGCAGGCGCTTGAACCAGCCGACGTTGAAGGTGTTCCACTCCGAGGCGCCGTTCATCCCATGGAACGTCACGAATCCGCCCCTGGCGTACACCGGCAGCAGCAGTGCCGTGATGTCGCTGTAGCCGAGCAGGATCTTCGGGTTGCGGGCGATCGCGTCGAAGTCGAGGTGCGGCAGCAAGCGCGCGCAGCCCCAGCCGCCGCGCAGCGCATGCACGGCGTGGACCCCGGGGTCGGTGAACATCGCCATCACGTCGGCGGCGCGGTCCTCGTCGCGGCCGGCGAGGTAGCCGTGGCGATCGAGCAGGTGCGCTCCCAGCTTCGCCTTCAACCCCAGGGCTGCCAGCGACTCCACCACGATGTCGACGTCGACGGGATCCCACGTGGCCGACGCTGGATCGACGATGCCGACGACGCTGCCCGGGCGCAGGCGCCTGGGCTTGCGCGGCGCCGGCGTGGCCGCGCCCGCTTGCGCCCCTGCGGCCTGGACAAGCCCGCCCCCCTGCCCGGTGCCCGGTGCCCGGTCCACGGTGCCCGCGACCTCGCCGACGGCGAGGGGCGCCACGAGTGACTGCTGCAGGAAGGCGCGACGACTGCTCGACATGCGCGAGATAGTACCCTGCTGTGGTGCCGGGGGAGGGTGGGAACACGACGCGTCCGTCGAGGGGGCGCGCTGCACTGGAGTGGCTCGCGGTCGGGCTGATATTCGCCGCGCTGACCACGGTCGTGACGTGGCCGTCGGTGCCGCGCCTGATGACCCACGCGCCGGAGCATCACGACGCGCTCTTCAACATGTGGCGCCTGTCGTGGATTGCCGAGGCGCTCACGACCTACCCGTCACGGCTGTTCGACCCGCCGATCTTCCACCCTGCGACGCGCGTGCTCGCCTTCTCGGACGCCGTGCTGCTGCAGGGACTGCTCGCCACGCCCTGGCTGGCGGCGGGCGCCCCGCTGCTGCCGGTGACCAACGTGGTCCTGCTGCTGGGCCCGTGGCTGTCGGCCCTGGGTGCCTACCTGCTGGTGCGCGACCTGCTGCCCGAGGGCGGCCAGGCGCGCGGGTTGCACTGGCCGGCGTTGGTCGCGGGCACCATCTTCGGGTTCCTGCCGTACCGGATCGAGCACATCATGCACCTCGAGCTGCAGTGGTCCCAGTGGATGCCGCTGGCCTGCTGGGGGCTGCACCGCACCGTGCGCACCGGTCGCGTCCGCGACGGGGTGCTCACCGCGGTGTTCGTGCTCGGGCAGTTCCTGAGCTGCATCTACTACGGCGTCTTCCTGGTGCTCGCGTTGGCGGTGTCGGCGCCCGTGCTCGTGCTGGCGCGGCTGCGCACCCCGGCCCCCACTGCCCGAGCGGAGGCCGGCACCAGCGGCCGCGACGGCCAGGCCCCCTTGCTCGCCATCACCCGCGCATTCCTCGTCGGCGCGCTCGTGACCATCGGGCCGTTGCTCGCCTACAGCGCCCCGTACCGCGCCAACCAGTCGGCGCTCGGCGGTCGCGGTGCGCACGAGATCGCGCGCTGGAGCGCCAACCCGGGAGCCTTCCTGTCGACGCCACCCGACAACCGCCTGTACGGCGCCACGGCCACCCTCGGCATCCCGGAGGGGCGGCTGTTCCCGGGCATCACCGCGCTGGTCCTCGCGTGCGTCGCCGTGTGGGGCCTGCGTCGCGGCCGGCTGGCTGCCACGGTGCCGATGTACGTCGTCATGACGGTGGTGTCGGCGGTGCTCGCCATGGGCACCAACACGCCGCTGTATCGCGTCGCCCTGGCGCTGCTGCCGCTGCTGCGCGGGCTGCGCGCGCCGGCGCGCTTCGGCATGGTCTTCGCGCTCGGCCTCGCCGTGCTCGCGGCTGCCGGGGCGGCGACGCTGCTGTCGCGCCTGCCCGCCGGTCGTCGGAGACATGCGTTGGGCGCGTGCCTCCTGGCCGCCCTGACGCTGGAGTATGCCTCCAACGTCGGGCCGCTCCACGCGTGGGTCCAGCGGCCGCCCCTGTACGCCCGCTGGCTGAGGCAGCAGCCACCAGGCGCGGTCATCGACCTCCCGATCGCCAGGGCGAGGTCCCTGCCGCACTACGAGGCCGAGTGGACCTTCCATGGCCGCACCCATCGTCATCCGATGGTCAACGGCTACAGCGGCTACTTCCCGCGGGACTACATCGACCTGCTTGGCGCGATGATCGAGTTCCCGCGCGGCGCCAGCCTCGACGCCCTCCGGCGGGTCGGCACCCGCTACGTCGTCGTGCACGAGGACCGGTACGAGCAGGCAGACTTCCTCGACTTCGACGGCCGCCTGCGCCGAACGCCGGGGATCCGCTTCCTGGCGCACGTGCCCGACCCCGACTACCCGGTGAGCATCTACACGCTGGAGCCCTGACGCTGCTCCTGTGCGATGCTGGGGCCACATGCATCGCCGTGACTGGCTTCGCCGGGTCGTGACCGCCGGTGCCGCGGGCGTGGTCCCGGGCAGCGAGGTCGTTCCCGCCCTGACCATGTCGATGGGCGACCACGCGGCGTGGCTCCGGGAGGCGCTGCCGACCTCGCCGGGTGAGCCGAGGCGACTGCGGGCCTACGGCCTTCGCGTGAAGGCGGCCTTCGCGGCGGCGAGCGCGGCGGTACCGGCGCGGGCGTCGACCACCGACGAGACCGACGTGCCGGCGCACCTGGCGATGTTCAGCAAGGGCCTGCCGCACGACGCCTTCGGCATCGTCGATCCGGCGGCGTACGCCGCACTGGCGCGGGCGGCCTCCGGGGCCGGTGAGGCCCGCTTCGAGGACGTGCCGCTCGGCGGGCGCCGTCGCCTCGTGTCGCCGCAGGCCGCCTTCGCCTACGCCCTCGAGGGCCTCGACGCGGCGATGCTCGGCGCGCCGGCGCCGCCGTCGTTCGCATCGGCCACCTTCGCGCAGGACGCGATCGAGGCCTACTGGCTCGCGCTGACCCGCGACGTGCCGTTCGCGATGCAGGCGGTCGACCCGCTCGTCGCGCGGGCGGCGCAGGACCTCACCCGCGCCGGCCGACCGACCTCCCCCGCGTCGCTCGCCGCCATGCCCGGGGCGGCGCGCGGTCCGGTCGTGTCGCAGTTCCTGCTGCGGGCCGTGCCGATGGGGGCGCAGGTGCTCTCGGCGCGCGTGCCGGCGCAGGCGGCAGGGGAGTCCTTCCTCACCACGTGGGACGAGTGGTTGGCGTCGCAGAACGGCGACCTGCCGTCGCGCGACGTCTCGACGACGGGCCGCCGCTACATCTGTTGCGGGCGCGATCTCGCCACGTGGACGCGCACCGACTATCCGGGCCAGGCCGGGCTGCAGGCAGCGCTGCTGCTCGAGTCGCTGCGGGCGCCCGTGACGCCGGATCATCCGTACGTCCGTTCGCGCAACCAGGCCGGATACGTCACCTTCGGCTTGCCCTTCATCGTCGACCTCGCCTCGCGCGTCGCGATGCACGCGCTGCGCGCCGCGTGGTTCCACAAGTGGGTCCTGCACAGGCGCCTGCGTCCGGAGGAACTCGGCGGCCGCATGGAGGCCGCGGCGTCGGGCGCGCCGGTGGCGGCCTGGCCCGACGCCAGGTTCCTGCAATCGGCGGCGTGCGGGGAGGCGCGGCGGCGCACGGGCGGCTTCCTGCTGCCCGTCGCCTGGCCGGAAGGGGCGCCGATCCATCCGGCCTACCCTGCCGCGCACGCGGCCACCGCGGGTGCGATGGTCACGGTGCTCAAGGCCTACTACGCCTCCGACTGGGAGCTGCCCGATCCGGTGGAGCCGACGCCAGACGGCCAGGAACTCGTGGCGATCGACACGCCGCTGACGGTCGGCGGCGAACTGGACAAGCTGGCCTGGAACGTCGCCATGGGACGGGCCTGGGCCGGCGTGCAGTGGCGCGCCGACGCCGATGCGGGCCTCCGCCTCGGCGAGACCGTCGCGATCGGCGTCCTCCGCGAGTTGCGCGAGCTGCTCCCCGAGCCGGACGCGCGCTTCGCGATCCGCACCTTCGACGGCGCCGACGTCATCGTCTAGCCGTTGGCCCTGGCCGAAGACCGGCGCCGCGCGTCGAGCTGAAGCTCGACGCCCACATCATCCGACGACGTAACCGTCGGCCCTGGCCGACGGGCATCATTCGGACACGTAGTCGTCGACCTTCAGGTCGACGGGCCGGCGCGGCGTCAGTCGAAGAAGTAGTGCGCGAGCGCCGACACCCGCGCGCCGCCGATCGACGGGCCGTTACCCAGGTTGAAGTCCTCGAGGTCGTTGCCCCCCGACACGCTCAGCTCGACGCTCGCCTTGAACCGCGGCGCGCCACGGAACCCGAACTCCACGCCGCCCACGCCGGCCGGCTTCACCGTCGTGTCGTCGAAGTCGTTGCCGATGTCGGTGCGGAACACGCGCAGGCCGCCGCCGGCGTACGGCCGCACGTTCAGCGCGTCGTTGCCGAAGTCGCCGATCGCCACGATCAACGTCGGCTCGAAGCGCAGGTACTCGACATCGTCGCCGATGAAGTCCTGGTCGCCGCCGAAGCCGAGGTGCGCCTGCACGCCGACCCGCTCGTTGATCCAGTAGCGGAAACTCGGCCCGATCTCGAACTCCGACAACCCGCCGACTGCACCGAGGCCGACGCTGCCGATCGACGGGCCGGCCGAGGGCCGGCCGCGCCGTTGCACGACGGCGGAGGCGCGCGTGAGCGAGAGCGGCGGGCTCACGGTCGGCGCAGCCTCGACGGCGCGCCGCAGGTCGAGGGGCCACACGCGCGGCGAGGTGTCATGTCGGGCCGACGCGGCGGCGTCGGGCTCGGCGTTGGCGACACCGACGGGCAGCAGGCAGAGCGCGGCGGCGGTGATGACGATGGGGACGATACGGGCCATGTAAGAACTCCCTTCCAGTTCAGGTCGACTGTGGGTGCACGTGCGTGCACCCCGGGAAGTCTTGCAAGGGGCGAACCAGAGGCGCCGACGAGGTGAGCCCGGCGCGGCCGACCTGCCTACCGCGGCGCTTTCTGCTGCTCGGCGCGGCGCATCTCTTCGAGCACCAGGCCGAGAGCGCGGATCTCCTCGCCATAGCCGGCCCAGTCGCCGAGCCGCTGTCGTTCGAGGGCCTGTCGGTAGTGGAACTCGGCGCGCTGGGTCAGCGTGCCGTTGGGGGTCGATGGGCGGGTCTGGGGCGTGCCGGCCGCCGTGGGTCGGGTCGGGTCGGCAGTCGTCGTCGCGGCCTGTCCGGCGGTGCCGGGCTTGGCGTCGGCCGGGGCGGCGGGGTTGTTCATCACCAGCGCGGCGGCAAGCGCCGCCGCCTCCTCGCTCGACGTCAGCTTCGGCGCGGTGCCGTCAGCCGGGAAGAGCCGGTCGAGCGCCTCGGTGAGCGTCTCGGCCATCACGATGCCGTCCTTGTACGCGACGATGACGCGGTTGAGCTCGGGAATCTGGCCGTTCGACGCGCGCAGGTAGAGCGGCCGCACGTAGATGAGGCTCTCCTCGATCGGGATCACCAGCAGCGTGCCCTGGATCACCTCGGAGCCCTGCTGGTTCCACAGCGTGATCTGCGGGGCAATCGCCTGGTCCTGGTTGATGCGCGCCACCACCTGCCGCGGCCCGAACACGACCTTCTGCTTCGGGAACTGGAACACCGCGAGCCTGCCGTAGTGCGGCCCGTCGCTGCGCGCGATCATCCACGCGGCGAGGTTGTCCTTCTGGCGCGGCGTGAACGGCAGCATCTGGATGAACTCGGTGCCCTTCTCGCCGGGCACCTTCATCATCGTGTAGTAGGGCTCCATCCGCACCGGCTGCTCGCCGACGTCGATCGACGGCACTTCCCACTGGTCTTCCTTGTTGTAGAAGACCGACGGGCTCTGCATGTGGTACGTCGCGAACATGCTGGCCTGCACCGAGAAGATGTCCTGCGGATAGCGCAGCCGCTGGCGCAGCGAGGCGGGCATGTCCGACAGCGGCTTGAGCAGGCCCGGGAAGATCCGCGCGTAGGTCTGCGCCAGCGGGTCGGACGGATCCACGAGGTAGAAGTGCGTGGTGCCGTGGTAGGCGTCGATCACCACCTTGATCGAGTTGCGGATGTAGTTGATCGACTGGTTGGTGATGGACGAGTTGGTGCCGCCCGCGATCGCGCTCGAGTACGGGTAGCGGTTGCTCGTCGTGTAGGCGTCCTGGATCCAGTAGAGGCGCCCGTCGGCAATCGCGACGTACGGATCCTGGTCGTACGTCAGGAACGGTGCGATCTTGCGCACCCGCTCGCTGATGCGCCGGTAGTAGAGCACGCGGCTGTCGGGGCGCAGGTCGTCCGAGAGCAGGGCCTTGCCCGACCCGAACCGGATCGCGAAGAGCAGCTTGCGGAAGAACGAGCCCACCGGCACGCCCCCCCGCCCCTCGTACTCGGCAAAGACGTTGTCCTCGCCCGACGGGTAGTGGAACTCCTTGGTGCGGGTCTTCACGAACACGTGGTCGTTGGACAGCTCGCCGAAGTAGATCGACGGCTCGGTGACCTTCAGGTCGACGACCGACTGCGGCGGCAGGTCCTTGATGAAGAGGATCGGCAGGCCCTCGGGCGTCACCTCGTTGACCGGCCCGAGCGTCAGCCCGTAGCCGTGGGTGAACGTGAGCTGCTCGTTGATCCACGTCCGGTTCGGCAGGCTCTCCGAGTTCAGCTCGCGCGCCGACAGCATGATCTGCCGGCGCCGGCCGTTGATCGTGTAGCGGTCGTTGTCCACCGACACGAAGTCGTAGTAGGTGCGGATCTCCTGAATCTGGGAGAACGTGTCGAGCAGCGGCTGGTGATCCCACAGCGGCACGTTGTCGATCGTGTCGGCGTTGCGGTCGAGGTCGGCGCGCGTCAGGGTCGCGTCGCCGGAGAGCTGCCGCTCCTCGACGGCGTTGAGCCCGAAGGCCTCGCGCGTCGCCGTGATGTTGTGCTGGATGAAGGGCGTCTCCCGCACCTGCTCGTTCGGCGCGACGTACACGCGCTGCACGATCGTCGCGTATACGGTGCCGCCGATCGACACGGCGACATAGCCGCCCACTGCCAGGGCAATCGGCCACAGCCTGACGCTGAAGGCCTGCACCAGCGCCAGCAGCGCGCCCGCCACGCCGACCAGCGCCAGCACGCGCAGCGCCGGGATGCGCGCGTGGACGTCGGTGTACGACGCGCCGGTGATGATGCCCGACGGCTCGAAGAGCTGCTGCGGAATCTCCAGCCAGTCGCCCAGCGCGAGCGCCAGCAGCAGCAGCCCGACCAGGATCGAGAGGTGCCGGCGCGTGCTCTCGGTGATGAACATGCCCCGGCCGATCCGCAGGCCCAGGTTCCCGGCCAGCGCGTAGGCCGCGGCGGTGGCGACGACGGCGAGCAGCGCGATCAGGAAGAACAGCTGCTGCGCCAGCGACAGGAACGGCCACTGGAACAGGTAGAACGACACGTCGCGCCCGAGCACCGGGTCCACCTGTCCGAACGGCACGGCCTGCCGGTACGCCAGGTAGCTGCTCCAGCCCGTCGACGCGTAGCCGGCCATCAGCAGCGCCAGCAGCCCCGACACGAGCCACACCACCGGGCGCAGCCGCCGTGGTTGCAGCGAGATGGTGCGCGGCCCCTCGGGCGTGACGACGACGATGTTGCGGAGCGGGACGGCGCTGAGCGCGACGAAGAGGTTGAAGGCGAGGAAGGCGCCGGCGACCAGGAACACGACGCTGCCCATCGCCGAGCGCGCGGTGATCGACTTGAGGTAGACCCCGGTGTAGCCCACCTCCTCGAACCACAGCCAGTCGGTGTAGAACTCCGCGAACGACGGGATCGCCATCAGCAGGATCAGGCCGAGGGCGATCAGGGGAGCGCGGGGGATGTCTCGAAGGGCCATGAGGCGACCCGCTCATTGTAGGGCGAGTGCGCCGGCCTCTTGCCGGCCGATCCGCCAGATGTCGTGCACGAGGCCGTTGTGCAGCACGGCCCCCTCCCGGTGCATCGCCAGGCGCCGGGCGACCCGCTGCGACGGGGCATTCTCGGGACGGATCAGCGCCACGATCTCGCGGGCATCGGTGGCGCCGAAGCCGAGCCGCAGGCTCGCCGCGGCCGCCTCGGTGGCATAGCCGCGACCCCAGGCGTGCCGCGCGAAGTGGTACCCCAGCTCGAGGTGCGTGCGGCCGCCGAAGTCGCGCACCAGCACGCCGCAGTCGCCGAGGAACTCGGGATCGCCACCACGGGCGTCCTCGCGCAGCACGGCCAGCAGCCCGGTGCCGTGCAGGGCATAGCGGTCGATCGTCCGCCGGAGCCACTGCTGCGATTCGTCGAGCGTCATGACGCGCGGGAAGAAGCGCATCACGATCGGGTCGGCCAGCATCGCCGCCAGGGCCGGCAGGTGCGAGGCGTCGAGCCTGGTCAGGAGCAGCCGCTCGGTCCGGATCGGCAGGGCGTCGAGCAGGTGGAGCGGTGCAGCCATGCGGTCCCTGAAGGTAGGTAGGGCGCGGTCTCCGACCGCGCCGTTTGTCCGTCAGCTCAACTGACGGCGCGGTGGGACACCGCGCCCTACCTGCGCGCAGTGGGGCACCGCGCCCTCCCTGTGTCTACCTGGGCCCCGCGGCCAGCGACTTGAGGTACGCCAGCCCGGCCGGCACGTTCTTCTCCGGCTCGTGCGACTCCTCCTCGATGATGTGCCACTGCACGCTGGTGTTGCGGGCCGCCTCGACGACGCCCTTGACGTTCACCTCGCCGGTGCCGAGCGCGACGCTGGTGTCGTCGGGCGCGTGGCCGGTGAAGTCCTTCTTGGTGCCCGGCTTCATGTCCTTCATGTGCGTGAGCACGAACCGGTCGGGGTGCGCCTTGAGCAGGGCCACCGGGTCGGCGCTGCCATGGTGGGCCCAGAAGATGTCGAGCTCGAACTTCACGGCCTTGGGATCGGTCTGCGCCAGCACCATGTCGAACAGCGTCCGGTTGGCCGTGCCAGGCGCGAACTCGAACCCGTGCGGGTGATAGAAGAACTGCATGCCGGCGGCGGCGACGTTCTTGCCGGCCGCGTTGAAGGCCGCAATCGCCGCCTTGGCGTCGGCTTCGTCGAAGGTCCCTTCATGAGGGAACCACGCGTTGCCCACGTACTTCAGCCCGAAGAACTTCGCGTCGTCGAGCAGCTTGGCCGAGGCGGCAGGGTCGGCCAGTGCCTTGATGTCGGTGTGCATCGAAATCGGCGTGAGGCCGGCCTTCTGGAGTTCAGTCTTGAACTGCTCGCGCGTCAGGCCGTAGGTGCCGGCGAGCTCGACGTGCGTGAAGCCCATGCCCTTGACCTTGGCCAGCGTCGCGGGCACGCCGTTGGTCTTGAAGCTTTCGCGGAAGCTGTAGAGCTGAAGCGCGATGGGGTTCTTGTACGGGCCCCCTTGCGCGAGCGCGGCGCCGGCGGCCGACAGGGACGCCTCGGGGGCCACCGATCCGGCGACCACCAGCGCGGCGGCGGCCGACGCGGCGAGCAGGGTGTGGAACAGACGCATGGACGACTCCTTGGGAAAGTTGCGACGAGTATTGGCGAGTATAGAGGCACCGCACGCGCACAGGTAGGGCGGCGTGTCCCACGCCCTACCTCTGTATCCTGAAGGCCCTTGCGGCTCCCGTGTCTGCTCCTCGCACTGCTCGCCTGCGGCTCGGTTGCCGGGGCACAGCCGGTCACGTACGGCGACGGCGGGCTGCGGCTCTCCACGCCGGATGGCCGCACCGACGCCACGGTCGGCTTCCGCAACCAGGTCCGGTTCACCACGCCGTTCGCCATCGTGCCGGCGACGCCGGAGCAGGTGACCACGGTGCGCACCGACGACTTCCGGCTGTTCCGATCGCGGCTGCGCGTCAACGGCCAGCTGTTCTCGCCGGCGCTGCGCTACCAGTTCCAGGCCGATTTCGTCGAGGAGCGGGTCCGCGACCTGAGCGTCACGTGGCAGGTGCGGTCCTGGCTGCGGGCTCGTGCGGGGCGCTGGAAGGCCGAGATGAACCGCGAGCGCATGACCTCGTCGTCGGCGCAGCAGCTCGTCGATCGATCGATCCTCGACCGTTGGTTCACGCTCGGCCGCCAGCAGGGCGTACAGGTGTCGGGCCGGCTGGGCGCGAAACGGCCCTGGGGCGGCACCTGGTATGCGAGCGCGCTGCGTGGCGTCGATGCCCGCGGCGGGGCGGCCCTGCCGGTGTGGCTCGCCCGGTACGAGTGGCCGTACGCAGGACGCGAGGTCGATCTCGAGCAGGGCGACGTGGGCCGATCGCCCGACCTGCGCGTGGCGATCGGCGGCACCGCGGCCCGCACCGAGAGTGCCTACGCGTTCTATGCAGGTTCGGGCGTCGGCGTGTCGCTGCCGGTGCTCCCGCCAGGACCCGGCGATCGATTCCGCACCCGACAGTACGCGCTCGATGGCGTGGTCAGGTGGCGAGGCCTGTCGCTGCAGGGCGAACTGCACCGCAAGGTGGTGACGCGCACCGTGTCGGGCGACACGCGCGTGCTTGTCGGCGGATACGGGCAGGGCGGCGTGATGGCCTCGACGATCTGGGCGCGGCTGCCGCGACCGCTGGAGTTCGCGACGCGCGTCGCGATCGTCGATCCGGACGCGGCCCTCGACGCCGATCACCAGGAGGAGCGCCTCATGGGCGCCAACTGGTTCCTGCGCGGGCATCGCGTGAAGATCAGCGCCGACGTGGGTCGACTCCGCTTCACGACGCCGACCGGTTCGCGCGACACCGCGCTTCGCACGCGCGTGCAATGGGAGATGACGTTCTGATTTTCGCGTTGCAGCATCGGCGAAAGGGTTTATCCTTCAGCGCAGTTCCTACAGATCTCCTTCCGCGGGACCGACACTGCGAGCAAGGACCGATTAGCCCGTATCGACGGGCGCATGTGCATGGGAGGCACGATGAGCGACGTGAACGAGACGATCGACGCCGGGACGACGCCGGCCCCCGAGGCGACGCCGGCCCCCGAGGCCGCGCCCGCCGCCCCGGTCGCGGCTGCTGCCCCGAAGGGCCGCAAGAAGTCCGCGCGCAAGTCGGCGAAGAAGGCCGGCGTCAAGAAGGCGGCAAGGAAGGCCGCCCCGAAGAAGGCCGCCAAGAAGGCTGCCGCGAAGAAGTCGAGTCGCGCCGGCAAGGCCGCCAGGAAGTCCGCCAGCAAGGCCGCGAAGAAGTCCTCCCGGAAGGCTGCGAAGAAGGCGCCCGCCAGGAAGGCCGTCAAGGCGACGCGCAAGGCCGCCAAGGCCCGTTCGACGAAGAAGGCCGCGCCGAAGGCTGCCGCGAAGAAGTCGGCAGGGAAGAAGACGGCGTCGAGGGCCGCGGCCCGCAAGACGTCGTCCAGGAAGGCCACCGCGGGCCGCAAGGCCGCGCGCAAGGGCAAGGCGACCAAGCGCCGCTAGCGCGCGCCACGTCGACGTGGGTCCGTGCCGCCGCTCCCGGCGCGCGGACCCACTGTCCCTTCCTCCCTCCCCCTTTCCGCGATCCGCGATCCGCGTTCCCCATCCGCGCGCCGTCCTCCGTCATAGCGCGCCGCATGACACCCGAATCGCTTGGCACGTCGCCCGACGGGTGGCACCATCCTCCTCGTACATCCGGAGTGGCGCGGTGACGCGCCCGGCAACCCCGGCAGACACGCCAGGGTGCCCCGATGCCCGCACGACAGGCATCGATGTGGCGACAGCAGGAGCTGTCGCAAGAACGTGTTCCGTGCCTCACCGGCATGACGCGCCTCCGGACAGGTCGTTGTTCACGAGGAGTCCGTCATGTGCCTTGATCCCCGCCCGGAACGCACCCCCCGCTTTGCTCGCGCCAGCCGTCGCCCGCTCCAGTCACACTCGCCGTTGCACGCTGCCGTGCCGCGACTCGCGCACGCGACGCTGCCGGTGACGGTGGCCGCGCCGATCGTGCGACCGCCCGCGCTGTGGGCCCTCGACACCCTGGCTGGCGATGACGATCTCGTGGCGCGCGGCTGGGTGGTCCTGAGCAGGACTGGACAGTAGAAGCCGACAGAAAGCTCTGCTTGCGCAAGCGCGCCGCGCTGGGTCACCCTGCCTCGGTGCGGCAGTTGTCGCGACCCTGGCTCGTCGTCGGTGCGGTGGGACTCAGCCTCACGCTTCAGCTGTCGGACGGCTTCTACCATCCGCCGGCGCTGGCGTGGCTGGGGCTCGCGCTCGTGGCGACGCTGCTGGGCGTGTCGGGGATCACCTGGCCGTGGAGCACCGACGACGAACTTGACGGGGCGGTGACGAGCGCCCTGCTCACGGTGGGCGTGCTGGTCAGCGCTGTCGCGCTGGTGAGCGCGCCGCTGGCGCGCTACATGGCCGACCCCCGGCCGTGGGCGCACCCGACACTGCTCATCGCGGTGGCCGTCGCCCTGGTGACGGCGCTGACCGTGCGCGCCACGCACGGGCGCGCCGCGCGCCGTCTGGCTGCCGCGGTGCTGATGGCTGTCGGCTTGTGGGTCGGCGCCTGGACCGTTCGCGAATCGCCAGAACCGCACATCGACGTCATCCCGGTGCACCAGGACGCGTTTGCCGCAGTGGCGCGCGGACACAGCCCGTACGGCATCACCTTCGCCAACATCTACGACGAGAAGTCGCCCTTCTACGCCAGGGAGATGCGCGACGGGCAGCGCGTGCTCTTCGGGTTTCCGTACCCGCCGCTGAGCCTGGCGCTCGCCTGGCCGGGATACGCCGTGCTCGGCGACCTGCGCTACAGCGAGGTGCTGGCGATGGCAATCACGCTCGCCCTGATCGTGAGCCTCGGCACCGAGCCGGCGCTGCTCGCCGCGGCCGCGCTCCTGCTCGCGCCCCGCCTCGTGTTCCACCTCGAGCAGGGCTGGACCGAGCCGTTCCCGATCGTGCTGCTCGCGCTCACGGTGGTCACCGCGCGTCGCTGGCCGAGCAGGGCATGGCTGCCGCTCGGGTTGCTCGTCGCCTCCAAGCAGCACATGGTGCTCGCCCTGGCGTTCGCGCCGTTTCTTGTCGATCGATCCGCGCCGGCGACGACGACGGCCTCTCCGTGGCGTTTCATGGCGAAGGCCGTGCTCGTGGCCGCCGCGGTGACGCTGCCGCTCGCGCTGCTCGACGTCGACGCCTTCATCAGGTCGGCAGTGCTGCTGCAATTGCGCGAGCCCTTCAGGCTCGACTCGCTCAGCTTCACGCGTCAGTTGCTGTTGTGGGGTGTGCCCCTCGACAAGCAGGGCGCTATGGCCGTGTCGCTCGGCGCGGGCCTGCTCGGCCTCGGCCTGTCGTGGTGGCGTGCTCCTCGCACCCCGGCCGGGTTCGCGGCCGCGCTCGGCACGACGTGCTTCCTCCTCACCGCCTTCGGCAAGAAGGCCTTCCTCAACTACTACTTCCTCGTCGTCGCGTGCCTGCTGATCGCCGTGGCCGCAGACGACGGAAGGAAGGGCAGGAGCGCCTCGGCGCCGATCCTTCCCCAGTAGTTCGCGTACAGGTCCTCGGCCTGCTCGCGCTCGATGTGCGGCAGTCCCTCGAGGATGGTCGTGCGGTGCGGTTCCGGCACGTCGTCGCCGCCGACGACGATGATGCCGAACAGCGGGTCGGTCTCGAGCCCCTGCGCCCTGGCGCGAGCCTGCGCCAGGGTGCGCAGCGCCTCGATCGCGCGTGACACGTGATGCCGCCGCGGGTCGGCCGCGGTGCCGGTGGGGAGGGCGCCATCGCGCGCGTCCTCGAAGGCGACCATCAGGGTGTCGGTCTCGATCACGCACGGCAACGTCATCGGGCCGTCCACAAGTTCCACCGTCCGCGTGTCCGGGCCGGACGTGATCGTGCCCGGGTTGCGCAGCGCGCCCCAGTGCACGCCCTCGAGTTGCTGATACACGCGTTGCAGCCAGCCGCCCGACGGGTCGGCGGTCATCACTCCCTGCAGGACGTCGGTGAGCGTCGCCATCGGCGGCAGCGTGACAGGCCGCGCCAGCCTCGTCAACAGCACGCGGAAGGTGCGTCGCGCGCGTGTGGGGCGCCTCTTGCCGGCCGGGTGCTGCCCATCGACGGTAGGCCTGCCGGCGCACCTCTGCCCTGCTGGACCCTGCTACGATCGACACGTGAGCTCAGATTCGTCAGACACCCCCACCGGGTTCGCCTCCCTTGGCCTCTCCGACGCGCTGGTCGCCGCAGTGACCGGCCTCGGCTACGAGGAACCCACCCCCATCCAGCGCGAAGCCATCCCCGTCCTGCTCGAGGGCCGCGACGTCCTCGGCATGGCCGGCACTGGCACCGGCAAGACCGCCGCCTTCGCCCTGCCGATGATCGAGATGCTCGCCCGCAAGGGTCCCAAGAGCCTCGCGCCGCGCGGGCTCGTGCTGGTGCCGACCCGTGAGCTCGCCATGCAGGTCGCCGAGGCGCTGCACAAGTACGCCCGCGGCACCACCATCGCCGTCGCGCCCCTCTACGGCGGCGCCCCCATGGACGTCCAGATCCGTGCCCTCAAGCGCGGCGTCTCCATCGTCGTCGCGACGCCGGGCCGGGCCCTCGACCACCTGCGTCGCCACACGCTCGACCTGCGTGCGCTGAAGATCGCCGTGCTCGACGAGGCCGACGAGATGATCGACATGGGGTTTGCCGACGACATCGAGGCCATCCTCGCCAACGCCCCCGAGGAGCGGCAGACGGCCCTCTTCGCCGCGACGATGGCGCCGCGGCTCGAGGCGATTGCGGCCACGCACCTGCAGGACCCGGTGCGCGTCGCGATCGCGAAGGAGAAGCGGGCGCCCGGCAAGCTGCCACGCATCCGCCAGGTGGCCTACCTCGTGCCGCGCCTGCAGAAGACCGCGGCGCTCGGCCGCGTGCTCGACGTCGAGACGCCCTCGTCGGCCATCGTGTTCTGCCGCACCCGCACCGAGGTGGACGAGCTCACCGACGTGCTCGCCTCGCACGGCTACGGCGCCAAGGCGCTGCACGGCGGCATGGAGCAGAAGGCCCGCGACCGCGTCATGCAGCTGTTCCGGAGCGGTCAGGCCGACGTGCTCGTGGCCACCGACGTGGCGGCGCGCGGGCTCGACATCGATCTGGTGTCGCACGTCGTGAACTACGACCTGCCGATGGCGCCCGAGGTCTACGTGCACCGCATCGGACGCACGGGGCGCGCCGGCCGCGAGGGCATGGCGATCTCGCTGGTCGATCCGCGGCAGCATCGCGCGCTGCGGCAGATCGAGGCCACCACGCGGCAGAAGATCGAGATCCTGCCGATTCCCAGCGAGGCCGACCTGCAGGCGCGTCGCCTCGACACGACGCTGGCCGCCGTCCGCGCCCAGATCGTCGAGGGCGGCCTCGAGCAGGCCCGCGCCGTCGTCGATCGGCTCGCCCAGGACCACGACGTGCTCGACATCGCCGCCGCGGCGATCCGCCTGCTGCACGACGACGCGCCGGCCACGCCGGGCAAGACCGGGTCGCCGACCCGGCCGTCGTCGAAGCGCGCGCCGAAGGGCGAGGGGCCATCACTTGACGAGGCGCTTGCCGCTGCCGCGACCGAGGAACGCCCGAAGCGATCGCGCGCCGAACGCACGTACGGCGAGGATCGTCCTCGTCGCCCCCGCGAGGATGGGGAACGCCCCTCGCGGCCGTCCCCCCGCGGTGCTCGCGGCGCCGCCGGCCCGCGCACGGTGCTGCACATCAACATCGGCAAGTCGGCGGGTGTCCGACCAGCGGACCTGGTCGGCGCCATTGCCGGCGAGGCCGACGTCGACAGCAGCGTGATCGGCGCGATCCGCATCGGCGACGACTCGTCGCTGGTGGACGTGCCCGAGCAGCTCGCGACGCGCATCATGATCTCCCTGCGCAACGCCAAGGTCCGCGGCCGCCGCGTCATGGTGCGCAAGGATCGGGACAGTTGACGTCTGACGTCTGACGTTGACATCTGAGGGACTGCCGACTGCCGGCCCCCGTACGTGGCCGTCGACCTTCAGGTCGACGGTGAGTGACCTCCGATCCAGCGCGGCGGTGTTTGCCGGCTCGGGGCCCCCTCGGCCAGTCTCCTGAACGCATCCCGCAACGACCTGAAGCACGCAAAGCACAGGTCGTGATCGCGTCGCCGGCGCACGCGGCCGCGGTACATGTACCGTGCCGGGCGCTGCCCGCACCCCACGCACATCCGCTTCCGCCAGCGTTCCGCGATCCGCTTCATGGTGGCTCCGTCACCCGTGGAGGGCGGCGCCCCCGCTCGCCCTCCTGCCGCGACGGCCGAGCCAGCGCCGGTCTGACACCTGCGGCGCGGCACCGCGCATTCCGAGCACACGCCGGCTCACGCCCCGATCGCAGTTGCTGCCAACGTGCCCTGCCCAATCCCCGTCATTGCGCGGGATCGGCGCCCGCTCCGGACTGGCGCGCTCCCTGCAGAAGTCGTCCGCGGCATTGCTCTCCATGCACAGAAAGAGGCACAATGATATGCATGCGTACGACCATGATCCTGGACGATGCGTTGATCGAGGAGGCGCGTCAGCTGACGGGCATCGCGGAGAAGACGGCGCTGGTGCACGAGGGCTTGCGCGCCCTGGTGGCACGCGAGCACGCCGCGCGCCTGCGTCGCCTGGCCGGCTCCGACCCCACGGCGGCGGCCGGCCCGCGACGTCGCCCGGCGTGAGCGGCAGGGCGCGATGATCCTCGTCGACACGTCGGTCTGGATCGATCACCTGCGCCGCGGCGACGAGGAGCTCTCCGCCCTGCTCGACGAGGGACAGGTGCTCGTCCACCCGTTCGTCGTCGGCGAGATCGCGTGTGGTTCGTTGAAGCGGCGCGCCGACGTGGTGGCGCACCTGCAGCGGCTGCCGGCCGCGCCGGTGGCCACCGAGGCCGAGGTGCATCACCTGCTCGAGCGCGAGGGCCTGCACGGCCGCGGGCTCGGGTGGGTGGACCTCCATCTGCTGGCCTCCGCCCGCCTTGCCGCCGTCCCGCTTCTCACCCGGGATCGCGCTCTGGCCGGAGCGGCGCGCCCGCGGTAATCCCACGTCCCTCCCCGGCCGCACCCCTCGGCCCGGAGCCTGCAGTGAGCTCTCTGAGCCCTGAGCCCTGAGCCTTGCGCCCTCGGGCAAGCGTCCTGCGCCCGTGCCTGAAGCGCCCTGTCACCCTTCCCGGCGCGCCTGCATCTCCCCCGACAGGAGTCGCGCGTCCGGCGATTCCGTCACCCGGAGGAGGCGCCCGCCATGGCGCGCATCGTCGTCCTCGGAGCCGGCACCGCCGGCACCATCATCGCCAACCGCCTCCGCCGTCGCCTGGCGAGCGAGGTCCGGACTGGCGCCACCACCATCACCGTCGTCGACCAGGACGACGTGCACGTCTACCAGCCGGGCCTGCTGTTCGTGCCGTTCGGGATCTACGACGCGGCCGACGTGGTCCGTCCGCGCCGCGCGCAGGTGCACGACGCGGTCGTCTACCGGCAGGCGCCGATTGCCAGGCTCTTTCCCGACGGGCACGAGGTGGAACTCGAGGGCGGTGAGCGCCTGCCGTACGACGTGCTGGTGATTGCCACCGGCACGCGCATCGCGCCGGAGGAGACCGAGGGCCTCACCGGCCCTGGCTGGCGCGAGAACATGTTCGACTTCTACACGGTGGAGGGCGCGGCGGCGCTCGGCGCGAAGCTCGCCGCGTGGGAAGGCGGGCGGCTCGTGATCAACGTCGTCGAGATGCCGATCAAGTGTCCGGTCGCGCCGCTCGAGTTCGCCTTCCTCGCCGACTGGTTCTTCACCATGCGCGGCATCCGCGACAAGGTGCAGATCACGTACGCGACGCCGCTCGACGGCGCGTTCACCAAGCCGACGTGCACCAGGGTGCTCAGCCACCTGTTCGACGAGAAGCACATCGCGCTCGAGACGGAGTTCAACGCCGGCCGCGCCGATGGCCAGGCGGGCGTGCTGGCGAGCTGGGACGAACGCGAGATCCCGTTCGACATCCTGGTGAGCATCCCGCTGCACCAGGGCGCCGCGTTCGTCAAGGCGACGCCTGGCCTCGGCGACGACTACGGGTTCGTCCGCACCAACCCGCGCACGCTGCAGAGCGAGCTGCGGCCGGAGATCTTCGCGATCGGCGACGCGGCGAACCTGCCGGCGTCCAAGGCCGGATCAGTGGCGCACTTCGAGGCCGAGGTGCTCGAGGAGAACATCGTGCGCTTCCTCGAGGGGCGGGAGGTGCAGCCCGACTTCGACGGCCACGCCAACTGCTTCATCGAGACCGGCTTCGAGAAGGCGCTGCTCATCGACTTCAACTACGAGACCGAGCCGCTGCCGGGCACCTTCCCGATTGCGGGTATCGGCCCGATGAAGCTCCTCGAGGAATCGCGTCTCAACCACCTCGGGAAGATGGCCTTCAAGTGGGTGTACTGGCACATGCTGCTGCCCGGCCACGACATCCCGCTGGTCGGCCCGCAGATGTCGATGAAGGGGAAGCATCAGCTTAACTTTTGACGTTTTGACGTTTGACGCCGAACGACGCACACGGGGTGGAGGCGTCGACCTTCAGGTCGACGCTCGGCCGTGGATAGGGCCGGCTCTCCGAGCCCGGCCGACGAGGAGAGGATCATGAGCACCGCAGCCATCGCAGGCGTGGACGTCGACGTCGACGCCGAGGGTTTCCTGCAGAAGCCCGAACAGTGGACCGAGGCCATCGGCCTCGAGATTGCCGCGGCCCACGGCATCACGATGACCGACCGTCACTGGCTCGTGTCGAAGTTCATGCGCCAGCGCTACCTCGACACCGGCACGGCGCCGACGATCCGCACGCTCGGCAAGGAGAGCGGTGTCGAGATCAAGGAGCTGTACCAGTTGTTCCCGAAGGGGCCGGCCAAGCTCGCCGCGAAGATCGGCGGCATTCCGAAGCCGAAAGGATGCATCTGATCATGGCCGACGCCATCGAGAAGGTTTCGATCATCATCTCCAAGGGTTCCTTCGAGGGCGTGTACCCCGGCCTCATCCTGGCCAACGGCGCGCGCATGGAGGGGATCGAGTGCAACGTGTTCTTCACGTTCTTCGGCATGGACGTGATCAACCCGAAGAAGAACCCGTACCTGAAGGTCGCCACGGTCGGCAACCCCGGGCTGCACCTGCCGACGCTGGTCGGCGCGCTGCCGGGCATGTCGGCGATGGTGACGCACCAGATGGCGAAGAAGATGGAGGAGCTCGACCTCCCGCCGATTCCCGAGTTCGTCCAGTTGCTGGCCGACTCCGGCGCCAACCTGTACGCCTGCAAGGCCTCCGTGGACATGTTCGAGCTGAAGAAGGAGGACTTCATCGGCGACCTGAAGGACATCATCACGGTCGGCGAGTTCTACGCCATGGCGGCGGGAGGCCAGATCATCTTCACGTGATGCGTGTCATGCCGGGTATGTCGCGGCATCGAGCCAAGGCGCGGTCTCCCTGCGACACGCCTGTTCGCACGTTCTGCCGCGCCGGCGGGATCGGCGGAACGCAGATCCTGCCAGCCACCGCGGCCGATGCGCTGAAACCGCCGACGCATCGCCTCTCGCCCGCTGGCACGCGTCGTGCCCCGTCGATCACCCGTGAGCGCGACGTCTTGCAAAAGTAGCTTCCGGAAGCTACTTTTGGATCATGCGTGCCGTGGGGTTGAAGGTGCTGAAGAACAAGCTGAGCGAATACGTGCGGCTGGCGGCCAGTGGCGAGCGGATCCTGGTGACCGATCGCGACATGGTCGTGGCGGAACTGGTGCCGCCCGATGCGACGCGGAGTGCCGACATGCACGATGCGCTGCTGGCCGAGGCGGTGCGCACCGGCATCGTGTCGCTGCCCCTGTCACGCTCGATGCAACCGCCCCCGCGGCGGCCGGTGATGGGCACCGCGCAGCTGTCGGCGCTGCTCGACGAGGGTCGGGCGGACCGATGATCTACGTGGACACGTCGGTGGTGCTGGCGCAGCTGCTCGACGAGGAGCGCCAGCCGCCGACCTCGCTGTGGCAGGATGTGCTCGTCACCAGCCGCCTCACGCACTTCGAGGCGTGGAACCGCCTGCACGCGGCGCGCCTCGGCACCAGCCACGGCGACCTGCTGCGCGGTGTGCTCGCCACGCTGGCTACGGTGGAACTGCACCCGCTGGCCACCGCTCGCGCCCTCGAGCCGTTCCCCACGCCCGTCCGCACGCTCGACGCGCTGCACCTGTCGGCCATCGAGTACCTGCGCAGCCAGCAGCAGGAGGTCACCCTCGCCACCTACGACGACCGCATGGCTGCCGCCGCGAAGAAACTGAAGATCCCCCTCGCCCTGCGGTGACGCCCGCGCCGACCTCACCCCGTGGATGCGCTCTGTGCCGTGAGCCCTGAGCCCCGGCCCAGGGTACGTCCATGTCGAGCGGCGGCGGTTTCCGGCACTCCTGGATGGCGAACACGCCGGGCCCGTAGTGCTTCCGCAGTCGCTCGGCGTGCGCGCGCGCGTCACCGGCCCTGACGTTCCAGGTCCCGAGGATCACGCGCGCAGCATACCCTGCCGCGAGAAACCAAAGCTCACCGTGGCGTCCAGTCGGTCGCGCGAGGGCCGCACGCTCGTCGTCGAGCAAGGGTGCGAGCAGATGCACGACGGACTCGAGGAGCGCGCGATTCGGATCAGCCACGGAGGAGCCTCCGCAGACGCTCGCTCAACTCCCGTTCTGCCAGCTGCCGCTCACGTACGCGCCCGTCGCGCAGGGCGTCGATCAGCGCCAGGATCGCGTAGAGCGCCGGATCCTGCCGTGCCGCCTTCGGCACGGCCCTGTGCAGGGGCTCGAGTGTGACCCCGCGGACGCTTCCTTCCGCATCTGGCCACACCGGCGTGAGTTCGCCGTCGGCGACGATCTGGTCGCTCAGCGGAGGAGCAGCGTACGCCGTCGGCACACCCCGCGTCGCCTCCCCGCGTTGGGCCGGGAATACGTACTTCACGCCATGGATCAGGAACTCTTCGACGGCCTTGAGGAGTGGGCGACCCGTGTGGGCGTCCACGAGCCGGGACCGTTCCAGGCGCTTGAGCGACGCGTGGACCTGGGAAGGACTCAACGCCAGGTCGCTGGCCACCTGAGCCATCGGTGGACGCTCGCCTCGGTAGCACGCCAGTTTGGCGAGCACGACGACGTCCTGCGGCAGGAGTCCTGAAGCCATTCTGAATTCTAGAATCTGGAATATGGAATGGCAAGGCTCGGCGGAGCGTAGGCGTCGCCCTTGGGGCGTCGCGGGAGCCCGAGTCCGCGGGCCCCTGCGCCTAGGACCTGCGCGGCCCCACGCTGACCAATTTCCCGGCGCTCAGCTCCGTCTCCCCGTCGAACCGGTAGGCCGTGAGGATCGGGCGCCGCTCTTCCTGGAAGTCGAGGCAGGTCAGTTGCGGCGACGACAGCGCCGGGCCGCCGGGCAGCCAGTAGTGGCCGAAGAAGACCGGCGCGCCCTCGACGCGCACGCGGGCGTGGACGGGAATCGGCAGATCTGGCATCGCCGCGCGCTCCGCCTCGCACAGCACCAGCGCCGCCTCGAGGAACGTCGTCGCGCTCGCATCCCACCACTTCAGGCGGACGTCGCGGCGCGGGTTGCCGTCGCGATCGGCGAAGGTGCGCCCCTCGGGGAGTGATGCCTCGAGGCCGGAGGTCACCGTCTGCACGGCGTGGGCCAGCGCGAAGGCCGGGGAGGCGTGTTCCTCGGGGGTGCGCGGCTTCACCAGCGACGCGGCGAGGCGATCGTCGGGGAGACGGGCGTCGGGCAGTTCGCGGGCGAGGACGTCGAGTTGCGGCTCGTGCCAGCAGGCGTGGACGACGCGGAAGCCGGGGAGGTGAAGCCAGAGGGGGAGGGTGCGGAACCACGCGACGAGCTCGTCGTGCAGCGCGAGGTCGCCGCCGACCTCGTCGAGGAACCGCGCGTGCTGTCGGAAGTTCTTCTTGCCCTTGTCGCCGGCGTGCGTCCGGCACCAGTCCCCCGACCCATCGTCTCGCGGCGTGTGCCAGGCGATGGCGTTCAGCTCGTGGTTGCCCATGACGGCGAGCGCCGCCCCGGCGTCGATCATGCGGCGGACGATGCCGACGGCGCGGAGCTGTTCGGGCCCGCGGTCGATGAAGTCGCCGACGAAGACGGCGGTGCGCTCGGGATGACGCCAGGTGCCGCCGCGGTCCTCGTAGCCGAGGTCGCGGAGCAGCGCCTCGAGCATGGCGGCTTCGCCATGGACGTCGCCGATGATGTCGTACCCCACGCGCCTCCTTCAGCACGGGCGTAGCCGTCGACCTTCAGGTCGACGGTCCGGGGCTGGCCCGCCGTTCTGCGCCCAAGATTACGACGACTCGCGCGCTCCGCGCCTGACGCCGCCCGACGGTCCGGCCGATACCTCGCAGGAGAGGATCGCCTGATGCCGACCGCCCCCGCTGGCTCTACCTCGACGACTGGCGCCCGGCGCCCGACGGCTGGTACCCGGTGCGCACGCCCGAGGACTTCCGCTACCTGCTCACGCGGTTCACGTGGGACATCGTCTCGCTGGACAACGACCTGAGCGGCATGCGCGCCACGGAGACCGGCGAGGACCTGCTGCACTAGATGTTCGAGAGCGGGCACCTGCCAGTGCAGAAGCCGCGGGTGCATTCGAAGGACGAACTCGCGGCGCCGCGGATGGTCCGCTACATCGAGCAGCACTGGCCGAAGGCGTAGAGGAGCCTTGTCGAAGATCGTCGTCCGCGTGGTGACGCTGGTGACGCTCATGACACGCCGGCTCTCGGCGCGGATGACCCGCGTATTCAAGGCGCGTTCAACAGCACGGGTCGTGACATCCAGCACCTGTCGTGAGTTGACGGTGGGGTCAGTCCTATCGCACCATCCTCGGCACAACAGAAACGGGCGCCCGACGCGGTACGCGGTTTCGAGACCGTGGCTGCTCCCCCGTGACGCGTGCGTGGAGAGGATCCGATGGTGAATCGATTCGGCTGCACGATGCTGGCGCTTCTCACACTATCCGGCTGGGCACAACCCGCCAGTGCGGCGGCGCTCGTGTTCACCCACACGCTGGCTGGCGTGAACTTCGAGCTCGAACGTCCGCCGTCGGTGCCCCCGCGATGGTTCGAAGCGCGCGTGGGCGTGGGGGGCGACCCTGGCATCATCACGTCCGAGAGTCCGACGGTCTCGTTCGAGAGCGGCGATGTCTCCGGGTTTGCGCGGGTATTCGCCAAGGCGGGGGCAAAGGCCAACGATCCGGACGCCGCCTGGGAACTGGGTGTCGGCATGTCCGTGAACCTGGATCGCACGTTGTCGAATCCCGTGAGCCTGCTGAACAACCCGTCTGTGCGATTCAGTGGACGTGCGACCGCCAGCTGGATCGACCTCCTGGAATTCACCTTCCCCGAGACCGAGACCGACGACGTGTACTACGGGCACGGCAACATCACGCTCGACGGCGGCTGGGGTGGCGGCGTGACGATCGGCGGCACGCGCGGCGTGGCGCACGTCCAGGGTGCGCTGAATCTCACCGGCAATCTCGACGACGCGGTGGCGGCGAGCGGCTCGTTCGAACACCACGTCGACGAGGCCGGCTTCGTGACCTTCGACCGCGACCCGGACGTCGGCGTGCCCATCCCCGCGACCTTTGTGGTGAAGCGCAACGAGCAGTTCACCACGATCCGGTTCGGCATGGAGTTGTTGATGAGCGCCTATGTGGACATCAACGAGCTCTATTACCCGTTCCTTCATGCTCCCGGTGATTATTCGCGCGTCGATTTCACCGCCGACTTCGCCAAGACGCTGGTCTGGACCGGGCCTCTGACGGTCACCAATGCGCGTGGCGACCTCGTGCATGGCTGGAGCATGACCGCGGCGTCCGGCGCCAACTACATGGGCGAGACCTCGGATGTGCCGGAACCGCCGGGCTGGGCCCTGGCGCTGATGGTCGCTGGCTGGGCGTTCGGCTCCCGCGCCCGCGCGCGTACGGCCACATCCCGACGCTGAGACACTGACGGACTTGCAGAAGGCCTCCTCGAGGAACCGCGCGTGTCACCGGCGGTTCGTCTCGCCCTTCTTCCCGAGGCGCGTGCGGCACCAGTCGCCCGACCCATGGTCTCGCGGCGTGTGCCAGGCGATGCCGTTCACCCCCACAGAGGTAGGGCGCGATGTCCCATCGCGCCGTTGGCCCAACCCGCTCGGCTGACGCGCCGATCAGGCGTCGAGCATGCGTCGGACGATGCCGACGGCGCGGAGTTGCTCCGGCCCGCGGTCGATGAAGTCGCCGACGAAGACGACGATCCGGTCCGGGTGTCGCCAGGCGCCGCCGGTGTCGCGGCACCCGAGCCTGCCGAGCAGCGCCTCGACCATCGTGGCCTCGCCGTGGACATCGCCGATGATGTCGTACCCCACGCGCCTCCCTCAGCACGGGCTTATGACGACCCGCGCTCCACAGAGGTAGGGCGGGGTGTCCCACCCCGCCGTCAGCCATTGTGAGCGCGACCGGCGCAGGCCGCCTCTTGCCCGTAGGTGGCGGACCTCTGCGAAGCCCAGGTCGTGCAGAAGGGCCACCACCTCACGGGGTCTCAGGGTGGGCAGGGTGCCCACTCACGCAACCCGGATCGTCTGTACGGCCACGAACTCGGACTCGAACTTCGGTTCGCCGTCCTCGAGGAGCATGCCGTTCACCTCCTGCAGGTTGGCTTGCAACTCCTCGATGGTCTCACCCTGCGTGTGGGCGCCCGGCCAGCCCGGAACATGGCCGACGAACAGGCCGGTATCCGGGTCACGTTCGATGACCACGCTGAAGGTGCGCATTGATTCAGAATACTCCCACCGCCCTCCTGCTCGAGGGGAGGCGAGAGTCGCCAATGGCCGACGAACACGGCCGGGTCGTGTCGAGCCGGCCGGTGCCAGCCCATGGCCTCATCGATGGCGACGGTCAGGAGCTCGCCCCGAAGCGGCTCTGCGGCCGATCCCGCCAGTGCCCCGGGTTCCCCCGCCCATGTGCTTCCGCAGCGACTTGTAAGCCGTGGGCGACTCGGCCCACCTCCAACGCTGTCAGACCGTTCGCGGGCTCGTCGTACCCCGAGTGTGACCGACGACCCTGACCAACACTTCCGCCCCTCGCCCCACGCCTTCCGCGACTGTCCCTGTTCGACGCGCTGGCTCTCGCTTGCCAGCCCGGGGCCTGGCGCCTACCGCAACCGCCCGACGGGCGGCGACCCGCTCACCACCGAAGCCGACGTGCAGCGTGTGGCCGCGGCCGACGGGCTGCGGCCGGGCCGCGTGATCGCCACCTGCGTGCCCAGCCCGGAACACCTCCCGCACCAGTGGATCGCGCCGCCGATCGCCAGCCGCCAGCGCTGGCACGTGCACGTCGACGTGCTCGGGCACCAGGTGCACGTCGAGGACGTGCGCTCGGCGGAGGGACGCCCTGGCGGGTATCACTGGTGTCGGCTCGTGTATGTGGACGGTCGTGTGGCGCAGGTGCTGTACCGGCTGTGGGTGCCGATCTTCGGCGGCAATCGGGGCGACGACTCTCGCGCGGTGCGGTGCCTGCTCGACGACCGTCATCAGCTGCGCATCTCGCCGGGCACGCCGATGGAGCTTGCGCTCGAGGAGGTGCCGGCGCCAGGCCAGTCGTACGACGAGCGTCCCTGGCCCACGCACGCGGACGAGGCGCCGCAGGCGTCCGGTGGTCGCCGGGGGCGCGGCGCAATCGACCACGTGTTCGAGACCGTCACCTGGTACGACCTCGAGGAGCTGCTCGAGGGCCTGGGCGCCACCCTCGGCGAGGTGCGTCGCACGGGCACCGGTGCGCTGTTCGCCGCCGCGTTCCGCGGGAACGGGTTCGAGATCCGCGCCTGCGTGGACATCGCGCCGTCGGCGCCGTTGCGCGAGTGGGAACTGTCTGCGCTCTGCCTCGAGTCGGCGCCCGTGCCTCCCGGCGATGCGTCGGTGCGGCCCTTCATGGAATGGCCGCAGTTGACGGTCCGACAGGCCTTGAGCGAGTGGCGGCTGACCACGGTCATCCAGGTGCGCGCGATGCCCAGGAGAGAGTTGCGCGCGCTCCTCGCTGCCTGGCTCGAGGTGGTGTCCGCATTTGGCGAGGCCACCGGTTTCGACATGCACCGAGATCGGTAGAGCTGGCTCCCTGAACGAGCGCCCCGATAGGATGAGCGCATGCCGTGCGTCTTCTGCGACCGCATCGCGAGAGCAGAACTGCTCATCTCGAACGAACTCGCCGCCGCATTCCAGGACGGCTACCCGCTCAGCCCCGGGCACACGCTGATCGTGCCGCGGCGTCACGAGGCCGACTTCCTGGCGCTGACCGCCGAGGAGCAGCAGGCGATCTGGGCGCTCGTCGAGCCTGCCCGGCGCCTGATCGAGGCGGCCGGCATTCAGCCCGACGGCTACAACATCGGCGTCAATGTCGGCATTGCGGCCGGGCAGACCATCGACCACGCACACCTGCACGTGATTCCTCGGCATCGTGGCGACGTCGCGGATCCGCGCGGCGGCGTCCGCTGGGTGGTCCCGGACCGGGCAGCGTACTGGTCAGCCCCTGAATAGCCAGGGTCCCGGGAAGCCGTGTGAGGCGGCCAAGTCCCAGAGCGGAGTTACGGTGCGCTCAAAAGCCCGCGACACCTGCTCACGATCGGCCGTGCTCTCACCTCGCAGCGTACTTGCTGGCAGCTGGAGTGCCAGCACGTGCGACTCGGCGATGCGCCTGAACTCTCCCTCTGAGGTCATTTTGGCCGTCAGCGCGAGAGCGTCGGCCTGGATGTGGCCCACGGTGAGGACATAGCGCTTGTCGGCAAGGCTGCGCCGTTTGATCCGATTCACCTCAGGATCACATGGGATCAGATTCCAGAGCTGGTCATGCAGCACAAAGGACCACGGCAGAAAGTGGTCTACTTCGAACGGGACGTCTTGCCCAAGCACGCGACCGCTGTACGGACACGAAACGCTCGAGGCCCGCATGACACGTAGCCAGAACGTTCTAGCCTCGATGAGTGACGCTCTCTCGGCAGGAGGTACCAACTTGGCTGCGATACCTGGGGATCCAGGGTTGCAGCGTTGCAGATATTGCAGCCAGTGGTACTTGACCCATCCGTCGAGTATCGCCCCCTCCCGACGGAGCGCGCGATGCCAGAACGGATGGAGCGTCACGGTTTCGCCGCCTTGATCGACCCGGTAGAGGGGCAGTGCCGAGTCGAACCTGCTCCTCGACAGTTCATCCAGGAGGAGGTCTGGGTTGGCGGGACTGCCTGCTGGGAGTGGCTCCAAGAATGGGCGAACAAGCCTGCTAAGGACGTATCGAAGAATCGTCCTATTGCGGACCTGTGTAGGTGTTCCAGGAAAGTTCTCGGCCCACATGAAGCACGCTGCCCGCGAGTTGTTCAAGCCAATATCATCCCCATCAACCCAGAGGCCATTCCCAACTCGTGCCAGGTGCTCCGCCGTTCGATCCTGTGTTCCAAGGTTAAGTCGGCACAGTGATGACGGGAACCACGCGACGGCAAGCATGCCGCCGAGTAGATGTCTGATGCTGAGCCTCAGGCCGTCGCTCACCTCGTGCTGTGCTGCACAGTCAAGCAGGGTGAGGAACAGCATGAACTTGTAGGAGTTCGTTGTCTCGGCAAACAACCTTGCCAGGATTGCTCGCTGTGAAGGCGAAGGAACACTCTCGAGTTCTGGAAGCGTCACGTTCTCCACCGGCTCCCGACGCAGCAAGGCTCAGGCACGGCAATAGTCGAGCACCAACGACCTTGCGCGCAACTCGACGACGATGGTAGACGACGTCGTCATGGGCAGCACCCCTCGCCACGTGCTCGGGCTCTCCGGCGGTAAGGACAGCGCGGCACTTGCCGTGTTCATGCGCGACCGCGTGCCGCAGATGGAGTACTTCTTATGCGACACCGGCGCGGAGCTCCCCGAGACCTACGAGTACCTGTTGAGGCTGGAAGCGTTTCTCGGTAAGCCTATCCAGAGGCTGAATTCCGGGCGGCCGTTCGAGCACTGGATGGAGGTGTACCGCGGCACGCTGCCGTCGCCCCAGATGCGCTGGTGCACCCGTCAGATGAAGCTGGCACCGCTCGAGGCCTGGCTGGGCGACGACGCGGCCGTGAGCTACGTCGGCCTGCGCGCCGACGAGCACCGCGAGGGCTACGTCTCCACCCGGCCGAACATCACCAGCGTGTTCCCCTTCCGCCAGCACGGCATCGACCTGCGCGACGTGCACCGCATCCTCGAGGACGCCGGCCTCGGACTGCCCGCCTACTACGAGTGGCGCTCCCGCTCCGGCTGCTACTTCTGCTTCTTCCAGCGCAAGGCCGAATGGGTGGGCCTGGCCGATCGGCACCCCGAGCTGTTCGCTCAGGCAGTCGCGCTGGAGCAGAAGGCCGGCTTCGAGGCCACGCGCATGCAGGGCCGCCAGTACACGTGGTCGCAGGGCGAGTCGCTCGAGGCACTGCTGGCACGGCGCGACGAGATCGTCGCCGCTGCCGGGCGCGACAGGACGCCCGCCTCCAATCGCCTCCTCGACGTGCTCGCGGGAGATGACGACGACGAGCAGGCGTGCCTGGTGTGCGACCTCTGACAGCGGGAATGACCGGGCGCTCTTGCCGCGGAGCGGAGATCGACGCATGAGTACGGCGAGGAGGGACCAACGGCGCGGTGGGACACCGCGCCCTACCTTCCTGACGTTCCAGCGCCGTAAGCCGCAGCCCGACCCCCTCAGAACGCCAGGTCGTGCCAGCGCAGGATGGACGCGGCGAAGAAGGCCGACACACCGAGCGCGAGCAGCGACAGCACGCCGTATGCGGTTGCGCCCTGGCCGAGCGCCGCGCGGACGGTCTCGGCATCCCCCTTCAGCACGCGCAGCGGACGCCCCTTCCGGTCGTCGTGGATCACCCCGCCGCGCTGCGCCGAGTAGCGACCGATCACCACCACCGGCTCGCCCGGCGAGAGCGTCCACTCGGTGAACTGCAACTCCTCGAGCGGCACGTGCGTCGTCTTTGCCTTGTCACGCCGCAACGGGCCGTCGAGCCCCGCGTCCCACTCGAAGCCCGGGACCACGATGCCGCCCTGCTGCGGCTCCGCCTGCACGCCGTGCATGAACCGCGAGAAGTGCCCGCGCGACTCGTCGGTGTTCGGCACGCCCGCCGACCAGAAGTCGAGCCACGGACGGCTCCGCAACTCCAGCGTGCCGCGCCGCGTCATCAGCGAACACGGCGCCGACCCCTCGCCCCACCAGTACGCGATCTCCACGCTGGTCTTGGTACCGGGCCCGCGCACCTCGCGTCGCCACGCCTTGTAGTTGTACGCGGCCACCGGCACGCCCGTGAACGGCGACACGAGCGGAGCCGCGCACTGCAGTGTGCCCCGTGCCACCACGAACTCGCCGTCCACAGGACGATCCACATCGTCGGCCCGCCCGACGGCGGCCCGCTCGCGCAGCCGCTTCACCGCCGCACGGCCGAACATCACCGCGAACCACAGCGCAATCGTGCCGCCGAGCAGCGCGCCCTCCTCCGGGATGGTCGAGTCCTCTGGGCCCTTCCAGAACCAGAGCGCTCCCAACGCAGTGAGGCACCCGGCGTAGATCCCGACCCACACGGCGAACGCGCGGACGATGTGATTCATGAGCGAGGCCACCACACAGGTAGGGCGCGGTCTCCGACCGCGCCGTTAGTGAGACACGTCGGCCAACGGCGCGGTGGCTCGCCCTACCTGTGAGGTGGCCAGGTAGCCGACGACCGACAACGCGAGCGCCGTCACGTATGGCGCCGGCCAGGCCAACAACGCCCCCGCACCCCACACCACGAAGCCCGTACACAACGCCACCCACGCACTGAGCGGACCGCCGATTGTCGTGAACAGCCCGAAGCACGCCACCACGAACACGCCGGCGCTGCCGAAGGCGGAGGCAATCTCCACGAGATCCTTGATGCTCTCGGTCCGCAGCGCCAGTCCCCACGCCATCACCCCCATCGTCAGCACCCCGAGCCGTGAGGCGCGCAGCCGCGCCCGCTCCGACAGGTCGGGCCACAACGGCAGCAGCACGTTGTGGGTCACCAGCGTCGAGCCGGCGAGCATGCAGGAGTCGACGGTGGAGAGAATCGCCGAGACCAGCGCCCCGGCGAACGCCACGTAGAACCAGGGCCCGAGGTGCAGGCTGGCCAGCGCCGGGATCAACTGCTCGCCGTCCTCGAGCCCGGGCACCAGGTACGGCCCGCACAGTCCGATCAGCGCCGGGATCGCCCCGACGGCGAGATACAACCCGCTGCCGGCCAGACAGGCCCGCCGCGCCGTGTCGGCCGACCTGCACCCGAGCACCCTCGACAGCAGTTCCACCGCCAGCATCGAACCGACCACCGGCACCGTCCACGCCTCGAGCATCTCGTACCAGGGCACGCTGCCGTCGCCGAGGATCGCCAGCCGCTCCGCAGGCACCTGCGCCCACGCCGCCTGCAGGTCCCCGGTGATCATCAGGTGCGCCAGCAGCACGATCAGGCCGACGATGACGGCGATGCCCTGCACCACGTCGGTCCAGGCGTCGGCGAGCAGGCCGCCGATCGTCGTGTAGAGCATCACGAACAGCGCCGCGGCGGTGATCGCCGCCTCGATCGACAGCCCCGACGCGTGCGAGAGCACGTTGCCGAAGGCCCGCACCTGCGCGCCGGCCCAGATGATCGACGTCGGCACGATGAGCAGGATCACGAACTTCTCCACGCCGGCGGAGTACCGGGCGCGGAACAGGTCGCCGAACGTCGTGAAGCCGGCGTTCCACAACGGCCGCGCGAAGATCAGGCCCACCAGCAGGATGCAGAGCACGTAGCCGAACGGATCGGCCGACGCGCCCGACAGGCCGTCGGTGTACATCGTTCCCGCGGCGCCCTGAATCGACTCGGCGCCGAACCATGTGGCGAAGATCGAGAACGAGGCCACGCCGAGCCCGAGCGTGCGGCCCGCGAGGATGTAGTCCACCTCGTTGTTCACGCGTCGCGACACCCACAGGCCGATGGCCATCTGGACGGCGAGGTAGGCGAGGATCCCGACGAGCAGCCAGTTCACGGGGGGATTCTAGCCAAGTCGAGACTGGGGGCGGGTTGCTGGAGACCAGGATCGGCCGACCTGAAGGTCGGCCGCCACGAACACAATCCTTTCGTGGGCGTCGACCTTCCAGGTCGACGCAGGCAATCACGGCAATCGCCGAAGCCACTCCGTCATCTGCTGTGGCGTGAGATTCCCGCCGCAGAGGATCGTGGCGACGCACCGGCCGCGGAACCGCGCCGGGTTCTCCACGATCGCCGCCAACCCCGCCGCCCCCGACGGCTCGATCACCAACCCGAGATGCTCGTGGGCGAGGCGCATCGCAGCGAGGATCGACGTGTCGGTCACGAGAATCGCGTCGTCCACCGTGCCCTGCATGTCGGCCACCGCCTCGGGCACAGGCACGCGGACGCCGATGCCGTCGGCGATCGTGTCGATCCGCTCGTACGTGACGATGCGGCCGGAGCGCCACGACTCGACCATCGCCGGCGCGCCCGCCGCCGCAACGCCGATCACCTGCGTGGCAAGAGCATGCGCCTTCGTCCATCGCCCGACCCCGGTGAGCAGCGCGCCGTTTCCGAGCGGTACGAGCAGGTCGTCGAACGGGTCAGGCCATCGCAACAGCTCGATGGCGATCGTGCCCGCGCCTTCCGCCGTCGCCGGCTCGAGTCCGTCTTCCAGCATCGGCAGGCCGTGCGCCGCGGCGTACCGCTTCGCCTCGACCTTGGCCTCGTCGAAGTCCTCGCCGTGCAGGCGCACGTCGGCACCGAACGCCCGCATCCGATCGACCTTCAGCGGGTTGGCGTTGACGCTCGCGAAGATGATCGCCGAGGCCCCACGGCTGCGGCAGGCATACGCGACCGCCTGGCCGAAGTTGCCGGCGCTGGCCGTGATCACCGTGTCGCCGGCGCGCAGCGTGCTGCCGTACAGCGACGCGCCCCGACCCTTGAACGAGCGGATCGGGTTGAGCGTCTCCACCTTCACGACCAACCGGCACCCGAACACCGCCTCGAGCGACTCGGCCCGGAACTGCGGCGAGTCCAGGAAGACCGGATCGATGACCGACGAGGCCGCGGCGATGCGTTCGAGGCTGAGGCGATGCGTCATGGCAGGTGACTACAAGACGATGCTAGTGTAGTCACATCGGAGGGGAAGGGACATGACCAAGGTCGGTGTTCGCGACCTGAAGGCGCGACTGAGTCATCACCTGAAGCGCGTGCAGGCAGGGGAGACGCTCGTGGTCACCGACCGCGGGCGTGAGATCGCCACCCTGTCGCCAGCGAAGCCGGCGCCGGACCACGAATGGGCATGGCGCATGGTGCGGGAGGGACGCGCGCGGTGGAACGGCGGCAAGCCCGTCGTCAAGGCGCCACGCGCTCGCCTGCGCGGTGGTCCTCCGTTGTCGCAGACGGTGCTCGAGGATCGACGGTGATTGTGTACCTCGACACGAGCAGCCTGGTGAAGCTGTTCCTCGACGAGGCAGGTAGTCTCGCGGTAGTCGAGCAGGTGGACGACGCGGACGTGGTGATCACGCTGTCGCTGGCCTACACGGAGGCACGCGCGGCCCTGGCACGGCGGCGCCGCGATCTTGCGCCTCGCCAACACGCCGAGGCGAAGCGTGCCTTCCTGGGCTTGTGGCCGGCCCTTCTGGTGTACGACGTGGACGACGGCCTCTGTCGCCGGGCCGGAGAGCTGGCGGAGCAGTATCGTCTGCGTGCCTACGACAGCCTGCATCTGGCCGCGTATGAGGCCGTCGCCCGCGATGCCGCGCCGGAGCCCGTGATGTTCTCGAGCGCCGACGCTGCGCTCAATCGCGCCGCAGCCGCCGTGGCGCGCCGCCTGACCAGATATGGCGCACGTGGCCCGTCGCTGCCGACCGCCTGACACTCCCGACTCCCCTCGTGCCCGCATGCTCTCTGAGCCTTGAGCCCTGAGCCGTGAGCCCTGGGTCTCAGCGCGCGACCTCAATCCTCAACTCGCGCGAGGTCTCGTTGCCCGCGAAGTCGCTGACGATGACGCGCAGGACGTACGGCCCCGGCACGAGCGTCCTCGTGTCCCACAGGCCGTCCTCCACCCGGCCGTCCCGGAACGTCGTCGTCGCCACGTAGAGGAACTGCGTGCGGCTCGCGCCATACACGGGGATGCCGCTGCCACGCGCGTACACCAGGCGCGGTGCCTCCCGGTCGCCGCGCAGGCGATCGAACCGGATGGCCTCGCGCGGGTGCTCGAACCCGGCGACAGGTCCGCCGGTGGCGTCGATCACCTGCCACGCCACTGCATGCAACCCGAGCCGCCGGTACGACACGTTGCCGTCGGCCTGATCCCACCCGTCGACGACGATCCGCACCGGTCCGTTCACGACGACGGGCTCGATCGGCGGCAGGCGCGTCGGGCGACGGGCGCGCCCGCGTCCGCGCATCGGCCCGGGACGGTCCGGGTTGAGCGCCGTCCACGCGTCGTCAAAGAGACGGATGCCGTGGGGCTCGATTGTCGGCGGGATGCCGTCGCGGAACTGCACGAGCCGGAAGCGCAGCGGGTTGTGCTCCTCGCCCGGCCAGCCGACGTTGAGGTGCACGTGGTTGAACGCGTTGATCGTGCCGACCACGTCGCCGGTACGGAAGCGTGCCCCGCGGCGCACCCGGATGCGCACCATGGCGCCGGTTGCGTCGCGCGCCGGCGCGAACCTGCCGGGATCGAGCAACTCGTCGGACGGCGTACGTCCGGCACGGATGTGGATGTAGGCGACGTCGCCGATGCGCACGCCCTCGTTGATCGTGTCGAAGCCGAACGTGGAGAGCGGGCTGGTGACGACGCCGTCGCGGACGGCGCGGACCATCGTGCCCTGCACCTCGCGCACGTCGAGCCCGGCATGGAAGCGCTCCGCGCCTGCGCCGCCGCGGGCCTCGCCGAACGTGCCGGCGACCTCGTGCGGACCCTCGAGCGGCGCGATGGGCCACAGCAGCGGCGTGCGCGCGAATGCCTCCGCGTCGAACCCCGGAGCCGCGGCTGGCCGTGGCGGCACCGGAAGCGCCGGCACGGGCCAGGGCATCGTCCAGCCGGCGGCGGTGCTCGTCGCCGGACGGATGGCGCGCACCATCGCGTTACCGGCATCGGCCACCAGCAGCGACGCGTGCGATCGATGCCCCGCCCCAGCGGTCACGAGGGCGATGCCCGACGGGCGCCGGAAGCGCGCGTCGGCGCCTTCGCCATCCTGGAACCCCGGGTCCTCGCCGGCGATCAGGCGCGCGTCGCCGGCGGGCGATACCGCGACGACGATGCCGCGCTCGTCGGCGACGAACACCTCGCCATCGGCACCGACCGCCAGCGCCATGGGACGTTCCAGCTCCACGCCGGCCGTCGGGATCGTCGTCACCGTGCCATCGGACGCGATGGCGCGCAGCAGGCCGTTGCCGGTATCGGCCACGAGGATGCGGCCGTCTTGCGCGATCGCGACACCGCACGGCGTGTCGAAGCGCGCCTGTGGACCCGGCCCGTCCGTCGTGCCCACGTCGTCGCCGCCGGCGATGGTGCGCACCGTGCCATCGCGGTCGATGGCGCGGATCCTGTCGTTGTAGGTGTCGGCGACGATGATCCCACCGGTGGGGTCCACGGCGACGCCGACGGGGCCACTGAAGCGCGCCTGCGCGGCGGGGCCGTCCTCGTATCCGGGCGTGCCGTCGCCTGCCACCCTCGTCACCGCGCCGTCCATCGTCACGCGCTTGATGGTGTGGGTGCCGGTGTCGGCGACGACGAGCGAGCCGTCGGGCGCGACGGCGATACCCGACATGTGAGGCGTGGCCGCCGGGGGCGGTGTAGTCGCCGGGCGAGGTGTAGCCGCCGGGCGAGGTGTAGCCGCCGGGCTTGCCCGGCGGTCAGCGTCACTGCCGGCAAGCGTCGTCACGCGGCCATCGACGCCGATTCGCCTGACGCGCGCGCCGTCGGTCACGGCCACCGAGCCGTCGGCGAGCGCGGCCACGCCGAACGGGTCGGTGAAGCCGTCGGCGAGCACCGAGGTGACGCCTGACCATGGCCCGAGCGCCGGCGGTTCGCGCCTCCACAGCCACGCCGCGGCGGCTGCGGCGAGCAGCGCGAGCACGAGCAGGACGACCAGCCACCGACGCACGTGGCGATCGTACCTGCCACCGAGGTCGGGCGCGGTCTGACCGCCGGCCAAGGCCGGCGGCTACATCCGCCAAGGCCGGCGGCTACATCCGAGCCGTCGGGTCACTGACCGCCCGGTGCCTGGTGCCCCGTTCCCGAACCGCAACCTATGTCATCGTTGAGGGATGACCCGCAGCCTGATCCCGAGCCTCGTCGTCTCCCTCGTTGCCTTCGTGGGAGCTGCGGCCTCGCCCGCCTCGGCACAGCCGGGCGGCGCGCCCTCGCTCGTCACGGTGGCGCAGCTCGAGCCGATGCTCGCCGACCCCGCAACGGTGGTGTTCCACATCGGCGAGAAGGCCGAGTACGACGCGGGGCACCTGCAGGGCGCCCGGCATCTCGAGACACGGGCCATCGCCGCTGCGCCGCGCGAGGGCGGCCTCACGCTCCAGCTGCCGGAGCCGGCCGACCTCGAGGCCAGGCTCGAGGCGCTCGGCATCTCCGACGGCTCGCGCATCGTGCTGTACATGGGCAAGGACTGGGTGAGCCCGCTGACCCGCGTCGTCTTCACGCTGGATTACGCTGGCCTGGGCGGCCGCACCGTGGTGCTCGACGGCGGCCTGCCGGCGTGGAAGGCGGCCGGCAAGCCGGTGACGACCGACGTGCCTGCGGCGCCCGCGCCCGGCACGCTCACGCTCCGGCCGCGCCCGGAGGCGGTCGCCGACCTCGCCTGGGTGCGCTCGCACGCCGGCGCCAGCGGCAGCCTGGTGATCGACGCGCGCCTGCCGCAGTTCTACACGGGCGAGAGCGACAACAACGGGCGCATTCCGCGGCCTGGACACGTGACCGGCGCCGTGAGCGCGCCATTCAGCACCTTCGTGCGCGAGGACGGCACGTTCAAGCCCCGCGCCGAGCTCGAGGCGATGCTGAAGGCGGCAGGCGCCGCGCCCGGCACCTCGATCGCCACCTACTGTCACATCGGGCAGCAGGCCACCGTTCCCTACTTCGTGGCCCGGATGCTCGGCTACGACGTGAAGCTGTTCGACGGGTCCTACGAGGAGTGGGCGCGGACGCCCGACGCGCCGGTCAGCAAGCCGTGACGTTCGGCGGGTTCACCGTGCGCCTCGACGGCTGGGACGTCGACTACGGCGCGGAGATGCAGGCCGACTTCTCGGTCACTGCGGGTGCCGACGATGGGGTGGACCTGGGGGTGGAGTACCCGGCCGGCGTATGGGCGCCTGTCGACCCGCTACGCGAGCCTGACGAGCGGACCATCGCCTTCATCGACGGCGTCCGCCGTCTCGAGGCGCGGCTGATCGTGCAATCGCGCGGCGTCTCCTGTTACGGGGCCTTCGGCAGCTACGGGGTCGGCTGCGTGGTCGCGACGCCGGGGCGGGAAGCCCAGTTCGCCGACGCGCGGTTCGGCCGGCACCTGATTTACGGCAGCGGCGAACTGCCGGACTGGCCCGTCCGCATCGGCCCGGAGCTCGAGTACCAGCCGCTCAGCACGCCAGACCCCGAACCCGACGGACCGCTCGAGGCCCTGCATGCGGCGATGCGCCGCGCCGAAGCGGCGATGACGCAATCGCCCTTCATCCCGGCGGGCGGCCCGCGCACCGGGCCGCTCGGCCTGCCGACGCGCGAGATCGATCGTCCGCCGCTCATCGTCTGCGATGGCCCGCTGCAGGATCTCGGGCCGGCCGCCGGCATCGACCGACGTCGCGCGCAGCAGGGTCCACCGGCGGGCGCCGGTGAGCGGCGGTCGTTGCGCGGGGACCGTCGCGGCGGCGCCCTGGGTGGCGCCGACCGTCGACGCATGCCCGACATCGTCGGGCTGATCAAGCGCGTCTACAAGCTGTACGTGCCCGAATCGCACCGGCCGGTGCTCGCGCGGCTTGGTGCCGGCCAACGCACGCCGGTGTTCCTGATCGGCCAGGAGGCACGAGCGCGGTACTCGTGGTTCCTGCGCCTGGCGGCGCCGGGGCCGGCAGAGTCAGACATGTCCGGACTGGTGCGTCTGGAGGTCAGCGCGCGATCCGGCCTCGAGGTCGCGCGTCGGCTTGCCGACGAGGCCGCGACGCGCCTGCCGGCCTTCGCCCCGTCGTCGGCGCGCGATCCCCGCGCGCCGCAGAACCTGATGCCCTTCGGCGCGCTCGAAGATCACTTGCGCCACCAGATGGGCGATGCGCGGCTGATTCGCCGCAAGATCGTGGACCTGATCGCCGGATGACCACCCCGACCGCCCTCGTGCTCGGTTCGCTCGACGCGACGCCCCTCGACTTCTGGATCGGGGTCGCGGAGGGCGCGTCGGTGCAGCTCGACGACCCGATCCTCGTCGAGGCCCGGCAGCCAGACGGCACGGTCGTCCGCTTCTTCGGCCTCGTGGACATCGTCCGCAAGCGCTACGAGGGCGGCCAGTTCGACAGCGATGCCTTCCGCGTCGCGAAGGGCATCCTGCCGGCCGACGTCTCGTACGCCGCGCACGTCCAGGTGACGCGCATCGACCCCGAGGTCTACGTGCCGCCGCATCCGGGCACGCCGGCGCGGGTCGTCGTCGGCGAGGAGTTCCGGCAGGCGCTGTTCGCCGATCGCATGGAGCAGCCGCTGCCCATCGGCGTGTCGCGCAGCGGCGAGCCGGTGTACGCCAACCTCGAGTTCCTCGACGGCACGCGCGGCGCGCATGCCTCGATCAGCGGGGTGTCTGGCGTCGCCACCAAGACGTCCTACGCGACGTTCCTGCTGTACTCGCTGTTCCACTCCGGTGTGCTCGGCGCCGAGGCCATCAACACGCGGGCGCTGATCTTCAACGTCAAGGGCGAGGACCTGCTCTGGCTCGACACGCCCAACGCCCGGCTGACCGACGAGGCCAGGCAGGTCTACGCGCGGCTCGGCCTGCCGGTCGGGCCGTTCACGAGCGTCGGCCTGTACGCCCCCGCGAACCGGGCGATTGGCGCCCTCGTGCCGAGCACCGGCAGCCGCCAGGAGGGCGTGTCCCCGTACGTGTGGACGATGCGCGAGTTCGCGAAGCAGCGGCTGCTGCCGTTCGTGTTCGCGGACGGCGACGACGCGAAGGCGCAGTTCCCGATCGTGGTGATGCGGGTGGAGAAGGCGCTCGAGCAGGCGGCCCGCGAGGGCGATCCCACCAGCGCGAGCATCAGGGTGAACGGCGCGCCCGTCCTGTCGTTCGACGACCTCGTCGATCTGCTCGACACGACCGCGCTCGACGCGATGATGGGCAGCACGCCGGTCGCCCAGGGCACGCTCGACGCCTTCCGCCGGCGCCTGCACCGCGCCGCCCAGCACATGGGCCACCTGGTGCGCGGCGACTCCGACGCGCGCAACCGCGAGGTGCAGCTCCGCAACCACCGCGTCACCGTCGTCGACATCCACCAGCTGCACTCGATTGCGCAGATGTTCGTCGTCGGCGTGCTGCTCAAGCGGATGCTCGAGGAGAAGGAGCAGCAGGGCACCGCCCGGCCGCTGGTGTTCGTGGTGCTCGACGAGCTGAACAAGTACGCGCCGCGCGAGGGCTGGAGCCCGATCCGCGACGTGCTGCTCGACATCGCGGAGCGGGGGCGATCGCTCGGCGTGTCGCTGCTCGGCGCGCAGCAGACGGCGAGCGAGGTGGAGCGGCGCATCGTCTCCAACGCCTCGCTGCGCGTCGTGGGGCGCCTCGACGCGGCCGAGGCGCAGCGCGCCGAGTACGGATTCCTCTCGACCGTCGGACGGCAACGTGCGTCGATGCTGCAGCCTGGCACGATGATCGTCGCGCAGCCGGAAGTGCCGATGCCCGTGCTCGTGCGGTTCCCGTTCCCCGCCTGGGCGACGCGTGCCAGCGAGGTGCCCGCGGCGAGGGTCGAGGACGACAACGCGCTGTTTGCCCGGATCACGCCGTGAGAATCCTCCACACGTCCGACTGGCACGCCGGCAAGGCGTGGAAGGGACAGTCGCGCCTCGACGAGCTCGCCGCGGTGCTCGACGACCTGGCCGACGTCGTCGAGCGCGAGCGCATCGACCTCGTGCTGATGACCGGCGACGTGTTCGACACGCCGTCGCCGCCGGCCGAGGCCGAGCGCATCGTGTTCGGCTTCTTCCGGCGCATCGGCCGGCTCGACGTGCCGTCGGTGCTGATTGCCGGCAACCACGACAGCCCGGCGCGCGTGGAAGCGTGGGCGCAGCTGGCCGAGCTCGCGCGGGTGACTGCGCGCGGCGTCGTGCGTCACCGTGACCAGGGCGGCCGGGTGGCCATCGAGACGGCCTCGGGCGAGGCCGCGCTGGTGGCGATGATCCCGTTCGTGTCGGCGGCGCAGGTGCTGTCGGCCGAGGAACTGGGCGCGGCGCCCGACGCGGCGATGTCCACGTATGCCGCTCGCATGCAGCAGTACGTCTCGCACATGTGCGCGGGATTCGGCGGCACCACGGTCAACCTGCTGCTGGCCCACACGCACCTGGATGGCGCGGTGGTCGGCAAGAGCGAGCGCCGGATGCACGTCGGCGACGACTGGGCGGCGCAGCCGCAGGTGTTGCCGTCGACGGCGCACTACGTGGCGCTCGGGCACATCCACCGGCACCAGTGCATCGAGGCCGCCCCGGCGCCCACCTGGTACGCCGGCGCGCCGATGCAGCTCGATTTCGGGGAGGAGGGCGAGGCCAAGGCCTACAACGTCATCGACGCCCGTCCCGGCCAGCCGGCGCGGGTCGAGGCGCGACCGTACGTGGGCGCCCGCCCGCTGCGGACGATCGTCATCCCGGGCACGGTGCCGGTCGTCGCCGACGTCGATCTCACGGGGCAGCCGCACCTGCGCGTCGTCGTGGATGCGGCGCTCGGCCCCGTCGATCCCGACATCAACAGGCGTGTCCGCGACGCATTCCCTGGCGTGGTGAGCGTCGAGCTGCGGCGGGCCGAGCCGGGCCAGGACGCACCGGTGGCGCCCAGACCGGGCACGGTGTCGCCGCGCGAGCTGTATCAGGCCTACGTCCAGCAGTCGGGCGGCACTTCCACGGAGGCGACGCTCGCGGCCTTCGACGCGCTGTACGCCGCGGCGCTGCGCGAGGAGGAGCCGGCATGAAGCCGCTCAGCCTCGAGGTCAACGGGTTCACCTGCTTCCGCGACCCGCAGGAGAAACTCGACCTCTCCGGATTGTCGCTGTTCGCGATCACCGGCCCGACCGGCGCGGGCAAGAGCTCCGTGCTCGACGCGATCACGTTCGCGCTCTACGGCGAGGTGCCGCGCGTCGGCCGGGCGCAGATGAAGGAGCTCATCTCGCACGGCCGCGACCGCATGACGGTGACGCTGCGGTTCGCCGTCGGCGCGCGCACGTTCGTCGTGTCGCGGACGGTGCGCCGAACCAACACGGCGGGCACGTGCCAGCTCGACGAGATCGTCGACGGACGCGCGACGCCCGTGGCGGCCAACTCCACGGCGGTCAAGGACGCGGTGCAGCGGATCGTCGGCCTCGACTACGACGCGTTCACGCACGCGGTCATCCTCCCGCAAGGCGAGTTCGCGCGTTTCCTCAAGGGCGCGCCGGCACAGCGCCGGCAGATCCTGCAGGACTTGCTGCGTCTGGGGGTGTACGGCCGGATGCGGCAACTGGCGCGTGAGCGTTGCGCGCAGGCCCAGGCGGAGCTCGACGCCGCCCAGCGGCAGCTGGACGCCTGCGCCGACGCGACGCCGGAGGCGATTGCCGCTTCGGAGCTCGAGTTGGCGGCCGCGCAGGCGCGGCAGCCGCAGCTGGTCGAGGCCAGGGCCCTCGCGCAGGCGGCTCGCGTGCTGGCCGAGGCGCGCGCGGCGCTCGCCGGGGATCTGGCGGTCCGTCGTGCCGAGCGCGATGCGCTGCGGGAGTCGGAGCCGCAGCAAGTGGCGCGGCTCGAGCGCATCGCGCGATCGCGGCGGGCGCAGGCGATCGAGGCCGAACTGGCCCAGCACGCGCGCGACGAGGCGGTGCATCGCGAGCGGACCGAGGCACGGGAGAAGGCCGCCGGACGACTGGCCGCGGCGCAACAGGCGGCGACGCGGGCCCGTGCGCGGCTGGCCGAGGCGGAGCGGGCCGTGGCGGCCCTGGCGCCGGCGCGCGAGAAGGCCGAGAAGCTGCAGGCCCTCGAGGGCCGGTTGCAGCACGCAGAGGCGCTGGCCGCAGAGTGCGAGACGCTCACCCGGGAACGCGTGGCCCGCGCGGCCGAGCTCGAGGACCGGCTCCGCGAGCAGGTCGAACGGTCGACGGCTCTCGAGCAGGTGACCGCTGACGTGGCGCGGCTCGATCGACAACTGTCAGCGGTCACGTTCGATCCCGCGGAGCTGGCCGCATGCGAGCAGTGGCGCGACGTCGCGCGCGAACTGCGGTCGGCGCGCCAGCAGGGCCCCGATGCGGAGGCCCAGGCGTCGCGTGCCCGCGCCGACCTGGCAGAGGACGAGCGCATCGCGGCCGCCGAGGCGACGGCGCTCGAGGAGGCACGCGCCGCGCTCACGCGGGCCGAGGCGCGGCGGGCCGAGGTGGCGCGCCAGCTCACGGCCGCGCAGGACGCCCATCGCGCGATGACGCTGCGCTCGCACCTGCACGCCGGCGACGCGTGTCCCGTGTGCACGCAGCTGGTCGCCGAGGTGCCGCCGGTGGAGCACGCCCCCGAGTTCACGGCGCTGCTCGACGCCCAGAACGAGGCGGCCGATGCCTGCGTCACCCTCGGTCAGCGCGTGGAGAAGCAGCGCGAGCGCCAGGTGAAGGCGGCCGCGGCCGTCGAAGGCGCGCGGGCCCGTCTTGCGGCTGCCGAGCAACAGCAGCGCGCGCTGCGGGAGCGCGTCGCCAGCACCATCGCGACGTTGGCCAGTCGCCTCGCGCCGTACCTGCCGGCGTCCAGGGCAGCGATGCCGGAGCACTGGCTGCTGGAGCGCCTCGACGACCTGCAGGCGCTGCGTGCCGAGCGCGAGGGCCGCGAGCGGCAGCGACAGATCCTCGAGACGTCGCGACTAGCCGCCGAGCATCGCGTCGCGCTGACGGCGCAGGCCATCGCCTCGACCCAGCAGGCGCTCGCTGCGCTCTCGACGCAGCTGGGACAGAAGCAGGCGAGGCTCGACGAGCAGCGGGCCGAGATCCGGCAGGCTACCGACGCCGCCGACCCGCGCGCGGAGCTGGCCGACCTGCGCGCCCGCATCCTCGACGTCGAGGGCGCGCACGACGCGGCGCGCGTCGCGGCGTCGCGCGAGGAGACGACACTGGCCGGCGCGACCGAGGCCGACGCGGCCGCGGCGCGGGCCCTGGAACAGGCCGCCCTGGCCCTCCAGGCGGTGACGGCGCGGATCACCGGCACCCTGGCTGCCTCGGGCTTCGCGTCGATTGCCGAGGCCGCGTCGGCCCTGTTGACGCCTGCCGACCTGGGCGAGCTCGAGGACCAGGCCGCCGCGCACGCGCGGCGCGTCGCGGCCGTCGACGCGCAGCTGGCCGAGATCGAAGCGCGGCTGGGCTCCGAGCCCGTGCGCGACGACGATGTGGCGCGTTGCCTGGAGGCCGAGCGCGAGGCCGACGAGGCGGTGCAGGGGCACGTCAGGCACGTGGCGATGCTGGAGGTGCGGCTGCAGGGCCTGCGGGCCCGCGCGCTCGAGGCCGTCGCCGCGCAGTCGCAGGTCGCCGCAGCGCGCCAGGGCGTGGACACCTACACGCGGCTCTCCAGCGACCTCAAGGCCGACGCCTTCCAGGCCTGGCTGCTGCGCGAGTACTTCGAGCGCCTCGTCCTGGGCGCCTCGACGCGGCTGATGGAGCTCTCGGGCCGCTACACGTTGCAGTGGATCGACGACGAGTTCGTGGTGGTCGATCACGACAACGCGCAGGAGCGGCGGGCCGCCGACACGTTGAGCGGCGGCGAGACCTTCCTGGCCTCGCTCGCCCTCGCCCTGGAGCTCAGCGAGCAGGTGCAGCGCGCCGCCGGCGCGGTGCGGCTCGACAGCCTGTTCATCGACGAGGGGTTCGGCACGCTCGACGCGGCTGCCCAGGACGTGGTGGCCTCGGCCATCGAGTCGCTGCAGGTCAGCGGCCGCATGGTCGGCATCATCACGCACGTGCGCGAACTCACCGATCGCATGCCGACCTGCGTGGTGATCGAGAAGCGCCCCGACGGCTCCCGCTGGTCAATCAGGTAGGGCGCGATGTCCCCATCGCGCCGTTCGTCGGTGATCCGACCAACGGCGGCATGGGGACATGCCGCCCTACCTGGTGGATTTGCTACGCTTCCGGCATGGCTCGTCGCATCATCCCCGCCCTCGCGATCTCGCTGCTCTCCGCCGCCGCGGCCTTCGCCCAGGCGCCGGCCGGCACGCCCACGTTCGTCTCCGCGTCGGCCCTCGCCGCGGACCTGCGCAACCCGAAGCTGGTGCTGCTCCACGTCGGCGACAAGGACGCCTACGCCAGGGAGCACATCCCGGGCGCGCACTTCGTCGACCTCTCGATGATCACCACGGCGAACCCGCCGCGGCAGAACGAGCTGCCTGCCCCTGCCGACCTCGAGGCGAAGCTCGAGGCCCTCGGGATCAGCGACGACTCGCGGGTGGTCGTGTACTTCGGCAACGGCGAGTTCCCGCTGGCGACGCGCGTCGCCTTCACCCTCGATTACGCCGGCCTCGGGGCGCGCACGGCGATCCTCGACGGCGGCCTCTCGGCGTGGGTGGCGGCCGGCAACGGGATCAGCTCGGAGCCCGTGCCCGCGCCCAGGCCCGGATCGCTCACGGTGAAGGTCCGCGAGGGCGCGACGATCGACCTCGCGGCGGTGCGTGCCGGGCTCGACGCCCCAGCCCCGCACGTGCTCGATGCGCGCCCGGTCGAGTCGTACACCGGGGCCGACGACCGCGGCGGCGCCATCAAGCGGCCCGGCCACATCCCCGGCGCGGTGAACCTGCCGTACAGCACGTTCTTCAAGGCCGACAAGACGCTCAAGTCCACCGACGACCTGAAGAAGATGTTCAGCGACGCCGGCTTCACGCCGGGGACCCCGCTGGTCAGCTACTGCACCTCTGGGGTGCAGGCCACCGTCCCCGTCATCGTCGGCCGCATGCTCGGCTACGACGTGAAGCTGTTCGACGGCTCGTACCAGGAGTGGAGCGCGTCGGACGCGCCGGTGGTGAAGGCCGCGACTCCGCGGTAGGGACCAGGTAGCGACAAGCGCGCGGTGTCCTCGCCGCGCCGAGCGCAGTTTCTTCAACAGGGTCGGCGGAAACGCCGGCCCTGTCGGCTTTTCCGGGCCTCGACGCCTGGCACGAGGGCTACCACTGCGAAGCGCCGGAGGCGTGGCAGATGGCCCTTGCGCTCGAGAACAGTTACGACCATACTCTGGGTATGGCAATAACATCGGTTCGAACGACGTACTCACTCGACGAGGACACGATTGGGCGGATCGAGCAACTGGCCAGGAGGTGGAACGTGTCGAAATCGGAAGTGCTGCGACGTGCCGTGCGCATGGCCGACGAGCAGTCGGCCGCCTCGGATCGCCTGGCGGCGCTGAAGGAACTGCAGGCGTCGATGCAGATGACCCCGGAGAAGGAGGCCGCCTGGGTGGCCGAGATCCGAGCCGAGCGCGACGCGCACGTGATGGCCTGGGAGAAGCCGTGACGACCGCCGTTCACATCGACACGAGCTTCCTGCTGCGCGCGGCCCGACCGGAGACCGAGGCCGCGTCACGGATGACGCGATGGCTCAATGAGGGACGGGCCATTCACATGAGCGCCATGGCGTGGGCGGAGTTCCTGTGCGGCCCGGTCACCGACCAGCAGCGGGCGCTTGCCGCCCGATTGCTCAGCGCCCCCGTTCCCATCCACGCGCGTCATGCCGAACTCGCCGCGCGCTTGTTCAATGCCTCTGGACGTCGCCGCGGCTCACTCCCGGACTGCCTGATTGCGGCCGCGGCCATCGACGCGGAAGCGCCGCTGGCCACGACCGATGCCGGGTTCGCCCGCTTCGTCGCAGACGGCTTGCGCCTCGCCTAGTTGGTCTTGCGCTTCTTGCGGCTCAGCTGCGAGCGCTCGCTCGAGGCGAAGTCCATCGAGGCCAGGTGGCCCATCGACCGCTTGAGCGCGATCTTGCTGTGCATCACGCTCATCGCGGCGTGCACGCCGCCGGCGTCGGCGTCGAAGTCCACGGCGCGGGCCGCCGCGAAGCCCATCTGGCCGCCCTCCTCAATCGCGTCCTGATTGGCGCCCAGGAACACGAACTCCCACGTCGGCCTGGCCGACGGATCCACCTGCGCGAGCTTCTCGCGCGAGCGGATCATCGAGAAGATCTGCCGCCTCGTGAACTCGTGGCTCGAGTTCTCCTGGCCGTCGGTCGCCACGGCGAACACGATCTGGTCCGGCCGCTCCTCGGTGCGCATGCGGTCCATGCGGGCGTTGATCTCGTTGATGGTGCGGCCGATGGCGTCGAGCAGCGCCGTCATCCCCCGGGGCACGTAGGTCTGCCGGGTCAGCGGCGGGACCTCGCCGATGGGCACGCGGAAGTGCACCACCTCGTACTCGTCATCGAACTGCACCAGCGTGAAGTGCGCCTCGCCCTCGAGCGCCTTCTGCTTGGCGACGAACTCGTTGAGCCCGCCGACGATGTCGTCGGCGATGTCCGCCATCGAGCCCGACCGATCCAGCACCACCGTGATGTCCGTCTTCATGCGCGTCCCCTCCATGGAAGGGAAACGCCCGCGGCCGGACCGGTCTGACGCGGCGATCTGCGATGCCGTGATGCCCCTACGCCTGGAGGGGACCGGTGACCAGCAGCCGTGGCGTGGCGTCCGAGCTCGCGTAGAGGATGGCCACCTGGCCATAGCGCGCCGCCAACGCGCGCGCCTCCGGCTCGCGCAGGCCGAGCACGAGCAGCGACGGCTCGCCCGGCCACGACCCCGACGGGTCGACGCCCTCGCCACGCAGCCAGTGCAGGCCGAGCGCCTCGACGTCCGCGGTCAGGCTCGCCTGCGCGGCCTCGTTGATGGCGCGATCGGTCGGCACGCTGCCCGGGTTCCAGGCCGTGATGTAGGCCGACCGGTCCACGCCGAAGGAGGCGTGCACCGCGCGCAGGGGCCATGACAGCGCGTCGATGCGCAGCGTGAACGTGTAGCCGCGATCGGCAACCCGGTACTCGGCGCGCCGGTAGGCCTCGAGGAGATGCCGATCCATCAGCGTTGCGGCAGGCGCATGGCGTGGGCGACCAGCGCCTCATGGAACCGTTCGACGGCGGCCACCCAGTGCACCACCTCCTCCCGCGTGGGCTGAAGTTCGTACGGGTGGTAGTGGCATGCCCGCGACAGCAGATCGTAGGCAATCCTCGCGTCGGCGATCACGCGTGCCTCGAGTTCGACGTCGTGAAGGCACAGGAACTGCGCCCGCATCGACGCCGCTTCCATGCCTGGGTCGTGTGCCTCCCAGAACTGTCCCACCGACAGCTCGAGGGCCTGCCTGGCCAGCAACGCCGCGCCCCGACACCACCAGAACGAGGTGGCCCAGTCGGTGCTCGTGATCAGCTCGGTCGCGTCCTGCAGGACGTCGCGCGGGGAAGCGTCGCCCACCTCACGCAGCCTTCACGTGGTCGCGCAGGTACAGCGCGAGCTTCTCGGCGTCCTTCACGAGCGCCAGCGGGTCGCCGTCGAACCTCCCATGCGCGCCTTCGTTGCAGTCGTCGAGGACGTCGCGCGCCCAGGCGCCGAGCGCGTTGGTGAGCCGGGGGCCCACCTTCGCTTCGTCGATCCTGTCGAACAAGGCGACCGACACGAGCTCCTTCAGGCGGTCGATCTCCTTGAGGAAGTCCTCCACGTCGGCGTGCGCCTCACCCCGACCGATGCGGCGTGCGCGAATGGCCTGCATGCACCCGGCCTCGATGGCGGAGCGACAGAAGCCGGCCACGAGTCGCTGCCGGCGACTCAACGGGACTTCCGGCGTCTTGGCCACCGCGCGCGCATCCTCGATGAGCAGCTCGATGGGGCCAGACGTCCGTCGGAGCTCCACGACCGAGTTGGCGCGTCGGCTCACGTCCACGAAGCGGGCCTCGATCCCCAACCGGCGGATGGCTTCGGGCAGGCGATCGTCGTGCGACAGCACGATCACCTGCCTCTCCTGGGCCGCACCTGCCAGGAGTCGCGCCAAGCCGTCCACCTTCGACGGGTCGAGCGCCTGTACCGGGTCGTCGACCACGATGAACCCGAAGGGGCTCTCGGCCAGGGCCGCGCGGGGCAGGAAGAGGCTGAGGGCCATGCTGTTGATCTCGCCCTGGCTCATCACCCCGAGCGCGTTGGACGGGTGCCCGTCTATATCGACGTCGAGCGACACCGAACGCGTTGGACCCGCGCCTGACGGCGTGATGTCGCGCAGGTTGACGCTGCTCTGCAGTCGCACCAGTTCCCAGTTCTTCACGGCCTGTGCCTGAATCGGCTCGAACCGCTCGTCGCGCAACTCGTCGACCGCCGTTCGCAGCCAGTCGGCGGCCTCGTCGAGTTGCGGAATCACGACCGCGAGCCGTTGCGCGCGACGGGCGTCCGGAAGCCACGCCTGCACCTGCAGTGCGAGTGGCCGCCACACGTCCTGCCGGCGCTCGTGCAGCGCCCGCGCCGCCTCCCGTACGCGCTCGACCGCATCCGCCAGTGCCGGCCCGCGGGCCTCGAGGTGCGAGGCGAGCGTCTCGCACGTGATGTCAGCGGGCACGGCCGCCCAGGCGGCCCATGCAGCCGCCACGGCACTGGCGTCGATGCCATCGACCGGTGATGCCGCCGCCCGCGTCACGGCTCCGGGCATCGGCGTGATCAATTGCCGCGCCTCGGCCAGCCGCTGTCTTACCGCACCGCGTGCCAGTTCGGCTGCCTCCGCCTCGACCTTCAGTCGGTCGATCTCGGCTCGCGTCTCGACGCGCCATGCGTCCGTGATTACCCCTGGCGACTTGCACACCGGGCACGTGCCGTCGGCCGAAGCCGCCACGACCTCCAGGCTCTGCTCGAGCAGGCGGGCGACTCGCCGCGCCTGACCCGCCTTGTCCGCCGCCGCGAAGCGATCGCGCTCATCGGCCTCACGCAGGGCGTGCACGGCCCTGGACACGATGTCCAGGTCGAGAGCCGGCAGCGAGGCCAACTCCCTGAGTTGCTGGACGTCGTCGTCCGTGTCGGCCGCGAGATCGACCAGCGCCGTGATCGCGTCGAGGTCGACGCTGTCGGCGTCGAGCAGCGCCGCGAGTCGGCGCAGGCGTTCATCCTCATGCTGCGAGGCCACGGTTCGCGCCGTCGCCAGCAACAGCTTTGCGGTGTCGCGCGCCTGCGTGATGAGCGTCTTGCGCTGGTTGCGCGCCGCGACGATGCGCTTGCGCGCGTTCTCGATGTCGGAGAGGCCGAGGCCCGCGAGGAGCGCGTCGTGCAGCTGCGAGGGCGACTCGGTGATGAGCGTGCCGAGCTCGCTGTACGCCAGGAACGGCCGGTAGTCCGCCGCGGCCCTGCGCCATCCTGTCTCCGCGATCGGCACCGTGCCGTCGGGGGCCTTCACCACCGTCTGCTCGCCCGTCGTGTCCTCGAGGTCCTCCTGCGCATTCCATTTGCGCTGCAACACCACCGACCCCGCGTGCTCGATGTTGAACTCGAGGGCGATCCAGGGTGCATGGGTGGCGTCGAGGTTGCGCCAACTGTTACGCCACCGCTTCTGCATCGAGGCCACTCGCACGCACTTCCCGGTCAGAATGACCTCGATCGCTTCCGCGAAGCTGCTCTTGCCCGAGCCGTTGCGGCCCGTGATCACCGTGAGGCCATTGGCCGGATGCAGGTCAAGCGTGCGCTCCGGCCCGATGCCCCGGAAGCCACGCACCTTCACACTCCGGATGTACGCGCGACGCAGCGGCGCGCCGGCATCGGCAGTGATCACTTCCGACCGCCGTGGCCCGACACCGTCGTCGATGAAGGTGGCGAGAGCCTGGTCGCCCTCGCAGGACGCGAGGACGTAGTAGGTGAACGGCTCGCTCTGGAGTCCCTGGGTGACGATGCGCTTGAGGAGGATGTCTGTCACGAGTAGCCCGGTGTGAGACGTGTGCCGTCTCCTCGAGTACAACGATCGACGACGCTCGGGCGAACGCGAGGGGCGCGTCAGTAGGGGTAAAGCCTCGCGATGTCGGACGATGACGCGCCGGCGCGTCGAAGGTGTCCGACCGGGCCCGGATCGTACCGCGCGAGGACCCGCATCGCCGACTCGACCGCAGCCGGATCGCCAGCCCGCACCGCCTCGTCGAGCCGGGCGAGCACCAACTGGCGCCCTGCCACTGGATCGCCCTCGGCCGTCGCCCGCTCCAGCGCCGCGCGACCGCCGCCTGCCCAGCGCAGCGCCGACCAGCGCAACGTGTCGGGCAGCGTCGGGTCGGTGCCGAGCGCCAGGGCCCGTCGGCGCGCCTGCGCATCGGTCGGGTCGACAAGCAGCGCGCCCTTGACCAGCGCGAGGTCGACGTACCGTGGACCCAGGCCGCGGTAGCCGCCGCTGCTCCGGGCACGGTCGTGCGCCCGCTCCGCTCGCGCCAGCGCCTCCACGTCGCCGAGCACGCCGGCGAGCCGCGCCCACTCCGCCAACGGATACGCGACATCCTGGTCGGCGTAGATGGCCGCGAAGGCGAGCGCGACCTGCTCCTGCAGGCGGCGTGCCTCATCGGGACGCCCCGTGACCGCGAGCAGGCGCGCCACGGCGCCGCGCAGCCGGAGCTCGGCAGGCGACGACTCGGCGATCGGGTGATCGAGCAGCGACGCGGCGATCGGCTCGATGGCCGCGACGACCGGCGTGCCGGCATCGGCGCACTGCTGCACGAGGTGGGCGACGACCTGCACACGGATCGGCCGCGGCTGCCCGTCGAGCCACCCGGGTGGCGGCAGGTCGGCGCGTCCGCCGTTGTCGACGTGCCGCGCCGCCACGGCCTCGGCGAACTCGAGCCGGTAGCGCGCGTCGGCGCCGAGATCCTTCCACCGGTCGAGCGCGAGGCGCGCGCCCCGTCGGACCGGACGCCAGTCCACCAAGCCCTCGCTCCCCATCAGGGCCAGCCGGAAGAAGCTGCCCGTGAGCTCCTCGCGCCGTTCCACCTGGTCGCCCGCCTCGACGAGCCGCGCCGCGAGGCGCCGCCCGAACACCGCATCGATCGCCGCCGCGGCGTGCGACACGCCGATCACCTCGACGTGCGGCGCGGCATGGCGTTGCGCCTCGGCCTGCTGCGCGGCCGCGACCAGCACGCGCCGCACCGAGGGCGCCATGCGCCCCACCGCGCGCAGCTTCTGTGCCAGGCCGCCCACCGGCCCCACCCGGCCGGTCGCGTCGAGCGTCGCAGTGGCGATCACGTCGCCGGGCACCGCGCAGTCGAGAATGCGAGAGGCGAGCGCGAGGCCGAAGGCCAGGCCGAACGACGGCCCATCGATGGGCTGCCTGACGTCGGGGACGACGGCGACCCCCGAGGCCGACGCGAGATAGGTGACGCGCGGCAACTGGGCGGTGCCCTCGTGCACGCTGCGCCAGAGCACCGGCACGGCGCGAGGGAGCGACACGCCGGCGTCGTGCCATGCGCCACGGGTCTCGGGGCCGAGCGTCGCCCCGCCGTCGCCGCGTGGGGCGTGTCGACGCGGGCCGCACGCGATGCACCAGAGCGCCGTCGTCTCGTCCTGCACGGTGAGGCCAGCGACCGTGCCGGGTGGCGGCACGGGAGGCGGGCCGTGCCGATCGCGCCAGCGCTCGGCGCGCTGGCCCTCCCGCGGCCAGCACCAGGGCCCGGCCGACCACGCCGCGTCGGCGACGTGTGGACGCAGTGGCGGCATCAGAAGTAGTGCGCCTCGAAGTCCGTGCTGCCCCACCAGGCCGACGGGTCGCCGAGCGCCACGCGGCGCAGCCGCTCGTCGTCGCTGGTCAGCGAGGCCTCGAGGTTGATCCGGATGGCGCGACCGGTGCGGTCGGTGGCCTCGAGCACGGCGTCGAGCGCCTCGCCCGTGCCGGCTTCCTTCAGCAGCAGTCGCACGCTCTCGATGTCGTCACGTCGATGGCAGAGCCGCGCCCACGCTTCGGAGGCCTCGGTCATGTCGGCCGACAACGTGTCGAACAGGTCGGTGAGGTCGTCGCCGAGCGCCTCGGCGCGCCGTACGGCCTGCTGCTCGAGCGCCGCCTTCTCGGTGGGCGGCAGCGCACGCGCCCAGCGCCTGGGCGCCAGTTCCACCTCGCTCACGAGGTCCTGCAGGCGTCCGCTGGCGATCAGCGCCGCGACGTCGCGTTCCTCGGGCTCGCAGAGGCGGGCCAGCTGACCGGCAAGCGAGGTGCGTGTCCATGCGTCGGCGTGGGTGCCGCGCGAGAGCCTGTCCTGCATCCAACGGTCGGTCGTCATCATGGTCCACTCCTCGACCGGCGGGGCCGCCCAGGGGTACACGGGCCGCAGCAGCAGGGCGCGGGATTCGCGCCAGCCGACCACCAGCGGCATGCCGGTGGCCGACTCGATCAGGAAGCGCCCGTCCTGCTGCAGCGTCACGCGGGCGATGCCCGCCGCGTCCGCGACCTGGGCCTCCACGGTACCCAGGCCCGGTCGCACCTGAAACGCCGCGCCCTCGCGGGATATGACGCGGAGGTCGCGCCCCGACGGGTCCACCTCGAGGCGCAGGCCGAGGTCGTCCATCACCGAGCTGTGCGCGGGCAGGAGGGACTCGGGATTCGGGCTCGCCACGAACATGGCGTGCTCCGACGAGGCTGGCCGACCGAGCGACGAGAAGGACGCCCAGGCGACGGCCTCGTCGTCGTGTTCCACCCGGGCTGGCCATTCGCGTCCCAGCGCGCCATGCCCCGGTCGGGCCTGGAATGGCACGCGCTCGACGTCGCCGAGCATCTCCGGCGTGATGCCGATCTCTCGGAGCTGGTGCTCCAGCAACAGTTCCGGGTTCATGACACCTGCTCCTCGAGCGCGGCCTCGCCGCGGTCGACGCGCGGCGCGAACACCTCGTTGGCGACGCGGCGCACCTCGTCGGTCAGCTCGGACGGCAACCCGGCGCGGGTCAGCCACGCGGTCAGCCGCGGCACGTCGTCGGGCCTGTTGCGCGGCACCTCGAGGAGGTACGCGCGGGCCCGCTTGTGGCGCTGGTAGACGCGGTTGCGGACCGTCGTGTAGGTCTCGGGCGTGCCGCCTTCGCGGGCGACGATCTGGTCGACGCTGAGGGTGCCGTCGAAGATGGCGCGCAGGTCGGCCATGTTGGCGAGGAAGCCCGTCGGGTTCTGCAGGCTCCTCGAGATGGCCGGGATGGCGAGGTCGAACAGCTGGCGCGTCGCCTCGGCCTCGAGCCGCGCCCGCTCGTCCTGCTGCAGGTTGTCGTCGGGCGTCTCGGGATCGACGAAGTCCTCGTCCTCGGGCGCGCGCGCCTTCCGGCTGTCGCGATCCCGCGGATCCGGGCACCGATTGGCCTGCCGGGCGTCGCGGCGATGCGCGTCCTTCTCCTGATTCCTCAGGCCGCGCACGAGGTACGCCCGCGCGCCCTCGTCGTCGGCGGTATAGCGCCGCGGACCGGGCCGGTTCTTCATGAGGCGGTACAGGAGGTTGCTCACGAGCTCGTCGCGGTGGGCGGGCTCGACCACGCGCCGCGCGAGGCGGGACAGCTCCTCGAACACCATCACGATGGCGCGTTCACGGCGCTGGTTCTCTTCAGGGGACAGGGTGCGGTCAGGAGGGGCCATCTCGACAAGCGCTTGCGACAGCGTCATTTCCAGGGTTTGTCTCTCCGCGTCGTGGGCCCCCTGGAGCAAGGAACTCAGGGCCGGTCAGATGGGAGACGCCTCGGGTGGGCACGGTCTGACACCCGCCCTCGGCGCAGGGAATGCTCGAAGGCTCAAGGCCTCGGGCTCATGGCTCAGAAACCATCACCTCTCTGACCGGCATGCTTTCTGAGCCCTGAGCCCGATGCCGTAAGCCGTACCGCCTACCCCTGCGCCTGCAGCAGTGCCTGCGCTGCCGCGTCGATCGCGGCGTGATGTTCCGTCCCGACGGTGGTCAGCATCGGCAGGAGAGGCCCGGTCGGCGCGATGCCGGCGCCCTCGACGGCGCGGTGCAGCACGCGGATCGGGTTGATGCCGTTGCGCAGGTCCTCGAGCGGCTTGAAGATTGCGCGGATCCGCTCGGCCTCGGCCCAGTCCTGGCGCTTGACGGCCGCCAGCATCTGCTGCGACAGCGCCGGCGCCACGCACACGCAGCCACTGGTGAACCCACCCAGCCCGAAATCGCGCACGTGCACGATCGCCGGCTGCTCGCCGATGCCGCTGATGATCTTGCGCGTGTCGACCATCGACACCAGCTTGCGCAGGTACGGGTCGGTGCCCGTGTCGGGACGCACGACGGCGTACTTGATGGCCGCGACCAGGCCTTCCTTGTCGAGCGCGGCGATCTCCTCCGGCTCGATGTAGCCATCGTCCTTCACGTACACGATCACGGGCAGGCCGGCGGCCTGGGAGAACTCGCGGATCGCGTCGGCGACGCCCGCGCTCGTCGTGATGCCACGCTGCGGCAGCACCATCACCACCGGGAACGCGTGCCGGCGCAGCGTCCTGGCCTGCTCGATCAGCAGCGGGTAGGTCGGCCCCGCCGACGGCACCACCAGCGTGTCGTCCCCCGCGAGCCGCGCCAGCATCGACAGCGCCGCGTCGTACTCGGCCAGGGGCAGGTGGTAGAAGTTCGCGTTGCCGCCATACAGCAGCAACCGCACCCCGCCGGCCTCGAGGTGGCCGATGATGCGCGCGTTGGCGTCCTCGGCAAGCGAGCGATCGGCCGCCCGCGCCAGCGGCGGCACGGCCATCACGGAACGATCGAAGTGGTCGGGAGTCAGGGGCGTGGTCAGCATGGGAGGCTCGCGAAATTGGAGCATTTCAGGAATTTCAGGAATTTCAGAAGTTCCTTACCACCAGCAGTCGTCGAAGTGCTTTGGTGGTGATGCAATTCTGAAATTCTCCAATCCTGAAATTGCCAGAACTCAGTAGATGTCCGGCTCCGGCGTCGGCGCCGTGCCCTCGAGGAACGTGAAGTCGCAGCCGTCGGGCGCCTGCGAGGTCTGATCCAGGAACAGGCGGCTGTAGCCGCGCTCGTAGCGGCGTGGCGGCGGCGTCCAGGCGGCGCGGCGCGCGGCCAGTTCCTCGTCGCTCACGTGCAGGTGGATGCGGCGCGCCTCGACGTCGATCTCGATCAGGTCGCCATCGCGCACCATCGCGAGCGGACCGCCGATCGCCGACTCCGGCGCCACGTGCAGCACGCACGTGCCGTAGCTGGTGCCCGACATGCGCGCGTCGGAGATGCGCACCATGTCGCGCACGCCCTGCTGCAGCAGCTTCTTCGGAATCGGCAGCATGCCCCATTCCGGCATGCCGGGCGCGCCGACCGGGCCCGCCTGCTGCAACACGATCACGTGATCCGGCGTGACCTCGAGGTCGTCGGCATCGATCCGCACCTTCATCTCGCCGTACGACGCGAACACGATCGCCGGCCCGGTGTGCTTCAGCAGCCGAGGCTCGGCGGCCGTCGGCTTGATCACGCAGCCGTCGGGCGCGAGGTTGCCGCGCAAAACGAACGTGCCGCCGGCGCGGGCGAGCGGCCTGTCGATCGGCCGGATCACCTCGTCCGACAGCACCTCCGCCCCCGCGATCGCTTCGCCCAGCGTGCGGCCCGACACCGTCCTGCAGTCGAGCGTCAGGTGGTCGCGCAGGCGCGTGAGCAGGGCCGGCACGCCGCCGGCGTCGTGGAAGTCCTCCATCAGGAACTCACCGGCCGGCCGCAGGTTGCAGATCACCGGCACCTCGCGCGAGATGCGGTCGAAGTCCTCGATGGTGAGCGGCACCCCGGCGCGGCGCGCCATCGCGATCAGGTGGATGATCGCGTTGGTCGACCCGCAGATCGCCATGTCGGTCACCACGCCGTTGCGGAACGCGTCGGCCGTCAGGATGTGCGAGGGGCGCAGGTCCTCCCACACCAGATCGACGGCGCGCTTGCCGGCCGCCATCGCCATGCGGGCGTGCGCCGAGTGCACCGCCGGAATCGACGCCGCGCCGGTGAGCGTCATCCCCATCGCCTCGACGATCGACGCCATCGTCGACGCCGTGCCCATCGTCATGCACGTGCCGGGCGAGCGGGAGATGCCTTCCTCGATCTGGCGCATCGCGCACTCATCGAGGTTGCCCGCCTTGCGCTCGGCCCAGTACTTCCACACGTCGGTGCCGCTGCCGAGCCGCTCGGTGCGGAACCGCCCGGCCAGCATCGGCCCGGCGGGCACGAAGATCGCCGGCAGGTTCATCGAGATCGCGCCCATCAGCAGGCCCGGCACGGTCTTGTCGCAGCCGCCCATGAGCACGACGCCGTCGATCGGGTGCGAGCGCAGGATCTCCTCGACCTCGAGCGACAGGAGGTTGCGGTAGAACATCGCCGTCGGCTTGACGAACATCTCCGACAGCGACAGCACCGGCATCTCCACCGGGAAGCCGCCCGCCTGCCACACGCCCTGCTTGACGTCCTCGGCGCGCTCGCGGAAGTGCCCGTGGCACTGCTGCAGGTCGCTCCACGTGTTGAGGATGGCGATGACCGGGCGCCCCTCGGCGTCGCCCGCGGAGAACCCCAGCTGTCGCAGTCGGCTGCGATGGCCGAAGCTGCGGAGGTCGTCGGGCGCGAACCAGCGTTGGGATCGGAGGCGGGAGGGATCTCTGACGTCCGGCATGGGTTGACTGGAAAATTGCGTGCCGGAAGTCTACGCTAGGCGCCTCTTGAGTCCATTGCTGATCCTGGCGGTCGCCCTCGGGATCGTGATCACGGGCGTGCTGGCCTTCCGCCTCCACGCCTTCCTCACGCTCATCGTCGCGGCGCTGGCCGTCGCGGCGATCACGCCCGGGCCGGCGATCGAGCGGTACGAGTTGTCGAAGGATGCCGTCCGCATCGACCGCCTCTCGACCGGCGACCACCACGCGCTCGCGCTCGCCCGGCCGGGACAGCTGAGACAGGGCGTCGAGTACGGCCTGTACCGGCTGGAGCCGGGGGCGCCGCCTCGACGAGTCGGGAAGGCGACCGTCTTCCAGCCCGGGGCACCCGGACAGGAGACAGCCCTGGACACGACGCCCGACGATCTGTCGGCGCCGATCCCGGGCCTGTGGGTCGCCACGGAGGCGACGGCGAAGGCCGCGGCGCGGGTTGCCGGCGACACCATCGGCGAACGGGTCGCCGCCGGCTTCGGCCGCACCGCGCTCGACATCGGCATCCTCATCGCGATGGCGTCGATCCTCGGCGGCTGCCTGATGGCCGCCCATGGCGCCGAGCGGATCGTGGTGTCGCTCCGCAACGCCCTCGGGCCCTCGCGCACGCCCTTCGCCTTCCTGGGCAGCGGGCTGCTGCTCGGCATCCCGATGTTCGCCGAGGCCGTGTTCTACCTGCTCCTGCCGCTGGCCAAGGCGATGTGGCGCGACACGCGCCGGAACTACCTGCTGTTCGTCATGACGATCGTTGCCGGCGCGACGATGACGCACTCGCTGGTGCCGCCGACGCCGGGTCCGCTGTTCGTGGCGCAGGCGATGGGCATCGACATCGCGCTGATGATGCAGCAGGGCCTGATCGTGTCGACGATTGCGGCGGTGGCCGGCTACGGCTATGCGCGCTACGCCGACCAGCGCTGGCCGCTCGAGGTGCGAAGCGGCCCGGGCGGCGCCGTCGAGACCCCCGAGGCCTCGGCGATGCTCGCGGGCACGCGCCGTCTCCCGCCGCTGGTGCTCTCGCTGCTACCAATCCTTCTTCCGGTGATCCTCATCAGCGCGGATTCGGCGCTCGAGGCGGGCAGCCGCGGCCTGCCCGAGTGGCTGGTGCAGGTCGTCCGGGTGCTCGGCGACAAGAACCTCGCGCTGACGCTGTCGGCGGCCGCGGCCATCATGCTGCTCGTGGTCTATGCCCCGGCACCCGAGGGGCGCGCCGAGCTGGTGCGCAAGACCGTGAAGGACGGCGTGATCGAGGCGGGCGAGATCATCCTCGTGATTGCCGCGGGCGGCGCGCTCGGCACGGTGCTGCGGCAGGCTGGCATGGCCGAGCTGGCGGCGGCGACGGTGCCATCGCAGAAGCTGCTGCTCATCCCGATCGCCTGGGCCGTCACGGCGCTCGTGCGCATCGCACAGGGGTCGGCGACCGTGGCCATGATCACCGCCGTGGGCATCGTCGGCCCGATTGCGCTCGCCGGCGGGCTGCCGTACCACCCGGTGTACGTGGCGGTGGCCATCGGTGCCGGTTCCAAGATCGGCATGTGGATGAACGACAGCGGCTTCTGGGTCATCGCCAGGATGAGCGGCATGACCGAGGCCGAGACGCTGCGGTCGGTGAGCGTGATGGTGTTCATCGAGGGCTGCGTGGGGCTGGTGGCCACGCTGGCGCTCGCGTGGCTGTGGCCGATGGCCTGACGCCCTCCGGGCAGGTAGGGCGCGGCCTGCCCCCTCTGAAGCGCACGCGGCGCGTCAGACGTAGAGAACAGCATCGCCGGTAGGGCCGGGTTGGGGACAACCTGCCCTGCCTTCCCTGGTTGGAGACCTTTGCAATGCGACGAGTCATCCCATGCGCCCTGGTCCTGGCGGCCCTCCTCGGCGTCGCCTCCACCGCCGCCGCCCAGCCGCCCACGCCCCCCGATCAGGACCCGGCCACCCCGCCGACTGCCGACGGCGCGGCGCCTCGCGCCCCGGGGGGGCCTGCGGCGCGTGAGGCGTCGACCGAGCCCAAGCCGTACGACCGCGTCATCACCAAGGACGCGAAGTCGGACGACGGCGTCTTCACGGTCCATCGCGTGAAGGACAAGGTCTACTACGAAATCCCCACCAGCGAATTCGGCAAGGAGTTCCTGTGGGTCACCCAGATCGCCCAGACGACGCTGGGAGTGGGCTACGGCGGCCAGTTCGCGGGTGACGAGGTGGTGCGGTGGGATCGGCGCGAGAACCGCGTGCTGCTGCGCAAGGTCTCCTACGACGTGGTCGCCGACAAGGGCCTGCCGATCTCCAAGGCGGTCGCCGCGGCCAACTTCGACCCGATCGTCATGAGCTTCAACGTGGAGGCGTTCGGCAAGGACCAGAAGTCGGTGGTCATCGACGTCACGCGGCTGTTCACCACCGAGCTTCCCGAGCTGTCGGTGCGGCCACGGCTGCGGGCCCGCGGCTTCGACCCGACCCGCGCCTTCGTGGAGAAGGCCCTCGCGTTCCCGACCAACATCGAGATCCAGGCGATTCACACCTACACGGTGCCGCCCGACGCCTCGCCCGCGTCACAGGGACCGCCGGCGCCGGCCAGCCCGTTCGCGCCGCCGCCGCTGCGTCCCGGCAGCTACAGCGTGCTCATGAACTTCAGCATGGTGAAGCTGCCGGAGCAGCCGATGCTGCCGCGACTGTACGACGAACGCGTCGGCTACTTCACCGTGCGGCAGATGGACTACGGCGTCGACGAGCACCGCGCCCCGGAGCGTCGCTACATCACGCGGTGGCGCCTCGAGAAGAAGGACCCGTCGGCGGCGGTGTCCGAGCCGGTGAAGCCGATCGTGTACTACGTGGATCCGGCCACGCCCGCCAGGCTGGTGCCCTACATCAAGAAGGGCATCGAGCAGTGGCAGCCGGCCTTCGAGGCGGCGGGCTTCCGCAACGCGATCGTGGCGAAGGACGCGCCGAAGGACGACCCGGAGTGGAGCCCGGAAGATGCGCGCTACTCGGTGGTGCGCTGGCTGCCCTCGACGATCGAGAACGCCAGCGGGCCGCACGTCAGCGACCCGCGCACCGGCGAGATCCTCGAGTCGGACATCCAGATGTACCACAACATCATGAACCTCCAGCGTGCGTGGTACTTCACGCAGGTGGGGCCGCTCGACCCGCGCGTCAAGTCGCTGCCGATGCCCGACGACCTGATGGGCGAGCTGGTGCAGTACGTCGTCGCGCACGAGGTCGGCCACACGCTCGGCTTCCAGCACAACATGAAGGCGAGCTCGTTGTACCCGATCGAGAAGCTGCGCGATCCGGCGTGGCTGAAGACGATGGGCCACACGCCTACGCTGATGGACTACTCGCGCTTCAACTACGTGGCGCAGCCCGAGGACCGCATCGACCCGAAGCTGCTCATCCCCGGCATCGGGCCCTACGACGTGTGGGCGACCAGGTGGGGCTACACGCCGATTCCCGGCGCGAAGCGTCCCGAGGACGAGAAGGCCACGCTCGACGCCTGGGCGCGCGAGCAGGACGGCAAGCCGTACCTGCGGTTCTCGACGGCGGGCAGCATGGGGAGCGATCCCGGCGAGCTCACCGAGGCGGTCGGCGACGGCAACGCGGTGGCCGCGACGACGCTCGGCCTGAAGAACCTGGAGCGTGTCGCCGGCATGCTGCTGCCGGCCACGACGCAGCCCGGCGAGAACTGGCGGGACCTGACCGAGCTGTACGGCCGCACGGTGGGGCAGTGGGCCACCGAGCTCAATCACGTGGTGTCGGTGGTCGGCGGGCTCGACTCGCAGCAGAAGCACGGCGGCCAGCAGGGCGTCCGCTTCGCGCCGATTCCGAAGGCCCGGCAGGCCGAGGCGGTGGCGTTCCTCAACCAGCGCGCTTTCGCGACGCCAGCGTTCCTGCTCAACGCCGAGATCCTGCGCCGCGTCGAGCCCACGGGATCGCTCGATCGCGTCAAGGCCGCACAGGGCCGCATCCTGTCGAACCTGCTGAGCCCGGCGCGCCTCGCGCGCATGGTGGAACTCTCGGCGATCGACGGCGCCGCGGCGTACCAGCCGGCGACGTTCCTCGGCGACGTGCGCCGCGGGCTGTGGTCGGAGCTCTCGCTCGGCACGGTCGCGATCGACCCCTACCGCCGCAACCTGCAGCGCGCCTACATCGAGCTGGCGGCGGCCCGCATCACGCCCTCGGCGGACGAGGCGCGGGCGCTCTATCGCGGTGAGCTCAAGGCACTCGACGGCGAGATCCGCGCCGCGCTCCCGCGCGCGACCGATGCCGCCACGCGACGGCACCTCGAGGATGCCCGCGTCGCCATCGCAGGAGCGCTCGACCCCGAACGCCTCGCGCCCGACGCGCCGGCGTCACGCACGGCATCGGGTCCGACGCGCGGCCTCGCGTCGTGGGAGCTCGAACTGCCCGCCATCGACAACGGGTGGAGCTGCGAACGGTTCGATCGGCAGTAGCCCACAGGTAGGGCGCGGTCTCCGACCGCGCCGTTGCACGCCGTCGTCGGCGTCACTCCCGTCGTGGCCCTCGACATTCGGCATTCCCGGCATCGCGGCATTTGCGGTAAGGAGGGCCGGTGTATCGGCCCTCCTTACCGCAGCCGGTAGCCCTCGCTGCCCTCGCCGACGGTCGCGGTGCTCACCAGGCGATCCATGGCAGACTCGAGGGCCGCGGCGATGGTCGGGCCGGTGCGCTCGAAGCCGAGCCGACGACGCGCCTCGGCCAGCAGCGCCTCGCGTCTGAGGACGCGCCCGTTGGCCAGCGAGGCGCGCACCGCGGCCTCGTACTCCTCGGGCGCGATGCGATCGGCGGCGATGCCGCTGCCCGATCGATCACGGGGCCGGCACGTCGAGCCAGGCGCCCACAGGAACTCGCCACGGCGCTCGACCGCGCCCTTCGACGCGGCGCGAGCGCAGGCGGCCAGCACGTGCGCCCGGATCCGCGTCCCGGCACGCTGCTCCCAGTAGCCCGCGACGCGTGCCACCACGTCGTCCTCGTGCACCGGCGACTCGATCCTCACCACGTGCGTCACGATCGCCGACAGTGCCTCGAGGTCGCAATCGAGCGCGGCGTCTCCCGGCAACCGCGCCGGCTTGCCAGCCTTCTCGTAGGGCAGCGGCAGATCAGGATCGACCGCACGGGGCGCGTCAGGGGCGACCAACGGGCGTGCCGGAGCAGGCTCGGGCGCGCCTGCCGCAGCAGCAGCCGCGGCCACCGGGGGAGGCGCCGTCTCCTGCACGGACGGCACGACGGCGGTGACCGGCGGGGCGGCGGCGCGCCGCGCCCGCGCGCCCGCGATCGCCTGCTCGAGGCGTTCCATCTGGCCGGCGCGATCCTTGAACCAGTCGGTGCTCCACAGCCGCAGGATCGTCCACCCTCGCGCCTCGAGCACCTGCTGGCGCAGGCGGTCGCGATCGCGCGCCGTCTCCGACGCGTGGTAGGCCACGCCGTCGCACTCGATGCCCAGCAGGTACCGCCCGGGCGCGTCGGGATCGCGCACGCCGATGTCGATGCGGTAGCCGGCGACTCCGACCTGCGATTCCACCAGGTGGCCGCGCCGGGCGAGATCGCGCACGACCTCGCGTTCGAACGGCGACTCGGCCCGGCCCATCGCCCGCAGCGCCGGCTGATCGAGCCGCCCCGATTCGGCGTACTCGAGGAACGCCTTCAGCAGTGGCCCGCCGCGTGACTGCCCGTCCTGGATGTCGCTGCCACGCATCGACGCGAAGACGCGCATCGCGCGACGCGCCCGGGTGGTGATCACGTTCAGGCGTCGCCAGCCGTTCTCGCCGTTCAACGGCCCGAAGTTCTGGCGCAGGCGGCCGTCGCGCCCCCTGGCATACGTGACGCTGAGGAACACCACGTCGCGCTCGTCGCCCTGGATGTTCTCGAGGTTCTTGACGAAGAACGGTTCCGGACGGCTCCGGTCGAAGAACGGCTCGATCGCCGGCTCCTCGCGCCGCCATTCCTCGAGCACGTCGAGGATCGCGAGCTGCTGGCGCAGGTTGAAGGTGCCGACCCCGAGGGACAGGGCCCGCCCGCCCGAGCGCTCGACCTCGAGCTGCTCGCGCGCGAACGCCACGACGGCCGCGGCGACCCGTCGAGCCTCGGCCAGGTTCAGGCCCTTGCCCTCGTACATGCCGTCGGCGACGTGCTCGAAGGTGAGCCCGAGTCGATCGGAGAGCGGCTCGACGCTCGGGAACGTCAGCAGGTCGCCGTCGTAGAAGCTCACGTTGGAGAACGAGATGAGCGACTCGTGCGCGCTGCGGTAGTGCCACTTCAGGCGGCTCATCGGCACGCCACAGCCCATGAATGCCTCGAGCACGCTCTCGGCGTCGGGAACCTCCGCGCCGTCCTCGCCCTCGACCGTCGGCTGGACCTCGTGCGGCGCCGCGAAGAAGTCGGTAGGTGGCAACTGCTTCGGGTCGCCGACCACCACCAGCTGCGACCCGCGCACGATCGCGCCGACCGCATCCTCAGGCGGCAGCTGGGACGCCTCGTCGAAGATCACGATGTCGAAGCTCGGCGCGTTGCCGCGCGTGAACTGCGCGACCGACAGCGGGCTCATGAGGAACACCGGCTTGATGGCGCGCACCGCCGCGTCGGCCTGCTGCAGGGTCTCGCGCAGCGGTCGATGGTTTCGCTGCTTGGCCATCTCGCGCCGCAGCACCGGCATGGCGGCCTCGACCGCGTCCTCCCGCAGCCGTGCCTGCACGCGGGCCCGCAGCGAGGCGACCAGCCGCGCGCGGTTGTCGGCGAGCACGCGACGGTCCAGGTCCTGGAACTCCTGCACGCGCTGCTCGTGCGCGAGCGCCTGGAAGCGGGCCAGCGGCGGCCGCGCGGCGACGGCCCTGGCCAACCACGCGAACCAGAACGCGCGCTCGGCTGCCTGCGGCAGGCAGGCCCATGTCAGTCGGCCCGTCGCGGCGGCGTCGATCAACGAACCGGCGACGGTCTCTCGCACCTCCTGCTGCGCGGCGACGAACGCTCCCCAGCGCGCCGCGCGTGGCGCCGCGGTCACCAGGTCCGCGACGCGCGCGTGGAGCTGTTCGAGGGGCAGGCCCGAGAGAGCGGGCGCGTCGGCCCGCCACTGCAGCAGGGCCGCCAGCCGCTGCACGGCCTCCTCGAGGGCCGTGGCGAGCCGCACCAGGCGGTCTGCGGCCTCGAGCGGCACGTGCCCATCGGCCACGAGTGCCAGCGTCGAGGCCGGCAGGTGCTCGCGGACCTGCATGTGCCGGAACCGCACGAGCCATCCGTAGTAGGCCGTCAGCCGCGCGGGATCGGATGCCGCCCCTTGCCATGCCTTGCCGAACATGGCCACGGCGCGCTCTCGACGCAGTTCCAGCGATGCACGCGCCTGCCGCAGCGCGACGACCGTCCGTAGGTCATGCGCCTGGTCCACGAACGACGGGGCATAGCCCGGGAGGCGCATCGCGCTCCACCGTGCCCGGATCGCGCGATGGCGGCTGTCGAGCCACCAGAACAGCGAGCCCACGATGCCCGAGCGGTCGTTGATGTAGGCGATGTCGTCCTCGTGGTCGACCTGCAGTGCCTCGGGGACGAACTTCGCGCCTGCCTCGGCTTCGAGCCGTCGGACCTCGGTCACCGCCGCGATGAGTTCCACGACGTCATCGGGATTGAAGTGCAAGGCCGTGCCGTCGACGACGCCCAGTGGCGCGCCCGGCGACTGGCGCAGGATCTCGATCACCTCGCGCAACCGACCGATGTCCGACAGGCGCTCGAGCCGTGGCAGTCCCAGCGTGTCGTGCACCTCGCTGGTGGCATGCCGCACCTCGGGGATGCGACCGGTCACGTCGTTTGCGGCCTCGATCACGGCGTCGAGCTGATCCTGCGGGTAGAACGTGCGGCTGGTGTCGCGCCACGGGTGGGTCCCGATGTCGCCCGCGGCCTCGGCGGCGGCCGCCAGGCCGCGCAGCTTCGCCACCGCGTTCTCATGCTGCGCGCGCGTCACCGCCTCCGCGTCCCCGGGCCAGTCGACGCGCGGCGCCTCGATCACGGCGGCGAGGGCGCCGTACGCCTCGAAGGGCGACATCGCGATCGCGCCGAACGGATCGTGGAGGGCCGCCACGTACGCCCCGAGCGCCTCGCGCACCTCGGGCAACCGCGCTGCCGCGTCGCCGCCCGGCTCGGGCGCCTGCAGCGACGCGTCGAGGGCCGCGGCGATGCTGCGTACCACCTCGCGTTTGCTGGACCGCGTGGAGTGCAGCTCGAGGCAGAACTCGCCCAGTCCGGCCTTCTGCAGGCGCTGGTGCACCACGTCGAGCGCCGCCATCTTCTCGGCCACGAACAGCACGCGCTTGCCGGCGTGCAGCGCCTGCGCCACGAGGTTGGTGATCGTCTGCGACTTGCCCGTGCCCGGCGGTCCTTCGACGACGAGGTCGTAGCCGCGCTCCGACGCGGCCAGCGCCCGCAACTGGCTGCCATCGGCATCCACCACGTGGGCGGCGCGTTCGGGCGGATGCGCCTCGTCGAGCCTGGCCTCCCGCACATCGTCTGGCAGCCCCAGGCCGCCGCCCTTCACCACGCCCCGCCGCGTCACCAACTGGTGGATCAGGCGATGGCTGGTGACCGCGGCGGCGTTGGCCTCGAGGTCCTTGTACATGACCAGCTTCTGGAACGAGAACAGCCCCAGGTACACGTCGCTGGTCACCTTCCACGGCGGCGTCGCCCTGGCCTCTGGCACCGTGGCCAGTCGCTCCTGCAGCGCCGTGAACACGTCCTGCAGCGTGCCGCCCTCGGCCGTCGGCAGGTCCGGCATCACCAGGCCGAACTGGCGACGGAGCAACTCGGCGAGCGCCGGATTCACCATCGGCTCGTCGTCGCCGACCGTCAGCGTGAACGGCGCGCGGGCCGACGAGCGTCGCAGCGTGACGGGCAGCAGCACGATGGGCGCGCGGAACACCTCGTCGGATGTCTCGGCCTCGGTGTAGTGGAGGAGGCCGAGGGCCAGGAAGAGCGTGTTGACGCCACGCTCCTCGAGCGACAGGCGCGCCTGCTCCTCGATGCGACGCAGCGCGCGGTCGAGCGCCTCGGGCTCGAGGGTCGTCTGGAGCACGAGGTCGGTGTGCGCGGGCGGCAGCGTCGAGGGCGCATAGGGCTCGAACGCTCCCGCGTCCGGCACCGCCAGCTCCTCCTCGAACGGATCAGCCGAATCGTCCTCAGGCGGCGCCGGCGGCCGATCCGCGCTCCCCGGTTCCCGCCCCCCGATCCCGAACGTGAGCGCCTGTTCCTCGTCGTAGAGCAGCCGGAACACCTCGGCGGGCGGCTCGTCGACGATGGCGATCGTCGAAACCTTGAGGGGCCGGAAGTTGAGGGCGCGATTGCGGCGGGTGAGGTCGAGCAGCTGCCGCTTCCACGTGTCGAGCGAGGCGCCGACGATCGCGGGTACTGACGGGGGAGTCGACACGGGGGGATTTTAGGGGAACGCCGCGGTGCCGCGATGCCCAATGCCGCCGGCGCCCCGTGCCCCGCCCGTGCCCGGTGCCCGGTGCCCGGCTCCTGTTCGCCCTGCCTTCTGGGGCCGTTGTGCTAGGTTGAGCCGTTTCCCCGGGAGCCAGCCGTGCGCCAGATCGCCCTCCGCCTGTCCGTGTCCGTCTCGCCCGTCGTGGCCCTCGCCGCGACCCTGCTGGCTGCGCCGCACGCGGCCGCGCAGCCGGCGGGACCTGCTGCGGCGCTGAAGAAGGCGCTCGAGGGCCGGGAGGTGACGGTCCTCATCGACATGCCGGCGACCAGTGCCGGCATCGACCTGCACCTGCAGCAGGAGCCCGAGATGAACTTCGCCGAGCACGGGCGGCGGATGAAGGACGCCGGGATCGCGATCCGCAAGGAAGACCGGGTGATGATCACCCTGGTCAAGGTCAACAAGAAGAACATCGAGGTGCAGCTCGCCGGCGGCGGGTACGGCACCTGGGGCGACGAGTCCGGATACGTGGCACCGGCCTACGTCGGCAAGTCGCGGCGCGAGCAGGACCTCGAAAAGGAGCGGAAGGACGCCTCACCCGAGCGGCGGCGGTCGATCGACCGTGAGCTCAACTACCTTCGGGACGAGCGGTACCGCGAGGAGCGCGCCGCGCAGCGGGAAGCCGAGGCGCTGACGGCAATCAAGAAGCGCGAGGTGGCCGAGAAGCGCCTCAGCGCCGGGTCGCGCTTCAACATCTGGTACCCGGACAAGCGGCTCGAGCAGTGGGTGCCGACGGCCGAGGAGCTGATGCTCTCGTTGTCGGCCTATCTCGACTTCGGTGATGGGCGCAACGGGGACGGCGTCCCCGGCGTGATGCGCGGCACGCCGGGCAACCGGCTCGTGGACAACGGTCAGACGCAGCTGGGACCGGCGCGCCTCCGATCGGTCGAGATGCGGGCGACGTCGCTGCGGCGGGGGATGAGCACCGACGAGGTGCACGACCTGCTGGGCACGCCGACCAGGCGCCGGTCGTCGAAGCAGGGCGACCTGGACGCCGTGGTCGAGACCTGGGAGACCCCCGAGAGCGTCACCGAGGTGACCTTCGTGGGCGGCGTCGTCGTGAAGTTCACCTCGTCCAGCAAGTGACGGCAGTCGGCAGTCGGCGGTCGGGTGCAGGGTGGTCCCCCATGCGGGTCACTGACGTCCTGATTGGTGTCGGGTGCGTCGTGCTGGTGTGGTGCCAGACGGCGACGGTGCGGGCGCAGCCTGCCGAAGGCGTCGCCGCGCTGAAGGCGGCGCTCGAGGGGCGGCAGGTGACGATGTCGATCGACATGCCCGCATCGCACGGCGGCATCGACGTCTACCCGCAACGCGAGCCCGACATCGACGCCGAGGCCTACGGTCTCCGCCTCAAGGAGTTCGGCACCGCCCTCCCCAGGGGCACGCGCGCGCCGATCACCCTCATCAAGGTCAACACGAAGAACATCGAGATCCACCTCGCGGGTGGCGGCTACGGCACGCGGAACGATCCCGTCGTGGTGCCCCGGGTCGCCTACATCCCGAAGAGCGCGCGCGAGCTCGACCTCGAGAAGGAGCGCGATCGCACGCGCGATCCGGCGCGCAAGAAGGAGATCGAACGCCAGCTGCTGTCGCTGTCGATGGATCGATCGCGCGACACGATGGCCGAGAACCGCCGGATCGAGCTCGAGGAGGCGATCAAGAAGGCCGAGATCGCCAGGAAGCGCCTCGAGCGGGGCTCACGGATCAACGTGTGGTATCCCGACAAGCGGCTCGAGCAGTGGGTGCCGTCGCCGGCCGACCTGATGCAGGTGCTTGCGCGCTACGTCGACTTCTCGGACCCGCGGCTTGCGTCGCTGCGCAAGGGCATGACGACGGCCGACGTGTATGCGGTGCTGGGTTTTCCGTCGCGTCGGCGCCCGGGGACGCAGGGCGACTACGCCACGAGCATCGACACCTGGGAGACGCGGCGCGAGGTGATCGAGGTGACGTTCGTCGACGGGCTCGCCGTCGACATCACCAGCACGCAGAAGTAGCGGCCCAGAACTCGCGAGGCGGCGTGCGGCCGGCTCGCGTGAGCGTTGTCGCCCGAGTTCACGCCAGCGGTTGTGGATGCGACGAGAACTCGCGAGGCGGCCTGCGGCCGGCTCGCGCGAGCGTTGTCGCCCGAGTTCACGCCAGCGGTTGTGGATGCGACGAGAACTCGCGAGGCGGCCTGCGGCCGGCTCGCGCGAGCGCGGTCGCCCGAGTTCACGCCAGCGGTTGTGGATGCGACGAGAACTCGCGAGGCGGCGTGCGGCCGGCTCGCGTGAGCGCGGTCGCCCGAGTTCACGCCAGCGGTTGTGGATGCGACGAGAACTCGCGAGGCGGCCTGCGGCCGGCTCGCGTGAGCGTTGTCGGCCGAGCTCGCGGCAGCGAGCGGAGGCCGACTAGAACATCCCCAGCGCGATCTTCGCGTCCTCGCTCATGAGGTCCTTCGTCCAGGCGGGCTCCCACACGACCTCCACGAAGGCGTCGCTCACGCCCTCGAGCGCCTTGACCTTGTAGCGGACCTCGCTCGGCAGCTGCTGCGCCGACGGGCAGGCGGGGGAGGTGAGCGTCATCTCCACCTTCACCTTGCTGTCGGCGTCGGCCTCGATCTTGTAGATGAGCCCGAGCTCGTAGATGTTGACCGGGATCTCAGGGTCGTACACGGTGCTGATCGCCTCGACGACCCTGGGCATCAGCTCCGCCGTGCGCGCCTCGTCCTTCGGGCCGATCTGCGCACTGGCCGCCGGCGCGGGTGGCGGCTCGAGCAGCGCCCCGACGTTCAGTCCCGACTGCTCCTGCGGGCGCGGCACGTCAGGCGCCTCGACGGGGGCGGCGAGCGGGTTCTCGGCGACGGGTTCGGGCTCGGACTTGGACTTCAGGAACGAAAACATGTGCTGCTCCTCGCAATTTGAAATCTAGAATTCGAAATTCTCGGCGGCTCGGGCTTCGCCCTTCGCTCGCGCCAGGCACCACGCAGGGCGACCGGCCGAGAGGCCGTCGCCCACTGGAATTTCAAATCTCAAATTTCAAATTGCCTCCGTCGTCACCGTGGTGCTGGCGCCCTCGATCGCGGCGACCAGCGCGTGCCAGGCGAGCATCGCGCACTTGACGCGTGACGGGTACTCCGACACGCCCGAAAGCACCACGAGCTTGCCCACCTTCTCGTCGTCGGCCTCGGCCTTGCCCGTGACCATCTCCTGGAAGGTGGTGAACATGCCCTGGACCTCGGCGAGCGTCCTGCCGGTGACGGCCTCGGTCATCATCGAGGCAGACGCCTTGCTGATCGCGCAGCCGTTGCCGGTGAAGCGAGCCTCGGCGACGCGGTCGCCGTCCATGCGGACGTAGACGCTCACGCGGTCGCCGCACATCGGGTTGTGCCCGGCCGCCTGCGACCCGCCCTCGAGGACCCCGAAGTTGCGGGGCCGCTTGTTGTGGTCGAGGATGACTTCCTGGTACAGGTCGCGGAGTTCCATCTTGGGCCTACGGCTTCAGTCTTCCGGGAAGATCACTGACCGTCGACCTGAACGCGCCGCGCGCCGGAGGCGCACATCGGCGCGTCTTCAAGGTCGACGGCTACGAAACGCATCACTGACCGTCGACCTGAAGGCCGACGGCTACGAACGCATCACTGACCGTCGGCCAAGGCCGACGGCTACGAACGCATCACGCCGACGGCTACGAACTGACTGCCGACTGCCGACTGCCGTCACGAAAAGAATGCTTGCACCTTCTTGACGCTCGCGACGAGGGCGTCCACGTCGGCGTGCGTATTGTAGAGACCGAACGAGGCGCGCACCGTCGACGTGATGCCGTAGAAGTCCATGACCGGCTGCGCACAGTGCTGGCCGGTCCGCACCGCCACGCCGTCCTGGTCGAGGAACGTGCCGACGTCGTGCGGGTGCACGTCGCCCACCAGGAACGACACGACGCCGGCGCGCTCAGGGGCCTGGCCGACGATGCGGATGCCGTCGATCGCCGACAGCGCCTCGGTCGCGTGCGTGAGCAGGTCGTGCTCGTGCGCCGCCACCTCGCGCAGGTCGAAGCGCGAGAGGAAGTCGACGGCCGTGCCGAAGCCGACGACGCCCGCGATGTTCGGCGTGCCTGCCTCGAACTTGTACGGGATCTCGTTGTACTCGGTGTGCTCGAAGGTCACCGACGCGATCATGTCGCCGCCGCCCATCCACGGCGGCATCGACTCGAGCAGCGCGCGACGGCCGTACAGCGCGCCGATGCCCGTCGGCCCGTACATCTTGTGCGCCGAGCACGCGTAGAAGTCGCAATCGAGCTCCCGCACGTCCACCGGCATGTGCGGCGCGGCCTGCGCGCCGTCGAGCAGCACCGGCACGCCCTGCGCCTTCGCGAGGCGAATGACCTCGCGCACCGGGTTCACGGTCCCGAGCGCGTTGCTGACGTGGATCACCGACACCAGCCGCGTCTTCGGCCCGAGCAGCCGTTCGAAGGCGGCCATGTCGAGCACGCCATGCTCGTCCATCGGCACCACGCGCAGCACGGCGCCGGTCTGCTGCGCCACGATCTGCCACGGCACGATGTTGGAGTGGTGCTCCATGCGCGTGACGAGGATCTCGTCGCCGGGCTGCAGCCGCGGCCGCGCGTAGGCGTGCGCCACGAGGTTGATCGCCTCGGTGCAGCCGCGCGTGAAGACGATCTCCTCGGTCTCGCGGGCGTTGAAGAAGCGGGCGATCCGTTGGCGCGCGCCCTCGTACGCCTTCGTCGCGCGCTCGCTCAGCAGGTGGGTCGCGCGGTGGATGTTGGCGTTGTCGGCCCGGTAGTAGTGGTCGAGCGCCTCGATCACCGACAGCGGCTTCTGCGTCGTGTTGGCGTTGTCGAGGTAGACGAGGGGCTTGCCGTGGACCTGCTGGTCCAGGATGGGGAACTCGCGGCGGACGGCGTCTGCGTCGAACATGTGTTTTCGCGCGTCGACCTGAAGGTCGACGCCTACGAATCCCGAGGTGTAGGCGCCGACCTTCAGGTCGGCGCTCACGGCCCTGACCCTATTCCCGGATCGGCAACCGCGCGAGCAGCACCTGCTCGAGCGCCCGGCGCACGCCGTCGATCCGGATGCGCTCGACGATGTCCTCGGCGAACGCGTGGATCAGCAGGGCGCGGGCGTCGTCCTTGCCGATGCCGCGGGCGCGCAGGTAGAACAGCGATTCCTCGCTCAGCTGGCCGACCGTCGCGCCGTGCGTGCACTTGACGTCGTCGGCGAAGATCTCGAGCTGCGGCTTGGTGTCGATCGTCGCGTCGTCGGAGAGCAGCAGCACCTGGTTGGTCTGCTTGGCGTCGGTCTTCTGGGCGTCCTGCCGCACGAAGATCTTGCCGTTGAACACGCCGCGGCTGCTGCCGTCGAGCACGCCCTTGTAGATCTCGTAGCTGTGGCAGTGCGGCTTGGCGTGATCGATGGCCGTGTGGTTGTCCACGAGGCGGTCACCGTCGGCCAGGTAGAGGCCGTTCACCGTGCACTCGATGCCCTCGCCGTCGAGCGTCGCGTTGATGTCGTTGCGCGTCAACTGGCCGCCGAGCGAGATGTTGTGCGTCGAGAACACCGACGCGCGCTCCAGCAGCAGGTGCGTGCTCGACACGTGGCGCGCCTCGAGGCTCTCGCGGTTGACCTTGTAGTGGTCGACGTGCGCGCCCTCGGCCGAGAGCACCTCGGTGATGGCGTTGGTCACGTAGGGGCGGTCGAGGCCGGCGAAGCTCTCTACGAGCGACAGCTGGCTGTTGGCGCCGGCGACCACCAGCGTGCGCGGATACGAGGTGCCCGCGCCGGTCGAGAAGTACAGCACGTGGATCGGCGACTCGACGACCACGTTGGCCTCGGCGACGATCACCAGGCCGTCGGTGAACCAGGCGTCGTTGAGCGCGGTGAAGCCCAGCTGCCGGAAGCGGATGGCCGCACCGAGGTGTCGCTGGAGCAGGTCGGGATCGGTGCCAAGCAGGTCGCCGATGCTGCTCACGCGCAGGCCGGCCGGCAGCGCGTGCGCCTGCGACAGCGCCGGTGCGAATCGGCCATCGACGAACACGAGCTGCGGCCCGCCGAAGTCGGGAAACAGGAAGCCGTCGATCGCCCTGGCGTCGGCTGCCGAGGTCGCCACGGGGCGGGCCGGCACGTCGGTGATGCCGGTCACCGGCGTGAAGCGCCACTCCTCGTGGCGTGTCGTCGGCAGGCCCTCGGCGCGGAACGTGGCGGCGGCGCGGGCGCGGCTGTCCTGCAGCCACGCCGGTTCGCTGGCGCGGGTCGCGGTGAACTCGTCGAAGCCGGTGAGCAGGGAATCCTGTGCAGCAGTCGGGGACATGGTCTGGTCTCGTCCTACGCGCCGACGGTGGCCCCTTCGAGCCATCCGTAGCCCTGCGCCTCGAGTTCGTGCGCGAGTTCCTTGCCGCCGCTCTTGACGATGCGGCCGGCCGAGAGCACGTGGACGAAGTCGGGCACGATGTAGTTGAGCAGGCGCTGGTAGTGCGTGACGACGATCACGGCCCGCTCGGGGCTGCGCAGCGCGTTGACGCCCTGCGCGACGACCTGCAGGGCGTCGATGTCGAGGCCGGAGTCGGTCTCGTCGAGGATGCAGAGCTTGGGCTCGAGCATCGCCATCTGGAAGATCTCGTTGCGCTTCTTCTCGCCACCCGAGAAGCCCTCGTTGACCGACCGCTGCAGGAAGCTGGGGTCCATCTTGAGGAGCTTCATCTTCTCCTTCATGTGGCGGGCGAAATCCATCGCGTCGAGCTCCGGCAGCCCGCGGTGCTGGCGGACGGCGTTGAGCGCGGCCTTGAGGAAGTAGCCGTTGTTCACGCCGGGGATCTCCACCGGGTACTGGAACGCCAGGAACACGCCCTCGCGGGCCCGCTCCTCGGGATCCATGTCGAGGAGGTCCTTGCCCTCGAACAGCACCTCGCCACCGGTGACCTCGTAGGCATCGCGGCCGGCGAGCACGCTGGCCAGCGTGCTCTTGCCCGAGCCGTTGGGGCCCATGATGGCGTGGATCTCGCCCGGCTTCACCGTGAGCGAGATGCCCTTGAGGATGTCCTTGTCTTCGACGCGCGCCTGGAGGTTCGTGATCTGCAGCATGACGTTTTCACTGGGGGCCTTCGGCGTTGGGCCTTGGGCCTTGGAATGCGGGCCTTCGGCACTGGGCCTTCGGCCTTGGTTGAGTGCCCTCGAGACATCCAAGGCCCAAGGCCCCGGCCCCAAGGCCTTCTGCGGCAGCGGACGCTAGCCGACGCTGCCTTCGAGCGAGATGCCGAGGAGCTTCTGGGCCTCGACGGCGAACTCCATCGGGAGCTCGCGGAACACTTCCTTGCAGAAGCCGTTGACGATGATGTTCACCGCGTCCTCGGTGGCCAGGCCGCGCTGGCGGCAGTAGAAGATCTGGTCCTCGCCGATCTTCGACGTCGACGCCTCGTGCTCGACCGTCGAGGTGGTGTTCTTCACCTCGATGTACGGGAACGTGTGCGCGCCGCAGCGGTCGCCGATGAGCAGCGAGTCGCACTGCGAGTAGTTGCGCGCGCCCTCGGCGCCCTTGGCGATCTTCACCAGGCCGCGGTAGGTGTTCTGGCCGTTGCCGGCCGAGATGCCCTTGGACACGATGGTGCTCTTCGTGTTCTTCCCGAGGTGCACCATCTTGGTGCCGGTGTCGGCCTGCTGCTTGTTGTTGGTGACCGCCACCGAGTAGAACTCGCCCACCGAGTTGTCGCCCTGCAGGATGCAGCTCGGGTACTTCCAGGTGATGGCCGAGCCGGTCTCCACCTGCGTCCACGTGATCTTCGCGTTGGCCATCGCCTTGCCGCGCTTGGTCACGAAGTTGTAGATGCCGCCCTTGCCGTCCTTGTCGCCCGGGTACCAGTTCTGGACCGTCGAGTACTTGATCGTCGCGCCGTCGAGCGCCACGAGCTCGACGACCGCCGCATGCAGCTGGTGCTCGTCGCGCATCGGCGCCGTGCAGCCCTCGAGGTAGCTCACGTACGCGCCCTCATCGGCGACGATCAGCGTGCGCTCGAACTGCCCGGTGCCCTTGGCGTTGATGCGGAAGTACGTCGACAGCTCCATCGGGCAGCGGACACCCTTGGGCACGTACACGAAGGAGCCGTCACTGAACACCGCCGAGTTGAGCGCCGCGTAGTAGTTGTCGGTGTGCGGCACGACCGACCCGACGTACTTGCGCACCAGCTCCGGGTGCTCGCGCACCGCCTCGGAAAACGAGCAGAAGATGATGCCGAGCTGCCCCAGCTTCTCCTTGAACGTCGTCGCCACCGAGACGCTGTCGAACACCGCGTCGACGGCCACGCCGGCCAGCGCCATCTGCTCGGCCAGCGGAATGCCCAGCTTGTCGAACGTCGCCCGCACCTCGGGGTCGACCTCGTCGAGGCTGTTGAGCTGCTTCTTCGGCTTGGGCGCCGAGTAGTAGCTGATGTCCTGGAAGTCGACCGGCGGGTACTGCACGTTCGGCCACTCCGGGTACGACATCTTCTGCCATGCCCGATAGGCCTTCAGGCGCCACTCGAGCATCCACTCGGGCTCGCTCTTGAGGCGGGAAATCTGGCGGATCACCGATTCGTCGAGCCCGGGAGGCAGCGTGTCGGCCTCGACCTGGGTCGTGAACCCGTACTTGTATTCCTGTGTCGCGAGCTGTTCGATCGTGTCGGTGGACGTACTCATCGCGGTTCCTTCTGGGTCGGCTTCGGCGAGCCCCATCCCGGAATGTGTCTGACGCCGGTCGGCGCGGGTGCGTGCCACGACCCACGGATCGGGTCGAGGGAGGGCGTCGAACCTTCTCAATATACGACTGACGCGGTCCGCGATCAAGAGGTTTCGTGGCGCAAGTCGTTTTGTTGCAACGACTTAGATCCGACAAAATGAGACCAGTCTCATTTTGGTCGCATTTCGCCAGACGTTCGCGTGCCAGTGTGTTGGGGGCAGTCCCGCTCGATGACGAGTCGGGACGGGCACCGAATCGGTAGCCCATCCCGTAGGCGCCGGTGTGACCAGCGCGAGGCGTGGCTCGTCGAGCACCCGGGCGGCAATGGCGGCCGCGTGATCCCCTCGATCCTGCCGAGGGCGGATCACGCGGCTCCGACTTCCGTGCGTGTGCTACTGCAACGGCGTTGCCGGGAGGCTCACGCCACTGCGCCAGGCGCCGGTGCCGAAGGTCCAGTAGATGGACTGCTCGGCCAGGAACGGCACGCTGTTGAGGCCCTCGAGGGTGGCGCTGAAGCGCCTGCCGTCGGCGGTCGGGAAGTGCGTGGCCGCGTCGATGGTGAGACGACGCCCGGCGGCGACCGTCAGCGTCGCCGAGACCGGCGCCGTGCCGTCCTCGAAGGCGAGCGTCACGCGAACCTGCGCGTCGCTCGTGCCCGGGTTGGCCAGCAGGAGGTACGTGCTGGCGCCCTGCTCGCCGCCGGCGACGCCGTCGCCGATGGCATACGCGGTATGCAGCGACTCGGTCCCGGCGCTGCCATGGCCTTCTTCCCAGGTGCCGGCGTCGGCATCGGTGGACCACCACATGGCCCGCTCGGCGACGATGTCGACGCCGTTGGTCACGTGGACGTGCATGCCGAAGCCGGCCTGCGGGGCCCACGCGGCCTCGTCACTCACCGGCACGGTCACGCGTCCGTACGGGGCCACGACGTGGGTCCGCACCACTTCGGCACCGCTCTCGGGCAGGTACCGCACCTGCACCTCGGCGACGGTCGCCGTCGGGTTGGCGAGCAGCAGGAAGGTGTTGAAGAGTGGTCCGGACACGCCTTCCGCGAAGTACCAGTCCTGGCCCGCGGTCGGAGCGCCGACGGAGGTCTCGCCGGCCTCGAACAGCGAGCCCTCGGTGATGTAGGTGGCGCGCTCGGCGACGATCGGCAGCGAACTGCGCACCACCATGCCGAAGCCCTGATCGGCCAGCTCCGGACCCTCCCTGTTCACCCACACCGTGTAGCGTGCATGCGCCGGCACGAGGTGGGTGCGGCTCACGCGCGTCCCGGCCGCCGACACGAGATACTCGATCTCGACGGTCGCCGGCTGGTCGGCCGGGTTGGTCAGCAGCGCGAACGTCTGCAGGTTGGCGTGCGTGGCGCCTTCCGCGAAGTACCACGTGGGCGAGAGCTGCACGCCGCGCTCGGCGGCCGCGCCGATGCCCTGCTCGTTCCAGGTGATCGTGCGGTTGATGACCACCGCCTCGTCGGCGTCCACGCGCATGCCGAAGGCGTGCCCCTGGATCCCGGCGATGGTGCTCGTGTCGACGGTCGTGCGCGCGCCACCGGCGGCCTTCACCAGGTGGTGCACGACCGTGGCGTCATCGAGGTAGAACGTGATGTTGATCGCTGCCTCGATGGGCGAGGGGTTGTACAGGTTGACCCACGTGCGGAACGGCACCTGCGCGTTGCCCTCGGCGAAGTAGCGCACCGATCGGCTGTCCGGATGGGTGTTGCTGTCGTACTCCTCCTTGTTGGTCCGGCCGTCGCCATCGGGATCGGCGTTGGCGTCGCTCGGGTCGTTCGGATCGGTGCCGTAGAACTCCTCCCACACGTCGGGGATGCCGTCGCCGTCGGTGTCGGTGGTCGGGGCCGTCGGATCACCCGGGTTGGTCGGGTCGGGCGGCGGCTGGTTCGGGGCAGTCGGTTCGGTCGGCGGCGCCGGGTCGGTCGGCCGCTCGTACGGCGTGTAGGCGTGCACCAGCGTGCCCTGACCCCCCGGCAGGATCAACTGGACGTCCAGTGCCGAGCCTGCCGGCAGCGCCGGCGTGACCGCGCTGACCACCGAGTCGGACTCGACGACCACGGCAGGAGCCGGGACGCCGTTGATGAGCACCGTCGGCGCGACGGCACGGGCGACGCGCGCCGTGTCGGACGGAGGCGCTGACAGCGTGAAGCCGCCGCCGAAGATGCGGATGTTCACGCCACCCGGCGCCGGGCCGGTGGCCGGGTACAGGCGTGTCACGTAGAAGGGCGGAGGCGTCACACTGAACGTGAAGGTCCGCTGCACGGTCGTCGTGCCGTCGTTGACGGCGACGGTGATGGTGGCCACGCCCTGCTGGCCGACCGTCGGCGTGAGGGTGAAGGTCGCCGTCGAGCCGCCACCGTAGGTCACGGTGCCTGCCGCGCCGATGCCCGGCGCGCTGCTCGCGGCCGTCACCGTCAGCGTGTCGCTCTCACCGCCGCCGGCCGAGATGCCGGTCAGCGTGATGGTCTGCGGGCCGGCAATCCACATCACCGAGACGTTGGACGGCTGGACCAGCGTCGGCGAGTCGTTGACGGCCGTCACGTTCAGCGTCACCGTCACGGTGCCGCTGTCGGCGCTGCCGTCGGTCGCCTTGTAGGTGAAGCTGTCGGTCCCGTTGAAGTCGCCACCGGGCGCGTAGGTGAAGCTGCCGTCGGCGTTGAGCACGACGGCGCCGTGCGCGGCGCCGCTGACCAGGACGGCGGCGAGCGGGTCGAGGTCGCCGTCGGTGTCGTTGGCGAGCACGCCGCTGGCGGCGTTCACCGTGAGCGTCGCGTCCTCGGCGACGGTGTAGCTGTCGGCGGTCGCCGTCGGCGCCACGTTGGGCACGAACACGTCGTTGTCGGCGGCGCTGTTGTTGGCCGGGTCCTGATCGGTGGATCCCCCCGGGGCCGCGATGCTGGCCGCCATCGACAGCGTGCCGGACAGGCCGGCCACCGTGCCCGTCAGGGTGTAGGTCACCGTGCCGTTGGCGGCCAGGGTGACGGTGTCGTTGATCGGTCCGGTGCCGCCGGCCGCGCCGCAGGCGCCGCTGCCCGACGCCACGCACGTCCACGACACGTTGATCAGCGTTCCGGGAGGCGTCGCGGTCACGGTTGCGCCAGTCACCGTCGTGCTCGACAGGTTCTGCGCCGTGATCGTGTAGGTGGGCGTCGCGCCGTTGCCCACGCCGTTCGCCCCGTTGTCGACCGACATGCCGAGGTCGATGAGCGTGTCGGCGGTGACCGTCGAGTTGACGAGCGGCCCGAGCAGCTCGGGTTCGCTCGTGCCGGAGATGCCGTAGTTGCCGGCGCCGATCACCGTCCCGTTGGCCACCGCGCCGACGTTGACCGTCACCTGAAAGCTGTAGGTGGCGCCGACGTTCAGCGTGCCGATGTTGCAGGTCACCACGCCACCCGACTGCACGCAGGTCGCGCCCGGATCGGACAGGCTGGCAAAGGTGGTGTTGTTGGGTACGGCAAAGCGGATGACGCCGCTGGACAGCGACGCCGTGCCCTGGTTGCGCGCAGTCACCGTGTAGGTGAGGGGGCTCGACGCATTGACCTGCGCGGGGGCCGTCGCGACGACGCTCGGGCCGGGGATGGACGATCCGAACGCGTCGACGTACACCCAGCCGGCGTGGCCACCCTGGGCGCAGCCGGCCGCGATCGCCTCGAGCTCGATCACGTCGCCCACGGCGAGGGCCGCGTTGCCGGGAGCGATGTCGGCGACCTGCCAGTCGGTGAACTTGTACCCGCCCGAGACCTGCCACGGCACGCCGGGTTGGTTGGCATAGGCGAACGACTCGTACAGGGTCGTGCCCCGCGACACGTTGCGCACCTTGATGAAGAACCAGGGCTGGTCCATCGGCGCGTGGTTCGGATCCTCGAGGACGGGCGCGAAAGCCAGGCGGACGTGGACCTTGCCATCCAGGCTGTCGACGTCGCCGGGCTGCACGGTCGCCTGCTGCTTCAGGACGTTGGCGTTGTTGCTGTCGCCCAGGTAGTTGATCACCGCCGCGTAGTCGCCAAAGCGCGGCACCATCAGCGCGCCCCCGGGTGCGCTCGCCGTTTCGGCGACCGCCACCGACAGGGGGCCGCCTCCCGGGCTACCGACCACGGCCGTGCGGTCGACCTCCCCCCAGCCGGTCTGGCGCTGGATGCTGGCGCCCGTGTACGGCGGCGCGCCCGTCAGCCCGGGATTGGCGAACTGCTCCTTCGTCCAGCTGGTGAGGTCGCCGGCTTCGAAGCCGCCGTTGGTGAAGAGGGCCAGGCCCACACTGGTCCAGGTCGCGAGGGCGGCGAGGACGACTGCGGTCCGCCACCGTCTTGTCTGCAGGAATCGGGGATGCATGAGGAGTCTCCGAGCGAATGGCAGAGACCATTCGCCACGTTCCCTCCAATCGGTCTCTCAACCGTCGAGCTGGAGCGAAACGAGGCACACGGAGGCCCACGAATTCCGACATCCCGTGGCATGCCATGCCAAGGGGTATCCATCGATACCCGTAAGCATGCCGTGACATCAGGAGAATGGCGGATGTGAGTAGGGAACACGGCACGAGGACCGCCATCGTGCCGATGGCGGCCCCCGCGCGGCAGCCCCTGGACCGCTGCCGGGCCGAAGCGAGGAGGGCTCAGTCGCGGAGAGCCACGGCCGGGTTCGTCCGCGCGGCGCGCCACGCGGGGAGCGCCCCGGCGATGCCGGCGGTGAGGGTCAGGATGGCGGCAGCCCCGGCCAGCGTGCCCGGATCGCTCGGCTCGAGTCCGTGCAGCAGCACGCGCACGGCCTTGCCGGCCCACAGCGACATCGCCAGGCCCGCGCCGATGCCCAGCACGACCAGCACGGCGATGCGACGCAGCACCAGTCCGAGCACGCGCTGCGGGGTGGCGCCCAGGGCCAGGCGCACGCCGATTTCGCTGCGGCGCCGGCTCACCGTATAGGCCGCGACGCCGTACAGCCCGACGACGGCCAGCAGCAGCGCCAGGCCGCCGAACAGCCCCGCGACCGTCGCCACCAGTCGCTCCTGCGCCAGCGCCATCTGCACGTACGACTGGTGGGCCACCACGCGCGTCGTGATCCGCGGGTCGGCGCGGTCGAGCCGCGCGGCAATCGGGGCGACCAGCGCCGCGGCGCCGTCGCCACGCGCCCGCACGCTGATCGCCACGAACGTCGGCGCCGCGCCCTCGGTCTGGGTGAACGGGATGAACACCGTGGGATCGACCTGCCGGCGCAGGTCGCGATGGTACGCCGCATCGGCGACCACGCCGACGATCTCGCGCCCTTCCGAGTACGTCTCCGGTTGCCCGACGAGGCCCTCGCGGACGCGTCGGCCCAGCGCGCTGCCCACGCCCACGAACCGGCGGACGAACGCCTCGTTCACGATCATCACCTTCGGCGCGTCGGCTGCGTCGGCTGGCGTGAAGTCACGGCCCTGGCGGAGCGTCATGCCGTATGTCGCGAAGAACCCGTCGCTGACCCCGTTGGCCCAGGCCATGCGCTCGCGCCCCTCGCCGCCGACGTCGGCGCCGTCCACGTCGAGGATGGCCGTGTTCCAGCCTCGTCCCGAGATTGGCGCCAGCGCGGCCAGCGCGACGCTGTCCACGCCCGGCACCTGCGACACCTCCTGCCGCAAGCGCTCGAAAAGCACCGCCCGCTCGGCCTCCGGCACGCTGTCTGGCTGCAGCGTGACGTCGGCCACCACCACTCGTCGGCTGTCGAGTCCGAGCGGGCGCGTCGCCAGCTTCGTGAACGTGCCCACGAGCAGCCCGGCCAGCACGACCAGGGTCAGCGACAAGGCGATCTGCCCGAGCACCAGCACCTGACCGAGGGCCTGTGATCGGTCGCCGGCGACGGCGCGTCCCTGTTCCTTCATCGCCTCGTCGGGCGCGCACCGCGTGGCGCGCAACGCCGGCACGAGCGCGAACAGCGGCGTGACCACCCCCGCGACCGCAACCGCGAATCCCACCAGCCGCCAGTCCAGCGCCACGTCCAGCACGGGCGTCGCCACCGTGGAGAGCTGCGACACGATGATGCGAGCCACCCACACGGCAAAGACCAGCCCGAGGCCGGCACCGAGCAGCGACACCATCGTGCTCTCGATGACGAGCTGCTGCACCAGGCGACGGCGCGACGCCCCGAGCGCCAGCCGCAGGCTCATCTCCGCGCGACGGCTGTTTCCTCGCGCCAGCAGCAGATTCGCGACGTTGGCGCACGTCACCAGGAGGACGACCGTGGCCGCGCCCATGAGGACCCACAACGCGTCGCGGTAGCGTCGCCGGAGCGGCGACTGGCCCTGCGAGGCTTCCACGACTCCGAGTGGCGCCTGCAGGTAGTCAGGATTCGGCGTGCGCGTGGCCTCGCGGATGGCCGGCTGCATCTGCCGCAGCACCGCGCCGACATCGGCCGGGGTCTGCGTCGGCTTGCGGCGGATGGCGACGCTGAGCCACCAGCCCCGTCGTTCGTCGAGGAGCGACCCCGAACCGCGCAGCAGCGGTTCCGTGCCGAACGGGATCGCCACGCTGAACGACCGGCCGACCTCCGGACCGAAGAACGATCGAGGCATCACCCCGACGATGGTGAAGGGGACGCGCCCGATGGTGATCGTGCGGCCGAGCACCTCCGGATCGCCTCCGAAGGCCCGCTCCCAGTAGGCGTGGCTCAGCACGGCGACCGGGCCGTGCGTGCCGCCGCGGCGGCGGTCGTCGGCCATGGTCACGGCGCGCCCCAGTTGCGGCGACACGCCCAGCACATCGAAGAATTCGCCCGACACGAACAGGTTGGGCTCTCGCGTGGCGATGTCACCGGCTCGCGTCACCTGCTCGTCGGCGGCCCAGGCGGCCGCCCCGTCGAACTGGTCGGCGCGCTCCCGGATCTGCTCCCAGATCGGGTACGTCCACGAATCGCCGTCGAGCAGCAGCAGGCGGTCGGCGTGCGCCACCGGGAGCGATCGAAGCAGCAGGTGGTCGACGATGGAGAAGATGGCGGCGTTGGCGCCGATGCCCAGGGCGAGCGAGAGGACCGCCGTGGCCGCAAACACCGGGTTGCGGCGCAGCAGGCGCAAACCATGCGCCGCGTCGCGTGCGAGATGCTCCACCCACGCGAGCCGGCGCTGCTCGCGCACGGCCTCCTGCACGGCGGTCACGCTGCCGGCGCGAGCGTGCACCCGTCGGCGTGCCTCGTCGGGCGGCACGCCCGCGGCAACGTGCTCCTCGAACTGCAGCGCCGCCAGGCTCTCGAGTTCCTCGCGCAGCTCGGCGTCGTGGGAGCGGCGCGCGAACAGCCCGGCGATCCGGATCGACAGGACGCGGAGCCGCTTCACGCGCCACCGCCTTCACCGAGGAAACGGGCCATGATCGCCGTGGCCTCGGCCCACTCCCGCGAGGCCCGCGCCATCTCGGTCCGGCCGCGGCGTGTGAGCGTGTAGAACTTCGCTCGCCGGCCGTTCTCCGACTGCCCCCACTCCGATGAGATCGCACCCTCCTGCTCGAGCTTCAGGAGGGCCGGGTGCAGCGTGCCGTAGTTGACCGAGAGTCGATCGCCGCTGGTCTGCTCGATGCGGCGTGCGATCCCGTACCCGTGCTGCGGACCGAGCGCATCGAGGGTGCGCAGGATCATCAGCGCCAGGGTGCCCTGCCAGACGTCTGCCTTGGTTCCCATGCCTGCTCCTATGGTTTGCCCATACTAAAGGTGCTTCGTATGGGAACGCAATAGGAGCGTGAGAAGTTCCCGGGCTCTACTGGGGAACTTCCCGCCTGCAATGCCGGGAACGCCGAAGGGGCGAGGTCGGACGACGGCCGGCATGGCGAAGGCCGCCGAGCGTCCTCCTACCGCCTGCGCTGCAGTTCCCGCAGCGCGCGCCAGCCGATCCGCTTCACGCCGCGCGCCTCGAGCAGCGTCCGCACCGACGCATCGTCGGTGAACAGGTGGTACTCGCTGTCGCGCTCCTTCCAGCTGCCGGTGATGTGCTGCATCTCGTCCCCCGCGATCGCCGGGTGGATGTACAGCTCGGTGACACCCGGCTTCAGCTCGGCGATCATCCGCTTCCAGTACTCGTCGACCGGCTCGCCCGGCTTGCGCTGCTGGTGGATCAGGTAGTCGGGATAGATCGTGCCGTCGGCGTCGAGCTCGCCGCGAAGGTGCGCGCCGCCCAGCTTCGCGAGCAGGTCCTGGTTGCCCATCCGGATCGGGAGGTCGAACTCCCTGGCGAGCTTGCGGTACACGGCATGGAAGCGCATGTCGTACTGCAGCGCGCCCATGTGCGAGTCGAGGTGCGTCACGTCGATGCCGCGATCGAGTGCCTTGCGGATCTGCGCGCGTGCCTCGATCTCGGCCTGCGCCGGCGTCGCGTTCCTGTAGATCGGCTCGATGTCGGGCCAGAGGTAGCCCTGCGGCGTGACCAGCCCGGGCACGTCGGCCTTGTTGGCCACTGGCCCCCACTTGTAGACCTTCCACTCGCTGGTGTGGGTGAGGTGCAGCCCGAAGTCCCTCGTCGGGTTCGCGGTCGCGTAGACGGCGATCTCCTCGAACCACGGGGTCGGCACCATGATCGTGCCGCTGGTCATCAGGCCCTTCTCCATCCCCGCCTTCACCGCCTCGTTGGTCGCGTGGCTCATGCCCACGTCGTCGGCGTTCACGATGAGGACGATGTCGGTGGCGGCGAACCCGAGCCGCTCGGCCAGCGACTTCTTCGCGGCCGCCGCCTGGGCAACGGGATGGGAGGTGGCGAGGAGCAGGGCGGCGACGAGCGCGCCCGCGAGCGAGAGGACGGGACGGAGCATGACCGGATGGTAGCGGGAAAATGCCGCGATGCGGCGATGCCGGAATCGCGCAGAGACAGGGCGCGGCGCAGGCGCGCAGGCGTTGAGCGCCGGCACGACTGGCACGCACCAACGCGGCATCACGGACCGTCGCCCAGGGGCGACGGCTACGCACCAGCCCCAGCTGCCGCACCTGTGTGATGCAGGTCGACCGCGACCAAGGCCCAAGGCCCAAGGCCCAAGGCCGAAGGCCGAAGGCCGAGAGCGCCCTACAGCGTCTTCAGATACTCCAGCAGCGCGAGCTTCTGCGTCGTAGGCAGGTCGGCGCCGTAGGTGTGGCCGGTGCTGGCGTTGCCGGGCAGCGCGGTGTCGAAGCGCACGCCTTCGCGTTCGGCGTCGGGCCCCGACGACACGAAGCCGACCCGCGTCCAGTCGTACACGTCGTAGGCGCGATGGAACACGGTTGGTCGCTCCTCCGGGAACAGCAGGCTGCGCAGGTCGGGCACCGAGCCGTTGTGCAGGTAGGGCGCGCGGAGCCACAGGCCGTCGAGGGGCATGTTGGCGTAGCCCTGCGTCTTGCGGAAGTGCGAGAACGCCCACGGCCGGCCCTTGCCGATCGTGTTCATCGCGGCGGCGAGTGCCGGCGTGAACGAGTCGAGGCGCTGTCGATCGGTCGCCACCTCCTCGACGGGGGTCACCTGGCCGACCCTGGCCGTCCCGAGGTCGTGGCACGACGCGCACGCGGCCTGGTACACGCCGCGGCCCTCGGCGGCGCGGGCCGTGTCGATGCGCTCCACGGGATAGCGCGGCGCCGGGAAGTCGAGCAGCCAGTCCTCGATGCGCTTCATCGACGGCAGGTCCAGCGAGGCGGGCGTCGCGCCCGCGCCGATCGCCGCGCTCTTGTTGCGTTCCTCGACGCGATCGTTGTTGCCGTCCCAGTGCAGCCACAGCCCCTGGCGCGGCCGCTGGTTCCAGATCGACGGCAGATCCACCGTGCCGACGGTGCGATCCATCGGGACCTTCAGCAGCACCTTGTACGGATTGAACGTGTCCACGCGCCCGGGACCGAACGCCGGGCGGTCGTCGAACCAGGCGTTCTGCTTCTCGCGATCCAGGATGCCGTTGCGCGCGGCGCGCACCACGAACAGCCGGTAGGCCAGGCGCGAGAAGAACCCGAACCCGGGATCGCCCTTGCGGATCGCGTCGATCAGGCGCCCGGTCTCGAAGGCGGGACTCTTCGCGCACGCCGACAGGAACCGGCCGTAGGCCTGCAGGTCCATCTGGTTGGCTGGCATGCCGACAATCACGCGGCGCGGCGCGTCGGGTGCGTCGCGCAACGTGCCGACGTGGCAGGTCGCGCAGTTGAGTCCGACGCGGTCGCCGTTCCCCTTGCGGAAGGAGGTGCCGATCGGGCGGCCGTGCGGCGCGCCGTCGCTGATGAAGCCGATGCGCTCGTACCCCGTGCCTGGTCGCCGCGGCAGCGCGTCGGCGCAGACCTCGGGCAGCACCTTCCAGATCCGGTACGGCAGCCCCGAGTTCTCCTCGGCGCCGATCGAGCCGTACTTGAAGTGCTCGACGATGTCGGGAAACGAGGAGGCATCGGGACGTGCGGGCGTGGCGGCGCGCAGGCCGATCGTCAGCGCCAGGAGCGCGAGGCACACCATCAGCGCCGGCCGGCGACCAACCCCCGGGATCGGCATGGCGGTCACACGAACGGAGCGGGCGAGAAGACGCTCATGATCTGCGCCACCATCGCCTCGCGCGAGGCGAAGCGCGACTCGTCGTAGCACCCGAGCGGGTTCTCGACGGCGTTGACCAGACACCGGTTGCAGTACGTGCAGGGCACCGCCGGGCGGCCCCGGCCGGCCGCGAACTGCTGCACCAGGTCGGGGTTGGCGATGAGCGGGCGGGCGATGGTGACCGCGTCGCAGAACTGCTGGCGGATCGCCTCGCGGATCACCTCGGCCGACTGGAAGCCGCCCGTGCACAGCACCGGCACGCCGACCGCGGCCCTGATCGCCCTGGCGGCCGGAAGGTTGATGCCCTCGATCCTGTCGCCGCGGGCGCGTTCCCAGCGCTGTTCGAACAGCCGCTGCGTCGGCTCGAACCGGAAGAGCAGGTAGTTGCGCAGCGCGTGACTGCCGCTCGAGAGCAGCTGGTCGTAGGTCTTGACCAGTTCGTCGACCGGGAAGTCGCCGGGCGGATTGCGTGGGTGCGGGAAGTAGCTGCCCGACGACACGTGGATGGCGTCGACGCCGGCCTCGTCGAGCCACCGACACACCTGCACGCTCTCGTCAAGCGTGTTGCCGGGCTTCTCGTCGTCGTCGAGCGCGTCGTTGTGGTCCTCGGCGCTGATCTTCACCTGCAGGTGGAAGTCGGCGCCGACCTCGGCGCGGATGGCCGCCACGACCTCGAGGAGGAATCTTGCGCGCTGGCGCAACGGACCGCCGTAGTCGTCGGTCCGGTCGTTGATGCCCGAGCTGAGGAACTGCGTGAACAGGTAGCCGTTGGCGGCGTGCAGTTCCACGCCGTCGAGGCCGGCCTCGCGGGCGCGGCGGGCGCCCGCCGCGAAAGCGGTCACCGTCTCGGTGATCTGTGCCTGCGTCATCGCGACGCAGGGGAAGCCGTGCAGCGGCTCGTCGCGCTCGGTCGAGCTCCAGGCCTGCGCGAACTCGATGCCCGGGATGTCGCGCTGCCGCCCGGCATGCGAGAGCTGCATGATGAACCGGCAGTCGTGTTCGTGGACCGATCGGCCGACCGCCCGCCAGAACGGGATCCGCTCGTCGCGGTCGATCGTGGCGTAGTTGGGCACGATCCGGCCGCGGATGGTCACAGGCACGAACGACGACACGATGGCGCCGACGCCGCCGCGCGCGAACTGCGTCTCCCAGTTGATGCGCGCCTGGTTGCCCGACCCGTCGTAGTTGTCGAAGCGGCCCGAGACGTTCGAGCGGAACACGCGGTTCTTCACCGTGAGATTCCGGAACGCGAGCGGCTGGAAGATCTCGTCGGACATGGGAGCTCCGTTGACGTTTGACGTTTAACGTTTGACGTTTAACGCCGAAGAGCGAAGAGCGAAGAGCGAAGAGCGAAGAACCCATCGTCGTAGGCGTCGAGCTTCAGCTCGACGCGTGGCTCGATGCCGGGCATCGCTGACCGTCGGCCAGGGCCGACGGCTACGAACCAAGGCATGACGAAGGCCGTGACTGCAACGGCGCGGTCGGAGACCGCGCCCTACCTCACAACCGCTTCAGATACGCGATCAGCGCGCGCTTGTCGGCATCGGCCAGGCGCGTGCCGTAGTAGTGCCCGCGGTCGAGCACGAAGTCCGGCGCGACGTTGTTGCGCAGGAAGCCCCGGAACAGCGTCTCGTCCGACAGCAGGTTGAGCACGACGCGGTTGCGCACGATGGCCGGCAGCCGCGTCGGGTCGACGCGCGCGATCAGGTCGACCGGCGTGCCCGCCGGGATCTGCACCGGCTGATCGCGGCCGGTGACCTTCAGGGCGCTGGGCGTGGTGGTGACGATGATCGACTGGACGCCGAGGCGCTTCTCCGGCCAGAGGAGCTTCTCGACCGCGTCGTTGAAGGCGGCCATGCGTCCGACCACCGACGGGTCCTTGACGTACGTCCCGAGCGCGTTGTTGTGCAGGTACGGCGCGGTGGCCCACATCGACACCAGCGAGGGCGTGCGGTAGTAGCCGCCCTGCGCCACGGTGACGGTCAGCGGTTCCTCGGGCTTGCGCGGGTTGTACAGCCCGGTGATGACGCCGGCCGGCGGCAGCTGCTTGTAGGTCTCCGACGAGAACTCCTCCCACACGTGGTCCTTCTGCGCGTTGGTGGCCATCGCCCGCGCGACGTTGGTGCCGATCTCGCGCACCGAGTAACGTCGGTCGTCGGAGAGGAAGTTGTCGGCGAGGAAATCCGGTGACTGCACGGCGTCCTCGAACCAGGCCTTCCTCGCGCCCGGGTCGGCGAGTGGCGTCGGGGGCTGCTTGCTCGAGTGGCACTGTGCGCACTCACGCGCGAAGACCCGGCCACCTTCGGCGACCTCGTCCTGTGGCTCGAACAGGTAGCGCGCGCCGCCCGGCGCATCCGCGAGGTGCATCGGGCCGACGGTCTTGAGGAACGCTTCCGCGGCTTCCATGCGCGCTTCGGTGGCGCGCCAGTCCTCGCACTTCTCGCGCGCCTCGGCCATGCGGAACGGTTTCTGCGGTACGAGCCCGGCGACGGCGTCGATCCGGGTCAGCCAGATGTCCGAGCACATGCCGATGTTGACGTAGACCCGCAGCGACGCGCCGGCCACGCCGACCGAGTCGGCACCGTCCTTGAGGATGTGGTGCACGGCGCGCTCCGACCCGTCGGGCATCCGCTCCATCACGGTGGGGCGATGCGCGAGCAGGAAGATCGCGTTGATGTTGCTGGGGTTGTGCACGTGATCGGTGGCGAAGCGTGACGTGTCCGACGTGCCCGGAGGCTGCCGGTTGCCGAGGTGCCAGCGGAAGTCCTCGGGGGTCATCTTCAGGTTGAAGAGGCGCCCTTCCTCCCAGTACTGGTTGCCGATCGCCCCGGCCAGTTCACTCCACTTCGGGCGCTCCGGGTCGACGGGCGGGTTGAGCGGGTTGAAGCCGACGTGGCAGAACCCGCACGCCATGCCGATCAGGTACGGCGGTTCGATGCCCTTCGGGTGCGTGCGGTACTGCTCGGCGTTCCACCTGGCCGGATCGAACTTCGGGTTGTCGAAGCGGCGAAGGCCGACGATGCCGGCGGGTTGGCCGAACTCGGGCGGCAGGGCGTCGGGCGGGCAGGTGTCGAGCCACAGGCCGTACGCATCGGGGCCGGTCGCGGCCTGGCAGCCGGGCTGGGTGACGGCGCCCAGCTCGCGGAAGCGTCGACCGTGCCGTCGCGAGTCCACGTAGTTGAGCAGGTCGACGTTGCCGTCGGTGATCTCGGCCATGCGTACCCAGAACTTCTGGTTGCCGCCGGTCCAGAAGTACCAGGTGTCGCGCCCCTTCCGTTCGATGTCGGACAGCCGCGAGCCGTAGCCGTAGTCCTCCTCGGTGCCGTAGCGGGGCTGCGGTGTGCCTGCGGGTTGCCCGGCCCCTGCCGCCGCGGTCGGGAGCCGCGTCATCGACGTCGCTGCCGCGAGCGTCAGCCCCAGCAGCGCCGCGGTCGTCCATCCAGCCGTTCCGCCCATGCGCCCTGTCTCCTGGAAGCACCGGCCTGGGGACGGCCGGCGTATCGGGAAGAACGGCGGACGTGCCGCAACCGTACCGGGCCGGCCGATGCCGCCAGCTCGACCTGTCCGTTCGGCGCATCGCGAGCGTTAAGACAGATGTCCCCGACGAGCACCGGCCCCGACCGGAGAGGCGTCCCGCGAGCACTGCCATGGCCAGAACGAACCCCGCGCGGCTTCGCCGTTCGACCCCGTCACCGCGTCGCCAACGCCGGTCACCCTCGTCGGCACCCGGCCTCGTCCCGGCGAGCGGGGCGCCGTCGGACCCCTACGTGGCGAGGTGTCGCGGGCTCCTGGTCCACGCCGCGCCAGCAGAGCTCAGCGACGCGACGGCTCGCGCCATTGCGGATGCGGCCGTGCGCGAGTCGATCGGCGAGGGGTATGTCGTCGAGCCGCTGGGCGTCGGGGCGCGTGACTACCGTGTCACCCGTGCCGACGGCGCCGCGATTCCGGTGGGCGAGGCCTGGGCATTCACGCGCGCCCTGGCCGGGCACCGCGACATCGCCGATGCCGAGCCAGCCATCGACCAGCCGGGCCTGGAACCGCCGCCCGGGGTGCTGGCGACGCCGCCAGCCACCCCCGTCATCCGTCCTCGCGACTTCAGCGCCGACGCCCCGCTCCCGTGCGCCGCCGACGACGTGGAGTGGAGCCTCGCGCTGTGCCGCGTCAAGGAGGCCTGGGCGCTGACCCCACCCACTCCCGAGGGCCGTGCACGCGGCGAGGGCATCGTCGTCGGTCACCCCGACACCGGGTACACGCGGCACGCCGAGCTCTTCGATCCGGCGCCGCGCGTTCGGGTCGGGGACAGCTACGACTTCGTGCTGCGCAAGCCTGACGCCGCCGACCCGCTCGAGCCGGGCAACCCCGGGCACGGCACCACGACGGCCAGCGTGATCATGAGCAGCCCCGGCGGGGCGGCGCAGGGCGGCGGTCGCGGCGTCTCGGGCATCGCGCCGGCGGCCACCATCGTGCCGCTCCGCGTCACGCCGCGCGTCGTCCTGCTCGGCTTCGATCGTCTTGCGGAGGCCATCCGCTACGCCGCCGACAAGGGCTGCCACGTCATCTCGATGAGTCTGGGCGGCGTGGCGCCGTCGGGAGCGTTGGAGCGGGCCGTCGCCTACGCGGTGTCGCAGGGCGTGGTCGTGCTCGCGGCGGCCGGCAACGTGTGGCCCTGGGTCGTGTACCCGGCCCGACTCGACCAGGTGATCGCCTGCGCCGCCTGCAACTGCCGTGGCGGCATCTGGAAGCACTCGGCCAGCGGCGACACCGTGGACGTGACTGCGCCGGGCGAAAGCGTGTGGGTGGCCCGACCCGGCAAGGATGCCGGACCGGCCGACGACATCATCGACACCGGATCCGGGACGTCCTACGCGGTGGCGACCACGGCCGGCGCCTGCGCGCTGTGGCTGGCGTTCCACGGCCGCGACACGCTGACCGCCCGGTACGGCAAGGGGCAGATCGCCGCCGTGTTCAAGGAAGTGCTGATGACGCACGGCGTGAACACGCCGCGTGGCTGGCGCCGGGACAAGCACGGCGCCGGCATCCTCGACGTCGAGAAGCTGTTGCGCGCGCCGCTGCCGGCCACGCCGCCCGCCAGCGGCCTGCGCGTGCGCGCCTCGGTGGCGCCGCGCGGCGCCAACGACGTCGATCGCTTCCTTCCGTACTACCCGGAGGTCGAGCCCGCGGTCGTCCGCCGCGGCCTGGTGCGGGCCTTGCGCACCACCGATCGCGACCTGCCCCTCGTGCTCGCCGAACTCGGCGACGAACTGCTGTTCCAGGTGGCGACCAACCCCGACGTGCGCGCCCGCGTGCTGAAGGGCGGCGGGCCGAAGAAGCGCGGCGCCGCGCTTCCGAGGTCGGCGCCCGCCGGAGCGGCGGCGCGTACCACGACCCTCACCCGCCTGGCCCGCGAGGGCTCGGCGGCGCTGCGCGCCCGTCTCGCGTGAGGCCGACGCCATGCCCGGCGTGTGGGAGACCGAGGCGGAGTGGCGGCGCCTCAAGCGCGAACTCGGGGAGTGGCATGCGCGGCGGCGCCTTGCCGATGCCACTGGCCAGCACCATTCGCAACTGCAGGCGGCGCACACGCTCGTCGATGGCGTGCTCGACCGACTGCACGGTCCCATCACGGCAATGACCACGGCCGGCGCCCACGTGTCGGAAGCCTGTCGCGTGCACGACCGGCGCCTGGCGTGGCTTCGCCGACTCTGGGAGTTCCTGCGCGTCCGCCTCGATCAGCGCGACGACGCGGTGCTCGGTCCCGTGCTGCGCGCCGCCGACGAGGTGGTGTGGAGCTGCTACAGGGAGCCATTCGCCTCGCTGGGCATCGTCGGTGACGGCATGGCCGGTCCGCCGCCGCTGCCGTTCGTCGAGCCCGGGCTGACGCCGGAGGTGTTCCCGCAGGGGCTCGTCCCCGGCGAACTGCGACGCGACGTCGATGCCCCCTTCCTGCGCGCTGCGCTCGAGCAGTTGCCGTTCGCCGTGGTGCGCGTGCCGGCATCGTGCGCCACCGCGCCCTGGTGGCTCGTGCACCTCGGGCACGAGGTCGGGCATGTCGTCGACGCGCAACTCCTCGGCCCGGCAGCACGAGCCCGCCTGGTGGACGGCTGCGGGCTCGACCCGGCCACGGCACAGGACTGGACGCGGTGGAGCGGCGAGACGTTTGCCGATCTCTATGCTGCGCTGATGCACGGCCCATGGGCGCTGTGGGCCCTGTCCACCGCAGAAACGCAGGATCCCGCCGGATTGTCGCAGCGGCGCGACAGCTACCCGCCGCCGGCCGTGCGGCTGCTGGTGATGGCGCACGCGCTCGACCGGCTCGGGGCGCCACTCGACGACCTGCAGACGGAACTCGCGCGATGGCAGGCGGTGGTCGATGCCGATGCCTCGCTCTCGGCGTCTGCCCAGGCCGGGCGACACGTCGTCGAGGCCCTGCTGACCGAACGCGTGCAGCGCTCGTCGTGGCGCGACCTCGCGGACTGGGCGCCCGGCGACTGGCGCCGGAAGGCGCTGCTGCCGTGGTCGCAGCGGTTGACGAGCCGCCCGGCGACGCCCGAGCCGAAGCCGCGTCGTGCCGACATCCGCGCCGCCGTGGCCGCCACCGTGATGCGCCGCCGCGACGGTGACGCGACACCGACCGCCTTCGACGGCGATGGCATCGGCGCCGACCTGCTGGCCTGGCTGCCGGCGCTGCGCGAGCGCGGGACGCGCGGCGCCGCCGGCGTGCCGACGGCCGTGCTCGAGGCACAGTGCGCCGCCCTGGCGCGGGATCTCATGGACGCGGAGCCGCTGCCATGACCGCGCCGGTGCGCTTCACCGTGGTCCTCGGCGCCGCGGACCCGGCCGGGCCGGGCACGCCCGCGGCCTGGTCGTCCGAGGTGCGCGACGCCACTGGCGCCGTGCTCGCCGGCAGCGCCCGTCGCCTGCAGGCGCTGCCGCTCGACGACCAGGACGACGTGCTGCTGACGTTCCCGGCGTGCCACGCGCCGCTGGCCGACGGCGCTGCCGACGCCGACGTGCTGCATGCGCTGGATGCCCGCACGCTCGGACGCTGGTACGCGAACATGGCCGGCGGGCAGGCCTCCGACGGCATGGCGCGCCGGTTCGGCCGGTACCTGTTCGAGCTGGTGCTGGGACAACCGGTGTGGGATGCCATGCTCGCGGCCGCCGCGGCGGCGCCGATCGACCTGCGCATCGCCTGCCCACCGGAGGCCTGGGCGTTGATGCGCCTGCCGTGGGAGCTGATGCACGACGGCCAGCACTTCCTGGCGGCACGTCCGGGACCGCTCGTGCTCATGAGCCGGGTAGTGACGGCGCCGGGCGCCACGGCGACGCCCCGCGTGTTCTCGCCGCGCGTGCTGTTCGTCGTCGGATCGCTGCAGGACGACGCGGAGGTGCGCGCCGGCGCCGAGTACCTCGGCCTGCTGCGCCGCCTGCAGGCGCTCGACCTCACCCTCGACTCGCGCGTGCTCCGAGATGCGACCGCCGAGACGTTGCAGGCCGAGATCGCGCGCTTCCAGCCGTCGGTGGTGCACTTCATCTGCCACGGCGGGTTCATCGAGGGGCGGGGCGCGCTTCGCCTGTTGGCCTCCGACCCGGGCCTGCCGTACGTCGACTACACGGCGCCGCAACTCCTCGCGCTGCTGGCGACCACCGACGAGGCCGGGACCACCCGCTATCCGCCGGTCGTCGTGCTCAACGCGTGCTACAGCGCGACCCCGCCGGTCCCGGGCGACGATCCCGTCGATCGACTGTCGGCCGCGCCGGTGTTCGGCACCGGGTCTGCCGTGTTGCCGACGCACGCCGACACGATCCCGCTCGGCGCCGAGCTGGTGCGAGGCGACGGCATCAACGGCGGGCCGGCGCTGGTGGTCGGCATGGGCGGCAAGGTGGCCGACCTGGCGTGCCGGTTGTTCACGCGGCAGTTCTACCAGTCGCTGTTGCGCGGCAACCCGACGTGGTCGGCTGCCGCAGGGCGACGGGGCGCCTTCACCCACGGCTTCGATCCCCTCGACAGCGTGGACTGGGCGATGCCGGTGGTGTTCGTCGAGGCGTCTGCCGAACTGGCCGTCGATCCGGCGGAGCTCGACATGGCGCGACGCCGGGAGACGGCGGCCCGCCAGTTCCGTCGGCAGTCCGACCCACCGGCGTTCTGCGGTCGCTTCGCGTTCTTCGATCAGTGGCGGCAGCTCACCTCGCCTGCGTCGACGCCGGCCCGTCGGCTGCTCGCGATCTCCATGAGCGCCTTCGACGCCGACCGGCAGCTGGGCGGCACGCGCCTGCTCGAGGAACTCGCCGTGTCGGCCGTCCATGCCGGTCACGTGCCGATCCTGCGCACGTACAACAGCAAGTCGGGATCGCCCGAGCGGCCCACCGACGTGCCGGCGATCGCCCGCGAGCTGCTGGCCGCGGCGCTGCAGACGCGCCTGAACTACGGGCTCGGCGCGCTTACGACCGTGCCGCAGGTACTCGCCCTCGTGCAGCGCCAGCAGGGTGACGCGACCGCGCCGCTCGATCCGGCGGTGAGCACCGCCTGGCTGCTCGACCAGACCGAGGCCTGGCGGCTGGCCATCCAGAAGGACCTGTGGCACGTGCGCGACGAGATCGTGGCGCACCTCGGCGTGCCGGCACAGGGCAGCGGCACCCCCCTGGCCGTGGTGCTGCTCGACGAGGTGCAGCGGTACGCCGACGCGGCGGGCCGCTTCGTCGCCGACCTGCTCCGCGCCGGGGGCCTGGGCACGCCGCAGGACCCGATTCCCGTCGCCTTCACCTACCGCAAGGATCCCAACTACGCCGGCCCGTTCGAGCAGCTGCGCACCGCGCTCGACGCGGTATCGAACTGGGCGTTCCGCGAGGAGTTGCACCCGTTGCGCGAAGCGCTCACCGACCGATCGATCTACCTCCACCTCCTGCTGCAGCGGACGCCACCGCTGGTCCCTGCGCGCGCCGTCCCGCCGCAGGAGCTCGACGAGTGGTTCGCCCTGATCCACGAGGCGACGGCCGACGGCTACCCCTCGCACCTCAAGAGCACGGCGGGCCAGTTGCGGATCGCCCTGCGCGCGTGCCGCCAGGCCAGCGTGATCGTCGAGGCCGACGACGAGCAGGTCCTGCAGGCGCTGGAGCCCTGACGCGCGATGGCCGCCGAACTCTCACGCATGCGGGCGCTGCTCGCCGAGGCCAGGGCCGAGGTCGAGACCGAACTGCGGATGGCGGAAGCCTCGGTCGGCGAGGTGGCGCGCTGGCTGTGCATCGTGCCCGCGTGGTCGCCGGTGCTGGCCTCGCGCTGCGGCTTCCCGGGCTGGGTGGAGGGCGAGGAGCAGGCCCGCCTCGACGCGTGGCGCGCCGAGGGGCTGGTCGAGTCGGAGGCCTCGCCGCTGACCATCGACGAGACCGGGCAGTTCCTGCCGCCGCGGCTGCAGTTCTGGATGCCGCGCCAGGAGCGCAACCGCTGGCTCTCGCTGGCGCTCGCCGAGGACGGCCGCGACGGCCTGCGGGCGCTGGTCGGCCGCATCGCGCAGCGCGTGCGCGAGCAGCCCAACGACCAGCACATGCCGTCCTCGACGTGGCGGTGGGCGGTGCTGGCCCTCGAGGCCTGCAGTCCCGGGCCGATGTCCCGTGGCGCCTTCGAGCACGAGGTCGAGCGCGCCCTCTCGGCCAACAAGCCGGAGGAGGCGTGGCTGTGGATCGAGGCGCTGCAGCGCGTCGCGGAGGTGGTGCCCGGCGAGTCGACGCTGCTGCAGCAGCGGGCAGTGCGACAACTGGCGCTGTTCGATCGGCAGCGCACCGACCTCGCGCTGCTGCGTGACTACCTGCCGAGGCCGGCGCTGTTCGAGGCGTATCGGGACCTGCTCACCGGCCCGGACGAGGCGTGGGCCCTGCACTACCTCGGTGGCGGCGGCGTCGGCAAGACGATGCTGATGCGGGCGCTGACGTCGGGCACCGCGGCGCACCGGCCGGCCGACATCGAGATCCCGCCGACGATCACGGCACGGATCGACTTCGACCACATCGATCCGGACTACCCGGCGCGCCGGCCCGGCCTGCTGTTTGCCCACCTGGCCGAGGAACTGCGCCTCAAGGACGAGGGACTCCGCGCCTCCGAGGGGTTCTCGCTGCTGTTCCGCAAGATCGGCCTGCTGCACGAGCGCACCGGCCCGGAGGGCACCACCGAGGCCGAGATCGACGACATGCTCGACGTGTTCGCGTGGGCGTGCACCGAGCTGGCGCGATCGCGCGGCGCGCGGGTGGTGCTGCTGCTCGACACGTGCGAGGAACTGGCGCGGCTCGGGATCGACGGGCGACTGCCCGAGAGCGTCGAGCGCACGTTCGACCTGCTCACCCGGCTGCACGCCCGGCTGCCGGCCCTGCGCGTCGTGTTCTGTGGCCGGCGTCCGCTCGCGAGCACCTACGCCGGCGACGTGACGGTGGGGCCGGGCCTGCCGGCGCGTCCGTGGCTGGCGCTGGAGCGGGTGCACGCCTTCTCGGAAGAGGAAGCCCGTGCCTACCTGTCACGGGTCGGCGTGCCCGCCGCGCTGGTCGATCCGATCCTCATGCGAAGTGGCGCCGCCGCCTCGTCGTCCGCCCTCGGGCTGGCCCCGGAGGCGACCGTCGCGCGCTACAGCCCGTTCAGCCTGTCGGTGTATGCGGCCTGGGTCGCCCGGCAGCCGGGACTGACGCCGGCGGCGATCCTCGACGACCCCGTCGACCACTTCGTCCGGATCCGCATCCTCGACCGGATCCACAACAACGACGTCCGCCGGCTGCTGCCGCACGTCGCGCTGCTCGGTCGCTTCGACGAGGCGACGCTGCGCGCCTGCGCCGACCTCCGTCCCGACGTCGCCGACGCCGTGCTGCGCGAGCTCGGCTCGCAGGAGTGGATCGACAGGCAGGCCGGCGGCTACTACGCGGTCGAGCAGGAGCTGCGATCGCGGCTGTTGCACTACTTCGCGCTCGAGGCGCCGGCCGAGATCGCCGCGGCGCGCGCCCGGGTCCTCCCGGTGCTGCGACACCTGCTCGGGCAGGGGAACGCGTCGGAGGTGCCCGACGAGGCCGTCGTGCAGGCCATCACCGAGCTGGTGCCGGGCGACCGGCAGGCGATGCTCTCGACCTGGCGCGTCCTCGACGCGCGCATCGTCGTCGGCGGACATGCCGCCTGGGGCACGCGCGTGCTCGGCCGCCTGCTCGCCGACGAGGAGGGACTCGCCTCGCGTGCCGTCGATCCCGGCGTCTGGGCCGCCTGCCTCACCACGTACGGCGAGTGCGTGATGCGGACGCAGGGCGCCGCGGCCGCCGCCGACCTCTGGCCACGCGCCTGGGATCACGCGTCGTCCCTCGACGACCCGACCGAGCGTGCAGCGGTGCGCGCCCGCCTCGCGGCCGGGGCGCTCGCCGGCTGCTGCGCCGAGGAGCGCCACGCGGGCGAGGTCGATCGCTGGGCGATGCGCCTGTTCAACGTCCTGACCGACGTCGGTCAGCCGCTCGCCTCGCCCGCGCACCTGGCGCCGGTGATCGCTGCGCTCATGAGCTGCGCCGACAGCCTCGACCGCCGCGGCGATCCGTTCGCTCCTGCCGAGCCGATGCTGGAGCGCGTCGCGGCGGCCCTGGTCGGCGTCGGGCACGCGCCGTCGCGCGCGCTGGCGCTCACCTGCGTCGGGCGCCTCGCCGCCCGGAGACAGGATGCCGACGTGGCCCACAAGCGCCTGGCCGAGGCGCTTGCCACCATCACCGCGTCGCACGACCGCGAACTGCCGCCGTGCCTGCAGTGGCCTGCCGGGCTCGACGCCGCGTCGTGGGTCGTGCTCGAGTCGCTCCGCGGCCTGTCGGGGCTGGAGCCGGTGGAGGACACGCTGGCGCGCTTCTCCACGATCCCGCCGGTGCGCAGCGCGACCGCCCTCAACCGGATCGAGGCCCTGCGGCTTCGGCTCGCCGCGTCGACGCGCGTGTCGTCCGGCAGCGAGAGCGTCCTGGGCGACGACACGGCTCGCGGCGCACGCCCCGTCCACGATCAGGTCCGGCCCGACGACGTGGCGCCGGTGGAGTCGGCCGGACAGGCCCTCGTGCCGCCGCGCGCTGTCGCGCTGGCCATCGATCTCGTCGAGCGGGGCCGGCCCTCGGACGGCCTGCGCCTGCTCGGCGAGTTGACCTCGCTGGCCACCAGCGCCCGCAACACGGTCGTGGCGACGGCCGCCGAGGCGGCGCGGGTCGACGCGGTGACCCGCCTGCGTCTCGGCGAGCACGGGCGACTGAGCCGACAGCTCGGCGACGGCCTGCGATCGCTCGACGTCGAAGGTCGCGAGCGGGCGCGCGCCTTCATCGGCGACGAGGGCGGCTTCAACCCCGAGTCGACGGCGGCCATCGCCCTCGAGGACGAGGCGGTGTCCACACGCGGCGCGGCGCACGCCGTCTGGCGCGCCCGGCGGGCCTTCACCGCTCAGGAGCGTGCGGAGCTGGCGCGCGCCGGCGCCTCGATGCTCGCGCCCGCCGTGGAAGGCGAGGGCGAGTGGGTGCAGGCCTGCGTGGCCCTCGACCTGGTGGAGTGCGGGGAGCTGAGCAGCGACGCCACGACGCCTCACGGTCCGCGCCCGCCGGCCTCCCCGGAAGACTGGTGGAGCCGCCACCCGGCCCTGCCGGCGCATGCCCTGCGCTTGTGGGTGCGCAGCTCCGCGCTCGGCGTCTCGCCGGGCGGGCCGACGACACAGCTCGTGCGGCGGGTCGGCGTGCGGCGCGCCGCCCTCATCGCGCTCGAGGAGGGCGAGCTGCTGGCGCTCAGGCTGCCCGCGCCGGCCCTTCGCCTGCTCGCGCTCGCGCTCACGTGGTTCGAGGACGCCGGCGACGTCTTCGGCACGTGGCAGGTCCAGGCGCTGCTGGCACTGACGCGCGTCCGCGCCGGCGTGCCGCGTGAAGCCGTCGACCTGTCCGGCCTCCGCGCGGCGCACGATGCCATGACGACAGGCGCGGGGAACCGCGCGATTGCGGACCTGCCGGCCTGGGACGTCCTGGTGTCGACCGTCTCCCTGCCGTTGCCGGACTCGTCGTCGGCCGAGTGGACGCCGTGGCTCCATCGCCTCATCGCGCTGCATCACTGGGTCGATGCGGGCGTGCGCCCCGAGGTGCTGTTCGCGCGGCCCGATCAGGTCCCGCTCGAGCTGCGGGCCTGGCCCGTCGTCGGCGGCGACGGGACGACGTCGGAGACCGTCATCGCACCGGTCGGCGGCGGGACGGGAGAGCGCCGGGCGGAGGCCGCCGCCGCCCCCCGGCCCCCGAGCGCCGAACGCCCCACGGGGAGCGTGGCGCGGCCGGTGTCGATGGACCTCGGATCGGGGTCGGCGCCGGCGTTGCCGCCCGTCGCCGCGCCGCAGGCGGCGCCGGTGCCGACCCCGACGGCGCGCATTCCGCGCCTGTCGACGCTGATGTGGGTCGCCATCGTCGTGGCGGTCGTGTTCGCGATCATGGCGCTCGACACCCTCTGGAACACCCGGACGGTCCCGCCGGCCGCCCAGAGCCCGAGCTCCTCGCGCGGCGAGCCGATCGACAGCTGGTCGTCGGGCGCCACGTCGGCGGTCCAGGGAGACCTGGCAGGCGGGGCGAGCGAGCCAACGGCAACGCCGGCCACCGCAGCGCCGGCAGCCGCAGCGCCCGCGCCGAATGCACCGGCCATCGCGGCGAGACCGGCCCCCGAGGCGGGAGCTGCATCACCGTCCGACCGGTACCGCGACCGCGCGGGACAGTCGGCGCAAGCCAGCGCGTCGCCTGCTCCAGCGTGGGCGCCGGTGGCTCCTGCAGCTCCCGCGCCTTCCGGCGCCCCCGAGGCAGTGTCGGAACCCACGCTGGCGCCGGCGCCGGTCCGCCCGCGCGCTGGCGGGGCCACCTACGCCGGGCCCGCGTTCCCGGTGGGGCGGCTCGCGCCGAGTCCGTCGACCGACGCGAGCCCCGTGTGGCTGGCGGTCCTCGCAGCCGTGCTGCTGCTGGCGGCGGCGGCCTCGTGGGTGCTGATTCGTCGTCAGCGTGCAGCGGCGCCGGCGGCCGACGGCGGCATCCCGATCCGCGCCTGGCAGGCAGCGGTGGTCCTCTCGGGTGGCGATGCGTCGTTCGGCCGCGCCGGCGTGATCGACGCCACCGTCACCCTGCACGACGAGGCCGGCCAGGTGGCGACGACCGCGCCGCTGCGCATGCGCCGCGCGGATGCCTACGCCGGCCTCGATGCGTTGCGTCAACCACCGTCGGGGACGGTGCTGTCGAGTGCGGTGCGCGAGGCGGCCGGTGTCGACCGGATCGACCTCCTCCTGTCGGGGCGTGCGGCGTGGCCCTGCTGGGAGGCGCTGCTCTGGTCGGGCGTCGTCGACGGCACGCGGATCGGGCCGCCGGTCGTCCGGCACGTCCCCGCGTCGCGTGCCGCGCGCGCCTTGCGCCCAGCCGAGGGGCGGCTGCGGGTCGCCCTCGTCGCCGACTCGCCGAGCGAGGCCCGTCAGGCCACCTACGCGTGGGAGGCCTCGGTGCGTGCCGAGCGCGTCGCCCTGGCGCAGGCCAGCGCCGAGCAGATCCGCGCCGGCCAGTCAGCGCCCGGCATCGGCCTGGTGCACGTCGTCGCGTCGACCGTCGAGACACCCCAGGGCCTGTTCGCCGAGGTCCACGGGCGCGACGCGCTGGAGGGGGAGTCCCTGGAGAGCCTGCACGTCGACCGCGGCACGCTGTTCGATGCCTCACAGCTCGCGCACGTGTTCCCCGAGGCTGCCTGCGTGCTGCTGCAGCCGCCGCGTCGGGCGTCGCTCGAGCTCACGCCTGCCGGGCGCGAGGCCTGCGCCACCGCCCGGCTGTTCGGCGCTGCGCTGGCCGAACAGGGTGTGCCGATCGTGGTGGTGCTGCCGCCGCTCGACGGCGAGCTCGGCGCCCACCTCGTGCGCCTGCTCGGGCGGCGCGTCCCGGCGCTGGCGGTGGGCATGCCCTTCGACACGTTCGGGTTCGTGCTGCGCGCCCGCCAGATGATCTTCGAGCACGCGCAGAAGCTGCTGCCTCGCGACGCGGCGATCGAGCTCGCGCTGCATGTCGCCGTGTACGTCGCCTGACCCGGAGGCATCACGTGAGCCTGTTGACGATCCTCGACGACTGGTGGGCCCGCGAGGCGGCAGCCCTCGTGGTGCACGACGTGCCGGCGAGCGCCGTGCAGCCTGCCGGCGACACCGGCACGGTGTGCCGCGCCGGCGTCGACTACTTCCGCATCTGGCTCGCGGAGATGCGGCTGGCCCGCGATCGCGAGTGGTTCGCGACGCGTCACCCTGCCGTGCACGTCCTGGTGCGCCTCCGCTTCGGTGATGCCGACGAGGAGTTCCCGATCGTCGCCGGGCCGATGTCCCTGCCCGGCCTCGACCAGGCGCATCTCGGCGACGTCGTGCAACTCGACCACCTGCTCACGCCGTTGCTGCCGCACAACGGCGGCGTCGTCGAGATCGCCGCGGGTCTGCTCGCGCTCGAGGGCACCAGCGCCGTGAAGGAAGTGGTCCGGGCGGTCGAGACGATGGGCGCCGTGCTCGCGGCGCCGCCGCTCTCGACGGCCGTCGCCGCGGCCGGCGCACTCGGATCGGCGCTGCAGGTGCTGCTCGGCGCGGCGGCGGGACGCCAGCACCTCGGCGTGCACCTGTCGTACGCGGGGGCGCAGGCGCCGAAGGCCCTGCACGCCGGGTACGTGGCGATCCTGCGGCAGGGGGCGTCGGCCCTCGAGGCGCGCGACCTGTCGGTGCAGCAGGGCCGGCTGCACCTCCGGGGCGCGCCCGTCACCGGCCTCGACTACATGCTGCTGCGCATCGAGCGCGTCGAGGAACGCGACGACTGGCGCGCACTCTCGGCCATCGACGCGCCGTTCCGCGAGGCGCAGGCGGCCCTGGCCTACGGCAACGAGGCCATGGCGAAGGCGTTCATGAGCCGCGCCCTGCTCGAGGCCCTGCACTCGAAGGACCTCACCGAGACCGATCGCCGTCGCGTGAGCAGCGAACTCAGGAAGGCCTGGGACGACAGCCGCAACCAGGGACTCGGGCTCGAGCGCTCGTCGTCGTCGCTGGCCGACGCCATGGCGCTCGCCGTGCCCGTGTCGCGATTCGTGCACACCGCAGCCGCCTCGGCCGAGGCGCTGCTTTCGCTGGACTGAATGACAGGGAACCAGACCGACTGACGGCGCGGCCGGAAACCGCGCCCTACCGTTCGAGGTGAAACATGGCCAAGCGCGCATTCTGTGTCGGCATCAACGACTACCCGTACGACGGCTCGGACCTCAACGGCTGCGTCAACGACGCCACCGCCTGGGCGGCGACGCTGAAGGAGCTGTACGGCTTCAAGGACGTGACGCTCCTGGTGGACAAGGACGCGACCCGGAAGGCGATCCTCGAAGGCATCGAGAAGCTGCTGACGGGCGCCAAGGCCGGCGACGTGCTCGTGTTCACCAATTCGTCGCACGGCTCCTACAAGGCCGACACCGACGGCGACGAGGAGAAGTACGACGAGATCCTCTGCCCGTACGACATCGCCGACAACGACATCGCCGACGACGACCTGCGCAAGCTCTTCGCGAACCTCGCGACCGGCGTGTCGCTCACCGTCGTGCTCGACAATTGCTTCTCCGGCACCGCCACGCGTGCCCCCGTCTCGGAGATCATCCCGGGGCTGCGGACGCCCGATGACCGCCGCGTGCGCTTCCTGAGCCCGGCGCTGCGCGGCGGGAAGGTGCTCCAGAACCCGTGGAAGGCCAGGCCCAACCGTCCCGGCGGCTACACGGAGGCGTCGATGAAGGAGGTGCTGCTGACCGGCTGCACCGACAAGGAGTACTCCTACGACGCCAACATCGACGGCACCTACCACGGCGCCATGACGTACTACGCGCTGAAGGCGATCCGCGAGGCGCCGTCCACGCTCACGTACAATCGGCTCCATTCGCGCATCACCAGCCTGATCGGCGACTACCCGCAGCACCCGCAGCTCGAGGGGAGCAACGCCAACAAGCGGCGGCTGCTGTTCACCTGAGACGACGTGTACGAACTCGACGGCCGGCAGAAGAAGGCGCTGCACGCGGCGCTCCGTCACGCGTTCCCGCGCGCGACGGCCCTCGAGCGCCTCGTGGAGTTCCACCTCGACGAGCACCTCGCCGTGATCGCCGGCGAGGGCGCGCTCGACGACGTGATCTTCCGGCTGATCGCCTGGGCCGAGGCCCAGGGGCGCCTCGACGCGCTGGTCAACGGCGCGCGCGTCGAGGTGCCGGGCAATCCGCACCTGCTCGCCTTCGAGCGCACCGTGGTCGAGGCCCGCGACGCGCGGCCCCTCGACTCGGCGCTCCGCACCTTCGCCGAGCGGGTCCGCCTCGCGCCGACGCTGCCCGACGAGCCCGACCTCGAGAAGCGCGTGTTCCGCGCCGGCTTCTCCGACATCGCGCAGTGGCGGGCACGGCTGGGGCAGGCCGAGCTGGCCGTGTGCCGCATCGAGGCGCCGGCCTGGCGGGCACTCGGCACGGGATTCCTCGTCGGTCCTGACCTGGTGATGACCAACCGGCACGTGATCGAGGCGTTGGCCGATCACGACGCGCCGCCGATCGTCGCCCGGTTCGACTTCAAGCTCTCGCCCGACGGCTCACGGCTGCGCGAGGGCGAGACCTTCGCGCTCGCGCCCGCGTGGCTCGTCGCGAGCAGCCCGGTGGCCGACCTCGACTTCGCGCTGCTCCGGTTGGCCAGCGCCGCGGGCTTGCAGCCGGCGGGCGGGACGCCGGATGCGCCGCCGCGCGGGTGGGTCACGCCGGCGTGGCGCGAGCTGGAGGCCGACGAGACGATCTTCGTCATCCAGCACCCGCAGGGCGACGCACTGAAGCTGGCCTCGGGACGGTTCGACAGCCGCGAGCCGACACGCCTGCGGTATCGCGTGGACACCGAGCCGGGCTCGTCCGGTTCGCCGTGCTTCACCGCGCAGCTCGAGCTCGTCGCGCTGCATCGCGGGTCGGCCGAGGGGCTCGCCAACCAGGGCGTGCCGTTCGACGCCATCACGCGCGCGCTTCCTGCCGCGACGTTCCCCGCGCCGCCCGGTGAGTCGCCCGAGGCGCCTGCCCGGCCGAACGCCGCGGCACCGCCTGCTCCCGAATCGCTGCCCGCGCCGCCGCGTGCGCCCCGCCGCCGGCTGACGTTCGCGGCCGCGGCGCTGGTGGCCGTGGCGCTCGCCGCCGTGCCGTACCTCTGGTTCCGCCCTGCCGACGGCGCGGTGGTCGCCGTGCCGGAGACCGCCGGCCCGACGTCGGCGCTGCGCCCGACGCGCGAGATCACCGTGCAGTTCACCTGGACGCAGGTGCAGGGCGTGCCGTGGTGCGCCGCGGATGCGCAGCACTCCCGCGCCCTCTACCGGCTCGAGACGACCGGCCCGTGGCCGGTGGCCGCGGGGCCGCGGGCCCGCGAGATCCAGCTGGTCGCGGTCGGCGACATCGAGATCGAGGAGGCCAGCGTCGCGATGCGTGGCGGGCGCGAGGCCGCGGCCGTGTCGCAGTCGCGACGGACGCTCGTGCGCAAGTGGGTCTTTCCCGAGGACGTGCAGGCGCCGGTGGTCGTCGTGGCCTGCGTGCGCGGGACCGGGGGACACGCCGGCGGCACGACCCCGGAGCCGGCATTCAGGTTGACGACGTGGAAGGAGATGGAGCGATGAGGCTCGGACATGTCGTGCTGGTGTCGGCGGCGCTCGTCGTCCTGCTCGCCGGGTGCCGCGATCAGGTGCCGGGCGCGCGACCGGGTGGGTCGGTGGCCAGCGCCGTGCTCTATGGCCGCGTCGCCGGCTCGGACCACGTGGCCGCCGGCCCGCCTCGCGACTGGCAGGCGCGCGTCACCGCCGAGTACGACGACGGCACCGCGGCGCAGCCGCACGACCGCGAGAGCGGCGGCGACCTCTTCGCCTTCAAGGTGATTCCCGGCAAGCGCGTGCGCCTGTACTTCGAGGCGGTGCCCTACCAGGCCACCGTCACCGAGTTCATCGACGTGTCGCGCGACGATAGCGTCGCCATGCGCGTGCCCGACGTCGTCATGGACCGCATCCGCTGGACGATGGCGCTGTTTGCGGCGGGCAACGGCGAGGCGTTCGGCAAGAACCTCGAGGCGCAGGCGGCGATGGCCGAGACCACCGGCTCTGCCGACATCTTCGTCGCCAACCTGGAGTACTACCGCAAGGCGTCGGCGAAGTTCCCCGACTGCATGCGGAAGATCGAGGCCTTCGAGAGGACGCCGCGCTTTGCCGCGCTCTCTCGGCAAGCCGCCGACCGCGGCGTACCGGTGGATCGCCTCAAGGCGCTGGTCATGAGCCCGGCCGAACTGGCCAGGACCGATCCCGGGACGCTGCAGGTGCTCGCCGCCGCGCCACAGGTGGCCTCGTCGTTGCGCCTCGTCGCGCGCCAGGCCCTCGACGGTACGACCCCGACGGCCCCCGCGCCGGCCGCCGTCAAGCCGGGGGCGCGACCCCCTCGACGATGAACGCGCGGCCCGTCGAGTTGGCGAGCCGCACCTTCAGTGCCTCCTGGTAGTCGTCCGAGTAGTAGAAGGCCCTGGCCGCCTCGACCGAGGGGAATTCGATCACCACGAAGCGCTCGGGCTGCCATCCGCCCTCGAGGGTGGTCGTCTGCCCGCCCCGGACGAGGAACCGCCCGCCATGGCGGGCGACGCTGGCCGTGGCGAGATCGCGGTAGCCGGCGTACGGCTCGGGGTTGGTGACGGTGACTTCGACGATGACGTAGGCGGACACGGGACAGGCTCCTTTCGTGAGCGTGGCTGACTATACTGCCTGAGCGATGACCGAGACTCCGCCGCTCGTCGGCGTCATCATGGGCAGCAAGTCCGACTGGGACACGATGAAGCACGCGGCCGACGTGCTCGGGCAGTTCGGCGTGCCCTTCGAGGCCCGCGTGGTGTCGGCGCACCGCACGCCCGAGCTGATGCGCGAGTACGCGCACGAGGCGGCGTCGCGCGGGATCGAGGTGATCATCGCCGGCGCGGGAGGGGCGGCGCACCTGCCCGGCATGGTCGCCGCGCAGACGGTGGTCCCGGTGGTCGGCGTGCCGGTGCAGAGCCGGGCGCTGAACGGCCTCGATTCGCTGCTCTCGATCGTCCAGATGCCCGGCGGCGTGCCGGTCGCGACGATGGCGATCGGCGTTGCCGGGGCGAAGAACGCGGGGCTGTTCGCCGTGTCGATGCTGGCGGTGCAGCGGCCCGACCTGCGGGCGCGCCTGCAGGCATTCCGCGACGAGCAGGACCGCCTCGTGCGGAGCGAGCCGCTCGCGTGACCGCGCCGATCCTTCCCGGCGCGACGATCGGCGTGCTCGGCAGCGGGCAACTCGGCCGCATGTTCGCGATTGCGGCGCGTCGGCTCGGCTACCGCGTCCACACCTACTCGCCCGATCAGGACTCGCCGACCGGACAGGTGGCCGATCACGAGGTCACCGCCTCCTACGACGACCTGCAGGCCGTTGCGGCGTTCGCGCGCGACGTGTCGGCGGTCACCTTCGAGTTCGAGAACGTGCCGTCGCGCACCGTCGAGGCCCTCGGGACCGGTACGATCGTCCGTCCGTCGGGGCAGGTGCTGCACACGACGCAGCACCGCGTGCGCGAGAAGCAGTTCCTGTCGGGGGCAGGCATTCCGGTGGCGCCGTTCGCGGTCGTGCAGCAGTCGGTCGACCTGCACGCCGGTGTCGAGCGCATCGGCGTCCCGGCGATCATCAAGACGGCGAGCTTCGGCTACGACGGCAAGGGCCAGGTCCGCATCCCGAGCGCCGACCAGGCCGCCTCGGCCTGGGCCCGCCTGGGCTGGCAGCCGGCGGTGCTCGAGGGCGTGGTGGACTTCGCGTGCGAGGTGTCGGTGGTGGTGGCGCGCGACGCGACGGGCGCGATGGTGGACTACGGAGCGATCGAGAACGCGCATCGCGACCACATCCTCGACGTGTCGGTGTGGCCCGCCCGGGTGCCCGAGGCGACGGCGGCCAGGGCCGTGTCGGTGGCGCGCGCGGCGTGCGAGGCGCTCGACGTCGTCGGCGTGCTGTGCGTGGAGATGTTCGTGACGCGCGACGGCGAGGTGATCGTCAACGAGCTCGCGCCGCGTCCCCACAACTCGGGGCACCTCACCATCGACGCGCACGTCACCTGCCAGTTCGAGCAGCAGGTGCGCACGGTGTGCGGCTTGCCGCTCGGCAGCACCGCGGGACACGCTCCGGCGGCGGCGATGGCCAACCTGCTGGGGCACGAGTGGGCGCACGGCGAGCCGGCGTGGGCGTCGGCGCTGGCGATGCCGAACGTGAAGCTGCACCTGTACGGCAAGTCGGAGGCGCGACCCGGCAGGAAGATGGGGCACCTCACCGCTACCGCGGCGACCCCCGACGAGGCCGAGGCGATGGTCCGCGAGGCCCGTCGTCGCCTCGACCCCCGCCTCTGACCTCCGTGCCCTTCGCCCTTCGTCCCTCGTCCTCAGCCCTGAGCCCTGAGCCGTAAGTCGGTCGCGGTAACCCCCGAGCCGCTTCTGCCGATTCCAGATCCGTGGCGGTGTCCGCGGTGGCCAGAACGGCGATGTGCCCAGGGTGTGGGCATGCCATGGAGGCGGTGGGCCTGCCGGCTCACTACGGCCGGGTGGTGCAGGTCGACGTGTGCCGGCACTGCGGCGGCCTCTGGTTCGACCACGGCGAGAGCCAGCGCCTCAGCCCCGGCGCCACGCTCTCCTTGCTCGAGCAACTCACGCTACGGCCGGAACGGGGTATCCAGGCGCGATCGGCCTGCCCGCGTTGCCGCCAGACCCTGCTCGACGTCCAGGATCAGCAGCGCGCGACGAGGTTCTCGTACCGGCGCTGTCCCGCCGGCCACGGGCGGTTCATCACCGCATACCACTTCCTGCGCGAGAAGCACCTGGTGCGGGAACTGACCGCGCCAGAGATCGAGGAGGTCCGCGCCCGCATCGCGCAGGTCAACTGCGTGAACTGCGGGGCGCCCGTCGACCTGTCGGGCCCACTGGCCTGCGCGCACTGCGCCACGCCGGTGTCCATGGTGGATCCGCAGCAGCTGCGCCGTGAGCTCGACACGCTCCACCGCGCCGACGCGGGTGCGTCCACCGTCGATCCGACGTTGCCGATGCGGCTCGTGCACGAGCGGGCGGTGGCCGAGCGGGCCTGGTCGCGGCTGCCGGGCGACCGGTCGTGGGTCGACCGCCTTGCGAGCGCCGACGAGGCATCCACCATCGTCGATGCGGTGGTGCGGTTGCTCGGGTAAGCCCAGGCTTGATAATGGAGGCGCGTGCCCCGGGACGAGGGCGCGCGGAGCAACGACAATGATCGACATCAAGGCGCTGACGCGCGCGGCCAACGACATCGAGGCCTTGCCTCAAAGTGTCACCCGGCTGGCCGCGATCACCGCCGGAGAACACTGGACGCTGCAGGAGATCGAGGAGGTGGTGCGCCTGGATCAGGCGCTCACGCTCCGGCTGTTGCGGGCGGCCAACTCCGCCGCCAGCGCCACCGCGGTGCCGATCGTGACCGTGCGCGACGCGGTCGTGCGGCTCGGTATCCGGACGCTGCTGTCGCTGGCGACGGCGGTGGGCGTGCAGAAGCGGCTGAAGCAGGGCGTCCCGGAGTTCGGGTTGTCGGAAGGGGAGCTCTGGCGCCATTCGGTGGCTGCGGCGCTCGCCGCCGAGTCGGCGCAGGGTTTCTGCCAGGCAACGCTGCCGGTGGAGACCTACGCCGCCGCGCTGCTGCACGACGTCGGCAAGCTGGTGATGGCGCGCTTCCTCGACCCCGAGGTGCAGCGCGTGCTTGCCGAGGGGCGCGAGCGAGGCGGCCTCTCGAGCCTGCGCGCCGAGACCGAGGTGCTGCAGGTGCACCACGGCGAGCTGGGCGGGCTCATCGCGCAGCACTGGAGCCTGCCTGACCGGCTGGTGACGGGCATCATCCACCACCACACGCCGGACCTGGCCCACGACATCATCGCGGACGCCGTGCACGTGGCCAACATCGCCGCCAAGCAGGCCGGCACCGGCTACGCGCCGACCGATGCCGACCTGCAGGTGTCGCCGGCCTCGCTCGAGCGCCTCGGCATGACCCAGGAAGGGTTCGGCGAGCTCGTGGCGCAGGTGCGGTCCAGGCTCGAACGCGTGCTCGCCGCCTACGGCGCGTGATCGGTCCAGAGCAGAGCCTGTAGCCGTCGCCCTCGGGCGACGGTCAGTGACGACGCGCCCAGGCGTCGGCCAAGGCCGACGTCTACACCTGCCGACGCCGACGGCGGAGTGGGACACCCCGCCGTACCCGATCGCCACGCATCTACGGCACGATCACCCGATCGACGTCGCGCACGCCGTAGGTCGGCGGCAGCTTGCGGTAGTCGGTGCCCGTCCGCGCGTTCCAGTCCCACGCCACCCGTCCCTCGCGCAGCGTCAGCTCGCACAGCAGCCGCTTGTCGCCCGTCATCGTGCCACGCGCGCCGTCGGCGTACCCGAACCGTCCCTCCATCACGCGCAGCACCGCGATGTCGGCCTCGGCGCCCACCGACAGGTGCCCGAGCCCGGGGCGCTTGATCACCTTCGCCGGCGCGTCGGTCGAGGCGCGAATCACCTGCGCGAGCGGCATCCCCGCGACCAGGAACTTCGACATCGTCGTCAGCATGTCCTGCATGCCGGCGTTCATGCTGCCGGTGTGCAGGTCGGTGGAGATCGTGTCGGGGTAGAAGCCCTGCGCCACGGCCGGCACCATCGTGCGGAACACGAAGCTGCCGCCGCCGTGGCCGACGTCGAACACCACGCCGCGCCCCCGGGCGCGCTTGAGGTACGCGAGCACGGCGCCGTCGGCGCCGATGTAGGGCACCGGCCCGCGGAACATGTGCGTGGTGATGTCGCCGGGCCGCAGGCGCGTCGTCACGAGCTGGTGGTACGGGCGTTCCTCGCGGAAGTAGCCGAAGTCCACCATCACCGGCACGTTGGCGGCCGTGCCGGCCTCGATGGCGCGATCCACCGAGATCCATTCGGGCCCCTGGTAGTGCGCCGACTTGATGCCGACGACCACGTCCTTGTGGCGCAGCGCCATGTCGGCGGTCGCCCTGGCGTCCATGTCGTGCACGTTCTGCTCGGGCACGTCGGTGAGCATGCCGAAGCCGGCGATGTTGAGCATCGCGAGCACGCGCGTGCTGGCGCGGTCGATGACCGTGCGTCGGAAATCCTCGAAGTTGCGCCAGCCGGAGCTCCCGGCGTCGACCATCGTCGTGACGCCGGTGCGGAAGGAGAAGCCGTCCGGCAGCACGCTGTTGTCGCCAGCCCAGGCGCCCTTCACGCCGGTGGTCGCGAACACGTGCACGTGGATGTCGATGAGGCCGGGCGTGACGTAGAGGCCGGCGACGTCCACCACCTGCCTGGCGGCGCCGGGATCGATGCCGGCGCGCACCGCCGCGATGCGACCGCCCGTGACGGCGACGTCCATCGGGCCGTCGATGCCGTTGCGCGGGTCGATGACGTGGCCGCCCTTCAGCAGCAGGTCGTACGTCGGTTGCGCCTGCGCGATCGCCGTGGCGAGCAGCAGGGCGACCAGCGCGAAGAGGGCGCGGACTGCGGGAATGGGCATGCGGGATTCTGGTGCAGGACGACGTCCACCTCAAGCACGCGACGCCAACGGGCCTATACTCAGCCATTCCTGCCGATACATGTCGTTCGTCAGGTCGTACCGGTATGCCGGACGGCCGGGCCATGCCCGGCCAATGACGCCAGGAGGCTCGATGGCCAAGTACCTCACGAAGGCGAAGTACAACGCGGAGGGCATGAAGGGCCTGCTGAAGGACGGCGGGACCTCGCGCCAGGCGGCCGTCACCAAGGCGGTCAAGGCGCTGGGCGGCAAGGTGGAGGCGTTCTACTTCGCGTACGGGGAGGCCGACGCCTACGTGATCGTCGACCTGCCCGATCCCAACGCCGCCCTGGCGCTGACGTTGACGATCAACGCCACAGGCGTGGTGACCACCGAGATGGTGCCGCTGGTGACGCCCAAGGACGTCGACGAGGCAGTCGCCACCACCGTCAAGTATCGGGCGCCCGGCGCCTGAGTCCACGACGACGGGCCGCCCGTGCCGCGGCCCGTCGACCTCCGCGTTGACCCCGACTGTGGGTAGACCTAAACTCGGGCTTCCAACCTCTTCGAAAGGCAGTCCATGAAGCTGCGTGTGGTGTCCTTCCTTTCCGCGGCCGCCGTGTGCGTGTCGACGTTCGCGACGGCACAGCCTGCCGACCAGGCCGCCGAGCAGGCGCGCGTCGCCGCCGAGGCGCGTGAGGCGTTCGAGTCGACGCTGCCGTGGACGTTCCGGGGCGTCACGTACCCCAGCCAGCGGTACTTCGTCGAGAACTTCAAGTGCGGCGCCGAGAAGTTCAAGTCGTCCAACCGGGACGAGGAGGAGTTCCTGCTCGAACTCGCGAAGGGCTCCGGCGGCGCGTCGGCCCTCAGGGGCGGCACGATCAACGTGTACTGGCACGTGATCAACAACGGGACGAGCCTGTCGCAGGGAAACATCCCGGACTCGCAGATCTCGTCGCAGATCGACGTGCTGAACGCGGCGTATGGGGGATACGGGTGGGTGTTCAAGCTGGTGGCGGTCGATCGCACCACCAATGCGTCGTGGTACACCGCGGAGCCGGGCACGACGGCAGAGGACCAGATGAAGGCCGCCCTCCGGCAGGGCACGGCCGACGACCTGAACATCTACTCCAACAACATGGGCGGCGGACTGCTCGGCTGGGCCACGTTTCCGTCGTCGTACGCCAGGAATCCCACCGATGATGGCGTCGTGATCCTGTTCTCGAGCGTCCCCGGCGGGACGGCGGCGCCCTACAACCAGGGCGACACCGGGACGCACGAGGTCGGCCATTGGATGGGCCTGTACCACACGTTCCAGGGCGGCTGCTCCAAGACCAACGACAGCGTGAGCGACACCCCGGCCGAACGCAGCCCGGCCTATGGCTGCCCGGTGGGCCGCGACTCCTGCTCGGGCACCAGGTACCCGGGCCAGGACCCGATCACCAACTTCATGGACTACACCGACGATGCGTGCATGAACACGTTCTCGACGGGCCAGGGCACCCGCATGGAGACGATGTTCACCAACTACCGGCTCGGCAAGTAGGCCATGCGTCATGCGATTCCGGCCCTCGTGCTGCTTGCGACGACGCTCGTCGGCGCACAGGGCCGGCTCGCGCCGCCGCCGTTCGTGACCTGCGACAGGAACGAGCTCACCAGCTACACGGGCCGGGTCACCTCGCTCCGGCGCGAGAAGCAGTCGACCCGGTTGGTGATCGAGACCGACGAGGCGACCACCGAGCGCGTGGTGATCGCGCATCCCGACGGCGACCTGCTGTCGGCCTTCCATCTCCGCGGGCAGCCGTTCACCGAAGCCGACATGGCGCGGCTGATGCCCGGCGGGCGGCTCGTCAAGGACGCCCGCGCGACCGTGTGGGTGTGCACCAGGGGCATGCGGCCGCAAGTCGACTGGAGCTTCTGAGGCTGTTCGCTGGATAACGGCGCGATGGGACATCGCGCCCTACCCTTGGCGAGACGCATCGCGCCCTACCCCTGGCGAGGCGCATCGCGCCCCCTTGGCGGCATCGCGCGCTACCTTTGCCGGTCGACGATGCGGCCGGCCTGCATCACGAGGCGCACGCGGCGCACGGCGCCGATGACCTGCAACGGGTCGCCCTCCACGGCCACCAGGTCGGCGAGCATCCCGCCGGCGATCGTCCCCACGCGATCGCTCATCCCGAGCAGGCGCGCGTTGACGCTCGTCGCGGCGCGGAGCACGGCGGCCGGTGGCATGCCGGCCGCAGCGAGCAGTTCCATCTCCCACGCGTTGTCCCCATGCGCGAACACGCCGGTGTCGCCGCCGACGCAGATCGGCACGCCTGCGGCGATCGCCGCCCGCAGGGCGGCATGCTTCTGCGTCATCCTTGGCGTGGGCGGCTGGCCTGGCGTCCAGCCCGCATGGCGTGCCGTGGCCTCGACGGCGCCGAGCGTCGGGCAGTAGCCCACCTGTCGCTCGGCCATCAGCTTCCAGATCTCGGGCGTGCCGGCGTCGCCGTGCTCGATCGTCGCCACGCCGGCGCGCACCGCGCGCAGCATGCCCTCCGCCGTGGCGGCGTGCGCCGCGACCTTCCTGCCGCTCGAGGCCGCGACCTCGACGAGCGTGCGCAGCTCTGCCTCGCTGAACGTCGGGCGCGCCTCGCCGGACGGCCCCCAGCGGTAGTCCGCATACACCTTGATCCAGTCGGCGCCGTGACCGATCTGCTCGCGTGCCGCGCGCGCCAGGCCCTCCGCGCCGTCTGCCTGCTGCGCACCCTGCGGCACGTCCCATTCACTCGCGTAGCCGGCCGGCCCGTAGCTGCCGGTCGCCACGATCGCCTTCGACGCGATGAGCAGCCGCGGCCCCGGGATGATTCCCTGCTCGATTGCCTGGCGAAGGCCGTGGTCGGCGTAACCCGCCCCCTCGGTGCCGAGGTCGCGCGCCGTGGTGAATCCGGCGCGCAGCGTGTTGCCGGCATGGTTCACCGCGCGCGCCGTCCGCAGGCTCAGCGACTCCTTCAGCACCTGATCGTTCCAGGACGTCTCGTCGTACGGGTGGAGGAACAGGTGCGTGTGTCCCTCGATGAAGCCGGGCAGGAGCGTGGCGCCGGGCAGGTCGATCCGCCGCGTGCCCGTCGGCACGTCGACCCGATCGCGAGGGCCCACGGCCGCGATCCGGTCGCCACGCACGAGCACGACCCATCCGGCGTGTGCCTGATCCTCCGTGCCGGTGAACACACGGTCGGGCGCCAGCAGCACGACCGAGTCCGGCGCCGCCGCAGGCACGCGTTGCGCGGCGGCCTGGCGTGCCAGGAGGGCCAGCACGACGACCAGCACCACGCGCAGCCGCGGCACGACCAGGCCGTGCGCCATCGACGAGGCAGGGAAGCGCATGCGCCGGAGCGTAGCACCCGCGGGCAGTCCACGCACCGCGCTACCATGCGTCGCATGTCGCCGACCGTCCTGCGCGCGTGGGGCGCGCGAGCCCTGCTCGCGTGGCTCGTGCTCCTGCACGCCTCGCCTGCCGTCGGCCACGCGGGCTCCACCGCGTTCTGGCGGGTCGTCCTCGACGCGGCCGGCGGCCACGCCGTGGTGCTCCTGCCGTTCGAGGACGCCGTGCGCCTCGCACCCGGGCTGCCGCGTTCGGCCGGCGAGCTGGGCGTCGACCGGCTCGGCGCGCTCGACGAGGCCGTGAGGAATCACTTCCTCGTCATCGAGGGCGGTGTGCCGGCCGAGGCGCGAGTCCTCGGCGCTCGCATGCTCGCGTCCGGCCTGATCGAGCTTCAGGTCGCGCATCGACTCTCCGGTTCGGGCGCCGTGGTACTGCGATCGACGTTCCACCGCGTCACCGACGACTCGCACGCCGTCGTGACGCGAATCGAGCGGCACGGTCGCGGCGAATCCTTCGTCCTCACGGCCACGGCGAGCGAACGGCTGGTGCGACGTGCCGACGACGCGAGCGCGCCGCCGTCGGGCGTGCTGGCGATGGTGCGCCTCGGCATCGCGCACATCCTCACCGGGTACGATCATCTCGTGTTCCTGGCCTGCCTGCTCGTGCCGAGCGCCTCCTGGCGCGCGCGCGTCGGCCTGGTGTCGGCCTTCACGGCGGCGCACAGCCTCACCCTGGTGCTGGGCGCGATGCGGATCATCACGCCGCCCGCCGGTTTCGTGGAGCCGGCGATTGCGTTGAGCATCGCCTACGTCGCGATCGAGAACCTGCTGGACAGCCACGCGGTGCGCCCGGACGGCCTGCCGCTGCCGTCGAGCAGGCGCTGGCCGGCGGCGTTCGTGTTCGGCCTGGTGCACGGGCTCGGGTTCGCCGGCACGCTCGACGTGATCGGCCTGCCGGCCCGGGCGTGGATCACGGCGGTCCTCGCGTTCAACGCGGGCGTGGAGATCGGCCAGCTCGCGGCGATCGTGCTCGCCGCGCCACTCGTCGTGCTGGCCGCCAGGTCGCGCTGGCACCGCCCCCTCGTGCAGTCCACGTCCGTGCTCGTGCTCGGACTCGCCTTCGTGTGGTTCGTGGAGCGCCTCTCATGACGTCCCTGTCCGGTTCCGCGCACGACTCCGTCCGCGCGCGCGCCCATGCCGTGCTGCCGATCGCCTCGGGAATCGTGCTCGCGGCGCTGTACCTCTACACCGCCGCCGCAGCCACCAACGGAACGCTGCGCGTCACCGTGGTCGAGGCCGGCGCGTCCGCGCCGACGCCCGTGCGCGTGCGCATCACCGACGCCTCCGGCAAGCCGATCAGCAAGGCACCGCTCGGGGCGCTGGCCATGCCCGGCGAGGCGCTCGGCGTGCCTCGTGAGGCGCTCGCGATCATGTGGGGGCACGACGACAGCGCGCAGGGCTACGCCACCCAGCCGGACGGGGCGTTCTACGTGGATGCGCCGTTCGACGTGGCGCTTCCACCGGGCGACTACGTCATCACGCTGACGAAGGGCTACGAGTTCGTGCGGCAGCAGCATCGCCTGACCGTGTCGGCTGGCCGCAGCAGGAAGGAACGCTACGAGCTGCGCCGGTGGATCGACATGCCAGGGCGCGGCTGGTACTCGTCCGACGATCACATCCACCTGCGCCGCTCGCCCCGCGAGAACCCGCTGGTGCAGCGGTGGCTTGCCGCCGAGGACATCCACGTCGGCAACCTGCTGCAGATGGGCGACTTCCACACCAACTACTTCACCCAGTACGCGTTCGGCGCCGAGGGACGTTACCAGGAGGGCGGGCGGCTGATCTCACCGGGACAGGAAGACCCGCGGACACCCGAGATCGGGCACACCATCTCGCTCGGCGCCGCCGAGCGCGTGCGCGTGCGTCCCGTCGATGCCTACTACGGCTACGACCGCACGTTCGACCGCGTCCACGCGCTGGGCGGCATCACCGGCTACGCGCACCAGGCGATCACGTTCCACGGCTACCGCGGCATGACGCTCGACGCGCTGCAGCGCAAGATCGACTTCCTCGAGCTCCTGCAGTTCTGCGCGCCCGCCGGCCCGCTCATCACGACGCACTACTACCATTTCCTGGACCTCGGGTTCCCGATCACCGCGCTCGCCGGCTCCGACTTCCCGTGGTGCGGCCGCAACAAGGCGTTCGGGGCCGAGGAGGACGAAGGCCCGCACATCGGCGACGCCCGCTTCTACACGCACGTCGACGGGCCGCTGACCTTCGAGACCTGGATGCGCGGGGTCAAGGCCGGGCGCACGTTCGTGACGACAGGCCCGATGCTCGACCTGCGCGTGGACGACGCGTGGCCGGGCACGACGCTCGAGCGCAAGGACGGCGACACGCTGCGCATCGTCGTCGAGGCGCGCGGGCACGCCGTCGACGTGCCGCTGCGCGACCTCGAGCTTGTCGTGCACGGTCAGGTCGTGAAGGCCGTGTCGGCCGGCGAGCCCGGGCAGTCGGCCGAGCGCCTGCGCCTCACGCACGACCTGCGGGTCGGCGCGCACGGACTGTGGGTGGCCGCGCGCGCCAGGGGTGGTCCGACGCAGGTCGCGCACACGACGCCGGTCTACGTCCGCGCCAACGGCCAGGGGTTCGCCAACCCCGCGACCAGGGGCAGGTACCTCGAACTGTCCGAGCAGTACCTGCGCGAGATCGAGGCCGCGCTGGACCAGCCGGGCACGGCGGTCAACGAACAGATGTCGAGGTATCGCGCCGGCATGGAGCGGCGCGTCGCCGAGACGCGGGCGATCCTCGCGCAACTCGCCACCGCATCACGATAGGTCCCGCCTCGCGCTCGTCGTCGGTCTCGGTCAGGGGCGCTCTGCCGACCCGCGGAAGGACACCAGCGCCATCGCCGGACCGTGCGGGTGCGTGGGCTCTTCGAGCCGACCTCGACGCGGTCGTGGCCGAAGTGGCGCAGGGCGCCGACGATGTCGTCGCGCGTCATCCAGCGCGGGTGGGTCTCGCCGCTGCCGCAGAAGCCGGGCGTGAAGCGGGCCGCCTGGTACCAGTGTGGGTGCAGCGTGTGCGTGAAGCCCTCGACGGTGCGCACTTCCGGCGCCCGGAACCGCGCCGCCACTTCCGGCCGCTTCGCCACGAAGGCGGCATCGTGGTGGTGGGTCCAGATGAACAGTCGTTCGCAGGCGCGCGCGAGCCGCGCCAGCAGCTCGACCGGTTCGTGCATGTGGTACAGCACGCCGGAGGCGACGCCGACGTCGAAGCGTGCCTCCGGCGACTCGCGGAGGAAGGCCACGAAGTCGCCCAGCAGGAAGCGGGCGCGCGTCGTCCCCACCACTTCCTTCATGACGAGGCACTTCAGGTAGGCGCGCCGGTTGGCCTCGATTGCCGTGATGCGCGCGGCGCCCTGCTGCTCGAGCAGCCACGTGTGCCCGCCCTCGAGCGGTCCGAGTTCGAGCACGTGGGCACCCTGCACGCCCCCGAGGCGCTCGAGGCCCCACCGCAGGCGAGAGTCCTCGAAGAGCGGGATGCGCCCTGCCGTGAGGCCCGACAGCGGCTCCGGCAGGCGCGAGGCCCATTCACCGGCGTAGAGGTCGAGCGCGCGCTGTGGGGAGGGGGCGCCCGTCTCGTACTCGTCGGTGACCGGGCGGCGGCGCAGGCGCGCCACCTGCACCTTGGCCAGGCCGCCGAGTCGATGGAGGAGGGGGTGCATCGGCGGCCATTCTACGGCCACGCGTGATCCGGGCCGGCCTGCCGTCAGGCCAGGCGCAATCCGGGCAGGTCGCGGAAGTCGGCAGGATTGAGCGTCCACAGGGCCGCGTCGTCGACGAGCGCGCACGCCGCCACGGCGATGTCGACCTCGCGTCCTTACACATCGGCTGGGCTAGACTTCGGACGTGCCCGTCGCGACCACCTTCCTGACCCTCGCGTTGGCGCTGGCGTTGGCCGACGGCGCGCGCTTCCCGACCGTCACCAGCAAGAACCTCGAGGGTCGCCCGATGACGCTGCCCAGGGACTTCGCCGGCACGCGCAACGTCGTCTTCGTCGCGTTCAAGCGGGAGCAGCAGGCGCAGGTCGACAGCTGGGTGCCGTTCGTCAAGGGCACGGTCGGCCGCATCCCCGACACGGAGTACTACGAGGTGCCGACCATCGGGCCGTTGATCCGCCTGTTGCAGTGGACGATCAACCGTGGCATGCGTGGTGGCATCCCCGACGTCAAGGCGCGCGAGCGCACGGTGACGCTGTACCTCGACAAGGCGCCCTTCAAGACGTCGCTCGGCATCACCACCGAGGACACGATCCACGTGTTCGTCGTCGAGCGCGCGGGACAGGTGTTGTGGCGCGAGACCGGCGCGTTCACCGAGGCGAAGGGCGCCTCGCTGGCCGCGGCCCTGGCGCAGCCGCGGCCCTGAGGGTCAGGGCGCCGGCAGCCGGCAGCGGAGGCGCAGCAGTCGGCCGTCGCCGCCGATGCGCCCCTCGCTCGACAGGTAGATGGCGTCACCGCGCATGGCCACGCCCTCGCCCTGCGGCTCCCGGAGACCCAGCAGCGGGATCGTCAGGTAGGGCGCCAGGCGTCCGGCAACGACGTCGGCCGCGCGATGCAGGGTGGCCACGTCGGGAGTGCGCACGATCACGGTCCGTCCGTCGGTGGAGGCCTCGGCATCGGTCACCACCTCGAGTCCCAGGTCACCCACCCGCTGCATCGTGATGGCGCCGCCGCCGGCCGGCAGGGGGCCCGTGCGATAGACCGTGCCGCGGCGGTCCTTGGTGACCAGGAAGGCCTCCTCGCCGAGGACGAACAGGCCCTCGGCGTTGTGCGGCCCGTCGGGGTAGGTGAGGACGAACGTCTCCAGGGCGGCGGTGTGCGTGGTGCCCGCGCCCGGCTCCGGCAGGCGGTGCAGCACCACGCGCGGGCGTCGACGGGCGTTGTCGCCGATGTCGGCCACGTACAGGCAGTCACCCGCCGCGCAGCGGCCCGCCGACACGTCCTCGAAGTCGCGCGTCTCGACGGGCACGCGCACCCGCCCGACCTCGCGGCCCGCTTCGTCGAGCGCGAACAGGTCGGTGGCGTGTCCCGAGTCGTTGTGGGTCCAGATCACCGGCTGGCGCCGGCCGACGGCCAGGCCGCTCGTCTCGGAGACGTCGGGCAGGGAGGCCGGCCCCATCGCCACGTCGCACGGGCCCGCACTGGCCTGCGGCGCCCTCATCCAGGCGACCAGCGACACGCCGGCCAGGACCGTGCCCAGCAGCGCCGGCACCACGACCCTTCCTCGTCGCCAGGCACCTGGCCGCGTCGCCATGTCGCGACGGTAACAGATGGAACGCCGAACGCCGAACGCCGAACGCGGGATGCCCGGCGTCCAGCGCCGAGGCCCGGACGCCGACGTTCACGACGCCCGGCCCTCGGAGTGTGGTGACGCGCGATCCGCTTTCGCGTCAGTGGCGCCAGGCTGCGGGACGGCGTGGTCGCCGCCATGCGCCGAGCCCGGCCGCGAGCAGGAGGAGCGCCGACGGTTCCGGCACGGCGGGCACGTAGGCGTGATTGTCGGTCTCGAACGGGTAATCGGTCGACGACAGGACGACGCGGGTGAAGCGCTCGCCCTGACCTGCGACCACGGTGACGTAGCCCGCGCCGGGATGCCCGAAGCCGACGAGCGGCCCCACATCGGATCCCGTCGCGGTAAAGACCGGCGATGCGCCGTCGAACAGCGTCATCGTGTTGCCGCGGTCGGGGCTGCCCCAGTACAGGCCGAACGCCCGGATCGGCGTGGCGAAGTCGATGGTGAGCGGCGCGCCGATCAGCGCGCGTGCGCCGCGCGTCGTGTCGTCGCGCAGGTCGCCGTTGCCCGGGCAGGCGCAACTGAAGATGTCGGCCTGGTATAGCGATCGCCTGTGTGGATGGCGTCGTGTCTCGGTCAGGACCCGGTCAGGTTTCGGTTCCGCTCGAGCACGAGGATGCGGAAACGCGTAAGCAACTGCCGGAATTCCGGCAGGCGGGCGTCGCGATCATCTCATCGAGCGCTCATCTGCGACGCGTAGATTGCAGGGACGGCTTTCGGACGAGATCTCCGGCGCGGTGCGTCGGCTTGTGCGAGGGCGGAGGTTTCTCGCATGCGTACGCTCACACGGTTCGTCGCCTCGGCACTGCTCTCCCTCGCGGCCTCCGTCGCCGGCGCACAGACGGTGATCGGCGACCTGAACAACTTCGACACGATCAACGACACCGGCGGCGTCTGCCACGGGTTCGAGATCGAGATCCACGACATCCGCAGCACCGACATCACGTACACGTTCGACTGGAACCACTACGGCGCGCCGAGGATCCGCGAGGACAACAGCGATCCGGCCCACCCGAAGGTCTTCGTCCGCTACGAGAGCACGAAGAACCCCGACGGCAGCTGGGGCGCCAACGGCAGCTTCACCAATCCCGCCATCCCGACCCTCACGCCTCCGAGTGGTCACACCTGCACCGACACGTCGGTCAACGAAGGCTGCGAGCACTTCGGCCTCGGCTACTACGGCACGCCGACCACCGTGAAGTACCGGTGGCTGGTCGACGACCACGCGGGCGGCCTGGCGTACGCCGGCGCCCCGGTGGGCGTCGCGACGCCCTCCTGGAGCTACGCGCCGCCGGTCGACAACAAGCCCGCGGCAGTCGTGGCCGTCATCCCCGCGCCGCCCGTCCCGGCGGCCAACAACAAGGCCTGGGGCGAGCCCGTCTGGGTGAAGGTCATCAAGACCAAGACGCACAGGGCGAACCCGGTGGCGCTGGCCGACCTGGTGTCGGCCGACAAGGACGGCGACGGCAAGGCCGAGTGGCAGAACCAGGAACCCGACGAGGTCGAGAGCGAGTGGAAGCTGCTGCAGACCAGCCCTGGCGGCGGCAAGAACGACGCGCTCGAAGGCCTGCCCGACGACATGGGCGACGGCGCCGAGCAGGTGACGCGCCGTTACGAGTTCTACAAGTACGCGGCCGGCCTCGACACCCTGGACGGCGAGACCGGCGAGGCGATGTGTTCGGACGCGAACCCGGCGAGCGACCCGGCCGACCCGAACTACCGCCACGGGATCGGCACCGCCGTCCAGGTCACCGACGCCAACGGCGACCCGTACTTCGTCAACTGTGAGGAACGCGTCGTCGTCGGCGAGTACATCGGCGCGCAGATGGCCGGGTTCGCGGCCGAGGCGCCGCTGGGCCTCGTGGATCACCTGCAGGACGGCGACACGACGGAGCCTTACCTGCCGCGCACCGTCGTGGTCGGCGGGACGGCGCCGTACACCATCACGCTCTCTGGTGATCCGCTGCCGCAGGGACTGTCGCTCGGCACGTACGTCGACCCGCAGACGGGACTCGAGCGGCCAGGCGTCCTGTCCGGCTCGCCGACCCAGGGCGGCACGTTCGACATCACCGTCGACGTGACCGACGCGCTCGGGGCAGCGGTGTCGCGCACGTACTCGTTGTACGTCGCTGGCGCGGCGCCCACGACCGCGCGGCTCACGGTGCAGAAGGCGGGCGCCGGGAGCGGCCGCGTCACCGGCAGCGGCATCGACTGCGGCGCCACCTGCCAGGCCGACGTGGCCGAGGCGAGTGCGGTCACGCTGGTGGCCCTCCCCGACCCCGGAAGCGTGTTCACCGGCTGGAGCGGTGCCTGTACCGGCACGGTCGACTGCGCGCTGACGATGAACGGCGCGCAGGACGTGACGGCCACCTTCGCCGTGAGCGGCGTCGACCTGCGCGTCAGCGCCGCGAGCGCGCCGCCAGCCCTCGTCTCGCCCGGCAGCACGTACCTGGTGACCGACACCACCACGAACGCCGGCGCCTCGGCTGCAGCGGCGTCCACGACGCGCTTCTACCTGTCGGCCGACACGACGCTCGGCAAGGGCGACGTGCGCCTCGGCGGCCAGCGGGCCGTGGCGTACCTGACGAGCGGCGAGGCGTCCACTGGCCCGACGACGGTCACCGTGCCGTCGGCGATGGCGGTGGGAACCTACTGGCAGCTGGCGTGCGCCGACGACGCGCGAGTCGTCGGCGAGAGCAACGAAGGCAACAACTGCACCGCGTCGCCGACGCCGGTGGAGGTGCGGTTGGCCGACCTGCGCGTCACCGTCGTCGGTGAGCCGCCGTCGGCCATCGCGCCGGGGATGAAGTTCACCGCGAGCGACACGACCCAGAACGTCGCGACGGTCACGTCCGGAGCGTCGGTCACCCGCTACTACCTGTCGACCGATGGCGTGAAGGACGCCGCCGACCTCCTGCTCGCCGGTTCACGCAGCGTCGCGGCCCTCGCCCCCGATCAGGCGTCCACGGGCTCCCGGTCGGTCACCGTCCCGGCGACGACGCCGGTCGGCACGTACCGGCTGATCGCCTGCGCGGACGCCCAGGGCAAGGTCCCCGAGGCCAACGAGGCCAACAACTGCGCCGTCTCTGCCGGCACCGTTCTGGTGGACCGTCCCGATCTCGTGGTCTCGCAGGTGGGACCCGTCGCCACAACGATCAGGCTCGGGCAGAAGATGACGCTGGCCGACACGGTCACCAACCAGGGTCAGGGACCTGCAGCGGCGTCCACGACCCGCTACTACCTCTCGCTCGACGCGACGTGGTCCGCCTACGACGTGCTCCTGTCGGGCACCCGTTCGGTGGTGGCGCTCGCGCCCGGCGCGTCGTCGGCCGGCAGCAAGGTCGTCACCGTGCCGCTCGCGGCCGTCCCGGGCACCTACTTCGTCCTCGCTTGTGCTGACGACGTCAAGAAGGTGAGCGAGCAGGACGAGTCGAACAACTGCACGGCGTCGGGCGGCACGGTCGTCGTCAACCCGTGAGCGTTCGCTGACGCGAGTGGTCGAGGGGGTGTCCCGCCGGTGCAGTCGTCGCCGGGACGCCCCCCGGTCACGGCCGGCCGGGCGTGCGTCCCCCAGGCGTGGCTCAGCGGCCGGACGACCCGGGCCGGTTCTCGTACCACTTGAGGTTCGCCGTGGCGGTGCCGACGCACACGACGTCGACGCGTCCGTCGCCGTTGAGGTCGGCCATGGCGCACCCGGCGGCCGCCATGCCGCGGTCGTCGAGCAACTGCCGCGTCCAAGCGTTACCCCGTCCGGACGAGGCGCGATACAGGTAGACGCTGCGCCGTCCCTGGCGCTCGCCCACGAGCAGCTCGTCGCGCCCGTCGCCGTCGACGTCGCCGGCGACCATCGTGTGGCCGTCCTTCACGCTGTCGTCGACGACCGTGCGCGCCCATGTCGCTCCGCGCCGGCGGTAGACGACCACCTGGTTGCCGTGCCAGGGCTCGATGGTGCCGACCACGTCCTCGCCGCCGAGGCGCGCCACGACCACCTCGCTGGCGCCGCTCTTCGGCCAGGGCGCCGGGTCGCCGGCCGCGAGACGCGTGCGCATCCATTGGCCGCCCGCGACGCGCCTCGCGTGGACGCCGAGGAAGCCGGCCGTCAGCAGCGACTCCCGATCGTCGCCGCTGAAGGTGACCGGCGTGATGCCGTGCACCACGCCCTGCTCCTCCTCGTCGATCACCTCGCGTGCCCAGTTGCCGGGGTGATACATCACGAGCGGCATCCGGCCCCGGTACTCCGGCGCGACGGCGCCCGGGCCGATGAGCGGAGCGTTCACGAGCACCTTCCGTCCCGTGCCGTCGAGATCGGCAAAGCGCAGCCGGTGCGCCGTCGGCACGCGGTCGATCTCGCGGGCCGTCCACGGCGCGCGCGGGTCGTCGCCGTGCGTGAGAATCGAGACGATGCCCGGGCTGCTCGCGTACGCCATCGCGAAGCCGTGGGCCAGGGCGATCTCCGGGATGCCGTCGCCATCGACGTCCGACGCCGCGGCGTTGATCGGGTCGCTGACACCGGCGACCAGCACGTGCGGCGTCCATTCGGGGTTCTCGTACCACTGCACGCGCGTGCTGCCGCTGTCGACGACGACGATGTCGGGCCTGGCATCGCGATTGAGGTCGGCGACCACCACCTGGTAGCCCTCGGACAGGCCGGTCGCAATCGTGTGCGCGGTGAAGGCGGGCGCCGGCGCCTGCGCCCGCGTCACCGCTCCGAGGGCGGCCGCGACAAACGCGAGGGTTGCGACGAGTGGTCGCGCAGCGGGGGCAGTCACGGTGGCGTGACTGTACAGGGACAGGCGTCCCGACGCCACGCATTCCGGCGGTGGGCGGGTGCCGCAGCGACGCGCCCACCAGCGGCGTGAGCGCCGACACCCTCGCGCGGTCGGCTGCGCCATCGGGCGGGGGGCGACGGCCCTGCCGTCCAGCCGGACACGGCTGCACATGCCGCGGACCCTGGTGATATCACTACAGTTGTTCGAGTGATACCATCGCAGCGTGGCTCGCCGCCCGCCCACCCGCGCCGGAGAGGGCTCCACCCGCCACGGCCCCGTGCCGTTCCTGCTGCGGTTGCCGGCGGACCTCCATCGCCGGCTCGCGGTACAGGCCGCAGCCGAGGACGCGTCGCTGAACGAGTACTGCGTGCAGCGGCTCGCCGGGCCTGACGTCATGGCGACGCACCGACGGTCGATTGCCGCGGTCCTGGCGACCGCCGCGGTGGTTGCGGGCACGCACCTCGTCGGGGTCATCGCGCACGGGTCATGGGTGCGTGGCGAGGCCCGTGACTCGTCCGACGTCGACGTGATGGTCGTGGTCGCCCGATCGCTCCCGCTGACGCGCGACCTGTATCGGGAATGGGATGCCTCGTCGCCCGCATGGGACGGCCGACCGGTGGATGCGCACTTCGTCCACCTGCCCGATGCCGCGCGCGGCCCCGGCAGCCTCTGGTGCGAGCTCGCCGTCGAGGGCGTCGTGCTCGACGACCGGTCCGGCGCCGTGTCGGCGACGCTGATCGAGGTCCGGCGGGCCATCGCGCAGGGGCGCTTCGTCCGCAAGACCGCGCATGGGCAGCCGTACTGGACGGAGGCCGCCTGATGCAGAACCGGGACCTCGCGGCCGACCACCTCCGCCGCGCCGCCGCGCGTCTGCTCGCCGTGGACACGCTCTTCAAGGCAGAGAGCTGGGCCGACGTGGTCCGTGAATCGCAGGAGATCGTCGAGCTGGCGTTGAAGGGCCTCCTGCGCGCCAGCGGCGTGGAGCCGCCTCGCATCCACGACGTCGCCGACGTGCTCATGGCGGAGCAGGCGCGGCTGCCTGCCGATGTGGTGCCGGCCGTGGCCCGACTCGCCGAGATCTCGCGCGGGCTGCGGCGGGACCGGGAGCTCGCGTTCTACGGCGCCGAGGACCTCACGCCGTCCGACTTCTACAAGAAGGCCGACGCCATCGCGGCCCGCGCCAGCGCGCGCTTCGTCGTCGAGACGGCCCGCCCCCACGTCACGGTGCGCTGACGCGCTCTGCGGTCTCGGGTGGCACGGAGGCCTGAATCACGGCCCCCGCCTCCCGGCCCCCGATCCCCAATCCAGTCACCCCCCGAAATACTTCTTCACGATCCATTCGGGCTGCCACTGGTCCGGCGTGCGCGGCGCGCCGGTGAGATCGAGGGCCGGTGGCCTGACGTTGGTCGTGGGAATCGGCACGGTGTCGCCCATCCTCGCCTGCCACGCGGCCATCAGCGCCCGCAGGCGCGCGATCTCGCCCGCCCTCGCCGGCTGCGTGGCAAGGTCGGTGATCTCGTGTGGATCGGACTGCAGGTCGAACAACTGCAGGTGTCCGAGCGCCGGGTAGGCGATCAGCTTCCACCGGGCGTCGCGAACGGCGCGCTGGGTCTTCGTGTACACCGTGAAGAGCGAGTCCCGAGGCGTGCCGCGGTCCTGCCACACCGGCTGCAGCGAGGCGCCGTCGAGACCAACAGGCGCGGCCACGCCGGCCAGCGACGCCAGCGTCGGGTACAGGTCGTGGAGGTAGGTCAGCGCCCGGCTCTGGCCGCCGGCCGGAATGCCGGGGCCGACGATGATCATGGGCACGCGCGTGCTGTGTTCGAAGACGCTCTGCTTGCCGAGCAGCCCGTGGCTGCCGAGCGCGAGGCCGTTGTCGGCGGCGAAGACGACGATGGTGTCGCGGGCGCGGCCGGTGGCCTCGAGCGCGTCGAGCACGCGGCGGATCTGGCCGTCGAGGTGCGTGACCATGCCGTAGTACTCGGCGATCTGCTCGCGGATCATCCGCTCGGGTCGCGGCCAGGGTGCGAGGTTCTCGTCGCGCATCTGGCCCTTCTCGCCACGCACCCCGCCGTTGTCGAACGGGAACTGGGGCAGGAAGTCCGGCGGCAGCGGCGGCAGCGCGTCGTAGTAGCGCTGCGCGAACGGCGCCGGCGGCTGCCGCGGGTCGTGGGGCGCGGTGAACGCCACGTACGCGAAGAACGGCGCCGGGTCCTTGTAGGACCGCAGGAAGTCGATGACCGAGTCGGCGAACAGCTCGCTCGAGAACGTCGTCGCGACCCGCACCGGGGTGAGGCGGCCGTCGGCGCCGAGGTCCTTGACCGGCACCTTCGTGTGGTCCGACATCCCGCCGAACATCACGGTGCGCCCGCGCTGGAAGGCACGCAGCCACGAGGCCTCGCCGTTGTGCCATTTGCCGGTGCCGAAGGTCGCGTACCCGGCCTTGCCGAGCACTTCCGGCAACAAGGGGGCGTCGCCCATCGTCGACGTCTGCACGTGGAAGAGCGTGCGCCCGGTCATCAGCATGGCGCGGCTGGCCACGCACACGGCGCCGCTGTCGCCCCCGAACACGTGGGCCTCGCGGAAGCTGAAGCCGCGACGGGCGAGGTCGTCGAGCGTCGGCGTGTGGATGCGCGGATTGCCGTGCGCGGCGATCGTGTCGGCGCGCATGTCGTCGGCGAACAGGAACAGGATGTTCGGCCGCCTGGCCGCCGGCTGCGCCGAGAGCACGACGCCGAGCCCGGCCACGACGAGCGCCACCAGGCTGGCGCAGGCCTTGAGAGGCTGCATCCGCGGAGTGTAGAACAGGCTTACGGCTCAGGGCTCAAGGCTCAAGGCTCAAGGCTCAGAGAGCATGCTTCAGGGCCAGGGCGCCTGGGCCACAGCGTCGCCGTCGGCCCTGGCCGACGGGCCGTGCGCCCTGAACCTGACTGCCGGCCAAGGCCGGCAGCTACACCGTTTCCCGGTGCCCGGTGCCCGGTGCCCGGTGCCCGGTGCCCGGTGCCCGGTGCCCGGCGCCAGGATTCGCGTACGCTGTCGCCGCGATCCGCGACTGCCGACTGCCGACTGCCGACTGCCGTCCCCATGCTCCCCGTCCACGTCGTCCTCCACCAGGTGCGCAGCCTGTACAACGTCGGGTCCTTCTTCCGTACGGCCGACGGCGCCGGCGTCGCGCAGGTGGTCCTGTCGGGCATCACGGCGCGTCCGCCCCGCAAGGAGATTGCCAAGACTGCGCTCGGCGCCGAGGACAGCGTGCCGTGGGTCGGCGTCGACGACCTGCCGGCGTGGATGGACACCTTCGCCGGGTCGGGCGGACAGCTTGCCGCCATCGAGACGACGCCGGCGGCCATCGACCTGTACGACTGGACGCCCACCTGGCCGGTCGCGGTGCTGTTCGGGCACGAGGTCGAGGGGCTGCCAGGCGACCTCCTGGCGCGCTGCCACGTGCACGTGCGGGTCCCGATGCTCGGCACCAAGGGATCGCTGAACGTCGCGACGGCGGGCGGCGTGGTGCTCTACGAGTTGCTGCGCAAGCACCGGCATCGATAGGGACCGGCCGCCGACACCGCCGCCACGACTGGCCGCTTCTCCACGGGAACCTGTAAGCTGTGCAGGTTCCATTTCACGTCGCGGAGGTCTGATGAAGCGCTGGTCGTGTGTCCTGTGCCTGCTCGCACTCGTGTCCCTTGCCCTCGCCGGACCCGCCGCTGCGCAACCGATCACCCATCCCCTCGACCCGCTCACGCGGCTCGAGCACTTCACCGTGCTCGAGGTCCTGCAGCAGGCAGGGAAGCTCGCCGACGGCTCGCGCTTCACGCGCCTCGAGCTGAAGGAACCGGACAAGGCCGGGGTCTGGGCCTGGAGGCCGGGCATGCCCATCGCGCGGTCGGCCGAGGTCGTCGTCGCGCAGGGCCGCAGCGTGTTCGAGGCCACCGTCGACGTCACCGGCAAGCGCCTCGTGTCGTGGGCCGAGCGCACCGGCGTGCAGCCGATGTGGACCGAGAGCGAGTTCGGCGACGAGGTCGTCGGCAAGGTGATGAAGGACCCGCGCTTCGCCGAGGCGCTGAAGCGGCGCGGCATCGCCGGCAGCGAGTTCGTCACCTGCATCGCGGTGCCGCCGGGCAGCTTCGGCGAGCCGAAGTACGTCGGCAAGCGCATCGGCGTCCTGTCGTGCCGGCTGCGCTCGGGCTACCGCAACACCTGGGCGCGCCGCATCGAGGGCCTGAGCGTCGTGATGGACATGCACGCGAAGGAGATCCTCGAGTTCGTCGACGACGAGTCGGTGCCGGTTCCGGCCGGCGGCAACGACTTCGATCGGGCCGCGTTCGGCAAGCTCCGCGAGTTCGGCGCGCCACTCGAGGTGCGGCAGCCGAACGGGCCGGCCTTCACGATGGACGGACACGTGATCACCTGGGACCGCTGGCGCTTCCACGTCCGCCCCGACTCGCGCGTCGGCGTGATCATCTCCACCGCCACGTGGAAGGACGGCGATCGCGAGCGGCCGGTCATGTACCAGGGCCACCTCTCGGAGATCTTCGTGCCCTACATGTCGCCGCAGAAGGACTGGTACGTGCGCACGTTCATCGACGCCGGTGAGTTCTCCGCCGGTGGACTGGCCGACACGCTCTCGCCGGGCATCGACTGCCCCGACTACGCCACCTACATCGACAGCGTCGTCCCGGCAGGTGCCGGCTGGCCGACCGACAAGCCGCGCGTCGCCTGCGTGTTCGAGCGCACCGCCGGCGACATGATCTGGCGCCACGGCACGGAGGGGCGCCCGCAGCGCGAGCTGGTGGTGCGCATGGTCGCCATGATCGGCAACTACGACTACGTGGTCGACTGGCGCTTCCTCCCGGACGGCCAGATCAAGGTCAGTCTCGGCGCCACAGGCATCGTCGAGACCAAGATGGCGGGTGCGAAGGACGCAAGGGTAGCCGGTACCAATGGCGCCGACTCGCGCGCCGACGCCTACGGGCGCTTCGTCGAGCCGAACGTCGTCGCCGTCAATCACGACCACTACTTCAACTTCCGCCTCGACATGGACGTGGACGGCGCCACCAACCGCTTCGTGCGCGACGAGATCGTCGCCAAGACGCTGCCGCCGGGACACCCTCGCCGCAGCATCTGGGTCACCGAGACCAGGCCGGTCACGTCGGAGCAGGACGCGAAGCTGACGATGGACATGCACAAGCCGTCGCTGTGGCGCGTCACCGGCACGCGCCAGAACCACGTCGGGTATCCCGCCAGTTACCAGTTGATGCCGGCGCACTCGATTCACACGTTGCTCGCGCCCGACGAGGCCGCCCGGCAGCGCGCCGGCTTCATCGACCACCACCTGTGGGTGACGCCGTACGCGGCGGGAGAACGGTACGCCGCCGGCGACTACCCGACGCTCAGCACGCCGGGCCAGGGACTGCCGGCATGGACGAAGGGGAACCGGTCGATCTCCGACACCGACGTCGTGCTCTGGTACACGTTCGGCATGCACCACATGGTGCGCGCCGAGGAATGGCCGGTGATGCCGGTGCTGTGGCACGAATTCGCGCTGCGGCCCTTCGACTTCCACGATCGCAACCCCGCAATGGACGCGGGCATGAAGCCGTAGGGGCAGCGGTGCCGGCGTCCCTCAAACGGCCATCGGCCTTCGTGCTGGCGTCGGTCCTGCTCGCGAGTCTGACCGCGCACGCGCAAGTGCAGGGCGAGACGGCGCGGGTCGGGCCACTCGAGGCGTGGGTCGGCGCCAACGCCTTCGGCGCGTGCCAGTTGCACCTGCGCAACGTCGGCACCGTGCCCATCGAGGCCTGGCGGGTGAGCGTGCGCAGCGAGGAGACGCGTCACACGACGATCGCCGCGCACGACGGCTGGCGCGATCGGTTCCACATGCCCCTCGAGGAGTCACAGCTCGATCCGGGCGAGACCGTGAACGTGGCCGTGACCGGCGATGCGACCCGCGGCCCCTTGACGGTCCGCGTCCACCTCGTCGTCCGGGGTGACGACATCGCCCACGGCAATCCCGAGGCCGTCGGGGCCAGCGGCGACGCGGCCTTCGAGTTGCGGCAGCTGCGCGATCGTCGTCGCGGCGCCGCCGCGGAGGCACTCGCGGCAGCAGACGCGACCGAGGCGGCCATGCGGAGCGAGGGCGTCGGCCGCGTGCTCGCGACGCGCCGCCTCTCCGAGCGGCTCGACAAGGCCGGTGACTGGAACTGGTGGGAAGTGACGCAGCAGGCCCTGGCCGCCGAAGCTGCGGCGGCGCGCGACCCGATCGCCGCGGCCCGCGGACTCCGGCAGGCCCTCGCCTTGCTGCGCGAGGCACACCAGCGCGGCACGGCCCCGATCACCCTCCAGCCCGCCGAGCCGGCCCGCTTCCTCGTCATCGGCCGATGCTCGTGACGGTGGCGGTGCGTCGGCCAGCGCCGACGCCCACACCCGCCAGAATGCTCTCTGAGCCTTGAGCCTTGAGCCTTGAGCCCCCGAGCCCTGAGCCCAAAGCCCTGAGCCCTTACATCCCCTCCAGCAACCGCCCGAGCTCCTCGGGATGCGCCGCGCGTTCGAGGGCGGCCTCCATGCCGATGTGGCCGCCGCGCACGAGGGTCGCCAGCGATTCCTCGAACGTCACCGACCCGAAGCGGCGCGTCAGCGAGATCTCCTGGTGCAGGTGGTGCAACTGGTTCTTGCGCACGTGCTGTCGCGCGCCGTACTGCACCATCAGCAGTTCCACGGCCGGCACCAGCCCGCCGGACCTGCGGGGGAGCAGCGTCTGGATCAGCACCGCGCTCAGCGCGAGCGAGATCTCCTGCCGGATCGTCGCCTGACGCTCGACCGGGAACGAGTCGGCGATGCGCGCGACGGTCGAGGTCACGTCGGTCGTGTGCAGCGTCGAGATGACCAGGTGTCCCGTCTCCGCGGCGGTGAGCGCCAGGCGCATCGACTCCGGATCGCGCATCTCGCCGACCACGAGCACGTCGGGCATCTGCCGTAGCGCGGCACGCAGCGCCGTGGGATAGTCGGGCGCGTCGACGCCGATCTCCACCTGCTCGACGATCGAGCGCCGGTGCGCGTGCTCGTACTCGATGGGGTCCTCGATCGTGATGACGTGCCGCGCCTCGCGACGGTTGATCTCGTCGACCAGCGCTGCCAGGGTCGTCGACTTGCCCGACCCGGTGCCGCCGCCGATCAGCACGAGGCCGCGCGTCAGGTGGGCGAGCTGCTCGACCTGCGCCGGCAGATCGAGTGACGAGAGCCGCGGCACCGCTCGCGGCAGCGCGCGAATGGTCGCCGCGGCGCGCCCGCGCTCCCGGTGCAGGTTGACGCGGAACCGCCCGACGCCTTCGAGCCCGAACGACGCATCGGCGATGCCGTCGCGCGCATAGGCCTCCCGCGCGTGCGGCGGCAACGCCGGCAGCACGGCGCGCTCGATTGCCGCGCCGTCGAGCACGTCCTCGCCGATCGGCACCACCCGCTTCTCCACGCGGGCCGACGGCGGCGCCTGCGACACGAGCAGCAGGTCGGATCCTTGTCTGCGCACCACCTCGCGCAGCCAGGCCTCGAGCCTCGGGGCCGGGCCGGCCCCCGCGTCGCCTCGCCTCGGCTCCTCGCGCGACTGGTCCCGGTCGGCCGCGGCCACGTCGTCGTCGGCGTCGGTCTCGACGGCCGGGGAGACGAGCCGTGCCGACACGTCGCCGGCGGTCGAGTGCTGGGCGTTGAGCTCGTCGATCAGGCGCGCGATGTCGGTCTCGGCCACTATGATTCCCCCGTGCGTCTGCCCATTCTGCTCCTGTGCGGCCTGATTGCCGCGTGGCCCGAGGCCGCCCGCACGTCCGCGCCGGTGCCCGACCTCGCCTGGCTGGGCGCGCCCACCGTCGTCGCGCCCGGCGTCGACCTGTACCGCCTCGAAGGACCCATGGCGCTGGCAGGCAAGGAGGCGCCGCGATCGCTGCGGTTGCTCAGGCTCGACACGCGCCGGGTCCGTCTGGGCTCGGCACTGGCCACGGGCGAGATCCCGGCCCGGGCGACCGTTCAGGCCATAGCGGCGCGGACGGGTGCCCTCGCGGCCGTCAACGCCGGCTTCTTCGCTCCCGACGGCGATCCGAACGGGGTCCTCAGGATCGACGGCCGGTTGCTGAGCGACACCGGCCGTGCACGGGGCGCCGTCGCCCTGCTCGACGGGGCCGCCGGTGCCACGCTGCTGTTCGACCAGGTCAGCGCGCGGGTGCGGCTTCGCTTCAAGGCCGGCGCGCAGTGGCGCAGCGTGCCCGTGGACGGCGTGGACACCGACCGTGGGCCACGCCGCCTGGTGCTCTACACGCCGGCGTCCGGGGCGACCACCGACACGGGCGAGGGACTCGAGTGGGTGCTCAGTGGCGCCCCGTTGCGCGCCGGGCCGCCCGTCACGACAGGCAACGCGCCGATTCCCGCGTCGGGGTATGTCCTGTCATACGGCGGCGCCGCGGCGCCCGACGCCCTCGGCGGGCTCGCGCGGGCCTCGTCGGTGCAGGTACGCGAAGCACTCACCGTCGTCAGCGGGAGCCGCGTGCGCGACTGGATGCGCGCCCGCACCATCGTCGGCGGCGCCGGCCTGCTCCTGCGGGGCGGTCGGCCGGTCGCCGACCGGTCCATGGAGCGCCTCACCCCGGGCTTCGAGACGACGACGCACCCGCGCACGGTGATTGCGTGCGACGGGCAGGGGCTGGTCTGGCTGATCACGGTGGACGGCCGCCAGCCGCTCGCGACCGGCGCGACGTTTCCGGACCTGATGGTCCTGCTGGCGAGGATCGGCGCCGTCGATGCGCTCAACCTCGACGGTGGCGGCTCGACGACCATGGTGGTGGGCGGGACGGTGGTGAACCGGCCGTCGGACGTGACGGGACCCCGCCCGGTGAGCGACGCGCTGATCGTCACGCCGCGGTAGCCCGCTGTTCGGCGCCCGGCCCGCCCGACCCCCGACTCCCGACTCCCGACTCCCGACCCCCGCTCCCCGACTCCCGACTCCCGACTCCCGACTCCCGATCCGCGATCCCCGACATAGCGCAACGAGCGGCCGAGCGGGACCGTATACTCGCCCAAGGGCGTCTCCTCTGGAGGCGCCCCGCATCCTTACGTATCCAGGAATCCAACGAGGAGTCACGATACTCATGCTGTCCGCACGGACGACCTCCCCCCGGCCGTGGCACGCGCTCTGCGTCGCTGCCCTTTTCCTTGTGTGGTTCGCCGGGTTCGCCGCCGCGCCGGCGTTCGCGCAGGCCACGGCCGTCAACGGCACCATCGAAGGGACGGTGTCGGACAACTCCGGTGGCGTGCTGCCCGGGGTGACGATCACGGTGACCAACACCGACACCGGCACGGTCCGTTCAGTGGTCACCAACGAGAACGGCCTGTATCGCGCCACGCTGCTGCCGCTCGGCACGTACCGCGTCGTCGCCGAGCTGCAGGGCTTCAAGAAGTTCGAGCAGACGGGCGTCACCGTCGGCGCGGGCCAGACGGCGGCCGTCAACGTGAAGCTCGAGGTCGGTGACCTCAACGAGACGATCTCGGTGACGGCCGACGCGCCTGTCGTCGACACGGCCAAGGTCGACACCGGCCGCAACCTGAACGAGAACGAGGTCAAGAACCTGCCGCTGGTGTCGCGCAACCCGTACAACTTCGCGTTGCTCCAGCCGGGCGTGACCGGTTTCGAGAACTCCGAGTTCGGCGTGCCGCGCTTCAGCGCCAACGGCACGCTGCTGCGCATCAACTACCAGATCGACGGCAACACCAACACGCAGAAGGACCGCGCCGGCCTGCGCCTGCTGCCGGTGTCGGAAGTGATGGTGCGTGAGGTGAAGGTCGTGACCAGCGGCTACGCGCCGGAGTTCGGGCAGACGACCGGCCTGGTGTACAACGCGATCACGCCGTCGGGCACCAACCAGTTCCGCGGCGCGGGCGCCTACCGCTTCCGTCGCAAGTCCTTCAGCGCGTTCCCGTTCTTCTTCCAGGGGCCGCGCACCGAGGACCGTCGTCCGGACACCAAGGTCGACACGCTGACCGCCGAACTCGGCGGCCCGATCGTCAAGGACAGGCTGCACTTCTTCACCGGCTTCGAGAGCACGTACCGCGATCTGTCGTCGCAGAGCGTCATCACGATCCTGCCCGAGAACGCCGCGCGTATCGGCCTGGCGGCCCAGCCGGCCGTGGTGCCGCGCGAGCAGACGGCCCGGTTCTTCATCGGCAAGGCCGATTACCAGATCAACCCGGCGCACCGCCTGACCGGCCGCACGATCATCTTCCGCAACGACTCGCCCAACAACATCGGCGGCGGCCTCACGAGCATCGAGCGCACCACCGACTTCCTCGACGCGATGGAGAGCACGTCGGGGCAGCTCGTGTCGTCGTTCGGCAGCAAGATGCTCAACGAGCTGCGCGTGCAGTACGCCCGGCGCGTGCAGAGCCGTGGCGGCAATGAACTGTCGGGCACCGGCCCGGCGATCAACATCCCCGGCATCGCGAACTTCGGTGGCCCCATCGCGACGGCCGCCGACGCCGGCTTCGGCTTCGAGCAGGGCATCTTCCAGGTGGTGAACAACTTCACCTACCTGCGTGGCAACCACAGCTACAAGTTCGGCGGTGACATCCAGCTCATCAACGACAGCCGCACCTCGACGCTGCTGCAGCTGTACACGTTCCCGAGCATCGATGCCTACCTCGCGGCCAGGAACGGCACCAACCCGCGCAGCTACACCAACTACCAGGAGCTGATCGGCAACCCCGACTTCACGATGAAGTCGTCGGGCTACAGCTTCTTCGTGCAGGACGACTGGCGCGTCACCAACGACCTCAAGTTCATCTACGGCCTGCGCTACGACTTCTACAACTACCCGGACGGCGACCCCAACGCGCCGTTCCTGTACTCGCAGAACTACGCCGACGACTCGAACAACCTCGGGCCGCGGTTCGGCCTGGCCTGGTCGTTCGGCGCCGACAAGCGGCAGGTGCTGCGGGCCAGCAGCGGCATCATGTACGACCAGATGCTGCTCGGCGCCTACGAGACGGCCATCCAGAACAACGGCAACCCGGCCCGCGTCAACGTGACGGTGCAGGGCACGGCCGCCAACGCGCCGGCGTTCCCGTCGACGCTCGGTAGCCTGCCCCCCGGCTTCACGCTGCCGCGCCAGTCGATCACCACCGTGTCGCCCGACTTCGAGGTGGCGCGCACCTGGCAGAACAACGTCACCTACGAGCGTGCGTTCGGCCAGAACTACTACGGCTCGGTGGGCTACACGCTCACGCAGGGCGACCTGCTGCCGGTGATCGTCAACATCAACCCGATCAACCCGGTGAGCACGCTGGCCGACGGCCGCCCCGTGTTCAGCACGGCGGTCAATGCCGACACCCGCCTCGACCCGCGCTTCAACCAGATCAACGTCGTGCAGTCGGTGGGTGACTCGACCTACAACGCCCTGATGCTGCAGTTCGGCAAGCGCCTGAGCAACGGCATCCAGTTCGACGTCAACTACACGCTCGGCAAGGGCACCGACAACGCGCCCCTGACCACCGCGCTCGCGGTGCAGGGCGACGATGGCGTGATGGACCCGACCGATCTCGAGCGCGACCGCGGTGTCAACGCCCTCGACACGCGTCACAGCTTCGCCGGCAGCGTCGTCCTGCAGCCCCGCTTCGACGTCGACGGCGTCGTCGGCGCGATCGTCAACGACAACCAGCTCGGGCTGATGCTGCAGTTCAACTCGGGCCTGCCCGTGAACCTGCGCAGCGGCACCGACCTGAACAACGACGGCGTGCTCGCCGACCGGCCGCTGTTCGTCGGCCGCAACTCGCTGTACCTGCCGGCGCGCTACAACGTCGATGCCCGCTTCTCGCGGTTCATCCCGTTCGGCGGCAACCGGCGCCTCGAGATCGCGGCGGAGTTCAAGAACCTGTTCAACACGGTGCAGACCTCGGCGGTCAACCGCATCATCCCGACCAACGCGCTCGGCGTGCCGACGGGCACGCTGCCGACCAGCACCGACGAGCTGCAGCCGACGGCCGGCTACGAGCAGCGCCAGTTCCAGCTCGGCTTCAAGTTCTACTTCTGAGGTAGGGCGCGGTCTCCGACCGCGCCGTGAGTCGGCAGCCGGCTGCCGGCAGTCGGCAGTCGGCAGTCGGACGGCGCTTTGGTAGGAACCGCTCGCCGAGCGGTCCCTCTCCGCTCCGATCGACCGCCCATCGGCCTGAACGAACCACTCATGGGGGCGGGGAGACTTCCTCGCCCCCGTGTCGTATCTGCGGTGATAGATTTCACCTGAGCCGTACCTCGCCATTCTTCACGCCATGCCCATGCCCAGAATCCGTTCCTTCGCGGCCGTCGCCTTCGCGGCGATCGTGCTCGCCCTCACCGTCCCTGCGCACACGCAGTATCGATTCCGTCCGATCGCCGAACTGCCGGATCACTCCGCGCTCGGCCTGAAGCTGCGCGAGCTCGGCACCGTCGGGTCGTTGATGATGACCACCGCGCACCCCGACGACGAGAACAACGCGCTGCTGGCCCGCTACCGGTACGAGCGCGGCATGCGCACCACGCTGGTCACGGCGACGCGCGGCAACGGCGGCCAGAACGAGATCGGCCCCGAGATCTTCGAGTCGCTGGCCGTGCTGCGCACCGAGGAACTGCTGGCCGCGCACCGCGTCGACGGCGCCGAGCAGTACTTCGCGCGCGCGGTGGACTTCGGCTTCTCGTTCAGCCGCGACGAGACGTTCCAGCGGTGGCACCGCGAGAAGATCCTCGAGGACTACGTCTACTGGATTCGCACCATCAGGCCCGACGTCATCGTCGGCTTCGTGTGGGACCACACCCAGGGCGGCGGCCAGCACCACCAGGCCTCGTCCAACATCAGCGCGGAGGCGTTCCGCGCGGCAGCCGATCCGGCGAAGTTCCCGGAGCAGATCGCCAGGGGGCTGCGTCCCTGGCAGGCGAAGAAGTTCTATTACACGGGCGGATTCGGCCCCAACGTCGCCAACGTGCCCGCCGAGGCCATCTGCCGCGTCGACGGCCACGCCTTCGACCCGTTGCTCGGCCGCACCTACAACGAGATCGGGAGCGAGGCGCGCAGCATGCACATGTGCCAGGGCATGCCGCAGCTGGTGAGCCTGCCGGCCGCCCAGCCGCGCGGCTACGTCCTCGAGGACACGGTGCTCACGCTGCCGAAGGCCGAGCAGAACAAGGACCTCTTCGCCGGCATCGACACCGGCCTGCGCAGCCTCGCCGCGTACGGTCGCGGCGGGTCCCCGGCGCTCGGCCTCGCCATCGAGTCGCTCGAGGGCCAGGTGCGCAACGCGCAGCTCGCCTTCGAGTCGAAGGGCGTCGCTGGCGCCCGCGCGGCGCTGCCGCAGGTGCTGGTCACCATTCGCGCGCTGCGTGCGCAGCTGGGCAACATGCACCCTGACGAGGGCGCGCGGTACGAGGTCGACATGCGTCTCGCGCAGAAGGAGCGCCAGGCCGAGGAGGCCCTGCGCCTTGCGGCCGGTCTCAAGGTGGACCTGCTCGCAGACGACGGGCTCGTGGTCGGCGGGCAGGGCACGAAGCTGACGTTGCGCGCCTTCGCGGGCGCCGGTGACGGCGTCGCGGTGAAGAACGTCGAGTTCACCGGCTTCGAGGGCGGCGCGGCCTGCGCGTCCGGGCCGATCGAGGGCCTGAAGCCGTTCGCGTGCGATGTCACGCTGACGGTCCCTGCCGGGTCGAAGCTGACCACCGCGTACTGGAAGCGCCTGCCCGACCGTGACTACTACGACTTCGATCCGGGCGCGCCGTTCGGCCTGCCCTTCGAGCCGACCCCCTTCAACGCGAAGGTGACCTTCACGATCGGCGGCCAGGATCAGGTGGTGACCTACCCGGTGCAGTTCCGCCACGAGGGCAACGTGTTCAGCGGCGAGAAGCGCCAGGAACTGCTCGTGGTGCCGGCGCTCGCGGTCACGCTCGGTGCCGACGTGGTGGCGTTTCCCGGCGGCGGACTGGCGCGCAACCTCGACGTCACCGTCATCAACCACGGCAAGAAGGGTGGAGAGGCCAGCGTGAAGCTCCAGCTGCCGGCGGGCTGGACCGCCTCGCCAGCCAGCGAGACGGTGACCTTCGCGCGGGAGGACGAGGCGCGGCAGGTGCGCTTCGCCATCACGCCGCCGGCCGGCGTCAAGCCGGGGCGCTACGACGTCACGGCCGTCGCGACGCGCGACGGCGAGTCGTTCTCGAAGGGCTACGAGGCCATCGAGTATCCGCACATCCGTCGCCGTCACCTGGTGCACGACGCGACCGGCAGCCTCAAGGTGCTCGACATGAAGCCGGTGACCGGCGTGACCGTGGGCTACATCATGGGCGTGGGCGACCAGGTGCCGCCGGCGCTCGAGCAGCTCGGGGCGACCGTGGAGTTCCTCACGCCCGAGCAGCTGGCGTCGGCCGACCTGTCGAAGTACTCGGTGGTGATGACCGGGGTGCGCGCCTACGAGCGGCGGGGCGACCTGCGGGCCTACAACCAGCGGCTGCTCGACTACGCGGCCAAGGGCGGCACCGTCATCGTCCAGTACAACAAGTTCGAGTTCAACGAGGCGCAGTACGGGCCGTATCCGGGCACGGTCGGTCGCCCCGCCGCGCAGGCCGGGCCGTTCGGCCGGTTCACGGCCGACCGCGTGACCGACGAGAACGCGCCGGTCACGGTGCTCGTGCCGACGCATCCCGTGTTCAACACGCCGAACAGGATCGGCGAAGCGGCGTGGAAGGACTGGGTCCAGGAGCGCGGGCTGTACTTCTTCGGCACCGACGCGGCCGACAAGCGCTACGTCGATCTCGTGGAGATGACCGATCCGTTCCCCAACAACCCCGGACCGAAGCGCGGCGCGCTGGTCGAGGCCAGGGTCGGTCAGGGACGCTGGATCTACGTGGGCCTGAACTTGTGGCGGCAGTTGCCCGCCGGCACCGACGGCGCCTACGCGCTGACGGCCAACCTGCTCTCGCTCGGCAAGAAGTAGCCCCGGAACGGGAGTCGGGAATCGGGAATCGGGAATCGGGAATCGGGAATCGGGAATCGGGGCGCAGCTGGTCGACTCCCGACTCCCCATTCCCGACTCCCGACTGTTGCAGAACTGTGGCATCCTCCCGGGAGCCTCCCCGGCCGACGCCATGGCACGACACGACGACAGAACCGAACACCTGCTGCGGCGGGCCGGCTTCGGCGGCAGCCCCGACGAGGTCGCCGAACTCGCCAGGATCGGCTACCAGGCGGCGGTCGACCTGCTGGTGTTCTACGAGCAGGCGCCCGACGACGTGGACGAGCGCATCGGGGTGCCCGGCCACGTCGGCGTGACGACGCGAGGGCAGTTCTCGCCCGACACGTCGATCACCGACGCCCGGCAGCGCTGGTTGTTCCGCATGGTCCACTCGCGGCGGCCGCTGCAGGAGAAGATGGCGCTCTTCTGGCACCATCACTTCGCCACCGCCTACCAGAAGATCGCCGACACCTACGGCGGCACGGTCGCCACCCGGATGATGGCCGCGTCGGAGGCCTACAACGGCCCGAAGAACAGCCCGGTCGGCCAGATCGAGCTGTTCCGGCAGAACGCCCTCGGCAGCTTCTACGACCTGCTGGTGAAGGTCGCCCGCGACCCGGCGATGCTGGTGTGGCTCGACGGGCGCCTCAACGTGCGCGGCACGCCGCAGGAGAACTTCGCGCGCGAGGTGATGGAGCTGTTCACGATGGGCATCCGCGCGTCGGATTCCTCGCCGAACAACTACACGGAAGACGACGTGAAGGCGGCGGCGCGGGTGTTCACGGGGTGGAACCTCACCGTCGGCGCGCGCGGCGCCAACAACGTCAACGACGCGACGCTCGCCTACGCGTACACGTACCGTTCGACGCAGCACGACACGGGCAGCAAGACGTTCTCGTTCGACATCTACCCGGGTGGCGGCCGGACGATCACGTCGGGCGGCGAGCAGGAGGGCCTCGACTTCCTGCTGGCCTGCTGCCGGCACCCGCAGACGGGGCCGCGCCTGGCCCGCAAGCTCTACGCGTTCTTCGTCGACGAACTGCACCCGGCGCCGCAGTCGTTCGTGGACCGCGTGTCGGGCGCGTACTACGCCTCGAACTTCGACATGCGGCGGGTCGTGTTGTCGGTGCTCCTGTCACCGGAGTTCTCCGATCCGTCGGCCTACTACGCCCGCTACGCCTGGCCCGTCGAGTTCGTGGTCAAGGCGATCAAGGAGACCGGCTGGGCCGGCTTCTCGGTGGACGCCGCGCTCACGCCGCTGCTGTCGATGGGGCAGTCGCTGTTCGAGCCGCCCGACGTGAACGGCTGGGAGACCGGCGCGGGCTGGTTCTCGACCGGCGGCATGCTGGCGCGCATGAACTTCGCGGCGACGCTCACCCAGAACCAGCGCTTCAACCTGCGCGAGGCCGCGCGACCGTACAAGGCGACGCCCGAGACGCTGCTCGCCTACACGCTGGACCGGCTGTCGCCGATGCCCTTCGACTCACCGCCGTACAACGACCTGCTCGGCTACCTGCGGGCCGGCACGTCGTGGACCGGTTCGGACACCGAACTCCTGGCCAAGGCCGCCGGCGTCACGCACCTGGTGCTGGCCTCCCCGGAGTACCAGTTCGTCTAGGGCTGACGATCGACGGCCTTCGCTTTCGGCATTCCCGGCATCGCAGCATCGCGGCACGTCCAATGACTCACAACCGTCGATCGTTCATCAAGGGCGGCGTGGCCGCCTTCACGGTCAGCTTCGCGGCGCCGGCGTTCCTGTCCGACATCGCGCGGGCCCAGGGCGCGCGGTCCCGGAACCTGGTGGTCCTCTACCTGAGCGGCGGCAACGATGCGCTGAGCATGGTGGTGCCGTACGGCAACGCCGGTTACTACCAGCGTCGGCCGACCATCGCCGTGCCGCAGGGTGCCGTGCTGCAGGTGGGCGCCGATGCCGGCGGCACCAACGTCGGACTGCACCCGCGGCTGCAGGGCCTCAAGCGCGTCTTCGACGAGGGCCGGCTGGCCGTGATCCAGCGGAGCGGCTACCCGAACTCGAGCCGGTCGCACTTCCAGGGCACAGACATCTGGTCGACGGCCGACCCGTCCAATCCGTCGGGCCCGGGCTGGATCGGGCGGTACCTCGAACTGCTGCCGCAGCCGATCGACCCGCTCACCGGCTGGAACACGGTGCGCGAGACGCCGCGCACGCTGCTCTCGAGGTTCGTCGGCGTGCCGGCGATCCCCGATCCCCGCACCTACGCCTTCAGCAGCCCCAACACCGGCAACGAGGCGCTCTACGCGCGCCAGGCAGCCACCCGCATCGCCTCGCACGTGCCCGTCGACCGTCCGCACCTGTCGTTCGTGTCGGCGACCTCGCGCGCCGCGTTCGAGACCCTGGACCGCGTCGCCTCCGTGGCGGCCTACACGCCCACGGTCACCTACCCGACCACCGGCCTGGGCAGCGCCCTGCGCGCGGTGGCCGGCGCCATGGTGCGCGGCATCGGCACGAAGGTGTTCTGGGTGCAGACCGGCGGCTTCGACACGCACGCCTCGCAGGACCCCAACAACGCCAACGGCGCCTACTACCGCCTGATGGCGACGCTCGACGACGCGCTGCTGGCCTTCTACACCGACGTGCGCAACCAGGGGCTGCTCAACGACACCCTCGTGCTGCAGTTCTCGGAGTTCGGCCGGCGCGTCTATGAGAACGGCAGCCAGGGCACCGACCACGGCGCGGCCAGCACCATGATGGTGCTCGGCGGCGGGGTCAACGGCGGCCTGTACGGCACCGCGCCCGACCTGCGCGACACGCCGGGCAACCCGACACTGGAGAGCGCCAACGGCGACGTCCGCTACCAGACGGACTTCCGGAGCGTGTACGCCCGGGTGCTCGACAACTGGCTGGGCGCGCCCTCGACGACGATCCTGGAGGGCGACTTCCGGAATCCCGGCCTGACGTTCATCTGACGCCGGCAACTTGAAATTGGAGATTTGAAATTCGGGGCGGCTCGGCCTTGCGGCCGTCGCTCGCGCGCGGCTTCTCGAGGCGCGTGGCCGAAGGCCCGCGCCGCGAGAATTTCAAATTTCCAATTTCAAATTTCGGTCTGTGGAACAAAGTGGCGGCAGAAAGTTGCCAAATGTGCCGCTCGGCTGCTCTACTGTCGCATGCTGTCTGCCGAGTCGCCTGGCATGGCCGCCCCGCAGGCGTCCCTCTTTTCGGAGTACCGCCTCGGGCGCGCGTACGACGAGATGTTTGCCGCCCCCGCCGTGCCGCGGCCCCAGTACGCCGCGTTGTACTCGCAGCTCGGCACCCTGGCCGCCGCTGAGCTCCAGCGCCGCCAGCAGGTGGCCGACCGCGCCTTCCTGCACCAGGGCATCACCTTCACCGTCTACGGCGACCACAAGGGCACCGAGCGCATCTTCCCGTACGACCTGCTGCCCCGGATCATCACCGGCGACGAGTGGCGGCAGCTCGAACGCGGCCTCACACAGCGCATCACCGCCCTCAACCTGTTCCTCAAGGACATCTACAACGAAGGCCGCATCCTGCGCGCCGGCGTCGTGCCGCGCGAGCTGATCGTCAGCTGTCCGCACTACCGCCGCGAGATGCGCGGCCTGCGCGTGCCCGGCGATCGCTACGTCTCGGTGGCCGGCACCGACCTGGTGCGGCTGTCGGACGGCTCGTTCGCCGTGCTGGAGGACAACCTCCGCGTGCCCAGCGGCGTCTCGTACATGCTGGCCAACCGCGCGGTGATGAAGCGCACGTTCTCGCGCCTGCTCGCGCGCTACAGCGTGCGGCCGATCGATCACTACGCGCAGGCGCTGCTGCGCACGCTGCGCGACCTGTCGCCGCAGGGCCGCCAGAACCCCACCGTCGTGCTGCTCACGCCCGGGGTGTTCAACTCCGCGTACTTCGAGCACGCGTTCCTGGCGCGCCAGATGGGCATCGAGCTTGTCGAGGGGCGCGATCTCTTCGTCCACGACAACATCGTCTACATGCGCACGACGTCGGGCGCGCAGCGCGTCGACGTCATCTACCGCCGCGTCGACGATGACTACGTGGACCCGCTGGCGTTCCGGGCCGACTCGCAACTGGGCGTGACCGGCCTGTTCAACGCCTACCGGGCCGGCAACGTCGCGCTCGCCAACGCGATCGGCACCGGCGTGGCCGACGACAAGGCCGTGTACGCCTACGTGCCGGCGATCATCAGGTTCTACCTCGACGAGGATCCGATCCTCGGCAACGTCGAGACGTTCCTGCTCGACGACCCGGTGCAGCGCGATCACGTCCTGCAGAACCTCGACCAGCTGGTCGTCAAGGCGGTCGGCGAGTCGGGCGGCTACGGGATGCTGATCGGGCCGCACAGCACCGCCGAGCAGCGCGCCCAGTTCCGCGACCGGATCCTGGCCAACCCGCGCAACTACATCGCGCAGCCGACGCTCGACCTGTCGTGCGCGCCCTGCTTCCTCGACGACCGCATCGAGCCCCGCCACGTCGACCTGCGCCCCTACATCCTCGCGGGCCAGCAGACGGTGATCGTGCCGGGCGGGCTGACGCGCGTCGCGCTGCGGCGCGGATCGCTGGTGGTCAACTCGTCGCAGGGCGGTGGCAGCAAGGACACATGGGTGCTCGAGTGACGGAGGGTGGCCAAATGCTGTCGCGCGTCGCCGATCACCTCTACTGGCTGAGCCGATACCTCGAACGTGCCGAGCACACCGCCCGGCTGCTCGAGATCAGCGTCTCCCTCGCGCCCGATCGCACCCCGGAGTCGGCGTCGCGGCAGGGCGTGCGCCTCCTCAGCGCGCTGCAGGCGCTCGACGCGCAGCGCGCCGGGCAGGTCGAGTTCCCGCTGCTGGCCGTCGACCTCACGGTCGGCGAGCGCGAGGAGTCGCTGCGGTCGTGCGTGTCGCACGCCCGCGAGAACGCCCGCCAGGTGCGCGAGCAGATCAGCGTCGACATGTGGGAGGAGCTGAACCGGCTCTACCTGCGGCTCAACGCCGCGCGCGACGACCACGGCTGGCAGGAGCAGCCCGAGGACCTGTTCCGTGAGGTACGTCACTCGGTCTACCTCTTCAAGGGGATGACCAGTTCCACCATGGTGCGCGGCGAGGGCTGGCACTACATGGAACTGGGGCGCTTCCTCGAGCGTTCGATCAACGCGTCGATGCTGCTCGACGTCCACCTGCGCGAGTTCCACGACGGACTGCGCGGCCAGGTGGAGACGGTGGACTTCGTCGAGTGGCTGTCGCTGCTGCGCTGCTGCGCGTCGTTCGACGCCTACGTCCGCGCCCACTCGGCCAGCATCAGGCCGCTGCACGTGCTCGACTTCCTGCTGCTCAACGCCGAGTTCCCGCGGTCGCTGCGCTTTGCCGCCGATCGCATCGAGGAATCGCTCCGTCGCCTGTCACGGTTGTCGGGCCGATCGTCGCCGGCCCGCGTCGAGCGCCTCGCCGGCCTGCTGCGCGCCTCGCTGCAGTTCGTGCAGATCGAGGAGCTGCTCAACGGCGACCTCCTGCAGACCCTCGAGCACGTGCGTCGCCAGTGCCGCCTGATCCACCACGCGACGTACCAGAGCTACATCTCTTACCAACTGGAAGGCGAGATCGCCTAGTGACTCGCCTTCCAGCAGGCCGGCAGTCGGGAGTCGGGAGTCGGGAGTCGCCGACCGCAGCCCCGATTCCCGATTCCCGATTCCCGATTCCCGACGGCGAAGCCGAATGCGATACACCGTCTACCACCTGACCCACTTCCGTTACGACGCGCCGGTCAGCGAGAGCGTGATGGAGGTGCGCATGCAGCCGCGCACCGAGAGCGTGCAGCGCTGCCTGCGCTTCGAGCTGACCACCTCGCCGCGGTCGCGCGTGTTCGCGTACCAGGACCCCGAGGGCAACGTCGTGCACCACTTCGACGTGCCGGCCCGGCACCGTGAGCTGCTCGTCGTCGCCGAGTCGGTCGTCGAGTTCGTCTCCGAGATCTCCATCCCGGAGTGCTGCGAGGCCACGGAGTGGCAGGTGCTCGACGAGCCCGCCACCCGCGAGCGGTTCGTCGAGTACCTCGAGCCGTCGCACTTCGCACGCCCGACCGAGGCGTTGCTGGCCTTCGGACGCGAGCTCGGCCTCTCCCGCGACGTCGATCCGCTGACGCTCCTGCGCCGGCTCAAGCGGCAGATCTACGAGTCGTTCGCGTACGCGCAGGGGTCGACGCGCGTCGACTCGCCGATCGACGAGGCGCTCGCGGCGCGACGCGGCGTCTGCCAGGACTTCGCGCACGTCATGATCGCGCTGGTGCGCGGACTCGGCATCCCGTGCCGCTACGTGAGCGGCTACCTGTTCCACCGGCACGCGGGCGACGAGCGATCGGTGGACGGCGCGTCGCATGCGTGGGTGGAGGCGTGGCTGCCATCGCTCGGCTGGCTCGGCCTCGACCCGACCAACCGCACGCTGGCCGGCGATCGTCACATCCGCGTCGCCGTCGGCCGCGACTACCACGACGTGCCGCCGACCCGCGGCGCCTTCAAGGGCAACGCGCGCAGCGAACTCGGCGTGACCGTGCGCGTGCAGACCACCGACGCGCCGATCGCGCCCTCCGACGTCATGCCGGCGCTCTACTGGTCGGCGCCGGAGCCCGAGGCGGGCACCGCGCTGTTCGACGACGAACAGGAGCAGCAGCAACAGCAGCAGTGAGCCGCCGGCTCACCGCTGCTGCTACAGTTTGAAATTGGACAGTTTGAAATTCACGTGGGGCGCGGCTCCGCCCGCGCCCCTCGGGATGCGTCGAGCGGCAAGGCCGACAGGCCGGCCGCCCGCCAATTTCAGATGTCCAATTTCAGATTGCCACCATTGCGTACCGCTGCCTGCCCGGCCTCGATGTCGACGCGCGAGAGGATGAGCGCGCCGACGACGAAGTAGGCGATCACCGAGAGGATCGCGCCACGGCTCGAGCCGGTGAGCGCGATCGCCAGCGCGAAGGTGAGCGGGCCAAGGATGCCCGCGGTGCGCTCGGTGACGGCGAAGAACCCGAAGAACTCCGACGACCGCTCCCGCGGGATCATGCTCGCGAACAGCGACCGCGACAGCGCCTGGCTGCCGCCCTGCACGGTGCCCACCAGGATGGCCAGCGCATAGAAGTGCACGGCCGTCTTCATGAAGTACCCGAGCACGCTGATGCCCGCGTAGACGGCCAGCGACAGCCAGATCGCCTGCTTGGCGCCGATCTTCCCGGCCAGCCACCCGAAGATGAACGCGAACGGCACGCCGACGAACTGCACCAGCAGCAGCGCGCCGATCAGGTGCCCCTCCGCGATCCCGAGCTGCGCCCCGTAGAGCGACGCCATCCGGATGATCGTCCCGATGCCGTCGTTGTAGACCAGGAAGGCCAGCAGCATCAGGAACGCCTGGCGGTACCTGCGCAGGTGCGTGAAGGTCTCCCGCAGGTCGGCCAGGGCGTGACGCGTCGCCGCGCCGAGCGAGTCGTGCCCGCCGCCCGCCACCGCCGGCTCCGGCACCCGGCGCAGCAACGGCACCGAGAACACCATCCACCACACGCCGACGCTGAAGAACGCCAGCCGCGTCGCGATGCCCGCGTCGGGCAGCCCGAAGACACCCGGCTTGAGGATCCACGCCAGGTTGAGCAGGAGCAGCAGCCCTCCACCGAGGTACCCGAGCGCGAAGCCCGACGACGAGACCCGGTCGAGTTCCTCGGGCGCCGCGATGTGCGGCAGCAGCGAGTCGTAGAACGCAATCGACCCGCTGCAGGCGATGTTGGCCAGCATGAACAGGCCGATCGCCAGCGCCCAGTCGCCCTCGCCGATCAGCGCCATCGCCATCGTGCAGAGGGCGCCGATCGCCATGAAGCCGAGCAGGAACGCCTTCTTGTACGGCCGGTGATCGGCGATCGCACCGAGCAGCGGCGCGCCGACCGCGCTCACCGCGAGCGCGACCGTTGTGCCCATGCTGAAGTTGAACGCCGCCGCTTCGGGCGCCAGACCCTTGGCGGCGACGTTGTTGTAGTACACCGGGAACACCGCCGCGACGATCGTGGTCAGGAAGGCGGAGTTGGCCCAGTCGTACATCGCCCACGCGCGCAGTTCGGGCCGACCGAGGCCGAGCCGCGCCAGCCAGGACCCGGCGGCCTCGCTCATCGTGCCGCCCCGTCGCCGGCCGGCGGCTTCGCCCCGGGCGTGACCGCCGGCGGCAGCGGTGCTGCCGTGGACGGGTTCGCGGTGGGCAGCGGCAGCGTCAGGGGCGTCAGCGCCGCGGGCGGCTCCCGGGTCTCGTTCAGCGCGATCGGCAGCAACACGACGTGCTGGGTCATCCACGCGGTGTGTGCCGTCTCGAGCCAGGCAGGAACGCGGCTGCCCGGCCGCGCGTCGGGCAGCGAGAAGCGCGCCAGCCACACCTCGGTGCCCGCGAGCCTGTCGGCCTGGCTTGCCGGGACCGTCGCGCGCCACACGAGCCCGTCCTTCGGCACGTTGGTGTGCCACGCCTGCCACCGCCCGCCGGTCGTCCGGCCCGGGAGGGTCGACCTGGTCGGCACGATGTCCTCCGGCAGCACGATCGCCATCGTCTGCCATTCAGGCGACGAGGGCGTGACCGTGATCTCGACGTCGGCATCGCCGGTGCGGCGGATGACGAGCGCGGAGATGACCGCCGGCGCCGCCCCCGGCTGGGGCGGCACCTCGCCCCGGAACAGGAACGCCTTGGGCACGATCTCCAGGCGTCCGCGCGGCTGCCGCGGCGCGGGCCGCCACGCGACGTTCGAGGGGCCGCCCGCCCCGATGTCGAGGCCGGGCTCGTTGCTCGACAGGCCCCAGTATGCGCGGCTGCGGACGCGATCCTCGACGAACACGGCCGACCGCTGCAACGGGCGCTCGGAAGTGTAGGCCGGCGCCATCCACGCCAGCAGGCCGGTGACCACCAGTCCGGTCATCAGCAGGCCGCCGGCCAGCCCGTGCCGCACGCGCCACTGCAGCCGACCCACCAGCACCGCGAGCACGGGCGGCCACAGCAGGATGCCGGCGAAGAAGAAGGCTGCCGGGTAGGCCCACGTCGGGGTGACGAGCGGCATCCGCCCGAGCAGCGTGACGACGAAGGGCAGCAGCGCCAGCAGATCCGGTCCCCACAGCACCCACGTGATGATCGCGACGCACGCGCTCCCGACCCGCGCCGGCCACGTGCGCAAGGGTGAACCGGATACGTTCGGCGTTCGGCGTCCGGCATCCGGCGTCGAAGCCTCGCCCATCTGCGCCGTCTCCGCGCCGCCCCTGCCGGTGAACAACATCGTCGGCGCCACCAACAGCACCGCCGCCAACAGCGGAATCGACACCAGGTACGACGCGGCCGGCGCGTAGCGCAGCGCGAGCACCAGCAACGCCACCCACACCGGCAGGGCCGCGAACCAGACCCCGAACGGCGTGCCGTCTGGTGCCACCGACCGCGGCACGAACGTCGCCACGCGTCGCACCAGCCAGCTCACCGTCACCACCATCATGGTCATGAACGCGAAGAGCCGCCACGGATGCGCGAACCACGGGTGCAGCTCCGCGCGTCCGGCTCGCACGAGCCACACCGCGCCGACCAGCGCGCCGAGCACCGCCCCAGCCGCGACGAGTGCCCACAGCGCCGTGCGAATCACGTGCAGGCTGCCGCCCATCGCCCCTGTTCCGGTGCCCGGTGCCCGGATCCCGGTGGCCGCATTCCGCTGCACCCGCCGCAGCATGCCGAGCCACGCCACCACGCCGAGCAGGGCAACCAGCCAGCCGCCGATCACGCCGGCGCGCAACGACCACACGAACGCGACGCGGTCGAGCAGCGAGAAGTACATCGGCGCATCCGTCGTCGCGACGAGCGATGGCTGCGCGTCGAGCCCGTCCACCACCTCGAGCACCACGGCGCCCGCGTCCTCGAGCACGCGGTTGGGCACGCGATCGGGCCTGTCGCGATCGGTGTGGTAGGTGTACCCGTCGCCGGTCGCGGCGAAGTTGATGCCCGAGACGCCGGGAAGGAGCTTGAGCACGGAGAAGTCGGTGTCGTTGGGCAGCGCGTCGTAGATCGCCTGCATGTAGGAGCCGCCGCGCGGCCGCGACACGCCCGCCCAGGCGCGCAGTGCCGGACTGGTGCCCGGGCCGGTCTCGAACAGCGGGAACGGGCTGGCGGTGCCGATCGCCTCGAGGTTGAGGAAGACCTTGAGCCGCGCGCGGACCTCGGGGTCGTCCACCAGTGCGCGGGCTCCCTGCAGTCCGTGCTCCTCGCCGTCGGTGATGATCACCATCAGCGTGTAGTTGGGCGCCTGCCTGGCGGCGAGCGACCGTGAGGCCTCGAGGATCACCGCCGTGCCGAGTGCGGCATCGCCGGCGCCGGGCCCCCACGCCACCGAGTCGTAATGCGAGACCAGGCCGATCGCCTCGCGGCGCTTGCCGGGCTTGATCGCGATGATGTTGGCGACCCGCGTCGTCACACCCGCCTCGCGCCAGTCCGCGTCGGTCTCCTGCACCCGGACGTCGAAGCCCTGCAGTTGCAGGGTCTCGATCACGTAGGCGCGGGCCTTCTCGTTGGCGGGCGTACCGGTCCAGCGGCTGCCGATCGACCCGGCGAGCCGTTCGACGTGGCTGCGGGCGTTGCGGACGTCGAAGCGACCGGCGCGGCTGCACCCGGGGAGCAGCAGCGCGGCAAGGGCGAACAGCGTGACGGGCAGGCGCCACGTCCTCGGCCGGGGCATGCGGGGGAGCGTAGCAAAGAAATCCGGAGCGCACCGGAGTCTGACTCTTCGGCGACTTTAGTTCTCATCCATGGGGACGGCGAGTGCCGCCCTGAGGCGAACACGCCACGCATCCCACACCACAGCGGTGGGGCAGTCTGGCGCAAGGATTGCTACCCAAGGTTAGGCGCGGCTCGATCATGAGCCCGGTCGGCATCCTGTTCGGTTCGGTGGTCGATGTCGCCCGGCGCGTGGCATCGGTCAGGGAGAGTGATTCATGCCCGCTCTGTTCCGCCTGCTCGCCAGCGCGCCCGTCGCGTCGATGGCGCTCGCCGCGACCCTGCTCACCGCTGCCCCCGCGCGCGCGTCGGTGATCTACACGTACACGGGCGCCGCGTACGCGTTCGTGAGCGGGGGCGGGCAGGCGACCCCCGCCGACCTGTACACGATTGACGATCGCGTGACCGGCACCATCGAGCTGGCGGCACCGCTCGCGGCGAACCTGTCCTTCCAGAACGTTACCCCGACCGCCTTCTCGTTCTTCGACGGGGTCGGGAGCATCGACGACACCAACGCCACACTCACGCAGTTCGTGGTGGCTACCAACGGCGACGGGGCCATCGTCGAATGGCTCGTCACGGTGGAGGCCTTTGCAGCCCTGACCGACGGCGGCACCTGGGGGAAGATGACGTTCAACAGGACCGGCGGCCTGTTCGGTACCAGCGTGTCGCACGCGCAGTGCGGCGTCGGATCGTCGGCATTCGGCTGTGCACTCGGCGTTGCCGGCGCCTACTACCAGGAAGCCAGTGGGGGCGGCCCTGGCCAGTGGCGGCAGGAAGACGTCGCGGTGCCGGAGCCGACGTCACTGGTGCTCGTCGGCGCGGCGCTCGCCGGATTCACCGCCCGCCGCCGCGCCTCCCGCACGCGCTGACCGCAGGCGTCGCCCGCCGCATCCGCTGACGACGGTGTAGCCGTCGGCCCTGGCCGACGGTGAGGCGCTTCCTTCCGTAGCCGCCGCGAGCGCGACGGTCACCGAGGCGGGCACACGACGTCGGCCTTCGGCGTGCGCGGCAGCTTCCGTCCCGGCAGCGGCTTGCCGGTGACGCGATCGAACTCGTCGGGCGTCCGGCACGCAGGCCGCACGTCACCGGTGTCGCGCTGCCACGTGTCGAGCCTCCTTCGCAGGTCCGCGAGCGTCGCCGCGTGGCGCGGGTCGCTTGCCAGGTTGACGGTCTCCTGCGGGTCGGCAACGACGTCGTACAACTCCTCCGCTGGACGCGGTGCGACGAAGATGCGCGCCTGCAGCGGCGTCAGCCCGCCGCTCGCGTGCAGGCGGCGGATCGCGTCCATCGACGGACTGCGCCCGGCGTCGGCCGACGGCGTTCCCGCCAGGTCGGCGTACTCGTTGCGGATGTACTTGAAGCGGTCGGTGCGCACCGCGCGCACGCGGTCCTCGTAGTCGTGCCAGTTCTTCTCCGCGAACATCTCGTCGCGCGTCGTCACTGACGGATCGGCGAGCATCCGCGCAAAGCTCCGGCCCTGCACCGTGGGCGGGACCGGCACGCCGGCCAGCTCGAGGATGGTCGGCGCGAGGTCGACGCTGCTCACCAGGCCGTTGGCCACACGACCTTTCCCGACACGCGCCGGCCAACGCGAAAGCAACGGCGTACGAATCCCCTCGTCGTACATCGTCGTCTTGGCGCCAGGGAACGGCCGGCCGTTGTCGCTGATGAACAGGATCAGCGTGTCGTCGGCCACGCCCTGCCGATCGAGTTCGGCGAGCACCTTGCCGACGTTGTCGTCGAGCCGCGCGATCTCGTCGTAGTACAGCGCCAGCTCGCCGCGCACCTCCGGCGTGTCGGGCAGGTGCGGCGGCACGATCACGTCCGCGGGTCGGTGCGGACGCGGGATGCTGTTCTCGGCGTAGTCGCGATGCGGGTCGAGCGCGGCCAGCCACAGGAAGAACGGCTTGCCCTTCGGGCGCTGGCGCAGCAGCGGCAGCCAGCCGGCGGCGCCGCTGTCGTCGGCCGCCAGCATCTTGCCGGTCTTCGGATCGGTCTGGAACCCGGCCTCGCCCGGGTCATCCACCACGTCGAAGCGGTCCTTGATGGCCGCCCCCATGTGCCACTTGCCGGAAGCGCCCGTCCAGTAACCGGCCGCCTTCAGCTTCTCGACGAACGTCACCTGCGCCGCCGGCAGCGGCCAGTGCAACTGCTCCGCGTCGGTGGCGTGCGGGTATCGGCCGGTGATCATGCTGGCCCGGCTCGGGCTGCACGACGAGATGGTCACGAACGCGTGCGTGAACTTCATGCCCTCGCGCGCCAGCCGATCGATGTTCGGCGTGCCGACCTTCGGGTTGCCGTAGGCGCCGGTGTCGGCCCACGCGAGGTCGTCGGCGATGAACAGCACGACGTTGGGGCGCGGCGCCAACTGCGCGTGGGCGACGGCGGGCAGCGTGTGCGTCAGCGAGAGCACGCAGGCCGACAGGAGCAGGCCGAGCCCTGCGCACAGGGCGACGAGTCGAGCGGGGGTACGGCGCATGGCGCTGAAGGCTATCAGTCTTCAGCCACCAAAATGCCCGCGAACGGTTGACTTTGGTAGTCCTGAGGGCCCCCGCCTGCGGTAGAACGCGGCGTCTCCTCCTGAATTCGCGACAAGGCGCGCTGTCTGGCGGCGGCATCGAACGTGCACACATCGACCCATCTCGACTCGCGGCGCCCCGATGACGGGGTTCCAAGGTGACCTTCGCTCCCGAGGTTCTCGATGTCTGCACATCTCCGCGCGGTCGCTGGCGCGCCCCTGGCCCTGGCCGTCTTCGCGCTGTCGCTGCTCTCCGCCGCCCCGGCTCAGGCCGCCGTGATCTACACCTACACGGGCCCGCTGTTCACGTCCATCAGCGGGCTTGGCGTCGCGCCGGACCCCTACACGACGGCCGACCGCGTCACGGGTTCCTTCACGATGGCGGCGGCGCTCGGGCCGAACCTCGGGCCGTGGACGCCGGTGACGCCCCTGTCGTTCAGCTTCTTCGATGGCGTCAACACGCTCACCGACCTGAACACTGTGTCGAGCTCGTTCAAGGTGACCACCGACGCAACCGGCCGGCTCGTGGGCTGGAGCATCGAGATGTCCAGCCCGTCGCAGGTGCTGAAGGTAGGCAGGACGATCGATACGTCCTACGGCCTCGACGAGAACAGCGTCTTCCAGAGCCTCGACAGGGGGGCGGATTCCGGCTGCGTGATACGCAACGGTACGTGCCCGGTGTACCTCCAGGTCGCGTTCACCAACGGGACCGAACGGACGTGGGACGTGGAAGACACCACGCCCGTCGTCCCTGAACCGACATCCATGCTGCTGCTCGGCGGCGCCGCCCTCGCCGGGTTCGTGGCGCGTCGTCGCGCCCGCTGAGCAAGTTGTAGCCGTCGGCCTTGGCCGACGGTCCGGGTGACTGCCGGCCAAGGCCGGCAGCTACGCACGAACGGTCACGTCAAGCCGGTGGCAGCTTCAGCGCGAGCCGGCCGGTGTAGATGGCCATGCCCACCACGGCGTCGACGCCCATCGCGTCGAGCTGGTCGATTTCTTCCTGCGTGGTGATGCCGCCCGCCGCGACGACGCGGCGGGTGGTCGCTTCGCGGACGGCGCGCACGGCATCCATGGGGATGCCCTGCATCAGGCCCTCCGTGTCGACGTTGGTGTAGAGGAACTCGTCGCAGAACGGCTCGAGCGCTTTGGCTGCCTCGACGGCCGTGACCGACGTCTGCTCCTGCCACCCGCGGATGGTCACCACGCCCTGCGAGCTGTCCACCGCGGCGATCACGTGCTCACGACCGACCGCGTCGGCCAGCCGCGCCGCAAAGTCCAGGTCCATCTGCCCGCCCTTGAACAGCGCCGACGATACGATCACGTGCGTCGCGCCGAGCGACAGCACGTGCTGCGCGCGCTCGATCGAGCGGATGCCGCCGCCGACGCGGCAGGCCTTCTCGGCGCAGATCTTCCGCATCAACGGCTCGTTGGCGCCGCGCTCCATCGCGGCGTCCAGGTCGATGAGCTGCACCTTGGGAAACGGGCGGAACTTGTCCACCCAGGATTGCCAGTCGTCGGTGGCCAGCGCGAGGCGCTTGCCCTGGACCAGTTGCACCACCTGGCCGTCGCGGAGGTCGATAGCGGGAATCAGCATGAGTTTCGGGAATCCGCCTTCGCCTGACGGCTTCGGCGAGACAAGTCGGGAGACGGGAGTCGCGGGTATCGGTCGTAGTCCGTAGCCGTCGACCTTCAGGTCGACGGTCAGCGAAGCCGCACCGGAATCCCCTGCGCGTGCAGGTGCGCCTTGAGCTCGCTCACGGCGTGTTCACTGAAGTGGAACACCGAGGCGGCCAGCGCCGCGTCGGCGCAGCCGTCGGTGAAGACGTCGCAGAAGTGGCCGAACGTGCCGGCACCGCCCGAGGCGATCACCGGGATGCTCACCGCCTGCGACACGGCGGCGGTCATCGGCAGGTCGAAGCCGCTGCGCGTGCCGTCCTTGTCGATGGATGTGAGCAGGATCTCGCCGGCGCCGCGATCGGCGGCCTCTCGCGCCCACTCGACGGCATCGCGACCCGTCGGCGTCGAGCCGCTGCGCACGTAGACACCGAAGCGATCGCCCTCGAGCTTGGCGTCGATGGCCACCACCACCGCCTGCGATCCGTAGCGCCGCGCCAGCGCGGTGATCAGCGCCGGGTTCGACACGGCGGCGCTGTTGATGCTCACCTTGTCGGCGCCCGCCTCGACGGCCGCGGCCGCATCCTCCTCGGACGCGATGCCACCACCCACTGCGAGCGGGATGAACAGCTCCTTCGCCACGGTGGCCACCGTGCGGGCCATCGTGCGGCGCTTCTCGAGCGTCGCCGTCACGTCGAGGATCACGAGCTCGTCGATCCCCTCGACGTTGTAGCGCTTGGCGAGCTCCGCCGGGTCGCCGGCGTTGCGCAGCCCCTCGAAGTTCACGCCCTTGACTACCTGCCCGTCGCGCACGTCGAGGCACGCGATGATTCGTTTGGATAACATCAGAACGAGGTCCTGTCGGGAGTCGGGAGTCGGGAATCGGGAGTCGCGGAGTCGAGGGTCGCGGACTGCCGACCGCCGACTGCCGACTGCCGCTCCCCGGCCACCTCGAGGAAGTTCTCCAGCATGCGCAACCCCGTGTTGCCGCTCTTCTCCGGGTGGAACTGCGCGCCGAACACCAGGCCATCCTCGACGACGCTCGCGAACGGCACCCCGTGCGTCGTCACTGCGACGGTCGCGTCGCTGTCGGGCGCGACGTAGGAGTGCGTGAAGTAGGCCTGCGCCTCGTCCTCGATGCCGGCGAGCAGCCGCGACGGGCGCCCGGTCTGCTTCAACGCGTTCCACCCCACGTGGGGGACCTTCAGTGATCCGGGCACCGGTATCCGGGCACCGGGCACCGGGGCAGCATCTCGGGGCGGGCCTTCGACTCGGGCGACTGCGTCGGGCTCGCTCAGGGCACGCGCCCCGGAGGGCCTCTGGCGCGTGGGATCGAGCTTCACGCAGCGGCCCTTCAGCACGCCGAGGCCCGGCACGTCTGGCGCCTCGGAGCTGCCCTCGAACAGCCACTGCTGCCCGAGGCAGATGCCGAGCAGCGGCACGCCGGCCTCGAGGCGCGCCTTGATGGCGCGGTGCCAGCTCGCGTCGAGGGCCGCCGTCGCCTCGAAATGGCCGACGCCGGGCACGATGATCGCGTCGGCGCGATCGAGATCCTCCGGCAGTTCCGGGGTGAGGATCTCGGCGCCGAGCGAGGTGAGCGCCTTGCGGACCGACGTCAGGTTGCCGGCCTTGTAGTCGATGAGCGCGACGATCACAGCAGGCCCTTCGTGCTGGGCAGCATGCGCGCCAGCTGCTTGTCCTTCGCGCACGCCACGCGCATCGCGCGCGCGAACGCCTTGAACACCGCCTCGATGCGGTGGTGGCTCGAGCGGCCGTACATCACCTTCACGTGCACGTTGGCGCGGGCGCCCTGCGCGAAGCCCTCGAAGAAGTCGTGCAGCAGCTCCACCTGCAGGTCGCCGACCAGCCGCACCTTCACGCCGAGATCGACGACGGCGTGCGGGCGTCCGCTGAGATCGACGGCGGCGATCGCCAGCGTTTCGTCCATCGGCATCAGGAAGTAGCCGGCCCGGTTGATGCCGAGCTTGTTGCCCAGTGCCTGCGTGAAGGCCTCGCCGAGCGCGATGCCGACGTCCTCGACGGTGTGGTGCTGGTCGACGTCGAGATCGCCGTCGGCCTTCAGCGTCATGTCGAAGGCGCCGTGCCGCGTGAACAGCTCGAGCATGTGGTCGAAGAAGCGGATGCCCGTCGTGACCTCGTACCGACCCTTGCCCTCGATGCCGAGCTTGATGTCGATCTTCGTCTCGCGGGTGTGCCGCTTGATCACGCCCTTGCGCACAGGATCTCCTCCATGGCGTCGATGCACGCCCGGGTGTGGGCGACGAGCCCGGTGGTCACGCGCACGCAACCCTGGCAGCCGGGCTGCGAGTCGCGGTCGCGGATGTAGATGTTGCGGGCCTGCAGCCCGTCGAGCAGCGCCTGGCGACGGTTGCCGGCGCGCACCAGCACGAAGTTGGCCTCGCTGCGCACGTAGGGCAGGCCCCAGCGATCGCAGGCTGCGTACAGCAGCGCGCGCGACTCGCGCACCTGGGCGCGGTAGTCGTCCATGTACGCGCGGTCGGCGAGCGCCGCCTCGAGCGCCGCAACGACGAACACGTTGAGCGAGTACGGGGGCAGCACGCGCCGCATCCGGGTGATCACGTCCTCACGGCCGACGAGCGCCCCGACGCGCATGCCGGCCAGGCCGTACGCCTTGGCGAACGTGCGGCCGACCACCATGTTCGGGTACGTGTCGATCAGCGGGATCGCGCTCTCGCCGCCGAACTCGACGTACGCCTCGTCGAGCAACAACAGCGCGCCCGGCGGCAGGATCGACGACAGCCACGCCACCTCGTCGCGCGTCAGCGAGATGCCGCTGGGGTTGCCGGGCGAGGCGATGAAGAGCACGCCCGTGCGCGGCGTCACCGCGGCCGCGATGGCCTCGCGATCCAGCGACAGCTCCGGTCCCGGCATCACCCGCACCACCGTGCCGCCCACCGCCTCCACCGCGTCGGCGTACATCCCGAACGCGGGTTCGATGATCACGGCCTCGGAGAGATCACCAGACGTAGGCGCGGGGCTTGCCCCGCGCGCGGCGTCCGGACCGATTCCTGCCTGCCGGGCAAGCCCGGCAGCTACACCTGGGGTGGCGCGCAGTTGCGCCAGCGCCGCCGCGAAGATCCCCTCGTCGAGGCCGTTGGTGAGCACGACGCGCGCCGGCGGCACGTCGAGGTGGTCGGCGACGGCCTGCGTGACGCGCGTGTAGTCGGGGTACTTCGCGATCGTCTCGCGGCTCACCCGGGCGATCGCCTCGACCACCGCCGGCGAGCAGCCGCCGGTGTGCTCGTTCAGGTGCAGCCGCAGCGCGTCGGCAGGCGCGTCCGCGCGGTCGTACGCGTAGACGTCAGGTGTGCTGCTCATCGCGCGCGTCGTCCCGTCTTCGGCGCGATTCCGAGCCGCGCGCGAATCGACGCGGCGTGCAGCTTCAGGCCTTCCGCGTCGGCCAGCGTCGCGGCCGTCGGACCGACCAGCGCCGCGCCGGCCTTCGTCAGCTGCTGCACGCTCGACACGCGCACGAAGTCCCACGCGTGCAGGCCGCCGCGGAAGCGCGCCGCGCCGCTGGTCGGCAGCACGTGGTTCGATCCGATCGCGTAGTCGCCGGCCGCCTGCGCGGTCCACGGGCCGATGAAGATCGAGGCCGCCACGGGGATCATCGCCGCCATCTCGGGCGTGTCCACCACCAGGTGCTCGGGCGCGATGCGGTTGGCGAGCGCCGCGGCTTCGGCGACGTTCTTGGTGACGACGATGGCGCCGTTGCGGGCCAGTGCCTGCGCGGCGGGCGTCGCGGCTGCCTCGGGCGTCGCGAGCTGCCGCTCGATGGCCTTCGCGACCTGCGTGGCCAGCCGCTTCGACGGCGTGAGGAAGATGGCCCGCGCATCGACGTCGTGCTCTGCCTGTGCCAGCAGGTCGGCGGCAATCCACGCCGGATCGCCCGTCGCCGCGACGACGACGATCTCGCTCGGGCCGGCGAAGAAGTCGATCGCGCAGTCGCGCGCCACGAGCGCCTTGGCGAGGGCGACGTAGGCGTTGCCCGGGCCGACGATCTTGTCGACCCGCGGCACGGTGGCCGTGCCGTACGCCATGGCCGCGATCGCGTGCGCGCCGCCCAACTGGAACACCCGGTCCACACCGGCCTCGACCGCCGCCGCGAGCACCGCCGCGTCGGGACGCGGGCAGCACACGATCACCTCCGGCACGCCAGCCGCGCGCGCCGTCACCGCCGCCATCAGCAGCGACGAGGGCAGCGGATAGCGTCCGCCGGGCACGTAGCACCCGACGCGCTCGAGCGGCAGCACGCGCTGCGACACCTTCACGCCCGGGGCGACCACCTTCGTCCACGTCGCCGGCACCTGCGCCTTCGCGACGGCCTTGATGTGCCTGGCAGCCTTGCGGATCGCCGCGCGCACCGCCGGCGGGCACTCGGCCGCGCCGGCGTGGATCTCGGCGGGCGAGAGCTCGATCGGGCCTTCGAGCTTGTCGAATCGGCGCGCGAACTCGGTCAGCGCCTTGTCGCCGCGGGTGCGCACGGCCGCGAGGATGTCCTTCACGGCGGGTTCGAGGCGCCCGTGGTCGTCGGGCGTGCGGTCGAGGAGTCGGCGGAGGGCCTTGGCGTCGGTGGACGCGAGGATCGGCAGCATGGCGGTCACATCACGATCTTGTTGAGCGGGTATTCCACGATGCCCTCGGCGCCGGCGGCCTTCAGCTTCGGGATGAGGTCGCGCACCGTGCGCTCCTCGATGATCGTGTTCACCGCCACCCACTCCTCGTCGCTCAGCGACGACACGGTCGGGCGGCGCAGGGCCGGCACCAGCTCGAGCAGCGACTTCAGGCCCTCGCGCTTGACGTTGAGCATCAGGCCGACGCGGCCCTGCGCCTCGATGGCCGCTCGCAGCAACAGCGCGATGTTCTCGATCTTGGTGCGCTTCCAGGCGTCGGACCAGGCGGCCGGGTTGGCGATGAGCTGCGTCTTGGACTCCATCACCGTGTCGATGATCCGCAGGCGGTTGGCGCGCAGGGTCGACCCCGTCTCGGTGGCCTCGACGATCCCGTCGGCCAGCACCGGCGGCTTCACCTCGGTGGCGCCCCAGGAGAACTCGACGGTGACGTCGATGCCCTTCTCCTGGAAGTACTGCTCGGTGACCTTCACCAGCTCGGTGGCAATCGTGCAGCCGGCGAAGTCCTCCGGCGCCTTGAACCGCGAGTCCTCGGGGGCGGCCAGCACCCACTTCACGGTGCCGAAGCTCTGCTTGGAGTAGACCAGCTCCTGCACCGGCACCACCTCGGCCCGCGAGGCGATCAGCTGCTCGGCGATCCAGTCCTGCCCGGTGAGGCCGGCGTCGATCACCCCGTCGGCGACGTACCGGGCCATTTCCTGGGCCCGGATGAGCATGCACTCGAGCTCGCTGTCGTCGGTGCCGGGGAAGTACGAGCGCGAGCTGACGTAGATGTTCCAGCCGGCGCGTGCGAACAGCTGGACCGTGGAGTCCTGCAGGGAGCCCTTGGGGATCCCGAGGCGGAGGGGCGGCATGATCAGGCGATCTCCTGGGTGAAGCAGCTCACGGTGCCGAGGTGGCACACCTTGCCATCGCCCTCGCGGACGACCCGGGCCAGCACGGTGTCGGTGTCGCAATCGGTGAGCAGGCGCACCACCCGGAGGCGATTGCCGGACGTTTCGCCCTTCATCCACAGCGAGTTGCGGGTGCGGGAGAAGAAGGTCACGAACCCCGTTTCGCGGGTGCGGCGGAAGGCTTCCTCGTTCATGAAGCCCACCATCAGCACCTCGCCGCTCTCGTCGTCCTGCACCACCGCGGGCACCAGCCCGTGAAACTTGTCGAAATCCATCTCGGTCTCTCACATCCCCACATGGCGATCTTTCGATCTCCCGGGAAGATCACGGACCGTCGACCTGAAGGTCGACGGCTACGAACCGCCGGGTCGACGGCTACGAACTGAGGCCTTTCGGCGACTCCCGACTCCCGACTCCCGACTCCCGACTCCCGACTCCCGACTCCCGTCAGAACTCGCCCCAAACACACAAAAGCCCCGCCGGGATGACCAGCGAGGCTGCTTGGGGCGTGCTGTGTTCGGGGTCGAACAGTCGGGTTTCAGCAGGCGCGCAGACCATCACCGGTCCCACGGACGTGGGCATGGTGGTGATGGTGATGATGCTGGCTGCGGCACGCCATGACCCGCCAAGGGTAGCCGGGGACGACGCGGGCTGTCAACGCGTCCGTATTGACAAACCTGCCACGATGTCCGCATCGTAAGCCATTGCAGACACGACGTCGGGTGTTCCGGCGGGCTTCTCGCTCGCCGGCGTTCCCGCGTGTGCGCACGGACGACCCCGGGGTCGTTCCCCTTTCACGATTCAGGAGAGACACATGCGTAAGTTGATGCTCGGCCTCGCGGCCGCCACCCTCGCGTTCGGCACGGGCCTGTCGGCCGAGACCAAGACCGTCACGGGCACGCTCGTCGACGTGATGTGCAACACCAAGCAGGGCGCGGAGAAGGCCACCGCAGCGGCTCACGCCGACTGCGCCGCCGCGTGCGCCAAGAAGGGCTCGCCCCTCGCGGTGGTGGGCGACGGGAAGCTGTATGAAGTGACCGGCGCCTGGACCGAGAACAAGAACGCGAAGCTGATCGAGTTCGCGGGTCACAAGGTCGAGGCGACCGGCGACGTGACCGAGAAGGACGGCAAGATGATCATCGCCGTCACCTCGATCAAGATGGCGCACTAGCACCGTCCGGGGCCGCCGGGGGTGACCCTGGCGGCCTCCTGGTGCCGGCTGGCCCACCGGACGTCCGGTCAGCCCTTCTTCTTGGCGGCCTTCTCGGCCTCCTTCTCGGCCTTGGTCTTCTCCTGGGTGATCTGCGTGAGCCGCGTCGGCTCCTGGCCGAAGATCTCCAGTTCGAGCCGGCCGTTCTTGGTCGAGATCGACGTCTGGTTCAGCAGCTTCCCCTCGCCCTTGTCGCTTCCGGGCGGGAACCGCATCTCGATCATCGTGAACGGGTAGTCCATCGTCCTGGCGGAATTGGCAGCCGCCCAGAACGTCACGGGCTTGTCGGTGACGATCACGATCTGGCGCGTGCCGTCGGGCAGCAGGTTCTCCCGGGCGTACTTGAGGTCCCAGCCGACGGTGCGGGCGCCGCGGATGTAGCCGTTGCGGGGCTGGATGTCCTGCAGCTTTCGCACCAGCTTGTCCTGCGACGACCGCGCCGCGGTCGTGCCGGCCACCGCGTCGAGCACGACGGCGCGCTCCTCGTCGGTGGTCCACCGCTCCACGGCGATGTCGATGGTGCCGCTGAAGCCGCGCTGCATGTTGACGCCGAACGCCCGGAAGCGCAGGGGGTCCTTCTTCGAGACGACGGTGCCCGCCTGCGCGGGCGCGGCTGCCTGTTGGGCGGCCAGCGGGGTCGCGGCGAGCGCCACGACTGCGGTCGCGCCGAGCAGCGTACGGACGAGACGAGGGGCATGCATGATCACGGCTTCAGCCTTCCTTTCCGTTTCGGGACGTCGATCCTGGCCGGCGCGGTTGGCCTCCGGCCTCACGCCTGACCACGTGCCGTCAGGGCGCCCCCACCAACCTGAGCAGGCATCGTACGATATGTCGGAGTGAAGCCCGTCCGAGTGGAGTTCCTCGAGTTCTCATCGCCCTATCCATCCGGGCCCCGCAGACGACAGGACTGGCATGACAGTTCCATGGTGGTCGAAGAGCGCGAGCGCCAGGCGCTGCGCGACGGCGCCGACTGTCAGGACCGGTCAGGAGACATGCACATGGTTCATCCCGTCATCGCGCAGCCCGTCGGGCCGCGCCCCTTGCCAGGGCGTCCGCGCGCCCGCGCCATCCTGGGCGGCCTCCTCGCGCTCGCGGTCGTGGCTGCCGGCACGGCGCCCGCCGCGGCCCAGGACGGGGCGTCAGGCGAAGGGGAGACCCGCGCCGGCACCATCGAGGCGCAGCAGAAGGCCAAGGCCGGCGACCTCAAGCCGTATGCGCCGAACAAGGCCGAGGTCTGGGTCAAGAAGCTGGAGGAGCAGTTCCTCACGGGCAACATGAACTGGCACCCGTGGTTCACCAGCGCCTATCCGGGCGGCGGCTTCACCGTTGGCGCCGGGTACCTGTCGCACGTCGGCAGCTACGAGACGATCGACGTGCGCGGCAGCTACACCTTCAGCAACTACAAGCGGATCGAGAGCGAGTTCGTCGCGCCGCGGCTGTTCGGCCGGCGTGGCCGCCTGTCGGTGCTCGGCGGCTGGCGCGAGGCGCCGCAGGTGAACTTCTTCGGCGTCGGCAACGACAGCGCGCAGGAGGGGCTCAGCAACTACGGCTTCAGGCAGCCGTACGGCGCGGCGCTGCTCGAAGTGCGCCCGACGCGGGGCGTGCTGGTGACCTCGGCCGGCGCGGAGATCTCGCAGTGGGACCAGTTCGCCGGCGAGGGCAGTTCGCCGTCGGTGGACACCTTGTACGGCGACCTCAATGGCCTCGGCGCCAAGATCACCTACCTGCACACGCAGGCCACGGTGGCCCTCGACTCGCGCGCGAGCGCGGAGTACGCCCGGCGGGGCGGGTTCTACGGCGTCACGATCCACAACTACGCCGATCGCGACGACGCCTACACCTTCAACCAGGTCGACTACGAGGCCATCCAGCACATCCCGATCCTTCGCGACGCGTGGGTCCTCTCGTTGCGCGGTCGGGTCCAGACCACCATGCGGGAGGGCGACGAGCAGGTGCCGTTCTTCCTGCTGCCTGGGCTCGGCAGCGGCTCGACGCTGCGCGGCTACCAGAACCTGCGCTTCCGCGACCGGCACAGCCTGCTCATGCAGGCGGAGTGGCGCGTGCTGGTCAACAGCTTCATCGACGCGGCCATCTTCTTCGATGCCGGCAAGGTCGCGGCCAGGAAGGCCGACCTGGACCTGAACGACCTGCACTCCGACGTCGGCATCGGGTTCCGCCTCCACGGCCCGTTCTCCACGCCGCTCCGCATCGAGCTGGCCAGGGGGAGCGAGGGATTCAACCTGGTTTTCGGCGCGAGCGCGTCGTTCTGAGGAATCGCCATGTTCACGCTCCGCCAGTGCTCCCCCCCGTCGCTGCGCCGTGCTGCAGCCGCCGCAGTGGTCGTCGCCGCGGTGCTCGCGGCCGCCGGCCACTCGCCGCGCACGGCCTCGCCCCGCTTCTACTCGGACGACCCGCTCCAGCGTGAGCCCGAGGTCGCCGACGCCTCGTCGGCCGCCGAATGGGACATCGACCTGTTCTACGACCTCGCCTACCAGCTGTTCGTCACCGCCGGCAAGGCGCCGACCAACACGCGGGCCGGCAACATCAACACCGTCGACGAGGTGCCCGATTCCAGCTGGTTCACCAATCGCATCGGGGCCCGGCCCATCACCGCCGCGGAACTGCAGCGCGGCCCGGTGACGGGCCCGGCGCCGGCGTCAGACAAGTGGGTGCTCACGCGGGAGAAGAGCGCCGGTGCCGCACCGGGCTTCACGGCGCGCGACGCCAACGGCGAGACGTGGTTCGTGTCCTTCGATGCCAAGGCCAACCCCCGCGGCGCGACGGCTGCCGTCGTGATCTCGACCAAGATCTTCTGGGCACTCGGCTACAACCAGGTCGAGTACTTCGTCACCGAGTTCGACCAGGACAAGACGACGATCGACCCGGCCGCCACCAAGCGACGGCCCTCCGGTGAGCGCACCCCGATCACCCGCGACGACGTGCGCGAGCTGCTCGAGCAGGTGCCCCGCGAAGCCGGGCGCCCGCTTCGCGCCGCGGCCGGCCGCATGCTCCCGGGCCGCGTGATCGGCGGGTTCCGCTATCAGGGCACGCGTCCGGACGACCCCAACGACGTGGTGCCCCACGAGCACCGGCGCGAGCTGCGCGCCCTGCGCGTGTTCGGCGCGTGGACCAACCTCACCGACATGAAGGCGGGCAACACGCTCGACACCGTCGTGCCGCACCAGGGCCGTTCCGTCGTCAGGCACTACCTGCAGGACGTCGGATCGACGTTCGGCGTCGGCGCGCAGGGACCGCACGACTGGAACGAAGGCTGGGAGTACATCTACCAGGGCAGTTCCACCAAGCGGCGGCTGCTGACGTTCGGCTTCGGGTTGAGCCCGTGGCAGACGGCCGACTACCCCGACCACCCGGCCGTCGGCCGCTTCGAAGGCGCGAGCTTCGCCCCCGAGACCTGGAAGCCGCGTGCGCCGACCCTTGCCTACATCGAGATGCGCGATGACGACGCGTTCTGGGCGGCGCGCCGCGTGATGGCCTTCTCCGACGACCTGATCCGCGCGGTCGTCGCCACCGGCGAGATCGGTGACCCCGCACAGGAGAAGTACCTCGCCGACACCCTCATCCTCCGACGCGACAAGATCGGCAGGGCCTACCTTCCGAAGATCAACCCGATCGTCGACCCGGTGCTCGGTGCCAACGGCGAGCTCTCGTTCGGCAACGCCGCGGTCCAGTACCGGTTCGCGCCGGCCCCCACGTCGTACACCGCCACGTGGGCGCGCTTCGACAACGCCACGGGTGCCACGACCCCCATCGGCCAGACCACCAGCACCGAGCCGCGGATGCAGGCGCCGGCCGGCCTTCCGACCGCGCCCGGCAGCTTCATCGAGCTCGAGCTGAGCGCCCGGCACCCGAACCACCCGAGCTGGGAACGGCCGGTGCTCGTGCACTTCCGGCGGAACGGCGCCGGCTGGACGCTCGTCGGGCTGCAGCGGCTCCCGGAGCGGCAGGCGGGCGTGACCACCAGGTAGGGCGCTCGGCGGTCAGCGGAACCGCAGCGTTGCGGCGACCGGGAGGTGATCCGAGGCCTCGGTCCTCGGCACCTCCGCCGCGACCGGTTCGAATCCGCGCACCAGGATCCAGTCGATCCGCTTGCTGGGCGCCTCGACGGGAATCGTGAACCCGTCGCCCTTGCCCACCGCGGCCCAGACATCGACGAGACCGCCACGCCCGGCGCTGCCTTCCCGGTGCCCGCTGTCCGATGCCCGTTGTCCGGTGCCCGGTGCCCGGTTCCCGGCGCCCGGCTCCCCGTGCCCGGTGCCCGGTGCCCGGTTCCCGGCGCCCGGTTCCCCGTGCCCGGTGCCCGGTGCCCGCTGCCCGCTCGTGAGGATCCGATACGTCTCGCTTCCCGGCACGTCGTTGAAGTCGCCCAGCGCGATTGCGGGCCGGTCGCCCCAGGCCTGCAGCATCTCCAGCATGGCCTCGGCGCTCGCCACCCGCTGCGGGTCCGGACGCCGGTGGTCGAGGTGCGTCGTCAGCACCAGCACCTGCGTGCCCTCGACGTCGAGCACCACCTGCAGCACGCCCCGCGGCTCGCCGCCGCCGATCACCGGCAGCGCGCGGTTGCCCTCCGACACGATGGGGAAGCGGGTGAGCAGCGCGTTGCCGTAGTCGCCGCCCTGCAGGTCGAGGTTCTTGCCGAACGCGAAGCGCAGGCCCGCGAGATCGGCGATCTCCTTCAGCAGGTCGCGCCGGCCCGTGCGCTCCGCGCCGCGATCCACTTCCTGTAAACCTACGATGTCGGCGCCGGCGTCGCGGATCACCTGCGCGACGCGCGCGACGTCGAGCGTGCCGTCCTCGCCCTCGGCGTGGTGGATGTTGAAGGTGAGGACTTTCAGGACACGGGAGGCGGGAGGCGGGAGTCGGGAGTCGGCCGCCCGACTCTCAGCCGCCGGCCCCGGGGACTGCGCGGCGAGGGGGGCGGCGCAGGCGAGGGTGGCGATCAGGCCGGCGAGGACGGTGCGGCGGTGCATCACTGGGCCTCCGCGGGCCCGTCCGGCTGCCCGTCGCGGCCGACGAGCGTCCAGCCCGTGAAGGCCTCGAGGTGACGGAGCAGGCCGAGCAGTTCCTCTTCGACCTTCGGCGTCGCGGGCTGCAGCGGCAGCCGTGGCGTCGACGAGGGGTAGCCGGCGATGGTCATCGCCGCCTTCAGGCCCGCCACGCCGTGGGTGATGGTCACCGCCCTGGCCAGCGGCGCGACGGCGCGTTGCAGCGCCAGCGCCCTGTGGAGCTCGCCCTTCATCACCGAGTCGTACAGCTCCACGCACAGGTTGGGCACGACGTTGGCGAGCGCCACGATCGATCCGCTGGTGCCCGAGAGGAGCGCGGCGTACATGATGCCGGCCACGCCGGTGAGCACGCTGAAGCCGTCGGGCACGCGTGCGAGCACGTCGTTGACGTGCGCGACGTTGCCGCTCGAGTCCTTGAGGCCCGCGACGTTCTCGTGGCGCGCCAGCAGGGCCACGGTGGGGGCGGCGAGCTCCGCGCCGAAGACCTGCGGCTGGTTGTAGAGCAGCACCGGGATCGGGCTCTCGTCGGCGATGTGCTCGTAGTGCGCCGTCAGCACGTCCTGCGTCATGAAGCGCGTGTAGCTGGTCGGCGGCCGCACCAGCGCGTAGTCGGCGCCGTTGTCGGCGGCGCGCCGGCAGGCCTCGAGCGTCGCGCGGGTGGAGTCACAGCCCGTGCCCGCGAGCAGGCGGCGTCCCTCCGGCATCGCGTCGCGGGTGACGCGGACGACGCGGTCGGCTTCGGCGGGCTCGATCAGGAAGGACTCGCCGTTGGTGCCGAGCACGAGCAGTCCTGCCAGCCGCGAGCGCATGAGCGCCGCGACCGTGTCGCGGAGCAGTCCCTCGTCGAGGTCGTCGTCGGTGAACGGCGTGGGCAGGGGCGGGTAGACGCCGCGAAGCATGGCGACATTCTAGGCTCAGGACTCAGGGCGCACGGCTCAGGGCTCAAGGCTCAGGGAAGGTCGAAGGCCCAAGGCCGAAGGACGAAGGCCCAGGGCCGAAGGCGCGATCACGCTCGTCAGTCGCGCCGCGTCGACAACGCCAGCAGGTGGGCGGCCAGCGACACGAGGGCAATCGCGGCGGCAGGAGCCATCAGCCACGGCGCATGGCGCAGCGTGAAGGGCTGCGTCGCCTCGCGCAGCATCATGCCCCACGAGGGTTGTGTCTCCGCGAACCCGAGGCCCACGAAGGAGAGCGTCGCCTCGGCGAGGATGAAGGCCGGGCCGAGCAGGAGCGCTTGCGTGACGATGACGGGGACGACGGCGGGGAGCAGGTGCCGGCGGGCGATCCAGGCCCGGCTCGCACCGGCCGCCTCGGCGGCCAGCACCGACTCGCGGGCCCGCTCGCTGGCGGTCACCGCCCGGACCGCCCGGGCCACGATGGGCCAGCCCGCCAGGGCGAGCACGAGCGCCATCATGGCGAAGAGGGTCGAGAACGGCAGCGACAGCGGCAGCGCGGCGCGCAGCACCAGCACCACGTACAGCGCGGGCCAGGCGATGCAAAGGTCGGCCACGCGCATCGCCGCCGTGTCGAGCCAGCCGCCGCGTTGCCCGGCGACCAGGCCGACCAGCCCGCCAATCGCGATCGCGCCGACCAGCCCGCACGCGGTCAGGCCGAGCGACAGCCGCGCGCCGAAGATCAGGCGCGTCCACTGGTCGCGGCCGAGCGAGTCGCTGCCGAGCGGCAGCAGCGGCTCGGCGGGATCGGCGCTGCGGACGATCGAGCCCGAGAACCAGGCGAGCGGCAGCGGGGCGTCGAGGGTGCGGTAGGTCGGCGGCAGCCGTTCCACCAGCGCGCGCCGCGACAGCGAGGGCGCCGCCAGCGCGAAGTCCGGATGTTGCGTCGCCACACCCCCCGTCGCCAGCCAGGGCGACGCGATCGCGAGGCACACCACGAGCGCAAGGAGGCTGGCTCCCCACACCCGCGCCGTTGGCGACCCGCCCGTCCCTGTCACAGTCCGCCCTTCCGTAAGCCGTCGGCCGTGAACCGCAGGCCCTCATCGTGCTTTCTGAGCCCTGAGCCCTGAGCCTCGCCCCTGAGCCTGCCCCCGCGCCTATGTCTGCCGCGGATCCACCCACGCCAGCACCGCGTCGGCGGCCAGCGTGCACGCGCCGACGATCAGCGCCGCCGTCCCGGCGCAGCCTGCCGCCAGGTCGATGTCGCGCGAGGTCAGCGCCTCGAACGTCAGCAGGCCGAGCCCACTGCGCGCCGTGACCAGCTCGATCGCCAGGGCCCCGCTCAGCACCTGTCCCGCGACCACGCCGAGCAGCCCGAGCACCGCCGGCAGTGACAGCGGCCAGGCGTGGCGCCACGTGATCGCTGCGGCCGGCACGCCGCGCGCCCGCGCCGCGGCCAGGCACGTCGCCCCGGCCACCTCGTCGAGCGCCCGCGCCTGCGCGCGGGCCACCACCGCCCACGCCGGCAGCGCCAGCGCGGTGACCATCACCGCGTACGACGACAGCCCCAGCCCGCTGGCGACCACGGCGAGCCCGAGCGCGATGACCAGCGCCGGCAGCGAGAGGAGGACGATCGAGGCGACGTCGATCGATCGGCGCACGAGGCGCGACGACGACCGGCTCGCCGCGACGCCCGCCGGAATGCCGAGGGCGAGCGCCAGCAGCAGCGCGGCGGCGCCGGCGCGCAACGTCCGGGCGGTGCGGTCCACCAGGAGGGGGAGCACCGGCTGGCCGTAGCGCAACGAGGTGCCGAGGTCGAGCGTGGCGAGCCGGGCGACGCGCTGGGTGAGCCGCGCGACGAGCGGCCGGTCCATGCCGAGCCGCACGCGCTCCGCGGCGACCGACGCCGGCGACCTCGTCCCATCGTCGAGCGGATCGCCGGGCGCCAGGCCCGTCAGCAGGTACACGCCGATGAAGGCCACCAGCACCAGCGCGATCGCGAAGGCGAGACGGCCCGCGAGCGCGCGTCGCATGGCGGTCAGCGGACGCCGATCTCGGCGGCGTTCCAGAGCACCTGCGGCGCGAGCAGCCCCGGCGCGACGTGCGTCAGCCGGCCGCTGGTGGCGATGGTCACCCGCGGCACCGCGAACACGACCACCGGCAACTCCGCGTCGAGCAGCTTCTGGGCCTGCACCATCAGGCGCTGGCGCTCGGCCTGGTCGGTGGTGGCGAGCTGGCGCGTCACGAGGATGTCGAGCTCGTCCTCCCACTTGGTCTGCGCCGCGGGTTGCCCCGGGTTCCACAGGTGCATGCGCCCCGACGACAGCCAGAACTCCATCAGCCCCGAAGGGTCGGTGTCGGTGCCGGGCAGCGCGTGGTACATCGCCTCGTAGCGGCCTTCCAGCATCCGCTGCTGCAGGCCCTTCGGGTCGAGGCTGACGATCTCCACCTGCAGGCCGATCTTCGCCAGTGCCTCCTGCAGCACCGCGGCGGCGCGCTGGCGGATGGTGTGGCCCTGCTGCACGAGCAGCGTGAACCGCGCCGGCTCGTCGAACACGTCCTCACGCACGCCGTCGCCGTTGCGGTCGCGCACGCCGATCCGATCGAGCAGCTCGCCGGCCATCGTCGGCGAGTACGGGCGCGGCGCGATGTCGGCGGCGGCCCACGCGTGGTTGCCCGGCGTGATCATGCTGGCCACCTGCACGCCGGCGCCGCGATACACCGCGTTGATGAAGGCGGTGCGATCGACGGCCATCGAGATCGCCTCGCGCAGTTCCCGCTTCTTCAACCACCCGCGTCGTTCAGGCGGCGCGTCTCCCCCCGGCTGGGTTCCGGTGCCCTGTGCGCGGCTCCCGGCGCCCGGCGTGCCCTCCCCGGCGCTCGGCGTGCCCTGCCCGATTCCCGATTCCCGATTCCCGATTCCCGGCCCCCGCAAGTTGAACCACAGCATGTCCGCCTCGAGCGACGGGCCGAGGTCGAAGAGCTGCAGCTGGCCCTGCGCGGCGAGGGCGCGGGCCTCGGGCAGGTCGTCGGGGCGCAGTTCGGCGGTGATCACGTCGGCCTGGCCGCTGCGCAGGCGCAGCATCTCGGCGTCCTGCGACGGCACGACGTCGAGGCGGATCCGGTCCACCCGCGGGCGCGGCGCGCCATCGTCGCCGGTGCGCCAGTAGTGCGGGTTGCGCGCCAGGTGCAGCGCGACGCCGGGCTCGTGGCGCTCGAGCACGAACGGGCCGGCGCCGACCATGCCGGCGGGGTCGGCCGAGGGGGCCCACTTGTCGGCGAAGGTGCCGTTGGCCAGCGCGGTGGCGTACCGGGCGCGGGGCACGATCGGCAGCGCGTGCAGCGGCCGCATTCCGGGGCCGTAGGGGGCGGGCCAGGCGAGGTCCACGGTGCGCGGGTCGACGACGCGGGCGGTGAGCGGCTGGCCCTGCAGGGTGAAGGTGTCGGCCAGCGGGCTCCCGAGCTTCGGGTCGAAGACCACCTCCAGCGAGAACGCCACGTCGTCGGCGGTCACCGGGGTGCCGTCGGAGAAGCGGGCCTCGGGGCGGAGGGTGACGCGGAAGCGGCGGCCCTCGTCGAGGGTGACCCACGAGGCGGCGAGCGCCGGCTCGAGCGACTGCGTCACGTGGTTGACGCGCACGAGCACGTCGTGGAGCAGCTGGTTGGCGACCAGGGTGGCGCGGTCGTTGGCGGCGAGGCGGACGAGGCTGCGCGGCTCGGCCCGCAGGGTGGCCACAAACTCTGTGGGGGTCCCGGTGCTCCCACCCCCACGGGTGCCGTCGCGCAGCAGCCACAGGCCGGCGCAGACGATGAGGAGGACGAGGAGGAGACCGGCGAGGCGCTTCATGGACGAGGGCAACTCCTTGGCCGCACCGGCCAAGATCTTGGCCGATCGCGACGCGGCGATCGGCGCGGTCGGGGGCGGCGCGCGGTCACGGGGCCGGGACGGAACCGTACGTGCGCCACCTGATCCTGTGTCGGCACGCACCTGATGGGCCTGCAGCCCCTGTTCGGTACGGGCCCCATCCAACGTTATTGCACTTCTTGCGATCTGGCACGTTGCGTGTATTGGCAATGGGTGCCCGGCTCATCGTGGCCTCCGGACCGTGCGTGGTCCGGACGGTCCGTGGCGATGCTGCCGCGGCGCTCTCCCCAAGTCCCAGGAGCACGCAAGATGCCGTTCCTCTCGCTGTCCGCCCGCCCCTCGTCTGTCCGCCGTTCGCCGCTGCGCACGGTTGTGTGGGTCTCGATCGCGTTCGTCCTGCTGGCGCTGTCGGCGCCGGCGGCGGCCGACGGGCACAAGGCGCGCCTCTCGCGCGGCCTTGCCGAGGCGGTCGGGCGTGGCGAGTCGCGGGGCGTGATCGTGTCGGGCACGGCGGAGCAGATCCGCGACCTGGCGGCGCGGCACGGGCTCGTGGTGGAGAAGACGCTCGCGACCGGCGCGGTGGTGCGGGTGAAGGACGCGGCGGCGCTCTCGGCGCTGGCGGCCGACCCGGCGGTGCCGGTGGTGGCCGACGACGCGCCGGTGGCGGCACACATGGCGACCGAGGTGGTGGCGCTCGGGGCCGACCAGGCGTGGCAGGGGGTGCTCGGGTTGCCGGGGGTGAACGGCAAGGGCATCGGCATCGCGGTGATCGACTCGGGCATCGCGGCCAGCCACGAGGCGCTGCGGCGCCGGGTGGTGGCGAGCGTCGATTTCGTGGCGGGCGGCCGTCGGGGCGCCGACCCCTACGGGCACGGCACCCACGTGGCGGGGATTGCGGCCGGCGACGTGACGACGGGGCAGGGGCGGTTCGCGGGGGTGGCGCCGGGCGCGCACCTGGTGAGCCTGCGGGTGCTCGACGCGCAGGGGCGCGGGACGACGAGCGACGTGATTGCGGCAATCGAGTGGGCGGTGGCCAACCGTGCGGCGTACGGGATCCGGGTGATCAACCTGTCGCTGGGCAAGCCGGTGCTCGAGAGCTGGGTGGACGACCCGCTGGTGCAGGCGGTGGAGGCGGCGAGCCGGGCGGGCATCGTCGTCGTGACGTCGGCGGGCAACCTCGGGACGCTGCCGGACGGGACGCGGGTGCGTGACGGCATCACGTCGCCGGGCAACGCGCCGTCGGCGATCACGGTGGGTGCGGTGGACACGCAGGGGACGCCGCAGCGCAGCGACGACCGGATTGCGGACTGGAGCTCGCGCGGCCTCACGGCGATCGACGGGTTCATGAAGCCTGACGTGTCGGCGCCGGGGCGTCGGATCGTGTCGGCGGGGAGCGTGGGCAGCGCGCTGGTGGGCAAGGCGGGCGCGGTGGTGGTGGGGCAGGGCGCGGCGACGTACGTGCGGCTGTCGGGGACGAGCATGGCGGCGGCGATGGTGAGCGGCGCGGCGGCGCTGGTGCTGGAGGCGAACCCGAAGCTGACGCCGGCGCAGGTGAAGGTGGTGCTGCAGGTGACGTCGCAGCGGGTCGCGGAGGCTGGTGTTGCGGCGGCGGGTGCGGGCGAGATCGACGTGGCGGCGGCGGTGGCGGCGGCGCGTCGGCGGCTGCAGGATCTGCCACCCACCACCATCGCCGGCGAAACCGCGACGCGCAGCGGCATTGCATTTACTGCCAAGGTCGATGGTGACACGCTCGTGTGGGGCGACACGTTGGTCTGGGGTGACACGCTCGTGTGGGGACACGCTCGTGTGGGGCGACACGTTGGTCTGGGGTGACACGCTCGTGTGGGGCGACACGTTGGTCTGGGGTGACACCCTCGTGTGGGGTGACACGTTGGTCTGGGGTGACACGCTCGTGTGGGGTGACTAACTACTCGTGGGCTGGGATGTGCGCTAAACTCCGCGCAGAACCAGCCAATGCCACTTGATTTACCTGCGTCTCTTAGACGGGCGGTACGATCCGGCGACCTGATTGCCTCAGAGCATGCTCTCAGGGGTGCAAGACTCGCCCCGGCCACAAGAGCAGTGCTTGAGGCCGACATCAGGCGCCAGGCGGGCGCTTTGCAAGAGTCACTGGCGCTTCTCGGGAGCCTCAAAGGTTGTGCGCTCACTCCTGCTGCCGCAGTGTTTGCTGCACGAGTCGAAGGCGAATTGCTCGGTGCTTCAGGGCGAACAGCTGAGGCTCTAGAGGTCTTAAATAAGGCTCTCGTCGAGGGTGAGGCCGCCGGCGAGCACCAGCAGGTGGCCCTGGCCTCGTTGTCGCGTTTTACACTCCTTACAAACCACCGCGGGCTTGCAGAGAGCCAGCAAGCGCTGCAAAGCGCCAAGGCGGCAGTGCTACGTTCTGGCGACGCACAGCTCTTGGCGGCACTGCATGCACGAGTGGGACAGGCGCATGCTCAGCGCAACTTAGCGAGCCTCGCTGTAGGTGAGCTCGAGTCCGCACTTGCGCTCCTTCGACCAGAGCCTAATGCTGCAATTCAAGCATTCACAGAGCTCGCGTTATCAGGTGCGGAGCACCTCTTGGCGCGCAGTCAAGAGGCCGTTCACTGGGCGCGTGCTTCCCGCAAGACTGCAGAGGCAAACGGCCTGCGAGCCTTGAGGGCATCGGCTCAAGCGAATCTCGCATTCCTCGAGTTTCGACGTGGAAGCTTCTCGCGCGCACGGGGGGAGGCGGTCGCCGCCCTCGAGGAGGTGCCACCGCTCTCATTGGCCAGAGGAGCACTTCTTGACACACTGGCAAACATTGCGGCGGAGCGAGGGGAACTGGCGGAGGCTCGCCTTCTCGTAGTGCAGATAGAGGAGCTAATCGCAGTCTTGAACCGAGCGACGCTCCTACTAGTGGACTCAGCGCCCGTAAGAGCAAGAGTTGCGCAGCTTCACGGCGAATGGGACCAGTCCTGTCGCGTTCTGTCGGATGCGATTGACGTGGCCGATAGCAGGGGCGACCTACTCGGATGGGCAAAGCTGGTACTGCTGCGAGCTGAGGCAAAGGTCCGCCTGAACCCCAACGACGAATCCACTGCTCACGATGTGGTTGACGTGCTTGCTCGCGTTCATTATCCCAGCGCGGAAACACTGGGTCTGCTTGCCAGAGTTCGTGCAGTGAGGGCCGCCCTGCGACAGGATGCACTCGTTGCTAGGGCCGAGTTCTTAAGGGCGGATCGTGTTTTTGCCGTGTCGGGCGAGCGCTTTCTTCGTCGACAGACCTCAAGATTGGCTGGTGAGCTCAAGTCGTCCAGTGACAGTCATGCGCCTCGCCACCGCCGGCCGATCCTGAGAGTCGCTGAGGATCTCGCGTTTGTATGCGGTCTGCTACCGCATCCTCATCTCGCGAGCATCGAGCTGCGCCGCATGCTCAAGCGACTTGGCATCAGGTCCACTCTCCAGGCTGATCCCAGCCCCGCTGACAAGGTCGGGACTTCAGCGCTCTACGTCGGAACGGTAGGTCGGTCCCCGATCTACCTCGGAGCCGAGGTTCCTGAACTTGCGGAGAAGAAGGAGTTGCTCTTCCATGTCTTCAGTATCACTCGAAGGGCGGTCGACGGCGTTCGCGCGCAGTCTGAGCTGAAGCAGAAGCTCCTTTCGTGGGATCTTGATATCGCTCCTGAGGGGAAGGCAGGCCTCTACATCTCCTCTGGCATGAAGCGCCTCCTCAAGACAATTACGCGCGCGGCCGCGAGCGACATCCCAGTACTGATCACCGGCGAAACCGGAACAGGTAAGGAAATTGTAGCGACTGAGCTGCACGCGTGCTCGCCGCGATCAGCGAAGCCATTCATCGCACTCAACGTCGCCGCAGTCCCTCGTGAGATGCTCGAGGGACACTTGTTCGGCTACAAGCGTGGCGCGTTCACCGGCGCGGTCAACGACGCCAAGGGCATGATCCGCGAGGCGGAAGGCGGGACGCTCTTCATCGACGAGATCGGCGAGTTGAGCCTCGACCTGCAGCCGAAGCTGCTGCGCTTCCTGGAAAGCGGCGAGATCCAGCCGCTCGGAGAGCGACCCCAGCGCGTCGATGTCCGAATCGTCGCAGCGACGAACGCGCGCCTCGAGTCCCTCGTGCGCGAGGGGCGCTTCCGCGAGGACCTCTTTTACCGCCTCAATGTCGTCTCTCTCACCGTGCCGCCGCTGCGCGAGCGGCGCGAGGAGATCCCGACGCTCGTCAACCATTTCCTGACGACGCACGCCAAGCAGGCGGGCAAACTCATTCCGCAGCTCACGCCTCGTGCCCTCGAGCGACTGTCTGCCTACGACTGGCCAGGGAACGTGCGCCAGTTGACCAACGAGCTGAAGCGCATCGTGGCACTCAGTGACGCGGACGAACTCGTCGACCTCGAGCACCTCGCGCCGGGGATCCGCAACCTCGTCGAGGCGCCCGCCCCACGGCCATCCGACGGTTCCACCGTCACGCTCGCCCTCGACCGCGATCTGCAAGGCTTGTACGACGACCTCGAACGCGCGGCCATCCTTCGCGCCATGGACGTGTCGCGCCAGAACCAGTCCGAATGCGCGCGCCGCCTCGGCATCACCCGCAAGGGCCTGTACCTGAAACGGAAGCGGCTCGGCCTCGCCGACGACACCGTCGCCGACGAGGAAGACGACGACCTCACCCCTGCACGCTCGGCCAGCTGACCGCGCCCTCCGTCGTCGTCACGCCGTTGGCGAGGTTCATCAGCGTGCGGTGTACGTCCACCAGCGCCAGCGTGTCGCGCTCGCAGTACTGGCGCAGGTCGTGCAACGCAATCGCCACGTCGTCCTCGCCCACCTGCGCGTCGATCAGGCTCGCGTACGCGCGCGAGGCCGTCAGCCCGTCCTTGATGCTCAGCCCCTTGTACGTCAGCCCCGGCGCCAGCACCGGGCCAATCGCCTTCAGCGAGTAGTTGCCCAGGAAGTTCAGGGTCGTACACGTGGTCGCGCACCAGCTCCAGCAGGTCCGAACACTGCCTGGCCAAACCCGCGAGTCGTTGGCACTCGCCTCCGTTCTTGCCGCGGGAGGCGGCCCAGGTGCGCCCCACCGCGTACGCGTCGGGCCTGGGCGCTACTTGCGCGAGGCGTGCTGGAGGTAGGAGTGATAGAAGGCATAGGCCTTCTCGAGCGCTAGTACGCGGATGCGCTCGTTCGTACCGTGAAGGGACGCGAGCTCCTCATCGCTCAGCTCCAGAGGTGAGAAGCGAAAGATCTGATCGGCGACCTGTCCGAAGTGGCGAGAGTCGGTGGTGCCAGGGCTCAAGACGGGCACAACCACTGCCCGCGGGAAGTGCCGCCGGATCACCTGGCCCAGACGGATGCCTGCTGGAGAGTCCAGGTCAGACACGGTTGGAGCCGGCCCCGGGGGCCCGTGCGTGACCGACACGCGGGAGTCGCCCACGACCGAGCGCACCCGGCGCAGCATGTCTTCCGGGGAGGATCCGGGAAGCAGCCGGTAGTTCAGCGTTGCACAGGCACGCTCTGGCAGGACGTTTGCCTTCGTCCCCCCAGCCACCAGTGTGGCTGACTGGCTCGACCCGAGCAGCGCCCGGCTGAGAGGCGCCCCGCGCATGCTGGCCTCGATCAGGGGCGTCGTCAGCCACAAGTTCGAGACCACGAGCCGCCAGGGGTACGACATCTCGGCCGCGGCGTAAGTCAAGGTCTGCGCCATCAGCGCATTCAGCGCCGTCGGAGGGGGATTCTGCTCCAGGCGGTGCACTGCGGTGCTGATCGCACCTATGGCGGTCGACACGGGTGGAGAACTCGAGTGCCCCGGTGTGCCGACGGCGCACAAGGTGACGTCGAGGTAGCCCTTCTCCGCGATCGCTACGGCGGCAACTGGGCCGTCGAGGCCCGGAAGGACACCTTCGACCACGGCACTTCCTTCGTCGAGCACCGAACCGACCCGCAGGCCTCGTTCCCGGAGGTGCGCCGCGACTGCCTGCGCGCCCGTCCCATCGAGCTCCTCGTCATGGCCGAGGGCGATGTACATCGGGCGCGTCGGCGCCCAGCCTGCGCCGAGCAGCTCCTGCGTGGCGGCAAGGATGGCGATGACCGAGAACTTGTCATCGAGGGCCCCACGGCCATGTACGTACCCGTCGCTGACGACGCCGCCGAAGGGATCCTGCTTCCAGCCCTTGGTATCCGCAGGCACGACATCGAGATGTGCGTAGACCAAGGCCCCGGGGAGGCTGTGGTCCTGCCCGGGAATCGTCACAAGGTGCGCCCGTGGTCCCACCCTCTCGAACCTCATGGCGGGATAGGTCCTGGTCAGGAAGCTGACGAACTCGACCAGCGCCTGATCTGTCAGCGCATCCGGGGCCGCGCCGTGCGAGATGGTGCGGAACCGGATCGATGCGGCCAGCGTTGCGGCGAGGTCCGCGCGCGGCGGCGCTGGAAGCAGACCCTCCGTCGGCAATGCGGGTGGTTGTCGAGAGGCCACCCTGAACGCTCTCGCAGAGAGGACGACGCCAGCCAGCAGAACCGCCACGCCAAGCGCGACGGCTGCCAGCCACCCACGCCTCCCTGCGCTCGGCACGGCGGCGAAGCTCCCTTGTGTGGCAGCAGGAGTGGACTGGCTCGGCACGGCCATCTGGTACACGGCAAGACCGCCCCGATGCTCCTCGCCCGGAATCACCTCGCGATGCTTCGAGACTTTGCGGTAGCCTCGGCTCAGGAACATCTTGCGGGCCGCGACGTTCCTGGTCCTCACGGCAGCCCCGATCCGGGGAGTCGCCGACCGTCCAGCAAGAGCCTCGACGCGCCGCAGCAGCGCAACGCCGAGGCCCTGCCGACGTCGCGTGTCCGGGACGACAAGGTACAGCACCTTCCACGCCGGCGCGCTCGTAGTCACAGCGAACAGGAGGGCGCGATTGCGCCACGCGCGCCACAGAGTGGAGGGCACCTTGGATACGCCGCAGCACGCCGTGGCGATTGCGAATGCCGCCACGGACCGCGCGCCCGTCAGCCGCCCCTGATCAGGGGGCGCCACGAACGCGAATGCCTCGTCGTCGTCAGTCAGGGTCACGAGCCGAGCGCGCCCGAGCAGGTGTCCGTCCTCGAAGAAGCAGATGGCCAGCGCGATGATCCTGGCGCGGCGCTCGATGTCACCTGGCAGGAAACGTCCGAAGACGTAATCGAACTCGCGGCTCAGGGACCGTGCTACTGCCAGGACGTCGGTTCGTGCCGTGGCCGTAGCAACCGTGTGCTGCACGAAACTCTGACGGCTTGAGTACGCGGTGTTTGCCACCAGGATCGCGCTGCACAACGAGGCCGAGACGATCGGGGGCACCGTTCCTGAGAGGGCAAGGAGTGCGAGCACGCCTATGCACGCCATGCCGGTCAGATTGATGACCTGCAGGACGACGCTGCGTTTCAGCTCCGGTGGCGACTGCGGCACGGGTAGGGCTCGATACGCTACGAGCAGGCCCCGCAGCGTGAGGAGGTAGGCCACGCAGCCAAGGAACACCACGAGCAACAGCGACTTGTAGAAGAACGACACATCGAGCACGTCCGCCTCGACAGACGGGCTGCGAATGCTCTGCACCAGGAGATGCTGCAGGACGCCTATCACCGAGAGGATGACGATCTCGGAGAGATTCAGTTGCTTCCGGTAGTACAGCGCAGCAGTGATGTAGGTCTGGATCACCCTGAGCAGGATGGCGAAGCACAGGGCCAGGTGAGCGACGACGAGCCATCGCCAGGGCGTCCAGACACGCAGGTGGTCCGAGAGCGTGTTTGCGAGATCGTTGAAGATGAGGCCCTGAATGAGGCCGAGCAGCGCCATCAGGATGTCGACCCAGATGCGCTGCAGTCCCTCCCGCGCAGTGACAGATGCGTCGCTGATACGCCCCTCCTGATGTGCCGGCGATCCTAGCCCATCGGGTAGCTGCTGCACAGACAGGAACCCGAGCTTTCTGTCCGTTGCCGGCAGCCTTACAAGCGCGTCGCGCTGCCCGCTCTGGCTGCACGCGGCCGCTTCATGAGAGGGAAGGCATCTGAACTGCCGGCCCCTCTCGTGTCGGCCCCGCTGGCCCGAGTCGTCTACAATCCTCGACCGCAGGGCCCGGATCCGACCAAGACTCCGCCCCCGTCCTGCTGCCATCCGGCACGAGATGAGGGCAGATTCGCATGGTCACCCAAGCGCATCGATCAGCCTCCACACAAGCTCGTCGGCTTGAGGGATTGTCGATGTCGGCGTCGCTGTTGGTCACCCCTGCACGCTCGGCCAGCTGACCGCGCCCTCCGGCGTCGTCGTGACGCCGTTGGCGAGGTTCATCAGCGTGCGGTGTACGTCCACCAGCGCCAGCGTGTCGCGCTCGCAGTACCGACGCAGGTCGTGCAACGCAATCGCCACGTCGTCCTCGCCCACCTGCGCGTCGATCAGGCTCGCGTACGCACGCGAGGCGGTCAGCCCGTCCTTGATGCTCAGCCCCTTGTACGTCAGCCCCGGCGCCAGCACCGGACCGATCGCCTTCAGCGAGTAGTTGCCGAGGAAGTTCAGGTCGTACACGTGGTCCCGCACCAGCTCCAGCAGGTCCACCAGCCGCCCCCGGATCCGCTGTAACGCCGGCGCCAGATCCGGGAACAGCTCCGCCAGCTCCTGCAGCCGCCACGACTCGTAGTCGCTGTAGACGATGATCGGCTCCCAGTACGACCCCACCGCCTCCACAAGGCTCTCGGCAAACCGACGCCGCGGATCCTCGCCCGGCGGCACGATCTCGTCGATGTGCGTCAGCCGCCCCTCGGTGTCCACGTGGTGCAGCGACCACAGGAACGGGATGTGCTGCGCCGGCCGCGTCCCCTCGAAGACCGGGATCAGCGATACCAGGCTCTCGAAGTCCAGGTAGAACGCCGGCGGCCCGAACGCCTTCAACGCCTCCGGCAACCCCGGATCCACCGCCATGTGCCCCTGCAACGCCGCCTGCCGCGCCCGCAGCCGCTTCGGCCCGAGCCCCTCCGCGTCGGGCACGTCGCCCATCCGGTCCCAGCCGTTGGCAATCCACTCGTCCACCGACGGCCCCGGCTCGTGCGGGAAGTGCCCCGTCCAGTCGGCCGGCAGCGAGTCCACGCACTGCGCCGTGAACGCGCAGCACGCACAGTGCGTCCCCTTGGGCACCACCGGCGCCCGCCGCTCCGCCACCAGTTGCTGCAGCTGCTCGAGCCGCGCCACCACCCGCGGCAGCGCCCGCGCCGCCCGGATCGTCAGCGACCGGCGACCGAAGAACAGGAACGGATCGATCGGCCCGGGCACCCGCGCGTAGTGCACGTCCACGTGCAGCAGGTGGATCGCCGCCACCGCGACGCTGGCCGCCCGCAGCACGTGCAGCGTCAGCGCCGCCTGCTCGATGAGGAAGTCGTCGAGGTGCAGCCGCGTCGCCAGCAGTACCGCCGTCCAGCTGCCGTCGGGTCGCCGCTCGAGCACGTCGATGCTCACCGACGACCCGCCCGCCGTGAATCCCGCCCGGAAGATCGCCGGCACGCCCTGCGCGATCAGCTGCTGCGTGCGCTGCTCGATCGTCGCCTCGAGCGGCCCGGCCTGCCAGGTGTCCTGCCCGCCCGGCCACCGCAGCTGCGCCAGGCCGCGCACCCGCTCGCGCTGGTCGTAGCCGTCGAACGAGGTGCGCTCGCCCTCGGCGCGCTGCCGGTGGTGCTTCCACGCCGCCAGCACGCATCGCCGGCCTTCGTGATACTCCCACCAATCCAGCACATCGTCGGGCAGCACAACGTCGACTCCTGTGAGGTCATCCTGACTGTGCGCCTGCGCCGCAGGGGCGTCAATAGGGGAAGCGGGCACCGGGCACCGGGATCCGGGCACCGGAATGCGCGCGCGGGCAGTGGGCACCGGGCACCGGGAACCGCGCAGCGGGCAGTGGCGGGAACGGGGACCAACGGCGCGGTGGGACACCGCGCCCTACCCCTCCGGGACACCGCGCCCTACCCTTCGGGGACGCCGCGCCCGACCCTTCCGGGGCACCGCGCCCGACCCTTCCGGGGCACCGCGCCCGACCCTTCCGGGGCACCGTGCCCGAGCAACGGCGTCCGAGCGGGCGGTGCGTCGCCCGAGGGCGGCGCCTACGCGTGGCGCAGACGGAGCAGCGCGCGGTGGAGGGCGACCATCGCGAGGGTGTCGCGGGCGCAGTAGGCGCGCAGGTCCGCGAGCACCTGGGCCCGTCGGTCAGGGCCGGGGGCTACACCTCCGGGATGGACCCGGTCCAACCCGCGCAGGACCGCCTCGTAGGCATGGGCCGCCGCCAGGCCGTCGCGGATGCCGAGGCCGTCGTAGGTCACCTCGGGCGCCAGCGCCGGCGCCACCGCCTTGATCGAGAACGAGCCCCGGAACCGCAGGTCGTACACGTGCTCGCGCACCACCTCGAGCAGATCCACCAGCCGCGCCTGGATCGCCTGCAACGGCTCGGCGAGATCGGGCAGCGCCTGCGCCAGGTCGCGCAGCCGCTCCCACTCGTAGCTGCTGTAGACGACGATCGGCTCGCCCGACGATGGGCCGAGGGCGGCGATGAGCCCCTCGGCCATGCGGCGCAGCGGCGGGTCCGTCGAGGGCGGGGCGAGGTCGTCCACGTGCGTGAGGTTCCCCGCCGCATCGTCATGGTGCACGGACCACAGGAAGGGCACCACCGCGTACGGCCGCGTGCCGGCGTAGAGGGGCACGGCCGGCGACACGCACTCGAAGTCGAGGTAGTAGGCCGGGGGACCGGCCGGCGCGAGCGCCGCGGCGAGCGTTGGCGCCACGTACTGCCCGCCGGCGCGGCTCGCCAGCCTGGCGTGCTCGGCGCCACGCGGCAACTGCCGCCCCTCGACCGGCACGGCGGCCATGCGCACGAAGCCCTGCGCGAGCCACTCGCGGATCGGCGGCTTGTCCTTGCGCGGGAACCAGCCGGTCCAGTCGGCCGGCAGGTGCGCGGTGCAGTCGTCGAGGAACGGACAGCCGTCGCGGCTGTCGCGACAGTGCGCGCCCGGCGCGATCGCGGGGCGGTCGGGAGAGGCCAGCGCGGCGCGCGTGGCGGCAACCGATGCCGCGATCCGCAGGAGCCGACGCCGACCCGCCGCGAACGAGACGCTGCGGCGCACGAACAGGCGGTGCGGGTCCACGGGGCCGGCGTCGGGGCGCTCGTAGGTCTCGTCGAGCAGCATCGCGTGCACCGCAGCCACGTGATGGCCGGCGGCGCGCAGCACGTGCAGCGTGAACGCCGCCCGGTCGGCCAGGCTCCACGACACGCGCACGCCGTTGCGGATCAGCACCGCGATCCAGCGCCCGCGCGCGGTGCGCTCGAGCACGTCCACCCGCACGCGCAGCCCGTCGGCCTCGACCACCGCGTCGACGATGCGCGGGCAACCCGCGTCCATCAACGCCCGGGTGCGCGCCGCATCGCCCTGGGCCGACTCCGCGCCCGCGAACAACGGCCGCGCGAGCGCACGTACGTCCGCAAGCGGGTCGGATTCGGGCCGCATCGAGGTAGGGCCGGGTGTCCCCACCCGGCCGTCGAGGGCGGAGAGCGGCGCGATGGGGACATCGCGCCCTACCTTGTAGGCGCGAAGCAGGCACTGCTGCCCGGCGCGGACCTCGGAGAATCCGATCACTTCGGCGGCGCGAGCGGCGCGCCGGCCTTCGGCGACGCCGCCTTCCAGTCCTTGCCCACCAGCGAGGCGAGGGTGGCCGCCACCTGGCTCTGCGACGCCGGTGCGTGCCCGGCCTTCCACAGCCCGCGCGCCGGCCAGTGCGGCGCCGACACGATCGCCCACACGTACTGGGCGCCCTCGGTGTCCTTGCCGTGGCTGCTCCAGTCGGCCGCGCCGTTGCCGCGCCCGTGGTCGGTCACGATCATCAGCGCCGTCCGCCCCGCGAACCCGGGCGTGGCCTGCAGCAGGGTCCACAGGTCCTTCAGCCAGCCGTCGAACCGGTGCAGGTACTCGATCACGCGCACGTACGACTTGTTGTGCGACCAGTCGTCGGTCTCGTCCAGGCCGATCCACATCGCTTTCGGCTTGTGCTGCTGCAGGTGATGAAGCGCGAACTGCCAGGTGTAGTGGTCGTAGCGGGCGGTGTCCCACGCCGGCACGGTCATGTGCTGCGCGGCGTTGAGCGCCGCGATGCGCGGGTCGGTGGACGGGTAGTCCTCGTAGCCGGCATTGGTGAACACGTCGCCGGCCTTCGAGTTCGGGATGTACTTGAAGACGTCCCACGACCCGAAGCAGGCGACGCCTTCCTGCGGCAGCGCGAACTCGCGGCGCAGGAACTGCAGCACCGTCTCGAACGGGTAGTACCTGCCGTCGTTGCTGTCGATCACATCGTCGTGCGGCACGCCGGTCATCAGCTCGGCGTAGCCCGGGTAGCTGAAGCGCATCGTGTTGCCGAGCGTCATCACGCTGCCGGCCCAGCGGTCGCCGACGATCGACGCGTGGTCCTTCAGGAACGTGCCCCACAGGAACGGCATCACCGCCTCGCGGCGCGCCTCGCGCGTGTCGCGCCAGTAGGCCTTGTAGAGCGGGTGCTCCTCGGCCTTCTTCTTCGGCCCGAGCACGGCCTGCAGGATGTCCTTGTCGAGCCCGCCGAACATCTCCTGCGTGCGCACGCCGTCGAGCGAGATCGCGATGACGTGGTCGGCCGCGGAGCCGGCGGGCGCCTGGGCGAAGGAGGGACGGGCGAGCGCGGCGGCTGCTGGGGCCACGGCGAGCGACTGGAGCAGTTGGCGTCGGTTCATCGGGGACGGGAATCGGGAATGGGGAGTCGGGAATGGGGAGTCGGGAGTCGGGAGTCGGGAATCGGGAATCGGGAATGGGGAGTCGGGAGTCGGGAATCGGGAATCGGGAATCGGGCGACGCCCGCGGTGGTCAGCGCTCAATGCGCCGGCGCGTCGGCCGGGGCCACGCCGTTGGCGCGCGAGGAGTCGTGGATCGACACCGACGCAAGCATCGGCAGGCCGCGCGCGTCGTGGATTCTCACCCGCACCTGCGACGCCGTCGTGACGTTGGTGGCGACGATGCGGGTGTGGCCGATGGTGGTGCCGGTGGCGATGCGCTGCCAGGCGCCGCCGACGTTGGCCTCGATCTCGAACAGCGAGATGCGCTGGCCGGCGGCGACGTACTCCTGCAGGCGCACGCGGTCGAAGGTGACCGGCGCGCCGAGGTCGATGGTCAGGCTGGCCTGCTTCACGCTCGGCGCCCAGTAGCTGTCGAGGTCGGCGTCGAGCACGGCGGCCGGTCCGTGCGAGGCGCGCGACGAGGTGGCCGTGCCCTTCGCGCCGGCCGGCACGAGCGAGGTCCCGTAGACCGCGTCCACCAGCGCGCGCATGCCGGCGAGCGCCTTGACGTCGTTCTCGTGCACGAGGCCGCGGTCGTCGGGCGGCACGTTGAGCAGCAGGGTGCAGTTGCGGCCCACCGACGACTCGTAGAGGCGCAGCAGCGTGCGCGGCGACTTGACGCGCCCGTTCTCGGCGGCGCGCCAGAACCAGCCCGGACGGATGCTCACGTCGCACTCTCCCGGCACGTAGAACTTGCCGAGCTCGGAGCCCTCGGGCAGGTCCATGCTCAGGCCGGTGCCCGGCTCGTAGCGGTCGCGATCGAGCATCGCCCAGTTGGTGAGCGGCGCCTCGCCGCGCTCGTTGCCGATCCAGCGGATGCCCGGCCCGGCGTCGCTGAAGATCACCGCGTTGGGCTGCAGGCGGCGCACCACCTCGTGGAAGCGCGGCCAGTCGTACACCTGGCGCTTGCCGTTGGGGCCCTCGCCGTTGGCGCCGTCGAACCACACCTCGAAGATCTCGCCGTAGTTGGCGAGCACGTCCTCGAGCATGCGCACGAACACGTCGTTGTACTCGGGCGTGCCGTAGGTCGGGTGGTTGCGGTCCCACGGCGAGAGGTACACGCCGAACTTCAGGCCCTCGGCGCGCGCCGCATCCGACAGCTCGCGCAGCAGGTCGCCCTTGCCGCCGCGCCACGGGCTGGCCGCCACCGTGTGCGTGGATTCCTTCGTCGGCCACAGGCAGAAGCCGTCGTGGTGCTTGGCGGTGACGATCACGCCCTTCATGCCGGCGGCCTTGAAGGCCTTCACCCACTGGCGCGCGTCGAGTTCCTTCGGGTTGAAGATGGTGGGCTGCTCGCGCCCCGACCCCCACTCGGCGCCGGTGAAGGCGTTGGGCCCGAAGTGCACGAAGGCGTTCATCTCCATCCGCTGCCACTGCAACTGCGCCTTCGACGGGACCGCTTCGCCCTCGCTCGGGGCCGGCCTCGGGGCGACACGGGAGGCCGACGGGATACTGGGGGCGATGGGCTGGGCGACCGCGGTGCTCGCGACCAGCACGACGGCCGGAGCGACAATGGCGAAACGCATGCGGCAGTCTAACGCGACGTCACGCACTCACCGGCCGAGGCCGGCGGCGACACGTGGGGATGCCCGAGCGCAGGGCCGCGTGCCGCTGGCGCGCGCGCTCTCCAAGCTGGGCGTGCTCTCGCGCCGCCAGGCTATCGCGGCGGTGCTCGAGGGGCGCGTGCGGGTGGGCGGCGAGGTGGTGCGCGAGCCCGGTCGTCTCGTGTCGCCCGAGCGCGACGACCTGCGGGTCGACGAGGCGCCGGCGCGCCGGCAGGCGACGCGCGTCATCGCGCTGCACAAGCCCCGCGGGTACGTGACGACGCGGGTCGACCCGCAGGGACGACCGACCGTGTACGACCTGCTGCCGGCCGATGCCGTGGCGGCCGGCGTGCAGGCGGTGGGGCGCCTCGACCTGGCCACCAGCGGGCTGCTCCTGTTCACCAACGACACGCGCCTGGCGGCGTGGCTCACCGACCCGGCGACCGGCGTGCTCCGGACCTACCTGGTGACGGTGCGTGGCGAGTTGGCCGACGCGACGGTCGCGCGCCTGCTTGCCGAGGGCGTGGTTGATCAGGGCGAGACCCTGCGGCCGCGTGAGGTCGCCGTGCGCAAGCGATCACGCCGGGAGACACACCTCACCGTGGTGCTCGACGAGGGCAGGAACCGCGAGATTCGCCGCATGTTCGCCGCCACGGGCCACGAGGTGACGGCACTGAAGCGCGTCGCCTTCGGCCCGATCGAGCTGGGGGATCTCCCGCCAGGCGCGACCCGGGAGCTGGAGGTAGGGATCTTCCGCTTCGAGCCTGCTCCCCAGCCCTGACGCCCCCGTCGGCCGAGGCCGACGGCTACGTCCGACGACTTGCTTGATCAGCATGCTTTCTGAGCCCTGAGCCCTAAACCCTGAGCCGTAAGCCGTACGCCCCCCGTTCAAGCGCCGTGTCCTTCGGCCGATCCCCTCTCCATGGGTGCCCGGCTCGGGTTTGCGGACGTGCTGCTCAACAAGCTTGCTGACGTGCCGCCTCCGGTGGTGCTCGGCGGGCGGGAGCCGTCGATCGTGAGCCCGACCTGGGTGCATCGCCTCGAGCCGCTGCGCGTCGTGTCGGCGCAGGTCCTCTCGGCGCGCTATCCGCACATGGCGACTGCAGCGCCGGCCGGGCAGCCGCGCGGGGAGGAAACCGCGTCGCGACCGGCGCGTGGTGGCTCGAGCGCGAACCTGTCCGCGGTCCGCCCCCGCACCGCCCGCGAGCGGCTCGGCATCTCCCTGCTGAACCGCCTCGGCGCCAACCTCACGGACGGCGCCAGCGACGAGGAGATCCGCAGCGCCTACCGCCGGCTGGTCCGCGAGTCGCACCCCGACCGCCACCAGTCTGCCGACGTCGCCTCGCTCGAGGCCCGCGCCCGCACGCTCCGCGCCGTCATCCGCGCCTGGGATGTCTACTCGGGCCGCACGGCGGACGCGGCATGACGCAGGCTCAAGGCTGCAGGCTCGAGGCTCAGAGAGCATTCAGCGCAGCTGCAGCATCAGAATGCCTTCTGAGCCCTGAGCCCTGAGCCCTGAGACTCGTCCTACGCCTCCGCGCGCAGGCCCTCCACCAACCTCGCCATCCCGGCGGCCACCGACTCGCGGTCCAGCGCGCCGAACGAGATGCGCAGCGCGCACCTGTCGGTGACCCCGAATGCGCTGCCGGGCACCACGGCCACCTTGTGCCGCTCGATCAGGCGACGGGTGAGCGTGAACGCATCGAGGTCGGTCTTCACCCGCAGCAGCACGTAGAACGCGCCGTCGGTGCCGGGGGCCTCCACCAGATCACCGAGCCCGCGCAGCGTCTCGTGCACCTCGCGGCGCACCACGTCGAGCGCGGCGACGTGCGGTTCGGTGTACGGGCGACCGACCCGCAGCGCGCCCGCCGCCGCGGCCTGGCATACCAGCGGCGGACAGATCAGGTTGGTGTCCTGGATCTTGTTGACCGCGTCGAACAGCTCGTCGGGCACCACCATGTAGCCGATGCGCCAGCTCGCGAACCCGTATGCCTTCGACAGCGAGAACATCGAGATCGTGTGCGGCCGGCTTGCCGGATCGCTCCCGGGCGAGTAGTGCTGCGCCTGGCCGTACGTGAAGTACTCGTACACCTCGTCGGTGACGTGCACGAGGCCGTGCTCGGCGCACATCACGTTGACGGCACGCAGGTCGGCCTCCGGGTACACCGCACCGGTGGGGTTGTTGGGCGAGATCGTGACGATCGCCCGGGTGCGCGGCGTGATCGCCCGGCGCAGCGCCGGGAGATCGAGCTGGTAGCGCGCGTCGGTCGGCACGCCGACGGCCCGGCACCCGATCATCGTCAGCGCCATCTCGTGATTGAAGTAGAACGGCACCGGCAGGATGACCTCGTCGCCGGGGTCGGTCACCGCCAGGACGGCGTTCAGGAACGCCATGTTGCCGCCCGAGGTGACGATCACGCGACGGCCGGTCAGGTCGAGGCCGTTCTCGCGCGTCAGCTTGTCGCGGAGGATCGCGAGCAGCTCGGGCTGCCCCTCCACGGGCCCGTACCGGTGCTCGGCCAGCGTCGAGCCGAACGACTGCACCGCCTGCATGGCTTCAGGCGGCGGCCCGTACGAGGTGATGCCCTGCCCCAGCGAGATGGTTCCGGGATTGGACCGGATCCACTCGCCGAGGATCGGGATGACGGGCGGCTGGATGTCGGTGATGCGGCGCGGCAGGTGCACGCCGTCATCTTGACCCGGCAATTTCAAATTTCAAATTCAAATTGCCGGTGCACGCGTCAGAACCTGAAGCTGACGCCGGCCGTCGCGCGCCAGAACTTGAAGTCGCCGAGGTCGAAGTCGCCCGGCTCCGGGAAGTCGTCGCCGAGGTCGTCGTTCTGCAGGCTGCGGAACTGGCGGATGTCGCCGCGGATGCCGACGTTGTCGGTCACGAACACCATCAGGCCGCCGCCGTAGTTGATCCCGAAGTCGTTGCTCGACAGGTCGTCGAAGAAGTCGAGCAGCTTGAGGTTCGACCGCATCAGGCCGGCGCCCACCGTGCCGTACACGCGGAAGCGCCCCGGCGTGGCGACCAGCAGGTTGCCCATCGCCGTCGTGACGCTGCCCTCGGAGTCGAGCTCGCCGAAGTCGTCCTCGAACTCGAAGAAGTTCGGCGTGTAGCCGAAGTCGGCCTCGAAGCCGAAGATCGGGCCGAGCACGCCAATCGATCCGCCGTACACGGTGCGGTTCTCGTCGGTCGGGGTATCGGTGGTGACGCCGACGAAGGGCGTGACGATACCGCGCGTCTGCGCCGCGACGGGCGCGGCGGCGAGCAGGGTGAGGGCGAGCGAGGACAGCAACAGCTTCTTCATATGAAAGCGCACCTCCAGTGCGCGTGGAGTGGTCATGCGTCGACCTCAAGGTCGACGCCCACGAACCGGTGTGAAATTCCGAACGTCTGAAATTCTGAAATTGCAGGCCTTCAGAACTTCAGCGTGACGCCAGCGGTGGCTCGCCAGAAGTCGAACTGCGGCACCGGCAGGTCGTCGAACCCGCCGAAGTCGGTGATGTCCTCGAGCGTCACCTCGCCGATCGTGCGGAAGTAGCGCACGTCGCCGCGGATGCCGAGGTTGTCGCCGAGGAACACGTACAACCCACCGCCGAAGTTCATGCCGAGCTCGCTGCCGCTCACGCTGAGCACGTTGCCCAGGTAGGCGGCGTCGACGTCGCCCGACACCTTGATCAGCCCCAGTCCCCCGGTGGCGTAGGGCTGCACCGACCCGACGGGCAGCCGCAGGACGAGGTTGCCCATGTACGTCGTGAGGTTCGTCTCGAGGCTCACCGACGTGCCGACGATGCCCTGCTCGGCCAGGCTGACCCGCGCGATCTCGCCCTCGATGCCGATGAGGCCGCCGAGCGACAGGCCGACGCCGTAGGTCAGTGGCTTCTTCTCCTGCTCGAGGAAGCTGACGCCCGCAAACGGGGTCAACAGGATGTCGGCCGACGCCGCTGCGGGCATGGCCACCAGGGCACACACGACGACCGACGAACATAGCCAGCGACGAACGCTCACGCAGTACTCCTAGCAAAGGGGATGCCGAAAGTCTCGGGCACCGGGTACCGGGTACCGGGCACCGGGCGACGGGCACCGGGCGACGGGGCCTGGGCCGGGGTTCCGGTTCAGCGGGCACCGGGACGACGTTCAGATGAGGCTTGCCGCGGTCGTCCTGATCAGCGCCCACGCGTCGGCCACGTGCGATTCCGTGGTGCGCGCGTGCCCGATGGCGAAGCGCAGGACGAACGCGTCGCGCAGTTTCGTGTGCGAGAGGAAGATCCGGCCGCCCGCGTTCAGCTCGAGCAGCAGCCGCTCGTTCAACGTATCGAGCGCAGCCGGATCGTTCTGTAGTGATTCCGGACGGGCACGGAAACAGACCACGCTCATCGGCGTCGGTGCGACGCGCTCGAAGGCAGGGTCGGCGTCCACCCAACCGGCGAGCAACGAGGCCAGCCGGACGTGCTCGGCGATGCGCGTGCGCATGCCGTCGGCGCCGAAGTACCGCAGGACGAACCACAGCTTCAGCGATCGGAATCGACGCCCGAGCTGCACGCCCGTGTCCATCAGGTTGCGGACCTCGGGCGCCTCGCTCGTCCTCAGGTACTCCGGCACCAGCGAGAACGCCTCGCGCAGCAGGTCCATGTGGCGGCAGAACAGCACGCTGAGGTCGAACGGCGTGAGCATCCACTTGTGCGGGTTGACGACGAGCGAGTCGGCCCGGTCGGCGCCCTCGAGCACCCAGGCCATCTCCGGCAGCAGCGCCGCGGCGCCCCCGTACGCCGCATCGACGTGCAGCCACAGGCCCTCGCGCTGGCACACGTCGGCGATCGCCGCCACTGGATCGACGCTCGTCGTCGAGGTGGTGCCGGTGGTCGCCACCACGGCGAGCGGGTGGAGTCCGGCAGCGCGGTCGGCGGCGACGCGAGCGGCAAGCGCTTCCGGGCGCATCCGGAACGCCTCGTCGCTGGGGATCCGGACCACGGCGTCGTGCCCGAGGCCGAGCAGAATCACCGCCTTGTCCACCGACGAATGCGCCTGGTCGGAGCAGTACACGCGCAGGCCGTGCGCGTCCTCCCGCCCTTCGAGCCCGGTGCGCCGCACCCCGGGGAGCGCGCGCTCCCGTGCGGCCGCCAGCGCATGCAGCGTGGAGATCGACGCGGTGTCGTAGATGACGCCCTCGAACGTGGCGGGCAGGCCCATCAACTGCCGCAACCATGACAGCGACACCGCCTCGAGCTCGGTGGCCGCCGGCGACGTGCGCCACAGCATCGCCTGTTGATTGAGCGCCGACGACAGGAAGTCGGCGAGGATGCCCGGACCGCTCGCGCAGATCGAGAAGTAGCCGAAGAACGTCGGGCTGTTCCAGTGCGTGAGCGCCGGCACGATCTGCCGCTCCACGTCGTCGAGGACGACGCCGATCGGCTCGCCGTGGAGAGGCGCGCTGGCGGGGAGGGCGCGCGCGAGGGCCCCCGGTTCCACCTGCGACATCACGGGGTAGCGCTCGGCGGTCGCGAGGTACTCGGCGATCCAGTCGACGAGGGCGTGACCGGCGGCGCGGAACTCCTCGGCCGGCATGTCGCCGAGCGGACCGACGGTGCGGGGGATGTCGGGAAAGGACACGCGCGATCTTAGCGCGTGCCCGGCGTACTAACGGCGCGGTGAGACACCGCGCCCTACCTGTATGCGTCGAGGTACCGCGTCACGAAATCGAGCATCACCGGGCTCTTCATGCCGATCGCCTGGGCCTCGGCGATGGCGCGCTCGCGGTCCCAGCCGTCCTGCACGACGCGCTTGATCGCCCACACGGCGCCCACCCGGTTGGCGGAGGCGCAATGGATGTACACCGGCTGGTTCGACGAGTCGGCGATGACCTCGAGGAACCGGTCGGCGGCCTCGGCCTCGGGCGCCGTCGGCGTCATCGGGATGTGGTGATACCGGAGGCCGACCGCCTCGACGACCGCGGCCTCCTCGGCCACGCCCGGCTCGTGGCCGAGCCGGAGGTTCACCACCGAGGTGAAGCCCTCGGCCTTGAGGGCGGGGAACACCGCCTGCGGCGTGTCGCCACCGCAGGCGACGGTGGCGTCCACGCGCGAGAAGTTGACGACTCCATCCATGCCGGCAGTATATCCGGCGCTCACCGCACCATCGGCGTCGTCACGCTGTCGGACACGCGGACCGTGACCGACTGGCCGGCGCGCAGTTCGGCGGGCTTGCGGTCGCCCGCCATCGCCCAGCCGGTGCCGCTGCCGGCGCCGGTCGCCGCGCCGATCACGGCGCCCTTGCCGCCGCCCATGATGGCGCCGAGGATCGCGCCGCCGATGGCCGCGCCGCCGATCTTGGCCGCGGCGCGCCCGGCCACTTCCTCGCCCTCGCGGTAGATGACCTCGGTGGGGAGGCGGACTTCGGTGCCGTCAGCGAGCACGAGCGTGTGGAACTTCACGCCCAGGCGCGCGCGCTCCTTGATGCGGCCGCCCTCCTCGACGAGCGTGACGCTGCCGAGCAGCTTGGAGCCGGCCGGCACCACCACCGTGCCGTTGGCCAGCACGTCGCGCGTGACACGGGCGCGGACGGGATCCTCCACCTTCGAGCGCTCGGAGCTCGCGCCGGTCTCGAGCTGCACGCCGATGACGGCGTCGCGGGGAATCGTCACGTCCTCGAGGCGGCGCGTGGGCGCTGGCGAATCGACAGGCTCAGGGGTCGGCTGGCGCGACGGGAAGCCGGCGTCGGCGGTCGTGGCGTCGCGATCGCGCGGGCTGGCCGGGCTGCTCGCGCCTGCCGGGGCCTCGTTGGGCCAGCGCGACGCGGGCGCCTGCGTCGGCGCCGATGCCTGCGTGTCGGCGGGAGGCGCGGGCCACGTGCTGCGGGTCGGCTCATCGCGCGGCGCCGGCGTGGTGGCCGGGGCCGGGGTGGGCGTTGACGATGGGCGCGGCGTCGGCGCGGTGGTCGCCGGGCGCGCGGCCGTCGTCGGCCGGGTGACGGGTCGCGAGGGTGCGGGCACGTCCATGGGCCGGGAGGCGGCCTTCACGTCCCCGGTGGGAGCGGGTGCCGGGTCCGGCAGCGGGTTGGTCCTGGCGTCGACGGGCGCGTCCGAGGTGCCCAGATCGGCGATGGTGCCCTCCGTCGGGTCGGCAGCGGGCGCGGTGTCGACGGCCGGGGATGCGGTTGGCGCTGGCGCCACCTGCCTGACGGCCAGGTACCCGCCGGCTCCTGCCGCGGTAACGCAACCAAGGACGAGAGAGGCGATGAGGGCGCGCTGTTCCATGTTCTGGGCTCCCGCCGGTGGACCCGGCGCGTCCCGCTAGAGGGCAAACCCCGTGCCCGCGGAACTGACGCCTTGGCAGGACAGAAGTGCGCCCATGAAGGGACATGACGCCCAGCGACGCTTCTTGCTTGTCCCCGCAGCATGCGCCGCGTCCTCACTGCCTTGTCCTTGCTGCTGAGTCTTGGAGTCGCGCCGGCGACGGCCGGCGACCTCACCCTTCGCGACGTCTACGAGCTGCATCGCACCGGCATGGGTGACGACCTGCTCATCGCGGTGGTCGATGCCGAGGCGGGCCCCCTCGAGCTCAGCTTTGCCGACATCCACGACCTCAAGAGTGCCGGTTTCAGTGAGCGGCTGATCGCGGCGCTCGTGCGCGCCAGCCGGAAGCCGGGGACCGCTTCATCCCAGCCCGTCGTGCGGCAGGACGTCTACGCCCCCACGTATGCCCCCATCTACGCCCCGACCTTCGTCTACGCCCCCACGGTCGTGGTGACCGAGGAGCGCAGGCGCGAGGGCGAGGCGCCGGACCAGCCGTCGATGCGTCGCGAGAAGCCTCCTGCTACCTGGATCACGCGCCGCGAGGACGGGAAGAACGTGGTGCCGCCGAAGCGGTAGGGCTACCTCGGCAGGTACGCCTCGCAGGTCCTGTCGCCGCGTCGCCACGCGCCGAGGGCGCGGTGCAGCCCGTCGACGACCACCAGCGCGGCGTGGTCCGGCTTGACGCGATCACCCACCGACCAGCCGGCGACGACCAGGCAGGAGGGCGGCTCCTGCCGCGCCGCCTCGATGCGCCCCCAGCAACTCGGGTTGGCTGCCGCATAGGCATCGGCGTGCGCGTCGAGCCAGTCGCCCAGCGTGGCCAGGGTGCCGCCATCGGTGGTCGTGCCCAGCGCCATGGTGTCGCCGTGACAGGGCTCGCCGGCATGTGGCGGCAGCCAGAGGGCGGCGAACTCGTCGGGTGCGAGCGCTACCCGCTGCCAGCCGCGAGCCTCGTCATCGAGCGCGGCCACCAGCGGCAACGCCCAGCGCGCCGGCGAGTGGCCCGGGTAGCGCGCCGCGCCGATCTCGTCGTCGATGACGGCACGGGGGACAGCAGGGGAGAGGATGCGCACGCGGCAGGCCCGGGTCGGCCCGGGCGGCCGCAGGCGACAGGCACCCGGCTTCCGAACCAGCGTTCATCTTGCTACAGTCGCCGCGTGACGTCTCGCCTGGTGGCCACCGCGCTCGCGGGGCTGGCCTTCCTGTTCGCCGGCTGCGACAACAACTCGACCACGCCGACCGCGCCGACCGGCGCCCTGCAGGTGACGGCGGCGCGCACCGTCCTTCGCGCCGGCGAGACGTTGCCGCTCACGGTCACCGGCCCGGCCGGCGCCCCGGTGACCGGTGGGGCCTGGACGACCAGCGACGCCAGCGTGCTCACGGTGGGCGCGACCGGGGTGGCCACGGCGACGCGCGCCGGGCGGGTGACGGTGACGGTCACCAGCGGCACGGCGTCAGGAAGCCTCGCCTTACGCGTCGTGCCCGACTACCAGGGCACGTGGACGGGCGGCCTCGCGCGTCCGCAGATCACGTGCAGTCCCGCGTCGACGGCGGCGTTCTGCGCCCCAGGGGCGCCGACCACCGGCACGGTGACCCTGCGCGTCACCCAGGTGGGCGATCAGCTGACCGGCACGCTGGTGGACTCCGCCGAGCCGTCGGCGACCGTTCCGCTCACGGGTTCGGTGCTCGCCGACGATCAGCTCTCGCTGGCCGGGCGCCTCGACACGCCGGCCACCTCGCCGACCACCCGGATCGAGGTCGCCACCCTGCGCGCCACGCTCGACGTCGTGCTCGGCACGCTGACCGGCAGCTACCAGTGGCTGGTCGACCGCGCGCCGGTTGGTGGCACGCTGCAGGCCGATTCCCGCGCGCAGGCCCAGTTCCGCGATCTCCGGAAGTAGGCCACCGCCTTCCGAATGCTCGCTGGGCCGTGGGCTGGGGCTTGGGCCTTGGGCCTTGGGCCTTGGGCCGTGGGCCTTGGGGTGGGCCTCGGGCCTCGGGCCCTGAGCCCTGAGCCTCCAAGTGTTGCCCCGAGCCGGCAGTACACTGATCCCCGTGTCGTCGCACCCGGATGTGATCGTCGTTGGCGCGGGGCTGATCGGCTGCGCGATCGCCCATGCGCTCTCCCGCACCGGCGCGTCGGTGCTGGTGCTCGACGCGGCTGCGCCCGGATCCGGAGCCTCGCAAGCGTCGGGTGGCATGCTGTGTCCGCACATCGAGGGCGCCCACGATCCCGTCCTTGCGCAGATCGGCGCCGACAGCCTCGGCCGCTACGAGGCGTTCGTGCAGCGCGTCCGCAGCGACTCGGGCATGGACGTGCCCTACGTCCGCAACGGCACGCTCCAGGTGGCCGACACGGAGGAGGGCGCCGAGGAACTCCGCACGCTCGCCAGCACGCTGCACGCGCAGGGGGTGCCCTGCCACCTGGCCGGCACCGAGGCGGAGATCCGCGAGCTCGAGCCGCTGATCCGTCCCCAGAGCGCGGGGCTGCTCATCGAGTCGCACGGCGCGGTCCGCATCCGTGATCTCGTCGAGGCGCTGCGACATGCGGCCCTGCACCAGGGCGCGCGGTTCCTGTCGTCGGAGCGCGTCGAGCGGCTGGCGCCGGAGGACCGGCGCCTCAGCGTCCAGACGCACGCCCACACGTTCATCGCGCCGCACGTGATCGTCACCGCTGGCGCGTGGGCGATGCAGCTGCCGGTGGAGGGGCACCCGATGATCCCGACGCACCCGGTGCGCGGCCAACTGCTGCGGCTGCAGATGGCCAGCGGCGGGCTCCGGCGCGTCACGTGGGGCAACGGCGTCTACCTCGTGCCATGGGCCGACGAACTGCTGGTCGGCGCGACGGCCGAGAAGGTCGGCTTCGACGCGCGCGCGACCGTCGCCGGCGTGATGCAGCTGTGCACCGCCGCGCAGGGCCTCGTGCCCGCCCTCCACGAGGCGAGCTTCACCGAGGTGCGCGTCGGCCTGCGCCCGGGATCGCCCGATGGCTACCCGATCATCGGGGCATCCAGGCGGTTGCCGAGCCTCGTCTTCGCGACCGGGCACTACCGCAACGGCGCCTTGCTGGCGCCGCTCACGGCCGATCTCGTCACCGACATCGTGCGCTCGCCGTCGGCGCCGGTGCCGCCGGCCCTGGCCGCATCCCGCTTCGACCTCTGAAGGCTGGCCGACCCATGTCCGATCACCTCGATCCCGCGCAGCTCGCGGCCGCGCTCGCCGACCTCCCCGGATGGACGTCCAAGGGCAACGCCATCGAGCGCCAGTTCACCATCACGAGCTTTCCCGACGCCATCGCGCTGCTCACGCGCCTGGCGTTCCAGGCCGAAGCCGTCGACCACCACCCCGACTTCGTGCTCGAGTACCGCCGCCTGACCGTCCGCTACTGGACGCACACGGCGGGTGGTGTCACGCAGAAGGACGTCGACGCCGCGCATGCCGCCGACCGGCTGTGCGCGCAGTACGCGGTGTTCGAGAAGTAGGGGCCATTCCCAAGGCCGAAGGCCGAACGACGAAGGCCGAGGAGTACACATGCTGATCACGACGACGTCCACGCTCGACAACGCCAAGGTGGTGAAGTACATCGGCCTGGTGAGCGGCGAGGCCATCCTCGGCGCCAACATCTTCCGCGACCTCTTCGCCGGCATCCGCGACATCGTCGGCGGGCGCTCGGCCGCCTACGAGTCGGAGCTGCGCAAGGCCAAGGACCTGGCGGTCAAGGAGATGCAGGAGCAGGCCGCGGCACTGGGCGCGAACGCGGTGATTGGCGTGGATCTCGATTACGAGACCATCGGCAACGGCGGGAGCATGCTGATGGTGAGCGCCAGCGGGACGGCGGTGGTGATCGCGCAGTAGGCGGCAACAATTTCAGAATTGCAGACGTTCAGAATTGCACGACCACCACGGCGGAGCCTGGCGGCGGGAATGAAATTCTGAACTTCTGCACTTCTGAAATCACGAGATCGGGAAGATCTGCTCGACGTCGTCGGCTGGGCGCGGAATGACGTGCACGCCGACCAGCTCGCCGACGCGGCGGGCGGCGGCGGCGCCAGCGTCGGTGGCGGCCTTCACGGCGGCGACATCGCCCCGGACGATGGCCGTCACCAGTCCGGCATCGACCTTCTGCCAGCTCACGAACGTGACATTGGCGGTCTTCAACATCGCGTCGGTGGCCTCGACCATGCCCACCAGCCCACGGGTCTCGACCATCCCCAGCGCATCACCCAGCTCGCGCGTCGCCTGTGCCATAGAGCACGGAGTGTACACCTGACAATGCCGTGCTGCCGAATGCCGGGAATACGACGGTAGCGCGGCGTGTCCCACGCCGCCGTTGGGCACCAACGGCGCGGTCGGAGACCGCGCCCTACCTGGTCGGCCCGGCGCCCGGTCAGTTCACCAACCCGCGCGCGTCCACCTTGTGGGTCTCGACCACGGTGTCGCCGTCGGCCACGACGTAGCGGTTGGTGAGGTTGGCGACGACGCAGGCGTGATTGGGGATCACGGTGACGCGGTCGCCGATCCGCAGGCGGGTCGTGCCGGAGACCCGGACCACGGCGTGCTCCTCGGACAGCCGCTCGATGAGCAGGCCCGGGTCGGGCTGGCCGTCGGGGGAGAGAATCACGCCGAAGCCGCTGGCGGCGCCGCCGAAGCCGCGGGCGCCGTCCGAGGACAGGACCTTGCTGCCGCAGTCGAGCACCAGGCGATCCGGGGCGGGGAACGAGGCCACCGAGGCGTGCACGCGCAGCGCGCAGTCCTGCCAGTCGACGACCCCGAGGCCGACCTGGGTGCGGTCGTGGAACACGTAGTTGCCCGGTCGCAACTCGGTGATGCCGGCCAGCCCGGCGCTGAAACGCGCGCTCGGCGTGGAGCCGACGCTGATCTCTTCAAGGGTGACGCCCCGGGCCGCGCAGCCATCGACCAGTTGTTGCATCATCGCGGCCTCGGCGGCGGCGATGGCCCGGACCTCGTCCAGCGAGCCGGCCGCGTACGAGTGGCCCGCATGGCTCAGCAGGCCGCGCAGGTCCAGGCCAGGCATCCGGCTCACGGCCTCGATGAACGCCACCGCGTCGCGCTGCGTCGGGTCGACGCCACAGCGATGCGTGCCGACGTCGATCTTGACCAGCACCTCGAGACGGCGCCCGGCCGCCTCCATCGCGTCGGACCAGCCCTGCGCGACGCCGAGGTCGTCGACGATCGTCGACAGGCGCACGCCGTCCATCAGCGACAGGATGCGCGGCGCATAGGTCGGCGAGATCGGGTAGGCGATGCGGATGTCGGTGATGCCCTCGGCGGCGAAGACCTCGGCCTCGCCCGGCTTGGCGCACGTCATGCCGATGGCGCCGGCGGCCACCTGCTGGCGCGCGATCCAGCCGCTCTTGTGCGTCTTGCCGTGCGGGCGCAGGCGCTTGCCGCCCGCGGCGGCCGCCTCCGCCATGCGCGTGATGTTGCGCTGCAGGGCAGGGGCATCGATGACGACGAGCGGAGTCTGGAGGTCGGAGAGGTTCGGCACGGGGAACAGGGTAGCGCAGGGAGCAAAGGCAGGGCGGGGTGTGGGGGGACCTTACGCCAGCAGCTTCTCGATGACGTGGCCATGCACGTCGGTGAGGCGGAAGTCGCGCCCCTGGAAGCGGAAGGTGAGCTTCTTGTGGTCGAGGCCGAGCAGATGGAGGATCGTCGCGTGGAGATCGTGGACGTGCGCACGGTCCTCGATCGGGCTGAAGCCCAGTTCGTCGGTCTCGCCGATGCTCGCGCCGGCCTTCACGCCGCCGCCGGCAAACCACATCGTGAACGCATCGATGTGGTGGTTGCGGCCCATCGTGTCGCGGTTCTCGCCCATCGGCGTCCGGCCGAACTCGCCGCCCCAGATCACGAGCGTGTCCTCGAGCAGGCCGCGGGACTTGAGATCCAGCACGAGCGCGGCCTGTGCCTGATCGACCTCGCGGCAGACCTTCTCGAAGTCGCCCTGCAGGTTCTCGCCGGGGCCGCCGTGGCTGTCCCAGTTGGTGTGATAGAGCTGCACGAAGCGCGTGCCGCGCTCGACGAGCCGGCGCGCGAGCAGGCAGTTGCGCGCGAATGAGGGCGCGTCGCCCTCGATCCCATAGAGCTTCCTGGTGGCCTCGCTCTCGCCCCTGAGGTCGATCAGCTCGGGGGCGCTGGCCTGCATGCGCGAGGCCATCTCGTAGGCGGCGATGCGCGTGTGGATTTCGGCGTCGCCGGTCGCGACGGCGCGACTGAGGTTGAGATCGCGGATGGCGTCGATGGTCTGGCGCTGGCGCTCGGCGGTGACGCCCTCGGGGTTGGACAGGTTGAGGATGGGGTCACCGCTGCCGCGAAACGGGACGCCCTGGTAGGTCGTCGGCAGGAAGCCGCTGCCCCAGTTCACCGCGCCGCCGCGCGGTCCGCGTGGGCCGGACTGGAGCACGACGAAGCCCGGGAGATCGCGCGACTCACTGCCGAGGCCATACGTGAGCCACGCGCCCATGCTCGGCCGGCCGAACTGACCGGAGCCGGTGTTCATGAAGAGTTTCGCCGGCGCGTGGTTGAACAGGTCCGCCGCGCACGAGTGCACGAGCGTGATGTCGTCGACGATCTTCGCCGTGTACGGGAACAGCTCCGATACCCACGCGCCGCTCTGGCCGTGCTGCCTGAAGGCCCGGCGCGTGCCGAGGAGCGTCGTGCCGTGGCTCGAGTCCATGAACGCGAAGCGCTTGCCCTCGATGAGCGATGGCGGCACCTGCTGCCCGTTGAGTTCGATGAGCTTCGGCTTGTAGTCGAAGAGCTCGAGTTGGCTGGGCGCGCCCGCCATGAAGAGGTAAATGATGTTTTTGGCGCGCGGCGCGTGGTGGCCGGGTTTGGGCGCCATCGGGTCGGGCAGGGCGGCCTGAGCCGCGGCCGCGTCCGTCCGACGCTCGCCGAGCATCGAGGCGAGCGCGATGCCGCCGAGGCCCATCGCGCAGCGGCTGAAGAAGTGCCGGCGCGTCTGCTCGCCGAGGTGCGTAGCGGGATCGAAGGGAGGCAGTGGCGGCATGGGCGTCAATCGCGCGTGATCGTCTCGTCGAGGTTCAGGAGCACGCGGGCGACGGTGGTCCAGGCCTCCCGGACGGAGGCAGAGGGCTGGATCTGCGCGAGCAGTTCCCGGACGCGACGCGACTCGTCGGGCGTGGGCGAACGTGCCACGCTGAGGCGGAACGCGTAGTCGATGCGGCTCGCGTCGTCGGCGCCGCCCTCGCGTTCGATGCGCGCGGCGAGGGCTTGCGCGAACTCGAAGAACTGCTGGTCGTTGAGGAGCGTGAGGGCCTGCAGCGGCGTGTTGGAGCGGAGGCGGCGCGTGCAGGCGCTGAAGCCATCTGCGGCGTCGAACACCGCGAGCGCGGGGTGCGGCGTGGCGCGCCAGAAGTGCGTGTAGAGCCCGCGACGGTAGCGGTCGGCGCCGGTGCTCGCCGTCCAGTCGCGCTTCACCTGGCCGAGCGTCATCACGCCGTCGGGCTGCGGCGGAAAGACCGGTGGGCCGCCGATCTGCGGTGCGAGGAGCCCGCTCGCGCTCAGCGCCACGTCGCGGACGATCTCGGCGTCGAGGCGCAGGCGCGACTGGCGGGCGAGCAGCTTGTTCAGCGGATCGACGATCTCGAGATCGGGGCGGGCGTCCGACGACTGGCGGTAGGTGCTCGAGGTGACGATCAGGCGGTGCATCGCCTTGAGGCTCCACTTCTGCGCAACCAGTTCCACGGCGAGCCAGTCGAGCAGCTCGGGATGGCTGGGCGGCAGGCCCTGGGTGCCGAAATCGTTCTCCGTCTCGACGAGGCCGCGGCCGAAGTACTGCTGCCACACGCGGTTGACGATCACGCGCGCGGTGAGCGGGTGCGCCGGCTCGAACAGCCAGCGCGCCAGATCGAGGCGGTTGGGCGCGCGACCCGGCGTCGGCGCGAGTGGCGGGAGAATCTCCGGCGTGCCGGGCGAGACGGGTTCACCGCGGCGCGTGAAGTCGCCCTTGATGAAGATCACGCTCTCGCGCGGCTGCGGCAGCTCCGACATGACGAGCGTGGTGACCGGCCTGGGCTCGCGCCGCTCGAGGGCTGCCAGCGCGGTGTTATTGGCGCGGAACTCGGGCGTGGCCCCCGGATACGCGGCGTAGAGCGCGCGCTTCTCCGCGAACGTCAGCTCGTCGAAGGGGCGGCCGATGGCGTCGCGCGCCGTCGCGCCGAGCTTGAGCCGCGCCGGCCCGTCGAGGGCGGCCGCCCACACGATGGCCGCGCGCGCATGCGTGTCGAGATAGCGATCCAGGTCGCCGCGCGCCTCGGCGAGCTCGCGCCGCAGGGCCTCGGGCGCCTGCGCCTCCCCCGGGAACTCGAGCGTGCCGCCGGGCGTGGCCTTGCCGTGCCCGTCGTCCACCGTGCTGTTGAAGAAGGCGTAGAGCTGGTAGTAGTCGCGCTGGGGAATCGGGTCGAACTTGTGGTCGTGGCACTGCGCGCAGCCGACCGTGAGACCGAGGAAGGCGGTGCCGAAGGTGCTGACGCGATCCATGACGGACTCGACGCGGAACTGCTCCGGGTCGATGCCGCCCTCCTGGTTGATCTGGGTGTTGCGGTTGAAGCCGGTGGCCACCTTCTGGTCGCGCGTCGCGGCAGGCAGCAGATCACCGGCGAGCTGCTCGACGACGAACTGATCGTAGGGCTGATCGCGGTTGAGGGCGGCGACGACCCAGTCGCGGTACTTCCACATCTGCCGCGGCGCGTCGATGGAGTAGCCGTTGGAATCGGCGTAGCGCGCCACGTCGAGCCACAGGCGGGCCCATCGCTCGCCGTAGTGCGGCGAGGCGAGCAGCCGATCGACGGCGCGCTCGTAGGCATCGGGGGCGCGATCGGCGAGAAAGGCGGCGGACTCGGCGGGCGTCGGCGGCAGGCCCGTGAGGTCGAGGCTCACGCGGCGCAGAAGCGTCGCGCGATCCGCCTCGGGCGCGGGCGCAATCTTCTCCTTGTCGAGACGGGCGAGGATGAAGCGGTCGATGGTGTTGCGCGACCGGTCTGGCCTGGCGACGCCGGGTATGGTGGGGCGCTCCGGGGCGACGAAGGACCAGTGGACGGCCTTGTCCGGCACCTCGTTGCTGGGCGCGGCTGCGCCGGCGTCGATCCAGGCGCGGATCGTGGCGATCTCGGCATCGGCGAGCGCAGGCTTCTTGTAGGGCATCTGCGAGATGTCGTCGTGCGTGCCGAGGAGGACCTGCACGAGGACGCTCGCCCTGGAGTCACCTGGCGCGAGGGAGGCGCCAGTATCACCGCCCTCCTTCAGGAAGGCCGCGGTGTCGGCGCGCAGTCCGCCCTTCTGCTGCGAGGCGCCGTGGCAGCGGTAGCAGTGCTTCGCGAGGATCGGCTTGACGTCGCGGACGTAGTCCACCTGCGCCGAGGCCAGGGAGGCCGTGCCGGCGAGGAGCAGGAGGGCGGTCAGCCACCGCGAATGCATGGGAGAGGATAGCTGGCAGCAGGGGGAGACGAAAGTCCCTCTCCCGACGAGACCTCGCTCACGGAGGCCTGTTGACTCGAGAGACGTCACACCCGCTAATGTGTCCGGACGTCCCCATGCAACGACGCGATCTTCTCCGCATCCTCGGCGGCACCGCACTCTCGGCCGCCGCCGCCCCCGCTGTCCTCCGCGGGCGCTACCAGCTCTTTGCGCAGTCCCCCGACGCGTACTCGGCGCGCACGATTGGCCTGATGCAGGAGTCGCGGGTCGTGGACCTGCTCTGCCAGTTCGCCTTCGCGGACAATCGCGAGCCAGGCACGCCCAGGGCGGCTCGGTGGCTGCAGGACCCCAACAGCTTCACCGCGGCCGACTTCGCCGTCTTTCGTGGATCGGGAGTCAAGACGCTCGCGCTCGGCCACGGGCCCGCCGACTACGAAGCGGCGCTGCGATGGACCTCGAGCTGGAACGGGTTCATCGCCTCGCGGCCCGAGTGGTTCGTGCGGGTGGACGATGCGACCGACCTCGCCAACGCGCGCACCGATGGGCGCGTGGGCATCATGATCACCACGCAGAACTCCGACCACTTCCGCACGGTCGCCGACGTCGCGACCTTTCACCAGCTCGGGCAGCGCCTCTCCCAGCTCACCTACAACTTCCAGAATCGCCTCGGCGCGGGCTTCCTCGAGAACCGCGATGGCGGGCTCTCGGTGTTCGGCCATCAGATCGTCGAGGCGATGCAGCGCGTGGGGATGACGGTGGATGTCTCGCACTGCGCCGACCAGACGACGCTCGATGCGATTGCGGCGGCCAGGAAGCCGCTGGTGTTCTCCCACGGCAACCCGCGCGGCACGATGCCGGACTATCCGCGGTGCAAGTCGGACGAGGCCATTCGCGCGCTTGCCGCCAAGGGCGGCGTGATGGGCATCGCGTTCATTCGCTTCATGGTGCGGCCATCGGCGCCGGTCACGGTCGAGCACGTGGTCGACCAAATCGACTACGTGATCCGGCTCGTCGGCGCCGAGCATGTCGGGGTGGGCTCCGATCTCGACATGGCGGGCCTCGGCGCGCCGATCCCGAAGCCTGGCGAGACGATGGCGATCGCAAACCAGGCGAACTTCGACCGCTACAGGCCCTACTACGCCGCCGACGGTGGCGTGCACGTGGACGGGATGAACCATCCCAAGCGGCTCTTCGATCTTACCGAGGCGATGGTGCGTCGTCGGTACAGCGACGCGACCATTCGGCTCGTGTTGGGCGAGAACTTCATTCGGGCGGTCGGGGCGAGCTGGGCCGCCTAGGCTGACCTCTCGGCTGTCGCACCCCTCCGACGCTCATCGAGGCAGCCGCGACCGTCGCGCAAGCGCGACGGCTACGCAAAGGCCCGTAACCGCGAAATCACCTCGGCGGCAGTGGTTCCGTGCCGCCCAGTTCCCGCACCATCCGGTCGTCGCCGGTGAGTTCCCAGTAGATCAGCGACACGGGGATCATGCCCGCGCGGTCGACCTCGTCGAAGAACCGGCGCATCGAGAACTGGTCGCCGAGCTGCCGGGCACGCTCGGCGATCACCTCTTCCATCAGCCGGCCGCCCGTGACGTAGCTCGCGCCGTAGCCGGGCTGGCGCAGGTACAGGTGCTGCTCGAAGCCGAGGAGCGGATCGCGGCGCATCCAGCCACGCGGCGTCCAGTTCACGTGGATGTCGCCGGCCTCGGCCATCGTCAGCGTGTTGGCGTGGGCGTACAGGTTGCCGAGGCCACGCGCCGCCCGGGCGATCAGCATGATCCACACGATCTCGCGCGACCGCGGGCTGTCGTCGTACAGGCCCGCGTGCATCATCCACTCCTCCATGGACGTCGCCATGCCCTCGGCGCGGCTCATCCACACGTTGTAGAGCAGTGGCCCACGACGGATCGGGCTCGGGTGATCGGCCTGGCGCAGCCGCCAGTTGTCCCACCAGTGATAGAGGTGCGTCCACAACGGCCGCGGGTCGCGATGGTTGCCCTGCGCGAAGAAGTTGCGGGTGGCCTCGGGCGCGAACCCGGGCATCCGCTCGCGCAGCGCCTGCTCCATCCACGGCTGCATCGTCAGCAGGTCAGTGCGTCGGATGAAGTCGAGATACGACGCGATGGCCTTGTCCTGCAGCGCGCGGTACGCTTCGGGGGAGTCGGCCACGGGCATCGGCGGCAGCGCCTTGTTCCGTTGTTCCTCCAGCCGCAGCGAGGCGTGGGCGCGCGCGAGTTCGCGACGGGTGATCGTGAGCTCGTCCTCCCACGAGAGCGGCACGAGCAGCACGTTGCGCAGGAACCAGGTGTACTGCGCCTTGCCGATGCCCGACGGGCCGGTGCGCCTGGGCGTCTCGTCGCGCAGCCACTGCGCGAAGTCGCGCGTCGCGACATGGGCCGCCTCGATGGACGTGATCAGCGCGGGCGTGCCGTTGACGGCCGTCGATGCCTTCACCACGGCCTGCAGGCGCTCGAGCGCCTCGGCCTGCTCCTCGAAGGCTCGCACGCCGCCGATCCACAGGTCGCGCGCATTGGCGCCGGCGAGGTTGACGCGCGCCTGTGCGAGCAGTCGCGGAATCGTGCGCAGTTCGGTGGCGAGGCGCGTCGTCTCCTCGTCGGTGAGCGGCCGCGCCTTCTCGAGCACCGTGCGCGGCCAGATGCCGTACTTCCACAGCCGGATCACCCCGTGGATGACCGGGCCCTCCTCGGCCGGCGTGTCGCTCTCCTCGGTCCTGATCGACGCGTAATAGGCGGGGTCGCGCGCGAAGGGCTGCAGCACCGTGAGGTGGTACTGCATGCCGTTCATCTCGGCGCGCACCAGGTGCTGGTCGACCTTCTGTGGAATCGACCAGCCGGTGGTGTCGATCGCCTGCAGGCGCTGCTGCAGGCGCGTCAACTCGGCGAGGCGCCGCGTGTTGGTTGCCGGCGTGTAGTCGGGCACGCCATCGACGCGAGGCGGTTCCTCGAACGTCCGCCATTCGCGGAACAGGTCCAGCAACCGTGCGTACGTCGTCGCACTGCTGCCGCCGGGCTGCCCGCCGAGCGACGATTCCCGATCCGCGGCCCCCTGGGCGGCCACTGACGCTGCCGCGAGTGCGACGCACAGCAGCGCGGCCGCCCAGCCGGCACGCATCAGAGCGTGACCACCTGGCCCGTGGCCACCGACTTCTCCTCGGCCTCGCAGATCTCGACGGCGCTCAAGCCGTCCTGCGCCGTGACGATCGTCGGTGCCGTGCCGCTGCGGATCGACGCGATCAGGTGCTGCAGCTCGCCGACGTAGCCGTCGGGGCCCTCGGGCACGACGACGCGCGGGTCCTTGCCTTCCTCGAGCACCTGCAGCGCGTTGTCGCCGCGCGCCGAGTCGTAGTCGATCGTCGCCCGCTCGAACATCACCGTGTACGACATCGCGAAGCCGCTCGCCATCAGCCAGCTGCCCTCGGAGTACACGGTGGCGCCGCCCGGCACCACGTACTGCGTCACGACATGGTCGGTGGCGCCGCTGAAGCGGCTGACGCCGGTCGAGAACACGGCGCTCGGCCGCCCGAACAGGAACTGCACGAAGTCGGTGTCGTGCACGTGCAGGTCGAACAGCGCGCCGCCCGACTCGCCGCCCTTGAAGTAGCTGTCGCGGCTCCAGCCCGGGGGTGCCGACACGCGGCGGAACCGCGCCGTGAGAATCTGCCCGTACGTGCCGTCGGCCTTCAGCTGCTTCAGCCACGCCCAGCCGGGCCAGAAGCGCATGCACATCGCCGGCATGAAGAACGTCCTGGCGGCCGCGGCGGCCTCGACGATCTTCCGCGACTCGCCCGAGGTGCGCGCCAGCGGCTTCTCGCAGATCACGTGCTTGCCGGCCTGCAGCGAGGCCAGCGTCTGCGGCACGTGCAGCGGCGTCGGCACGCACAGGTCCACGAGCTCCACCTCGCCGTCGGCGAGCAGGTCCTCGATCTTCGTGTAGGCGCGGCAGTTCGGCCCGAGGTCCACCGTGTCGGACCCGGCGACGTTGCCGGCGATGCCGCCGAGCACGCCGTTGACCGGCTGCCGCACCGCGTCGCACACCGCGACGACGTTGACGCCTTCGATCTTCCGGTACGCGTTGATGTGGGTGAGGCCCATGAAGCCGAGCCCGACGACGCCGACGTTGACCGGACGGGCGCTCACTGGCGAGCCTCCACGGCCGCGACGCGGCCTGGGAAAGCGGTGGAGTGGGACCGGCTGCAGACGGGGCGGCGAGCGGAAAGGGCGGATGCGTTCACGCCCGTGATTAGAACGCACTCGGTCGCCTGACTCAATCCTGCCTCGCCCGACGAGACGCCGTACATTCGCCGGCAGGACGTGGCCGCGGGTCGCCCTCGACGCCGTCGGGCGCCGCCCATCGGCAAGGGTGCTCCCGATCCACGACAATGACCCATGCGACTCTTCCGGTGCGCCGCCCTGCTGATCGCGTCGCTGCCCCTGGCGCCGGGGACCGTGCTGGCCCAGTCGCCTGCGCCCGCGCCGCCCCCGCCACCGCCCTCGGCGGAGTCACCGGCCGCCTCCGGCTCGCCCGCGGGCCAGGTGGACGTGGCCGACCTGATTCGCAAGTGGCGACACAAGGAGGCGCCGACCGGCGCGTTCGATCCCAGGCAGCGCATGCGCGCGGTCGCGCCCGTCATCGGCGTCAAGCCGTCGTCGGGCGTGATCATCGGGGGCGCCGGAAACGTCGCGTTCTATCGGGGCGATCCGGCTACCACGCACATCTCGTCGAGCGTGGCGAGCGCCACCGTGACCAGCAAGAAGCAGGCGGGCATCAGCGTCCGCACCACGATGTTCGGCGGCGACGACCGTTGGCGCGGCGAGGTGGACTACCGGTTCCAGTGGACCTCGCTGGACACGTTCGGACTCGGCGTCGCCACGGCTGAAGCGGAGCCGCAGCTGGCGCGCTTCGACTTCTACCGCCTGTACCAGTCCGGCTACTTCCGCGTGCGCCCCAACCTGTTCGTCGGTGGCGGACTCCACTTCGACAGCCACGCCGACGTCAGGGCCGCCGAGGGAGAAGAAGAGGCCTGGACGCAGTCGCCGTACGTGCTGTACAGCAGCGCCAACGGGCTGCCGCTCGACACGCAGATCTCCGCCGGCCCGAGCGCCGAGGTGATCTGGGACAGCCGCGACAGCTTCATCAATGCCGACCACGGGAGCCTGGCGCGCGCGAGCTACCGCGTGATGTTCGACGGGTTCCTCGGCGGCGACAGCCGCTGGGAGAAGGTCAACATCGACCTGCGCACCTACCGGCGCCTCTCCGACGACGGACGGCACAAGCTCGCGGCGTGGGCGTACGCCGACATGGTGGTGAACGGCGTGGCGCCCTACTTCGACCTGCCCTCTACCGCCAGCGACGGCTACGGGCGTTCAGGGCGCGGCTACGCCGAGGGCCACTTCCGCGGCGAGAAGCTGGCGACCTTCGAAGTGGAGTACCGCGGCGGCATCACCAGGAACGGCCTGCTCGGCTGGGTGGCCTTCGCCAACGCGACCACCGTGTCCAACAGCCTCGAGGGCGAGCGGCTGTTCGACCACTTCGCGCCGGGCGCCGGCGCGGGCCTCCGGCTGCTCCTCAACAAGCGATCGAAGACCAACCTCGCCTTCGACCTGGGGTTCGGCGAGCGCGGCAGTCGCGGCGTCTACCTGGCCATCCAGGAAGCCTTCTGACCGGCCCTGCGCGCAGCAGGTCCTTGCGCACCTTGCGGTGCAAGGGACAAGGAACGCGGACGCCAGTCACGAGGGAGACAACGGAGCAGGGACCGGGAGATACGCGACCAGTGACGGGCACACGAGGGACGGTCACCCGATGGGCGGCGGCGGACCGCGGGGCGGCGGTCGCGTCCTGCCACGCTATGATTCAAGGTCCCGGTGCCGTGCGGCGTCCGAGGATCTCCCTTGTGAGCATCGCCCGCCCCACCACCGTACGCCTCGTCGTCGTCGCCATCCTGCTGGTCGCGTCCCTGGTCTCGGGTGCGGTACCCGCGGCGGGCCAGACGAGTGCGCCTGCCGAGGCCGCGCCGCCGCCGGTCGAGACGCTCGACATGGCGGACCTGCTCCGCAAGCTCCGCCACAAGGACACGCCGGAGGCGCCCTTCGACTACCGGAAGCGGATGCTGCTGTTCGCGCCGATCATCGGCGCCAAGCCGTCCACGGGCGCCATTTTCGGTGCGGCCGGCAGCGTCGCCTTCTACCGGGGCGACCCCGTGACCACGCGCATCTCGTCGAGCGTCGTCAGCGCGACGGTGACCACCAGGAGGCAGGCAGGTGTCAGCGCGCGCACGACGATGTTCGGCGACGGCGACCGCTGGCGGGCCGAGGGCGATCATCGCTTCCAGTGGACGTCGCTCGACACGTACCCGCTCGGCCCCGACAACCAGCGGGCACCGGGCCAACTGGCGCGCTTCGACTTCTACCGCCTGTACCAGTCCGGCTACTACAGCGTGGCGCCGCATCTGTACGTGGGTGGCGGCCTGCACTTCGACAGCCACGTCAACGTGCGTCCCGCCGAGGACGCCGAGGAGAGGTGGCCGGGGTCCTCGTTCGTCCAGTACAGCCTCGCCAATGGCCTGCCGCTCGACACGCAGGTGTCGGCGGGGCCGAGCGTCGAAGTGGTCTGGGACAGTCGCGACAACTTCATCAACGCCGAGCGCGGGAGCCTGGCGCGCGCCAGCTACCGCACGATGTTCGAGGGATTCCTTGGAGGCGACTCGCGGTGGGCGAAGGTGAACGTCGACCTGCGCACCTACCACCGGCTCTCGCCGACCGGACGTCACAAGCTCGCCGCCTGGGCGTATGCCGACCTGGTCACCAGCGGCGTGGCGCCCTACTTCGGCCTGCCCGCGACCGGCAGCGACACGTACGGGCACTCGGGCCGCGGTTATGCCGAGGGGTACTTCCGGGGACAGAGCCTCGCGTTCCTCGAGGTCGAGTACCGCGGCACGATTACCAGGAACGGTCTCCTGGGCTGGGTCGCCTTCGCCAATACGACGACCGTGTCCGACGTCGGCGGGGGGCAGCGCCTGTTCGAGCGATTCGCCCCGGGCGCCGGTGCGGGCCTTCGACTGCTGCTCGACAAGCGGTCGCGAACCAACCTGACGTTCGACGTCGGCTTCGGCGAGCGGGGGAGTCGAGGTATCTACCTCGGCATCCAGGAAGCCTTCTGACCCCCCCTAGGTTCGCCGGTTCAGCAGCACCGCGGCGAGGGCGGCCAGCCCGCCCCCGACGACCACCGCGCGAAGGACACGGAGCAGGCTGATCACCCAGGCGATGCCGAGGCCGAGCGCCGGCCACTGCACCCACCACTGCCCGTCCCACGTCATCAGGTTGATCACCACGAGCAGCGCCAGGATGAGCGGCGCGGTGAACAGGAACTTCACGGACCTCAGGGTGCTGCGCACGGCGTGACCCGCCTCCGCGGGAACGACCAACGGCGCGGTCGGCCACCTTCGCGCGGCGCGCTTCGGTGCCCAGGGAGACCGCGTCCTTCCCTTGAATCCTACGAACCCGCCGCGCGGAAGTTCAGGCCGCCTGCCGCCCGCCCGTCGCCGGCGGTTGCCCTACACCAGCCCGAGCCGCCGCCCCGGTGTCCACGCGTGGCCGGGGAAGACCGGCCCCAGGTCGGCCACGCCCAGGTGCGTGGCGATCACGTCGGCCAGCACGTCCCTGAAGTCCGTCGTCACCGCCACGTCGCGGCCCTCGGCCCGCGACGCGACGTCGAGGCCGGGCCAGCGACCGTACACGCGGCCGCCGCGCACGGGCCCGCCGAGCACCAGCATCGCGTTGCCGTGGCCGTGGTCGGTGCCGCGCGTCCCGTTCTCGGCCACCGTCCGCCCGAACTCCGACATCGTGACCACCACGACGTCCTGCATGCCGGCGCCCAGATCGGCCACGAAGGCGCCGATCGCCTGTCCGAGATCGCCGAGACGCGTCGCGAGCTGGCCGGTCGAACCGCCCTGGTTGACGTGCGTGTCCCAGCCGCCCGCCTCCGCGAAGGCCACTTCGAGGCCGACGTCGGCCTTGATGAGGCGCGCCACCTGCCGCAGCGCGTCGCCGAAGGCCGAGCGCGGGTATGCCGCGCCAGCGGCCGTGGCCGGCCCTCGCGACTCGACGCCGCGCAGCGTGCGCATGGCGTCGAAGGTCTCGCGGCCGGTGTCGCGCAGCACGCGATCGGCCGCCGCGGCGTACTGCGCCTCGAACGCGTCGCCCGTGGCGCCACCGCCGGCGATCCGCATCCGCTCGACGCTGGTCATCGCGAGCGTCGGCGCCGCGCCTTGCAGGATGCGGGGCAGTCGTGACGACAGGGCCACCGCCCGCATCGCCCCGACGTGCTCCGCGTCGTGCCGCTGGGCGATGAGCCGGTTCAACCAGCCGTCCGGCGTGCGCTTGACGCCGGGCGTGCCGCTCTCCATGTAGTCCTGCGCGTCGAAGTGCGATCGCGTCGGGTCGGGCGACCCGCAGGCGTGGACGACGGCGAGCGAGCCGTTCCGGTAGAGGGCGTGCAGCTGAGCGAGCCCCGGATGCAGGCCGAAATGGCCGTCGAGGTCGAGCGCGCCCGCGTCGCGGCCCGGACGGGGGACGGCGATCGTCGGGCGTGCGGCGTAGTACGCCGCGTCGCCGTGCGGCACGACCATCGACAGGCCGTCGACCGCGCCGCGCTGGAACACCACCACGAGCACCTTGCGGCGGCGCGTCGCCGCAGCCGCCGCCTGCGCGAGGAACTCCGGTGCGAATCCGAGGGCGAGCAGGGCCACCGCCCCACGCTTCACGAAGATGCGGCGATCGTGCATGGCTATCTCCGCTGGAAGTCCGGTGATCCGATCAGCAGCGCCGCCATCTCCTCCGGCGTGCGCGCCCTGGCCATCGTCGCCATCGTCGCCGGCGACGGCGCGCGCAGCAGGAGGGCTTCGGCCATCGCCATGGCCCGCGCCTCCGCCGTGTCGCCATCGACCTCCGGCAGCCGCGGCGGCCCGACGCCGCGCAGCCGGCCGGCGGTGAGCGCCACGGCCACGTTCATCCGCTGCACGAGCGCCCCGCCGTTGGTCCACGCCCCGGCCTGGTCGCTGTATCCCGTCGGCGGCTCGGCGAAGTAGGGCGGCATGCCGAGGGCACGCAGCTGTTGGGCGAGTGGCCCGGCCATCCGGACGTCGGCGTCGAGCACTCGCAAGGCACTGGTCACGAACTCCAGCGGCGTCTTGATCTTGGTCCTCCTCGCCGCCGGCGCCAGGAACTCCGGCGACTCCAGCAGCGCGCGGGTCGTCTCGCGCAGGTTCCCGCCCGTCGCCATGAAGCGCGCCGCCACCCGCGCCACCAGCGCGTCGGACGGCGTGTCCGAGACGAACCGCACCGCGAGCTTGCGGGCGAGGTGCCGGGCGGTGGCCGGGTGCCTGGCGAGCATGTCGAGCACGCGCTCGCCCTCGTCGCGTCCTCCCGGCGCCAGCGCCTGCCCGAGCACGGTCTTGCGCCCGGTGTCGTGGCGCCTCGGGTCGAACACGGCCTCGCCGCCGCGCCGCGGCTCCCGGATCGTCCAGCCGGTGAACGCGCGGGCGACCTCGACGACGTCCTGCTGCGTGTAGCCGCCCTCCACGCCGAGCGTGTGCAGCTCGAGGAGCTCACGCGCGTAGTTCTCGTTGAGGCCCATCGGGCCGCGCCGGGTGCGCGTGCCGGGCGCGCTGCTCTGCCAGTTGTCGAGGTAGAACAACATCGCCGGGCTGCCGGCGACGGCGCCCAGCATGTCGCGGAACGACCCGAGCACGTGCGGCCGGATCGCGGTGCGCTCGAAGTCGTGCACGTACAGCCGCACCGGACCCTTGCCGGCGAAGACGTTGAAGTGGTTGAACCAGAAGTCGACGAGCAGTTCCTCCACCTGGCGTTCCGCGCTCGTCGCCCGCATCAACTTCTGCGTGGCGAGTTCCACGACGACGGCGCGTTCCGGCCCCGGCGCCTCCATCCGCATCGGCTCGCCGATCGGCGCGGCCTCCTCGCCGGTCCGCGCGGCGGCAGCGCGCCGCCGCTCCTGCGCCGGGATGAAGTAGGTCTCGGCCAGCGTCCGCGGCGTCATCGCGAGGGTCGGCAGGCGGGCCAGTCGGGCGTCGAGGGCGGCATCGGGCGACGCCTCGGGCCGCAACTGTTCGTCGAGCCAGGCGGCCAGGCCCCTGGTCTGGATGCGGCGGACGAGGTCGGGCGTGGCGCCGAAGCTGGTCCGTCCGGCGACGTGCGCGGCGGTGTCCGGGTCGAGCAGGTCGCGGGGCGGCGCGGCGCCGAGGCTGGCCGCGACCATGGCGGTGGCGAGCAGGACGATGAAGGACGAGGGGCCGCGCGACGGCAGGAGAGGCATGGTCATGTCCCTGGGCAGGCTCCGTGCTAGCATGCGCCCGTTGGTGCGATTTCTCGCGCCGCGCCATCACGTTTGACGGAATCTTCACAGGTCATCTCGGCCCGACGGTTGGGGCTGCTGGGTGCGATCGCGCTCGCGTTGGCGTCTGCCCTGCTGCCTGCGCAGTCGCCGACGGCGATTCCCGACGCCGATCCCGGGCGACGACCCTCGCGGGTGGTGCTCACCTGGCGCGACGACCCCGCGCGCACGCAGGCGGTGACGTGGCGCACCGATGCGCTCGTCGACGAGGCGTTTGCCGAGATTGCCGAGGCCAGCGCCAGTCCCGGTTTCGGCGCGCTGGCGCGCCGGTCGCCTGCACGGACCACCGCGGTCCCCATTGCCGGCGCGACGACGGCCTACTACCACGAGGCGCGTTTCACGGCGCTGCGCCCGAACACGTTGTATGCGTACCGGGTGGGCGATGGCGCGACCTGGAGCGAATGGTTCCACTTCCGCACCGCGTCGCTCGAGCCGGCCTCGTTCTCGTTCATCTACCTCGGTGACGCCCAGAACGACATCCGCTCGCTGTGGTCACGGGCCATCCGATCGGCGTTCGTCGACGCGCCGCGCGCCCGGTTCGTGCTGCACGCGGGCGACCTGGTCAACGTCGGCGAGAGCGACGAGCAGTGGGGTGAGTGGTTCGGCGCCGGCGGGTGGATCAACGGGATGATCCCGCAGGTGCCGGTGGTCGGCAACCACGAGTACGGGCGGCTGAACCGCGACGACCCGCGGCAGCTGAGCGCGCTCTGGCGGCCGCAGTTCGCGCTGCCGGAGGACGGGCCGGAGGGCCTGACCGAGACCACGTATTCGTTCGACTTCCAGGGCGCGCGCATCATCGTGCTCAACTCCACCGAGGAGTCGCGGCTCGACGAGCAGGCGGCCTGGCTCGAGACACGGCTCAAGGACCACGGCCAGCGCTGGACCATCGTCGCCTTCCACCACCCCGTGTTCTCGGTGGCCGCCGATCGCGACAATCCGCGAATCCGGGCGGCCTGGAAGCCCCTGTTCGACAAGTACGGCGTCGACCTCGTGCTCACCGGGCACGACCACACGTACGGGCGCGGCGAGAACCTCGTCGACGGCACGTCGCGGCGCGAGGACGGCGGTCCGGTCTACGTCGTGTCGGTGAGCGGGCCGAAGATGTACGAGGTGGGCAAGGGCCGCGAGTGGGCCACCCGCACCGGCGCGCACGCGCAGCTGTATCAGGTGATCACGGTCACGCCGCAGGCCCTGAAGTTCGAGGCGCGCACGGTGACCGGCCAGCTGTTCGACGCCTTCGACATCACGCGCGCCCGCAACGGCCGGCGCCGCTTCATCGATCGCAAGCCGGAACTGCCGGGCACCTACTGACCGGGCCCGCCGGTCGCCATTGCCATGCCACGACCTGCTGCCTGCCTTCCCGCGCTCGCCCGCGGCGCCCTGCTCGCGTGCCTCACCCTGGCGTCCTCGTGCGTCGCGGCGTCGCAGGACCTCGCGGCCCCGACGCCCGAGGCGCTGGCGCGCGCCTGGTCCGAGGAACACGTCCCCTTGCCGCCGGCGCCGCTGGTGACGCACGCCCTGGTCGAGGCGCAGGTCGCCCGCCTGGTGCGCGAGAGCGGTGGCCTGGTCGCCAGCGAGGTCCTCGGTGAGTCGGTGGAGGGGCGCCGCATCCACCACCTCACGATAGGGCGCGGCTCGAAGGCCGTCCTGCTCTGGTCGCAGATGCACGGCGACGAGCCCACGGCGACGTCCGCCCTCTTCGACCTCGGTCACTGGCTGGTGCGGCACCGTTCGGAGCCGGTCGTCGCCCGCCTGCTCGATACGCTCACGCTGCACGTGGTGCCGATGCTCAACCCGGACGGCGCCGAGCGCTACCAGCGGCGCAACGCGCAGGGCATCGACATCAACCGCGACGCGCTGCACCTGCAGACGCCCGAGGGGCGGCTGCTCAAGGCACTCCGCGATCGCGTCGAGCCGGTCATCGGCTTCAACCTGCACAACCAGAACTGGCGCACGTCGGTCGGCACGCCGCCGCAGCCTGCGGCCATCTCGCTGCTGGCAGTGGCCTACGACGAGGCGCGTTCGGAAGACGCCCGCCGACAACTCACCAAGCGCGCCTGCGCGGTCATCGTCGAGGCGCTCCAGCCCTTCGCCGCCGGCCGCATCGGCCGCTACGACGATGCGTTCGAGGTCAGGGCGTTCGGCGACAACATCACCAAGTGGGGGACGGGTGTCGTGCTGATCGAGACCGGCCCCTGGCCGGGCCCGGATCCCGACCGCGCCCTGGTGCAGATGAACTTCGTGGCCATCGTCACGGCGCTCGATGCGATTGCCAGCGGCCGGGTGATGCAGGCCGACCCGGACACCTACGAGCGGCTGCCGGAGAACGACGGCAACCTGTTCCACACCATCGTGCGAGGCGGCACGGTGCTGGCCGGCACCGGCGTGGCGCCGTTCCTGGCCGACGTGGGCCTGGCCGGCTCACGAGTGGTGCGACAGGGGCCGGGCGGGCGCACGTTGCAGTGGCAGGGCAGCATCGCCGACCTCGGGGATCTGCGCGTGTACGGGGCGCTCGAGTCGATCGATGCCACGGGGGCGTTCGTCAGCCCGGCGTACTCGTCGGCGGTGGCCGGAGCCGAGGTGACGATCCCGGCCGGCACCGCTGCCGGGGCCACCCCGAAGGTCCAGATCGGGGCGCCGGCGCGGCTCTGGATCCTCCGTGGCACAAGCACGCCCGGACGGTATAGGCTTGAGCGCGTCGTCGAGCTCCGCTGAGGGGCCGCACCCGATGCCCGACCACGCCACGTCCACGACCGCCGCGCCCGCGGCAGGCAACCCCTCCCCTGAACGTGCGGCTCGTGAGACGGCGAGCGTCTCGGCCTGGGGCGAACTGCTGCAGGCCGCCCGCATCAGCGCCGCCGAGCAGGATCTCGACCTTCGCTACCTGGCCGTGCTCGACCAGCCCGGTGGCTCGCGCGCCGACATCATCGGGCGCCGCGAGGACGAGGTGTACCCGCCGTTGGTGGCGGCGACGCTCACGGCGATCAAGCGCGAGGCCATCGAGACCGGCACCTCCCAGCAGGGACGAGTCGAGTTGCCGTCGGACGGCATCGTCAGGTCTTTCGAGGTCACTGCCACGCCGAGGCGCGACGAGACCGGACGGATCATCGGCGTGCTTTCGCTGGCGGTGGAACTCACCGAGGCACTGCGGGCGCAGGAGCAGAGCCGCGCCAGCCAGTCGCGGCTGGCCGGGATCCTCAACTCGGCGATGGACGCAATCATCAGCGCCGACGCGTCGCGCCGCATCGTGTTCTTCAACCCGGCGGCCGAGCGGATGTTCGGGGTGGAGAGCCGCGAGGTGATCGGGCAGCCGATCGACCGGTTCGTGCCCGAGGCGGTGCGCCAGGAGCATGCGGCGCTGATGCGCAACTTCGCCGAGACGGCCAGTTCGGCGCGCCGCATCTCCCTGCCGGACCTGAAGGCGGTGCGCGCGTCGGGCGAGGAGCTCCCGATCGAGGCATCCATCTCGCACACCGGCGCGGGTGACGACCAGCTCTTCACGATCATCGTCCGCGACCGCACCGAGCACGACCAGTTGCACGCGCAGTTGCTGCAGTCGCAGAAGCTCGAGGGCATCGGCCGCCTCGCGGGCGGCGTCGCACACGACTTCAACAACCTGCTGACGGTCATCCTCGGGTACTGCGAACTGCTGCGCATGCGGCAGCGGGGCGGCACGGAGCTCGAGGAGATCAACAACGCGGCTCGCCGCGCCAGCCAGCTGACGCGGCAGCTCCTGGCGTTCAGCCGTCGGCAGGTGCTGCAGGTCGAGACGCTGGACCTCAACGGCCTGATCCGCGGCCTCAACCGCATGCTGCGGCGCATCATCGGTGAGGACGTCGTGCTCGACACGAGCCTGGCCGACGACTTCCTGTGGGTGGTGGCCGACGTCGGGCAGATGGAGCAGGTGCTGCTCAACCTCGTCGTGAACGCCCGCGACGCGATGCCGTCCGGCGGCACGCTGCGCATCGCCACCCGCGTGACCGAGCACGCCTCGGCGCAGGGGGGCGGCCCGCGGCAGTCGGTGGAGCTCACCGTGTCGGACACGGGCATCGGCATGTCCGAGGAAGTGCGCTCGCGGATCTTCGAGCCGTTCTTCACGACCAAGGGCGACGCAGGCACCGGCCTCGGCCTTGCGACGGTCTACGGCATCGTCACGCAGACCGGTGGCGACATCGCCTGCTCGAGCAGCATCGGGCAGGGCTCGACGTTCCACGTGTGGCTGCCGCTGGCGCCGCCGCCGCGCGAGCCGGCGCCCTCCGCCTCTGTGGCCACCCACGCCGCGCACGGGCACGAGACGGTCCTGCTGGTCGAGGACGAGGCGCTGGTGCGGGAACTGGCCGCCCGCGCGCTGCGCGAGTACGGCTACAAGGTGCTCGAGGCGCCGGACGTCGACAGCGCGCTGCGGTACATCGACCACCCCAGCCTGGCCGTGGTCGTCTCCGACGTGGTCATGCCCGGACGCAGCGGCGACGACCTGATGACCGAGGTCGCGCGGCGCCGTCCGTCGCTGCCGGTGCTCCTCATGACGGGCTACTCGGAAGCGCTGCTGCAGCGCCCCGTGGACGCGGCCCACCTGCTCCGCAAGCCGTTCACTCCGAGCGATCTGATCGGCAAGATCCGGCACCTGATCGACCGGACGCGCTGAGGGCCGGCCCGCATCCCGGGGCGTATACTTGGGGATCGTGCCTACGTCTGCGTCAGACGCCCGCTGGGATGTGGTCGGCCTCGGGGCCAACTCCGTCGATTTCGTCTACCGCCTCCCGGCCGTGCCGCAGGCGAGCGGCACGTTCGCCAAGATGCGGATCAGCCGCGAGACCATCAGTTGCGGCGGCCAGATGACCACCGCCCTGGTCGCGTGCGCCCGCTTCGGCCTCCGCGCCAAGTACATCGGGGCGACCGGCACCGACGACAACGGCCGGCGCATCCGCGCCGAACTGGCCCACCACAGCGTCGACTGCACCGACGCGATCATCAAGGACGCGCGCAACCAGTACGCCGTGATCATGGTCGACGAGGTCTCGGGGGAGCGCATCATCCTCTGGGACCGCGACGAGATGCTGCACCTGCGCGACCACGAGATCCCCGAGCGCGCCATCGTGTCGGCGCGCCTGTTGCACGTCGACGACGTCGATCAGGAGGCGGCGATCGTCGCGGCGACCATCGCGCGCGACGCCGGGCTCGTGGTGACCAGCGACATCGACCGCCTGACGCCGCGGACCATCGACCTGGTGAAGGCGGTGACCGTGCCGATCTTCGCCGAGCACGTGCCGGCCGGGCTGACCGGGGCGAAGGACCTCGAGTCGGCGCTGCGGCAACTGCGCGAGTCGCACGACGGGCTGCTCTGCGCCACCATCGGCGCCGAGGGCGCGGTGGCGCTCGACGGCACGCGCTTCATCCACTCGCCGGGCTTCAAGGTCCACGCGGTGGACACGACGGGCGCCGGCGACGTGTTCCGCGCCGGCTTCATCTACGGCACGCTTCAGGGCTGGCGCACCGAGCACGTCCTGCGCTTTGCCAATGCCGCCGCGGGCCTCAGCTGCACGCGGCCGGGCGCGATCGGCGGCGTGCCGGCGCTCGACGAGATCGAGGCCCTGCTGGAAACGGCCCCCGCGTAGCGCTGGCAATTTGAAATTCGAAAGTTGAAATTCAGGGCGGCTCGGCCTTGCGGCCTTCGCTCGCGCGTGAACTCCCGAGGCGCGTGGCCGAAGGCCCGCGCCGCGAAAATTTCGAATTTCAAATTTCAAATTGCCAGCTCAGGCCACCTGCGCAGCCACGCCCAGGTCCGCGGCGATTCGTCGTGCGGCGTGCACGCCCGAGTGCAGCGCGCCCTCCATGTAGCCGGTGAACGCGTACGCGCAGTGCTCGCCGGCGAAGTGCAGCCGCCCGTCGAGGCCATCCCACAGCGTCGCCCCGACGCGCATCACCTGCCCGGGGGCCGGGAACGAGTACGCGCCCTTCGACCAGGCGTCGCCCGGCCAGTCCATGAAGCGTGTCGCCACGATCGAGGCCGGCAGGCCCCGATAGATCGGCGAGAGCGCCTGCATGTAGCGCCGCGTGCGCTCCTCGGCCGGCCACGACCGGCACTCCTCCGCGGCAGGACCTCCCGAGAACGCGTTCATGCCGATGCCGGCGCCGGGCTGCCCCTCGGTCTGTTCCCACGTCATCTGCACGGGACCGGTGGACAGCAGGTTGGGGGAGAGCCCGGCCCGCTTCCAGAACGGCCCCTTCAGCCGCATCAGGAACTTGATGTTCGCGCCGACCTGCGGGTGGATGTGCGCGGGCAGCGCCGGGTCGAAGGCGATCCGGTTCCAGGTGCCGGGCGGCACCGCCACCACCACGTGATCGCCCTCGAGGGCCCGGCCATCGGCGAGCCGCACCGTGACGCCCGCCGACGTGCGTGTGACGTGGGTGGCGGGCATCTTCAGCGTGATGCGGGCGCGACCGATGCGGTCGGCGAGCTTGTCGGCGAGTGACTGGTTGCCCTGCGCGCAGCGATGGGTCTCCGAGTCGGTCCAGAACGCCTCGACGCCGCCGCCCTTCACCATCGCGAGGTGCCCGAGATAGCTCTGCCACTCCGTGCGCACGCCGTTGTCGGCCGTGAGCATGGCGTCGATGGCCCGCCGACACAGGTCGGAGCAGGACAGGCCCTCGATCCAGTCGGCCACCGTCTTCAGGTCGAGCGCCACCGCGTCGTCGGCCAACCAGGGGCGGTCGGCGTCCACCTTCCGCGCGTCGCCGTTCATGGTGGCGAAGGCGGCGTCCATCTCGTCGAACAGCGCCTTGGCCTGCGCGGCGGTGAGCGACGTGCCGTCGATGACGACCGGCAGCGCGGTGTCGGCCTCCTGCAGGGGCGCCATCGCGAGTCCGAACTGCTGCGCGTAGGCCTGCCACAGCACGTGATTGGTGCCAATCAGCTCGGCGCCGCCTTCCACCACCTTGCCGGGCACGAAGTCACGGAACGACAGCACTCGGCCGCCGATGCGTCCGCGCGCCTCGACGACCTGCACGTCCACGCCCGCGCTGGCGAGTTCGTACGCCGCCGCGAGGCCGGAGAAGCCCGCGCCGACGACGATGACGCGGCCGCGCGAGGCGCCCTGCGCGAAGCCGCGACTGCTCAGGAGCAGGCCGGCGCCAGCCGAGAGCGAGGTCAGGAGCATCTGGCGGCGGGTGAGCCCGTCGCGTCGGTCCGGTGAGAAGCGGTCGTGCAGCCGCGCGTACAGGGATCGCATCGAAGGTGACAACGTCGGCCGGCGCCGGCGCGAACGGGGACGAGCGCCGAGCGGATCGCGGTTCGCGGGATCGGGAGGGCGGCGCGCCGGGCGTGCAGACGTCGGCCGCCAGGCGGCCGTGCGCCGTGAAACGTCAAACGTCAAACGTCAAACGTCAAACGTCAAACGTTAAGCGTTACCATCCGTGGCGTGTCTGCGGTCGTGCGATTCGGGGTGGTTGGCGCCGGGGCGGTCGGCGGGTACTACGCGGCGCGGCTCGCGCAGGCGGGTTTCGACGTGTCGCTGGTGGCGCGAGGGGCGCACCTCGATGCCATTCGGGCGCGTGGCCTGTGGGTCTGGAGCCCGCTCGGAGATCTCGTGGTCAGGCCGCGCGCCAGCGCGGATCCGCGCGACCTCGGGCCGGTCGACGTCGTGCTGTACGCGGTGAAGACGTACGACGACGACACGGCGTTGCCGCTCCTGCCGCCGCTGATCGGCGAGCACACGCTGGTGGTGACGCTGCAGAACGGCGTGTCGAGCGCCGAGCGCGTGGCGGCGGTGGTCGGTCGGGGGCGCGTGCTCGCCGGGCCGACCTACATCGCGACGGCGCTGCGGGTGCCCGGCCTGATCGAGCAGACCGGCACGCACCGGCGCATCGTGTTCGGCGAAGTGGAGGCGCCTGGCCCCGAGCCCTCGGCGCGCGTCCTGGCGCTGGCCGAACTCCTCAGACTCGGCGACATCCAGGCCGAGCCGGTCGCCGACGCGCGCGTGCCGCTCTGGGAGAAGTTCATCTACCTCGCGCCGTTCGCCGCCGTGACGGGCGCGGCCAGGCAGCCGGCCGGCGTCGTGTGGTCCACGCCGGCGCTGCGTCGCACCCTCGAATCGGCCTTCTCGGAGACCGAGGCGGTGGCCCGCGCCGAGGGCATCGCCGTCGCGCCGGACATCCGCGACCGCATCCATGGCTACATGGACGCCCTGCCGCCGAGCACGCGCTCCTCGTTGCTCATCGACCTGCAGGCTGGCAAGCGCATCGAGCTCGATGCCCTGGCCGCCGACGTCGTCCGCAGGGGCGAACGCGTGGGAGTGCCGACGCCGGTGATGGCGACGCTGGCGGCCACCCTCACGCCGTACGCCGGCGGCACCCGGTGAGGCGCGCGTGACCGTGCTCGGGATCCTCGGCGTCGCGGTGCTCGGTGCGATCGGCGGGCTCGTCGGCTCGCTGCTCGGCCTCGGCGGCGGTGTCTTCCTCGTGCCGGCCCTGACGCTGGTCTACGGCCTGCCCTTTCGACAGGCGGCCGGCATCGGCCTGATGACGGTGATTGCCACCTCCAGCGTCGTCTCCTCGCACAAGGTCGGCGACGGCACGGTCAACTTCCGCCTGGGGATCGTGCTCGAGATCGCGACGACGCTGGGCGGGCTGGCGGGTGGGCTGACGGCGCAGGCGCTGCCGACGCGCACGCTGCGCATCCTGTTCGGCATCGTGGCGCTGGTGATTGCCGTCGTGATGTACCGCCAGATGGACAAGCGGAACGCCCTGCCCGAGGGCGACACCGACACCGGCTGGCTCGGCGGGCAGTTCTACAACCCGCAACGCGAGGCGCTGGTGAGCTACCGCGTGAAGCGCCTGCCGGTCGCCCTGTTCGTGTCGTTCATCGCCGGCAACGTGTCGGGCCTGCTCGGCATCGGCGGCGGCATCCTCAAGGTCCCGGCCCTCACCGCGTGGTGCGGCGTGCCGTTGCGGGTCGCCGCCACCACGAGCTCGCTGATGATCGGCGTGACGGCGGCGGCGTCGGCGCCGCTGTACTACGCGGCCGGCGACATCCCGGCGCCGTACGCGGCGGCCTCGGTCCTCGGCGTGATGGTCGGCAGCCGGGCCGGCCTGGTCATCGCCGAGCGCGCGCGGGCCCGCGGCCTCAAGTTGCTGCTGGTGTTCGTGCTGGTGCTGGTGGCGCTGGTGATGCTGGTGCGCGCATGACGACCTTCGAACGCGTCCTCGGTCGCACGCTCGGCCTCGGCGTGATGCTGGCCACCACCCTGCTGGCCGCCGGGCTCGCGTGGACCCTGCTGGCACCTGGCCATCGTGCCGAGCTCGTGCTCGACGCCGGCCTGATCGTGCTCATGGCGACGCCGATGGCGCGCGTGCTGCTCTCGTGCGCCGAGTACGTGCGCCAGCGCGACTGGTTCTTCGCCGTCAGCGCCGGCGCCGTGCTCGCCGTGCTCGCGGCCACCATCTGGCAGGCGATGCGGCACTGAAGCGGGAATCGGGAGTCGGGAGTCGGGAGTCGGGGGTCGGAAGTCGGGAGTCGGGCGGCGCGCCCGCCGTATTTCCCAGGCACGACTCCCAGTGCCGAACACTTGTCCGCGCCGCGAGTCCCACCGCGGCATTCCGCCATTCCCGGTATCGTGGCGGGCACCGGGCGCCGGACACCGGGCACCGGGACACCATTCATTTCTCATCCGCTCGCGTCGCGCATGCGGCTCGCCGTGGTTGGCGCCAGTCGCGGGAAGTCGGCAATCACGGCGTCGACGGCCTCCCGCGACAGTCCGTACAACCGCACCGCGACCGCCTGCAACTCCACATCGGCGACATGGTCGGCAGGATTGCGGGCGAGGCGGCCGGCCAGCCGCACCACCATTCGACGGTCCGGGTGGGTCGCGGGCGGCCGCGGCACCGGAAGCCGACCGATGAGCCGCGACGTGACGTGCGCGCCGAGGTACCGCCGCACGAACCAGTCGGCGACGAGGCTGTTCAGCATCCCGCAGAGATACAGCTGCTGTGCAAGCGGCAGCGGCTCGCGCAGGCACGCAAGCGTGTGCGTCGAGACGTGCCACGGCGGCAGCAGCGCGGCGATCAGCGAGCGCGTGTTGGTCGGTGACGAGACATCGCGGTACGCCACGCGCCAGCGCTCCCACGGTCGGGCGGGCAGCACCCGCGCCAGTGAGGCGGCCGTCGCGCGCGGCGCGTCGGCCGGCGGACACACGCCGAACGCACGCAGGTGCTTGCCATCGACGACGATGAGCTCGCCCTGTCCGTCGGGCGCAAGGCGATGGCGGTCGTCGGTGGCGTTGAGTTCACGGCCGAAGCGGAGCCCCCATGGGGGATCGGCGAGGCGCGGCCATCGCACCAGGTGCGCGAGCACCGAGAGATCGGCCGGCGTGCGGAGGTGGGGGATGGCCTCGGCCGCGCCGCTCGCCGCGCGCAGCAGGTCGCGCGACACCAGGTGGGCGCCGACACCCGCGACCGGGTCCGGCGGTGCCTGAGATGCACGGGCCGTCGCGTCGTCGGGCCGGCGCCGCGGCGGGGCGTCGACCTCCACGAGCAGCGCGTCGGTGCGACCACCCGCGCTGCCGGTCATGGCCACGATTCGCATCGAGCGATGAATCGGGAACAGGCCCTCCCGGTTGTCGACGATGGCGAGCCTGTCGATGGCGGCGTGGTCGAAGACCTGCCGTCGCAGGCCGGCGGCGCCGGCGTCGGCGAGCATGCTGCCCGGCAGCAGGCATCCGATCCGTCCACCCGGGCGCACCAGTTGCAGCATCCGCTCCACGAACAACTGGTAGGTGTTGAGGTGCCCGGTCACCTCCTTGTAGAGCCCACTGCGCTGGACGAAGCGTTGCAGGCGCGCGACGTCGGCCCGGTGGGCGGCGCGGTCGTCGCCCGACCCGAGGTCGCCGCGGAGCATCTCCCACGGTGGGTTGGCCACCACCGCGTCGAAGCCGCCCCTGCCATCGTCGAACACCTCCGGGAACTCGAGGGCCCAGTGCAGGCAGCCGCCGGAGGAGGCCGCGGCGAGCCAGCGGTCGCGCAGATCCATCACTCGCGCCGAGGCGCGACACTCCGGGCTACTCTCCCGCAGCGCATCGTCGACGGCCCGCCACATGGCTGCGGTGACCTGCGCGTCGTCCATGGCCGCGCCGCACCACGCGTCGGCGCGCGACCGCCAGCGGGTGACCGCGTCGCCGTCGCGCAGGTCGGAGAAGCGGCGGGCCTTCTCGCGCACGTCGTCGGCCGTCAGAGACGGTCGGGCGGCCAGAGCCCGGAACTGCGAGCCGAGCGTCGCGGCCTCGTGGTGCCAGTGCTGCAGGTCGAACAGCGTCAACTGTCCCTCGTCACGCGATGGCCGCGCCGTCTGTGCCCGCACCGGCGGACGCGCCAGCAACCTGTCGGGCGACACGCCGACCAGGCTGTCGCCGGCGCGGATGTGCGCGTCGAGCCAGGTGAGCGGCCGGTCGGGCGCCAGCGACAGCAGCCACAGCGACAGGCGCGCGACCTGCACGGCGCGCGCGTTGACGTCGACGCCGTACAGGCACTGCTCGGCGATGCGCCGCGGCAGCGCCTCGCGATCCTCGCGCGGCACGTCGAGCGGACCGCCGCGTCCCTCGCGCACCCAGGCCGCCTCGACGGCGCGCACGAGGTAGCGCAGAGCGCTGGCGAGGAGGGCGCCACTGCCCATCGCCGGATCGACGATCCGCAGCGCGAGGATCTCGTCGGCGCTCGCCTCGGCGACGAGGGGATCGAGGGTGCGCGCCACGAGCTGGTCGGCCATCGCGCGTGGCGTGTAGAACGCGCCGGTGCGCTTGCGCAGCAACGCCGGCTGCGCATCGCTGCCGGGAGCCATCAGGTGTTCGTAGAGCGCCCCGAGGTGCTCGACGTCGAGCGACGACAGGTCGACGGGCGTGCCCGAGTGGCTGCCCGCGCCGGCGAGGCGCGCAATCATGCGGCCCACCACGCGATCCGGCAGGCGACGTCCGTGCCGGGCTTCCAGGCGCTGTTGGAAGAGGGCGCCGTTGAGCGCCGGAACCTGCAGTGACCCGAGTCGGCCGCCTCGGCTCCCGAGCGCCGTGATCGCGGTCACGCCGTCGTGGATGCCGGCCGGTGCCCGGGCGCCGGACGATGGCAGCAGTCGCGGCAGGCTGTAGCTGCGGGCGTAAGCGGGGTGCCAGGACGGCACCAGCATCCGTGCATCGGCAAACAGCAGGAACAGCCACTGGAAGACCTGGGCGAGGTGCGCGTCGTGGCCACCCCGGGCGTGAAGGGCCAGCGTGTCCATCACCCCTGACACCTCCCGGCGCAGGGCACCAGCGGCACGGGCGTTGGCGGCGGCACTCTCGGTGGCCAGCCTGTCGAGCCACGCCTGCGCCGACGCCGGCCCCTGGCGCGCCGGCGCAACCTGCCCGCACTGCCAGAGTGTCTGCCATACGCGGCCGTCGACGGCCCCGTGCGCGAGGGTGAGCGAGACGTGGTCGCGCGCGTAAGGGCGAGCGACGTCGTGCCATCGCCAGTGCACGCCATTGCACACCGCCACCCACGCGTGTCCCTGCCGCGCGGCCAGCCGGGTCGCGGCGCGCTGCAGTCCGTCGAGGGAGGCGCCCCAGGGCGTCGCGACGAGCAACTGACCGGCATCGCCAAGTCGTGCCTGCGCCACGCGCACCCGTACGCCCGACACCGTGATCGCCGCGCCGGACTCCGGCATCCAGCCGAGTTCCTCGGCCAGGGGACGCAGCAGCCACTCCCACACCGCCGAGGCGCCACTGGCCGGACCGAGCGTGTCGGCGGCCGCGCGCCACACGCGCTCGCAGCGACGCATGGCACGCGTGGCAGCGGCCTCGCGCGACTCGTGCAGCGCCAGGCTCGCCAGGCGTTGCTCGAGCACGTGCGCGGCCACCCTGCCGCCCGCCAACCAGGGCGCGCTCATCCCGGCCTGCCCTGGTGTCGACGCACGGCGATCCAGCCCAGGACGCGCGCCGTGATTGCGGCCTGACCCTCGGGGCACGGCACGTTCGAACCTGGACCTTCCTGGCCGAACAGGTCCTGCCGCGTCGCACGAGCCCGAACCTCGAGCGCGTTCGCCTCTGCGTCGCGCTGCCACGCGTCGAGGCGACGCGACCGGGCCTGCGCGCGCCAGACGCCGCCCGACTGCCGGGTGATTGTCGACGCGGTGCCTGCGCGCCTCGTCGACCACGCCACGGGTACGTGCGTGGTGGCGAGCGGCGTCGCCCCGGACACCGTGACACGCGACACCTGCACGGCCAGGGTGTCCGGTGGCAGGGCCCACCGTGAACGCAGGCGGTGCCACCGGGCCGGCGGCACGACGCACGCCATGGGGCGGACCCGACCATCGCCGGCCGTCGCCTCGGCGCGACGCGCGCGGTCGAGGCATGCGGCCGCGAGTCGCGTGCGCCGCGACTCCACGCACACGCGGTGATCCATCCAGTCCGAGTCGCGGATCGCGCCGGCCCTCAGGCGCGCCAGTACCTCGACGTCCTCGGATGTGTGGCTCGACAGGAGCACCTCGTGGACCCGCCGTTGCTGTCCCATGCGATCGACCCGTCCGGTGCGCTGCGCGAGCAGGCGCGGCGAGACGGGCAGGTCGGCGTGCACCACCCACCGGCAGCGGGCGTGAAGGTTCAGGCCTTCGGCGCTCGCGTCGGTGGTGATCAGCACGTCGGCGTCGCCCGACGTGAACGCCTCGATGGCCTGCGCGCGTATCGCGTCGGGCAGTCGACCGTGCACGAGGACGAGCCGGCTGCCGTGCAGCAGGTCGCGGAGCACGCGCGCCGTGTCCACGTAGGCGGTGAAGACGACCACCGGCTCGCACGCTCTCCGGAGCAGTCGGCAGACGACGTCGAGCTTGCGACCAGAAGGGCGGAGGGCGCGCGCCTGGGCGAGCAGTCCTCGCAGTTCCTCCCGTTCGGTGCCGTGGTCCCGCCAGGCCGGCACGCGCATCGCCTCATCGTCGAGTTCGTCCTGATCGTCGAAGAGGAGCGGTCGAGCGACGGGCGTGGCGTCGGTGCCGAGCACCATGAGCCGCCGTTCGAGCGATCGCGCGAGCGCCCCGGGGCACGAGGCGGCCCGTCGCCTGAGGACCAGTGCGGGGAGGAGGCCCGCGGTGCCGCGTTCCACGCGTGCCCGGGCCGCGAAGGCGTCGAGGCGGGCGCACAGCACCGCGTGGGGACGCTCGAGGCGCACGTGGCACACGCACGTGCGGCGCGCCGGGCCGGAGCGTGCCGCTTCGCGTCGCACCACGGTCATCGGCGGCTCACCGGCGCGCGCACCGATGGCGCGCAGCGCTTCGAGCCCAGCCGGCCCTGATGCCGCCGGTGTGGCCGTGAGCAGCAGGATGCGCGCGCTCGACGAGGCGACGCGGCGGATGGCGTCGAGCCGGGCGGTTGCCGGCGCCGCCGCATGGGCCTCGTCGACCACCAGGATGGTCCACGCGGTGCTTGCGAACAGAGGCGAGACGTCGGGCTGGCGCAGGAGGTCGATGGAGGCAATCCAGCACGTCCCGCGGCGAGCCTCGTCGACCAGGCGTTGGGGCAGGATCGCCTCGGCGCGGAGGCGCACGGCATCGAGGACCGTGGCCTCGAGGCCGGCACGTTGGCGGAGTTCGGTCAGCCACTGGCCGACCAACGCCGCGGGCGCGACGATCAGCGAGCACGCATTGGGGTCGCGATCGTGCACCTCGCGAAGCAGCAGCGCGGCCTGTACGGTCTTGCCCATGCCGACGGGATCGGCCAGGAGCAGGCGACGGTGACCGCCCGAGAGCACCAGCATCGCCGGCACGGCCTGCCACGCCAGGTGATCGATCGACAGGCGCAGCAGCGCCGACGGCCACCATGGCGGCATCCATGCGCGCAGGCACGCGAGCAGCGCCCGTACCCACGCGCGCATCGAGACGCGCGCCGCCGAGTCCTGCAGTGGCCGCACGACGTCGGGTGGCGAGGCGAGCAGCCGCGGCGGATCCTGATCGTGGCGGAGCCGCCAGAACGTGACGTCGCCCTCCTGGCGTCGGTCGACGACGTCCCACTCCCTTGCGCGGCACCACACGCGTGTGTGCAGCATCTGCCATCTCCTGCGAGTGCCGGCGTGGCACTGATTGCACTCACCAGCGCCCGCACGCGCGATTTCCGGAAGGAATCAGCACGTGCGGGCCGGTGGTGCCTGGAGAGGGAGCAAGGCCGATGCCGCTTTCAGTCCGGTGAGGACGCTCGCCGCGGTCTGAAGTGGTGCGTGGCCACGTGGCGCGCCACGCGCGCACCGATCGCCTCACCCCGCTGCACCGAGTTCCGCCAGTGCAGGCCGCCCCAGATGCGGGCGTTGCCGATCTGCGTGATCAGGTCGTCGAGGTTCTCGTACGTGCGCTCGGCCAGCACGAGTTGGGGTACGGCCGTTCGCGACGTGCTGAGCGTCCACCGCACTTCCGACGTCCCGAAGAAGGCGGCCACTGCATCGACGACCGCGGTGGACCAGAAGCCGTGACCGGACGGGTACTCGGGGTGGTTGACCATCAGGAGCGGGCGCCACGTCGGGTCCGCGTCGGTGCGATCGGAGGGGTCACGGTCACCAGCGGGAATGGCCGTGCGCGGCCGCCAGGCGCGGTAGTGGTACTTGGCTTCGAACCCGGCGATCACGGCGTCGGACGCCGACACGTGCACCAGCGCGAAGAACCTCGCGGCGTCGCGCGCGTCGAGCCCGGCGGCGACGGCCAGCGCCACCAGGTTGCGGTTCCAGTGCACGTACGGGTTCTCCGCCCAGAAGTACGCGATGTCGGTCTGCTCGGGCGTCCGCACAACGCTGTCGATGCGACCGACCGCGCGCGTCTCCTCGTAGTCGCGCACGTACACGGCCGACCCGAACGGCGCCGGCCCGGTCGGGCGCAGCACCCTGATGTCGCGGAACGTGAAGGGCCGGATCTGCCCGACCTTCGCATCGACGGGTTGCGGGCTCGACGGCGACGCAGGGCACCCGCTGTCGGGCTCGAACTCGCCGACCGGCAGCGGCGAGGCGCTGCAGGCATACGGCACGATCGCCGAGTAGTTGTCGTTGGCGCGCCGCGCGAGCATCGCTTCGCCGGCCGCCCGGCCGACGCGCGTGCCCTCGGCCTTCGACGGGCCCTCGGCGATCGCCGCCATGTACGTCGCGTACGTGTCGTCGAGATACGCCAGGCGCGCCGGGGCGATGCGGGGACGCGTGGTCACGTACGCGGCGGTGGCGACGGCGGCGCGGACATCGGCGTACGGCGCTGCGTCGATGCGGGCAGCGAACGGTTCGGTACCGCCCTCGATGGCCACCACGGCGTCGTACACCGCCAGCATCGCCATCGTGTGGAGGATCTGCGAGGTGCCCGCCGACCGTGGCGAGGTCGCGGCATGGATCGCGGGCTGGATGAGCGTGGCCCACTCGATGACGGGATTGGGGCCAGTGACCGACTCGGCACGGACTGGCGGAGCGGACGCCACGAGACTGGTGGCGAGCAGGCACAACTGGATGAAGGACTGGACTCGTGACACGGGATCACTCCTTGCGTGGCGGCGAACCGCACGGATGAACGAACGGATGACACCCGCCGACGACGGGGCGGGCCGTGCGAGCGGCCCGTACTGGAGTGATCGCAAGGCGCCTGCGTAAAGCGACAAGCGGCAGCACCGATGGGCGCGTGCGCGTTGCCGCGACCCGGAGTGCTGCGATGCCGGAGGCTCGACGGTCACGGCCCATGGCCCTGGGTGTCGAGGACCTCGGCGTTGGGAGTAGACTCGGCGCGTGCCAGCCATCTCAGCGGTCAGGTGCCGCCGCGTGCGCGCGATTGCCGGCGCCATGCTGCTTGCTGCGCCAGCCTCGCTCGTCGTCCTGCGCGCGCAGGGACCGGCGCCCCTGGCGGCGCCCTCGTCGGCCGACCTCGCCAGCGGTGCGAAGGTGTACGAGGTCTACTGCGCGCGGTGCCACGGCCTCGACGGATCGGGCGGATCGGGTCCGCCCCTGGCGCGCGCCAGGCTGCGGCGCGCCGCCGACGAGGCGGGCGTGATCGCCATCCTGACCGACGGCGTGCCCGGCACGGCGATGCAGGCGTTCTGGAGCCTGTCCGAACTCGAGCTGCAGCAGGTGGCCGCGCACGTGCGCGCGCTCGGTCGACGACCAGCCGAGGCGATGCCCGGGGATCCCGAACGGGGGCGTGCGGTGTACGGGCGCGCCGGCTGTGCCACGTGTCACCTGATTGACGGGGAGGGCGCGACCATCGGCCCGGACCTCTCCGACGTCGGCCTCGTCCGCGGCGCGGCCTTCCTTCGCGAATCACTCCTCGACCCGGGCCGGGCGCACCCGGTCAGGGCCGTACCCTACGAACCGTACGAGGCGGCGGCGTACGTGCCGGTGCGCATCCGGACCCGCGCCGGCGTCGAGGTGACCGGCCTGCGGGCCAACGAGGATTCCTTCACCGTCCAGGTGCGTGAAGCGACGGGGCGCCTGCACTCGTTCCTCAAGGCGGACCTCGGGTCAGTGGTCGTCGAGACGGGCACGAGCATCATGCCGAGCTATCGCGGACAACTGGACGAGGCGCAGCTGAACGACCTGGTGTCGTACCTGATGACGCGTCGGGGGCGGCAGTGAGGGGCCAGCGTCGGCACGTCGCGTTCCTGGCGCTGGCCTGGGCATGTGTCGCGGGCAGCACCGCGAGCGGACAGGTGCCGGCCTCGCGCATCGCCGCGGCCGCGCGCGAACCGGCGTCGTGGCTCACCTACTCGGGCACGTACGACGGCCACCGGTTCTCGCCCCTTGCCGGAATCACGCCCGACAACGTCGCGCGCCTGCGCCCCGTCTGGGTGTACCAGGCCCAGGAAGCGGGGCTGCAGGCCACGCCGCTGGTCGCCGATGGCGTCATGTACGTCAGTGAGACTCGCAGCCGAGTGGCGGCGCTCGACGTGCGCACCGGACGCACGCTCTGGCGATACGAGCCGCCCATCCCGAAGACCGTGAAGATCATCGGCTTCGGGCCGACCAACCGCGGCGTCGCCCTGCTCGACGACCGCGTGTACGTCGGCACGCTCGACGCGCGCCTCGTGGCCCTCGACGCGGCCTCGGGCGCCGTGCGCTGGAGCGTGCAGGTGGCCGACAACGCGCTGGGCTACGCGATCACCGCGGCGCCGCTCGCGATCGACGGGAAGGTCATCATCGGCGTGAGCGGGGGCGAGGCGGGCGTCCGCGGGTTCCTCGACGCCTACGACGCGAAGACCGGCGCGCGCCTGTGGCGCTTCCACACCATTCCGGGACCGGGCGAACCCGGGCACGACACGTGGACCGGCGACATGTGGAAGACCGGCGGCGGCACCACGTGGCTCACCGGCAGCTACGACCCAGGCCTGAATCTGCTGTACTGGGGCATCGGCAACCCCGGCCCCGACTGGAACGGCGACGTCCGCCCTGGCGACAACCTCTACACCGGGTCGATGGTCGCGCTCGACGCCTCGACGGGAGCGCTGCGCTGGCACTTCCAGTTCACGCCGCACGACACGCACGACTGGGACGCCAACCAGATCCCGATGCTCGTCGATGCCGACGTGGCCGGCCGCGCGCGTAAGCTCGTGGTGACGGCCAACCGCAACGGCTTCTACTACGTGCTCGATCGCACGACGGGCGAGTTCATCAAGGGCATGCCGTACGCGAAGCAGACCTGGGCCACGGGCCTCGACGCGAAGGGCCGGCCTCAGGTGATCGCGGGCACGGAGCCGTCGGCGACGGGCACGCTGGTGTGGCCGAGCCTGCAGGGCGCCACCAACTGGTTCAGCCCGGCCTACGATGCGACGCGCCGCCTGGTGTTCGTGCCGGTGCGCGAGATGGGTTCGTACTACTTCAAGGCCGAGGCGAAGTACGAGCCCGGCAAGCCGTTCATGGGCGGCGGCGAGGTGGTGGCCCACCCGGGCGAGGCCTACGGCGCCGTGCGCGCGCTCGACGTGCTCACCGGCGAGCGTCGCTGGGAGCATCGCCTGCTGACGCCGCTCTGGGCCGGCGTGATGGCCACCGGTGGCGGGCTCGTGTTCGGGAGCACCAACGAAGGCAACGTGTACGCGCTCGACGCCGCCACGGGCCGCGCGCTCTGGAACTTCCAGACCGGCGGCCAATGCACGGCCAATCCGATTGCCTACGAAGTGGAAGGGCGCCAGCACGTGGCCGTCGCGTGCGGGCAGGCGGTTTTCGCCTTCGCGTTGCCCTAGGGTAGGGCGCGAGTATGAAGTGGCTGGCCGGGTCAAGGGCAGATCAGTCCCGTCGCGGGGGCGCAGGCCCCCGCGCGGGGGGATACATCGGTCCTGCCTCGGGGGATCGGGCTGCTCCAGTCGAGTATTCGCGCTCAGGGGCGCACTAGGTTGCTGCGGGGCGGGGTCGCACATCGGTTCCTCGTGGTCGCCCGAAGGCGCCAGAACCGCCCTACTCGCGATCACCCGCGCGTGGCAGCCGACCCCAGCAGGGCGGTGCCGCCGTGGCGCGGTTACCCGGCCAGCGGCGCGGCGTTGGTCCGGTGCGGGTCGAAGCGGGTGCCATCCCGCCAGATCGCATACAGGATGCCGGTCAACTTGCGCGCCAAGGCCACGACGGCGACCTGGCGCCCGCGCCGGTGCTGCACGGCGTCGACCCAGTCGCGGAGCGGCCCCGGCTTCAGCGTCCGTTTCGCGCAGTGCGCGGCCTGGACGAGGCACCAGTGCAGGCTGCGGGCCCCCGCTTGGGTAATCCCCAGGTCACGCGCCCGCGCGCCACGCGAGTCCTGGCCGGGCACCAGCCCGACATACGCCTCCACCGCGTGCGCGCCGTCGAAGCGCGTGTGGTCGTCGAGCGCCGCCACAAACCGCACGGCGGTCACCGTGCCGACTCCGGGGACCGTCAGCAAGCGGCGCGCGACCGGGTCGCCCGTGGCCCAGGCCGTCACCTCGCGGTCGGCGTCCGCGATGGCGGCATGCAGGTGCTCCAGCAGCTGCAGCTGCCGGGCCACGTAGCTCGGGAGGGGCTCGCCTACCGCGGCGCGGACGCGCGCCCCGAAGGTGTGCACGCTGCCACTCGCCAGCCGGCGGCCCTGCGTCCGCAGCCAGCCGCGCACGGTATTGAGCAGGAGCGTGCGACTGCGCACCAGCCCGTCGCGCATGCCGCAGAGCGTCTTGGCCGCCCGCGCCTCGGCGCTCGGGATATGCACCGACGGCAGGTCGATGCGGCAGGACACCTCGCTGAGCACCTGCGCATCACGCCGGTCCGTCTTCATCCGGCGCGCCCCCACGCCCAGGGTCGGCGCCAGGGTCGCCGGCACCACCCGCACCTCATGCCCGGCCGCCCGTGCCGCGTCGGCCACCCAGAAGGCCTCACTGCACGTCTCGACAATCACTCGGCTGCCGGGCCGCTCGCCCAGGTACCGCGGCACCTCGTGCGTCCGCAGCCGCCGCTCCTCGACGACGGTCCCGTCGGGCCGCCGCACGCAAATCTGGGATTCCCTTCCGCCGAGATCGATTGCAACATGGTCCATGGCTGGCTCCTCTCACTGTGTGCCTCGAGCACGTGTCAGTGTGAGCGACGGGCCTCCCGTCAGCTCGCGGGGGCCAGCCACTTCATCCAATCTGTGTCCGACCGCGCCGTTGGTGGATAGCGGCGGCGTGGGACCCGCCTTCGCCTAGCGGCTTCGGCGAGCCAAGCACGCCGCCCTACCGCTGCGCGAGGAGCGCCATCACGTCGAGGCCCCACACCTCGGTCTTCGCCATGGTGGGCGTGCTCGCGGCGATCTTCGTGCCGTCGGGGCTCGGGCTGAAGCTGTTGAAGTTGCCCGACGGCGGGCTGTCACGAAATCGGCTGCCACGACCACTCCACGTCGGGTCGGCCGGCTTTCCGGTCGGCCGTCAACCCGGGAGGGTGTCGATGCGGAGACGTCACGCAGGGCTTGCGCTGGTGGTCGCCATGGGAGCGATGGGAGTCACCGCAGGAACGGCCCGCGGCACGACCATCAGCTTCAGCGGCGGGTTCCTCGGCTACACCGGACCCACGTGGTCTCACACGTATCCAGGGAATCCCCCCTTCGAGGTGAGCACCCGGTTCCAGCGCGAGGGGGACACCACCCCGAGGTCGCTCGAGGCCTGGGTGCCCTTGCCCGGCAACCCCGGAGATCTGTTCACCTCGGCCGGCATCGGCATGGGCGCCCTCGACCTCACGTCCAGCGGCGCGGCGGCGGCGACCGTCGAGTTCTGGCAGAGCTTCGGCGGTTCGAAGGATGCGGTCAACCGCGTCAACTTCACGCCGGCGGCAACGCAGGTCGTCACCGGGCCCGGCCAGGAGTTCCTGCTCGGCACGTTCACGTTCGTCAACGGCGGGTGGTTCGGGGTCCTCCCGTACACGGACTCGAACGGCAACCCGCAGACCTACATCTATCCGGAAAGCGCCTTCTCGTTCCGCGTGACCGGGCTGCTCTCCGACAGCGCCACGCCACACACCTTCGCGGGCACGCTGCGCCTGAACGTCACCGGGCCCGACTGGCCGAATCCGACGCCTGCCGAAGACGCCGACTACTTCTACTTCGCGGAGCGCCCCGATCTGGGGTACGTCGGGGCCCTGGAGAGCTACAACCCACCCGGTGGGCCGTACGCCGGCCACATCGAACTGTACGGTCGCCTCGGATCGCTGATCCCGACGCGCTTTGCCAATGCCGACGGCGTGGTCCTGGCCAGCGAACTGCCGACCGGCCCGACCCCGGTGCCGGAGCCCCATGCCCTGGCACTCCTGGGCGCCGCGCTGTGCGTGCTCGGCGCGCGCGCGCGTTCGAGCCGGAGTCGCTCCACGACAGGGAACTGAGCGAGGGCGCTCCGACCCCGTTCAGTCCCTCAACGTTGCCAGCGTCGCGCCGAGGTGGGCGCGCGGGTCGTCGCGATACGACGAAACGAGCGGATGCGCGTGCAGCACCTGCTGCACGCGCGCCCGCTGCACGCCGATGCCGCGCCCGTGGACGAGGCGCACCTCACGCAGGCCGAGGGCATGCGCTTCCTGCAGGTAGGCGTCGACCACGTCCGGGATGTCGCGCGGCGCGAACGAGTGGAGATCGAACTCCGGACCGATCGGAACGGGATGCGGGTCTGACACTGCCGCGATGCCGGAATGCCGGGAATGCCGGAAGGTCGCACGCCCAAGGCCCAAGGCCCAGGGCCCAAGCCCTGATCACCAGGGCCGGCGCGCGTCAGTCCCTCGTGTACGTCGCCGTCACCGTCGTGCGGATGCCGCCGCGCGGCGTGAAGTCGCCCACCACGGTCATGCGCACGGGCGCGCAGGCCGCCACGAGATCATCGAGGATCTGGTTGGTGAGCGCCTCGTAGAAGACGCCCTTGTTGCGGAACTCGAGGAGGTAGTACTTGAGCGACTTCAGCTCGATGCAGGTCGCGTCGGGAACGTACGTGATGCGGATCTCGCCGAAGTCGGGCAAGCCCGTCTTTGGGCACATCGACGTGAACTCGGGACAACGGGTGTCGATCTCGTACGGACGTCCTGGACGCGGGTTCGGAAAGGTCTCGATGCCGCCACTGGCCATGAATGGAGTGTACATCGCGCAGTTTGGCCATTCCCGCCCAATTGACACGTGCTCCGCGTGTCGCTAGCATTGGCGCCATTGCGTTTTTGGCCGGAAATCGTGACACGCGCGCCACGACTTCGCGGCACGCTTCAGAAATCGCGTGCGTGCAATGGGGGGAGACAAGCGGATGGCCCAGGCCCAGAAGATGACCAAGTCGGCACTCTTTGCGTTCTTCGCTGACAAGTTCGAGGTGAAGCGCACCGAGGTGCGTGACTGGTTCGACGAGCTCGCGGCGCTTGCCGAGAAGGAACTCAAGCGCTCGGGCGAGTTCACGCTCCCCGGTGTGGTGAAGTTGTCGGTGCGCAAGAGCAAGGCGCGCATGGGCCGCAACCCTGCCACCGGCGAGCCGATCAAGATCCCGGCCAAGACGCGCGTCAAGGCGACCGTGGTGAAGGCCATGAAGGACGCCGTGATGCCGCGCAAGTAGCACCCGCGAGCCCGGCGCGCCCCGCGCGACGCCGACCGAACGGACCAGGCCCCGCCGGACGCGCGTCCCGCGGGGCTTTTGGTTTTGCCCGGACGCGGCGACGGCGATCGGCAACGATCGCCTGCCGCGTGGTGCTCATCCCGTGGTGATGCGCGTCAGGCGGGGGAACGAGAGCGTGAAGGAGCTGCCCTCGCCGACCACGCTCTCGACGGAAATCGATCCGCCGAGTTGCTCCACCACCTTCCGCGAGATCGCCAGGCCGAGCCCGAGGCCGCGGCGCTTGGTCGTGACGAAGTCCTCGAAGATGGCCTGCACGCGATCGGCCGGGATGCCGCAGCCCGTGTCGTTCACGCTGATCGTCGCGCGTCGCTCGTCGCCCGACACCTCGATCCACACGCGCCCGCCCGGCGGCGTGGCCTGCAGCGCGTTCAGCACCAGGTTGCGCAGCACGCGGCCGAGCGCGAAGAGATCGCCCTCGACGTAGACCGGCTGCGACGGCAGGACGCCGGCGGCGACCGTGACGCCGGCCACCGACGCCTGCGCCTGCATCCGCTCGACCACGTCGAGCACCAGCTTGCCCGTGTCGACCGCGAAGCGCTCGAGCGGGATCGGCCGCGCCAGGTTGCGCAGGTCCTCGAACGTGCGCTGGATGGTCGAGAACTCGCGCTTGACCAGCCGCGCGAACGTCGCGCGGTACTCCGGGTCGTCGTGCATCTGCAGCACGAGCTTGCAGTTGTTGTTGATGTTCTGGATGGGATGCGAGAGGTCGTGCACCAGGCCGGCGGCGATGCGGCCGAACATCGCCTGACGCTCCTGCCGGATCGCCGACTGCTGCAGCTCGCCGAGCTTGTCGGCCGTCGCGTTGAACGCCTCGCCGAGCAGCCGGAACTCGTCGTCGCGCGTGATGTGCACGCGCTCGTCGAGGCGACCTTCGCCGATGGCGCGGATGCCCGCGAGCAGGTCCGAGATCGGCCGCAGCAGCGATCGACCCGCCGCGATGCCGATGGCGATGTTGGCCAGCAGCGCCAGCGTCACGAAGAGCAGCAACTGGCGCTCGAGGTCCCGCGCCGGACGGAAGGCGTCCTCAGCCGGCTGCTCGACGATCACGCGCCACCCGAGCGCCATGGGCGCGCTCGACACCGCCAGCACCTCCACGCCGTCGCCGCGGACGTAGCGCGCCGAGCCGGGGGTGCCGCTCGCCGCCAGCGGATGATCGCCGAGGCGCTCGCCCCGCGCGATGCGCGCCTTGCCGCCGCGCCGGCCGTCGGCGATGATGCGTCCCGACTCGTCCACCAGGAGCGCGCGGCCCCTGGCGCCGACGGTGACCCCATCCACCACCCGCCACAATTCCTCGAGCTTCAGCTCGGCGACGAGATACGGCGCGAGCGGTTCGCTGAGGCGCAGCGTCATCCGCGTGCGCGGCAACTCGTCGGCGTCGAGGTCGACCGGCAGCAGCGCGAAGTCCGAGGTGATCCGCGCCGGCAGCGGCGGCGGCGTGCCCGTCAGGAGGCTGCTGGCCACCGGCTGCCCCTCCGCGTCGTACAGCGTGAGCGACCGGATCTGCCGCTCCATCATCACGTGATTCCACAGCACGCGATCCTGCTGCGCGCGGGTGAGGCCCGTGCCGACGATGTATGACGCGGCCGATCGCACGATCTGCTCGGTGGACTGCAGGTACAGGCCGATCGCCTCGGCAGCGCGCTCGGCGATGGCGGCGTGCGACTCGAGCACCGAGCTCCGCGTCGTCGCGCGCAGCGTCACCCCGGCGACGATGCCGAAGATGAGGAGCGGGAGGAGCGCAGCGGTGGTGACCAGCAGTGCCATCCGGCGGGTGATCGGGATCATGGGGGCGTCACCACGCCCCAGCGCGGCAGGGAGGCGAGCACGTCGCCGGCCTCGGCAGGGACCGTGATGCGCCGGCCCACCGCACGGCTGGTCTCTTGCCAGAAGAGGTGCACCGCGGGCGGGTCGTCGATGAGCACGCGATGCAGGTCGGCGATCGCGGCGGCGAGTGCCTCGCGCGACGAGGCGCGACGGATGGCCTCCGAGGCACGCGCCCCGGCGACGTATCCATCGTCGACGATGCGCGGGCGGTCGTGCGGCCCGTATTGCAGGTACGCCATGCCCATCCCGTAGCCACTGACCATCGGGGACACGAACGTCTCGAACTTGCCGGTCTCCAGGCGGGTCAGCAACTGCTCGAGCGACACCGCCTCCAGGTCGAGCGCGATGCCCACGTCGTCATAGGCCTGCTGCAGGCGCGCCGCGACCTGGACCGAGAGCGGCTCGTCGAGCACGAGGCAGCGCAGTGTCAGGCGGGGCTTCACCACGCCGCCGGGGTCGACGCGTCGCGTCAGTCCCACCGAGTCGAGCCAGGCCCGCGCGGCGGCCGGGTCGTGGCGGAGCAGGCGGCCGTCGTCGGCGTGCGGTCGCGACCAGTGCTGGTGCCACAGCAGGTCGGCGGCGGGCACGCCCACGCCACCCGGCACGGAGGTCACGAGGGCGCGCCTGTCGATGGCAGCGTTCAACGCCAGCCGCACCTCGCGCCGGGCGAGCAGGGGATGGCGGTGGTTGAGGCCGAGCGTCAGCACGTACGGCTTCACGTGTGGGTAGATGCGGACGCCGCCGTCGGCGTCCAGCAGAGCGCGGGCCTCGCCCGGCACCTCGTACAGGACGTCCACCTCGCCGCGCAGCAGCGCCACGACGGCGGCGCGCGGCGTGTCGTATCGCTTGATGTCGACCGAGCCGATGGCCGGCGCGGGCTCGCCGGCGCGAACCACGGCTCGCAGGGAGGGCGGCGCATCAGGCGGGGCGACGTTGCGGTACGCGCCGGCCGGAAGCGCCTCGGCGAGCGCCAGGGTCTCGAGCAGCAGGCTCGTCGGCTCCTTCAGGCGGATGCGCACCCGATGGTCGTCGAGCGCGTCCACCCCGACCACGGGCCACAGGCCGGGGCCGGCGTCGGGTGAGGCCGCGGCCTCGCGGATGCGTGCCGCGACGTCTGCCGCGGTGGCCTGCGTGCCGTCGTGCAGCCGCTCGTCGGGTCGCACCACGAGCGTCCAGGTGAGGCCGTCGGGCGATGACGACCATCGCTCGATGAAGGCCGGCTGCTCGACGCCCGTGGCGTCGAGCCTGATCAGGCGTGTCTGCGTCAGGACGAACAGCAGCGGAGTGTCGGGAGCCACGAGGCTCGGAATGGCGATGGTGACGTGCTGCGACGCCGCCGGCCGCGGGCGCACGGGATCGTCGCGGCGGCACGCGCCCGTCGCGACGGTGATGAGGCACACCGACGCGCACGCCACCGCGAGGAGCGCGGCTGGTCGCGTGTCGGCGCGAGCGCCGGGTGAGCAATCGAAAGGCGCGATCACGCAGCGATCGGCGAACCTCCTCTGTCGAAGGACCGGTTCGCCGTGGCTGCTTGTATCACGAACCTGCGCCCGCGGTGATCGCCATGCCGCAGAACGGAGGGGCGGTCCCCCGGCCGCCCGGGCGACGGGCGGTCCCGCGGGTCCGCGCAGGGCGTCCGGCCTACTTCTCGGGCACCTCCTCGATCGGGACGTCGATCAGGAACGGGCAATACGGCTTGTCCTTCAGGGACCCACGCTGCACGACTCGAATGGTCACGGATGCACTCCTTTGAGGGAACGCTGGCCGGCGGCTGCCGGTCAGGCGGGAACGGCCGCTGCCGCGGCCAGTGCCGGAAGCGCGGCGAGCATCGCCGGCTTGTGGCAGTTGGGGAGGTCGAGGTCGCCCTGCTCGTTGTGCGCGGCCACCGAGCACCCGCCGCCGCACACCGGCACCAGCGCACAGTCGCCGCAGGCGCGCCAGGGCGCGTGCCTGTCGAAACGCTCGCGCGTCGCACGGTGCGCGTCGTGGCGCTCCGCGCGCACGTGACCGACGCGAAGGCCGGGCTCGCCGGTGAAGCCCGGGCACGGATAGAGCGAGCCGTCGGGGCCGATGGTGCTGGCGTGGCGACGATGCAGTTCGCAGGGGCCCATGTGGACGCCATCGGGCGTGTGGAACCCGGCCGCGAGCGTCTGCTCGCGCAGCCGGCCCATGGCGTCGTCTGCCAGGCCGCAGGTGTCGCAGGGCGTCGAGCCCGACCCGGCGCCGGCAGCGGTCATGCACGTGCCGCCGAGAGCGGGTTGCCGGTCGGCCTCGACCAGTGGAATCACGCGTCGGCCGTCGACGGCCGACGAGGCCAGCGCCCGGCCCGTCTTCGGTCCACGGATGATCGGCTTGAAGGTCAGCTTCGCGATCCGGTCGGCGAACGGCTCGGCGCGCAGGAACTCGAGCAGTGCCGGGTACGAGGCGACGCTCTCGACGTCGAAGTTGCCGCCGAGGCTGACGCGCACCTTCGGGGCCACGGCGCGCAGGTTCGCGATGATGCGGTCGAAGGTGCCCTGGCCGCCGCGCAACGGCCGCAGCCTGTCGTGCGTGGCGCGGTCGCCGTCGAGGGTCACCTTGACGCCGGCCAGCCCGAACGGCAGCAGGCGGTCGACGACGGCCTCGGTGAGGAGCAGGCCGTTGGTGATGATGCTGATGGTCATGACGACCCCGCGGGCCTGACAGGCCGTCCAGGCCCGCTCGGCCAGGGCGTACACCACCGGCAGGTTCAGCAGCGGCTCACCACCGAAGAACGTCAGGGTGAAGCGGGGCGAGCCCAGGGCGTCGAGCCGCGCCTCGATCCAGTCGCCGACGCGCGCCGCCGTGTCCAGCGACATCCGGCCTTCGGGGGCGTCGTGGTCCTGGTGGTCGCCCTGGATGCAGTAGTCACACGCGAAATTGCACTGCAGGGTCGTCAGCACCGTGACCCGCAGGTGGGTGGCGTCCTCACGGATGTCGCGAAAGAAGGCCTCGAGGGCCCGCTGCTCGGCCTCGGCGCTCTCCACCAGGAACCCGAGCTCGGCCAGTTGACGGATGGCTTCGCGGGTGGTGCGTGTGCCGGCGACCGGCTCGCCCCGGTCGACCCGGGCGATCAGGTCGACCACGTCGGGGGAGACGACGATCTGGCTCTCGGTCAGGGTGTTGAAGAGGAAGACCTCGTCGGACCCCGGGAGCGGCGTGGACAGGGTGAAGCGGGACGCGCGCATCGCGGCCGCCGGAGTTGCCAGATGAATGCCAGCCGAGCCAACCATGGTTGGTATTTCGGCAAGTGGCACGAGTTTCTGGACATCCGGGGCGGATCACGCCGGGACGGCCCGGCCATGGAGCGCGATTTCTGCCAACCAGCGTGCCCCGAGTGTTCGCAGTTACAGCAATCCTGACGGGGCGCCGACACCAAAAGGTAGCAATTGGCCGGCCTACGACTCCCGGAGCCGGCGGGTCACGTCGTACAGGCCGAGTCGGCTCATCCGGTGCTTGAGGGTGCTGAGGGGGAGCCGCAGCTGCCGGGCGGTCGCCGCGACGTTCCACTCGCCCTTCTCGAGTGCCTTGAGCAGGTAGCTCCGCTCGAAGGCGGCCACGGCCTGGTCGAGGAGGCTCTCGGAGGCGTTGGCCTCGCGGGCGTCGAGCGCGGCCAGTTGCACCTCGAGCGGCAGGTCCGCCTCGGTGATCTCGGCCTTGTCGCACACCGCCACCATGCGTTCGGCCAGGTTCTGCAGTTCCCGGATGTTGCCCGGCCAGCGATAGCGCTCGAGCACGGCGAGGGCGGCGGGCTCGATGGCGCGGACCACCTTCCTGAAGCGGATGGCGTAGCGGCGGATGAACACCTCGAGCAATTGCCCGATGTCCTCGAGCCGGTCGCGCAGCGGCGGCAGGCGGACGGGAATCACGTTGATCCGGTAGAAGAGGTCCTCGCGGAACCTGCCGGCGCGCACCGCCTCGGAGAGGTCGGCGTTGGTTGCCACCACGAGCCGGATGTCGACCCGCAGCGGGTGCCTCCCGCCAACCCGCTCGATCTCGTTCTCCTGGATGGCCCGCAGGAGCTTGGCTTGCAGGTCGAGCCTGAGGTCGCCGATCTCGTCGAGGAACAGCGTGCCGCCATTGGCGAGCTCGAACTTGCCGAGCTGCTGGCGGACGGCGCCGGTGAACGCCCCGCGCTCGTGCCCGAAGAGCGTGCTTTCCACGAGTTCGCTCGGGATGGCGGCCAGGTTCACGGCGATGAAGGGGCCCTTGCGGCGGTCCGACTCGGCATGGATGCGGCGAGCGAGCATCTCCTTGCCGGTGCCGCTCTCGCCGGTGATCAGCACGGTGGTGTCCAGGGGCGCCACCTTCTGCACGAGGCTGACCACCGCCTTCATCGCCGAGCTGGTGCCGGTGACGAACTCCTCGTCGAACGCCTGCACCTGCGCGGTCAGCGACTCGACACGGTTGCGCAGGTCCTGCCGCTCGCTCGCATTGCGGACGAGGGCGCGCAGCGCGTCGTAGTCGAACTCCTTGGTGATGTAGTGGTACGCGCCGAGCTTCATCGCCTGCACGGCGGTCTCGACGTCGGTGATCGCCGAGATCATGATGATCTCGACCTGGTCGTGCAGCTCCCGCACCTGGCGCAGCAACTCGAGGCCGCCCATCCCCGGCAACCGGACGTCGAGCAGCATCAGGTCGATGCGGGTCTGCCGCAGCCGCGACAGGCCGTCCTCGGCCGAGGCCACCGTCAGCACCCGATACTCCCGCTTGAGGATCGCCGTCAGCGTGTCACGCATCCCCTCGTCGTCGTCGACGATCAGCAGCGTCTTCTGGGGCAGCGGCATGGCGGGGTCATTATTCAACGCCGAACGGCGAACGGCGAACGGCTCAGGGCTCAGGGCTCACGGCTCAGGGGAAGGAGGAAGGGAGAAGGCGGAAGGCGGGAAGGCAGAAGGCGGGAAGGCGGAAGGGGGCAGGGGGAGGGCGAAGGGCCCCAGCCCCCAACCCCGGTGGCCGGTGCCCGGTGCCCGGTGCCCGGTGCCCGGTGCCCGGTGCCCGGTGCCCGGTGCCCGGTGCCCGGTGCCCGGTGATCCATAATTGATGGTTTCCTTCGTCCGGCCCGCGGGTTATCCGGGTCGGCTTCCCAGAGGAGTCGGGGTTGGCGAGCGCATTCGATGTCGTGGTGATCGGCGCGGGGACGGGCGGCTACGTGGCGGCCATTCGGGCGGCCCAGCTGGGGCTGTCGACGGCGGTCGTGGAGCGGGAGCAGGTACTCGGCGGCACGTGCCTCAACTGGGGGTGCATCCCGACCAAGGCGCTCCTCGAGCACGCGCACGCCTACAAGGTGGCCAAGGCCGCCAAGGACTGGGGCATCACCCTGGGCGAGGCCGCGCAGGTCGGCATCGACATGGGCGTCGTGCAGGACCGCAAGGACAAGATCGTCAAGGGCCTGACCGGCGGCATCGGCCTGCTCTTCAAGAAGAACAAGATCGAGTGGATCAAGGGCACGGCCCGGCTGCTCGGCAAGGGGGCCGTCGAGGTCACCGCGGCCGACGGCTCGGTCAGCCAGGTCACCGCGAACAAGGAGATCGTCGTGGCGACGGGCTCCTCGCCCCGCAGCGTGCCGGGCATCGCCTTCGACTACAAGCGCATCGTCACCAGCAACGAGGCGATGAGCATGCGCGAGGTGCCGAAGTCCATCATCGTGATGGGCTCGGGCGCGGTCGGCGTCGAGTTCGCCTCGATCTTCAACAGCTTCGGCACCGCCGAGGTCACCGTCATCGAGCTGCTGCCCCGCATCGTCCCCAACGAGGACGCGCAGGTATCGGAGACGCTCGAGAAGAGCTTCCGCAAGAAGAAGATTCGCGTCCTCACCGGCACCAAGGTCACCGGCGCCGTCAACAAGGGCGATCTCGTCGAGGTGACCGCGCAACTGCCCGACGGCAAGGTCGAGACCCTCTCGGCGGAGTACCTGCTGGTGGCCACCGGCCGCGGCCCGGTCACCGAGGGCCTCGGCGTGGAGGCGCTCGGGCTCGAGATGGAGCGCGGCTACATCAAGGTCGACCCGCTGATGCGCACGTCGGTGCCGGGCATCTCGGCGGTCGGCGACGTGATCACGCTGGGCACGGGCGCCCACAAGCAACTCGCGCACCTCTCGTCGGCCGAGGGCATCCTGGCCGCCGAGCGCATCGCCGGTCACCACGTGCGGCCGATCAACTACGACCACGTGCCCGGGTGCACGTATTGCGACCCCGAGATCGGCAGCGTCGGCCTCACCGAGGCCCAGGCCAGGGAGCGCGGGTACGACGTGCGCGTCGGCACCTTCCCGTTCGGCGTCCTCGGCCGCGCCAAGATCGCCAACGAGACCGAGGGGTTCGTGAAGATCGTCGCCGAGACGAAGTACGACGAGATCCTCGGCGTGCACATGATCGGCCCGCGCGCCACCGAACTGGTGTCGCAGGCCACTCTCGCGCTACGCCTCGAATGCACCGTCGAGGAGCTGATCCGCACCATCCAGGCGCACCCGACCATGTCGGAAGCCGTGGGCGAGGCGGCGCACGCGACGCACGGCGCGGCGATCCACATGTGAAATGAAGGCTCAGGGCTACAGACTCAAGGCTCAGAGAGCTTCCCGATGGTTCGGTCGGCGGCACCGATGCCTTCAGCCCGAGCCACCAGGGCGCTTCTGAGTCCTGAGTCCCGAGCCTCGAGCCTCGAGCCTGCAGCATTCTTTCTGAGCCTCGAGCCCTGAGCCTTGAGCCTGTCTCCGCGCCTTGAGCCCTGAGCCCTGAGCCTGCTTTCCGAGCCCTGAGCCTGCTGTATGCCAACCAACGTCGTCATGCCCCAGATGGGGGAATCGGTCACCGAGGGGACCGTCGTCCGGTGGATCAAGAAGACCGGCGACACGGTCGACCGCGACGAGCCGCTGTTCGAGATCTCGACCGACAAGGTCGATGCCGAGATCCCCTCGCCGGCGGCCGGCGTGCTGCTCGAGATTCGCGTCCACGAGAACGAGACGGTGCCCGTCGACACCGTGGTGGCCGTGCTCGGCGAGGCAGGCGAGCAGCCTGCGGCTGCCCAGGCTGCGCCGGCTCCCGCGGCGACCCCCGCCTCGACGCCACAGCCCGACGGCACGGCCGCAAGTCCCGCCGTCGCCGCGGCGGCGCCGCCGACGGCTGGACACGACGTCGGTGGGCAGCCCGCCGCCCCTGCAGCGGTGGACGGCGCCGTCGCTCGCCCCGAGCGGAGTCGAGGGGGAGACCGCGCCCTGGCCGCGCCCGGAGACGACGAGGACCCGACGATCGCGCGTCGCCGGCAGAAGTCGTCGCCGCTCGTGCGCCGCATCGCCGAGGAGCACCACGTCGACCTGCAGCACCTGCACGGGTCCGGCATCAGCGGACGCGTGACCAAGCACGACATCCTGCAGTACCTCGACGACCGCGCCCATGCCCCGGCGGCCGCACCAGGCGCCGGACACGCCGCCAGTGGCCTCCACATCCCGGCCTTCCAGCCCGGCGAGCCCGTGGACGTGCAGCCCATGTCGGTGATGCGCCGCAAGATCGCCGAGCACATGATCTACAGCCGGCGCACGTCGGCGCACGTGCACTCGGTCTTCGAGATCGACTTCACGAAGGTGGCCGCGGCGCGCCAGGCGCTCAAGGCCGAGTTCGCGCAGGCCGGCGTCAACCTGACGTACCTGTCGTTCATCTCGCACGCGATCGCGCAGGCCTTGCGCGCCATGCCGGTGCTCAACGCCGCCATCGACGGCGATCGCGTCGCCTACAAGAAGCACGTCAACCTCGGGTACGCCGTGGCCCTCGACTGGGGCCTCATCGTGCCGGTGCTCCACAAGGCCGACGAGAAGAGCCTGCTCGGCATCGCCCGCGGCATCGCCGACCTGGCATCGCGAGCGCGCGCCAAGCAACTCAAGCCGGAAGACGTCGCCGGCGGCACCTTCACGATCACCAATCCCGGATCGTTCGGCACGCTGTTCGGCATGCCGATCATCAACCAGCCGCAGGTCGCCATCCTCGCCGTCGGCACCATCGAGAAGCGCGTCGTCGTGGTCGACGACATGATCGCGATCCGCCAGCGCGGCTACCTGACGCTCGGGTACGACCATCGCCTGGTCGATGGCGCCGTCGCCGACGAGTTCATGAGCCGCGTCAAGGCGACCCTCGAGTCCTGGAGCTGATGAAGCCGCTGGTCGTCAGGCGCGCCGGCCTGGTGCCCTACGACGCCGGGCTGGCGCTGCAGGCCGAGCTGGTTGCTGCTCGCAAGGCCGGGACGATCCCCGACACGTTGGTGTTGCTCGAGCACCCGCCGGTCATCACGCTCGGGGTCAAGGTGCGGCAGTCGCGCGAGCACGTCCTCGCCTCCGACGAGCAGCTCGGCGCCCTGGGGGTCGCGCTGTTCGAGGCGGGCCGCGGCGGCGACGTGACCTACCACGGTCCCGGCCAGTTGGTGGGCTACCCCATCCTCGACCTCAAGCCGGACCGCATGGACGCCCACAAGTACGTGCGCGACCTCGAGGAAGTGCTGATCCGGGTGTGCGCCGGCTACGGGATCGAGGCGGGGCGCAAGCCGGGCCTGACCGGCGTCTGGGTCGGCGAGGAAAAGGTCGCGGCCATCGGCGTGCGCCTCTCCCGCTGGGTGACCAGCCACGGGTTCGCGCTCAACGTGACCACCAATCTCGGGCATTTCGGCCTGATAGTTCCTTGCGGAATCGCCGACCGCGGCGTCACATCCCTCGAGCGCATCCTCGGAACCGCGCCGGCAATGGCCGACGTCGAGGCGGCCGTGGTCGGTCATCTGTGCGCGGTCTTCGGCCTCGACGTCGCTTGAGCGTCCCTCTCGGGGACCCCCGCCGGGCCGCCGTCGGCCTATACCAAGGTCTAGGCCCTTCGTCACAGGGTGTCCATGGTTAGGCGGTACTCTCTGGGTCGGAGCCACAGGTGATGCGTATCGACGACGGGAATAACTTCCTCGTCTCCGGTGTTCTTGTCCCCGGAGGCGAGATGAAGCGAGACAGCCAGAGCGAGCGAGCCCTTATCGAGCAGTTGCAGGCCGGCGTGCCCGGCGCCGTGGAGACGCTGGCCAGCGCCTACGGCAGCAAGGTCTACCAGCTGGCTTTCCGATACATGAAGAACCGCGAGGACGCCGAGGAAGTGACTCAGGACGTCCTCATGAAGGTGGTCAACAAGGTCGAGGCGTTCCGCGGCGACGCGGCGCTGTCGAGCTGGATCTACCGCATCACGTTCAACACGGCGATGTCGCGGCTGCGCAACGGCAAGTTCACGCGCCCCGCCGAAGTCTCCGAGCACGAGATGCAGGGGCAGGATCAGGAAGACGGCGTGCGGCGCCTGCGCGAGGCCGCCGACTGGTCGAGCCTGGCCGACGAGGCGGTCCTGCGTGGTCAGTTGCGTGACCGGCTGGCCGAGGCGATGAAGGGGCTGCCCGAGATCTACCGCACGCCCATCGTGCTGCGCGACATCCACGGCCTGTCCACCGAGGAAGCGAGCCAGGTCCTCAAGGTGAAGAGCCAGACGCTGAAGTCGCGCCTGCACCGCGGGCGGCTCATCCTCCGCGAGCGCCTCGCCGACTTCAGCAGCGGCCTCTCGCTGCACTCGGTCGCGTCCTGACGCCGTACTGCAATTTGAAATTTGACATTTGAAATTCTCGGCGGCTCGGCCTCCCGGCCTTCGCTCGCACGAGATATCGCGAGGCCCGGCGGCAAAGCCGCGGGCCCGCCAATTTCAAATGTCGAATTTCAAATTGCCGGCGTCTCCACCTCGGCGATGCACGACTTCACGCCGAGGCCTTCCACTTCGGTGACCTCGAACCGTACGTGGTCGTAGGTCACCACGTCGCCCACATGCGGGGGGCGGCCCAGCACGGTGAGGATCAGGCCGCTGACGCTGTCGACGGCCTCGTGCTCCAGCGTCACGCCCAGCGCTTCCCCGGCCTCTTCGACGCGTGACGTCCCGCTCACGTGCAGCACGCCTCGCGCGTCGCGATAGATGCTGGTCTTCTCGCTGGCGCCCTCGGCCACCTCGCCGATGACCTCGTCGAACAGATCCTCGTGCGTCACGACCCCGGCGGTGCCGCCGTGCTCGTCGATCACCACGGCCATCTGCGCCCGCGCCTCGCGCAGCGTCTCGAGCACGACGTCGAGCGTCGCCGTCTCCGGGACGGTGGGGATGGCGCGCACCATCGCCGGCGTCAGCACCGCGCCACTGGACTTGAGCAGCAGCAGGTCCTTCACGTTCACCATGCCGGTCAGCTCGTCGATGTCGCCCTCGTACACGGGATACCGCGTGTAGGGTGCCTTGCGCACCGTCTCGGTCACGGTCGCGGCATCGGCGCCGAGCGGCAGCGCCGCGAGGCGGACGCGCGGGGTCATCACCTCGCGCGCGGTCAGGTCGCCGAACTCGAACAGCTCGCGGAGGATCCGCCCCGACTCCTCCCGGAGCATCCCCCCGGCCTGGCTCTCGGTGACGATGTAGGCGAGCTCCTCCGGTGAGTAGAGGTGCTCATGCGATCGCTCCTGCCGCGTCACGCCGATGAGGCGCAACAGCAGGTTGCCAAGCGCGTTGAGCACCAGCACCAGCGGATAGCAGATGGTCTGCAACACCAGCATGACCGGCGTGATCCAGAGCACCGTGCGCTCGGCCCGCTGCAGCGCGATGGACTTGGGCACCATCTCGCCGAAGACGATGTGCACGTACGTGAGCAGCGCCACCGCCGCGACGCTCGCCAGCGTGTGCGCGGCGACGTAGCGCGCCACGCCGAGTCCCTCGAACAGGTGCACGAGCCGCTCGGCCACCTCGTGCTCGCTGTACATGCCCAGACCGAGGCTCGCCAGCGTGATGCCGAGCTGCGCCGTGGCGATGTAGCGATCCTGCCGCCGCGAATCGGTGAGCACCTGGTGGACGCGTTGCGCGATCCGCTCGCCGGCCGCCGCCCGCTTTTCGATCGCGACACGCGGCGTGCCGACGATGGCGAACTCCGCGGCGACGAACAGGCCGTTGAGCAGCACCAGCACCGCGACGATGACGATGAGCATCGTCATGCGCGAGACCTCGTGGCGCGCGGCGCCGGCATGCGCAGCGAGGACTGCGTGAACTCGTCGGGCGTGGGACCGAGCAGCGACGACAGGATGTCGTCGAGCGTCACCATGCCGACCACGGCCTGGCCGGCGTCGACGACGATCGCCTGGTGCGTGCGGTGGCGGCGGAGCTCCGCGATCAGGCGGTCGCCGGTCATCGTCTCCTCGACCCGGGGAGCCGGCTGCAGCAGCTCGCGCACCGATCGGACCGGGCGGCCCTCGACGTGCCGCACCAGCAGGCGCTTGGTGTTGAGGAAGCCGATGACGTTGTCGGGCGCGTCACGGTAGATCGGCACGTAGGCCTGCGAGGAGTCGAGCGCCATCGACAGCACCTGCTCGACCGGCGTCATGACGTCGACGCACTGCATGCGGTCGCGGGTCGTCATCAGCTGCCGCGCCGTACGCAGGCTGAAGCGGAGCGCGCGCTGCAGCCGGCGCAGCTCGTCGGGCTCGAGCAGCCCGCCGTCGTGGCTCTCGGCCAGCAGCAACTCGATCTCCTCGGGGGAATGCACGTGGCGATGCGCGCCGTGGGCGCTGCCGAGCAGGCGGAGCAGCAGGGTGCCGGAGCCGTTGAGGAACCAGATGAACGGGCCGAGCAGCCAGAGCGACCAGCGCATCGGCCAGTAGGAGTAGAGCGCGATCTCGGTCGGGTACTGCAGCGCGAGCGACTTGGGCGCGAGCTCGCCAGCGACCATCGCGCCGACGGTGAGCACGAGCAGGATGACGACCGCGGCGGCTGACGAGGCGGCGAGTGGGTCGAGTCCGAGCCGCGCCTGCAACTGGGCGGCGATGGCCGGACCGTATGCAATCTGACCATAGGCGCCCAGGATCAGGCTGGAGAGGGTGATGCCGACCTGGCACGCGGCGATGTAGCGGTCGAGGGCAGCGGCATCGTCGAGGACCGGCAGCAGGCGTCGGGCCGTCGCATGGCCGTCCTCGGCCATCTGGCGGATGCGGCTCTTGCGGACAGACACGGCGGCGAACTCCGCCGCGACGTAGAGCGCCGTCACCGCGACCATCGAGGCCACGATGAGCAGGGACGTCAGCACGTCAGCGGCTCGCGCCGGACCCGACGAGCCCGGCAGTCGGTCCGGACGACACCATGCGCGCCCGCCCCCCGGGCGAGAAGCGCAACGACGACACACCTGCCGGCGTGGCTCCGCCGTCGGTCACCCACCAGCACGGGTACACCTGGCGGGATCCGAACCACGCCGCCTCGGCCACGCGCGCGGCGGCTGCGCCCAGGGTGTACGGTCCAGGGGGCCACAGGCCCGCCAGCCTGGCGTCGACGCGTTCCCGCTGGTCGCGACGACAGGCGACCTCGGCAGGCACTCCGTCCACCGACGTGCGCGCCCAGTCGATGACGCACGGCCCTGGGGCGCCGCTCGCGATCCCGACGTGAACCACCGCGGGGCTGACATCGGCGTCGAGGGCCAGCAGGGCCCGGGCGGCCGCGGCGGCGGCGGTCGGCGCGGCCCCCACGATGCGGTCGGGTGGCACGGCGCCGGTGGCCACCCCGCGAGCGACGACGAGCTGGTGCGCGGCATCGGCGCACACGATCAGGGCGCCGGGCGAGCGCTTGTGCAACTGCTCGAGGTGGCTGAGCGGGTCGGGCGAGATGGGGTCGGCCAGGATCGACACCCAGGCGCCCGTCGCGGCTTCCAGCGACGCGCTGCCGGTCACGCGCGTGCTGTAGCCGTCCACCGGGCCCGACTGCAGGATGTCGAGCGCCTTGCCGGCGGCCAGGGTCTTTTCGGGGTCGATCAGCCGGACCTCGTCGAAGCGCGCCCGCGAGGCCAGCGCGTAAGCGAGGGCACCGCCGAGAGGGCCGGCTCCGAGGATGGCGACGAAGGGCATGGACGTGGGCGTGGCGCGAGCCGCGCGACCCCGGTAGTGTAAGGGCATGACTTCCCAGCCTCAACTCGCCGGCCACGTCGCCATCGTCACAGGCGGATCCCGCGGGATCGGCCTCGCCCTGACCTGCGGGTTCGTCGCCCGCGGCGCCCGGGTCGTCCTCTCGGGCCGCTCGAAGCCGGATCTCGAGGCGGTCGTCGCCGAACTCGGGGCCTCTGCCGTGGCGACGGTGCAGGGCGACGTCGCCGACCCGGCCGTGGCCGAGGCCCTCGTGCGGACGGCCTCCGAACGGTTCGGGGGCGTCGACTCGCTGATCAACAACGCGGGCGTCGGCACGTTCACGCCCGTGGCCGACATGGCCATCGACGACTGGCACCGGCTCATCGCCACCAACCTCACGGGCGTCTTCCTCTGCACGAAAGCGGCCATTCCGGCGCTGAAGCAGCGGGGCGGTGGCTGGATCATCAACATCAGCAGCCTGGCCGGCCGGAACTCGTTTGCCGGCGGCGCGGCCTACTGCGCGTCGAAGGCAGGGCTGAACGCGTTCGCCGAGTCGCTCATGCTCGAGGTGCGGCAGGACAACATCCGGGTGTCCACGGTCATGCCCGGCTCGGTGCAGACGGCGTTCTCACCCGGCGGCGACGCGGCCGGCACCGACTGGAAGCTGTCGCCAGACGACGTGGCGCAGGTGGTGTTCGACCTGCTGGCCAGCAGTCCGCGCAGCCTGCCGAGTCGCGTGGAGATCAGGCCGAGTCGGCCGAAGTGATGCCACCGCGTCGAGGTAGGGCGGGGTGTCCCGCTGCATCCAAGTAGGGCGGGGTGTCCCACCCCGCCGTTGGAATGATTGGCTAACGGCGCAGTCGGAGGCCGCGCCCTACCCTGGGGGCCATGGCCCAGGCCGCCGCTGGTGCCAGGAAGAATGCGCCCAGCCAGGTGGCCAGAGTACGGGGCGCGATGTGGAGGTTGTCGAGGCCGTAGCCGGTGAGCAGGATGGCGGCTGCCGACACGAAGGTGTGCAGCGCGAGCTCGACGGCGAAGATGCGCCCGCGTACCCGTGCCTCGACGACCAACTGCAGCAGCACCGAGCTCAGCACCCAGAGCAGCGTGCCGAACACGTGCGCCCACACCACGGCCAGGGCGCCGGCCCAGAGCGTGGGCGCATTGGCCAGCGTGAGGTAGCCGAGCGCCGCGATGCCGTAGCACCAGGGCACGAGCGCCTTCAGGCGGGCCGCATCGCGCCCCTGCACCGCGCGGGCGAGGAGGGCGCCGCCGATGGCGCCGACGCCGCGCGCCGCGAAGAGCACGCCGATGCCGCGTGCCGCCGTCTCGCCCGGCGTCGTCGCGAAGACGCGCTGGCCGAACACCGTGAGCAGCAGCATCATTCCGCCGGCCACCGCCCACACCGCCTTGATGCTGAGCAGCGCAATCGTCGCCGGGTGCCGGCGCAGGTATGCAAGGCCGTCGCGCACGCCGGTGCTCGCGGCGTCGCGCGGCTGCGTGTGGTGGGTCTCGACGACGTGCAGCCCGCGCAGCGCGGCGGCCGAGGCCAGGAAGGACAGTCCGTTGCAGACGAAGGCGGCGTCGCGGCCGACCAGCACCGTGACCGCCCCGCCGACCGACGCGCCGATGGTGAGCATCACCGCCCAGGTCGCGGCCGACAGCGCGTTGGCGGTCATGAGGTGCTCGCGCGGCACCACGTCGGGGAGCATGGCCGTGCGCGCCGGCTCGAAGAAGGCCGTCGCGATGACGCCGAGCGTGACCAGCACGAATGCCAGCCAGATCTGGTCGGCCGATCGCACGAACACCAGGCCGGCAAACAGCACCGCTCGCGCCAGGTCGGCGCCGATCATGAGCGTGCGGCGCGACATCCGGTCGACCACCACGCCGGCCATCGGGCTGACCAGGGCCAGTGGCAGCAACTGCACGACCATCATCGCCGCCACCAGCGTGGCCGACCCGGTCAGGTCGAGCAGCAGCGCGTAGACGGCCACGGCGTTGAACCAGTCGCCGAGCTGGCTCACCACCTGCGCGATCCACACGCGGCGGAACTGCGGGTTGTCGAGCAGCAGCGCGGTGAAGGTCATGCCGCGCTGCTCCTCGTGCGGGGGCGGGGGGCCCCCGGGGCTACTTCTTGCCGAGAACGGTCAGGTTGATGCTCTCGGCCGGGAACACGTTGTCCTGTGACGGGTTGCCATCGAACCCGGGTGCGTCGTAGATGCCGCGCTGGGTCACGTGCAGCATCCCGGGCGTGCCGTCCGGTACCCCGTACGCCGCATTGAAGGTCCCCTTGGCGTTGGCGACGAGCAGCACCTTTTGCACGCTGGGGCCGAAGATGATGGTGAACAGGGACGGCAGCGGCGCACCCGGTGCGGTGTTGACGAACTCCAGCGTCAGCATGGCATCGCCGAGGGTCGCCCTGGCGCCGGCCTTCACCTGCGGCGCCGAGTGCCCGAACACGACCGCGTTGGCCTGCGACGTGTCGACGGCGTACATCAGCACTTTGCGGGCACGCAGGCTGACGCTGACCAGCGCCGTCCCGTCCGGGAGGGCGCGTTCGACGACCTGTCCGTCGTAGGTGGAGCCGAAGTTCAGCCCCTGGTTGGTGGCCAGTCGCCCGAAGTAGTCGATGACCGCGTAGTTCGGGTTGCCCGGCTCGGTCCAGATGACGCTCGGCGCGGCCAGGTTGGGGCCGATGAAGTCGGCGATCGGGCGATGCACGGCCTGCGCGGCTGACGTGGTCGGCATCGAGAGTATGCCCAGGGCGGCCAGGGCAAGGGACAACACACCACGACGGGAGCTGTACATGGAGACTCCTCCGGTGAAGAAGTTGGGTGCAGACGCTCTGACTGGGAGCTGATCCCTTCAACGTCACCGTCCACCCCAACGAACAGCCCGTTGGTCCACCTCGCCGCCCCGGCATCACCCTTGGCCCACGACCCGCGCGAAGGTCGGCGCGTCGATGTTGGCGCCGGTCACCAGCAGCACGAGCGGGTCCGGCCACGCGTCGAGCGCACCGGCCAGGAGGGCGCCGACGGCGATGCCACCGGCGCCCTCGGCGACCAGTCGCTCGTGGACGAACAGCGCCCGCACGCCGTCCACGAGGAACGTCTCGGGCACCAGCCTGACCGGCACATCGAGGTCCTTGACGAGGTCGAAGGTCAGGGCACCGGGCTCCAGGTTGCCGAGCAGACCGTCCGCCAATGAGGTCCCGGGGGTGATCGTGGTCGTGTGACCCGCGGCGAGGGCGCTGGTGAACGCCGGATTGACTTCCGGCTCCACGCCAATCGCCGGCACCCTGAAGTCGGCGCCGATGGCCACTCCGGAGAGCAGACCGCCGCCACCGGTGGGCACGACGATCGCGCCGGTGGACGGCAGATCCTCGAGTACTTCGAGGGCGATGGTGCCCGCGCCCGCGATCACGTCGGGATGCGCGTAGGCCGAGATGAACCGCCCGTGGCCGGCGTGGCTGGCCGCCAGGGCGCGCGCCTCTGCCTCGTCGTAGTCGGCGCAGTCGGCGACAATCGTGATGCCCTCGCCGCGCAGGCGATCGAGCTTGGCGCGAGGGGCGTCCTTCGGGACGTAGATCGTCAACCGGGCGCCGCGTTCCCGTGCGATGCTCGACAGGGCGACGCCGTGGTTGCCGGCCGAGGCCGTGACCAGCGGCGGCACCGCGCCCTCACGCTCCTCGAGAGCCAGCAGCGCGTTGACGGCGCCGCGGCGCTTGAACGCCCGCGTGCGCTGCAGCGTCTCGAGCTTGAGCCACACCTCGCGCCCGGTTACCGCCGAGAGGCCCTCGGCGCGCAGCAGCGGCGTCCGGCGGACGAAGGGGGCGATGCGGCGGGCCGCCGCCTGGACGTGTTCGAATGAGACCGACATGCTGATCGAATCGTGTGCCGTGCCGCCGTTCGAGAAGAACGGCTACGTCGTGGCCTGCCCGATGACCGGCGAGGCCATCGTGATCGACCCCGGCGCGGAGGTCGACGAGTTGATCGCCATTGTCCGTCGAACAGGCGTGTCGGTGCGCTACATCATGCTGACGCACTCGCACCTCGACCACATCGCCGGGTGCAACGAGGCCAAGGCGGAGTGGGATGTGCCCCTCGTGCTGCACCACGACGACCTGTTCCTGTACGAGCGTGCCGTGCAGCAGGGCGTGGCCTTCGGGTTCAGGATGCGGCCGCAGCCGCCGATCGACGCGTGGTTCGACCAGCAGCCCGAGTGGACGTTCGGGCACTGCCGGCTCCGCGCCCTCCACACGCCGGGCCACAGCCCGGGCCAGGTGTGCCTGCAGGTCGGGGTGGGCGACGGCCCTGCCGACCGGCTCTTCGTGGGCGACACGCTGTTTGCCGGCTCGATCGGTCGCACCGACCTGCCGGGCGGCGACCTCGAGACGCTGCTGCGGTCGATTCGCGAGGTGCTGTTCCCGCTGGGCGACGAGGCGATCGTCTACCCCGGCCATGGGCCGACGACGACGATCGGGCAGGAGCGTCGGACCAACCCGTTCCTGACGCAGGCCATCTGAGATTCGGGATTCTCGAAGGGCGCACCGCGTCGACCTGAAGGTCGACGCCTACGACGTGAAGGACGTAGGTGCCGACCTTCAGGTCGGCACGGGGGGCGCCCGACAGGCCGGCCGCCGATGAATTTCAAATTTCCAATTTCAAATTGCCCACGGCATCATGGCCGCCATGATCCGCAGGTTCCGGTGGCTCGCCGCCCTGGCGTGCCTGGCTGTCGCGGGATGTGGCGCACCCTCAGGCGGTGACGGGCCGTCGGCGACGCCGGCGCCGACACCCGGACGCCCGCGCATCGCGCTCGTGATGAAGTCGCTGGCCAACGAGTTCTTCGTCACGATGGCCGACGGTGCCCGCAAGCATCACGAGGCGCACGCATCGGACTACGACCTGGTCGTCAACGGGATCGGCAACGAGAGCGACATCTCGCAGCAGGTCGCCCTGGTCGAGCAGATGCTCGCCCAGCGCGTCAGCGCCATCGTCATCGCCCCGGCCGACTCGCGGGCGCTCGTACCGGTGCTCCGGAGAGCCCAGCAGCAGGGCGTCATCGTCGTCAACATCGACAACAAGCTGGACGCGGAGACACTGAAGGCGGCCGGGCTGCGCGTGCCGTTCGTCGGCCCCGACAATCGTGCCGGAGCGCGCGCGGTGGGCGCGGTGCTCGCGGCGGCACTGCCCAGGGGTGCCGCCGTGGCCATCCTCGAGGGCATCCCGACGGCGTTCAACGCCCAGCAGCGCCGGCTCGGCTTCGAGGACGCGATGGCGACGGCAGGCATGCGCGTCGTCTCGGTGCAGAGCGCCGCCTGGGAACAGGACAAGGCCAACGCGCTGTCGGCGGCGCTGCTGCGCGAGTACCCCGACCTGAAGGCCCTGCTCGCGAGCAACGACAGCATGGCGCTCGGCGCGGCCGCCGCCGTCCGTCAGGCGGGGCGCACCGGCGAGGTGCAGGTCGTGGGGTTCGACAACATCGCGGCAGTCCGCCAACTGCTGGACGACGGCCGGGTGCTCGCCACGGCGGATCAGCACGGCGATCAGCTCGCCGTGTTCGGGATCGAGACGGCGTTGCAGATCCTGCGGAAGCAGGCCCCGCCCGACGACCACCAGACGCCGGTCGATGTCGTCACGCGTCAGCCCGGACCCGGACAGCCGGCCCAGTCATCCGCGCCACGGTAGTCGACCACTTCGTGCTCACCATCCGCGGCCTCTCGAAGGCCTATGCCGCCCCGGTGCTCGTCGACGCCGATCTCGAGGTGCGGGCTGGTGAGGTGCATGCGCTCATGGGCGCCAACGGCGCCGGCAAGTCGACGCTCGTGCGCATCGTGTGCGGCCTGACGCCCGCCGACGCGGGCACCATGACCCTCGCGGGTGTGCCGTACGCGCCGTCGTCTCGCCGCGCCGCGGACACCGCGGGCGTGCAGGTCGTGCTGCAGGAACTGAATCTCGTCGCGTCGTTGAGCGTGGCCGAGAACCTGTTCCTGGCGCGGCTCCCGCATCGCTTCGGCATCATCGATCGCGCCGCGTTGCGCACACACGCCGTCCGCGCCCTGAACGCCGTCGGGCTCGGCGACCTCGATCCCCTCACGCCGGTCCACCGCCTGGGCATCGGGCAGCAGCAGCTCGTGGAGATCGCCGCGGCGCTGACGCGCGAGTGCCGTGTGCTCGTGCTCGACGAGCCGACGGCGGCCCTCAGTGCGGCGGAGGTCGAGCGGCTGTTCGGGCACATCCGACGCCTTCGCGAACAGGGCCTCGGCATCCTCTACATCACGCATCGAACCGATGAGATCCGTCGCATCGCCGATCGCGTGACCGTCCTGCGTGACGGCCGTGTCGTCGACACGCGCGCGGCAGCCTCGTTCGACCACGACGTGCTGCTCGGTCTCACCGTCGGCCCCGCGACCGCCAGGAGCCTGACGGAGGCGTTGCCGACCGGCGCGCCGTCCACCTGCGACGCCAGCCGTGGCATCGCGCTGCGCGTGCACGGCCTGTCGCGCGGTCACGTCGTGCGCGACGTCAGTTTCGAGGTCGGGATCGGCGAGATCGTCGGCTTGTCAGGCCTCGTCGGTGCCGGCCGCACCGAGACGCTGCGGCTGATCTTCGGCGCCGACCTGCCCGATGCCGGGCACGTCTGTCTCGGGGACGGGCCGCCGCTGCACCTGCGGAGCCCGGCCGACGCGGTCAGGGCCGGGATCGGCCTGCTGCCGGAGGATCGCCGCACGCAAGCCCTCCTGCTCACGCAACCGGTACGAGCCAACATCACGCTGGCGTCCATGGCGCGGGTCTCGCGCGGTCGCACGTGGATCGACGCCAGCCGAGAGACGCAGGCGGCCTCGGCGCTGGCGACGCGGCTGGACGTGCGCCGATCCGGCCTCGAGCAGGTGGCCGGCACCCTGAGCGGCGGCAACCAGCAGAAGACGGTGCTGGCCCGCTGGCTGTTGCGCGACTGCGCCGTGCTGCTGGTCGACGAGCCTACCCGCGGCATCGACGTCGGCGCCAAGCACGCCATTCACCGGCAACTCCGCGAGCTCGCCGCGCGCGGCACCGCGCTGGTGGTCGTGTCGAGCGAACTCGAGGAGCTGATGGCCCTCTGTGATCGCATCGTCGTGCTGTCTGCCGGTCGTGTCACCGGGAGGTTCGCGCGTGCCGACTGGAGCGAGGACGTCCTGATGCAGGCTGCATTCGCGCCGGAGCGCCAGTCATGACCGACGCGTCCCTGGGCGGTCGTCTCGCCCGTGGCCTGGCCGGCGAGTATGCCGCGCTCGTCCTGGTCGTGCTGCTGCTCGTCGCGTTGTTCAGCGCGGCGAGCGAGCACTTCTTCACCCGCCTGACCTTCACCACGCTCGCCAACCAGGTGCCGGCGCTCACGGTGACCACCGTCGGCATGACCCTGGTGCTGGTGGCCGGCGGCATCGATCTCTCCGTGGGCGCGGTCATGGCACTGACGGCGGCGATCCTCGGTGTGGCGCTGGCCGGTTGGCACTGGCCCCTGCCGCTGGCCCTGCTCGCCTGTGGCGGCATCGGTGCGCTGGCTGGCCTCGTGAACGGGCTCGTGACCGTCCGCTGGGCACTGCCGTCGTTCATCGTCACGCTGGGGATGCTGGAGATCGCGCGGGGCGGCGCCTACCTGGTCACCGACTCCCGGTCGGTCTTCGTCGGCGCTGGCCTGGACGCCATCGGTGCCCCGCTGCCCTGGCTCGGGTTGTCGCCCGCGTTCCTGGTCGCCGTGGGGCTGGTCATCGCCGGCCAGTTGGTGCTCACGCGCACGGTGTTCGGCCGTTATCTGGTGGCGATCGGCACCAACCGTGAAGCGGTGCGCCTGTCGGGGATCGCGGCGGCGCCGGTGGAGGTGGCGGTCTTCACGCTGTCGGGCGCCCTGGCCGGCCTCGGCGGCGCGTTCCATGTGGCCTACCTCGAGTCGGCCGACCCGAACGCCGGCGTCGGGCTCGAACTGTCAGCGATCGCCGCCGTGGTCATCGGCGGCACCAGCCTGCGCGGCGGCCGAGGGTCGGTGGTCGCCAGCTTCCTCGGCGTCCTCGTCATCGTCGTGCTGCAGGCCGGCCTGGCCCAGGTCGGGGCGTCGGAGCCCGCCAAGCGCATCGTCACCGGGGGCGTGATCATCGCGTCGGTCGTCCTGGACGCCATCCGGCATGGCTGGCGCAGGAGTTCCTGACGCAGGCAATTTGAAATCTGAAATTACGAGCCGACTTCGAGCGTGGTCTCCACCTGGTTGAGCGGGGCATGCACCAGCACCAGGTCGACGCGCCCGACGCGCAGGGTGTCGCCGGGCAGCAGCGTCGCCTTGTGGACGCGCCGGCCGTTCACGAACGTGCCGTTGGTGCTCTGCAGGTCCTCCACCTCGAGCTGGCCCGTGGGCTGGGCGGTCAGGCGGCAGTGCAGGCGGGACACCATGGCCGCGTCGACGATGAAGTCGGCGCGGACGGCCCGGCCAAGGGTCTTGATGGTCCCGGGCATGAGCCGGAAGGTGAGGGCGGGCTCATGCCCCTGGACCGTTCGCAGAATCCACATCGTGTCGGGGGAAATTCTACGCCGGGCTGGCCGCGGGCTCCGCCGCTGGCAGCGGCGCCAGTCCCAGCGCCTCGCGCAGGCGCGGTGCCACGACCTCGCCCTTGTGGGTGACCAGCACTTCCCGCGTGATCTCGTCGAGCGGGTCGATGACCAGGTCGCCCTGCTTGTTGCGCAGGTGCGCCAGCAGCGTCGTGAGGTTCTTGGCGTACAGCTGGCTGGCGTGGAAGGGCACGGTCGCCGGCAGGTTGGTGGGGCCGTGGATGATGACGCCGTTGGCGGTCACCACCGTCTCGTCGGCCCTGGTCAGCTCGCAGTTGCCGCCGCGCTCGGCGGCCAGGTCGACGATGACCGAGCCCGGCGTCATGGTCGCGACCATGTCGGCCGTGATCAGCACGGGTGACTTCTTGCCGGGGATGGCCGCGGTGGTGATCACGACGTCGCTGTGCGCGACCACCTTGGCCATCGTCTCGCGCTGGCGACGGTAGAACGACTCGTCCTGGGCCGCTGCGTAGCCGCCCTGTCCCTCGGCGGCCGCGGTGTCGAGCGGCAGTTCCACGAACTTGGCGCCGAGGCTCTCGATCTGCTCCTTGACGGCGGCGCGGACGTCGTAGGCCTCGATCTTGGCGCCGAGGCGCTTGGCGGTGGCGATGGCCTGCAGGCCGGCGACGCCGGCGCCGATGACGAAGCACCTGGCCGGGTTCACGGTGCCGGCGGCGGTCATCATCATCGGGAACATGCGGGGCAGCGTGTTGGCGGCGAGCAACACGGCCTTGTAGCCGGCGATGTTGGCCATCGACGACAGCGCGTCCATGCTCTGGGCGCGCGTGATGCGCGGGATGAGCTCCATCGAGATCACCGTCGCGCCGGTGCCGGCGAGTGCCTTGGCCGCATCGGGCGCGCCGAGCGGATCGGCGAACGCGATCACGGTGTGCTTCGCGCCGAGCCGGGCCACGTCGCTACTGCCGTGCGACCCGGCGGCGGCGCCGGTGCGCACCTGCAGCACCACGTCGGCCTTCGCAAACACCTCGTCGCGGGAGCCGAGCGTCGCGCCGGCGGCGACGTAGGCCTCGTCGGGGCATCCGGCGCGCACGCCGGCCCCTTGCTCGACGATCACCTGCGCACCCGACTTGACGAGGGCGGGCACGCTGCCAGGGACGAGGGCAACCCGGTCTTCGCCGGGTACCAGTTCGCGCGGAATCCCGATGACCATGGCCCGGGATTGTACTCCTCCGGACGGCGCCGGAGCAGCGCGCTGGCGGGGTGCCGGCCCCTGTACTCCGTCGCCTGGCGGCGCGTGCACCCTTCGGGCCGCCCCGTCTCGTTCTTCTCGTGTAGGCCGACGCTGACACGCGCGTGCCGTCCGGGCCGGCGCGAGCGCTGGCCCTCGCCCTGTTAACGACCGCGGTGCGCTCCCGTTGTGATGGGTGTGGGGAAGGTGTGTTCGGCGCCGTTTGCCGGAGTCGGCGCCCGTCGCGAGAGCGGGGAGGTGGATGAACTCTGCCCCTCCCGGCTCCGTCCAAGTCTCCGTTCACGCATACCGGGCCGGGTGGCCCATCCGGAGAGTCCTGATGATGACGAAGATGAACAAGCGCCTGGGCCTGCTCGCCGGAGCGGGGCTCCTGGTCGGCGGCGGGCTGTACGCGTGGTCCTCCATGACCCCGGCGCAGGCCACCTTCGAGCCGTCGCGCCTGGCCACCGTCGAGCAGGACACGATGGTGCGGTCGGTGGTCGCGACCGGGAAGGTCGAGCCGATCGCCAAGGTCGAGATCAAGTCGAAGGCCAACGGGATCATCGAGCGCCTCCACGTCGACGTCGGGGACGTCGTGAAGGCGGGCGACGTGCTGGCCGAGCTCGACAAGGAGAACCTGCTGGCCCGCGTGCGCGAGGCCAGTGCGAACGTCCAGGCGGCCGAGGCGGCGCTGCAGGCGGCCCGCGCCCAGCTCGAGAAGAACAAGGTCGAGGCCGAGGGGCCCGACGTCGAGTTCGCGCGTCGCGCGGCGCGCCGTGCCGAGGATCTCTCCGCGCAGAAGCTCGTGCCCCAGTCGGAGCTCGATTCGGCCCAGAGCGCCTACGAGCAGGCGGTGAACCGGCAGAAGATCGCCAGGGGCCAGCTCGTCGTGTCGTCGGCCAAGGTGTCGGAGGCGGCCGCGCAGGTGGCGCAGGCCCGTGCCAACCTCGAGCGCGCCGAGGAGGAGCTCCGCAACGCGACCATCCGCGCGCCGATCGCCGGCATGGTCCTGACGCGCGACCTCGAGGTGGGCAGCCCGGTGTCCTCGATCCTCAACATGGGCGCCGCCGCGACGCTGGTGATGACCCTCGGCGACATCAAGGAAGTGTTCGTCCGCGGCAAGGTGGACGAGGCCGACATCGGCCAGGTGCGCTACGAGCAGGCCGCGCGCATCAGCGTCGAGACCTTCAAGGACCGCAAGTTCGACGGCAAGGTGACGCTGATCTCGCCGATGGGCGCCGAGAAGGACAACGTCACCACCTTCGAGGTGAAGGTCTCGATCGACAACCCGGGCAACGAGCTCAAGGCCAACATGACGGCCAACGCCGAGATCATCCTCGAGCAGCGCCCGAACGCCCTGATCGTGCCGGAGGCGGCGATCGCCTACGACGCGGAGCGCAAGGCGTCGGTGGACCTGTTCGATCCCAACCAGCCGACCGGCCGTCGCACCGTGCCCGTGAAGGTGGGCATCAGCAACGGCACGCGCGCCCAGATCCTCGAGGGCGTGAAGAAGGGCGACAAGGTCATCCTGCCGTCGTAGGCGGATCGCGGTCGCGGAACGCGGATCGGGACGAGCAGGCATCAGGGACGCACGGGCATGCGCGAGTCGTTCATCCAGGCCATCGACAACCTCCGGGCCAACAAGCTCCGGAGCTTCCTCACGATGTTCGGCATCATGTGGGGGATCGTCTCGATCGTCGTGCTGTCGGCGCTCGGTGAGGGCTTCCGGCGCGGCAACGACGCGGTGCTGCGCGAGTTCGGCCGCAACATGAGCATCGTGTGGGGCTCGCGCACCACGATGCAGGCCGGTGGCGAGCGCGCCGGCCGGCTCGTCACGCTGACGGTCGACGACGCGCGGGCCATCAAGGCACAGGGTCGGCTCGTGAACATGGTCAGCCCGGAGATCCAGCGGGGCACCAAGGTCAAGAGCGCGTACAACGAGGCGGCGGTGACCGTGCACGGCGTCGAGCCGCCCTACATGTTCATGCGGACCATCGAGGTGGATCGCGGTCGGCAGCTGAACTGGAGCGACGAGGAGAACTCGAGCCAGGTGGCGGTGATCGGCTGGGAGATGTGCAAGCAGCTGTTCGGCGAGCGCGATCCCGTCGGCGAGCAGGTGCTGATCAACGGCACGCCCTTCACCATCGTCGGGCGCATCCGCCGCAAGGACCAGGACAGCAGCTACAGCGGCCCCGACAACAACAAGATCTTCGTCCCGTTCGCGGTGATGCAGAAGTTCCTGCCGCGCCCCGACGCGCCGGCGGGCAGCCTGAGCCAGATGCTGGTGATGCCGCGCCAGCACGTGATCGACGGACTGACCGAGGTGCTCGACGCGCGCACCGGGCGGGTCGAGGACATCGACTGGCCGCTCGAGCGGGAGATTCGCGGCATCCTGGCGCGCCGTAAGGCCTTCAATCCCGACGACCGCGACGCGATCAACGTGTGGGACACCTCGCTGCAGACGATGTTCTTCGGCCGGATGATCTCGGCGATGTCGTCGTTCTTCCGCGTCGTCGGCCTGGTCACCCTCGCCCTCGGCGGCATCGGCGTGATGAACATCATGCTCATCGCGGTGAAGGACCGGACGCGCGAGATCGGCGTGCGCAAGGCGCTGGGCGCGACGACGGCGACCATCCAGCGGCAGTTCTTCCTCGAGGGCTTCTTCCTGACGCTGATCAGCGGCGGCCTCGGCATGATCGTGGGCGTCGGGCTGTGCCTCGCGGTCAACGCGCTGGCCACCCTGCCGATCCGCTTCGCCGGGATGATCATCACCTGGCCCAACGCACTGATGGCCTTCGGCGCATTGCTGCTGATCGCCGTGGTGTCGTCCACGTTGCCGGCCCGCCGCGCCGCGCAACTGCCGCCGACCGAGGCGCTCAGGTACGAGATGTAGAAACAGCACCGGGAAACGGGAATCGGGAGTCGGGAATCGCCGAACGACATCGCCACGACCTGCCACACGCGTTTCCGACTCCCGACTCCCGACTCCCCACTCCCGACTCCCGACTCCCGACTCCCCACTCCCGACTCCCGTCGAGAATCTTCCATGACTCCACCAGAAGCTGCCGCGCTCGAGACCTCGCTGCCGATGCCGGTCGCGCGTCGCCGGCGTGGCGCGCCGCGCACCCTGCACATGCTGCGCGAGGTCGTCCGCGAGGCCGTCTACGGCGTGTCGCGCAACCGGTTGCGGGCCGGCCTGTCGATGCTCGGCATCTCGTGGGGCATCGTGTCGGTGGTGATGCTGCTCGCCTACGGCAATGGCTTCCACGGCGCCCTGATGGTGGGGTTCCGCAACGCCTTCGGCGACGGCGTGGCCGTGATCTTCGGCGGGCAGACGAGCATGCAGGCCGGCGGGCAGCGCGCCGGCCGCCGCATCCGACTCAAGCCGGAGGACGTCACCGCGCTCGCCGAACTGCCGACGATCAAGTTCGCGAGCCCGGAGTATTTCAACCGCCTCACGATCACCTACGGCGACACGTCGTCGACCTTCGGCGTCCGCGGCGTGGCGACCTCCTACGGCACGATGCGCAGCGAGCGCCCGGCGCGCGGCCAGGGCCGGTTCCTCACCGACGACGACGTGGCCGAGCGGCGGCGGGTCGTGTTCCTCGGCTACGAGGTCGCGCGCAAGCTGTTCGGCGCCCAGCCTGCCGTCGGGCAGACCGTGCGGATCGGCAGCCGTCCGTTCGAGGTGGTCGGCGTGATGGAGGACAAGGTGCAGATGTCCTCCTACTTCCAGCCGGACAAGTACTGCGCCTTCATCCCCTGGACCACGATGGGCGAGCTGCAGGACACGACCTACGTGTCGACCATCGTCGTGCAGACGACCAACCCGCTGCAGCAGGAGCGGGCGCTGCGTCAGGTGCGCGAGGTGCTCGGGAAGAAGTACCGGTTCGAGCCGGCCGACGAGCGCGCCGTGAGCATCCAGGACTCGGTCGAGAACATCGGGATGATCAGCGGCATGACCGACGGGCTGAAGGTCGTGCTGACGTTCATCGGGGTGCTGACGCTGGCCATCGGCGGCGTCGGCATCATGAACATCATGTTCGTGTCGGTCACCGAGCGCACGCGCGAGATCGGCATCCGCAAGGCGCTCGGCGCCCGCCGCCGGGAGATCCTCCTGCAGTTCCTCGTCGAGGCGTTCATCATCACGTTCCTCGGCGGGGCCGCAGGCGTGGCCGCCTCGTGGCTGATGGTCTGGATCTTCAGCCCGCGGCCGTTCCTCGCCGAGCTGCTCGACGACCTCTCGCGCCGCACCGACATCCACCTGGTGCTCTCGCTGGAGCTGCTGGGCATCTGCACGGCGATCCTGATGGTGGTCGGCATCATCGCCGGCCTGCTGCCGGCGCTGCGCGCGTCGCGGCTCGACCCGATCGAGGCGCTCAGGTACGAATAGCGGGAGCCGGCGTCAGCGAGCCGGCACCTGCTTCAGCCACTCGACGATCTGCCTGGCGACCTCGGGACTCACCTTCGCGCCCTGCAGGCTGCCGTACTCGGCCACCTCGCCCGTCTTCGCGGGCACGAGCAGGTGGTTGATGCCGGGCACCATCACCATCGTGGTGGTGCCCTTCTTGCGATGCAGCGCCAGGCCGTTGAGTACCTCGGCGTTCTGCAGCGGCACCTGCCTGTCGAGGGCGCCGTGCAGGATGAGCAGCGGTTCGTCCACCTTCCTCATCACCGGCGCCGGGTCCCACAACAGGAAGCTCCTGAACCACGGCGTGTCGGCCTGCTTGCGCACGGCCTCGGGCACGCCGTCCCACCCCTGGCCGGTGATCACGGCGTTCATCACCTGCTTCTGCAGGTCGACGCGGCGCTGCTTCTCGTCGTCGGCGAGCTTGAGGCCCTCGAGGGCCGTGCGCTGCTGCTCGAGCACCAGCTCGTTGCCCTTCACCCCGGGTGCGGCGATCGTCACGATGGCCTTGATGTCGTCGGCGCGCGACGCGGCGAGCAGCGCGACCGCGCCGCCCTCGCTGTGGCCGACGACGGCGATGCGCCGGTCGTCGACGTCCTTCTGCTCGCGCAGCCACTTCACCACGCTGATCACGTCGTCGGCGTAGTCGGAGAGCGTCGCCGACTCGGCGCGGCCGCCGCTCTGGCCGACGCCGCGCTTGTCGTAGCGGACGACGAGGAACCCCGCGTCGGCGAGCTGGCCCGCGAGCTGGCCCATCACCGGGATGCCGTAGGCGATGGTGTCGCGATCGACGTTGCCCGAGCCGCCGACCAGCACCACGACGGGAAGCTTCTCGACGTTCTTGTCCTTCTTGCCGGGCGCCACCCTGCCGGCCGGCCGCGAGATCGTCGCGCCGATGTTGAAGCCGAGCGCCGGGATCAGCAGCGCCTGGTCGTTCTCGCGGAACTCCTTGACCTCGCGCGTGAACACGCTGGTGAGGTCCTCGCGCACGACGTCGACGCCGGCGGCCGTGATCGAGTACCGGACCATCCTGCCGGTGGCCTTCTCGGCCCACAGCAGCAGGACCATGGGCGTCCCTGCGTTGTCGATGTCGATGACGTGCCGTCGCAGCTCGTGCATGCCGGAGGCCGTCTGCATGCGCTCGTCGGTCACCCCCGACAGCGTGCCCATGACCTGGGCCTGCGGCGCCACGTACAGGGCGACCTTCGCGCCGGCCTGCAGCGCGTTGACCCGGTAGGCCAGGCCCTGCGCCGCGGCGAAGACGTTGTTGGGCAGGAAGATCGCGTCGGCGGCAATCGGATGCGTCACCTCGCTGGCGGTCTCGCCCTGGGTGACCCGGTTGGTCGCCTTGCCGTCGGCGACGGTGGTGTCGACGATCAGCGGCTGGTCCTTCAGCCGCGCTTCGGTCCGCAGCCGTATCGGCGCGCCGGTGGGGCCATAGACCATCTCGGCCCGGCGCAACACGTAGCCGCCACCGGCGATGCCGCCGGACGACCTGATGGCCAGGCCCTCGGCGTCGCGGACGACGGTGACCTGCTCGGAGCCGACGTTGCGCCCCTGCACCACGATGCGGTACGACGCGGTCCAGTCCTCGGTGGCCTGCTGCGCGACCGCCGGCGACGCCTGCCAGCCGACCAGGATCGCGAAGAGGAGGCACGTACAATGGCGAAGCACTGCGCCCATTCGCTCAGGATAACAGTCCGCCCATGGCCTCGACCTTCGACGACGAGTACCGCGCCCTGCACGGGGACGCGATCTGGACCGACCGCAGCACGCGCGACGCGCGCCTCGAGGTGCGCGGGCCCGATGCCGCCACCTGGCTGCAGGGACTGCTCACGCAGGACGTCGCCTCGCTGCAGGCAGGGCAGGGCGCCTACGCGGCATACCTCACGCCGCAGGGCCGCATGATCGCCGACCTCCGGGTCTTCCACCGCGGCGAGGCATTCGTCCTCGAGTGCGCGTCGACGGTGCGTGCATCGCTGCTCAGTCGACTCGATCAGTTCGTCATCATGGAGGACGTGACGGTAGTCGACCTCACGGAGGCGCTCGGCTGCCTCACGGTGGTCGGCCCGACGTCGGCGGCGTCGGCCTCGGCGTGCACCGGCATCGCGCTCTCGACGCTCAATGGCCTGCCCGAGCATGCGTCGCTGCCGCTGGCCGTGCCAGGCGCGTTCGTGGCGGCCTCGCGCGAGTTCGGCGTGCCGGCCTTCGACCTCTACGCCCCGCGCCAGGACCTGGCGATCTGGCGGACGCTGCTGCAGGCGCGCGTCCCGCAGGCCGGCGAGCGCACCCTGGAGACGGCGCGCATCGAGGCCGGGCGCCCGCGCTTCGGTGTCGACATGGACGGCGACACGATCCCGCTCGAGGCAGGCATCGAGTCGCGCGCCATCAGCTTCGACAAGGGCTGCTACGTCGGGCAGGAGGTGGTGATCCGCATCCTGCACCGCGGCCAGGGCCGCGTCGCGCGCCGACTGGTCTGGGTCGAGCACGCGCCGCACGCGCAGGACTCGTCGGGCTGGCATCCTGGCGAGGCGGTCTACCTCGGCCAGAAGGCAGTGGGCAACGTGAGCAGCGTGTGCTGGTCGCCGGCGCGCGGCGGCCTGCTCGGCATCGCCATGGTGCACCGCGACGCCTTCGAGCCGGGCACCACGGTGCGGATCGGGGCGCACGAGGCCGTCGTGCGGGCCCTGCCCTGATGCGACACATCGTCGTGAGCGCGGCCGTGATCGAGCGCGAGGGAGCCTTCCTGCTCACCCGTCGTGCCTCGGGCAGCCACCTCGCGGGTACGTGGGAGTTCCCCGGAGGCAAGCAGGAACCAGGCGAGTCGCTGGAGCAGTCGCTCGTGCGCGAGATTCGCGAGGAACTCGGCTGCGAGGTGGCGGTGGGCCCCGTGCTGCTCGTCACGCGCCACGCGTACCCGGAAGTGATCGTCGAGCTGCATTTCTTCACGGCCACGCTGCTGGAGGAGCCCGTGCCGCAGCTCGGTCAGGACATGCGCTGGGTGCCCCGACAGCAGCTTGCCGCGCTGCCGCTGCCTGAGGCCGACGCCGACCTCGTGGCACTGTTGACGGGCGAGACGAGATCGTAACCGTCGCGCGAGGCATCACTGACCGTCGGCCAGGGCCGACGGCTACACGCTGCCCTCCGGTGCCCGAAAGGTGTGCTGTCCATGCCCGTTTCCCGTGACGTCGCCCGCATCGAGGCGTTCAGCGACGCGGTCTTCGGTTTCGCGCTGACGCTGCTCGTCGTGTCGCTCGAGGTGCCGCGCACGTACGCCGACATGATGGCGAGCGTCCGGGCGCTGCCGGCCTTTGCGGCATCGTTCGCCATCCTGCTGATGATCTGGCAGGAGCACCACAACTTCTTCCGGCGCTACGGCGTCCACGACGGCGCGACCATCTGGATCAACGGGCTGCTGCTCTTCGTCGTGCTCTTCTACGTGTACCCGCTGAAGTTCCTGATGACGATGCTCATCGGGCCGGGCGGGGCGCTGTTCGGCGGCCGGCCGGCGGGAGTCGCGGGACACGAGGTGCCGCGCCTGATGGTGATGTACGGCGCGGGGTTCGTATCGGTGTTCCTGCTGATGGCGGCCCTGCACTGGCGCGCCCTCGCGTGCTTCCGGCGCGACCCGTCGCCGGATGTCGACATGACTGGCCTGCGCCTGCACCTGGGTGCCTGCTTCGTCCACGTCGCGATCGGCCTGCTTTCCATGACCATCGCCGGCCTCGGCCCGCTGCCGTGGGCGTCCGGCGCAGCGGGAGTGGCCTACGCGCTCATCGGACCGGCGTTCTACGCCTACTACAAGTGGATTGGCCCGCGCGTGATGGGAGCAGGGGCGTAGCCGTCGCGCCTTGGGAGCGATGCCCCTCCGAGGGGAGCTGCCCCGTTCGTGCCGCGAGGATCACTGACCGCCGACCTGAAGGTCGGCGGCTACGAACCTGGGGAGAACGCCCTCCGATTCGTGGGCGCCGACGTTTACGTCGACCCGCCGGTGCGGAAGGCGCAGGAACGCTTCATCGGGCAGTACAGGCACTGCGGCTTGCGTGCCGTGCACACGGTGGCGCCGAAATCCATCAGGGCCTGGTTGAAGTCGAAGACGTGCTTGTGGGGGAGCACGGCTCGCGACAGTTCCCACAGGTGCTTCTGCATTGCGTGCGACTTCGGCTCACCCTCGCCGACGAACACGCGGAACAGCACGCGCGCGACGTTGGTGTCGAGGATGGCGGCACGCTTGCCGAACGCGAAGCTCATGACGGCGCCGGCCGTGTACGCGCCGATCCCCTTGAACGACAGGAGCGTCGCCTCGTCCGACGGCAACTGGCCGCCGTAGCTGGTCACGGCCTCGCGGGCGATGGACTGCAGGCGGCGCGGCCGGATGTTGTAGCCGAGGGGACGCCACGTCTGCACCACGTCCTCTTCCGCCGCCGCGGCGAGCGCCTCGAAGGTCGGGTACTTGGTCAGCCACTCCTCGTACTTGGGCAGCACGCGGTCGACCTGCGTCTGCTGCAGCATGATCTCGGAAACGAGGATGTGGTACGGGTCGCGCGTGCGTCGCCATGGCAGGTCGCGCCCCTGGGCGCGATACCAGGAGAGCAGCGTCGTGCGGAACCGTCGGCGGGCGTTGGAATCGGGCAGCGGGAGCAGCGGCCCGGTCTTGCGTGGCACGGATCGGCAGTGTAACAAGGCTCAGGGCTCAGGGCAGGGGCTCAAGGCTCAAGGCTCAAGGCTCAGGGCTCAGGGCTCAGGGCCCAAGACCCAAGGCCCAAGGCCCAAGGCCTTGGCCCAAGGCCTCGAGGCTCAGAGAGCATTCTGCCGATGGCCGACGGCTCGTACGAAGGCCCGATGACGAAGGCCGCTAGTATCTGTCCGTGACCATCCCCGACGCCTACGCGCGCTGCCAGGCGGTGGCGGCGGGGCACTACGAGAACTTCCCGGTGGCGTCGCGGCTCCTGCCGGCGGCGATGCGGCCGCACGTGGCGGCGGTCTACGCCTTTGCGCGGGCCGCCGACGACTTCGCCGACGAGGGGAGCGCCACCCCGGAGCAGCGGCTCGCCTGGATCGACACGTGGCTGTCGCTGCGTCGGGCCGGCCCGGCCGGAGCCGCGATGGCCCCGGCGGTCGGCCACGTCGCGGCAGACGACGTGCGCGCGACGTTCCTCGCCACGCAGGACACCATCGAACGCTGCCGGTTGGACCCACAGTTGCTGGACGACCTGCTGTCGGCCTTCGCGCAGGACGTGACCAGGGCGCGTTATGCCAACTGGCCCGAGGTGCTCGACTACTGCCGGCGGTCGGCCAACCCGGTGGGACGACTCGTGCTCGGCATCGCCGGCGTGCACGACGAGGCGACGGCCCTGCGATCCGACGCCGTGTGCACGGCGCTCCAGTTGGCGAACTTCTGGCAGGACCTCGGGCAGGACTGGCGGGAGCGCAACCGGCTGTACGTGCCGCTCGACCTGATGGCGACGCACGGCGCGACGACCGGCGCGCTCGACGCCGATCGCGCCGACCCGCCATGGCAGCAGGTGATTACCGAATTGGGCGCGCGCACGCAGGCGTTGTTCGACGAGGGCCGGCCGGTGTGCGACGCCGTGCGCGGCCGTCTCCGGTACGAGCTGCGCGTCACGTGGCTGGGCGGCACCACGGTCTTGCGTCGCACCCTGGAGGCCCGCCGAAGCTCGCTCCACGCCCGCCCGGTGCTCACGAAGGTCGACATGATCCGGATTCTGGCGGGCGCCGTCCTCTGGTGACGTCGCGATCCTCGTCCCTTGTCCCCAACCGCGTCCCGCGTCCCTCGCCACCCGTGTGACGCGTCCCTCGTTGCTCGTCCCTTGATCGACGGCCCATGGCCCACGGCCCAAGGCCGACTAGAATTGGTGCCGCCACCGTGGGTCGCGACACCAACTTCGCCTACTCGTTCCTGGCCCTCTCGAAGGACCGCCGCGCGGCCATCACGGCCGTGTGGGACTTCTGTCGCGCCGTCGACGATGAGGTGGACGAGCACGAGGAGCGCCCACTGGAGGAGCGTCGGGCAGGACTCATGCGGTGGCGCGACGAGGTGGCCGCCTGCTTCGAGGGCGGCGCGCCCCAGACCCCGCAGGGCCGCGCCCTGCTGCCCGTGATCGCACGCTTCCCGGTTCCTCGCCTGGCGTTCGAGCAGCTCATCGAGGGCTGCGCGATGGACCTCGAACCGACCCGTTTTGCGACCTTCTGCGACCTGCGCGCCTACTGCTACCGCGTCGCGTCCACGGTCGGGCTCGTCTGCATCGAGATCTTCGGGTACGAGAACCCCGGCACGCGCCAGTACGCCGAGGAACTCGGCCTGGCCCTCCAGCTGACCAACATCCTGCGGGACGTCCCGGGCGACCTGGCCCGAGGACGGTTGTACATCCCGCTGGACGAACTGCGCGCGCACGGGGTGACCGAGGACGACCTGCGCGCCGGGACGCTCACGCCCGCCGTCGCCGCGCTGCTGGAGCGGCAGGCACTCCGGGCGCGCGAGCAGTTCGCCCGCGCCGACGCCGCGCTGCCGCCCGAGGACGCCCGGCGACTGGTGGCGGCCCGCATCATGGGCGCCATCTACCGCGACCTCCTCGAGCGCATCGCGGCGCGCGACTTCGACGTGTTCACCGAGCGCGTCCGCGTCCCCAGGCTCCACAAGGCCCGGCTCGCCGTCGCCACCTGGATGAGGACGATGGTCGCCTCGACCTCGCCGGGAACCCTGCGCATCGCGAAATGACCTCTCCCGACGTGATCGTGATCGGGGCGGGCTGTGCCGGCCTGGCCGCAGCCTGCGCCCTGGCCGATCGCGGCGCGCGGGTGCTGGTGCTCGAGGCGCGTGGACGACTCGGCGGCCGCGCCACCGCGTTCCAGGACCGCGAGTCCGGCGAGTGGGTCGACAACGGCCAGCACGTCCTGATGGGCTGCTACCACGAGACGCGGAAGTACCTGGCGCGCGTCGGCGCGTCCGACGCGGTGCAGTTCCAGCCGCAACTGGCCTTCACCTGCGTCGACCGGGACGGCCGGGTGTCCACGCTGGCCTGCCCGGACTGGCGGCCGCCGTACCACCTCGCGGGCGGGCTGTTGCGCTGGAAGGCACTCGGCTGGGGCGACCGGCTGGCGGCCACCCGCATCATGGGCGGCCTGCAGGCGGCCAGGCGGGCCATCACCCATGGCGCGGCTCCACCGGTCCTGCCCGGCGAGACGGTCGCGGCGTGGCTGGCCCGCTACCGGCAGACGCCCCGGCTGGTGGCCCTGCTCTGGGAGCCGCTGGCGATTGCCGCCCTGAACCAGTCGATCCAGCAGGCCGAGGCGGCGCCCTTCGTGCGGATCCTCGGCCAGATCTTCAGCGACGACCCCTTCGACGCGGCGCTCGGCGTGCCGGCCCGGCCCCTTCACGAGGTCTTCGGCGAGCCGGCCAGGGCCTACCTCGAGGCGCGGGGCGGGCAGGTCCGCCTCGACTCGCTGTCGCGCGTCGTCCTCGCCGGCGACCGGGTCGCGTACGTGGACACCCGGGGCACCTCGATCCGCGCGCGCACCGTGATCCTCGCGGTGCCGTGGTTCGGCTTGTCGGGGGTGCTGCGAGGCAGCGAGCAGGGCCCGATGGCCGAGCTGCTGGCGCGCGAGGCCCTCCGCGAGTCCTCGTCGATCGTGTCGGTGAACCTGTGGCTGGAGCGCGGGGCGCTGCCGGCGCCGTTCGTGGGACTGCCGGAGCGGACGTTCCACTGGATGTTCGACAAGCGCTGGGCGTTCGGCGAGGCTGCCTCGCACATCACGCTGGTGGCCAGCGGCGCCGACGAGGTGCTGCGGCAATCCAACGAGGAGCTCGGGGCGCTGGCGCTGCGAGAGGCCACCGACGCCATTCCCAGCCTTCGACAGGCCCGGGTGCAGCGCATCCTGCCGGTGCGGGAGCCCAACGCCACGTTCTCGCTCGCGGCTGGGCAGCCGCCCCGATCCGGGCCTGGCACCCCCGTCCAGGGCCTGTTGCTGGCGGGCGACTGGACCGACACCGGCCTGCCGGCGACGATCGAAGGCGCGGTGCTTTCCGGTCATAAGGCGGCCGCGGCGGTCGCCTGAGCGCCCCGCGCGATACAATTCCCCGGGGCTCCGTCTGCCCTCGACACCGCTCAGGGCGAGCCCGATCTTCCGTCCCAGGACCATTCATGACCGCCACGACCATCACCACGTCCGAGATCCAGGCGCTGCTGGGCGCCGACGCCGAAGCCCTCCTCACCTACACGGCCAAGGGCTTCCCGAAGGACACGCTCCACCTGCCGGGTCCGGACTACATCGACCGCGTCTTCGCGCACACCGACCGCTCGCCGAGCGTGCTGCGCAACTACGCGCAGATCCTCAACTCGGGCCGCCTCGCCGGCACGGGCTACGTGTCCATCTTCCCGGTCGACCAGGGCATCGAGCACTCGGCGGGCGCCAGCTTCGCGGGCAACCCCATCTACTTCGATCCCGAGAACATCGTGAAGCTGGCCTACGAGGGCGGCTGCAACTGCGTCACCTCGACGCTGGGCGTGCTCGGTGCCGTGGCGCGCAAGTGGGCGCACAAGATCCCGTTCATGGTGAAGCTCAACCATAACGAGTTCCTGAGCTACCCCAACCGGTACGACCAGGTGATGTTCGCGACGGTGGAGCAGGCCTTCGAGATGGGCGCCATCGCCGTCGGCGCGACGGTGTACTTCGGCTCCGAGGAGTCGACCCGCCAGATCCAGGAAGTGAGCGCCGCCTTCGCGCGCGCCCACGAGCTCGGCATGCTGACGGTGCTCTGGTGCTACACGCGCAACAGCGCCTTCAAGACCGCCGAGAAGGACTACCACGTGTCGGCCGACCTCACGGGCCAGGCCAACCACCTCGGCGTGACGATCGAGGCCGACATCATCAAGCAGAAGATGCCTGAGAACAACGGCGGCTACCTGGCCACCAAGCACGGCAAGACCGACAAGCGCGTCTACAGCGAGCTCACGCCGGGCGACCACCCGATCGAGATGACGCGCTACCAGCTCGCCAACTGCTACATGGGCCGCATCGGCCTGATCAACTCCGGCGGGGCCAGCACCGCCAACGACTTCGCCGAATCGGTCCGGACCGCGGTGATCAACAAGCGCGCCGGCGGCATGGGCCTCATTCTCGGTCGCCGCGCCTTCCAGCGCCCGTTCGCTGACGGCGTCAAGCTGCTCAACCAGATCCAGGACGTGTACCTGGATCCGAACGTCACGATCGCCTGACGCACATCGGCCTCGTCATTGGGCCGTCGGCCTTCGGGTCGGCGGCCGGCCATCAGGCAGCCTGTAGCCCGTAGCCTGCAGCCGTTCTTCATGTCCATCCTCAAAGTCGCCCGCATGGGCCATCCGGTGCTGCGCAGCCGCGCACGCGCGCTCGATCCGGCCGAGGTGCGGGCCGCGGTCATGCAGAAGTTCATCGACGACATGATGGACACGATGCTCGAGTACGAGGGCATCGGCCTGGCGGCGCCGCAGGTGCACGAGGGCATCCGCCTGTTCGTCGCCGGCATCGACGATGGGGCGGGCAAGATGCGGGTGCTGCCGTTCGTGAACCCGGTGATCACGCCGTTGTCGGAGGCCAGGGCGGAGGACTGGGAGGGCTGCCTCAGCATCCCCGACATCCGCGGCAAGGTGCCCCGCTACACGCACGTGCGCATCGACGCGCTCGACCGGAAGGGCAAGCCGTTCCAGATGGAACTGCGCAACTTCCAGGCCCGCGTCGTCCAGCACGAGGCCGATCACCTCGACGGCGTGCTGTTCTTCGACCGCATGGCGAAGTTCGACACGCTGACCTACCTCGAGGAGTTCTCGCGCTACCACCGCGGCGACCACGACGAGGAGGACGCGTAGCCGTGGCCTATCACGCCGAGGTGCTGCTCGACAGCATCAACCCGGCCGGGCAGCGCCTCACGACCTTCGTGCTGCGCTTCCCGCGGTTCGTGCTGCCCGAGTTCAACACGCACCGGATGTTCTCGCGCAACGCCTCGAGCTCGCGCGCCATCCCCACCGCCAGGCTGATGCAGCAACTGGTGGACGACCCGGTGATCCCGGTGGAGTGGGGCCGCAACCAGTCGGGCATGCAGGCGCGCGAGGTGCTCGATGCATCCGGCGCCGCGGCCGCCGAGGCCGAATGGCTGCGGGCCCGCGACGCCGCGCTCGCCCACGCCGAGCAGCTGCGTGCCACCGGCGTGCACAAGCAGATCGTCAACCGCCTGCTCGAGCCGTGGATGTGGGCCAGCGTGATCGTGTCGTCGACCACGTACGACAACTTCTTCACGCTGCGCTGCCATCCAGACGCGCAGCCGGAGATCAAGCGGCTCGCCGACCTGATGCGCGAGGCCTTCACCGCCTCGTCGCCCGTGTCCCGCCGGCCCGGCGAGTGGCACCTGCCGTTCGTCGGCCTCGACGACCGCGACCTGTCGATCGAGGAGCAGAAGCAGGTGTCGGTGGCGCGGTGCGCGCGGGTGAGCTACCTCACTCACGTCGGCACGCGCGACATCGATGCCGACAAGCAGCTGCACCAGCGACTGCTCGACGCCGGCCACTGGTCGCCGTTCGAGCACGTCGCCATGGCCGCGCCGGATGCCACGCGCTTCAACAACTTCTCCGGCTGGCAGGCGTATCGTCACCAGATGGAACAGGCGCGCACGCTGGTGATGAGCGAGGTGGCACCGGCGTGAGCGGGCCGACGTTCCGGTTCGCCACCACGTTGCGCGTCCGCTGGGGCGATTGCGACGCCTTCGGCCACGTCAACAACGCGAGCTACCTCACGTTCTTCGAGGAGGCGCGCATCGACTACTGGAAGGCGGTGGTGCCCGACGTGCCCTTCACGGGCATGGCGATCGTCCATTCCAGCGTCGACTTCAAGGGCCAGGCCTATCCCGGCGACATCCTGACGATTCGCGCCGCGGTCACCGAACTGCGCAAGACCAGCTTCTGGGCGGCGTACGAAGTGCTGAGGGGCGAGCAGGTGGTCGCGACGGGGACGTCCGCCCAGGTCTTCTTCGACTACGCGACCCAGCGCCCCGCGCCGATTCCGGAAGCCTTCCGCGAGCGCGTCGCGTCGTACGAGGGGATTTCTTCTACGGCGACATGACGGGCCTCTTGGGCCTTGGGCCCTGGGCCCTGGGTCCTGAGCCGTGAGCCGAACGCCGTACGCCCTGAGCATCTGTCTGAGCCCTGAGCCGTAAGCCCTGAGACTTCCAATGTCTGACGCCAAACAACCCGGACAGATTGGCTGGATCGACCTCACCGTGCCCGACGCCGAGAAGGTGCGCGACTTCTACCGCGCCGTCGTCGGCTGGGAGTACCAGGAGGTCGACATGGAGGGGTACGCCGACTTCGCGATGACCGACCTCGAGGGCAAGGCCGTGACCGGCATCTGCCACGCCCGGGGCGCCAACGAGGGCATGCCCGCGCAGTGGCTCGTGTACATCACGGTCATGGACGTGCAGTTCTCGGTGGACGAGGCCGTCGCCAACGGCGGCCAAGTGCTGCGGCCGCCCACCGACATGGGCGCGGGGACGTTCGCGGTCGTGAAGGATCCGGCCGGCGCCGTGTTCGCGCTGTTCCAGCCCGCGTGAAGCGCTCAGGTAGGGCGGGGTGTCTCACCCCGCCGTTGGCTGGCTGACGGCGCGGTCGGAGACCGCGCCCTACCTTTTGGCATTACGTGTCATGACGAATTTTTCGCTTGACGGCTTTGTGAAAGATTTCACATAATGCGTCTCAAGCTGAGGGTCGACGGGTATCCGTTCCACTACCTTCAAGCCCCGTTGGAAGCGACCTCTTTCAACAGGGTCGGTGAGCCTTCGCAGTATCAGGCCCGCCTGGTCACGTTCTTCCTCGTACTAATCCTCCTCTTAGTACCCGGCGCCCTCAGCTTCCTTCCCCTCAGCGCCGAGAGTTTCCAGACAGGCAAGGCAGAACCCCCGACGGGCGACTGGGTCGCACGCCAGGTCGACGCGCGCGACACCGGACGCGACGCCGTCATCCAGATGCGGATGCGCCTGTTCGACCGCCAGGGACGCCAGCGCGAGCGCATCCTGGAGATGCGCGCCCTGCGCGGCACGCCCGGCGCCGCCGACGGCATCGGCGACCGCGTCCTGCTGCGCTTCTCTTACCCGAACGACATCAAGGGCACCGGCCTCCTCGTCCACGAGCGGCCCGGCAAGGACGACGACCGCTACCTGTACCTGCCGGCACTCGGGCGCGTTCGCCGCATCGCCGGTTCCGAGCGCCAGGAGAGCTTCGCCGGCAGCGACCTGAGCTACGAGGAGATTGGCGGCCGCGCCCTCGAGGACTACACGTACGAGCTCGTCGACGCCAGGGCGACGTGGACCGCCCCCGACGGCAAGGCCTGGCCGGCATACCGGCTGAAGTCCACCGCGAAGGACTCCAGCCTCGCCTATCCGGTCGCGACATCACTCGTCCGCGCCGACAACTTCGTCGTCGTCCAGGCCGACGTCTTCGACCGTCGCGGCACGCGCGCCAAGCAGTACGTGGTCAGGCGCCTCGAGCAGCAGTCGGGCATCTGGACCGTGATGGACTCGGTGATGACGCACGAGATCGACCGCACGCGCACCGAGCTGACCGTGACCGAGGTCCGGTACAACTCCGGCCTGTCGGCAGACGCGTTCTCCCGACGCGCGCTCGAGCAGCCCGCGAGATGAACCCGCCGCGTGATCGGTGGTCGGGCCTGGCCGATCGCGTCACGGCGGGCCTGTGGCAGTGGCGGCGCTGGCTCTCCGGCCTGGCGCTCCTCGGCGCGCTGCTGCTGGCGCCGCTGGCCGACATCCGGACCCTCGACAACGACGTCAGCGCCTGGTTCCGCAAGGACGACCCGGTCTACGCCGACTACGAGCGGCTCAAGCAGGAGTTCCCCGGATCGCGCACGCTCATCGTCGCGCTCGACTCGGGCGGCGACGCGTTCACCCCGGCCATGCTGGAAGCGCTGCGCGCCATCACCGCCGACATCGAGCGCGTGCAGGCGGTGCGGCGGGTGCAGAGCCTGGCCACCGCGAACGTGGTGCGGACCGACGCGTCGGGGGAAGGCGACCTCGAGGTCGAGCCGATGCTCCCCAGGGCCGGCCCGATCGATCCGCAGGCGGTGCGCCGCGAGGCGCTGCGCGACCGCCTGGTCGCCGGCGACCTGGTGTCCACCAGCGGTCGCGTGCTGTCGATCGTCGTCAGCTTCGACGAGGCGCGCATCGACGCGGTGCGCACCCAGGTGCTCGACGAGATCCGCGCCCGGGTCGCTGCGCACCTGCCGGCGGGGGCGACGGCCCACTACAACGGCAGCCTCGAGATCAGCGAGACCTACAACCGCGTCACGCTGCGCAACCAGGCCGTCTTCACGCCGCCGATCCTGCTGATCACGATCGCCGCCATCTTCGTGATGTTCCGCTCCTGGCGGCTCACGTTCCTGACGCTCGGCGCGGTGCTCGTCAGCACGCTCTGGACGCTCGGCCTCTACATGTGGGCCGGCTTCGGCTTCAACATCCTCACGAGCATGCTGCCGGCGCTCGTGCTGGTGCTGGCCATCGCCGACGACGTGCACATCATCCAGCACTACACGCAGTGCCGGCGCGAGGGGGCGACGCACGAGGTGGCCTGGAAGCACACGGTCCGCCACCTGGTCACGCCGCTGTTCGCCGCGAGCGCGACGACGGCGCTGGGCCTGCTGTCGCTGGCCACGAGCCACGTCGATGCCGTGAGGACGTTCGGCATCGGCGCCGCGCTCGGCGTGATGGTCGACTTCGCGATCTCGGTCGTGCTGATGCCGACGCTGCTCGGGTGGGCGCCCGTCGATCCCGAGCCGCCGCAATCGCGCTGGCTGATGGGCCCGATGCGGGCCATCGGCCGCCTCGCCGGCACGCATCCACGGCGGGTCGTGATCGCAGCGTTGGCAATCGTGATCGTGATGGGGGCCGGCCTGGCACGGCTGCGGGTGGACACCAACCACGTGGCGTTCTTCAAGCCCGGGCATCCCATCCACGATTCGGCCGACCTCATGGACCGCGAGCTGTCGGGCATCTACAGCTTCCAGGTGCTGCTCGAAGGGCCGGCGGAGTCGCTGCGGGCGCCCGACATGCTGCGCCGGATCGACACACTACGGCAGCGGCTCGAGGGCCTCGGGCACGTGAAGAAGGTGGTCTCGCTGGCCGACTACGTGGCGCGCGTCCACGAGCAGCTCGCGCCGGACCTCGCCGCCATGGGACAGCGCCTGCCGGTCGACGCCGACCTGGTGTCGCAGGAGCTGTTCGTGTTCGGCATGTCCGAGGAAGGCCGCCGCGAGCTCGAGAGCCTCGTCTCCACCGACTACTCGCGCACGCAGGTGATGGTGAAGCTCGCCTCGATGAGCTCCGACGAGGCCTTCGAGGAGGTCGAGAAGGCCGAGGCCATCGCCCGCGAGCTGTTCGCCGGCACCGGGATCACCCCGACGGTGACCGGCGCCGGGCGGCTCTTCGCCACGCTCGATCACTATCTCGTGACCTCGCAGGTCTCGAGCTTCGCCACCGCGTTCATCTCGGTGTTCGGCGTCATCTTCCTCGTGTTCCGGTCGTTCAAGTTCGGGGTGCTCGCGATCATCCCAAACGTGATCCCGGTGATCGTCGTGCTCGGCGCGATGGGCTGGCTCGACATCTCGATGAACGTCGCCACGGTGATGGTCGCCAGCATCGCCCTCGGCGTCGTCGACGACGACACGATCCACTTCATCAGCCGGTACCGGCGCGAGGTGCACGACGGGAGAGGCACGGACGAGGCGCTCGCCATTGCCACCGAGGAGGAAGGGCGCGCCTCGCTCACCACCGCGATCATCAACACCCTGGCGTACTCCGTGTTGCTGCTCTCGGACTACCGGCCGTCGGGCTGGTTCGGGGGACTGCTTGCACTGACGATGGCGGTGGCGTTCCTGGCAGAGGTGTTCCTGCTGCCCGCGATCATCAAGCTCGTCCCGAGCCTGTTCTCTGCCGACCGCCTGCGACCACCGGCGTTACCGGCAGCGTGACCATGAAGGGCCTGCGCTCGATGCTCGGTGGGCTGGCGGCGACCCTGGTCGCGGCCGGCGCGGCCATCGCCCAGCCGACCATCACGTCGCGGGGCAGCATCGCGTCGATGGTCGACGCGGTGCCCGCCGCCGACGCCACGGAGCTGCGCGTGCGGCTCGACCAGGAGGTGGATGTCGAGTTCGACGAGCGCTGGGTGGTGAAGGCCGGCAGCTGGATCGACGTGCTCGGCGCCAGTCGCCGCAGCGAGGGCGAGGCGGATCTCGTCTACCAGCCGGGCGAGATCTACGTGCGCCACCGGCGCGAGCGCTTCGACCTGACCGCCGGCTTCCAGCGCATCGTGTGGGGCACGCTCGACGAGATCCAGCCGACCGATCTCGTCAACCCGATCGACGTCAGCCGCTTCCTGATGGAGGGACGCAGCGAGGCCCGGTTGCCCGTGCTGGCACTTCGCGGTCGCGTGTTCCTGCCCGGCGACACGACGGTGGACGCCGTGTACGCGCCCTTCTTCCGGCGCGGCCGGTACGACCTGCTCGACGAGCCGTCCTCGCCGTTCAACCTGCTGGCCGACCAGTGCCAGGACGAGGTGTGTATCGCCAACGTGCCGGGTGGGCCGACGACGGGCCTGGCGGTGCCGCTCGTGTCCGAGCGGCCTGCGCGGACGATCGAGCACGGCAGCGGCGGCGCTCGCGTCACCCGACCGTTCGGCGGTGTCGACGTCGGCGCGAGCGTGTATCGCGGCTGGCAGACATTCCCGCTGGTCTCCCTCACGGTGGTGCCGCCCGTGATGCCCGCCGCTGGCGCCGGAGCCGCGCCGGCGCTCACCACCGTGGCGCTGCGCGAGTCGTGGTCGCGGCTGACGATGGTGGGCGGCGACGTCGAGGCCGCTCGCGGCGCGGTGACGTGGCGCGCCGAGGGCGCGTTCCTCGTGGACACGGCCGTGCAGGCCGAGCCGGGCAGTCCGGTCGTCGCCGGCAGGAGCCTGCAGGTCGGCGCCGGACTCGACTGGACGGTCGGCCCGTGGCGGACGTTCGGCAACGCCATCGTGCGTCGGACGTGGGCGGTGGGACCGACCGCGTCGCTGGTGCCCTCGACGGGCGGGCTGCAACTGGTGGGCGGCGCGGAGCGCAAGTTCGCGCGCGACACCCGGCTGGTGCGGGGCTTCGCCGTCGTGGACCCCAGTGAAGGCACGGCGTTCGTCCGCGGCCTCGGGGCCTGGAACGTCAGGGACAACCTGTGGATCGAGGGGTCGGCGGCCTGGTTCGGCGGCGAGGGCGACGACTTCCTCGGTCGCTATACCGAACGCGACTTCCTGTCGCTGAGAGTGAAGTACTACTTCTAGGATTGCCGAACGGCAGCAGGCTCGAGACTCCAGGCTTAGAGTGCACGCAGATCGATCGGTATGCTTTCTGAGCCCTGAGCCCTGAGCCCTGAGCCCTGAGCCCCCAGCCCTCATGCGCTACACCCGCCTCACCGCCTCGCACTCCTCGCCCTACTCGGGCGGCACCGTGCATGCCTACCTGCTGCACGGCGCCGTGCCGACGCTGGTGGACGCGCCGACCGGCGATCCCGCGTTCCTCGATCAGCTCGCAGAGGCGCTCGAGGCGGCCGGCGACGGGCCGCTGGCGCAGGTGATCGTCACGCACGCCCATCCCGATCACATCGACGGCGCCGTGGCGGTCCACGCCCGCTGGCCGGAGGCGGTGTTCCGCAAGCGCGCGCCGCTGCCGGAGGGCGATGGCATCGAGTGGCAGGTCATCGAGAAGGAGCCGATGATCCCGGCCGGCGACGGCCCCCTGTGGGTCCTGCACACGCCGGGACATGCGCCCGACCACTCCTGCGTGTTCGACATCCACGACGGCGTGCTCGTGGGCGGAGACCTGGCGATCAACGGCAGCACGGTGACGATCCTGGCCGAGTACGGCGGCAGCCTCCGCGCATACCTGAAGACGCTCCGGGCGGTGCTGGAACTGCAGCCGCGCGTCATCCTGCCGGCGCACGGCGAGCCCATCCTGCAGCCGGCGTCGCTGCTGCGGGGCTACCTGTCGCACCGCCTCACGCGGGAACAGCAGGTGCTCGAGTGCCTGGCCGCCGGCATCGACACCGCTGACGCCATCGTGGAACGCCTGTATGCTGCCACCGCCGACGCCCTCAAGCCCGCGGCGCGGCAGAACGTGCTGGCCCACCTTCACAAGCTCGTGGAGGACGGCCGCGTCACCGAGGCGGGCGACCACTGGCACCTCCGGAGCGCCTGAATGCTGCTGTACCGTACCGACCACGGTCTCGTCCTCGTCACCGACGGGCGCGCGCTGCGCCTTACCGACCTCTCCTTCGACGAGCTCCTGCAGGATCGATCGCCGGTGGCGCGGCTGCGCGCCCATGCCGCGAAGGCTCCGGAGACCGACGGCGCGACACCCCAGGTGCTGCTGGCGCCGATCGGGTCGCAGGAGGTGTGGGCGGCCGGCGTGACGTACTTCCGGAGCCGCGACGCTCGCATGGACGAGTCGCGCGAGAGCGGCGGCGCGACGTTCTACGATCGCGTCTACGAGGCGCCGCGGCCGGAGATGTTCTTCAAGGCGACGGCGCCGCGCGTGGTCGGTCCGGGTGGCACCGTGCGCGTGCGCCGCGACTCGGCCTGGTCGGTGCCGGAGCCCGAGTTGGTGCTGGTCATCAACGCCGCTGGTGCGGTGGTCGGCTACACGGTGGGCAACGACGTCAGCGCGCGCGACATCGAGGGCGAGAACCCGCTGTACCTGCCGCAGGCGAAGGTCTACGACGGCGCCTGCGCCATCGGCCCCGGCGTGCTGTTCACCGAGGCCGCCCTGCCCCCGACGACGGGCATCCGGCTGGCGATCACCCGCGGCGGGTCAGTGGCGTTCGAGGGGCAGACGACCACCGGCCAGATCAAGCGTGGCTTCGACGAACTGGCCGGCTGGCTCTATCGCGAGACGACGTTCCCGGTCGGCTGCTACCTGTTCACCGGGACGGGCATCGTGCCTCCCGACGACTTCACGCTGGCGAGCGGCGACGAGGTGGCGATCACCATCGACGGGATCGGCACGCTCACGAACACGGTCGCCTGAGGCTCTGTTCCCTGGTAATGCTGCGATGCCGCGATGCCGGGAATGCCGACCGAGCGTCGACCTGAAGGTCGACGCCTACGGGGGGAGGGGGGCGTAGCAGCCGACCTTCAGGTCGGCTGGCAGGCTGGCACCACGAAGGCCGAAGGCCGAATGACGAAGGCCGCCTCATGCCCCTACGGCAGCTTCGGCTCCTCGGGCTTCGGGCTGCCGGTGCGGGTGGCGGTGATCAGCGCTTCCATGTGCCCCAGGTAGCGCTCGAGGGCGACACGCCCGGCACGGGTCAGCGAGTACTCGCTGCGCGGCAGGCGTCCCTCGAACGTCTTGGTGCAGCTGATGTACCCCGCGTCCTCCAGCTTGCGCGCATGGACGCTCAGGTTGCCGTCGGTCGTGCGCAGCAGCGACTTGAGGTCGTTGAACGACAGCTTGTCCTGCACGGCCAGCGAACTCACGATGGCCAGGCGGAGCCGCTCGTGGATCAACTTGTCGAGGTTGAGCGGCGACGAGGGATCGGCGTGCGAGTCGATCGACCGTACGCGCGGTCGGAAGCCTCGCAACCGGCCCACAGGCACGTCGTCCTGCGTCCGGAGTCGTTCGGTCATGGGCACCTGGCGGAAAGGGCCGCCAGAGGCATCCTACGCCGCGACGGGCCGGGCTCCAAGCCGATTGCCGGCGCGACCGGGGCGACTCGTACAATGGCTGCCATGGCGGACAACCCCAAGGGGTATGCCAACCCCCAGCTCCTGATCACGCCCGGCGAGTTGTCGGCGCAACTGGCGGCAGGCGAGACGCCCCTGCTCCTCGACCTCAGGCCGGCGGAGGCGTGGGCGGCCGGGCACCTGCCCGGCGCCGTCCACCTCGACCTGTTCGGCATCAGCCTTGTCGACACCGATCCGGCACCGCTGCGCGCGTTCCTGTGGATCCTCGAGCACCTGCTCGCGTCACGGGGCGTGGAGGCGGGCCGGCGCGTGATCGTCTACGACGAGAAGTCCGGGATGCGCGCGGCGCGCGCGTTCTGGGCGCTCGAGTTCTTCGGGCACCCGCGCACGCAGCAGCTCGACGGTGGTTTCGGTGCGTGGCAGGCGGGTGGGCACCCGGTGAGCACCGAGCCGGTGGCACCGGTGGCCACCTCGTGGACCGGCACTCCCGTGGAGGAGCGCATCGCCTCGTACCGTCACGTGTGGGATCGGCTGAAGGCGACCGACGTGGCCATCCTCGACACCCGGTCCGATGGCGAGTACGACGGGACGCTCGTGCGCGCGGCACGGGGCGGACGCATCCCTGGCGCCGTGCACGTCGAGTGGACGACGAACCTGCGGCCCGACGGCAGCTTCAAGAGCAGCGACGAGCTGCGCGCGATGTACGAGCCGCTCGGCGTCACGCCCGACAAGGAAGTGCTCACCTACTGCCAGGGCGGCTACCGCGCGGCGCACGGCTATCTCGCCCTGCGCCTGCTCGGCTATCCCCGCGTGCGCAACTACGTGGGCTCCTGGAAGGAATGGGGCGACAGGCTGGAGTTGCCGGTAGAAACGTAGACCACGGCGCATCACTCGGGTAGGGCGCGGTCTCCGGCCGCGCCGCTGCCACGAACGGCCGGGTGGGACACCCGGCCCTACCTCTGTCGCGAGCCCGATCCGCGATCCGCGATCCGCGATCCCCGAGACACCCATGAACAAGATCCTCGATCACATCAACACGCACCGCGACGACTACATCCAGCAGCTCAAAGGGTTCCTGGCGATCCCGAGCATCAGCGCGCTGCCCGAGCACGCGCCCGACGTCCGACGCTGCGCCGAGTGGTGCGTCGCGGAACTGCAACGCATCGGCCTGAAGAACGCCACGCTGCACGAGACGCCCGGCCACCCGATCGTCTACGCCGAGTGGCTCGGCGCCCCGGGGGCGCCGACGATGCTGTTCTACGGGCACTACGACGTCCAGCCGGTGGACCCGATCGACCTGTGGGAGTCGCCGCCGTTCGAGGCGACGGTGCGCGAGGGCGCCATCTACGCGCGCGGCTCGGCCGACGACAAGGGGCAGATCTTCATGCACCTGAAGGCCATCGAAGCCACCCTCTCGCAGTCGGGAACACTCCCCATCAACGTCAAGGTGATGCTCGAGGGCGAGGAAGAGGTCGGCAGCGCCAACCTCGACACCTTCATCGCCGCCAACAAGGACCTCCTGAAGGCCGACGTCGTCGTCATCTCCGACTCGCCGATGTTCGACCGTGACGTGCCGTCGATCTGCTACGGCCTGCGCGGCCTGGCGTACTTCCAGATCGACGTCCGCGGCAGCAGCACCGACCTGCACTCGGGGTCGTACGGTGGCGCGGTGGCCAACCCGGCCATCGTGCTCACGCAGCTGCTCTCGCAGATGAAGGACAAGAGCGGGAAGGTCAGGATTCCGGGCTTCTACGACGCGGTGGTCGACGTGACCGAGGCGGAGAAGAAGGAGTTCTCGCGCCTGCCGTTCAACGAGAAGCGCTGGGCCAAGGAGATCGGCTTGCCCAAGCCGTTCGGCGAGAGCGGCTACTCGACGCTCGAGCGCAAGTGGGCGCGCCCGACCTTCGAGGTCAACGGCCTGCTCGCCGGCTTCACGGGCGAGGGCGCCAAGACGGTGATTCCGGCCAAGGCGATGGCCAAGGTGAGCATGCGCCTGGTGCCGAACCAGGATCCGGCGACGATCGGCAAGCTGTTCGAGGACTACGTGAAGAAGCTCGCGCCGAAGACCGTCGAGGTGACGGTGACGCACATGCACGGCGGCAAGCCGTGGACGACCGGCTTCGACAACGCGTGGGTGCAGGCGGCGGGCCGCGCCATCGAGAAGGGCTTCGGGCGCACGCCGGTGTTCGTGCGCGAGGGCGGCTCCATCCCTGTCGTCTCGACCTTCCAGGAGGTGCTGGGCCTGCCGAGCGTGCTCTTCGGCATCGGCCTGCCCGGCGAGAACGCCCACGCGCCGAACGAGTGGCTCGACCTCGGCAACTTCCACAACGGCGTGCTGGCGGCGGCGTATCTCTACGACGAGCTGTCGCGTGTGAGCGGGTAATTCGAAGTTGGAAATGCTCGCGGGCGCGTGCCGACCTGAAGGTCGGCACCTACGTCCCTCACGTCGTAGGCGTCGACCTTCAGGTCGACGCGAGGCCGAGCCGCCCTGAATTTCGAATTTCCAATTTCGAATTACCGGCTCACGGGCAGGATCACGTGTGAGCCGCGGTAGACGCGCTGCGTGGCCTTCACGAACTGCTCGGGCTTCGCGTTCGGGATGTCGGTGAAGGTCTGGGGATTGCGATCCACGAGCGGGAACCACGAGCTCTGCACGTGCACGACGATGCGATGGCCCTTCAGGAAGGTGTGGGCCACGTCGGGCAGGTCGAAGCGGATGCGATCGGGCTGCCCGGGCACGAAGGGCTCGGGCGCCTCGAACGACTTCCGGAACTTGCCGCGGAACGGCTCGCCGCGCACCAGGATCTGCTTGCCGGCGCCGGGCTGTCCCTCCCCGGGCTCGTCGAGCACCTTCACCACGAAGTCCGAATCCGTGCCGGTCGTCGACACCCGCAGGTCGACGCCGATCGGGCCGAGGACCGTCACGTCTTCGGTGAGCACCGCGCTCCGGTAGACGAGCACGTCCGGACGCCCGGCGGCGAACGCCTGGTCCGACGCCATGTAGTCGCGCGGCATGCCGATGGCCGGCTCGCCCACGAGCGGCACGGGGTTGGCCGGGTCGCTGACGTACTCGTCGGCGCCTTCCGCTGACGACGGGACCGTGGTCACGAGGGTCCTGCCCTCGCCCAGGTAGTAGGCCTGGCGTGTGGTGGCGGGCGGCCACGAGTCCGACGTGCGCCAGCGGTTGGCGCCGGTCTCGAAGACCGACACGCCCGGCACGGCCGGCGCGCCGCCGTCGCGCAACGCCCGCGTGAAGAACCGGTGCTCGATCTCCTTGCGATAGTGCACGCCGGTCGGCTGTCCGAACTCCATCTGCCCGGTGCGGGTGCCGTCGCTGCGCGCCCATCCGCCGTGCGTCCACGGGCCCATCACCAGCGACGACCGCGTCTGCGGGCTCTGCTCGCGCAGCGCACGGAACGTCCGCAGCGCGCCGCTCAGGTCCTCGGCGTCGTACCAACCGCCCACCACCAGCACCTCCGGCGTCACGTTGCGGAAATGCCGCCAGATGGATCGCGCCTTCCAGAACGCGTCGTACGTCGTGTGCTCGTGGTTCTGCATCCAGTACGGGTTCCTGTCGAGTCCGTACTTCCGGCTCATCTCCATCAGCGAGCCGGCCTGCAGGTAGAAGCGGTAGCCGTCGCGCGTGCCGTAGTCGAAGGGGGCGTCGCGGGCCGGACGACGCGGCTGTGGGCCGCGTGGCGGGAAATCGACGTAGAACGAGAAGTTGTGCGCCAGCATGAAGGCGCCGTTGTGGAACGAGTCGTCGCCGAGGTAGTAGTCGGTGACGGGTGCCTGCGGCGACACGGCCTTCAGCGCCGGATGCGCGTCGATGAGCGCGGCCAGCGCGTAGAACCCCGGGTACGAGATGCCCCACATCCCGACCTTGCCGTTGTTGCAGGGCACCTGCTTGACCAGCCAGTCGATCGTGTCCCAGGTGTCGGAGGACTCGTCGACCTGCTTGCCGGTCTTGTTCGGGACGTACGGCCGCACCTCCTCCCACTCGCCCTCCGAGAGATAGCGACCGCGCACGTCCTGGTAGGCGACGATCCATGGCTCGGCGGCGTACTCGCGCGTCGGACCGACGACGGGCGGGTACGTGTCGGGACCATAGGGGCTCGCGCTGTACGGCGTACGCTGCAGCAGGATCGGCGCGCCACCGGGCGGGCACGTCTTAGGCGTATACACGGCGGTGTGCAGCCGCACGCCGTCGCGCATCGGGATGAGGTGCTCCGCTTTCTGGTGCGTGTCCTTCGCGCTCGGGGCCGGCGGCGCGGGCGCGGTGGCCGGCTGCGCCAGCAGCGTCAGCGAGCAGAGCGACAGGACGACCGAGGCCAGCAGGACGTGCGGGACGTAGCGGGACATCGGGTCGATCGTACCCTGCGTGGGAAGAAAGAAGCGTAGAAGGTAAGAAGAGCAGAAGGCATGGCGGGAAGGTCGAAGGTGAAAGGGGGAAGCCTTGAAGACTTGCCCCGCTTCGTCCTTCCGCCTTCCCGCCCTGCCTTCTACGCTTCTGCTCTTTTACTCTTTCCTCTGTCGTCAGTCGTTCGCCACGACCGCGCCGAGGCCGACGAGGATCACCACGCCGCCCAGGCCCAGGCCGATCAGCAGGAACGGGAGCACCGCGGCGGGGAGGACCGCCGCGAGGGCCTGCCCGCCGCCGTCGAGTGACAGCCAGCGGGCGGCAGCGTGAAGCACCAGGTCGCCTCGCGCCACGAGCAGGATGACGAGCGCGACCATGGCGACCAGCGGCTCGGACCGTTCCAGCGTGTCGAGCGGACGGAGGGCCCGGGCCCGCGCCTCGCGCCGGGCCTGCCACGCGGCGCGCCACCACACGTCGCCGGCCGCCGGCATGGGCAGGGCGGCTTCGGCGTCGACGACCTCCCGCAATGCTGCCGTCACCGTCTCGACCTCGCGGCACGCCTGACACGCCTCGGCATGCGCCCGCAGGTCGGCCGGCCACCGGCCCTCCTCCACGGCACGCAGCACTTCGGGTTCGCGCGGGCAGGGATCGTCGTGCATCACGTCCTCCTCACCGACTCACGCCGAGCGCGGCGGCGAGCTTGTGTCGTGCGCGGGAGAGCAGGACCCGCACGCTGCCTTCCTTCACTTCGAGCGCCGAGGCGATCTCGCGGTGGCTGGCCTGTTCCACGTAGGCGAGCCAGAGCATCGTACGCTCCTGCACCCGCAACCGGTCGAGGGCGCGGGTGACGTCGAGCCTCGTCCCCGCGGCCGCGGCGCGCGCCGGCAGGTCGTCGGGGGCCACCCCGTCGGCCACGGACTCCTTGCGCCGGGCGCGGTACGCGTCGGTCGCCAGGTTCGCCGCGATGCGGTAGAGGTACGCGCGACGTTCATCCTGCGGCAGCGCCGCGTGCGGCGTGCGCAGCAGTCGCAGGTACGCCTCCTGCACCGCGTCGTCGACGGCTTCGGCTGGCAGGCTGCGCCGCAGGTACGCACGCAGCCGGCTCGCCGTGGCGTCGTAGAAGGCCTGGAACTCCGCCTCGTCGAGGGCGAGCGCCGTGCCCGGTTCAGGCACGGCGAGGCTCGCGGGCAACGGCGTGGCGGTGACCAGGCGCATGGCGGACGCTCATCGAAGAAGGCGGCAGGCGTCAGCGCGACGGCGCGTCGGCAGGTCCGTAGACGCCCAGCGTGCGGCCGAGTCCGAAGGTGGCGCCGGCCGACACCAGATAGCCGATGCCCACGCTCAGCAGGAGGATGCCGAGGATCGCAAAGCCTTCGGTCGCATCGCGCTCCACCAGCGACGACTGCCAGCTGATGACCCGGCAGCCCATGCCGGCGGCGCACAGCACGATGCCGATCTGCACCGCCCGCAGCACGCGCTGGGCGGGGTGCGTCCGCTCCGTGCTGATGGAATCGATGAACTTGACCCCGCCCGGGCTGTCCATGAACTCGGCCAGTTCCTTGCCGTTGCTGATCCGGTCGAGGAGCTTGTTGTGGAAGGACTCCATCACCCGCAGCTGCTGCTTGCGGCGCAGGCCATCGACGATGACCCACGTGAGGAAGCTCAGGGAACCGAAGACCGAGAGGATACCGAGGACCGGCGCGAGATCGCCCATGATGATCACCTTGCCGGTCTCGGCGGTGCCGGCCGCGCCGTGCGGCCCACCCGGATCCGGCTTCTATGCTGGTCAACGCCGGGCCGGCCGGTTGGTTAACAGCCCGCCCTGACCGTCTGCTAGCCTAGGACGTTCGGTCGGCCGGCGCCTGCCGGACGGTCGCAGCCCGCCAATGTCCGACACCCTCACGGTCTCCCTCGAAACCACGCGCGGCGACTGGGACGCCTTCGTCGCCTCCCATCCGCAGGCCACCGCCTATCACGACTGGAACTGGCGCGAGGTGTTCGGCCCCGTCTTCGGCCACGAGCCGCTCTACCTGGCCGCCCGTCGGGCCGGTGCCATCGTCGGCGTGCTGCCGGTGGTCGGCTTCCGGAGCCGGCTGTTCGGGAAGTTCTTCTGCTCGCTGCCGTTCGTCAACTACGGCGGCGTCCTCGCCACGACACCGGAGGCGGCCGCGCCCCTGCTTGCCGAGGCGACGCGCCTGGCGCGTGACCGGGGCGCCGCGCACGTCGAGCTCCGCCACGTCGCGCGCCAACTCCCCGAGGCGCCCGTCCGGCAGCACAAGGTCACCATGCTGCTGCCGCTGAAGGAGTCGGCCGAGGCGCAGTGGACCGCGCTCGACAACAAGGTCCGCAACATGATCCGGAAGGCCGAGAAGAGCGAGCTGACCAGCGAGAGCGGCGGCGCCGAGCTCCTCGATGCCTTCTATGCCGTGTTCAGCGTGAACATGCGCGACCTCGGCACGCCGGTGTACCCGAAGCGCTTCTTCGCGGCGGTGCTGGCGGCGTGCGGACCGAAGGGGGCCCTGCACGTGGTGCGGCACAAGGGCCAGCCGGTCGCCGGGTCGATGACGATCGTCCACGCCGATCGCGTCGAGGTGCCCTGGGCGTCGGCCCTGCGCGAGGCGCGCAACATGAACCCCAACATGCTGCTGTACTGGCACATGCTGAAGGAGGTGATCGCGCGCGGCGGCACGGTGTTCGACTTCGGGCGGTCGACGCCGGGCGAGGGCACGTTCCTGTTCAAGAAGCAATGGAAGGCCGAGCCGGTGCCCCTGCACTGGGAGTACGCGCTCATCGCGCGCGACAGCCCGCCCGACCAGAGCCCCGGCAGCGGCAAGTTCGCGATGGCCATCGAGATGTGGAAGAAGCTGCCGGTGCCCGTGGCGAACACGATCGGGCCGCTCATCATCGGGAACATCCCCTAGACCGACGAGGCCGTCAGGCAGCCTTCGGCGCCTTCATGAACCAGGGCCAGATCTGCATGTCGACCGAGCGGCTCATCGTCGTCGATGCCGTGGCCGACGCGTTTGCCGAGAAGTTCGCGGCCAAGGCGGCCAGCATCCCCCCGCGACCCGCGCGAGGGCGGGCGCCGCTCGGGGCCGTCGTCGCTCAGCGAACCGTCAGCCATGTGAATGGGTTGATCGACGATGCGACGTCGAAGGCCTTGCGGCTCCTTCGGAGCAGTACGGCAGGGTGGCGCCATTTGTCTGCTTAGGCATGAACTGCGTCCGTCCCTGGAAGGCCGACATCGTCACTATCGAATGTAACTCCGCATGCCGTCGGGGGCGCCGTTCTTGCAACGGACGAGTCGCTCGCCGGGGCATGAGACAGCCCGTGTCGTCCTGACACGCGCCGGTCGCGACCATGGCCCACGCAACCTGGACGGCGCGCAGGGAGATTGCATGCGGAAGGTGTTACGAGCCGTCGCTGTCGTGGCGGCATTGGGACTGGGGACCGGACAGGCAGCGGCGGCACCCATCACGACGCCTGGCGATTACGTGTTCACCAACGGACTGACGGGGACGTTCACGAGCGACGGCACCAAGCTGACGAAATGGTCGATCCGGGTGCCAGCTGGCACCTGGTGGGATGAGGGCAGGCCATGGGACAGTAGCCTCGTCCTGCCGACCAACCCCATGGGATTTCAGCTCGTCGGGCGCAACAACACCCTCGAGTTCGCCACCGGGATACTCCTGTCCTCGGACTTGCTGTTCATCAATTGGGAGACTGGCGCCTATAGCGAGAGACGAAGTGCTCCCCTGTGCGGACTCTTCGGCATTCCATGTCCGAGCGGGTCGTTGACTTTCAGGCTCGTCACGACGCCACCCCCACCGACCGTCCCTGAACCAGCCACGCTCGCCCTCATGGCCCTTGGCTCGCTCGGCGTCGGCCTGGTCCGGCGACGCCAGGCATAGTCGCACGACACGCGCAGCATTCCAGGCCCGGCCCCGTGCCGGGCTTGGTGCATCACGTGTGTCGGACGCGGAGCGTATTGCCGTCGTTGCTGCCGACGTTCATCGCCAGGTCCACCGTTGACTTGGTCTGCCGGGGCCGGTCTAACGTCGTCAAGTCCTGGTGAGCGTACGGGACCGGCAGCGTCACACCGCGATTGGTGGGATGCGGTTGCACCTTGCGGATCGGATCGGCTGGGAGGAGACAGCTCGGGTCACACGCCTGGAGGAGCGAGGCGAATCGATCTCCGCTTTGGTAAGGAGGCCTCTCCAAGGCGTCCGCGCCCCCGCAGATCGGTGACCCCAACCGAGCCTAGTTGACCCGGATCGCGATGACCGTCTGGTCGTCGTGCTGAGCAGCGCCGGCAGCGTGTTCGCCGGCTGCGGCGTTCACCGCGCTCACGATCCCGGCGACGGGCGTGTTCGATCGCGCGAGGCGCGTGAAGAGCGCCTCGAGGCGTTCCTCGCCGAACTCGTCGCGCTCGGCATCGTAGGCCTCGGTGATGCCGTCGCTCACCAGCAGGAACACGTCGCCCGGCGCGTACGACACCTTGCGCTCCTCGAGTTCCACCCCGAACAACTCGCCCGCGACCAGGCCGAGGCCGAGGCCGCGCGGCAGCACACGCGTCACCGTGCCGGTCGCCGCCTGCCAGTGGTACAGGGGCAGGTGGCCGGCGCGCACGACCGTCGCCTCCCGCGTCCGCGTGTCGAAGAACGCGCCCAGCACGGTCACGAAGGCGCGCTTCTCCATGTCGCGCCCGAGCAGGTCGTTGGTGCGCACCAGCAACTGGCGCGGCGGCAGCCCGAAGCCGTGCAGGCTGCGCACGATCCCCTGCAGCTTCGACATGTAGAGCGCCGCCGACGTGCCCTTGCCGCTCACGTCGCCGATCATCACGCCAAGACGCCCCTCGACGCCCTCGAGGTAGTCGAAGTAGTCGCCGCCGACCTCCTGCGCGGGCACCGACACGCCCGCCACGTCGAGGCCCGGCACGTTGGGCGGCCGCTGCGGCAGCGACTCGAGCTGGATGCGCCGCGCGATGGCGAGTTCCTGGCGCACGCGCTCCTGGGCGGCCAGGTTCTCGTACAGGAACGCGTTCTCGACGAGCAGCGCGGCCCGCCCGGCGACGGCGCCGAGGAACGCGAAGTCGTCGGCCGTGTACGCGGCCTCCGACAGCTTCTCGCCCACGAAAATCACCCCACGCAGTTCGTCGTGCCCGCCGATGGGGTAGAGGTAGTGCACCTGCGCCCGGCGCAGCGCCAGTCGGAGCCGCGGCGGCGCGTACTCGGTGTCGAGCTCGCCTTCGCGCGCGCTGCGGAGCACCGAGACCGCCTCTTCCACGCACCCGCTGCAGAAGATGTCCCAATCGCCGCCCTCGAACCCGATTGAACGCTTCGAGCTCACCAGGCGCTCGCCCTGCACGAACACGACGCCGGCCCGCTTGACCGGCATCAGCCGGCTCATCACGGTCAGCAGGCCCTCCGCGAGCCCGTCGAGGTCCATGCGCGGGCCCATCACCTCGGTGACCTCGCGCCCCGCGCGCTGGTAGTCGTATCCGCCCTGGTAGTACTGCTCGGCGAGGAAGCGGTGACCGCGCTTGAGCAGCGCGCGGAAGGCGTACGCAAACACCACCGCGCCCGCGATGAGCACGCCCTTCTCGAACACGTCGTTGCGCACCGCCTCCATGGGCGTCGGCATCACCTCGAGCGCATCCTGCGTCAGCCGCACGTTCGGCAGCACGAGTTCGACGTGCATCATCCGCCACCAGAGCCACAGCCCCGCGGCCACGACCGTCGTCGTCCACGCCGAGCTGATGACGAGGTACTGCACGTTGCGCCTGAGGCGCAGGTCGAGCTCGAGGAGGCGGTAGCGGCCGATGACGAGCAGGTACACCGCGAGCACGCCGAGCAGCAGCAGTGCGCCGAAGCTCTGGATCAGCGACACGGTGGCCGGAGTCGTGGGACCACGACGCGAGCCGATCACGCCGACCACGACGGTGACGATCGCGAAGATCACGGCGATCGATGTCGCCACCGACACCGGACCCGCAATCTGCCGGTCCTCCGGACTGTAGGACTTCCGGGTGCCGGCGGCCGCGAGGCCGGCATAGATCAGCACGATGACGGCGCTCGGCACGAACAGGCCGTCGATGTTGACCGAGGCCTTCCACGTGAATGCGAGCGTCGCGATCGCCAGCAGCACCGCCAGCACGTAGGCGCCCCTGAGCGTCCGCTTGCGTGCCACCAATCCAGGCCGCTCGCGCGGGAAGTACTTCAGGGCGTGCAGCCACAGGACGATCCCCAGCGTCGCCGACAGCGCGAGCGCCACGTCCGAGCTGAACAGGTACCAGGTCGGCATCGTCCGGCGCGGGTGGTTGAGGATGACCGCGATGGCAAATCCCGTCCCGATCCAGCCGAGCCCGAGGTACAAGGCCGCCTTGATGTGCGTGCGCAAGGTGGCGAACAGCGTCCCGCTGACGATGTAGAGGAAGCCGACGACGAACAGCAGCAGCGCACCGGTGCCGACGCCGAACGCCTTGAGCCGCACCTCGAGGGTCAGCGTCTCGCCGCCGCGCAGCACGTCGTAGGCGCTGGCGCGCCCGACCTGCGACGTGCGCATGATCCGGTCGGCATCGGCGGACCCGGCGAAGCCCTCGCCGTTGATGCGCGTGATCACGTCGCCCGGCAGCATGCCCGCCAGGTCGGACGCGCCGCCGGGGGTCACCTGCATCACCAGCACCGTGTTCTCGATGGAGCGGATTGCCTCGCGCAGCTCGGCGGCGGGCACGACCACCGAGACGACCTGTTTCAGGCGCGCCCGCAGGACCGTGACCTCGACGCGGTCGCGCGTCGCGAGCGCCTCCCTCGCGCCGGTGGCGCCGTTGAAGATCCGCTGGCCGTCGAACTCCATCAGCACGTCGCCGGGCTCGACCGACGAGGCGGCCGACACCTGGCGAGGCACCAGCGGCGCCGGCGGGCCGTCGATGGCGCGAGGCGTGCCGGGCGTGCCGGCGACCCGCTCGACCACGTACACCCGCGACAGCGGGTCGATGAACAGGTTCTCGTCGGTCGCGGCACGACCGACGATGAACAGGTTGAGCGCGGCGAGAACGGCCAGCGTGATGCCGAGCACGGCGATGGCCGCGCGCAGCAGTGCCCGTGGGCGGCTGGTCGTCGGGGTCATCTCGGCGTCAGGGCTGCGACGGCACCGCCGGCTGGCCGGGGCGGGGCGCGGCGAACGGCAGCACGTCGGGCATCACGCGGACGCCGGTCGAGAAGGTGAGCGGGGCCGGGCCGCCGACGTCGAACACGACCTCGAGGAAGCCGGCCGTGAAGCCCTTGCCCGGAGCCTCGACCTTCGCGCGGTACACGCCGGACGCGTCGGGCTCGACAGGCGTGCCCTTCCACACGGCGCCGAGCGTCTCGACCCTGAAGTCGCGGGCGTTCGGGTTGGTGGCCTGCCAGAACGTCACCTTCGTCGGCCTGGTCTCCGGCGCGATCTCGAGGACGCCGTCCTTGCCGGCCTTCCACGTGAACTTCGGGCGTGGCGTGTTCCTCACGATCGACGCGTAGAACCCGAGCAGGTCCGTCGGTGCGTTGGAGCCTTTCAGCGAGTGGTCGGCATTGGGCGTGTAGCGCAGGTACTTCTCGCCCTTCAGGTCGTCGAAGTAGAACTGCCACGAGTCGGGCAGGAAGAACTGGTCGCCGCTGGCGTTGATGATGTACTTCGGGATCGTCAGGCGGTTGCGGTACGAGTACGGCTCGACGAGCGCGAGCAGCTTGTCGAAGCGCGGGTCGTTCATGCGGTCCATGATCCCGTGCGTCACGTAGTCGCCGACCGCCGGCGCCCAGAACCCGTAGGCGCGGTAGTGATGGATCATCGACGGCCGCATGTTGAGCACGTCGATCACGGCCGGCATGATCGCCACCACGCGGCTGTCCACCGCGGCGGTCGTCCACGTCGTCCAGCCGCGCTTGGAGCCGCCGGAGACGACGAACTTCGTGATGGCGCGGCGCCCGCCCTCGGGCGACTGCGCGAAGGCCTGCACCGTGTCCATCGCGCGCACCGCGGCCTTGGTCATCGGGAACCGCGCCAGCCACTGGTCGTCGCCGCCATCGAGGAACTTGCGCCAGCCGTAGGCGATGAGGTCGTCCTCCTTGCGGGCCACGCCGTCGTTGAAGAACGTCAGCGGCTGGTTCGGGATCATCCGCAGCTCGGTGACGATCGTCTTCGTGCGCGCGGCGATCGCGGCCAGCATCGCGTCGGTCTTCGGCGTCGCCGGGCGGTCGTTGCCGCCGCCGGCGATGAACAGCAGGGACGTGTCGCTCTCGACCGTCTCCGGCCGGATGACCGTGAGGTAGTGCTTCCACTCGGTGCGGTCGACCTCGCCGGGCTTGCGCCACGTCTGCGACGTCATCTCGATCGTGGTCACCACCAGCGTGCCTTCCTGGCGCGTGCCGACGACCGCCCACTTGTAGGCCGGGTCGGGCGTGGCGACGTAGCGATCGAGCGACGTGGCCGACGCGTCGGCAAGCGGGACGCGCAGCGGTTGCGCCAGCGAGGGGACAGCGGTGGCGAGCAGCCCCAGCAGGGCAGTGGAGAGCAGGCGGATGGACATCAGGACGGGACCTCGTTCAGCCGATGGCGGCGGGCTGCAGTGTATCAAGCCACTGCGACACCGCGTCGGCGACGCGGGCGTACTCGTCGGCCTGCCTGGCGTCGCGCGCCCGCACCTCGAAGCCGTGCCCGCCGAAGGGCATGTCGACGACCGTGGGGTGGGCTCCCGCGGCAGCGAACTCGCGGCGGATGTCGTCGGGGCCGCCGAACGGGTCGCGCCCGCCCTGCACCACCAGCAGGGCCACCCGGATCGCGCCGAGGTGGGCGACTCGGAGCTGCTCAGGCTTGCCGGGCGGGTGGAGGGGGTACCCCAGCGCGACACAGCCCCGAACCGCAGCCGGAGCGTCCGGCTCCGCCACGAGCATCGTCGCCATGCGCCCGCCCATCGACTTGCCGCCGATCGCCAGGGGGACGTCGGGCCAGCGGCGCGCGACGTCGTCGACGACGGCCCGCCACGCCGCGATCAGGACGGGCGCTCGGTCGGGCACCTTCCGGCGGGCGGTGACGTAAGGGAAGTCGAACGTCACGACGCGGACGCCGCGTGCGGCGAGGTCGGCGGCCCGCGCCCGCATCCAGGGGTGCGCCTGCCCGGCCCCGGCGCCGTGGGCGAGGATCAGCGTATGGCGCGCCGGCCCTTCCGGGTCGTACTGCGTCGCCAGGAGGTCGCCGGCCGATGACCCGATGCTGAACGCCTGCATCCGGACATTCTAAGTGCCCGTGAGAGGGCTCAAGGCTCACGGCTCAGGGCTCAGAAACCATGCTGATGAAGGGCCTGCACCCCTCCGGCCGCTGTGCCGCAGTGAGCTCTCTGAGTCTTGAGCCCTGAGCCTTGAGCCGTCATGATCACCCCATGCTCGACCGTCGCTCCTTCCTCGCCTCCCTCTCGGCGCTGGCCGCGGCGCCGTCCGTGCTGTCCGCGCAGGACGGAATGGTCGCCACCGTCACCGGCGACGTGCCGGTGCGCGACCTCGGCATGGTGCTCATGCACGAGCACGTGCTGGTGGATTTCATCGGGGCCGACAGGGTCAGCCGCAGCCGCTACAACGCCGACGAGGTGTTCGAGGTGGCGCTACCGCACCTGCGTGAGGTGAAGGAACTCGGCTGCCGCACCCTCGTGGACGCGACGCCGGCGTTCCTCGGCAGGAACGTCGCCCTGCTCCAGCGGCTGTCGGAAGCGTCGGGGCTGCTCATCGTGAGCAACACGGGGTACTACGGCGCGGCGGGCGACAAGCACCTGCCGGCGCACGCCTTCAAGGAGTCGGCGCGCGAGCTCGCGCAGCGCTGGATCAACGAGGCCCGGCGCGGCATCGACGGCACCGACATCCTGCCAGGCTTCATGAAGATCGGCGTCGACGGCGTGGAGCTCTCCGATGTGGATCGCAAGCTCGTGGAGGCCGCCGGTATCGCGCACAAGGAAACGGGCCTGCCGATCGCCTCGCACACGGGCGCCGGGCCGGCCCACCAGGAACTCGACGTGCTCGAGCAGGCCGGCGTGCCGCTCGACGCGTTCATCTGGGTGCACGCGCAAGCGGCAGACGATGCGCAGCTCAAGCGCGCGGCGGAGCGCGGCGCGTGGGTGGAGTTCGACGGCGTCGGTCCCGACACCGTGGACCGTCACGTGCAGCTCGTGAAGATGATGGCCGAGGCGGGTCACCTCGGGCGCGTGCTGGTGTCGCACGACGCGGGTTGGTATCACGTCGGCGAGGAGCGCGGCGGCAACTTTCGCCCGTTCGACACGGTGTTCCGCCGCTTCGTGCCGGCGGTGCGCGAGGCGCTCGGCGAGGAGGCGGTCACGCGGCTGATGGTGACCAACCCCGCCCGCGCCCTGGCGCGTCGGCGCTAGGCTGCCACTGCTTCACGACTCTTCAGGCGTCCGCATCCACGCTGGGATGTTGGCCCCCTCAGCGTCGGGCAAGCCCGACGCCTACGCTTCAAGTCCAGGGGGCTGTAGCCGTCGGCCTTGGCCGACGGTCGATGAATGACGTGCAGCGTACTCATGCGTGCGGCGCAGGCACTCTGCCCAACTCCAGCAAGCGGCTACAGCGGCATCAGGCGGGCCCACTGCTCCGTGTCGGTGTATTGCTGGAACGCGACGATCTTCCCGTCGGCGAACCGGTACACGTGACAGAACGGCGCGGCGATCGTGGCGCCGGTGGCCTTCATCGTGCCGCCGTAGTCGCCGAGCACCACCACGTGGTCGCCGCCGTCGATCCAGGTGTGCGGCACCGCAGTGAACCCGTCGATCGCTGCGAGCAGCCTGCCGAACACGCCCTCGCCGATGGCTTGCGGCCCGACGTAGGGGTTGCGATCGGCGAGCGGATTGCCCGGCGCCTCGCGCCACTCGATGGCGGGGTCCATCGCGCCGAACAGCACGGAGGGATCGTTGCGGCCAAACGCGGCATACGCCGCCTTGATGTTCTCGAATGGTGTCATGCGAATCTCCATGAGGTGTCCGGTGCCCGGTGCCCGGAAATCCGGTGCCCGGTCCTCATCTGAAAATGCGTGCGCGGATGCTAGCACATGCGTATCCGGGCCAACTCGCGTACGATGCCGGCCATGTCACACCTGATCACCGTCTTGGGACTCGTCGCGCTCGTGCTGGGGCAGCCCGCAGCCCCGGCGACTGACGATGCAAAGCTGTGGGCGCACTACGAAACGTGGGTGGCGACGCTGCCCGCGCTGCCGCCGGGCGAGCGGGTGCCGGTGGCCGACAGGTACGCCGCGCAACTGGCAACCGAAGGCATATCGAAGGAGGAGGCGGCGCGTCGATTCGAGCGGATCAACGTGCTCCGCCGCGCGTCGTCGGCCCGCGAGGCGGTGTACTGGAACGCCTCGTTCAAGTCGGGCGGCGGACCGGATGCGCCGCTGCAGTTGCTGCAGGAAGCCGTGCGTCACCTGAAGCCGGGACGGGCCATCGAGCCGGGCATCGGACGTGGGCGCAACGCCATCTGGCTTGCCGGTCAGGGCTGGGACATCACAGGATATGACATCGCGAAGGACGCGCTCACCGCGACGCAGGCGGCGGCCGCGAAGGCCGGCGTCAAGGTCACCACGCTCGAGGGCAACCACGACACCTTCGACTTCGGCACCGCGCAGTGGGACATGATTCTCTGCGCGTACTGCTTCATGCAGGCCGACGACCCGCGCTGGCCCGTCGCCTTCGCGCGCGCCCTCAAGCCTGGCGGCATCGTCGTGTTCCAGTCGTCGGTGCTCACGCGCCGGAGCGTGGCGGAGCTGGCTGCGATCTGGAAGGACTTCCACATCCTGCGCGCCGAGGATCTGGACGCCGGCATGGAGCAGAACGACTGGGCGCCGTCGCGAACCGTCCCGACCGCGCGCCTGGTGGCCCGCAAGCGCTGATGCCTTACAGTGGCGTGGACTGGACTGTGGCCCTCGCCGACCCGATCGCCCTTCGGGTTCGGGGCCTGTTCCTCGCCGAGGGACGGCTGGTCATCGAGGGACTGCTGGCGTCCGGGCGGGGCGACGCCATCGTGTCGGTGCTCGCGACCCCCGCGGCGGCGCAGGCGCTCGCGCTGGAGGCCAGGCTGGGCGACCGCCTCGAGATCCGCTCGCCCCGCGAGATGGAGGCCGTCACCGGCTTCAACTTCCATCGTGGCGTGCTTGCGCTGGTGCGTCGTCCGGAAACGCTCACCGTCGACGATGTGCTGTCGATGGGCGTCTCGGTTCCTCCGCTGACGTGCCCTGACCGTCGCGCAAGCGCGACGGCTACGTCCGGTGATGGCGTGACGGCGGCGTCCGGAGATGGCGCCTCGTCGTCTGCCCCTGGCGCGACGGCGACGTCCGTTGATGGAGCGGTGGCTGGTGCTGACGTGATCGAAGGCTCTGCCGTTGCGGTCGGCGACTCCCGACTCCCGACTCCCGACTCCCGCGCCCTGCTCGTCGTCCTCGAACACCTCGTCGACGTCGACAACATCGGCAGCTGCTTTCGCAACGCGCGGGCGTTCGGGGCGGTGGGCGTGCTGATCGACGACCGATGTGCGGACCCGCTGTACCGGAAGGCTGTTCGCACGTCGCAGGGCGCGGTCCTCGACGTGCCGTGGGCGGCCGCGCCAATCGACCGGATCCTCGCGTCGCTGGCTCGAGACGGAGTCAGCAGCATCGGCATGACGCCGCGCGGTGTTGCGGGAGGCCGTGCGCCCGCGCCTCTCGCGGACGTGATCGCAGGCCTCGACCCGCAGCGGCCGGCGGCGGTCGTGGTGGGCAACGAAGGCAGCGGCCTGAGCGCGGAGGCGCTCGCAGCCTGCACGCACCTGGCGTGCATTCGCATGGCCACAGGCGCCGACTCGATCAACGTCGCGACGGCGTTGGCGATTGCGCTCTATCAGATCACCGAGGGCTCAGGACTCAGGGCTCAAGGCTCAGAAGGCGGACCATAGAACGGCTCAAGGCTCAGGGCTCAAGGCTCAGAAGGCCGACCATGGAAGCGGCTCGAGGCTCAAGACTCAGGGCTCAAAGCGCTTCACAGCCGGGGAAGGCTTTGCGCGGGCGCCGGGGCGTGCACTGGTAACATCAGGACTGCTCCCGGAGACTCTCGAGTTGCCACATATCAACGGCCTGGCGCGACGTTCAGTCTGCATCATCGCCGTGATGACTGGCGGGCTGGCCTGCTCGACGATCTCCTTCGCGCAGATTGGGGTGATGGACCTGTCGCGGCCGCCACGGCAGGAGCGGTCCGTGGAGGTGCGGCCCACCTTGCCCCTGTGGGTGGCGATGCCGAGGGAGGCGCGCATCCTCACCAGTGACGGCCTCGAGATGCGTCCCCTCAGGAACTCCGCGGTCACCTACGAGAACGCGAAGCTCGGCGTGCTGGTCGGCGCGCTGGTCAACGCCGGCGGGTGCGCCCGCAACCTCACGGTGCGCCTGCAGTACACCGACGACCACTGGCGCCCGATGGGCGATCCCATCGAGAACGAGGCGCGGGTCAGCCACGTGGATCCCGGCGCTGCCTTGCCCTACAGGTTCCGCCTGCGACGCAACGACGAGTTCGCGGCGCCGCCGTCCGGCTACATCGTGCAGGTCACCGAGGAGGGCAAGCCCGTCGCCGCGCCGCTGCAGTGGGTGGACCGGAACCGGAAGACCGACGCCTCACCCTGCCCGGCAACAGACCTCGTCACGTCGATCACCGAGAAGAGGCGGCGGGCGACGCTGAGTGGCTACAGGGTCGACGGGATGCTGACCGTGCAGAGCGGCGGCCCGGTGCGTCCAGACGGCCTCATGCTGACGGCGCTGCTCCTCGACGAGGCCGGTGAGGTGCTTGAAGTGCTCACCGGGATCCCCGAGCCGAAGCCGAAGGAACTGCCCACCGGGCTCATCGAGAACGCGCATGCGATCCCGTTCAGCCTCTCGACAGGGATCCCGCTCGGCAAGGCCGTGCACACGGTCAGGTTCTTCGCCGAGCTGCTGTCCGACGCGCGATTGGCGCAATGATGCCGCCGCGCCAGCCGATCCGTTCGAGTTCCTGAGCCCTCAGCCCTGAGCCCTCAGCCCTGATCCGTGCCTACTGCGCCTTCCGACAGTCGGCGTGCTGGCAGTAGCAGCGGAACTCTGTCTCGGGCGCCGACTTGCAGTACTCGTTGCAGTACTTCTGGCTCACCGGGATCTGGCACGTGCAACTGGGATGCGCGCACTTGTGCGTGGCGTTCGGGTCCATGAGTGCCTCCGATGCGCGGAGTATGCGCCCACCCGTCACGCGCCGGCCAGCGCGTCGCACATGCCGATATGTCGATGCTGCGGATCGAGGGCGGGCGAACGGCGCGGTCGGCCACCTCCGCGCGGCGCGCTTCGGCGCCCAGGGCGACCGCGCCCTACCCATGAGCGAAAAAGGGCGAGCACCCGAGTGGATGCCCGCCCTTCCGTGATTCCCGAAGTCCGTGGGCCGGACTCGGAGAGCCGGCCCTACCTTGCCGGGCCCTGCTCTCTGAGCCCTGCCCTGAGCCCTTCTAGAACACCACCCGCACGCCGAGGCGCAGCACGCGCGGCGCGACGATGCCGGTGACGTTGTTGGCGGTCGCCGCCGCCTGGTTCAGGTTCCGCGTGAGCACGGTGTTCACGTTGAACACGTTGAAGATGTCCAGGCTGCCCTCGACGCTGCGGCGGCCGAACGAGAAGCGCTTGGCGACCCGCGCGTCCATCATCTGGAACTTGTCGTAGCGGCTCTCGCCGAAGGGCTCGAGGACCAGGTTGACGGCGCCGGCCGCGCCCGTGCGGTTGGGCGACAGGATGCGCTGCGGGAAGAGGTACCCGTCGCGGATCTGGTAGGTCGCGCCGAGGTTGATGTCCCAGGGCGCCGTGTACACGCCGGCGATCTTGAACATGTGCTTGGCGTTGACGAACACGTTGTCGATGCCCGATCCGCCGGCTTCCACCGCGTACTGGTGACCGTTGAAGATCTGCAGGTTGGTCGGGTCGAACGTCGCGCTGTAGCCCTGGATGCTGTCGAAGTTGTCGACCGCGTCGTTGTAGGCGTAGTTCATGTCGAGCATCCAGCGGTCGGCCATCCGCTTGGTGAAGGTGGCCTCGATGCCGTTGAAGTCACGCGTGTAGCCGCCGCGGTTCACGAGGCGCTGCGTGCCGGGGATGCTGATGTTCGGCTGGAAGTAGGTGAGCTGCGGGCAGGACGGCGCCGCCGCCGCGCAGGTCGGCTGGTAGGTGACCGGCGACCAGTTCGACGCGTCGATGCCGACGCGCTGGTCGAAGCGGAAGTCGGAGTAGCTGCGGTAGATGTAGCTCAGCGACACCGCCATCCGGTTGGTCAGCTGGTGATCGACCGTTGCCGTCCATTCCACGGTCCTGTCGTTTTTCAGCCCCGAGTCCACCGTGTTGGTGGTGCCGAGGAAGCCCGGGTTGTCCGGGTTGTAGTTGCCGCTGAAGGTGATGACCGCCGAGCGCTGCAGGTTGACCTCGTTGATCTGCACGAAGCGGTCGCCGTTGGCGTCGTTCCAGGGGAACGAGATGCTGGCAGCGCTCACGGGGTTGAGCGTGCCCGACAGGCTACCCGGCGCGATCTGGCCGTAGTAGACCGAGAAGGACGAGCGCGCCACCGTGCGGCCCGTGCCGAAGACGTCGTAGCCGACGCCGAGGCGAGGCGACCAGTTGCTGAACACGACGCCGGAGTCGGCGCCCTGGAAGGCGATGCCGGGCAGCCACTGCGGGATCAGCCGGTTGGCCTCGACCGTGCTCGCGAGCGCCGAGTCGTCCTGGCGGTCCCAGCGGATGCCGGCCGTCAGCGTCAGCTTGTTGCGCGTGTAGGTGTCCTGCGCGAACACGCTGTGGGTGGTCATCGCGTACTCGGTGGCGGCACTGCGCCAGAACTGCGCGCGCTCGGGCACGCCGTTGCGCGTCTGCGCGTACACGTCGCCGCCGTACACCGTCGTGGAACTCGCCGGGGTGTCGCGGAAGTTGTAGCCGATCTTGAAGGCGTGGTCACCACCGAGGGTCGCGGGCTTGAAGTACGTCGTCGTCAGGTTCACGCTCGTCGCCGGGCGGTCGAACTCCGACTGGTTGAACGAGCGCTCCCAGCGGCCCGTGCCGAGGTCGTTCAGCGGCTGGATGTCGCGGTTGGCCGGGTCCTGGAACAGGAGGCCGAAGCCACCGCCGACGTACGCGTAGGCCGCCTCGGCGATCCAGCGGTCGTTGAACACGTGCCGGTCGCTGGCCTTGTGCGTCCAGACCGGGCCTTCCTGGATGTAGGTGGTCTCGAACGGGCGCGTGTCGCTGGCGTCGCGTGCGTTGCGGATCTTGTCGGCGAAGTTGCTGTGCCAGGTGAACGTGTTGCCCGAGAAGAGCAGCGCGCTGCCCTTGATGTTGTAGTTGTCGAGCACCGTCAGGTCGGTGTTGAGGCACTCGTTGATCGCGTCCACCGGCAGCGACTGCGCGAGGGGGTCTGAGGCGTTCACCGGGCAGCCGGGCCGCTTCTGGTAGAAGTTGACCACGCCGACCTTGATGTCGTTCTTCGAGTACGAGCCCCAGAACCAGGCACGGCCCTTCCAGATCGGGCCGCCGCCCTCGATGCCGTAGTCCTTGATGTTCTGGATGGGCGCGCCCGAGCGCGCGCCCTGGGCGCGGAGTTCCTCGGTGAGGTTCACCGAGCCGAGCGACTCGTCGGTCCAGTAGTAGCGGCCCGAGCCACGGATCGTGTCGCTGCCGCTCTTGGTCACCAGGTTGATGCCGACGCCACCGGTCTGCTGCGTCACGTCGTTGCCGCCGGTGCTGATCTGCATCTCCTGCAGCATGTCGAAGTCGTAGTACACCGCCGAGGCGCCGGTGGCGGCCTGGTCGGTGATGTCCACGCCGTCGAGCAGCCACTTGTTGTTCGTGGTGGTGGCGCCGCGCGAGATGTAGCCCGACTGCTGGCCCGACTGGCTGCCGCCGACGTTGGCGCGGTCCATGGCGATGCCCGGCGTGCGCTCGAGCATGACCCACGGGTCACGGGCCGAGGGCACGTTCTGCAACTGTTCCTGCGTGTAGTTGCTCTTGGTGCCCGTCTTGCGGGTGTCGACGATCGGCGCCTCGCTCGAGACCGTCACCGTCTCCTGCAGGGCCGAGACCTCCAGCGTCGCATTGGTCGTGGTGTTCGACCCGACGCCCACCGCCACTCGTTCCACGATCACCGTGCGGAAGCCGGTCAGCTCGAACTTGACCACGTACGTGTTGCCCGGCTGCAGGCCCGGGAACTGGTAGGTCCCCGTCTCGCCGGTCGTCGCCGTCAGCGGCTGAATCAGCGCGCCACCCGAGACCGTCACCACCACGCCGGGGAGCACGGCCCCCGACGCGTCGGCCACACGGCCGACGATATCGCCTGTCGGGGCCTGCGCCGTTGCCGGCGTCACGCCCACGAGCAGGCCAAGCAGCGCCACAAGGGCGAGCAATCTGCCTCTCATCCGTTCCTCCTCCAGGGTGCCCATCCACTGCCGGCCCGCCAATCGCGGGAACGGCCCGGCCCATCCGCAGACTGGTGGGTGGGCCGATGGCCGCCGGGAGCCCTCACTCCCGGGAAAACCGCCATCGACCGTCCGCAGGCAGGGCCGAACCGCTGGCCTGCGGGGACGAACCCGCCAGTTGCGGCTGACCTTTAGCAACCCTCCTGCCAGGGAGGACGGGCTGATGAAACCTGGTGTTTTGGCGACTTCAGAGGTCCGCGATCACCGCGGATACAGGATCTTTGGATCGTACGAATCCAAGGAACCGTTCTTCTTTGCGAGACGAAGTGGTCAGGCCAGACGGCGAAGTCCGCTCGGCTCTGGAGCCGAGGAGCGGCCGGGAGGCCGCCTCAGTTGAGCGAGGCGACCCGGCGACGCAGGTTCTTCACGTGTTCCCAGACGGCCTCGAACTCTTCCTTGACGTCGGTGTCGTCGGCCTCGGCACGGCTATGGCGGGCCGTGAGGGCGAGATACCGCTCGAGGTCGGCGAGGGCCGCGCCGTACCGACCCATCTGGTAGGCCAGCAGTCCCCGATCGCGCAGTTCGGTCAACGAGGTAGGGTCGAGCGCGAGGAGCAGGTCCGACACGTCGCGAGCCTGGGCGAACGAGCGGAGCTTCGCGTATGCCCGCTTCAGGTTCACCAGCATGCGCACGAGGATCTGCGTCTTGAACGCCGGCGCCAGCAGGCCGCGCTCGAACCGCGCCCCCTCGCCGGCGTGCCGCGCCAGCATCCTGGCGCAATCGCGCTCGGTGAGGACGATGCCGCCATGGAAGGGATCGAGGATCAGGTCCTCGGTCGGCGCGGCATCCCCGAGCATGCCTTTGCAGCGCACCAGGAAGTGGCCGGGGAAGTTCACGCCCTCGAGCCACAGGCCCACCCGCCGGCCGACGTGCAGGTAGATGATCGACAGCGTGATCGGGATGCCGGTGCGGCGCGTGATCACGTCGTTCAGGAAGCTGTTGCGCGGGTCGTCGTACTCGCCGACGTTGCCGGTGAAGCCCTCGGTGTCGAACAGGAACTGCCCGAGCTGCTGCACGTGGCCGAGCACGTCGCCGGGCGCCGCCGAGGCCTGCACGAACGACGTCGTCCGGTCGGCCAGCCGCTGCAGCGCCTCCATCGTGTCGTCCGCGCGCAGGTGCGGGTGCTCCAGCCGCGCGAGCTGCAGCGCCGCCTCGGCCAGGTCGTCCTCGCCCGGCCGCTGTGCCAGCGCCACGAAGGCGTCCATCTCGGCGCGGGTCACGCGAGCGCCTCGCGGGCGACGAGATCTTCCAGGTCCTGGATCGTCACGTCGGCGATCGACGCGCGGATCGCCTCGGCGCTGGGCAGGCGATCGGCGGTGTACGAGGTCAGCACACCCATCGTCCGCAAGCCGGCGCCGCGCGCCGACTGCAGGCCCCACTCCGAGTCCTCGATGGCCACCACGTCCGAGGGCTGCGCGCCTGGCGCGATGGCGCCGCGCTCGCGCAGCAGCTCGAACGCCCGCGCATACGGGTCGGGGGCGGGCTTGCTCCGCGGCGTCTCGCCGGCAGAGACGATGATCGGGAAGTGCGGCCGCAGTCCGCTGCGATCGAGGATCAGCTCGATCTCGTGTCGCAGGGCGCCGGACGCGATGGCCACCGGCACGTGCGCCGATACCCTCGCCACGCACTCCGCCGCGCCCGGGTACAGTGCGTGGTCGCCGATCGCCTCCGGAAACAACTCCTTCTTCGTTTCGATCAGCGCCTCGAGTTCGGCCTCGCCGATCGACAGCCCGCGATCGCGCAGCACGTGGACGAAGGCATCGCGGTCGCTGTACCCCAGATACTGCGCGTAGTACTCCTCGGCGCTCAGGGTGATGCCGATGCGATCGAGCACCACCTGGAAGACCTGCAGGTGCACCGGCTCGCTGTCGGCGAGCACTCCGTCGAAGTCGAACACCACTGCGGCGAGCGCCACTTACGGCTTCCTCATGCGCTCACCGGCGCGGATCGGCATCGAGAGCCGGTTCTCGGCCGGGGGGATCGGGCAGTCGTACCGTGCGTCGTAGTAGCAGTACGGCTGGTAGGCCATGTTGAAGTCGAGGTCGTACAGGCCTGTCGGCGTGCGGGTCAGGTCGAGGTAGCGGCCAGACGAGTACGTCTCGAGGCCCGCGGTGAGGTCGCGGAACGGCACGAACAGCCGCTGCGCCGCGACGTCCTCGGCCGAGATGAACGCCGTGAGTTCGTGGGTCTGGCCGTGCAGCGAGAACTTCAGCTTGCCGGCCTTGCGCATCTGCCGACGCTGGCCCGTCGACGTCGGCATCTCGAATGCCGGCGACTCGGCGTCGGGCAGCCGCGCGAGCGATGCCGGCGTGCGGTACGACGGGTCGATGGGGTAGTAGGCCAGCGGCACGAACCGGTCCATCTCGGCCTTCGGTACCGGCGAGTCCTGGGCCTCGCGGAACATCGCATCCTTCTCGGCACGGTGCGCGGCGACGCTCGTGGCGTGGTCCACCTGCGGCGGCTGCGTCGAGCAGGCCGCGAGCGTGACCGCGACCGCGGCGGCCGGCAGGGTACGCGCCAGCAACGGGAATCTCACAAGGCAAGCATACCGTGCCGTGATGGCTAGCCGAACACTGCGGCGGGCCGCGCCAGGCAGGCCGCCGCCAGGTCCCGTCGCCACGGCCGCTGGTCGATCGCGGGCACCTTCAGCATGCGTCGCGCGCCGGCCAGGGCGATGCGCAGCGTGTCGCCGTCGAGCACTGCTGGCAGCGCCCGCCTGAGCAGCGCATCCCCGCGCAGGGCACCCTCCACGGCGGCGAGGCAGGCCGCCTCGCGATGCGCGGCCGCGACCGGCGAGTCGCGCTCGAGCACCCGCGCCAGGCGCAGGGCGACGCTGTCGACGGCGTAGGCCTCGATGGCCGCATCGGCGACCCACGTGAGCACTTCCTGCTCCTCGGCCAGTGCCTCCCGGTAGCGCTGCATCGCCGCACCGAGAAGGAGAACCGTGCACTTCCGGAGCCCGGCCGCGACATGCCGCACCAGGGCAACCGGCGCCTCGGGTGTCGGCGGCGCCATCGCGAGCCACTCGTCGGGCAGCGCCCTGGCCGCCGCGATCAGCGGGATCTCGCCCCTGGCCGCCCGTCGCGCGAGCTGTCCCGCCAGCAGCAGCCTGTTGATCTCGTTGGTCCCCTCGAAGATGCGGTTGACCCGCGCGTCCCGGTAGGCGCCCTCGGCCGGGTAATCGCGCACGAAGCCGTTGCCACCGTGAATCTGCACGTTCTCGTCGAGCACGTACTGCAGCGCCTCGCTCGAGAGCACCTTCAGGATGGCGGCTTCCACCGCGTGCTGCTCGAACACCCGCCCGAGGTCCTGGTGCGCCACGCCCTCGGCCTGCAGCGAGCCCGCCAGCCGGTACATCGCGCTCTCGGTGACGTACAACCGCGTGGCCATCTCGGCCAGCTTGGACTGGATGGCGCCGAACTGCGCGATGGGCTTGCCGAACTGCCGGCGCGAGGAGGCATAGGTGGCCGCATCGCGCAGCGCCTGCCGCATTCCGCCCGTGGTCATCGCCCCGAGCTTGAACCGACCGTAGTTCAGTACGGTGAACGCGACGCGATGCCCCTTGCCCACCTCGCCGAGCACGGCGTCGCCCGCGACGCGCACGCCCTGCAACAACAGCGGCGCCGTCGACGACCCGTGCAGCCCCATCTTGTGTTCTTCCCTGCCTGGTGACAGGCCGGGCGTCGTCCGCTCGACGAGGAATGCGGTGAAGTGCTGCCCGTCGACCTTCGCGAACACCACGTACAGGTCCGCGAAGCTGCAGTTGCTGATCCACAGCTTCTCGCCGTTCAGCTCGTAGCCGCCGTCAGGCAGCCGCGTCGCGGTGGCGCGCGCGCCGAGGGCATCCGATCCGGAACCCGCCTCGCTGAGGGCGTACGCGCCGACCAGCTCGCCCGACGCCAGCCGCGGGAGGTAGCGCGCCCGCTGCGCCTCGGTGCCGAACCACAGCACCGGCACGATGCACAGGCCCATGTGCGCGCCCGCGGTGGTGGCCAGCGACGCGTAGCGGCCGAAGGCCTCCGACACCAGCACGGAGCTGACGATGTCGAGGCCCACCCCGCCGAGGTCCTCGGGGACATCGACGCCGAGCAGGCCGAGGTCGCCCGCCTGCCGCAGCAGCGCGCGGGTGAGCGGCCAGTCCTTCGCCTCGAGGTCGTCGCGACGGGGCAGCACCTCCTGCTCCATGAACTGCAGCGCCGTCGCCGAGATGAGCCGGTGCTCCGCGCTACGGTCCTCGGGGGTGAACACCTCACTCGGCGACGTGTCGCCGAGCAGCCACGCGCCGCCATGTTGAGCATTCACGGTGCACCAACCGATCTGCCAACGGCGCGGTCGGAGGCCGCGCCCTACCCCTGTGTCGCTCGCGCTGCGCCCTACCCCTGTCGCTCGCGCTGCGCCCTGCCCCTGTCGTTCGTGGCCGGACCTACCCCTGCCCGACGAGGCGCTGGATGGCGCGCAGGCCCTCGTCGCCGACGTCCAGGCTGTGTTCGTTGACGTACAGCGCGATGTGCTGCGCGCAGACCTCCTCCGACATCTCCTGGGCGTGGGCGCGCACGTACACGCGGCTCGCCTCCGGGTGTGCGAAGGCGTAGGCCACCGACGCGCGAATCGCCGCGTCGGCCGCGGCACGCGTCTCGTCGTCGAGGTCGGCGCGGGCGCAGATGCCGGCCAGCGGCACCGGCAGGTGTGTCTCCTGCTCCCACCAGTCGCCCAGGTCGATCACCTTCACGAGACCGTGGTCGGCGTACGTGAAGCGGCTCTCGTGGATGATCAGCCCCGCGTCGACCTCGCCCGCCTCCACCGCTCGCAGGATCCGGTCGTAGCGCAGCTCGACGACGTCGTGCAGCGTCGGTGCCGCCAGCCGCAGGAGGCGGTAGGCGGTCGTCTCCCGGCCGGGGATCGCCATGCGTCCGGCCGCGGCGTCCTGCAGCGTCATCTCGCGCCGGGCCACGACGAGCGGCCCCACCCCGTGACCGAGCGCCGCGCCGCTGCGGAGCAGCCGATAGCGATCGCCGACCGCGGCGAACGCGCCGACGCTCAGCTTGGTGAGGTCGAACTCGCCCGAGTGGGCGCGCCTGTTGAGCTCCTCGATGTCGAGCAGCACGGGCCGCACGCGCAACGGCGTGTGCACGAGCCCGTGCGTGAGGGCATGGAAGGCGAACGTGTCGTTGGGACAGGGCGAATGGCCGAAGGTCAGTTCACGCACAGGGCCACTTCCTCGACGAGCCGCGGCGTGGCGGCGACGATGGCGGCGAACGCGGCCGCGAAATGCCACCGCGCCCGGTCTTCCTCCTCGATCTCGTTGGACACCGCGCGCACCTCGATGGCCGGCACGCCGGCCAGCTGCGCGGCCCGCAGCACCGCGAAGCCCTCCATCGCCTCGACGTCGGTGTCGAGGGTGCCGCCGATGCGTCCACTGGTGCCGATGGCGAGGACCAGTGCGCCCGGGCACGCGCGCCGGGCAGCCTCGACGAGACGCGGATCCCCGGTGAGGCGCGACGGCGCGAACCGCTCCGGCACGCCGAGGTCGTGATAGCGCGATTCCGTGCCGATGACGATGGTCGCCGGAGCCAGCGCGCGGCGTCGCCTCGCACCGCAGATGCCGACATGGACGATCGCCGCCGGCCTGTCCACGGCGATGGCCGCGGCCGTCGCCGCTCCGGCGTCGACGGGACCGACGCCGCACACCAGCGTGCGCCAGCCGTCGGCCGTCGCGAGCTCGCGGTCGGTGGCCGCGACGACGAGGATCCGTGAGCGATCAGCCATCGAACGTCGCGCGACCCGTCACAGCGCCTCGAACAAGCCGGCCGCGCCCATCCCGCCGCCCACGCACATCGTCACGATGCCGTAGCGGCCCTTCCGGCGACGGAGCTCGTGGACCAGCGTCGCCGTGAGCTTCGCGCCCGTGCAACCGAGGGGGTGCCCGAGCGCGATCGCCCCGCCGTTGACGTTGACCTTCGCCAGGTCGAGCTCGAGATCGTGGGCGCACGCGAGCACCTGGCTGGCGAACGCCTCGTTCAGCTCGAACAGGTCGATGTCGGCCAGCGCGAGTCCGGTGCGGGCCAGCAGCTTGCGCACCGCCGGCACCGGGCCGATCCCGAATCGCTCCGGCTCGACGCCCGCCGTCGCGTATGCCACGAGCCTGGCGATCGGCGCGATGCCGAGTTCCCGGGCGCGCGTTTCGCTCATCGCGACCACGGCCGCGGCGCCGTCACTCATCTGCGACGCGTTGCCGGCGGTGACCGTCCCCTGCACGTGGAACGCGGGGCGCAGCTTGCCGAGCGCCTCGATCGACGTGTCGGCGCGCGGACCTTCGTCGGCGCTCACGATCACGGACGCGGGTGCGAGCGCCGTGGCGCCGGCGGCGCCGATCCGCGCCACGGGAACGGGAACGATCTCATCGGCGAAGCGACCTGCCGCCTGCGCGGCGACGGCTCGCCGGTGACTCTCGAGCGCGTAGGCGTCCTGTGCCTGGCGTGAGATCCCGTGCTCGCGGGCGTGGTTCTCGGCCACCAGGCCCGTGGTGAGGTACACGTCGGGGTACGACGCGACCAGGCCCGGGTTGGGCGCGATCTTGTGGCCGCCCATCGGCACGAGGCTCATCGACTCGGTGCCGCCGGCGATGACGACGTCGGCCGCGCCGCTCCGGATGCGGTCGACGGCGGTCGCGATCGCCTCGAGTCCCGACGCGCAGAAGCGGTTCACCGTCACGGCTGCCGCCGAGTGCGGCACGCCGGCGCGCAGGCTGGCGATGCGCGCCACGTTCATGCCCTGCTCGGCCTCCGGCATCGCGCAGCCGAGGATCACGTCATCGATGGTCGAGGCGTCGAGCGTCGGCACGCGGTCCATGGCGGCCCTGATGGCGATCGCCGCGAGGTCGTCGGGGCGGACGTACTGGAACTGGCCGCGCGGGGCCTTGCCGACCGGTGTGCGGACGGCTGAGACGATGACGGCGTCGGTCACGGTAGTGTCTCCACGAATGCGGTGATCTCGCGCGCGAAGGCTTCCCGGCGCGTGACGATGCCCCAGTGGCCGGTCCTGTCGAGCGTGACGTGCCGGGCGTTGGGCAGCCAGTCCAGCATCCGGCAGCTCGCCTCGGCGGGCACGATGCGGTCCAGGCCCGGCTCGCCGGTGACCAGCAGCGTCGGCTGCGTCACGGACCGGCAATCGGACACGAAGTCCTCCGGCTCGATCAGTCTGATGCGTTGCGCCATGCGGTCGGGCGAATGCGGGGCGCGCATCACGCGGCCGATCAGTCCAAGGGCACGCGGCACCCACGCGGCGCCATGGGCAGCGCGCAACTCCGGCACGATGCGGCCCGGCGAGCCGGCGATGAATGCCGGGGCCATCAGGCGCGGGTGTGCGATCCATCGCCGGATCCGAGCGTCGGGCGCGAAGTCGGCGTTGAGCGGCGAGGCCAGCACGAGCGCCCGCACACGCTCGGGGTGACGCGCCGCCAGCCTGAGCGCGATGAGGCCGCCGTAAGAGACCCCACACACGACGGCCGGGCCGTCGGTGGCGCGGTTCAGCGCGTTCAGGGCCTGGCGGACGAGGTCGTCGAACGTCCGGGGCGGCGACGGGGGAACGGCGTCGCGCTCACCACTGAGCGAGTAGCTCACCACGCGATGATGGCGAGCCAGCTGCTGCACCGCCGGCCGTGCCCACTCCCACCGGCCCTGGATGCCCGGGATCAGCAGCAGGGTCGGTCCCTGTCCGGCGACGATCATCAGTTCCTCAGCGGCTTGCCGGTCTTCAACGTGTGCGCGATGCGCGCCTGCGTCTTCGGCTCGCCGCACAGGCTCAGGAACGCCTCGCGCTCGAGGTCGAGCACGTACGACTCCGGCACCTCCGTGGCGTGCGGCACGTCGCCGCCCGAGAGAATCCACGCGAGCTTCCTTCCGATCGTCGCGTCGTGGTCGCTGATGCGTCCCGCGCGATGGGCGAGGTGCACGCCGAGGTCGAGCGCGGCTCGCACGTCCGGCCCGCCGACCGGAATGGCCGCCGGTGCATGGCCCGGCAGGTAACCGGCAGCGCGGGCCTTCACGAGCGCACGGGCGTCGGCGTGCAGCCGGGAGCGGTGCATCGTGACGCCGTCGCCGTCGCGCAGGAAGCCGAGCTCGCGTGCCTGCGGGGCGCTGGTCGACACGGTGGCGAAACCGATCGTCTCGAACGCCTTCTGCACGAACGGGAGCAGGTCGGCCTGCCTGGACGCGCGCCGGTTGGCGGCCCGCCACAGCATCTCCTTGGTGCCGCACCCGGCCGGGATCAGGCCGACGCCGACCTCCGGCAGGCCCATGTACGTCTCGGCCGCCGCCTGCACGGCGCAGGCATGCAAGGACATCTCGGTGGCGCCACCGAGCGTGAGGCCGTTCACGGCGTTCACCACCGGCACCTGCGCATCGCGCAACGACAGCACGGTGGACTGGAACGCGCGGACCATTGCGTCCACCTCGTCCCAGTCGCCTTCCTGGGCCGCCATCACGAGGAGCATGAGGTTCGCGCCCGCGGAGAACGCCTGGCCCTGGGTGGCGATGAGCAGGCCGACGCCCTCCTGCTCGGCGCGGGCGATCCCGGCGCGGATCATCGCCAGCGTGTCGCCGCCGATGGCGTTCATCTTCGAGTGCAGCTCGACGGCGAAGATGCCCTCTCCGGTGTCGAGCACCGAGGCGGCCGCGTTGCTCTCGACGACGGCGTTCCGGGCGCGCGCGCCAGCGAGCACCAGCAGTTCCGCGGGCTCTGCCAGGAACGGCTGCGTCCTGACCGTGTTGCGGCCTGCCGCGAGTGCCTCGGCCAGCAAGGGGGGTGGCTCGGCGCCCATCGCCCCGACCAGCTCGCGAATGCCGACCGCGTCGATGGTCTCGAACGGCCCGAGTTCCCACCCGAACCCCCACCGCATCGCCCGATCCACATCGTCGATGTCGTGCGCGACGTGTTGCCATACGCGAGCGGCGTAGAGCAGCGTGTCGCCGAGCGTCGCCCTGGTGAACGCCGACTCCTCGGACGTCCCGAGCAGGAGCGCCTTGATGCGGGCCGCGGCGCCGCCGCGGACGTCGCGCAGCGCGTCGAGTGCCGGTCGTTGGACGGGCGTGCGCGGCACGTACGTGAACGTTGCCGGATCGAGCACGAGGATGTCGGAAGAGCCGCCCGCTCCCTTCACGCGCTTGAAGAACCCCTGACCGGCCTTCTCGCCGACCAGCCCGCGCTCGAGCATGCCGGCGACCCGCGGTCCCAGCGTGAACAGCCGCTTCAGGTCGGCGTCGGTCGTGCTCCTCGCGAAGTTGCCGGCCACGTAGGCGGCCACGTCCAGGCCGGTGATGTCGATGGTGCGGAACGTCGCGCTCTTGGGGCGGCCGATCGTCGGGCCGGTCAGTGCGTCGATGGCGTCGATGTCGAACGGCCCCTGCTCCCAGGCCTGCAGCACCTTGAACAGGCCGTACAGGCCGAGGTGGTTGGCGATGAAGTTGGGCGAGTCGCGGGCGACGACGACGCTGCGGCCGAGCCTGACCTCGAGCCAGTGCCGGGCGCGCGCGAGTGTCTCCTCGCTGGTGGCCGCCACCGGGATGACCTCCACCAGCGGCATGTACCGGGGCGGGTTGAAGAAGTGCGTGCCCAGCAGGTGCGCCGCGAAGGCCTCGGACCGGCCCTCGACCAGGCTCGCCAGCGGCAACCCCGAGGTGTTCGAGCTGACGATGGTGCGGGCGCCGCGCTGGGCGTCAATCCGGGCGAACAACTCGCGCTTGGGCTCCAGCTTCTCGACGATGGCTTCGATGATCCAGTCTGTCGCCGAGAAGTCGGCGTCCCCGATTGCCCCCGTACGGACCAGCGCGGCGTGGGCGGGCGTGAACAGCGGGTCGGGCTTGAGGGCCAGCGCGCGCTTCCAGCCGGCGGCCGCCGTGGCGGCATCGACGTCCACCAGGTGCACCTCGACGCCCGCGTTGGCCAGGTGCGCGGCGATCTGCGCGCCCATGGTTCCCGCACCGACGACAATCGCTGAACGAAGGCTCTTGTCCACGATAGGCGGATTATCCTCCCGTTCGGGTTGCGGTCCGCACGGGGCATAATTCGCTGCCATGCCGCGAATGCTCGCCCCCGCCGTGTGCCTGCTCGCCTCCCTGCTCGTGACGCCCCTGGCACACGCGCAGGCGCCCTCCCGGACCACGCGCCCGCCGCGCCAGCCGGCACCGTCGGGCCGCTTCGACCGAGGCAGGCTGGCCGCCATCGTGAAGACCGTCGAGGCGGCGATCGCTCGCAAGGAACTGCCAGGGGCCGTGGTGGCCGTCGGCACGGAGCGGGCCGTCGAGTGGCAGGCCTCGATCGGCCAGCGCCAGGTGCAGCCGACGCCGGAGCCGATGACCGCCGACACCATCTTCGACGCCGCGTCGCTCACCAAGGTGGTCGCCACGACCACGGCGGTGATGATGCTGGTCGAGGAGGGCAAGCTGCGGCTCACCGACCGCGTCGCCATGCACCTGCCGGGCTTCGAGAAGTACGGCAAGCGCGACATCACCATCCGCCACCTGCTGACGCACACCTCCGGCCTCCGTCCCGACCTCGAGTTCAACCCCGAGTGGAACGGCTACGACACGGCGATCAGCAAGGCGCTCGACGAGGTGCCCGTGGCGCGCATCGACGAGCGCGTCATCTACTCCGACATCAACTTCTTCCTGCTGGGACACCTCGTGAAGGTGGTGTCTGGCGAGCCGCTCGACGAGTTCACGCGCAAGCGGGTGTTCGTGCCGCTCGGCATGAAGGACACGATGTTCCGTCCGCCCGCCTCGCTGACGTCGCGCATGGCGCCCACCGAGAAGTGCCGGCCGATCTCGTTCCCGTGCGGGCAGGCCGATGGCACGTGGCTGCGCGGCGTGGTGCACGATCCCACGGCGCGGCGCATGGACAACGTCGCGGGCCACGCCGGGCTCTTCACGACGGCCGCCGACCTCTCCCGCTTCGCGCGCATGCTGCTCAACGGCGGGTCGCTCGAAGGCGTGCGCATCCTCGCGCCGCTCACCGTGGCGCGCATGACCTCGCCCTCCACGCCGCCCGGCGAGCGCAACGTGCGTGGGCTGGGCTGGGACATCAACTCGAGCTATTCGGCCAACAAGGGCGACCTGCTGCCGGCGCGCTCCTTCGGCCACACGGGCTTCACCGGCACGTCGCTGTGGATCGATCCCGGCACCAGGACGTTCATCGTGTTCCTGTCCAACCGTGTCCACCCCGACGGCAAGGGCGACGTCGGCGCCCTCCGCGCGCGCGTCGCCAACATCGTCGGCGGCGCCATCCGGGTCGCACCCGCGCCGGTGGTCGACACGCACGACTTCTCGGCGGTGGGGCCGTCGGGCACGGTGGGCGGGCGCTCGACGCCCCTCCGGACCATGACTGGCATCGACGTGCTGCAGGCCGAGGGCTTCGCGCGGCTCGCCGGCCGGAAGATCGGCCTGCTCACCAACCACACCGGTCGCACGCGCGGCGGGCAGTCGACCATCGACGCGTTCGTCGCGGCGAAGAACCTGACGGTGGTCGCGTTGTTCAGCCCGGAGCACGGCATCCGCGGCATCCTCGACGAGGACGTGCCCTCGTCGGTGGACGAGAAGACCGGGCTGACGATCCACTCGCTGTACGGCAAGACCCGCCGGGTGACGCCGGAGATGCTGCAGGGCATCGACACGATGGTGGTGGACCTGCAGGACATCGGCGCGCGGTTCTACACGTACATGTCGGCGCTGGGGTACCTGCTCGAGGACACGGCGTCGCGGGGCATCGAGGTGGTCGTGCTCGACCGGCCGAACCCGATCAATGGCTGGCAGGTGGAGGGGCCCAAGCCCGATCCGCTGCCCGAGGGCGCCGAGCGCAGCTACATCGCGTACTTCCCGACGATGCCGGTGCGGCACGGGATGACGCTGGGCGAACTGGCGAGGCTGTTCAACGAGGAGCGCAGGATCGGCGCGAAGCTCTCGGTCGTCGAGATGCGCAACTGGTCGCGCGACGCGTGGTGGGACGAGACGGCCCTGATGTGGGTGAACCCGTCGCCGAACATGCGCAACCTCACGCAGGCGACCATGTACCCGGGCGTCGGCGCAGTCGAGTACGCGAACCTGTCGGTGGGGCGCGGCACCGATGCGCCCTTCGAGCGCATCGGCGCGCCCTGGATCGACGGCACGCTGCTGGCCGAGGAGCTCAACGCGCGCAACCTGCCGGGCATCAGGTTCTACCCGATCATGTTCACGCCCTCGTCGAGCGTGTACAAGGACGAAGCCTGCCAGGGCATCTACTTCATCGTCACCGACCGCACGGCGCTGCGCCCGGTGCGCGTCGGCCTCGAGATCATCGCGGCCATCGCCAGGCTGTTCCCGGGCAAGCTCGAGTTGCGGCGGACGGCGACGCTGTTCGGGTCGGCCGACCAGCTCGCGCGCGCGATGACGGGTGAGGACCCGGCGCAACTCGCCGCGCAGTGGGCGCAGGACGAGGTCAACTGGACGACGCTGCGGGCGAAGTATCTGCTGTATCGGTGACGGGAGTCGGGAGTCGGGAGTCGGGAGTCGGGAGTCGGGAATCGGGAATCGGGGCGGGTAGGACGTGGTCTCCGACCGCGCCGCCATCGACGACGGCGCGGTGGGGACACCGCGCCCTGCCTAATACCCGGCCGCGGAGCCGTGCAGGCGCGGGTCGGCCATGCCGCGCCACTGGCCGTTCTTGCGCGTGATCGTCGCGGCGACAGTCCAGCCCGTCGAGGGCACCTCGAAGAAGGTGAGTCGGTGCCCGAGTCGCTCGAGGGCGGCCGTGGTGGCCGCGTCGAAGCCGTCCTTCTCCAGGGCGATCGCGTCCGGCAGGTGCTGGTGATGGATGCGGGGACCGCTCATCGCCGCGCCGACGTCGACGCCGTGATCGACGATGGCCGACAGCAGCTGGAAGACGGTCGTGATGATGTAGGGCCCACCGCTCGCGCCGGTCACCAGCGCTGGCGCGCCGTCCCCACCGAAGACGATCGTGGGGGTCATCGCGGAGAGCATGCGCTTGCCAGGCGCGATGGCGTTGGCCTCGCCCTGCACCAGGCCGAACTGGTTGGGGGCGCCCGGCTTGCTGGCGAAGTCGTCCATCTCGTTGTTCAGCAGGAAGCCCGCGCCCGTCACCGTCACCGCCGAGCCGAAACCGGAGTTGATCGTGGTCGTGAGGGCCACCGCGTTCCCGAAGCGGTCGGCCACCGAGAAGTGCGTGGTATGCGGCCCGTCGGGGCCCGCACCGGTCCGGCCGGAGACCTCCGACGACGGCGTGGCGCGGTCGCTCCTGATCGAGCGGGCGAGCTGCTGCGCGAAGGCCCTCGACGACAGCCTGAGGATGTCGACCTTGACGAAGTCGGAGTCGCCGAGCTGCTCGTTGCGAACGGCGAAGGCGCGCCGCATCGCTTCGGCCTGCAGGTGTGCCGTCGTGGCGGAGCGCCAGCCGAGGGCCTTCAGGTCGTGAGACTCGAGCTGTTGCGCGATCATCGCCAGCGTCACGCCGCCTGACGAGGGCGGGGGCATGCTGGCGATGCGGTGTCCGCGGTAGGTGAACACGATGGGGTCGCGCCAGCGAGCGGCATAGCCGGCCAGGTCGTCGTGCGTGATGATGCCGCCACCGCGACGCATCTCGGCCACGAGGAGGTCGGCCGTCTCGCCCGTGTAGAAGCCGTCGCGCCCGCGCTGCGCGATGCGTGACAGCACGCGTGCGAGGTCGGGATTGGCCAATCGTGCCTCCGGCGCGAGGGGCGCGCCGCCGGGCAGGAACAGCCGCGCCGACTCGGGGAAGCGCGCCAGGCGCGACGCCTCGGCCGTGATGTCGCCTGAGACGTCGCGACCTACCAGGAAGCCCTGCTCGGCGAGTGCGATGGCGGGCTGCAGGAGGTCGGCCCAGGGGCGCGTGCCGTGCCGGCGATGCAGCTCCCAGAGCCCGGCAACACTGCCCGGTACGCCGGCGGCCAGGTGCCCGGTCACGGATCGGTCCGTCGGTGCACCGGCGGCATCGAGGTACATGTCGCGATGCGCGGCGCCGGGAGCCGTCTCCCGGAAGTCGAGTGCGGTCGTCGAGCCGTTCACGTGCAGCACCGCAAGGCCGCCACCGCCGACGTTGCCGGCTTCGGGCCACACGACCGCGAGTGCGAAGGCGACGGCGATGCTCGCATCGACGGCGGTCCCTCCTGCGCGCAGCACGTCGAGGCCGACCTGCGTCGCCAGCGGTGCGTCGGTGACGACCATGCCGTGTTCACCCGTCGCGACGGGGGCGTCGAGGCGGTGCGGCCAGGCTGCCGGGACCGAACCGGCCGTCGCCTCGGGCGTGGTCGGGCGGGCGCAGCCGACCGCGAGGGCCAGCAGCAGGAGCGAGGCGGCGTACCGTGTGTGCAAGGCCCGCATTATCGCGCCAGTGCGCCGAATGGTCGCTCTTCCCGCTGCCGTTGTCTCCCGGAGTCAGAGCCTGGCTGTGCCCTCGAGCTTGCCGAGGGCGCGATCGAAGGTGGCGAGAGGTACGTGCCCTGCCGCCCTGGCCAGTTCGACCACCAGGCAGTCGGAGAAGCCCAGGGCCGGACGGCGCCGGAACACCTGGAGCGCGGCCTGCGCGGCATCGGCGTGCTGGAGCACCAGGCTCCGATGGTTCAGCAGCATCTCGAGGGCCAGGGCGATCTGCCTTGCATCGCGCTCGTAGACGGTGCCGAGTACCCACATCGCCTCGACGAGGACGACGACCGACACCCACGCTCCCGGCTGCACGAAGGCATCCGCGGCGGCCGCCTGCCTGGCGTCATCCCGCGTCAGCAGGCGGACGAGCACGTTGGTGTCAACCGCGCGCATGGCGGGCCCGGACGTGCGCCCGGATACCTTCCTTCAAGGCGCGAAGGGACCGCCGCTCGGGGGACGCATCACCGAAGAGGGCGTGCTGGATGTCCTCGGAGGTGTATGTGCCCGAGCGTCGGACGACGATCGCGTCGCCCTCCTGTGTCCACTCCAGCAGGCTCCCGGGCCCGATGCCGAGCTTGCGTCGCACCTCTGCCGGCACCGAGACCTGGCCCTGGGCGGTCAGCCGTGAACGTGTGATGACCATGAGCGCACATTACCACGGTAATGTGTCGTGCCGCCGGCCCTCACCGTCCGTCGCGGAGGTCCAGCGCCAGCACCTCGCGCTGCTGCGTCCGTCCACTGAGGGCAATCTGCCTGCCGTCCGGATGGACGCTGATGTGCGTGAGTCCTGCGACCTTCATCGGCAGTTCCTGGGCGGGCCCACCCGCGGCAGGCACGCGCCAGACGGTTCCCGCCGGCATCTGGGCGACGTAGATGGACTGGCCATCTGGCGCCCACGCCAGCGCCTGGCCCAGTTGCGAACCGGTGAAGACCTGGCGCGCCGGACCGCCGTCGACTGGGGCCACCTCGATGATGTCGGTCGACGGCGCGGTCGCCGTGAGGTCGACCGCACGGCCGTCCGCCGATCGCCTCCGCACCACCGCCAACGTGCGTCCGTCGCGCGACAGCGCGAAAGTCACGATCGGCCCCTGTGCGACGACCGACGTCGCGCCCGTGGCGATCTCGCGCCGCGTGACGTGACCCGACTGCGTCACGAGGTACAGGAACCGGCCGTCCGGCGAATGGACGACCGGATAGCTGCTGTTGGCGCTGTCGGCGCCGTCGGCTGCGAGCAGCAACTCGACGCGCCCGGACGAGAGGTCGACGCGCTGCAGGCCGAACCGACCCTTGACGTCCTGGCCATCGAGGATCAGGTGGCGCCCATCGGGTGCCCATGACACGAGGGGGTAGAACCAGTTGAGCGCGACGGGCACGGTGCGCACCTCGCCTGAGTGCGTCGAGGCCACCGACAGCATGCGGAGGTTGTTCTGGTAAGGGCGAGACGACAGGTAGGCCATCGACGCACCGTCGGGTGACCACGTGCCCACGAACCGGTTGCCCGTGAAGCCACCGCCGACGGGACGCTCGGCCGCCGTGGCCCGGCCCGTGGTGGGGTCGATCGACGCGATGTGCACGTCGGCCGAGCGTGGCCGGATGCCGTAGACGAACTCGCCCCGCCGCGTGAACCCCATCGGTGCGGCCACGAAGTCGATGTCGCGCTTGACCAGCCGAGGCTCCCCCGCGGCCCGGCCATCGACGACGTCGAGCGCGTAGGCATCGTTGGAGCCTGACCGGTCGCTCGTGATGAGCAGGCGCTTGCCGTCGGGGAACCACCCGAGCACCTGGTCGTGTGCCGTGTGATCGACGAGCGTCGCTTCCCGCGAACCATCGACGGCGATCACGAACACGTCGCGCGCCCGGCCATCGTCGGTCGGTGAGTGGTCGTAGGCGATGAAGCGGCCATCCGGCGAGAAGCTCATGTTCATGGGCGACCGCCAGTCGAACGTCTTGAGCACGCGGACGGCGTCGTCGGCGACCGATACCAGGACGAGTTTCTGGACGCCGTCGGTGTTCACCTGCACGGCGATGTGGCGGCCGTCAGGCGACCAGTCGAACGGCTGCATCCAGCCCTTCGCCGGCAACTCGTACAGCACCCGGGGCTGGCCGCCGGTGCGATCGATGACGCGCAGGTCGTAGCGAAGACGCTCGTTCAGCCAGACGTAGGCCAGCCTGGTGTCGTCGGGCGAGAAGATCGAGTGCTCCACGTACTCGTAGGGCTTCGTGCCGGACGTGAGCCTGGTCATCTCTCCGGTAGCCAGGTCGCGGATCATCAGCATGCCGCGCCCGGTGCGGTCGCCCCCCGACAGGTACCTGCCGTCATGCGACACGCGCCCGCGATGATCGACGTCGGCGCCACTCCACAGCGAGCGGACGGCCGGCGTGGTGGTCGCCTGCGCGGTGGTCGCCGAGAGGCGGGTGCGCGCGACCTTCAGGGCCGAGGGCTGGTCAGGGTACTGGGCCACCAGTCGCTGATAGGCCCGCGCGGCCTGCGGGTCGCCGAGCTTGCGATACGCTTCCGCCGCGCGCAGCAGTGCCTGCGCAGCCGTGGCCCTGTCAGTGCTGCCGTAGCGTTCGACGATGGCCAGGTACTGCGGGATCGCGCGCTTCGGGTCGCCATCGACGACCTCCGTGTCGGTGGCTGTCCGCAGCAGGGCCTGCGCCGACGAGGCGGGGCCTTGAGCGGCAAGGCTGCCGGACAGTGCGGTGAGCAGCGCCGCTGTGGTGACGTGCATCAGGATACGGGTCTTCATGTCGAGCCTCCTGGCGTCACTCTAGGCAGCCGTCGTCGACCCCTCACCCAGCGCGCGTGGAGTTTGCGTCGAGCCGTCAGCCATCGAACCGGTACCCGATGCCGCGCACGCTCCTGATGTGCTGCGGGGAGGTCGGCACCGCCTCCACCTTCTTGCGCAGGTTCAGGATGTGCGTGTCGACCACGCGATCGCCGATGTACACGTTGTCGCCCCAGGCCTGCCGGATCAACTGCTCACGGGTGAGGACGCGGCCGCGACTGCGCGAGAACACCCGAAGCAGGCGCAACTCGAGCGCCGTCACGTCCACGACCACGCCTGCCCGCCGGAGTTCCGCCCGATCGAAGTCCACCTCGCACTGGCCGAACCGGTACGTGCCCGCGCTGTCATCGTCGTCGGCGAACCGGCGGGTCACGGCCTTGATCCGCGCGCGCAGTTCGGCGGCGCTGAACGGCTTGGTCACGTAGTCGTCGGCGCCAACCTCGAGCCCGAGCACCTTCTCGGCCTCCTGCGTGCGCGCGGTGAGCATGATCACCGGCGTCTTCACCCGCAACCGCCGGAGTTCGCGGCAGACCTCGAAGCCATCGCGCAGCGGCAGCATCACGTCGAGCAGGATGACGTCCCACGCCCCGTCGCGCGCGCGGCGAAGCCCCGCCTCGCCGTCTCGTGCGACGTCGGTGTCGTGCCCGTGCCGCGCCAGGTCCTCCTGCAGACCCAGGGCGATGTCCGGGTCGTCTTCGATGATGAGGATGCGACTCATGACACTCGATCCCTCGCGCAGTCATCCGTGGCGGCCTGCGCCGCCGGTAGCCGCACCGTGAACGTACTGCCGCGACGGCCATCGCTCTCGACGGTGATGTCGCCATCGTGCGCGCGGACGATCTCGCGCACCATGGCCAGGCCGATGCCACTGCCATTGATGCCATAGGTGCGGCTGGAGGCGCCGCGCACGAACTTCGTGAAGATCCTCGACTGCTCGGCGTGCGGCACGCCGAGGCCCTCGTCGCGCACGCTGATCGCCACGGTGTCGCCGACGCGTTCGGCCAGGACGTCGATGCGGCGGCCGTCCCCGGAGTACTTCACGGCGTTCTCCAGCAGGTTGCGCAGGGCACGACCGAGGGCCTCGTCATCGGCGACGACGTCACCGCAGGCAGGGTCGATCCGGCACCCGACCACGAAGTCCGTGGGCGCACCATCTCGCCTGAAGGTGTGCACGACGGCGGTCACCAGCGTCTCCACGGCCACCCGCGTCATCCGGTACGTGTAGGCGCCGGCCTCCATGCGCCCGAAATCGAGGAGCGTCTCGACGAGGTGCTGCAGCCGACCCACGGCCCGCGCCTGCGCCAGGTAGAAGAGGCGGCGCTTCTCGCTCGGGGGCTCCGGCGCGTCGTTGAGGAGTTCGGTGAACTGCTGCAGCGACGTGAGGGGCGTGCGGAACTCGTGCGACACGGCCGATACGAAGTCCGACTGCAGGCGCGCGACCTCGAGTTCGTGTGCGACCCCGCGCGCCACGATGACGGCGCCGGAGGCGACCACCACCATCAGCAGGCCAAGCCCGGCGAGGATCACGGTTCGCCGTGCGCCGTCGTCTTCGGAGCCTGACGTCGCAGGCGCATCGGCGAACACGAGCGTCCACGGGAGACCGGTGTCCGCCGCCGCGCGACGCAGCAGCGGGGTGTCTGCGCCTGACGCGGTCCGCGTGTGCCTGAGGTCGGGATTCACGAACGTCACGTCGAGTCCCGCGGGCGTCCCGAGCGGAGCCAGCCATGTACGCGACCGGAAGCGAGGCCCCGCGATCAACGCGACGACGGCGCCATCTGCTGCTGGCTGCCACAGTGCGGTGATGTCGCCAGCCTGGTGCGGGTACACCGCGCGGCCCGGCGACGTCATCCCGCCGCGAGTCCACTGCCACCAGAGGGTGTCGGCCAGAGGAGTCGCTTCGGGCCTCGAAACCAGGAGTGCGAGGCAGGCATGAGCTTCGTGCGGGCAGTAGCTTGCCGTATCGCCGTGGGCGTGTCACGGGGCTCGGGTCGGCGCCGCGTCGAGAGTGTGTCGAGTTCCGGTCAAGCCATCCGGGCCGCGGTTGGTCGCGCCGGCCCCACGCTGGCCGATAATGCGGCACATGCGCAACCGGCTTGCGGAGGTGCTCGGCGTCGCCCTGCTGTTCGTCGTGACAGGTGCGGGGCAGCCCGCCCACGCGCAACCGGCCGCCAAGGACTGCCTGCCGCTGAAGCCGGCGGGCACACAGGGCGGCGCGCTGCTGCCGGGGGGGCTGATGAACGTGCGGTTCGGCGGGAGCACCCGCGAGCCGCTCGCGCTCGACGTGTACCCGCACGCCGATACGGCGGCGCGACCTCTCGCCGTGGTGCTGCGCGGCGGCAAGGGCACGGTCGGCCAGCGCTCGTCGTACGTCGGCCAGCTCGTCGAGCTGTTCGGCGACGCCGGATACGTCGCTGCGACGGTCGACTACCGGTCTGGTGGCGGTGATGCCGCGGCCGAGGACCTCACGGCGGCGCTGCGGATGCTCACGACGTGCCACGCCGCGGCACTGCACGTCGACCAATACAGGACGGTGCTGGTGGCCGAAGACAGCGCGGCGCCCGTCGCACTGCGGGTCGCGGCCCGCCTGCTCGAACTGCGGCTCGGTCGGTTCGCCGGTGCGCCGGCAGCGCCGGCGTCGGTCGTGATCGTCGGCGGCCGCTTCGCCGGTGCCACGCTCCCGGCCGTCCCCACGCGCATCGTCCATGGCGGCGCCGACTCGGAGGTGCCCGTGGCCGAGGCCCGCACCGCGTGCGCGAAGGCCACCGCGGCATGCGAGGTGGTGGAGGTGCCCGGCGCGAGCCATCGCGTGGAGAACTGGTGGCCCTCGCAGTGGGGCTACAAGGCGGCGCTGATCGCGTCGCTGGCGCCACGGGTCGGGCTGGTGCCGGCCGCCGCGCGCGCGGCCGCCAGGGCCGACGGACTCCGCAAGCGCGTCGTGTACGACACGGCCCACGGGCTCTCCCTCGATGCGTGGGTGCCCTCGACGCCCGGACCGCACGGCGCCGTCGTGCTGGTGCACGGCGGCGGCTGGGAGGCCGGCGACCGCGTCACCTACATCGCGCCGATGCTGGCGCTGGCCGCCTCTCGCGGCCTGGCGTGGGTGTCGATCGACTACCGGCTCACGCCCGCCGTCACCAACCGCGAGCAGGTGGCCGACGTGCAGGCCGCGCTGCAGTACGTCCGCGCGCACGCAACGGACCTGCGCATCGACCCGAAGCGCCTCGTGCTGGTCGGCGAGTCCGCGAGCGGGCAGCTCGTGACGCTGGTCGGCAGCCGCGACCCCTTACTCGCGGGCATCGTCTCGTTCTACGGCGTGTACGACCTCGAGGCGATGGCCGGTGACCCGTCCAACCCGCGCTCGCTGGCCCGACGACTGTTCGGCATCACGCGCCTTGACGACGCGGCGGTGGCCACGTTGCGCCAGCACTCCCCGCTACACCAGTCGCCCGAGTCGGCCAGGTCGCAGCCGCCCACGCTGCTCGTCGTCGGCACCGCCGACCGGCTCGTCGCGGAGTACCGCGCCTATCTCATGCACCTGGCCGTCAATCTCGCCAACGCCGAGGGCATCGAAATCGAGGGCGCGCCACACGGCATGGAGGCGTGGCACGAGGAACCCGCCTGGCGCGTATGGGAGCAGAAGGTCGGCGACTGGATCAGCGCGCGGGTGGGCGGGGACCAGGCCCAGGGCTCAAGGCTCAGGGCCCAGAGAGCACACTGATTTCGAGAGTCCGCCCGCTCGTCGCCGATGTCGCCTTACCCGGTGCCCGGTGCCCGACCCTACTTCACGTGCCGTCCGCCGTCGACGCGAATCGTCTCGCCGGTGATGAACTGCGTGGTCACGAGCAGCATCACGGCGCGCGCGATCTCGAGCTCGCCGCCCCAGCGCTGCAGCGGCGTGGCCTCGGCGACCTCGCGTTTCTCTTCCTCGCTCAGGTCCGGCGGCGGGACGATGGGGCCAGGCGCGATGGCGTTCACGAGGATGCGCTCGGAGGCGAGCTCGAGCGCCAGCGCCTCGGTCAGCGCCTTCACGCCGGCCTTCGCGACGTAGTACGCGACGAACCCCGTGTAGCCGGCCCGGCCGCTGGCCGGTAACCAGTCGGTGAAGTTCACCACGTGCGCCGGCGTGCGTCGCCGCAGCAGTGGCAGCATCGCGTGCGTCACGTGGAAGGCCGACGACAGGTTGGCGTCGATGTCGGCGCGCCATGCCGCGGCGTCGATCGCCTCGAGCGGGCGCGACACGTACGTCGACGCCATGTTCACGACGATGTCGAGGCTGCTGAGGCGCGCATCGACGTCGCGCGCCAGCCGTGCGCAGTCCTCGGGACGACTCACGTCCGCCTGCAGCACCAGCGCCTGTCGACCGAGCGCCTGGACGCGCGCGGCCGTGTCCTCCGCTTCCTGCCGCGAGGAGCGATACGACAGCACCACGTCGGCGCCGGCGCGGGCGAGTTCCTCGGCCACGACCTGGCCGATGCGCTTGCCGCCGGTGATCAACGCGACACGATGAAGCAGTTGCATGAAGGGTCCTCGCAGGCGGCCTTCGTCATTCGGCCGTCGGCCTTCGGAAGAACGGTGAAATCCGCGCAACAGGTCTCGCGATGGTGGGCGGATGAGACGTGGTGCAAGTCAGCCCAACCGTGCACAACAGCTTCCGGTGCCCGATCCGCGATCCCCGATCCCCGATCCCCGACTACATCCGATACAGCATCAGGTACACGATCACACCGGTCACCGACACGTACATCCAGAGCGGCCACGTGACGCGGGCGATACGGCGATGCGGGTCGAAGCGGCCCGACAGCGCTCGCGACACCGTCATCAGCACCATCGGCACGATGGCCGTGGCGAGGATCACGTGCGAGATCAGGATGACGAAGTACACCACGCGCAGCAGGCCCGTCCCGCCGAAGGGCCTGGAGCCGGCGTGGTAGTGGTAGATCACGTAGCTGGTGAGGAACGCGGCCGACGAGGCCAGCGCGCCGAGCATGCACAGCCGGTGCGGCCCGATGCGCCGCTGGCGCACGAACACGTACCCGGCCGCCAGGAACAGCGTGGCCAGCAGGTTGAGGCTGGCGTTGAGCGCGGGGAGGTCGGAGACGGTCACGTCGGCGCGGGGTCGGGAATCGGGAGTCGGGAGGGGGGAGTCGCCGAAAGTTGGGCGCCGCCGGATCAGCCCGGCGGTTCCCGCAGCATGTGCCTCGAGAGTATGACGCCGAGTCCCCGCTCCGCGTTCTTGGCGGCGCTTGCGTGCATCAGCAAGCCTGGGTCGGTTGCGCGTTTGCGACTCCCGACTCCCGACTCCCGACTCCCGTTCCTACGGTACCCGCGTGGCAATCATGAACAGCCAGATCAACGGCAGGTAGATCAACGAGCCCAGGAACAGCTGGCGTGCGGTCTGCCGGTGCAGGTCGCGCGCGAAGCGGATCGCCAGCACGAGGAACGCGAGGCCCAGCACCAGCGCGACGACGAAGTACAGCGGTCCGGCCAGGCCGGTCAGCGCCGGCGCCAGGCTGACCGGAATCAGCGCGGCGGTGTACATGACGGTCTGTCGGGCGGTGCTCTTGCCCGTCGGCTCCACCACCGGCAGCACCGGGAAGCCGGCTCGCTCGTACTCCTCGCGGAACAGCCACGCCAGCGACAGGAAGTGCGGCATCTGCCACAGGAACACGATGGCGAACATCAGCCAGGCCTCGCGAGTCAGCGAGTTGGTGGCCGCGGCCCAGCCGATCACCGGCGGCAGTGCGCCTGGAATGGCGCCGACCACCGTCGCCAGCGACGAGCGGCGCTTCATCGGCGTGTACCAGACCACGTAGCTGACCAGCGTCGCGAAGGCGACCACGGCGCTGAGGTGATTGACGCCGAAGGTGAGCTGCGCGAGCCCCAGTGCGCTGAGGATCATGCCGAACACGTAGGCGCGCCATGGCGTCAGCCGCCCATCGGGGAGCGGCCGCAGGCGCGTCCGCGCCATCAGGCCGTCGACGTCGGCTTCGTACAACTGGTTGAACACCGCCGACCCGCCCGCCACCAGCGCCGTGCCCACCACGGCGTGGAACAGCACGACCGGGTCGACGTGCCCGGCCACACCCAGCCAGTACCCCACCCCGGTCGTGAACACCACGAGCAGGTTCAGGCGCGGCTTGGTGAGCTGCAGGTAGTCCGACATCCGGGTCGAGGTCAGGGGAAACGTGGCGGCGTGAGGGCGCATGGCCAATCGAGGGGCGTGTGCCCCAAACGTCAAGTATAGACGCCCGGGGCGGGTAGGGCCCGTTCTCGCCTCCCGACTCTGCTCGGGGCGACCTGAGTGCAGCCGAACGTCGAACGGGCCGTCTGCTTCGTTGCGGTGTTGGCGACGGCCGGCTTGGAGAGCCGGCCCTACCCAAGGGCGTCGCCTACCCAGGCCGACCGTCGACCTGAAGGTCGACGGCTACGGGGTGGGCACTGCCACCGCCGGCGCGCCGGCGGCGCGCAGCTTGCGCATCACGCGATCCTCGATCCACTGCGAACTCCACCAGTCGACCGGGTTCACGAACTCGCCCTGCAGGACCATCGTGAAGTGCAGGTGGTCGCCCCCGGCGAGGCCGGTCTGGCCGCTGCGCCCGAGTTCGGCGTTCATCTCCACGGTCTGTCCTTCCTGCACGCCGATCGAGCTGAGGTGACCGTACAGCGACTGCAGGCCCATGCCGTGATCGACGATCACGCAGTTGCCGTAGATCCCCAGGAAGCCGGCGAAGACGACCACGCCACGGTTGGCCGCGTGGATGGGCGCGTTCTGCAGTGAGGCGAGGTCGAAGCCGAGGTGCACCTGCTTGTCCACGTCCTTGCCCTGATAGGTGTAGGTGCGCTCGTCGGCAAAGCCGGCCTCGACCGCCGAGTTCATCATCTGGCGGAACGGGCCACGCCAGAGGATTTCCTTCGCGCTCCTCGTGAGGCTGATCTGCCGGATCGTGTCGTTGTTGCGCTTGCGCAGCTCGCGGTTGATGGTCAGGTAGCTGCCGAGCAGGTCGTTGGCATCGGCCACCTGCAGGTCCGGCGTGTTCTGCAGGATCGCCGGCACCACTTTCTGGAGGAACGCGTCGTCGAGGGGGATGGTGCTCTTGCGGAACTGCTTCGGCGTGACCTTCGCGTCGACGCTGGCCCGCGCCTGGTTGCCCGCCTCGTCCCGCGCCCAGAGCGACACGGGCGCGGCCGGCGACTCGTTGAAGAGGAACGGGAAGAACACGACGCGCAGCCCGGGCGCCGCATTCGGGATCCCCGCACCGGCGGCCGGCAATCCCACGAACTCGCGATCGCCGACCCGCACGCCCGACGGCACGTCGGCCGGGTTCACCTGGTAGACCACCACCTCGGCGCCGCCCTGGTTGATGAAGTGGAACTGCGACAGCACGGCCAGTGTCGGCGGCGTGAGGCGCACCTGCAGGTCCTTGCGAACCACGCTGCTCACGCGCCGCAGACCGAACAGCACGGGCCGGGTCGCTTCGATGACCAGCGTCGCGGTGCCGGTCTTCAGGCCGGGCGCCACGCTCCTGCCGATCTCGCCGGCCACGCTCACGCGGTCGGCGCCGGGCGCCACCTTCAGGGCCTGCGGCGCGGCCAGCGTCCCGAGCGCGGTCGCCTGGCCACCCTGCTCGAGCCGCACCGACATGTCGGTGAGCGCGCCCCCCGGGGCGTACACGTCGAACTTGAGGGGCGTCTTCTGCCCGATGACGCTGGAGGGGGAAGCGAGGGTGATGGTGGGACCCGCGGCGCGACCCGCGAGGAACCACACGAGTCCGAGGCCGACCAGGGCCACCAGCAGCACGGCGAGGAGCTTGCGCATCCCCGCGATCATAACAAGCCGACCCGGCGCACGGTTGACAGCACCGCGCCTCGTGCGTATCCTCGAAGGTCTGTGTGCCTGGACGGCGGTATCGTCTAGGGGTTAGGACACGTGGTTCTCAGCCACGGGACCGGGGTTCGAATCCCCGTACCGCTACCAACCATGGCGCTCAGCCAGCCGACCAGCCCCGCCCCGCGGGGCTTTGTCGTCTAGATGCGTACCCGCTTCCTCCAAGCGGCCGCGATGGGCCTGGCCTGTGGCCTGGCGGCGCTGCTGCTCGGCGCCCTGCCGTTCTTCCGGGTCGCCGAATCCAAGCTCTACGACCTCGCCCTTCGCAGCACCGCGCGGCCCGCGCAGGCCAACCGTGCGATCGCCATCGTCGAGATCGACGAGATCAGCCTGAGGCGCCTCGAGCCCGTCGTGGGGCGCTGGCCGTGGCCCCGCCTGGTCCACGCCGTCGTCATCGATTTCCTGGCGCGCGGACCGGCCAAAGCCGTCGCCTACGACATCAGCCTCACCGATCGCGACCGGCGATCGGGCTTCGACGTCGGTGGCACCACGTGGACGGGCGCCGAGTCGGACCAGGCGCTCGTGGACTCCACGAAGGCGGCCGGCAACGTCGTGCACCTGGCCGAGGGAGTCTTCGAGGGAGCCACGGGCGCCGACGACGTGAACCGGGTGCTGAAGGCGGCGCCGCAGGGCGCCTACCCGCTGGACGAGAGCGTGGACCTCCGGCCGGCGCTCTCCGGACCGTTCCCGGGACTCGGCGAGGCGGCGCGCGCGCTCGGGCACAACGTGATGCTCGTCGAGGAGGACGGCCCGGTGCGGCAGATCATCCCCTTCGTGCGGCGGGATGGGGTGTTCCTGCCGTCGCTCGGGATCGCGGCCGCCCAGATGGCGCTCGGCGTCCCCAGTGCGCAGGTCCGGCTGGAGGGCGACATGCTTCGGATCGGGTCGGCACGCGTGCCGGCGCCGGTCGTCGAGATCCCGCGCTTCGAGCAGCAGCAGGGACCGGTCGCCACCGGCCGACGCTCGTTCATCCGGTACCGCGGACCGGCCGTCCTGCCGGACGGCCGCACGCCGACCTTCCGCACGTATTCGTTCTACGACCTCTTCTACTCGGAGCAACAACTGCTCGAGGGGCAGAAGCCGCTCGTGTCGCCGTCCGACTTCAAGGACGCCCTGGTGTTCGTCGGGGCGACCGCGGTCGGGCTGAAGGACGTGTTCCCGGTGCCGTTCGGCAACACGGGTGGCATGGCGGGTCCTCACATCCACGCCAACGTGGCCGACATGGTGCTGTCGGGGCAGGTCGTCCGCCGACTCGACCGGTGGCTGTGCGTTCTCCTGGCGCTGCTCGTTTCCGTGTGTGCGCGCTTCTCCGTGATGCCCGCGCGGGCGACGGTGGGGCTGGCTGCGGCGGCGGGCCTGCTGGCGGCGGTGCACCTGGCGGGCATCTTCGCCTTCGGGCGGGGCCTCTGGGTGCCCCTCGTGCCGGCCACGCTCGGGTGGGTGCTGGCCGCGGGCGGCGGGTTCGCCTACCAGTACGTGGTCGAGGGCCGCGAGAAGCGGCAGGTGCGCGGGCTGTTCTCGCGCTACCTGTCCAAGGACGTGTACGAACAGGTGCTGGCCAACCCGGCGCTTGCCGAGCTCGGGGGCCGTCGCCGGCAGATGTCGGTGCTCTTCTCGGACATGCGCGGCTTCACCACGCTGTCGGAGAGCGGCGATCCCGAGGCGCTGGTCAGGCAGTTGAACGAGTACTTCTCGCGGATGGTGGACGTGCTGTTCGCCCACCGCGGGACGCTCGACAAGTTCGTCGGCGACATGGTCATGGGTCTGTTCGGCGCGCCGCTCGACGACCCGGATCACGCCGAGCATGCCGTGGCGACGGCCATCGCCATGGTGCAGGAGCTCGAGGTGCTCAACGCCGGGTGGCGGGCCGAGGGGCGTCCCGCGCTCGGCATCGGCATCGGCATCAACACCGGCGAGATGATCGCCGGGACGATCGGCTCGCGGCAGGTCCGGAGCTACACCGTCATCGGCGATGCGGTGAACCTCGGGGCGCGGCTCGAGTCGTTGAACAAGGAGTACGGTACGCAGATCATCATCAGCGACGCCACCCGCCGGCAACTGCGCACGCCCCGCGCGCTGCGCCCCCTCGGGTCCGTCGTGGTGAAGGGCAAGAGCGTGCCTGTCGATATCTTCGAGGTCATCGTGCCATCTACGGCCACCATCGAAGGCCCGAAAGGAATGCCATCGTGAAGGTTCCCTCCCTCTTCCTGTGCGCCCTGGTGACCCTCGGGCTGGCCAGCCCGGCGGCGGCGCAGTTCGGCCTGCTGGAGCAAGGCGCCAAGCGCGCCAAGCAGATCAACGACTTCCGCTGGACCGACGAGGAGAAGGCAGCGCTCGGCGCCCGGGTGAGCGAGCTCGTACGGCAGCGCTACGGGGTCGTGCAGGACCCGGCGGTCCACAAGTACGTGACGCTGGTCGGGCGCACCATCACCGAGAAGACCGCGAAGCCGGGCCTGCCCTGGACCTTCATCGTCCTCGACACCGACGCGGTCAACGCGTTCGCGGCGCCGCACGGCTACGTCCACATCACCCGGGGCGCCCTCGCGCTGATGAAGAACGAGGCGGAACTGGCCGGCGTGCTCTCGCACGAGATCGTGCATGTCACCGAGGAGCACACGATCGACACCCTGAAGAAGAACACGCTCAAGAGCGCGGCCGCCGAGGAGGTGTCCGGCGGCAACGCCCTGATCGAGTTCCTCGCCAACGCGGCGTACAACAACATCCTCGACAACGCCTACAGCCGGGGCGACGAGGGCAGCGCCGACACGCTGGGCATCGCGCTGATCAGCAAGGCCGGCTACGCGCCGCAGGGGCTCGGCAGCTTCCTCGGCACGCTGGCCGAGCGCAACAAGAGCGCCACCGAGAAGCGTGGCCTCTTCAGCTCGCACCCCGAGATGCAGGCGCGGCAGGACAAGCTCACCGCGACGATCACCAAGGAGAAGCTGGCCGGCACGCAACTGGTGGAGGCGCGCTACAAGTCGAGCATCTCCTACAAGCCGGTGCCGCAGTCGCAGATCGCCACGGTGGCCGCCGGCACCAAAGGCCTGGCGGGTGGCTCGGGCGGCAGCAAGAGCGCCGAGCCCGCCCCGGCGAAGGAAGAGGCACCCAAGAAGAAGGGCTTCGGCCTGTCCAAGCTGACCGGCGGGGGCGGCAGCGAGACCAAGTCGGCGCAGGTCGTCGGCTCGGGAGGCGCCCGAGGACTCGACCCCGAGAAGGACGCCAAGGGCGGCGGCAACCCGGCGGTCGTGGCGGTCAAGGTGACCCCGGCCGACGTCCAGGCGTTCAAGAAGGCGGGGCAGCTGACGTAACGTTTAACGTTTAACGTTTGACGTTTGACGTTTGACGTTGACGTTTGACGCGTACAGCGCCGGGGCGTTGGCCGGAGGGCTCGGACACCATGCCGCACGACGACAGCATGCTTTCTGAGCCCTGCGCCCTGAGTCCTGAGCCCTTTCCGAAGGCCGAAGGCCCAATGACGAAGGCCGCCTGATCGTGTCCGTGCAACTCATCGTCGGTGTGCTGGTGCTGGTCCTCGCCCTCGCGGCGCGGGCCGGCACCCGCAACACCTACGTGCAGCGCAAGCTGGTGCTGTCGGTGGCGCTCGCCGCCGGCTACCTCGTGGCGCACCTGCTCGCCCTGTGGCCGGGCACGCCGCCGGGCATCGGCCGCACGCTGGCGACGATCGAGCCCGTGCTGCTGGTGCTGGCGGCCAGCAACCTGATCGTCCTGCTGGCGGTGAATCCGTTCCGCGAGGATCGGCTGCCCGAGCGCCTGCCGGCCATCCTGCAGGACGCCATCACCGTGGCGCTGTTCGTCACGGTCGTCGTCCTCTTCTTCAACGACCGCCTGCAGCTGACGGCAGCGGCCGGCGCCGTCGTGCTCGGCCTGGCGCTGCAGGACACGCTCGGCAACGCCATTGCGGGCCTGGCGCTGCAGGCCGACCAGCCGTACAAGGTGGGCGACTGGATCCGCGTCGGCGATCACGAGGGCCGGGTCACCCAGATCTCCTGGCGGTCCACGGTGCTGCGCACGCGCGAGAGCACGCTCGTGGCGCTGCCCAACAGCAGCATCGCCGACGGCGCCATCGTCAACTTCTCCGAGCCGGCGCCGCCGACCCGCGTGTTCGTCGACGTCGGCGTCACCTACACGGCGCCGCCCAACCAGGTGAAGGCCGTGATCGGCGAGGCACTCGCGGCGGTGCCGCTGGCCATGTCCTCGCCGGCCCCCGACGTGCTCGTGGTGGACTTCGCCAACTCGGCGATCACCTATCGTGCCCGGTGCTTCGTGCAGGACATGGAGCGCGCCTCGCTGGCCCAGGACCAGATGCGCACCGCGATCTGGTACACCTTCCAGCGCCACGGCCTCGACATCCCGTACCCGATCCAGGTGGAGTACTCGCCCGGCGCGATGCCGGTCGTCAGCTTCCCGGAACAGGCGGACCTGCCGGCGCTGATTGGCGGAAGCGTCCTGCTCGGCGGCCTCAGCGCCGACGCGCGGGCCACGCTGGCAGCCTCGGCGCGTCCGCGGCTCTATGGAAGCGGCGAGACGATCGTCCGCCAGGGCGAGACCGGTCGCACGAGCTTCCTGGTGGCGCGGGGCGTGGTGCGGGTCAGCCTCGCGCCCGATGACCAGGAGGTCGCGCGGCTCGGCGTCGGCGAGGTGTTCGGCGAGATGTCGTGGCTGACCGGGGAACCGCGCTCGGCCACCGTCACGGCGACCACGGACACGCTGGTGTTCGAACTCGACGACACGACCCTGCGCGCGCTGGCGGAAGGCACCCCGGGCGTGCTCGAGACCCTCGCCGAGGCCGTCTCCCGTCGGCGCGCCGAACTGCAGGTGCTGTCGGCCGATCACGCCACGCGCCGCGGCGCCGCGGTGGAGGCGCCTGCCTCGCTCGTCGCGCGCATGAAGCGCTTCCTGCGCCTGCGCTAGAAACGCGAAACGGGAGCGCGACGGTATACCCGCCTGCGACTCCCGCTCGTGGCCTCTCGGCCGAAGGGGCGGACGCCTGTTCGGCGTCCCGGGACGGCTGCCGGCGCCGGACATCTGCCGGCCGCTGTACCTACCTACTCAATCGGACGCGTGCCGCCTTTCGTGAGTGCCAAAGGAGGCTCAAGGCTCAGGGCTCAAGGCTCAGACAGCATTCGGGAAGGGCCCAGGGCGCAACCCTCGCCCACCAACCGCGATCCGGGTCGGCGACTGCCGACTTCCGACTGCCGACTGCCGACTGTCGTGCCCTACCGATACCGGCCCTCGCGGTAGCCGCGGTCGTAGCCCTGCTGGAACGCCTGGCGGTACTCGTACTTGTACTGATCGCGCGAACCATAACGGCTCGAGTACCCCTCGTCGCCTTCGCGATAGTTCTTCTTGCGCGTCGGCTCGTACTGATCGCGGTCGCGGGCGTCGTCGCGGCCGTCGCGGTACCCGTCGTCGAATCCGCGCTGCGCCGCTGGTGAGTAGGAGCGCTGATTTCCGGGGTAACCGTAGCCACCGCCGTAGCCGCCACCGTAGTCGGGGTACCCGGGACGGCCGTATCCGCCGTAGCTGCCGCGATACCGGTCGTAGCTCGCCATGTAGCCTTCGGCAAAACCGCGGCGGAATGCGTCGTCGCTGTTGGGACCACTGTTGCCGCTACCCCAGCCCCATCCGTTGTTGGCGCTGCCGCGGCGATAGTCATCGTGCCGACGGTAGTCGGGCGGGCGATTGCTCCGCGCGTCGCGCTCGCCCTCGCGGATGCCTTCCCGATAGCCGATGTCGTAGTCGCGCTGGTACTGCTGGCGCGAGGGCGAACCCCACTGCGCGTGCACGATCTGCGGTCCTGCGATTGCCGACGACGCTCCGAGGGTGAGCAGAGCGGCGAACGTGATGCGGGGGAGGGTGCTCGTCATGGTGTCCCCTTTCGGATGAACACCAGTCGATCGATCAAGGTACGTGCCAGAGTGCGTGTCACACGTGACGGACAGCTCGGCCGCAGCCAAGGAGCCGGGGCGATTCGTCGTCGCTACTCGGTCCAGGCCAGCACCTTCGAGTCGCCGGATCGCCTCACGAACAGCGGGCCTGGCCCGGCCGCTTCGAGATCGTCGATCGAGAGCCGGAGCTTGCCGAGATCGACTTCATCGTCGTTGATGTCCACCGTGCCGTCGGGCGACATGCGCAGCAGCCAGAACGGGATCGACAGCCGCACCAGCTTGTTCTCACGGGTGGAGAACACGAGGACGTTGAGGTTCTTCAGCGCGCGGAGCTTGCCCTTGGCGACGGCCTTCTGCCGGTCGCTCATCGCCCGCGTCGCGATCCGCGGGCCGCTGTCGGTGTCCTCGACCAGTGCGGGCACGCCCCTGAAACGCCGCAGCACGGCGTCGACTTCGCGGTCGAACTCGGCAGGCGACGAGGCATCGGTGACCCGAACCTGCTGACGCACCAGGTAGGCACAACTGCCCGCCAGCACGATCACGCCGAGCGTGAGCACGAGCAGTACCGCCAGCACCACCTGCACCCAGCGTCGCGTCGCCATCGGGACAGGAAGACGTTAGCCGCGACCGGCGCGTTCGAGCAACTGTCGCGCCAGCCGCGCGCCTTCCGGGTCGGCGCCCCGCTCGAACAGGGGGAGTGCCTTGGACGCCTGCCACCGTGCCTGGGCGCGATCGTTCGAGGCCAGCGAGAGCTCGCCCAGCGCCAGGTGCAGCCGGCCACGCACCCAGTCGCGCGCCTCCGGTGCCTCGAGGCCGGCGAGCAGGTCGCGCCGCGCCTCCTCGTCGCGCGCGAGGGCCCTGAGTGCGAGTGCGCGCTTCAGGTGCCACAGTGCCTCCTCGCCGAACATGCGGGTCCGCGCGTCGCGCGCCGCCATGGCCAGGCCCTCGTCGAGCCACTGCAGGGCCTCGCGCGGGCGTGCCGCACGCAGCGCGGTGGCGCCGCTCTCGAGCCACAGCAACCGGTTCCTCGGGTGCGCCGTCCTGAGCTGGGCGAGGACGCGCAGCGCGTCGTCCCAGCGTCGCTCGCGGTTGTAGAGGAGCACGAGGGCGAACCGCGCCTCGGTCTGGACGGGCCGGCCGCTGGCGGCGGCCTCCTCCAGCAGCCGCAGGCCGCGTTCGCGATCGCCGTTCATGCCGGCCAGGTACGCCACCATCCGCGCCGGCAGCGAGAGGTCAGCAACCACGTACCGATACGTGCCGAGGATGAGCCGTGGGTCAGGCGCCGACGGGTCGAGTGCGGCGGCCCGCTCCGCGGCATGATACGCACGCCGCGCCGCGCCGAATGCCCGGGCCATCCGGCCCTCGACGGTGGCGGCCCAGGAGGCCTGCAAGCCCAGCGCGGAGGCGAGGTCGTAGTGCGATCGGGCGTCGCGCGGCGCGGCTGCGACACGTGCCTCCGCCAGGCGCAGTGCCGTCGAGAGCGAGCGCTGGAACTCCGCCTGCACGTCTGCCGGTGGCGGCGCCGACGAGACGTCGTGGCGCGAGATCCGCCCGAGATACTCGTCGGCGAGCACCGTGCCGCGCGCGAACAGGAGTCGCAGCCACGTGATCGACGCCAGCGCCCGGTAGCTGTCGGGTAAGTCGGGCGCTAACTTGGCCAGCGCCGCCAGTTTCCCGACGGCCTCGTCGTGATCGAGATCGTAGGCGGAGGCATAGGCGTCGGCGAGGCGGGCGTCGTGCCCCGGCGGTTGCGCCTGCCCACGGGCGGCACTTACGACGAGCAACAGCGCGACCAACAGGCCAAAGCAGGCTATGCTTGTGCCTCGGCCAACCTTCAACCCTCCCGGAGCTGGCGTCATGGCAAAGTCACGTAAGTCGTCGAAGACAGTCCTGAGCAGCGGCAACCGCCAGCTGCTCACGTGGGCCCTGCACGGGCTCGAACAGGAAATCGCGCGGACGCGCCAACATCTCGCGGAACTCGAGTCACAGGCTCGCGGGCTTCGCGCCTCGTCCCGCAAGGCGGCGCCCGCCGCCGAAGGCACCGCCGCCGCTGCAGAGCCGACGGTCCGCAAGAAGCGCAAGCTCAGTGCCGAGGCGCGCAAGCGGATTGCCGACGCGCAGAAGCGTCGCTGGGCGAAGGCCCGGGCGGCCAAGGAATAGCGCCCCGCCACAGCCCCGCGCAGGCGGCGGCTTCGGCGATCGTCCCGGCGTGGATGCGCACGATCGCGTCCACGTCCGGGGCATATCCCCCCGCCATGCTCACGGCGACCGGCACGGCCTCGGCTCGGCACCTGCCGAGCACGATCGCATCGCGCCTGCGCAGCCCGGCTTCGGTCAGGCGCATCTTCCCAAGGCGGTCCCCCTCGTACGGATCGGCGCCCGCCACGTAGAACACCAGGTCGGGCGCCGTGTCGAACACGGCGTCGAGCGACACCGCCAGCGCCGAGAGGTACGCCTCGTCTCCCGTCCCGTCGGGCAGCGGCACGTCGAGGTCACTGCGCTCCTTGCGGAACGGGTAGTTGGTCGCCCCGTGCAGCGAGCACGTGAACACGCGCCGGTCGTGCGCGAAGATGGCCGCCGTGCCGTTGCCCTGGTGCACGTCGAGATCGACCACGGCCACCTGTCGGACGCGTCCGGTCTCGAGCAGCGTGACCGCTGCCACGGCGACGTCGTTGAACACGCAGTACCCCTCGCCGCGGTCGCGGAAGGCATGGTGCGTGCCGCCCGCGAGGTTGGCCGAGGCGCCGTCCTGCAGCGCGGCGCGCGCCGCTTCGATCGTGCCGCCGACCGAGCGGCGCGACCGCTCCACCATCGCGGGTGACCACGGGAAGCCGATGCGCCGCTGCTCCTCGCGGGTGAGGGCGCCATCGCGCACGCGTGCCACGTACTCCGGTGTGTGGACGCGCAGCAGGTCCTCCCACGCGGCGGCGGGGGGCTCGATCAGGCCGCCGGGCGGCAGCAACTGCTCCTGCAGCACGCGGGCCCGGAGGCGCGCGTACTTGTCCATGGGGAAGCGATGCCCCTCGGGCAGCGGCAGCACGAAGTGGTCGCAGTAGAACGCACGCACGTCGTGCCCGCGTCGGTCAGCCGCGCGCCGCGCGCGCCACCGCCTTGAAGGCCTTGCGCGCCGCGCGGATGGTGTCGTCCACGTCGCCGCGGGTGTGCGCGCCGGACAGGAACCACGCCTCGAACTGCGACGGCGGCAGGTAGACGCCCTGCGCGAGCATCGCCTGGAAGAACGTGCCGTAGGCCTTCGTGTCCGACAGCTTCGCGTCGTCGTAGTTCATGACGGGACGGTCGGTGAAGAACACGGTGAGCAACGACCCGACGCGGTTCAGGCTGATCGCGACGTCGGCGCGCTGCGCGGCATCCGACAGGCCCTCGGCCAGCATGCTGCCGAGGCGCTCGAGCTTCGCGTACAACTTGTCGTCGAGCCTGGACAGCGCCCAGAGGCCGGCCGTCATCGCCATCGGGTTTCCCGAGAGCGTTCCTGCCTGGTAGACGGGCCCGTCGGGCGCCACCATGCGCATCAGGTCCTCACGGCCGCCATACGCCCCGACGGGCAGGCCGCCGCCGATGATCTTGCCGAGGCAGGTGAGGTCGGGCGTCACGCCGAGCAGGTGCTGCGCGCCGCCGGCCGAGGCGCGGAAGCCGCTGATCACCTCGTCGAACACCAGCAGCGCGCCGGTGCGATCGCAGATCGCCCGCAGCCCCTCGAGGAAGCCCGGCATCGGCGGCACCACGCCCATGTTGCCGGCGATTGGCTCGACGAGGATGGCGGCGATCTGCCCCCTGGCGCGGCGCACCACGTCCTCGACCGACGCCAGGTCGTTGTACCGGGCGGTGAGCGTGAGTGCGGCAGCGGCCTGGGGAATGCCTGGCGAAGTCGGGACGCCGAGCGTCACCGCGCCGCTGCCGGCCTCCACGAGGAAGCCGTCGGCGTGACCGTGATAGCAGCCGGCGAACTTCACGACGGCATCGCGGCCGGTCGCCGCGCGCGCGACCCGGAGCACGCTCATGGCGGCCTCGGTGCCCGAGCTCGTGAAGCGCACCAACTGCATCGACGGCACGCGCGCTCGCACCGCCTCGGCCATCTCGATCTCGAGCCTGGTGGGCGCGCCGAAGCTGGTGCCGTGCCTGGCGGCATCGGCCAGCGCGGTGAGCAGGCCCTTGGGCGCGTGGCCGTGGATCAGCGGTCCCCACGACATGACGTAGTCGAGGTACCGACGCCCGTCCTCGTCCTTGACGTACGCGCCCTTGCCGCTCCTGATGAAGCGGGGCGTGCCGCCCACGGCCTTGAAGGCCCGGACAGGGCTGTTGACGCCACCGGGCATCGCCTGCCTGGCGCGTGCGAACAACCTGGCCGACCTGTCGTTCTCGGTGGAGCGCGTGCGTGGCATCAGGACTAACCTAACACGCCGCTGGCGCGCCCGCGGGGGCTAGAGGGCGCGCGCCGCCTCGCGCGCGTAGTACGTGATGATCGCGTCGGCGCCGGCACGGCGGATGGAGATGAGCGACTCCATCATCGCCCGCGGCTCGTCGATCCAGCCCCTGGCGCCGGCCGCCTTGACCATCGAGTACTCGCCGCTCACGTGGTAGGCCGCGGTCGGCAGCGCGAACGCATCCTTCACGCGCCACAGGATGTCGAGATAGGGCAGCGCCGGCTTCACCATCACGATGTCGGCGCCCTGCTCGATGTCGAGCGCCACCTGGCGGAGCGCCTCCTCGGCGTTGGCGGGATCCATCTGGTGGCTGCGGCGATCGCCGAAGGCCGGTGTCGACTCGGCCGCCTCGCGGAAGGGGCCGTAGAACGCCGAGGCGTACTTGGCCGCGTAGCTCATGATCGCGATGTCGACGTGGCCGGCCGCGTCGAGTCCCTCGCGGATCGCCCCGATGCGGCCATCCATCATGTCCGACGGGGCCACGATGTCGGCGCCGGCCTCGGCGTGCGACACCGCTTCCTGCACCAGCAGTTCCACGGTCGGGTCGTTCTCGACGATGCCGTCGGTGACGATGCCGCAGTGGCCGTGCGAGGTGTACTCGCACAGGCAGACGTCGGTGATGATGACGGTCTGCGGGTACGCGGCGCGGATGGCGCGCACCGCCTGCTGCACCGGCCCCTGCGGATCGCTCGCGCTGCTCCCGCGCTCGTCCTTGTGCGCGGGCAGGCCGAAGAGCAGCACCGACGTCACGCCATCGCCCGCCGCCGCGCCGACCTCCCTGACGATCTCGTCCACCGACATCTGCGCGACGCCGGGCATCGAGCCGATCGGCTTGTTCACGCCCTCGCCCGGGCAGGCGAACAGCGGATAGATGAACTGCGACGGTTCGAGGTGCGTCTCGCGCACGAGGGCGCGGAGTCCGGGCGTGCGGCGCAGGCGGCGAGGGCGGCGGGTGAGATCGAGGGACATGGGGAATCGCGGAGGTGCAGGATGGCAGGAGTTCGGATTGCGGCAGGTCGAGGGCGGGGCCGCGCCGGCCCCGCGCCCCTACCTTGACGCGCGCACGTGTTGCACGATGGCGTCCACCAGCGACGGGATGGTGTAGGGCGCCTTCGGCATGATGCTGGTGGCGACACCGAGTTGCTGCGCGGCTTCCGCAGTGACCGGGCCAATCGAGGCGACCGCCACCTGCTGCAGCAGGTCGGCAGCCTGTTCCTCGCCGAGGTTGGTGACGAAGTGGCGCACGCTCGACGCGCTGGTGAACGTCACGATGTCGACGTCGCCCTCGAGCAGCTTCTTGTAGATGTCGGGCTGGCCTTCCTGGCCCCACGTCGCGCGCACGGTGTGGTAGGCGGCGATGTCGTCCACCTCGGCGCCGGCCTTGCGCAATTCGTCGGGCAGCGACTCGCGGGCGATGTCGGCCCGCGGCAGCAGCATGCGCAGTCCCTCGAGGCTGCCCGTCGCCTTGAGCGCCGCCACGACGCCCTCGGCGCGGTCCTCCTCGGGCATCACGTCGACGCGCAGGTGCAGGCGTTGCAGCCGCTCGGCAGTCGCCGGCCCGACGGCGCAGATGTGCGGGCCGTGGAGGTCGCGGATGTCCCTGACGCGCGCCAGGGCGCGCCGCATGAAGTGGTCGACGCCGTTGGCGCTGGTGAACACCAGCCACCGGTACGACGAGATCGTGGCGATGGCGCGGTCGATCTCCTCGAAGTCCTCGAGCGGCTCGATGTGGATGGACGGGGCCTCGATCACCTCGGCGCCGAGGTCGTGCAGCCGCTCCACGAACTCGCCCGCCTGCTCCCGCGACCGGGTCACGACGATGCGCGTGCCGAACAGCGGCCGCTCGTCGAACCACCGCAGGTGGGCGCGCAGCCCTGCCGACGGGCCGACCACCAGCACGGCGGGCGCGTGCGACGGGTGCGTCTCGAGCCGCTGCGCCAGGTCGCGCAGCGTCCCGTCGGTGGTGCGCTGCTGCGGGGTCGTGCCGTTGTAGACGATCGCGGCCGAGTCGTCGCCGGGGCGCCCGTGCGCCAGCAGCGAGGCGGCGACGCGACCGAGCTGCCGCGGGCCCGCGTAGCAGAGCAGCGTCCCGTCCACCTTGGCGAGCTGGTGCCAGTCGAGATCGGGCGTGTCCTCCGCGCCGTCCTCGAAACCGCGGATGAAGGTCAGCGTGTTGCCCGACCCCGGGTACGTCACCGGGATGCCGGCGTAGGCGGGGATGCCGACCAGCGCCGGGATGCCGGGCACCACCTCGAAGCGGATGCCCTGCTCGTGCAGGAACAGCGCCTCCTTGCCGCCGCTGTCGAACACGAACGGGTCGCCCCACTTGAGGCGCACCACCGAACGACCCTCGCGGGCCTTCTCGGCGATCAGCAGGCAGATCGCTTCCTGTGCGGCGCCGGCCGGCGCCGCGTCGCCGACGTCGATGCACTCGGCGTCGGGCCGCGCCATGCGCAGCAACCGCTTGTCGATGAGGGAATCGTGGACGACGACGTCGGCGCGCGTGAGGCACCGCAGACCGCGCATGGAGATGAGCGAGGGATCTCCGGGGCCTGCGCCCACGATGGACACGGGAGTCATGGAGTGATGGTACTGCCGCACGCGCTGATCGGGGGAGAAGGGGAACAGCGACCAGTCACAAGGGAGGCACGGGACACGGGACCGGGCCGCCGTGGACACGTGACGGGGCCGTCGGTGACGAGGGACCCGCCAGCCCCAGCCACGGGGGAGCTCGTCGCGCGGCTAGTCCTGCGCCGGCAGGGGCCCGTCGTACTCGCGGACCGCGTCGAGGATCGCGCCGGCGCCGTCGGCGAGGAGGCGCTCGGCGACGCGCTCGCCGAGGCCCTCCGGATCCTCGGCCTCGCCGAAGCCGAGGGCCCGCACCTCGTGCTCGCTCTCGAGCGAGGTCACGCAGGCGATCAGCTCGAGGCCACCGTCGGCCGTGTGGCGACAGTGCGCGCCGAGGGGCAACTGGCAGCCGCCGCCGACCGCGGCGACGAGCGCGCGCTCGGCCCGCAGGGCCAGGTCCGCGGCACGATCGCTCATCGCCACGAGCGTCTGCGTGATCTCCTCGGCGTCCTCGCGGCACTCGATCGCCACGATGCCCTGGCCGGGCGCCGGGATGCAGGCCTCGACGGGCAGGTACCCGCTGATGCGCGCCCCGCGCTCGAGCCGCTGCAGGCCGGCCGCCGCCAGGACCAGCGCGTCGTAGTCGCCCCCGTCGAGCTTGCGCAGGCGCGTGTCGACGTTGCCGCGCACCGGCAGGAACTCGGCGCCGGGGAACTGCCGATGCAACTGCGCCACCCGCCGCACGCTGCTCGTGCCGATCCGCGGCGTCGCGCCGAGCACCTCGCTCAGTTGTGCCAGCGTCGCGTCGACGAGCCCACTGGTCTCGGGCAGCACGACCGCGTCGCGCGGGTCGGCGCGAGGCAGCACGCCTGCGATGTGCAGTCCGCCGGGCAGCACCACGGCCATGTCCTTCGAGCTGTGCACCGCCAGGTCGATCTCGCCCTCCAGCAGGGCGTCCTCGATCTCCTTGACGAACAGCCGCTTGCCGCCGACGTCGGAGAGCGGCGCGTCCTGCAGGCGGTCGCCGTCGGTCTTGATCACCACGATCTCGCACGGCGCGACACCCATGCTCTCGAGCCGCGCCTTCACCGTGGTGGCCTGCCACAGCGCGAGCGCGCTGCCGCGCGTGCCGATCCGCCAGGTCGTGGTCACGATCGCGCCTTCTGCCGCGACGCGTCCGCCCGATCGGCCTCGACGGCCGCCGTCTCGTCGTCGAGCGCGAACAGGCGCCGCAGCGCCGCCGAGCACGCGGCCATGGTCTCGTGGTCGTCGATCGCCTTGAGCTGTTCGGTGGGGGTCAGCAGGAGCTTCTCGATCATCAGTCTCGTGACTTCGTCGACCCGGTCGCGCGCCTCCGGCCCGAGGCCGGCGAACTTGGGCGACAGTCGCTCGAGCTCCGCCTGGCGCACGCGCTCGAAGCGGGTCCGGAGCGCGACCACCGTCGGAATCGCGGCTCGCGATCGGAGCCAGCTGTACCAGGCGGCGACCTCGTCGTTCACCAGGCGCTCGGCCTTGCCCACGGCTTCCTGGCGGCGAGCCAGGTTCTCCTGCACGATGCCGCGCAGGTGGTCGATGTTGTAGAGGAACACTTCCTCGCGCTCGGCGATGTCGGGGTCGACGTCGCGCGGTACCGCGAGGTCGACCACGAACATCGGGCGGCGCCGGCGCGCCGCGAACACGCGCGCGAGATCGGCGGCAGTGAGCACGAGGTCGGGTGACCCGGTCGCCGACACCAGCACGTCGGCCTCGGCGAGCGCGTCGAGGCGGTCGTCCCACGCAATCACGCGTCCGCCGACCTCGGAGGCGAGCGCCTCACCGCGATCCTGCCGTCGGGTGGCGATCGTGGTGCTGGCCACCTGCTGGTGGAAGTGCAGCGCCGACAGCCGCGACATCTCGCCCGCGCCGAACACCACCATGTGGCGCGACGCGAGGTCGCCGAAGATCTTGCGCGCCAGCGTCAGGGCCGCGTAGCTCAGCGACACGGCCCCCTCGGACAGGCCGGTGTCGGTGCGCACGCGCTTGCCGATCGCGAAGGCGCCGTGGAACAGCCGGTTGAGGACGCTGCCGGTGCCGCGCGCCTCGCTGGCGACCTTGTAGGCGTCCTTCACCTGCCCCAGGATCTCCGGCTCGCCGACCACCAGCGAGTCGAGCCCCGCCGCGACCCGGAACAGGTGCCGCGCCGCGTCGGCGTCGGTGCGCACGTACAGCGCCGCGTCGATGTCGTCGCGGCTCACGCCGCGATAGTCGGCCAGGCAGTTGATGACCCGATCACCCATCGCGACCGGATCGGCAGCCACCGCGTACACCTCGGTGCGGTTGCACGTCGACAGCAGCACGGCGTCGTCGCAGCCGTCGTTGGCGAGGCGATCCAGGGCGGCCGGCACCATGGACCGGCTGATGCCGATCCGCTCGCGCACCTCGAGCGGCGCGGTGTGGTGACTGAGGCCGACCAGGACGAGGTGCATCAGGCGAAGTTGTGGCTCCGGGCGAAGAAGTACGCCACGGGCAGGAAGTTCAGGAGGACGAGGGCGAAGCCGACCGCCGACAGCCAGGCGGTGCGACGCGCGCTGAGCCCGGCCCAGCGGCGCGACGCCAGCAGCAGGCCGTAGATCAGCCAGGTGAGCACGGCCATCATGATCTTCGGGTCGGTGATGGTCATGTGCGGCAGGCGCGGGTCGTTGGCCATCTGCGTGCTCACGTCGCGCAGCCAGACGGCACCGCCGACCAGCCCGACCGACAGCAGCAGCCAGCCGATCCACACCGCGCGCATGTTCATCCGGTCGAGGACCTGCAGCGACGGCAGGCGCTGGAAGAAGACCCCCGGCGTCCGGCGCTTCAACTCGCGGAAGAGCAGCACGTAGGTGATGCCGATGACGCACGCCAGCGCGAAGCTGGCGTAGGCGAACAGCAACGCGCCGACATGCACCGCGACGAACGGGGCGGCGAAGTACTGCGGCACGTCGGTGGGCATCGCGCCGTGCGCCACCAGGCCCTGCAGCGCCACCAGCAGGGGCGTCACGAACACGCCGATGCCGCGCTCGTCGGTCGACACCTCGATGGACAGGTAGGCGACGGCCAGCATCCAGACGAACGTGGACACCGCGCCCGTGCGCCCGGCCATGGGCGGGACGCCCAGCTCCATCGTGTACATCCCGAGCACGAACGTGTGCACGAGGACCGCCACGAGGAGGATCCCCGTCGCCAGTCGTCCGGCGAGCCGCCGGCGCGACACGAAGTGCCAGACGTAGGCACCGAAGGCGGCGGTGTAGAGGACGGCGAGGCTCATCGGCGACGTGACGCGCTAGCTGGTGGGCGCGTAGTACCCCTGCTTGGTGCGCGCAATGGTGTTCGGGCGCTCGACGCGCACCACGATGCGGCGCCAGCGGCCGTCACGGCGCTGGTTGCGCGACGCGTAACCGACGGTGTACTGGGCGGCCAGTTCGTCGGCCACCGCGCCGTAGATCGCCGGCAGCTCGTCGGCCTCGCTCGGGAAGAAGGCCTTGCCGCCGGTCTCCTGCGCGAACTGCTTCAGCACGAAGTCCGACTCGCTGAAGCCGCCCATCGGGCGCGACCGGGCGCCCGGGTCCTTGAGGCCGATGGCGTAGATCGCCACCTCGGAGCGCTTGGCCAGTTCGAGCACCTCCTCGAACGGCACCAGGCTCGACGTGTCCTCGCCGTCGGAGAGCACGACGATCGCCTGCCGACGCACGTCCTGCTGCGTGTTGGCGGCGCGGATCTTCTTGAACTCGTTGAGCGCGATGTAGACCGCGTTGTACAGCGACGTCGAGCCGCCCGCCGTCGTCCGCCGGATGGCCGCCGAGAGGCGGTCGCGTTCCGCGGTGAAGCCCTGCAGGATTTCCGCCCGGCTGTCGAAGTCGACGATCGTCAGCACGTCGTCGGCGTGCATGCGCTCCACGAAGCCGATGGCCGCCTGCTGCGTGATGGCCATCTTGTCGTTCATGCTCGCGCTGGTGTCGATCAGCAGCCCGAGGGCGGTCGGCAGCTGCGTGCCCGAGAAGAAGATGACGTCCTGCTTGACGCCGTCCTCGAACACGGAGAACGCCTCCCTGGGCAGGCCCGACACGAACTTGCCGTCGCGCTCGGTGACCGTCACGTTCAGCGACACGACCTCGACGCCCGACCTGAAGATCGGCTGCTCGGCCGGCTGGGCCGGTGCCTGCGGCGGCGCCTCGACGGGCGGCTGGCCCGCTGGCGCCGTGGCCGGTGGCTGCGGGGCCGGCGCCTGGCTGCCGGCGGGGGGCTGGGCGAGCACGGCGGCAACCGCGCCCGCGACGATGGTGCACAGCAGCGCCTGGGTCATCGACGTACCCGGTTCGCCTGCAGGGTGTTCGCCCTGATCTTCAGCGTCGGCCGCGCCGAGAAGACCTCGACCTCCTTGGCCGGGACCAGGCGATCGGGCCGGCCGTAGAGGACCTCGTGCTGGGTCAGCGCGATCCGGCCGACCTTCTGCAGCGCGTCGGTGAGGTTCATGTTGGCGATGATCAGCTCGCGGGCGCCACCGGTCTCGGTGGTGCCGCGATCGATCACCACGTTGCGGTCCCGCATGTTCTGGCTGGTCGGGTCGGCCCGCTGCGTGTCCTGCAGTTCCAGCACGTGCAGCGTCGCACCGGACTCGGCCAGCGCATCGAGGGCGAACTGGAAGCCGCGATCGCTGAACTCGGTGCCGAAGCTGGTGATCGCGATGATCGTCGCGCGCGCCGGCTTTCGCTTCTGGATGGCTCGCGAGGCATCGACGATGCCCTCGATCATCATGGCGCCGGAGTCGGGCTGCGCGAAGAGGCGCTTGACGGCCGAGACCAGTTGCGGCTTGCCGGTGGTCGAGGCGACCTGCACGGTCGGGCGGTCGGCCACCGTCATGATGGTGATCGGGTGGGGACCGGCGTAGTTGGTGACGAACTGCTCGAGCCCGAGGCGGATGTCCTGCAAAGCGCGCGTCGAGGCGAGGCTGTTGTCGACCAGGATGGTGATGTCCATCGGGGCGGTCGAGCGCGTGACCTTGAGCACCTCGCGCGCCACGCCGTCCTCGCGGACCACGACGTCTTCGGCGTCCAGGGTCTCGACGGGCAGGCCGTCGGGGCCGATGGCGGTGACCAGCAGCGTGCGCTGGCGTGGATCGGACTGGGCCTGCGCGGCAGGCGCGAGCACGGACGAGGCCAGAGCCGCAGCCAGAACGAGCGTCAGGAGTTGTCGCATCAGAGGGTGTCCGTGGCGGGACAGGACCCGCCCTTGGAGTATAGTCGAGGGCCAACGGCCCGCCTTGTGCTGCACTTGTTCGACGATCCTCCGAGCCCGGCGGTCGCCGACGGGCCCAGGCGCCATCGAGAGGACGCCACGCGTGACCCGCATCCTCGCTTCCCTGCTCGTCCTCGGCGTGCTCGGCCATGCCCCGGCTCGCGCCCAGACGGCCGGCCCTCCGGCAGCCTCCTCGGCCACGACCCCGGCGCCCCGGAAGACCGCCGCCTCGACCGTGACCACCGGAAAGGCCCCCCGTCCATCGTCTGCGTCAGCGAAGAAGAAGCCGAAGGGCAAGCCGACCGCGGCCCCCGGGGCGGTCAACGGGACGGCGAAGGCCGACTGCGACGCTCCCGCCCGGCCGGCGGCTGCGCCACCGGCCCCGGTTCAGGTTGCGGCTGCCGATCCCCTGGCCCCGACGGTCGTTCCCTGCGCGGGCGGCAAGCCCTGAGCTCGCCATGGTGAGCCCCCGCCCCTCCGGCTACTGGCGCACGGCGGGCGAACTCGGCTCCCTCGGGCTGTCGTTCGTGCTGGCGCTCGTCATCGGCACGTGGCTGGGTGTGAAAGCCGACGAGGCGTTCGGCTCCAGCCCCTGGGGCATGCTGATCGGGTTCGTGCTCGGGTTCGCGGCCGCGGTCCTCAACGTGGTGCGGATCACCCGCCGGGCCTTCGATGCCGGCTCCCGCTGACGTCGCGCTGGCCGCCCGGCTCGAGCGTGACACCGTCATCGTGCTGGCCATCAGCGCCGCGGGCGCGTGGGTGCTGGGGGGCTGGCGGCTTGCCGGCGGGGTGGTCGGCGGGGGCCTGCTGGCCGGCATCAGCTTTCGCGCGCTGAAGCGGGGCGTGGCCGCCCTCGGGCCACCCCCGGACGGACAGGAAACGCGGAGGATCTCGCCCGTGAGGGCGGCGCTCGGCCTCGCGGGCCGGTACGCGTTGCTGCTGGCGGCCGGCTACGTTATCATTGGCCGTTTGCACCTGCACCCGCTGGGGGTGCTGGTGGGCGTCTCCGCGGTGGTCGTCGCCGCGATGGCGGAAGCGGTCCGGGCCTGGCGCTAGCCGACCGGCCCCCGCCGACAGGCACATGGAACATCACACACTCTGGATCGTCGAGCTCGTCAACCGGCTGCTCGGGCCGGTGGTCGCGCCGCTGCTCGGCAAGACGTACGCGCCCGGCCTGGTGGTGATCCCCGATCACCTCGTCATGTGCGGACTGATCGTGCTCGCGGTCACCGTCTTCTGCCTGGCCGTCCGCTCGAGCTTCAGCGTCGACAATCCGGGCAAGCTCCAGATCGTCCTCGAGGACATCGTCGGCTTCCTCGTCGGCCTGCTCAAGGAGAACGTCGGGCCGCAGGGGCCGAAGTTCCTGCCGCTGGTCGGCTCGATCTTCATCTTCATCTTCCTGGCCAACGCCATCGGCAAGGTGCCCGGCCTGATGTCGCCGACGGCCAACATCAGCACCACGCTGGGCTGCGCGCTGACGGTGTGGGTGTACTACCACCTGCAGGGCATCAAGGCGCAGGGCCTGGTGTCCTACGTCAAGCACTTCATCATCCCGCCGGGCGTGCCGCTGTTCGTCGCGCCGATCATGGCGCCGATCGAGGTGATCAGCCACATGTCGCGCGTCATGTCGCTGTCGCTGCGCCTGTTCGGCAACGTCTACGGCGAGGAGCTCGTGGTGCTCATCATGGCCAGCATCGTGCCCTTCCTCGTGCCGCTGCCGATGATGTTCCTGGGCGTGATCACCGGGTCGCTGCAGGCCTACATCTTCACGCTGCTGACGATCATCTACCTCTCCGGCGCGGTGCACGTGGAGCATGGGCATGACGATGCCGACCACGATGACCACCATGCGCACGGCGACTCCCCGGCGCACGCTCACGCGGCGGCGTAGGGACGATTCGGCGTCGACCCCTGGTCGGCGCCCACGCACACCCGACGCCTGCGCATCGTGCGGGGCGGCGGCACGGGGCAGGCCTCGGCTATTCGTCGGGCCCCGGCCTGCACCCGACCCAGGCGCGCCACAGGCGCGCCGCGCGACCACCGGTCGCGACCCTTTAATGCCGACGATTGTCGTTTGACGCGCCTCGAGGAGGCACTCGCATGATGAAGAAGTTCTTCGCAGTTCTCGCGCTGGTCATGGCCGCTGGCCTGATCTCGCCGGCGTACGCCCAGGAAGCCGCCGCGGCCGGCGCCGTGGCCCCGGGCGTGACCCAGTGGGCGGTCGTGACCGCCGGCTTCGCGCTGGCCATCGCGGCGGCGTTCGGCGCCATGGCGCAGGGCAAGGCCGTGAGCGCGGCCGCCGAAGGCATCGCCCGCAACCCGGGCGCGGCCGATGCCATCCGCGGCGCCCTCCTGCTGGGCCTGGTGCTCATCGAGTCGCTCGTCATCTACGTGCTGCTCGTCTCGCTGATCATCTTCTTCGTCCGGGCCGGCGCCCTCGGCCTGGCGTAAGACCCCTCGACACGAGTCGCGTCGGCTCGCCGACGCGGCTGGTGCTCGGGGCAAGCCGCCGGAGCGTGGCATCGGGCCCGCTCCGGCCACTCCGCCTCCCCGGCGGACCGGTCATTTCACCTTTAGAATTCCCGCGTTGAAATGACCCGCGTCGACCTCTACCTGCTGCTCACCGCCATCATCTGGGGCAGCAACTACAGCGTCATCAAGTTCGTGCTGCAGGAAGTCCCGCCGCGGGCCTTCAACGGGCTGCGCCTGCTGATCGCGTCGCTGGTCTTCCTGGCGGCCATCTTCCTCACGCGTCGCCGCGAGGACGTCGCCCGCATCACCCCGCGCCACTGGGGCGTGATCGTCGTGCTCGGCCTGATTGGCCAGTTCGGGTACCAGATCCTCTTCATCGCCGGCCTCGAGCGCACCAGCGTGATGAACGCCTCGATCATCATCGCCTGCACGCCGGCGGCCGTGAGCCTGCTCTCGGCGGCCGTGGGGCACGAGCGACTGCCGCTGGCGCACTGGCTGGGCACGGCGCTGTCGTTCGTCGGCGTGAGCCTGATCGTGCGCGGCGGCGCCATCACCGGCGTGAGCTCGCCCACCGGCGACCTGATGATGATCGCGTGCGTGCTGTGCTGGACCATCTACACGGTGGCCGGCCGGCCGCTGCTCGCCTCGTACGCGCCGATCGTCGTCACGGGGTTGTCGATGGCGATCGGCACGATGCTGTTCCTGCCGTTCTCGACCGCCGACTTCGCCCGCACGCACTGGGCCGACGTCCGGCTGGTGGCCTGGATCTGCGTCGTGTTCTCGTCGCTGCTGGCGCTGAACTTCTCCTACACCGCCTGGTACATGGGCGTGCGGCAGCTCGGGTCGTCACGCACGTCGATCTACTCCAACGTGGTGCCGGTGGCGGCGCTGCTCGTGGCGATGGTGTGGCTGGGCGAGCGCCTGCAGGGCATGCGCCTGGTCGGCGCCATCCTGGTCGCGGCCGGCGTGCTGCTGACCCGCTGGGGCCATCGTCCCGCCCCCCTCGAGGAAGAGGACGCGCCGGCCGAGACGTGACGATCGACGCCTGGCGTTCGAGGCGACGACGGACTGCCGACTGACGAAGGCCGACCTGCCGAAGGCCGACTGAAGCTCCCTAATTGACGATCTGTGCCAGGCGGAGCAGTCGCGAGCTCAGGACGACTCCGGCGCGGGCCGCCGCGGTGGGGTTGGCCTGCAGGCGGTACCGGTCGCCCTCCGACCGGATGTTCAGCGCCAGCGCCCGGTTCTCGGGGCAGTCGCCGTCGCCGACGGTCACCACGCCCTGTTCCGACAGGCGACGCGCCAGGACGGCCGAGTCCTCCCCGAGGACCACCACCGACGCCTTCACGTCGGCCAGCGCCGCCACCGACGGCACGTCCACCACGGTCACCGTGTGGCCACCCGGCTGGATCGCGGCGCACGCCTCACGGAGGGCCGCGCTGAGTTCCGCGTTCCCCACGACGGCCACGCGCAGGCCCGTCCCGGGCGCCTTGGTGTTCCACTCCACGAACCGCAGCATCCGGGCGATGGTGGTCGCCCGGGCCTCGTCATCGCCCGCTCGCGCCTCGACCCGCAAGGCGCCGACCGCGGTGCCGGCCACGACGAGGGCCAGGGCGACGAGGCGCCGGGTCAGGCGGGCGGCTGAGGGGGTATGGAGGGAGATCATGGTTGTCGAGGCAATCGGTCGCTGCGCCGGAAACTTTAGGCCCCCGGCCCTCATCATTCCGGACCCACCGCCGATTGGGGTTAGGGGACCGCCCCGCCCTGATGCTTCGCCACTCCCTTCGCCGCCGTCTCACCCTGATCCTGATTGCCGCCAGCGCCTTCGCGCTCGCGCTGACCGGGCTCGGGCTGATGTTCTACGACGGCGTCACGTCGCGGGCCTCCCTGGCCCTCGAGATCGAGGCCGTGGCCACCGTGTTCGGCGAGAACAACGCCGCCGCGCTGGCCTTCGAGGATCCGGTCTACGTCGCCGAGACCCTCGAGTCGCTGCGCGCCAGGCCCGACCTGCGTGTCGCCGCCCTCTACGGCAAGGACGGGCGGCTGTTTGCGCAGGTCCAGGGCGTCGGCGGGCCCCAGGCGCCGCCGCAGGCGCCGGCCCCGGGCACCGTGCAGGGCAGCGACAGCCTGCGCGTCGTGCGTGACATCTGCCTCAAGGACGGCTGCGTCGGGTCGGTGCTCGTCGAGACGGACCTGCGCCGCGTCGAGGCGCGACGTCGCGACACGATGGCGATCTTCTTCATCGTGTTCGTCGTCTCGCTCGGCCTGGCCAACGTGCTCGGCGCCGCGTTGCAGCGGCCGATCGTCACCCCCCTCAGGCAACTGTCGGTGGCGGCACAGGAGGTCGTCCGCACCGAGCGTCTCGACCTCCGCCTGCCGGAGCGGGCCACCGACGACGAGCTGAGCGTCCTGGTGCGCGCCTTCAACGGCATGCTGTCGCGACTCGAGGCGCGCGATCGCGAGCTGCAGCGCCACCGCGAGGAACTCGAAGCCGAAGTGGCGCGCCGCACCGCCGAGCTGCAGGTCGCCAAGGACCGTGCCGAGAGCGCCAACCGCTTCAAGAGCGAGTTCGTGGCGACCATGAGCCACGAGATCCGCACGCCGATGAACGGCGTCCTCGGCATGACCGAGCTGGCGCTGGACACCGACCTCACGCCGGCGCAGCGCGACTACCTCGACACGATCCGGCGCTCGTCGGAAGCCCTCATCACGGTGATCGACGACGTGGTGGACCTGTCACGGATCGAGGCCGGCCGCGTCGACCTGCAGGCGGTGCCCTTCGACCTCGCCGCGGTCGTCCACGACGCGCTCGGCGCGGTCGCCGTGCGCGCCCACCAGAAGGAGCTCGATCTCGTCTGGGACCAGGATGCGCCGTTGCCGGCCATGGTGACCGCCGATCCGGTGCGCCTGCGCCAGGTGCTGATCAACCTGCTGGGCAACGCCGTGAAGTTCACCAACGTCGGGTTCGTGCGCGTGCGCATCGACCTCGACACGCCGTTTGCGGAGGGGCGCGCGACGCTGCGTGTCCGCATCTCGGACTCGGGCGTCGGCATGGGCGAGGATCAGCTCGCGGCCATCGAGCAGATCACCCGGGAGGCGGCGACGGGCACGCCGCAGCTGTTCGAGGGCAACGGCCTCGGCCTGCCGATCTGTGCCCGGCTGGTCCACCTGATGGGCGGCACCATCAGCTGCGAGAGCCGCGAGTGGCAGGGCAGCACCTTCACGTTCGCGCTGCCCGTGGCGATCGCCGCCGGGTCGGTCGCGGCCGTCGAGGCGCGGCCCAGCGAGCTCGAGGGTCGCGACGTGCTCCTCGTCGACCGGCAGCACGTGTCGCGTGACGTGCTGCGCGGCTGGCTCGAGGCCTGGGGCGCGAAGGTGACCGTTGGCGACGACGATGGCGCGCTCGGTCCTCTCCTGTGGGAGCGTCGGTGGTGCCTGGTGCTCATCGATCACGAGTCGATGGCCTCGGTCCGGTCCGACGTGGGCGCGGTGGCGCGGGTCGGGGTTCCGGTGCTGGAGCTGGTGCTGTCCACCGAGGGCGCCGACGACGTACGGGGACCGGTGCTGGCCAAGCCGCTTCGCCGTCCCACCGTGGCCGCGGTGCTGGCCGCAGCCCTGAGCCGCTCGGTGGCCGACGCCAACCAGCAGGCGGCGCTGGCGGTGGTGCCGCCGCCCTCGCGCATCGCACGGGCGCCGAAGGTGCTGGTGGCCGACGACAACGTCGTCAACCAGCGCGTGGTGCAGCAGTTGCTGGCCCGTCGCGGCTGCGAGGTGGTGCTGGTGGCCGACGGTGCCGAGGCGCTGGCCGCGTGGCAGCGCGAGCGCTACGACCTGGTGCTGATGGACGTGCAGATGCCGGTGATGGACGGCCTGCAGGCGGCGCGCGAGATCCGCACCATCGAGAAGCGCCGCCGCGTCCGCCCGACGCCGATCGTCGCGCTGACGGCCCACGCGATGACCGGCGACCGCGAGATGTGCCTGGAGGCGGGCATGGACGACTACCTGTCCAAGCCGCTCCGCCGGGCGGCCTTCGACCAACTGCTCGACAGGCTCGGCGTGGGCAGGGCGGTGTCGTCGGACGCGCCTGCCCGGGCCAATGCCTCGTGAGTCCTGACTAGTCGCGGCGCGGCCGCTGGTTCTGCGCCAGCACCTTCTTGCGCAGCCGGATCGACTTGGGCGTGATCTCGACGAGCTCGTCGTCGTTGATGAACTCGATGGCGCCTTCGAGTCCCAGCTTGCGGGGCGGGATGATGCGGATGGCCTCGTCGGCCGACGAGGCACGCATGTTGGTCTGCTTCTTCTCCTTGCAGACGTTCACGTCGAGGTCGTTGTTGCGGGAGTTCTCGCCGATCAGCATGCCTTCGTAGACGTCGGTCGTCGGGTCGATGAAGATCTCGCCGCGATCCTGCAGGTTCGAGATCGCGAACGCCGTCGCGACGCCCGTCCGGTCGGCCACCAGCGCGCCGGTCGGGCGCGCCGGGATCGGGCCGGCCCACGGCTCCCAGCCCGCGAAGATGTGGTTCATGATGCCGGTGCCCTTGGTGTCGGTCAGGAACTGCGAACGGAAGCCGATCAGGCCGCGCGCCGGCACCTTGAACTCGAGGCGGACGCGGCCGCTCCCGTTGTTCACCATCTTGTTCATCGTGCCCTTGCGGATGCCGAGGGCGGCGATCACCACGCCCTGGAACTCCTCGGGCACGTCGATCACCACGTCCTCGACCGGCTCGAGCTTGCCCGCCGGGCTGTCCTTGGTGACGATCTCGGGGCGCGACACCTGCAGCTCGAAGCCCTCGCGCCGCATCATCTCGATCAGGATCGACAGCTGCAGCTCGCCGCGGCCGATCACCCGCATCTGCTCGGGCGAGTCGGTCGGCTCGACGCGCAGCGAGACGTTGCCGAGGAGCTCCTTCTCGAGACGCTCCTTGATCTGCCGCGACGTCACGTACTGGCCTTCGCGGCCGGCCATCGGCGACGTGTTGACGCCGAAGATCATCGACACGGTCGGCTCGTCGATGGCCAGCGGCGGGATCACCTTGGGCGTCTCCGCGCTGGTCACCGTCTCGCCGATCGTGATGTCCTCGATGCCCGCGATGCAGACGATGTCGCCGGCCGCGGCCGTCTCGACGTCGACGCGCTTGAGGCCGTCGAAGGCGAACAGCTTGGTGATGCGCGTCTGCTGGATCGTGCCGTCGAGCTTGGCGACGCCGACGAAGTCACCGACCGTGATGCGCCCGTTGAAGATGCGGCCGATCGCGATGCGCCCGAGGTACTCGCTGGCATCGAGGTTCGCGATCAGGATCTGGAGGATGCCCTCCGGGTCGCCCTTGGGCGGCGGCGTGTGCTCGATGATCGCGTCGAACAGCGGCTTGAGCGTGTCGCCGCGCTCGTTCGGGTCGAGGCTCGCCTGCCCGTCACGCGCCACGGCGTAGATGACCGGGAAGTCCAGCTGGTCCTCGTCGGCGTCGAGGTCGATGAACAGGTCGTAGACCTCGTTCAGCACTTCCTGGACGCGCGCGTCCGGGCGGTCGATCTTGTTGATGACGACAATCGGCTCGAGCCGCCGCTCGAGCGCCTTGCGCAGCACGAAGCGGGTCTGCGGCAGCGGCCCTTCCGAGGCGTCCACCAGCAGCACCACGCCATCGACCATCGACAGCGTCCGCTCGACCTCGCCACCGAAGTCGGCGTGGCCCGGCGTGTCGCAGATGTTGATGATGTGGTCGAGGTAGCGGACGGCGGTGTTCTTGGCCAGGATGGTGATGCCGCGCTCGCGCTCGAGGTCCATCGAGTCCATCGCCCGTTCCGCCACCCGCTCGTTGGAGCGGAACGTGCCCGCCTGCGCGAACATCGCGTCCACCAGCGTCGTCTTGCCGTGGTCGACGTGGGCGATGATGGCGATGTTGCGGCGGTGCGGATTGGCGATCTGTCTGGCGTGTTCTGCTGCGGACATCTCACCAGTCTACCAGCGGCGGCGCGCCGGGCGATGGCCTTTCGCCTCCTGATCGTCTCTGCCCGCGACCGTGCGCGTGGGGTGGCCCCGCCGCCGTCAGGGCCCGGTCAGTCCCAGCAGGCGGTCCACCCCGGGCCCGGCGGCCAGCCGCAGCTTCTCGCGGAACTTCGGCCGCGTGCCGGTGGCCACGAACTCGCCGACGGCCCGCCCGTCTGCCGCATAGCCGGCCAGACGGTACTCGAACAGGTGACGGATGGAGACCTGCCCGTCCTGCACGGGCCCCACCTCGCTCACGTGGGTGATCCGCCGCACGCCGTCCTGCAGGATCTGGTGCTGCAGGATCAGGTCGACGCTCGTGCTGATCTGGCGCTGGATCGCCCAGAGCGGCAGTTCCAGCCCGCGCGACAGCAGCATCAGCTCGAGGCGGGCCACGGCGTGCGCGGGGGAACTCGCGTGCAGCACCGCCATCGACCCGTCGTGGCCGCTGGTCATCGCGTGCAGCATCTCGAAGGCCTCGTCGCCGCGGATCTCGCCGACGAGGATGCGCGTCGGGCGCATGCGGAGGCTGTTGCGCAGCAGGTCGGCCAGCGTGATCGCTCCGGCGCCCTCGTTGTTGGCCCGCCGCGCCTCGAGCCGCACGCAGTGCGCGATCGCCAGGTCGAGCTCGGCCGTGTCCTCGATGACCACCACGCGCTCGCCGCGCGTGATCTGGTTGGCCATGATGCCCAACGTGGTCGTCTTGCCCGTCCCGGTGCCGCCGGCGAAGACGATGTTCAATCGCGCCCGCACCGCGCAGGTCAGGAACTCCGCCATGGGCATGGTCAGGGTGCCGTGGCGTACCAGGTCGTTGAAGGTCCGCACCGCGTGGGTGAACTTGCGGATGGTCACCGCCGGCCCCTGCAGCGACACCGGCGCGATGCACACGTTGACGCGCGACCCGTCGTCCATGCGGAAGTCGGCCATGGGCGATCGGGCGTTGACGCCCCGCCCCGCCGCGACCACCAGGTTGTCGACGAGGAGGTCGAGCTGCGAGGCGTGCGTGAACACGCCCGGGACCTCCACCATCTGCCCGGCCCGCTCCACGTAGACCTGCTGCGAACCGTTGATCATGATCTCGGTGATCGCCGGATCCTCGAGCAGGTGCCTGATGGGGGCGAGGCCGGGCTTGTCGATCATCTGCATGTCGGGTTCCTCGGTGGCGGGCGCGTGCGCATCGTACCCGACGCACACCCGCAGGACGCGAGACCGTGGCCCGGCTGACGGCACCGGCAGCCCCTGTTCGTTCGCCGGCGGCCCTGTTTGCCGTTGAGGTCTACAGCCCATGTCCCTGCTCGCGTGGCTCGGCCACGTCCTGAAGGCCAGCGTCTGGTTCGCCTTCCACATTCTCGTCGCGAGCGGGCTGTTCCTGCTCTCGGCCAACGTGGCAACGCAGCCCGAGGCCGGGGCCGCGGCCATCTTCATCCGCATCTTCGCGACGTTCTGGCTGTACGTCGCGGCGTGGAAGTGGCTGGTGCGCGGTGTGCTCGCGCGCCCAGAACCGCCGCAGGACCGCGGCAGGAAGCCGACGGGCGCCGAGATGGCCCGCAGCTCGCTGGGCTGCCTCGCCAACCTCGTGCCCCTCCCCTTCGTCTTCTGGGTCGTCGGCCGCTTGGCCGACGACGCCTGGGCGGGCCTCACGGGCCCGGACCCGCGACACCCTGCCCGCGTCGCTGCCGGCCGCCTGCTCGTCGCCCTGTACTTCCTGATCGACCACGCCCACCTGTGGGTGCCCTATGGCGTCGCGGCCCTGTTCGCGCTCGCCATCCTCACCATCGTCCACGGCAAGCGGCGGGTCGAGCGCCATCGCGGCGCGACCGTGCAGGACGCCAACGCCCAGACGCTGTCCAGGCTGCGCGCGCGCAAGGGCGGCGCGCCGGCGCGAGGCACGGCGGCCAGTTCCACCGGCGATCCCCGTCACCTGCGCTCAGGTCCGCCGGCGCCGCCGGCCCGCGGGGCGCGACGGCTCGACGTCGTGCTCGGTGAGCTCGCGTGGTCGTCGGCCGAGTCGGCGTGGTGGGCGCAGCGCCAGGACGGCTTTCCGGTGCTCGTCGCCGGCTCGCCCGACGGGCCGGATGCAGCCGCCCTCACGCAGGCCCACCAGGTCGTGCAGCGCTCGTTCGAGGTGTTGCTGCGCGCATCGGAGGCCGCCCGGGCCGAAGCACAGGCGCGCGGCGTCGGCCTGCCGCGTTTCACCATCGCGGCGGCGCACGTCGGCGGCACGGACACCCGGCTGCACCTGCGGTGCGATGCCGACGCCAGTCACGACTACCTGGTGCGCTCGACCGACGGCCTCCACACCTTCACTCGCTAGTTCGCGGGGAGTGTTTCCGTGTCGCCACTACTGATCCTCGGTGTCCTGCTGCTCGTGATCGTCGGCGTGCTGTCGCTGCTGCAGCGTCGCACGCAGGTGGACCACACCACGCGAGGCGGCACACCCCCGGTGGGTCCGCCGCAGGCCCCCGAACCTGCCGGCCCTCGCCGTGTACGGAACGAGACGCAGCTCGAGGACCCGCGACTCGGTGTGCTGGTCTTCAACGACGACCGCCTGTGGCAGACCGACTCCCTCGACTTCGACGGCATTCCCATCGTCGCGGAGCTTCAGGGGGATGCGCAGGGACTGCACCCGGCGGCGCGTCGGATCGCGGTCGCCGCGTGCGACGACGCGAAGCGACTCTGGGCGCGCGGGCGCGAGCTGGTGGCGGCCGAGCTCCAGCGGCGCGGGCAGCCGACCGACGACATCGAGCCGTACGAACTCGCCGTGGATGTCGAGGACGGCGAACCTGTCGGCTTCCTCTGGTACGTGGCCGGTGACTTCCGTGGCGAGATCGGTGTGTCGAGTCGCGACCAATGGCAGACGCTGTCGCTCGAGGTGATCGAGTGACGGCCCTGGCGCCGGCATCGGCTGTAATGCCGGCTGCCCGTCTGCGTCGGCACGGGCATGAATACGACCACACCAACCTCGACTTCGACCAAAACGCTGTCGCTGCGGATCTCCGGCATGTCGTGTGACGCCTGTGTCCGCCACGTCACTCGCGCCCTCGACGGCATCGCGGGTGTCGTGGACGTCAACGTGGACCTCGACACGGCCCGTGCCATCGTGACCACCGAGCCCGGTCGCGTGCGTGTCGAGGAACTCATCCTTGCCATCGAGCACGCCGGCTACGGGGCGCGAGCGGTCGTGACAGGTGACGCCGCAGCCTCCGAGCTCCCCGATCCCTACGCCCGCGCGGGCGGGTGTTGCCGAACGCGCAACTGAGGCGACGATCGACGAGGGGCCGCCCGACCGGGCGGCCCCTTTCGTGCGATGCCCACCCCGATTCCACCGTCCCTCGCTTCGCTGGCCTGATTCGCGCAGTCGCTGCGCCTCGCCCCCGCCCTATCCCTGAACCAGCGCCGGCGCGTCTGCCGGTTGTCCCATCGCGACCTGCGTCGTTCCGCCTTCGTTCGCCCCGAGCCTGTCGTGGTCGCCGGGGCATGGCCCTGCACACGCAGTTGCTGCCCTGGAAGGACTCGAAGTCCAGGCAGCAGGCCCGGCAGCGCGAGATGCACTGCCGGGCCTCATGCGCGTGGAGTGCGCTCGAGGTCACTGCCAGCCGCCGCCGAGCGAACGGTACACGTCCACCACCGCCTGCTGGTGGGCCGTGAGGGCGCGGCTCGCCGCGAGCTCGCCGACGATGCGGTCACGTTCGGCCAGGGTGCGGGCCAACGAGTCGACGAGTCCTTCGCGGTACTGCACGGTCACGATGGCTGCCGCGCCGGAGGCCGCGTCCAGGCGGCGCTGCGTCGCCGACAGGCGATCGGTGGCGGCGCCGTAGGCATCCACCGCCGTGCGGACGTCCTCGAGCGCGCGCAGCGTCGCCTGCTCGTACTCGGCGAACGCGGCGTCGGCCAGGGCGCCGGCGGCGCGGGCTCGGCGGCGGAGCTGTGGCAAGTCCAGCACCGACCACGCAATTCGCGGTGCTGCCAGCCACGAGAGGGCACCGGCGTCGGCCAACGACCCGAGACCGCCGGCGACAAGGCCGATGGATCCAATCACGTCGATGCGCGGACGCAACTCCGCACGGGCCACCCCGGCGCGGGCCAGGGCCGCGTCCAGGCGCGCCTGCGCCATGCCGACATCCGGTCGCCGTGCCAGCACCTCCGTCATCTGGCCGATCGGGAGCTGCCGGGCCCGCAATGCCGCCGCTGGCGTCGGCGGCACCGACCAGCCATCTGGCGATCGGCCGGTCAGCGTGGCCAGGCGCAGCCGCGCCCGTTCGGCGGTGTGGGCGACGAGCGCCTGCTCGGCCACCATCTCGTCGTCGAGTTGCCTGACGCGCAGCAGGTCCAGCGACGTGAGCCGACCGCCCGCGATCAACGCGCTCGTCTTGGCCAGCAGGTCCTGGACCTGCTGGCGCAGGTTGGCCAGGATGTCGAGGTCGCGCTCCGCCCCCTGCCAGTCGTAGTACGCAGAGGCCACCTGAGCCGCGACGGCGACCTGCACGCCACGGGCATCCATCGCCGCGGCCATTGCGTCCGCCTCTGCCGCCCGCGTCCGGCCGCGCAGGCGCCCGAACACGTCGGCTTCCCAGGCGACGTCGATGCCGGCGCGCTGGACCGTTCCCGTTCGCGTCGGCAACTCCAGGCCCTGCGCCTGGAACTCGCTGAGGTGCTGGCGTGACAGGCTGGCGGCCACCCCGCCGGTCGGCAGCAGGTTCAGGCGCGTGGCGCCCGCGAGCTCCCGCGCGGCGATGACCCGTGCAGCTGCCGCCTGCAGGTCCCGATTGGCAGCGATGGCCTCCGTGACCAGCGCGTCCAGCACAGGATCCTGGAACTGGCGCCACCAACGCGCCTCGAACTGGCCGTCGGTGACCCACGACGAGGGCGACGCCACGGGCGTCGGCAGGCTGCTCGTCGGCGCCGGCACCTTGACCGCGCAGCCGGCCAGCAGCGCCGCAATCGACACGATGACCGATACGGACTTACGCACGACCCACCTCCGTGACAGAACGCGTGACCTGGAGCGGCGTGTCCTGACGGACCGCCGTGGCCGATGGCGCGCGACTGGCGGCTGCGGCCGGTCGCGTCCGGCCGCGGGCCTCACGCCATCGCTGCACGAGCACGTACGCCACCGGCGTGAAGAGCAACCCGAAGACGGTCACGCCTAGCATGCCGGAGAAGACCGCAACGCCCATCGCGCGCCGCATCTCGGCGCCGGCGCCCGTCGCCATGACCAGCGGGACGACACCCATGACGAACGCGAGGGACGTCATGAGGATCGGCCGCAGTCGCAGGCGGCAGGCCTCGAGCACGGCGGCGTGCAGCGCCACGCCCTCCTCCTGCTGCTGCCGTGCGAACTCCACGAGCAGAATCGCGTTCTTCGCAGCCAGGCCGATCAGCACGACGAAGCCGATCTGGGTGAACACGTTGTTGTCGTGCCCGGACACCCAGAGGCCGGCCAACGCGCCCAGCAGGACGAGCGGCACCACCACCATCACCGACAGCGGCAGGGTCCAGCTGTTGTACTGCGCCGCCAGCAGCAGGAAGGCGAGCAGGATCGCCATCGCGAACACGCCGACCGCGCCGCGGCCATCGCGCATCTGCTGGTAGGTGAGGTCGGTCCACTCGTAGGCGAATCCTTCCGGCAGGGTCTTCTCGAGGATCCGCGTCATCTCCTCGACGGCCTCGCCCGAACTGACGCCCGGCGCAGGGCCACCGTTGATGTCGGCCGACGGGTGCACGTTGTACCGCGACACGGGATCCGGCCCCGATGACGGGCGCGTGGTCGCCACCGCAGCGATCGGCAGCATCGTCCCGTCCGGGGCGCGCACCTGGAGCCGTCCGATGCCGTCCGTGTCGGCACGGAAGGCCGCATCGGCCTGCACCGTGACCCGGTACGGCCGCCCGAGCAGCGTGAAGTCGTTGACGTAGAGCGAGCCGAGATACGCCTGCAGGGTCTCGTGAACGTGGCCCAGCGGGATGCCGAGCTGGCGGGTGCGTTCGCGGTCGACGTCGAGTCGCAGTCGCGGCACGTCCACCTGATAGGCGGAGAACACCCCGGCCAGCCTGGGCGACGTCCTCGCCTCGGCGAGCACGGCCTGCGTGGCGTCGTACAGGGCACGCGGCCCCCGTGCCGCGCGGTCCTCGATCTGCACCTTGAAGCCGCCAATCGCGCCGAGCCCGGGAACCGGCGGGGGCGGGAAGATCGCCGCCATGGCGCCGCCGATGCCGGCGAACCGGCCGTTGAGCGCACCGGCGATGGCGCCGGCACTCAGCTCCGGTGTGGTGCGCGCCTCGAACGGATCGAGCATGGCGAAGATCACGGCGGCACTGGGGTTCAGGACGAAGCCGTTGATCGAGAGCCCCGGGAATGCCGCCACGCTCTCCACGCCCGGCTGCTCGAGGGCGATCCGCGTCATCTCCCTCACCACTGCCTCGGTGCGGTCCAGCGAGGCGCCGTTGGGCAACTGCGCGATTCCGACCAGGTAGTACTTGTCCTGCGCCGGCACGAAGCCCGTGGGCACGTGACGGAAGGTCGCGCCGGTGAGCAGCAGCAGGCCACCGTAGAGGACGGCGACGATCGCGGCGTACCTGATGGCCCGCCCGACGCCGGCGACGTACCAGCGCGCGCCGCGGTCGAACAGCGCGTTGAACCTGCGAGTGAACGGTCCGATGACGCGATCGAGGACGCGCGAGAGCACGTCGCGCGCCTCGCCATGCGGCTTGAGCAGCAGCGCCGACAGCGCTGGCGACAGCGTCAGCGAATTGAGCGCGGAGATGGTCGTCGAGATCGCGATCGTGAGCGCGAACTGCCGGTAGAACTGGCCGGTCAGCCCGGCGAGCATCGCCGTCGGGATGAACACCGCCGACAGCACCGCCGTGATCGCGATGATCGGGCCGGTCACCTCCTCCATGGCCCGTACGGCGGCGTCGCGAGGGCCCTGCCCGAGGGCGAGGTGTCGCTCGACGTTCTCCACGACGACGATGGCGTCGTCGACGACGATGCCGATGGAGAGGACGAGGCCGAAGAGGGAGAGCGTGTTGAGGGTGAACCCGAACAGGTGCATCACCGCGAGCGTGCCGACCAGCGACACCGGCACGGCCAGCACCGGGATGATCGAGGCGCGCCAGGTCTGGAGGAACAGCAGCACCACGGCGACGACGAGGAGCGTGGCCTCGAGCAGCGTCGTGATCACGTTGCGGATCGAGGCACGCACGAAGACGGTCGGGTCGTAGGCGATGCGGTGCTCCACGCCCGCCGGGAACTCGCGCGCCAGTCGCGTCATGGTCTCGCGCACCTTCTGCGACACCTCGAGCGCGCTGGCTCCGGGATCCTGGAGCACCTGGATGGCCACCGCCGGCTGGTTGTCGATGAGGGCACGCAGCGCGTACTGGTCGGCGCCCAACTCGACGCGGGCGACCTCGCGCAGGCGGACCGTGCCGCCGCCGGGTTCGGTGCGGACGATGATCTGCTCGAACTCCTCCGGCGACGACAGGCGACCCCTGGTATCCACCGCGAGCTGGAAGGCGCTGGTTGGCGATGGCTGCTGGCCGACGGCGCCGGCGGCGACCTGGACGTTCTGCTCGCGGATCGCCGCGATCACGTCACTGGTGGCGAGCGACCGGGCCGCCATGCGGTCCGGGTCCAGCCAGACGCGCAGGCTGTAGTCGCCGGCGCCCCATACCTGGACGTCCCCGACCCCGGGCACACGCGCCAGTTCGTCCTTGACGCGCCGCGTGGCGAAGTTCGAGAGGTAGAGCGGATCGTAACGGCCTCCTGGTGACACCAGGTGGACCACCATCAGGATGTCGGGGGAGAGCTTCTGGGTGGTGACACCCAGGCGCTGCACCTCCACCGGCAATCGCGGCAGCGCCCGCGACACACGGTTCTGCACCTCGACCTGCGCGAGCTCGGGGGAGACGTGCGCGTCGAAGGTCACATTCAGCGTGAGGGAGCCGTCGCCGGCCGCCTGCGAGCCCATGTAGAGCATGCCGTCCACGCCGTTGATGGCCTGCTCCAGTGGCGCCGCGACGGTGTCGGCAATGGCTTCCGGACTGGCGCCGGGGTAGGCGGCGCGCACGACCACGGTCGGCGGCGTGACGCGCGGGTACTCGGTCAGGGGCAGTCGGCCGAGGCTGAGGGCGCCGGCGATGACGATCAGCCCCGAGAGCACGATGGCTCCGACGGGTCTGTCGATGAAGTAGCGGGAGACGTTCATCGTACCGCCTCCGGCTGCGGCACCACCTTCGTGCCCGGGCGGATTGGCAGTCCCGGGAGCACGACCTGCTCGCCGGGCCGGACCGCGTCGTTGGCGACCACGCGCAGGTCCCGCACCCTGGCGCCGAGCTCGATGCCGCGGTACTCGACGATCCCGGAGGCGTTGGCCACGAGCACGTAGCGCTCTCCCTGATCGGTGCCGATGGCGACCTCGGGGATCACGGTGGCCCGCGTCGCGGTGCCGTACCGGAACGCCACGCGCACCACCGACGAGGGCAGCAGGCGGCCATCGGGGTTGGGCAGGCGTGCCCGCACGCGCAACGTACCGGTCTGCGCACCGACGCTGTGGTCGATGAAGTCGATGGGGCCGCTGGCCGGCGCGCCGCCCTCGAACGGCGTGACCGTCGCCAGCCAGGCTCGCTGGCCGGCCAGCCGGGCGCGGGCCGCGGTGGTCGGGTCGAGCTCGAAGTACACGTAGATCGGATCGAGCGACTGCAGCAGCGCCAGGCGGGTCCCGTTGCCCGGACCGCCGGTCACCAGATTGCCGCGCGTGACGTCCAGCTTCCCGATGGTGCCGGCGACCGGCGCACGGACGGTCGTGAAGTCGAGCTGGAGCGCGGCGTCCGCAACCGCGGCGCGTGCCGCCTCGAGCCTGGCCGTGAGGTGCGCCACCTCGCCACGCCGGCGGTCCACTTCCTCGGCGGCGACGGCGTCCTGGAGCACGAGGCGCTCGGCGCGTGCCAGTTCCTGCCGAGCCCGGGCGAGCTGGGCCTCGATTCCCGCCTGCTCGGCCTGCGCCCGCGTCAGCGCGATCGCGTAAGGCCGCGGGTCGATGCGGAACAGCGGCGCGCCGGCCGCCACCCGCGCGCCTTCCTTGAAGAGCACGGCATCGAGGGCGCCACCGACGCGGGCCCGCAATTCGACGCGCTGGATCGGCTCGACACGGCCCGTGAAGGTGGTCTCGAGCGGGACGTCCTGGCGTGTCGCGGCAACCGTCCTGACCGTTGGGGGCGGTGCTGGTGCGTCGCCAGACCGCGCTTGCGTCGTGCACGCCACGCTGATGAGGGCCAGCACGCCAGCCCCGACGATCCGGATCAGCGCACGTGTGGTGTTCGGCATGTGCATCAGTTCCTTCCTTTCTGCGGACTGGCTGACGAGCGGGTCTCACGCGCATTACAGGCTCCGCGGGAGCCGCGAAGCACGAGAGCGCATGGGCGGAGAGCGCGTCGGGCGGGCGTGCGACTGCCGGGCCCCGACGGCGTGGCGCTCGGCATCACCGACGCCGAGGGGCGCGGCGCCGCCGCCAGAGCGGTGGACGGTCAGGGCGCCTCGACGGAGTGACGCAGCCAGGTGTCGAAGCGGGTGCTGCCGATCCGTGCGGCGTCCCCCGAAAGGAGCTCGCGTCCCGTCAGCCGGGCCCCGAAGTACGCGGCCCGCGGATCGGCGACGACCCGACGCGCGTCCTGTCGTGCACGCAGCACACGCCCGACGATCTCGTCGAGCCGGAACACCTCCGGACCCGCGAGCTCGATCACGCCGTCGACAGGGCGACCGACCGCCACGGACGCGATCGTCCGTGCCACGTCCTCGCCCGCGATCGGGCGGACGGGGACCGGTGGCAGACGCACCTCCGATCGCACCAGGGCGTGGTCGGCCAGGCGCGGCAGGAACTCGAAGAACTGCGTGCTGCGCACGATCGAGTGGGGCAGGCCGCTGGCGGTGATCAGGGCTTCCTGCGCCCACTTCGCACGCAGGTACGGGCTGTCCTCGACCGCGTCGACCCCCACCACCGACAGCGCCACCACGTGCCCCACACGGGCCGCCGCCGCATGCTCGAGCAGCATGCGTGTCGCCACGGTGAAGTGCTCCATGACCCCCGCGGCATCGAAGCGTGAGGCGTTGGAGACGTCGACGACAGCCGCCGCGCCCTCCAACGCGGCGGCCAGGCCGCGGCCCGTCAGGGCATCGACGCCGGTGCGCCGCGAGGCCGCGACCGCCGCATGGCCGTCAGCCGCGAGCCGGGCGACCAGCGTCGCCCCCAGCAACCCGGTGCCGCCGATCACGACGATCTTCATCAGGCATTCCCTTCCGGATGGAGCGTGGTGAGGAGTGTGGCGCGCTGCCGGCGATGAGCGTCGCCAGTTCCTGCGAAGTCCCCTGACGCCTCGACGGTTCAGCCGATCGCCGCGAGCGCGCGGTCGGGGGCGGCGGAGAACGTCGCCCGGTAGAACCCGCCCGTGCCCCAGGCGCCGGCGTGCTCGGCGACGATGCGGTTCACCGCGTCGTAGGTTTCCTTGCGCGCCCAGTCGTACTGCAGTTCCGACAGCAACTGCACCCAGGAGAGCGGCGTGGCTCCCGCCTGCACCATGCGCTGGACGCCCAGGTCGTGCGCGGCCGTCGACGACCCTCCCGATGCGTCAGCGACGAAGTACACGTCGTACCCGGCCTCGAGGGCCGAGAGGACCGGGAGCGTGAGGCAGACCTCCGTCCAGAGCCCGGCCATCACGAGCTTCTGCCGCCCGATGGCGCGCACTTCCTGCACCACGCGATGGTCGGCCCACGTGTTGATGGCCGAGCGGTCGATCGCATCCCGCTCGGGAAACAGGCGGGCCAGCTGCGGGATGAGCGGACCACTGAAGCTCGATGCCGCGATGGTCGTCAGGATCACCGGCAGCTCGAACGCCAGCGCCGTCTTGGCGAGGGCTTCGACGTTGTTCAGCAGCAACTGCCGATCGATCGAGCCGACGCCGAAGATCATCTGCGGCTGGTAGTCGATCAGCAGCAGCGTGGCGTTGCGTGGCGTGACGAGCCTGGTGCTTTCGGCGGTGTTCGGGTCGAGGTAGTCCGGATACGCCATCTCTCATCCTCCCAGGAAGCTGCGGGCGCGCAGCGGTCACGTCGCGCGCAGGGTGTGAGTGGAGGCTACGCGTGCCAGGCACGGCGGCTCAATGACGAGACGCACGCATTAGCTGCCCATGGTGGCCGGGCCGCTGCGACGGCGCTTTCACGTGTAAATGCGCCGGACGCGCGGCGACGAAGGTGGACAGACCGACGTTTCGTGCCATGACGCGCGTGGCGTTGCCGACGATCCGGCCATGCGTCAGCACACGGCTACGGCTCGAGCGACGTGACGTGACAGGGCGGCGACGTTCGCTGTCACTTGAACGGCAGAGCTGGGCGTCGCTGAATGACCTGCCGCTGGTCCCACGGGATGACTGGAAACATGCGGCAGATACCGCCTGCAATCCAGCGGACGACCGTGCCGTCGGCACGTCCGCATGTGACATACTCGCGCCGTCATGCGCCGCATCCTGATGACAGGATTGCCGCCCCTGGAAGTCCAGGATCTGGCGGGTCCGCTGGAGGTGTTCTCTCGATGCGAGGGCTATCGCGTCGACCTCGTGTCACCGGAAGCCTCGCGCGCGATCGAGATCAATCTGGGCCTGCAGATCACCGGCGCGTCGCACTACCGCGACGTGACCGGCCCGGTCGATACACTCTGGGTCGTCGGTGGTCCCGACGCGCCTGCCGGCGCCTACGACGTCGCGTATCTCGAGTGGTTGAGGGTGACCGCCGCACAGGCGCGGCGGGTCGGGGCCAGTTGCCTCGGTACCTTCCTCCTCGCCGCTGCCGGCGTACTCGATGGCAAGCGTGTCGTGACGCACTGGCAATGGTGCGACAGCCTGGCGCAGCAGTACCCGTCGGTGACCGTCGTGCGCGACGCGATCTACGTCCGCGACGGCCACATCTGGACCTCGGCCGGAATCACCACGGGGCTCGACCTCGCCCTCACGTTCGTGGAGGAGGACTTCGGTCGACGACGGGCGCTGACGCTCGCGCAGTGGCTGGTCATGTTCGTGCGCCGCCCCGGTAGTCAGCCCCAGTTGGGGCGCCTCCTGACGGTCTATGCGGGGTTGCGCCGGCCGTTCGACGACCTGGTCGTGTGGATGCTGGAGCACCTGTCCGAGCCCTTGACGGTCGAGAGTCTTGCGGCGCAGGCAGGCATGAGCGTGCGTCAGTTCATCAGGGTCTTCCAGCGGGAGAAGGGCATGCCGCCGGGGCGCTTCCTCGATCAGCTGCGGGTCGAGACGGCGCGTCGCATGCTCGAGGAGTCGGACAACGGGCTCAAGGAGGTCGCCGCGTTGTGCGGCTTCGGGTCGGTCGACTCGATGCGGCGCGCCTTCATGCGCATCGTCGGCGCCTCACCCGCCAGCTTCGCGAGACGCGCGCTGTCGGCCGACCGTAATGGCGCGGAGGCGTTGGTCGCGACCAGGCGCGCCTCGCGCTGAAGCCGGCGGCTGCGGCCCTCACGCCTTCGACGGCCGACCACACGTGCAGTCGAGGCACCCGTGGTCGGCGCACGTCCCGCACGAGGCGACCACCTGCGCGCGCAGCGCCTGGCGCGCGCGGAAGACCCGCACTCCCGCGTTGTTGGCCGTGAGCCCATGCGCGGAGGCGTAGTCCTTGACGGGCGTGCCGCGGACGTCGATCTCGCGCAGCGCATCGGCGTACTCGGGCTTCAGCGTGCCGGCCAGGCGCGACACGCAGGCGCAGATTTCGTCGGCGACCTCTGGCGGCGGCGCCGAGTCGGGCAGCTCGGAGGCGAACCTCTCCAGGGCGCTGCTCGCCGCGGCGTTCCGGCGGTAGTGATCGATGGTGGCGTTGCGGAGCATCCGGTAGAACCACGCCACGGCCGACTCGTCGTCCCTCAGGGTATGGGCGTGCGTGATGGCACGGCCGAAGGCCTCCTGCAGGAGGTCCTCGGCCGTCTCCTTCGACCCCACCCGACGCTCGAGGAAGCGCAGGAACGCGCGGTGGTTCTCGACCAGGACGTCGAGCACGGCTTTCGACACCGACGGCCCGGCGTCCTCGTTGGCAATCTCGTGTGCGGTCATGTCCGTCCTTCGCTGTCGTTCCCGGGGGCACGATAGCAGGGCCCACTGGGGTCGGTCACGCGAGTCGGGCCGCGCGCAGGCGGAGGCTGTTGGCCACGACGCTGACCGAGCTGAACGCCATCGCGGCGCTGGCCAGGATCGGACTCAGCAGTATCCCCGCGGCAGGGTAGAGCAGCCCCGCGGCGATCGGCACGCCGACCACGTTGTAGACGAAGGCCCAGAACAGGTTCTGCTTCATCGTCGCCATGGTGCGGCGCGACAGCGCAATCGCCATCGGCACGCCGGCGAGGTCGCCGCGCATCAAGGTGACGTCTGCCGCCTCGATGGCGATGTCGGTGCCGGTGCCGATTGCCAGGCCGACGTCGGCGCGCGCGAGCGCCGGCGCGTCGTTGATGCCGTCGCCCACCATCGCCACCACGTGTCCCTCGGCCTGCAGGCGCGCCACCTCGGCGACCTTCCCCTCGGGCAGGACGCCGGCGACGACGCGATCGATGCCCGCCTCGCGGGCGATCACCTGCGCCGTGCGCTGGTTGTCGCCGGTCAGCATGACGACGTCCAGGCCCATCGCCCGCAGGCGGCCGATGGCCTCACGGCTCGTTGCCTTGATCGGATCGGCCACGGCGATGATGCCGAGCAGGCGTGGCGCGTCGCCAGTGCGTGCGACGAACATCGGCGTGCGCCCCAGGTCCGCGATGCGCGCCGCGTCGGCCGCGAGCGCTCCAGCCGCCAGGCCCTCCTCCTCGAGCAGCGCCGCATTGCCGATGACCAGGTGCTCGTCGTCGACCCACCCCGCGGCGCCGCGGCCGGTGATCGACCTGAAGTCGCGGGCCTGCGATACGGTCAGGCCGCGCTCGCGCGCCGCTCGCACGATCGCGTTCGCCAGCGGGTGCTCGGAATCGGCCTCCAGTGACGCGGCGCGGGCCAGCAGCGCGTCGGCGTCGATGCCGGCGTCGGCCGCGACGACGATGTCGGTCACGGCGGGGCGGCCCTCGGTGACGGTGCCCGTCTTGTCGAGGACCACCGTCGTCAGGGCCCCGGCACGCTGCAGCGCCTCGCCGCCCTTGATCAGGATGCCGTGCGCGGCGCCGCGTCCGGTCGCGACCATCAGCGCGGTGGGCACGGCAAGGCCCATGGCGCACGGGCACGCGATGATGAGCACGGCGACCGCCGTGGCGAACGCCTGCAGCATCGAGCCTTCGCCGGCGATCACGACCCACCCCGCGAACGTCGCGATCGCCAGGGAGAGCACGACGGGCACGAACACGGCACTGACCTTGTCGGCCAGCGCCTGGATCGGCGCGCGCGAGCCCTGCGCGTCGCGCATCATCCTGGCAATCCGCTGCAGGGCACTGTCGGCGCCGACGTGCTCGGCCCGGAAGCGGAACGCGCCGGTGCCGTTGATCGTGCCGCTGAACACCGGGTCGCCGGCGCGCTTGTCGACCGGCAGGCTCTCGCCGGTGAGCATCGACTCGTCGAGGCTGCTGCGGCCGTCGAGGATGGTGCCGTCGACGGGGATGCGTTCGCCGGGACGGACGACGATGATGTCGCCCACGGTCACTGCGTCCACCGGCACCTCCACCTCGACGCCGTCACGCAGCACCCGCGCCGTCGCGGGCTGCAGGTCCGCCAGGGCCCGCAGAGCCGCCGACGTCTGGCGCTTCGCGCGGGCCTCGAAGGTGTTGCCGACGAGGATGAGCGCGATGATGAAGAGGACCGCCTCGAAGTAGACGTCCGGCGCCACGCCGCGCGACGACAGCAGGTCGGGCACGACGATCGCCATGGTCGAGTAGGCGAAGGCCGCGCCGGTGCCGACGGCCACCAGCGTGTTCATGTCGGCGGCGTGATGGCGGAACGCCTTCCAGGCGCGCACGTAGAAGTGCCGGCCGGCCCACGCCATGACTGCCGCCGTCATGGCGAACAGCACCCAGGACAGGACGGCGGGGGCGATGGCGTACAGCCAGGGCAGCGCGCCCGACAACCACGGGTCGATCGTCCGGTGGGACCAGGCGAGGAACGGATCGGCCGGCGCGACCGCATGCCCGTGACCGGCGTCGCCCTGCGGCGCCCGCATCAGGGGCATCGAGAGCAGCATGCCAAGGCCGGCGGCGCCGAGGCTGACGACCGCCTTGCGGCGCACCTCGCGGTACTCCTCCTCCTGGGCGCGGTCCTGGGCCGCCTGCTCGTCGAGCGCGGAGTGATGGGGCGAGGGCAGCGAGGAGCCGTACCCCGTCTGCTCGATCACCTTGACGAGGTCGGTCGGGGTCAGCGCCGCGCCGTCGAAGGTGAGCGAGGCGTTCTCCAGCATCAGGTTCACCGACGCACGGGTCACGCCCGGGGTCTTCTCGAGTGCCCGCTGGACGCGCACCGAGCAGGAGGCGCAGGTCATGCCCACGACGGGAAGCGTCAACGTGTCCATGGCAGCACTCCTCAACGGCTGGTGACCACGAGCCGACCGCGCAGCATGCCCATGCCGCACGTGAACTGGTAGGTGCCGGCCTGCGTCGGCGTGAACTCCACCGAGGTCACGGCGCCGGTCGGCAGGAACTTCCGGATGCCGAAGTCCGGCAGGACCACCTCCTCCGAGCAGCCGGACGTGTCGGCCCGATCGAAGCTGAGCCTTACCGGTCGTCCCGCCTCGACCTGAATCGCGGAAGGTGAGTACCCGCCGTCGACCCGGACCAGCGCTTCCTGGAGCCCGGCCCCATCCACCGCCGCCTGCTGGGTCTTGGGAACGGCGAAGAAGAAGTACCAGTTGAGCCAGGCGATGGCCGACACGCTGCCGACCATGACGATTCCTTCCACGAGTGTCATCGTTGTCCTCCCCATGGGCCCGAAGGCCTTTCACTGGGGGCTGACGGGGAAGGGCCGGTGGCATTACACCGTCGGCCGCCGATGCAGGTGGGGAAGGGAGGCGGGCGGGCAGGCGTGGCATGATCGCCGCGTCCGGACGGGATAGACTGCCTCGAGGGTTCGCGTCCCGCCCCCACCGATCTCGGAGCCGCACGTGCAACACATCTCGCTCGACCGGGAAGAAGGCATCCTCGTCATCACGCTCGCCAGGGGCAAGGCCAATGCCCTGACCCACGAGATGGTGGACGAGCTCAACCAGGCCCTCAACCATGCGCGCGTCGACGACCGTACCCACGGCGTGGTGATCACGAGCGCCGGGCCGAAGGTCTTCTGCAGCGGGTTCGACGTCGAGGAGGTCTTCAAGTACCCACCCGACGTGCTGACGCGCTACATGCGGCGGTTCATCGAGCTGTTCGACAACCTGCGGACGCTGCCCAAGCCGACCGTCGCCGGCCTGAATGGCCACTGCTATGCCGGCGGCGCCATCCTCGCGCTGGCCTGCGACGAGCGACTGATGGCCGAAGGGGACTTCCAGTTCGCCCTCAACGAGGTGTCGCTGGGCGTCGTGCTGCCGGCGCGCATGCTGCGCGCCATGGCTGCCGTCCTGCCCGGCGCGACGGCCCGGCAGATGTTCCTCGAGGGGCACGTCTACAAGGCCCAGGACGCGCAGCAGCACGGGATCGTCGAGGAGCTGGTGCCGGCGGGCAACGTGCGACATCGCGCGCTGACCATCGCGCGCCAGCTCGCGTCGAGGCCGCCCCGCGCGTTCGCTGCGCACAAGCAGGCGCTGGTGGAAGCCGCGGGCGGACCGCCCTACACGCCGGACGAAGTGGCCCGGATGGCCGAGGAGTTCAGCGCCGTGTGGTTCGACGAGGAGTGTCGCTGTTACCGCGACCTGCTCGTCTCCAGGATGCAGGCCAGGTAGGGCGCGGTCTCCGACCGCGCCGCTGTGGATGGCGGCCGCGTGGGACACGCGGCCCTACCGCTGTGGGACGTCCTAGATGTGCAACAGCCCGCGATCGAGCGCGTGGCGCACGGCTTGCGTGCGGGTGCGGGCGTCGAGCTTGCCGTAGATCGACGCGACGTGGAACTTCACCGTGTGCGGGCTGATGCCGAGGCGCTCGGCGATGCGCTGGTTGGACAGCCCCTCGGCCAGCAGGTCGAGCACGTCCTGCTCGCGGTCGGTGAGGATGGCCTCCTGCAGGTCGTCGGCGCCCTCGGCGCGGACTGCGACGCCCGCTGGCGCCGGTCGCATCCAGTCTCCGGGCGCGACGGCATAGCCGGCATCGACCATCTCGAGCGCGCGACGCAGCTGCGAGGGCGAGACGTCGACGGGCAGCGCGGCCCAGCCGGTCAGGGCCAGGTCGCGCAGGCGATCGACCGCCTGCGGCGGTGCCCCGACCACGGCCAGGCCTTGCAGGGGCATCAACGCCTGCATCCACTCGCGCCCCTCCGGCACCGCGTCGGCCAACCCCACCGACGCCGTCACGTCGTCGGCGTCGCTCGGCAGGGCCGCCTCCGCCATGGCCGACAGCCCGGCACCTGCGAGGCGTTCACGAAGCAGATCCCGCCGGCGCGCCGACGGGGCGATGAGGAGGATGTCCATGTGTATTCCTTGTGACGCTCCAACCAGCTTTCCCGGTCTTACCACGGTAGCAGGTCTCTGACGCGAAGCGGAGCCGGCCTTCGTCATGGGACGGCCTTCGTCATTCGGCCTTCGGCCCGCCGGCATTCCCGGCGTGCCCCGAGCGAAGTCGAAGGGCATCGCGGCATTGTCACGGAACGAACTCGTACAGTCCCGGGGTGACGAGCAGCCGGCCGTCGCGGGCGAACCACATCGAGGACGGCGTGATCACGCCGGCGCCAGCCAACTGGAGCGTCCGTACCTTCTCGCCGTCGCCGTCGAACACGTACACGTGTGAGGAGGGCAGGGCCACCCAGAGTCGTCCCTGCCTGTCGACCGCCGCCGTCCGCACCGTCGGCACCACCACGGGGAAGCTGACGTCGTCGACGCTGCGTCGGCGCCAGGTGGTCGGCATCGCCATGACGATGGGGTCGATCTCGCGGCCCTGGATCGTCCGCTCGAACTCCAGCGTGCCGGTCGCCGAGTACTTGCGGAAGGCGGGCGGCCCGGCCAGGAAGACCACGTACACGCCGCCGTCGGGCGTCGGGAGCGGCAGCGCGGTGTTGAACGCCAGGTGCACGTCCGGGTCGGCCTCGAACCCCGTCCGCCGCAGCAGGCCGAACTGCCGCTGCACCGCGCCCGTCACGCTGTACTCGGAGACGAGCACGCCGCGCTCGGGCTGGTTCAGGAGCACCGTGGTTCCCGTGTAGCGGGCCGCGGCGATGCCGTTGAAGACGACGTTGTCGATGGTGACGCGGGGCGCTTCCGACGCCGCCACCGAGAACGTGTTCAGCACCTGGCCATTGCCCTGGAAGACCGACACGCGCGGCTGGCGTCCTGGCGCGTCGGCCACGATGAAGTCGCCGCTGTCGGCGACGTGGAAGGCCGTCGGCCGCAGCACCCGGCCCGCCTCGTATCCGATCTCGACGAGTGGACGGACGGCGGTGCGCGCCGGATCGACGGCGTAGACGCGATGGCGGCGCCTGTCGAAGACGAGCGCGGTGCCGTCGGGTCGCGTGGCGTAGCCGTGCGCGTCCTCGAACTCGCCGGCCAGCCAGGCGGGCAGCGCCGCTGACGAACGCAGCACCTCGATGCGGGCGGCCGCCTGCAGGCGCAGGGCCGGGAACGCGGCCCCCAGCAGGACCGTGACGAGGCAGAGCAGGGCGCCGCAGGCGGCGCCCTGGGTGAGGAGGTCAGTACGCGGCGAGCTTGCGGATCGCGGCAAGGACATCGGCCGACTGCGGGAGGATCTCTTCCTCGAGGTCGGGGCAGTAGGCCACCGGCGTGTCCATGGCCGCCACGCGCAGCACCGGCGCGTCGAGGTGCTCGAAGAAGTGCTCCGCCACGTGCGCGGCGATCTCGGCGCCGAAGCCCGACGTGAGCGTGTCCTCGTGCGCGACGATCAGGCGGTTGGTCTCGCGGACCGCCGTCCCGATCGTCTCCCAGTCGCACGGCATGATCGTGCGCAGGTCGATGACGCGGACGCTGATGCCGTCCTTCTCGGCCTGCTGCGCCGCCAGCAGGCTGCGCTGCACGAGTGCGCCCCACGTCACCACCGTGACGTCGGTCCCGTGGCGCCGCACGGCCGCGCGGCCGAACGGGATGGTGTAGTCGGGCCCAGGGTAGACGCCCTTGTTGTACGTCTGCCGGTACAGGTGCTTGTGCTCGAGGAACAGCACCGGGTCGTCGCAGCGGATGGCGGTGCGCAGCAGGCCGGCCGCGTCGACCGCGTTGCTCGGGAACGCGATGTGGATGCCCGGGCAGTGCGCGAAGATGCTCTCGCCCGACTGGCTGTGGTACGGCGCGCCGCCGCGCAGGTAGCCGCCGATCGGCGAGCGGATCACCACCGGCGCCTTGAACGTGTTGTTGGACCGGTAGCGCAGCATCGTGAGCTCGTCACGAATCTGCATGAAGGCGGGCCAGATGTAGTCGAAGAACTGGATCTCCACGACCGGCTTCAGCCCGCGCGTCGCCATGCCGGTGGCGCGGCCGACGATGTTGGCTTCAGCGAGGGGCGAATTGAACACGCGCTGCCCGCCGAACTCGCGCTGCAGGCCGTGCGTCACCTTGAACACGCCGCCCTTGCCCGACACCTCCGCCAGGGCGGCGGCGCGGCTCGCGTCGGCCACGTCCTCGCCGAACACGACGATGCGCGGGTTGGCGCGCATCTCGTCGTGGAGTGTCCGGTTGATGGCGGCCACCATCGTGTCGGGCTTGCCGTCGGCGTGCGGCTCGGTCACCCACGTGTCGTCGGTGGGGTCGACGTCGGGCGAGAACACGTAGAGGCCCGCCGTGTCGCGCGCCGGCTTGGCGGCCGCGAGCGCCACGTCGGTGGCCGCGTTGACCTCGCGATCGACCTCGGCGTGCAGCGCATCGAGGTCCTCGCGCGTCGCCAGGGCCTCGGCCAGCAGGTGCTCTGCGGCGCACGTGATCGGGTCGCGCGTCGCCTCGCGGGCTCGTTCCGCCGCCGTCTTGTACAGCCGCTCGTCGTCGGACAGCGAGTGCGAGTACGGGCGGATCACCTTCGCGTGCACGAAGGCCGGGCCCTCGCCGCTGCGCGCGTAGGCCACCGCCTCCTCCATCACCCGCAGGCTGGCGAGCAGGTCGGTGCCATCGACGCGGAAGACCTTGAGGTGGGGGAAGCCCTCGACCAGGCGGGAGATGTCGCCGCCCGGGGTCTGCACCTCGACCGGCACCGAGATCGCGTAGCCGTTGTCCTCGATCAGGTAGACGATCGGCAGCCGCGCGTTGCTGGCCGTGTTGAGCGACTCCCAGAATTCGCCCTCGCTCGTCGTGCCATCGCCGACCGACACGTACGTCACCGCGTCGGGCGCGGGCCGTTCACCGTCCGGGACGCCGGGCAGTTCGGTGAGCAGTCGCGTCGCCTCGGCGCAGCCGATGGCCTGCAGGCACTGCGTGCCCGTCGGGCTCGACCCCGAGACGATGTTCCAGCGCGTGTGTCCCCAGTGCGACGGCATCTGCCGGCCGCCCGACGAGGGATCGTCCTTGGCGCCGACGCCCTGCAGCAGCATCTCGAGCGGCGTCACGCCGAGGGCGAGGCAGAAGGCGCGATCGCGGTAGTAGGGATACGCCCAGTCCACGCCGGGACGGAGCGCGAGCCCGGCCGCCACGAGGATGGCCTCGTGGCCCGCGCCGCTGATCTGGAAGAAGATCTGGCTCTGGTTCTTGAGCTGGATCTCCTTGTCGTCGATCCGGCGCGACAGCACCATGAGCCGGTACGCACGCAGCAGTGTCTCGCGCGCATGCGTGTGTTCCGGGGCCAGTGTCGACGAGGTGGGATGCTCCGCCACGGTCTTCATGATGCGGCGGGAACGGGTCGGACGGCGAGGCTGGACTCGAGCATAACCAATGCTTCTTCTGTAATTCGCCCCCATTATAGGGTAGCCGCGCCCTCTACTGTACCGCCGGTCCGCAATCGGCCATCGGATATTTGACACTCCCGCCGGCTCGACCTGCGGCCGTTGCCGCGCGGCGTCCTGACCCGGTTCCGGAGTCCGCATCGCCACCCAGCCCCCGACGCCCATCCCCCCAGGTCGTGACAACCCGCTAGGATGCTTCGATGGCCCTCTATCGCTGGGACGAGATCGCGCTGGAGAAGGTGACCGAGATGGTGTCGCGCAAGGTGGTGCGCGGCGAGCGTGAGATGTTGACGCAGGTCTACCTGAAGAAGGGCGCGCTGGTGCCGCTGCACGCGCACGACGAGGAACAGATGACGTACGTGCTCCAGGGCGCGCTCCAGTTCCTGGTCGGCGGCGAGGACGTCAGGGTCGAGGAGGGCGAAGTGCTGCACATCCCGAGCGGCGTGGCACACCAGGCCGTGGCCCTCGACGACACGTTCGTGCTCGGCGTCTTCAGCCCGGTCCGCGCTCAGGGCTGACCCGCTCCGGTCCACATGCCCGTCGGCGGTCGACGGGCCCGTCGGCCAAGGCCGACGGCTACATCGAAGCAGAATCGATCCCCGATCCGCGATCCCCGATCCGCGATCTAGTGCACATTCCACCCACCGCGACCGCCCTGATGGACGTCGAACTTCCGGCGGGCGCGCTGCAGGCGCCACTTCGTGTAGCGGTACTTCAACTCGGCCGTCAGGCCGCCGCGGCCTCGCATCAGCAGCAGCCACCCGGTGAGCAGGCCGCCGAGGTGCGCCAGGTGGGCCATCGTGCCGCCCGACGAGGTGATCGAAAGGAACAGCGTGATCGCGCCGGTGATCAGCACGAAGATGCGTGCCGGCACCGGAAACAGGAAGTACATGTAGATCGGGCGGTTGGCGAACGTCATGCCGAACGCCGCGAGCAGGCCGTAGATGGCGCCCGACGCGCCGACGGTCGGCGTGACGTACAGCATCGACGCGAAGTCGAACGGCAGCAGGGACGCCAGGATGGTGGTTGCGGCCGCACCGAGCCCGCACAGCAGGTAGAAGCGCGCGAAGGCCCGCGTGCCCCACAACTGCTCGAGTTCGACGCCGAACATCCACAGCGCCAGCATGTTGAACACGAGGTGCGTGAGCCCCGCGTGCAGGAACATGTAGGTGAACGGCTGCCAGAGCCAGAGCGACTCGAGCACGGCGGCCGGCGTGAGTCCGCCCCAGATCGTCAGCGCCGACGACACCAACTGGGCCAGGAACGCCACGCCGTTGGCGATGAGCAGTGCCTTGACCGCCGGTGTCAGTGGGCCGGGGCCGAACTGATACGAGACGCGACCGTAGCTGGGTGGGCGGGGCACCCGATCAGTCTACCCCTCGGCCTTCGTCATCCGGCCTTCGGCCTTCGGATACCGGCAGGCGGCAGTGGGCAGTCGGCGGTCGACTGAGGACTCCGGCTCAGGCGGTCGGCGCGTCAGCATGGTTTCCGAGCCCTGAGCCCCTGCCCTACTCCTCGTCGGCCGCCGGATCCACCGCCGCGACGTTCACCTCGACCGGCTCGACGTGAATAGGCAGCGGCGGGGCGGCCGGCAGGCGGGTCGCCAGGGCAGCGGCCAGCAGCGGCAGCGCGCCGAGCAGCGTGAGGGTGGTCGGCAGGCCCAGCGCGTCGGCCACGCTGCCGGTCACCGGCACCAGCATGCCGCCTGTCCCCCACGCGACGCCCATCATCAGCGAGGACACCGTCGCGGCGCTGTGGGGCGCGAGCGCCTGGCCGAAGCTGACGTTGACCGGCAGCGTGGACTGCAGGAACAGGCCGCCGAGCGCGAGCAGGCCCGCGAAGCCCCATCCGCGCAACTGCGGCGCCGCCAGCAGGAACGGCGCCGCCAGCACGAACGACAGCATGATCACGCGCCGCGGGCCGAATGCATCGGCAAGGCGACCACCCCAGAAGCCGCCGACGCTCGACATGAACAGGTACAGCGCCATCGCGGTGCCCGCCGCGCCCACCGACATCCCCTGCCGCGTGAGCAGCACCGGCACGAAGGTGGCAAACGACAGCGACACCACCGTGCGCATCACCACGAGCACGTAGAGCAGGAACAGGTTGCGAGCCTGCGGCCGCAGCGCCGCCAGGCCGCCGCCATGCGCGTGCGGGGGAGCGAGCGGCAGCGCCGGCACCAGTCGCGCGAACAGCAGCGCGCACGCCAGGCCGGGGAACAGGAACCACGTGGTGGCCGGCAGGCCGTAGCGCCCCGCGGCGTTGGCGACGATGAGCGGCGACAGCGCGAAGCCGATCGACCCGCTCGTCACGAAGACGGCCATCGCGGTGCCCGGCCGGACGCGCCCCGCCGTGTGCGCGACCATCGCGCCCGGCGGATGGAACGCCGCCACGCCGAGGCCGCCCACCACCAGCACCAGTGCCAGCACGGCCTGCTGCTGCACCAGCCCGATGAGGCTGAGCACCAGCGCGCTCACCAGTGGGCCCGCAATGAGCAGCGCCCGCGCATGGCCGCGGTCGGCGAGGCGCCCGAAGCCGAGTTGCGACAGCGACGCGGCTCCCTGGAACACCATCATGAGCGTGCCGGCGGCCTGCAGGCTCATGCCCAGGCGCGGCATCAGCAACGGCAGCAGCGGCGCGTACATGTTGGAGTACGCGTCGACCATGAAGTGCGCCGACGACACCACCCCCAGCGGCCGCCGATCGACGGCCGAACTCGTCGTTACCGGGTCAGGCATCGTCTCTCGACGCGGAGCGACTCCGGCCCCGCAAGCGGCGCAGCAGTCGGCTGGACGCCTCGTCGAACTCCTCGATCCGCAGCGCTCGCGCCGCCACCACCAGCACCAGCAGGGCGAACCCGATGGCCACGGCCACGCGGGCGACCTGCGAGACGAAGGCGGCGCCCGTGAACAGGTGCGACGCCATCCAGGCGTGCGAGCCCCACGCGGCCGCCGCCATGACGGCACTTGCCAGGCCGATGCGCACGAAGGTCGAGGCGAGACGGCCGGCCTCGATGCCGCCGATGCGACGACGGAGCAGCAGCATCAGCAGTCCGGCGTTGAGCAGCGAGGCCAGCGCCGTGCCGAGCGCCAGGCCGACGTAGCCGAGGCGCCCGACGAAGGCGAGGCTCAGGGCGGCGTTCATCAGCACGGCGGTGACGCTGATCACGACCGGCGTCCGGCTGTCGCGCAACGCGTAGAAGGTGGGCGACAGCACCTTGACCGCCGAGTAGCCGATCAGGCCTGGCGCGTACGCCATCAACGCCAGCGCGGCCGCCTGCGTGTCACTGGGCAGGAAGCGCCCGCGCTCGAAGATGACGCGCACGATCGGGACGGCGAGGGCCAGCAGGCCGGCGCTGGCCGGCACGGTGAGCGTCAGGATCAGGCGCATGGCGTGCGCCACGGTGCGTCGCACGGCTGGCGTGTCCTCGCGCGCCGCGTGCTGCGAGATCAAGGGCAGCGAGGCGCTGGCGATCGACACCCCGAACAGGCCGATGGGCAGGTAGAGGATGCGGAACGCGTAGTTGAGCCAGGACACGGCGCCCGGCTGCTGGCTGGTGGCCAGCACCGTGCTCACGTACACGTTGAACTGCGTCGCCGCGACGCCGAGCGTGCCCGGCCCCATCAGCAGCAGGATCTCGCGCAGCCCCGGATCGCGCGGCGCGAAGTCGGGCCGGAAGCGGAACCCTTCCGCGCGCAACTGCGGCCACTGCAGCAGCACCTGGCCGAGTCCGCCGGCCAGCACCGCCACGGCCAACGCCGTCACCGGCTCGAGGCCGAGCGAAGGCATGAGCGGCACGAGCAGCAGGATGCAGGCGATGGAGGCGACGTTGAAGGTGGCCGGCGCGAGCGCCGGCACGAAGAAGCGGCCGAGCGCGTTCAGCATGCCCATCGCCGCCACGGCGACGGCCACCAGCGGCAGGAACGGGAACATGAGCCGGGTGAGCCGCACCGTGAGCTCGAACTTGCCCGGCACCTGCGCGAACTCGCCGGCGAACGCGCGGGTCATCGGCTCGGCGAAGACGATGCCGGCCAGCGCGATGGTCGAGGTCACCAGCAGCAGCGCCGTGATGGCGCGCCGCCCGAGCGTCCAGGCCGCGTCCTTGCCCTCGCGGGTGAGCGTGCGGCTGAAGGTCGGCACGAAGGCAGCGGTCATCGCGCCCTCGGCAAACAGGTCGCGGACCAGGTTCGGCAGGCGGAACGCGACGTTGAACGCGTCCATCTGGTGGCTGGCGCCGAAGGCATGCGCGAGCACCTGCTCGCGTACCAGCCCGAGGATCCGGCTGGCCATCGTCGCGCTGCCGACCAGTCCAGCGGTTCGGGTCAGGGAGGGGCCGGACGGGCGCGTCACCGCGTCATTCTCGCACGCGCCATCAGGGCGAGCCGGCCTCCCCGTGTTGACGGACCCGTTGTCAGCGGCCTACAAGTGGCTGTGATGAACCCGTTGCGCGTGTCGGTGGTGATGGTGGTGCTCGTCGGCGGCGTGCCGTACGTGGGACTGGCCGCGCAGGCCCGGGCCACGTCCCGTCCCCAGGCTGCGGCCGGCGACACCGCGGCGTTGCGCGCGCAGGGCGAGGCTGCACTCGACGCCTCGAGGTTCGGCGAGGCCGAGGCCATCTTCCAGCGCCTGGTGGCACAGGCGCCCACCGACCCGGTGGCGCAGATGCAACTGGGGATGGCCCGCGCGATGGGCGGTCGCACCGCCGAGGCCATTGCGCCCCTGCGCGAGGCCCTGCGGCTTCGCCCCGACCTGCTGCCCGCCCGGCTCTTCCTGGGCATCTCCTATCTCGAACTCGGGAAGCCGAAGGAGGCCGTGCCGCCGTTGCGCCAGGTCGTGCAGGCCGACGAAGGCAACGCCAACGCACGCCAGGCGCTCGCCGAGGCCCTGCTGTCGCTCGACCAGTACGCCGAGGCCAGCGTGCAGTTGCAGGCCTTGTCGGTCACGCAGCCGCAGTCGCCGCAGGTCTGGGCCGCGCTCGGCCGCAGCTACGAAGGCGTTGCGCGTGAGGCATTCGCGGCGCTGCAGGGGATCGACGCCGACTCGCCTTACGTCTGGCTGCTCGCCGCCGACGTGATGGCCGTGGAGGAAAAGTACGCGGGCGCCTTCTCGCTGATCAAGAAGGCGCAGGCGGCGCTGCCGACGCTGCCAGGCGTCCACCTCACGCTGGCGCGGGTCTATGCGGCCAGCGGTCATGCCGACTGGGCCGGCGTCGAGCAGAAGAAGGCCGAGGCCGAGAAACCGTCGTGTGAGGCCGTGCCCGTCGCGTGTGCCTACCTCTCGGCAGACTTCCAGGACGTCCTGGCACGCACCGCGACCGCCACCCAGCCGGCCGCCCTCTACTGGCGGGCGAAGGCTGCCAACGAACTGGCCAACTACGCCTTCGACAAGCTCGGAAAGCTTCCGCCCTCGGTCGAGTTGTTCACCGTGCGCGCCGGCATCGCGCGCGACCAGAACCAGCCGCTCGAGGCGGCCGCGTACCTGCGCGAAGCCCTGAAGCTGGCGCCCGGGGAACCCGGGCTGGAGCGGGAACTCGCCGGGGCACTCTACGCGGCGCGTGACCTGGAGGCGGCCCTCCCGCTCCTCGAGAAGCTGCACGGCATGACGCCCGGCGCCCCCGACCTGCAGGTCGCCCTCGGCGAGGCGCTGCTGCAGGCCCAGCAGGTGGATCGCGCCGTCGAGCTGCTCGGCAAGGCGGTGGCGGCCGTCCCGACGATGCTGCCTGCACAGGCCGCGCTCGGACGTGCCCTCGTGCAGAAGGGAGACCACGCGGCCGCGATCCCGCACCTCGAGAAGGCGCTGGCCGCCGACCCCGACGGCAGCGTCCACTACCAGCTCGCGCAGGCGATGCAGCGCACGGGCAAGCCCGAGCGCGCCAAGCTGCTCCTGGCCGAGTACCAGAAGCGGTCGCAGGCCGCCGCCCCGGCCGCCGCCGCGCCTGCCGACGCCCAGGCGATCACGCCCCCGGTTCCGTGACCTCCACCACCTGGTCGACGCCCGGCGCCTGCACGACCTGCGTGCGCCCCGATGGCCAGGTCACCTCGATGCCCGGCGGGGCGGCGGCGTCGCCGAGCCCCACGTGCACGCCGCGCAGCGTCGACGAGGCGTAACCAGACGCTGACGTCATGGCGTGGCGGCGCCCGCCGACCGTGACGATGGCGCCGAGGCCGTCGCGGTTGGAGGCCCGCCCCCGCAGGCGGACGCGCAGCCAGTGGCCCGCGGGGCCTTCGTTCCTCCAGATCTCGACCGGTCCGCCCAGGCTCGTCGTCACCAGGTCGAGCCGGCCGTCGTCGTCGAGGTCGACCGCGAGCAGGCCGCGGTGCGCCGCGGTGGCGGCCGACAGTTCGGGGCCCGACAGCGCGGTGACGTCCTCGAAGGTCGTGCCGCGATTGAGCAGGATGGCGTTGGCCTCCTTGTATGTCGAGGCCTCGAAGCGATCGATCAGGTCGTTGACGTGCGCGTTGGCGGTCGCGATGTCGACGCGGCCGTCGTTGTCGAGGTCGGCCAACGCCAGGCCCCAGCCGCTGCGCTGGCTGCTCGGCGCGGCGAGCCGGGCCTGGTGCGTGCCGTCGTGGAACGTCATGCCGCCGTCGTTGACGTAGAGCGGGAAGGTCTCGCCCTTGAGCGCGGTCACGAGCAGGTCGGGGCGGCCGTCGCCCGTCACGTCGTGCACCGCGGCCCCCATGCTGGAGATCGGCCGGCCGAAGCCGGGCAGCGCCACGCCGGCCAGCAGGCCAGTCTCCTCGAAGCGCCTGCCGTCGACGTTGTGGAACAGGAAGTTGGGCACGCCATCGTTGGTCACGAACAGGTCGTCGCGCCCATCGGCGTCGAAGTCGGCGACTGCCACGCTCATGCCCTTGCCGACGTGCGCCGCGATGCCGCTGGCCTTCGACACGTCCTCGAACGTGCCGTCGCCCTTGTTGCGATAGAGCTGGTTGGGCAGGCCCGCGAAGTACTTCGGGTGACAGTACACACGCAGGTCGCGGACGCGATCGCCGCAGAAGCGGTTGGCCTGTGGCAACCAGTCGAGATAGTTGACGACGAACAGGTCGAGGCGCCCGTCACGGTCGACGTCCACCCACGCGGCCGCGACCGACCAGGGCGACGACGCGATCCCGGCCCGCGTCGTCACGTCCTCGAAGCGACCCTGCCCGGTGTTGCGGTAGAGCGTGGGCTGGCCGACACCCGGCACGAACAGGTCCACGTGCCCGTCGTTGTCGTAGTCACCGGCGGCCGCGCCCATCGCGAAGCCCCGCCCGGCAAGTCCGGCGCGGTCGGTGACGTCCTCGAACTTCATGCCGCCGAGGTTCCGATACAGGCGGTTGTGGAACCGTGTGTCGGCCTTGGCGAGGTCAGGGGTGGCGTTGCCGTTGGCGAAGAACAGATCGACGCGCCCGTCGTCGTCGTAGTCGAAGGCCGCCAACCCGCCGGGCATGGTCTCGATGAGGCGCTTGTCGGGCGTCGGGGCGTGCTCGAGGACGAAGGCCACGCCGCTGTCCGGCTGGACGTTGCGGAACCGGGGCGGGGCAGGTTGGGTGAGCACCGTCGCCGTCGCGACCGCGACGGCCCACGCAACCGACAGTGGCAGGCGGAGAGGGCGGGGGGCAGACAAAAAGACGGCCTCGTTGAGGGACGAGGCCGTCAAAGGAGGATGGATGAGAGGCTCGTTTCAGAAGCCTTCATTCCATATGACGAACCTCGGTGCAGAAAGTTTAACGACGTGATGGTTCGCGCGCGGAGTGGGGCAGGATTGCCTCAGGCCGACGCCAGCCGGGCCTTGACCTGCTCGTTGACGGCCTTGCCGTCCACGACCTGCCCGGCCAGCCTGGGCATCAGCACCTTCATGACCTTGCCCATGTCCTTCGGGCCGGCGGCGCCGCTCTCGCGCACCGCCTCCTCGATCAGCGCCGAGAGGGCGGCCTCGTCGAGCGCGGCGGGCAGGTACCGCTCGAGGATGGCGGCCTCGCGGCGCTCCTTCTCGGCGAGTTCCTCGCGTCCGGCGGCGCTGAACTGGCTCGCGCTGTCCTTTCGCTGCTTCACCAGCGTCGTGACGACCTGCAGGGCCTCCCGATCCTCGAGGTCGCGAGTCAGCTCGACGCGCTTGTTGGTGAGCGCGGTCTTGAGCATGCGGAGGGTGTCGAGGGTTTCCTGGTCACGGGCCCGGAGTGCCGACGCGAGGTCGGCGTTCACCCGGACGGGAAGCGAGTCGCTCATGCGTTCCTGTGGTGCGCCCGGCCATGGAGCCGGCGCCCTGTCATGGCCGTGGCGGCGTGGGGGAATAGGGGTTGATGTACTTGGCGCGGTCCGGCTCGAGCGTCGACGGCGTGGCCGAGGAGCCCGGCGTGGGGCCGGCGGGAAGCCCGTACGGGTTGGCTGGCACCGCGTTGCCGTTGCCGGCCGCGCCCGGCGTGCCCTGCTGTGTCGGCGTCGGCAGCACGCCGGGGCGGCTGGTGGTCTGGCCGAGGCTACCCATCGGCGACGCGGACGGCTGTGAGCCGGCCTGCGCGGCCGCCTCGGCCGCCTGCTGCTCGGCCTGCCGTGCCGCGAAGTAGCGCTGAGGATTCGCGTAGTCGAAGTTGGTGGACGACACCGGCTGTTCGACCCCGGCCGCCTGCGGCGGCTCCTGCGCCTCCTGCACCAGGGCCTGCTGGGCCTGCGCGTCCTCGTCGGCCTGCACCGGTGGCGTGTTCTGCACCGCGACGCCGGGCGCCTGGCGCGTTGCCGCCGGGGTGTTCCTGGCGGCCATCCCGGCCCCGGGCGAGGTGCCCATCACGATCAATCGGTCGAACCTCGACAGATTGGCGGCTGCCGCCTGGGTGCGCGGCGCCGCGATGTAGCCGGCGGCTCCCCGCAGGACGATGTCGAGTGCCTCGCGCTCAGGGACGTTCTCGAGCCGGAGTGTCAGGGGGGTACCGGGGATGCGATCGCCGTCGACCACCCGCACCTGCCCCTGCCGGGCCCACTCGGCCAGGATGGCGGCGGGCATGGCGTTCTGGGTGATCAACGTCACCCGGCCCTCCCTCAGCGTCAGGGTGATGGACTGGGCCGAGACGGACGCGGCCGACATCCCGAGCAGGGCGGCAGCGAGCAGGAACGGTCGGGACATGGGGACCACCTGACACGCGCGCGACAGAGGGGTCGAGGAGCAGACGGCAGTGTGCGCGCGAGATCCAAGTATAGGACGGGAGTCGGCCGTCGGCAGTCGGCCGTCGGTGTAGAGATAGGGCGGGGTGTCCCACCTCGCCGCTGGGTGGCCGACGGCTCAGAGGGCCGGTGCGAACGACATCACCGCGTCGGCAACCAGATCCGCGTCGTGCAGCGACAGCGACGGGTAGAGCGGCAGCGAGCACACCTGCGCCGCCGCCCTGACGGCCTCCGGGCAGTCGGCAGGCGCCTCGGACTGGATGGCGGGCTGCTCGGTGAGCGCTTTGGGGTAGTGCACCAGGGTCTGGACGCCCTGCGCCAGCATGTGCGCGCGGAAGGCGTCGCGCTGCGTCGTCCGCACCACGAACAGGTGATAGACGTGGCCGGCGTCGAACTCGGCCGGTACGTGGACCGGGCCGCCGGCCAGGCGGGTCCGATAGTGGGCCGCGATGGCCCGACGCTGGGCGGTCCAGCCGGGCAGTCGCTGCAGCCGTTCGCGCAGGATGGCGGCCTGCATCTCGTCGAGGCGCGAGTTCACGCCGAACTCGTCGTGCTGGTAGGTCGTCTTCTGGCCGCCGTTGCGCAGGCGCCTCAGGCGGTCGGCCAGGGCGGCATCGCCGGTGGTGATCGCCCCCGCGTCGCCGAGGGCGCCGAGGTTCTTGGTCGGGTAGAAGCTGAACGCCGCGCCGCTGCCGAAGCTGCCGACGGGCGCCCCGCCGCAGGTGGCCAGGTGGGCCTGCGCGGCGTCCTCGACGAGCGCGAGCCCGTGGCGGGAGGCGAGCGCGGCAATCGCCGGCATGTCGGCGGGCTGCCCGTAGAGGTGCACCGGCATGATGGCGGCGGTGCGCGGCGTGATTGCGGCCGCGACCGTCTCCGGCGTGATCGTGTGGCGCTCGGGATCGATGTCGGCAAACACCGGTCGCGCGCCCGCCATCATCACGGCCAGGGCGGTGTAGGCGGCCGAGAGCGGTGCCGTGATGACCTCATCGCCGGGGCCGATGCCGAGACCGCGCAGCAGCAGCGCGATGGCGTCGGTGCCGGTGTTGACCCCGATCGCATGCGCCGCGCCGGAGGCTGCCGCGAACTCCGCCTCGAAGGCCTCGAGCTCGGGGCCCAGGATGAACCAGCCGCGGTCGATGACGCGGTTGACGGCGGCGCGCAGGGCGTCGGCGTCCTCGCCCGGGCGCAGCGACAGGAACGGGACGCGGACGTCGGGCGTGTGCATCAGAGGTAGCGGGGCAGGTGCTCGCGATAGAACGCGATCGTGCGCGTCAGGCCCTCGCGCAGCGTGACGGCCGGAGTCCAGCCGGTGGTGGTGCGGAAGCGGGTCGAGTCGGCGTAGAAGCTGCCGATGTCGATGGCCTTCTTCTCCGCGGGCCACTCGACGAAGCGGCGGCGCCCGGAATTGGCGACCTCGATCATCAGCTCGACCAGGTCCTTGTGCTTGATCGGCTCGGACCCGCCGACGTTGAACACCTGGCCGTTGCAGGTGTCCATCGCGCCGGCCCGCAGGAAGGCGTCGCACGCGTCGTCGACGTACACGAAGTCGCGCATCTGCATGCCGTCGCCGAAGATCTCGATTTCCTGGTCCTCGACGATGCGGCGGATGAACCAGCCGATGAAGCCCTGGCGGTTGTGCTTCACCAGCTGGCGCGGACCGTAGATGTTGGTCAGGCGCAGCGAGCAGGCGCGGACGCCGAACACGTTGTTGTAGACCAGGTGGTACTGCTCGCCGGCGGCCTTGTTGATGCCGTTGACGTCGGTCGGGCGCACCAGGTGGTTCTCGTCGACCGGGAGGTAGTCGGGCTTGCCGTAGATCTGGCGCGTGCCCGCGAACACGACCTTGACGCCGGGGTTGTTGCGGCGGCAGGCCTCGAGCACGGTCATCTGGCTGCGGCAGTTGATCTCGAGATCCGTGTACGGATCCCGCATCGAGTCGATGTGGCTGACCTGCCCGGCCAGGTTGAAGATCACCTCGCGCCCCTGCACGAGGTAGTTCATCGTCGTCTGCTGCCGGATGTCGGCGACGTTGACGCGGACGCGATCCTCGATGCCGCGGATGTTCTCGAGCGAACCGCCGTAGTCGGGAATCAGCGAGTCGACCAGCAGCACGTCGGCGCCGAGGTCGACGAGGGCGCGCGCCAGGTTGCTGCCGATGAAGCCGAGCCCGCCGGTGATCATCACGCGGCGGCCGCGGTACGACGCCTGATAGTCGGTCATGCCCGCGCCTGCGGAGCCGCCCGGTGCACCTTCTTGATGACCAGGTCGTGCCAGAGCCGCAGCACGTCGAGGCCGGTGCGGAAGATGCGGCGGAAGTTGAAGAACTGCGACTTGCCGTAGGCGCGGTGGTAGTGGTGCACGGGCACCTCCGCGATCCGGAAGCCGCCGTCGGTGATCTTCTTCATCATCTCGAGGCAGATGACGCCGCTGTCCTTGGTCAGCGTCACGGTGTCGAAGATGGAGCGGCGCATCAGCCGGAAGTCGCAGTCGACGTCGCGCACGCCCAGGCCGAACAGCGTCTTGACCGTGTGATGGTAGAGCCGGCCGATCACGATGCGGTGGAAGGGGTCCGATCGCGCGATCTTGTAGCCGTTCACCAGGTCCACGCCCGGCCCCATCCGCTCCCACAACAGGGCGACCTCCGACGGGTCGTACTGCGCGTCGCCGTCGGTGTAGAAGACGAACTCCTTGGTGGCCGCCTCGAACCCGCTGCGCAGGGCGCCGCCGTAGCCCCGGTTCTTCGGGTGGTGGACGATGCGCACCTGCGGGTACATCCGCGCCAGCTCGTCGAGGATCTGGGGCGTGCCGTCCTTGCTGCCGTCGTTGACGACGATCACCTCGTGGTCCGGCGTGAGCGCGCGCGCCGCCAGCAACGCCGACACCACCATGCTGGCGATGGTGCCGCTGTCGTTGTAGGCCGGGAAGAAGATGCTCAGGCCGGCAGGTGTTCTGGCAGGGGTCTCAGGCATACCCGAACAGGCAACACTAGCACACCTCAGCCACGCCGCCCGCGCCACGACGGGTGACGCAGGACCAGCCGCCAGGGCACGAACACCGACTCCAGGATGACGCCGCGCGACATCTTCGACTGCCCCTCGCGCCGCTCGACGTAGATGATCGGCACCTCGCCGATTCGTGCCCCCGTCCCCATCGCCTGGTAGAGCATCTCGACGAGGAACGCGTAGCCGTCGGACACGAAGGCCCGCAGCGGCAGCCGGGCCAGCGCCTCGCGCCGCCAGCACCGGTAGCCACTGGTGCAGTCGCACGCCGGCAGGGCCGTGATCGCCCGCACGTAGCGATTGGCGAAGGTACTGAGGATCAGCCGGCTCAGGGGCCAGTTCACCACGCTGACGCCGTACAGGTAGCGCGATCCGATCACCAGGTCGTGCGGTCCCGCCTCGATGGCCGCCACCAGGTCCGGCAGGTACTTCGGGTCGTGCGAGAAGTCGGCGTCCATCTGGCAGATCAGGTCGACCTCCATCGTGACCGCCTGCGACAGCGCATCGACGTAGGAGCGGCCGAGCCCGCGCTTGCCCGTCCGGTGCATCACGTGGACGCGCCCGGGGAACTCCGCGGCCAGGTCGTCGGCGATCCGTCCCGTGCCGTCGGGCGACGCGTCGTCCACCACGAGGATGGAGACGTGATCCCCCACCGCCAGCACCTCGCGGACGAGGATCGGCAGGTTGTCGCGCTCGTTGTAGGTCGGCGTGACGACGAGCACGCGAGGCAACGTGCTCATCCGCGCCCCTCGAAGCGGAGCGCCGAGATCTGTTCGGAGACCAGTCCGACCAGGAACACCAGCACCGAGAACATCAACAGCAGGACCGACCCGTTGGCGATGCGTCCGGAGGCGGCCACCGTCCACGCGCCGTAGAGCACGCCGAGCAGGAAGGCGCCGGCGCTGACCGGCAGGAAGATCCGCATGGGACTGTAGATCGTGACGATCTTCAGGATGATCAACAGGAACTTCGTGCCGTCGCGCGCCAGCCGGATCTTGGAGGTGCCCGTCCGCTGCCGCGCCTCGATCGGGTGGAAGCGGACGTTGTAGCCGGCCTTGATGCAGGCCAGCGTCGTGGTCGTCGGCGTCGAGAAGCCGTTCGGGATCAGGTGCAGGAACTCGCGCAGCACCGAGCGGCGTGCCCCCCGGAACCCCGACGTGAGGTCGGGGATCTCGCGCCCGGTCATGTACGCCGCAAACGCGTTCAGCAGCGAGTTGCCTGCCCGCCGCACGCCGGTCGCCTGCGTGTGCATGGCCCGCGCGCCGACCACCAGGTCGTACTCCCCCAGGTAGCCGACGATCGCCTGCGCGTCCTCGGGCTTGTGCTGGCCGTCGCCATCGATTACCAGCACGTACTCGCCGCTGGCCGCCCGCACGCCGGTCTTCACGGCGGCACCGTTGCCCTTGTTGTACGGGTGCCGAAGCACCGTCGCTCCGGCTTCCGCCGCGGCCGCCCCCGTGCCGTCGGTCGACCCATCGTCGATGAGCAGGACCTCGCGCCAGGGCGCGGCCGCGCGCAGCGCGCGGATCACGTCCCCGACGACGGGCCCCTCGTTGAAGGCGGGGATGAGGATGGAGACGCTGTCCGGGGCGGCCACGAGTGGTCAGGCGACGGGCGGTTCCTCGCGTCGCGCCAGGCCGGCGGTGAGCGCGGCGACGACTCCGTCCCAGGAGATCGCGCGGGTGCTATCGTACCCCGCCTCCCCGAGCGCAGCAGCCCGGCCGGGGTGTTGGGCAAGCTCGGCGAGGCAGGCGCCGACCGACGCCGCCTCCGGAGGGCACACGAGGCCGTTGACGCCGTGATCGACGAACTCGAGGACGCCACCGCTGTCGGTGGCCGTCACCACCGGCTTGCGCGCCTCGAAGGCTTCCAGCGTCACGTACCCGTAATCCTCGTCGAACGGGGCGAAGACCACCCCCCGCGCCCCCGCATACAGGTCGATCAACGTCCTCTCGTCAACCGCCCCGAGGAGGGCGACGCGATCCTGCAGGCCCAGCTGCTCGATTCGGGTCTCCAGGCCGTGACGGAACGTGCCTTCCCCCGCGATCAGGAGCCGCATCGGCGGCGGCACGTGCGCCATGGCCTCGATGGCCAGGTCGACGCGCTTGACGGTCTCGAGGCGCCCGACCGAAAGGAAATAGTCGCCATAAGGGCCCGAGCGCAACTTCGGGGCCAGCGGTGAGGGGTGGTACAGGGGCGTCGACGGCACCCCGTTGAAGCGGGTGAGCCGGTCAGAGGTCGTGCGCGAGATGGTGTAGACCGCCGCGCATTCGCCCAGCATCTCCCGGTCGAGGGCGCGAATACGCTCCCGGACCGCGGTGTCCTCTTCGCGGTGGTCGAAATCGGCGTACTCGGTGCCGCAGAGGTCGTAGGCCGCGCGGTACTGGTGCATCAGCCAGGTCACCTTGTGGGGGTGGCGGACGCAGTAGGTGGGGAACTTGGTGGGGATGACCAGGTCGATGGGCCGGCCGCAGCTCTCGCTCAGGTCCAACAGCCGCCAGGCGGCCGCGTGCGCCATCAACTCCTGCTTCGGGTACCACTTGAACGGCACGCTGACGCGCTCGACGAGGCAGCCGTGTCGCTCGAGCTGGGTGACCAGCTCACGCACCAGCGCCTCGGCCCCCCCGCGGACGAAGGGCACCTGCGCCTCGCAGACAAGCACCGTCGGGGCCAAGCGTCGAGCATCCTAACATGCGGCCTTCTGGCGAAGCGAAGGCGAAGTCCTTCGGGCTCAGAACTTTCCGTTGACACCCGTTTCGGCGATGCCTATTCTCGCCGTGGACCAAAGTGGACGAAAGTGGAGAGCTGTGGTGCTCCGCGGCCGCATTTCAACAAGGATTGATGACAAGGGGCGCCTCAAGGTGCCCAGCGCGTTCCGCGCGCACATCGAGCAGGAGTACGGGCCGGAGCTCTACCTGACCAGCCTGTCTCCCACTGGGGAATTCGTCCGCCTGTACCCCCTGAAGGTCTGGGAAGCGATCGAGGAGAAGCTCCGGTCGCTGCCACAACTCCATCCGGCCCGCAAATCCTTCGAAATGACCACTTCCTACTGGGGCCAGATGGCCGAATTCGACGCCCAGGGACGAGTGGTCCTCCCTCCCCCCCTCCGCGAAGCCGCCGGGGCGTCTGCCGATGTCGACGTCCTGGGCATGCAGACCTGCCTCGACATCTGGAACAGCGACCGCATCAGGTCCAGGGTCCTGTCCGACGGGCTCAATGACGCCCACCTCGCCGACCTCGCCGCCTTGGGGATCTGACCGCGTCATGCACGCCCCGGTACTCGTCGCGGAGGTCATCAGGCACCTGGCACCCGCACGCGGGGGCCTGTTCGTCGACTGCACCCTGGGTGCGGGCGGGCATACGCGCGCCCTGCTCGACGCCGGCGCCTCGCGGGTGCTCGCCTTCGATCGCGATCGCACGGCCTTTCCCCTGGCCTCGGCCGCCCTCGAGGGCTGCCTCGACCGCGTCGAGATGGTCCACGCCGACTATCGCAGACTCGGGGACGTGCTCGACGCCCGGGGTCTGACACACGTCGACGGCGGCATCCTGGCCGATCTCGGCGTCTCGTCCATGCAGTTGGACGACGCGGAGCGCGGGTTCAGCTTCCGGGCCGATGCGCCGCTGGACATGCGGATGGACCGCGACAGCGGCCCCACCGCGGCCACGCTCCTCCAGACGGTCGAGGAAACGGCGCTGGCCGACGTGATCTACCAGTACGGCGAGGAGCGCTTCTCGCGCCGCATCGCCCGCGCCATCGTCCGGGCCCGCGAGCTCGGTCCCCTCGAGACCACGGGACAGCTGGCGGCCATCGTCCGTCGCGCCGTGCCGACCAGGGGCTGGCAGCGGATCGATCCGGCGACGCGGACCTTCCAGGCCCTGCGTATCTGGGTCAACCGCGAGCTCGAGGGGCTGGATGTCTTCATCCGGCAGGCCGTGGCCCGGCTGGCTGCGGGCGCGCGCCTGGCGATCATCGCCTTCCACTCGCTCGAGGACCGGATCGTCAAGCACACGTTCCGGGCACTGGCGCAGGCGCCGGACCCGCTCGTCTCGCTCGTCACCCGGCGGCCGATCGAGGCCACCGAGGACGAAATCGCCCGCAACCCGCGCGCCCGGAGCGCCAAGCTGCGCGTCGCCGAAAGGCTGGCCTGACGTGGACAACGACTTCGTTCTCCGCAAGCAGGTACAGAACCACACGATCGTCCGCGAGGTGGACCACGCGCGGCAGCGCGACCTGGCCCGCACGGTGGTCGGCGGTGCCTGCGTGCTGGCTGCGGTCCTGTTCGCGGCGTGGCAGCACCTCGACGCGCGGCAGCTCTCGCGGCAACTGGTCGACCTGTCCCGCGAGCGCGCGACGCTGCTCGAGAAGCAGCGTCACCTCACCCTCGAGAAGGTCTCCCTCGAGCGGCCGTCCCGCATCGAGGCCATCGCGACGCGCCAGCTGCAGATGAAGGCGCCGACCCGCGAGACGTCCGCCGTGATCGAGCGGGTGGTGGCGACGCCGCCGCCGGCCAGCGCCGTGGTGGCCCAGCGGTGACCCTCCGTTCCCGCGACATCGCCGAGGCCAGCGCGGCCCTCAACAACCCGCGCCTGGTGCGCGCCGCCGTCCGCGCCGACGAGGCGGAGGCGGGCCAGCCTGCGCAGATCGACTGGCGCCTGACCGTGCGTCCGCGCCTGGCGTTCGCCGGCGCGTTGATGCTCTTCTGGGCCCTGGCAATCGTCGCCCGCCTCGCGTACCTGCAGGTGTACCAGCACAAGGCGCTGGTCGCGCGGGCCGAAAGCCAGCAGAGCCAGACGATCGAGCTGAACCCGCGGCGCGGCCGCATCCTCGACCGCTACGGACGTCTCCTGGCCTACAGCGTCGACGGCGACATGATCTACGCCGTCCCGAGCGACGTCGACGACCCGGCGGCGCTCGCCGCGAAGCTCTGCGCGGCCCTCGACGACTGCGACGCCGAGGAACGCGCGTCGCTGACGCAGCGACTCGACGCCCGGCGCGACAAGGCCCTCGTGCTCGGCACCCTCTCGGAGGCCGAAGCCGACGGCATCGCCTCGCTGGGCGAGCCCGGTCTGGTGGTCAACCGCGGCAAGGGTGGTCGCACCGGGACCCTCACGGTCAACACGGCGGAGGTCGAGGCCGGCCAGGCCGCGCGCCTCGCCCTGGCCGTGTGCGAAAAGCTGGTGACCTGCAGCGACGACACGCGCGAGACGATCGAGAAGCGCCTCGAGGGCAAGAAGTCCTTCGTGTACATCCGTCGTCGCGCCACGCCGGCCGAGGCCCAGCGCATCGCGGCCCTCAAGCTCGATGGCGTGGGCTTCATGAAGGAGAGCCGCCGCTACTACCCCAACCGCGAGCTCGCCTCCTCGCTCCTCGGCTTCGTCGACGCGAAGAACCACGGCGTCGGGGGCCTCGAGCTGGTGCACAACAAGGCAGTGTCGGGGACGGGCGGCACGCTGATCGTGCAGCACGACGCACAGCACAACGTGCTCTCGGCCGTCGTGCGGCAGGCGCCCACCGCCGGCATGAGCCTCGAGCTGACGATCGACGCGCGGTTGCAGTTCATCGCGGAGCGCGAGCTGCGCGCCGCCGTCGAGGCGCACGGCGCCGAGGGCGGCACCGTGGTGATGATGGACCCGAACACGGGCGAGATCCTCGCGCTCGTGAGCGAGCCGAACTTCAACCCGAACGACTCCAGCAAGGTGGACCGGCGCAACCGCGTCAATCGCGCCGTCGAGTCGATCTACGAGCCCGGCTCCACCTTCAAGACGATCACCGCGGCTGCCGCGCTCGAGGAAGGCGTCATCTCGCCCACCGACATCGTCGACGCGACGATGCCGTGCCGGTTCGGCAGCGCGAAGGCGATCACCGACGTGCACCAGGTCGGCGTCGTGCCGTTCGAGACCGTCTTCGCCAAGTCCAGCAACTGCGGCACCGCCCGCGTCGCGGTCCAGCGCCTCGGCACCGAGCGGATGATGCGGTACGTCAAGCGCTTCGGCTTCGGGACCCGCGCGACGCGCGACTTCCCGGCCGAGAGCGCCGGCATCACCAAGCGGCCGCAGGACGTGCGCGAGCACGACCTGGCGCGCATCGCGATCGGCTACACCGTGGCCGTGACCCCGCTGCAGATGGCGGCGGCGATGAGCGCCGTGGCCAACGGCGGCGAGCTGCTCAAGCCGCGCATCATCCGCGCGACGATCGAGGGCGGCGTGCGCACGGCGACGACCCGCGAGGTCGTGCGGCGCGCCATCAGCCCCCGCACCTCGGCGAGGCTGACCGCGATGATGGAGGCGGTCGTCGAGCAGGGCACCGCGAAGGCGGCGCGGATCGAGGGCTATACCCTCGCGGCCAAGACCGGGACGGCGCGCAAGCTCGGGCCGGATGGGCGCGGGTATCTGATGGAGTACATGGCGTCGACGGCCGGCTTCTTCCCGTCGCGCAACCCGGCAGTCGCGATGATCGTGGTCATCGACGCGCCGAAGAAGGGCAGCATCTACGGCGGCGCGGTCGCCGCGCCGGTCTTCCAGCGGATCGCCGACGCCACGCTGCGCCACCTGGCCATCCCGCCGACCATCAACCGTCAGCCGCCGCTGCTCATCGCCCGCAGCCAGGAAGGACCGCACCTGCAGCCGGCCGGCGTCGACGGTCGAGACGCGTCGCGCGTGACCATGACCGGCCGCTCCGTGCTGCCCGACCTCGCAGGGCAGAGCGCGCGAGCGGCGGTGCGGACGCTGATCGACCTGGGCTGGGAGCCGCGCCTGCGGGGCACCGGTGACTTCGTGGTGCGCCAGAGCGCGCCGGCCGGCACGCCCGTCGGCGAGGGCGGCGTGTGCCTGCTCGAGCTCGCCCGTTACCCGGCCGAGCCGGAGCCGGTGACGGAGGTCCAGCCCTGATGGCGCCGTGGACCCTCGAGGCGTTGCTGGCCGACGTCGTGCGGCTGACGCCGCTGCAGGTGCCCGATCTGGGCGCCTCGGCCGCGCAGGTCGTGACCGGCATCGCGTACGACTCGCGCGCCGTCGCGCCTGGCGCCCTGTTCGTGGCGTTGCGTGGCACGCAGCGCGACGGCACCGAGTACGCGGCGCAGGCGATCGCGCGCGGTGCGATCGCGATCGTGGCCGACAGGGCGGCGCCTGCGCCCGTGGACGTGCCGTGGGTCGTCGCCGAGCGGGGCCGCACCGCGCTCGCGGCGTGCGCGGCCACCTATCACCGGCACCCGAGCGACCACCTGCTGCTGGTGGGCGTCACCGGCACCAACGGCAAGACGACGTCGACGTACCTGCTCGAGGGCGTCTTCACGGCGGCCGGCTGGACGTCCGGCCGCATCGGCACGACCGGCACGCGCATCGGCGCCGAGGAGCGGCCGTCGGCGCGCACGACGCCAGAGGCGCCCGACCTGCAGGGCCTGCTGCGCGAGATGGTGGACGCCGGCTGCCGGGCGTGCGCGATGGAGGTCTCGTCGCACGCGCTCGACCTCGAGCGCGTCGCCTTCACGCGGTTCGGCGCGGCGATCTTCACCAACCTCACCCGCGATCATCTCGACTACCACGGCGACATGGAGGCGTACTTCCGGGCCAAGCGCCGCCTGTTCGAGATGCTGCCGCCCGAGGCGCCGGCCGCCATCAACCTCGACGACCCGCGTGGCGAGTCGCTCCTCGGCACAGTGCGGCGCCCGGTGACCTTCGCGCTGGCGCGCGAGGCCGACGTGATGCCGACCGCGCTGGCGCTGACGCTCGGGGGTATCGAGGCAACCCTGCGCACCCCGGCGGGCGAGTTGCGCCTGCGCACCCGTCTGCCGGGCCGTCCCAATGCCTACAACGCGCTCGGCGTCGTGGCGGCCTGCGTCGGGCTCGGCCTGCCGGTCGCCGACATCGAGCGGGGCCTGGCCGACATGCCGTCGGTGCCCGGCCGCTTCGAACTGGTGTCGTCGGCCCAGGACGAGGTCAGCGTCATCGTCGACTACGCGCACACCGACGACGCGCTCAAGAACCTGCTCGAGACGGCACGCGCGCTCGCGCCGCAGCGCATCGTCACCGTCTTCGGCTGCGGCGGCGATCGGGATCGGACCAAGCGGCCGCTGATGGGCGCGGTCGCCGCGCGGCTCAGCGACCTGGTGATCCTCACGTCCGACAACCCGCGGTCCGAGGATCCGGCGGCGATCATCGACGACATCAAGCGTGGGCTGGTGCAGCCCGAGCGGCCGGCTCGCCATGCAGGTCAGGCGGTGGCCGCGGTGCAGTCGACGCCCTGGCGGGCGATCGTCGACCGGGAGGAGGCGATCACGCGCGCCATCCTCGAGGCCAAGCCGGGCGACCTGGTGGTGATCGCCGGCAAGGGACACGAGTCCACCCAGACCATCGGCGATCGCGTGCTGCCGTTCGAGGACGGCAAGGTGGCGCGCGCGGCGCTCCGCCGGCGGGGGGGCGCGCGATGAGCGGGCAGTCCTTCACGCCGACGACGGGCGAGATGGCGCAGGCGTTCGGCGGGGCGCTGCGCGGCGACGCCGGCGTGGCGCTGCCGACCGTCTCGATCGACACGCGGACCGTCAAGGCGGGCGACCTGTTCGTCGCCATCAAGGGGCCGCGCTTCGACGGCCACGCCTTCGTCGGGGAAGCAATTGCCAGGGGCGCAGCCGCCGTGGTGGTGAGCGACGCGTCGGCGGTCGAGGGCGTCGCGGTGCCGGCCATCGTCGTCGACGACACGCTGCGCGGCCTGCAGGACGCGGCGCGCGTGATCCGTCGTCGTGCCGGCTCCACCGTGGTGGCGATCACCGGCAGCGCCGGCAAGACGACCACCAAGGAGATCACGGCGACGCTGCTGTCGCGGCGCTTCACCACGTTCCGCAACCGCGGCAACCTGAACAACCACATCGGCCTGCCGCTGTCGCTCTTCGAGCTCCACGACGCGCCGCAGTTCGCGGTGATGGAGCTCGGGATGAGCGGCTTCGGCGAGATCCGCCGCCTCGTCGAGATCTCGGAGCCGCAAGTCCGCGTGTGGACCAACGTCGGCGAGGCGCACCTCGGCTTCTTCACCAGCGTCGAGGACATCGCGGTCGCCAAGCAGGAGATCCTCGAGGGCGCCAGCGGGTCGGACGTGTTCGTGGCCAACGCCGGCGACCCGCGGGTGTCGGCGCGCATGGCCGGCTTCCCGGGCCGGGTGATCTCGTTCGGCGTCGACGTGCCCGCCGACGTGGCGGTGACCGACGTGCGGGCCCGCGGCTTCGACGGCAGCGCGGCGACGCTGTCGCTGCGCGGCGAGCGCCATCCGATCGAGACGCGGCTGATGGGCGCGGCCAACCTGGCCAACATCGCGGCTGGCGCGGCCGTGGCGCTCGGCGCCGGCCTGCCGGCCGCCGACATCGTCGCCGGCATCGCCGACCTCACGCCGGCGTCGCATCGCGGCGAGGTCGTGCGCGCGCCCGGCGGGTGGGTGGTCATCGACGACGCCTACAACTCCAGCCCCAGCGCGCTGACCACGGCCCTCCGGACGCTGGCGGCGACGCCGGGCCGCCACGTCGCCGTCCTCGGCGAGATGCTGGAACTCGGCGACTTCGCCGAGGGCTACCACGCGGCCTGCGGGCAGGTGGCGGCCGAGCTCGGACTCGCGGCCATCGTTGCCGTGGGCGGGGCGCCGGCGCGGGCGCTGGCCGACGCCGCGCGCGCGGCCGGGGCGCCGGTGGTGCACCACGTGGCCGACAGCACGGCTGCGGCCGACCTCGCGCGCACCCTCGTGCGCGAGGGCGACACGGTCCTGGTGAAGGGGTCACGCGGCATCCGCATGGAAGTCGTGGTCCAGGCCCTCGCGGGAGGCGGTCGCTGATGCTGTACCACCTCCTGTTCCGGTTCCACGAGACGTTCTCGATCCTCAACGTCACGCGGTACATCACGTTCCGCACGGCGGCGGCCAGCATCACGGCCCTGGTGATCAGCCTGGCGTTCGGCGGCCTGCTGATTCGCAAGCTGCGCGAGTTCCAGATCGGCCAGGTGATCCGCCACGAGGGCCCCGAGAGCCACCGGCCCAAGGCGGGCACGCCGACGATGGGCGGGCTGCTGATCCTGGCCGCGTCGATCGTCCCGACGCTGCTGTGGGCCGACCTCACCAACGCCTACATCTGGATCGCGGTGCTCGCGACGCTGGCCTTCGGCGGCATCGGGTTCGCCGACGACTACCTGAAGATCACGCGCCGCAACCACCACGGGCTGCTGCCCCGCTACAAGTCGGGCGGCCAGCTCGTCGTGGCGCTGCTGGTCGGGATCACGTTGATCGTGCTGGCCAACAAGGGCCTGTACAACACGCGCCTGATCTTCCCGTTCTTCAAGGACCTGATCCCCGACCTCGGGCTGCTCTACATCCCGTTTGCCGTGCTGGTCCTGGTGGGCTCGTCCAACGCGGTGAACCTCACCGACGGCCTCGACGGCCTCGCCATCAGCTGTTTTGCGGTCGCTGCGGCCACGTTCACCGCGCTGGCCTACGTCACCGGGCACCGCGTGCTCGCCGACTACCTGTTGCTGGTGCGCTTCGCGCCCGCCGCCGAGCTCACGGTGTTCTGCGGCGCGCTGGTCGGCGCCAGCCTGGGCTTCCTCTGGTTCAACTCGTACCCGGCCGAGATCTTCATGGGCGACGTAGGGTCGCTGGCGCTGGGCGGCGCGCTCGGCACGGTGGCGATCCTCATCAAGCAGGAGCTGCTGCTGGTCATCGTCGGCGGCGTGTTCGTGCTCGAGGCCGCGTCGGTCATCCTGCAGGTCGGCTCGTTCAAGCTGCGCGGCAAGCGCATCTTCCGGATGGCGCCGCTGCACCACCACTTCGAGCTCAGTGGCTGGAGCGAGCCGAAGGTCATCACCCGTTTCCTGATCATCGCGATCGTCTGCGCGTTGTTCAGCCTCACCACCCTCAAGCTCCGATGACGACGATGCCGTACGACGTCTCGGGGCGCCATGTGGCGGTGGTGGGCGGCGGGCGCAGCGGCCTGGCGGCCAGTCGCCTGGTCGTGCAGCGCGGCGGGCGCGTCACCCTGATCGACGCCAAGGACGCGCTTGCCGAGCGGGCCGAACTCGAGGCGCTCGGCGTGTCGCTGGCGCTGGGCGCGATGCCCGCCGACGTGCCGGTCGACGCGGCGCTGGTCGTGGTGAGTCCCGGCGTGCCGGCCGATGCGACGCCCCTCGAGGCGGCGCGGGCCCGCGGGGTGACCGTGATCGGCGAGCTCGAGTTCGCGGCGTCGTTCCTCGCCGGTCCGGTGATCGCGATCACCGGCTCCAAGGGCAAGAGCACGACGACGACGCTGGTCGGCCGGATGATCGAGGCCTCGGGCCAGAAGGTGCTCGTCGGCGGCAACATCGGCGTGCCGTTGTCGGCGCAGGTGGACGCCTCGACGCCCGACACCTGGCACGTCGTCGAGACGAGCAGCTTCCAGCTCGAGACGATCGTCCACTACCACCCGCACGTCGCGGCGTGGCTGAACTTCTCGCCCGACCACCTTGACCGGCATCGCACCGAGGCGGCCTACGAGCAGGCCAAGGCGCGGGTGTTCGAGAACCAGGGGCCGGAGGACTGGGCGGTGGTGCCGGCCAGCGACGCGCGCATCCGCGCGCACGCCGCGCGGCACGGCGCGCGTCTGGTCGCCTTCGGCGTCGACCTGTCGCAGGAGGACGGCGTCGGCCTGCAGGGCGACGTGATCGCGCGGCGCCGCGTCCGCGGCAGCCCCGAGCCGCTGGTGCCGGTGTCGGCGGTGCGCCTCACGGGGCGCCACATGCTCGGCAACGTGATGGCGGCCTGCGCGATGGCCGATCTCGCCGGCGTGTCAGGCGACGACATGGTACGGGCCGTCGAGGGGTTCACCGGCCTCGAGCACGCGCTCGAGTACGTGGCCACCATCGACGGCGCGCGGCTCTACAACGACTCGAAGGCCACCAACGTCGAGGCCGCCACCATGGCGATCGAGGCGTTCGACGTGCCGGTGACGGCGATCGTCGGTGGCGTGTACAAGGGCGGCGACTTCGCGCGCCTCGGCCCGCCCCTGCGGGCCCGTGGGGGCAGCGTCGTGGCGATTGGCGAGGCGGCGCCGCTCGTGGAGCAGGCCCTCGGGCCGCTGGTGCCGGTGACCCGCGCGTCGACGCTCGACGACGCGGTGTCGCAGGCGCTGGCGCAGCGGGCGTCGGGCGGCGTGGTGCTGCTGGCGCCGGCCTGCGCGAGTTTCGACATGTTCCGCGACTACGCCGATCGTGGTCGCGCATTCAAGGCCATCGTCGCCCGCCTCGCGGCGGCGCGCGGCGGCCAGGAGGTGCGGAACGGGTGAGTGGTGAGCAGTCATCAGCCGGCGTGACGCGGTCGGGAGCTGGCCGCTGGGAACGCAGGATGCCCCGTCTTGCGAGGTCTGTGTCCCGGCCCGTACGCCTGCTGATGACTGCTGACCGCTCACCATTCGTTCCGCACCCCATCGTTTCGGGCGCAGCGTGCTGCGCCTTTAGGGGGAGGGTGTCATGGCTCGCAAGCTGAAGTCGGACAAGTGGCTCTTCGGGGCCGCCTTCTTCCTCGTGTGCGTGAGCGTGGTGATGGTGTATTCGGCGCTGGCGGGCAAGGCCATGGACGCCACGTCGATCTCGATGCAGCTGATCGCCCGGCAGGCGACGTGGGTGGCGCTCGGGGCGTTCCTGATGGTCATCGTGATGCGGGTGCCCTATCACTCGTGGCAGCACCCCACCGTGATCAACACCGCCATGGGCGGCGTGTTCGCCGCGCTGTTCCTGCTCGCCGTGCTGAAGCTCGCCGGCGCCGGGCACAACGTCAAGGGGGCGGTCCGGTGGCTCGGGTTCGGCAGCGTCGGCATCCAGCCCTCCGAGTTCGCCAAGCTGGCGGTCATCCTCTTCGTGGCGCGCCTGCTCAGCGAGCGCATGGAGCGGATCAACGACGTGCGCAGCGTCCTCGTGCCCGTCGGCACGGTGCTGGCCACCATGGCGGCGCTGATCCTCTACCAGCCGGACCTCGGTACCACGGTGTCGATCGCGCTGATCGCGTTCTCGATGCTGTTTGCCGCCGGCCTCAGCCTCCAGTACATGGGCGGCGTGGCGATGATCGTCGCGCCCGCCCTGTACGTGCTGGTCTGGATGGTGCCGTTCCGTCGCGCGCGCGTCATGGCGTTCCTCGACCCGTGGGCCGACCCGCTCGGCAGCGGCTTCCAGATCATCCAGTCGCTGATCGCCGTCGGCACGGGCGGCTATACCGGGCGAGGCCTCATGGAGGGCCTGCAGAAGGTCCGCTTCCTGCCCGAGCCGCACACCGACTTCATCTACGCGGTCATCAGCGAGGAGCTGGGGATGGTCGGTTCGCTCGCCATCCTGTTGGCGCTGCTCGTCATCGGCTGGCGCGGCCTGCGCATCGCCGCCAACGCCCAGGACCGCTTCGGCACGTTCCTCGCCGTGGGACTCACCACGATGATGGCCGTCCAGGGGCTGATCAACATCAGCGTGGTGCTGGGGCTGCTGCCGACCAAGGGCCTGCCGCTCCCGTTCGTCAGTTCCGGCGGGTCGTCGATGCTGGTCAACCTGATCGGCCTCGGCATCCTGCTCAACGTGTCCCAGCACGCCTCGATCGATGCCTGAGGCGCCCCAGATGCAGACCCCGGGCACGCGGCCCCGCCACGTGGTGATCGCCGGCGGCGGCACCGGGGGACACCTGTACCCGGGCATCGCCGTGGCGCATGCGCTGCGCCGGCGCGACCCGCGCACGGTCGTGACCTTCGTCGGCACGGCGCGCGGCATCGAGGCACGCATCGTCCCGCAGGAGGGGTTCGACCTGGACGTGATCCGGAGCGCGGGCCTGAAGGGCAAGAGCGCCGGGGCCGTCGCCCGCGGCGTGGGCGTGCTGCCGCTCAGCGCGCTGGACGCCTGGCAGGTCATCTCGCGGCGTCGCCCGGATCTGGTGATCGGCGTCGGCGGCTACAGCTCCGGTCCCGTGGTGGCCCTCGCCGCGGCGCGCGGCATCCCGACGCTCCTGCTCGAGCAGAACGCGACTCCGGGCCTCACCAACCGGTGGCTGGCCCGTCTGGTGGACGCCGCCGGCGTCACCTACGAGTCGTCACTGCGGTTCTTCCACGGCCACGGGTTCGTGTCCGGCAACCCCGTGCGCGAGGCGTTCCTCGCGATCGGGCCGCGGCCGGCCACGGCGGTTGAACGGAGGGTGCTCGTCTTCGGAGGTTCCCAGGGTGCAAACGCGATCAATCAGGCGATGGTGGCGGCAGCGGCGCACGTTCGTGAACTGGCGGAGCAGGGTTGCAGCATCGTGCACCAGACGGGAGAGCGCGACCTCGAGGCGGTGAAGGCCGGGTACGCGGCTGCCGGCCTGACCGCCGACGTGCGGCCGTTCATCAGCGACATGCCACAGCAGATGGCCGCCGCCGACGTCGTGGTGTGCCGGGCCGGCGCCACCACGCTCGCCGAGCTCACGGCGGCCGGGCGGGTCGGGATCCTCATCCCGTTCCCGCAGGCCACCGACGATCACCAGCGGGCCAACGCGCGGACGCTCGAGGCAGCCGGCGCCGCCGTGATGCTCGACGAGGTCGGGCTCACCGGCGAACGGCTCGCCCAGGAGATCCGCGGGCTGCTGCTCGACGACGAGCGGCGGCAGGCGATGGCGACGCGGGCCCGCGGACTGGCGCGGCCCGACGCGGCCGACGTGATCGCGGCGAAGGCCGAGTCGCTCATGCAGGAGGGGCGCTGACATGTCGGGCCCCAGGCACGTGCACTTCGTCGGGATCGGCGGCATCGGCATGAGCGGCATCGCCGAGCTGCTGGTCAACCTCGGGTACGTGGTCAGCGGATCGGACGCGCGGTCCACCGACATCACGCGACGGCTCGCGTCGATGGGCGTGCGAGTGCACGAGGGACACGACGCCGCGCACGTCGGCGACGCCCACGTGGTGGTCGTCACGTCGGCGGCCCGGCAGGACAACCCCGAGATCGTCGAGGCACGGCGCCGCGGCGTGCCGGTCATCGCGCGGGCCGAGATGCTCGCCGAACTGATGCGCCTGCGCCGCATCGGCATCGCCATCGGCGGCGCGCACGGCAAGACGACGACCACGTCGATGGTGGCGCTCATGCTCGAGCGCGCCGGGCTCGACCCGACCGCGGTCATCGGCGGCCGGCTCAGCGCCTTCGGCAGCAACGCGCGCCTGGGGCAGGGCGACGTGATCGTCGCCGAGGCCGACGAGAGCGACGGCTCGTTCCTGAAGCTCTCGCCGGTGATCAGCGTGATCACCAACGTCGATCGCGAGCACCTCGATCACTACGGCACCTTCGAGCGGGCGCTCGACGCGTTCGTCGAGTTCGCCAACAAGGTGCCCTTCGACGGCGCGGTGGTCGTGTGCGCCGACGATCCCGTGCTGGCCGGCCTGCTCCCCCGCATGACGCGCACGGTGGTGACCTACGCCACCGACCACCAGGACGCGACGCTGGTGGCGCGCGACATCGAGAGCGGCAACGGGCAGTCGTCGTGCACCGTGTGGCGCCGTCCCTCCCGCGGCGACGCCGGCCAGGCGCACGAGTGCCTCGGGCGCCTGACGATCCACGTGCCCGGCCGGCACAACCTCCGCAACGCGTTGGCGGCGGTCGGCGTCGGGCTCGAGCTCGACGTGCCCTTCGACCGCATCGTCGCCGGCCTGGCGGAGTTCCGTGGCGCCGAGCGGCGGCTGCAGGTGGTCGGCGAGCGCGCCGGCGTCCTGGTGGTGGACGACTACGGTCATCACCCGACCGAGATCGCCGCCGTAGTCGCCGCGTGCCGCGAGGCCTGGAGCCGACGGCTGGTGCTGCTGTTCCAGCCGCACCGCTACACGCGCACCGCCGGTCTGATGGACGAGTTCGCCGACGTGCTCGCGCGCGCCGACCAGGTCTGCCTGCTGCCGATCTACGCCGCGAGCGAGGATCCGCTGCCGGGCATCTCCTCGGCCGCCCTCGCCGAGCGCATCACGGCCCGCCACGCCATGCCCGTCACGCTGATCGACGGCCTGGACGTCGCGCCCGACACCGTGGCGGCACTGGCCCGGCCCGGCGACCTGGTGGTGACGCTGGGCGCCGGATCGGTCGGCAGCCTCGGACCGCGCCTGCTGGACGCGCTCGGGGGAGGCGCCTGATGCCGCCGCGCACGCCCGTACGCGGCACCCGCCGGGTGCCCGGGACCGCGACCCGCGACCCGCGGTTGCTGCGTGCCCGTGACGGCGGCGCCCGCGGCGCGCAGGCCTGGCGCGCCCGTGCCTGGACCGTCGCGCGCATCGCCACGCTGGCCGTCGCGCTGGTCGGGTCGGGCTGGTACGTGCAGGACGTGATGACCAGCAGCGAGGCGTTCGCCGTGCAGCGACTGCACGTGATCGGCGTGTCGCGCCTGTCGCAGGGCGAGGTGCAGGGCCTGCTCGACGGACTGGTGGGGCGCAACATCGTCAGGACCAGCCTCGAGCCGTGGCGCCAGAAGCTGCTGGCCTCGCCGTGGGTGCGCGAGGCGAGCCTGCGCCGGGCGCTGCCGTCGACCATCGAGGTGCGCATCACCGAGCGCCTGCCGATGGCGGTGGCGCGGGCCGGCGACCTGCTGCTGTTGATCGACGAGCAGGGCGCGGTGGTCGACGAGTTCGGGCCCCGTTACGGGCGGCTGGACCTGCCGATCGTCGACGGCCTGATCGATCCGGCGGCGGCGCCCCAGACCCCGCCCGACGAGGCGCGCGTGGCGCTGGTCTCGTCGGTGCTCGTGTCGCTGCGCGACGCCAGCCTGCTCGGGCGGGTGTCGCAGATCGACGTCCGCAACCCGCGCAACGTCGTCGTCATGCTCTCGGGCGATGCCGCACAGCTGCAGGTCGGGCACGAGCGGTTCGCCGAGCGCGTGCAGGGCTACCTGGACATGCAGGAGCGGCTCGCCCGCATGGTCCAGCAGGTGGAATCGGTGGATTTGCGGTTCGACAACCGCGTGTACGTCCGCCCGCGCAAGGCGGGCGTGACCTTCGCGTCGATGCCACAGGTCCCCGACGGGGAAACCGTGGCGGAAGCGCTGGCGGAGCCAGAGGACGCTGATGAACAGCACTGAACTCATGAGGCAACCAGTGGGAGGGCACCGTGCCTCGGAATGAACGATACCTGGTCGGCCTCGACGTCGGGACGACCAAGGTCGCCGCGATCGTCGGCGAGGTCACCGACGACGGCGGGGTGGAGATCATCGGCATCGGCACCGCCGACGCGCGCGGCATCCGTCGCGGCGCGGTGGTGAACCTCGAGGAGGCCGTCGAGTCGATCAAGAAGGCGGTCGAGGAAGCCGAGCTCACGGCCGGCATCGAGATCGACTCGGCCTACCTGACGCTCTCGGGCGCGCACATCAAGGGCTTCAACAGCCGGGGCGTCGTCGCCGTCTCGGGCAAGACGCGCGAGATCACGCGCGAGGACGTCCGGCGCGCCATCGACGCCGCCAAGGCCTTCGCCCTGCCGAGCGGCCGCGAGATCCTGCACGTGCTGCCGCAGGACTTCGCCGTCGACGACGAGGAGGGCATCGCCGATCCCGTCGGGATGACCGGCTCGCGCCTCGACGTCAACGTCCACATCGTGACCGGCGGCGCGGCGTCGATGCAGAACCTGATCGCCTGCGTCAATCGCGCCGGCGTCAACGTCGTCGACACGGTGCTCGAGCAGATCGCGGCCGCCGAGGCCGTGCTCACGCCCGACGAGCGCGAGCTCGGCGTCGCCGTGGTCGACATCGGCGGCGGCACCACCGACTTCGCGATCTTCGAGCGCGGCAGCCTCTGGCACACGGGCGTCGTCGCGATCGGCGGCGACCACTTCACCAACGACATCGCCGTCGGGCTCCGCACGCCGGTGCCGGACGCCGAGAAGCTGAAGCGCCGCTGCGGCTGCGCGCTGAACTCGATGGTCGGCGAGGACGAGACGATGGAGGTGGCCAGCGTCGGTGGCCGTCGGCCGCGCGTCATGTCGCGCCGCATCCTGTCGCAGATCCTGCAGCCGCGCGCCGAGCAGGTGTTCCACATGCTGTGGGACGAAATCGACAAGGCCGGCTGCAGCAACTCGCTGCACTCGGGCATCGTGCTGACCGGCGGCGGCGCGGCCCTCGACGGCATGGCCGAGATCGCCGAGCAGATCTTCGACCTGCCGGTGCGCCGCGGCGTGCCGGCCGGAGCCGCCGGGCTCGGCGATCAGGCCAGCAGTCCGATCTATGCGACGGCCGTCGGCGCCGTCATGTACGCGAGCCGCAACCGGCCCACCGCGCCAGCCTCGTCGCCGATCGGCGTCCGACGGCTGCTCGAGGCCGTCAGCTCGCTGTTCAACAATTTCTTCATCGGGCGTTGAGACGTCGGTAACGGGAACGGGGACGGGGGAGAACGCATGTACATCAACGAACTTGACGGCACTGGCCGTCGACGCGGCGCCGGCAGCGCCGAGGATCAGGCACTGCGGCTGACGCTCGACACGGAGGTGCGCGCCGGCGCGCGGATCAAGGTGGTGGGCGTGGGCGGCGGCGGCAGCAACGCCGTCAACCGCATGGTGCGCTCCGGCGTCAGCGGCGTGGAGTTCATCGTCGCCAACACCGACCTGCAGGCACTGCAGCAGAGCCCCGCGTCGACCAAGATCCAGATCGGCGGGAAGCTGACCAAGGGCCTCGGCGCCGGCGCCGATCCCAACGTCGGCCGCAACGCCGCGCTCGAGGACACCGACCGCCTGATCGAGGTGCTCGACGGCGCCGACATGGTGTTTGTCACGACCGGCCTCGGCGGCGGCACCGGCACCGGGGCCGCGCCCGTCATCGCCAGCCTCGCCACCGAGCTCGGCGCGCTGACGATCGCGGTCGTCACCAAGCCCTTCAAGTTCGAGGGCAAGCGCCGGTCCGAGCAGGCCGAGCGCGGCCTGACCGACCTGCGCGAGTGCGTCGACACGGTGATCACCATCCCCAACGAGCGCCTGCTCGCGACGATCGACCGCCGCACGCCGCTGCCGGAAGCGTTCGCGGCCGCCGACGACATCCTGCGGCAGGCCATCCAGGGCATCTCGGACCTCATCCTCGTGCCCGGCCTGATCAACCTCGACTTCGCCGACGTGAAGACGATCATGTCGCACATGGGCCTGGCCATCATGGGCACCGGCGTCGCCGAGGGCGAGGACCGCGCCATGCAGGCCGCCAACCGCGCGATCTCCAGCCCGCTGCTCGAGGACGCGTCGGTCAAGGGCGCCCGCGGCGTGATCATCAACGTGACCGGCGGCACCGACATCTCGCTGACCGAGGTCGCCGAAGCCTCGGCCATCATCCAGGACGCCGCGCACGAGGATGCCAACATCATCTTCGGCGCCGTGGTCGACCCGACGATGGCCGGCACCATCAAGATCACGGTGATCGCCACCGGCTTCGACAAGCCCGGCACGTCGCAGCACACCCCGAGCCGCACCCCCGTCGGCCTGGCGGAGTACCAGACGCACGGGAACTGGACCCCGCCGGCGGCCACCGGCACCTCGGGCATCGCCTTCACCCCGGGGCGCCGCTCTCCGGTGGCGCCGCCCCCGATGCTGCTCGACGACGATCGGCACCTGGCCACCGGTACCGACGACGCCGCGCCTGTCGACTTCACGCCGTCGTTCCTGAACCGCGGGCACGACAGCTAGCACTCCAAGGCGTCCACCCGGGCGCCCGTCAGGGCCGGCGACCCCCGTCCGCCGGCCCCGTCGAACTTTCGTCCGTCCGGCGTCCGGCCCGTCGTCCGGGCGCCGGAACTCGTCAGCGCGACCCGCCTCGGCCGGCGGCCGCGTGCTAGATTGGGATGTTCCCCCCGTGCCCACGGACCCGTGTCGGGCTCCCCGGCCGGGCGGCATCCCCTCATGAAGGCGCAGGACCTCCGCGATCGTGCCCGGGCCACTCTGGCCCGCGAAGCTGGCGCACTCGTGAAACCGCACGGGCAGCGCCTCCGCGTCGCGCTCGCCTTCCCGAACACCTACAGCATCGGGATGTCGAACCTCGGCTTCCAGACCGTCTACCGTCTCTTCAACGAGATGGACGACGTGGTCTGCGAGCGGGTGTTCCTGCCGCCGCGGCAGGAACTGCAGGAGCAGCGCGCCGCCGGCCTCAAGCTCCTGACGATCGAGTCGCAGACCCCGGTCAAGGAGTTCGACGTCTTCGCGTTCTCGGTCTCCTTCGAATGGGACTACCCGAACGTGCTGACGATGCTGCGGCTGGCGGGGCTGCCCATCTACGCGTCGGAACGACAGCAGGGGCGCGACCCGCTGGTGGTGCTCGGCGGGGCGGTCACGTTCGTCAACCCCGAGCCCCTCGCGCTGTTTGCCGACGTCGTCGCCGCCGGCGAGGGCGAGGTGCTGGTGCCGACGCTCGTGCAGAAGATCCGCGAGGCCACCGGCCGCGCGTCGCTGCTCGAGTCGCTGGGCCACGAGCGGGGCTTCTACATCCCGTCGGCGTGGACCCCCGAGTACGCGCCCGACGGCACCCTGCGCGGCATGGTGGGCGATCCGGCACGCGGCGGCGCGGCACCGGTGCGGAAGGCGGCCGTCAAGGGCACCGACCTGCTCGATCCGCCCCACACGCAGGTGTTCACGCCCGACACCGAACTGGGATCGCGATTCCTCATCGAGGTGGTGCGCGGCTGCGCCAACCTGTGCCGGTTCTGCTGGGCAGGCTACAACTACCTGCCGGTGCGCGCGTTCGACACCGGCCGTATCCTCGCGCTGGCCGAGGCAGCCCGGCCCTACGCCAATCGCGTCGGCCTGGTGTCGATCGCCCTGTGCGACCACCCGGACATCGAGCTGATTCTCGAGCGGCTGGCCGGGATGGGGTACTCGATCAGCCCGGCGTCGCTGCGCCTCGACGACCTGAACGAACGCATCGTGCGTCGCCTGGTCGACAGTGGCGAGCGCGGCGTGACCATCGCGCCGGAGGCCGGATCGGACCGGCTGCGGCGGGTGATCAACAAGACGTTCACCAACGAGGAGATCCTCGACAAGGCCCAGCTGCTGTTTGCCAACGGCGTCGAGAACCTCAAGCTGTACTTCATGATCGGCCTGCCCACCGAGACCGACGAGGACCTGGTGGCGATGCGGGACCTGACCGCGCAACTGCGCGGCATCATGCTCGACCAGCAGCGCAGCCGCGGCCGCATCGGCCGGATCGTCGCCAGCGTGAACCCGCTGATCCCCAAGCCGGGCACGGCGTACCAGTGGCTGCCGATGGAGGATCCCGCCATCACCGACAGGAAGGCCAAGCGGCTGAAGAAGCTGGTGGCCGACCTCGACAACGTGTACTTCACGGTCAAGTCGGAGCGGCACTCGTACTACCAGGCACTGATGTCGCTCGGCGACCGGCGCGTCGCGCCGGTCATCGACATCGTGGAGCGCAACGGCGGCAACTGGCGCGAGGCCGTGGAGGCAGCGGGCGTCGACGCGGCCTTCTACATCTTCCGCGACCGCAGCCGTGACGCGTTCATGCCGTGGGACGTCATCGATGCCGGCATGAAGGACGCGTTCTTCCGCAGCGAGTTCGACAAGGGGATGCGCGGCGAATGGACGCTGCCCCCCAAGCGCCAGCAGGAGAACGCCAGGCTCCTGCCCGTGTTGCCCTGACACGAACCGCCCTGCCGTGGAGTCTCGCCGTCCCGCGGCCACCCTGCTGGCCTCGCTCGCCTGGTGTGCCGCGTGCATCGCCGCGATCGTCGTGGTCATGGGGCCGTTGTCGGTGCCCGCCATCCGTCTCTCCATCTCCGATCCCACCCGCCCGAGTGCGGTGGCGGCCCTGCTCCTGATTGCGGCCATCGCCCTGCGACGCAGCCTGGCCGGACTGCTCGACGACCTCTCCCGCAGCGTCGTCCCGTACGCTGCGACACTCGTGCTGGCCGGCGCGCTGATGGCCGCGCTCCTCGGTGTCAGGGGCGCCACCAACGTCGGCGGCGCCGACTCCGCCGGATACCTGCTGCAGGCGCGCCGCTGGCTGCACGGCCAGGTCAGGCAACCGCTGCCCCTCGTGGTGCCGGGCCTGCCGGGCGCGTGGCCGCAGAGCACGCTTGGCACGCGGCCCGATCCCCACGGCACCGGCACGGTGCCCACCTACCCACCGGGCCTGCCGTGGCTCGAAGCGCTGGCCCTCGCGGCCGGCGGCGAGGCGCTGGCCGTGCGCGGACTGCCGCTGGCGGCCGCCCTCGCCGCCCTGCTCGGCCTCTGGGCCCTCGCGCGCCCCCGCGTGGGGCCGGCAGGGGCGGCGTTCGCGGTGGTCACGCTCGCGTCCTTGCCGACCTTCCTCTACCAGGCACTGCAGCCGATGTCGGACGTGCCGGCGCTCGCGGGCTGGATCGTCGCGCTGGCGCTGGCCGGCCGTCGGTCAGGCGCGGCGCTGGCAGGCGCCAGCATCGCGACGCTGGTCACCATCCTCGTGCGGCCGAACCTCGCGCCCCTCGCCCTGCCGGTCGCCTGGCAGGCGTGGACCTCCTCCTCGCCCCGGCGGCCGGCCGCCCGCGCCCTGGCCATCGGCGCGTCGACCATCGCCGCCGTGGTCATCGTCGCGCTCGTGCAGTGGCGACTCTACGGGTCGCCGACGCAGTCGGGATACGGCAGTGCATCGGAGCTGTTCGCGCTCTCCAACGTCGCGTCGAACCTCCGCCTCTATCCCGGGTGGATCCTGGAGTCGTGCGGAGCAGCCACCGTACTCGCCCTGGTCGCCGGCCTCGCGTGGTGGAGCGTGCAGGCCGTGCGTCAGCCGCAGGCTCGTCCCCCGATCGCCATGGCCCTCCTCACGCTGGTGCTGTACCTCGTGTACGCGCCGTTCGACTCCTGGAGCTACCTGCGCTTCATCCTCGTGCCGCTCGCCATCCTGCCTGTCGGGGCGGGCGCACTGTTGGCCACGCGCGAGGACTGCCGCGCGCCGCGGTGGCGATTCCCCGTCTTCGCGGTGGCCGTGCTGGTCGTGGTGCTGCCCAACCTCGTGCAGGCCCGGAGACTGACCGTGTTCAGCGTGCGACAGCGCGAGTTCCGCTACCAGGCCGCCGGCGAGTTCGTCCGCTCGCAGTTGCCCGCGACGGCGATCGTCGTCGCCACGCAGCACAGCGCCTCGGCTGCCTACTACGGGCAACGCCCGGTGGTGCGCGCGGACCTGCTCACGCCCGATGCGTTTGCCGCGCTCGTGAACTGGGCCCGCGCCGCACGGCGACCGATCGCGTTCGTGCTCGACGAGGCCGAGCCGGCCATGCTGCGCCAGCGGTTCGGCGAGCAGGGCCCGGCGGCGCTCGACTGGCCGCCGAGGGCCGAGGTCGGGCGACCGGTGGCGACGCGCGTGTGGGTCGACGAGGACCGCGAGCCATATCGGGCCGGAGGCCGCGTGCGTACGACGAGGATCACCGGGCCCTGACGCTCCCGATCAGCGCGCCAGCGCGTTCTGCGACTCATGCTGCGTGTAAGCGGCCAGGATCTCCTCGCGCAGGCGGTCCTGCGAGTCGACATCGCCGATGGGCCGCAACAGCGAGAAGCTGCGTCGCTCGCCGTTGACCGAATAGGTCCGCGCCGGGAACGTCACGTTCCGCCGGCCGGAGGGCGACCGGCGCTCCCAGATGGCAAAGCCGATCAGCTTCAGGCCGACGAGCGGCCCGTCAGGGAAGTGGAGTTCGGCCTCGGCGAGCTTGCCGGCGGGGCTGGCCTGGTCGTTGGCGGCGACGATCTTGATGGTCATGGTGCGCTCCTCCGTATGGCGCCACCAGGGCCGGTGGCGGATTGGCGGACGGAGACCCGGCGTCGGCCGTCTGGCCGGAGTGGCGACATGGCGCCACATGATCGGGGTCCTCCGTCCACCCTCACCCGTTCCACGAACCGCGCCAACCGTCGCCCGTTCCCGGCCCATTCGCGTAAGTTCATGAATACCAGTCACTTGTGGCGACGGTCGCGCGACGCGCCCGGCCAGCGCTCGGCGTTCCCGCGCAGGTCGTGACAACCGCGGTTACCGGCGACGCCGCCACGCCGCGCCAGTTCTGGCCATTGGCGCGGACATCGCGGCGGTGGCCGCAGGTGACCGCAGTTGGCCGGGGGCAACCCGCGTTGCATGATGGAGTGATGCTCCCCGCGCCGATGCCGCCCTTCGAGTGGGTGGACACGCCATGGGGGACGGCGCTGCAGTGCGCTGCCCTCCGTCCGTACGCCCGCCACGTGTTCAGCGCGCGCGGCCTCGACGTGCCGCACGCCGATGCGGGCGAGGGATGGGGGCTGCTGGCCTCCTGGATCGGCGTGGCGACCGACGACGTCTGGAGACTCCGGCAGGTACATGGGGTGGAGGCGCACACCCATGGCGTGGCGCCGTGCGACGGCACCTGGCCGGCCGGCGACCTGCTGGCCACCGATCGCCATGACGTGGCCCTGGCGATCAGGACCGCCGACTGTGTGCCGCTGCTCTACGCCGACGCGCGCGGTGGGGCCGTGGCCGCCGTGCACGCCGGCTGGCGCGGCACGGTGGCCGGCGCCTCAGGCCGCATGGTCGAGATCATGCGGGCGCGATTCGGGACGGCTCCTGCCGATCTGGTCGTCGCGATCGGCCCGTGTGTGGGGCCCGACGCGTACGAGGTCGGTCAGGACGTGGTTGATGCCTTCGCCGCCACCTGGCCGGCCGAGGTGGCGCGAGGCACCTGGTGGCGTGCCGGAGCAACCGCAGGCAAGTACCTGCTCGACCTCTGGACGATCACCCGCGACCAGCTCGCACTGGCGGGCGTCGCGCCCGAGCGCATGCACCTTGCGGGGCTGTGCACGGTGACGCATCACGACGTGCTGCACTCCTATCGGGTCGATGGGGCAGCGGCCGGGCGCATGGTGGCGGCGATTCGGAGACGTTCGTAAACGCCGAACGCCGAACGCCGTTCGCTGTTCGGCGGTGGGCTCACTCCACGTCGAAGTCGAATCGCGGCGCGGCGGGACGCGCATGAGCGGGGCGTGGGGGGCGCGGGATGCTGATCGCGCGCGGGGCGAGCGGCTCCTCGGGCGCCGGCGCCTTCTTCAGTGGCGCCACTTCCTCCGCGACGGGCTTGCCCTCCACCATGTCCATCGCGCGGTTGGACAGCGCGTCGGCCACCTTGTTCTGCTCCCGCCGCACGTGCTCGAACGTCACCCGCCCGAGCCGGCCGATCAGCGCGCGCGCCTCGGCGTGCAGCACCTGCATCTGCGCGTGCTTCACCTTGTACTCGCCACGCATCTGCTTGATGACCAGCTCGGAGTCCATCTTCACGCGCACCTGGTCGTGGCCGTGTTCGACCGCCCACGTCAGCGCGGCGATCAGCCCCGAGTACTCGGCCACGTTGTTGGTTGCATGGCCCAGCGGCCCGACGAGCTCGGCAAGCGTCGCGCCCGCCTCATCGAGGATGTGCACTCCATAGCCTGCCGGCCCGGGATTGCCCCGCGCGCCCCCGTCCGTGTACGCCGTGATCATCGCGACGATCGTAGCCGATGCTCGCCCGTGGGTCGGCAGTGGGCATGCCGCAATCGACGCCACCGGCCCGGCTTTCCGGTACCCGGTACCCGGTACCCGGAACCCGGTGCCCGGCATCCGGCGCTCCGTGCCCGGTGCCCGGTAGCCGGTGCCCCGGTGCCCGGTGCCCGGTGCCCGGTGCCCGGTCAGTCCTTGTATGGATCCACCTCGTGGGCGCCGGCCATCACGACGATGAGGGGGCGGAGGGTATGGAGGACGCGGACGGTGCCGCGCTGGTGGGCGAGGACATCGGGCAGGCGGCGGTACACGTGCGGGCTCTCGTCGGTGCCCCCGCCACGCAGCACGACGCCCTTGCGCTCGACCCATTCGCGCATCATCTGCGGTGAGATGGCACCGGGCAGGCGGACACGTCCCGTGCGCCTGTCGACCTTGCCGGCCGCTTGCGTCCGCGACATCACCCGCCCGGCTCCGTGCACCGTCGAGAACAGCGCGCGGCGCTGCAGGTCGTGCACCTCCGGCGCCACGTGGCGCGCGGTGTCCACGCCTTCCACGATCACCGCGTCGTCTCCCATCGACCCGCCGACGAAGCCCCGCTGACCCGGGTAGGCCGGCGTGGCGCCCTTGCGCACCACGATCAGGTCGTCGCCCCAGTGCCGCTCCCGCCAGGCGAAGTTGTGGTGGTTGTGCACCAGGTCCTGCTCCCGCGCGCCGAGCAGCCCGACGACCTTTCGGGCGACCCATTCGCGCCCCGCGTACGCGTACCGCCCCGCGAGCGTCATCAACGCCCAGTAGTCGGCCCCGATGGACCTGTCGACGTCGAGCAGCACCTCACGCTCGGGGACGCGCGCGCCCCACCTGGCGCCCTGCGACAGCGCCAGGAACGCCGACGCGATCGTGTGACCGAAGCCCCGGCTGCCGAAGTGCACGCCGACCCAGAGCCGGTCGGCCTCGTCGGCGAAGACGTCGACGTAGTGGTTGCCGCTGCCCACCGTGCCGAGCTGCGAGCGGGCCTTGTCGCGCAGTGCCTGCCGCTGGCCGCGGGGCACCGCCTCCCACGCCGCGTCCTCGAACAGCGCGTCGTCGGTCGGGGCGTCGTCGGCGCGATTGCGCCGGCCGAGGCCGAAGCTCACCGTCGACGCGATGTCGTCGGCCAGGGTGGCCAGCGCCGCGTGCCGCTCGGCGGCCGTCGCGCCGAGGTCGTCGAGGTACGCGTCGGTCAGGATGGCGGCGTTGCCACAGGCGATGTCGAACCCGACGCCGACCACCGACACCTTGTTCCGGTAGGCGGCCACCCCACCGATCGGCATGACGTAACCGACGTGCCCGTCGGCCATCAGGGCGACGCGGTCGGCGCGCGAGGCCACGTCCCGCAACTGGCGCAGCGTGGCCTCGTCGTGCTCACCGAAGATCTGCATGGGATCAGGCTACACACTCGGAACACCGGACTCGCCGCGCGCCGTCAGGCGCCCATCGGCGGGTCTCGAACGCCGCACGCCGCACGCCGGGCGCCGACGCTCGACGGGTGAGCCGTTCAGGCGGGCGGGGCCGGGGGGGCGGCCGGCTTGACCGCGTACAGCAGGCGCGTGCAGTTCTCGCACTGCATGATCTGCTCGCCCTTGCGGACGGCCGATGCGAGCATGGGGCGGATCCTGACGTTGCAGGCGATGCAGAGGTCGCCTCTCAGTTCGCCGACCGCGCCGCGTGGATAACGCTTCGACACGCGGTCGTAGAGGGCGAGTGCTCCGGCGTCGATGGTGGGCCGGAGCGCGGTGATGCTGCCCTCGATGTTGGCCAGCTCGAGCTTGTGCCGCTGTGTCTCGTCGGCGAGGCTGGCCAGCGCCACCCCCGACGCGTCCTCGCGGCTGGCCAGCACCTGCCGGGCGTGCTCGGCTTGCGGAGTCAACTCGTCGAGCTCGAACAGCAGCGCGATGGTCTGGTCCTCGCGCGCCTTCAGGTCGGCCTCGGCGGTGGCGATTTCGTGCTGCGCGGCGTCGTACTCGCGCGAGTTGGTCACCGCCATCAACTGCTGCCGGTACTTGGTCAGCCGCTGCTGGATGGCGGCCACGTCGCGATCGCCGGTGCGGCGCTGCGCCTGGCGGTCGTCGATGGTGCGCGTGAGCGCCTCGAGGGCGGCCCGTGCTTCCAGGACCGGCACCTCGATGTCGCGGCGACGCTGGTCCACCATGTCGATGTCGGCGCGGAGCGCGGCGGCCTGCCGCTCGAGATCCTGGAGGCGGCGCAACTGGTCGAGGCTGGGATGCACGACAGGGACGGTATCACCGCCAGCGGGACGCGGGTACCGGTGCCGAGCCCACGGGCACGATCCTGCGCCCGGTTCCGAGGAGCAAGCTCTACCTTTTTGATGGCCTGACGATTATGCTGCCGGAGGGTGGCGGCGTGCGCGGGTTCACGGTCTGCCACAGGCCGACGCGTGATGCTCCCCCACGATGCGACGGACGTCGCCGACAAGGACGATACCGATCTGCTCGGGTTGCTGCAGTACGTTCCGGAACCTCACGCAGTGGTTTCGGCGCATGGGCGGATCCTTGCCTTGAACTCGGCGGCCCGGACCGAGTTCCCGCGACCGGCGGTGCTCGAGCAGGCCCTCGCCGGCGTGCCCATGGGGACGCACCATGTCGCGATCGTGGCGCGCGGCCCGGTGCGCCATGCCACGGTCACCCAGACGCCCGTGCGGCTGCCGGATGGCACGGCGGCGCGCCTCGTGCGGCTCCACGCGCCCCCGGCACCGGCCGAGGCACCCGCGGACCTGCTCGCCCAGCAATCGCTGCTCGACGCCCTGCCGGCGGAGGCCGTCATCCTGGACCCTGCCGGAGTGATCCAGGCCGCCAACGTCCGCTGGCGCATCGCTGCCCGCCAGCGCGGGCCGCTGCTGGCCGATGATGGGGTCGGCAGCCGGTACCTGGCCGCCTGCCGCAGCGTGATCGAATCGCGTGAGGGGCGCACCGCCGTCGAGGTCGCCACCGGCCTGCGCGACGTGTTGAGCCGTCGAGCCCTGGCCTTCGAACACACCTATCCGCACGTGGACCGCGATGGGGTGGCGCATTACCGCCTGATGGCGTCCGCCCTCGAGGAGACCCCCTGGACGCTGGTCACGCACACCAACGTGACCGAGGCCCACGAGGCCGCCGAGCGACAGCGCGAGCTCACCGCCCACTTCCGCGCCGTGTTCGACCATGCGATCGACGGCATCCTCATCGCCGACGACCAGGGGCGGTGCGTCGAGGCCAACAAGGCGGCCTCCGCCCTGCTCGGGCGCCCCGAGGAGGAGGTGCTGCGGCTGCACCTGCGCGAGGTGTTCCCGGACTTCGACACGGTGTGGCGCGACCTGCTTCGCCGCGGCGAGCAGCACGGCTCCCTGCGCATCGAGCGACCGGGCCGACCGCACGTGGACATCGACTTCTCGGCGCGGGCCGGGTTCTTCCCGGGGCGCCACCTGACGGTCCTGCGCGACGTGACGGCGGCCCGCCTCGTCGAGGAACAGTTGCGGCACGCGCAGAAGATGGAGGCCGTCGGGCAGCTGGCCAGCGGCATCGCCCACGACTTCAACAACCTGCTGACCGTCGTGATCGGCAACGTCTCGCACCTCGAGGACCTGCTGGCGGCCCCGTCAGGATCCGACGTGGTGCTGCCCGGGCTGCTCGCGGACGCGGCACGTCGGGACCTCGGCAAGGTGATGTGGTCGGCCGAGCGGGGCGCCGAACTGGTCAAGAAGCTGCTGGCATTCGGCCGCAAGCAGCGGTTCCAGCCCGCGCGCCTCTCGATCTCCGGGTTCGTGCGCGACCTGCATCAGGTGCTCCGACGGCTGGTGCCCGAGAACATCCGCGTGGAGGTCCTCGCCGAGGGCGACCTGGCCGTCATGGGTGACCTCGGGGCGCTCCACCAGGTCGTCTTCAACCTCACCACCAACGCCCGCGACGCCATCGGCAGACGCGACGGCGTCGTGCGCATCAGCGTGGCCTCGCTGGCCGGCGCCGATGTGGCGTGGCTGCCCGAGGCCGCCCAATCGCGGGCGTACGCGGCGCTGTCGTTCGAGGACAACGGGTGCGGCATGGACGCCGAAACCCTGAGGCGCATCGGCGAGCCGTTCTTCACCACCAAGGGCGTCGGGGAGGGCAGCGGGCTCGGCATGGCGATGGTCTACGGCCTGGTCCAGCAACATGGTGGGCACATGCACGTGGAAAGCCGCGTCGGCGAGGGGACGAGCGTCGTGGTGCTGCTCCCGCTCGTCGACGGGGCCACCGACGCCGAGCCGGCAGGCGCGCCGAAGTCGACTGTGGCCGCAGGGGGACGCGAGCAGGTGCTGGTGGTCGAGGACGAGCCCGCCGTCCGCGAGATCGCGGCGCGATCCCTCGAACTGGCGGGTTACCGCGTCCTCACGGCCGCCGACGGCGCCAGTGCGGCGGCCATCCTGGCCGAGCACGGCGACGCCATCGACCTGGTCGTGTCCGACCTGGTGATGCCGACCGGCGGCGGCGCGGCCGTGGTCGAGGCGGTGGCCCGCCTGGCGCCGCGTGCCCGTCTGCTGCTCACCTCGGGCTACCCGAGTCGTCCGTCGCAGGGCGTCAGTCCGGATCTGCCGGACGCGCCCCTGCTCCAGAAGCCCTGGACTCCCTCCCAACTCCAGATGACTGCACGGCGGATCCTCGATGAACGACGCGACTGATTTCCGTTCGACCGACATCGCCGGCGCCACGGACCGCATGCCTGTGTGCGCCGTCGGGGCGAGCGCCGGCGGCCTCGAGCCGCTCGAGCGGTTCTTCGCCCACGTCCATCCCCCCACCGGTATGGCGTTCCTGGTGGTGCAACACCTCTCGCCGGACCACAAGAGCCTCATGGCGGAGTTGCTGGCCCGTCATACGCGCTTGCGGGTGATCAGGGCCGCCGACGGCATGGCGCTCGAGCCCGACACGATCTACCTGAATCCCCCCAAGACCGACATGGTGCTCGAGGGGAACCGGCTGCGGCTCCACGAGCCGACGCTCAGCCCCGGCTCGCTGCACCTGCCCATCGACGTCTGCTTCCAGTCGCTCGCGGCCGCGCTTGGCGAACACGCCATCGGCGTCATCCTCTCGGGCTCCGGCAGCGACGGCACGCGGGGGGCACGGGCCATCAAGGAAAGCAACGGCCTGGTCCTGGTGCAGTCGCCCGACGAGGCGCAGTTCGACGGCATGCCGCAGTCGGCCGTGTCGACGGGCCTGGCCGACCAGGTGGCCGACGTCGCCGAGTTGCCCACCCTCGTCCAGCGGTACGCGGCGCTGCTCGCCAGGGCGACGAGCGCCTCACCGCAGCCGCGGACCGGGCTCGCGCCCGAGTCGCAGTACCAGCGCGTGCTCACGCTGCTCCGCGAGCGGCTCGGCGCCGACTTCTCCGGCTACAAGCCGCAGACGATGCTGCGCCGCATGGAGCGGCGCATGGGCTTGCTGCGCGGCCTCGACTGGGACCAGTACCTCGCCCTCCTCGAGGACTCGCCCACCGAGTTGCGGCAACTGCAGCGCGATCTCCTGATCGGCGTCACGCGCTTCATGCGCGACCCCGAAGCCTTCGCGGTCCTGCGCGACCGGGTCATCCCGGACCTGATGCGGCAGGCCGCCCGCGAGCGCGAGCTCCGCGTGTGGGTTCCTGCCTGCTCCACCGGCGAGGAGGCGTACTCCATCGCGATGCTGCTGCTGGAGCAACTGCCCAAGCAGGGGCCGGCGCCCCTGGTGAAGGTCTTCGCCACCGACATCGATCCCGACTCGGTCGAGTTCGCATCCAACGGGCTCTATCCGGAAAGCATCGCCGCCGACCTCGAGCCCGAGCGCCTGTCGCGGTTCTTCCTGCGCGACGGCGATCGCTTCCGCGCCGCGCGGGCCCTGCGCGAGCACGTCATCTTCGCCCGCCACAACCTGCTGCGGGATCCGCCGCTGACGCGCATGCACCTGGTGTCGTGCCGGAACATGCTGATCTACCTGCAGCCCGACGTGCAGCCGAGGGCAATCGCCCTGCTCGGCTACGCACTGCAGCCGCAGGGCATCCTCTTCCTCGGCCCGAGCGAGACGCTCGGTGGCCTGGCGCACCTGTTCGAGCCCGTCGACGCGCGTTGGCGGCTGTACCGCTCGCTGAGCCCGTCGCGGCAGCGGCTGCTCGAGGTCATGCCGATCGCCGGGCGGCGCATCACCCTGCCCGACGAGGGCAGCCGGCCGCGCGTCCGGGCCGGCCTGCACGATCCCGGCCTGCTGGAGCGCGTCTACCAGGAACTGGCCGACGTCCTGCAGTTGCGCTGCCTCGTGCTCGACGCCGACTTCAACCTGCTGCACACGTTCGGCGACGCCGGCGCTTTGCTCCAGGTGCCGCAGGGGCGCTCGACCCTCGAGATCGCCCGGTTGCTGCCGCGCCAGCTGGCCACGACCCTGCGCGCCGCGCTCGCGCGCACGATCAAGACCGGGATGGACGTCTCGTACGAGAACGTCGACCCCGGCGACGGCTCCACGCCGCTCCGCATCCAGGTGCGGCCGATCGATCTCGGCCCCGATCGCGGGCGCTGCTTCGTCGTGTTCTTCTCGCGCGGCACCAACCCGCTCGCCGACCTGCCGTCGGAGGCCATCCAGAGCGACAGCCGCGCCGAGTCGCGCATCGCCGTGCTCGAGCAGGAGCTCCAGTACTCGCGCGAGCACCTGCAGGCGACGATCGAGGAACTCGAGACCTCCAACGAGGAACTGCAGGCCACCAACGAGGAGCTGCTGGCCTCCAACGAGGAACTGCAGAGCACCAACGAGGAACTGCAGTCGGTCAACGAGGAACTGCACACCGTCAACGCCGAGTACCAGAACAAGATCGCCGAGCTGACCGGCCTCAACAACGACATCGACAACCTCCTCCGCACCAGCGGCGTCGGCGTCGTCTTCCTCGACCACGAGCTGCGGCTGCGCAAGTACACGACGGCCGCCACCCGCATCCTCAACCTGCTGCCGCACGACATCGGCCGGCCGATCGACCACGTCGTGCCGACCGCGCACGACATCGACCTGGTCGCGCCGGCCAGGCGGGTCCTCGGACACGGCGTGCCCGAGTCGATCGACGTCACGCTGCCGGACGGCTCCGAGGTCCTCGTGCGGGTGTTGCCGTACCTCGACGAGATGCAGCAGCGCAGCGGCCTCGTGGTGGTGATGCTGGAGGTCTCCGAACTGCGCGACCGGGAGCGGCAACTGCAGGCGATCATCGACGCCATCCCCGGCAACGTCGCGGTGCTCGGCCCCGACGGCGTCATCCTGCGGGCCAACCGCCACTGGGCCGAGTTCGCCTCGGCCAACCAGGCGCCCGCCGTCGTCGGCAGCGGCGTCGGGCTGAACTACCTCGAGGCGTGCCGCTCGCAGCCGGGCGATCCGATCGCGATCGCGGCGGCCGACGGGATCCGGGGCGTGCTGAGTCGGCAGCTCCCGGCGTTCGACCTCGAGTATCCCTGCCACGCTCCGCAGCAGCGCCGGTGGTACCGCATGGTGGTCTCGCCGCTGGCCACCGGTGGCGCCGTCGTGCAGCACTTCGACATCAGCCAACGGGTCCTCAGGGAGGAACACCTCAGGGACTGGGTCGCCGCGGTCCGGGCGCTCGACCTTCCGGGCCTGCGGGAGCGACTGCCGGCCGACGTGCCGCCCGCCTGAGGGAGGTTCACGGCCCTCCGGGCGGCCGGAGCGGCGACAATGGAGCCGTGCAGAACGGCGAGACGTCCGAACCGATCCTCGACCTGCTTGTCGTCGGCGCCGGCCCGGTGGGGCTGGCGTGCGCCATCGAGGCCCGGCGCCACGGCCTGCGGGCGCGCGTGCTCGACAAGGGCGCCCTGGTGAACTCCATCGTCGGCTACCCGGCGCGGATGGAGTTCTTCTCGACGCCGGACCTCATCGAGATCGGCGGCCACCCGTTCCCGGTGCAGGGATACAAGCCGACGCGCGAGGAGGGGCTCGAGTACTACCGGGGCGTGGCGGCGCGTGAAGGCCTCGACGTGCGGTTGTACGAGCGGGTGACCGCGCTGAAGGGCACGCGCGGCGATTTCCGCGTCGAGACCTCGCGCGCGACCCATCACGCCCGGCACGTCGTCCTGGCCACGGGCTTCTTCGACATCCCCAACCCGCTCGGCGTGCCCGGCGAGGACCTGCCCAAGGTCACCCACTACTACCGCGAGCCGTTCCCCTACGTGCAGCAGCGGGTCGCCGTCGTCGGTGCGCGCAACTCGGCGGCCAAGGCGGCACTCGACTGCTACCGCCACGGCGCCGAGGTGACGATGGTGGTGCGGGCGCCGGCGTTGTCGGAGACGGTCAAGTACTGGATCAGGCCCGACCTCGAGAACCGCATCAAGGAGGGAACCATCCGCGCGTACTTCTCGTCGACCATCGAGGTGATCCGCGAGGAGTCGCTCCTCCTGAGAACGCCGGAGGGCGCCGTGGAGATTCCCAACGACTTCGTGCTGGCAATGACCGGCTACCGTCCGGACTTCGCGTTCCTCGAGACGCTCGGCGTGACGTTCGCGGCCGACGAGTTCCGCACGCCGATCTTCGACGAGGCGACGTTCGAGACGGCGCGGGCCGGCCTGTTCGTGGCCGGCACCGTGTGCGGGGGCCTGAAGACCAACCGCTGGTTCATCGAGAACGGGCGCTTCCACGCGCAGCAGATCGTCAGGCACATCGCCGGGCAGCATCCGGAGGCGATCCGCTTCGGCGAGATGCACTGGAAGACGGAGGAGTGACGAGTGACGAGTGACGTTTGACGTTTGACGTCAAGCGACGCAAGGCTCGAGAGCCACCGGCCCCGGATCTGAATGCTTTCCGAGCCCTGAGCCCCTGAGCCCCTGAGCCGTAAGTCGTAAGCCGACAATGTTCTCCCGATCCGATCTCGTCCTTGACGCGCGCGCCCTCGGCATCAGGGAGGGCGACCTGCTGATGATCCATGCGTCTGTGCGTGCGGTGGGACCGGTCATCGGCGGCCCCGACCAGATTCACCTCGCGTTGAAGGATGCCGTGGGCGACGACGGATCGCTCTTCATGTACGCGTCGTGTCCGGCGTACTACGACGAGGTCGGGCGGGGCGACCACGCACCCGAGGTCGAGGCCCGATTGCTCGAGGCGTTGCCGGCCTTCGACCCGGCGACGGCCCGATCGGCGCGCGACAACGGCGCGCTGGTCGAGCTGCTGCGCACCTGGCCGGGCACGGTGGCCAACGACCACGTGGTGCGCTTCGTCTGCCGTGGCCCCCACGCGGCGCAGCTCTTCGCCCCACAGGCCTGGAACTACGCGTACGGGGACGACTCGCCGTTGGCCCGGTTCGCGGCCCTCGGCGGCCGCATCCTGCTGCTCGGCAGCGACCACGATCAGGTGACCTTCCTCCACCACGCCGAGCACCTCGTCGACGTGCCCGGCAAGCGGGTCGTCCGCTACGAAGTGCCCCGGCTGGTGGACGGGCAGCGGGTGTGGACGCCTTGCGAGGAGTTCGACACCTCCGAGCCGGCTCATCCCGCCTGGCCGGAGGACTTCTTCCGCCGCATCACGGACGCGTATCTGGCCAGGACGGGCAACGCCGGCGGCCGCATCGGCCTGGCCGACTGCTGGGTCATGGACGCCGAGCCCCTGAAGCGCTTCGCCCTCGAGGTGATGCGCGCCCTGGTCGAGGCCCCTGAGGACGCCGCCGCCCTGCTGGCCGGCGCCCGGCCCCGCTGACTGTCCCTCCCGCCTCCCCACTCCCGACTCCCGCCTCCCCACTCCCGACTCCCAACTCCCCACTCCCCACTCCCGACTCCCGCCGCCTTGCCGCCCGGGCCCGAAGCGGCTTACAGTCGCCACAGATCAGGATGTCCATCATGTCGATCACGCCCGTCCGCCGGGCGCGGTGGTTGGCGGCCTGCGTGCTGCTGGCCGCGGCCCCGCTCGCCGCCCAGCCGGCCTCCACCCCGCGACTCGAACTCCGCGCCGGTGACCGCATCGTCCTCGTCGGCAACACGCTGGCCGACCGGCAGCAGTACTTCAACAACTTCGAGACGCTGCTGCTCGCGCTGTATCCCCAGCTCGACCTGTCGATGCGCAACATGGGGCGGAGCGCCGACACGATCACGCTCCAGCCCCGACCGCTGAACTTCGGAGAGACGCCCACGCACCTGGCCCAGTACGAGGCCGACGTGGTGTTGCTGTTCTTCGGCGCCAACGAGTCGTTCGAGGGCGAGGCCGGCCTGCCGCAGTTCGAGAAGGACCTCGAGGACTACCTGCGCGGCCATCTCGCGAGGAAGTACAACGGCGTCGAGGCGCCGCGACTGGCGCTCGTGTCGCCGATCGCGCACGAGAAGCTCGAACGGCTCGTGCACGTGGACGTCGCCGGGCGCAACCGTGAACTCGCGCGCTACACCGACGCGATGCGACGGGTTGCGGCGAAGGTGGGCGTGCCGTTCGCCGACGTGTTCACGCCGATGCTGAAGGCGATGGGCGAGGCCAGGGCGCCGCTGACCATCAACGGCATGCACCTGAACGAGGAGGGCGACAAGGTGTTCGCCGTCGCGCTGCTGACGGCGCTCGGCCTCGCGCCGGAGCAGCTGCCGGCGTCGTCGAAGGGCTACACCGACCTGCGCGCGCTGATCAACGAGAAGAACCGCCTGTTCTTCCTCCGCTACCGGCCACTCAACGCCGAGTACGTCGTCGGGCGTCGCGTCGATCCCTTCGGGTCGGTGAGCTTCCCGCCGGAGATGAAGCGGCTCGACGAGTTGATCGCCCAGCAGGAGAAGAGGATCTGGAAGCAGGCGCGCTCGATCAAGCCGGCGACGCCGCCGCGCCCGACCGGGTCCGCCGTCTCGCCCGATCAGCAGGGGGCACAGCCGTGACCGCGATCGGGAGAGCACGAATGCGTGTCCCGTGTGTCGGTTCGCTTCTGCAACCGCGGGCCCTGGTGCTGCAGGCTGCAGGCTGCCTGCTCGCGTGGCTTGCGGGCGCGTCGGTGGCGCCCGCGCAGGTCGCCGATCGGCAGGAGCCCAATCGTGGCGCGGCGCTCGACCTGGCGTCGCAGGATCCGAAGGTGGCCCTCGAGCGCATCAAGGTCGCCGACGGCTATCAGGTGAACCTGTTTGCGTCCGAGGTCGAGTTCCCGGACCTCGCCAAGCCGCTGCAGATGACCTTCGACACCCGCGGCCGGTTGTGGGTGCTGACCTCGCCCACCTATCCGCACGCGCTGCCCGACGAGAAGCCGAACGACAAGCTGATCGTGCTCGAGGACACCAACCGCGATGGTCGCGCCGACCGGAGCACCGTCTTCGCCGACCAGCTGTACATCCCGACGGGGTTCGCGCTCGGCGACGGCGGCGTGTACATCGCGCAGCAGCCGAACCTGATGTTCCTCAAGGACACCAACGGGGACGGCAAGGCCGACGAGCGGCGCATCCTGCTGCACGGGTTCGGCACCGAGGACAGCCACCACTCGATTCACGCGTGGCAGTGGGGACCCGACGGCGCGCTGTACTTCCAGGAGGGCACGTTCCTGCACTCGCAGGTCGAGACGCCCTACGGTCCTCGCCGCATGGCGTACGCGGGGGTGTGGCGCTACGAGCCGCGGACCGAGAAGCTCGACGTGTTCGTGTCGTATCCCTTCGCCAACCCGTGGGGCCACGTCATCGACAAGTGGGGCCAGAACTTCATCTCCGACGCCTCCAACGGCTACAACTACTGGGGCACCCCGTTCTCGGGCCACGTCAACTACCCGCAGAAGCAGAAGCCGATGCAGGAGTGGACGCTGACGCGCGTGCGTCCGACCAGTGGCAGCGAGTTCGTCAGGAGCCGCCACTTCCCGGAGTCGGCGCAGGGCAACTTCCTCTACAACAACGTCATCGGGTTCCTCGGGATCAAGCAGTACAGGACCGTCGAGGAGGGGTCCGGCTTCGTCGGCGTCGAGGTCGAGCCGCTGCTCCAGTCCACCGACCCGAACTTCCGCCCGGTGGGCATGCAGTTCGGGCCCGACGGCGCGCTGTACGTGATCGACTGGTTCAACCCGCTGATCGGCCACATGCAGTACTCCATTCGCGACCCGCGGCGCGACAAGTCGCGCGGCCGGGTGTGGCGCATCACGGCGAAGGGCCGCCCGCTCCTGACGCCGCCGAAGATCGAGGGCGCGACGATTACCCAGCAACTCGATCTGCTGAAGGCCTACGAGGACCGCACCCGGTACCAGGCGCGACTCGCACTGCGCGAGCGCGATGCGGCGGAGCTGTTCCCGGCCGTGGAGCAGTGGATCGCCGGACTCGATCGCAACGACGCCGAGTACGAGCACCACCTGCTCGAGGCGCTGTGGGTGCACGAGCACCACGATCGCGTCAACCTGCCGCTGCTCGAGCAACTGCTCGGCGCGAAGGAGTTCCGGGCGCGTGCCGCGGCGGTCCGCGTGCTGCAGCACTGGTTCGATCGCGTGCCCGACGGCCTGGCGCTGCTGGCGGCCGCCGTCGACGATCCCGAGCCGCGCGTGCGCCTCGAGGCGGTGCGCGCCCTCAGCTTCGTGCCGACCGCCGAGTCGGCGAGCATCGCGCTGCGGGTGCTGCGTCACCCGATGGATTACTACCTGCACTACGTCCTCGACTCGACGATCACCACCCTCGAGCCCGCGTGGAAGCCGGTGCTGACCACGGGCGGGACGTTCGCGGAGGGGAACGCCCCCGGCCTCGCCTTCGTGCTCGACCGCCTGGCGCCGGCCGACCTCGTGCAGGTCAAGCGGAGCACGCCGGTGTACGAGGCCCTGCTGGCCCGCCCCGGCATCGCGGCGACCGCGCGACGGGAGGCCCTCGACGCGCTCGCGGCCCAGCACGGCACGACGCTGTTGCACGAGATCATCGCGGCCGTCGATCGCCTCGATGGCAAGCCCGGCAGCGGGTCGGCCGCGGCCGACCTCATGCAGGTGCTCGGCACGCTCTCTCCGGCGCAGCTTGCGCCCGAGCGGTCGGCCGTCGAGCGGCTGGCGCGCGAGGCCCGGACCGACAGCGTGCGCGAAGGGGCGTTCCTGGCCCTGATGCAGATCGACGGCAGTGCCGCAGCCTCTTGGGAACTCGCTGCCGCCTCGCCGCGCCTGCGCATCGACATGTTGCGTGGGGCCACGAAGCTGCCGGCCGGCCCGGCCCTCACCAGCCTGCAGGGCCTGCTGTTGCCGGCGCTGCGCACGGCGGCGACCGCCGGCGCACCGCGCCAGGTCGCCGCGCCGGTGACCGGTCGCTACGTGCGGCTGGTCCGTCCCGGGCGCGGGCAGGTGCTCAGCGTGACCGAGGTCGAGATCATGAGCCGCGGCGAGAACGTCGCGCGCAAGGGCACGGCCACCCAGTCGAGCGTGGTTGCCGGCGGCGCGACGGGCGGGCACGCGCCCCGCGCCATCGACGGCGGCGTCGACATGGCGGCGAGCGCCGGCAAGGACCCGCTCACCGGCACGCACGCGTTCACCAGCGCGGAGCAGGATCCGTGGTGGGAGGTCGACCTCGGCGCCGACCTGCCGCTCGACGAGGTCAGGCTGTGGCCCGCCGCCCAGGACACCCGATCGGGCCTCTACGTGGCGGTGCTGGACGCAAGTCGCAAGGTCGTGTTCATGCGCGACGGACTGCGCATCTCGAGGGCGCCAGAGACGGTGACGCTCGGCGGCGACCTGACCACGATGGTCAACGCGGCGGGCATCGCCGTGCTGCCGCAACTGAAGGGGCAGGAGGCGGAGGCCGTGAGCGTGCTGTCGGCCTTCATGCGCGACGCGACGCAGCGGCAGGCCGCGATGGCCGCGATTCGCCGCCTCCCCGCGACGGCGTGGCCGGCCAGCGAGGTGGCGCCCCTGGCCGACACCGTGCTCGCCCACGTGCGCGCGATCCCGCCGGCCGACCGCACCGGGCAGGCGTTCCTCGATGCGATGGGCTTCGGTCACGAACTCGCCCTGAAGCTCCCGGCCGACCAACGGCAGCGCTTCACCAGGGCGCTCGACGAACTCGTGGTCAGGATCATCCGGATCGAGGCCGTGGCCGCGCAGATGAAGTTCGACCTGTCGCGCATCACCGTCGTCGCCGGCGAGGAAGTCGTCATCGAGTTCGTCAACCGCGACGAGATGCCGCACAACTTCCTGGTCGCCAAGGAAGGGGCGCTCGAGACGGTGGGCCTGGCGGCCGAGGCGATGGTGTCCTCGCCGGACGCCTTCGGCAAGAGCTTCATCCCGAAGACGCCGGAAGTGCTGTTCGCCATCCGGCTCCTGCAGCCCGGCGAGACGCTGCAGGCGCGCTTCACCGCCCCGGCGCAGCCGGGCAACTACCCCTTCGTGTGCACGTTCCCGGGCCACTGGCGCACGATGAACGGCATCGTGCAGGTGGTGCGGGAGCCGTCCCAGGTGTCACCACAGTGAGGACCATGATCAGGCGGCAGTCGATGACGACGATGAGGCGGGCAGGTCGCCGGCAGGTGCTCCAGGCACTCGGCGTGGCTGGCGTGGCCGCAGGGCTGCTCACCGCGGGCGCCGGCGTGGCGCTGCGGGCGCAGGGGCGGGCGCCGCACGTCGTGTTCGTGACCGGAGACGACGAGTACCGGTCCGAGATCACCATGCCGATGATCGCGGCGATCCTCGAGAAGAAGCACGGCCTGCGGACCTCGGTCGCCTACGCCAGGCCGATCCCGCAGACCAAGGCCAACATCGAGGGCCTCGAGGCGCTCGAGAGCGCCGACCTCATGGTGATGTTCACGCGCTTCCGGGCGCTGCCCGACGACCAGCTCGCGCGGATCATGAAGTACGTGGACGCGGGCAAGCCGGTGGTCGGCCTGCGCACCAGCACGCACGCGTTCCTCTATCCCGAGGGCAGCCCCCACGCCGCGCTCAACGACGGCTTCGGGCGCGACGTGTTCGGGCAGAAGTGGATCACGCACCACGGCAACAAGTCGACGACCGCCGTCACCGTGAGCGCGGCACAGGCGCAGCACCCGATCCTGCGCGGCGTCGGCCCGTTCCCGGCGCGCTCGTGGCTCTATCACGTGGAGCCGCTGAACGGCCCGGCGACGATCCTGCTCGAGGGCGACAGCCTGAACTCTCAGCAGGCCATCAAGCCCGACAACAAGTACCCGACGCACCAGCCCGTCGCGTGGACGCGCGAGCACAAGGGCGGTCGCGTCTTCTTCACCACGCTGGGCCACCCGGCGGACTTCGAGCAGGAGTCGATGCGCCGCCTGGTGGTGAACGGCATCCTCTGGGCGCTCGGCCGCGACATCCCGAAGGGTGGCGCCGACGCGACGCCGGTCACCCCCTACGTCGCCCCCGAAAGCTTCGATCTGTCGAAGGTGCCGAAGGGTGAGTAACGTTTGACGTCTGACGTTTGACGTCAGACGTCAGACGTCAGACGTCAACCCCTGCCGGTACTTCTCGGCGTCCCAGTTGATCAGCTGATCGATCTGGGCGGCGTCGAGCTGGTTGAGCGCAGTGCCGGGCTCGACGCGGCGCAGGACGTCGGCAAGGCACCGGCCCATCGCTTCCGCGGCGGGCTTCGCATCGTCGCGCACCAGGACGCCGCCGCCGGGCACGGCGACGAGGGTGGCGTCGCTCGCCAGGTCGGTGGCGACACCCACTCCCAGGAACACCACATGGTCGGGATAGAGGACGTGCGCGCCGCCCATCGCCAGCGCGTGCTCGTCGGTCGCGAGCGCATGGGTGTCGTCGCTGACCGCCAGGCGGTAGCGCGTGCCTTCGCACATCGCTTCGAGCGCGTCGACGTCGGGCAGCGTGAGCTCTCGCGCGGGACGCTCCAGCGTGCCGACCACCCGTTCGAGCAGCGCCTCGGCGGCGCCCACCGAGTCGGCGGCCACGACCAGTCCATGGTTGCCGAGCACCAGCACGTCGACGCCCGGACGCAGGCGCGGCGCGATCGCGTCGGCAAGCGGCAGGCCCGGGCGCGCATACGGCACGAAGGCCCAGTCGAACCCGTCGAGGCGCGTCGCGAGCGCGGCTTCCGCGTCGGCGCGGATCGCCCAGGCAATCGTGTTCACGCAGTGCACGTGGACGACGACGCGCTGCGGCATGAGGGCGTGCACGCTGGTCTCGATGGAGGGCCGCAGGCCGGACGTGTTCAGGTCGGCGCGCACGAACGGCTGGCACGCGTCGGCCGCCGGATCGCGCTGCCGCAGCGCGTCTCGCAGGGCCGGGAGGTCGACCGGCACGAACACGTCGCGGCTGGCGGCGTCGCGCAGCCACGTGCCCGACGCCTTGATCCACAGCACGTCGCCGTCCTTCTGCGAGGTGTTGCCGCCGGCCGCCTGCACCAGCAGTGGGTCGGCGCCGACACGCGCCGAAAGGGTGCGCAACTGATCCAGGTTCACCATCGCAGTCGTTCCATCCAGTAATCGGGGCGTGGCTCCACGCGCTCGCCGTCGAGGCCCGCCGAGACCCCCGTCATCACCAGCATCGTGGCCAGGCCCGCGGCGCGCCCACCGGCGACGTCGTGCTCCGCGCTGTCGCCGATGCACAGCACGCGAGCGGCACCGCCGAGTTCCGAACAGGCGTTCAGGTAGATCTCGGGATAGGGCTTGCCCACCCACGTCACCTGACCGCCCATCTGTTCGTACAGTTCCGCGATCGCGCCTGCGCCGGGCTGCAGGCCCTCACGCGTGATGCGCCAGCGGTCGGGATTGCAGCAGATCGCCGGCGCGCGGACGCCGGCGAGACGGGCGCGATAGGCGTCGAGGGAGGTGCGCGGCGCGTCGGAACCCAGGAAGAGCAGCACGTCGGCCTCGCGCGGATCGTCGACCGTGGGCACGAGGTCGAAGCCGTAGTCCTCCCCAGGCGTGCCGACGATGAAGGCGTACGGGGCGCGGCCGGTCGTCTCGAAGCCGACCATCAGCGCGTGATACGCCAACTCGCCCGACGTGACGACGTCGGTGAACGTGTCGCGCGGGATACCCATCGCGAGCAGCCGTTCGCGGTTCGCGGCGGTGCGCTTGCCCGAGTTGGTGAGGATGGCGACGGGCGTGTCGGCGGCCTTCAGGCCCTCCAGCACCTCGAGCGCGCCCGGGTACAGGGCGCGGCCGTCGTGCAACACGCCGAACTGGTCGAGCAACACGCCATCGAACTGCGCCGCGATGGACGACAGGCGATCAACACGCATGGCCGATGCCCTGCCAGGCGAGCCTGGCGACGCCGACGGCGGCGTGCTCGCTGTCGACCGCCACCATGGGCACGCCGAGGTGCCGTGTCCTGATGCCCGTCCACGCGGCATTGCCCGCGCCGCCGCCCACCGTACGCATCGTCCGGAGCGGCGTCGAGCCGAGCGAGGCCAGCGCCTCGTAGCCTCGCGCCTCGATCGCCGCCATGCCCTCGAGCATCGCCTTCAGGAACGTCGCGTCGTCGGACGGTCGTGGCGACAGGCGCGGCGGCAGCGACGCGTCGTTGATGGGGAAGCGCTCGCCGGGGCGGCAGAGAGGGTAGTAGTCGAGGCCGGTGGGCGGATCGGGCGCCAGCAGCGCAGAGAGCTCCACGAGCCGCTCGCGGGTGAAGTGTGCGAGCAGCACGGCGCCGCCGCTGTTGGAGGCTCCCCCGGCGAGCCAGCGATCGCCGAGGCGATGGCTGTACACGCCCCGCGACGCATCGACCACGGGTCGGTCGGAGAGGAGCTTCAGCGTGAGCGTGGTGCCGAGCGAGGTGACGCCGTCGCCGGCGACCGACGCACCGCTGGCGAGGAACGCGGCGCAGCCGTCCGTCGTGCCGGTGACAATGACCACGTCGTCAGGAAAATCCAGTTGCGTCGCCAGGTCGGCGCGGACGTGGCCGACGGCTGTGCCGGCAGGGACGACCGCCGGCAACCGCGTCATGTCCAGGCCCGTGCCTGCGATCCAGTCGGGCCAGGCCCGGCGCACGGGGTCGTACCCGGTCTTGAGCGCGTTGTTCTCGTCGGTGAGACCGAGCCGACCGGTGAACTGCGCCGCGATCCAGTCGGCCTGGTGCAGCAGCCGCGCCTGGCGGTCGCCCCACGCGAGGGCTCGCGCCAGAGGCGACGCGCTGCTGCGCGCGGCCGTGTCGTCGGGAGCCACGGCGGCCACGGCCTCGACCGCGGCGCCCGGCGCCCGCTCGTCGTACATCGAGGCATCGTCCAGCGGCGTGCCATCGGCGGCGACGGGGAGGATGGTGCCCGACGTGCCGTCCACGGCGATCGCGCGCACGACGAGGCCGGACAGGTCGAGGCGCGCCAGGGCCTCGCGCGTCGCGGCCCACCACGTCGCCGGAGCCTGTCGGGAACGCCCGTCGGCCTGCGCGGGGGGCGGCATCGGCACGGCGGCCATCGCCCGCGCCTGCAGCGCGCGGTCCACGGCGGCGACGCGTACGCCCGACGTCCCCACGTCGATTCCGAGCACCACCTCACGCGACATGGCCTCAATCTTATCGATTGTGCGCATGCCGAGATGCCGGTTGCCCGCAGCACACGCGGACGGCAGGTGTCCGGACGTAGCCGTCGCGCCTGCGCGACGGTCAGGGGCACGTCAGTGAAGGACCCGAAGGCCGGTATGCTGTTCGTGTTCGCCGCGCCATGATCACCCTCGACGACATCCTCGCCGCGCGCCCACGCATCGCGCCCTACGTCCGACGGACTCCCCTCGAGCGCAGCCGCACGCTCAGCACCGAACTCGGGACGCACGTGTACCTGAAGTGCGAGCTCTTCCAGCGGACCGGATCGTTCAAGCCTCGCGGCGCCTTCAACCAGCTGCTCTCGCTGGCGCCGGACGAGCGGGCCGGCGGCGTGGTGGGCGTGAGCGGCGGCAACTACGCGCAGGCCCTTGCCGATGCCGGTCGCACCCTCGGCGCGCCGACGACGATCTGCATGCCCGACACGGCGCCACGGGCATCGGTCGAGGCCACACGGGCGTACGGGGCCACGGTGGAACTCTCGCCGACGTTCCCCGAGGTCTTCGCGCGCGCGGAGGCGTTGCGTGCCGCAGGCGCCCGGTTGCTGCACCCCTTCGACGACGCGCATCAGATGGCGGGTGTCGGCACGATCGGCCTCGAGATCCACGAAGCCGTCCCGCAGGTGACCGACGCGGTGATCAGCATCGGCGGAGGCGGGCTGATCACCGGCATCGCCGTCGCGCTCGAGGCGCTGGTGCCCGGGATTCGCGTGTGGGGCGTCGAGACCGAGGGCGCTCACGCGATGGGCGCCGCGCTCGCGGCCGGCCGCGTGGTGCCGTTCACGCCGACGTCGCTCGCGCGCACGCTCAGTGCCCCGTACGTGGCCGAGGATGCGCTCACGGTGATGCAGCGGCACGCGGAACGCCACGTGGTCGTGAGCGACCGCGAGGCCTTCGAGGCGGCGCGGTTCCTGCTCGAGCGAACAAAGCTGAACACCGAGCTCGCCGCGTCGTGCACCCTCGCCGCCGCACGGCGGATGCGCCACCGCTTCGGCCCGGACGACCACGTCGTCCTGGTCATCTGCGGTGGCAACGTGTCGCTGGACGACTGGATGACCTACGCGAGGACGTTCGCGGCCGCGGCGACGCCACGGTCGTAGGCGTCCGGCTTGCCGGACGCGCGATCCGAGAGACTCATCACTGACCGTCGCGCAAGCGCGACGGCTACACGCTCACGCGAGCACGGCGCGGACGTCTGTCACGGCTGGGCGCCGGTCGCGGCGGCCGCACGCGCCGGGCGCCCGGCGCGCGACGACGTCAGCGAGAGGTCGGCGCGTGCCCACGCCTTGTCGAAGCGCGCCTTCACGATCGCGGCCTGATCGTCCTTGCCTTGCGCGCGCAGGGCCTGGTGCAGCCCGAACAGCGCCCAGCCGCTGTCGCGGTTCCGCTTCAGGTCCTCCCAGTAGACGGTCTCGGCCTCGCTGGCGCGACCGGCCTCGAGCAGCACGGCGCCGAGCGCGAGTCGCGGCGGCGAGTGCCACTCGGCAGGCTCGGTGTACACGAGCGCGTCCTCGAGCCTGACGGCGTGTTCGAGGCGTGCGATGGCCGTCGGGTAGTCGCCGCGTGCGGCGGCAATCTCGCCACCGAGCATCGCGGGCGCAATCGACAGGATCGTGCGCCCGGTGTTGGGCGAGAACAGCGGCTGGTCGAGGCCCTTGTCCGGCAACAGGGCCTCGAGCATGCGCAGTTCGCGCTCCGCGGCGTCGGTCTGGCCGGTCGCGACGAGCGCCTGCCCGCGACCGTAGTGCCATGCGCCGCGCAGGAACGCGTTGGTCGCGGGCGGCGCGGGCTCGGCGAGCATGTCCGCCCAGCGGCCGAACCGGAGGTGCGCCCAGTAGGGGACCACTCGGAAGCCGGCCAGCATCGGCATCCCGGCCAACTGCGCGTCGTCGATGCGTGCGGCCACCTTGCGGGCGGCCTCGATGGCCACCCGACTCTGGCCATCTGCCGCGGCCGCGAACCAGAGGAAGTGCACGTTGTGGGGGTAATACCCCATGGGATAGAGCCCCTGGGCGCGACACTGCGTGATGTAGTCCTCGTCGGCGGCGATGGCGAGGCGGTTGCTCTCCATCGCGTCGGCGTAGCGCCCCACACGCTGGTAGATGTGCGAGGCCATGTGCACCATGTGGCCGGCGGCCGGCATCAGGGTCAGCAGGACGTCGGCGGCGCGCTCGGCGCGCTCGGGCGTGGCGGTCGGCTCGATCAGGTGGATGTACATGTGCAACGCGCCCGGATGCTTCGGGTGCGCGCGCATCACGCGCTCGGTCAGCGCGACGATCTCCGCGGTGCCCTCGTGCGGGCGTCCATCGGGCATCCAGTAGCCCCACGGGCGCAGGTCCATCATCGACTCGACATACAGCATGGCGATGTCGGGGTCGGCAGGGAAGCGCCGCTGCACCTGCCGCATCGCGTCGGCGTACGCCCGGTCGTTGGCAACGCGGTGATCCGGCGTCCCCGAGTAGCGGGCCGCGAGGGCATCGATCAGCGCGCGTTCACGCGGCGTCGCGCGACCCTTGCGTGCCTGGGCCTCCCTGACGAGTTCGAGGGCGTGCGGCTCGTCGTTGGGCTCCATCAGCGCGTTGATGTTGGGGCCGAGCACCAGCGCCTGGCCCCAGTAGGCCATCGCGAGGCCCGGGTCGAGGCGCGCGGCTTCACGGAACGCGCGTCGGGCTTCCGCATGATTGAACGCATAGGCCAGCCTCAGGCCCTGATCGAAGAAGCGCTGTGCGCTCGGGCGCGTGGTGCTCACCGGGAAGGTGTGCGTGCCGAGCTTCTGCAGGCGCGGCGCGATCTCGCCGTTCGGACCTGGCTGCGCCGCCGTGGTCGCTGGCGCCTCATAGTGCTTGTGCGAGCCGCTGGTCGGCTGGGCATCGGCCTGGGCGCCCGCCCGGGTTGCCGGCACGGTCGACAGCAGCGTCAGCGAGACGACGATCCGGGCGCTGGTGCGCATGGGAACACTCCTTTCGTTCGCTCACGGCACACCGCAGCCAACCCGCATCGAGGTGCGCGGCGCGGTGACGCGCATGGGCCAGCCGAGCATCGCACGGCGCCGGTGTCGAGCCAACTCAGCAGCAACGCGAAATCGCGACAGGCAGACGGGCGGCGGGATCGGCCCACGGGGCAGCCGTCCGGCGACTCAGGGATTGGGCGAAACCGCGCGCTCCGTGGCGACGTCCCAGCCTGACCACCCGCCAGTATGGCCGTGCAGCGTCAGCAGGATCTCCCGACGGCGTGCGCCGCCGCTTCCTGCCGCGCCAGGCGCCGATCCCATGAGCACCAGGCGGTCACCGACCTGCCAGCGATTCTGGAGTTCGTCGATCGGCAGCAGGACCCGCCACCGTTCGTGGTAGTCGGCCGTCGTGCGGGCGATCCCCAACTGCCCCTGCTCATCGAGGCGCGTGCGGAACAGCACGAGCACTCCCTGGTCGGCGAAACGAAGCGGCTCGCGCGGCGCGGGGCGTGCGCTCACGCCACGCCATTGCCATTCGGGCTCGCCAGCGGCTCGCGGGCCCTTGAGCATGCGGCCCTGCAGGTAGTCGCCGGTCCCGGGCAGTCGCTCGAGGCGCTGGAGCCGCGGCTCGGGGGCGGCGCGACGTGCGGGCGTGCGGCCGAGGGACGTGGCCAGCCAGAAGCCGCGACGGGCCAGGCGCCCCTCGTCGACAATCCACTCGGAGCCGGCGAAGTTGTCGCCATTGGCGTCGTCCTCGGCGTCGCGCGCCTCACGCTCGCTGAGCAGGCCCACCCAGCGGCCGCCGGCGACGGTGTGACGCACGCCGAAGTCCGCGGTCGTGTACGCGCCGCCCCAATACGTGTGGCTCATCGACGCGGCGCGGTCGAAGGCACGCTCCTGGCCCGCCGGCACCGTCCAGGGTTCGGCGCGGAAGTCGGGCAGCGTGAGGCGTACGCGACGGCCGTCGACGAGCGTGACGACCATCCCGCCGAACCACGCGACCTCGTCGAGGCTGGTGGGAAACAGGCCGGTCAGCGACGGATTGGCCGCCTCGAGGCGCGCGCGATCCGCCCGCACGCTGGCGTCATCGGCCGACAGCGCCAGCAACTGGTCGTGCGCCCAGACCCAGACCACGTCGCGTTCCTGTCCCAGCAGGCGGACGGGGCCGGCGTTCACCACGCGTCGATCGTTGCTGCGCTCGATGACGAGTGCCAGTTCCTTGATCCAGGTGCGCTGTGTCGTCTCCGGCGCGTGGGCCTGCACTCGCAGGTGGTATCGGGTCTCGAGGATCCAGGTCCGGCTTCGCGGGAGCCGATAGGACCGCGTCTCCACCTGCCGCGTCGCGAGCCACAACTGCGCACCGCGCCCGCTCTCGATCAGCGCGGGCGGCCCCTGGCGCTCCGGGGACTCGAACGTCACCTGGCCGCGCGACACCAGCCAGCCGACGCCGGCGAGCGCCAGCACCGTCATCACCGCCCCCACGCCCCACGCGATCGATCGCGTCATCGGCGCCCCTCGCGAGTGCCGGAGCGCGTGCGCGGCGGCACCGCTGGCCGTGGCGTCACTTCCGCATCGCCAGCCACCACGTCATCGTCGACGTGACCAGGTCGGCGGCGTCCTGCTGCACGAAGTGGCTCGCGCCGGGCACCGTGACCAGCGTCAGGTCCTGCTCTACCCAGTCCCACGTGCCCGAGAGGCCGTTGGCGTGCAGCGCGCGATCGCCGAGGCCGTGGAACATCAACACGGGAGCCTTCACCTTCGGGAGGTCGGACATCGGCGGCAGGTCCGGTCCCGAGGCCTTCGGGTAGTTGGCCTTGTAGTAGTTGAGCATCGCGTCGAAGTCCGACCGCTCGAATGCCTCGACGTAGCGCCTGCGTGCGGCGACGTCCTTCACCCATCCCGAGAGGGTCTGCGGCGTCATCGGCTGGCCGAAGAAGACCGCGGGATCGGCAGGCGTGCCGCGCTGGAACGTGCGGGCGTACTCGCTGTTCCTGATCTGCTCCTGGTTGGTCTGCAACTCGCGGACGAGGCCGCGCGGATGCGGCAGGTTCAGGACGATCAGCCGCTCGGTCATCGCCGGCTGCGTCATCGCGAACTGCCATGCCACCATCCCTCCCCAGTCGTGCCCGACGATGGTCGCCTTGTCGCGCCCGAGGTGCCGGATCACGGCCGCGACGTCGCCCACCAGCAGGCGCATGTCGTACGCCTCCACGCCCTTCGGCTTGTCGCTCAGGTTGTAGCCGCGTTGGTCGATCGCGACGACCTGGAACGATGCCGACAGAGCGGCCATCTGGTGGCGCCACGAGTACCAGAAGTCCGGGAAGCCGTGAATCATCACGACCAGCGGCCCCTTGCCCAGGGACGCGTAGTGGATCTTCACGCCCGCGTCGGAGACCGCGTAGCCGTGCTCGACGCGATCGAAGACGTCCTTCTGCTGGGCGCGCAGGGCCGTCGCCGACAGCAGGGTGAGTGCGAGCGCCAGGCTCGCCGCCGATCTCGGCATGGTCGTGTCTCCTCGGGAGTCGTATGATACCGGCTCCACCATCGAAGGACAGGAGGTGCCGATGCGATTGCTCTTCGGAGTGCTCGTCGCTGTCGCAGTCATCGCTGCCCCGTCGGCACAGTCGCCCGACGACGTGCTCTCCGACACGCGGCTGTCGGTGCACACGCTGGTGCGCGAGGACATGTTCGCGGGCTGGCGGAGCGACAACATGCCGCGCCTCGAGCGGGCCGAGCGGAACGTCGAGGTGCTGCTGAAGCAACGACCTGAGGAACGGCCCAACCTGCTCGCGTGGAAGTCGGGGGCAGCCGTGTATCGAGCCGTGCTCGCGCACGAGGCGGGGCAACCTGACGCGTTCGCTCGCTACTACGCCGCAGCGCTCGCCGGCTTCGAGGAGGCCGGCAGGGCGACGTCCGGCAACGGCGGCGTCAAGGCCATCACCGGGGGGACGATGGCGCTGTTTGCCGATCGGCTGCCGGAGGACAAGCGGGCTGCTGCCTGGCAACTGGCCTACGACAACTACTCGCGGCTCTGGACGGAACAGGAAGCCGACATGGAAAAGCTCCCGGTGCATCACCGGGGAGAGGTCCTGTCGGGCGTGACGCAGTCGGCGCAGCGCACCGGGCGCACCGAGGACGCCGCACGATACCTCGACAAGATGCTCACGCTGCTGGCCGACACCCCGTACGCGTCGCTCGCGCAACAGTGGAAGGCCAATCCCTCGATCGCGGCGACGACCAACCTGACGTGCCGGAACTGCCACACGCCCGGTCGCCTCGAGAACCGCATCGCCGCCCTGAAGGAGAAGGCGCCGGCGTAGGGAATGCGATTGGACGTGCCGGCGGCGTGCCCGGGTACGGCAGTCAGGTCACCGTTGATGGTTGCCGCCACCCGCGAGAAAAGAGCCCGGCGCATGGCCGGGCTCCTGGGGCTTGCGTGACGAGCTCAGGCCGCGCTGCGGTTCCGGCGCCGCAGGAGGCCTGTCACGCCCAGCCCGAGCAGCGCAAGGATCCCGGGTTCGGGGACAGGGGGGACGACGACAGGATCATAGGTGTACGTGAAGGCCCCGGACAGCGTCACACTGATCTCCGGATCTGGAGTGAAGATGCAGAGTTCGGGCTGACCTATGAAACTGCACTCGCCGATGTCCGACGGCAGACTCATCACCCCAATCATGGCCCCGATGCCGAATGGAAAGTCGACGAACTCGCTGAACTCGACCGGCGCGATGGAGCCGCTTGCCATCGCAGTCGCGTCGTACGGCACGGTCAAACGTTCGCCGGGTTGCAGCGTCGTCTCAGGAATGTCGATCTCATCGAAGTCATCGAGGTACAGACGGTAGTCGTCGAACAGCTGTATGTTGATGACCCCCGTCCCGGCGGTCCGAGTTCCCGGTACGCCGCCCAGGTTCAAGAAGACAAAAGAGCCGGAGTACCTCGCAGACATCGAGAATGTGATTCCGGTCAGCGTGCCGAGGCTGGAATCGAACGGCTGACACTCGGCGAAGGGCTCGGCGATACCCGTCGCCGTGTCTGAGGCCGGACCACAATTGCCGACGATCGTGGCGGCTGACGCTGAATCCGCGAACTGCCCGGCCAGCAGCCCCACGACTACCAGTCCCAGAACCTGAAATTTCATCTCGCTCCCTTGTCGTTTTCGTGACGCTGCGTGATCGAATGACCGGACATCTGCCACTCGTCCCCTTCGTAGCGGTAAGGAATCTGCAACGAATCCAACGATGGCTGCAATCAGCGTTCCGAGAACGGCTCAGTTCGGCGCATGTCGACAACACCTTCATCTGCCGCACTTAGCGCGAATCGAGAGGTCGCCTCGAGGCCCTCGCCACGCCAGAAGTCAGCTTGGTTCCGATCTTCTGTCTGCCAATCGTGGCCGTCCCACCTGCCAGACGGCAGCGCCCTCGACGAGGGAAGCGTGGCGTACGTGCGAGGATTCGAGCCCGCAGGCGAGGTCCGCAGGACCGGAGCCGGAGGGCCTGAAGCCCGGTGGGCCCACTCGACGAGGGAAGGGGCGTGAAGGCCAGGATTCGAGCCCGCAGGCGAGGTCCGCAGGACCGGAGCCGGAGGGCCTGAAGCCCGGTGGGCCCACTCGACGAGGGAAGGGGCGTGAAGGCCAGGATTCGAGCCCGCAGGCGAGGTCCACAGGACCGGAGCCGGAGGGCCTGAAGCCCGGTGGGCCCCCTCGACGAGGGAAGGGGCGTGAAGGCCAGGATTCGAGCCCGCAGGCGAGGTCCGCAGGACCGGAGCCGGAGGGCCTGAAGCCCGGTGGGCCCACTCGACGAGGGAAGGGGCGTGAAGGCCAGGATTCGAGCCCGCAGGCGAGGTCCGCAGGACCGGAGCCGGAGGGCCTGAAGCCCGGTGGGCCCACTCGACGAGCGAAGCGAGGAGAAGTGGGCCCACCAGGATTCGAACCTGGGACGGGCCGGTTATGAGCCGGCGGCTCTGACCGCTGAGCTATGGGCCCCCTCGGTGCGCCACGTGCCCGGAGCGAACCGGACGGCGGCTCCGCGATTGTGCCAGAAAACGCCAGTTCCTCCCTGCGGCCCTCACGCGACACCCGAGCCACGCCAAGGGACCCGACCTCATCAGCACGCGTCAGTCATCATGTGGAGCATGGTGCCAAGGTGAACCCACATCGGCGCGCGCGCCGGGCCGCGAGGCGTGTCGGCCTGCTCGGCGCGGTCGCGCTCGTGGCGTGCGGAGCCTGCTCGGGCGGCTCGTCGCCGGCGATCCTGCCCACCCTGCCGTCGGGTCTCCAGACCGGCCTGCAGCCAGGCGCTTACACCCTGGAAGTGTCGGGCGAGGACGCGGTCGGCGGCGACCCGCAGTTGCCCGGCTGCAGTCCCCCGGGCCAGCCGCCGGCGGGCAAGCGGATCACCATCGCAGGCACCGTGTCGCGCGACGGCGAGGATTGGGTGTTCAGGAGCGACCGTCCCGGCACCGACCTCGTCCTGCGCTTGCGCGTCGCGACGCGTTCCTTCAGCTCGGAGCTCTTCGCCGTCGAGGGCTCGCTGCGTGGCAGCGCGCCCGACGACGGTGCCGCGCGTGCCGCAAGTGGGCTGGCCATCAGTGCGGGCGCGGCCGGGGAGGGTGGAGCCGCGAGCGTTGACGGCGAGATCAGGCTGACTGGCGCGTTCGTGAATGCGCTGGCGCAAGGTCGCGTGACCTTCAGCGACGCCGCCGGTGCTCGCGCCACGTGCAACCGCGTCGCCGTCTCGATGCAACCGGGCCGCCCGCGCTAGCCGCGCGTCAGTGCCCGGCGTCCGCCATTCGCTGCAGGGCGTAGACGCCGGTGCCCAGCATCACGGCCGTGCCGTCGGCCACCAGCGCGCGGTTGCCGAGGCCGGCGTCCTGCCGCGACAGGCCGGCGACGCGGGCGAGTTCGCCGCGGACGGTCATGCCGGCGCCGTCGAGGAAGGCCCGGGCCACCTCGCGGAGCGCCGCCTCGCGCGACATGCGGCTGCGGGCGAGCGCCGGGAAGCGCCCCACCGCGAGCGTCCAGATGTAGGTGAACCGCGGCTCGTACAGCACCTCGCTCGGCACCACGAGCATCGCCGCCTGCAGCGCGTCCATCGCCGCGGCGAAGCGCTTGCCGTCGCGCACGCCCGACTCCTCGCGCAGGTCGGCCGTGGCCATCTCCCACTCGGCCCGCAACACGCGGAGCACGGCGCGCGCGTCGCCCCCGAGCAGGCGCGTTTCGTCGGCCTTCCTGACGCCCCACAGCGCGTGGAACGCGGGCACGAGCCGCGGCGCCACGAACATCGCGCGTCCTCGCCCGAGCTTCGCGTAATAGGCCTGTCCGCGGCGGAGGACCTCGTCCTTGAGGCGCCAGGCGAGGGAGGCCTCGGCGTCGTGCTGGACGTTGCGGGGGAGGACCGCGTCGCGTCGGCCGCAGACGGCGACGTACAGGGACGGCCCGGGGCGGCGCGCGTCGGTCAGGCACGCAGCGAATCCCGCCCGCTCGACGAAGCGCTCCGCCTCGCCCGGCGTGCCGACGCGGCGCGACTCCTCGCGGCACCACTGCCGGTCCCGGTGTGCCTCCACGTGCTCGGGCAGCGGTGTCCGGGCAGCCATGCGCGTCGGTGCTCGGTGATCGGCCGCTACTTGGTGGCCTGCTGCAGCTTCGTCGCCACGGCCTGCACCTCGTCCATCACGCGCAGCAGGTTGCCGCTCCACAGCTTCGCGATCTGTTCCTCGGTGTAGCCGCGGCGCACCAGTTCCAGCGTGACGTTGAACGTCTCCTCGGCGCCGTTCCAGCCGTCGACGCCGCCGCCGCCGTCGAAGTCCGACGAGATGCCGACGTGATCGATGCCGATCTTCTTCACCAGGTAGTCGATGTGGTCGACGAAGTCGGCGACCGTCGCGCGCGGCTGCGGGAACTTCCTGTTCACCTCGGCCATCCGCGCCCGGAACTGCGCGAACTGCTCGTCGGTCCAGGCACTCACGCCACCGGCCGGCATCCCCTTGCGGGCCTCCGCGACGGCGGCGGCGCGCTCGGGCGAGTCGGCCGGCTTGATCTTCACGTAGCCGTCGAAGGCCACCGCCTGCACCACGCCGCCGTTCTTCCGGATCGCCTCGAGCTGCTCATCGTCGAGATTACGCGAGTGATCGGCGAGGGCGCGCGCCCCCGAGTGGGAGGCGATCACCGGCGCCTTCGACAGCGCGATGGCCTGCAGGTTGGCCTGCTTCGAGGGGTGCGACAGGTCGATCATGATGCCGACGCGATTGAGCTCGGCGACCGCCTGCTTGCCGAGGTCGCTGAGCCCGTTGTGCTTCCAGCCCTCGCGTTCGCCGGTGTTGGAGTCGGCGAACTGGCTGTGGCCGTTGTGCGCGAGCGACATGTAGCGCGCGCCGCGCTTCTGGAAGTCGGCGATGCGCGACAGGTCGGTACCGAGCGAGTACGCGTTCTCGACCCCGATGAGCGCCACCTTGCGTCCAGACGCGGCGATCGACCGCACCTCGGCAGATGTCGTCGCCAGCCCGATGCGTTTGGGCGCGATCACCTCGGTGAGCCGGTGGATGGCGTCGAACTTGGCGATCGCATCGGCGTAGGCCTTGTCGTACCCGGCCTGCGTGAGGGGCCCCTGGCCGACATAGACGATGAAGAACGCCGCGTCGAGGCCGCCCTTCTCCATCTTCGGCAGGTTCACCTGCGTGTCGAGCGCGGTGGAGTAGTCCCTGGGGCCCGCGACGAAATTGCGCGGGTTGATATCGACGTGCGTGTCGAGCGTGATGACCCGCTCGTGGATCGCGCGGGCCTTCGCGACGACCGCCGCATCGGGCGCCTGCGCGGCAGCGAAGGTCGGGATCGCGAGGAGCAGCAGCAGGGCGAAGGTGGAGGCGGCAAAGCGCGTCAGGGCCGGCATGCCGACGATTCTGCCAGATTGCCCCTCAGAACTTCTGCGGCCGCAGCACCTCGACCTCGGTCATGAACAGCACCATCGCGTAGTTGTCGTAATAACTCGTCCGCACGTGCGCCGCGATCGTCTCGGCGGTGGCGCGGTCGCAGACGACCTCCATGCGGATGTTGCGGCTCTCCTCCCATCCGGCCCCGCGGTACCCACGGCTGCCCTTGCCCCGCACGTCGGCGACCGTGTACCCGTGGGCGCCGAGGCGCTCCACGTCCTCGGCGAGCGCGGCCTCCAGCGCCGCTTCCGTCACGATCGTCAGCAGGGTGCGCCTGGAGTGGGTCATGGCCGGGCCAGCGCCGCCAGCGACGTCGCCTTGATCGCCAGCGCGTGATAGAGGCGGATGCCGATGAGGATGTTGAAGGGGAAGGTCACGCCCAGCGACGCGGCGAGCGACAGCGTGGGGTTGGCCTCCGGTACGGCGACGCGCATGGCCGCCGGTACGGCGATGTAGGACGCGCTCGCGGCCAGGGTGGCCAGCATGGCCGTGCCGCCGAGCGACAGGCCGAGCGCGAGCCCGACTGCCGTGCCGACCACCGACGAGAAGAGGGGCATCGCGATGGCGAACACCAGCAGGAACGGACCGTGCTGGCGGAGGGCGCCGATCTGGGTCGACGTCACCAGGCCCATCTCCAGCAGGAACAGCGCCAGGAAGCCCTTGAACAGGTCGAAGAAGAGCGGCGTGACCGGCGCGAGCGCCTCGGCGCCGCTCGCCCAGCCGATGGCCAGGCCGCCCGCGAGCAGCACGATGCCCTTGCCGAGGAGCACCTCGCGCGCCAGCGTACCCAGCGCCGGCGTCCGGGCGAGCCCCCTGGCCAGCAGGATGCCGACGACGATGGCCGGCACTTCCATGATCGCCAGCAGGAACGACATGTGCGGCTCGAAGGCGACCTGGCGACGCGTGAAGTACGCCACGGCCACGGCGTACGTGCCGACGCTCACCGAGCCGTAGTGCGCGGCAATGGCGGCGGCGTCGGCGCGCCCGAGCCTCCCGAGCGTGCGCAGGACCTGGAACCCGATGATGGGCAACAGCATGGCCATCGCAATCACCACGCAGGCCTGCCCCGCGAGCATCGCCAGTGACTGGTGCGCGATCTCGACGCCCCCCTTCAGCCCGATGGACAGCAACAGGAGCATGCTGACCAGGTCGTAGGCGGCTGCCGGCAGGCGCAACTCGGAGCGCAGCAGACCCGCCGCCAGGCCGAAGAGGAAGAAGAGGAGGACGGGATCCATGTCGGTGGCGCCAGCATTGTGCACCGTCGAGCGGATCGACAGAAGCAGAAAGGGCGCCTCCGGCGAGGCGCCCTATGCCTTCAGCCTTCCGGCATTCGGCATCGCCGCATCACGGCGTGCTCAGGAGCGTCCCTCGAGGAACGCCTTCAGCTTGCGGCTGCGCGACGGGTGGCGCAGCTTGCGCAGCGCCTTGGCCTCGATCTGCCGGATGCGCTCGCGGGTGACCGCGAAGTTCTGGCCGACCTCCTCGAGCGTGTGCTCGCTGCCGTCGCCGACGCCGAAGCGCATCTTGATCACGCGCTCCTCGCGTGGCGTCAGCGTCTTCAGCACGTCATCGGTCTGTTCCTTGAGGTTCAGGTTGATGACGGCCTCGGCAGGCGACACGATGTTGCGGTCCTCGATGAAGTCACCGAGGTGCGAGTCCTCTTCCTCGCCGATCGGAGTCTCGAGCGAGATGGGCTCCTGCGCGATCTTGAGGACCTTGCGGACCTTCGCGACGGGGATGTCCATCCGCTGCGCGATCTCCTCGGAGGTCGGCTCGCGCCCGAGTTCCTGCACCAGGGCACGCGAGGTGCGGATCAGCTTGTTGATCGTCTCGATCATGTGCACCGGGATGCGGATGGTGCGCGCCTGATCGGCGATCGCGCGGGTGATGGCCTGCCGGATCCACCACGTCGCGTAGGTCGAGAACTTGTAGCCGCGGCGGTACTCGAACTTGTCCACGGCCTTCATCAGGCCGATGTTGCCTTCCTGGATCAGGTCGAGGAACTGCAGCCCGCGGTTGGTGTACTTCTTGGCGATCGACACCACGAGGCGCAGGTTGGCCTCGACCAGTTCCTTCTTGGCCTGCTCGGCCTGCACCTCGCCGCGGTAGATCGTCTCGAGCGTGTGGCGCAGCCGCTCCGGCGTCTCCTCGAGGTCGGCCGACATCTGCTGCACGGCGGCGCGCAGGTCCTTCTGGCGCTTGAGGAGGTTCTTCTTCTCCTCTTCCTTCAGCTTCACCTTCCGGCCCTTGGCCGTCGGGTTGACCTGCCGCTCGATGTGGTCGGCCTCGCGCTGCACCTTCTGCACCGCCTCGACCTGCTCCTTGATCTCCTCGATCAGGCGGCGCTTGACGGCCTCGGTGAACTCGATCCGGCGGATGCACTTGGAGATCGCGACGCGCTTGCGGAGCATCGACCAGCGCGCCTTGCGCCACTTGCCGAGTTCCGCCTTCGTCTTGCCCTTCTTGATCGCGACGAACTTCTGTTCGGCGGCCTTGAAGGCCAGCATCGCCTTCTTGACCGACTCGATCTGCTTGAGGACCTCGCGGGCCCGCTCCTCGAGGCGATCCTCGGTGACTTCTTCGTCGGTGAAGATGGCGATCTCGCGGATGGTGCGCTTGCCTTCCTTCAGCTGCTCGCCCATCTCCAGGATCTTCTTGGCGACGGTCGGCGTGCGCGAAATCGACTTGATCACCGCCAGCTTGCCGCGCTCGATGCGCTTGGCGATCTCCACCTCGCCCTCGCGGGTGAGCAGCGGCACGGTGCCCATCTCGCGCAGGTACATGCGGACGGGGTCGTTGGTCTTGTCGAGTGCCCCCGGCGTGAGGTCGAGTTCCGGCTCCTCGCCCGTGTCCGGGCGGTCGAGCATCTTGTCCTCGCGGTACTTCTGCTCGGACTCGACCACCTCGATGCCGGCGTTGCCGAAGGTGCTGAACAGGTCCTCGAGTTCCTCGGCCGACGAGGTGATGTCGGCAGGAAGTACCTCACTGACCTCGTCGTACAGGAGATAGCCCTTCTCCTTCCCGATCGCGATCAGGTGACGTACTTCGTCGTACTTGTCTTCGATGGACACGTCGGCTTGGCCTCCTCGGCCCGCGCGAGGAGAGGGCGGGCGATCCTCGATTATCCCCTCAGCGACGCGATCCGTTCCAGCAGCGCCTTTTTTTGCAGCCACAGCGCCATGATTCGCTGCGTGTTCGCCGCGCCTCCGGCCTCCTGCAGCTGGTCGATCTCCCGCTGCACGCTGGCTCGCTCCCGCTCCAGCCGCATCGCGCTTATCTCCCGTACGCACGACTCGGGCGTCGCCACGACGCCCGCGCTCATCGTCAACCCGGTGACCCACCGGCGCTCCTCTTCTGTGAGACCTGCCAGCACCTGCCCGGGCAACTGTTCCGGGTCCGGCACGTCCAGTGTCAGCACCAGGCGCAACAGGCGCGCGGTGCGCAACGGCTCGAGGTCTGCCTCCTCGAGCGCATCCATCGCGAGCAATGCCTCGCGCGGCGTGGTCATCACGCCGACGATCAGCTCGCGTTCCGCCCGGGTCACCCCGGGCATCGACGCACGGCGGGCCGTGTCGGGCAGGGTCTCCTGCCTGGTCACGGCTGCCTTGCGAATCTCCTGCCGAATCGTCTCCTCGCCCACCTGCGCGCGGTGCGCGAGCCGATCCGCGAACTGGTCCCGGGCCATCGCCTCGGGGATGCGCGCGGCCACGCCGAGCATCTCGTTCAGGAACGCGACCCGGCCGGTCGGATCCTTCACGTTGTGGCGGGCCGCCGCCCGGTCGAGCACGAAGTCCAGGTACGGCCGGGCCTCCTCGACCTTCTGCCGGTAGGCGTCGCCGCCGTACCGCCGAACGAACGTATCGGGATCCTCGCCCTCCGGCAGCAGGGCCACGCTCACCTGGAAGCCCTCGGCCACCAGCAGATCCCCCGACTTGGCCGCCGCGTTCTGGCCGGCCCCGTCGGCATCGAAACTCAACACCACCTTCGACGCGAACCGCCGCAACGTCTGCGCCTGCGCCTGGGTGAGGGCCGTCCCGCTCGAGGCCACCACGTGCGTCACCCCGCCCTGCCACGCCTGGATGACGTCGAAGTACCCCTCCATCATTACGACGCTGCCAACCTTCCTGATGGCGTGCTTGCTCAGGTGGAGGCCGTACAGCACCCGTCCCTTGGTATAGAGCGGGGTCTCCGGCGAGTTCAGGTACTTGGGCACCTGATCGTCGGCCATCGCCCGTCCGCCGAACGCCACGACCGACCCGCCCTCCCTATGGATAGGGAACAAAAGGCGTTGCCGGAACCGATCCACCACCGACCCGTCGTCGCGCTGCACTGCCAGGCCGCCCCGCACCAGCAGGGCCGGCGAGAACCCCTGCTTCCGGAGATGACGGACCAGCAGGTCCCGTGACGCGGGGGCGTACCCGATCCCAAACGTCTCCACGGCCTCCGACCGGACATCCCGCCGCTTCAGCAGGTCGCGTGCCGCCGCGCCCGATGCTCCCTGCAACTGCTCGGCATAGAAGGCCCGCGCCAGCTCGTGGGCCTTCAGCAACGCCTCGCGCTCGACCTCCTCCGCGTGCGCCTCAGGTGAGGAGGGCGCCTCCGGCAGCGTGATCCCGCAGCGGCTCGCCACCCGCTTGACCGCGTCCTGGAACCCCACGCCCTCCTGGAGCTCCACGAACTTGAAGACGTCGCCGCCCTGTCCACAGCCGAAGCAGTGGAAGAACCCCTTGTCGCGGTTCACCGTGAATGACGGCGTCCGCTCCCCGTGAAACGGGCACAAGCCCTTGTAAGTGGCGCCCGCCCGCTTCAGCGGGACGTACTCCTGCACCACCTGCACGATGTCCGCCGCGTGCCGGATCTGGTCGATGAGCTCGCGCGGATAGCGCACCGGCCCCCTACTCCCTCAACTCCACGAGCGTCACGGCGCTGCCGCCCATGTCGTTGGGCGCCGGCGCCGCACGCAGCACCAGCGGGTGCGTGTTGAGGTACCCGCTGAGCGCCTGCCGGAGCTTCCCCGTGCCGTGGCCATGAATCACTCGCACCGTCCGCAGTTCCTGCATCGCGGCCTGGTCGAGGAACTTGTCGGCGCGGTCGATGGCCTCGTCGACCGTGCACCCGATGACGTTCAGGTCGCCGCCGCTGCCGACCGACCCACTGCGCTCGGCCAGCGTCACCCGCACCGCCGGCGCCGCCTGCGTCCCGGCTCCCCCGATCTTGCGCAGTTCGGTGGTCCTGACGCGCATGCGCTTGCCGTTGACGTCGACGTCGGCGTCCTTGCCCGACAGCGCCCGGACCACGCCCTGCAGACGCAACGAACCCACCTCGACCCGGTCCCCCACGCCCAGCGGCCCGGTGGCCTCCGGCGGCGGGGGCATGACCGGGGCGGACGGGGCCACGGCGCCGCCCTCGCGCACGCGGTCGGCAACGGCGTCCAGCGCGCCACGAGCCGACACGCGCAGGTCGCCCACCACGCCGGTCGGCAGGGCGGCAATCTGCTTCTGCTGCTTCTTCTCGAGCGCGGCGGCCTGCTGCCGCAGATCCGTGACGATGCGGTCGACCTCGGCGCGGGCGTCGCGGAGCTGTTCGTTGAGGCGCTGTTCGAGCTTGCGCGTGAACTGCGCCTCGCGCTCGCGCAGCTGCTCCTCCCGCAGCCGCAGCTGCCGCTCGGCGGTCTCGGCCTGCAGGCGCGCCTGCGCGGTGAGCCGACGTTCGTGATCGAGCGATTGCAGCTCCCGATCGAGCTTGGCCATCTGCTCCGAGACGCGCTTCTCGGTGTCGCTGCGCCACGCCGCCGCGGCGTCGAGCACAGGGCGGGGCAGGCCCAGGCGCGCGGCGATCTCGAAGGCGAGGCTGCCGCCCGGCGACCCGTAGATCAGGCGGTACGTCGGTGCGAACGTGCCCGGCTCGAAGCCGAAGGCCGCACACGTCACGCCCTCGGTGCTGGTCGCGTACGTCTTGATCGTCTCGTAGTGCGTCGTCGCGACGACCACCGCGCCGCGCTTGCGGAAGTGGTCGATGATCGCCACGCCGAGGGCGCCGCCCTCGATGGGGTCGGTGCCGTTGCCCACCTCGTCGAGGAGGACCAGCGCCGGCAGGGTCAGCGCCTTGTCCATGGCGACGATGCTGGTCATGTGCCACGAGAAGGTGCTGAGGTTGGCCGCGATCGACTGCTCGTCGCCGATGTCGGCAAACACGCTGCGGAAGACCGGCAGGCGCGAGCCGGCCTCGGCCGGCACGAAGAGCCCGGCCTGCGCCATGAGCACCAGCAGGCCCGCGGTCTTGAGGGCGACCGTCTTGCCGCCGGTGTTGGGGCCGGTGACCACCAGCGCCCGGGCTGGCGGGATGACCAGCAGGTCGCTGGCGACGGGTTCGACCTCACGAGCGACGCGGCCCTCGGACTCGGGCAACCGGCGGGCGACGGCAGGAATCAGGAGCGGGTGCCGCGCGTGGCGCAGTTCGAGCCGGCCGTCGTGCGAGAGCGCCGGCCGGACGCCGTTGAACGACATCGAGCAGCGCGCGCGGGCCTGGATGACGTCCAGCTCCGTGGCGGCCTCGACCGTCTGCTGCAGGTCGGCAGCCCTGGCGCGATAGCCGTCGGTCAGGGCCAGCAGGATGCGGCGGACTTCCTCGGCCTCCTGCTCCTCGAGGGCGACGATGTCGTTGTTCACCTCGACGGTGCTGAGCGGCTCGAGGTAGAGGCTGGCGCCGCTGGCCGAGGCGCCGTGGACCAGGCCGGGGATGGCGCCGCGATGCTCGGCGCGCACGACGAGCACGTAGCGGCCGTTCCGCTCGGTCACCACCTGTTCCTGCAGGTACTTCACCGTGTCGCGGCCGCGCAGGTACGACTCGAGGGTGCCGCGCAGGCGTTGGCGTTGCCGTCGGAGCTTGTCGCGGATGCCCGCCAGGGCGGGGCTGGCCTCGTCGACCACCTCGCCGTGCTGGCTGATCGCCTTGCGAACGCGGGCATTCTCGTCGGCGAAGCGCTCGGCGCGGCGAGCGACGGCGGCCAGCGCGGGCAGGCGGGTCGCGGCGCGCTCGACGAGCGCGACGGTGCGATCGACCGAATCGAAGAAGTCGGCCAGCGCCAGCAGTCGCAGGGGCTCCAGGGGACGTCCCTGCAGGGCCAGGCCGTCGAGCGCGGCGGCCACGGCTTCGCCACCGCGGAGCGGGAGGGCCTGATGGTCCTGGAGCAGCAGGAGCGCTTCGCCGGTCAGATCGAGGGCGCCGGCCACCCGCACCGGATCGGTCGATGGGACCAGTCTGTCGAGGCGCTGCGCCCCGAGCGGCGTCACGGCATACGAGCGCACCACGGCCGCGATCTGGTCGAACTCGAGCGCGCGGAGCGTGGGGGCGTGCATGGCAGTGGGGTCGCCTGCGCGTGAAGGTGCGCGGACGAACCTCCTAGTCTACCACTGGCGTGGCCTTCTCCGATCCATGTATTGGTTTGACCACGTTCGGCCCGACAGGGTACCCTGTGGTCTTCGTGTGTCTGGGCACGAACCGTAGAGACAGCTGCCGTCTATGACCCTATCGGAACTCGCCATCCTTGCGGCGTACTTCTTCGTCCTGAGCATCCTGGCGTTCTACGGCTGGCACCGGTACGTGATGGTGTACTGGTACAAGCGCTACGCCGATCACGTGCCCGGGCCGCGGCCGCAACTCGATCCGCTGCCGGTCGTCACCATCCAGCTGCCCATCTTCAACGAGATGTACGTGGTGGACCGCCTCGTGGACGCGGTGTGCCGCCTGGACTACCCCAAGGAGCTGATGGAGATCCAGGTCCTCGACGACTCCACGGACGAAACCGTGGACGTCGCGGCCCTCGCGGTCCGTCGCTGGCAGAAGCAGGGCTTCAACATCACCTACCTGCACCGCACCGACCGCACCGGCTTCAAGGCCGGGGCGCTCGAGGCGGGCATGAACGTCGCCGAGGGCCGCTACATCGCCATCTTCGACGCCGACTTCGTGCCGCCGGCCGACTTCCTGCGCCGGGCGCTGCCGCAGTTCGGCGACCCGCAGGTCGGCATGGTGCAGGCGCGCTGGGGTCACATCAACGCCGACTACTCGACGCTCACGAAGATCCAGTCGATCATGCTCGACGGCCACTTCGTGCTCGAGCACGGCAGCCGCAATCGCGCCGGGTGTTTCTTCAACTTCAACGGCACGGCGGGGATCTGGCGTCGCGATGCGATCGAGCAGTCGGGCGGCTGGCAGCACGACACGCTCACCGAGGACCTCGACCTGAGCTACCGCGCCCAGCTCAAGGGCTGGCGCTTCGTGTTCATGGAGGACGTCATCACGCCGGCCGAGCTGCCGGTGGAGATGAACAGCTTCAAGTCGCAGCAGTTCCGCTGGGCCAAGGGCTCGGTGCAGACCGCCCTCAAGCTGCTGCCGCAGATCCTCAGCGCCGACCTGCCGTTCCGGGTCAAGGCCGAGGCCTTCTTCCACCTCACCGCCAACTTCAACTACCTGTTGATGGTGGTGCTCTGCGTGCTGATGTTCCCGTCCATGTACGTCCGCTACAACATGGGCTGGTCGGAGATGCTGCTGATCGACATCCCGCTGTTCTTCGCGGCGACGTTCTCGGTGGTCAACTTCTACGCCTTCTGCCAGAAGCAGGCCTACCCGCAGGACTGGAAGACCCGCCTGAAGTACCTGCCGCTGCTGATGGCCGTCGGCATCGGCCTGTCGATCAACAACACCCGGGCGGTGCTCGAGGCGATCTTCGGCAAGCAGAGCGAGTTCGTCCGCACGCCCAAGCACGGCGTCGAGCGCACCGGCGACGACTGGGTGCACAAGAAGTACCACCAGCTGATGCTGTGGCAGCCGCTGGCCGAGGTCGCGCTCGGCCTGTACTTCACGGGCACGGTGTTCTACGCCCTGGCCAACGGCATCTACGGCACGCTGCCGTTCCTCGTGCTGTTCCAGGTCGGCTTCCTGTACCCGGGCCTCATGTCGCTGCTGCAGCAGTTCGGCGGCGAGCAGGCAGAGCTGAGCACGCAGGTCGCGGGCGAGTAGCGCGAGGGACGAGTACGCCAGTCACCAGGGCTGCGAGGGACAAGGCCCAAGCAGGCCAGGGGACGAGGGAGCAGGAGGATCGAGGGAGCGGCGCCGGGGGACCGGGCCGCTCCCTTTTTGTCGTGCGTCGGCGCAGGCCGGGTCCGTGGTCCTATTCGAAGCGCTTGCCCGTGGCGGTCGAGCACCCGGTCCGGTAGAGCGTCCCGTCGGTGCGGTAGAACGCGTTGCGCCCCGATGAGGCCAGCGTGTCGCGGTCGATCAGCTCGACCGACTGGGTCACCACCTGCCAGCCGGCTTCCTGAAAGCCGGGCACGGTCGTGAAGTTGATCAGGGCGGTGAACCGCTGGGTGAAGGTCTGTCCGGCGTCGTGCCGCCACGTGCCGTGTCCGGGACTGCGCTGCCCGGGGGCGAAGCCCGTGCCGCCCGCCGTTTCACTCAGCGACCCTCCTGCGTGGAACGTCACGAGGGCCTGCACCGGCGACACGCCCGGAATGGGCGCGCCCGTCGCGCAGATGGTCGGGACCACCTGCACGTACCAGGTGCCTTCCACGCCGCGCCCTTCCGAACCACTGGGCTGGGCCGCCGCGGCCGCCGCCATGGCGAAGCCGAGCAGCACTACCACGCCGAACGTGCGAGTCACCGAGATACCTGAGGTCATGCGAGTGTCTCCTGGTTGAGGGGCCGTGTCGGCCGCGAACCCAACGTCCGCAGCGTCGAGCGCCACTGTGGGCGCGCCGCGCGCGGCTGGCCATGGAGCGCGTCTGGATAACGCCTGTTCTTTTCCTGTACCGCCAACTGGCGGCACCCATTGGGTTGTGACATCGTTGTGCGACCACCCAGACCATGTCCGCCCGTGTGCCGAGGCTGACGCTTCGTATCCGCGATGTCGTGCTGGACCTCGGCGCCTTCGAACTGCGGCGAGACGGTCGCACTGTGCGTCTCGAACGCCAGCCGATGGACCTGCTGATCCTCCTGGTGGAGCGACGCGGAGAACTCGTCAGGCGCGACGAGATCGTCGACGCCCTGTGGGGCAAGGACGTCTTCGTCGACGTCGAGACCGGCGTGCACACCGCGATCCGGAAGATTCGCCAGGCCTTGCGGGACTCGCCCGAGGCCCCGACGTTCATCGAGACGGTGCCTGGTCGGGGCTATCGCTTCGTGGCCCCGGTGGAGGTCATCGACCCGCCCACCGACCCAACGGCGCCGGCCATGCCGACGCCCATCACACCGGCAGTCGCGCCTCTGGTCAGCACCAGCGAGGCCATGGCTGAATCCGGTTCGCACGCCGGGCAAGAACCGGACGCACCACCCCGGCGCCCTGGTCGTCCACGGTCGGGTCGCCCCGCGATGGCAGTGGCTGTCGTGATCGCAGCGGCTGCGATCCTCGGCATCGCCGGCTGGTCGACCTGGCGGCCGACGAGCGGGCCGCCTGCCAGGCCGCTGACGATCGCGGTCCTGCCGTTCGAGGCGATCGGCGCCGACCCGTCGGTCGCCATCTTCGCGGACGGACTCACCGAGGACACGATCGTCTCGCTGGGGCGAGTCGATCCGGCGCGCGTGTCGGTGATCGGGCGCACGTCGATGTTCATCTACCGCGGCACGCCCAAGTCGGTCTCCGAGATCGGGCGCGAACTTGGCGCGGACTACCTCGTCGAGGGATCGTTGCGCAGCGAGGCCGGCAGCGTGCGTGTCACGTGGCGGCTGATTCGGGTGGCCGACCAGCGCCAGGTCTGGTCCGACTCGATGGACCGCGAGCGCAACAGCACCCTCGGCGTCCAGCAGGAACTGAGTCGCCACATCGCTGAGCAGGTCCGGGCGACACTGTCGCCAGCGCGCAGCCTGGCACTCGACCAGTTCCACAGTCGCAACCAGGAGGCCTTCGTTCAATTCCTTCGCGGTCGCGCGTCTTTCAACCTCCGCACGCCCGCGGCGATGCGCGACGCGGTGACGGCATTCCAGGCGGCCACGGCAGCCGATCCCGGATACGCACTGGCATGGGCGGGGCTGGCTGTGGCCTACACCGGTCGCACCATCAACAGTGACGCCGACCCCCGCCAGATGCTGCCGCCGGCGAGCGAGGCAGCCACGCGTGCGATCAGCGCCGATTCCGACTTGCCCGAGGCCCAGACGGCGGTGGCTTTCGTCTACTGGCTGCTCGACTGGCAGTGGCCCGCCGCCGAGGCCATGTTCCGGCGCGCCCTGACTCTCGACCCGAGCTATGGGCTCGGGCGGCAGACCCTCGGCCACCTGCTGTCGCAAATGGGGCGGCACGCGGAGGGCCTCGCGCAACTGCAGCGGGCGCGCGAGCTGGATCCCCTCGATCCGGTCGCCGTCGCCCTGTCGTCCCAGGTCGCCTATCAGGCGCGTGACCATCGCGCGGCTCTCGCGTACGCGCAACGAGCCATCGAGCTCAATCCCCGGTTCTGGTTTGGCTACCACATGCTGGCACAGGCGCAGCAGGCGCTCGGGCTCACTGAGGCCTCGCTCCTCGCCTCGTCACGCGCCATGGCCCTGTCGGGCGACAACAGCAAGCCCGTGTCCCTGCACGGCTACACGCTCGCAAAGGCAGGGCGGACCACAGAGGCGCGGGCCGTGCTCTCTTCGCTCGAGGCTCGCTCCCGCGAGCAGTACGTGCCGCCGTACGCGATGGCCCTCATCCACGCCGGCCTCGACGAGCGGGCGTCGGCGATCGATTGGCTGGAGCGGGCCTACGCCGTGCGCGACGTGCACCTCATCTACCTGCCGGTCGATCCGAAGTGGGACCCCTACCGCGCCGACCCGGGATTCATGGCGATTCTTGCCCGATGCGGCTTTCGCAGCCGGTAGTGCAAGGGACGAGTACGCCAGTCACCAGGGCTGCGAGGCACGAGGGACAAGGACTGACGCAGCTCGAGGGACAAGGGATCAGGAAGGATCGCGGGAGCGGCGCCGGAGGACCGGGCCGCTCCCTTCTTCGTTCAGGCGGCCAGCAAGCCGAGCTCCGCACGCAGGCAGCGGGCGAGTAGCGCGAGGCACGAGGGAACGCGGGCCGCAGTCGGCCCGCGCCGAGCGCGGCATGATACGTAAGACGCCGGCAGTAAGTTCCGGCACATCGCGAGAAATCGACACGGCGCCCGGATTCGAGCGCCGTGTCGTCGTTTGGTGTCACGTTTCGCGCGCAGGACTCCACTCAGGTTGCGTGACCGCGAGTCTTCCGGTCGCCCTTCATAACCCGTCAAGGAGTCAGGTCATGCGCGTCATTCGTCAGCTCGTCTTCACGCTTCTCGCGGTCGCCATTGGCGCGTCCGCGTCGGCCGCCCCGTTCGTTGTCGGCACCACCAGCAACGCCGGACGCTGGGTGTCCGATTCGGTCTACTCGAGCCTTCGTGGCGCCCTCCTCGACCCGCAGCGCTTCGGCCCCGGGGGAGTTGTCGACCGGCCCGTGCAGTTTGCCGCACCCGGCGGGCCGATCACCGGGCAGTACCTCGCCGGTGTCGATACGTTTTTCCTCAACGAGCCCTACGAGGCGCTCAGCACAGCCGAGATCGACGCCCTGAAGGCCTTCGTCCTCAGCGGACGTTCGCTGCTGATGGTCAGCGAGAGCGAGGGCAACGCCGCCATCGACGCGGTCCTGCAGGCCCTCGACGGCAGCTCCATCGGCGGCTTCCACGGCACGACCGGCAGCGACGTCTACGCGCTGGGTGGCAGCTCCGCCCTGCTGGCCGGCCCCTTCGGCAACCTCGCGGGCCAGGCGCTCGGCGGTTCGCCCGGCGCGGGCATCACGCTCGGCAGCCGCTCGACCGCCGTCGCCACGTACGGCAGCCACGTCCTCGTGTCGGAGATGGCCCCGGGAGCCCTCGCGCCGAACTCCGGGCGCGTGCTCGTGCTCGGCGACGTGCTGTTCATGAACTACTTCTGGCCCGGCGGCGGCATCGCGCCCGATCCCGACAACGCCATCCTGGCGCTCAACTACTTCGCCGCCGCGGCCAACACGTCGCCGTCGACCGACCCCGGCCACGACGTCCCCGAGCCGGTGACGGTGCTGCTGCTCGGCGTTGCCGGACTGGCCGCGGCGCGACGGGCCCGGCACGCCCGCTGAACCGTCACCACTTGAGGCGAGCGGCGGCGGGCGCGCCTGGCGCCTTCCGCCGCTTTGCCTTTGTCAGTATGCTGAGCGCCATGAGCACTGCGGCCAAAGGGGGCCTCGAAGACGTCGTCGCGACTTCCTCGTCGATCTGCTTCATCGACGGCGAGCGCGGCGTGCTGTCGTACTGCGGGTACGACATCCACGATCTCGCCCAGTCGGCGACCTTCGAGGAGGTCTGCTACCTCCTGTGGCACCGGCGCCTCCCGAACCGGGCAGAGCTCGGCGACCTCCACTCGCAGCTGGCCTCGGCCCGGGCCCTGCCGGAGGGCGTCCTGCGCCTGATGCGCAGTCTGCCGCCGGGCGACGGCATGGACGCCCTGCGCACGCTGACGTCGGCGTTGTCGCACTACGACCCGGATGCGGGCGACAACAGCCCGGCGGCCAATTACCGCAAGGCCGTCCGCCTGACCGCGCAGATGGGCACGCTCGTGGCGACCTACGGGCGCATGCTGCAGGGCGGCGGCGTGATCGCGCCCGATCCGGCGCTCAGCCAGGCCGCCAACTTCCTCTACATGCTGCAGGGGAAGCGCCCGGACCCGACCTCGGTGCGGGCCTTCGACATCGGCCTGATCCTGCACGCCGACCACGAGCTGAACGCGTCGACGTTCGCGGCGCGCGTCTGCGCGGCGACGCTGAGCGACGTCCATTCGGCCATCGTCGCCGGCATCGGCACGCTCAAGGGGCCGCTGCACGGCGGCGCCAACGCCGAGGTCATGAAGATGCTGCTCGACCTCGGCGAAGACGCGACCGACGAGCGCGCCGAGGCCTTCGTGCGCGCCAAGCTCGCGCGCAAGGAGAAGATCTCGGGCTTCGGCCACCGCGTGTACCGCACCGAGGACCCGCGCGCCACGCACCTGCGCCGGATGTCCAAGGAACTCGGCGAGCGTGCGGGTCACCCGCGCTGGTTCCAGATCTCGCAGCGCATCGAGCAGGTCGTCACGGGCGAGAAGAAGCTGTTTCCGAACGTCGACTTCTACTCGGCCTCGACGTACTACACGATGGGCATCCCCATCGACCTGTACACGCCGATCTTCGCCGTCAGCCGCGTGTCGGGCTGGACGGCGCACGTGCTCGAGCAGCTCTCGAACAACCGGCTCATCCGCCCGAGAGCCGATTACACCGGCCCGACGTACCCGCAGCGGTTCGTGCCACGGGATCAGCGGTAGGGGGAGCCTGACGGCCTTCCACCTTCGCGCTCCGCGCTTCGGCGGACAGGTCGGCCTTGGGCCTTCGCTCGTCCGCATGCCCGCGGGGTGGTTTTGAGGTCAGGCAGTTCGTGTGCGCCGGCATTCATGTCGACGCTCAGGCGCGCGAAGAACGGACGCTCCGCGCAGGGCCAGCGCAGAGCCCCAAGTGCCCAGCCTCTCGTATGACGGCGAAGTCCAACCTCCGCGGTAGCATCATGGGCCTGCATGGACGGGTGCCTGTACCTGTGACGCTGCCGGGCCGGTTGCGAGGCGACGCATCGTGGACGGCGTGGCTAGCTGTTGGTTGCGTGTGCGTATGCGTGCTGGTACTGGCATGGTGTGTGGCTACCACGCCAGCGGCTGTGCCGTTCGGCGATGTCGCGGTGATCGAGATGACGACCCGCGCGGCCCTGAGGAGGGCCGTGCTCGTGGGGCCGTACTCGCAGTACGGCTGGCATCACCCTGGACCGCTGCAGTACTACCTGCACGCGCCTGTCTATTTCGTCGCCGGTTCGACCACCTTCAGTCTCACGCTGGCCGCTCTGTGGGTGAACGGGCTTGCCCTCGCCGCCCTGTGGCGAGGACTGGCCGCAGTGCCGCGCCTGTCGGCTCTCGCCATCGCCGCAGCCGTGTCGGCGTACGTCTGGCGCGCGGGCGACCTCGCCGGCAGTGCCTGGAATGCCCACGTCATCGTGATTCCCCTGATGACCGCCGTGGTGCTGTGCGCATCGGGCAGTCTGGGCAGGCCACTGGCGCTGGCGGGGGGCGTGGTCGCGGCATCGCTCGCCATGCAGTCCAGCGTGTCGGTCGGGATCACCGCCGTGGTCGTCGTTGCCCTGACGGGCGGACTTGCGCTCCGGACGCTCGCGCCGAACCCTGCTGCGCTCCGCGCGACGCTGATGGCAACTGGTGTCGGCGTGCTGCTCTGGTTGCCCCCCGTCTTCGAGCAACTGACCGGGCAGCCGGGTAACGTCACGCGCATCTGGTCGTTCTTCGCCACGGCTGCGCGTCCCACTCACTCCTTGTTCGAGTCGCTGCTGATCTGGAGTGATGCGCTGACGAGCGCATGGCGGCCGGGGTTCACGCTGGCATGGGGTGGCGCCTACACGCCGCGCGGGACCTGGACCCTGGCCGCGGTTGCCGTGCTGCTAGTGAGTGCCACCGCCTTCCTGGCGGTCCGACGGAAGTGCGATCCAGGGCTCTCACGAGTGTCGGCAGTCGCCGCGCTCGGCGCCCTTGTCGCAATGTGGTCGGTGACGCGGATCGTCGGGCGCGTGGGCAGTTATCAGGTGTTCTGGATGTCGGGCATCGGGGCTCTTCTCGCGGGCTGCCTCGCCGCGCATGTCCTGAGCGCGGTCGCGCGCGGTCCAGCCATTGTCAGGTTCACGACTACCGCACTGCGAGCAGTGATCGTGGTCGCGCTCGCGGCGGCCTCAGCGGGGGTGGTCTGGCGTGCCCGGGAGTACGCCCTGAACCAGGTGGCGCAGCGCGCGACTCGGTACGTCGTGGCCATCGAGACGACGCGCCATCTCGCAACCATCGGCGCGAAGCGACCACGCTTCCATTTCAGCCCCCTCATCTGGACCCACGGCGCTGGCATTGCCCTGCACGCCTACCGTGAAGGGTTCGAGGTCACGGTGGACGACCCGTGGATTCCAGTATTCGGTAGCTACTTCGCGCCCCGTGGCCGGGAAGACGTGGTCCTGGAGGTCGCCACGCGCTGCGGCGCCAGCGGCCGCGTGGCGGCACGCGGCGACGGCCTCTGCGTCTACGAGGTCGGGAAGCCTCGATGAGGGCCGAATGGCCCAACACGCCTACCTCTCGCGGGCGCTACCGCCAGTACGGCCAAGCCCAGACTAAACGCTGAGCCGACCCTACCAATCCAGCCCCCCAACGCCGAATCCCCAACCCACTGGGACGAAGGCCCAGGGCCCATAGCCGAAGGTCGGGGCCGACCTCTCCACCGAAGCGCGAAGCGCGAGGTGGAATGACCCAGCCCTGGGCTTGTTCCCCACGCTGATTCTGGTCATACTCCCGGTATGAACGGGGCGGAGAAGATTGCGGTCAGTCTGCCGCGCGGGCTGGCCGAACGGGCGCGGCAGGCGGTGCGGCAGGGGCGCGCCGCGAGCGTCAGCGCCTACGTGGCGTCGGCCCTCGAACAGAAGATGGACCTCGATGAACTCGCGGTGCTGCTCGACGACATGCTCGCCGAGACAGGCGGGCCGATGACGCCAGCGGAGCGGCGCGAGGCCGACAAGGTGCTCGGCGGGCGGCCGGGCGCCAGGCGGCGGACGTAGCGATGGCCGGCCTCACGCTCGACTCGGGAGCCCTGATCGCCTTCGAGCGCAACCATCGCCCGCTCATCCTGCTGCTGGCGCGCAATCACGAACTCGGACGGTCACTGGCGATTCCTGCCGGGGTCGTGGGGCAGGTCTGGCGGGACGGCCGTCGACAGGCGCGGCTGTCGCGCCTGCTTCGGATGGCCGAGGTGGAAGTCGTTGCCCTGGACGATCGGCGCGCCCGTGACGCCGGGCAACTGTGCGGCGTCGCGGGAACGGCCGACGTCATAGATGCGTCGGTCGTCCTGTGTGCCCGCGCCCGCGGTCACCACGTCGTCACGTCGGACCCTGACGACCTGCGGCAGCTCGATCAGGCGGTGCCTCTCATCCTGGCCTGAGCTGGTCGGCGCCTCGAGGCGCCTCGGGGCGACACCCGTCCCACCCAGCGCCCAGCCCCAGCCCGTTGGTACGAAGGCCCATGGCCCAAGGCCGAGGGCGAGCGTGCGAGGCCGGATCCACCGAGCGCGCTATAATGAAGGGCTTTTCATGGATCCGCGCTTCGTCCGCAATTTCTCCATCATCGCGCACATCGACCACGGCAAGTCGACGCTGGCCGACCGCTTCCTCGAGCTCACGGGCGCCCTGCAGGCCCGCGAGATGGAGGCGCAGGTGCTCGACAGCATGGACCTCGAGCGTGAGCGCGGCATCACCATCAAGGCGCACTCGGTCCGCCTCGACTACAAGGCGCTCGACGGCCAGCAGTACGTCCTGAACCTGATCGACACGCCGGGCCACGTCGACTTCTCGTACGAGGTCACCCGGTCGCTGTCGGCCTGCGAGGGCGCGCTGCTCCTGGTGGATGCGTCGCAGGGCGTACAGGCCCAGACGCTGGCCAACGCCTACCTGGCGGCCAACAACAACCTCGAGATCATCCCGGTCATCAACAAGATCGACCTGCCCGGGGCGATGCCCGACGAGGCCAAGCGGCAGGTCGAGGAGATCATCGGGCTCGACGCCGACGGAGCGATCCTCGCCAGCGCCAAGGAAGGCATCGGCGTCCGCGACATCCTCGAGGCGGTCGTCGAGCGCGTGCCGCCGCCGTCCGGATCGGCCGACGCGCCGCTCAAGGCCCTCATCTACGACTCCTGGTACGACGCCTACCGCGGCGTCATCGTGCAGATCCGCGTCATCGACGGCACCATCCGCGCCGGCATGAAGGTGACGATGATGATCAACGGCCAGTCGTACGACATCGACCAGGTCGGGATCTTCTCGCCCAAGCCGCAGCCGGTCGAGAGCCTCGGCGTCGGCGAGGTCGGCTTCGTCATCGCCAACATCAAGCGCCTCGGCGACGCGCAGATCGGCGACACGATCACCGAGGCGGCGCGCCCGACCGCCGAGCCCTTCCCGGGCTTCCAGGAGATGAAGCCGATGGTGTTCGCGGGGCTCTACCCCGTCGAAGGCCATCAGTACCCGGAACTGCGCGACGCGCTCGAGAAGCTCAAGTTGAACGACGCGGCGTTCGCGTTCGAGCCCGAGACGTCGGCGGCGCTCGGCTTCGGCTTCCGCTGCGGCTTCCTCGGCCTGCTGCACATGGAGATCGTGCAGGAGCGGCTCGAGCGCGAGTTCGACGTCGACCTGGTGACGACGGCCCCTGGCGTGCTCTACCGGGTGACGACGACCGACGGCGAGACGCACGAGGTCGACAACCCCTCGAAGCTGCCCGACGCCGGCCGTATCTCGCGCCTCGAGGAGCCGATCATCACCGCGACGATCCTGACGCCGTCCGAGTACGTGGGCGGCATCCTGCAGTTGTGCCAGGAGAAGCGCGGGCAGCAGAAGAACATCGAGTACATGACGTCGGGCCGCGTCGTCATCACCTACGAGCTGCCGTTCAACGAGGTCGTGCTCGACTTCTACGACCGGCTGAAGACGGTGTCGCGCGGCTACGCGTCGCTCGACTACCACGTCACCGGCTACTGGGACTCGCCGCTCGTGAAGCTCGACATCCTGGTGAACGGCGAGGCGGTGGACGCGCTGTCGATCATCGTGCACCGCGACACTGCGTACCAGCGCGGCCGCCTGCTGGCCTCGAAGATGCGCGAGCTGATCCCGCGCCAGATGTTCGAGGTGGCGATCCAGGCCGCGATCGGCGGGCGCATCATCGCCCGCGAGAGCGTCAAGGCGATCCGCAAGAACGTGCTGGCCAAGTGCTACGGCGGCGACATCAGCCGCAAGCGCAAGCTCCTCGAGAAGCAGAAGGAAGGCAAGAAGCGGATGAAGCGCGTCGGCCGCGTCGAGATCCCGCAGGAGGCGTTCCTCGCCGTGCTGAAGGTGGGTACCGACGAATGAGCACGCCTGTCGCCCCGGTTGGCGCCCCGCCCAAGGGGACCGCCCGCGAGTACTTCGAGTCGATCGTCGTCGCCGTGATCCTGGCGCTCTTCGTGCGCACCTGGTGCTTCCAGGCCTTCAAGATCCCGACCGGCTCGATGGAGAACAACCTGCTGATCGGCGATCACCTCGTCGTCAACAAGTTCCTCTTCGCGCCTGCGGGCGTCGAGAAGTCCGTGCTGCCCATCCGGCAGTACCGACGCGGCGACGTCGTCGTGTTCAAGTCGCCCGAGGATCCCGAGCGCGACTTCATCAAGCGCGTGATCGGCCTGCCCGGCGAGACCCTCGAACTCCGGCACAAGAAGGTGTACGTCAACGGCACTGCGCTCGACGAGCCGTACGTGCACTACCTCCTCCCGCCGCGTCCCGACGGGGAGATGACCGCCTTCGACAAGCGCGAGACCTACGGACCGGTGACCGTGCCCGAGGGGCACCTGTTCGTGATGGGCGACAACCGCGACAACTCGCAGGACAGCCGCTACTGGGGCTTCCTGCCGCAGGCCTACGTGAAGGGCCGCGCCGTGGCGGTCTACTGGTCGTTCGAGAGCGACGCCGCCGACTACGAGCGCCCCGGCATGGAGCAGCTCTTCTCGGGCCTGACCGGGTTCTTCACCAAGACCCGGTGGAACCGGTTGGGGAAGCAGATCCAGTAATTCGAAATTTGAAAGTTGAAATTCCGGGCGGCTCGGCCTGAGGGCCTTCGCTCGCGCGCAGCATCCCGAGGCGCGTGGCCGAAGGCCCGCGCCGCGAGAATTTCAAATCTCGAATTTCAAATTTCCTAGAAGCCGTTGAAGCGTTCCGGCCGCCCCTCGACGTCGATGATGAAGTCGTAGGGATAGTAACGGCGCGGGATGTACTCGAGCTGCGCCGTCCAGGCGGTGGAGACGAGCACGCGGTCCCCCTGGCGGGAGACCGCGATGTCGTCGGCGACGATGGGCACCTGGTTCTCGTCGGCGAGTTCCGCGATGCGCGCCCTGAGCTGATCGTTGGTCCGGCGCCCCGGGTAGCTCGCCACTTCGACGACCGCGTCCTTGAACTGCAGGTAGTGCCAGAACTCCGGCACGATGCGCACGGCCGCGTGCAGCAGCAGTCCCAGGATGACGAGGCGCACGAGGGTACGGACCATGGCGCGCCCCCGGTGTCAGCCCCGCATGGCGGTCTCGCCGCCCTGCTGCTGTGCGCGCGGCGTGTTCTCCGCGCTGCCTTCGCCGTGCCGCGGACGCAGCATGCGTACCTTGTCGTCGCGCGCGTCCTGCGTGCGCACGAACTCCAGGGCGTAGGTGAGCGAGGCGATCGACTGCTCGAGGGTGCCCTCGACGTCGCGCTTGCGCAGCCGCATCTCCGACACCGCGTGCTCGAGCTCGTCGAGCCGGGCGTTGGTCTTCTGCAGCAGGACGTCGACGCGCGCCTGCGCCTCCTTGACCATCGCGTCCGACCGCATCTGGGCCTCGTTGAACGTCGCATCGGCGCGCAACTGCGCGTCGGTGAGCAACGTGCGCGAGCGGCTCTCGGCGTCGGCCAGCATCGCCTGGGCGCGCGTCGAGGCGTCGCGCACCGTCGCCTCCGCTTTGGCGTCGGCCTCGCGGAGCGTCGCGGCGGCGCGCATCTCGGCGTCGGTGGTGAGGCTCATGCTGCGCGTCTGCGCCGTCGAGACCAGGGCCTGCGCCTTGGACTCCGCGTCGCCCAGCTGGGTCGTCGACCGGAGCTCGGCGTCCTTGAGCATCGCCTGTGACCGCGTCTCGGCGTCGCGCAGGAGCACTTCCGCTTCCTTGCCGGCGTTCTCGCGGATCTGGTCGGCGACCTTCTGCGCCGTGAGGAGGGTGTTGCGCAGGTTCTCCTCGCGGTCGCGGTGCTCCCCGAGCTGGGTCTTGGCCTCGGCCAGTTCCTGCCGAAGGCGATCGAGCTCGCGCAGGGCCGCCTCGTAGTCGTCGGCGGCGTCGGCCAGCAGCGTGCGCACTTCGTCGCGGTCGTAACCCCGAAGGGACGAGGAGAGATGCGTCTGGCGCAAATCGAGAGGCGTGACTTTCATGAGCCGGAACTCCTGCGATTCAGCGTGGATTGAGGAAGCACATACCGTACCACGCCAGAAGTATCAGCATTTCCGCCGGCAAACTGTAGGTCTGTCGTCGGAAACGGTCCGCGCGGTGACGATTCTCCGACGTGGAATGACGGAGTTGGGGCAGGGTCGTGCGGAGTCCACAGCGTCGGCCAAGGCCGACGCCTACACCTGCCAAGCCGACGCCTACACCTGCCAAGCCGACGCCTACACCTGCCAAGGCCGACGCCTGCACCTGCCAAGGCCGGCCTACACCTGCCACTGCGCCGCCGTCGCCGGTCCCGGGCGTAGCCGTCGCCCTTGGGCGACGGTCTCCGGACGGTCACCGCGCGCCGAAAATGGCCGACCCGACGCGGACGATGGTGGCGCCTTCCTCGATGGCCACCTCGAAATCGTGCGACATCCCCATGGAGAGCTCGCGCAATTGCGCCTCGGGCACGCCTTCGGCCAGCAGCGTGTCGCGCAGGGTCCGGAGGCGACGGAACCACGGGCGCACCTGCTCGACGTCGTCGGCAAACGGCGGCAGCAGCATCAGGCCATCCACCCGCACTCCGGGGAGTTCGGCGGCCCGGGCGAGCAGGGGGCGCAGCAGGGCCTCGTCGAGCCCGGACTTGGTGGCCTCGTGCGCCAGGTCGACCTGGATCAGGACCGAGAGCGGGCGGCGCCCCTGCGCGGCGGCGCGTGAGAGCCGTTCGAGCAGGTCGATGCTGTCCACCGACTCCACCGAGGCGAACACGCCCGGCACCTTGTTGGCCTTGTTGGACTGCAGGTGGCCGATCAGGTGCCACCGGAGGGGGAGGTCGGCGGTGGCGGCCTGCTTGGCTAGGCCCTCCTGGACCCGGTTCTCACCGAAATCCAGCTGCCCGGCGGCATGGGCGGCTCGCACCGCCTCGGGGCCGAACGTCTTGCTGACGGCGACGAGGCGGACGGCCTCGGGAGACCGTCCGCTGCGGATCGCGGCGCTGGCGACGCGTTGCCGGATGGCGGCCAGCCGCCCGGCAATCCCGGTATCCAGCGCGTCCGCCATCACTCCTTCGGCTTCAGCTGGTCGACGATGCCCTTGGCCTGGGCGGCCATGGGGCCGTTGGGGGCGAGCTTCAGGTAGTTCTCGAAGTACTTCAGGGCCTCCGGCATGTTGCCGCCGTTGAGGTTGGACATGCCGACCCAGTAGTTGGCCTCGGCGTAGTTCGGATCGGCCTTCACGGCTGCCTCGAACTGGGCCTTGGCCTCGGCAATCTTGCCGGCGTTCCACAGGATCACGCCCTGGTTGTAGCTGTCCTGCGCCGAGCCGCCGCCACCGGCCGCGCCGAGCGCCGCCGCCTTGGTGGCCATGGCCGCGGCTTCCTCGCGCTTGCCCTGGCTGTTGTACAGGTCGGCCAGCACGGTCACCGGCTTCGGGTCGTCGGGCTTGAGCTCGGCGGCCTTCTTGAAGGCGGCCTCGGCCTTGTCGAGTTCCTTCTTCTCGTAGTGCGCCGAGCCGACGTTCATGTAGCAGGCGTAGCAGTCGGCCTGCATCTTGATGGCCTCGTTGAACTTCGCGATCGCCTCGTCGTGCTTCTTGGCGCCGAGCGCCGTCACGCCCTCGTCGAACGTCTTGCGGAAGGCGGTCTCCTCGGCCGACATGCCCTTGGAGGCCGGCTTGAGCGTGAAGCTCATCTCCTGCGCGTTGCCGACCGGGACCTGGATCTGGTCGGCCGCCTGGCCGGCATCGGCCTTCACGACGACGTAGTAGGGACCGGGCTGCAGGCCGACCTGCGTGAACTCGCCACGCTTGTTGGTCTTGACCTCACGGACCTGGGCGGTGCCGCCCTTGAACTCGATCGTCACCACGGCCTTGTCGACCGGCTGACCCTTGCCGTCGACCACCTTGCCCCTGATGGCGCCGGTGGTCTGGGCAGCGGCGGGAGTTCCCGCCAGGACGAATGCGACCGCGATCGTGGCCGCCGCCACGAGGCGCGCGCCGAACCTGAGTGCAGACATGTGTTCCTCCGGGACGACCGAGCGTCCGACCTTGCAGTGTATCGCCATCAGCGCCCTCGGCCTACAGGGGCGGCGGGCGCCGGCAGGCCGGGGCACCGGTCCCGCGCGTCCTCCCCTTCTGACGATGGGGCGGGGTGGCGGCCGGATGCAGTAGGCTGGCAGCCGTTCGGTCAAGCCCGACCGGGGAATCTCGCCGATGCGCCCCAACCTCCTCGTCCCGCCCGTCCTCGTCGTCCTGCTGCTGGCCGCCAGCGCCTGCCGGGAGGCGACGACCACGCCCTCGTCCGCCGGTGCCGGAGACGCCAGGACGCCGACCCAGCGCGAGCTGGCCGCCCTGCTCGACGCCGAGTGGGAGTGGCGGCTGCGGGAGAACCCGCAGTTTGCCACCACGGTCGGCGACCACCGGTTCGACGGCCAGCTCTCGAAGGAGTCCATCGCCGACGAGCAGCGCCGCGCCCAGGACACCCAACGGTTCCTCGACGCCGCCAGCAAGCTCGATGGCGCGTCGTTGCCTGACGCCGACCGCATCACGCTCGACATGTTCCGGGGCGAACTCGAGGACCGGCTGGCGGCCTTCCGTTTCCGCGAGTACCTGCTGCCGATCAACGCCGACTCGGGGTTCCACTCCGGTTTCGCGCTGATGCCGCAGACGCTGCGCCTCCGGGACGCGCCGGACTACGACAACTACCTGGCACGCTTGCGCGCATTTCCGCGCTACGTGGACGAGCACATCGGGCGCATGCGCGAAGGCCTGAAGGCGGGCATCACGGTGCCGAGGGTCGCGCTGGCCGGCGCCGACGCGGCGGTCGGTCCGCTCATGCCGGCCGATCCGACTGCCAGTCCGCTGTATTCGCCATTCAAGAGGCTCCCGGCCACGCTGCCGGCTGCCGAGCGCGCGCGCATCGAGGCAGCAGGCAGGGCGGCCATCGCGGAGGCGGTGACGCCGGCCTATGCGCGCTTCCGAGACTTCCTGGCCAGGGAATACATCCCCGGCGCGAGGGAGACGCTCGGGGCCAGCGCCCTGCCCGACGGCGCGGCGTTCTATCAGCTCCTCGTCAAGCGCTTCACCACGCTGCCGCTCACGCCCGACCAGGTGCACGAGACCGGGCTGCGCGAAGTGGCGCGCATCCGGGCCGAGATGGAGCAGGTGATGCGCAAGACGGGCTTCACCGGCGACTTCGCGGCGTTCCTGACGATGCTGCGCACCGATCCGCGCTTCTACCCGAAGACCGGCGAGCAGTTGCTCAAGGAAGGCGCGTACATCGCCAAGCGCATGGACGCGAAGCTCCCCTCGCTGTTCGGCCGCCTGCCGCGGCAACCCTACGGCGTCGCGCCCGTGCCCGACTACCTGGCGCCGAAGTACACCGCGGGCCGCTACAACGGCAACCCGCCCGACGGCACCGAGCCTGGCTACTACTGGCTCAACACGCATGCGCTCGAGACGCGGCCGCTCTACAACCTCGAGGCGCTCACGCTCCACGAGGCCGTGCCTGGGCATCACCTGCAGATCGCGTTGGCCAACGAGGCGCAGGGCGTGCCCGACTTCCGTCGCTACTCCTACATCTCCGCGTTCGGCGAGGGGTGGGGTCTGTACTCGGAGTGGCTCGGCGTCGAGGCAGGCTTCTACACCGATCCGTACAGCGACTTCGGGCGACTGACGTACGCGATGTGGCGTGCCGCGCGTCTCGTGGTGGACACGGGCCTGCACATGAAGGGCTGGACACGGCAGCAGGCGATCGACTACCTGGCGAGCAACACCGCGCTGTCGCTGCACGAGTGCACGACGGAGACCGACCGCTACATCAGCTGGCCGGGGCAGGCGCTGTCGTACAAGATCGGCGAGCTGAAGATCCGCCAACTGCGCGCGAAGGCCGAGCAGGTGCTCGGCCCGAAGTTCGACGTGCGCCGGTTCCACGACGCCGTCCTTGCCAACGGCTCCGTGCCGCTGCCGGTGCTCGAGCAGCAGATCGACGCGTTCATCAGGCGCGAGTCGGCGCGCTGACGCGCATCTCCCGGTCGGCCTTCGTCATTCGGCCTTGGGCCTTCGTGGCCCGACGGCCCACGCGCGTCGACCTGAAGGTCGACGCCCACGACTGTCGGGTCTCGTCGTTCGGACACTGCGGTCCACCTGGAACAGGCGCGCGCTCCGCGTCAGCGCCTACCCGAAGTGCCTGACGGCTGGCCACAACTCGCGCAGCGGACGCGTCGGCCGTCGGCACACGTAGATCGGCAAGCCCTGCTCGTACGGCATGCACAGCGTGCACGTCGTGCGCCCGACGACCCGCACGTCGGTAAACACCTGGCGATGGTCGTCGGCCTCGCCGCCGACGACGATCAGCGGGCCGCCCGTGTCGGCGCCGGGACCCCAGTGCCAGTAGGCGTTGTGCCCGGAGATGACCGGCGGCAGCCCGCGTGACGGGCCGTAGTACTCGAGCGCGCCCGCCTCGCCGTAGTTCTGCGTGAAGATCTTCGCGGCGGCGCGTTCGGCTGGCGAGAGCGTCGCCACCGCCCGCGCGACGTCGTCGGCCAGCGTCTCCCAGCCGAACATGTCGGCGTAGTGCTGCGGCAGCACGCCCTTGCGGTGGCGCTCGCCGGACTCGACGGAGATGCCCAGCCGCGCCAGGTGCACCTGCAATCGCTCCGGCGAGAGCACCGGCAGCGTGACCGGCACGAGCAGCACGCCGAGGAGGATCACGGGAGACTGCGCGAGCCGTCCCCACCAGAAACGCCACGGCGCCCAGCGCTCGAGGGCCACCGCACCTCCGGCGAGCAGCACCGGATACGCGGGCATCACGTAGTACGGCTTGGACCGCTGCGCAATGAAGACCCCCACGACGAACAGCCAGGCGACCGCGTGGCTGCGCCAGGGGGCGCGGGGCCTGACGAGCCCCGCGAACGCCGCGATCACCACGACGGTCCCGACGGGGCCGAGCAGGCTCACCTGCTCGAGGAGGAAGGCCCCCGGAGAAAGCACCGTGATCTTGTCGCGCTGCGCGTTGCGGACGAACTCGGCAGTTGGCCAGCCATTCGCGTGCTGCCACCACACGTGCGGGAGGAAGAGCAGCACGGCGAGCCCCACGGAGGCCCAGGCCCAGGGCGAGCGCAGGTGGCGCCGAGCCGGCGTGAGGACCATGCCGACGACCAGGGCTGCGCCCCACACGAGCCCCGACACCTTGGTGAGCGCGGCCAGGCCGATCACCAACCCGAACAGCAGCCAGGCACGTCGCGGATCAGGGGGCGCGGCGGGGAGTGCCCGCTCTCCGGACGCTGCCGTCGCGGAGTCGCGATCCGACGTGGCGTCCGACAGCAGCAGCGCCGCGGCGCTCCACAGGAGTACCTCCGGCGCGTTCATGGACAGGTAATGGAACGTGTACAGGTAATAGGGGCTCAGCGCGAAGGCCAGCCACGCCACCGTCACGGCAACGCCGCCGCCGCCCATCCGCCTGACCAGGCCGGCGACCACCGCGAGGACGCCGACCAGCAGCAGCAGCATCGGCAGGCGCAGCGCGTAGACGCTGGTGCCGAGCGTGTGTGTCGTGAGCCAGGCGATCCCGGCGACCAGCGGCGGGTGATCGACGTAGCCCCACGCAAGGTGGCGGGCGTTGGCAAGGTAGTAGAACTCGTCGCGGAAGATGCCGTAGCGGCCGAGCGTCAGCAGGTGGGCGAGCAGGAGCGTCGCCGCGACGAGCAGGGCCGACATCGGCAGGCGGCGGCGCGACGGGCCGGGACTGGACATGCGCGTCAGGCTAACAGGTAGGGCGCGATCTCCGACCGCGCCGTTCAACCAGCGGCCATGCCGAAGGGCGCGGTGCGGGCACCGTGCCCTACCCCTGGAAGAACTTCACGACCTCTTCCGGGCGACGCGTGACCGGCGCGGGCGGCAGCGCGTTCAGGAAGCGTCGCCCATAGCCCATCGACTGCAGGCGCGGATCGAGCAACGCGATCACGCCGCGATCCTGGCGATGCCGGATGAGTCGCCCGACGCCCTGCAGCAGCGTGAGGATCGCGAGCGGCACCTGGAAGCCGGCAAACGCGTCGATGCCGCGCCGCTGCAGCGCCTCGATGCGCGCGGCCACGACCGGATCGCCCGGCGAGGCGAACGGGATGCGGTCGATGATCACGCAACTGAGGGCCTCGCCGACCACGTCGACGCCCTGCCAGAAGCTCGACGTGCCGAACAGGACCGCGTTCGACGTCTTCCGGAACTGGTCGATCAGTACCCCGCGCGGCATCGTCCCCTGCACCAGCATGGGGTACGGCAGGCGCGTGGACAGGCGCGCGTGCGCGTCGCGCAGCGCCGCGTAACTCGTGAACAGGAGGAACGCGCGCCCCTCGCTGGCGGTGAGCAGTCGCTCGGCTTCGGCGGCGAAGGCCTCGGCGTACTCGCGCGTCCGCGGGTCGGGCATGCGGCGCGGCAGGTAGACGAGGGCCTGCGTGCGGTAGTCGAACTCGGAGGGCACGCGCACCTCGAGCGCCTCGCCGATGCCGAGGCGGGCCCGCGCATAGGCGAACGATCCGCCGATCGAGAGCGTCGCGGAGGTCAGCACCAGCGACGGCAGCCTGTCGATCAACACGTCGCGGATGATGTGCGACACGTCGATGGGCGCGGCGCGCAGCGCGACCTGCCGCCCCCGGAGCTCGAGGAAATACACGTACTCCTCGGCTTCAGCGCGCAGCAGGAAACGCAGGTCGTCACGAACCTCGCCAGCCCGCTTGGCCAGTGCCCGCAGGTCCTCGGGCGCGTCCTTCAGCAGCGCGAGGGCTTCCTCGAGGGCCGAGAGCGCGCCGAGCAGTTCGAGGCCGCTCTCGCCCGCTGCCTCGGCGAGCGCCTCGCCGGTCACCCGCAGTCGCTCGTCGAACAGCGTCGCGCCAGGCTCCGGCGCGCCGCCCTGGCGGACGCCCGGCCGGCGCGTCTGGAGGTCGAGGAAGAACGCCCGCGAGGCGGTCGCCAGGCGCTCGATGGCGCGCGCCACCGCCTCGGCCTCCTGCGCCGGCACGAACAGCGGCGACGTGCGGATGGCGGCCGCGTCGGTGAACAGCTGCTCGACGCGGTAGTTGCTCACCGCGACGCCGAAATACTGGGTCGCGACGTCCTCGAGCTGGTGTGCCTCGTCGACGATGCCGACCTGGCATTCGGGGATGACGGCCCCGAACGTGTGGCGGCGCACCGCCGCGTCGGCGCACAGCAGGTGGTGGTTGACGATCACCACGTCGGCGTCGGCGGCCTCCTGGCGCATCCGCGTCACGAAGCAGTCGGTGTAGCGCGGGCACTCGCTGCCCAGGCAGTTGTCGGTCGTCGCGGCGATGCCGTGCCAGAACGGCAGTTCCTCGGGCAGGTCCGACAGCTCCGCGCGGTCGCCGGTCTGCGTCCGCGGCGCCCAGTGCTCGATCAGCGCCATGGCGACGCGCGTCTCGTCGTCGCGCGGCCGATCGTCGGTCAGCGCCTGCTCGAACCGGTGCAGGCACAGGTAGTTGCCCCGCCCCTTCATGCAGGTGGCGCGGAACGGCCCGAGCGCCTTCTGCAGCAGCGGGATGTCCTTGTCGATCAGCTGCTGCTGGAGGTTGCGCGTCCCGGTCGAGACGAGCACCTTGCGGCCCGACAGGATGGCGGGGACGAGGTACGCGAGGGTCTTGCCGGTGCCGGTGCCGGCCTCGGCGAGCAGCACGCCGCCGTCGCCGACGACGCGCGCCACCGCCTCGGCCATCTGTTGCTGGCTCTCGCGCGGCTCGAAGCCGTCGAGCACGGTCGCGAGCGCGCCCCCGGGGCCGAGGGCGCGCCGCACGCCGTCGATCAGGCTGGGGGCGGGTAGAGCGGGAACTCCCGGCACAGCTCTTCCACTTCCAGCTTGATCTTGGCCAGGGCAGTCTCGTTCTCGGGCACCTGCAGCGCCGCCGAGATGAGGTCGGCGATGCGGTCCATCTCGGGCTCGGTCATCCCGCGCGTGGTGACGGCCGGCGTGCCGATGCGGATGCCGGAGGCCACCATGGGCGGGTTCTTGTCGAACGGGATGGCGTTCTTGTTGACGGTGATCCCGGCCCGGCCGAGCGCGGCTTCCGCCTGCTTGCCGGTGAGTTCCTTCGAGAACACGTCGACGAGCATCAGGTGGTTGTCGGTGCCGCCGCTCACGAGGCGGAAACCCTCGTCGCGGAGCGACTGCGCGAGGCGCTTGGCGTTGCTGGCCACCTGCGCCTGGTAGGCGCGGAAGCTCATCTCCATCGCTTCGCGGAAGCACACGGCCTTGGCGGCGATGATGTGCATCAGCGGGCCGCCCTGCACGCCGGGGAACACCGAGCGATCGATGTCCTTGGCGTACTCCTGCTTGCACAGGATCAGGCCACCGCGGGGGCCGCGCAGCGTCTTGTGCGTGGTCGTCGTGACGTAGTCGCTGTGCGGCACCGGGCTCGGATGCACGCCGCCGGCCACCAGGCCCGCGATGTGCGCCATGTCGGTGAGCATCCGCGCCCCGACGGCCCTGGCCACCTTCGAGATCCGTTCGAAGTCGATGATGCGCGGGTACGCGCTCGCCCCGACGACGATCAGCTTCGGCTTGTGCTCGTGGGCGAGTCGCTCGACTTCCTCGTAGTCGAGGCGCTCGTCGTCCTCACGCACGCCGTACGGGACGATGTTGTACAGCTTGCCCGAGAAGTTCAGCGGGTGGCCGTGCGTCAGGTGCCCGCCGTGCGCCAGGTTCATGCCGAGGATGGTGTCGCCCGGCGCGAGGAACGACAGCATCACGGCCATGTTGGCCTGCGCGCCCGAGTGTGGCTGCACGTTGGCGTGCTCGGCCTGGAACAGGTCCTTGGCGCGCTGGATGGCCAGCGACTCGGCGACGTCGACGAACTCGCAGCCGCCGTAGTACCGCTTGCCCGGGTACCCCTCGGCGTACTTGTTGGTCATCACCGAGCCGGCGGCCGCCATCACCGCCGTGCTCGCGAAGTTCTCCGACGCGATCAGCTCGAGCCCGAGGTTCTGCCGGGTGGTCTCGTTGGCGATCGCCTCGGCGATGTCGGGGTCGACCTGGGCCAGCGGGCGCAGGTGGAGGGGCGTGAGGTGATACATGCGTGTGAACCTGACGGCCTAGCAATGACGGTCGTTGTCGAGCGCCGTGATCTTGTCCAGGCGGCGCTGGTGGCGCCCGCCCGCGAAGGAAGTGTCGAGGAAGATCGCCACGATCTGCAGCGCCATCTCGGGCGAAGTGACCCGCGCCCCCAGCGCCAGGACGTTGGCGTCGTTGTGCTCGCGCGCCAATCGCGCGCTCTCGAGGTCGACGACGGGCGCGGCACGCACGCCCGCGATCTTGTTGGCCGCGATCGCCATCCCGAGGCCGGTGCCGCAGGCCAGGATGCCGAGGTCGGCCTCGCCCGACGCCACGGCGCGACCGACCTTCGCCGCGTAGTCCGGATAGTCGACCGAGGCTTCGCCCACCGTGCCGAAGTCGTGGACGTCGATGCCGCGTGACTGCAGCAGCGAGTGCACCGCTTCCTTGAGGTGGACGCCTGCATGATCCGCGCCCAGCGCCACGCGCATAGGGCCGAATTGTACTATACGGATCCCGCCCATTCCGGCCGGTTCACCCCTCCCATGTCCTCCGCACCCTCGCCCCGTTCGAACCTCGCCGTCCTCTCCCGCAAGGGGGCAGACCGCGTGCGCGCGGGCCACCCCTGGATCTACCGCTCCGACGTCACCGACCTGCAAGCCGAGCCGGGCGCCGTCGTCGAGGTCCGTGACGGTCGAGGCGCGCCCCTCGGCCGCGCGCTGTCGTCGAGCGAGTCGCAGATCACGCTGCGGATGCTCACCCGCGACGCGACGCCCGTGGACCGGGCGTTCTGGCGCGGCCGCCTTGCCGCGGCGATTGCGGTCCGCGAGCGGCTCGCGATCGACGCCACGGCCATGCGACTCGTGCACGGCGAGGCCGACCTCCTCCCGTCGCTGATCGTCGACCGCTACGACGACGTGCTGGTCGCGCAGACGCTGTCGCAAGGCACCGACGCCCACCGCGACCTCATCGTCGAGCTGCTGGTCGAGCTGCTGCAGCCCCGCGGCGTGCTGCTGCGCAACGACCCGAAGGTGCGCACCCTCGAGGGACTGCCGCAGGAGGTCACGCTGGCCTACGGCGAGGTGCCGCCACAGGTGGAGGTGCGCGAGGGGCCGGTGCGGTACCTGGTCGACCCCTGGCACGGCCAGAAGACCGGCCTGTTCCTCGACCAGAGCGAGAACCACGCGGTGGCGGCCGGCTACGCCCGCGGCCGTGCGCTCGATGCCTTCAGCTACCACGGGGGCTTCGCGCTGCGGATGGCGCCGCATGTGGAGCACGTGCTGGCGCTCGACGCCTCGGCCGACGCCGTCGCGGCGATCGCCGCCAACGCGTCGCGGCAGGGCCTCGGCAACGTCGAGGCGCGCGAGGCCAACGTCTTCGACGCGCTGCGCGAGTTCGAGCGCGGCGACGAGCGGTTCGACACGATCGTGCTCGACCCGCCGGCCTTCGCCAAGCACAAGGGCGCGATCCCCAAGGCGGTCAGCGGCTACAAGGACATCAACCTGCGCGCGCTGCGGCTGCTGAAGCCGGGCGGTCACCTGATCACGTGCACCTGCTCGGCGCACGTCGACGAGGGCATGTTCGGCAGCATCATCCTCTCGGCGGCCACCGACGCGCAGATTCCGGTCGTGGTGGTGGAGAAGCGGATGCAGGCCCGCGATCATCCCGTGCTGCTCGGCGTGCCGGAGACGTACTACCTGAAGTGCTTCGTGCTGCGCCGCGCGGGGTAGGCAGCCATAGAGGTAGGGCGGGGTGTCCCACCCCGCCGTTGGTTGGACGGCGCGGTCGGAGACCGCGCCCTACCTGTGTCCCTTGGTCCGGTGCGTCGGCGTGGCCGTCCAGGGGTCCTCGGGCCAGGGGTGCTTCGGGTAGCGGCCCCGCAGTTCCTTGCGCACTTCGGCGTAGGTGGTCGTCCAGAAGCTGCGGAGATCGCGGGTGGACTGCACCGGCCGCCCGTTGGGCGCCAGCAGCTCGAAGAGCACGGGCTCCCGACGAGGTCCGAGGCGCGGGGTCTCCGCCAGTCCGAACAGTTCCTGCAGCTTGACGGCGGCGCGCACGCTGCCGTCGTCGGTGTAGGTCAGCGCCGCCGTGCGACCGCTCGGCAACGGAAGCCGCGCCGGCGCTTCGGTCAGCAGGCGCTGGCGCGTGCCCCACGGTAGCGCGGCTTCGATGTCGATGGCCGCCAGCGTGTCGACGCTGGCGGCGGCTTCGCGCACCAGCGCCGGCAGGTCCACGTCGATCCCGCAGAAGGCGAGTCGCGCGAGCAGCTGCGTGTCGGCCTCCGATCGCGGCCTGTCGAACCAGGCCGCGGCAAGTACGCCGTGGTCGTCAGGGCCAGGGCCTTCCTGACGTTCCGACAGGGTGAGCGCGTGATATCGGCGCCGCACCACGACGCGCAGGCGACCCTGCTCGTCGACGCGCGGCTCGCGCGTCGTGCCGGTCGGCGTGAGCCAGTCCTTCTCGACGGCACTCGCGAGCGACACCTGCGCGTCGCGGCCTTCTACCGTCCGCACCTCGAGGGCCACGAGGTGAAGGGCCTCGCGCACGCCGCTGGCCGCAGACAACCGCGCTCCGGTGCCGGTAGCCAGCAGCAGCGCCTCGCCGTTCGGCACGCGGCGCTGGGCGACCCGGTCCGGAAAACCCGCGAGCACCGCCCGCCCGAGCACGTCCTCGGCGATCGGACCCGCCTGCCGAGCGTGACTCGGCGCCTCGTCGGCGGCGGCGCGGCCGATGGCACTGGCCGCCCGCGCCAGGTGCGGCAAGGCGCGCGCGCCCGGCAGCAGCGACAGCAGGTCCGAGGAGGTCGTCCGACCGTCCGGCGTCGGCAGGCGCCCCTCGCCGAGCAGGGCCGCCGCCAGGCAGGCGTCCGGGTGCGCGTCCGCGGCGAGCACGAGCCGCGCGAGCCGGGGCGGGAGCGGCATCCTCGCCATTCGCCGTCCCAGGGCGGTCACGCTGCCGCCAGCCGCCGCGCCGAGTCGTTCGAGGAGCACGATCGCGTCGCGCTGGCGGTGGGCGGGCGGCGCGTCGAACCACTCGAAGTCGTCGAGGCGCCCGCCCCACGCGAGGATGGCCAGGAGCACGGGCGCCAGATCGATGCGCGTGATGTCGGGGTCGCGGAACGGGCGCAGGCGATCGCGCTCGTCCCACAGGCGGACCGCCACGCCGGGGCCGAGGCGCGCGGCCCGGCCGGCTCGCTGGTCGGCCGCATCGCGCGTGACCCGCTCGGACTGCAGCGTGTCGATGCCGCGCGCGGCGTCGTAGCGCGCCACCTTCTGCCATCCCGTGTCGACGACGGCGCGGACTCCGGGGACGGTGACCGAGGTCTCGGCGATGTTGGTGGCGAGCACCACCCGCCGTTCCCGACCCGGCAGCAGGACCGCGTCCTGCGCGTCCGGTGGCAACGCCCCGTGCAGCGGCAGCACCTGCACGCCGCGGCTCGTGGCCAGGCGCGTCAGTGCCCGCTGCGCATCGTCGATCTCGCGCGCGCCCGGCAGGAAGCACAGCACGTTGCCCTCCTGCTGCAGCAGCAGGTCGTCGACGACGGCGGACAGCGGCCGGTCGGGGGCGTAGGTCACGGCGAGCGGGTGGGCATCGCCCGGCACCTCGATGACGGGGCAGTCTGCGAGGTAGGCCGAGACCGGCCCGGCATCGAGCGTCGCCGACATCACGAGCACGCGCAGGTCGTCGCGCGCCAGCCAGGCCTGCTTGACCAGCGCCAGGCCGAGGTCGGCGTGCACGCTGCGCTCGTGGAACTCGTCGAGGACGACGGTGCGAATGCCGTCGAGCAGGGGATCCTGCTGCAGGCGGGCGGTGAGGATGCCCTCGGTGGCGAACAACACCCGTGTGTCGCGGCTGAAGCGCGGCTCGAACCGCACGTGCCAGCCGACCTCGCGGCCCAGCGTCCAGCCCTGCTCCTCGGCGACCCGCCGCGCCAGGGCGCGCGCCGCCGCCCGGCGGGGCTGCAGCACGAGCACCTGCCCGTCACCGGCCAGCGCCGGCGGCACGCGGGTCGTCTTGCCCGCGCCGGGCGTCGCGACCAGCACGGCGGCGCGATGCGCCCGCAACGCCTCGCGCACCGCGTCGAGGTGCGCATCGATGGGCAGGGGCGGCAGCGGACTCACCCACGCATTATCCGCATCCGGCCGAGCCTGTCGTGTGCCGCCATGTTGCCGCCGTGTGCAAGGCCTGGGACATTCCCGGCATCGCGGCATCGCGGCATCGCGGCATTGACGCTATGATGGCCAACAGTCCGCCAGGGGTATCCCGCGAGGGATTGAGATCACACCCTTGGAACCTGTTCCGCCTTCGCGCCTCCCACGACGCGCCCTGGCGGACCCGCCGCCGCGTCACGGACGCGACGGTGGGCCGGTTGATACCGGTGGAGGGAGCGCGGGCGCGCGACGCGCGCGTCTCCCTTCGCCATTCGCAGGAGCACGACGTGTCGAAGACCCCCGCGGCCACCACTCCGCTGCTGACGTACGAAGAGGCGTTCCCAGGCTCGCGCAAGGTGTACCTGGAGGGCGAGCTCGGCACGCGCGTGCCGATGCGCGAGATCGTGCTGTCGGGTGGCAACGCGCCGGTGCGCGTGTACGACACGAGCGGCCCGCAGGGCATCGACGTGCGCGAGGGCCTGCCGCGGCTGCGGCAGCCGTGGATCGAGCAGCGCGGCGACACGGTCGAGGAGCCGCGTTTCCTGCGTCTCGACTCGTGGAAGCGCGAGATGCCGCCGGCGCTGGCCGCGCGGACGCGGACGCGGCGTCGCGCCTCCGGCAGCCAGGCCATCACGCAGCTGGCGTACGCCCGCCGCGGCGAGGTCACGCCGGAGATGGCCTACATCGCCACCCGCGAGAGCCTGACGCCCGAGTTCGTGCGCGAGGAAGTGGCGCGCGGCCGCGCCATCATCCCGGCCAACGTCAACCACCCCGAGCTCGAGCCGATGATCATCGGCCGCAACTTCCTCGTGAAGATCAACGCCAACATCGGCAACTCCGCCGTGTCGTCGTCGATCGAGGAGGAGGTCGACAAGCTGCGCTGGTCGACGCTCTGGGGCGCCGACACCGTGATGGACCTGTCGACCGGCAAGGACATCCACGAGACGCGCGAGTGGATCCTGCGCAACAGCGCGGTGCCGATCGGCACCGTGCCGATCTACCAGGCGCTCGAGAAGGTCGGCGGCCGTCCCGAGGAACTCACCTGGGAGCTGTATCGCGACACGCTCATCGAGCAGGCCGAGCAGGGGGTGGACTACTTCACCGTCCACGCCGGCGTGCTGCTGCGCTACATCCCGATGACGGCGCGACGGGTCACCGGCATCGTGTCGCGTGGCGGCTCGATCCTCGCCAAGTGGTGCCTCGCGCACCACAAGGAGAACTTCCTCTACACGCACTTCCGCGAGATCTGCGAGATCATGCGCGCCTACGACGTCTCGTTCTCGCTCGGCGACGGCCTGCGTCCGGGCTCGATCGCCGACGCCAACGACGCCGCGCAGTTCGGCGAGCTGCAGACGCAGGGCGAGCTCACCAGGATCGCGTGGGAGTACGACGTGCAGGTGATGAACGAGGGCCCCGGCCACGTGCCCATGCACCTGATCAAGGAGAACATGGAGAAGCAGCTCGAGTGGTGCGCCGAGGCGCCCTTCTACACGCTCGGGCCGCTCACCACCGACATCGCGCCGGGCTACGACCACATCACGTCGGCGATCGGCGCCGCGATGATCGGCTGGTACGGCACGGCGATGCTCTGCTACGTGACGCCGAAGGAGCACCTCGGCCTGCCCAACCGCGACGACGTCAAGGCCGGCGTGATCGCGTACAAGATCGCGGCCCACGCCGCCGACCTCGCCAAGGGCCACCCGCAGGCGCGCGTGTGGGACGACGCGCTGTCCAGGGCGCGCTTCGAGTTCCGCTGGAACGACCAGTTCAACCTCGCGCTCGACCCGGTGACGGCGCGCGCCTACCACGACGAGACGCTGCCGGCCGAGGGCGCCAAGGTCGCGCACTTCTGCTCGATGTGCGGGCCGAAATTCTGCTCGATGGAGATCACGCAGCAGGTGCGCGACTACGCGGCGGCCAAGGGGCTCGAGGAGGCGCAGGCTCTCGAGGCGGGCCTGCAGGAGAAGGCCGCCGACTTCAAGCATGTCGGCGAGATTTACGTGAAGCAGGGGTAAGCCGGCTCAAGGCATCAGGCTCAAGGCTCAGAACAATCGTTCAGGAGGGTGCTCTCTGAGCCCTGAGCCCTGAGCCCTGAGCCGATGGCCGGAGGCGCCGTCCTACCTGTTGGCCGCGGTGACGGGGACGATCTGGATGACCGTCGGGTACCGGCTCGGGTTGGCGCCGGGCGTCGGCACGAGGTAGCCCTTGCCGCCGCCGGACGTGTAGTCCTTGATCGTCACGCCCGGGGGGAACGCCATCGTCTCCTCCCGGAACTTGCCGACCTCGAACATGTGGACCGGCGGCACGTCGTACACCAGGTCGCCCTTGTCCTTCAGTTGGGTGCGGTAGTACATCACCAGCTCGCCGAAGGTCGCCGTCGATCCGAACAGGTAGTACCGCTGCCCCTGGCCGGCGTCGTAGGAGCGCAGGAACTTCGCCCCCGGATAGATGGGCAGCCCCAGCTGAGCCTCGGTAGGGGCGGGTTCGCTCCCCGCGGCGTTGGCCGACAGGGTCTGGACCTGCCGCGGGGCGGCCGTCGCGGGCGTCGACGTGCCGGGTGCGGCGGCGGTGGTGGTCGGCGTGGGCGCGGCAGTGGTCGGGGCCGGTCGGGTCGCAGGCGCCTGCGGCCCGGGGGGCGCGGAGGTCGCTCCCGTGCCGCGGGTGGACGGCGGCGGGGGCGGCGGCGTCTGGGGGCGCGGCTGGCCGGCGACCGCGGCGGCGCCCAGCAGCGTGAGACAAACGGTCAGCTCGATCACGCGCGTCATGCGTCTTATTGTACGGAGAGGGCGTGTCGCGCCCTAGACTGAGGCCAACGAATGTCCAGTTCCTTGAAGACTGCCGCGTTGCTGGGCCTGCTCAGCGCGCTTTTCCTGTACCTCGGCCAGCTCATGGGCGGGCAGAGCGGGCTGATCATCGCCTTCCTGTTCGCCATGGTCATGAACTTCGGGTCGTACTGGTTCTCCGACCGCATCGTCCTGGCCATGCACCAGGCCAAGGAGGTGGGGCCCGGCCACCCGTTGCACCAACTGACGGCGGAACTGGCGCAGCGCGCGCAGCTGCCGATGCCCCGCGTCTACGTCATCCCCGACCAGTCGCCCAACGCCTTCGCGACGGGACGCAACCCGCAGCACGCAGCCGTGGCGGCCACCGAAGGCATCATGCGCGTGCTCAGCCGCGACGAGCTCGCGGGGGTGATGGCGCACGAGCTCGCGCACGTCAAGCACCGCGACATCCTGATCAGCTCGGTTGCCGCGACAATCGCCGCCGCGATCATGATGGTGGCGCGCATGGCGCAGTTTGCCAGCATGTTCGGCGGGCACTCGCGGTCCGACGATGGAGAGGGCAACAGCCCGATCGCGTTGCTGGTCGGCATCTTCGTGGCGCCGATCGCGGCGATGCTGATCCAGACGGCGATCTCGCGGTCGCGCGAGTTCGCGGCCGACGCCGGCGGCGCCGCCATCGCCGGGTCGCCGGTGGGGCTGGCCAGCGCGTTGCGCAAGATCGAGGCCTACAGCCAGCGGGTGCCGATGGACTCCAACCCGGCCATGGCGCACATGTACATCATGAAGCCGTTCAGCGTGCGCGGGCTGTTCTCGCTGTTCAGTACCCACCCGCCGACCGAGCAGCGGATCAACGCCCTCATGGGAAGAAACCTGTAAATTTCAGGAATTCCAGGAATTGCACCACCATCGCGAACGGCATGGAAGGCGTGCCGGCACGGACGGTTCTGCGGTTGGCTGGTGGTGCGCTTCGGCTGTCTGAGACGCGGTGAACTTCTGAAATGCTGAACTTCTGAATTCGTCACAGTTCATCGGCAATCCAGTCCGTTTGCCGCCGCACGTCCTCGCCGGGCGTGCGGCGGTTCGCGTATCGGGCCCGCAGCGCCGCGAGCACGCCCTTGACCTGCGCGGCATACGACGGGTCGGGGTACTTGCGCACGTAGAGCCGTCCGTACTTCTCGAGCAGGTGCGGAGCCTCCGCTTCCAGGAACTGCAGGAAGTGGTCTCGGCTGCCGTCCTCGAGGTACAGCACGTTGCCGCCGAGCAGCGGCACGTCCAGATCCGCCATCGCGCGCAGGGTCGCCTCGATGCGCGACGGATGCGTGGTGAACCCGGGCACCAGCGGGCTCATGAGCACCCCGGCCCTGACTCCCGCGTCGAGCAGTCGCCGCACCGCCCGCAGGCGCTGCATCGGCGGCGCCGTGCCCGGCTCGAGCCGCTCCCAGGCATCGTCGACCGTGGGGACGCTCACGTACACGGTGGCCAGACCGCGAGCCGAGAGGCGAGCCAGGATGTCGGCGTCGCGCACGACCAGCGGTCCCTTGGTGACCAGGCCGATGGGGGTGTCGGCGCGGTCGAGGTGTTCGAGGCACGCGCGCGTGAGCCGGTAGCGGCCCTCGATGGGTTGGTACGGGTCGGTGGCCGTCCCGACCGCCACGAGCTCGGGGCGCCACGACGGGCGCGCCAGTTCGCGGGCGAGCACGTCGGCGACGTTGCGCTTCACGAAGATGTACGAGGAGAACTGGTCGCCGGCCCCCATCTCCAGCTGCGTCTGGTAGCGCCGGGCGAAGCAGTACTGGCACGCGTGCGTGCATCCGCGATAGGGGTTCAGGGTCCAGCGGAAAGGCATGCCCTTCGTGCGGTTCAGCGCCGAGCGGCACACCACCTCCTGGTAGCGCGCGTCGTCGGCGCGTCGTTGGGCGGCGGTCAGCGCCTCCACGCCGTGTGCTTTCACGAGGTCGGCCACGCCGCGCGTGGTGAGTGCCCGCTCGAAGAGGGCGAGTTGGGTGTCCATGGGTTTCGCTTTTTCTTCGATTGTGGGCGGTCTGCCGCGACAGGTCAAGCCGGGGCGATTGGCGGGCTCGACGTTTCGGGTAGACTTGACGGGTCATGCCCATCAACACCATGCAGTTCCGCGCGTTCGTCGCCGCGGCCGCCGTCCTGTGTGCCGGTGCCGCGTATGCGCAGGCGCCCACGGCCAACGACCTCGTCGGCACGTGGAACCTCACGTTGACTTCGCCCCAGGGCACCCACCCGATGACGATGGACGTCAAGGAGGACGCCGGCAAGCTGGTGGCCACCGCGACCGGCCTGCCGCTGGTGGGAACGCCGACCATCGCCCCGACCGACTCCGGCGTGAAGATCTCGTTCGCCATCGATTACCAGGGGCAGCCCATCGACATCGTCATGACCGGCAAGGTCACGGGCGCCGAGATCAAGGGCGCCGTCGACTACGCGGGCGGCGCGGCCTCGGGTGACTTCAGCGGCACGCGCGCCGGTGCGGCCGCCAGCGCCAGCACCAGCGCCGCCGCCGGCGTGGCGGGCGTGTGGGACATCACCGGCGACGGGGGCGGCGGTTGGTCGCTGAACCTGAAGCAGGAAGGCTCGGCCGTGACCGGGTTCCTCAAGAGCCCCGACGGCATGGAACTGCCAGTCAAGGGCAGCCTGGAGGGCAACGCGCTCTCGCTGAACGTCAGCTCCGATGCCGCGTCGGGCACGGTGAAGGCGACCCTCGAGGACGGCAAGCTGGTCAAGGGCAACTACGACATCGCGGGCAACGCGGGGTCGTGGTCGGCGACGCGCAAGTCCTGAGCGCGTGCCTGCCCCGTCGCGCCAGGCCGCCGTCGCGGTTGCACCCGCTGGGTCGCCCCGGCTCCTGTTCATCGACGCCCTGCGGGGCTTCGACATGTTCTGGATCACCGGCGGCGACCTCCTGTGCCGCGCGTTGGCGGCATGGCTGGGCTGGCATTGGCTCGACTACCACTTCGAGCATCGCCCGTGGGAAGGGTTCGTCTTCTACGACCTGATCTTCCCGCTCTTCGTCTTCATCGTCGGCATCGTCCTGCCGATGTCCCTCAGGCGCTACGAGGGCAACCCGTCGGCCGCCTACCCGCGCATCCTGCGCCGGTTCGTGCTCCTGATGGTCCTCGGCTGGATCAACTGGGGGCTGCTGCAGTTCGATTTCGCCGAGATGCGCTGGCCGGGCGTGCTGCAGCGCATCGCCATCTGCTACCTGTTTGCCGCCCTCGCGGTGTTGCACCTCAAGGCCCGCGGGCAGGCGATCCTCGCGGCCGGCCTGCTGCTCGGGTACTGGGCGCTGCTCGCGTTCGTGCCGGCGCCCGGCTTCCGCGCCTACGACCTCTCTCCCGAGGGCAACCTCGTGGGCTACGTGGATCGCCTCCTGATCCCCGGCAAGTTCTGCTGCTATCCGTACGGCGACAACGAGGGCCTGCTCTCGAACATCCCGGCAATCAGCACGTGCCTCTTGGGAGTGCTCACGGGGTGGTGGCTGACGCAGGCGCGGCCGGCGATGGCCAAGGTGCGCGGGTTGGTGCTCGCCGGCATCGCGAGCCTGGTCGTCGGGCTGGCGTGGTCGACGGTGTTCCCGATCATCAAGAACCTCTGGACCGGCTCGTACGTGATGATCGCGGCCGGCTGGAGCCTGCTGCTCGTGGCGCTGTTCTACTGGCTGATCGACATCCACGGGGCGCGACGCTGGGCGTACTTCTTCGTGGTGATCGGGATGAACGCGATCACCATCTATGTCGCCCAGGAGTTCATCAACTTCCCGGACATCTCGAAGTTCTTCCTCGGGGGCGTCGCGTCGCTGGTGGGCGGTGCGGGGCCGGTGCTACTGGCCCTCGGCGCCGTGGCCGCGCGCTGGATCTTCCTGGACTACCTGTACAAGAACGGCACGTTCCTGAAGGTCTAGGGAATTTCAGAATTTCAGGAATCTCGGAATTGCATCAGCGCCACAGCGCCTCGAAGGTTGGTGCCGGTGACGAAATCCTGAAATTCTGAAACTCTGAAATTCTGAAATTCTGCAGTTACCTGTCGCCGACCAACCGTCGCTGCTCGTCGAGCAGGTCGTCGAGGGTGCGCTCCAGCGGGATCACCGGCGTCCAGCCGGTGGCGGCCGTGAGCCGCCCGTGATCACCCACGAGCACCGGGACGTCGACGGGCCGCAGCCTCGCGGGATCGACCTCGACCTCGATCGGCACCGTCGAGTGCGCGCGCAGCATGTCGAGCAGCGCGCCGATGCCGATCGCCTCGCCGCGGCACACGTTGTAGATGCCGCCGCGTTCGCCGCGCTGCACCAGCAGGCGATAGGCGCGCACCGTGTCGCGCACGTCGCAGAGGTCGCGGCGTGGCGTCAGGTTGCCGACGCGCATCGGTCCGGGATCGAGGCCCGCCTCGATGCGGGCGATCTGGCGCGCGAAGGCCGGCGCGAAGAACCCGGGATCCTGGCCGGTGCCGATGTGGTTGAAGGGGCGCACCACGACCACGTCGAGCCCATCGTCGCGCGCGGCATCCAGCGCCACCATCTCCTGCGCGAGCTTGCTGACGCCATACGGCGTGGCCGGGGCGAGGCGATCGTCCTCGCGCAGCGGCGATGGCGAGGCGGCGTAGATGGCCGCCGACGTGGTGACCAGCACGCGCGCGGCGGGCGCGTGCCTGGCGACCGCGCCGAGGAGCACGTGCGTCACGCGCACGTTGAGGTCCAGCGTCACGTCGGACTGCGTCCACGCCGCGCCCTGGTTGGCGGCGCCGGCCAGGTGGTAGATCGCGGTCGGACGGAGGGCCGCGATCGCCTCGTCAACGGCACGCGCGTCGGTGAGGTCCACGGCGGCCCAGGTGAGGCCGGGGCCGAGTGCCAGCGACGTCGCCGACGGCGGCACGCCCGGACGGTACCACCCCACCACCGGGCCGTCGGCCAGCAGCAGCGGGATCAGGTGTCCGCCGGCGAACCCGGCAGCGCCAGTGACCAGGACCGGGCCGCGCACGTCAGAACGACCGGCTGCCGAAGCTGCCCGTGCGCCCGGTGTTGCCGCCGAACGCGCCGAGGAAGTTCGAGAACGTGCCGAGGCCCGCCAGGGTGAACCCGATGTTGAAGCGACGGTCCTGCGGCACGGCGAACGTTGAATACTGCGGGAAGTTGTACTGCTGGAACTCGACCACCACGCCGCAGCACTGGGCGTTGTAGTAGCCCACGATGCGCTGGTCCATCATCACCGACCGGCCGATGTCGTAGTAGAACGCGTAGGTTCCGCCGAACCGGTTCGCGCGCGTCTTGAACGTCGTGCTGGCGTTGAAGAACTTGTCGGGCCGATCCGGGAAGAACGAGAACTTGCGCTGGCTCCAGCCGCCGCTCACGTCCAGCCACTCCCTCAGCCCGTACTGGCCGTTGAGGCGGATGCTCTGGAACTCGCCGGCGCGATCGTCCCAGTCCAGACGCGTCGTGACGTTGGTGCGCGGGTTGGGCGAGAACTGCGCGCTGAAGTTGATCGGCGAGAAGTTGCTCGGCAACCGGCCGAAGTAGTTCAGCGGGTACGCGCCGAAGTCGTACAGGCTGGCCCGCGGGTCGCTGTAGTAGCTCTGCGTGATGCCGAGCGTCAGGAAGTCGCGGGTCCGCGCCGCCGACTCGCCAGACCGGCGCTTGGCGGTGAACCGGTTGACCAGGCCGTAGGCGATGCGGGTGGTGCCGCCGTAGGTGAAGTCGTAGCCCTCGAGCTTGACGATGCGGTCGAAGTCGTCGAACGCGGTGAGGCGCTGCAGCGTGAAGATCGGCTCGATCGTGTGCTTGTACTTCTCGGCGTAGCCGTTGTCGGGCGTGTCCCACACCTTGGTGAACTTCGGCCCGACGATGTCGGTGCGCAGGTCGAAGTAGCTGCGGGTGATCGGCACCTCGGCCTGCACGTCGCGGTTGTTGGCGTCCTTGACGTAGCTCTCGCTCCACCGCGTGTAGTGGTACGCCACCGACGAGTTGAACGTGAGGAACGGCCACTTGTTGAACGGGACCCGCAGCGTCGGCGTGACGTCGAACCGCTGCAGCGACTGGTCGAACTCGCGGTTGGTGTCCGTGTCGACGCGGGCCAGCGCCACCCACTCCGAGCCCAGCGCGTAGTAGAAGGGCGTCTCGCCGATGCGGCTCTGCGCCAGGTTGTACGAGAGGCGCGGCGTGCCGCCCTGCAGGCTCGACGAGGTCTCCGAGTAGAACAGCTCGGTCGTGTCGTAGGTGGCGCTCAGGCTCTGGCGGCCCCAGGTGCCCGACAGGTTGCCGCGCATGCTGCGGGTGCGCGACGACCAGTCGTACGGGTTCTGGTTGAACGTCGCCCGCGTGACGATGCTCGAGAAGTAGTCGATGTTGCCGCGGGCCCGCAGGTTGAACGGGAGCACCTGCGCCACGTTGGCGCGGATCTCGTAGTTGGTGGCGGCCGGCGTCGTCACCGGGCCGGTCGAGGTGTCGTAGCTCGCTTCCTTCTCCTTGAGGTAGTAGGTGGTGAAGGAGCCCTGCGAGCCGGTGCCTGCGACGTAGCGATACTCCGCGCCGACCCCCTGGCCGCGCTTGGTGAACCAGTCGTGGTAGATGGTCGCGTCCTGGCTGCGGTTGATCGCCCAGAAGAACGCGTTGCTGATGCTCTGCCCGCGCACCGTCGACGATCCGTAGGTCGGCAGGAGGAAGCCGGTCGCCCGATCGTCGCTCTGGATCGGGTAGTACATGACCGGCAGGTAGAACATCGGCACGCCCTTCACCTTGAGGGTGGTGTTGGTCAGCACCGCGTACTCGTCGAGTTCCACCAGCGCGGTGCTCGACACGAGCTCCCACCGCGGCGTCGGCTGCACGCAGCTGGTGAAGCCACCGTGCGTGATCTTGTAGCGCTTGGGCCCGACCTTCTCGATCTTCTCGCCGTAGAACAGCGCGTCGGGCTCCTGCGTGCCGAAGAAGCTCTTGTCGACCTTCTCGCCGAGGTAGGTCGAGCCCGTTGCGTTGTGGAAGATGCCGATCTTGGTGTCGAGGCTGTACTCGAGCTTGTCGGCCGCGATGCGCGTCTGCGGCGACGTGTAGACGACGTTGCCGGTCGCCACCATCACGCGCGTGCCCGTGTCGTAGTCGACCTGATCGGCGTAGAACTTCTGGTTGCCCTGCTCCATCTCCACCTGGCCCTCGAGGTGGTAGGTGTTGCCGCTGATCTCGATCTTCAGCTGCTTGGTCACCTTGAAGCCCGGCACCTGCTGCGCGCGTCCCGCTGCCGGCAGCAGCGTCGTCAGGGCGAACAGGAGCGCGAGGACACGGAGCGTGTTGGTCGAGTGCACGGGCTGGTGATGGGGGGCGAGCGTGGCGACCCGCAGAATATCACGCAGGTTGCGACGGCCCGCCCTGCCGCGCGAGCCACTCACGCGCCGCGCCGACGAGGAACAGCGAGCCGGCGACGACCACCCGCGCATGCCGCTCGGCGGCCGCGGCCATCGCCTCGGCCGGCGAGGGCGCGACCGTCACGGCGAGGGCGGGCGCGAGCGCCGCGATGCGCTCGGAGAGCTCCGCCGCGGGGAGCGCGCGAGCGAAAGGCACGGCGGTCGCGATCACGGCGTCGGCAAGCGGCAGCAGCGGGCGGAGCAGGCCCTCGACGTCCTTGTCGCGCATGCACGCGGTGACCAGCGTCGCGGGGGCGAAGCCGGCGCTGCGCCACCAGGTGGCCAGGGCCTCGGCGCCGGCGGGATTGTGTGCCCCGTCGAGCACGACGGTCGAGCCTCCGGGCATCACCTGCCGTTCGAGGCGTCCCGGCCAGCGGGCGTCGGCCAGGCCCGTCACGATCGCCTCGGCGCCGCCGCCGATGCCGGCGGCTTCGAGTGCCTCGAGCAGGCGCACGGCGACCAGCGCGTTGGCCGCCTGGTGACGGCCGCGCAAGGCGAGCCGGACGCGCCGATAGCGGCGCCTGGGCGTGTCGATGGCCACCACGCAGTCGCCGTCGTCCTCCTCCACCTCCAGACGCGCCTGCTCGCCGGCGCGGATCAGCGTCGCCGCACGTGCCGCGCACGTCTCGGCGATCACGGTCGCGGGCTCGTCCTCGGTGACTCCACTCACCACCGTGGCGCCCGGCATGATCACGCCGGCCTTCTCGGCGGCGATGAGCGCCAGCGTGTTGCCGAGTTGCGCCATGTGGTCCATGCCGATCGAGGTGATCGCGGCCCACGGCGCCTCCACCACGTTGGTGGCGTCGTGCCGGCCGCCGAGGCCCACTTCCACGACGGCGACCCGCACCCCGGCCGCACGGAAGATCACGAACGCCGCGGCCGTGGTCAGCTCGAAGTACGTGGCCGGGCCCGGCAGGGCGCCTGCCGCCAGGAGCCGCTCCTCGGCCTCGAACACGGCTGCCAGCGCCGCGTCGAGCGCCTCGTCGTCGACATCCCGGTCGTCGATGGCGAAGCGTTCGGTGAGGTGGGTGAGGTGCGGTGACGTGTACCGACCGGTGCGCAACCCCGCGGCGCGCAGGGCGCGCGCGACCATCGCGGTGACCGAGCCCTTGCCGTTGGTGCCCGCGACGATGATGGGGAGGAAGCTGCGCTCGGGGTGGTCGAGGGCGCCGATCAGCGCCCGCATGGTGTCGAGCCCGAGCTTGATGCCGAAGAACTCGCGGGTGGCGAGGCGCTGCTGCGGCGTCATGCCGGCGTGTGCATGAACCTCAGCGCGGCGGCGATGGCGCCCTTCAGCTTGCGGCGGTCGACGATCATGTCGACCATGCCGTGCTCGACGAGGAACTCGGCGCGCTGGAAGCCTTCGGGAAGCTTCTGGCGGATCGTCTGCTCGATGACGCGGGGGCCGGCAAACCCGATGAGCGCCTTGGGCTCGGCGATGTTGAGGTCGCCCAGCATCGCGAAGCTCGCGGTGACGCCGCCGGTGGTGGGATCGGTGAGCACCGAGAGGTAGGGCAGGCCGGCGCGATCGAGGCGCGCGAGCGCGGCGCTGACCTTGGCCATCTGCATCAGGGAGAGCGTGCCCTCCATCATGCGCGCCCCGCCCGAGCACGACACCACCACGACGGGGCGTCGGTGCTGCAGGCCGCGCTCGATGGCGCGCGTGATCTTCTCGCCGACCACGACGCCCATGCTGCCGCCGATGAAGGAGTACTCCATCGCCGCGACCTCGGTCTCGATGCCCTCGATCGTCCCGGTGCCGCAGATGATGGCGTCCTTGAGACCGCTGGCTTCCTGCGCCGTGCGGAGGCGCTGCGAGTACGGCTTGGTGTCGATGAACGCGAGCGGGTCGGTGGAGGCGAGGTCGCGGTCGTGCTCGACCCAGGGCCCGTCGAACAGCATCGCCAGGCGGTCGGCGGCGCCGAGCCGGAAGTGGTGGGCGCACTTCGGGCAGACCTGCAGGTTGTCGTCGAGGTCCTTCTTGTACAGGGCCTGCCCGCAGTCGGGGCACTTGACCCACACACCCTCGGGGATGCGGCTGGTCTTCTGTGCCGGGGCGATGGGCTTCGGGACGCGCTTGAACCAGGCCATGAGGGGCGCCTGCCGTGCAGGCGAAGGGACTAGGGTATCACCGCTGACGTGGCACGTAGTACTGGGTGCCCTGCTGCATGTGCTCGACCTGCCGGAGCAGGTCCTCGACGTCCTCGTCCTGCCAGTCGAGGTCGAGCGAGGAGGTCTCGACCACGAGCAGCGGGGCGCTGGTGTAGTGGAAGAAGAAGTGGTTGAACGCGTCGTTCAGCTCGCCGATGTCCTCCTCGTCGCCGCGGCGCGCGGCGGCGCGCCGGTCGCGCTCGCGGAGCCGCTTGCGCAGCCGGTCGGTCGGGCACTGGAGGTACACGACCACGTCGGGAGTGGGGAGGTCGCGCGCCAGGAGTTCGTACAGGCGCTGGTAGATGAACAGCTCGTTGTCGTCGAGGGTGAGGTAGGCGAAGATCCGGTCCTTGTCGAACAGGTAGTCGCACACCGTGACCTGTGCGAACAGGTCGCCCTGCCTGAGCGTTTCCTGCTGGCGATGCCTGGCCAGCAGATGGAAGAGCTGGGCCTGGAAGGCCGCCCCGGTGGTTCGCGCCTTCCGATCGGCGGCAAACGGATTCTCGACGTCGTCGAGGACGAGGCTGGCGTCGAGGCGCTGGCCGAGCCGTTCCGCGAGCACTGCCTTGCCGACGCCGGGAGGGCCCTCGATGGCGAGGTAGCGCGCGTCCACGATGGCGCGCAGTATAGCGACGGGCTTCGAGGGGCGTCCAGTCGCGCGTGCTAGCATGCGCCCGAGTGATGACGCGTCGCCTGTTGCCCCTCATCGGACTGGCGCTGGTCACCGCCTGTGCGTCGGCGCCGCCGCCGCCCCCGCCGGTCGTGGCCCCGCCCTACGAAGCCAAGATCGCGAGCATCCACCGCCTCGAGGACCATCGGGTGCTGGAAGATGCGCGTTCGCGCGCCGTGCCCGCGCCGCCGCCCGTGATCGACACGCGGGGTCGCGTGGTCGCCACGCCGCCCCCGCCGCCGGCGCTCGACCTGATCAGCCTGCTCGGCGACACGGACGCGCGCGTCCGTCGTCGCGCCGCGCTGGCGGTCGGCCGCGTCGGCCTGCCCGCTGGAGTGGCGCCGCTCGTCGCCCGCCTGCAGGACAGCGATGCCGAGGTGCGCGCGATGGCCGCGTTTGCGCTCGGCCTGTTGGGTGAGGCGAGTGCCGCCGAGCCGCTCACGGCTGCGCTTGGTGACCCGAACCCCCTCGTGAAGGGCCGTGCCGCGCAGGCACTCGGCCTGCTCGGGGCGGAGAAGGCCGGCGCGGCCGCCGCGTCGATCGCGCAGATGGTGCGAGGACTCGTCGAGGCCGGCGCGATCGCGACGCCGCCCGGCGACGAGGCGGCCAGCGGCAGTGCCGACGCCGAGGCGGTCCGGCGCGGCCTGGCGGCGCTGGCGGCCCTCAAGTCCTACGACGGTCTGGCCACCGCCGTCCTCGATGCTGCAGGGCGTCCGCGCAGCGCCTGGTGGCCGATCGCTGCCGCGTTGTCGCGGGTCGGCGACGATCGCGCCGTCCCGGCGTTGCTCGAACTCGTCTCCTCGCCCTCACCCTTCACGGCCGGCTATGCAGTGCGCGGCCTCGGTGAGCGCCGTGCGACGGCGGCCGTGCCGACGCTGTTGCCACTGCTCGAGCCGACGCGCCAGGTGCACCCGCAGGTGCGCGTGTCGGCGGTGCGCGCCGCCGGGCAGATCAAGGACGCTCGGGCCACGCCCGCGCTGCTCGGGCTGTTGCGCCAGAAGGGCGTGCCGCAGGGCCTCGAACTCGAGATCCTCGCGGCGCTGTCGCAGATCGGCGCACGGGAGGCCGAACCGGATCTGGTGGATCGGCTGACGTCGCGATCGCCGCTGCTGCGGGCCGCGGCGCTGCGGACGCTGGCGCGCGTCGACTCCCTCACCTTCACGACGGTGCTGTCGGGGCTCGATCCCGACGGCGACTGGCGGGTCCGGGCGGCGATGGCCGACGCGCTGACGACGCTGTCGCCGGAGAACGCGACGCCCATGCTCGAGCGCCTGATGGCCGACAAGGACGCGCGAGTCCTGCCGTCGGCGCTGCGGGCCTGGGGCACGCTGAAGCTGCCCGGCCTGGAGAAACACCTCGTCGCGGCGCTGGCCCGCGAGGACGTCGCGATCCGGGCCGAGGCCGCCTCGATTGCGGCGCAGCAGAAGATCGCGGCGCTCAAGGAGCCGCTGCTCGCCGCGTGGGAGCGTTCGCGCGGCGACACGGCCGACGACGCACGGTGGGCGACGTTGCTGGCAGTGGCAGCGATCGATCCGGCGGCGGCCACCGGTCCGATGACCGAGACGCTGGCCGACCGCGACTGGGCGATGCGCCTGCGTGCCGCGCGCTGGCTGGTGGCGCGTGACGCGTCGAGCGATGCCCTCACCCGCATCCGCCCGGCGCCGGTGACCGTGGCGGCGGAGCTGTACGAGGCGGCGCGGCTGGTCTCGCCCCCGTACTCCCCGCAGGTGTACCTGGAGACGGCCAAGGGCACCGTGCAAATCGAGCTCGCGGTGCTCGACGCGCCGCTGACGGCGGAGAACTTCGTCACCCTGGCGCGGCGCGGCTACTTCGACGGGTTGCAGTTGCACCGCGTGGTGCCGGCCTTCGTGGTGCAGGACGGCGATCCGCGCGGCGACGGCACCGGCGGTCCGGGCTACAGCATCCGCGACGAGCTGAACGATCGCCCGTACCTGCGGGGCACGGTGGGCATGGCGCTGTCGGGCCCGGACACGGGCGGCAGCCAGTGGTTCATCACGCACGCGCCGCAGCCGCACCTCGAGGGACGCTACACGGTCTTCGGGCAGGTGGTGAAGGGGATGGAAGTGGTCGACCAGCTCGAGGTGGGCGACACGATCACGCGGGTGCGGGTGTGGGACGGCGTGACCGCACCTCAGTAATTTGAAATTCGAAATTTGAAATTGTTCGGCGGCCGCCTGTCGGCCTTGCCGCTCGAGACATCCCGAGAGGCGGCGGCGCAGCCGCGCCTCCGCAATTCCAAATTTCCAATTTCAAATTGCCTGCAAACAGTAAAGGGGCGCGGAATGCCGCGCCCCTTGCGGTGTGTGTGACCGGGCGACACCGCCTACCGCTCCTTTGGCCGCTTGCTTCGCGGCCGGCCTCCTGGGTGCCGGCGTCTACCCCCTTTCCAGGTGGTCTACTCGGCCCGGCCGCTCGCAGGCTCGCGCGTGCGCTCGCAACGCTGCGTCCCGCGCCCACGACCCGTGAGTGGCGGGACAGGACAGCCGTTCGTTGCGGCCGGAAATGGCCGGCGGCCGCCGATCGAGCCTGGCAGCCGCCGCATGTCCAACTGACGGACACCACCCGGAGGCGGCGTCCGTTTTGCGGCCTGGCGACGAAGCGCCGTTGCCGCGACCGCTACTAGCGCTTCTTCGCGGCCTTCTTCGCGGCCGGCTTCTTGGCTGCTGCCGGCTTCTTGGCCGCGGCCTTCTTGGCTGCCTTCTTCGCCATTCTTCCTCCTCTGGCTGGCGGTGCTCGCCCCGTGAGCCGTCATTGGCCCATCACTACAGGTGGATTGAGCTACCCTGCCTCACACAAGATGTAGATTATGGATGAGAAAATTGCCTTGTCAAGCACAAAGAAACCGTGCTTGTCAAAATTTTCCACCCGCCTCGACGACCCCTTGGAAGAGCCGGCTAGCGCAAAGTCCAGGGCTTGTCAAACTTGACAAATCAAACCGGACACTTACCTGCGGAGGGCGCCGGCGCGCCAGGTTTCCCCACGGTCTTTGCAGGGGCTTCCGCGCCGGGGACGTCGATACCGGTAAGCAACACGCGACCCGATCAGCGGCCCGTCGCGTCGGCGCGCGCCGACGCATCCGCGGGCGCGTCGGGGACGCGATGACGGGCGCGACGGTCGTCGTTCTCGGGGAGAGGCCCTAGAAAAAATTCGTCGGCGCCGCAGGGGCGCCGACCGGTGGCCGCGCCGGCGCGCGGGAACTCAGAAGGCCGAGACGCGCAGCTGCTGCTTCTCGGCGTGACGCTCGAGCGCGAGCTGCACCAGGCGATCGACGAGCTCGGCGTAGGCCAGTCCCGTCGCCGCCCACAACTTGCCGTACATGCTGATCGTGGTGAAGCCCGGCATCGTGTTGATCTCGTTGACGTACACCGCGCCCGAGGCGCCGTCGACGAGGAAGTCGACGCGGCTCAGCCCGGCGCCGTCGATGGCACGGAACGCCTCGATCGCCAGCGCCTGCAGGCGCGAGCCCAGTTCGGCCGGCAGGTCGGCCGGGATCGCCAGGCGACTGGCGCCATCGAGGTACTTGGCCTCGTAGTCGTAGAACTCGCGCGACGGCACGATCTCGCCGGGCACCGAGGCGAGCGGCTCGTCGTTGCCGAGCACCGCCACCTCGATCTCGCGTGCGTTGGGCACGGCCACCTCCACCACCACCTTGCGGTCGTAGTCGGCGGCCAGCTTCAGCGCCTCCACCAGTTCGTCGCGGGTCCGTGCCTTCGAGATGCCGACGCTCGATCCCAGGTTGGCGGGCTTGACGAAGAGCGGCAGCGGGTGGCGCGACAGCAGCCCGTCGGCCATCGCCTCGGGGTCGGCCAGCACCTGGCGGCGCAGCAGGACCTCGTAGGCGCACTGCGGCAGGCCGCGCGCGCCGAAGACCGTCTTCATCAGCGCCTTGTCCATGCCGACCGCCGAGGCCAGCACGCCGCACCCGACGTAGGGCACGTTGGCGAGCTCGAGCAGGCCCTGCACCGTGCCGTCCTCGCCGTGCGGGCCGTGCAGCACCGGGAAGATGACGTCCAGGCCGACGCCGTGCACCAGCGCCCGCGCCTCGTCCTCGCCCCGGTGGGCGGTCCTGTCGATGGCCAGGATCGTCTCCTCGCTCGGGCGCGGCAGCAGGTGGACCTCGCGACCGGCCCGCACCGCCTTGACCTCGATGCGCGTCTGCTCGATCACCTCCGAGGCCGAAGCCGCCGTCGGCGGCTTGTCGGCCAGCGACCACCGCCCGTCGCGATCGATGCGGATCGGCACCGGCTCGTAGCGGGTCCGATCGAGGTTGGCCATGACGGCGGCAGCCGAGGCGACCGACACTTCGTGCTCGCCCGAGCGGCCACCATAAATGACGCCCACGCGCAGTTTCTTCAAGGGTCTCCTGGAGTACGGGAGGCGGCCGGGAGGGCCGGATGGATGCCGTAGTATAGCCGAATGCCCGGGGCCTTCGCGTTCACGCTGACGGGCCGGGACGGGCAGGCGCGCACCGGGCGCCTGCAGACGCCGCACGGCGTCGTCGAGACCCCGGCGTTCATGCCGGTCGGCACCCGCGGGGCGGTGCGCGGGGTGACGCAGCGGGCCCTCGAGGACGCCGGCGCCTCGATCGTCCTCGCCAACACCTATCACTTGTACCTGCGGCCCGGCGACGACCTGATTGCCGAGCGCGGCGGCCTGCACCGGTTCATCGGCTGGCCCGGCCCGATCCTGACCGACAGCGGCGGCTACCAGATCTTCAGCCTCGGCCCGCTGGTGAAGATCACCGAGGAGGGCGCCCGCTTCCAGTCACACCTGGATGGGTCCCGCCACGAGCTGACGCCGGAGAAGGTGGTCGACATCCAGGCGCAGCTCGGCCCCGACATCGCCATGGTGCTCGACGAGTGCCTCGCCGCCCCGGCCAGCGAGGCGGCCTCGGCGGCCTCGCTCGACCTCACTCTCCGTTGGGCGCGGCGGGCACGCGATCGCTTCCTGCAACTGCAGGCCGGGCCGGTCGCCGGCGTGACCGTGTCCAACCCGGGCCAGGCGCAGTTCGGGATCGTGCAGGGCGGCGTGTATCCCCACCTGCGCGCCAGGAGCGCCGAGGCGCTCCAGCAGATCGGCTTCGAGTCCTATGCGATCGGCGGCCTGAGCGTCGGCGAGTCGGTGGAGACGATGTACGAGGTGGTGGGGTACACGACGCCGCTGCTGCCGGAGGACCGCCCGCGCTACCTGATGGGCACCGGCATGCCCGACGACCTGGTGGAGTGCGTCGCGCGCGGCATCGACATGTTCGACTGCGTGCTGCCCACCCGCAACGCCCGCAACGGGCAGGTCTTCACGCCCGACGGACCGCTGAACCTGCGCAACGCGCGCTTCGCGCGCGACGAACGCCCCATCGACGCGCAGTGTCCCTGCGACACCTGCCGCCGTCATTCGCGCGCCTACCTGCGTCACCTGTTCCACAACAAGGAGATGAACGCCGGCACCCTGGCGAGCATCCATAATCTCGTCTTTTACCTTGACACCCTCCGGAGGATCCGACAGGCTATCGGTTTCGGGTTGTTCGAGCAGTTTCGACAGGAGTTCCACCGCCGTTTCTCCCGGACCGCCCCGAGTTCCTGATGCCCTCCCCGAGCCTGTTCGCCCGTTCGCTGGTCGCCCTGTCGGCGCCGGCCGATCCCAACGCCAGCCCGTGGCTGTCGTTGCTGCCCTTCGTCATCATCCTGGGCATCTTCTACGTGATGGTCCTGCTGCCGATGAAGAAGCGGCAGCAGAAGGTCGCCGACTTCCAGTCGGGGCTGAAGGTGGGCGACAAGGTCATCACCACCGGCGGCATCTACGGCACCATCACCCGCCTCGGCGAGCAGCACGTGCAACTGCAGATCGCGCCCCAGGTCCGCATCGACGTCGCCCGTGCGGCCGTCGGCGGCCTGCAGGGCCAGGACCCCGTCGTCCCCGACCAGGGCGTCGCGTAATCCCTCATGACAAGCAACCTTCGCTGGAAAGTGATCGCCATCCTCGTGGTGGTCGCACTGGCCGTCGCGGCCTTCTATCCGCCCAAGGACAAGGTGAAGCTCGGCCTCGACCTCAAGGGCGGCGTCCACCTCGTGCTCCGCGTCCAGACCGACGATGCGCTGAAGCTCGAGACGGAGACCAGCGCCGAGCGGCTGCGCGACGAGCTGTCGCGGCAGGGCGTCTCGATCGGCGCCGTCACGCCACAGGACGTGCGGTCGTTCCGCGTCGACGGCGTGCCTGGTGACCGCGACGCCGACTTCCGCCGCATCGCCGACGAGTGGGTGGGCCAGGTGTTCGACCGCGCCTCGGGCGTCGGCGGCTCCTACACCTTCACGCTGAAGTCGGCCCAGATCACCCGCTTGCGACAGGAAGCGGTGGCCCAGGCGCTGCAGACCATCGAGCGGCGCGTCAACGAACTCGGCGTTGCCGAGCCGATCGTCGCGCCGCACGGCGATGGCGACCAGATCCTCGTCCAGATGCCCGGCGTGACCGACGTCGCCCGTGCCAAGGAGATCATCCGGTCGACCGCGCTGCTCGAGCTGAAGATCGTCGAGGACGGTCCGGCCCCGACGCGCGAGGCGCTGCTCGCGGCCCGCGGCGGCCAGGTGCCGCCCGACCTCGAGATCGTGCCCGGCGCCGCCGAGGCCGGCAACGCCCAGGGGACCGGGCCGGTCTACTACCTCGTCAAGCGGGTAGCGGGCATCACCGGCCGCGACCTGCGCAATGCCCGTCCCTCGCTCGACGAGAACAACCAGCCCGCCGTCGGCTTCTCGCTCAACCAGCAGGGCGCCGACAAGTTCAGCCAGCTCACCGCCCAGAACATCGGCCGCCAGCTGGCGATCATCCTCGACGGGCGGGTGCAGAGCGCGCCGACCATCGAGGGGCGCATCTACGACCAGGGACGCATCTCGGGCAGCTTCACGCAGCAGGAAGTGCAGGATCTGTCGCTGACGCTCCGCTCCGGTGCGCTGCCGGCCAGCCTCACCTACCTCGAGGAGCGCACGGTGGGCCCGTCGCTCGGCGCCGACTCCATCCGCGCCGGCGTCATGGCCTCGCTCATCGGGCTGGGGTTCGTGACGCTGTTCATGCTGGCGTACTACAAGCTCACGGGCTTCAACGCCCTGCTCTCGATCAGCCTCAACCTGCTCATCCTGCTCGGCTTCATGGCCTACATCGGCGCCGTCATGACGCTGCCGGGCATCGCCGGCTTCATCCTGACGATCGGCATGGGCGTGGACTCCAACGTGCTCATCTTCGAGCGCATCAAGGAGGAGATGGGGTCGGGCAAGTCGGCGCGCGCCGCGGTGGCCGCCGGCTTCGACCGCGTGTTCCTCACCATTCTCGACACGCACGTCGCGTCGCTCATCTCGGCGGCGTTCCTGTTCCAGTTCGGCACCGGCCCGATTCGCGGCTTTGCCACCACCCTGTTCTTCGGCTTGCTGTCCAACGTGTTCACGGCCGTGTTCGTGTCGCGCACGCTGTTCGAACTCATCCTGTCGCGTCGCCCGCAGGCCGCGAAGTTGAGCATCTGAGGGCGCCATGGACCTGTTCTCGAACGCCAATTACAACTTCACCAAGTGGCGCTGGCACGCGATCGCCTTCTCGGCGCTGATCGTGGTGCTCGGTCTGGTGCAGATCGCCCGCAACGGCCTGCCGCTCGGCATCGACTTCTCCGGCGGCACGATCGTCGTGCTCAAGTTCCAGCAGCCGACCTCCGAGGAGGTGGTGCGCAAGGCGCTCGACCGCATCCCCGGCGAGAAGGTGGTGCAGCAGTATGGCGCGGCCAGCGCCAACGAGGTGCTGATCCGTCTGCCGCAGGCGCAGGCCACCGAGCAGGGCACCAGCCTCGAGCAGGGCGCCCGCCAGGTGGTCGACGCGGTGCGCGCGGCCAACATCGGCGCCTTCGAGCCGATCAGCACCGAGATCGTCGGGCCGGTCATCGGCAAGGACCTGCAGCGCAAGGGCGTCTACGCGACCCTGGCGAGCATCCTCGGCATCACGCTCTACATCGCCTTCCGCTTCCGCCTGTCCTTCGCGGTCGGCGCCATCGCCGCCACCCTGCACGACGTGATCGTCACGCTCGCGGTGCTGACGTTCTTCGGCTACGAGCTGTCGTTGAACATCATCGCGGCGATCCTCACGATCACCGGCTACTCGGTCAACGACACCATCGTCATCTTCGACCGCGTCCGCGAGAACTTCCGCACCATGCGCGGCGCCTCGCTGGAGTCGCAGGTCAACACGGCGGTCAACCAGACGCTGAGCCGCACGATCATCACGGCCGGCACGACGTTCCTCTCCGTGCTCGCGTTGTACATCTTCGGCGGCGAGGTGCTCGAGGGCTTCGCGTTCACCATGCTGGTGGGCATCATCAGCGGCACCTACTCGACGGTGTTCATCGCATCGGCGATCGCGATCATGCTCAGCAAGAACGAGACGACGCCCGTCGCCCCGGCGGCGCCGGCACGCGCGGCCGGCGACCGTCCGCGCCGCCGCGAACGTCGTAACGCCTGACGTCGGCCGCACGGCGGCCACTCGCCGTGCACCTCCATGCGCGCCGCGGTCCCGATCGCGGCGCGCGTGCCTTTTCGGGAGCATCCGCTGGTGTGGAGCTACCTGCGCCGCCGGTTCGTGGCGGGCTTCTTCGTCACCGTGCCGCTGGCGCTCAGCCTGGCGGCGCTGGTGTGGATCTTCGGCGTCGCCGATGCGCTCACCTCGCCGTTGGTGGAGCGCGCGTTCGGCAGGCGAGTACCGGGGCTCGGCATCGCCGCCACGGCGGTGGGCATCCTCGTGGTGGGGTTCTTCGCCGCCAACGTCGTCGGGCGGCGCCTGTTGCAGCGGGCCGAGTACTACCTCATGCTCGTGCCGCTCTTCCGGTCCATCTACGCGCCGGTCAAGCAACTGGTGTGGGCGTTCAATCCGCAGAACGACTCGGGCTTCAAGCGCGTGGTCCTGGTGGAGGAGCCGCAGCGCGGCATGGTGCTGGGTTTTCTCACGCGCGAGCTGACGGTGCCCGACGAGGCGGGGCAGCCGGAGGCGTGGGTGGCGGTGTACGTGCCGACCAATCACCTGTACTTGGGCGACATCCTGCTCTACCGGCGTGCCCGCGTCCGGTTTCCCGACCTGTCTGTGGAGGAAGGCGTGCGGGTGTTCCTCACCGGCGGCATGGCGTTGCCCCCCGCCATCACGGCGCCGCGAACGGACCAGGGCGAGGCGCGACGGCCGCCGTCCGGCCTGGCGTGACGCGCCGATCAACGGCCGGGTTTTGACATGCGCGCGGCGGCGCGCATACGATCGGCGATCTGCGACCTCAGGCGGGGCGCGCGTCGGGAAACCTGTCGTGTGACGGGGTGGTGACCACGCGCGTGGCATGCCGATGGATGGGGCGGGGCGCGGCGGGAAAAATATTCGGCGCGACCATGTGCCGAATCCCGAAAACCGGTGTCAAAGAGGACATCGGAGTTCGTTGACACTGTTTTTTTGCTGTCGCTATAATCGCCGCCTCACGACGGAAGCTTTAGCGTCAGGGTCGGTAGGAGGACAGGCCAGTGCCGAAAGACATGTTCGGGGACGTGGTCGATCCGTCCATCAAGGTCGGGTCGCAGAAGTGGTACACGGTCCCCGTTTCGATCCTTGTGCACCTGGCCATCGTCGGGGCGATCGTCATCGTCCCCTTGATGGCCATGGACGCGTTGCCCGAGACGCCGAGCATGATGGCGTTCGTGGGCGCGCCGCCGCCGCCCCCGCCGCCTCCGCCGCCGCCGCCGCCGCCCCCTGCGGCGGCCGCGCCGACGCCGACGCCGACGCCGGTGACCAACCCGAACGCCGCGCCGATCGAGCCGCCGAAGGAAATCAAGCCCGAGGCTCCGGCCCCGCCTGCCGCCAATGTCGGCGTGGGCGTGCCCGGTGGTGTCGAGGGTGGCATCCCCGGTGGAGCGCTCGGTGGCGTGGTCGGTGGTCTGCCGTCAGCGCCGCCTCCGCCGCCGCCGCCCCCGGCGCCGACGCAGCCGGTGCGCGTGGGTGGCAACATCGCCCCGCCGAAGAAGACCCGCGACGTCAAGCCGGTCTATCCGCAGATTGCGCAGTCGGCGCGCGTGGCCGGTGTGGTCATCATCGAGGCCACGATCGGTCCGAATGGCAAGGTGCAGAACGCGCGCGTGCTCCGCAGCATCCCGCTGCTGGATCAGGCCGCCCTCGACGCCGTGAAGCAGTGGGAGTACACCCCCACGCTGCTGAACGGCGTGCCGGTGCCGGTCATCATGACCGTCACTGTGAACTTTACGTTGCAGTAGGTCCCTGGGTTCCCGCGCCCTCGGTGCCGAGGGCGCGGAGCCTGTCACGTCAACAACGATCGGTCGCACTTAAACACGTACGAACGATGGGCGTGCTCCCGGAGCGGGAGCGTCCCAGGAGTCATCCCCGGAGGGGTGGAGCGCAATGGGTGATCTGAATCTGATTCACATGTGGCAGCAGATGGGCTTCGTTGCCAAGCTGGTGGCCTACATCCTCTTCTTCATGTCCTTCTGGTCGGTGGGCGTGTTCGTGGAGCGGTGGTACACCTTCTCGCAGGCGCGCAAGCAGTCGAAGCTCTACGCGCCGCAGGTGGCCAAGCACCTCAAGGAGGGCCGCCTCAAGGACGCGATCGCGCTCTCGCAGTCGAAGAACTTCCGCTACAGCCACCTCGCGAAGGTCGTGCTCGCGGGGCTGCAGGAGTACCAGTTCCAGAGCGAGAGCGGCCAGGCGCTCAACCGCGACGACCTGCTGGACACGGTCCGTCGCGCCATCCAGCGCGCCACGGCGCTCACCAGCAACGACCTGAAGAAGGGCGTCTCCTCGCTGGCGACCATCGGCTCGACGGCCCCGTTCGTCGGTCTGCTCGGCACGGTCGTCGGCGTCATCTCGGCGTTCCAGGGCATCGCGGCCACGGGCTCGGGCGGTATCGGGTCGGTGTCGGCCGGTATTTCGGAAGCGCTCGTCGAGACGGCACTCGGCCTCGTCGTGGCCATCCCGGCGGTGTGGTTCTACAACTACCTGACGGGCCGCCTCGAGTACTTCAACGTCGAGATGGACAACAGCTCGTCGGAGATGGTCGACTACTTCGTCAAGAAGAGCAATTAAGGACGAACTGGTTCTGACGGGGACCACGCCTCGCGGCGCGGTCCCCTCCCGAGGAGAGTTCCCATGGCAATGTCAATGGGGGGCGGGAAGGGCGGCATCAAGGCCGACATCAACGTCACCCCCCTCGTGGACATCATGCTGGTGCTGCTCATCATCATGATGCTCATCGCGCCCCTGTTGCAGAAGGGCGTGAACGTGCAGCTGCCGTACGCGGACAACACGTCTGAGAAGCCTGACACCCAGGAACAGACGGTTGTCCACGTCGACGCGCAGAAGAATCTGTACGTCAACAACATCCAGGTGTCGGAGTCCGAGGCCGTCGACCGCATCAAGTTCGCCCTCGAAGAGAAGGCGGAGCGCATCGTCTACCTCAAGGGCGACACCGACGCCCCCTACGCCGCCATCATGTCGATGATGGACAAGCTGCGCGAGGCCGGCATCGAGAACGTGGCCCTCATCACCGAGAGCAAGAAGAAGCCCGGAGAAGGGGGAGGCGACTAGCCATGTCCGCCCACAGGCACCTTGGCGCCGAAACGGTCCAGAAGGGAGAGCTCCCGCAGACCAGTTCGGACATGAACGTGACGCCGCTGATCGACGTGCTGCTCGTGCTGCTCGTCATCTTCATGGCGGCGCTCCCGATGACCCAGAAGGGAACCGACATCAACCTGCCGCTCGAGACCAAGAGCGCCGAATCGGCCGCCGACAACACGCAGATCGTGTTGACGATGAACGCCGATCGCAGCATGTCGATCAACAACCAGGACGTCCAGATCGGCGACCTCCAGAGCCGACTCGCCGAGATCTTCGAGTCGCGCAAGGAGAAGACGATGTTCATCCTGGGCGCCCCGACGCTGCCGTACGGCAACGTCGTGCAGGCCATCGACGCGGCGCGCGGTGCCGGCGTCGACAAGGTCGGCATCGTCACCGAGGGCATGCGCGGCAAGTAGTCCGACACGCTCGCTCACACACGACAACGCCGGCGCTCCCCAACAGGGCGCCGGCGTTGTCGCGTTCGCTCACTGGCCATGCCGCCGCGATGCTGCGATGCCGGAATGTCGTACTGGGCGCCGGTCTCCGAGCATCGCCGCGCGCGACGTAGCGCTGGTCCGGCAACGAAGGCCGACGGCCGCATGACGAAGGCCGATGACCAAGGCCGAATGACGAAGGCCCCACTGAGACGAAGGCCGACTGCTGCCATGATTGACGCGCTCCTGTTCGACCTCGGCAACGTCCTGATCCGCTGGGATCCCCGCAACCACTACCGCGACCGCTTCGCCAGCGAGGACGAGATGGAGGCATTCCTCGCCGAGGTCGCGCCGGGCAGCTGGAACCACGAGATGGATCTCGGCAAGCCGTTCGCCCAGGCCATCGAGGAGCGCACGCGCCTCTATCCCCAGCACGCGGCCCTGCTGGCCGAGTGGCAGAGCGAGTGGCCGCGGATGCTCGGCGGCGCCATCGACGAGAGCGTCGCGATGCTGCAGGAACTGCGCGAGGGCGGCTACCGCCTCGCGGCGCTGACCAACTGGTCGGCCGAGACGTACCCGAAGGCGCAGGCGCACTTCCCGTTCCTCGACTGGTTCGAGGACGTGGTGATCTCCGGCGTCGAGCGGCTCGCCAAGCCCGACCCGGCCATGTTCGCGCTCGCGCTGCAGCGCACCGGCTTCGATCCGACACGCACCGTCTTCATCGACGACAGCCTGCCCAACGTCGAGGCCGGCCGCGCCGCCGGCATGCACGCCATCCGGTTCACGGATCCGCGCCAGTGCCGGGCCGACCTGCGCGCGCTCGGCGTCAGGCTCGACGCCTGACACTCAGCCGTCGGGTGAACGGCACGATGCGGCGCGCGGCTCGGGCCGGCGTCTGCCTTGCATCGATCAGGGACCATACGCGGGAACGGTTCACCCGCTGATGAGGAGGATCCCTGATGAGCGGCACGTTGGCGCAACTGTACGAGACCATCGACGACATCGAGATTGCGATGATGACGACGCGTCGGCCCGACGGACATCTGCGGTCGCGGGCGATGGCGACGCAGAAGCCGGCGCCTGGCGCGGACCTGTGGTTCGTGACGTGCGACGGCACCTCGAAGCTCGACGAGATCGCGCACGACCCGCACGTCAACCTCGCGTATTACCGCGACGGCAACCGCGAGTGGGTGTCGGTGTCGGGTATCGCGACGATCAGTCGCGATCGCGCGAAGGTGCACGAGCTGTATGCGTCCGATTGGAAGGCCTGGTTCCCCGACGAGGGCGATCCCCGTCACGGCACGCCCGACGACCCGCGCATGGTCCTCATCGCCGTCCAGGTGCACGCGGCCGAGTTCCTCGAGATCGACAAGCCGCGCCCGGTCCTGCTCTACGAGTTCGTCAAGGGCTGGCTGACCGGCACTGAGCCGGAGTTCGGCGAGATGCATTCGCTCGCGTCACCACATCGGCCGGCCGGCGCCTGATCGTTTCCGTCGCGCCGTCGTGCGTGCGGGCCGCCTCGAGGCGAGCCCGCGCCACACCGCGACTGCCACTGCCCCTGTGTCAGGTTTCACGGCCGACATGAATGTCGGCCGCTACGCCCCCGGGGACCAGCCGCTGGCCCCTGGCGACGTGGTCCAGGCTAGAAGTCGAACTTCACGGCGAACTGCATGCTGCGGTTGTCCACCACCGTCGAGGTGATGCGGCCGACCGTTGGTGAGCCGATCGACGCGTTCGGGAAGCCGAAGCCGGGGTTGTTGAACAGGTTGAACGCCTCGACGCGAACCTGCGCATTGGTGCGTCCGCCGAAGAGGAACACCCGCTTGGTCAACGACAGGTCGACGTTCAGGTGCCCGGGCGAGTACAACACGCCGCGGCCGACGTCGCCGTAGGTGTTGGGTGCTGGCGCAACGAAGTCGGCAGGATTGAACCACAGGTCGACCGTCGGGTCGTCGAGCTTGCCCGAGCCGACGCGGTTCGGCCAGCTCGGCGCGCCGTTGTTGACCCCGACGGCGAGGTTCACGTTGAACGGCCGCCCGGTCGTGGCCGTGACGATCGTGCTCGCCTGCCAGCCGCCGACGATCGCGCTGAGCAGCCCGCCCTGATTGAGCCAGGGGCGATTCGGCCCCCACGGCAGCTCGTACACCGAGCTGATCACCGCGCGATGCCGCACGTCGAACCCGGACGGCCCCTTGCCGGCATTCAGGTTGGTGACCGTCTGCGGACCGCCGGTCTGGCCGCCACCGCTCGCCGCCGAGCCGCCGTAGTCGAGCGACTTGCCCCACGTGTACGAGAACAGCAACTGGAAGCCGTTGGCGTAGCGCTGGTTCACGCGCGTCTGGAGGCCGTGGTACGTGGACCGGTTGCGCGGGTCGCACTGAATCAGGTTGTTCATGTTCGACAGCGGCTGGATCAGGCGCCGCGACGGCTGCGACCCGGTCCCCGGCTGCACCTCGTTCGGGTTGTAGCAGAAGAGCAGGTGGGTGCCCTTGCTCCCGATGTAGCCGACTTCGGCGACGACCGGCCCGAACAGCTGCCGCTCGACGCCGAGGTGCCACTGCTGCGCATACGGTGTCTCGTTCTCGAACGAGTGGCCGAGCACGCGCGGGTTGGCCGCGTTCAGCTCGGCGGTGGTCAGCGGCTTCAGTTGCACGACCGCGGGGAACGGGTCGGCAATCGTCCGCACGTTGGCGAAGTTGGTGGGGTTGACCTCAGGATTGACGTTCTGCGAGATGGTGTAGGGCACCTGCTGCCCGAGCAGGTTCGACGCCGACGCCGCGATGGGGAAGTAGGTGATGCCGTACCCGGTCCGCAGGATGGTGCGGCCGTCCCCGGTGACCAGGTACGTCACGCCGAGGCGCGGCGCGACGTTCTTCTTCTGCGTCTTCAGGTTCACCGTGTCGCTCGCGCCGTTCTCGCCGGCGTAGATGAGGCGCAGGTCGGTCGGGTCGAAGTTGACGAGCCGGTTCTGCTCCTCGGTCGGCGCCGTGAACACCTCGTATCGCACGCCGGCGTTGACGGTCATCCGGTTGCTCACCTTGAAATCGTCCTGCACGAACGCGCCGTGCTCCTGCGTGCGCATGTCGTAAGGCTCGAGCAGGAACCCGCGAGCCGCGCCGGTCATGTATCCGGTGAGCAGGGTGGCCAGGCCGGTGCCGCCGGCGTTGGTCACCGGGTTGTTGGTGAAGTTCCGGTTGAAGGTGAGCGTGCCACGCGTGTCGGTGTTGGTGAACGGCGAGACGAAGCGATCGACCAGTCGGTAGCCGAATTTCAGCGAGTGCCGGCCCTTGACCCAGTTGAGGCTGTCCTCGATCTGCCAGTGCGTCTGCTTGGGATTGACCGGCAGGAAGGCGGGACCGCCGCTGAGGCCGGTGAAGTCCTGGATGTTGATGTTCGGCAACCCGGTCGCGAACTCGGTGATGTTGATGCCGCGGATGCCCAGCGAGGTCGCCGACTGCCGGCCGAAGTCGGACTGGAACGTGAAGGGGACGGTCCGCGCGAAGCCGCCGCGAAGCTCGTTGACCAGCGTGTTGGTGATCACGCGCGTGTAGTTGATCCCGGCGCCCTGCGTCTTCAACCGCGTGTTCTGGATGCCTGCCACGTACGGCCCGAGATCGAACCGCGCCGCTGCCTCGGCGGGGGTCTCGAGGCAGCAGGCTGCCTGCCCCTGCGGCGCGTCGAGCTTGAAACTGCCCCAGTTGTACCGGAAGAAGATCGAGTCGCGTTCGCCGAACCGGTGGTCGACGCGGAACGAGATGTTGTCGTCCTCGGAGACCCGGTTGGCCGTCGTGACGTAGTTGTTGAAGTTGCCCGGCTGGTTGGGCAGCGGGTAGATGCTCGCCACGTTCAGGCCCACCGGGTTCAGGCGGTCGGCAGGGATGACGTTGCCGGGGAACGGGTCGCGCAGGAACTGCGGATTGGTGGCGCTCACCGGCCGCGACGAGTCGAACGCGGGGTTGAGCCGCGTGGTGAGCGGGTCGTAGATCGGGATCAGGTTGCCCGACGCGTCGCGGAAGTTCGAGAAGTTGCCGACCCGCGTCTCGGCGGTGGGCACGGTGTTCACGAACGCCAGGCCCCGCGTCTCGCGCAGCGCCGCGTAGTCGAAGAAGAAGAACGTGCGGTTGCGGAACACCGGCCCGCCGATGGCGCCGCCGAACTGGTTGCGATCGAGCGGCGGCTTGGGCGCCGGCGCCTTGGCAGCGAAGAAGTTGCGCGCGTCGAACTTCTCGTCGCGGTAGAACTCGAACACCGTGCCGTGGAACTGGTTGCTGCCCGACTTGGTCGACACCGACACCACGCCAGCGCCGCGGCCGAATTCGGCCGAGAACACGCCGGTCAGCACCTTGAACTCGCGCACCGATTCCACCGACGGCGTGATGATGACGGTGTTGAACGTGTACTCGTTGTTGTCGATGCCGTCGATGAGCCAGCCGTTGGTGTTGGCCTGGTGGCCGAGGGCGTTGAAGTTCGAGGCACCACGCGGGTTGAAGGTGCTCGCGCCCGACAGGTTCTCGCCCGCCTGTCCCGGCGTGACGCCCGGCACCAGGTAGACGAGCGCCGCGAAGTTGCGCGCGTTCAACGGCAGCTCGCGGATCGCCTTCTCCTCGACCGCCGCCCCGACCTCGGACGACTCGGTTCTCAGCAGCGGCGCACTCGCCACCACGATCGTGGTCTCCTCGAGCGTCCCGACCTCGAGCTGCGCGTCGACGCGGGCGCGCTGGTTGACCTCGAGCGCGATGCCGGCGCGGGACCATTTCTTGAAGCCCTGCATCTCGACTTCGACGGTGTAGGTCCCGGGGTTCAGGAACGGGGCCGTGTAGGAGCCGGTCTCGTCGGTGGTGAACGTCGTGCGCGTGCCGCGCCGCTCGTCGACGATGATGACGATGGCACCAGGGACGACGCCACCGCTGTCGGTGACGGTGCCGAGCAGCGTCCCGGTGGTGACCTGCGCGTGGGCGGGACGACCACCGACGATGGCCCACAGCAGGACCATGGTGGTGGCGAGACGGATCGCGAGCGACATCGTGGCCTCCGAAGGACGAAGCACGATCACGCGCGTCAGCGGTGACTGGTGGGAGGCCCAGCTCAGCCACTCACACGCTCGGCGGCCTCGCGCGCGGTGTGCGCGACGGGCCGCAACCGGTTCAGGGTCCGCAGAGAATGCGACGGAAGTCGATCCGTGTCAACACGGTCATCGAGGATCGGTAAGCGTACTGAAACTCATCAATTGGCTGCGTCGTGCGGTGTTGGTCGCGCTCGGGCACGCTCAATCGGTCTTCCTCGCCAGTAACGATCCGAAGCGCTGGTGGATGGCCAGCGCCGGGTCGAGCGGCACCTCGACGGGCGTGACGTCGGCGGGGATCGCGATCGTCGGCACGGCGCGCGGCGCGCGGCCCGCGAACTGTGGCAGCCAGTCGCGCTGCGCCTCCAGCATCGCCGTGGCCATCTCGCGGATCTCCTTCAGCGTGCACACCGCGGCCGTGAGGGGATCGAGGGCGAGCGCGTGCACCACGTGTTCCGGATCTCCGGAGAGTGCGGCCTCCGCCGTCAGCTGCTGCACGATCACGTTGGTGGCGCACGCCGCGGCGCACTGCGGGGGCAGCGCTCCGACGCGCACGGGGTGCAGTCCCGTGTCGTCGGCGTAGGTCGGCACCTCCACGCAGGCATCGACCGGGAGGTTGTCGATGTACCCGCGGTTGTACACGTTGCCCATGAACCGGAAGGGCCGCCCGGTGACGACGGCTTCCATGATCCACGAGCAGTACTCGACGCTGCGGCGGTCGCAGGCGGTGTCCTCGAACTCCAGCGGGTCGACGCGCGCGTATTTGTCGGCCATCGCCTTGCCCCACTTGTAGTAGGCGCCGCTCTCGCCGCCGAACGCCGGCTCGTCGCAGTACAGCGCCAGCGCGTCGGCGCGCTTCCGGAACCACGGCACGTACTCGCTGAGGTGGCCGGTGGACTCGGTCATGAAGTAGCCGAAGTGCCGGAAGACCTCGCCGCGCACCTTCTCGTTCTTGTAGTACTCGGGGCGTTCGAACTTCTCGCGCAGTTCCGGATACAGGTCGCGCCCGCGGTGCTCGAGGCGGAGGAACCAGTCCATGTGGTTGATGCCGCCGCACGACCACGTGATCTCGTCCTTGTCGGCGATGCCGCAGTAGCCCGCGATCAGGTCGAGCGTCGTCTGCACGCCGTGGCACAGGCCGACGAAGGGCACCCGGGTCACGCGCCCGAGTGCCAGGCCGTTGGCGGCCATCGGGTTGGCGTACTGCAGCATGATCGCGCCTGGCCGCGCGAGGTCCTCCATGTCGCGGGCGATCCCGGCGAGCACCGGGATGTGGCGGAGGCCGCGGAACACGCCACCGGGCCCCAGCGTGTCGCCGATGCACTGGTCCACGCCGTACCGGAGCGGCACCTCGTAGTCCACCGCGTAGGCGTCGAAGCCGCCGACGGCGATCATCACCACCACGAAGTCGGCGTCGCGGATCGCCTCGCGCCGGTCGGTGGTGGCCGCCACGGTCGCGGTCAGCCCGTTGTCGCGGATCATCCGGCCGATGAACGCCTCCATCCGCCGCAGCTTCGTCTCTGTCGGCGACATGAGCACGATCTCGCTGTCGCGCAGCGCCGGCGTTGCGAGGATGTCGGCCGTGAGGGTCTTGCAGAACACCACGGATCCGGCGCCGATCATCGCGATCCTCGGCCGGCGTGGCGTGCGGCGAGCGGGCGCGTCCTGCGTCATGCGCGGAGCATATAACGTCTGACGTTTGACGTTTGACGTTTGACGCCTGACCATTGGCCCGTGCGGCTGGGGCACGCTACGACGGTCGCCCAAGGGCGACGGCTATTCCAAGGTTGGCGTGCGTCCGCTGTGCGATGTGGGCCGACCTGGCGCGACATTTCGGCATCGCGGCATCGCGGCATTCCAGCGCAGTCCCCAAACAGCAAGGGCCGTCGCCCCGAGTCGGAGCGACGGCCCTTGGTTGCTGCGAGGCTGCGCGAGCTCAGAAGCGGTACATCAGCATGATCTGGAACCGGTACGTATCGCTCAGGTTGGCGGTCGGTTCGAGCGTGCGCGTCATCAGCTCGTTGTTGATCGCGCGGAGGCGGTACTGCGCCCGGCCCTGCGCGTCGACCGCGCCGCCCTGCGCGGCGGTCGGCACGATGAGCGGCTGCGTGTTGATCAGGCGCTGCCCGACGCCCCAGTCCTCGTTCAGGAGGTTGCCGAAGTTCAGGATGTCGGCGCGCACCTGGAAGCCGTGGCGACGGCCCTTGATGTTGACGAAGAAGTCCTGCTGCACGCTGAAGTCGAGGCGGTGGACCAGCGGCAGGAACACCGCGCCACGCTCGGCGTACTCGCCACGCCGGCCGTTGAGGTACTCGTCCTGCGAGATGTAGGCGTCCCAGGCCGCCGCCTGCTGCGCTGCCGTGAACAGGACGCCGCCGGCGGTGTAGGGCTGGAAGTTCATCTCCGAGACGTCGCGCGGCACGTAGATCAGGTCGTTGCTGACGCCGCCATCGCCGTTGAGGTCGCCGGCGAACGTGTAGGTGGTGGCGCCGTTGGTGCGCGACTCCCAGAATGCCGAGAACGTCGTGCCGCCGAACTTGAACCACTCCTTCGTCCACGAGCCGGTCAGGAAGAAGCGGTGGCCCGGCGAGCCGGCCGCGTAGCCGAGGCCCGGGTTGTTCGGGTCACCCGCGTGCGCGTTGCCGTTCCACGACCCGAAGGCGATGGAGCCCGGGTCCACGGTGTTCTTCGCCTCGCCGTAGGCGTAGGCGCCCTTGAGGAAGCCACCCGTGAAGTTCTTGGCGAGCGTCGTCGCGAAGTTCCAGGAGTCGCCGACGTTCTGGTTCTTCAGGACGACCGCGTTGGACACGTTGGAGTAGATGCGGTTGCTGGTCCAGCGCGGGCGTGCATCGGCGCCGGTGAAGGCGGCCTGCGCGGCAGGCAGGTTGGCGTTGATGTAGTAGATGCCGTTGACGTCGCTGTTGTAGATGTACTCGACCGTGCCGATCATCCCCCACCACAGGCGCTGGTCGACGGCGACGTTGGTGCGCCAGAGCTGCGGGAACTTGAAGTCGGGGTCGGTCAGCGCGAGTTCGTAGCTGCCGGCCGGCGCGCCGGTCACGTTGGTCGGCTTGTACGCGTCGGGATTGGGGTTGAACGGCCGGTTGGTGACGTTGTTGAGTTCCTCGAAGCCCGTCAGCACGCCAGTGTTGCCGATCTGGTTCGAGATCCACACGTAGGCGGGGCGTCCGGTGAAGATGCCCGTGCCGCCGCGGACCTGCGTGTTGCGGTTCTTGTCGACGCCCCAGTTGAAGCCGACGCGCGGCGACCACAGGATCTTCGGATCCGGCAGCTTGGCCGTCTGGTACTGCACCGGCTGCCCGTTCTCGTCGCGGAAGACGAGCGCATCGGCGTTGGCGTTCTGGTAGCCCGTGTCGCCGAACCGCGGCACGTCGAGGCGGATGCCGGCGGTGATCTTCACGTTGTCGCGCACCGCCCACTCGTCCTGTGCGTAGGCGCCCGTGTACCACACCTCGAGCGGCTGCACCGGCTTGGTCTGGCCGGGGATGTTGCTCCAGCGGACCTGGAAGCGGCGCAGGTTGACCGGCGACGTCGTGCGGTTCGGGTTGGCGAGGTAGTCGCGCGCATCGAGGTAGAAGTCGGCGAGCGAGTTGTAGGAGTAGACGCTCTGCGAGCCGGGGAAGAACACGTTCTCCGACTCGTAGCGCTCGGCGGTGCCACCGAAGGTCAGCGTGTGGTTGCGCGCGAACTTGGTGAAGCTGTCCTGCACCTGGAACGTCTTGTAGCGCAGCTCGTTGTTGGGCGTGAACGGCTCGAAGCCGAACGACGTGTACGTCGTGCCGGCGTCGAGGATGTCGACGAACGGGAACAGCTTGCCGTCGCCGCGCACCGATCGGCTCTCGTCCTGGTAGGTGTAGCCGACGATCAACGAGTTGGCCATCGTGTTGCCGAAGGTCGCGTTCCACTCACCGACGCCGGACCGGATGTTCTCCTTGATCTGGTAGTTGGAGTTGGCGAAGTTCAGCGCGTCCTGGCGGTTCTGGCGGTTGCCGAAGCCGAGCGACGCCGAGTTGGAGGCGAGCACGTCGGTGATCGAGTCGAGGTGCGTGTAGCGGAACGTGATCTTGTTGCTGGCGTTGGCGTTGTAGTCGCCCTTGATCAGGTAGCGACGGGCCGGCGTCTCGAAGTCGTAGCCCTCGTAGCCGCCGGTCTGGTAGCCGAAGTTGTTGCCGAGGAACGCGCTCAGGTTGTCGAGGTCGGACTTGAGCACGCGCGTGATGCCGCCGCCGGCTGCCTCGCCGCCGTTGTTGGCGCGCCAGGTCGTCCCGGGCTGCGTCAGCGACTCGTCCTCGACGTTGAAGAAGAAGAACGCCTTGTTCTTCCAGATCGGGCCCGACACCCAGCCGCCGGTGTTGGCGAACTCGAACGTGCCGACGTTGACGACGTTGTTGCCGGCCTGGGTGCCGACCATGCTGTCGTCACGGAACTGGCGGTACAGCGAGCCATGGAACTGGTTGCCGCCGCTGCGCGTGACGGTGTTGACGCCGGCGCCGACGAAGTTGCCCTGGCGCACGTCGAACGGCGCCACGTTCACCTGGATCTGCTCGACCGCCTGCGGCGAGATCGGCGCCACGCCCGTGCGGTCGCCCGGCGCGCCGCCGAGGCCGAACGAGTTGTTGAAATAGGAGCCGTCGACCGTGATGTTGTTCAGGCGGTTGTCCTGCCCGACGAACGACGTGCCGCTGGCCTGTGGCGTGAGGCGCGTGAAGTTCTCGAGGCGGTTGCTGACGTTGGGCAGCGTCTGGATCATGTCGCGGCTGACCGTGGTGGCCGCGCCGGTGCGCTGCGTGCTGAACACCGTGTCGGTCGACGCGGTCACCGTGACCGACTCTTCGACGGCGATCGCCTTGACCTCGATGTTCACGTCGGTGGTCACGCCGAGGTTCACGGTGACGTTCTCGTTCGTGTACGGCTCGAACGCGTTGCCGCCGCCCACGTAGGTCACCGTGACCACGTACGGACCGCCGACGCGCATGTTCGGCAGGAAGTACCGGCCGTCCTCGCGCGTCGTGGTCTCGTAGTTGGTGCCCGAAGGCGTGTGGATGGCGATCACGCTCGCGCCAGCCACTGGCGCACCCGACGCATTGGTGACCACTCCCCCCAACGACCCCGTCGTCACGCCCTGCGCGGTTGCCTCGCGCGCGGCGCCGACCAGTGCCAGCACGGTCGCCACAGCCAGCACGGACCCCCGCCACCACGAGTTGCGCATGCCGCGCATTCGCTGAAACGCACTCACCATGAATCTCTCCTACGTGTCCGCCGGACCCTGGGCGGTGGCGGACTGACCTGCGGAAGGAACTCCCGGCCCTGGGCTGGCCGGTACGTCGACACGCCCCGATGAACGGGCGGAAACTAGACCGCCCGACAGGCTACCAGCGCGATGTTACGCCGGCGTAAACAGATGAGGCGCCGAGGGCGCGCGGAAGGGGTCCGCAGGCGCCGCGGGAGGACGGAGAGGGGGTGGGGCGAACAAAAAACGGGAGGTGACGCGCGTGGCGCCACCCCCCGTCGGGTGTCCTGGGTCGCGGACCCGGCTACTCTGACTTCTTGGCCGCCTTGGCCTTGGCGGCCGCCTCGGCGGCGTCGGCCTCGCCCTGCAGGCGGTTGCGGGTGGCGATCGCCTTGTCACGCAGCGCGTTGGCTTCCTTGAGCAGCTCCTGCTGCCGGGCCGGCGCCTTCTCGATCAGCGCCTGCTGGCGGAGCAGCAGGTTCTTCATGACCATGGCGTCCACGTAGTCGTCCTTGATCTCGATCGACTTGTTGGAGGCCTCGAGGCCGCGCTTGATGTAGTCGGCCTTGGTCGCCGGGCTCAGGGTGTAGTCCTTGCGGACCTTTTCCTCGAAGTAGCCCGCCACCGTGTGGTAGGCCTCGGGGTTGTTCGGCTCGAGCTGGATGCGGGTCTGGAACGCTTCCATGGTCTTGTCGAAATTGCCCTGACGGTTGTAGAAGCCGGCCAGCTGCAGCTGCACGTCGACGTTCTGCGGCGCCACTTCCTTGGCGCGCGTCAGCATCTGCTCGGCCTCCTCGGTGCGCCCGGCGTCCTCGTACAGCTTGGCGAGGCCGAAGTAGTTGTTCACGTCCTTCGGGTCGAGCGCCACGATCTGCTTGCCGACTTCCTCGGCCTGATCCGGCTTGTTCAGCTTTTCCGGGCCGTACAGCCCGACGAGGTATTCGAGCGCGCGCTTCTTGAAGATCGCGCCCTGGCCCTCGCGCGAGCTGGGGTCGATCGCCTCGAACGCCTGCTTGTAGTACTTCTCGGCCTCGGTCAGGTGCGCGTCGTTCTCGGGCTGACCCTTGCGGGAGAACTTGTACGCGTTGTCGTGGGCGTTGGCCAGGTAGAAATAGGCGTACGGCCGGTACTCGAAGTCGTACTCGACCGCCTGAGAGAACTCCGCGATGGCCTCGCGATAGTTCTGTTGCTGGTAGGCGTTGATGCCGTCCTTGAACGACATCTGGGCCGCCACCTTGCCGCAGGCCGTCAGCGACACGCTGAGACCTGCAATGGCCACGAGCCGGACAATGGTCAACCGCGTCGACATTGCATCTACTCCTTGCGCCCGCTCACGAGCGGGCTCTCGCGGACCCGGAACCCCGGTCAGCCCTGTGCGTCAAGCATGAGGACGGGAATCGGCCGCGAGTACACCCGGCCAGGGTCGATTCCAGGCGGAAAAATCATGGCGAGTATAAAGACCGCCTCTGCAACGGTCAAGGCGGAGCGTGGGCTATGATTCACCCGAGCGACAGCCACGTAACGGTCGTTAGACACCGCCCCCCATGATTCGGTTCGAGGACCTGGTCGACAAGGTCCGCCGCTACAGCCCCGACGCCGACCTCGAGCTGCTCCGGCGGGCGTACGTGTTCTCCGCCCGGGAGCACAAGGGGCAGGTCCGCCACTCCGGCGAACCGTACCTCGTGCACCCCCTCGAGGTGGCCAACCTGCTGGCCGACATGCGCCTCGATGCGGTGGCCGTGGCCGCCGGCCTGCTCCACGACGTCGTCGAGGACACCCTCACGTCGATCGAGCGGGTCGCCGAGCTGTTCGGCCCCGAGGTCGCTCACGTCGTCGAGGGGGTCACCAAGCTCTCCAGCATCCCCTTCTCCTCCAAGGAGGCCCAGCAGGCCGAGAACTTCCGCCGGATGTTCCTGGCCATGGTCGACGACATCCGCGTCATCCTGGTCAAGCTGGCCGACCGCCTCCACAACATGCGGACCCTCGGCCACGTCCCAGACGAGAAGCGCGAGCGCATCGCCAGGGAGACCCTGGACATCTACGCCCCGATCGCCAACCGGCTCGGCATGAGCAAGGTCAAGAACGAGCTCGAGGAGCTCTCGTTCAAGGCCCTCGAGCCGCGGGCGTACGAGGAGCTGCGCGACAAGGTCGAACAGCGCCGGCGCACCACGCAGGGCCTGATCGAGGAACTGCGGAGCACGATTCAGGCCAAGCTCACCGAGGCCCAGGTGCCGGTCGTGTCCATCGACGGCCGCATCAAGCGCCTCTACAGCATCTACCTGAAGCTGCGCCGCCAACGCATCGATCTGGACCAGGTGTACGACCTGGTGGCCCTCCGCGTCGTCGTCACCAGCGTCAAGGACTGCTACGCGGTGCTCGGGATCGTCCACCAGACCTGGCAGCCCGTGCCCGAGCGCATCAAGGACTTCATCGCGATGCCCCGGCCCAACGGCTACCAGTCGCTGCACACGTCGGTGATCAGCGATCGCGGCCTGCCGTTCGAGATCCAGATTCGCACCGAGGAGATGCACCGCGTCGCCGAGGAGGGCATCGCCGCCCACTGGAAGTACAAGGAGGGCCGCGTCGGCGCCCAGCGCGACGAGCAGTACTTCAAGTGGCTGCGCCAGCTCCTCGAGTGGCAGCAGGACGTGCGCGATCCGCACGAGTTCATCACCAGCCTGAAGATCGAGCTCTATCCGGAGGAGATCTACTGCTTCACGCCCGGCGGGGAGCTGAAGGAGCTGCCACGCGAGGCGACGATCGTCGACTTCGCCTACGCCGTGCACACCGACGTCGGGCACCAGTGCGTCGGCGGCCGCGTGAACGGCAAGATGGTGCCGCTCCGCCACCTCCTCAAGAACGGCGACATCGTCGAGATCCTCACGCAGGGCGGCCACAAGCCGAGCCGAGACTGGCTGACCTTCGTCAAGACTTCGCGCGCCAAGAACAAGATCCGGCACTTCATCCAGCTCGAGGAGAAGACGCGGTCGGTCGAGCTCGGCAAGAAGCTGTTCGAGAAGGAAGCCCGGCGCTACGACATCAACCCGAAGAACATCCCCAACGACGCCTGGCAGCGCGTGTCCAGCGACTCGGGGATGCAGAAGGTGGACGATCTGCTGGCCGCCGTCGGATGGGGCAAGCTGACCGCCCGGCTCCTCCTGTCCAAGCTGGTCCCGCTCGAGGACCTGCAGGAGAAGCCGCCCGAGACCGGCCTGCTCGCCACCGTCAAGAAGGTCCTGCGTCCGCGGGCCGGCGAGGACAAGATCCGCGTGCGCGGCGCCGACGACCTGCTGGTCTTCCGCGCCAAGTGCTGCAACCCGATCAAGGGCGAGAAGATCGTCGGCTACATCACCCGCGGCAAGGGCGTGTCGGTGCACTCGGCGTCGTGCCGCAACGTGACCAACCTGATGTACGACCCGGAGCGCCGCATCGACGTCGAGTGGGACACCGGCGACGACCCGAGCGCGCCCTACACGGTGCGGCTCGGCATCCAGGTGGAGGATCGCAAGGGCATGCTGGCCGCGATCAGCAGCCAGGTGTCGGCCATCAACACCAACATCCGGACGATGGAGGCCACCACCGCGCAGGAGCAGGGCTTCATCGACATGACCGTCGAGATCCAGGACGTGAAGCACCTCGACAAGGTGATTCGCGCCGTGAAGGGCATTCCGGGAGTGCTCGCCGTCGACAGGACGGGCGGGGGGCGGACCGAGGAGAGAGCCTCGTAATTGGGAATTTGAGATTTGAAATTGATCGGCGGCCGGCCTCGGCCTTGCCGCTCGAAGCATCCCGAAGGGCTGCGGCGAAGCCGCGCCCGCGAGAATTTCAAATTTCCAATTTCAAATTACGGGAGCAGGGCGACCACTTCGATCTCCACGCGCACGTCACGCGGGAGGCGCGAGACCTGCACGGTGGAGCGGGCCGGCGCCGGCGACTCGAACGCGGTCGCGTAGACCTCGTTCATCGCCGCGAAGTCGGCCATGTCGACCAGGAAGACCGTGGTCTTGACCACGGCGTCCATGGACACGCCCGCTGCCGACAGCACGCCGGCGATGTTGTCGAGGACGCGGCGCGTCTGCGCGCGCACGTCGCCCGCCACCACCTCGCCCGACGACGGATCGAGAGGGATCTGTCCCGACAGGAACAGGAACTGGCCGGCCCTGATGGCCTGGGAGTACGGACCGATGGCCTGCGGGGCGTCCGGCGAGGAGACCGACGCGCGCGTGGCCATGTCTAGGCGGCCTTGGTCACCTTGCCCGAACGGATGCAGCGCGTGCACACCTTCAGCCGCTTCGCCGCCCCGTTCACCAGCGCCCGCACCGTCTGCAGGTTCGCGTTGAACCGGCGCGACGTGACGTTGTGCGCGTGGCTGATGTTGTTGCCGAACGTGGGACCCTTGCCGCAGACTTCGCAACGATTTGCCATGACTCAGTGCTGACGCGCCGCCTCGGGCTGGAGTGACCAGGACCCCTCGCATGAGGGGCCGCCGGGCGCGCGAACCACCGAGTGTACCACAGCCTCGACGAGACGGCGGGCCTTCGTCATGCGGCCCTCCGCCTTCGAAACTGCGGCGAACCGACAGGCGACGGCCGCAGGCCGATGGCCGACCGATCAGGGCACGATGATCCGCGGTCCGTCGTCGGGACCGGTCAGTCCCTCGAGGGGCGCCAGGACCGGATCGGCGGAAGGGGAGAGCGGGGCGCCGGTCTGCGCGTCGGCAAGGCGCGGCTTCAGCACACGGCCGAGGAAGTCCAGGTACGCGTCCGGCGCGGGTTCGCCCTGCCGACGGAACTGCTTCACTTCTGCCTCCACCCGCCGCATCGCCAGCGCCGTCGCCACGTCGAGCCGCTTCACGCCGGCCGCGGCGGCCTCGGCCAGCGGCGCCGACATCGCCCGCGCCAGGCGCGCCGCCACCGGCCCTTCGGGCTGGTGCTCGTACAGCACGCCCCTCTGGGCGGTCTCGGCGGTCGCCGCCAGTGCGGCTGCCGCTTCCTGCAGGTCGCTGTCGAGCGGTGGCGGCTCGGCACCCTTCCGGTGCGCGACGACGGCCGACAGACAGGCCATCAGTACCTCGTAGCCGCTGTCGTCCAGCCCGCGCAGGAGCGGCACCACCATCCCGGCGTCCGATTCCTGCTGGCGGATTCGCGCCGCGTGGGGATGGGCGTTGGACGACCGCAGCCAGCCGCAGTCGGGCGGGCAGGCGATCTCCACGAGGCGCTTCGACCCGCAGCACGTGGGACAGATGGAGTGCCCCAGGGCCGGACATCCTCGCTTTGCCTTGCCGCGCCCACAGGAGGGACATGCCGCCATGGCCCCGAGCCTTCCACAGTGGGGCTGCCTCGTCAACGGCGGCCGGACTCCCGACAGAGGCGCCGTGGCCACAGCAGACGCGCCGTACCCCGCGATCGCCATGTCGGCAGCGTTTTCGGCGTGCCCCTGCCGGGGGCTGGCAGTCGTCGCCCGCGTGTGCCAGCCGGGGTTGACGGGTACGGTCTTTGCTGCAGAATGTCGCGCAACACATCCATCGGCGGGCGCCAGCTCGCAGGCCCGCCAGCCGGGAGGGTCTGCGCCATGTCGGTGATTGCACGCGCATCGCTCGTGGAGTACTTCAAGGATCAGGTGGAGGGCGCCCTCGCCCAGCAGCAGGTGCCGGCCAGCGGCGACACCGCCCACTACGTCGTCCAACTCCTCGTCGACACCCTGCGTCACGACTCGTCCAGTCGAGCCGTTGCCCTGCTCGATGGCCGCCCCCTTGCGCTGCGGCTCGCCGACGCCATGGACGAGCGGTGTCCGGCCCCGGGGCGCGCCCTTCGCGACGTGGCCGACGCGGCCCTGCTGCTTGGCGGCTACTTCGCCCCGCATGCGTCGGACCGGGCCCTGCCCCCCACCTACTATCGACAGGTGGGCGGGTTTGCCTACGGCGCGCTGGGACGGGAGTCGGTCGTGCTCGGCCCCATCTTCCGGGATCTGGCCGAACGGTTCAGCCAGTACGCCGATGCCCTCGGCGAAGTCGGCAGGCGCGCCGAGATGCAGACCCCCGCCGGGCTCGTCCGCGCCCTCGAACTCTGGTCGCGGTCACGCGACCGCGTGACCGAGCGGCTGCTCGTCGAACGAGGGGTGGTCCTGCCGCGCCGTCGACGCGCCAGCGTGCAGTAAGGCCACGCAGACGTCGGGATGCGCCACCGGGCCACCCGCCCCAGGGCCGGGTGGGGCAGGGCTGCGGCCTGTCGTTCAGCGCAGAACCATCTCGGACGCCGGGGCGTCTAACTCGCTGTACTGCCGAGACCGCGCTCCGGCCCTGTCGTCGATGTGCGGAGGCAAATCGCCTTGTATCAATCGCTTGCGGCGGGGGCGGGGCCTGGAGGGGTCTCGTCGAGAGTCGTCTCCTCCCCTACCGACGCGACGTAGCATTTGCGGCCGACATGGCCGTGGCACGAGGCGTGCTTAGTCAATCGGCACTTGAGACGAACCGAAAGGAGCGTGGACAGGCCATGAAGTCGACCCGAACGTCCACTCGCACCATCAATACAGACCGTCACGCAGAGCTTCGCCGCATTCTCGAGCACCGCAGGCTCGAGCTCGGCAGGGAGCTGCGCCGCCACATCCACGACGTCAGGGCCATCGGCCCCACCGACCAGGCGCAAGGGGTCGTGGATGCCGAAGAGGCCTCGGTGTCCGACATCCAGGAGGACATCGAGATCGCCCTCCTCCAGATGAAGACCGAGACCCTCAATCGCGTCAACGAGGCGATTGGACGGCTCGAGGCGGGCAGCTACGGTTTCTGCTACGAATGCGGGGACGAGATCTCCGAGGCGCGCCTGCGCGCGCTGCCCTTCGCGCTCCGCTGCAAGGATTGCGAAGAGGAACGTGAGCAGGCCGAGGCGCGCGACAAGTTCTTCGCCCGCCGCGGCACCGCCGCCGCCATCATGGACATCGCGAGCTGATCGCGAACACCACTGCCTGAAGACGACGAGCCGCTGCAGTCATCTGCAGCGGCTCGTTGTCTTTTATCGGCAGTCGGCAGTCGGCAGTCGGCAGTCGGCAGTCGGCAGTCGGCAGTGTCCTGAGCCCTGAGCCCCTACAGCCACTGCAGCGCGGCGACGGTCTTCATGTCGGTGATCTCGCCAGCGGCGACGGCCGCCCGCAACTCATCCAGCGTGAAGACCCGCGGCTCGATGTGCTCGTCGTCATCCTGGGCCGCTGCCTCGTCGGGCACGTAGAGCCCGGTCAGCTTGTAGAAGTGCATCACCTCGGTCGTGTATCCCGGCGACGGATACAGCGACGCGATGCGCACCGCCTGCCTGGCCTTCTGGCCGATCTCCTCGTGACACTCCCTGAGGGCGGCCTCGTCGGGCGCTTCGTCCGGGTCCAGGCTGCCGGCCGGCAGCTCCCACACGTGCTGGCCTATCGCGTGGCGATACTGCCTGATCAGGATCAGGGAGGTCTCGTCGGGCATCGGGATCAACACCACCGAGCCGCGGTGCCGCACGATGTCCATGGTGGTCTCGACGCCATGCGGCAGGCGCACGCGATCCTTGGTGACGGTGAAGACGCGCCCGGTGTATTCGAGCGAAGAGGACAGTTCAGTCATGGATCTCGTGGCGCGACCAGCCTCGCGCATTCGCGGCCCGGTGCCCGGTGCCCGGTCCCCAGTTCCCGGTCATCATGGATTCTGCAGCGTCTTGTACCCGAACTTCGCCACCGCGGCATCGAGTTGCTCGAGCACCAGCGTGAGGTCCTCGGCAAGGGGCGCCTCGAACTCCATGCGGCGCCGCTCGGTCGGGTGCGTGAAGACCAACCGCTCGGCGTGCAGGAACGGCCGCTGCAGCGACGACAGCGCCTTGAGGTGCGGCGCGATGCGGCGAGGGATCCCGCCGTAGGTCGCATCGCCGCACACCGGGTGGCCGATCGAGCTGAGGTGCACGCGGATCTGGTGCGTGCGGCCCGTGTGGATGGCCACCCGAATCAAGGACACGCCGGGCAGGTGGAGCGCCCACGTGACGCGCGTGACCGCGGCGCGCGAACGCCGGGCGCGCGTCGTCATCTTCTGTCGATCGTTGGGGTCGCGGCCGATGGGCGCCTCGATGCGCCGGCCGTTGTGCACCAGCCCCCACACCAGGGCGACGTACTCCTTCTCGACCTCGCGGTCGTGGAACTGCCGCGCCAGCTCCTGGTGCGCCTGGTCGGTCTTGGCGACGACCATGACGCCGGACGTCCCCTTGTCGAGCCGGTGCACGATGCCGGGACGCGCGCCGCCAGCCACGCCGCTGAGTTCCTGCGCGTGGTGCAGCAAGGCATTCACGAGCGTGCCGCTGGCATGTCCGGCGGCCGGGTGGACCACCATGCCCGCCGGTTTGTTGACCACGATCACGTGGTCGTCCTCGAACAGGATGTCGAGCGGGATGTCCTCCGCCACGGCATCGGACGGCGCGGCATCGGGCACCTGCACCACGAGGGTGGTGCCGGCAGCCAGCACCTCACTGGACTTGGCGAGCACCCGATCGCCGATCCGCACCTGTCCGTCCTTGATCAGACGCTGCACCTGCGAGCGGGAGAGACCCGGGAGCAGGGCAGCGAGCGCCTGGTCGGCGCGCTGGCCGGCCTCGTCCTCGCCGATCACGAGCGTCACGGGGTCGCCTTCACCCGCCTCGACGGCCTCGTCCTCGAACTCCTCGTCGTGCATGGCGGTCAGGCCCGGGCCGCGCGGGCGCGCGGCGCAGCGGGTTTGGCGTCGGCCGGCGCGCGCGAGAGCCAGTACAACATCACCAGGCTCAGCGGCACGATCAGCAACGAGATGAACTGCGACGTGGACAGGCCGTCCACCACCATGCCGCGCGGGTCGCCGCGGAAGAACTCGATCACGAACCGCGACAGGCCGTACACCAGCATGTACCCCCAGAAGGTCCGCCCGTGGAAGGGACGGCCCTTGTTCTCGAGGCCCAGAATCAGGGCCAGGATGATGGCCTCGGCGCCTGCCTCGTACAGTTGCGTGGGGTGCAACGGCACGCCGAGCGGCGTACCGACGTTCTCCAGCGCCAGCGGGTTGGTGAAGGTGACCGCCCATGGCACGGTGGTCTCGTGCCCGTAACAGCACCCGGCGAGGAAGCAGCCCATCCTGCCGACGACGTGGCCGAATGCGATGCCCGGGGCGATGACATCGGCGATGCGCCAGGTGGGCAACTGGTGCTTGCGCACGTACCACAGGCCGACGAGCACCGCGAGGATGAGCCCGCCATAGAAGACGCCGCCCGACCGCGCGAGCGACAGCAGGTCGGCCGGTTCACGCAGGAAGTGGTCGGCATCGACCAGCACCAGCAGCAGCTTGGCGCCGACCAGCGCGCTCACGATGATGTAGATGCCGAGGTCCATCACGCGCGCCGGGTCGAGCCCGCGGGCCTTGGCGCGGATCAGCGACAGCTGCAGCCCGCCGAGGTAGGCCGCTGCCAGCAGCACGCCGTACGAGTAGACGGTCAGTGGCCCCAGATCAAGCAGCTTCGGGAACATGGCGCCTCGAGAAGAGCGTGTCGGCGGCGAACAGGACGGCACCGATCGTGATGGCGGCGTCGGCGACGTTGAAGGCCCAGAAATGCCATGCCCCCGCGTAGACGTCGACGAAATCGATCACGTAGCCGAGGGTGACGCGATCGATCAGGTTGCCGACGGCGCCGGCGACGATCAGCACGAACCCGTAGCGAGCCGGCCAGGCGTCCCCTGCGAACTTCTGCGCGTACCAGAGGATGCCAATCAACGCGACGAGCGCCAGCCCGGCGACGATCAGTGGCTTGTACGCGAAGTCACTCGCGTTCAGCATGCCGAATGCCGCGCCGGTGTTGCGGACGTACGTGAGGTTCAGCACCCCGGGGATCACCGTGACCGTGGCGTGCAGCGGGATGCGCTGCAGCACCAGCAGCTTGGTCAACTGGTCCGCGACCACGAGCAACGCGGTGAGCCAGATCTCGGGCCGCGCCCAGGCGGGCCGGGCGCGCGTACCCCGAGCGGAGCCGACGGAGGCAGCCGGCCCTGCCTGGGCCCGCGCCGACCCCGCCGGGGTGCGGTCGCTCATGCGGGCACGACTCCGGCCAGGCCGAGCGCCTCGGCGCACCGGCCGCAGAGGCCTTCCGTGTCGGCGGTCGTGCTGACGGCCGGCACGTAGCGCCAGCACCGCTGGCACTTCTCGCCACCGACGCGCGACACCGACACCACCAACGAATCCGGCGCCTGGCCGGCCGGCGCCGTCGTCACGGTGGCCTCGCTGACGATGCAGAAGGCGGCGACCTCGTCGGGCGTGAGCCCGGCGAGCGCGTCCGCGAAGCGGCCGGTGCCCGACAGGGTGATGGCGGCCTCGAGCGACGTGCCGATCACCTTGGCCTGCCGCTGCTCCTCGAGCTTCGCGTTCACCACGTCGCGCAACTCGAGGCGGGTCGCGTACCGCGCCACCAGCGCCTCGTCGCGCCAGGCGTCGACGCCCTCCGGGAACAGCGCGACGTGCACCGAGGCCTCGCGCGACCCTCCACCTTCGCCAAGGCTACGGTGGACAGGGGGCAGCACGCGCCACAGTTCGTCGGCGGTCACCGGCAGGATCGGCGCGAGCAGCCGCGCCAGGCCGTCGGCCATCAGGTACATCGCCGTCTGCGCCGAGCGTCGCGCCTTCGAGGCGGCGCCGAACGTGTACAGCCGGTCCTTGGACACGTCGAAGTAGAAGGCGCTCAGGTCGACCACGGTCAGCCGGTTCACCTCGTGGAAGATCGTCTGGAAGTCGAACCGTTCGTACGCCGCCCGCATCTTCGTCGCCGCGTCGGCGTAGCGCGCCAGCGCGTAGCGGTCGACCTCGAGCATCTCCGCGTGGGGCACCAGGTCGGTGGCCGGATCGAAGTCGTACATGTTGGCCGCGAGGTACCGCACCGTGTTGCGGATCTTGCGGTAGGCCTCCACGGTGCGCGCCAGGATCTGCTTGCCGAGGCGCACTTCCTCCGTGTAGTCGACCATCGCGACCCACAGCCGGAGCACCTCGGCGCCGCTCTGCTCGATGACCTGCTGCGGGACGACGTTGTTGCCCCGCGACTTGGACATCTTCCGGCCCTCTTCGTCGACGACGAAGCCGTGCGTGATCACTGACCGATAGGGCGCCTGCCCGCGCGTGCCGAGGGCGACCAGCAGCGAGCTGTGGAACCAGCCGCGGTACTGGTCGCTGCCCTCGAGGTACATGTCGGCGGGCCACTGCAGCTCGGGGCGCACCGCGAGCACGCCCTCGTGGCTGGTGCCCGAGTCGAACCACACGTCGAGGATGTCGCGCTCGCGCTCGAACTCGGTGCCGCCGCAGTGCGCACACGTCAAGCCAGCCGGCAGGAACTCCTCGATGGGCCGCTCGTACCACGCGTCGGCGCCGTGCTCGAGGAACACCGCCGCGGCGCGATCGGTGAGCTCGGTCGTGAGCACCGACTCGCGGCACGTGGTGCACGTGACCGCGGGGATCGGCACGCCCCAGGCGCGCTGGCGCGAGATGCACCAGTCGGGGCGGTTGGCGAGCATGTTGTGGATGCGCTCCTCGCCCCAGGCCGGCAGCCACTCGACGCCCTTGATGGCCTCGAGCGCCTTCTCCCGGTACCCGTCGTGGTCCATCTCGATGAACCACTGCGGCGTCGCCAGGAAGATCAGCGGCTTGTGGCAGCGCCAGCAGTGCGGGTAGCTGTGCTCGTACTTCTCGGTGAACCACAGCGCACCGCGTTCACGCAGCGCCTCGACCACCTTCGGGTTGGCGTCCCACACCTTCACGCCCGCGAACAGCTCCACGTCGGCGAGGAACTCGCCCGAGGGGCCGATCGGCGCGTATGTGTCGAGGCCGTAGCGCTGCCCGGTGTTGAAGTCGTCGGCGCCATGGCCCGGCGCCGTGTGCACCGCGCCCGTGCCCTGCTCGAGCGTCACGTAGTCGGCCAGCACGCCGAGCGACTCGCGGTCGTACAGCGGGTGCCGGAAGCGGATGCGATCGAAGACCTCGCCCTTCATCCGCGCGACCGGCGTTCCCGGCGTGCGCCCGGCCTTGGCAAACGTCGCCTCGGCCAGCGCCTCGGCCACGACGACCAGGCGGCCGTCGACGTCGTACGCGGCGTAGTCGAAGCCGGGCTGGAACGCGATCCCGAGGTTCGACGGGATGGTCCATGGGGTCGTCGTCCAGATCAGCACCGACACGTCGCGACCGGCGAGCGCCGGCACGCGCGCGGCGAGCGCGTCGGCGTCACGCGCGTCGAGCTTGAACTCGACGTAGATCGACGGCGACGTGTGCTGCTCGTACTCGACCTCGGCCTCGGCCAGCGCCGTGCGGTCGGAGATGCACCAGTAGACCGGCTTCTTGCCCTTGTAGACGAGGCCTTCCTCGACGCACCGGCCGAGGGCGCGGACGATCGCCGCCTGGTACTCGTACTGCATCGTCAGGTACGGGTGGTCCCAGTCGCCGAACACGGCGAGGCGCCTGAAGTCGGCGCACTGCTCCTTGACGTGCCGCTCGGCATACGCCCGGCACGCGCGTCGGATGTCGGCCAGGCTCATGTCGCGCTTCTTCGCGCCGAGCTCCTTGTCGACCTGCAACTCGATCGGCAGGCCGTGGCAGTCCCAACCCGGCACGTACGGCGCGTCGAAGCCGGCCATCGACTTCGACTTGACGACGAAGTCCTTCAGGATCTTGTTGAGGGCGTGGCCGATGTGGATCTGTCCGTTGGCGTACGGCGGGCCGTCGTGCAGGACGTACTTCGGCCGCCCGGCGCGGGCCTGCGCAATCTGCCCGTACAGGTCCATCGCCTCCCAGCGGGCAATCGCCGCAGGTTCTGCGACCTGCAGGTTGGCCTTCATCGGGAAGTCGGTACGGGGCAGGTTGACGGAGTTTTTCCAGTCGGCCATGAACTGTTCATTGTAGCCGGCAGTCGGCAGTCGGCAGTCAGTCGTGTCCTGCCCTGCGCGCGACCCTCCGACGCGGTTCGCGGAGTCCCGGCGGGCGACAGCCGGCGTGCTCGAGTGGGACTGCCCACCGCCGACTGCCGACTGCCGGCTAGAATCCCCCCATGTCCAGCTGCCTGTTCTGTCGCATCTCGGCCGGCGAGATTCCGGCGAAGGTGATCTACCAGGACGCCGACCTCGTGGCGTTCGAGGACATCAACCCGCAGGCGCCGCTGCACTGCCTCGTCATCCCGCGGCGGCACATCGCCACCCTGAACGACCTGACGCCGGAGGATGCGGTGCTGGTCGGGCAGATGCAGTACCGCGCCGCCCAGATCGCGCGCGAGCGCGGCTACGCCGATGGCGGCTTCCGGACGGTGGTCAACTGCAATCCGGACGCCGGCCAGACGGTGTTCCACATCCACCTGCACCTGCTGGCCGGCCGACGGCTGGGGTGGCCGCCGGGCTGATCACGGCAATTTGAAATTCGAAATTCGAAATTCTCGTGGGGCGCGGCTTCGCCGGCGCCCCTCGGGAAGCCTCGAGCGGCACGGCCGCCAGGCCGGCCGCCAATCAATTTCAAATTCCAAATGTCAGATTGCGCGCGAAGCGACCAGGGTGCGCGCGATGCCCTGCAGGTCGTGCTTGATGTCCACCACCTGCAGGCCCGCGTCGGTTGCCGCCGCGCAGACGACGTCTTCCTGGCCGTAGCCGAACTCCATCACGAACAGGCCACCAGGCCTGAGGCGGGGAGCGGCCTCCGCCATGAGCCGCCGGGGAATCTCCATCCCGTCGTCGCCGCCGAAGAGCGCGACGTGCGGCTCGTGATCGCGGACGGTGGGGTGGACCCCGGCCGCGTCGCGCAGCGGGACGTAGGGCGGGTTGGACACGATCGCGTCGAACAGGCCCATGGTCGGGGCCAGCAGGTCGCCCTGCAGGAACGTCACACGCTCGCGCACCCCGAGCGCCTCGGCGTTACGTTGCGCCACGCGCAGGGCGTCGCCCGACACGTCCACGGCCTCGACGTGCCAGGCCGGACGCTCGGCGGCCAGCGTCACCGCGATGGCGCCGCTGCCGGTCCCCACGTCCACCACCCGCACGAACGCATCGGCGGGCAAGGCGGCCAGGACGGCGTCGACGGCCAGTTCCGTCTCGGGACGGGGAATCAGCACCGCCGGCGAGACGCGGAAGGGGCGGCCGTAGAACTCGCGGCTCCCGACGATGTAGGCGACCGGTTCGTTGAGGCTGCGCCGGGTGATCAGGCGGTCGTAGGCCTCGAGGAAGGCGTCCGACACCGCCTCGTCGGGACGGGTGATGAGCGCCGTGCGGTCCCAGCCGAGCAGGTGCAACGCGAGGACCTCGGCATCGATGCGGGCGTGGGCCTCGTCGAAGCCGACGCCGAGCAGGCGCTGCCGCGCCCGGCCGACCGCGTCACGGAGCGTGGCGCCGCTCAGGCGTCCACCGCTTCCGTCCGGCTCGCGTCCTTGAGCAGCTCCGATCGGTAGAACGTCGTCACCTGGTCGATGAGCTCGGAGAGGTCGCCGTCCATGGCGGCCGACAGCTGGTGGGTCGTGAAGTTGATGCGGTGGTCGGTGATGCGGCTCTGGGGGAAGTTGTAGGTCCGGATCTTCTCCGAGCGCTCGCCGGTGCCCACCTGGCTCTTGCGGTCCTTGGCGATGGCGTCCTGCTGCTTGCGCATCTCCATCTCGTACAGGCGCGACCGCAGCACCTTCATCGCCTTCGCCTTGTTCTTGATCTGCGACTTCTCGTCCTGCTGCGACACCACGACGCCGGTGGGGATGTGCGTGATGCGCACCGCGGAGTAGGTCGTGTTCACCGACTGTCCGCCCGGGCCGCTCGAGCAGAACGTGTCGATGCGCAGGTCCTTGTCGTGGATCACGACGTCGACGTCCTCGGCCTCGGGTAGCACCGCCACGGTCGCCGTCGACGTGTGGATGCGGCCCGCCGCTTCGGTCGCCGGCACGCGCTGGACGCGATGGACCCCGCTCTCGTACTTGAGGTGGCTGTAGACCTGCTTGCCCTCGATGGTGGCGATGCCTTCCTTCATGCCGCCGGCATCGGCCTCGCTGGTCGACATCACCTCGAACTTCCAGCCCTGCCGCTCGGCGAACCGCGCGTACATGCGGAACAGTTCGGCGGCAAACAACGCCGCCTCCTCGCCGCCCGTGCCGGCCCGCACTTCGAGGACGACGTTCTTGGCGTCGTTGGGATCCTTCGGGATGAGCAGGAACTTGACGTGCTCGAGCAGCTTGCCGTGCTGGGGCTCGAGGTCGGCGAGTTCTTCTTTGGCCAAGGCCGCCATGTCCGCATCGCCACCGGAGGCGAGTTCGCGGGCCTGCGCCAACTGCTCCTCCAGCGACTTGAGGGAGCGGTACGCGTCCACCAACTCCTGCAGTTCCGACAGGGTCTTGGTGTGCGTCCGGTACGCCTGCGCGTCGGCCTGCACCGCCGGGTCGGCGATCAGGCCCATCAGGTAGTTGTATTGCGCCTCGACGGACGCGAGCTTGTCCAACATAAGAAAGGCTCAGGGCTCAAGGCTCAGGGCTGAGGGCTCCCGGCACAGGGCTTGGAACAGACGGCTCAAGGCCCAGGGCTCAGAGCATGCTGCGGCTTGCCCCCAACCCCCAGCCCCAACTACCCCCCGCTCACAGGGGGCAGGAACGCAATCTCGTCGCCGTCGTTCACCGGCGTCGTCATCCGCGCGTACTGCGCGTTGACGGCGCATGACAGGCTGCCGGCGTACGGCTCGAGGGCCGGCCACTCGGCCACGAGTGCCTGCCACACGTCGGCCACCGTGGGCGCCGCGGGGCGGGCCAGTTCCTCGGCGCCCGCTATCTCGCGCAAGCGCGCGAACAGGCGCACCGTCACGCCCACGCCCGCCTCCACGCTTCGGCCAGCGGCTCCGGGTCGTCGGGGTGCACCGTTGCACCCTCGACCCACGAGGCGCCGTCCATCAGGTGCTCCCGCTTCCAGACCGGCGCGATCTGCTTCACCCGCTCGATGGCGAAGCGCGACGCGGCATACGCCTCGGCCCGGTGCGCCGCCACGGCCGCGATGACGATCGACGGCTCGCCGACCTCCAGCGTGCCCACCCGGTGGTGCAGGCAGATCTCCACGCCCGGGATGCGGTCGGCCGCCTCGCGGGCGATCCGCTCGAACGAGGCAACCGCCAGCGGCTCGTAGGCCTCGTAGGTCAGGGCGCGGACGTCCTGTCCCTGGTGCCGGCCTCGTACCACGCCCACGAACAGGATGAGTGCGCCGGGGCCCTCGGCATCGGCCTCGCGTGCCCGGTCGGCGTGGCGGACTTGCGCCAGCGCCGAGATCCCGGCGACGTCGAGCGGTGCGCTGGTGATCGCGAAGGGCAGCAACATCTCAGTATACGACCCTGGCAATTTGAAATTTGAAATTCGGAATTCCCGCGGCGCGGGCCTTTGGCCCCGCGCCCTCGGGACGCCACGCACGAGCGAAGGCCGGAAGGCCGAGCCGCCGGAATTTCAAATTTTCAAATCTCAAATTGCCCGGTTCCAGAAGTGCGCCACCGGTCCCGCGCCGTGGCCGATGCCGGGGGCGTGGCGGATCGCGCCATCCAGATAGGCTCGCGACCGCCGGAACGCATCGGGCAGTGAATGCCCCAGCGCCAGGTGCGCGGCGATGGCCGCCGCGAAGGTACACCCGGTGCCGTGGGTGTGGCGGGTGGCGTGGCGGGGGCCGCGGACTTCGTGGAAGTCGGTCCCGTCGAACAGCACATCGACAACGTCTGGCGTCTCGAGGTGCCCGCCCTTGACGATCACGGCGGCCGGTCCCATGTCATGGAGCCGGCGGGCCGCGTCCCGTGCGTCGGCCGGGGTCCGGACGGGGTGGCCGGTGAGCACTTCGGCCTCGGGGCCGTTCGGCGTCACCACCGCCGCCAGCGGCAGCAGGTGCCTCACCAACCCCTGCACCGCGTCGTCGCTCAACAATCGGTCGCGGCTCTTGGCGACCATCACCGGGTCGACGACCAGGGGAATTGCCGGCCAGTCACGGAGGGTCGCAGCGACGGTCTCGACGACGTCATGGGTGCCGAGCATTCCGGTCTTGATCGCGCCTGCGCCGATATCCTCAATTACTGCAAGTATTTGCGCAGATACCATGGAAGGCGACAGGATCTCGACGGCGCGCACGCCCCTGGTGTTCTGGGCCGTGATGGCCGTGAGGGCGGACGTGCCGAAGACGCCCAGCGCCTCGAACGTCTTGATGTCGGCCTGGATGCCGGCGCCCCCGCCGGAGTCGCTGCCCGCGATTGTCAGTGCCGTGACCATGCCGTAAGATCCCCACCCATGTACGCAGCCAGCCGGATGCCACTCGGCTTCCTTGCCGGAACCACTCTCTTCGACGTTCTCTCCGACCGCAGCTCCTCGCGTCTCCTGCGTGGGGCCGTCGTCGTCGCTGCCACGGCCGCCACGGCCATGGCGGCGCAGTTCAGCATACCGTTCGACCCGATTCCCTTCACGCTGCAGCCCATGGTGGTCCTGCTGGCCGCGGCGGCGTTGGGGTCGCGCCTCGGCGCGTATGCGCAGGTGCTCTACCTGATCGCCGGTGTGGCGGGCCTGCCCGTGTTCGCCGCGTCGCCGACCCTGCCGGCCGGGTTCGCCCGCCTGCTCGGGCCGACGGGCGGGTTCCTGCTCGCCTATCCCGCCGCGGCCTGGCTCACCGGGATGCTCGCGGAGCGCCGCTTCGACCGCCGCTACTTCACCTCGTTCCTGGCGATGCTCGCCGGCCTCGTGGTGGTGTACGCGGGTGGCGTCGCCGGCCTGTCGGCCACCCTGGGCGTCGACGCCGCGACGTCGGCGGCGACACCGTTTGCGATCGCCGACCTGCTGAAGCTGGTGCTGGCCGCCGGCGTGCTCCCGTCGGTGTGGCAACTGGTCGCCCGTACGCGCTAGACGGCAGGCGCCTTTCGTCCCTTGCAAGGGCGTTCTTCCCCGGGAGGACGCCCTTTTTGCGTGTGGCGGCCACGGCCGTCCCTCCAGCCCGGCCATTGGTCACATCCGAACGCGCGCGCCTGTCCAGCCGTAGTGTGATCTGGTGCTGATGGCGCGCCCGACCCTGACCGCCATCGTTGGAGGACGCATGTTCACACGTCTGCTGGCCACGGCCAGCCTGGCCCTGACGGCGACGATGGTCGCGGCGGCCGCGACGCCGGCGCTGGCGCAGCCGGCCGCGTCGTCGACGTACAACGTCCCGGTCACCTACTACACGCTGCCCAATGGCCTGAAGGTGGTGCTCTCGCGCGACACCACGGCTCCGACCGTGGTCGTCGCCGTGTACTACCGCATCGGCTTCCGCGTGGAGCCGAAGGACCGCACCGGGTTCGCGCACCTGTTCGAGCACATGATGTTCCAGGGCTCGGCCAACCTCGGGAAGATGGAGTTCATCCGCCTCGTGCAGCGCAGCGGGGGAATCCTGAACGGGTCCACCCGCTTCGACTTCACGAACTACTTCGAGGTGCTGCCGGCCCATGCGCTCGAGACGGCGCTGTGGGCCGAGGCCGACCGGATGCGTGGTCTCGACATCACTCAGGACAACCTCACCAACCAGCAGGGCGTGGTCAGCAACGAGGTGAAGGTCAACGTGCTGAACCAGCCCTATGGCGGGTTCCCGTGGCTCGACCTGCCGCAGTACGCCAACACCAACTGGTACAACGCCCACAACTTCTATGGCGACCTGAAGGATCTCGAGGCGGCCACGCTGAAGGACGTGCAGGACTTCTTCCGCACCTACTACGCGCCGGCCAATGCCGTCCTGGTGGTCTACGGCGACTTCGAGGAGTCGAAGGCGCGGGCGCTGATCGACACGCACTTCGGCCCGATCACGGGGCCGAAGCCGTCGGCGCAGCCCGACCTGACCGAGCCGCGCCAGCGCGCGGAGAAGCGCTTCACCAAGAAGGACGCCCTGGCGCGCAAGCCCGCGCTGGCCTTCGGCTACCACATGCCGGCGCGCAACACGCCCGAGTTCTACGCGATGGGCCTGCTCGACCAGATCCTGCTGCAGGGCGAGGACAGCCTGCTGCACCAGGAACTCGTCAAGAAGAAGGGCTACGCCGGCAGCATCGACGGCGGCATCAACCTGCTCGGCAACATGTTCAACTACGCCGGCCCGATGCTCTGGCTGGGCTCCTTGATCCATGAGCCGACCCACAAGGCCGACGAGATCCTCGAGAGTCTCGACGCCGCGATCGCCCGCCTCCAGGACAAGCCCCTGGATCAGGCCACCGTCGATCGCGCGCTCGTCAAGCTGCGGTCGTCGCTGTACGACTCGCTGACGGAGCTGAACGGCTTCGGCGCGGCGGACCTGCTCGCCTCGTTCGCGCTCTTCGACGATGATCCGGCGCGGATCAACGGCCTCGAAGCGGAGTTCCGGAAGGTCACACCGGCCCTGCTGCAGAAGACCGCGCGGGAGTACCTGCGCCGCACCAATCGCACCGTGCTCCTCGTGGAGCCGGGCCAGGCGGCCGCGGCCGCCCAGGAGTGAACGCCATGCGGATGCCGACGATCGTCCTCGCGCCCGCCGCGCTCCTGCTCGTGTCGAGCGTGGCCCTCGCCCAGCCCCAGTCACGGCAGGCGCCGCCCGCCGCCGGGGCGCCCCGGCCCTTCACCGTGCCTGCCGCCGAGACGTTCTCGTTGCCCAACGGCCTCGGCGTCACGCTGGTGCCCTATGGCACGGTGCCCAAGGCGACCATCCACCTGAGCGTCGACGTCGGCAACGCCGACGAGGGGCCGCAGCAGGTCTGGCTCGCCGACCTCACCGGGCAGCTGATGAAGGAAGGCACCACCACCCAGTCGGCCGCCGCGATCGCCGAGCGCCTTGCACGGATGGGTGGCGGACTGACGGTGGGCGTGGGACTCGATGCGACCACCGTGCGCACCGACGTGCTGTCCGAGTTCGTGGCCGACGCCCTGCCGGTGATCGCCGACGTGGTGCAGCACCCGGCGCTGCCGGCTGCGGAGCTGCCCCGCCTGAAGGCCGACCTGCGACGCAATCTCGCGCTGCAGAAGTCGCAGCCCCAGGCACAGGCCTTCGAGGCGTTCTCCCGCGTCATGTACGGCGATCATCCCTACGGGCGGATCTTCCCGACCGAGGCGATGCTCGAGGGCTACGGTCACGGCGACGTGACGGCCTTCCACGCCGCGCACTTCGGCGCCTCGCGGGCGCACCTGTACGTGGTCGGGCGCTTCGACGCGGCCGCCGTGCGCGCCGCCGTCCGGGCCAGCTTTGCCTCGTGGGCGGCCGGGACCGCGCCGCGCCGCACGGTCGCGACGCCCGTCGTCACGCGCTCGCTGACGGTGATCGACAGGCCGAAGGCGGCGCAGTCCACGCTGTACCTTGGCCTTCCCGTGGTCGACCCGTCACATCCCGACTACATGGCGCTGCGGGTGATGAACGCGCTGCTCGGCGGGTCCTTCGCCTCGCGCGTGACCACCAACATCCGCGAGCAGAAGGGCTACACGTACTCCCCGAACAGCTCGCTCACGCCTCGCCAGAAGGTCGCGCACTGGGCGCAGGTCGCCGACGTCACCACGGCGGTGACCGGCGCGTCGATGAAGGAGATCTTCTTCGAGATCGATCGCCTGCGTACCGAGGCGCCGCCGGTGGCCGAACTCGACGGCATCAAGGCCTATCTGTCCGGGGTGTTCGTGCTCCAGAACTCCTCGCGCAGCGGCATCATCAACCAGCTGCTGTTCCAGCGGCAGCACGGGCTGCCCGAGGACTACCTGCGCACCTACGTCCAGCAGCTGCAGGCGGTGACGCCCGACGACATCCGCCGCGTCACCGAGAAGTATCTCGATCCGGCGAAGATGACGATGGTGGTGGTCGGCGACCAGGCGGTGGTGAAGGAGCAACTGCAGCCGTACGAGGCGCACTGACGCTCGTGGGCGCGGTCTCCTTCCTCCCGTAACCGAGCTCGGCGCCGCCCGAGATCACGTGGTCCACGCCTGTCGTGTACGTGGCCTCGGCAGCCAGGAACACGCAGAGGCGGCCGACCTCGTCGATCGTGCCGAGCCTGCCGATCCACTGCGCCTGCGCGCCGTCGCGGCGCACGGCCTCCGGATCGGCGGCCCGCTCGGCAAAGGACTGCCAGAGGGGCGTGTCGATGTTGCCGGGCGACACGCAGTTGACCCGCACGCCGTGGCGCGCCTCGTCGATCGCCAGCGCCCTGGTCATCGCGGCGATGGCGCCCTTGGTCGTGACGTAGTCGACGGCGTGGGCCTGGCCGAGTGAGCCCACCAGGCTGCCCATGTTGATGATGCAGCCACGCGTCGCCCGCAGGTGGGGGAGCGCGGCGCGGCAAGCGACGAACTGGCTCACCAGGTTCAGGGCCAGCAGCTCGCGGAACGCGGCCGGTGTGATGTCGTCGATGGCCAGGTGCGGCGGGTGGGTCCCGGCGTTGTTCACCAGGCAGTCGAGCCGGCCCTCGCGAGCCACCACGTCCGCGATCAGCGCGCCGACCTCCTCGTCGCTGCGCACGTCGAGGCGTGCGAAGGTCGCGGCCCCTCCCAGCGAACGCGCCAGTGCCTCGCCCGTCGGGGCGTCGATGTCGGCGATGGTCACCCGGGATCCCGCCTCGACGAAGGCGCGCACCACGCCCTCGCCGATGCCCCTGGAGCCGCCCGTCACGATCACGACGCGGTCACCGTATCGCGCCATGGGTCAGCGAATGCCCGTGGGGCGGGTGCCTGGCGCGTACTGGCAATCCGGGCGGGTCGGATCGTTCGGGGCGTCGAGGGGATGCGGCCGGACGATCGGCGGACCGCCAGGCACGGCCACGGCCAGGCGCTTGTTCACGAAGAGGACCTCGATGGCCCACGACGGGAACGGCGCCAGGTCGTCGCGACAGCCGTAGTTGTTCACGTGGTGATGGGCGACGTGGAACACGTCCCTCAGCTTGGACACCACCAGCCACTTCGTCCAGAGGTCGGGGCCGTTCAGGTGCAGCTCGATCGTCAACTGGTCGATCTGCTCGAGCACCTCGCGCGGCGCCGCGAGCAGGCTGGCCCACTCGGCGCCCTCGACGTCCATCTTCATCACCAGGCGCTTGCCCGGGTCGCCGTTGCGGGTCACCTGCGCGGCGACCGCGTCGAAGGGACGGCCCGACGGGTCCACCGACGCCTCGCCGGCGACGCACTCCCCGTGGAAGCGGGTGTCGCCGCCCTCGCACGACGGCCGGCGCGGATCGAAGCAGTCGTACTGGTGCACGGGGATGCCGAACCGCTTGCTCATCTGGCAGCCCCAGCCGTCGTAGCCGGAGATGCCGTACGAGTAACCGGCTGCCGGGGCCAGCAGGTTGCCGCACATCAGGTACCCGCCGTCGTGGGCCTCGCCGAAGCGTTCCAGCGTGCAGTTGGCCAGCCGCACGGGCTGCACCGCGTCGTAAAGGCGCTGCCGGAGTTCGTCGAGCGGCGCTCCCCGGCGTGCGATCGGCGGACGGGGCGGGACAGGCCGCCTGGAGACCAGGGCCAGGCCGCCGCCGGCCACCAGGAGGGCGGCCAGGGCGCTCGCCAGGCGAAGTGTCGAGGTGGACATGCGCGGCTAGGGTAGCCCGGCGGCGCGTGCGAGTGAAACGCCCGCCTCAGCGCGTGAAGATCAACAGGTACTGGAACTGCAGGAACTGCTCCTGGCGCATCAGGCGAAATCCTGCTGCCTCCGCGGCGCGGATCACCTGTCCGGGCTGGATGCGCTCCTCGCGGGAGGGGCCCGGGCCACCGCCCTCGGTGCGGTACTCGATGATGCCCAGGCGGCCGCCGGGCTTGAGCGCCGCCCGCACGTTGGTGAGGAGTGAGCGCGTGTCCTCCACCTCGTGGAACGTGTCCACCATCAACGCGGCGTCCAGCCGCCCCACCGGCAGCGCCGGGTGGTCGGCCTCGCCGAGCACGGCCGACACGTTGTGGAGGCCCTCGCGGTCGACGCGCCGCTGGATGGCCTCGATCATCTGCGGCTGGATGTCCTCGGCGTACACCACGCCGTTGGGGCCGACCCGCTTGGCCAGGCGGACGGTGAACCAGCCTCCGCCCGCTCCCAGGTCGGCCACCACCGAGCCGTCGCCGATGCCGAGCGCGTCCATCACCTGGTCAGGCTTCTGCCATGCCTCGCGGTCGGGGCCCTCGAGCATGCCGAGGTCCTGCGGCTGGAACAGGCGGCCGTGACCGCGTTGCTGCGATGGCGTCGCCACCTGCCGGGTCCCCTCGGGTCTGGCCGGAGGCGGCAAGGCGGGCGGTGGGAGCGGCGGCGCCCCAGCACTGGCGGTCGGCGTCGACCCGCGCGGCGCGACCATCAGCCCTTGCGGCCGCACCGGCGTCTGTTCACGTGGTGCCTGCGCCGACGCCGCGGACGCCGCGCAGAGCAGCGCGGCCGACATGGCGCTCGACACCAGGCCCGACAGGCGCTCGATCCCCATCATTCCCATGTAGACGGCCGACCTAGCGCGGTGGTCCGGTCACGCGCATCTCGACGACCAGCGGCGCCTCGAGACGGGTGGTGACCGGCGTGCCCGCCGGCAGTCGGACTTCTTCGCCCTTGGTGGCGAGCACGACGCCCGTGCCGCCCGCGCCGCCGACGGCGGCACCGATCCCGGCGCCCTTGCGGCCGCCGATGATGCCGCCGATGACCGCGCCGGCGCCGGCGCCGATGCCGATGTTGCGGGCGTCCTTGGCCTTGGTGCCCCGCGCCTCCCGCCGAAGCGGCTCGGCGTCGAGGTCGTAGGAACGCTCGCCCACCGTGATGGTGCGGAAGCGCACCGTGAGGGACGCGCGGCCCTTCACCTTGGCGCTGCCCTGCACGTAGGTGACTTCGCCGCCGACCCGGGAGCCTTCAGGGATGACGGTGGCGCCTTCCAAACGCACGGGCGCCGTGACGCGGGCGCTGACGCGGTCTTCCACCGCGCTGCCGTCCGAGCTGACGTCGGTGAGCAATGCCAGTTGCAGGGGCGTGCCCGCGGGGATGGTGATCTCGCGCGGCGGCGCCGGACGGACCGGCGCCGCGGGAGCGGTGGGCGCCCGCGGGGCGGCAGGGGCGGCGGCAGGTGGCGCGGTTGCCCCGCTCGGTGGCGCGGTTGGCGCAGGGGCCTGCGCGGCGACCGGAGCGGCCTCGGGCGCTGCAGGCGTGGCCGGCGTGCCGGTGAGCGGCGCCTGCGGTGCGGGTGCCGCGGCGGGGGGAGCGGCCGGTGCGGCGCCCGGCGCGGGCGCCGCCGGGGCTGGGGCGGGCGCGGCCGGCGCCGGCGCGTTGCCCCCGTCCGATGCGGGGCGGTTGCAGGCCAGCATCGCCAACAGGCAGCTGGCCACGGCAATCAGGCGTCGGTCGAAGCGCGGCATGGGGCGGTCCTCCTCAAACGATCGCTGCGGCTACCGGCGTACGACCAGCAGGCGCAACTCGGTCATGTCCTCGATGGCGTATCGCGGGCCTTCACGACCCAGTCCCGAGTCCTTCACGCCGCCATACGGCATGTGGTCGATGCGCCAGGTCGGTACGTCGTTGACCAGCACGCCGCCGACCTCGAGCGTGTCGAACGCCTTCAGCGCGACGTCGAGCTTCGTCGTGAACACACCGGCCTGCAGCCCGAACGCCGAGTCGTTGACGGCTGCGAGTCCCTCGTCCACGCTCGCCACCCGCTCGACCACGACCACCGGGGCGAAGGCCTCATCGGCGCACACGCGGGCGGTGCGGGCCACGCCTGTGAGGACAGTCGGCGCGAAGATCCGGTCGGATCGGCGTGCCCCGCCGCAGAGCACGGTGGCGCCCGCGGCAACGGCTTCCTGCGTCCATTGCTCGATTCGTGCCACGTCGCCGGGGGTGATCAGCGGCCCGACGTGGGTGCGCTCGTCCATCGGGTCGCCGACGACCAGCGCCTCGACGCGCGGAAGGAAGGCCGCCATGAAGGCATCCCAGGCGGCGTCGTGGACGTAGACGCGCTGCACCGAGATGCAACTCTGCCCGGCGGCGCTGAACCCGCCCGTCGCAATCCGCTCGGCCGCGGCGGCCAGGTCGGCGCCCTCGTCGATCACCACGGCGGCGTTTCCGCCGAGTTCCAGCACCACCTTCTTCTTGCCGGCGCGGGCCTTCATCGCCCAGCCGACGTCTGCCGAGCCGGTGAAGGTGAGCAGGCGATACCGGTCGTCGGTGACCAGCAGGTCGCCGGTCTCCCGCGTCATCGGCAGCACGCTGAGTGCGCCGGGCGGCAGGCCGGCCTCGTGCATCAGGTCGGCCAGGGCGAGCGCCGACAGCGGCGTCCGGCTGGCGGGCTTGAGGACGATGGGATTGCCTGCCGCCAGGGCCGGCGCCAGCTTGTGCGCGACGAGGTTGAGCGGGAAGTTGAACGGCGAGATGCCGGCCACCGGCCCGATCGGCACGCGCTTGTACAGGGCCGTCCTCGCCTCACCGTGCGGCGCGAGGTCCATCGGGATGACCTCGCCGCTGCCGGCCAGGCGGCGTGCCTCCTCGGCCGCGACCTCGAAGGTCATCGCCGCGCGGTCGACCTCGGTGCGCGCATCGCGCAGCGGCTTGCCTGCTTCCGAGACGATCTGGGTGGCCAGGGCCTCCTTCTGCTCACGCAGCGCGTGGCTCACCTGTCGCAGGATGCGGGCCCGTTCGTGCACCGGCAGGGCGGCGATTCGCGGCGCCGCCTCGACGCAGGCGCGCGTCGCCTCCTCGTACTCGTCGGGACCGGCGGCCGAGACGTGAGCCACGAGGGAGCCGTCATACGGAGAGCGGACCTCGACGGTGCCGGCGGTCTCGCGGGCCTGGCCGGCCAGGAACAGCGGGCGGAGAGGGGCGGTCATGACGGTTGGACGCGGCGGTGGCCGCGCGTGGCCCGGCCGTCCGGGCGGTTGCCCGCGGCTCGAACCGGTCGCTATACTGCCATGAGGTACCCAGGAGTCTTCACACCCATGATCAACGTCACCCCCGTCGCGGCCGAAAAGATCAGCGAACTGCTCGCCGAGGAAGGCAAGCCGCAGGCCGGCCTGCGTGTCTTCGTGCAGGGCGGCGGCTGTTCGGGCTTCCAGTACGGCCTCATGATCGAGGACACCGCCCCGACGGCCGACGTCGACAAGGTCGTCGAGTCCAACGGCGTGCGCCTGTTCGTCGATCCCATCAGCGTGCGCTACCTCAAGGGCGCCGAGGTGGATTTCGTCGACAACCTGTCGGGCGGCGGGTTCACCATCAAGAATCCCAACGCCAAGTCGACCTGCGGATGCGGGTCGTCGTTCTCGGTCTAGCGCCGCGCCCGCGCCGCGGTCCCGTCCCGTCGGGACCGCCGCGCTCGCCGGTCCGCCGCCGAGCCCTGCTCCCTCCGGACTCGCGGGGCAGCTCACCATGCCAGAGAAGTCACCGGCAGCCTTCATCGACAGCCTGCGCCCGGCGGGCAGCAAGCGGTCGAGCAAGCGCGACCGTATCGTCGACGTGTTCCTCCGCCAGGAGGGGCACCTCACGGCCGATGACCTCGTCGACCTGATCCGCAAGGAAGACACCCGGATCAGCCGCGCCACCGTCTACCGCACGCTGGCGTGGATGGAGGCGGCAGGGATCGCGCGCAAGGTCGACTTCGGCGAGGGACGTTTCCGGTACGAGCACAGCTACCGGCATCCGCGCCACTTCCACCTGATCTGCAAGTCCTGCAACCAGTCGACCGAGTTCCTGAGCTCGGACATCGAGCAGCTGCTCGAGGAAGTGGCCGAGGCCCGTTCCTTCACCGTCTCCCACGCCGTGGTGCAGTTGTACGGCACGTGCGAGGCCTGCAAGACCGGGCGCCCCGCGGCCCGGCAGGCCTCCACCGAGGCGCTGTTCGCGCGCGATGCCCTGCGCATCGCCATCGCCACCGAGCGCTCGGGCCGCGAGTTCTACACCCGCGCGGCCGCGATCACCCGCGACGCGCGGGCCCGCGCCATCTTCGAACGGCTGTCGACCGACGAGGACGACCACCTCGAGCGGCTCGAGCGTCGGTACACCCAGTTGCTGGAGGCCGAGCCTGACCTCGAGCAGCAGCCGCCGTTCCTGTTCTTCAAGGGCGCGGCCAACGGGCTGTTCTCGGCCGGCGTCGACGCGCTGCGGAGCGTGACCAGCGACAAGGACGCCCTGATGCTCGGCATCAAGTGCGAGCGCGGGTCGCACCGGTTCTTCAAGCGCTACGGCGAGAAGTTCGAGGACTCCGAAGGCAAGCGCATCTTCCTCGAGTTCGCCGACGAGGAACGCGAGCACCTCGAGCTGCTGATCCGCGAGTACCGCAACCTGACGCGCCGCGACCGGGGCCGTCCCGAGGCCACGACGTGAGCGAAGTCCCGGTGGTGCAGTGCACCGGCGTCATCAAGGACTACCGCGGCCTCCGTCCCCTTCGCCTCCTCGATCTCGTCCTGCACGCAGGCGACCGTGTCGTCGTCAGTGGCCTCGACGTCGTCGCTGCGGAAGTGGTCACCAACCTCGTGAACGGATTCGCCCTCCCGGATCAGGGCGAGGTGCGGGTCTTCGGGCGTCCGACGACGGCGATCACCGATGCCGACACGTGGCTCGCCTCGCTCGATCCGTTCGGGGTGGTGACGGCGCGCGCCCTTCTGCTCGACGCGTTCACGGTGCGAGACAACGTGGCGTTGTCGCTGACGGCGCTCGTCGATCCGGTGGACGACGAGCTGGTGCCCAAGGTGGACGCGATCGCGCGGGAGGCCGGGATCGACGAGGCGTGGATCGCGCGGCCGCTGCACGAGGCGCCGGTGCCGGTGCGGATGCGCGTGCACCTGGCGCGCGCCATCGCGCTCGATCCGTCGCTGCTGCTCATGGAGCACCCGACGGCCGCCCTCGAGGCGCCCGACCGTGCCGCCTTTGCCGATGACGTGGCGCGGGTGGCGTCGGCGCGGGCCCTCACCGTGCTCGCGGTGAGCCAGGACCGGGAGTTCGCGCGGCGTGTCGCGACGCGTCACCTGCAGCTGCACCCCGGGACCGGCGCGCTCACGCCGATCGGGTGAGGCGCGCCCGTGCCTGTACACTGACGGACGAGCTCACCTGATGCCCACGCTACTCCTGTTCGACATCGACGGCACGCTCATCACGACCGGTGGGTCGGGGTATCGATCCATGAAGCGCGCCGTGGAAGTGACCATGGGCGTCGACCACGCGCTGGAGGGCATTCCGGTGGCGGGGCGGACCGACAGCATCATCCTGCGCGACGCGGTCCGTGCCATCGACGGCTCGGAGATCACGCCCGACCTGCAGGCGCGCATCCGTGACAACTACTGCGTCATCCTGCGCGAGGAACTCGAGCGGGTGGGCGGTGGCCCCGGCGTGCTGCCCGGCGTGCGCCAGCTCATCGCGACGCTGGAAGGCGATCCGTCCTGGCATATCGCGTTGCTGACCGGCAATTTCTCCGTGTCGGCAGAGATAAAGCTCGGCTATTTCGACCTCTGGAAGCACTTCCCATGGGGCGCGTGGGGCGAGGACGCGGTGCATCGCAACGACCTGCTGCCGGTCGCGCTGCAGAGGTACCAGGCACGCACGGGTGAGACGATCGACCCGCGCGACGTCGTGATCATCGGCGACACGCCGAACGACGTCGAGGTGGCGAGGGTGGGAGGCGCGCGCTCGGTGTGCGTCGCCACGGGGCAGTTCGATCGCGAGGCGCTCACGGCTGCCGGGGCCGACGTCGTGTTCCACGATCTCAGCGACGTGGAAGAGGTGGTGCGGGTGTTCAGGGGCGCGTAACCAGGGACAAGGGGCACACAGAGTTCACCTGGAAGCCAACGGGGCCCGGTGGCCCTCCCGGTCTTCAAAACCGGTGGTGTCCCGCCATGCGGGATGGCTGGGTTCGACTCCCAGGGGCTTCCGCCATTCGACTCGAGGGCGCGCCAGCTCCGCTGACGCGCGCTCTCGCTCATGGCGGCGCGCCGACCAAAAGAAGAGGGCCGGCCATCCCCGTGTGGGGGAAGGCCGGCCCTCTCAGTTCAGGCGAGACGTCTCGGCGCGTCAGGCGTCGAGCAGGCGTACGTCGCCAGCGCGGGGCCCCTTGCCGGAGTCCTCGGCGTTGAACTCGACGCGCTGACCCTCGCGCAGCAGTTCGAACACGGCGCCGCGAACGGCGCTGCGATGGAAGAAGTGTTCAACGCCCGTTTCATCGCGAATGAAGCCGAAGCCTTTGTCGATGAGCAGGCGAGCAATGGTTCCCGACGGCATACCGTGACCTCCGATGTCCCGCCCGTCACGTCGTGTGCAGGGCGGCCCCGCAAGGGCGATGGGCGCCGCATGCGAGGATTGGCTTGCCGGGAGACTGGCGCGTCCCGTACGCACCATGGCCGATTTCCCCCGGCGTGTCTGAGGCAGCAGATGCAGGCAGCGGTGGCACTTCCCTGTCGGGCCCCATGGCGACCCGCCCGCACGAGGGTCTTCACCCTCTGACAGCCTTGACGATATGAGTAGGACGCAAAAGGTGCAAGCGCAGTTCCCGGCTATGCCAGGAATCGTTCTGGCGGGAGGCCGTTCCTTACGGATGGGTCAGCCCAAGGCACTGCTGCCGTGGACGCGGTCAGGGGTGACGCTCGGGGCACACGTGATCGAGACGTTACGCGACGCCGGGCTCGCGCCGCTGGCGATCGTGACGGGCGCCCACCACGACCGAATCGCCCCGGTCTTCGCTGGCACTGACGTCCTCGTTCTGTACAACGCGCGCCATGAGGAGGGCCAGCTTGCGTCACTGCAGGCAGGCTTGCGGTGGGCGTTCTCCGAGCACGCCGTCGACTGGGCGACGGTGACGCTGGTCGATGTGCCGGCGGTGCGCCCCGACACGGTGCGCCTGTTGGCCGGACGTGCCGCGTCGAGCGATTCGCTGGTGATCCGGCCGGAAATCCACGGAAAGCACGGCCATCCCGTGATCTGGCGGCGCGCCGCCGCGGCGATGCTCGACACGGCCGACCCGACTGTCGGAGGTCGCGCCCTCGTGCGGGCACTGGCTGCGAAGGGGCACGTGCTCGACGTGCCTGTCGACGACCCCGGTGTGCTGACCGACGTCGACACGCCCGAAGAGTACGAAGCACTACGAGGAAAGCAGAGGTTGTGATCTCTTGGTAGAAGGTATACGTGAGCGCGAGTAAAAGTATCTGTTGCGCGCCAGAAGTCGCGCCAGGGCGCGATGTCGATCTGCCGGCAGGCGCCTCGCCATCGACGCATCGGGCCTGACCGGTCCGACCCGTCGGTCAGACGTTACGTGTCGCCAGCACCTCGCGAGCCGGGGCGCGATTGCCGTTGCAGCTGATCCGTCGAGGGGCGTCGACGATCCGCAAGGCGAATCCGAGGCGCCCGTACAACTCGAGGATGCGCGGGGTCGCCTGGTTGGCCAGGATGACCGGCCCACGGTGCGCGGCGAGAAACTCGGCCGTTCGAACCTGATCGTCCCAGGTGAAGCCGCGCGATGCGTACTGCCGGAACTCCACGTCGTAGGGTGGGTCGGCGTACACGAAGTCGTCAGGCCGCAGCGGGATCTCGTCGAACTCCTGCGTGGTGAAGGTCCACGGGCCGAGGACCTCACGGTAGGCGTCGAGGTCGGTCAGGTACGGAATCGACCGGTAGCGACCGAACGGCACGTTGTACCGGTTGCGCCGGTTGAACCGACACAGCCCGTTGTAGCCGGTCCGGTTCAGGAAGTAGAACAGCGAGGCCGCCTCGTGCGACTCGCTCCCGCCGTCGGCCAGCAGCGCGTTGAACCGCGCGCGGTGCGCGTAGTAGAGCTCCCGGTCGTTGTCGAGGCGCACGGTGATGCGCAGGCCTCGCTGCACCCACTTGTAGAAGTTGATCAAGTGCGGGTTGAGGTCGTTCAGCAGGGCCTGCCCCGGGCGCAGTCCCAGGGGTACGGCCAGCCCACCGCAGAAGGGCTCCACCAGGCGACGATGGCGATGCGGCGCCCACAACGGTTGCAGGAGCGGCAACTGCCAGCGCTTGCCACCGGCCCACTTCAGGGGCGGCGGGAGCGTCGCCACGGTGGTCGGCGGCTCGGCGATGGGGACGGGCACTGCGCCATCCTACAGGGTTCCCACGTGTGCACGACTCCTTCCGGCGCGGGCGGAACGCTCCCCGACCGTCGCCCAAGGGCGACGGCTGCCTGGCAAGGGCCGCCCCGACCCTGACCGCGGCGCCAGCCCCCGGCCCCCGGCCCCCGCACCGTTCTGCGCTAGTCTGGTGCTTCGTATGACCGAGCCTGAAGACTTCCATCCGGAAGACGATTTCGCCGCATTGTTCGAGGCGTCGCAGCGCGCCAGCCGCTTCACCAAGGGCCAGGCGATCGAGGGAACCGTCGTCGGCATCGGCGATGAAGTGGCCCTGATCGACGTCGGCGGCAAGAGCGAAGCCGTCGTGCCGACGGCTGAACTGAAGGACGACCAGGGCACGCTGGAGGTCGCCGTCGGCGACCGCATCCAGGCCGTCGTGATCGATACCGCGGGCGGGATCACGCTCTCCCGCAAGCTGGCGCGCAAGGCGGCCACCGACAAGGAGCTGGCCGAGGCCTGGCACGCGCGCCTGCCCGTCGAGGGCACCGTGCAGGGCGTCATCAAGGGCGGCTACGAGGTCAAGGTCGCCCGCAGTCGCGCGTTCTGCCCGTTCTCGCAGATCGACGTGATCCGCACCGAGAACCCCGAGGTCCACGTCGGGCGCGCCTACGTCTTCCGCATCACCGAGTTCCGCGACGAAGGTCGCAGCATCGTCGTGTCTCGTCGGGCGATCCTCGAGGAGGAACAGGCGGCGCGCGCCGAGGAGGTGCGCAAGACGATCGTGCCCGGCGCCGTGCTCGGCGGACGCGTCGCGTCGGTGCGCGATTTCGGGGCCTTCGTGGATCTCGGCGGCGGGGTGCAGGGCCTGCTGCACGTGTCGGAGATGGGGTGGTCGCGCATCGCCGACGCGTCGCAGGCCGGCCTGAAGGCCGGCGACGACATCACGGTGAAGGTGCTCCGCGTCGACGAGACCTCCGGCAAGATCTCGCTCGGACTCAAGCAGTTGCTGGAGGACCCCTGGGTGAAGGCCGGCGAGTCGTTCGCGGTCGGCCAGGTGGTGCCCGGACGCATCACGCGCCTGGCCGAGTTCGGCGCCTTCGTCGAGATTGCCCCTGGCATCGAGGCGCTCGCGCACGCGTCGACGTTTCCGCCGGGCCAGCGCGGCGCCTGGAGACGCACGGTGCAGGCCGGACAGGCCGGCCATTTCCAGGTGCTCACCGTCGAGCCCGACAAGAAGCGCATCGGCGTGACGCTCGTCGCCGAAGGCACGACGACCGCCAGCCTGGCGGCCGATGCCGCCGATGATGCGGCGGCGCTCGCTCGGGCCACGGCCGCCCCGTCGGGCGGGCTGGGCTCGCTCGCCGACAAGCTGCGCGACGCGTTGAAGGGCCGCTAACGGGCCGACGCGCGGAACGGCGCCATGTCGTTCCAGATCTGGGTGAGGCGTGGCGCGTCGAGCGTCACGACCTCACGCTTGTCGGGCGCCTTCTCCGACCACACCTCGATCGTCACGCTCCCGCAGTGCGGGCCGATCGCATCGGGCGTGAAGACGTACATCCCCTCGCGGATCGCCTCGGTCTCCGACGTCCGGCGCTCGACGACGAACGGGTGCACCGGCACCAGTTCCTTCGCGCCGCACAGCACGCGCATCCGCGCGAAGCCAGGGGCGAAGTGCGTGAGGGGAGGCAACGCGATGCCCTGCGTCATCGCCGCGCCCCTGGCCACCTTGAGCCACAGGCTCTCGACCTGCCGCGGCGTGGCCCGCACGAGGAGCACCGAAGGGTAGTTGGCCACGTAGGCCGACCACTGCCCGAAGTCGAAGGAGCCCTGCGCGCCGGCGTGCGCCGCAAGCGGCGTCACCACCGACACGTCGAAGCCGGCCGTCGACACCTGGTACGGCGCCAGGCCGCCGCGCTTCTTCTCGATGGCCTGCTTGAGGTCGGCCTCGGTGACGTAGGCGTCCGGCTCGACGGGCAGGAGCGTCGGCGCAGTCTCCACGGTGGCCGTCCTCGCCGACGCCACCGCCTCGCACACCGCTGCCCTCGACACGATCGGGGTCTCGATGTGCGCGTCGTCGCCGCCACCCTCGGCCAGCGAGGTGAGGCCGATGAGCACGCCGCCGGCGGAGAACACCGGCCCGCCGACGCTGCCCAGCGAGTAGTCGAACTCGGCCAGCAGCGGCCCCGTCTTCACGCGTCGCACGGTGCCCGTCGCCGTGTTGGGCTGGCCGCGCAGCGGCAGGCTCAGCGCCGACACGCGATCGCCGCGTTCGAGTGTCGCCGGCGGTCCGTCGCAGCCCAGGGCGAGCTCGGGCCGATCCTTCAGCACGCCCGGGGCGACCGCGAGGATCGCGACCTCGCGCCCCGGATCGGTGGCGACGACGCGCGCCGACACCTTCTCCGAGGCCGACACCTGCACCTGGGCGGTCGTGTCGGTGCCGACCACACGCTGCGCCGTGGCGACCAGGCCCGGGCCGACGATGACGGCCGAGGCATGGCGGGTCGGCGTCCAGACGCGCACGACGGTGTCCTGCCATCGCAGCAGCAGGTCCCAGGCGTCGAGCACCCGATTGGCGCCTGCTTCGGTGGTGTCGGGGGCACGTTCCCCGACCTCGGCGTTGGCGCTCGTCAGGACGAGCACCGTGTCCTGACCCGCGGTGATCGTCACCTCCTGCCGCCACTCGTAGGTGCGGCCGGAGAATGCGATGGGCTCTTCGGATTCAACCGTGTAGGTGCCGGCGGGGAGCGTGACCTTGCCGGTCCCGTCGGCGCCCGTCAGGAAGCGCCATGGTGCGCGGCTCGGCGGGGTGTCGCTCACCAGCAGGGCGTGCCGGCGGACGGGCGTGGTGGCGCCCTCGCTGCCGATCGTCACCGTGACGCGCAGGACACCGCTCGCCGTCGCTGCCGTTTGCGTGCGTCCGTGCGCAGGCGTCGCGGCGCCCGCGACCACCAGGCCCACCAGCAAGCCGCCGACGCGCCGCAGCCACCCCATGAGGCGAGTCTACCCTCGGGCGCCGCACGCCGCCGACAGGCTACGGGCGGCCTGCCGGGGGCGCGGCTGACGCCTTTGGCGGGCGGGCGGCGCGCCGCACGACGGACTCCAGGTCGAACAGGGCGCGCGGGCCCAGCGCCGTGAACCTGGCCACGAGCGCGTCGCGGCGCTTCAGCAGCGCGTCGATCTCCCAGCCCGTGAGGTACGCCCCGAGTGCCTCCTGCAGCGATGCCCTGGTGAGGGTCTGCAGCCGCTCGAAGACCTTGCGGTCGCAGTGCAGCAGGGCGCGCGGGTTCCTGAGGGTCGCGTTGGTCCGGAACGACCGTGAGTGATCGATGAGCCAGAGGCGCCATCGCGTGTCGATCAGCATGTTGCCCTGGTTGCGGTCGACGTTCGCGATCAGCTCGTCGAAGACCAGCATCATCCACTGCTGGGCATTCCACGCGACGATGTTCGGTGGCGGGCGGTGGTCCTTCCGCCGCTGCATCTCGTCCATCAGCACGTCGTCGACCCACCAGGTGTATGCCGCCGCGTCGCCGCGGAATCTTCGCTCGACCGACGGCGGCACCATCGGCAAGGCGATCATCGCGCCGAGTCTGGCGGCGGCGACGTTGTAGCCCCAGTAGTCGCGGAACTGCAGCTCGAACCCGTGTGCGAGTCGCACGTTGGAGCGCGACTCGTTCACCGCCTGGATGCTCACGTCGTGGGTGCGCGTACCGTCGCTCATCGTGGCCTGCTGCGTGCCGGTGATGCCCTTGCGGACGCCGCGGACCTTGACCATGTCGGCCTCGCGGAGGAACTGCTCCTGCTCCTGGCGCGTCGGCGGCGCCGGGGCGGCCGCACCGGCGGTCGCCGGCTCGCGCACCGGCGGCGGTGGGGCCTCGGCCCACGGCGCAGGCGCAGCGGCCGCCAGGGCCATCACGAGAATCAAACGATGCATGCGTGTCCCCCGTGGCGTCGGAACACCCGCTCGAGTCCGGCGATGCCGGCGTGGTCGCGCGTCCCGACGTCGTCCGGCAACGTATCACTCGACCGCGTCCACATGGACCGCGCCCGCCGCGCCTCCGTCGACGCGTGCAGGAGCTCCTCGCCGGGTTCCTACTTCTTCGGCGACACCTTCACCTCGTTGAGGCGGACCGGCTCGCTGGACCAGTTCTCGAGCTCGATCTTCTGGTTCTTCTTGTCGAAGGTGATCCTGGTGGCCACCGACGCCTTGCCGGTGCCCTCGCCGCGCGCATTCACGCGCAGCTCCATCAGGGTGAACGGGTAGTCGACCGTGCGCGGCTGGTTGCGGGCCTCGCGGAACCCGATGTAGCGGTCGGTGATCACGATGATGCGGCGGCCGCCGTCTTCCAGTGGCGTCTGGAAGGCGTAGCGGATGTCGTGGCCGAGTCGCAGCTGCGAGGGGTCGGGGCCCATCAGCGACGGCAGGCGGAACCGGCCCTTGACGGGCAGCTTCTGCAGTTCGCGAAGCGCGGCGTCGGGGCCCTTCTGGATCATCGTGTCGATCAGGCGCGCTCGTTCGGCGGCCGTCGACCAGTTGGTGATCTGCATGTCGACCATCGCGGATGCGCCTGTGGCGGTGGTGCCCAGGCTGATCGCGAACGCCGAGATCTGGAGCTGCTCGGCGTTCTGCGCGAGGACGGTCGGAGCGAAGTTGGCCAGCGCGGCCAGCGCGGCCAGGGCGAGCGAGCAAGCAGTACGCATGGTGTCGTCCTTTGGCGACTCGGGCCTCAGCGGCCCCAGTGGAAGGTCCCGGCGAAGACGGGACCGTAGTGGGTGACCTCGTAGGTGGTCGGCACCGCGATCCCGCCGGCGGTGGCCAGGCCGCGCCCGTTCTCGACACAGGCAGGCGCGTTGACCCGTCAGCTCCAGCTGACGCGACGAGTGCCGGCCATGACGTCGCGCATGGCGTCGATCAGGGCGCCGACACCGGCGCTCTTGACGACATACGCGTCGGCGCCACGGCGCAACGCCTCGGCCACGGTGTCGCGGTCCTCGTCGATCGTGAAGAAGACCAGCCGCACGCCCGGCAGCCGCGCCTTCACCTGCGAGGCGGCGTCGAGGCCGTTGAGCCCCGGCATCGCGATGTCGGCGACGATCAGGTCCGGGTGGTGCTCGAGCGCCGCGCGCAGCAGGCCGTGGCCGTCGTGCGCCGTGGCGACCACGTCGTAGGCCGGCGCCAGCAGCGCGCGGAGCGACTCGACGAGCTGCGGATGGTCGTCGGCCACGACGACGCGGAACGGTGGCGCGGGCATGGTGGGCAGCGTAGGGCGGCGGCATCCGCGCCTGAACTGTAAGAACTGACAGGGCGACGTGCGCCCGGGACGTCTCGCGTCGGGCCGCGGTGGCGGTCGGCGGGTGGTTCAGGCCCGGGAGCCCGGGGTCACGAGGCCGAGGGCGACCGCGTGCTGGATGAGGGCGGCGGTCGTCTTGACGCCAAGCTGCTCCATCATCGAGTACTTGTGGAACGCGATGGTGCGTGGCGTCAGGTCGAGCACCGCTGCGGCCTCCTTCATCGACCGCCCCTCGGCCAGCAGTTGCAGGACCTCGCGCTGGCGCACGGTGAGCGTCGACCGCACGGCCTTCTGGGCCCGCTCGATGAACACGCCGGCCGGCTCCTCGGTGATGGCCGGCGTGATGTAGGGCCGTCCGTCGAGCACCTGCCCGATGGCCTCGAAGAGCTCCGAGACCGGCGCCGACTTCACCACGTACGCGTCGGCGCCGCGCCTGATCGCCTCGGCGGCGACGTCCTGGTCGAGGGTCATCGTCAGGAAGAGCAGGCGCACCCGCGGGAGCTTCTGGCGGAGGCGGGTCGCGGCATCCAGCCCGTTGAGGCCCGGCATGGCGATGTCGGACACGATGATGTCCGGCTGCATCTCCTCGGCCGCCTTCAGGAGCGCGTGCCCGTCTGTGACGCTGCCCACCACCTCGTAATGCTGCGACAATAGCACGCGCAACGATTCGGCCAGGATCGGATGGTCGTCGGCCAGGAGGATCCGGAACCTACGTGGACGCATGCGTGGCCACCTCCGGGCTGCCGTCCGCGTCGTCGTGGCGCAGGGCGAGTGGCACCCGCGCCTCCACGCGGGTCCCCTCGCCGGGCGCCGAGTGGATGGCGAGCGTGCCGCCGAGCGACCGGACCCGCTCGCGCATGCTCACCAGTCCGAGGCCGCCGGCGCGCTGGGCCTGCCCGACGTCGAACCCGTGCCCGTCGTCGCGCACGACCAGGCACAACTGGCCGGCCTGCTGCGAGAGCACGACGTCGACGCTGGTGGCGCCGCTGTGGCGCGTCGCATTGCGGGTGGTCTCCTGCAGGATGCGATACAGGCACAGCGCCGTGTCGGGCGCGACCTCGGCCGGCACGCCGGTCGTGCTGACCTCGATCAGGCGTCCCCCCTCGGCGCCGATGTCGCGGCACCAGGCGCGAGCGGCCGTCGCCAGGCCGAGCTGATCGAGCTTGGCCGGGTGCAGGCGGTGCGACAGCGTGTGGACCTCGGTGGCGATGCCCCGGATGTCGGTGGCCAGGCGCGCCACCTGCTCGTCGCGTGTCGCCTCGTCGGAGCTGCGGCGGAGCAGCTCGAGCTGCAGCGACATCACGCCGAGGCGCTGCGACAGGTCGTCGTGCAGCTCGCGCGCGATGCGGCTGCGCTCCTCTTCCTGCGCGTGGATCAAGCGTCCGCTGAGGCGCTGCGCCTCGGAGGCGACGTCGCGCATGCGCGCTTCGCTCTGGCGCAAGGACGCCTCGCTGTCCTGTAGCGCGCGCGTCAACCGCGACGCCCGCAGCACGTCGTCGCTCAACTCGAATCCCATCGCCATCAGGACCGGGAGGAAGAAGGGCGCCGACATCAACGGGTTGCGCATCACGCCACCGAAGTTGAGGGCGGCCTCGCCCGCGGCAAACACCACGAAGGTCGTCAGCGTGCCGCCGATGAGGAGCGCCCGCCGGCGCAGGCGGGCATCGCCGGACCGCCACAGCGGCCGGGCCGCGTCGAGCACGAAGAGCGTGAGCATCGCGAACCCGGCCTGGCCGACCCAGTGCCAGGGGCTGGTCGGCCCCGTGACCAGCGCCGCGTCGGCGCCCAGGAAGCGCACCCGCTCGATGGCATCGATGCGCTCGTAGTCGCCGTAGGGGCTCGAGCCGAGCACCACCAGCGTCGCGAGGTTGCTCACCCACGCCACGTGCGCGAGCCAGGGACGGGCGGTGCGGAAGAGATCGCTGACGAACAGGATGATGCCGACCACCATCACGAAGATCGGGACGTGCACCAGCCGCAGCGCCATGCCGAATCGGTCGGCCGTGGCGGCGTGCATCATGCGGAGCTCGGACAGCGCGAAGCCCGCGACGCCGACCGCGACGATGGCGAAGCCGAGGTGACTGAGGCGGTCCCGCTCGCCGAACCAGATGCGCAGGTGCACCAGCGCCAGCGTGAGGCACGCCGAAGCCGTCGCCCACAGCAGCACATCGACTGGACTCATCAGTTCGGCGGCAGTGTAGCACCGGGGGAGGAACATAACGGTTGACGGGTGACGTTTGACGTTCAACGCCGAACGCCGAACGCCGAACGCCGAAGGGCCGATCGCGATCGGCGACGTGTCACTCTCGCGTGCGGTCGTACAGGGCGGCCGGTCCGAGCGCCTCGACGTGCGCGATCAGCGCATCGCGCCGGGCCATCAGGGCGTCCCGCTCCATCCCGGTCAGCACGTCGCCCAGCTCCGCGTCCACCGCCTCGCGGGTCAGCGCCTTCATGGCCGCGAGCAGCGCCCTGTCGCACCGACGGATCGTGGCGGGGGTGCGCAGGCCGGTGTTCAGCCTGAACGCCCGCGAGTGATCGATGAGCCACAGCTTCCAGTGCCGGTCGATCAGCAGGTTCCCCTGGTTGCGGTCCGTGTTGGCGATCAGCTCGTCGAACACCCGCTGGACGTGGATCTGGGCGTTCCAGTCCGCCCCGTCTGGCGGCGCCACCTGCCGGGCCTGCCGCGTCCGCTCGTCCATCAGCACCTCGTCGACCCACCAGGTGAACGCCGCTGGCTCGCCCCGGAAGCGGCGGGCGACCGAGACCGGCACGTTGTCGAGCGCCAGCCGCACGGCCAGCCGGTACGCCGCGACGTTGTAGCCCCAGTAGTCACGGAAGTTCAGCTCGATGCGCGAGGCCGACTGGAACCGTGGCAGCGCCTGGTCGATCAGCTGGATGCTGGCGTCGTGGGTCACCGTGTCGTCCTGCAGCGTGGCACGCCGGGTGCCGGTCACGCCGACCTTGACGCCGCGGACCTCGGCGATCCGCGCCGTGCGCAGGAAGGCTTCGCGTGACGCGGGATCGGTGGGCGTGGCGGCGTCGCGCGGCCCCGCGCCCGTGGCGACCACCGTGGCGCTGGCTCCGGGGCCCGGGGCCGGCGCGAGGGCGGTGGCGCCACGCCCGTCCGGCGGCACCGGCTGGGCGGCCGCGGCGACGGTGACGATGAGGGCGAGGCCGGTCAGGAGCAGGTCGCGGCCGAGCGGGCGTCCGGTGGCGAGGGGAGTCATGTCCCTGTACGCGGCAGATGACCGGGAAGCAGCTCACCGTGGATCAGTCGACCCGATGAGGGACAATCGCCGGGTGCTGTCGCCCGACATGGTCCGTGTCCTGATTGCCGCACTCGGTGGCGCGGCGATTGGTGTCGAGCGGCAGTGGTCGGGGCATGCCGAGGGGCCGCAGGCGCATTTCGGCGGCATCCGGACCTTCACGCTGCTCGGCCTGGTGGCCGGCCTGGCCGGCTGGTTGTGGTCGGGCGGCGCCACCTGGCCTGCCGCGCTGCTCCTGGCCGGCGCGGTGGCGCTCATCGTCGCCGGATACGTGCGGGCGAGTGCTGCCGATGTCGACGGCACGACGGAGGTCGCGGCGCTCGTCGCGATCACGGCCGGGGTGCTCGCGGGGCTCGGGCAGGTGCAGGTGGCCAGCGCGATCGTCGCGATCGCCTGCCTGCTGCTGGTCGAGAAGCGACGGCTCCACGGGTGGGTGCGGCGCATCGCCGACATGGACCTGCGGGCGGCGGCGCGGTTCGCGGTGATGGCCCTCGTGGTGCTGCCGCTGCTGCCGGAGGGGCCGTTCGGGCCGTTCGGCGGCGTGCGCCCGCGCGAGGTGTGGGCCCTCGTCCTGTTCTTCTCGGGACTGAGCTTCCTCGGCCACCTCCTGCGAAAGGCGGTCGGGACGGGGCAGGGCTACCTGATTGGCGGGGTCGCCGGCGGCCTGCTGTCGTCGACCAACGTGACCTGGACGTACGCCCGGCTCAGTACGTCCACGCCGGGCCTGGCCAGGCCGCTGGCCTTCGGCGCGATCGCTGCCAACGCCGTGCTCTATCCGCGCGTGCTCGCCGCAACGGCGGTGCTGAATGCGGCGCTCGTCCCGGTGCTCGTGCCCTACCTGGCGCCGGCCGCCGTCGTGGCCCTCCTAGCGAGCGCCGTCGGTGCGTGGCAGGCGCGCCGGCACGCGGGCGACCCCGCGCCTGCCGGCGACGACAACCCGCTGCAGCTCTGGGCGGCGCTGCAGATGGCGGTGCTGTTCCAGGTGGTGCTGATGCTCGTGCACGTGGCCCGCGTCTCGCAGGGGGCGACCGGCGTGTACACCAGCGCAGCCGTGCTCGGATTGACCGACGTCGACGCGCTGACGCTCTCGATGGCCCGCGACGTCGCCCGCGCGCTGTCGCTCGAGACCGCGGCGCGGGCGATTGCCATCGGCGTGCTCGCCAACACCCTGCTGAAGGCGGCGCTCGCCGTCGTCTTCGGACGCGCCTCGTTCCGCCTGCTCGTCGGCGGCGTCCTGATGGCGATGGCCGTCGCCACCGCTGCGGCGATCGCCTGGTGAGCGGCGCGCGACCAGCGGTGTACGCTACTCGCCTCACATGCGCATCCTCCTCTCCGGGATCCTTCTGGCGGCTCTCGCCTCGCTCACCGTGGCGGGGCAGGAGGCGAACAACTCGCACCTGGTCGTCTACCGCGGCGAGCGGGGGCCTGGCCTCGGCAAGCACATCGTCTGGCTGGCCGGCGACCACGAGTACCGCAGTGAGGAATCGCTGCCGGCACTGGCCAGGATCCTCGCCAGGCATTACGGGTTCACCTGCAGCGTCTTGTTCACCACGAACCCATCGACCGGCTTCATCGAGCCCGGCAGCTCGCACATCGCGGGGCTCGAGGCGCTGGACACGGCCGACCTGATGGTGGTCTCCCTGCGGTTCCAGGACTTCCCCGACGCCCAGATGCAGCACGTCGTCGACTACCTGCAGCGTGGCGGCCCCGTGGTTGGGTACCGCACGGCCACGCACGCCTTCCAGATCAAGCGGCCCGACGCGAAGTTCAGGGCGTACACGTGGAACAACCCGTCTGCCGACTTCGCGGGCGGGTTCGGGCGGCAGGTGCTCGGTGAGACGTGGGTGTCCCACTACGGGAAGAATCACGCGCAGAGCTCGAGGCTCGTGCTCGAGCCCGGCGAGGCGTCGCACCCGATCCTGCGTGGCGTCTCCGACGTGTGGGTGCAGTCGGGCGGGTACACGGCCGACCCGATCGCCGGCAGTCATGTCCTCGCACGCGGGCGCATCCTCGACGGCATGACGCCCGACGCGTCACCGGCGGCCGACAAGAAGGAGATGCCGGTCGCGTGGTACCGGACCTACGCGCTCGCCGGGGGGAAGCCGGGCCGCGTGTTCACCACCACCCACGGCGCGTCGGAAGATCTGCTGAACACAGGCTTCAGGCGCATGGCCGTCAACGCCACGCTGTGGGCCGTCGGGCTCGAGGCCGCCATCCGCCCTGACGGCCCGATCGCGTTCGTCGGGCCGTTCACGCCCACGACGTTCGCGTTCGACGGGTTCGTGAAGGGCATCAAGCCCGCCGACATGGCGGGCTGGGACAGCCCGATCCCGGCCCGCCCCTGACCGTCGGCACGTCCTGGTCACGCATGAGGCTGTGCGCTTTGGGCGTCACTCACCGTTGATGGTGGGGGGCGGGAAGGAGACCCGTCACCACAGACCTGGAGTGACGCGTTGCGGAAATGGCTGAGGATTGTGGGAATCGTCGTGGGCATCCTCGTGGCCCTCGGCGTGGGTGTCCTGACGTGGGCGTACCTGACCGCCTCCAACTACTACGAGCACACGTGGACCACGCACGACGCGACCTTCGCCATCCCGTTCCCGCTCTCGGCGGCTGACGCGTCGACGCTGGCGCCGGGGGCCGATCCGGCAGTCGAGGCGCTCGCGCGGGCGGTCGGACGCGGCAAACACCTGGTGGAGACGCGGTACAGCTGCAACTCGTGTCACGGACGGGACCTCGGGGGCAGCACCGTGATCTCCAGTCCCTTCATCGGCGTATGGGCCGCGCCGAACCTGACGACCGGGCCGGGCAGCGTCACGCAGGGATTCACCGCGCTCGACTGGGATCGCGCGGTGCGACACGGGATTCGCCACTCCGGCAAGACCTCGTCGATGCCGGTCACCGAGTTCCGCGCCATGTCGGACCACGAGTTGTCCGACATCGTGGCGTACATCCGCAGCCTGCCGCCGGTGGACCGCCAGATGCCACCGGTACGACTCGGGCCATTGTTCTCGTTCCTGCTGGCGACCGATCGCGATGCGACCCTGGTGACCTACACCATCGACCACCAGGCGTCGCATGCCGCCGAGCCACCGCCCTTGGCTGCCTCGAAGGAGCTTGGCCAGCACATCGCCCAGGTGTGCACGGGCTGCCATGGTCCCCGCTTCTCGGGCGGGGCCATCGCCGGCGACCCCGGCATGCCGGTCGTGGCCAACCTCACGATGCACGAGACCGGCCTGAAGGGCTGGACGGAGGCCGATTTCCTGCGGGCCATGCAGCAGGGCCGCCGCAAGGACGGCACCGAGATCAAGCCGCAGATGCCGTGGCGGCAACTCGGCCAGATGGGCGAGACCGAACTGAAGGCCGTGTGGGCCTTCCTGCAGACACTCCCTCCGGTCGAGAAGGGGAACCATTGAGGGTGCCGCAGGGTCAACGTGGCAGGGCCAGATCGACGCGCTGCGGAAGCTTCACGTTGGTCTTGAACGGGTGCTCGGTCCGGCCACCTGCGCCCCACCCCCAGAGGGTCCCGTCGGTGCGCACGGCGAACGAGTTGTTGCCGGCGGCCAGCACGCGGACGACGCCGGTGATCTTCGGCGTGACCGGCGTCAGCTGGAAATCGCCAGACACCCCCGCGCCGATCTGGCCCCAGTCGGTGTTCCCCCAGCCGCGGAGCGTGCCGTCCTTCAGGAGCGCGAGCGCGTGGCGGCCGGTGAGGCCGACCGACAGCGCCACCACGTTGGACACGCCGGGCACGCGACGGGGCGTCAGTTCGTAGCCGTAGCCGACGCCCGGCGGGTCCGTCCGGTCGCCGTTGCCGAAGAGCCCCTGGACGTTGGCGCCCCACACCCACACCGTGCCGTCTCGCCTGACGGCCATCGACACGCCGGTGCCGGTGGCCACCGCCGTCACGTCGCCGAGGCCGGGGACCTCGCCGACCGCATCGATGGCGATCTCCTGACGCGGCTCGCGTCCGAGCGCACCGGAGGCGTTCGATCCCCACGCCAGCACGCGTCCGTCCTTGCCAAGCGCCACCGCATGCGATCCGTGCGTCGCCACCTGGACCACGTCGGTGGCCCCCGGCACCCGCACCGGGGTGCTCGCGCTCGGCGCAGGGGGATCGGCGTGCGTCTTGCGTCCGCGCCCGTCACCGATGAGGCCGTTGGCCCGCGATCCCCACGCCGAGACCGTACCGTTGGCGTGCAGGGCGAGCGCGTTCGCGCCTCCCGCGACGATGGCGATGACCTCGGTGAGCGCGCCGACCCGCGTCGGGGCAGGTTGTCCGTTCTCCCACGGCTTCGAGGCGTCGAGCCCGCGTATGGTGCCGTTGCCGAGTTCGCCGTTGGCCCCGGCGCCCCACGCGACAACGATGCCGCTCGCGAGGACGGCGTACGACGTGTCGCTGGCGGTGGCGATGTCGATGGCGCGCTCCGGCAGGGCGATCGCCACCGGGAGACCATAGCCGGGTCCGAGGCGCGTGGTGCCGCCAGTCGGGCCGAGTTGTCCCTTGCGGAAGTCGCCCCAGCCGAACACGCGGCCGTCGCCGTCGAGCAGCAGCTTGTGGTCATCGCCGACGATCTTGACGACCACCAACGGCTGGTCCTGCGCGGCCCGCAGTGACGGGCGCGCGGCTGCCGTGACCAGGACACACAGCGCCGCGAGGACGGCAAAGCGAATGCGCATGATTCCACTAGACTACCCGCGCATGCGTCACCTCGCCTTCCGTTCGCTGGTCATCGTCGCCCTGGCCCTGTCGGGTCGCGGGGGCGCGGTCCCGGCCGCGCAGTCGCCCGGCAGCTGGGTCATCACCGGCGCGCAGATCGCCGATGGGACGGGAGGACCGCTGCGCGCGGCCAGCGTGCGCGTCGTCGGCGACACCATCGTGAGCGTTGGCGATGCGGCGCCGCAGGCCGGCGATCAGGTCGTCGACGGACGAGGCCTCGTGCTCGCGCCCGGCTTCATCGACGTCCACAACCACTCGACCGACGGCCTGGCCGGCGATCGCGCGGCGGCCACCCAGGTGGCGCAGGGCATCACGACGGTGATCGTCGGCCCCGATGGATCGTCGCCCCCCGACATCGGTGCCTACCTCGCGGCGCGTCGCGCCGCGCCGGCAACGGTCAACGTCGGCACCATGGTCGGCCACGCCACCGTGCGCACCCAGGTGATGGGCGACGACTACCGGCGCGTCGCGCGCCCCGACGAAGTGGCGCGGATGGCCGCCCTCGTCGATGCCGGGATGAAGGCCGGCGCCCTCGGGCTGTCATCCGGACTCGAGTACGTGATCGGCAGCTATGCGGCGACTGACGAGCTCGTCGAACTCGCCAGGGTGGCGGCGCGGCACCACGGCGTATACATCTCCCACATCCGCGACGAGGCCGACGCGGTGATGGCCGCGGTGAAGGAGACGATCGCCATCGGCGAGCGCGCCGGGATCCCGGCGCAGATCACGCACATCAAGCTGGGCACCGTCGGTGTGTGGGGCAAGGCCGCCGAGGTCGTCGCGCTGGTCGAGGCGGCGCGCGCCCGGGGCGTGGACGTGACGGCGGACGCGTACCCGTACCTCGCCTGGCAGTCGAACCTCAAGGTGCTCGTGCCCAACAAGCAGTACAAGGACCCGGCCAGCGTCAAGGAAGCGCTCGACGACGTGGGCGGCGGCAGGAACATCCAGTTCACGCGGCTGACGCGCTACCCGCAGTACCAGGGCAAGCGGCTCAGCGAGGCTGCGGCGGCGGAAGGGATCAGCGAGGTCGACTTCTTCATCCGCATCGCCGACGACGAGGTGGGCATCATCGGGCACACGATGGCCGAGCCGGACCTGAAGGCGTTCTATCAGCAGCCCTGGGTGATGGTGGCCAGCGACGGCGGCGTGAACAACAACCACCCGCGGGGCGCCGGGACGTTTCCGCGCGTGCTTGGGCGCCTCGTGCGCGAGCAGGGCTGGCTGACACTTCCCGAGGCGATCCGCAAGATGACGTCGTTCCCTGCCGACCGCCTCGGCCTGGCCGACCGCGGCCGGATCGCGCCCGGCAAGAAGGCCGACCTCGTGCTCTTCGACGCGGCGACGATCGCGGATCGATCGACGTTCGAGTCGCCGCGCGACCTGCCCACAGGCGTCCGCGCGGTGTGGGTGAACGGGACGCCCGTCTGGCAGGACGGGCAGGTCACGGCGGCGCGCCCGGGACGGGGGCTCGCGCGATGACCGCCCGGGCCGGCGCGGCGTTGGTGGCGGTGCTGACGTCGGCCGGTTGTGTCGTGTCGCCGAGGGCGCCCGATGGCCTCGCCCCCGACCCGGCGGGCCAGGCGTATGCCCGGCTCGCGCCGGCGCAACGGCGGCTGGTCGATGCGATGGCGGCCGAGGCGTGCGGCGCCGCGGGGTGCACGCCGGCGGCCCATTACGCCTCGTGGCCGGTGTCGCGCCAGACGACGTTCGAGGCGGCGACCCACGGCCTGATCAGGACGCGGCTGACCGGTGAGGACGGACGCGACCTCGGCCCGGCCATCGACCTCGTCGCGCGCGTCGAGCGGGTGGCCGGCGAGGAGAAGGGCCGGCGGGGCGACGAGCAGTTCCGGCTCTACGTGGCGCTCGCGCCCGACGCGATCGGCACCATCGCCGCGTCGCGCGAGTTCTTCCGCGACAAGGACAACGCGGTCTTCCACAAGGGGTACCCGATCAATTACCGGTTGCGCGGCCGGTTCCCCAGCGTCCAGGTGTCGGCCACCGAGGCCGGCGACCGCGCCGACATCGACGTCGACTACCTGTCCCCCAGGGTGCCCCAGGGGCTGTTCAACGGTCACCTCACCGCCGCCAACTCCGACGTCCGCGTGCGCGGCAACGACCGCCGGCACGCGCGCCGCTGGGACGGCCTCATCGTGTGGTGGAAGGCCCTGCTTGAGGGGCTCGCGCCGCAGGTCCCCGACCGCGTCGCGGCGCAGGCCGAACCTGCCACCCTGCCGTCTTCGCGAGCCACGGACTTTGCCGACGTCGCCGACGCCTCGGCCGAGTTCCTGTCGGACTGGCTGGTGCGCCGGCGTATCGAGGACGCGCTGGCCTTCCTGTCGCCGGCGGCGGTCAGCTGCGCCAACCTCGACGAGGACGCGGAGAACGAGCAGGGCTCGTCGTCCGACACGCGGCGCTGGTTCGCCGAGGTGATGCGCGAGGCGGCGGAGGGCCGGCGACCGTCGCGCCTCTCGGCGGTCATCGGTCCGGTCGAGTCGTGGGATCCCGACTGGGTGGTGCGCTCGCACGCCTACGAAGGCGCGTACACGCTGGTCACGCTGCCGCCCGGTGAGGCCCGCGCCTTCGTGTGCTCGGCCGACGCCGCGCCGCTGCCCGGCGACGCCTACGCGCAGGTGCTGTTCCAGTTCCGTCCGCGCGACGGCCGGACCGGCGCGGCGCTCGCCCTCCTGTGGGCCCACCAGCAGGACGCGTGGCGGATCCTGTCGGTCGACGTGCTCGACCCCTGAGCGAGTACCATCTCTGACGTCTAACGTCTAACGTCTAACGTCTGACGGTTGACGGTTGACGGTTGACGTTTGAGGTTCAACGCGACAGGTCGCCTGCAGGCTGCAGGCTGCAGCCACTGCCTACCGGTAGCCTGCAGGCTGTAGGCTGCCGCCGAACTTGCCCCTCCCGACTCCCGACTCCCGACTCCCGACTCCCGACTCCCGACTCCCGATTCCCGACTCCCGGAGGAGATGCTGTGATCGTCCCGCGTACGTCCCGCACCGAGATCATGTCGAAGTTGCGCGCCAAGGTGGCCAAGCGACTGCCCATCCACATCGCCAGCGCCGGCAGCGGCCTGGTGGCCAAGCTGCTCGAGGCGGCGGGCGTCGACTGCATCAACACGTTCTCGGGCGCCCGGTTGCGCGCCAACGGCATGGGCACGATGTCGATGCTCTGGCCGATCCTCGACTCGAACCGGCAGACGCTTGACTACACGCGCGAGGACATCATGCCGGCGATCAAGGGCGATGCCTTCATCTGCGCGTGCCTGAACGCCAACGATCCGCTCAAGGACATGCGGATGGTGCTCGACGACTGCCTGCGCATGGGCGTGCACTCGGTGTCCAACATCGGCCCGTCGATCTCGTACGTGGACAAGGACAGCGAGATCCGGCGCGTGCTCACGAGCGCCGGCATCACGCTGCAGAACGAGATCGACCTGCTGAAGCTCGGGCGCGAGATGGACATGGTGACCATCGGCCTGGCCTTCGACGAGGAGGACAGCATCCGGCTGGTCGAGGAGGCGCAGCCCGACATCTTCTGCTTCCACGCCGGCACCACCAAGGGCGGCCTGCGCGGCTACGATTCGGGCGAGACGATCGAGGAGACGGCGCGCCGCACCGAGGAGGCCAACCAGAAGCTGCGCAAGATCAAGCCCGACATCCTCCTCGTGGCGCACGGAGCGGCGATGGAGACCCCGGCCGACGCGCAGTACATCCTCGATCACACCTCGTGCGAGGGCTTCTGGACCGGTTCCTCCACCGAGCGCCTGCCGATCGAGAAGGCCGTGTCTGCCGCCGCGAAGGAGTTCCAGTCGCTGCGCTTCCCGGACAACAGGTAGCGGAGGACGCGCCATGCCGAAGAAGGTCATCGCCGTCCTCGCGACGCTCGACACCAAGGGCCAGGAAGCGGAGTTCCTCCGCGAGCAGCTCGCAGCGCTGGGCAGCCGTGCGCTGCTGGTGGACATCGGCGTCATGAACGCGCCGGCCACCAGGGCCGACCTCTCGCGCGCGCAGGTCGCCAGGGCGGGCGGCACGCCGCTGGCGACCCTGCAGTCGGGCAAGTCGCGCGAGGCCGCGCAACCCGTGATGGCGGCCGGCGCCACGGCGCTGCTGCTGAAGCGGATCGCGAAAGGCGAGGTGCATGGCGTGATCGGCCTCGGCGGCCTGCAGGGCACCTCCGCCTGCACCGCCGTGATGCGCGCCCTGCCCTACGGCCTGCCCAAGGTCATGGTGTCGACCGTCGCCTCCGGCGACACGTCCTCGTACGTCGGCATCTCCGACATCACGATGATGTTCTCGGTGGGCGACATCCTCGGCCTGAACGTGTTCATGCGCAAGGTGCTCGCCAATGCGGCTGGCGCGGCGCACGGCATGGCGCAGGTGAAGGTCGGCCTGAAGACGGCGCGGGCCAGGGGCGCGAAGCCGCTCATCGGCATCTCCAACCTCGGCGTGCTCACGCGCGGCACGATGCTGGCGATCGAGCTCTTCCGCAAGCGCGGGTACGAGTCGATCGTGTTCCACGCGGTCGGCACCGGCGGGCGCGCGATGGAGCTGATGATGAAGCAGGGCATCATCGGCGCCGTGTTCGACTACGCGATGGGCGAGATCAGCGACGAGCTGTTCCACGGCCTGCGCGCCGGCGGCAAGGAGCGCCTGTCGGTGGCAGGCCCGTTGGGCCTCCCGCAGGTGCTGTGCCCGGGTGGCTCGGAACACCTCGGCATCCTGGTCTCGACGCCGCACCAGTTGCCCGAGCGCTGGAAGGACCACGCGCACGTGTGGCACAACGAGGTGGTGCTCGCGCCGCGCCTGAACGTCAAGGAGCTCCGGATGGTCGCCAGGGAGATCGGCAAGCGGCTGCAGGGCACCACCGGCAATGCGGTGCTGATGATTCCGAAGCTCGGCACTGGCAGCTACGCGATGCCGGGCGGCCCCCTCAACGATCCGAAGGGCGACGCGGCATACTTCACGGCGCTGAAGGCCGCGCTGCCCGCGTCGATCGAGGTGATCGAACGCGACCTGCACGCCGAGGATCCTGCCTTCGTCGAAGAAGCGGTGGACCGCCTGATTGCGCTCATCGAGGCGCAGCGCAGCCGCACGCGATCCGGCCGTCGCTGATCGCGGCCTCGCCTGACATCTGGCTGTCAGATACACACTTCTGATAGCGTCCCCCGGGCGGCCGGCTCCATGTGCCCCCGGGGCCGCCGCCTGTGCCGGCGCCTGCCATCGCGCGGAGCACGCTCGGTCGCCACCCTCCCGGCGAGTAACAAGGGCGCTCGAGAGGAGTCGTGCGTGTTGTCACGCGAGGAGATGTCGAGGTTTGCCCGGGATGGCTTCCTCGTGGTGCCCGAGGCGCTCGGCGCCGCCGCGATCGAGGAGGTCCGGGCCCTGCTCGATCCCCTGTTCACCCGCTTCCGGCATCTGCCGACCGACGTGCGCCGCGACCTCGCCGCCGCCGGCCCGACCAACGGGGCCGCCCCGCGCAGCGCCGAGATCGAGCGGCCCAGCCGCCTCGACCCGAGGCTTCGCGCCACGGAGGCGTTTCGCCGGTGCCGTGAAATGGCCGAGGCGCTCGGTGGCCGCGCGGTCGGCTATTCGTTCGATCACGCCATCTACAAGGCGCCCTTCAACGACGCCGAGACGCCGTGGCATCAGGACCACGCGTACAACGGCCATCGCCGCCTGCTGCGCACGTTCCACTTCTGGATTCCGCTGCAGCCGGTCACGGTGGAAAGCGGGTGCATGCAGTTCATCCCCGGAAGCCAGTCGGCGGGCCTCCTCGAGCACGGGCGCCGTGGGGACGGCCACGTCCGGGCGGTGGAGGACGCCGAGAGCTCGCGGGCCGTGGTCTGCCCGCTGCCGCTCGGAGGCCTGACCGTGCATCACCCGCTGACGCTCCACTACACCGGGCCCAATCGCACCGGCGACGTGCGGCGCGCGTGGATCGTCCACTTCGGCCCGTGGGGCCGCCTCGCGAAGTGGCACCCGTCCATCGTCGTCGAGAAGGTGGCGCGGCTTGCAACGGGGTTGCGATGACCGGCAACGGCCCCGTGCCTTCGCCCGGCGGCGTCCCGACCGATACCGACCGGGCGCGTCGATCCGATCGCCGGCTCGCCTACGTGTCGTGGGCGCCGCACTGCAGCCGCTCCGACCACACCGCCCGGGAGCTCGGTGGCCGGTCCTTCATGGTGTATGCGGGCTGGCTCGGCAGCCACCCGGCGACGGTCCTGCTGAAGTACGCGGTGCAGGCGCTGCTCACGGCCCGCCTGCTGCATCGCGAGCGCCCGGACACGGTGTGCGTGATGTCGCCACCGGTCTTCGCGGCGCTGCCGGCGCTGGCCTACGCCCGGTGGCACGGCGCGCAGGTCGTCGTCGATGCGCACACCTGCGCGTTCGTGCTGCCCCGATGGCGGCGGCTGCAGTGGCTGCAGCGCCATGTGTGCCGGCGCGCCACGACCACCCTGGTCACCAACGAACACCTGGCCGGCATGATCCGCGGCTGGGGCGCGCACGCGACCATCGTTCCCGACGTGCCCGTCGTGTTCCACGCGCCCACGCCGCACCTGCGCGAGGCGGCGTTCAGCGTGACGGTGGTGTGCTCCTTCGACGCCGATGAACCCGTCGAGGCGATCTTCGCGGCTGCCGGACGTCTTCCGGACGTCCGCTTCCACGTCACCGGCGACTCGTCCTCGCTGCCTGCCGCGATGCGCGCTCGCGTGCCGGCCAACGTGTCGCTGACCGGCTTCCTTCCCGAGCCGGCATATGCCGGCATGGTGGTCGGCGCCGACGCCGTGCTCGACCTGACCACGCACGACCACACCATGCTGCGGGGCGCGTACGAGGCGATCTACCAGGGAGTGCCCGTCGTCGTGTCCGACTGGCCGATCCTGCGCGAGGCGTTTCCCGAGGGCGCGGTGCACGTCGCCAACGAACCCGAGGCAATCGCGGCGGGCATCGCCCGCCTCCGCCGCGACCATGCGCGCCTCCGTGCGGAGGCGCAGCATCTCGCCGGCGTGAAGCGCAGGCGATGGGCCGGCGTCCGCGAGGGCCTCCTGGCGCGACTCGACGTGGAGCGTCAGCGGAACGCGTTCAGCGTCACTTCGGCGTAGGGCATGTGCGACGTGTCGGCGCGGCCGCTGACGCTCCGGGTGAACCCACCCGGGCGGAACACCGCGTACCCGAGGTTGAGGCCGACGCGCGCCGTGACGGGAAATCGCACCCGGACGTCGAACTCGTTGCCCATGTGGGTGCCGCTGCGGCCGGTCGGATCGCGCAGGCCGGCGACGTTCCAGCGATCGGTCGCGCTGGCCAGCCAGTAGGCGCTCAGGCCGGTGTCGATGCGGAGCGACGGCGTCGGCGTGATCTCCAGCCGGGCCTTCTGGGCCTGGATGTTCTCCCACTGGATGTAGTCACTGGCCGAGAACGGGCGGGCGAAGCCGAACAGCCGCTCGAAGCGGTTGCTGGACAGGTCGCCGGGGCTCCTGTCGCCAGACGCGTACGTGTAGTTGGCGCTGAACCGCGGCTTCCAGGCGTGTCGCGGCGAGTACCCGCCCTCGACCACGAAGGCCGACGCGCGATTGCGACGCGGCCGGTCGTCGCCGAACTGGCCGGCGACGTCGACGTCCCAGTCCAGCCCGCTCCTGCCGATCAGCCCGTAGCTGCGCAGGCCGATGGTCGGCACGTCGCGGTCGATGCGGGAGCCCGGCCTCGTCACGTCCTGCGACAGGTGGAGGTAGTAGGGCTGCAGGATCGCCACGCGAGACCACCGCCGGAGCTCCAGGAGGGCGCCAGCCAGCCACTGCGTCTCGTCGGGGTCGTCGAGGCCGGACATGAGTCGCCGGACCGGCCGAACGGCCAGCAGGTCGAGTTGCCAGGCGGCCGACGACTTGCCGACCGTGGCGCGCAGGCCGTCGAAGGTGTTCGACGTGTTGCGCCACTCGTTGCGCGCGAGCAAGCGTCTGTCGAGATACTCGAAGGCCTGTCGCCCGGCCTTGATGCTCACCGGGCGTCCCTTGCCCGCGCCGCTGGCGAAGTACAGCTCGGCATAGGCCTGGATGGGCTCGACCAGGTTCACCTCGCGCTCGTCGGGGGCGAACTGCCCACCGCTGCGCCGCGAGTCCACCAGTTCCATGGCGAACCGCAGCGGTCCGAGGCCCTTCTTGACGCCGAGATAGAGCCGCGTGCGCCAGAGCACCACGTCGTCGACCGACGAGACGGGCCGTCGGTAGTCGTCGACGCGATGCTCGTATCGCGACCGCAACTCGAGGCCGATGTCGAGCCAATCGAGGCCCTCGAAACCGGGCACGCCGGTCTTGTCGGCGGGACGCACGTACCGCGGCGGTTCGGGCTCAGGCCGCAGACCGTATCCTCGCTGCTCGACCACGAACGTGGCTGGTGCAGGGGCAGGCGTCACCGGGGCGGGCGTCGCCGTCTGCGCCGTCGGCCGCGCGCCGGCCGCGCCGATGACGATCGACGTGCAGAGCAAGGCGAGGCATGGGGAGAATCGGCGCGGCATGGAAGGGTGGATCGGGCGCGACGGGAGGCCGTGCTCCCAAGGATATCGGCCGTGCCGTCTCGTCGCTGTACGCGAACTCCGTCATGGGCCATTGACGGGGTAGACTCCGCGGATGGCCGATATTCGAGCGCAGATGGGATGGGTGGTCGCGTGCTGCGTGGTCACCAGCGCCCTCACGCTCGCGCAACCGGCGCCTCGCTCGCCGCGCGCGGCGCCGTTCGTGGCGCCCGCGGCGAACGAGCGGGTGGCCACGGCGCCTCGAACGGCCACGGTCCAGGCCGGGTGGGGGAAGAAGTTCGCCGCCGAGAACACCCGCCCCACGGTCACCATCGCCAATCCGTACATGGATCCGGCCAAACCCTTGTTCGCCAGGGCGGAGAGCCTGCGTTGTGCGGCCGACGGCAGCGTCGTCGTGAGCGGCCGCGCCGGATTCGATGCCGAAGCGCGAGCGGTTGCCACGGGGTTCTGGCGGATTGCCGTCGATGGCGCGGTGACGCCGCTGCACGTCCGCTCCACGGCGGCAAGCGGTCGGCGGAGTTGTGGCGTGGCCTTCGACGAGTCGTCCTCGGCGCCCACCAGGTTCGGCCTCGGCGCTGACGGACGCATCCTGTTCGCGGGTCGGGGCTCGATCCAGTCCATCGCCCCGACTGGCCTGGTCTCGCGCGTTGCGGGATCGGCAGGCGACTGCTCCAACCAGGGCACCGTCGGCTCGGGTGACGGCGCCGCGACCGCCGCACTCTTCGACGAGGCGGATCGCCCGGTGGAAGATCCCGACGGCAACCTCTGGCTCGCCGACCAGCGGGGATGCGCGCTTCGCCGCATCTCGAAGGACGGCCAGGTCACCACCGTCCTCGGCGCGGACGTGCTGTGCAACGAGGCGACGCTGCCCGAGAACCGGCCCCTCGTGTCCAACCTCGAATGGGATGCCGCGCACGGCGAACTGGTCGCGGCCGGCGCCTTCACCGTCGCGCGTCCGGTCCACGACCTCTACACGCTCGTGTGGCGCATCAGGCCGGACGGCACCTATCGACGCGTGCTGTTTGCCAAGAAGGCGAGTCGGGTGAGCCCGGCGAAGGCACACCTCGATGGCGTGCGCGCGATGGCCGTGGACGCGAAGGGACGCATCCACATCATCAGCGACCTGCTGCTGTTCGAGCAGCGCGGTTGGGACGCCCTGCAACTGATGCGCGTGGACGAGGTCAACGCGACGGTCGTTCCGATCACGGGCACGCGGATTCCGAAGAGCACGTGGCTGGCCGACCATCCGATGGACGGCCCCTCGTCGCTGGCGTACTTCCAGCAGTCGCGCGATCTCTGCTTCTCGCCCGACGGGACCGCCTACGTCAACGACGACATCCTCGTCCGGCGGATCGATGCCAGCGGGCAGGTCACGACCTGGGCCTTCTGAACGCGTCCGCGCCTCACGTCACCGCAGGCGCGTGCCCAGGTTGTTCGAACCTGCCGCCCACGTCACGCCACCGGCGTTCTCGTAGATCGCGCGCTCGACGACGATCTGCGCCGGGGTGGCGCCCAGGCTCTCGACGATGGCGCCGAACCGCCGGTTGGCCGCTGCCGGCACCTCGCTGGCCACGGCGACGTTGGTCCGCGAGTTCGCCTTGACCGGCCGCGTGAACACGCTCGTGCTCCCGTCCTCGTACACCAGGGTCACCAGCACCGTCCCGTCGGTGTTGGACGTGTTGGCGATCAGGATGTAGGTCTCGCTGGCACGCGTGCCGCCCACCTCGCCCCCCGCGAGGGCCCACTTGGTGCCCGACCGCAGCGCGCCCGAGGACACGTGGCCCTCGAACCACCGCGAGCCGTCGCCTGGCCACCACATCGCGCGTTCGGCCACGAACACCGCGCCGTCCACGCCGGTGAAGGTCGCCGACACGGCGGTGTCGGCCAGCGGCAGCCCGGGCCGGCCGGCGAACTCCTCGTAGTCGGCCCAGACGTTGAAGCGGCTGAAGGCGGGCACCGTGTACGTCTTGGTGAGCACCGTGCCGTCGGGCAACAGGTAGCGACCGTCGATCGTGATCGCCGACGCCGTGGTGTTCGCGATCAGGTAGAAGAGGTCGAAGTAGGGCCCGGTGGCGCCCTCGGCGAAGAACCACTGATTGGCCGGGCCGGGGACGGCCGCGGCCTCGTGGCCGGCCGCGAACATCTGGCCTGGCCCGTCGCGGTACATCGCCCGCTCGACGATGATCGGCAGCCCGGCGGTGAAGACGGCCGACATCTCGGCGCTCGCCAGGCCCGCATCCTCGACGTTGACCCAGATGTTCTGGCGCGAGCGCGCCGGTACGGGGTAGGTCTTGGTGATCGGCGAGCGCGGTGCGGGGAGCAGGTAGGTCACCTGCACGTCGGTCGGCACGTCGTTGGGGTTCTGGAGCAGATAGAACAACTGGAACCCGCCGGTCGTCGCGCCCTCGGCCAGGTACCACTGCGTGCGTGGCTCGGCGATGCTCGCCTCGGCGTGGCTGCCGTAGCCGGTTGCGTTCCAGCGCATGGTGCGGTCGGCGACGATCGGCTGATCGGAGGACACGACGGTGGAGAATTCGGCCGCTGCGAGTCCCGGGATGGTCTTCGGATTGACGGTCGTCCGCAGGAGTCCCCCGAGCGGCACGTCGCGCGTGACCACCTGCCCGGTGCCGGTCTGGAACGTGAGGCGTGCCGTCGTCGCGACGCCGCTGGCGTTCAGCAGGGCGATCGACGTGTCGAAGAACGAGCCGGTCGCGCCCTCGGCGAAGTAGCGCGTGTAGGCGCCCGACGAGGCGACGAACGGCACGGGTGTGGTGCCGCACGCGGCCGTGGTCAGCGTCACCGAGGCCGGCTCGAACGTGAAGCCGGGACGGCTCGGCGTGAGCGTCACCGACTGGCCGGGCGTCACGTCGGTGAACGTGTAGCGGCCGCTCGCGTCGGTGAGCGTGGTCACGGTCGATCCGTTCGACAGCGCCACGGTGATGCCGCCGAGCTCGCCGTCCTGTCGGTCGCGCACCAGGCCCGAGATGGCGGGCGCGCACGTGGCGGTGAAGTCGGCGGTGCGGTCGCCGGCGACGTCGGTCAGCGATGCCGAGGCCGGGCTGAACGTGTATCCGGTGGCGCTCGGGGTCACCGTCACCGTGCCGCCGACGGGGATGTTCCCGAACACGTAGCTGCCGTCGGCCGCCGAGATCGTCGTGTCGGAGGCGCTGCCGGAGAGCGCCAACGCGACGCCGGGCACCCCGCCGCCGCCCGGGCCACTGACCGTGCCGGTCAGCGTCGGCAGCGCGGGCGCGCTGGTGATCACCGTCGATTGCGTCGCCGTGTCGTTGCCGGCGACCGGATCGGCCTGGCTCGCGGTGACGGTCGCGCTCACCGACGCGACGCGCGCGCCGCCGTAGGTCACCGCCACCGTGCGGGTGGCGGTGGCACCGGCAGCGATCGAGCCGAGGTCGAAGGTGATCGCCCCGCCCACGGGCGTCAGGCCGCCCTGCGCCACGAGCGTCGAGGCCCCGTCGGGCACCGGCACGCGCAAGGCGACGCCGGTGGCCGCGGCCGGCCCCAGGTTGGCCACCGTGAAGGCATACACGACTGGCTTGCCGACCAGCCCGGGATCGGGGGCATCGGCAATCGACAGCGACAGGTCGGCGAGTTCCGGGGCGGGTGCGAAGACGTTGATCCCGGTCGTGGCCGGCGTCACGAGCAGGTTGGTCGCCTCGCTGAAGAACGAGGTGTGCCCGGAGGCCAGCAGGGTCGAGGAGCCGCTCGCCGCGTCGGCCGTCGAGGGGGCGCCGATCGGCACCACGCTCTTGACGCTCACCGTACCCGCGACGCGGTCGCGCACGAACACGTCGTCTGCCGCGTTGGTGTCGGCGACCACCGAGAAGTGGACGTAGTTGGTGGCGCGCGAGCGCCAGGCGACGTAGCGTCCGTCGGCGCTGACGCCCTCGAGCGTCGCCGGCTGGTTGCCGCCCGACGGGACCGAGTGGTCGCGCGTCAGCCACTCGGCCGGTCCGGCGAGCGCCGAGCCGCTCATCGGCCTGGCGAACACGTCGGTCAGGCCGGCCGTGTCGTCGAACGCGTTGAGGAGATCGGTGGCGAGGCTCTCGAAGGCCACCACCGACCCGCCCCGGCTGATCACCGGATGGAGTGAATCGCCGTTGCCGCCGAGCCCGGCGGGCGTGAGGCTGACCAGCGTGGTCGGGCCGGTGGCGGTGCGGATGTCGCGCACGTAGACGTTACGGCGGCCGTTGGTGGCCTGCGCGGTCAGGTCGCCCTGCGTGGTCGACGCCGCGAAGGCGGCGAAGGCGCCGTCGGCGGTGAGCGAGAAGCTCGGCACGCCGGGCGAGTCGTCGGCGTGGACGGTCACGCCCGTGACGAAGTTCGCCTCGCCGGTGCGGGCCGACACGAGCGTCGTGGTGTTGCTGGCCCAGCGGTAGACGTACAGGTTGCGGGCGGCCTGGCCGTTCGGGACGAGCTCGGCGAAGGCGGCCGCGAAGAGGAGCACCGTGCCGTCGGCGCTGAACACGCCCGGATGCTCGCTGGTGGTCGTCGGGACTCCGGCCGGCGAGCCACGATTCGGATCGGTGTGATGGCGGCTCACCAGGCGCGTCACCCCGGCCTGCATGTCGCGGACGTAGAGGTCGGGCAACTCGCCGTTGGCGTCGATGAAGTTGGCCACCAGCTGCCGGAGGCTCCCGGTGCCCCGGCTCGAGAACGCCACGAAGCGGCCGTTCTCGCTCATCACCATCTCCTTGACCCCGCCGGCGTGGAACGGCTGCACGGCGACGTCCACCAGCGCGAGGGTGCGCGTCTGCCGGTCGAAGATCCAGCCGGAGTTCTCGTCGGCGGGGTAGGACCAGGTGCCCGACTGGAGGTTGGTCGCGTTGCTCCTGAACGCGACGTACCGCCCGTCCGGGGTGATCTGCACGTCAGGCAGGCAGGCGCCGTCGCTCGTCGTACCCGGGTCGGTCGCCGAGAGGGTGATCACTTCGGTCGCGTTGGCGACCATGTCCCGCACGTACACGTTGCGGGTCGCCACCGAGCCCGGCGGGACGTTCTTGCCCGGCACGAGGTCGGCCGGCGGAGCCGCCGAGCAGAACGCCACGTAGCGGCCGTCGGCGGAGACGGCGACGCGCTGGCCCCGCAGGGCCGTGACCGAGTCGGGCGCCTGGGCCTTCACGGTCACCAGGCGCAGGGTCTGGCCTTCGGAGGCGCGGGGGGCGAGCATGCCGGCCAGCGTGCCGAGGGCGAGCAGGCCGGGAAGCGTCCGTCGGGCAGTGAAGCGGGCCACGTCCCTACGGTATGCGAAGTCGGCGCCTGCCTTCGTGCGGCGCTCGTCCCATGGCCAGGCCCCCAAGGCTCTTTCCTGTCAAAAATGGGGCGTCGGCGTAATTTTTTCCCTATAATTCCCGGGTCACACGGGGTGACCACGCGACGGAAAGACGGATGATGAGGAGCGGAATGCACGGACGGTTCGGGATGGCGGGCGCAGCGGGCAGCCTGTGTGTGGCCCTCGGGGTGCTGGCGGTGGGGTGCGGAGGCAGCACGGAGACGCGCACGGTGAGCGTGACGTCGCCGACGCCCACGACGACCACGACGACGGCGACGGTCACCGCCGTGCGGGTGACGGGGCCCTCCGAGATCACCACGGCCGGCGGCACGGCTCAGTTCACCGCCACCGTCACCCTGTCGACGGGCGCCACCGAGGACCGCACCAGCTCGGCGCAGTGGTCGTCCGAGAACTCGGCCGCCGCCACGATCTCGAACGGTGGGATGGTGACCGCCGTCGCCGACGGCAGCACCAACATCGTTGCCAGCTTCGGCGCGGTGCGGGGCTCGACAGGCCTGATGATCAGGCTGCCCAAGCGCACGGCCGATCCGCCTGCCGGCCAGCGTCTCCCGCTGCCGGATGTCCGGGCGTTCATCCAGCAGAAGAACGCGGAGCGCCCCGAGTTGATGGCGCAGTCGTGCCCGGGCGGCGTGAAGTACCGCAACAACCCCTGGCTCGACTACATCGTCGACGAGCTGCGCAAGGTGGACACGCGCTGGGGGTACAACGCCAAGCCGACGCGCGGTCCGTCCGACAATGGCGGCCTGCCGGTGATCGCGGCAGGCGACGAGATCGCGTACCACTACGGTCCCGGCCCCGATCAGGGCTCGCCTGACGTGCACCTGGTCGACATCCTCGCAGGCCACTGCGGCACGCCGTCGCTGACGTGGCGCGTGTTCACCGGCGAGGAGCCGGGGATCTGGACGGGCGTTGGCCGCTTCTGATCGACGCGATCTGCCGTTCCCGATCCGCAACGCGCAGGGCGAGCGTCTCGACGTGGCGTACCAGCCCGCGGCAGGCGCCGCGGGCGACGCCCCGCCGCGGGCCGTCGTGGTCATCGGCCACGGCGTGACGTCGCACTGGGATCGGCCATGGCAGACCGAGCTCGCCGAGGCGCTCGCCGGGGCAGGGCTTGCGTCCGTGCTCGTGTCGTTCGCGGGCAACGGCAGGTCCGAGGGACGCTTCGAGGACGTGACGCCCACCAAGGAAGCCGCCGACCTCGGCAGCGTGCTCGACGCCCTGCAGGCGTGGGGCGTCGAGCGCCTCGCCTACGCCGGCCACAGCATGGGCGGTGCGGTGGGGGTGTTGCGGGCGGCCAGCGATGATCGTCTCGCGGCGCTGGTCTCGCTGGCCGGCATGTTCCACGTGCGCGACTTCATGCAGCGCACGTTCGGCCACCTCGTCCCGGGAGAGGGCCTCATGCTCGACAAGCCCGGCTGCATCTGGAATCGCACGCTGCAGGCCGACGCCGAGCGGATCGGGTCGTTGCACGCGCAAGCCGCCGCCGTGCGCATCCCGTGGCTGCTGGTGCACGGGGAGGCCGACGAACTCGTGCCCTTCGTCGATGCGATCGACGCGCGCGCCGCCGCTGGTGGCCGCCCGGATCTGGTCGCGCTGCCCGGCGTCGATCACCGCTTCACGGACGCCATTGCCGACATGTGCGCGGCCGTGGTCCCCTGGCTGTCGGCGCGCCTGCCGACGGTCGTCGGCTAGGGGCGACCGCCTGCGGCACGCAAGGGCTGGTGCGGCATCCCGACCCGGCCCGCCCGCGCGTGTTGTCCGGGGGCGCCGTTGCCCTGAGAATGGCGCCATGATGCACCGGCTGCGCCTGGCGGCTCTCGGGGTGTGCCTCGCGCTCGCTTCCGCCCACCTGCGAGGCGACGCGCCCGCCCGCGCCGCCGAGTCCGTCGAGGACGAGGCGCTTCGTCACTTCCAGGCCATCCTGCGCCTCGACACGCAGAATCCCCCGGGCAACGAAGTCCGCGTCGTCGAGTACCTCAAGGGCGTGCTCGAGGGCGAGGGCATTCCTGTCGAGATACTCGCGCGCGATCCGGCGCGGCCCAACCTCGTGGCGCGGCTGAAGGGCAACGGCGCGAAGCGCCCGCTGCTGGTCATGGGCCACACCGACACGGTCACGGTCGACGCCTCCAAGTGGACGCACGGGCCGTTCTCGGCCACCCGCGACGGCGGCCACGTGTACGGACGCGGGTCACTCGACGACAAGCCGAGCGTCGTCGCCGGGCTGATGACCATGCTGCGCCTGAAGCGCGAGGGGGTGCGGCTCGAACGCGACGTCATCTTCCTGGCCGAGGCCAGCGAGGAAGGCAACGGGCCGTTCGGCATCAACCACATGGTCGCCAACCACTGGCCGACGATCGATGCCGAGTACTGCCTTGCCGAGGGTGGCAGCGTGGTGCGCACCGGCGGCGTCGCCCGGTACGCGACCATCACCACCACGGAGAAGATCCCGTACACGGTGCGGATCGTCGCGCGGGGCGTCGCCGGCCACGGCTCGGTCCCGCTCCAGACCAACCCGATCCTGCACCTGTCGCAGGCAATCGCGCGCATCGGCGCCTGGCGCGCGCCCCTCCGGCTCAACGAGACGACGCGCGCGTACTTCGCGGGCCTGTCGCGCCTCGTTGCACCGGACGAGGCGGTGCGGTACGCCGCCGTCGCCGAGGGGCGCGATCTCGAGGCCGCCTACGATCGTTTCGCGGTCGATGCGCCGCAACTGGCGACGCTGCTGCGCACCAGCGTGTCGCCCAACATCGTCAAGGGCGGCTACCTGCGCAACGTGATTCCGTCGGAGGCCGAGGCGACGCTCGACATCCGCGCCCTGCCCGACGAGGACATCACCACCTTCCTGCGGCAGTTGCGGGAGGTGATCGCCGACCCCGCGGTGGAGGTGGTGCCGCCCGACACGACGGCGACGCGACCCGCGGCGCCACCGTCGCGGCTGGACACCGAGGCATGGCGCGTGCTCGTGGACGTGCACACCCGCGCGTACGGCGTGCCGGTGCTGCCGGTGATGATGGCCGGCGCGACCGACTCGGCGCAGGTGCGGGCGCGTGGCGTCCAGTGCTACGGCATCGGCCCGATGATCGACCGCGAGGACGTGCAGCTCGGCTTCGGCGCGCACAGCGACCAGGAGCGCATCCTCGAGGCCGCCTTCCAGCAGTTCGTCCGTGTCCACTGGGACAGCGTGCGTGCCCTCGCCGGCGCCCGGTGAACGCGGGAGGCAGACCCGCCTCCTCGCCCTCCTCGCCTACGCGGCCTTCATCGGCTACCAGTCGCTCGCCGCGGGCGGCACGTGGGCCTGCGGCGGCGACGTGCTCGAAGTCCCGAAGCGCATCCCGCGCGGCGACCTGCTCGTGAACGTGGTGGCCTACGTGCCGCTCGGCGCCCTCTGCGTCGTGGCGGCGTGGCCGGCGCGGCGACGTGCGTCGCGGATCGCCCTGGCCGCGCTCGTCAGCGCGCTGGCCGTGTCCCTCTTCTCGCTGACGATGGAACTCGTGCAGGCCTGCGAGCCGCGCCGCGTGTCGTCGGCCATCGACTGGCTGGCCAATTCCACCGGCGGCGGCGTGGGGGTCGCGGTCGGCGTCCTGGTCATGGTGCTCCGGTGGCCGCGCGCCCTGCCCAGCCTGGCCCTCGACGATCTCCGGCTGCGCGCCTGCACGCTCGCCGTCGCGCTGCTCTGGATCGGCTCGGAGACGATGCCCTGGGTGTTCTCGCTGGACCTCGGGCAGGCGCGGTCCCACCTGCGCTTCCTCGTGCATGCCGATCCGCTCGACGGCCTCGATCCCTGGCGCCTGGCGCGACACGCCGGCGCGTGGCTGGCCATCGCCGCCTCCTGCCGGCTCGTGGTGCGCAGCGCGGCTGGTGGCGCTGCGAGCCTGGTGTTGTTGGCGGCTGCCTCGGTGCTCCTCCAACTGCTCGTGTTCGCACGGGTGCCCTTGTCGTACGCCGAGCTGTTCGGCATGACGGCCGCCCTGATCGCGGCCATCGCCGGCATGGCTGCACTTCGGGCCGGTCGCGAGTCGCGCAATGCCCGGGTGTGGCCGGTCGTGCTGCTTGTTGGCGTCGTCATGGTGATGGCGGCGTACGAACTGCACCCTGAGTCGGGCCACCGCGCCGCTCGCGGCTTCGGATGGTGGCCGCGCGTCGGCTTCGGCCGCCAGATCGGCGCACTGGAGTTCGCCTGGCTGTTCGGCTGGGCCGGGTTGTCGGCCGTCGCCGCTGCGGAGTGGGCGCGGCGTGCGTCCATGCCGGCGTGGCCGCAGGCGTGGCCTGCCGCGCTCGTCGCCCTGGTGTTCGCGCTCGAACTGGCGCAGGCGTTCGTGCCGGGCCGGAGCGGCGACACGTCGGCGGTCCTCTTCACGGCGTTCGCGGTGATTGCGACGCGCGCGGCGCTGCGCGACATCGCCTAGCAGGGTCGCTGGAAGCCAGGCCGTCCCATTCAGGACGGACGACGGGGAATGTCGATGGGGCCGGTCGCGGCGGCCGTTGTCATCAGTGTTCCGGCGCCGGGGCGCGCAGCACCGTGGCGGGGATGGCGGTCTCGATCCGCGGGCGTTCCGGGCTGTTGGCGAGCGCCCACAGGCTCGCGAAGACCGTGCGCGTCACCGCTTCCATCTTGGCCGGGTCGAGATACTTCGCCTCGTCGGCAGGCAGGTGGTACCGCGGATGCGAACCCGTGGTGAACCCGATGGTGAGGATGCCGCGTTCGAGGTACGGTCCGGCGTCGGTGCGCGGGTAGAAGAACTCGCTCTCGGGCCGGTCATCGCGCCGGTTGAAGGTCATCTTCAGGTACCCCGCGTTGACGCGCTGCAACAGGGCATCGGTGCTCGGGCTCAGCGCGCCGGGTCCGATCAGGAACACCTCGTGCGGGCCGGTGGCGTCCACCGAGTTGGCGTCGGCGCGTCCGGGTGCCCGAGTGGCGCCGATCATGTCGACGTTGACATGCGCGACGATGCGGTCGAGCGGCACGGGCGGCTGGTGCACGAACCGTCGCGTGCCCCAGAGGCCGCGTTCCTCGCCACTGTCCCAGAGCAGGACGATCGTGCGTCGCGGGCGCGGCCCCTTCATCAGGTGCTCGGCAATCGCGAGCAGGCCGGCGCTCCCGGTGGCATTGTCGTCGGCGGCGTTGTAGATCGGGTCCCCGTCGATGGTCCGGGTGCCGACGGCGCCATCGAGATGCGCCGCGATCGTGATCACCTGGTCCTTGAGGACCGGGTCGCTGCCCTCGATGCGGGCCACGAGGTTGTACGGGTGCTCCGAGGCCACCCCCACCAGCGGCACGTGGACGGCGATGCGCTTGCGGAGGCGGAATGCGCGCGGGTAGTCACCAGCCTCGCCTCGGGCCAGCAGCGTGGCGCCATCGATGGCCTCGCCTGCCATCAGCGCATCGATTGCGGGGCGCCCGAGCAGCAGCGAGGTCACCGGCACGGCCGCGTACGCCGACGGCACCGCCGGCACGAGCTCCCGGCGCACCACGTTGGCGCCGCGCATCGCGGCCCAGTCGGCCTTCGGGTCCGACGGCGTCAGCAACAGCACGCCGAGCGCGCCTCGCGCCTTCGCCTCCGCGAACACCGACGACGCGCCGACGGCAACGCGGCCGATCTGCGTGATGGGTGCGTCCTTCGGCATCGCGCGGGGTCCGTGGGCGAGCACGAGGGCGTCGCGCACGTCCACGTCCTTCCACGGGTCGATGCCGCGCGACGGCGCCCGCCATCCGTGGCCGACGTAGACGACGGGCAGGTGCCCCTTGATCGGCCCGGCAAACGATCGCAGGACGAAGTCGTTGCCGAACACGAAGGGACGGCCGCCGATGGTCACTGTCGCGTTCGTTCCCGCGTGGAGTTCCTGCAACTCGTAATGCTGTCGATAGGTGCCCTCGTCGCCGGCGGGCGTCAGGCCCGCCGCCCGCAGGCGCCCTTCGATGTCCGCGGCGGCCGCATCGAAGCCCGGCGATCCCGTGTCGCGCCCGCGAAGGGCATCCGAGGCGAGGAACTCGAGGTCGCGCGCCAGCGAGGCCGCGGTGATGCCGTCGGCCGCAGCCCGCACCGCGTCGGGAAGGGGAACGTCCTGCGCGATGAGGCCGGGTGACAGGGCGAGGGACAGGACCGCCGTCCAGCGGGCGACGCGCAGGGAGGTCGAGCTCGGCATGGTGACAAGGGTAACGCTGACGTCTGACGTCTGACGTTTGACGTGTCACGGCTGCGGCGTCCTGGCGGTTGGCGATCAGCGCGCCGGGGCAACCAGGCGCGCGTAGGCGTCGGCGTACCGCTTGCCGAGCTCCTGCAACGAGGCGCGGTCGAAGTGGATGCGGTCGCCGCCGTGCACCAGGCCGTCGCTGGCGACGAACGCGGTATGGGCGACCCTGGCGGGCAGCGATCGGTGCGCCGCGTCGACGATGCGGCGGGCATCGTCCCAGGGGACATCCGGGTACTGGCCCAACTGACCGACGATGAAGGGCACCTCCGGCGCGCGCAGCGTGGTGCGGAAGCGCGCGATCAGCGCGTGCAGTTTTGCCTCGTAGGCCGGCGCGAGCTCCGGTGTCGCGTCCGATTCACCCTGGTGCCACAGGATGGCCTTCAGCGTGCCGCTCGGGAGCGCCGCGGTGGCGCGCGCGATGGCGTCGTCCCAGGGATGGCTCTTCGTGGCGTCGTCGAACGCGCCCGGCTGCCAGAGGTCGATGCGCGTGCCGCCGACGGCCGTCGGGATGAGGCCGATGGTGACCCCGGGGTTGGCCTCGAGCACGCGCAGGGCGAAGGGGCGCCCGAGCCCCACGCCGGCGACCGGCTTGTCGAAGTGCATCGGGTCGACCGCCGGCACCCACGTGCGCCCGCGATCGAACATGAGGATGCCCGGACTCGGCACGGTGTCGCTGGCCTCGACCTTGCCGCGCCCGGCCATGTTCGACTGCCCGGCGAGCAGGAACAGGTGGAACGCCTCGCGTGCCGGTGGTGGCGGTGCCGGCGCCTGGCCAGCGATGGACATGGCGAGGCCCGACAGGGCCAGCAGCGTGAGCAGCGATTGGCGCATCGGGGGAAGTATCGCCGACCTGCCCCGCGTCGAGGCTCGACGGCGGCGGCGAGTGGCCCCGGCCCGGCCGGGTCCTTCCTGTAGACTTCGCGACATGCGCATGCCTGTCGCCGTCACGATGGCTGCCGTCCTGTCGATGGGCGCGGCCGCTCCCCAGGACGAGCCGTTCGTCCCGCTGTTCGACGGACGGACCCTGTCGGGGTGGGTGAACATCAACTGCGCCCCCGACACCTTCTCGGTGCGCGACGGGGTCATCGCCGTCACCGGCGTGCCGATCTGCGAGATCCGCACCGAGCGGATGTACGAGAACTTCGTGCTCGAGCTCGAGTACCTCCACGAACAGCCGATGGGCAACGCCGGCGTCTTCGTGTGGGCCGACGCGCTGCCGGCGCGCGGCCAGCCCTTCCTGCGCGCCATCGAGGTGCAGGTGCTCGACGGGCGCAACTCCGACACCTACACCAGTCACGGCGACGTCTTCGCGATCCACGGCGCCGTCCTCACGCCAGACCGGCCGCACCCCAAGGGCGCGATGCGCAGCCTGCCCAGCGAGCGCCGCGCCAAGGGGCCGGGCGAGTGGAACCACTACCGGATCACGGCGCGCAACGGAACGCTCAAGCTCGCCGTCAACGGCAAGGAGGTGTCGGGTGGCTACGACATCTCGCCGCGCAAGGGCTACATCGCGCTGGAGTCGGAGGGCGCGCCCGTGCGTTTCCGCAACATCCGCATCCGCGAGCTGCCGCCCTCCGGCACGATCACCCCCGCGCAGGTGGCCACCGAGTTCCAGGGGCATCGCGCCCTCTACGACGGCAAGACCCTGTCTGGCTGGATTGTGCCGGCCGACCGTGCGCTGTACTGGAAGGCGAAGGACTGGACGTTGAGCCACGAGGCCGACCCCACAGGCCGCCCGCTGCCCCTGCTCTCTGCCGAAACCTTCGGCGACGTCGAGGTGATCGCCGACTGGCGGTGGGTGGACGAGGACGAGCCCGCCGCGCTGCAACCGGGGCCGGCGCCCACCGCGCGCATGCTCCCGGGCGTCCGGGCCATCGTCGTGCCGCGCCAGGACGGCGCGGCGCAGAAGCCCGGGCAGTGGAATCGCCTCGTGCAGCGGGTGCAGGGCACGCGCCTGACCGCGCACCTCAACGGGCAGGCGCTCGTCGACAATGCGCCGCAGGAGGCACTGCCCGCGCAGGGGCGCATCGCAATCGTGCCGGCCGGCCGCCGGGTGGAGTTCGCCAACGTCTTCGTGAAACGCCTGCCCTGAGGATCGCGTCCCAGAGGCGGGCGCCACATCGTGCGCCGCTCGGAGGACCTCGACATGCGCACCATCCTGACCGCCCTGCTGATTGCCGCCCTTACCACCGTGCTCGGCGCCGAGTCGCCAGCGGCCGGGGCCTGGAAGTTCACCATGAACAGCCCGATGGGGACCGTCGAGGCCAAGGTGGATCTCAAGGTCGAGGGCGAGACGCTGAAGGGCAGTTTCGACCTCGGGGGCGGCCGTGTGTGGCCCATCGAGTCCGGCACCATCAAGGGCGATGCGATTGCTTTCGTGATCACGCGCGAGCGTCCCTCGGGCGGCACGATGGCGTACGAGATGAAGGGCACGGTCAAGGGCGAGGCGATCACCGGCGACGCCACGGCCATGGGCAACACGGTCGAATGGTCGATGGTCCGCCCGAAGTAGCGTCGCACCGGCCGATCATGGTGGCCGAGGTCCTCGGCCACCTGCGGCCCGAGCCAGGCGCCTTCGTGGTCGACTGCACCATCGGCGGCGGTGGCCACGCGCGCGAGATCCTCGCGCGCCTGACTCCGGGGGGCCACCTGCTCGGGCTCGACGTCGATGCGATCGAGCTGCCCCGCACCGAGGCACGACTGCGTGCCGAGGGGCACGGCCCCGACATCCTCACCCTGCAGCACGCGAGTTTCCGCCACCTCCCTGACGTGCTGGCCGAGGCCGGCCACGGGCGAGCCGATGCCATCCTCGTTGACCTCGGCGTGTCGGGCATGCAGCACGACACCGCAGCGCGCGGGTTCAGTTACAAGCTTCCGGGGCCGCTCGACCTGCGGCTCGACCCGACGACCGGCGCGCCGGCCGCCGATCTCCTCGCGCACCTCGAGGCGCCCGCGCTCGCCGATGTGCTCACGCGCTTTGCCGACGAGCCCCACGCCGCCGTGATCGCGGAGCGGCTCACGGCCACCCGGCCGGACACGACCCACGCACTCGAGCGCCAGGTCCGCCAGGCGCTGGCGGCCGTCCTGCCCGCATTGCCCAAAGCCGAGATCAAGATGTCGGTGCGCCGCACCTTCCAGGCGCTGCGCATCATGGTCAACGACGAGCTCGGCGCGCTCGACGACTTGCTGGCAGCCTTGCCGCGGTGTCTCGCGCCGGGCGGGCGCGTCGTGGTGCTCACGTTCCACTCGGGCGAGGATCGCCGCGTGAAGCAGGCGTTCCGCGAGGGGCACCGCCGCGGCACCTATGCACGCGTCGCACGCACCGTGGTCCGCTCGGCCCGGGCCGAGACGTTCGCCAACCGGCGCGCCGCGTCGGCCAAGCTGCGGTGGGCCATCAGGGGGCGCGAAGCCTAGGGTCGGGGATCGGGGATCGGGTTAGTGCCGCGTCGTCGGCGCGTTGGCCGGTACCGACGGTGCGATGTCGGGCCGGTACTCGAACACGTGCACGAGCGCGGGTCCGTTCAACGCCGCGCCCTCGGTGCCAAGCGACCGGTACCGCGACACGAACTCCGGCAGCGCCGGCAGCGGCACGCAACTTCGCAGGAGATCCGGGCAGACCACCCGGATCGTCGTGGGATCGTCCTGCGCGGCGGCGAACGACCGTGCCGTCGCGAGATCGGGGAAGTCCCACGAGTGCTGCACCTCCCTGGCGCCGCGGCGTCGCCGGAACCGCACCACGCGCACCGGCGTCACGTCGGTCACGGCTCGGGCCCCGTGCAGGTACAGCCGCATCGCCATCGCCTGGTGGTACTCGGGCGCGCACCACAGGTCCGTCCGCATGCCGTTGCGCCGATCGACGAAGGACTCGCAGCGCGGCGTGCCATCGCCACCGGCGGTCCGCTCGATCGCCGAGAAGAATCCCGGCAACCGGCGCTCGCCCGGAAGCCGCACCTGCAGCTGGGCGTCGACGATCACGTACCGGGCGCCAAGGCGATCGAGCACGTGGCGTGCCTCCGCGACATCGGTGGCCACGAGGAAGCGCGCCACGTCCTGCATCGCGGTCTGCCGCGGGTTGGTCACCGGCACCCGGCGGGCGATGCGCGTGATCCAGTAGCCGGAGTCCCACCAGGCCAGCACGCCGTACGCCGAGGGCCTGTCGACGTGGCTGGCCAGGTATGCCGCGGGGTCGCCGAACGGCTCCGGCGTGTTGCCCTGCATCCAGGTGAGGGCATCGACCCAGTTCCTGTCGGGCCAGGCCACCGACGAGCGCATGGCCAGTAACTCCGGCGCACCGGGCCCGACGATGGCGGCGACCGCGATGGCCGCACCGGCGAGGCGCAGCGATGGCCGGCGCGCGGTCGTCGCGAGCAGGCGCTCGAGGGCGACGCCCGAGAGCAACGCGACGTTCACCCCGAGGTAGTACGTGAAGCGCACCTGGCCCACGGTTGCGCCAAGGGCCACGACCGTCCACAGCGCGAACAGGCCGCGGGCAGCGCCGGTGGCCGGTGATGCGGCGCCGGCCAGCACGCCGGCGCCGAGCGCCGCCAGCACGGTGCCGATGCCGAACTCCCGCCACAGGGGCACAGGTTTCATCAGGCGCGGTGATGCCAGCAGCGGTCGCGCCTCGGTCACCACCGTGTCGGTGCGGAACGGCGACACCCGGGCGACGTCGCCGCGCAGCGATCCGAGGCTGTCGCCCATGGCCAGCGCCGCGACGCCGATCGCGAGCAGCGCCGCCCCGCCGAGCGCCGCCAGCAACCGGCCGCGGCTCCAGCCGCGTCGGCTGGCCTGCGCGGCTGCCGCGCGCAGTGCCACGAGCACGAGCAGGCCGCCGGCGATCGCGCCGAGCTGGTAGGCGAAGTGCGGCCGCGTTCGCGCCCACGGCAGCACCATCACGCCGGCGACGCCCAGCATCGGCGTGACGACGGTCGTGATGTCGTCCAGGCCCGCGCTTCGCCAGATGCGCGCCGCCATCGCCAGGATCGCCCATGCGACGACGAGCACCACGATGAACACGCCGCCGCCCCAGGTCAGCAGGTAGAACCCGAGGGCTCCGCCCGCGAGGAATGCGTCGCGTCGGCGGTGCGTCGAGTCCACCAGGCCCCTCACCAGGAACAGCAGGGCCGTCGTGCTGAACAGCGTCTCCGCGCAGTGGTGGTCGGTGAAGCCGAGCAGCGACCGCTGCAGCGTCTGTCCCGGCATCGCGGCAAACAGCAGCCCCGCCCACAGGCCGGCCCGCATCGAGAACAGCCGTGCGCCGAGGCCGACGACGGGGACCACCGTCAGCGCGCCGATCACGGGTGGCACCACCGCGCCGACCACATCGGTCAAGCGCGCCGTGGGCGCGCCGAGCCCCAGGATCCACGCCGGCAGCGCCACCAGCCAGTCGAACATCGGGCCGGCATTGACCGGCTCGCCTCCCGGGTGGACCAGGTAGGCGTCATGCCAGATGCGCCACGGGAAGTCGTGCAGCAGCGCGTCCACGAGCCGCATGTGGTACCAGGCGTCCGACTCGAGGAACGAGACGTGGTCCTCGCCGAAGACCGCCAGCCAGGGTGGCAGCAGCCTGATGAGGAACGCCACGATCACGAGGGCCAGGGTCCAGGCCGGCGCATGCGCGACCTGCGGCGCCTCTGGCGTTGGCGCGTCCGGCATCGCTGCCGGATCGGGCGTGGTCACGGGACCTCCATGAAGTAGAGCGCCGTCGCCGAGAAGAGGCACGCGAGCAGGTACAGGACGATCACCGTCTGCGTCGGCGGCAGCCCGGCCTTGCGCAGGCGGTGGTGCAGGTGGTCGCTGTCGGGCCGGACGACGCGACCGAGCGCGCGCAGGCGGCTCCGCATGCCTGGCGCCGAATCGCGCTGCCCGAGCACGACGCGGCGCAGGATCGCCAGTCCGGTGTCGGCAATCGGCAGCGCGAAGATCAGCAGCGGGACGCCGGCAGCCAGGGTGGTCGCGCCCTTCTGCTGCCCGGTGATGGCGGTGACCGACAGCAGGAAGCCGGCCAGCAGGCTGCCCGCGTCGCCGAGGAAGATGCGGGCCGGATGCAGGTTGTAGGCGAGGAAGCCGACCGTCGCGCCGACCAGGGCGACCAGGAGTCGCGCGCCGACGTGCTCGCCGCGCGCGATCAGCACGGTGGCGCAGGTCGCGCCGGCGATCGTCACCAGGCCGCCGGCCAGCCCGTCGAGTCCGTCGAGCAGGTTGAATGCGTTGGTGATGCCGACGATCCAGCACGCGGTCAGCAGGGGCCCCGCGGCGCCGAGGTCGTACGTGGTGCCCAGCACGGTGACGCGCGTGATCCCGATGCCCGCACCGACGACGATGGCCGCCGCCGCGACCTGCGCGACCAGCTTGAGGGCGGGAGAGAGCGGGTCGATGTCGTCCCACAGGCCGACCGCGAAGATCAGCAGGGCGCCGCTGATCGTCGGCAGGAGGCCCTCGAGGCCCGCCGTGCCGATGCCGGCGTGCGCGTCGAACATCACGCACGCCCCGAGCGCGGCAGCCAGGCCGAGCGCCACGCCGACGCCGCCGACGCGCGGCACGGGCGAGGCGTGAAGCTTGCGGCCGCCGGGGCGGTCGAGGATGTCGACGCGCACGGCGGTGCGTTCCACCAGCGGCGTGATCGCCGCCGACACCGCCAGCGCGACGAGGAACGCGAGGAGGTAGGTGGTCACCATCGGCCGGCCATCCACGACTCGCAGTGCCGCACGACCTCGGCCGCCGCGCCTGGCCGCGCCAGCGCGCGCGCCGCCTCCGACATGGCCTGCCATCGGGTCGGCGACGCGATGAGTTCGGCGAAGGCACCCGCGAGCGCCTCGCGCGACCACGCGGTTTCCCGCGCCCACAACGCCGCCGCGTGAGCCGCATGGGCCTCGGCGTTGCGCGCCTGGTGATCCTCGGCTGCGTCGGCCAGCGGCACGATCAGCGCCGGCAGGCCGGCGAGCGCGAGCTCGGCGAGGGTGACCGCGCCGCCACGCGTGACCACCACGTCGGCCTCGCCCAGCGCGCCCGCCACGTCGGCCAGGAACGGCTCGATGGTCGCCTCGACGCCTGCCTGGGCATACGCGGCCGCGAGCCGGGCCGCGTCGAGCGAACCCGCCTGGTGACGCACCCGCAGCCGCGGACCGGCCCGTGCCTGGACCGCCGCGAGGAACGACGGCATCTCCTCGCCGAGAAAGTGCTCGCCTCGCGACGCTCCCATCACGAGCACGCGCACCTCGCCGGCGGGCGCCACACGCCCGGCCGCGAGTCGCGCCGCCAGCGACGGACTGACGGGCGTGCCCGTGACGATCGCCCGGTCGGCGCCGAAGTACGCGCGCGGTGCCTCCGCGCTGACGAAGGCCCGCTGCACCCAGCGGCGCAGCAGGCGGTTGGCCAGGCCGGGCACGGCATTGGGCTCGATGAGGGCCGTGGGCAGGCCCAGGCTGCGCGCCGCGAGCAGGACGGGACCCGAACCGTACCCGCCCGTGCCGATCACCAGCCGCGAACCATGCGCCCTCAGCCGGGCGCGCGCCCGAGGGACGCCGCGCGCCACGCGCGCCAGGGCGGCGACGCGACCGGGCAGTCCGACGCGCGCCAGCGCCGAGGCCGGCACCATCTCGACGGCGTGACCAGCCTGCGCGGCCAGGCCGGCGGCCGGGCCGCCGGGCGACGCGAAGATGCGGACGTCGATGGGCGCGATCGCGGTCCACGCCTCGGCGACCGCGAGCGCCGGCATCACGTGTCCTGCGGTGTCGCCGACGGCGAACGCGATGCGCCGGATGGTGGTCACGATGGTGGTGCGTGGTAGCCTACCACGCCGCCAGATAGGACACCGGATGCCTACGCGTGCGGCGCGCCCGCCATGCCCACGCCCCAGGCACGCGCCCACCCGCGCGCCATCGTCGTCGTCCTCGGGGACATCGGGCGCAGTCCGCGCATGCTGAACCACGCGCTGTCGCTTGTCGCGCATGGGTGGCACGTCGATCTGGTCGGCTACGCATCGTCTACCCTGCCGGCCGAGGCTCGGGTGCCCGCGCTGGTGGTGTGCGCCCTCGACGACGACGAACGAGCGCCGCGTCCCGCGTCGCGCCTCGGGTGGGCGTTGCGGGCCGGTTGGCGCGGCGTGGGGCTCACCGGTCGCCTGCTCCGTGTGCTGCTGTCGGGGCGTGCCCCCGATGTCGTCCTCGTGCAGAACCCGCCGGGCATCCCGACGCTTCCCGTCGCGTGGCTCGCGGCGCGGCTGCGCGGCAGCCGCCTCGTGATCGACTGGCACAACTTCACGGCCTCGATGCTGGCGCTGCGGCTGGGGCCGCGACATCCGCTGATCAGGGCGGCGGCAACCGTCGAGCGCTGGGCAGGGCGGCGTGCCGATCACAACTTCTTCGTGTCGGAGGCCATGGCGCGGCACGTCGGCGCTGAGTGGAGCCTCTCGGGCTCGGTGTTCCGGGACAGGCCGCGCCAGGTGTTCCGCGCACCCGATCCGGAGCGGCGCGCGCACATGCGTGCGCGTCTCTTCGAGGCCGCGGGGGTGGCCCAAGCCGATGGAGCGTGGCGGCTGGTCGTCAGTCCCACGAGTTGGACGGCCGACGAGGACTTCGGGATGCTCCTCGAGGCGGCGCAGTCGCTCGACGCCGAGTGGCGCGCCGGCATCCGCGGGTTGGCCGTCGTCGCGACCGGTACGGGGCCCTTGCGTGCGGCGTTCGAGGCGCGCGTCGCCGCGCTCGGCCTGTCACGCGTGCGGCTCGCCACGGCCTGGCTCGAGGCCGACGACTACCCGTCAGCGGTGGGATCGGCCGACGCCGGCCTGAGCCTGCACGACTCCACGTCGAAGCTCGACCTTCCCATGAAGGTGATGGATCTCTTCGGTGCGGGCGTGCCCGTCGTGGCACTCGATTACGGGGCGTGCCTGGCCGAACTCGTGCAGCCCGGCGTCAACGGCCTGACGTTCACCGACGTTCCGTCGTTGGTGGCCGCCTTGCGCGTGGTGCGCGATGCCGACCAGACCACCCTCGACGCCCTGGGCGCCGGGGCACGTGCCGCTGGCGCGCTGCGCTGGCACGAGACCTGGCCACACGAGGTGCTGCCGCACCTCGGCCCTGGTCCTACTGCCCCTGCGTGAACGCGCGCGTTGCCGCGTCGAGGAAGGCCTGCCGCCAGGCCTCGAGGTCCTTCACCGGCACGCGGCTCTCGCGGCTCACGGCCTCGATCGACTCGCCCTTGAGGAGGCGCAGCACCAGATCCCTGCGTGCCTCCGGCCCGAGTTGCGCCGTGACCTTCGCGGCGTCCTCGCGCTGGGCGCGCGCCCGTCGCATCGCGCGCACGGCGAGGTCGCGCAGGTGCACCACGAAGGTGACCGTGGCCGCATCGGGCGGCTCGGCCGCGGCACGGTCGGTGACAATCGCGCCGACGGAACGGTTCTCGATGACCAGCGGCAGCACGAGCACCGTCTGCGCCCCCAGGAGCGCAAGCAGGCGCGCTTCGTCGGCCCCCGGATTGCGTGCCAGTGACGCGAACAGGTCGAGTCGCCGCAGGATCGCCCCGCCCACGGCGAGGCCTTGCGGTCCGAGCGTCACCGGGAAGCGCAGCCGCTTGACGAACGCCTCGACGCTCTCGCCGAGGCCGAAGCGACCCACCAGCTCGGTCCGCGTGTCGTTCAGCAGGCAGAAGGCGGCGTGCGAGAACGGCCCGGCGCGGACGATCGCCTCGAGCACCGTGAGCAGGATCTCGTTGACCTCGAAGTGCCCGTCGCTGGTGACCGCCAACTCCAGTTCGCCGATCAGCTGCTGGCGGGCCACGGGCGAGTCCGGGCCGTGCGCGATCTCGACCTCGGGCGTGTCGAGTGGCGCGTCGGTCCGGTCGGGGTCGGCCGCCGTGTCGGCGGGCGTCAGGCTCGCCATCGCCGCGTCCACCTGTCGGCTCAACCTGAGGTCGGTCGTCGAGAGGCCCAGGCTCGCGAACATCTCGTTGGTCTCGGCGCAGCCCTCGCGGAGGATCCCCTGCAGCGTGTCGGCGGTCAGGTCGAGGCCGTGTCCGTATCGCTGCAGGATCAACGTCAGCGTCTGCGGCGACTCGGTGGGCACCTGCCTGTACACGGCATTGGTGAGGTCGTGGCCGAAGCCGACCAGCCGTTCGATGTCGGTCGTCGGACCGCCGGGCGCCGGCGCGCCACCGAAGCCACCGAGGCCCCAGTGCCGACAGGCGGCCTCGCCGAGGTCCTCGAAGCGGAAGTGCAACACCGCCAGTGCGGCCGCACCGAGCGTCGTTCGATGCTGCTTGAGGTGGGCGAGCACCGCCGCGTAGTCCTCGGGGGAGTGACAGGCCAGCAGCACCTCGCCGACGTTGCGGAACATCGCCGCCAGGTGCGCCTGCTCCGGCTTCGGCATGCCCACGTGCTCGGCGGCCAGGCGCGCGTGGCTGGCGGTGAGCATCGACAGCGCCATCAACTGCTTCAGCGCCGGCGCCTTGCGCGCGTAGTGCTCGAGCAGCACGAGGCTGCCCGCCAGGTCGCGCACTGCCTCCACCCCGAGCACGACCATGGCCTGGGTGACCGACAGGATGTGCCGCCCTGACCGGTTGTAGTGGAAGGAGTTGACCGTCCTGAGGACCTTCAGGGTCAGGCTGTAGTCGCCCAGCACGACGTTGGCCAGGGCCTGCATCGGCGTCTCCTCCTTGCGGAGGACGTCGATCACCTCGTGGAGCCGTTCCGTGAACGCAGGGAAGTCGCCCGCCGCGACGATGCGCTCGAGGTAGTGCTGGACGCGCTCTTCGCGACTGCGAGGGTCGTTCATGCCTGTGTGCGGATGCGTGCAGCGTGCCACCACGGCACGGGAGGCACGCCTCACGGTATGGGGCAGCGGACGACGCCGAGCTTACGCATGAGCTCGCTCGCGCACAAGGGGACGCCGCCCCGGGGGCGAAGCGGGGGCCGATCGGGGCGCCCTGGCCACCATGACCTCAGTGGACTTCACGACCGCCAGCGCCTCGTCTCCCCGCCGCAGCCCGAGGGCCCGCACCGCATCGGCGGTGATGATCGCCGTGAGGGGTTGTCCCGCGACGCGCAGGCGCACCTGTGCCAGCAACCCGTCCACGCGCACCTCCTCGATCACGCCGCGCAAGCGATTGCGCGCACTCAAGCCGCCCAGCCCATCGTCATCGCGAGGCCCCGCAGCGACCTTCGACAGCGACGGACGCTGCGCGAGAAGGCGTTCGAGCTCCGCCTCGGCGATGCGGTGATGACCACCGCTGGTCCGCATCGTCCTGACATGACCGGCGTGAATCCACCGCTTCAGCGTGGAGTACGCCACCCCAAGTCGAGCTGCCGCTGCCCGCGCAGAAAGTTGACTCATGTCGAGCACTGTACTGCACTGATTCGATTCAAGTCGATTTGATCGATGGTCAGTGGCCGTCCTAGCATCCCGGTCGTGCCGGCCTCGACGATCGGACGCATGTTGACCGCGGTGGGGGCGCTGCTGATGGCCGCCGCGACGGCGGCAGCGCAGGTCGGCACGGGTGGGCTCGCCGGTCTCGTGGTGGACGAGCAGGGCGCCCGCGTGGCGCAGGCCAAGGTCGTTGCGACCGAGGCTGCCGGTTGGCAGCGCGTGACGCGCGCCGATGAGGAGGGCGCGTGGGTGATCACGGGGTTGTCGCCGGGCATCTATGCCGTTCGCGTCGCCGTGGCGGGACTTGCCGCGTCGTCGTCGGTGGCGGTCGTGGTCGGCGAGACGCGACGCGTGGATCTCGTCGCCCGCCCCGCCGCGGTGGCCGACGTCGTCACGGTGACCAGCGCCCCGCCTCTCCTGCGTGACACGCCGGGGCTCGGGCACGTCGTTGACCGGACGACGGCCACGGCGCTGCCGCTCAACGGCCGATCCTTCCTTTCGCTCGTGGCCCTCGCGCCAGGCGTCGCCCTGCCACCGGGGGCGGCGCTCCCGCGCATCAACGGCGGCCGCCCTCGCACCAACGAGTACCTGTTCGACGGCATCTCCGTGTTGCAGCCGGAGCCCGGGCAGGTGGCGTACCTGCCCAACATCGATGCGATCGAGGAATTTCGCGTCGAGACCAACAGCCCGCCCGCCGAGTTCGGCCGCTTCAATGGCGGCGTCGTGAACCTCACCACCCGGGCCGGCGGCGCTGACTGGCGCGGCAGCCTCTTCGACTTCGCGCGCCATGAGGCGCTCAACGCCCGCAACGCCTTCGCGCCCCGGAGCGGGGCGCGGCCGCGGTTCCGGCGGCAGCAGTTCGGTGGCGTGCTCGGCGGGCCCGTCTCGGCCGGTCGCACCTTCGTCTTCGCGGACTACGAAGGGCTGCGCCAGACGATCGGACGCACCGCCGTGTCCACGGTTCCGACGGCGTTGCAGCGCTCGGGTGTCTTCACCGAGCCCGTGGCCGGCCGCGTGGCGGCCATCTTCGATCCTGCGACGGCCACGATCGTCGATGGCGACACGGTGCGGCAGCCGTTCGTCGGCAATGCGATTCCGGAGCCGCGCATCGATCCCGTCGCGCGCAGGCTCCTGGAGCGGTTTCCACTGCCCACTTCCCCCGGCACGGCCAACAACTACCGCCGAACCGCCGACGAGCGCACCGACAGCGACCTCGCGGGCCTGCGCGTCGACCAGCGACTGGGCGTGCGTGGCGACCGTGCCTTCGTGCGGCTCGTCCGCTTCGACGAACGGATCGCCCCCGTGAGTCCCCTCCCTGACGGCAGCGGGCTGGCGACCGGGACGCTCGGCCCGCAGCACACGCGGGTCCGGGCCTTCGCCTCGGCGTGGCAGGCCTTGCTCTCCCCGCGCGTGCTGCACGAACTCCGCATCGGCGACACGCGGCGTGCCGTGGAGCGTCGCGCCGTCGCGCTGGGGGCGACCGCCGGCGAGGCACTGGGCCTGCCCGGGTTGCCCGCGCTGGCGTTTGCCGACACCGTGCCGTCGATCGCCATTGCGGGGTACCAGGCGCTCGGCTCGCCGCCGGGCACGGCGACGGATTTCGAAACCGGTGTCACGCACCTGGTCGACACGCTCACCTGGACCAGTCGTGCCCACACGTTCAAGGCAGGCGCCGACCTGCGGTGGAGTCGCCTCGACGTGGTTCAGCCCGCCTCGCCGACGGGGGCGTTCACCTTCACGAGCCTGTTCACCGATCAGCCGGGCCTGGCCGGCACGGGAGCTCCGCTGGCGAGCTTCCTGCTCGGGCAGGTCCAGCAGTTCTCGATCGACCTGCAGCGAAGGCCGATTCGCAACCGCGCCCATGTGCAGGAGTACTTCGTCCAGGACGACTGGCGGCCCTCGTCGAAGCTCACGATCAGCGCGGGGGTGCGCTACACGCTCAACTTCCCGTCGGTCGAACGCGACGACCAGGCCGCCGTGTTCGATCTGGCGAGCGAGCGCCTCGTGTACCTGGGGCGTGACGGCGAGCCCCGCGCGGCGCGTCGGCTGCACCACCTGAACCTCGGTCCCCGGCTCGGGTTCTCCTGGCGGCTGGACGATCGGACGGCCGTGCGCGCCGGCTACGGCCTCGTGTGGATCGAGCAGGCCGGGATCACCACGCCGTTCACCACGCCCGCCTTCCCGTTCGTGCAGACGGTGTCGCAGCGGACCCTCGACGGCCTGGCTCCCGCCTTCACGCTCGCCGACGGCCCGACCATCGTGCCCGTCGGCCCGACGCCGGATGCCGGCCTCGGGCAAGGGGTGTTCGCGGTCGATCGCGATCTGGGGTCCGGATACGTCCAGCAGTGGCAGGCGTCGATGCAGCGCGCGATCGGCCAGCACTGGTCGGTGGAGGTGGCCTACGTCGGCTCGCACATCACGCGGGTGGGGCTGCCCGACTCGAACCTGAATCAGCTGACCGCGGAGCAACTGGCGATCGGCCCGCCGCTGCTGACCCGCGTCGCCAACCCCTGGTTCGGCGAGATTCCGCGGTCCTCGTCGCTCGGCGATCCGTCCCTCCCCGTCGCGCAACTCCTGAAGCCATACCCGCGCTTCACGACGGTGAGTCTCTACCGGAACAACGTCGGCTCCACCAGGTACTGGGGCGCCACGGCGAGGGTCGAGCGCCGCTTCTCGCGGGGCGTCACCGGACACCTGGCCTACACGCGCTCGCGGCTCGTCGACGATGCCTCGTCGGTGTTCGACGCCTCGGTGCTCACCGGGCCGATCGCCAACGCTCCGGTGGCCGATGCGTACGATCGCCGCCGCGAGCGGGACGTCTCGACGGGCGACATTCCCCACGTGCTCACGGGCGCGGTGGTGTGGGAGGTGCCGGTCGGCGCGGGACGGCGATGGCAGCCCGGCGGATGGGTCGGCGCCCTGGCGCGCGACTGGTCGCTGTCGGCAACCGCGCAGGCGCAGTCGGGCACGCCGGTGCCGGTCACGCAGGCCACCAACTTCAATGCATTCGCCGGTTTCGGGACGCAGCGGCCGAACCTCCTGAGGGATCCCTCGTCAGCCGCCGCGCAGCGCACCACGGCACGCTGGTTCGACACGTCGGCCTTCGCCGTGGCGCCGCAGTTCACACTGGGGTCGGCGTCGCGCAATCCGGTGCGCGGGCCCGGGTACCGCGCCCTGAACGTCGCGCTGGCGCGCACCGTGGCGCTGGGCGGGCTGCGCGCGATCGAGATTCGTGCCGAGGTGTTCAACGCGACCAACACGCCGCCGCTGGGGCTTCCCAATGGCGTGTTCGGCACGCCAGCGTTCGGGACCATCACGTCGGCCGGCGACCCGCGCGTCATCCAGCTGGCCGTGAAGCTCCGGTTCTGACGGCGGCCAGGCAGGAATATTCCCCACGGGCCGGGGAATTCCGGGCCTGCCCATGTCCCGACGGGGCGCGACGAGTCGATCTCGTGGCCAAACCCTTACGACCCGGCCGTGGCACGGCCCGTGCTGTGGCCACCCTCACTGCGGATTCGTGCGTCTCCGGCGCCCCCTGGCGCCCCAGGAGGGTCCATGAACAGGCCACCCACGATCTGGGAACACGCCGAGTTGCTCGGGCACTCGCGGCGGGACTTCCTGAGGTTCTGCTCCTGGCTGGCCGCCTACGCAGGGCTCGAGGCCACGCAGGTGCCCGCAGTGGTGCATGCGCTCGAGACCCGGCCGCGCATCCCCGTCCTCTGGTTCCACTTCCAGGAGTGCACCTGCTGCAGCGAGTCCTTCCTGCGCTCGTCGCACCCGATCGTCGCCGACGTCATCCTCGACCGGATCTCGCTGGACTACACCGAGACGCTGCAGGCGGCCGCCGGCCACCAGGCGCACGCGGCGCTGCAGGACACCATGACCAGGCGCCGCGGCGAGTACCTGATGCTCGTCGAGGGCTCCATTCCGACCGCTGAGGACGGTGTCTACTGCTGCATCGGCGGGCGCACGGCGCTCGACATCGCGACGGAAGCCGCAGCGGGCGCCAAGGCCGTCGTCGCGTGGGGCAGCTGCGCCTCCAACGGCTGCATCCAGGCCGCCAGGCCCAATCCCACCAGCGCGACACCCATCCACAAGCTGATCTCCGGCGTGCCCATCATCAAGGTGCCAGGCTGCCCGCCGATCGGCGAGGTGATGGCCGCGACCATCGTCCACCTGCTGACATTCGGCACCATCCCGCAACTCGATCGCGTCGGTCGCCCGATGGCGTTCTACTCGCGCCGTGTGCATGACACGTGCTATCGCCGCCCCAACTACGACGCCGGCCTCTTCGTGGAGTCGTGGGACGACGAGAACGCGCGCAAGGGGTACTGCCTCTACAAGATGGGCTGCCGCGGGCCGCTCACCTACAACGCCTGCGCGGTCACCCAGTGGAACGGCGGCACCAGCTTCCCGATCAGGTCGGGCCACGGCTGCATCGGCTGCAGTGAAGAGAACTTCTGGGACAACGGGCCGTTCTACAGCCGCCTCACCAACCTCCCGGGGCTGCCCATCGAGGCGACCGCCGATCGCGTCGGGACGATCGCCGCAGTGGCGACCGCGGCCGGCATCGGCGCCCACGCCGTGCTCACGGGCATCCGCAAGGGCCAGGTGATCGCCACCGAGGAGAAGGAAGCCAAGGCCGGTCTCGCGTTGATCGAGGCCGAGGAGGCGGAGGCCGACGCCGCCAGGACCGCGAAGCAGGACGCGCAGGAGCGCTGACCCATGGCCAACCGCATCGTCATCGATCCCGTGACGCGCATCGAGGGGCACCTCCGGCTCGAGGTGGAGGTGCAGGACGGCAAGGTGGTCGACGCCTACAGCTCCGGCACGATGGTGCGCGGCTTCGAGCGCATCCTCAAGGGCCGTGATCCGCGCGACGCGTGGGCGTTCACCGAGCGGACCTGCGGCGTGTGCACCACGGTGCACGCGCTGGCGTCGGTGCGGTCGGTGGAGGACGCGCTCGGCATCACGGTGCCTGCCAACGCCGAGTTGATTCGCAACCTGATGTTCTGCGCGCAGTACCTGCAGGACCACGTGGTGCACTTCTACCACCTGCACGCGCTCGACTGGGTGGACGTGGTGAGTGCGCTGTCGGCCGATCCGAAGAAGACCGCGGAGCTGGCGCAGTCGATCTCGTCGTGGCCGAAGTCGTCGCCGGGCTACTTCTCCGACCTGCAGAAGCGGCTCAAGACGTTCGTCGACAGCGGGCAGCTCGGGATCTTCGCCAACGCCTACTGGGGCCATCCGGCGTACAAGCTGCCGGCCGAGGCCAACCTGATGGGGGTGGCGCACTACCTCGAGGCGCTCGAGTGGCAGAAGGAGATCGTCAAGGTCCACGCGATCTTCGGCGGCAAGAACCCGCATCCCAACTACCTCGTGGGCGGCGTGCCGTGCTCGCTCAACGTCAACGAGGCCAACAGCATCAACGCCGAGCGCCTCGGGCTGGTCGGCCAGCTGTTCGAGCAGGCGCAGCAGTTCGTCGAGCAGGTCTACCTGCCCGACCTGATGGCCATCGCGCCGTTCTACAAGGACTGGGGCGCGATCGGCGGCGGGCTGAGCAACTACATGTCGTACGGCGACCTGCCCGTGAAGGGGTACGGCGACGTCGCCTCGTTCAAGTTCCCGCGCGGCGTGATCCTCGACCGCAACCTCGCCGAGGTGCACCCGATCGACGGCAAGGATCCGATGCAGGTGCAGGAGTACGTGTCGCACTCCTGGTACGAGTACACGGGCGGGGATGCCACGGGCCTGCACCCGTGGGAGGGCGAGACGACGCTCAAGTACTCGGGGCCGAAGCCGCCGTACGAGCACCTCGACGTCGAGCAGAAGTACTCGTGGCTCAAGACGCCGCGCTGGAAGGGCCATCCGATGGAGGTCGGCCCCCTGGCGCGGCTGCTGGTGGCCTATGCCGCCGGGCGGACCGACGTCAAGGACGCCGTCGACGCGACGCTGAAGGCGCTCGACGTGCCCGTGACGGCGTTGTTCTCGACGCTCGGCCGCACGGCGGCGCGTGGGCTCGAGACCAGGCTCGTGGCCGGCTGGGCCCTCGAGTTCTACGGGCAACTGCTCGCCAACATCAAGGCCGGCGACACCAGGACCGCCAACACGGAGCGCTGGGATCCGGCGACGTGGCCCGCCGAGGCGAAGGGCGTCGGCCTCACCGAGGCGCCGCGCGGCGCGCTCGCCCACTGGATCGTCATCAAGGACGCGAAGATCGACAACTACCAGCTGGTGGTGCCGAGCACCTGGAACGCGTCGCCGCGCGACGCCAACGGGCAGCTGTCGGCGTACGAGTCGGCGCTGATCGGCACGCCGGTGGCCAATGCCGAGCAGCCGGTCGAAGTGCTGCGCACCGTGCACTCGTTCGACCCCTGCCTCGCGTGCGCGGTGCACCTGCACGACGAGCACGGCAGCCACGTGCACCGGGTGGACGCCTTCTGAGGAGCGGCCCATGCCATCGCCTCACATCTTCCGTCGTGTCTACCTCTGGGAGTGGCCGGTCCGCTTCTACCACTGGATGACCGCCGGCTGCGTCGTCGTGCTGTCGGTGACCGGCGTGCTGATCGGGGATCCGCCGGCGCTGCTCGCCTCGGGAGAGGCGTGGAACCAGTACTGGTTCGGCACCGTGCGCCTGGTGCACTTCACCACGGCGTACGTGTTCACCTTCGTGTTCCTGCTCCGCATGTACTGGATGCTGGTCGGCAACCGCTTCGCGCACTGGCGTGCCTTCATCCCGGTGGGCCGGATGCGCGAGCACCTCGGCGACCTGTGGCAGGTGTTCCGCGTCGACGTGCTGCAGCTGCAGAAGCAGCCGCTGGACACCCTGGGCCACAACCCGGCGGCCGGCACGGCGTACCTGGCGGTGTTCGTGATCAGCCTGTTCCAGATCGTGACCGGATTCGCGCTCTACGCACCGATGAGCGGCGCGTGGTTCCCGCGCCTGTTCGCCTGGGCGACGTCGCTGTTGGGCGGTGACGGCGGCCTTCGCCTCTGGCACCACGTCGGCATGTGGGCCATCCTGCTGTTTGCCATCGTCCACGTGTACCTCGTCGTGTTCCACGACGTCGTCGAGTCGCGCGGGGAGATGTCGTCGATGGTCGGCGGCTCGCGCTTCGTCGTCGACGAGGCGCCGGGAGAGCCCGGCCGGTGAGCCAGCGACTCGTGCTCGGCATCGGCAACCTGCTGATGGGCGACGAAGGCGTCGGCGTCCACGCGATCGAGACGCTCGCCGCCGAGGCCTGGCCTGCGGACGTCGCGCTGCTCGACGGCGGCACCGGCGGCTTCCACCTGCTCGAGGTGCTGCACACCCACGGCGAGATCGTGATGATCGACGCGACGATGGACGGGCAGGAGCCGGGGACGGTGACCGTGCTCCGTCCGACGTACGCGTCGGACTTCCCGCGGTCCCTCTCGGCGCACGACATCGGGCTGCGCGACATGGTGGAGGCCACGCAGCTCACGCGGGCGCTGCCGACGATTACACTGATCACGGTGTCCATCGCGTCCGTGCAGCCCATGGAGCTCGCCTTGTCGCCCGCAGTGGCCGCGGCCCTGCCCGACGTGCGGCGCCAGGTGCGCGCGGCGCTGTCGCCGCAGGGGGCGCTCACCGGCGCGCCCGCGGCCTGAGGTCCTCCGCATGTGTCTCGCCGTTCCCGGCCGCCTGCTCGACATCGAGGGCGATGACCCGCTCCTGCGATCGGGCCGCGTCGACTTCTCCGGCATCGTCAAGCAGGTCAACCTGGCGTACGTGCCCGAGGCCGTCGTCGGCGACTACGTGATGGTGCACGTCGGGTTCGCCATCGCGAAGGTGGACGAGGACGAGGCGACGCGGGTCCTGGCCTACCTCTCCGAGATGGGAGACCTCGCCGATCTCGACGAGGCCGACGCCCCGCGCACGACCTCCTGAGCGGTATCCTCACCGGCATGCGACTGTCGTCCATGCCTCGCCGCGCCGCCCTTGCGGGGGCTGCCGGCCTCCTCGTCGCGGGCCTGCTCGCCTCCGCCCCGCCCGCGATCGCGCAGGCGCCGACGCCCACCCTCGTGCCGCGCGCGGCCGGCCACGTCGACGTCGTGCCGCCGGCGGCACCGCTCGTCGTGCGCTACACCCTCGACGGGTCCGACCCCACCCACGACGCGGGCGCCTGGCTCGGGCCGGTGCAGGTGCCCGCCGGGTACGTGCTGAAGGCGCGCCTGTTCAAGCCGGGCGGGTCGCCCGTCGGCGAGATCGTGACGCACGAGGTGCCGCTGCCCGCGGGCGCGACGCGCACGCCGTCCACGCTCGTGCCGGTGACCCAGAACCGCGACTGGCGCACTTACGACTGGGTGGATCGCCACGCGGCGGCCGCCGCGCTCATGAGGGAGCGTCGACCCGAGATCGTGCTGATCGGCGACTCGATCACGCACTTCTGGGCCGGCGATCCGTTCGATCAGCGCCGCGCCGGCGCCGACTCCTGGGAGCGCCTGTTCGCCGGCCGGTCCGTCGTGAACCTCGGCTATGGCTGGGACCGCACCGAGAACGTGCTGTGGCGGTTGGCCAACGGCGAGTTCGAGGGGGCGACGCCGCAGGTGGCGGTCGTGATGATCGGCACCAACAACGTCGGGCGCAACACGCCTGACGAGATCGCGACCGGCGTCGAGCGGATCTGCGCCACGGTTCACGAGGCGTCGCCGTCGACGCGCATCCTGCTGCTCGCGATCTTCCCGCGCGGAGAGAAGCCCAATCCGGCGCGCGACGCAGTGGCCGAGATCAACGCGCGCCTCGCGAAGCTCGAAGGCCGTCACGGCATCACCTACCTCGACATCGGGCAGGTGTTCCTGAGCCCCGATGGCACGATTGCCAAGGACGTGATGGGCGACTTCCTGCACCCCACGGCGAGGGGCTACCGGTTGTGGGCCGACGCGATGGCGCCGACGCTGGAGCGCCTGCTCGGCGCGCAGAGGTAAAGCCGCGTGCGCGCCGTCCTTGCCCTGTTGCTCGCGGCCACGCTCAGCGCGTGGGCCGCGCCGTCATCACCCCGCCGCCACCTCGTGGTGGTCGTCGATGGCCTCAGGCCCGACTACGTGACGCCGGAGCTGATGCCGCACCTGGTCGCGCTCGGGGCGCGCGGCGTGGTGTTCACGCGGCACCACGCCGTGTACCCGAGCGTCACCCGTGTCAACGCCTCGTCCTTCTCGACGGGTGCGTACCCGGAAGGCCACGGGCTGCTCGGCAACAGCGTCTTCTTCCCGCGCGTCGATTCGGCGCGATTCCTCGACACGGCCGATCGCGACGCCCTGCTGCGCATCGAGGCGGCGGAGGGGCGCCTGCTCACCGCGCCGACGCTTGGCGAGGTACTGCAGGGGGTCGGCAAGCGGATGCTGGTGGTCGGCTCGGGATCGGCAGGCGCGGCCTGGTTGAACAACCACACCGTGGCTGGCGGCGCCATGCTGCACGCCGAGTTCGTCGTCCCCGCATCGCTGCGTCCCGCCGTCGAGGCCCTGGGGCCGCTGCCGGGCAAGGCGGCGCCGGCGCACGAGCGTGACCGCTACGCCGTCGATGCGTTCCTGAAGGTCGGCGTGCCGCGCGTCGACCCGACGGTCACCGTGCTGTGGCTGGGCGCGCTCGACGCGACCGCCCACGCGAAAGGCGTCGGGACGGCGGAGACGCGCGAGGTGCTGCGGCACGTGGACGCGCAGATCGCGCGCCTGCAGGAGGGCCTGGCCGCGGCCGGCCTGCTCGACGCCTACGACATCTGGGTGACCTCCGACCACGGCTTCTCCACGCACACCGGCGGGCCCGACATCGCGGCGCTGCTGCGTCCGTTCGCCGGCACGCTGCCCGACGGCTCGCCACGCGTGGTGCACTCCGGCGGCGCCATCCACGTGCGCGACGCCGACCCTGTCGTCATCGCCGGCATCGTCGCGGCGCTGCAGCGCACGCCCGGCGTGGGCGCAATCTTCACGAAGTCGCCGAAGGCCGGCGCGCTCGACGGCCATGTTGCGGGCACGCTCTCGTTCGAGGCGATCCGCTGGCAGCACGACAGATCTGCCCAGATCCTGTTCTCGCCGGACTGGACCGACGAGCCGAACGCCGCAGGCATGCGTGGGACGGTCGCGGCTGGCGGCACTGCCGGGCACGGCAGCGCCAGTCCCTGGGACATCCACAACACCCTGATCGCTGCCGGTCCCGACATCAGGAAGGGCGCGCGGATCGACCTGCCGAGCGCCAACGTCGACCTCGCGCCGACGATGCTGCGGCTCCTGGGACTGTCGGCGCCCTCGACGATGCAGGGACGCGTGCTGGCCGAGGGACTCGCAGGCCAGCCGATGCCGGCCGGCGATGCGGCGCGCTCGCACGAACACACCGCGCGCACGCCCTCGGGGGACTATGCGGTCACCGCGCAGTTCTCCAGCGTGCGCGTCGGCGGGCGGGAGTATCGCTACTTCGACGGCGCGCGCGTCACTCGTCGCTGAGCGTCAGGCGGACTTCGAGCCGGCCGCTCACCGACAGCCGCGCGGTGGGACGCCTCGCCTTACCGCCTTGCGAGCAGTTCGCGCTCGACGTCACGCGGGATCGCCCACTTCGCGTTCGCCTGGCGCTCGGCCGGCAGGCCCCTGAACCAGGCGAGCGTGTCGCGGACGGTGTCGCCGATCGGGCGGTGGCGAAGGCCCGCGTCGAACGCGCGCGTGGTCGCGACGGTCGTGTGCCCGAGGTCCTTGCCGCGCGCGAGGATCCACGGCACGACGCCGTCGATGCCCCGGGCGGCGAGCACCGCCTCGTCGCCGAACCACGTCAGGTGGGGTGACACGTCGAGCGCGGCGCACGCCTCCCGCAGGAAGCGCTCCATCGTCATCGGTGCACCCGGCCCGATGGCGTTGAAGATGCCCGACGCGCCCGATTCGACGAGCGTCAGCATGAACGCCGCGAGATCGCGGACGTCGATGAACTGGCCCGGGTCGGTGGGCGCGCCAGGCACGAGCACGTCGCCGCCCTCGGCAAGGCGCACGGGCCAGTACGTGAAGCGATCGGTGGGATCGCCTGGCCCGGCGATGTAGGTCGGGCGCACGATCGCGCCGCGGTCGCCGAAGGCCTTCACGACGATCGCCTCGCACGTCGCCTTGCGTGTCCCGAATGTCTCCGAGCCGTCCTTCGGGTCCGCCGCTTCCGTGTGCACCGGGTCGGCCTCGACCAACCCGCGACGCAGGTACGGGTAGTACACGCCCGTCGACGAGGTGAACAGGTAGCGACCGGACGTGGAGAGTCGCGCGGTCGATTGGCGCACCCAGTCGGGATTGGTCGCCGAGTCGTCGATGACCGCATCCCACTTCCGGCCGTCGAGCGCCTCCAGCTTGCCGTCGCGATCCCCGACGAGGCGCTCGACGCCAGCGGGCAGGTCGGCCTGTCGCCGCCCGCGCGTGAAGATCGACACGCGATGCCCGCGCTCGACGGCCATCCGCACCAGGTGCGGCCCGATGAAGCCGGTGCCGCCGAGCACGAGCACCGTCATGGGCGCGGCCGAGCCGCTGACGCGCGACGTGGCGACAGCAGCCAATGTCGCGGCGCCTATGAGGAAGTCGCGGCGTGTACGCCCCGGAGATGGCCGATGGATGTGGTCCACGCCAGCAGGGTAGGCGCGTCGGCGCCCGAATGCCAGCGGCCCGGCCCGCAACGGGCTAGCATACGAGGCGTGGTTGGTCGACTCGTCCGAATCCTGACGGTGCTCCTGCTGGTGAGCGCTGCCCGCCCCGCCGTGGCCCAGACCGTGCCGATCCCGGTGAAGGTGGTCGTGGTCGCGATGTTCGAGCTGGGTGAGGACAGCGGCGACCGGGCCGGGGAGTTCCAGCACTGGGTCGAGCGCCGGCGGCTCGATCGCGTGCTGCCGTTCCCGCAGGGCTACAGCGACCTGCGGATGAACGACGAGGGCGTGCTCGGCGTGGTCACCGGGGTCGGCACGGTGCGCGCCGCGGCCACCATCATGGCGCTCGGCATGGATCCGCGTTTCGATCTCTCGCGGGCGTACTGGGTGATCGCGGGGATCGCCGGCATCGACGCGGAGGACGCGTCGCTCGGCTCGGTCGCGTGGGCCGAGTGGATCGTCGACGGCGACCTGAAGCACGAGATCGATGCCCGCGAGATCCCGTCCGACTGGCCGACCGGCATGGTGCCCCTGCGCAAGTCGGTGCCGTACGAATCACCGCGGGAACGCGGCGACACCGCGCAGGTGTTCCGGCTGGACGCCGGCCTCACCGAATGGGCCTGGCAGCTCACGCGCGACGTGCCGCTCACCGAGTCGCCGGAGATGCGTGAGGAGCGCGCTCGTTACCCCGAGGGCGTCGCCAGGCGTCCGCCGTTCGTGCTGAAGGGCGACAACCTGTCGTCGAGCACGTTCTGGATCGGCGCCAGGCTCACCGACTGGGCCAACGCCTGGGTCCGGTACCACACCGACGGGCAGGGCAACTTCGTGACATCCGCCATGGAGGACAGTGGCACGTTGCAGTCGATCACCTGGCTGGCCAGGGCGGGCAAGGCCGACGTGCGTCGCGTCCTCGTGCTGCGTGCCGGCAGCGACCACGACCTGCCGCCGCCGGGCCGATCGGCGGCCGAGGCGCTCGCCCGCACGAAGATCGGCCAGTACGCGGCGTACGGTCCGGCGATCGAGAACGCGTACCGCGTCGGCGCGGCCGTCGTGGACGCCCTGCTCGCCGGGTGGTCCACCTACCGCGACACGCCGCCCGCCGCAACGCGTCGCCCGTAGTCACCATGCGTCTCCACCCTCGTCACGCGATCTCCGACACCCAGTCTGTCGGCGTCTCCTGGCAGGACGAGTGACATCTGGATGAGAACGCGGGAGCCGTGAGCCGGGCGCAGGCGGCTGCCAGAGCCCCCGCACGTTTGACTTTTGAACCGGTCCTGCGCAGAGTGGCCCTTCGATGAGACTCGCGAAGCTGTTCCCGGTCCTTGCCCTGCTCGTCGTCGCGGCGCCTTCGCTCGCACGCGCCCAGGGCCTGTCGCTCCGGTACGGGGTGGCCACCTTCGGCGACGTCGAGCCGCTCCGCGACGCCACGACGCTCGGCGCGTGTGGCTACGACTACATCGAGCCGGGGCTGGCCAAGACGCTCGCGCTGCCCGAGGCCGACCGGCAGGAGCAGCTGCGCAAGATGGCGGCGGCCAGGCTCCGGGTCGAGACGATGAACTGGTTCCTGCCCGGCGCCGACATCAAGCTCACCGGGCCGGCCGTCGACCAGGTGAAGGTGAGGGACTTCCTCGAGCGCTCGCTCGAACTCGCGCAGCGGCTCGGCGCCCGGGTCATCGTGTTCGGGAGCCCCGGCGCGCGTTCGTTCCCCGAAGGATTCCCGCGCGAGCAGGCCTGGGATCAGCTGAAGACCTTCCTGCGCACCGCGGCCGGCATCATCGAGTCGCACAACTACGGGATGGTGATCGGCATCGAGCACCTCCGCAAGCCCGAGAGCAACATCATCAACACCGTTGCCGAGGCTGCCAGGCTGGCCCGCGAGGTGAATCACCCGAAGGTGAAGATCATCGTCGACTTCTATCACCTGACGTTCGAGAACGAGGATCCCGACGTCATCCTCGGGGCCAGGGACCTGATCGTCCATCTGCAGATCGCCGACCCCGCCAGGCGCGGGTTCCCGATGCAGGACACCGGTGAGCCGCGCTACCGCCGGTTTTTCGACAACCTGGCAAAGATCGGCTACAAGGGCCGCCTGAGCATCGAGGCGAACTCCTCCGACGTCGCCGGCGACTGCGGGCCCGCGCTCAAGTTCCTGAAGGAGATGGCCGCCTCCGCGAAGTAGCGCAGCGCGACCGCCCGGCGTGTCGCGCCTAGCTCTCCCAGTGGCGGCGGGCGACCTGCGCCCAGTACGTCACCGCCTCGTCCTGCCATCGCACGAGGCGCAGCCCGCCGTCCTGGGACACGACGAGCACGAGGGCCTCGTGAACCGCCTGGCAGAGCCGATAGGCGGCCCGGTGGCGCGTGCCGACGCGGTCGGCGCGGACCCACTGGCGAGAGGTGCCTGCCAGGTCCAGCGCATGGGCGACTCGCTGCACCGACTGCAGGTGCCCGCCGATCTCGGCGCCGAAGCCGACGATGTCGAGGGCGTCGGTGAGCACGACCGCGCCGTCCACCTGTGAGAGTCCGGAGACCAGTTGCGAGAGCTCGAGCAGCGCGAGGTCCTGATCGCGGAAGGCCCCGGCGCGGCCGGCCAGGAAGGTGCGCCATGCCGGGCACGGAGGCTCGCCGGCCCTTGCGGCGATGTCGCGCATGATGCCGGCGGCGATCGTCAGGGCCCGCCGCCCGCCGTGATCCTCGGCGAACCGGTACTTGGTGCGCAGCGAGCCGTCGACGGTCAGCGCGGCCATCCGATGCGCCGGGATGACGACGAGCGTGCCACCGTGGCGTCCCTCACGCATGATGGCGACGGCGCGGCGGAGCACATGCCCGGCGAGTCCGGATGCGAACTCACCGGCGTCGTGCGAGGCGCTGGCCGGACTGGCCGCCGCGAGTGCCCCGGCAAGCCCCCCGAAACTCGCCAGGAGCACGGGACTCTCGAGGGCGTCTACCTCCGAGGTGCCGAGCCGGCCGTGCCCGAGCTCGGCCAGCGTCGTGCCGCCGAGCGTGACCACGAGGTGCCCCGGGCTGGCGACCGAGACGAGGAGCAGCGAACCCACCTGGTCGGCGTCGGCGAGCCACTGCACGCCGGCGTGCAGCAGGCCCCACACCTGGACGCCCTTGCTCGACAGACGGACGCCGATGAGCGCCCGTGCCGCGTCGGCGGCCGGGGCGAGCCGGCGGAGTTCCTGGGCGTCGAGCCAGCGCCTGCGGGCGAAGACCAGCCGGTGCAGCCCGTCGGGTGGGCCGGCGTTCTCGGGGAACTGCGCGGCGCTGCCGACGACCAGGCGGAAGGTGACGCCACGCCCTTCCTCGCGCAACAGGCTCGCCTGGTAACAGACCGACAGCAACGACTCGAGCGCGGCCAGGTGCGGCACCGGTGGGGCCTGGCCGCTGGCGCGGCGCTGGCGCCAGGCGACGCGCACCAACCGCGCGAGGTCACGGGGATAGGCGTGCGTCGGGTTGCCGGGCGCCTCGCGCGCTGCGCGGACCGTGGTCATGTCCGGCGCGCGGGTATCGGCCGTCGGCACCGACCGTCGACGGCTGGCTTCGAGCGCGATGCCCCGTCGCGTGGCGTCGAGCTCGGCGTTGGTCATCTTGCAAGGGTACCGGCGCCCGGCAGCCACAGGCTGTCCGTAACTGCACACGGAGCGCTGATCCGCGGCGCGCCTAGTCGCGCAGCACCACGCTCAGCAGCGAGTTGTTGACCTTCAGGACGCCGTTGTATTCGATGAACCCGAGCTTGCGGAACTTGTTCATGAAGAAGTTCACGCGCGAGCGCGTCGTGCCCACCATCTCGGCCAACGTCTCCTGTGAGACCTTCGGCAGCACCCGGTGCGTGGCTTCGGGTTCGCCATACCGCGCCAGCAGGAGCAGTGTGCGCGCCAGGCGCTTCTCGCTCGAGTTGAAGAGCTGGTCGACGAGGTCGGCCTCGATCCGGATGTTGCGTGTCAGCATGTGCAGGAGGAAGCGGCTGGCGAAATCCGGGTCGTCGCGCAAGTGCCGAGCCATCTCGGCCCGATCGACGACCGTGATGGTGCAGTCGGAGATGGTCGCCGCGGTCGCCATGCGCAGGCGCTGGCCGGCCAGGCAGCCTTCGCCGAAGAAGTAGCCGGCGCCGAGGAGCGCGATGACCGCTTCCTTGCCGGCCTGCGACAGGACCGAGATGCGGACCGTCCCCTGTTCGACGTACATCACGCTACTGGCCGGATCGCCCTGCGCGAAGAGCGTGATCCCGGGCGGATGCTCGACACGGGCGACCTCCATCCCGGCCCAGTCGATGGTCGGCACGACCTGCACCCGCCCGGATTCCTTCGGGGCGGACGTCGCGCCGTGATTGCGGCCTGAACGGCGTTCCTGCGTCGGCATGGTGTAGCGCCTCCGCGGTAAGCGTGTCACGGCCGATGGGCTCCGCCAAGGACTCGCCGCATTCTGGTGGAGGACGGCCCGCCATTGCGGCCCTCGTGCCGGGCGGTCAACCGCCGGCTGCCGGTCCCGGCGCGGCCGTGGTCATGGCGGCGTTGGCGAGGTCGATCGAGAACGTGCAGCCGACGCCGGGTGTGTTGCGCACGGTGATGTCGCCGCCGTGGACCCTGACCGCCTTCCGGGCGATGGAGAGGCCCAATCCCAGCCCGGAACTGTCGGCGGCCCGGCGCTGCCCGAAGGGCTGGAACACGTCGCCGAGGCTGCCGACGATGCCGCCGCACTGATCCTGCACCTCGATCACGACCCGTCCGCCGCGCAGATGCGCGCGCATCACCACGTGCCCGCCGCGCTGCGTGTACTTGAAGGCGTTGCTCAGCAGGTTGGTCACCGCGGAGGCGAGCAACTGGGGATCGACCCGGACCGCGAGGTCGCCGTCCACCGGGTCCAGGGTGAAGTGCAGGCCCTGTTCCTCGGCGCGCAGGCGAGCCGCTGCGCCGAACTCGTCGAGCGCCACCGACACCAGCAACACCTCCGGTTGCGGGTGGCCGGCCGCGGCGCGGATGTCGGCAAGGGCGCTGTCGATCAGGTCACGCAGCCCGGCGAGACTGCGACTGAGCACGGCGCCGGTGCTGCCGTTCAACCCGACCGTCCCGCGCTGCACGACGGCGAGCGCGAGCGTGGCGGTGTTGAGCATGTTGCGCATCTCGTGCGCGAACTCGCCCAGGCGCAGGAACTCGTCGGCCGTGCGCTCCTCGTCGGTGACGCGCACGTGCTCGGTGACGGCCGTGGCGATCGAGACGTCGAGGCACCAGTTGAGGGTGTTGAACTCCGCGGTCGTCAGCGGTGCGTCGAGCTCGTCGGCCAGTTCGGTGATGGCCTGGCACACGTTGCCGTAGTCGTGCACCACGTCCGAGATGGTGTAGCCGATGCCGAGCAGGTCGCGCCCGTGTTGCGCGGCGGCGGTCGCCAGTCCGGCGTGCGCGGCGGTGTCATCGTCATCGGCTCGCGGCAACCGGAGCATCTCGGACAGCTGCGCCAGGAAGGCCGGGACGCCTGGGGCAGGATCGGCGGGGGCGGCGTGCGATCGGCTCGCGTCCGCCCTGGACCTCGCGCGCGCGACGATGGCGTCGTGGTGGTCCTCGAGGAACTCGTAGAGCACTTGGCGTCTCCTTGGCTGTGTGGCGCGGCACGCCTCCATCCACCGCGCGCCACCAGCGCGGCCGCTCGCGACTCCAGCGGCGGACCGCCGCGCGGGCGTGGGGATCGGGAGGGAGGTCGCACGCAGGCGGTCGCTGCGTGATCGACACCCGGACTATGACGGAGACGCCCGGCTGGCGCTGTTCGAAATTGCACCACCGGGGGCGCGTGCAGGCGACCAGGCACATCGCGATGTGGTTGCCATCGGTTGCGATGAGACGTCGACGGGAGCGCTCAGCGCCCGTGGAAACACCTCGGCGTGTCGACGTGACATCCGGCGGTCGAGGAACGGAGATCCAGCCCGAAGACGTCCGACGCCAGCCTCGTCGCGCCCGTGCCGTGAATGGCCGTCATCGCGTGCCGGCGCGCGGCGACGCTGATCGCCACTGCCAGGGGCGCACGCGTGATCACGGTTCGCCGGACGATCGACGTGTCGGTGCGCAGGGTGTGTGCTCATCGCCGTGTCCGAGTGTCGGCGCGGCGGTGATCGCGGCGGTGTGATTCGAACAGTAACGGTGTCAGCGTGGTCGGGGATTGAACGGAGAAGCCGGGGCGCTTGAACGAATCGGCCGGACTGCCCGGGCCGACGCTGGCGGCGCGCCGGCTGGTAGAATGGCGGCCTGCCCTACGAACCGAACGAGGCGCCGTATCGCTGGTTGAGCGTTCCCCGCTGGTACTTGTGGGAGGGTGGCTTCCTGCTCACGGCCAGAGCGCGAGGGATCGTGCCCGCGCACGCGCATCACGCGATCCAGATCGTGATCGCCCTCGACGGCACCGCGGCGATCTGCGGCAGCGACAGGCAGTGGCATGAGGCCCAGGGCCTCGTCGTTCGGCCCGACGCCGAACACTCCTTCGACTGCAACGGCGCCCTCGGGGTGATGCTGTTCGTGGATCCCGAGTCCACTGAAGGCGCCTGGTTGTCGACGTCGCTTCGCCAGGACATCACGATCGTCGCTGGCACCCGGCTGGACGCGATGGTGCCGGAGCTTCGTACGTTCGCAGAACGACCCGACGAGTTCCCCGACGTCGCGGCGCTCATCCGGCGGTGCATACACGGCTTGAGACCCGGACTGGCGCCGGCTCGCCGGCTGGATGCGCGCGTGACGACGGTGATCGACGTCATTCGGGCGTCCGACGACCTCAGGATGTCGCTCGAACAGGCGGCCGACAAGGCCTGCCTTTCGTCGACGCGTTTCGCGCACCTGTTCAAGGAGCAGGTCGGCCTCCCGTTCAGCCGGTACATGCTGTGGCGCAAGCTGACGCGAGCCATGGTCGCCGTCGCCTCCGAAAGGACGATTGCGGCGGCGGCACACGCCCCCGACTTCGCAGATGCTGCGCACCTGACGCGGACGTTCTACCAGATGGTCGGCATGGCGCCCTCGGTGTTGATGCGTGGCGACTTCATCGAGATCCCCTCACCGTTCGCCACGTTGTCGGGGGATGTCGCCCGGCCCGTGGCGCCGCGATCGGCCGGATAGCCGATTCGTTCAACGACAACAGCCGCTGCGTCCAATCCGCGCTGCCGCTCCGGGTGGGACACTCCATTTCGTCGTTGACATGGCGTCAACATCGAAAAGGAGCTCGTCATGACCATTCAATCGAACGTCTGTGGATGCCGTACCTGCGTGGGAGCCCGGTGCACCTGCGGCTGTCGGAGTGTCGCGCCGGCTCCCGCCACCGCGTGCGCGTGCGGCGAGGTGTGCAACTGCGGGCCGACGTGCACCTGCGAAGGGTGCCAGCACGCGAACGTGCCGAAGGTGGCGAGCCGCTGATGCACTCGCCCTGAAGCCGGACCCGCCGCAGCATCCGGCGACGCCGTTCGGTGCGCTGATGGTGGCCGGCTTCACCGCCACCACGGTCGGATATGGGGGAGGCGCATGGTACCTGGCGCACGCCATGGTTGACGCCGCTCGCTGGTGATCGAGGAGTCCTTCATGCTGCCATACGTTGTCGGAATCGGGCTCTCGCTCGGCGTGGCCGTGTTTGCGAGGTGGGTGGGACTCGATCGCGATCGAGCGTTCTATCCAATCGTCCTGATCGTCATTGCGTCGTACTACGTGCTCTTCGCGGCGATGGTCGGCTCGGTCGAAGGCGCGCTCCTCGAATCGATCGTCATGGCTCCCTTCGTGATCGCGGCCGTTGTCGGATTCAAGGGAAGCCAGTGGGTCATCGTGGCCGGGCTGGCAGCACACGGCCTGCAGGACGCCGTTCACGGCCACATCATCGCGAACGCGGGTGTGCCGGCGTGGTGGCCTGCGTGGTGCCTCGCCTACGACGTCGGAGCTGCGGGCGCGCTCGCCTGGCTCCTGACGCGTCCGCAGGTGAATGTCGCGGGAGCCGCAGCGTGAACGTCCATCTCCGAGAGACCTGCTACCAGCTGAGGGGCGAGCGAGCTCCCTGGCCTCGACCTGACGATCGAGGGCTCCGCGACGATGGACCCGAGCAACGAGCGTTCGAATCGGGTCGGACTGTGGCCGAGGCGACTTGACGGTTCCAGAACAGCGACGTCGCCATCCTCCATGCTGCGCTGAGCCGAGTCGAACCGAACCGCCTCAGCGAGGCGTGCCGCGGCGCAGACCTGCGGGTGCGGGCTTCACTGGCACATCGCCGGCGGTTCCGAACAGCGTTCTTTCTCGAGGGAATGACGGTCGACGGCCGCGACTTCGTCGGACCCGCCGGACCGACCAGAGCGGCGTCTCAGGCGAGCGACGTTGCCATCCCCAGCGATGCCTGAGCGGAATCGACCGGACCAGAGGCTCTGTCTTTCTGCCCTCAGCGAAGCTTGTCCCCGACCTCCACCAGTGCCTCCCCTTGGCGCAGCATCGTGGGAACTATCGGCCATGCCGGCGCCAGGCCCGCGCGCTGATGGGCGAGATCGCGGACGTTGGTGCAGTCGACCCCCGGGTGCTCGCGGGCCCACAGCCGTCGCCCGGCCCATCCCATCGTCGTGGCGTGACGTGACGGACTGGCCCGACAACCAGCTCCCACCCGCGCTCGGCTCGTGGCGAACCGCAGGCAGGCGGTGACGTAGATGCCAGGGCGGCGGCGCAGCTTCTGCGAACCATCGACCTGATCAGTCAACCAACGCGACTGCGCCTGTCGACAGCGGCCCTGCATGGTTGTGGAGGGGGACCGGGGCCTGCCATCCGAAGCTCGTTCGGTGACAGCGTGGGGCCCACCGTCGCGCCTTTGGCGCTATGGTGGGCATCCTTCGCCTGGATCAAGAGCGAAGGATGGTGGACCTGAACAGCGCCAGTTGGAACCGAGTCCGGAGTTGGCTTCATAGTCTCCAACAGATGCGACGTGCAGCCTGACCTCAGAAGTGAGATGGTGCCGACGCTGAGCGGACGTCCCCGCCAGCAGGGTTGGTGGCTGGAGCGCAACCGCCATGTCCTCGGCAGGTTCCGGATGGAATTGCTTCTCCACGCGGCTATGGCGAACCGCATCAGTCCGGCCGCGCGCGTGCCTCGCAAGACTACCGAAGTGACGACCGCGATTGAGGCGGACACAGATCAATTGCGGCCGCGGCACGGAGCTCGTCCCTAACGGACATCTGGCCCCTGCTATCAGCAAGGAAACGCGCTTTGCTTCCGGGCCACATCGGCCCGCAACTACGTCGTGCCCGACCATCGCAGGTTTCAGGTCGGCACGTCGCACTCCGCTCCTACGGTTCTGTGCATCGCTCTGAAAGTGCCCGCCGCCGCAGAGACTGCATGACCGTGAGGGAGGGCGAGCGTGGGAGCAACCCTGCGGAGCCAACCTGCCCTGCAAGTGACCGGCATCGGAAAGAGTCACGCGAGGTCGGCGTCGTCCGCCGCCCAAAGCTGCTGCACCCAACAAGAACTAGACAGGAGCGGACCTGCCTCGGGCCGCGAGCGGCGCCGAGTGTCACTTGTGCCCGCGCGGACAGCAACGGACGCGAAGGCTGCACCTACAAGTTCCCATGAATGTGGAAGAATACGTGCGGCCGTGGCAAAACATACGACGAAACAGCGCCCCATTCGGCGCAAGAAGCGACACTCATCCTCGTTCGATGCACGTGCATCGAACGCTGGAGATCGCTACCACCTTGCCTATGCCGCGCGACGCGCACTCGAGATGCTCCATCCGTCGTCGCATCTCAAGTCTATCGCCATCGAGGGCGTGGCACCGGCCGACCAAAGCTTGCAGCGCGACGAGCGCACGTTTCTTGCCGCCGACCTGACCGAGTACTACGGAGGAACAGACGCTCACTCGGCCGAAGCGATCGTGCTGGTGCAAGTCAAGTACAGCCCTTTGCGTCCTTCGACCCCTTGGACGCTGTCTCGCCTCGTGTCAGAAGACCACGCTGGGGGAAGAGCGAAGGCCCGATCGTCGGTCTTTCGGAAGCTCGCAGACATGTTCGATGCGATGGCACCCGGAGGCGCGGCTGGCACACCGGGAGTGACTCTTCGATTGCTCACGAATCAGCCGCTCAGTAGTGGGCTCCGAGCAGAGCTTCAAGCTATTCGTCTCGCGTTCAGTCAGTCTCCACGAGCGGCTGGTCGCCGCGCGTCCCAATTGCCAGCAAAACCGCGGAGCACAGCGGTTCGACTGCAGAAGGCATCTGGCTTGAGTTGGCCGCGCTTTCGGCAGCTCATGGCGTGTTGGGACTTGCACTCGTTCGATCAGGCCATGCTCGCGGCTGAGGAATCGCAGATTTTCTCGGGAATCGCCGGGGCGTTTCCCGACGCTTCGATTCGCGTTGAAGCTCTGCTCTCGCATCTCCAAACGGCCTCGACGCCAGGCCGCAGAGTCGATATCAGCCGTTCGGACGTCTTGGCGTTCTTGCGACTTCGCGAAGACGAGCTGTTTCCGGCGCCTCCCGTTCTTCCGGATGACGGCAACTTGTTTTCAACGGTTGCGAGTCGAGAGCTAAGACGGACGCTCGAAGGTGTGGACGGGATCGTCGTCGTTCATGGCCGCGCGGGTGTGGGCAAGACTAGTGCGCTGCAAGTTGCCCTCCGTGAGCATGGCGCTGCCGTTGTCTTCGATTGCTATGCAGGTGGCGCAGGCTTGCGGCCGGGGCATGAGAGATTCGGGTACACCGTCTGCCTCGTGCAATTGATCAACGAGCTTGAGCGTCGATTTCGAACTAGCATTCTTGCGACTACACAACTTAGCTATCGCCCACTACTGAGGCGCTTTGAAGAGGCTGTTCGCGCTGCAGCGTCTGTCGCGAGTTCTGAAGGCAAGCGGTTGGTGGTCGCGATCGATGCGGTTGATAACGCAATCGAACAGAGACGCCGAAGCATCTCAAATGACGATCCGTTCTTACCACTGCTCTGGGAAGTCGTTTGGCCAAAGAACTGTGCGATCGCGTTGTCCTTTCGGACTGAGAATGAGGGCGACGTAGTCCCTCCCGGCGTATCGCCGGCTAAGCGGGTTGAGGTGCTCGGTTTCAGTGAGCCCGAGCTGTCTAAGCTCGCTACGACTCGATCCGCCGTAATCCCCTCAGGTGACATTGCCTTTCTGCACCAGCGCACGCGAGGGAATCCACGCGTCGCTGCAAAGGTCCTCGACGAACTTGCCGAAGCCCCGAACGTCTCAGCTCGCCAGCTGATCGAATCAACCGCACGTGCCACCGCATTCGATTACTACGAGCAGGAGCTCGGCCGGAGACTCGCGGCCGCAGATCTTCGGGCTGCTCTGGCGGTGCTATACGAGTTGCGCCAGCCTCCAGCGCTGGACACACTGGCGGCGGCCCTCGGACGGGCGGAGGCTGATCTACGACGAGGGTTGGGAGCTCTTAGCTTCGGCGTTCATGTGACTGACGTCGACACAGTCCGATGGAACGACCAGGACTTCCTCGATTGGGTCGGGGAGCGGCTGAAAGGGGAGCGCACGACCGCCCAGCAGCGCATTGCCGACTATTGCATCGGGCGATTTGCTGTCGACGCGTACGCGCGCTGGAATCTCTCGTACCACTTTCTCGCAGCTGGTCGGCACGACGAGCTTCTTCAGTGGTGGAGTACGCCTGGTCGTATCGAAGCCCAGAAGCTCGCCGCGCAGCCGCACGAGGAACGGGTTCTGGAGGATATCCGTGCCGTCATCACCGCGGCGGTCAGACTTGGGCGCGATGAGGATGCGATCCTGTGGCTCTTCAGGGCGGCTGCTTTGGCCGGTGGGAGAGATGCCTTCAGTGATGCGCTTTCTAGCAACGTGGAAGTGGCCGTGGACGCGGATCTTGTTGGACTACTCGATGACGAAGTCACGGCGGGGGCAACGCGGCCTGCTGCCGGACGAGGCGGTTCCCCACATCGGCGACGGACGGGGCGCCGCGCGAATGCTGACGAGGACTTTCGCCTCGCGTCAGCGCTGGCGCGTCGCCCGGAACGACGGGAAGATGCCGCACGCCTGTTTCATCGTGCGGCAGCTGTGAAGCAGGAAGAGTACGCTGCCCATCCTCAATCTGGCGGGCGGTTGTATATGGATGTGTGGGCGGCAGTAGCTCGCTATCACGTGCGTGTGAATGGTTTGGAACGCGCTTTGCGTTGGGCAACGCGCTCCTCCTCCAGGCCATGGTCGTGGCAAATGGCGGCGGTGGCTGCTGCCGATTGGCGGGCTGGCCAAGTCAGCGACCCATTCGGAATCATCAATGTCGCCCGGATCAATGGACCGGCGAAGTGTGGCGCGCTGCTGGGCGTTCTCTCTGCGCGCCCTGCCGATAGCCCGGCGGGCAGTGGCCTTAGCGACCTGAAGTCCGCCTGGGTCCGGCGCTCGGTTAGGACTATTAAGAGACAGCTGGGCAGAAGTCCAGCGCTTCGTACTGAGTTCAGCGGCGGACACACACTACCGCATTCCAACGTTCTCGCGTCTGCCTTTCTCGATGCGGTTGAGCAGTTGACAGCTGCCAACCTGATGGTCGACGCGCGGTCACTTCTGCAGGTGTGGGCGCCACCAAAGCCGTTGGATTGGCTTCCAAGCATCGTCGAGCCCTACCTGCGATGGCATGCGCTCAGTGAGGCCCTCGGTGTCACGAAGTTCGATCCCGATGCGAACGAGCACCCGCCTAGGGGGGCCGTCGCCAGCGAGAAGAAGCCGGATGACTCCGAGCATCAGCGGCTGCGTCGCGAGATGAAGGCGTTGTATCCAGCGCTTCGTGCGCGGGCTCTCGCCTGGGCCGGCGCGAGAGACGCAACGGCGGCCATTCGCGCTGCATTGTCCCAGGAACACCACGTAGATCAGGCCTACGTGATTTCTCAGTCAACGACTGCAGCTCGCCTCCTGGAAGGTGTGATCGCGTTGCAGAAGCGCGACGACAAGCTTGTCCAAGAGATCTTGGACGCTCTAGAGCGCGGCAGGCGAGGACGGCGCGATGATCTCGACGTCCTCATGCCAGAGGTGCTCTCTCAAGACTCCAGGTACCTCGGTGTCGCCGACCGGCTCGTACGTGAAGAGCTGGCTCGCTGCAGGCCGCCATCCGTCCCTGGACCCGAAGCCGTCGGACGGCTCTTGGCCCTTTACAAGCCAGCCCGTCGGATTGACCAAGAACTTGCCCGACAGGTTATTGAGCAAGCACGTGATGTGGCCGGAGAAGTAGACAGTCTGGCCCCTGACCGTGCAGCGGCACTTGAGCGGATTACGGCTGCGGCATGCTCGTTGTCCGATTCGGGACCAGACGCGACGCTGCTGGATCGAATCTGCGCACTGACAGGGTATTGGCTCGGGATATCGCAGGAGGGCGTCTCCGTCCACTGGGCGATCGAACGTCTGGCGGGGCGGGATCCGGTCGCGGCAGTCGAAAGAGCCTCCATTCTCGATCGTGACGGACTGTACCCCATCTCCCGGGCATCGATGGCGATCGTTTCGGGAGCATTGAGCACAGGGGTGGGCAGTCGTGGCGAACTCTGGCCGCTGCTAGAGATTGGCGCTGAGACGCGTGAGTTTCCCAAGGTAGCCAAGAATGTCATCGAAGGTCTATTCGGGGAGCGCAATGGAGTCGCCGGTGTTGCGCTCAGATCCGTGTCGAGGCTCATTCGCATCAGAGCGGCAGAAGGCCGCTCGGACGGCCTCCGTGAACTCATAGAGTGTGCGTCCTGGGTGGAAGCACTCGGTGAGACTGGCGAAGCCAACGGTCTGAGGGCGATAGCTGATGCAATCGGTGCCGACATCGATACGACGCAATCGCGGCAGGATGGGCCATCGTGGCCAGGCGAGAATGAGAACGCGGAACCCGAGATCGTCTCCAGAGTGCTGTCCCTGAACAGACACTCTGCAAGGCGGGCGCTCGAGGTTCTCGAAGCAGCAACGTCGGAGGAGTTGGCGTCAATCGCTACGGCGCAGTTTGGAAGGCTCGTCGCTACGCTCGCGCGCGACCTCCCTATAGGCGATCGACGTCGAGTTGCCCAGGTGATCGAGCGATGGGCCGGCACGGGGGCGTACCGCATCGACGAAGCCGTCGTCCTGCTCAATGCGCTAGTCGAGCAGGCCTCTGACTCAGTTGTTCCTGAGGACGTGAGGCTGGACGTTGCAAATGCGCTGGCTCACCTGCTGAACCCAGATGTCATCGAGCGCGCCTCCTTCGACTGGGAGCCTCGCCTCTCTGCAGCGATCTTTTCCGGTAGCTGGGCGTCGCAGGAGGAACGAAGACGGACCCTGATGGAGAAGGTCGCGGTAAGTTTGACGGACTTGCCAGCGGGCTCTCTGTTTCGGGTATTCGCGCGTGTTGCGTCGCTCCTGGATCCTTCAGCCGCAGTCAGGACCGTCGAGAGTGTGGTGCAGGAGACCATGAACTCTGCGCCGTATCAGTATCGTGCCGTGCCTGTTGGCGTAGCGCCACAACGGACGACTGCGGTACTTCTTGCCCGATGTCTCTCTCATCCGAGTTTGAGCGCTCGGTGGGCCGCCTTGTACGGTGTCGTCAGCGGGCTCTGTGACTCTCAGGGGGTTCTCGGATCCTCTGAGAGCGCCGAGGGCCAGCGTGCTGGGGGCGTCACGTTGCTTGAGGGCTTGATGCGCGAGTTCGACGACGAATCTCAGCCGATGTGGGCCGCGGCTCGGGAGTGGCTGGCGTTTGCATTGCTCCACGTGGCTGGTCGCAGTCCTAAGATGCTGAAGCCATTCGCAGATAGCCTGCTCCGGCACGCTCTGTCAGCCGACTTTCCTCACGTGAAGATTCGAGCGCACCTGTCTGGGGCGATTAGAGCCGCCAATGCAGCTGCCGCCCTGGAGCTGTCTCCAGACACGCTACGCGCGCTGGAAGCAATCAATCGTCCTCAGGGTGAAGTTCATAAGGATGCCGCGTTCGTCGCCGCGCCGCTACTGGCGCGAGGGCTACTTGAGAGCGATGGCATCGAGATCGACGACTGGGACACAAAGAGGTACTGGTATCAGCCGATGATGGAGAGCTTCCCGGTTGAACCAAGAGAGCTTGCAGAGTCTGTTCAGTTGGCGGCCAAGAAGTGGTCGGCGCGAGTGGGCGTGACTAAACTAGGGGCTGATACGCAGCGCGCGAACATGCGCGACCGGTACGAATGGTCGGATATCGACAATCGGCAAGGGCAAGAACCACGGGTCGAGCTCTTGGAGATGCATGGAGCGCGTCAGGCCCTCTTCCTCCTTGCTGGTGACCTAATCGATCAAATTCCGGTCCGCAGCGGGGATTGGTTTGACCGCTGGCCATCTTTCATGAGATATCGCGCGCGGGGTGCAGATCCTGAGCTTACGGGCCGCTGGGTCGATGCTCCGCCGGCGGTGCCGGATAACTATGGCATCGTACGTGAGCCGATCGTAGAGTGGTGCAAGAACCGCAAGGAGGAAGCATACCTGCGAGAACTCACTGCCGGTGTCCCGAAGGGGTGGTTCGTACTCAGCGGCAGCCGTCAGGCATCGGAATGGAATTGGAGCTACTCCTATACCGTTGACGCCGCCTTAGTGGACGCCCGCACGGCGTGTTCGCTGGTACGCCTTCTCGAGGATCCAGATCAAGATGCTCATGGATATCTGCCGTTCTGGGAGCCTCACTACGATTGCACTGTATTGGAGGCTTATGAGGCATGTTGTACAGGCTCTGACCTGGCGCATGTGAAAGGTGAACACGCAGGCCGCAACGGGCGGTTTCGTCTGTTCACCACAGACATCGGATTCAGTCAGGAGCTGCCGTTACACAGCAGTGACTCCAGCTGGCCCGGGACAAGTCGGCGCTACATCCTGCCTTCGCCGAGAATCGCGGATACTCTTGGCTGGCGCCGCGCATTCGGGCAGCCGTCATGGCGGGACTCGTCGGGCGCCGAGGTGGCGAAGTACGAGACGTGGCACGTTGAACGAAGAGGTAGGTCGGCAAGCGGACAGCGACTGATCATTCGAGCGGACCAAGTTGGGGAAACGCTGCTCGCTGGCGGCAGCGATGGCCCGCTTGATCTCATCGTTCAGGTTCGGCTCAGGCGCGAGGAGAGACGTGGCAGTGATCGAGTCGGCCAATTGGACATGGGGTCAGGCCGGGTGTTCCTCTGGAGTCAGATCTCCAACGGGATCGTGTAGCGATGAAGATTCATCTCCCGATGTCATATGGAGTCGGTTTGTTGGGACGGGCACTCTAGGATGGGTCGCCGAGTGGAGGTGTCGCAACAAGCGGAAGACGACTTGCTTCGCCAGAAGGCGAAGGAGCTAGCGCAAATCTTCAAGAAACCGATCGCGGCGGACCGCGGGCGCGCCGAGCGTCCAGGGTTCCTTGAGCGTTGGATGGCGGCGTATCTTGCCGAGCTGCTTGAGAGAGAGAGGAGGACCACCGGCGCATCGCGCACCGCTGTTCGTGCCGAGATTGCAGAACTGGTTCCGGCCCTATGGGAACTTCAGCTTGCGCGAGACGCGCTCCACGTTCGTGCGCAGGTGGACTGGTGGGAGAGACGCGTTCAAGAGATTGACGACGAGACGGCAGCTCTTTTGCGGCCGCTCCTTGAAAACCCGCAGAACATCAATGGCATTTCTCTGGAACTGTCTGACGCGGTTCTTGGCTGGCTCGCACATGCCGAGGGTCTCTTTCGCCGCTATCTGCTTGCCCTGAGTGAGGCGAAGAAGACCGCCGGCACCACAGCTTCTGGCCGGGAAGACGAAGTCGTCATTGTGTTCGGCAGGCGGGACGAACAGATGTCTGATTTGAGCAAGCCTGTTCTGAAGCTGCTGCCGCGGCTGGCTTCAGTGGACCCAAGCAATATAGCGATCAATCGGCAGATCTTGTGTAACGCGATGGTGAATGCGATAGCAGCGCGGTTCGCTCTGGCAGCGGTTCTAGGCGATGGAAGTCTGCAGGAGAACAGATCTAAGCCAGAAGCGCGAGCGACGAAGGGGAAGCAAGCCAGAAAGCGATCAGGAGCTCGGGCGAAGTAGAGTGTCTCGCCCACTGTGCGAAACCGCATGCGGCAAGTGAATGAGTTGCGCCACGTGTTGAGCTCCGAGGCAAAGGTCTGCGCGTGCAGGCGCTGACGCCGATCCGCGCGGCCGAATCCCTCTAGACATGATGGAGATGCTCGCCGTGCCGAATCCCCATCGAGTAGCTCCTCAAATCGCGAAGAGCGCGGGTATCATGCCGTGATCATGCCGCGCCGAAAAGCTCCGCAGCCACATCATTTTCGGTCGTCGACTGCTCTGACCGAGCACATCGCGTCCAAACGACTCGGTATTATCAATTCGCGTGAGTGGAAGGAAGAGTGGGCCCAAAGATGGGTTGTGTACGCTGATCTCGTTGCTTTCGCGTCCCGCGCTCTTCGATCAGAGCCCGTCGTACTGAACAACATCGTACGCTTCGACCGCGCCTCTACGCTCGTCGCTGCAGAAGTCCCGCAGATCGCGGTACGGAGGTTCTCTGACGCCACGTTTGCCATTGCCGAGAGCTTTCATCAGGCGCTGGCTTTCGGGGTTGCTCTTTCGCATACGTGCCTGGCGTTCAATCGTGAGTTCCTCAACCGCGGTACCAAGCCTTTCTTCATTCACCTGATCGCCCCCCGGGTCACCATCGCCAACGGCCAGGTCTTACTCCTGCCAACAGACGCGTCCCACCCTCGATACAATGGGATCGATCCTCGCAGCGTCTTGGCGGGCTCAGCAATCGTTCGGGCCTACCAATTGGAACGGCATTCGGCCGGCGGCCTTGTGACTATTGATGAGAGCGGGATCGACGCGCTCCGCGTTCTCCAGGTTCGCGGTGACAATGGCCGCGTGACGAACGGTCTGCGCCGGTGGGTAGCGCAGGTCGGGAACGCAGAAGCAGTTGCCAAGGGAGAAGTGTTGTTTCATCGCCGTCGGGTGCTTGACGTGCCCTGGCTGCTGATGAGACCCCTGCAAGACGAATCAGGACAGGTGTGGGGAGCGCACAATGAAGACGCCGACGCGGCAATCCAGACATTTCTCCAGGTCTGGGACAAGAGCGTTCGCGAGTTCTACTCACCTCAGAACTTCGACGCCTCTCTCGACGTCTCAAAGCATTCTCAAGCAGCCATACGTCACGCAGTCCAGTGTCATCACGCCGCTCACGGTAGGCGCGTACCGAAGTACCAGTCGTTCCGCGAGCTGCTTGATTAGTTAAGGAGTATGACCACCTGTCGGTAGTTCGCCGTGACGGCGTGCGGATGAGCTGTCCGGAGTAGAGTGTTGCGACCAAGCCAAGGGGCAATTGCCTGATTGGAGCAGCAGGGTCTGGCGCGACAGTCGCTGCCAGGCCTACACGCCCGCGAGCGACTCGCCTCGCGGCAATCCCGGTCTCTCTCCCTGGTAAGCCTCCCCCCGCTTTCGTCGGCCTAGACCTGGCCTCGACGAGTCCGCTCTGGCAGTGGGTGGTCGTTCGGAGACTCCATGGCCGACCTGAACGAGCGTGCGACGCGTCCCGGACGGCGATTTCAACCGGGCGATGTCCTGGCTACCGAGCGATGTCGCGATTCGCTACCGCTCAGTAAGGTCGAAGGCACTTCGCGGGTTCTACTTCGTGCAGGACGAATGTGCAGGACACATCGACCTCGCCGGAGACGAACGCCGTGCCGGAGCATCAAGACGGATCCGTTCCGTCGCAGCATGACCTACTGGGCGCTGGATCGCGTCGAGCCGCTACCTCGGTCGAATCAGTTGGCGGCGCTGGCCGAACGAGCCCTCGAGTCCTACGCAGTGGCGGGGGCCGCCCCGCCCGGTCACTCGCCTCTTCGCTGACCTTCGAGGCGCGCGTCGCAACTCTGCAGACCGAGGGCTTCACAGAGCGCCAGGCGGCCTTCCTCGTGACCGTGATGTTGCACGCTGGCGTCTGCATGGTGCGGCAGTACTGCACGTTCGCCGGCATCGCTCACGGCCATAACGCGCGCGAGTTATTCGCGCGTCTGGTCGAACGGCGCATCGCCACGCCGTACTCGGCGCTCCATGCCCGGGCGCGGCTCTATCACATCCACCATCGACGGCTGTACGCCGCCATCGGCGAGCCCCATAGCCGCTATCGCAAGCCGCTGCCGACCGGTCGCGCCATGGAGCGGCTGATGATGCTGGACGCCGTCCTCGACCAGCCCTCTATCCCGTGGCTTGCGACCGAGGGCGACAAGTGGACGCACTTCATCCGCGCCTTCGGCACCGCGTTGACGATCGAGTGGCTGCCACAACTCCGGTTCGGCACCCCGCCGCACGTCACGGTGCGCTACTTCCCCGACCGTCAGCCCATCGGCATCGTCGAGCCCGGCGAGGCGTACACGTTCCTGTACCTCGCCTCGAAGCCGTCGACGGTGGACCTCTACACGTTCCTGCAGCGGCACGCGGAGCTGTTACGCACTGTCCGGCGATGGACGGTGCGGGTGCTGCTGCCGCCGCACCTGTTCAAGGCGCGTGATTCCTACATCCGGGCCCTGCGCCTGGAGCTCGGGACGCGGTTGGCGCCCCACATGGCCGACGAGTTCCGTTGGTGGTGCCGGGCGCGAAAGGCGGGCGCGGCGACGAGGCTGCCAGGCGAGAGCCCTCGGTGAACACCCAAATCCGGCCATTTAGCGACACCTCAAAACCGGCCATACCCAAATCCGGCCATTAGCGACACCTCAAAACCGGCCATTTCCTGAGGCCGGCGCCGAGACGTGAACCGCGCCCGGACGCCCTGTGCGTCCGTGAGCGCCATGGGGAACGTCTTGGACCCACAAAAACAGCAGCAGGTGGTGGCGCTGGGGCGCCTGGGCTGGTCGCTGCGCCGCATCGAGCAGGCGACCGGCGTGCGCCGCGAGACCATCAGCGGCTATCTCCGGGCCGCCGGTGTCGCCGTGCGGGGCCGCGGGCGGCCGCGGGCCGACGCGCCCGCGCCGCCGAGCGAAGCGGCGGCAAATCCGGCCATTTCGCCGACGGGGGTGTCCACCGACCCCACACCGTCCCGCGCCTCGAGTGCGAGCGCCTGCACGCCGTACCGCGACCTGATCACCGAGGCGGTCGGTCGCGGGCGGAACGCCCGCGCGATCTGGCAGGACCTGGTCGACGACCACGGCTTCACGGCCGGCTACGCGAGCGTCCGGCGCTTCGTCGGCCGGCTGCGTGGTGCCGCGACGCCGGAGGCGCGCGTGGTGATCGTCACCGCGCCGGGCGAGGAGGCCCAGGTCGATTACGGCGAGGGGCCGATGGTGCGGCCGCCGGGCGGGGGCAAACACCGGCGCACACGCCTGTTTGTGCTGACGCTCGGCTACTCGCGTAAGGCCGTCTACCTCCTCACGTGGCAGTCGAGCGCGGCGATCTGGGCCACGCTGCACGAGCAGGCGCTTCGTCAGCTGGGCGGCGCCCCGCGCGTGCTGGTCCTCGACAACCTGCGCGAAGGCGTGCTGACGCCGGACGTCTACGACCCGACGATCAATCCGCTCTATCGCGATGTGCTCGCGCACTACGGCGTCACGGCGCTGCCGTGTCGCGTGCGCGATCCCGATCGCAAGGGCAAGGTCGAACGCAGCGTCGGCCACGCGAAGCAGACGCCGCTCAAGGGGCAGCGCTTCGAGTCCCTCGAGGACGCGCAGGCCTACCTCGATCGCTGGACGGCCCACTGGGCGGACACCCGCATCCACGGCACGACGAAGCGGCAGGTGGCCGCGATGTTTGCCGAGGAGCAGCCCGTGCTGCAGGCGCTTCCCGTCACGCCGTTTCGCTATTACCGGTACGGCACGCGCACCGTGCATCTCGATGGCTGCGTCGAGGTCGAGGCCGCCTACTACTCGGCGCCGCCCGGCTGGATCGGCCAGCGTGTCCAGGTGCAGTGGACCGATGGGGTCGTGCGCCTGCTCACGCTCGACGGCCAACTGCTGCGCGAGCATGTGCGTGGGCCGCGGGGGCATCACCGCATCGCGGAGGCGGACCGGCCCGCCAAGACGCCGGCGACGACGCTCGCGCTCCTGGCGCGCGCCCGCCGGATCGGTCCCGCGCTGCACACGCTGTGCACGCACATCCACACGCACGACGGCGCGGCCGGCACACGCCGCATCCTCGGCGCGCTCGCCCTCGCGAAGCGCTACGGCCCGATCGCCCTCGAGGACGCGGCCAAGGCGGCGCTCGAGCTGCGCGTCCTCAATTACCGCTTCCTCCGCCGCTACCTGGAGCGACGGCCGCCGCTCACGCTGCGGCAGGTCGACCCGCTGATCCGTCAACTGACCGTCTATCGCGATCTGATCGATCGCACCACAGGAGATCCCACATGACGCTGCCCGAACTCGATGCCGCCCTGCGCAAGCTGCGCCTCTCCGGGATGGCCGATGTCCTCGAGGCCCGCCTGCGCCAGGCGCAGCAGGAACGCCAGGCCCCGATCGATCTGCTCTCGGCGCTGGTCGGCGACGAGCTGCTGCGCCGCCAGGACCGGCTCCTCGCACGCCGGCTGCAGCAGGCCGGCTTTCGTGATGCCGAGCGGACCCTCGACACCTTTGACTTTGGCTTCAACCGGAAGATGCCGCAGGCGCTGATCCACGAGCTCGCCACCGCGCGCTTCGTGGCGCAGCGAGAAGACGTGCTGCTCCTCGGCCCGCCCGGCACCGGCAAGAGCCATCTCGCGCAGGCCATCGGGCGTGCGGCCATCCTGCAGGGCTATCGCGTGCTGTATCGCGAAGCGCACATCCTGCTCGAGGAGATCACCGAGGCCAGCGTGGAAGGGACGCGCAAAGCGCTGATGCTGGAGCTGACCACCGTGCCGCTGCTGATCATCGACGACCTCGGCATGCGCAAGCTACCGCACACGGCCGCCGAGGACCTGCTCGAGGTGATCATGCGGCGCTACGAACGCGCCTCGACGCTGCTGACGTCCAATCGGCCGGTCGATGACTGGGGCAAGCTGCTCGGCGACACCGCCGCCGTCACGGCGCTGCTCGATCGCCTGCTGCACCACGCCCACGTGCTCAAGTGCGGCCCCCGCAGCTGGCGAACCAAGGTGCACACCGACTTGCGTCCGGAGGCAGCCGCGCAGTAGAACTCAGACCGTCTCGACGCCCGGCGGGAATGGCCGGTTTTGGACGTCCACGAAATGGCCGGTTTTGACCCGTCCACCGAGGAGAGCGAACGTTGGGCCAGGGCATCGCGGGCCTTCGCGTCTCCCAGGTTCCGCGCGCTCTACCAGTCGTGGGGCGACTACGTCATCGACAGCGCGGTCTCTCCCATCCTCGCGGACGCGATGGAGCGCGGCACCGGCCGCATCGAATGCGAGGTGCTGACGCGCCCCTACCTGCACCTCTCTACCCTGGTCGGCACGGCGTGATGGAACGGTGATGTCGCGGGCCAAGGGGAGCCACCGGGGGAGCTAACGCTCCGGGGGGCTATTGGCCCCATGGCGACCCATCGGTCCGTGCCCTCCCGACTACGGCTCGCACGCTGGCGATCGGCGCAGCGTCGGCCTGCAAAGGCCCATGACGCAACGGGTTGCGCACGGTGGCCCCGGACCCGGAGGCGGCGCTCTGTGCCGCCGATCTCGAGACAAGCATCCACGACACAGAGGAGAGGTAGGGGCGTGAACGACCCCCTCAAAGAGTGCGGGACCCGGTCCCGCACCCCGCCCCGACGGGGTCGTTCACGCCCCGCTGCAGGTGCAGCTGCCTGACCCAGCTGGTGGCACCTCCAGACGGGAAGCAGAGCGCCGCATCACGGGCCCTTTGTAAGCTTCCGCCGCGAACGCGAGTTCAGGTAAGCAGAGACCAGTACGGCGCTGCATGCCCGAACCCGTGCAGAGCAGTGTCGTCGCGCACCGCCTCACCGGCGCTGCGTTCGTGGAGCGTGCCGCACGGCGCCACCCACCCGGCGGTCATCTCCCCCGGGAGCCATCGGTCTCACCTCTGGTCGACCTGAGTGGTCGCCACCGCCCGCGCCGCGATGGCCCGGGCGCTCCCGCCGCAAGCGCCCCAGTGGCGCCAGCCAGAACAGTTCGACGAGCAGGACCATCACGCGCTCGATGGTCGGCCCGTTCTCGTGCCCGTCAAGGCGCCTCGCTGGCGCTCGGCCCGCGCCGCCGGCGCGGCTTCGGCCTTGACGGGACCCTCGAACGAGCCGGAGACCGGCAACTGCGTGATGGTCCGAGACCGGTCCCGTGCTCATGCCTGGCGCGGGTCGTGTCAGGACAGGACGCCGCCATGGACGACATGGTCGAACCGCAAGGCGCGCGAGACGTGCTGCCGATTCTGCGTTGCCGTCAACTGCTGGGCGACGAGGCCACCGACCTGACCGACGCCGAGGTCGAGGAGCTGCGCCGCCACGCGCATGTGCTCGCCCACGCACTGCTGGAGGTGTTCCTGCACCGGCGTGCCCAAGGCCGAGTGAACCGATGCGCCCGACCACAAACGCCTTGAACGCGCTCGGCGACGGGACTACGCTGCCAGCCATGGCCGGCGCCGTCATCTACATCCGCGTCAGCACGAAGGAGCAGACGGAGAACCTGAGCCTGCCGACCCAGCTCCGGGCCTGTGAGGAGTACTGCCGCCGCGAAGGCCTCGACGTTCTCGAGCGCTTCAAGGAAGAGGGCGAGAGCGCCAAGACTGCGGACCGCACCGAACTGCAGCGACTGCTCACGTTCTGCCGCACGAACAAGGGCCGCGTGCACTTCGTGGTCGTCTTCAACCTGACGCGATTCGCGCGCGACAAGTACGACCATTTCGCGTTGCGCTCGCTCCTGAAATCGCTCGGCATTTCGTTTGCGGTCCGCGACGGAGCCGATCGACGACACGTCCACCGGCAAGTTGATGGAAGGCGTGCTGGCGGCGTTCGCGCAGTTCGACAACGACGTGCGCTCGGACCGCACACGGGCCGGCATGAAGGCGGCGCTCGAACTCGGACGCTGGGTGTTCCTGGCGCCGATCGGCTACATGAATGCGCCGCGCGCGTTGGGCAAGAGCCTGATGCCAGATCCCGAACGCGCGCCGCTCGTGCGACGGGCCTTCGAGGAGTACGCCACCGGACGGTTCACGAAGCAGCAGTTGCTGCAGCAGGTGACGGCCTGGGGACTGCGCAACCGGCGCGGCCAGCCTCTCAGCTCGCAGGCGATCGGGATGCTGCTGCGCAATCAGCTCTACGCCGGCGTCGTGGACGTCGCCGAGTACGGGGTCCGCGGCAAGCGTGGAGACTTCGAGCCGCTCGTCAGTGAGGACACCTTCTATCGCGTTCAGGCCGTGCTGTCGGGCCGCACACCCAGCCTGGCGCCCCAACTACAGGGACACCCGGATTTCCCGCTGCGTGGCTTCGTGCGGTGCGAGTCCTGCGGCCGCGGCCTCACCGGCAGTTGGTCGAAGGGGCGAAGCAGCTACTACGCCTACTATCACTGCCGTCCGGGCTGTCGCGGCGTCAACGTGACCAAGGCCAGGCTCGAATCCTTGTTCGAGAAGGAGCTGGCCCGGCTGCAGCCGACCGCCGGCTACATGCGGCTGCTGAAGGAGTCGGTCCTCCAGATCTGGAAGGCGCGCAAGGAGTCTGCCCGCGCCGACCTCGCGCGCGCCGCACGCCAGGCCGAAGCCATCCAGAAGAAGCTCGACCGTCTGGACGAGGCGTTCCTGTTCGAGCGCTCGATCGATATCGACGTCTACGACCGGCACGCCGAGAAGCTGCGCGAGGAGCTCACGCTGCTCCGCATCGACAGGCACGCCACGGAGCTCGAAGAGCTCGACGTGGAAGGGATCCTGGCGTTTGCCGAGCGGGTGCTGCCCCGCGCCGCAGACCTGTGGGTGCAGGCCTCACTGGACCAGCGCCAGCGGTTCCAACAGCTGTTCTTTCCCGAGGGAATGACGTTCGACGGCCGCGACTTCGTTGGAACCGCCGTAACTACACGGGCGTTCAACTACTTGCAGCCGATTGAGGGGGGAGATGAAAGGTTGGTGGACCTGACCGGGATCGAACCGGTGACCTCCTGAATGCCATTCAGGCGCGCTCCCAGCTGCGCTACAGGCCCACGCAAAGACAGCGGAGTATACCCTATCCCGCCGACGAAAGCCAACCCACCAGGCGACCGAGCCCGCTCGACTCGGCCTGCAGCTGCGACAGGCCCTCGAGCGCCTCGGCCTGCTGTTCGGCCCGCATCAGGGCGTCGGTGGCGTCGCGGTCGGTCCGGCCAGGGCTGTGGGTGACCACGCTGCTGAACGTGAAGACGACGCGCCGCGTCACGCCGTTGCGCTCGTACTCGTACTCGGGAGCGACCCGCGCCTGCACCTTCCGGACCTGCGACCCCACCTGCTTCGGGAGGGCTCCCGGGAGGAAGATTGCGACACAGTGCGTACTGCTCCGGTACACTCTGGTCTGGCTGCCGAAGCTGTCCTTCAGCAGTTGCGCCAGCGCGATGATCACCCGCTCCAGCACCTGGGCCCCGTGCCCGTCGACAATCGCCTGCGGCTCGTCGATCCGGCAGACGACCAGGGACGCAGACGCGTGATCGGCGCTGGCGAGGTCCGAAAGCAGGGCCGGACGGGGCAACAGGCCCCCGGGCCGGGTCTCGGCGGCGACGCTCTGCACGATGGTCTGATCGACCTTCTTCAGGTCGCCGGCCACCCGGGCCATGCGCGACGCTTCCTGGCGTTCCCCCTGCGCCACGCACTGCCGCAACTGGTCCACCTCGCGGTTGAGGGCGCGCCGAAGCGTCCGGATGTCCTCGATCTGGGTGAGATCGGCCACCCGCTCACTGCTGCGCATGAGGTCGTTGCGGAACGCCATCGCGTCGCCACGCAGGCCGTCGACAAGTTCTCGCAGCAGCCGGATGACGCCGGTGAACTCGGCCTCCCGTGCCGAGGCGTGGCCGCTGAGCCGGGCATACGCCTGCGAGGCATCTCCCACCAGCCGGAGACCCGCGTTGGCGACCTCGTCGGCCTGTTCGGCGGCGCGCAGGCGGTCCCGGGCCTGGTTGAGTCGGGTCTTCAGGCTGTCGGACGGGAATTCCGGGGCGATGGGGAACTGCGCTTCGAGCAGGGCGACCAGATCCTCGACCACGCCTTGCAGGGCCAGGCGATGGTCCGAGGTCGCCGATGAGGCGCCGTTGGCGAGTTCGAGGGTGATGGGACGGGACGGCATCCGGGTCGAGTCTCTGGTGAGAATCGGCCACGGCCGAGCCGGGCTTGAGCTGCCGCCGGCCGGTGGTCGTGAGCCGACCGACGGAACGGCCCGGCGATTGCAAGCGCCGGGCTCGCGCCGACGGTCGGCACAGTGAGTCCGGGCGACGCGTCCGGCGTCGTTCGGGGAGGGGGAAGCATGCAGAGCAGGCGAGCAGGGTGGGGCGGCCTCATGGTGGTGGCCCTGGCAGTGACCGGTGCGCCGGTATGGGGGCAAACCACCGAAAGGGTGAGCCTGTCGGCCTCGGGCGCGCAGGCCACCGGCGGCAAGTACACGCCACGTCCCAGCATCAGCGCGGACGGCACGTTGGGGGCGTTCGAGAGCCCGTTGAGCACGCTGGTGCCCAACGACACCAACTACGCCAGTGACATCTTCGTCGCCACCAACGGCACGATCACCCGCATCACCGGGCCGGGCGGCGTCCAGCCCAACTGCGCATCGGTGCGGCCGTCCGTGTCGGCCTCCGGCCAGTTCGTGGTCTTCGACTCCTGCGCCAGCAACCTCGTGGCCGGCGACACCAACTCCGCCAGCGACGTCTTCCTGCTCGATCGCAACACCGGGGTCGTCTCGCGCGTGTCGCTGTCATCGGCCGAGGCCGAGAGCACGTCCGGCGCCGACAGCTACGCGGCGGCCATCAGCCCCAACGGCCAGTGGGTCGCCTTCCTCAGCGAGGCCGCGTGGGACGGCGGCACCCTGGGCCTCGCGCAGGTCTACCTGCGTGACCTGGTCAATGGCAACACCTACCTCGTCTCGCGCGCCAGCGGCGTCTCCGGGACGCCGGGCACGGGCGACGCGCGACCCAGCGTGGCCGACAACGGCACCGTGGCATTCGCCTCGTCAAGCGTCGGGCTGGTGTCGGGCGACAACAACGGCGTCGCGGACATCTTCGTGCGCAACAACCCGACGAGCGGATCGCCGACCACCGAGCGGGTCAGCCGATCGGCCAACAACGGGCAGCTGAACGCCGCCTCGACGCATCCCTCGATCAACGCCGCCGGCGATCGCGTCGTCTTCGAGACGCTGGCGGCCGCCGTGACGGCCGACACCAACGGGCTGAGCGACGTCTACGTGCGCGACCGCACGGCCGGGACGACGGTGCTCGTGTCGCGCACCGCGAGCGGCGCCGCCGGCAACGGCGGGAGCGTCGATCCCGAGATCAGCCCCAACGGCCTCTACGTGGCGTTCACGTCGCAGGCCACCACCATCGACGGCACCTTCGACAACCTGTTCGACGTGTTCCGCGCCACGCTGTCGGCGGGCTCGCCGGTCACGGTGGGCGGCCTCACCCGGATCTCGGTGGGCACGGGCGCCACCACGCAGGACTCGACCAGCCCCGACGTCGCTGACACCGGCAGGGTCGCCTTCTCGTCCGACGAGCCGCTCCTGGTCGCCGGCGACGTCAACGGCGACACCGACGTCTTCACCTCCGACGGCGGCGCGACGATCGTCCGCCACACCTTCCCGGCCTCCGGGCTGCCCGAATCGTACTCGGGCGACAGCTCGCGGCCGGCGCCGAGTTACGACGGCACGATCGTCGCGTTCCTGTCGTCGACCACCCAACTGGCGTCGGGCGACAGCAATGGCCGGATCGACGTCTTCGTGCGCAACCGCACGACCGGCAGCACCGAGCGCCTGCCCGTGTCGCCGGGCTTCGAGGGCTACGACGCCGACTGGGTGACCATCAGCCATGACGGCCGCTTCGTGGCCTACAACCGCGGCGCGGCGTTCCTCTACGACCGCTACAACGGCACGACGACGCTCATCAGCACCGCCACGCCCGGCGGTGGCCCCGTCTTCGCCGCCCAGCCGCGCATCAGCGCCAGCGGCCGCTACGTGGCCTTCCTCACCAATGCCGCTTTCGACGCCGCCGACACCAACAGCGCGCCCGACGTGTACCGGTGGGATCGGCTCACCGGCGCACAGGTGCTGGTCAGCCGCGGCGCCGCCGGCGGCAATGCCGGCGCCACCGCGCCGACCATCTCCGGCGACGGCAACATCGTGACGTTCGTCTCGGGCGCCACCAACCTCGCCACCGACGGCAGCACCGACACCAACGCCCGCGCCGACGTGTTCGTGCGCAACCTGACCGCGGCCACCACCACGCGCGTGAGCGCCGGCCTCGACGGCACCGCGGGCGTGTTCATGCGCGACCCGTTCGTGTCGGCCGACGGCACCAGCGTCGCGTTCCTGGCCTCCGCGTCGCAGCAGTCGGAAGGGACCAGCGTCGCCTCCAACGTGTACGTGGTCAAGGCCGACGGCACGGGCCTGCGTGGCCCGCTGAGCGGCCCGACCGAGGGCGCGGCCGGCAATGGCGGCGCATACGACCCGAGCCTGAGCATGTACGGGCGGTTCCTCGCGTTCCGCTCCTACGCCACCGATCTCGTGGGTGACGACACCAACAGCGCCGCCGACGTCTATGCCCGCCAGATTCTCGGCGCCGCGGCCGGCGTGACGACCGGCGTCGGTGGCACCGCCATCCTGGTGCCTCCCCCGACGGCCTTCGGGACGGCGGTGCGCATCAGCGTGGCCGGCGCCAACACGCAGGGCGCCGGCGGCACCGGTCTCGACACGGAGAACCCCGAGATCAGCGGCAACGCCCGCGCCATCGTCTACCAGTCGGGCTTCTCGAACCTCGTGGCCAGCGACACGAACTACATCGTCGATGCGTTCGTGCGCGCCGGCGTCTTCGGCAACGGCGAGTGCGACTACATTCCGGCCGCCTACCTCGCGTTCGCGCAGCAGCACGGGCTCGACCCGTGCACCAACAACGGCTCGCCCTATGCCGACCCCGACGGCGACGGCAAGACCAACGAGCAGGAGAGCAACGACGGCACCGACCCGGTGCTCGGCACCTTCACGCGCTACTTCGCGGAAGGCGCGACCAAGACGGCCGGCCTCAACTTCGACACGCGCATCGCGGTGGCCAACCCGAGCGGCGAGCAGGTCAGCGGCCAGCTGACCTACCAGCTGCCGTCGGGCGTCGCGGTGCCGCCCACGCCGTTCACGCTGGCGCCCTACGAGCGCAAGACCATCCTGCTCGACGAGCAGCCCGGCATCGCCGAGAACGGCCCCGACGTCTCGTACGAGTTCTCGACCACCGTGAAGGCGACTGCGCCGGTGGGCGTCGACCGCACCATGACGTGGGACAAGAGCACGTACTCGGGGCACGCCGAGACCGGCGTGGTCAGCGCCTCGCGCAAGTGGTACTTCGCCGAGGGAGCGACCATCGGCGGGTTCAACCTGTTCTACCTGCTGCAGAACCCGTCGTCGGCGCCGGTGACCGTCGAGGGCCGGTTCCTGCTCGGCACCGGGGCCGTGTACAGCAAGACCTACACGCTGCCGGCCAACAGCCGCTTCAACGTGTGGGCCAACGTCGAGAACATCAACGGCGCGACGCCGCTGGCCAACGCCGAGCTCTCGGCCGAGTTCACCGTCACGGCCGGCGCCGACATCATCGCGGAGCGCGCCATGTACCGCGGCTCGAACCCGCTGTTCAAGGCCGGCCACGAGAGCGCGGGCGTCAACGAGCTCTCGACCGAGTGGTTCCTCGCCGAAGGCAACGCCGGCGACTTCTTCGACGAGTTCGTGCTGATCGGCAACACCACCGGCAACGCCGCGCTGGTGCAGGCCGACTTCGTGGTGGGCGGCAGCCAGGGAACCTCGCTGGTGCCCGGCACCATCTACTCGAAGCAGTACACCGTCGCGCCCAACTCGCGCTTCAACATCTGGGTGGACGAGGAGGAGATCACGCCGGGCAGCCGTCCGTTCCGCACCGGCAACACCGACGTGTCGGTACGCATCCGCTCCCTCAACGGCGTGCCGCTCATCGTCGAGCGCGCCATGTGGTGGCCGGGCAGCTCGAACACCTGGTACGAGGCGCACAACTCGCCGGGATCGACGCGCACGTCGAGCCGCTGGGTGGTGGCCGAGGGCGAGAACGGCGGCGCGCTGGGGTGGAACACCTACATCCTGGTGGCCAACACCGGCACGACGGCGGGCTCGATCCGCATCCGCCTGCTCGGCCCCAACGGCCAGACCGGCGTGATCAGCGGCCGGACGCTCGCCGCGCAGTCGCGCACCACGTTCTTCCTCGGCGAGCTGCTCCAGGCGGCGGGCCTGCCGGCCGACTTGCAGGCCGGCGTGCTGATCGAGTCGGAGACGGGCGCCCTGCCGCTGGTCGTGGAGCGGGCGATGTACCGCAACGTGAACGGCGTGACGTTCCAGGTCGGCACCAACGCCCTGGGCACGCCGCTTCCGTGACGGAGCGGTCGCCCGTGGAGTCCGGCGGCATGCGTCCGACGCGTGCCGCCGCAGCTCCGGCCTGGCGCTACGTCCTCGGGGGGATGCTGGCCGCGGCGCTCGCCGCGGCCGGCAACCTCGCCTGGCGCTCGGCCGCCCCCTCGTATACCGGCCAGCCCGTGCCAGCGCTCATCGACCCCACGTCGGTGGCGCTGGCTTCCGTGCTGTCGGTGCTGCTCGCGGCAGGCGTGTACCTGCTCCTGTCGCGCGGGCTCACCATCGCCACGCCCCTCTACGTCCTGGGCAGCCTGCTGACCGCCGCGGTCTCGTGCGTGGCGACGTTCGTGCCGGTGATGCCCGACGGCACGCCGACGCCCCCGGGCTTCACGCACCTCACCATCCCGATGCACATGTGGGCCGGCGTGATGGCCGCCGTCGTGGTGCCGATCGTCGTCCTGGTCGGCGTGCGGAAGTGATGAGTCACGCTCGACGCCTGACGACCGACGTTCGACCGAGAGGCTGCCCGCGGGGCAGGGAAGGACGTTGACGTCGGCCCTGGCCGACGGTCAGGGGCCACGTCAGGGAAGGAACGCCGCTCGGGGCGCGCTCAGTATTCGTTGAAGATGCGTTGAAGATCGGCCGGGTCGCTGGTCCTGGTCAGCGCCAGCATCAGCAGGATGCGGGCCTTGACCGGCGAGAGGTCGCCGCCGGCGAGGCGCGGCGGGGCCGCCACGGTGGCGGTGACCGGCTCGCGGGTCACCGCGATGCGGCCGCTGCCGGTGCGGGTCGTGGCGACGATCGGCACGCCCTTGTCGCGGGCGTACGTGATCCCCTCGTTCTGTGTCCCGGAGATCGCGCCGGCACCGGCGGTGGCCAGCACCAGGCCGCGCGCCCCGAGATCCACGGCCGCCCTGATCAGATCGCCGGGCGCCCCCTGGTAGACCAGGAACACGTCGACGCGCGGCAACGTGGCCAGCGTCATCACGTCGAACTCGCTCGCGGCGGTGTGCCGTCCCTCGGCGCTGCGGCGGAACACGACGCGGTCGCCATCGACGACGCCGAGGCTGCCGAAGCCGCGCGAGGCGAACGTGTGCAGGCGGAGCGCGTCGGTCTTGGTGACGTCGCGCGCGCCGTTGATCTCGTCGTTCAGCACCACCAGCACGCCGCGCCCGGCCGCCGCCGGATCGGCCGCGACGCGCACGGCGGCCAGCAGGTTGGCCTGCCCCTCGTATCCCACCTGGCTCGGGTTGCGCATCGAGCCCGTCACGACCACGGGCCGCCGGTCACGCACCGTGAGGTGCAGGAAATAGGCGAGTTCCTCGAGTGTGTCCGTGCCGCTGGTGACGACGATGCCGGCCAGGTCCGGCTCGTCGCGGAACAGGGCGTTGAGGCGACGCGAGATCGCGAGCCACTGCTCGAGCGTCAGCTGCGAACTGCCGGTGTTGGCAAACTGCTCGGCCTGCAGCGACGCGTGCTCGGCCAGCGCCGGCACGGAGGCGACGAGCTCCTCGGCGGTGAGGCGTCCGCCGCGGCGGTTGCTGATCGTGCCGCCCGTGGCGACCAGCCGCACGCGCGGCAGCGCGCGCGCCGGCTCCGCCGGACGTGCGGTGGCGACGGGCTGGGCGGGCGAAGGGGTGGGGAGGGCCTGCGCCCCGGCGACCCACGGAAGGGCCGCCAGGACCAGTGCCGCGGTCAGGACCGCGTCACGCATGCGCGGCGCTCGGTCGGTGAAGCCGTGACAGCCACTCCGACAGGCGCTGCGCGGCGGCGTCGGCGGTGTCGTCGTAGAACGGCATGAGCGCCGTCGGGGCGCCCTGCGCCGTGACCACGTGCGCGCGCCAGCGCTGGCGCTGCACTTGCGACAGCTCGATGTAGTACAGCCGGCCGTTGATGTGTTGCTCGATTCGGTGCACGCGTCAACCCACGATCGTTTCGGTGCTCGGACTGCTGTGGAGCCCCCGGGTATTCCGGAAGCGACGGTCATTGTAGAGAACTGCCGGACCCACGCAAGCGAAGAGGCCTGCGAAACGCCGTGCACACGGCGTGTGTGACCGGCCAAGGTGCGTGAACGCAGCGGCTTGCAGCCGTCCCTGCACCGCCGTGCACACGAAATCCACCGTCCGTCCGCAGGTTTTCCACAGGGGCGATCCGGCGCCGCGGAGGGCGTTTCCGGCGGCCCTGCGGCCGCGCTCGACACGCGCCCCTCGAAGCAGCGAAGATCGCAGGATCGTGCGGGCGCTCACACGGCGGCGGATGGCGGGCCTGATGCTGGCCCTGTGGGCGTCGGCCGCCGTCGCGGGCGCGCAGTCGGTGGCACAGACGTCGCCGGTGTCCCCCTGGTTCCGCATCTTCCTGGCCGATGGCCACGTCCTCACGACGGTCGGCGAGTACACCCGCGTCGACGACGTGGTCCTGCTGCAGGTGCCGACCGGCGTGCCGGTCGATGGCGCATGGCCTGAGGCCCGCACCGTGACGCTGCCGGCCTCGCGGGTCGACTGGACCCGCACCGACGCGTACCGCGAGGCGATGCGCCGCGCGCAGTTCGAGCAGGCCGGCGGCGAGCGTGCCTACGCGGCGTTCACCGAGGAAGTGGCCGCGACGTTGCGCGACGTCGCGCTCCTGCCCGATCCCCTCGAACGCATCCGCCGCCTCGAGGCCGCGCGGATGCGTCTTGCGCAGTGGCCCGCGGCCCATCACGGCTATCGCGCCGACGACGTGGCACAAACGCTGTCGGTCGTCGACGATCTCCTCAACGGGATGCGCGCGGCGGCGGGACAGAAGGCCTTCTCGCTGGCGCTCACGACGGGCGCACCGGCGCCCGCCGCGCCGGCGGTGCCGTTGCTGCCGCCGCCGACCCTGCAGGACGTGGTGTCGCAGGCGCTCGGCCTCGCACCCAAGGTCAGCGACCCGGCCGAGCGGCTGTTGTTGCTGCAGTCGGCCGAGGCGCTGCTGGCCGTGGCACCCACCGCCGACCGACGCTGGGCCTCGGCAACCCGCCGGCAGGTGCGCCGTCAGATCAAGGACGAGGGACGCGTCACCCGCAAGTATGCAGACCTGCGGACGTGGATGCTCGACAGGTCGGCCCGGCTGCTGGCAGCCGCCGACGTGCGCGGCCTCATGAGCATCCGCGCAGACGTGCTCGCACGCGACGCGCGGCTCGATCATCGTCGGCCCGCCGAAGTGGCATCGCTGCTGGCGACGCTCGACGCGCGGCTCGAGACGGCGCGCCGGCACCGGCTGTTGCTCGAGCGGTGGCAGGAGCGTCGTCCGGAACTGGAGGCGTACGCGGCGACGGTGACCCGACAGCTCGGCGCCTCGTCGGTGCTGGTGCGAGCGCTCGAGGAGATCAAGGCCCTGAGCGGGCCGGGACCCGAGGGATTGCTCGCGGCCGAGGCACATCTCGCCCGCGCGAAGGTCGACGCCGGCCTCGCGCTGGTCCCCGACGAAGCACGCGCCGTTCACGGCATCTGGACGTCTGCGCAACAGCTCGCGGCGCGCGCGTTGCAGGTGCGCCGGGCGGCCATCAGGAGCGGCGACCTGCAGCAGGCGTGGGAAGCATCGGCGGCAGCGGCGGGCGCGCTGCTGTTGCTGCAGCAACTGCGGGCCGACGTGCCCGCCCTCGCCCGTCCTCCAGCGCTTCCGGTCACCGGGCTCTGAGGATGCCGGTCCAGATCCGTCTCATCCAGGCTGACGACCTCGACGCCTGGCAGCGGGCGCTGCTGGTGCTGTGCCTTCCGCCGGCGCAAGTCGGCGACGGGGAGCCGGTCGAGGCACCTGTCGTGGTCGTGCCGTCGCGCGCCGCGGCCGAGCAATGGCGCCGCACGCTGGAGCAACGGCTGCTGGTCGAGGAATGGCAGACGCCGGCGGCGCTGCAGCGTGCCCTCGGGCACGAGGTCGCCGCGGGCCCGCGGGCCGCGCTGCTGCTGCCCCGCATGCTGACGCGCGACGATCTCTACGCGACCTTCCACCTGGCCGCACGGCTGGAGCGTCCTCGCCTGCCCGCCGTCACCCGTGAGGTGCTGATGGGCGCGAGCGCCCGGCAGGCGGCGCGCCGGCACGCCCCGCCGTTCCTGCTGCGGCCCGGCCTCATCGCCGAGATGGTGCGCTTCTTCGATCACGTGAGTCGGCTCGGCCACGTCCCCACGGCGTGGCTCGAGGACGCGGCCGCGCGCCTCGGTGACGAGGCCACCACCGATCGTGGCGCCGAGCGGCTGCTGCGGCAGACCCTCTTCCTCCACGAGGCGTTCCGGATCTTCGGCGAGCGCGTCGGGGCGCTCGCTGGCCTCGACGAGCATGCCTTGCGCGCGACGCTGTCGGCCTCGCCGCTCCGGTGGTGCCCGCGTCACGTGATCCTCAGCGTGGCCGACCATCACGCCGACGCGGGCGGCCTGTGGCCAGGCGACCTCGACCTGCTCTCGGCGGCGCCGGGAATCGCCCGCCTCGACGTGGTGGCGACACGACGCATGGCGACGCCCTTGTTCGCGCGGTTGCGCGGCCGCTGGCCCGGCGCGATCGACGTGCGGGTGGGCCCGCAGCGCCCGCCGTCGACGCGGCTCGAGGTCGGGACGCCCGATCGGCGCTGGCTGGCCTGCCGCGATCGCGACGAGGAAGTGATCGCCTACGCGAGGCGGGTGAAGGCCCGCCAGCCGATGCCGCCGCACGCCAGCGCGCTGGTCTATCGCCGGCCGCTGCCGTACCTGTACGCGGCGCAGCAGTTGCTCCGCGCCGCGGGCATCCCGTACCAGTCGTCGGGCACGCTGCCGCTGGCCGCCGAGCCCTGGGCGGCCGGTCTCGACCTCCTCATGGACGCCGCGCTCTCGGGCCTGACGCGGGCCAGCATCGTGACGCTCCTGCGGTCGCCCCACGTGCGGATCACGCGGGAGGACGGCGTGGCGGTGGATGGTCCGGGCATCGCGGCCCTCGACGCCTGGCTCGCGCAGGGACGGTTCCTCGGCACCCTCGGCCACCTCGATGCGCTGATCGCCAGGCCGCCGTCGCCGACGCCGCCCGACGGCGCCGACGGCACGAGCCGTCACGCCGCGCAGTGGCGACAGGAGCGCGCGGGACGAGCCGTGGCGGTCGCGATTCGGCCGTGGCTCGCCCGGCTCGTCCCGCTGCAGGGCGTCGCCCCCGGCGCCGATCACGTCCGTGCACTGCGGGAGGCGTGGGCGGCGTGCGAGCGCATCCCGACCGACGACGATCCGGAGGCCAGCCGGACCCGCCGCACGCGCGCCGCCGTCGACCTGCTGCTGTCGGAACTGGAGCAGGCGCTGGCAGCCCACGATGCCACGCCGGTACCGGCGCGCGACACCTGCATCCTGGTGCGGCGGTGGATCGAGGAGCGCACCTTCGCGCTGCCGCGTGCCGACGCCGGCGTGCACCTGGTCGACGCCGATGCGGCCCCGTACGGACTCTTCGCGCACGTGCGCGTGGTCGGCCTGCTCGAGGGCGAGTGGCCCGAGCCGACGGCCCGGGAGATCTTCTATCCGGCGTTCATGCTGGAGCGCCTCGGGTGGGCCGAGGAGCGCACGCGCACCGCCGCGCTGCGCGCCCGGTTCGCCGATCTGCTGTCGCTGCCGACCGAGGCCGTCGGCGTCTCCGTCCCCGAACTGGACCAGGACGCGGTCGTCCGGCCGTCGTCGCTGCTCGACGAACTGCAGGCCATCGGCCTCGAGCGCCTCGAGCCGGTGCCGGCCGACGAGCGCACCCTTCCCGTGAGCCGCGAGGACGCGCTGCTCGGTGTCCCGGCCGTTCCGGGTGCCGGCGTGCTCGACGAGGCGGCGCAGGCGTGGGCGCGCTGGCGACTGGCGCGTCCACCGCGTCCGGAGCCCGGACGCACCGCGGGGACGCCCGGGGACCGGTACGGCGTCACGGCGGTCGAGACGTACCTGCAGTGCCCGTTCCAGTACTTCGCCGGTCGAGTCCTCGGCCTCACCGAGGAAGCCGACGACGAGCCGGGACTGCCGGCACGCGACGCGGGCGTCCTGCTGCACGAGGTGCTGCACGACTGCATCACGGCCTGGGAGCGGCGCGGGCACGTGGCGATCCGCCCGGAGGACCTGCCCGAGGCGCGGGCGGTGTTCGCGGAGGTGGCCGAGCGGGCGCTGCGCAGCCTGGCGCCAGCAGACCGGGCCATCGAGCGGACGCGATTGTTCGGCTCGGCCGTCGCGACCGGGGTGATCGAGAAGATGCTCCGCACCGAGGCCGAGTCGTTCGGCGACGTGACCCGTCGGGCGCTCGAGCACCCGATCGACCGCCGTGTCGTCCTGCCGGGGCCTGAGGGCGAGCGGGAGGTGCACCTGCGCGGCCGCGTCGACCGGGTGGACTGGACGCGCGACGGCCGGGTGCGGGTCATCGACTACAAGTCGGGCCGCAAGCCGACGCGCCCACTCCAGCCGGGCGTGTACGCGCATGCGGTGGTGCAGCAGGAGCGTGATGCCGGACGCGTCCTGGCCATCGCCCCGAGCGGCTTCGTGGCGTTCCGCGAGGGCGTGCCATGGGTGGAGTCGGTGGGGTCGGCCAGGGACGCCGACGATCAGGCACGGCAGTTGGTCGAGGCGGTCGAGCAGATCGAGCGTGGCGAGTTCCCCGTGCGCCCGCACAGCCCGTTCCGCTGCCAGTTCTGCGACTACGCCGGCGTGTGCCGGAAGGACTACGTGGGCGATGAGTGAGTCCGTCGTCCTCCCCGTCGACCAGGCCGCGCGCGCCTACGCCACCGACCCGCGGCATCACGTCGTGCTCGAGGCGTCGGCCGGCACCGGCAAGACGCGCGTGCTCGTCGACCGGTACCTCGCGCTGCTGGCGGCCGGCGTCGACCCGCGACACGTGCTCGCCATCACGTTCACGCGCAAGGCCGCCGCCGAGATGCGGGAGCGCATCGTCACCGACCTGCAGGCGCGCTATCCGGAGGTGTGGCAGGGACTGCGCGATCGCGCCGACGAGATCGCGGTCTCGACAATCGACGCGTTCTGCTTCGCGCTGCTGCGCGAGTTCCCGCTGGAGGCAGGGCTCGACCCCGGCTTCACGCTGGCCGACGAGACCGAGGTGGCGCGGCTCGTCGAGATGTCGCTCGATCGCACGCTGCGCGAGTGCCGCGATCGCGCGCCGTTCGACGAGGGCATCCGGCTGGTGCTGGCGCAGCTGACGCTGCCGCGATTGTTCGAGGGCCTGCGCGCCCTGCTCGAGCGACGGTTCGTCGCGCCCGCCGCCTTGCGGCAGTACCTGCGGACGCAGGTGCGGCAGGTGCGCTCGGAGGCGGCCTCGGCCGAGCGCGCCCGCCAGGATCTGCGCCTGCGCCTCGGCGCCATCCCCGGCGGGATCACCGCCTGGATCGCCAGCGGCCCTGGCGACGTGCCGCTCTGGACGCTGTGTCGCCTCGACCTCGATCGCCTGCTCGCCGACCCGGTGGCCGTGCCGATGACCGCCGCCGAGGTGCGCGCGGCGCTCGACGGCCTCGCCCGCTGGCTGCTGACGCGAGAGGGCGACGCCCGCAAGAAGCCGGCGGCCGTCAAGGCGGCCTTCGCGTCGGTGGGCGATTGGAACCGGCACCGCGAGGCGCTGCCGCACGTGGCCGACGCCGTCATCGCGGCCCGGCGCGGCTTCGAGGCCTCGCTGAACGTGCTGCTGGCCCGCGGCATCAGGCGCGTCTTCCGGCTGGCGTACCGGCGCTACCTCGAGACGTTGCTGCTGCACGACGCCCTTGACTTCTCCGAGGTGCTGCAGCGTGCCGTGCAACTGCTCGCCAACATGGACGAGTTCTCGCGCAGCCGCTTCAGGCTCGAGGCGCGGTACCAGCACGTGCTCGTCGACGAGTTCCAGGACACCAGCCGGCTGCAGTGGCAGTTGGTGGCCTCGCTCGTCGAGGCGTGGGGCGCCGGCCTCGGCCTCGGCCACGAGGGGCCGCTGCCGCCGTCGCTGTTCCTCGTCGGCGACCGCAAGCAGTCCATCTACCGCTTCCGCGATGCCGACGTCGGGCTGCTCGACGAGGCCGTCGGCTTCGTGCGCACGCTTGCCGACGACGCGCCCGTGCGACAGGCGATCTCCCAGAGCTTCCGGTCGCACGCCGACCTGCTCGCCTTCGCCAACGACCTGGCCGCCGGCATGGTGCTTCCGGGCGCCCCGCCCGCCATCGCCTTCCGCTACGGGCCCGACGACCGCTTCCCCCTGCCGGCCGGCCACGTGCCCGGCGCCGAGGCCGAGCCGCGCCTGGCCCTGGTGCTTGGCGACGACGTCGAGGCCTGCGCGTCGGGCGTGGCGGCCGAGATCGTGCGGCTGCTCGCCGAGGGGCTCGTCACCGATCGCGGCGGCGACGCACCGCGGCGCGTGCGGCCCGGCGACATCGCGATCCTGTTCCGATCGCGCGAGAGTCACCGGGAGTTCGAGCGCGCCCTGTCGGCGCGCGGCGTGCCGGGCTACGTGTACAAGGGCCTCGGCTTCTACGACGCCGACGAGATCAAGGACCTCGTGGCGCTCGTCCGGGTGCTCGCGGCGCCCGAATCACACCTGCGCGTGGCGGCGTTCCTCCGCTCCGGGTTCGTGGGCCTTTCGGATGACGGCCTGCGTCGACTCGCGCCCGACCTCGCGGGATGGTTGGGCAGCGACGGGCCCGACGCGGCGGGTCCCGGGGACCGACCGGCCGCCGCGGGGCGCGTCGTCGACGGCCTGTCGCCAGACGATGCCGAGGCGCTCGCGCGACTGCGCGCCGCCTGGCCCGGGTGGCGTGCCCTGGTCGATCGCCTCCCGCCAGCCGAGGTGATCGATCACGTGCTCGAGCAGTCGGCGTACGCCGTGACGTTGCGCGGCCCTCGGCAGGCACAGGCGCGCGAGAACGTGAAGAAGTTCCGCGGGCTGGTGCGTCGCATCCAGAACCGCGGCTACGCGACCATGGCGCGCATCGCGGGGCACATCGACCGCGTGTCGGCAGGCGACGAGTCCAACGCCGCCGTCGATGCCGCCGACGCCGTCAACCTGATGACGGTGCACGCCTCGAAGGGACTCGAGTTCCCGATCGTGTTCCTGGTCAACCTCACGCGGGGCACCGGCGGGGTGCCCCCGCCGCTGCGCGTGCTCGCGGGCGACAGCGGCGAGGCCCCGATCGTCGGCGTGGCGCGGTACGAGCCCGGTGCGACCGAGGCCGAGCAGGTGCGCGATCGCGAGGAGAGCAAGCGGCTGATGTACGTCGCCGTCACCCGTGCACGCGAGCGCCTGTATCTCAGCGCCGCTGCCGGTCGGCAGGGGAAGGTCGTCGCCGGGCCCGGCAGCCTCGCTGCGGTGTGCCCCGAGGGCGTGCTCGCGGCGATGACGGCCGCGTTGGCCTCCGGCGTCGACGAGGTGAGCTGGCAGGGGCAGGTCCATGCGCACCGGCTGCGCGTGTGCCGTCAGCCAGCCGGCGCGGTCGAGCCACTCGAAGGCGAGGGGCAGGCCGCCGCCGCGGTCGTGTGCATCAGCGACGAGGTGCCGGCGTCGTTGGCGCCCCTGCCGGCCCACCCGCCTGCCCGGCACGTGCGCGTGACCAGCCTGGCGGCGGGGCGCCTCGACACGACGTCGATCGCTGGCGGGCATCCTGCCGTCGACGAGGAACTCGTCCTCGGACGTGCCGTGCATCGCCTGCTGGCCCGGGCGATCGTCGGCGAGTCGACCGCCGTGCTCGCGCAGCGGGTGCTGGCCGACCTCGAGCCGGACGAGCGCCTGGCGGTGCGTGACGTGGCGGCGCTGGCCGACGACGTCGCGGCCCTGGTGCAAGGGGTGTGGGGCGACCACGCGCTGCGCGACGCCCTGGCGTCGCCCGCGGCGCGGTTCGAGGTGCCGATCGTGTTCCGCCACGAGCACGCAGGCGAGGTGTGCCTCGTGCGCGGCACGGTGGACTGCCTGGTGAGGACGGCCGCGGGAGTGCGGGTGCTGGAGTTCAAGACCGGGCAGCCGCAGCCGTCGCACCGCCGCCAGCTCGCGCTGTACGTCGATGCGGTGCGGGCGATGCTGCCCGGCGCACAGGTGGAGGGGCAGTTGGTGTACGCGGCGCGCCGGCCAGCCGCGTCATCGCCGCGCGCCGCGCGGCTGCCGTTCGACTGAGGCCGAGGCACGGCGGCGCGCCCCTGGGCTCACTTGTTGTCGTCCATCCACTTCTTCAGCTCCGGCGAGAGCCCTTCGAGCTCGCCCTCGGCTTCCTCGAAGTAGTCGCACTCGGGGCAGTGCCACTCGAGCGCGTGGCGCGTCGAGGTCTGCATCGTGCCGGCGATGCGATTGACCTGCTCGATCGGCTCCAGACGCATCGACTCCCCGCACATCGGGCATTCCTGTTTCTCCACGCGCACTCCCTCCCTGATGGGCCTATCGGCAGCAGGCCCGCACGCCTTGACAACCGGCGCGGGCGCTCCCCACACTACGCACTGCCGCACGGCACCCCGCAGGTCATGCACGACTACTACCGCATCGCCGAGATCTCGGGCGCGCGCCGCACGCGGGCCCGCGCCGTGCCCGCGTGGGCGGTCGTCCTGCATGCCATGCCGCCGGCCCGCCGCAACCCCGAAGGCGCCTCGGCGGGTGCGACGCTCCACCTCGTGCGTGCGCTCGAGCCGGAGCGTCCGTCGGAGCGTGCCCTTCGCGACGAGGTGGCGCTCGACTTCCCGTCGGTGCGGCAGGCCATCGATCAGGCGCGCCGGGATTTCGACGACGTCGAAGGTCCGGGCGTCGCCATGCACGTGGACCTCGCGCTCACGCCGCTGCAGGCGCGTCGGAGCGCGCGCGTGCCGCTGCGCCTGCACCTGCCGGCCGTGTGCGAGCCGTGCGGGGGCCGTGGCGAGGTGTGGGACGACCCGTGCACCCACTGCGGCGGCACCGGCGCCACCGTCGCGACGCGCTACGTGGTGGTGCGGGTCCCGGCGCATTCGGCACACGACACGGTGCTGCGCTATCGCCTCGCCTTGCCGTACGGCCCGCGCGTGCGCCTCGACGTGCGCCTCGCGGTCCGGTGAGTCGCGCGGCGCTCCACGTCCAGTTGCTGGGCCGCCTGTACGTCGTGGCCGGCTGGCTGTCGCTGCTGGCGTCGATCTCGCTCGTGCTGCTCGGCGTCGGCGCCGTCAGCCTCACCTCCCGCGCTGGCCCCGAGGTCGCAGCCAGCCTCGCCGCCGCCATCTTCTTCGGATCGGCCGTCGTCACGCTGGTCTGGGCGGGGGTGCTCATTTACGTCGGGTGGGGGCTCCCGCAGTACCAGCCCTGGGCGCGTCCCGCCGCCCTCGTGCTCGCCATCGTCAACGTGTTCGTGATTCCGTTCGGCACGGCCCTGTCGGTCTACGCCAGCTGGGTGCTCCTGCAGGAAGGGGGCAAGCGCCTGTTCGAGCGGGGCCAGGCCGGCGGTTCGGCAGTATGATGCCGGCGTCTGCAGACCCGTCGACGTGCGGCCCGTCCGCGCGGCGGGCTGTCGGTGTTCGCGTCGCGTCGGCACCGGCCAGGGCAGGACGGTGAGGCGCGTCAGCTGTTCGTCCCCTCTCGCGAACACGTTGAATCAGGAAGGAGCGCAACCCGCATGAACACCGTCGCCGAGAAGTCGTCCACCGGCCTTGACGCCAACATCGCCGCCGCCATCTCGTACATCCCCATCGTGGGGCTCGTCTTCGTCATCATCGAGAAGGGCAGCCGCTTCGTGAAGTTCCACGCGGTGCAGTCGCTGCTCCTGGCCGTGGCGTTCTTCGTCCTCTACTTCGCGCTCACGATCCTGGGCTTCGTGCTCGGGATGATTCCGGTACTCGGCATCATCGTGTCGTTCGCGCTCATCTTCGTGTACCTGGCTCTCGGCCTGGGCGGGCTGGTCGTGTGGGTCCTGGCCATCCTCAAGGCCTTCCAGAACGAGAAGTGGAAGCTGCCCTACATCGGCGACATCGCCGAGGCGCAGAGCGCGAACCTGTGATCAGAAGGCTCGCGCGTCAGGGCCCAAGGCTCAGAAAGCTTCGGCGTGCTCTCTGAGCCCTGAGTCCTGAGCCTCGAGGCCCCTCCGAGCCCTGAGCCGTTAGAATCAGGGTGTGAGCCTTCCGTCCGCTGAACAGGTCCTGGACGCGCTTCGCGTGGTGCAGGACCCCGACCTGCGCCGCGACATCGTGGCGCTCGATTTCGTCAAGAACGTGGTGATCGGCGCCGATGGTCGCGTGTCGTTCGCGATCGAGCTGACCACCCCCGCCTGCCCGGTCAAGGACCTGCTGAAGCAGCAGGCCCACGACGCGGTGGCAGCCCTGCCCGGCGTCTCGGCCGTCGACATCGAGATGACCTCCAGCGTGCGCACGAGTAGCGTGCCCGGCGGACCCGGCGGGCAGCGACAGGCGCTGCCCGGGGTGAAGAACATCATCGCGGTCGGCGCCGGCAAGGGCGGCGTCGGCAAGACGACCATGGCGGTCAACCTGGCGCTGGCGCTGTCGCAGCGCGGCAGCCGCGTCGGCCTGCTCGATGCCGACATCTACGGACCGAACGTCCCGATCATGCTCGGCGTGCAGGCGCCGCTCGAGACCGACGGCCAGAAGATCGTGCCCATCGAGCGGCATGGCCTCTGGACGGTGTCGATGGGGTTTCTGGCCGGCGACTCCGATCCGGTCATCTGGCGCGGCCCGATGCTGCACGGGGTCCTGCGGCAGTTTCTGCAGGACGTGGCCTGGCCGGCGCTGGACTATCTGATCATCGACATGCCGCCGGGCACCGGTGACGTCGCGCTCAGCCTGAGCCAGCACACGGCGGTGACGGGCGCGGTCGTCGTGACCACGCCACAGACGGTGTCAGTGGCCGATTCGCGCCGCGCCGTCCAGATGTACCGGAAACTCCAGATTCCGGTGCTGGGCGTCGTGGAGAACATGAGCTACTTCGCGTGCCCGTCGTGCCAGCACGAGACCGACCTGTTCGGGCGCGGCGGCGGCCAGCGGCTGGCCGAGGAGTTGCAGGTGCCCTTTCTCGGAGCCGTACCCGTGGCCGAGCCGGTGCGTTCGGGAGGCGACGTCGGCATGCCGATCGTGCTGAGCGCGCCCGAGCACACGGTGGCGCGGGCGATCAACGCCGTCGCGGAGCGGGTCGCGGCGCAGGTGTCCATCCAGGCGTTCCGGACCATTCCGCTGACGCCGGTGTCATGAGGACTGGAGTTTCTTCGATGCGCATGCCCGTAGTCGCAGCGGCCGTGCTGGCCGCCACCCTTGCCTTCCTGCCCCTCGGGGCGTCGGCGGTCGACCTCATCGCCGAGGTGGTCACGCCATACCTCGCCATCCAGGAGGCGCTGGTCAAGGACGACCTCGCACCCGTGGCGGCGGCCGCAGCGTCAGTCCAGAAAGGCGCGGAGGCCCTCGGCGCCGACGGTGCCGCCATCGTCGCCGCCGCGATCAAGGCGCGCGAGGCCAGGAGCCTGGAGACGGCCCGCGCCGCCTTCGGCGACCTCAGCACCGCGCTGATCGCCTTCGCGGACCGCACCAGGCAGCCCATCGAGGGCAAGGTCGTCGCGTTCTGCCCGATGGTCAACAAGTCGTGGGTGCAGGCCGACGGCGCCGTGGCCAACCCGTACTACGGCAAGTCCATGGCGACGTGCGGCAGCGTCCAGCGGAAGCTCTCGGCCACCAGGTGATGCACATTCCCTTCGTCCGCCGCACGCTCGCCAACGGCCTGGACGTGATCGTCCACGAGGACCACGACCTGCCGATCGTGGCCGTCAATCTCTGGTATCACGTCGGCTCGAAGAACGAGCGGCGCGGACGGACGGGGTTCGCGCACCTGTTCGAGCACCTCATGTTCGAGGGCTCCGCGCACCACGATCACGGCTTCTTCGCGCCTCTCCAGCGCGCCGGGGCGTCGCTCAACGGCTCCACGAGCTCGGACCGCACCAACTACTGGGAGGTGGTCCCGGCGGGCGCGCTCGACCTGGCCCTGTGGCTCGAGTCCGATCGCATGGGACACCTGCTGCCGGCGCTCACCCAGGCCAAGTTCGACAACCAGCGCGACGTCGTCCTGAACGAGCGCCGACAGAACTACGAGAACCGGCCGTACGGCATGGCCGGCATCGCCCTGGCCGAGGCCCTCTACGACGAGGACCATCCGTACAGCTGGCCGACCATCGGCTATCCGGACGACCTTCGCGCCGCCTCGCTCGACGACGTGCAGGCATTCTTCCGCACGTACTACCACCCGGCCAACGCCTCGCTGGTGCTCGCCGGCGACATCGATGCCGAGCGCGCCTTCGCGCTCGCCGACCGGTACTTCGGTGACGTCGCGGCCGGCCCCGTCGTGCCGCCGGTGGATGCGCCGGCGCCGTCGCTGGCCTCGCACGCACGCCTGCACCTCGAGGATCGCGTCGAGCTGCCGCGGCTCTATCTCGCGTGGCACTCCCCGGCGCTGTTCGGCGACGGCGACGCCGACCTCGACCTGCTGGCCGACGTGCTCGGCGGCGGCAAGACCAGCCGCCTGTACCGCGCGCTGGTGGTCGAGCAGGAACTGGCCACCGAGGTCACCGCGGTGCAGTATTCGCGCGAGCTGACGGGCATGTTCCAGGTGGTGGCCACCGCCCGGCCCGACGTGACGCTCGACCGGCTTCACGACGCCGTGCAGGCCTGCCTCGACGACGTCCGCGAGGCGCCGATCCGCGAGGACGAACTGCAGCGGAGCCAGGTGCAGGCCGAGGCGCACTTCATCTATCGCCTGCAGACCATCGGGGGCTTCTCCGGCAAGTCGGACCAGTTGAACGCCTACAACACGTATTGCGGCGACCCGGGCTATGTCGGCGAGGATCTGGCGCGCTACGGACGGGCCACGCCGGCGACCCTGCAGGCTGCCGCGGCCCGGTGCCTGTCGCAGCCGTACGTCGCGCTCGGAGTCGTGCCGACCGGCCAGGTGGCCCTGGCCCTCGCGGACGCTTCGCAGGCGGTGGTCCAGTGAGCGTCGACCGCCGGACGCTCCCTGTGCCCGAGCCGCCACCGGGCATCCGCTTCCCGCACCTGACCCGCAGCGAACTGGCCCCCGGCCTCCGGTTGCTCACCGTCGAGCGGCGCGACCTGCCGCTCGTGTGCCTGCTGTGGCTGTGGCACGCCGGCACGTCGGCCGATCTCGACGAGGCGCCAGGCCTGGCCGCGTTGACGGCCGACCTCCTCGACGAGGGCACCAGCGCCCTGTCGATGGCGCAACTGCACGAGGCCCTGGCGGGCATCGGCGGGCAGCTCGACACCGACATCGGGCACGACGCGACGGTGCTCACGCTGTTGGCCCTGTCCAGGCACCGCGAACGGGCGGTGGAACTCTTCGTCGACATGGCCGAGCGGCCCAGGCTCGATGCCACCGACATGGCGCGGGTGCGCGGACTGCGGCTCAACCGCCTGCGGCAACTGCGGCACTCGGCGTCGGCCCTGGCCGACCTGCTGTTCATGCGCCGGTTGTACGGGCCGCATCCGTACGGCCGTCCCGGGATCGGCACCGAGTCGTCGCTGCAGCAGTTCACGGTCGAGGACGTGCGCAGCTTCCACGCGCGACTCGCCTCGACGCCGGCCACGCTCATCGTCGTCGGCGACATCTCGCACGACGAGGCCATGCGCCTGGTGGGGCGCCACGTCTCGGCCACCCCGCGCGTGGGCCACGCCGATCCGCCGGTCGCCTCCTCCACCGACGGGCATCGCCTGCTGTTCGTGCCGCGCGAGGGCGCCGCCCAGTCGGAGCTGCGCATCGGGCGTGTCGCGATGCCGCGCAAGTCCGACGACTACCATGCCGCCGTCGTCACCAACATGCTGCTCGGCGGAGCGTTCGTCAGCCGCATCAACATGAAGCTGCGCGAGGAGAAGGGCGTGACCTATGGCGCCCGCTCGTCGTTCCAGTTCCTGCGGCAAGCCGGGCCGTTCTCGGTGCAGGCCAGCATCCAGTCCGAGGCCACGGCAGAGTCGGTTCACGACGTGCTGGTCGAACTCGACGCCCTCGGGACCTCCCGGCCCGTCACCCCGGAAGAACTCGAGAGCGCCCGCGACGCCCTGACGCGCGGATACGCGCGGGGCTTCGAGACAGCGGAGCAGGTGGCGCGCGCCGCCGCCCAACTCGCCCTGTACGAGCTCCCCGAGGACACGTTCGACAGGTTCTCGGAGCGGGTCGCCGCCGTGACGGTCGAGGACGTGACCGGCGTCGCGCGGCGCTGGCTGCGCGCCGACGACATGCAGGCGGTCGTGGTCGGCGAGCCCGCCACCTCGCTGGTGGGCCTCGGGGCGGTCGGCCTCGGCGCCCCGGAGCATCGCCTGGCCGACGACGTGCTCGCGCACCGGTAGGTCGGGAGTACTATCCCTCCGAGGGTGAACCTGGCGCGGCCGGGCTCCGTCTCACCCCACGTCGTGGAAGGATTGTCCCGATGAGCCTTGCGAGGACCACGCTGAGCCTCGCCGGCGTCGTTGTCGCGCTTGCGACGACGCTCGCCGTCGCCACGCTGTGGCTGCTGCTCACCCAGCCGGTGACGGTCGCCGATGCGGTGGCGCGCGGCGACGTGTCGCCGCTGATGTCGGCGCTCGCGGGCATCCTGAGCAGTGCCGTCAGGGGACTGCTCGACTACCTCTGACAATTCGAAATTTGAAATTCGAAATGCTCGAGGCGCGGGCCTTCGGCCACGCGCCTCGGGATGCCGCGTGCGAGCGAAGGCCGGAGGCCAAGCCGCCCGGAATTTCGACTTTCCAATTTCAAATTACAGGGATCGGCTCAGGAACCTGGTCAGCCAGTACCCATCCAGGTACTTGAACGGCGTCTTGCCGGTGCTGTAGTGCCCGCAGGGCAGCACGGCGAGCTCGTGGGGGATGCCACGGGCGCGGAACTCCTGCACGAACGACCTCGACAGCCGCAGCGGGAAGGTCAGGTCGTACTGCGCGTACACGAGCAGCGTGCGCGTGCCGCGCATCCGATCCATGAACGGATACGGGCTGATCGGCGCCCAGATGTGACGCAGGGTGTCGAGGTCGACGTGGCCGTCCAGGCCGGCGCGCACGTGCCTGGTCGACAGTCCTTCCCACACCACGTCGGCGAAGTGCGGCGAGATGTGGTTCAGCGCCGCGGCCTTCACGCGCGGCTCGTGGGCCGCCGTGAGCATCGAGAGACAGGAGCCCAGGCTCGTGCCGCAGATGCCGATCGACGTGTAGCCCTGCTGGTGGAGGAATCCCACCGCCCGCCGGGCGTCGAGCACGGCCTGCCGGCACACCTGGAGCGTGCGCCCGACGTTGCTGCTCACGATGTAATCGGCGCGCTGCAGCTCCGGGGGCATGCGCCAGTCGTGGTACGGCTTGCTGAGGCGCAGCGCCGTCAGCCCGGCGCGGTTGAACAACTTGCAGAGCCCGACGTGGCCCTCGGCGTCCGAGTTCCACTGCGGCATCACGACGACGGCGCGGCCCTTGTCGGCCCTGGCGCGGTACAGCCGCGCGTGCACCACGTTGTTCTCCGCGTGCGGCGTGACGATCTCGCTCGCGTACCGCAGGTGGCCCTGCCGGTCGAGGTCGTACTCGGGCGCGTCGGTGCTCGCGAAGAACGTGTCGCTGTGCGCCACCGCCCACTCCGCATACCGTCGCAGCACGGCCGCGGGATCGGAGGTGGGGACGTCGGTGTCTGGCGCGCCCGGCGAGTGCGGCAGGTCGTGGAGCCAATCGAGGCCCCAGTCGAACTCGCGGACGATGCGGTCGGTGCTGCGGTTGTGGAGCGCCTCCTCCCAGCGGTGGAAGGCCCAGCGGAAGATCACCGGGTCAGCGTACGTGAACAAGGGAGGAGGGACAAGGCACGAGTCACAAGGGATGCAAGTGACCGGGGACAAGGAGACGAGTCACAAGGGCTGCACGTGACGAGGGACAAGACAGCCCGCAGACGGGGACGGCGGGGTCAGGGACGCCCGGGGGGTACAGCGACGGGAGGCAACACGGGACGAGACGCGCCAGGGCGTCACGCCGCGTCCGTGCGGCTCATCCCCTGGGGCTCCTGCCTCGTCCCTTGTCGTCCGTGTCCCCTGTCACTCGCAACCCTTGTGACTCGTCCACTCGTCTCTTGTCCCTCGGGCTACGCGCCTCCGTTGGCCAGGACCGCCTCCACGGTGCGGGCGATGGCGACCAGCGATGCCGTGTCGCGTCCTACCAACTGCAGGCTGGCCATCCAGCCGCCGTCCACCTCGCCGGCCGGCATCACCAGCGCCGGCGAACGCGACAGGTTGAAGGGCTGCGTGAGCCGGAGCATCGCCGCCCGCGTCGGTTCGTCGCCGTGCGGCCAGTGGACGTCCGCCTGTCCGAGACGCGGCGGCGTGATCGCCGAGCCGGGCAGGGCGAGGACGTCGACGCGGGTCAGCAGGTCCGCGACGTCGGCCTCGATGCGGGCCCGCGCCTCGTGCGCACGGGCCCGCTCCTCGTCCGAAGGGCGGGCGGCGGTCTCGAGGCGACCACGCACGGCGGGCGTGTAGTCCTGGGCGTGCACGGGCAGCCGTGGCCGGTGGAAGTCGAGCGCCTCGCTGATGACGATCGTCCCGTAGGTCGGCACGACCAGCGGCGCCGACGCCAGCGGCACGTCCTCGCTCGCCGCGCCCGCCGCGGTGAGGCGGGCGATTGCCTCCGCCACGCGCCGACCGATGCCCGGATCGACGACGCGCCAGCCGAAGTCGCGCAACACGCCGATGCGCAGGCCGCGGACGGGGCGTGCCTCCGGGAGCGCGGCCAGGGTTGCCGAGGTCTTCAGGCCCTGCAGGGCGATCCACGCGTCGTCGACGCTGGTGGCGAGCGGACCCACGCAATCGACGGTGGGACTGAGCGGCACCACGCCCTGGAGGGAGACCTCGCCCCACGACGGCTTGAGCCCGACGAGGCCGCAGGCCGCAGCCGGGATGCGAATCGACCCGCCGGTGTCAGAGCCGATGGCCACGTGGCTCATGCCGGTGGCGACGGCGACGGCGGCGCCGCCGCTGGAGCCGCCGGCCGAACGCCCACCGTCACGCGGATGCCGCACGGGGCCGAACCCCGAGTCCTCGCTGGTCGTGCCCAGCGCGAACTCGTGCATGTTCGTGCGCCCGAGGAACACGACACCCTGCGCGCGCAGGTGGGCCACGCAGGGCGCATCGGCCTGCGCCACGGCCGTCATCGAGCGTGAACCGGCGGTCGTCACGACGCCCTGCTGGTCGAGGAGATCCTTCAGCGAGATCGGGATGCCGTGCAGCAGTCCACGATCGTGCCCCTGCCGGAGCGCCTTGTCGGCCGCGTCGGCCTCCCGGCGGGCCGCCTGCTCGTCGAGGTGGATGAAGGCGTTGGTGGCCGGCTGCCACGTGTGGATCTGCTCGAGACACGCCTCGACGAGGGCGCGCGAGCGGGTGCGGCCCTCACGCAGGGCCCGTGCGGTGTCGCGGATGGCCATGCGCTTACGCCTTTCCGTCCGTCTCGCCGGGCACGCGCTCCGCGGCGATCTCGTCGAGGGTGGCCATCGCGCGCCGCAGGTGCGGGATGACGATCGACCCACCGACCACCAGGCCGATGTGGAGCGCCTCGCGCAGCTGCTCGTCTGACAGCTTCTCCTCCTTGCAGCGGATCAGGTGATAGGTCACGCAATCGTCGCAGCGCAGCACGAGGGAGGCCACCAGCCCGAGGAGCTCCTTGGTGGGGACGTCGAGGGCGCCCGCGTCGTAGGCGCGCGTGTCGAGCGCGAAGAAGCGCCTAGTCTCGAGTGGCCCGACCTCGAGGATGCGGGCGTTCATCCGTTCGCGGAACTCGCGGAAGCGCGTCAGGTGGTCGGACATGGGGGAACACGATACAAGAAGCTGGGCACCGGGCACCGGGCACCGGGGGGCGGGAGTCGGGAGTCGGGAGTCGGGAATCGGGAATCGGGAGTCGGGAGTCGGGCAGCGGGCAGCGGGCAGCAGCGGCGGTCGCGTTCATCCCGTATGCCTTGCGCCGTCTGAGCCCTGAGCCCTGAGCCCTGAAGCCCCGCGCCGGGCGCCCGAGCCCGACTGCTACACTGCTCGACAGCCGCATGCGACAGACCCGCATCATCGCCACGCTCGGCCCGTCGAGCGCCACACCCGACGGCGTTCCCGCACTCATCGCCGCCGGTGTCGACATCTTCCGGCTGAACTTTTCGCACGGCACGCACGAGCAGCACGCGACCGCGCTGCGGCTGGTCCGCGACGCGGCGGCGAAGGCCTCGCGGGCGGTCGCCGTGCTCCAGGATCTGAGCGGCCCGAAGATTCGCACCGGGCGGCTGGTCGGCGGGCAGTCGATTCCGCTGGTGGCGGGGCAGCGCCTCCGGATCACCACCGGCGACGACGAGGGCCGCGAAGGCCATGTCTACACGACGTTCGCCGGCCTGGCGCAATCGGTCGGCCCGGGCATGCGGTTGCTGCTCGACGATGGGAACCTCGAGCTGCGGGTGGAGGGTACCGACGGCACGTCGATCGAGACCACGGTCCTCGTCGGCGGCATGCTCGCGCAGCACAAGGGCATCAACGCGCCCGACGTCGTGCTGCCGGCCTCGGCGCTCACCGAGAAGGACGTCGCCGACCTGCGCTTCGGCGCCTCGATCGGCGTCGACCTGGTGGCGCTCAGTTTCGTGCAGACGCCCGAGGACCTCACGCAGACGCGCGCCGCCCTGGCCGCTGCCGGCGCCCCGGCGACCTCACTCATCGCCAAGATCGAGCGGCCACAGGCCGTCGAGCACCTGGAGTCGCTGCTGCCGCACTGCGATGGCGTGATGGTGGCGCGAGGCGACCTGGGCAACGAGGTGCCGCTGCACAGCGTGCCGCGGGCGCAGAAGGTGATCACGCAGCTCGCCCAGGAGGCGGGCAAGCCGGTCATTGTGGCCACCCAGGTGCTCGAGTCGATGCGCACCAACCCACGCCCGACGCGTGCCGAAGTGAGCGATGCGGCCAACGCGGTGGACGACTCGGTGGACGCGGTGATGCTGTCGGGCGAGACGGCCAGCGGGCAGTACCCGGTGGAGGCCGTCAAGGTGCTCGACGCCGTGATCCGCGACGCCGAGCGCACGGGCGTCAAGCCGCGCGCGACCTTCAACGCCGGCGTGCTCGGCGTGCCGCACAACCGCGCGCTCTGCGAGGCCGCCGTCACGCTCGCGCGCGCCGGCGACGCCGCCGCGATCGTCGCCGTGACCCGTGAGGGCAAGACGGCGCGCGTGCTCGCGGCCTTGCGCCCGGAGACGCCGGTCTACGCCGTCACGGCCGACGACCGCGTGGCGCACCGCCTGATGCTGCACCGCGGGGTGGAGCCCATCGCCGTCGGCCCGGACCTGCTCGGCAACCCCGGTGGTGCCGAAGCCCAGGTCGAGCGGTACCTGCTCGAGCGGGGCGTGCTGCGGGCGGGCACGTCGATCGTGTTCGTGAGCATCAACGCCGACCTGACCCGCGGCGACGCCAACTTCCTGCGGATCCGCCGCGTCGGCTGACCGCAGGTAGGGCGCCCTCTCCGACTTGTCCCACCGGAGCCTTGGCGGAGGTGGACCGCGCCGTCAGCCAGCCAACGGCGGGGTGGCTTGCCCTGAGCGGCGTCCAAGGGGACACCCCGCCCGACCTGGCTCAACAGCCCCAACGCGGTCCTATCGAGGCGCGTCTTCGCCGGACTGACGCCGTTCCACCAGCGCCTTCAGCGAGCCCAGGGCCGCGCTCCAGCCGGCGTTCACGATGCGGTAGAAGCGCCGCCAGCGGGGGCTGTCGTCGCAGCCATCGAGCTGGAAGCGGAGGCGCGTGCCCGCTGCGATTGGCTCGCAGAGCACCTGCAGCGCCATCGGGCCGACGGGATCGCGCGTCGGCGGCAGCCAGTAGGCGTCGGCCAGGAAGAACTCGCGGCCCGGACGGACGTCGATGACCGTGCCGTGGAAGACGCCGCCGAGGGGGCCGAGCAGCGGGTCGGCGTGCCCGGTGGTCGCCCATTCGAGCGCGTAGATGCCGAGCGGCCGTGGCGAGGTCACCGACCTGAGCACGTCCCACCAGGCCTGCAGGTCGTCGGGCGAGAAGAACGCCGCGAACACCGCCTCTGGCGGGGCCGCGATCTCCACCACGCAGTCGAACGCGGCGGGGTCGGGCGAGGTCGTGCGGCTCATCGGCCGGAGTATGACACGCGCCCGCCCTTGCAACCGGTTGCGCGGGCCGCGTACCCTATTCGAGCTGTCGCGCACGCGACGGCTCGCTCCCATGACGCGCACCATTACCATTACCGTGACCACTCGAAAGCGGGAACTCGATTCCGCGCGCGGGTGGCTCGTGTACGCGTCCTGAGCTGAGCAGCTCTCATCAACAAGCGTACGTGCTCCACAAAAACCCGCCGCGCGGCCCGCGCAGGCGGGTTTTGTCGTTGAAGGCGGACGAAACGAGGAATCGATGTCGTCTCGAGTAGCAGTGGGCGTCCTCGGCGCCACCGGCACGGTGGGCCAGCAGTTCGTGCGGTTGCTCGCCAACCATCCGTGGTTCGAGGCCACGTGGCTGGCCGGATCCGAGCGCTCGTCGGGCCGGAAGTACGCCGAGGCCTGCAACTGGAAGCTCTCCACGCCGATGCCCGACGCGGCAGCCGCCAGGGTCGTGCAGGAGCCGGTGCCGGGGCAGGGTCCCAGGCTCGTCTTCTCGGCCCTCGACGCCAACGTCGCCGGCGACATCGAGAAGGCCTTCGCGGCAGCCGGTCACCTGGTGGTGAGCAACGCGCGCAACTACCGCATGGACCCGCTGGTCCCGTTGCTGATCCCCGAGATCAACCCGGACCACCTGCAGCTGGTGCCGAAGCAGGCCGAGGCCTACGGCTGGAAAGGCGGCATCGTCACCAACTCCAACTGCTCGACGATGTTCCTGGCGATGGCGCTGGCGCCGCTGCGGCAGTTCGGCCTCACGACGTGCAACGTGGTGACGCTGCAGGCCGTGTCGGGCGCAGGCTACCCGGGCGTGCCGTCGCTCGACATCCTGGGCAACATCATCCCGTTCATCGGCGGCGAGGAGGACAAGCTCGAGATCGAGCCGCAGAAGATCCTCGGCAGCCTGGCCGGCACCCACGTGGAGCCGCATCCCGTCGTCGTCAGCGCGCACACGACGCGCGTGCCGGTCATCGACGGCCACTCCGAGATGATCTCGGTCGGCTTCGACCGCACCGTGGCGGCGGCCGACATCCGCGCCGCCTTCGAGGCGTTTCGCGGCGTGCCGCAGGAACTCGGCCTGCCGTCGGCGCCGAAGCAGCCGCTGGTGTACCTGGAGGCGGAGAACCGGCCGCAGCCGCGGCTCGACGTCGAGCGTGACGGCGGCATGGCGGTGTTCCTGGGACGGTTGCGGCCGTGTCCCGTGCTGCAGCACAAGTTCGTCGCCCTCGGCCACAACACCGTGCGTGGCGCGGCCGGCGCGGCCCTGCTCAACGCGGAACTGATGCAGGCCCAGGGCCTGGTGTAGGAGGACGCGCCATGGTCGTCATGAAGTTCGGCGGTACGTCGGTCAAGGATCGGGAGGCCATCGCGCGCCTCGCCGCCATCGTTGCCCGCGAGCAGGCACGCACGGGCACGCCGGTGGTGGTGGTGTCGGCGATGTCGGGCATCACCGACCAACTGCTCGACGCGGTCGCGGCCGTCGAGCGCGGCGATGCCCCCGGCGCCGCGCAGAAGGTGACCGTCATGCGGGACCGCCATCGCGCGGCGGCCGAGGCGCTGCTGACGCGGGGCGACGTGCGCGACGAGGTGATCGACGCGCTCGAGCGGCAGTGGCGGGACACGGCGCAGATCCTCCACGCCATGGCCGTGCTGCGCGAGGTGTCGCCGCGGTCGCGCGATGCGGTGGTGGCGATGGGCGAGCTGGCCAGCTCGCAGCTGGTGGCCGCCGCGCTCACCGAGCTCGGCACGCCGGCCCGCTTCGTGGATGCACGGACGGTGCTGGTCACCAGCGCCGACCACGGGATGGCGCAGCCGGACCAGGCCTCGACCGCCGCGCGGCTGCACGAGCGCGTGCTGCCCCTGGTGCGCGAGGGGCTCGTGCCCGTGCTCGGGGGCTTCATCGGCGCCACCGCCGACGGCATCACGACGACGCTCGGCCGCGGCGGCTCCGACTACTCGGCGTCGCTCTTCGGCGCCGGGCTCAAGGCGGCCGAGATCCAGATCTGGACCGACGTGGACGGCATGCTCACTGCCGATCCGCGCGTGGTGCAGGGCGCGCGGCCGCTGCCGTCGCTGTCGTTCGCCGAGGCGTCGGAGCTGGCGTACTTCGGCGCCAAGGTGCTGCACCCGAGCACGATTGCGCCGGCGGTGACCGACGGCATCCCGGTCAGGATCCTGAACTCGCACCGGCCCGAGGTCGCCGGCACGACGATCACCGCCAACCCGCCGCTTCCCGAGGCCCCGCTCACCGGCCTGGCCTGCAAGCGCGACATCACGGTGGTCGACATCCGGTCGACGATGATGCTGGCTGCCTACGGGTTCATGCGGCGCGTCTTCGAGGTGTTCGAGCGACACCGGACCTCGGTCGACGTGATCACGACCTCCGAGGTGAGCGTCTCGATCACGATCGAGGACCGGCGCGCCATCGAGGGCATCGTCGCCGACCTGTCGGCGTTCGCGGAGGTGGGCGTGGAGAACGAGATGGCGCTGCTGTGCGCCGTGGGCGAGCGCCTGCGGCTCGAGGCCGGCCTGGCGGCGCGCGTGCTCGGCGCCCTCGACGAGTTCCCGTTGCGGATGGTGTCGCAGGCAGGGGCGCGGCGGAACCTCACGGTGGTGCTGCCGCAGGCCCAGTTGCAGGCGGCGATGGCGCGCGTGCACGAGCGGTTCTGCCTCGAGCCCGCGCCGGTGCCCGAGGCGGTGGCCTGATGCGCATCATCCTGTTCGGGCATGGCCGCATGGGTCGCCTCGTGGGCGTGCATGCTGCCGATCACGACGGCGAGGTCGTGGGCGTGATCACCAGCCGCAGCACGCCCGAGGACTGGGCCGCCGCGGCCGGCGCGGGCGCCGACGTCGTCATCGACTTCGCCACCGGAGAGGCGCTGGAGGCCAACCTCGAACGGCTGTGCGGCCTGGCGCCGACCCTGGTGCTGGGCAGCACGGGGTGGGGCGCGTTCGAGCCGCAGGCGCGCGCCATCGCGCAGCAGCACGGCCGGGGCGTGGTGGCCGCGTCGAACTTCTCGGTCGGCGCCTACCTGATGGAAGCCGCGGTGCGGGCCCTGGCGCCGGCCATCGAGTCCCTCGACGACTACGAGCCCTTCCTGCACGAGGCGCATCACTCAAAGAAGCGCGATGCGCCTTCCGGCACGGCCCTGCAGCTGCTCGGCGCGATGCGGCAGGCCGGCCTCACGCGCCACGTCGACGTGTCGGCGACGCGCGCCGGCCACATCCCGGGCACGCACACCGTCGGCGTCGACGGGCCGACCGAAGCCGTCACCGTGACGCACCTGGTGCGCGACCGCGCGACCTTCGCCCACGGTGCGCTGCGCGCCGCGCGCTGGGTGCAGGGCCGCACCGGGTGGTACTCGATGAAGGACGTGCTGGGGATCTGACGGTTAACGTTTAACGTTTGACGTTAACCGTGACTCCCGACTCCCGACTCCCGACTCCCGACTCCCGACTCCCGACTCCCGACTCCCGTTATCCTTACCCCCATGACCCCACGACGTCCCTTCACCGGCTGTGGCACTGCCCTGGTCACGCCGTTCACCGCCAACGGCCGGGTCGATGAGGCCGGGGTGCGCCGCCTGGCTCGACGGCAGGTCGAGGCCGGCATCCACTTCCTGGTCCCGGTCGGCACGACGGGCGAGGCGCCGACGCTGTCGGCCGCCGAGAAGCGGGCAGTGATCGCCGCGGTCGTCGACGAGGTGAAGGGCGTCGTCCCGGTGCTGGCCGGCGCGGGCGGATACGACACCGCCGAGGTGATCGAGGCCGCGCATGCCGCGGCCGACGCCGGCGCCCAGGGGATCCTGTCGGTGTCGCCCTACTACAACAAGCCGACGCAGGAAGGCATCTACCAGCACTACGCGTCGATTGCGGCCAACACCAACCTGCCGATCGTGCTCTACAACGTGCCGGGCCGCACGGGCAGCAACATCGAGCCGGCGACGACCGAACGCCTCGCGCAGTTGCCGCAGATCGTCGGGATCAAGGAAGCGTCGGGCAACGTGTTCCAGATGGCCGACGTCCGTCGCCGCGTCCCGAAGGAGTTCCTCGTGCTGTCGGGCGACGACACGCTCACCGTGCCGTTGATGGCCATCGGCGGCGAGGGCGTGATCTCGGTGGCGAGCAACGAGGTGCCGGCCGACATGGCGCGGATGGTCGAGGCGTGCGAGCGCGGCGACTTCGCCGCAGCGCGCGTCATCCACGAACGCCTGCTGCCGCTGCTGCAGGCCAACTTCCTCGAGTCCAACCCCGGCCCCGTCAAGGCCGTGATGGCGCTCGCGGGCCTGCTCGACCCGGTGTATCGCCTGCCCATGGTGGCGCCGACGAGCCACACCCTCCAGACCTTGCGCCGCATCGCCCTCGACCTGGGCCTGCTGGCAGAGACCACGTCCGCATGAGCATCGAGACATTGCGCCACGACGTCGAGCGGCTGTGGGCCGCCGGCGCCGCGGCGTCGAAGGAAGAGGGCCGCGAGGTGTTCGCGCGGCTGCGCGCCGCGCTGTCGGCAGGTATCGTCAGGGCGGCCGCGCCCGATGCCGCCTCTCCCACGGGGTGGGCCGTCAACAGCTGGGTGAAGCAGGGCATCCTGCTCGGCTTCCGGTTCGGCGACCTGGTCAACGCGTCGATGGATCACGGCAAGTGGCCGTTCTTCGACAAGGACACCCTGCCGCTGCGGTCGTTCGACGCCGGCAGCGGCGTGCGCCTGGTGCCCGGCGGGTCGTCGGTGCGCGACGGCGCGTACCTGGCGCCGGGCGTGATCGCGATGCCGCCGATGTACGTCAACATCGGCGCCTACGTCGGCGAAGGGTCGATGATCGACTCGCATGCGCTGGTCGGCTCGTGCGCGCAGGTCGGCGCGCGGGTCCACGTCAGCGCCGCGGCGCAGATCGGTGGCGTCATCGAGCCGGTCGGCGCGCTGCCGGTGATCATCGAGGACGAGGTGCTGGTCGGCGGCAACACCGGCATCTACGAGGGCGCGGTGGTCAAGGCCCGCGCGGTCATCGGTGCCGGCACCATCATCACCGGCTCGACCCCGGTGTACGACCTGCCCAACGGCCGCGTCATCAGGCCCGAGGACGGCCAGCCCCTGGTGATCCCCGAGGGGGCCGTCGTCGTGCCCGGCGCGCGTGCCGTCACCGAGGGGCCCGGCGTCGAGTGGAAGCTCTCGCTGGCCACGCCCGTCATCGTCAAGTACCGCGACAGCCGCACCGACACGCGGACCGAGCTCGAGCGATGGATCCGCTAGACGTCGTCGCCCTGACGCGGCGGCTGGTGGACGTGGAGAGCACCACGGGGCAGGAGGCCGTGGTGTGCGCGATGGTCGGCGAGGAACTCGAGCGCCGCGGCTATGCCGTGACGCGGCAGGTGGTCACCGACCGGCGGGTCAACATCCTGGCCACCGTCGGGACGCCGGAGGTCGTGTTCTCGACGCACATGGACTGCGTGCCGCCGTTCTCGCCGAGCCGGCTGGAGGGCGAGCGCATCCACGGGCGCGGCAGCTGCGATGCCAAGGGCATCCTCGTGAGCCAGCTCGCTGCGTCGGAAGCCTTGCGTGCCGCAGGCGAGACGCGCGTCGGCCTGCTGTTCGTGGTCGGCGAGGAGCGCGGCAGCGATGGCGCCATGATCGCCGACCGCCTGTCGACGGGGGTGACGCGCTACCTCGTGAACGGCGAGCCGACCGAGGGCAAGCTGGCGCTCGGCCACCGCGGCGTGGTCCGCGTGAAGCTGCACGCGAAGGGGCGCGCGGCGCACTCCGGTTACCCGCACCTCGGCGAGTCGGCCATCGAGAAGCTGCTCGACGCGCTGGCGCAGGTCCGCGCCATGGACCTGCCCGTCGATGCGGTGCTCGGGCCCACGCAGGTCAACATCGGCGCGATTGCCGGCGGCCTGGCCCCCAACGTGATCGCGCCCGAGGCGACCGCCGACCTGCTGTTCCGCATCGTCACGCCGCACGAGCAGGTGATGGCCGCGCTCGAGCCGATCCGGCCGCTGGTCGACGTCGAGTACGTCTATCACGTGCCGTTCCTGCACATGGCGACGCTGGAGGGCTTCGAGAGCGAGGTCGTGGGGTACACCACCGATGCGCCGCTCCTCAACGCCTGGGGCACGCGGCTGATGTACGGCCCCGGCTCGATCCACGTCGCGCACACCGATCACGAGTCGGTGGCCATCGCCGATCTCCACCGCGCCGTCGACGACTATCAGCGCATCGCCAGGGCGCTTCTCGCGTCCTGACGACCGGCAGGGATCCGGCACGGCCGGGGCGCGCTGGCGCTCCGGCTCGGGTCGCCTGTAGCCTGTAGCCGCAGCCCTATGAGCAGCCAACCCCTCGCGTACCTGAACGCCGAATTCCTGCAGAGCGACGATGCGCGTCCCCTGCGCATCCTGTCGGAGTACTTCGAGCCTCACCGCCGGTTCACCGAGGAGGGCATCAAGGACACGGTCGTGTTCTTCGGGTCGGCGCGGGTCAAGGCGCGCGCCGAGGCCAGACGCGAGCTGCAACTGCTCAAGGTGCGTGGCAAGTCGACGGCGCAGGCCCGCGCCACCCGGGACGAGATCCGGCGGGCCGAGAAGGCCGTCGAGTGGGCCAGGTACTACGAGGATGCGCGGACGCTGGCGCGCCTGCTCACCGAGTGGACCGCGGAGCTCGACACCGAGATGCACCGGTTCGTGGTGTGCTCGGGCGGCGGCCCCGGCATCATGGAGGCGGCCAACCGCGGCGCGCACGAGGCCGGCGGCAAGAGCATCGGCCTGAACATCAAGTTGCCGTTCGAGCAGGGGCCCAACCCCTTCGTCAGCGACCGCCTGCACTTCGAGTTCCACTACTTCTTCATGCGGAAGTTCTGGTTCGCCTACCTCGCCAAGGCGCTCGTGGTGTTCCCCGGTGGCTTCGGCACGCTCGACGAGGTCTTCGAGCTGCTCACGCTGGTGCAGACCCAGAAGCTCTCGAAGGAGCTGAAGGTGATCCTGTACGGCACCGACTACTGGGACCAGATTCTCGACTTCAAGCCGCTCGTCGAGTGGGGCGCGATCCACCAGGACGACCTGAAGCTGATGGATCGCGTCGACACGCCGCGCCGCGCGTTCCAGGTGCTGCGCGAGCACCTCGAGACGCACCATCTGCGGCCGGAACTGCCGCAGGCGGGGCCCCGCAAGCCCGACATCGCCAAGACCCGGGGGTGATCGATGACCCTGCTCGAGGCGTTCCGCGCGCTCTCTCCGGACACCGACGGCAACCCCACGGCGGCGGCCGCCTTCGAGGTGGTGTACGAGGAACTCGAGCGGCTCTCACGCAGGTTCACGTTCGACGACGGCATCCGGGAGGACGCCTTCGCCGAGACGGCCATGAACATGCTCTACGGCGGCTCGCGCACCTCGGGCGCCCTCGAGTGCGATTCCGACGCGCGCGTACGCGGATTCCTGCGCCGCTCCTTCTACCACATGGCCGTCCAGCTCTGGCGCGCACGGCGTTCGCTGGCCGAGGACACCATCGACGACGGCGATCACCCGATCGCGCTTGTCGACCTCGCGCTGAGCGCAGAAGAGGCGCTCACCCAGCCGGACCTCATGCGCGAGGCCCTCGCCATCGAGCAGCGCTTCGTCGAGCAGGTGGTGCCCGCCTGCGCGGAGACCTTCAAGCAGCCGCAGGCGCGGCGCGATTTCGTCGTCGCCGTCACCCAGATGCGGGCGCTCGCCTACAAGACCACGACGATCGACGACGTGGTGCTCGAGGCCACCGGCCGCACCGGCGCGGCCGCCGAGGCGACCGTCCACAAGCGTCACCAGCGGGCCCGCGTCCGGCTGGCGGACTTCATCGCCGCCGAGGCGGCCGCCGGCAGGCTCACGGCCGAGGAAGCCGACCGGTTGCGCGGCTGTGTCAGTTTCCTGCATCGCCGCGCGTCCAGCGCCAAGGAGGCCGCCCGCGCGGCCCAGCGTGAACAGCGATGACGACCACGACGACCCCGCACGACGCCCTCGCCCTCCTCGGCCTGCCCGGACTGACCCTCGCCGACGAGGGCACGCACCTGCAGTGGGCCACCTCCACGCAGAGTCAGGCGCTCGGGAAGGGCGACGTCGCCGCGCTGGCCTTCTCGGCCCTGGCGGCGACCGGTTTCGTCGACGTGCCCTTCGCCGACGTCAGGCACGGCACCCTTGGCCGCCTCGATGCCGCCATCTCCTCGCCCGCCCTCGGCGTGATCCGCCTGTCCGCGCCGGCCGACCTCGACCTGCACGTCCATGTGCCGGCAGGCGTCGCCCGCGACGAGGTGCAATACGTGCCCGAGGAGGACGCGGGTACCGCCTACGTCGACCTGGCGCGTGCCGCAGCGGTGATCGTGCGGGCTGGCGCCGACGCCGTCCTGCTGCGCCTGACCAACGACGGCGTGTCCGTGCACGGCGTGACGCCACCCGAGGCCTGCCTGTCGCCACTGCAGTCCATGCCCTCGGTGGAGACGTGGGCCGGGGCGTGCCGGGACGGCTGGCTCGCCGAGCAGGTCGCGCCGCTGGCCACGTCGGGCGACCCGTGGACGCACGTCGTCGCCGCCGGCATGCTGGCCCGTCTTGCCACGCCTGCCGATGCAACCGAGGCCCGCGCCTGGCTGGCTGACGTCCGCGCCGGCCGTGCCGACGCGAGCGTCGTCGCGCCGCGTCGCTGGGCCGCCTCGTTGTCGGCCGACGACCGCGCTGCCCTCTCGCGCCAGGCCGTCGCCGAGTGCGCGTCGCTCTGCCTGGACATCGAGGACGTCGAGGACGACGTCCACGCGTCGGCGCCCGGCTGGGACGACGAGGTGAGGGCGTTGGCACACCGGCGCGACGACCTCGAGGCCGTGCTCGTGCTGCTCGATGCTGCCAGCGCTGCCGACGATCTCAGGCTGGCGCTCGTCGAGGTCGATCGCGCCGGCTTCCTGCTCGGCCTCGCCATCCCGCATGGATCGGGCCTGCAGGACGAGCGCCTCAGGCGCGCCGGGCTGAAGGACCCCGGCGCGTGGTGGGCCCTTGCTGCCTGAACTCGTTCGCGGGCGCGCGGACCGCGCGGCTCGCGCGCGGCTGCGCCCCGTGCTCGGGATCGGCCCCTGGTGCTGGCCGACCGATGCCGCGTCGCCGGCCGCGGCCCTCGCTCGCGACATCACGGGACTGCCGTCGCCTCCCGCGGCGGCGATCGGCACCATCGCCGGCCTGAGCGTCGAGCGCACCTGCGGCTTTGCGTGGATCCTGCACACCGGCGCCGCGTTACGGCGAGGGCCGGAGGTCGGCACCACCACTCGCCAGTCGTGGGACGCCGCGTCGCTCGCGCTGCCGCGCTCGGTGCCATTGTTGTGGCAGTCGGTGAACGCCGCGCACGCCGGCGCGCTGCACCTCCTGCCTGTCGGCGCGCACCTCACCGAGCCCGGGCAGGCGCCGCCGTGCGACGTGGTGTCCGGCCCTTCCTTCGGCCTCGCGCTGTTCCTCCTGCAGGCGTCGCTCGTGTTCCGCGTGTCGCTGCCGGGGGACCTCGTGGCCAGCGCCGCCGTGGCGGCCGACGGGCGCGTCGAAGAGGTGGACGGGCTCGATGTGAAGCTCGCCACGATACGCGCGCTCCTGCCGAGCGTCACCCGGGTGCTGGTGGCGGCGTCCCAGGTCAGCGACGCCGAGCGCCATGCGGGACCTCTCGAGGTGATCGGCGTGCATGGCACGTCGCAGGCACTCGAGCACGTCTTCGGAGATCGCCTGGCCGGCCTGTTGCTGCAGGAAGGCCTCGACGGAGAGCGCCGACGCAGCCTGTGCGAGTGGTTCTTCCGCTTCGCGCTGGAAGGGCGCGGCGAGCTCGTCGACTGGTCGCCCATCGCCGCGGCGGCCTCGCGCGCCCTCGCGCAGTGGCCCGACCTCACCGCCGATCAGCGTTTCCAGTTGGCGTTCGCACTCGGCATCGCCGAGCGCCACGAGTTCAACGCCGGCTCGTTGCCGGTGCCCTCACCCGCGCAGCTGGCGGCCCGGCCCGCGCACCTGCGGCTCCATCTGCTCGCGCACCTCGTCCAGCAGTCGGCCGACAGCGGCACGCCGGCCCCCGACACGCTCGTGCCGCTGCTGGATCGCTTCGCGCAGCCGGACCTGCACGAGGGTCACCCGATGGCCTGGCGCGTCGAGGGCGCCCGCGCCCGCCTGCTCGCGGTCACGGGGCGGCCGATCGAGGCACTCCGACGGCAGGAGGCCCTCGCGCGCACGTACTACGAGGCGCTGCTCTACCGCGACATCTCGTTTCCGCTCGCCGAGTGGTTCCGGTTGGCAGGCGCCACCGGTGACCACGACGCGTTCGCGCGGGCCGACGCGATGCTCGCCTCGATCCTGCCGCTCGGGCCGTTCGGCTTCCAGGGCCAGGCCTACATCGACCTCGCGCGCTCGCGCGCCGCGCTGGCCCTGGGCGTGCCCGACCGTGAGCCCGCGCGCGCCGTGCTGGCCGGACTGGCCGGTGATGCCGCCGGTCCCCAGCACGTGCGATGGGCCGCAGCGCGCGCCTGGCTGCGCGCCACCGACCCGGCGGCGCCGGCCGCCGCAGCGCTCCGCGGCATGCTGGCGCGCGAGGCCGCCGTGGCCCAGGACCGTCGATCGACCCATCCCCACGCGTCACAGGTGGCGCACGCGCTCGTGCGCATGGACGACGCGCTGGCGGCCGCGGATGATGCCGCTGCGCAACTGGCCCTCGACGACCTCGGCAGGCTCCAGCCGGGCATCGTCGATCACCTCATGCGCGCCGCCGGTGGCCTCACCCCGGCGACGTACGTGGCGAGGTACTTTCCGTATTGACTCCCATCCCTTCCCACGACTGTCCCGACTGCGGCGAGCCGCTCGTGCATGTGCACACCGAGGTCGGCTCGGGCGCGTTCCGGACGCAGGCCGTGTCGATGCCGCAGATGCCCATCCACTTCTACGATTGCCCCGAGTGCGGCACGTGCTGGAAGTTCGCGACCCGGCTGCTGCCCGACCCGGTGAGGCAGATCGCCCGCGACGCGCAGGACCAGTGAAGACGGCGCTGCGGTGCCTCGTGGTGGCGGCACTGGTGTGCCCGTCGCCGTCGATGGCGCAGGTGCCCGGCGAGACGTTCGACGCGCTGGTGGCGAAGGTCGTCGATGGCGACACGATCGACGTGCGCCGGGCCGGTGGGCACGCGACGATCCGCATCCGGCTCGATGGCATCGACACGCCGGAGCGCGGCGAGCCCTTTTCGTCGGCAGCGACGCGGTTCACACGGGCCGAGTCGTTCGGGCGCACCGTTCGCGTTCGCGGAACCGACGTCGACCGCTACGGGCGCCTGGTGGCGCGCGTGACGAGGGAGGGCGCCGACCTGAGCGTGTCGCTGGTGCGCGCCGGACTCGCGTGCGTGTATCGCAAGTACAGCCGCGACCCTCTGCTGCTTCGCGCCGAGGCGGAGGCGCGCTCTGCCGCGCGTGGCCTGTGGGGGACCACGCCGCAGCCGCGTTGCGTCGAGCAGGCGAGGTAAGTCCCTGCTGTGCTTGTGTCCTTCGTGGAGCCATCCGCATAATGCGGAACGGGCTCCGCCTCGTGCGAGGCAGAGCCCGTCCCTGGCGCAGGTGCGACTGCGCCGTGTACCTCATGCGTCACCGTACGGTGACGTTACTTCTTCTGGTCGAACTGCACCTTGGTGGCGATCAGCACGTCGCCCGCCCCCTCGGTGTAGTGCACGGTCACGAGCGAGCCGGCCTTGGTCGCCAGGCCCGACACCTGTTCCTGCGCGCCGACGACCTTGGTGGCGTCGGTGTAGCGGAAGCGCTGTTCCTTGTCGTCTGCGCCCTTGATGAAGATGGCCATGCCGTCGCTGTCGACGCGCACGAGCCGCCCCGTCAGGGTCTTGGCCTCGGCCTTGGCGTCGTCCTCGAGCGGCGTCACGCCGATCGACGGCTTCGGCTGCTCGGTCGTCGGCTCCTGCTGCGTCGTCGGTTGCTGCGGCGCCGGCAGCGGTGTGGTCGTGGTGGGCGCCTGGGCGAATGCCGGGGCCCCGAGGGCGGTCACGACGACGAGCGTGGCGAAGGTGCTGGTGAGCTTCTTCATGATGTTGCCTCCGTGTATGTCGCGCATCCGTGGACGCCCGAGCGGGGCGTCCATCGTTTCCGTGTCAGGTCCGGTTCCGCCCGGTACCTGCCACTTCTGAAGGCAAGGCCCATGCCCGTTCGTGCGGATTGGCGCAAGTCACTGGTCATCAACTGCTTGCGCGATGAGCGCGACCGTGGCGGGTGCCGCGGGCAGGACGTGGCGTCGCGTAAGAATTGCTGGTCCGGTGGAAGGAATTTCCTCGTCCGTGCGGTGCTGCTGTGCCTGGGGCTCTGCGCTGGCGTGACCGCCGGGGCGGGTACGCGCGAGGACACGCTGCAGCGGGTGGTGGACGATCTGCGCGAGCGGCTGGGCATCAGTGCCGCGGTGACGGTGTCGATTGTCGAGCGCGACCCGCGGCTGGTCTCGATCCGCCGGGATGCAGCCGACGGGCGCACCTTCTCCCTGACGGTCCAGCGTGACTTCGTGGAAGGCCTTGGCGGGGCCCAACTCGAGGCGGCGCTCGCGCACGAGCTCGGGCACGTCTGGATCTACACCCACCACCCCTACCTGCAGACCGAGGAGCTGGCCAACCGCGTGGCGATGCGGGTGGTGGCGCGCGAGCAACTGATCGAGGTGTACCGCGGGGTGTGGGGCGCCGATGCGCTGCACGGCGGCCTGGCGGCCTTCCTCGGCATCGAGGAGGCGGGCGCCAGGCCAGCACAGAGGTAGGGCGCGCCCTTCGACTTCGCTCAGGGCAAGGTGCGCGCCTCTCGCCTACTTCAGTTCCTTGATACGGATGTTGCGGAACTCGACGTAATCGTTGTGGCCAAGGAAGCCGATGTGGCCGCTGGTGCGCAGCAGGCCCGGGTGCTTCTTGAGCACGGCCGGGTCGGTGACCGTCGCGAGGTCGGCGTCGAGGATCGTCTGGCCGTTGAGCACGACGGTGATGCGCTTGCCCCTGGCCGTCACCTCCTGCACGTTCCACTCCCCGCCGGGCTTCTGTGCGCCCTTCTTCGCGGCGATCACGTCGTACACGCTGCCGTGGAACTGCGAGTCCTTGAGCTTGCCCCACTTCTCGGCGAGCGCGGCCTTCTCGTCGAGGATCTGCAGCTCGATGCCCTGGTACGCAGCGTCGCCTTCCTTCGGGGCGCGAATGCCGAGGCCGTTGTTGGATCCTTCGGGCGGCAGGCGGAACTCGAAACGCAGCACGAAGTCGCTGTATTCCTTGTCGGTGAGCAGCTTGCCGCCGCCCCCCTTGGCGCAGACGATCATCCCGTCCTTGACCATGTAGCCGTCGCCGTGGCCGCCGATGAGCGTCCAGCCGTTCAGGGTCTTGCCGTCGAACAGCGGGGTGAAGCCGGCCTCGGCCTGTTGGGCGCGCGCCGGCACGGTCATGACGGCGGCGAGGGCGAGGGTGGACAGCAGGGCGGTACGACGATGCATGGCAACTCCTTGGCGAAGGAAACGGTCGATGCTGCGATGCCGTGATGCCGAATGCCGGCAGGCCGGCCAACGACGTCGCGGCGGGATGTGAAGGCCCGGGGCCGAAGGCCGAAGGCCGTCCTGTGTCAGTACATCAGGCAGCTCGATCGCAGCGCGTTGAACGAGCTGGCGTCGAGTCGGCACGCCACGCTGACCTCCATGGGCGTGGCGCCGGCATCCACCGCGGTGCGGAGCACGTCCGACCCCGCGAGGATGTCGATCGGCATCTTCTCGTACTCGTACTCGTAGGGCGGCGGACGCCACGGGAGCTGCCGGCCGGGGAGCGCGTCGCGGAACTCGCACAGCAGCGCGATGGCCGCGTCCACCGATCGGAACCTGTCGCGATCGGTGACGTGCAACTGGCAGCCGCCGCAGGTCACGCGCGCGTGCTTCTGGAAGGTCGGCTCGAAGTACGCGGGCCGGAAGTGCACGCCGGGCAGGCCGTGCGCGTTGAGGCGCGCGGCCAGCCGCTCGGCGTCCACGCCAGGATGGCCGACCAGTTCGAACGGGCGCGTCGTGCCACGCCCTTCGGAGAGCAGCGTCCCCTCGAACAGCACCATGCCCGGATACACGATGGCGGTCTCGAGCGTCGGCATGTTCGGCGAGGGCATGACCCAGGGCACGCCCGTCGCGTCCCACCACTGGCCACGATCCCAGCCCTGCATGGTCACGGCCTCGAGCTGCGCACCGATGCCGAACTGCTCGTTGAAGAGGCGCGCGAGCTCCGCAATCGTCAGGCCGTGCCGCAGCGCGATGGGATAGAGCCCGACGAACGACTCGTAGCCCGGGATCAGCATCGGGCCCTCGACCACCCGCCCGCCGATCGGGTTGGGCCGGTCGCACACGAAGACCGGCAGGCCCCTGCGGGCGGCCGCCTTCAGGCAGTTGGCCATGGTGTAGATGAACGTGTAGACACGCGTGCCGACGTCCTGCAGGTCGATCACCAGGGCGTCGAGGCCCTCGAGCATCGCCTCGGTCGGCTCGCGCGTCTCGCTGTACAGCGAGTAGACCGGCACGCGCCGCGCCGGATCCTCGGCGTGCGGCGTCTCGATCATGTTGTCCTGCAGGTTCGAGTGGAACCCGTGCTGGGGCCCGAAGATCGCCCCGAGCGTCACCCCGGCGGCCTGATCGACCTGGTCGACCGCATGCACGAAGCGGGTGTCGACCGACGACGGGTTGGCGACGAGCCCGACGCGGAGGCCGTCGAGGCGTCCGGAGGCGAGCAGGCGGGTGAGGCCGAGCGTGACGGGCACGGGGCGATTCTAGCCGAGGGACAAGGGACCAGTACGCAAGTCACAAGGGAGGCAAGGGACAAGGGGCGAGGAACGGCAGGGACAAGGGACAAGGAGGCCCGAACCATCAGAGTCGCCCAGTGGCCTGCACGCCCCGAGGTGGATGCCGCGCCGTTCACGGAACTTCTCGTCCCTTGTCGCCTGGCTCTTCCTGGTCCCTGGTCCCTCGAACGCCCTTGTGACTCGCGTACGTGTCCCTTGTCACCTGGCTCGTCCCGGCGGCACGAAGGTCACTGGTGCCGCCGACTTGATGAACGGCCGCACGTCGCCGTACACGTTGCTCAGGTCCATCGGCTTCTCGCCCTGCGGCCGCGACAGGAAGTACTCCACCAGCGGGTGGTCGTCGGTGGTGACCGGGCCGTCGCCGACCAGCGCGCGCGCGTCCTCCGGCGAGCCGACGAACTGCTTGAGCAGCTTCTCCTCGGCGTCGAGGTTGAACCCCTCGAGCACCTTCCGCAGCACGGGATCGGCCAGCTTGCGGCGGTAGGCGTCGAGGTCGACCTTCAGCCGCCCCTTCATGCCGATCATCAGGCTGCCGTCGCCCCACAGCGTCATCTCGGGGAACACCTGCCGGAACGTCCGCAGGATCAGCGCGTACTCGGTCGCCGTGTCGCCGCCGTTCCACTGCAGCGCGATCCCATCGTCCTTGAGCGCCCGCTTGACCAGCTCGAAGTACTGCACCGAGTAGACGTTGGCCGCCCCGGCGTGGCGGGGGAGGATCACGTCGGCGGTGATGATGTCGTACTGCCTGGGCGGACTCAGGAGCAGGAAGTTGCGGCCGTCGTCGACGCGCAGGTGCACGTTGGGCTTCGTGAGCACGTCGCGGTTCGCCATGCGGAAGAACCTGGCGCCCTTGACGACGGTGCCCGAGAGCTCGACGACGTCGACCTGCACGTTGGGGAACATCGCGATGGCGCCGGGCGTGGTCCCCGCGCCGAGGCCCACCACGAGCGCCCGCGTCGGGTTCGGGTGCAGCGCGGTCGGCAGGAAGCCGATGCGGCTGTGGCCGAAGATCGTCGACCGCATGTCGTTGGACTGGTGCATGCCGTCGAGGTACATGATCCGCATGCGGTCCTGCGGGCGCGGGCCGGTGCGTCGCTCGTGGATGGCGACGCTGGTCTGCACGCCCTCCTCGCGCCAGATGCGGCGCTCGTTGCGGTGGAAGTTCACGAGCGCCACCTCGAACGGGTCGACCTGCAGCGCGGCGAGGGTGCCGAAGATGCCCAGGGCGACGACGGTCATCGTCAGGGCGGCGCGCCGCTGCGTCTTCCACAGCGACATGACGAGCAACAATGCGCCCGCGAGGGTCACGCTGGCCAGGGTGAGCAGCGTGCCGGTGCTGCCCAGCGTGGGAATCAGCACGAAGCCCGCCCCGGCGGCCCCGACGATCGCCCCGCACACGTTGATCGAGTAGAAGATGCCCGCCAGCTTGGCGGCGCGTCCATCGTCGGTTGCCGTCCCCGCCCACACGCGCAGGCCGATCGGGAAGGCCATGCCGAGCAGCAGTGCCGTCGGGAGGATGGCGAGCAGGCTGGCCACCAGCAGCGGCGACAGGTAGGCCACGACGGGCGAGTCGGTGAGCGTGCGCCGCAGCCAGCCCATCGAGTACACGGTGATCCCGAGGCCCTGGAACGACGACAGGGCGAGCACCGCGATCCCGAGCTCGAGCCCGGCCAGCCACGCCAGGAGATTGCGGCCGCGCTTGAGGATCGGCGAGGCGAGGTAGCTGCCGATCGCGATGCCCGAGAGCACCGTGCCCAGCATCAGCGTGAAGGAGTACGTGGTCGGGCGCAGGAAGATCACGAGGACGCGGAACCAGAGCACCTCGAGCGCGAGCGACACGGCGCCCGAGAGCCCGAACACGAGCAGCACCGCGACGCGCGTGAAGGTGGAGGCCTCGACGTCACCATCACGTAGGCGTCGACCCTGGGCGGCGCTGGATTCGGCCGCGGTGTCGGCGTTGGCTGACCGTCGGCCCAGGCCGACGGCTACGGACTGGGGTGGGGCGACGGCGTCAGGCGTGGCCGGCGACGTCCGATTGCCGATTCCCGATTCCCGACTCCAGTGAGCACTGTCGGTCCTCGTGCTGGCGACGATGGCGGCGATGCCGATGAGCGCGTTGAGCGACGCCGCCAGCCTGAACGCGGCCTGCAGGCCGATGCCCGGAATGAGCACGAAGCCGGCCAGCAGCGCGCCGGCGATGGCGCCGGTGGTGTTGATGCCATAGAGCAGGCCGATGCGTTGGCCGACGTCGCGGCTGCCGCCCAGCGCGGACTTCAACACCAGCGGCAGTGTCGACCCCATCAGGACCGTCGGCAGCAGCAGCACCGCGAACGAGAGGAGGAAGCGAACCAGCGTGAGCTGGCCGAGATTGCCGGCCAGCGACGGGTACCACCCCATGTACAGCCGCGTGACGGCGTCGAGGGCCCACGGCGTGAGCAGGGCGGTGATGCCGACGAGGAGCTCGGCGATGCCGAAGAGGCGCAGCGGGTGCTTGGTGCGCTCCGCCACGTAGCCGGCGATCAGGCTGCCGATGGCCAGGCCGCTCATGAAGCTCGCGAGCACGGTGCTGGCGGCGTAGACGGTGACGCCGAACACCAGCGCCAGCAGCCGGAGCCAGAGGGTCTGGTAGATGAGGGCGCAGAACCCGGACAGGAAAAAGAGGGTCAGGAGCAGGGGCAGGAGCCAACCGACCGTGGCGCGACCCTTCACCTGCGGAGCCTGGGTACCGTCGAGCATCCGGAAATGCTAGCAGGCTGTCGGACAGGGCAGGTAGGGCCCGGGGCTAGACGGTGATCGTGCCTTCGAGATAGCAGACCGTCTGGCCGGTCATCCGCACGCGGTCACCGTCGATCGTGCAGCGGAGTGCGCCGCCCCGCCTGGAGACCTGCCGCGCCTCCAGCGTGGTCTTCGCGAGGCGATCAGCCCAGTAGGGCACCAGGGTGCAGTGGGCCGAGCCGGTCACCGGGTCCTCGGCGACGCCTGCCGCCGGGGCGAAGAACCGCGACACGAAGTCGGCGCCCGGCGACAACGCCGGGTCGGCCGGCGCGGTGGCGATCATCGCGAAGACGCCCAGCGCCTTGACCTTGGCCATGTCGGGCACCAGCGCCCGCACCTCGGCCTCGGTCTCGAATACAGCCATGCAGTCGCGGGCGAGCCACAGCTCGTTGGGCTCACCGCCGAGCGCCACCGCGACCTGCCGGTCGCGGGGCAGCGGGCGCGGCCGGCGGGCGGGGAAGTCCATCGTGTACGCGCCGCCCTCGCGAGCGACCACCAGCGGGCCGCTTCGCGTGTCGAACGTCACGGCTGGCGCATCCTGCCCGAGGTGCTCGTACAGGACGGCTGCCGCGGCCAGCGTCGCGTGGCCGCAGAGGTCGACCTCGACCTCCGGCGTGAACCAGCGCAGGTGGTAGTGCGCGGGGCCGGTCGGCACGAAGAAGGCCGTCTCGGCCAGGTTGTTCTCGGCGGCGATGCCCTGCATCGTGGCATCGGCGATCCAGGTCTCGAGCGGCACCACCGCGGCCGGGTTGCCGCGGAACACCTCCCCCGTGAACGCGTCGACCTGATAGATCGGCAGGCGCATCAGATGACCACCCGCCAGCCGCGTGGGTCCGGATCGAGGCCGTACTGGATGCGCGTGATCGCGTCGTAGAGGCGATTGGCAATCGGCCCCGGGTCGCCGCCGTTGATCACCATGTCGCCATCCTCGCTGGCCAGGGTGCCGACCACCGACACCACGGCAGCCGTGCCGACGCCGAACACTTCCTGCAGCGAACCCTTCGCGTGTGCCTCGCGCACCTCGCCGATCGACACGAGCCGTTCCTCGACGGGCATGCCCCAGTCGCGGGCGATCGTCAGCACCGTCTCGCGCGTGATGCCGGGAAGGATGCTGCCCCCGAGCGGCGGGGTGACCAGCGTGCCGTCGATCACCAGGCACAGGTTCATCGTCCCGACCTCCTCGACGTACTGGTGCCCGATGGCGTCGAGCCAGAGCACCTGGTCGCAGCCGCGCGCGCGGGCCTCCTCGGCCACCTGGAGGCTGGCCACGTAGTTGGCCGCCGCCTTGGCCGCACCGATGCCGCCCTTGACCGCGCGCACGCGCTCCTTCTCGACCCAGATGCGCACCGGCTTGAGGCCGCCGGCGTAGTAGGCGCCCACCGGCCCCGTGATCACGAAGAACGTGTAGGTCTTCGAGGCGCGCACGCCCAGGAACGGCTCGGTCGCGATGATCGTCGGCCGGATGTACAGCGCCGTGCCGGGCGCCGACGGCACCCAGTCGGCATCCACGTTGACGAGCTGCGCGATGCCCTGGACGAACAACTGCTCGTCGATGGCCGGAATCGACAGCCGCCCGGCCCCGGTGGCCATGCGGTGCGCATTACGGTCGGGGCGGAACAGCGCGATTCGCCCGTCGGCCTGCCGGTACGCCTTCAGGCCCTCGAACATCGCCTGCCCGTAGTGCAGCACCGACGCTGCGGGATCGAGCGACAGGGGGCCATAGGGCACGATGCGCGGGGCGATCCAGCCCTGTCCCTCGACGTAATCGACCACCAGCATGTGGTCGGCGAAGTGCTTGCCGAAGCCGAGGGCGTCCTCCGCCGGGCGGGGACGGGGCGACGAGGTCCGGGTGACCGGGATCACGGGGGCAGACGCACTGACGGACATGGGTGGAGCCTCCTCCGCGTCGCATCCCGCCCCCGACCCTGCCCGAGGCGGGCCGGGCGCGTGCGACGCCGATTGCGCCGATTGTAGCTTGCCGGGCACCGACAAGCGGCGTAGTGTTGACGTTTGCCGCACGCCCGCGGTTCCTCTTCGGGCGTGCCTCGAACCCCGTGACCACGACACCTCTCCGGGACTGGCTCCTCGCGGACCTCGAACCGGACGCCGCTGCCGGCCACGCCCCGATCCACACCGCCTCCTGGTGGAAGGTGATGTGCCTGACCGGGGTCGACTACTTCTCGACCCTCGGCTACCAGCCCGGCATCGCCTTCCTGGCCGCCGGCGTGCTGTCGCCGCTGGCGACGCTGGTCCTCATCGCGCTCACGCTCCTCGGGGCGCTGCCGGTGTACCGCCGCATCGCCGCCCTGAGCCCCCACGGGCAGGGCAGCGTCGCGCTGCTCGAGCAACTGCTCCCGCGCTGGCGGGGCAAGGCCCTGGTCCTCATCCTGCTGGGCTTTGCGGCGACCGACTTCGTGATCACCATCACGCTGTCTGCCGCCGACGCGACCGAGCACATCATCCACAACCCGTTCGCCCCCCACTGGCTCGACCACCCCGTGTGGCTCACGCTGCTGTTGCTGGTGATGCTCGGCGCCGTGTTCCTGAAGGGCTTCCGCGAGGCGATCGGCCTGGCCGTGGTGATCGTGCTCGGCTACCTCGCCGTCAACGTCGTCGTGCTGCTCGTCGAGTTGTGGGCGATCCTCCACCACCCCGAATACTTCTCGAACTGGCGTACGGCCCTGCTGGCCGCTCACGGCAATCCCGTGATGATGGTGGCCGTTGCCTTGTTCCTCTTCCCGAAGCTGGCGCTCGGCCTGTCGGGGTTCGAGACCGGCGTCGCGGTGATGCCGCTGGTGCAGGGCGACCCCGGCGAGACCGAGGCGCAGCCGACGGGGCGCATCCGTGGCACCGGGCGCCTGCTCACGAGCGCTGCCCTGATCATGAGCGTCCTGCTCCTGGCCAGCAGCCTCGCCACGACGCTCAACATCCCGGCATCGGCATTCGAGGAAGGGGGCGAGGCCCGTGGGCGCGCGCTCGCCTACCTTGCCCACCGCGACCTCGGCCACGTGTTCGGCACGGCCTACGACATCCTGACGATCGCGATCCTGTGGTTCGCCGGCGCGTCGGCGATGGCCGGCCTGCTGACGCTCATCCCGAAGTACCTGCCGCGCTACGGCATGGCGCCCGACTGGGTGCGCGCCACGCGGCCGCTGGTGCTGATCATCCTGGCCGTGACCTGCGCGGTGACCCTGATCTTCCAGGCCGACGTCGAGGCGCAGGGTGGGGCCTATGCCACGGGCGTCCTCGTGCTGATGACCTCCGCCGCGCTGGCCACGACCATCCACGCGCGCCGCACCGGCGGCCTGGCGTGGGCCTTCGGCGCGATCACCCTGGTCTTCGCCTACACGACGGTCGTCAACGTCATCGAGCGGCCCGACGGCATCAAGATCGCCAGCTTCTTCATCGCGTCGATCATCGGCACGTCGCTGCTCTCGCGCGTGCTTCGCTCCACCGAGCTGCGCATCAAGCACGTCAAGTTCGACGAGGCGGCCGGCGCCTGGCTGGCCTCCCTGACCGCGCCGACCGTGCGCGTGATCGCCAACCGGCCAGACAAGGGTGTGGAGGCCGAGTACGCGGCCAAGTGGCGCGAGGCGCGCAGCAGCCACCACATCGAGAGCCTCAACAACGTGCTGTTCCTCGAGGTGCAGCCGGGCGACGCGTCCGAGTTCGTCGACGACGTGCTCGAGGTGACCGGCGTGCAGATCGGGCCGTATCGCGTGCTGCGCTGCAAGAGCCCGGCGGTGCCCAACGCGATCGCGGCGCTGCTGCTGCACGTGCGCGACGCGACCGGTCGCGTGCCCCACGCCTACTTCGGCTGGACCGAGGGCAACCCGATCGCCTACCTGCTGAAGTTCATGGCGTTCGGCGAGGGCGACACCGCCCCGGTCACGCGCGAGGTGCTGCGGCAGATCGAGCCCGACCCGCAGTGGCGCCCGAGGATCCACCTGGGCTGACGCCTCGCCGGACGTAGCTGGCGCGCTTGCGCGACGGTCAGGGGCACGTCAGGGGAGGATCGGGTCGTCCGGAGCGTCGCCCAAGGGCGACGCCTACACCCGGCCTTCCCGGCGCCCGCCTTTCCGGTGCCCGGAACCCGGTGCCCGGTGCCCGGAACCCGGCCTACGTCGCCAGCGGCGGGCCCTTCGGGACCACGACGCGCGTGCGCGGCTGCGTGTAGGCGTGCTTCTTCGCGGTGAACGTCGCCGTGAGGTACTCGCCCATGTGGATCGAGCCGGCAAGGGCGTCGCCCGACACCGTACCCGAGAACGTGAAGGTGACCGCACTGCCGAGGGTCCGCTCGACGCTCCGCAGCGTCACGTTCGCGCCCTCGATGGTGCCCACGACGTCGCGGGTCGAGAACTCGCCCTGGTGCGTGCCCCGCAGCCAGTTGCCATCCTGCTCGAGCGACAGCGTATGCCGGCCGGTGCTGCTCGAGAACGCGATGTCGACGTCCCACCGTCCGGCAACGCTCGTCGACGGCGCCGGCATGGCCGTCGATCGCGGCTCGCGCTTGGCCGTGAGCACGGCATGGATGCGGTCGGCGACGATCCGCGCGTCGCCCGGCTGCATCATCCACGCGGTCACCGAAATCGAGGTGGCGTCGGCATCGGCCTGGCGGCCCCGGCCGCCGGCGCCCACCGCGATGCGCGGCTTCGTGCTCGCCAGCAACTCGGCGACATCCTCGCCGGTGATGTGCAGGGCGGACGGATCCCACGAGATCGTGAGCGCCGGGCTGCGGTTGGAGAGCCCTGTCGGCAACTGCACCGACGTCTTCACCCCAGTCACGGTCGAAACGCGCGCGCTGATCGTGTCGAGCCACGAGAGCCAGGTCTTCCAGTCCGCGTCGTGGTCGCGCGTCACCCACGCCTCGACCGCGGCCAGCATGCCGAGCGTCTCCTCGCGCCCGACCTTGTTGTCGCGGCCCGGACCGTGGTGCGGCGCGCTGGCCTGCCACGCCGAGAGCAGCAGGTCCTTGCGACCGAGCAGCAGCCCTGCGCACTGCGGCCCGCACAGCGCCTTGCCGCCGCTGTAGGCGACGACGGTGGCGCCCTGCTGGAGGTGCACGTTGGGGACGGTGAGGATCTCGGCGGCGGCGTCGATCAGGATGGGGATGTTGCGCGGCCGCGCCATGCGCGCCACGTTCTCCAGCGACAGCGGCCCGGAGGTCGAGCCCTCGCCGGCGTTGAGGTAGATCATCGCGGTGCGCGGACCGAGCGCCCGCTCGAACTCCTCCGCCGTGTCCACCGTGATCATCGTCACGCCGATGTTGCGGATGGCCGCGTCGTAGACGTTGCGTGAGTAGCGCGGGCTCACCACCTCGGTCTTGTCGAAGCCGGCAAGATTCGGGATGCGGACGAGACGCTCCGGGTTGCCGCCCGTCACGCATGCCGCGGTGACGTGCTTGAGCCCGGCGGCGCAGCCCGCCGACACCATGCCCCATTCGGCGCCGGTCAGCTCGGCGAACCGCTGGCCGACGGCCATGGCGAGCTCGTCGATCTGCACGAAGTGCCGGCTGGCCGCGTCCATCGCCGCCCGCACTTCGGGACGCTCGATCGACCCGCCGATGATCGTGAACGTCCCGCGGCAGTTGATCACCGGCTCGACGCCGATCGACTGGTAGATGTCGGGACCCGGCTTCAGGGGACCGGCCGCCGTCGCGCCCGCGGCGTGCGTGGCCGCGCCTGCGACGAGCGCCGGCACGGCGAGGGCATGGCTCATCTGCAGCAGTTCCCGGCGAGTCACGCCGTCGTCTCGGAAGTCGGTCATGGTTTCTGCCTCACGGCGATCAGGGAGATCTGCTCCAGGCCCGGGAAGGTGTCCTCGTTGCGGGGGGTGCGGTCGATCGGCGCGACCTGCGCCACGGTGGTGCGGGCCGGCGGGTCGGTCGGGAAGTACTGCGCGTAGACCCGGTTCATGCGCGCGAAGTCCTGCATGTCGTCGAGGTACACGTTGGTGGCCACCACGTCGGTGAGCGCGAAGTCCGCCTCCTCGAGGCCGTCGAGCAGGTTCCGCATCGTCTGCCGCACCTGCGCCTCCACGCTGCCGACCCAGATGCCCTGCAGGGTACCCGGTCCTGCTGCCGGACCCGGCGTGAACGGTCCCTTGGCGGAGCAATAGTACGTGTCGTCGGCCAGCACGCAGGGGCTGGCCGTGGCGCTCGGCTTCATGTTCTTCGGTCGGTAGGCGCGACGCAATGACAGATCCGCAATCGCCACGCCGGTGAACGCGATCGTCGTGCCGCCCGGCAGGCTGGTGACGCTGATGGTGGCGCGGGCCGGCGTGTTGCCGAACGCGAAGTGCCGCGCGTAGATGTCGTTCATCCGCCGCGAGGCGGTGCTCGTGAGGTAGGGGTTCACGAACACGACATGGCGGAAATCGAGGCCGGCCGCAGACAGGACGCGCCGCATGTTGTCGAGCGCGAGCTGCACCTGCGCGTCTGGGTCGGTGGGGACGACGCCGGTGACCTCGTCGGCGCCCAGGGCACTCGACAGGAACAGCCGGTTGCCGGCCCTCACCGCTGGCGACCACGACCGCGGTCGAAGGCCGGGCGGCGCGATAGGCGTCCGCCGCGCGAGGTCGCGGAAGGCGACGGCGTTGATTTCGACCCCGATGTCGGTCGGCAGTCGATGCACACCGAGCACGGCGCGCGCCGGAGGCGCCGTCGGAAAGAACTCCTGCCACACGCGGTCCATCGTGTCGTACTGCGCCATGTCGGTCAGGTAGACCTGGCAGTACGCGACGTGCGCGAGCGTCAGTCCCGCGGCGTCCACCACGGCCTTCACGTTCTGCAGCGTCTGGCGGACCTGGCCCTCGAAACTGTCAGGCAAGCGCCCGGCGGCATCGCGTCCGCCCTGGCCGGACACGTAGAGGAAGTCGCCAGCGAGGATGCCGGGGCTGTACGGCCCGATCACCGTGACGCCCGGCGGGGTGATCACGCGCGGTCCGGCGGCCGACGGCAGGCCCTCCGCCATCAGCAGCAGACTTGCGGCAAGTCCGATGAGTGGCGCGGCACGTTTCATGGCACCTCGAGGGGCGGTCGGCGGCGCGGGCCGCCATGGTTCAGGCGTGCGGCGTGGTGGCCGGACGAGGTCGAGCGACGCTGGCATCCCAGGTGCCGCCGGGGTTGACGCCCAACGCCTGCAGGCGCGCCGGGATCGGTGCCGTCACGTCGAGCAACTCGCCCGTCATCGGGTGGGGCATCACCAGCCGCCACGCGTGCAGCGCCTGTCCGTCGAGCGCATCGACCTGCGCCTTCGTCATCGGCGGAAGCTTCGCCTCGGCCTTGGCGCTGCGGTAGATCGGGTCGCCGGCGATCGGCCAGCCGGCGGCCAGCAGGTGCGCGCGGATCTGGTGCAGGCGTCCGGTGCCCAACGTGCACTCGAGCAACGCAAGGCCGTCGGGCATCGGCCACGTCGAACGCAGGCGTTGCACGTACGTGATCGACGGCCAGCCCTCGTCCACCACGCCGACCTGCGGTGGCCGCTCGCCGATCTTCCCCAGCGGGTAGGTGATCGTCGCGTCCTCGGGTGGCTTGCCGATCACCACGGCCAGGTAGGTCTTGGAGGCGTGATCGGTGGCGAGCAGGCGCGCGGCGCGCGCGTGGACGCTGCGCGACTTGGCCACCAGCAGCACGCCGGATGTGTCGCGATCGAGCCGGTGGACGAGGCCGGGCCGCGCCGTCGCGTCTTCCCAGTCGCGCGCCTTGTGGAGCAGCGCGTTGAACAACGTGCCCGACTGCAGCCGTCCAGTGGGATGCGCCACCATGCCGGCAGGCTTGTTGACGACGACGAGCCACTCGTCCTCGTAGAGCACGGGGACGTCGAGCGCCTCTGGCGCGTGCACCCTGCGGACGCGCGGCGTGGGGAGCGTGACGACCACCTCGTCGCCCTGCCGGAGGGACGACGAGGCGCGACGGCCCTCGCGGCCGTTCACCGAGATGAGGCCGGCGTCGAGCCAGCGCTGCACGCGGGTGCGCGACACGCCCGGCTCGTCGGCCAGGTGGCGCATCACCGCCTGATCGAGGCGCAGGCGCTCGTCGCCGCGGTCGGCCACGAACTGGCGCTCGACCACCGGCGCGGTACTGCGCCCAGCGTCGCCCGACTCGGGACCCGTCGCCCTCGACATCCCTTCATTGTCGCTCCAAATGCTGCATCGAGGTAGGGCGCGGTGTCCCACCGCGCCGCCGTCGGATAGCGGCGGCGTGGGACACGCCGCCCTACCGCTGTCACCCGATCAGCTCCCCCAACCCCGGCCGATCCGCCGCCGGACGGGCGGCTCACGCTACTGGAGCCTGGTCGCCAGGGCATTCGTGCCTGCGGCCCATGGCTGGCCCGGTGCATCCCAGTACATCGCCCGTTCGACCACGATCCGGGCCGGCGTCGCGCCAAGGCTCTCGACGATCGCGCCGAACCGTCGCCCGGCAGCCTCGGGAAAGAATCCACCGACGGGCACGTTGAAGCGGCTCCTGGCCGGGAGGTCGGCGTAGGTCTGCTCGGCATTGGTGCCGTCCTCGAAGAGCAGCGTCACCCTGACGGTGGCCGGCACATCCGACGTGTTGGCGATCAGGATGTAGGTCTCCACGCCGAGCGAGCCGCCCGCCTCGCCCTCCGCCAGTGCCCACCGCGTGCCGGTCGTGGTCGCGCCAGGCGAGTTGTGCGCCTCGTACCATGCAGCCTGCGGCCACCACATCGCCCGTTCCACGATGATCGGCACCCCGTTGGTCGACCGGATGGTTGTCGACACCGCCGTGTCGGCCAGGACCGCATCCTCGTAATCCACCCAGATGTTGAAGCGGCTGGTCGCCGCGACGTTGTAGTGCTTCACCAGCGTGCGGCCGTCCGGCAGGAGGTACGTCGCCTCGATGGCCGCCGCCGTGCCCCCGGGGTTGGCCACCAGGACGAACAGGTCGAAGTAGGGTCCGGTTGCCCCTTCGGCGAGGAACCACTCCAGCGCTGGCGCGGTGACACCCGCGCTCTCGTGGCCTGCCCCGAACGTCTGTCCTGGCACGTCGGCGTACATCGCCCGCTCGACGATGATCGGGCGGCCGTTGAGCACGTCGAACACGGCCGAGACGTCCGTGTTGGCGAGCGCCTGGCCGAGGCCCGGGAAGGTCTCCAGGTCCACCCAGATGTTGGTCCGGGAGTTCGCGGGCAGCGTGTATGTCTTCTCGAGCGGTGCCCCTGTCGGTCGCAGGAACCGGACGCGCACCTGCGACTCGGCCGAATTGGGGTTCTGCAGCAGGTAGAAGAGATTGAACGCGTTGTGCGTGGCGCCCTCGGCCAGGTACCACGTGAGCGCCGGTGCGGCCAGGGCGGTCTCCGTGTGCGCGCCGTAGGACTGGCTGCCACCCCAGCGCATCGTGCGATCGACGATGAGCGGGAGGTCCGACTCCACCGAGGTCGAGAACTCCGCCGTGTCCATGCCCGCGACGGTCTCCACGTCCACGGTGGCGCGTCCCATCGCTGGCACCGACAGGGGTTGGGCCTGCACCGTCCCGTCCGGCTTCAGGTAACGCAGCAAGGCCATGGCGGGCAGCACGTTCGGGTTGGCGAGCGCGATCCTCGTCTGGAACAGGCTGCCCGTCGCGCCTTCGGCCAGGTGACGGTACGCCGTGGCCGTGGGATGGTGCTGTTGCGCGAGTGACTGAAGGGGCGTCAGGCCATTGCCGTTGACCGTGCTCGCATCGGTGGCGTCGTTGGGATCGAGCCCGTAGGTCAGTTCCCACCAGTCGGGCAGCGTGTCGTGGTCGGTGTCGGTCGACGAGCCGGGGACCAGGGCCATGGCCTTCAGGCGCACCGGCACCTTCATGACCTCGCCGTCGGCGAACCTGACGATGACGAGGTTGCTGCTGCCGTCGGCCAGCAGTGGGGCCGAAAATCGCACGGTGTGCGCGTTCGGCGTCGAGACGCCCTTGGCGGCCACGCCTCCGACGGTCACGGTGGGCGGCGCGGGCGGCGCCGAGAGCGGCTCGGGCAAGACGCCGATCGAGTACAGGAAGCACATCGTGACCATCGCTTCCGAGTACTGATCGGCATGATCGTCCAACCCGAGTTCGACGTTGCTGTAGATCGGGCGTCCAGGCGTCGGCGGACTCGGCGATGCCGGCGTAGCGATCGCCGTGGTCGGCGTCATGTCCTGAACGGATCTCGAGATCATGCGGCCGAAGACGTTCAACCTGCCGTTGGTGGGGTCGTCGAGGTTGGACGCATTGGACGAGAAGACGACGACGTCCAACTCCGGCGTCGCAGGCGCCAGCGCCGCCTGCATCGCGAGCCCGTTGGTCACTTCGGCCGTGACCGTCCCCGAGGCCTGCAGGTTCAGGTGGTTGTCGGTGGACCCTTCGTCCCAGAGGTAGATCTGGTCCGCGATCTCATAGGCCACCTTCGAGCCGGTGTGGTTGATGGCGGCCCTGTAGCCTCCGAACTCGGCGGTGCTGACCAGCACCACCGCATCAGGGTCCTGCAGGGACAGCGTCAGGTCGTAGCGGTAGATCTCCCAGAACGTCTTCGGGGTGGGCTCCGACGACATGTTGTACGCCTGCGATTCGAAGACGACGAACCGGCCATTGCCGCTGATCGACGGGCGCAGGCTCGAGCCTTTCGGCTGGATGTCGTGGAAGGCGTTCAGGCGGCGCAGGTCACCCGTGGCCCGGTTCTTCACGAAGACGTCCGGGCAGTTGTTGTCGTCGCCGGCGGCCGCTCCTGTCGCGAGCGTGTTCGAGTACGACTCGAAGGCCACCAGGTTCCCGTCGGCGCTGATCGACGGGTACTGACTGTAGCCGTTCTTCCCCTCGACGTTGCCCGGCCTCGTGCTCACCCGCTCGATGCCGGTGCCATCGAGCCCGACGACGAACACATCGGTGGATCCGTTGGTGTCGTTGGCCACCATGTTCCCGGCCAGGCACTCGAACGCGACGAGGCCGACGTTGGACATCGACGGCCGGCCGCAATGCGAGTTGGGCACGCGCAGCGTCGCCCCGGGCCAGGTGCGGCTGACCCACGTGGTGCTCCACGTGGCCTGGGCACCTGCGATGCGCCTGACGTAGACGTTGGACCACCCGCTGGTCTCCGGTGCACCGAGGTTGGTGGCCGTCGAGTTGAAGGCCACGACGTTGCCGTCCGGCGAGATCGACGGGTTCTCCGACGGCCCGTTGGCTTGCGCGCCACCGGTGGACACGCTGAGCCTGACGATGACGGCCGGATTCGCACGCCCGTCCCACAGGAAGATGTCTTCCTTGCCGTTGGTGTCGTTGGCGACGAGGTTGGAGGCCTTCGACGTGAACACGATTCGCAGGCCATCGGCGCTCACGCGCGGCTGGTAGGAATCGTGGTTGGCCGGCGACCGGTCCGGGGCCCTCGACATGAGGTATGCCTGCCCGGACACGAGAGTGGAGCAGCCAAGCACAGCCAGCAGCCCCAGGACGACGCATCGTCGACACATGGGAACCCCCGCTGCGGCGACCGGGAGAGGCGGAAGTCAGGCGGCGCGTCGCGACATGCGCCAGAGGACCTGACGCAGCTCTACTGTCGCGCCGACGTCCAGCAGCGTCAAGCGATTTTCGTCGCGGCCACTCGGTCGGCCGGGACCCCAGCTAACCGATGATCGCCTCCCACCCCGGCCGGTACGCGGCGCGGCGGATGAGCGCGTTGGCCTCGTCCGAGTTGGTGAATCGGGTCTGCGCTGCATCCCACAGCAGGCGCTTGTAGGGCACGCGCAGCGCGATGCCCGCCAGCGCGACGGCTTCGGCCAGTGGCGCCACGGCCGCGAAGCTGCCTTTCGAGGACTTCCCCTGCCTGATGGCGTTCACCCATTCATCGTCAGGACTCGTCGCGTCGAACTCCGGCACCACGACCGACCCGGCGAAGGCCTGCTGGCGCTTCTTCGGGAGGAGCCGAGGGGCATTGGCCCGGAAGTCGCACAGGATCTTGCCCGCGTCGCCGACGATCAGCATCCCCTCGTCGGCGAAGTCCTCGCCGTCCTCGAGCAGTTCGTCGGGTGTCGCCGGCTTCATGCCGCCGTCGTACCAGTAGGTGTCCACCGCCGGGCGCGTCGTCGTCGCCGGATGCCGCCAGCGGATGGTGCTCGACTTGGGGAAGGCCACCTTCGACACGTGGCCGCCCTTGCTGACCCGTGTGCCATCGACCCAGGCGTCGTTGTTCGGTCGCGCCTCGACCCACTCCGGCACGCCGAGGCCGAGGATGCGGTACGGCTGCCACAGGCTGTAATGGCCCATGTCGCCGAGGCAGCCGGTGCCGTAGGCGTACCAGCCGCGATATACGGAGAACGTGTAGGCCGGATGATATGGGCGATCCGGCTCCGGGCCCTGCCACAGCGTCCAGTTGAAGCCGTCTGGCACGGGCGGACCCGACGCGTGGTACTCCTGCATGCCCTGCGGCCAGAACGGCCGGTTCGTCCAGTTGTGTACCTCGCGCACGGTGCCGATCGCGCCTGCCGCGATCCACGCCGCGAGCGTGTGTCGGTCGGGCCGGTTGCTGTAGGCGAGCAGGTGCGAGGGCGCGGTGCTCTCGCGCGCCGCCAGGAGCGTGCGCCGGACTTCGTGCAGCGTCGCGGCGACGGGCTTGTGCGAGATGGCCGCCTTGTTCCTGCGCAACGCCGCGATGTTGATCGGCCCATGCTGGTGGTCGGGCGTGATGTTGACGATGCCCTGGATGTCGGTCTCGCGCTCGAGCATCTCGCGGAAGTCCTCGTACGCGCGGATGCCGGCGGCGGGCCGGCCCTGCTTGCGGTACCAGGTCTCCATCACCGACTTCGCGACCTCGCGTCCGCAGCGGGTCGCACGGTCGCCCTCGCCCCACGTCGGGTCGTCGAGGAACTTGCGGATGGCCGCACGGACGCCGAAGGGGCTCCAGTCCACGTAGTCGTCGCTGTTGCGATTGGGATCGACGACGGCGACGAACTGAAGGTCGGGGCGACGCACCAGGTTCGTGTTGACCTGCCGCATGGCCTGGGTGCCGCACCCGACCTGCGCGAGCACCACCATGTCGCTCGGTGCGATGTGGCCCCGGCCGCCGAGCACGCGGCGGGGGACGATGGTGAAGGCTGATGCGGCCGCGACGCGGCCAAGGAAGTCTCGACGCCCGAACGTGGTCATGGTCGACTCCGAGAGTTCGGAAAAGGTAGGGCGCGGTGTCCCACCGCGCCGCTGTCGGATACCTCGCCGCGCGCCCAGCGGCCGGGTCGGAGACCCGGCCCTACCCTGGGCACGGTGCCCCGCTAGCCGTCGAGGCGGTCGACCACGAGTTCGATGAGGGCGAACGTCGACCAGACCAGCGCGATGGTCATGAGCAGGTCGCTGGGCCAGTGCGCGCCCATGCGGATCCGGGCCCAGGCGCCGAGGAGCACGAGCAGCCACGCGACGATCGAGATGGCGAGTCCCGCGTCGCGCTGGCGCGTGCGGAAGGCGTAGATGGCCAGCGGCATCCAGGCGCTGAACCAGGTGGTGGCGAACGTCGAGGGGAACGAGAACCCCGAGGCCGGGCGGACCACCTCGACGAACTCCGCCGTCGGCCGCGCGCGGTGCACGACTTCCTTGAGCGGCTCGCCGCCGTACCACCAGATCAGCATCAGCACGGCCGTGGTCACCAGGCCCTTCAGGCGTCCGCGCCACGTGGCCAGGAGCAGCCCGGTGCCGAGCACGCCATACACGACGGGCTTGGCGGCCAGCGACGTGAGCCACGCCGCGAAGCCGACCGGCAGCGGCAGCCGCTGGATGAACCGGGCGACCTCGGGGTCGTACGGCCATCGCGGCACGAACATCGCCAACGGGAGCACGAGCGCGATGAGGACGAGCGGCAGGATCCAGCGGGGACGGGAGGAAGCCTTCGGCACCGGTGGATTCTAGCGGAGGTCGTGACTCATGGCTCAGGGCTCATGGCTCATGGCAAGCTCCAAGGCCCAAGGCCCAAGGCCCAAGGCCCAAGCCCCAAGGCCCAAGGCCACGTCAGCGCCCCGGCCACTTCCACACCGGCTGGTCCTGCCAGGGGATGTTGGCGACGACGGTCTCGCCGTGGCGTTTCTCGAGGGCGACGACATGGCAGTCGGGCTCCGAGGCGAGCGCGTCGATGAGGCGCGGGGCGTGCGAGACGACGATGACCTGCGTGGCGCGTGAGGCGGTGGTGATGAGGCGTGCGAGCGCCGGCAGCAGGTCGGGGTGCAGGCTCGTCTCCGGCTCGTTCAGCACGAGCAGTTCCGGCGGACGCGGCGTGAGCAGCGCGGCGGCGAGCAGCAGGTAGCGCAAGGTGCCGTCGGAGAGCTCCGCGGCGCGCAGCGGGCGGAGCAGGCCATGCTGGCGGAGCGTGAGCTCGAACGTGCCCTCCGCCTCGACGACTTCGACGCGGGCGCCCGGGAAGGCATCCTCGACGGTGCCGTGCAGCGCCTCGGCGTCGCCGATCTCGTCGATGGTCTGCCAAGCCGCCGCCAGCGACGCGCCTTCGTCATCGAGCACGGGCGTGTGCGTGCCGACCTGCGGGCGGCGGGCCGGCGCGTCGCGATCGGTGCGCAGGTGGTCGTAGAAGCGCCAGCCGCGCATCTGTTCGCGGATCAGCAACGCCTCCGGCGCGCGCAGCGGATCGGCGCAGTGGGTCAGCATCGTGTCGAAGGTCGCCAGGTCCTGCAGCAGCGCGTCGAGTTCGCCCTCGGGTGTGCGACCCAGCACCAGGTTGGCGCGCCTGTCGAGGAGCACCGAGGAGAGGCGGAAGGTCGAACCCGTCCAGATCACCTCGCGTTTGATCTCGGGATCGCGGAAGAACGCCGTCTTGCGAGGCGACGGCAGGCCGAGGTCCACCGCGTACGAGAACGTCTCGCCCGCGAAGCCGAGGCGCAGGCTCACCACCTGCTTGCGGGTGGTGCCCTGCACCGGGTGGTCGCCGGCGCGCACCGCCCGCGACGGCTGCTCGGGGCCGGCCCACAGCGTCGACGACAGTCCGCCCTCGCGCGCCAGCGCCGGCACGAGCTGCCCCTGCGCCGCGTCGGCGAGCAGGCGCAGCGCGCGGTAGATGTTCGACTTGCCGCTGCCGTTCGGCCCGGTGACCAGCGTCAGCGGCTGCAGCCCCAGCACCAGTTCGCGCAGCGAGCGGTAGTCGGCGACGGCAAGCGTGCGGATCACGGCGCGACGCCTCTCATGGCTTCGCGGGCGACTGCCCGGGCGAGATGCGAGCGACGAAGATCTGCCGCGTGCCGTCACTCGCGTCGAGTCCAGGGAACAGGAACGCATCACTCGACCGGTTCCAGGCCGGCGATCCGTCGATGCGGAGGTCGCCCGAGGTGAATCGGCCCCTCGTCATCTCCGGCGTCCGCGCCCATGTCTGGTCGGCCAACCGCAAGACGGTGTAGCCGTTGCTGCCGCCCGTGCTGTGGCCATTGACGAACCATCGGCCATCCGGCGAGAGCGCGATGTCGCCACCTGGCTGGGGGAACACACCGGGCCCGCCGATGGTCGCCACCACCTGGCGCGTCGTGACGTCGTAGACGACCTGGCGCCCGTCCTTGACGCCGATCATCCGCGTCCCATCGCGCCATTCGGGATGGCCGCCCAGGTACTCGTGCATCGTCAGCCCCGTCCCGTCGGGCCTGATGGTGCACGGGATGTCGATCCGCTGCCGCGGGTCGTCGAAGTCGGCGCGCACGTAGAAGTAGATGTGACTGTCGTCGCGGCTCCAGAGCGTGTGGTTGATGAACAGGGCCTTGCCGGCGACGTCGGGCCGCACCGGCCGCACCAGATCCGCCAACTGCGCATACGACACCAGCAGCCGTCGCGTGCCGTTGGCCGTGTCGACCACGTGGATGCCATCGTCGCGCGGGTGGAGCACGCCGTCGGTGTAGTCGTGGGCGCCCGGATAGCCGGTCACGCGCCTCAAACGAGCCAGCCTCGCGTAGTTGATCGCCAGGTAGCGTCCACCGCGCTGGGCGACGCCGCTGTTGGCCACTGGCGTGTCGTCGAACCGGAACTCGCGCACGCGGCGGCGCGCCGCGAGGTCGTAGAGGACGGTGAACACCTTGCCCGACGTCAGGTCGCGGTCGTTGAAGAAGAACCGCGTGGCGGGTGCGAGGGGATCCCAGTAGAACATCGTGCCCTGTTGGGGATTCCACCCGCGCGACTCCGTCAGCGGGACGACGCGGTCGGCCCGGGCGGTGTCGATGACGGTGACGTCCGCCGCATCGGCCGGCCCTGGCATGCGGTCCTGGAAGCCGGTCCGAAGCGCGAGGACGTAGCGCCCGTCCCCGCTCCACGGGATCGTGCGCGCCTGCCCGATATAGCCGAAGAAGTGGTGCCGAGGCCCGCGGGTCAGTTGTGACACGGTCACGTGCCAGTCCGCCGAGGTCGGTTGCAGGGCCAGTCCCAGGCCCGCGAGGAGTGCCATCGCCGCCGAGCGCATGTCGGTATCCTATGGCCTCCCGGTCGAGGCGCGCCTCGTCCGTGCGCTATCGGGCCTGCCGACGTTGTAGTCCCCTGATGGCCCATCGTGCGAGGCTCGCAGGCCGGTCGCCCGGCAACCCCACGCGCACGCTGCGCGTCATGCGCACCGTGTTCACGTCGGTCTTCCTCGCCGTGCTGGCGGCGGCCGCCCTCTCCACCTGGCAGGCCTGGCGGACGCGAGACTTCAGGCCGGTGCCCGGCGAGATCATCTCCCGTGGTGTCAGCTCGACGAACCAGCGATCGACGTCGACGCGCCGGACGAGCCGGCCGTCGCAGTTCCTGCACCTCGTGTATCGCTACGAGGTGGACGGTCAGGCCTACCAGGGCGACCGCATCCAGGCGGGCACCTTCGGCATGACCAGTGGCGACAGCCTGCGACGGTTCGGGGACCGCTTTCCCGAAGGCCAGCAGGTGCAGGTGTACGTCGACCCGGCCGACCCCGCCAACGCCGTCCTCGTCCCCGGGTTGTCGAGCGTCGCGAAGCTGCTGTATGCGCTCAGCGGCTTCCTCGGCTTTGCCGTGTTCCTGATGCGCGCCCTGACCATGCCCCGGAAGACACGGGTGCCGCAGTGAGCGCAGGCTGGGCCAGGACGGCATCCCGTCACTCGTATCGCAGGAGCAGGCATGGCCGGACGCACGTTCGACCTGGTGACGCACCAGGTGGTCGACGACTCGTTGCTGGGGCGCGAACTCGCGCCGCCGCTGCGGCGGTTGCTGGCGTTCGGCATCGACGTGGCGCTGATCGCCGTGCCGACCGTGATCGCGGCAATCCTGTGGTCGGCGCTCGCGCTGCGCGTGAGCGACAGGCCCGCTTACGATGCCCTGCGCGCCATCCTCGATGGTCGGGTGCGCACCGAGGCGCAGTCGCTCGACGCGATGACGGCCCTGCTCCCGACGCTGGTGGACATCGGCGCGCAGGGACTACCGCTCGAGGCGATCACCGCCGTGCACGCCGGCCGCCCGCGCGACGGCGCCGCGTACATGAAGGACGTCGACATGGAGCTGTCGCTCACGTTCAGTGACGATGCGCGGGCCGTCAAGCCGGGGCACGTGCGCGTGCCGGTGGCGAAGTTCGTGCCCGACCTCGCGCGCTGGGCGGCCCTGTTCGGCGTCCCGGCGCTGTATTTCACGCTGCTCGGCCTCACGCCGTGGGGGAGCATCGGCAAGCGCCTGCTCGGCCTCGAGATTCGCCGCATCGACGGCCAGCCGATGACGCTCGGCACGGCGTTCGACCGCTTCGGCGGCTACGCGTCGGTGCCCGGCACGCTCTTCACGGGCCTCACCGATCTGTGGCGCGATCCGAACCGCCGACTCGCGCACGATCGCGGTGCCGGGACGGTGGTGCTCAGGCGCCAGTCGGCATGACGGGAATCGGGAGTCGGGAGTCGGGAGTCGGGAGTCGGGAATCGGGAGTCGGAACCTGGCGCTCGTTTCGTTGAGTCGCAAGCCGTAAGCCGTACTGCCTTACACGCGGGCGGCGAAGAAGCGCAGGGAGTCCTCGAGGTGCCTCTCCCAGTACTCCCACGCGTGCGCGCCGGGGAACTCCTCGTACACGTGCGGGATGCCGCGCTCGGCGAGCGCCCGGTGGAGCGCGCGGTTCTCCTCGATCAACTGGTCGTCCACGCCGCAGTCGAACCGCACGGCCGGCAGCCGGTCGCCGGCGCCGACCATTGCATCCAGCACCGACACATCGCCCGATGCCGCGCCGAGCGACGCCACGTCCTCCTCGATGAACTGCGCCATCTGCGAGAGGTGCGTGATCGACGAGTGTCCCGACACGGCTCGCCATGCGCCGGGATGCGTCGCGCCGAGCCTGAGCGCGCCGAAGCCGCCCATCGACAGGCCGGCGATGAAGCGAGGTGCCTCGGGCGACAGGCCGGGGATCGCCTCCCGCGCGGCGCGCGGCACCTCGTCGACGACCCACCGCGCAGCGTCGAATCCGTCGCCGTGTCGCACGTAGCCCGAGCCGTCGCCGCGCAGGCCGTCGGAGGGCATCGCCAGCGCGAACGGCGGGATGTCACCGGCTGCCACCAGTCGCGCCGCCGTGCGGTGCGCGCCGCCCTGGAGCGCCCAGCTCCAGTGGCTGCCGTACACGCCGTGCAACAGGATCACGAGCCCGGCGGGTGGCTCGTCGACTTGCGGCGCCCACACCGTCACGTCGCCGCGGCCGCGCAGGGAGGCACTCTTCACGGTGACGTGACGCAGGCCGTCGTGCTCGAAGCGGGGGTCGGAGATGCAGATCGTGCGGAATTCAGCCATGGATCCAATGCGGTCGAACGTGGTCATTCGCGAGGCATCACTGACCGTCGGCCCCAGGGCGACGGCTACACACGGAGGACGGGTTCGACTGACCGTCGACCTGAAGGTCGACGGCTACAGAAAGGGACGGAGCTGACGGCTACGGCCAGGTGGATGCTCCGAAGGCCGACGGCCGCATGCCGAAGGCCGACGGCCGAATGACGAAGGCCGTCTCAGAACAGAATTACTCCCTTCGCGTTCCGCCCCGTGAGCATGTCGTCGATGGCCTGGCCGAGCTGGTCGAGCGTGTACGTGCGCGTGACGAGCGCATCGAGCTGCAGCGCGCCCTTGGCGTAGAGCTCGAAGATGCGCGGGAAGTCGCGCGACGGCACGCAGCCGCCGTACAGCGGCGTGACGTAGCGCTTGTTCCACATGAACCACGGCATCGGCACCGACACCGCGTCGTTGATGCCGCTGACCTGCAGCGCCTGCCCGCCGTCGCGCACCAGGCGGAGCGGCGCGAACGCGAGCGCCGGCACGCTGGTCGCCTCGAACGCGTGATCGGCCCCGCGTCCGTCGGTGTGCTGCCGCACGCTCGCCGCCATCGCCTCTAACTCCGGGTCGTCGCGGCCGGCGAGCAGGGCGTGGGTGGCGCCGAACGCGCGGGCCCGTTCCAGGGCCTCCGCGTTGGTGTCGATCGCGATGATCGTCGTCGCCCCGGCCACCCGCGCGCCCTGGATGACGTTGAGGCCGACACCGCCGCAGCCGAGCACGGCCACCGAATCGCCGGGCTGCACGCGCGCGACGTTCACCGCCGACCCGAAACCCGTCATCACACCGCAGCCCGTGATCGCTGCCACGGGAAACGGCACCGACGCCGGGATCGGCGTCACGGCCTCCTTGCGCACCAGGGAAAGACCCGACAGCGTGCCGATGTTGAAGGAGCGGTCGATGGGAGAACCGCGCCATCGCGTCCCCGCCGCGTGCGCGTGCCCGCGCGAGGGCGCCATCACGTGCGCCGGCTTGCTGACCTCGCACAGCACCGTATCGCCGCGCTCGCACTGCGGGCAGGCGCCGCACGGGATGCACCAGTTGAGCACCACGGCGTCGCCCGGCCGCACATGCGTCACGCCCGGGCCGACCTCCCGCACCACGCCGGCGCCTTCGTGGCCCATCACGAGCGGTCGCTTCCACGACAGCGAGGCATGATCGGTGTGGCAGATCCCGGCCGCGCGGATCTCGACGAGCACCTCGTCGGCCAGCGGGCTTCCCACTTCGACGGTGTCGATCGTGAAGGAGCCGACCCCGTCGGCGATGGCGGCACGCGTGGGTGTCATGGGCGCACAGCTTAGCCGGTTGCGTCGACCAAGGTCGACGCCTACACCTGACTGCGGCAGATCTGCGCCTGTAGCCGCCGACCCTGGCCGGCGGTCAGGAACGCCAGGCGATCAGTGCTCGCGCAGGTAGGCGATCACGTCGGCCACGTCCTGCGCCGACATGCCGAGCTGCGCGGCGTCCATCATCAGCGAACGGCGCATCCGCTCGCGCGACTTCACGCGCGCCGCAGGCACGATCTGGGTCACGCCGCCCATGCTGCGCAGCATCAGCGGGTCGCCTTCCTTGATCACCAGGCCCTGGATGGTCACGCCGTCGTTCGTGCGCACCGTCACGGCGCCGTAGCCGTGCGCGATACCCGCGTCCGGGTCGACGATCGCGGTGGCGATGACTCGGGGAGACTTGCCGCGCGTCCAGCCGTCGAGTGCCGGCCCAACGTCGGCGCCGACCCCCGCGATCGCGTGGCACATCAGGCAGCGCGTCGCGTGCGCTTCGCCGCGAGCGGCCACGCCCTGCTGCGCCACCACGTCATCCACCCGCAGCAGCGACGAGGCGGGCCCGCGCTCGGGCACGACGGCCGTCTGCAGGGTGATGGTGTCGGGATCGTAGAGGCGTCGCTGCTTGAGGATGGGCAGCAGGTCGTGATCGGCCCAGTCGTTCGACAGCCGGTTGAGCACCCACCAGGTCGCCGCTTCCTTCAACGGCCCGCGCGTCGTCGCGATGTCGATCATCGCGGCCGACGCAGCCCTGGTGTCGATGAATGCGAGCGCGTCCATGGCTCGCCGCCGGCGCTCCAGCGAGAGCGTGGCCGCCGACGCACGCGTGGCGAGTGCATCCACTGCCGTCGGCGGGTGCAGGCGCCAGGCGATCCACGCGAAGGCGTCGGACCAGCGACTCGACGGGCCTGTGCCCATCGTCCGCTTCAGGGTGTCGTAGAGCGTTGCTTCCTTGCCGGAGGCGCCCGTCCCCAGCGCCTCGAGGTAGCTGCGGTCCGTTCCGTCGAACCCTGCCGCCACCTTCGCAAGGATGGGGACGGCGACCTGCGCGGGCCTGTCGCGCATCGCCAGCGCCACCTCGCGGCGGACGCCCGCGTCGGGGTCGCCCGCCAGCGTCGCGGCCTCGGCAGTGACGTCGAGACCCGCACGGCGCAGTGCACGGAACGCGGCGATCCGCATGTCGGCGTCGCGAAGCGCTGACGGCGCGCCGAGGCGCGCCCGCCCCTCGGCACCCATCTGGGCCAGCAGGAACACGGCGCGCGCCCGGATGTACGGGTTCTCGTCGTCGAGCAACCGGGCGACGTCGGGAACGGCTGGTGCGCCACGCGACTTCAGGCCCTCGAAGCCGATCGCGCGCACATTCACCGCGGGCGAGCGCAGGGCGCCGATCAATCCGGCGATGCTGGCCGGGTCGATGGTTGTCGGCGTCGACTCGAACCGGCGCGGTGCAATCCGGTAGATCGCCCCCGACACCGCGTCGTCCAGGTCCTCGTGGAAGCCGATGATCGGGTCGATCCAGTCGCTCACGTAGAGCGCGCCGTCGGCGCCGACGACGACGTCGGAAGGACGGAAGAGCGTGGAGATCTCGGCGGTGGTGGTGCCGGGACCACCACTGAAGTCGGTGCCGGCCCACTTCTCCTCGTCGTTCACGGAGAGGAACGTGCGTCGCTCGAGCCGGAAGCCGGCCCCGTCGCGCACCGGCTGGTACGCGAAGATGGCGTTGCGTCCGGGTTCGGCCGCGAAGAAGGTGCCGCGCCACGCGTCGCCGAGTGCGCCGTCCTCGTAGAACGCGGTGCCGGTCGGCGAGCCACCGCCGTAGATGTCGCCGGCGGGTGCGATGCCGGGGTCGTCCTGTCGCCACTCGGCCATCGGCACGGACTGGCCAGGGCGCCGGTCGGCCTGCCAGGTGCGCTGCCCGTCGTTGGACGAGAAGCCGAAGTTGGCGTGCTCCATCACCCAGCTGACGCGGCAGGCGGGCGGGTCGTCGTTGTCGCTCTGGAAGATGTCGCCGAACGACGTGATCGACTGCTCGTAGCTGTTGCGGAAGTTGTGGCCGATGACCTCCGCCTGCGTGCCATCGGGGTTCATGCGCACCATGAAGCCGCCGACGTACACGTGCCCGTCGTCGCTGCGCGCGCCCATCAGCTTCGTGGAGTCGTGCGGGAAGGTGAACGGCCCGATCGGGTCGGCCTTGTACGAGCTGAACGACGTGAACGTGCGGCCCGAGCGATCGGTGAATCGACCGCCCATGTTGCCGGAGTTGAACAGCCACTTGCCGTCCGGCCCGACGGTCACCGAGTGCAGCGAGTGGTCGTGGTTCTTGCCCTGGAAGCCGGTCAGCAGCACCTCGCGCCGATCGACGGCCGGGTCGAAGCGCCGGTTGCGATCGACGTCGGTGTAGACGATGAGGTCCGGCGGCTGCGACACCACGACCTTGTTGTCGATCACCGCGACGCCGAGTGGCGCGACCAGTGCCGGCTCCTGCACGAACGTGTGCGAGGCATCGGCGCGTCCGTCGCCGTTGGTGTCCTCGACGACGACGATGCGGTCGCCGGCGGGCTGGCGATCGAAGTGCTTGCGGTAGCGGACGCCCTCGGCCACCCACAGGCGGCCGTCCTTGTCGACGTCCATGTTGGTCGGGTTGCGGACCAGGTCGGCCCCCGCCCACAACGTCACCTCGAAGCCCTCCGGGGCCTTGAACAGCGCCAGCGGGATCGTCGTCGTCGCCGACAGGCGAGGCAGGCTCGGCCGCGGCTGCGGTGCCTGCCCGTGCGTGCCGATGGCCGCGACCAGCGTGCACGCCGCGACGAGGGCCGCGCGCTTCACGCCTTCGCGCGGGCCGTGACGAGCCCGCGGGTGAACGCCAGGTTCTTTCTCATGTCGTCCTCGAGCATCTTCGTGGGGCTGCTCGTCTCGAGCACGGCCCAGCGGGCGAAGCCGATGTCGGCCAGCGCGTCGATGATCCCCGGGAAGTCGATTGTTCCCTCACCCATGAAGTGCGGGTTGTCCTTCAGGTGCACTTCGCAGATGCGGTCGCGGCCCAGCCAGCGCAGCTCGTCGATGACCTTGAAGCCGTTGCCGGTCGAGTTGCCGACGTCGTAGTACGTCAGCACCGCGGGCGATTTGGCGCGCTCCATGATCCGCACGTTGTCGCGGGCCGAGATCGTGTCCTCGAGTCCGAGGATCACGCCCGCCTTGCGCGCCTCGGGGCCGAGTTCGCGGAGGATGTCGCCGACGCGGTCCATCTCCGCCTCGGTCTTCATCGCGCCGTCGCCGAAGAACGGCAGCAGCATCACCTCGACGCCAATCGCCTTCGTGAGGGCGATGCCCTCGGCGACGCGCTTCGGCCCGAGCGGGTCGGACTTCAGGTAGTTGGTGTGCAGGATGTTCAGGCACGTCGACGTGATCGGCAGCCCGTGCTCTTTCGATTGCGCGAGGTACTGCTTCACCACGTCGTCGGTGATCGGCGCGCGCTCGGCGCCACGGCCGCTGGCCAGGCTCACTTGCACGCCGTCGAACCCCAGCTTCTTGGCCAGCGCGAACGACGCCGGGTTGGCCTCGCTCCGCAGGTTCCAGTCGGTGACGCCGACCCGGAACTTCGGCGGCTGCGCAGCGCGGATGGCAGCAGTCAGGGGCCGAGCAGCCGACACGAGTCCGGCCGCGCCGAGGGCGAGGAAGGTCCGTCTGGATTGAGGCACGAGGAGAGCATCGCACAGGAACCGGGCTCCGGGCACCGGTCACCGAAGTGCCAACGCTGGACGCCGGACACCTTCACCGGACGTAGACGCTTATGGAGGACCGACCCCCGCGACGCGTATGCGCGGGTTACGCTGAGGTTCCGCAAAGAGCCCGCGGCGCAGAGCCGCAAAGCGAGGGGAGGTCGGTCATGGGGGAGTCTACGACGTTCATCGGGTTGGATGTGCATCAGGCCTCGGTGATGGCGGCGGTGTGGGCGCCCGGGGCGTCGGCGCCGGTCGTCGGTCCGGCGCCCGTGGAAGTGCCCAAGCTGGTGCGCTGGGTCGTGCGGACGGCGGCCGGGCGCCCGGTGCACGTCGCGTATGAGGCGGGGCCGTGTGGGTATCCGCTGGTGCGGGCCCTGCAGGCGGCGGGCGTGCGCTGCACCGTGGTCGCCCCCTCGTTGATTCCCCAGGTGGCGGGCGGCCGCCGCCAGCGCATCAAGACGGATCGGCGCGATGCGGCCCAGTTGGTGCGCTATCTGCGCGACGGCGCCCTGACGGCGGTGACGGTCCCCACCGAGGCCGACGAGGCGGTGCGGGAGCTGACGCGGGCGCGGCAGCAGTTGCAGCGCGATGTGGTACGGACGCGGCACCGGGTGAGCAAGCTGTTGCTGCGGCACGGGCAGCGCTGGACGCAGAGCAAGCCGTGGACGCGCGCGTACCGGACGTGGGTGCGCGCGCTGGCGTGGCCGGAGCCTGGCGTCGCCGTGGTGTGCCGGACATACCTGGCGGCGCTGGAGAGTGCCGAGGCGCGCTTGGCGGATCTCGATGCGCAGCTGCTGGCGTGGCCGGTGCCGGCGACGATGGCGGCGCCGGTGCAGACCTTGACGTGCTTCCGCGGCATCGACCGCCTGAGTGCGTTGATGATCGCCGCCGAGATCGGTGATGGCCGTCGCTTCCCGACGGCGCGGGCGTTCATGCACTACACCGGGCTGACGTGCTGGGAGTGGTCCAGTGGCGCGCGGCGCCGGCAGGGCGGCATCAGTAAGATGGGCAATACGCATCTACGGCGGGTGCTGAGCGAAGCCGCGTGGCACTACCGCTTCAAACCGCTGGTGGGGGCGCGGCTGCGACGCAGCCACGCCGGCCAGGCCCCGGAGGCCTGCGCGTTGGCGTGGCGGGCGCAGGAGCGCCTGCACCACAAGATGCAGACGCTGACCCGGCGCGGCAAGCGGGCGACGGTGGCGACCACGGCCGTGGCGCGCGAGTTGGCGGGGTTTGTGTGGGCGGCCTACCGGCTGGAGGCGCCGGCGGCCGGGTAGGTCGATGGCGGGGCCGTGGCCCCTGGTGAGGTGAGCGCCCCCGTCCGAGGCCCGTCCGCTGGGCACCCTCGAGACGGCTATGCGATCACCGGACATGTCCGGGAACTCGCGCACGTAGAGCGAGGCCGCCCGCGATCGGATCCGCGCCCTGCGGTACCCAACCCGCGCATATGAGCGTGATCACTCGCGACCTGCCGACCTCGACGGGGGCGCTGATCTCACCAGGGCCGCACAAGCCCTTGCGAAGAGGTCCTCCATATGAGCCGTCGCCCTTGGGCGACGGTCAGGGCTCGCCAGGGAGGATGCCGACTCCCGACTCCCGACTCCCGACTCCCGATTCCCGACTCCCGACTCCCGACTCCCGACTCCCGATTCCCGTCTAGACTGCTCCCCATGCTGCTGGCGCTCTTGCTGACGATCCAGGCTGCAGGAACCCCCACGATGGACCTTGCCCAGGCCGAGAAGCTGGCGGCGCTCGCGCTGGCGTGCGTGCACCAGGAGTACCCGAACAAGATCGCGCACACGATGGCGTCCGACGCCGACGCGAAGGCGCCGCGCGACCTCACGCCGGTGTTCTACGGGTGCTTCGACTGGCACTCGGCCGTGCACGGCCACTGGCTGCTGGCGCGCGTGGCGCGGCTCTACCCGGGCACGCCGCTGGCCGCGAAGGCCGAGGCGGCACTGGCGAGAAACTTCACGGCGCAACGGGTGGCCGGCGAACTCGCGTACCTGCGGGCCCCCGGGCGGCAGGAGTTCGAGCGGCCGTACGGCCTGGCGTGGCTGCTGCAGGTGACGCAGGAGCTGCGGGAATGGGACAGCCCGCAGTCGCGCGAGTGGGCCCGGGTGCTCGCGCCGCTCGAGGACGAGGCCGTCAAGCGCTTCATGGACTGGCTGCCGAAGCTCACCAGGCCGATTCGCACGGGTGAGCATTCACAGACGGCGTTCGCGTTCGGGCTCGCGCTCGACTGGGCGCGGCAGGCGAAGCACACGGCATTCGAGCAGCTGCTCGTGGAACGTTCGAAGGCGTTCTACATGAGCGACCGCGCGTGCCCCATGGCCTATGAGCCGTCGGGACAGGACTTCGTCTCGCCCTGCCTCGCCGAAGCCGACCTGATGCGGCGCGTGTTGCCGCCGGCGGAGTTCTCGCGCTGGCTCACGACGTTCCTGCCAGATATTCCCAGGGGGACGAAGGCGGATGCCTCGTGGCTCGAGCCCGGCGTAGTGCTCGACGCGACGGATGGCAAGCTGGCGCACCTCGACGGCCTGAACCTGAGTCGGGCGTGGATGCTCGAGGGCATCGAGCAGGCCCTGGCCGACAACGACCCGCGCCTGCCCGCGCTCCACGCCGCCGCGGAACGCCACCGGGAGGTCGGCCTGAAGGCCGTCACCGGGGCGCACTACGCCGGTGGCCACTGGCTCGGCACGTTCGCCGTCTACCTCACTTCACGGCGGGGCATCGCGTCGCGCTGAGGCAGCCGTCGGGGAGGGGCGACGGCTGCTCGACGTGCCGACCTACTGAGCGGCGGGCCGCTCGACGAGCGCCACGACGCGGGTCAGGCCTCGCACGGCCACCTCGGCGTAATCGCGCGCGTCGTTGACGTAGGTCGCGTAGCTCTTGCCGGGGTTCGCCTTGGCGAACACGTCGGCGGTCTTCGAGGCGTCGAGCCCCTTCAGGGCGCTGGCCATGTCCTTGTAGGTGTTCACCAGGAGCACGTCGTAGGTCGACGAGGTGCCGCCAGGGAACTGCCGTGCCCAGGCGCCCCAGGACTTCAGCTCGCCGGCGGTGCGCCGCATGTCCATCATCGGATGCAGTCGGGTGCGGAGCAGGTCGGTGACCTCATTGCCCATGCCCGGCTTGGCCTTGAGTTGCTGGGTCACGCGGAAGTCCCCGACCCTGGCCGTCCCGGGTGCCATCGATCGGCTGATGGAAGAGAGCAACTCGGTGCCGACGACGGTGCGCATCGTCGCCAGCTTCTTGACGTACTCGGCGCGGGTCATGCCGGCAGCCCGCTGGTAGAGGGCGTCGGCAGGCGTGCTCGGCTCGGGCGGCAGCCCGCTGTAGATCGTGGCCGTCACGTAGTCGTACCGGGAGTCGACGCCGTCGAACATCGCGCTGGCGGCACTCCAGCCCATCAGGTTCGGCTGCTCCTTGAGCAGTTCCCCGTAGAACTTCGACGACACGTTCACGAGGTGGTCGCGGTAGGCGTCCTGCATGCCCGGTGCGGTCTTGATGTAGGTGAGCACCACGTGGTACTCGGGCTGCGCCGCCTGTGCCAGCGCGCTGCCTTCAGCCGCGCCGAGACACAGCGCGACCGTCAGCCCCGACAGAATCCTGTTCATAGGCCCCTCCGGTCCTCTTTTTCGGGAAGGTCCCCCGGGATGGAGGGTGCCCGAACCAGTTGAGTTGGACTGCGGCGACCCTACGCGCAATAGCTGAACCGTACAAGTGGTAACTTGATTCCTTCGCAACTCGGCCGTGGCGTACACTCCGCGGCATGCCGAGATGCTCCATCTTCCAGTGGCCGCTCGCGTTCGGCCTCGCCGCCGTGTGTCACGGGGCGTGGCCGCTGGCCGCGGCGGCGCAGGTGTCCGAACGCGACCTCGGCGCGATGGCCGCGTGGGTCTCGGCCGATGCCGCTACCGGCTACGAGCCGCGCATCGCGCCGATGCTCGCCACCGCACTCGGCGGCTGGACGACCGACGGATTCGGCAACGTTTCGACCACCATCGGGTCCGGTTCGCCTCATCACGTCGTGGCGTGCGCACTCGACAGCCCCGGGTACGCGATCACTCAGATCACCGATCAGGGATACCTGCGTGTGCACCGGATCGGCCGCGGCTCACGGCATCCGCTCTGGGATCAGCAGTTCGAGGCGCAGCAGGTGCGCGTGCTCACCGCCACCGGACCGGTGACGGGCGTCGTGGCCCGCTCGAACGCCCACTTCGCGCAGCAGCATCGCCGGGAGACGGCGGTGGTGACGGCCGACGACCTGTGGGTGGACGTCGGCGCCGAGTCGCGCGCCGACGTGGCGGCGCTCGGCATCGAGCTCCTCGACCCGATCACGCGCCACGTCCCGGCATGGCCGATTGCGGGTGGCGTCGCGGGACCGGAGGCCGGGCGGCGGGTCGGGTGCGCCGCGCTCGTCACGCTGGCCCGTTCGGCGCGAAACCGCCCGCCGACAGGGCGCACGACCTTCGTGCTGAGCGCCCAGGAGGGCATGGGCTGGGTAGGGCTCTCGGCGCTCGTCGCGCGCGCGGGCGTCGTCGATCGCCTCACGATCCTCGCGCCCGGCGAGGAGGCGCGCGTCTCGACCGAACGGCCCGCCGCCGCGCTTGCCGACTTCGGCGAGGTGCTGGCCGCGTCAGGCCTGAAGACGGTCCGTTGGCTGGCGCCGGCCGTCATGCAGGCGGGCGCGCACCTGGAAGTGGTGCGCGATGCCGAGGCGCGGTGGCTGCTCGACGAGGCCGCCGGCACGTTGGGGCTCACGCTGCCGGCAGATCAGGCCTGGGTGGCGGCGCCTCCCCCCGCGCCGTGGGTGCGCCCGCAGGCCGAGGCGACCTTCGACGAGTCGTCAGCGATGCTGACCACCCTGGTCGAGCGACATGGCGTGTCGGGTCACGAGTGGTCGGTGCGGCGTGCGGTCCTCGAGGCAATGCCGGCGTGGGCGCGCGAGCGCGCCGTGGTCGACGACATCGGCAACATCACCGTGACCGTGGGCCCCGTTGGCCCGGCGACGATGTTCATCGCGCACCTCGACGAGGTGGGCTACCTGATCGAGTCGATCGCTGCCGACGGCACCGCGACGTTGAAGGCGCAAGGCGGCGTGGCCGCGACGGCATGGGAAGGCCAGACCGCTCTGGTGCACTTCGATCCGCCGGGCGCGCCGAGCACGAGCACCGGACGCGGCGCCGACACCGACGCACGCTGGAAGGCGGGATCGCTCTCGGCCAGCGCCCCCCCGCCGTTGCGTGGCGTCTTCCGGATCCGATCCACGGCCGACAGGAAGACCCCTGAGGTGATGCAGGCCTGGTTCGGCCTGGACGCCGCCGGCCTGGCCGCGCGCGGTGTCACGGTCGGCATGCAGGTCACCAGCTACAAGGAAGCGCTGCGACTGGGCCGCACGCGCTTCACCGCCCGCGCGCTCGACGATCGCGCGGGCACCACGGCGCTGCTGCGTGCCATGTCCCGTATCGATCCCGAGAGTCTGCCCGGGCGAGTGGTCTTCGCGTGGTCCGTGCACGAGGAAGGCGGCCTCGACGGCGCCGCGGCGATGGCGCGTCGTATGGGGCGCACCGTGGCGCGCGTGTACTCGATCGACACGTTCGTGTCGTCTGATACGCCGCTCGAGTCGCCGCACTTCGCGTACGCGCCGCTCGGCAAGGGGCCGGTGCTGCGCGCCATCGAGAGCTCCAGCATCTCGCCCGACGCCGAGCGGCAGCGCACGCGTCGCGCCGCCGAGGCGGCCGGCATTCCACTGCAGATCGGCCTGACGCAGGGCGGCACCGACGGCACGACGTTCACCTTCTGGGGCGCGCCCAACCAGGGGTTGTCGTGGCCCGGCCGTTACAGTCACTCACCGGGCGAAGTGCTCGACCTGCGCGATCTCGATGCGTTGACGCGCCTCATCGTCGCGGTGGCGCGGACGCCGTAACTGCCCGTCGGCCAAGGCCGACGGCTACGCACGAAAGACGGCCGACGGCTGCGCACGACAGACGGCCGATGGCTACGCACGACAGACGGCTGACGGCCACACATGGACGGACTGCCGACTGCCGACTGCCGACTGCCGTTCCTAGTACCGCCAGCTCGTGAGATCCGCGCCCCTGGGCGCGGTCTTCTCCATGCGCGCGACGGCCTTGGGCACGTACATCTGGTGGTACCGCAGTCGCGAGGCGTAGTTGGGCCGCACCGGGTCGCCGTTCCAGCAGTGCTCGGCGCGGTCGCCGTAGGTGATCTCGCCGTCGAACCACGGCGCGGTGGTCGCGCGCAGGAAGTCCTCGGCCAGGTACACGGCGTTGTTCAGGTAGTAGTTGTCCATGTCGCCGACGTACAGGTTGACCTTGCCGGCCAGCTTCTTGCCGAGGCCCTTCTCCCAGTCGCGCTTCATGATGTGCACGAGGTCGTAGCGCTCCTTCCAGTACGCCGCCACGTCCTTGTCGATCTCGCCGGTCACCTTGTCCCAGATGCGCTTCGGGTAGCCGTCGGCGCCGACCGGTGAGTACGTCGCCTCCCACACGTCCCACTGCTGGCCCGATCGCGTCTTCGTGCCGAGCGCGAGCTCGCGCAGGTTCATGTCCTCGAGCGTCGTGCTGACGTGCCCGAGCCAGTTGCGGTGGCCGGGCCGGGGCGTCTTCTTCCACTTCGAGTCGACGTAGTACGCGTTGCGGTCCTCGTACAGGTTCACCACGGTGTACGCGCGGAAGTCGATCGGATCGGGGCACGCCGCGTAGGCGCCGTTGAATGCATCCGGGTAGAACACCTGCGCCGCCAGCGCCTCCCAGCCACCGGTGGAGCCGCCATACATGAAGCGCGCCCACCCCTGGCCGATGCCCCGGTACTTCTTCTCGATGTAGGGAATCAACTCCTCGACGATCGCGTCGCCCCAGGGGCCGGCGTTGGCGGAGTTCACCGCGTAGGAGTCGTCGTAGAACGGCGTCGGGTGCTGGATCTGGATGATCAGGACGCGCGGGAAGTCCCTGCTCGTCCACTCCCTGTAGAAGTCGTACGCGGCCTGCTGCTGGTAGCGGTTGTACCCGCTCATGCCGAAGCGCGCGCTGTAGTCTGGCTTCAGGTCCGGATCGGGCTTCTCCTCGCGGAAGCCGCCGAACGTGTACGGGAAGTGCCCGTGGTCGATCATCAGCGGGTAGCGCGCCTCCGGATGCGTGTCGAAGCCCTCGGGCACCAGGATGTGCGCGCCGAGGTACATGTCGCGGCCCCAGAACTTCGACAGCTTCTCGCTGCGGATCCGCTCGTGACGGATGTACTTCGTGGTCGGCGGATCGGCGATCGGCCGGATCACCTTGTCCATCGTGATGTCGACCGCGGCGTCCTTGCCGATGGTCACCTGCACCGGCGTGGAGTAGAGGTTGCCCGGCGCGAGGTTCCACTGCTGGCCCTCGCCGCGGTCCATCGGCAGCTTGACGACGTGCCCGTCGGCGCGCCGGAACGTCTCGTAGCGGTGCAGCAGCGCCTGCGCGGTGTAGGTGCCGGGCGGCACGTCGCGCAGGCTGCGCACCGGATAGCCGAATGCGGCAGCGTCCACGCTGACCGGCGTGCCCGGCGCCATGCCGTCGACGTCGACGCCGAACACCAGCTGGGTCCCGGCGTCGTCGGTGATCTGGAACCGCGGCTCGGCCTTCGGGTCGGTCGAGAGCATCACGAGCAGGCGCCCGTCGAGGCGTTGCGGCTCGAGCGACGCGGGGAACGACACGCGGACGCGGACGCCGGTCGACTGTGCCGCTTCGGGCGCCACGTGGATCAGGGCACCGGCCATGAAGGTCGCGGCGCAGAGGCCGCCGGCAAGACGGAGGGTGCGGGAGCGGGCAGTGGTCACGGGAACACCTCGCGCGGGAGTGTAGTCCGGGACGGCGGCGGCGCGATCCTGCTTGACTCCAGCGCTGGAAGGCGCAGGATGCGCACATGCGGGTCTTCCTGACGGGCGCCACTGGCTTCATCGGCCAGCCGCTCACCCGTGCGCTGCGGCGCCGCGGCTGGCGCGTCACGGCGTTGGTGCGTCGCCCCGACGCCACCACGGCGCGCACCGTGCAGTCGTTCGGCGTGCACCTGGCGCAGGGCGATGCGACCGACCCGGAGTCGGTGCGCGCCGCCATGCGCGGCGCCGATGTCGTGGTGCACAACGCCGGGCACTACGAGTACGGCGTGAGCGGCGAGGCGAAGGCGCGCATGACGTCGATCAACGTGCGCGGCACCGAGGTGGTGCTCGATGCCGCGCGCGCACTCGGCATCGGCCGCATCGTGCACGTCTCGTCGATCATGGCGTTGGGCGGGACGGCCGGGCACGGGATCGTCGACGAGTCGTTCGTCCGTCAGCGTCCCCCCGTGTCGCATTACGAGCAGACCAAGACGGAGGCCCACGCCATCGCCGTGCGCCACCAGGCTGCGGGCGCGCCGGTCGTGATCGTCTGCCCGGGTGCCGTGGTCGGGGCCAACGACCACGCGTTCTTCGGCTACCTGCTGCGGCTCTATCTCGCCCGACGCCTGCCGCCGATCGGCTGGGGCCGGCGCCGGCTGATCTCCTGCGTGCACGTCGAGGACGTGGCGGAGGGGATCGCGTTGGCTGCCGGCCGGGGGGCACCGGGCAGGACGTACCTGCTCGCCGGGAACGTGGACACGGTGGAGGCCCATCTGTCGCACTGGTGGTCGGCGCCAGGAGCCATGCGGATTGGCCTGTACCTGCCGTGGCCGGTGGCCTGGCTCAACAACTGGTCACTCGAGCCGCTGCAGCGCGCCATGGGACTGCCGACGTTCCTGTCGCGCGACATCGTGATGACGGTGCGCGCGGATCTGGCGTTCTCGAGCGCGCGCGCACAGCAGGACCTCGGCTGGCAGTATCGCGACGTCGCCGCCATGTGGCGCGACACCATCCGCGGCGAGCGCGAACTGCTGCGCCAGCACCCACGTCGAACGCTGGTGGAGAAGCTCCGGCCCGTCGATCCAGCCGCGCTGGCCGCCCTCGCGGAGACACGATGAACGCACTCGCCCCCACCAGCCTCGGCCTGGCAACCGTCATCTACCAGGTCCCCGACCTCGCGCACGCGAAGGCGTGGTACGCGCAGGCCTTCGCGCAGCAGCCCTACTTCGATCAGCCGTTCTACGTCGGCTTCTCCATTGGCGGGTACGAACTCGGCCTGCATCCCGACCTGAGCGAGGGACAGCCCGGTCCCGGAGGGAGTGTCGCCTACTGGCGGGTGCTGGACGTCGATGCGGCCGTCGAGCACTTCGTGATGGTGGGCGCCACGCTCGTCGCCTCACCCACTGACGTCGGCGAGGGGATCAAGGTGGCGCGGGTCGCCGATCCCTTCGGCAACGTCATCGGCCTGATCGAGAACCCGCAATTTGAAATCTGACATTTGAAATTCTCGGCGGCTTGGCCTCCGGCCTCCGCCGCTCGCAGCGCCCCGAGGCGAGGGGCCGAAGGCCCTCGCCACGGAATTTCGAATTTCGAATGTCAAATTGCCAGCTTGCGCACGGTATCGCCCGGCCGCACCGCGCCCGGCGCCACGACCTTCGCGTAGATGCCGCGCAGGTTGAGCGCGCGTCCCTCGGGCGAGTTCACCCACTTCATCGCGTCGACGCCGAAGCGGGCGATGAACTTGTCGCACCCGGTGTGCGGCTGGTCGGTCACCTGGAGGATCGCCTGCCCGACCTGCAGCCGCGTGCCGGGCGGCAGGTTCGCGTAGGTGAGGTCGAGGTCGACGATGAGCTGGTCGCCGGCGAGCGGCCAGCGTGACTCGTCGGGCGTGATGGCGCGGATCGCGCGGGTGCCCATCAACGTGACCTGCATGTCCGGGTGCGGCGAGCCGTCGGCAGACCGGCGCGACCTCCGCTGGCGCCAGGTATCGCCGGCGAGCCCGTCGTCCTCGCTGAACATGCCCTCACCCAGCACGTCCCTCGCGCCCTCCGCAGGCCGACGCACGACCATGGCCACGACGCCGTGGTCGGTCGGGGCCTGCCGGATGTCCGGCAGGCAGGCCGCAAGTTCGTCCAGCGTCGCGTGGGTCAGGGTGATGGCCACCGGGGAGCTTGCCATGACGGTGAGAACGTTGGCGAAGGGGAGACAGAACACCGGTCGCCGATCCCCGGCCCTTCTGTAGACTCCCCCCATGTACACCCTGCGTTTCCCCCGCGCCCTGCTCCGCGAGGTCGCCGAGCCTTCCGAGGTGGCCACCATCGGTGAGGCGCCGACCACCCGACTCGGCGACTGGTACGTCGCCCCGCTCGCGGCCGCCGGACGTGAGCTGCTGCTGTGCACCAGCGACCGGAGCCTCCTCTCGGTGGTGCTGCCCGCCGAGGACCTCGAGGACCTGCCCGAGCGGCTTGCGGTGGCGGTGGTCGGCGTGCTCCACCGCCTCGACGTGCCGCGGCCGGCAGTGGCCCGCGAGATCGACGCGATGACCAGCGGCGAGGTGGGCCCGGCCCGCGACCGCGCCGTGATGGCGGCGATGCGGGCGCTGGCGCGGCGGACGCGCGCGTGGCTGGAGGCCGAGGACGGACCGGTGGACGTGGCGGAGCTCTATACGCACCTGGGCGAGTACCGCCCGCGTGGCCGCGACGTGGCGTCGGCGGCCAGCACGGCGGTTGCCCTGCTGACGGCCCGCCCGGCGGCGCGCGCACGCGGGACCGCCACGGCACCGAAGGCGGGCGCGACGAGCCCCAGGACCGCGAAGTCCGCCCGGAAGAAGCGATGACGTTGCGCTCGGTGTGCGTGTACTGCGCGTCGAGCCTGGGCGCCGACCCGCGCTTTGCCGAGGCCGCGCGTACGGTCGGCACGACGCTGGCGAGGCGCGGCATCAGGCTCGTGTACGGCGGCGGGCGGGTCGGCCTGATGGGGATGGTCGCGGACGCGGCGCTGGCGGCGGGCGGCGAGGTGGTGGGCGTGATCCCGGCGTTCCTGCAGGCCCGCGAGGTCCACCACACGGGCGTGACGGAGCTGCTCGTGGTCGAGAGCATGCACGCCCGCAAGGCGGCGATGGCCGACCGCGCCGACGCGTTCATCGCGCTGCCCGGCGGCTTCGGCACCTTCGAGGAGTTCTTCGAGGTGATCACCTGGACGCAACTCGATCTGCAGCGCAAGCCGGTCGGGCTGTTGAACGTCGCCGGCTTCTACGACGGGCTGCTGGCCTTCATCGACCACGCTCGCGCCGCACGCCTGGTGCGCGAGGAGCACCGCGCGATCGTGTCGTCGGCCGACCGCATCGACGAGCTGCTGGCCGCGCTGGAGGGATGGGCGCCGAACCCGACCCCCAAGTGGCGGGGCGAGCTGTCCTGAGGGCCGACGCGACAGGCCTGAATCGCAACACCGACAACGCTGCGCTGGCACCGACCGAACGACGCGGCGGCCATGTCGTGGTGACGAGTCGCCGGGACCTCGGCCTTGGGAACGACGGAACGGCACGCTCCGTCTCCTGATGCACGTGTCGCCAGGCGCACGAGCGCGCCGCGCACGTGGAGGTTGTCATGCCACGCTCGCGCTCTCTTCCCCAGCTCCATGATCGGCTGTTCCTCACCGACGGCGGCCTCGAGACGTTCCTGATTCACCAACAGGGCGTTGCGCTGCCAGACTTCGCGTCCTTCCACCTGTTGGACACCTACGAGGGCGAGGCCCTCGTGCGCGACTACTTCCGCCCGTATGCCGCGATCGCGCGGCGGCACGGCACGGGCCTGATTCTGGACACGCTGACGTGGCGCGCCAGTGCCGACTGGGGCGCCCTCAGCGGCCTGTCGGCCGCCGACATGGTGCGCATCAACCGCCGGGCCGTCGCGCTGCTCGAGGAGTTGCGCGACGAGTTCGCGCCGGTGCCGGTCGTGATCAGCGGGTGCCTCGGCCCGCGCGGCGACGGGTACGTGCCCGGCACGCAGATGACCGTGCGCGGCGCCGAGGCCTATCACCAGCCGCAGGTGGACGCGCTCGCCGACGCGGGCGCCGACATGCTCACGGCGATGACCCTGAACTACGTGGAGGAGGCGGTCGGGATCACGCACGCCGCCAGGCTCGCCGCGATGCCGATTGCAATCTCCTTCACGGTCGAGACCAACGGGCGGCTGCCCACCGGCCAGTCGCTCGGCTCGGCGATCCGCATCGTCGACGCGGCGACCAGCGGGTACCCGTCGTACTACATGGTCAACTGCGCGCACCCGTCGCATTTCGCGCACCTGCTCGACCCGCGCGAGTCGTGGGTGCGTCGCATCCGCGGCATCCGTGCCAACGCCTCGTGCCGCAGCCACGCCGAGCTGAACGACGCCGCCGGGCTCGACACCGGCGATCCGGTGGCCCTGGCGGCAACCTACGCCGAGCTCCGCCAGCGCCTGCCACAGCTCACCGTGCTCGGCGGCTGCTGCGGCACCGACCACCGCCACGTCGAGGCGATCGCCGCGGCGTGTGCGCCCGTCGCGGCGTAAGCGAAACGTGTAGGCGCCGGCCTTGGCCGGCGCTCGGCGCGCAGACCGTCGCCCGAGGGCGACGGCTACACGTCGGGTGGCGTCAGGTGTCGACGTTAGGCGTTACGATGGGCGCGATTGTCATGCGACTCGCGTCCATCTCCCGTCTCGCGCTGATCGCGCTGCTGGCCTCGGCCGCGGCGTCGCTGCCCACCGTGCTCTCGACGGCGCCCCTGAGCGCCCAGGCGCCCGCCGCGCAGGCCCTCGATCCGTTCGGCGGCTTCCACTGGCGGCACATCGGACCGCACCGCGGCGGACGCGTCACCGCCGTCGCCGGGCATCGGCGCCAGCCGGGCACCTTCTACATGGGCGCGACCGGCGGCGGCGTGTGGAAGTCCACCGACTACGGCCAGTCGTGGAACAACGTCTCCGACGGCTTCTTCGAAACGGCGTCGATCGGTGCGATTGAGGTCGCCGAGTCCAATCCCGACGTCATCTACGTCGGCACCGGTAGCGCCGCCATCCGCAGCAACGTCATCAAGGGCCTCGGAGTCTACAAGTCGACCGACGCGGGGAAGACGTGGACGCACGTCGGCCTGCGCGACGTCGGCGCGATCGGCGCGGTGCGCGTGCACCCGTCCAACCCCGACGTCGTGTACGTGGCGGCCGTCGGTCCGGTGTTCGTGGATGGGCCCCAGCGCGGCGTGTTCCGCTCGAAGGACGGCGGCAAGACCTGGGAGAAGGTCCTCTTCATCAACGATCGCACCGGCGTGTTCTCGCTCGTGTTCGATCCGTCCAATCCCGACCGCATGTACGCCGCGGCCTGGCGCGGGCAGCGCAAGCCCTGGACGATCATCAGCGGCGGTCCGGCGGCCGAGAACGGCATCTACACCTCGACCGACGCCGGCAGCACGTGGACGCGCACCTCGCAGGGCCTGCCGACAGACCTGCTCGGCAAGATCGACATCGACGTCTCCCGCGCCAACCCGAGGCGCCTCTACGCGATCGTCGAGGCCGTCGGCGACAAGGCGGGCCTCTACCGCAGCGACGATGCAGGCGCGACGTGGGCACAGGTGAACAAGGACAGCCGGCTGATCGCGCGGCCGTTCTACTACACGTACGTCGACGCCGACCCGAAGAACGCCGACGTGGTGTGGGTGAACAACCTGTCGATGTGGAAGTCGACCGACGGCGGCGCGACGTTCAGCAGCGTCGCCACGCCGCACGGCGACAACCACGGCATGTGGATCAACCCCGACGACGCCGATCTGTTCATCCAGTCCAACGACGGCGGCGCCAACGTGTCGCGCGACGGCGGGCGCACCTGGACCACGCAGTTCAACCAGCCCACCGCCGAGATCTACCAGGTCGACGTCGATCACCAGTACCCGTATCGCGTGTACGGCGCGCAGCAGGACAACACCACGGTGATCGTGCCGAGCAACGCGCCCCTCTCGACGCCGCCCGACGACACCCTCCAGTGGTGGATGCAGGGCGCCGGCTGCGAGACCGGCCCGATCAAGCCGAAGCCCGACGACCCGCGCATCGTCTACGGCGTGTGCAAGGGCGAGTTCAGCCGGCTGAACCTCGCGACGGGACAGGAGCAGCACTACTGGGTGTACCCGCAGAACCGGTACGGGCACGCGTCGCGCGACATCCGGTACCGCTTCCAGCGCACGTCGCCGTTCGAGATCTCGCCGCACGACCCGAAGGTCATCTACCACACGTCGCAGGTCGTGCACCGCACGCGCGACGAGGGGAAGACCTGGGAGGTGATCAGCCCGGACCTCACCGCGAACCTGCCCGAGGGCCAGGGCATCTCCGGCGAGCCGATCACCCGCGACATCACCGGCGAGGAGGTCTACGCGACCATCTACGCGTTCGAGGAGTCGCCGCTCGAGAAGGGCGTGCTGTGGTCGGGCGCCAACGACGGCCCCGTCCACGTGTCGCGCGACGATGGCAGGACCTGGAACGACGTGACGCCGAAGGACCTGCCGCCGGGCGGGCGCGTACAGCAGATCGATCCGTCGCCGCATCGCAAGGGCTCGGCCTACATCGCGTACTACCGCTACCTGCTCGGCGACTGGGCGCCATACGTGTACCGCACCGACGACTACGGCAGGTCGTGGACGCGCCTCACCGACGGCCGCAACGGCATCCCCGCCGACACGCCCGTGCGCGTCGTGCGCGAGGACCCCGATCGCGCGGGGCTGCTGTACGCCGGCACCGAGTTCGGCATGTACCTGTCGTGGGACAACGGCGCGACGTGGCAGCGCTGGCAGCTCGACCTGCCGGTGACGCCAATCACCGACATGCGCCTGCATCGCAAGGATCTCGTGATCTCGACGATGGGCCGCGGGTTCTGGGTGCTCGACGACGTGTCGCGACTGCACCAGTGGAAGGGGGCGCCGTCGAGCCCCACACTGTTCGCGCCGCGAGAGGCCACGCGGGCCCGCCTGGCCACCAGTCCCGCGACGTCGAAGACGCCCGACTATCCCGGGGCGGTCGCCACCATCGACTACGCGCTGCCCGCCGACGCGCAGGCGGTCTCGATCGACATCCTCGACGCGAAGGGGGGCGTGCTGCGCACCTACGCGAGCGAGGGGCCCGGCACGTCGACCACGCCGACGCAGGCCATGCGAGCGCCGGGCCGGCGGACGCTCGGCGCTCCCCGAGTGGGTCGCACGAAGGGGACGCACCGGTTCACGTGGGACATGCGGTTGCCGGGGCTGCCGAGCGCGGGCAATCCCGAGGGCGGGGCATTCGGGCCGATGGTCGTCCCTGGCACCTACGCGGTGCGCCTCACCGTCGACGGCGTCGTGGCGGGCACGCAGCCGCTGAAGGTGCGGCTCGACCCACGCGTCGTGGCCGACGGCGTCACGCAGGCCGACCTGCAGGCGCAGGCGGAGCTCCTGGCCGGCGTACGGGACGCGACCAGGCGGGCCGTCGAGATCGCGGGCCGGCTTGGCGAGGTCGCGCGCGGCGCCGATGCCGGCAGGGCCGGCGCGGCTGCCGCCCTCCGCGCAAAGCTGGTCACGGCGGGCGGCAACTACCCGCAGCCCATGCTCATCGACCAGCTCGCCAACGTCTGGCGCATGGCCAACCAGGCCGACCAGCGGCCGGGCCGCGATGCGGTGCAGCGCCTCGACGACCTGCGGGCCGACCTGGCCGCCATCGAGAAACAGGCCGAGGGGCTGCGGTAGACTCGGAGATCATGCCGCTCAAGATTGGTGACCGCCTGCCCGACGCGACCTTCCGCACACCCGCGCCGGAGGGCCCGCTCACGCTGTCCACGGCCGACGTGTTCGCCGGCAAGAAGGTGGTGCTCTTCGCCGTCCCCGCGGCCTTCTCGCCCACCTGCAGCCAGGTACACCTGCCGGGCTACGTCCGCAACTACGAGGCGATCAAGGCCAGTGGGATCGACATCATCGCCTGCCTCTCCACCAACGACGCCTGGGTGCTCGGCGCGTGGGCCGAGCAGAACGACGCCGTCGGCAAGGTGCTGATGCTGTCGGATGGCAACCTCGAGTTCACGCGCGCCGCGGGCATGGAACTCGACGCGCGCGTCGTCGGCGAGGGGTTCCGCTCGCAGCGCTACGCCGCCATCGTCGACGATGGGGTGGTTGTCGACATCCGCATCGAGGAGAAGCCCTGGCTGGCCGAAGCGTCGTCGGCAGGGGCCATCTGCGGGCTCAACGCACAGAAGTAGGGCTGGTCCAAACCGGGTAGGGCGCGGTCTCCGACCAGAACAGGTAGGGCGCGGTCTCCGACCGCGCCGTTAGTCGATCGGGGAAAGAACGGCGCGGTGGGACACCGCGCCCTACCTCGATCTCTTCTTCTTCTTCGCCGGCGCCTTCTTCTTCGCCGGTTCCGGCAGCGGGTCGGTGTCGGCGATGCGATCGGACAGGCGCGCCACCGCCATCGCGTAGGCGTGGGCGCAGTTGTAGCTGAGGAACACCTCGTAGTTCTGGTACACGAGGTAGTCCCCGGCGTCGCTGCGCAGGAGCGACGCGGCCATGTCGGCCCGGGGCAGATCGCCGCCGTCCTCGCTGCGTACGCCGAGCGCCTGCCATTGGGCGAGCGAGCGCTGCTCGGTCATCTCCCTGGCGGCGCGGCAGCCGACGGCGCGCAGGGGAGCCGCGGCCGCCAGCCCGCTCGTCGACGCAGGCAGCTTCACGCGGCGCCCCCATGTCTGTCCCGCCACCCAGCCGTTGATCGCCAGGTAGTTGCCGATGGACGCGAACACGTCGGCCTGCGACGACCAGATGTCGCGGCGGCCGTCGGCGTCGAAGTCCACGGCGTACTTCAGATAGCTCGACGGCATGAACTGCGGCTGGCCCATCGCGCCGGCCCACGAGCCCTTGAGGCGCGGCAGGTCGATGTGTCCGGCGTCGAGGATCGTGAGTGCGTCGAACAGCTGGCCGCGAAACATCGCGCTGCGCCGGTTGTCGTAGGCCAGGGTCGCCAGCGTCGGCATGATCGGCCGCACGCCGCTGAACCGCCCGAAGTTCGACTCGAGACCCCACACGGCGACCAGCACGTGCGGCGGCACCTTGTACGCGTCCTGCACCTTGCCGAGCAGCGCCGCGTGCGCGTCGCGCTGCTGCCGACCCAGGCGGATGGTCGGCACCCCGATGCGTCGCGACAGGTACTCCGACAGCGTTTCCTTGAACTCGGCCTGGGTGCGGTCGCGGTTCAGGATCTGCTCGACGGGGGTGACGTCGCGCAGCGCCGCCTCGATGGTCGCCGGCGTGATGCCGCGCGCGAGCGCCTCCTCGCGCACGCCCTGCAGCCACTCGGGAAACGGTGGCAGCACGGGCGTGACCGCCGTCCCGCCGGGCGACGAAACGACCGTGGCCGATGTCGCAGGAGCCGGTGCCTGCGCCTGGGACGCGACCGACGAGCAGAGCAGCAGCGTCGCGAGCGCCGCTCGACGCACGAGGATGGGCATCTCGTTCATCATGCCTCATTGCTCATGAGTCGGGGCTCATGAGCGGAGAGGTCCATTCCGGGGAAGAAGGGCGTCACCTGCACGACTCGGCCAGCGCGCCCACCATGGCGATCAGTGCCTCGGGCGAGACCGGCTTGCCGAGGTGCGCGGTGAACCCTGCCGCGAGGGCGCTCTCCCGATCTTCGCCCCGCGCGTACGCGGTCAGCGCCAGCGCCGGCAGCGCCCGGCTCGCGGTCGGACCGGTGGCCCGCACCCGCCGCAGCAGCGAGTAGCCGTTCTCGCCCGGCATCCCGATGTCGCTGACGAGCACGTGCGGGACGACGCGCCCCAGCGCGTCGAAGGCCTCGCCCGCCGAGGCCGCGGCGTGCACGTGGGCGCCGGCGTGGGTCAATGCTGCCGCGAGCAGTTCCCTGGCGTCCGCTTCGTCATCCACTACCAACACGCGCACGCCGTGGAGCGACCGCACGACGGCGGCCGGGGGCGCATCGGCCACGACGCCGACGGCCGGGGACGCCACTGCCGGCCACTCCGCAACCGCCCGGATCGGGAGGGTCAACGTGAAGCTCGCGCCGGTCCCAGGCCCATCACTCCGCGCCTGCACCGTGCCCCCGTGCAGTTCGACGATGTGACGAACGAGTGCGAGTCCCAGACCGAGCCCGCCGGCCCGGCGCGTCGTCGAGCTGTCGGCCTGCCTGAAGCGGTCGAAGACGAAGGGCAGGAAGTCGGCCTCGATGCCAATCCCCTGGTCGCGCACCTCCAGCGTGTACTGCGAGCCTTGCCTCGTCAGCGCGACGTGGACGGAGCGATCCCGATCGGAGAACTTGACGGCGTTGGACAGCAGGTTCCAGATGATCTGGCCCATCCTGTCGGGATCGGCGACCAGCCAGCACGGCTCCGGTGGCCGCTCGACCTGCAGGTCGAGCCCCTTGGCTGCCGCCGACGGGCGGACCACGTCGACCGCGTTGTCGACCAGCGCGCCCAGGTCGCACAGTCGCGTCTCGAGGCGCATCTTGCCCGTGATGATGCGCGACACGTCCAGGATGTCGTCGACCAGCTTGGCCTGCGCCGACGCGTTGCGCTGGATGACGTCGAGGCCCTTCTCGCGTTGCTCGTGCGTGCCGGGCATCCGCAGCACGGCTGCCCACCCCATGATCGCGTGCAGGGGGGTGCGCAGTTCGTGCGACGCAATCGCCAGGAACTCGTCCTTGGCGCGGTGCAGGGCCTCCGATTCGGCGACGCGCTCCTGGAGTGCGGCCTCGCTGCGCCGCAGCGCCTCTTCGACCTGCACCCGCCGCGCCACCTCATCGTGCAACTCGGTGATCTTCTGGTTGAGCAGCAGGAACGGATTCGCGTCGTTGCGGGGCCAGAAGCGCACGAAGAGGACGGCGGGTTCCCTGTCGGAGGCCGCAACGGCGAGCGCGCCACGGGCGCTGAACGTGACCGGGCCCGACGGGCCGGCGATTGCGAACGACCCGGGTGTGGGTTCGGTGGAGCGGCTCCACTGCCGGAGCAATCCGGAGAACGCGGCGGCGTCGTCCGGGTTGATGGGGAATGGCCCGTCGGCTCGTGCCTGGCCGCCGAGCACGGTTCTCGCGGCCCGGTTCTCGGCAAGGAGCATGCCCTGCGTGTCCAGGAGGACCGCCGCGTCCGGGAGGGCTCGCAGCAACCGGAGGGCCGAATCGTGCACGGGCACGATCAATCGGCGCGCAGGTACTCGCGACCGTCAGCGGCGTCGGATGTCGCGCTCCGCTGAAGGTAGAGCACGACCCGGCAGCGACCATCCCCGTTGGCGATCGTCTCTTCGAGCACCACCTTGCCGTAGCCGAGGTTCTGGGCGGCGATGGTGCCGAACACGTTGCTGGTCATCATGCAGAGGGCGCCGCGCCCGATCACCTGCTCCGAGAAGGGACAGGCGCGGTTGCCGAAGACGATCTTCTCGTCGTCTTCCTCGATCACGTAGAAATCGCCCTCGATTCGGCGCTTGAGGTCGAGGCAGACGTCGCGCACGGCGTTGCGGTCGAGGTGTGACGTGTCGAGGGCGGCCTTGTAGGCGTCGCCGATCTCGTCGCCCATCCGCTGTCCGACGATCGAGACGAACCCTGCGGCTTCCTCCAGCCCGACCACGTCCTGCAGGGCGCCGGCCAGGTGGCGGATCAGCTTGCGCAGGAAGACGTCCCGGTCCAGGGACACGGGGAGCTGCGCGAACGGAGGTGCCTCTGGAGGCTCATGCATGGCGAAGGGAGTGGCGAGACCCCGAGGAGAGCGTCGTACAGTACCGCACGAGGCCTCGCACCGCAAGCCGGACCGGTGACGTCTGCCCCCTAAACGTCAGGACGTCGGGTCACCCACCATCACTCACTTGTCGTCGAGCAGCGCGATGAGGCTCGACGTGTCCCAGCGGTTGCCGCCGCGGGCCTGCACCTGCGCGTAGAACTGATCGACCAGCGCGGCGACGGGCAGGCGCGCGCCGTTGCGGCGCGCCTCGTCCATCACGATGCCGAGGTCCTTGCGCATCCAGTCGACCGCGAAGCCGAAGTCGAACTTGCCGTCGACCATCGTCTGCCAGCGGTTCTCCATCTGCCACGATTGCGCCGCGCCCTTGGAGATGACCGAGATCACGGCGGGAACGTCGAGGTCGGCGCGCTGCGCGAAGTGCAGCGCCTCGGCCAGCCCCTGCACGAGCCCCGCGATGCACAACTGGTTGACCATCTTGCACAACTGGCCGGCGCCGCTGTCGCCGATGCGGGCCACCATCCTGCCGTAGGCCTGCAGCACCGGCTCGACCGTCGCGAACGGTTCGGCGTCGCCGCCACACATCACGCTCAGCTGCCCCTTCTGCGCGCCGGCCTGTCCACCCGACACCGGTGCGTCGATGAAGTGCAGTCCACGTGCCTTCGCGTCGGCGTGCAGCTCGCGCGCGACGGCGGCCGAGGCCGTGGTGTGGTCGACGAAGATCGCGCCGGGCTTCATGCCGTGGAACGCGCCGTCGGGCCCGATGGTCACCTCGCGGACGTCGTGGTCGGCGCCGACGCAGGCGCACACGACGTCGCAACCGGCGGCTGCCTCGCGCGGGGTCGCAGCGGCGCGCCCGCCGTACTCGGCGACCCAGGCCTCGGCCTTCGCCGCGGTGCGATTGAAGACGGTGACGTCGTGCCCGGCGCGCTGGAGGTGGCCAGCCATCGGGCCGCCCATGATGCCGAGGCCGAGAAAGGCGATGCGCATGGGGATGATGCTATCAGGGCACCGGGCACCGGGTGACGATGACCGACTGGCGTCCTTTTCGATCTCGTACAATCGCGCCGATGCCGACACTGCAGCGCGTGGGGCGCGTCGCGTGGCTCCTGTTGGCGCTGCTGTGGGCGTGGCCCCTCGCGGCGCAGCCGACCGAGGCGCCGCCGATGCCGAAGAAGCTGCGCATCGCGCTGGTCCCGCTCGACGACCGGCCGGTGTGCCTGCAGTACCCGCAGATGATGGCGCCGCTCGCGTACGCGGAGGTGGTCGCGCCGCCGATCGGGACGCTGGGCCGGTTCACCACGCCCGGGGACACTGTCGCCGTGGCGCGCTGGCTGCGCGCGCAGGACTGGTCGCGGGTCGACGCGCTGATCGTCTCCATCGACATGCTGGCGTACGGGGGGCTGGTCGCCTCGCGCGTGCACGGCGTCGACGAGCCGACGGCGCTCGCGCGGCTCGCCGTGCTCGACGAGATCGCCAGGGCCCATCCCGACCTGCCCGTGTACGCCTTCAGCACGCTGATGCGCCTGGCGCCGACCGCCGACGGCCTCAACGAGGCGTACCGTGAGAAGTTGGCGCGCTGGGCCGAGGTCTCTGCCGACCCGCGCTCGCCGGCCGAGCGCGACGAGGTCGCGGCGCTCGAGTCGGCCGTTCCCGCCGCGGCGCTGGCCGACTACCGCCGCGCCCGCGCCCGCAATCGCGCCGTGAACCTGGCATCCGTGCAGCGCACGGCGTCAGGCGTGATCGATTACCTGGTCGTGTCGCAGGACGACGCCAAGCCGCGCGGCGTGCACCTGGCGGACCGGGCGGCGGTGACGACGGCGGCGTCGGGGCGCAACCTGGTGGGCCGTGTCGGAATTCAGCCGGGCGCCGATGAGGTCGCGATGCTGCTGCTCGCGCGCGCCGTGCTCGAGGCCCGCCACCTCACGCCGACCATGCGCGCGACGTTCTCGTCGGAGGCGGCGCGCACCATGGTGGCGCCGTTCGAGGACCGCCAGTTGCACGAGACCGTCGATTTCCAGTTGGTGGCTGCGGGCGCCCGGCGCTCGCGCCTCGGCGATCCCGCCGACCTGCACCTGTTCGTCTTCGCCTCTCGCCATGACGCGGGCGCGCCCCGGCAGTTCGCCTCCGACATCGTCAAGGCCGTCGCGGCGGGAGACCGGGTGATCGTCGCCGACGTGGATCCGAAGGGCGACGTGCAGGGCGCGTCGCCCGCGTTCACCGAGGCGCTTCTCGAGGCCAGGGTCTTCCCGAAGCTGTACGGGTACGCGTCCTGGAACACGGCAGGCAACACCATCGGCACCGCGATCCCCCACGGCCTGCTCGCGTGGGCCGGGGCCACGCTGGCCACCCGCTGCACGAGCCCCGCGTTCACGGCCCTCGGCGATGCCCAGGTCACCTTCATGCTGCATCGCCTCGTCAACGACTACGCCTATCAGGGCGTGTTGCGGCCCGAGGTCAACGCCGACCTGCGCAAGGCCGGCCGCACGTCGCTCTGGCTGAAGGACCACGCACCGGAGGTCGCGGCGCGCCTGCGTGAGGCGCTGGCGCCGAAGCTGGCCGAGTACGCGCGCGCCTTCATGCCCGGCTACATGCCGCCCGCGCCGCGCGTGACCGATCTCGGCGTGAGCGTCGGCGCCCCGCGCGACCTCGAGGTGCGCCTGCCCTGGGACCGCACCTTCGAGGCGGCCATCACCTTCGACGTGCCGGTCTCGGCCTTGATGGGGCCGGCCCGGCGCCTGCCCGCCTGCGTGCCGACACCGTGACCGCCGTCCTCCTGCTCGCCGTGTTCGCGCTGTTCGCGACGCTGATGTTCCTGCGCCGCCTGCCGGCGCTGCTCGCGCTGCCGGCGATGGCCGCGGCGATCGCGATAGTCGTGCGCGAGCCGTGGACGCAGTGGCTGTCCACCGTGATGGCCGACGGCGCGGTGCGGCTGGCGCCGGCCTACGTCGCCGTGTGCGCCGGCGCCATGCTCGGTCGCGTGATGATGGCCACCGGCATCGCCGAGGACGTGATCCGGAAGGCGGCGGAGTTCGGCGGCGACAGGCCGATGGTGATCGCCGGCGTGCTGATGGCGGTCACGGCCGTGCTGTTCACCTCGCTGACCGGCCTGGGCGCCATCATCATGGTGGGATCGCTGGTGCTGCCGATCATGATGAGCCTCGGCGTGCCGAGACGGCTGACGGCCATCCTGTTCCTGCTCGCCTTCGCAACCGGGTTCATCTTCAATATCGCGCTGTGGCGGTTGTACCGGGAGCTGCTGCAGCTCTCCCCCGGCGCGCCGCTGCCGGCCGAGGTCATCAGGTTCGCGTCGTCGCTGGCCGTCGTGATGACGGCCGCCGTCGCCGGCTACGCCACGTGGGCCGCACGACGCGCCCCCGAATTGCGCCTCTGGTCCGCGCCCGCACGACCAGCGCGCAAGCCCGGCGTGCCGTGGCCCGCCTACCTTACGCCGATCGTGCCGCTGGTGCTGTACGTCGGCTTCGGCTGGCGCGAGGTGCCGGCGTTCCTCGCCGGCGCCCTCTACGGGATCCTCTGGACGCGCCCGCGCGCCGTCGTGCAGACGCTGCTGTCGTCGATGATCAAGGGCGTCGAGGACGCAGCCCCCGCCGCGATCCTGCTCGTCGGCATCGGCATGCTGCTGAACGCGCTGACGCTGCCGACGGTGCGCACCGCGCTGGCCCCGGTCGTCGCGCAGTTGCCCGTGCAGTCGCCGCTCGGGTACGTCCTGTTCTTCACGCTGCTGTCACCGCTGGCGCTCTACCGCGGGCCGCTGAACCCGTACGGCGTCGGCGTCGGCGTGTACAGCCTGATGTTCACGTCGGGCGTGCTTCCCGCCTACGCGCTGCTGGCCGCGATCATGTCGATCGTGCAGGTGCAGAACGTGTGCGACCCCACCAACACGCACAACGTGTGGGTGGCGACCTACACGGGCGTGCGCGTCGAGGACATCTCGCGCGCGACACTGCCGGCGATGATGCTGGTCTGCCTCGGCGGGTTGCTGCTCGGCGCGTGGTGGTTCCTGTGAGCCGGCTGCGCATCGGCATCGACGTCGGCGGCACGTTCACCGACGTGGTCGCGGTCGACGCCGACACGTTCGCGCTGGTCGCGCAGCTGAAGGTGCCGACGACGCATCACGCCCCCGAGGGCGTGGCGCGCGGCATCGTCGACGGCCTGCAGCAGATGCTCCGGCAACTCGCCGCCCGGCCAGCCGACGTGGTCTTCATCGCGCACTCGACCACGCAGGCCACCAACGCGCTGCTCGAGGGCGACGTCGCCCGCGTCGGCATCGTCGGCGCCGGTCGCCACGGCGAGCGCTGGAAGGCGCGGATCGACACGCGCGTCCCACCCGTGCCGCTCGCGCCCGGCAAGGCGCTGCGAGCCGTGCACGCGTTCGCGCCGATCGACGATCCCGCGGCGCCGGGGGCGGCCATCGGTGCGGCCCTCGACACCCTGCAGGCGGCCGGGGTCGAGGTCATCGTGGCGAGCGAGCCGTTCGCGGTCGACGATCCCTCGGTGGAGGTCGCGATTGCCGACGCCGCCCGGGCCCGTGGACTCTGGGCGACGGCCGGACACGAGGTCGCATCGCTCTACGGATTGCGCACCCGCACCCGCACCGCCCTGCTCAACGCCGCGGTCCTGCCGCGGATGGTCGGCACCGCGACGATGACGGCACGATCGGTGGAGGAGGCGGGCATCGCCGCGCCCCTGATGATCATGCGGTCCGACGGCGGCGTGATGACCGTCGACGAGGTGGCGCGACGCCCCATCCAGACGATGCTCTCGGGGCCGGCGGCGGGCATCGCCGGCGCCCTGATGCACGAGCAGGTGTCCGACGGCATCTTCATCGAGGTGGGCGGCACGAGCGCCGACATCTCGGTGATCCGCGACGGGCAACCACAGATGCGGCCGGCGCGGGTCGGCGGCCACCGCACGTTCCTGAACACGCTCGACGTCCGGACGCTGGCGATCGCCGGCGGCAGCATGGTCCGGGTGAGCGGGGGGGCGCTCGTCGACGTCGGGCCGAGGTCGGCGCACATCGCGGGCGTCGGCTATGCCTGCTTCGCGCCAGCGGGCGCCTTCGACGGGCCCGTCGAGGTGACGTCGGTGTGCCCGCTCGAGGGCGATCCGGCCGACTACGTGGTGCTGGTGGCCGGCGGCGCCCGCTACGCGCTGACGCCGACCTGTGCGGCCAATGCGGCTGGCGTGGTGCCCGCTGACGCCTTCGCGAAGGCCGATCGATCGACGGCGGAGCGCGCGTTCGCAGTGCTCGCCGCGTCGATAGGCCAGGACGGCGCTGCCCTGGCGCGCGCCGTGCTCGACCGCGCGTGCGGGAAGGTGGTGGCGCAGGTCAGGGCCCTGGTGGAGGAGTACCGGCTGTCTGCGTCGGCCGTGGACCTGGTGGGCGGTGGGGGAGGCGCCGCCTCGTTGGTGCCGCACACGGGCGCGTTGATGGGCGTGCCGTGGCGGCTGGCCCGCCAGGCCGAGGTGATCTCGCCGCTCGGCGTCGCGCTCGCGATGGTGCGCGACACCATCGAGCGCACGATCGTCGACCCCACCCCGGCCGACGTCCTGCGCGTGCGGCAGGAGGCCGTCGACGCGGCCGTGCGCAATGGCGCGCTTGCCGAGACCATCGACGTGCAGGTCGAGGTGGATGCGCGCCGCAATCTCGTGCGTGCCGTCGCGGCGGGCTCGGCGGAGCTGCGGCGGGGCGGCGCCGCCGATCGGCAGGGCGATGCGACCACGCGCCGGGCGGCCGCGGCCCGATCGATGCATCGGCCGGTCGGCGACGTGCGCGTCGTCGCCTCCACGGCAGCGTTCGACGTCTTCGCGGGCGAGCCACCGTCCGGCCTCTGGTGGGCGCCCTGGCGCCACGCCGCTTCGGAGCTGCGCGTCGTCGATGCCACGGGCGTGGTCCGGTTGCAGCGCCAGGACGCGACCGTGCGGGTGTCGACGGCGTCGGCGCTCGAGGCGGATCTGCGCGGCGTGCTCGACGCGCTGGCCGACTTCGGCGATGCCGGCCGCACGATTCCCGACGTCCACCTCCTCGTCGGCCCGCGCATCGTCAACCTCGCGGGACTGGCTGACGAAGGGCAGATCCTGGGCCTCGCTGCCGTCGAGGTGCGCGGCCGCGAGGACGACGCACCGGTGGTCATCATCGCCACGGCGCGGCGGTGACGACGCCTGCAGCGGCGTAGGCGTCGGGCTTGAAGACTCGCCGATGTGCGCCTGCGGCGCGCGGCGAGTTGCCCGGCGCTCAGCGAAGGATCACTGACCGTCGACCTGAAGGTCGACGGCTACGGCAGAGGGCAGGCGACGGCTACGGCAGAGGGCGGGAGACGTCCACGGCATAGTGCGGGCGCCGGCTACGACTGAGGCGGGCGACGGCTACGACTGAGGCAGGCGACGTCGACGACGTTGCGTCCCCCGGTGCCCGGTACCTGGTGCCCGATCCCCGATCCGCGATCCCCGATCCGCGAAAGATCACTGACCGCCGGCCAAGGCCGGCGGCTACACTGTCCTCGTGGATGACGTGCTCGTCGTCGGCGGCGGCAACGCCGGGTGCACCGCCGCCATCGCGGCGGCGCGGCTGGGCGCGCGCGTGCGCCTCGTCGAGCGCTACGGGTTCCTCGGCGGCACGGCGACGGCGGCGCTGGTGGCGCCCTGGATGACCTACCACGCCGGCGTGGCCGGCGAGGAGGGCCGCGTCACGGGTGGACTCGCGCAGGAGTTCGTCGAACGGCTCGTCGCGATGGGCGCCTCGCCAGGGCACATCCCCGACGCCTCCGATTACGTCCCCACCATCACGCCCTTCGACCCCGAGGCGCACAAGTGGCTGCTCATGGCCATGTGCGAGGAGGCCGGCGTGCAGTTGCTGCTGCACGCGACCTTCCTCGATGCGGTCATGGACGGCCCGCGCATCGCCGGCATCCGGGTGCAGACGGTGTCCGGGCCGCGCGAGCTGCTCGCGACGCGCGTCATCGATTGCACGGCCGATGCGCTCGTGTCGCATGCCGCCGGCGTGCCGTGCGAGCAGGGCAATGCCGAGGGCCTCGTGCAGCCGATGACGATGATGTTCCGGCTGAGCCACGTGCGCCTCGACGAGACCGCGGCCTGGCTGCGGGAGCATCCGGACCAGGTGCGCACGAGCCTGCCGCCGGCGCAGTTCTCGGCCGACTCGCTCACCGCCATCGCCGGCTTCTGGGACGCCTGGAAGGCGGCGCAGGCGGCCGGAGAGGTGGACATCCCGCGCGAGATCGTCAGCGTGTTCCGTGGCGCGTACGCCGACGAGGTGAGCGTCAACATGACGCGGGTCACCGGGCTCGATCCGCTCGATGCCGACGACCTCACGCGCGCCGAGGTGGAGACGCGGCGCCAGGTGATGCAGCTGGTGCGGTTCTTCAGGTCGCGGGTGCCCGGCTTCGGGCACTGCCGCCTGGCCGCGACGCCCGCCCAGGTCGGCGTGCGCGAGAGCCGGCGCATCGTCGGCGAGTACCAGCTCACCGGCGACGACCTGCTGCACGCCCGCGCCTTCCCCGACGCGGTGGCCCGCAGCGCCTATCCCATCGACATCCACAACCCGAAGGGGTCGGGCACCACCACGGTGCGGCTCCAGGCCGGGAAGACGTACGAGATTCCTTACCGCTGCCTGGTGCCCCTGCGGGTGGACGACCTGCTGGTGGCCGGGCGCTGCATCTCGGTGACGCACGAGGCGCTCGCCTCGACGCGACTCACCCCGACGATCATGACGCTCGGCCAGGCTGCCGCGACCGCCGCGGTGCAGGGGCTGCAGGCGGGCGTCCCTCCCCGGCGCGTGGACACCGACGCCCTGCGTGCCTCGCTGGTGGCGCAGGGTGTGGACCTGCGCCGCCCCGAGCCGTCCGCCACGTGAACGACCAACCCGTCACCATCGAGCAGGACCGCTGGGCGCCCGTCTCCGCGGGCGAATACGACCGGCGCCTCCGGAAGGTCTCGGTCAACCTCACCGTCGTCGACGAGGTGGTCGCGCGCTTCGGCCACGACCGCGCCGTCGTCGTCGCGGCGATCGTCGCGCACGAGCAGGTGCACGTGTGCTCGACGCCAGAGGCGCTGCCGCACGAGGAGGAACTCCGGGCCCGCGCTGCCGCGGCCGAGGCGGCAGGCGCCGAGGTCGTCGCCCACATCGACGAGGTCCTCGCGGGGGCGTGGGTATGAGTGCGCCAGGACGGGAGTCGGGAATCGGGAATGGGGAATCGGGACAGGGTGCCGGGCCCGCAGAGCGTTCCATGTCGAGCATCCGGGACGCTGACCGACAGCTGACTCCCACCCGTCAGACTCCCGACTCCCGACCGACTCCCGACTCCCGACTCCCGACTCCCGGTACGCGTGAGCTCTTCCTCGGCATCGACGGCGGGCAGACCGGCACGCAGGCCGTGCTGGTGGACGGCACAGGACGCGTCCTCGGGCGTGGCGCGGCCGGGCCGTCCAATCACGTGGAGATGCCGGGCGGGCGCGAGCGGCTGCGGGCGGCGGTCATCGACAGTTCCAACGGGGCTCTCTCGGCCGCCGGTCTCGGACGCGTCGACGCCGTGGCCTTCGAGGCCGTCTACTGCGCGATGACGGGCGAGGCCGACTTCAAGACGGAGATCATCACGCCGATCTTCCAATCGCGCGTCGTGCGGGTGGAGCATGACGCCCCGGCGGCTCTCGCCGGCGGCACGCTGGGGGATCCCGGAATCATCGTGATCGCGGGCACCGGGTCGGTGGTGTACGGCGAGGATGCCGAGGGACGGTCGGCGCGGGCTGGCGGCTGGGGCTACGTGTTCGGCGACGAAGGCAGCGGCTTCGGGCTGGCGCGGGAAGGTATTCGCGCGGGGCTCGAGGCGCTCGACGGCGTCGGCCCCCAGACAGCGCTCGTGCCGGTCTTGACCAGGCGCTTTGCGTTGGCGGATCTGCGCCTGCTCCCCATGGTGATGTACAACGGCCACGTGAGCCGCGATGGCGTGGCTGCCGCCGCCCGCGACGTGCTCGACACGTGGCAGGCCGGCGATGGCGTGGCCGGGCGCGTGGTCGCGTCCGGCATCGAGGCGCTGGCGTCACGGGTGCGCTCGATCGCCGAGCGACTGGCGCTGGTCGCGCCGCGCGTCTGCCTGTCAGGGGGCGTGTTCAGATCGGGCGCCTATGCCGAGGCGTTCCGGGTCGCGGTCGTGTCGCAGCTGCCCGGCGCAACGGTCGAACCGGCGAGCCTGAGCCCCGCGGAAGGGGCCGCGCTGCTGGCGTTAAGGGCCGCCGGGCGACCGCTGACCGATGCGCTGCGGGCTGCCCTGGTGAATTCGTCCCGGGTGCTTCCCGAGCCCTGAGCCTCGAGCCTTGAGCCCCGAGCCTTGACCAATGTTCCTGAGCCCTGAGCCTGTAGCCAGCTACGTCGAGGATCGTTCGTGACCAACGCCCATGCCCAGCAACTGATCGCCCACCTGCGCAACCGCCTGATCGTCTCGTGCCAGGCGCCTGCCGAGTCGCCCCTTCACGATCCGTACGTGATTGCGCGGCTGGCGCTGGCGGCAGAGCGGCACGGCGCCGGCGGCGTCCGGATCGATTCGCCGAGCCACGTGGCGGCCACACGCGCGCTCGTGAGCGTGCCGATCATCGGCATCCACAAGCAGGTGCACGACGGCTCTTCGGTGTACATCACGCCGACCTGCAGCGCCGCGGCCGGCGTGATCGAGGCCGGCGCCGACATCATCGCGGTCGACGCGACGCAGCGGCACCGGCCGCACGGCGAGCGCCTGGCCGACATCATCGGCATCATCCGCGCCCACGGTCGCCTCGTGATGGCCGACGTGGCCACCGAAGCGCAGGGCCTGGCGGCGGCCGACCTCGGGGTCGATCTCATCGCCACGACGCTCTCCGGGTACACCGAGGACAGCGTGCGACACCCGGGTCCCGACCTCACGCTGGTGGAGCGGCTCGCGACGGGCACCCGGCTGCCGGTCATCGCCGAGGGACGCCTTCGCACCGCCAACGACGTGCGCCAGGCGTTCCGCGCCGGGGCCTACGCCGTGGTGGTCGGCGGCGCGATCACCGGCATCGATGCGATGGTGGAGCATTTCGTCCAGGCCACGCCGTCCGCACTGGCCGAGACGCGCGATGCGTAGTCGGCCGGGCACCGGGTTGCTGGCACCGGGCACCGGGCAGGCCACAGACCGCAGGGTGCGGACCGCGGATCGGGATTGGCGGATCGGGACCAACGCCTGGACCACGGCCTTTCCTGATGTAGCTGTCGAGCGTGCTCGACGGTCAGGGCACCACAGGGGAGGTACCCGGGCCGTCTTCGGCGCGCTGTTGCTCATCGTGCTGTCGCTGGCCGGCGCGTGCTCGTCGCAACCCTCGTCGCCACCCGCGCCGGCGACGCCGCCGGTGGCAAGCGTGCCGCGCGGCGACGGCGCCGCGCCACCACAGGAACGCACGGCTCCGCGAGCCGTCGAACCGCGCAGCGGCGTGCAGCCCGAGGCCGCCTGGACGGTCGATCTCGAGCGCGACGAGCAGCGTGGCGGCCACACGCTGGCCCGCCACGTCGGCCGCACTGATGCGCAGCTGAAGGCCCGGCTCGCCCGTGAGTCGATTTCAGCGGCCTCGACCTACTTCGATCGGGAGACCGCCGAGCGGATCATCGCGCGCGCCCTGGCCGACAACGAGGCGCGTGTCCGGCGCTGGATCGACAAGCGCGGCGCGCGATCGAACCTCGCGATCCGCTACCGCGCCCGCGACGGCTTGCCGACCGGTCGCGTGTTGCGCCGCGGCGCCGAGGCATCGGAGGCGACAGAGGGGGCGGTGGTGGTGCTGCGCTGGCGGGGCGAGGACTGGTACGTGCTGACGTCGTACCCGGAGGACGTGCGATGAGCCTGAAGGGGCCGATGGAGTGGGAACAGCTCGCGTCGCTGTGCGGCGGCCACCTGCACCAGGATTTCGTCGCCGAGCACGGCTCGGCCCAGAAGGCGGTGCAGGCCTGGCTGGCCGAGGCGAGCCGCGACGACGCGATGGAGTTGTCGTCGGAGTGGCGCTCGTTCCTCAACGTGACGCACGGCATGAGCCTGGAGGCGCGCGCCGCGGCGCTGCGCGAGCTGGCCGGCGGGTCATGGGCGCCGGCCAACGAGCTCGAGTTCGAGGTGGTGTCGGCGCTGCTGCTGAACGCCTGGCGCGCCTGACGCCCTACGCCTGACGCCTGACGTTGGATCCTGTAGCTGCCGGCCTTGGCCGGCAGTCAGCGAAGCGCGCGGCTACGCTGACGTGCGCCACCCGCGAGATCCCTGCTCAGTCTGCTTTCTGAGCCCTGAGCCCTGAGCCCTGAGCCCTGAGCCCTGAGCCGCAAGCCGTAAGTCCTACGGCTTCCTGATCAACGCGTCGGGAAACGGCGCGGCTGGCGAGCCCGCCGGGTTGCGCAGGCGGCTCTGGCCCATGCGCGGCATGTAGAGCGGGATCTTCAGGCCGCCGGTCTTCTCGAGCATCCCGAACAGCTCGGCGCGCATCGCCTGGATCGTCTTCTGGTGCGCGGGATCCTCGGCCAGGTTGTGCGCTTCCTGCGGGTCGGCCTGCAGGTCGAAGAACATGTCGACGTCCCAGACGCCGTGCGTGAAGACGTACTTGTAGCGCTCGCCGCGCAGCGCGAACTGCGTCGGCGTCTGCGGGAAGCTCCATTCCCAGTAGTACTCGTAGAGCAGCGACGTCCGCCACGGCGCCTTCGCGTCGCGCAGGATCGGCAGCATGCTCTCGCCCTGCATGTGCGTCGGTCGCGCCGCCCCCGCGAGGTCGAGCATCGTCGGGGCGATGTCGATGTTGGCCACCACGCGGTCGATCTGCTGGCCCGGCTTGACGAGGCCGGGCGCGTACACCAGCATCGGCACGCGCATCGACCAATCGAACGCCGTGCGCTTGTCGATCAGGCCGTGCTCGCCGAACGCGAAGCCGTTGTCGCCCATGTAGATGACCAGCGTGTTCTCCATCTGGCCGGTCTTCTTCAGCCAGTCGAGCACGCGGCCGACACTGTCGTCCACGGCGCGCAACGTCTCCATGTAGCGGCGGTAGTACTCGGCGACATCGAGCGTCGAGTGGTACGGGAACTCCACCCCATGCCAGCTGTTGCGTTGGTTGCGCACCCACGTCGGGAACCGCCCCGACACGGCGGCCTCCGGGGACATCGTCGCCGGGGCAGGCACCGGCACGTCCTTCAGCGACCCCTTGTGGCGGTCGGCGGGCACGAATTCGGCGTGCACGCCCTTGTGCGAGAGATACAGGAAGAACGGCTTGTCGCGCGAGGTCTGCTCGAGCCACTGCACCGCGTAGTCGGTGAGTTCGTCGGTGATGTAGCCCTTCTGCGGCACGCGGGTGCCGTCGACGTTGAGCATCGTGGCGCCGGCGCGCGGCAGGTACTCGCCCTGGCCACGGAAGCTCACCCAGCGGTCGAACCCGGGCTGCGGCTTGTCGTCCTCGTTGCCGATGTGCCACTTGCCGACGAGCGCCGTCTGGTAGCCGGCGGCCTTCAGCAACTGGCCGACGTTGGGGAGCGCCGGCGGGATCGGCGTGAAGTTGTCCACCACGCCGTGCGTGTGCGCGTAGGTGCCGGTGAGGATCGAGGCGCGCGACGGCGAGCAGAGCGCGGTCGTCACGAAGGCGTTGCGCATGTGCGCGCCGCCCCTGGCGAGCGTGTCCATGTTCGGCGTCCGCGCCAGCGGGTGGTTGATCACGCCGAGCGCGTCGTAGCGATGGTCGTCGGTGAGGATGAAGACGATGTTGCGCGGCTTGCTCGCCTGCGCCCGCGCGAGTGGGGCGCTCAGGAGCAACGCAACAACCGCAGCCAACCACACCCACCTACCCATCCGGCCGATCCGTGCCATCCGTCCTCCATCACTCACGAGATGTAGGCGTCGGCCTTGGCCGACGGTCAGTGCTGATTCGCTGAGCGTCGGGCGAGCCCGACGCCTACACGATGCTGTTCGTAAGCCGTAAGCCGTAAGCCGTAAGCCCGAGCCCGTCGTCGGCCTACCCCTGGCTGATCTTCGCCACCCGCAGGCCGAGGCCGAGTGTCTTGCAATACGCCAGGCTGCGCTCGAGCTCGCGGCGCTGCTCGAGCGGGTCGTTCGGCTTGCTCGTCGTGGTCGCCATCGGCGCCTTGCGCCGCATGATCCGCAGGAAGCGCGCGAGGCTCTGGCCCTCGAGCCGCGGCCACGCGGCCCAGAACGCGTCGTCGAGGAACGGGATGTCGCGGCCGACGCCGGAGATCGTCTCGATGTGCACCGGGATGCCGGGACACAGCTCCGCGAAGCGCGGCATGAAGCGCGCGAAGTCGACCTGCCCATCGCCCATCGCGGTCCACTTGACGCGGCAGCCGGTGGGGATCTCGGTGACCACGCCATCGCGGAGGCTGGTCGTCACGATGTAGGGGGCGAGGGCCTCGAGGGCGTCGAGCGGGTTCTCGAGGGTCCAGAGCGAGTTGCCCGAGTCGTAGTTCACGCCCACGAAGTCGCGGCCCGCCATCTCGACGAGCGCGGCGAGCTCGTCGGCGCGCATGTCGCCGGCGTGGTTCTCGACGGCGATCTTCACGCCGGCATCGAGCGCCTGCGACCGCCCGCCCTTGAGCACGGCCACCAGGCTGTCCATGTGGCGGCCGATGCCACCGGGCGTCAGCCGGTCCTCCCACGTGCCGAGCACGACGCGCGCGACGGGCGAGCCCACCTGCTGCGCCACCCGGATCACCTTCGCCAGCTGCTCCTGCGCCGTGCCGTTGGCCGGGCGGAACGCCTTGCTGGTGGGGCATACGCTCCACGTGCCGACGTGGATGGTGAGGCTACGGGCGGCCGCGTCCTCGCGCAGCTTCTTCAGCGCCGCGTCCTCGAGGGACTCGAAGGCGTCGAGGTCGCTGATGAACACCGAGTCGGCGCCGACCGTCGTCGCGTACTCCAGCAGCCGCGTCGCCTTCCAGTTGCTGGCGCGGACGGCGAAGTTGTCCAAGCCGAGGGGGACCGGCCTGGGAAGGCTGGCGGGCGCCTTCGCGGTGCCCTGGCCGTGCACGGTGGCGACGGCGACCGCGGCGGCGGCGGTGGAGAGAAAGGCGCGGCGGGAGGTCGGGACTGACACGGGAAGGCTCCAGGGGGAGTAAGGGCGCGCCCGTCAGTCTACGCGGGTCGCAGGCATTTCATCCGCCATTTTTCGGCGGCCCGACGACCGCCGCCCGCAGCCGCATGATCACGGCACCGGGATCCAGGCGCTTCCCGTTCAGGTAGGCGTTCCACGCGGTCGTCGTCGATGGCGCCATCGTTCCCGACTCCAGGTGACGCGTGAGTGCCGTGCCTGACGACTCGCCGCGGCGTACGGCGAGCCCCATGAGCGCGATGAGGGCATGCGGGCGCACGGTCGGTGCGCTCGACGCCTGCGCGTACGCGCGGTCGGCCTCGGCCAGCCGCCCCGCCTGCTCGTGCGCCTCCCCGGTGAACAGCGCGGCCAGGCCGCACGCCGTGTCGGCGCACGGTACCCGCACCAGCGGCGACAGCCGCTCAATCGCATCGTCGGCACGGTCACGTTCGAGGGCCACGCGTCCCCAGTGCAGGCGTGCCTCCTCGTGTGCGGGATCGCGCCTGACCGCCTCCGCGAACAGGCCGTCGGCCGTGCCCAGCCAGCGCCGCAGCCAACGTCCGCGTGCGCCCTGCGTCGCCGCGTTCACCGGTTCGCCGCCGATCAGGTCCACCTCGGGCACCGGCCTGCCTGACGGCGCGAGGCGCGACATGTACTCGGCGCGCAGGCCGCGTATGGCGTGGAACTCCGCCCGGATCTCCTCGTCGACGCCTTCGAGCGACGTCCGGCCAACCACCGCATCGAAATCGGTCCGCCTCGCCTCGTGCAGGAACTGCAGGTACGTCACGAGCCACCAGCCGCGGTAGGTCGCCAGCTGCCGCCGATCGGCGGGCTCCTGGAGATGCGCCTGCGTGACCCGCGCGAGCCTGGTGTCGGCGGCGCGTGTGACCTCCTCCCATGCCGTCGCTTCCGCCTTCGCCACGCGCGTCTCCAGCAGGACCTGGAGTGCCAGGGAGGCAAGCGCCTGCGTGCGGCGAACCCCCTGCCTGCGCGCATGGAGGCTGCGGTCGGGCGCCATGCCTGCCGAGGGCGCGGTCGGATAGGCGGGTGCCTCCTCATCGCCTGCTCCCCATGCGGTCAGCAGGCGCGCGACCCTGGCGCGCACCTCCGCGGCGGGCAGGCGCGACGCGCCGATGACACCGGCTTCATCACCGGCGAGCCATGCGTCTACAGCCGCGGTCAGGTCGACGGCCGGCGCCTGTCCGATGCGGGCCGCAGGTGTGGTCAGCCCGAGCCCGACCGACACGGCCAGCCACGCCGCCGCCATGGTCCCGAGTCGACGATGCCCGCGCGCTTCGCCGTGCATCATGGCTGCCTCGCCATGTAGCCCTCGCGCGCCACGACGGCGCCGGGGCGGCTCCGCAGGCGGACCTCCAGGCGGTGCCAGCCGTCGTCGGTCCTGACGCCGGTCGGCGTGTACGAGATCAGGTAACGCTGCCGGTAGCTCGCGAGGATGCGTGCGAAGGTGTCGGCAAGTCGGTCGCCGCGCCCGATGCGCAGGAAGGCGCCCCCGGTCGTGTCGGCCACCCGCTCGAGCAGCAGCCGCGTGTCGGAAGGTGCGGGAGCCGTCCACGTCCACTTGTAGAAGTAGGTCGACTCCCGCGTCGGGACTCCGTCGCGTGGCAGGCCCGCGCCCACCGGGAACACCACCACGTTCGTGCGTCGGAGGATGTCGAAGACACGCGGCGTGCTGCTCCAGCTCCCCGTGTCGTGGCCGTCGGTGAACAGCAGGAACACGCAGGGGCGCTCGTCGGCGCGCGCCAGCACGCTGCCCACCACCAGCGCATCGTGCAGCGAGGTCGAGCCGGCGGCCGCCAAGTCGCCGATGCGTGCGTCCAGCCCGGCCTGCGGCTGCGCCACCCGCGCCAGGATCCGCACCTGGTCGGCGAACGTGAACACGGACACGCGATCGCGCGGCGTCAACGTCGCCAGGACGGCGGCGACGCCAGCCCTGAGCTGCGCCAGCGTCTCGCCGTCCACGCTGGCGCTGACGTCGAGGCCGACGACGACGTGAGCGCTGTCGGTCGTGCCGATGGCATCGACCTGTTGCTCGACGCCGTTGTCGCGCACCACGAAGTCCCGAGCGGTCAGGCCAGTGACGGGCTGCTGGTCGCGGTGCGCGAAGGCGTCGATCCTCACGACATCGACCGACGCACGGAACGTGGACTCCTGTGCGCGTGGCGCTTGCGGACACACCGCCGCTGCCGAGAGCGCGACGATGAGCGAGAGCCGACGCATGAGCTCGAGAGGCATCGCCGTCCCCGTGCGCCGCAGTCTACTCCGTTGCCGAAGCGAGACGGCCTTCGTCATTCGGCCGTCGGCCTTCGTTCGTCATGCGTCATGCGTCATGCGGCGTTCAGGACTCGCCGATGTGCGCCTGCGGCGCGCGGCGAGTTCGGCGTTGGACGTTCCGGTGCCCGGTGCCCGGTGCCCGGTGCCCGGTGCCCGATTCCCGACTCCCGACTCCCGACTCCCGACGTCCCGACTCCCGACTCCCGACTCCCGATCCCTACCGCGCCACGTATCCCTCTCGCGCCACGACGGTGCCTGGGCGCCCGCGCAGGCGCACCTCCAGCTTGTGGAAGCCCGGCGCCGTCGTCGCCGGCGTGTAGGTCAGCAGGTAGCGCTGGCGGTACTGCCCGAGGATGCCCTGGAAGGTCTCCGAGAGCTTCGCGTCCTTCTCCACGCGCAGGAACTCGCCGCCGGTCACCTCGGCTGCCGACTGCAGCAAACGCAGGCCATCGCCCGGCGTCGCGGCCATCCACGGCTGCCGCGTCAGCGCGTCGGCAAACGGCGCCGACGTCATCGCCACCGGCAGGCCCGCGCCGACGGGAAAGACGACGACGTTGGTGCGGCGCAGGACGTCGAGCGCGCGTGCGGCGGAGGTCCAGCTGGTCGTGTCCTGGCCGTCGGTGAACAGCAGGAACACGGACGGCCGCTGGTCGGCGTGCGACAGCGCCGCGCCGAGCACGATCGCGTCCTGCAGCGGCGTGGCGCCGCCGGCCGCAAACCGCGCGAGTGTCGTCTCGATGTCGCCGCCGGGCGTCGCCGCCCGGATCAGCAGGCGCAACCGGTCCGAGAACGTGAACAACGACACCCGGTCCTGCGCGGTCAGTTGCGCCGCCAGCGTGCGCACGGCCGCCTTGAGCCGTTCGAGCGTCGGACCGTCGACGCTGCCGCTCAGGTCGAGGCCGATGATGACGTGCGCGCTGTCGGTCGTGCCGAGCGAGTCGACGGGCTGCTCGACGCCGTTGTCGCGGACCACGAAGTCCCGGGCCGTCAGACCGGGGATCGGCTTGCGATCGCGATGCGCGTACGCATCGATGGTCACCACGTCGACCGACGCGCGGAAGGTCGGTTGGTCCTGCGCGCGCGCCACGCCTGCACCCGCGCCAGCCGCGAGGGCCGTGAGCACGGCTCGCGCCGCGAGGCGATGCACGGCTCCCGTGCTGCGGCTCATGGCAACACCCCGGTCAGCAGGTGGACGAGCACGAGGTCGGCCTGCGCGAGGCGCCCGCCGATGTACTGGCTCCACGCGTCGGCGGGCTGCCGGGGCGCGAGGGCTGCCGGGCTGGCGAACTGCCGCGTGAGGTCGTAGGCGCCGCCCGCCTGCCCGCGGCGCATCGACGACTGCATCATCGCCACCAGCGCCGTCTGCCGCACGGCGGCGACGGCCGATGCCTTCGCGTAGAACCCCGCGGCGCGATCGGGTTGCTTGCGCGCCTCGGCGACCTCGCCCATGAACAGGTGCGCCAGGCCGCAGATCGCGTCGCGGCACGGTTGCTCGAGCAGCGGCGCGAGCACGCGCTCGGCCTCGTCGTGGCGCTCACGCTCGAATGCCAGGCGTCCGAGGTGCAGCACTGCCTCGCGGTCCTCGGGACGCGCGTCGAGGGCCTTCTGGAAGTGCCGGCCGGCCTCCTCGAAGGCGATCAGCATGCCGGGGACGCGCGAGGTCGGCGGCAGGCGGCGCTGGCTCATCGCCACCGAGGCCGACGGCGCCTCGTCGGCGAGCCGGGCCCGGGTCTCGATCGCCACGCCGCGCAGCAGTGAGAGTGCCGCGACGCCGTCGGCGCCGGCCGGGGGGCGGGTGTTCTTCTGCTCGCGCTGGAAGTCGAGGAACCGGCTCGCCCCGACGAGGTACTGCAGCCACGCCAGGCGCGCCCACTCACGGAATGCCCGCACGCTGACCGCCCGGGCCTCCTCGCCCTCGTCGAACGGGTCCAACCGGTCGATCGCATCGCGCGCGGCGTCCTCGAGCGCGGTCTCGTGGGTGGCCGACATCGACCGGCCCGACACGATCAGCACCTCGAGGGGCAGCAGCGCCGACGCCTCGAGCCGCCTGATCACCAACCGGCGGACGTCGTCGCCGGACCCTGGCGGGATGCGCCACGACTGGTACGCGTCGCGGGCCCCTTGCGTGACCTCCCGGGCCGGCGCCTGGAGCAGCACCTGGCCTGCCCCGGCACGATCCCCGGCCAGGTACCGATCGACGGCCGCTTCCCAGGCCACGCCGGCCGCCCGCGCCGGGACCGCGCCCGCCACGGCGACGAGCCAGAGCGCGCCCAGAACGGCGGCGCGCGACCGCCGTCGGCGGGGCGGCGTCGCATCGATAACGACCCCGCGATGCGAGCATCCCACCCCGGCTTGTCTCCCCTCAGGGAGCGCGATAGCATGAGCGATTGTTATAGGGGCCATCAGCAAACGTCATGATCACAGCCGACCCGACCAAGCGAGCCCAGATCCTCGATGAGGTGCAACGCATCGTCGCCGACACGGCGCCCGAGGGCGACCGTGACCTGCGCCGCGCCTTCGCCGGCGTGGTGCTGGCCGAGATGCCCGACAGCGTGGTGTTCCGCCTCCCGGCGGCGGCCCTGGCGGCGCGCCTCGGAGAGTACTTCAGGTTCGTCGCGCACACGATGCCGCCCGACGTGCAGCTGTATCGAGGCCTCCCGGGCCTGCACGTGGCGGTCCGCAACTGCGACGACGCGGAAGACCGGGCGATGGCGGGCCACGACGGCGGGCCGCACGAGGTGACGATCGTCGAGACCCACACGCCCGACGCGCCGTTCATCTTCGAGAGCCTCACCAACTTCTTCAAGAACGAGGGGCTGCGCGTCTTCTCCGCGATCCACCCGCGCCTGACGGTGCGCCGGCAGTGGGAGCGGGTGGTGCATGTCGGCCCGCACGGCGAGGAGGGCTCGCAGGAGCTGTTCTGCCAGTTCCGCATCGAGCGCATCGAGCGCACCGAGCGGATGCGGCGCCTCGAGCACCAGATCTTCAGCCTCCTCAAGAGCGTGTTCCTCGCGGTCGGCGACTTCGCGGCGATGAAGGCGGCGGTCGGCGCGGCGGCCGGTCGCCTGCGCGGGCGCGACGGCGACGCCCCGGCCGCGGAGGCCTCCGCGCGGCTCCTGCAATGGCTCGTCGACGACAACTTCGTGCTGATGGGCGTGATGCGCTACGTGCCCGGCGCCGACGGCGACCTGCAGCCCCAGGACGACAGCGCGCTCGGCGCGTTCCGCGACCCCTCGCTGCTCGAGACGGTGTTCCCGGGCCTGCCGGCCGACATCACGCGCAACCTCGCGCCGGCCGCCGACGACCCCCGGACCATCGACGTCGACTACTGCGTCAACGGCCGCGCCATCCACCACCTCGGTCCGCTCGAGGACGTGTTCGTGCGCGAGTGGACGCCCGAGGGCGCCCTCGCCGGCATGACGCTGCTCATCGGCCGCTTCGCCAAGAGCGCGTTCGCGAGCAAGGCCGCCGACATCCCGGTGCTGGACGGCAAGCTCACCTACATCCTCGACGGCCTGCACGTCACGCCGAACTCGCACGCCTGGCGCGAGGCGCGCGCCATCTTCAACCACTTCCCGAAGCGCGAGCTGTTCTACGCCCGGCGCGAGGACCTCTGCACGATCGTCGAGCAGATGGTCAACATGGTCGGCGACGACGAGATCGCCGTCGGCGTGCGGCAGGGCACCGGCTATGCGGCGGTGACGGTCGGCTTCTCCGACGTGCGGTACTCGCCGAAGGCCGAGGCGACGCTGCGCGCGTCGCTGCAGGAGGCCTTCGGGCCGATCCTGTTCAGCGAGTGGGCCGACCTGGGCACCAAGGCGGTGATCGTCTTCTACTTCGACACCGCGGAGATGGAAGCGCCGATCGACGTGGAGACGGTGCGTACGCTGACGCGGCAGGGCCTGACCACGTGGGAGGACCAGGCGGCGATCGAGCTCGAGCGGGCATACGGCACGCTCGAGGGCCGGCGGCTGTTCAACAAGTACGTGCGGCTCGAGAGCCGCAGCGGCCTGTACCGCGAGTCCACGACCCCGCAGGAGGTACCGGCCGATCTCGCCCGCCTCGAGGCGCTCGAGGGTCGGCTCGAGATGAACGTCCTGCCCGAGCACGCCGAGCAGGTCACCATCAAGCTGTTCGCGCCCAAGCCGCTCGGCCTGACGGCCACGCTGCGCACGCTGCAGAACCTCGGGCTGCCGGTCGTCGACGAGCTGTCGCTGCCGCTCATCCTGCCCGAGAACCGCACCGGCTTCGTGGAGCGGCTGCGGATCCAGGCGTCGCCCAGGGTGATCGCCTCGGTGGTCAACGCGCCGGACCGGTTGCTCGACGCGCTCCGCGCGCTGCACGAGAAGCGCGCCACCGACGACGCGCTCAACAGCCTCATCACCAGCGAGGGGCTGACGTGGCGGCAGGTGGAGGTGCTGCGCACGCTGCGCAACCACCTGATCCAGATCCGCCCCAACTACAACGCCGACACGATCACGAGCGTGATGGTCCGCAACGGCGCCGCCGCCGCGGCCCTGTTCCGGCTGTTCGACGCGCGCTTCAACCCCGTCGTCGACGGCGATCGCGACGCGGCGGTCGATCAGGCAGACGGCGCGCTGCGCAAGGCACTGCAGCAGGTCGGGAGCCTGCTCGACGACGAGATCCTGCGCGGCGTCGAGAACCTGCTGCTCGCGGTCGTGCGCACCAACGCGTACCAGACGCCCGAGCGTCCCGTGGTGTCGATGAAGGTCGAGTGCGCGAAGGTGGCCGGCATGGTGTCGCCGCGCCCGCTGTACGAGATCTACGTGCACTCGCCGCACCTCGAGGGCATCCACCTGCGCGGCGGCAAGGTCGCCCGCGGCGGCCTGCGCTGGAGCGACCGCCACGACGACTTCCGCACCGAGGTCCTCGGCCTGATGAAGACGCAGATGGTCAAGAACTCGATCATCGTGCCCGTCGGGTCCAAGGGCGGCTTCGTGCTCAAGGGCCAGCTGCCGCAGCGGCCGGCGCTCGACCAGTACCTGATCGATCGCTACCGCCAGTTCATCTCCGGGCTGCTCGACATCACCGACAACATCGTCGACGGGCAGGTCGTGCATCCGCCGGACGTCGTCCGGTACGACCAGCCGGATCCGTACCTGGTCGTCGCCGCCGACAAGGGCACGGCGCACCTCTCCGACACGGCCAACTCCGTGTCGGCGCAGTACGGCTTCTGGCTGGGCGATGCGTTCGCGTCGGGCGGATCGAACGGCTACGACCACAAGGTCGAGGGCATCACCGCGCGTGGCGCCTGGGAGTGCGTGCTGCACCACTTCCGCAACATGGGCCAGGACATCCAGGTCGAGCCGTTCACGATGATCGGCATCGGTGACATGTCGGGCGACGTGTTCGGCAACGGCGCGCTGCGCAGCCGCGTGACGAAGCTGGTGGCGGCGTTCAACCACGCGCACATCTTCGTCGACCCCGATCCCGACATGGAGAAGACGTTCGCCGAGCGCGAGCGCCTCTTCAAGCTGCCACGCTCGACGTGGCGCGACTACGACACGTCGCTGATCAGCGAGGGCGGCGGCATCTTCGACCGCTCGGCCAAGGCGATTCCGGTGTCGCCGCAGATGAAGGCGCTGTTCGGCATCGAGCAGGACGAGGTGACCGGCGAGGAGATGATCCGCCGGCTGCTGACGGCGAAGGTCGACCTGCTCTACAACGGCGGCATCGGCACCTACGTGAAGGCGAGCACCGAGGACGACTCCGAGGTCGGCGATCGCGCCAACGACCGCGTGCGCGTCGACGCCCGCGACGTGCAGGCGCGCGTCATCGGCGAGGGCGGCAACCTCGGGATGACGCAGAAGGCGCGCATCGAGTACTGGGAACGCGGCGGCCTGTGCAACACCGACGCGATCGACAACTCGGGCGGCGTCGACATGTCCGACCACGAGGTCAACCTCAAGATCCTGCTCGACATCCTGGTACGCGAGAAGGTGATCGCCAGCAAGGAGGCGCGCAACGTCGTCCTCAAGCAGATGACCGACGACGTGTCCGAGCTGGTGCTCGACGACAACCGGAACCAGGCGCGCGCCATCACGCTCGACAGCGTGCGAAGCGTCGTCGAGTACGAGACGTTCGTCGAGGTCATCGAGCAGATGATCGTCAACCGCGTCTTCAGCCGCGAGGACCAGGCCATCCCGAGCCGGGAGAGCCTGCTGGCCAGCCCGCTGCGCGTGCGGGGCCTGCCACGCCCCCTGCTCGCCGTGGTGCTGGGGCAGGCGAAGATGCACGCCTACGACGTCGTGCTCGCGTCGAGCTTCCCGGACTCGCCGGCCGGCCTGCCCCTGCTGCGCCGCTACTTCCCGGCGCTGATGCAGGAGCGGTACGCCGACACGTTCGGCAAGCATCCGCTCAAGCGCGAGATCATCGCGACGGTGGCGATCAACCACGTGATCAACCACGCCGGCATCACGTTCCTGCCGACGATGGCCGAGCGCACCGGCGCCGACTTCGGCGCCATCGTGCAGGCCTACATCGAGGCCGACCATTCCACCGGGGCGTCGACGCGGCGCGCCGAGGTGATCGCGGCGGGGCTCCCGGCCGACGCCGAGCGGCGGCAGTTGCTGACCATCGAGCACCAGCTCGAGCAGACGGTCGTGGCCAGGCTCGGCACGGTCGAAGCCCGCGGCTGACCCGGGCGATCGTCTGCGTCACGGCGCACGGCACAAGGCTCACGGCTCAAGGCTCAGAAAGCTCTCTGAGCCCTGCGCCCTGGGCCCTGAGCCTGGTCCTGGGTCCTGAGCCCTCGATACTGAGCCCTCGATACTGAGCCGTTCGGCCGTGGGCTCCTGCCCGCTCACGCGGTAGCATGGGCGGCCATGAACAGCCGCCGCTCGTTCCTCGCCACCGCCGCGGCAGTGATCGCGGCTCGCCCGAGTGCCTGGGGACAGGCGCGGCCCCGCCGTATCGTCCTGCGATCCTCCTGGCAGACGATCAACATCGGCGACATCGCGCATACGCCGGGTGTGCTGCGCCTGCTGGAGCAGCACCTGCCCGGGGCCGAGGTGACGCTCTGGGCCTCGACGCTCGACGAGCCGGTGCGCGAGTTGCTGCGCCGGCGGTTCCCCCGGGTGCGCGTGCTCGAACTCGCCGAGCATGCCGATCCTGCCGGCACTCCCCTCGAGCCGGTGGTACGCGAGGCGGACCTGCTGATTCACGGGTCGGGCCCCAGCATCGTCGCCCCGGCGGCGCTGCGCCTGGCGCGGACGCTCGGCACGCCCTACGGGGTGTACGGGGTCACGCTCGACACGGTCGACGCGCCGCTGCAGGACCTGCTGTCGGGCGCCGCCTTCGTGTTCACGCGCGAGACGTCGTCACTCGAGTACGTGCGGTCGCTGGCCCTCCGTGCGCCCTCGCAGGCGTTCGCGCCCGACGGCACCTTCGCGCTCGACATCCGCGACGACGAGACGGCCGAAGCGTTCTGTCGTCGCCATGGCCTCGAGGCCGGGCGGTTCCTGTGCGTCGTGCCGCGGCTGCGGTACACGCCGTACCCCTGGGTCACCGAGGGAGCGGCGCGGGGCGAGGCCGAGCCGCGTCGGCGGCTGCAGGTGAACGATCAGTTCGCGGCAGCCGATCACGCCAAGCTCCGTGAGGTGATCGTCGCCTGGGTGCGCGGCGGACACGGCAAGGTGCTGGCCTGCCCGGAGATGACCTACCAGGTGCCGCTGCTGCGGCCCCTGCTGTTCGACGGGTTGCCCGGCGACGTGAAGAAGGCCGTGGTGGTGCGCGATCGGTACTGGCGCACCGACGAGGCCGCCTCGACGTACGCGCGCGCAGCGCTGGTGGTGAGCTGCGAGATGCACTCGCCGATCATCGCGCTGGCCAACGGCACGCCGGCCATCCACGTGCGCCAGCCGACCGACACGCGCAAGGGTCAGATGTGGCGCGACATCGGGCTGGGGGAGTGGTTGTTCGAGATCGACCAGGTGCAGGGCGAGGCGATTGCGACGCGCGCCCTGGCGATCGCCGCCGATCGGACGGCGGCCCGCGCCGTGGTCGAGCGGGCGATGGGCGTGGTGCACGAGCGGCAGCGCGACACGATGGGCGTCGTCGCTGCCGCAGTGCGCAAGGGATAGCGCTGCCGCCGCCTACTTCAGCGCGAACGCGATGGTGACGGTCATGTCGGTGGCCACCGGCCTGCCCTGCAGTACCGTTGGCGCGAACTTCCACTGTTCGACGGCCTCGATCGCGGCCGCGGTCAATCGCTCGTCCGGCGACGACACGACGCGTGTGTCGGTCACGTAGCCGTCGGCGCCGATGCGCGCCTCGAGGACGACCTGGCCGGCGACACCGGCCGCCTTCACCTCGTCGGCATAGACCGGCTTGACGTCCTTCAGCTTGCGTGGCGGCTCGAGCGGGCCGAACGCGGCGGTCGACTGCGGCGGCGCCGGACGGCTGAAGCTCGCGCCGGCCGGTGGTGGCGCCGGTGCGGCCGAGACCGTGATCTGCTCCCGCACCGTGCCGAGCGCGAGGGCGAAGTCGCGGCTCACCGTGTCTCCCGGGGCCACGTCGACGCGCGCCGTGAACGGCTTGAAGCCGGGCTGCTTGACCGAGGCGCGATAGGTGCCGGCGGGCAGTTGCGCAGCGAATGCTCCCTGACCGTCGGTGATCGCCTGCACCGTGGTGGCGCCGCTGAACGTCACCGTGACGCCGGCCAGTGGCGTGCCACCCGACGGCAGCACCGTGCCGGTGACGGTGCCAGTGCCCTGCGCGGAGAGCCCGGCGATGGCGGCAGTGAAGGCCCACACCAGGCCAGCGCCGAGCAGGCGGGCGTGACGGGGCGCGTGCGAGTGATCGAGGGTGGCGTCGAGCATGGCGGCGATTCTCCGTTCGAGGGCGGTGGGTTCGGCCATCGCCAGCGTGGCGACGGCGGCCGGAGGCCGGCTCGTTCGGGCGACGTCGAGCAGGGTGGAAGCGTAGGCACTGGCTGCCGCGCCGGTGGCCAGCACCGCATCGTCACAGGCGCGCTCGGCCTCGCGACGCGCATCGCGCACGGCGCGCCGCATCAGCGGGTGCCACGCGTGGACTGCGCCAGCCGCGGCCAGCAGCAGGTGCAGCGCCCAGTCTCGGCGGGCGATGTGCGCCAGCTCGTGCGCGAGTACGTGCTGCACGCGCTCGTCCGGCCAGGCGAGCGCCTCGGGTGGCAGGAGCACCCGCGGGCGACGCAGGCCCCACGTGACGACGGGCGCCCGGGCCGGGCCGACGCGCAACTCGACGGGGGCATCGACCCGCGCGCGGGCGCGTGCCGCCTCCAGGGACGCGATCCAGCGCGCGTCGGCGAGCGGCGCGCTGACCCGCGCCAGCGTGCGCAGGCGCCACACGTCGCGGGCGAGGCGCGCCAGGGCCAGCGTCGCCACGACGAGCCAGGCGGCCCCGAGCACGCGCGCGGCCGTCATCACGGGCAGCGCCGGTCGTGCGGTCGGCTCCCGCGCCGGCGCCGCAACTGTCGCCGCGGCGGTGGTGGTCACGACGATTCGCCCCTCGTCAGCCGACGAGGCCTGCGGTCCCACCACCGGGCCCCATGCCGGGGCCACGAGCGCGACGAGCGGCAGCAGGAGGGCGGCCACGACCGTCGTGGCCAGCACGGCGTGCCGCAGCGCGGCGGCCCGACCTCGCAGGGCCCGCGCGAGCATCAGGCCGGCCGCGAGCACCAGCGTCACCTTCAGCGCGAGCACCAGGATCGTCGTCATCGGCCCTCCTCCCGCGCCTTGTCCACGAGCTGCGCGATGCGATCGAGTTCCTCGTCGCTCAGCGACGCGGCGTCGCCGAGCAGCGCCGCCACCACCTGCTCGCGCGATCCGTCGAAGAACGTCTCCACCATGTGCCTGAGTGCCGATCGTCGCGCCGCATGGCGCGGCACCGCCGGCAGGTACACGTAACGCGTGCCGTCCACCTGGTGCCGGACGTGCCCCTTCTGCTCGAGCACGCGCAGTTGCGCTCGCACGGTGGAGTAGGAGCGATCGCTGCCGAGCTCCTCCATCACCTCGGCGGCGGTAGCGCGGCCACGTCGGTACAGGATGTCGAGAATCTCGCGTTCGCGGCGGGCGAGCGTCGGCGGCGGTGCCATGGCTGCTAGGAAAGTAGCACTGCTAGAAAAGTAGCACAAGGCATTTCTTCAGGGCTCAGGGCTCAGGGTTCGGACAGAAGGGAAGAGGCGAGGGGCGCGGAAGAGGCAAAGGCCGAAGGCCGCATGACGAAGGCCGGCACCTCACGCCCGCGGCAGGCGAACCTCGAACAGCGCGCCGCCGCCGCCGTCACGGGCGCGCGTGGTGATGCTGCCGCCGTAGGCGTCGACGATGGCCTTCACTATGGCGAGGCCGAGGCCGGCGTGTTCGTGTCGGCCGGTGTTGGCGCCCGGGCGATAGCTGAAGAAGCGCTCGAACACGCGGTCGCGGTGTTCCTCGGGGATGCCCGGACCGCGATCGCCCACCGTGAGGACCACCGCGCCGCCGTCTTCGCGTACGCCGATCACCACCGATCCGGGTGCCGGCGAGAACGCGATCGCATTGTCCACGAGGTTCTCCACCACCTGCGCGACGCGCTCCGGCTGGGCGCGCACCAGGGCGTCGCCCGGCCCGACGTCGAGCACCAGTGCCTGTGCCGGCGCCCGGTGGCGCACGAACTCGGACACCAGGCCGCTCACCGAGACCGGCCTCACCGCCTCGCGCTCGATCGCGCTGTCCACCCGCGCCAGGTCCCGCATGCCGACGACGAGCCGGTCCAGTCGCTCGACGTCGCGCGCCAGCAACTGCGCGAACCTCGCCCGCTCGTCGGGGTCGGTGGACTGGGCGAGCACGTCGACTGCCGTCCTGATCGACGCCAGCGGGTTGCGCACCTCGTGCGCCACGTCGCCTGCGAACGCCTCGAGCAGCGCCACGTGCGACTGCAGCCGGCGCGTCAGTTCCTCGAGTGCCCTCGCGAGGTCGCCCACCTCGTCACGCCGCTCGGTCCCCGGGAACGTGGTGGACATCGCGCGCTCGCCGCGCGCCAGCGACAGCGCCGATCGCCGCAGCCGCCTGATCGGGCGGACGATCGTCCATGTGAGCAGCGCACTGAGCAGCGCCGACAGTCCCAGCGTGCCGACGACGATGCGGAAGATGTGAAGGCGGACGGCGTACAGCGCCTGCAGGACGCGGAAGGTGGACTGCGACACCGTGACGGCCCCGACGCGCGTCGCGGGCGCCTCCGCGCCAATCGCCCCGAGCACTGGCAGCGCCACGGTGAGCGTGAGAGAGCGCTGGCCCGGCGTCGGTCGGGTCGCCGCGCCGTAGCGCCCGGCCAGCGCCGCGTCGACCTCGGGCAGGCGTCCGTCTGCGCCGTTGCCAGCGCTCGCCCCCGCCGGAGGCCTCGGCGACGCGATGTCGCGTAGCCACGCTCCGGCGCGCTGCCGCAGCCCCGCCAGCCAGGCGCCCAGCCGGTACAGCCAGAAGTCGCGGGTCGGCACCACCGCGTCGTAGGAGGCGGTCCGCGCCGGCTCGACGCGCGCCGCCAGCCGCGCCGAGTCGGCGACCAGCCGGCCCATCCTGTCGTACACACGCACGCGGGTATCGCCAGGGATCGTGCGGGCCAGCAGGGCCCGCGCACCGGCCTCGTCGAGTGTGGCGCCACCGCCGAGGGCACCGGCGACCAGGCGCGCCTCCTGCACCATCGCGCGCTCCTGCTCGTGCAGCAGCTCCTGTTCGTAGACGTCGAGGTAGAGGATGCCGGCCACCGGCATCACCACCGCCAGTACGTTGAACAGGAGCAGGCGGATGCCGATGCGCGAGAGCCGTGCCCGCAGCGTGCGGTGCGTCCGCAGCTCCCGTCCAGAGCCGGGCGTGTCCATCACGTGCGGTAGCGGTAGCCGGCGCCGTAGACCGCCTCGATCGCCTCGAAGCCGGGATCGACGAGGGCGAACTTGCGGCGGATCCGCTTGACGTGGCTGTCGATCGTCCTGTCGCTCACCGACACGCGATCGGGGTATGCGGCATCCATCAACTGGTCGCGCGTGCGCACGACGCCGGGCCGCCGCGCCAGGAACTGCACGAGCATGAACTCGGTGACGGTGAGCGGGACGGCCCGTCCGCGCCACTGGGCCGCCAGCCGCAGCCCGTCGAGCACGAGCGGGCCGGCGGTGATCGTGTCGGCGTCGGGCGTCTCGGCGGCGGCCGAGAGCGCGGCGCGACGCAGCAGCACCTTGATGCGCGCCATCAGCTCGCGCATCGAGAACGGCTTGCAGAGGTAGTCGTCGGCACCGATCTCGAGGCCGAGCACGCGGTCGAACTCGTCCTCTCGCGACGTGACGAAGATGATCGGCAGCACCTCGCTCCGCGCCCGCAGCCGCCGGCACAGCTCGAGGCCGTCCATCAGCGGCAGGCCGATGTCGAGAACGGCCAGGTCGGGTAGCGCGGCATCGAAGGCGCGCCATGCCGAGGCGCCATCCGGGTGCATCTCCACGCGGTGACCCTCGCGGCGCAGGGCGATGCCCACGGCCTCCCTGATGGTGTCCTCGTCCTCGACCACCGCCACCAACGCCGGCACCGGATCGGGCATGCCGTGACTGTAGCGCAGCAGGGTGCCAGCCCCACTGCCTTCCTTTGGCCACGATCTGCCTCGAGAGATCCCGGTGCCGCCCTCACGCGGTCATCGTCGTCGCCGACGCTCGAGGAGGAAGCACAAGGGAGAGGGCGCGGTGTCCCACCGCGCCGTGAGCAAGGAGATCGCATGCTGCAACGGTCGGTGCTGGCCAGGATGGTCGTGATGGGCGCGTTGCTGCTCGTGCTGATGGTGCCGCTGGCGATGACGCGCGGCATCATCGTGGAGCGCACGGTCCGCCGCGACGAGGTCGCCGCGGACATCAGCCGCACCTGGGGCGATCGGCAGGTGCTCGTGGGGCCGATCCTGTCGGTGCCGTACCGTTTCGTGGTCCGCGAGGCGCGCGAGGTCGACCGCCTCCCCCGCGACGTCGTCCGCGTCGGCCGGCTCATGGTCCTGCCGGCCACCCTCGAGGCGAGTGGGCGCCTCGACCCCGAGGTGCGCGCGCGGGGACCGTTCTCCGCCGTCGTCTACACCGCCCGCCTCGTGCTGCGCGGCAGGTTCGCCTCGATCGACACGTCGGTCATCCCCGAGGCCGCCGCCGTCGCCTGGGAGGATGCCACCGTGAGCCTTGGTGTCACCGACCCGCGTGGCATCGCCCCGGGCCTGCGGCTCGCCTGGAACGGCCGCCCGGTCGACGTCGTGCCCGGCATCGACGACGTGGCGCTCGCCGCCACCGGGGTCAGGGCGAGGCGCGTGGCCCTTCTCGAGGGGCAGCCGTCGACGTTCGAGGTGACCATCGACCTGCGTGGCACGCGCACCCTTTCGATCGTGCCCGTGGGCAACGAGACGACGCTGCGCCTGTCGTCGTCGTGGCCGCACCCGGGCTTCTCGGGCGGGCAGCTTCCGGTATCGCACGAGGTGGGGCGCGACGGCTTCGAGGCGCGCTGGCAGTCGGGCTGGTTCGCGAGGGGATTCCCGGCCGCGTGGGTGCGTGGCCAGGACGATGATCGCTCGCGTCGGGCGCGTGCCGAGGCATCGGCGATCGGCGTCGACCTCGTGCAGCCGGTGGACGTCTACCAGCAGGCCGAGCGTGCCGTGAAGTACGGGGCGCTGTTCATCGTGCTCACGCTTGCCGTGGCGTTCATCCGCGAGGTCACCAGCCGGGGGTTGGTGCACCCGGTGCAGTACCTGTTCATCGGCTTCGGGTTGTGCCTCTTCTACCTGCTTCTCGTGTCGCTGGCCGAGCACCTCGCCTTCGGGCGCGCCTATCTCATCGCGTCCGCCTCGACCGTGCTGTTGCTGTCCTGGTACTGGAGCGGCGTCCTGCGTGCGTGGCGCGCCGGGCTCTCGATGGGCGCCGCGCTCTGCGTGCTGTACGGCTACCTCTACCTGCTGTTGCGGCTCGAGGACCTCGCGCTCCTGGCGGGCGCGTCCGGGCTCTTCGTGATGCTGGCGGTCGTCATGGCGATGACGCGCCGCGTCGACTGGTTCCGCGCGCGACTCGACCCCATCCTGCCGGAGGCACCGGAGCCCACGAGCCATGGCTGACGGCGGACGTCCGTCGATGCGCGAGGATTGGAGTCATCTCGACCTGGCGTGGCTGGCGTACGCGCTGCTGACGGGGCAGGTGAAGTCGATGTCTGCGCTGCTCAGCTTGATTGACGCCAGGCCTGCCGTGTCGCTGCACGGCGTGCGACCAGTCCGCCCCACGTATCGACGTCGCACGATGCGTAGATGATGAGTTTCGCGTCGCCGATGAACGGCGCGTGTGACAATGGCCGTCTTGGCCACCCCCGTACGAGGCGACTCGCTCGATCTCGGAGGGTTGCAGGCCGCGGCCAGGCAACTCGCGGCAGAGCTGCGTCCCGTCACCCCGCGCAGTCGTCCATGGCAGCGCGCGACCCACCTGCGACGCCTCGATCGGCAGGCGCGCGCGCTCGCCCACGCCTATCAGGTCGTCGCCGACGACGCCCGTCGCGCCGAGCCGGTGTCGCCGGCGGGCGAGTGGCTGCTGGACAACTTCCACCTCATCGCCAACGAGGTGCGCAGCATCCACCACGACCTGCCGCAGGGCTACTATCGCCGGCTCCCGAAGGCACGCTGGGGCGATGCGCCGCGTCCGGCGCGCATCGAGGTCATGGCGATCGAGGCCGTCCGCCACAGCGACGGCCGGCTCGACGCCGAGCGGTTGCGGGAGTTCATCGAGGCGTTCCAGTCGGTGGCGCCGCTGACCATCGGCGAGCTGTGGGCCTGGCCGAGCCTGCTCAAGGCGGCGGTGATCGCCTACGTGTCCGAGATTGCCGAGGGCCTCAGGCGGGCCCGCGACGAGGTGGCGCGCGCCGATGCCTGCCTCACGGCGCTCGACGCGGGGCGCGCCGACCCGGTCACCGTAGGCCTCGACAGTCGCAGCAGCTTCCCGTTCGTCGTGCGCCTGCTGCAGCGCATCAGGGAATACGGTCCGCATGCGGCGTCGGTCCGCCGGGAACTCGACGAGTGGCTGGCGGCCCACGACATGTCCCCGGAGGACGCCATCCGCGTCGAGGGACACCGGGAGGCCGCCGATCAGGTCTCGATGGCCAATGCCATCACCAGCCTGCGCTTCTGCGCCGCCAACGACTGGAGCCGGTTCGTCGAGAGCGTCAGCCTTGTCGAGCGCGTGCTGCATCACGACCCGGCCGGCATGTACGGCCGGATGGACTTCGCCAGCCGCGATCGGTATCGCCGGTCGCTCGAGGCGCTCGCCGACGGCACCGGCGAGGGGCAACTCCTGGTGGCGCGGCAGAGCGTCGAGGCGGCCCGGCGATCCGGCGCCGGGTTCCGGAACGGCCGCGACGCCCACGTCGGGTACTACCTGATCGGCCCCGGACGCTCCTACCTCGAGGGCCAACTCGACACGTATCCGGGACTCCGCGGGCGCGCCCGTCGCTGGCTCTACCGGCATCCCACAGCGCTGTACCTCGGCAGCCTCGCGGTGGTCACCGCGACGCTGGTCGCGCTCGCGTCGGCGTATGCGTCGAGCGCCGGAGGCACCGCAGGCCTGGTCGTCCTGGCCGCCCTGCTGGCACTCGTCCCGGCGAGCGACCTGGCCACCGCGGCGGTGCATCGGGTGGCAGCCCGGCTCAGTCGCCCGCGGCGATTGCCGCGCCTCGACCTCGAGCACGGCATCCCCGAAGAGGGCCGCACGATGGTCATCGTGCCCACGCTCTTCGGCAGCGTCGACGCGGTGCGCGAGCTGCTGGGGCACCTGGAGGTGCATGCGCTGGCCAACCCCGACCCGCGCCTGCACTTCGCGCTGCTGTCGGACTTCACCGACGCCGATGCCCAGCACCTGCCCGGCGACGAGGCGATCATCGCCGAGGCGCGCGCCGGCATCGACGAACTCAACCTCCGCCACGGATGCCCCCGCCAGGACCGCTTCTATCTCTTCCATCGCGATCGGCTGTGGAACGACAAGGAATCGCGCTGGATGGGATGGGAGCGCAAGCGCGGCAAGCTCGAGGAGTTCAACCGGCTCCTCCGCGGCGCCACCGACACCAGCTTCCACCACGTTGTCGGCGACCGGTCGGTGCTGCCGGCGGTCCGCTACTGCCTCACCCTCGACAGCGACACGCGTCTCCCGCGCGATGCCGCGCGCGAGCTGCTCGGCATCATCCTGCACCCGCTGAACCAGCCCGAGGTCGACCCGGTGTCGCGTCGCGTGACGCTGGGCTACGGCATCCTGCAGCCGCGCGTCAGCGTGACGATGTCGAGCGCGGCCGGATCGCTCTTCGCGCGCGTCTACGCCGGGCACACGGGTGTGGACCCGTACACGACCGCGGTCTCCGACATCTACCAGGACCTGTTCGGCGAGGGCATCTTCGCCGGCAAGGGGCTGTACCACGTCGACGCGTTCATGGCGACACTGGCCGGACGCGTGCCGGAGAACGCGCTGCTGTCGCACGACCTGTTCGAGGGGTTGCACGCGCGTGCCGCGCTGGTGAGCGACATCGAGCTGGTGGACGACTATCCGTCGACCGTGCTCGCGCACGTCCGGCGACAGCGCCGCTGGGTGCGGGGTGACTGGCAGATCCTGTTGTGGCTGTTCCCGTGGGTCCCGACGACGACCGGGATGGCTCGCAACCAGCTTCCCCTGATCAGTCGGTGGAAGATCTTCGACAACCTCCGTCGCAGTCTGGTGCCGCCGGCCCTGCTCGCCCTCCTGGTCGCCGGCTGGACGGTGCTGCCGGGACGGCCGGTCGTGTGGACGGCCATGGCGCTGGGCGTGGTGGGCGCGGCCACGCTGCTGGCGCTGGCGCGCTTCGTTGCGGCGCCCCTCCATGGCCTGTCGGTGGGGGTCTTCCTGCGGGCGGTGAACGACGATGTCCGCACGGCCGCGGCGCAGGCGCTGCTGGCCCTGATGCTGTTGCCCTTCCACGCGTGGGAGATGGTGAGGGCCATCATCCTCACGCTGGCGCGGCTGGCGATCACGCAGCGGCGCCTGCTGGAGTGGGAGACCGCGTCGAGCGTCGCGGCGGCGTCCGCGGCGCTGGGCGGGCGGGCGATGCTGCGCTCGTTCCTGGTGCAGATGGCGTCGAGCCCGGTGGCTGCCCTGATCGCGGCGATGGCGATCGGCGCCTCGCCGCGTCGGGGCTGGGCGGCGGCCTCACCGTTCCTGCTCGGATGGCTGGCGGCGCCGATCATCGCGTGGGCACTCAGCCAGCCGCGCGCCAAGCGGCGCCGGGTCCTGGCCTCGCACGAGCGGGCACAGGTGAGGCGGCTGGCCCGCAAGACGTGGCATTACTTCGAGGTGCTGGTGGGGCCCGCGGACCACTGGCTGCCACCCGACAACCTGCAGGAGGATCCGAGCCGCCAACTGGCCCGCCGCACGTCGCCGACCAACATCGGCATGAGCCTGCTGTCGGCGCTGGCGGCACACGACCTGGGCTTCATCACGACGGCCGAGCTCATCGAGCGCACGGGGCACACCCTCGACACGTGCGATCGGCTCGAGCGCCACGAGGGACACCTCCTCAACTGGTACGACACCGCCACGCTCTCCCCGCTGTCGCCGCGGTACGTGTCGACGGTGGACAGTGGCAACCTGGCGACGGCGCTGTCGACGCTCGCCTCGGGCCTGGACCAGCTCGCCGCGCGACCGGATCGTGACGCCCACCTGCGGGAAGGACTCGCCGACACCGCGGCGGTCGTGCGCGAGCTCGCGTCGGGTGGCGCGGGAACGACGTCGGCGCGGCGGGCCATCCGCGGGGTCCTCGAGCCGCTGGCGTCCCGGGTGCTGGCCATGCTGCGCGACGCGCCGGAGGGCGACCGCCTGGCATCGGCGGCCCAGGCGATCCTCGCGGACCTCGAGGTGGTGCTCGCCGGCATCCCCACCGAGTCGGGGCAGGACGCCGACGACACCGAGGGGATGCTGCGCACCTGGGCCGACGCCTTGCGCGCGGCGCTGGCGCGCGTGGCGGCGACGCGTTCGGGCGGCACGGCCAGCGACGACCAGCGTCAGCAGGACGAGCAACTGCGCGTCCTCGCGGCCCGCTGCCGCGCCCTGGCCGACGGCATGGCCTTCGGCTTCCTCTACGACCGCACGCGCCACCTCTTCGCCATCGGGTACCGCCTGGCCGACACGGAAGGTCCAGGACAGCTCGACGTCTCCTTCTACGACCTGCTGGCCTCCGAATCGCGGCTGGCGAGCTTCCACGCGATTGCCCGGGGCGACGTGCCGCAACGGCACTGGTTCCACCTGGGTCGTCGCGCGGTGAGCGTCGAGGGCGAGCCGACGCTGCTGTCGTGGAGCGCGACGATGTTCGAGTACCTGATGCCGTCGCTGTTGATGCGCTCGTTCCCGGGCACCCTGCTCGACACCACCAACACGGGGGCGATCGCGCGCCAGGTGCAGTACGGGCGCCAGCGGGGCGTGCCCTGGGGCATCTCGGAATCGGCCTACAACGTCCGCGATCGACACGACACCTACCAGTACAAGGCGTTCGGCGTGCCGGGCCTGGGCTTCAAGCGGGGCCTGGCCGACGACCTCGTCGTCGCGCCGTACGCGACCGCGCTCGCGCTCCCGCTGGCGCCGGAGGCAGCGCTGCGCAACCTCGCGCGCCTGTCGGCCGCGGGCGCCGACGGGGGCTTCGGGTACTACGAGGCGATCGACTACACGCACCGCGGTCCCGCGCTCGACGAGGCGGCCGCCACCACTGCGCCGCAGGGCGTCGTCGTCCGCACGTACATGGCGCATCACCAGGGCATGACGCTGCTGGCCGCCACCAACGCGCTGCTCGACGACGTCATGGTGGAACGCTTCCACGCCGACTCGCGCGTCAAGGCCACCGAACTGCTGCTGCAGGAGCGCGTGCCCCGCCAGGCCGCCTCCGCGCCGCCCCGCCCGGCCGACCTGACCCGCACCCCCTGGACGCCGCCGAGCATCCCGCTGCGGCGGTTCCGGTCGCCGCACACGTTCGATCCGCACGCGCAGTTCCTGTCCAACGGCTCGTTCGTCACGGTGGTCACCGCCGCCGGGGGCGGGTACAGCCGCTGGCGCGATCTGGCCATCACGCGGGCCCGCGAGGACCGGACGACGGACGTCGGCAGCGAGTGCGTCTACCTGCGCGACGTCAGGTCCGGTGTCGTGTGGTCGCCGACCTGGTTCCCGACGATGCGCGAGCCGGACGACTGCTTCGTCACCTTCGCCTCCGACAAGGCGGTCTACCGCGGCTCGGACGAGGACATCGAGTCGATGCTCGAGGTGGTCGTGGCCGCCGGCGACGATGTCGAGGTGCGTCGGCTGTCGCTCACCAATCGCAGCGACCGCGTCCGCGAGATCGAGGTGACCAGCTACGCCGAGATCGTGCTCGGTCGCGCCGAGGACGACTTCGCCCACCCGGCGTTCGGCAAGCTGTTCGTGCAGACCGAGTACCTGCCCGAGACCACGACGCTGATCTGCAGCCGCCGGCCGCGCGCCGAGGACGAGCCGCGCGTCTGGGTGTTCCACGTGCTGAGCCTCGACGGCCACAGCTCGTCGCAGACCGAGTGGGAGACCAGCCGCGCGCGCTTCCTCGGACGGGGACGCACGATGGCGGCGCCACGGGCGCTCGACGGGCGATCGCTGAGCGGCACGACCGGCGCGGTGCTCGATCCGGTCGTCAGCCTGCGCCAGCGGGTGCGCCTCGAGCCCGGTGGCTTCGCCCGGCTCGCGTTCGCGACCGGCGCGGCCGACACGCGCGAGGGCGCGCTGGCGCTCGCTCGCCGCTACCACGACCGCGGCGCGGCGACCCGGGCCGGGTCGATGGCCTTCACGCACAGCCAGATGCTGGTACGGCACCTCGGCATCTCGAGCGACCTCGCGCGCCAGTACGATCGCCTCGCCTCGCGGGTGCTGTACCTCGATCAGTCCCTGCGCGCGACGCCCGAGGCGCTGGCGGAGAACACGCTCGGGCAGTCCGGGCTCTGGGCGCACGGCATCTCCGGCGACCTGCCGGTGCTGCTCGTGCGGGTGCAGGAGGCCGACGATCTCCGGCTGGTGCGACAGGTACTGCAGGCGCAGGAGTACTGGCGCGTGAAGGGACTCCGCGCCGACGTGGTGATCCTGAACGAGCATCCCGCCGACTATCTCGATCAGGTGCACGAGGGGCTCTCGAGCCTCATCGCCGGCGGGTCGTGGGGCGCGTGGCGCGACAAGGCCGGCGGCGTGTTCCTCCTGCGCGCCGAGGCGCTCGCGGCTGCCGACCGCGCGCTGCTCATCGCCGTGGCGCGCGCCGTGCTGGTGGGCAGCCGCGGGGAACTCTCCGAGCAGCTCGACCGCCCGTCGCCGCCACCGACCCCGCCGCGGCGTCGGACGACGCCGCTCGACGTGCCTGAGGAGGACGATGTGCCGCTGTCGCCGGGGCTGCCGCCGTTGCTCATGTTCAACGGCCTCGGCGGTTTCAGCGATGACGGCCGGGAGTACGTGATCGCGCTGCGCGACGAGGTGGAGACGCCGGCGCCGTGGTCCAACATCCTCGCCAACCCGGACTTCGGCACGCTGGTCACCGCGTCGGGTGCGTCGTTCACGTGGTCGATCAACAGCCGCGAGCATCGGCTGACGCCGTTCGACAACGATGCGGTGTCGGAAGGGACCTCGGAGGCGATCTTCATCCGCGACGACGACACCGGCGCGTGCTGGGGCGCGACGCCTGCGCCGTTGCCGCGCCGGCCGGGTGACGCCTGGCAGGTCAGGCACGGCGCCGGCGTGAGCACCTTCGAGCGGGTGACCGCGCGTCTGCGGCAGCGGCTCGAGGTCTTCGTGGATGCCGCGGCGCCGGTGAAGACGTCGGTGCTCACGCTCACCAACACGTCGGCGCGCCCACGGCGGCTGAGCCTCTTCGGGTACAACGCGTGGGTGCTCGGGCCGCCACGTCCCGGCATGCAGCGGACCGTGGTCACCGGCCGCGACGTGACCACCGGGGCGATCGTCGCCGCCAATCCCTGGGTCGCCGAGTACGCGACCCGCGTCGCCTTTGCGTGGTGCAGCGAGCCGGTGCGATCGATGACCGGCGATCGTGGCGAGTTCATCGGCCGCAACGGCTCGATCTCGGCCCCCGCCGGGCTGGCCACCGATGCGCTCTCCAACCGTCTCGGCGCCGGGCTCGATCCATGCGCCGCCCTGCACGCCGGGATCCGCCTCGAGCCCGGGGAGACCCGTCGCGTCGTGTTCCTCCTGGGCGAGGGCGCGTCGGTCGAGGAGGTGCACGCCCTGGTCGCCCGCTGCGGCGATGTGGCCAGCGCCGCCGAGCGCCTCCGACGAGTGCACACCCTGTGGGAGGACCTGCTGGGCGCCGTGCACGTGCAGACGCCCGACGACTCGCTCGACCTGGTGCTGAACCACTGGCTGCTGTACCAGGCCGTCGCCTCGCGGCTGTGGGGGCGCACCGGGTTCCACCAGCCCGGTGGCGCCTTCGGCTTCCGCGACCAGTTGCAGGACGTGATGGCGCTGGCCTTCAGCCGCACCGACCTGTACCGGCAGCAGATCCTGCTCGCCGCGAGCCGCCAGTTCGTCGAGGGCGACGTGCAGCACTGGTGGCATCCGCCGACCGGCCGGGGCACGCGCACGCGGTGCTCCGACGACCTGCTCTGGTTGCCCTACGTCGTGGCGCAGTACGTCGAGGCGACCGGCGATCGGGCCATCCTCGACGAGCGGGTGCCGTTCCTCGAGGCCCCGCCCCTCGCCCCGGGACAGCACGAGCTCTACGACCTGCCGGCCGTGTCGCGGGTCGAGGGATCGCTGTACGAGCACTGCGTGCGTGCCGTCGATCGCGGCCTCTCGTCGGGGGTGCACGGCCTGCCGCTGATGGGCATCGGCGACTGGAACGACGGGATGAACCGCGTCGGCCACGAGGGTCGTGGCGAGAGCGTGTGGCTGGGGTGGTTCCTGCACGCCGTGCTGACGCGCTTCGGTGCCGTGGCGAGCCAGAGTGGTGACGACGCGCGCGCCTCGCGGTACCAGGCCGAGGCGCATCGTCTCGTCAGGGCGCTCGAGCTCTCCTGGGACGGACAGTGGTACCGGCGCGGCTACTACGACGACGGCACGCCGCTCGGCTCATCGAGCAGCGAGGAATGTCGCATCGACTCGATCAGCCAGTCGTGGGCCGTGCTGTCTGGCGCCGCCTCGCCGCGCCGGGCGGCGCGCGCCATGGACGCCGTCCGCACCCACCTGGTGCGGCGCGATGCGGGCCTGATCCTGCTGCTGACGCCGCCCTTCGACCACGCCGCCAAGGATCCGGGGTACATCAAGGGCTACATCCCCGGCATCCGCGAGAACGGCGGGCAGTACACGCACGCGGCGCTGTGGACGCTCATGGCGCTGTCGCGCATGGGGTACGGCGACGAGGTCGTCGAGCTGTTCCACCTCCTCAACCCCGTGAACCACACGCGTGACGCGACCGGCGTCGAGCGCTACGTCACCGAGCCCTACGTCCTCGATGGCGACGTCTACGCGCATCCCGAGCACATGGGGCGCGGCGGTTGGTCGTGGTACACCGGGGCCGCCGGATGGATGTACCGCACCGGGCTGGAGAGCATCCTCGGGCTGCAGCGACACGGAGACGTCTTCACCGTCTCGCCGTGCATCCCCTCGGCCTGGCCCGGGTACACGATCGACTGGCGAATCGGCTCGTGCCGCTACCACATCGCGGTGGACAACCCGGAGCATCGCAGCACCGGGGTGGCGTCGGTGACGCTCGACGGCGTGCCGGTCGAGCAGGGGCGCATCCCGATCCTCGACGACGGGCAGGCCCATCGGGTGGTCGTCACGCTCGGGGAGGGGTAGTCGGCGGGCGCCCGGTCAGGGCGCCCACGGCCTCGAGCAACTGCGTCGGCGTGAACGGCTTGGGCAGCATCCGCGTGCCCGAGAGATCGCCAGCAGCGTCGACGTCGTCGGCGTGGCCCGAGGTGAACAGGAACGGCACGGCCAGCCCCAGTTGGCGCGCCTGCGCCAGCAGTGACGGCCCGGAGACGCGCGGCATCAGCACGTCGCTCACCACGAGCGACACCTGCTCGCCGCGGGCCTGCAGCAGGGTCAGCGCCTCGCCGCCGTCGGCGGCGCTCAGGACGTGGTAGCCGGCGCCGGCGAGCACCCGGGTCATCAGCGTGCGGAGTTCCTCGCGGTCCTCGACGACGAGCACGGTGTGCGTGGCCGCGGCAGTCCCGGCCGCGTCGTCGCGCGACGGGGAGAGGTCGGCGCCGGTGACCAGCGGCCAGCGGATCTCGAAGCGCGTGCCCCGGCCGATCTCGCTGCTCACGCCGATCGTGCCTCCCGACTCGGCGACGATGTCGCGCACGACCGACAGCCCGAGTCCGGTGCCGCGCGCGGGTCCCTTGGTGGTGAAGAAGGGCTCGAACACGCGCGCGCACACGTCCTGCGGCATGCCGGCGCCGCAGTCCTCGAAGGCGAGGCACACCACCGACGCCGCATCGGCCGCAGACTCGCGGAACGTGGCGATGCGGATGCTGCCGCCCTCCGGCATCGCATCCCGCGCGTTGGCCGCCAGGTTGAGCAGCACGCGGGAGAACTGTCCCGGGTCCATGAAGATCCGCGCGTCGCCCGCCTGCAGGTCGAGCGTGATGCGGACCGGCTCCCCCAGCAACTGCCGGAGCATCGGCTGCAGGTTCTCGACCTGCGCGTGCACGGCCAGCTCGCGCGGCTCGGTCACCTCCTTCCGCCCGAGGGCGAGCAGGTGGCGCACCAGGTCGCTGGCCCGCTCGCCCGCCTTGCGGATCTGCTGCAGGGCGTCGTTGACGAGCGGATCGGCATGGGCGCGGTCGGCCGCCACCGAGGCATAGCCGACGATGATCGTGACCAGGTTGTTGAAGTCGTGGGCGACGCCGCCGGTGAACTGCCCGACCAGTTCGAGGCGCTGCGCCGCTCGCAGGCGTTCCTCGAGCGCCGCCTTCTCCACGAGCGAACGACGGGCCCGCCGGTTGGCGCGCAGCAGGGCGCCGAAGAGCGCGCTCGAGCCGACCAGCGCCGCGCCGAGGACCATGGTGCCCCACGTGAACAGCCGCGTGCGTGCGCGCTCCTGCAGCAGTTCGTAGACGCCGAGGACCTCGCTGGCCGCGTGGAAGGAGTACGGCTGCACCAGCGTGCGGATGGAGCCGTCGGCGGCCATGTCGTCGATGCGCTGGCGCAGGAGGTCGGCTGCGGTTTCGTGCCCGCTGCGGGCGGCGATGGCGATGTTCAGGGTCGACCCCTGCAGCGGGTACGAGCGCAGGCGCGCCTGGCGGCAGGCCTCGCCGGGGCTGGCCATCGCCTTGGCGAGATCGGCCGCCGAGACCAGCCCCATCGGCACCTCACCCGCGCAGAGGCCCCTCGCCAGCATGGGGCCGTCGCGGTAGGGCACCAGCGTCGCCCGGGGGAAGTTGTTGGTCACCATCAACTCGGTGACCGGCAGCGCCACGGCGCCGACGCGACCCGAGTACGAGCCGGAGGGGCGCGGACCGTCGTCGCGCACCATGAGCAGGATCTCGGTGCGCAGCCACGGGTCGGTGAAGTGCAGCACGCGTCGGCGCGATTCGAGGATCGTCAGCGCCGGCCAGACGTCGACCTGTCCCGCGGCCAGAGCCGCGTCGGCGCCGCCGCGGCCGGTCACGTAGACCCACCGCACGTCCACTGCGGCCCGGCGCGCCGCTTCGGCGACGACGTCGACGTCGAGGCCGCTCGGCCGGCCGTCGGCGGCCCGGAACATGTAGGGCGGGTCGTGCGTGTAGCCGATGCGCAGCGGGCCGGACGTGCTCGTCGTCGCGGCGCTGCCGCGCCCGACCCAGAACACCAGGCCGATGCTGGCGACCACCGCACCGGCCGAGACGGCCCACCAATGGGAAGAGGGGCGTGGCATCGCGCGAGTCGGACGTGGAGCGGACCAGCGGCATCCACGCCGAGGCAGACGGCCTCAGCCTACGTCAATAGCTCAGCCGCATAAAGTGAAATGTTGGGGTCGTTCTACTCACGCCGGATCCGGCGGACTCGCCCCGTTCGGGCCCCCCTCGGAGGCGCAGGCGGGGCGGAGGACGGGAGGCGGCGGGAGCGCTGTCGGTGTGGCCCCAACCAAGGTCTAGATGCCCGCGCGCGCATGCGTCGCTAGGCTGAGCTTCTTGCTCCCGGAGAGGTTCATGTCCCGTCGTGTGCGTGCGTGTGTCGTCGGTCTCGCCCTGGCTTCCCTGGTCTCGGGCTGCCGGCAATCCCAGTCGTCCCCTGCGTCCCCGGTCCCTGTCGACGAGCGGCAGGCCGCCGACACCATCTACACCGGCGGCGACATCGTGACCGTCGACCGCAACCAGCCCGAGGCCGAGGCCCTGGCCGTGAAGGACGGCCGCATCGTCGCCGTCGGGTCGCGCGCGCAGGTGGAGGCGGCCCACAAGGGCGCGGCCACGCAGGTGGTGGACCTTGCCGGCAGGACCCTCATCCCGGCCTTTCTCGACGCGCACAGCCATTACTACAGCGCGCTCGGCGTGGCCAACCAGGCCAACGTCTACCCGCCGCCGGCCGGACCCGGGAAGGACCCGGCCAGCATCGTCGCGGCGCTCGTGAAGTTCCGGGACGAGCGGAAGATCCCGGCAGGCGAGGTCATCCAGGCCTACGGCTACGACGACACCGCCATGCCGAAGGGCGACCTGCTGAACCGCGATCACCTCGACGCCGCGTTCCCCGACAACCCCGTGCTCGTGCAGCACGTGTCGATGCACGGCGCGGTGCTCAACTCGGCGGCCTTGAAGAAGTGGAACATCTCCGCGGCCACCCGGACGCCGCCGGGCGGCGTGATCGTGCGCAAGCCGGGTACGCAGGAGCCGTACGGACTGCTGATGGAGACGGCGTTCCTGCCGATCTTCGCGTCGTTGCCCAAGCCGACGGCCGAGCAGGCGGTCGACTGGACGAAGGCGGCGCAGCAGCTCTACGCCAGTCACGGCGTGACCACGGCGCACGAGGGCGCCACGCACGCCGGCGACCTCGCCGTGATGAAGCGCGCGGCCGCGGCCGGCGCCAACAGCATCGACGTCATCGCCTATCCGTTCATCACCGATCTCGACGAGGTGCTGAAGGCCTACCCGGTGGGCACGTGGGGCACGTACGAACAGCGCCTCAAGATCGGCGGCGTGAAGATCACGATCGACGGGTCGCCGCAGGGCCGCACCGCCGCGTTCACCACGCCGTACCTGACCGGTGGCCCCGGTGGCGAGAAGAACTGGAAGGGCGAGCTCACGTTCCCCGAGGCCACCATCACGCAGATGGTCAGGCGGGTGTACGCGCTGGGCGTGCCGCTGAACCTGCACGCCAACGGCGACGCCGCAATCGACGCCTTCCTGAGGGTGCACGAGGCCGTGGCCGGCCCCGATCTCACCAGGGACCGCCACGTGACGCTGATCCACGCGCAGTTCACGCGCAAGGATCACCTCGACAAGTTCGCGAAATACAAGCTGGTGCCTTCGTTCTACACGCTGCACACCTACTACTTCGCCGACGCCCACGTCGCCAACCGCGGCGCCGCCGCCGCGGCCTACATCAGCCCGATGCGCGACGCGCTGGCGCGGGGCCTGCGGCCCACCAACCACACCGACTTCGTGGTGGCGCCGCTCGACCAGCTGTTCATGATGTGGTCGGCCGTCAACCGCGAGTCGCGCGGCGGCCAGTCGATCGGTCCCGATCAGCGCATCACGCCGCTCGAGGCCCTCGAGGCGCAGACGATCAACGTCGCCTACCAGTACGGCGAGCAGGACCTCAAGGGCTCGCTCGCCCCCGGGAAGCTGGCCGACCTCGTGATCCTGGACAGGAACCCGCTGAAGGTCGCCCCGGCCGCCATCAAGGACGTGCGGGTGGTCGAGACGATCAAGGAAGGGAAGCGCATCTACACGCGCCGGTGACGCCGGGCAGGCGGTCCCTCGACATCCGGGACTGCCGACGTGCCGTCAGCGAGCGGCGATCAGGCGATTGACGGCCTCGAGCAGCTGCGCGGTCGCGAAGGGCTTGGCGAGCAGGTGCGCGCCGCTCGCCTCGACGGCGGCCGCGTGCTCCTCGGCGTGCCCGCTGGTGAAGAGGAACGGTGCCGTCACTCCGGCGGCTCGCGCCTGCTCGAGCAACGTGACACCGGACATGCGCGGCATCACAATGTCGCTGACGACCAGGCCGATCCGCGAGCCGTGCGCCTGCAGGAGCGCCAATCCCTCCGGCCCACCCTCGGCGGTGAGCACCTGATGGCCGGCGGCGCTGAGGACGCGCCTCACCAGCTCGCGCAACTCGGGTCGATCGTCGACGACGAGCACCAGGCTCGTCGTCGGTGGCGGCGCCAGCGTCGACGGCGGGTCCGGCTGCCGCGATTCGGTGACCGCCTCGGCCGCCCCGGCCAGAGGCCACCGGATCTCGAACCGCGTGCCGCGCCCTGGGGCGCTGACGACGGCGATCGTGCCGCCGGCGTCCTGCACGATGCCGTGGACCACCGACAGGCCCAGCCCCGTGCCTCGCCCCGGGTCCTTCGTGGTGAAGAAGGGCTCGAACGCGTGGGCCTGCACCTCGGCCGGCATGCCGCAGCCGGTGTCCTCGATGGCCAGGCACAGCACCTGCCCGCCCAGTCGCTCGTCCTCGGCGTTCCTGGTGGTGAGGCGCAGTTGGCCGCCGTCGGGCATCGCGTCGCCGGCGTTGGCGGCCAGGTTGAGCAGCACGCGGGAGAACTGCCCGGGGTCCATGAACACGCGGTCGTCCCGGGCCCCCGGCTCGCACGCCACCCGCACCTGCGGCGGCAGCAGTCGCCGCAGCATCGGCAGCAGTCCCTGCAGTTCCGCGTGCACGGCCACCACGCGCGGGGTCGCCGGCTGTTCGCGTCCCAACGCCAGCAGGTGCTTGACCAGGTCGCTGGCGCGTTCGCCCGCCTTGCGGATCTCGTCGAGCGATTCGGCGGTCGCCGGCGCGAGCGGACCCTCCCCGGCCGCGACGTCGGCGTGGCCCAGGATGACCGTCACGAGATTGTTGAAGTCGTGCGCCACCCCGCCCGTGAACTGCCCGACCAGCTCGAGCCGCTGTGCGCCCTGCAGCCGGGCCTCGAGGGCCGCCTTCTCGACCAGTGATTGCCTGGTGCGCCGGTTGGCGCGCAGCAGCGCCAGGAAGAGCGTCGTGGACCCGACGAGCGCCACCGAGAGGATGACGGTGACCCAGGTGAACAGGCGCGTCCGGGCGCGCTCCTGCAGCAGCTCGTACACGGCGAGCACCTCGCTGGCGGCCTGCAACGAGTACGGCTGCACCAGCGCGCGGATCGAGCCATCGGCGGCCATCGCGTCGATGCCGGCGCGAAGCCGGTCGGCGACGCCCTCGAAGCCCACGCGCCCGGCCACGGCGATGTCCAGCGTCGCGCCCTGCAGCGCGTACGAGCGCAGGTGCGCAGCGCGGCAAGGCCCGTCGACCGTCGACAACGCCATGGCCAGCGTGCCGGCAGAGATCAGGCCCATCGGCACGCGGCCCTCGCACACGGCCTGGGCCAGCTCGGGGCCGTCCTTGTACGACACGCGCTGCGCGTGGGGGAAGTTCTGCTCGATCAGGTAGGCGGTGACCGGGAGGCTCACGACCCCGAGCGGGCCGGCGTGGTCGCGCGGCGGTCGTGCGCCGCCGTCGCGGACGACCAGCAGCACCTCGGTGCGCAGCCAGGGGGCGGTGAGGTGCAAGCGGCGGCGGCGATGCTCGAGCACCGTCAGCGCGGGCCAGACGTCGATGGTGCCCTCGGCGAGGGCGACGTCCGGATCCCCGTCGCGCTCCACGTAGTTCCACGTCAGCTCGATGCGGGCCCGTCGCGCCGCTTCGTCGAGCACGTCGATGTCCAGCCCTGCGGCCGTGCCGTCGGGGGCGCGGAACATGTACGGCGGGTCGTGCAGGTATCCGGCGCGGACGGGCGCACCGGCGGGGGGCGCAGGCCCACGGACCCACGCGGCGCCCCCGATGGCGGCGGCCAGTGCGAGGCCGCACAGCAGGAGCGTCAGCAACCGTCGACGTGAAGGGGGAGCCATCGGACCCGGGCGCGTGGCAGGGAGTCCGACCCGCCCGAGCCGTCAGCCACAGCCTACGCCCAAAGCTCAGCTGTCGGGAGGTATTTCCTTACTAGCGGGCGGCCTTCTTCACGGCCCCCCCGCCGGCCTTGCCGCCATCCCCCTCGGCGGTCATCAGCGGCTCGGGCTCCGGCGGGGCGCCGACGTTGACCTGGACCTTCCTGGCGGCGGCCTTCAGCGACTCGGCACCCGCGGAGGTCACTTGCGTCTGCCAGGCATACACGGCGCGCAGGCGCGGCAGCTTCTCCAAGGGCTTGAGCCCCGCGTCGGTGACCTGCGTCGCGTACACGTTCACCGTCTCGAGGCGCGGCAACTTCTCCAGCGGGAGCAGCGCGCGGTCGGTGATGGCCGTGCGATCGAGCGACAGGCGCCAGAGGTTCACGAGGCGCGGCAGCAGGACGGAGAGGCCCGCGTCGGTGACCTGCGTGCCCCCGAGATCGAGCCACGCGATCTGCGTCGCCAGCGGTTCCAGCGTCTTCAGCGCCGCGTCGTCGAACCCACGCGCGGCGGGTGGCGCCTTGATGACCAGCAACGACGAGTCGTCGCGCAGCGGCTCCACGCGCAGCTTCAGGGCCCGCGCTGCCGCGATCGCCTTCGGATCGCCTGGCTGGACACGGACGGAGAGGATCGCCGGCGCCGCGAAGTCCACCGGACCGAGGCGGGCGGCGATGGCCGGCTCCACGTCGGGGGTGACGGTGGCGTCGGCCAGCACCTGGTCGAAGGAGGCGCCCTGATCGATCCACCAGCGCAGCAGGGCGACGTCGGCATGCGACGGCGTCGGGTGCCCCTTCGGCGGCATGACCTTGGCGTCCGACGTCGGCAGGAAGATGCGACGCACGATCAGGCTGCCGGCGGCGCTGCCCGGTGTGACCGCGGCGCCCGACTCGCCGCCCTTCCTGATGGCCTCCGGCGAGTCGAGGCGCAGCTTGCCCGACTGGCGCGCCGGACCATGGCAGCCGACGCAGCGTGCCTCGATCGTCGGCGCGACCAGCGTCGCGAACACCTTCGTGGTGCTCAGGTCCACGGCGCCTCGCGCAGCGTCGTCCTGACGCGCACGGAACGGCAGGTGCTCGGTGAGGTAGGTCTCGCCGTGGGTGAGCGAGCCGCCGTAGTGCCCGGTGACCGTCACCAGCACCAGCGCGCCGACCAGCGACGCGGCGTACAGCGTGTGCGGTGCACGCGCCGCAGCGCCGATGCGCCACCACGCGCCGACGGTCGCGAGGAGTGCCGTCAGGCCGAGCAGCAGGCCCCATTGCTGGTGCCGTGCCACCAGCGCGGCGTCGTACTCGCCAGACGAGGAGAGCAGCAGGCCGGTGAGGATGGCGGCGATCGTGGTCAGGGCGCCGATGCCGACGATGACCAGCAGGAGGCGCTCGAGGCCGGCGCCAGCGAAGCGACGCGTGCGCGACAGCGCCTCGACGATCCCGGCCAGCAGGAGGACGCCGATCGGGAGGTGGACGATGAGCGGGTGGAACCGCCCGACGAACACCTGCAGGTCGCCGCCGGCGCTCCGCAGGCCGAGGACACCGACCGCCAGCACGACCGCGGCCAGCAGCAGCTCGCCGGACGCCACCCAGCGGGCGCGAGGGAATCGTGATAGCACGCGCTTACGCCAGGAGGGCCTTCACCACGTGCCCATGCACGTCGGTGAGGCGGTAGCGGCGGCCCTGGTGCTTGAACGTGAGCCGCTCGTGCTCGATGCCGAGCAGGTACATCAGCGTGGCCTGGAAGTCGTGGACGTGCACCGGGTCGCGCACCACGTTGTAGCCGAACTCGTCGGTCTCGCCGTAGGTGAGGCCCGCCTTGACGCCACCGCCGGCCATCCAGATGGTGAACGAGCGCGGGTGGTGATCGCGGCCGTAGTTGTCCCTGGTCAGCTTGCCCTGCGAGTAGTTCGTGCGGCCGAACTCGCCGCCCCAGATGACCAGCGTGTCCTCGAGCAATCCGCGCTGCTCGAGATCCTTGACGAGCGCGGCCGACGCCTGGTCGACCGACTGGGTCATGATCCGGATGTCCTTGGGAAGGTTGCCGTGCTGGTCCCAGCCCTGGTGATAGAGCTGGATGAAGCGCACGTCGCGCTCGGCGAGGCGGCGGGCCAGCAGGCAGTTGGCCGCGAACGTCCCCGGCGTCTTCACGTCGGGCCCGTACATCTTCAGCACGCTGTCGGGTTCGTCGGCGAAGTCCATCACCTCCGGCACCGACGTCTGCATGCGGTAGGCCATCTCGTACTGCGCGATGCGGGCGTTGATCTCGGGATCGAGCACCCGCGCGTGCTGTTCCTCCTCGAGCGCGCGGAAGGCATCGAGCATGCTGCGGCGCGTCTCGGCGCTCACGCCGTCGGGGTCGCCGAGGTACAGCACGGGATCCTTGCCGCGCCGGAACTGCACGCCCTGGTGCTGCGAGGGCAGGAAGCCGCTGCCCCAGAGCCGCGAGTACAGCGGCTGGTCGCCCTCCCGCGCCCGCGACAGCAACACGATGAATGCCGGCAGGTTGGCGTTGTCCGATCCGAGCCCGTAGGACAGCCACGAGCCGATCGACGGCCGCCCGGCCTGCTGCGTGCCGGTCTGCACGAAGGTCACCGCCGGGTCGTGGTTGATCGCCTCGGTGTGCATCGACTTGACGAAGCACAGCTTGTCGGCGATGGCGGCGGTGTGCGGCATCAGCTCGCTCACCATCGCGCCGCTCTGGCCGTGGCGGGCGAAGGTGAAGTGCGACCCGGCCAGCGGGAACTGCTTCTGGTGGGCGGTCATGCCGGTGAGGCGCTGGCCCATGCGCACCGACGCGGGCAGCTCCTCGCCGTTCATGGTCCGCAGCAGCGGCTTGTCGTCGAAGAGATCGAGCTGCGAGGGGCCACCGCTCTGGAACAGGTAGATCACGCGCTTGGCGCGCGGCACCAGGTGCGTGGCCGGCAGCACCGGCCCACCGGCCGGCGCGGCCCCCGGCACCAACGGCGCCTGGGTCGGCGAGGGGCCGCCGAAGAGTCGCGAGGGGTCGAGCAGCGACCCGAGGGCGACCGAGCCGATCCCCAGGCTGGCCGCCGACAGGAAGTGTCGCCGCGTCGCGTTGAACTTCAGATCCTCGAGGGCCTTCATCGCTTGTTCACCGCTTCGTCCGTGTTCATGATCGTGCTGGCCACCACCGTCCACGTCGCGACCTCGACGGGATCGAGCGTCCGCGCCGGGGGGTGTTCGCCGCTGGTCGCGAGCGTCCGGGCCGCCTTGGGATTGCCGGCGAACCGGGCCCGTTCCCGGTCGTGCAACGCGCGCACCGTGGCGACCTCCGACGGCCGCGGCGCCCGGCTGGTGAGCAGGCGCCAGGCCAGCGTGATCCGCGCCTCCGGCGTGTCGCCGCCCTCGAGCAACACCCGCTCGGCGAGTACCCGTGCCGCCTCGACGTACTGCACGTCGTTGAGCAGCACCAGCGCCTGCAGGGGCGTGCTCGTCCGCTGGCGCCTCACCGTGCAGAGCAGCCGCTCCGACGCGTCGAAGCTGATGGCCGATGGCGGCGGCGTCGAGCGCTTCCACACCGTGTAGAGGCTCCGGCGGTGGAGGTCGTCGCCCTTGCCTTGCGCGTAGGTCGTCGCATTGCGCGTCGCCAGTTCCTCCCACAGGCCCGGCGGCTGGTACGGGTACACGCTGGGGCCGCCGATCGTGCGCACGAGCAGGCCGCTGGCCGCCAGCGCATTGTCGCGGATCTGCTCGGCCGACAGGCGGTAGCCGGGCCCACGCGCCAGCTTCTCGTTCGCGGGGTCGATCTCGAGGGCCTGCGGCGTCGCCGCCGACGACTGGCGGTAGGTCTGCGACGTCACGATCCGGCGCAACAGGGCCTTGAGGTTCCAGCCGCTCTCGCGGAACGACACGGCCAGGTAGTCGAGCAGCTGCGGGTGCGTCGGCAGCTTGCCCTGGTTGCCGAAGTCCTCGGGGGTCGCAACCAGGCCGGTGCCGAACAGCAGCGCCCAGTAACGGTTCACGAGGACGCGCGTCGCCAGCGGGTTCTCCTTCGACACGAGCCAGCGCGCCAGGCCGAGACGGTTGCGCGGCAGCCCCTTGTCGAACCGCGGCAGCATCGCCGGCGTGTCGGCCTCGACCCTGGTCGTCGGCGCGTCGTAGGCGCCGCGCGCGAGGACGAAGGTCGGCCGCGCCCGCTCGGCAGGCAGGTCGCGCATCACCATCACCTGGGGGAGCTTCGTGATGATGGCGTTCTCCTTGCCGCGCAGCGCGCGCAGCTGGGCACGCTCGCGCTCGCCGGCCTTCGCCACCCGGAGCACCCAGTGCTCGGCCAGCTCGTCACGAGTGAACGCGCGTCGGCCAAGGCCGACGCCTACACCTGCGCCATCGGCCCCGCGCGTCGCCAGCGTCGCAACCTCGGGAGCCGTGAGCTGCGTCGGGAACACCATGAACTCGTCGATCGACGTGTCGGCGAGGTTCTCGTCGCCCCGACGGCCGAGCCTGATCGCGGAGATCCCGCCCCAGTCGCCCAGCGGCTCGCTGATGATGCTGCGCGCCAGGTTGTCGGTCATCAGGCGCGTGCGGGCCGGCGCGCCGTCGATGTAGAGGCGCAGCCCGGGGCCGCGACTCGAGCCGTCGTAGGTGACCGCCACGTGGTACCAGGTGCCGACCTTGAACGGATCGAGCGTCTCGAGCTCGAGCGAGTTGTCGGGCGCCACGTGGTGCAGGCCGGCCGTCAGGGTGCCGTCGGGCCGCAGGATCAGCTCGTAGCCGCGGTGGCCGTTCATCACCGCGCCCGACCGCGTGACGATCGGGCCGCCGACCTTGTCCTTGTCGCGGCGCAACCACAGCGCGAACGAGAACGGCTCGTTGCGCTCGAAGAAGCCGAACTTCTCGTCGCGGCCACCGAGGTCGATCTGGCTGTCGCCGACCAGCCGCACCGCGCTGCCGACCCGGCCGGGCACCACCTCGGGCGCGCGCGCCGTCTTCTTCTTGCGCTCCTCCTCGCTGCCCACCGTGCCCTTGCGCTGCGGCGTGGCGAGGTTGGCGAAGGTGTAGTCCTTCATGGCGTCGAGCGGCAGGTGCACGATGGCGCGCGGCAGCGACACGGGCGCGGCGGCCTGCTCGGCCCTGGCCAGCCACGCCTCGAACGCCGGGCCGGTGGCCAGCCTGTCGACGCGCGTCGCCTGCTCGAGCGGGCCGATGGCGGCCCGCAGCGCGGCGAGCTCGGCGTCGGCCTCCGGCGTGCTCACCGTGACCGTCGGGCTCGGCATCCCCGAGTACGGGATCTGGCCCGTCTCGTTGACGTTGTTGAAGAAGGCGAAGAGCTTGAAGTAGTCCTGCTGCAGCACCGGGTCGTACTTGTGGTCGTGGCACCGCGCGCATTGCAGCGTCAGCCCGAGGAACGCCGACCCGAACGTGTTCACGCGGTCGGCGACGTACTCGGTCCGGTACTCCTCCGAGACGATGCCGCCTTCCTGCGACTGCATGTGGTTGCGGTTGAAGGCGGTGGCCAGGCGTTGCTCCACCGTGGCGTTCGGGAGCAGGTCGCCGGCCAGCTGCCAGGTGATGAACTCGTCCACCGGCATGTTCCGGTTGAACGCCTTGATCACCCAGTCGCGCCATGGATGCATCTGCCGCATCCCGTCGTCCTGGTAGCCGTGCGAGTCGGCGTAGCGCGCCACGTCGAGCCAATCGGCCGCCATGCGCTCACCGAAGGCGGGCGAGGCGAGCAGTCGATCGACCACCTTCTCGTAGGCGTCGGGACTCGTGTCGGCAAGGAAGGCGTCCACCTCCGCCACCGTCGGGGGCAGGCCGGTGAGGTCGATCGACACGCGGCGGATCAGCGTTTCCTTCGGGGCCTCCGGCGACGGCGCGAGGCCGGTGCCGCGCAGCCCGGCGCGCACGAAGGCATCGATGGGATTGGCGGGCGACTTCAGGTCGGCGCCGGTGGGAATCGCCGGCGTCTTCGGCGCCACGAACGCCCAGTGCGGCGTCCAGGTGGCCCCCTGCTCGATCCAGCGGACGAGGGTCGCCTTCTCGACGTCGGTCAGCGACAGGTGCGAGTCTGGCACCGGCATCATCACCGCCGGATCCGTGCTCAGGATGCGGCGCACCAGCTCGCTCTTGCGCGTGCTGCCAGGCACGACGGCGCGACGGCCGTCGGCCAGGGTCGCGAACGCGCCCTCCCTGGTGTGCAGGCTCAGACCGCCCTTGCGGGCCCGGTCGTCGGGACCGTGGCAGGCGAAGCACTTGTCGGACAGGATCGGCCGGACGTGGAAGTTGAAGTCGACCTGATCGGGCACGCCGGCCACCCGTGGCGCCGCCGGGCGGCACGCGAGGCCGCCGGCCAGGACGGCGGCGAGGAAAAGCAGGGCCGCCGGGCGCCGCGCCACGCGCAGCGGGCCCGCGACGACGGGGCAAGGCTCAGGGGCCATCGGCGAGACGCACTCCAGGAACAGGTCCAGCCTATGCGATGCGTCCGGGCGGCGCAATGATCTCTCGAACGCCGAACCCGCCGCGGCTCTTGAACGCCGCACGCCGCACGCGGGAACGTCGAACGCCGAAGGCCGACCGCCAGGGAACGGGTTCCGGCCCGCGTACAATGCCGCCCCGTGGGATCGCGTGCGCGTGTCGCCCTGACCTTCCTGTTGTCCTGGGCGTCCGCCGGCGCCGTGCCTTCCGTGCTGGCCCAGGCGCAGACCCGCGAGCTCCACGCAGCCCGGTTTCCTTCGCCCCCCGTCATCGACGGCCGCCTCGACGATGAGGCGTGGCGGCAGGTCGAGCCGGCCGGCGGTTTCCTGCAACGCGACCCCGTGCAGGGCGACCCGGCCTCCGAGGACACCGAGGTGCGGGTCGGCTACGACGAGCACGCGCTCTACGTCGCGGCTCGCCTGCACGACCGCCAGCCGGGCGCCATCGTCCGCCAGCTCTCGCGGCGCGACGTCGCCGTCGAGGCCGACGCCTTCATCGTCTACCTCGACGCGCACCACGACCACCTCACGGGCGCGCAGTTCGGCGTGTCGGCGGCCGGCGTCCAGCGTGACGCGCTCATCTACAACGACCAGTTCCTCGACCCGACCTGGGACGCGGTGTGGGCCTCGGCGGTGACCCTGGACGAGCGGGGCTGGGCGGTCGAGATGCGGATCCCGCTGTCGCAGCTGCGCTTCACGGCCAGCGATCGCGCCACGTGGGGCATCAACGTGCAGCGCGTCATCCAGCGCCGCAACGAGTCGGACTGGCTGCAGCTGGTGGGCAAGAACGAGCCCGGCCTGGCCTCGCGCATGGCGCACCTGGCCGACATCGTCGGCATCGAGCCACCCGGCACGCTGGAGCTGATGCCGTACGCGACAACGCGCGCGGAGTTCATCGAGCCGCCGCTGGCGGGCAATCCCTTCAACGACGGCGTGCGCGGCTTCGCGGCCACCGGCATGGACCTCAAGTACGGCGTGACGAGCAACCTCACGCTGGATGCCACGTTCAACCCGGACTTCGGGCAGGTCGAGGTCGATCCCGCGGTGGTGAACCTCACGCAGTTCGAGGTGTTCTTCGAGGAGCGTCGTCCGTTCTTCACCGAAGGCGCGAAGGTGTTCGGCAACTTCGGCCGGAGCGGCGCCAGCGAGTACTGGGGCTTCTTCCGTCCGGAGCCGACGCTGTTCTACAGCCGCCGCATCGGCCGCGCGCCCCAGGGGCGGTATGCCAGCCCCTACCTGGACGCGCCGGCGACCACGACGATCCTCGGCGCGGCCAAGCTGGTCGGGCGGACGCGTCACGGCTGGACGGTCGGGGCGCTCGAGGCGGTGACCGGACGGGAACAGGCGCGGCTGTCGACGGGGCTGGGCACCACGACGCGCGACGTCGAGCCGCTCACCAACTACGCGGTGCTGCGGGCGCAGCGCGAACTCGGCGCGCGCGGCGGCATCGGCCTGCTCGGCACGTCGGTGATCCGCGAGGGCCGCGAGCCGCAACTGGAGAACGCGCTCACCTCCCGGGCGCACATGCTCGGCGTCGACGGGCACTGGTACCTCGATGCCTCCCGTCGCTGGGTGCTGCACGGCGGTCTCGCAGGCAGTCGTGTCGAGGGCACCCAGCCGGCGATCACCCGCCTGCAGCGGGCCGAGCAGCGGTACTACCAGCGTCCCGACGCGCCGCACGTGTCGCTGGACCCGACGGCCACCAGCCTGTCCGGGTGGACCGGCCAGGCGAACCTGAACAAGCAGGGCGGCAACGTCACCGCGAACTTCGGCGTGTGGGGGATGAGCCCGGGCCTCGAGGTGAACGACCTCGGCTTCTCGACGCAGACCGATCGCGCCGGCGGCCACGCGATGGTGCAGCTGCGCAAGCTGGTGCCGTCGGGCTGGACGCGCGAGCGCACCGCCTGGGTCTCCAAGTGGTGGACGTGGAACTACGGCGCCGAGCTGCAGGGCGATGGCTGGCAGGGCGCGACGAGCGCCCAGTGGCGCAACTTCTGGCGCACCTCGCTCACCCTGACACACGCGCGCCGGGTGTGGGACGACAAGCTGACGCGCGGCGGGCCCACCGTGATACGCCCGGGCAGCGTCGGCGCGCAGGTCAGCGTCGCGAGCGACAACCGCAAGGTGGCCGTGGTCGCCGCCGACCTCGGCTACACGGCGCGGCAGTACGACGCGTCGGCGCTCACCGGCGGCGTGAGCGTCGCCGTGCGGCCGGCGCCGGCCGTCACGCTGAGCGTCGGGCCCGCCTACCGACGCAACATCGTCGCGGCGCAGTATCTCGCGACGGTCGACGACCCGCTGGCCACGCACACGTACGGGCGCCGCTACGTGTTCGGCGAGCTCGATCAGACCGAAGTGTCGATGATCGCGCGCCTGAGCCTGGCGACCTCGCCGCGCACGTCATTGCAGGTGTTCCTGCAGCCGCTCGTCTCGGCCGGGGACTACGGCGCGATCAAGGAAGTGGCGGCGCCGCGCACCTTCGCGTTCACCCGCTACGGCGAGGACGGCGGCAGCACCATCGGGCCGGGGCCGGCCGGGCAGGGACTGGTGATCGATCCCGACGGCGCGGGGGCGGCGGCGCCCTTCGTCATCGCGCAGCCCGACTTCAACGTCCGGTCGCTGCGCGCCAACACCGTCTTCCGCTGGGAGTTCCGTCCCGGCTCCACCCTGTACGTGGTGTGGACGCAGAACCGCCGCGACACGGGGGTCACCGGCGCGTTCGACCTCGGCGACGACGCGGGACGGGTCTTCTCGGCGCCTGCCGACGACGTGCTGCTCGTGAAGGTGTCGTACTGGTTCGGACTGCGGTGATGCTCAGGGCTCAGGGCTCAGGGCTCAAGGCCCAGGGCTCAAGGCTCGAGGCGGCGCAGCGCGCACGCGGTCCCGCCTGATTCGACTGCCGACTGTCCGTCAGTCGTCCTCGCCCTGATGGCTTTGTTGTAGGACCAATCCGACAGCAGGGGCGCCCATGCGTCAGGGGTGCGTTTCCCGTGTGCCGATGATCCGGCAACGGGGATACACTCTGCACGACTCCCATGCCCATGCCCCTGAATCGACGCGCGTTCCTCTCGGCGACGGCCTCTGCGGCCGTGGCCTCGACCTTCACGGCGGCGCCGGTCGTCGCGGCCCCGATCCGTCGCGCCGGCAAGACGCAACTGCGCGTCGGGCTGGCGGCCTACTCGATGCGGCAGTACCTCACCGCCAAGCCCGGCACCAGGGGCGCGATGGACCTGCTCGGCTTAATCGACTATGCGGCGACGCTCGGCGTGGACGCGGTGGAGCTGACGTCGTACTTCTTCCCCGAGAAGTTCGACCGGGCGTACCTGAACGAGGTGAAGCGCCGTTGCCACGTCAACGGGCTCGACATCTCGGGCGGCGCCATCCGCAACAACTTCACGCTGCCCGACGAGGATCCCGAGCTCCAGAAGTGGCTGCAGCACACCGACACGTGGCTGGGCCACTACGCGGTGCTGGGCGCGCCGGTGGTGCGCGTGTTCAGCGGCGTGCCGCCCAAGGGGATGAGCGAGGAGCAGGGCATCGCCAACGGCATCAAGAACCTGAAGAAGGCCCTGGTGTACGCCGAGAAGCACGGCGTGATCCTCGGGCTCGAGAACCACGACTACCTGACCAAGATCGACCGGATGCTGCCGGCGCTCAAGGAGATCGACTCGCCCTGGTTCGGCGTGAACCTCGACTCCGGCAACGTCGACGACACCGACGTCTACCCGCAGCTGCAGAAGATCGTGCCCTACGCGGTCAACGTGCAGCTGAAGGTGGAGACGGGCCCGGTCAAGCAGAAGGTGCCCACCGACGTGCCGCGATTCGTCAAGCTGCTCAAGGACGCGGGCTACCGCGGCTACGTCGTGCTCGAATACGAGTCCGCGCCCGATCCGTACGAAGCCATCCCGCAGCACCTCGCCTCCCTGCGAGACGCCATCCACAAGGCCTGAGGACCCATGGACTTCATCACTGCCCTGTTCGTGTTCATGCTGGCGACGTTCATCGGCATGGACGTCATCCGGCGCGTGTCGCGGCTGCTGCACACGCCGCTCATGTCCCTCACCAACGCCATCTCCGCCATCGCGATCGTCGGCGCCATCATCCTCGCCGGTCCGCAGCACGACCGCCTGAGCACCATCCTCGGCGCCATCGCCGTCTTCGCCTCGACCACCAACATCATCAGCGGCTTCCTCATCACCGACCGGATGCTGAAGATGTTCAAGACGAAGGAAGGTGGCAAGTGAGTCCGCAGACCATCGACCTCGTCTACCTCGTCTCGGCCGCGCTCTTCATCTTCTCGCTGAAGTGGATGAGCGACCCGAAGACCGCCCGCAACGGCGTCTTCGCCGGCGTCGCCGCGATGGCCCTGGCCGTGGCCGGCACGCTGCTGCGCCCCGAGATCACCGCCAACGGCTACGTGTGGATCGGCGTCGCCGTCGTGCTGGGCACGATCGTCGGCGTCCCGCTCTCGTGGGTGCCGCTGACCGCGGTGCCGCAGCGGACCGCGCTGTCGCACGCCTTCGGCGGCCTGGCCGCCGGCCTGGTCGGCATCGGCAAGTTCTACCTGTTCATGCACGAGGGCGACCTCACCGCGTTCCGCACCGGCGCCATCGTCTTCGAGGTGGCGCTGGGCCTGATGACCTGCACCGGCAGCCTCGTGGCGGCCGGCAAGCTGCAGGAAGTGCTGCCGACGCGGCCGGTCACCTACCCGGGCCAGAACGTCGTCAACTTCTCGCTCATCGGCGCCGGTGTGCTCATCGGCATCCTGCTGGTGGTCAACCCGGCCTGGACGTTCCTGTTCCCGGCGCTCATCGTGCTCGCGCTGGTCTTCGGCGTGCTGCTCGTGATGCCGATCGGCGGCGCCGACATGCCGACGGTGATCTCGCTGTTGAACTCGTATGCCGGCCTCGCGGCCGTCGCGATGGGCTTCGTGCTCGAGAACAAGCTGCTGATCGTCGCCGGCGCGCTCGACGGGTCGTCGGGCCTGATCCTGTCGATCATCATGTGCCGCGCGATGAACCGCTCGTTCACCAACGTGCTGTTCGGTGCCTTCGGTCAGGTGCAGGCCGCCGCGGCCGCGGGTGAGCAGAAGGTCGCCAAGTCGGCGACCATCGAGGATGCGGCCCAGATCCTCGAGAACGCCGACACCGTGGTCATCGTCCCGGGCTACGGCATGGCCGTGGCACAGGCGCAGCACCGCGTGCGCGACGTGTACGAGGCCCTCACCAAGAAGGGCGTGAACGTGCGGTTCGCCGTCCACCCGGTCGCTGGCCGCATGCCCGGCCACATGAACGTGCTGCTGGCCGAGGCCGAGATCCCGTACGACCGGCTCGTCGAGATGGACGACATCAACCCCGAGATGAGCCAGGTGGACGTCTGCGTGATCCTCGGCGCCAACGACGTCGTCAACCCGGCGGCGCGCCACGACAAGAGCAGCCCGATCTACGGCATGCCGATCATCGACGCCGACAAGGCGCGCACGGTGCTGGCCAACAAGCGCTCGATGAACCCGGGCTTCGCGGGCATCGAGAACGAGCTGTACTACGCCCCCAACACGCTCATGATCTTCGGCGACTCGAAGGTCGTGATGGGCGACATCGCCAAGGCGCTCGCCGGCGAGAGCGGGATGCACTAGAGGGCTCAGGGCTCAGGGCTCAGGGCTGACGAATGGGTAGGGCCGGCTCTCCGAGCCGGCCGTCGTGCTCGAGGGGCGCTTTCCGCAAGGGGGGCGCCCTTTCGTGTCTTCCGCCTGCACCCGCCCGTCCCGCTGCCCGATCCGCGATCCGCGATCCCCGATTCGCGTTCAGAATGGGTGCCATGACCGCGGCCCCGTCTTCCAGCACACCACTCATGTCCCCGTCATCAGGGGGGGCTCCCCGCATCGTCGTCGTCGGTGCGGGTGCGTTCGGCGGCTGGACGGCCCTCATGCTCCGTCGCGCCGGCGCCGAGGTGACGCTGATCGACGCCTGGGGCCCGGGCCACGCACGCGCGAGTTCGAGCGGCGAGACCCGCGTGATTCGCGGCACCTACGGCGACCGCGCCATCTACACGCACATGGCCGCGCGCGCCATGCAGCTGTGGCAGGCGCACGACGAAGCGTCGCAGCGCCGGTTCTTCCACCCGGTCGGTGCGATCTGGATCTTCAGCGGCAACGAGTCGTTCGGCGAGGCCTCCGTCGGGCCGATGCGCGACGCCGGGCTGGCCGTCGAGTGGCTCGACCCGGACGAGGCACGTGCGCGTTGGCCGCACATCAACGTCGAGGGCGTGTCACGCGTGCTCTGGGAGCCCGGAGCCGGCTACGCGCTCGCACGCCGGGCGTGCGAACACGTCGTCGAGACCCTCGTGGCCGAGGGCGGCCACTACGTCACCGCGCAGGTGCGGCCCGTGGAGGACCTCGATGGCCCGCTCAGTGCCCTTGCCCTTGAGGACGGCACCTCGGTGAAAGCCGACGGCTTCGTGTTCGCCTGCGGCCCGTGGCTGGGCACCGTGCTGCCCGACGTCGTCGGCGGCCGGGTGCGGCCCTCGCGGCAGGAGTCCTTCTATTTCGGCACGCCGGCCGGCGACGCGCGGTGGCTGCCGCCCGACATGCCGGTGTGGCTCGACTACGGTGACCGGATGTACTACGGCATCCCCGGCAACGCCAACCGAGGCTTCAAGGTCGCCGACGACACGTACGGCGCCACCTTCGACCCGACGCACGGCGATCGCGCGCACACCCCGGAGATGCTCGCCGAGGCGCGGACGTTCCTGCGCCGCCGCTTCCCGGCCCTCGCCGACGCGCCGCTGCTCGGTTCGGAGGTGTGCCAGTACGAGCTCACCTCCGATTCGCACTTCCTTGTCGACCGCCACCCGCACGCCGGCAACGCCTGGATCGTCGGCGGTGGGTCGGGCCACGGGTTCAAGATGGGCCCGGCGATTGGCGAGTACGTGACCCGGCTCGTGCTCGAGCAGGGCGAGAGCGCCCCGGAGTTCAGGCTCGGGAACCGCTAGATGCCCGTGCGCCCCTCGTCACGCCTGGCGGGTCTCCTGCTGCTCTGCGCAGGTCTCGCGTTGCGTGCCGACACGCCGGCGCTGCTGATCAGGCATGCCACCGTGGTCGACGTCGCGGCAGGTCGGCTGCGGCCCGAACAGGCCGTGCTGGTCCAGGGCGATGCGATCGTCGCGGTGGGCGACGATGCCACGGTCGCGTCGTCGGCGCCGACCGCACGGGTCATCGATGCGCGTCGACGCTTCGTGGTGCCGGGCCTGTGGGACATGCACGTCCATGCCCTGTGGGACCCCGTCGCGATCGACACCGCCTTGCCCCTGCTGCTGGCGCACGGCATCACCGGCATCCGCGACATGGGCGGTTCGCTGGCGGTCCTGCAGGACGTGCGTGAGCGCGCCGCGCGTGGCGACCTGCTGGCCCCCCGCCTGTTCGCCGCCGGCGTGATCCTCGACGGGGCACGGCCCGTCGATCCGTCGATCTCGTTCGCGATCGCCTCGGCCGACGAGGGCCGCGCGGCCGTCCGTCGACTCGCGGCGGCGCACGTCGACTTCCTCAAGGTCTACACGCTCCTGCCTGCCGCCGCGTTCGCGGCGGTCGTGGATGAAGCCGCGCACGTCGGGTTGCGGGTCAGCGGCCACGTGCCCGGCGACGTCACGGCTCGCGAGGCCGCGCGCGCCGGCATGCACAGCATCGAGCACATGCAGGCCGAGCTCGGGACCTTCTGCCCGACCACGGCGTCGGCTGCGGAGTGCGACTCGCTCATCGACGAGTTTCGTCGCCGGGGTACCTGGCAGACGCCGACGCTGGCCGTGCGGCGCGCCCGCGCCTTCAGCAACGAGGAGACATACGTCGACGACCCCCGCCTGGCGACCGTGCCGCGGATGTTGCGGGAGCAGTGGCTCTCGACGCGCCGCGACCGGGTCGCGCGACTGGGCGCCGCAGGCTACGCGAGGATGCGGACGGAGTACGCGCACGAAGAAGCGCTGGCCCGGCGGCTGCACGACGGCGGCGTGCTGATGCTGGCCGGCTCCGACGCCGGGGCCGACTTCAGCTACTGGGGGTCCGGCCTGCACGACGAGTTGGCCGCGCTCGTGGCCGCCGGCCTCACGCCGCTGCAGGCCCTGCGGTTGGCGACGACGGCGCCCGCCGCGTTCCTGGGCAGGACGTCACGCGTGGGCCGCGTCGGCGCCGGCGCGCCCGCCGATCTGGTCGTGCTCGATGGCAACCCGCTCGAGGACGTCCGGGCGCTGTCGCGCGTGCACGCCGTGCTCGCGTCCGGCCACTGGCTCGACAGGCCACGACTCGACGCGATGATCGAGGGCGCTCGGCTCGCCGCGCGCTGACCGCAGGTACGCTAGGGCCATGGAGCTCACCCGCGCGCAGTTCCTGTCCATCGTCGCCGGCGCCGCGGCAGGAGCCGTGGCGTCGGCCGCTGCTCAGAAAGGTCCACGCATGATTTCCCGCACCATTCCCTCGAGCGGCGTGGCCGTGCCCGTGATTGGCGTCGGCACCTGGCGCGGCTTCGACGTGGGCGCCGACAGCACGAAGCGGCAGCAACTTGCCGACGTGCTGCGCGCGCTGTTCGAGGCGGGCGGACGGGTGATCGACAGCTCGCCGATGTACGGCACGTCCGAGGAAGTGGCGGGTGACCTGCTCACCGCGCTCCGGGCGCACGACGCAGCGTTTGTGGCCACCAAGGTCTGGACCGAGGGACGCGACGCCGGCATCGCGCAGATGGAGGCCTCGATGCGCAAGTTGCAGCATCCCCGCCTCGAGCTGATGCAGATTCACAACCTGGTGGACTGGCGCACCCACCTGGGCACGCTGCGCGCGTGGAAGAAGGAGGGCCGCATCGCTCACCTCGGCATCACCCACTACCGCGACGATGCCCACGAGGCGCTCGAGGCCGTCATGGCGGCGGAGGTGATCGACAGCGTCCAGCTCAACTACTCGATCGACAACCGGGCGGCCGAACGACGACTGCTTCCGCTCGCGGCCGATCGCGGCATCGCCGTGCTCGTGAACCTGCCGTTCGGGGGCGGCGGGCTGTTGCGCAAGGTCCAGGGGAAACCCTTGCCTGGCTGGGCAGCCGAGATCGGCTGTCGCACCTGGGCGCAGGTACTGCTCAAGTACGTGGTCGCGCACCCCGCGGTCACGTGCGTGATCCCGGGCACCAGCCGGCCCGAGCACATGCGCGAGAACGCCGGGGCCGGCAGCGGTCCCCTGCCCGACGACGCCCTGCGCCGGCGCATGGTGTCGGCCCTCGCCTGATCTCGACCCGCCGCCGGTGCCGGCAGCAACGCAAGTCGGCCGTCGCCTGCTGCCTGCGCATACACTCATGGTCGACCTGAAGGAGGCCGATACGGGGTGCGGGCGACGTGCATCGGTCTGCCCGCTGCGTTGACCATGACCGCTCGTGTCCAGCCCGTGCCCGGCTCCGTCGCCCCCGCCGCGGTGGGACGTCTGGTGCGTCACCGTGCGCTCCCGGTCGTGGTCGTCGTCACGTCGCTGCTGGCCTGCGTGCTCGGCTGGTACCACGGCGACCGAGCCATCGAGCGGAATGCGCGCGAGCGCTTCCGTCACACGGCCGACGACGTGACCGAACTGCTGCAGGAGCGGCTTCGCGACCACGAGGCGGAGCTGCGCGGCGCGGCGGCCTTCGTGCGTGCCACGCCCGAGCTCACGCGCGAGCGCTGGCGCGAGTACGTCGGCGCGCTGGGCAACGGGGACAAGGTCCCCGGCGTGGTCGGCATCGGCTTCGTGCCTCGCGTCGCGCATGCCGAGGTCGCGACGTTCGAGGCCAGGCTGCGCAGCGAGGGCATGGCCGGCTTCGCGATCACGCCGGCGTCGAACCTGCCCCAGCACCTGCCGGTCACCTACTTCGCGCCGGAGTCGGCGGCCTATCAACGGGCACTCGGATTCGACATCGCCACCGACGCGACGCGTGCGGCCACGCTTTCGCTCGCGGCAGAAGCTGGCCAGTCGGTGGTCGTCGAGGCGGCGCGGCTGGCTGGCGATGGCGCCGCGGACCCGGTGTTCGTGCAGTTTCTCCCGGTCTACGCTCCGGGGCAGAGCCTCGGCAGCGTGGCACAACGCCGTGCCTCACTGGTCGGCTTCGTCTACCTGCTGTTCCACGTCTCCGAGTTCGCGGCAGCGGCCGAACCGGCCAACCGCGAGGGCCTCGGGGTCGTCCTCCGTGGGCGCGACGGTGCCGTGCTGCATCGTGCCGGCGCCGCTCGTGACCGACAGGCGCTCGGTGCCTTCCACGAGTCGCGCCTGCTGGCCCCCGCGGGGCAGTCGTGGGCGCTGGAACTGGTTGCTGGTCCCGGATGGTACCGGCCGGCCGAACGAGCCATGCCGGTCGCGGTGGCACTCGGCGCCGCCGTCGTCAACGGCGGCCTCATCCTCCTGCTGCTCGCCCAGCGGCGCGTGCGCTCCGAGGCCGAGGCCCTCGTGGCGCAGAAGGACGACGCGCTGACACGGTCCGAGGGCGCGTTCCTCGCCGTGACCGAGTCGGCGCGTGTCGCCATCGTGCTCACCGACAGCCACGGCCGCTTCACTTACGCCAACGCCGCTGCCGAGGCCATGTTCGGCGTGCCCCGCGCCCGGCTGGTCGGCTCGAGCAGCATGCAGTACGTGGCCGAGGCCGATCGCGAGCGTTTCCGCGAGGGGCTGGAGAAGTTCCTTGCCGGCCAGGGGCGCATCGCCGCGGGCGCCCCCACCCCGATCACCGGCCTGCGCGCCTCGGGTGAGGAGTTCCCGGCCGAGGTCGCGCTCTCGTGGTTCGACAGCGCCGGCGCCCGGTACATCACCGGCGTCATCGTCGACCTCTCCGAGCGCGTGCGCGCCGAGGTCGCGGCGCTCGAGGCCGAGGCGCGCTGGAAGGTCGCGATCGAGAGCACCGACGACGGCGTGTGGGACCGGGACATCGAGGCGGGCGTGCTGCACGGGTCGCGGCGACTCTTCGAGATGCTCGGCTACGAGGCCGCCGACGGGACGATGCGCGACGACGAGTGGTACGGGTTGATCCACCCCGACGACGTCGCGGCGGCGCGAGCGGACCTTCACGATCACCTGTCGGGCGCGCGTGCGCAGTATGTGTCCGAGTACCGCACGCGCATGCCCGACGGCTCGTACCGCTGGGTGCTCGGCCGCGGCCGCGTGATCTCGCGCAGCCCCGACGGGGCGCCGCTGCGGATGGTGGGCACCTGCACCGACATCACCGAGCGACGCCAGGCGGAGGAGACCCTGCGGTTCGCGCGCGAGCAGGCCGAGCAGGCCGCGCGCAGCAAGAGCGACTTCCTGGCGATGATGAGCCACGAGCTGCGCACCCCGATGAACGGCGTGCTCGGCATGACCAACCTGCTGTCGAGCACGTCGCTCACCGAGGAACAGCGCGAGTACCTGGAGATGATCGGCCGGTCGGGCCATGCGCTCCTGCGGCTGATCGACGACATCCTGGACTTCTCGAAGATCGAGGCCGGCCGGGTGGTGCTGGAGCAGATGTCGAGCGACGTCGGCGCCCTGGCCCAGGAGGTCGTGACGCTGCTCGGCGTGCAGGCGCAGGCCAAGGGGCTGCAGCTCGAGGCCACCATCGCCCCGGGCACGCCGACGGTCGTCGTGATCGACCCGGGTCGGCTGCGGCAGGTCCTGTTCAACCTGGTGGGCAACGCCATCAAGTTCACCGAGGCGGGGGGCGTGACCGTGGGCGTCAGCGCCGACAGCCTCGTCGACGGGCGCGTGACCCTGCGCGTCGAGGTCACGGACACGGGGATCGGCATCCCCGAGGAGAAGCAGCGACTGCTCTTCCAGAAGTTCTCCCAGGCCGACGCCTCGACGACTCGCCGGTTCGGCGGGACCGGCCTCGGGCTGGCGATCTCGAAGGGGCTGGTCGAGAGCATGGGCGGGCGCATCGGCGTGACCAGCGCGGTGGGCCGCGGCTCGCAGTTCTGGTTCACGGTCCAGGCGGCCGTCGCGGCCGGCGCCGTGCCCGAGGCCCAACCATTCGCGATCGATACCGGCGCGGCCGCGGCCTCCGCGCAGCCGTCGCCGCAGCGTCGTGTGCTGGTGGCCGAGGACAATCCCGTCAACCAGCGGGTGGCGGTCCGGATGCTGGAGAAGCTCGGGTACTCGGTCGACGTGGCGGTCGACGGCCGCGAGGCGGTGCAGATGGCGCGGTCGGGCAGCTACGCGGCCATCCTGATGGATTGCCACATGCCCGAGGTGGATGGCTTCGAGGCGACGCGGCAGATCCGCCGGGCGCTGCCCGGGGAAGCCCGTCCCCCGATCCTCGCCATGACCGCCGCCGCGACGGAAGTCGACCGCGAGCGCTGCCTGGCCTGCGGCATGGACGACTACCTCCGCAAGCCGGTGCAGATGCCGGACCTGCGCGCCATGCTCGACCGCTGGGTGCGGCCGTCGGCGCCGCCGGCCCGGTGATGACGGGCGGGCCGTCAGGGTGTCTGCCAGCGAGACATCGCGGCGCCGGCCTGCAGGATTTTCCGGCGCGTGCGCGAAGTCTTTCCGGTTGCCGCCGCCGCGACCGAGGCGCACGATCGCTTCATGGGAGCGCCCAGGATCCCCCTGCACCCCAGGAACCCTGAGCGGGTCTGCTGGGGCTGCGATCGCTATTGTCCGGCCGACGACATGGTCTGCGGCAACGGCACGATCAGGTGCCCGCACCCGTGCGAACTGTTCGGCGAGGACTGGCTGGAGGCGTTCGCCGCCGACGCCGGGCCGGTCGCCGACGCACCGCCGCCCGTCGATGCTCCACACCAGCCCCGGCGCGCAGCCGAGTAACCGTCGATCGTCAGGTCGACCGGCGCGCCGATTCCCGCAGCACCAGCGGCCTCACCGACGCACGGCGACCCGCCACTCCCACGCCACGCCATAGGCCCGCGCGAGCTCGTCGAGATCGTTGCGCAGCAGGCGCCAGTCGCCCTGCGCGCGCTCGGTGAACTCGAAGCGCGTCATCAGGCCGTTGATCTCGGCGGCACGCGTCAGGACCTCCTCCACGTCCGACGACACCGCCTTGTCGTCGTCGAAGCGCTTCTCGAGGCGATCGGTGGCGTCCTCGAAGCGCTCGATGTAGTCGTTGAGCTGATCCTCGAGCTTCGAATCGTCGACGCGGCTCTTGTCGAGCGCCTTGTCGAGCGACGAGCGGAACCGGTCGGCGCCCTTCTCGATGCGTTCGAGCAGGTGCTCGACCTGTGCGTCGCTCAAGCGTGCTGGCTGCCCGTGAGCCAATGACGGCGCGCAGGGCGTCGCGCAGAGCACCGCGCCCAGCAGGCATGTGCGGAAGAGTGGATGGTTCGTCATGCCGATCGCGCTGCAAGAGCATTGCCTCCTGCCGATGGGCGAGGCAGAGCTTGCGACGAACCTTCCTCGTGAGGCATGGTGACGCACACCGTGACCTCGAGAGCGCGCCGATGACGACCAACGTTGCACGGTCCCGCTGGGCGTTCCAGTGGCGATGGGCGCTCCTGCTCTCGGCGCTCGTCGGCGTGGTCGTGGGGATCGGCAGCTACACGTTCGTGTACGCGAAGGGCTACAGCTACCTCACCAACGATCCCGCGGCCTGCGCCAACTGCCATGTGATGAACGAGCAGTACGCGGGGTGGACGCGCTCGAGCCATCGCGCCGTCGCGGTCTGCAACGACTGCCACACGCCGGCCGGCCACGTGGCCAAGTACGTGACCAAGGCCACCAACGGCTTCTGGCACTCCTTCTACTTCACGACCGGTTGGTATCCCGACCACATCCGTGCAGGACGCCGCAACAAGGACATCGCCGAGGCCTCCTGCCAGAAGTGCCATGCGCCGATCACCTCGGCCATCACGACCGGCCACCCGGGCGACCCGGCAGTCGCCTGCGTGCGCTGCCACGACTCGGTAGGACACCTGCGATGACGACGACGCAAGACGGGACCAAGGGAGCGGGCGCTGGCCGGCCGGCGTGGCGGTGGCTGGTGCTGACGGTGGTGCTGACGGCGGCGATCGCCGTCGGCGTGACGGCGCTGCTGGTCAACATCTTCGAACGCAAGCAGGAGGGGCGCGACACCTTCTTCCGCGTCGTCGAGTTGACCGACGACACCGTCGACCCGGCGATCTGGGGCAAGAACTTCCCGTTCCAGTACGACAGCTACAAGCGCACGGTGGACCAGCAGCGCACGCGCTACGGCGGCAGCGAGGCGGTGCCGCACCAGCCGACCTCGGCCGATCCTCGCTCGGTGGTGGCGCAGTCGCGACTCGACGAGGATCCACGCCTCCGGACGATGTGGGCCGGCTACGCGTTCTCGAAGGACTTCCGCGAGGAGCGCGGGCACGCCTACATGCTCGAGGACCAGACGTACACCGAGCGCCAGCACGTGACCAAGCAGCCAGGCACGTGCATCCACTGCCACGGGTCGGTCTACGTGCCGTACCGGAAGCTTGGCGGCGGCGACCTCATCAAGGGCTTCGAGATGATGAACAGGATGCCCTTCGGCGAGGCTCGCAAGCTCGTCGAGCACCCGGTCGCCTGCATCGACTGCCACGAGCCGAAGACGATGCAGTTGCGCGTCACGCGGCCCGGCTTCCTCGAAGGCATCAAGCTCGTGAAGGCCAAGGCCGGCATCGAGAACTACGACGTCAACACGATGGCGACCCGGCAGGAGATGCGCACGTACGTGTGCGGACAGTGCCACGTCGAGTACTACTTCAAGGGGCCCGAGAAGCGGCTCACGTACCCCTGGCGCGATGGCATCAAGGGCGACGAGATCCTCGCCTACTACGAGAAGGAAGGCTTTGCCGACTGGACGCACGCCGAAACCGGCGCGAGGACGCTCAAGGCGCAGCATCCCGAGTTCGAGATGTACAACCAGGGCATCCACGCGCGCTCCGGTGTCGCCTGCGCGGACTGCCACATGCCCTACCAGCGCGAAGGTGGCCTGAAGGTCAGCGACCACTGGGTCCGCAGCCCGCTGCTCAACATCAACCGCGCCTGCCAGACGTGCCACAAGTGGTCGGAAGCCGAACTGCAGGCGCGTGCGCAGACGATCCAGGAGCGCGTGTTCGGGCTGCGCAACCGGGCGATGGACGCGCTGATGGCGCTCATCGCCGACCAGAAGGCCTCGCTCGCCAAGGGCGCCACCGACGCGCAGCTCGCGGCGTCGCGCTCGTTCCAGCGCCAGGCGCAGTTCCTGCTCGACTTCGTGGAAGCCGAGAACTCCGTCGGCTTCCACGCGCCGGAAGAGGCCGAGCGTCTGCTGGCGATCTCGATCGACTACTCGCGACAGGGGCAGATTGCGTTGCTGCGGGGCGGCGCGCCGGCGCCACCGGCCGTGCAGGCCCCGCAAGGGATGACGACGGCGGCGCCCGCGACGACGGGGCCCGCGGGCAGCAAGGTGGGCACCCCGGCGACGACGGGGCAGCACTGAGAATGCCGCGAGGCGCGACATGCCGAGCGCGTAGCCGTCGGGCTTGCCCGACGGTCCGCGATGATCCGCGACGAAACCGGCCGGCGCCCAAGGGCGACGGCTACTCCCACGTCGTCAGCGCCGCAGTGCCTTGATCACGTCGTCGAGCCGCAGCACCTGCTCGACGTAGGCGAACCAGAAGCGGTCGCCCTTGAAGGTGCCCGTCACCACGCGGCCGCCGTCCACGTGGCCGACGAAGCCGTTGATCGACCACACGGGCGTCAGCGTGACGTCGGCCGAGCCCTCGATCGACGTCCCGAGCGCCGTGCTGCCGTTCGAGCGGCGACCCGAATAGCCGAACGCGGCGCCTTCCTCCAGGGTCGCGCCGCTGCCGATGTACCAGAGGTCGCGCGATTCGGCCAGCCGCAGATCGTGCACGTCGAGCCTGAGGGCCACCTTCTTCGACGGGCGGGCCAGCACCTGCACGAACGTGTCGTGGACGTTCATCGTCGAGAACACGGTGGTCTGCGAAAAGCGGCGCACCGTGGGCAGCACCGGGAAGTAGGTGCCGTGCTCGTTGTCGGTGGGGTCGTCGTCGCCGGTGGCGCGCAGCAGGCCGGCGCGCACCCAGGGTGTCCACGGCGCGCTGGTCCACTGGTACCCGGCCTCGAGGGCGAGCGTGCCGGCGCGATGGTCCTGCCCGTACCAGTCGCCCCGCTGCAGCACGCCCCAGGCGAGCACGTCGACCGCGCCCGGCCCGGCCGGATAGGCCCCGACCAGCGTGCCGCCCGTGCTCGTGATGCCGACGTCGACACGTGGCGCCGTGAGGCCCATGTTGTCGGGCCGCTGTGTCACGTGGCGGTCGTCGTCGTATCGGAGCACGAAGCCCTGCACCTGCGTGTGCTCCAGCGCCGACGTCGGCCTGACCGTGATCGTGCCGCCGTAGACGTCGATGTCGTCGATGGTCGGTCCGGCGACCTTGGCGAACCCGCCCTGCGTGGGGCGAACCCCGACCCCGGTGACGGTGACCGGCCCGTGCGACCAGTCGGCGCGCACGCCGTCGTAGCCGCGCTGCCAGATCGACCACTCGAACTCCCCGAGGATGCGGGCGTCGAGGCGCGAGCGCTTGACGGCCTCGATCCGCGCGTCGCCGCTGGTCGCTTCGGCCCCCGACGTGTAACCCATGCGGCCGACACGAATGTCGAGGCCCGGCAGGACCTGCGTGAACCGGACGTTGGCGTAGCGCAGCCAGAGCTGCTGCGGGTGGGTCGTTCGTCCACCCTGGTCGTAGTAGAGGGCGCCGAGGCCGAGCGGGCCAGGGCCTGACGCCGTCGACGGCAGGCCGACGAAGCCGACGTGCTGCGCCGTCAGCTGGACCTCGGCGCGGCGCCACGCCCGTCGCAGTTCGAGCTGGAGGCGATTGGCGACGAACGCGTAGTCGGGATCGCCGCCACCGGGGTTGGGCTCGAAGTACTGCCACGACTCGGCGCGGGTCCAGTCCCGCAGCGACAGCGTGAACCCGGCCGGTGCTGTCGCGGTGGTCGGCGCGGCGGCCTGGGCCGCAACCGTGTGCGGAACCAGCGCGATGAGTGCAACGACCAGTACGGTCGCGCGTCGACGTGAGCGGGGGGCGAGCAGGCGCATCACGAGTCACACCGAGCAAACCCGGTGCCATGTGACTCCGGCTCGACCAGGCGATGCGTGCATCCCGGACCGACGTCACGTCAACCAACGGCCGTGTCCCGCGTAATACCGGGCATGACGACGATGTTCTTCCCCCGGGCCCTGCGGTCGCTGTCGATTCGCGCGGTCGTCGGTCTCCTCTGCCTCGCCGCCCCGACGCCGGTGTGCGCCCAGCGGGCCACGGCGGCCGCACCGCTCCCGGCCGCGGGCCAGCCCGCGCCGCCCGTCGTGCCACCGGTCGGCAGTCAGCAGAGCGCCGACGAGATCCGCCGCCAGCTCGACGAACTGCTCCGGGAGCACCCGCCGATCGTGCGCGAGGTGCTGCAGCGCGAGCCGGCACTCCTGGGCAACGCCGACTACCTCGCGCCGTACCCGCGGCTGGCTGCCTTCGTCGCGGCTCACCCCGAGATCGGCCGCGCGCCGGCCTACTTCCTCGGCGAGCCCGACCGGCAGACGCCCGGCGGCGATCCCACCTGGATGTGGCGCGAGATGACCAGCATGCTGGGCGTCGGCGCGCTGCTGCTCGGCGCCGCCCTCGGCATCGGGTGGCTGATTCGCACCGCCCTCGACCACCGGCGCTGGCAGCGCGTGTCGCGCATCCAGGTCGATACGCACACCAAGCTGCTCGACCGAATGGCGTCGAGCGAGGAGTTGCGGACGTACATGGAATCGCCGGCCGGTCGTCGGTTCCTCGAATCGGCTCCGATCGCCCTCGACGGGCAGTCCTCGCCGATCGCCGCCCCGGTCAGTCGTATCCTGTGGTCGCTGCAGGTGGGCGTGGTGATCCTGGCCCTTGGCATCGCGCTGCAGGCCGTGAGCCGCGGCGTGCTCGAGGATGCGGCGCAGCCGTTGCGGGTGCTTGGCATCCTCGCCACCGCCGTCGGCGTCGGCTTCCTCGTGTCGGCCGGACTGGCGTACGGACTCTCACGCCACCTCGGCCTCATCGGGGGCGACCGTGCCTCGTCGCCCGCCTCGACCCGGTCCTGACATGACTGACGCGCGCCTCGACGCCCTTGCCCTGCCGACCGTCGCCACCGAGGCCCTGGTGCTGCGCGAGGACGACTTCCGCCTCCTGTACGAGCGGACGGCGCGGCCGCTGTGGGTGTACCTGTACCGGCTGACGCGCGACACGGACGCGGCCGACGACCTCCTGCAGGAGACCTACTACCGCTTCCTGCGCACACCGGGGACGTACGACGGGCCGGCGCACGAGAAGAACGTGCTCTACCGGATTGCGACCAACCTCGTGCGCGACCGCCGTCGGCGTGGACTGCCGGTCACCGTGCCGCACGACATCGCCGGCCCGGATGCGCTCGTCGCGCCGGAAGACACGGGCGGGGCGATGGCCGGGCACGACCTGCGACGCGCGCTCACGCAGTTGCGGCAGCGCGACCAGCAGCTGCTCTGGCTGGCCTACGCGGAGGGCTCGACGCACCAGGAGATCGCGCAGTCGCTGGGGCTGCGCCCGAGCAGCGTGCGGACCCTGCTGTTCCGCGCCCGCCAGCGCCTCGCCGCCTTGTTGCCCGGGCGACCGGGAGGTGCGCGATGACGGCCTGCTGCAGTCACGAAGCGGCGCTCGTCGCCGCGGCGGTGGAGGGGCGGTCCCTCACGGCGGACCTGCAGTCACACCTGGCGACGTGCGAGTCGTGCCGGGAGGTGCAGGCGCTGGTGTCGGTGTTGCGCGAGGATCGCGACGCGGTGCTCGCGTCGGCCCGCATGCCCTCGGCGGCCGTCGTCTGGTGGCGGGCGGAGCGCCGCGCGCGGGCGGAAGCGGCGGCCGCGGCGGCCAGGCCCATCACGGTGGCCACCGGGCTGGCCGTGGCGAGCGCAATCGGCGTCCTGGCGTCGCTGGCCGGCATCCTGGCCTACTGGGGGCGCGGGTGGGTGGCCGCACCGGCCCGGCTCGTCGAGACCACGGCGGTCATCGGGACGGGGTTGGCCTCGGCCCCGTCCGCGCTGCGCCTCGCGGTGTGGCTGGTGGCCGGCGCGCTGCTGGTCGCGACGCCGCTGGCGTGGTACGTGGCGACCCGGGATGACGCGTGACGGCTGACGCGAACGGGCACCGGGCACCGGGCACCGGGAACCGTTGGCGGCGCTCCGGACGTAGGCGTCGACCCTGGTCGACGCTCCGGGAGACGTCAGGGGAGGGGACGCCGCTGCCTCGACCACCCGGCGTTCCCGGCATCGCGGCATCCTCACGCCACCGGCTTTCTCAAGTGACGGTGCCGAACCAGGTCGGCTTCCTCGGTGAGGATACGGAACGTGATCCGGCTCTCGAAGACGAGGGCCAATGACCCCGACATGATGGCGAGCACGCCGATCACGCAGGCCGCGATGGTGAGCCGCAGCACCCAGATCCGCGCCATCTCGTGCTCGGGCGTGACGATGGCGGCGCCCACCAGCGCGAGCATCGTTCCGAAGGCGAAGCTGCCGACCGCCAGATAGAAGGCCGTCATGGCGCGCACGATGATCCGCACGCGCTGCTCGGCCCTGGTCATCAGATCGAGTTCACGTCGGGCCAGCGCGGTCTCGAGCTCGTCGGCGTCGGCGATCTGGCTCGCCAGCGCACGCACGCGATCGACCGCCCGCGCCAGGCGATTGGTCGTCCCGAGCAGCAGCAGGCTCGACGCGTTGGTCAGCAGCGCCGGCGCCGCGATGAAGGTGAGGGCCGCGAAGGGGTTGGGGCCGCCGAGGGCCGCGGTAGGGTCCATTGGGGAATACCGGGAATGCCGGGAATGCCAAGCGTCCGAAGGCCGACGGCCGAATGACGACGGCCGCCTGGTGAAGGTTTCAGGGCCCGATCAGGTCTCGCCAGCCGGCGATACGTGCAGTTGCTGCACCGCACCGGGCTGGCCCTCGATCGCGACCGCGGCGACCAACGACGGGTCGGGCGTGCGCAGGTCCCTGACGTGGATCGGCGCCGGATGGCCGGCCAGGTGCACCTCGCGCCAGCCGTCGGCGTCCGGCGTGGCGTCGACGCGCACCGTGAGCCCGCCGCGCAGGCCGACGCCGGTGGCCTTCAGAACGGCTTCCTTGCGCGTCCACCACTGGTGGAAGAGCGCGGTCCGCTCGTCCTCGCCACACGCCTCGAGCCGCGCGTGCTCGTCCTCGGCGTAGAAGCGCCTGGCGATCGGCAGGATGCGCCGGCGCGGATCGACGTGCTCGAGGTCGATGCCGATCGGCCCGTGGTCGCAGACCGCCACGGCGGCGTGGCCACCGCCGTGCGCCACGCTGATGTGCAGCGGCTGCGGCCGACCGTCCCGATAGGTCAGCATCGGCTTTCCCGATGGCAGCGTGTGCCAGCCGAAGGCCTCGAGGTCGGGCGGCGTGTCCGCCAGCGGCGAGGTGCCGTCACCCCACGCCAGTCGATAGGCGGCCAGCATCCGCGCGCCGACGTGCGCGGCCAGGAAGAGCGGCCGGCCGGCCTCGTGCAACTGCCCCCAGCGCGCCAGCTCGTCCTGGTCTAGGACGTGCGCGGCCCACGGCGGCGTTCCCGGGATGGCGGGGACGAACGCGACGTGGATCATGGGCGGCAGCGCGCGCACCCCGCAAGGGTACACTTGTCAGACCGCCGCCACGTTCGTCGTCGACACCACTGAGAGAGTCCCGGCACTGCGATCCGGGGCATGCGAGGCGCGATGTCCACCCTACGTCTGCCCTGGGACGACGAGGTCCCGGAAGAGCCGGAACTCGGGAGCCGGGACCCGGAATCCGGCGTGCTGCGCGCCGCCATCCACGGCACCGCGCGGGCGCGCCTCGCCGCAGTCCGGCGGCACGTCCTCACCCATCGCGTCGGTCGCATCCGCGTGATCGCGCCGACCCACGAGCACGCCCACGACGTGGTGCGGGATGCCCTGGTCGACGCCCCGGCGTCGCTCGGCGTCGAGCGCGGCGGGTGGGTCGGCTACAGCGTCCGCCTCGCCATGCCCGCGCTCGTCGCGCGCGGCCTCACGCCGGTGACCGGCCTCGGCGTGCATGCGTTGGTGGCGCGCGTCGTGTCGCAGGCCCGCGATGCCGGCGCGCTCACGTACTTCGCCGAGGCCAGCCGCCACCCCGGCTTCGTTCCCTGCCTGGCCCGCACGCTGGCCGATGTCCGGCTCGCCGGCCTCGGCGCCTCGGTGCTCGACGACGGGACGCCGAAGGGGCGGGACCTCGCCTGGCTGCTCGAGGGGCTGGAGCGCACCATGGCCGACCTCGGGCATGCCGACCGCGCGCAGGTGCTGTCGCTGGCGGCAGAGGCGGTGGAGCAGGGGACGGGCGGCGCAGCTCTCGAGACCCCACTCGCCCTCGTGGACCCGCCACTGGCCAGCCGCCTGGACGTACGCTTGGCGCAGGGGCTGCTCGCGCGCAGCCGCGACGCGCTCGTGTCGTCGCCTGCCGGCGATCCGTGGGTGATGCGCCTGCTCGAGGGCTGCCCGCCCGCACTCGACGCGATCGACCCGGCCGACCTGGCCGGTGTGCCCGCGGCGCTTCTGCGCGTGCATGGCGGCCTCTTCGAACCATCGGATGCCGCGCGCGAGGCGACCCCCGAGGACGATTCGGTCGACACGCTCTCGGCGCCCGGCGAAGGGCGCGAATGCATCGAGGTGGCGCGCACGCTCCTGACGCACGCCGAGCGGGGGATTCCCTTCGACCGGATGGCCGTGGTGATGCGGGCGCCCGAGCTGTACGCCAGCCACCTCGAGACGGCACTCCGTCGCGCCGACATCCCCGCGTACTTCGGTCGGGGCACGCGTCGGCCCGACCCCGCCGGCCGGGCGCTGCTCGCGCTGCTCGCGTGCGCCGCCGAGGGGCTGTCGGCGCGACGGTTCGCCGAGTACCTGTCGCTCGCGCAGGTCCCGCCCGTCGGCGCGCCGGCGGGCACCCTGCTGCCACGACCCGGCGCCCCGCTCGTCGATGAGGAAGCCGAGGCGCTGGGGCTCTCGAACGTGACGGCGATGCCCGGCCAGGCCGACGACGAGTCCGACGATGCGGCGACCGGCGCGCTCGATGCCGCGTCGGGTCGGCGGTCGCCGTGGCGATGGGAGGCGATCCTCGACGACGCGCAGGTGATCGGCGGGGCCGATCGATGGGCGCGCCGGCTGCGCGGGCATCGCGAGCAGCTGCATCTGCGCGCCGAGGCCGCCTACAAGGACGACCCGAGCTCGCCGCGGCACGAGAGCCTCCGCCGCCACGTCGCGTGGGCCGACGAGCTGATCGCCTTCACCGACCACGTGATCGGCGAGATGGCGTCGTGGCCGGCGATCGACGACTGGGGCGGCTGGCTGGCGCGTCTGCAGGCCCTGGCCCCCCGGGTGCTCGTCCGGCCGCAGCGCGTGCTCGCCACGCTGGCCGAGCTGCACGCGCTGGCCGGCGTGTCCCACGTCGGCATCGAGGAGGTGCGCGACGTCCTGCGCGACAGGCTGGCCGCCCTGCCGGTGCCCCATCCGCTGCACCGCTACGGGCGCGTGTTCGTCGGCACTCCCGACCACGTGCGTGCGCGCGCCTTCGACGTGGTCTGCGTGATCGGCCTGTCCGAGCGGGTGTTCCCGCAGCGCAGCCGGCAGGATCCGCTGCTGCTCGACACCGAGCGCGCTCGGCGATCGCCTGACCTGGCCACCGACGACGACCGCGTCGCGCAGGAGCGCCTGCAGCTCCGGCTCGCCGCCGGGGCGGCGTCGCGTCAGCTCGTCGCCTCGTACGCCTCGATGGAGGCAGCGCAGTCGCGCCCGCGCGTGCCGTCCTTCTACGCCGTCGACCTGCAGCGGGCGGTCACCGGCCGGGTGCCGGGGTACGAGTCGTTGATGCGCAAGGCCCAGCAGCGTGGTGGCGCGCGCCTGGCCTGGCCTGCGCCTGTCGATCCGGCCGGCGCCATCGATGCCGCCGAACACGACCTCAGCGTGCTGCAGCGCCACCTGCGCGGCAGCGACGCCGACATCCTCGGTCGCGCGCGATACCTGTTCGAGCTGAACCCGGCGCTGCGCCGCGCGCTGCTCGCCCGCCATCACCGGATGTCGAGGGCCTGGAGTGCCCACGACGGCGTGGTGGCGCCGCCGGCGCTGCTCGACCGCCATCGGCTGCCGGCGCGGGCCTACTCGGCGTCGGCACTGCAGCGCTTCGCCAGCTGCCCGTACCAGTTCTACCTGTCGACGATCCTCCGCCTGCAGCCACGGGAGGAGGCGGCGCCGCTCTCGACGCTCGATCCGCTGACCCGCGGCTCGATGGTGCACGAGATGCTCGCCGGCATCATGCGCGCCCTGATCGACGGCGGCCTGGCGCCGCTGCCGGAGGCGCGCGTCGCCGAGGCTCTCGCCATCGCCGACCGCATCGTCACGCAGGTGGCCGGCGAGTACGCCGATCGGCTGTGCCCGCCGATCCAGCGCGTCTGGGACGACGCGGTCGCCGGCATCCGGCGCGACGTCCACGTGTGGGTGTCGCGGCTCCCCGATGATGCCGGGACGTGGACGCCGGCACGGGTCGAGATCGGCGTCGGGTTCTCCGGCGGCTTCGGCCGCGACGAGGCCAGCCGGGCAGAGGACGTCCGGTTGCCCGACGGGACGCGCCTGCACGGCGTCGTCGACCTGCTCGAGCGCGGCCCTGACGACACCTGGCGCATCACCGACTACAAGACCGGCCGCCATCGGCTGCCGGCCACTGCGGTCGTCAACGGCGGGCGCACGCTCCAGCCCGTCCTCTACGCGATGGCCGTCGAGGCGGCGTTCGGCGGGCGGGTCACCGACTCGCGGCTCTACTACTGCACCGAGGATGGCGGGTTCGAGGTGCACCCGTGGGCGATCGGCGGCGCCACCGGCGAGGCGACGCGCCGCGCCGGCCTCGAGGTGCTCGCCATCATCGATCACGCCATCCAGGACGGTCGCCTGCCCGCCGCGCCTGCCGAGGAGGCCTGCACCTGGTGCGACTTCCGCGCCGTGTGCGGGCCGGACGCGCAGCAGGTGCCCCGCACGAAGGATCGCCGGGCCCTCGAGGAGCTCACGTTGCTCCGGAGGATGAAATGAACGGAACGCGTCCACCGCTGGTCGACCAGGCCGACCGCGACTGCATCCGCACGGCGCTCGACAGCACGCTGGTCGTGGAGGCGGCGGCCGGGACCGGCAAGACCACCGAGCTGGTGGCGCGCATGGTCAACACGCTTGCCGAGGGGCGGGCGCGGATCGGCGAGATCGTCGCCGTGACGTTCACCGAGAAGGCCGCCGGCGAGCTGAAGCTGCGCCTGCGGGAGGAAATCGAGCACGCCCGCGCGATCCGCGAGGGCGAGGCGCGCCAGCGGCTCGAGGACGCGCTGGCCCACCTCGAGGACGCGCACGTCAGCACCATCCACGGATTCTGCGCCGACCTGTTGCGCGAGCGCCCCGTCGAGGCCGACGTCGATCCGCGCTTCGAGGTGCTGCTCGAACCGGTCGCTGCCCAGATCCTCGACGGAGTGGTGGACGAGTGGCTGCGCGAGATCCTCGAGGCGCCTCCGGAGGGCGTCCGCCGGGTGCTGCGGCGCGCCTACCGCGACGATGACGAGGGCGAGGCCGGACCGCGTGCGGCGCTGCGCCGAGCCGTGCAGTCGCTCGCGGAGTGGCGCGACTTCGCCGCGCCGTGGCGTCGCGACCCGATCGACAGGCGCGCGCTCCTCACCGATGCCCTGCAGGCGATCCACGCCTTCGCCGCCCTCAGCGCCAGGGGCAGCGGCGCCGACAACCTGTTCGCCGACACGGCGCCCATCCGACGCTTCGCGCGCCTGCATCCGGGGCCCATTCCGGCAGGAGCGGCCGGCGAGGAGGTGCTCGACGGCCTCGAGGCGCTGCTCGGCCCCCTGTCGCGCGACAAGGCGTTCACGAGGTGTCGCACCGGGTACGGCAGCACGTACGCCGTCGGTGTTCCGCGCGCCGAGGTCAGGGCCCGACACGCCGACCTCAAGGCGCTCCTGCAGCAGACCATGGCGACACTCGAGGCCGACCTGGCGGCGTGCCTGCAGCGGGAACTGCAACCGTGCCTCGAGCGCTACGACGCGGCCAAGCAGGCGCGCGGCGCCCTCGACTTCACCGACCTGCTGGTGCGGGTGCGCGACCTGCTGCGCGACGACCGCGCGGTGCGCGAGGACTTCCAGGCCCGCTATCGGCGGCTGTTCGTCGACGAGTTCCAGGACACCGACCCGATCCAGGCCGAGATCCTGCTGCTGCTCGCCGCCGACGACCCGGCCGAGTCCTCGTGGACCCGGGTGCGGCCGGTGCCCGGCAAGCTGTTCATCGTCGGCGATCCCAAGCAGGCGATCTACCGGTTCCGTCGCGCCGACGTGGAGACGTACTGGCAGGTCAAGCGTCAGCTCGAGGCCGTCGGGGCGTTGTCGTGCCAGCTGCGCACGTGCTTCCGGAGCGTGCCCTCGCTGCAGCGCGCCATCAACCACGTGTTCGCGCCGGTGATGGACGGCGATGCCTCGTCGGCGCAGGCATCGTACGTGGCGCTCGAACCGGTGCGCACCGACGTCGCGACGCAGCCTGCCCTCGTGGCCCTGCCCGTCCCGAGGCCCTACAAGTCGAGGTTCGTCAGCTACGAGGCCATCGAGGCGTCGCTGCCCGACGCGACCGGCGCCTTCGTGCACTGGCTGGTGCACGAGAGCGGCTGGACCGTGTCGGAACGCGCCCCCGGCGGGCGCGAGACGCGGGTGCCGATCCAGGCCAGGCACGTGGCGATCCTGTTCCGGCGCTTCACGAGCTGGGGCGAGGACGTGACGCGGCCGTACGTGGCCGCGCTCGAGGCCAGGCACGTGCCGCACCTGCTGGTCGGCGGTCGCAGCTTCCATGCGCGCGAGGAGGTCGACGCCCTGCGCGTCGCGCTCTGTGCCATCGAGTGGCCCGACGACGAGCTCTCGGTGCACGCGACGCTGCGCGGTGGCTTCTTCGCCTTCGCCGATCACCTGCTGCTCGCGTACCGCGAGGCGCACGGCGGCCGCCTCTGGCCCATCGGCGTCCCCGAGGCTGCCGGGCGTGGCGAGCGCGACCCGGCCGACGACGAGGCCATCGAGGATGCGCTGCGCCTGCTGCGCGACCTGCACCGCCATCGCAACCGCGTTCCCGTGCAGGACACGGTGCAGGCCCTGCTGCGCGCGACGCGCGCGCACGCCGCACTCGCGTTGCGCCCCGGTGGCGAGCAGGCCCTCGCCAACGTGCTGCACGTCGTGGAACTGGCGCGGCAGTACGAAGCGACCGACGGGGCGTCCTTCCGCGGGTTCGTCCAGCGGTTCCTCGACGAGACGCACACCGAGGCGGCCGAGAGCCCGATCCTCGAGGAAGGCACCGACGGCGTGCGCCTGATGACCGTGCACAAGGCCAAGGGCCTCGAGTTTCCTGTCGTCATCCTCGCCGACCCGACCTGCCGGCTCGCCTCGGACCGGCCCTCGCGGGCCCTCGTTGCCGCCCGGGGCCTGTGCGCGCAGGTCCTGGCCGGGTGCACGCCGCTCGAACTCCTGGAACTGCGCGACGAGGAGATCGCCCGCGACCGCGCCGAGGGGCACCGGCTGGCCTACGTCGCCGCCACGCGGGCTCGCGACCTGCTCGTGGTGCCGGGCGTCGGCGACGAGCCGTACCCCAACGCCAAGCAGGGCGAGAAGTGGATCGGCGTGATGAACGCGGCCCTGTACCCGGATCGTCCGTGGCCGGCGCCGGAGGCGGCGGTGGGGTGTCCGCCGTTCGACCGCGACACCGTGCTCGAGCGCCCCGATGAGGAAGCCGCTGCGTACGCGACGCCGATCCGCCCGGGCCGCTACACCCTTGGCGACGCGAGCGCGCCCTTCGACGTCACGTGGTGGGATCCGGCGGTGCTCGGCCTCGGCGTGGAGCTCTCGTTCGGCGAGCGGCAGCGTCTCCTCATCGAGAAGAGCGCCCCCGCCTCTCGTGTGCAGGAAGGTCTCGAGGAGGTCGCCCGCTGGACGCAGCTCCACGAGGCGCGCCTCGCGTCGGGGGCGGTGCCGCACCTGCGCGTCCAGCGCGTCACCGACGCGGCGCGCGAGGCGGTCGTCGCGGCCGACGACGTCCGGGTGGAGCGGGTGGACGGCGCGGCCCGCCGCGCCGGCGGGCGGGCCTTCGGCGCCCTGGTGCACGAGGTGCTCGCGGAGGTGGCGCTCGAGGCGACCGAGCAGGCGGTCGCCGCGCACGTCGCCTTCAAGGCCCGCGTCCTCGACGCGACCGACGTCGATCAGGCGGCGGTGGTGGCCGCGATCCGGGGTACCCTGCAGCACCCGTTGCTGCGCGCCGCGGCGCTGGCGGAGGCGCGCGGGCAGTGCCGGCGCGAGGCGCCGGTGACGCTGCGCCTGCAGGATGGCACGTGGATCGAGGGCCAGCTCGATCTCGCGTTCGAGGATGCCGACGGATGGACCGTGGTGGACTTCAAGACCGACGCCGAACTCGACGAGGTGAGTCTGGACGCGTATCGCCGTCAGGTGGCGCTGTACGCGCGGGCGCTGACCACGGCCACGGGGCGACCGGCGGCCGGCGTCCTGTTGCGTGTGTGACCGGGGCATGCGCCCGGTGACCACCCTGGCGCGCACGATCACCGTCCGCGGGCTGACCGCGAGCCTGTTCAACATGACGGTCGGCGGCGGCATCTTCGCGATGCCGGCGCTGGTCGCGCAGATGCTCGGTGCGTCGGCCGTGCACGCCTATTTCGCCTGCGCGCTCGCCATGCTCTGCATCCTGCTGGCCTATGCCGTGGCGGGCAGCCGCGTGCCACGCGCCGGCGGCGTCGCCGCCTACGCGGATGCGGCGTTCGGCCCGCTGGTGGGGTTCCTCGGCGGCGCACTCAACTGGCTCAGCGACACCCTCGCCGGCGCGGCGGTGCTCGCCGGGCTGACGGCGGCCATCGCCGTGGTGGCGCCGGCACTGGCCTCGCGCGGCGCGCAGGCGCTGGTGCTCGCCGCCATCCTCGGGACGCTGGCGTGGGTGAACGTGCGGAGCGTGCGGCACGGCACCCACGTCGTCGAGATGATGACCGTGGCCAAGCTGCTGCCCCTGCTGGCCCTGGTCGGCGCCGCGGCGTGGGTCGGCGGGACGGGCATGTGGCGTCTCGGGCCGCTGCCGGAACCGACCGCCATCGGCCGCGCGACGCTGGTCCTCATCTTCGCGTTCTCCGGATCGGAGAGCGTGATGGGCCTCTGCGGCGAGGTCCGACGCCCGACGCGCACGATCCCGATCGCCCTCCTCCTCGGGCTGGCGCTCGTGACGTCCCTCTACGTGGCCGTCCACCTGGCGGCACGCGTCGGGCTGGGCGAGGCGCTGCCGACGACCCCCGACGCGACGCTGGCCGCGGCGGCCGGCGCGCTGATGGGACCGCGCGGACGCTGGCTGCTGCTGGTCGGGACGGTCGTCTCGATGGCCGGCTTCGCGAGCGCGGCGGTGATGTCCACCCCGCGCATCCTGTATGCCGTCGCGCAGCGTGGCCTGCTGCCGGCGTGGCTGGCGCGGGTGCACCCGCAGTTCCGCACGCCCCACCCGGCCATCGTCGCGCAGGCGATCGCGCTCTTCGTCGTCGCCTCGTCGGGTACGTTCGACGCCCTCGCCGGCTTTGCCAGCGTCGCCGTGGTATCGGGCTACCTGCTGGCCTGCGTCACCGCGATCACGCTGCAGTGGCGCGGCGTGCGCGTCGTCGATGCCGGCGAAGAGGTCGACAGCGAGTCGCGGCCGCTCCACGTGCCGACGGTCGTGCTGGCGATCGGCGCAGCGTTCTGCGTCGCCCTGTTGGCGCAGGCGACGCGGGCCGAGCTGCTGGTGGAAGTCGGTCTGCTGGCCGCTGCCACCGCCTGGTACGCCGTCCGCGCCCGTGCGCGGCGCGTGTCCACTCCGGCCTCCTGATCCGCCCGAGCCTCGGGACCCGAGCCCCGCATCCTCGACCTCGGGTTGGCCCTGCTCTTGCTCATCCCTGCGCCATGGCCCTGGATGAACCCGTCGTCGAGAAGCCTCCGTCCGGCAGCGCGGACGTGGCGCGGGAAGAGCACATCCCCACCGTGTCGTTCCCGGCCAGTGGCCGGAGCGTGGCGCTGTCGGTGCTCGCCGTCATCGCGGCGACGTGGGGACTGTACGCCGCGCAATCCCTCTTCGTGCCGTTGCTGGTCGGGGTGGTGATCAGCCTGGTGCTCTCCCCGCTGGTCGAGGCGCTCCGGCGGGCACGCCTGCCTCGCGCGCTCGGCGCGACCATCGTGCTCGGTCTACTCCTGGCCACCATCGGCGGGATCGGCTACCAGCTGTCGGCGCCGGCCGCGGACCTGGCCAACGAGCTGCCGCAGGTCGCGCGTCGCGTCCGGCAGGCGATGGTGCGCAGCGCCGTCGATCGTGACAGCGCCGTGGCCAACATCCAGGAGGCGGCGCAGGAGCTCACCACCGCCGCGACGGCGACGCCGCGCGATCGCAGCGGTGCGCAACCGGTGCGCGTCGTCGAGCCGCCGGCGCGCGTGCAGGACTACGTCTTCACGGGCACGGCGCTCGCCGCGCAGGTGCTGCTGGTGCTGTTCCTGGTGTTCTTCCTGCTGTCGGCCGGCGACCTCTACAAGCGGAAGTTCGTCAAGCTCACGGGGCCATCGCTGACGCGCAAGAAGATCACCGTGCAGATCCTCGACGAGATCAAGGACCAGATCGGCGTCTACCTCCGCACGCTGGTCTTCGTGAGCGTCATCGTCGGCACCGCGACGTGGCTGGCCTACCTCGCGGTGGGCATGCCGAACGCGGCGGTGTGGGGGCTGCTCGCGGGGGTGGCCAACGTCGTGCCCTACGTCGGCCCGACGCTGGTGGCCGGCGGGGCCAGCGCCATGGCGTTCGCGCACTTCGGCAACGTCGGCTCGGCCCTGCTGGTGGGTGGCATCCAGTTGGTGATCACCTCGCTCGAGGGCTTCCTGCTCACGCCGATGCTCATGAGCCGATCGGCGCGCATGAACCCGGTCGCGATGTTCGTCGGCCTGCTGTTCTGGGGCTGGCTCTGGGGCACGATGGGCGTCGTGCTCGGCGTGCCGCTGCTGATGGCCATGAAGGTGATCGCCGACCGTGTCGAGGACCTGCACGGGCTCGGCGAACTGCTCGGGGACTGAAGGTCCGCAGTCGGGAGTCGGGAGTCGGGAGTCGGGAGTCGGGAGTCGGCGGCCCGGTCGCGGCACTGGCACGCCGTCTGAGCCCTGAGCCCTGAGCCCTGAGCCCTGAGCCCTGCGCTCTGTGCCGTAAGCCGCAAGCCGATGGCGTCGTCCGCCCGCCGGCTCAGCGCGGGGTCGTTGCGCCGCGCTCGTCGAGCACCCGACCGACCACCTTGATCACCTGGTCGGGCGTGAACGGCTTCTGGATCACGGCCGCCGCGCCCATGGCGCGCGCCACCTCGAGGAACCCGCCGTCGAACGCCCCCGACATCGCCACGACCGGGATCTCCGGGCGTTCCTGCCGCATCCGGCGGATCGTCTCGAGTCCTTCCTGATCGGGCATCACCAGGTCGGTCAGCAGCAGGTCGACGCGGCCGCCCGCGCACAGACGCACCGCCTCGAGGCCGTTGGTGGCCTGCAGCACCTCGTACCCGGCGCCGTTCAGCGTCGCCGCCAGCAGCAGGCGCAGGCCGGGCTCGTCGTCGGCCACGACGATGCGCCGGGGGCCCGGCGCGACGGCGGGCGGGGCGGGCGCCGGACGCTCGACTGCCGCCGGTGACGGCGTGCGTGCCGACAGCACCTCGCGGACGCGCGCCAGCAGTTCGCCCGGCGTGAAGGGCTTGGCGAGGAACTGCAGCCCTGTCTCCAGCGCGCCGTTCTGGACGATGGCGGTCTGCGTGTAGCCGCTCATGAACAGCACGCCGATCCCGGGCACGAGCTTCTGCAGGGCCGTCGCCACGTCGCGCCCGCTCATCCGCGGCATGATGACGTCGGTCAGCAGCAGGTCGATGTGGCCGCCCCGCGCCTCGACCAGCGCGATGGCCTCCATGCCGTGCTCGGCCACGAGCACGTGGTAGCCGTGCGCGCGCAGCACGTCGGCGGCCAGCCGGCGCACCGCCTCGTGATCCTCGACGACGAGCACGGTCTCGTGCCCTGACAGGTCGGAGACGCTGGCCGGCGGGGCCCCCCGCTCCTCGGCCGGCCGTTCGTCGGCCAATGGCAGGTACACCGTGAAGGTGGAGCCCTGGCCTTCGCTGGTGTGCACCACGATGTTGCCGCCGCTCTGCTTGACGATCCCGTACGCGACCGGAAGCCCGAGGCCCGACCCGCGCCCCTTGGACTTGGTCGTGAAGAACGGCTCGAAGATCCGCCCCCGGGTCTCCGGATCCATGCCGACGCCGCTGTCGGCCACCGACACGGTGACGTACAGCCCCTCGGGGATGCCGTCGCGTTCCGCGGTCTCGGCGTCCACGAACGCCTCGCCGGCCTCGATGGCCAGCGTGCCGCCTTCGGGCATCGCATCCGAGCCGTTGATCGCGAGGTTGAGGAGCACCTGCTCGAGCTGGACCGGGTCGACCATCACCGGCGGCAGCGAGGAGGGCAGTGTCGTGCGCACCTCGATGTCCTCGCGGAGGAGGCGGCCGAGCATGGGACGCAGGTTGTCGATGATCGCGCCGACGTCGAGCGCCCGCGGCTGCAGGACCTGCCGGCGGCTGAAGGCCAGCAACTGCTGCGTGAGCGTCGCGGCGCGCTCGCCGGCCTGCAGGATGTGCCCCGCGTCGACGCGCAGCGGGTCGGCATCGTGCAGGCGCGACATGAGCAGCTGCGCGTAGCCGTTGATCACGGTCAGCAGGTTGTTGAAGTCGTGCGCGACGCCGCCGGCCAACTGGCCGATGGCTTCCATCTTCTGCGCCTGCACCAGCTGCTCCTCGAGCTGCTTCTCGGCGCTGACGTCGGTGGCCAGCACCAGGCGCGCGTGGCGGCCCTGGTAGATGGTCGGGTACGACGACAGGCGCACGAAGAGCAGCGAGCCGTCCTTGCGGAGGTGTCGCCACGGGCCGCTGCGGAAGACCGCCTGCGGCGCCGAAGCGATCGAGGCGCGGACCTTCTCGACGTCCTCGCTCGGGCGGATGTCGAGGATGGTCCTGGCCAGGAACTCGTCGTGCGAGTAGCCGTACATGACCTCGGCCGCGGCGTTGACGTCGAGGAAGGCCAGCGTTTCCTGGTCGTAGACCCACATCGGCTGCGGGTTGTCCTGGAACAGCAGGCGATAGCGCTGCTCGCTCTCCTGCAGTTCCTCGAGCTGCCGGTGCCGCTCGCTGGTGTCGCGCTGCACCGAGACCCAATGCGTGTACCAGCCGGTCGGGTCGGCGACCGGCACGATGTTCAGCTCGCTCCAGAACGTCGTGCCGTCCTTCCGGTAGTTCAGCACTTCCTCGCGCACCGGTTCCCAGCGCTGCAGGCTGGCCTTGATGCGATCGAGCGCCCCGCGGTCGCTGCCCGGACCCTGCAGGATACGCGGCGTCTTGCCCAGGATGTCCTCGGGCGCGAACCCGGTGATCTTGGTGAACGCCTCGTTGCAGAAGATCACCTCGGGGCCGTCCGGGCCGTCGATCGGCTCGGCCCTGGTGATCAGGATCGCGTCGAGGCTGGCCCGCGTCGCCATCGACGCGAGCTCGAGCTGCTTTCTGTTCGCCTCGAGTTCCGCGGTACTGCGACGCAACTCCAACTGGTCGACGACGAGGGCCGCGAGATCGCGCAGTTGCTGCTGCTGGTAGGGCGTCAGGCCGTCGACGTGGGCCTTGCGGTCGATGACGCAGAGCGTGCCGAGCCGGTAGCCGTCGGGCGTGGTCAGCGGCGCCCCCGCGTAGAAGCGGATGTCCGGCGACCCGGTGACCAGGGGGTTGGCCGCGAACCGCTCGTCGGCCGTCGCGTCGGGCACTACCAGCACGTCGTCGCCGAGGATGGTGTGGGCACAGAAGGCCTGGTCGCGCGGCGTGTGACGAACGCCGAGGCCCAGTTCCGACTTGAACCACTGGCGCGACTCGTCGATCAACGAGATCAGCGCGATGGGCGTGCCGAGGATCGAGGAGGCCAACCGCGTGAAGCGATCGAAGGTCTCCTCTGGCGCCGTGTCCAGCACGCCGTACCGGCGCAGCGCCTCGAGGCGCGCCTGCTCGTTCTCGGGAAGGGGGGCTGGGGGCACGGACCGTCTCAGCGGCGGGCGCCGCTCAGTTCCTCGTCGATGATCGCGGTGAACGCCTCGATCGGCTGCGCGCCCCGCACCTCACGCCCGTTCACGAAGAATCCGGGCGTGCTGCTCAGGCCCAGTGCCTCGCCCTGCGCCAGGTCGCGGGCCACCGCCTCGCGCGCCTCGGGCCCGGCCAGGCAGGCGTTGAAGGCTGCCGCGTCGAGGCCGGCCGCGGTGGCGTACCGCGCCAGGGTGGCCTCGCTCGCGTCGCTGCTGGCGTCGGCGTAGACCGCGTCGTGGAACGCCCAGAACTTTTCCTGCCTGGCCGCGCAGTACGAGGCTTCCGACACCCGCCGCGCGTTGGGGTGCAGTTGATCGAGCGGCAGGTGCTTGTACACGAGGCGCACCTTGCCCTTGTACTTCTCGAGCAGCGCCGTGAGCGTCGGCTGCACGCGCCGGCAGAACGGGCAGTGGAAGTCGGAGTACTCGATGATCGTCACCGGCGCGGCGACGTCGCCGCGCACCGGGGCGCCGGCGATGTCGACCTCGGCGCGGAACGGCGCCGGCGGGGCGAGGCGCACGTCCACGGTGGCCGCGGTCCGCAGGCCCTCGACGACCGCGGCGCGACGCTGCTGGCGTTTCTGGTCCTGCAGGAACTGGCGGATCTGCGGCCGCAACTGCACCACGTCGCCACGGATGCGCGCCCGGTTGGCCTCGATGAACGCGTCGATCTCGGGCTCGGTGACGACGCCCGCCTTGGCGGCGACCTCGGTCTCCTCGAACTGCTGCGGCGTGACGCCGCGCCGCCTGGCCTCGGCCTCGAACAGCCGCAGCGCGATGAGGCCGTCGAGCTGGTCCTTCCGCATCTGGTAGAGCTGCTCTTCGAGACGCGCGAGCTCGAGGCCCGCGACCTTGCGCAGGTCGGCCTCGGTGATCGGCGCGCCGTTGACGAGAGCCAGCACCTCGGGGGCGGCCGGCGCCGCGGCCGCAGGGCTCTGGGCCCGCGACGCGGAGGGACCGGCGCAGCCAGCGGCCACCAGCACGGCCAACAACAGGGAACTCACACGCATGCCATCTTCGTTTCCCCGGGCCCGCTCACGGCTGGACCCGGCTGATTGCGTACCCCCCGACCTGCAGCAACTGCGGCAGGTTCTCGGGGCCGACCAGGTGAAGGGCGCCGACCGCCACGAACAGCGTCTCGGCGGGCGCCTCCCGCCGCAGGGCGTCCACCCGGGATGCCATGCGGTGATTGCGCTTGACCAGCACCTCGGTCTCGAACTTCTTGGCGAGGGCTTCGTCGTCCGGCGTCCCGGCCAGGGCCGTCGCCAGCTTCTCCGCATCGCCGGCGAGGTACCACTCCACCAACTGTGCGCCCGTTGCCGACTGCCCGGGCGTCTCGAGTTCGTGCAGCGCCTCGTCGAGCAGCCGCCCCTGTTCCTCGGGCGTGAAGGCGTCGAACGTCCCGGCCTGCTCGGCCACGGTCTCCAGGCCGCCGACCGCCTTGCCCGCCTTCTCCGCGTCGGCGTACAGGGTCGCATCCAGCGACGTCCGTCCCGCGAGCAGGTCCGGCAGGTAGTCGAGGGTCGCCAACTGCGCCATCGCCGCCCAGGGCTTCAGGCGATCGAGCATGCCGCCGACCAGGGGCGCGATCTCCGGGGCCTTCGATGCCAGGACCGCGCGCACGCGCGCATGCAGTCGGGCAAAGCGCGCCTCACCGATGATCGCACGCAATCGTTGATCCGGAGGCAGCAGCAGCGCGGTCGCCATCTGGGCCTGCGACTGCGCACTCAAGGGGATCTCGGTCACGACCCGGTCGGCGCGGTCGAACGCGGCCTTGACCGCCGGGGGCAGGGCCAGCACCCGCGCGTCGGGCACATGGATGGTCCCGAACAGCGCCACACGATGGGTGCCCTGCTGGCCGAGCCAGAGAAGCGGCGCCGCTTGCGCCCGGGCCGCCGGCCGAGCCGGCAAGGCCAGCACCAGCGCCAGGATGGCCGCCAGCACGCCTCCCGTCGCGGTGATCCTCGGCATTGGTGCGCTCATCCTGACACAGGTGTGCTCGCGGGCACGATCCGGCTCGCCGCTGCCACACCCGCCGCCGTCCCGCTGGCCCATGCCCACTGGAAGTTGAATCCGCCGATACGTCCGTCCACGTCGCAGAGTTCCCCACACACGAACACGCCGGGGCGCATTCGTGCTTCGAGTCCTGGCGTGAGGGCCGCCAGGGGCACGCCGCCGGCCGTCACCTCGGCCACTTCGAACCCCCGCGTGCCCGTCACCGGCACGCGCCACGCGGTCGCGGCGGCGACCAACCGTCGTCGCGATTCCCGGTCGAGCGTCGCCCCGGATTGATCGGGCGAGACCTCGGCGAGGTGACAGACCGCCTCGGCCAACCGCTCGGGGAGCGGGGCGAGTGCCCGACGCACCGGCTTCGGGCCATGGTCGCGTAATCGGCGATCGAAGGCTTCCGGTCCAACGCCCGGGATCCAGCCGAGGAGGAGGCCGGCCCCGGGGTCGTCCTGGACGGCGGCCTGCCAGTGCCGGCTCACGTCCAGCACGGCCGGCCCCGACAGGCCGGTGTGTGTGCAGAGCACGCTGCCCTCGACCACTCGCAGGTGGCGGCCGGTGCCCGACACCACCGTCAGCCGCGCGTCGGTGGTCAGACCCGAAAGGCTGCGGATGAGATGGCCGTCCGGGAGCAGGAGCGGCACGAGCGCCGGGAAGAGGCGCGGCGTGAGGGGCAGCCCCAGGCTGGTCGCCAGGGCGTAGCCGCTGCCGTCCGAGCCGGTCTTCGGCACGCTGCGGCCGCCGGTGGCCAGGATGACGGTCGCGGCACGCATCGCGCCCTCGGCGGCTGCGCCGCCGGACGCGCCCGAGTGGCGCACGACGAAGCCCTCGTCGTCGGGGGTGATGGCGGCGACGCGGCAGGGATGCGCGAGCGCGACGCCGGCCCGCCGGGCCGCGGCGAGCAGGGCGTCGAGCACGTCACGCGCCCTGTCGGACACGGGGAAGAGCTTGCCCGTCGGCTCTTCCTTCAGCATCACGCCCTCGGCCTCGAAGAAGGCGCGCGTGGCGCCGACGTCGAAGCCGCGCAGGATGCGACGGATGGCGGCCGGCGTGGACCCGTTGAAGTCACGCGCCTCGACCTGCCGGTGCGTGACGTTGCAGCGCCCGCCGCCGGCGATCAGGATCTTGGCGCCGAGGCGCGCCGCGCCGTCGAGGGCACAGACGCGCGCCCCCGGGGCCACCCGGGCCGCCGCGATCGCCGCCATCAGGCCTGCCGCGCCGGCGCCGACCACCGCGATTTCGACATTTTTCATCCTTAACAATCTTTTAGCTGGCCCTTAACCACTCCGGGCCTCCCGGGATCGTCCAATGGAAGCGAGCCCAAGGGAAGGGGCTGGTTCGCGGTGGCGCCTGCGCTCCCCGCGGCTGTCAGGGACGCAGGAGTCCGAGAGGACGAGGGCACAGAGATGCAGACGAAATTCATCACGACGACGGCGATGGCCGCGCTGGTGAGCCTGGGCATGGCGAGCGTGGGCCTGGCGCAGGCCCCGGCGGCCCCGGCCGCCGAGGCGCAGCCGGCTCCGGCCGGCAAGGGCGACCCGGCCAAGGCCCAGGAAGTGCTCAAGGCAGTCGGCAAGGCGCAGGGCGGCGACAAGCTGGCCAAGCTGACGACGTTCACGGCCGAGGGGGAATACCGGCGCGTGATGGGCGAGCGCGAGATGACCGGCGGCCTCGAGATCGCGGGGATGCTCCCGGACGCGTTCCAGGTCACCCAGCAGTTCATGCGCCCTGACGGCATGGCCGGCCCGAGCATGAGCCAGACGATCAAGGGGACCGAGGCCTTCCGCGACATGACCGGCATGGGCGGGGGCGGCGGTTTCATGATGCGCATGGGTGGTCCCGGCGGCCCCGGTGGCCCGGGTGGCCCCGGTGGCCCGGGTGGCCCCGGTGGGGCACCGGGCGCGCCCGCGGCTGGTGGTCCTGGCGGGCCCGGCGGCCAGCGGCAGGACCCGGCGGTGCCGATCAAGGCGGAACTGTACCGGACGCTGCTCGGCATCATGCCGACGTCGCCGATGCTGTCGGGGCTCACCTTCACGCACGTGGCGGAGGCCGAGGCCCCCAATGGCGTGGCCGACGTGATCGACGTCACGGGGCCCGACAACTTCCGGGCTCGCCTGTTCATCGATCAGGCCGAGCATCGCCCTCTGATGCTGAGCTACATGATGCGGCAGCCCCGCATGCGGCAGATGACGCAGCCGCCCCAGTTCAAGAACGACGAGGAGCGTCGCGCCTACTTCGAGGAGATGCGGAAGAAGTTCGAGGCCGAGCCGCCGCCGCCCCTCGTCGAGGCCAACGTCTTCTACAGCGACTACAAGAAGGTCGATGGGGTCATGCTCCCGCACAAGATCACCCGTCAGCTCGAGGGGAAGGTGCAGGAGGAGTGGACCATCGAGAAATACAAGCTGAACGTCCCGCTGAAGGCGGAGCAGTTCCAGAAGAAGTCGAGCAACTGACATGACCACCCTCCGTTCGATCCTGGCGGCGCTGCTGCTCGCCGCCGGGTTCACGTCTGCGGCCGTCGCTCAGGAGCGCCCGGGCTCGATGACGGTCACCGTCTACGACACGACGGGCGCGGCCATCGCCGCGGCCAACGTGAGCCTCACCCGGCCCGATGGGACGGTGGAGCAGCAGCTGGCCGACGACAAGGGCACGTACACGTTCCAGGCCCTCGTGCCGGGGAAGTACCTGGTCGTCGCCGAGTTCCCCGGGTTCGAGGCCAATGCGCCGCTCGAGCTGCAGGTGCGTGCCGGCCGCAACACGAAGCAGGACATCACCCTCGAGATCGCCGGCTTCGTCGAGCAGGTCGACGTCGAGCAGGACACGTCCGATCGGGCGGTGACCGAGTCGTTCTCGACGGCGCTCAGCGCGTCGCAGATCGAGGCGCTGGCCGACGACCCCGACGAGATGCAGCAGCAGCTCGAGCAGCTGGCGGGCCCGGGCGCGCGCATCCGCGTCAACGGCTTCGAGGGCGGGCAGCTGCCGCCCAAGTCGCAGATCCGCGAGATCCGCTTCCGCTTCGATCCGTTCGCCGCCGAGAACCACAACGCCGGCTTCCCGCGCGTCGACATCATCACCAGGCCGGGCAACGGGCCGATCCGCAACAACATGACGTTCGGCTTCCGCGACAACCAGCTGGACTCGGCCAACTACTTCTCCTGCGATCGCTTCGCCTCGCCTGACTGCACCCCCGTCAAGGGCCAGGGGCAGACGTACCGGTACGGCTGGTCGATGGACGGCCCGCTCGTCAAGGGCCGCACCGGGTTCTCGCTGAACGTGCGCAGCAACAACGAGTACGACGTCCAGACGATCGTCGCGGCGACGCCGTCCGGGACGTTCAACGGCCTGGTCAACCAGCCCTCCGATCGCCTCAACATCGACTTCAACGTCGAGCACGTGCTCACCAAGACGCACACGCTGCGGTTCTCCTTCGACCGCGACACCAACAGCGCGGAGAACCTCGGGATCGGCAACTTCGACCTCGAGACGCGCGGCTACGCCCGCGAGGGCTTCACCAACACCATCCGGGTGTCGGACGTCGGTTCGTTCCGCAAGAAGTACCTCAACGAGATCCGCGTGCAGTACTCGTGGCAGGAATCCGACTCGATCTCGGTGAGCGACGCCACCACCATCCGCGTGCAGGACGCCTTCACCGATGGCGGCGCCCAGATCTCGGGTGGCCGGAAGTTCTGGCAGATGCGCGTGGCCGACAACCTCGACATCCCGGTCGGCAAGAAGCACAGCGTGCGCACCGGCATCGAGCTGGAGACGGGCAACTACATCGGCGACGAGCTGCGCAACTGGAACGGCACGTTCACCTTCCCGACGATGCTGTCGTTCGAGCAGGGGCGGCCCAACAACTACACGATCCGGCAGGGCAACCCGTACGTGGAGTACGACAACACCGAGCTCGGCGTGTTCGTGCAGGACGACTACCGCTTCAAGAAGAACCTGCTGCTCTCGTTCGGCGCCCGCTACGAGGCGCAGTCGCTGGTCGACGACAAGAACAACGTCGCGCCGCGCGCCGGGCTCACGTGGTCGCCCTTCAAGAGCAACCGGACGACCGTTCGCGCCGGCGTCGGCATCTTCTACGACTGGTACGAGACCAGCACCTACGAGAACGCGCTGCGCCAGGACGGCACGCGCCAGTTCGACACGATCATCCGCAACCCGGGCTATCCCGACCCGTACGCCGGCGGCTCCGTGGTCGTCACCCCGGCGTCGATCGTGCGCATGGCCGACGAGCTGTCGATGCCGACCGTCCGGCGCTACTCGGTGGGCGTCGAGCAGTCGGTGTTCTCGTGGCTGCGCCTCCGCACCAACTACTTCGACCAGCACGGCTGGAACCAGTTCCGCTCGCGCAACCTCAACGCGCCGATCAACGGCGTGCGCCCCGATCCGACCCTCGGCAACATCACGCTGCTCGAGACGACCGGCGAGGCCGACAGCCGCGGGCTGGACGTCAACTTCAACTTCAACTACCAGCCCAAGCGCCTGTTCGGGGTCTTCGGTTACACGCTCGCCAAGCGGGAGAACTTCACCGACAACCCGCTGAGCCTGCCGGTGGACTCGTCGAATCTGGACGCGGAGTGGGGACCGGCCTCAGACGACATCCGCCACCGCTTCTTCAGCTTCTTCAATACCGAGGTGGCGTGGGGCCTGCGGGTGGGCCTGAACTGGCGCGGCAACACCGGGCGCCCCTACAACATCACGACCGGCCTGGACACCAACCAGGACGGCGTGATCAACGAACGGCCCGGTTCCCGCAACAGCGCGCGCCTGCCCTTCCAGAGCTTCACGGATCTGCGCCTGAGCTGGAGCCGCGGGTTCGGTCCCGCGCGGCAGCCCAGCGGTCCCGGCGGCATGGGCGGCGGTCCGGTGGTGATGCGCGGCGGCCCTGGTGGCGGCGGCATGATGGGTGGCCCGATGGGCGGCGACAACCGCGCCGTGCGCCTCGAGGTCTACCTGCAGACGTTCAACCTGTTCAACCAGGTGAACTACACCAACTACGGCGCCGTCCTCACGTCGCGCTCGTTCGGCCTGGCCACGGCGGCCGCTCAGGCACGACGCTTCGAGATGGGCATGCGCCTGGGCTTCTAGGCACGACCTCTCGACGGGCCCCTTCCCCTTCCCTGGTTCGTCGGAGTACAGCGGGCGAGTCCGGCAGATGTCCGGACTCGCCCGTTGTCGTTCAAGGGACAGGGGACAAGGGGACGAGTCACAAGGGAGACAAGGGACGAGGGACAAGGAGGTCAGACAGGGACGAGGGACAAGAAGATCCGACAGGGACAAGGAACGAGGCACGGGGCAGGGTGCCGGCCTCGTGTCGTCCGTGGGGCGCGTCCCGTGTCGCTTGCCGGTCCCGTTCCCCGGTCCCTTGCAGTCCTTGTGACTCGAGACCTTGTCCCTCGTCCCTCGCGGCCTGGTCCCCGGTCCCTTGCAGTCCTTGTGACTCGCGTACTCGTCGCTGGTCCCTTGCGCTTCAGCTCGGCGGCAGCGTCTCCAGCACGATCTCGACGGTCTTGGCCGAATAGACCTTCCGCTTGACGAAACGGAACATCACCGAGACGTCGGTGTCCTCGCCGGGATCGACTTCCCCGAGGTGGCTGCTCTCGGTGGCGGCGATCAGCGCGCCCCGCTCGTCGTAGAGCGCGATGGCGATGCCGAAGTCGAGCGACCGGTCGCCGGTGTTGCGCACCTTCAGGAAGGCCTGGGGGCCCTTGCCGGCCTTGAACGTGAACGGGTTGAGGTTGACGCCACCTTCCACGCTGAAGCGGACGGTGCTCACCTCGAGTCCATCTGCCACGAGCTTGACCGCCACGGGGTCGCCGGGGTCGAACCGCACCTTCTTCGAGACGGTGTCGGCGTGAGCGGCAGGACCGGCAAGGAGGATGGCGGTCGTGGCGAGGACGACGCGAGCGCAGGCTCGCGCGGCGGGAAGACGAATGAACGAGGTCATGGTCGAAAAGGTAACGTGGCAGGCCGGTTCCTGCGCGCTCGACTGTGACAACGCCGCCGCGCGGCGGGGCGAACGGTAAGATCCGGACATGTCCGACCCGATTGCCCGCTTCCGCGACGCGATGACCCGGGCGGCGCAGAACGCGCCCTTCGATCCCATCGCCGTCTCGCTCGCCACCAGTACCCCCGACGGTCGCCCGTCGTGCCGCATCGTCCTGGTCCACGAGATCGACACGCGCGGCATCGTGTTCCACACCAACTACGGCGGCCGCAAGGCCCAGGAACTCGAGGCCAATCCCTACGCCGCCATCACCGCGTACTGGCCGTGGACCGACGAGCAGGTGCGGCTCGAAGGGAGCGTGGCGCGGGTGTCGTCGGAGGAGTCGGACGGGTACTTCGCGGTGCGGCCCCGCGGTAGCCAGGTCGGGGCGTGGGCATCGCTCCAGAGCCAGCCGCTCGACTCGCGCGAGACGCTCGTGGCGCGCGTCCAGCAGTTCGAGGAGAAGTTCGCCGGCGGCGACGTGCCGCGCCCGGAGAACTGGGGCGGCTATCGCCTCACGCCGCTGCGCATCGAGTTCTGGAAGGCCGGCGAGTTCCGCCTGCACGATCGCGAGTTGTTCGAGCGCGTCGGCGAGACCTGGGCCGTGAAGCGCTTGTATCCGTGAGGTACCGCAGCACACCGGTAGGGCGGCGTGTCCCCACGCCGCCGCTGCCAACAGCGGCGCGGTCGGAAGACCGCGCCCTACCTGAGTGCGGCGCTGAACGCCTCGTACTGGTCGGTGGCCACGAAGTCGACCTTGGCCTCCCGCGCGGCGCGCCAGCGGGCCTGGGCGGCGGCCAGGCTGCCGAAGTTGTAACTCTTCGTCCACCCCTGGGCGTCGGCGTCCGGCGCCGGGTGCCCGTTCAGCGTGTAGAAGCGGATCCACAGCCCATTGGCGTGGGCCCGCCCGACCAGCGCGTCGAGTCGCGCGCGATCGGCGGCCGTCCACTCGCCCGCGTGGTTCTGTCCACCGGCCTCGACGACCGCCCACGGGAAGTTGACCCAGCGACGGTAGTTGGTGGCGCGGGTGGCGATCAGTTGCTCCGGCGTCATCCGCATGAGCGACAACGCCCTGGCGCGGTTGTCGTCGCCCTCCGGCTGGGGCACCGGGATGGCGCCGAACAGGCGCACCTTGTCGCCGACCGGGACGGCGTCGTGGAAGGTGCGCGGCTGCGCGGGGTCGGCGCCCGTGAGCACGAGCATCGGACCGACGGTCAGCGGCGCCGGGACGTCCGGCGTCGACGTCCGCGGCGCCGTCGTCAGCCACGCGTCGTGCCGCGCGAGCACCTCGAGGATGCGCCGGTGGTGCTCGGGCTCGTTGGTCTTGAGGTCCAGGTTCAGCACCACCAGCGGCCATCGGTCGCGGCGGTTCTCGCGAAGGGCCCGCACCATGGTCGGCGCCAGCTGCGTGAAGAAGTAGGCTTCGAAGCTGGGCGCGTCGGCGACCTTGTCGACGTCGTGGCCGACCACCGTTTCACCACCCGCGGCGCCCGCGCCGGGCCGCCAGATCAGGTCCTGCTCGATGGCGACCGGCAGGCCCGTGGCCAGCGCCCGCGGCACGCGGTCGGCGTACTTGCCCTCGTACGGGTAGGCGTTGTGCGCGTCGAGCAACACGCGGCTGCCCGGACCGAATGCGGGCGCCTGGGCGAGCAGGAGCCCCGCCAGCGACGACAGGAGCACGGCGGTGAGGGCGACGCGGGGACGCATGGGCCGGAGTGTACGGTCCGTGGTGGCAATTTGAAATTCGAAATTCGAAATGCTCGGCGGCTCGGCTTCCAGCCTTCGCTCGCGCGCCGGATCCCGGGGGCGACAGGCCGAAGGCCGTCGCCCGCGAGAATTTCAAATTTCAAACTTCAAATTGCCAGCGGAGCCGCAGAGCTCAACCGACCGCCCGCCGCGGCCGATAGAGACAGGGATGGCCACCCCCGCCGCCCCTCCCGTCGTCCAGGAACCCCCGATCAACCGCCTGTTCCGGCTGATGGTGCAGACGGGTGCGTCGGACCTCCACCTGAGCGTGAGCGTGCCGCCCATGGTCCGCAAGGACGGGCGCATGCTGCCGGTGGAGGAGACCGCGCCCCGGCTGACCGCCGAGGACATCCGCCGCCTGCTCGGGCCGATCACGCCCGAGAAGAACCGCAACGAGTTCGAGCGGCGCCACGACACCGACTTCGCCTACGAGATCCCAGGGCTGGCGCGCTTCCGCGCCAACATCTTCATGGACCGGAAGGGCATGGGCGCGGTGTTCCGCGTCATCCCCAGCCAGATCCTCACGGCGGAGCAGCTCGGGCTGTCGCCGCAACTGCTGCAGCTCTGCCACCTCAGCAAGGGCCTCGTGCTGGTCACGGGGCCGACCGGATCCGGCAAGTCGACGACGCTGTGCGCGATGGTGGACTACATCAACCGCACCCGTCACGACCACGTGATCACGATCGAGGACCCGATCGAGTTCGTGCACGACAACAAGAGCTGCCTGATCAACCAGCGGGAGGTGCACACGCACACCGAGTCGTTCAAGGACGCGCTGCGGGCGGCCCTCCGCGAGGACCCCGACATCGTGCTGGTGGGCGAGATGCGCGACCTCGAGACCGTGGCCATCGCGATCGAGACGGCCGAGACCGGCCACCTGGTGTTCGGCACGCTGCACACGAGCACGGCGGCGTCGACCGTCGACCGCATCATCGACCAGTTCCCTGCCGATCGCCAGAGCCAGATCCGCGTGATGCTCAGCGAGTCGCTCAAGGGCGTCATCGCGCAGACGCTGTGCCGCAAGGTCGGCGGCGGTCGCGTGGCGGCGCTCGAGGTCCTGATCGTCAACACCGCGATCAGCAACCTGATTCGCGAGGGCAAGACCTTCCAGATCGCCTCGATGATGCAGGTGGGCAAGGCGCAGGGGATGCAGACGCTCAACGACGCGCTGGCCGACCTGGTGAAGAACAAGCTGGTGGCCCCCGAGGAAGCGTACGTGAAGGCCGTCGACAAGGCCGGGTTCGAGGCGCTCCTCAAGCGCATGGCCATCGACACGAAGTTCCTCGGGCCACAGCCGCTGCCAGGCAAGCCGGCGTAGGGAACGTCGAACGCCGGCCCGACCTTCCGGATTGCCGATTCCCGACTCCCGATTCCCGACTCCCGCATAAACTCTGTGACGTGATTCGCGTCGCCGACCTTCATCACGCCTACGGCGACACACCGGCGGTCCAGGGGCTCTCGTTCGAGGCGGGCGTGGGCGAGGTGCTCGGCCTGCTGGGCCCCAACGGCGCGGGCAAGTCGACGACCGTCAAGATCCTGACCGGGTTGCTGCCGCTGCAGCGCGGCACGGTCGAAGTCGCGGGCTTCGACATCGCCACCCACCCGCTCGAGGTCAAGCGACGCGTCGGCTACGTGCCCGAGACCGGCGCCATCTACGACGCCCTGACGCCCGACGAGTACTTCCGCTTCATCTCGCTGCTCTACCACCTCGAGCCCGACGTCGTGCAGCCGCGGATCGAGGAGCTGCTGCGGATGTTCGACCTGGTGCCGGTCCGCAGCGCGCGCATGGTGACCTTCTCGAAGGGCATGCGGCAGAAGGTGCTGATCGCGGCTGCGCTGCTGCACGCGCCCGACGTGGTCATCTTCGACGAGCCGCTCAACGGCCTCGACGCCAACGCCATGCTCGTGTTCAAGGAACTGCTGCGAGGACTGGCGCTGCAGGGCCGCACCATCCTCTTCTGCTCGCACCTGCTCGACATCGTCGAGCGCCTCTGCCCGCGCATCGTGATCATCGACAAGGGGCGGGCCATCGCCGGCGGCACCCCGGCCGACATCGCCGCCGCCACGGGCGCCACGACCCTGGAGCAGGCGTTCGCGTCGCTCACCGGCGCCCGCAGCGCCGTGGACGCGACGGCCGGCGTGCTCTCGTCGCTCGAGGGACGGCCGTGATCGCCGGCCTGGCGCGCCTGCTCGGGATCGACGCGGTGCAGTGGCGTGCCCTGGTGTGGGTGTCGTTCACGACCGACGTCCGCAACATCAAGGGGACGGGCATCCGACTGGCGCGGGCGGCGGCGGGAAGCCTGGGCGGCGCCCTGCTGTCGCAGCTGCTGTACGGCGGGTTCTGCGCCGCGCTGATCACGGTGCTGCCCAACGTCTTCGCGACGAGCACGATCTACTACACGCTGCTGCTGACCACGATCGGGCTGGCCCTGCTGGTCGACTTCACCAGCGTCGTGCTGTCGCCCGACGATCACGTCCAGCTCGCGCCGCGGCCGGTGGACGGTCGCACCTTCTTCGTCGCGCGGCTCACGTCGGTGGTCGGGTTCTCGCTGATGCTGGCCGCGCCGTTCTCGCTGCTGCCGGCCCTGGCGTACCTGTTCCGCGACGGCGGCGGCTCGATCGCGGCCGCAGTCACCAGCGTGGTCGGGGCGGCCATGTGTGCGGTGCTCGTGCCGCTGCTGGTGATCCTCCTGTTCCTGGCTCTGGTGCAGCTGATCCCCGCAGCCCGGCTGCATCGTGCCCTGGGCTACCTGCAGTTCTCGCTGTCGTTCCTCTTCATCGGCGCGTTCTTCCTGTTGTCGCGCTCGACGCGTGCGCTCGACAGCCTGCGCCTCGAGAAGACCGCCGCTGCGTACCTCAACCCCGCGGCGTGGTTCGCCGCGTGGATCGAGATCGCGGAGCGTCGGGCGACGTCGCTGGACTGGATCGCGGCGGCGGCGCCGCTGGCCCTGCTCGTCGTCGCCGGCGCGCTGGTCCGGAGCCGGCTCTCGCTCGCCTACGCCGACAGGCTGGCGACCATGTTCGTGGACCGGCCAGGCGCCACGGCGACGCGCCGGCCGGTGCCCGTCCTGATCTTCGGGCCCGCCCACCACGCGGTGGGGCTGCTGGCGGGCGCGCAGTTCCGCACCGACCAGAAGTTCCGGCTCGGCGTGCTCGGCATCCTGCCGCTCACCGTGATCTACCTGCTCGCCGGCTTCACCGAGGCCGAGGGGCCGGCGCTGATGAAGCGCGAGCCGCTCCTGGTGTACTACGCCGTGCTGTTCTTCCCGGTGATGCTGCGGCAGTTCCTGGTCTACAGCGAGGCCTGGCGCGGCGCCTGGGTGTTCCACGCGGCGCCGATGCCCTTCGAGGACCTGGTCGTGGGGCTCAAGAACGTCGTCGTCGCGCGGTTCCTCGTGCCCTATCTCCTGCTGGTGATCGCCTTGCTCGGATGGCTCTATCCGCGCCCGCCGCTCGAGCTCCTGATGCACGGGCTGGTGGTCGGTCTGATCTCGCACGCGCTGCTGGCCGCCGACCTGCTGGTGAATCCGTCGCTGCCGTTCTCGCAGCCGACCCGGCAGGGCGCGCGGTCGTTCGCGCTCCTGTTGCTCATGGCGCCGACGATGGTGATCATCAGCACGGTGCCGTTCTGGCGTCCGTGGCTGTACGCCCACGCCGGGCGCACCGTCGGCGGCATCGCCGTGCTGGTCGTGATCAACGTGCTGCTGCACGAAACCCTGCTCACCAGGGTCGCGCGCCTGTCGCGCCTCTGGGCCTGCGCGAGCTGATCGCCATGTGGACCGGACCTCCGACCCTCTCGCCGTTCGTCCCCGTCATCGAGCACCTGCAGGAGGCGGCGTGCCTCGAGACCGCCGACGGCGACGTGGCCGTGGTCAACGCGGCGTGGCTCGCGCTCTTCTCCTCGAAGGGCCCGGCACTGCGCGAGCGCCCGGCGGTCGACGTCTGGGCCCCGGCGCTGGCGGCCTTCGACGAGGCGGCTGGACTGCGAGACCGGCTCGGCACGCGCCGCACCGCCCGCGTCGCCAGCTCGCACGAGACGCTCACGACCATCGACGGCCGGACGCTCGAGTGGGACCACTCGCCGATCCTCACGGGCACCAGCCTCACGGCGCACCTCTGGCGCTTCCGCGATGCGACGCACCAGCGGCGCCTCGAGGAGTCGGTCCGGCAGGCGCAGCGGCTCAACACGGTGGGGCGGCTGGCTGGCGGCATCGCCCACGACTTCAACAACCTGCTCACCGCCGTCGTCGGCTACTGCGACCTGCTCGACACCCAGTTCGACAACGGCGACGCCCGCCGCTTCGACCTGCACGAGATCCGCAACGCGGCGATGCGCGCCTCGTCGCTGACCCGGCAACTGCTCGCCTTCAGCCGCCGGCAGATCATGCAGCCGGAGATCGTCGACGTCGGGATGATGCTCGGCGAGATGCCCAAGATGCTCTCGCGCCTGATGGGCGAGCAGGTCAAGGTGTCGATCACCGTGCCCGACGAGCCGGCGGAGGTCTTCGCCGACCCGGGACAGGTGGAGCAGGCGATCTTCAGCCTGGCGGCCAACGCGCGCGACGCGATGCCCGACGGCGGCACACTGGGCGTGGACGTGCGCGTCGGCACGCTCGACGGGGGGCGCGCCCGGGCGCTCGACATGCGCGCGGGACCGGCCGTCTTCGTGACGGTGTGGGACAACGGCGTCGGCATGGACGAGGCGACGCGAGCCAGTGCCTTCGATCCCTTCTTCACGACCAAGCCGCTGGCCCAGGGACTCGGCCTGCCCACCGTGTATGGCGTGGTGCGCCAGACGGGCGGCGCCGTGACGCTCGAGAGCGCGCCGGGCGAGGGCACGCGGGTCGAGATCGTGCTCCCGCGCTACGCCGACGCCGGCATCGCGCCGGTCGATGCCACCAGCACCCAGGCCGTGGCGCCGGTCGAGCGCGCCGGCCCGGCGGTGGTGCTCGTGGTGGAAGACGAGGCCTCGGTGCTGCGCCTGGTGCGGCGCGTCCTCGAGGCCGAAGCGATGGTGGTCCTGTCGGCGCAGGATGCCGAGGAGGCCCTGCTGCTGGCCGACCAGCACGGCGGCGCGATCGACCTGCTCCTGACCGACGTGGTGATGCCCGGCATGAACGGCCTCGAGCTGGCACAGCGGGTGCTGCCGCACCGGCCCGGCATGCGCGTGCTGTTCATGTCCGGCTACGCCGACCACGCGGTCGTGCAGCGCGACATCATCGACGCCGGCCGGCCGTTCCTGCAGAAGCCGTTCGCGCCGGACCGGCTGCTGGCGAGGGTGAAGGAAGTGCTCACGTAATGCCGCGATGCCCGACATCGCGGCATTACACGCGTCAGTCCCCTAGACGCGCTCGATCTTGATCGACTCGATCACGACGTCCTTCACCGGGCGGTCGCCGCGGCCCGTCGGGACGTGGCCGATGCGCGACACGACGTCCATGCCGGCGATGACCTCACCGAACACCGAGTGGCGGTCGTCGAGGTGCGGGGTCGGGCCGAGCGTGATGAAGAACTGGCTGCCGTTGGTGCCCGGGCCGGCGTTGGCCATCGACAGGATGCCGGCCTTGCTGTGCCGGCGTGCGGGGTGGAACTCGTCGCCGAACTTGTAGCCGGGTCCGCCCATGCCGTTGCCCAGCGGGCAGCCGCCCTGGATCACGAACCCGTCGATCACCCGGTGGAAGATCAGGCCGTCGTAGAACGGCTTGCGGATGGGTTGACGGGTCACCGGATCCTGCCACTCGATGCTGCCCTCGGCCAGGCCGGCGAAGTTGGCGACCGTCTTGGGCGCCTCCTCCTCGAACAGCCTGACCGTGAACGCGCCCTCGGAGGTGGTGACGTGGGCGTAGAGCCCGGGTTGTAAGGTCATGGCCACACCTTACCATCCCCTCCGGGCATAATCGCCCGCATGGAACCCTTCGCCTCGGTCGTCTCCGCCGCCGGCCTCGTGCACGTCTCGGGAGTGATCGCTCGTGATCGCGGGCCGGGCGCCGACGCCGGACGACAGGTCGCCGACGCGCTCGACAGGCTCGACGAGGTGCTGCGCGGCGCCGGCAGCGCGCTCGCCCGGACGGCATCGCTGCACGTGCAACTGCGCGATGCCGCCGATTTCGCCGCGATGAACCGCGCCTGTGCCGACCGGTTCGGCGACGCGCCGCCGGCCCGGACGACAGTGGTCGCGCCACCCGAGGTCGCGGACGCCCTGGTCGAGGTCACGGCGGTGGCGGCGGCGCCGGGCACGGCCCGCGAGGTGGTCCACCCGGCCGGCTGGCCTGCGTCGCCCAACCCCTACAGTCACGCCATCAGATGCGGCGACACCCTGTTCCTGTCGGGCCTGGTGCCCCGCGACGTCCGCACCGGCGTGCCCGTCGAGGGGACCGTCGAGGCGCAGTTCGACGTGATTGCCGACAACGCCACCGAACTGCTCGGCGCGGCGGGACTGAGCCTGGCCGACGTCGTGCTGGCGCGGCTGTTCATCACCGACGTCTCCGACTTCGCGGCGATGAACGCGCGCTATCGGGCGCGGATGCCGGTGCCGCGTCCGGCGCGCGCCACGGTGGTGACCGGGCTGATGAATCCCGCTTACCGCGTCGAGATGACGCTGGTGGCACAGGCCGGCCGGTCGGTGACCGGCGTGGCGACGCCGGTGGCCGCCGACGCGCTGCTGGTGCCGGCCATCGAGGCGCCGCCGCGCGTGTGCCTCTCGGGCGCACTGGGTGAGGATCCGCGCGCGAGCCTCGAGGCACAGACGCGCAGCACCATGGCGCGACTCGGCAACGTGTTGGCGCTGAGTGGCCTGGACTGGTCGCATGTCGTCGACATGACCCTGTACGTGACCGAGGCGTGCGACGCCGCCCCGGCGCGCCGGGTGATGCGCGAGGTGATGGGGAGGCCGCTTCCGGCAGGCGCGACGCTGGTGTGCGGCCTGGTGGTGCCGGACGCGTCCGTGGAGATCCAGGCGACCGCCGTGAGGCCGTGACGAGCGGACACCTGGCGATCGCTGCGTGGCTGGCCTCGGCGTGGGTCGTCGGCGGCGCCGCGAGCCTGCAGCCGGTGGCCACCGGTTGCGCGGATCCCGGCGCCGTGCTGGAGGTCGTCGCCGGGTCGGCGCGCGACGCGTCGGCGCTGATGCTCGCCCGCTGCACGCGGCTCGACATCGAGGCGGGGCGTTGGCGCGCTGCCGACACGCGTCTCGCGGCGTCGCGGAGGGCGGCTGCGCTCCTCGCGGGTCCGGCGCGGGCCGCCTGGCTCGGGGAGGTCGCGCGCCTCGAGGCGCTGCGGCGTGTCGACGCGGCCGACTGGCCGGCGCTCGTCCAACTCCGGCTGCCCGATGAGGAAGGCCTGGCCTGGCTCGGCCCATTGGTGCGTGGGGTTGCGGCGGCGCGGACATCGTGGGCGCGGCAGGACGGCGCGCTGCAGGCGCGGGCGCGCGCCGAACTCCGCCAGCTCGAGGCGCTGGCCAGGCAATCGGGTCCGGTCAGCGAGGCCGAGCGGGCGCGACTTGTCGTGCAGGGCGCGATGGCCGGCGCCCAGTACGAGCGCGACGAGATGCAGATGCTGCTCGACGCGGCGCACGACCTCGAGCAGCGGCTCTACACCCCCGACGACCCGCGCACCCCGGTGCTGCTGGCGTGGGAGGTGGAAGCCGACCTGCTCCGGATCACCGATCGCTACGCCGCCGCCAGCGACCGTTACCGCGACCTGCTCGTGGAGTGGCCCCGCCGCGTCCAGGCCAGGGTCGGCCTGGCCGCCGCCTATCGTCGCCTCGGTTACACCGCGCAAGCCGACGAGACGCTCGCGCAAGCCCGGGCGCTGTGGGCCGAGGCCGATCCCGAGGCGCAGGCGCTGGTGAAGGCGCCGTGAAGCGCCTGCCTCGGAGGGTGGGCCTCGGCTGCCGACCGCCCTTCGACGTCGCTCAGGGCAAGCCGCCTGACGACTGCCGTTCCATCTCGATCAGCCGCCGCTTCCGCTCCATGCCCCACCGGTAACCCGTCAACGAAGCGTTGCTGCCGACCACGCGGTGGCAGGGGACCAGGAGCGACACCTTGTTGGTGGCGCAGGCGCGGGCCGCGGCGCGGATGGCCGTCGGCTGCCCGATCATCGTGGCCAGTTCCGCGTAGGTGCGGGTCTGTCCGCGCGGGATGCTGCGCAGGGCGCGCCACACCCGTTGCTGGAACGCGGTGCCCTGCAGGTCGAGCGGCACGTCCTCGCCCGCCTGCCCGCTCGCGACCGCCACGGCGGCCTCTACCCATTCCTGCCGCGCCACGCCGCGCGACAGCGTCGCGCGCGGGAACTCGGCCTCGAGCGCGTCGCGCAGCGTTGCCTCGTCGTCGCCCAGGTACACCGCGCACACGCCATGCGCCGTCGTCGCCACCAGCAGGAGTCCGAGCGGCGAGGCCACGGTCGTCCACCCGATGGCCACGCCGGCCCCGCCCCGTCGGTACGCCCCCGGCGTCATGCCGAGCGCCGCCTGGCCGCGCTCGTAGAGGCGCGACGAGGAGCCGTAGCCAGCGGCGTAGAGGGCATCGGTCACCTCGTCGCCAGCGAGCAGTCGCTCGCGCAGGTGCGCGATCTGGCGGCCCGTGAGCAACGCCCGCGGGCCGATGCCGATGGTCGCCTCGAGCCGACGACGGAACTCGCCGGCCGGCAGGCCGATGGCGGCGGCCAGCGATGCCACCGACGGGCGCCCGCCCTCGGCGAGGACCTGGTCGATGTGCGCGGCCAGCCGGCGGAGGTCGTCGGCGGCGATACGGGCAGGGGCGGGCCTGTCGGCGGGTGCCAGTCCGGTCATGAACCGGAGCATACTAACCGCCACCCAGGGCCACCATCCGGTTTGTCGGAGCTGCGCATGACGCCGTTCGAGCTGAGCAATGTCGTCGTCCTTCCGTTCTGGGCGCTGATGATCCTGGCGCCGCTGTGGTCGGTCACCCGGCGGCTCATCGGGTCGCCATGGATCGTCGCGCCGCCGGCACTCATCTATCTCGCGACGCTCGTGCCGGTGGCCTCGATCGTCCTGCCCGCCGTGGTCAACCCGGTGCCGGCCGAGATCGCCGCCCTGCTCGGCACCCCGACGGGCACCGCGCTGGCCTGGGCCCATTTCGTCGCCTTCGACCTGTTCGTGGGTCGCTGGATCTATTGCGACAGCCGCAGCCGGCTGTACTCGCCGTGGTGGGTCTCCCCGGTGCTCGTGCTGACGCTCCTCGTGGGGCCTGTCGGGCTGCTGCTGTACCTGTCAGTCCGCAGCATCGTCGGGGGCGGGAATGTCGCTGCCGATCCTGCGTGAGGCGTGGCGCGGTCACCGCGGGCTGGTCACGCTGGCGGCCGCGTGCGTGCCGTGCGCGCTTGCCGTGCTGATGATCGGCGCCGTCGACGCCAGGACGATCACCGGCGCCCCGGCGTGGAACAAGCCGCTGAAGTTCTTCCTGTCGGCCGGGGTCTACGCGGTCACGTTCGCGTGGTACCTGGCCATGTGGCCGCCCGGCGGCAGGGGCGCGCGTCTCCGCGCGATTCTCGGCGACGTGGTCGCCGCGATGCTGGCGCTCGAGCTCCTGCTGATCGCCATGCAGGCCGCTCGTGGTGTCGGCAGTCACTTCAACGTGGGCACGCCGATCGACCGGGCGATCTTCAATGCGATGGGACTGGCGATCCTGACGCTCGCGGTCGCGCACGCGGCGCTGTGGGGCCTGCTGCTGCGGGCCCGCTGGGACGATCGCGCCACGCTCTCGGCCTGTCGCTGGGGTGCGGGCGTGTCGCTCGCCGGCTTGCTCGTCGGGGCGCTGATGGTCGTGCCGACCCCGGCCCAGCGCGAGGCGCTGCGCGCCGGCACGCGTGAGGTGACGCGGGGCGCGCACACCGTGGGCCGTGCGGACGGCGGGCCGGGGCTGCCGTTCGTGGGCTGGAGCACCGAGGCGGGCGACCGGCGCGTACCGCACTTCGTCGGCCTGCACGCGATGCAGGTCGTGCCGCTGGCGCTGCTGCCCGTGTCGGCGATGGCGCCGCGAGCCAGGCAGCGCCTCGTGACGGGGGCAGGCGTCGCGTGTCTCGTGCTCACCGTGCTGGCCTGGCTGCAGGCCGAAGCGGGGCGTCCGGTCAATCGTACCGGTACGATGCTCGGCGTGTTGTCCGTGCTCGCGGTCCTGGCGTGGGGCGTCGCGATGCGCGAGGGGTGGCGAAGGGACAGGAGCACGACGTGATGATGGTCACCAGGCCAGGGTTCGTGCGGCGTGCGGCCGCGTCGGCAGGCACGGTCACCGGGGCGCTGGTGGACGTGCGGCGTGACCTCGGCGGCTTCCAGGAGGCCTGTCGCAGTCGCGGCGTGCTCCGGGCCGTGCGTTCCCGCGGCTCCTCACGCACCAGCGCATCTCGTTCGGCACGCCGGACGAACTCACGCGCGCCATCGAGGCCTTCCCACAGGTGCTGGGCTGAGCGGCCCTCGCCCGCCGATGGCGATCGACCGGGCCGTCGCGGCCAGGGGCGTCAGCCCCGGCCCGGCTCGGGCGCAGGCGCGCTCGTCTCCGGCTGGCAGTGCGGACACCAGTATGTCGATCGGTTGTGCTCGCCGTGGTGGCGCAGCAGGATGGCGGTGCCGCAGGTGCGACAGGGCTCGCCCTGGCGTCCGTACACGTACAGGCGCTCGGCAGGATTGGAGCGGCCGGTGGTGCGACGCATGCCTCGATAGGAGAGCACGCCGGCCTCTCGCGGATCGACCACGTTGGCGCGCAGCAGGGCTCGCGCATCTCTGACCAGTCGCCGCCACGACGCCAGGGGCACGTCGGCGGGCGGCGTGAACGGCCACAGCTTCGCGAGGAACAGCAGCTCGCTCTTGTACACGTTACCGATGCCGGCGACGGCGGACTGGTCGAGCAGCGCCTCGGCTACCGTCGGCCGCGTATCGGCCGAAAGACGGGCGATCGCCTCCACGGCGTCGAAATCCGGCGCGAGCACGTCGGGGCCGAGCCGCGCGATCGGCGTGTGCTGCTCGAGCGCCGCGCCCTCCACGAACTCCGCCACCGGCACGGTGAAGGCCACCGCCACGAACTGCTCCGTGCCGACGACGATGCGGGCGGAGGCGGGGGAGCGCTGCCACGGCTCGCCGACGCGGTAGATGTGCCACGAGCCGGACATGAGCATGTGCGTCCGCAGCACCATCGGGCCATCCACCCGCAAGCGTTTCGTGCTCCCCGCCGCCCGACCCGCGACCGACGTCCCGTGATCCCCGGCGTCACGCGCCGTCCCGATCGGCGATCCGAGATTCGCGATCCCCGAGAAGTGCATCAGCAGGTGCTTCCCGCGTGCCTCGACGCGCTCCACCGTACGGCCGGTGATCGGCGCGTCGTGATGGACGCGCGCCAGCTGCGCGTACTGCGTCTCGAAGCGGGTGACCACGTGCCCCGCGAGGGCCGTCTGCAGCGTCCGCGCCGCGCGGAAGATGGTGTCGCCTTCGGGCATCAGACAGGCTCAGGGCTCACGGCTCATGGCTCACCGATCACCGTGGCCGCCGCGGCCAACGGATCGGTGCGATGTCCTCGTCGGCCATCGGAGGGAGATCCTCGAGCGCGGTGACCGGCTCGAGGTCCTGCCACCGTCCGGGACGACGCTGGCGCGGGGTGGCCGGGCTCGCCGGCGTCGCGTCACGCCATTGCAGGCCCTGCGACGTCGCGACGAACCCGGCGGCCTCGAGGTGCGGCCGTATCGGGCTGTCGAGCGCCGGCCCGCCGTTGATCTCGGCCAGCAGCACGTTGGCCGCCCGACGCTCGCGGTCGGTACCCGTCATCGGCAGCACGCGTGCGAGGGCGTCGGCGTGTCGCGTGCGGTCGGGCTCGTGCTCGGGGAGCCACACGATCAGCGACTTCAAGCCGCGGCCGATCCACGCCGCGAGGTGGCCATCGACCAGCACCACGCGCGCCCCGACGCTGCGCGTGGGACCACGCCCGCTGCCCGTGGGCGCCTCCGGCCATTTCACCAGCGCCCCGTAGGGGTTGGCCGGGTCGGTGGCGGCGAGCACGGCGACCTCGGCCGACTCCGGTGAAGTCCGCAGCGCCCGCAGCAGGTCGACGGCGGCCGGCGTGGCGAACTGCATGGCGCCGACGCCGGTGACGAAGTAGCCCCGGCGGATGCGGCCGCCCTCCTCCAGGGTGCGGAACACGTCGTAGATGGCGCTGAAGCCGCCCGGCAGGTTCTCGGCCGCCGCGACCTCGCGCGTGACCAGGCCGTACCGCGTCAGCAGCTGCTGACCCATGGCGGCGCTCCAGGCGGTTGGCGTGGCGCTGCCGCTCGCCACGGGCAGCCTCGCCCAGCGCCCTTCCGCGGTCGGTGGCGCCACGCGCCGCGAGCGGAACGGGCGGGCGGCGCCTCGCCGCTCCCTGGTGGCGCGGCCGACGTGCGCGCGCAGCGGCTGCAGGGTGTCGTTGGTGAGCAGGCCCTGCCACACGAGGGTCCACAGCGCGTCGACGGTGTCCTGGGGGAAGCCGCCGCCCGCGGCCTCGTGCAGCGCGGCGAAGAACAGCGCGCCGCGGGCCTCGAGCGCCGCGAGGATGGCCTGGGCGCGGGCCTCGAGCGTCCCGGTGCCGGGGGCGGCCAGTGCGCCGCGCCACAGGGTGGGCAGGTGGTCGGTGAGGTACAGCGCCACACGCCCGTCGTGCTCGCCGAGCGGCTCCACGCCGGTCCACACGATCTCGCCCGCCGAGATCAGCGCGTCGAGATCCGAGGGCTGGTAGCGCTCGATGCGGGCCGGCAGGATCTCGCGTTCCAGAAGCGAGGCGGGCAGCGGCACGCCCTGCAGCGTCTCGATCACGTCGAGCAGCGCGTCGAGCCCGCGGCGCGGGCGCGTCACCCCCTGCCACTGGGTGAGCATCCGTCCGAGCACCGGCATCTCGACCGGCTCCACCGCGTGACGGAGCCGCGCCAGCGACCGGCGCCGCACGGTCGAGAGGACCTGTGCGTCACACCACTCCTGGTGCTGCCCGCCGGGGCGGAACTCGCCTTCCAGCAGGCGCCCCTCGCCGAGGAGCGCGCGCAGCGCGAGGTCGGCCGTCGATCGCCCCAGCCCGAAGCGCGCCGCCACGTCGTCGGTCGTGAAGGGACCGTGGGTCCTCGCGTATCGCGACACCAGATCGCGCAGGGCCTGCGGTTGCGCGCCGAGCAGCGACTCAGGCACGCCCTGGGGGAGCGGTACCCCGAGCGCGTCGCGATAGCGTGCCGCATCCTCGATCGCCACCAGGCGCGACTCGCCGCCGATGGTCAGCCACACTGCCCGGCGGGCGCGCACCAACTGGTCGCCGGCGTCGACCGGCACCTCGTCGACCACCCGCGCGCGGACCTGCTGCGGCGAGAGGTCGCCGATCCGGAGCAGCAGGTCGTGGAGGCCGTCGAGCGTCCGGGCGCGGTACTCGGGCAGCAGGCACTGGAGCTGCGCCTCGAGTGCCGAGAGGGCGTCGGCGTCGAGCAGGTCGCGGAGCTCGGCCGATCCGAGCAGCGCCTGCAGCTGCGACTGGTCGATCGTCAGTGCCTGGGCGCGTCGCTCGGCCAGCGGCGCGTCGCCGTCGTACAGGTAGTTGGCGACGTAGCCGAAGAGCAGCGAGGCGGCGAAGGGCGAGGGCGTCGGCGTCTCGACGTGCACCACGCGCACCTGCCGTGCCTGCACCGCCCGCAACGTCTCGATCAGCGCCGGGATGTCGAACACGTCGCGCAGGCACTCGCGATACGTCTCGAGCAGGATGGGGAACGATCCGTAGCGCGCCGCGACGCCGAGCAGGTCCTGCGCGCGCTTGCGCTGTTGCCAGAGCGGCGCGCGCTTGCCAGGGCGGCGCCGTGGCAGCAGGAGGGCGCGACCTGCGCACTCGCGGAACCGCGCCGCGAAGAGCGACGTCGACCCGAGCTGCCGCAGGACCAGCGACTCGACCTCGTCGGCGTCGGGCACCAGCCACTGCGGGTCCGGTGGCTCGTCGCCCTCAGGGAAGCGCACGACGAACCCATCGTCGGCCCACATCGTCTCGACGTCGTAGCCGTACTGCTCGCGCAGGCGGGCCATCACCGCCATCGCCCACGGTGCGAGCACCTGCCCGCCCAGCGGTGAGAGCAGGCAGAGCCGCCAGTCGCCGAGCTCGTCGCGCACCCGTTCGATGACGATCGTCCGGTCGTCGGGCACCGCCCCGGTCGCCTCGTCCTGCTCGGCGAGGTACTGCACGAGGTTGCTGGCGGCGCGCTCGTCGAGGTCGTGTTCCTCCACGAGTCGTGTCGCGGCGGCTTCGGGCGACTCGCGCCGCAGTTGCCGGACCAGCGCGCCGATCTCGCGTCCGAACTCCAGCGGCCGCCCGGGGCCGTCGCCCTTCCAGAACGGCATCTTGCCGGGCTCGCCGGGCGCCGGCGACACCAGCACGCGGTCGTGGGAGATGTCCTCGATGCGCCACGTGGAGGCGCCGAGCAGGAACGTCTCGCCGACGCGACTCTCGAACACCATCTCCTCGTCGAGTTCGCCGACGCGGGCCGTCCCCGCCGACGCGCCGGCGAGGAACACGCCGTACAGTCCGCGGTCGGGAATCGTGCCGGCGTTGGCGATGGCGACGCGCCTGGCGCCCTCTCGCGTGGTGAGGGTCTGCGCGACGCGATCCCACGTGAGCCGCGGGCGCAGCTCGGCGAACTCGTCCGACGGATAGCGGCCCGACAGCATGTCGAGCACGCCGTCGAAGATCGGACGGGCCAGCGACGCGAAGGGCGCCGCCTGCCGAACGCGCGCGAACAACGCGTCGACCGGCCAGTCGTCCATCGCCACCATCGCGACGATCTGCTGGGCCAGCACGTCGAGCGGGTTGCGCGGCATGTGCGTCGCCTCGACCCGACCCTCGCGCATCGCGCGCACCGCGGCGGCGCAGGCAAGCAGGTCGCCGCGGTACTTCGGGAAGATCAGGCCCTCGCTGGTGGCGTCGACCCGGTGCCCGGCGCGGCCGATGCGCTGCAGGCCGCTCGCCACCGACGGCGGCGCCTCGATCTGCACCACGAGGTCCACCGCCCCCATGTCGATGCCGAGCTCCAGCGACGAGGTGCACGCGAGCCCGCGGAGGCGCCCGGCCTTGAGGGCATCCTCGATCTCGACGCGCTGCTCGCGCGCGAGGGACCCGTGGTGCGCGCGCACGAGCGTCTCGCCGGCCAGCTCGTTGATGGCCGCGGCCAGGCGCTCGGCGAGCCGACGGCTGTTCACGAACAGGAGCGTCGACGTGTGTGCGCGGATCACTTCGAGCAGGCGCGGGTGGATCGCCGCCCAGATGGACGGCGCCTGCGGCCCGGCGGCGGCTGGGCCACTGGTGATCGCCTCGACCTGGGTCAGCCGCGCCATGTCCTCGACGGGTACCTCGATGTGCAGGGACAACTGCCGCTTGCGCCCGGCGTCGACGATCGTCACGGGCCGCCACGGGGCCGGCCCGCCTCCGGCGGCGAACTGGTCGTGGATCTCGCCCTCTGCCGACGGGGCGGGAGTCGGGAGTCGGGAGTCGGGAGTCGACGAGGCGGCATCGGCGGCGCCGCCGAGGAAGCGGGCGACCTCCTCGAGCGGGCGCTGCGTCGCCGACAGCCCGACACGCTGGAAGGGCGCGCGCGACACGTGGGCGAGGCGCTCGAGCGACAGGGCGAGGTGCGCGCCGCGCTTGGTGGCGACCATCGCGTGAATCTCGTCGAGGATCACGGTGTGGATGCCCCGCAGCACGTCACGGGCGTTGGACGTGAGCAGCAGGTACAGCGACTCCGGCGTGGTGATCAGGATGTCGGCCGGGTGGCGCTGGAAGCGCGCGCGGTCGGCGGCCGGCGTATCGCCGGTGCGGATGGCCACTTCCGGCAGGTGGTGTGGCACGCCGTCCTCGCGCGCCAGGCGGCTGATGCCGGCCAGCGGCGCCCGGAGGTTGCGCTCGACGTCCACGGCCAGCGCCTTGAGCGGCGACAGGTACAGCACCCGGCAGCGGTCGCGCGTGTCGGGCGGCGGCTCGAACATCAGCCGGTTGATCGCCCACAGGAACCCCGTGAGGGTCTTGCCGCTGCCGGTCGGCGCCAACAGCAGCGTGTGGTCGCCCCGGGCGATCACCGGCCACCCCTTGGCCTGCGGCGGCGTCGGCTCCGGGAACGCCGCGGCGAACCAGCGGGCGACGATGGGGTGGAAGGGACGGAGGGCGGCGGTCGGGTGGGGCATGCGCGTCATGCGCCGGATGGCGGCCGGCCGATTTGGTATGCTCTCACGTTGACCGTGCGCCCGGAGGCGGCACGGGGAGGACACGACTGAATGAGTGACGCTGGTGAAGGGCTCGTCGACGCAGAAGCCCGACTGCAGGAACAACTCGACGCCCGTGAGCACGAAAAGCGCCGTCGTGGCCTGGCTGCCGGGGTCGACCCCGAGAAGCTGCGGGCCAAGGAGTCGCTGCGCCTGGCCAAGGCGGAGCTGACTCGTCAGCTCGACACCACGACGCACCCGATCCGCAAGCAGCAGATCGAGGCGGCGGTGGCCGAGCTCGATCGGCGCCTCGCGGCGCTGTAACCCCGCGGGACCCATGTCCCTGGCCCGGAGCGCTGCCGCCCTCGCCGTCCACGCCTACACGGCGTCGGGCGCCCTGATCGGCTGGCTGGCGCTCCGGAGTGCCTGGGACCACGATCCGCGCACGGCCCTGCTGTGGCTGTGCCTCGCCTGCTTCGTCGATGCCACCGATGGCTTCGCGGCGCGGGCCGTGGAGGTCCGTCGCCACGCCTCGTGGATCGACGGCGCCCGCCTCGACGACATCGTCGATTTCCTGACCTACGTGTTCGTGCCGCTGGCCGTGCTGTGGGACCAGCAACTGCTGGCGGGCCCGCTGGGCCTGATGGCCGTGGGGGCCGTACTCATCGCCAGCGGCCTCGGGTTCTCGAACCTGCACGCCAAGACCGAGGACCACTTCTTCACGGGGTGGCCGTCGTACTGGAACCTCATCGCCGTGTACGCGGTGGCCTGGCAGTGGAACGCGACGGGCACCGCGATCTTCCTGATGGGGCTGGCAGCCCTCGTATTCGTGCCCATCAAGTACGTCTATCCCTCGCGAACCGCCACATTGATGGCGCCGACGCTGGTCTTCGGCGCCATCTGGGCCGTCCAGGTCCTGCTGATCATCTGGTGGCTGCCCGCCCCTCCGGCGTGGCTGATGTGGAGCAGCGTCGCGTACCCGGCGTACTACTTCACGTTGAGCCTTTGGCTCAACGTGGAAGGGCAGAAGAGTAGAAGGGCAGAAGAGTAGAAGGCAGAGCGGGAAGGACGAAGGACGCCAGAAGGTCGACGACCCTGAAGAAGCCGATAAAAGAAGGACGACTCCTTTGCCTTCTTCGTCCTTGCTCTGCCTTCCGCCTTCCCGCTCTGCCTTCTTTCCTTCTACTCTTCTGCTCTTCTTACCTTCCAGTCAGCCACGCGGTACGCGTGGCGATCTGCGCGGTGCTGGCGTTGGGCCGCGCCTGCAGGCGCCACGCGTTGCCCGGCTCCTGGCCGAACGTGACGTCGAGCCTCACCAGCTCGTCGCGGCGCGCCACCAGGATCGAGGCCTTCGTGGTCGGCGGGTACTGGTCGAGGCGCGCATCCCACTGCTCGGCGCGCACCCGGTAGTCACCGATCGCGATGATCTCGTCGTCGACGTTGAGGCCCGCCTGCGCCGCTGGCGTGCCGCGCTGCACCTCGCTGATCACGAGTCGTCCGGCGTCCACCCGCGTGCGGATGCCGAGCCAGCCCCTGGTCGCCCGGCTGTCGCTGGGCGCGAACTGCAGGCCGTAGGCGTCGAGCAGCGGCTGGTAGTCGAGCGGCTGGGTGGTGTCGAGTGCGCGCACGAGGACGTCGCGCAGCGACTCGCCGCCGACCTCCACCACGACGGCCCGGAACTCGGCCTCGGTGAAGCCCTTCGCCCCCGAATAGCGCTGGTAGGCGAGCCGCATCACGTCGTCGAGGGACTTCTGGCTGTTGGTGCCGAAGCGGATGCGGGCGTCGAGCAACGCCGCGATCACCGCGCCCTTGGTGTAATAGCTGATGCCGGTGTTGCCCGAGTTCTCGTCGGGCCGGTACTGCTTGATCCACGCGTCGTAGGACGACTGCGTCACCGGCTGGACGAGGCGCCCGGCCGTGGACTCGAGCGCGCGGATCTGGTTGGAGAGCCCGTTGGCGTACTCGGCGTCGGTCGACAGGCCGGCGCGACGCACCAGCAGGTCGCCGTAGTACGACGTGAAGCCTTCAGAAACCCACAGCGACGGCGAGTAGTTCTCCGTCTCGTAGTCGAACGGCCCGAGCGCCGCCGGGCGCATCCGCTTGACGTTCCACACGTGGAAGAACTCGTGGCTGACCAGACCCAGCCAGCCGAGGTACGACTGGCGCGTGCCCATCGCCCAACGGCTGGTCATGAGCACGGTGGAGTTCTTGTGCTCGAGGCCGCCTCCCGCCTCGGTGATCATGTTGATGAACACGTACTTGTCGTAAGGAAGCGAGCCCCAGAGCTTCTCCTGCTCGGCGACGATCTTCTGCACGTCGCCGACGGCCCGCGCGCCGTCCCAGTTGCCGCCCTCGTTGACGTTGACGAGGTAGTGCGGCTTGCCCGACTGCGTGAACTCGTACACCTTCAGGTCGCCCGCCACGATCGGGCTGTCCACGAGCGTGTCGAAGTCGGCCGCGGTGAACCGCCCGCCCGCCTCCGGGAGCCCGGACATGGCCCGCGTCCAGCCCTGCGGCAGGACCAGCGACACGTGGTGCGGCCGCTGCAGGCCGCCGACCAGCGTGAGGTAGGTGGCCGCGCCGTTGAGCAGCGCATAGCGCGACTCGACCCAGTTGGTGCGGACACTCATCTCGCGGCCGTACACCCGATAGCGGACGGTCACGCGTGCCGCGCCGCCCGTTTCGATGGCCCAGCGGTTCTTGCGGACCTTGACGGGTGCCTTCGCCCCGGCAGGCTCGGTCACCTCGACCGCCTCGACATGGCGCGCGTACTCGCGGACCAGGTAGGAGCCCGGCGTCCAGACCGGCATCATCAACTCGATGCGCGCCTGTCCCGCCGTCGGGTAGGTGGCCTCGACGTCCACGTAGTGCCGCGCGGCGTCAGGGAAGCGGAGTGTGTAGCTGATGGCGGCGTCGGCGTCGGGGCGCACGGGACGGGCGCCGGCGGGCTGGGCGTCGGTGGTCATGGGCGACAGGCAGGAGAGGAACAGGACGAGCGCAAGGAACGGGCGTGGCATCGGGGCTCTGGTACCATGGCGGCGCTGCCGGGAATGGGCAGCGGCACCTGAAATCATAGGAGATTCCGACCGCGTGCTCACGCCCGGCGAGGTCCTCGACGGTCGTTACGAGATCCTCGAACTGCTCGCCCGCGGCGGCATGGGCGCCGTCTACCGCGCCCGCCGCGTCGTCCTCGGCGACGAGGTCGCCGTGAAGATGCTCTCGACCCCGGACGACGCCTCGCTCCGGGAGCGGTTCCTGCGGGAGAGCCGGGCCGCTGCCCAGCTCCGCCACCCGCACATCGTCGGCGTGCTCGACTACGACGTCGACGCGGCCGGCCGTCCCTTCCTTGTGATGGAGTACCTCAACGGCCCGAGCCTGCTGCAGCGGCTGGCCGTCGACCGCGTGCTGCCGCACGAGGAGGTGGTCGACATCGCCGCCCCGCTGTGCAGCGCGCTCCAACTCGCCCACGACGCCGGCGTCGTCCACCGCGACCTGAAGCCGGCAAACGTCGTCAGCCACGAGTACATGCCGGGCCGCTACGTGCACAAGGTCGTCGATTTCGGCCTGGTGAACGTGCGCGAGATCGCCGGCGCCCTGAAGCTCACCCTCGACCGGCAGTTCCTCGGCACGGTGCACTACGCGTCGCCCGAGCAACTGCGGGGCGAGGAGGTCGACGCGCGCGCCGACATCTACAGCTTCTGCGCGATGTTGTACGAACTGCTCACCGGTCGCCCGCCGTTCTCGCACGACGACCCGTTCGTGATCATCACGCACCACCTCACCCGCGAACCGCAGCCGTTGCGCGACTTCGTGCCCGGCGTCCCCGCGGGCCTCGAAGCGGTGATCCTGCAAGGACTGGCCAAGGACCGCGCGAAGCGCCCCGGGTCGATGGAGGTGCTGGCGCGGGCGTTGCGCGAATCGTCGTCGCCGGGGAGCACGGTGGCCGGCGGCGCGGCACCGCGGCCCGCACCGACCGGACCGCCGAGCATTCGCGGCTACGAACTGGGCGCGCCCTTGTCGAAAGGCCGGCTCGGCAGCCAGATCTACCTCGGCACGCATCAGGCGCTCGGCACGTCGGTGGCCATCCGCGTGCTCCGTCGCGAGGACGTGGCCGACTGGGACGCCGCGCGGGAACGGTTCATCCGCGAGGCGCGCGCCATGCAGGTGAACCACCCCAACGTGATGCACGTGCGCGACTTCGGCGAGGAGCCCGACTACGTGTACGTGGTCACCGACCTCGTGCTCGGCGACAGCCTCGCGCAGCGCCTCGAGAAGGACGGTCCGCTCGCCTGGCCCGTGCTGCAGTCGTTCGTGCACCAACTGGTGGACGGTGTCGCCGCACTGCACCGGCGCGGCGCGTTCATCTGCGGGATCACGCCGCTGACGACGCGGCTCACGATCGAGGACGGGGAGGAGCGCCTGCTGGTGTCGTCGGGCGGCGTGAGTCAGGTGCAGGATCTGCTCGACACGGTCAGCGTCGGCGCGCTGCGCGGCACGGAGTTGCGAGAGTCAGAGCTGCCGTTCGTCGCGCCGGAAGTGCTCATGGGCGAACCCCTGTCGATAGCCGGCGACCTGTTCACCATCGGCGCGCTCGCCTACACGATGGCGACCGGATCGCCGCCGTTCGTGGAGCCGTCGCTGCCGCAGTTGCTCGGCGCGATGTTGCGGGAACGACCGGAGCCGCTCGCCACGGTTCGCGCCGACGTGCCTGAGGCCTTCGCGACGGCGATCATGAAGACCCTCTCGCCCGTGCCTGCCGAGCGCCCTGCCGATGCGCGCGCCCTGGGGCTGATGCTGCCGTGAATCTGGCTGAGGTCTCATGACTCATGACTCATGGCTCATGACTCATGGCTCATGGCTCATGGCTCATGGCTCAAGGCTCAAGGCTCAAGACTCAAGACTCAAGGCTCAAGACTCAAGACTCAAGGCTCAAGACTCAAGGCTCAGAAACCATTCTCCCCGTTCAGCATGCTCTCTGGGCCCTGAGCCCTGAGCCCGGAGCCCCGAGCCCGAGCTGAGCCCGAGCTGAGCCCGAGCTGAGCCCGAGCTGAGCCTGTTACCCTCTCCGACGTGTCACGAGCTTCGCGATCGCGGCGTGCGGCCGCGGACGGCCGGGTCGGAGACCCGGGCCTACCCACTCGTCCGGCCCTCGCCATCGCGGCGCTGCTGCTGACGCTGGGCCTCAAGCTCGCGCTCGCGTTCACGCTGGCCGATCACCCGTTGCTGCAGCCGGTCGGCGACCTCGACACCGGCGCGTACTGGCGGTTCGCGGAGCGTGTCGCGTCGGGCGACATCCTGATGCAGCAACAGGCGCTCGACGTGTCACCGCTCTACATCTACTGGCTGGCGCTCGCGCAGGTGCTCACCGGCGCGTCGGTCGCCGGCGTGCTCGCGTTGCAGGCCGTGCTCGGTACGGGCGCCGTGTGGCTGGTCGCCGCAACGACGATGCGGTGGGCCGCGCCTGCACGGGCGTGGCGCGCGGGCCTCGTGGCTGGCGGCGTGCTCGCGCTCACGAGCATCGTGGCCCTGCAGGAGGCGGTGATCCTGCAGTCGGCGCTCGACCCACTGCTGATGGCACTGTTCGCCTGGACGACGACGCGGGCATTGCAGGAGCCGTCCACTCGTCGGTGGGCGTGGAGCGGCGTGGGGCTGGCGCTGCTGGCGACCAATCGGCCGAACGCCTGGCTGCTCGGCGTCGTGGTGCTCGCCGCAGCCATGCTTCGTTCTTCTCGCCACGACAGCGGCGCGGTGGGGACACCGCGCCCTGCCTGGGCGGCGATGAGCCTCCTGCTCGGCGTGCTCGTGGTGCTGGCGCCCTTCGCGCTGCGGTCGCGTCTGGCTGGCTTCGAGTGGTCGCCGCTGCCGACGCACGGCGGGCTGAACTTCTACATCGGCAACCACGCCGGTGCCAACGGCACGTACAGCGTGATCGATGGCATCCGTCCCTCGATCGAGGGCCAGCGGCTCGACATGTACAACGTCGTGACGAAGGCGCTGGGAAGGCCGCCAGACGGTGAGGTGTCCTGGTACTTCATCGGGCTGGCCCTGGACTGGTGGCGCGATTCGCCGCTGCAGGCTACTCGCTTGCTTGCGTGGAAGGTGTGGCTGACCACGCACTCGTGGGAACTACCCGTCAACCTCAGCCACGCATGGTTCCGCGAGCACACGCCGCTGCTGTGGGCGATGCCGTTCGGCGCGTGGCTGCTCGTGCCACTCGGCCTTGCGGTGTCGATCGGCGGGGGCGTGCTGGTCGACGACGAGCGGCGCGCGGCATGGCGCTGGTTCCGCTGGTTGCTGCCCGTGTACCTGCTGAGTGTCGCGATCTTCTTCGTGGTCGATCGCTATCGCATGCCAGCGCTCGTGCTCGGCGCCATCCATGTGGGCCTGCTGGCCTCGACGACGCGCGAGCACCGCGAGCGTGCAGGTCGAAGCGGGTTCGTCGCGCTGGTGGTCGGCGCGGTGGTGTTCGTCGCGGGACTCGTGCCGCTGCCGTTCCAGCGCGGCGAGGCCGACGCCGACACGCAGATGGCAGTGATCGCGATCGACGCCGGTCGTGATGCCGAGGGTGAGCAGTGGCTCGCCAGTGCCGTGGCGCGGCATCCCGCGCCGGGCATCGCGTGGTTCCGGGCCGGCCTGGCCTGGCAGGCGAGAAGCGACATCCCGCGAGCGGAGAAGGCCCTGCGCGAAGCCCACCGTCTCGATCCCGAGGTGTCCGACGTCACGTTCGCCCTGGCCGGCGTGTTGTTGTCGCAAGGCAAGGGCCGCGACGCCTTGCCGCTCCTGGAGCAGTTGCAGGCGACAGGCGATGGCGGGGCGCCAACGGCACGCAGCGAGCGTTATCGTCTCGACATCGCGCTGGCGCACTGGCAGAACGGCGACGAGGCTCTCGCCCGCAACGTACTGGCGGCCGGTGTCACGCCCGAGGGCCTGCCCCTGCTCCGTGCGCGCGCCCTCGCGGCCGTGGAGGCTCGGCACGTCACGCTCGCGGAGTGGCTGCTCTCGGTGTATCGCCGCCACGCGCCAGGAGATGCGGAGGTCGTCGAGAAGCTGGGGCTCATGCGCGCCAGGACGGGCGATGCCGCCGGCGCCGCGTCGTTGTTCGAGGAGGCCGCGCGGCTGGACCCAGCGCGCGCCACCGCCCGCTTCAACCTCGCCGTGCTCCGCGCGCAGCAGGGACGACGCGACGAGGCCATCGCGCTGCTGCAGGAGGCGCTGCGCATCGACCCGTCGTATGCGCAAGCCGCCGGCGCGCTACGGGAACTGCGCGGCGAGGTGCGCTGACAGGGCCTTGGAGGCTGGGCCTTGGGCCTTGGTGCGCGTCGCCCAATGGCGACGCCTACACCCGGGTGTCGCTCCCAGGCCGTCACCCGTCAGCGTGCTCTCTGAGCGTCGAGCCCTGAGCCCCGATGAGCCATGCGCATGCTTTCTGAGCCCTGAGCCCTGAGCCCTGAGCCTGTTCTACGCCGCCAGCGCCTTCCTCACCTGCGGCGCCACCTCGGTGCCGAACAGCTCGATGGCCTTCATCACCTGCGCGTGTGGCATCGTCCCGACGCTCACGTGCAGCAGGAACCGGTCGAAGCCGAGGATCTCGTGCTGGCGGAGAATCTTGTCGGCGACCTGGGTCGGGCTGCCGACAAACAGCGCGCCGTGCGGCTCGCGCATCGCCTCGAAGGCCTGCCGCGTCATGGGGGGCCAGCCGCGTTCCTTGCCGATGCCGGTCATCGCGACCTCGTACGACGGGAAGAACTCGTCGGCCGCCTGCCGCGACTCCGCAGCCACGTAGCCGTGCGAGTGCACCGCGACCGGGACGTGGCCGTGGCCGGCGCGGCGTGCCGCGTCCTGGTGCAGGTCGACGAAGGGCCGGAACCGCGCCGGCATGCCGCCGATGATCGCCAGCGCCATCGGCAGTCCCAGTCGCCCGGCGCGGTCGGCCGACGCGGGTGTGCCGCCGACGCCCACCCACACCGGCAGCGGTGACTGCACGGAGCGCGGGTACACGCCGCGGCCGTCGATCGGCGCGCGGAAGCGACCCTGCCAGGTCACGTGCTCCTGCTCGCGCACCCGCAGCAGCAGGCCCAGCTTCTCGGCAAACAACGCGTCGTAGTCGTGCAGGTCCTGCCCGAACAGCGGGTACGACTCGATGAAGGACCCGCGCCCCGCGATGATCTCGGCCCGGCCGTTGGAGATCAGGTCGACTGTGGCGTACTGCTGGTACACGCGTACGGGGTCCTCGGAACTCAGCACCGTCACGGCGCTGCCGAGCCGGAGGCGCTTCGTGCGCGCCGCCATGGCCGCCAGCACCACGGCCGGCGCCGACACGACGAAGTCCGGCCGGTGATGCTCACCCACGAGGTAGGCGTCGAGGCCGACCTGATCGGCCAGCACCGCCTCTTCGATCAAGTCCTGCATGCGCTGGGTCTCGCTCACCAGGTGCCCCGTCGCCGGATCCGGGAAGCGATCGCCGAAGGTGGTGATGCCGAGTTCCATGAGGACAGGGTACAGAAATGCCGGGAATGCTGCGATGCCGGGAATGACGAAGGGCTCACGGCTCACGGCTCACGGCTCAGGGCTCACGGGAAGGGCGAAGGACCAAGGAGGAAGGACGAAGAGGGAAGAACGAAGAGGGCCGCGTGGCGAGTCGGGCTCGGTGGCAGAATGGCGTCGAGCAGGGGAGCGCGATGGACACACGCTCGAAGGTTCTCGGAGTCGGTGGCGTGGCAATGCTCGTGCTGGCGGCGTGGGCCGCGCCTGCGCAGGGGCAGGGCGGCGTGCGTGGGCGCATGGTGGAACGCGACGTGCGCCTGACGACGTCGCCGCCCGAGTGGCTGGCCATTCCTGCCGAGGGGCGCCTGGCGACCAGCGACGGCGTGGACCTCGCGCCGCTGCAGAACGCGTCGGTGAGCTACGAGAACGCGGCGCTCGGGATGCTGGTCGGCGCGTTCCGCAACACCGGCACCTGTCTTCGCGACGCGTCGGTGCGCCTGCAGTACACCGACGAGCAGGGCGCGCCCATCGGTGATGCCATCGAGAACGAGGCTCGCGTCACGCTGGTCGAGCCCGAGGGTCTGCTGCCGTATCGCTTCCGCTTGAAGAAGAAGGCCGACCTGCCGCGCGTACCGGCCGGCTACGTCGTGCAGGTGGCCGAGGCCGGACGAGCCGTCACGACCGGGCTGCGCTGGGTGGAGGCGGGGAAGGCGCCCGCACGAGAAGCGTGTCCCTCGCGTCCCTACGCGTTCGACGTGTCGATGGGGAAGGCCAGGGCCTCCTGGCAGTCGTTTCGGGTCTCGGGCACGTTGCGCCTCAGGGCCGGCGGTCCACTCCGCCCGGAAGGCCTCACGATCACCGCGCTGCTGCTCGACAAGGACCAGCAGGTGCTCGAGGTGCTCACCGGCACGCCGGACGTCGAGGGCGCGGCGTTGCCAACCGGGTTGCTCGAGAACGACGCATCGTTGCCGTTCACGCTCGCGACACCCGTGCCGCTCGGCAAGTGGGTGGCCGACGTGAAGGTGTTCGCCGAGGTGCTGCCCGACGCGCAGGTGGCAGCGCCGGACAGGTGACGAGAGACAGCCAGTTGAGTGGTCCGCAGGCCACCAGCATGCCGTCGTCGTCCAAGTGCTACCGCCAGTCCCGTGTGTGCCAGTGCCCTGCTGGAGGTGCCTCCCCGCCGCTTCTTGAGTGCCGGAGTGTGAGATGCGTGTCGCCTTCGTGATCTGCTCACTGGCTTTGTGTGCCGTCTTGCCGGCCTCGGCGGCGGCCCAGGCGCCGCGAGGCATCCCGCGGCTCGCGATCCCGGATGTGCCCCAGGAGCGGCAGTTCCCTGACGAGCCCACGTTCAGCGTTACGGTGACACGCGTCGAGGTGAGCGTGCTCGTCGTCGACGACCAGGGGCAGCCCGTGCCCGGCCTGGCCGCCGAGGACTTCGAGGTGCTCGAGGAAGGCGTGCGGCAGAAGGTCCGGTCCTTCACGTCGTTCGTCTTCACCCCTGGCCGCACGGCCGTGCCCGCACCGGTCGTGCCCATAACCACAGGAGCGGCGTCCGTCGTTCCGGTGACACCTCCGGCGACCAATCACTTCGCGGCAGAGTCGCGCGTCTTCGTCCTGATCCTGGACGACCTCCACGTGGACGTGCGCCGAACGGAGGTGGCGCGGTCTGCTGCCAGGCGACTCCTGGCGCAACTCGATCCCAGCGACCTGCTGCTGGTGGCGACCACCAGTTCGACGGACTCGACCGGGTACTTCACCCGGGACCGCTCCCACGCCACGCGGATGATCGACACGTTCACTGGCCGGCGTCTGCTCGACAAGACCCTCCAGTCGAAGCGGTTCAGGGGCGACGACTCCGAGAACGAGCGCCTGGACCACTATCAGCGCCTCTGTGAGCGGCTCCGCGACGTGTCCCTGGCCTTGCGCGACATCTCGGGGCGCCGCAAGACCGTCGTCCTGCTCAGCGAAGGCTCGTCCTACGGTGCCGGCATGTCGGACATGGAGGTCCGGATCCCGAGCGCCAGGGGCACCGAGCGTGTGAATGCCGGCAGCGGTTCCTTGCGACTCATGAACGACGTGCTGGCCGCGACCGCCGTCGGCAACGTCGCCATTTATCCGATCAATCCCAATGGCCTGGACGTGCCCGATGCCGAACTCATCTCGGTCCCAGGGTTGCAGGGAGGTCTTTCCCCTCAGCAGTACAGCGACATCCTCATGGAGGCTCGCCAGTCGCGAGAGATGACGCGAGACCTGGCGGTGCTCACGGGTGGCGTGTCGCTCGTCGACACCAACGACCCGCTGAAGGCCGTCGATCGAGCCGTGCAGGACGCCAGCATGCACTACGTGCTCGCGTACGAGCCCGAGCGTCCCCTCAGGTCGAACGAGTTCAGAAGGATCGACGTCAAGGTGAAGCGCCCCGGCCTTCGCGTGCTCGCGCGTCGAGGGTACAGGGCCGCAGGTGCACGACCCACGCCGCCGCTCAAGGTGCCTGGCAGCCTCTCGGCGCCTCTACGCCGTCTCCTGGCCGGCGTGTTGCCCGAGGACGGCCTGCCGATGAGCGTGGAGGCCGTGCCGGTCGCGCGGACCGGACGCGACGCGACCATCGCGGTGATCGTGGAGATCGACGGCACGCGCATCGGCCAGCGCCCGCCCGATGGCGTGCTGGACCTGGAACAGGGACTCCTGACCGTGAACGAATCGGGCAAGGCGGCCAATGGCACACGGCGCGTGCTGACGCTCAAGCCCACCCCGACGCAGTGGTCGGTCCTGGCGGCCTCGAGCCTGCGCACCATCTGGGCGCTCGACCTGCCCCCGGGACGCCATCAGTTGCGGGTCGGCGCGGTACACGCAGGTACCGGTCGTGGTGGGGCCGTCTACCTCGATGTGACGGTGCCGAAGGAGCCGCAGTGGCCAACAGGCGTGCTCGTGGCCTCCCGCTTCCTCGCCATGATGCCCACGCCGTTCATCGATCCGCGCCTGTCTCGCTGGACCGATATCGCCCCGACGACGGCGCGCGCGTTCCCGAAAGGGGACGTGCTCGCCGTGACCGCTGCGCATGACGGCGCGAAGGGGCCGGCTCAGGCCCGACTCGTCCTGTCTGACGGCACGATTGCGTGGGAGGGCACCGGAGTGCCCATCGAGGGGACGAGCACGGTACGGTTCACGCTCGCCCTGGACGGCGCAGAGGGCACGGGATCGCTGGTGGTGACGACGAGCAGCGGTACCCACCACGTCCCCGTCGGCATCGTTGCGCCCACGCTGCCCGAGGACAATCGCTGAGTCACCGTCATGTACTGGACGAACCGCCATTCTCGCCGGGCGATGCTGCGCGCGGTGTTCGCGCTCGCCAGCGCATGGCCGAACTCACTGCTGGCTCGTGGTCAGGATTCCGATGCTGGGCGAGACACGTGGCAGCGGGTGCCAGACCTGCTCGCAGCGATGCGGATGCGCGAAGGCGCGCATGTCGCGGACGTGGGTGCCGGCGGCGGCTTCATCACACGGAAGCTGTCGGCGGCGGTCGGCCCGACGGGACGCGTGTATGCCGTGGAGATTGACGCGCGGATCGCGGAGCGGCTGCAGCAGCACATGCAGGACGAGGGCCTGGCCAACGTCGAGGTGCTTCGAGGGTCGGCCACGGATCCGGGCCTGCCAGCAGGCAGGCTCGACGCCATCATCGTCGTCGACGCCTACCACGAGTTCACGGAGCACGCGGCGATGCTCGACGCCTTCCGACGTGCGCTGCGCCGCGGCGGTCGCCTGGTGATCTGCGACAACGCCTCGCGGCTACCCACGCGGGATGAACAGGTGAAGTGGCACGGCATCGCCCCGCGCCTGATTGCGGAGGAGTTGGAGCGTGCCGGGTTTCGGATGCTCTCCGTCGACGAGGCCTTCACCATGCGAGGCTCGGGTCGCAAGGGGCTGGTGATTGCCGAGCGCTGAGGCTCCAAACCCGAACCGCGCCGATTCGACGCGAGCGGTGACGCCACCTCGTCCCTTGTCCCTCTCCGTGGCTTCCTCGTCCCTCGTCCCGTGACTCCCTTGTGACTCGCGTACGTGTCCCTTGTCCCTTGTCTTTTGTCCCTGTCGACGCCGCAGCCTCGAAAACGGCGCGGTCGGAGACCGCGCCCTACCCCGGTGAGGATCAGAAATCGACCCGCGCCATCAGCAGCAGTCGCCGCGGCGGCGCGTAGCTGGTGGCCGTGCCGAGCAGCGGGTTGGGCTGGTTCGTGTTGATGATGAGGGCCCGCGTGTAGCTGGCCGGGTCGCCGGCGACCTGCGTGCCGTTGAACTGGCGGGTGCGCGGATCGAGGAACGCGCGGTTGTCGCGGCTCAGCGCCGTCTGCGTGTTGAACAGGTTCAGGATGCGCGCCTCGAGGCGCGTCACCACGCGGCCGCCGATGCGCAGGTTGTACGCGGCCAGCAGGTCCACGTTGGTCCACACGTCGTTGCGGTTGGTGCCGAGCGGCTCGAGCAGCAGCCGGTAGCCCGAGTACCAGTCCTGCACGCGGCGCTCCCACGGCGTGCCGCTCTGCGCGCGCACGTAGCCGCCGAGCGAGAACGCGTCGGTGACCATGTAGGTGCCGAAGATCTTCAGCACGTGCGGGCGATCCTCGCTGAGCGGACCGTACCGGTAGTCGTCCTCCACGAACACGCCGGGCCCGTCCTGCAGGATCGACGACGTGTTGAACACGGCGCCGGCGGCGTAGTCGAGGTCGAAGTTGCCCTTCAGTTCGCTCCACGCGTAGCTGACGGTGGTGCTCCACCGATCGGCCATGCGCCGCGTCAGTTCCACCGTGAGGGCCCTGTAGTCGCGCCGCGCGTTGGCGAGGTTGTCCACCACGAAGGTCGACGCCGGAAGCACGCTCGGCTGGTCCTCGATGAAGTCCTTCGCCGTGCGGTCCATGTAGAACACGTCGAGGCCCCAGTTGCCGCCGAGCGGCGTGGCGTAGCCGACGAGCCACTCGTCGGTGTAGGTCGGCTGCAGGCCGGGCAGGATCACGCGCCCCGTCGTGTTCGGGCTGGTGGTGTCGCTGATCAGCGCGCCGGTGAATGCGTCGAAGAACGGCGTGTTCTGCACCAGGCGCAGCGGCGCGTGGGCGCGGGCGCTGCTCTTCTGGTCGCTGCCGTAGTAGCGCCCGTAGTTGGCGTACACCTTGTCGCCGGCGCCCTTGCGCAGCTGGTAGTTGACGCCGAGGCGCGGCTGCACCTGGTCGCCATAGTCGAAGGTGAGGAAGGTGTTGCGCGCGTCGCCGATCTGCTGCGCGAACTCGTCGCGGTTGATCAGCAGGCCGGCGTTGAACACCAGGCGGCTGCCGACCTGGATGTTGTCCTGGACGAAGAAGCTGTAGGTGCGCGACTTGGACAGCTGCGGGTTCTGCGTCGGGTAGTACTGGCCCTGGTACCGGCGGCCGGCCTCGACGAGCGTGATCGTGCCCCACCCGTTGGCCGTGCGCGTCAGGTCCTCCTCGGTGGTCTCGAACATGAAGCCGGCCCGCAGGTCGTGCGAGGTCTTGCCGAGCCCGAAGTAGGTCCCCGTGTTGGCGCGGAACTCGTTGCGGACGTAGTTCTGCTGGTTCAGCAGCAGGGGAGCGCCGCCATACCGGAAGCCCGTCGCCGGGTCGACGAAATAGCCCATGCGACGCAGGTTGTTGAGGTCGAACGTCGGCCGGTACCCGAGGTCGGTGCGCGCCACCGACTCGTTCTCCTCGTCGAGTCGCAGGTACTTCGCCTCGACGTAGTTGCGCTGCCCGAAGAACCAGTTCCAGGCGGCCGTGGCGACGCGGTTGGTACCCTCGTTGTCGGTGGCGACCTCGGGCGAGTCGTTCACGCCGACACCGGCGAACTCGGCCTTGTTCGGCCGCACCCGGTAGCCGACGTTGAAGAACTGCGACTGCACCGGCGCGAACGTGAGCTTGCCGAAGAACTCGGTCGTCGTCGTCTCGCTGTCGGGCACCGGTCCGAGGTTGTTCACGCGCCCCGAGGTCGTCGACTTGATCAGCTGACCTGACGTGTAGAAGAAGAGCTTGTTCTGCAGGATGGGGCCACCGAGCGCGTAGGCCGGGATCCAGCGATCGGTGGTGTTGCGGATGTTGGTCGCCTCGTTCTTGGCGTTCCACGCCGCCGGGATCGCCTCGAACCGCACGCCGCCCTTGAACTGGTTGGTGCCCGAGCGGGTCACCGCGTTGGTGACGAAACCCGACGACCGGCCGAACTCGGCCGAGATCGCGCCGCGCTTGACGTTGAACTCCGCGATGTCGAACTCGTTGACCTCGGTGCTGAGGTAGCCGAAGCCCGGGTTGGTGATGTTGACGCCGTCGATCAGGTAGGTGTTGTCCTGCCGGCTCGCGCCGCCGCTGACCAGGCCGGTCGTCCCGGCGTTGTTCTCCGCCACGCCGGGAATGAGCTGGAACAGGCCGGCATACGTGCGCTGCAGGGGCAGTTCCTTGATCAACTGCGCGTCGTAGTTGAAGTTGACCTCCGTGGTCTTCAGGTCGACGACGGGCGCCGCGGCACTGACCTCGATGGTCTCGTCGACGTTCAGGCCGAGCACGATGTCGACCTGCGTGTCCACGTCCACCTGCACGGTCACCGCGCGCCTGGCCGTCCCGGTGCCGCTCTTGCTCACCTCGAGGGTATACGCGCCCGGCAACAGCAGCGGGAAGCGATAGGCGCCGGCGCTGTCGGTGGTCGCCACGCGCTCGCCCGGGAGCGGCGCGCCGGTCAGCCGGATCGTCGCGCCCTCCACCAGTTGGCCCCCCTGGTCGAACACGACGCCAGAGATCGAGCCGGTGTCTGCCGCCCGCAGCGACGCGGGCGCGAGGCACGAGAGCACGGCCAGCAGGGTCGCCAGCCAGCGCTTGATCGCCATGAGGAACGCTCCGAGGTTGAAGGCACGCGCGCGGGTCGCACCCCTCCCGGCGCTCCCCCCACACGTCCGTGTGACACCGGTGATGCTACCGATGGGTGGGAGCGATGGCAATGTGGAACGCGCGGACCGGGTGACGAACCGCGGTTGGCCGACGCTCTAGGGGGCCAGCGTCGCCGCGTGGACGGCCGCCCCGAGCAGGCCGGTCTGGCGGTTCAGCACGATGGCCACCGGCATCCGCTCGAGCAGGCGCGTCATCGGCGGCTTGGCGCGGAAGGCATCCATGAAGTGCGGCGTGTCGAAGGCCCGCAGGATCTTGGGCGGGATGCCGCCCCCGAGGTAGACGCCACCGGTGGCGACGCACTGCAGCGCGAGGTTGCCGGCGGCGCTCCCGTAGATGGCGGCAAACAGCTGCACGGCTTCCACGCACTGCGGGTCGGAGCCGTCGAGGCCGCGGGCGGTGATCATCGCCGGCAGTTCGTCCTGATCCCCCTGGTTCAGCAGCGGCGAGGCGTCGTCGCTGACGAAGCGCAGGAGGTTGATGAATCCCTTGCCCGAGAGGACGTGCTCGTAGCTGGCGCGGCCGTAGCGCTCGGTGAGGAACTGCAGCAGGGCGACCTCGCGCGCCGTGCGGGCCCCGAAGTCGGCGTGCCCGCCCTCGGAGGGCGAGGGCACGAGGCGACCGTGCTGCCTCACGAGGATCGCCTGGCCGAGGCCCGTCCCGGCGGCCATCAGGCAGGCGTTGCCGTCGGCGTTGAACTCGCCGGTCTGCAGCACGCGCAGTTCGTCGGGCCGGAGGGCGGGCACGCCGTACGCCATCGCCTCGACGTCGTTGAGGATCCAGACGCGTGGAATGCCCGTCGTGGCCATCAGCTCGCGGGCGTCGATGGCCCAGGGCACGTTGGTGAGCCGGGCCACCTGCTTGATGTTCGGGCCGGCCACGCCCACGCAGGCCACCTTGATCTCCTGCGGCCGCACGCCGGTGGCCGACAGGAACGTGCCGATCATCGACGACAGGCTGGGATGGTCGAGCGTGGCGTACTCGCGCAGGTCCAGGAGTTCCGGCCGGCCACCCGCCGGACGGAACAGTCCGAGTTGCGTCTTGGTTCCCCCGAGGTCTCCGGCCAGCAGCATGGGGCAAGAGCATACACAAGGGACGGGGGAGAAGTACGCCAGTGACAAGGGAGGCCGGGGACAAGGGACGAGGGACCAGTACGCCAGTCACAAGGGCACCCAGGTCCAAGGGACGCGGGAGGAGGGCGCGAGTCACAAGGGAATCCGGGGCCAGGGGACGAGCCAGGAGTGCGCCAGTCACAAGGCACCAGGCGCCGCCGGCGGACCGGAGGCGCGGCGGGTCGCTCGTCACTCTCGTGCTCGTCCCTTGTCCCGTGACGCCCCGTTGACTCGTCCCTTGTCTCCTGGTCCTTTGGCACCAGGCGATCCCCGGTCTGCTAAGGTGCTGTCATGTCCGATGCGCGGGTGCCGGTGCGTGTGGTCCGCACGAGGTTTCCCTCGCTGCGCGACGACCACCTGCGGTCCCTCGCGCAGTGGCGCCTCATCCTCCCGACCCGTGACCAGGGCGAGACCTGGTACTCGTTTGCCGACCTCGCGACGCTGCGCGAGGTGCACGAGGCGCTGCAACAGGGGACACCGCTCAAGGCGATCGTGCGCCACCTGCTGGCCGCACGGCAGGGGCAGTTGACGCTGTTCGGCGGCGAGGCGGCGGCGCGCGACGAGGGACGGGCCCGGGTGGTCACGCTGGCCCCCAGGAGTTCGCGAGGCGAGGCGACGGCCGACCAGTCGCCGGTGGACGTCACGCGTGCCGAGGAAGCCTTCGAGCGCGCCACCGCCCTCGAAGCGACGCCGGGTCACGCGCGGGGCGTGGTCATGCAGGCCTACCGGGACGCGCTGGCCTTCGATCCCACGCTGGTGCCCGCGCTCATCAATCTGGGCAACCTGCACTACGCCTCGGGGCACCTGCCCGAAGCGGCCGCGCTGTACCTGCAGGCCCTGCAGCAGGCGCCGGAGTCCTTCGAGGCGTGGTTCAATCTCGGGCACACCCATCACGACGAGGGACGCTTCGCCGAGGCGGTCCGCTGCTATGCGCGCGCCCTCGAACTCGGGCCGGACTCGGCCGAGGCGTGTTTCTACCTTGCGGTGGCGTACGAGAAGCTCGGGCGGTCGCAGGACGCGCGACCACTCTGGCAGCGCTATCAACGGCTCGCGCCGGAGGGCGAGTGGATCGCGCTGGCCCGGGAGTTCGGGGAGTGAACGAAGGCAGGCTGCAGGCGGCAGCCTGCAGGCTACCTGTCTAGCGCACGCGGAAGGTGATGATGCCGCGGACGGGGTCGTACGGCGACACGCCCACGGTGACGCGGTCGCCCGGCACCACCTTGATGCGGAACCGGCGCATGCGGCCGCTCAGCTGCGCGAGCACTTCCTGGCCGGAATCACACTGCACGCGATACAGCCCGCCGCTGTGCACCGCGGTCACGGTGCCTTGGACGTCAATCAGATCGTCTTTGCTCAATCAGTCGGTCTCCAACGGACCATTGTCACATACTGACGCGGGCAATTCGAAATTGGACAATTTGAAATTCCCGGCGGCTTGGCCTTCGGCCTCCGCCGCGCCAGGCGAAGCCGGCGCGCCTGAATTTCAAATTTCGAACTTCGAATTGCCGAGGGCACGCACCGCTGCCTCCACCTGCCCGGCCAGCGCGGCGTAATCGTCGCCCTCGAGGTACAGCGGCGGCCCGAAGGTCACCCGCACCCGCCCGGGCGTGGGGAACTTCGCCTTCTGGTGCAGCAGGCGGTCGGCGCCCTCGAGCCGCACCGGCACCACGGGCACCCCCAGTTTCGAGCCGATCATCCCGATTCCGGCCCGGAACGGGTTGATCTCGCCGTCCATCGTCCGCTTGCCTTCCGGGAAGATCAGCAACGATTGCCCCTCCTCGAAGAGCTGGCCGATGTAGCGGAGCGTATGGCGCGCTCCCGCCTCGCGCTGCGGGATGGGGAACGCGTTGAAGAACAGCGACGCGAGGTAGTAGTTCGCGCCGTTGGTGAGCCGCCGGCCGATCGGCTGGCCCTCCGGGTGGAAATGGGCCGTGAAGAACTCCTTGGCCATCGCCACCGCGGTCGCGTAGCGCCAGCGCCGGGGGAGGGCCATCAGGAGGATGGGCGTGTCCATGTGGCTCTGGTGCGTCGCCGCGAACACCACGGGGCCGCGCAGCCCCTCCAGGTGCTCGCGCCCCTCCACGTGCACCCATGCGAAGACGCGGCCGAGCGGCAGGATCCACGTCGGCAGGCTGAGGCGCCGCAGCCAGTACGCCCAGGGCGCGCGGTTCCAGCGCGGAAAATCGAAGGGCGTCGCGTCGGCTGTTCCACCGAGCCGGCGCGGTGCGTCCGGTTCGGTGCCGGTCGGGCCGGTCGTCCCAGCCCGGTCGAGCGTCGCCGCGGTGGGCCGTTCCCGATCCGCGATCCCCGATTCCCGATCCCCGACGAGGGTGCGCAGGTCCCCCACCGTGCGGGCGGCCGCGAACGCGCCCTCGTCGACGATGGTCTGGAACTGCTGCTCGAGCGCCATGAGCAGTTCCACGCGTTCGAGCGAGCTGAGGGCCAGCGTCTCGATCGGCGTGTCGTCGTCGACGTCGTCACGCCCCTTGGCGAAGCGGCCGATGACGTGCTGCAGCGGGTCCTCGCCGGTCACCGGCCGTACCGCCGGTTGCTCGCCCGACTCCGCCCAGGCGCGCAGCGCCGTGCGCTTCAACTTGCGCGTGCCCTCGGTCCGAGGCAGGTCGGCGCCGGTCCAGATCGAGGCGCTGCGAATCTTCTGGTGATCGCCGAGGCGACTGTTGGCGCCCTGGACGACGCGGGCCATGGCGGCGGGATCGTCGAGCACCAGCACGGCGTGCACGCGCTCCTCGCCTTCCCAGTGCCGCCCCACGACGGCGGCGTCGCGGACCCCGGTCTCGGCGAGCAGGGCGCGCTCGACGTCCTCCGGGAAGACGTTGAGGCCTTCCGGGGTGACGATCATCTCCTTCTTGCGGCCCCGGATGTAGAGCCGCCCCTGCTCGTCGAGGCCGCCGATGTCGCCGGTGTGCAGCCAGCCGTCGGCACGCGTGCGGGTCGCCTCGGTGGTGCCGCCGAAGTAGCCCTGCGACACGTTGTCGCCGCGCACCAGGATCTCGCCGTCGTCGGCGATCTTCACCTCGACGCCGTGGATCGGCTTGCCGACGCTGCCGCGCCGCGCGTTCAGCGGGTGGTTCAGGGTGACGATCGGCGCCGTCTCGGTGAGGCCGTAGCCCTGCACGACGAGGAAGCCCAGACCGCCCCAGAACGCCTCGAGTTCCGGGTCGAGCGGCGCCGCGCCCACCACCGCACTCCAGAACTTCATCCCGAAGGCGCGGTGCACGCGGCGGAAGCGCCACCACCGCCGGTACCACTTCTCCTTCGGCAGGGGGGCGATGCCCGAATCGGGCGGCGGCTGCACCGCCAGCGTCTCGGGGAACCGGTGCCGTACGTGCTCGCGCAGCACGTCGAGGATCTTGGGCACCGACACGAGCACCGAGATGCGGCGCGCCCGGATCTGGCCGACGATGTCGGCCGGCGCCAGCGATCGCATGAAGACGACCGTGCCCCCGAGCATCGGCGGCACGAACGTCGCCATGGCCTGCCCGAACATGTGGCTCAGGGGCAGCAGGTTGAGGAAGCGGATCGGCGAGAACGGCCGGATGTACCGCTGGTACTTCGCCATCTCGCGCTCGATCGGCACGATGTTGGCGAGCACGTTGCGGTGCGTGATGATCACGCCCTTGGGCTCGGCGGTGGCCCCCGACGTGAAGATGATCTCCGCCGTGTCGTCGGCCGTGATCGGGACCGGCGGCGGCTCGCCGGGCCCGGGGCCCCGGCCCGGTGACTCGCCCTCGGTCTCCCGCAACATGGTGGCGAGCGGCCAGCGTGGCACGTCGAGCGTGACCGCGGCGGCCTCCACGTCCTCACCGGCGAGCAGCAGCCTGGCCTTGACGATGCCGCCGATGTGGTCGACCAGCGCCGGGGCCGAGCGGAAGTCGATCGGCACCACGACGATCCCGCGCAGCAGGCAGGCCCAGAACGCAACGATCCACTCGGGACGGTTCTCGCCCCAGAGCACCACGGCGTCGCCCTTGGCGAGGCCCGCGGCGTGCAGGCGCGCAGCCACCCGCCGGGCGGCTGCGCCGACCTCGTCGTAGCGGTAGGACCACGTCCGGTAGCCGTCGTCGTGCACCAGGAAGGCGCCGGTGCGCCGGGTGGCGTCGTGGAAGAAGTCGAGGAGCGTGGCCCGCGCCGGGACGGGGGCACGCCCTGGCGATGGCGTCTCGCCGGGGCCGTGAGCCATGAGCCGCTTATGATAGTGGACGCCCATGCCAGTGCCGCCGGCCTTTGCCGCGAGCGCGCTCTACGACAGCCTGCTGCAGGGCGCGCTGCAGCGCTTTCTCGCGCGCGCGACCCTCGAGCTCGAAGCTTCGCTCACCGACTCGGACATCCGCTCGCTCTCGATCGAGCCGACCGACGATCCGTGCGAGCTGGTGCTGCGCTGGTTCGGCACGCGCCACATCCTGCACGTGCCGCGCTCGCAGCCCTTCACGGCCCACGAACTGCGCGTCGCGCGCGCCATCGGCGAGGTCCTGGCGGCCCGCTACAGCACCATCTTCGACTCCGCAGTGATGGCGGCGCGCGCCGACCTGTTCCAGGGCCTGATCGAGGACCGGTACGTCGCCGCCTTCCTCGACCGCCGTCCCTATCGGGCCGGCGTCGAACGCAACCGCGCCGACCGCCTGGCGCACTGCATCGAGGTGCTCCGCGTCGCGGCGCTCTCCAGCTACGAGAGCCGCGCGATCTCCTCCGGCGTGCTGGTGCTCGGCGACGATGCCGCCCACGGGCGGCAGGGCGCGGCACGCCTCTACGGGCAGCCGCTGACCGCGGTCAAGAGCTTCTACCGCCTCTGCGACGGCCTGCGGACCGTGTTCCTGGTAGGGGAGGACGGCCTGCTGCTCGACATCATCGACATCACCCATCGCGCCCGCGAGATCCACCCGATGATGGCGATCACCTCGCCCTGCCCCTCGGCGTACCGCCAGCATGCCGCCGCGACGCTCGGAACGCGCGACACCTGCATCGTGCTGAGCCCTTCGCACGAGATCAAGGTCTTTGCCGAGGGCGCGCACGTCTTCACGTTCCGCAACGCCGAGTGGCACCTGCTCGACGTCGAGGCCAAGTACGTCCAGTGGCTGCAGGCGGTCGGCTCGCGCCCGATCGCCGAGAAGCTGTTCCAGTGCGCGCTCGACATGGCCGACGCGCGGCAGGGCGCGCTGCTGGTGGTCCTGCGCGACGTCGAGGCCGCCAACGCGCTGGTGGCGCCCATCGACCGGCTCGACCGGCCGGCCACCGCCGGCCCCACCGGTGACGGCAGCCGTCGGCCATTGCACTACCTGCTGCGCGGTCGCACCCTCGACGATGTGGAGGACAGCGTGCTGATGGCGCTGGCCAGCCTCGACGGCGCGACGGTGGTCGACACGCACGGCCGCCTGATTGCCGCCGGCGCGATCCTGATGCACCCGCAGGGCGAGGTGGGCGACGCCTGGGTGTCGGAGGGGGCGCGCACGACGGCCGCCCAGGCGGCCGGGCGGTTCGGTCCGGTGCTCAAGGTGAGCACCGACGGCATGATGACCTGCTACGACGGCCTGCGCCTCTGGGAAATCTAGGAAACACGGCTGGCGAGCAGGCGCTGGGGGCTGGGCGCTGGGATAGGGACCGGGTACGGCCGAGGTGCGGGGCCCGTCGCCCGGTCATCGGACGGAAGCGGGCTAGAATGACGTCCCCGGTGGGCGGCGCACCCCAGTGCGCGGGCCGGCCGGGCGCGAGAGGAAGGCGACAGCACGTATGCGAGTGTTCGTGACGGGAGCCACCGGCTACATCGGGTCGGCCGTGGTCGACGCGTTGCAGCGCGCGTCGCACGAGGTGGTGGCGCTGGTCCGGCACCAGGAAAAGGCGCGTCGGCTTGCCGATCGCGGCGTCGATTCAGCTGTCGGGACCCTCGGCAACCCGAATACCTGGCGCACCCAGGCCTCCTCCTGCGAGGCCTTCGTGCACGCGGCCTTCGAGCCCTCCCCCAAGGGTGTCGAGATCGAGCGCATCGCCCTCGAGACCCTGATCGATCTCGCGCGGCACGCCGCCGAGCGCGGCCCCGCCGTCCTCGTCTACACGTCGGGCATCTGGGTGCTCGGCCCGGCCCCCGATCCCGTCGACGAGACGGCACCGCTGGCGCCCGTGGACCTGGTGGCCTGGCGCCCGGCGCACGAGCAGTGGGTGCTCGACGCCGGCGGCGGCGCCCTGCGCGCCGCGGTGATTCGGCCGGGCATCGTCTACGGTGGGTCGCGCGGCATCGTGTCGGACCTGCTGGCCTCGGCCGAGAACGGGCTGATGCGCATCGTCGGCAACGGCGAGAACCACTGGCCGCTCGTCTACGATCGCGACCTGGCCGACCTCTACGCGCGTGTCGTCGCCAGCGAGGATGGGCACGGGGTGTTCCACGGCACCGACGGCGCCGACGAGCAGGTCCGCGCGATCGCCGACGCGATCGCCGCGCACCGCCCGCATCCGCCCGACATCCGCTTCGTGCCGATCGCCGAGGCCCGCGCCAAGATGGGGCCCTACGCCGACGCGCTGGCGCTCGACCAGCGGATCCGCAGCGCCCGCTCGCTGGCGCTCGGCTGGTCGCCCACGCTGCACTCGGTGTCGGGGAACATCCCACGCCTGTTCGAGGAACTGCGTCGCGGACGCGCCCGCCGCGAGCAGGACCAGCAGGACTCGTAAGGAGGCCGCACCATGAGGAACCGCATGGCCGCCGTGCTGCTCGGCGCAGCGCTCGTCGCCCACGTGCGTCCGGCCGGGGCCCAGACGGCCGCGGCCGCCGCGGACCCCCACGCCGGGCACGCCATGGCGCACCCGATCGCGCAGGCCGCGACGGTCGCCGATGATCCGTCGCTGCCCCCCGCCGAGGAGACCGCCAAGGCGCGGCTGAACGCGTCACCCCGGCACGGCGAGTACGCCGACGTCGCCGTGCCCGGCGGCGGCACGCTACGCGCCTGGGTTTCGTACCCCGAGCGCAAGGACAAGGCGCCGGTCGTCATCGTCATCCACGAGATCTACGGCCTGTCGGACTGGATCCGCGGCGTCGCCGACCAGTTCGCCGCCGCCGGCTACATCGCCATCGCCCCCGACCTGCTCACCGGCAAGGGACCCAACGGCGGCGGCACCGAGGCGTTCGCCTCCCGCGACGACGTGGTGGCGGGCGTGCGAGGGCTGACGCCCGACGAGGTGGTCATGAAGCTGGACGCCGTACGCACCTATGGCGTCAAGCTGCCGGCGGCCAACGGCAAGTCGGCCACCGTCGGCTACTGCTGGGGCGGTTCCACGAGCTTCGCGTATGCCACGAAGCAGCCAGCCCTCGATGCGGCCGTCGTCTACTACGGGAGTTCCCCGGCCGACCTCGCGACGCTGGCCAACGTCAAGGCGGCCGTGCTCGGCCTGTACGGCGAGAACGACGCCCGCGTCAATGCGACGATCGACGGCGCCAGGGCGGAGATGGGCAGGCTGGGCAAGACCTTCGAGGCCAACGTCTACCCCGGCGCCGGGCACGGGTTCCTGCGGGCGCAGTCAGGGCAGAACGGGGCGAACCTGAAGGCCACGCAGCAGGCCTGGCCGGCGATGCTCGCCTTCCTCAAGAAGCACGTCGGCTAGCCGGGCGGGGTGCCGTGGCTCACTTGAAGCCGAGGCCGACGCTCAGCACGAACAACGACGTGGCCGGGTTGCCCACGTAGTCGGCGGAGGGCTCGCTGGAGCCGAGGCGGTAGTAACGGCCGTCGAAGGTGAAGGCGACGTGCTCGCTGACGAACCAGCGCGCGCCGCCGCCGACGTTGATGGTCAGCAGTTGCGGGCTGTACGACAGGTCCGTGTCGGGGTTGCCGGCCTTCAGTTGCGACAGGCCCAGCCCGCCGCCCAGGTAGCTCCAGCCGCGGTGGCTGCCGAAGTTGAGCGACACCTGCGGCACGATGCCTCTCACCCGGAACTCGCCCCGGTTGCCGGTCGCCGTGGCGCCGTCCACCGGATCGGCCGGCGACTGCGTGCCGCCCATCATCAGCAGCGACGCGCCGATTCCCAGCGTGACCTTGCCCCGCACCGGGTAGACGTGTGCGCCGACGTCCAGGCCCAGCACCCGCTTGGGCAACTCGGCCACCTGCAGGCCGCGCGGGGCCGCCAGTTCCTCCGAGCGGCCGACGCTGCTGAATCCGCCGCGCACGTCGAGCACGAACGGGCCCGGCGGCCCGGCGACCTGCGCCTGCGCGGGTGTCCACGCCAGTAAGCCGAGGCTGACCAATAGGAGGGTGCGCGCCAGTCGCCGCATCTCGGAGGAGTATAGAACTAGAATTCCCCCATGCGCCTCTGCCCGACCGCCCAGGCCGCTGACTGCCTCGCCGGCCTGCCAGCCCTCGCCGCCCTCGCACGTCAGCCGTCGGCCCGGGGCCCGGCCAGCCTCGACCGAGACTCGCTCGGCGTTGCCTGCATGCCGCTGACCGGAAAGGCAGGGCGCTGATGCTCGCCACCCTCGAGGGGATTCGCGCTGCCGCCGCGCGTGTGCAGGGCATCGCCCGCCGGACGCCGGTGCTCGACCTCGCGCCGCTGCTGCCGCTGCAGGTCAAGTGCGAGCAGATGCAGCCGATCGGCGCCTTCAAGATTCGCGGTGCCTACAACTACCTGGCGCGCATGACCGAGGCGCAGCGCGCCGCTGGCGTGATCACGTACTCGTCGGGCAACCACGGGCAGGCAGTGGCCTTCGCGGCGCAACGGTTCGGCATTCCTGCCGTCATCGTGATGCCGGAGACGGCCCCGGCGGTGAAGGTCGAGGGCGCGCGCCGCTGGGGCGCCGAGGTGCTGTTTGCGGGCACCACGACGGTGCACCGCCAGGCGCGCGCCGAGGCGATCGCCAACGAGCGCGGGCTCGCCATCGTGCCGCCCTTCGACTGCCTGCCGATCATCGAAGGGCAGGGCACGGCCGGGCTCGAGATCGTCGCGCAGGTGCCCGAGGTGCGGACGGTCGTGGTGCCGGTCGGCGGCGGCGGCCTCATCTCGGGCGTCGCCGCGGCCGTCAAGCTCACCGATCCGTCGATTCGCGTCGTCGGCGTCGAACCGGAGGGCGCGCCGAAGATGTCGCAGTCGCTGGCCGCAGGGATGCCGGTGACGCTGTCGGCGGTCAGCAGCATCGCCGACGGGTTGATGGCGGTCCGCCCGGGCGTGATGAACTTCCTGCACGTGCAGGCGTTCGTCGACGAGGTGATCACGGTGAGCGACGCCGAGATCGTCGACGCGGCGCGGGCGCTGTGGGACAGCGCGCGCATCGCGATCGAGCCGAGCGGCGCGACGTCGGTGGCCGGGGCGCTGCCGCGCGTCGCCGACTGGGCGCGCGAGGGAGCGGTTGTGGCCGTGCTGAGCGGCGGCAACGTCTCGCTCGCTTCGCTCGCCGAGCTGCTCGGGTAATTCGAGATTCGAATTTCTCGGCGGCTCGGCCTCCGGCCTTCGCTCGCTCGCGACAATGCGAGGGGCGACGGCGAAGCCGCGCCCCGCGAAATTTCAACTGTCGAATTTCAAATTGCCACGGGCGGCGTCGATGGCCTCCTCCAGCGTCGTCACCGCGCCATCGAGCTGCTGTTCGTAGACGGCCTTGAGGATCTCGCCCATGCGCGGCCCCGGCGCGACGCCGAGCGCGATGAGGTGGCGGCCGAGCAGCAGCGGCGCCGGCGGCGCATGCTCGACGCCGAGCGCGGCGACCCGGTCGAGGAACCACTGGCCGAAGCTGCAGTCGAAGGTCCCGCCGCGGCCGTTGCAGTCGGCCTCCGAGAGACGCGCCAGCAGCACCATGTCCACCTTGCGTGCGAGCCGACGGAATGCGCCGTCCGAGACCGGCTCGGGCGCCTTCCACCAGGCGCCCGGGAGCATGTGCCAGGCGACCAGCGCGAGCACCTGCGCCCGCACCGGGTAGCCCTCGAGCGTGTGCACCTGCCAGGCGTCGAGCAGCGCGGTGGCCAGCGGCACGCCTTCGCCCTCGTGGCCGGGGCTCTTGATCCGGCCGTCGATCTCGGCGGTCACCAGCGGCTTGCCGATGTCGTGCAGCAGCGCGCCGAGCATCAGCGCCACCTGCTCGGGATGCGTGAAGGCCGCCTTCCGGGTCGCGGCCTCGTCCACCACCATGCAGGTGTGCGTCCACACGTCGCCTTCCGGGTGCCACTCGGGGTCCTGCGGGCAGCGGGCCAGGGCCTCGAGGGTCGGCCAGAGGCGCCCGACGACGTCGAGGTCGCGCGCGAGGTGGAGGCCCACCGACGGCCGCGGCGAACGGAGCAGCAGCTTCTCGAGCTCGCCCCACACGCGCTCGGCCGGCAGGTCGTCGAGCGGCGTGGCCCGGCACACCCCCGCCGTCGCCTCGTCGACTCGACAACCGAATCGCGCCGCGAACTGCAGCGCCCGCAGCACCCGCAGGCTGTCCTCGCCGAACGTCCGGGCGTCGACCATCCGCAGGACGCGCGCCTCGAGGTCGGCCCGCCCGCCGTGCGGGTCGAGGTACTCGCCGGTGCGCGGGTCCCACCCGATGGCGTTGATCGTGAAGTCGCGCCGGCGAGCTGCCTCGTCGAAGGGCAGGAACGGGTCGCCGTGGACCACGAAGCCCTTGTGCCCGCGCCCGACCTTCGACTCGCGTCGCGGCAGCGACACGTCGAGTCCCTGCACCTTGAAGACGGTGAAGCTCTCGCCGACGGTGTTCACCGCCCCGAACCTCGCCAGCAGCGCCTTCAGGTCGTCGGCCGGCACGCCGAACACCTCGAGGTCGATGTCCTTGGACGGGTGCCCGAGCAACTGGTCGCGCACGTAGCCGCCGACGACGAGCGCCCGGCCTCCTCGGGCATGCACGTCCTCGGCGATGGCACGAGCGAAAGTCAGTTCGGCGCTCTGCATCGTCACCGTGAACAGGGACGGCTCTCCGTCCCTCGACGATGCTCGGGGCGGCGTGAGCGAGAGTCGAAGGGCGAGCGGGCCGTGACCATGGCACGGCCTCGGACGGCTCGGACAGCCGTCCCCACCCAGGGCCGGTGCCCGGATCCCGGTGCCCGGTGCCCGGTGATCACTTCGGCGTCCTCGTGAACCTCGTCGACACCCAATCGGCGACGCCGGGCAGCAGGGCCGCGGCGACGGCAACCAGGCGCGAGGCGCGCATCGGGTAGACGTCTGCCCGTGGTCGTCGCAACGCGCGCACCATCGTCGCGGCGACGTGGTCGGGCGACTGCCTCGGTCCGGCGCCGGCGACGTCCTGGCCCCATTCACGCGCCATCGCGCTGCGGAAGCCCGTCTCGGTGCTGATCGGGTACACCAGCGTGACGTGGATGCCCGAGCCTGCGAGCTCGGCGCGCACCGACTCGCCGAGCCCGACCTGGGCGAACTTGGTCGCCGCGTAAGCCCCCATCCGCGGCACGCCCTTGCGGCCGACGATGGAGGACACGATGAAGAGGTGACCGGCGCCGACGGTGCGGAAGTGCCCGACGGCGGCGCGTGCGGCGTGGAAGGTGCCGAAGTAGTTGACCTCCATCAGCCGCCGCATGGTCTCCGTGTCGGTCTCGTCGAGTCGTCCGTTGTAGCCGAGGCCGGCGTTGGCGACCATCACGTCGAGCCGCCCGGTCGCGGCGAGGGCCCGGGCCACCAGGGCATCGACCTGCGCCGGGTCGGTGACGTCGCACGGTGCCACGGTGGCAACCCCACCTGCGGCCGCGATGTCGGCGGCGACGCGCTCGAGTTCACCCGCCCGCCGGGCGGCCAGCACCACGTGCAGGCCCTCCCGTGCAAAGGCCCGGGCGCACGCCTCCCCGATGCCCGAGGAGGCGCCCGTGATCACCGCGGTTCGGCGGTCGGCCATCGGCGGGATCGTACCAGCCCGTGGATGCTATCCTCGGCCGTATGAATGCTCGCCTGCCCCTCGCGGCTGCGACCCTCGCCCTCGTCATCGCCGGGTGGATGAGGCCCGACGCGCTCCTGCTCGCCCAGCACCAGGCGCCCGCGCTGCCGCCGGTGCCGGAGAACCTCGCCGCCCTCGAGGGACACCTCTCCGACATCCGGATGCTGACCGATCGTGGAGAGAATGCCGAGGCCTACTTCTCGCCCGACGGCTCGCACCTGATCTTCCAGTCGTCGCCCGACCCCGTGTCGTGCGACCAGATGTTCGTGATGAAGATCGACGGCACCGACCGCCGGCAGGTCAGCAACGGGCAGGGGCGCACCACCTGCGGCTTCTTCACGCGCGACGCCAGGCAGATCGTCTACGCGTCGACGCACGGCAAGGCGGCGGCCTGCCCCGAGCGCCCCTCGATGGCGCGCGGCTACGTCTGGCCCATCTACGACGGGTACGACATCTACAAGGCGAGCGCCGACGGCAGCGCGCCGGTCGCGCTCACCAGGACGCCAGGCTACGACGCCGAGGCGACCGTCGGCCCGAACGGCCGCATCGTGTTCACGAGCGTGCGCGACGGCGACATGGAGATCTACTCGATGGCCGGCGACGGGTCGGACGTCAAGCGCCTGACCAACCTGCCCGGCCCCGACGGCGGCGCGTTCTACTCGCCCGACGGCACGCAGATCGTCTTCCGTGGTCGCCATCCGCAGGCCGGCAGCGCCGAGCTCACCGACTACTTCACGCTGCTGAAGGAGGGCCTCTGGCGCCCGACCTCCACCGAGCTGTACGTCATGAACGCCGACGGCTCGAACCTCCGCCAGATCACCAACAACGGCGCGGCCAACTTCGCCCCGTTCTGGACGCCCGACGGCAAGCGGCTGATCTTCTCGTCGAACCTGCACAACGTGAAGGGGCGCAACTTCGACCTGTTCCTGATCGACGCCGCCGGCGGCGCCGTGGAGCAGGTGACGCACCACCCCGACTTCGACGGCTTCCCGATGTTCTCGCCCGACGGGACGCGCCTCGTGTTCGCGTCCAACCGCAACCAGAAGAACCGCGGCGACACGAACATCTTCATCGCCCGCTGGAAGTAGGCCATGGAGCGGGCGAGGCAGCTGCTGCGCGACCTCGTCGCGATCAACTCGGTCAACCCGTCGCTCGTGCCGGGCGCGCCCGGCGAGGCCGACGCGGCGGCGTGCCTGGCCGCGTGCCTGCGCGAGTCGGGACTCGACGTGACGGTGACCGAGGTCGTCGCCGGCCGGCCCAACGTGGTCGGCGTGCTGGAGGGCGCGCAGCCGGGGCCGACCCTGCTGCTCTGCGGCCACCTCGACACGGTGGGCGTCGAGGGCATGGCCGACCCGTTCGTGCCGGTCGAGCGTGACGGGCGGCTCTACGGGCGAGGCACGCAGGACATGAAGGCGGGCCTGGCGGCCTGCGTCGGCGCGGCGCGGCAACTCGCGGCCGAGGGGCTCCCGAAGGGCCGCCTGCTCGTCGCCGGCGTCGTCGACGAGGAGTACGCCAGCCTGGGCGCCGAGGCGTTGGTGCGCGACTGGCGTGCGGATGGCGCGGTGGTCACCGAGCCCACCGACCTGAGCGTCGGCGTCGCGCACAAGGGCTTTGCGTGGCTCGAGATCAACACCCATGGCCGCGCGGCGCACGGCAGCCGTCCCGAAGAGGGCAAGGACGCGATCCTCGCGATGGGGCGCGTGCTCGGCGTGCTCGAGCGCTTCGACCAGGAACTGCGCGCCCGGCCGACCCACCCGCTGCTCGGCAGCGGGTCGCTGCACGCGTCGACGATTGCCGGCGGCACCGAGGCGAGCGTGTATCCCGCGTTGTGCCGCCTGATGATCGAGCGGCGCACGCTGCCCGGCGAGGACGGCGCGCGCGCGCTGCACGAAGTCGAGCAGATGCTCGCGGTGCTGAAGAAGAACGATCCCGAGTTCACGGCGGACGTCTCGCTGATCGTCGAGCGATCGGGATACGACCTCGATCCGGCTGCGGAGTTGCCGCAACAGCTGATCGTCGCCGGGCGCGCCCGCGGCCTCGAGGCCCGCGTGGCCGGCATGAGCTACTGGACCGACGCGGCCATCCTCGGAGGCGCGGGGATTCCCACCGTGATCTTCGGTCCCAGGGGCGCCGGCCTGCACAGCCCCGTGGAGTACGTCGAGCTCGCGAGCGTCGACGAGTGCGCCTACACGCTCGCGGCGTTGGCGCGGCAGTTCCTCGGGTAAGCCATTCCTACCGAATCCTGTGCCGCCCCGGATCGCCGGCGTACGTGCGCTGGTAGGCGCGGCCGCCGGTGTCCCAGCCTGGCGAGTCGTGCTGGCAGGTGACGCACCGCAGTGTCACGCGCGTGCCCTCGACGTGCAGGTACTTGTCGTGGCCATTCACGGCGCAGAGCGACTGGCGGAGCCAGGTGCCCATGCGCGCGGCGTGCTCGGTGAACGGGCGGCGGCGCGAGACGAGCGCCGGGAACGTCGTGGTGAACCGGGTGGCCTGGGCCTCACTGGCCATGGGTGCATCCTCCCTTGCTCGGGATCCGCGCGCGCTGGGACGCGGCACGAATGCCCTCGTCCGATTGAACGCTGCGACGGCTGGCGAGCGAACGGCAGGGCAGGGTGCGAGGAGCATGCCAACGCGACGACGCGCCTGAACGCTTCAGCTTCGCGGTCGATGCGCATCCCCCGCCACGGCCGATGCCTCGGCCGGGACGGCTGCGGTGGCGGCGCGAAGTTGTCTCGAGCGTGGCGCGTCAGCGCTCGCGCAGCAGGCTCTTCAGTACGAACCCGACGTTCGCAGGGCGTTCACCAAGACGACGCATGAAGTATGGGAACCATTCGCGGCCGTACGGAATGTAGACACGCATCCCGAAGCCCTCCGCCCGCAGTGACTGCTGCAGGTCGCGTCGCACGCCATAGAGCATCTGGAACTCGTAGGCGCCTTGCGGCACGCCGGCCTCGGTCGCCAGGCGTCGGGCGGCGGCGATCATGTCCGGGTCGTGCGTCGCGATGGCCGGGAAGTGCCCGGCGCGCAGGAGTCGCTCCATCAGGCGCACGTACGCGTCATCAACCTCGGCCTTGGACTGGTAGGCGACGGCTGCCGGTTCCTTGTAGGCACCCTTGACGAGGCGGACCCGGGCGCCCAGTGCCAGCACCCGTTCGAGGTCGTCCTTGCTGCGCTTGAGGGCCGATTGCAGCACGACGCCGACGTTGGTCGTGCCCTCGCGCCACACCGACTCGAACAGCGCCAGCGTGGCCTCGATGTACGGCGAGTTCTCCATGTCGATGCGCACGAAGAACCCGAGCTCGCCCGCCCGGGCGAGGATGCGGCGCAGGTGCGCCCCGGCCAGGTCGGCCGAGAGGTCCAGCCCGAGCTGGGTGAGCTTGATGGAGATGTTGCGGCCGACGCCCGCGTCGGCGATGCGGGGCATCATCGCGAGGTACGCCTCGGCGGCCGCGCGTGCCTCGGCCTCGCTCGCCACGCTCTCGCCGAGCAGGTCGAGCGTCTGGGCCAGGCCTTGCGCTTCCACGGCGCGGGCCGCGCCGATCGCCTCGTCGATGGTCTCGCCGGCAACGAAGCGGCGCGCGAACCCACCCTGTCCCCGCATCCCGTAGCGGCTCGCCACGCGCTTGAGCGTGGCGCTCCCGGCCAGCGTGCCGAACACGGCCTTGGACAGGGCGTCGATCATCTCAGGGGATGGGACGCGGCGTGTCGAGCAGGTGTTGCAGCTGGCGCGCGTAGTAGCGCAGCGTGAAGCGGTCGCGCACCCGCACGAGGTCGATCTCGCGCTGCAGGACGCCGCGCTCCTCGAGCAGGGCCAGGCCTTCGTGGGTGGCCTTGCGCGCCGAGGTCGTCTCCATGTTCGCGCCCGAGGCCACCAGCCGGCCGATCAGCGCGTCCACGCCGCCCACCAGGTCGTCGTAGGGGATGGACGGGCGCATCGCTCGCGCGACCAGCGCCGTCGGCAGCACCTTGTGGAGCCGGCCGATGGCGGCCAGCGACTGCTGCGCCAGGTCGATCACGTCGCGTCGTGACCGCGCCTCGCCACCCGCGAGCGTGATCGGCTCGCCGAAGGTGACGAACGCCCGCGACTGGTAGCCGACGGCGGTGCCCACCATCTCGGCGAGTTCACGCGTGAAGGGCCGCTGCCGGCTCTTGGTGACCTGTGGCGCGAGGATCTTGTCCTCGAGCACGAGGTCGTAGGCGATCGCCAGCGGCAGGATGTGCAGCGTCGGGACCTCGGCGGTGACGACGGCGTTGAACAGGCCCGTCTTCGCCGACTTGAGCGCGCCGCTGTAGCTGCGCCCGCCCTCGGGGTAGAAGAACAGGTCGTGCCCCTGGAGCAGTTCCGCGACGTAGGCCTTCAGCGTCACCAGGTACGCCGCGTCACGGGTGCCGCGCCTGATCGGGATGGCGCCGGTCACGTGCTTGTGCAGCAGGCCGAGCGCGCCGCCGAACAGGTTGATGCCCGCGGCGATGATCGGTGGCCGGATGTCGAAATCCTCGAGGATCAGCAGCTCGATCAGGTAATCGACGTGGCTCTTGTGGTTGGAGACGTAGACCACCCGACCCGATTGCACGGCGGCGTGCGCGCGCTCGATGTGCTCGGGGATGCGCTCGACCTTCCGGAGGATCGGGTACAGCGGGTGCTGCAGGGCGCGGTAGATCGACCGCCGCTGCGTCGCGCGCAGTTCCTCGAGGTATTCCTCGACCCGCGCCAGCGCGGCGGGTTCGCCGTCGGGCGGTTCGAACAGCCGGCGGACGTCCTCGCGCGCCAGCACCTGTTGCCGCAGGTCCTCCACGATCACGGCCGTCAGCCCCGATGGGCGTGGATCTCGCGCACGACCGCGTCGGTGAACTGGGTGGTCGACGCCGACCCGCCGAGGTCGCGCGTGATCGTCGTGCCAGCCGCCATCACCCGGGTCAGGGCGCCGAAGATCACGTCGGCGGCCGTCCGTTCGCCGATGTGGCGCAACAGCATCAGGCCCGACAGCAGCAGTGCCGTCGGATTGGCCTTGTCCTGCCCGGCGATGTCCGGGGCGCTGCCGTGCACCGCCTCGAACACCGCGGCCTGCTCGCCGAGGTTGGCGCCGGGCACGACGCCGAGGCCGCCCACCAGGCCTGCCGCCAGGTCCGACACGATGTCGCCGTAGAGGTTGGGCAGCAGCAGCACGTCGTACTGCTCGGGCCGCATCACGAGCTGCATGCACGCGTTGTCGACGATCTTCTCGTCGTACGTGATGTCGGGGAACTCCCGGGCGACGGTCCGCGCGCTGCGCAGGAACAGGCCGTCGGCCTGCTTCATGATGTTGGCCTTGTGGATGGCCGTCACCTTGCGGCGCCCGTTCTCGGTCGCATGGCGGAAGGCGAACCGCGCGATCCGCTCGCTGGCCGTCGCGGTGATGATCTTCAGGCCTGCCACCACGCCCGGCACGATCTCGTTCTCCATGCCGGAGTAGAGATCCTCGGTGTTCTCGCGGACGATCACCATGTCGACGTCCTGGTACCGGGAGGGCACCCCGGGCAGGTTGGTCACCGGTCGCAGGTTCGCGTACAGGTCGAGGGTCTTGCGCAGGCCCACGTTGACGCTCGTGAAGCCCTCCCCGACGGGCGTCGTCACCGGGCCCTTGAGGGCGACGCGATTGGCGATCACCGAGTCGAGGAGCGACTGCGGCAGCGTGCTGCCCGTCTGCTCGACGGCCGTCACCCCCGCGTGGTGCTCGTCCCACTCGATGGCGACGCCGGCCGCCTCGATGATGCGCACGACAGCGGCGCTGACCTCCGGCCCGATGCCATCCCCTGGAATGAGCGTTACGCGGTGAGCCATGGCTTGGTCATTATAGGACCCGTGGCTCCCCCCGACTGGCAGCCGTGGCACACGGCCGCCTTCCTCGACGCGCAGCGCCGCCGTCGGCCCGTGCTGCTGCTCCTCGAGGCCGCGTGGGCCCCGGCCAGCGCCGACGCGCACGCCCGCGTCTTCGCCCGGCCCGATGTCGCGGCCGCGATTGCCGAAGGCGTCGTGCCCGTCCGCGTCGACGTCGACCGCCGGCCCGACATCGCCGACCGGTACGGGCTGGGTCAGTGGCCCACCCTGCTCCTGCTCACGCCGGAAGGACATGTCCTGACCGGGGGCACGCGGCTCGACGAATCGCTGGCCGCCCGCCTCCGCGTCGCGACCGACGCGTACGCGGCCCACGGGTGGCGCACCCCGCCGCCGGCCCCCACGACCGTCCCTCCAGGGGCCGACCCTCCGGATGTCGGGGCCGATCAGGCCGGCGACGTGCTGGAGGCCGTCATGCAGGGCGTGGCCGCGCCGACGCTGTCTCCTTCGGGCGCGCCGGCTGCGCTGGCCGCGCTCTGCGCCTTCGCGTGGGCGGCCGTCGGCCGCGACGCCGACTGGGCCGCCATGGCCGCCTCGCTCCTCGACGCGGCCGCCGAGGACCTGCCCCGCGATCCGGATGCGGACGATGCCGGGGGCCCGCGTCGCCTCGAGGACGAGGCCGCGTGGGTTCGCGTGCTGGCCCGCGCCGTGTGCCTCGACGCCCTGCCGTCGTGGCAGTCACACCTCGAACGTCGGGTCGCGGCGCTGCGCGCGCTCAGGCGGAACGACGGGCACTGGCGTCCCTGGGTCGGGGCGGGCGGGCTCGTCCTCGTGGACGCGAGCGCGCGCGCCTGTGCCGCGCTGCTCGCCGCGGCCGCTGCGATGCACGACGATGAGCTCGCGAGAGAGGCAATCGAGGCGCTCGAGGTCCTGGCGCCGGCGGCGTATGCCCGGGGCGCCGGCGTCTCGCACGTGCTGGAGCACGGCCACGCGCGCGGCCCGCTCCTGCTCGACGATGCGATGGCGATGGCCGTGGCGGTGCTCGACGCCGACCAGTGGCGCGACGAGCCCGTCTATCGCGACCTTGCCGAGGAACTGCTCCAGACGGCGCTGGCGCGGCTCGCCCACCCCTCGGGCGCGCTCGTCGATCGGGTGGCGACGCTGGCCGGGGCCGGGCAGGTCGGGCGGCTGGCCGAGCCGCACTTCCCGCTGGTCGGCAACGCCGAGGCCGCGCGGCTCCTCGTGCGCCTGCACGGGGACGATCCCGAAGCGATGGCGCGGGCTCGCCGTATCCTCGTGGCGATCGGTGAGCAGGCCGGCGCGGCCGGTGTGTTCGCGGCGCCCGTCGGGCTGGCCTGGATCGGCCTCGAACCGGGCGGTCGGTCGACGACCGCGTGGTAGACTACGCAGTCCCCGGAGGTCCTTGTGTCGCCGTCAGTTGCACCTGCTCACGCGTCCCTGCACAACATCGCCACCCGCCTGCGGATCGACTCCGTGCGGAGCACCACCAAGGCCGGTAGCGGTCATCCGAGCACCTGCGCCTCGGCCGCCGAGATCGCCGCCGTGCTGTTCTGCGGCGAGATGCGCTACGACCCGAAGGATCCGCACCGGGTCGACAACGACCGTTTCATCCTCTCGAAGGGGCACGCCGCACCGCTGCTGTACGCCGCGTGGGCGGAGGTGGGCATCGTGTCGCGTGAGGCGACGCTGACGCTTCGCGAGCTGACGAGCGACCTCGAGGGCCATCCGACGCCGCGCCTGCCCTGGGTCGACCTCGCGACCGGCTCGCTCGGGCAGGGCCTGGCGGCCGGCGTCGGGTGCGCGTTGAACGCCCGCCGCATCGGCAGCGACTACCGCACCTACGTGCTGATGGGCGACGGCGAGATGGCCGAGGGCTCGGTGTGGGAGGCGGCGCAGAGTGGCCAGTTCCACCAGCTCGACTCGCTGTGCGCGATCGTCGACCTCAACGGGCTGGGCCAGAGCCGCGCGACGCAGTTCGGTCACGACACCGAGACGGTGGCCGCGCGCTGGCGCGCCTTCGGCTGGCACGCGATCGTCCTCGACGGGCACGACATCGGCGCGCTGCAGGCCGCCTTTGCCGAGGCGCGCGCCACCAGCGGCAAGCCGACCGTGCTCGTCGCGCGCACCGAGAAGGGCAAGGGCATCGCGCTGATGGAAGGCAAGGCCGGCTGGCACGGCAAGCCGATGTCGGCAGAGCAGGCCGAGGCGGCCGTGGCCGAGCTCGAGGCGCAGTTGGTGCCCGAGGGCGGTGCCGGGCGCCCGGAGATTCCGATGCCCTCGGGCGTCGTGACCCGCCCCGATCCCGCGGCGCCGGCGGTCGTGGAGGCCCCGAGCTACACGAAGGGCGACCTGGTGGCGACGCGCGAGGCGTACGGCACCGGCCTGGCGAAGCTGGGCGTCGCGGATGCGCGCGTCGTGGCGCTCGATGCCGACGTCAAGAACTCCACCTTCACCGACCGGTTCGAGAAGGTGGCGCCGGAGCGCTTCTACCAGTCCTTCATCGCCGAGCAGGTGATGGCGGGCATGGCGATGGGCCTGGCGGCGCGCGGCGCGATCCCGTTTGCCACGACCTTTGCCGCGTTCCTGACGCGCGCGGCCGACTTCATCCGCATGGCCGGCATTAGCGGCGTCAACACGAAGTTCGCCGGCAGCCACTGCGGCGTCTCGATCGGCGAGGACGGCGGCTCGCAGATGGCGCTCGAGGACCTGGCGATGTTCCGCGCCGTGCCTGGTTGCGCGGTGCTCTACCCGTGCGACGCGGTCAGCGCCGAGAAGCTGGTCGCGACGGCCGCCGCCCATCCGGGCATGGCCTACATCCGCACCAGCCGGCCGAAGACGCCGGTCATCTACGACGCCGCCGAGTCGTTCCCCGTCGGTGGCTCGAAGGTCCTGCGCTCGTCGGCCTCCGATGCGATCACCATCGTCACCGCCGGCGTCACGGTGTTCGAGGCGCTGAAGGCGGCCGACGCGGTCGCCGCCGACGGCATCCACGTGCGCGTGATCGACCTCTACTCGGTCAAGCCGGTCGACGCCGCGACGATCACCGCGGCGGGCCGCGAGACCGGGCTGTTGGTCACCGTCGAGGATCACTACGCCGCCGGCGGCATCGGCGACGCGGTGTGCGAGGTGGCCTCGCCGCTCGGCCTGCGCGTCGAGCGCGTGGCGGTGCCGGGCCTGCCCCGCAGCGGCACGCCCGAGGAACTGATGGACGTCAACGGCCTCTCGGCCGCGAAGCTGGCGGCCACCATCCGTCGTCTCGTCAGCGCCCGCTGACGGGTCAAGGCGGCCGTTCGGCATGTCCGCAGGCCCGCGCCTCGGCCGGCTCGTCCTCCTCGGCGGCGCGCTCGCCGGGGCGTGGCACCTCGGCGTGCGCGCCCAGGACGACCGCCCGCTGGCCGCCGTCCGCGACGCGGCCTGGGCGCCGTCGGGCGGCCGCATCGCCGTCTCCCTGCTCGACCAGATCTGGACGATGACCCCGGACGGGCGCGATCCCCGCCCGTTCGTCGCATGGCCGCGCGGCACGGCGCCCGCCGTCGAGCGCGATCCGGCATGGGCGCCGGACGGGCGCCGCCTCGCCTTCGCCGCCGACGTCGGTGACGGCTTCGACCTCTACGTGGCCGAGGAGGGGCTCGCGCCGCGGCGCCTCACGATCGCCCCCGGCGAGGAGCGCCAGCCGTCCTGGACACCGGACGGCCGGCTGGTGTTCGCCCAGCGCGTGCGCGATCAGTGGGGCCTGATGATCGTCAACGTCGACGGCTCGGCCCCCGGCCTGCCGCCGCAGATCGGCACGGTGATCGATACGCCCGCCGACGAGCGCGACCCGGCCGTGTCGCCCGACGGGTCACGTGTCGCCTACGTGTCGAGCCAGGAGGACGATCGCGGCGCCGACGACATCTGGGTGCGCGCGCTGCAGCCCGACGACCGGCCGGAGGGGCGCGGGGAGCCGTCAGCGTCGCGGCCGCCCGACGAGCGCGGCTGGCGCGTGACCGCCACGCGGGGCCGCGAGAGCGCCCCGGCCTGGTCGCCCGACGGCTCGCGGCTGGCGTATGCCTCGGCGGCCGACGGCACCGGCGCGGTGTGGGTGACCCCGGTCCCCACCGCGGAGGCGCTGGCCGAGCGCCGTGCCTCGAGCGGCGGCGGCGACACGGCGATCCTGGTGTCGCGATGGCGGTCCCAGCCGGCCTGGTCGCCCGACGGCCGCACCCTGCTGCTCGCCGACCTGCCCGACGAGCTGCCGGCCTACAACGGCAATCCCTCGCGGGTGCCCGCCGAGCCGCCGCCGCTGTTCGAGCGCGGGCGGGGCTTCACGCTCCGCACGATCCCTGCACCGTTGCCGCCCGACGCCGGCGCACAGCGCATCACGGGGGCGATCGCGCCCGACGCGACGCGCTTCGGGCTGGCCTTCGATCGCACGTGGGCGCTGCTCCGCGACCTGTACTACCAGGCCGGTGCATCGGCGGCCGCCTGGGACCTGCTGAAACTGCAGTTGCGCCCGCAGGCGGTCGCGGCGCGGACTGCCGCGGAGCTCGAGCGCGTCGTCGACGACCTCGTCGCACGCCAGCCGCTGGCCCGCACGCCGGTCACCTCGTCGGACGCGCTGGTCGTGTCAGGGCATCGCCTGGCCAGCGAGGTCGGCGCGCGCGTGCTCGCGCAGGGCGGCAACATCGTCGACGCGGCGATTGCCGTGTCGTTCGCGCTCGGCGTGGTGGAGCCCGATGCTTCGGGGATCGGCGGCGACGGCATGGCGCTGCTGTTCCTCAACGGCATGCGCGAGCCGGTGGTCATCGACTACAAGGACCAGTCGCCGATCCACGCCACGTTGACCAACGCGGCGATCTTCCGCGATGGGCGGCTGGTCGGCGACGGGCCAGCCGCGGCCAACATCCCCGGCATGGTCGCCGGCATGGACCACCTGTACCGACGCTACGGGTCCGGCCGCTTCACGTGGGCACAACTCATCGCGCCGGCCGTGGAACTCGCCGCCGATGGCTACGAACTCGACGAGGCCCTGCCGACCACGCTGCGGGAAGGCCGCGCGCGGCTCGATCGGTGGCCCGAAGCGGCGCGCGTCTACTTGCCCGGCGGCCGCCCGCCACGCGCCGGGGAGCGGTTCGCCAATCCCGACTACGCCGCCACGCTGCGCACCATCGCGTCGGAAGGCGCCGAGTCCTTCTACCGCGGCAGCCTGGCGCGGCGCATCGCCGCCGACATGGAGGCCAACGGCGGCATCATCGGCCTCGAGGACCTGGCGCAGTACCAGGTCATCGAGCGGGCGCCGGTGTCGGGGCGCTACCGTGGGCTGCAGGTGTTCGGCGCGCCGCCGCCGGTCTCGACCGGCACGGCGCTCATCGAGACGCTGCAGATCCTCGACCACTACCCGCGCGTCGCCGGCACGTCGGGCACCGGGTCGGCCGACTACCTGCACCACGCCATCGAGGCCTGGAAGGCGCGCGACCCGTTGCGCCGGGTGGCGGACCCGGCCCTCTGGCCCGTCGAGGTGGCGCCGCACCTGGAGCCGGCCCATGCCGCGACCCTGTTCGGTCGCATCGATCCGGCGCACGCCCTGCCGTTCGCCGACGACACGGACAGCGGCGGGCAGGGGCAGGGCGATCGCATCGGTCGCGGCACGACCGCGTTCGCCGTCGGCGACGCGGCGGGCAACGTCATCGTGATCACGCAGACACTCTCCACGTGGGGCGGCAACTTCTACGTCTCCAAGGGCCTCGGCTTCCTCTACAACAACCACCTGCGCGGCTACCGCACGGTGCGCGGCGCCTACGGCCAGTTGCTGCCGCTGATGCGCTCGTCGTCGACCAGCGCCCCGACGCTGGTCTGCGAGGACGTCAACGGCACGCTCAAGCCGCGCCTGGCGCTCGGCGCGGCGGGCAATGCGTGGATCACCGCCTCGGTGTACGGCATCATCCTGGCCCACGTCGATGGTGGGCTGGGGGCCCAGGCGGCCGTGGAGGCGCCGCGGTTCCTCGTCGGCCGTGACCCTGCCGATCCTGCCGGGACGCGTCCGCGCGTGCAGATCGAGGATCGTTTCCCGGCGCCGCTGCTCGACGCGCTCGCCTCGCGCGGCCACCACTTCCAGAAGATCGGCCGCAAGGGGGAGTTGCGCTACGGCTACGCGTCGGCATTGCAGTTCGACGCGACCACGGGACGACTCGAAGCCGGCGCCGATCCGCGCCGATCGCACTTCGCCGTCGCCGTGAAGCGTCAGTGACAGCGTACGGCTCAGGGCTCAGGGCTCAGGGCTCAGAGAGCATTCTGAGCCTCGAGCCTCGAGTCGGAGTTCGAGCCCTACGGCCGACTACCGACTACCGACTGCCGATCGAGGCTCCGTGCTGCTACCGTGAGGCCATGGCCACTTCACGCACCGCGTTTCTCATCGACGAGTTGCACCGCGCGTTCGATGGCGACCCCTGGCACGGGCCCTCATTCATGACGGCGCTTGCAGGCGTCACGCAACGGCAGGCCCAGGCGCGCCCCTCGGCGGACGTGCACAGTATTGCCGAGATCGTCGCGCACGCGACCTCCTGGACGGCCGAGGTCGCGCATCGCCTCGGCGGTCACCCCGCCGGCGACCCCGAGGACGGCGACTGGCCCATCCCGTCGGCGATCGACGAGGCCGGCTGGGCAGCGATGCAACTCGCGCTGGCCAACGCCGTCGCCAGGACGATCGAGGCGATCGCCGGCTTCCCCGAGGCCCGGTGGGACGACCGGGTCGGCGACGCGCGAGAGGCCTCGCTGGGCACGGGCGTGACCTACGCGCAGACCGTGTCCGGGCTCGTGCAGCACTTCGCCTACCACGGCGGGCAGGTGGCCGTGCTGCGCAAGCTGGCAGGCTGATAGGCTGGGCGTCATGAGCCTGAAGGTCCTCGACGCCACCCTCGGCACCACGTACCGGACGACGCTGGCCGTCCGCCAGCACGCCTTCGCGGCCGACGAACCGGCCGACGCGGGCGGCACCGACACCGCGCCGACGCCGGTCGAGCTCCTGCTCGGCAGCCTCGCCGCGTGCACGGCGATCACGCTGCGCATGTACGCGCAGCGCAAGCAGTGGCCCCTCGACGGCGTCGACGTGCAGGTGCAGTACACCGCCACGCCGGTGCCGACCATGGTCAAGGTGATCACGCCGCGCGGCGCGCTCGACGACGAGCAGAAGGCGCGGCTCCTCGAGATTGCCGAGAAGTGCCCGGTGGCCAGGCTGCTGAAGTCCGGCGTCACCAGCGAGTCGCGCCTCGGCCCCGTGGACGGGGTCGCGATCGGCTAGCGACGCGCGTCGGCAAGCACGCGCGCGACGCGCGCGCGGTCGACCTTGCCGCGGTCGGTGAGTGGCAGCGCACGCGTCACCACCACCACGCGCGGCAGCTTGTAGGGCGCGAGGTGCGGCGCGAGGGCCTCGCGGATGGTGCGCGCGTCCCAGGCGGCGTCGCTGGCGACGAGCACGCCGAGCGCCTGCCCGCGCAGCGGGTCGTCGACGCCCAGCGCGACCGCATCGTTCACCCCCGGCAGCGCCCGGAGGGCCGCCTCGACCTCGTGCGGGTGCACCTTGCGGCCCGCGACGTTGACGAACGTGGCGACGCGTCCGGCCAGCGTGTACGCGCCGTCGGCATCGCGGCGCGCGTAATCGCCGGTCAGGTACACGCCCTCGAAGGCCGGGCCGTCGTGCGCGCCAGCGTACCTGTCGATCACGTTCGGCCCGCTCACCTCGACCCGGCCGGCGCCCTCGGGGGCGTCGGCGTCGGGCACCAGTCTGACCCGGCTGCTGCCCATCGGGCGTCCCACCGGCACGCGCGGGTCCAGCGCCTCGCTGTCGTCGAAGCAGATGCCGCCGGTCTCGCTCGACCCGTAGAAGGACCGCACCTTCAGCCTCGTGGCCGTGTGAAAGGCCGCGACGGTCTCGAATGGCAGGCGCGCGCCGGCCGACACCACCAGTCGCAGTGTCGGCAGCGGCGGCAGCGCCTGGTGGCGCGCCAGGTGCTCGAACATGAACGGCACACCGGCGAACGTCTCGAGCGCCCCGGCCACGACGTCGCCTGCAACCTGCGTCGGCACGAACTGCGGCCGGAGCAGCACCGGCGATCCCTGCCACAACAGGGGCATCACCAGGTTGCTGAATCCGTACGAATGGGAGAGGGGGATCACGCCCAGCTGCGCCGAGCGGGGCCCGATCGCCATGGCGTCGGCGATGTGCCGCACGTCGGCGATCAGGTGGCGTTCTTCGGTGCACGTGGCGCGCGGCTCGCCGGTGCTTCCAGACGTCAGCTTGAGCAACGCCGCCGGCGCGTGACGACCGGCCTCGGGCGGCGTCGGTGGCGTCCAGGCGATGAGCGCACCTGGCAGCGGCATCGCCACGCTGACCGACCCACTGCTCCGCAGATCGATGCCCTCGTGCACCACCACCGCGGCGGCCTCCCATCGCGCCGCGAGTGCGGTGAGTTCGGCGGGTGGCGCGCTGCGGTCCACGGGCATCAACGGCCAGCCCTCGCGCAGGCAGGCGAGCACGAGGGCGGGCATCGCGGCGACGTTGCCGACGCTGCTGATCACGAGGTGGCCGCGCACCAGTCCACAGGCCGTGAGTGCCGCGGCGAGGGCGCGGGCGTCGGCATCGAGCGCCCGGGCCGTGAGCGTGCGTCCCTCCCCGGGTGCCATGACGAGGACGTCGTCGGCACGATCGCGCGCGACGCGGTCGAAGGCCTCGGCAATGGGGGAGGAACGGGTCATGGCGCGCCTGGGCGATGATATGCCGTGGATTACCTCTCGCTGCTGCCTCACACGCCGCCGATGCGCCTGGTCGAGGAGGTCGTCTCGGTCGACCCCGGCCAGCAGGCGGTCGCCCGGCGTGTCACGCGCGCCGACGACTTCTTCTTCCAGGGGCATTTCCCGGGACAGCCGGTGGTGCCGGCGGTGGTCCTGATCGAGTTGCTGGCGCAGACGGGTGGCCTTGCCGCAGGCACGCCGCGTCCTGGCGAGCCGCACCAGCCTCGCGCCCTGCGCGTGGCGGCCGTCGACGGTTTCCGCTTCCCGGCGGGGTGCGGCGCCGGCGTGACGCTGGAAGCCACCGCCAGGGTCGCGGGCCGGATGGGCGGGCTGTTCAAGATCGAAGGCACCGTGACCGCCGACGGCACGATCGTGGCGCGTGGTGCGCTGACGCTGGCCGACGTACCGGGCCGCGCACCGGCGGCAGGGGCCTAGAGCTCGGCGACCCCCTCGATTTCCACGAGGAGGTCGGCGCGGCACAACTCGGCCTGCGCGTACTCGATGTCGACGCACTCGCCATAGCGCGCCGCGACGAGCGCGCGCACGACCCCCACGTCCTCGCGACCGACGAGGTACACCCGCAGGCTGGTGAACCGGGCCTGCGCGCCATCGGTGCCGTGGCGGGTCTCGGCTGCGGCGAGCAGCGCGTCGAGGTTGTCGAGGGTCTCCACGGTCTGCGCCGCGACGTCGCCGACGTGCACCGTCTGCTCGCCCCTGATGCTCGCCGTGCCCGCCACCAGCAGCCACCAGGCCTCTCCGATGGGGTGCGGCAGCTGGGTCGCGCGCGCGAAGCAGGGCGGGCGCGGCCCGTAGCGGCGCGAGTACTTGTAGGCGGGCACCTGACGGGGGTTCTCGACCGGCGACCCTGGCGCGTCGGCGGCCAGGCAATGGATGGCCAGCGCCTCGCCGAGCACGCCCACGCCCGAGGCGGCGGCCAGCGTGTGATCGAAGTCGTTGGGCGAGCCGTGCCAGTGCTCGCAGGCAGCGAAGCGGCCGCCGTTGAACACCATGTACCGATCCAGCCCCTCGCCCGACGGCGTGTGGATGTGCGGCACGAAGTTCCAGAAGCGCACGGGGTGGCGTTGCTGGGCGTTGAGTGTCGTGGCGACCGACAGGTACGCGTCGCGGACGTCGGCGGCCAGCACATCGGGGGCAAGCACGTGCGCGTGCGGGATGGTCACCGAGACGTGCGTGAACCGCGGACCCGTGCGCACCACGACCGTGCCGTGGGCGGTCTCGGTACGCGAGATGACCGGCGCGGGTCCCAGCAGGGTGTCGACCCAGGGCGGCGGGAACGGGGCGAGCGGAGCGACCGTGAGGAGGGAAGAAACCGTCGACTTGGGCATCACTGCACGGCGACCCCGCATCCGTCTGCGCGGGACGAACCGCCATAATACCCGAAGATGACCACGGCTCCGTTGGCTGGCAGCGCCCGCGCGCTGTCACGCGCCACCCGCCTGCAGCGCGCCATCCACGCGCTCAGGACCGAGGGCGACACCCGCGGTCGCGAGTCCCTCGCGATCGGGCTCGGGCTCATGATCGGCTGCACGCCGTTCTGGGGCGTGCACTTCGGCCTCTGCTGGCTGCTGGGCAGGATGCTTCGCCTCAACCGGCTGAAGATGTATCTGGCGGCCAATGTCATCAACCCCCTGATCGTCCCGCCGCTGTTCTACGCCGAGGTGCAGGCCGGCGCCCTCGTCAGGCGGGGCCATTTCCTGTCCCTGTCGTGGGACATGCTCTCGGCCGACCGCATCTGGGCGTTCGGCGCCGACCTTGTGGTCGGCAGCGTGGTCGTCGGAGTGATCGTGGGCCTGGCGGGCGGGATCGTGACATGGGCGGCGCGCCGGCCGGCCACCGATCCGTTCTTCCAGTTGCTCGTACGACGGGCGAGCGACCGCTATCTCGACTCCGGCATCACCGCCTGGGAGTTCGCCAGGGGCAAGCTCTCGGGCGATCCGGTCTACGCGGCGGCGCTGTCGATTGCGTTCCCGGCCGCCACCGGCACGCTGCTCGACATCGGTTGCGGCCAGGGGCTCACCCTGGCGCTGGTGGCCGAGGCGCAGCAGACCGCTCGCGAGGGGGCCTGGGACACGTCGCGGCCCGATCCTCCACAGTTCGACCGGCTCGTCGGCGTCGAGTTGCGGCCCCGCATCGCGCGCATCGCGGCCCGCGCGCTCGAACACGAAGCCGAGGTCGTCAGCGCCGACGCTCGTGAGGCCGGCCTGCCCGGGGCCGACGTGGTGCTGCTGTTCGACGTGCTCCACATGCTGCCCGACGACGGCCAGCGCGCCCTGCTGCGCGCCGTGCACGCCGCGCTGGGGCCCACCGGGCGCGTGCTCGTTCGCGAGGCCGACGCATCTGCCGGCTGGCGCTACCGGATGGTGCGCCTGGGCAACCGCCTCAAGGCGCTGGTCACCGGGAGCTGGCGACAGCGCTTCCTGTTCCGAACGTCAGCGGACTGGCGTCGCGTGCTGCACGAGGAAGGCTTCGTCCCACACGTCGAGCCGATGGGATCCGGGACGCCCTTCGCCAACGTGCTGATCACGGCCGGGGTGCGCGAACGCAGGTGACGCACGCCTCGTCATAACCCAATCCCCCAGCGCTGCGGGGATCGCCGCTGCAGGTGTCCGCCGAGCCAGATGAGGGCCTCGTATGGGCGGCCCTGCGCATCGTAGGAGCCGCCGAACCACAGCGCGCAACGCAGCGGGCCCCGTGCAGGCCTGACGTCCTGGTGCGGCACGTCGTCCTGCGCGTCGGCCTGCTCGGAGGGCGTCCAGCAGAAGCGCGCATCGGACCAGAACACCACGTGCCCCGCGTCGTCGTCGCGGACCGTCGCGAACGCGAAGGGGTGCACGGGCACGAAGTTGCGCGCCGTGGCGAAGTCGGCGAGCGAGGCGCGGGCAAACGGCGCGTCGGTCGCCGGTGGCTGGCTGAAGCGCAGGCGCGCGCCGGGGACCACGCCGTCGGCCTGCCACGCGCGCAGCGTGCCGTCGGCGAGCCGGTCGACGAACGACCACGCGCGCCAGGACCCCCACACGGCTTCCACCGCCACCCGCGTCGGTGCCGGGCCGGCGCTGGCGGCCGCCGCCTCGTAGGCTGCCGTGGCCCGCGCCCGCGTCACCAGCTTCACGCCACTCAGCAGCGCCAGCAGGACCAGCACGAGCGTCGCCGCGGTGCGCGGCACGCGAGGCCACACCCACAGCGCGACGGCGCCGACGACGAGCACCGCGATCGCGAGCGGGTCGGCCATCGCCACCACCGGTGCGGTCATCACCCGTTCCGACAGGGGCCACAACAGGCGGATGCCGGCGCCCGAGTAGACATCGAAGAACACATGACTGAGGACGCCGAGCCAGGCGCCGAATGCCAGGGCGCCGAGTGACGCCTGCGGCGCCCATGTCCTCACCACGCCGGCCGTCAGCAGTGCCACCAGTGGGCTGCCGGCGAGCGAGTGGGTGCCCAGCTCGTGCCAGCGGAGGTAGACGTCCCAGCCGACGGCCATCAACGCGGCGTCGACGTCGGGAGCCAGGCCACCCAGGACGGTGGCGGCGACCACGCCACGCGGCAGGGCACGTGCGGGCCGCAGCGCGGCGACCATCCGGGCCAGCAGCAGGTGCGAGACCGGATCCACCTAGCGCGGGTCCTCGTCGATGCGGACCGGCAGCGATGCCGCCAGCGCGCCCGTTCCGACGCCCGGTGAACCGTCCGCGCCACACGCCGCGTCCTGTCCGGTCCGCGATCCGCGATCCGCGATCCCCGGCTCCTCCCAGTACCGATAGAACTGGTACCAGCAGTCCGGACGCGCCGCGATCTCGCGCTCGAGCAGCGTCGCGACGCGCTGCGCGGCGCGCTGCACCTGCTCGTCGCGGTTGCCGGTCCGGTCCAGCAGGATCGGCTCCTGCGGGCGCGCGCGGAACCGGCCCCGCCCCTCGCGCACCAGGAAGATCGGCACCAGCGGGGCACCCGTCAGGTACGCCAGCATCGCTGGCGCGCCCATGAAATGCGTACGTCGCCCGAACATCGTCACCGGCACCCTGTCGCGCTCGACGTGCCGATCCATCAGCATGGCCACGGCGCGCCCCTCGGCCAACCGGCGACGGATCTGCAGCGGGGTGTCCAGTGACTGGCGCACCTCGATGGTGTCGGCGTCGAGCTCCGTGCGCACCTGATGGCGGATGCGGTTCACGTTGGGATCGGGCTCCGGCATGGCGACCACGGTGAGCGGCACCTGCAGCGCCTTCATCAGCACGGCGCCCGCCTCCCAGTTGCCGAAGTGGCCCGTCACCAGGATGGCGCCGCGGCCGAGCGCCAGTGCGTCCTGCAGGCGGTCGGCACGCTCGTAGGAGAAGCGCTCGAGCACCTTCTCGCGCGACCACGACAGCGACCGCATGAAGTCCATCCAGTCGTCGGTGTACGTGTGGCAGGTGCGGTAGGCGCGGCGACGGAGCTGCGCGTCGGTCTCGTGCGGGAACACGGCGCGCAGGTTGTGCACCAGCGCGTCCCGCACGCTCGGCATCAGGTGGCTCACCAGCCACGCCCCCGCGTGCGCCACCGGCCACGACAACGGCAGCGGCACGTACCGCGATCCGAGATAGCTGCCGCCGACGATCAGCGTGCCGTTGAGGCGGTGGCTGACCCACCGGACCGGTTGCTGCTGCGTGCTCATCTGTCCGACCTCCCGCCGCGGCGCAGGAACCGGTACACCAGGGCCAGCACGATGTTGCGGGTCGTGTCTCGCACCGGACGGATCTTGCTCGCCTCGCCGGCGTACACGGCCTTGATCGGCACGCGCGCGATGTGCGCGCCGCGGCGTGCCAGCTTCACCACCAACTCGGTCTCGAACTCGTAGCCGGTCGCCTCCAGCGGGACCTGGCGGAGCACGTCGGTGCGGACCACCCGGAAGCCCGACTGGGTGTCCGTGAGGTCCACGCCCATCAGCGTCGCCAGCATCCAGCTGCCGATCACGTTGGCCCAGTAACGCGACGCGGGCATCTCCTCGCGCACGAACACGCGCTCGCCGATGACCATCGCCGCCCCCGAGCCCGCCGCCTCGGCCAGCAGGGCCGGGATCTCCTGCGGTCGATGCTGCAGGTCGCCGTCCATGAAGAGCACGTGCGTGGCGTCGCCCTGGAACACCCGCGACAGCCCGGCACGGATCGCCGTGCCCTTGCCGCCGTTGCGTTCGAGCCGCATCACCTCGGCGCCGGCGGCGGCCGCCGCCTCGGCGGTCCCGTCGGTGGAGCCGTCGTCGACCACCAGCACACGGTCGACGTTGGCCGCGGCGCCGACGACCACCCGGCCGATGGTGGCCGCCTCGTTGAAGGCCGGCACGAGCGCCCAGACCTTCATCGCGACGACTCCCTGCCGCCGACCAGCGCCGGCAGCACGAGCAGCGACGCGACCAGCGCCGCGCCGATCGTCGCCACCGAGACGAGCCCCAGCGAGTGCAGCGGACCGTACGACGACCACACGAGCGTCCCGAAGCCGACGATCGTCGTCGCCCCTGCCAGCAGCAACGCCGGACCGACGAGCGACAGCGCACGCGACACGTCGAGGCCTTCGGGACCGAGTGTCGGGTGCAGCAGATGGATGCCGTAGTCCACGCCGATGCCGAGGAACATCAGGATGGCGAACACGCTGAACAGGTCGAGCACGACGCCCGCCCATCCCAGCGCCCCCAGTCCCCAGATGATGCCGCAGATGGTGGGCAACAGCGCGAGCGCGGTCGGCCGGACTGCCCGGAACTCGAGCCAGATGAGCAGCACCACCACCAGCGCGCCGACGCCGAGCCCGATGCTCAGTTCCCGCGGCAACCGCGCCGCAAGGGCGGCGTTGACCAGCGGCAGCCCCGTGAGGATCAGGCCGGGCTGCGCTGCGACGCGCGCACGCAGCGCTTCCACGGCTGCCGGATTGTCGGCAGTCGCATACGTGGCCACCAGGTACTCCGCCCCGTCACGCCGGATGAAGCGCCCCGCGAGGTCGCCGAGGCCGTGCGCCTCCAGCTCCCCGAGCGTCAAGGCCTGGGTCGGATCGAGCACGCGGTCCAGCCGGGCCCGGAACGGCGCGAACGTGCCCGGCACGAACCCCAGGTCGTCGGCGGCCGCATCGACCGCGTCGGCGACGGTGGCGCGCCGCGGCGCCAGCGAGGCGAGCTCGCGCCGGCGTGCCTCCTGCACCTGCGCCGAGGGGAGCAGTACGGACGGACCGGCATGGGCCAGGCCGTCGACGTCGGCCAGCGAGCGTTCGAGGGCCTCGTGCGCCGCCAGGAGCGGTTCGAGGGTCGGACCCCGACCCAGCACGAGGTACATGTCGGCAGCGAGCCCGAATCGTGACGTGATCTCGGTCTCGAGGGCCAGGCCTTCGGTCACCGGGCGCAGCCGCTCGATACGTGGATCGACGCGCAGCCCGGGCAGGCCCCACGCGAGCGGCAGCGTGATCAGGGCGGCGGTCGCCAGGATGGCGACGCGATGCCGCGTCACCCACGGACCGAGGCCGGGCAGCGTCAGGTCTCGCGAGCGTTCCACCCACGCGCGGCCCGGCAGGCCGGCCACCAGAACGGTGAGCGTGAACAGGCCGGTCAGCAGGATGCCGAGGCCCACGACGACGCCGAGTTGCTGCAGGCTCGGAAAGGTGACGAACCAGAGCCCCAGGAACGTCGCCGCCGTGGTGACCTCGCCGAGCACGATGCTCATCCCGATGCCGCCGAGTTCACCGACCGCCTCGAGGGGCGTCAGGCCGCGGGCCAGCCCCTCGCGATACGCAACGAACAGCAGCACCAGGCCGTCGTCGCCCAGGCCGAACAGCATCGCGGTGGCCCCGGTCGCCGCGGCCGACAACTGCACGCCGGCGACCTGGTGCAGGGCGAGCGTCACCAGGGTGCCGAGCAGGATCGGCAGGGTGCCGAAGATCACGAGCCAGGCATTGCGGAACGACAGGTACAGCAGCGCGAGCACGCCCACCATCGACCACGCGGCGTTGCTGATGGCCTCGCCGCGCATCAGCGTCTCGGTCTCGATCGCCGTCCGATGTCCACCCGCGATGTCCATCCGCGGCGGGGGCAGGTCGTCGTCCTTCCACTGCGTCGTGAACCGATCGCGCACGCGCCGTTCGGCCTGGCGGACGTGGTCGAGCAGCGCGCGGGCGAAGGTCGTGTCGAACGGCGGCTGCACCGGGTGCACGACGAGCAGTTGCGCGCGCCCGTCGGTCGTCACGTACCCCTCGTTGCCCGGCGGCGCGAGGCGCAGCACGCCCGAGGCACCGTCGAGGCGCGCCGTGGTGAGCTCGAGCCAGCCGAGCGGATCGCGCTGGGCGAGTGCCTTGAGGTCTTCCGAGGGGAGCGCGAGCATGTCGCGCGTGCGGGCCAGTTGCGCGGGCACGCGCTCCGGCGCCATGCGCGCCACCGCTTCGGCATAGTTGGCCGGATCGAGCAACAACAACTGCCGGTCGGTCAGCCAGGCCCAGTCCCGTGAGCCGTCGAGGCGCCCCGCATCGACCCGCCGCACCTCCGGCAGCTCGCGGAGCGCATCGACCAGGGCGTCGACGTACTCGGCGTAGTCGGCGACGACGCCGTCGGGAGGCGCCTCGACGAACACGTACAGCGCGTCGAGGCTGCCGAACCGCTCGAGGTACGTCTCGAAGGCGTCCACGGCGCCCGATTCCCGTGGCATCAGCTGCAGCACGTCGGTGCCGAAGCGGATGCGCAGCGTCGGCACGAGGCTGGCGAGTGCGAGGACGGCCGCGAGCGCGAGCACGAGGCCGCGCCGGGCACGCGCCCACGTCATGAGCGCCTGGACGAAACGAGTCACGTGCGGGGAGCCGGGCTGCGAATGGCGGTCAGCGTCGCGGGGCGACCGTGAACGCCTGGGCGTCCACCGGGGGATTGAGGCGGACGTCGCTGAATTCCATCAGCCGGGCATCGCCGCCGGGATACTCCATCTTCAGCGCCTGGAGCTGCAGCGAGGCCTTGTCGATCCACAGCAGCACGCGATTCACCCCCTCGCGCATCTGCCGGCGCCTGGGGGTGAAGGCGACGCGCCAGGCGCCCTTCCGGTCAGGCGCGTCGACGGTCGCGATCTCGAAGTGCTTGCGCAGCTCGGCCGGCGACGACAGGACGAAGAAGCGCTCGGCGCGTCGCATCGTGCTGGTGATGTCGCGGCTGTCGCGCGTCGCCCGCGACGGCCAGTCGATTGCCAGCGTGTTGCCGTTGACGATGACCGTGCGCGGGTCGCTGCCGGTGTAGTCGAGGCGCACCTGGTTGGGCCGTCGGCCGACGAGCGTGCCACGCGCCACCTGCGGCGCCTTGAGCAGGGTGGAGGTGCTGGTCTCGACGAAGCTGGCCGACACCGTCTTCAACGTCGCCTCGACCGGGGCGCCGCGGCGGAAGATCTCGTCGAACGGATCGGCGGCCGCCGTCGCCGGCGGTGCCGGGGCCTGCGTCGCCCCCGATCCCGCAGCGCCGGCGCCCGCCGTGGCCAGCCACAGGGCGACTCCGGAGGCGAAGACTCGTCGAAGCGGCCGTTGAAGAGCCATGAATCGAAATGGTAACGTACCGCCCGTGCAGCGACGGGCCGCAATCACTGGCGTTGCCGCCTGCTCCAGCCTCGGCCAGACCGACGCCTTCCTCGACGCGCTGCTCGCCGGCCACTCGGGCATCCGGCCAATCACCTCGTTCGACGTCTCGGAACGGCGCGCCAAGCAGGCAGCCGAGCTGATCGACTTCACGCCGGGCGCCTTCATCCCGCCGATGAAGCTGCGTCGCATGGACGAGGTAGGCGCCCTGGCCGTGGCCTCGGCCCGGCTCGCGCTCGACGCGGCGGGCCTGCCGCGCTCCGACGCTGGCTACGACGATGTGGGCGTGGTGTTCGGCACCTGCACCTGCGGCGTGCACTCGACCGGCGAGTTTCTCGATCGCCTCCTCGAGCTCGGTCCCACTGGCGCGCCGGCGTTGCTGTTCAGCAACACGGTCGGCAATGCCGCGGCGAGCCTCGTGGCGCTCGAGGAGAAACTGCGCGGTCCGAACACGACGCTGAGCTACAAGGAAGCATCAGGCCTGGCGGCGGTGGCGCTGGCCAGCGACCTCATCCGCGCCGGCAAGGCCGGGGCTCTGGTCACCGGCGGCGCCGAGGACATCTACGACCTCTACTTCCAGGTGCACGACTGGTTCGGCGTGCTGTCGGTCACAGGCGCTTACCCGGAAGGGGCGCGGCCGTTCGATGCCACCCGCAACGGCTTCGTGATGGGCGAAGGCGGCTTCGTGCTGGTGGTCGAGGACCTGGCGCGCGCCGAGGCGCGGCAGGCGGCGGTGCTGGGCGAGGTGCTCGGCGTCGGCGCCAACGCCGGCGTCACGGCGGTCAACGCCTGGCCCACCGATTCGGGACCGCTCGTGCGCTGCATGCGCATGGCGCTCGACGAGGCCGGCGTGCGTCCCGACGAGGTCGGCGCGGTGTACGCCGCCGCCAACGGCGCCATCGACTTCGATCGCCTGGAGGCTGGCGCCATCGCCGAGGTCTTCGGCGGGCGCCCTGTCGCGACGACATCGGTCAAGGGCGCGGTCGGGGAAGGCGGGATGGCGGCCGCGGCGTCGCTCGTCGCGGCCGTGATGGCCGGCCGGCGTGGCCTCGTCGCGCCCACGGCCGGGCTCGCCAACCCCGACCCATCGCTGGCCCCGCTCGGCTGGGTGATGGGGGCGGCCGCGCCGCTCGCCTCCCCGTACGTGCTCGTGAACAGCTTCGCCAGCGGCGGCACCAACTACAGCCTCGTCATCAAGGTGCACTAGCCACCCGGTCCCGCTACCCGGCCCCGCTGGCCCGCTGCGCGCTGGCCGGCGCCCGGTACCCGGCGCCCGGCGCCCCGTACCCGGTGCCCGGTGCCCGGCGCCCGGTACCCGGCGCCCGGCGCCCCGTACCCGGTGCCCGGTGCCCGGTGCCCGGTGCCCGGTGCCCGGCGCCCCGTACCCGGTGCCCGGTGCCCGGTGCCCGGTGCCCGGTGCCCGTCTTCACCCTTGGTATAGACTGTGCCTTTCGCGGTCCCCATCCGGACGGCCGCGTGGGACCGGCGTGTACGAATCGCTTGCCTTGTCTGGCCGGGTCGCCCTGGTCACTGGTGGATCGCGCGGCATCGGTCGCGCCATCGTCGAGGTGCTGGCCCGTCGCGGCGCGGCGGTGGCCTTCTCCTATCGGGAACGCGAGGAACCTGCGCGGGCGCTGGTGACGGCGCTCGAGGCGGAAGGGGCGCGTGTGTGGACGACGCAATGCGACGTCGCCGATGAGGCGCAGGTCCAGCGGATGGTCGCCGATGCCACCAGTGCGCTTGGCAACATCGACATCCTGGTGAACAACGCCGGGGTCACCCGCGACGGTTACCTGATGATGATGGACCGCGAGAAGTGGGACGCCGTCCTGCGGCCCAACCTCGACGGTGCCTTCTTCTGCGCGCGGGCGGTGGTGCGGGGCATGCTCGTGCGCAGGTGGGGCCGGATCATCAGCCTGACGTCACCGAGCGCGGTGGCGGGACTGCCCGGCCAGGCCAACTACGCGGCGTCCAAGGGCGGACTCATCGGGCTCACCCGCACGCTGTCGCGGGAACTGGCGCCCAAGGGCGTGCTGGTCAACGCCGTGATGCCCGGGCTCATCGAGACGGACATGACCGCGGCGATACCGGAGGCGACGCGCGAGGCGCACCTGCGCAACGTGCCGGTAGGGCGACTGGGGACGGCGGCCGAGGTCGCCGAGATGGTGGCGTTCCTGAGCTCGGACGCGGCAGCGTACGTCACCGGGCAGGTGATCGGCGTGGACGGCGGGCTCGTGTAAGGCACTCATGACTGACTTGCGTTCCGACATCAAGGCCGCCATCGTGCGTGCCCTCAAGCTGCCCATCTCGCCTGACGAGATCGACAGCGCCGCCCCCTTGTTCGGCGCCGGCCTCGGGCTCGACTCGATCGATGCCCTCGAGCTGGTCCTCGAGATCGAGCGCTCGTTCGGCGTGGTGATCGGCGACGAGGAGACCGGCGGCAAGGTGCTGCAGTCGGTGGACGCCATCGCCGAGTACATCGAGGCGCAGCGCAAGACCGCCTAGCGCCCATGGCGTTGAACGCCTTCACGGTCGACGTCGAGGACTGGTTCCACATCTGCGGCGTCGACGACCGGCTGCCCGCGTCGCAGTGGGACCGCCTCGAGAGCCGCGTCGTGCCCACCACGCGCGCCCTGCTCGATGACCTCGCGGCCGCCGGCCAGCGCGGCACCTTCCTGGTGGTGGGCTGGGTGGCGGAGCGCCATCCCGCCCTCATCCGCGAGATCCGCGACGGCGGCCACGAGATCGGCCTGCACGGTCACCGGCATCGCCGGATCTTCGAGATGACGCCGGAGGCGTTCCGGCAGGACCTGCGCGACAACCTCGCCGCCCTGGCGGCCGCCGGCGCGGGCCCGGTGGTGTCGTTCCGCGCGCCGGAGTGGTCGCTCAACCACCGGGCGCCGTGGGGCCCGGCCATCCTCGCCGAGGAGGGCCTCCGCATCGACGCGAGTCGGGCCCCCGTGGCGCGCGTCGGGTCGCCCGGCTACCCGCGTCGCCCGTACCCGCTGGCGACGCCCGCGGGAGCCTTGCTCGAGGTGCCGCCGCTCGTCGGGCGTCTTGCTGGCCACGCGGTGCCCCTCGGCTGGGGCTGGGGCCTGCGCAAGGCCGCGCCGGCCGACGTCGTCTCCGCCATCGCGGCGAACAACCGTGACGGAGACCCGGCCGTCCTTACTGTGCATCCATGGGAGCTCGATCCCGCCCCCCCGCACGTCCGCCTGCCGGCGCCACTCGCGTTCGCGCATTACTACAAGCTGTCGGGCTTCCGGGAACGGCTGCGGCAGGTGCTGGCGGGGGCGGAGTTCGGGCCGCTCTGCGAGTTGCCCGACGCCAGGGCATGGCTGGCCGACTGAGCGCCGTCTTCGCGGTGCTCGCCACATGCCTGGCGGCTCCGTGGGCGGGCGCGCAGCCCTCTCAGCCGAGGCCCCCACGGCTCTTCTTCGAACTGCTCCCGGCCGACGAGCCCGCCTGGCCGACCCTGCCATCACCCCCGGAGGGACTGCGCGCGGCGCGCCGCATCGTCGTACCCGCGCTGGCGCCTGATGCGGCTGGCCGCGTCGCGGCTTCGCGCGGGTGGCCGGTGTGGCTGTCGGTCGTCGTCCCGGAGCCCGGCAGCATCGACGCCGCAGCGTGGCCGCAGTGGATCCGCGACGTGGTGGCTGCGGCGCCGGCCCTTGCGGCCGTCGAACTGGTGTTGGGAGATGTGAGGGCGTCTTCCTCCCCTGGCGTACGAACAGGCGCGTTTCTGGTGAAGCTCGCGGCTGCCGAGATTCGTGCCCGCGACGCCGGCATCCCGATCGTGCTCGGGGGGCCGGCATCGACGAGCGCCGCGCGCGACGCGCTCGTCACCCCTGACGTGGCGCCCTCGCTCGATGCGTACGCGATTGACGCGGGTGGCGACGTGGAGTCGACCACGCGCTGGATTGCCGATCGCGACCCGGGCGCGAGCCTGGTCCAGGGCACTTTCGCCGTCGTCGACGCCCCGGCGGCAGCCAGCGCGCGCGCTGGCGCGGCGCGCTTCGCGGAACTCGAGGTGTCGTCGGCGGGCGCGCCCATCGCGGCGCGCGGCTACGTGCTCTCGGCACAGGCGCTTCGGGCGGTTCTCCCGGTGGCCGGCCGCCTGCGCGATCTCGACCCTTCCGACCTCGCGACAGTCAGCACCACGCCCGACACGCTGCGCATCTCGGCCAACGACGTGGACGTGACGGGCTCGCGCCGCTGGCGCCTGCTCTACAACCTGTCGACGCTCGGGACGTACCTGGTGGTCGACGGCCTCGGCCCATCGGAGGAGCGGCTCGATCTCTCCCTCGTGCTCCCGTCGGCGGGCACCGTGGTGGTGCGGGACCCGCTGACCGGTCGGGATCGCCCGGCCTTGCGCGTGACGCGCGACGACGCGCGGCAGCGGACGGAGGCCACGGTGGTGCTGCCGGGGCAGGGCCCGTGGGTGGTGGACTTCAACCGCGGGGCCGAGGCCGGTTTCATCGCGCAGGAGGAAGTGACCGGCGCCCGCCTGCCCACGGTGGAGGAGATCCTCGCGCGGCACCAGGCGCGCCAGGCGCTCGAGCGCGACGCGTCGCCCCGGTACGTGATGAACGGCCGGATCCAGCAGTACTTCCGGCCCACGGTCACCGACCCGGGCTACGACGTGATCACCGTCAACCGGTTCTTCGTCGATCGCGTCGAGGGCACCGAGTGGGAGGAGCGCGAGTTCAGCGTCAACGGCGCGAAGTTCGGCGAGCCGCGGCCGCCGTTCCCGCTGCTGCAGGCCGAGAAGGTCCTCACGCCGCCGTTGCAGATCGAGCTCGACGCGCGGTACCGCTACCGGTTGCAGGGTTCCGAGGCGATCGCGGGACGCGACACGTGGGTCGTGGTGTTCGAGCCGGAGCGCAAGGACCAGTCGCTGTATCGCGGCACCGTGTGGATCGACAAGACGACCTACGCGCGCGTCCGCCAGCAGGCCGCGCAGACGGCGCTGTCGGCGCCGGTGATCTCCAACGACGAGGTGCAGGACTTCGCACCGGTCCGCGCGTCGGACGGCCGCGAGGTGTGGCTACCGGCGCGGATGTACAACCAGCAGTTGATCCTCATCGCCGGCCGCAACCTGCTCGTCGAGCGGCGCATCACGTTCTCCGACTACGCCATCGCGCCGGGCGACTTCGCGGCGCAGCGGCAGGAAGCACGTGGCGGGGCGCGGACGATGTATCGGGACACGGACGCGGGTGTGCGCTACTTCGTCAAGGAGGGCGATCGCCGCGTGGTATCCGATGTCGCCACGACACGAGCCAAGGCCCTCGCGCTCGGCGTGACCATCGACCCCGGCTTCGGCTATCCGCTGCCGATTGGTGGCATCAACTACCTGAATTTCCGCTTCCGCGGCCGGCAGGACACGCAGGTGGCGGTACTGTTCGCGGGGGTGCTCGCCGCCGGCAACATCCAGCGGCCGAAGGCGCTGTGGGGGAAGGTCGATGCCTCGCTCGACTTCTTCGCGATTGCCCCGCCGTCGACGGATCGGTTGTTCGGACCTGCAGGCGAGCGCGAGGATCAGAGCCTGCTCACGTGGCCGCTGTCCACCGGCCTGAACCTCGGCTGGCAGGCGACCACGTACCAGCGGATCTCCGGACAGTACCTGTTCCGCTTCGACGGCTACGTGCGCAACACCACGACCGCCGAGGACTTCGTCACGCCGACCAGCACGGTGACCAACGGCGTCGGGCTGCTGTACGAGTACCGGCGCAGCGGCTATTCGCTGACCGCCAACGGCACGTGGGCGCGGCGCGCGTCGTGGCGGCCCTGGGGCGATCCCACGGCGCTCACCGCGACGCCGGCCGCGTATGCGAAGTACCAGGCGGTGGCCACCAAGGCGTTCTACCTCGGCCCGTTCAGCAAGATCATCGTCAACGGCGCGTACTTCGGCGGCGACCAGCTCGATCGGTTCAGCCAGTACCAGTTCGGGCTGTTCGACGACACCCGGATCCACGGCGTGCCGTCGGCGGGCGTGCGCTACGGCGAGCTCGCGATGGCGCGAGGGCAGTACTCCTTCAACCTGCTCGACCAGTACCGGATGGATTTCTTCGTCGACCAGGCCTGGGGCCGCACCCGGCCCGGTGGCGTGCCCGGCGTGAGCGCCATCCCGTGGGAGCCGCTGACCGGCGTCGGCGTCGCCTTCAACGTTCGCGTGCCTGGCAAGGTCGCCTTCATCCGCGGCGAGGTGGGGCACAGCTTCCTGCCCGATCGGTACCGGGGGCTCGGCTCGACGACCGTGCAGGTGATGCTGCTGAAGCCGTTGAACTGACGCAGGGCTGATCGTCGACCTGAAGGTCGACGGCCACGAAACGGTCGACGGGCACCAAACACGGACGGTCAGCGCTTCTCCGGTTCCCCGAGTCCACTCGCCTTGACGCGCGCGTAGCACTCCGGGCACATGCCGTGCGATACCTGCGCGCCCGTCCGCCGCTGCAGGAACGACTCGAATCTCTCCCAGTTGCCGTTGTCGTCGGCGACACGCCGGCAGTACGCACACATGTGGAGCAAGGCCTTCAGCTGCGTGACTTCCTGGAGCGCCTCCCGCAACTGCCTGGTCAGCGCCTCGCGCTCGGTCTGCATCCGGTGGTGGAAAAGCGCCATCTCGATGATCACGCGCAGTTCGCGCACGTTGAACGGCTTGAGCAGGTAGCCGTACGGCTCGCTCAGCTTGGCGCGCTGCACCATCGGCGCGTCGTCGTACGCGGTGATGAACACCACGGGCGCTCCACCGCCGCGGCGGATCGTCTCGGCCGCCGTCACGCCGTCCATGTCACCGGAGAGATGTATGTCCATCAGGACGAGGTCCGGAGACAGCGACCGGGCCATGGTCACCGCTTCCTCACCGCGTCCGGCGACGCCGACGACGACGTGACCGAGATCGGCCAGCGTGTCGCTCAGGTCGAGGGCGATGATCTGTTCGTCCTCGACGATCAGGATGCGCGCTGACGCGGGGGTCATGCTGACGCCTCGGACGGGTGAAGCGGGAACCTGATCACGGCGCGCACGCCGTCATGCGCCTGCAATTGGAAGCTGCCGTGCAGCTGCCGGGCCAGGCTCTCGACCAGCCGCATGCCGATGGAACCCTCGCGTGGCACGACGGGCAGGCCGATGCCGTCGTCGCTCACGGTCAGCACGGTGTCGTCGCCGTCGCGCGTCAGGCTCACGTCGAGGGCGCCCGCGGTGCGCCCGACGAACGCGTACTTGAGCACGTTGGCGACCAGCTCGTTGACGATGAGGCCGCAGGGCAGCGCCACGTCCACCGGGACCGGATGGTCATCGGCCGTGACGTTCGAGCGAAGGAGCACGCCAGCCGGGGCCATCGACTGGCACAGCTGTCGGACCAGCTCGTGCAGGTAGCGGCGCATGTCGATGGCGGCCAGGTCGGCGCCCTGATAGAGACGTTCGTGCACCAGGGCCATGGCCAGGACGCGCCGACGGCTGTCGTCGAGCACGTCGCCGGTCGCGGGGTCCTGCACGGCGCGTCGCTGCAGGCTGAGCAGGCTCGACACCACCTGGAGGTTGTTCTTCACGCGGTGGTGCACCTCGCGCAACAGCATGTCCTTCTCGGCGAGGGTCCGCTCGAGCGCCTGCTGGGCCTGGCGATGATCGGTGACGTCTTCGACCTGGGCGATGAAGTGCACCAGGTTGCCCCGCGTGTCGCGCACCGCCGAACCCGTCAGCCTGATCCAGATGACGCGGCCGTCGCGGTGCAGGTAGCGTTTCTCGAGCTGGTAACTCCGGATGTCGCCGCGGGCCAGTCGCGCCGCCTGGGCCAGGTCGGCCTCGAGGTCGTCGGGATGGGTGATGGCCTGGAACGTCAGTGCCTGCAGTGCCTCGGCGTCGTATCCGAGCATCTCGCAGAAGGCCTGGTTGACCTTCAACATCCGGCCGTCGGGCGCCACCAGCGCCATACCGACGGCCGCTGCCTCGAAGGCCGACCGGAAGCGCTCCTCGCTCTCGTGCAGTTCGTCCTGCGCGCGCCGGATGTCGCCGATGTCCCGTCCTTCGGGAACGAGCAGCACGACGCGTCCACCAGCGTCGCGAATCGGCTTGATCGAGAAGTCGATGGTCGTGAGGTGCCCGCCCCGACCGCGAACCACGGCCTCGTAGCGCACGAACTCGCCGCGCGCCGCGGCGGCCACCGCCTCGCGCAGCCGCTCCGTGGTCGCGGCGTCGACCTGCCACCAACGCGCCTCCCAGAACGGCTTGCCGACGACGTCGGCGGCGTCGAGGCCGGCGAAGTCGAGCGCGGTGCGGTTGGCTTCGAGCAGGGTCCCATCGGGGCTCAGCAGGCCGATGAACTGGAACGCGCTGTCGAAGATGGCGCGGAAGCGTCGCTCCTCGTCGCGACGACGCTCCTCGGCCTGGCGCCGCGCCGTGATGTCGGTGTGCGTGCCGACCACGCGCGTGGCGCGGCCGCGTTCGTCACGGGTGACGGCCTGGCCGCGATCGAGGATCCAGCGGTAGGTGCCGTCCTTGGCGCGCATGCGGTGTTCCGACACGTACTCGGGCGTGCGTCCCTCGACATGGGCGACCACGAGGGCCATCGTCTCGTCGATGTCGTCAGGGTGGACGCGTGACGACCACTCGTCGAGCGACGAACCGATCTCGTCAGGCGCGAACCCGAGCATCGACTTCCACCGGTCGGAGAAGAACACCTCGTTGGTCGTGGCGTCCCAGTCCCACACGCCGCTGTCGCTGCCCTCGAGCGCATAGTGCCAGCGGGCCTCGGCTTGCCGCAGTTCGGCCTCGGTCCTGCGCCACGCCGTGATGTCCTCGACGATGACCAGCAGGCAGGCGACGTCGCTCCTCAGCGTGAAGGGTTCGAACGAGAGGCGGACGTGCTGCCCGCTGGTCAGGAGCGTCTCGTGCTGGCGGACGCGGCCCTCCGTCCGGACCTTCTCCATGACCGCGGCCCGTTCCGCGGCGTCCGTCCACGTGCCGAGGTCGATGGACTGCCGGCCGAGCAGCTTCTCGCGGCTCAGGCCCAGGAGCACGCAGCACGCGTCGTTGGCGTCGAGGATGGTCCCATCGTCGCGGCGGGTGATCGCCATCGGCACGGGGCTCTGGCGGAAGATGAGCTCGAAACTGTCCTTCACGAAACGACGGATCTCACCGGTACGATACAGCAGTGCTGGCTCCGGTTTCTCTGGGCCGGCCCTGGTCACCGCCTTTCGTCGGCAGCGGCCGTCCGCGTTCCTCACTTCGGGAAGGGCCGTCCCGCCACAGTGACCGGCTGGCGCCGGTGCGCGAGCAAGGCAGGGCGTGACGATTTTTCAGCGCCCCAATTGCCCGGACTTGTGGAATTCTGGGGCCGGCATGTCCCAGAAAAGGGTCGCAATCACTGGCATCGGCATGATCTGTGCGCTGGGCACCCAGCGCGAAGCGGTGTGGGAGCACATGCTGGCGGGCCAGTGCGGCATCGGACCGGTCACGCTGTTCGACACCGATGGCTACCGGAGCCGCATCGCGGCCGAAGTGGACCTGTCCGAGGTGCAGGCGCGGTTCACGCCGTACCAGCGTCGCCGCTGGTCGCGCAGCGACATGATGGGCGTCGTCGCCGCCGAAGAGGCCGTCGAGGACGCGGGGTTGCTCGACAGCGGGATCGACAGGGCGCGCGTCGGCGTGTTGCTCGGTGCCGGCACCGGTGACCTCGTGCGCAACGAGTCGTACTACTTCACGATGCGTCGTGAGGGCATGGACCGCGCGCGGCCGACCTGGATCCACAATCATTTCTCCAGCACGCCGGTCGACATCGTCGCCGCGCATTTCGGCTTCGAGGGGGTGCGATCGTGCCTGATGGCAGCGTGCTCGTCGAGCACGATCGCCATCGGACAGGCCGTCGACGCCATCCGGCGCGGTCGCATCGATGCGGCGCTCGCCGGCGGCACCGACGCCTTGTCGCGCCTCACGTTCGCGGGCTTCAACGCGCTGCGCCTCATGGACCCGCAGCCGTGCCGGCCGTTCGACGCCGGCCGCCAGGGCATGAACATCGGCGAGGGCGCTGCCATCCTCGTGCTCGAGGACTGGGACCGCGCTCGTCGTCGGGGCGCGCGCATCTACGCGGAACTGGCCGGCTACAGCTTCACCTGCGAGGCCTATCACCCGACGGCGCCCGAGCCCGAAGGCCAGGCAATCGGATCGACGATCCGCGCGGCGCTCGATGATGCCCGCGTGAATGCCTCCGACGTCACGCATGTCAACGCGCACGGCACCGCCACCCCGCAGAACGACAAGGCCGAGGCCCGCGGCGTGCATGTCGTCTTCGGCGACCGCGCGCCCGCCATGCCCGTCACCTCGCTCAAGGCGATGTTCGGCCACTGCCTCGGCGCAGCCGGCGCGATGGAGGCGGCGGCGCTCGCGCTCACCGTGTCGCGCGGCGTGATCCCGCCGACGATCCACCTCGATCGGGTCGATCCCGACTGCGCCGTGGACGTGGTGGCCAACACGCCGCGCCAGGTGCCGGTGCCCTGCGCCGTCTCGACGTCGCTGGCCTTCGGCGGCAACGACTCCGCGCTGGTGTTGCGGCAGGCCTGACACGTGCGGAACCCCGCCGTCGGTCCCTTCGTATCCGTCGTACAGCCCTGCCGACCGCCCGACGTGCGTCCTTCCCTGGCGTGGCGTGCTTCGGACAGCCCGTTGCCCGAGGCCGGCAGGCTTTGCCAATGAGGTGTCCTCGATGGTGCGAGTGTTGTCGACGATGGTGTGGGGCGGCCTGGCGGTGGCGGTCATGAGCGGCGGTGCGCTGGCGCAGTCGGCCGGGCAGCCCCCGATCATCGACCGTGCATTGTTCTTCGGGGACCCCGAGATTTCCGGATCGCAGCTGTCGCCGGACGGCCAGTACCTGTCGTTCATCAAGCCGTTCAACGGCACGCGCAACATCTGGGTGAAGAAGGCCGACGCGCCGTTCGACACCGCGCGCCCGATCACCAACGACCAGAAGCGGCCCATCGGCGGCTACTTCTGGAGCCGCGACAGCAAGTACGTGCTGTTTTCGCAGGACCAGGGCGGCGACGAGAATTTCAACGTCTACGCCGTCGATCCGGCCGCCGCGCCGGCCGCCGGCTCGCCCGTGCCTGCCGCCCGCAACCTCACCGAGGCCAGGGGCGTGCGCGCGCTGATCTACTCGGTGCCGAAGACCGATCCCGACACGATATATGTCGGCATCAACGAGCGCGACAAGGCCTGGCACGACCTGTACAAGGTCACGATCTCCACGGGGCAGCGCACCCTGTTGCGCGAGAACCGCGACAAGGTCGCGGCCTGGGTCTTCGACGAGCAGGGCACGCTGCGCCTGGCGTCGCGCACCACCGACAGCGGCAGCACCGAGATCCTGCGCGTCGACAGGGATGCGCTGACGAAGGTGTACGACTGCAGCGTGTTCGAGACGTGCCAGCCCATCCGGTTCCACAAGGACGGCTCGAAGGTCTTCCTGATCACGAACAAGGGCGATGTCGACCTGATCGGCCTCACCCTGCTCGATCCGGCGACCGGCGCCGTGACGCCGGTGGAGAGCGACCCGAAGAAGCGCGTCGACTTCGGCAACGCCATCTTCTCGGATCGCACCGGTGAGCTGCTGGCCACGCAGTACGAGGACGAGCGCCTGCGCTGGTACCCGAAGGACGCGGCGTTGAAGGCCGATCTGGCGTTCCTCGAGAAGCGCTTCCCGGGCAAGGACATCGGGTTCCAGTCGTCCACGGCCGACGAGCGCCGCTGGATCGTGGTGGCCTCGGGCGACACCGATCCCGGCGAGGTCTTCGTGTACGACCGCACGACGAAGGCGCTGACGCCGCAGTACAAGGTGCGCGAGGCGCTGAAGCGCGATCAGCTCGCACCGATGACCTCCATCAGCTATCCCTCGTCGGACGGCCTGGTCATCCCGGCGTACCTGACGCTGCCGAAGGGCGTCGCGGCCAAGGGGCTGCCCCTCGTCGTGGTTCCGCACGGTGGGCCATGGGGCCGCGATGCGTGGGGATACGACACCTTCGCGCAGTTCCTCGCCAATCGCGGCTACGCGGTGCTCCAGCCGAACTTCCGCGCCTCGACCGGTTACGGCAAGAAGTTCCTGAACCTGGGCAACGGCACCTGGGGCGAGACGATGCAGGACGACATCACCTGGGGCGTCAAGCACCTCGTGGCCAAGGGCATCGTCGACCCGAAGCGCGTCGGCATCATGGGCGGTTCCTACGGCGGGTACGCAACGCTGGCCGGCCTTGCGTTCACGCCAGATGTCTACGCCGCCGGCGTGGCCATCGTCGCGCCGTCGAACCTGCTGACGCTGCTCGACTCGATTCCGCCGTACTGGGAGTCGATCCGCACGGTGTTCAACGTCCGCATGGGTGACCCGAGCAAGCCGGCCGACAAGGCGCGGCTGATGAAGCAGTCGCCGCTGAACTCGGCCGACAGGATTCGCACGCCGCTGATGGTCGTGCAGGGCCAGAACGACCCGCGCGTGAAGCGCGCCGAGTCCGACCAGATCGTCATCGCGCTGCGTGATCGCGGCTTCCCGGTCGAGTACATCGTCGCGCCGGACGAGGGCCACGGCTTTGCGCGGCCGATCAACAACATGGCGATGATCGCCAGCACCGAGAAGTTCCTCGCCAAGCACCTCGGTGGCCGCTACCAGGAGGACGTGCCGGCCGACGTTGCGGCGCGCCTCAAGGAGATCACGGTCGATCCGAAGACGGTCACGCTGGCTGCGCCCGTCACGGCCGCCAGCAGCGCGCCGAAGCCCGTCGCGGATCTCGCGCCGATGAAGGCGACTTATGCGGCGACGATCGCGCTCGGACCGCAGAGCATCAAGATGACCATCGCGCAGGAGGCTCGCGAGGAGAACGGCGCGTGGGTGTTCACCGAGACGGCCGACACGCCGATGGGCGCCGCCACCGACACGGCGGTGATCGAGAAGGGCACGCTGCTGTTGCGGAAGCGCACCGTGAAGCAGGGGCCAGCCGACATCGCGCTCGACTTCTCCGCCACGGCCATCAGCGGCACGATGGCGATGGGGGGCCAGTCGCGTCCCGTGAACGTCGCCCTCGACGGCCCGGTGTTCGCCGACGGCGCCGGCTCGCATGCGGTGATCGCGCGCCTGCCGCTGGCCGAGGGCTACGCGACGTCGTTCCGCAACCTCGACGTGCGCTCGCAGAAGGTCGGGGTCAAGCAACTGAAGGTGGTGGGCCGCGAGTCGGTCACCGTGCCGGCCGGCAGCTTCGACGCCTGGAAGGTCGAGGTGAAGGGCGAGGATGGCGGCGTCACCACGCTGTGGGTGGCGGCCGATTCCCGCACGGTCGCGAAGATCTCGGCCACCTTGCCGGCGATGAATGGCGCGGTGATGACGGCGGAGTTGCAGAAGTAGCGCTCGGGCAGGGCGGCGTGTCCCACGCCGCCGTGAGGCGGCCTGGGGACGTCGAAGGCCGAGCAGGCCGCTTTCAGGCCGCCCGCGACCTGCAGCAGAGATCGTAGATCAGCTGCGGTAGGGCCTCGAGGATCCGCAGACCCCACCACCACACGGCGAGTGCTGCCGCCGTGACCAGCGCGGCAATCGTCGCCCAGGCGATGGCCTTGTCACGCAAGGTGGTCGGCGGGTTCCCGACGACAGCGTCGCCCTCGCCGTGGACCAGGGCGGTCCACGGCTGCCCGAGGGTCGTGCAGGTGATGACGTACAACGGCACCAGCACGAGCCGTCCCTGCTGCTGGCTCCAGGTCGGCCACGTCTCGCCCGGCAGCGTCTCTCCATCGCCGGCGGCCTTCAGTGTGTCGTCGAGCTCCGCGTCGATCTGTGCCCGCGCCATGTCCCAGGCGCCCCACAGGCCGCGCGTGTCCTGCTGCACGATGGCGCCCGCCAGGTAGCGCGGGTCATAGGGCCGTGCGTAGGTGAGCGACACCGGTCCCAGCCTCCCGAGCAGGTCCAGTGGCAAGTGCGAGAAGCCGCGGCCTATGGCCGTGAACGATTCGTCGATGGTGCCGCCGAACACCCGGCGCTGCTGCTGGCCATCGCGATTCGTGTACTCGTACTCGCCCCGGTACGGGCAGTGGACATGCGCGGAGCACTCCCAGTAGGGCACGTACTCGCGGCGGATCTCCGTGACGTCGACTGTGGCGCCGCCAAGGCGGCCACCGTGGGACTGGCTCGCCCACTTGCGCACCAGCTCCTCCGCCGCACGCTCCCCGATCGTGAAGGGAATCACCCCGCCCGGGGCCAGTGGCGCGTCGCCTGCGTCTGCCCCGCGGACCAGCGGCGTGCCGCAGGCGTCGCAGGTCGTGGTCACGGTATTGATCGGGAACGTCGTGATCCCGCCGCACGAGGGGCACGGCGCGGTGATCTCCGTGGGCGTCCAGGTGGCGCGGTTCTCGGGCGAGTCGCGCAGCCGGTCCACGAGCGGCAGCCAAGGCACCTCGCCGGTCGGCGCGGCGGGCAGGTCGAGCGTCGAGTCGCACGCCCGACAGACCATGGCGCGCCGCTCGGGATGCCACGTCGCCTTGCTGCCGCACTGATGGCATGAGTATGCGTGCGTGGCGATCACGCCGAGTTGAACGACGCCGGACGCGCCGACGAACAATCCGGTGCCCGGGACCCCGTGCCCGGGACCCGGTGCCGGGCACGCGGTCTACCTGTTCACGTACGCGAGCACGATCAGGATCGCGACGATGATCAGCGCGACCTTCACCCAGCTGACCGGATACGTGCCGCCCATGCGGCCGTTCGAGCCGTTGACCACCAACTGGTAGGACTGCGCGCGGTACATGTACGTCATGACGTACACGGGCACGAGCACGTGCTTGAACGTGCGGCCGCTCCATGAGGGCATCATGCGCAGGTTCTGGTAGGTATCTCCGTGAATCTGCGCGATGCACATCTCGCGCACGGCCACTTCCATCTGCTGTCCGCCGAAGGCGGCGGCATCGGGCAGGGCCACCTGGTACTGCTCGACGACGTGGCCGGAGAGGTAGGCGGTGTCGTAGGGCAGCAGTTCCTGCGTCGGGAAGGGCTCGATCTGCGCGAGCAGGCCGCGGTCGATCCCGGCGGTGCCCGGCACCAGCGTGTCGTCGAAGAAGTGATCCACGACGCCTGCCGCCGGCTCCCAGCGCACGCGGCGGACGGTGTTGTTCCCCTGCTTGACGTAGTGGTAGTAGCCGGCCTCTGCCTGCCAGGGGCAATGGACGCGCGCGTCGAAGGTCCAGTAGGGGATGTACAGGCCGTGCAGCGTGTCGACCAGCGCCTTGCGCTTGAAGGCGTTCGGCGCGAGCCACTTGCTGGCGAACCAGTGCCGCACGGTCTCGCGCACCTGCGCCTCCGACACGCGGAACGGCAACAGGCTCGACGGGGTGATCGGCGGCTTGACGTCGGCGTAGTCGACAAGGGCCGGCGATCCGCAGAACTCGCAGTTCTGCCCGACGCGCGACGGCTCGTAGACCATCACCGCCTTGCAGCTCCGACACTGCACGCTGCGCGTCTCGGCACGCCATCCGCGCTGGTCGTCGCCGGCCTCCGCGAGCGCGCGCGCGAGGTCGAGCTCGGCGATCGGGCCGGTGCCTGCCGGCGCGACGTACGACGACTCGGTGCCGCAGAACGGGCACACGAGGCGCTGGCGCGACGCGTTCCATTCCGCCTGCGCGCCGCACGCGACGCACAGGTGCTTCTGGAGCGCGGTGATGTCCTGCGGGAGGGGAGGCGGCGTCGACACGGAAGGAGGCGGCTGCAGCCGGCGGGCCACAGGCGACCCGGCAGGTCGCCTGCAGCCGTGCCGGCAGCCGGAAATCAGCTGGCCAGGTACGAGTCCAGAGCGGCGCGCGTGACGCGGTACGTGCTGCCGATCTTCTTGGCCTTGAGCTCGCCGGCCTCGATCACCGCGAGCACGTCGGCATCGGACACGCCGAGCGCCTTGGCCACGTCGGCGACGCCGAGCAGGTCGATGGTCGGCACCGCCGCTGCCGACGAGGCCGCCGGCCCGCCCTGCACCGGGGGCGTCGGCGGAGCGCCGCCCGCCAGGCCCTGCTGCATCATCTGCTGCGCGATGCCGAAGCCGACGGCCAGTTCGGACGCCATGCCCGCCGCACCAGCGCCACCAGGCGTCTCGAAGCCCTTCGCCATCTGGTACTTCACGAAGTCGTTGAGGTTGCCGATGGCCGCCATGCTCGAGCGCTTGTCGATCGCCTCCTCGACTTCCGGCGGCACCGACACGTTCTCGACGATGAACGAGGTGATCTCGAGGCCGTACTTGGCCGTCACCGCCGGGTTGATCAGCGGCAGCAGCGCCTCGCCGAGCTCGCTGTACCGCGTTGCGACGTCGAGCACCGGCACGCCCGACGAGGCGAGCGCATCACTGAAGATCGACACGATCCGCGAGCGCATCGTGTCGGCGAACTCGTCGAGGCGGAAGTTGTGGTCCGACCCGGCGACTTCCTTCAGGAACAGCTTCGGGTCGACGACCTTGAAGTCGTAGGTCCCGAACGACCGCGCGCGGACGATCCCGAAGTCCTTGTCGCGGAGCATGATGGGGTTGCTGGTGCCCCACTTGTTGCCGGTGAACAGGCGCGTGTTGACGAAGTAGATGTCGACCTTGAAGGGCGACTCGAAGCCGTACTTCCACGACTTCAGCTTCGTCAGGACGGGGATGTTCTCGGTGACCAGCGAGTGCTTGCCGGGCCCGAACGTGTCGCCGAACTCGCCGAGGTAGACGAACTGCGCTACCTGCGACTCGCGGACGATCAGCTGCGCGCCGTTCTTGATCGCCTTGTCGTCGTCCGGGAAGCGCCACGAGATCGTGTCGCGCGAGTCGTCCGTCCACTCGATGACCTCGAGCAGCTGGCCCTTGATGAAGTCGAAGATCCCCATCGTTTGCGTTGTCCTCCGTGACGCGGACCATTGTACTGCCGCGATGCCTGAAACTCGCCGCGCGCCGGCACGGCGCGGATCGGCGAGGCTTCACTACCGGGAGTGCCGTCATTGTTGGACGAGGGGGCCGGGCACGTGTTCCCATCCCGCCGCCGCGACGACCTGCGGCGCCGCCTGACACGCACCTGACACTTTCCGTACTTCCACCCGACCCGGTGGCGGTAGGCTTCGGTCCACCCACATGTCGCGCGCCCGATGGTTCCACCCGCAGCGCCAGCTGTTGCTGGCGGCCGTCGTCGTGGCGATCGTGTCGGCGGGTGCCCTGGGTGCTCGAGAACTTCCTGCCGGCGCCGCGGACGGCGCGCAAGTAGCGCGCGCCCGCCCTACGGCTCCTGGTCGTCCCAGAGAAGCGCAAGGTGCAGGTCGAGCGCATCGAACGGCTCCTCGCGCGCGACGTCGCGGCCCACATGGGTCGCGACGTGCGTCCACGACCCGCCGACGCGTCGCAGCACCTCCAGCGACTCGGCCAACGGGTCGACCAACCACACATGTCCCACGCCTGCCGAGCCGTAGACCCACAGCTTCCGGTCGCGGTCGAGCCGCTCGGTGGATGGCGACAGGACCTCGCACACCCAGTCGGGCGTCGCCTCGATGTACGCCACGTCGGGCAGGCGAGGCATGTGCTCGCGCCTCCAGCCCGCCAGATCCGGAACGACGACCTGCCGGCCGAAATGCAGCTCGGGCTCCGGCAGGATGCGCCAGCCCCCTGCGCGTGACGAGCCATCGCCCCGCAGGCGACTCCCCAGCTCGGCCATGAGTTGCCCGGCCGCCCACGCGTGCCGCGGGGAGGGCCTGGGCGCCGTCCAGAGCTGGTCGTCGACGATCTCGCCCACGACGTGGTCAGGCAGGGCGATCAGATCGGCGTAGGTGGCAGAACGACCGAGTTCGATCCTGGGCATGTGAGTCAGCATGGACGGACACACTGCAGGCTGCATGCCCGAGCGCGCCGCGCGAGAATGTCGAGCATTCCATGACGATCTGCGTCAAATCGGGCCCTGGACGACGACAACCGCCGTTGACGCTCGGTAACGCGGGTTGCACCTGGCCGCTCGACCAGCGCAGGCACACCCGCCGTCCCACGACGACGATGCCATCGTCAGCCCTGCGCTTCAAGCGCCGATTGCGGGAATTGCACCCGGCGCGCGGCGTCTCCTCGGCACTTCCTGCCATGACGCCGACGGCTCCCTGTCGTCCCTGTCCGACACGGACCACACACATCCCTGACAGTGTTCATGGCACGATGCGCGTCGTCACCGCATCGACGGCAACCGGGTGCGCCACACCGCCCGACATCGTTCCGGACTCGTGCCCCTTCGCGACTGGTTTCGTCCGCCACGTTCCCTGCTGACGCTGTATCTCGCCGGCGCCGCGGTGGCTCTGGGCTGTCTCGCGTGGCTGGCGGTCAGGCAGTGGCACCAGGATGCCGCCCTCGATGCGCAGCGGACCACCGATCGCCTGCAGGGCGCCGCCAACCTGGCCGCCGCCCGGGCCTTGCAGTCGCTCGCCGATGTCGACCGCCTCATTGCCTCAGGCGCGACGACTACACCCGCACACACGCACGTCGTACAGCTGACCGACGACGGCGTCCACGTGATCGCGGGGCGACTCCCGTTCGTGCCGCGCGCGTTCGAGTCGACCCCTGTGCCCGACGGCGTCTTCGATGCGCCCGAGCAACTCGAGCTCGATGCGAACCGCCTCGATCGGGTGGCGACGATGTACCGCCGGCTCGCGGCGTCGGCATTGCCGTCCGTGCGCGCGGGCGCGCTGATGCGCCTCGCGCGCGTCCTGCGGCGGCAGGGGCGCGACGAGGAAGCGCTGCAGGCCTACGCGGTCCTCGTGCAGGCGTCCGACGTGGTCATCGAGGGGCGTCCCGCCGACCTCATCGCCAGGCTCGGGCGCTGCCGCGTGCTCGACGCCGTCGGGCGCCGGGACGACCTCGCCCGCGAGGGGCGCGAACTCCGGGTGGACCTCGCCCGCGGCCGCTGGCCCATCACGTCGGCGCTGTGGGCATCGGTGTTCGCCGACGCGACGCGTTGGGCGGGGCCGTCGGCAGGCGGCCTGGCGACCCTTGATGATGATGTCGCGGCTGCCGGGGCTCTCGAGCAGTACTGGTGGCAGCGACAGGGCCCGCCGCCGGGCGTCGCGGCGCGGGTCGCCGTCCACACGCCGCGCGGGCTGGCACTCGTCGTCGAGCAGGCCCACGAGGGCGGTCCCCGCGTGCTCGTGGCGGGGCCGGCGCACGTGGCGGTGATGCGTCAGCAGCTCGCGGACGCCACGACGACGGCCGACCTGCTCGCCCCGGACGAGAGGCCTGCCGTGATGGACGGCACGCCGGCCGTCATGCTCCGGGCCATCGAGACCGGGCTGCCATGGACGCTCGTGGTGGCCGACCGCGATCCGGAGCGCGCGCGGGCCGAGTCGCGCACGCGGCGCACGACGTTTCTGGCAGGGCTGTCGCTGGTCGGCGTGCTGATCCTCGCGAGCGGCTACTTCACGTTCCGCGGCATCCGGCGCGAGATCGCCATCGCGCGCCTCCAGTCGGAGTTCGTGTCGGCCGTGTCGCACGAGTTCCGCACGCCCCTCACGTCGATCCGGCAGCTGTCGCACCTGCTGCACGGGGGGCGCGTGAGCAGCGACGAGCGGCGTGAGCAGTACTACGCCGTGCTGGTCCGCGAGAGCGAGCGCCTGAATCGGCTCGTGGAGCGCATGCTCGGCGTCGGGCGCGCCGACGCCGGTCGCTTCCGCTTCGAGGCGGTCGATGCCCGCGACATCGCGCGAGCCGTGGTCGCCGACTTCACCGGCCAGGCAGGCGCTCGGTCCATCGACGTCTCCGTGTCCGAAGCCGCCTGTCCGCTCCGTGCCGACCGCGAGATGCTGTCGCTCGCGCTCTGGAATCTCCTCGACAACGCGGTGAAGTACTCGCCCGACTCCGAGCCGGTCCGCCTCGACGTGGCCCCGCGCGACGGGCGCGTGGCGATTGCCGTCACGGACCGCGGCGTGGGCATACCGCTACAGGACCAGCGCCGAATCTTCGAGCAGTTCATCCGCGGCTCCTCCGACCGCGTCGCCGAGACCGCCGGCAGCGGCATCGGCCTCGCGCTCGTCGATCGCGTCGTCCGCGCCCACGGTGGCCGCGTGGACGTCGCGAGCGAGCCCGGCCGCGGCAGCACGTTCACCTTGCTGATCCCGGTCCTGGCGCCTGTGAAGGCCGACGGCCGAATGCCGACCTGTCCGCCGAAGCCCTGGCGAAGGCGGAAGGCCGGGGAGGTTCTACCGTGAGACTCCTGGTGGTGGAAGACGACGATGGGATTGCCCTCGGGCTGGAGGACGACCTCCGCCTCGAGGGCTACGACGTCGTCGTCGCACGTGACGGCGAACGGGCGGTGCGGTGCGCGACCACCGAGTCGTTCGACCTCGTCGTGCTCGACCTCATGCTGCCGAAGAAGGACGGCTACCAGGTGCTGCGCGAGCTGCGACGGGCTGGCGTGACGACGCCCGTCATCATGCTCACGGCGCGGGCGCAGGACGCCGAGAAGGTGCTCGGCCTCGAACTCGGCGCCGACGACTACGTCACCAAGCCATTCAACCCGATGGAACTGCGCGCGCGTATCAAGGCGGTGCTGCGTCGGGCCTCCGGGCAGGCCGCATCGGTGTTCCGGTTCGCCGACATCGAGGTCGACACCCGTCGCTGCGAGGTGCGGCGCGCGGGCGTGGTGGTGCCGCTCTCGACGATCGAGTTCAAGCTGCTCACGGCGTTCATCGAGGCGCGCGGCGCCGTACTCAGTCGCGAGCGCTTGCTCGATGCCGTGTGGGGGCACGACATCCACGTCACCGACCGCGCCGTGGACAACCATGTCGTCGGGTTGCGGCGCAAGATCGAGGCCGATCCGGCCGATCCGAAGTTCATCACCAGCGTGCGGGGCATGGGGTATCGCTTCGATGGCTGAAACCGTGCAGATCTCCGACAGGGCCGGCATCCTCGGGCGACCGTCGGGCCGCTACCGTTCGCGTCGGAGGGATCTGATGACGCGAGCGTTGATGGTGATGGGCGCGGCCGTGCTGGCCGGCACGGCGCTGTTCGGGCAGCAGCGGCCGGCGGCAGCCAGCCTGGACAAGGCACGGCTCGAGGCGGCGATCAACAAGGAAGTGATCGATGGCGACCTCGAGGCCGCCATCGCGATGTATCAGGAGCTGACGCGTTCGGCAGACCGCGCAGTGGCGGCGCAGTCGTACCTGCGCCTGGGGCAGGGGTACCGTCGGCTCGGCGATCCGCAGGCCAAGCCGACATTGCAGCGCGCGCTGGAGTTCAAGGACCAGCCGCAGGTCGTCGCGAAGGCGCGTGCGGCGCTGGGTCTGCGCGCGCAGGCGGGCAGTGGCCCGACAGCGCCGAGCATGCGGCGCGTGTGGGCGGGGAACGGCGCGTCAAGGCATGGCAGTGTGTCGCCGGACGGTCGCCTGGTGGCCTTCGTGGACCCCGACACGGGCGACCTCGCCGTTCGCGATCTCGAGGCGGGGACCAGCAGGCGGCTCACGCAGAACGAGAATGAGAGCTGGGACCAGTTCGTCGAGTCGAAGACCTTCTCACCCGACGGGGGGCAGATCGCCTACGTCTGGAACGTGAAGGGGGAACGGTACCAGGTCAGCATCGTCGGCGTTGGCGGCGCTGGGGCGGCAGGGCCGCGCACGATCCTGGACCGGTCAGACATCGAGGACATCCTCGTGCGCGATTGGTCGCCCGACGGCAAGTCGCTGACGGCAATATACGAGACCCGCGACTCGTCCGGTGGCGGTGCGCACCTTGCCCTCATCGACGTCGCCGATGGCCGTATGCGCGACCTTCGTGCATCGCTGGACCATTGGCCGACTCGCGCCCTCTTCTCGCCCGACGGTCGCTTCGTGGCGTACGACGTGGTCCGCGGCGACGACACCGGGAACCGAGACATCGTCGTCAGGAGCCTTGCGGATGAAAACGAATGGTTCGTCGCGCCGAGCCGAAGCTACGACGAACTCGTTGGTTGGGGGCCAGACGGCACGCTGCTGGCGTTCGCCAGCGACCGCAGCGGCGTGAACGCGTTGTGGGTCGTCCCGGTCAGCGAGGGCAAGGCAACCGGGGAGCCGCGCCAGGTGTACGGGAACGTCGGAGACGGCACGCTGGGTCTGACGACCAGGGGCGCCCTCTTCGTCGGTGTGGTGGCCGGGGCGGTGGACATCAACGTCGTGGCCGTCGACACGGCCACCGGGAAGCGCCTCGGCGAACCCGAACGCCCGGTCGACCGGCGCCTCGGTCCTGGCCGCAGCGCCGCCTGGTCACCGGACGGAACGACGTTGGCCTTCGCGCTTCAGGAGCAGCGTCGAGGTCAGGGGCGGACGCTGGCCATCCGTGACATGCGCACGGGCGACGTGCGGCAGCTGAGGACCACCCTGCGCAACTTCAACTTCCCGCGGTGGTCACCCGACGGACGTGCGGTCGTCGTCCAGGGAGTCGATAAGGAGCGCAGGCCGGGCATCTTCCGCGTGGCCGTGGAGGGCGGTGAGGTCACGCCCATCGTCCACTCGTCTCCTGGCGTGCAGAACTTCTGGCCGTCGTGGTCGGCCGACGGCCAGCACGTGTACTTCACGCGCGTGTCCAAGGGTGAGGGCGCGTCCACGATCGAGCGCCATCTGCAGACGGGCGCTGAGCGGGAGTTCCCCGGCGTGCGCTCGGGCATCGCGTCGCCGGACGGTCGCTACCTGCTGGAGTCCCCGTGGCAGGACGACCAGGGCCGCATCGGTGAGCTCAGGCTCGTGCCGATCGCCGGTGGCGAGGCGCGCGTGGTCTACAGCGTGCGCGAAGGAGGCTTGCCCTGGGCCAACTGGACGCCCGACAGCAAACACATCCTCGTGAAGTACGCCGGCAAGGATGATCGCGACGACGCCCTGCTGATCCCGATCGATGGCGGCGCACCGACCAAGCTCGATCTTCCCGGGGCCCAGTGGGGATGGATGTCCATGCATCCCGACGGCAAGCGCATCGCCTACCTCGCCGGAAAGCAGGAAGAAGAGGTGTGGGTGATCGAGAACGTCCTGCCCCAGGCGAGGGCGGCGCAGAGATAGGACGGGCGACCAGCGACCGATGTGGAGCTGGCCGCCATCATGCGCGAAAACTCGCGCGGAGGCGAGTGACAGGCGTGGGGCTGGGGGCCCCACGCACGTGCCGCCCGCAACCGCCGGAGCGTGAGTGTTCCGGCCAGCGGAACCGGTCGAGGGGCGACCGGCCCGCCCGTCGTCATGCCGCGACGTGAGCCTTCGGCAACTGGAATACCGCGGCGTTCTCGAAGCCGCCATGATCGCGAGCGATGGTCTTGCCCGCCGCCATCTGCAGGATCACGTCCGCATACCGCTCCAGCTCCGCGAAGTTCTCGGTGAGCCGCATCGTCAGCGTCGCGTCGTCGATGTCGTCCCAGAGCTGGCCCTGGATGCGGTGCAGGTACGGCATGTCGAGCAGCGACATCTGCTGGTAGCCGTAGCTGGCCTGGTCGCTGTCGCTCCAGGCCTTCAGCCTGGCCTGCATGCGCGCGTGCAGGAAGAAGAACCGCGTCAGCAGGCCCTCGAGCTGCTGCATGTAGGCCATGTCGCGGTACTTGCGGCGGAAGTAGAGCAGCGCCGAGATCGCCCAGTAGCAGGCGTTGTCCCAGGCCACCTTCACCGTCATCACCTGGGCGTTGCCCATGATCGGGTACTGCCCGTCGTACAGCTTCAGGAATGCCTGGAACAGCAGCAGGTACATGCGGCTGAAGAACGCCGCGTGGTGGGTGATGTCCTCGCCGCGACGGTCACGCGCGATCAGCTCCGCAGTGATGTCGTTGCCGATCGAGATGAAGTCCGAGCCCGGGGAGTAGAACGGATCGGTGAACACGCCGGCCTCGCCGATCAGCGCCCAGCGGTCGGCCGAGTACATCTGCGTGCAGTTGTGCGAGAAGTGCTGCAGGCCGAGGAAGTCGTCGAGCTCGCTGCGATGGTCCTCGAGGTACTCGGCGCACTGCGGCTCGAACTTGTGCAGCCACGCCATCGCCTTGTCGAAGCGGTTCAGCGTCTGGTACGGGTGAATCGCGTCGTCGGCGACGATGCCGATGCTGTGGCTCTCGGAGGCGAGCGGGATCAGCCACGTCCAGTAGCCCTTGCCCATCAGGTGGACCGTGCTCATCCACCGCTCCTCGGTGGGCATCCAGTCCTTCCACGAGGCCTTGGGGGACCAGTCGTCGATCTTGATGCGGCTGCCCATCCGGAACCACACGGCGTTGGCGTTGTGCGACGCCGTCCGCGTGAGCCCGAGCTTGCGGCGGATCAGGCCGGCGCGGCCGGAGCCGTCGACCACCCAGCGTCCCTTGAAGCTCTGAATCTTGCCGTCGATCTCGATGTCGACGCGATGGTGCGGGTCGCCGAATTCGATGGCCTTGACCTTCACGCCGTCGAGCACCTCGATGCCGGCCTTGCGATCCTCCTCGAGCAGGAAGTTCTCGAGACGGCCGCGATCGAGCTGGAAGGAGGGCACTTTCGGGAACGTCTTCGGCCCGAGCTCGATCCGCTGCGTGACGTCGCGGTTGTCGCCTTCGGTGAAGAAGTAGCGCAACCCGAGCTTGTAGAGCTGCTTCTCGAGCAGGTGCGGCTCGAGGCCGAGGATCTTGGAGAAGTAGTGGGCCCCGATCTCGACGCTCGACTCGCCGACCTTGTGGGCGGCCTCGGGCACCGGGTGCTTCTTCTTCTCGGCCACCAGGATGGTGATGTCCGGGTGTTCCTGGCGGAGCTGGCGGGCGAGGCAGAGGCCTGCAAGGCCACCGCCGGCGATGATCACGTCGTAGGTCGTCAGGGACATGAAGGTCGGGAGTCGGGAAGCGGGAGTCGGGAGTCGGGACGTAGCGCCGGCCAGTGCCGACCCTCTGGAATCACGAAGCCTTATCTTGCACCACTGTTGACGTGTCGCAAGCCACACTCGATTCACGGAGTGCCGAGGTCGAGCCGGTCGCTGACTTGCCGAACGTAGTGAAAGGCACTACATTTCGGCGATGGATGCCCACGTCCCAGCCGCCGAGGCCAACCGGCGCTTCTCCGAACTCCTTCGTCGTGCTCGGGAGGGCCACACCACCGTCATCACGTCGCACGGACGGGCCGTCGCCCGACTCGTGCCGATGACGGCCGAGGACGAGCGCATCGCGTCGGCCCGCCGCGCCCTGTTCGAGCGCCTGCACGAGACACCTGCCGTCGACGCGCCCCGCTGGACCCGAGACGAGCTGTACGACGAGCCGTGAAGGTCGCCCTCGACACGAACATCCTCGCGTGCGCCGAGGGAGTGAACGGCGCGGAGCGTCAGGCCACGACCTGTGGATGGCTCGAGGCGGCACCCATCGGAGAAGTGGTCATCCCCGCGCAGGCGCTCGGCGAGTTGTTCGACGTGCTGGTCCGCAAGGCGGGGCGACCGCCGGTGGACGCGAATGCCGCCGTCCTTGCCTGGCGCAATGCCTATCCCGTGATCGACTCGTCGGCCGACGTCGTCCTGCAGGCCACCCGGCTCGTCATGCAGCACCGACTGGGCACCTGGGATGCGGTCATCCTCGCGGCCGCGAGCGCGGCCGGTTGCGGGATGTTGCTGTCGGAAGACCTGCAGGACGGGTTCACGTGGGGCGGAGTCACCGTGGTGAACCCCTATGTCGCCCCGCAGGGGGAGGGGCGGCCCGTCCGGCTCCCCGCCTGGTTGAGCGACTAGGGACTATTTGCCCTCGCGGCGGCCCTGCGGGCGCTGGGTGCGTGCGGCGGGGTGAGCCTGGGCGCGCGTCACGTGGGCCGGCTTCCGGGTGACCTCGGCGTCCTCTCCCGCGTGGGCGTCGGGCGCCGCCAGGCCGTCCTGCTTCGCCAGGCGTTGCCTCAGCAGGGCCACCTTCTCCTGCGCCCGCTTCTTGGCGTCGCTCGTCCCCGTCGTCTTTGCCATTTGTCCATCGTACTCCCTGCCGCGACGCACGACCGCCCGGGGACGCCCCCACGCGGGATGTCCCTGAGCCACAGAATGCCCCCGAAGCCTCGTGCCCAGAGCCCTGAGCCTGCTTCGCAGCCAGCAGCGTCGCGACGTCCAGCGCCCACACCTCCGACATGGCCACCGTTCTGGTGCTGGCCACGACGCGAGACCCCGACGGCTCCGTGAACCGCGACGTCCGGATCGCGTCGGAGTCCGGCTTCGAATACACCCAGCCGATTGCGGGGGATTTCTCCTGGTTCGATGGCGACGACGGCGGGCCCCCCGCCGGTCCCTGAACCATCAACGACCGCGCTGCTCGGGACGGCCCTCGCCGTGGCCCTGGCGGCGCGCCGCCGCTGACGCCCCGGCTGCCGTGAAGGCGCGGGGGCGGCGGCTTCCCGCGCCGCCGGGCGGGCCCGCAGGTATCAGTGCCACTAATGGCAAGTTCACGCCGGCTAATCAGGGGCGCCCCGCAGCGCCCGGGTGGCGCATTTCGTCCATAAGCCAGACGCATGCTCGTGCGTGTTGGCATACACTCCTCGCACGCATCACCAACCGGCGGGACGTGTCCCCGCTGGTCTCCCGGTGGGCGGGGTGCCCCAATGGACAGCACGCAGTCGCCCCAGAGGCCGCAAGGCGGCCTGTACGACCCGTCTTTCGAACACGATGCCTGCGGCGTCGGGTTCCTCGCGCACCTGAAGGCGCAGCCGTCGCACGATCTCGTCGACCGCGCGCTCCGGGCGCTCGAGCGGATGGAGCACCGCGGCGCCACCGGCGCCGAGCACAACACCGGCGACGGCGCCGGCATCCTGCTCCAGATCCCGCACAAGCTGTTCGAGCGCGAGTGCGCCCTCGGGCGCATCATCGAGCCCGAAGGCGGCAAGCCCCTCGCCGTGCTGCCCGCGCCGGGCAAGTACGCCGTCGGCCTCGTGTTCTCCTCGCCCGACCCGCAGGCCGCCGCGCTAGCGAAGCTGATCTTCGCCATGGTGGTGCGGCAGGAAGGCCAGGTCCTGCTCGGGTGGCGCCGCGTGCCCACCGACAACCGCTCGCTCGGCCAGACGGCACGGTCTGTCGAGCCGGTGATGGACCACGTCTTCCTCGCGCCGGGCCCCGACGTCGCCGACCAGGCCGCGTTCGAGCGCAAGCTGTACGTGATCCGCAAGCGGTACCAGACGACCATCCGCACCAGCGGCATCGACGACACGAAGTACTTCCACGTCCCCTCGCTCTCGTCGCGCACGCTGACCTACAAGGGCATGCTGACGCCGCCGCAGGTGCGTGAGTACTTCTCCGACCTCGACGATCCGCGCACCGAGAGCGCGCTGGCGCTCTTCCACTCGCGCTTCAGCACCAACACGTTCCCGAGCTGGGAGCTCGCGCACCCGTACCACCTCATCGCCCACAACGGCGAGATCAACACCCTGCGCGGCAACATCAACTGGATGCGGGCCCGCGAGGCCATGCTGGCCTCGCCGCTGTTCGGCGACGACCTCAAGAAGGTCCTGCCAATCGTCCGCGAGGGCCTGAGCGACTCGGCCTGCCTCGACAGCGTCCTCGAGCTGCTCGTGCAGGGCGGCCGCTCGCTGCCGCACGCCGTGATGATGCTGGTGCCCGAGGCGTGGGAGCACCACGACACGATGAGCGAGGAGAAGAAGGCGTTCTACGCCTACCACTCCTGCCTCGTCGAGCCGTGGGACGGCCCGGCCTGCGTCACCTTCACCGACGGCACGCAGATCGGCGCGGTGCTCGATCGCAACGGCCTGCGGCCGGCGCGCTACTGGGTGACCGCCGACGACTACGTGATCCTCGCCTCCGAGGTCGGCGTCCTCGACGTCGAGCCGTCGAAGGTCGTCGAGAAGGGCCGGCTGCAGCCCGGCAAGATGTTCCTGGTCGACCTCTCGGAGCAGCGGATCATCGCCGACGAGGAGATCAAGCACCGCATCGCCAGCGAGAAGCCGTACCAGGAGTGGGTGAGTCAGCACCTCATCCCGCTCGAGGCGCTGCAGCCGGCCGAGACGCCGGCGCCGGTCGAGGGCGACGCGCTGCGCACCATGCAGCAGGCGTTCGGCTACACGCAGGAAGACCTCAAGGTCCTGATGGCGCCGATGGCGCTCAAGGGCGAGGAGCCGATCGGCTCGATGGGCAACGACGCGGCCCTTGCGGTGCTGAGCCGCAAGTCGCGGCCGCTGCCCGACTACTTCCAGCAGCTGTTCGCGCAGGTCACCAACCCGCCGCTCGACGCCATCCGCGAGAAGCTGGTCACCTCGGTCGGCACGGCGATCGGCCCCGAGCGCAACCTGCTCGACCCGCAGCCCGAGAGCTGCCGGATGGTGCTCTGCGAGAGCCCCTTCCTCGACAACGCGCAGATGGCGCGGTTCAAGGCGCTGCAGCGCTACGACCGCGCCGGGCGCCTGCTCGCGGCGGCGCGTGACGACCAGCCGTTCTACGTCACCGTGCTCGACATGGTCTTCCCGGTGGCCGACGGCCCCGACGGCCTCGAGCCGGCGTTGCGCGCGATGTTTGCCAAGGCCGACACCGCGATCAGCAACGGCGCCAAGGTGCTCGTGCTCTCGGATCGCGGCGTGACCGCGAAGAAGTGCCCGATCCCGGCGCTGCTGGCCGTGGCCGGCCTGCAGAACCACCTGGTGCGCGCCAGCACCCGCACGCGCGTCACGCTCATCGTCGAGACCGGCGAGGCCCGCGAGGTGCACCACTTCGCGACGCTGATCGGCTACGGCGCGAGCGCCGTCAACCCGTGGCTGGCGCTCGACTCGCTCGCGGAACTCCGCGCGCTCGGCCTGGCCGACGCCGGCACGCCCGACGAGTACCTGCGCGAGAAGTACCTCAAGGCCGTCGAGAAGGGCGTGGTCAAGGTGATGTCCAAGATGGGCATCAGCACGGTGGCCAGCTACCGCGGCGCGCAGATCTTCGAGGCCGTCGGCCTGGCCCGGGAGCTGGTCGATCGCTACTTCACCAACACGCCTTCGCGCATCGGCGGCGTCGGCATGAAGGAGATCGCGCGCGAGGCGCTGCTCAACCACGAGCGCGCGTACCGGCCGCAGACCCAGGTCGAGCGCGAGCTCGAGTCGGGCGGCCAGTACCAGTGGCGCCGCGACGGCGAGCTGCACCTGTTCAACCCGGAGACGGTGTTCAAGCTGCAGCACGCGACCCGCACGAAGCGGTACGACATCTTCAAGCAGTACACGCGGGCGGTCGACGACCAGAGTCGCGACCAGGCGACGCTGCGCGGCCTGTTCACGCTGCGCACCGGCGTGCGCCCGGCCGTGCCGCTCGAGGAGGTCGAGCCCGTCGAGTCGATCGTCAGGCGCTTTGCCAGCGGCGCGATGAGCTTCGGCTCGATCAGCGCCGAAGCGCACGAGACCCTGGCGATTGCGATGAACCGCCTCGGCGGCCGCAGCAACAGCGGCGAAGGCGGCGAGGATCCGCATCGCTTCACGCCCGATGCCAACGGCGACAGCCGCCGCAGCGCGATCAAGCAGGTGGCCTCGGGCCGCTTCGGCGTCACCAGCCACTACCTGGTCAACGCCGACGAACTGCAGATCAAGATGGCGCAGGGCGCCAAGCCCGGCGAGGGTGGTCAGCTGCCCGGCAACAAGGTCTACCCGTGGATCGCGAAGGTGCGGCACTCGACGCCGGGCGTGGGCCTCATCAGCCCGCCGCCGCACCACGACATCTACTCGATCGAGGACCTGGCGCAGCTGATCTACGACCTGCGCAACGCCAACCCGCGCGCCCGCATCAGCGTGAAGCTGGTGTCGGAAGTCGGCGTCGGCACCGTCGCGGCGGGCGTCGCCAAGGCCAAGAGCGATCTGGTGCTGATCAGCGGCCACGATGGCGGCACCGGCGCCAGCCCGCTCACGTCCCTGAAGCACGCCGGCGTGCCGTGGGAACTCGGCCTGGCCGAGACGCAGCAGACGCTGGTCGCCAACCGGCTGCGCGACCGCGTCACCGTGCAGGTCGACGGCCAGATGAAGACCGGCCGCGACGTGGTGATCGGGGCGCTGCTCGGCGCCGAGGAGTTCGGCTTCGCCACCGCGCCGCTGGTCGTGATGGGCTGCGTGATGATGCGCGTGTGCCACCTCGACACGTGCCCGGTCGGCATCGCCACCCAGAATCCGACGCTCCGCGCCAAGTTCACGGGCCAGGCCGAGCACGTCGTGAACTTCTTCCATTTCGTCGCCGAGGAAGTGCGCGAGCTGATGGCGCAGCTCGGTTTCCGGACCATCGAGGAGATGGTCGGCCGCGCCGACCTGCTCGACATCCAGCCGGCGGTCGACCACTGGAAGGCCAAGGGCCTCGACCTGTCGCGCATCCTCGACACGACGCACGTGTTCGGGGCCGAGGGCGCCACGCCCCCGGCGCTGCATCGCACCGTCACGCAGCAGGTGGACCTCTCGTCGGTGCTCGACGCGGAGCTGATTCGCCTGGCCGCGCCGGCGCTCGAGCACCGCGACAAGGTCACCCTCGACCTGCCGATCCGCAACGTCGACCGCTCGGTCGGCACGATGCTCGGCAGCGAGGTGAGCCGTCGTTTCGGCGCGCAGGGCCTGGCCCACGACACCATCGACATCGTCTTCCGCGGCTCGGCCGGCCAGAGCTTCGGCGCGTTCCTCCCGGCGGGCATCACGCTGCGCCTCGAGGGCGACGCCAACGACTACGTCGGCAAGGGGCTGTCGGGTGGCCGCGTCATCGTGCGGCCGCCCCACGATGCGCCGTTCGCCGCGGAGAAGAACGTGATCGCCGGCAACGTCGCCCTGTACGGCGCCACGAGCGGGGAGGCGTTCCTCCGTGGCGTGGTCGGCGAGCGCTTCGCGGTCCGGAACAGCGGCGCGACGGCGGTCGTCGAGGGCGTCGGCGACCACGGGTGCGAGTACATGACCGGCGGCCGCGTGCTCGTGCTCGGCCGCACCGGTCGCAACTTCGCGGCAGGCATGAGCGGCGGCGTCGCCTACGTCCTCGACGAGGACGGCGACTTCGCGCAGCGCTGCAACCGCGAGATGGTCCTGCTCGAGGGCATCGACGCCGAGGACGAGCACTTCCTGCGCGAACTGCTGGAGCGACACAAGGCGACCACCGGATCGACGGTCGCCGCGCGCCTGCTCGAGCACTGGCCCGACACGGTGGCGCGCCTGGTGCGCGTGATGCCGACCGAGTACAAGAAGGCGCTCGAGGCGCAACGCGCCGAGTTGCAGGGGGTGGCGGTGTAATGGGCAAGCCGACGGGGTTCCTCGAACTCACGCGCGAGACGCCGACGCGGCGTCCGGTCGACCAGCGGGTCAAGGACTGGGAAGAGGTGTACGAGCCCTTCCCGGTGGCGTCGCTGCGCGCGCAGGCCAGCCGCTGCATGGACTGCGGCATCCCGTTCTGCCACCAGGGCTGCCCGCTCGGCAACCTGATCCCGGACTGGAACGACCTGATCTACCGCGACCGGTGGAAGGAGGCGGCCGCGCGCCTGCACGCCACCAACAACTTCCCCGAGTTCACCGGACGCCTGTGCCCCGCGCCCTGCGAGGCGGCCTGCGTGCTCGGCATCAACGACCTGCCCGTCACCATCAAGCAGGTCGAGGTGTCGATCATCGACCACGCCTTCGAGCAGGGCTGGGTCGTGCCCGAGCCGGCGCCGGTTCGCACCGGCAAGAAGGTGGCGGTGGTCGGCTCCGGTCCCGCCGGCCTGGCCGCCGCGCAGCAACTCGCGCGACAAGGGCATGACGTCGTGCTGTTCGAGCGCGCCGACCGCATCGGCGGCCTGCTCCGCTACGGCATCCCCGATTTCAAGATGCACCGTCGCCTGCTCGATCGGCGGCTGGAGCAGATGCAGGCCGAGGGCGTGGAGTTCCGCACCAGCGCCGACGTCGGCGGCGACATCTCGGGCGAGCAACTGCGCAAGGACTTCGATGCAGTGTGCCTGGCGGTCGGGGCGACCCAACCGCGCGCGCTCACCGTGCCCGGCGCCGACCTGAAGGGCGTCGCCATGGCGATGACCTACCTCGAGCGCCAGAACCGCATCATCGCCGGCGACGACGTCGCAGCGGATCCGTTCCTCGACGCCGCGGGCAAGCGCGTGATCATCCTCGGTGGCGGCGACACCGGCGCCGACTGCCTCGGCACGGCGCATCGGCAGGGCGCCGCGAGCGTCAAGCAGTTCGAGATCGCGGCCCGGCCACCCGACAGCCGCAGCCCCGCCGACCCCTGGCCCCAGTGGCCCAACATCTACCGCGTGTCGGCCGCGCACGAGGAGGGTGGCGAGCGCGACTACGCCATCATGACCACGAAGCTCGAGGGCGAGAACGGCGTGCTGAAGCGCCTGCACGCGGTCCGCGTCGAGATGGTGAAGAAGGACAACGGGCAGATCGCCTTCGAGCCGATTGCCGGCACCGAGTTCACCGAGGACGTCGACCTGGTCTTCCTCGCGATGGGGTTCACCGGCCCGGAGCCGTTGCCCGTCTTCCAGCAACTCGGCGTCGAGTGCGACGCCGCCGGCCGCGTCAAGGCCGATCCGGTCACGCGCCAGACCACCGTGCCCGGCGTATTCGTCGCCGGCGACGCACGCCGCGGCGCGTCACTCATCGTGTGGGCGATTGCCGAGGGACGGCAGGCGGCGGAGCAGATCGGCAAGTACCTCGAGAACCGCTAGAGTTTCAGAATCGCAGGAATTTCAGAATTGCCGGCACCTTCGTTGCTGCCTCGAAGGTTGGCTGTGCCGACGCAATTCTGAAATCCTGAAATCCTGAAATTCCCTGATTGCGCCTGCCCGTCGTTGCGCTACTCGACGGTCACCTCGCCGCGGTTGACGATGCGCAACAGCGCGTCCACCACGGCGGGGTCGAACTGGCGCCCCTTCTGCCGGTTCAGTTCCTCGAGCACTTCCGACAGCGGCCACGACTTCTTGTACGTGCGGGCGTGTGTCAGCGCGTCGAACACGTCGGCGACGGCGACGATGCGGCTGACGAGCGGGATCGCGTCGCCCTGCAGCCCCTGCAGGTACCCCGAGCCGTCCCACTGCTCGTGGTGCGTGCGCGCGATCTCCTCGGCCATCTGCAGCAGCGGATGCGTGCTGCCCGACAGCAGGCGGGCGCCGATCGTCGTGTGCGTCTTGACGACGCCGAACTCGTCGTCGCTGAGCCCGCCGCCCTTGAGCAGGATGCTGTCGGGCACCGCGATCTTGCCGAGGTCGTGCAGCGGCGCGGCGAGGCGGAGCAGTGCCACCTCCTGTTCCTCCATGCCCAGTTCCCGCGCGAGTGCGGCCGACAGCCGGCCGACCCGCTCGGTGTGCTGCATCGTGTCGTCGTCGCGGAAGTCGGCGGCGCGCGACAGGCGGTTGAGGATTTCGAGCTGCGCTTGCTCGAGTTCCTCCGTGCGCTCCTGCACACGCGCCTCGAGCACCTCGTTCTGCGCCTGCAGCGCGAGATAGAGGTAGCGCGCCTCGAGCAGGTTGCGGATGCGCAGCACGATCTCGGTCGCGTCGAACGGCTTGTTGACGAAGTCCTTGGCGCCCATCGAGAGGGCGCGCTTCTTCAGGTGCGTGTCGGCGTCGGCCGTGATGAACACGATCGGCAGGTAGCCATCCGCGGGGAGCAGCGGCGCCAGTTCATCGAGGACGCCGAACCCGTCGAGGCCGGGCATGTGCAGGTCGAGCAGGACCAGGTCGGGCTTGTGTTCCGCGAAGAGCGGCCGGGCGTGCTCCGGCTGCGTCGTCGTGACGACGCGCGAGAACCCGGCGCGGCGGAGGAGCCGGTCGATGATGTTGACGTTCTGGACCTGGTCGTCGACCGCGAGGATGCAGGCCTCGGGCCACGAGAAGTCGGCCATGCGCGAGTCCGATCCTGACCGGTCCCGGCGGCGCTGTCAAAGGCCGCGCGACGAGTCGTCGCGGCGCGCCGCCGCCACCCGCTGGTACAGGTACGACGCGGCCACCAGCAGCGCGCCGACGCCGAGCACGCTGAGCATCTGGTAGACCCTGTCGAGTTCGGCGATGTCCTTGGTCATCACCTTGACCAGCGTGAGGCCGAACAGCGCGATGGCCAGGTAGCGGGCCGGGGCGTAGGCGCGCCAGAATCCGGCGGCCACCAGGCCCACGGCGTAGAGCGCCCACGACACCGAGAGGGCCACCTGCTCGGCCAGTTCGGCGCGTGCCACGTCGGCCGGGCGATCGTCGGTGCTCGCCGCCAGCGCCCGCTGGCCGAACACCAGCACGATCTCGGACGAGATCCAGCCGATCGCCAGCACGTTGGCCCCCACCACGAGGGCGTGGCGCGCCATCGGGCCGCCGAAGTGGTCGGGGGCGTCCTTGGCGCGGGCCGCCAGCCAGGCCATCGCGGCGATCACGACGATGGCGGCGAGCGTGCGCGTGTTGACGATGGGCCAGGTGCCGACGGGCATCGGCGCGACGAGCGCCTCGGCGAGGCGCATCGCGGCCATCACGAAGAGCACCAGTGCGCCTCGATCGAGCCAGGGGCTCCGTGACTGCAGGGCGGCGTAGCCCAGCGCCGCGCCCTCGAGCGCCCAGCCGATGGCGACGACCGGCCCCTCGAACCACTCGCTGATCGCCACGGCGGCCAGCGTGCCCGCCAGGGCGACGAATTGCCAGGACAGCACGGGGATGCGCGACCGCACCACCGCCCAGAGACCGAGGTTCCATGCAGCCAGCACGGTCAGCATCGGGGCGTTCCACCACGCGGCGTGTTCGGCGAAGAACGCGTACAGCGCCAGCGGCAGGAACACGCCCGTGGCGTGGGTGTGCACCAGTTCGGCGACGGGCACCGGCGCTTGCGGGTCATCGTCGCTGAGGTCGCGCCACTGGCCCGCCAGGTGCAGCAGGTACAGGGCGCACGCGGTCACGACACCGCCCGTGTGAAAGCGCGGCGTGACCAGCTCCCCCATCCAGTCGATGAACGGCAGCGCCACCAGCACGAGCAGGACCGTGCGCGCCCAGCGCCATCCGGCGTGGTAGCTCGCCGACAGGCCGGCCACCGTCACCAGCAGCAGGTAGACGAGGAACTGCCCGTGCGCCCGGCCGATCAGCCAGAGGGCGGCCACGTGATACAGCACCGGCGCGGCCAGCAGGATCCACGACACCGGCACGGCGAGGGCGGTCCGGGTCCGCTGCGTCCGCAGCACGGCGATGATTGCCGAGACGAGGACGAGGTGTATCGTGAGGAGCAGCAGGGTGCGCAGGCCTGCCGCGGGGGCGTAGTGCTGCGCTGCCCAGGCGACCGACATCGCCGCGGCGAGCGCGGGGCCCAGCAGCGCGACGCCCGCCCAGGCGTGCCGCCACACCATCAACAGGACACCGGCCAGCAGCAGCGCGTTGTACAGGAACAGCACGACCTGCCGGTCCTGCCCGCCGCCGACGAGCGCTGGCGTCAGGAAGCCGCCCAGCACCGCGAGCGCGCCGAGCATCTCGACCCGGTGCCGGTCGGCGAGCACGACGCCGAGGGCCGTGACGAGCACCATGGCGCCGAACGCCGTGCCCGGTGACACGAGCTCGTAGACGTGCAGGGCTGCATAGATCGCGACGTACAGCACCACGAGGCCGCCGCCACTCAGCGCGTGCCCGAAGAACGCCAGCCCGTTGCGCACGAAGCGCTGGCCGACCGCCACGAGAGCCGCGCCGGCGCCCAGTCCGATCAGCACGCGCAACGGCTCGCTGACCCACCCGTTGTCGAACGCGAACTTGATGAAGTAACTGACCCCCAGGATCAGCGCGCCGATGCCGGCGTACAGCAGCCAGCGGGCGCCGATGCGCTCCTCGAGCCCTTCGGGTGTGGTCGCGGCTGGAGCGATCGTGCTGCCGGGCAGCGCGTGTGCACCCGGGTGCTCGCCTGGCGCCGTACCGCCGTCCGGGGGCGCCGACGTGTCGTGCACACCGCCGGGGAGAGCCGCGGCCTCCTGCCCGGGCATCGGCGAGAGTCCAGCCATCCCGGCAGCGGTCGCCGACTCTCGTGCCGCGGTCGACTCGCGTGGATCCGGGATCACCGCGCCACGCTCGTCGAGCATGGTGCCCGGCGGCAACGGGACCGGCAACGGGACCGGCGGCGGGACCGACAGGCCGTCGGTGGTCGGCGGCGGTGGCGCGGCCATGTCGCGCACCTGCGATGCCCAGGCCGCGCGGGCTGCCTCGTCGGCCTCGTGAGGCGCGGGGGGCGGGCCGGCTGCGCGCAGCGCCTCGACCTCGGCGCGCAGCGCGGCCACCTCGCGGCCGAGCGCTTCGGCGCGTCGCGTCGCCTGCGAGGCTCGCAGGAAGGACAGGACCGGCAGCACGAACGCGACTGCGAGCGACGCACCGAGGAAGACGAGCCCGATCAGGATGTCCACGATGTGCCCGCGAGTATAATCTGGAGGTTACGCGCGCCCGTCGACTCGCCCACGAGCCTGCCCCTTTCACCTGATCGGCGGGACCGGCCGAGGGCAGCCCGGAGGCGCCCTTCAGGAGATTTCCCGTTCATGGCCATCCGTGTCCTGCACGTGGGGCTTGGTCCCATCGGAGTCGGTGTCGTCCGCCAGTGCGCCTCGCGCAAGGGCTTCAAGATCGTCGGCGCGGTCGATCTCGACCCGGCCAAGATCGGCAAGGATCTCGGCGAGGTCGCCGACCTCGGGCGCAGCCTCAAGGTGAAGGTCGAGGGCCGCCTCGGCGCCGCGATCAAGGCCGGCAAGCCCGACGTCGTGGTGCTGTGCACCAGTTCGTCGCTCGCCAAGGTGACCGATCAGGTCGCCGACGTGCTCGCGTACAAGCTGCCGATCGTGTCGACGACCGAGGAACTCGCCTACCCGTGGTTCTCCAACAAGCGCCTCGCCAAGAAGATCGACGCGATGGCGCGCAAGGCGAAGGTGGCCGTCCTCGGGACCGGCGTCAACCCGGGCTTCACGATGGACGCCTTGCCCATCACCCTCACTGGCGTGTGCGAGCGCGTCGACACCATCCGCGTCGAGCGCATCCAGGACGCCTCCATCCGGCGCCTGCCGTTCCAGCAGAAGATCGGCGCGGGGCTCACGCCCGAGCAGTTCGCCGAGAAGGTCCAGGGCGGGTCGGTCCGTCACGTCGGCCTGACCGAGTCGGTGGCGATGATCGCCGACGCCATGGGCTGGAAGCTCGACAGCATCACCGACGTCATCGGCCCCAAGATCGCGCAGAAGCCCACCCGCAGCCAGTTCCTCGAGGTCAAGAAGGGGCAGGTCGCCGGCATCGTGCAGACCGGCACCGGCTACGACAAGGACGGGCAGGCGCTGATCACCCTCCACATGGAGGCCTACCTCGGCGCGCCCGAATCCTACGACGCCGTCATCGTCAAGGGCGTGCCCGACCTGCACATGAAGATCGCGGGGGGCGTCCACGGCGACATCGCCACCGCTTCCATCACCGTGAACTCCATCCCCAAGGTGCTGACCGCGCCGGCCGGCCTGCAGACGATGCGCAGCATGGTCATCCCGTCGTACTTCGGCGGCAAGGTGCGCTAGGCGCCGGCGATCACGACGCTGTCGTCCACCGCGAGGCGCACCAGGAAGGCGCCGAGCAGGAGCAGCGGCGTCGGGTCGGCGAGCGTGGCCCCCGACGGAGCGACGTCGATCGTGATGTCGCTCTGCAACGGGCCCGCGATGGCGAACGTCAGCAGCCGTACCCGATCACCCAGTCGCTCGAAGCCCCAGCAGTCGGCGCCGGCCCCGAACGTACGCCAGGCGACGACCTCGCCACCGGGCACCTCGAGTTCCCCGTCCAGCGACCAGGGCTGGCGCAACAACAACGGTGGCTGCCGGCCATCGGCGGGCAGCACGTGCACGCCCTGGTGCAGCACGCCGCGACGCTGCAGGTGCCACACGCCGCGGCTCGTCAGGCCGCTGGCGCGGCCGTAGCCACTGAATCCCAGCGATCCCACGCAGGTGTCCTGATCGAACAGCCACGCCGTGCGCCGGTGGGCGGGAGTCCAGCGCAGCCGTGCGGGCAAGGGCGCAGGAAGGGCATGCAGCTCCGGGGTCATCACCCCGTGAGGACGAGATCGTCACGGCAGTTGTTCGATCGCGCCGGAAACCTCGCCGGACGTGTCGCGCCCGGGTTGGCGCCCTCCTTGCTACTGTGAGGAGGGCAGGAGAGTCCGATGAGCCGACGTTTCGCAGGGCTGCAAGGTCTGGCGCTCGCCGCGGGCGTTGCCGCGATCACGGTCGCGTGCGCCACCAATCCCGCGACGGGCAAGAAGGAGTTCAACCTCATGAGCGAGGCCCAGGAGGTCGCGCTCGGCAAGGAATCCGATCCCCAGATCCGGCAGGAAATGGGGGTCGTCAACGATCCGGAGTTGCAGCGTTACGTCGACGGCATCGGCCGCCGGCTCGCCAGCGCCACCGAGCGGCCCCAGCTCCCGTGGTCCTTCGCCATCGTCGATGCCCCGGCCGTGAACGCGTTCGCGGTGCCTGGTGGCTTCGTCTACGTCACCCGAGGCATCCTCGGGCACCTCAACAGCGAAGCGGAACTGGCCGGGGTGCTCGGTCACGAGATCGCCCACGTGACCGCACGACATTCGGCCGCGCAGTACAGCAAGCAGACAGCCGGTTCGCTCGGCCTCCTGCTCGGCCAGATCTTCGTCCCCGAGCTTCGCCCCTTCGGACAGGCGGCCGAGGCCGGCCTCGGCCTCCTCTTCCTGAAGTTCGGGCGTGACGACGAGCTGCAGGCCGATGAGTTGGGCGCGGGCTACGCCACCGCGCAGGGGTGGGATCCGCGCGGCGTCGCCAGCATGCTCGAAACGCTCGGCAGGCTGGACGAGGGAAGTGACCGCAAGGGCGTGCCCAACTGGATGTCCACACACCCGATGCCTGCCGATCGCGTCGCTCGGCTCGACGCACGCGTCGCGGCGCTGCGCGCCCAGGCGGGCGGCCGGGAGCTGGCCGTCAATCGCGCGGCATACCTCGATCGCATCGACGGGCTGATGTTCGGTGACAACCCGCGGGAAGGGGTGCTGCGAGGCAACGCCTTCCTCCATCCCGACCTCGGCTTCCGCATGACGTTCCCCGAGGGCTGGCAGGTCCAGAACACCCCGCAGCAGGTCGTGGCGCAGCCACAGGGTGGCGGCGGCTACGTGTTCCTGCAACTGGTCCAGCAGCCGCAGGGCGCGTCGCTGCGTGACGTCGCGGCAGCCGACCTCGGGCAGACCGGGTTGCAGTACCTCGAGGGCGGCGAGACGCGCGTGAACGGCTTGCCGGCCTTCATCGCGACGTTCCGTGGGCAACTGCAGGACCAGGGCGAGGTGGTGCTGCGCGCGGCGTGGATCGCGCACGCGCAGAAGGTGTTCCGCGTGGCCGGCCTCGCCTCGGCGGCCAACGCGCAGGCCATCGCGCGCGCCGTGGACGGGACGGTCCGGTCGTTCGAGCCACTCAGCCGCGGGGAGGCCGAGCGCATCCGGCCGAACGTCATCACCCTCCAGACCGCGCAGGCCGGCGACACCTGGGAGCGACTCGCATCGGGACCGGGTCGGGGCCTCGTGCCGGCCCGCACGCTGGCCGTGATCAACGGGTACACGCTGCAGGAACCGCCACGCGCCGGCGAACGGATCAAGATCGTCGTCGAACAGCGGTGACGAGGTACGGCGTTCGGCGTGCGATCGGTCGTACGCCGCAGTCCTGAACCTACCCGATCCCCGGCAGCCGGATCTTCTGGGTCTGGAAGAGCGTGTGCGGCCCCTGACGCGCGACGACGGCGAGGAGCGTGACGTCGTCGTCGAACTGGCCCTGCGTCCACGCGGCGATGGAAGACAACACGTCGTCGCGCAGGTTGCCGGCATTGGCATGGGGGCGCTCGACGATCTCCAGCAGGCGAGGGACGCCGAATTCCTCGCCCTCCGGGCTGCGACCCTCGGTGACGCCGTCGGTGAAGAGGAGGAGGCGCGCGTCGGTGTCGAGCTGCACGGTGGCGTCGCGATAGGGGTGCGTGCGCAGCAGGCCGAGGCCGGGGTCGCCGAGTGCGAGTTCGTGCACGTGGCCGCCGGAGACGAGCATCGGCGGATTGTGCCCCGCGTTGGCGTAGCGGAGTTCGCCGGTCGAGAGCCGCAGGACCCCGAAGAAGAACGTCACGAACCGGCCCTTGCGCAGGTTGCTGGCCAGCGTCTCGTTGACGCGGGTGCACAGGTCGGCCGGCGTCACGTCCGGCCCGGCCAGCGCCTTCACCGTCGCCTGCAGGTTGGCCATCACCAGCGACGCGGCCAGTCCCTTGCCGGACACGTCGGCCACGCAGATCGCCACCGCATCGGTCGAGAGCCACCACGCATCGTAGTAGTCGCCGCCCACGGTGAGTGCCGGGTGCCAGGCGCCGGCGATCGAGAACGCCTCCGGCTGCGGCAACTGCTGCGGCAGAAGCGCACGCTGGTTGTCGAAGGCTTCCTTCAGCGACGCGTCGTGGAGGCGCGCGTCGATGTCGGCCAGCGCCATCGCGGTCTGTGCCGCTAGCGACGACAACAGTTCCATGTCGCGGTCGTGCCAGGCATCGTCGGATCGCTTGCGGCCCAGGCCGAGCACGATGGGCACCTCGGTGCCGTGGCGCACCGGCAGCAGCACTTCGACGCCGAGGCGAGCCCAGGCGCGCGCCTCTTCCACCACCATCGTGATCTCGCCGAGGACGGTCGGGCCCTCGAGGTCCTGGGCCCGCTGGCCGACCCACGGCAGGGCGGAGTAGGCCTCGCGGGCGGTCGGGTCGGGCGAATGCGCGGCCACGAACTCGCCCTGGTCCTCGCGCCGCCTGAACACGTACGACGGGCCATGCGGGATGGCTTCCTGCAGGGCGAGGACCAGGCGCCGCTCCAGGTCCTCGCGCCGCGCGACGGTGCGCAGGGCCTGGCCGTGGCGCGCCAGCACGCCCACCGGGTCAGGCGTCCGCCGGTAGAAGTGCTTGTCGACGCGTCGCTGCACCCGTCGGCGCAGCGGCTCGACCAGCGACACCGCGATCAGCGTCACGACGATCGTCGTCACCCGATTGGTGTCGGCGGCTTCCGCGACGACGGTGGCCAGCAGCAGCACCACGGCGAAGGTCCCCACGAAGACGCTGGCACTCGTGAGGAGGTAGAAGAACGTCAGGCGGATGATGAACCGGATGTCCATCAGCCCGTAGCGCAGCACGGCCGCCGCGAAGGCGAGCGGAATCACCGAGTAGGCCACCCACGTGGAGATCTCGAAGACCGAGAAGAGCCACGGCGGGGGCGCGCTGCCGGTGGAGAACGACAGGGCGATGGACAGCAGCGACAGCGCCACCGCGATGCCGAGCGCCAGCGCGATGCTGAGCAGGGGCCACCGGATCTGCTGGCGCAGGTCCTCGCTGCTCATCGTCCAGGAGCGCCACATCGTGACACCGCACGCCAGGGGGTAGGCGATGCCGACGAAGATGCTGAAGAGGCCGAGCGTGCCGCCGAGCAGCAGGCCGGCCGTCAGGCCCGCCGCCTCGCGGGAGCGCAGGCCGAGCACGAGCAAGCCGACCAGCAGGGTGGCCATCACGGCCAGGGCGAACGTCGCGCCCAGCCAGTGCGCCTCGTCGGTCAGCAGGGTGCGGATCGACTGCCGGCGCAGTCGCGTCCACCAGAGGCGCAGGGCCAGGCCCCCGGCCAGGGCCGCCACGACGAACCCCGCCGGCATGCGCGCCGGCGCCGGCAGCCAGCGCAGCATCAGCAGCACGACGACCGGCGCGGCGAGGCAGCCGACCAGCGACGGCACCAGGTAGGTCCAGCGAAGCGCCCGCCCCAGGGTGATCGGCGACAGGCGCGGCTGCGGGAACAGCGTCAGGAAATGCAGCAGCGTCGGGTTGATCGCCAGCGCGCACACGTAGGTGATGGCCAGCGAGGTCACGTTGAACCGCGCGAAGGCGTCGGGCAGCGGCAGCACCGTCTCGGGCACCTGGCTCAGGCCCGGCACCGAGAAGTTCAGCATCGACAGGCCGAACGAGCAGCCGAACAGCATGAAGAGCAGCGCGCGAGGGTCGTGGGGCCGCCACTTGAAGACCAGCGACGGGATGCCCAGGAACAGCGTGAAGACCAGCAACAGCCGCACGCCGACGCCGAGCCACTGGCGTCCCCCGGCGAGCACCGGCGCGGCGGTGACGTGGCGTGTCAGTCGGCGCCCCTCCCTGACGATGGTGAAGGCGACGACATCGCCCGGGCGCAAGGCATCGTGGCGGGCCGCCAGGCCGCGCGTATCGGTGGCTGCCAGGCCGTCGATGCGCTCGACCTGGTCGCCGGCGCGGATGTCGGCGGCCGCGGCCGGCCCCCGCGACCGCACGTTGCGCACCACGACCGGGGCGCCCGGATCGACGGGTCGCCAGGGCACCGTCCCGGCGCGGCTCATCTGCAGTCCGAGGGTCGGCAACTCGCGAGTCCGAACCAGGGCGACCACGACCCAGAGGCACACGGCGACCAGGGCGATCAGCACGAGCGTGGCCAGGAGACGACGATGCCGCAGCATCGCCGCGGTCACTGCGTCGTGGGTCACCTCCGCCGGCGCCTGGACCTGAGCGGTCATCTGCTGAGGATTGTACGGGAGAGGCGGGGAAGCGTCGGGAATGCCCGTCGGCGTCGGGACGGGGCGGCCGACCGCACGAGGCGGCGCGCGCCGGCGGCGCGAGGCTGACGCGTTAGTTCATCGTGACCCATCTGCCCGGTCCAGGGTACCGGTCATGGGTCGCCGTGGCCCACTCGCCTCGTCGCAGTGACGGTTTGTATACTGACGCCGACATGCCGCCACCCCGCCGCCGCCCTGCCCGCGCGAGTGCCTCGTCGCCCCGCCTGCGCACGGCCTGGCGCGTGCTCGCGGGGGCGGTCGCCGTCGGCGTGGTGGCCGTGGGCTTTCTCGTCGTGACGGTCCCCGATGTGCGCCCGCTCCTCGGCGCGCCCCCCGTCGACACCGCGTTCATGCGCGCCCGCCAGCGCCAGGCTCACGCCGAGGGCCGTCCGCTCCGCCAGGACTACCGGTTCGTGCCCTACGCGCGCATCGCGCAGACGCTCAAGCGCGCCGTGCTGGTCACCGAGGACAGCGGGTTCTGGGAGCACGAAGGCATCGAGCTCGAGGCGATGAAGGAGTCGCTCGAGGCCAGCATCGCCAAGGGCGCCATCGTGCGTGGCGGCTCGACCATCACGCAGCAGCTGGCCAAGAACCTCTTCCTCTCGGAGTCGAAGGACCCGCTGCGCAAGCTGCGCGAGATCATGATCGCGCACCGCCTCGAGCGGGTGCTCGGCAAGACGCGTATCCTCGAGCTGTACCTCAACGTCGTCGAGTGGGGCGACGACACGTGGGGCGCCGAAGCGGCGAGCCGCCACTACTTCAGGAAGCCTGCCTCGAGCCTGGGCGCCAGTGAAGCGGCACTCCTGGCCGGCGCGCTGATCAATCCCAACATCTACAACCCCGGCCATCCGCCGCGACGGCTGCTGCGTCGGCAGGCGATGATCCTGCGCCGCATGCAGATGCGCGACGCGCCGGTCCCGCCCCCGGTGCAGGAAGTGGTCGCCACTGCGCCGCCTGCCGAGGAGGCGCCGGCGGAGACCACTCCCGCACAGCCCGCGTCAGAGCCTCAGGAAGCTCCCGCGACCGAGGCGCCGGCACCCGAGACGCCGTCCTTACCTTCGTCAGAAGAGCTGCCGCCGCGTCCAGCGACACCTGTCCCTCGTGCTTGACCGCGTGGCGGTTGCGGGTGTCTCATGTTGCGGCTCCCCTTACCGATTCGCTGACAGGGATGTTCCACTTCACCGACGCGCTCTCCGGGCTCATTGCCGACATCGCCCAGCGCGTACCTGCGCTCGCGCACGTACGTCCGGAGCGCACGCTCGTGTTCGCGCGCCGCGGCCGCACCGGCGCCGACGGTCCCAACGCGACCTGCCATTGCCTCACCCTGCCGACGAGCGAGCCGGGTTACTACTTCTGGGCCGACGCCATCACCGGCTCGATCACGCGACGGTCGCCCTGGTTCGTGACGCGCTCCCCCGAGGTGATCGTCAACGGCACCCCCATCGAGTACATGATCTCCGTCGGGCTGCCGAGATTTGCCGATCAGGTCGGCCGCCGCAAGCTCGAACGTTACGTGGGCCTGCCGCCGTGGGTCGTCCGCCTCGACACTGTGGTGCACGAGCTCTATCACATCGCGCCTGACGCCTCCGGGCTGCGACAGCTCGCGCGCGCCGACGGCACGCTCGACCAGCGCACGCACCCGCCGCGGTTCTTCGACGACGTGCGTGACCTCGTGCTCGCCTACCTCGAGACCGCGCCATCACCCGACGTGCTCGAGGTGGTCCGCCACGACTTCGCGACGCTGCAGGCTCGACACGGGAGCGTGGTGGGGACGACGTTCCGCGATGGCACCTACCCGCAGCGATACGTCCACGTGCTCGACGCCCAGCCGGCCGAGCCCGATGTGCTCGTCGAACCGCTGAAGGAGGCGCCCGGCCGGGCCCGCTTCACCGAGGCGGATCTCGTGGTGCGCGACTTCAGCCGCGCGAGGGCGACCACGCCGGTGCGCGCCGCATAGCCGCAATTTGAAATTCGAAATGTGAAATGACCGGCGACGCGGCCTCCGGCCGCTGCCGCGCGACACGCCTCGAAGGGCGGCGGCGTAGCCGCGCCCGCGAGAATTTCCAATTTCCAATCTGGAATTTCAGGTCTCGTCCAGCGCCACGTTCCAGTACAGGTAGTCGCGCCAGCTGTCCGGGGTGTGCCGCAACCCGATGGTGAGCCGCACGGCTGGCGCCTTGGACGGCCGCCGCGGCGCGCGGATCAGCGTCATGCCCGCCTGTTCGGGCGTGCGTCCGCCCTTGCGCCTGTTGCACTGCACACAGGCGGCGACGATGTTGTCCCAGGTCTTGCGTCCACCCTGGGCCACGGGGATGACGTGGTCGAACGTGAGGTCGGCGGCCGAGAAGCGCACGCCGCAGTACTGGCAGGTGCAGGCGTCGCGGGCATAGATGTTCGCGCGCGAGAAGGGCACATCGTCGATGGCCCGCCTGATGCGAATCCGCCGCAGCAGGCGGATGACCGAGGGAAGACGGAAGCTCAGCGAGACGGAGCGCACTTCCCGGTCGTAGCTGGCCACCACCTCCACCTTGCCCTGGCACCAGAGCGTGAGGGCTTTCTGCCAGTCGACGACCTTGAGGGGCTCCCACGTCGCGTTGAGCAGCAGTGTCTGCTCCATAAGCGCCGTAACCCACCCCGGGGGGCCTCCTCGAGCCACCCCTTCCACGTGCCCACGAACTGAAGGTAGTCTGTGCGAGCCCGATCGGGACTGTCAAGCTGCCCGAACGGAGGTAACGTGCACGTGACTAAAGAGTTAGGCGAGACGGGCCGATGAGCTCGTCGATGACCAGTGCCCCGCGGCCCGCCGCCGCCCTCCGTCTCCTCCTGCTGCTGGCGTTGGCGCCGCTCCTGTGGAGCACGGGCTGCGCCTCCCATGGCATGGCGGGCATCCCGGTGGTCGCCCGGCCTGAGCCGACGATGAATGGCGACCAGTTGGTCTCGCAGGCCCGGGCCTACACGGGCGTCGCGTATCGACCAGGCGGCGCGACACCCGACCAGGGCTTCGACTGCAGCGGCTTCGTCCAGTACCTCTACGCACAGGCCGGAATCGAACTGCCGCGGACCGCCGACGAGCAGTTTGCCGCCGGCCGCGACATCGACGGCGACCTGCGTCCCGGTGACCTCGTCTTCTTCCGCACCAGCGGCAGGCGCGTCTCCCACGTCGGCATCGCCACCGGAGACGGCGCGTTCATCCACGCGCCCAACGCGCGCAGCCGCGTCCGCATCGACAGGCTCGACCAGAAGTACTGGGCCTCGCGCTTTGCCGGCGCCCGACGCATCGTCGGCTGACGCTCACGCGCCCCCGCCGGTTCGGTCAGTCCCGACTCCCGACTCCCGACTCCCGACTCCCGACTCCCGACTCCCGACTCCCGACTGGTACGATCGGTCGATGCCCCGCGCCGACATCCATCGCATCGAACCCAGGGCCGTGACGCCGGGCGGGCGGCTCGTCGTCAGCGGCAGCGGCTTCGACGTGCGGCCCGGTCGCGTTCCCGAGGTGACGCTCGGGGGCCAGGCCGCCCGCGTGCTGCGCGCCTCGTCGCGCAGCGTCGCGATCGAAGTGCCTGCCGACACCCCGGGCGGCGAGCAACCCCTCGCGATCGAGGGGCTCGAGGGCAGCACCCCACTCGTCTCGGTGGGGCGGGCGATCACGACCGGCGTCCACCAGGTGGACAGCCCGGCGATCGACGCGGAAGGCCGCGTCTATGCGACGCTGAGCGGCCAGCGCGGCCAGCAAACGCCCGTGTCGGTGTACCGCATCGGGGCCGATGGGGTGCGGGAGGCGTTCGTCTCCGGGCTCGGCAATGCCACCTCGCTCGCCTTCGGGCCCGACGGCCACCTCTACGTCTCGAGCCGGTTCGAGGGCACGGTGTCGCGCATCGCGGCTGACGGCGAGCCGACGAAGTTTGCCGAGAACCTGGGCGTCGCGTTCGGCCTGGCGTTCACGGCCGACGGCGACCTGCTCGTGGGGGATCGATCCGGCACGGTCCACGTCGTGACGCCCGACGGTCGTCATCGGCCGCTGGCCGCCATCCCGCCGAGCGTTGCCGCCTTCCACCTGGCGGTCGATCCCGGTGGCGACGTGATCGTCGCGGCGCCGACGCTGAATTCCTGCGACGCCCTCTATCGGATCACGCCCGATGGCGTCGTCACGCGCTGGCTCGAGGGCTTCGGACGACCCCAGGGCCTGGCCTTCGACCGTCACGGCGTGCTGCACGTCGTCGACGCGCTCGCCGGCGACAGCGGCATCCATCGCATCACCCCCGACGGGGCTCGCTCACTGGTCGTCAGCGGCGCGGGCCTGATCGGCGTGGCCTTCGATCCGACCGACGGCTCGATGGTCGCCTGCTCCGACGACACGATCTATCGCATCTAGTCGGGAATCGGGAATCGGGAATCGGGAGTCGGGAGGCGGGAGGCGGGAATCGGGAGGCGGGAGGCGGGATCGCCGCACCCGAACGCTCACCACAGTTCCCCCTTCCGCTGCTCGGTGCGTGCGACGTTGCTCGCGTAGGTGATGGGTGACGCGTGCCCGGAGGGCGGGAACCCCGGCTGCTGGTACACCGGGTACGCCGTGGTCCGCAGGTGGGCCAGCATGTGATGACCGACGCGCGAGGCGCGCTCGTGCCGCAGCGCGTCGACGTCCACCGGCGCCACGACGATCCGCTCACCCGGCCCCGGCGAGGCTTCCGCGAGGAGCCGCCCGTCGAAGTCGACCACCTGGCTGCCGCCCGGCCAGGAATACGGCGGGTAGTGACGGAGGCTCGCGCCCTGGTTGGCGGCCACCACGTACGCCATGTTCTCGATGGCGCGCGTCCGATTGACCAGCGTCCACCAGTTCATCGGCTCGGTGGCGCCCCACGGATCCATGTAGGCCGACACGCGGATCAGCACCTCGGCGCCGTTGGCCGCCAGCTGGCGTATGGCCTCAGGGAACAGCCAGTCGTAACAGATCGCGCACCCGAGCCTGCCGATCGGCGTGTCGACGACGGGGAACAACTCCTCGTCGTAGCCCGGCAGGTCGTGCGGGCTCGCGTGCACCTCGAACGGGATCCAGGGGTTCACCTTGCGGTAGCGCGACAGGATGCCGTCGGGCCCGATGAGGCAGGTCGTGTTGAACACCACGCCCGGCCACTTCGGGTCCACCTCCAGCATCGAGCCGCTCTGGATGAAGACGTCGTGGCGCCGCGCCCGCTGCTGGAGCCGTTCGGTGTGCTCGTTCGGGATCTCGACGGCGAGGTGCTCGATCAGGGCCTCGAGCCCGGGGTAGGCCGGCGCGCAATGCGCGAACTCCGGGAACACCACCAGCCGCACCGGCAGGAACGGCTGGCTGCCGACCACCGCCGCATCGATCATCTCGACGATGCGGTCGGTGTTGTGGGCCATCTCCGCGCGGGTGCGCGGGCAGGGCAGGTCGGTCTGGCAGGCGGCGACCGCGTACCGCAAGCGCGACGCGCTCACCGCGGCACGCCCGCCAGGCGCGGCACCTGCCGGCCGACGACGCGCGTGTTGTAGTGCGTGAACCAGGCCGGCTCGTCGAGCGGCGAGGCCGGCGCCGGGTAACGCGTCATCGAGTGCGACGGCAGCGGCCAGGCCTGATCGGGGCTCTGCGAGTTGATGTCCATCTCCTTGCTGAACCCGTCGCCGTGCAGGAGGTACGTCCGCGTCCAGCCCGCCCGCTCCGCCGGGAACGCCGCGGCCTCGAAGGCCAGCGCGATCTCGTCTCCGGGACGCGACACCACGAAGCGGTCGTCCACGGCATCGAGCAGCGCCCGCACGTCGCCCTCACGCGTATAGCGCCCGGGCATCTGCTTCCATGGCGAGTGCGGCGTCACCTTCCCGTAATCGAACGTCAACGGCTCGCGCGTCGTCGTCGGCTCGGAGAAGCCGCGCCAGCGGAGGTCGGCCAGCGACGCCCCGGCGCGCGTGATCACGGGCTGCGCGTCGGGCACCCGCGTCGCCACCTCCACCTGATCCCAGTACACCCGCATCGTCGTCGCGATGCGCACCTCGCGACTCGACGACAGGAACCGGTCGGTCAGGTCGACGACGATCGTCTGCGGCCGGCCGACGGGAACGCCGATCTCCTCGACCACCGTGCGCCAGGCGCCAGAGGCGTCCTTCACCTGCAACGACGGCGGGTGCAGCGCGTGCCCGGCCTGGTGCGCGGCGACGTTGTCGCTCGAGAACGCGTAGTCGGTCCAGCCGGTGAGGAGCAACACGGCGCCACGCGCCGGCGTGTTCGCCCCGAGGTCGATCGTCATCGCGTGCGGCTTCGCATAGCCGCGGACGGGCAGCAGCGGCAGGCCGTCCACGAAGGTGTGGTCGACTTTCCCGGCCGCGCCGGTCGCGTCGCGGCCAGCGGCGTCGGTCACGCCGGCGGGAGCCCGCCGGTCGCGGACCACGGCGTACCGCAGCCCCGGCGCAGGCGCCGAGACCATGCCCTCGAGCGGGAAGACGTCGGTGCCTTCGGGGTGGTCGACGGCGAGCAGCGAAAGGTGGTCGATGAAGAGCGTCTCCTCGAGCTCGTTGGTCACGCGCAGTTCGTACCGCCCGTCGCGGGCCTTGAGCTGGTCGCCCCGGATGCGGACGAACTCCTCCGGGTCAGGCGTGTTGAACACGCCCGGCGAGAGCTGGTAGCCCATCTCCCCGCCGCCGAGGAAGTCGGTCACGAACTCGAAGCGATCTCCCGTCCACGTGTAGAGGTACGGGCACGAGGAGGGCTTGCGGTCGAGCTCTATCACCTCGAGCCGGCCCGCCTTCTGCACGTCGGCCGCCAGGGCCTCGGCCTGCACGATGCCAGCCGGCCAGAGCACGCGCACGACGTCGGGCGAGGGCCGCGTGCCGAGCCCGAAGAGCAGGTCGGCCGGCGCGGCTGCCGGCGATGCCGCAGACGCCTCGAGCTTCTGCCACAGGCTGCCGGCCCGCATCTCGATCTTCGAGCCGAGGCCACTCCTGTTGCTCACCTGTCCCTGCAGCGTGACGCGGAAGCCGGGCGCCGCGCCCACGGCCACGAGCAACGTCGCTGCGCCGTGGCGCCACTGCAGAATGTCGAGCGAGCCGGACAGGTCGGCGTCCAGCAGGGCCAGGCCCGCAGCCGCGGCGTCGGCCGTGCCGGTCCTCGTGAGTCCGGTGCGCGTGGACACGTCCTCGAAGGCGCCGCCGCTGGCCTGCCGGACCACGTGGACCCCGTCGGGCAGCAGGGCGACGACGTCGAGGAGGCCGTCGTTGTCGGCGTCGGCCATCTGCGCCGCCGAGGCGCCGGTCGGCAGTGCCGGCAGCGGTCGTGCCGTGAAGCGGTTGTTCGAGGCGCCGACGGCGATGACGCTCGCGCCGGTCTTCGCGCTCAGCGCGATGTCGGGGAAGCCGTCCTTGGTCGCATCGCCGACCGCCATCGCCGCCGCCGGTGGCAGGGCGTCCAGGCCCACCGTCGCCGACACCTCGCGGAAGGTCGCGTCGCGCATGTTGCGCCACAGGCGGAGCCGGCCGTCCTCGCCGAGCACCAGTACGTCGATGTCGCGGCGCAGGTCCACGTCGGTGGGCACGATGGCCGTCGCGACCAGCGGCGCCTGCCCGGGCAGGGCGCTGGCGCTCATGTCCACGAAGGTGCCGTCGCCGTTGTTGCGCCAGGCCGCGAGCGGGGCCGCCGCGCCGTCGCGTGTCGCGCCGCCCAGCACCACGTCGGCGTCGCCATCGTGATCGAGGTCGACGAGCGCCGCCGTGCGCACATCGAGCGTCGTGGCCATCGTCGAGGCCCGGGTCACGTCCTCGAACCCGAATGAGGCGCCGCCCTGGCCGGCCACCTGCCGCCACAGGGCCACGCCGCCTCGCCCGTGGATCAGCACGTCGGCCTTGCCGTCGTTGTCGACGTCGGCAACCACGGCCCCTCGCGCGCCAAGTCCAGGTGTCGCCAGGGTCCCGGTCGAGACGCGGGTCGGTGTCGGGGCGGCGGCAGCCGCGTAGGCCTCGAACCCGTCCTCGTGCACGGCGATCAGGTCGGTGCGACCATCGCGATCGATGTCGGCGGCGGTGATGGCCACCGGCGGGCGAGGGCCCAGGGCCAGCGGACGCGCCGCGTAGGTCAGCGTCGGCGGCGGAGCGGCCAGGTCCGCCTCCGCGCCGGTGGAGAGGATGGCTTCGGCGTACCGGCCCTGTTCCAGGTAGGCGTTCGAGTAGGTCGTGCCGTAGCCCGTCTCGCGCAGGGCCTGGAACCGCCTGGTGGTCTCGGCACCGAGTTCACGCTGGCCGGCGCGCGTCTGGGCGACGGCGAGGTTGTAGAGCGCCGAGACGTTGTAGGGCTCGAGCTCCACGGCGCGCGTGAACACCGGCACCGCGTCGGCGTAGGCCCGCTTCTGCAGCAACAGCTGCCCGACGTTGACCAGCGACGCCACGTCGTCGGGGTCGGCCTCGAGCACGCGCCGGAAGGCCGCGAGCGCCTCGTCCTCGCGGTTCTCCTGCCGCGCGATCAGCCCGAGGACGAAGTCGGCGTGCGGAGGCGCCCCGGCAGACGCCGCCGCGGCGGTGGCGACTTTCAGCGCGGCCGGCAGGTCCGGCTCGTACAGCCGCGCGATCGCGAGGTTGACGCGCGCCGCGACGAGCGTCGGGTCGATGCCGAGCGCCGCCTCGAACTGCGTGGCCGCCTTCGCGTGGTTGAACTGCTCGAGGTACGCCACGCCGAGGTTGTTGGCCTGCCAGGCCTTCTCGCGGACGTCGCGGGCCGGGGGCGTCGGCGCCTGCGCCGTGAGGACCACGCCCAGGGTGACCAGACCGGCGAGAACCGTGAATGTGCGTGTCATGGAATTGGTGGCCGTCGGCCCTGGTTCGTTGCCGTCGGGCTTGCCCGACGGGTCAGTGATGTTTCGCGATGCCGATCCGTAGGCGTCGGCCGTATCCGACGGTCAGAGATGCCGCACCAGACGAGAGCGCCGGACAAGTCCGGCGCCTACGGGCGGGTGAACGGCACCTTCTGCGTGACGCCCTTCGCCTCGGTGACGACGAGCGTCTGGCCGGCGTCCTGCGGGCCGAGGCGATCGACCTGGCCGCTCGGCCAGCGAATCTCGACCTGCTCCACCTTTGACGCCGCGCCGAGCCCGAAGGTGAGCGGCAACTCGCTCTGCGACAGGTAGCTCGACCCGGACTTGACCATCGCGAGCCGCGTCGCCCCGCCCACCGTGACGCGTACCTGCGCGCCGATGGCCGACCGGTTCGAGCGCGTGCCGACCAGCGCCAGCCGCAACGCACGGCCGCCCTTCGAGTCGTTGCGCAGCACCCGCGCCGGCCCGTTGTTGACGGTGATGACGAGATCCTGGTCGCCGTCGTTGTCCATGTCGAGGTGCGCGGCGCCGCGTGCCACGGTGGGCACGGCGAGCGCCGTGCCGGCGGCGACGTTGGAGAAGCGTCCCTTGCCGGCATTGCGGTACAGGTGCGACGCCTGCGCGTAGGTGACCTTCGGCTGCACGCGATTGATGTCGTCGGCGACGTGCCCGTTGGCGGTGAAGATGTCCACCCAGCCGTCGTTGTCGGCGTCGAAGAAGAAGCACGCAAAGGTCAGCGACAGCAGCGATTCGCGCCCGAGGCTCGAGGTCGGCGCGTCGTCGATGAACAGGCCGTTGCCCTCGTTGCGGTAGAGCGACAGCATCTCGTTGGAGAAGTTGCCGATCAGCAGGCCCGGGCGCCCCGAGCCGTCGAAGTCCGCCGCGTCGACGCCCATGCCGGCGCGCGCCACCCCCGCCTCGTTGAAGGCGACGCCGGCCGTCACCGCCTCGTCCACGAAGGTGCCCTTGCCGGTGTTCCGGTAGAGGCGATTCGGTTGCGTGTCGTTGGCGATGAACACGTCGAGCCAGCCGTCGGCGTTGTAGTCGATGAGGCCCACGCCGAGACCCTTGCTCGTCGGGTCGAAGAGGCCGGACTTCCGGGTCACGTCCTCGAACGTCCCGTTGCCGTTGTTGCGGAACAGGAACGGCGTCTCGCCCTTGTAGCTCTCGGGCGTGCAGTACGACTTGGTCTTGCCGTCGAGCGTGCAGTGGATGTCCTTGTCGATCTGCCACTGCACGTAGTTGGCGACGATGAGGTCGAGGCGCCCGTCCTTGTCGTAGTCGAACCAGGCGGCGCTGGTCGAGAACCCCGCCCGCCCGACGCCGGCGCTGGCCGTGACGTCCTCGAACCGGCCGCCCCCGGTGTTGCGATACAGCCGGCTGCCGCCGAGCGCGGTGACCAGCAGGTCCACGTCGCCGTCGTTGTCGTAGTCGGCGGCGGCGCCACCCATCCCGTACATCTCGGCGGCCAGGCCGGAGGCGCGGGTGACGTCGACGAAGCGGCCGCCGGTGTTGCGGTACAGCGCCGGCATCGACCTGAGCGGTGGCCTCCCTGGCCATGCCTTGCCGTTGGCCAAGTACAGGTCCTGGCGCCCGTCGCCGTCGGCGTCGAAGACCACCACGCCTGCCCCCATCGTCTCGGGCAGGTACTTCTTGCCGAAGGCGCCGCTCGCGTGGCGGAACGTGACGCCGACCGGCGCGGTGACGTCCGAGAAGGCGATGGCGCCGGCTGGCGCGGCGGCGGCCGATCTCGGCGCTTGCGCGCGCAGGCCGGTGACGAGGCCGGCGACCACGAGGGCCGCCAGCGGAAGGGTCAGAAAAGGCGAACGCATCATTGCGGGGATGTCTCGGCAGTCTTCAGTCCACCTTCGCGCGTTGCGCTTCGGCGGACAGGTCGGCGGTCGGACGCTCCGGGCGTCGGCGGGGGCGACGACCGCCGGGCAAGCCCGGCGGCTACATCCCTGGAATCAGAGGCTGCTACACCGGCGCCAGGGGCAGGCGTCGGGCTTGCCGGACGCGCCACCGCGACGCCCGTTGCCGCCGTCGCGCGGCTCGTAGGCGTCGGGCTTGCCCGACGCGCAGCCTCGAGCGCCTTCGCCGCGCCGCCGCGCGGCGTGTAGTACTTCGGGTACGGCGCGGCATCGCCGTGCTCGTGCACGCTCTGCCGCTCGTTGTTGTCGTAGGCGTTGATCTGCCGGTAGGGGCCGGTGATCGCCTGCGCGGCCTCGTCGGCCTTGTAGCGCTCGTACAGCTTCCGCTCGCGCGCCGCGAGGTCCGGCTTGCCCATGCCCTGATAGCACAGCATCAGGTTGTAGTGTGCCTGCAGATCCTCGGTGTCGACGTCGAGCGCTGCCTTGAACTCCGCGACGGCGGCCTCGTACTGCCGTTTCAGGAAGTACACGCGCCCGAGCTGGTTGCGCACCACGCGGTCGCGCGGATACTGGCGCGCCGCTTCCTTGAAGTACGCGATGGCCTCGTCGTAGCGGCCCTGCTGCCTGGCCGCCTGTCCGAGGAAGAAGTGGGTCTTGGCCAGCGTCGGGTTCAGCTTCAGCGCCTGCGTGAGCATCTCGGATGCGCCGTCGACGTTGCCCTCGTTGAGGCGGGCGCGCGCCACGTTCACCCAGCCGTCGGCGTAACCCGGCTCGGCCTGCGTCACCTTGAGGAACGCCGCCTCGGCGCCCTTGAGGTCGCCCTGCAGCAGCAGGCCGATGCCGTAGTCGTTCCACCGCTCGCGCACCGCCCTGGTGACGACCGGTGTGTCGGTGGTGGCGTCCTTCGCGCCCACGACCTTCAGCGTCGTCGTCGCCTCGGCCATCACGGTGATGGGGAGGTCGGGGATCGACTTGAGTCCCCCCGACACGTTCGAGGTGTCGCCGTTCAGCAGCCAGCCGCGGTTGTCGTAGTCGCGCGTGGTGAGCGAGGCCGGCTCGTGCGGATCGCGCACGCCCGCGTACGCCCACTGCGTCGTCCAGAACGCGAACTTGCGGTAGTTCACCCGGGCCTTGAGCGTGATCGAGTCGCCGGCGTCGGCCGGCACGTCGAGGCGGTAGTGGATCGTGTCGGCCGCGCCCGGAGGCACGAGGCGCACGTACGCGACCGAGCGCGCCGCCCAGGCGTTGCGCTTGTTGATCGGGTTGCCGGCCGCGTCGAGCATCAGGCTACGGTAGATGTGCGCGCCGGGCTCCACCGGCCCCTTGCCCCCGTCGGCCACCTTGCCGCTGTGCATGATCGTGCGGCCCTTGCTGTCGACCGCCTCGAGCTCGACCCACACCTCGTGGCCGTCGACGGTGCCGCCAGGGAAGAAGTGCCCGACCTTGCGCGTGCGGACCACGACCTCGAGGCGCACCGACTCGCCGCGACGCAGCGCCGGCTGCGCCTTGTCGAGCGGTGCGACGACGGTCATCGGCGCGGTGGTGACGGTGGTGGTGGAGCCGAAATGCATCGACTCCTCGCCGACGGCGAAGGTGCTGCTGAGGCGCGGCTCGCTGCCGGCCACCTGGCGCTCCTCGGTGGCCTGTCCGCCGGGCGTGCGCACCAGGCCGAAGATGTCGATGGTGACCTGGCCGTCCTTCAGGAACGACTGCACGGCCTTCATCTGGTTGGCGTGGCCGTTCACGAAAGGCAGGGCGGTGTTGGCGGCCGCGAACCGGTGGCTCTTGTGCTGGCCGGACTTCGCCGCCGGATCGGTCGAGGCCACCTTCGGCATGTGGCAGTCGCCGCAGCCCTGCGACTTGGCCGGGTAGTAGAAGGCGCGCGCGCCCATGCCGGACACGCCCGAGGCCTGCCAGTTGTCGTAGTCGTTGAAGCCGCGGATCCAGCGGTAGCCGTTCACCGGGACGTCGAGGTGCACCTTGTGGCAGGTGCTGCAGTACTCGGGCGTCTGGTCGGTCATGAACGGCTTGAGGAACGTCTCCCGGTGGGGCTGAGGATCGAGCTCCAGCAGCTTGTCGTGCGCCCAGCGGAGCAGCGGGTTGCTGCTCACGGCCAGGTCGTGCAGCGGCGGGTACTCGATGAGGAAGTGGCCGTTGCCCATCGAGCCGCCGACGTGCGTGATGGCGTGGCACGACGTGCAGCTCAGGCCGTTCTGCGCCTCCGGCGTGTTGATCTGCTGCTTGATCGGCGTGTCGAAGCGTCCGTTGAAGAACACCGCGTGGTCATGGCAGCCGGCGCACCACTTGGACGGGCCGGTGCCGACCGTGTCCTGCATGTACTCGATCGACTTGCGGTACCACTGGTTGTTGAACGACGCGAAGTGGTGCGCCGACTCGTTCCACTCGTCGTAGATCTGCTTGTGGCAGCGGGCGCACTCCTTGCTGGTCATGAAGAAGTTCGACGGGATGATGCCGTCGCGCGTCGTGTTGGCCGGCGAGGGGAAGAACGGGCTGCGGGGGCCAGGCCCCTCCTCCTGCATCGAGGTGGGCACCACGGCCGGATTCTGGATGCGATAGGAGGCGCGCCGGACGGCGCCGTACCGGCTGACCCAGGCGATCGAGCCGACCATCGCCAGCAGGGTGATGGCCACCGCGGCGCGCATCAGGGTGGCCGAGCGGGCCGGCGTGGCGCCCGGCAGGGTGGGCGCGCCGACGCGCCCGGCGCGCGCCAGCAGCCAGAAGAGCACCGGCAGGACGCCGAGCACGGACGCGGCGACGTGCGTGTAGAGCAGGCCCCGGTACGGCCGCGTGGCACCCGTCCAGGCCAGCGCCAGCCCGGTGAGCAGCGCTACCACCAGCGGACCGGCCGCCACGCCCCATCCCTCGGGCACCGCCCGGTGCCTGGCCACGTGGCGCAGGGCGGTGGCGCCGAGGACCGCGCCGCCGATCACGTGGGCCGCCACCTGGGCGTAGTAGAAGGCCGAGGCCGTCGCAAACGCGCCCAGATAGGCGCTGTTGAGAAGGAGGAGGAAGAAGCCGGCGAGCCACCACGCTCGCCACCCAGACGGTATCTGTGCGGTCATCAGGAACCTGGATTGGCCGGAAACGCCGGAACCGCCAGAGTAGCGGCCCTGGCGTTGCGGTCGGGTCACCTGAAAGCACTAGCTGGGCGGTTTTAACGCCTGACGTCTGACGTCAAACGCTAAACGTCAAACGTCAAACGTCAAACGTTAACCACGCCCTTCCCCTCCACCACCTTCTGGTACGCATCGACCTTCACGTTGGTGAGGCGGTCGACGCGGGTGCTCGGGGCGGGCCAGGCGATCTCGACCCAGTCCACCTGGGTGGCGGGCCCGAGGCCGAGGATCTCGCGAGGGTCGTGCGCCGACAGGTAGCTGCCGCCGCCGGTCTTGAACCGTCGGGTGACCTTGCCGCCGACCGACCAGCTGATGCGCGCGCCGATCGCATCGCGGTTGCAGGTCACGCCCTGCAGCGACAGGCCCACCCAGTGATTCCCCTGGCCGGCCCGGTTCTGCAGCAGGAGCGGAGCGGCGCCGTTGTTGTTGATGAGGACGTCGAGGCGACCGTCGTTGTCGAGGTCGCCGACCGCGAGCCCGCGGGCCGGATACTGCGCCGCGAAGGCGTCGCCGGCCTGCTTGCTGACGTCCTTCAGCTTGCCACCCTCGTTGTGGAAGAGCAGCAGCGGCTCCTTGTAGGTCACCTGCGTGGAGTAGTGCTCGATCATGTCGTCCGGGTGGCCGTTGGCGAGCATCAGGTCGAGGTGGCCGTCGTTGTCGTAGTCGAAGAACTTCAGGCCCCAGCCGCTGAGCAGGCGGGTGGACTGGGCGATGCCGTTGGCGTGCGCCACGTCCTGGAACGACTCGTTCCCGCGGTTCTTGTAGAGCGAGAACATCTCCTGGTCGACGTTGGCGACGAACAGGTCTTCCCAGCCGTCCTGGTCGAAGTCGGCCGCGTCCACGCCCATGCCCGACCGCGGCTGGCCGTTGGCCGAGAAGCCGACCTCGGAGGCCAGGCCGATCTCCTCCCACGCGCCCTTGCCGCGGTTCATGAACAGGAAGTTCTGCACCGTATCGTTGGCCACGAACAGGTCGAGCTGCCCGTCCTTGTTGATGTCGGTGGCCACCACGCCGAGGCCCTTGCCGAGCGCGCGGGCGATGTCGGTGCCCCTGGTCACGTCGGTGAACGTGCCGTCGCCGTTGTTGTGGAACAGGAACGAGGCCGACGGCTTGAACACGCGCGGGATGCAGTAGTAGCGCCGCCCGAGCTTGTTGTCGCCGCAGAACACGTTGGTCTTCAGTGAGAACTCGACGAAGCTGCACACGAACAGGTCGAGGCGGCCGTCGTTGTCGTAGTCGAACCACACCGCGCTGGTCGTCCAGCCAGGCACCCGCAGCCCGGCCTTCTCGGTCACGTCGGTGAACGTGCCGTTGCCGTTGTTGCGGTACAGCGTGCAGTTGCCGTAGGCGGTCACGAACAGGTCAGGAAACCCGTCGTTGTCGTAGTCACCCACGGCCACGCCCATGCCGAAGGTGCCGCCGGGCACGCCGGCCTGCTCGGTGACGTCGGTGAACGTGCCGTCGCGGTTGTTCTTGTAGAGGGCGTTGCGCAGCGGCGTCTTCGGCGTGAAGAAGTCGGCCGGGCCGCTGTTGACGAGATAGAGGTCCATCCACCCGTCGCCATCGAAGTCGAAGATGGCGCAGCCCGAGCCGCAGGTCTCGGGCAGGTAGCGGAACTCGGACATCGCGTTGTCGTGCACCCAACTGATGCCGCTGCGTGACGGGGGCACGACCTCGAACAGCGCGCCCTGCTGCGTTCGCGTCGTCGCCGGCCAGGCGGCGGCCAGGCCGGCAGCGCCGGCGGCCCGCAGGAAGGCGCGGCGCGACGAGGATCGCGGGAGCCACGGGTGGGACATATCCCGCGGTTGTACCACGCGTCGCTGGCCCTGTGTCGCGCCGGGACGGGGCGGAGTCACGGATCGGGATCCAATGCGATGGACACGGCACCACGGGCGCCGCCGCGCGCCGCCTCGGGGCGCATTCGGCCGGAGTCTCCACTCGCCACTGGCACATCGGCAGTGGTCAGTCCAAATCTCTTCGATTGTCTCGGAATGGGCCGAATGTTTGCCACAGGCCCGCTTGTGAAGGTCGGCCGCACAGGCAGGTGGTCGTGCCAATCCTCCGGCCAGGCCGCCAGCAAGCCCGGTTCTCGCGGGCTGTCGGGCGTTCGACTCTAACTCCATTCATTTGAATGACTTCTGGTGCTTGACAACCACCCGCCTGATCCAGATACTCCCCTCACTCGAAAGTACTAGTTGTTGATCCATGCGCGGACGAGAAGCCCACTTTTCGCCGCGCGACGATCCCATCAACGAGACGAGATGTCCATGTTCGGAGTGTTCAGCAGGATGAGGTGGGTGGCGGCCGCAACGCTGGCGCTGGCGATGCCGGTGTTGGCGCATGCGCAAGGCGGTTCGACCACGGCGACGGTCCGTGGCACCGTCAGCGACACGCAGGGAGGCGTGTTGCCCGGCGCCACGGTCACGGTCATCGACGAAGGCACCAAGGCGACGCGCAACACGGTCACCGACGATCGTGGCGGTTACCTGTTCAGCGGCTTGTTCCCGGGCACCTACACCGTCAAGGTGGAGTTGCAGGGCTTCAAGACGTACGAGCAGACCAAACTGGTGCTGTCGCCGGCCGACACCCGCGGCGTCGACGTCGCGCTCGAGGTCGGCCAGCTGAACGAGGTCGTCTCGGTGACCTCGTCGCCCGAAATCATCCAGACCGAGACGGGCGCCCGTGAGGGCGTGCTCCGGGCCGAGCAGATCGACAAGCTGTCGATCATCGGCCGCAGCTCGCTCGAGCTGCTCCGCATCCTCCCTGGCGTCGTCGCCCCCGACCAGAGCACGATGCAGAGCGTCGGCTTCGGCTCGGGTGGCAACAACACGCAGGCCTACACGGTCAACGGCGTCCGCAGCTCGAACAACACCGTCAGCCTCGACGGTTCGGCGCTGATCGACATCGGCTCCAACAGCGGCGTGATCGTCACCCTGAACAACGACATGGTTCAGGAAGTGAAGGTCCAGAGCTCCAACTACGCTGCCGAGTACGGCTCGAGCGGCATGAGCGTGAGCGCCGTCACCAAGTCGGGCACGTCCCGCTTCCGCGGCACCCTGTACGACTACATCCGCGACTCGAAGTTCAGCGCCAACGACCGGTCCAACTCGATCGCGGGCACCGAGAAGCCGAAGGACACGTACCAGTACCCCGGCGGCAACGTCGGCGGCCCGATCATCATCCCGGGCTGGGACTACGCGAAGAACCGCGACAAGTTCTTCTTCTTCGTGGGCTACGAGTACCAGAAGCAGAACGTCGACTCCGGCTCGCGGTTCACCACCGTGCCGACCGAGCGCATGAAGCGCGGCGACTTCAGCGAGCTGTATGCCAACACTGGGTCGAACCTCAACATGCCGACCGTCGTGAACATCCCGGGTGGCTTCCCGGGGGCGGGTGAGCCGGCGCCCAACAACAACATCGCGCCCTACATCCACCCGCTCGGCCAGTACCTGGTGAACAACTACCCGAATCCGAACTACTCGGATCCGAACAACCGGTTCAACTACGTGTACTCGGCCCTCGAGCCGCAGAACCGCAACGACCTCAAGATGCGGTTCGACTGGAACATCAACAACAACACCAAGGCCTACGTCCGGTTCGCCCGCGAGTCCGAGCTGAACGACCAGCCGCGCGGCGGCTGGTGGGGCCCGTCGCAGGTCGCCCTGCCGACGCCCAACGTCGCCGACAGCGCCGGCCGCAGCTATTCGTTCAACCTCGTCAACGTCCTCGGCCCGACGACGACCGCCGAGACGCTGGTGAGCTACAGCCGCCTGACGCTCGACAACTACTACCGTGACCCGTCGCGCGTGCGGAAGGACCAGGTGGGGATCAACTTCGAGGGCATGTTCCCGGGGGCGAGCCCCTACCTGCCCCTGCAGACCATCCACAGCTGGGGCGGCAGCCAGGTGGGTGACCTCTGGTCGCCGGTCAACGACGTGTTCGCCTACAACGACGCGCTGCAGATCAGCCACAAGCTGACGAAGATCGTCGGCACCCACGGCCTGAAGTTCGGCGGCAGCGCCACCAAGCTGACCAAGGAACAGAACTTCCAGAACGAGGAGAACGTGCAGCTGATCTACGCCAACTGGGCGAGCGGCAGCACCGGCAACACCGTGGCCGACATGATGATCGGCAAGTTCGCGCAGGCCGAGCAGGGCACGCAGATCCCGGTGGGCAACTTCCGCGCCTGGAACTTCGACGTGTTCGCGCAGGACAGCTGGAAGGTCAAGCCGAACCTGACCCTCGAGTACGGCCTCCGTATGGCGTACATGCCGAACAACATCGAGGTGAACGGCCTCGGCGGCGTGTTCGACCCGGCGTTCTACAACGCCAACGCGGGCACCTTCCTCGACCCCGGCACGTACCAGCAGCTGAACGGCTACCGGTACGCGGCGACGGGCCAGGTGGAGAAGAACCTGGTCGGCAACCGCGCCCCCTACTGGATGCCGCGCGTCAACGTCGCCTGGAACATCGACGGCGACGGCAACAACGTCATCCGCGGCGGCTACGGCATGTTCGTCAACCGCCCGATGGGCAACGTCGAATACGACACCACGCTGCGCATCGCGCCCAACGCGTACCGCACCGGCGTGTCGCCCGGCGACGTGGGCACCGACTTCGCCGGCGGCCAGGGCCTCAACTACGACACGCTGCGCCTGGTGAACGGCTTCGCCCGCGCCGGTGGCGGCGCCATCGGCGTCAACACGCCGAGTGTGGACCCTGACGAGCGCGTGTGGCCGACGACGCACAGCTACTCGATTTCCTATGCCCGGCGCATTCCCTGGGGGCAGGTCATCGAGGCGGCCTACGTGGGCACCAAGGGACGTGACCTCGTGAGCCGCACCGACGGCAACGCGATCCCGCTCGGCGGCATGTCCAGCGGCGGCGTCATCGGCAACGCCGACATGCGCAACCCGCTGCACCGCTCGGCCGCGGCCGTCTCTGTGGTCAACTCGTTCCGCCCGTTCCAGGCCTACTCGGGCGTCACGATCTTCGACTACAACGGCATCACCGACTACAACTCGCTGCAGGTCACCCTCAGCCGCCAGACGAGCAGCAAGTTCTCGTACTTCGGCACCTACACGTTCGCCCGGTCCACCGGGTCGCTCGGCGGCGAGTACTCGACCCTCGACCCGATCGATCCGTCGCGGTCGCAGGGCGTCCTCGAGAGCGACCGCACGCACATCTTCAACTTCTCGTGGAACGCCGTGCTGCCCGATCCCATCCAGGACGGCCCGGCCATCCTCAAGGGCATCCTGAACGGCTGGCAGCTGTCGGGCATCTCCACCGTCGCCAGCGGCATCCCGATCCGCCTCCGCCTCACCGGTGCCATCAACACCGACGGCATGGAGCAGTACTTCTTCGGCACGCCGTCGTTCGTCGGTGACCGCACGGGCGCCTTCGCGCCGGTGTACGTCTCCGACCCGCGCACGGGCAACAGCAGCCTCGGCGACAAGCTCTTCGACATCAACGCCATCCGGCTGCCGAACCCGGCCGCAGGCGAGGTGGGGGACATCAACCCGCCGTACAACCTGCGCTACCCGACGCGCATGAACCACGACCTGACGATCTTCAAGGACTTCCGGTTGCCGAACGAGAACCGCATCCAGTTCCGCGTCGGGTTCTTCAACCTGTTCAACATGGCCTATGCCGGCGTCCGGTCGGACCTCACCAACGACATCGACCTGATGCTCGAGACGCAGTGCAACGTGACGGTCAATGGCGTGCCCAACGGCGCGGGCGGCACGGTCGACAACGTGTGCGACCCCACCGGCGGGTTCCGCTTCACCGACAACACGATCCGCAACTTCGGCAAGATCAACCTGCTGCGCGGCCGCCGCGTGGTGGAGTTCGCGCTGAAGTACTACTTCTAGGGAGCGACCGCTCACAAGAGGGGCCGGGGTGGCATGCCATCCCGGCCCTTTTTCGTTCGGTCGCCGTCGGGAATGCCGCGATGCTGCGATGCCGGAATGTCGGAGGCCGGACCTCACGTCCAGCACCGCCGCTCGCCACGGCACGTGGCCTTCGACTCCCGACTCCCGACTCCCGACTCCCGACTCCCGACTCCCGACTCCCGATTCCCGGTCTAGAATCGATCCACCGTGATCCACCGAAACACATCGCGCGCGCGTGGGCTGTCGCTGGCGCTCGTGCTGCTGGTCGCCGGCGCGCCCGTGGGGGCGCAGACGCGCCCGGCCGGCCCCCAGAGGCCCACGGCCGAGTCGTTGTTCCAGCAGGCGCTCGAACTGCATCAGGCCGGCGACATCCTCGGCGCCATCGCCGCCTACCAGGCGTCGCTGAACCTAAACCCCGACAACCCTGGCGCGCACTCCAACCTCGGGGCCGCCTACGTGCGGCTCGGGCGCTACGACGAGGCGATCAAGGAGTACCGGACGGCCGTCGAGGCCGACCCGAAGAACGTCGCGTTCCAGCTCAATCTGGGGCTCGCCTACTACAAGTCGGCGCAGGTGCCGTCGGCCGCCGAGGCGTTCGCCGAGGTGCTGCGCCTCGACAAGGCCCACCTGAATGCGCGCCTGCTGCTCGGCGACTGTTACCTGCAGATGGGCCGGTTCCAGCAGGCCATCGACGTGCTGGCGCTGTACGAGTCGGACTACGGCGACAACCTCGCCTACGCCTACATCCTCGGCAGCGCGCTGATCGAGACCGACAGGCTCGACGAGGGGCAGCGCCACATCGACCGCATCTTCAGCAAGGGCGAGTCGGCCGAAGCGCACCTGCTGATGGCCACCGCGCACCTCAGGCGCTCGGACAACCCGGCGGCGCTGGCCGAACTCCAGAAGGCGGCGGCGCTCAATCCGAAGCTGCCACTGGTGCACAGCCTGATGGGGCGGGCGCTGCTGCGGACGGGCGACCAGGAGGCCGCGGCCAAGGCGTTCGCCAGCGAACTGGCCAACAACCCGAACGACTTCCAGGCCAACCTCGAGATCGGCGACCTCCGCAAGCGCGAACAGAAGTTCGACGAGGCCGAGCCCTACATCCGCCGCGCCCTCCGCATGCGGCCTCAGGACCCGACCGCCCGCTTCTCGCTGGCCGGTCTGCACGTCTCGCGCGGCGAGACCGAGCAGGCCCGCGGCGTGCTCGAGGGCATCGTCAAGGACTCGCCGTCGTTCACCGAGGCCTACGTGCTGCTCGCGACGGTGTACTACCGCCTGCAGCGACGGGAGGACGGTGACCGCATGCGCGCGGTGATCGAGCGCCTCAACGCCGAGGCCCAGGCCAAGCAGCCGGGCGCCAAGGCTGCCGAGGCGGCCAAGGCCGCCGCCGGGAGCGCGCCGCCCACCCCGGAGCGCCGGCCGTGACCCTCCTTGCCGGGGGCCGCGTCGCCTCGCTCGCGGCGTGCCTCCTCGTCGCGTCCCTGGACGCGTCGGCGCAGACCGCCCCCGCTGCCGCGCCCGGCTCGCGCGTCGGCAAGGCCAGTGCCAGCAAGGCCGCGCCCGCGACGACACGCGCGGCCGGGCCGACGATGGTGAAGGCGAACGCGGCGCGTGAGGACGGCGACCTCGAGGCGGCGATCGACCTCTATCGCCAGGTGGTGAAGGCCGCGCCCCGCCAGATCGAGGCCTGGTGGTATCTCGGCACCTCGCTCTACGAGCTCGAGCGATGGGCCGATGCCCGCGCCGCCTTCGACCGCGTCGTGCGCCTCGACAAGTCGCACGGCGCGGCGCTCGCGTTCCGCGGCCTCTGCACCTTCAGGCAGGGCGCCTATCCCGAGGCGCTCGCCGACCTGATGCAGGCCAAGGCCCTCGGCGTCAGCGGCAACGCCGAGATCGGCTCGGTGGCCCGCTTCCACGCCGGTCTCGCGATGACGCGCCTCGGCCAGTTCGAACTGGCGCTCAACACCATCGGCGAGTTCGCCCTCGAGGGCAACGACTCGCCGCAGGTGATCGAGGCGATGGGCGTGGCCACCCTGCGGATGCCGCTGCTGCCCTCCGAAGTGCCCGCCGAGAAGCGCGAGATGGTGCTGATGGCCGGGCGCGGCAGCTACTTCATGGCGATGCGCCTCGCGCCCGCGGCGCGCACGGCGTTCGAGGAACTGGTGCTCCGGTACCCCGAGACGCCGAACGTCCATTACGCCTTCGCCGTCTTCCTGCTCACCGACGATCCCGACCGTGCGATCCGCGAGTTCGAGCGCGAGCTGACGATCCAGCCGGGGCACGCGACGTCGCACGTCCAACTGGCCGGCGAGTACCTGAAGCGCGGCGACGCGGCCAAGGCGCGGCCGCACGCGGAGAAGGCGCTCGCGCTCGCGCCGACCGACTTCATCGCGCATCGGCTCCTGGGGCAGGTGCAGCTCGAGGCCGGCGAGGTCGATGCGGCGATTGCCTCGCTGGAGCAGAGCCGCACGCTGGAGCCCAACAGCCCCAGCGTGTACTTCTCGCTGGCCAAGGCGTACGCCAGGGCGGGGCGGGAGGCGGATGCGGCGAAAGCGCGCGCGGAGTTCACCCGCCTCGACCGCCTGAGCCGCCTGCAGCGCAACGGCGTGACCGCGGTGGGTGGGATCACGCCCTGAGTGACGTTTCACGCGTCGCGTGTGACGTCTGACGCGGGAACGCCGCAGGCGTCGGCCAAGGCCGACGCCTACACCTGGGAGAGTCGGCGCTCCCTTCACCGGATGTAGCCGTCGCCCTTGGGCGACGGACAGGACTGGCACACGCACATGCACACGCGCACGACTCGAGGGATCGGTGGACTGCTCGTCGCGGTACTGGCCCTCGCGCCGCTCGGCGCGAAGGATCAGGCGCCTCGCAGAGCCAGCGGCGGCGACTCCGCGTCGGTCACCGCGGTGGTCGTCGACCTCGTGGTCCGCGACAAGAAGGGGCTGCCGGTCACCGACCTCACGGCCGACGACTTCGAGGTGCTCGAGGACGGCGTGCCGCAGCAGGTGGGATCGTTCCGTCTGCCGTCGGCCGAGGCGGGCATCCTGCCGGCGACGACGGGAGCCGTCAACGTGGTGGGGACGACGGCGGCGGCAAGGCCATCGGGATCGGCAGGCAGCGCCTCGGTGGTGGCGCTCGTGTTCGATCGGCTCTCGCCCGATTCGCGCCGCCTCACCGCCCTCGCCGCGGACCGGTACGTCGGCAAGGGCGCCGAGAGCCCGCACGTCACCGGCGTGTTCGCCACCGACTGGGGCCTCGAGGTCATCCAGGGCTTCACGCGCGACGGCGCGACCATCCGCGCCGCGCTCGACAAGGTCGGCACGCGCACCGGTTCGCAGCCCTCCGGTTCCCTGGCCGAGTCACGCGCCGACCAGCAGCGCGTGAACCAGTTGCAGAACACCCTGGCGAGCATCGGCACCGGGACGCCACAGGCGGGCGCGGCGCAGGGCGCGGCGGGCGCCGACCTGCAGATGGCGCAGATGCAGCAGCGCATGTCGGAGACCTACACGATGCTCGAGCGCGACCAGGCGGGCTACGGCACGATGAACGCCCTCACGGCCGTGGTGAACTCCCTCAAGCTCGTGCCGGGCCGCAAGAGCGTGCTGTTCTTCTCCGAGGGGCTCGTGATCCCGCCCAACGTGATGCCGCGTTTCCTGGCGCTGATCGACGAGGCCAACCGCGCCAACGTGGCCGTGTACGCGATGGACGCCAAGGGCCTGCGCGCCGAGAGCACGCAGGCCGAGGCCCGCGACGAGATCAACGCCTACGCGGCGGGTCGGCTCGACAACGGCGAGCGCAACATCGGCGCCGGCGGCGCCGCCTCGCGCTACCTGGAGCGCAACGAGGATCGCCTGCGCATGGATCCCTCGTCGGGACTCGGGCAGCTCGCCAACGAGACCGGCGGGTTCCTCATCGCCGGCAGCAACAACTTCGACAAGGGCTTCACGCGTGTGTCGGAGGACATCCGGGCGCACTACGTGCTGACGTATTCGTCGAGCAAGCCGGCGTTCGACGGCAAGTTCCGCAGCATCAGCGTGAAGGTGAAGCGGCCGGGCCTCACCGTGTCGCACCGCAAGGGCTACTACGCGGTGCCGCCGAGCGCCGACGGCTCGCCGGTGCTGGCCTACGAGGCGCCCGGCCTGGCGCTGCTCGAGTCGTCGCCGCTGCCCAACAACTTCCCGATCACGGCGCGCGCGCTGGTGTTCCCGACCGGTGAGTCGCAGGCCACCGTGCCCGTGCTCGTGGGCTTCGACACCAGGCACCTCGATTACAGCAACGGAGCAGAGGGCTTCAGCGCCGAGGCCGTCGTCATCGCCCGACTCCGCGACGCCAACGGGCAGGTGCTCGCCAAGATGAGCGAGCAGTACACCCTGTCCGGGGCCGCGGCGCAGTTGGCCAACTCCCAGGCGGGGCGCGTGGTGTTCTTCCGCAAGCCGGTGATGCCGCCGGGCCTCTACTCCCTCGAGGCGATCGTCTACGACACGCACACGGCGAAGTCGAGCGTGCGGATCAGCAGCCTCGAAGTGCCGGCGCCGACGGCCTCGCCGGTGCGCGTCAGCAGCCTGATGATCGTGCAGCGTGCCGAGAAGGTGCCGCAGGCCGAACGAGACGCCACCAACCCGCTGTACTTCGGCGAGACGCTGCTGTATCCCAACCTCGGCGAGCCGCTGTCGAAGGCTGCGACCAAGGAGGTGGCGTTCGCCTTCACGGTCCAACCGGGCAAGTCGCCGGCGACCGGCGCGACGATGACGCTGGTCAGGAGCGGGCAGGTGATCGGCCAGGCTCCCATCACGCTCGATGCTGCCGGAGCGGACGGCATCATTCGCCAGATCGGCAGGTTGCCCATCGAGGCCCTCGAACCGGGCAGCTACGAGATCCGGATGGCGGTGCAGGCGGGGACGGTCGCGGTCAACCGGTCGGCGCGCTTCACCGTGGCGCCGTGAGGCGGGTGCCGCGGCGCGGGCGCTCGAGCTTCAAGCACTGGCGACCTGCGGTATCGTGAAGGGGCCAGCCTTCCTGCCGGAGTTCCGGAGCGAGCGATGACTTTCCGTCGTGCCGCCGCCGCCCTGTTCACGTGTGCGTGCGTGGCCGCCACGCCACGGGCGCAGCAGCCCTCGCCTGCCCAGGATCCAGAGCCGACCTTCCGCCTCCGCACCGACGCCGTCCTCGTGGACGTCGTCGTGCGTGGCGACGGCCGCCGCCCGGTCACGGGGCTGACCGCCGACGACTTCGAGATCCGCGAGGATGGGGTCGTCCAGTACGTCACCTCGTTCACGGCGCGGGAGTCGCAGGCCGTGCGGGTGATGACGGCCGGCGAGATCGACGCCCCGCCTCCCGGCGCGCGCGTGCGCCCTGACGACTCGATCGGCGACGCGGGCGTGGTGGCCATCGTGTTCGACAGGCTCACGCCGGAGTCGCGATGGCTCGCGCACCGTGCCGCGCGGCAGTTCATCGGCAACGGGCCCGAGGCGCCGGGTGTCATCGGCGTGTTCGGGATCGGCATGTCGCTGCAGCCGGTGGCCAACTTCACGCGCGACTACCGCCGCATCCGCCAGGCCGTGGACGTGCTCGGTCAGAACCAGGCCTTGCCGTTCGGGCAGGACCAGGCCGCCATCCTCGACCTGCAGGCGGGCGGGACCGGCGTGGGTGGCGGCGCCGTGCCGCCGCCGCTCGGGACGACGAGGCCCGGGACGATCGGCGACCTCCAGGCGATGCAGTTGCGGATGATGCTCGGCTTCGAGATGGCCGAGCGCGACTTCCGCAGCAACATCACGCAGGATGCGCTGCTGGCCGTCATCGGCACGATGGCCGACGTCCCCGGGCGCAAGAGCCTGGTGCTGCTGTCGGAGGGACTCGATCAGGGGCCGTCGCTGCGCGGGCGGCTGCAGGACGTAATCAACGCGGCCAACCGCGCCAACGTCGCGATTTACACCATCGATGCGGCCGGCCTACGGACGGTGTCGCCGCTCGAGGAGCCGCGCAACAGACTCCTGGCGATGGCGTCTGGCAACTCGGTGGGAAGCTTGGCCGGCGTCGAGCGCTTCGAGGCGCTGCTGATGTCCACGCCGGCCGCCTCGCTCGGTCGCCTGGCGCGCGACACCGGTGGCGCCTACCTCGAGTCGACCAACGACCTCGCGCGCGTGTTCACGCGCGTGTCCGAGGACATGGCCAACCACTACGTCCTCACGTACGTGTCGTCCAACCCGACCTACGACCGCAAGTACCGGCGCATCAAGGTGAAGGTCCGTCGCCCCGGCGTCACGGTGAGCGCCCGCCATGGCTACTACGCCGTGGCGCCGACCCGCGGCCTGGTCACGCACGCCTGGGAGGCCCCGGCCGTGTCGGCGCTCGAGGCCTCACGCTTGCCGAATGCCTTTCCGGTGCAACTCGAGCGCCTGGTGTTCCCGACGGCCGACTCGGACGTGTCGATCGTGCCGTTGCTCGTGCAGGCCGACGCGCGGCACTTCCGGTACGAGCAGGAGGGGGATCGGTATCGGGCCGAGGCCGTGTTCCTGCTTCGCATCCGCGACATCAACGGCCAGGTGCTCGCCAAGGCGAGCGACCAGTACGTGCTCGAAGGCGCCCTGGCCGACATGCCGGCATCGCAGGCACAGGTGATGCTGTTCCACCGGCAGGTGTCGCTGCCGCCGGGCACGTACGTCGTCGAGGCCGTGGTGCAGGACATGCAGGCCGAGCGTGCCAGCGTGCGCGTGGGGAGCCTCGACGTGCCCCGCCCGATGCCGGGGTTGCCGCGGCTCGGCAGCGTGTTCGTGGTGCAGCACGCGCAGCGGGGCGCGATGACGGGCACGCAGCGACGCAGTCCGTTGCTGCACGACGGCGTGCTGCTGTTTCCGCAGGTCGGGCAGACGGTCTCGCGGGCCCGTGCGGCCGATCTCACGTTTGCGTTCTCGGTGGTGCCGATGGGCGCACCGGTGTCCGGCGTCGACGTGGAGGTGGCCCGCGGCTCGCAGGTGGTCGGCGCGGCGCAACTCGCCCTCGGGCCGCCCGGCGAAGGAGGCCGGATCCAGCAGATCGCCTCACTGCCGGTGGCCGAACTCGCCCCCGGCACCTACGACCTGCGGGTCAGGGTGCCCGTCGCCGGGCACGTGCTCTCGCGCGCGACGCGGTTCACCGTGACCCCGTAGCGTGCTGGCGCCGGGCCGGGCATACCGGTGGGATGGCGGGTGCGGTATCCTCCGGGCAGCGATGGCGTTGTTTCACATGCTGTACCTCAGTCGCTCGACGCGCGACTGGACGATGGCGGAACTGGCGCAGTTGGTGGCGTACTCGCAGCGTCGCAACGAGCAGGACGGCCTCACCGGCCTCCTGCTGTACGGCCGCGGGCACTTTCTCCAGTTGCTCGAGGGACGCCGCCAGCCGCTCCTGCTGACCTACGACCGCATCGCCCGTGACGCGCGCCACACCGACATCGAGCTGTTGCTCGATGGCCCCATCCCTGCCCGGGTGTTCGAGGGGTGGGCGATGGGCCTGCTCAACGTCGATCAGTCCGGCGAGGTGGACCGCGACAGGTTCGATCGGCTGATCGCGGCGTTCGGGCCAAGGCAGGAGCCGCAGGCCGAGAACGCACTGGCGCTGTCGCTGTTGAAGGAATTCCGGGCGCACGCCACCGCGCGTCCGGCCGCCACCAGGCTACCCGACCTGGCCTGAGATGCCGTTTCCCGGTCAGGTCGACCCGCAAGGAGTGCCCGTGTCCTCGTCCTCGTCCGTCCTCTCCCGTCGCTCGATGCTCCAACTGGCGGGCCTGGCTGCCGCCGCGCCCCTCGGGTCGCTGGCCGTCAGCGTGCCGGCTGCCGCGCAGTCGACGGCCCCGAAGCCGCTGCCGCTCAAGATCGGCGTCGCGTCCTACTCGCTGCGCAAGTTCCCGCGCGACAAGGCGATCGCCGCGCTGAAGCAGCTCAACGTCAAGTACGTGACGATCAAGGACGTGCACCTGGCGCGCACCGACTCGCCCGAGCAGATCCGGGCGGCGCGCAAGGAGTTCGAGGACGCCGGCATCACCATCATGGGCGGCGGCACGCTCACGTGGAAGACGGCCGACGAGGCGGCGATGCGCAAGGACTTCGAGTACGCCAAGGCCGCCGGCATGCCGCTGGTGGTGTGCTCGCCGGCGCCGGACACCCTCGACCTGCTCGAGAAGATGGTCAAGGAGTTCGACATCAAGGCGGCCATCCACAACCACGGCACCGAAGACCCGTGGTGGCCCGCCCCGTCGGACGTGCTGAAGAAGATCGACAAGCGCGACCCGCGGATGGGCGTGTGCATGGACATCGGCCACGCGACGCGCGCCGGCGCCGACGTCGTCAAGACCGTGGCGCTGGCCGGGCCACGCCTGCTCGACCTGCACATCAAGGACCTGACCGACGGCACCAACAAGGACAGCCAGGTCGAGGTCGGGCGTGGGATCCTGCCGGTGGTCGGCGTGTTCAAGGAACTGGTCCGGACGAAGTTCGCCGGCCACGTCTCCCTCGAGTACGAGATCAAGGCCGACGACCCGGTGCCGGGGATGCTCGAGTCGCTGTCGTACATGCGAGGGATTGCCGCGGCCCTCGCGTAGGTTCCCGCGCTCTACAGGCAGGGCGCGGTGTCTCACCGCGCCGTTGGCGCGCTTTCCGGCAGGTCGCCCATGTCACCTACACCTCCTCGTCGACGGACCCTGGCGGCCGTACTCGCCGTCCTCCTCACGGGCGTGGTGTGGGCGCAGACGCGCCCCAATCCCGCCGCGCCGGGGCAGGGCGCGCAGCCCCCCCGTTTCGAGACGTCGTCGACCGCCATCGTCGTGGACGTCGTCGTGCGCGACGGCAAGGGCCAGCTGGTCACCGACCTCACGCCCGAGGACTTCGAGCTCTACGAGGACGGCCTGCGGCAGACCGTCGGGTCGTTCTCGATCGCCAACCGCGGCGCCGGCATCGCCGTGGCGGCGCGCAAGCGCGACGGCGTGACGCGCGTCGGTGGGGCATCCGGTGACGCTGCCGCGAATCCGGCTGCGGTCCCCGATGCGGCCGGGCTCACGGCGCTGGTGTTCGACCGCCTGTCGGCCGACAACCGCGCGCTGGCCCAGCGGGCGGCCCTGAGCGGCATCCCGATGACCGCCGACGCGCTGCCCGACGCGATGGGCGTCTTCGCCATCGACCTGCAGGTCAACCTGGTGCAGCCCTTCACGCGTGACCCCGCTGCCGTGCGCGCGGGGCTGCAGCGCATCGGCGGGCTCAATGCCTCGCAGTTCCAGCAGCGGGACCGGCGCATCGTGGAACTGCAGGAGCGACGGCAGGTGCTCGGCCCGGAGCTGACGGCCACCGTGGCCGCCAACCGCGGCAATCCCGGCCCGACCGGCACGCAGGCGATCGGCAGCATCGAGGTGGAACTCGCGCAGAACCGCATGGAGTCGCGGATGCTCGAGATCTTCGACACGCTCGAGCGTGAGCAGCAGGGGTACAGCACCACCAATGCGCTGCTGGCGGTGGTGGCCAGCCTGCAGGACACGCCGGGCCGCAAGACGATCGTCTTCTTCTCCGAGGGCCTGGCCGTCCCGCCGGCCGCCCAGGCGGCGTTCCGGTCGGTGGTCGACACGGCCAACCGCGCCAACGTGACCATCTACACCGTGGACGCGTCCGGGCTGCGCGCCGAGAGCACGGTGGGCGACGTGCGCCGGGAGATGACGGCGGCTGGTGTCGATCGCATCGTGCAGAACGAATCGGGCTCGCTGCCGCTGACCGGCTCGATGCTGCGCATCCTCGAGCGCAACGAGGACATGCTCAGGATGGACCCGCACACCGGCCTGGGCGACCTGGCGCGCGACACCGGCGGCTTCCTGGTGCGCGACACCAACAACCTGCAGTCGGCGTTCAAGCGCATCGACGAGGACATGCGCTTCCACTACGTGCTCACGTACGCGCCGTCGAACCAGCAGTTCGACGGCCAGTTCCGCACGATCGACGTGAAGGTGAAGCGCCCGGCGACGCGCGTCTTCGCGCGTCGCGGCTACTTCGCCGTGCGATCGCTGAGCCCCATGCCGATCCTCGGCTACGAGAGCGTGCCGCTGGCCCTGCTCGACAGGACGCCGCTGCCCAACGCGTTCCCGATCAGCGCCGGCGGCCTGTCGTTCCCCGAGGCCGCCCGGCCCGGCCTGACGCCGATCCTGGTGGCCCTGCGCGTGGACGCCCTCGCCTACGACAAGGACGAGGCGCAGGGCACGTACGCGGCCGAGGCCGTGATCGTCGTGCGCGTCCGCGACACGCGCGGGCGCGTCGCCTACAAGACCAGCCAGCAGTACCTGCTCTCGGGGCGCATCGAGGAACTCGCGTCGGCCAGAAGCGGCGAGATCCTGTTCTACCGCCAGCCGGAGCTCCTGCCCGGCGCCTACAGCGTCGAGGCGATGGTGTACGACGCCCGGTCGCAGCGCAGCAGCGCGCGCATCTCCACCGTGACGGTGCCCTCGCCCGGGGCCGCCCACCCGCGCGTCAGCAGCGTGGTGATCGTGCGGCGCGCCGAGCAGGTGGCGGCGGCCGACCGCGACGAGAAGAACCCGCTCTACGTCGGCGATCTGCTGCTGTACCCCGACGTCGGCGTGCCGGTCCGCACCAGGCAGGATCGCGAACTGGCCTTCTTCTTCACGGCGTATGGCCGGCCGGGCTCGCGCCCCGCGATTCGCCTCGAGCTGCTGTCGCAGGGCCGGGTGGTCAGTGCGCTACCGATGACGCCGACCGCGCTCGACGCGCGCGGGCAGCTGCCGCAACTGCAGCGCATCCCGATCGACGGCTTGCCGCGCGGCGTGTACCAGTTGCGCGTGCTCGTCGAGGACGAGCGCGGCAGCGACAGCAAGACCGCGACGTTCAGCATCGATTGACGTTTGACGTTTGACGTCTGACATTTGACGTTTGACGTCGAGCGCCGGACGCGAAACGCTCGACGCCCGAACACCCAGCCACCACCCGACGTAGCCGTCGACCTTCAGGTCGACGGTCAGGGAACGTCAGGAAGGTGCCCAGTCAGCGCGCCTTGCGATTCCGCCACACGTCCACCACCGAGTCCATCGGCCTGCCGAACGCGAACGAGCCGACCACCAGATCGGGCCGTCCGTCCTTGTCGATGTCGCCGACGTCGAGCGTCGCGTAGGCAGGAGTGCCGACCTTGATCGGGTGGCGGGCCCACGTGCCCGGCGCCGTCTGCTCCAGCCACACCACCGCGGGCAGCGTGGCCTCGGCGGGGCCACCGCCGCCGGCCACCATCGCCGCCGCCGCGATGTCGAGGTCGCCGTCGCCGTCGAGGTCGGCCGCCAGGGCGCGATGCGCGCCGGGCAGCGAGGCAATCGACGTCGCCACATACGGGAAACTGCCCCGGTTCTCGAGCAACGTGATGCCGTGATACGGCTTCAGGATGAAGTCGTCGAACGTGTCGCCGTGCGTGTGCAGCACGTCGAGGTCGCCGTCCTTGTCCATGTCGACCAGCTCGATGCCCGACGACCCCCAGTTCGGGTGGGGCCCCTCGAAGATCGTCTCGGTGCGGAAGGTGCCGTTGCCCGCGTTGACCAGCGCCGCCACCGTCTCGTGCTCCTGCGCGAAGAGCACGACGATGTCGGGCCGGCCGTCGGCGTTGAGGTCGGTGACCGGCACGTGGATGGCGCCGTGGCGGCGATCGAGCTCGGCGATCAGGAACTGCGGGGACTTCCAGTCCTTCGTCTGGTTCTGCAGCAGGAGCAGGCTGCCGGTCTTCCGCCAGCCGAACACGGCGGCCACGAGATCGAGGTCGCCGTCGCCGTCGAAGTCGGCGGCGCGGACGTCGGCGACCCGTCCGAGCTGGCGGGCGAGCGTGATGGGCGTGTAGGCGCCGTCCTTGCCGCGCCGCAGCCACACGATGGCGCCGTTGGTGTGATCGGCGGGCTGGAACGACCCGAGGTCGCCGACCAGCAGGTCCTGCAGGCCGTCCTTGTCGAGGTCGACGCGCTCGATGTGCGACGGATGCGGCACTTCGGCGATCACGCGAAGCGTTGCCCCTTTGGACGTCGGGCCAGCCATCACCAGGCCGGCGCGCATGTCCGACGCGACGATCTCGGCGGCGCCGTCGCCATCGAGATCGAGCAGCCGGACGTTGGCCACGGCGGGCAGCGAGGCCCCGGGCTGTCCCTCGAGGCGCAGGGCCTCGCGGTCGAAGTCCGCCGGTGATGGCCCGGCGGGCCACGGCGTGTGGGCCGGCAGTGCCTCCGGCGCGCCCTGCTCGTAGAAGCGCTGGATGCGGAGCATGTCGGGCGGCAACGGGATCATCGCCGTGGCGGCGCCCATCATCCCGGCCGGCTCCGGGACGCCATCCATGATCAGCTGCATGCGGACCAGCTCGTCGCGCCAGGCGGCGCGCGGCAGGATGTCGGGCGGCGGCATCCTGTGGCACACCGTGCCGCATCGCTGGCGCACTTCGGCCTCGGTGGCGACCGGCAGATCGGGCGGCAGGGCGGCCGGGCCGCCAGTCGTCGCCGTCGCGGCGGGTGAGGCGCTCGGATAGACTGCCGGGGCACCCCCCAGCAGGGCGAGGGCGATCAGCCAGCGCAGCGCCGGTCGTCGCGCTCGGTCCCAGGCCTGCAGGTGCATGTCCGCCAGTCTAGCCTCTCCCATGTCCGACGCCGCGAACCCCGAACCCGCCGCACCACGCCGCCCCGTGGCGTGGCTGGTCGCCGGCGTGCTCCTCGCGGCCCTGATGGTCGTCGGCGCGTCGTGGTACGCCCGGCTCGAGGTCCGCCGGTTGCGCGACGAGCAGGTCGCGCTCACCGAGCGGCATCGCCTCGACACGCTGCAGCTGATCCGCATCGCCAGCAACGTCGCCACCATCGAGGACACGTTGCGCGACATGGTCGACCGCAGCGAGCCGTATCCGCTCTCGGCGTGGCAGCAGACGTTCGCCCGCCTGCGCGTCGACCTCGATCAGGCGCTCACCCGCGAGCGCGACCTCGCGCCCGTCGCGCGACCTGCCGCGCAGGCGCGCCAGCTCGACGAGGCCGCGGCGCGCCTGTGGGCGGCCATCGATCGCGGCTTCGCTGCCGCCCGCGCCTCGCGCGACGACGAGGCGATTGCCATCTTCACCTCCGATGGCACGGCGCGGCAGGCCGAACTGGCGCACCAGGTGTCGCAGTTGCTGATCGCCAACACGCGCGCCGACGACGAGGGGACGGCGCGGGCGCGGGCCGTGTACGACGCGGTCGACCGCCAGATGCTCTGGCTCAGCGTCGGCCTGGTGTTCGCGCTGCTCCTGGCCGGGGGCACGGTGGTCCACGCCGTGCGACGCAGCATCATCGCGCTCCAACAGGTGTCGGCCGAACGCCGGGCACTCTCCTGGCGCATGATCCGCCTCCAGGAGGACGTGCAGTCGGCGCTCGCCCGGGAGCTCCACGACGAGTTCGGGCAGGTGCTGACCGCGCTCGGCTTCGGGCTGTCGCGCACCCGCCGGCGGGTGGAGCAGGGCGCGGCGCCGGCCGCCACGCTTGCCGGCGAGCTGGGCGAACTGCAGGACCTCGCCAAGCAGGTCCTCGACGGCATCCGCCAGCGATCGCGCGCCTTGCACCCGGTGGTCCTCGACGACTTCGGGCTCGAGCACGCGCTGCGGTCGCACGTCGAACTCGTGGCGCGCCAGACCGGACTGCCCATCGTGGTGGAGACGACCGGCGACTTCGCGGGCCTGCCCGGCGAGATGGCGACACACCTCTACCGCATCCTGCAGGAAGCGCTCACCAACGTCGTCCGCCATTCCGGCGCGTCCGAGGTGGCCGTCAGCGCACATCGCGGCGAGCACCATCTCGAACTCACGGTGGAGGACGATGGCCGGGGGCTGGGAGAGGCGGGTTCGAGGCCCGGCCTGGGGCTGACGAGCATGCGCGAGCGCGCCGCGCTCATGGGGGGCACCCTGCTCCTCGGCGCCTCCCCGCTGGGCGGCACGCGGGTGCGCGTGCGGGTGCCCGTACCGATTCCGCCGTCGGCGACGGCATGATCAGGGCGGTCGGAAGATTCCAGGATTTCAGAATGGCAGAATTTCATTACCATCTCGATCACCTGGCCGAGCCTCCTCACGCCATCATGAAATTCTGCAATTCTGCGATTCTGGGAGTCTGCCTGTGATCCGCGTCATCCTCGTCGACGATCATGCCCTCGTGCGCCAGGGGTTCAGGCGGATTCTCGAGGAGGAGCCGGGCTTCACGGTGGTCGGCGAGGCCGGCAATGCCCAGGACGGCGTCGCCCTCGCGCGCCAGGCCAGGCCCGACGTCGTCCTGATGGACATGTCGATGCCCGACGCCAACGGCATCCACGCGGCACGCGAGATCCTTCGCGACAGGCCGGAGACACGCATTCTCGTGCTGAGCATGTACTCGGACGCGCAGTACGTCCGCAGTGCGCTCGACGCCGGCGTCTCGGGGTACATCCTCAAGAGCGCGCTCGAGACCGACCTCACCCGCGCCGTGCGTGCCGTGGCGGGCGGACAGCAGTACCTGAGCCCCGAACTCTCGCACGTGCTGATTCGGGCGCTGCGCGAGAAGCAGGATCAGCAGGGCGAAGACGACGCGTTCGACAAGCTGACGCAGCGGGAAAAGCAGGTCCTGCAGCTGATCGCGCACGGCAAGTCCAACAAGGAGATCGCGTCGCTGCTCAACCTGTCGGTCAACACGGTCGCGGTGCATCGCGCGAACCTGATGAGCACGCTCGGCGTCCACAAGGCCGCGGAACTCGTGCTGTACGCTGTTCGCAAGGGGCTCGTGCTGCCCGAGTAGTAGTCACGGCTGACGGCTCGAGGCTCATGGCTCACGGCTCAAGGGGCGAAGGGTGGAGGCGGAAGACGGAAGTCCGAAGGCCGAAGGCCGCATGACGAAGGCCGATCGCCCCCTGACGAAGGCCGCCGGGCGCGCGTGGGCGCTCGTGTTCGTCTGCGCCCTCGGCGTGTTGCTCACCGCGCAGACGCCCGCGCCGCGCATCACGCTCACCGACGTCACGCAGCAGGCGGGCATCGCGGTCGTGCACCGGAACGGCGCGGCGGGCCGCAAGTTCCTGCCCGAGACGATGGGCGCCGGCGCGGCGTTCCTCGACTACGACAACGACGGCGACCAGGACGTGCTGTTCGTGCACGGGTTGTTCCCCGGGGGCGGCGGCAATCGTTGGGCCACCCTGTACCGGAACGACGGTACGGGGCGCTTTGCCGACGTGTCCATTGCCACGGGGCTGCAACCGCAGGCTCAGGGCTCAGGGCTCAAGGGGCAAACAAAGCAGGCTCAGGGCTCAGGGCTCAAGGCTCAGACAGCGTCGACTGCCGACCGCCGACTGCCGACTGCCGACACGCCCTTACGGTATGGCATGGGCGTGGCTGCCGCCGACATGGACAACGACGGCTGGACCGACGTCGTGCTGACCTCGGTGGGCGGGATCACGCTGCTGCGCAACGAGCGTGGTGAGCGGTTCACCGACGTCACGGCACGTGCGGGGCTGGCGGCGCACCGTGGATTCAGCACCTGCGCGTTGTGGGTCGACGTCGATCGCGACGGCCTGGTCGACCTGCTCGTGTGCAACTACGTGCAGTGGACGCCGCAGACCGACCTCTACTGCAGCGCCGATGGCCGGCAGAAGACCTACTGCACGCCGCAGGCGTACCGCGGCAGCACGTCGTGGCTCTTCCGCAACGCGGGGCAGGGGCGCTTCGTCGACGTCACGGCGAAGGCCGGCCTGTTCGACGTGACGGGCAAGGCGCTCGGCGCCACCGTGCTCGACCACGACAGCGACGGCTGGCCGGACCTGTTCGTCGCCAACGACACGGTGCCCAACCGGCTGTACCGCAACAACCACGACGGCACGTTCGCGGAACTCGGCCTGCAGAGCGGCGTGGCGTTCAGCACCGACGGCCGGGCGCGGGCCGGGATGGGCGTCGATGCCGCCGACGTCGACAACTCCGGCCGGGCGTCGGTGGCCGTCACCAACTTCTCGGGCGAGATGCTGGGACTGTTCGTGCCACAGGAGGCCGGCGTCTACGTCGATGCGGCGCCGCAGAGCGCGGTCGGGCGGGCGACCCGCCAGACCCTGGGCTGGGGCTGCTTCTTCTTCGACGTCAACCTCGACGGGTGGCAGGACCTGCTCGTGGTGAACGGCCAGCTCGACCCGTCGCTGACGCGCTCGCCCGGCGAGGCGTCGCCGCCTCATCTGTTCGTCAACCGCCAGGGCCGCTTCGACGACGTGGCCCGCGCGGCCGGACCGGCGTTCGCGGCGGCACGCATCGGCCGTGGGGCGGCGTTCGCCGACGTGGACGGCGACGGCGATCCGGACGTGGTCGTGACGTCCAACGGCGGGCCCGCGCAGCTGTTCCGCAACGACTCGACTCCACGGGGCGGCGTGGTCGGCCTGCGGCTCCGGGGCACCGCGGCCAATCGCGACGCCGTGGGCACGCGCGTCACCGGCGTGGCCAACGGCCAGCGTGTCAGCCGCGTCGTGCGGACCGGATCGAGCTACCTGTCGCAGTCCGAACTCGTCCTCACCGTCGGGCTGGGAGCCGCCACGGCGCTCGAGCAGGTCGTCGTCGAGTGGCCGGGGCGACCACCCGAACGGCTGGGTCGGCTGGCGGCCGGGAGCCGGTATGACGTGGTGGAGGGGCGGGGTGTGGTGGGCCGGACGGCGTACCGCCGCTGATACAATCGAGGTTTGGGTCCGGTGCCGCCGGCCCAGACCTACTGCCCATGACCTCCGACGAGCGCATCTCGGTGCGCGGCGCGCGCGTCCACAACCTCAAGAACATCGACGTCGATCTGCCGCGCGATCGCCTGGTCGTGATCACCGGGCTTTCGGGGTCGGGCAAGTCGTCGCTCGCCTTCGACACGATCTATGCCGAGGGCCAGCGCCGGTACGTCGAGTCGATGTCGGCGTATGCGCGCCAGTTCCTCGAGCAGATGGAGAAGCCCGACGTCGACCTGATCGACGGGCTGTCGCCGGCGATCTCCATCGAGCAGAAGACGACCGCGTCCAATCCGCGGTCGACGGTGGGCACGGTCACCGAGATCTACGATTACCTGCGGCTGCTGTTTGCCAACCTCGGGCAGCCGCACTGCCCGAAGTGCGGCTTGCCGATCGCCAGCCAGTCGGTGGACCGCATCCTCGACCTCGCGCGCCAGTTCCCCGGCGACGAGCGGATCAACGTGCTCGCGCCCGTGGTGCGCGGCCGCAAGGGCGAGTTCAAGAAGGAACTGGCGGCGTGGCGGCAGCGCGGTTTCACGCGCGTGCGCGTCGACGGCGAGCTGAAGTCGCTCGAGGACGAGATCGTCCTGGACAAGCGCCGCAACCACACGCTCGACGTCGTCGTGGATCGGCTGATCGTCAAGCCCGGCATGGAGCGGCGCCTCGGCGAGTCGATCGAGACGGCGCTGGCGCTGGCCAACGACCTCGTGATCATCAACACGTGGGATGGCGGCGATCGCCTGTACTCACGTCGCCTCGCGTGCGCCGACTGCGGCATCAGCGTGCCCGAGCTGACGCCGCGCGCCTTCTCGTTCAACTCGCCGCACGGCGCGTGCGGGACGTGCCAGGGCCTCGGATCGGTGTACGACTTCGACCCCGGACGCGTGATCCCGGATCCCGGCAAGTCGCTCGCCGAGGGCGCGGTGGAGCCGTGGGCGAAGGGCGACGTGAAGCTGGTGCGCGATGCACTGGCGCGTCTCCACGAGGTGCACGGCATCGATCCAGAGGTGCCGATCCGCAAGCTGTCGAAGAAGGCGCGCGAGATCCTGCTGCTGGGCGCCCCGGGCGCGCAGGCGCCGTCTGGCAAGCGCCGCAAGGCGCCGGCCGATCCCTTCGGCGCCGATTTCGAGGGCCTGCTGCCGAACCTCCGTCGGCGCTACGACGAGGGCACGTGGACCGAACGGGAGGCGCTGGAGCCGTATCGCGCGCTGGCGACGTGCCCGTCGTGCGAGGGCGCCCGCCTCAAGGCGGAGAGCCGCGCGGTGCGCGTCAAGGGCCACACGATCGTCGAGCTCACGTCCCTGCCGGTGAGCGAGTCGTCGAAGGTGTTCGACGGTCTCGAGCTGGCGCCGCGCGAGGAGCTCATCGCCGGACGCATCCTGAAGGAGATCCGTGAGCGGCTGCGGTTCCTCAACGACGTCGGCGTCGGCTACCTCACGCTGGCCCGATCGGCGGTGACCCTCTCGGGTGGCGAGGGCCAGCGCATCCGCCTGGCGACGCAGATCGGGTCGAGCCTGAGCGGCGTGCTGTACGTGCTGGACGAGCCGTCGATCGGGCTGCACCAGCGCGACAACCGTCGGCTGCTGCAGACGCTCGAGCGGCTGCGCGACCTCGGCAACACGGTGCTCGTCGTCGAGCACGACGAGGAGACGATCCGCACGGCCGACTACCTCGTGGACCTCGGCCCGGGGGCCGGCGAGCACGGCGGCGAGCTGCTGTTCCAGGGCACCCCCGCGGAGCTGCTGGCGAGCAGCGACGCGAGCGTCACCGGGATGTACCTGCGCGGCGAGCGCACGATCGTGGCACCCCGCACGCGCCGCGCACCCGGCAAGGCCGCCCTGCGCATCACCGGCGCCCGCGAGCACAACCTGCAGGACCTCGACGTGACGTTCCCGCTCGGGCTGTTCATCGCCGTCACCGGCGTGAGCGGATCGGGCAAGAGCACGCTCGTCAACGAGATCCTCTACAAGACGCTCGCCCGGGAGTTGTATCGCGCCACCGACGCCCCGGGCGCGCACGATCGCATCGACGGGCTGCAACACATCGACAAGGTCATCCAGATCGACCAGTCGCCGATCGGCCGGACGCCGCGCAGCAACCCGGCGACCTACATCGGCCTGTTCACGTTCATGCGCGACCTGTTCGCGATGCTGCCCGAGTCGCGCCAGCGGGGCTACAAGCCCGGTCGCTTCTCGTTCAACGTCAAGGGCGGCCGGTGCGAGGCGTGCCAGGGCGACGGCGTGATGGCCATCGAGATGCACTTCCTGCCCGACGTCTACGTGACGTGCGAGCAGTGCAAGGGCCGCCGCTACAACCGCGAGACGCTCGAGGTGCGCTACCGCGGCAAGTCGATCGCCGACCTCCTCGAGCTGACCGTCGACCAGGCGCTGCCGCTCCTCGAGAGCTTCCCGTCCATCGCCAACAAGCTGCGCACGCTGCAGCAGGTGGGCCTGGGCTACATCGAGCTGGGGCAATCGGCCACGACCCTGAGCGGCGGGGAAGCCCAGCGGGTGAAGCTGGCCAAGGAACTGTCGCGCCGCGGCACCGGCCGGACCTTGTACATCCTCGACGAGCCGACCACGGGGTTGCACTTCGAGGATGTCGCCAAACTGCTCGACGTGCTCCATCAACTGGTGGACCAGGGCAACACCATCGTGGTCATCGAGCACAACCTCGACGTCGTCAGGTCGGCCGACCACGTGATCGACCTGGGACCCGAGGGCGGGAGCGGCGGCGGTCGCGTGGTGGCTCATGGCACGCCCGAGCAGGTGGCGCGGGTGAAAGGCTCCCATACCGGTGCCTTTCTGGCCGAAGCCACGCCGGCCCCTACAGGTCGTGGACGGCGGAACCGAGACGTCAGTGTGGTTGCATAGCCACACTCCATCAGGGATGAGCGTGTCACGAGCGCAACAGTGACCTTGACCGGTGACCGGCTCCAAGCTCGTGTTTAGGTTGCAAATGGCTGTGATGATTGGACTTGCTGGAATGTTGGCGAAACGAGTCGTCGCGGTATCAGTCTTGCTTGTAGAGCGCCCGGCAGCAGTTCGGTGCCCTTTGATCTGAGAGCTGAATGACTTCGCAGCGGACTCTTCGTCGTTCCATCACCTGCGCCGGGATTGGCCTGCACTCGGGCCACCGCGTCACCCTGACGCTCCGGCCGGCGCCTGCCGATTACGGCATCCGTTTCCGTCGCGCCGACCTCGGGGGCCTCGAAATCCCGGCCCGCGTCGAGCACGTCGCCAGCCTCAACTACGCGACCGGCCTTTCGTTCGCGGGCGCCAGCGTCGAGACCGTCGAGCACCTGCTCGCGGCCCTCGTCAGCCAGGGCGTCGACAACGTCGCCATCGAGCTCAACACTCCCGAAGTGCCCATCATGGACGGCAGTTCGGCGCCGTTCGTGTACCTGTTGCAGGAAGCCGGCATCAAGAAGCTGGGCGCGCCTCGTCGCTACCTGAAGGTCCTCCGCCCCATCAGCCTGGCCAAGGGCGACAAGCACATCGCGATCTACCCGGCCGACGACTTCCGCATCAGCTACACCATCAGCTTCGACCACCCGTTGCTGCGCCACCAGAGCCGCTCCATCGTGGTCACCCCGGACTCGTTCGCCGAAGAACTCGCGCCGGCGCGGACCTTCGGCTTCCTGAAGGACCTCGAGATGCTCCGCCAGCAGGGCCTGACCCTCGGCGGCTCCCTCGACAACGCGGTGGTGCTCGGCGAGACCGGCGTGCTCAACAACACGCTCCGCTTCGACGACGAGTTCGTTCGCCACAAGATCCTCGACGCGATCGGCGACCTCGCGCTCGTGGGCGCGCCGATCATCGGCCATGTCGTCGCTCACCGGGGCGGCCATGCCCTGCACACGGCGCTCGGCACCTCGCTCCTCGAACAGCGCGACGCCTGGACGTACGTGGAGGCGCCGCAGGCCGCCACCGACGTCGTGGGCGTGCCCGTGACGGTGGTCAGCTAGGCAGACAGCACCCGGGCGGCCTTGTGGCCGTCAGGACGACGAGGGCGGCTCCGCGGAGCCGCCTTTTTCGTTTTCGGGAGTCGGGAATCGGGAGTCCGGAGTCGGGAATCGGGAGTCGGGAGTCGGGAGTCGGGAGTCCGAACCCGGCACCCGGTCGTGTTAACGCTCCGCGCCCTGCCGACGTCCTTCTTCTGACACGTGTCCCTTCCGCCAACCGCCCGCGAGGCGCCGCGGGCGTCCACCTGGACGCCGGCCGACGATGTGCCGCTGGTCCTCGCGGCACAGGCAGGTGACCTCGTGGCCTTCGACGCCCTGTACCGTCGGCATGCGCGGGTCGTGCACGGCGTGCTGCTCGGGCGCGCCACCCGCGAACAGGTCGACGACCTCGTCCAGGACGTCTTCCTGGCCGCCTGGCGGCAACTGGGCACGCTGCGGGACCCTGCTGCCTTCGCAGGCTGGGTGGTGGCCATCGCGCGCCACCAGCGCATCGACAGCGCGCGCCGACAGGCCCGCAGTCTCGTGCAGGCATCGCCGGCCATCGATGGTCCGGATCGTCTCGACGCGGCGGTCGGCGAGCGAGGTGAGGCGACCGCCATCGCACGGCTGGACGCCGCCCGGGCGCTCGAGGCCATCCGGCAGTTGCCCGACGCCTATCGCGAATCGCTCGTGCTGCGGCTGGTGGAGGGGATGACCGGCCCGGAGATTGCTTCGCGTACCGGCCTCACGCCCGACTCGGTGCGCGTCAACCTGTGCCGGGGGATGAAGTTGCTGCGGCAGGCCCTCGACCCTGCGCCTGCCAGGAGATCGCCGTGAGCACTGACCCGCTGGACGACGAGCAGTACCTCTGGGATGGCACCGGCGTGCCGGACCCGGACGTGCAGCGCCTCGAGGCGCTGCTCGCACCGCTCGCCGCGCGTCCGGAGCCGCTGGCGCTGGCCTTGTCAGCGTCGGGGGCGTCGTGGTCACCGTTGCCGTGGCGGTCCTGCCTGGCAGCCGCCGCGGTGGTGCTGGTGGCCGTCGGCGTGGCGACGCGGATGCCGCGCCCCGACGTCGGAGGCGACCCCTGGCGGGTGGCACGCGTGGAAGGCCTGCCGACACTGGCCGCCGCCCCCCTCGCCCGCCACGCGCGCATCGCCGAGGGGCGCTGGATCGAGACCGGCGCGGGAGCGTCGGCAGTGATGTTCGTGGGCCGCATCGGCAGGCTGGAGGTGGCTCCCGGGTCTCGCCTCCGCGTCACGACGGCGGCGCCCGGCGATCACCGCGCCGAGCTGGTGCGCGGCACGATTCAGGCGCAGATCTGGGCGCCGCCCGGACAGTTCGTGATCGACACGCCGTCGGCCACCACCGTCGACCTCGGCTGCGCCTACACGCTGACCGTGGACGACGCCGGGCGCGGCCTCATCACCGTCGAGGGCGGCTGGGTCGGCTTCGAGCACCAGGGCCGAGAGGCGTTCATCCCCGCTGGCGCCACCGGACGCACCTACCCTGGCCGCGGCCCGGGCATCCCGGCCTACGTCGACGCCCCCGCCGCCCTTCGCGAGGCCGTCGATGCGCTCGACCTGGCCGACGACGTCGTCGCCCAGGCCGGCCCCCTGACGGTCGTGCTCCGGGAGGCGCGTCGCGAGGACGCGCTGACGCTGTGGCACCTGCTGACGCGCGTGGACGCCTCGCTGGTGCCGCAGGTCGTCGACCGCCTGGACACCCTCGTGCCGATGCCTGCCGGCGTGACGCGTGAGGGCGTGCTGGCCGGCAACCGCGCCATGCGCGACGCGTGGTGGGACGCGCTCGGCCTCGGCACCACCTCCTGGTGGCGCACCTGGCGGCAGCAGTGGAACGACGGGAGGTGACGGTTGACGTCTGACGGTTGACGGTTAACGCGAACGCCGATCGTCGAACAGGCCGCCCACCGTACGTGGCCGTCGACCTTGAGGTCGACGGTCAGGACTCCTCGAGGGAGGCAGGCGCGACCGAGGAATGGCGGTCGGTTAACGTTCTCGGCTCGTGCTCGTCCTTCCTGCACGTTCACGCATTCGCAGGAGGAGACCTTCATGACCAGGACCATCGCTTCGTGGCTCGGATCGCTGTCGCTCGTTGCCGCGGTGCTCATCACCACTCCCACGCCGGCGCTGGCCGGGCCGCCGCTCATCTGCCATCCGTTCGACATCGGCACGGCCAGGTCGCTGCCGTTCGGCGACACGAGCGAGGGCTGGCGCGGCTGGAACGCGACGGCGCCGTCGTACGACCGCGCGCGACTGGTCGCCGACACGCTCGCGCTGCTCACGCCGACCACGCCGGTCATCGTGCGCATGGAGACGTTGCGCCGCGCGTCGGCGTATGCGGCCGAATCGCCCGCCCTGGCGTCGGCGTTGCTCGCGGCGCTCGAGGCGCGCGCGCCCAAGGTGGCGCGCACGAAGGCAGAGGGGCTGGCGTTGTTCGACGCGGGCTACCTGGTGGAGACCTACAGGCAGCTCGGCGATCGAGGCGTGGCGATGAAGGTGTCGCTGCAGGGCAAGGACGGCTACGCGATGGTGCGGGCGGCCATGGCGCAGGCACCCGACGATGCCGCCCTGCACTTCGCGGCGGCCCTGATGACGACGGCGCCGGACAAGAAGGCGGCGCACCTGCAGCACCTCGCCAAGGCGCGGCAGGGCGCCCGCGCCGACACGCTGCTCGCGCGCAACCTCACGACGCACGACATGGCGGAATAACGATGGTGTAGGTGCCGGCCCTGGCCGGCAGTCAGGTGCTGGACGGTTCACAGGCCGTCGGCCAAGGCCGACGGCTACACCTGCTGGACGCGAGCTCGCAGCGCCCCGCCCCTACTCGACGCGCAGTTCGCGCAGGGTGACCTCCGAGCCGCACGACTCGAACCAGTCGATACCCTCGCTCACGAGATCCAGCTTGATGTGATACCGGCCGGGGGGCATGGGCGGGATCTCGAGGCGGAGGTCCTGCCACGCACCGGCGTCGATGGTGGCCGGCAACGAGGCGCGCACGAAGTCGCGATCCCGAAGTTCGCGCTGCTCGTCGAGCAGCTGCGCGCCGACCCGCACGAGCCGCCGACCGTAGGTGGCCGTGTGCGGGAACGGGCGCTGGCTCAGGTTGCGCACGCGCAGGTCGAGCGCCAGCGGCGCGCCGGCCGGCTGCACCAGCGTCTCGGCGCGCGATGGCCCCCGCACCTCGATGCGGGCACGCGGCGTGGTGCCGGGAATCGCGCTCCCGAGGTGGTTGTCGTCCCACACCTCGTGCCTGATCCGCTTCCAGTCCTCGGTGCCGGGCGCGAAGCGGCGCGAGTACGCGTGCTCGGGGTGATCGGTGATCTCCCAGCACAGGCGGTCGACGCCGATCTCGGCGGCCAGCTTCCTGGCGCGCGCCATCTCCGCGTCGTTGTCGTTCCACCGGAACAGGATGTAGCGCCAGTTCACGAACGGCACGTCGGTGCCGAGCCTGCGCTTCTCGTCCATCACGGCACGGAGGTTCTTCATGACGTGCTCGAAGCGCCCGCGCTGCCGGTAGGTGGCGTAGACGTCCTGCGACGCGCCGTCCACCGAGAAGGTGATCTCGTCGATGCCCGACCGCACCAGGCGCCGCGCCGACTCCTCGTTGAGCGCGCCGCCGTTGGTGGACGTGTACAGGTAGATGTGCGGGTAGTCGCGCTTGACGATCTCGCACATCTCCACGGCGCGCTTGTGGAGGAAGGCCTCGCCGTAGTTGAAGAAGTCGACGCGCTCGAGGGTCGGCCCGACCTCGCCGAGCACGCGCAGGAACAGGTCGACGTCGAGCATGCCCGCCTGCCGCGTCTTCGTGATGCCGGTCTCCGGCGCACAGCAGGAGTCGAGGCACGACACGTTGCACGCCGCCGTGCTCTCCACGTACATGCGCGAGGGGAGCGGACCGACGTCGAGCGGGCGCTGCGGCGGCTGCTCGTCCTCGGCCAGCGGCAGCTTCAGCGGGCAGTCGCCGCAGAAGTCCGAGCCACCGGCGTTGAGTTCCTGCCGCAGCCGCGACGCGGTGGGGCCGGTCCAGATCGCGTTGAGGCTGTCGGTGCGTGCATCACCGAGCACCCGCTTGCCGTACGGGTCGGCGCAGCCGCACACCACCCGCCCATCACACAGCAGGACGGCGGTGCTCCACGGCCAGGAGCAGCGATAGCGGGTGGCGAGATAGTTCTCGGACATCAGCAATTGCAGAATTTCACAATTTCAGAATTTCATCACCATCCCCATCCTTCGAGGCGCTGAGGTGGTGGCGAAATTCTGAACTTCTGAAATTCTGAAATCTCTTCTCTACTCCCCGTCTTCCGGCAGCTTCTTCACGAGGGCGCCGAGACGTTCGTTCTCGTAGGTCACCGTGTTCAGGAAGAGGCTCTCGATGAAGTACGCGCGGAGTTCCTCGGGCGACAACTGCTCGGCGAGGTGCTGGATCTCCCGCATCATGTCCTCGTAGGTCCGCGCCAGTTCGTGCCGGACCGTCACTTCCTGGAACAGGGTCTCGACCACCGCGAGCAGGTCGCCGTCCAGCGGGATCTCGACGCCAGTGCTGGTCTTGATGGCATTCACGTCGCTAGCCTCCGAAGCTCGCCAGTGCGCTCGCGGCGTCGGGATGCACCTCGATGATCTTCTGCGTGTTGGTCATCGTCAGCATGGTGTCGACGCGCTTCTGGAGGCCGGAGAGCTTGAGCGTGCCTCCCGCGCCGGTCACCTGCCGGTACAGGTCCACGAGGCAGCCGATGCTGGCGCTGTCGAGGTAGGTCACTGGCGTCAGGTCGATCAGCACCTTGCGCTGGCCCTGCTGCACCAGGTCGCTCACGGTGCTGGCGAAGTCCGGAAGGATCGGGTACAGCATGCGGGCTTCCAGGACCCGGACGACGGCCACGTCGCCATGGTGCTCGGTCGTGAGGTTCATCGTGTCATTGGCTCCGTTCCAACGCTACTCGCGGCGGCCGACGGTGGCGCGCCGCGGCGTGGAGAGGCCCGATTCCTGCAGACGGCGGATCTGCCGGGCAAGTTCCGTGCGCCCCCGGTTGATGCGGGACTTCACCGTGCCCTCGGGCAGGTCGAGCATCACCGCGATCTCCTGGTACGACAGTTCCTTGATGTCGCGCAGCAGCACGGCCGACCGCAGGGTCGGCGCCAGCTGCGTGAGCGCCAGCCGGAGCAGCGCCCGCTGGTCCTCCCGCTCGATGCCGGCCAGCGGTCCGGGCTCGGCCTTCGTCGCCGTGCCCATCTCGCGCGAGTCGACGTCGCGCGAGATCGTCTCGCGCTCCTTGCGGACGCTGCGGTAGTGGTCGATGCACAGGTTGCGGCTGATGCTGATCAGCCACGTCTGGAAGTTCGCCCGCCGGTCGAACGTGTGCAGCGACTTGAAGATCTTGACGAAGATGTCCTGCGTCAGGTCCTCGGCCTCGTCGTGCTTGCCGGTGAACTTGTACGCGACGTTGAACACCTTGCGCCAGTGCTGCCGGACGATCTGGCCCCAGGCATCCTGGTCGCCGGCGAGGCACTGCTCGATCAACGCATCGATGCCGGAGGGGGGCTGGGTGGTATCGGAGGTCATCGGGCGGGGGCGGGTCGCATGATATCAGGGGAGTCCACCTCCAGCGTATGATCCTCGCCGTGGCGGCACCCGACACCACGCACGCACCCGTCTTCGCCCTCCACGAGGTCCCGCTGCCGGCCATCGCCGCGGCCGAAGGCACGCCCTGTTACGTCTACAGCGCCCCGGTCGTCCAGGCTCGCCTCGCGGGCCTGCAGCAGGCCTTCGCCGCCTGTGGCCACCCCTGGGCCTTGCACTACGCCCTGAAGGCGAACTCGTCGTTGGGTATCGCCCGCCTCGTGCGCGAGGCCGGCGTGGACGCCGACGCCAACTCCATCGGTGAAATCCATCTGGCGCTGCGGGCCGGATTCCGGCCCGATCAGGTCGTGTTCACCGGCGTGGGGAAGTCGCCCGCCGAACTGACCGACGCCGTCGGCCTCGATCTCAAGGCGATCAACGCCGAATCGGCCGGGGAGCTCGACCGTATCGACGCGATCGCCCGGACGCAGGGCCGTCGGACCCGGGTCGCGCTCCGCGTCAACCCCGACGTCGACGCGCAGACGCACGCCCACATCACCACCGGGCTCAAGTCCAGCAAGTTCGGCGTCCCCATCGACGACGCACCGGGCCTCCTCCGGGCGCGCAAGGACGCGGCCGGGCTCGAGATCATCGGCCTTCACGTGCACGTCGGGTCCCAGATCACCACGCTCGGGCCGCTGTGCGCGGCGGCCCGCAAGGTGGCCGACCTGGCCGTGGCCCTGCGCGCGGAAGGGTTCCCGCTCTCGCACCTCGACCTCGGTGGCGGTCTCGGCATCGTCTACGAGGGCGGCGACGTCCCGACCTACGAGGCCTTCGCGCAGGCCCTGGTGGACGTTGCGCGGCCGACGGGGCTCACGCTCATCGTCGAGCCCGGTCGGACCGTCGTCGGGCCCGCCGGAGTGCTCCTCGCGCGGGTGATCGACGTGAAGCCGCACGCCGGCGGTGGCCGTTTCGTGGTGCTCGACGCCGGCATGACCGAGCTGATGCGGCCGGCCCTGTACGGGGCCTTCCACCGCATCCTCCCGGTGGAGCCGAGCGACCGGCCCCTGGTGTCGTGCGACGTCGTCGGACCGGTCTGCGAGAGCAGCGACAGCTTCGGCCGTCCCCGCGAGCTGCCCGACCCACAGGTCGGCGACCTGATGGCCATCATGGACGCCGGGGCCTACGGCGCCGTCATGTCCAACACCTACAACCGTCGTCCATTGCCGCCCGAACTGCTGGTGCAGGCCGACGGCAGCTGGCGCACGCTGCGCCGCCGCCAGACCATCGACGACATGCTCGCCCTCGAACAGGCATGACGCGCGGCAGACTCATCGCCTTCGAGGGACTCGACCAGAGCGGCAAGCAGACGCAGGCCGCTCGCCTGCGCCAGGCGCTCGAAGCGCGGGGCCTCACCGTCGTCGACTTCGATTTCCCGGACTACGCCACGCCGCTCGGCAAGGAGATCGGCGCGCGCCTGAAGGGCGAGCGCACGTTCCCGCCCGACTGCCTGCAACTGCTGTACGTGGCCAACCGGTGCGAGCATCGCCCGGCGATCGAGGCGGCGCTGGCGGCCGGGCAGTGGGTGGTCTGTGATCGCTGGACGGCCTCGTCGGTGGCCTACGGCGAGGCCCAGGGCCTGCAGCCCGAGTGGCTGCGCCTCATCCAGCGGGTGCTGCCGCCGGCCGACACCACCGTGCTGCTCGATATCGCCCCCGAGGTTGCCGCCCGTCGGAAGCAGCAGCACCGCGATGCCTTCGAGCAGGACCTCGAGCTCCTGGGGCGTGTCAGGGCCAGCTACCTGCGCCAGGCCGGCGAGGCGCCCAACTGGCACGTCGTCGACGCCGCGCAGGATCGCGACCAGGTCACGGCCGACGTGCGGCGGCTCGTCCTCGGGGCTTGATCGGGCCGACCACCTCGACCTTCACCGCAACCCCTTCGATCGAGCTGGGAAGCCGCCGCGCGGTCGGAGGCGCCTGCGCCACGTTCACCTTGACGGCGTACTCCCCGTCCACGCGCGTCAGGCCGACGGCGGCATCCTGGCCGCTCGCCTCGAGGCGCTGCTGCGTGGCGCGCTTGGCCGACCGGGCCTGCTCGAGCGAGATGTGAGCCATGGCCTGATCTTGGACCCGTGCGCGCCTCACGACAAGAGCGTCGCGCCCAGCGACTCGAGCACGGTGTGGATGGGGTTGGCGAACGTGAGGCCCTGCCCGTTGCGCCCGCCGCTGTCGCTGCCGGCAAACAACAGCGCCACCGCCCGCATGTCCTCGTCCAGGATCAGCGAGCCGCTGTCGCCGCCGTCGCTGAACGGGCCGCGCCCGGTGCCCTCGATCTCGATCTGCCCGTCGAAGCGCACGTTGCCCACCTCGTACTCGACGACGACGTTGTCGAGGTCGAAGGCGGTGACCCTGCCGCGCGTGGCGCCCGTGGTGCGGCCGACCTTGTAGACGACGTGCCCTTCGTCGACCAGTTCGGGGCCGAGCCCGGCGAGCACGCGGTCCTTGCCGCGCACGAGCCCGCGCAGCCTCGCGTGATCGAACGGCACGCCGCGTTGCAGTCGCGCGAGCGCGGCGTCCACCGCGTTGGCCCCACGGGTCCTGAAGCGGATCCACTTGCCGAGCGTGGCGACCGTGTCGCGGGGCGCGCGGCCGCCGTCGATGACGCCGGGTTGCACGATGAGGTCGCCCTTGCGCCCGAGGTCCTCGTTGGCGAGCACGTGGTTGTTCGACAGCACGTGGACCGAGCCGCGATGACGCACGAAGGCTCCGATCGTGCCGGCGGTCACGTCGACGTGGCCGATCGACCCGCCGATCAGCAACGGGCGGAGTTTCGAGCGATGCCAGGGAACGGCCGCGCGCGCCGCGACGGCGCGCTTGTCGATGCGCCCGACGACCCGGAGGTCGACCTCGCCCTTCGCCCGCGCGACCAGTCGTTCGACGACCGTGCTGTGGCGCAGCGACGGCCGCTGGATGCGGACGGCGAGGCGGAATTGCCGGTCGTGCCGCGACACGCCCAGGGCGATCGAACGGGGCACGGCGGGCACGGCGTCCAGGGCGCGGGCGCGGATGCCGAAGGTCGCATCCGGCCCCGAGAGCCGCTCGAGCGCATCGACCGCCCGGGCGCCGGCCCGATGGACCCGATTGGCCTCGACCACCATGGGTTCGATGATGTCGCCGAGGAGTTCAGCCTTGAGGCTGCGAGCCGAGTCGAGACGCACGTGTCCTCCTGATCGCCCGGATGCGCAGGATGCGCACCCTCGCTGATCAACGTCCTCGACGGCCGAGCCGCACCGCTACTTCCAGGTTGCGAGGTTCTCGGCCTTCACGGGCAGGTCCCAGTGCGCCTGCAGGAGCTCGAAGCGGCGCTGCTCCTCCTTGTCGAACAGCGCCTTGTCCGGATAGAGCTCCTTCAGGATCGCGCTGTTGTCGAACGGCGCGAAGGCCGTCGCCGCGTCCTTGAAGGTGATCGTGACGCGCATGTCCCAGCGGCCGTCCTCGGTGCCGTGGTAGACGGGGTAGTCGACGGTCACCTTCAGGATGCGCCCGAGCGCCTGCTCCTTCATCAGCACCGGGTAGTGGTTCTTCCTGAACAGCGCCTTGAACTCGTCGAACGCGCCCCAGCGCGTCTTGTAGTAATACTCGACGACGAACGGGGCGGCGGCCGTGGACGCGGCGGGCGCCTGGGCGAGGCTGGTGGCCGGCAGGGTCGCGAGCAGCGCGCACGCGATCACGAACGAGCGGAATCGGGGCATGGGACGGATCTCCTGCGCCGAAGTGTACAGAGGCCAGGTGGAGTGTCTACCCCGCCGTTCGTCATGGTGACCCCGGCGCGGTCGCCTGCCCTGAGGGACGCCGACGCGGCATCGCCCAGTCCCTGGTGGCGTCAGCGCTCCGCGCGGGCCACGACCGCGGCGCGCACGTCGCGCGCGCCGGCCTCCCGCAAGACCTGTGCGCACGCCGACAGCGTTCCCCCGGTGGTCACCACGTCGTCGACCAGCAGGATGCGGGCACCGGCGACCATCGCCCGCACGCGTGCGGCTCCACGTCCCGTGAGCGCCGGTCGCAGGCCAATCGCCCCACGCAGGTTCCGTCGCCGCGCCTCGGCGGGGAGGCCGGCCTGGGTATGCCGCCAGCGAAGGCGTGCCAGTGGCTGCGCGACGGGCGCGCCGAGCGCGCGCGCGACCCGCTCGGCCTGGTTGAAGCCGCGGCGCAACCGTCGCCAGGGATGCAGCGGCACGGGGACGACGAGGTCGATCGCGTCGAGGTGGAGGTGCGGGTGGAGGACGAGGTGCGCGGCCAGCCGGGGCGCCAGCGTCTGGTGGCCTCCGTACTTGAACGCCTGCACGATGGCCCGCATCACGCCGTCGTAGCGGGCTGCGCAGGCGATGGCCGACAGGTGCGGCGGCCGGTCGTCGCACCGGCAGGTCGCTCCGGCGGGTCGAGGCCGGCCACACCGCTCGCAGAGCGACCCCTCGTACCAGGGCACGGCGGCCCAGCAGGTGTCGCACACCGGTCCGGCCGTCGGCCGGGCCAGCGGCTCGTGACACGCCACGCACGCCGGGGCGAGCAGCAGCGCCAGGGCGGCGTCCAGCAGGCCCGGGGGCGCCGGCTCAGCGGGACTCGACGGCCAGCTCGGTGCGAGGGGCGGTGCCCCAGAGACGGTCGAGCGAGTAGAACTCGCGCGTGTCGGGCGTGAAGACGTGCACGATGAGGTCGAAGTAGTCGAGGAGGATCCACTCGGCACGGTCGTAGCCCTCGACGTGCGCGGGACGGATCCCGTGTGCCTTCAGCTTCTCCTCGATCGCGTCGGCGATCGCCTGCACCTGGCGGATGTTCGTGCCCGTGCAGATCAGGAAGAAGTCGGCGAACGCCCCGACGCCCCGCAGGTCCATCAGGGTGACCCTGGTGGCCTTGCGATCGAGCGCCGCGTCCACCGCGGCGCGGACGTCGTCCGGGATCGGGGCTGGCTGCTGCTCGGCCCGCTGCGCGTCAGTACTCGCCATGCAAGCGTCTCGCCGCCGGTGTGGGGGTGTACAGGCCGTGCCGGCGGATGTGCGCGGCCACGGAGGGAGGCACGGCGGTGCCCACCTCCTGTCCAGTAAGGACTCGTTGACGGATGTCGGTCGAGGACACGTCGGGGGTGTCGGCTTCGACCAGCCAGATGCGGCACTTCCCGGCGCCATCGGCGGGATCGAGCACCCCGCCGCGCGGCACGGCGCGCAGGCGGGGCGCCACCGCCGGGTGGTTGCGCGTCGCCTCCGGCAGCGCGTGGCCGGGGCGCGTCACGACCACGAAGTGGCCGGCGTCGAGCACCTCGGGGAAGCGGTGCCAGGTGTCGATTGCTGCAAACGCGTCGGCGCCGGTGATGAAGAAAATCTGCAACGGGTCGTGGCCGAGGGCGGCCAGCGCCTGCAGCGTGTCCCACGTGAACGTCGGCCCGGGGCGGGCGAGCTCGAGGTCGCTGGCCACGATCAGCGGGTCGTCGGCCGCCGCGAGCGCCGCCATGGCGAAGCGGTGCCACGGCGACGCGCTGGGCGAGGCCTTGTGGGCGGGGACGTGCGAGGGCATCAGCCACACGGCGTCCAGCGAGAGAGCCCGGGCTGCGGCGTGGGCCGCGGCCAGGTGACCGAGATGCACTGGGTCGAGGGTGCCACCGAGCACCCCGAGGCGCAAGGGGCGCTCACTCATGCGGGGCGTCTGGCGCTGCCGGGCTGCGACGCGAACGTCTCAGCGCCTCGATCGACGAGGGGCGCGTGGGCGCCGGCCCGGATGCAGGTGCCGCCTGGTCGACGTCGGCCTCCGGCGGTGCCGTGTCCGGGCCGACCGCCGGCGCCTCGTCCGGGCGTGCCGCGTCCGCCTCGGCGCGCCGCGCCCGTTCGAGGGCCCGTTCCGCGCTGACGTGCTGCACGTACGGCCAGAGCGTCTCCAGCAGCTCGGGCACGCCCTCGCCGGTGACGGCGGAAATGGCGTGGAACGGCAGGTCGAGGCTCGCCGCGTGGGCCCGGAGCGCCTCGAGGCGGGCCGGGTCGCCGAGGATGTCGATGCGGTTGGCCGCGACGACCTGCGGCCGCGCCGCGAGCGGCAGCGCATCGGGATCGAGCGTGTCCGCATTGGGCACGTACTGCTCGAGCTCGCGCCGGATGACCTCGAGATCCTCGACGGGATCGCGACCCGACGCGTCGCTGACGTCCACCACGTGCAGGAGCACCTTGGTGCGCTCGACGTGCCCGAGGAACCGGTGCCCGAGGCCCTTGCCCTCGTGCGCCCCCTCGATGAGCCCCGGCACGTCGGCCATCACGAAGCTGCGATCACCGCTGAGCGCGACCACGCCGAGGTTGGGGACGAGCGTGGTGAAGGGGTAGTCGGCGATCTTGGGCTTGGCGGCCGAGACGCGGGCGATCAGCGTCGACTTGCCGACGTTGGGATAGCCGACGATGCCGACGTCGGCGAGCAGCTTCAGCCGCAGGCGGATCTTGAAGACCTCGCCCTTCTCGCCGGAGTCGGCGCGGCGCGGCGTGCGGTTGGTCGACGAAGTGAAGCGCGCGTTGCCGCGTCCACCGCGTCCGCCCTTGGCGGCCTGCACGCGGTCGCCGACCATCGTGAGGTCGGCGAACTGGTGGGCGTGGCCGAACTCGTCGATGCGGTAGGCCACCGTGCCGGGCGGCACGGGCAGCTCGAGGTCCTTGCCGGACTTGCCGGTGCGGAGCGAGCCTTCGCCGTTGCCGCCGCGTGGCGCGGCGAAGTCGGGGTGGAACCGGTAGTTGACGAGGGTGTTGTGGTGCGGGCTGGCGACCAGGTAGACCGATCCGCCAGCACCGCCGTCGCCGCCATCGGGGCCGCCGCGCGGGATGAACTTCTCCCGCCGGAAGCTGATGGCGCCCCGTCCGCCGTCCCCGGCGCTGACGTCGATGTCGACTTCGTCAACGAACATGCGGGGATGCGGGACGGCCTGAGCCTGTCCCGAGCAGTGCTACTCGGTGACCGGGTGGACGCTGATGAAGCGGCCGCGGGCGCCGTGGTCCTCGAACTTGACCACGCCCGACACCTTGGCAAACAGCGTGTCGTCCTTGCCCAGGCCGACGTTCTGGCCGGCGTTGAACCGACGGCCGCGCTGACGGACGAGGATCGACCCACCCGTCACGACGTTGCCGTCGAACTGCTTCACGCCCAGGCGCTGCGCGTTGCTGTCGCGCCCGTTGCGCGAACTGCCCTGTCCCTTTTTATGAGCCATGACGTACGTCCCTGCTAGACGAGGATGTCCTTGACCTGGATGCGCGTGTAGGTCGCGCGATGCCCCTTGGTCCGGCGCATCCCCTTGCGACGCTTCTTCTTGAACACGCGAATCTTCGGCCCACGCGACTCGCCGGCCACCGTCCCGACGACGCGGGCGCCCGCGACGAACGGGGCGCCGACGAGCACGTCGCCGCCGTCCTTGCCCACGAGCAGCACCTGCTCGACGGTGACTTCCTGGCCGGCCTCGACGTCGACGCGGTCGACGGTGACGATCTCGCCCGGGGTGACTTTCACCTGGCGGCCGCCGCTTTGAATGATGGCAAACACGGTCGTTGCTCCTGCGTGCTACTGCTACGGTGTCCGCTGTCCGGACCCGGCAAAGACGACGAGCATAGCACAGCCCGTCTGGGGAGGGGAACCAGAAATGCCGCAATGCCGGGAATGGCGCGATGCCTTGGTAGGGCGCGGTCCCCGGTACCTGGCCCTTCCTTCTACTTCAGCATGATCCGCGAACCGCGGACGCGGGTGGTGCTCAAGGTGTTCAGGAACGACGGCAACACGGCATCCATCTGCTCGAAGAACGACGACAGGGCCGGGACGTTCTGCTGGCTCGGGTAAAGCCGCTCCTCGCGGTAGCTCTCCTGGTACAGCACCGCGCCGGTCCGGCCGTCGATGAACACGAGCTTGGGCCGCAGGATGTACCCCTTGCGCTCCATGTACACGCGGGTCGGCATCACCGTGCGGCGGCCGAACTGGTCGTACACCTCGCGCTCCTGCGTGACGATGCCGGAGGCCTGGTGCGGCCGGAAGATGACGGTGCCGGTGACGATGAGGGGCTGCTGGAACTCCTCGCCGATCTTCTTCCAGTACGCCGCGTTGGCAAACAGCGGCTCGTAGGCCTCGAGATCCTTCTCGTCGAGGATCTTCTCGGGAAACGCCATCGACGACGGCGCGTCGGCGGGCACGGGGGAGCCCGGCGTGGACGGGCCCTTGGCCTGGTCACGGGCGACCTGTTGCAGGGGCAGTGGGTCGGCCTCGATGACCCGCAACTTGCTCTTGGTGCGCAACTGGCTCCGCAGCAGGCGGACCGTTTCCATGTTGGCGTCGACGTCCTCGGCGCCACCGGAGATGAAGCCCACCACGTGGACGCGCGAGAACGGCGTGACGTCCAGCTTGGCCTGGATGGGCGTGTCGATGGGCACCTCGTACACCGAGGTGCAGCCGACGCCCATGGCCAGTGCCGCGCCCGCGAGCGCGAGGCTAGCTGCCCGAAGTGCCCGAGTTCCTCTTGGCGCGGTCATTGATTTCCTTGAACAGATCGTAGTTCTGCTGGATGGAGAGGTTCTGGGGTTCGAGCTCCAGCGCCTTCTCGTACGCCTTGCCCGCCCGATCGAACTTTCCGAGCTGTTCGAACGCGATGCCAAGGTTGTTGTAGGCCGCCGCGTAGGTCGGGTCGATCTCGGTGGCGCGCTCCCAGCGGAACACGGCCTCCTGCCAGAGGCCCTTCTGGGCGACGGCGATGCCGAACTCGACCTGCGCCCGGGCCTGCTCGCGGGCTTTGTCCTCGGCCGACGCGACGGCAGACGCACCCAGCACGAGCGCCAGCGCGAGCATCCACGAACGGGTCTTGGTCATGGGACTGATTGCCACTATACACCTGTGCCGGAACCCCGATAATCGCAGTTCCTGCCTCCCGACACGCGACAGGATCAATTGACGCGCGAGCTCACGTTTCAGCCGGCATGGCGGCCACTTTGCACCAGCCGCACGCGTGTCAGCCCCGTCCCTCGATGCCCTCGCCCTCGGACTGGCCGCCGCGGCCCAGCCGGCCTGCATCGCCCGGATGCTCAGGGCCGCGCCAGGCCTGTGGCCCACCCTGCCGCTGGCCGACAGCCTCGAGGCGGCAGGCCTGCACGGTCCGGGCGCCGTGGCGCACTGGCGCGCCGAGGCCGGTCGGATGGCCGCGCGGGCCGCGACGCTGGGCTACGGCCTGATCTGGCCTGACCACGACCTCTATCCGCCTCTGCTCGGCAGCCTCGTGGATCCGCCGCTCTTGCTGTGGACGCGTGGAGACGTCGCGACGCTTCATGCCCCCATCGTGGCCATCGTGGGCTCGCGGCGAGCCACCGCGTCGGGGCGGGAGGTCGCCGGGCAGTTGGCCGCCGACCTCGCGGCAGCAGGCGTGGTGGTGGCCAGCGGGTTCGCGCAAGGGATCGACGCGGCCGCGCACCGCGGCGCCCTGACCCGCGGCCGGTCGGTCGCCGTGCTCGGGTGCGGGCTCGACCAGTCGTACCCGCGCGACCACGCCCCGCTCGCCGACCACCTGGCCCGGCAGGGCGTGCTGATCAGCGAGTTCGCCCCGGGCACGCCTCCGCTGGCCCACCACTTTCCCTTGCGCAACCGGGTGCTCGCCGGGCTGGCTTCGGGGGTGGTCGTGGTGCAGGCCGCGCTGCGCAGCGGCTCGCTGATCACGGCCCGGCTGGCACTCGAACAGGGCCGCGACGTGATGGCCGTGCCCGGCGACGTGCGCACCGGCGCCCATGCCGGGGCGCATGCGCTCATCCGGGACGGCGCCCGCCTGGTCGAGACGGCAGCCGACGTGCTCGACCAGTTGGGATGGGATCGGGGCGTCGCCGTTGCCACTTCAGGTGCGGACCAGACACACGCCAGCGGGGCGCGGGACGACCGGTCCGACGAGCCCGCGACGTTCGGTCGGGGGCCGGACGGGGCGTCGTTGCGCGCGCTGCTGGCGCGCGAGGGCGGCGCCACACTCGACGAGTTGATCAGCGAAACTGGCCGGAATTCCTCGGATCTGCTCGGAGAGTTGCTCGATCTCGAACTGGCCGGCCTGCTCGCGCGCGATGCCGCCGGCCGATTCTTGCCCCCGGAACGGAAGTGGTAACGTAAAGTTCGCACGCCAATGTCCAAGCCCCTCGTCATCGTCGAAAGTCCCGCCAAGGCCAAGACCCTCGCCCGGTTCCTGGGTAACCAGTTCCGCGTCGAGGCGAGCGTGGGGCACGTGCGCGACCTCCCGGAGAACGCCAGCGAGGTCCCCGAATCCATCAAGAAGGAGTCGTGGGGGCGGATGGGCGTCGACGTGGAGCACGGCTTCAAGCCGTACTACGTCGTCTCGTCGGACCGGAAGTCGCGGATCCGGGAGCTGAAGGCCGCCGTCAAGGACGCGCCGGAAGTGTTGCTGGCCACCGACCCGGATCGCGAAGGCGAGTCGATCAGCTGGCACCTCCGCGAGGTGCTCAAGCCGAAGGGGTCCGTCAAGCGCATCGTCTTCCACGAGATCACCGAGGAAGCCGTCCGCGACGCGATCGCCCATGCTCGCGACATCGACCTGAAGCTGGTCGACGCGCAGGAGAGCCGCCGCATCCTCGACCGCCTGTACGGCTACATGCTGTCGCCGGTGCTGTGGAAGAAGGTGCAGACGGGCCTCAGCGCCGGCCGCGTCCAGAGCGTGGCGGTCCGCCTGATCGTCGAGCGCGAGGAGGAGCGGCGCGCGTTCCGGCGCAGCGCGTACTGGGACCTCGACGCCCGCGTCAGGACCGCCGACACGCAGTTCACCGCGAGCCTGGTGCGGGTCGGCCAGGAGCGCGTCGCCTCCGGCAAGGACTTCGATCCGACGACCGGCGCGCTCATCGGGCGCAACGTGCGCCTGCTCGACGAGGCCGCGGCCCGAGGGATGCGCGAGTCGCTGTCGCAGCGGCTGCCGTGGACGGTCACCAGCGTCGAGGAGAAGCCGGCCACGCAGCGCCCGTCGGCGCCCTTCACGACGTCGACGCTGCAGCAGGAAGCCAACCGCAAGCTCGGCTTCTCGGCCGATCGCACGATGAGCGCGGCGCAGCGGCTGTTCCAGGACGGCGTGATCTCGTATCACCGCACCGACTCGACGACCCTGAGCGACAAGGCCCTCCGCGAGGCGGCGCGGGCCATCAAGGGCATGTACGGGGAGCCCTTTTACGGCGGCCCGCGCCAGTATCAGACCAAGGTCAAGAACGCGCAGGAGGCCCACGAGGCCATCCGCCCGACCGACTTCGAGCAGACGCCGCAGTCGCTGTCGCTGCCCCCCGACGAGGCGCGCCTCTACGACCTGATCTGGAAGCGCACCGTGGCGTCGCAGATGGCCGAGGCGCAGTTGTTGCGCACGACCCTCGAGATCACCGCCACGGGCGCCGACGGCACGCCGCACGTGTTCACGGCGACCGGCAAGGCGATCAAGTTCGCCGGCTTCCTGCGGGCCTACGTGGAGGGCAGCGACGATCCGGCGAGCGAACTCGGCGACCAGGAGACGATCCTGCCCAAGCTTGCGGTGGGCGATCGCATCACCGCGCCCGGGCTCGGCCCGGTCGCGCTCGTCGGACTCGACCCCAAGGCGCACGAGACCGTGCCGCCACCCCGCTACACCGACGCGTCGCTCGTGAAGCGGCTCGAGGAGGACGGCATCGGCCGCCCGTCCACCTACGCGTCGATCATCCAGACGATCGAGCGTCGCGGCTACGTGTGGCGGCAGGGCAAGGCGCTCGTACCGAGCTACACCGCCTTTGCCGTCACCCGCCTGCTCAAGGACCACTTCGGCCAGTTGGTGGAGCTCGGTTTCACGGGGCGCGTCGAGGAGGATCTCGACCAGGTCTCCAACGGCGAGCTCGATCGCACCGCTTTCCTCGAGCAGTTCTACAACGGGCAGGACGGCTGGCCCGGGTTGCGCCACCTGGTGACCAACGAGGACCGCATCGACTACCCGGTGATCGACCTCGGCGTCGATCCGGACTCCGGGCAGAAGATCGTCATCCGCATCGGCCGCTACGGTGCCTACGTGCAGATGGGCGAGGCCAACGCCTCGATCCCCGAGGACGTCGCGCCGGCCGACTTCACGTTGGAGCAGGCGCTCACGCTGCTCCGCGAGAAGACGCAGGGGCCCCAGAGCCTCGGCAACGACCCGAAGTCCGGCCTGCCGGTGTACGTGCTCAACGGCCGGTTCGGCCCGTACGTGCAGTTGGGGGAGGCCCCCGAGAAGGGCAGCAAAGAGAAGCCGCGTCGGGCCTCGCTCACCAAGAACGACCGGCCCGACACGATGACGCTCGCGCGGGCGCTCGAGCTGTTGTCACTGCCCCGCACGGTGGGCCACGATGCCGAGACCGGGCAGGACATCATCGCCAACTTCGGGCGGTTCGGTCCGTACGTGAAGCGTGGTGACGAGTTCCGGTCGATCGGCGCCGACAGCGACGTGTTCACGATTACCCTCGACCAGGCCATCGAGCTCTTCAAGCAGGAGAAGAAGCGCGGCCGCGGGCGTACCGCGACGCGCACCGTGCTGCGCGAGGTCGGCCTGCATCCCGCGTCGCAGGCCAAGGTCGAGATCCTCGAGGGGCGCTACGGGCCCTACGTCACCGATGGCACCACCAACGCGTCGGTGCCCAAGGACGTCGCGGTCGACAGCCTCACGCTCGACGAGGCCGTCGGGTTGCTGAAGGCGCGTGAAGGGACGTCGGCGAAGAAGGGCCGGGGCCGTGCCCCGGCCAAGCGAGCCCCTGCTGGCGGCGCCCGCAAGCGCGCCGCAAAGCGATCCGCCTGAGCCCGTGTCCTGCCCCAAGGGCCGAACGACGAAGGCCGTCTGAATGCCGACTGTGACCATCATCGGCGGCGGACTCGCCGGCAGCGAGGCGGCGTGGCAGGTCGCCTCGCGTGGCATCCCCGTGCGGCTGCACGAGATGCGTCCGGTGCGCCCGACCGAGGTACACCAGTCGGACGGCCTCGCGGAACTGGTGTGCAGCAACAGCTTCCGCGGCGACAAGCTCGACAACGCGGTGGGCCTGCTGAAGCACGAGATGCGATCCCTCGGCTCGCTCATCATGCGGTGCGCGGAGGCGACGCGCGTGCCGGCGGGTGCAGCGCTTGCCGTCGATCGCGTGCTCTTCTCGAGGGCCGTCACCGAAGCGGTCACCAGTCATCCCCTGATCGAGGTGGTACGTGGCGAGGTGCCGGCGATTCCCGATCCGGCCAGCACGGGCGGTCCCGTCGTCATCGCCACCGGGCCACTGACCTCCGACGCCCTGTCGCAGGACATCGTCCGCCTCGTCGGCGCCGAACACCTGTCGTTCTACGACGCCATCAGCCCGATCGTGCTCGCCGAGACGATCGACATGTCGGTCGTGTACCGCGCCTCACGCTGGGGGCGAAGCTTGCGCGCGACGGAGCAGGACGGCCGGTTCGGCGCAACCGAGCCGGCCCGACGCAGCGAGAGCGCCGACACGGTGCCCGATCCCCAGTCGTCGGTGTCCGGCCCTGCCTGCGGCGTCTACGACGGCGAGGGCGACTACCTGAACTGCCCGATGACCGAGGCCGAGTACCGCGCGTTCTACGCGGCGCTCACCACCGCGGAGTCGGCCACCGTGCACGACTTCGACAAGGCGCAGTTCTTCGAGGGCTGCCTGCCGATCGAGGTGATGGCGCATCGTGGTCCCGACACGCTGCGCTTCGGCCCGATGAAGCCGGTCGGCCTGCCCGATCCACGCACCGGCCGCCTGCCGTTCGCGGTCGTGCAGTTGCGACAGGACACGCTGGCGGGCGACCACTACAGCCTCGTCGGCTTCCAGACGCAGCTGAAGTGGGGCGAGCAGGCGCGCGTGCTGCGGATGATCCCGGGGCTCGGACATGCCGAGTTCGTCCGCTTCGGCATGGTGCACCGCAACACGTACATCAACGGCCCCACGGTGCTGCGTCCCACGTGGCAGGTGCGGATGCGCGACGACCTGTTCTTCGCCGGCCAGGTGTCCGGTGTCGAGGGGTACGTCGAGTCGGCGGCCTCGGGGCTGCTCGCCGGCATCAACGCCGCACGAGTCGCCCTCGGCCAGGCGTGCGTCGTCGCCCCGCGCGAGACGGCCATCGGGGCGCTCGCCTACTACGTGTCGCACGCCGAGGCGAAGTACTACCAGCCGTCCAACATCACGTTCGGGATCATGCCTCCGCTCGCCGAACGGCCCAGGGCCGGTCGCGGTCGCCGGCAGGGCGGTCCCGGCAAGAAGGAACTGCGCAACCGGGCGCTCTCCGAGCGAGCGCTTGCGGCCCTCGATGGCTGGCTGGGCGAGGTCGTGCCCGTCGGCGTCGGCGCGTGAGGCGCGGCCCGACGACGCGGCCGGGGCGACCGGTCGAGCCGGTCACTCGCGAGGTCGATGCCGCGTCGCCGCTGCGCGACGCCATCCGCGCCTTCGGCGATCACCTCGCGCTCAACCGCAACGCGTCGGAGCACACGGTCCGGAACTACGACGCCGACCTGGTGCAGTTCCTCTACTTCCTCGGCGCCTCGACCGGCACGCCCCGTCACGCCCTCACGCCGGCCCACGTGACGCCCGATGCGATCCGCGGCTTCCTCGGCGAGCTCCACGCGCGTGGCAACAGTCGATCGACGGCAGCCCGCCGCATCTCCGCCCTCAGGAGCTTTGCGCGCTATCTGCGGCGGGAGGGCGTGCGAGACGACGACCCGGCGGCGCTGGTGGGGAGCCCGCGGCGCGAGCACCGTGTGCCACAGGTGCTGTCGGTGGACGAAGTCACCGCGCTCATCGAGACGCCCGACACGTCCACGCCGCTCGGCCGTCGCGACCGCGCCATCCTCGAGCTGTTCTACGCGTCGGGCCTGCGGTTGTCCGAGCTGGTCGGCCTCGACGTGCAGGACGTCAACCTGACGTCGCGGATGGTGCGCGTGATGGGCAAGGGGCGCAAGGAACGCCTCGTGCCGTGCCACCAGAAGGCGACCGATGCGGTCCGTGCGTGGCTGAAGGACCGTGCCGTGCTCGTGGCGCAGGCGGCCGCGATGGACCCCGGCGGCGTCCCCGGCAGGCGCCGGGGCGCGCCCGAGGATCCCCTGTTCGTGAACTATCGCGGCACCCGCCTCACGCCACGGAGCGTGCATCGCCTCGTGACGCGGTACGTGGCGCTGTGCACCACGCGCTACGGCATCAGCCCGCACGCGCTGCGCCACTCCTTCGCCACGCACCTGCTCGAGCGCGGCGCCGACCTGCGGGCGATCCAGGAACTGCTCGGCCACGTGGAGCTGACGACGACGCAGCGGTACACGCAGGTGGACGTGCAGCACCTGCTGGCGGTCTACCGCGCCGCGCACCCGAAGGCGAAGTGACGTGTGACGTGTGACGTCTAACGTCTGACGTCTGACGTTGCAACGCCTGACGCCAGGGCCGGTCTCCTGTGCCCGGTGTCCGGTACCCGGTGCCGAGACTCCCGACTCCCGGCTCTCCCTTACATGACCATCGGGGTGCCCAGGGCGGGGCGGCGACTGCGGGGGAAGTCGATGCCGAGCGTCTTGATCTTGTAGTTCATCACGCGCGGACTGATCGACAGCAGTTCCGCGGCGTCCTTCTGCACCCAGTTGGCCATCTTCAGGGCCTCGATCACCGCCTGCCGCTCGATCTCCTCGAGGGGGATCCCCTGCGGCGGGATCTTGACGACGCTGTGGGCGGCGTCGTGCGAGGACTCGGCGGCGCTCGTCCCGCCGATGCGCAGGTCCTCGGCGGTGAGCAGGCGATCCTCGGCCAGCAGCGCGGCGCGCTCGATCGTGTTCTCGAGCTCGCGGATGTTGCCGGGCCAGTTGTAGCGCATCAGCAGCTTCAGGGCATCGGGCGTCACGCCCTCGATGCGCTTCTTCAGCTCGACGGCGAACCGCTTGATGAAGAAGTTGGCCAGCGCCGGGATGTCCTCCTTGCGCTCGCGCACCGGCGGCATCTCGATCTGCACGACGTTGAGGCGGTAGTACAGGTCCTCGCGGAAGCCGCCCTGCTCGACCATCGCCGCCAGGTTGCGGTTGGTCGCGGCGATGAGGCGCACGTCGACGCGGATGGTGCGCGTGCCGCCGAGGCGCTCGAACTCGTGCTCCTGCAGCACGCGCAGGATCTTGGCCTGCGTGTTGGCGCTCATGTCGCCGATCTCGTCGAGGAACAGCGTGCCGCCGTCGGCCTGCTCGAAGCGTCCGATGCGCTGCTTGTCGGCGCCGGTGAAGGCGCCGCGCTCGTGGCCGAACAGCTCCGATTCGAGCAGGTTCTCCTGCAGGGCCGCGCAGTTCACCTTGACGAAGTTGCGCGCCGAGCGGAGCGAGTTGTGGTGGATCGCGCCGGCGATCAGCTCCTTGCCGGTGCCGGTCTCGCCGTTGATCAGCACGGTGGTGTTGCTCTTGGCGACCTTCTTCACCACGTCGAGCACGCGCTGCAGCGCGCCGCTGGCGCCGATGATGTTGTCGAACTGGTAGATGCCGCCCTGTTCGTGGCGAAGGTAGTCGACCTCGTTGCGCAGGCGCCGGTGCTCGAGCGCCTTGTCGATCTTGACCTCCATCTCCTCGATCTCGAACGGCTTGGGCACGTAGTCGAAGGCGCCGATCTTCATCGCCTCGACGGCCGTGTGCACCGAGCCGAACGCGGTCATCAGGATGACGGCGGTCTGCGGCTGCAGCGCCTTGGCGGTGCGCAGCACGTCGAGCCCGTCGCTGCCGCCCATCTTGAGGTCGCTCAGCACGACGTCGAAGTTCGTCTCGTGCAGGCGCTCGATGGCGACATTGCCGTTGTTGGCCTCCGTGATGTCGTGCCCGGCCTCGGTGAGGGCGCGGGCGAGCGCGCGGCGGAGGGAATCGTGGTCGTCGGCAACGAGGATGCGGCCCATGGTGGAGTCTCGAGAATTCGCAATTCGAAATTTGAAATTGGCCGTGGTGACGGCGCCGCCGTCACCGCGGCCTCGGCCCGCCTGGCGCCCCGTTGTCGCTCTGCGGGAGTGGCGCGTGCTCCATCGACGGCTTCAGCGGCAGCAGCAGACGGAAGCAGGTGCCGCTGCCGTCGAGCCCCGGCTGGACGTCGATCCGCCCCTCGTGCGCGTCCACCACCTTGCGCACGATCGCGAGGCCGAGGCCCGACCCGCGCGGCTTGGTCGTGAAGAACGGGCTGAAAATCCGCTCCTGCATCGCTTCCGGGATGCCCGGCCCATCGTCGATCACCGTGACCTCGACACCCGCGCCGGGCGGGTGATCCGGCGTGGACGGGATCGGCAGCCGATCGAGCGCGGTGGCCTGGATGATCAGGCGACCCTGCCCGTCGAGGGCTTCGAGGGCGTTGGTCAGCAGGTTGGTGAACACCTGGCGCAACTGGTGGCCGTCGCCCTGCACGGGTGGCAGGTCCTCCGGGACATCCACCGAGATGGCCACATGGCCGCGCTTCACCAGGCTGTCGGCCATGTGCAGCGAGTCCTGCACCAGTTCGGCCACCGACACGTCCTCGACCTGCAGCCGCACGGGCCGCACGAAGTCGAGCACCTCGAGGACGATGGCGTTGGCCATCTTGGCCTCGCCGATGATGTCGGCCAGCATCGACTGGGCCTCGGGGTTGTCCGACAGGCGCCGCTTCAGCAGTCCCGCCATGACCTCGATGCCGGCCAGCGGGTTCTTGACCTCGTGGGCGATCGCGGCCGCCATCTCGCCGAGCGCCGCGAGGCGATCGCGCAGCCGCTCGCGTTCCTCGAGTTGCTCGACACGCGTCAGGTCGCGGAAGAAGAGTGCCGCGCCAGACACGATGCCGAGGGCGTCGCGGACCAGCGACAACGTGAAACCGATCGAACGCCCGGTCCGGGCCAGCTTCACCTCGGCCCGGTTGGGCAGCGGGTCGCTGCCGAAGGCCCCCTCGAGGACTCGGACCATTTCCGGGACGTCGGCCAGGACGGCCGAGATGGGGCGGCCGACGTCGGCCGAGCCCGGCAGCATGTCGAGCGAGGCATACGCCGCGTCGTTGATCGCCACCAGGGTGCCGTCGCGACGAATCACGATCACCCCATTGCGCATGCCGGAGATGAGGTCCCGATAGAACCGCTCGGGGACCAGATCGACCTGCTGGTGGGCAACGGTCCGGTTCGACGCGCCGGCGCCTCCGGGTGCTGGTGACGGTTTCAGCCTGTATGCGCGCATGGGCCCGCTCGGCAGATTACATTCAATGCGTATGCCGGTTACAGTTTGGCCACCGGCGGGCAAATTTCGAGCGACACATGGGCCACGGATCCATAGCCTTGGATAGCCTGATCCGACAATTCTTGTAATCCAATTACAAGAATCGGCACGACACGAGTGTCAGTTGAGGCTCAGTTCGGCTCGGGCGGGGCCGCCTCGAGCAAGGCTTCCCATTCCGCCATCCGGTCGCCGACCTCCCACATCAGCGCCTGATGACGGTCGATCACGGGTTTGGACGCCACCGGGTCGTCGTAGAAGCCGGGCCGTGACATGTCGGCCTCGAGCGCCTTGATGTCGCGCTCGCACTCGGCGATGCGCGCCTCGACGCGAGCCACCCGCTCCTGATGGGCTTCCCAGGCGCGGCGCACCCGGCGTTGTTCGGCCTCGAGTCGTTTGCGTTCCTCGCGATCTATCGCCGGCGCCGGCTTGTCTGCGGCAGCCGTGGCCGCAGGCGTCGCGACGGCCGCGGCGCTCCTGAGGGGCCGGGCATCGGGAGTCGGGGGGCGGGACGTGGCGGGCGGCGCGCCTGGTGTGGCTTGACGCCCCACCGGGATCGGCGGCCGACCAGCGGGGGCCTGGACCGAGGCCCCTCGTTCCTCACGCTGGGCCTGGCTCCAGCGGAACTCCTCGTAGGTGCCCGGGTAGACCAGCGCCTCGCCATGCCCGACCGCGATGATCTTGGTGGCGAGTCGATCCACGAAGTAGCGATCGTGCGACACCAGGATGAGCGTGCCGTTGAAGCTCTCGAGGGCCTCGAGCAGCACGTCCTTGGAGTCGAGGTCGAGGTGGTTGGTCGGCTCGTCGAGCAGCAGGAGGTTGGCCGGACGCAGCAGCATCCGCGCCACCGCAAGGCGGGTCCGCTCGCCTCCCGACAGCACTCCCGCCTTCTTGTAGACGTCGTCGCCCGCGAACAGGAAGCCGCCGAGGATGTTGCGGATGGCCGGCACCATGTGCACGGGCGACCCGTCGGCGAGCGTCTCGTACACCGTTCGCGTCGGCTCGAGCCGATTGGCCTCGTCCTGCGCGAAGTACTGCATCACCACCTGATGCCCCTCGGTGCGCGTCCCCGAATCGGGCGCTTCGGCACCCGACAGCATGCGCATCAGCGTCGACTTGCCCGCGCCGTTCGGGCCGACCAGGGCGACGCGATCGCCGCGCTCGATGAGCAGCGACAGGTCCCTGAAGATGACCTTCTCGTCGTAACGCTTCCCGACGTGCGACAGCTCGAGCACCGTGCGGCCGCTCTTGGCGCACTCGGGGAAGGTGAAGTGCACCTTCTTGCGCTCGGGTGGCACGTCGATCGGGACGATCTTCTCGAGCGCCTTGATCCGACTCTGCACCTGGGCGGCCTTGGTCGCCTTGTAGCGGAACCGGTCGATGAACATCTTGATCCGCGCCACTTCCTCGTCCTGCTCGCGCTTCATCGTCCGGAGCCGCTCCATCCTGGCCTCGTGCTCGCGCAGGTAGAAGGAGTAGTTGCCGTGGTAATCGGTGATGGTCCGCAGGCTCAGGTCGGCGATGCGCGTGACGACGGCGTCGAGGAAGAAGCGGTCGTGCGACGTCAGGATGACCGCGCCGGGATACTCGTGGAGATACTCCTCGAGCCAGTTGCGGGCATCGAGATCGAGATGGTTGGTGGGCTCGTCGAGCAGCAGCAGCCCGGGACGCTGCAGCAGCAGCTTGGCCAGCGCGATGCGCATCTGCCAGCCGCCCGAGAACGTCTCGGTCGGCTTGTCCATGTCGGCCTCCTCGAAGCCGAGGCCGCGCAGCACGGTGGCCACCCGCAGGTCCATCGTGTAGCCGTCGCGTCGCCGGAACTCCTCCTGTCCCTCGCTGTACCGGACCAGGACCGCCTCGTGCGCGGCGTCGTCCAGCGTCGTGTCGGCCAGTCGTTCCTCCAGCTGGTGGAGCTCGTCCTTCAGCGCCAGCAACGGCCCGAACGCCTGCCGGGCCTCCTCGACGAGGGTGCGGCCGCCATACTCGAGCCCGTCCTGCGGGAGGTAGCCGATCGTCAGGTCGGCCGGGGTGACCACCTCGCCGGCATCCGGCTCGTCGAGGTGGGCGAGGATCTTCAGGAGGGTGGTCTTGCCGGCGCCGTTCGGGCCGCAGAGCCCCACCCGGTCCCGCGCGTTCAGCTGCCACGTGACGTCGTCGAGCAGCACCCGGTCCGCAAACGCTTTTCTGAGTCCGACCAACTGCAGCATCGCCCGTGATCGTACCGCCTCTCACGAGGAAGGCCGCCGTCGCTCGGCCGGGACGGCATTCGCAACGCGTCGGGTACTTTCGGTGCACGTAAACGCTGCCCCTCGGGAGGGACCCCGGGCCGGTCGGTGTGCCCGCCGCGGCCGGGCTCGAGGACGGTCGATCCCGCCGTTCAAGGCGGGAATGTGTGGCAATTCGAGGAAAGTGTGGGTCGGCGACGCTCGAGCGCCGATTTTGGCCGTCAGCTTGCACAATCGACCGGGCAGGAGCGTGCCAATGTCCGTTTCTGTCCTCACCGGAGACCAGCTCCGACACCTCGAGGTGTCCGAGCCGACCATTTCATCCCCCGTGCGTCAGAAGAACAGGACACGGGGAGGCGATGACCCGGGTCCTGCCGCGACGATGACCAGCGACGAGGATCTCGTCACCCGTTCAGCGGGTGGCGACATGGAGAGCTTCAACCAGCTCGTGGTTCGCTGGGAGCGGCCGATCTATGCCCTTGCGTACCGGGTGATCGGGCGCGAGGAAGAAGCGCGCGACCTGGTGCAGGAGGCTTTCCTGCGTGCCTATCGCTCGCTCGGCGGTTTCCGGGGCGATGCCAAGTTCTCGTCCTGGCTGTATCGCATCACGCTCAACCTCTGCCGCGACTGGATCCGTCGGCAGAAGCGGGCGCCCTTCGTGGAGACGCCCGAAGGCGTGGATGTCATCGAGCTGGCCGGCGAGCACGGGCCGGTCGAGTCGGTGGAGGATCTGGTGGCGCGCCGCGATCTGGGCGCTGCCGTGAACCGGGCGATGTCGGCGCTGAGCGAGGATCAGCGCAAGGCCATCGTCCTCAAGGAATACCAGGGGCTCACGTTCCAGGAGATCGCCGATCTGCTGGACTGCCCCTTGAGCACGGTGAAGACCCGCCTGTACCAGGGGCTGGTCGTGCTCCGGCGAGAGCTGGAGCGGCAGGGCATCACGGCCGACGTGGTCCTGCCCGACGCACGACCGGCATCTGGCGCGGAGGCGCGTCGACGCTGACGGCCACGTAAATGAGCGATGTGACGCACTGTCCCGACCCCGAAACCCTGCTCGTCCTGCTCTACGACGATGAGGGGACGCCCTCCGAACGGGTGACCCTGCAGGCCCACGTGGATCGGTGCTCACGGTGCGCCGCCGTGCTCGCGGGCCTCGACACCACGAGGGGCGCCCTCGGCGCCTGGCACGCTCCGCGGCTGCCCCTCGGGTTCTCGATCGTCCGCACGCCGCCGCCATCCCGGTGGCGCTCCGTCGTCTGGACGGGTGGACTGGCCGCCGCCGCCGTCCTGCTGCTGGCCGCCGCCGCGTCGCTGGCCAGGATCGACATCACCTACAACGACCAGGGACTTCGGATCAGGACGGGTGTTGTCGCCGGGGAGGGGCAGGTCGCCTCGATGGCCTCGCCGGCCGTCCCGCAGCCGTCCCGCCCGACCACTACGGCCGTCGCCCCGCCCTCGACCTCTGCTGCGTGGGTGACACAGGCGTCCTCCGGCGAACCGCCCTGGCGCGCCGACCTCGACCTGCTCGCCACGCAGATTCGCGCCGACGTGTCGCGCCTCCTGCAGGAGGCGCAGGCCTCCGCCCCGACCACTGCGTTGCGGGCGTCGGCGGTCGCTCCCGCGGCTGGTCCGGTGCGGCCCGACGTGGCCCAGGCGGAATTGTTGAAGAAGGTCCAGGACCTCCTCGACCAGAGCGAAGTCCGTCAACAGCAGAACCTCGCGCTGCGCGTCACCGAACTGGGGCGGCAGTTCGAGTTGCAGCGCCAGAACGACATCGTCCAGGTCGAGCAGGCCTTCCAGCGCCTGGAACAGCAGCGCAACGAATTGCTGCGCCGGGTCGCCGCGACACAGCCACGGCCCTGATCCGGGCGTCTTTACTCCCGTGCCTTCCGCGTCACGTCGCCGGGGCCCCGCTCCCGGCCGTCTCGCCGCCCTGACGTCGGCGTTCCTCCTTGTCGGCGCCGCAGCCCAGGCGCAGTCCCCGGTGCCCAGCGCGGTCGTCGCGTCGCCGGCGATTGCGGCGGCGACGCCATCGGTCCCCAGCCCCGACGGCGGTCGCGGCGCGACCCTCACGGCGCGCTACCACGTGCGCCAGATGGAGAGCGTGCTGGAACGGGCGGTGGAGCATGCCGCCGACCTCATGCGCCGGCGCCTTCAGGCGGTGACCCCGGACGTGCTCGCCCTGGCTGGCGCCCCGCGGGCCCAGGGCTTCCGCATCGAGGGCTACGGCCTGTTCTTCTCGGTGGAAGTGCCGCGTTTGAGCGAGTCGGTGAACTGGGCGCTCCGCGTGCTGAGCCAGGACCGCGACGAGCGCGTGCTGGCCTCGTTGCAGAAGCTCGCGTCTGCCGAACAGGACCCGATCGTGCGTGCCGACCTCGAGCGCGCCATGCGCACGGTGCAGCTGCAACTGGCCGTGGTAGCGCCCCCGCCCGGGAGCCAGACACCGGCACCGCGGCGTGCGTCGCAGGCCGCCGCTGACGGCCCGCCCAGCGCCGCAGGCGCGAACCAGGCGCCCGCCGCCGAGCCGACGCCCGATCCCAGTGCCGTGTACGAAGCCGAGGTCAAGCAGGCCCTCGTCGACGCCATGCTCGATTACGCGGGTTCCCTGCCGCTCGGCGCCACCGAGTGGGTGACCGTGGCGGCGCGCGATGCCGGCTACGTGGCGTTTCCCGATGCCGTGTCCGACATGGTCACGGTGACGCTCAGCGTGCGCGTCGCCGATCTCGCCGAGTTCCGGGCGCAGCGCCTCACCCGCGACGAGGCCCGCGCCCGTGTCGTCATCCGCGAGTTCTGAGCCGCGCGTCCGCGAGCCGAGAGGCTAGAATGCCGTCCATGCTCCGCCGGGACCGCCGCCTGTTGCTCGCACTGCCCGCACTTCTGCTGACTGCCGGCTGCTTCGGCACTCCCAGGGCCGACGAGGCGCTCGAGGTCTACGAGCTCAAGACCGGCTACGACGATGGCGGCGTCGAGGCAGGGCAGAACCGTCTCCTCCCGACCGTCTCGTTCAAGTTGCGCAACAAGGCGTCGCGCTCGATCAACAGCGTGCAGGTCAACGCCGTCTTCCGCGTGCTCGAGGATCCCGAGGAACTCGGTTCGCAGTCGGTGTGGGCGATCGACTACCAGGGCCTGGCGTCGGGCCAGAGCGTCGGGCCCTTCGTGATGCGATCGCGCTTCGGCTACTCGGGGGAGCAGGCTCGCGTGCAGATGTTCCAGCACCAGGGGTTCAAGGACGTCGTCGTGCAGGTGTTCGCCAAGCAGGGCGGCAACCAGTGGGTCAAGCTGACCGAGCAGGTGGTCGATCGACAGCTGCTCGCGATCGCCCCGGCTCCTGCCAAGGCCGCGCAGTGAGCCGCGGCCCGGCTTCAGAAGCAGCGGTGCCGTCGGCAGCGACGTCGCACCTCGAGCGCCGCCTGTCCGCGTACGACGCGGCAGCCGTCGTCGTCTCCAACGTCATCGGCAGCGGCATCCTCTTCATGCCCGCCATCGTGGCCGGCATGGCGGGCCATCCGGGCGCCATGCTCGCCGTGTGGCTGGCTGGCGGCATCCTGGCGTTCGCCGGCGCGATGGCCTACGCCGAACTCGCCGCGCTTCGCCCGCGCTCGGGCGGCGAGTACGTCTACCTGCGCGAGGCCTTCGGCCCGCTGGCGGCGTTCCTCACGGGCTGGGCCTCGTTCGTCGCCGGCTTCTCAGGGGCGATTGCCGCGACGTCGATGGGGCTCGTCGGCCTGCTCGACCGGTTCTTCCCCGGCGTCGGGAACTCGACGCCCTGGGTGAGCCTGCCGCTCGGCGTGATCTCGCTGAGCCTGTCCCCTCAGCAGCTGCTGGCCATCGTCATCATCGTGTCGCTGTCGGTGGTGCACGGGCTCGGGCTCGGGCCCGGGCGAGTGGTGCAGAACGCGCTGGCGCTCGTCAAGGTGATGGCGTTGGTGGTCTTCGTCGCGGCTGGCCTCTCGTTCGGGCAGGGCACGACCGCCCACTTCATCGCGTCGCCGACCGCCACCTGGACGGTCTCGGGCCTGCTGCTGGCGCTCATCCCGGTGATGTTCAGCTACTCCGGCTGGAACGCCGCCGCCTACATCGCCGAGGAAGTGAAGGATCCGGGACGCAACGTGCCGCGGGCGCTCGCGATGGGGACGATTGCGGTCGTCGTGCTGTTCGTCGCGATGAACGTCGTGTACCTCTACGCCCTCGACGTGCAGGCCATGGCCGCCGTGGAGGTGCGCGTCGTCGACGCTGCGGCACAGGTCCTGTTCGGCCCCGGCGCCGCGACGATGCTGGTCGTGGTCGGCATCTTCATCGCGCTCGGGACGATCAGCGCCAACGTGTTCGCGGGGCCACGCGTGTACTACGCGATGGCGCGCGACGGCCTGTTCCTGCGGGCTGCGGCCCAGGTCAACCCGAGGACCCAGACGCCGCTGGCCGCCATCGTCGCGCAGGCGGTGTGGTGCGTGGTGCTGGTGCTGACCGGGACCTTCGCGCAGTTGGTCAACTACACCGGCTTCACGGTGGTGCTGTTTGCCGGCATCGCCGTCCTGGCGCTGTTCGTCCTGCGCCGTCGTGAACCCGACGCCCCGCGTCCGTTCAAGGCGCTCGGGTATCCCGTGGCGCCGGCACTGTTCGTGGTCGCGAGCGCCGCGATGGTCGTCAATGCGATCTGGCGCGAGCCATTGCCGTCACTGGCGGGCGTCGCCATCCTCGCGACCGGAGTGCCCGTGTACTGGTTGTTCCAGCGCGCACGGTAAGGGCGAACGGCGAACGCCCGCGTCGAGCCTCAGGCCTGGCTTTCGTGCCGCATCAGGCTCGTCGTCACCAGCGCGGCGACAGCGAGATCGACCACCGCGCCACTCCAGAGCTGCGTGATGCCGCTCGACACGGCGAGCGTGCCCCACAGGGCGGCGGCGACCACCTTGACACCCACTCCGAACACCCACAGGTACGGCCGCCGTGCGCCCGACGGCATCAGCCAGGCGCCGACGGCGCTGCCAGCCAGGAAGGCGCCGAGCGAGCCGCCGAACACCCGGGCCGCGGTGGTCCCGAGGCCATCGGCGCCGGGCATCAGCAACCCGGGGCCGAATGCGACGAGGGCCCCTGCAACGACGTTGCAGAGGCCCAGGACGTGCACCAGCAGGCGTGGCGGCATGCGCCACAGGCTAGCTCATTGCCGCTTCAGCGTGGTCTTGTACGAGGTCGTCTCGCCGGCGACGATCGTCACCGTGAAGGTGGCCGTCTCGTACCCTGCCAGGCGCAGTTCGATGCGGTGCGAGCCCTGCGTGATCTTCAGCTTCTGCATGGCGCCGTCGAAGTCGTCGACCAGGCCCGCGTAGAACCCGTCGACATAGACCGCCGCATCGCGTGGCTCCACCTTCAGGCGCACGCCGCCGGTCGGGGCGTCGGGGTCGAACGGATCGGGCGTGGCGTTCTGGCTGCTGTCGGCCGGGGCGTATGTACTGCCGCCGAGGCCGCCCCCGCCGCCGCCGCCCCAGTACGGGTCGGCCCACGGGTAGCCGTAGCCGCCCCAGCCGTAACCCATGCCGCTCCACATCCAGGGATCCCAGAAGTAGCCGAGGCCCAGGGCTCCGTATCCCCACGGGTAGAAATACCAGTCGCCGGGACCCCAGTAGATCGGACCCGAGATGATGGGTGGCAGGGTGGCCACCGAGCCGCGGGGCACGCCGTAGCCGGTGACGGGAGCACCGTTGCGCGGTCGCGAATAGCCGGGTGCCGAGCCGCTGCCCCCGCCGTAGACGGGGCCGCCGCCTCCACCGCCGCCCCCGCGCGTGGTGCGACTGCCGCCGGAGGGACGCGAGACCGGTTCACTCGGCCGGGAAGCCCCCGACCCGCCACCGCCCCACGGCGTACTGCCGCCGTCTCGCGGGACCGCGACGCTGCCGGTGCTCGTCCCGCCCGAACTACCCGACGACGATCCACCCGAGTCGCCCCCCGGATTGCGGGGACGCTGCCCGGCGACGATGGCAGGCACGCCGGCGAGGAGGAAGGCCGCGACGATGGCGGTGCTGACTGTGCTCTTCATGATGCACTCCGGACGCAGGTCCACCCTTGATTTTGCAACAAGCCTGCCACGGCATCGTGATCGCCTGGCGGTGGTGCGAGCTCGCCGCCGTCCGGTGCTGTCCCCCTGAAGCAGCAGCGCGACGTCGCCCGCACAGGACGGTGCCGGCGGGTGTCGTTTCCCCCGCACCGGCCTGCTGCGGGCCAGCCAGCCCGGCCCGGCGCGGCGTGCAGGGTAGGATAGGGAGCCCGTGAGTCCTGCGCGTCCGCTCCTGCTCGGTTTCCTGCTCGCCAGTCTGGTCCCGCTCTCCGCGGCGTGCGGGAAGAAGGGGCCGCCGCTGGCGCCGCTCCGCCCGGCCCCGGCTCTGATCTCGGACGTCTCTGCCTCGAGGCTCGGCGACACGGTGGCCGTCCAGTTCACGGTCCCCACGGGCAATGCCGACAGCTCGAGCCCGGCCGACCTCGCGTACGTCGACGTATACGCGGCGACCGGCAAGGCCGAGGGGCCGCTGGGGCGCGCCCTGACGACCCGGGAGATCGAGACCCTGCTGACGCGTGTCGGACGCGTCGAGGTCCAGCCCCCGCCTCCCCCCGAGGACGAGGACGCCGACCCCAAGGAGAAGGCGGCCGATGCGTCGGGCGCGCCTGCCGTGGCCGACCCACGGCCCGTGCAGGGGCAGGTCGTCCGGGTGGAGGAGACACTCACAGACGCCATCCGATCGACGGTCTTCGAGCATCCTGACAGCGAGAAGATCGCCAAGGTGCGCGCGGCCGTCGGCGACGAGGTGGACGACACGCCGGTGCCGTCCACCGACGGCTCGGGACGCACCCTGCTCTGGCCGCAGCCGTCGCCACAGGTGACCCGCGCGTACATCACCGTTCCCTACTCCACGCGAGGGACCGCCGGCGCGCCCTCGGCCCCAATCGCGGTGCCGATGACCGCGGCGCCCCCGGCGCCGCCCGCCCCGACGGTCACCCACGACGCCTCGTCGGTGACGGTCACCTGGGCGACGCCACCGGGAGTGCAACTGCCGCTGCAACGCACCGTGAGTGCCGAGGACTTCAAGCAGGCCGTGTCGGCCAAGCCCGACGAAGCACTGCTGCCGGCGCGCCCCCTGGTGACCTACGGCACGCCGCACACCTACCGCGTCTACGAGGTCGCAGCGCCCGGTGCGACGACCCCGGTGCCGGCAGCGGCGTTGAATGCGACGCCCCTCGAGACGGGGAGCTTCACCGACCCCCGCATCACGTTCGGCACGCCGCGGTGCTACGCCGTCCGCACCGTCGAGCAGCAGGGCAAGGTCACGATCGAGAGCCCGCTGTCGCCGCCGGCCTGCGTGACCGCCGTCGACACCTATCCGCCTCCGGCGCCGACCGGCCTGGTCGCGGTGGGCAGCGGCGGCGGTGTGTCGCTGATCTGGGAGCCGGTCACGGCCGCCGACCTGGCGGGATATCTGGTGCTGCGCGGCGTGGAAGGCGAGGCGCTCAAGCCGATCACCGAGGCACCGGTGACCGAGTCGACGTTCCGCGACACCACGGCGCAGCCCGGCGTGGTGTACATCTATGCCGTTGTCGCGGTCGACAAGGCGACGCCGGCCAATGCCAGCCCGGAGAGCAACAGGGTCCGGGAGAGCGCCAGGTAGGCAGGCATCGACACAGACGGCCTTCGTCGTTCGGCCTTCCGCCTTCGCCGATGCTTCGGCGGACCGGTGGTCGGCCATCGTGAAGGCTCCGAGCATCCGACGGCCGACGGCCGACACAGAGGGTTGATGGCGAAGATCTTCAGGACCCCGGACGGGTACGTGGTGGAGGAGGGCGGCGCGTTCCGCGCCCTCGAGGGCGACATCTTCGGGGCCTGGCGCGCCGGTGCCGAGGTGGCGGCGCCGTCGCAGGTGCTGGCGCCCGTGACGCCATCGAAGATCGTGTGCATCGGCCTGAACTACAAGGACCACGCCGCCGAGCAGGGCAAGCCGCTGCCGGCCGAGCCGCTGATCTTCCTCAAGCCGTCGAGTGCGATCGTCGACCCTGGCGACGCCATCGTCATCCCCGAGGGCGTCGGCCGCGTCGACTACGAGTCGGAACTGGCCGTGGTGATCGGCCGCCGCGCGACGCGGGTGTCCGAGGCCGAGGCGATGACGCACGTGCTCGGCTACACGTGCATGAACGACGTCACGGCGCGTGACCTGCAGAAGAAGGACGGGCGCTACACCCGGGCGAAGGGCTTCGACACGTTCGCGCCGCTCGGCCCGTGCATCGCCACCGGCCTCTCGCCGGCGGACCTGCGGGTGACCGGCACGCTGAACGGCGTGGTCCGGCAGGACTCGAGCACGCGGGAGCTGATCTTCCCCGTGGCCATGCTCATCGCGTACATCTCGCGGATCATGACGCTGCTGCCTGGGGACGTCGTGTCGACCGGGACGCCGGCCGGCATCGGTCCGCTGCAGGCCGGCGACGAAATCGTGGTGGACGTCGAGGGCATCGGCGCGCTGCGCAACCCGGTGATCGCCGCCTCGTAGCGGCTGGTGTGGGAAGGGCCGGCTCTTCCCTCGACTTCGGTCGGGGCAGGCGAGCCCGGCCGAGAGGAGCAGACATGAAGTTCTTCGTCGATACAGGCAACATCGCGGACATCAAGCGGCTGCATGCGCTCGGGATCGTGGACGGCGTCACCACCAATCCGTCGCTCATGGCCAAGGAGAAGCAGGACCCCAGGGCCATCCTCAAGGAGATCTGCGACATCGTGCAGGGCCCGGTGAGCGGCGAGGTGGTCGCCACCGACCTCGAGGGCATGCTCCGCGAAGGGCGCGAGCTGCGCGAGATCTCCGAGCACATCGTCGTGAAGGTGCCATTCACGCCCGCCGGCGTGCAGGCCTGCAAGACGCTCAGCGACGAGGGCACGCGCGTCAACGTGACGCTGGTGTTCTCGGCCGCCCAGGCCCTCATCGCCGCCAAGGTCGGCGCCTACTTCGTCAGCCCGTTCGTCGGCCGCCTCGACGACATCGGCCACGATGGCATGGGGCTCATCGAGGACATCGTCGAGATCTACGACAACTACGAGTTCACCACGCAGGTGCTCGTGGCGAGCACCCGCGGGCCGCTGCACATCATCGAGGCCGCCAAGCTCGGCGCCGACATCTGCACCTGCCCGCCCGCGGTCATCGAGGCGCTCTTCAAGCACCCGCTCACCGACATCGGCCTCGAGCGGTTCCTGAAGGACTGGGAGAAAGCGCAGCAGAAGTAGCCCATGGCCCACCAGAGCCCGTCCGCGCGCTTCGCCGAGCTCGAGCACCGCGCCGAGCTCGGCGGCGGCGCCGATCGCATCGCCCGCCAGCACGCGGCGGGCAAGCTCACCGCCCGCGAGCGCATCGAGCGCCTCTTCGACCCCGGCACGTTCGAGGAAGTCGACAAGCTCGTCGTCCATCGCTGCCGCGATTTCGGGATGGAAGCGCAGCAGATCCCCGGCGACGGCGTGGTCTGCGGCAGCGGGTGCGTGGACGGGCGCGTGGTGTACGCCTTCGCGCAGGACTTCACGGTCTTCGGCGGGTCGCTGTCGGAGACCAACGCCGCCAAGATCTGCAAGATCATGGATCAGGCCGTGAAGGTGGGTGCCCCCATCGTCGGCCTCAACGACTCGGGCGGCGCCCGCATCCAGGAAGGGGTGGCGTCGCTGGCCGGGTACGCCGACATCTTCCTGCGCAACACGCTCGCCTCGGGCGTGGTGCCGCAGATCTCGGCCATCCTCGGGCCCTGCGCCGGCGGCGCCGTCTACTCGCCGGCGATCACCGACTTCACCGTGATGACCGAGGCCACGAGCTACATGTTCGTGACCGGGCCCGACGTCATCCGGACGGTCACCCACGAGGACGTCACCAAGGAGGAACTCGGTGGCGCCATGACCCACAACGCGCGCAGCGGCGTCGCCCACTTCGCGGTGGCCGACGACGACGCGGCCCTCGCGCTGGTGCGCGACCTGCTGTCGTACCTGCCGTCCAACAACGTCGACGACCCGCCGGTCGCCCCGACCACCGATCCGAGCGATCGCGAGGCGCCCGAGCTCGACACCATCGTGCCGGCCTCGGCGATGCAGCCCTACGACATGCACGAGGTGATCGGCGCGATCGTCGACGAGGGGGTGTTCCTCGAAGTGCAGCAGCACTTCGCCAGGAACCTCGTCGTCGGCTTCGCGCGCATGGGCGGCCGCCCGGTCGGCATCGTCGCCAACCAGCCGGCCCACCTGGCCGGCGTCCTCGACATCGACGCCTCGGTGAAGGGCGCGCGCTTCGTGCGCTTCTGCGACGCCTTCAACATCCCGCTGGTGACCTTCGAGGACGTGCCCGGGTTCCTGCCCGGCACCGTGCAGGAGTTCGGCGGCATCATCAGGCACGGCGCGAAGCTGCTCTACGCCTACGCCGAGGCCACCGTCCCGAAGATCACGGTGGTGACCCGCAAGGCCTACGGCGGCGCGTACTGCGTGATGTCGAGCAAGCACCTGCGCACCGACGTCAACCTCGCCTGGCCGACGGCGGAACTCGCCGTGATGGGTCCCGAGGGCGCCGTCAACATCCTCTACAAGCGCGAGATCGAGACGGCTGCCGACCCGGTGGCGGCACGGGCGGCGCGCGTGGAGGAGTTCCGCGAGGCGTTCGCCAATCCGTACGTCGCGGCGACGCGCGGCTTCCTCGACGAGGTCATCGCCCCGCGCACCACGCGGATGCGCATCTGTCGCGCGCTCGAGCGCCTGCACGGCAAGCGCGAGACGATGCCGCCGAAGAAGCACGGGAACATTCCGCTGTGAGCGCGCGACGCGCGCCCACAGCGAGAGCTGCCGCGATGCCGCGAATGCCGGGAATGTCGAAGGCCATTGCCGCCGCGCAGGCCGGCTTCGAAGGCCGACGGCCGAACTCGCCGCGCGCCAGAGGCGCCCATCGGCGAGTCTGCAATGACGACTTGTCCGCCGAAGCCTTGGCGAAGGCGGAAGGCCCAGTGACGAAGGCCGACCGATGAAGACCATCCTGATCGCCAACCGTGGCGAGATCGCCGTCCGCGTGATGCGGGCCTGTCGCGAGATGGGCATCGGCACGGTCGCCGTGTACTCCGAGGTCGATCGCGAGGCGCGGCACGTGCGCTATGCCGATCGCGCGTTCCCGTTGCAGGGCAATGCGCCCGGCGAGACCTACCTCCGCATCGACAAGCTGATCGCCATCGCGAAGGCGAGCGGCACCGACGCCGTGCATCCCGGCTACGGGTTCCTGGCCGAGAACGAGGACTTCGCGCAGGCCTGCGTCGACGCCGGGCTGACGTTCATCGGCCCGACGCCGGCCGTCATCGCCCGCATGGGCAGCAAGACCGCCGCCCGCGATGCGGCCATCGCCGCCGGCGCACCGGTCGTGCCGGGCACGCAGACGCCCGTGCTGGCCGACGTTCCCGACGCCGAGGTCCAACGGCTCGCCGACGCGGTCGGCTACCCGCTGATGGTCAAGGCGGTGGCCGGCGGCGGCGGCAAGGGCATGCGCGAGGTGCGCAGCGCGGCGGCGCTCGTCGACGCCGTGCACACCGCGCGGTCGGAGGCCCTCGGCGCGTTCGGCGACGCGGCGGTGTACTTCGAGCGCCGCCTCCTGCGCCCCCGGCACGTCGAGATCCAGCTGCTCGCCGACCAGCACGGCACGGTCCTGCCGTTCGTCGAGCGCGAGTGCTCGGTGCAGCGGCGCCACCAGAAGGTGATCGAGGAGTCGCCCGCGCCGCGCATGAGTGTCGAGCTGCGCGCACGCATGGCCGAGGCGGCGGCCTCGGTCGCGCGCACCGTCGGCTACACCAACGCCGGGACGATCGAGTTCCTCGTCGATGCCGAGGACCGGTTCTACTTCCTCGAGATGAACACGCGGCTGCAGGTGGAGCACCCGGTCACCGAGATGGTCACGGGCGTGGACCTGGTGCAGTGGCAGATCCGCATCGCCCGCGGCGAGCGCCTCACGGTCCCGCCCGAGCAGGCACTCGTGCCGCGCGGCCACGCCATCGAGTGCCGGGTCTACGCCGAGGATCCCGACCAGCGCTTCATGCCGCGGCCCGGTCGCATCACCTCGCTGCACGTCCCCGGCGGGCCGGGCATCCGCGACGACGGCGGCGTCGACGTCGGGTTCGAGGTGCCCATCCACTACGACTCGATGATTTCCAAGCTCGTGGCCTGGGGCGCCGACCGCGAGCAGGCGCGGACGCGCATGCTGCGGGCCCTGTCGGAGTACCACGTGGGCGGCATCCCGACCACGCTGCCCTTCTTCCGCTGGATGCTGGAGCAGCCCTCGTTCGTGCGCGGCGAGCTCGACACCACGATGCTCGACACCGAGCTGGAGCGGCGTGCCGGCGAGCCGTTCGCGCCCGCCGGCGACGGCCACCGCGAGGCCGCGGTGCTGGCCGTGGCCGCCTCGGCGTTCCTTGCCAGCCAGCGGCCTGCCGCCGCGGCGGCCCAGCCGCGCAGCTCGACACGCGGCGGCTGGGCTGCCGCGGCCAGGCAGGCCGCCCTCAGAAAGTAGAATTGCCCGGTGGGCATGCGCCTTCACATCGAGCTCGACGGGCAGGTCAGCGAGGTCACCATCGTTGCCGGCGCCAACGCCGGCACGCTCGACCTGCACCTCGACGGCCGCGCGCTGTCCTGCGACGTCCGTGATCTGGGACATGGACGACTCAGCCTGCGCCTGCCCGACGGCGCGATGCTCGACATGGTCGTCGAGGGCGGCGCGCAGCCGGGCGAGCGCCTGGTGCACGTGGACGGCCGGCGACTGCCCGCCCTGGCGTCGACCCGCGCTCGTCGGTCCGCCGGCAGCGGCGCCGCGGCCGGCGGGCCACTGCGCCTCGTCGCGCCGATGCCCGGCAAGGTCCTGCGCGTGCCGGTCGCGGTCGGCGATCTCGTCGAGGCTCGCCAGCCCCTCGTGGTCATCGAGGCCATGAAGATGGAGAACGCGCTCTCGGCAGGCCGGGCAGGCATGGTGCGCGAGGTCCTCGTGCGGGCCGGCGAGTCGGTCGAGGCCGGGCGCCCGCTCGTGGTCGTGGAGTGAGCGTGGCCGACGAGCCCACCCCGGCCGGCCCCCCCGACGCCACTCCGGCGCCGGACCCGGCGCCGCAATCGCGCCCGCCGCGCGAGCGCGGCCGCAAGCGCCGCTTCGTGTGGCACCTGAGCAAGCGCGCCTCCGCGCTGCTGGTCGCGACGGTCGCCGCCGCGGTGGTCTCGCTGCTCGCCATCGATCTCGGTCCGGGCCTGCGCGAGTACGCCGAGCTCGAGGGAAGCAAGCGGCTTCAGCGCCCGCTGTCGATCGGCGGCCTCTCGGTCCGCCTCCTGCGCGGCGAGTTCGTCGTCGATCGGCTGCGCATCGCCGGCCTCACGCCGGCCGACGCGCCCTTCTTCACCGCCGAGCGCATCACCATCGCCATGCCGTGGTGGTCCATCGTCCGCGGTGAACTCGTCATCCAGGACGTGACGATGCGCGACTGGACGATGAACATCGAGCAGTTCGCCGGCGGCCGGCACAACTTCCCGAAACTGACGCTCCCGCGGTCCGACGGGCCGAAGCGCTTCGTCACGACGCTGCGCCGGTTCACCGGCACCAGGGGACGCGTGTACTTCGTCGACCACGGCACGCCGTGGAGCGCCGACGCGCGCAACCTCGAGATCACGATCGCCAAGAGCGACCGTTACCGTGGCACCGCGACGTTCCACGACGGGGTGATCTCGATCATGAAGTTCGCGCCGATGTGGGCGCACATGCAGACCTCGTTCGTGATCGACGGCGGCAAGGTGAGCCTGCCTCGCATCGAGCTGCAGGGCGACGGCTCGACGTCGCAGATCCGCGGGTTGGTGAACCTGTCGAACTGGCCCGAGCAGGTGTACGACATCGATCGCTCGACGATCGACTTCTCGCGCATGAAGGCGCTCTTCTTCCCGGGCCGGGACTTCGCGCTCACGGGCACGGGCCGGTTCCAGGGGCGATTCGCCCTCGGCAAGGGCCTCCGCCGGTTGACCGGCACGTTCCAGAGCCCGCGCACCCGCCTCACCCTCTTCGACTTCGACGACGTGGCCGGTTCCCTCATCTGGGAGAAGGACCGCTTCGAGGTGCTGCAGTCGCGCATGCGGTTCGCCGGCGGGCAGCTCGACATCAACTACCGCTACGCGCCGCTCGGCGCGCCCGTCCCGGCGCACCAGCGGCTCGACGCGCGCTACAAGGACGTCGACGTCGAGCAGGTCTCCCGCGTCGTCGGGCTCGAGGGCATGGCCGTCGCCGGCCGCGCCGAGGGCCGCCACCTGCTGGACTTCCCGTCGGGGCACTTCGACCAGCGCACCGGCGACGGCGAGATGGTGGTCACCGCTCCCGATGGCCAGCGCATGCAGGGCCGCGAACTCGTCGACCTGGGCGCGCCCGCGGTGCGGCCGCCCGCCGCGCTCGATCGGGATGCGCCACTCGGCCGCGTGCCGGTCACCGCGGAACTGAAGTACGCCTATCAGGGCTCGCTGATCACGGTGGCGCGCAGCTACGCCGCGACGCCGGACACCTACATCGAGTTCAGTGGCCGCACGGCGCAGGGCGACGACTCCGACATCGCGTTCCACGTCACGAGTCGCGACTGGCAGCAGAGCGACAGGCTGCTGGCCGGCATCATGACGGCGGCAGGGGCGCGCACCCGCCCGGTGGCGGTCGGCGGGTCGGGCGTGTTCGACGGCCGGCTGACCGGCAGGTTCAAGGCGCCGCGCGTGGCCGGCGACTTCAGCGGGCGCGACCTGCGGGCATGGGACGTCGACTGGGGCACCGCGCGCACCGCGCTCGTCGTCGAGAACAGCTACGTCGACATCGCCGACGCCGAGCTCGTCAAGGGCGGCGCTCGGATGCGGGTGGCCGGTCGCTTCTCGCTCGGCTTCCCGCGCAAGGACGGCGGCGAGGAGATGCGGGCCCGGATCGCGATGACCGACTGGCCGCTCGAGGACCTGCGACACGCCTTCGTGCTCGACGACTATCCGATCGACGGCCCCGTCTCGGGCGACTACCAGTTGCAGGGCGATTACCGCGCGCTGCACGGCTTCGGGCGGCTGCGCATCGAGCGCGGGGTGGCCTACGACGAGCCGTTCGACACCATCACGTCGGTGCTCCGCTTCGACGGCCTCGGCGTGTTCCTCGACGACATCGTCATCACCAAGGCGGGCGGCCACGTCAACGGCGGCGCGTACGTCGCGTGGGCGGGCACGTACCGCTTCAAGGTGGACGGGCGGGGCATCCCGGTGTCCAGCGTCCGTGCGCTGACCTGGGAGGGCGTGCCGCTCACCGGGCAGCTGCGGTTGACGGCCGAGGGCGACGCGACCTTCCAGGCGCCGCGCTACGACGTGCGCGCCGCGATCGACGACCTCTATGTCGGCGACGAGGGCATCGGGCAGGTCACCTCGCAGCTGTCCATCCGTGACCGGCAGATGTACATCGACGCGCTCGAGATGGCATCGTCACGCCTGGCCGTCTCGGGCACCGGCCGCATGCCGTTCGACGACGATGCCGACAGCGACATCACGCTGACGTTCGCCAACACGTCGCTCGATCCCTACGTCCGCGTCTACAGCCCGACGTTCTCGCCCTTCACCTCGATGGTCGGGTCGGGCCAGTTGCGCCTGGTCGGGCCCTTGAACGATTCCTCGCGCCTGCGCGGTGACCTGCGCGTCGACAGCCTGCGCGTCCGGTTCATCGACTACGCCATCCGCAACGACGGCCCGCTGCGCCTGGCGCTCGGCCAGGACCGGCTCTCGATCGAGCGGATGCGCCTGGTCGGCGAGGGCACGCGCCTGGACGTCGTCGGCGACGTGCAAATGGGCACCGAGCGCATGAGCATCCGCCTCCTCGGAGATGCCAACCTCGGGCTCCTGCAGGGCGCGCTGCAGGACGTGCGGGCGTCGGGCGCCGCCGAGGTGTCGGCCGAGATCAGCGGTTCCTGGCGATCGCCGGTGGTCAGCGGGTCGGCGCTCATCGCCGACGGCCGGCTCCGCTACGGCGGCCTGCCGCACTCGCTCGAGTCGATCAACGGCACGGTCCGGTTCGACACCGGCGGCGCCTCGCTCGAGGGGGTCACCGCGCGCCTCGGTGGCGGTCCGGTGCGCTTCGGCGGCGGCGTGACGTTCAGGGGCCTCACGCCCAGCGAGTTCAACGTGACGGCCACCGGCTACGAGATGCGCATCCGGTACCCCGAGGGGTTCCGGTCCATCGTCGACGTGTCGCTGACGCTGCGCGGGCCTTTGTCGCTGCCGACCCTGAGCGGCGCGGTGCGGGTCCGTGATGCCGTGCTCACCCGCAGCATCGACACGAGTGGCACCGGCGTGTTCGGGCTCGCCGCCGGTGGCCTGGCCGCCGGGCCGGCGGCGGCCGAGTCGAGCTATCCCCTCAAGTTCGACCTGCGCGTCGAGGCGCCCTCGACGCTGCGCATCGAGAACAACACCGCGCGGCTCGTGTCGAGCGCCGACCTGACGCTGCGGGGCACGTACGACCGGCCGCAGCTGTTCGGCCGCGCGGAGGTCGAGCGCGGCGAGGTGTTCTTCGAGGGCAAGCGCTACAACGTGCGGCGTGGCGTGATCGATTTCTCGAACCCGACACGCATCGAGCCGTTCTTCGACATCGAGGCCGAGACGCGCGCGCAGGTGCCCGGGCAGATCTACAACGTCACCTTCCGGGTGTCGGGCACGCCCGACCGCTTCGTCTTCGACCTGTCCTCCGATCCCCCGCTCAACGCGGTCGACATCATGGCGCTCCTGTTCGGTGACGTCCGCGACCCGGTGAACGCGGAACTGCGGGCCCTGCGGGCGCCCAACCAGACCGAGCAGGATCTCATCGCCGCGCGGGCGGCACGGCTGCTCGCGAGTCCGATCTCGGCCAACGTGAGCCGCGTCGCCGAGCAGGCCCTCGGCGTCGACTCGGTGCAGATCACCCCGTCGCTCGCCAACTTCGGCCAGCAGTCGTCGCGCCTCAGCCCGGGCGCGCGCCTCACCATCGGCAAGCGCATCAGCGAGCGCCTGTACCTCACCTTCGCGCAGCTGCTGACCTCCGAGCAGCGCGACCAGCTGATCCTCCTCGAGTTCACGCAGAGTGACCGGCTGTCCTGGATCGTGTCGCAGAACGAGGACCAGACCTACGCGATCGACGTGCGGGTGCGTCACGTCTTCTGATGCGTCGCTCCCTGGCCGCACTCGTCGTGCTGCTGGCCCTCGGCCACGCGGGGCCGGCCCGGTCGCAGGCGCCGGCCACGGCGATCACGGCCACCGACGTGCAGGGGCGGCGCGTGACCGGCGTGCGGATTCTGCTCGACGGCCTGCCGGCTGCCGACCCGGACCTGCCGCCGCTGCTCGACATCGTGGTGGGGCAGCCGCTCGACCCCGCGCAGGTGCGCTCGTCGATCGAGCACCTGACGCACCTGCGCCGGTTCGCGGCCATCGACGTGCTCGCCGACCCCGCGCCCGATGGCGTCGTCGTGCGCCTGGAGCTGACGTCCGCGCAGCGCATCGGCGAGGTGCGCGTCGACGGCGCGCTGAAGCCCTTCGGCGGCGCGATCACCCGGGCGGCCCGCGAGCGCCTCGGCACGTCCGCCCCGGCCGCGTCGGCACCCGACGCGGTGGCCGCCGCGCAGGACGTCCTGGGAGGGCGGGGGTACCTGCGTCCGCAACTGGCCACGCGCCTCGAAGCCACCGACCGGCGCGACGTCGTGACGCTGGTGATCACCGGCGATCCCGGCCCTCGTTGGGAGATCGGGCGCGTCACCGTGACCGGGCTGCCTGCCGCCGCGCAGGCCGAGGCCCGCGCCGCCATCGGCCTGGCCGCCGGCACCCCCTACGACCGCGACGAGATCGACCGTCGCGTGCAGCGCTACACGGAGCGCCTGCGCGGTGCCGGCTACTACGAGGCCGTGGTGCGGACCACCCCGGTGCCGGGTCAGGACCCGACGACCATCGACGTGACGCTCGACGTCGCGCGCGGGCCGCTGGTCACCCTCACCTTCGAGGGCGACCAACTGCCCGAGTCGGCGCGGCGCGAGCTCGTGCCGGTGCGCGAGGAGGCGAGTGTCGACGAGGACCTGCTCGAGGACTCCCGCGCCCGCATCGCCACCTGGCTGCAGGAGCGGGGATACTGGCGCGCGCGCGTCACCTACTTGCGCCGCCAGACCGAGGGCGGCCTCGACGTGGTGTTCACGATCGCGCGCGGGCGGGTCTATCGCGTCCAGGCCGTCGTCATCGGCGGCGCACAGGCGCTGCCCGTGCCGGTGCTGCGACAGCGCATCGACATCAAGGAAGGCCAGCCGTTCGCGCCCTCGGCGCTCGCGGCAGGCATCGCCTCGATCACGCAGCTGTACCAGAACAGCGGCTTCCCTGCGGCGCGCGTCGAGCAGGCGCTCGTCGACGTCAGTGCGCCGTCGCTGTCCTCCGACGTGCCGGGCGCGCTCGAGATCCGGCTGCGCGTCGCCGAGGGGACGCGCGCCACCGTGTCGCGCATCGCCTTCGAGGGCGTCAGGGCCCTCGACGAGGGCGCCCTCCGCTCGGTGCTGACCATCGGACCCGGACAGGCGTTCTCGTCGTCGGCGGTGCTGGCCAGTCGCGAGGCCGTCCTGCGACGGTACCTCGACGAGGGGTACCGCCAGGCGCAGATCGAGGCGCGGCTCGAGACCGCCGCCACCCCGGGCCAGATCGCGGTGACGTTCGCGCTCGTCGAGGGCCGCCAGACGATCGTCGACCGCATCCTCGTGGTGGGCAACGTCCGGACCAGCGAGGACACGATCAGGCGCGAGCTGCGGATCGAGCGCGGACAACCCTACGGCCTCGCGCGCGTGTTCGAGAGCCAGCGCCGGCTGACCGCCCTCGGCCTGTTCCGCAGCGTGCGCATCGTCGACGTCGGCCAGTCGGACGTCGACGCCCACGACGTGATCGTCACGGTGGAGGAAGCGCCCGTGACGACCGTCGGGTACGGCGCCGGGTTGCAGGGCGGACAGCGGCTGCGCACCGTGAGTGACACCGGTGCGGTCGAGGAAGACTTCGAGTTCGCGGCCCGTGGCTTCGTCGAGGCCGGGCGGCGCAACCTCTGGGGCAAGAACCGCACGCTCAACTTCTTCATGCGCGCCAGCGTCAGGCCGCGCGACTATCCCGGCGATCCCGAGCGCGACGGGACCGGCCTCGCGCTCAACGAGTACCGCGTGCTCGGCACGTGGCGAGAGCCGCGGGCGTTCCTCGACTCGGCCAACCTCGACGTCACGGCCTTCGTCGAACAGGCCATCAGATCGAGCTTCAGCTTTCGCCGCCAGCAGGCGCGCGTCGACTGGTCACGCCTGTTCGGCGAGCACACGACCTTCGTCGCCCGCTATGGCGTCGGCCGTACCGAGTTGTACGACGCTCGCATCGCCGCCGACGACCAGTTGAACGTCGACCGCCTCTTCCCGCAGGTCCGCATCTCCTCGGTGACCAACTCGGTCATCCGCGACACGCGCGACGACCCGCTCGACCCGGGGCGGGGGACGTTCGTGGCCGTCGACGGCGAACTGGCCGGGCGCGCCATCGGCTCGGAGGTGGGGTTCGCCAAGTCGCTGCTCCAGGGCTTCGTCTACAGACGCCTTCCCGGGGCGCGACGGATTGTCGTCGCCGGCGGGGCACGCCTCGGACTCGCGCGCGGCCTGCCGCGTGACGTCGTGCGCCTCGGTGACGACGGCCAGCCGCTGGTCGGGCCGGACGGCCAGCCGTTGGTGGACACCGTGACGGACCTGCCGGCGGCGGAGCGCTTCTTCGCCGGCGGCGACAACACGGTCCGCGGCTTCGCGCAGGACCGGCTCGGCGAGCCGGCGACGCTCGATCGCAACGGCTTGCCGACCGGCGGCAACGCACTGCTGATCTTCAACAGCGAGGTGCGCGTCCCGGTCTGGCGCGGGCTCATCGCGGCCGCCTTCGTCGATGCCGGCAACGTCTTCCTGCGCGTCTCCAACCTCGACATCACCGAGATTCGCGGCGCCGCCGGCTTCGGCGTGCGTTACCTCTCGCCGATCGGGCCCATCCGCGTCGATCTCGGCTTCAAGCTCGATCGCCTGACGTTCGCCAACGGCACGCGCGAGGGCCGCACCGCGCTGCACATCACGGTGGGACAGGCATTCTAGGAGGGCTCAAGGCTCAGGACTCAGGGCTCAGGAGTCGCCGTTCAGCGCAGCCAGTTGTACTTGACGATGCACCACAGCGCGCGGACGCCGTCGCGCCAGCCGATCTTCTTGCCTTCCTCGTACGTGCGACCGGAGTACGAGATGCCGACTTCGTAGATGCGCACGCGGAGCTTGGCCACCTTGGCCGTGATCTCCGGCTCGAACCCGAAGCGGTTCTCCTCGACGGTGATCTGCTGCAGGACCTCGCGGCGGAAGACCTTGTAGCAGGTCTCCATGTCGGTGAGATTGAGGTTCGTGAAGGCGTTGGAGCAGAGGGTCAGGAACTTGTTGCCGAGCGAGTGCCAGAAGTACAGCACCCGGTGGGTCTCGCCGCCGGCGAAGCGCGAGCCGAACACCACGTCCGCCTTGCCTTCGGCAATCGGCTTCAGCAGCTTCGGGTACTCCTCGGGGTCGTACTCGAGGTCCGCATCCTGGATGATCACCACGTCGCCGGTCGCGGCCGTGAAGCCCGTCCGCAGGGCGGCGCCCTTGCCCTGGTTGCGTTCGTGGTACAACACGCGGACGTTGGGAGGAAAGGTCGTCCCGCGCAGCAGGTCCCGCGTGCCGTCGGTCGAGCAGTCGTCGACCAGCACGATGTCCTTCTCCACGGCCACGGCCTGCACCCGTTCGATCAGGTGCAGCAGCGTGTGCACCTCGTTGTAGACAGGAATGACGACGGTCAGTCTCATGCAGGCGTGGCGCCGCCGGGCGGCCGCGACAGTATATCTGGTCGTGTTGGCGCTTCCCGGCGGGGCCTCGCCACTGCTGGCCCGACAGGCCGTCCTCGTCGACCGGCTCGTGGCCGTCGTCGGTGAGCAGGCGCTGACCTGGCGCGACGTCGAGGTCGCGCGCCTGCTCGGGTCGATTCCCGCCACGGGGACGCCGGCCGATGGCGTCGAGCGCCTCATCGCGCGCGAGCTGATGCACATCGAGGTCGATCGCCTCGGCGTCGCCGAGCCCATCGCCGCAGCCGTGGACGAGCGGCTCGGGAGAGCACGGCAGCGGGCCGGCGGCGACGGTCCCTGGGCGCGGCAGCTCCGGGGGCTCGGGCTCACCGAGGCACGAGCGCGCCAGTGGGTCAGCGACGACCTGCGCATCGACGTGTACGTGGACCAGCGATTCACGGCGGCGGCCCAGCCCACCGACGCGGAGGTCGGCCAGGAGGCCGCTCGCGACGGCGGAAGTCCCACGGCGGAGCAACTCGCCGCGGCGCGGCGTCGGCTCGTGCAGGCTCGCCGATCGGCGCTCGTGTCCGACTGGCTCGATGGCATCCGCGGGCGTACCTCCGTGCAGATCGCGGGGCCGCGGTGAACGGATCGGCCGCGGTCGCGCCGCCCGAGGCGACACGACAGGGCGGGCGGCTGGTCCCCGAACTGGCCAGGCGCGCAGGACTGCTGATCCTGCTGGCCGGCCTGCTGGTCGGTCCCACGTGGGCGGCGGTCACCTCGCCACTGGTGCCCCCGTGGTGCCGACTCGCCCTGCTGGCGAGCACCCTGATGGCCGTGGTGCGTCCCCGGTGGTCACCGGTGCTGCTGATCGTCCTGGTGCCGCTCCTGCCGATCTGGCCGTCGCTGGTGCCAGGCACGCCGGAAGGCATCGAGCACCTGCTGGTGGCGTCGCAGGCGGTGCCGTGGCTGTCGCGGCGCCTCGTCGCGGGACGCAGCGGCGAAGGCAGCGCGTTGCCGGCGGGCTGGCTCGTGCTGCTCGCCGTGGCCACCGCTTCCGCGCTCGTCCTGCTCACGCCCGAGCCCTGGCGGGGCTTCGACGTCGGGCGCGTCGCACGTGATTTGCGCGCGCAGGTGCCGGCCTACATCTTCCAGCCCGATCTCGCCGACCAGGCCGGACCGATGCTGGCATGGACGGTCCTGGTCGACGGACTGCTGTGCGGCCTGATGGTCGGCTGGGCGATCACGCGCGACACGCGGGATCGCGTCCTGGCCGGTGCCGGTGTCGCCGCCGTGCTCACGGCTCTCTTCGGCATGTACCAGGCCCACACGGGACTGGGGCTGCAGCAGGCCTGGCGGGTGTTCGACGCCGGGATCATCCGGATCAACGCCACCTACAACGACCCCAATGCGCTGGCCGCGTTCTACGCCCTGGTGGCGCCCGTGATTGCCGGGCTCGCACTGCGGGCCTCCGGCCGCTGGCGCCTCGCCTGGGGCAGCGCGCTCGCCCTCACCGTCGCCGCCACGGTGATGACCGCCGGGCGGACGGGCCTGCTCGCGCTGGCTGCCGGCCTCCTGGTGGCGATCGGACTGGCAGGACGCCTCGGGCTCGACGCGGTCGATGCCTCGCGTCTGGTGCGCGAACACGCGCGTGGCTTCGTGCGCCGAGCCGTCGGCCTGCTCGGGGCGGTCCTGATCGCCCTCGTGGTCGCCGGTACGGTGCTCAACGTCAGGCACGAGCAGCAGACCTCGTACCTGCACACCTGGTTGTTCACGTTCAACCTGCGCCAGCCTCCCGACGCAATTGCCAAGGGACGGCTGGCGGTCTGGCAGGTCGCCCGCGACATGGTCCGCGCGCACCCGTGGGTGGGGATCGGGCTCGGCAGGTCGCCCCTCGAGTTCGAGGTGGTCCGGGCGCGGCTTGGCATCGACTCGCTGCCACATGACGCCAAGCTCTCCCCGCACAACACCTATCTGCTGGTCGCCAGCGAACTCGGCCTGCTCGGCGTGGCGGCCTTCCTGTGCATGCTGGCGGCCATCGCGATCGCTGCCTTCGCGCCAGGCAACCTGGTGCCCCGCGATCGGCAGTCGTGGCCGGTCGTCGGCGTGCTCGGCGGGCTGGCCGGGTACGCGCTCACCATGCTCACCGGCGATCGCATCCTGCTGCGCGAGGACGTCGTCGTGTTCACGATCTGCGCCAGCGTCGCGACGCTCGGTGCGCCGGCGCTGCCGCGGGCGTGGCGGGCCATCGCCCTTTCGTTGATCGTGGTGGCCTTCGCGTCCGTCCCGGTGCGCACCGGCTGGATAGCCGGCCCGCCGCCGCCGGTGGCGCTCCCGGCCAACGAGGGTCTCCACGAAGACCAGATCGGCGCCCGCGGCGAGACCTACCGATGGAGCACTGGCGAGTCGGTCTTCTACGTGCCGGCCGACGCGCATCGCATCACGATTCCCGTGCGCAACCTGTCGTCGGCGACGCAGCACGTCGAGGTGACGATCGACGGCCGGCCGGCCGATCGCGTTCGACTGCCGCCCGGGCCGTGGGTGACCCTCGACTACCGATTCCTCGCTGGCACGCAGCGCCGCTGGCACAGCCTGCAGATGCGCGTCACGCCGACCTGGCAGGCGCCCGGCGACGCGCGCGTCCTGGGCGTGGTCGTGGGCGAGTGGAAGGTGGAGCGATTGCCGTGACGACCGCAGGCCGGGCTGCCCGGCCCTAGGTCGGCGGCAGCAGCCCGTGCCGTGAGGCGTACTGATACAGCCCCACCTGTACGAGGTTGAAGAGGGCGTGCGAGACCGCCGAGGCGATCAGGCTGCGGCGCGCCAGCGTGATGATGCCCCACAGCAGGCCGAGCACGCCGGTGATGACCGCAGCGTCGCTGCCCTGGCCGAAATGGCCGGCGCCGAACGCCACGCTGAAGAGCACCAGGCCGAGCACCACCCCGCCGAGGTCCTGATCGAACCGGTGCAGGATGAAGGCGCGCTGCACCTCCTCCCGCACCCCGCCGGCCAGCACCACCACCAGCGCGAAGGTCACCACGCGCATCGGCGAGGTCAGCATCATCTGCAGCGGGTTCTCCGGCACGTCGTGCAGCCAGGGCATGAGCGTGCGAATCAGCCCCCCGAGCGCGATGACCAGCGCGAACACCAGCGGGAGGTACAGCACGCCCCGTCGCACCTCGGGCCACACGGGGACGTGGCCGAGCAGCACGGCGCGCGGGTCCTCGCCGCGTGCCCGCAGGAACAGGATCACCAGCCCAACCAGCACGACGGTGTCGATCAGCGAGACGGCGACGATGAAGTGGTAGGGGAGGGCGGCGCCGGGCGTGATGCGCAGGCCCAGCAGGAGCAGCAGGCCACCGATCAGCAACTGCGTCGGGAAACCCGAGCACAGCACGACCTCCAGCAACGATTGCACGGGGGCGCGTGGCAGCGGTGACGGCTCCGGAGCCACCTCGACCGTCACAGGCTCGGGGCCGTCGTAAGGCTGAGGCGCGGCGTCGAGCGTGTCCGGGTTGCTCACCATGTAGATGTTACGCTGTGGAAACGCGCCGTGTTGCCACCTCGGCTTTTTCGAAAGGATGCCGTGTGTCCAGTGCGATCGAACCCTCCAGCCAGCCCGATGCCACGCAGGACCTGCCGGCCGGCGAACGCGTCCTCGTCGTCGAGGACGACCGCGCCGCGCGCATCGGCCTGACCGAGCTGATTCGGGCCTGGGGCTACGTGGCAGAGGATGCCTCCGACGGCGAGGAGGCGCTGCAGAAGATCACGACGTTCCGGCCCGGCATCGTGCTCACCGATCTGGTGATGCCGCGGCTGGATGGTCTCGGCCTGCTGCGCGCGCTGCAGGACCAGCTCACCGATCTGTGCGTGGTGATCCTCACCGCGCAGGGCACGGTCGAGACCGCCGTCGAGGCGATTCGCGACGGCGCGTACGACTACCTCACCAAGCCGGTCGATCCACATCGCCTCCAGATCCTGCTGGCCAAGGCCGTCGAGCGGCAGGAGACCCGCCGCGAGGTGCGGGTCCTGCGCCGACAGCTGCGCGACAAGGGCAGCTTCGGGCGCATCATCGGCAACACGCCGGCGATCCGGAAGCTGTATCGCACCATCGAGCAGGCCGCGCCGACCGGCGCGTCGGTCCTCATCTGGGGCGAGTCGGGCACGGGCAAGGAGCTGGTGGCGCAGACGATCCACCAGCTCAGCGATCGCGTGCACCAGCCCTACATCGCGATCAACTGCGCGGCCATTCCCGAGACGCTCCTCGAGAGCGAGATCTTCGGCCATGAGAAGGGCGCGTTCACCGGCGCGGTCGAGCGTCGCCTCGGCTGCTTCGAGCTCGCCCATCGCGGCACGCTGTTCCTCGACGAGATCGCGGAGATGGTGCCGGTCACGCAGGTCAAGCTGCTGCGCGTGCTGCAGGAGCGCACCTTCCGGCGGCTCGGCGGTCGCACCGAGCAGAACGTCGACGTCCGCATCATCGCCGCCACCAACGTCAACCCGCTCGACGCCGTGCAGCGCGGCAAGCTCCGCGAGGATCTGTACTACCGCCTCAACGTCTTCTCGATCGAGCTGCCGCCGCTGCGGCAGCGGCGCGAGGACATCCCGCTGCTGGTGCAGTCGTTCATCGGCGAGTTCAGCGGCCGCAACGGCAAGCACGTCAAGGCCGTATCGCAGGACGCGATGGCGCTGCTCGAGCAGTACCACTGGCCCGGCAACATCCGCGAGCTCCGCAACGTCATCGAGCGCGCAACGATCCTCTCGCCGGGCGAGTTCATCGAGCCGGCGCAGTTGCCGCCCGAGCTGTCGATGCCGCCGGCCAGCGCGGCCGAGCAGCACCAGATCACGATCACGCCCGGCACCACGGTCGACGAGGCCGAGATGCGCCTGATCGAGATCACCCTCGCGCACACCGGCTTCAACAAGACGCGCGCCGCCGAGCTGCTCGGCATCAGCCTCAAGACCCTGCACAACAAGCTCAATCGCGCGAGGGGGCGCGACGGCGCCTCCGACTGACGCCTCACACGCATGCGTCTGAGCTACCAGACACGGCAGGCGCTCGGCGTCACGTGCATCGTCGCGCTGACGGTGATCGCGCTGAGCCTGGTCTACCTCGCGGCCCAGGCGCACACCCTGCTCGCCGAGAGCGAGCTGCGCGGGCGCATGCTCGCCAACGCCACCTACCAGCGGGCATTCACCCTCGTGCGCAGCCGCGAGACCGCCGCCGCCGACCTGCAGGCCGACGCCGGCCTGCGCGCGATCCTGCTGTCGGCCATCGGCTTTGCCGAGAACGTCACCTACGCCACGATCACCGACGTCGACGACAAGGCGCTCGTGCACAGCTCGCCCACCCTCGAGGGCACGCTGGTGCCGCCGCAGGCCTCGCTCGAGCAGTTGCTCGCCGGCGGGCCGTACACGCAGTTGCGCGGCGTGTGGGAGCAGCGCAACTACGAGGTCACGCAGCCGCTGCTGCTCGGCGACGAGCGGTTCGGGTCGATTCGCATCGGCGTATCGACGGTCCTGATCTGGGCCGGGCTCAAGCAGGCGCTCAAGCCGATTGCCGCCGTGGCCGCCGCCGCCATCGTGCTCGCCACGGCCGTGTCGTGGCTGATGGCGCGTCGCTTCCTGCGACCCATCCACGTGCTGCAGAGCGGCATCGCCCGACTCGGGCAGGGTGAGGAGGACGTCCGCCTCGATCTGCCCGACGAGGACTTCAAGGACCTCGGCACCTCCTTCAACGCGCTCAGCCAGTCGGTGTCCACGATCCGGTCCCAGCTCGTGGAACAGGCGCGGCGCGCCGAGTCGGTGGTCGAGCGACTGGAGGACGCGGTGGCGATCGTCGGCCCGCACGGCGAGGTCGTCTTCGCCAACGCCGCGATGAAGGCGCTGCTGCCGGCCATCGAGCCCGGACAGGCGCTGGCCGCCACCGTCGCCGCGTCGCATCCGTGTCGGCAGATTGTCGAGCAGGCGCTCAGCCTGAGGGCCTCGCGCGGGCCCGAGATGGCAGACCTGCCGGCCGCGCACGGCGAGGGGCGAAGCCAGCAGCAGCTGATGGCGCACCCGATCGCCGATCCGGCGCGCGGGCTGGTCGGCGTGATGCTGGTGGCGCGCAACGTCGGCGCGCTCTCGCAGCTGCAGACCATGTTGCGGTACTCCAGGAAGCTGGCCTCGCTCAACCGGCTGCTGGCCGGCGTGGCGCACGAGGTGAAGAACCCGCTGAACGCGATGACGATCCACCTCGAGCTGTTGCGCCAGAAGCTCGGGCGGCGGGCGCCGATTGCCGTCGCGGCAGGTGGGGCGCCGCCCACGGAGCCCGCCCCGACCGAGGCCTTGATGAGTCACGTGTCGATCATCGGCGACGAGATCCGGCGGCTCGACCACGTGGTGCAGGGCTTCCTGCGTTTCAGCCGGCCCGAGGAACTGCAGCTCGAGCCGGTCGGCGTGCTCGCCCTGCTGCAGGACATCGTCGACGTCGTGCGCCCGCAGGCCGGTCAGCAGGGCATCGACGTCGAAGTCGAGGGCACCGACGCGGTGGCCGTGCAGGTCGATCGCGCGATGGTGCGGCAGGCGTTGCTCAACCTCGCGCTCAATGCCATCGACGCGATGCCGGCGGGAGGCCGGCTGTCGCTGCGGGCCCGGCCCGTCGACGAGCAGCAGGTGCAGATCGAGATCGCCGACACCGGCGTCGGCATCAAGCCGGAGCACCTCGGGCGCATCTTCGACCTGTACTTCACGACCCGCGAGCAGGGGAGTGGAATCGGCCTCTCGATGGTGTACCGCACGGTGCAACTGCACGACGGCACGATCGAGGTGGAGTCGACGCCCGGACGAGGCTCGACGTTCCGCATGCGGCTGCCACACGCGTAGGATGGGGATCCCGATGCTTCAGCCCGGCCGTGCTCATCGTTGCCATCTCGCCCCGCTCGTCTGGGGCGTGGTGGCGTGCGTGCTGGCCGTGGCGCCGGGCTGCGCCAGGCCCAGGCCAGCCGCCGCGCCCGTGGACCTGGCGCTCGACGTACCGCCCGCCCCGCCGCGGGTCATCTCCACGCCGCCCGAGCCGGTCGCCCCGACCGAGGCCTCCACGGTGGAGCGTCCCGCGCCGGCGGCGCGTCCGCAGCGCACCGCGCGTGGATCGTCGACGCGAGCCGAGTCCCCGCGGCCTGCCGAGCCGGCCAGGGCCGAGGGCGCCGTGGAGGCGGCAGCGCCCGTCGCGACGCCCGAACCCCCTGCCGCGCCCGCGCCCTTGCTGCGAACGCCGCAGACCGCCGACGAGTCCAACGCGGAACGCCGCACGCAGGAAGTGCTCGCCCGGGCGTCGGGGCTGCTCGACCGCGTCGACCAGAAGACCCTCGGAGCGCAGGCGCGGCAGCAGCACGAGACGGCGCGGCGCTTCGTGGTGCAGGCCAAGCAGGCGCTCACCGAGCGCAACTTCGTGCTGGCCTCCTACCTGGCCGACAAGGCCGAGACGCTCGCCAAGGGGCTCAGCCGCTAGTTGCAGCAATTGCCAACATCTGGTCAGCCGTTGACTGTGGCCGGGCGACCCACGGGCCTGTGGGAGTGGTGAAAGCCCGCCACTTTCGGCCTTCCGCATCGCGGCATTCCGTTTGCTATGGAGGAAGGTACCTCGCTCCGCACGGAGCACAACTCCTCCTGAGACCCGCAGCACCCCGCGGGAGGCCGGACGCACCCGGCTTCCCGCTCCTCCCTTCCTTCCGATAGGCAGTTGCGGCGCAACCCACAAGGGATTGTGTCTGCCGCTCCGCCCAGCCACACACTCTGTGGCGCGCTCGTCGAAAAACGGCCATGCGCAAAGCTCCTGCCAACTCGACCTGGAGGGCAGGCTGCCCGTAAGTGGCGGCACTGGAAGGCGTTGCGAGAGTTTGGGTCACTCGCCTGTATATTGGGTGTGGTCAGTCGAGCGGGCACAAGATGTGGTGTAAATTCCCGTTGACAACCCTCGAGCCGCGGCGCATAGTGGCTGTCCGAAGCGCCGAAGTCCGCTCCACCCGAGAGCACCCAGCCACTCGGAGCGACGGGCCTGCGAACGAAGTGTTCGAAGGCTACGCCGCAGGACGGATCACGCCTCCCACACTGGTTCGATGTCCGCGCCCGACATGCCCCTGGGCATGCTCCTCACGATGGTGGGCTTGCGCGTGATCGACCGCGGTGTGGGGACGGTTCGACGTGTTCGGTCCGAGGCGTAGACAGAGATATCGCTGGTGCCGACCCGGGGCGGGTCCGCGCCGGCTGCATGGAGGAAGGAATGCAGGCAGGGTCTGCACAGTCGGTCGAGAGCGTCCTGAGCCCGTCGACTGCCCCCGTTGAGGGACGGCCGGTCACCGGTCTGGAGTTCCCGAGGACCTTCACGAAGGACGGGATCGATCCGTTCGATGCCATCGAGTGGGAGACCCGCTCGGCGGTCATCGGCAACGAGAAGGGCAACGTCGTGTTCGAGCAGCGCGACGTGGAGATTCCGAAGTCGTGGTCGCAGCAGGCGACCAACATCGTGGTCTCCAAGTACTTCCGCGGCACCATCGGCACGCCGGAGCGTGAGCGCTCGGTGCGTCAGCTGATCGGCCGCGTCGTCGACACGATCACCGGCTGGGCCCGCAAGCAGAAGTACTTCGCCAGCGAGGACGACCTGCAGGCCTTCAGCGACGACCTGAAGCACCTGCTCGTGTTCCAGAAGGCGGCCTTCAACAGCCCGGTCTGGTTCAACTGCGGCATCGAGCCCCATCCGCAGTGCTCGGCCTGCTTCATCAACGCCGTGCAGGACACGATGGAGTCGATCCTGACCCTGGCCAAGACCGAGGGGATGCTCTTCAAGTACGGGTCCGGCACGGGCTCGAACCTGTCGGCGATCCGCTCGTCGCAGGAGCTGCTCGCGGGTGGCGGCACGGCCTCCGGGCCGGTGTCGTTCATGAAGGGCTTCGACGCGTTCGCGGGCGTCATCAAGTCGGGCGGCAAGACGCGCCGCGCCGCCAAGATGGTGATCCTCAACGCCGAGCACCCCGACATCGTCGAGTTCATCAACTGCAAGGTCGAGGAGGAGAAGAAGGCCTGGGCCCTCATCGACGCGGGGTACGACGGCTCGTTCACGGGCCCGGCGTACGCGTCGGTCTTCTTCCAGAACAGCAACAACAGCGTGCGCGTGACCGACGACTTCATGCGCGCGGTGCTCGACGACAAGGACTGGACGACGCGTGCGGTCCGCGACGGGGCGCCGATGGCGACCTACAAGGCGCGCGACCTGATGCACCAGATCGCCGAGGCGACGCACATCTGCGGCGACCCGGGCATGCAGTTCGACACGACGGTCAACGACTGGCACACCTGCCCGAACACGGCCCGCATCAATGCGAGCAACCCGTGCTCGGAGTACATGTTCCTCGACGACTCGGCGTGCAACCTGGCGTCGATCAACCTGATGAAGTTCGTCGACGAGCACGGCGAGTTCGACGTCGAGGGTTTCCGCGCCGCGTGCCGCACGCTGATCACCGCGCAGGAGATCATCGTCGACAACGCCAGCTACCCGACCAAGGCGATCGAGCGCAACAGCATCGCCTACCGCCCGCTCGGCCTCGGCTACGCCAACCTCGGTGCGCTGCTGATGTCGCGCGGCCTGCCGTACGACAGCGACGCCGGCCGCGACATGGCCGCCGCCATCACCGCGGTGATGACCGGCGAGGCCTACGCCCAGTCGGCGCGCATCGCGCGCGACCACGGCGGCCCCTTCGAGGGCTACGAGAAGAACCGCGAGCCGTTCCTGCGCGTCATGCGCAAGCACCGCGCCGCGATCAAGGGCATCGACCGCACCAACGTGCCCAAGGATCTGTTCGAGGCGGCGCGCGCCGCCTGGGACGATGCCATCGAGGTCGGCGAGCAGTACGGCTTCCGCAACGCGCAGGCCACCGTGCTCGCGCCGACCGGCACCATCGGCTTCATGATGGATTGCGACACGACGGGCGTCGAGCCCGACATCGCGCTCGTCAAGTACAAGAAACTGGTTGGCGGCGGCCTGATGAAGATCGTCAACGGCACCGTGCCGATGGCGCTCGAGAAGCTCGGCTACGCCCCGCAGCAGATCAAGGAGATCGTCGCCTACATCGACGAGCACGAGACGATCGAGGGCGCGCCGCACCTGAAGGCCGACGACCTCGCCGTGTTCGACTGCGCCTTCAAGGCCCTCAAGGGGGATCGCTCGATCCACTACATGGGCCACATCAAGATGATGGGCGCCGTGCAGCCCTTCATCTCGGGCGCGATCAGCAAGACGGTCAACGTCCCGAAGGACGCCACGGTCGAGGAGATTCAGGAGGCCTACGTCCAGTCGTGGCGCCTGGGCGCCAAGGCCGTGTCCATCTACCGCGACGGCAGCAAGCGCACCCAGCCGCTCAACACGTCAAAGGACAAGCAGGTCGATGCAGCCGTCGCGACCTCGGGCGTGCCGCAGCCGGTGCGACGCCGCCTGCCCGACGAGCGCCCGTCGATCACCCACCGCTTCGACATCGCGGGCCACGAGGGTTACATCACCGTCGGCCTGTTCGAGGACGGCCAGCCCGGCGAGATCTTCCTCGTGATGGCCAAGGAAGGCTCGACGATCTCGGGCTTTGCCGACGCCTTCGCGCAGGCGATCTCCTATGCGCTGCAGTACGGCGTGCCGCTGCAGGTGCTGGTGGACAAGTTCAGCCACGCGCGCTTCGAGCCGTCGGGCATGACGCGCAACCCCGAGGTCCGGTTCGCCAAGTCGATCGTCGACTACGTGTTCCGGTGGATGGCGACCAAGTTCCTGTCGCCGGAAGCGCGTTTCCGCGCCGGCGTCAACATGCCGGACCCGACGCTCGCGGCCGTCGACGCGCCGGCCCAGGCGGCCGTCGACGCGACGATCGCGGCCGCGGCGCCACGCACCGAGTTCGCGTCGATGCAGAACCAGGAAGACGCGCCGCCCTGCACGACGTGCGGCTCGATCATGGTGCGCGCCGGCGCCTGCTACAAGTGCGCCAACTGCGGCACGACGAGCGGGTGCGGCTGAGCATCCGCTGGTCGGGCCAGCCCTGAGCGACGTCGACGGGCGGCACGAGCAGGTGTGGTTTCACGGGGGCGAGGGCCTGGCGGCTCTCGCCCCTTTTGCTGTTTCCAGGACTCCTCGGCGCACCAGGCCGGCGATTCCGGCGCTGCCCACAACCTCGACCCTGTCAGGCCGGGCACTTCGCCGTGCCGCGCCGAAGTCCCGGGCTCGCGCATTCCGGATGTCGAATTCCAGATTGCCAACGTGTTATTGATGGCAGGATGCGCTCCTCGCTTGCCAGCCTCCTGCTCGTCCTCGGCCTGGCCGGCCCCGCCTCGGCGCAGGGCCTGTTCGGCGCCTCGCCCTACCAGCCGCCCACCTCGGACAAGACTGGCACCGACCCGCTCAACCTCCAGCAGCAGGTGGACGTGCGCAACGTGTACGCCACGCTCGAGGACTTCTACGTCGACACCACGTCCTACCGGCATGCCGTGCCGCTGATGGCGCGGCGCCTCCGGGTGGTCGGCACCGTCCCCATCGGGTTCAGCAACCTCACGGGCCTGACCGAAGGCGGACTGTCCGACATCGGCGCCGACGTGGAGTGGACGCCGTGGCTCACCCGGCGTGGCGGGCTGCTCGTCGCGTTCCGTACCACGTGGGACACCGCGACCTCCGATGCGGTCGGGCTCGGCACGAACACGCTCGCGCCGACGGCGCAGTTCGTGTTCCGGTTCTCGCCGCGCGCGCTGGTGGCGCCGTTCGTCTCGTATCGCAAGAGTGTCGGCGGCGACCAGTACGCCTTCGAGGTGGAGGACACGACGGCCGGCGCGTCGATCGTCTGGCGCACGACCGAACGGACATGGGTGTCGGGCCGCGCCCGGTACGTGATCGACAGCCGGTACGACCGGCGCTACGGCGACCTCAGCGGCGAGGTCGGCTGGATGCTCCTCGACCGCGTCAGCACCTACGCGGGGCCGACGTTCGGCCTGGGGTCCGATGAGGATCGCGGGCAGGATTGGGGCGTGACGTTCGGCTTCAGGATCGTCCCGTGACGCACCGCGGCGTGCGCCGGCTGCAGGTGACGGCCACCGCGTCGGCCTGCGTCCTCCTCGGTCTCGTCCTCCACGGCAGTCGCGGCGTGCCGACCTACGGCGCGGTGGCCGGCGGGGATGCGGTGCTCCTGTCCAACGCCGACGGGCAGAACGCCTACGCGAGCGTCGTCCGCTACAACGGCCGCGCGTCGTGTTCGGGGGTGCTGCTCGATGTCATCCCCGACGGCGAGGATCCGGGCGACGCGCCGGCGTACGTCGCCACCAACGGCCACTGCTCCGACTTCCCCGGGCCCAACGAGGTGCTGCCAGACAGGCCAGTGTCGCGGCACACCGTGACCTTCGACTACTTCGTCGACACGCGAGCGTCGCAGGTGATCGTGCCCGTGTCCCGCGTGGTCTACGCCTCGATGAAGGGGCAGGACATCGCGGTGCTCGAGCTCGAGGCGCGCTACGCCGACCTGGCCAGGCAGGGGCTCGCGGGTTGGCGCCCGGCCGAGCGACTGCCCGCCGATACCGAGCCGGTGGTGACCGTCGGCGCGCCGCTGCAGCAGGATTCCTCGAAGGCGTACCTCCGCCTCGCGGCCTGCGATCTCGAGGGGCATGCCCCGGTGGTCCAGGAGTACGTCTGGCACTGGTACGACTTCATGCGCCTCGCCTGTCGCGGGGTCGCCCCGGGCTCGTCGGGGTCGCCGGTGATCTCGCGCGTCAGCGGCCACGTCATCGGCCTGCTCAACACGACCACGCAAGGCGGCCGCGCGCCCTACACGGCCTGCGCGCTCGATCATCCCTGCGAGCCGCAGGGCAGCGCCGATCCCGTCGGCCTCCAGGAGATGTCGTACGCCACGCCGTTGGTCCGCCTCGGCCGCTGCTTCGACGATGCCGGGCGGTTCGACCTGGCGGGGCACGGGTGTCCCCTCGATCCCGGCCGGCAGATCGGCGCCACGCCCTCGCAACTCGGCGCCCTCAACCCCACTCTGGCGTCCTCGCCCATTGGTCGCGTGCGCACGCGCTGGGACGTCGTGCTCGCCGATCGGCTGGACCTGCCGTACCACCGCTACAAGGTCGTCGCCACGCCCGGCCAGGAATGTCGTGACCTGCGCGGCTACGGGCCGCCGCGCCGTACCCTGGTCGCGCCCGTCATCGACGATCCCCTACCGACCCGCGACGGCACCTGGTACCTGTGCATCCTTGCCGGTCCGGACGAGCGCTGGAGCAGCGGCTGGCAATCGGTGGCGTTCCCGACGGTCGTCAAGGTGCGCATCGACACCGTGCCCCCGCGGATCACGCCGCCGCTGTCGATCCGCGAATCGACCGACGGCTGGTTCGTCGAGTTCCTGACGCAGGAGCCGGAGGTGGCCGGCTATCGCTACAAGTACGGTCCGGCCGGCAGGACGTCCTGCGCCGACGGGGCCGACTACCGGCCGAGCTTCATTCCCTTCATCACGCTGCAGCGGAAGGACGGGCCGTTCACCTTCTGCGCGATTCCCTACGACGCGGCGATGAACGAGGGGGCGCTGGTCGAAAGATTGCTGATGTAGGAGCGCTCGCCCGGGGTCCGCAGCGGGCGGGGCAATCCGGTCGTGGACCGTGATAGTGTCGAACGTCTGCGGTTGGCGAAGGTGGCGCGTCGTCGGCGCCACGCCCTTTGGTCGTGCGGCCTGCTGGACCGCGCGTGCGTCCCGGCGTGACGGACCGGTGGCGTGTCGCGCCGACATCCTGAACGTGCCCGAGTACTCCCTTTCCAGATTCCTGTCGTTGCGCCGGGGCGTGGCCCTGGCGCTGCTGGCGTCGCTGCTGGCGGTGTTTCCGCCGACCGTGCGTGCCCAGACGATGGCGGCCACCTTGTTCGTGGAGGTCCGCGACCAGGGCGGCGCCTCGGTGCCCGACGTCACGATCACGCTCACCGATCAGCAGACGCAGCTCATGCGCGAGGGCACCACGTCTTCGTCCGGACTGCTGGTGATCCCGCTACTGACGGCAGGCACCTACACGCTGCAGGCCGGTCGCGACGGCTTCAAGACGGAAGTGGTCCGCGACATCGCCGTGCAGGCGGGCGTGCGCGGCACGGTCGCCGTGGTGCTGCAGCCGGGGGCGGTGACCGAGCAGGTCGTCGTCAGTGCCGATCTCACCACGCTGCGCGCCGGCAGCGGTGCCGTGGGCGAGGTGTTCGAGGGCGAGACGCTGGTCACCGTGCCGGTCTCCGAGCGCGACGTGATCCAGTTCACGTTCCAGGCTCCCGGCGTGGCGCCGCCGGCGCCGGGTTCGCGGCTCTCCACGCAGGGCAACACCGGCCTCAACAACAGCGGCTCGCGCGAGGCCGCCAACAACTTCCTGCTCGACGGCGTCGACAACAACGACCTCTTCCTCAATCGCCTCGTCGTGAACCCCAGCCTCGACGCCGTGAAGGAGGTGTCGATGCTGCAGAGCACGTACGACGCCGAGCACGGCCGCAGCGCCGGCGCGCAGGTCAACGTCGTGATCAAGTCCGGCACGCGCACCGTGCGCGGGTCGGCCTACGAGTACTTCCGCGACGAGGCCCTCGATGCGCGGCCGGCCTTCCTGCCCGAGGGCACCGACAAGCCGTCGCTGGGCAAGCACCAGTTCGGCGGCACGATCGGCGGTCCCTTCGGGCGGCTGCCGTCCTTCTACTTCTTCAACGTCGAGGCGATCCAGGCCAACGAAGCCGACACGCGGCTCGCGCGCGTGCCCACCGACGCCGAGCGCGCCGGCGACTTCTCGGCGCTGTCGCGGCCGATCATCGACCCGTTCACGCAGCGCCCGTTCCCCGGCAACGTGATTCCCGCGTCGCGGATCAGCGCGGCGGGTCGGGCCGTCGCCGATCTGTACCCCCGGGCCAACACGAGCAACTACGGGTCGGCCAACCACGTCGACTCGCCCGAAGGCGCGCGCGACGCCATCCAGTTCACGATCAAGACCGATCACCACGGCTGGCAGGACAAGCCCTTCCACGTGCGCTACACGTTCGGGCGCGAGGACCGCGACCTGCCGTACCCGGCGCGGGCGCGGAACCTGCCCGGTTTCGGCACGTCGGTCCTCGATCAGGGGCACAACCTCGCCGCCGGCTTCAACCAGGCGATCTCGAGCCGGGTGGTCAACGAGTTCCGCGTCGGCGTCAACGCGCTGAAGCGCGACAGCCTGCCCACCAACGCGGGATACGACGCGTACGGCGCGCTCGGCATCACCGGACCGTCGCTGCCGGCCGTCGACATGGGCTACCCGGCCTTCGTCGTCAGCGGCTACGAGACGCTCGGCGACGACCCGAACCTGCCGGTGCTGCGCAGCACGCGCACCATCCACCTCGCCGACACGTTCACCGCGCAGGTCGGGCGGCACCACCTGAAGGCGGGCGGCGAGTTCCGCCACTACCAGTCGGACGGCCTCAACCACCTGTTCGCGCGCGGACAGGTGACCTTCGCCGGCGCCATCAGCGGCAACCCGATGGCCGACCTGCTGCTCGGGTACCCGACGCTGTCGCTGCTGGGCACCAACGACAACCCGCAGAAACTGCGCACCTGGTCGATCAACGGCTTCGTGCAGGACGACTGGCGGCTCTCGTCGCGGCTCACGGTCAACGCCGGCCTGCGATACGAGTTCAACGCGCCACCGGTCGATGCCGACGACCGCATGCGCATCTTCGACCAGGACACCCAGCAGATCGTCCAGGTGGGGACCAACGGGATTCCGCGCTCGGGCATCGCCTCCGACCTGAACAACTTCGCGCCGCGCATCGGCGTCAACTACGACCTGACAGGCATGGGTACCACCATGCTGCAGGGCGGCTACGGCATCTTCTACAACGTCGGCACGCTGATCGAGACCTCGGCGCTGTACTTCAACCCGCCGTACTTCGGCATCGGGCTCTACTTCCCGTCGCAGCAGCGGCTGCTCACGCTCGACAACCCGTTTCCCGGTCAGGCGATCGGCACGACGCCGACCTACAACTCGCTCGATCAGCACATGCGCACTGCGTACGCGCACCAGGCCAGCCTCGGCGTGGAGCACGCGTGGGCGAAGACCACCGTCGACGCGCGGTACGTGGGCTCGTTCGGGAACCAGTTGGTCCGCAAGCGGAACATCAATCAGGCCGCACCCGGCCCCGGCCCCTTCCCGCCGCGCCGCCCGCTGCCGCAGTACGGCGACATCCTCATGGTGGAGTCCGGCGCCACCTCCGATTACCACGCATTGCAGGTCGGGGCGGTGCGTCGCGCCGGCAGCCGCTTCACCTTCCGCGGCTCGTACACCTGGTCCAAGTCGATGGACGACCAGTCGGCGTTCCTGGCCACCGACGGCAACGACAACACACCGCAGGACAGCCGCAACCTCGCCGCCGAGTGGAGCCTGTCGGACTTCGACGTGCGGCATCGCGCCGTGTTCACCGGCTCGTGGCTGCTGCCCGACCTCGGCGCCGGCGCCCTCGGCCGCGGCTGGCTGCTGAGCGGCGTCGTCTCGGTGCAGTCCGGGCGGCCGTTCACGCCGCGCGTCAGCTACGACAACAGCAACAGCGGCAACACGGGCGGGGGCACGTTCGCCTACGACCGGCCCAACGAGGTGACCGGCACGACCCCGCCGGCCGGCGCGACCGTCGTGTCGTATCAGGGCCGATCGTTCGTCGTGGCGCCGCAGTACACCTACGGCAACGCCGGGCGCAACACCCTGATCGGGCCGGGCTACGCCAGCGTCGACGCGGTGCTCGCGCGGCGACTGTCGCTCGGCCTCACCCGCGTCCTCGAACTCCGGCTCGAGGCCTTCAACCTGCTCAACCGCACGAACCTCCAACTGCCCGACAGCTTCGTGGACCGGCCGACGTTCGGGCAGTCGCTGTCGGCATATGCGCGGCGCCAGTTCCAGCTCGCCGCACGATTCACGTTCTAGTTCCCAAGGAGTCGTCCCGATGCGTCACGTCCGCCCGCTGTTGGTCCTCGTCCTCATCTTCGCCGCCGGCTACGTCGCCGGGCAGTTCTCGCGCGCCGATCTCGCTGCGCAGGGTGGGGGACAGAAGGTCTTCGAGCTTCGCACGTACTACACGCACCCCGGCAAGCTGCCCGACCTGCAGGCACGCTTCCGCAACCACACCACGAAGCTGTTCGAGAAGCACGGGATGACCAACGTCGGCTACTGGGTGCCGCAGGACGAGCCGGCCCACAGCAACACGCTGATTTACGTGATCTCGCACGAGAGCCGCGAGCAGGCCAAGAAGAACTGGGCGGCGTTCGGCGCCGACCCGGTGTGGCAGAAGGTCCGCACCGAGTCGGAGGCCAACGGCAAGATCGTCGAGAAGGTCGACTCCGTGTTCATGGACGCCACCGACTACTCGGCGATCAAGTAGCACGCGCCGCAAGGGCGGCGGCCACCCGGCTGCCGCTCGCCCCATGTCCCGCCTCCACACGCTTCTCCTCCGCGTCGTCGAGAGCGACGCCCGTGCCACGCAGGCCGACGACGGGTCGTGGATCGTGCCGTGCCTGCACTGCCAGTCGAAGCTGGCGATCGCGCCAGGCGGCGCCCCCCTCGGAGAAGCGAGCCTCGAGCACATCGTCCCCCGCAGCTGGTTCGGGCGCGGTCCCGCCCGCGTGCTCGTGGCCGAGGTCGGCGACGTGGAGGCGCTGGCCAACCTTGCCGTCGCCTGCGCACGCTGCAACCGCCAGAAGGGGAAGACCCACGACGCCGACGGCCCCTCGAATCCCAGGGCCCGCGAGGTCATCGCGGCCCTGCTCGCGCGACGCGCGGCGCGGCAGAAGTAGGCGAGAGGACGCGTCTGACGCCTGACGCCAAATGTGGAAGGTCGAACGTGGAAGGTGGAACGCGGCACGGCCGTCGCGCCTCTCTCGCCGGGCGTAGCCGTCGCCCTTGGGCGACGGTCGCCACACGTCAGGGCGGAGGGAGCCCGACCGCTCGCCGCATGACGCCTATCGCGGCGTCGGCCCGTCGCTGATGTCCACGAGCACGTGCGCGCCTGGCGGCAGGAGGATCATCGTCGGGTCTGTCCCCGGCGCGGCAGTGGTCTCGCTGTGATGGCCATCCGGCGTGGTGACGCGGATCCCCACTGGCCGGGGATGGCGCACGGCCATCCTGGCCGCCTCGCCCACGTCCCGGACGTAGACGATCATCCGACCGTCGGCGGCAACCCACGACTGGCGCCACGCGGCGCCCCAGATCGCCCTGACCTGCGCGACTCCGCCGTCCTCGCCGGCGCGGCCACTCCTGACCGCGCGCTCCACCCAGCGGCTCGCGTCGTCGGCGCGCGGCCACGTGCGGTCGTGGACCACGAGATCGGATTGAGCCGGGCGCCCGAGCTCCTCGAACGTGTACGTCCCGTCGGCTCCCCTGTTGGCGTAACAGAGCACGCCCCCGTCGAGGCACCCGGCGGGCGCGTCGGCGCGCGGCGGGCACGATGCCGGCCATGCGCCGTTGGCCAGGAGCACCTTCTCGCAGCCGGGCGTGGACGTCGGCACCAGTCCCGGTTCGCGGTGTGACGTCCGTTCGGCGAACGCCTCGGGCAGCGGCGAGGACCAGCCGGGATGCGCGCGCCACACCCACGCCGCCAGTGGCGTCGGGTAGCGGTACGTCTCCGGACGATCCATCCGGAACGCCATCGTGCTCCACGCCAGGGCAGCGGCCAGCAGGCAGCTGCCGAGGAGGCGAGCGCCGCGCGTCGGCGAGGCATCCTGCGCCAGCAGGAAGGGGAACGCAAAGGGCCAGACCCACAGCCAGTACCGGGAGAAGTCCGGGTGGCCTCCGGTGTTGTGGCTGGGTTGCTGGCTCACCGCGAGCAGCAGCAGGAGCATCGTCACCGCCCCGGGTATCGCGCCGGGCACCCTCCACGCCGCCGGGGCCAGCATTGCCAGCCCCATCGCCAGGGCGCCCGGGAGGAAGCGAGGCACGAACCCGAGGTTCAGGTCGAGCACCGGGAAGGCAAAGGCCGCCCACGACGGCCACACGGCCGTATCGGTCCAGACGGTCAGCGGCGTGATGCGCCCGATCCGCACCAGGCAGTACGCGGCCGGCAGCGCCGCCAACAGGACGCCGACAAGGACCGCCACCTGCCAGGCGCGCGAGCGGAGCCTCGCAGGCTCGGCGGCCACCGCCGCCAGCGTGAAGGTGGCGGCCGCGACGCCCAACGCGGGGTTCTGGGCTGCGGCGAGGCCCAGCAGGACGATGGACAGCGGGGCCGGCCAGGCGAGCGCGGCGAGGGCGACCAGGCAGGCGATGAACAGGTCGGAGATGGGCTTGTCGATCCACCACGCCAGCGGACCGGCGAGCAGCGTGAGCGTCCACGGGCCGGCGCCGCGTCGCACCGCCAGCCACAGCACAGCCAGCACGAGCGCGACGTTCAGGAGGACCAGTCCCCACGGGTCACCGGCCCCGACCAGCCGCGCCAGCCACACGCCGGGGACGGCGATCAGCGGGTACACCCACGAGTGCGGCATGTCGTATCGCCCGTCGGTCCCGCGCAGCGGGTCCAACTGACGCGACTGCAGCTCGTACCCTGCGGTGGAACCGGCCCACGCTCGCGTGAAGGCGGCCATCTCCTCGGCGGTCATCGCGGGCGGCCGACCGCTGGCCAGTCGGCCCGCCATGGCGACGTACTCGCTGGCGTCCCCGACCTGATGGGGACGCGCGAGCAGGCACATGGCGGCCAGCCACACGGCCACGACCGCCGCGCTGAGGCGATGCACCCGCGCATTGTAGTCGCCGGTCGCTAGCGGGATTACCCTTGGCCCACGATGAGCGACCTGTTCAGGAAGCTGAACCTCAAGGACCACGCGACCATCGTCGTGCTCGACGCGCCCACCTCGCTCGAGCCGGCACTGGCGACGCTGGCCGGCGTGACGGTCATGCGCAAGGTGCCAGCGACGGGCGGCGTCGTCTTCGCGCTGGCGTTCGTCCGGACGCTCGCGGCGGTCGAGCGGGTGGCCCGGGACGTCGTGCCACGCCTCGAGGGTGACGCGATCCTGTGGTGTGCGTACCCGAAGGCCTCGTCGAAACGCTACGCCTGCGACTTCAATCGCGACACGGGGTGGGCGTCCCTCGGCGGCGCCGGTCTCGAGCCCGTGCGGGGCGTCGCCATCGACGAGGACTGGTCGGGGCTTCGGTTCCGCCGTGTCGAGTACATCGCCACGCTCCGCCGCGCCCCCGCGCGTGCGTTGAGTGCGGCGGGACGGGCGAAGGCCAGCCGGACATCGTCATCGCGCCCCTGATGCCCCGGCCTGCTCGATCGGCTCGCCGGCGGCCGTGGTGGTCCCGACGTCGCGCGGCACCTGGCTGCCGGCAATCGCCACGATCGTCGCCCGATTGAACGCCGGCAGGTCGTCAGGGTTGCGCGAGGTGATGATCCCGTCGTCCTCGACCACCTCCGCGTCCTGCCATTGTCCGCCCGCGTTGACGACATCGGTGCGGATCGACGGGTAGGACGTGAGACGCAGCCCGTCGACGAGCCCGGCTTCGACCAGCAACCATGGCCCATGGCAGATGGCGGCGATCGGCTTGCCGGCCTCGTGGAACTCCCGGATCAATTGCACGGCCTTGGCGTTGACGCGCAGGAGATCGGGGTTCATCTGGCCGCCGGGCAGCACCAGCGCGTCGTAGTCGGTGGCTTCGACGGCCACCACAGGGCGATCCACCGCAAACGTCTCGCCCCACTCGGTGTGCTGCCAGCCGCGCACGTGTCGATCCTGGGGCGACACGATCTCGACGAGCGCACCCGCCCGGATGAGGGCGTCGCGAGGGCTGGTCATCTCGACCTGCTCGAACCCGTCGGCCACCAGGATGGCCACCTTCTTCCCTGCCAGCGATGTGGTCATGCGTTCTTCCCCCTTGGAGCCGAAGCGTTGGTGTCCGGTCTACCCGGCAACCCATGCCTTGCAACTCCCGATCCGCGATCCCCAATCCCCGATCCTCGATCCTCGATTCGCCTCCCCGGCATATGCTTGAGTGATCACGACGCGGCCCGGGTCGTCCGGCGCCGTACGGCCTCATTTCCGCGAACGACCATGACCAAGACCCGCACCGAGAAGGATTCGATGGGCCCGATCGAGGTGCCCGCCGACGTGTACTGGGCCGCGCAGACGCAGCGGTCGATCCAGAACTTCCCGATTGGCGTGGATCGCTTCAAGTGGCAGCGTCCCGTCATCCGCGCCCTCGGCATCCTCAAGAAGGCCGCGGCGCAAGCCAATGCCGAGCTGGGCGAGCTGACGCAGGCGGTCGCCGACCCGATCGTCCGCGCCGCCGACGAGGTGATTGCCGGCGAGCTCGACAGCCAGTTCCCGCTCGTCGTCTTCCAGACCGGATCGGGCACGCAGTCGAACATGAACGCCAACGAGGTGATTGCCAATCGCGCCGTGGCGCTCACCGGCGGCACCGTCGGCGTCGACCGCACCATCCATCCCAACGACCACGTCAATCGCGGTCAATCGTCCAACGACACGTTTCCCACGGCGATGCACATCGCGGTGGTGGAGCAGTTGCAGCACCGCCTGTTCCCGTCGGTGGGCAAGCTGCGGGCGACGCTGGCGGCCAAGTCGGCGGCCTTCGAGGACCTCGTCAAGACGGGACGCACGCACCTGCAGGACGCCACGCCCATCACGCTGGGGCAGGAGATCGGCGCCTGGGTGGCCCAGATCGACTTCGGCCTGAAGGCGGTGGAGCAGTCGCTCGATGGCCTGTACGACCTGGCGATCGGCGGCACCGCCGTGGGCACCGGCCTGAATGCCCACCCGCAGTTCGGGGATCGCACCGCCCATTACATCTCGCAGGCTACCGGCTACCCGTTCCGCTCGGCCGCCAACAAGTTCTTCGCGCTCTCGGCGCACGACGCGCTGGTCGAGACGTCGGCAGCGCTGCGGACGCTGGCCGGCGGGCTGATGAAGATGGCCAACGACGTCCGCTGGCTCGCCAGCGGCCCGCGCTGTGGCATCGGCGAGCTGTTCATCCCCGAGAACGAGCCCGGCTCGTCGATCATGCCCGGCAAGGTGAATCCCACCCAGTCGGAAGCCATGACGATGGTGTGCGTGCAGGTGTTCGGCAACGATGCGGCGGTGGCGTTTGCCGGCACGCAGGGCAACTTCCAGCTGAACGTCTTCAAGCCGGTGATGGTGCACAACGTGCTCGAGAGCATCGCCTTGATCTCGGACGCGTGCCTGGCCTTCGAGGAGGGCTGCGCGAAGGGCATCGAGCCCAACCGCGAGAAGATCGCCGAGAACCTCGGCAAGAACCTGATGCTGGTGACGGCACTCAACCGTCACATCGGCTACGACAAGGCGGCGGCCATCGCCAAGACGGCGCAGAAGAAAGGCCTGACCTTGAGAGAGGCGGCCCTGGCGTCGGGCGACGTGACCGCCGAGCAGTACGAGCAGTGGATCGTCCCCGTGGAGATGACCCGGCCCAGCAAGGGCTGACGTACAATTCGCCGCACACCGAGAACGACTGACGGGTTCCGGGTATCGGGTAACGGGTACCCGGGCCCGGGACGTCCCTACGAAAGCGATCGCTCATGGATCGACGTGCCTTCCTGCAGAAGACGACCGCGATGACGGCCGCCCTCGGCCTGCCGATCGCGGCCGCGGCCCAACCGGCTCCCGCCGCGCCCGCGGCGCGGACGTTCGGCCCGGTCACGCCCGCCCGGAAGTTCAAGCTGAAGTACGCCCCGCACTTCGGCATGTTCGAGAACTCCGCCGGCAAGGACCTGTTCGACCAGTTGAAGTTCATGGCCGACCAGGGTTTCACGGCGATGGAGGACAACGGGATGATGGGCCGCGCGCCCGAGTTGCAGGCACAGCTCGGCGAGGCGATGACCAGGCTCGGCATCCAGATGGGGGTCTTCGTCATCCAGACGGGCGGCAACAACAGCGACAGGTTCACGACGGGCAAGCCCGAGAACCGCGACCTGTTCATCAAGGCGTGCGAGTCGGCCGTCGAGGTGGCCAAGCGCTGCAACGCGAAGTGGATGACGGTGGTGCCCGGCGGCTTCGAGCGGAAGCTGCCGATCGGCCTGCAGCACGCCCACGTGATCGACACGCTGCGGTACGGAGCCGACGTGCTCGCCAAGCACAATCTCGTGATGGTGCTCGAGCCGCTCAGCGACAACCCCGATCAGTTCCTGCGCACGTCAGACCAGACGTACATGATCTGCCGCGCCGTGAACTCGCCCGCCTGCAAGATCCTGTTCGACATGTACCACATGCAGCGCAACGAGGGGCACATCATCCCGCACATCGACTGGGCGTGGTCCGAGATCGGCTACTTCCAGATCGGCGACAACCCTGGCCGCAAGGAACCGACCACGGGTGAAGTCAACTACAAGAACATCTTCAAGCACATCCACGCCAAGGCGGCCGCCGAGGGGCGGGACTTCATCCTCGGCATGGAGCATGGCAACGCCTTCCCTGGCAAGGAAGGCGAGCAGAAGCTGATCGACGCGTACGTGTATTCCGACGCGTTCTGACCAGCCCGCCTTCGTCTCGCGCGGTCGAGTAGGCCGCGCGAGGCCTTCTGCCGTACGGTGAAGCCATGGCCGACGACTGGCGCCGCTGCCTGCTCACCACCCCGTCCGACATCCGCCAGCTCCTCCATGGCGTGAGCCGTGTCGCCGTCCTCGGCGCGCGCCCTGCCTCGTACGCCCACAAGGCGGCCTACTACGTCCCCGAGGCCCTGCAGGACATGGGCCTGACCATCGTGCCGGTCGTGGTGCACGACCATGTCGAGCCCCGGATCCTGGGCGAGCCCGTCTACCGGCGGCTCGTGGACGTCCCCGGACAACTCGATCTGGTGGACGTGTTCAGGCGGCCCGAGGACCTGCCGGGCCACGTCGACGACATCCTCGCGCGCGCCCCGCGCGCCGTCTGGTTCCAGTCGGGGATCCGCAACGACGCCGTGGCCGAGACACTCGCCCGCGCCGGCATCCAGGTGGTGCAGGACCGTTGCCTGATGATCGACTACCGGAACCACGGGCGGCGGTGAGCCCGCGGCCCTGCCGGGTAGTCGATGAACGACCTCCAGGAGCTCCCCTGACCTTCGGCAGGATCGGGGCCCTTGCGCCCGCTGCCGGGCCCGTGTATATTCACCTTGCGCGACACGTCCTGCATGGGGCGTGATAGTCCAAGGTTGTAGGAGGCCTGGGAAGTTCGCCAGGCCTTTTGCATTGAGTGCCCGCAATCGTTCCCGCGCAGCGATTGCCCCCGTCGTGGGGGAGTCTGCACGACAGAAAATCAGTAGTCGGTCGGTCCGTGTGGCATGGCGGTGCTCCGATTACCGAACGAGGAGTTCGACATGCGTACTACCGGTACCGTCAAGTGGTTCAACGAGAGCAAGGGCTTCGGCTTCATCACGCCCGAGGGCGGCCAGAAGGATTGCTTCGTGCACCACAGCGCCATCGCCGGCACGGGTTTCAAGACCCTTGTCGAGGGTGAGCGCGTCGAGTTCGACATCGTCCAGGGCGCCAAGGGACCGGCGGCCGAGAACGTTGTCCGCCAGGGCCGCTAGGTCCTAGCAACTCGCAGTACCGAGCGGCCGGATCGCGAAAGCGGTCCGGCCGTTTGCTTTTCATTCGCTGCGGCAGGTGCTGCCCCGCGTCCGACTTCCGATTCCCGACTCCCGACTCCCGACTCCCGATTCCCGTCCGGCCGCAGTAGAATCCGCGCCACCCCCATGCGCGCCATCCTCTTCTCCGCCTTCGTCCTCGGCGCGGCCGCCGCGGCTGTCGCCTCGCGTCCTTCCACCGCCCAACCGGCGTCGGACCGGAAGGCCGCCGCGCCGGCGGCCACCAGCAGCACCGCGGCGGCCACGGCGCTCGCCACGTCGCTGTCCGGACCCGCCCGCGACAAGGCCCTGCTGCCGCTCGAGCACGAAGCCCGCACCCAGTTGAACTACGTGCCGATGGTCCGCGCCGGCGTGCCGCTCGAGGAACTGGCAGAGCCGCAGCAGGCCCAGGCGTTCTCGCTGTTGCGTTCGGGCCTGAGCGAGAGCGGGTACGCGACGGCGCGCAAGATCATCGCCCACGAGGACATCCTCCGCGAGATCGAGAAGGGCCAGGGCGTGGCCAATTACATGCGCCGGCAGCCGGGCCTCTACTACACCGCCATCTTCGGCACGCCGTCGGCCGAGGGCGTGTGGGCCTGGCGCTTCGAGGGACACCACCTCTCGGTGAACGCCACGCATGCCGGCAAGGACGGTGACGTCGTCGCGCCCCTGTTCTTCGGCTCCAATCCCGCGAAGGTGCTGTCGGGGCCGAGCGCGGGCCTGCGCATTCTCGCCGCCGAGGAAGACGAGGCGCGTGCGCTGATGGCGCTCTTCACTGCCGACCAGAAGGCCAAGGCGGTCATCGCTCCCGAGACGACCAACGACATCGTCACCACCAACAAGCCGAAGGCCGAGATCGCGCAGTTCGACGGCGTGGCCGCCGCCACGCTCACGGCGCCGCAGAAGGCGCAGCTGCGCAAGCTCATCGACGTCTACGCCAACCGCTTCCCCGAGGCGCAGCGCAAGTCGCAACTCGCGCGCATCGAAAAGGCCGGTTTCGACAAGCTGCACTTCGCGTGGGCCGGTAGCCTCGAGGTGGGCAAGAAGCACTACTACCGCGTGCACGGCCCGACGATGTTGATCGAGTACGACAACAGCCAGAACGACGCCAACCACATCCACAGCATGTGGCGCGATCCCGAGCACGACTTCGGCGGCGACGTACTCCGCAAGCACCTCGCGGCGGTGAAGCACTAGGCTCACGGCTCACGGCTCAGGGCTCAGGGCTCACGGCTCACGGCTCAGGGCTCACGGCTCAGGGCTCACGGCTCAAGCCCCAAGCCCCAAGCCCCAAGCCCCAAGCCCCAAGCCCCAAGGCCCAAGGCCCAAGGCCCAAGGCCCAAGGCGCCCAAGGCCCATCCCCGATGATCGATCTCCGCTCCGACACAGTGACCAGGCCGACGCCCCAGATGCGCGCGGCCATCGCAGCGGCGCCGGTCGGCGACGACCAGTTCGGCGAGGACCCGTCGATCAACGCGCTGCAGGAGCAGGGCGCGGCGCTGCTCGGCAAGGAGGCGGCCCTCTGGTTGCCCACCGGGACGATGGCCAACCAGGTGGCGCTCCGCACGCTCACGCGCCCGGGCGACGATGTGATCGTGAGCCGGGAGAGTCACCTGGCCTGGCACGAGACCGGCGCAGCGGCAGCCAACGCCGGGGTGCAACTGACCGAGATCGGGCAGGCCGGCAGGTTCTCGGCCGACGAGTTCCTTGCGGCGGTCAAGCCGAAGGGCCACATGCTGTACCCGCCGACCACGCTCGTGGCGGTGGAGAACACCCACAACCGGGCGGGCGGCATCGTCGTGCCTCTGGCCGACGCAGAGGCGATCTGCGCGGCAGCGCGGGCGCACGGCATCGCATCGCTGCTCGACGGCGCCCGCCTCTGGAACGCCGCCGTCGCCCTCGGGGTGCCGCCGGCCGCCGTGGCCGCGCCCTTCGACGTCGTCTGGGCGGCCTTGAGCAAGGGGCTGGGCGCGCCGGCTGGGTCGCTGCTGGCCGGTCCACGCGACGTGATCGCCCGGGCCGTCCGCTACCGTCGGATGTTCGGTGGGGCGATGCGCCAGGTCGGCCTGCTGGCCGCGGCGGCGACCCACGCGCTTGCGCACCACTATGCCCGGCTCGTCGACGACCACGCGCACGCGCGGCTGATCGGCGAGCGGGTCGCGCAGTCGCCCGGCGTGCGGCTCGACCTGGCGACGGTCCAGACCAACATCGTCATGTTCCACCTCTCGCCCGGCGCGCCCGACGCCGCCACGGTCGTTGCGCGGGCCCGCGAGCGGGGCGTGCTCCTCATCGCGTTCGGCCCGCGCACGCTGCGCGTTGTCACTCATCTGGAGGTGACGCGTGACCAGTGCGCCCGGGCAGCCGACATTCTGGCGGAACTCTGTACGACCGACGCGTAGGGCGCTGATCGCGCTCGTGATCGCGATGGCGACGTGGCCGAAGGGCGCTGCGGCGGCCGACGACCCGAAGAAGATCGCCTTCGACGCCCTGTCGTCGATGGTGCTCGGGCGACGCGACGCGTTTGTCAGGGCCACGCTGCCGGTCGAGGGCATCGACGTCCTGATGCCGCCGGCGCCTCCTGCGGGGGAGGGCCTGCGCCGGATCGAGGAGCAACTGGAGCGGGTGCGCTTTTCGTCACAGCTCCCTCCGCTGTTCGAGGGCGAGCCCGTCGATGACGTCGCGGCGGCCCCTGTGGGCACGCGGATCGTGTACGTGACGCAGTACGGCAGCTCGCTGGTGCCGGTGCCGGTCGTGCGGACCCGCGACGGCTGGCGCGTCGATCCGCGCTATTGGGTGGCCGAGCGCCAGCAGGCCTCGGCGCCGCCACCCGACGACGCCCCGGTGATGCTGGTGAAGCGGTTCCTGTACCACGTGATGAACGACGAGACCGAACCACTGAAGGCGCTCAGCTACCTGCCGGAGCACGTCGAGGAACTGACACGGAACAACAACCTGCCGGGTGCCGATCGCGGCCACGTGGCGATGCTGGCCGTGGAGATGGGCCTGGCGCCGGCCCGGCCCGGCGAAGTGGTGCGCATGCCGAGCGGCACGCGCATCACCGCCGGATCCTCGCCCGACGAACTCGTCTTCGTCGGCATGATGGGCAGCATCGAGATCCCCTTCCGCGTACGCAAGGTCAAGGGCGAGTGGAAGGTCGTGCCCGAGCCCTACTTCGAGTACCTGAGGAGCATGGGGGCCATCTGACGTTTGACGTTTAACGTTTAACGTCTGACGTTGAGCGTCACGTCGGTCATGCGTCATGAGTCATGACTGACAGCCCCCCGGTGCCCGGTGCCCGGCGCCCGGCCTCAGACTTGCGGCGGGTACGTCAGCGCCGGGACGGCGCGCTCGATGGCGGCGCGCTGACCCTCGAGCCAGGGCGGCAGCACGAGCGTCTCGCCGAGGTGGCCCGCGTCCTCGTCAACGGCGAACCCGGGCCCGTCGGTCGCCAGCTCGAACAGCACGCCACCAGGTTCCTTGAAATACACGGACTTGAACCAGAACCGGTCGATGACCGGCGTCGGGCGCAGGCCCACCTCCTCGACCGCCTTGCGGACGATGAGCTCGTGCGCCTCGTCGGTGACCCGCCACGCCAGGTGATGGATGCTGCCCGTGCCCCAGGCACCGCGGCGCTCGTCGGGCGTCTCGCGGACGTCGAGCACCCGGCCGGGGCCGCCGTCGCCGATCACGTAGCGCGTCCATCCGCCCTCCGTCCCGCGTTCGGTGAACCCGAACACGTTGGTGAGGAACCACGCCGTCGGCGCCTTGTCGTGCTGCCACGTGCGGGCGCCGTGCAGGCCGCGCACCTGACGCTCGACGGGCACCGGGCTGTGGGCCCAGGGCTCGAAGCCGCGCGTGGTCGGGTCGGCAGACTCGACGAGCGCCACCTGCAGCCCGTGCGGGTCGACGGCTGGCAGCACGCGATCGCCGAAGCGCGTCTCGACACCGCCGACCTTCACGCCGTAGCGCGTCAGCCGCTCGCCCCAGTAGTCGAGCGAGCCGGTGGGCACCGTCAGCTGCACCTCGGTGGCCAGGCCATGCCCGGCGCGCGAGGGCGCCATGTGCGACCAGGGGAAGAAGGTCAGGTCCGTGCCGGGATGCCCGGCTGCGTCCGCGTAGAACAGGTGGTACGTGCCGGGGTCGTCCTGGTTGACGCTCTTCTTCACGAGCCGCATCCCGAGGATGCCGGCGTAGAAGTCGAGGTTCTGCTGCGCGGGGCCGGAGATGGCCGTGACGTGGTGCAAGCCGCTGATCGTCTGCATGGCTCGATGGCCGGCGACCCTCCCGGCGGTGGAAGGGCGGACCCGCGCGCCCGCGTCGTGGCGCGCCCGCAGCGCGGGTCGTTGGCCGGCACTCGCTAGTGTACGCGAAGCTGCTATGAAAATGCAAGTAGCTATGGAATTGCGACGTCTCCTCTGCTAGCCTGACGCCGTGGCCCGCGCCCGTGCCTCCGCCCCGTCCGATCGCTTCTGTCCCGTGCTCGACGCGATCGGCGTCCTGCAGGGGAAGTGGACGATGCAGATCGTGCATGCGCTGATGGACGGTCCGATGGGGTTCAACGAGCTGGCCCGCGCCATCGGCGGCTGCAATCCCTCGACGCTCGCCCAGCGTCTCGAGACGCTCGTCGGTCTCGACCTCCTCGCGCGGCGCGTCGAGGCCTCCTCGCCGCCCCGCACCCTGTACTCGCTCACCGCCGCCGGCGCCGCGCTGCAGCCCGTGGTGGCCGCCATCGACGACTGGGGACGCCGCCACCTGCGACGCGAGCGCGTGCAGGCCGTGCGTCGCGCCGCCACCCGCGCCAGGGAGTCCCGGACAGGACGGTAGCTCGAGCAGGCACAGGGCACCGGGATAGCAGGAACGGGGCGCCTCACGCGGGCGCCCTTTCTCTTGTCCACGAACTCGCCGACCTGGCCGGATGCCGGTGCCCCCGCCCACTGCCGAGCTCCTGACCCGGCTCGACAGCTCAGCCGACGGCCCCCTGCCGATCTGTCCTGCCTTGAGCGACACTAGACCGACAGCCAGCAAGTGGTGGCCCCCCGGGGGTTGCCATGATTCGGGACCCGGATCCGGCGCGCCTCGTGCAGGTGGTTCGGTGCCGGAGTGGACATGAATGGCCGACGAGGCCGTGGCGGAAGGAGCTGGAACGTGCGCTGGGACCCCAATGCAGGACCGAGCCGGAACATCGAGGATCGCCGCGCGACGAGCGTCGGCCGGGGGGCCGGGGTGGGCCTCGGAGGCATGCTGATCCTCCTCGTCCTCAGCTTGCTCTTCGGTCGCGACATGATCTCGCCGGTGCTGCAACAGCAGGCCTCCCAGCCGCAGGTGCAGGAGTCCGGTCCGCTGCAGACGACGCCGGCCGAGGAGAAGAAGGTCAGGGAGATCGGGCAGGGGCTCGATGATCTGCAGGCGACCTGGACCAGGCTGCTCGGCGATCGCTATCGGGAAGCGACGCTCGTGCTGTTCCGTGAGGCGACGCCGTCGGCCTGCGGCATGGGCGAGAGCGCGATGGGGCCCTTCTACTGCCCCGGTGACCAGAAGGTCTATCTCGACCTCGCGTTCTTCGACGAGCTCGACCGCCGGTTCGGAGCCCCGGGCGACTTCGCCGAGCAGTACGTGATCGCGCACGAGATCGGCCACCACGTGCAGAACCTGCTCGGCATCGAGCGGCAGGTGCGCGCCCTGCAGCAGCGCAATCCGCGCCAGCAGAACCAGCTGTCGGTGCTGATGGAACTGCAGGCCGATTGCTTTGCCGGCGTCTGGGGCCACTCGACGGCCCAGCGCGGCATCCTCGAGCCTGGCGACGCCGAGGAAGGCCTGCGCGCCGCGGCCTCGATCGGTGACGACAAGCTGCAGTCGCAAGCCACCGGCCGCGTGCGCCCGGAGAGCTTCACGCACGGCAGCTCGCAGCAGCGCGTGGAGTGGTTGACGCGCGGGCTGAAGACCGGCGACTACAAGGCCTGCGACACGTTCGCGTCCGCGGCCAGCTGAGGCGCATCCGTCTCGGGCAGACGCGATGCGGGCGTGCGCGTCAGGCGCGCTGGGTCGCCTCGACCCTGCGCGTCGCCGGCGCGGCGCTGCGACCCAGCACCACCGCCCCGAGCAGGACCAGGGTGATCCACAGCGCATCGGCCAGCAGCAGATGCACCAACTGCATCCAGACCGGCGCGAGCAGGGCGACGTTCACCACACCGGCCACCACCTGCAGCACGGCCAGCAGCGACACGCCACGCGCCAGCGTGGAGGCCAGCGGCACGGCCGACCGCCGGGCCAGCACGGGCGCGGCGACGATCAGTAGCACCGCCGTGGTGATCGCCAGCGCCGGGTGGAACATGCGCAGGCGGATCAGCAGGTGCGAGGTGGGGGAGAGGTCGGCGGCCAGCGCTTCGGCGAGCGTCTGGCTCGGGAACAGCGTGTCGCCGAGCGCCGCGATGGCGCCGCTCACGCCGACCACCGTGACCGCGGTGAGCAGCCCGCCGACGGCGGCCGCCCGGCCGGGCGCCGCGCTCACCTCGAGGTCCTCGCCTCCGGACAGCCACCAGGCCGTGAGCGTCATCCACGCCACCAGCACGAACGTGTTGGCCAGGTGGACGGCCATGAAGAGCGCGCGGGCCATGCTGGCGTTGTCGGCGACCAGTTCGAACAGCACCAGGCCGGCGCCCACGGCCGCCTCGGTGAGCATGAACAACACGGTCATCGCCGCGCCGCGGCGGGCCGGGTGCCCCGGGGGGCAGGCGCGCCGCACCCAGGCCAGCAGCACCACGACCGAGACGAGGGCCAGGCCGCTGGTGAGGCGATGCGAGTACTCGATCAGCGTGCTGGCCCCCAGGCTCCGCGGGATCAGGCGCCCGTCGCACAACGGCCAGTGGGCACCGCAGCCGGCGCCCGAGCCCGTGGCGCGGACGTAGGCGCCCCAGGCGATGACCAGGAGGTTGTAGGCGAGCACGAGCCAGGCGGTACGGGCGAGCGAGCGCACGATCGGATCCTATCAATCGCGGACGGGGCCGGCCCGACCATCTCCGCCGGTTGCCCGTCTGAAGGGGCACCACTAGACTGGGTAACGCTGGCTGCCCCGCCGCCGTCGACTAGAGGTCCCATGGACGTTCGCGCCCTCGGCGCACGCGTCGTCCTGCCATCGCTGATGCTGGCAGGCCTGCTCGTGTCCGCCAGTCCCCTGTCTGCCAGCGCATTGCCGGCCGAGCCCAGCCGGAGTACCTCGCTCGCCCGGACACTCGTCTCCACGCATCAGGTGCGCACCATGCCAGTGGCCAGGCCGAGCAGGCAGGCCGACCCCGCTGTGCCGGCGCCGCGGCCGCGCGCGTGGTGGGGGTGGCTCCTCCTGGGCCGCCTGCACCCCATCGTCGTGCACTTCCCGATTGCGTTGCTCACCGTGGCGGCAGTGATCGAGGGGCTGCACGTGCTGAGGCGTCGCCCGCTGCCGTCGGAGGCTGGGACATACTGTCTGGCGTTCGGCGTCGCGGGGGCGGTGGCGTCCGTCCTGCTCGGCACGTTGAATGCAGGGCACCAGACGGTGACCGGCGAAGCGGCCGTGGCGCTTGGGAGGCATCAGGTGATGGGCTGGATTTCGACGTTCGCGGCTGCGGCCGCGTTGGGCGCCGGGCAGATGGTCCGGCGTGCGGCAGGGGCGCGCCACGTGGTCGCGTACGTGGGCCTGGTGCTGGCGACCAGCGCAGTGGTCGGCGCCACCGGGCACATGGGCGGCGGGTTGGTGTACGGGGAGGACTACCTCACCGGGGTGCTGCCGTGGAACCAGAAGGCGGCACCCGTGAGCGCCGAGGTCCCGGCGCCGGTCAGCGCGCCCGCGGCGACGCCGACCGCCCCACCTGTGGCCGCCGCGGCAGCCATCGCTCCTGCCCACGCCGCCGCGCCCGTGGCCCCGACAGCTGCGGCGCCTCCCGCCCCCGCGCCGGCGCCTGCATCGCCAGTCGCCGGGCCTGCCGGAGTTCCGGTGCCGAGTGCCGCGGCTGCCGAGTCGACCGACGCCTCGACGACGCAGGCCGATACGCCGGACTTCACGCGTGAGGTCATGCCCATCATCAAGCGAACCTGCGTGGAGTGCCACGGCCCCGACAAGGTCAAGGCGCGACTGCGGATGGACTCGGTCGAGGCGCTGCAGAAGGGCGGCAAGAGCGGCGCGCTGCTCAAGCCGGGCGATCCGGAGAACAGCCTCATCATGCGACGCGTGCTCGGGCTCGACGGCGAGGACCAGATGCCGCTCGACAAGGATCCGCTCAGCGAGAAGCAGATCGACACGCTGCGTCGCTGGATTGCCGCGGGCGCTCCGTATCCGCCGGCGGGAAGTCAGTAAGCGTGGCTCGGACGGCGTGACGAGGCAGGGCGTGGCGCCCCGCCCTACCTCGGCTCGAACGTGATGGCGAGATCGGGCGTGGCGTCTGGCAGGGGGATCGACTCGGGGTTGATCGTGTTGGCCTCGATCGGGTACGTGGCGACCTCGACGGCGCGATTGAGGTCGATGACCCGGGCCAGTGCCCGCTGCCTGACGCGGACGCCGATGCGTGCGTCCGGACGGGTGTTCCGCACGTAGAACACCGATCGGTCGCGTCCGCTCCATTCCTGGATCCACGAGGCGTTCCAGAGGCCGCGCAGCGAGACCAGCGCCCCGGCCGGCTCACCAATGGCCAGGCCCTTCACCAACTGCCGCATGGTCGCCACGGCGGGCGTCTCGCGCGTCCACGTCTTCTCGGCAGGCGTCACGGGGAACCCCGGACGCAGGGGCTCCACCATGAAGAGGTAGCCCGCCCCGGTGGCGGTGCGATTCGCGTAACAGAAGCGTTGCGGATCGAGGCAGGCGTCGGGTGGCGTGTCCTGCGGCAGGCAGTGCACCGGCCACGCGCCCTCGTAGAGGAGCACCTTGGCGCAGTCGACCGTGCCTGTCGGCACCACGGCGGGCTCGGCGTGCGACAGCCGTTCGGCGAACACCTCCGGGCGGGGGTCGCTCCACATCGGGTGTTGCCGCCACAGCCAGTCGGCGAGCCGGGTCGGCTGCAGGTGTCCCTCTGGCCGTGAGAGCGGGAAGGCGACCAGCGTCCAGGCCGCCGACAGCACGGCCAGCCCGAGGCCGAGGCGGGCCGGCAGGGGATGCGTGCTCGTGCCTGCCTGTTGCAGGAGCGGCAGCGCCAGCGGCATCAGCCACAGGGCGTAGCGGCTGAGGTCGGGGCTGCCGCCGTGGTTCTGGCTCACCGGCTGTCCGACCGCCCACAGCAGGGCCAGCGCGGCCAGCACCGTCGTGGCGATGAAGGGATCACGCAGGCGCGACAGTTCTCGCCGCGCCAGCCACCCCGCGGCCACCGCCACGGCCAGCACGTACGGTGGATAGCGCACCATCAACCCCATCGTCACGTCGGTGATCGGGAAGAGTGCGTCGAAGATGCCCGGCCAGCGGGTCGCCGTCGATGCGGTGAGTGGCGACGGCAGTCCGAGTCGCCACAGGTAGTAGCCCGCCGGCATGAGAATCAGGGCGGCGGCGGTCAGCACCCCCGACTGCCAGCGGCGGCACATCAACCGCGCCGGTCGCTCGATGGAGCCCCAGGCCGCGAACAGGGCGGCCACCAGGATCAGGCCGGGGTTCTGGCTGGCGCCGGCGCCGAGCAGCACCATGGCCACGCCCGGACGCGTCGGCCACAGCAGCAGCGCGCCCGCGAGGCAGGTGACCAGCAGCAGGTCGGTCGACGGCTTGTCGATCCACCAGACGATCGGGCTGAGCAGGAGCAGCGACGTCCACACCGGCGCTGGTCGCGACAGGATCAGCCATCCGAGCGCGAGCAGCAGCACGACGTGCAGGCCGACGAAACCCCACAACGGCGACACCCCAACGGTCCGCGCCGTCCAGACGCCTGGTGTCGCCAGCAGCGGGTACAGCCAGAAATGGGGCACGTCCTGACGTCCGTCCCGGCCGACGAGGTCGGGATGGACCAGGGAGGCATTGGCGAACGAAGGACCGAGTGCCCGGAGCTCGCGCTCGAGGGAGGCCAGTTGGTCAGGCGCGAACGACGGCGCGTGCCCCCGCGAGAGGTTGAGCGCGACGGCCACGTGCTCGTGACCATCCCCCACGCGAACCGGATTGGCCTGCCACAGCGCCGCTCCGAGCCAGGCCACGAGGCAGAGCGCCCACACGTGCCGGCTCACGGACGCCATGATACAGGCTGCTGACGGCGGCATCCCGAATCCTCCGATAATGGCGACATGGCCCTGCGGGACGTGCGCGTCGGCGACACCATGCTCTCGGTCACCGAGGTCGGGGAAGGCTCGCCGATCGTCTTCCTGCACGCCTTTCCCCTGCACGCGCAGATGTGGGCCCCGCAACTCGACGCGTTGCCCGCCGGCTGGCGAGGCGTGGCGCCCGACCTGCGCGGCTTTCGCGCCTCCACGGGCGCGCCGGCGCGCTCGGTGGGCGATCACGCCGCCGACGTGCTCGCGCTGATCGCCTCGCTCGACGCGGGGCCGGTGGTCCTCGCCGGCCTCTCGATGGGTGGATACGTCGCCTTCGAGTGCTGGCGCCGGCACCCTGCGGCCATTCGCGGCCTCGTGCTGGCCGACACCAGGGCCGACGCCGACAGCGACGAGGCGCGTGCCAGGCGAGTGGCGATGCAGGGGCTGGCCCGGACGTCGGGCACCGGCGCCGTCATCGACGCGATGCTGCCCGGCCTGCTCGGCGCCACCACGCAGACCGACGAGCCTCACCTCGCGCACGAGGTACGCCGCTGGGCCACCGAGACGCCGGGCAGCGCCGTGGCCGATGCGCTGGAAGCGCTGCGCACGCGACCCGACAGCCGGCCGACGCTCGCGACGATCGCCGTGCCGACGCTCGTGCTCGTCGGCGCCGAGGACGTGCTCACGCCGCCCGCGGTGGCGCGGGTCATCGCCGACGGCATCGCCGGCGCCACGCTGGTGGAGATCCCGCGCGCCGGGCACCTGAGCAACGTGGAGCACCCGGCGGCGTTCAATGGGGCGCTCCAGCGTTGGCTGGCGACACTCCGACGAGGGGCGAGTACGCTATAGGAGACCGAGACTCGAGGCGTGGACCGCCCGAACGCTCCACGCGTGATGCGTGACGCGTCTCGGTGGGCAGGCGCGGTGGAGCCACCGCCTGCGCGCCGAACGCCGAAGACCGACTGTCAATCGATGCCCAGCACTTCTTCCCGCCCTCGCCTGTTCCACCTCGCCGTCGTCGCGATCGCGCTCGCAGGGACCCTGCTCCCTCGGGCGTGGGCGCCGGCGGCGGCCCAGACCGTGACGCCTCCGGACGTGGGCATGCATGCCTCCCTGGACGTGATCCTCGACACCTACGTGCGCGAGGGCCTGGTCTACTACCGGGCGCTGCGCGCCGAGCGTGGCCGCCTCGACGGGTACGTGAGCAATCTCGACGTGCCGCAGGCCGCCTTCGAGGGCTGGTCGAAGGCCGAGCGCGCCGCCTTCTGGCTGAACGCCTACAACGCGCTCGTGCTGCGCACGGTCGTCAACGCGTATCCGATCAAGGGCAGCGCCGCCCAGTACCCGCCCGACAGCATCATGCACGTGCCTGGCGCCTTCACGGCCAGGCGGCATCGCGTCGGTGGGCGCCTGCTGTCGCTCGAGGACATCGAGAAGCAGGTCCTGCCGACCTTCGACGACCCGCGGATGTACTTCGCGCTCGGGCGCGGCTCGCTCGGGGGCGGGCGCCTGCGCAGCGAGGCGTTCACCGCGCGGCGCCTCGAGGACCAGCTCGGCGCCGTGGCCGCCGAGTGCGTCCAGCGCAACGAATGCTTCCGCTACGATCCGGGCTCCGACCGCATCGAGATCTCGCCGATCTTCGGCTGGCGACAGGCCGAGTTCACCAGGGCCTGGACGGGCGACGCGGCGACCTTCTCCCGCCGCAGCCCGCTCGAACTGGCGGTGCTCCAGATGGTGGTGCCGCACGTGCTGCCCACCGAGCGTCGCGGCCTCACCCGTAACACGTTCACGCTCGCCTACTCGTCGTATGACTGGCGGCTCAACGACCTCACCGACGGGGGACCCCGCTGATGGATCTCGGACTGGCCGGCCAGGTGGCCATCGTCACCGGCGGCAGCAAGGGACTCGGCCTCGCCTCGGCACGCGCGCTGGCCGCCGAGGGCGCTCGCGTCGTGATCTGCGGGCGCACCCGGGACACGCTCGACGCAGCCGCGCGGGAACTGGCGGCGGTGGCCGGCACCGACGAGCACGTGCTGGCCGTGCAGGCTGACGTGTCGAAGGCCGACGATCTGCAGCGCCTCGTCGAGGCAACCGCCGGCCGCTTCGGCGGCGTCGACGTGCTGGTCAACAACGTCGGACTGGGCAAGGGCGGCGGGCTGCTCGACACCCCGGACGAGGTGTGGCAGCAGGCGTTCGACCAGACGCTCTACCCGGCCATCCGGGCGTCCCGCCTCGTGGTGCCGCACATGCAGGCGCGCGGCGGCGGGGTGATCCTGCTCATCGCCTCGATCTGGGGACGCGAGTCGGGCGGCCGCATGACCTACAACGCGGTCAAGGCGGCCGAGATCAGCCTCGGCAAGGCGCTCGCCCAGCAGCTGGCGCCGTCCAACATCCGCGTCAACTCGGTGGCACCCGGTTCCATCCTCTTCGAGGGCGGCTCGTGGCACCAACGCCAGCAGGCCGACCCCGTGGGGATCGCGCGCTTCATCGAGACCGACCTGCCCTTCGGGCGCTTCGGTCGCGCCGACGAAGTGGGCGACGTGGTCGCGTTCCTCGCCTCGCGCCGCGCCTCCTGGATCAGTGGCGCCTGCATCACCGTCGACGGGTGCCAGAGCCGGAGCAACATCTAGGGTCGGGAGTCGGGAGTCGGGAGTCGGGAGTCGGGAATCGGGAATCGGGGCTCGGGAGTCGGTAAGCCAAGCGGGTTGCCTCCTGGCCTTTCTCCTTCTCCCTTGCGCTGTTGGTGACTCATGAGCCATGCCGGCATTGCCGGCATTCGGCATCGCGGCATTAAGCTGTACCCCCGTCATGCTCACCACCCTCGCGGACCTGATCCAGCGCGCCGCCGACGCGCTGTTCGTGCCCTGGCTGCTCCTGCTGCTCTTCGGCACGGGCCTGTTCCTCACCATCCGCTACCGGTTCGTGCAGGTGCGCCGCGTCGGGGAGGCCTTCAGGGCCATGCTGTCAAGCGCCGAGAGTGGCGCGGCGGGCGCCCTGTCGCCGTTCCAGGCGTTCATGACCGCGCTGTCGGGCACCATCGGCACCGGCAACATCGCCGGCGTCGCCACGGCGATCGTCTCGGGCGGGCCAGGGGCGCTGTTCTGGATCTGGGCCTACGGGTTCGTCGCGACGACGATCAAGTTCACCGAGGCGGTGCTCGGCGTGACCTGGCGGGAGGCGTCGGGCACGACCATCCGATCCGGGCCGATGTACGCGCTGCGCGACGGACTGAAGCAGCCGTGGCTGGCGTCCACCTACGCGCTGGTCGCCGGCGTCGCCGCCATCACCACCACGCCGTTCACGCAGCCCAACTCGATCGCCGTCGTCCTCCAGAGCCAGCTCGCCATCCCGACGTGGGCCTCGGGTGTCGCCGTCGGCCTGCTCGTGTGGCTGGTGATCGTCGGCGGCATCGGCAGCATCGGCAAGGCCGCCGAGAAGCTCGCGCCCCTGAAGGTCGGCCTGTACCTCGGCGGCGGCCTCATCGTCATCGTCATGTTTGCCGGCAACATCCCCGCCGTGCTCGCGCTGGTCTTCCGCGAGGCCTTCTCGCTCAAGGCGACGGCCGGTGGCGCGCTGGGCATCGTCGTCGCCATGCGGTACGGCCTGGCGCGCGGGATGTACGCCAACGAGGCCGGCTACGGAACGGCGTCGGTCGCCTACGGCACCGCGCGCAGCCGGCGGCCGGAGCAGCAGGGGTTGCAGGCGGTGATGGAGGTGGCCATCGTCTCGTTCGTCACCTCGACGATCAGCGCCATGACGATCCTGCTGACGGGCGCGTGGCAGTCCGGGCTCACGAGTTCGGCGGCGGTCGCGTCGGCCTTCGAGGCGGCGATGCCAGGTGTCGGCGGATACGTGGTCGCCCTGTGCGCGTTCCTCTTCGGGTACACGACGCTGATCGGGTGGGCCTTCTACGGCGAGCAGTTCTTCGAGTACCTGCTCGACCGACCCGTGGCGCACTGGTATCGGTGGATCTACTGCGTGCTGATCCCGTTCGGGGCGATGAGCCGCGTCGAGGTCGTGTGGGCGTGGGGCGATCTGATGAACGCGCTCCAGATCTTCCCGAACATCGTCGGCGTGATCGGCCTGTCGGGGTACGCCGCGCGGGTCGCGCGTGGGCACCGGGTCGAGGCGGCCCCGGACGGGCCGCCCCCGGAGCGGACTCGCTAGCTAGCGTGCGGGTGTGGAGGCGGGGCCGGCCGGCGCCTTCGGCACGTACAGCGTGAAGCCGTCTGCCGACATCACCTTCTCGAGTCGCAACAGGTCCTCGGCGAAGGCGCGGAGTGCCGGCGTCGTCTGCGCGTCCTCGGTCACCACGTAGGCGAGGCGCAGCCCGCCGAGGAAACGGTCGCGCGCGGCGTACGCCAGCGACCGCTGCTGCTCGGTCAGTCGCGCCGCGGGGTCGGCGCTGAGCGTGAACAGGGCATCGAGCACCGGGAAGCGCCGGTGCCATTCCTTCTGCTGCGGTGTGAGGCGCGACAGGTACCCGCCCACCAGCCGCTTGCCGTGCGCGGTCTGGTAGTACTGCGTCAGGGGATTGAAGTTGCCGAGCGACGAGGTGCCGTCGCGGAGGCCGAACGGCAGCGAGAGCACGCGGATGTCGGTCTGCGGGTCGGCCGCGATGGTCGTGAACACCGAGGGAATCGCCGCCGAATACAGCGTGCGCGGCACCGGCGACAACTCGAACAGCAGCAGCGCGGTGACCACGCCGAGCAGCAGGCGGCGCCGTGCCGGCCACCGCGTGGTGAGCGCCGTCAGCGCGAGCGCGAAGAGCACCGCCACCAACAGCGAGACCAGCACCACGAAGCGTGACGGCGACCGTGCCAGGCCCACGATCGGCACGTAGCGGAGCAGCGCCCACGGGCCGGGGATGTAGGTGTTGATGCCGCCGACGTGCACGAACGGCCCGAGCGACAGCAGCGCGAAGAAGGCCGTGAAGCCGAGCCATCGTCGTCGCTCCGGACGCCAACCGAGCGCGGCGGCCAGAGCGATGCAACCGAGGGCCACCAGGGGCATCGCCCCCGTGAGCTCGGCGAACCCGTCGACGCGCTGCGCCTCGATCCAGGCCTTGAAGGGCGCGCCGAACAGCGCCGAACTCGGGTTCGGCATCACGAACGCGAGCAGGTCCACGCCAGGTGGGCTGCTGCGCCAATAGATGTCAGGGCTGGCGGACTCGCCCGACAACAGCCGCCCGCCGTACGCCACCAGGACGGGCGAGAGCAGCACGGCGGCCGTCACGACCATCAGCGCCGCCAGCCAGGGGTGCTGCGACACGAACCGGTAGCGCCATTCGATGCGCGGTCGCCAACGCAGCAGCGCCGCCACGATGGCCAGCACGGTCAGCACGAGCATGGGTGTGTAGAGCGAACGCATGCTGATGCGCAGCCCGGCGATCTCGACCAACCCGCCGTGCACGGCCACCAGCAGCACGAACGTCGCGGCGACGAGCACCAGGCCCCTCGACACGCGCTGGGCGAACGCGAGACGGCTGTCGTACGGCGCCCGCGAGATCGTGATCGCCGCCGCCAGGACGTAGGCGCCCACCAGCAGCGCGCCGTACACCGCGTAGTAGATGTCGCAGAAGGCCGCCCAGGCCAGCAGCGCCCCCAGAGCCACGGCATCGCGCGGCCGTCCCTTGCCCTCGCCCCTGACGAGCACGAGCAGCATCAGCGGCAGCGGCGCGGCGGCGACCAGCGAGAAGTGGCCCGTGCTCCGGGCCAGCATGACGGGCGAGAACCCGAACGCCACGCCAGCCAGCCACGCCTCCCAGGATCGACCGCAGAGTGTGTAGGCCAGGCGCGCCATCGCCCAGGCACTCAGCGCCATCATCGCGAGGTAGACGAGATTGAAGGTCCTGATCAGGCCCAGCGTCCCGATCAACGGGAAGGCCAGCGCGTCCATGAACAGCGTGTAGTTGTGCAGCGTGAGATCGACAGGCGGCGCCAGCGAGAGCACCGTGCCCGTCTGCAACGGGAGGTGTTGCTGCAGGACCTCGTGCCGGAACACCCACAGGTTCCAGACGTAGACCCCCGTGTCGCCAGAGGGGGCACCGGTGAGATGGGTGCCCAGATGCAGGGGCAGTGGCCACGAGAAGGCCACCGCCAGACCGCAGCAGAGGGCGAGCCACAGGAGGGATGTGGAGCGTGCCGGCACGACGAGAGGTTGAGGTTGGGAATGCTAGCACGACGGCCTAACATTCTTAACAACCCCTTGATGATCTTTACGTTCGGCAGCCGGCGCGTCGACATGAACCCCTCGGCCGCTGCCGTTTCGTCTCTTGATCGCCCCCGCCCGGCGGCGTAGCATCGACGAACCATGTCAGGCACGCTGGCGCGCCTCTCCGGGAACAAGGATCAGGCGCTGCAGGAGGCCCTCGGCCACCTCGCGCCCGACACCCGCGTCGCGCCGACACTGCCGGCCGAGTCGACCCCCGGCACACACGTGCAGGTGGGCGGCGACAAGGTCGTGACCGCGGTCCGGCACATCCCGGCGCAGCCGGCGCGATACGCGCCCTGGCCCGAGGGCGTCGCCCCGGCGTTGATCGAGGCCCTCGCGGCGCGCGGCATCGATGAGCCCTACACGCACCAGGCCGAGGCCATGGGCCACGCGCTGGCGGGCCGGCACGTGGTGGTGGTCACGCCGACCGCCTCCGGCAAGACCCTCTGCTACAACGGCGCGGTCCTCAGCACCGTGCTGCGCGAGCCGGGTGCGCGGGCCCTGTACCTGTTCCCGACCAAGGCCCTGGCCCAGGACCAGCTCGCCGAGTTGCAGGGCCTGGCGCAGATCGTCGGGGCGGCCGCGCAGCGCGACATCGGCGTCTTCACCTATGACGGCGACACGCCGGCCGACGCGCGTCGCGCCATCCGCGCCCGCGCCAACGTCGTCCTCAGCAATCCCGACATGCTGCACGCCGGCGTGCTCCCGCACCATCCCCGATGGGCGCGCCTGTTCGAGAACCTGCGCTACATCGTCGTCGACGAACTGCACGCCTATCGGGGCGTGTTCGGCAGCCACCTGGCCAACGTGCTGCGGCGGCTCCAGCGGATCTGCCGGCACTACGGCTCGAACCCGACGTTCATCTGCACGTCGGCGACGATCGCCAACCCCAAGGCGCTGGCCGAGCAACTCACCGAGCAGCCGTTCGAACTCGTGTCGGAGAGCGGCGCGCCACGCGGCGAGAAGTTCTTCGTCCTGCTCAACCCACCGGTGGTGAACCAGGCGCTCGGCATCCGGCGGTCGTACCTCTCCGAGGCGCGGCGGGTGGCGCTGGAGTTCCTGCGGCGCAACCTGCAGTTGATCGTCTTCGCGCAGAGCCGCCTGGCCACCGAGATCCTCACCACGTACCTCAAGGATGCGTTCCAGGGACCGCCCGGCGCGACCGAGGCGGTGCGTGGCTATCGCGGCGGCTACCTGCCGCTGCGCCGGCGCGAGATCGAGCGCGGGCTCCGCGAGGGCGACGTGCGCGCGGTCGTGTCCACCAACGCCCTCGAGCTCGGCATCGACATCGGCGCCCTCGACGTGTGCGTGATGGCGGGCTATCCCGGGACGATCGCGTCCACGTGGCAGCGGGCCGGCCGCGCCGGCCGGCGCTCCGGACGGTCGGCGGCGGTGATGGTGGCCTCGAGCGCGCCGCTCGACCAGTTCATCGTGCGCCACCCGACGTACTTCTTCGACGCCTCGCCCGAGCACGCGCTGATCAACCCCGAGAACCTCCACGTGCTGCTCAACCACGTCAAGTGCGCGGCGTTCGAGCTGCCGTTCCAGGACGGCGAGCGCTTCGGCCGCACCACCGTGAGCACCGACGAGGTGCTCCAGGTGCTGGGCGAGGAGGGGTTCGTGCACCTGGCCGACGGTCAGTGGAACTGGACCCACGAGTCCTATCCCGCCGACGCCATCAGCCTGCGCGCCATCACCTCGGACAACTTCGTGATCGTCGACATCACGGAAGGCTCGCGCGTGATCGGCGAGACCGACTACACCAGCGCGCTCTCGACGCTGCACGAGAAGGCGATCTACATCCTCGAAGGCGCGCTGTTCCAGGTCGAGAAGCTCGACATCGAAGGACGCAAGGCGTACGTGCGCAGCGTCGAGTGCGACTACTACACCGACGCGATCACCTACACGAAGGTCAACGTGCTCGAAGAGGCCGAGACCAGCCTCGGCGAGATCACGGGCGGCAGCCCGCAGTCGGCGGTCGGCAGCGAGCAGGCCCTGGCCGAGGGCGGCAGCGAGGGCGATCCGGCCGCAGCGGGCTCGCCGGCCGCCGCCGATGCCAGCGACGCACTCCTGCCGCAGCCCAATCGCGCCGGCCGATCGCACGGCGACGTGCACGTCGTCTCGCGCGTCGTCGGGTTCAAGAAGATCCGCTTCTACACCAACGAGAACGTCGGGTCGGGCGACCTCGACCTGCCCGAGCAGCAGATGCACACCACGTCGTACTGGCTCACCGTGCCGCGCGCGGTGCTGCTCGAGATGCCGTGGGCGCCCGACGACCGCCGCGACGGCGTGGCCGGCCTGGCGCACGCGATGAAGTCCATCGCCCAGTTGCTGCTGATGTGCGACCAGCGCGACATCGGTGTCTCGATCGACACCGGCACCGGCGAGGCCGGCGTGGGCGGACGGCCCTCGGCGCCGGCCACCGGAGACGCCGACGCCCACGTCTTCCTCTACGACAACTATCCCGGGGGGATCGGCTTCAGCGCGCCGCTGTTCCGCATGCACGACGCGCTGCTGGCGCAGGCGCAGCAGCTGATCGCCAGCTGCCCCTGCGAGGTCGGCTGCCCGTCGTGCGTCGGCCCCGTCGGCGACATCGGCCCGCGCGCCAAGCGCGTCGCGCTCGACCTCCTCGCGCGGCTGCAGTCACCCTCGGCAGGCCCGGCTGCCGACGAGGTGCCGTTCTAGCACGCGATGGCGTCCTCCTCGCTCTCACGGCTGCGCGAGATCGCCCGCGGGCACGTGGCGGGCAGCGCGGCGAGCCCGGCGCCGGTGCGCGAGCTCACCTACGCCCCCGTCGACGACGATGGCCTGCCCGTCGATCCGCGGCTCGCCCATCCTGACGGCCCCGACGTCGGCCTCGACGGTGCGCGTCTCGTCGAGACGGCGCACGGCCCGACCATCGTCGTGGAGCACCTCCACGAGGCCGATCGCAGCCACGGACGGCTGCGCGTCGAGGCCTGCGGCGAGGTCTGCAACGACGAGACCCTGACGTTGCTCGCCGGTCGCCCCCTCGGCGACCGCTCGCGCCTGGTGTACTTCGACCTCGAGACCACCGGACTCTCGGGCGGCGCCGGCATGCTGGCGTTCCTGGCCGGCGTCGGGGAGTGGACGCCGGACGGCTTCCGCACCACGCAGTTCCTGTTGCCGTCCTACGCCGCCGAGCGCGCGCTGCTGCACGCCCTGAACGCGTACCTGCGCGACGACGCGGTGCTGGTGACCTACAACGGCCGCACGTTCGACGTGCCGGTCATGGAACTGCGCGGCGAGATGCAGCGCGTGCCGCAGGTGGTGTGCGACATCCCGCACCTCGACATGCTGCACGCCGCGCGTCGCCTGTGGCGCGCCTCGGAGGAGGGCGACCGTTCGTGCCGCCTCACGCACCTCGAGGAATCGGTGCTCGGCGTCGGGCGGGTCGGCGACGTGGGAGGCTTCGAGATCCCGGCCCGGTACTTCCAGTTCGTCAGGGGCGGCCCGGCGGCGCTGCTCGAGCCCGTGCTGCTGCACAACCGGCTCGACCTGCTGTCGCTGGCCGCACTCACGGCCCACGCGCAGCGACTCGTGCGCGACGGGCGTGAGTCACCCCCGGCGGGCGCGACCGCCTTCGGCCTGGGCGCGCTGTACGAGCGCGGCGGCTGGAACGAGGCCGCCGTGGCCTGCTATCGAGCCGCGGCCGACGACCATTGGCAGACGCGCGACGTGCGTCGCGCCTCGGCTCGTGCACTGGCGCGGTTGCTGCGCCGTCTGAGGCGATACGAGGAGGCGGCAGGCGCCTGGCGGCTGGTCCTGCAGCTGGGCGGACGCCCACAGGTGCTGCGGGAGGCGCGGGAGGCGCTGGCCATCCACCACGAGCACCGGGCCGGCCAGCTCGAGGAGGCGCGGCGGCATGCCGTGGCGGGGATCGAAGAAGCGATCGGGAGGGGAGAGCGCGAGCAGTTCAGCCGGCGGCTCGAGCGGCTGGAGCGGAAGCTCGCCCGGGGCGTCCCTGCGACGACCCCGTTGTGGAACGACTGATACGGTGGACCAACTGGCTGCCCCGCCTTCGCGGGCCGCGCGGTGTGCTCCGCGATGCGGACAGCCTGCCTCGCCGAACCTCGGCGAAGGCGGGTCGGGCGTGCCTGCTTACGCCGGCGAGCCCTTCTTGGCCTTCTCGGCGGCCTTGCGGGCGGCGACGGTCGTCGCGCCGAACTTGCGGGTGAAACGCTCCACGCGCCCCTCGGTGTCGACAAGCTTCTGACGACCCGTGAAGAACGGGTGGCAGTTGTTGCAGATTTCGAGGTGCAGTTCCTTCTTCGTGGAGTGGGCCTTCCAGGTGGCGCCACAGGCGCACCGGGCTTCTACTTCGTGGTACTCCGGATGAATTCCTGGCTTCATGGTCTGGCTCCTTTGGCAGCGGCCAAACCGTGATGATACCACGGCGAGGCTGGCTTCGACCGTCCCTGGGGTCGCGCCTTGGCCGCTTTCACTTGTCACGTCGGCCACTTCGGGCAGATGATGAGGCCGGCGTCCGCCCCTGGCGGCATTCCCGGCCCCCGGCAACGCACCCTGTTGCTCACCGGCAGGGAACTTGCTTTGTCAGGTGGTCAGGACGGCCCGCTGCAATCGGACTTCCGCGGTTTTCCGCAGGAGTCCACGGGAGGGAGCTGCCGCACCGATCACGAAATCGTGTTCGACGCGACGGATCCGTCAGCGGGCGCCCCGGAGCTTGATGATGCGACGCCTGTTTCTTGCCGTAGTCCTCGTGCTGGTCGCCACCCGTCCCTCCTTCGGCGGCACCATCGGTCCGGGCAGCAATGTCCAGCCGCACGTCCCGACATATTCCGCGTCCTCGCTGCCGTTCGAGTCGTTCGAGTGGACACCGCTCGACCTGGCGGCTTTTGACGCCTACGGCGGTGACTTCGTGAACGTCCGCAAGCCGGTTGAGCCCCTCCGCCTGGTCGAGGACCCCTTCAAGCCGACCGAAGCGCGCGGACCGGAAGACGAGCAGGCCTTCCTCAGGGTCTTCGGGCCGGCCGGCAGCGTGCCGCAGCAGTTCTTCTTCGAGGAATTGCCGGCAGCCGGCGGCAGGGCCGCCTACGACGAATTGCCCGCGGCCGGGCTCGCTGCCGTGCCTGAGCCCGCCACGGCAATGCTGGTTGGTCTGGGCCTGCTCGGAATGTCGAGCCGCTTCCGCCGCGCCTGGCGCGCCCGACCGTAATCACCTCCGGGTCCGGCACGGCCCGTCACGCGGGCTCGTGAAGCGGCCAGCATGTTGTCCTCTCCCGGGCAACATCCTGGCCGTTGCCATTCCCGGTCGGCCTCGTCATTCGCCGACTCCCGCCTCCCGACCCCCGACCCCGACTCCCGGCCCCTACGGAATCACGTGCGTACGGTCCCACCGGTGCGCGCGAAGCGCCGCCATCAGGCCCTCGCCCAGCCGGCGCCCGTCCGATACCGCCGTGTTCTGGGCGACGTGCGGCGCCTTGCGCATGCCCGGGATGGCGGTCGACACCACCGGGTTCTCCAGGATGAAGCGCAGCGCCAGCTCGGGCAGGGTCATGCCGGCGGGCACGTCGGCGGCGATGCGGTCCACGCGGTCGAGCGTCTCGCGCAGGTTGTCGGGGGTGAAGTAGAGGCTGCGCCAGTCGGTCTTCGGGAACGTCATGTCGCGCGTCATCTTGCCGGTGAGGCTGCCCTCGTCGAAGGGCACCCGCGCGATGATCGCCACGTCGAGCCGTTGCGCGGCGGGGAAGAGCGCGTCCTCGGGATTCTGGTCGAACAGGTTGTAGACCACCTGCACGGCGTCCACCTTGCCGGTCTCGAGCGCCTGCAGCACGTTGGCCGGCTCCCAGCGGTTCACGCTGATGCCGAACCCCTCGATCTTGCCGGCCTTCTTCAGATCTTCCGCGGCCCGCTGCCACCCCTCGTCGGCCGCCCACGTGTCGTCCCACACGTGCAGCTGTTGCAGGTGGATCCGCTCCACGCCGAGGTTCTGCAGGCTCTTCTCCGTCATCTCGACGATGTAGTCGTACGGGAAGACCTCGGCCACGGGCGTGGCGGCGGTGCCCGGCCACTTGCGGTTCTTCGGCGGCACCTTGGTGGCCACGTACAGCGTGCGGTCGGCGTGCGCGCGGAGGGTCTGCGCGAGCAGTTGCTCGCTGTGACCGTCCCCGTAGGCATACGCGGTGTCGAAGAAGTTGACCCCCGCGGCCACCGACTGGTCCAGCGACGCGAGCGACTCGGCGTCGTCACTGCCGCTCCAGCCACCCATGCCCCACATGCCGTAGCCGATTTCCGAGACCTGCCACCCGAGCCGTCCGAAGCGTCGTGTTTGCATGGCGTGATCGTAGATCGGGCACCGGGCACCGGGATCCGGTCACCGGAGGCCAACGGCAGTTCGCCCACCAAAAAGGAAAGGCGCCCACGAGGGCGCCCAGCCTTCCCAACTCCGGTGCCCGGTATCCGGTGCCCGGTGCCCGCCCGAGCTACTTCCCGCCCGACATCGCTCCCAGGAACTCCGTGTTGCTCTTGGTCTTGCCCATCTTGCCGAGCAGCAGTTCCATCGCCTCGGTCGGCGACAGCGGGTTGATCACCTTGCGCAACACCCAGATGCGGTTGAGGTCCTCCTTCGGGATGAGGAGTTCCTCCTTGCGCGTGCCGCTCTTGGTGATGTCGATCGCGGGGAACACGCGGCGGTCCGCCAGCTTGCGATCGAGGTGGATCTCCATGTTGCCGGTGCCCTTGAACTCCTCGAAGATCACCTCGTCCATGCGCGAGCCCGTGTCGATGAGCGCGGTGGCGATGATCGTCAGCGAGCCGCCTTCCTCGATGTTGCGGGCCGCGCCGAAGAAGCGCTTCGGGCGCTGCAGGGCGTTGGAGTCGACGCCGCCCGACAGCACCTTGCCCGACGGCGGCACCACGGTGTTGTAGGCACGCGCCAGGCGGGTGATCGAGTCGAGCAGGATGACCACGTCCTTCTTGTGCTCGACAAGGCGCTTGGCCTTCTCGATCACCATCTCGGCCACCTGCACGTGCCGCTGCGCCGGCTCGTCGAACGTCGAGCTGATGACCTCGCCGCGCACCGAGCGCTGCATGTCGGTCACTTCCTCGGGGCGCTCGTCGATCAGCAGGACGATCAGGTAGACCTCGGGGTGGTTGGCCGTGATGCTGTTGGCGATGTTCTGCAGCAGCATCGTCTTGCCGGTGCGCGGCGGCGCGACGATCAGGCCGCGCTGCCCCTTGCCGATCGGCGTCATCAGGTCGAGCACGCGGGCCGACAGGTTGTCGGCGCCGCTCTCGAGCGTGATGCGCTCCTGCGGGTACAGCGGCGTGAGGTTCTCGAAGAAGATCTTCTCGCGTGTCCGTTCGGGCGGCTCGAAGTTGACCGCCTCCACCTTGATCAGCGCGAAGTACCGCTCGCCTTCCTTGGGCGGGCGGATCTGGCCGCTCACCGTGTCGCCGGTGTGCAGGTCGAACTTGCGGATCTGCGACGGCGACACGTACACGTCGTCGGGGCCGGCCAGGTAGTTGTAGTCGGGAGCCCGCAGGAAGCCGAAGCCGTCCGGCAGCACCTCGAGCACGCCCTCGCTGAAGAGCATCCCGCTCTTCTCGGCGCGGCCGCGCAGGATCTCGAAGATCAGGTCCTGCTTGCGCAGCCCGGTGGCGCCGGGGATGTCGAGGTCCTTGGCCACCTGCGTGAGCTGCTGCACGCTCATCTCCTTGAGCGTGGACAGGTTCACGACCTCGGCGTCCGAGCGGCCGGCGGCCTGCGCTTCGAGCGCCTCGACGTCCTCGTCGGGCATCGGCGGGGGCTGCTGGCGATGACGGCCGCCGCCGCGGTGCCGGTCGTCGCGGTTGCCGTCGCGATCCCGGTTGCCGTCGCGGTTGCCGCCGCCTCCACCACCGCCACGGCCGTGACGGCGACCTCCACCGCCACCGCCCTGGTTGCGGCCACCACCACCACCACCGCCGTCCTGCCGGTCGTGGTTCTGGCGTTGCTGCTGCTGTCGCGGCGGCGGGGCGGGAGCGTCAGGCGACGAGGCCTGGGGCGGCGGGGGAGCCTGGGTAGGAGCGGCCGGAGCGGGCGGTGCCGCTACGGCGTCAGCAGGCGGACGATTCTGGTCCACAGGTTTTCCAGTCCTTCGCCGGTGAGCGCCGACACTGGCGTCACCGGGGCGTTCAACGATGTTTCCCATGCACGTAGGTTGCGCACCCGCTCGGTGCGCGACAGCTTGTCGATCTTGGCGGCCACGACGGCAGTCGCCAGGTCCTGCGTGGAAAGCCACGCCCAGGCCCCGAGGTCCTGGGCGAGTCCCGGGTGGCGCGCGTCGACGATCAGCAGCGCGCCCGTCGGTCCGTAGCCCCCGCCGTCGGCCATCGTGCCGGCGACGTGCGGGGGGCGTCCGAAGTACATGGCGGTGAGCCCGGCGAACTGTTCCGCCGAGGCATCCCCGCCGCGCGCATACCCGTAGCCCGGCAGATCGACCAGGTACAGGCGGCGCAGGTCGCGGTGGCCGTACTCCACCGCGTACACGTTCAACTCCCGCGTCTTGCCGGCCGCAGCGCTCGTGCGCGCCACGCGCGTGCCGGTGATCGCGTTGATCAGCGTCGACTTGCCGACGTTCGAGCGGCCCACGAGGGCCAGCTGCGGCGAGGCGTCGCGCGGCAGGTCGGCGGCGCGCATCGCGCTGCGCACGAACTGGACCGGCAGGGCTTTCAAGGTGAGACGACCACAGGCGTGTGATGGAGGAGGGAACGACCGGCCTGCTGTCCGTGGGGGGCGGACGCCGGCGTCGCGGGGCAGCGTCGGTGCGCCGCCCCGCGCGTCCTCCGATCAGTGCGTGATGGCGTCGTCACTCACCACGGGCTCGACGGCCGCCTCGGTGGTGGCCGGGATGGCCGACGGCAGCGGCCCCTCCAGCGCAATCTTCAGCACCTCGTCCATCTGCTCGACCATGTAGACGTCGAGCGTGTCGAGGACGTTCTTCGGGATGTCGGCCAGGTCCTTTTCGTTGTCCTTCGGGAGGATGATGGTCTTGACCCCGGCGCGGTGCGCGCCGAGGACCTTCTCCTTCACGCCGCCGATCGGCAGCACCTTGCCGCGCAGCGTGATCTCGCCGGTCATCGCCACGTCCTTGCGGGCGGCGACCCGCGACAGCGCCGAGATCATCGCCGTCGCCATGGTGATGCCCGCCGACGGTCCGTCCTTCGGGATGGCGCCCTCCGGGACGTGGACGTGCACGTCCATCGTCTTCCAGAAGTCGGGCGGCAGCCCGTACTCGTTGACGCGCGAGCGCACGAAGCTCATCGCCGCCTGCGCCGACTCCTGCATCACGTCGCCGAGCTTGCCGGTCAGCGTGAGCTTGCCCTTGCCGGGCATCAGCGTCGCCTCGGTCACCAGGATCTCGCCGCCGACCTCGGTCCACGCCAGTCCGGTGGCGATGCCGATCTCGTTGGCCTCCTCGGCCATCGTCGCGCGGTACTTCGGCACGCCGAGGTGCTGGGTGACCTGCTCCGGCGTGATCTCCTCGTAGTACTCGGCGCCGTCGACCACCACCCGGCGGGCGACCTTGCGGCACACCGACGACACCTCGCGTTCGAGGTTGCGCACGCCGGCCTCGCGCGTGTAGCGCTGGATGATGGCGCGCAGCGCATCCTCGGTGAAGGTGATGTTCTTCTCCGACAGGCCCGCGTTCTCGATCGCCTTGGGCGCGAGGAAGCGCCGCGCGATCTCCACCTTCTCCTGCTCGGTGTAGCCGGCCAGTTGCAGCACCTCCATGCGGTCGCGGAGCGCCTGCGGGATGGTGTGCAGCACGTTGGCGGTGCAGATGAACATCACGTTCGACAGGTCGTACTCGACGTCGAGGTAGTGATCGAGGAACGCGTTGTTCTGCTCGGGGTCGAGGACCTCGAGGAGCGCCGCGGACGGATCGCCGCGGAAGTCCATCGACATCTTGTCGACCTCGTCGAGCAGGAAGACCGGGTTCATCGAGCCGGCCTTCTTCATCATCTGGATGACCTGGCCCGGGAACGCGCCGATGTAGGTGCGGCGGTGGCCGCGGATCTCGGCCTCGTCACGCACGCCGCCGAGCGAGAGCCGCACGAACTTGCGGTTGGTCGCCTTGGCGATCGACTTGGCCAGCGACGTCTTGCCGACCCCCGGAGGGCCCGCGAACGTCAGGATCGTGCTCTTGGGCTTCTTGACCAGGGTGCGCACCGCGAGGAACTCGAGGATGCGGTCCTTGATCTTCTCGAGGCCGTGGTGGTCCTGGTTGAGGATCTCCTCGGCGCGCTTGAGGTCGCGGCTCTCCTTGGTCTTCTTGTGCCAGGGAACGGCGATCAGCCAGTCGAGGTAGTTGCGCGAGACGGTCGCCTCGGCCGACATCGGCGGCATGGCCTCGAGGCGGCGAAGCTCCTGCATCGCCTTCTCCTCGACGTCCTTGGGCATCCGCGCGTCCTCGATCTTCTTCTTGAGGTCCTCGATCTCGTTGCCCTTGTCTTCCTTGCGACCCAGTTCCTTCTGGATCGCCTTCATCTTCTCGTTGAGGTAGTACTCCTTCTGCGCCTTCTCCATCTGCTTCTTCACGCGAGACTGGATGCGGCGATCCACCTGGAGCTTGTCCACCTCGACCTCGAGCACCGACGCGATGCGGTTCAGGCGCTCGAGCGGCGACACGATCTCGAGGAGGTTCTGCTTCTCCTCGATCCCCACCAGCATGTGGGCTGCGATCGTGTCGGCCAGCCGCGCCGGGTCGTCGACCCGCACGGCGGCAATCATCGCGTCGTAGTGCAGGTTGTTCGACAGCTTCACGTACTGCTCGAACAGCGACACCACCCGCGTCATCGTCGCTTCCACCTCGCCGGCCGTCTCGCGCTGCCGCGCGATCACCTTGACGACGACGCGGAAGAAGCCCTTGTCTTCCTTCCACTCGACCGCCCGGCCGCGGTCGACGCCCTCGACCAGCACCTTGATGTTGCCGTCGGGCAGCTTCAGGCTCTGGACGATGTTGGCCACGCAGCCCATCGTGTAGATGTCGGCCGGCTGCGGATCGTCGGTGGCCGCGTCGTGCTGCGCCGCCAGGAAGATGCGCTTGTCCTTGCCCAGGGCGTGCTCGAGCGCCCGGATCGACGACGGCCGCCCGATCACGAACGGCATCATCATGTGCGGGAACACGACGACATCGCGCAGCGGGACGATCGGGAGGGTTTCGAAGACTTCCATGAATCAGTTGTCGGGAATGCGCGGTGACTTGTCAAGGCGGCGGAGACGACTTCCTCCGCCATACGGGCAGGTCGCCGGGCCGTCGGGCGCTCCCCGCGGGAAGCGGCACCGGGCCGTGCCTGCCTGGACGGGCGTACGCCAGGCGCGCGGCCGGGCGTCCTGCCGGATTCCCGGCAGGCGGGCCCGCCGACGCCCCACCGGGAGCGTCGCGGGCGGACCGGACGGTTACCCGGCCTTCTCCATCACCGTGATCGGCTTCTCCTTCGACTCGACGACGTCCCGGGTGATGACGCACTCGCGGATCTTCTTCTGACCCGGCACGGTGTACATCACGTCGAGCATCAGCTCCTCGATGATCATCCGCAGCCCGCGCGCGCCGATCTTGCGCGTCAGCGCCAGCTCGGCGATCGCCTCGAGCGCGTCGTCGGTGAAGCGCAGCTTCACGTTCTCGTACTCGAGCAGCTTGACGTACTGCTTGGTGATCGCGTTGCGCGGCGTGGTCAGGATCTGCACCAGCGCCGGGCGATCGAGCTCGTGCAGCGTCGCCACCACCGGCAGGCGCCCGACGAACTCCGGGATCAGGCCGTAGCGGATCAGGTCCTGCGGCTCGATCTTCTCGAGCGTCGTGCCCACGTCCTTGGCGTCGAACTGCGACTTCTCGGCGCGGAACCCGAGCGTCTTCTTGCCGACGCGCCGCTCGATGACCTTCTCGAGGCCGACGAACGCGCCGCCGCAGATGAACAGGATGTTGGTCGTGTCGACCTGGAAGAACTCCTGGTGCGGGTGCTTGCGGCCGCCCTGGGGCGGCACGTTGGCCACCGTGCCCTCGAGGATCTTCAGCAGCGCCTGCTGCACGCCCTCGCCGCTCACGTCGCGCGTGATCGACGGGTTCTCGTCCTTGCGGCAGATCTTGTCGACCTCGTCGATGTAGATGATCCCCTGCTGCGCCTTCTCGATGTCGCCACCGGCGGCCTGCAGCAGCTTGAGGATGATGTTCTCGACGTCCTCGCCGACGTAGCCGGCCTCGGTCAGCGTCGTCGCATCGACGATCGTGAACGGCACCGAGAGCAGCCGCGCCAGCGTCTGCGCCAGCAGCGTCTTGCCCGTGCCGGTCGGCCCGATCAGCAGGATGTTCGACTTCTGGAGCTCGACCTCGTTGCGGCTCTTGGACTGCTTGCCGATCTCGATCCGCTTGTAGTGGTTGTAGACCGCGACCGCCAGCCGCTTCTTGGTCTGCTCCTGGCCGATCACGTACTCGTCCAGGAACTTCTTGATCTCCTGCGGCGTGGGCAGCGACGAGCGCGTGCCCTTGGCCTCGAACCGGTTGTCGTCCGCGATGATGTCGTTGCAGACCTCGACGCACTCGTCGCAGATGAAGACGGTGGGGCCGGCAATCAGCTTGCGGACGTCGTTCTGGTCCTTGTTGCAGAACGAGCACCGCAGCACTTCGTTCTCGCCGTTCTTCTTCACCATGGGATCGGACCCGTCTGCGTCACCGGCACCGGGGACACCGCGCGCACGCGGCAGTCACCGCGCCGTCAGCTGCGCTTGCGGAGGACATCGTCGATGATACCGTACTCGCGCGCCTGCTCGGCCGACATGATGTAGTCGCGCTCGGTATCGGCCTGCAGCCGTTCGATCGGCTGGCCGGAGTGCTCGGCCAGGATCTCGTTCAGCCGGTGACGCATCCGCAGGATTTCCTTGGCGTGGATGTCGATGTCGGTGGCCTGCCCGCCGACCCCACCCTGCACCCACGGCTGGTGGATCAGGATGCGCGAGTTGGGCAGCGCGTATCGCTTGCCCTTGGTCCCGCCGGCGAGCAGCACCGCCCCGAACGAGGCGCACTGCCCGAGGCAGTACGTCGACACGTCGGGCCGGATGTACTGCATCGTGTCGTAGATCGCCAGCCCCGCGGTGATCGACCCGCCAGGGCTGTTGATGTACAGCAGGATGTCCCGCTCCGGATCCTCGGCCTCCAGGAACAGCATCTGCGCAATCACCAGGCTCGCGACCGTGTCGTCGATCGGCGTGCCGATGAAGATGATGCTGTCCTTGAGCAGGCGAGAGAAGATGTCGTACGCGCGCTCCCCGCGGTTGGTCTGCTCGACCACCATCGGGACCAGCTGCAGGCGCGGATCAATCATGGGATGCATCGGCCTCATCGCCCCCCGGACCCGGCCGGGGGCAGTTGCACCTGCCCGGCACTACCGGGCAGTCACGTCGTCGTTGCACAGGGGAGAAGGACGCGAGGCGGACGCTCACGCCCCCGCGATCGTAGCACGCGACAGCGCGTGCGCCACCGCCTTCTCCCGCAGCAGGCCCACCCGGATCTGCACCAGCTGATCCTGCTGCGCCAACTGCGCCTTCACCTCGGCCAGCGAGCGACCCGCGCGGGTCGCATATCCGGAGATATCGGCATCGAGCTCCTCTTCCGATACCTCCAACCCCTCGCGCTCGGCCAGCTTGTCGAGCACGAGCACGCTCTTCACCGTCGCCACGGCCGGTTCCTGCTGCTGGGCCCGGAATTCCTCCCAGTTGATCGCCGCCTGCCGCGGGTCCACGCCCTGATCCATCAGCCGGCGCGCGAACTCCTCCACCCGGCGGTCGACCTCGCGGGCCACCATGCCCTCGGGGACCTCCCCGGTCATCCGCGCCGCCAGCTGCTCGAGCAACTGCTGGCGCATGCGCCGGGTCCGCTCCCGATCAGCATCCTGCTCCAGATCCTGCCGGATGCGCCCCCGCAGATCGGCCAGGGTCTGGAACTCGCCCAGGTCCTTGGCGAACTCGTCATCGAGGGTCGGCAGCACCCGGCGCCGCAGCCCGGTGACCTCCACGTCGTACTCGACGCGCGCCCCGGCCATCTCCTCGACCTCGTACTCAGACGGGAAGGTGACCTCGAAAGTCTTCTTCTGGCCAGCCGTCACTCCCACCAGCGCCTCGTCGAACCCCGGCGGGTTGGCCGCCGCACCGATCTCGGCCGACACGTTCTCGTGGCGTTCCGGCTCTTCCGGCGTGATCTCGGCGCCCTGCGGCCCCGTCAGGCGGCGACGCGCCAGGTGCATCACCACCGTGTCGCCCGGCTCGGCCGCGCGATCCTCCACCGGCTCCATCCGGGCCAGGCGGTCGCGCAGGCGCGACAAGGCCTGATCGACGTCGTCTTCGGTCACCGGCATCTCGGGACGGGTCACCGTGAGCGTGGTCAGGTCGCCCGGATCCACGAACGGGGCGGTCTCGATGGCAGCGGTGAAGGTCAGGGGCTTGCCTTCCTCGAGCTGCAGGTCGCGCACCTTCGGCGTGTCGACCGGATTGACGCCCTTGTCACGCAGCGCGTCGCCCACCACGCGCGGCACGAGGTCGTGCGCGACGTCGTGGAGGATCTCGTCCTTGAACTTGCGCCGCACCACCTGGATGGGCGCCTTCCCTGGGCGGAACCCGGGCAGCCGGGCGGCCCGGGCGTAGCGCTGGGTGATGCGGGAGATCTCGCTCTCGACCACGTCCTGCGGGACTTCCACGGTCAAGGTCTTCTTGGTTTCGCTGACGTCGGTGAGTTCGACCTTCATCTGGGGCTCGGGAATCGGGAGTCGGGAATCGGGAAACGGGAGTCGGACAGCGTCGGGTGCCGGGTTCCGGGGGCCGGGCACCGAAAAAATCGGGTCGCCGGGCGTCGCGCAGGCCTTGCCAGGCGCAGCGCACCAGCGTACGGGCTGCCAGACGACGTCTGGTGCGAAAGGCGGGACTCGAACCCGCACAGCCTTCCGGCCACCGGATCCTAAGTCCGGCGCGTCTGCCAGTTCCGCCACTTTCGCGCGGCGCCCGCCGAACACGCCACGCTACCACCCCCGTCTGGCCTCGTCAATCAGACGGGACCTGCAGTCATTCCGATCCGCGTGGCCATCCGCACGACCGCGCTCCGCTCCGAGCACCTGGCTGAGCCGGCCCGGCCAACTCGCTGCACACGGGCCACTTGGCTCGGCTTGACGGGTCCGGGCGGCGGGTGGCGCGCGTCGTGGATCCCACGACGGCGGAGGTCGAAAATGACAGGCATCCTGCAACCGCTCGCCGTGCTCACCCTGGCCGCCGTCATTCACGCGCAGCCGCCGACTCCAGCCACGCAGCCCGTCCGGCCGCCGGACCGTCCGCCCGCCGGCGAACCCCAGCCGCTCCCCACGCCCGAGCCCGATCTCGGGGGCGCGCGCGAACGGGGGATGCGCGACCGTCCCCGATCGACGCCCGAAGCCGGGGACCCCGAACTGGGGAGGCTCACCCTGACGGGATGCCTCGAGCGCGCCGGCTCGCGGGCCTGGCGGCTGAGGCCCATCGAGGGTGACGAGGCCACCGTCACCGAGGAGGTGCGGCTCGGCGGCGACGTGGAAAGCCTGAGGGCACACGTCGGCCAGCGAGTCGAGCTCCGCGGCACGTATGAGCAGGCCACGCCGGCCAGTCGGCCCGCGACCTTTGCCGTCGACCGCCTGACGGTCGTCGGCGGCGCCTGTCGCTCGCCCCGCTAATGCGCGCGGGTGCCGCGCCGGGGCGCGCCTCCGGCCGAGGTGGTACGATGGCGCCGGTCTGCGCGCTGACATGAGCACCTGGGATGAAGAGTTCCGCCAACTCCAGGCCGAGTTCCTGCGAGGGGGACCGGACAGGCTCGTCGACATCGACGAGACCCTCGACCGGCTCGATCGGGGCACCGCTGCCACCCTGGCCGACCTCAAGCGCCACTTCCACAAGCTCGCCGGTGCCGGTGCCACCTACCAGCGTCCCCAGATCAGCACCCTGGCGCGCGAGGCCGAGCGTCGCTGCGACGAACTGCTGAAGGGGCACGGCCAACCCTCCACCGACGATGTGGCGCGGTGGCGCGACATCCGCCTTCGCCTGGCGTCGCTGTTCGACGAGGGCATCGCCACCACCGTCCTCGCCGAGCCGACGCCCGCTGCGGCCACCGCCTCCACTCCCGTGCCCGAGGGCCCACGCGGCGAGCTCGACGTGCTGCTCGTCGACGAGAACCAGGAGACCCGGCGCCTCCTCGCCTCGGTCCTCCAGCACGAGGGCATCCCGGTGCGCGAGGCCGGCACCTGCCACGACGCCCGGGCGTTGATCGACGCGCGCGTGCCGGACGGCCTGATGGTCGACGTGCGGCTGCCCGACGGCTCGGGCTACAGCGTCGTCGAGTACGCCCGCCAGAAGCCGGATGGCGAGCAGACCGCCATCCTGATGCTCAGCGCCGTCGGCGACTTCCTCGACCTTGCCGAGGCCATCCACGCCGGCGCCGACGCCTGCTACACCAAGCCGGCCGAGATCGAGGCCGCCCACCGCAAGCTGCTGCAGATGCTGGAGCAGTCGCAGTCCGAGGTGCCGCGCATCCTCGTGGTGGAAGACGACGAGTTCCACGCCGCGTTCGCGCGCACGGTGCTCGAGTCGGCCGGCTACCAGGTGGACGTGTGCAGCGCGCCGCGGCATTTCTCCGAGCACATGGCGACGTTCCAGCCCGAACTCCTGCTGATGGACGTCAACCTGCCCGAGGTCTCCGGATACGACCTCGCGCGGCTCGTGCGCCAGCAGGAACAGCACGCGGCGCTGCCGATCATCTTCCTCACGTCGGAAGCCGAGATGGAGTCGCGCATCCGGGCCGCCAAGGCGGGTGGCGACGAGCACCTGACCAAGCCGGTCCATCCCGCGCTGCTGGCCTCGGCGGTCGGTGCGCGTCTCGAGCGGGCCCGCTTCCTCAAGAGCCTCCTGCATCGCGACGGCCTGACGCGGCTGCTCACGCACGCCTCGTTCATGGAGCAGGTGCAGCAGGTGATCGACAGGCGGGCGCGCGTCTCGCCCGGGCCGGCCTCGCTCGTGCTGCTCGACGTCGACCACTTCAAGCAGATCAACGACACCTACGGCCACCAGGCGGGCGACCGCGTGCTGGCCACCCTTGCCGGCTCGCTGCGCCAGCACCTGCGGCGCACCGACGTCATCGGCCGGTACGGCGGCGAGGAGTTCGGCGTGCTGCTCGATCAGCTGTCGGCCGAGGACGCACAGCGACTGATCACGCGCCTGCTGGGGGAGTTCGCCGCGCTCGATCACGCCGCCGGCGAGCACCAGCATTTCCGCGTGACCTTCAGCGCCGGCATCGCGCCGTGGCGCGAGGGCCTCGAGCGCCATGCCTGGATCGAGGCTGCGGACCAGGCCCTCTACGCCGCCAAGAAGGCCGGCCGCAACCAGGTCGTCGTCGCGCCGTAGCGGCCGTCGTCATTCGGCCTTCGGCCTTCGACGACACCAGGACGCTCGCTGAACGCCGAAGGGCGCGTCCGTGAACGCGCCCTTCGTGCCGAGCCAGGCTGCAGGCGAGAGGCGGCCGCTGCTCTGGTCGCCCGACTCCCGACTCCCGTCTCCCGATTCCCGATTCCCGATTCCCGACTCCCGATTCCCGACTCCCGTTCGCCTACGACGTCTTCTTCACCACCTGCATCGCGGTGGCGATCATGCCGCCGATGTCGCTCGTGGTGGCGGGAATGATCATGGTGTTGGTCTTCTGCGCCAGGTTGCCGAACTGCGTGATGTACTGCTCGGCGACGCGCAACTGCACGGCCTCGGCGCCGCCGGGCGACTGCATGGCGGCCGCCACCTCGCGGATGCCCTCGGCGGTGGCGCGGGCGACCGCCATGATCGCGGCGGCCTGACCCTCGGCCTCGTTGATCTGCTGCTGGCGCCGGGCTTCCGAGGCCTTGATCACTTCCTGCTTGGCGCCCTCGGCGGTGTTCACCGCCGCATCGCGCTGGCCTTCCGAGGTCAGGATCACCGCGCGCTTCTCGCGCTCGGCGCGCATCTGCTTCTCCATCGCGGCGAGCACGTCGGAGGGCGGCGTGATGTTCTTGATCTCGTAGCGCAGCACCTTCACGCCCCAGGGGTCGGTGGCCTTGTCGACCTCGCTGACCACCTGCGTGTTGATGTTGGTGCGCTCCTCGAAGGTCTTGTCGAGATCGATCTTGCCGACCTCGCTGCGCAGCGTCGTCTGGGCCAGCTGCGAGATCGCGAAGTGGTAGTCCGAGATGCCGTACGAGGCCCGTTCGGGGTTGAGCACCTTGAGGTAGAGCACGCCGTCGACACCCACCTGCACGTTGTCGCGGGTGATGCACACCTGCGCCGGGATGTCGATGGCGGTCTCCTTCAGCGAGTGCTTGTAGCGCACCACGTCGATGAAGGGCACCAGGATGTGGAAGCCGGCATCCAGCGTGCCGGCGTAGCGCCCGAGGCGCTCCACCACGTAGGCGCTCTGCTGCGGCACCACGATCGCCGTCTTGGCGACGATGATCAGGACCAGGATCGCGAAGATGATGAGGACAATCAGGCCTTCCACGTTCAGAGCGCTCCTTCGCGGCGGATCGAGATGGTGAGGCCGTCCACCGAGGTCACCAGGCACCGCTGGCCGGGGGTGATCGGGTCGGTCCCGAGGTTGCGCGCGGTCCAGACCGTGCCGCGCAGTTGCGCGCGACCCAGCCCGCCGGCGGGGATGCCGTCCATGGCGACCGCGACCTCGCCGCGAAGGGAGTCGACGTCGCCCGAGCCGGGAGTCCTTGCTTCCATCAAACGCAGCAGGGGGGTGCGGAAGAACACCAGGGCCGCGACCGACAGCACCGAGAAGAGCAGCCACTGCACCCAGGCCGGTCCGGCCAGGCCCAGCGTGACCAGCCCGCCGACCAGCAGCGCGCCGATCCCGAAGAACAGCAGGAAGAAGCCGCCCGGCGTCGCGAGCTCGAGCCCGGTGAGCAGCAGGCCGAGGACCACCCAGTACCACCAGATCATGCCGGACGCTCCGTCATTGGAAGGACCTCGGCATTATAGGGGCCTTTCCCCATCCAATCGCCGCGGGGTCCGCCCGGCGCACCGCCGCGCCGCCGGCGCACCGCCACGCCCGGCCGCCGGCGTCTAGGCGATGACCCCGCCTTATGACACAATCGCGCCCGGTTCTTGGCGGACCCGTACGCACGCACCATCGCGCCGAAGGAGGGGCAGGGGAGCCCCGCGGGCCCACGGGTGCCCGACATCCAGCCGCCAGCTCACGAGACACATCCCAATGCCTGTTGTGCGCAGACTGGTCACCCACGCCCTGACCCTCGCGTTCGGCCTCCTGGCCGCCGCGCCTGTCCTCGCCCAGGAGCATCGCCCCGGTGGCGAGGCCAACCTGGTGCTTCCCGACCTGAACTCGGCCAGTTTCCTCGGAGTCGGCGGGCACACGCTCCTGCTGGCCGGCCTGCTGGTCAGCGGCCTCGGCCTGCTGTTCGGCCTGTCGATCTACCAGCAGTTGAAGCGGATGCCGGTGCATCGCTCGATGCTGGAGGTCTCCGAGCTGATCTACGAGACCTGCAAGGCGTACCTGCAGCAGCAGGGCCGCTTCCTGATGATCCTCTGGCTGTTCATCGGCGCGATCGTCCTGCTGTACTTCGGCCGCCTCGCCCACACCATCGACCCGACCACCGGCGCCGACGTCTACGGATTCCCGCCGCTCAAGGTCGCCGTCATCCTGATGTTCTCGCTGGTCGGCATGGCGGGCTCCTACGGCGTGGCGTGGTTCGGCATCCGCGTCAACACCTTCGCCAACTCGCGCACCGCCTTCGCCGCGCTCGAGGGCAAGCCGTTCCCCTGCTACGCCATCCCGCTGAAGGCGGGCATGAGCATCGGCATGGCGCTCATCTCGGTCGAGCTGCTGCTGATGCTGATCATCCTGCTGTTCGTGCCGGCCGACTACGCGGGCTCCTGCTTCATCGGCTTCGCGATCGGGGAGTCGCTCGGCGCCGCCGCGCTGCGCATCGCCGGCGGCATCTTCACCAAGATCGCCGACATCGGCAGCGACCTGATGAAGATCGTCTTCAAGATCAAGGAAGACGACGCGCGCAACCCCGGGGTGATCGCCGACTGCGTCGGCGACAACGCCGGCGACTCGGTCGGCCCGAGCGCCGACGGCTTCGAGACCTACGGCGTCACCGGCGTGGCGCTCATCACCTTCATCATGCTGGCCGTGCGCGAGCCGCTGGTGCAGGTGCAGCTGCTGGTGTGGATCTTCATGATGCGCATCGTCATGGTCGTGGCCAGCGGCCTGTCCTACTTCATCAACGAGGGCATGGCCAAGGCGCGCTACGGCAACGCGAAGTCGATGAACTTCGAGCACCCGCTGACCAGCCTGGTGATGATCACGTCGGGCGTGTCGGTCGTCCTGACCTACATCTCGTCGTACCTGCTCATCCCCGACATCGGCGGCGACACCAGCCTGTGGTGGAAGCTGGCCAGCATCATCACCTGCGGCACGCTGGCCGGCGCCATCATCCCCGAGTTCGTCAAGATCTTCACGTCGGTGGACTCGGGCCACGTGCGCGAGGTGGTCAGCAGCTCGGAGGAGGGCGGCGCCAGCCTCAACATCCTGTCGGGCCTGGTGGCGGGCAACTTCTCGGCCTACTGGCTCGGCCTGACCATCGTGTTCCTGATGGGGGTCGGCTACTACATCAGCCTGATGGGCCTCGAGGGGCTGATGGTGGCCCCGGCCGTCTTCGCGTTCGGCCTGGTGGCGTTCGGCTTCCTCGGCATGGGCCCGGTGACGATCGCCGTCGACTCCTACGGGCCGGTCACCGACAACGCCCAGTCGGTGTTCGAGCTCTCGACGATCGAGGCGATCCCGGGCATCGGCGCCGAGATCAAGAAGGACTTCGGCTTCACGCCGAACTTCGAGGAAGCCAAGCAGTTCCTCGAGGAGAACGACGGCGCCGGCAACACCTTCAAGGCGACCGCCAAGCCGGTGCTGATCGGCACGGCCGTGGTCGGCGCCGCGACGATGATCTTCTCGATCGTCATGGTGCTCACCGAGGGCCTGCGCCCCGAGCTGGTGGCGCGCCTGTCGATCCTCCACCCGCCGTTCCTGCTCGGCCTGATCACCGGTGGCGCGATCATCTACTGGTTCACCGGCGCCTCGATGCAGGCGGTGACCACCGGCGCCTACCGCGCGGTGGAGTTCATCAAGGCCAACATCAAGCTGGACAGCGGCGCGGAGAAGGCGTCGGTCGAGGACAGCCGCAAGGTCGTGGCGATCTGCACGCAGTACGCGCAGAAGGGGATGTTCAACATCTTCCTCGGCGTGTTCTTCGGCACCCTGGCCTTCGCGTTCTACGAGCCGTTCTTCTTCATCGGCTACCTCGTGTCGATCGCGCTCTTCGGCCTCTACCAGGCGATCTTCATGGCCAACGCCGGCGGCGCGTGGGACAACGCCAAGAAGATCGTCGAGACCGAGCTGAAGGCCAAGGGCACCCCGCTGCACGACGCCACCGTCGTCGGCGACACGGTCGGCGACCCGTTCAAGGACACGTCGTCGGTGGCCATGAACCCGGTCATCAAGTTCACGACGCTCTTCGGCCTGCTGGCCGTGGAACTCGCCGTGAGCATGAAGGGCGCCGACTACGCCCACACCGGACTGACCATCGCGATGACCGTCGGCTTCCTCCTCGTCTCGATGTTCTTCGTCCATCGCTCCTTCTACGGCATGCGCATCTCGAACAAGGCGTAGAGAAGGCTCAGGGCCCAAGGCTCGAGGCTCAGGGCTCGAGCGGCACGGCTCACGACCCAGGGCTCGCGGCTCAAGGCTCGGACAGCATCCACCAGGTGTGCAGAATGCTCTCTGAGCCCTGAGCCCTGAGCCCTGAGCCATTCCTGTACGGTTCGCCCCATGGAATCGGTCCGCTCGCAGTTCCCCGCCCTCCGTCGCGTCCACGCCGGCCACCCGGTGGCCTATTTCGACGGGCCGGGCGGAACCCAGGTGCCGCAGTCGGTCGTCGACGCGATGGCCGACTACCTGCTGCACCACAACGCCAACACGCACTGGGTCTACCCGACCAGCCAGGAGACCGACGCGGCGCTGCTCGACGCGCGGCAGGTGTACGCGGCGTTCTTCAACGCCCCGGGCCCGGACTGGGTGAGCTTCGGGCAGAACATGACCACGATCACGTTCCATGTCGCGCGCGCGCTGGCGCGGCAGTGGGGCCCCGGCGACGAGATCGTGGTGACCGAGCTCGATCATCACGGCAACGTCGATCCGTGGCGGCACGCCGCCGCCGACGCGGGCGTGACCGTCCGCACCGTGCCGCTCACCGCCGACGGCACCTGCTTCGACATGGCGGCGCTCGAGGCGCTGCTGTCGTCGCGCACCCGCCTGCTGGCCGTCGGGGCGGCGTCCAACGCGATCGGCACGATGCCCGACGTCGCCGCGGCGGCTCGCCTGGCCAGGGCGGCCGGCGCGCTGGTGTACGTCGACGCCGTGCACTATGCGCCGCACACCCTGGTGGACGTGCAGGCGCTGGGCTGCGACATGCTCGCGTGCTCGTCGTACAAGTTCTACGGACCGCACCAGGGCATCCTCTGCGCACGCCCCGAGCTGATTGCGTCGTTGCGGCTGCCGAAGCTGCAGCCGGCGCCCGCCGCGCCGCCCGACTCGCTCGAGACCGGCACGCAGAGCCACGAGGGCATCGTCGGCGCCGCGGCTGCCGTGCGCTTCCTGGCCTCGATTGCCGGGCCGGTGGGCCCCTCGGCCGGCGACCTCCGCGCCGGCCTGGTGGCCAGCCACGCCCTGTTGCACGAGGATGCGGCGGCGCTCACGCGCCAGCTCTGGGACGGGCTCGGGCAGATCGCGGGCGTGACGCGCTACGGCCGTCCCGCAGGGCCCGGCCGGACGCCGACCGTGTCCTTCACGCTGGCCGGACACGCCAGCCACGACGTGGCGAGACGCCTGGTGGACGCGGGCCTGTTCGTGTCGTCGGGGGACTTCTACGCCCAGACGCTCGTGCAGCGCCTCGGGCACGCCGAGGACGGCCTCGTGCGCATCGGCTGTTCGTGCTACACGACGGCATCCGAGATCGATCGGCTGCTGGCCGCCCTCGCGGCAATGTGAAATTTGAAATTCGAAATTGGTCGGCGGCCGGCCTGTCGGCCTTGCCGCGCGATGCGTCGCGAGGGGCGGCGGCGAAGCCGCGCCCACGAGAATTTCGAATTTTCGAATTTCAAATTGCCAGCGCGGCTCAGTGCACGCGCGCGCCATCGGCGGGCGTGACCGCCGTCGGGGCAGGCTCCGGCGCGGGCAACAGCGCGGCGTACCTGTCGAGCACCGTCCGCAGATCGTCGAACCGGAGCGGCTTGGGCAGGTAGTCGTCCATGCCGGCGTCGAGGCACCGCTGGCGGTCGCCTTCCATCGCGTTGGCCGTCAGCGCCACGATGATCGTGCGGCTGGCGCCGCGTTCCTCGCGCTGCCGGACCAGTGCCGTGGCCTGGTAGCCGTCGCACTCGGGCATCTGGCAGTCCATCAACACGAGGTCGTACGGCAGACGGCCGAGTGCCTCGACTGCTTCCAGCCCGTTGCCCACCGCATCGACACGGTGCCCAAGCTTGTCGAGCATGCGCACGGCGACGCGCTGGTTCACCGGGTTGTCCTCGGCAAGCAGGATGCGCATGCGGCGCGCCGGCGCCGGCGTCGGCATCGCCACCGACGACGAGGGGATGGGCACGGGGACGCTGTCCAGGGCGAGGGCCTGTCGCAGCGCCTGCAGGAGGTACCGCTTCTTGACCGGCTTGGTCACCAGCCCGTCGAAGCCCCGCGCGGTCGCCTCGTCGAGGCCGCCCGGCTGCACCACCGACGAGGACAGCAGCAGCGGCAGCGCGGACGTGGTGGCGCGGCCCCGCATCAGCCCTCCCAGCGTGAAGCCGTCGATGCCCGGCATCTGCTGGTCGAGGATCGCGAAGTCGAAGCGCATCCCGGTCGCGTCGGCCGCGTCGAGCGCCGCCATCGCCTGCTGGGGCGTCGTCGCCAGCGTGACCTCGACGCCCCACCCCATGAGCAGGCTGCGGAACACGTGCAGGCTGATGTCGTGATCGTCGACGCACAAGGCGCGCTTGCCGCGCAGTTGGGCGCTGACGAGGGAGTCGCTGGCGAAGGCCAGGCGCTCGACACGCACGGTGAACCAGAAGGTGCTGCCCTGGCCGGGCACGCTGCGGACGCCGACCTCGCCGCCCATGGCCTCGGCCAGTTGCCGGCTGATCGCCAGGCCGAGCCCGGTGCCGCCGTACTTGCGCGTCGTCGAGGCATCGGCCTGCGTGAACGGCTGGAAGAGTCGCTGCTGCACGTGCGTCGGGATGCCGACGCCCGTGTCGCTGACCTCGAAGCGGATCGTGGCGCGCGCCCCCGGCATCTCGTCGACCGACACGCGCGCGCTGACCGAGCCCAGCGTCGTGAACTTGACGGCGTTGCTGAGCAGGTTCAGCAGGACCTGGCGGATGCGCCCGGGATCGCCCTTGACCATCTGCGGCACGTCGGGCGCCGCGAAGCCGCCGAACTCCAGTCCCTTCTTGCGGGCCGGCTCGGCCACCAGATCCAGCGCGTCCTCGAGGATGGCCCGGACGTCGAACTCCACGGTCTCGAGCGCGAGCTTGCCCGCTTCGATCTTCGAGAAGTCCAGGATGTCGTTGATGATGGTGAGCAGGTGCTCGGCCGAGCCGCGCACCGCGTCGGCGAACTCGCGCTGCTCGGTGCTCAGGGGCGTGTCGAGCAGCAGCCCCGTCATGCCGATGATGCCGTTCATCGGCGTGCGGATCTCGTGGCTCATCGTCGCGAGGAAACCGCTCTTGGCCGCCGTGGCCGCCAGCGCGGTGTCGCGGGCCTGTGCGAGCTCGACGGCCTGCTTCTCCAGTTCGGCGAGATAGCGGGCCCGATCGGCCTCGGCGACGGTCTCCACCGTGTTGTCCTGCACGAACGACCACACCATCGGCTCGCCCTGCGCGCTGCGCATCAGCGTGCCGGTGAGCAGGACCGGCACCTCGGTCCCGTCACGCCGGCGCAGGCGGGTGCGGTAGGGTCCGTAGGCACCGCGCGACTCGAGTTCCCGTGCCTGCCGGTCGACCAGCGTGGCGTCGATGAGCAGGTCGGCGGGGGTCACCTGCGACAGTGCCTCGGCGTCGTACCCCAGCATGTGCAGCAGCGCCGGGTTGGCGTGCTCGATCTGCCGCGCGCCGCGCGACAGCATGAGGCCCAGCGGCGAGGTCAGGAAGAGGCCGCGGAACTGCACCTCGGAGGCCATCAACTGGTCGCGGACCATCGCCAGCGCCTTGAAGGACGCCTGCAGCGACGCATTGCTGGTCGTGAGTGCCTCGGCGTGCTCGCGGCTCACGGCGTAGACGCGGGTGGCCACGCCGGCGACGCCGGCCAGCAGCAGGCCGAGGGCGAGCACGAGGCGGGGCAGCCCGCTCAACTGATCGGCGAGCAGCGACGCCGTCGGCGTCACGTGCACGCGGAGCCGCTGGGCGCCCGGCATGTCGACGTCCACCGCCTCGGTGAAGGTCGTGCCGAACCGACCCGCCGGTGCAGGCACCTGGTGGCGATGCAGATCCTGATCGCCGCCGGTCGCCACGCGCACCGCGTACGGCGAGGCATCGGTCACGCGCGGCACGAGCGCCTCGAGGCTGTAGGAGGCCAGCAGCAGGCGAGCCGGCGTCTCGCCGACCGCGCCGAGGGGCAGCGCGACACCATAACCGCGATGCGGTCCGTTGCGGTCCTCGGTGGGCGCCCAGGCGACGGGGCTGCTCGAGGCGGCCGCCCGGGCGAGCGCCGCGGTGAGCGTCCGCGACGAGGCGCTGTCGCGCTGGTGCCGCGACGGCGTGGTCGCTGCGACCCACGCGGGACGCCCGTCGGCGTCCGCCACGACGAGCGAGTCGAGCACGCCGGCATGGGCGCGGATGGCGGCAGTGGCATCGGCGTGCCATGCGTCGCGCGTGCTGACCGCGCCGCTCTCGTACCTGACGCGCATGCGCTCGAGGTCGGCGTCCATCGCCGCGACCCGCTCGACGAGCGCCTCGCGCAGGCGGCGCGCCTCGGCTGCCGCCTGTCGCCGCACGCCGGCCTGTTCCTGTGAGCTGAGGGCCTGCGCGAAGATGACCGCGCAGGCGCCCACGAAGACGGTGATGGCCGCGGGCAGCCAGCGCTGCCACGCGGTGTCGCCCCTGAGGACACGGTCGACCAGCACCCCGGCGGCCACGAGCAGGCAGCACACCGACAGGGGCGGCGACATGAGCAGGTAGCGCAGCCAGCTGTCCATCGCGCCGGACGAGGCCCAGGTCACCAGGCTGGTGGTGGCCAGGAACGCCAGCAGCAGGCTGCCCCACACCTGCACCAGGGCGTTGCGCGAGGGGACGCGCGCCAGTCGGCGGGGCAGCGGCAGCCCGATCAGGGCCGTGACCATGATGCAGAGGGTGGCCTGCCGGGTCGGCAGCAGCAGCGCGAGGCCGGCCAGGACCGACGAGGACGCCGGCACGAGGTCGAGCGCCGCCTGCAACGCCAGCAGGAGTCCGGCGCCGGCGAGCGCGACCGACGCCAGGCGGCTGGCCAGCCAGGCGCGGCCGCGCCACCCCGCCAGGATGCTCGCCACGGCGGCCGCCATCAACGAGGCGGCGAATCCGTGCACCCGGATGGCGAGCGGCCCGGGCGGCAGGCCGGCCAACGTCGCGAGGAAGCGCGCCAGGCCGAGCGCGCAGAGAACGAGGGCCGTCGTGAGCAGCACCGTGCTGCTCGTGCGACGGCCCGACGGGGCGGGAGCGTCTTGCATCGGTCGCGTCGGTCACCAGTTCGGCGACCTTCGACAACCATCGGCCCGGCGCTGCCTGCCTTTAACCAACGATAGGAAATGGGTCGGGCCCAGGATGCCTTCCGACCCCTGAGCCCTGAATCCTCGCTCCGCCCTACGACTGCTGCTTCAGGCCGCGCACCTTCATCGGCAGGCCGAAGAGGTCGATGAAGCCGCGCGCGGCGGTGACGTCGTAGTCGGCCATGGCGAAGCTGGCCAGGCGCGTGTCGTACAGCGACTGCGGCGAGGTGGCGCTGACGGCCGTCGCCCGGCCCTTGTACAGCTTCACCTTCACCTGGCCGGTGACCACCCGGTTGGCGTGATCGACGAAGGACTGCAGCGCCTCGCGCAGCGGGTGGAACCACTGCCCGTAGTACACCAGCTCGCCGTACTTGAGGGCGATGCGCTGCTTCTCGTGATAGAGCTCGCGCTCGAGGCAGATCTGCTCGAGGGCCTTGTGCGCCTCGTAGAGGATGGTGCCGCCCGGCGTCTCGTACACGCCGCGGCTCTTCATCCCGACCAGGCGGTTCTCGACGAGGGTGACCTGGCCGACGCCGTGGCGGCCGCCGATCTCGTTGAGGACGGCGATGAGGGCGTGGCCCTTGCCGTGGAACTTCTTCTTGTTCACGGCGACGGGCACGCCCGCCTCGAAGTCGATCGTCACGTACTCGGCGCGGTTGGGCGCCTTGGAGGGCGGCACCGTGATCGTGTACACGCGCTCGTTCGGTTCGGCGGCCGGATCCTCGATCTCGGCGCCCTCGTGGCTGATGTGCCACAGGTTGCGATCCTGCGAGTAGATCTTCTTCTTGGTCTGCGCGATCGGGATCCCGTGCTGGCGCGCGTAGTCGATCGCCGTCTCGCGGTCGGTGAGGCCGTCCTCGAGGAACTGCGGATCCTTCCACGGCGACACGATCTTCAGCGAGGGATCGAGGGCCTGGTAGGTCAGCTCGAAACGTACCTGGTCGTTGCCCTTGCCCGTGGCGCCGTGCGCGACCGCGTCGGCGCCGACCTTCTGCGCGTACAGCACCTGGTGCCTGGCGATGAGCGGCCGCGCGATCGAGGTGCCGAGCAGGTAGTCCTGCTCGTACGTGGCGTGGGCGCGGAGCATCGGGAAGCAGTACTCCTCGGCGAACTCCTTGCGCAGGTCCTTCACGAGCACCGCGTCGGCGCCGCTCTTCCTGGCCTTGGCCTCGATCTCGTGCAGCTCGTCGCCCTGGCCGAGTTCGGCGGCGAAGGCGTAGAGCTTGACGCCCGGATAGCGGGACTTCAGCCACGGCAGGATGACGGACGTGTCGAGCCCGCCGGAGTAGGCGAGCACGATCTTCTTTGGCGAGGACGGGGTACTCATGACCGACAAGTATAAACAGCCGGCAGTCGGCAGTCGGCAGTCGACAGAACCCAGAAAGCTCTCTGAGCCCTGAGCCCTGAGCCTTGAGCCCCTGTCAGCCGTGAGCCGTAAGCCCCTCAGAACTCGAACGCCGCGCCGACGGCGGGGATGATCGGCAGTTGCTTCTCCGAGAGGCGGCCCACCTGGTAGGTCCGCAGGTTCACGCTCGCGCTCACCTGGCGGTAATTGGTCGCGTTGGTGGCGTTGAGCGCCTCGGCGAACAGGAGCAGACGCCCGTGCGGCAGCGGCACGCGATACCGCACCCGCACGTCCAGCCGGCCGTACTCCGGAAGCCTCAGGCCGTTGCGCTCCGAGGAGAGGTAGATCCGGCCGTCGCTCCGCTCCTCGTACCAGCCCTCGTACGGCCAGTTGGTGGCGAGCCGCAGCGTGGTGCTGGCATCCCACCGGGAGCCGACCTGCGTGGTGGCCGAGATCGTCACGAGGTGGCGCTGCTCGAAGGCGCCAGGGAACGACGGGTCGAGCTCCCCCTCGTAGGTGGTGCGACCGTAGCTGTAGCCGATCCAGCCTGACCACCGGACACCCCTGGGGGTGGTCGATGGCTGGCGTCGCAGCAGCACCTCGGCGCCCCTCGCCCGCCCGCTCAACGCGTTGACCCACGGCGCGCGCGGGTCGCCCCCGGCCAGCTGGCCCGACGACGTGAGCCGGAACTGCCGGCCCGGCGTGTCGAGCCCGTCGGTCTCGCGACGTTGGTACAGGTTCACCGCGATCGTGTATGGCCCGCGCCGCCAGCCGATGCCGCCATCGACCAGCGTCGCCCGCTCGAAGCGCAGGTCGGCCGTGCCGGCCGGGCCGAACCGCTGCAGCACGTCGGGTGACTGTCCCTGTCGCGACACCGCGGCGGTCACCGCCAGGCTGGGCGAGAGCGCCACCTGCGCTTGCGCCCAGCCGCCGACGAAGGTCTCGAGATCGGGCACGTGATCGACGCGCGCGCCGCCGGCCAGCGTCATGGCCCGGTGCGGGGACCAGCGGGCGTGCACGTGCCCGCCGGCCAGCGTCTGCTCGCCGGCATGCGCCGTGTCCGACTGCGGCAGCCGGGTCGTCGGGTGATACACGACCGACGAGCCGCGACTCGTGAAGCGCTGCACCTGCGCGGCGCCGTCCAGCGAGATCGACGCCTGCGGCGCCCACTCGACGATCGAGCGCGACAGCCACTCGTGCTCGGTGCCGCTGTCGAGCGGCAGGGCGTCGGGGTTGGCGTTGCGATAGGTGCTGGAGATGCCCGCCACGCGCTGGCGCACCACCCAGTGCGACCCCAGTTGCGCCTGCCAGGCCAGCGTGCCCATCGTCGTCTGGTTCTTCCCGACGTCGAGGGCATTGGCGCCGCTGCGCCGGCCGCGCTCGTCGTAGGTCGAGGTGCCCGCGAGCACGCCCGCACTGAGGCTCTGGCGCGTCGAGAGCCGCGCGTCGAGCTTGGCCTGCGCGTCGGTGAACTCGAACGTGCCGCTGACGTCGGGATCGATGCGCCGCACGATCCACGACGCGTAGCTCTTGCGCGCGCCGGCGATGAACGTGACGCGGTCGGTGCCGATCGGCCCCTCGACGAACCCCGTCGCGGCGATCGCGCTGGCCATGCCGCGGCCATGCCATGCCGGTCGACCGGCGCGCGTCCGGATCGCGAGCTCGGCGCCGACCGTGTTGCCGAACCGCTGCGGCCCGGCCCCGGGCGTGAGGCTGGCCGCGTCGAGGAGATCGGCGTTGAGCAGCGCGACCGAGCCCGTGTTGTCGACGCCGCGCACGGTGTGCACGAGCAGGCGGCTCTTCACCTCGTCGAGCACGAGGCCCACCTGCCGGAAGGGGCTGCCGCGCACCGACAGCTCGGCGCGCAGTTCGTCGCTCGTCGCGACCCCGGGCAACTGCTGCAGGGTGCGCAGCGGGTCGTCGAAGGTCACGCCGCGCAGCATGGCGAGCTCGTCGCGCGTGATGGCGATCTGCGCCGGAACGGCAGCTTCGGCCTGTCCCGCGGCCGGGCCGACCACCGTCACGCTCTCGGCCGCCCGGCGCTCGGGGATCAGTCGCACCTCGACGTCGCCCTGCGCTGGCATCGGCAGCCGGGCCTCGACGTAGCCGTCGCGGGTGATCACCAGTCCGGTCGCGCACGACGACACGCTGGTCGTGCCGGAGGCGTCGGTGAGCGCCGGCGTCGACTGCCCGCACTGCACGATCGCGTCGGCAAGGCCCTCTCCCGTCGTGGCGTCGACCACGCGCACGCGTCGCACGTCGCCGACGCTTTCCTGCCACGCGACCGGGTCCGCCGCGGCTCGACCCGCCGCGGGAGCGAAGGCTTGGCAGGTGACCAGGAAACACCACATCGCGGCGACATTAGTCTGGCGAGGGAGGGTCATCTTCGGGCCCCGGAGGTGTCGCTGACGATTTTGTCCAACTCCCTTGCCATCATCTACTTAGCGGCCGCTCATCGAGCCCTTGCACTGCGGCGGAAACCCGTCAGAATGCATCAGCGACCAACCGTCGCTCCACGATGACGCGAGTCCTGATCGTCGACGACGAACCGGAGAGCCGGTCGCGCCTGCGGACCCTCCTGCAGGCGCACGGCCACGTCGTCGCCGAGGCCAGCAACGGCCTCGACGCGTTGGCGGTCGCGCGCCGCGAACCCGTCGACCTGATCGTCTCCGACATCCTGATGCCGCAGATGGACGGCTTCGCGCTCTGCCGCGCGTCCCGGTCCGAGCCGGCCCTGGCGCGCGCGCCCTTCGTGTTCTACACGGGCTCGTACGCCAGCGCCAAGGACATTGCCGAGGCCCGCCGCCTCGGCGTGACCCGCTTCCTGGTCAAGTCGATGGCCGCCGAGGAGGTCATCCGTGCCATCACGGAGGCCCTGGGCGACGAGCCCGGCCAGGCGACCGGCCCCGACGACCCGGGCGAGACCGAGTCGTGGCGCCTGTACAACGAGTCGCTGATCAAGAAGCTGGAGCACCGCAACCTCGAGCTCTCCAGCGAGGTGCGGACGCTTCGGGCGCTGACGCTCGCGCTCGAGCAACTGCCCGCGCTGGTGAGCCTCACCGACACGCGTGGCCGCATCGAGTACGTCAACGCCCGGTTCGAGGCGGTGACCGGCTTCGGGCGCGATCAGGTGCGCGGGCAGACGCACGCCCTGATGCGCACCAGCCACGCCGACGCCGGCCTCGGCTTCGAGATCCGCGCCGCGCTGCTGGCCGGCCAGGAATGGCGGGGTGATTTCGAGCAACGCCGTCGCGACGGCACCGTGTTCTGGGAACGGGCCGTCATCGCGCCGGTGCGCGACGAGCACGGCGCGGTCACGCATTTCCTGCGACTCTCGGAGGACATCACCGAGCAGAAGCGCGAGCAACTCGCGCGCGAGGCGCAGGAGGCGCAGCGGCGGCAGGCCGAGCGGATCGACTCGGTCGGCCGACTGGCCGGCGGCGTGGCGCACGACTTCAACAACCTGCTGACGATCGTGATCGGCCACGCCCACCTGGTGCTGCAGCAGCTCGGCCCCACCGATCCGCTGCGCGCCGATCTCGGCGCCGTGCTCGACGCGGCGTCGCGCGGCGCCACGATCACCCGGCAGCTCCTCACGTATGCGCGGCGCGACGTCGTGCACCCGCTCGTGCTCGACGTCGCGCACGCCATCGCCGCCCTGTCGCGCACCCTGCAGCGGCTGGCCGGCGACGAGATTCGCCTCGGCTTCTCGCTCGGTCCCGACATCTGGCCCGTCGAGATCGACCCGTCGCAGTTCGACCAGATGATCGTCAACCTGGTCGCCAACGGGCGCGATGCGATACGCGGCGCCGGCGCCATCGACATCTCATTGGCCAACCTCTCGCTGTCGGCCGCCACCGCCGCCTCGCACGGCCTGCCGGCCGGCGATTACGTCGCGATCCGCCTGACCGACAGCGGTCGCGGCATCGACCCGGCGGCGCTGCCGCGCATCTTCGAGCCCTTCTTCACCACGAAGGCCCCGGGCGAGGGCACCGGCCTCGGGCTGAGCAGCGTGATGGGCACCGTCGAGCAGGCCGGCGGGCGCATCGAGGTCGAGCGCACGGGACCTGGCGGCACGACGTTCCTGGTCCTGCTGCCGCGCGCCAGCTCGCGCATCGTCGGGGCGCCGCGTGGCGTGCCGTCCGACACGCTCGAGGGCAGCGAGCGGATCCTGCTTGTCGAGGACGAGCCCGCGGTGCTCGACCTGATGCGGCGCACCCTCGAGTCCTACGGCTACACGGTGCTGCACGCGAGCACGCCCGATCGCGCCATCAAGGCGCTGCAGGAGCAGGGCGATCGGGTCGACCTGCTCCTGACCGACGTGGTGATGCCGGTGATGAACGGGCGTGAGCTGGCCGCGCAACTGCGGCGTCGAGACCCCTCGATGCGCGTGCTCTACATGTCGGGCTACAGCAGCGACGTCGTCACCGAGCGAGGCCTGTTGCCAGCCGACGTGTCGCTGATCACCAAGCCGTTCAGCCCGACCGCCCTCGCCGCGCGCGTGCGCCAGGTCCTCGACGCACCGGGGCCTGCCGCCTCCGATCCCGCCTCCGCCACGTAACGCCACGGCTGACATGCCGGTTCGCGCCCTGCGGGCCGCGGCAACCTCGCGCTGCGCCGCGCCTCGAGCCTGAGTCCGAGCCCGGCTGCGTTACCATCGGGGCCGGAGACGACGGCATGCTCACCATGAAGGACATCACGCGGCGCTTCCGCGTGACCCCGGGAACGCGACTGCGGCTGAGGAAGCACGACACGGCGTGGGCCGGCGACAAGGATCTCCAGCGGCTGACGACCGACGCGCTGAAGGAGAAGGCTCGGGGCTTCGTCGAGCAGAACCTGGTGCGGCTCGCCGAGGCGCAGGATCGGCTGGCCTCCAACGACGTCTGGTCGGTGCTGGTGGTGCTGCAGGCGATCGATGCCGCCGGCAAGGACGGCATGATCAAGCACGTCATGTCTGGCCTCAATCCGCAGGGCTGCCAGGTGTTCAGCTTCAAGCGTCCGTCGGAGGAGGAACTCGACCACGACTTCCTGTGGCGCTACTGGCGCGCGTTGCCCGAGCGCGGCCGGATCGGCATCTTCAACCGCTCGTACTACGAAGAGACGCTGGTCGTCCGCGTCCACCCCGAGGTGCTCGAGCGCCAGCGCCTGCCGCCCGGTCCGCGCGACGACGAGTTCTGGCTGGCGCGCTACGAGGACATCAACGCGTTCGAAAAGCACCTGACGCGCAACGGCACGCTGATCCTGAAGTTCTTCCTGAACATCTCGAAGAAGGAACAGAAGAAGCGGTTCATGGACCGCCTCGACAATCCGGACAAGCACTGGAAGTTCGAGATGGGCGACCTGCACGAGCGTGCCTACTGGGACCAGTACCAGGAGGCGTTCGAGGACACGCTCACGCACACCAGCACCGATTTCGCGCCGTGGTGGGTGATCCCGTCCGACAACAAGTGGGTGTCGCGGGCGCTGGTCTCGGCCATCCTCACCGAGTCCATCCAGGGACTCGGCCTGAAGCCGCGCAAGATGACGCCGGCGCAGCTCGAAGTGATCGACGAAGGCCGTCGGCAGCTGCTCGCGGAGCCCTAGCGTGCGCGTGGCCATGGCCATGGCTGCGCTGGTCGTGGCCGGCTCGGTGCCGTGGCACGCGTCGACGACGATGCAGCCAGGTGCGGGCACGGTCGGTCGCCTGGCACGGCAGGTCGGGCTGAACGACACGCAACTGTCTGCGGTCCGCAACGGCGAGCCCGTCATCGCCGACGTCCGATCGTCCTCCGATCGCGAGATCGCCGTCGCCGGCGCCGTGCGCGTCGCTGCGCCTGCGGCGCGCATGATGGATCTGATGCGCCACGTGGAGCGCCTCGAGCGTGGCAACGGCTTCCTCGCCACCCACCGCTTCTCCACGCCGCCCACCGTCGAGGACATGGCCGCGCTCCGCCTGCCCGACCAGGACGTGGCCGACCTCCGCCGTTGCCGGCCCGGACGCTGCGGCGTCAAGCTGGGGACCGACGCCCTCGCCGCGGTCGCCCGCATCGACTGGCTCCGCCCCGATGCTGCCGAGCAGGCCAACGCGCTGGCGCGTCGCATGGCCGTCGACTACGTCGAGCGCTACCGCGCCGGCGGCAACCAGGCCCTCGCCATCTACCACGATGCCGAGCGGCCGACCTTCGTCGCCCGCGAGTTCGAGGACATGGTCCGCCGCTCGCCGCTTCTCACGTCGACGCTGCCCGAGGTGTCGGCCTACCTGCTCTCGTATCCGCTGGGCCGGCCTGCCGGTGTCGACGACTTCTTCTACTGGTCGCTCGCGCAGTTCGGGCTCAAGCCCGTGGTGCGCATCAACCACGCGGTGGTGCATCCCACCGCCACCTCGGGCGACCTGCGCGGTGTGGTCACCGTCAAGCAACTGTACGCGAGCCACTACTTCCACACGGCGCTCGAGGTCCGCGCGATCGTCGACGACACGGAGCGTCCGGGGCGGGGGCACTACCTGGTGGTGCTGAACCTGGCGCGGTCCGACGGGCTCACCGGGTTGCTCGGCGGGATGGTGAAACGGAAGGCCCGCGAGGGCGCGCGCGCCGGCCTGTCGGCCGCGCTCCGCACGATGAAGGCGAGGGCGGAAAGTCCTTGAGCCGGGCGCGGCACGCCGCTGGTTGCGCACCGGCCGCTGCCTGGCGCGGCAGGTGCGGCCCCGGCGTCGCGGTGGCGCGCCCTTGCGTTCTTCAGCGTGCGGCTCGTGGGTCGGGCTCGGTGCGCGAGGCGGCGACGAGCCGCGCGTGCTCGCTGCCGAGGGAGTGGACCACGGCCAGCCAGCCGAGCGTCAGGACGACGTTCACCGCGGCGAAGGCCGGGATGCCGAACGAGGCGGCATGGCCGGCCCAGACGACGCCGGCCTGCAGCACGTCGCCGGCGCGCACGAAGAAGGAGTCCACGGCCTGCTTGGCCTTGTACTTCGCCTCGCGGCTGGTCGGCAGCCAGAGCGCCTGCTTGGTCGTGTTGCCCAGCGAGTAGTCGATCGAGTTGTCGGCGATCTTGAACAGGCCCACCGTCTGCACCGAGGGCGTGCGCAGCATGAAGGTGTAGCCGAGCAGCGCGACGATCGGGTGGATGTAGAGCGACTTCTCCACGCCCAGCCACTTGAACAGCCGCGACACCACGAACAGCTGCAGGAACAGCCCCACGAAGTTCACGTACGAGAACAGGTTGCCGTACACGCCGCCGACGAACTTCTCGCGCGCCTCGTGCCCCGCCGCGTCGCTGCCGAACCTGGCGACGGCTTCCTCGGTGACGAGGCGGCCGAACAGGTACTCACCCGAGGTGTTGACCACGTTGAGCAGCACCATGAGCACGCCGATCAGCAGCAGGTACCGGTTGCCGAACACCAGCGAGAACGCCCCGTCCTTGCCGAGCGGCACGTCGTCGACCTTCTTCTGCGCCGCCGTCTGTGTGGCGCGATTGGCGCGATTGGCCCCGTACGCCAGCCCGATGCACACGCTCACCAGCACGCCGGCGATGCCCATGAGGGGCAGGGGCCCGAACGCCCGCGCGAGCGGTGCGGCCTGCACCGATCCCACGAACGCCCCCAGGCTGCTGCCGAGGCCGACCAGCGGGAACAGGCGCTTGCCCTGCTCCGGGGTGTAGAGGTCGTTGGCGAACGCCCAGAACTGAGCGATCACCATCGTGTTGAAGATCCCGACCCAGAGGAAGTAGGGGATGCCGATGCGCAGCCCGCCGGCGCTGGCCATGATGAACAGCCCGATCTGCACCACGAAGGCCAGCGTCACCCAGCGGATCAACTTCATGCGGTCGACGCGCGACGCCAGGGCGCTGAACATCGGCACCAGGCCGAGCAGCAGCAGCGCCTGGCCCGCCGACGAGTAGGCCTTCACCTCCGCGCCGCCGTCGGCCAGGATCAGCGCCTCGCGCGCCGTCTTCAGCATGTAGTACGCCCCGAGCAGCACGAACATCGTGCTGGTGAGCAGCAGCGCGGTGGCGGCCTCACCGGGGCGCACCTCCGCGATGGGGGCCAGCGCACGTTCGATCCAGCCGCGCGATGACTGGGAGGGCGGGGGGGCGGCGGGTGAGGTCATGCGGAAAGCTCGGCCATGAAAACGACAGTATGGACTCGAACGGACCCCGACCGGGCGCGCCGTGGCGGTGTCGGTCCTGTCATAGCGGCCATCGGTGTCGGCACGCGGACCGCCACGTGGGTTCGGGGGGCGCCGCGACCATCGCGTCGACGGTCGGCATTCAGTCCACCCAGTGCAGCACGTTGCGGACGATGGACCAACGGGGTTGATGCGGTGCGAAGGACCGCCCGAAGATCCAGTGGTCGATCAGCTGGGTCAGCGACCCATCACGGGAGTGCAGCTCGAGCCAGGCGTCGACGAAGGACTTCCACGCCGCGTCGCCCTGGGGCAGCCCGTACGCCACCGGCACCCGAATCAGGCCGGGCGTCGGCACGACGACCGAATACCCCGGGTAGAGCAGGGTGAGGAATGCACCTCGCTCCGCCGACAGCACCATGGCCTCGAACGTCCACCCCCCCGGCGCGAACACGCCCGCCGTCGCGGTCAGCGGCACCATCACGGCCTCGGGCAGACGCTGCTGCACCTGCCGCCTGAAATAGGGCAGGTCGGGCAGCGCGAGCCGCACTGCGCCCCGCGCCCGCACCGCGTCCCACGAGCCGTACGCCGCGCGAAGGTGGTCGGGGACCACGAAGGCCAGGCTCTCCTCCATGTACGGAGTGGAGAAGGCCAGCTGCGTCGCCCGGAGAGGCGTCGCGACGACGCCGCCCATCGCGATGTCGCACTCACCGGACGCCAGCCCCTCCGACAGGGCCTCTGCGTCGCGCGGCACCAGGTGCAGGCGCGCCTGCAGGTCGATCGCCAGCTGGTGGGCCATCTCGACGTCGAGGCCGACCAGTGAACCGTGCGCATTGTCGAACGCGTACGGCGGTCGTCCCTCGACGTAGCACACGCGGACCACCCCGGTCGTCCTGACGGCGTCCAGCACCGGTGCGCCGGCGGCGCGAGAGCCGCGGGCGTCCGCGTCGGCGACCTCGGCCCGGGGCAGGACCGGCGCCAGCGCGGCGACCACGGCCCCGCCGTCGAAATGCGGGCGCAGCGCCGTCTCGAACAGCAGGCGGAGCGACCCGAGCACCACCACCGTCAGCGTCGCCGTGATGACCAGGTACCTGGTCAGCCTCTTTGCGTCGAAGCGGATCAGCCCGGCGAGCGCCGCGCTGCCGAGCAGGCCGACGACCACCGTGTGCACCGCGGCCAGCAGCGAACCGAACCGCTGGTTGATCACGCCCGTGGCGAGGAACAGCTGGAAGGTGTCGGCCGGGATGCGGAACACGTCGAGCAGGAACGGCACCGCAGCGTTCAGGCTGCCGAAGAACGTCAGCAGCCCCGTGAGCGCCAGCGCCGGGTACGACGTGAACGGGATGGCCGCATTGGCGAACCACCCGGCGAAGAGCACGAAGCTGAGCGACAGCAGCTTGCCGGTGTGCGGAAAGTTGAACGACGCCGGGACGATCACGTCGGGCAGGCCGGTGGCGTGATCGCGGTCGGCCTCCGGCACGTGGCGCGACAGCAGTTCCTTGCAGGCGTCGGTCAGCGTCGGGAGCACGATGAACAGGTCGCCCGCGACGAACGCCGTGAGCAGTGCGGCGCGGGTCGGCCGCAGCAGCTCGAGGTAGCCGATCGGCGTCAGCGCCGACACCAGACCAGGCAGCACCCAGGCCGCCAGCAGCATGGCAATCGCCACGTACGCCACCAGGTACACCTGGATGCGGGCCAGCTGCTCGATCTGCAGCGTGCCGGCGGCGACGGCCGCGACCGCGAACATGCCGTAGGGCGTGAGCCGGACGACCAGCTTGGTGGCGCGGCCCACCATGTCGCTGGCCACCGAGAGCACGTCGAGCAGCACGTGCTTGCGCGGCACCGCGATCAGGGCCACGCCCAGCACGATCGAGAACAGCACCACCGCCGGCACGATGTTGTTGGCCAGCGAGTTGAACGGGTTGGACGGGATGTACAGGTCGACGAAATCGAAGTCGGGCGGCCGCTCGAGCATCGACGTGCTGAAGAACGCCCCCTGACGGACCACCGGGAAGACCGCCGGCATCAGCAGCGCGAACGCCAGTCCGGTGCTCCACAGCGCCAGCAGCACCAGGCCGGCGCGGACGCCGAGACGGCGCGCCTCGACCGCCGACAGGTGTCCCAGGCTGGCGACGATGGAGATCACCACGTAGGGGAGCACCGTCATCTGCAGCAGCTTGACGAACCCCGTGGCGATGACCCCGAGCGGCGCCACCAGGTCGCCCAGCAGCACGCCGGTCGCGGCGCCGGCCGCCAGCCAGAGGAGGATGCGGGTTGAGAAGGACATGGCGGAGGCGGATTCTTACGGGTCGACGACGAACTGCACCATGCCGCCGCCGTGGGTGATCGCCGGCACCACTCGCACCGGGTGCTGGCGCAGCCGGATGGTCACCGCCCGGCCGGCCGTCACCCCCACCGCCGCGCCCATCACCGTGTCGCTCAGCCAGTGCTTGCGATCGTGGATGCGCGAGGCCGCCGTGTAGACGCCGAGAGCGTAGAACGGCAGCCCCACCTTCCAGCCATAGTGCGTCTGCAGCACGGTGGCCGTCGCGAACGTCGCCGACGAGTGCCCCGACGGGAACGATCGCGCGTCGCCATTGGGACGCGTGCGACGCACGGCGTACTTGATGACATACGTCCACGACGCCGCGCTGATCTGCGCGCGCACCAGGTCACGGCCGGCCGCCGAGGCGCGCTTGCTGCCGACGGCATGGCCCACCACCCACCAGCCGACCGCCAGCGGCCCCTGGAACGAGACGTTGCCGTACTCCTGGCCGGCCCCCAGGCTGCTGCCGATCTGGTCGAAGCCGCGTTCGGTGATCTTCTCGTCGAATGGCCGCACGAACAGGGCCGTCGCGGTGCCCAGCGTGAGCGTGCCCGCCGTGTCCAGCGTGAACCACTGCGCGTAGTCGCGGCCGACGTCCTTGAAGAACCCGGAGAACCCCGGCGACCCGGCCAGGCGCGGGTCGGTGGCGGCCTCGGGCGCCGCGGCCCCGGGCTGTGGTGCCTCGGCTTCCGACTGCGGCGACTTGACCTCTGGCGTCACGGAGACGACCGGCGCGGGCGAGGCCGGTTGCGCCACCTGGCCCGCGCAGGGCGGCGCAGGGGCCAACACGAGGAGGAGGAACGCACTGCGAAGGTGGCTCATGCGCATGGTCTGGACCATTGTGTGGGCAACTCGGCGCCGAGCACCCGGCGAATCGGAGCGGCCCTGGGGACTCGCGGTTGGTGGCTCATCACCCGGCCGCATGCGACGCCCGCGAGCCCTGCCGCCCGTGCTAGCGTGCAAGGATGGCGGTCCGACGCGCCTCGCGCGAGACCATCGTGTGGGGGTTCGTCATCGCGCTGCTGCTCGTCGCGCAGTGGCCCATGATCAAGGGACGTTACTACCAGTGGCGCGGCGCGCCGGCACCGGCCAGCGCCATCGCCTGGCGGACCGACCATGCCGCCGCCCTGGCCGAGTCCCGCCGCACCGGCAAGCCCGTGCTCGCCGACTTCGCGGCGGGCTGGTGCCCGCCCTGCATCACGATGAACCACGAGGTGTGGCCCGACCCGGAGGTGGCCGCCCTCGTCACGCGCGACTACGTGCCGCTGAAGGTCGACATCGACAGGCACCCCGACCTCGCCGAGCGCTATGAGGTCGCTGGCATCCCGAGCGTGCTGGTGCTCGATCACGACGGTCGCGTCCTCCGCACCGCTTCGTTCCTCAGCCGCGGCGGCATGCAGGCCTTCCTGCGCGACGACGGGCCGTGATGGACACGGCCCGCTCCGACCATCGGGCCGACGGGGCCGGCGTGCGCATCGATCGCCCTCGGTGCCGACCGCAGGCTACCGGAAGAGCGGACCCAGCCCGATGTAGAACCGGAAGCGCCCGTCGAAGTCGAACGCCGTGCCGGCGTACAGCGGCCCGAACAGCGTCTCGACCACCGTGCCGAGCGACACGCTGCTGCGGTACCGCATGTCGCCCCATTCGTCGTGGGCGCTGCCCTGCTCGAACCAGCCCCCGAGGTAGATGTTGCCGCCAAGCACGTCGGCCAGCCGGCCCACCCGCTTCAGGTACCCGACGCCGCCCATCACGTAGTTGGCGGCGCGCAGTTCGTCGTTGTTGAACGCGCTCAGGCGCAACGGACCGCCGAGGGAGAAGTCGTTCACCAGCGGTGTCTCCCCGAACGACGTGCCGACGCCGTATGTGACGAACAGGCGGTCCTCCCGCTTGACGCGCGTGAACCAGTTGCCGGCGATCTCGCCCTGCCAGAATTCCTGCGGGTTTGTCAGGTCATCGCGGGGGACGAGCGTCTCGTACTCCGGCGCGTCGAAGAAGTAGCGCAGCTTGCTGCGCAGGTACAGGCCGCGGGTCGGCACCACCGGGCTCGTCTGGTTGTCCCAGATGAGGCCGGCCGAGCCGTACTTCTCGCTGCCGTTCACCTCGGGCAGGCCGGGCGAACCCACCCGGATGCGACCACGCACGTCGGCCGCGTCGATGCCGACGCGGAACTCGGCGCGCGGGCTGATCGCGTACCCGAGGTCCACACCGCCCCCGGCCCGCTTGAACCGGTACTCGGCGATGAAGTTCTCCTCGAAGTAGAAGTTGCGCGGGTTGCGCGCGAAGTAGGCGCGCGGCGCGATGAAGATCGGCGACCTGCCGAGCGGGCGCCAGACCTCGAAGCCGAGGCCCTGCCGCGTGCCGATCACGCCGTCGATGCGCACCTCCGAGCCGCGTCCCACCCAGTCGTAGGCCGTGACGCGTCCGGCGAGGTTGACCGAGAAGCTGCTCGAGTCGACGTTGCTCAACTCGGGGCTGATCTGCAGGAGCGGCGGGCCGTACGGCTTCTGGCGCGCCCTGATCTCGAGGCCGACCTTGCCGTCCTTCTCGATCGGGCGATAGGTGAGGTACTCGTACCGGTCGGTGCCGGTCACCGTCAGGATGCGGTCGGCGACCACCGCGTGCGTGAGCGGCTGGCCGACGAGGGGCGCCATCGTCTCGCGGATGAACGCCTCCTCGCGGGCATCGACGCCGACCACCGTGAGGAACTCGGCAGTCTTCGGCACGATGCGCTTCCTGGCCAGGCGGGCCTGCAGGTGCGCCTCGTAGGTGGCCTCGTCGACCGCCAGCGGCAGCAGCTTGTCCTTCATCGCCTCGGCCGCCGCGTAGCCACGGTCGGCGAGATCGCCGCTGGCGCGCCACGACATGCCCGTGAGGCCGACCAGGTCGGGGTCGATGATGACGTCGGCATCCTTGAGCGCCTGCCGGATGCTGGTGGTCATCATCGTGTCGATGGTGCGGCCGAGCAGGGACACCAGCGACGCGCGCGTCTGCGCCTCGGTGGCCGAGTCGGCGCCGACGTTGACGGCGATGACCTTGTCGGCGCCCATCTTCTTGGTGACGTCGGCGGGGATGTTGTTCAGCGCGCCGCCGTCGACGAGCAGCCAGTTCTCGTAGTTCACCGGCGTGAACACGCCGGGGATGGCCATCGTCGCGCGCATGGCCTGCGCCAGCGAACCCTTGCCGAGCACCACGGCCTCGGCGTTCTTCAGGTCGGTGGCCACGCAGCGGAACGGCGTCGGCAGGTCGTCGAAGCTGGCCACGTCGCCATAGGCGAGCGCGATGCGATCGAGCAGCAGCGCGACCTGCTGGCCGGGATTGAGGCCGCCCGGCAGCGTGAAGCCGCCCTTGAGGCCGAACTCGAGCTGCGACGGGTACGAGCGCTTGTCCTGCTTGCGGCGGAAGGTCTTGTACTTGTAGGGGGAGTCGGCGACGAACATCAGGTCCCAGTCGACTTCCTTCATCAGCTCGAGGATCTCCTCGGGCTCCATGCCGCTGGCGTAGGCACCGGCTACCAGGCCGCCCATGCTCGTGCCGCTGATGTAGTCCACCGGGATCCGGTGCTCCTTGAACCAGCGCAGCACGCCGATGTGTGCGAAGCCGCGGGCGCTGCCGCCGCCGAGTGCGAGGCCCACCTTCGGCCGCCCTGCCTGCGTGGCCGCCGCGGTCGTGGCGGGCGTGACGACGCCCTCACGATCGGAGGGTGAGGAGACGGCCGCGCGAAGCTCCTGGGCCGAAGCCCCGGTGGCCCCGAGCGCGAGAGCGGCCGCCGCCAGCGCGGCGGCGGCGAGGAAGCGGGGGGAGAACGTCGTCGTCATGGGTATCTGTCAGCGCCGTCCCGGCCATCGCGCCGCCAGCACGGGCGTGCCAGGGCGACCTCCGGGTTGCCGGGTCACTGGGCCTTCTTCCACACCGTCCGCGTGAGCACCCGGGTGCCGTCGCGAGTCTCGAGCGAGAGCGTGCCGCCCTCGAACGCGTAGTAGCGCACCTTGTCGGGCGTCAGCGTCGCCGGCAGCGTATCGACCGCGCCCTGCCCCATCACGTCGGCCATCACCAGGCGCTTGCCCGAGGTGTCGACCACGGCGCGCCCCTTCATCGCGAGCGCACCCGCCCCCGGACCCGCCGCTGCAGGGTCGGCCAGGCTGGCGGAGAGTTCGAGGTTGCCGTAGGCGTCGTACGTCAGTCGGCCCGTCGCCTGCAACGCCTTCGGGGCGCCCGCCGCATCGAAGGCCGTGAGGCTCACCAGCGTCCACGAGCCTTCGAGCTGCCTGCGCACGGCTTCCATCGAGGTCGTGCCCGTGTCGACGGCGGTCGTGCGGAGCGGCTTCTGGCGAGGGGCGGCGGCGCAGCCCGCCAACAGGCCGCCGGCCAGCAGGCAGGCGGCGGGCAGGGCCACGGCACGGTGACCGAGGCTACGCATACGTGGATTCCTCTCGATAGGGCAGCCGAGCGGATTCGCTCCGGCGCCTTCGCAGTCTACCCCAGCCCCTACCGTGGCAGGACGCTACGATCGACGCTTTGGATGCTGCTGCACGGGCGACGGTTCCGCCAGTCCTACCTAGTGCTAGTGGCCGCCCGGCGCCAGCCACCTGGCCAGCCACGCGTGGACCTCGCCGTAGAAGAACCGACTGTTCTCGGCCCGCAGGATCCAGTGGTTCTCCTCCGGGAACACGATCAGCCGGCTGGGCACCTGCTGGCGCTGGAGCGACACGAACAGCTGCAACGCGTTGTTGGCCGGGACGCGGTAGTCCCGCTCCCCGACGGTGACCAGCATCGGCGTCTTCAACGTGCCGGCACGGAACAGGGGCGACTGCTTCGCCCAGGTCGCCGGGGCTTCCCAGACCGGACCGCCCATGTTGCGCTCGCGGGAGTACGCGACGTCGCTCGTGCCCCACTGTGCGGCGAGGTCGAACAGGCCGGCGTGGCTCACCAGCGCCCGGTATCGGGTCGTCGACACGGCCAGCCAGTTGGCCAGGTGGCCGCCGTAGGACGCGCCGCCTGCGACCTGTCGCGTCCCGTCGACGAACGGGAACCTCCGGATCGCCTCGTCGGCGGCCTCGTTGATCTCGATCGCCGGTCCCTCGAGCGGATCCCCCTGGATGCGCTGCGCGTAGGCCTCGCCGAACCCCGTCGATCCCATGTAGTTGGTCAGCAACACCACGTAACCGGGCGCCCCGAGCAGGTGGTAGTTCCAGCGGAGCACCCACTCGTCGCGCCACGCGCCGTGCGGGCCGCCATGCATCACCACGAACAGCGGGTACTTCCTGGCCGGGTCGAAACCGGGCGGGCGGACCAGCAGGTTGTGCACGCGCGTGCCCCTGGAACTGGTGAACCAGAACGCCTCGGGCCGCGGCAGGTCGAGGGCGGCGACGCGCGTGTCGGTGAACCGCGTGATCGGCGTCCGGGCGCCCGTCGCGGGATCCACCCGCACGACTTCCGGTGGCCTCGTCGCGCTCTGCCAGAGGGCGACGATGGCAGGGGCGGCGGCGGTCCCGCCGACATCCACGCTCGTCAGCGTGCCTGCGTCGAGTGAGCCGATCTCGACCGGCGTGCCGCCCGCGGCGGGCACGGTGTAGAGCCGCTCCTGTCCCTGGTCTTCAGCAGTGAAGATCAGGCGGGCCCCGTCGGCGGTGACGCGGGTGGACGCGACGGGGCGATCGAACGACGCCGCCACCGCGCGGGGCGCGCCCATCGCCGGCCAGGCGAACCGCACCAGGCGGCTCATCACGTACACGCGGTCGGAGACGGGCTCCATCGTGGCGAAGAGCGTCTTGCCGTCGGGGCTGAAGGTCGGTGCGCCGAAGGAGTCGGCGCCCGGGGTGAGGCGGCGCGGCTCTCCACCCGCGGCGTCGACCCACCAGAGTGCCGTGACGACCTCGGCCCGCGCGGCCTCCGATCGGTTGCTCGAGGCCGCGAACACCACGCCAGAGCCGTCAGGGGCCCACGCAGCGGCGATGTTCTCGGCGCCGCTGCCGACCTGTCCGCTGAAGCCGGCCGACGTGACGAGCGCGGAGCCGGCCAGCAGGTCGCGCGCCGGCGCCCCCGGCGTGAGCGGCTGCACCAGCAGGCTGGCGTGCCGGTCGTCGAGCCAGCGATCGAAGTCACGCACCGGGAAGCTGTCGTAGACGCGGGCGTTGTACTTGCGCGCCTTGCGGTCGGCGGCCGCCGCCTTGTTCTCCGCGTCGGTGCGTGCGCCCGGGTAGACGTCGCTGGTGAACAGGATGGCGGTGCCGTCGGGGCGCCAACGCGGTGCGCGCGCGCCGGTCGATACCTGCGTCACGCGCTGCGCCTCGCCGCCGTTCGCCACGTCGATCACGTAGATCTGCGGCACCTCGTCGTCGCCGCGACGCGCGGAGAACGCGACGCGGGTGCCGTCCTCGCTCCAGGCCGCGCCGCTTTCGCTGCCCGGCGTGCCGGTCAGGCGGCGTGGCGGCGAGCTGCCGTCGGTCCGCAGCAGCCACAGGTCGCTGACCTGCTGCTTGTCGTCGTAGGCCGGTTCGAGCACGCTCACCACGACGCGCGTGCCGTCCGGACTGATGGCCGGCGCGCCGAACCGCGGCATCGTCCACAGATCCTCGTGGGTGATGGGTCGGCGGGGCGGTTGTGCCCAGGCGCTGGGCGGGACCGGGATGGCGAGGAGCAGGGCGAGACCGAGGCGACCCAGGGGCAATCGCATGTCCGTCAAGGTACTCCCGGCGACGGCCGTCGTCGACTACGGGCGGTTGGCGGTCCTGCCGATAATCAGAGAGTGACCGTGGGTAGGTCAGGACGCCGGCTGCGGTGGCACGTGACCGGGTGGCGGATCGCCACCACGGCGGTCGGCCTGTGCCTGCTCCTGACCCTGTCGGCCTGGCGCGTCGTCGCCGACCAGGTGCACCGGGCCGAGGCGGGCCTGTTCCAGCAGCGCACCGAGCGCGTCCTCACGACGATGCAGGCCCGGTTCGCGTCGGCCAAGCAGGCGGTGTACGCCGCCCGCGCGCTCGTCGAGGCGAGCGACGACGCCACGAGCGCCGACTGGCAGCGGTTCGTGACGGGGATCGCGCCGTTCATGAACGAGGGCGTGGTCGGGCTCGGGCGGGTCGAGCGGATCGCCCGCGCCGACATCGCCGCCCTCGAACGTCGGGTCCGGAGCGAGGGGCAGCCGTCCTTCACGGTGGAGCGCACCGGACAGAACCCGTTCCTCTACGTCGTCACGCGAATCGAACCTGCGGTCCGCAACGAAGGCGCGCTCGGCCTCGACGTCGGGTCGGGCACGACGCGCCGCCGGGCGGCGGAGCGATCGATGCGGACCGGGCAGGCAGCGCTGTCGCGGCGCATCCGCGTGATCGAGGGGGCCCGCGAGGTGCCGGGGTTCCTCCTGTTCCTGCCGGTGTACGCGCCGGGGCCACCTGTCGAGACGGTGGCCGCACGCGAGCGCGCCCTCACGGGGTGGGTCTACGCCTCGTTGCGGATCGACGAACTGACGCGCGGGCTCGTCGAGGCGGGAGGCAACGACATCGCCTTCGCGATCCGCGAGGAGGTCCAGGCCAACGGCGTGGCGCCGCTGTTCGACACCGGCCTCGCCGCGGCCGACGGCCCGTTCACGCGCCGCGTACCCCTCGACCTCGATGGCGAGCGCTGGATCTTCGAGTTCCGGGCCCGCCAGTCGACCGACCCGCTCGACGCCACGGTGCTGCCGACGATGGTGCTCACCGTGGGTCTCTTCGCCTCGTGCCTGGTGGGGTTGCTGAGCCTGGCGATGACCAACGCGCGGTCGCGCGCCGAGACGATCGCCGAGCAGATGACCGCCGAACTCGTGCGCACCAATGCCGACCTGGAACGGGCCGCCGAGGCCTCGCGCGACCTGGCCGCGCAGGCCACCCAGGCCAGCCAGGCCAAGAGCCAGTTCCTGGCGATGATGAGCCACGAGATCCGCACGCCGATGAACGGCGTGATCGGGATGACCAGCCTCCTGCTGCAGTCGGGGCTGTCCCCCGAGCAACGCGACTACGCCGACACGATCCGCACGAGCGGCGATGCGCTGCTGGCGATCATCGACGACATCCTCGACTTCTCGAAGATCGAGTCCGGGCGGTTCGAACTGGCCCCGGCTCCCTTCGATCTCCGCGCCTGCGTGCAGGGGACGGTCGCCATCCTGGCCGGTCGCGCCCGGGAGAAGGGCCTGGCCCTCACCTGCCACGTCGCCGAGGACGTGCCCGCCCATGTGATTGGCGACGGCAACCGCCTGCGGCAGGTGCTCATGAACCTGCTCGGCAACGCCGTGAAGTTCACCGACGCGGGCGAGGTGTCGCTGACGGTCCGGCGCGATCCCACGACCGGCCCCGACGCCATCGTCTGCGAGGTCCGCGACACGGGCATCGGTATTCCCGCGCCGTCGCTCGCCCGCCTCTTCCAGCCGTTCACCCAGGTCGACGCGTCGACGTCGCGCCGCTTCGGCGGCACCGGGCTCGGGCTGGCGATCAGCCGGCGGCTCGTCGAGTTGATGCAGGGGCGCATCGACGTCGAGAGCACCGAGGGCGCCGGATCGACGTTCCGGGTCTGCATCGACCTTCCGGGCGCACCGCCGGCCATGGTCACGCCGACGGCGCCCGACCCGCTCACGCTGACGCCGACCCGCACGGCCGGTGAACGGCGCCCGGTGGCGTTGCTGGCCGAGGACAATGCCGTCAACCGCAAGGTGGCGCTGGCGATGCTGCACCGCATGGGGTGGGAGGTCGATGCCGCCGGCGACGGGCAGGAGGCGCTCGACGCGCTGGAACAGCGTGCCTACGACGTGCTGTTGCTCGACGTGCAGATGCCGAGGGTCGACGGGTTGCAGGTGGCCCGGCGCGTCGTCGAGGCCCAGCCGGACCCGGCCCGCCGGCCCTGGATGATCGCCGTCACGGCCAACGCCATCGTCGGCGATCGCGAGGCCTGCCTGGCGGCCGGCATGGACGACTTCGTGGCCAAGCCGATGAAGCCGCGCGACCTCGAGGCGGCGCTGGCCCGCGCGCTCGACCAACCGGGGCGCGGCTCGCTCGTCGAACGGCGCGTCAGCTAGAGTCGTTCCCGCCGCGATCCGCGATCCGCGATTCTCCGCGCCCGCCCCGATCCGCCCTACCTGGCCGACGTGCAGGGGCGCGGCCGGAAGCCGGCGCGGGCGAACATGATCCGGGTGAACGACTCGCTGGTGTCCTCGATCAGCCTCACCTGGCCGTCGCTGTAGATCCTGCGGGTCGGCGACGCGTCGGCGCCGCCCGTCTCGCGCAGCACCGTCGACGTGCCGTCGTTCCACACCACGTACACCTTGCCCTCGTCCATGGCGACGCGGATGCGATCGGCACCGCACTGGTACGGGATGCCCATCGGCACCGGTGCCGCAGGCGCCGCTGCCGTCGTCGGCATGACGGGCTGCGGCGGGGGCGGGGGCGGCTTCACCGCGGCCACCAGCGTCACCTCGTTGGCGGCGCCCTTGGGCGGCATGATCCGGAGGCGCAGCGTCTCGGCGGTGAGTTCGAGGACCTCCACCTTCGACGTGACATTGCGCTCGGTGACGACCAGGCCGTTGACGTCCTCGGCCCAGGTGCCGACCCAGGGCGTGCGCGCCGCCGACGAGACCGCCAGCGTGTTGTCCGAGAGGAAGACGTAGAGGGCGCCCTTGGGCGGCGTCCCCGTCGATGCGTCGACGATCCACACGCGATCGACGAGGCGATCGATGCGCGGCGCGATGGCGGCGCTGCGGGCCGCGGCGGCCGGCGCCTGCGCTGGCGCCTGTCCCGCGGCCAGGGGGGCCACGACAGAGGCAGCGACGAACCACGGGACGAGGGCGCGCGTGAGCGACGGCATGATCCGATTGTGCACCGGCCTGCCGGGCTGGCGCACATCTCCTCGACACGCCCCGCCAGTTTGTGTACAAGTCTCGCCTTGTGCGTCATCCCCGCCTTGCGATCGTCGTCACCGCCCTGATGCTGGCGGTCGGCTGCCGGCCCGCCTCGCCGCCCGCCTCCCGGCCGGCCACGCCGAGCGACAACGGCGGGCTGTCGCTGCCCGGCGGGTTCTCGGCCACGGTCTTCCATGACGGGGTGGGGCGGGCGCGCCACCTCGCGGTCACCGGCGACGGCATCGTCTACGTCAAGCTGCGCGGCCCGTGGTGGGGCGACCCGGCTGCCGGCTTCAAGGGCATCGTCGCGCTGCGCGACACGGGCGGCGACGGGCGAGCCGATCTGGTCGAGCGCTTCGGGGCCTACGAGGACACCGGTGACTACGGGACCGCGATGCGCATCCACGAGGGGCACATCTACTTCTCGACGGCCGGGGAGGTCTACCGGCAGAAGCTGGTGCCCGGGCGCCTGGTCCCCGACACGCCCGTCGAGCTGATCCTCAAGCACAACTACAAGGCCGAGGGGCGGTCCTACGAGCACATCGCCAAGCCGATTGCCTTCGACGAGTCCGGCCACTTGTACGTGCCGTTCGGGGCGCCCGGCGACTCGTGCCAGGACAAGAACCGCCAGCCGGGAGCACCTGGAGCCGACCCGTGTGGTCAGCTCGAGTGGCACGGCGGCGTGTGGCAGTTCGACGCGCGCAAGCCGGGGCAGACCGAGAAGGACGGCGTGCGGTATGCCACCGGCATCCGCAGCATCGTGGCCATGGCGTGGAACCGGCACGCCCACGACCTGTATGCGCTGCAGCACGGGCGTGACGACCTGTACCGGTCGTGGTCGCAGTACTACTCGCGGTGGCAGAGCGCCGTGCTGCCGTCCGAGGAGTTCTTCCGCGTCACCCGCGGATTCGACGGTGGCTGGCCGTACTACTACTTCGACTGGATGCAGGGCAAGAAGCTGCTCAACCCGGAGTACGGCGGCGACGGCAAGAAGGAGGGCAAGGGCGCCGAACTGGCCCGGCCGCTGGTCGGCTTCCCCGGCCACTTCGCTCCGAACGACCTGCTGTTCTACGACGGCGACCAGTTCCCGGAGCGGTACCGCCACGGCGCCTTCATCGCCTTCCACGGCAGCACCATCCGCGTGCCCTACTCGCAGGCCGGCTACATCGTCGCGTTCGTGCCGATGAAGGATGGCATGCCCTCCGGCGACTGGGAAGTGTTCGCTGACGGCTTCTCCGGCATCGACCCGATCCCGAACACCACCGACGCGGTCGCGCGGCCGATGGGCCTGGCGCAGGGGCCCGACGGGTCTCTTTACGTGAGCGACAGCGTGAAGGGGAAGATCTGGAAGATCGCCTATCGCGGCAACCGTGGCGCCTTCGGCCCGGCGCAGCTGGCGGTCATGGCCGAGCGCAAGGCCACGCAGGCGCACATCCGGCAGCCCGACGAGCAGAAGGACGTCATCGGTGGCGCCGCCCTCGCCGAGGGCGCGCAGTTGTACCAGACGTTCTGCGTCGCCTGCCACCAGGCCGACGGCAAGGGCGACGGCAACCGCTTCCCGTCGCTGCATGCAACGCGGTGGGTGTCGGGCAACAAGCAGCGTGTCATCTCCGTGGTGCTGCACGGCCTGTCCGGCGAGATCGACGTCGAGGGGCGCACCTGGAACGGCGTGATGCCGGCGCACGGCTTCCTCACCGACGAGCAGGTGGCCAAGCTCCTGACGTACCTGCGACAGAGCTTCGGCAACCTCGGGCAGGGCGTCAGCGCCGAGGAAGTGGCGCAGCAGCGCGCGAAGGGACCATGGACGCCGCCGTCGCGGTGAGGCGCGCGCGGGCCGCTCTGGTTGCCAGCCTGCTGGCGCTGGCGCTGGCGCTGGCCGCGACACCGGCCGGCGGGCAGGCCGGCGCAGCGTGGCAGCTGATCGCACCGCTGTTCCGGGTGCCCGCGGTGTACGAGGGACAGCTGGGCGCATTCCGGTCGCCCTTGCAGTTCGACGATGGGACGCCGGTGCGCACCGCGGCGGACTGGCCCCGCCGGCGCGCGGAGATCCTGGCCAGGTGGCACGGCCTGATGGGCGCCTGGCCGGCCCCGCTCGCGTCGGTCCCGATGGAGGTGCTGTCGGAGGCGCATCGCGAGACGTTCACGCAGCGGCGCGTGCGCCTCGAGGTCGCGCCCGGACAGCGAACGGAGGGCTGGCTCCTGGTGCCCGATGGCGCGCCGGCGCGACGGCCAGCGGTGCTGGTCCCCTTCTACGAGCCCGAGACCAGTGTCGGCCTCGGTGAGCGCCCGCTGCGGGACTTCGCCCGGCAGCTCACGCGCGCCGGGTTCGTGACCCTCTCGATCGGCACGCCTGCCGGCGACGCACGGCTGCCCGATCGCGGCGGCGTGGACGTGCAGCCGCTGTCGTACTACGCCTACGTCGCGGCCAACGCCTGGACGGCGCTCGCGCAGCGGCCCGAGGTCGATCCGCAGCGGATCGGCGTGGTCGGGCACAGCTACGGGGGCAAGTGGGCGCTCTTCGCGGGGGCGCTGTGGGACCGCTTCGCGGCGGTGGCGGTGAGCGATCCGGGCATCGTGTTCGACGAGACGCGCCCGAACGTCAACTACTGGGAGCCGTGGTACCTCGGGCTCGATCCGGCGGTGCGACGCAAGCCGGGCGGGCTGCCGACGGTCGACAATCCGCGGACCGGGCCCTACAAGGTGATGCGCGAGCGCGGCCTCGACCTGCACGAACTCCACGCGCTCATCGCGCCGCGGCCGTTCTTCGTGAGCGGCGGTGCCGAGGATCCCCTGGAGCGGTGGGTGGCGCTGAACCACCGGGTCGCCGTCGATGCGCTCCTCGGCCACTCGCAGCGCGTCGGCATGTCGTCGCGGCCGACCCACGACCCCACGCCCGAGTCCAACGCGCAGATCGTGGCGTTCTTCCAGCACTTCCTGCAGCGCTGACGGCGCCGCGGTGGCAGGCCCGGTCGTGCATGGGCGCCTGCCAGGAAGTGAGGGCGGACGCCTCGATCGGCGACCCGGCGCTTACGGGCGCGGCGTGCGCCGCCGCCGCACCAGCGGCGCCCCGAGCGCGACGACGAGCATGGCGAGCGTGCCCGGCTCCGGAACCGGCGGCGCCTGTTCCAGGAGGTCGACGCGCCCCTGCCACGCAGCCATCGAGCCACCGCCGGTCTGCTGGTAGGTCAGCAGCGCCCGCATCCCGTCGAAGGCCGTCGGCGAGAAGGTGTTCGAGGTGGAGCCGTACGCGCAGGTGGTGGGAGCGTTGCCGGCCGCACTCGCGCAACTCGTGGTGCCGAGATCGACACCCAGGTTGGTGGGCGCGGCGCCGAGCGTGCCGTAGCCCGACAGGAACGTCGGGTAGGTGCCGGGCGAAGACACGACCGCGGCGGTGGTCGGCGTGCTGGACACCGTGGCCGACAGGCTGCTCACGGCGTACCGGTAGTTGGCCGGGACGATCGGCGTGCCGAACAGGATCGAGAAGGTGAGCGGGCTGGGCACGAAGTTGGTCGTCATGACGGTGAACGCGATGAACGGATCCCGGTCCACGAGGCCGCTGATGACGACCGTGCTGCCGGCCAGTTGCAGGCGTGTCTCGACGGTAGAGACCGAGTCGTTCACCGGCGCGAAGGCGTCGGGGACCTCGACGCACTCCGTGTTGGCGCACACCGTGAGGAATGGGCCCGGGACGATGGTGCTCGCCTGCGCCGGATGCGCAGTGCCGAGCACAGCGAGGGAGAGGAGCCACGACAGTCGACGCATGACGCTGACCTCCTGCGACATGGGCAGTTCCGGTAGGGATCGGTGTCCTTCAATCCGTGTGCCCCTTGGACGCGGTGATCGCCCCCGAGGATCCCGTCGCGACCCGCGGCGCACCCCTCCGTTCGCTGGACTCGAGTGCGGCGGTTACTGGAAGACTGGCGAGTGTTCGTCGGCCTGTGCCTGCGGCGGCAGCACGACGTGCGACGGCCCGCGCGCCCGCGGCCGCGCGCCGCGCGGGCCAGCCAACTGCAGGGTGGCGAAGGCGACCGCGTCGGCGTTGACCTCCAGCGCCGTCAGGTTGACGTTGTCGAAGGTGTCGCACGCCTGGTGGTAGCACGGGTCGTACGCGGCGCCGGCGGTGCCCCCCCACATTGCTGCCTCGGCGGCGGTCTTGATGCCTTCCGCGCCGGTGAGCACGCCGCCGGAAGGGATCCCGTAGTCGATGAACGGCGCGTAGTCCGAACGCCCGTTGAAGTCGGCGCCCTTGAACGGCAACCCGCGCGACTGGTAGAAGCCCTCGAAGATCTTCTCGATCTCGTCGGAGCCGTCGGGCCCGGGGCCGAAGCCCACCTGGTCGGAGTCGTCGCCGTCGTGGATGAAGAAGACATGATTGGGCGAGCCGATCATGTCGAAGTTGAGGTAGCTCGCGATGGTGCCCCGCTCCTCTGCCGACAGCGAGTTGAGGTAGAACCTCGACCCGATCAGGCCCGACTCCTCGGCGCCCCAGAGCGCGAACCGCACGCGGTTCTGGAGCGGCGTCCGTGCCAGCATGCGGGCCGTTTCGAGGACCGCGGCCACGCCCGACCCGTTGTCGTTGATGCCCGGACCGGCGTTCACCGAGTCCAGGTGGGCCCCCACCATGACCACCGACGAAGGATCGCCCGCGTTGGTCTCGGCCAGGACGTTGGTCGTCGTGGCGAGGCCGCGGAAGGTGTCGACCCTGAGCCGCATCACGAGTCCGGAGGTGCTGGCCAGTTGCAGTCCCACCGCCTGGGTCACCGACGTGAACGGGATGTCGAGCGAGAAGGTGTTGCCCAGGGTGCCGTAGATGGCGCCTGGCTGGTTGTTGTACATGACCACGCCGGCCGCGCCGGCATTGAAGGCGTTGATGCCCTTGATGGCGAACGTGCAGGCCCCGCGCGAGATCAGCGCGATGGATCCGACGGGAAAGCCGGCGAAGTCGGCCGCCTGACATCCGTTGACGCCCGACGGCGCGACGACTGCTGCCGTGACGTCGCCGCTGCCCGAGTAGGACAGGATCGTGTTGGCGACGGGGCCGGCTGGCGCCGGAGCGATCTGCTCCAGCAGCGACGGCGTGCGCTGGTAGAACGTCTGGAACTGGAACGTCTGCCGCGTGACCGTGTAGCCGGCGCGCTCGAGCACGGCCTGGGCGTAATCGGCCGACGCGTCGTCGCCGGCGGAGCCGCCCGTGCGATGGCCGTTGTTGGCGTCGGCGATGGCCTGCAGCGCGGACTGGTGCGCGCGCACGCCCTTCAGCGTCACGCAGGCCAGCAACTTCTCCGCGGTGTTGTTGGGACGGATCTCGCACGCGCGCGACTGCGCGGCGGGACGCGGGGCGTAAACGGCCGTGATGGCCAGGGCGATGGTCAGGGCAGCGAGGCGGCGTGGATGCATGCGGGACTCCCGGGCGACGCACCACGACACGCCGCGAGCGGGCCGGACGCAATCCGGTCGTGCCCGGCGAGAGGCCTGGGTGCGTGAAGGGTCGGACGATAGCACGAGCGTACCGGCCCGGAACATGTCATTCAGCGCTGACGCGTCATGGTCGCCGCGTGGGACGACTTCACGGCGGCAATCGTCATGTTCCGCAGACAAATGGCAGCGCCAGCGAGGAACACTGGCGCTCGGCGTCCCCTGTCGGCGTCAGCCCCGGCGGGTCGCCCACCAGGAGTACGCGACGGGCAGCAGGAGGCTCGCCGCGAGCACGGCCAGCGTCCACGCGCTGGTCACGCCCAGCAGGCCGAAGCCGATCAGCAGGGCGCCGCCGATCACCAGGACGGGGCCGGCGACACGATGGGTGGTATCCCACGCCGTGTCGCTGCGCATGCTCCAGGGCGTGCGGATGCCCATCACGTGGTTGCGCGGCACGCGCGGCAGCACGAACCCGAGCGGCACCAGCAGCACGCCCATCGCCACGCCGACCGGGTGCAGGCGCCGGGCGTCGAAGAGCGTCCACAGGTGCAGGGTGCTGACGGCGAAGATGACCGCGAGCACGCCGACCTGGTAGGCCGACATGTCGCGCAGTGGCAGGCCGGTACGTGGGTCGGTGGACCGCCGGGGCCCGAACGACAACAACCCCCACACCAGCGTGAGCAGGGCCGGCGACAGCAGCGCGCCCCAGGGCTTGGGCGTGAACCCGTCGGCCGTGCCGTTGATGTTCCAGTGCGTGGGCACCGGGTCCGGGATACGGTCGTACAGGCCGATCGTCAGGGCCCACGAGACCACGAGCAGGCCCACGGCGGTCCATCGGGCCGACGACCAGCCCGCGCGCGGCGCGCCGGGCGGAGGCAACGCGTCGTTCACGCGCGCCACGGTATCACCTAAGCTAGCGGCCATGCCCCACCTCCTCCGTCGTACCCGGCTGGCCGTCGCCTGCGCCCTGGCCTGCCTGCCCACAGCGCTCGGCGCGCAGGAACAGACGTCGCACGGCGCGCACCCGCCCGCGGCGACTGCCTCGACGCCAGCCAGGCCCTCGCCCGCGCCGGGCGAGCTGCCCGACCTGGTCAAGAAGCCCATTGCGCTGATGAGCAGGGCGCTCGGTCCCTACACGCGCCCGATCTCGACGAAGGTGCCCGAGGCACAGGCCTTCTTCACGCAGGGCATGCAGATGATGTTCGCCTTCGCCAAGGCCGACGCCATCCGTTCGTTCCGCGCCGCGTGGGCTGCCGATCCCGACTGCGCCATCTGCCATTGGGGCGAAGCGTGGGCCTGGGGCTCGTACCTGAACGAGAAGATGGATGCCGAGGACGCCCCGTTCGCCTACGCGGCGTCGCGGCGGGCCCTCGCGCTCAAGGCCAAGGCCAGTCCCGTCGAGCGCGACTACATCGAGGCGCTCGCCGTCCGGTACGTCAAGGACTTCGATCCCGACAAGCGCACCGATCAGGATCAGGCCTACGCGGAGGCGATGCGCCGCCTGTCGGAGAAATACCCCGACGACCTCGACGCCCGCACGCTCTACGCCGACGCGCTCTTCCTGCTCGAGCCGCGCCGTGGGCGACGCGACGTCGGCGCGCCGAGCATCGTCCGCCTGCACGGCGTGCTCGAGGGCATCCTCGCGCGCGACCCGAAGCACCCCGGCGCCTGCCATCTCTACGTGCACGCCACCGAGTCGACGATCCGGCCGGAGAAGGCCGAGGCCTGTGCCGAGTACCTCGGCAAGTCCATTCCGGGCGCCAGCCACATCAACCACATGCCCTCGCACACGTGGAACGAGGTGGGCCGCTGGGGCGACTCGGTACGGGCCAACCTCGACGCCGTGCACTCCGACCTCAAGGCCGACGTCGGCGAGGGCTTTGCCATCTACCCCTCGCACAACCTGCACATGCTGCTGTACGCCGCATCGATGGACGGGCAGGGCGCCATCGCCACCACCGCCGGTCGCGACTACGTCAAGCGCGCGCGGGGCGACACCATGTACCAGGTGCTCACGCTGATCCGCTTCGGTCGCTTCGACGAGGTGCTGGAGGTGAAGGCCCGCCCGGACCGTCCCGTGCCCGCGAGCATGTGGGACTTCGCGCAGGGCTATGCCTACCTGCGCACCGGGCAGGCCGACATGGCGAAGGTGTACCTCGGGCGGGTGCGCAAGGGCGCCGAGACGCCCAAGGCGGAGTTCAGGGATCACCCCGCCAGCCGGTTGCTGGGGCTGGTCGGCGATCTGCTCGAGGGCGAGATCCTGCGCGAGGAGAGGCAACTCGACGCGGCCATCGTCCGCTTCGAGTCGGCCGTGGCGCACGACGACGCGCTCGAGTACGACGAGCCGGAGCCGCTGCCGTTCCCGGCGCGGCACTGGCTGGGCGCCGCCCTCATCGAGGCGAAGCGCTTTGCCGACGCCGAGCGGGTGTACCGCAAGGACCTGGAGCAGCATCCGCGCAACGGCTGGTCCCTGCTCGGCCTGAAGCAGGCCATCGAGGGACAGGGCCGCACCGATGCCGAGGTCGATGCGGCGCTCGAGAAGGCGTGGGCCCGGTCCGACACCTGGATCCGCAGCTCGCGCTTCTGAGTCCCGGCGCGGGCGGGGAGGGATCGGGAGCGGCGAGCAGGGCGAGGGGGAGTGGCACGCGGAACGGTCGGACGCCCCGATGCCGTCGGAGGCTCGCAGACGAACCCGTCGGGCGGCGGCCCGCGTCATAGTGGGTACGCTCCGGACAATCCGTTCGCATGCGCTTGCGCGTCTATCCTGGGATAGGCGCGGGGACCCGGCATGACCCTGACGTTGACCCACGTGCTCCAGATCGTCGTCGGCCTCGGCCTGCTCAACGTGTGGCTGGTCCGGCGACAGTCGGCCACGGCCTACCGCGGTGGTCGATCACGGACGCTGCAGCAGGAGTTCGAGACGTACGGCCTGCCGTCGGCGGCCTTCTATGTCGTCGGCGCGCTGAAGATCACGGCAGCGATCGTCCTCCTCGCCGGCCTGTGGATGGCCGTGCCGGTGCGTGGCGCCGCCCTGGTGGTGCTGGGGCTGATGCTGGGCGCCATCGCGATGCACGTCAAGGTCGGCGATCCGCTCATGAAGTCGGTGCCGGCGGTACTGATGCTGGCCATGTGCGGCGGGATCGTCCTGCTGCCGTAGCTAGCGGCTGCTCGCCAGCGCGTACCAGGCCACCGCCGCGTTGAGGAGCAGCAGGACCAGGGCGGGCAGGGTCTGGGCCAGCGAGTCGAGCACCCGGACGCGCGTGGCAACCCCGGCGCCCATCAGCAGGGCGAGGCCTGCGGCGCTGGCCGCCACCAGCGCCGGCCAGCGCGCGTACCCCACCAGCAGCCCGAGCGCCCCGAGCACTTCGAGGGTGCCGGTGAGGACGCGGAGGTGGCCCATGCCGAACCGCTCGAAATCGCGCTTCATGCCGTCGAAGGCGAGGCACGCGATCCCGTAGGCCAGGAACGCCGCGGCGGAGAGGAGCAGGGCGACCTGGTAGGCGCGGGTCACTTGGGAGCACGCACCCAGCCATCCTACCGTGTCGGGCCGCACGCGCTCGCGCCGCCGCGCCGCCGCTGCCTCGTCCGCCGGCGCGCCCCCGACTCGCACGCCCTGTCCTTGGACTAGTTCGCAATCGCCGGCCGACGCGGCATGATCACGCTGCCCGACCTCCGGGTTCCGACCCGACCCCGCACCCATGTCACTCCGTTCCCTGAGCGTCCAGTCGAAGCTGCTCCTCGCCTTCACCCTGCTCACGCTCCTCGGCATCGCCCTGGTGTCGGCCACCGCCTACGCCACAGCGAGAGCGAGCCTGCTCACCTCCATCGAGCGGCAGCTCGTGGGGCTGCAGCGCTCCAAGGCGGGCATCGTCAAGACGATGCTGGCCGCGACGCGCAACGAGGTGCTGACGCTCTCGGGCAGCGACGACGTGAGTGCCATGTCGCGGCAGCTGATGGAGGAGTACCGCAAGCTCGCCGACGTGAAGGTGACGCCGGAGATGAAGGCGGCCGTGCGCGAGTTCTACGCCAGGGAGTTCGAGCCGGCGCTGGCGGCGCGCACCCGGCTCGCGCCCCAGCCCGGCGCCTTCCTGCCGACCACCGAGCGCGGGTGGTACCTGCACTACCACTACATCGTCAACGGCGGTCGTCCCTACGGCGAGCGGCGGCCGCTGGCCTCGAGCACGGACACGAGCGGGTATGCCACGGCACTGCGCGCCGCCCAGCAGCGGCTCGGGCCGGCGATCGAGCGCCTCGGCCTCCAGAACGTGGTGCTGGTCGATCCGGTCTCGCTCGAGGTGTTCTTCAGCGAGGAGCAGTCGACGATCTTCGGCACGCGGCTCGACGACGGCCCGTACTCGGGCAGCGGCGTCGCCGCGCTGTCGCGCGCCCTGCGCAACTCGCAGGACGAGGACGACTACAAGCTCGCGGACTTCGAAGCGTTCCGCCCGGCCCTCGGCGCGGCCAAGGCGTTCGTGGCCAGCCCCGTGTTCGACGGCCCGACGCGCCTCGCGGTCATGGTGGTGCGGTTCCCGATCGAGCCGATCGCCGACGCCCTCTCCAACAGGCGCGGCTGGGAGCTCGAGGGGCTGGGCAAGACCGGCGAGGTCTACCTCGTCGGCCCGGACCAGACGATGCGCGTCGAGTCGCGCTTCCTGGTCGAGGACAAGGCCGCGTTCCTCGAGGCGCTCGGCACGTCGCGCCTCACGGAGCGCTCCGTGGAGGAGGTGCGCCGCCTCGGCACGACCATCCTCACCGTGCCCGTCAAGCACGAGGGCGTGCGTGAGGGGTTCAACGGACACAGTGGGTTCGCCCGGGTGGAGGACTACCGTGGCGAGCCCGTGTTCTCGGCCTATGGCCCGGTGGACCTCGACTCGCTGCGCTGGGTGGTCGTCGCCGAGATGGACACCAGCGAGGCGCTGGCGCCGCTGCGGGCCCTCGGGACGCGCATCCTCGGGCTCGGCGCCGGGCTCGCGCTGCTGGCCTCGGTGCTCGCGCTCGGCCTGGCGTCGATCATGACGCGGCCGATCGCCGCCCTCGTGGAGGCCGCCAGGGAGGTGAGTGCGGGCAACCTCGAGACCCGGGTGCGGGTCAACGCGCACGACGAGTTCAGGGCGCTGGGCGAAGCGTTCAACGACATGGTGGCCAACCTCGCGGCCAGCCGCGCCGCCCTCGACACGCAGGTGCAGGCCAACGAGCGGCTCCTCCTCAGCCTGCTGCCGGCCTCCGGCGCCGCCCAGGTGCGGGGCGGGCACGACGGTCCGCAGTCCTTCGCCGACGTCACGGTGGCCTACGCGCAGCTCACGGGCTTCGAGCAGCTGTCCCGTCGCCTCGGCGAGGACCAGTCGATGTCGCTGCTCAGCGACGTCGTCGCCGCCTTCGACGAGGCCGCCGAGCACCACGGCGTGGAGAAGGTGCGCACCATCGGGTCGTCGTACCTGGCCGCGTCGGGCCTGTCGGTCGATCGCGCCGATCACACCGCGCGCGTCGTCGACTTCGCGCGCGAGGTGGTGCGCATCGTGCGCCGGTTCAACGCCGAGCGTGGCACGTCGCTCTCGATCGAGATCGCGATCAACGCCGGTCCGGTGGTCGGCGGGCTGGTGGGTCGCCGCAAGTTCATCTACGACCTGTGGGGCGACACCGTACGGCTCGCCCGCGAGATCGACCAGCAGGGCGCCGGCGCGATCGTCGTCACCCGGACGGTGTACGACCGCGTGCGCGATGCGGTGCCCTTCGGCGCGCCGCGGACGCACGAGTTCAGCGGCGTCGGGCCGATCGAGCTCTTTCCGGTCGCCGAGAGCGCGGCATGATGGAGGCGCTGGCGGACCTCGGGTCGGCCTGGCGCTGGGCGCTCGGGCTGGCCATCGCCTTTCCTGTCGCGCTGCTGGCGCTGAACGAGCTCGCGTTCGCGTGGATGCGCGCGGGCCGGCCGACGGTCTCCTCGGTGCGCTTCGTGCGCTCGTGGGTGCTGCCGGCGCTCGTGCTGGTGCTCTTCCTGCGCAACGTCAGCGGCCTGCCGCCGGCCGGCCTCTGGGTGCGGCTGTCGATGACCCTGTTCTGGGTCCTGGTGGTGATGGCCGTCCTGGGTGCCCTGAACACCATCATCTTCGAGCAGGCGGCGGCCGGCAGCTGGCAGGCGCGCGTGCCGAAGCTGCTGCGCGACCTGGTGCGGCTGCTGCTGGTGGCCACCGCCGGCGCCCTCGTCTACTCGTTCGTCTGGGACAAGGATCTCAGTGGCGCGCTCGCCGCGGTCGGCGTCACCTCGATCGTCGTCGGCCTGGCACTGCAGGAGCCGCTCGGCAACCTGTTCTCCGGGTTGATGTTGCTGATGGAGCGTCCCTTCGAGGTCGGCGACACGGTGGAGGTCGCCGGCGCGTCGGGCCAGGTCAAGGAAGTCAACTGGCGCTCGGCCCACATCAAGTCGGCGCGCGGCGTCGTGCAGATCGTGCCGAACTCGACGCTGAACAAGGAGATCATCCGGAACTACTCGCGCCCGCGCCCGATCCGCATGGAGGAGATCGACGTCGCGTTCGGCTTCGAGCACCCACCCAACGTGGTGCGAGAGGCGCTGCTGGAGGTGGCGCACGGGACGCCCGGCGTGCTGAGCCAGCCGGCGCCGATCGCGGCGACCCTCGATTACGGTGACTCGTCGATCAAGTACCGACTGATCTACCGCACCACCGAGGACGACCGCTGGCCGGTGCGCAACGAGGTGGTGACGCGCATCTGGTACGTGGCCAAGCGGCGCGGCCTGACGATGCCGTATCCCGTCGTCAGCCAGATCAACTTCGAGGGGGGCCGCCCGTTCGGGCCGCACGAGCCGACGGCCGTCGAGCGACTGCGCGAGCTGGCGGGCATGCCGGACCTGCCCTCGGAGGCCGGTGAGGTGCGCGCCCTCAGCTTTGCCCGCGACGAGGTCGTCTTCGAGGAGGGCACGGACCTGCAGGGCGTGTATCTGCTCGTGAAGGGCTCGGTGGGACTGCAGGTCCGCGTCCAGGGCGAAGGCCACCCGATCGGGGTGGTCTCGCCCGGTGAGTACTTCGGCGAGCAGGGCATGTACGGCGTGCAGCCCGCCGAGATGCGCGCAGTGGCGATGCGCGACTGCGAAGTGCTCTGGATGTCGTCGGAAACGGTACGCGGGCTCTTCGAGGCCAACCCGCGCCTCGCCCGCGAGTCGAGCCAGGTGCTCGAGGTGCGTCGCCGCGCCATGCAGGCGACCCGCCAGGCCGCCCGTCGGGAGTGAGTCGGCTGTCACCTCCGGGCTCCGCACGGTATCTTCGCGGCATGTGCCAGCGGGTCCAGTGCGAAAAGTGCGGCAAGCCGTCGTGGGTGGGATGCGGGAAGCACGTCGAGCAGGTGCTCGGCGACGTCCCGCCGAAGGACCGGTGCCAGTGCCCGCCGCCCAAGTCGCTGCTCGACCGCATCCTGGGACGCTGACCCTGGCAGCCGTGTACCATCACCCGCCATGAGCTTGCGCATGGCACGGGTGGTACCCGCGGGGCTGATGGCGGTCTTCGGCCTGGCGGCCCTCGCGGCGGCGGGTCCGCGGCAGGACGACCTGGCGGCGCGGCGCGCCCGCCTGATGGAGCGCCTGGGGCCCGATACGGTGGCGGTGGTGTGGAGCGCCCCGCCGCGGGTGTACTCGCTGGACGTCGACTACGAGTACCGCCAGGACAGCCACCTGCTGTACCTCACGGGCATCGCGCAGCCCGACACCATCCTGGTGCTCGTGCCCGGCGCGAAGACGACGCGCGAGGTGCTCTTCGTGCGCGAAGCCAACGCGCTGCGCGAGCACCGCGAAGGCCATACGCTCACCAGGGCCGAGGTGACCGAGCAGAGCGGCGTCAGGACCGTCTACCACACCGGCGAGTTCGAGGCATTCCTCACAGCCCTGTTCAATCGGCAGGCGTACGGGCGGCGGCGCGGCGAGGTCACCGACGACTTCGACGCCTTGTTCGACGCCGTCTCCGGCGGCCGCGCCAGGCTCGCCCTGCCGTTCGGGCCGCGCCCGGCGCCGTCGGCACCACTCTCCGCCCCCTACGAGTTCGCGGCGAAGGTGCGCGACCGCTTCCTCGGCGTCGGCTTCGTCGACAGCTTCCCGCTGATTGCCGACCTCCGGCAGGTCAAGACGCCCTTCGAGCAGGCCATCCTCACGCGCAGCGGCGCCATCTCGAGCGACGCGCACAAGGCGGGCATGAAGGCGGCGCGTCCCGGGCGGTTCGAGTACGAGGTCGAGGCCGCCATCGAGCAGGTGTACCTGGCCAACGGCGCGATGAACCCCGGGTATCCCTCGATCGTCGGCAGCGGTCCGAACGCCACCATCCTGCACTACGGCGCCTCGAGCCGGCAGATGCAGGCCGGCGAGATCCTGCTGGTCGACGCCGCCGGCAGCTTCGACGGCTACACGGTCGACATCACGCGCAGCTACCCGATCAGCGGCACGTACAGCGAGGCGCAGAAGGACATCTACCGGCTGGTGCTCGAGGCCCAGGAGGCGGGGATGCGGGCGGCGCGCGTCGGCAACACCACCGCCGACGTCGAGAAGGCGGCGCGGGAGGTCGTCAAGGCCGGCCTGCTGAAGCTCGGGCTGATCACCGACGCGACCGGCGATCAGTACCGCACGTGGTACACGCACGGCATCTGCCACTGGATCGGCATGGACGTGCACGACGTGGGCGACTACGCCCGCCCGCTCGCCGCCGGCATGGCCTTCGTCGTCGAGCCCGGGCTCTACATACGGCCGCAGGCGCTCGACGAGCTGCCCGACAGCCCCGAGAACCGCGCCTTCAAGGCCGCCGTGGCGCCAGCGGTGCAGAAGTACGCCCAGATCGGCATCCGCATCGAGGATTCGTTCCTGCTCACCGAGACGGGCCTGACCAGCCTGTCTGCGTCGGTGCCGCGCACGATCGAGGAGATCGAGCGCTTCATGAAGGCGCGGTGACGGGCGTCACGGGCGGGCGTCGGCGGCGAGCACGGCGCCGAGCAGCACGGCGGCGCCGCGGCTGACGTCCTCGGGACGCGAGAACTCCCGGGGCGAGTGACTGATCCCGCCGACGCTCGGGATGAAGATCATCCCCATCGGGCCGAGGCGCGCCATGGCCTGCGCGTCGTGTCCCGCGCCGCTCGGCATCACCTTCGTGGACAGCCCCAGCGCCGTCGCGGCCGCGCCGATGATCGCGCGCATCGCCGGGTCGCTGGGCGCCGGCACGGAACGGTGCAGGTCCGCATGGGCGAACGTCGTGCCGGTCGCCTCGCCGATGCGCCTGGCCTCGCGGGAGATCTCCTCGAAGAGCGCGGTCGTGACCGCCTCGTCGAGGTCGCGCAGTTCCAGCGAGCAGGTCACCTTGCCCGGAATGACGTTGGGGGCGCCGGGCCGGGCCTCGATGGTGCCCACCGTGCCGACCTGCCGGCCCGGGCGGGCTCGTACGACGCGGTTGACCATGTCGATGAAGCGCGCCGCCGCGAGCATCGCGTCCTGGCGGCGGTCCATCGGGGTCGTGCCGGCGTGGTTGGCCATCCCGGTGATCGTCACGTCCCACTGGCGGATGCCGACGATGCCCTCGACGACCCCGATGTCGACGCGCTCGGCCTCGAGGACGCCGCCCTGCTCGATGTGCAGCTCGAGATAGCCCGCGATGCTGCCCGGCGCGCGCCGCGCCTCGGCCAGCCGGCTCGGATCGCCGCCGAGGAACGAGATGCCCTGCGCGACGGTCTTCCCGCTGGTGGTCGTGTGCGAGAGCTCGCTCGCCTCGAACTGTCCACTGACGGCGCGACTGCCGAACAGCCCGCCCTCCTCGTTGGCCCAGAGCGTCACCTCGATCGGGTGGCGAAGCGCGCGGGACTGCAGCGCGTGCGCCACCTCGATCGCCGCGAGCAGACCGACGTTGCCGTCGTAGTTGCCGCCGTCGGGCACCGAGTCGATGTGCGAGCCGAACAACAGCGGCTTTGCCGTGGCGTCAGTGCCGGCGCGACGGCCGATCAGGTTGCCTGCCACGTCGGTGGCCGGCACGAGCCCGGCCTCGCGCATCCAGCCGGCGACCACGAGACGCGCCTGCCGGTCCTCCTCGCTGTAGCCGAGGCGCTGTGTGCCGCCGTCGGGCGTACCCCCGAACCGTCGCAGGTCGGCCAGGCGCGCGTTCAGGCGCGCGCCGTCGATGCCCGGCATGGTGGCCTGCCACGCTGCTGCGGAGCGCGCAGCCAGCGCGCTCGACAGGCCGGCGCCGAGCATCGCGGCCCCGAAGGCGCGACGGGAGGGGAGGTGGCAAGGGCGGGCGGTCGTCGTCACGTCAGAAGAGTACCTGCGGATAGGCGTTCACCGCCGCGAGCGCCTCGGCGTACGTGACGCCACACGTCGCACCGCGGTAGCGCGCGAGGCTCTCCTTGAGGCGTTGCGCCCCGTCGAGGGCGCCGGCAGCGTACGGCTCGTTGCGCGTCACGGCCATCAACCGCCCGAGCCATTCGATGGCGCGCGGCCATTCTCGGGTCACGTCGACGAAGGTGTCGGGCACGAAGCCGATGGTGTGGCGCGGACCGTTGTCGAACTGGTACGCACGGCGCGGTGTGGCATACGGCGCGAAGGGATCGGCGAGCACGCGGTCGCCCAAGTGCAGGGCCAGCTTGCTCAGCGTGGCGGCCGCCTCGTGGTCGGGGTGCTGGTCGCGGGGCCACAGCACGAACGCGACGTCGGGTCGGGTCTCGGCCACGACGTCGGCCACGGCCCGACGAGCCGCCTCGTCGTCGGCAATCCTGCCCGACGCGAACCCGAGGAAGCGTGACTCGATCCCGTAGTCGGCGTTGACGCGCCGGGTGCCGTCCACCAGGTCGGCGCCGCGGCCCCGCACGGGCTTCCAGTTCGAGTAGTCACCGATCAACGACAGGACGACCACGCGATTCCCGCGCGCCACCGCCTGCAGCAGGATCCCCGGAATCCCGAACGGGCAGTCGTCGTAGTGCGCGCCGATGGCGAGCACCGTCGGCCTGGCGGCGCCGCCAGCCGGCTGGGCGAGCGCGTCGCGCGCCGCGAGTGCGCCGACGCCGGCGGTCAGGAGGTGGCCGGCGAACTGTCGTCGAGTGGGCATGACCGGCAAGCCTACCTCCGTCAGCCGTCAGCCGTCAGCCTGAGCCCCGAGTCCGCGTCCCTGCTGTACGAACCGCTCCTCACGCGCGTTCCAGAGTGCACGGCCCACGAAACCGGTGGTGCGGGAGCGCTGCTGGTGGCCGGGGAGGACACATGGCCAAGAAGGCGAGCAAGACCCCGCGGCGCGCGGCGAAGGCCCCCGCGGCCCGCGTCCCGACGCGGCGGCGCACGCCACTACGGCGAGGGACCGCCACGACACGTGCGCAGGCCGACACCACGTCGATCTTCGCTGGTGGCGCGAGCGACGTCATCCCGGGTGAGGTGGTGATCCAGTTGCGCGAGGACACGGCCGCGCGCATCACCGAGAGCATCGGGCGCGGCCCGACCCGCGGCGCGCGGTCGGCCGACGGCGTGACGACGTTCGGCGTGGACGAGATCGACGCCGTACTGTCGCGCCTGGGCGTGCAGGGCATCGCCCGGCTGCACCCGCCGGCCCCGCCGACGGTCGGAGTGCGGGGGATGGGCGCATCCGCGGCGGCGGCGCGCGAGTTCGCCGTGCCGATGGCCTCGACGTTCCGCATCGCGTTCGATCGCGACACGTCGGTCCAGGAGGCGGTGTCGCAACTGGCTGACGTCGATGGCGTCGAGTACGTGGAGCCCAACCGCTATCGCGAGGCCTACGTCACCCCGAACGACCCGAGCTTCCCTGCCCAATGGGGCCTGGCGCACATCAACGCCCCGGCCGCCTGGGATCGCACCACCGGATCGGCCAACGTCACCGTGGCGGTCATCGACACGGGCATCGACCTCGACCATCCCGAACTGGCGCCCCTGCTCGTGCAGGGCTCCGACATGGTCGATCTCGGACCGAACCCGACGCCGCCGGCCGGTTGGCGCTTCGAAGGCGACTTCCAGGGGCGCGACAACGTGCCGCAGGACGAGGTCGGCCACGGCACGCACGTCGCCGGCACGATCGCCTGCCTGAGCAACAACGGCAACGGCGTCGCCGGCGTCACCTGGCAGTGCCGGTTGATGCCGGTCAAGGTGCTCACGCGGATCGTCCGCCTCAGCGACGGTCGCGTGTCGGGCACGGGGTCGGCGGCCGACATCGCCGCCGGCATCCGGTGGGCGGTCGACAACGGCGCCCGCGTGCTCAACCTGAGCCTGGGGGGCACCACCGACACGCAGGTGGAACGCGACGCGATCGCCTACGCCGTCGCGCGGGGCGCGGTGGTGGTGGCCGCGATGGGCAACTCGTTCCAGGACGGCAACCCCACGAGCTTCCCGGCGGCCTATCCCGACGTGATTGCCGTCGGCGCCATCAACGCGTCGAACCAGCGCGCGCCGTTCTCGCAGACCGGCCCCCACATCGACGTCGCGGCGCCCGGCGTCGGCATCCTGAGCACGACGTGGGACAACGGCTTTGCGACGATGCAGGGCACGTCGATGGCCTCGCCGCACGTGGCCGGCCTGGCCGCGCTGATCCTGTCGTGCAACGGCAGCCTCTCGGCGGCGCAGGTCGGCGACATCCTGCGCCAGACCGCGCGTCCGCTGCGCGACCAGCCGACCGACCCGATCCCGAACGACGCATACGGCTTCGGCTGCATCGACGCCGCGGCGGCGATCGCCCGCGCCTGCCCGCAGCGCTCGCGGCCGATCACCACCTGCCCCGCCGAGTCGACGATCGTGGTGTGCAACCAGATCTCCCGCGTGGTCTCCTGCGTGTCGCGGCAGGTCGCGTGCGAGAGCCTGCTGACGTGCCCGCCGCCCTCGCGGCCAGCGGCCTGTGTCTCCACCGTGGTCCGTTGCCCATCGACGCTGGCAGGCTGTCAGTCGACGACGATCAGGTGTGCCTCCGGCGTCGTGCTCTGTCAGCAGCCGTCGGCCACGGTGCGCTGTCCGTCGGTGGCGTGCGTGCCTGATCCCGGACGACCGCCCATCAACCCCGGACAGGCCGAACAGGCCGGTGACGGCTGGAACGACGACGATCCGTACGGTGGCGGATATGGCGAGGACGAGGGTGGCGCCTGAGCTCCAGACGGCACCCGTGGCGGCAGGGGCGCGCGCGGTCGCGCCCCTGCGCGCCCTGACCGCGTGCGGGTGGCTCGCCGCCGCCGACGCCGCACGCGCCACCGTCGTGTCGCGATCGAGCGCGCACGAGGTCAGTCTCGTCGCTGCCCCCGACGGCCGCGCGGCCATCGTGAAGCAGTGGCCGGCCGGCGCCCCCACGGGTCGCGACCTGCGGCAGGAACTGTTCGTGTACAGGCTGGGGCGAACGGTGCCGGCCCTCGCCGCGGTGTTGCCCGCGGCCTGGCACCTCGACGAGGGGCGCCAGTTGCTGGTGCTCGAGGCGATCGCCGGGGGGAGCGCGCCACCGCCACACCTGGCCGACGCGGGCGTCGCAGACGCGCTCGGTCGTGCGCTCGCGGCGTGGCATGCAGCCACCACGGAGACCGGTCTGTGGCCGTCGCCGGCGATGGGCATCCTCGACATGCCCGCCGCGCCCGATGTCGCCATGACGGGGCGGGCGCTTGCCACCCGTCGACTGATGCAGGCCATCGTCGAGGACGCGCGCCTGGCAGGCGTGCTGCGCGATGCGCGGGCCGCCTGGCGCGATCGGTGCCTCATCCACGGCGACCTGCGGCGGGAGAACTGGTTCGCGCTGCCTGGCGAGTCGGCGCCGCGCGTGCGCGTCATCGACTGGGAACTCTCCGGCTCCGGTGATCCCGCGTGGGACCTGGCGACCGTGATCGTCGAGGCGGCGATCGACGGGCTGCGGACGACGGGCGTCGTCGGCGTCGGCGCGGCGATGTCGGCGCTGCCGCGCCTGCTCCGTGCGTACGTGGCCGCCGATGGCCTGCTCGAGCCCACGCACGAGGCGTGGCGCCACCTGTGGACCTGCGCGATTGCGCGGGTGCTGCACGTCGCCACGGAGTGGACGGAGCGGCAGCCCGGCAACGACACCAGCGTCGTCGAACCGCTGGTGGCACAGGCGGTGGCATGGACGGGCGACATCGACCGACTCGCCGGGGAGGGCAGCGCATGGGCCGCGGCATGACGGCGCCGGGCGTGCGTCTTCCGCTCGAGGTGCGGGCGGCGCTGGCCCGCCTCGTGGAGCGCCTCCAGTCCGATGCCGCGCACGTCTCTGGCCTGGCGCAGGCAGGCGACGCGCCGGTGGGCGGCCACGCCGACGCACTCTCGGCGTGGCTCTACGCGTCGTGGTACCTCGCCCTCCCACAGCCCGATCCCGTCGAACCGAGCGGCCGCTGGCGCACCGACCTGTCCTCGGCGCTGCGCGCAGCGTTGCCGTCGGGGGCGCGCTGGCTCGATGGCTGGGTCGTCCTCGAGCGTCGCCACGACGGGCAGTGTGTCGTCGCGCGGCGTGGCGCGGCGCGCGTCGTGCGTCCGGGTGAGTACGTCAACCGGGCGCGCCCGGGCGTCCCGGCGATGCCAGGCGATGCGGTCGCCGTCACGTCGTGCCTGGACGGCGTCGACAAGGCGTCCGGCTTCTGGACCACGCGATCGGACGCCGACCTGGCGGCGCCACTCGTCCGCGTGCACTGGTCGGTGCCGCCCTCGTCGCTGCCACTCGTGGTGGCGCGCGTCGCCGTCCTGCTCGATGCGCTGGCGATCGCCTACAGCCTCAAGACTCCGGCGACGGTGGACGGGTGCGCGCGCATCGACACGCTGGTGGTCTACGTGTCCGCGACCGACTGGCCGAGGCTCGATGCCCCGGTGACGACGCTGGCGCGCGCTCTTGGTCCGCACCTGCGCCCGTGGCACCCGCCGCTGGCGCGGCCCCTCGCGCCCGGCGCCGCCTTCGCCGAGGATCCCGGTGAGGAGTCCTTCGGCCAGCGTCGGTGTCGCATCCTCGCCGGAGGGGTGCGGGAACTGCTCGCAGGCGCGCCCGTGGGCGCCGGTGACGCCATCGACCACCTCGCGCGGTGCCTGCAGGCCGCGCGCATCGACCCGGAGCGGCCATGGCTGAACGACGCCGGCTGACCGTGAAGGCGCGGACCCGGGTGGCCCGCCCGTCTCCCGCCGCGACGTCGCCATGGCTGGCCGCGGCGCGCGAGGTGGCACTGGAACTGCTCGACACCGCGATCGTTCGCGGACCCCACGTCACGTGGGTCGGCGACGACATCGTCGGCGACACCGCATCGGCGCACGTCGTCCGTGGCGAGGTCGGCGCGGATCTCTACGCCGGGACGGCCGGCATCGGCTGGAGTCTCGTGCACCTCGGGGCCGCGACCGCTGATGCGCGCTGCGTGCAGGTCGGCGTGGCCGCGCTACGCAGTGCGGTGTCGCAGGTGCGGAAGGCGGAGCTCGCCCCCCTGGGCTTGTGTTCCGGTGCGGCGGGCATCGCGTGGGCGGCCGTCGATGCCTCGCAGGCGGCAGCCGACGCGACGCTGCGCCGGTCGGCGCTGTCGCTCGCACAGGACGTGGCGCGGCGCGTGCGCGACCGGCCGACGGCTCACGAGGAGTTCGACCTCATCGGAGGGCTCGCGGGTGTGGTCATCGCCCTGCTCGCGACGCACCACGCCACGGGGGACGCGCTGATCCTGGAGGGCGCCACGGCCGCGGCGCACCGCCTGGCCGCCAGGGCCGTGCGCGACGGGTTCGGCGCCTCGTGGCCCACGGCCACTTCTGAACCCGGGTTGTGCGGTCTCGGGCACGGCGCATCGGGCGCGGCGTGGGCGCTCGCGGAAGCTGGCCGGATGACGGGTGTGGAGGCGTGGCAGCCGCTGGTGAGCGAGGCGCTGCGCTACGAGGCCGGGTGGTACTCGCCCGACCGCCTCGCGTGGGCGGATCTGCGCGAGCCGCCGTCAGGCGGCGCTGATGCGAGCTGGCCAGGCTGGATGGCGGCGTGGTGCCACGGCGCGTTCGGCATCGGCGCGGTGCGGTGGCGGCTGTACGAGGTCAGCGGCGACCTGTCGGCGTTGGCTGACGCGAGCCGGGCGGTCGAGGCCGCGCGCCAGGCGGTGACGATGGCCGGGCGGGCGCGTCGCAACGGACTTGCGTCCGACGTGACGCTCTGCCACGGGCTGGGCGGTGCCCTTGATCTGTTGCTGCTGGCTCACGAGGTGACCGGCGAGCGCGATCACCTGCTCGCGGCACGCCGGGTGGCCGACCTGTGCCTCGCGATCCGCGCCGCCAATGGCGGGCGATGGACGGTCGGGTTACGGGGCGCCGAAGTGATCCCCGGGCTGTTCACCGGCCTGGCGGGCATCGCGGTGCTGCTGCTCCGCGCGCACGATCCGGGCGCGGTCTCGTCGCCGATGCTGCCGGGCCGATGGGTGGGGCGCTCACGTCAGGACGTCCAGCCGAGCGCGTCGGCCTCGACGTAGCGCACCCCGTCGAGCCGCTTCACCGCTGCGGTGAACACCTCGTCGTCGTGGTCGTCCGGGATGGCGACCACGAGCACGTCGGGCAGCGCGGCCCTCGGCTCCCCGACCCACGTCGCGCCATGTGCCGTTACCGCGCGCGTGACGGCCGCGAGGTCCTGGCCGGGGTGCAATCCGACGATGAAGCGCTTGGCCATGGGCACACCATATCAATGCGGCGATGCCGCGCGTCGACCTGAAGGTCGACGCCTACGTGTTCACCGCGTTCAGGCCGTGGCCGTCGACCTTCAGGTCGACGGTCAGTGGTGCCTCCGGGTTCACACCAGGCGGTACCCCAGGTCGAACCCCGGCGTCTCCCCGTCCTGGTGCACGAGGATCTCGTGGATGTCGTGCGGATGCGTGCCGCCCGTGCGCTTGTGCTTGAACAGGTCGAGGAAGTGCCCGAGCAGGTCGCCGCTCTCGTCGATGTCGGCATCGAGCAGCACGTCGTCCATGCCGCGCAGGCGCGTCAGCGTCAGCTGGAAGTTGCCCTTCCGGTGCGTCGACTTGAGGCTCACCATGTCGACGATGTCGGGCTGCAGGGCTGGCGGCACGTTGGGCCGATGATTGCCGGCCGGTGTCGCCTCGTAGTCGGTCGCGAAGTGATCGAGGTGCTCGCGCACGTGGTTCACCAGGCGGAGCATCTCCGGGTCGACCATGGCGAGCATCCGCTCGCGCCCGATCGCGACGATGCGCCTGACGAACGAGAACCACGACCGCTCGCGGCCGATCGGCTCCTGGATGCTGTCGAGACGGTAGAACAGGTTCAGCAACGACGTCTTCGCGAGCGTCGCCTCATCGCCGGCCAGACCGTTCCACGTCTCCTTGACCAGGAGCGGGGCAACGATCCGTCCCGGCCGCGCCCGGTCGAAGAACGTGACGTCGGGCGAGGCACGGAGCGCCTTCTGGAGGGTCGCGAACGAGCGTGGCAGGTCATCCCACGCGGTGAAGCGCGGTGCCCACGCGAGCGGCTCGCGCCACAGGCGCAGCGTCTCGTCGACGCTCGTGCCCGGCGTCGCGAAGAACACGGGGGACCGCGCGAAGCGGAACCGCGCCGGATCGATCTCGCACACCAGGACGTCGGGCGAGCCGGGCAGGGTGAACTGCACCGGGCGCCCGTCGAGCGCGACCTGCATCTGGTCGCCCACCTGGCGGTTGTCGGCCACCTTGCGGAACGTGAAGAAGGTGGCGGGATCGCGGATCGGGGTGCCCGACACGTCGGCGAGGCGGAACCGCACGGCCACCGTGTCCACCGCTCGCGCCGCGCGAGCGGTCGCCCGCGGAGCCGCCGATCGCCGGGACCGCGCGGGCCCTGCTGCCGTGACGTGCCGCGTCGACACGCGCCGCCGAGGCGCGGGCTTCTTGCGTGTGGTCGTCGCCTTGCGAGTCTTCGCCATGACGACAAGAACGCTGCGCGGGCCGAGTCAGCACAAGCGGATCCTCCACGCCTGCCTGCGCAACGCCGAACACGGGCCGGGGGCGAGCACCGACCGCGCAGTCCGGGTCCCCAGCCTCCAGCGCCCAGCCTCAGCCCACCACCGTCTTCATCCACGGCGCGGTGTTGTGGAAGTTCACCACCGCGCTGCCGGGTGGGTTGATCGCGTCGCACGCCGCGCGCGTGTCGGCGTCGAGCGTCATCTCCAGCACCGGCAGCAGGCTCTCGAGCTGCGCGAGCGTCCGGGGGCCGACGATCGGCGCGGTCACGCCGGGCTGATCCTTGCACCAGGCGAGCGCCAACTGCCCGGGCGGCAGGCCACGCTCGGCCGCCAGGGCGGAGAACTTCGCGCCCGCCTCGATCCCGCGTGCCGTGACACGGTCGGCGTAGATGCTGCCGGGCTGGCGTGCCGCCCGCGAGTCGTCAGGCAAGGTGGTGCCCGCCGGATAGCGGCCCGCGAGCACGCCCTGCGCCAGCGGCGCCCACGGGATCAGTCCCAGGCCGTGGCGCAGCGCCAGGGGCACCAGCTCGTTCTCGATGCGCCGGTCCAGCAGGTTGTACGGCGGCTGCTCGGTCACCATGCGCGGCAGCCCGCTGCGCTCCGCCGCGGCAATCGCTTCCATCACCATCCAGGCCGGATGCGTGGAGCAGCCGACGTAGCGCACCTTGCCTGCCCGCACGAGATCGCCGAGCGCGCCCAGCGTCTCCTCGATGGGGATCTCGGGGCTCGGCCGGTGCAACTGGTACAGGTCGATCCAGTCGGTCTTGAGGCGGCGCAGCGAGTCGTCGCAGGCCCGCAGGATGTGCAGGCGGGAGTTGCCCGCGTCGTTGGGGCCGGGGCCGGTCCGGTAGTGCACCTTGGTGGCGAGCACGACCTGGTCGCGACGTCCCGCGAGGGCCTTGCCGAGCAGCGCCTCGCTGCCACCGTCGTTGTAGATGTTCGCCGTGTCGACGAAGTTGATGCCGGCGTCGAGGGCGGCGTGCACGATGCGGATGGCTTCCTCGTCCGGCGTGGGGCCTCCGAAGTTCATGGCCCCGAGGCAGAGGGGGGAGACGCGGACGCCGCTGCGCCCGAGGAGTCGGTAGTCCATGCTGGAGATATATCAGCTCTGGTATCGTTCGCCCACATGGCCGAACCACCGCCGATGTGCCCGGGGAGCTGGCTGCTCGGCAACGCGCGTGCGCTGCTCGACGACACGGCCGGCGCAATCACCGAGGGCTATCGCCGGTGCGGGCCCGTGTTCCGGGTGCGCGCCGCCTGGCGCACCTACACGATCGTCGCTGGCGCCGAGGCGTCGGAGTTCATGGCGATGGGGCTCGGGCCGGCGCACCTGTCGCGGGAACGCCTGTTTGGCCCCATCGCGCACGAGTTCGGTCGCGCCGACCTCATCCTGAAGGAGATCGGTCCTTCACACGCCCGCTTGCGTCCCGCGCTGGTGGTGCCGTACTCGCGGCAGGTCGCCTCCTTGCACGTGCCCGCGTTGATGGACGTCGTCGGCCGACTGGTGCGCGCCTGGCCGGAGGGGACCACCGGGCCCGCCGTGCGCGAGACCAAGCGCCTGGCCTTCGAGATGTACCGCGTGCTGCTCGGCCGCCCGGAGATCGCGTTCCACGACTGCCTGCGCATGACCGACTACCTGATGAACGTCGCGGCGCGGCAGCTTCCGCCCGTCGTGCTGCGGCTGCCGTGGTATCGGGCCTCGCATCGGCGCACGTACGGCGCCATCACCGACCTCGTCCGCGCCCGTCGCAACCGCCCCGCCAGCGACAGCGATGTTCCGCCCACCATCATCGACGCCCTGTGGTCGGCGCGCGACGCCTCGGGCGCGCCTTTCACCGAGGACGAGGTCGTCGGCTACGCGGCATACGGCATCGGCGCCAGCATCGGCTACGTCGGGCGCCTCACGGCGTTCATGCTGTACGAGATCCTGCGCGACCCCGACCTGCTCGAGGCCGTGCGGCGCGAGGTGCGCGACGCCGTGGCCCGCGGCATCGACGACGCCGCGGCCGTGCGGTCGCTGACGCTGCTGCGGTCGGTCTACGACGAGACGCTGCGGCTGCATTCGCTCGCCATCGGCCTGCCGTTCGACGTCGTCGAGGACATCGACTTCCTCGGCCGCCGCATCCGCCGTGGCGACTCGCTCGTGGTGTCGCCGGTGCCCACCAGCTACGACCCTGCGTTGTTCCCGGAGCCCGGGCGTTTCGATCCCGCGAGATGTCGGCCGCCGCGGCAGGAGCACCGACGGCCCGGCGCCTGCATGCCGTTCGGTCTCGGAGATCGCCGATGTGCCGCGATGGGCCTCGTCGAGCTGATGTCGATGCTGCTCGTGGGCACCGTGCTGCACGAGCGCGGCGTGGCCATGGCCCCGGCCGACTACCGCCTGCGTCGCAGCACCCATCCGCTGCCGTCACCGGACCGCCGCTTCCGGCTCCGGGTGTCGGGGGGCGAGCGTTCCGAGGCCGGCCAGGCGGCGCCGGTCGTCGCGCCCGAGGAGGCCCTGCTGTCGGCCTTCCCCGGGCACGAGGAGCCGACGGTGCAGGCGACGCTGGCCGCCGCCCGCCGCTGCACCTACGCGCCGGGAGAGGTCATCCTCCGCCAGGGCGACCAGGCCGACACGTTCCACGTGATCGAGCAGGGCGCGGTGGTGGTCTCGCGCACCGATGACCGTGGGCCTCGCGAGGTGGCACGGCTCGGATCGGGACAGTGGTTCGGCGAGGCCGGCTTGCTCCAGCGCGCACCGCGCAACGCGACAGTGACGGCCGCCGAGGCCGGAGCCGTGACCCGCGCCATCGACGGCGAGTCCTTTCTCGCCATGGTGGCCGCCTCCGATCTCGTGGCCTCCGAGATCGGGCAGCTGTTGCGGCGGCGGGCGGCGACGGCGCGGCTCATGGACGGCCTGCCGCTCCTGACGCCGGCCATGCTGGCCGCCGTCCTGCCCGAGTTCGCCCCGCGCCATCACGTCTCCGGCGACGTGGTGATCGCCGAGGGCGATCCGGCCGACGAGTTCTTCGTGATCATCGAGGGACAGGTCGAGGTGACGCGTCTCGATCGCGAGGCTCGGCCCGTGCTGCTCGCCAGCCTCGGTCCCGGCGACTACTTCGGGGAGATGGGCCTGCTGCGTGGCGCGCCGAGGAATGCGACCGTGCGCGCCTCGACGCCCCTCGAGGTGCTCGTCACGGGTCGCTCCGGCTTCGACAGGCTGCTGGCCGAGGGCGGCGGCACGGCGGGTGCGCTCGCGCAGGCCATGCTGTCGCGCACCCATCGCCTCGCATCATGAGCAGCACCGAAGCCCCACTCGTCACCGTGACCGGCGCATCCGGTTTCATCGCGCTCCACTGCATCCGGGCGCTGCTCGACGGAGGCTGGCGGGTGCGCGGCACGATCCGGTCCCTCGACAAGGCCGCCGGCGTGCGTGCCGCCCTGGCCGACGTGCCGGACCTCGACGATCGGCTCACGCTCGTGGCCGCCGAGCTGATGCACGACGATGGCTGGCCGGAGGCGGTCGAGGGCAGTACGTACGTCCTCCACACCGCCTCGCCCGTGCTCGCCCGTCGTCCCCGCGACCCGCAGGAGGTGATCGCGCCCGCGCAGCAGGGCACGCGCCGCGTGCTCGAGGCCTCCGCGGCGGCGGGCGTCCGACGCGTGGTGTTCACCTCGTCGGTGGCGGCCGTGCTGTCGGGGCGATCGCGCGGGCCGCACGTCTTCACCGAGGACGACTGGAGCGACCTCGACGGCGAGATGCCGGCGTACAGCCGCGGCAAGACGCTCGCCGAGCGCGACGCGTGGGCATTGGTCCGCGGGTTGCCGGCCGGCCGGTCGATGGAGTTGGTCACGGTCAATCCGACCTACGTCCTGGGGCCGTCGCTGTCGGTGGGCGGCAACGCCTCCAATGAGCTCGTCCGGAAGCTGCTGGATCGCGAAGTGCCTGGCGTGCCGCGGCTGATGCTGCCGGTGGTCGACGTGCGCGACGTCGCCGCGCTCCACGTGCTGGCGATGACGCGCCCCGAGGCGGCGGGGCAGCGGTTCATCGCGTCGGAGGGGGATTACTGGTACGCCGAGGTGGCGCGCATGCTCGCCGATTCCGGCCAGCGGGTGCCGACGCGGGTGGTGCCGGACTGGCTGGTGCGGGTGCTCGGCTGGTTCGACCCGACCGTGCGCCTCGTGGTGGGCGAACTCGGCATCGAGTGCCATGTCTCGTCGGACAAGGCGCGGCGGATGCTGGGCTGGACGACGCGACCGGTGGAGGAGACCCTCCGCGACACGGCCGCGGACATGCTGGCGAGACGTTTGACGTTTGACGTTTGACGTTTGACGTTTGACGTTGAACGCCGATCCGAAGGCCCAAGGCCCAAGGCCCAAGGCCCAAGGCCCAAGGCCCAAGGCCCAAGCCGATAGCGGGGGCGCGTGCGAAGAACGCGCCCCCCGTCCCACCTACCAGATCTTCACGCGCTGGTCGGGCGGCAGGTACAGCTTGTCGCCTTCCTTCACGTTGAAGGCGGCGTACCACTCGTCCATGTTGCGGACGACGCCGTTGCAGCGGAACTCGGGCATCGAGTGCGGATCGGTGACGAGGCGCTGGCGCGTGTCGTCCTCGCGCGCCAGGGCGCGCCATACCTGCGCCCAGGCGAGGAAGAACCGCTGATCACCCGTGAGGCCGTCGATGACCGGCGCCTCCTTGCCGTTCAAGGAAAGCTTGTAGGCGGTGTAGGCCATCGTCAGGCCGCCGAGGTCGCCGATGTTCTCGCCCATCGTGAGGTCGCCGTTGATGCAGCCGTTGGGCACGGGGCAGTACTTCGCGTACTGCGCGCCGAGCTGCCTGGTGGCGGCCTTGAACTTGGCGTCGGTCTCCGGCGTCCACCAGTTGCGCGTCCGGCCGGCCTCGTCGAAGGCGCGGCCCTGGTCGTCGAAGCCGTGGCCGATCTCGTGGCCGATCACGCCGCCGATGGCGCCGTAGTTGACCGCCGGGTCGGCGTTGACGTCGAAGAAGGGCGGCTGCAGGATGGCCGCCGGGAACGTGATCTGGTTCATCAGCGGGTTGTAGTAGGCGTTGACCTCCTGCGGGTTCATGCCCCACTCCTCGCGGTCCACCGGCTTGCCAAGGCGCGCGACCTGCCGCTTCCACTCGAAGGCGCGTGCGTTGACCACGTTCTCGAACAGCGTGCCCTTGTCGATGGTGAGCGCCGAGTAGTCGCGCCACTTGGACGGGTAGCCGACCCGCGGCTCGAACGTCGCGAGCTTCTTCAGCGCCTCGGCGCGCGTCGCCTCGTCCATCCACGGCAGCGTCTTCAGGCGTCCCTCGAGGGCCTTGCGCAGGTTGGCCACCAGCGCATCCATCTTGGCCTTGTGATCGGGCGGGAAGAACTTCGCCACGTAGGCCTCGCCGACGCCCTCGCCGATGTTCTGGTCGAGCAGCGTGACGCCGCGCTTCCATCGCTCGCGCTTGGCCTCGAGGCCGCGCAGCGTCTTGCCGAAGAACTCGAAACTCGCGTCGTCGAAGGCCTTCGGCAGGTTCGTCGCGTTGTCGGACGCCAGGTGGAACGCCAGGTACTTCTTCCACGCCGCCACCGGCTGGCTGCCGACCAGCGCCGCGCCGTTCTTCACCGCCGTGTCGCCATAGGCCACCACCTTCGCCGGGTTGGGGGGCAGGCCCAGGCCGGCCATGAACGCATCCCAGTCGACCGTCGGCGCGAACGTCTTGAACTGCGCGAACGGCATCGGCTTGATCGCCCTGGCCACGTCGCGCAACTCGGCCTGCTTCCAGTGGCCGCGCGCGATGGTCGTCTCGAGCGCGATCACCTGGTCGGCCGAGGCGGCCGGCGTCGCGTCGCCGAGCAGCTCGAAGATCTTCGTGACGTACGCCTTGTACGCGGTGCGGTACTTGTCGAACGACGCACCCTTCTCGAGGTAGTAGTCGCGGTCGGGCATGCCGAGGCCGTCCTGGCCGGCCCAGATCGCGTACTGCTTCGGATCCTGCGGGTCGGCCTCGATGCCGATGCTGAACGGCGCCGCGAACTCGGGCGTCGCCATGAGCGCGAGCACGCCCTTCGTGTCGGTGACGGCCTCGATCTTGGCCAGGTACGGCTTGAGCGGCGCGGTGCCGCGCGCCTCGATGGCGGCCTCGTCCATCCAGCTGGCGTACATGTCGCCGACCTTGGCCGGCGTGGTGCCGGGCGCCGGCTTCTTCGCGGCCAGCTCCTCGAGCACGGCCTTCACGTCGGCCTCCGACTTGTCGCCCAGCGCGTCGAAGGCGCCGTACCGGGCCTTGTCGGCCGGCATCTTGAACGTCGCCAGCCACTTGCCGTTGGCGTGGCGGAAGAAGTCGTCGCCGGGCTTCACCGTCGTGTCCATGTTGGACAGGTCGACGCCGAAGGTGCCCAGCGCGGGCTTGGCAGGCGCCGGGGCGGCAGTCTCGGCCTTCGGGGCCGGAGGCTGGGAGGAGCAGCCGGCAACCAGGCAGGTTGCGGCGGCCGCAAGCAGGGCACGTCTCATCGAATCACCTCAGGGATGTGGCGGCTCGCGGCCGGTCGCGGCGAGCGCCTCCCGACGATGGTACATCTCGACACTGGTGGGGCGACGAGCCAGCTCATCCTGAGGTGACGAACCGGTGGCCCACGGGGACGGGACGTCGTCAGCGGGGGGCCTGGCGCTGCAGATACCCGAACACGCGATCGGCGGCCGCGAGCGCCTCGGCGTCCTGGTGCACGAGGCCGTACAGGGTGAGCGCCTGCATCACCTCGGTGTAGTTCACGTTTTTCGGCTCGCCCCCGTAGGAGACCTCCGCGCCCACGCCCGTGCGCGTGTTGCCGCGCACGTCGACCTCCCCGGTCGGCAGGATCCGCGACACCTGCCAGGCGATCGCCTTGCCGAAGGCGGCCTCCGCCTCGGGCATCGGCACGTGCAGCGTCAGCACCTGCCCGAACAGCACCGAGACGACGTTGTAGCTGGAGTCGCGGCCGCCCTTCTCGACGAACACGCCGCCCTCGTCCCGCAGCGTGAGCGCGTGCGTCATCAGTCGCCGCGACTGCGCCACGAGCGCCGGATCGCCGATCGCCAGGCCGCCGAGGCCGAGCGCCTTGGCGCCGATGATGATGCGATTGGGCGCATGGCTGGTCTCGCGGATGATCGTGTCCACGCCGCCGCTGATGAAGGTGAGCGCCTTGCGCAGCTTCGGCTCGAGCGCCGCGATGCGCGCGGCGAAATGTGCCGCGTGCGGCGACTGCCGGATCACGAGCACGGCCCGCGCGTACTCCTGGACGAAGAAGAACGCCGTCTCGACGGCGGCGCCGTACGGACGCGCGCTCTGGCCGTTGGGGCGCGTGGCGGCCTCGAAGCGCCCGTCCTCGAGCTGGTGCGCGAACGCCACGTCGATGCCTCGCCACGCGTCGTCGGCGGCCTTCAGGTCGTCCTGGACGACGGCGTAGATCACGCTGCGGCAGCTGCCGCGCTGCGGTCCGGCCTCGATCCAGTGTCCGTGCACGCGATTGGTGCCCGAGAGGCCCTGAGCGTCAGGCGGCTCGACGACGAGCCGGCCCGGCGGGAAGCGGCGGAGCACGTCGTACTCGCGCAGGGGCGGGCGCTCGGCGCGAGTGCCCATGGGCCACGCGAGCAGGAACACGAGGGCGAGGAGCCCGAGGCGGCAGTGGCGCATCGATCGCATGGTCACGACAGGGTGAGGGTCGCGTGGAAGGGCGTCAGCCCGGTGAGGTACACGCTCTGGCCGTCCCATTTCGGGAGCGCGCCGCGCAGTTGCGTCCAGGTGTGGTCGACCCGACCCGGGCCGAACGTGATCGTGTCGGCGCCGAGCCGGTAGCGACCGGTGCCGGCGCGCAGCAGGAACGCGTCGGCGATGCCCTTCACCGGCTCGACGCCCTCGAGGGTGCCGCCGTGACGGAAGCCGAGCTCGACGGCCACGGGCACGTCGTCGGTACCGGTGATGTCGATGGCGAGCGTCACGACTCCGCCGCGCTCGGAGACGCCGACGTGCGTGTCCAGCACCTGGACGTTGCTCTGCGCACGAAGCGCCCGGCTCTCGCTCGCGAGCGTGCCGTTGGCCGTCATGCGCACGTGGTCGCCGCCGGCGACCTGCGCGGCCGTGAGCGGCTGGTAGTACGGTCCCTCCAGGTGCTGCCGCAGGTGGTACGTGTCGCCCTCGACCTCGAGCGCGGTGCCCGTGAACTGGCCCTTGCCGAAGAACGCCGACGCGACGCGCACGGCCTCGAGCGCCGCCTGGCCGCGGCGCAACGACAGCACCGTGGTGTTGTCGGCCAGCACCGTCGCGCTCATCGCTCCGCGCCGGATGCGCGCCAGCTTCGAGTAGGCGAACACCTTCACGTAGTCGGTCGGCAGGGGAGCCTCGGCGGGCAGTGGCTGCTGCAGCTCCGGCCACTCCAGGAAGGCGGGCAGTTCGCCGCCCAGCTGCGGCCGCGCCGTCCGTTCGATCTGCCGCGCCATCGCCGCGAACCGACCGTTGCCGTCGCGCAGTGCCAGCGCGCGGTAGCTCACGTAGTACCGGGCCATGCTGCCGCGCTGGTAGCGGTCCTGTCGACGGGAGGCCTCGGTGGCGACCTCGCCGTCCGGATGCACGTAGTACAGCGTCATCTCCAGGTTGCGTCGCACCGGGTCGAGCAGGGCCGGCCGCTCGAGCAGCGTCGCCACCGTCAGCAGCGCGCGATCGACGACGGGGGAGTACACGGCGGTGCTGCGCTCGGTGTACTGGCCGTCGGGATCGATGTCGATCGTCTCGGCCAGCCACTGGTCGACGCGCGCGACGTAGTGCGGGTCGGGCCGCAGCGCGTGCAGGCGGGCCAGCGCGGCGCACACCACCCAGCGGTGATTGGGCGTGTGGATCCCGCCGCTGACCAGGGCGTCGCCGGCGCGACGCATGAACGTGTCCAGGGCCTCGCGCACCGGTTGCAGCGGCGCCCAGGCCTGGCGGCGCAGGATGGTCGCGGCCGCCGTCACCGGCTCGAGCACGAACGCCGTGTCGGGCGGCGAGTGGAAGTTGGTGGCGAGCAGGTCGATGGTCCCGTCGTCGTGTTGCGCGCGCAGCAGTGCCTCGGCAGCACGCGCCAGCGGCGTCACCAGGGAGGGGGCCTGGTGGAACGCCGACGCGGGCGACGCACCGGCGGCGACCAGCCCGGCGAGCATCTGCGCCGTGCCGCCCACGGAGGGAAGTCCGTAGTCGTCGAGCAGGCTCCCGTGCCAGCGCGCATCGGGACGACGGTCCTGTTTCGTCAGCCAGATCCGCACGCGCTCGTCGTTGTCGCGGACGAGGGAGTCGACCAGCGGCTCGACGGCCTGGCCCCGTGTCCCCGCCTGGCACATCGCGGCGCCGATGACGCCGGCGCCGATCCGGCCGAACTCCCGTCGAGTGAGCACGCGCATCGCCGATACTGTGCCACCGAACGTGCCGAACGCCGACCCTGTGGTCGGCGTTGCACGCCAGGGACAGCACGAACCCGGAGCGGTCAGGCGGCCTCGGCGCGGGCCGGCTCCTCGCTGCCGACGACACGATCGATGTCGAGCAGGCTGATGAGGCCATCACCGGCCTTGGCCAGGGCGGTGATGAACGACGTGTCCACCGACGCGTCCAACGCCGGCGGCGCCACGACGTCGCTGGCCGCCAGGGTGAGCACGTCGGAGACGGCGTCGACCACCAGGCCGACCATCTTGCCGTTCACCGTCACCAGCACGATGACCGTGAACTTGGTGTACTCCACTTCGGGCATCCCGAACTTGAGCCGAAGGTCCACCACCGGGACCACGGCGCCGCGCAGGTTCATCACGCCCTTGACGTGCGCGGGGGTGTTGGGAATGGCGGTGACCGCCGTGTATCCCTTGATCTCCTGCACCCTCAGTATCTCCAGTCCGAACTGCTCGCTGCCGAGCCGGAACGTCAGGAACTGCCCGCCGGCAACGAGCGCCGGCTCCACTGTCTCGTGTGCTGTCATGGTCCACGTCCTCCGCGCAGGGTGGATCAGAACTCCTGGAACTCGTTGTCGAGGGCCAGCGCCGCGGTCCCGACGGTGGGCACCGTCGGCCGACGGGTCGTGCGGGTGGCCATCGCCACCGGCCGTCGTGCCGCCGCGCGCTGCGGGCCCGGCTCCGCGCTCGCGTCGTCGCCCAGGCGGAAGCGGCGCACCAGGCCCTGCAGCTTGCCGGCCTCGCCCGACAGCGACTCGGACGTGCCCGACATCTCCTCGGTCTGCGAGGCGTTGGCCTGCGTCACCTGGTCCATCTGTGTGACCGCCTTGTTGACCTGTTCGATGCCTGTCGCCTGCTCGCGGCTGGCCGCGGCGATCTCGGCGACGATGTCGGTGACCCGCTTGACCGACGCGACGATGTCGGTCAGGGTCCTGCCCGACGCGTTGACCAGCGCCGAGCCGGCCTCGACCTTGCGCGTCGAGTCGGAGATCAGGTCCTTGATCTCCTTGGCCGCGGTCGCGCTGCGCTGCGCGAGGTTGCGGACCTCGGCCGCCACCACCGCGAAGCCGCGGCCCTGCTCGCCGGCCCGTGCCGCTTCGACCGCCGCGTTGAGGGCCAGGAGGTTCGTCTGGAAGGCGATCTCGTCGATCGTCGTGATGATATCGGCGATCTTGCGCGACGAGTCGTTGATCGCGCTCATCGCCTCGACGGCCTCGCTCACCACCTGGCCACCGTCCTCCGCGGTGCTGCGTGCCCCACCGGCGAGCTGGCTGGCCTGCTGCGCGTTGTCGGCGTTCTGCTTGATGGTCGCGGTCATCTCCTCGAGGCTGGCTGCCGTCTCCTCGAGGCTGCTGGCCTGCTCCTGGGCGCCACTCGAGATCTCCTGCGACGCCGACGCGAGCTGGTCGGCCGACGAGGCCACCGCATTGGCGGTCTCCCGCACGTCGGTCATCGCCTGGCGCAGCCTGGTCACCGCCTCGTTCAGGGCCGCGGCCATCACGCCGAGTTCGCCGGGCAGGTCCGTCCGCACGGCGACCGTCAGGTTGCCGTCGGCCAGCTGCTGTGACGCCTCGCGGACGTTGGCGACCGCGCCGCGCAGCGACGTGAGCCCGGAACCGAGCGCGGTGGCCATGACGCCGAGCTCGCCCGGCAGGTCCTGTCGCACCTGCACGCTGAAGTCGCCCCTGGCCATGCCCTCGGCCGCGCCACGGACGTTGCCGAGCGCCTCCTTGATCTGGGTGATCGCGGCGTTGGTGGCGCGTGCCAGGTCGCCGATCTCGTCGCGCGTGTCGAGGGCGATCTGCTGGCTGAAATCGGCCCTGGCCACGTGCTGCAGCACGGTGACCGTCTCGCCGAGCGGCCGCGTGACCAGCCGGGCGATCGTCCACACGAGCACCACCGTCAGCACCATGCAGGCGCCGACGACGGCCAGCATCGTCACGCGCGTCGATGCGTACGTCGCGTCGATCTCGGCGTTGGCGGCCCGCAGGCGCTCCATCTTGTCCTTCTCGATCGCGTCGATCAGCGTGTCGATCGCGTCGGCCTTCGCGCGCAGGTCCTTCAGCATCGCCTTGGCCGCCTCGTCACGCCCGGCGACGGTCAACCCGAACGCCGTGTCCTGCCCCTCGGCAACCGTGGCCATCTGCCGCTGGACGTCGGCGCTCTGTCGGCGCACCTGGTCGGACACGATCGTCTTGTCGAACGCCGCCATCGCCGTCGCGAACTCCTCGCGAAAGCGCCTGGCGTCGGACCAGCGCTTCTCCTTCTCGGCGGTCGTGTCGTCCAGGATGGCATTGCGCAGCGCCCGCGACGCCCGCACGACGCTGAGGTTGGCCTCCTTGATGTGCGCGATGCCCAGGGCGTGGCGCTCGTACATCAGTGTGTTGAGCTCCTTGACGACGGCGAGGCTGCGCAGCCCCATGACGCCGACCGCGAGCGTGAGCATGAAGCTCACCCCGAAGCCGAGCGCGAGCTTGCTGGCCATCCGCTGGTGCATGAACCACTTCACGATGTGTGCTCCTCGAGGGGACGCCCTCGGTGCGAGGGCGGCGCACGGCCCGTGAGCCGCGCAGGGTGACGTCAGTTGGGGCGGCGGCGCAGGACGAGGCCAGCCGCGACGAGTGGGACATCGGCGACGACGTGGCCGCCTTGAGGTGTCGGCGCCTCGGGAAATTCCCGAGGCGTCGCGCGGCGGCCGTCGCATTGGATGGCGATCTCGTCGATCGTCGCGATGATGTCGGCGATCCTGCGCTCACGCGGCGTCGCGGTCCCGGGAGCGATGGCTGGCGAGTCGCAGCAGGCCGGGGACGTCGAGGATCAGCGCGACGCTGCCATCGCCCATGATCGTCGCGCCCATGACGCCATCGGTCCGTCGGTAGTGGGTGTCGAGGCTCTTGACGACGACCTGCTGCTGGCCGAGCAACTCCTCGCCGAGCAGCGCCACCCGCTGGCCGTCGTGTTCCACGAGCACGACGATGCCGGTGCTCGGGTCGGTGCGGTCGGTCGCGACACCGAACAGCCGGTGCAGCCGCACGAGTGGCATCGCCTCGCCGCGGACGAGGACGACCTCGCCGCGCCCGACGATCGCCTGCACGTCCTGCGGACGCGGTCGCAGCGACTCGACGATCGAGGTGATCGGCAGCACGTAGTGCGTGTCGCCGACCGTGAGGGACTGCCCGTCGAGGATCGCCAGCGTCAGCGGCAGCGTGATGCGACAGACCGAGCCGGCGCCCTTGCGGCTCTCGACGGCGACCGTGCCGTTGATCGCCTGCACGTTGCGGCGCACCACGTCCATCCCGACGCCGCGACCCGACAGGCTGCTGACCTGCTCGGCGGTCGAGAACCCAGGCGCGAAGATCAGCGCCTGGATTTGCTCCTCGGTCAGCACCTCGTGCTCGTGGATCAGGCCCTGGGTGACGGCCTTGGCACGGATGCGTGCCGTGTCGAGCCCCTTGCCGTCGTCGGCGACCTCGATCACGACGTTGCCGCCGCGCGTGAAGGCGCTGAGGCGAATCGTGCCGTGCGCAGGCTTGCCCGCAGCGACGCGGTCGGCCGGCAGTTCGATGCCGTGATCGGCCGCGTTGCGCACCATGTGGGTGAGCGGGTCGCCGATGGCCTCGACCACGCCCTTGTCGAGCTCGGTGTCCTCGCCCTCGAACACCACCTGGATCTGCTTGCCGAGGGCGCCCGAGATGTCGTGCACCACGCGCGGGAAGCGTGCGAACACGCCGCCCACCGGCATCATGCGGATGCCCATGATGCGCTCCTGCAGCTCGCGCGTGTTGCGCGCCAGGACGCCGATGGCGTCGCGGAGTGCCGACAGCGAGTCGGCCGTGAACGTGTCGATGAGCGTGGCCACCATCGACTGCGAGATCACCACCTCGCCGACGAGATCGATCAGGCGGTCTACCTTCTCGGTGGCGACGCGGATGGAGGCGTTCTCGGTGCCGGCGCGGCGTTCCGCACCGACGCGCCGGTCCCCGCCTCGACGTTGCCGGGCCTCGTGGGGTGGGTCGGCTGCCGTGCTGCCGGGCGTGGCGCCGCATGCGGGATCGGGGTCGGGCGTGCGTGTGGCCGACGGCGGGTCGCACCGTTCGATCACCAGCTGCGCGCCGTCCTCGGCAAACAGGAACACGTCGCGCAGGGCGTCGGCGCCGCGGGGCGTCTCGATGTGGAACGTCCAGCCGACGTAGCACGTCTCGGGGTCGAAGGCCGAGGCCTCCGGGATGGCCGCGTCGTGCAGCTGCACGGCGACGATGCGACCCTGACTGGCCAGATCGCGCAACAGCACCAGGGGGTCCAGGCCCTGCCTGAAGATGTCGGCGCACGGCCTGAACTCCACCCGCCAGCGTGCGCCGGCGCCCGTGCCTGCCGTTTCCGGACTGGCCGTCGCGAGCGCCTGCGCGACGCCGGTCACCTCGGCGGTCGCCTCGGAAGCGGTCGCACCGAGGAGCACCTGCTCGAGCGAACGCTCGACCGCGGCGCGCTCGCCCGGCTCCGGGTCACCGGTCCGCGCCGACGCCAGCAGTCCACGCAACACGTCGTTGGCCTGCAGCAGCAGGTCGGCGAGATCGCGAGTGCACGGCAGGCGGCCCTCACGCAACCGGTCGAGCACGTTCTCGAGGACGTGCGTGAACTCGCCGACGGCCGTCAGCCCGAACACGCCGCTGCCGCCCTTGATGGAGTGGGCGGCCCGGAAGATGGCGTCGAGGACTTCGCGGTCGGCGCCACCGTCAGCGAGGCCGAGCAGTGCGGCCTCCATGGCGGCCACGTGCTCGGTGGCCTCCTCGAAGTAGGTGTCCTTGAAGCGGGACAGGTCGATGGACATGACGGCGGTGCGGGAATCGGGAGTCGGGAGTCGGGAGTGGGGAGTCGGGAGTCGGGAGTCGGGGATTGGGCCAGTGGCCGCCACGCGTACGTCAGGGCACGAGCTTGTCGACCACGGCCAGCAGCTTCTCGGGGTTGAACGGCTTGACGATCCAGCCGGTGGCCCCCGCCGCCTTGCCCTCGGCCTTCTTGCCGTCTTGCGACTCGGTGGTCAGCATCAGCACGGGCGTGAACTTCGCGTTGGCCCGCGTGCGCAACTCGCGGATGAACGTGAGTCCGTCCATCTCGGGCATGTTCAGGTCGGTGATCACGAGGTCCACGCGATCGGTGCCGAGTACTTGCAGGCCTTCCCTGCCGTTGCCCCCCTCGCGGATCGAGAACCCGCGTTGTTGCAGGGTGAAGGAGACCATCTGGCGCATCGAGGCGGAGTCGTCGACGACGAGTGCAGTCCTGGGCACTGGTTCAGCCTTTCTCGCCGGCGCGCGGGGCCGGAGTCGTTGCGGTCGTCACGACGACGACGTCGCTGGTGATGCCGAGCAGGGCCGCGGCGCCGCCAGGCAGCGTCGCGGCATGGACGTGGAAGTGGCGGCCGGCCTCGCGGGCGACGCGTCGTGCCGCGATCAGGAGCTGCACGCCGGCGGTGTCGACGCGGGTGACTGCGGAGAGGTCGGCGCGCACGTCCTCGGCCAGCCGCGGGCACAGGTCACCCCAGTGGTCCGCGACGGTGTCGATCGTCAGGGTGCCGGTCGGCGCCCAGACGCTCTGGTGCGCCATCGTCATGTCGGTGTCGGTCATGGGTCGTCTTCAGAAGAGTTCGATGTCGCCGGAGTCGGGCGCCCCGTCGGCGCGCTCCTCCCACATCGTGTAACTGCGCTCGAGGCGCGCCTCGACTTCCGCCAGGCGCTGCCGCGCCGCGTCGTCGTCGCCGGCGGGCAGTGCCTGGCCGAGCGTGTCGCGCATGTGCGTGAGCGCCTCGCTGACGTGCAGCAACCGCTGATTCACCCGGTCCTGGAACTGGAGGCCGACGATGGCTGCCGAAACGTCTTCCGCCAGGGCGCGACTGAGGTCGGTGCCTTCGCGGATGCTGTCGCGGAGCATGGCGTGGTTGCGGGCCATCGCCTCGCTGGCGATCGCGAACGCCTCGCGCGATTGCTCGATGCTGGCGAGATCCTCTTGCGCGCCTTCGCGAAGCAGGGTCGAGAGCTCGGCGGCCTCGCCGGTCATCTGCGCCACGCCCTCGCGGATGTGCTCGGCGAGTTCCCGCGACTCCTTGCCGGCGCGCTGCATCTCGTCGGCGACGACCGCGAAGCCGGAACCGCGCTCGCCCGATCGCACCGCTTCGATCTTGGCGTTGATGGCCAGCAACCGCAGGCCGGCCGCGAGTTCCTCGATGTGATCGAGGGTCTTGTGCACGCCGCGCAGTGACTGCTCCACCTGTTGCAGCCGTTCGATCGCCCGCAGCGACCGGGCGGCCGTCGCCGCGAGTCGAGCGTCGGCGGCAGCGACGGTGTCCTGCATGCGGTCGAGCAGCACCGTGAAGCCGTCGTGTCCGTCGGTGCTGTCGACGATGGCGATGGTCGCCTCGACGCCGCGTCGGGCCTTGTCGGCGATGCCGCTGAAGTTGGCGCAGATGTCGAGGACGGCCGACTCGACCTGGCGCGACGTCTCGGCGAGCTGCTCGTTGAGCCTGGGGATGATCGCCAGGTGTGCGGCGACTTCCAGGCTCAAGGGGTTGACGGTCACCGTGTGCGGACTCCGTGATGAAGGGAAGGGGCGCGGTGCAACGCCGTGCCCCGCGGACCGCGGCAGCATGCCGTGGCGTTGGGGACATCGGCGGTCCCGGTGGGCCGCTTGAGGTCCCGGGCCCTCAGGAAGTTCCGTAGGGGTACGCCTGACCTGACGCGCATGGACCGCAGGCCTCGGGAATTTCCCGAGCTGTCGCCGTCGCGCGTTCCGCCGATACTCATCGCCGTGAACGCAGACGGCGGCGACGCTCACGTGGAGGGCAGCGCGAGGACGCCAGGGGAGCCGGCGGGCCCTCCCGACGTGCTCGGGTTCTTCGAGGCCCTGCGGCTGGTGATGGAGCAGCGCGACTGCGAGTGCCAGGCCTTCGCCCGCGACGCGCGCTACCGTGGCCTGATCGACGGATCGAGCATCGGCGTGCTGATCCACGTCGACGGGGTGATCCGCCTGGCCAACCAGGCGGTGGCCGACCTGGCCGGCTACGGCGATCCTGAGCAACTGCGCGGGATCGATGCCTGGGGGTTGGTCGCCCCCGACGATCGTGCCGCGACGCTCGCGCATCTGCGCGATCCGCACCTTGTCGGCCCCTTGCGGCAGTACGAGTGCCGGGGAGTGCGCCGCGATGGGCGGCAACTGTGGATCGGCTGCGTGTCGACGGCGGTGGAGTGGGACGGCGAGCCGGCGCGGCTCGTCACGGTGGTCGACGTCACCAGGCAGCGGGCGGCGCGGGAGGCGCGCCGGGTGGCCGAGGAGCGCGCCCGGCAGGTCGAAGCCATCGGCAAGCTCGCCGGCGGCATCGCCCACGAGTTCAACAACCGCCTGCAGGCCATCATCGGGCACGCCGAACTGGTGCTGATCACCTGTGGCGACGACGAGCGGGTCGCCGGGCCACTGCGCGCCATCACGCGCACGGCGCAGGAGTCGGCGGGGCTCACCCAACGACTGCTGGCCTTCGGTCGCCGGCAGTTGCTCCGGCCGAGCAGCACCGACCTGAACGAACTGGTCGGGCGGCTGCTGCCGAAGCTGCACGGCCTGCTCGGTCCGCGGGTCGGCGTGACGCTGACGCTGGCCCCGGGCCTGGCGCGCGTCAGCATCGACGTGGCGCAGTTCGAGCGGGCCTTCGTGGCGCTGGCGACGCGCGCCCGCGCGCACATGCCCGACGGCGGCGCCCTGCACCTCGAGACCTCCATGACCGATGTCGACGCCGACCTGGCCAGCCGACACGAGGGCGGCGCCACCGGACGACAGGTGTGCGTGCGGATGGTGGACACCGGGCAGGTGCCCGACGATACGCGCCTTCGCCTGTTCGAGCCGTTCCCGCTCGTGGTGCCGTCGGAAGACGCACAGCTCGACATGGCGGGCGTGCTGGGACTCGTCCACCAGAGCGGCGGGTGGATCGCCGTCGAGCCCGCGGCCGGACAGGGCGTCTCGATCGCCATCTACCTGCCCGCGGAGTTGCCGCCGGCCTCCATCGAGGAGGGCTGGAACGATTCGTCGTCCTGCGTCGACAAGGCAGCGGGGACACCGCGCACCCGGGCCGCGGCTCGCACCGACGGACGCGCCGACGAGCCGATGCCGGTGCGCCGCGGGTGGCGATGGCCGGCGCTCGGCGCCGCCGCGGCGTCGGGCCTGGTCGCCTGCGTGCGGGCGGCGACGCCATGACCAGCGAACCGGCTCGCGCCGACCTTGCCGGCGCCGGCTCTCCTCCCGGGGCCGTGATTCTCGTCGTCGACGACGATCCGGGCGTGCGCGACACCCTTTCGAGCCTGCTGCGTGCGGACGGTTTCCAGGTGCGGTTGGCCGCCAACGGCGACGAGGCGCTCGCCATGGTCGACTGTTGCAGGGACATCGCGCTGGTGCTGACCGACATCGTGATGCCCGAGCGGGAGGGCCTCGAGACCATTCGGGCGCTGCGCACTCGCGTCGATTGCCCTCGCATTGTCGCCATGTCGGGCTACGACGTCGGCCCCTACCTCGAGATCGCGCACCTGCTCGGCGCCGACGCGACGCTGGCCAAGCCAGTCACGACCGATACCCTGCGCTCAGCCCTGGCGGAGGCGAGGCTGAGCCGCGGTTCTGCTAACCTCGACCGATGATGGGGTTGCAGTTCGAGCTGGGCACCGGTGCGGCCGCCGGTGAGGTGGCGTCAGCCATCGTCCTGGGCGCTGCCGTGGCCGCGTGGTGGCGCCGCCTGTGGCAGCCGGGTGGTCGCCGGGCCGGGGATCTGGATCTCGAGCTGCTCCTGCAGCACTACGACGGGCTGTTGGGCATGGCCCACGACGTCATGCTGGTCCTCGACGAGCACGGTGGCGTCGTCCAGGTGAACGACCGCGCCACGGAGTTGTACGGCTACAGTCGCGAGGAGCTGCTGCGTCTCAACATCCGCGACCTCAGGGCGCCCCACACCATCGACCAGTTCCTCGAGACCTGGGCCCTGTTGCAGCAGGACGGCCGCGCCCGGTTCGAGACGGTCCATCGCCACAGGGATGGGCGGCAGTTCGCCGTTGAAGTGAACGTCCGCGTGATTCGGCTGAGCGGACGGCGGTACTTCCACGGCATCATCAGTGACCTGACGGCGCGACGGCAGGCCGAGGCGCGGGTGATCAGGCTCGATCGCCTGCACGCCCTCCTGAGTCACTGTGGTCGCGTGCTGGCGCACCCGGCCGACGAGGTGGCGCTCTGCCAGCGCATCTGCGAGGTGGCCGCCGAGCACGGGCGCTTCCGAATCGCATCGGTGGCGATTGCCGACGCGGTGTCCGGAGTGCTGCAGACCGTGGCCAGCGCCGGCCCCGGCGCCGGGTATCTCGATCACGTCTCGATCAAGTCGACCGACGAGCCGCTCGGTCATGGGCCGGCTGGCACCTGCCTGCGGACCGGCACGTCGGTGATCTGCCAGGACATCCAGCGCGATCCGCGCATGGAGCCATGGCGCCAGGCGGCCTCGACCTTCCACCTGTCCTCGTCGATCGCACTGCCGCTGCGTCGCGAGGGCCGCACCGTCGGCGTGTTGTCGTTCTACGCCGAGGAGCCGGAGTTCTTCGACTCCGAGGAGCTCCAGCTGGCCGAGGAACTGGCCGCCAGCCTGTCGTTCGCCCTCGACAGCGTCGCGCACCGGGAGCGCATCGAGCGGGTGCTCGACGCCATGAACGAAGGCTACTGGGACTACGACACGGCGACCGGCGAGACGCACATCAGTCCCAGGGTCGCGCAGCTGCTCGGGTACGAACGCGACGCACTCGCGTCGGCAGCCGAGGCGTGGCCCGACCTGATCCACGAGGCGGACCGCTCGCTCGTCGTCGCCCGCATCCAGGAACTCCTCGGGTCGGCCTCCTCGGCGCTGCTGTCGGTGGAGTTCCGCGTCCGGCGCAAGGCCGGCGGCTTCGTCTGGGTGCTGGGGCGGGCACGCGCCGTTGCCGCCGACGCGCAGTTCGGCCATGTGCGCCTGGTGGGCACGCTGACCGACATCACCGAGCGCAAGGCGCTCGAGGACCAGTTCCTGCAGTCGCAGAAGCTCGAGACCGTCGGCCGCCTGGCCGGCGGCGTGGCGCACGACTTCAACAACGTGCTGACCGTGGTCAACGGCTACAGCGACCTGCTGCTCGGCCGCATGGCGGCCGACGATCCCTGCCGCCAGGGGCTGGAGGCGATCCGGCAGGCCGGCGAGCGCGCCGGCGGCATCACCCGCCAGTTGCTCACGTTCAGCCGCAAGCATGCCAGCCAGCCCTCCGTGGTGTCGCTGGCCGACGCGGTGCGCGAGATCGAGCCGCTCGCGCGGGGCGTGCTCAGCGAAGCCGTCAAGCTCACCACACGCGTCCTCGCCACCGACGATCGCGTCTTCGTCGATCCGGGGCACCTGCACCAGGTGTTCATGAACCTGGTGGTCAACGCGCGCGACGCGATGCCGCGCGGCGGGGCGCTGGTCATCGAGACGAGCGAGGAGGACGTCCCGGCGTCCGCGAGCCGACCCGAGATCGCTGCCGGCCGCTACCTGTGCGTGACCGTCTCGGACACGGGTGAGGGCATGGACGCGGCGACACGCCACCGGATCTTCGAGCCGTTCTTCACCACCAAGGAGCTGGGACGCGGGACGGGCCTCGGGCTGTCGACCGTCTACGGTATCGTCCGGCAGAGTGGCGGCTTCATCGACGTCCAGAGCGAGCCCGGCGCCGGGACCAGCTTCCGCGTGTACCTGCCGCCCGCCACCCCCGCCGGCGCGTCCAGCGGACCGGCCGACGCCAGGCCCGCGCCGATCGCCCGCGGCACCGAGACCATTCTCGTCGTGGAGGACCAGCGCGACGTGCGCGAGGTGACGGTGGCGGCGCTCAGGGCGTGGGGCTACACCGTGCTGCCGGCCGCCAGCGGCGACGAGGCGATGAAGGTGGCCGAGCGCCACGAAGGCCGGATCGACCTGCTGTTGACCGACGTGATCATGCCCGGGATGCACGGGCACGCCCTGGCGCAACGCCTCACGGCGGCCCGACCGTCGATGCGCACGATCTACATGTCCGGCTACCCGGACGACGTGCTCGGGCCGAACCACATCCTGGGGGCGGACGTGCACTACCTGCCCAAGCCCTTCACGCCGGAGCGTCTGGTGGCCTCCGTGCGCGAGGCGCTCGGTCCGGCAGCGCCCCGCCCCACCGTGCTGGTGGTCGATGACGACCCGGACGTGCGGCGGCTCTTCGCCGACGCGCTGGGCGATCGCTACGGCGTGCTGCTGGCGGGCGACGGCCTCGAGTGCATGGAGCTGATCCGAGGTGGCGCGCTCGTCGACCTGGTGATCATCGACCTGTTCATGCCACGGCAGGACGGCACGCAGACCATCCAGGCCATCCGCGCGGTGTTGCCCACCGTGCCCGTGGTGGCGATCTCCGGGGTGTTCGGCGGGCAGTTCCTCGGTTCGGTCGAGCGCGCAGGCGTCGCCGCGACGCTGACCAAACCGATCAGCGTCGACGTGCTCCGCGCCACCGTGGCGCGCCACTGCCGCGCCCTGCGCGTCGCCACGCCGCAATGATCGTCGCCGCGCTCGTCGTCACGTGCGTGGCGCTGTGTGGCGGGCTGGTGGGCGTGGCGCTGGTCGCCCGTCGCCGTGCGCACGCCGTGCGTGTCCTGTCCTCCGAGATCGCCCGGTCACAGGAGCAGGAGCGCCAGAGACTCGCCCAGGACCTGCACGACGACGTCGGCCAGAAGCTGGCGCTCCTCAAGCTGCAACTCCAGATGGCCATCAAGGCCGACGAGGCCTCGGACCCGGCGCTGAAGGGCTGCGTCGATCTCGTCGACACGGTGATTGCCGACATCCGGACGATCTCCGGGGCGCTCAAGCCGGTGCCGTTCGACCCCGGGTTGCTCCTGCCGGCGCTGCGCGTGCTCGCGCAGCGCGAAGGCACGCGCGCCGGCCTGGCCGTCCTCGTCGATGCGCCGGGCGACACCACCGGCTTGCCGCGCGAGGTCGAGCTGGCGTGCTACCGCATCGTCCGGGAGGCGCTCGCCAACGTGGTCAAGCACGCCGAGGCGCGCCACGTCGCCGTCACGATCACCACGACACCGCACGCGCTGACCCTGCGCGTCGCCGACGATGGGCGCGGCTTCGACGTGAAGGCCGGCCGGCGTGCCGCCACCGCCGGCGGCCACCTCGGCCTGCGCAGCGTCGAGGAACGCCTGACCGTGCTCGGTGGCGCCCTGCGCATCACCTCGGAGCCTGGCGTCGGCACGACGCTCGAGTGCACCGTGCCCCTGCGGACCCCCTCATGAGCCTCCGTCTCCTCATCGCCGACGACCACACGCTGCTTCGGGCCGGCATCCGCTCGTTGCTGGAGCGCACGTTCCCCGACATCGACGTGCAGGAGGCCTCCGACGGCACGGAGATGCTGGCGATGGCCGCAGCCACGCCTCCCGACATCGCGCTCGTCGACATCACCATGCCCGGGCTGAACGGCATAGACGCCGCACAGCGCCTGCGCGACTCGTGCCCCGACTGCAAGGTCGTGATGCTGTCGATGCACCAGGACGACATGCAGGTGGTTCGCGCCATGCGGGCCGGCGCGCACGGGTACCTCCTCAAGGATGCCGCGGTCGCCGAGCTCGGGTTGGCGCTCGACGCCGTGCGGCGCGGGCAGGTCTACCTCAGTCGCGACCTGTCCGCTGCGGTGCGCGACATGGTGGTCACAGGGCAGCCCGCCGAGCCCGACCCGCTGGCGCGCCTCAGCCCGCGGCAGCGGGAGGTGTTGCAGCTGATCGCCGAGGGGCAGGGCACCAAGGAGATCGCCTACCGGCTCGGCCTCAGTGCCAAGACCGTCGAGACGCATCGCAAGGACCTGATGGCCCGCCTCGACATCCACGACGTCGCCGGGTTGACGCGGTTCGCCGTACGCCACGGCCTGACGACGGTAGACACGTAGCGACAGGGGACGACCGGACCGCCGCCGCGGCGACCGGCCCGTGCCACAGGTAGACTGGCGACGATGGTCACGGGCCTTTTCCTGTTCCTGCTCGCGGCGACCGCGCAGCCGGCCTCGTCGCCGGCCCCGCCGGCGTTCCGCGCGGCGACGATCGTGTCGGGCCTCGGCATGGGCTACCAGTTGGTCGTCGCCGACCTGAATCGCGACCGCCGGCCCGACGTCGTGGTGGTCGACGAGCGATCGACAGAACTGGCCTGGTACGAGAACCCCACGTGGACGCGCCACGTGCTGATCACCGGCGTCCCGCGCGTGATCAACCTCGACACGCACGATCTCGACGGCGACGGCATCCCGGAGATCGCGATGGCGCACCAGTTCGAGACCGACCCGTCGCGAAGCGTGGGACAAGTGCTGCTGCTCACCCATGGCGACGACCCGACGCAGCCGTGGACCAGCAAGCCGATCGACACGGTGCCGACGGCGCACCGCGTGCGCTGGATGCGCGTCGAGGCCGGCAAGTCGCCCTGGCTGCTCGTGGCGCCGTTCGCGGGCGCCGGCGTCGTCGCGCCGAAGTACGCGGGACGCACGCCGATCTACGCCTACGTCCCCGGCACATGGACGCGCCAGCGCATCTCGTCGACCCTCACCGGCATCGTCCACAGCATCCACCCGGTCGAGTGGGCGCCCGGACGCTGGCAATTGCTCACGGCCAGCTTCGACGGCGTGCAGCGCGTGGTGCCCAGGGAAGGCGAGTGGACGCACGTGCCGATCACGTCGGGCAACCTCGAGCCATGCCCCCGGTGTGGCACCAGCGAGATCAAGCTCGGGCGCCTCGGCGCGCGTCGGTTCCTGGCCACCATCGAGCCATTCCACGGCAACATCGTCGCGGTGTACCTGGATCGCGCGACGGGCTGGGAGCGGTTGGTGATCGAGGACGGCATGACCAACGGACATGCGCTCGCCGTCGCCGACCTCGACGGCGACGGGCAGGACGAGATCGTCGCCAGCCATCGCGGCAAGGACGTCCGCGTGAGCGTGTACCGCGCCGCCGACGCGACGGGCACGCGCTGGTCACGAACCGTGCTCGACCAGGGCGGCGTCGCCGGCGCCGACTGCAAGGTCGCCGACCTTACGGGCGACGGCAAGCTCGACATCGTCTGCTCCGGGGCCTCGACCGGGAACGTCGTGCTCTTCGAGCAGCAGAAGTAGGTCGCCTGTCCGACCCGCGCCTCCGCAACGTTCTCCGTGCGAGGCACATGTGGGCGACACCCTGACCGATCTCCGCGCTGACGCGCTCTTCGTCCGCCTGCGAACCTGCGCCCCCACGCTCGTGCTGGGCGACCTGGCGTTCGTGACGCGCCACGCCGACGTGCGCGAGGTGCTCTCGCGACCCGGCGACTTCAGCGTCGACCCGTATGGCGAGGCGATTGCGCGCGTGACGCCAGAGTCCGACTTCCTGCTCGGGCAGGCCGACGGCGAGTCGTATCGGCGACAGCTCGGGTGGCTTCGCGCGGCGTTCCCACCGGACGCCGTGCCACAGGCCACCGCCGCGGCCACGCGCCACGCCGCCGCGGCAACGGCCACGGCCGGTACGAGCCTCGACCTGCTCGATGGGTTCGCCCGGCCGGTCGCGGCCCTCGTGTGCGATGAACTGTTCGGGTTGGCGCTCGGGCATGCGGACACGACGGCGCGGTGGGCTCGCGACATCTTCACGGAGGGCTTCGTCAACGTGCTCCGGTTGCCGTTGCTCACGCGCCGCGCCAGGCGTTCCGCCGGGGCGTTCGGCGCCGCCCTCGACGCGCGCATCGCAGCAGTCCACCGGGAGCGGCAGGGAGGTGTCAGCAGCGACGATGGGCTCGGGCGGTTGCTGGCGATGCAGGAAGCGGGCGATGCAGGCCTCACCGACGCCCGCATCGCCGACCTGCTCCTGTGGACCGTTGCCGGCACGGTGGACAACGTGGCTACCGCGACGTGTCGTGTGGTGCACGAATGGCTGGACCGACCTGCGGTGCTGGCGCAGGCACGCGCCGCGGTGGCGCGAGCTGATGACGATGAGGTCTGGCGGCTCGCCCGCGAGGCGCTGCGCTTCGGGACTCCCACGCCGATGGTGGTTCGCCGTTGCCGCGCCACCTGCGCGATCGCACGGGGCACGTCACATGAGGCGCACGTCCCCGCCGGCGCGCTCGTGCTGGTCGGTGTCGGCGCCGCAATGATGGACCCCGACGTCCTGGAGGCGCCTGCCGAGTTCCAGCCGGGGCGGCCCGCGGAGCACTACCTGCACTTCGGCGTCGGCATGCATCGATGCCTGGGCGCGCATCTGGCCAGCGCGATCGTCGCCGCGATGGTGTCGGCCGTCGTGTCTCGCGCCGGCCTGCGGCGCGGCTCCGGCCTTGCCGGCCGGCTCCGCATGGCCGGCCCCTTTCCGAAACGGTTCACGGTGCGATTCGACGCGTGATGCGCCTCGAGTCCTGAGCCCTGAACCCGGTAGGTCACACGTGCCGCCCCAGCCACTCCCACGCCTGGGCCTGCATCTCGGCGTTGAACTGGTGCGGGCTGTCGTACATCTGCGTGCGGCAGCGATCCGGCACGCCGGCCTTGGCGTAGCACGCCTCCAGCTTCGTGAAGCTGGCCTTGATGCCCTCGACGTCGAACAGCGCGTCGCGCGAGCCGCTCATGAACAGCATCGGCCTGGGCATCGCGAGGGACGCCACGTCGGGATAGTCGAGCAGCCGGTGCAGGCCTGGCACGACCTTGGTGTGGCCGATGGTGTTCTTGACGTGCTTCCGCAGCTGCTTCGGAAACGACGTCATCCAGCACACGACCACGCCCGCCTTCACGCGGTCGTCGAGCGCCGCGAGGTGCGCGGCGCGGACGGCGCCCACCGACAGGCCGACGCAGCCAATCCGCTCGGGGTGCACGTCTGGACGCGAGCGCAGGTAGTCCACCGTCCGGATGTCGTCCCAGAACATCACGCCGGGCCAGGTGAACCCCGCGCTGAAGATCGTGCGCCCGACGAGTTGCTCGTTCTGGCTGGCGCGGGTGTTGAACGCCTGGATACGCTCGGGCGTCATCGTCGACGGGCGCTCACGCCAGTCGGCCGGATCGTCGTCGAGCAGCATCCGGCGGTCGCCCCAATAGAACATGTCGATGACGATCACCACGTAGCCGCGGCGCGCGAGGTCCTCGGCAATGGCACGGCCGCCGTAGTAGCGCTCGCGGAACTCCCGGAAGATCGCATGCTCGCCCTGCACGGGCACCAGCTTCTCCTTGCCCCAGAGGTAGAAGCCGCCGTGATCGTGCAGCGCGACGATGGCCGGGGCGGGCTTTGACGCGGAGGCGCCCTTCGGCACCAGCACATAGGCGGGCACGCGGATGTCGGGTGTCGTGCTGAACGTGATGCGCTCGCGGACGTAGTCGCCGCAGTCGACCGATTCGTGCTTCTCCGCCGCCGGCGGGCACGGCGCCGGGGCGTAATGGAGGAGGTCGAGGACCTTCGCCAGCGTGTCGCGTCGCCAGGCGCGCACGTCCGTGAATCGCGACTGCAGGAACGACAGCGGGAACTCACCCGCGACCGCCTGCGACCTGATGAAGGGAAACAGCGAACCGACATCCGGCGTCGAGGCCGGCGCCGCGGCTTGCGCGGTGTGTGCCGCGCCCGCTGCAGGGGCGGAGGCCAGCGAGGGCAAGGCTCCGATCGCGGCCGTAGCCTGCAGGAAGCGACGACGGTCGAGGCGCGCGGGAGAGGTCGGCTCGGGCATGCGGCATCCTGCCTGAACCGCGTCCCGCGCGCAATCGCACCGCTTTGGTAGGGACCGCTTTGGTAGGGACCGCTCTCCGAGCGGTCCATGTCCGCACCCATCGTCGTCGACGAACGGCCAAGGCCCGTCGACATGAATGTCGACGGCTACGGACTGCGAACCGCGACTGACCGTCGACCAAGGTCGACGGCTACGACCACCGGAGGGCGACGGCTACGAACCGTGACTACATCACGCGATGGACGTAGGCGTCGGCCCTGGCCGACGCGGAGGATCGTCGAACGGCGGGGTGGGACACCCCGCCCTACCTCTGTGCCGCGACGCTCGTGAGCGTGCGGATCACGCCGTCGCTCTTGGTGATCACGTAGATCGTGCCGGCCTCGTCCTGCGCGAGCCGCATGTCCACCCGGCCGCGTCCGGAGATCGCCGCGGCGCCCGGCAACGTGTCGCCGCGTCCGCCGCGTGCCCTGAACGTCGCCTCGACGAGCGGACGCACGCCCGCGTCGAGTTCCTGCAGCGGTGCCAGCGTGTCGGCCCTGCCATCGTCGGCGGCGAGCACGTCGGTCAGTCTCGCGTACCAGAGCTTGCCCGTCGTGATGTCGCCGAGCAGCACCGAGTCCTTCAGGAGCGGAATCGCGTTGCCGCGAACCACGAACCCGCCGGCGATCGCGTCGCCACCGAGCGCGGTGTGCGGGTAGGCAATCACCGGGTAGGTCGGCCTCACGGTGCCTCGCGTCATCGTCGCGGTCACCTGCACGGGGATCGTGTCGTCGGCGGGCGGCGGCGCCATGCCCTTGGGCGTCATCGCAAGCGGGCCCTCGCGCAGCGGGTACCCGTAGTTGGCGCCCTTCTCGACGATCAGGACCGTCTCCCACCCGGTGAGCCCGATGTTGAAGGCGAAGAGCCGTGGCGCGGTCGGGTGGGCGGGATCGACGTCCCACACGAGGCGGTGCGGGTTGCGGATCCCGAGCGCCCAGATCTCCTTGCGCGCCCCGGCGATCGAGGCAAACGGGTTGTCGTTCGGGATGCGGTACCGCCGGTTGGCGCTCACCGTGCTGGTGGCGACGTGCTCGCGCAGGTCGGGCACGATGCGCAGGATCTTGCCGCCCAGCGTGTCGAGTCGCTGCGGCACGAGGCGGCGGCCGTCCTGCCGCTCGCCGGTGCCGGCATCGCCGACGCCGACGTACATGACGCGCCACTCGGGATCGCCGCGCCTCGCCACCGGGTTGAACGTCATCTCGCCGAGCGGGTGGATTGGCGTGTCGAGCGGCATGCGGAGGATCTCGCGCGCGGTGCCCTCGAACGTCGCATTGGTGACGTCGCGGTCGGTCCACTCGACGATCACGCCGACACGGTCGACGGGCACGTCCGGACGCACCGGCGGCATCACCAGGTCGGTGAGCGCATAGCCCTGGAGATCGAGGCCCGTCACCGCGCCGGCGCGCGGCGTTGCGGGGGCGGCGATCGTCGGGTCCTCGGTGTGGATCGTGTAGAAAACCCCGTTGCGGGCGTAGTCGGGGTCGAGCACGACGTTGATGAGGCCCATCGCGAAGTTGCGCTGGTAGGTGAAGCGCGGGAACAGGCCCGGCCGACCCTCGAGCCCGTTGAAGTCGAGGTATGTCGTCACCTGTTTCGTCCGGCGGTCGAGCAGGTAGAGGGGGCCGTTCAGGTCGGGCACGAAGAAGCGACGGCCGCCGGGCTCCTCGCGCATGAAGTTCACGCGCGACAACTGCGCGCGCGTGAGATCGCCCGTGGGGTCGCCGGTGATGGGCATGCGCACGTACTCGGCAAGGTCGGCCTTCGGCAAGGTCGCCGTCTTCGTGGCGATCGCCGTCGCGCCGGCCAGCGCCCCGGGTTCGCCGCGCGCCAGCGCCCGGAGATACGCCACCACACCCTTCACCTGCGCCTCGGTCAGCATCGCCCCGAACCCGGGCATCATCGTCGTCGGCACGCCCTGCGTGATGACGGTGGCGATGGCCTCGTCGGTCGCGCCGTGATCCCACGTGGCGTCGGTCAGGTCGGGCGGCTGCTTGCCGCCCCGTTCCTGGATGATGGTGATCAGCACGCCGGCCTTCTCGGCGCCCTGGGCTCGTGGGCCATGGCACGACGCGCAGTAGATGGCGTAGGCCTGCTGGCCGACGGCGACCGGGTCCTGCGCCGCGGCTGGGGCAGCGACGGGCGGTGCCTGCCGCCCACGCGCGACCAGTCCCGTCCCGAGCAGCAGGGCAGACCCGGCCAACGCCGCCGCCGCGATCGCTGACATCCTGAACATGTCCTGACTCCTGGAGAGTGGCGACAGGATAACGCTCGCCGATGGACGCCACACCGGTAGGGCTCCGCCCTGCCTCTGAAGTCCTGGCCCCAGCCTCGACGTTGGGAGTCTCGAATTTTGGAGTCACTCCAAACCTGAGCTACACTGCCGAGGTTGTGACGTCCCCTGCCGACCTCCTTCGTGGCCGTGGCATCCAGGTCACCGCGCAGCGCCTCGCCGTCCTGCGGGCCGTCTCGAGTGCGCCGCACATCACCGCCGATGCCGTGGCCGACGTCGTGCGACGGGAGATCGGCAGCATCTCGCTGCAGTCGGTGTACGACACGCTCGGGCTGCTGGCGGCCGAGGGGCTGATTCGGCGCATCCAGCCGTCGGGGTCGCCCGCGCGGTTCGAGACGCGGGTCGGCGACAACCACCACCACCTGATCTGCCGGAGCTGCGGCCGGCTGGTCGACGTCGATTGCGCGGTGCACGCCGCGCCCTGCCTGACGCCGGCCGACGGCCAGGGCTACGAGATCGAAGAGGCCGAGGTCGCGTACTGGGGGCGCTGTCCCGACTGCGTCGCCGACGCGCGCGCCGCCGACACCGCCTCATCAGCCACCCGACGCATCCGCCCGCGTCCCGTCGGGCGCGCGGCCCGCGTCACGTCCCGCGCCCGGCGGCGCGATGACACGCCCACGGCCTGATTACCGGCCGTCCACCACCACCAACCAACCGAGGTCTATCGACATGGAGATGGAGAGCAAGTGCCCGTTCTCGGGCAAGGCGCACGCCGGCACGTCCAACAAGGACTGGTGGCCGAACCAGCTCGATCTGAAGGTCCTGCACCAGAACCCGCCGGCCCGCGACCCGATGGGCCGCGACTTCAACTACCGCGAGGCGTTCAAGGCCCTCGACCTCGATGCGCTCAAGAAGGACATCGAGCAGGTGATGACGCAGTCGCAGGACTGGTGGCCGGCCGACTTCGGGCACTACGGCCCGCTCTTCATCCGCATGGCGTGGCACAGCGCCGGCACGTACCGCATCCACGACGGCCGCGGCGGCGCCGGCTCCGGTGAGCAGCGCTTCGCGCCGCTCAACAGCTGGCCCGACAACGCCAATCTCGACAAGGCGCGGCGCCTCCTCTGGCCGGTGAAGAAGAAGTACGGCAAGCACATCTCGTGGGCCGACCTGATGGTGCTGGCCGGCAACGTCGCGCTCGAGTCGATGGGGTTCAGGACGTTCGGCTTCGGCGGCGGTCGCGAGGACGTGTGGGAGCCGACGCAGATCAACTGGGGCAACGAGACGACGTGGCTCGGTGACGAGCGCTACAGCGGCGACCGCAACCTCGCCAACCCGCTCGCGGCTGTGCAGATGGGCCTCATCTACGTCAACCCCGAGGGCCCCAACGGCAACCCAGACCCGGCCGCCGCGGCGCGCGACATCCGCGAGACGTTCGGCCGCATGGCGATGAACGACGAGGAGACGGTGGCCCTGATTGCCGGCGGCCACACCTTCGGCAAGACGCACGGCGCCGGGCCGGCGACGCACGTCGGCCGCGAGCCCGAGGCGACCGCGCTCGAGACGCAGGGCCTCGGCTGGCTCAGCACCTACGGCAGCGGCAAGGGCGGCGACACGATCACCAGCGGCCTCGAGGTGACCTGGACCACCACCCCGACGAAGTGGAGCAACAACTACTTCGAGAACCTGTTCGGCTACGAGTGGGAGCTCACCAAGAGCCCGGCCGGCGCGCACCAGTGGAAGCCGAAGGGCGACGCAGGCGCCGGCACGGTGCCCGACGCGCATGACCCGTCGAAGCGGCACCAGCCGATGATGCTCACCACCGACATCGCGCTGCGCGTCGATCCGGCCTACGAGAAGATCTCGCGCCACTTCCTCGAGAACCCGCAGGCGTTCGCTGACGCGTTCGCGCGCGCGTGGTTCAAGCTCACGCATCGCGACATGGGCCCGATCGCCCGCTACCTGGGCAAGGAAGTGCCCAAGGAAGCCCTGATCTGGCAGGACCCGGTGCCGCCGGTCACCCACGCCCTCGTGAACGCCGAGCAGGTGGCGGCGCTCAAGCAGGCGATTCTCGCCTCGGGCCTCACCGCGGCGCAGCTGGTGCGCACCGCGTGGGCCTCGGCCTCGACCTTCCGCGGCACCGACAAGCGCGGCGGCGCCAACGGCGCGCGCATCCGCCTCGCCCCGCAGAAGGACTGGGCGGTCAACGAGCCGGCGGAACTGGCCAGGGTGCTCGGCGTGCTCGAGGGCATCCAGAAGGACTTCAACGCCAGGGGCGGCGCGACGCAGGTGTCGCTGGCCGACCTCATCGTGCTCGGCGGCTGCGCGGCCGTGGAACAGGCGGCCAGGGCGGCGGGCGTCGACGTGCAGGTGCCGTTCACGCCTGGCCGCACCGACGCGACGCAGGAGCAGACCGACGTCGAGTCGTTCGCGGTGCTCGAGCCGACCACCGACGGCTTCCGCAACTACGTCGGCCAGGTGAGCGCGGTGCCGGCCGAGGTCCTGCTCGTCGAGAAGGCCGAGATGCTGACGCTCACCGCGCCCGAGCTCACGGTGCTGGTCGGCGGCCTGCGCGTGCTCGACGCCAACACGGCCGGGGCGCAGCACGGCGTGTTCACGACCCGCAAGGGGGCGCTGACCACCGACTTCTTCGTCAACCTCCTCGACATGGGCGTCGAGTGGAAGCCGACGAGCGATGCCGCCGAGACCTTCGAGGGTCGCGTCCGCGGCACCGGTGAGCTGAAGTGGACCGGCACCCGCGTCGATCTCCTGTTCGGCTCGAACTCCGAGCTCCGCGCCCTCGCCGAGGTGTACGCCTGCGACGATGCGAAGGAGAAGTTCGTGCACGACTTCGTGGCGGCGTGGACGAAGGTGATGAACCTGGACCGGTTCGACCTGCAGTAACGAGGTAGGGCGCGGTCTCCGACCGCGCCGTTGGTCTCCTCATCCTCCAGCGGCGCGGTGAGGACACCGCGCCCTACCTCTGGCACGGGAACGGCGCGGTGAAGACACCGCGCCCTACCTCGGTGGCAGGGCCGCGCGACCATCGCGCCCTGCCTCTGACAAAGGTAGGGCGCGGTCTCCGACCGCGCCGTTCGTCAACGCGCGACCGTGAGGTTGCGGAAGTGCGCGTCGGTGCTGACGTCGATCCACAGCGCGACGCCGCCCTGCGCGCCGGCGCCGCTCTTCAGGTCGTTCACGATCAGGGTCGGCTGCGCCTGCCCGTGCACGAACAGTCGCGCCTGCGCACCGCGCACCTCGATCCGCATGCGCGTCCACGCGCCGGGCACGAGGTCCACGTAGCTCTCGTACTTCTCCGGCGTTTCCTTCCGCAGGCGTTGCCACGGCCAGTCGGGATGCGCGATGTACTGCGCCGAGTGGTTGCGGCGGACCTGGTCGTCGGCCCGGCCGTTGGTCGGGCGCAGGTAGAACGCGTCGTACGTGCGCAGGTCGGGCTGCACGCGGAACGCCACGCCGACGAACCCACGTGCGTCCTTGAACACGTCGGTGCGCGGCGAGCCTGCCACCTCCAGCTCGATCACGCCGTCGCCGAACGTGAGCCCCTCGACGACCGCGAGCGTCTCGGCCTGCAGTTGTCCCCGCACCGCCTCGTCGGAACGCACGCGCACGCCCGCCTTGCCGTCGAGCGTCGCAGGGACGGCCGTCACGTTGTGCAGCCGGAGCCCGGCCGGGGTGTCGAGGGCGAACTGGCGCGGGCCGGCCTGGGCCCGGAGGTCGGCGTGGGCGGCGGCCAGGCCGGCGGCAGTGGCGGTCAGGAACGTGCGTCGATTCATGTCAGTCCTGTACGTGCGACGAGGCGGCCCGGTTGCGTCGCCACGGGCTGCTTCCAGTCACGGCGTTCCGAATGGCACCAGCGCCGCGATACCGTGTCCAGGTGTCCGTGCCAGATCTCATCACGACCGGTCGCCTGCGCCTGCGTCCCTGGCGCGCCGCCGACGCGGCAGGGTTGCTGCCGCTGCTCGAGGCCAACCAGGCGCACATCGCACCGTGGATTCCGCGGCATGTCTCGGAGATCGTTCCGCTTCAGGAGCTTGCGACCCGCCTCGAGGAGCGCGCCGCAGCCTTCGTGGCCGGCACGGCCTGGCGGTACGCCTCCTTCCTGGCGGCAGACGGTCGTCTGCTCGGCGAGGTGTCGCTGTTCCCGCGTGACGCGACGGGCCGCGTGCCACTGGCCGACGCGGACCGCGTCGAGATCGGCTACTGGCTTCGCCGCGACATGACGGGACTGGGCCTGGCCACCGAGGCCGCGCGGGCGATGCTCGACGTCGCCACGGCGCTGCCACAGGGGAGACTGGTCGAGATCCGGTGCGACCCGCGCAATGCGGCGAGCGGCGCCGTGGCGCAGCGGCTGGGGTTCGTCCTTGCGGCGCCCGAGACGGGCGCCGGGCCCACGCAGGTGTGGCGCCTCGATCGCGCCGCCATGCGGTGATTCCTGAAGTCGGCTCACAAGGCCTTGGCCCCGGGCCCGTCTGGTGGGCGTGCAGGCGTTGCGCTACGCTCACCGCATGCAGACACGCACCCTCGGTGCCAGCGGCCTTCACGTCTCCTCCCTCGGGTTCGGCTGCATGGGCCTCAGCTACGGATACGGCGAGGCGACCAGCCGCGAGCACGCCGTCTCGCTGATCAGGGCAGCCGCCGGTCGGGGCGTGACCTTCTTCGACACGGCGGAGGTCTACGGACCCTACCTCAACGAGGAGGTCGTGGGGGAAGCGCTCGCCCCCGTGCGTGACCGCGTCGTCATCGCGACCAAGTTCGGCTTCCGCATCCAGGATGGGAAGATGAACGGACTCGACAGCCGACCGGCCCACATCCGCGAGGTGGCCGAGGCCGCGTTGCGACGCCTGCGCACCGACCGCATCGACCTGTTCTACCAGCATCGGGTCGATCCGGACGTGCCGATCGAGGACGTCGCCGGCACGGTGCAGGACCTGATCCGCGAGGGCAAGGTGCTGCATTTCGGCATGTCGGAAGCGGGCGTGCAGACCATCCGCCGCGCCCACGCGGTGCAGCCGGTCGCCGCGCTGCAGAGCGAGTACTCGCTGTGGTGGCGCGAACCCGAGCGCGAGGTGCTGCCGGTGCTCGAGGAACTCGGCATCGGCTTCGTGCCGTTCAGCCCGCTCGGCAAGGGGTTCCTGACGGGAGCCATCGACGACAAGACGACGTTCGGGCCGACTGACTTCCGCAACGTCGTGCCGCGCTTCACCGAGGAGAACCGCAAGGCGAACCTCGCGTTCGTCGACTGGCTCAAGAGCTTCGCGGCGCGCAAGCAGGCGACGCCCGCGCAGGTGGCCCTCGCCTGGCTGCTCGCCCAGCGGCCCTGGATCGTGCCCATCCCCGGCACGACGAAGCTGACGCGCCTCGACGAGAACCTCGGCGCGCTGCAGGTCGAGCTGACCGCCGACGACCTGCGCGACATCGAGCAGGCCGTGGCGGCCATCGAGGTGCACGGCGAGCGCTACCCGGAGTCGGCGCAGCGCATGGTGGGACGCTGACGACCGGGCGTTCCGCCGTCACGCCACGCCTGCGGCGCGGTGACGAAGAACTTCGGTCTTCTCGTGGGGTGACTGGCGCGGCGCGGGCGTGTGTCGCTGCCCAGAGGGCCTGAGAGACGCAGTGGCGCTGGATGTGCATCCGGGCCCGGGCACACCCGTGTCCCCGGAGGATGTACATGACTCGCCTGTCAGTCGCGGCGTCGCTCATCGTGGCGCTGGCCCTTGCCGCGCCGGCCACCGCCGGCCCCATCTCGTACACGCTGCGAGACGCGCACTTCTTCGGCGGCGTACCGGGTCCCACCCGGGAGATCGTCGAGGCGGGAACACTCGGGCCTGGCGCGAGTGAGAGCCTGCCGTATACCTTCTCGACGGGCGGGCCAACGCCCGTGGTCTTCACCGCCCTGGCGACCAACCGCCGATCCCCCTTCGAGCTCACCGTGTCGCAGCGGATCGAGGCGGCGTCCTCGACGGCGCTCCAGTTCAACATCGCGCCGCACGATCCGACCAGCATCGTCTCGATCGTGCAGTCGCGTGTCCAGGAAGACGGCCTGCTGGTCACCGGGGGCTCGGGGCAGGCGTATCTGCTGCCGACGTTCGGCGTCGACGGCGCCTTCGACGACGCACATGCCACCGCAGCGAGCACGCTCTCGATCTGCGCCGGCATCCCGTCGTGCCCGCTCACCGGATTGGGCTTCTCGCAGGGCGGCGTCCAGCCCATCGACGTGCTGTACACGCCGACGGTCGGCCTCTCGACCAGGTTCACGTTCGACCAGCCGTTCAACCTGTTCTTCTTCATCAACCTGGGTGTCTCGGCCTTGCCGGGCGTGCTCGAGGCCGGCGGTCCGGTCGGGGGCGACATCCGCCTTCGGCTTGCGGGCTACCGGATCGTCGATGCCAACGGCGACGACATCGACGGCGCGTCGCTCACGTCCGACCTCCTGAACCCGGTGCCCGAACCGGCCGGCCTCGCGCTGGCGGCCGTGGGTCTCGCGACCGCCCTGCGTCGTCGCGCGCGACGCCGCACGAACTGATCCCGGGAAGCGGCGGTCAGGGTACGCCGACCGGTGCCCCGACGCGCGGCCGTGCCCGACGCGGTGCAGGACGTGATCCGCGAGGGCACGGTCGGCCACATCGGATGCCGGAGGCCGGCGCGCAGAGCATCCGCCGGGCCTACGCCGTGCAGCCGGTGGCGAGGCCCGAGCGAGAAATCCTCCGCGCGACGACCTGCGCGACATCGAGCAGGCCGTGGCGGCCATCGAGGTGCACGGCGAGCGCTACCCGGAGTCGGCGCAGCGCATGGTGGGCCGCTGAACCCCTACTTCGCGGTGCGGCGGACGACGTTGTTCGTGCCGGCGTCGATCACCGTGGCGGAGATGGGCACCGTCACCGCGACGCAGTCCGAGGTGTGCGGCCCGAAGACGAGGTGAGCGATAGGCGCACCGGCGGGGCCTCCCGGGGTGAAGGCCGAGAAGGCCGTCGACTGGATGCGGACGCCCAGCGCGTAGTCGAGGAACACGCCGGCCCAGCCCGTGCCGGCGATGCTGTTGTTGATCACCTGCGCGCCTTCCGAGGCGATCAGCCGGATGCCGAACCGCATGGCCGTCGGGCCGGTCGCCTCGATGCGGTTGTTGGCGATCCACGCCTCGAGGCGTCGTCCTCCCGGTGAGCCCGCGAAGTCGTCGACCGCCCGGATGCCCGCGGTCACCAGCGGCATGTTCTGCGCGACACGAAGGACGTTGCCGGCGATCGCGAATCGGGACGGCTTCGACGGAATCCAGCCCTCCGGGTCCAGCGTGGCCGGTTGCGAGACGTCGACGCCGAACTGCCAGGCATCGACCGAGTTCCGCTCATAGCGGATCTCGCTGGCGCTGGCGAGGAAGCCGCTCAGCCCCGTCACCGCGGCCGTGATCACCGAATCGGTCAGGGTGATGCGCGAGTCCTCGACGCGCAGGATGTGGAATCCCGCGATGGCGCGGTGCAGGCGCACGTCCCGCGCCTCGAACGTGCCGCCGGTGACCACCGGGTTGAAGAGCAACCCGCCGAAGCCGAGCAGCGTGTTCACGTTCACGCCCTGCCCGACCGGGAGCGGCTTGCCGTAGAACAGACCCGCGTCGCCATCGGATCCGGTGAGTTCCACCCGCTCGACGCGCGCGTGCGGAGCCGTGCCTCCCTCCTTCTGCGAGAACCAGAGCAAGGTGTTCAGGAAGTACGTCGTGGGTAACCCGGGGAGCCAGGCGTAGCCCTGCATCGGGTGGTACTCCTCGGCCCTGATGCTCATGTCCGCCACCCTGACCCGGCCGCCAAGGAAGCCGATCAGGTTGGGCACCCTGTTGTCCTTGCCGTATGGCAGGAGCAAGGAGAAGTTGGCGGGTATGTCCGGCATCGCCTTCACGATGGTGACGTCCATGCCTGCGCCGACGAACGCGCCATTGAATTCCTCGGCGACGATCAGGCCGACATGGAACGTGCCTGGCCCCAGGCGCACGGTGCAGGCCGGCGCCGGCGACGAACAGGCATCGAGAGCCGCCTCGATGCGAGCGGTGTCGTCGAGGCTGCCGGGGATCGCCTCGAGATAGATGTCGGCGCGGGCGGGTGATGCGGACAGGAACAGACCCGAGCACAGAGCGGCGAGAGCGACGAGCGGTCTTCGAACGTGGACGCGCATGAGACCTCCCTTGCGAGACGTGCCTGGCCATGCCGGCCCCCGTCGCCGGCGGGAGACGCCGACCTGGGAGGGACTCGCTTGCGGGGATGCCGTGGCCATCGCGGGGATGTGCAACAGGCTTGCCACCAACAGGCGAGCCCTTCGCCTCGTGTCGTCAGGCCGCCGCCGGAATCGGTGCGCCCACGGCGAGATACTTCGCGGATGCTGCGGACAAATCCGCGATACTACGGCAGGCCCGTCCGGCCGTGAATCGCGGCGTCGAGCCACGCGCCCCTTGGCATGGGCGCCAATTGCCGCTATGTTCCGGAGCCTTGGCTTCGGATCGTGTCGCCGGGCGCCCTCGCCCATTCCTACTCGCGCTGGTGTTCGCGGCGTCGCTGTGGCCCGCGATCGCCCGGGCACAGGAGGATCGGCCCGACCTGCCGACGCCCGACCAACTCAACGTCCAGATCATCCCCGGCGGCGAGACCATCAGGCTCGATGGCGTGTTCGACGAGGCGGTCTGGACGCAGGCCGTGCCGGCCACGCGCTTCTGGCAGTACGCCCCGCTCGATCGCGGCGTCGCGACGGAGAACACCGAGGTGCGCGTGGTGCAGGACGAGCGCGCCCTCTACTTCGGCATCACCTGCCACGACTCGAACCCGAAGGGCATCATCACGCTCGACATGCGGCGCGACGCGCCGCTGTCCAACGACGACTACGTCGGGATCTACCTCGACACCTACCACGACCATCGCAACTTCTACTACTTCTCGACCAACTCGCTCGGCACCCGGCGCGACGGCATCGTCACCGATGCGCGGTCCTACAACACCGCGTGGAACGGCATCTGGGAGGTCAAGACGCGGGTCACTGCTACCGGCTGGACCGCCGAGTTCCGCATCCCGTTCTCCACGCTGCGCTTCGGCGGTGACCAGCCGATGACGTGGGGGCTGCAGCTCAGTCGCGCCATCCGGCGCAAGCAGGAATCGGTGTACTGGGCGCCCATTCCGCGGTGGCTGGGCGGGCGCGCGACCTGGCGTGCCGAGCGGTTCGGGCAACTCGTGGGCATCCGCACCGACGCCGCGTACGCCAGGTGGGAGGCCGAGCCCTACGTGCTCGGCGGCGCGCAGCACGGCTGGCGTCCCCCGTCCTCGGACCCGCGGTTCAACGCCGGCGGCGACATCCTGTACGACTTCACGCCGAACCTGCGAGGCACCGTCTCGATCCGCACCGACTTCGCGCAGGTCGAAGCCGACCAGGAGGTGATCAACTTCACGCGCTTCCCGCTGTTCTTCCCGGAGCGCCGCGACTTCTTCCTCGAGGACGCGGGCCTGTTCAGCGCCGGGCTCGAGCAGGAACTGATGCCGTTCTACAGCCGCCGCATCGGCCTGGTGAACGGCCAGCAGGTGCCGATCCTCGCGGCGGGGAAGGTGTCGGGACGCGCCGGTCCCTATTCGATCGGCGTGATGAACGTGCAGACGCAGGAGGCCGACGTCTCGCTGCCCGGCGGCCCGCGCGTGACGACGCCCGCGACCAACTACACCGTGCTTCGCGTCAAGCGCAACCTGTTCAGCAACAGCAGCGTTGGCGCCATCGTCACCAGCAAGCAGACCTCGTCGAGCTTCAGCCGGCTCGCGGGTGTGGACGGCAACCTCTGGTTCAACCCGGCGCTGAAGAGCGAGGTGCTGTTCGCGCGCACCTTCAACCCGGACGGTGCCCGCGACGACGTGGTCGGCATGGGACGGCTGATGTACTCCAAGCGCAATGTCGTGGCCGACGTCCGCTACACGGCGGTCGGCAGGACGTTCGTGCCGGAGATGGGGTTCGTGACGCAGAACGACCTCCGGCGATCGTCGGCCGACCTGTCCTACACGCAGTGGATCAACCAGTCGCGGGTGCGCAACGTGGTGTACTCCGGGTCGTATGCCTACGACGCCTTCTGGGATCACGGCTTCCTGGGGCGGCGAGGCAAGGCCGCCGCCGACGTCCTGTTCGAGTCCAACGACAAGGTCGGCTACGCGTGGAGCCCGGCGCGCGAGCGCATCGTCGTCCCTTTCGCCGTCGGGCCGATCACGATCCGGCCCGGTGACTACGACAACCGCACGCACGACATCACCTACACGAGCAACGCCAGCCGCCGCGTCTCGGCGACCGTCGGCCTCGGCCTGATGGACTACTGGGGAGGCGACCGTCGGCAGCTGGCCCTCTCCACCAACGTGCACCCCACGCCGAACCTGTCGATTGATCTGATCTACACGCACAACACGGTCGACCACCCGGCCGGAGCGTTCGACACGACCACCATCAGCAATCGCGTGCTGTACGCCTTCACCACCGACCTGTTCGTGAAGACGTTCGTGCAATGGAACGACCTCGACGACAAGCTCTCGGGCAACCTGCTGATCGGGTGGGAATATCGTCCCGGCAGCGAGATCTTCCTCGTGTACGACGAGGTGCGCGATCGTTTCGCGTCGCCGACGCTCGCGCCGCGCAACCGGTTGCTGCTGGTGAAGTGGACCTACAAGTTCAGGTTCTGAGTCGACTCACCGAACCGCGAGCAGGCAGCCGCCCTGGCCTGTCTCCGGCGTTCGGCGTCCGGCGTCCGGCGTTAAGCGTTACGCGATCGCGTCGGCTGCCATCTCTTCCGTAAGCGCATCGCAACCACTCTGTGGGCCCTCGCGTCCTACGGGCATTACACCGGTCGTACGCTGGCGCCGGCCGAGGCTCGTCGGTCTCCCGGCTGAAGAGGGGCTGGCGTTCGGTGGAGAAGGAGACAGGTCGTGGTAGAACGACACGCCCGTCGCGGACACCTGCCGCGGACCGCCCGCCGCGCCGCGCTGCTCGGCCACCTGTTCCTGTGTGCGGTGCTCTGGGCGGCGCCGGCTCGCGCGCAGGGGGACTGGCCGCGTGTCGAACTGAGCGGGGGCGGCCTCGTCGCGGCCTTCGACACCTCCGTCCGACTCGACGACGTGCGCGGGATCGAGGGGACGACGGTGGACTTCGAGGACGACCTGGGCCTCGATACCCGATCCGGCACGTGGTTCGTCCAGGGGCTCTGGCGCATCTCGCGCCGCAACCAGCTCTCGGCCAGCTACCAGGGCTTCTCGCGCGAACTCTCGCGCACCATCCTCGATCGCGAGATCCGCTTCGGCGATCGCACCTTCGGCGTTGGCGCCGAGGTCGGCGCGATTGTCGAGGCGCAGTACGTCTCGATCGACTACGGCTTCGCGTTCGTCGCCACGCCACGGGTCGAGTTCGGCGCGTCGATCGGCGTCACCGCCGTGCGGCTCCAGAGTGGGATCGAGGCGACGGCTGGCGTCTCGGGCAGCAGCTCGTCGGGCCGGACGGTGAGCTCCCAGCTCGACTACGACCTGCCGATTCCTCTCCCGGGCCTCTTCGTCAATGCCCGCGTGCACCCGCGGGTCACCGTCAGGGCGTCGACCCGCGGACTGAAGGGCGCCATCGACGAGTATTCCGCGGCGCTGGCCGAGGCGCGGGCCGGCCTCGACGTCCGGCTCGCGGGTCCCCTGTCGGTCGGCGGCGCCTACTACTTCAATCGCGCCCGCGTCACGCGCCGGGAGACCAGGACCGACGGCCAGATCGTGTACCGCTTCCAGGGGCCCATCGTGTACGGGAACCTGGCCTGGTAGCGCGCCATCCGGGGGCCCTCAGCGGTTCTTCACGATCTGCCCGTCCTTCATGATCACCACGAAGCTCGTGTCCGGGGTGGTCAGTAGCTCGAGGCGCGCGAGCGGGTCGCCGTCGACGAGGATCAGGTCGGCCAGTGCGCCCGGTTTCACGACACCCAGGATGCCGGTGTAGGGACTGCGCGGACCGGAGAGCGCGAGCAGTTGCGCGTTGTCGTGGGTCACCAGCTTCAGGATCTCGGCCGGCGTGAACCACGGGCGCAGCCGGAGGATGTAGGCGTTCTGCTCCTTGTTCATCCCGGGCTCGAACAGGAAGTCGGTGCCCCACGCCAGCTTCACCCCGAGCTGCCTGGCCATCGGCCAGATGCGGGCCTGCCCTTCGAGCACGGGCTGGCGCTTGCGGCGACGCGCCTCTTCCATGTTCGGCGAGTCTTCCATCAGGTTCTGCAGCGACAGCCAGACGCCCTTCGCGGCCATCAGCCGCAGCGTGTCCTCGTCGAGCAACTGGCCATGCTCGACGCACTTGACGCCCGCCTCGATCGCGCGGCGGACGGCCCGGGGGTGGTACGCGTGCACCGTCACGTAGGTGTTCCAGTCCTCGGCGGCCTCGACGGCGGCTTTCATCTCGTCGAGGGTGTACTGCGTGACGTCGAGCGGGTCGTACGCGGAGCTCGTGCCGCCGCCGGCCATCACCTTGATCTGACTGGCGCCGCGACGCAGGTTCTCTCGTACCGCCGTCAGCACCTCGTCACGGCCGTCGGCGATGATCCCCGCGCCCAACTGCTCGAAGCGTGGCACCTTGCCCGTGAAGCGGCGCGACGGCTCGTCGGGCAGCCGCATGTCGCCGTGGCCGGAAGTCTGGCTGAGGGCCGGACCCGACGGCCAGATGCGTGGACCTCGATGCCGTCCCGCGTCGATGCCGGCCTTCAGCTCGAACACGGGGCCGCCGACGTCGCGCACCGACGTGAAGCCACGCAGCAGCATCGCTTCGGCGCCAGCGGCCGCCGCGGCTTCGACGCTGGCGGGCGTCAGGTCCGGCGCCAACAACTGCGGCAGCGCCAGGGACGAGAACGTCATGTGGACGTGCACGTCGATCAGGCCCGGCATGAGCGTCCTGCCGGCGCCGTCGATCACCGTGGCGCCAGCATCGGTGACGCCCGGACCGATGGCCGCGATCGTGTTGCCGCGCACCAGCACGTTGGTGGTCGGCGAGAGCCTCGGCTCCACACCGTCGAAGATGCGAACGTTGCGGAAGAGGGTGGTGGGCGGGGCCGGCGCCTGGGCCGCGACCAGCGTGGCCAGCAGCGGCGTCAGGGCGGCGACGAGCATTGCGCGCATCAGGGTCCTCGCGTCTGTCAGGGAGAGGACAGCGGCCGCGCGGAACGTCGCGCGAGGCGCTCTCCGTGCCTCGATCAGACGCGTGGGAGGGCTGACGCGGTGCTACGGTCGAGCGAATGATGACCGAGGAGAGGGCGCAGTCGTCGACCGCGCCGCCCCACGGTGCGTCAAGGGAGACGTGTGCTGGCCGTCTCGGGCTACTGCGCTTCGGCGAGTGGCCGGATCCAGATGTTGCGGAACCGCACCGGGTTGCCGTGGTCCTGCAGGCCGATGTAGCCCTTGGCGTGCGCCGGCGCGTACTTGCCGATCTGCTTGTGGCCGGTCGGTCCCAGGTACGCCTGCGCCGCATGCACGGCCACGCCGTTGTGCAGCACGGTGACGATCGCCGGCTGCTTCAGCGTCTCGCCCTCGAACTTCGGCCCCTTGAAGATGATGTCGTACGACTGCCACTCGCCGGGCTTGCGCGAGGCGTTGACCATCGGCGGGTACTGCCCGTACATCGCCGACGCCTGGCCGTCGGGGTACGTGATGTTCTCGTAGCTGTCGAGCACCTGGATCTCGAACACGCCGTTGAGGAAGACACCGCTGTTGCCGCGGCCCTGGCTGTTGCCCTTGACTTCCGACGGCGTCGCGAACTCGAGGTGCAGCTGGTAGTCGGTGAAGTCGTCCTGCCTGGTGCGGATCATTCCCTTGCCACTCGACATCACGCCGTCGGCGATCGGCCAGCCGACCGGCCCCCCACCCTGCGTCATCTGCCACTTGCTCAGGTCCTGACCGGGCCCGAGCAGCACGATGGCGTCCGACGGCGGCGCGAGAGGTGCCAGCGGTCCGGGCGTCACCACGCGCGGCTGTGGCCGCGTGCCGTCGTGGATGTGCCACTTGCCGTTGGGCTGCATCGGCGTGTCCTGGTAGCCGGTCGGCGATGGCGGCGGCGTCGCGGGGGGAGTCTGGGCTTGCTGGGCGCTGACGACGGCGCCAGCCAGCAGGCAGGCGACAACGACGGTGTACTTCATGCGGCTCCTCGTGTGTTCGAGCGTTCCGGACGGAACGCCAACCGGTGGGGATGATAGCCGTCAAGCGCGCGGGCGAGAAGGGCGTGCGGTCGAGACGCCCGGCACGGGATATCCGATGGTATCGGACTCGGTCCGGCGTGCCGTGGTTCAATGCCTCATGGCGCGCATGCTCCGGGCCGCCCTGGTCCTGTCGCTGCTGGGCATGCTGCCGGCCTGCCATCGTCATGCGATCTCGACGGTGCCCGGGGCGCCGGGTGACCCGGTCCTCTCGATCATCGGCGATCCGGAATCGGAGTCGGGCGCCACCTGGACGCTCGTGGGCAGGCTGGGCGGCAGGCGTGTCGATCTCGAAGGCATCCTGCTGAAGCCGCGCGGGCGCGGCCCCTTTCCGGCCGTCGTGCTCAGCCACGGGGCGGGCGGCAACGCCGCGAGGTATGGCGGCGGGCTCGGTGGCGTGATGCGGACGTGGGGACTGGTCTGCATTGCCGTCAACTACACGCACGCCAGTGGCGTGCCCATCGGCGCGCCCGGCGGGTCCCTGCAGCAGGGGGCGAGTCCGGCCAACGTCCTGCGCGCCCACGCGGCCGTCACCGTGCTGGCACGCTTGCGCTACGTCGACACCCGGCGTGTCGCGGCTCACGGTCACAGCATGGGCGCGTTCGTCACCACCGCCTTCGCGTCGGCGTACCCGGACGACGTGCGAGTGGCGTCGCACACCTCCGGCGGTGTCCTGCTCGACGCCCTGCACAAGGAGGAGATGCCGCTGCCGAGCGTCGAGGAAGCCCGTCGCATCCGGGCTCCCTACCAGTGGCACCACGGCCTGCTGGACTATGCCGTGCCATTCCTGCTGGATCGGCGGCTCGACGCCGTCCTCACGGCCCCCCACGAGGGCTACCTGTACCCGCGATTCCGGCACGCCGAGGTCGCTGCCGACCCGCTGGTGCTGTCGCGCATCCGGGCGTGGTACACGACCCACGGCCTGTTCGATGCCGTGGTCGCAGCGACCAGCGGGTCCATGCCGCCCGCAGCGAGGGCGCGTGAGGACGCGCCGGTGCCCTGAGGTCCACTGTCCCGACGGTCCGGCACTGGCCCGTCGCCCGGCGGTTCACGCCAATCGACTGGACAGGGCGACGATCAGCGCGTCTTCGACAAGTCCACCGGCGACGCCGTCCGGCGCCCACCGCGTGCGTGCCAGGTACGCCAGGTGGGCGGCGGCCACCGCGGTGGTCGCGCCGAGCACCCCGCCCAGGAGTGCATCCTGGTCGTGCTGACGCGCCACCACGGCGCCCACGACCGCGCCGATGGCTGCCCGTCCGGCCAGCGGCAGGGGGGCGATGCGATCGCCGATCAGTCCCGACTTGTCGGCGATCATCTCGCCCGCCGTCGCCATCAGCAGTGCCGCTCCGATCGCGCCGCCGCGTGGGGCCAGCAGCGTCGTGAGTCCCGACATGCTCCGGGTACCGGTGAGCGCGCCCAGGGCGATGATGCGGCCGATCGTCTCTCGTCTCATTGGAACCACTGCCGTTTCGTCAAGTAGGTGAAGGTCACGTCGACCCCCTGGTGCGTGAGGCCGCTGGCGTCGCGCGGCGGGCGACGGGTCGACCCGTAGTGGGCGAGCAGGGACAGGCGCTGGTGCGCCAGTCGGTGCCACTTGCGCTGGTAGTACCCGGACAGCAGGCTGAAGCCCAGGCGGCTCCACCAGTTGGGGAACTCCCCCTCCTTCCAGCGAGCCTCGATGCGGAACCTGATGTCGCCTCGTGCGTCCTGGGTGAGCACGAACCATTCCACGCCCCGTTCGATGTGACCCTCCAGGGTGTCGTAACGGAAGCCGAACTCGTCGGGCCGGTCGCGGACGCGGCTCACCAGGGCCGGGCAGAGGTAACGCAGGCCGAGCACGCGAATCTCCAGCAGGATGCAGCGCCGGAGCAACGGTTCTGCCGGATCGAAGTGGGCCATGACGATGCGCGGCTCCGAGAACTGGTAGTGCTCGAGCGCATTCCGGGCGCGCTCGAAGCGCTCGGTGCCTTCGCTGTCGCGGGCGATCACGGCTTCGGAGTAGTAGTGATGCCAGCCCTGCTCGGCCGTCATCTCCTCTTCCGCGGCGTCGACGTTGGTCGGCAACGCCCTCGCGGCGTCGAGTCGGGACCGCACGGTACTCGCCGGCCACGAGCGCCACAGTCGCCAGTCGGCCATCAGTCGCCCGCCGCGACATAGGTCGGGGCCTGCAGCGGCGGCCCGTCGTCGGGCTGTTCCTGCACCTCCTCCACGTCGGCACGGATGGCGTCACGCACCTGCGAGCCCACCAGCACGGCCGTGTTGTTGATGAAGTCGGTCCACGTATTGGTTTGCATCGCATCACCGATGGCCAGGAACCCCAACCGTGTGGCCGTCGACGACGAACGGGCGCGACTCCGGATGTGGAAGACGACCTCGCCGTCGGTGTTCCGGTAGGCGCCGAACGTGATGCGGCCGGCTTCGGGGTGACCTTCGAGCGTGCCGAGCGTGATGCTGTTCCGGTCCTGGTGCACCACGCGGACGCGGCAGGACTGCGCGGGCCTGATGCGGATGTCCAGTTCTGCGTCCGTGGACAGGCCGTCGGGTGCGTCGAATCGCACCAGCGCGTCGGGCGGCAATTCACAGAAGTGGGCCTTGACCGCCGCGATCACGTCAGGCGGGCTGAGCGCACCGCCACTCAACACCGCCCAGTAATCGCGTTGCAGGAGCGGTCCGGCCCCGTCGCTCGCCGGCTGCCATCCATCCACCATGCCGTTGTGTCTAGCAAGCATGGTGCCTTGTTTGCATCTCGGGACGACATGTCCACACGCGACGTCTCCACACTCGACGTCAATCCCGCCGCCGAAGCCTCGGCACTCGGGCCGCCCGCGCCGGTCCTGCGTGCCGAACACGCCGAGGGCGACATCGCCCGCGTCATCGAACAACAGTCGGCCAAGCTGCCCTCGCACTGGTTCCTCATGGCGGCCCTGGGCGCGATGGGGACGTCACTCGTGCTCGAGCTGACCGGACGCCGACGGGCCAGCCGCTTCGTCGGGCAGTGGCCGACGCCGCTGCTGGTCATGGGCATCTACAACAAGCTGGTGAAGACGCTCGGCACACGCTAGCGACACGGCCGTGCCCGGCGGGTGGGAAGCCGCCGGACTCAGCGATATGCTTGGGCGGCGCGGGGCGGGGCGACCGGCCCCTGGCGCCGGAGCCCTGTCGATGAGAGCCCAGATTCTTGCCGCGGTCGTCCCCTTCGCGCTCCTGTTGTCGATGCACGCACAGGAGGCGCCGCGCGTGTCCGACCAGGCCCGGCGCGTGCACGACTCGGCCTTCGTCTTCGACGGCCACCTCCACATGATCAACCGCCAGTTGCACCTCGGCGGGAACATCGGGGATCGCCTGCCGGACGGCCAGGTGGACCTCCCACGCATGAAGGAGGGCGGGCTCGACGCCTTCATGATGACGCTGTACGTCATGGAGCAGTACTACCCGGCGCGCTACGAGACCAAGCAGACGCTGCGCCTGGTGAACATGGCGATCGATCAGCTCGAGCAGAACAGGCACCTGGTCGAACTCGCGCGCGACGCCGACGACATCGACCGGATCAACGCATCCGGCCGGATGGCCGCCGTGCTCGACCTCGAGGGCAGCTTCGATCTGGAGGGCGACCTCGACGTGCTTCGCGCGCTGTACCGGCTCGGTCTGCGCGTCGTGCAGCTACCCGCGCACAACTGGTCCAACGAATACGCCGACTCCTGCTGCGCGCCGGCACGCTGGCACGGCCTGACCGAGCACGGCCGCGCCGTGGTGCGCGAGATGAACCGGCTCGGGATCGTCATCAACGTGTCGCACGCCTCCGACGAGACGATCGCGCAGGCCCTCGAGGTGAGCACCGATCCGATCGTCGCCACGCACCACGGCCTGCGCAGCCTCAACGACATCCCGCGCACCATGCCCGACGACCTGCTGCGCAAGCTGGCCGCGAAGGGCGGCGTCATCGGCTTCCACATCGGCAATGCGTTCCACAATCGCGCCCAGTTCGACTGGCTCACCAGGCACGCCGGCAAGCCGTTCTGGGACACGACGGAGGTCGCGGCCGACCGGGCCCGGCTGTCCATGGCCGAGATCGACAAGCGCCTCATCCCGCAGTTCCCGATGGTGGAGGCCCGCGCGCCCGAAGAACTCCTCATGTCGGTGGACCAGTGGGTGGGCGTGGTGGACCGCGCGATCCAGCTGGTCGGCGAGGACCACGTGGCGCTCGGGTCGGACTTCGACGGCGGCCCGACGCCACCCAGGGGCATGCGCGACGTGCGCGACATCGCGATGATCACCGACGCGATGCTCCGTCGCGGATACTCGGAGGCACGCATCAGGAAGTTCCTCGGCGGCAACCTGCTCCGCGTGTTCCGCCAGGTCACCAATCGCCAGAGGTAGCGCGTTCTCCGACCGCGCCGTCCGAATACGTAGGGCGCGTTCTCCGACCGCGCCGTTCGAATAGGTAGGGCGCGGTGTCCCACCGCGCCGTTGGCATGTCGCAGTACCCATCGAGGAATCCACGTGGCCCACATGCTTACTCGCCGTGAACTGCTCGCGTCGACTGCGATGGCCGGCGTATCCGCCCTCACCGGCCCCTCCGCTGTTGCACAAACACCGCCTCGCCGCCCGCGCATCGCCTGCCTCGTCAGCTACTGGGGCGCGACACGCTCGCACGCCGACTGGATCATCACCAAGCTCATCGACGGCTACTGGTGGCAGGGCGCCCACACGCCCTCACGGATCGAGGTCGCGTCGGTCTACCTGCACCAGCGCGAGACGAGCACCCTCGGCCAGAAGGTGTGCAAGGCCAAGGGCATCCCCATCTTCGACACCGTCGGCGACGCCCTCACCCTCGGCGGCAAGGCCCTCGACGTCGACGGCGTGGTCATCGTCGGCGAGCACGGCCAGTATCCGGTGGACCTCAAGGGACACTGGCTGCTGCCGCGCTGGTGGATGTACCAGCAGATGGTGAAGGCGTTCGAGCAGAGCGGACGGTCGGTGCCGGTGTTCAACGACAAGCACCTCTCGTACGACTGGGACGAAGCGAAGTGGATGTTCGACAAGTCCCGCGAGCTGAAGTTCGCGTTGACGGGCGGTTCGTCGATCCCGACCTACTACCGCACGCCGGAGATCGAGCTGGCCAACGACACGCCGATCACCGCGTCGATCTCGCTGGGGGGCGCTCCGGACGAAGGTGGCTTCTTTCACACCGTCGACGTGCTGCAGTCCTTCGTCGAGCGGCGCAAGGGCGGCGAGACGGGCGTCGCCTCGGTGCAGTACATCCGTGGACCCGAGACGTGGGCCTGGACCGAGCGCACCCCGTGGGCGGGCCGACTGCTCGAGGCCGCACGCACCCGGCTGTCGCTGAAGCCGGGGCATTTCCAGGCCATCAACGCGCCGAACGTCTGCGTGATCGAGTACCGCGACGGCACGAAGGCCGCCATCTACAACGCGCGTGAGGTGGGCTGGACGTGGGCGGGTGAGATCGCCGGCCAGCCGGATCCGACCGTGGTGTCCATGCTCGGATTCCCGGGACCGTTCGATCAGTACCACGCTTCCAACGGGCAGCCGCACTGGATCGTGGAGACGATGGTCACCCGCAGGGAGCCGTTCGACGCGCAGCGGTTGCTGCTGTCGACGGGCATCGTCAACTTCGCGCTGGAGTCGCACTGGCAGAACGGTCGCTACTCTGCGGTGGGGCGCCGCGTCGAGACGCCGTTCCTCGACATGACGTATCGCCCGACGCACAGCGCGCAGTTCAGCACCGGCGCGCGGCCGCCGGGCCTCCCGTACATCCGCGGTTTCGACATGTAGCGGCGAACGCACCGGTTGCCGGAGCGCACACGTGGCGCGACTTAGAGCCCGGGCCTCACTCTTCGCTTTCCGCCAGTGGCCGTGGGCGGCGCACCGCCATCAGCGTCAGTGCCGCCGCCACGCCCAGCAGCGCCGCACTCAGGGGCCGCCGAAGGAAGATGGTCGCATCGCCGGCGGAGAACGCCAGCGCGCGTCCCAGGTTCTCCTCGAGCGGGCGGCTCAGGATGAACCCCAGCAGCAGCGGCGACGGGTCGCATCTCCATCGTCGGAGCAACCACCCCACGACGCCGAAGACGGCGGCAATCCACAGATCGATGACGTTGCGCCCGACGGCGTAGGCGCCGGCACAGGAGAGGACGATGGTGGCCGGGTAGAGATAGTCGTACGGCAGCTGCGCGACCCGCGCCCAGAGCGATGCCAACGGCAGATTGAGCACGAGCAGCATCGCGTTGCCGACCCACATGCTCGCGACCAGCCCCCAGAACAGCGTGGGCTCCTGGGCGATGATGCCGGGCCCGGGTTGCACACCGTGCACGATCAGTGCGCCGAGTAGCAGGGCGACGGCCGGGTTCGAGGGCAACCCCAGCGTGAGCAGCGGCACGAACGAGGTCTGGGCCGCGGCGTTGTTGGCCGCCTCCGGACCGGCCACGCCCTCGACCGCGCCTCGTCCCAGCATGTGCGGGTGCCGGGCCCAGGCGCGTTCCACGCCGTACGAGGCAAACGACGCGAGCACCGGGCCACCGCCCGGTAGCATCCCGAGCACCGCGCCGGTCGCCGTTCCCCGGAGTGTTGCGGCCGCGGCTCGCCAGCGCTCGTCGGCGGTGGCGGCGCGGCCGCTGAGGGGCAGCACGTCGAGCCGGGCGGGCCGCCCACTCGCCAGTGTCCGGATGATCTCGGCCAGGCCGAACAGGCCGATGGCGACCGGCACGAACCCGATGCCGTCGTACAACGCGGGGATGCCCAGGGTCCACCGTTCCTCGCCGCTAGCGACGTCGGTACCAACGGCACCGAGGATCACGCCGACCACGGTCAGCAGCAACGACTTCCAGATGGCGCCGCGGCCCATCAGCACGGCGGCCACCAGGCCGAAGACCATCAGGGATGCGTAATCGGCGGCCTGCACGTAGGAGGCCAGGCGCGACAGCGGCTGGGCTGCGACGGCCACCAGCAACGTGCCGACCGTTCCTCCCACGAAGGAGCTGATCGCCGCCACCGAGAGCGCGAACCTGGCGCGTCCCTGCCGCGCCATCGCATGCCCGTCGACGCAGGTGATGGCCGACGACGCCTCGCCCGGCACGTTGACGAGGATGGCGGTGATCGATCCCCCGTACTGCGCGCCGTAGTAGATGCCGGCCAGCATGATCACGGCGGCGGTCGGCGACACTGCGAAGATGAAGGGCAGCAGCAACGCGATGGTGGTGATCGGGCCGAGGCCGGGCAGCACACCGACCGCGGTGCCGAGCAAGGCGCCGATGAGACAGGCGAGGAGCTGCGGCGTGGCCAGCGCCGTCGCAAAGCCCGCGGCTAGCGGCTGCAGCATGCCGGTCACGGCCACGGCATCAGCGGGATCGGCAGCGACAGCCCACCGACGAACAGCAGCCCTACGGCAATGGCCAGGGCTGCCGCATACGGCAAGGCGACTCGCACCGGCAGGCGACCGGCGCCGACCGAGGCCAGCAGCGTGGTGGCGATGACCGCCGCCAGCAGCCCGACACGCTCGACCGTCAGCGCGAAGGCGACCACACTCCCGGTCACCGCGAGCAGGCTGCGCAGTTCCTGTTGCCGCATCAGGCCGCTCGGCGGCCCCAGGCCGTCCACATGGTCGGGGCACGCATCTCGAAGCGGGGATCATCGAGCTCGGCATGGTCAGCGGCGAACTGCTCGGCCGACAAGCCGGTGGCGAGCAACCGGGGGCGCAGCTGCTCGAAGTTGGCCTGCATCAGCCGAGCACCGAGGGTGGCGCCGCGCACCAGGCGAGCCCGGCCCTCGATCTCGACGTCCTCCAGGCCTGCGTGCACCAGCCGACGCGCCAACGTGCGACCGAGCCTGTGGTCGCTGGCCGCGGAGGTGAGTCCGCGCATCGCCAGCGCCGTCGCCGAGAGTGCGTCGTCGCCGTCGCCCGGCGGTGGTACCTCGAAGTCCTCGACCACCAGCCATCCGCCTGGCTTCAACGCCGACACCATGCGGAAGAGCGCCAGGTCGGGTCGAGCGAGATGCGACAACACCAGCCGGGCATGAACGAGGTCGAAAGCGTCAGCTGGAAGCGGGTCGCTCTCGATGTCATGGTGGCGAATTTCGAGGTTCTTGGCGCTGACCGTCGACATCAGCTGTGGGTCGATGTCGGTGACGAGCACCGACCCGGTCGGGCCGACGCGCGAGGCCAGCCACGCCGCGATCGTGCCTGTCCCACCGCCGACCTCGAGGCATCGCCATCCGTCCTGCACACCTCGTGCGGCAAGGCACTGCCTGGTCGTCTCGTCGAAGATGTCCGCGAGGACGCCCAACCGCATGCCTGCCTGGGGTGCGGCGTTTTCGAAGATGTAGGTCATCGCGTTGGCTCCTCGGGTCGTGACAGGCCGACGAGACGGGCCAGGCCGTCCACCTGGCGCCGCTGTGCGGCGAGGGCTGCCTCGAATGCCTCCGGCGTGCTGGCCTCGATGGCGAAACCGGCCCTCGTCAAGCGGGCCGTCAATTCGGGATCTGTGCTCGCTGCGCGGACGTCCGCGGCGATTCGCTGCCGCAGGGCTGCCGGCATGCCCCGGCCGCCGAAGAGGCCGAACGGTCCCTCGACCGTCAGTGCGGGATAGCCGGCTTCGCCGGTCGTGGGGACGTCGGGCCACGACCGCGCCCGTGTGCTCGTCGTCACTGCCAGCAAGCGCGCGCCACCCGAGGTCAGGGCCGGCGTCAGCGTCGGGATGGCCGCCACCAGCAGGTGCAACCGTCCGGCGTCGAGGTCGCGCACCGCCGGGGCGATGTCGCGGTACGCGACGTGCCGCATGGCGAGCGCTTCGACCTTGAGGAAGCCGCGGAACACGAGCGTCGGCAGGCCGGGCGTTGCGCTCCACACGTAGTCATCCGCGTGGTCCCGCACGAGCGCGACAAGCGCCGACAGCGACGATGCGCCGAGCGACGAGGCGGCGGCGATCGCGATGTTCGGCCGTACGGCAGCAGCGATCGGCACGAGATCCGCGTCCGGATCGAAGGGAAGTCGCCCGTGCAGCCAGGCGCTGGTGGTGACGATGCCCATCGGCGAGAAGAAGAGGGCGTTCGGGTCCCGCGCCTCGACGAAGGTCTGCGCGCCGGCGACGCCGTCGCCGCCGGGGCGGTTGTCCACCACCACCGACTGCTGCCAGCGTGACGCCAGGCGCGGCGCGAACACCCTGGCCGCCAGGTCGGCACTCGTGCCGGCGCCGAACGGCACCACGAGTCGCACGGGTCCGGTCGGCCAGGCGGCCTGGCCTGCCTGGCGCGCACAGCCTGCGAGGGTAGTCAGGCCGACCGTCTGCAGCACGAACCGACGTCGCGTCCAGGACATGTCTCCTCCTCACTTCGCGCGTGTCGACTCCAGGCTGGCCGGGCGCCGCGCGTTGCGCGGTCGACGCCCGGCACCGGGGCGGACGTAGGCCTGGTTCGCTTCGACGACGCGCGCCAGCATGTCGATGAGCGAGGCGCGCTCGGCGGGACTCAGCACCTCGAGCATCCTGAGCTGCGCGGCGACCGCCGCAGGGCGCTGTCGATCGTGCAGTGCCCGGCCGGCCGGACTCAGGCGGAGCACACGGGCCCGCCGATCGCGACCGTTGACCGTACGCTCGACCAGCCCGAGTTCCTCGAGGTGCTGCACCATCGCCCCCGCCGTCGTGCGGTCGAGCGCCATGCGTTCGGCAAGGGAGTTCTGGTCGAGCCCGGGTGTGTCGTGCAGGCGCACGAGCACGCCGAACTCCAGCGGCCGCAGGCCATGCGGCTCGTTCACTTCTGCCGTTCGCGCGACGGCGATCTGATAGAAGCGTCGACCGAGTGCGATCGGCGAGAGCGCGGCATCTGCTCCCACCTTCGGCGTGGAGGCCTTCCGGGCGCGTGTCATGATGTTCAGAAGTCTGATCATCATAATACTGATCGATTTCGCGCTGTCAAGCTGACGGCTCGGCACCCGGGGCGGCACGGGACGTGGCAACTCGTCCTGGATGTGCAGGCCTGGCGTCTCCTCGAGGTAATCGCTCGAGCGCTGGAACGGGAAGCGCCGGCAGCGAGGCGCATTGGGCCCGAGGCGGGGGCGTCAGGCGAAGACGGCGGCCAGCAGGTTGAGCAGCGGGAGCGGCACGGCTGCCGCGACGTCGCGGTGTGGGTCGAGATGGCGACCGTCCCCGGCAGGCGTATGTTCGAGAAGACGCCAAAGACGTCCAGAGGACGTCACGGGGGACCCAAGGCGCGAATCTCCGCGCACCCGGCCCTGCAGCGCGCGGCCGTGACGCGTTCGACTCCTAAGCCAGCCGCCAGGGCGCGCGGTACTCGCGCCGCAGGAACTCGTTCGGATCGGTCACGATCCCGTTCGGGCCCTTGATGGTGTTGGTCACGCGCATGTTGGCCGCGTCGTAGTGGATCCTGCTGTCGCCGGGCGTCTTCTGGCCGGCGCGCAGCGAGACGACGCCGAGCAGCATCACCTCGGTGAGGCGCGCCGCGTACTCGAACGGGCACGAGATCTGGGCCTTGCCCTGGATCGCCTCGACCCAGTTCATCTCGTGCTCGTCCTGCCCGTGCGCGACGCGCGGCAGCAGCGCCTTCGGCTCGCCGGTCTTCTCGTGCAACGACTTCGGCAGCAGTCGCGGCTCGTGGCCGTAGGTGAGCTGGATCATCTTGCCCTTCGTGCCGACGTAGATGATGCCGCCCTCGCCGTTCAGCATCTCGTCGCCGAGTTCCTCCGGGCGCCGCGGCGTGAGGCCGCCGTCGTACCAGGTGAGCTTCACGGCCGGCATGCTGCCACGCGCCGCGAACTGGTAGTGGGTCATCGAGGCCGTGGGATAGCAGGCGCCGTTGAACGGCGTCGACACCGTCTCGATCACGGTCGGCATGCCGAGGTCCAGCGATCGGAATGGGTGATCGATCAGGTGCGCGCCCATGTCGCCGATCGCGCCCTGACCCCAGTCGACCCAGCCCCGCCAGTTGCGCGGGTGGTAGAGCGGGTTGTACTCCACCATCGGCGCGCCCCCGAGGAACAGGTCCCACGAGAGCGTCGACGGCACCGGCCCCGCCTCGCGGTAGAGCGCGTCGGCCGTCAGGGCGGTGGCGCGTGCGGAGGGGTAGCGCAGCGGTCGCGGACCGGTCTCGGGCTGGATGGGCGCGGGGCGCGGGATGCCCTGCGGCCAGTAGCCATACGGACGGTTCGTCCACACGTGCACCTCGCGCACGTCGCCGATCGCCCCGCCGCGGATGTACTCGTAACCGGTGCGCGATCCGTCGCTGGAGTGGCCCTGGTTGCCCATCTGCGTCACGACGCGGGGCATCGCCTTCGCCTTGCGGGCCAGGGCGCGTGCCTCCTCGACCGACCAGCACAGGGGCTTCTGTACGTACACGTGCTTGCCGAGGTCCATTGCCGCCAGCGCGATCAGCGCGTGCATGTGGTCGGGCGTGGCGACGACGATGGCGTCGAGGTCCTTCTGCCTGTCGAGCAGCTCGCGGTAGTCGCGGTACCGCTTCAGGCGCGGGAGCTGCTCGCTCGTGAAGCGTCGCAGGGCAGCCTGGTTGTCGACCGGTGGCCGCCGTGCGTTCGCAGCCGCCTGGGCTTTCGAGATCGGCTGTGGCGTCGACGCAGCCGGCGTTGCACTGGCGGCGTCCTCGGTCATGCGCTTCAGCTGGGCATCCACGAGCACGTCGTCGACGTCGCAGATCGCGACGATGTTCTGGGTCATGAGGCGGCGGGTATTGCCGCCGCCCATACCGCCGAAGCCGACGGTCGCGATGTTGACGGTGTCGCTCGGGGCCTGGAAGCCGCGACCCAGCACGCGCCGCGGCACGATGGTGAGGCCGGCGCCGGCGGCGGTGGTGGAGAGGAACGTGCGTCTCGAGACCTGGCTCATGAAGGCTCCTTGTCGAGCCGGGATTCTATCGCCGCACGGGCGAGCAGAGGCGGCAGCCGGTGCGGCATCGGTCCGCGCCGGCGCGCCGCCGGGCATTTGACGGCCGTATCGGCGAGGCGTATGTTCGGGAAAACGCCAAAGACGTCCAGTGGACGTCACGGGGGACCCAAGGCGCGAATTCCCGCGCACCGGGGCGAATTCCGCGGAGCTCTTCGGAGCGATGCGGATAGAGCAACTCCAGGCTCGAGCCCGTCAGCTAACCTCGTCGGCGTGTGGAGTCACCGTGTTGCATCGCCTGCACGGGGAGCGCGTCGTCGCGTCTCTCCGCACCCTCGCGTCCTCGACCATTCCCCTCGTCGGCGTCGCCATCGCGCTCCTCGTCGGCGTGTGGCTCGCCGGCTCGAACAACCCGTACACGCCTGCCGGGTACGTCGGCTACCTCACGAAGGGTGCGGTGTTCGGACAGTCGCGCTTCTACGGCGTGCAGCGTGGGCCGACGTCGCCCGGGCGCCAGTGGCTGCTCGACGTCACCAACGTCAGCGTGACGCCCTACACGTACACCGAGACGTTCGCGGGAGACGACTCCGTCCTCAGTCGCGACAACCTGAAGATCTCGTTTGCCGTGCACACGGTGTGGCGTGTCGACCAGGCGCGCGTGCCGCTCTTCATGGAGCGGTTCAGCACCACCGTCGCCGACGGCGCGATGGAACGGTCGCCTGACGCGATCGTGAAGGTCGCGTACGGGCATTTCGTGCGCGAGCCGCTGCGGACCTTCGCGCGCGACGAGGTGCAGCGGCGCGAGGGCCTGCGCGTCAAGGACGACCTCATCCCGATCGGCGAGGCGGTGCTGCAGCGCATCCGGGCCTATGCCGCGACCAGCCCCTTCATCATCAGCAGCGTCGTCGTCGGCAACGTGCAGTACCCGGCCGAAGTGGCTGATGCGGTGGCGCGCAAGCTGGCCGCCACGCAGGAGCTCGAGCGGAAGGACACCGAGATCGCCATCGAGCGCAAGGAGCGGACCAAGCGGGAGATCCAGGCAACGGGCATCGCCGCGTCGATGCAGATCATCCGCGGCCAGCTCACGTCGCTGTACGTACAGCACGAGGCGATCGAGGCGCAGAAGCTGATGGTCAACTCGCCGAACCACACGACCGTGTACATCCCGGTCGGCGCGATGGGCGTGCCGCTCACGGGGACGATGGATGCGGCGCGGCCCACGGCGGGGAAGGCCTCGAGCGCCACGGCGCCTCGCTGATCGTGCCTGGCGTGGAGTGGGTGATGCCCGCTCCACGCCCATCGGCCGGTATGAGAAACTAGCCAGCCCGTGGCCGACACGACCCGCGCGGCCGCCGACGCCGGGACGATCTCCGCCCGGCCGGCCGGACCGACGCTCACCTCGCTGCTCACGCCGTATCGCCCCCTGGTCGCGGGGATCGTGTGCCTGACGATCGCCGGCAACGCGCTCAGCCTGGCGGTCCCGACGCTGCTGTCGCGCGCCATCGACACCTTCGCGGCCAGTCGCCACGTGCCGAATGCGCTCCTCCTCGAGTTCGCCCTCGTCGCGATCGGCGTGTTCGTCTTTTCGTACCTGCAGAACATCGCCCAGACCGTGGCCGCCGAGCGGGTCGCGCGCGACCTGCGCACGAAGATCGCGTCCACGCTTGCGAAGCAGTCACTCGGCTACATCCAGCAGGTGACCACCGCAACGCTGCTGACCAACCTGACCTCCGACGTCGACGCGGTCAAGCTGTTCGTCGCCCAGGCGGTGGGCACGATCGTCGCCTCGGTGTTCCTCATCCTCGGCGCGAGCGCGCTGCTCCTTTCGATCAACTGGAAGCTCGGCCTCGTGGTGCTGGCGGTGCTGCCGGTGATCGGCATCACCTTCCAGGCGGTACTCAAGCGGGTCCGGGCGCTCTTCACGCGGGCGCAGGGCGCCGTCGACGTGCTCAACAAGGTCATCAACGAGAGCATCCTCGGCGCGGCGCTGGTCCGGCTGCTCGACTCGCAGCAGTACGAGTACGATCGGTTCCTCGCCGCCAACACCGACGCGCGCGACATCAGCCTGCGCATCCTGCGCCTGTTCGCCTGGCTGATTCCGATGATCATGTTCTGCACCAACTTCGCGACGCTGGCCATCCTGATCATCGGCGGACGGTTCGTGATCGGCGGATCGATGACGCTGGGCGAGTTCACCGCCTTCAACAGCTACCTCGCGATCCTGATCTTCCCCGTCATCATGATCGGCTTCATGAGCAACGTGATCGCGCAATCGAGCGCGTCGTACGGCCGGATCGGCGCGGTGCTCGCGGCGCCGCCGCCGGCGGCCCGGGGTGGGGTGGTCGCGAACCTGCGCGGCGATATCGCGCTGGACCGGGTGACGCTGATGTTCGGCGAGAAGCCGGCGCTGAGGGACGTGTCCCTGCGCGTGCAGCCCGGCACACGCACCGCCATCATCGGCCCGACGGCGGCAGGCAAGACGCAGTTGCTCTACCTGCTCACGGGACTGATCGCGCCCTCCGCCGGCACCGTGACCTACGACGGCCGGAACATCGAGGAGTACGACAGGAGGACGCTGCACCAGCAGGTGGCGCTGGTCTTCCAGGACACCACGATGTTCAACCTGACGCTGCGCGAGAACATCGGCTTCAGCAAGACCGTCAGCGACACCGACCTCGAGCAGGCGATCGCCGCGGCCGAGCTCAGCGAGTTCGTCCGCTCCCTGCCGGACGGCCTCGACACGGTCGTCGCCGAGCGTGGCAGCAGCCTGTCTGGCGGACAGCAGCAGCGCATCATGCTGGCGCGGGCGCTGGCGCTGAACCCGCGCGTGCTGCTGCTCGACGACTTCACGGCGCGGGTGGACGTCAGGACCGAGCGCATGATTCTCGACAACGTGCGCCGGCTGTACCCCGGCCTGACGCTCGTGTCGGTGACGCAGAAGATCGCGCCGGTCGAGGACTACGAGCAGATCGTGCTGCTGATGGAAGGGGAAGTGCTCGCCACGGGGACGCACCAGGAACTGCTGGCGAGCTGTCCGGAGTACGTGCAGATTCATGAGTCCCAGCGAAGCACCAGCCATTACGAATCCGTACAGGCTTAGCACCGCGCAGGCGATCGCCAGCCCGTCGATTCTCGGCGCGCTGGCTCGCCTCGCGCCGGTGCTCGCCGATCAGCATCGTCGTCTCGTCGTCGCCTTCGCCGCGACGGTCGTCGGCGCGATCATGGGTCTGCTCGGGCCGATGATCATCGGCCGCACCGTCGACCGGTCGATCAGGAGCGGCGACTTCCACGGGGTGCTGACCTCGGCGGCGCTGCTGCTGGTGGCCTACCTGACGGGCCTGGTCGCCACCTACGTCCAGGCGCAGCAGATGGGGCGCGTCGGGCGGTTCGTGCTGTTCAACCTGCGGAACACGCTGTTCACGAAGCTCCAGAGCCTGCCGCTCGAGTTCTTCAACGAGAACAAGGCCGGCGACCTGATCTCGCGGATCAACAACGACACCGACAAGCTGAACCAGTTCTTCTCGCAGGCGCTCGTCCAGTTCGCGGCCAACGTGATCGTGATGATCGGCGCCGGACTGTTCCTGCTGTCACTCAATCCGCGGCTGGGACTGGCGGCGCTTGCGCCGGCCGCGGCGGTCCTGGCGATCACCCGCCTCACGGCCGGCTGGATGCAGCGAAAGAACCTCGGCAGCCTGCAGGCCCTCGGTGCGCTGAGCGGCGAGGTGCAGGAGAGCGTCAGCAACTTCCGCGTCATCCTCGCGTTCAACCGCGTCGACTACTTCGAGCAGCAGTTCGCGGTCGCCAACGACCGCAACTTCAGGGCGTCGGTGGCCGCGGGCATCGCCAACACCGTGCTCCTGCCGCTCTACGGTCTCGCGCTGCACGTGGCGCAGATCGTGGTCATCGCGTACGGGTTTCACCTGATCTCCGCCGGACGGTTCACCGTCGGCCTGCTGATCGGGTTCCTGCTGTACGTGAACAGCTTCTACATGCCGCTACGCCAGCTGGCGGCGCTCTGGTCGTCGTTCCAGCTCGCGCTCGCCAGCCTCGACCGGATCTCCGCCGTCCTCTCGCTGGACAGCAACATGCCGCAGGCGCCGGCAGTCGAGGCGGTGTCCGGCCCCCTGCTCGCGTTCGAGCACGTGACGTTCGGCTACGGCGGGGGCGCTCCGGTCCTGCGCGACGTGAGCTTCGAGTTCCAGCGTGGACGGACGTACGCCCTGGTGGGACCGACCGGGGGCGGCAAGACCACGACCGCCCTCCTGATGGCCCGCCTGTACGACCCGACCGGCGGTCGTGTCCTGCTCGATGGACGCGACATTCGCAGCGTGAGTGCCGCCGAGCGCGCGGCGCGCATCGGCTTCATCCTGCAGGAGCCGTTCCTCTTCACGGGGACGGTGCGAGACAACCTCGTGTATGGCCACGAGGGACTGCTGAAGCTCTCGGACGAGGATCTCGCGGCACGCATCGGCGCGACGCACCTCGACGCACTGCTCGAGCGCTTTCCCGAGGGGCTGGCGACACCGGTCACGTCGGCCGGGCAGGGCCTGAGCCTCGGGCAGAAGCAGATCGTCGCGTTCATGCGCGCCGTGCTGCGCGAGCCGGATCTGCTGATTCTGGACGAGGCGACCGCCAACATCGACACGGTCACCGAGCAGCTGCTCGAGCGCATCCTGCGTGACCTGCCGTCGTCGACGACACGGGTGATCATCGCGCATCGCCTGAACACCATCGCCAACGCCGACGAGATCCTGTTCATCAACGCCGGCGAGGTCACGCGCGCCGGCTCGATGCAGGACGCGCTCGACCTGCTGCTGCACCACACGCGGGAGAGCTGAGGGCGGAACGCAGTCCGTCGCCCAAGGGCGACGGCTACACCCAACGTCGCAGAGGTGTAGGCGTCGGCCTTGGCCGACGCGCAGGGGACGGACCGTTGACCGTCGCCCAAGGGCGACGGCTACGCCCTCGAGTGGCCGACGCGTCACTTGTAACGGTCAGAGGTCGGCACCCACCTGGCCGACAGGTCCGGCTCCTTCATGTCCTTGTCGAGCGGATACATGGGCCGCGTGATGCGCTTGTAGGGCAGGCGCTCGAGGTCCTGGTCGACGCCGCCGGGCGTGAGGGCCATCACCCAGTCCGCCTGCATGTCGTACAGCTCGGGCTGCAGGTAGCCGATCTTCACCACGACGATGTCGGCCTTGCGCGGGGCGAGCCCGAGCTGCGTGAAGTCGGCTTCGTAGTGATACGGCTTCCGCAGCGCGGTCACGATCACGCTGACACTGCCGGTCCTGATCACCACCTCGGTCTTGGCGTCCTTGTCGCCCTGGCGGATGGCGGTCACGGTTCCCTCGATGCGTACGGGCGGCGCATAGCGACTGTCGACGGCCGCCCCAGCGGTGCCCGACACCTTGCCGCCGATGCCGGCCTTGACGGCCTGCGCCACCAGTTCCGGCCCGGGAAGCGAGGCGTAGATCAGGGAGGGACCGTCGGGCCGCTGGAACTCGGGGCGCTCGAGGATGCGCGTCAGCGTCCAGGTGACGTCGCCGGCGCCGCCCGCCGTCGGGTTGTCGCCCATGTCGCTGAGGAAGAAGGGATGCTTGTCGCTCTTCAGCGCGCGGTCCATCGCGGCCTCGTACGACAGCGTCGGCGCGACGAACTCGAACTTCGTGCGCGCTTGCCAGAAGCTGGCGGCGAGGCTCTCCGCCGCCGTCTTGACCGCGGCCTCGTCGTCGCCGGTCACCATCACGGCGGCATGGTTGCGGGGTTCGTCGGCCCAGGCGTAGCCGATCCAGATCGCGGCGTCGATGATGCCGGGGCGCGCCGTGATGGCCGGGATGGCGGCGTAGATGCTCTTGGCCGGCTCGATCCGCGTGCTGGTCTTCTCGCCCGGCAGGAGCACGGGGATCGCGATGTACGCCTTGTACGCGGGCCGACCCTTGCCGCTCTCGAGGCGCGTGAGCAGGTTCTCGATGGCGCGCTGCTTGGAGGCCACCTCGTCCTCGTGCGGCGCCATGCGGAAGCAGGTGATCAGGTCGGACTCGGCCGCCAGTCGCCACGACACGTTGCCGTGCAGGTCCATCGACGTCGAGATGAGCGTCTTCGGGCCCACCACCTCCCGGATCCTCGCGATCATGTCGCCTTCGGGGTCGTCGAGGCCGACGACGCTCATGGCGCCGTGGATGTCGAAGAACAGCCCGTCGAGCGGCAGCTGCGCGCGCAAGCCGTCGAGCGTCTTGCGCATCAGGGATTCATAGGCCTCGCGGGTCACCGCGCCGCCTGGCAGCGCGTGTCCCTGCACCGTGCCCAGCCACACCGCGCGGTCGCGCAGCGATGCCGGCCCAGAGAAGAAGGGGTAGGTGTCGAGGATGGCCTGCCCGGTGCTGGCGTGGAAGGCCGCTTCGTCGGTCGTCGCCGGGGAGAAGGTGCTCGACTCGATCGCCAGGCCGGCGATGGCGATGCGCGGCTTCTCCGCCGCGCGACAGGAAACGAGGGTGAGGGTTCCGAGCAGCAGGAGCAGCGTCTTGGTCACGGCTCATTCTTCCACCGTTCACGGCGTCGTGCCCGGGCCGACCGTGATCGGCTCGCGGTGGCCCGCTGCGGTTCGTGTCGCTTCGAGTGGTCAGGGCTTGTGCCGCCGCGACCGTCGCGCGCGAGTGTCGTGTCGCGAGCCGCCGGGGTGGTCGGTGTCCACATGCTGGGCATGTCGCCTGCGACGCGGTGCGGCGGCGCGGCTTGGCGCGGCGCAGGCCGTCACGCGGTCAGCGGTGCCCCAGAGGGAGACACCGATGTGTCCTCCTTCATCGTCGAACCCGTTGCATGCGCCGTCGGCCCTGGTGTCACCCGCACGACGACCACCGTCCGGTCGTCGTTCCAGTCCTCGACTTCGGCAGGGCCGCTGCCGTGCGCGGCGAGGGTGGCCACCGCAGCGCAGACGGCTGCTGCAGGCTGGGCCGTGTCGCTTCCGAGCACGTCGAGGATCGCGGCGCTCCAGGGGCGGCCGGGCTCCTCGAGCGCCTCCGAGACGCCATCGGTCACGAGGACGAACAGGTCGTCCGGTGCGATCGCGAGACGCTGCTGAGCGAACGCCGCGTCGCGAAGCAGGCCGAGAGGAGGTCCGCCGTGCGAGAGCCTGCTGGCGTGGTGCCCACGCACGAGGAGCGCCGGCGGGTGGCCGGCATTGGTGTAGGTCACGCTGCGCGACACGAGATCGAACCGGGCCACGATGGCCGTAACGTACGGCGTGCCATGCCACTCGTCGTGCAGAGCGGCGGAGAACCTCTCGGCAAGCTGCGCCGGGTCGTGCGCTTCTTTGGCGAGGCGCCGGAACGTCGAGCGCACCAGCGTGAGGGCCATGGCTGCGGCGATCCCCTTCCCCGAGACGTCCGCGACGAGCAGCAGGCGCACATGCGGGTCGAGTTCGATGACGTCGTAGAAATCGCCGCCGATCGTGTTGGCCGACGTAAGGGTGACCGCCCACTCCAGTCCGTCGTCCGGCTCGGGAACCGGGGACAGCAACCGGCGCTGCATCTCCGCGGCCAGCGCCAACTGCGTATCCACCACCAACTGGGCACGCTCCCGATCCGTCAGGGCGACTCGGGTGGCGCGGAGGTGCAACCAGAGATGGACCGACAGGCCGAGCGCCGCCGACGGCAGGACATCGCTGATCCAATCGAGCTCCAGCGCCGTTGGTCGGAGGATCCGGATGGCCATCGCCTCGAGCAGTCCCGTCACGACGTAGCACGTGAGGGCCGCGCCAGTCGCCCACCCGACGGCGGCCGGGACGATGGCCACGCGGGCCAATCCGGATGCGGTGTCGGTCCACGCCTGCATGGTCACTTGCCGAAGATGTGCCGGTATCCGCCGGCGATCAGCGCGGACACGTCCGCGAGGATGCGCGCCAGCCGGAAGCCGCCGGGGTAGGCGAGGTACCGTGGCTCCCATACCGGATCGAACTTCTCCTTGTAGGCGCGCAGACCCTGGAAGTGGTAGGCCGCCTCCCCGTGCTCGTACACGAAGGCCCCGAATCGGTGCCACAACGGCCCGATGGGCGAGGCCTCGACGCCGGAGAGCGGAGCCATCCCCAGCATGAAGCGACGGTAGCCATGCGCGCGCCCCCACACCAGGAGGTGCACCAACAGCGCCTCCATCACGCCGGTCGGTGCATCCCGGTGGTAGCGCATGAGATCGATCGACAGCTCCTGCCGATCGGCGCCCGGCAGCAGGTTGGCGAAGGCGAGGATGCGGCCGTCGCGCTCGACCACGGCGATCGGGAAGCGACGCAGGTAGCGGGGATCGAAGAAGCCCAGCGAGAATCCCTTCTCGGCGCCCGCCTTCGCGGCCAGCCAATCGTCGGAGACCGCGCGTAGCTGGTCGATCACCGAAGCGACGTCCGGCGACTCCACGATGCGGAAGGCGGCACCTGCCTTCTCGAGCCGGCGCAGCGCCTGCCGGTGTTTCGCAGCACGGCCGCCTTCGAGCGAGAACCGCGCGAGGTCGACGCAGCCTTCTTCTCCGAGTTTCACGAAGCCGAGCCCGAGGTCGACGTACATGTGCAGGCGCGTCTTGCCGATCTCGTAGAAGACGGGCACGCCCCCGAAGTCGGCGCATCGATCGAGGAACCGGTGGATGAGCGCCGGGGCCTCCGACGGCGGGCCTACGGGGTCGCCGAAAGCCACCCAGGTGCGCCCCTGCACCGCGTACATGATGAAGGCGCTCCGCGTGTCGTTGAACATCAGCGACTTGTCTCCCAGGAGCGCGAGGAAGGCCGAGGTTGCCGACTGCGCGGCGATGACCCGGTCGGCGTCGATCAGATCGGCATCGGTAGCCGGCGGGGCCGCGTACGGCGCCCGCGACGTGAGGTGCCGCAGGGCGACCAGCGCAATCACGACCGCGGCGCCGACCGACGCGCGCAGGAATCTCGGCGCGCCGCCCTGCAGTTCGAACTGCCACCAGAGTTCGTGCGAGTAATCCACGTGGTCGAACGCAAAGAGGCCCAACCACACGGACGCACCGACGGCACCGACCACGGCGGCGATCCAGGGCGGAGAGAAGCGCGTGTCGAAGAACGAGGCCGGGCGGTCGAAGGCCGGGCGAGCCACCCGCAGCAGCGCCAGCACGAGCAGCAGCAGCGCCGCCTCCTCGTAGCCGAACCCCTTGAGGAGCGACGTCACCATGCCCGTGACGATCGCCAGCGCCACCGCGTAATACGCCGCGTCGAGGCGTCGCGCCACGCCCTGCGCCAGAACGACCAGACCGGCGCCCACGAGACTGCCGACGAAGTGGGAGGCCTCGATGATCGACAGAGGCAGGTACTGGTGGAGCAGTTGCAGCCGTCCCGGAGCGGTGGGCGTCGCCCCGGAAAGGAGCAGCATCAGCCCGGCGGCGAAGGTGAACACCGCCAGGACCGCCGGGGTGAGCCGGACCGTCACGCGTCCCGCCGCCTTGCCGAGCCGGGCCACCTGGCCCCGCCGCTGCCGGGCCTCGTCGACCACCAGGCCGACCAGAGCAATCGACAGCGGCAGCAGGTAGTAGACAGCCCGGAACGCCACGAGCGACGGCAGCAGCGCTGCGGATGGCAGGTACGGCCGGGTCAGCAACACCATCAGTCCCTCGAACACGCCGAGGCCGCCCGGGACGTGGCTCACCATCCCGACCAGGACGGCCGCCAGGAACAGGCCGAGAAACGGAAGGAACGGGATGCTTCCCGCGGGCAGCAGGACGTACAGCACGGTCCCGGCCAGCGTCCACTCGAGCATCGAGAGTCCGAGCTGCGCAAGCGCCAGACGCGGCGACGGCAGGGTCACCTGCAGCCGCCACACCCTCAGTGGCCTGCGTCGACGCACCGCCGCGATCACGTACGACACCGGCAGCAGGGCCAGCACGCAGCCCACCGGTGCCAAGGCATGCCCTCCTACCCACGGCACCTCGGCCGGGAGTCGCGTCGCGATGAGGCTGACGCCTCCCATCGCCAGCAGCCCGAGCCAGAACGTCACCGAGTACGAGAAGACGATGCGACCGAGTTCTTCGGCGGTCACTCCCCACCGGGTGTAGAAGCGGTACCGCACCGAGGCACCGGACAGCATCGCGAGACCGAGGCTGTTCGACACTGCGTAGGCCAGGAACGAGACCGCTGCGATGTGTCGTGTGGGTCGCCTCTTCCCGATGTACGCAAACGCCAGCACGTCGTACCCCGTGAGCGCCAGGTAGTTCAGGGCTGTGAGCAGCACGGCGAGCCCGAGTCGCGACGGAGGCACGTTGCGCACGGCGGCCGACACGTCGTGCCAGGCCAGCATGCGCAGCTCGAGCCGCAGCACGTCCAGCGCAGCCAGGAGGAGCACCAGGCTGACGGCGATCGGCGCCGCGCGGCGCATTCTGTCGGACACCATCGGGTCACTTCGGGGCATGGATCCGCACCCACTCGATCGCCTCGACGAGCCGGCGCTCGAACTCGGGCCGATTGTCGCTGAAGCGGTGGTCCGATGCCGTCACCACCCAGAAGCGCTTGGGCTCCGCGGCCGCCCCGACGATCCGTTGCGCTTCGGCCAGGGGCACGAACTCGTCACGCGTCGAATGGATCACCGCCACAGGAAGAGGGCTGACCCGGGCGATCACGCTGGTCGCGCTGAAGGTCGGCTCGTTGGGCGTCGTGTGCGTGAGGTAGATCAGGCTGTCACGCCAACGCCAGCCGAGTTCGCTCAGGTCGGGCAGCCCCAGGCCGATCACGCCGCCGATGACTGCCTTGGTCGCCGGGTCGGTCGCTGCCAGAACGGAGAGACCTGCACCTTCCGAGACACCGACGAGAATCGGCCGCTCGCTGGCGCCCCGTGCCGCATGCTGGGCCAGGACCCTGTAGTCGCCGGGTTCGTCCTCGGGGCGCAGGGTCGCCTCGCCGGTGGTGAAGCTCTCGAGGTACGCCTTGACGTCGACGCCGATGACGAAGAAGCCCCGGCTGGCAAGGAACTCCGCCACCTGCGGTCCCAGGTGGATCCATCCCCCGTCGCCGCTCGACACGATGACCGGTGGGGCGCCGCGCCGGCCGTAGAGATGCAGCGTCTGGGCGCGGCCGCGCAACATGATGGTCTCGGTCGCCTGCGCCCCGACCTCCGGCCCGCCCGACGTCGCGAGCCAGGCGATCGTCATGGCGATGCAGCAGCGACTCGTGGTGACGCGCATGTTCATCGTTCCTCCGGGCGAAGGCCTGGTGCCGGCGGCCGTACCGGTGACTCGACGCGTCGGGCGAACACCACGAAGCGGTGGGGCGCCGCACCGACGAACCAGAACGGGTAACAGGTGACCAGGACCACGCGTTCCTCGGAGCTCGACGCGAGGACCCGCGTGTCTCCGGGGGCGACGACCGTGGTGCTGGTGACAACGTAGCCGAAACGACGTCCGGCCGTCCGGATCTCCAGCGCATCCCCGGCGCGAATCCGTCGCAGCGGCCGGAAGAGCGTGTCCCGGTGGGCGGCGATGCCGGTGGTCCCGGGTGACCCCGGACGCGCCGTGCCGAGGATGTGACCGGCGGCCACCTGCAGTGTCTCCGGCGCCGTGCCCTCGAGGACGCTGACCGACAGGTCGAGCCGAGGGACGGACAGGATCCACGGGAACCCGATGTGCCCCGCGGTTGCCTCTTCGCCCGCCGACGTCGACGCCCGGTGTTCCCTGGCGACGACCTGGCGCATCGCCTGCTGGAACGCCCACATGTCCCAGTAGGTGGCGCCAGCCGTCGCCGTCAGGCAGACACCGATCGCCACGAGCGTCCACCCGAGGCTGGCGGCGTGCCCGTGCCGATCGGTGCGCTCCATGACTTACGCGCCGATCGTGACGCGTCGCTGGCCGACGACGACGAACCCGAGGCCCATCAGTGCGATCCCGACGAGAAGGCGCAGTGGCAGCGTGCTCGCCGTCCTGGGCAGCTCGACGAGCGCCATCTCCACGATCTCGACATCGTCACCCTGTGGTCGTGCAACCTGAATCGGCGCAGCCTTCAGGGCGGCCACCGCCTGCTGCTGCGCGGCCGGCTCCTCGGCGCTCATGTGCGGCGCCATCGCGTCGGTCGTCACCTTGACCGGCTGCTGCGCGGCCTTGGCGATCGCCACCGCATGGCGCTTGGGGTACACGAACTCCTGCCCGACGGTATCGCCCGGGTAGAACCACGCACGAATCGCCAGCGGCGACCCGGCGACGGGCTTCTCGAACGTGACGAACGACTTGTCGGGCGTCTTCAGGGTGTCGGTCGGCACCGTGAGGTACGTGCCGATGACCCGGTTGCCGCTGCGGATCTGCACGATGTCGCGGCTCGACTCGTCGTCGACGAGGCGGAACTCGTACTTGCCCGCCGGCAGCACGCGCCCGGGCACTTCGACAGGGCCGCTGAACGTGAGGAAGGTCTGGCGATCGCTGGGCTGCGCCTGGGCGCCGGCGCAGACGGTCAGCGCCACGACGGCAGTGGCGATGGAACATGCGAGGTCTCGACGTGTCATGGTGATTCTCCTTCGATGCGGATGGATGGTTACGACGACTGACGGCTGTCCCGGTAGAAGCGCTTCAGGACGCTCTCGACGGCCTTGCCGAAGTCCTTCTCGGTCTTCTTGAGGTCGATCGCGTCCTTGTCATAGCCGCGCCACACCAACTGGTTGGTGCGGGCGTCGATGACGTCGATGATCAGCGTCGACTGGGTGTAGGGCACCGCCCACGTGTCGTAGGCGGGCGGCCATCCCCACGCCCCGCGCAGGCCTCGGTGCCACAGCGGGAAGCCGTAGTCGACGTAGCGGACGTCGTAGCGATCCTTGAGGCCGACATAGAACGCCACGAAGAAGTCCGGGTTCCCTCCGCTGACCTCCTTGATGCCGTGCGCGGCGAAGTCGCTGCGGATGGCCATGCGCAGTTGGTCGGCCCAGATCGGGTTGTCGGCCACCGGGTCCTTCGAGAACCGTCGCTGCGCCTTGAACTCGAACGTCTTCATCGAGGACAGGTCGACTTGCTTGTTGAAATCGGAGTGCGTCTCGGCGTGCGCGACCCCCGACAGGGTCAGTACAGCCAGAGCGGTCAACAGGAATCGAGTGGACATGTGCGTGATACCTCCGACGCCCTGTGGTGCACCCGCCGTGCCGCGTCACGGGAGATGCATTCGCTCCGGAAACGCGCCGCGCGCCGGAGGTGCCGCCGGTGCGCGGTGTGGTGGCACGCCACGACCGGTGCATTCGGGTCTCAGTGCGTCCAGGGACGCACGCCGGTTGGTCGGTGGCCGCGCGTCGGCACGGCGCCCTGCGAGAGGTCAAGGGCGAGCGAGCCTCCTGCGGTGTGTGGACTGCCGGGCCCGGTCGGCGGGGCCCGACCCTCGCGGCTCGAGCGCCGCTTCGTGCGGGTGGCCCTGGCAGGGTCCGGCAGCCCGCCTAGCCGATGAGGCCGACCAGGAGGACGCCGAGCACCGCGAGCGTCGTTCCGATGAAGACGGGGTCTCGCTCGGCCACGAACAACGCGACCGACGCCGCCACGCGCACGACGGGCGTGGCAATCAGGACGAGCACGCCGAGCATCATCATGCTCGGCCCCTCGCCTTGCGACGCGCCCGCGAGAACGGCGCTCACCGATCGCAGGGCCCGCGGCTGGCCGCGGAACACGTGGTCCAGCACGGGACTGTGGAACTGGCCGGCGTGCAGCGTCAGCGTGCCTCCGACGAGGGCCAGGGTCGCGGCCACCAGGACGCCCGCCCGGAGCAGCGCAGCCATCGCCTGCTCGGCACGACGTGTCGACCCACCCGACGCCGTCACGGGATGACCCCCGCGGCGCCGAGGATCATCTGCAGTCCCAGGAGCACGAGGACGACGCGGAACACCGACCGCAGTCGGGCGGGTCGCGCCTTCGTGAGGATCTGCGCTCCGGCCCATGCGCCAGCGAGCACGCCGACCAGAACGGGAGCGGCGATGAACGGGTCGATGTAGCCACGTCGCAGGTAGACGCCGGCGCTGGCCGCGGCGGTGACCCCGATCATGAAGTTGCTCGTGGTCGTGGACACCTTGAAGGGCAACCCCATGAGTCGATCCAGGGCCAGCACCTTCAGTGCCCCGGAGCCGATGCCGAGGAGGCCCGACAGCGCGCCTGCGATCGCCATGACGAGGAACCCGGCCGGAATGCGTCGGACGCGGTAATGCACGGACCCGGCCGCCGAGGGGTAGGAGCCGTCGAGGCGCAGGAGCCTGGACAGCTTGTCCGACGGGCCGTCGACGATCGTGGCCGGTGCAGGGTCGAACGGCAGCGCGGAGAGCAGCGGCACGACGCCGAAGAGCGTAGCCACGAGCGAAGGCGCCAGCAGGAGCGCGAGAGTCGCCCCGGCCATGGCGCCGGTCGTCGTCGCGAGCTCGAGCACCATCGCCACCCGGATGTTGCTGTATCCCTCCTTGACGTACGTGGCTGCAGCACCAGACGACGTCGCGATCACCGAGACCAGCGACGCCCCGGCGGCGTAGCGGATGTCGACGCCGAATCCGAGCGTGAGCATCGGGACGAGCAGCACGCCACCGCCGAGCCCGGTCAACGAGCCCAGCGCGCCGGCCAGCACCGACCCGCCGACGAGCAGCAGCAAGGCAGGTTCGAGCGTCATCACGACCTCGCGAACCGCCGGTAGAACGCCCGCTTGACGACCTCGGCCGCCGCGGCGTACGCGGCGACGATCGCGGCCATCGACAACATGAAGGAAGCGGGGAGCGGCACGAAGCCGAACAGGCCTGCGACCGGCGAGAACGGCAGGACCAGCGACAGGCCGAGGACCGCGAGAGTCGAGAGCAACAGCGGCTGCGACGGAAGGCGGGTGAGCACGGGGTGTCTGGTGCGCACGATCAGCACGATCAGCGTCGCCGAGGCCAGCGATTCGACGAACCAGCCGGTCCTGAACTCGTCGGCGTTGGCGTGCATGCCCCAGACGAGCACCGCGAAGGTCGCGTAGTCGAAGACCGAGCTCAGGATGCCGAACACGATCATGAAGCGACGGATCGCCTCGACGTCCCAGCGGTGAGGACGGGCAATCCACTCGTCGTCCACACGATCGGTCGCGATCGTCAGCTCGGGGACGTCGGTCAGCAGGTTCGCGAGCAGGATCTGCTTCGGGAGGAGGGGCAGGAACGGCAGCCACAAGGCTGCACCTGCCATGCTGAACATGTTGCCGAAGTTCGCGCTGGTCGCCATCAGGACGTACTTGATGGTGTTGGCGAACGTCCGTCGACCCTCGCGCACGCCGTCTTCGAGCGTGCGCAGGCTGTGTTCGAGGAGCACGATGTCGGCAGCGCCCTTGGCGACGTCGGCCGCCCCCTGCACGGAGATGCCGACGTCGGCAGCGTGGAGCGCCGGCCCGTCGTTGATGCCATCGCCGATGTAGCCGACGACATGACCGCTGGCCCGCAGCGCTCGGATCAGCCGCTCCTTCTGGTTCGGCTCGATCTCGGCGAACACCTCCACGTCCGCGACCCTCAGCGCGAGGGCGTCGTCGTTCAGGCCGTGCACCTGTGCGCCCGTGAGGAGCGCTCGCGGGTCCATGCCGAGCTGTCGGGCGATCTCGGCGGCGACCAGCTGGTTGTCGCCCGTGATGATCTTCAGCGACACGCCGAGCGCCGCCAGCGACGCGACGGTGGTCGCGGCATCGGCCTTCAGCGGGTCATCGAGCACCAGCAGGCCCAGTAACGTCAGATCGCGTTCGTCACCGGGTTGCAGCATGGCCGCGGACGTCGGACGGCGCGCCACGGCCAGGGTGCGGAAGCCCTGCGCGCTGACCGATGCATAGACGGCTCGCACGCGATCGATCACGGGCTGGAGCGGAACCTCGGAGCCATCGGCGCCCAGGGCGAGCGTGCACACCGACAGCACCGACTCCACGGCCCCCTTGGTCACGATGACCGTCGCGTCCCCGTTCTGGAGGAGCACGCTGAGGCGCTTGCGCGTGAAGTCGTACGGCAGCTCGTCGACGCGGCGCCACGCGGAGACGTCGAGTGGACGTCCCTCGCGGATGGCTGCGTCGATCGGGTTGGCATAGCCGGTCTGGAACGACGCATTCAGGAAGGCGTGGAACAGGACCGCCTCGCTGTCCACCCCGCCGATGTCGAGAGCGGCCCTGACCCTGACGCGGCCCTCGGTCAAGGTGCCCGTCTTGTCCGAGCACAATACGTCCATGCTGCCGAAGTTCTCGATCGAGGCGAGGCGCTTCACGATGACGCGCCGCTCGGCCATCCGCCGGGCGCCGCGCGCCAGGGTCACGGTGACGATCGCGGGCAGCAGCTGGGGCGTCAGTCCGACGGCGAGCGCGAGCGCAAACAGGAACGCGTCGACCACCGGTCTGGCCAGGTAGACGTTCACGGCGAAGATGGCCAGGACGAACACCACGGTCAGGTCCATCAGGAACGCGCCGAAACGTCTGATGCCGCGCTCGAACTCGGTCGCCGCCGCACGCGACTGGGTGAGCTGCGACAGGTGACCGAGCTCGGTGGCGCCACCGGTGCGGGTGATCAGCACCGCGGCGGTACCGCTGACCACGCTCGTGCCCATGAACACGCAGTTCCATCGCTGGCCCAGTGGCGTCGCGGACGGCACTGCTCCGGGGCGCTTCTCCACCGGGAACGTCTCCCCGGTCAGCGTCGCCTCGTTGACCTGCAGGTCGCGCGACTCGAGCACCCGTCCGTCGCCCGGGATGCTCGATCCTGCCTGCAGGAGCACGATGTCGCCGGGGACGAGCCGATCGACAGGCAGTCGCACCTGCTGCCCGGCGCGTACGACCGTCGTCGAGACCTCGACGACGGCGAGAAGCTTCGCGATGGTCGTCGAGGCGCCCTGTTCCTGCCAGAAGCCCAGGACGCCACTGGCCAGCACGATGCAGAGGATGATGGCGGCATCGGTCGAGTCGTGGAGTGCCCACGACAGGGTGGCCGCCACGACCAGCAGCAGCTCGATCGGCGACGTGAACTGATGCAGCAGGAGTCGCAGCGGCCCGAACCGCGTCGTCGCGCGAAGCGTGTTCGGGCCGTGGATGCGCAGGCGCGTGGCGGCGACGTCCTCCGGGAGGCCGGTCTCACGGGACGTGTGCAGGTCCCGCAGCAGATCCGCGACGGGTACATCCCAGAAGGAGGCCTGGGCCTCCGCGGTCGATGACACGGGCCGCCGTCCTTTCTCCGCTCGCGCGGCGGTGTCAGGCGGGAGAACCCAGGAGTTGACGGGCCCGTTCGACTTCGCCGGGCGTTCCGTGCGCGACCAGCAGGTACTTGCCCGCCTTGATGGCCGTCTCGAGGTCGAGGACGCTGTTGCGCGGTACGCCCAGGCTGATCAGGGCGGCACTGACCGCACTGAGGCCGCCGACGACCACGGCGCCCTCGATGGCCCCCACGATGGCGGCGACCAGCGGCCCGGCGACGAGCACCGGGCCGATCCCGGGGATGACGAAGAACGCGGCGCCGAACAGCATGCCCCAGACGCTGCCCCAGAAGGCCCCGACACCGCCCCACGTCCGGACGCGGTCACCCGTCGAGTAGAACCCGACGACGTGCGAGTCCGTGCGGTAGTCGGTCCCGACGATGGACAGCTTCGTCATGTCGAAGCCGGCGGCCTGCAGTGACCGCACCGCGGCCTCGGCGTCGGCCTGGCTCTGGAACATGGAGACGGTGATGTCGCCGATCATCCGGTCGGGCGGGGCCGTGCCCGCAGCGACCGTCGCGGTGGTGGTGGATGGATTCATGTCGATCTCCTTACGATTCGATGTGCAGCTGTGTGGCGTACCGAATGTTCCCGACAACGGCCGGTCCCGCGTCTCGGCGCGGGCGCGATCCATCTGGGCTGCCGACGTTGCCGCGGAGGGGCATGTGCCTGCCTCCTGCCGATCCGAGGAGCAACCCTGGTGCCGTCGTGGGCGTCGGCACTCTCGTGCGCGAAGCCGTGGAGGTCTCGTGGAAGTGGTGTGACGTCGCGCCGCGTCGCCGTGGCCGCACGCCACGCCGACCCGCGGCGTCCGCCGCGGCCGCGTCAGGTGCGTACCCCATACGGTCTAGAGAGGTGCTCCCCTCATTGAGGGTGCGGTCGGTGCTGCGAGCGGGGGATACCGGCGTCCGTGTTTCGCACGATCCTCGTGTGCGTCCCTTTCCCGAGGAGTTCGTCGTGAAACTGAAGATTCTGCTCGCTCATGCCGACGGTGACGAAGGGCAGGTCGTCGCTCGCGGCTTTGCCGATCGCGACCACGACGTCACCCACGTTCGCGATCACGCCGGGTGCGTCCACCAGCTCCTCCACCGACGGTGGGACGCCGTGGCCATCTACGACTGCCCTGGCGGCGAGCCGGTCGGAGACCTGCTGGGGCGCATCAGGCGCATCGCACCCGACGTCCCGTCCGTGGTGGTGACCACCGACGCCTCCCTCCGCTCGACCGCGAGACTGTTGACCAGCGGCGCCTTCGACCTGCTGGTGCGGCCCGTCGGCCACGAGCGGGTCCTCGAGGCGCTCGAGCGCGGCTGCGCCTCGAGCGCTCTGCGTTCGCCCGCGGGCATACCGCTCGACGCGACCGAGGGGCGCATCATCGGGCGCAGCCCGGCCATGGTCGAGGTCTACAAGACCATCGTCCGAGCCGCCTCCACCAGGGCCACCGTGCTGATCACCGGCGAGAGCGGCACGGGCAAGGAACTCGTCGCCCGGGCGCTGCATGACCTCAGCCCCCGCGCCAGCAAGCGCTGCATGGTCATCGACTGCACCGCCATCCCGAAGTCGCTCATGGAAAGCGAGCTGTTCGGGCACGTGCGCGGCGCCTTCACCGGTGCCGTGACGGACAAGCGCGGGCTGCTCGAACAGGCGCACGGGTCCACGTGCATGCTCGACGAGATCGGGGAACTCGAGCCCGACCTCCAGGCCAAGCTCCTGCGGGTGCTGCAGGAAGGCGAGGTGCGCAGGGTGGGAGCGCACATGTGGACACCCGTCGACGTGCGGATCGTCGCGGCCACCAACCGCGACCTGCCGGGCATGGTACGCGACGGCACGTTCCGCGAGGACCTCTTCTACCGCCTGAACGTCGTGACCGTCCAGCTGCCGCCCCTGCGCGAACGCGTGGAGGACATCCCGGCCATGGCCGAGCAGTTCCTGCTCGATGCCGCCACCCGGCATGGTCGCGCCGCCGAAGCGTTCTCGCGCGGGGCGCTGCGCCGGCTCTGTGAGTACCAGTGGCCCGGGAACGTCCGCCAGCTGCAGAACACGATCGAGCGGGTGGTGGCCCTCTCGAGCGGGCGCACCATCGTCGAAGCGGATCTGCCTCGTGACGTGCTGCAGCCGACGGGCGCGTCCCCGTCGCGCCGCGACGGGGATACGGCCGCCGCGCTGTTCGCCGCCGGCGACACGCTCGAGGACATGAAGCGCCGGTACATCCTGCACGTCGTGGCCCGCACGCGAGGGAACATCGCGAGGGCCGCCGTGCAGCTGAACGTGGATCGCCGGTCGCTCTATCGCATGCTCGAGCGCTACAACGTCGAGGGTATCCCGGGGAGGACCGCCGCTTCGGCCTAGGCCGGCGTCGCACCGGCCGACGCCGTCAGTCGATGCCAACGGCGCCGTGCGGGCGGCCGCGCAGCGTCAGCGCAAGGGGAATCAGCACGACGAAGATGCTGGCGAGGAGCAGGAAGGCATCCAGGAAGGCCAGCTGTGCGGCCTGGCGCTGCAACGCGGCCTGCAGCAGCGCGTCGGCCTGCCGGACCGCGTCGGCCGCGCTGGCGCCAGCCTCGACCAGGCGAGCCTCGAGGCCTTCCAGGCGCGCGCGGACCACCGGATCCACGAGGCTGACGTGCTCGGCGAGGCGGGCATGATGTTCCTGCGAGCGTCGTGCGATGAAGGTGGTGATCAGGGCGATCCCGCTGCTGCCGCCGATGTTGCGCATCAGGTTGATGAGGCCGCTGGCGTGATTGTTGTCGGCCGGCGCCACGGCGATGAACGCTGCGGTGTTGATCGGCACGAAGAGGAAGGCCATGCCCAGGCTCTGGATCATCCGGCCGATGACGATCGCCTGCGTGTCGGCCTGGAGGTCGAGCCCGGAGAGGTGCACCATACCGGCCGCCCCGCACATCAGTCCACAGGTCGTCAGAATGCGCGGCGACACGCGCGAGAGCAACGCGCCCACCACCGGCATCGACAACAGCACGACCACCCCGCCCGGCGACATCACCAGGCCGCTCAGGGTTGCCGAGTAGCCCAGGAGGGTCTGGACGAAGAGCGGCAGGATCAGTGTCGAGCCGTAGAGCACGAAGCCCAGCGCGAACATCATCACGCAGGCGACCGCGAAGTTCGGCTGCGCGAGCAAGCGCAGGTGCAGCACCGGCGACGGTGCGCGCAGTTCCCAGACCACCAGTGTCGCCAGGCCCACGGCCGCCAGCACCGCGAAGGTGAGGATGAACTGCGAGGAGAACCAATCGAGGCGCTGACCCTCGTCGAGGAAGATCTCGAGGGACCCGATGCCGATGACCAGCAACGACACGCCGAGGATGTCCCCGCCGATGCGTCCCCGGCGTGCGCGCCCGTCCGAGCCATCGTCGACGACGAGGGCGGTCAGGATGATGGCCAGCAGGCCGGCAGGGACGTTGATGTAGAAGATCCAGCGCCACGAGTAGTTGTCGGTGAGCCAGCCACCGAGCAGGGGGCCGACGATGGGCGCCAGCACCACCCCCATGCCGAAGATGGCCATGCCCATGCCCTGCCGCTCGGGCGGGAAGGCGTCGCGCACCATCGCCTGCGACAACGGCTGCAGGGCCCCGCCGCCGATGCCCTGGCACACACGGCAGAGGATCAGGGCGTCCAGGCTCTGCGCCATGCCGCACAGCGCCGAGCTCGCGGTGAAGAGAGCGATGCAGGCCTGGTAGAGACGCTTCCGGCCGAACACCTGTGCCAGCCAGCCGCTGAGCGGCAGCACGATGGCATTGGACACGAGATACGAAGTCAGGACCCATGTCGACTCGTCGGTGTCAGCCCCCAGGGCACCCGCAATGTGGGGCAGCGCGACGTTGGCGACACTGGTGTCGAGCACCTCCATGAACGGCGCGACCATGACCGCCAGGGCGGTGACGAGGGCGGCACGATGGCGGATCATCGCGTGTGGACCGTCACTTCCGCGCTGACGCCGGGCCGCAAGGCGGAGGCGGGCGCGTGGCCGCGGTCCAGACGGATCCGGACCGGGACGCGCTGCACGACCTTGACGTAGTTGCCCGTGGCGTTCTCCGGAGGCAGGAGCGACAGCTTCTCGCCCGAGACCGCGCCGATCGACTCCACGCGGGCGGGATAGTCCTCACCGGTGACGTCGAGGCGAACGGTCGCGCGTTGGCCGGGCCGCAGGCGACCGAGCTGCGTTTCCTTGAAGTTGGCAGTAATCCACAAGTCGTCCTCCGGCGCGATGGTCAGCAGGCCTTGACCGGGTCCCACGACCTGTCCGCGCTCGACGGTGCGCCCGGTCACGTATCCGCTCACCGGTGCCGTGATCGTCGTGTAACTCGCCTGGAGTTCCGCCGCCAGCAAGGCGGCTCTCGCCTGTGAGACGTTGGCGCGTGCCGCGGCCGCAGCGGCGGCGCTGATGTCGACCTGCCGGCCGCTGGCCTCTGCCTGCCGCTGCGCGGCTGAGGCTGCGCTGACGTGCGCCTCCGCCGCGGCAACCGCGGCACGTCGTGCCTGGGCCACCTGCTCGGCCGCCAGCACTTCCTGTCGGCCGGCGTCGAGCGCCGCGGCGGCCTCGCTGGCGCCGGCCTGGTACGCGTCGAACTCCTGGCGTGAGATCTCTGCCTTCTCGGCGAGCGGCTGCATGCGCGCCAGGTCGTTGCGTGCCTTGTCGGCGGCCGCAGCCAGTTGCGCGACGCGGGCGCGCGCCGCCGCGAGCTCCGACGTCGAGGCCTGCTCGAACCATGCGCCGGCCTGCGACAACTCCCCACGAGACGCAGCCACGACGGCGCCGGCACTGGCGATGGCGGCCGTCGTCGCCGCGGCGGTCAGGGGGACGTTGATGACGGCGCCGCGGGCCTGCTGCTCGGCTGCCCCGAGGGCGGCCCGCGCCTGCTCGACGCGGGCGTCGTACTCGCGCGGGTCGATGCGCGCCAGGACGTCACCCGCCCTGACGCGGTGGCCATCGTCGACGCGCACCTCGATGATCGTCCCGCTGATGCGGGCCGCCACCGGGCTGACGTGGCCGTCCACCTGGGCATCGTCGGTGGAGACCTCACCGCGGTGCGCGGCGGCATAGATCCCGATCACCGAAAGCACCAGCGCGGCCGCCGCTCCCGATGCGATGACCCTCGGACCGATGTAACGCCCATGCGGCATGGTTCTCATCCCCCGACTCAGCGCCGGTCCGCGACCGACGCGCTCACGTACTCGAGTTCCGCTCGCCCGCGTGCGTGGGCGAGCCACAATCGCGCGCGGCGCACGCTCGCGTAGGCGGCAATCCGGTTGGCCTGCGCGCGCGCCAGCGCGGTCTGGGCGGCGATGACCTCGACGTTGCCGGCGACCCCGGCCGCGAAGCGATCGCGGGCCTGTTCGACCTCGGCGGCAGCGAGCCGAGCGGCGTCGTCGGCGAGGGGCGCTCGCGCCTCGGCCGCCGCAAGGCGGGCTGCGGCGGCTGCCTCCTCGAGCGAGACCGCGTTCTGGACCTCCTCGGCGATCACCTCGGCGCGCTCACGGCCGATGCGCGCCAGGGCCTCGCGTGCGCGGAGCTCACCGCCGGTGAACAGCGGCATCTGCACTGAGGCGACGACCTGGTAGGTGCCGAGCCACGGGTTGGACTGGAGGGCCGCCGCTCCCGCCGTGCCGGTCACCGACACGCGGGGCAAGCGGAGATCGAGGGCGCGGCGCACGCCGAGGCGCGCGATGTCGACGTTCGTCCAGGCGACCAGCAGCTCGGGCCGGAGGCTGGTCGCGGGGCTCGGCGCCAGGGTCACCGGCGCGAAGAAGATCTCCGCATCGCTGCACTCGATCGGACGCCCCTGCGGCAGGTTGAGGACGTTGGCCAGCCGCAGCGTCGCGACGCGTGCATCGGCGTCCGCCTCGATCAGTGCCTGACGCTCGGCATGCCATTGCACGTCCGCCCGGAGCGCATCGAGTCCCGTGCCGCTCCCACGGCGCTGGAGATCGGAGGCCAGATCGCGCAGCGCCTGCGCGAGACGGAGTCGCTCCCGCGCCGCCTCGCGGGTGGCCAACGCCTCGAGCAGGTCCAGATAGGCGCCGGCCGCGGCGAGCACGTTGGCCTCGCGAACCACCCGCTCCCCGGCGCGAGCCGCCACTGCCTGCTGCCGCGTGATCGCGTGAGCGCGCACCGCCGCGACGTCGACGATGGGCACCGAGACGACGCCGACGGCGGCCATCGTCGAGAACGGCCCGATGGTCGGCGTGGCCAGCGCCGTGCCGAACATCGTCTCGGCATTGAGGCGTGTCACGTCCCGCCCGGCCCGCAAGCCGACGCTCGGGAGCAGCGTGGCCCTGGTGAGGGCGCGCGCCACTTCGGCTGCGGCGCCGTCCAGCGCCGCCGCGCGCACCGACGGGTTCGCCTCGAGCGCACGCCTGACGGCTTCCGACAGCGTCAGTCGCAGGGGCGCTGGACCGGCGTCCTGCGCGGCGAGATCGGGCGTCGCCGCACCAACGGAGATCGCCGCCGCCAGCGCGCCCACGCGACGCAGCCATCCCACACGTACAGCACGTCGTTCGACAGCCATCGCCGGTCGTGCAGTGCAATCCCGATGCCCCGCTCGCACGGGGCTGTCACGCCGCCGCGTGCCACGTGCCGAGACCCGCCTTCAGACATCGACGTGCCAGGGCCGTGTGGCCGAAGCGCATCGCCGTGTGGCCGATGGCCTCAGCGATCGGCTACCACGACGTGCGACGACGCTCGTACCAGGCCCGACCGCGACGTGGTCAGGGGTTTGCTCGCATGGTCGATCGAGCACGTGTGGTCGTGGCGTCGACCTCGATTGCCCGTGCGGTCATCAGCGGCCAGTGAGGGCCTCGTCAGCCAGCGTGATGGGTCCAGGCCCGCTGAACACGGCAACTCGCGCATCGAAGAAGGGATCGACCGTGAGCACGCACCGACGCCTGGACATCGCGATCCTCCTCACGGCGACGCTTGCCGGGTGCTCGCGCCGCGAGCCCACACACACCGTGTCTCCACCCGTCACCGTGCGCACCGCCCGCGTGAGCGTACAGGCGATGCCCGACGACGTCACGGCGGTCGGGACGAGCGAAGCCTCCTCGACGGTCGACGTACGCGCGCAAGTCACGGGGACCCTGCGGGCCATCCACTTCGCGGAGGGCGCCGACGTGCAGGCGGGACAACTGCTGTTCACGATCGATCCCGGCCCCTTCGAGGCGGCGCTTGCGGCCGCTCAGGGCACGCTCGCCCGCGACGCGGCGACCCTGGACAATGCCACGAGTGAACAGGCCCGGTACGAGGCGCTCGCCCGCGACCTGGTCGTGGCGACCGAGCAGCTCGAGGCGGCGCGCACCGCGGCTCGCACCGCCGCCGCCGCCGTCGCGGCTGACCGCGCCAACGTCACAGCGGCACGGCTGCAGCTGGACAAGACGCGGATCCAGGCCCCTGTCGCCGGCCGGACCGGCCACGTCCCCGTCGACGTCGGCGACCTGATCGACGCCGAGTCGCCGACGGCGATGGTGTCGATCGCGCAGATCGCCCCGATGCACGTCAGCCTGGCCGTGCCGGGGGCCATGCTCGATCGGATCCGCGAGGCGCTCCGGACGGACACGGTGCGTGCCGACGCCGCGGTCGACGGTACGGGCACCGTGGCGACCGACGGACGCATCGTGTTCCTCGACAACGCGATCGACCCGGCGACCGGCACGATCCGCGTGAAGGTCGCATACCCGAACCGGGACGGTCGCCTGTGGCCGGGTCAGTTCGTCAGTGTGGTGCTGCACCTCGGTCTGGCCGAGCGTGCGATCGTCGTCCCCACGGAGGCGGTGCAGCAGGGACAGGCGGGAGACTACGTCTTCGTGGTCGGCGTCGATCACACCGTCGAGGCTCGCCCGGTTCGCACGATTGCCACAGGCGGGGGACTGACCCGCGTGTCGTCGGGCCTCCGCGACGGGGAACTCGTGGTCACCGACGGACAGGTGCGGCTGGCCGCCGGGATGAGGGTGGTCCCATGACGGCCCCGGAGTGGTGCATCCGCCGTCCCGTCGCCGCGACGCTGCTGACTGCCGCCCTGGCCATCTTCGGTGGCCTGGCGTATCCACAACTGCCGGTGAGCGATCTCCCGGTCGTCGATTTCCCCACGATCAGCGTCGCCGCGACGCTGCCCGGCGCCAGCCCGGACACGATGGCCTCGACGGTGGCGATGCCGCTCGAGCGGCAGTTCGCCACCGTCGCCGGCGTGTCGTCGATCAGCTCGACGAGCACGCGCGGCTCGACGTCGATCACCCTGCAGTTCGACCTCGAGCGCGACATCGACGCAGCGGCGCAGGACGTCGAGGCGATGATCGCGCGGGCGGCGCGCGCGCTGCCTCCGGACCTGCCGGCGCCGCCCACGTACCAGAAGGTCAATCCAGCGGCCTCGCCGGTCCTGCTGCTGACGCTCACCTCGCCGACGCGGCTGATGACCGAAGTCGACGAAGCTGCCGAGACGAAGGTCGGGCAGCAGATGTCGATGATCGAGGGCGTCGCCGAGGTGACCGTCTACGGAGCCCAGAAGTATGCCGTGCGCGTCGATGCCGATCCGAACGCGCTGTCGGCCCACGGGCTGTCGATCGATGACCTGACCACCGCCATCTCGTCGGCCAGCGTGAACCGGCCGACGGGCGCCATCCAGACGCCGACCAGGAACCTCGATATCGAGGTCGACGGCCAGCTGCACGACGCCGCCGCGTTCCGCCGGGTCGTCGTCGCGTGGCGCAATGGCTCGCCGATCCGGCTGGAGCAGGTGGCGCGGGTGACCGACGGCGTCGAGAACGATCAGACCAGGACCACCGTCGACGACACCCGCGCCATCCTGCTGGCCGTGCAGCGGCAGCCCGACGCGAACACCGTCGCGGTGGTCGATCGCATCCGTGACGCGCTTCCCCGCATCCAGCAGGAGCTGCCCGCGGACGTGCAGATGAACGTCATGTGGGATCGATCGCAGGCGATCAGGGACGCGTCCCGTGACGTGACCGTCACCATCCTGCTGACCATGGCGCTGGTCGTCCTGGTGATCTTCCTCTTCCTGGTGAATACCTCGGCGACACTCATTCCGGCGCTGGCCCTGCCGACGTGCCTGCTCGGGACGTTCGTCGTCATGGCCGCACTCGGCTACTCGCTGGACGCGCTGTCGATGATGGCGCTCACCCTCTCCATGGGCTTCGTCGTCGACGATGCGGTCGTGATGCTCGAGAACGTGGTGAGACACATGGAAGCCGGTGCCGATCGCCTGCGCGCCGCCCTCGAGGGGGCTCGCGAGATCACCTTCACCATCGTCTCCATGACGCTGTCGCTCGCGGCGGTCTTCATCCCCGTCCTGTTCATGGGAGGTGTCGTCGGTCGTCTGCTGAGGGAGTTCTCCGTCACGATCGCCGCCGCCATCCTCGTATCGGGCGCGGTGTCGCTGACCCTGACGCCGATGCTGTGCAGCCGGTTCCTGAGGCCGACGCCCGCCGTCGCGAGCCGGCCGCGCTGGATCCGCCGGCTGGACGCGGTCGTCGAGTCGTCCCTGCGCGGGTACGCGCGCACGCTGCGCCTCGCACTCGCCCACCGTGGCCTCGTGCTGGCTGCCTCCATCCTCATGCTCGTCGGCACGGTGTGGCTGTTCGCGCGGATCCCGAAGGGGTTCATTCCCGACCAGGATGTCGACATGCTCGTCGGACAGACCCAGGCCATCCAGGGCATCGGCTTCGACGCGATGATGGCCGAGCAGAACGCCGCCGTCCGGGCGATCCGCCGCCACCCCGACGTCGTGTCGGTCACCTCGGTCGTCGGCAGTTCGGCGCTCAACACGGGTCGATTGTTCGTCAGGCTGCGCCCACGGGCGCAGCGACGCCTCGGCGCCGGCGAGATCGCCCAGGCGCTGCGCCGCTCGCTGGACGAGGTCTCCGGCCTGCGGGTCTTCCTGCAAAGCCCACCGGCGATAGCCGTGGGCGGCAACCAGACGAAGAGCCAGTATCAGCTGACGCTTCAGGGCACCGACACCAGGGTGCTCTACGCGGCATCGGATCGACTCCTGGCGAGGCTGGCGAAGCTGCCAGAGCTGCAGGACGTGACCACCGATCTCGAGATTGCCGATCCCCAGCTCTCGGTCAAGGTGGACCGGGATCAGCTCGCCTCATTCGGCCTGACCCTCGATCAATTCGAGAGTGCCCTCTACAGCGCCTACGGCGAGCGCGAGGTGTCGACGATCTACGGCCCGGACGACCAGTTCCAGGTCGTGCTCCGGGTGGCGCCGGAGTTCCAGCGGGACGAGACGGCGCTGTCGTTGCTGAACCTCAAGACCAGTGCCGGCGGTGAGGTCCCGCTGGCGCAGGTGGCCCGGGTGTCCAGACAGGCGGGCCCATCGGCCATCAATCACACCGGGCAGCTGCCATCGGTGACGCTGTCGTTCAACCTGGCGCCGGGTGTCGCCCTCGGTGATGCCCTGCAGGCGGTGTCGCGCGAGGCCGGGGCACTGGTGCCGGCCTCCATCGCCCGGTCGTTCCAGGGCGTCGCCCAGCAGTTCCAGGGATCGCTGCAGGGACTCGCCGTCACGCTGGTGCTGGCCGTCGTCGTGATCTACCTCGTGCTCGGTGTCCTGTACGAGAGCTTCGTCCATCCGGTCACGATCCTGTCAGGGCTGCCCTCCGCAGCGGCCGGGGCGTTGGTCACTCTCTGGCTCGCGGGACTGCCGCTGGATCTCTTTGCGTTCGTCGGCGTCGTGCTGCTCGTCGGGTTGGTGAAGAAGAACGGCATCATGATGGTCGACGTCGCCTTGGCGGCCGTCCGCCGCGGCGCGCCCGCCGACGCCGCCATCCTCGAAGCGAGCCTGGTCCGGTTCCGCCCGATCATGATGACAACGGTGGCGGCGCTGGCCGGAGCCCTCCCGATTGCTCTGGGACTCGGTGCGGGGGCCGAGACGCGTCAACCCCTCGGCCTGGCCGTCGTCGGAGGGCTGCTCGTGTCGCAGGCGCTGACCTTGTACGTGACGCCTGTCTACTTCCTCTACCTCGACCGCATCGCCCGGAAGGTGGGCTGAGTGCCACGGCAGTGGCACGCCGGTGGCAGCGGCTCGCGGAGTCGATCAGGTACAATCAGGCCTTCCCCGCGAGTCACGCAACTACACGACCATGATCCGGATCGTGACGATCGACGACCACCCGTTGATTCGAGAGGGCATCGCGGCAGTCGTGCGCACGCAGGCCGACATGACCGTGGTCGGCGAGGCGGAGCGAGGCGAGGACGCGGTCGAGCTGGTCGACACGCACCGTCCTGACGTCATCCTGCTGGATCTCAGGTTGCCCGGCATCGACGGCATCGAGACGATCGGCCTGATTCGACGCGAGTTTCCCCGTGCGCTGGTCATCGTGCTGTCCTCGTTTGCCGGCGACACCGAGATCACGCGGGCGATGGAAGCGGGGGCTCGCGCCTACCTCCTCAAGAGCATGCTGCGTACCGAGCTCATCGAGACGATCCGGCAGGTGCACGCCGGGCGCACCCGCGTGCCCGCCGTCGTCGCCGAGCGCATAGCGGAGCACCTGGGCCGGGGGACGCTGACGCCGCGTGAGATAGAGGTGCTGCGCCTGGTGGCCGAGGGTCGCAAGAACAAGCAGATCGCCGCGGCGCTGTCGATTGCCGAGGAGACGGTGAAGGCGCACACGCGCAACATCCTGGGGAAGCTGGCCGCCGACGACAGGACGCATGCGGTGACCATCGCCGTCAGGCGCGGGATCCTCCACTTGTAGCGTGGCATCGATGTGATGCTCCGGCTGGTCCGCGTCTGCTCGGCGCCAACGCTGCTGGGGCTCGCAATCCTGCTGGGCGAGCCACGTCCGACCGCGGCGCTCGATCGGGACAAGCGCCTCTCGCAGTTCATCGTCACGACGTGGACACGCGCCGAGGGCCTGCGGTCGTCGCGCATCACCGCGCTCGCGCAGACGCGTGACGGCTTCATCTGGGTGGGCACCGACGCGGGGCTCGTCCGATTCGATGGGGTCCGGTTCGAGCGGGTGGACCAGGGCATACCCACCGTCAACATCTCTGCCCTCGGAGCGGCATCCGACGGCGCACTGTGGATCGGCACGACGACCGGTCACGTCATTCGCCTCGCGGATGGCGCGTCCTCTCGCGTCGACGCCGCGGCGGGGGCGCCCCGCGGGTATGTCGAGACCATCGTCGAAGGCCCGGACGGACGTGTCTGGGTGGGCACGGCGGCGGGACTCGCTGTGTACGAGAGCGGCGTGTGGCATCCGGCGGCCCTGACGTCGGCGTCGGCCTCGGCGCGGGTGTTGTCGGTCGCACCGGATGCGCACGCCGCCTGGGTGGGGACCAACGAGGGACTCGTGCGCTGGCCGGCGCCTACCGCCCGCCTGGCTCCGCCGGCCGACGGGTGCCGGGGCATCATCCGAAGTGTCGTCACCCTGGGCTCCGGTGCGATCTGGGTTGCCGACATGGCGGGCAGCGTCCGGTCGATCGACACGAGGTGCCGGTCGACGGCGACCTTGCAGGAAGGGCCGACCCGCCCGTGGCGGCTCCTGCAGGATCGGGACGGCGCGCTGTGGGTCGGCACGCTCGGGCAGGGGTTGTGGAGGATTGCGCAGCCGGCGCAGGCCTCGAGTCCGGAAGCGTTCGACGCCGGCGTGTTCCCCGACGATCGCATCACCGCGCTCCTCGAGGATCGTGAAGGCAATCTCTGGGTCGGCACCGATGCGGGTCTCGCCCGGGTGACCGATGGACCGGCGACGACGTTCGGCCCGCCCGAAGGGCTGTCGTCGAGTTTCATCAACTCGGTCGTCGCTGCTCCCGACGGGTCGATCTTGGTGGGGTCGCCCGGAGGCGTCGATCGGATTCGTGACGGGCGTGTCCGGCAGCTGATGTCCGGCGAGGCCATGGGGCTTGCGCTCGACGCGACCGGTCGGCTCTGGATCGGGAGACGAGAAGGCGTGTCGGTGCTCGACACGGCACGGGCCAGCGCGCCGTCGATCGTCAGCCGCGATGCCACGAGGGCGATCGTCCTCACCGGTGACGGGGCAAGCGGCGTCTGGATCGGGGATTGGGGGCTCGGTGCCCTGCACTGGACGACCGCCGGACTGCGGCGGATCGCCCTCGGGCCGGCCGGCACTCGGGTCTCGGCCGCCGAGCTCGACAGGCACGGTCGCCTGTGGCTGGGCCTGACCGAGGGTGGCATCGTGCGCGTGGATGGCGCCGGCGCTTCGCCCGTGTCCATCGACGATCCGCTCCCGGGCGGTGGGATCACCGACATCCACGAGGATCGCGAGGGGGCTCTGTGGGTGGCGGCGGTGACCGGTGTGATCCGCATCGACCCCTCGGGTGCCGTGCGTGCATTCGACAGGCGCCACGGCCTGCCCGACGGGCCGATCGTCTCGATCGTCGATGATCGCCACGGCGACCTGTGGCTCACCGGCGTCTTCGGCGTCGCGCGTGTCCAGCGGGGGCCGCTGATCGCGAGGTCACCGGCAGGCATCGAGCCGCATGCCGTGACGGTGTTCGACGTCGACGGCTTTCGTGCGTCCCCGACCGCCGGGGCATCACCGCGCGCCGTGATCGACGGCCGTGGCGACCTCTGGGTGGCCACGACACGCGGCGTGGTCCGGGTCGATCTCGATCGACTGCGCGAGGCGCGAGCCGGACCGCCGGTGAGGCTCCTGACCTTGCAGCACGACGGCACGCTCGTGAACCTGGCGACAGCCCCGGAGCCGCGGCTGCCGTCGAGCGTCAAGGCCATCCGGATCGCCTACACGGCCCTGAGCTTCAGCGCGCCGCAGCGAGTTCGCTTCCGCTACCGCCTCGACGGCGACCGGGGTTCGTGGGTCGGGGTGGGGACGACGCGCGAGATCGTGTTCGACGGCCTGTCGCCGGGCGCTCATCGGCTCGAGATTGCTGCGGCGCACGGCGGAGGGGCCTGGGCCGACCCGCCAGCGGTTCTGACCTTCACGATCGCTCCGGCGTTCTATCAGACGACGTGGTTCGCGACGCTCGCGATCTCCGGCCTCGGCGCGGCGCTGTGGGGGCTGCACAGGCTGCGCGTCGCTCGTGTCTCGGCGACGCTGACGCGCCGCCTCGAGGACCGCGCCGCCGAACGCCTGCGCATCGCCCACGAGTTGCACGACACGCTCCTGCAGAGTGCCACGGCCGTCGGCATGCACCTGCAGGTGATTCGCGACGCTCCGCCGCAGACGACGACCGACCTGCAGCGGGAGCTGGACGGCATACTGCGACGGGTCGATCAGATGTCCGACGAGGCTCGGGCCACGGTGGCCGAGATCCGCAGCGCCAGTGCCATGCCGGTCACGCTCGTCAGCTCCCTGGAGCAGCTCGTGCAGCAGCTCCAGGCCCACACCGCCGCCGCGATCCGGATGCGGGTGAGTGGGCAGGGCCGGTCCCTGTCACCGCCGGTTCACGGCGCCGCCTACCGGATCACCCGTGAGGCGCTCCTCAATGCCGGTCGCCATGCGCGAGCGTCACGCATCACGCTCGATCTCGAGTTCGCGACGCGACACATCCGGATTGCGGTGCGCGACGATGGCATCGGAGTCGACCCGGAAGTGCTGGAACACGGCAAGGTCGGGCACTTCGGGCTGGTCGGCATGCAGGAACGCGCCCGGTCGGTCGGGGCCACCGTGCGCATCACCTCGATGGCCTCACGCGGCACGACCGTCGAGCTGACGATACCAATCACGTGAGCGAACGCACCGGCCACGACCGAGCCCACGCCTCCACTGGCGGCCCGTACCCCGGAATGGGTACGCGACCCACGTCCGTGCGGAGTACAACGACGTCCCGCCGGCGGTGCGATAGTGCAGGCGTGGAGACGCCGACGCGGATCATGGTGGTCGAAGCTCACGCGCCGATGCGCGAGGGCGTGGCGCAGCTGATCTGCAGCCAGACCGACATGGTCTTGGTCGGCCGTGCGGCGTCGGTCGAGGCGGCGCTCTTCGCCTACGCTGGCTGCCTGCCGGACATCACCATCCTCGACAGTCGACTGGCCAACGGCGAGGGTCTGCTGGGACTGCGATTGCTCCTCGACGAGCACCCCGACGCCCGCGTGATCGTGATGACCACCTACGATCACGATCTGAACGTCGACGCCATCCTCGACGCCGGTGCGCGCGCCGTCCTGCTCAAGGCGACCCTCCGCCACGAGCTGCTTCCATTGATTCGGCGCGTCCGCGCCGGCGAGTGACCAGCCGCGGCGACATCCGCGCACGCGGCGGCGATTCACACAGGTGACGTGGGGCCGGACGCCGCACGACTGCGCCTGCACGCCTCACGTGCCGCGCCGTCGGTCGGCCATCGGCCGGCGCGCGGGCCGCGCGTCGACCTGGCACCACTCGTGCCCTGCATCGAGGGGGGCCGCACGCGGCAGGTCGGAGACTGCGGCGCCGCCACGACATGCAGCCGGCTGGCGGTCGGCGTGGAGGGCATCGTGAATCGTGAGAGTTCAGGGCACGTGGACCGGCCTCGTGTGCCGCGCAGCAGTGTCCCGGAGCGACGAGCGTGTCGGCCGGTCACCCGGCGTTGCCGACTGGCGGTGCGATCATGAGCACCGTTCCACGCCACGCGCCGGGCTGGCCCGGGATCCAGCCGCGGTGGACTACCAGCGCCAAGTCGGCTGTCGGTACGGCATTGCGGGCCGGCAGCAAGGTCTGGTTCACGTTGAGCCACGGCATTCTCAACGAGGTGTACTACCCGCGGGTCGACCAGGCGTGCCTGCGCGACCTCGGCCTCATCGTCACCGACGGCAGCGCAGGGTTCTCGGAGGAGAAGCGGGACACCACGAACGTCACACGGTGGTGCGACGCCGGCATCCCTGCGTTTCGGCTGGTGAACACGTGCCGCGACGGGCGGTTCCGCATCGAGAAGGCGATCGTCACCGACCCTCGACGCGACGTCCTGCTGCAGCGGGTCCGGTTCGTCCCTCTCGTGGGCGCCATCACCGACTATCGCGTCCACGTGCTGCTCGCGCCGCACCTCGCCAATCGCGGCACGGGGAACACGGGCGTCGTCGGGGAGTTCAAGGGTGTGCGGATGCTCACGGCGGAACGCGACGGCGCGGCCCTCGCCGTCGCGTGTTCGAAGGGTTGGCTGAGAGTCTCGGCAGGCTTCGTCGGACGGTCTGACGGGTGGCTCGACCTGGCGACCCATCGCCATCTCGCCTGGGAGTACGACCGAGCCGAAAACGGCAACGTGGCGCTGGTCGGTGAGGTGGACCTCGTGGGGAGCGATGGACAGTTCGTGATCGCCCTTGCCTTCGGCTCGACGGTCAGCGAAGCCGCCCATGGTGCCCGGGCGAGCTTGTTCAGCTCGTTCGACGACGCGTGGGACGGCTATGTCGCCGAATGGCGCGAGTGGCAGCATCACATCGCCCCACCACAGGTCGAGAGGTCGCCGACGTGCCGCTTGACTCGCATCAGCGCCACCGTGCTTCGCTGCCACGAGGAGAAGCGCCTTCCCGGAGCCATGATTGCCAGCCTGTCGATTCCGTGGGGGGCCGACAAGGGCGATGACGACCTCGGCGGCTATCACCTGGTCTGGCCGCGCGATCTCGTGGAGGCCGCGGGAGGCCTGCTGGCGGCCGGTGCGCGCACCGATGCGCTGCGAGCGCTGCAGTACCTCCGGGTGGTGCAGAACCCGGACGGGTCATGGCCCCAGAACATGTGGGTCGATGGCACGCCGTACTGGCGCGGGATCCAGCTGGACGAGACGGCGTTGCCGATCCTGCTCGTCGACCTCCTCCAGAGGCACGGGGACGCTCAGGATCTGGTGGCGACGTTCTGGCCGATGATTCGCCAGGCCGTCAGCTACATCGTCACGCAGGGGCCCGTCACCGAGCAGGACCGATGGGAAGAGGAGCCGGGCTTCGCACCATTCACGGTCGCGGTCCAGATCGCCGCGCTCATCGTCGCCGCTGACATCGCCGGCCAGCTCGGAGAACCCGAGACGGCCACGTATCTCTGCGAGATCGCCGACGGCTGGAACGACACCATCGACGAGGCGCTCTACGTGGAGGGCACGGCCCTGGCCGCGGCCATCGGCGTCGCCGGGTACTACGTCAAGATCGCCCCACCGGAGCCCCTCGACACTGCATCGCAGGCGGGCCAATCCGGGCCCGACGACGATGGGCACGCACGCCCGCGTGAACGTCGCCGGGAGACCGTCAGCCCCGACGCGCTGGCGCTCGTGCGCTTCGGCCTTCGGGCCGCCGACGATCCGAGGATCGTGGACACGATTCGCGCGATCGACAGCCTCCTCAAGGTGGACACGCCGCATGGCCCGGTGTGGCGGCGGTACAACGGCGACCGCTACGGCGAGCAGGAGGATGGCACTGCGTACAGCGGCACCGGCATCGGGCGCGGCTGGCCGCTGCTCACCGGGGAGCGTGCGCACTACGAGATTGCGGCAGGCCGATTCGACGAGGCCGCCGCGTTGATGTCCTCGATCGAACGGTTCGCTGGAGACACCGGCCTGATTCCCGAGCAGGTGTGGGACGAGGCGGATGTACCGGAGCGCGAGCTTCGCTTCGGTGGGCCGACCGGCAGCGCCATGCCCCTCGTCTGGGCCCACGCCGAGTACCTCAAGCTGCAGCGGTCGATCAACGACCAACGAATCTTCGACATGCCGTCGCGAGTGCGGGAACGGTACGTGACCAACCGCACGCGGTCGCGTCGTGCGTGCTGGCGCTTCAATCACAGGCGCCGCAGGCTGGCGCAGGGCCTCGACCTGCGCATCGAGACGCTTGCCGCGACGACCGTCCACTGGAGCACCGACGGCTGGGCCACGGTGCACGACACGCCGTCGCGAGACACCCTGCTCGGCGTGCACGTGACCGACCTGCCGGCTGCCGATCTGCCGGCTGGCGCCGAGATCCTGTTCACGTTCTTCTGGACGACCGCCGATCGCTGGGAGCAGCGTGACTTCCAGGTGACCGTGAGTCCGTCCGCGCAATGTCGTCCCGATCAGCGAGACGGGCTGGAGACGCCTTCATCGACGGCCGCTGGGGAAGTGTGCCGCCCGCCCCTGGTGCCCACTGGTGCCGCTGATGCAACCGACCGCGCCGCGACGCGCGCACGGCCTGGTCGCCATTGACGGCCGGACCATCAGGCGTCCGTGTCGGCGGCGCAGAAAGCTGATCGTCAACTCGCCGAACCACACCACTGTCTACACCCCGGTCGGCGCGATGGGTGTCGCTCTCACCGGGGGGATGGGTACGGCAAGGCCGACGGCAGGGAAAGGCGCGGGTGCGCCGGCGCCGCGGTGAGCCGGGGCGCTGGCTCTGCCATCCAGAGGTGGCGTGCTCGTTCGGCGCGGCAGCCACGTGGCCGGCGCCCGATCACGGGGCCACGTCGGCCCAGAGGGTCTCCATTCGCGTCCGCATCGCCGCATCCGGCAAGCGGCCGCGGCTCGTCCGGAGAGCCGGGCACGTCGGCGGAGGTACGATGCGCATCGCATGCCTGCTGCCGACTGCCTGGTCATCGAGAACGCCACGGCCATCCTCCCGGACCGTCTCCTGCCGCGCGCGCGCGTGGTGATCGAGGACGGCCGCATCGCCCGTGTGGGAGGGGCGGCGACGCGCGTGCCCCGCGGCGCCCGCACCCTCGACGCCCGCGGCGGTTACGCGGCGCCAGGATTCGTGGACGTGCACGTCCACGGTGGGGGCGGCGCGGACTTCATGGACGGCACCGCCGATGCCGTGCGCACCGCGTGCGCCACCCACGCGCGCCACGGCACCACCACGATCTTTCCGACGACGACGACGGGATCGCCGCAGGAGATCGCGCGGATGATCGCCGCGTGCCGCGCGGTGCGCGACCAGGACGGCGCCTCGGCGGGTCCGCCGCGGGGCGCGCGCATCGCGGGCATCCACCTGTACGGCCCGTTCTTCGCGCCCGACAAGGTGGGGTGCCACTCGGAGGCAGGGCGTCGCGACCCCACACGCGCGGAGTTCGCGCGCTACTTCGCGACCGGGATGGTGCGGATCGCAACCTGTGCCGCGGAACTCCCCGGCGCCGACAGGTTCTTCCGCCAGGCGGCGCGGGAAGGCTGCCTGGTGACGTGCGGGCACTCGAACGCCTCGTGGGCGGAGATGGCGCGCGCGTTCGCGGCAGGCATGCGCCACGTGGATCACTTCTGGTGCGCGATGAGCAGCGTCGCGTCGGTCCGTGCGCGGCTCGGCACGCCGATGCAGGGCAGCATGGAGCAGTACGTGCTCGTGAACGAGGACATGAGCACCGAGGTGATCGCCGACGGGCAGCACCTCGCGCCGGAACTCCTTCGCTTTGCCCATCGGATGCTCGGCCCGCGCCGCCTGCTGCTGGTCACCGATGCAAGCCGTGCGGTGGACATGCCGCCTGGGCGCTACCGGTTCGGGCATGCGGGGACGGGCACCGACTTCGAGCACGACGGCCGGGTCGGTCGGGCGCCAGGTGGCGGACTCGCGAGTTCCTCGATGGGGATGGACCACATGGTGCGGACGATGGCGGCGGCGACGAAGGCGCCGCTGTGGGACGTCGTCCGCATGGCGAGCCTCACGCCCGCCGAGCGCACGGGCCTGGCCGACGAGATCGGCAGCCTCGCGCCGGGCAAGCGCGCCGACGTCCTCGTGCTGAGCCCGCGCCTGAAGGTGCGGCAGGTCGTCATCGGCGGCGGCGTGCTGTCACCCGTCGCAGCGGGAGCCTGACCCGCCGCGACACGTCCGACTCCTGGGCCAGCCTGCACGCCGCACGGTATTCGCGTCGCAGGAACTCGTTGGGATCGGTGACCGTCCCGTGCGGACCCTAGATGGTGTTGGTGACGCGCATGTTCGCCGCGTCGTAGTGAATCCTGCTGTCGCCGTACCCGCGACCCACACGTGCCGGGGCCTATCGTCAGGCCGGCGCCAGCGGCGGTGGTGGTGAGGAACGTGCGTCTCGAGACGTGGCTCATCAAAGGCTCCTTGCGCAGCCAGATTCCACGCAATCACGGCGGCAGTCAGGATGCGGGGTGCACCATCTCGGCATGATGCTACGATGCGTCGGCACCCTCGCTCGTAACTAAGTCACGCGTCATGACTCCGATAAGTCCGGATAACAACGCGGCAACCATGGCCGAAGGACGGATGATGCGGATGAGGTAGTCGGGCGGCCAGCAGGAGTGTCCTCGCCGCTCCGTGGAGATATCAGGCACATGACACTGGTGAGCACACTGGACGGCAGGCGCGGCGTGTGGCGACGTGTGGGGCTGGCCATCGCCGCTTGGGTGGCGAGCGGTGCGGTTGCCGCCGCGGCGACGTTCGTCGTGACGTCGGCGGCCGACAGCGGGCCGGGCTCCTTCCGGCAAGCCCTCCTGGACGCGGCGGCCAATGGCGCCGGCCCGTACGACTACATCCTCTTCTCGCTTCCCGGCCCCGGCCCTCACGTGATCCAGTTGGCCACGGAACTGCCACCGATTCCCGGCCCCGTGTTCATCGACGGGTACTCACAGACAGGTGCGCAGGCCAATACACGTGAGATCGGCAACGACGCAGCCATCGTCGTCCAGATCGACGGTGGCGGGGTGCTTCCTGTCGGCCTGCGGGTGTCGAGCTCGGGAGTCACCGTGAGCGGCCTGTCGGTCACGCGTTTCACCACGGCTGGCGTCATGCTCACCGGCGGAGGCAGCAGCTCCGTGTCGATCGCCGGCAACTTCATCGGCCTGACCCCCGCCGGCGGGCCCTCCGGCAACGGCGCGGGCGTCGTGATTGGCAATGCCGGCGGAGCGTTCGGTGGCGGCGTCATCGGTGGACCCTCCGTGCGGGATCGGAACGTCATCTCCGCCAACGTGCAGGAGGGCATCGTCGTGGCCAACGACGCGCGTTCTCTGCGGATCGTCAACAACTACATCGGCACCAATCCGGCAGGAACGTTCGCACTGGGAAACGCCGTCGGCATCCGTTTCCACGGACCTGGAGGGGAAACGGCAGGGGCAACGGCCGGTAACAACCAGATCGGATCCCCGATGTCCTTCGGCAATGTCGTCTCCGGCAATCTCGGACACGGCATCGTGCTCAGTGGAGCGGCGCCGACCTACGTGGCTGCCAACCTCATCGGTGCTGCCGCGGACAGGGTCTCTTTGGTCGGCACAGCTCATTACAGCGGATGGGCCTCGGGCGGCCATGGGATCCTGATCGAGGCTGCCAACGGCGTGTCATCGTCCGGCCACGAGATCGTCGGCAACCTGGTTCGCAACAACCGGCTCGACGGCATTCGTGTCATGGACGGCACCGGCACCCGCCTGCAGCGGAACACGGTGTTCTGGAACGGCGGTCTCGACATCGACCTGTCGGGCGATGGACCGACCGCCAACGACCCGGGCGACGGCGACACCGGCCCCAACGGGAAGCAGAACTTCCCGGTGCTCACGCACGTCGTTGCCGTCGCTCTGGACAGGCTACGCGTGAGCGGCACGCTCGAAAGCACGCCGAACACGAGCGTCCGCCTCGAGTTCTTCAACGCTCGCGGCTGTCGCACATCGTCGCACGGCGGCGGCGAGGTCTATGCCGGGTCCTTCGAGATCATGACCGACAGTGCTGGCCTGGCCGAGTTCAGCGGGTCCATCACCACACCGGGGGACGAGTACCAGCTGGTCTCGGCCACGGCGACGTCTTCCTCCGGGGATTCTTCGGAGTACTCGGAGTGCGGCTTCGTGCAGCCACTTCTGGTCGAACTCACCGGAATGGTCACGTTCAACGGGCAGCCACAGGCCGGCGTGGATGTCGTGCTCGGCGGCTACTCGTGGGGCACAAGGACGACAGGGAGTGATGGCCGGTACGCGTTCGGCAATCTGACGGCCGGGAAGAGCTATACGATCACGCCGACGCTGGCCGGATACCTCTTCACGCCGACATCGACGACGCTGACGCCGTCAGGCAACGCGGCGGCCGGCTTCGCCGCGACGCGCGCGATGCAGGTGACGGGGCGGGTACGCGATCTCAACGGGTCGCCGTTGGCGGGGGTCACCGTGACGCTCAGCGGCGACCGAGCCGAGACGACGATGAGTGACGCCGAGGGCCGCTACACGTTCGACGCCCTCGCCCCGGGTGCGACCTACGATGTTGGCGTGGCCAGGTCCGGCTTCACGTTCGCACCGGCCAGTCGCCGGTTTGCCAACCTGCAGGCCGACGTCACCGAGTCGGCGGCATCGTTCACCGCGACACTCGGCGCGTTCAAGCGGTACTTCGCCGAGGGCGCGACGGGATTCTTCGACACGTCGTTGGCACTGCTCAATGCGACCGAGGCGCCGGCCAACGTCACGATGCGGTTCCTCAAGGGCACGGGCTCGACCGTCACGCACACGCTGACGATGCTGCCGCAGTCGCGGCAGACCGTCGCCCCGCGAACGCTGGCCGGGCTGGAATCGACGGAGTTCTCGACCGTCGTCGAGTCCGACGTCCCCGTGGTGGCCGACCGGACGATGTACTGGGGAGCGACCGCGTATGGCAGTCACGCCGAGACCAGTACCGTCGACCCAGCGTTGACGTGGTACCTCGCCGAGGGCGCCACGATCGGCGGCTTCAGTCTCTTCTACTTGCTGCAGAATCCCTCGGCATCTGCGTCGATGGTCAAGATCACCTACCTGCGCCCAGCGCCTGCCGTGGCGATCGAGCGTCAATACGTCGTCCCGCCGGCCAGCCGCTTCAACGTGTGGGTCAACGTCGAGGACGCGGCGCTGGCGGCGGCCGAAGTCTCGGCGGTCGTCGAGGTGCAGAACGGCGTGCCAATCATCGCGGAGCGGGCGATGTATCGGGACGGGACGGGCCAGACGTTTGCCGCGGGCCACGCCAGCGCCGGCATCACGGCGCCCTCGCCGACGTGGTTCCTTGCCGAAGGGAGCACCGGGCCCTACTTCGATCTCTTCGTGCTGATTGCCAACCCCGGCGCGGTCGATGCCGACGTCACGGCGACGTTCCTGCTCCCCGATGGGACCACGCGACTGAAGTCGTTCGTGGTCCCGGCCCGCAGTCGCTTCACGATCTGGGTCGACGAAGAGGAACTGCCCGCGGGGTCCGGCCAGCGGCCGCTGGCCAACACCGCCGTGTCGACGACGATCGCTTCGACCAATGGCGTACCGCTGATCGTCGAGCGATCGATGTGGTGGCCGGGGAGCGCCCTCACCTGGCACGAGGGACACAACAGTGCTGGCGCACCGTCGACCGGGACCCGTTGGGCGCTGGCTGAAGGCGCACTCGGGGGAGCGACCGATACCAGCACGTACATCCTCGTGGCCAACACCTCGCCGACGCCGGGACTGGCGCGGGTCACCCTCTACTTCGAGGACGGCACCACCGCCGATCGCTCGTTCCCGCTCGCGCCCACCAGCCGGCTCAACGTCGACGTCTTCACGGACTTCCCGGTCGCGCGTGGCCGGCGGTTCGGAGCCGTGATCGAGAGCATCGGGGCCACCCCCGCGCAACTGGTCGTCGAACGAGCCATGTACTCGAATGCCGAGGGTGTCACCTGGGCGGCGGGGACGGACGCGCTCGCCACAAGGCTGCGGTGACGCGACACCTCGGCGTTGAGGTCCCGTCAGGGCAGGTCCCTACCTCCCGCTCGATCTCTCGGCCTGGTGCGTGCCGCGGTGCGTCGCCGACGGCGCCAGTGTCCGCGCCAGGTAAGGAGCGGTGCGGCTGTCGCTCGATCTGGCCACGTCAGCCGGCACGCCTGCCGCGACAACGCGGCCGCCCTCGGCGCCAGCACCAGGGCCGATGTCGATGACCCAGTCGCTGGCGGCGATGACCTGCATGTCATGCTCGACGACCACGACCGTGTGGCCGGCCTCGACGAGGCCTTCGAGCTGCAACAGGAGGCGCTCGACGTCGGCCGGATGCAGGCCCGTGGTCGGCTCGTCCAGCACGTAGAGCGTCTCGCCACGGCCGCTGCGCTGGAGCTCGGTGGCCAGCTTGATCCGTTGCGCCTCGCCGCCGGAGAGCTCGGTGGCCGATTGGCCAAGCCGCAGGTAGCCCACGCCCACGCGGCGCAGCACCTCGAGGGAGCTCCGCAGCGCGGCGTGGTCGGTGAAGAATGCGGCCGCCTCATCGACGGTCATCTCGAGCACGTCGGCGATCGTCTTGTCACGCAGGCGTATCTCCAGGGTCTTCGCGTTGTAGCGCGCGCCATGGCACGTCGGACACGGCGTGTACACGCTGGGCAGGAACAGCAGCTCGACCATCACGAAGCCTTCGCCCGCGCATTGTGCACACCGGCCTGCGGCGACATTGAAGGAGAAGCGGCCGGGGCCGTACTTGCGCGCCCGCGCCGGTCGCGTCGCCGCAAACAGCTTGCGCACGTGGTCGAACAGGCCGGTGTAGGTCGCCAGGTTCGATCGTGGGGTCCGACCAATCGGTTTCTGGTCGACGCAGACGAGCCGCTTGATGCGCTCGCCACCCTCGACGATGCGGCCGGCGGTGGGCTGGTCTGGAGTTCGCTCGAGGTCGAGCCGGTCGTCGGCCTCCTCGCCCATCGTCGCTGCCGCCTCGCCTTCGCCCAGGCGGTCCGTCATCAACTCCAGCAGGGCCTGGCTCACCAGGCTCGATTTGCCCGACCCTGACACGCCGGTCACCGCCGTCATCACGCCGAGCGGAAAGGCCGCCTCGAGATCGCGGAGGTTGTTGCGCGTGACGCCGGCCAGCCTGAGCCATCCGTTCGGCGTCCGCGACGGTCGGGCCTGCACGCGCGCCGGCTCCAGATACCGCCGTGTGTGCGACGCGGTCACCGTCGTCAGTCCGTCGAGCGGACCGCTGTAGAGCACGTGCCCACCGCCGGTCCCGGCGTCGGGGCCGACGTCGACGATCCAGTCGGCGTGACGGATCACGTCGAGCTCGTGCTCGATGACGAACAGCGAGTTGCCCGCCTCGCGCAGGCGATCGAGGGCACGCAGCAACGCTTCGGTGTCTGCCGGATGCAGGCCCGCCGACGGCTCGTCGAGCACGTAGACGACGCCGAACAGGTTGGAACGGACCTGCGTCGCGAGCCGCAGGCGCTGCAACTCGCCTGGAGACAACGTCGGCGTGCTGCGCTCCAGCGTCAGGTAGCCGAGACCGAGATCGAGCAGCACCTCGAGGCGCGCGACGGCGTCCTCGGCGATGCGCTGGGCGACGATCGCCTTCTCGGGATGCTCCACCGCGAGCACGGCCGCTGAGGGATCGCCCGTCGCGTATGGACGCAGCGTCTGCAGGAGCGACGCCAGGGGCAGGCGCGAGATCTCCGCGATGTCGAAGCCGGCGAACGTGACCGCCAGGGCCTCCGGCCGCAGGCGCCGCCCACCACAGGCCGGGCAGTCGGCCCCGATCAGGTAGCGGGCGACCCGCCGCTTCATCGCCGCGCTTTCGGTGGTCGCCAGCGTCTGCAGGAGATAACGACGCGCGCCCGAGAACGTGCCCATGTAGCTGGGCTCGTCCTTGCGCTTGATGGCCCGCCGCGTCTCGGCCGGCGTGAAGCCGGCATACACGGGCACCGTCGGCGTCTCGTCGGTGAACAGCAGCCAGTCGCGATCGGCGCGCGGCAGGTCGCGCCAGGGCGTGTCGACGTCGTAGCCGAGCGTCACCGCGATGTCGCGGAGGTTCTGGCCGTGCCAGGCCGGCGGCCAGGCGGCGATCGCGCGCTCCCGAATCGTGAGCCGATCGTCGGGCACCATCGACGCCTCGGTGGCGTCGTAGATGCGCCCGAGGCCATGGCACTCCGGACACGCGCCCTGCGGCGTGTTGGGCGAGAAGTCCTCGGCGTGTCGCATCGGCGCGCCGGCCGGATACCTGCCGGCGCGCGAGAACAGCATCCGCAGCAGGTTGGACAGGGTCGTCACGCTGCCCACCGACGATCGCGTCGTCGGCGCGCCCCGTTGCTGCTGCAGCGCGACGGCGGGCGGCAGGCCGTCGATCTCGTCGACGTCCGGGACGCCCAGTTGGTGAAACAGCCGGCGCGCGTAAGGCGACACCGACTCGAGGTAGCGACGCTGCGCCTCGGCGTAGAGCGTGCCGAAGGCAAGAGAGGACTTGCCCGATCCGGAGACGCCGGTGAACACGACCAGCGCGTCGCGCGGGATGTCGACGTCGACGCTGCGGAGGTTGTGGGTGCGTGCGCCGCGGACGCGGACGACCCCGGAGCGAGCAACGTGGACAACGGGCGCGGGCGATCGCATGCATCCACGGTTGCATCGCAGCGGAGCCGTCGCAAGCGCGGCCATCGGCGTGGCCGCGTGGTCGGGTCGCGTCAGGACGCCGTCACGCTGTGATGGACGGACGTGGTTGCATCGTCGAGCTGGCCGCGGCGGGCGCTCGCCCCCGAACTGGAGCGTCGATCGAGACTCAGCGGCGCGCGCCGATAGCCAGATGCCGGGTGCGCGGTGTCCAAGGTCGCATGGGCCTGGTCAATCTGCCGGCAGTGGCTCTGCTTGCTGGGCTTGCGATGCTGCCGATGCCGGCATCAGCGCAAGGTGTGTCCGCACCCGCGTGGGGCGCCTCAGTGGAGGGCCTTCGGCTCGGACTGTCGCTCGTCGACGACGTGAAGCCCGCGCCGGTCATCGAGGTCACGTTCGAGAACGGCGGCCAACGCGATGCCCTGCTCAATCTCGGGTTCATGCTCGGGAATGGCCCAATGATGGTGCCTCAAGCCATACGACTCAGCGTGCGTGGCGCATCGTTCGGCACGTGCGAGCTCGAGTACGCCGATCGTCGTTTCTCGCATGTCGGAGGACGGATAGACGATCTGGTCGTCGGCCTTCCGCGGGCGGCTCGGTACGTCGTCAGACTGCCGGTCCGGGATTTCTCGTGCGCGGCTCGCAAGCAGTACCCGATGCCATGGCCAGTCGAGACGCTGGAGGTGGTCGCGCGTTTCCGCGGAGGTCCTGCTCTCTCCACCAATCTGGACATGCAGGGGATGCGGCTGATGCCCTTCTGGCGCGGCACACTCGAGTCCGGCGCCGTGAGCCTCCCACCGGCGCCACGCTGACCGCGCGCGTGCCGACGCCCTTTACGGACTGAGCCGCCGCCCGCGGTGGTCGGTTCACGACCGCCATCAAGGCGATGCGTTCTCTCGGCCTCAGGCCTTCTTCGGAGTCGTCGTCGCGCCGACCACCTTGCGCGGTCGTCCGCCGAGACGGCCATTGGCGCGTGCGGCCTTCGCTTTCGCGGCCGTGCGCTTGGCACCGACCAGGGCGGCCACCCCGACGATCTCCACGCGCCTCGCGCCACCATCTGAACGACGAGCCACACGCACGCGGGCTCCGGGCTTGGTCGACGGGTGTTCCTGGAGGTAGGCCTCGAGCAAGGCACGAATCGCCCGCTCGGCCTTGGCATGCGAATCGGCGGCCGCATACACGGGCAAACCCGGGACATAGGCGCTGACCGCGCCGTCGTCTTCGGTCTCGAGCACGATCGGATAGAGCATGGTCATGAAACACCTGCCTCGCGCAGGCTGCGCGCGCCGAGGCGACCGGCATCCTTCTTGGTGTGCACCGCCACCCATACTTCCTTGCCTGTGACGGGGTGCTTGAGCAGGTCCTAGGCGCGCTGCAGCGCAAGTTCGGGGACGCTGGTGCACTCGAGACCCAGATGCTCGCGCACCCACGAGCCGAGCGCGGGCGGGAGCTGGTTGTCGAGCCAGATGGTCACATCACGCGGCGACGATAGGATGCGCCAGGCGACGGCTGGCGAACCGGAGGCAGGCGGTGACGTCCTCGAGCTCGAGGTCGGGCAGTTCCTCGATGACCTGAGCGGCACTCAAGCCCGAGGCGAGCAGGTCGAGCACGTCGGTGACCCGGATGCGCAAGCCACGCACACAGGGGCGTCCGCCACACTGCGCGGGATCGACGGTGATGCGCTCAGCCAGCGTCGTCATAACCGTCCGTTCAGCGTACCACCATCAGGTGGCACAGGCACCGCCCGCCGTTCCGCTCGAGCACCCGGAAGCAACACTCAGGATCCTGTCATCGCTGCGGCTGTTCGTCGGACGGGACCGCGACCGCCCAGTACCCGGTACGCGCGGTCGGTCGCGCGCCCTTGCGCTTCACCTTCACGCTGACCTTTCGATACGTACCGTCCAGTGCTGGCTTGCTCGACGTGTAGGCCAGAACGTACTGCGCTCGTTGGTCCTGCTCGAGGCGTGCGGCCATCGCGTCCACGGCATTGGAGTTCTCCAGCAAGAAGCCCCCGGTATCCTTGGCGAGTCGCCCCAGTGTGGACGTGCCGTCGGACCGCAGGAGATCACTCTGGCGCTCGAGGTCCTTCGTCCAGGCGCCGTCATTGCGACGCACGTCTCCCAGCCCCTCACGGCCAGCGACTTCCAACTCACGGCCCGTGGAGGCCAGCGTGCTGTGGGCCCGTAGCCCGGCCGCATCGACCGCGTAGAACGTCACGCCAGCGCGGTTGGCCGTGGCGATGAGCGTGTCCAGCATCGCGCGAGCCTGGTCGGAGGTCTGCAGGCCTTCGGAGAACAGCACGAGCGACTTGCGCGCCGTACCACGCGCCATCGCCGACACCAGGGCCCGCAAGCCGTCGACCGCGGTCCGACCCTGCTGATCGCGCAGAGCCCGATCGTAGTTGGCGACCATCCGCGCCTCCATCCTCGCGAGCCAATACTCCGGGCCCTGTTGCGGCGCGTCGTCTAGTCGTCTCGTGCGCTGCGCGACCGTCGCCACGCCGCCCTCGGACTCAGCGGCGGCCGTCGGCGACACACCAGCGCGGAGGTCACCCCTACCAGAGGAGGTGGCTATGCCGCTCGTCGGTTCGCGACTCGCGGCCGGGCGGAGTGCCAAGGAGCGTAGCCCTTCCAAGGCCGCCTGCTTGCTCGTCGTGAATGGCTGCGCCACCACAAGCGACTGCTCGAGGCCGAACACGCCCAGCCACGTGCCGTCCTGCAGGCGAGGCACGAGTGCGTCGGCCACCCGTGCGGCAAGTGCGCGAGCCTCTGGTGAGAGTTCATGAAACACCAGCGCCACGGCCGCCGGGTCGTCGATCGGAAGCGTGACGCCCGCTCCCGCAGCACTGCCGGGCGAGGCGCCCCCGGGTGCCGAGGAACTGCCTGCCGGCGCCGGAGCGCCACGCTGGAACAGCACCTTCAAGGCTTGAGGCGCGCCGTCCTCGCGCAGCTCGAAGTCGTTCAGGGTCAAGTCGCGGATCGGCTCACCTCGGCCATCGCGAACGACGACGTCGAAGAGCACGGTGGTGGTCGATGTTCGCAGATCCGCTTGCTGGGCAATCGCGTCGTCGGTCAGGGCAAGGCCCGCGGCGAGAACCAGGGACGGCAGAAGCGCTCGGGGCATCAGAGTTCCCCGTTTCCGGATACCGAAGGGACGGCAGGCGCTACCGGCCGGACCGACCTGGCCGAGAGGCGCCGGGACCGCACTGCAGCACTCACCACAGTAGGCGGACAGATGCGTCGAGGGTCGATCGCCGCTCAACGGCCGTCAAGGTCAGCCGCATCCAGGCGGTGACATGCTCGGCGACCGTCCCGCCGGCAACCGGGAAGGAACCGTACATTCGCGGTTGCCCACGTGTGCGGGAATGCGCCCGAATCTGCGGGTTCACGAGCATGAACACACGCTACGAGGCGCTTACGCGTGGAGATATTGTTGAGACGACGGGCGCCGAGCCCCTCGAGGTGGCCCTAAGTTGTTGAACAGGAAGGATGTGTGGTGGTGAGCCGGGAAGGAATCGACCACGAGGCGAGGTCGAAGACCGGAGCCGAGTGGCTGATGATTTCCGGGCGAATCACCCGAACGGAGTGAGGGTGGTGAGCCTAACTTGCGCGAGTTGGAACCAGCTCGAGAGTTGCCTGCGCCAGGTGAACGGTCTGCGGCACGTTGCCTGACGTGTGTCGCGACGATGATTGCTCACGAACCGGGCTGACCGAGGTGCGATTGCGGCCGGTATGCTCCAGAACGCACTGCCGCATCGTGTGAATGTTCGTTTCCTGCTACTCCATCGTTATCCTGGATTGCACACCCAACGAGAGCCCTGCTTGTGGCGCTGCGGTAACGCAAGCCGCCACGACTTGGTCTGTCTCATCACGCGCGTGAGGAGGAGAGGCATGTGGAAGTACGCTTCGGTAACCGCGCTCGTACTGAGCGTCGTGGTGCTCGGGAATGCAACAAGCCCATCCATAGGGCAGGATCCTGAATACATCACTATCGACGGGAAGAAGAATCCGGAAAAGATCCCTGTTCACATCGCGTGGGAGCACTTCTTCCGAAATGTGGTGCTGGTTGCCTATCCCGAAGGGGCGCATGAAGCGGACCCGGTCAAGGTCAAGGCACTTGCCGATCTGAACCTTCATGTGACCGAGGACGACATGCGCCAGATCCTCACGATTGGGCAGCGCGCAATCGCCGAATCAGATGCTATGCGCGCACCACTCAACGATGAGCACGAAGGTAAACGGCAACTTGATTGGTCGCTGAGCAAGCGCCTAGCCCAAGTGAAGGCTTCGCAGGATGTGTTCCTACGAGCCAGATCTGATTGCGCGGACCGCTTATCGCCCAGTGCATTTCAGGCGGTCAGCACTTATGTGCAGAAGCACGTCGTGCCTGGCGTGTCGTACCACCATCGGCCGAATCAGTGAGGTGGTCATGCGAGAGTTCATTGTTTCCCTTACCATTCTTGTGTGCTGCTTGGGCGTCAGGATCTATGCTGCCAAAGGCTGCCCGGGTGACACGGCGTGGTCCGCCGCCGTTGGCATCACGCGCGACAGTTCGTCGTCAGTCACCATGACCGCATCAACAAGCATCGTGCACGTCACGACACATAATGGTTGTGACGGGAATTGCGCCGCGTCCGTCGACTTGGCCGGTGTGAACGGAAATGGGCCGCCGAATGGGTGTAGCCACAGCGTCACTGGTTTTCACTCGTTCGCCAATGTCTCGAAGAGCTGCAGCAATCTGTCTGATGGTGGGTGGTATACGAATTCCACGCACTCGTTTGGTGGAACGGTTGAAGAGAGCAAGAGTTCGTCGAGCGTCTCGACTGGCGATCATGATGGCGATGGCTACGCTATTGCGGATGGCGATTGCGCCGATGGCGACTACAACATCCATCCTAATGCTGCTCACAACTGCGATACCGGCTCCGCTGACTACGACTGCGACGGGATGAACGACGCGACCGAATGTGGCTTGGGGTCGCCGATTCTAATCGACCTCGATGGTGCTGGCTTTAAGTTGACCGCTCACGATGAGGGCGTTCTCTTCGACGTCCGCGCATCAGGCACACCTGAGCAAGTAGCGTGGACGTCCGCCAGTTCTGGTGACGGCTGGCTGGCACTCGACCGCAACGGCAACGGGATCATCGATGACGGGCGCGAACTGTTTGGCAATGCGACACCACAAAGCGCGTCCGCCGAACCGAATGGCTACTTGGCGTTGGCCGAGTACGACCGGACTCAGGCCGGAGGGAACGCTGACCGCTGGATCGACTCGGCTGATGCCGTTTACCCAAAGTTGCGGATATGGGTCGACTGGAACCATGACGGAGCCGCGGAGCCCACTGAACTGATGACCCTCACGCAAGCTGGTGTCACACGCATATCGCTGGATTTCGAGGAGTCGCAGAAGCGCGATCGACATGGCAATCTGTTCCGCTACCGTGCGAGGGTGCGCTACCAGGATGACATGAGGGGGCAGCGCGCTCCCTTCACTTATGACGTCTACATCGCCCTAGCTCACGAGCACTAAAGATCAGGTTGGACGGGCGGCATTGGACAGTGCCGCCCGTTTGTGACGAAAGCTCAGGCAAAGGGATAGTCGGAGCCCCGGAGCCGCATTCGCCTGCTCTCGCGAGAAGCCTCTTGACGGCGTAGGCGCCAGGCCTCAGGGCTGCAACGGCTCTTGCTCGATGCGTTCATTGCTGGGTACCAGCAGTGTCGCCACGCCTCGTTTCGTGTGCCCAAGAGGCAGTGAGTTCCCCAGCGACCGAGCCCTGACCGTCCCTGCGGCACACCGCCCCGGACGGTCAGCGCCTTCCTGAAGCGCCCTCGCGGCATTTGCCCGGGCGCCTTCACGAACACCCCAACGCAACCCCTTGCTGGCTTGCCTGGCCGTAGCGCGGCGAGGCCGAGCCAAGGCTGGAGGACAGTCATGTTCGATCGGCGAGATGACGCACGTGATCGTGAGCGCACCGGTGATGACCGCGCCCGCGTGTACGACATCGGCGACCGCGACGACCTGGACCCGCGGGACGGGTTGGGGCGCGACCTTGACCTGCCACGCGGCGAGGAGCGCGAACTGGTGGTCGACCGCGACCGGATGTACGAACTGAACGGCGAGGACAGCCGCACGCTGGCGGCCGTCGGCGCGTTCAGAGTCGTGCCCGAGCACGACCTGGACGCCGACCGCGACACCCTCGCGCACCTGCGCGACGAAGGTCTGGTCGCCAGCGTCGACCTCGGCGACGATGAGCGTGGGCTGACGCTGACGCGCGACGGCCGCGAGCTGCTCGACGCGCACGCCCCGGAGCGTGATGACGGCCCGTCTCAGACCTTCTACGCCGGCGTCAGCCGGGAGCGGGAGCTGGAGCACGACTCGCAGCTGTACGCGACGTACCGCCAGGAGGAGGAGCGGCTCCGCGACCAGCAGGGTGGGCTCGAGGTGCGGCGCGTCGTACTCGAGCAGGACCTCAAGCGCGAGTACCAGGAGTTCCTCCAGGCCCCCAATCGTGGACGTGCCGACAGCGATGGGCGGCCCGACCGTGACGAGCACGAGATCCGGGGCTGGGCCCGCGACCACGACCTGCCGTACTTCGACGGCCAGGTGCACTTCCCGGACTATCGGATCGAGTACGAGGTCGACGGGCGCGCACTGCACCAGGACGTCGAGCTGTTCACGCCGCACTACCGCGGCGCACACGCCGCGAGCCATAGCAAGGCCGGGTTCCGGGTGTACGTCACCGGCGGCCGCGGCGGGGGACGATCCGCACCACGCGCGCGCGGCATGGAGGAGTTCCTGTGACGCCCGCGTATCCGCCCAGCGACACGTGGGACAGCGTGACCAGAGCGCGCGTGCAGGCCGTCTCGGCCTTCGGCTTCACCGAGCGGCAATGCCGATTCCTGGTGACCGTGATGGTGCACGCCGGGTGCTTCCTCGAACGGCAGTACTGCACGTTCACCGGCACCGTGCGCGGCCACAACAGCCGCGAGTTCATCGGGCGGCTGGTGGCCCGCGGATTCATCCGTGTCATCGAGCCGGGACCCGCGCGCCGCGGACGCCTGTACCACGTCCACCACAAGCCCCTCTACGAGGCGATAGGCCAGTCCGACAACCGGAACCGTCGACTCCACACCCTCGGCCGCATTGTCGAGCGCGTGATGATCCTCGACGCCCTCCTGGAGGACCGTCGGTGCTGGTGGCTGAGCCCGGCCGATGACAAGCTGCAGTTCTTCTCGCAGATGCGTGACAACCGCATGCAGCGGGAGGACTACCCTCACATTGCGTTCGGGGCCGGTCGCCAGCGGACCCTCCGGTGCTTCCCCGACAAGCTGCCCATCGGCATCGAGAAGGACAGCATGGAGCACCTGGTGTTCCTGTACCTGGTGAACCGGCGCGTGCCGGTGGACTTCCGCCAGTTCCTCCTCCGCCACGTCGGCCTGCTTCGGATGGTCCATCGGTGGACGCTTCGGCTGCTCGTGCCGCGTCGATTCCGCACCGCCGTCGCCCTGTACAGGGCCGCCGTCCGCGAGGAGCTCTGGACGCCGATGAACCCGAGCGTGAGCAGGTCACTCGAGACGTACTTCGCTGACTGCCACACACGGGGAGCACACGTCGGCGAGCCCGATGATCCGTACCTCCGACGCGAGTTCACCAGGCAGGGCAGCGCGAAGATCCAGGCGCTGTATCGGGCCTGGCGCGTGCGGGGGGATCGGGTGCTCTGGGAAGCACCGTCGCCGGTCCTCGCCGACGATCGGATACACGGCTGCGCGCGCGTGGAGGTGGTCGTGCTCGACCGCCAGTACTTGCAGCTCACCCCTGCCATGGACCGCGATGCGTGGGCCAGGCGAGGGGCCAAGCGAAAATCGCGTCAGGTTGGCCCCCCGGTTCCGGAGGCCTCACCCAGCCCTCTCTCTCCCTTGGAAAGCCACGCCGATAGTGCATCCGCAAACGCTTGACGCAGCGACGATTGGCGCACAAGGCAAGGGCAGGCGGCGCTGTCTGCCGCCTCGCCGGAACATGCCGCTGTGCATGCCCCAACAGAGACGATGGCGTGAACGACCCCACCCTCGTGCCTGGCCTCCGACCCCAGCGCGCCAACAGAGGGTCGTTCACGCCATCGACTGCCCGTGCCGCACCCAGCGGCATGCGTGCCCAGATGCTGCAGGACAACAGCGCCACACCCGCGCCCAAATCGGAGCCCTGGTCGTGGTCCCGCGCGCGTGTCACGCTTGCGTGCGAACAAGACCACCGGCGTGGCAGCAGGATGCGGAAGCAGGCGCAGGGTGCGTGCGTCCAGATCGCTCCGCAGGGACCATCGCGTCTTCGATCCTGGCGCCGTGCTCGTCGTCGTCAATGCTCTCCGCTCCGCGTCGACCCGGCCGGTGGCCGGGCCTGCGGGCATGACGACGCCTGCGCGCGGCACAGCTCGCCGGTACGCGATGGTCGCGGGGGTGACGAGCGTCCGAGAGGGTATTGACGCGGCGATCGCGCAGGCGTAACGTGGCCCCATCGTCCAAGTTCCGCACGGCACTCCTCCGGTTCGCCACAACGGCCTCCGGAGCGCGCAACCGGCCCTGCTGCCAGCAGCACGGTGCGGACGCACCCTCAGCAACGCGATAGACGGTTCGGCGGTGTCTCGCGGTGCGTGTTCCCAGGAGCACGTATCGCATCACAGCCGCGCGAACGCCAACGACTCGGAGAGTCTGCAGGACTGAAACACGCCACCAGACGGTCGCCGCCTCAGGCCTGACCGTCGCCGCGCGGACCTATCGTCCCGCGGGGGATGCCGGCGCAACGCCGCATCCGCGCTCCTGACCAATGGCGCGTCGACTGCCACATCGACGCGCCGGAGCGCGCCACCCATTCAACACGCACGCTCGTGCACCTGGGGGGACCGCGATGGATGCCGCTGAACGTCTCGAGTCCGCGCCGGAACCGATCGCAATCGCGCGTTGCCGCCAACTGCTCGGCGACGAGGCCACGACGCTGTCTGACGACGACGTGCGCGAACTCGTCCGTCACGCCGATGCCATGGCGCGCATCCTGATGGCCCTCGCGACGCGGGACCGCCGCGTCCACTGACGGTCATGCCACGAGGACGCGGCTTGCCAGCGACCTGTGACGGGGCTACGCTGACCGACATGGTCGGCGCGGTGATCTACGTACGCGTCAGCACGAAGGAGCAGACGGAGAACCTGAGTCTCCCGACGCAGGTGCGCGCCTGTGAGGACTACTGTCGCCGGCAAGGCTACGAGGTCCTCGAACGGTTTCACGAGGAAGGCGAGAGCGCCAAGACCACCGACCGCACGCAGCTCCAGGCCCTGCTGACGTTCTGCCGCACGCACAAGGGCAAGGTGCATTTCGTCGTGGTCTACAACCTCACGCGTTTCGCGCGGGAGAAGTACGACCACTTTGCGCTGCGGGCACACCTGAAGTCCCTGGGCATCTCGTTGCGGTCGGTCACCGAGCCGATCGACGACACGTCCACCGGGAAACTGATGGAAGGCGTGCTGGCCGCGTTCGCGCAGTTCGACAACGACGTGCGCTCAGAACGCACTCGCGCCGGCATGCGTGCGGCGCTGGAGCTCGGGCGCTGGACATTCCCGGCGCCGCTCGGATACTTGAACGCGCCGAAGTGGTCGACAACGAGCCTGGTTCACGATCCAGACCGCGGTCCGCTCGTCCGCCGGGCGTTCGAGGAACTGGCGACTGGGCAGTACACGAAGCAGGAAGTGATCGCCCGCGCGACCGAGGCCGGGCTTCGCAGTAGGAAGGGGCTCCGGATCTCGCCTCAGAGCTTCGGCCAGATGGTGCGGAACCCGATCTACGCCGGTAAGGTCGAGAGCCCGGACTACGGCGTATCCACTCGCGGCGACTTCGAACCGCTCGTGGAGGAGGCCACGTTCTACCGCGCCCAGGCGGTGCTCGATGGCCGGGTCGTCGTGGCCGGCCCACGGCAGCGCAACCATCCTGACTTCCCGCTGCGCGGCTTCGTGCGTTGCGAGACCTGTGGACGACCGCTGACCGGCAGCTGGTCGAAGGGCAGGAACGGCTACTACGCGTACTACCACTGCCAGCGCCAGTGCCGGGCCGTCAACATCAGCAAGGCTGCACTCGAGGGCGCCTTCGCGGACGAACTCGCGCTCCTGCAACCTTCCGCCGGCTACATGCGCCTGGTCGCAGACCGGATTCTCTACGTGTGGGAGCAGCGGCGGGCGGAGGCGAAGGACAGAACGGCGGAGCAGGACCGGCGGGTGAAGGCCATCCAGCAGAAGCTCGATCGGCTTGACGATGCGTTCCTGTTCGCGCAGTCCATCGACCGCACCAGCTACGAGCGGCAGCGCGACCGGCTGCGCGAGGAGCTCACGCTGGGGCAGATCGACCACCACGCCGACGCCACCGACGAACTCGACGTACAGGGCATCCTGGCGTTCGCAGAACGCATTCTGCCGCGCGCGTCAGACCTGTGGGTGCAGGCGTCGCTCGACTACAAGCAGCGGCTGCAGGCGCTGTTCTTTCCGGAAGGGATCGCGTACGACGGGAATCGATTCAATCGAACCGCCGTAACCGCACCGCTTTTCAGCTACTTGGCGAGATCTGAAGGTGCTGAAGAAAAGGTGGTGAGCCGGGAAGGAATCGAACCTTCAACCCGCAGATTAAGAGTCTGCTGCTCTGCCAATTGAGCTACCGGCCCACACAACGTGCGCCGAGAGCGCAACGCCGACCCAGAACGATACCACAGGTCGCCCGTCGTGCAAATCGCGACGACGTGTCGCGGGAATGGTCACCCGCCGACCCACCCCGGGGGGCCTCGGTCGGCCCGCCGCGCGTCAGGGCGAACTGGCCCGCCGGCACGGGGTTCGCAGTCTCCACGCTGATTCGGGCGCGTCCTTGCGCCCACTTTCCCGGAGAACTCACGCCATGACCCTGTCGACTCTCGACACCCGCAGCCCGCGCCCCGACGGCGGGTTCCTGCTCGGCCTCCTCGCCGGCGCCGCCGTCGGTGGCGGCCTCGCGCTCCTCTTCGCCCCGCAGGAGGGCGCCGACACACGCCAGGCCCTCGCCACGCGCGGCCAGCAGGCCGGCCGCCGCATCAGCGACGCCTACAGCTCCGTAGCCGCCCAGGCCCGCCGCGGCGCCCGCAACCTCGCCTCCCGCCCCGCCGCGCCCCGTCACGACCCCTCGGGACGCAACGGCGAACCGGGACACGCGACGCTGGTTGCCGGCCACACCCACGAGCGATCCGCAGATCCCTCGCGCGTCATCAGCGATGTCGTCGGCGAGGCCACGTACACGCCGGCACCCGTCGCGCCCGCCGAGTCGGGCCCGGGGGCGACCTCGCCCGCCCCGTCCAACACCACCTGGCCCGTGGTGTGACGCAAGAGCCGCTCACGCGCGGCGCGCACAGGACGCGTCGCACGTGAGCCTGCCGTGTCCGACAGTCGCCACATTCCGGGCGTCGCCGCCTCCCGGCCTCACATGCGCCGGTCCGGGATGATGTCCCCCCGCGCCATCTCGTACACCGCCTTGGCCGTGCCCACCACCGGCGTCGCGTCCAGCGCGGTGTCGACCACCCCTCGCCGCATGCCCTTCCGCCTGATCGCGGACCGCAACGTGAACAGGGCGACCAGCGCGCCGAGCACCGGCACAGCCTTCCCGAGCCGACGCGCCAGCCGCGCCCCGCCGTACTGCACCACCTGTCGTGTGATTGCCATGCGGTCATCCCTGCGACACGCATGCCACCCGCGATCGCCGGTCCTACGCATGTGGATGTGGTGACGCCGCGTTGCGTGCACCGCCAGGGGCCCGGACGTACGATCCAGCCCATGCGCGGCGCGATCCGGGCCATTGTCGACAAGCACAAGGGCGAACGGCGACAACTCCTCGCCATGTTGCGGGAGGTGCAGGCGACCTTCCGACACATCCCTGCCGACGCGATCACCTTCCTTGCCGAGGATCTCGACCTGCCCCGCGTCCAGGTCGAGGGCACCGCGACCTTCTACCACTTCTTCTCGCGCGAGCATCGCGGCGACGTCACCGTCTACCTCAACACCAGCGCGATGTCCGAGCTCTCGGGCGGCCCCGAGGTGGCGGCCGCCTTCGAGCAGGAGGTCGGCACCCGGTTCGGCACCACGACTGCCGATCGCTCGATCGGGCTCTACACCACGTCGTGCATCGGGATGTCGGACCAGGAGCCGGCCGCGCTCATCAACGACGTGCCCTTCACGCGCCTCACCCCGGCGCGGGTGCGCGAGATCGTCGCCGGCCTCAGGGCCGGCAAGGCCGTGCGCGACCTGGTGGGGCCGCTCGGCGACGGCCGGAACGCGACGCCGCTCATCCACGCCGAGGTCCACAACAACATCCGCCACACCGGGTCGGTGTTCTTCGCGCCGTTCACGCCGGGCGCGGCGCTGTCGCAGGCGCTCGAGATGGCCTCCCTCGAGGTGATCGACGGCGTGAAGAAGTCGGGGCTGCGCGGCCGCGGCGGCGCAGGATTCTCGACGGGGCAGAAGTGGGCGTCGTGCCGCGCCACCGAGGGCGAGTCGCGCTACGTGATCTGCAACGCCGACGAGGGCGAGCCCGGCACCTTCAAGGACCGCGTCATCCTCACCGAGTGCGCCGAGTTGATGTTCGAGGGCATGGCCGTCGCCGGCTACGCCGTCGAGGCCAAGCGCGGGCTGCTGTACCTGCGCGGCGAGTACGCGTACCTCGTGCCGCACCTCGAGGCGGTGCTGCAGCGGATGCGCGATCGCCACCTGCTCGGCAAGCGCATCCTCGGCACGCATTTCAGCTTCGACATCGCCCTGCGCGTCGGCGCCGGCGCCTACATCTGCGGCGAGGAGTCGGCGCTGATCGAGTCGGCCGAGGGCAAGCGCGGCACGCCCCGCAACCGCCCGCCGTTCCCCACCGTGTCCGGCTACCGGCACCGCCCGACCATCGTCAACAACGTCGAGACGTTCGGTTGCGCGGCGCGCATTGCCGAGCACGGGTGGCAGTGGTTCCGCGCGATGGGGACGGCCGCCTCCGCCGGCGTGAAGCTGCTCAGCGTCTCGGGCGACTGCGAGCGCCCGGGCGTCTACGAGGTGCCGTGGGGCACCACGGTCAACGACGTGCTCGAGCGCTGCGGCGCCGGCGCCACCATGTGCGTCCAGGTGGGCGGACCGTCGCGCGCCTACGTGCCGCCGTCGCAGTTCGGAAGGCGCATCGCCTACGAGGACCTCGACACGGGCGGCGCGGTGACCGTGTTCGGCCAGCACCGCGACCTGCTGCAGATCGTCCGCAACCACATGCAGTTCTTCGCCAACGAGAGCTGCGGGTTCTGCGTGCCGTGCCGCGCCGGCAACACGCTGCTGCTCAAGGCTCTCGACAAGATCCGCGCCGGCCTCGGCACGACCGCCGATCTCGACGCCATCGAGCACCTCGGCGCCATGGTGATCAAGACGTCGCGCTGCGGCCTCGGGCAGACGTCGCCCAACCCGCTGCTCAGCACCCTCACGCACTTCCGCGACACGTACCTGCAGGTGGTGCGCAGCGACGTCGACTTCATCTCGCAGTTCAACCTGGAGGCCGCCACGGCGGAATCCATTGCCGTCTCCGGCCACGCGCCGGTCACCGAGCAGGCGTGACATGGAACAGGGCCTCGTCGAACTCACGCTGAACGGCACCATCGTCCGCGCCAAGGACGGGCAGAGCATCGTCGAGGCGGCGCGCGACAACGGCATCTACATTCCCACGCTGTGCGACTACAAGAGCCTGCCGCCGGCCGGCACCTGCCGCATGTGCATGGTGAAGGTGGGCAACCGCATCATCTCCGGCTGCACGACGCCGGTGGCCAACGGCATGGTGGTGGAGAGCGAGAGCCCCGAGCTCAGCGACCTCCGCAAGGGCATCATCGAGATGCTGTTCGTGGAGGGCAACCACATGTGCCCGAGCTGCGAGAAGAGCGGCGACTGCGAGTTGCAGGCGCTCGCCTACCGCTACCGCATGGACGTGCCGAGGTTCCCGTTCTCGTTCACCAACCGCAGCATCGACGCCTCGCTGCCGCACCTGATCCTCGAGCACAACCGCTGCATCCAGTGCCTGCGCTGCGTCCGTGGCGTCAAGGCGCGCGGCGGGCAGGACATCTTCGGCTTCACCGACCGCGGCCGCGAGATCCGCATCACCGTCGACACCACGCACCCCGAGTCGATGTCCGACGAGGTCGCGAGGAAGGCCGAGGCGATCTGCCCGGTGGGCGCCCTGATCCGCAAGGGGCCGCACTACACGACGCCGGTCGGCCAGCGGCGCTTCGACCTCACGCCAATCGGCACCGACGTCGAGAAGGGCGGGGAAGACGCATGAAGAAGCTCACCCTCGCGACGACGTCGCTGGCCGGCTGCTTCGGCTGCCACATGTCGTTCCTCGACATCGACGAGAAGATCCTCGAACTCGTGCAGCTCTACGACTTCCGCGCCTCGCCGATCGACGACTTCAAGAAGCTCACCGAACCCTGCGACGTCGGGCTGGTCGAGGGCGGCTGCTGCAACACCCACAACGTCCACGTGCTGCGCGAGTTCCGCAAGCACTGCCGCATCCTGGTGTCGGTGGGGCAGTGCGCCATCACCGGCGGCCTGCCGGCGATGCGCAACGGCATCCCGATGGCGGAGCTGTTCACCGAGTCGTACCTGAAGGGCCCGACCTGCGACTCGCAGATCATCCCGCACGACGAGGACATCCCCGCCATCCTCGATCGCATCTACCCGTGCCACGAGGTGGTGAAGGTCGACGCCTTCCTCCCCGGCTGCCCGCCGCATCCCGAGATCATCTGGGAGACGCTGAGCGCCATCGCCAGGGGCAAGCCGCTCACCGCCATCCCGTACGAGCACTTCAAGTTCGACTGACGAGGCGCCCGATGTCCCGCAAGATCACCATCGAGCCGGTCACCCGCGTCGAGGGCCACGGCAAGGTCACCATCCGCATCGACGACGACAACCGCGTCACCGACACGCGGCTGCACATCGTCGAGTTCCGCGGCTTCGAGCGCTTTGTCCAGGGCCGTCCGCTGTGGGAGGTGGTGGTCCTGGTGCAGCGGCTGTGCGGCATCTGTCCCGTGAGCCACCACCTGTGCGCCGCCAAGGCCATGGACGTGGTGAGCGGCGTGCGATCCGACCAGCTCACGCCCACCGCCGAGAAGATGCGGCGGCTGATGCACTACGGGCAGATGTTCCAGTCGCACGTCCTGCACTTCTTCCACCTGGCCTCGCCCGACCTCCTGTTCGGGATGGACTCCGATCCCGCGCAGCGCAACATCGTCGGCGTGCTCGGCGCCTACCCCGAGCTGGCGCGCAAGGCCGTGCTGATGCGCAAGTTCGGCCAGGAAGTGATCCGCGTCACCGCCGGCAAGAAGATCCACGGCACCGGCGCGCTGCCGGGCGGCATCAACAAGCACCTGTCGGCCGAGGAGCGCGACGCGTTGCTGGTGGGCACCTTCGAGTTCAACGCCGACCGCATGGTGGAGTGGGCGCAGGAAGGCCTCGAGCTGTTCAAGGCCCACCAGAAGGCCCACAAGGACCTGATCGACGGCTTCGCGGCGTTCCCGTCCAACTACCTGAGCCTGGTCCGCAAGGACGGCGCGCTCGACCTGTACCACGGCGGGCTGCGCGCGGTCGACGAGTTCGGCCAGAAGATCTTCGATCACGTCGACTACGAGGAGTACGCCAGCTACATCGCCGAGGAGACGCGCAGCTGGACCTACATGAAGTTCCCGTTCATCCGCAGCCTCGGGCGCGAGAAGGGCTGGTATCGCGTCGGCCCGCTCGCGCGCCTGAACACCTGCGACTTCATCCCGAGCCCGCTTGCGCAGGCCGAGTTCGAGATCTACAAGGCCTACACGATGGGACGCCCCAACGGCATGTCGATGCACATGCACTGGGCGCGCCTCATCGAGGCGCTCCACGCCGCCGAGGTGATCCGCGACCTGCTGAAGGACCCCGACCTGCTCTCCGGCGAGTTGATGACCACGGGCGTGCGCCGGGGCGAGGGCGTCGGCGTGATCGAGGCGCCGCGCGGCACGCTGTTCCATCACTACCAGGTGGACGAGCACGACCTCGTGACGATGTGCAACCTGATCGTCTCGACCACGAGCAACAACGAGGCGATGAACCGTGCAGTGCACTGGGTGGCCGACCACGTGATCAGCGGCCACGAGGACGTCACCGAGGGCATGCTCAACCAGGTGGAGGTGGCAATCCGCGCCTACGATCCGTGCCTCAGTTGCGCCACCCACGCGCTCGGCCAGATGCCGCTCAGGCTGCGCGTCGAGAACACGAAGGGCGAACTGCTGCGTGAGTTCGTCCGCGACTCCTCGACTCGCCCGGCATGACCATGCCGGCTGAGCTCACGGCTCGCGCGCTGCCTCGCCTCGCGGCCGGGACACGTGTGCTCGTGTTCGGCATCGGCAACCCCGGGCGCGGCGACGACGCGCTCGGGTGCCGGTTGGTGGAGGCGCTCGAGGACGCAGGCCTGCCGCCGGGCGTGACCCTCGACGCCAACTACCAGCTCACCCCGGAAGACGCATTGACGATCGCCGAACACGACGTCGTGGTGTTCGCGGATGCGACCGTGGCGCCCGATGCGCCGACGCCCTACACGCTGACGCTGGCCGACACCGCGGACACGCCGACGTTCTCGACGCACGCGATGAGCATCGGCTCGGTGCTCGCGCTCGCCAGGCAACTCAGCGGCCGCGTGCCGCAGGCCTGGACGATGGCGATCCCGGCATACGGCTTCGAGATCAACGACGTCCTCACCTCGCAGGCCGCCGCCAACCTCGCCTGCGCGTGCGACGATGTCCGCACCTGGCTCATGAGCCTGGAGCCGCACGTCGTGGGTTCTGAGCCCTGAGCCCCGAGCCCTGAACCCTGCTCATGAGCCTCATCGGCATCGACGGCTGCCGCGGCGGCTGGTTGTGCGTCGCCGACACCGATGGCGTGCTCGGGGCGGCGATCGTGCCGACGCTCGCCGCGATCCTCGACGCGCATCGTCCACGGGTCGTCGTGATCGACATCCCGATCGGGCTGGCCGAGCGCGGGCCACGGCGGTGCGATGCGCTCGCGCGCCGCGCGCTCGCCCCGACACGCGCGAGCAGCGTCTTTCCGGCGCCGGTGCGTGGCGCGCTGGGACACCCGACATACGAGGCGACATGCGCGGCGCACCGGGCGATCGATGGCCGCGCCCTGAGCAAGCAGGCCTGGTGCATCCTGCCGAAGATTGCCGAGGTCGACGCCCTGCTGCAGCGTCGTCCGGAGTGGCGGGGGCCGGTGCACGAGGGCCATCCCGAGCTGTCGTTCGCGACCTGGAACCACGGTGTGCCGTTGCGCCACGGCAAGCGCACCCCCGAGGGACGGGTCGAGCGTCGCGCGCTGATCGAGGCGCGGTGGCCCGGCGCCGTGGATCGGCTCACGCCTGCGCTCCCGCCAGGAGCCTGGGCAGCCGACGACCTGCTCGACGCCTTCGCCGTCCTCTGGACGGCGCACCGCATCGCTGCCGGGGAGGCCGTGCGCCGGCCCGAGCCGCCCGATCTTGACGGGACGGGCCTCAGGATGGCCATCACGGCGTAGGAAGGCTGAACGGCCACCCAGACCGAGTGCCGACCGAAGCGTTTCGCTACAGTGTGGCGCCCTGCCTCAAGTTGGCCGGCGCGCTGCCGACTGCGTGCCCATGACGCTGCGAGTCGCCCAGACCTCGTACTCCCTGACGGCGATCTATGCCGGCCTGTCGCACGCCCTCGACCTCACCGAGGGCCACCCGCGCGGCCACGCCGAGCGGGCATGCCGCATCGCCCTCGGCCTGGCAGCGGTGATCGGCCTGGACGAGGACCTGCGTCGCGACCTGGTTCACGCGACCCTGCTCAAGGACGCCGGGTGCTCGAGCAACGCGCTGCGCGTGTACGAGCTGTTCGGCGGTCCCGAGCACGGCGTGAAGCGCGCCGTGTGGGAGCGCGACTGGCGCCGCTTCGGCCAGCGGTTGCGGTACGCACTGGCGTGGACCGAACGCGGCGGCTCGCCCGTGGCACGCTTCCGCAAGCTGGCGCAGCTGGCCACCGACCCCGGCGGCGCTCGCGAGATCTTCCAGATCCGGTGCTCGCGAGGCGCCGAGATTGCCCGCCGGATCGGGTGCGCGCCACACGTGGCGCAGGCCGTCCACGACATGGACGAGCACTGGGACGGTGGCGGACACCCGCGCGGCCTGCGCGGCGAGGACATCCCGCTGCTGGCCCGCATCATGGGGCTCGCGCAGGTGATGGAGATCTTCTGGGGCCTCGGCGGGCCGATCGCCGCCATCGACGTGGCGCGGACGCGGCGCGGCACGTGGTTCTCTCCCGACCTGGTGAGCGCCGCCGAGGCGCTCGCCGCCGAGACCTCCGTGTGGGAGGACATGTTCGCCCCCGACCTCGTGGGCCGCCTCCTCGCGCAGATGCCCGCCGACGAGCGCGTGCACGTCGACGCGCCGCGGCTCGACCAGGTCTCGGAGGCCTTCGCGCTCGTCATCGACGGCAAGTCGCCGTACACCCACGATCATTCGGCGCGAGTGGCCGCCTACGCCGTGGAAATCGGCACGCGCCTCGGGCTCGACCACGAGGAACTCCGCCGCCTGCATCGCGCCGGACTCGTGCACGACCTCGGCAAGCTCACCGTGCCCAACAGCATCCTCGAGCATCCCGGCAAGCTCGACGATGATCAGTGGAAGGTGGTGCGGCAGCACCCGTCGTACACATTCGACGTCCTCGCCCGCGTGCCGATCCTCGAGGAGCTGGCGCTCGACGCCGCCAGCCACCACGAACGGGTCGACGGTCGCGGCTACCATCGCGGCCTCCCCGGCGAGCGCCTCTCGACCACGGCGCGCATCCTGGCCGTGTCCGACGTGATGGATGCCCTGGCGGCCGACCGCCCCTACCGGGCCGGCATGCCGCCGGAACGCGTCCTCGAGATCCTGCGGACCGATGCCGGGAGCCACTTCTGCTCCCGGTGTGTCGATGCGTGCAGCGTCGACCTCATCGCCGCGCCGCGGGCAGCGTAGGGGCCGATCTTCGGCATTCGGCATCGCGGCAGTACCATGGCCCCCGTGCGCGCCTCCGCCTGGCATCTCCTCGCCGCGACCCTCGTCGTCGCGGGCGTCCTCTCCACCCACGTCTCGACGCAGGCGCCCTCGTCGGTCCACGACAGCGCACGGTTCGCTCCCCTGGCCGACATCACGCGCCAGAACGTGACCACGCTGGTGCCAGCCTGGACCTTCCACTCGGGCGACTTCGCCGGCGGTCAGGGCCCCGAGCCGAAGGGCGCGGTGCCCGGCCTGCAGTCGCGACCCGTCTACTCGCGCGGCACCCTCTACGTCACCACGCCCTCCAGCATCGTCATCGCGCTCGACGCCGAGACGGGCAAGGAGCGCTGGCGGCACGACCCGCAGCAGGGCGCGACGAAGCGGTGCCACCAGCCGCATCGTGGCGTCGCGTTGTGGCCCGTCGATCACGAGCAGGCCAGCTCGCGCACCGTGCTGTCGGGGACGTGCGACGGCCGGTTGATCGCCCTCGACGCCGACACCGGCCGCCCGCGCAAGGGGTTCGGCGCCAATGGCGCCATCGACCTGCGCCCGGGCGCCGACGTGCAGCCCGGCGACGACTTCGCCGTCACCTCCGCGCCCGCCATCTTCAAGGACCTCGTGATCACGGGGGCGTTGGTGCCGGAGGGAAAGCCGCGCGGACCTGCCGGCGACGTGCGCGCCTTCGACGTGCGCACCGGCCGGGAGGCGTGGCGGTTCCACACGGTGCCCCGACCTGGCGAGCACGGGCACGAGACGTGGCCGCGCGACGGCTGGCAACGCCGCACCGGCGCCAACGTGTGGTCGTCGATGACGGTGGACCACGAGCGCGGGCTCGTGTTCCTGCCGATCGGGTCGCCGTCCTATGACTTCTACGGCGGCGATCGCAAGGGCCGCAACCTGTTCGGCAATTCGCTCGTGGCGCTCGACGCGGCGACCGGGACGCGCCGCTGGCACCAGCAACTGGTGCATCACGACGTGTGGGACTACGACCCGCCGTCGCAGCCGATCCTGGCCGACATCCCGCGCAACGGGCGGACCGTGCCGGTGGTCATCCAGCTCACGAAGATGGGCCTGGTGTTCGTCTTCGAGCGCGCCACCGGCCTGCCCGTGTTCGGGATCGAGGAACGCAGGGTGCCGGTGAGCGAAGTGCCGGGCGAGGAGACGTCGCCGACGCAGCCGATCCCGATCGCGCCCGCGCCGCTCGCGCGCACCACGCCGGTGACGCGCGACCAGCTCACCAGCGTCACGCCGCAGTCGCGCGCCGAGTGCGAGGCCCTGTTCGCCAGGGTGACCGCAGGCGGCCTCTACACGCCGCCGGGGCTGTCGCCGACGCTGCTGTTCCCGGGCACCATGGGCGGCGCCACGTGGTCGGGCGGGGCCGTCGATCCGGTGTCGTCCTACCTGGTCGTGAACACCAACGAGATCGGCGCGATCGCCCAGATGGTGCCGGCGCCGGCCGGGGCGCCGCTGCCGTGGGTCCGTGGGGGCGCGCTCGGCGCCTACGGGCGCTTCTGGGACAGCCAGCAGTTGCCCTGCCAGGCGCCGCCCTGGGGCAAGCTCAACGCCATCGATCTGTCGACGGGGAAGATCGCCTGGCAGGTGCCCCTCGGCAACGTGCCCGTGCTCGAGGCGCAGGGGATCACGGGAACGGGATCGTTGAACCTCGGTGGCCCGATGGTCACGGCGGGCGGCCTGGTGTTCATCGGCGGCGCCATCGACAGCCGCCTGCGGGCCTTCGACATCCGCACCGGCCAGGAGGTCTGGCGGGCGCAGCTGCCGGCCAGCGGCCACGGCGCGCCGGTCAGCTACCGTGGCCCGAAGACAGGGAAGCAGTACGTGGTGATCGCCGCCGGCGGCGGTGGCAAGTTCTCGAAGGCGATCTCGGATGCCTTCGTGGCCTTCGCGTTGCCGTGAACGGCGCGGTGGGACACCGCGCCCTACCTTTCCGGAATGACGAGGCCTTCGGGCGCCGGCGCGCCGATGGCCACGGCGGTGCCGCGGGGGGCGACCGGCTCGGCCTGCGTGGTGATGAACTCGTTGCGCGGGCGCCGGCCCAGCTCACCGAGTGGACGGCCCTCGCGATGCCACGGCCAGCGGCCGCTCGCCAGGTTGGCCATCGAGCGGTTGGGGGTGGCAAACGATCGGACGATCGCCCGCAACGGCTTCTGGCGCGTGCGCCGTTCGAGCCACACCAGGAAGTGCTGGTCGATGGCGTCTTCGGCGATGATCATCGCGAAGCCGCCGAGCGGCGTCGCCACGTAGTCGGTCCACCCCGTGGTCTTCGGGTCGAGTCCGACGTTGCCGATCGACGCCTCGCTGTAGGGACCGATCTCGAACTGCGTGCTGTAGGCGGCGCTCCAGGCGAGCGCCCGGGCGCGGCTCGTCCAGTAGCGCCTGGAGAGGCCCAGCGTGGCCTGCTCGGCGCCGGGATCGTTGTTGATCCACACCCAGCCGGAGGTCGCGCCCTGCGCCGGGTGGCCCAGGTAGTTCACCACCCACCCGTCGCCATCGCCCCAGGTGTGGGGCACGCGGACGGAGTTCGCGTAGTCCTTGAAGAACGGGCCGTCGAGCTCGCGGCGGGTCTTCTCCTGGAACCCGATGCGAATGGCGTGCTGCATGGTGAGCAACCGGAAGGAGTCGCCCACCGCGCCGAGCACGTTGGCGCCGCGCCGCGGCGCCGGGTTGGTGAACTGATCGCGGGACGGCTGGGCGCCGTCCATGTGCTCGGCCATCGCTTCTGCGAGCGTGCCCGTCGACTCCTGGCCGTGGACCTCGCCCGACGCCACCAGGCACGACACGACCAACGCCCCGACCCACCTGACCCACCTGCCACGGTTCGACCCAGTCACTCCGCCGTGAGCATCCGTCATGGCACCGGACCTGTACAGCTAGCCGTTGGGCTGTGGTGACCCGAATCGCGTGATACGGCTGAGCCAACTGGCCGACACCCGCGACGAACGGCCGGCACCCCGCTCACATCCCTGGCCGCTCCGGCGAGGCGTCCACCCACCCCAGCCATGAGTGGCGAATCGACGTCCAATCGTGACTTCTTGAAGCGAATCAAAGGCTTTTTTGCAGCCGCGCTCGGCTCGCGGCCGGCGCTGTGCTCCCTGGCGTCTGGCCCGCCGCTCCCGCCGGCCGGCCTGCGCCCATCCTTGCAATGGCCTGTCGCGCAGGCGTCATGCGTCGACATCCCTCCTTCGGCCCCGCCCTCCTCCTTGCCCTGCTGCTGGCCCGGGCAGGCGTGGCCGCGGCGGTCGACGAGCGCACCTACGCCCGGTTCCCAACGCTGTCCGACGATGGGGTGCTGTTCACGGCGGAGGGGGACGTGTGGCGCGTGCCACTGCGCGGCGGCGACGCCGTCAAGGTGACCAGCGCGCCCGGCGAGGAATCGCACCCCGCCGTGTCGCCCGATGGCACGCGCGTGGCGTACTCGGCGACCGTCGACGGGCCAACTGAAGTGTACGTCATGGGCCTCGAATCCGGCGCCACCCCCCGGCGCCTGACCTACGAGGGCGAGCAGGCGCTGGTCGTCGGCTGGACGGCCGACGGCGACGTGCTCTACGCGACGCGTCGGCACTCGGCCCTGCCCGGCGTGCAGTTGATGCGCATCGACCCCGAGTCGCGGGCCGTCGCGCCCGTGCCGCTCGCCCTGGCCAGCGACGGCGAGTGGGACCTCGGCGGCACCTTCTACTTCACGCGATACGCCTTCCAGGGCAGCTTCACCAAGCGGTACGAGGGCGGCGGCGCGCAGTCCATCTGGCGCCTGCGTCCCGGCGATCCGGAAGCCACGCCGCTCACCGCCGACCACGCCGGCACGAGCCGCGCGCCGATGCCGTGGCGCGGACGCGTGTACTTCGTGAGCGACCGCGACGGCACCATGAACGTCTGGTCGATGCGCCCCGACGGCACCGACCCTCGCCAGCACACCCACCACCTCGACTTCGATGTGCTGTCGCCGTCGATGCGCAACGGCCGCGTCGTCTACCAGCTCGGCGCCGACCTGCGGGTCCTCGACGTCACCAACGGCGAGGACGTGCTCGTGCCGGTGCGCCTGCCCGGCGCCCGGGCTCGCGACCGCGTCAGGACCATCGCGGCCCCGGCCGAGTGGATCTCGTCGACGCACCTGTCGCCCAGCGGCGACCGCCTCGTCATCACGGCCCGCGGACAGGTGTTCACCGCGCCGGTGAAGAAGGGGGCCGTGACGAGCGTTGCCCGGGAGCCCGGCGTGCGCTACCGCGACGCGCGGCTGCTGCCCGACGGCAAGACGCTGATCGCCGCCGCCGACCGCGCCGGCGAGGTGGAGGTGTGGACGTGGAGCGTGCCTCGCCTCCACTCGGGACCCGCCGCGACGTCATCGGCGGGGGCCGCCGCCGCGTCCACCGCCGCCCAGCCCACGTTCACGGCCGTGACCCGCGAGGGTGCCACGACGCGACGCGACGTCACCCCGTCGCCGGACGGACGGTTCGTGGCCCACCAGGACGCCGACCAGCAGCTGTGGGTCCACGAGATTGCCACCGGTGCCGGTCGGCTGGTGGCCACGGGCACGATGGGCGCGTTCCGCGACCTGCGGTGGTCGGCCGACGGCCGCTGGCTGGCGTACGTGCAGCCCGGCGCCAACGGCATGAGCCGCATCTGGATCTACGGCGTCGCCGACGGGCGCGCGCACGTGGTCACCACCGATCGCTTCGACAGCTACAGCCCGGCGTGGAGTCCCGACGGCGCGTGGCTCTACTTCCTCTCGGACCGCACGTTCGACAGCCTGGTCGTCTCGCCCTGGGGACCGCGGCAGCCGGAGCCGTTCTTCGACCGGCAGACGCGCGTCTACCAGCTGGCGCTGCGCCGTGACGCCCGCTCGCGCTTCGCGACGCGCGAGGAGCGCGCCGTGCCCGGCCGTGATCCGCTGGCCATCGCCGGCCCGAACGACGGGCGCATCGACCTGGAGGGCCTGGCGACGCGCGTCTCGGACGTGCCGCTGGTGCCCGGCAACTACGCGAGCCTCGACACCGACGGGCAGCGCCTCTACTTCCTCTCCTGGGAGGCAGGCGCGAGCGCGCGCAAGTCGCTGCGGATGATGCCGATCGACGACCGCCGCACGCTCGAGACAATCGCGACCGGCGTCGATCGATTCGAGCTGTCGCTCGATCGCTCGACGCTGCTGGTGGTCAAGGGCGACGAGCACTGCGTGGTGCCGGCCGACGGCTCGATCCCGGCCGACCTGCCGCGCGCGGCCGTGTCGCTGGCCGACTGGACGATGACGGTCGAGCCGCGCGCCGAGTGGCGGCAGATCTTCGTCGACGCGTGGCGGCAGCAGCGGGATGGCTTCTACGATCGCCGGATGCACGGCGTCGACTGGGCGGGCATGCGCGAGCGCTACGAGCCGCTGGTGGCGCGCGTGACCGACCGCGCCGAGCTCGGCGACGTCATCGGGCAGATGGTCGGCGAACTCTCGGCCCTGCACATGTTCGTGCGTGGCGGCGACCTGCCCAAGGCCGCCGACGTGACCTTCGCGTCGCTCGGGGCCGTCCTCGAGCGCGACGAGGCCCGCGGCGGCTACCGTGTGACGCGCCTCCACGTGGGCGACCCCGATCTGCCCGGCGAGCGCAGCCCGCTCGCGCTGCCGCAGGCCGACGTCCGCGAGGGCGACGTGATCACCGCGGTGGACGGCGTCAGCGTCCTCGTGCCCGACGACATCACGTTGCTCCTGCGGGACGCGGTCGACAAGGACGTCCGCCTCCGCGTCGTCGCCGGCGACACCGGCCTGGTGCGCGACGTGGTGGTACGCCCGATCTCCCTCAAGCGCGAGGCCGAACTCCGCTATCGCGCCTGGGAGCTCGAGCGTCGCCATCGCGTCGAGGAGGCGTCAGGCGACCGCATCGGGTACGTGCACCTGCGCGCGATGAGCGCGGCCGACATGGCCGAGTGGCAGCGGGCGTTCTACCCGGTGCACGGCCGCGAGGGACTCGTGATCGACCTGCGACGCAACACGGGGGGCAACATCGACAGCTGGATCCTGTCGCGATTGCTGCGACAGGCGTGGTTCTACTGGCAGCCGCGGGTCGGCGCGCCCCAGGCCAACATGCCGTATGCGTACCGGGGGCACATCGCGGTGCTGGTGGATCAGGAGACCGCCTCCGATGGCGAGGCCTTCGCCGAGGGCGTGCGTCGACTCGGGCTGGGCGTGGTGATCGGCACGCGCACCTGGGGCGGCGAGATCTGGGGCTCCGGTGGCAGCGGCCTGCTCGATCGCGGCATCGCGTCGGTGCCCGACACCGGCGTGTTCGGCGCCGACGGCAACTGGCTGATCGAGGGGCACGGCGTCGAACCGGACGTGGTCGTCGACAACCTGCCGCGGGCGACGTGGAACGGCGCGGATGCGCAGCTCGACGCCGCCATCGCCTGGCTGCGCGATCGCATGGCCGCCGCGCCGGTGCCACCGGTGGTCGTGCCGCCGTATCCCGACAAGCGCGCGCCGGTGGTGTCGAAGAGCACGTCACGTTGACGCCGCGATGCGGGCCGTGAACCTTCGTCTACAATCGCGCGCATGCCCGCCCGGCCCCGCCTCCTCGTCGGTCTCGTCGGCTCGATCGTGATGCTGCTGAGCGCCATCCCCCACACGCTGCTCGGGTGGCCGGCGCAACGGCAGGTGCTCGAGCAGGCGCACGTCCCGGCCCAGACGATCCGCGGCCTGCAGATCGGGTGGCAGTTCGGCGGCGTGGCGATCGTCACGTTCGGCCTCATCGCCGCGATCGCGTTCGTGCAGGTGCTGCGCGGCCATGCGCCGCACATGCGTGCGGCACGGCTGGTGGGGCTGGCCTACACGTTGTTCGGCGTGTGGGCCTGGTTCCTGTCGCGCGAGCCGTTCGCGCTGGTCTTCATCGTGCCCGGACTGATGGTGCTGACGGGCGCCACGGGCAAGGGATGAGGGACGAGTACGCAAGTGACAAGGGCGGCCAGGGACAAGGGACCGGGCGCACAGGGACAAGGAACGAGCCCGCACACGCCAGCCGGTCGGGCCCAGCCGAAGATGCTCACTTCAGGACCCGGACGACCCCGGAGGCAGTCGAGCACGATGGCGAAGTGGCAGACCCGGAGCAGAGGGCCTGACGCGCCCGGAGGGAGTCGAGCACGACGGCGAGGTCGCAGACCGGAGCCGAGTGCCTGACGTGCTCCGGGCGCGGCCAACTCGCGTGGCGAGTTGGCGCGCCCGGAGGGAGTCGAACCCCCGACCTACGGCTTCGAAGGCCGACGCTCTATCCAGCTGAGCTACGGGCGCGCGCGGATCGGGATCGTAGCACGCGTCACCCCGTCGCTCTACTTCACCTCGACGACGATCTTGCGCAGCGTGCCGGTGAACCGGTTGGTGATCGGCTTGTAGTCGTCGGTCACCACCGTCTCGTCGTCGACGCCGACGGTCGCGCCTTCGTCCGGCGAGAACGTGTTCGGGATCGTCTTCTCGATGCGTCCTTCGCCGACCTTCTTGCCGTTGACGGTCAGCGTGCCCGTGCCGCCCTTGCCGCGGCCGCCGCCGTCGTACGCGAAGTCGTAGCGGATCGTCGCCGGTCCGGCCGGCAGTCGCTCGGTGCCCGCCACGCGGTAGATCTCGCGTCCCAGCCAGTTGTAGGCGTACATCGGGCGGCCGTCCTTCACGTACAGGCTCCAGCCCGAGAAGCGGCCTCCCTGCGCGAGGATGACGCCGTCGCCCTTGCCGCCGGCCACGTCGATGGTGGCCGTGATCGAGTGCGACCGGTTCTTCACGTTGATGAACGCGTTCTCGGCCATCGCCACCGCGCCCGGATACAGCGTCAGCGACGTGCGGCCACCCATCAGGTCGGGCCGGCCGGCGACGGCCGGATCCATGCGCTCGACGCTGCGGTCGTCGATGGGCAGCACCTGATACTTCGCGGCCTCGGTCAAGAAGAGGGCCTGCAGTTCCTTCAGCCTGGCCGGGTTGCTCGCGGCGAGATCGCGCGAGGCGCTGAAGTCCTCGGTCACGCGATAGAGCTCCCACTTGTCGTCGGCCAGCGGCGCCCGCGGCTTCTGCTCCCAGGGGGCGCGATGCACCGTGCCGGCGAACCAGCCATCGTGGTAGATGCCGCGGTTGCCGCCGATCTCGAAGTACTGCGTCGTGTGCGTGCTCGGCGCCTTCGCGTCGGCGAACGTGTACAGCAGGCTCGTGCCTTCCATCGGGCGCTGCGCGATGCCGTTGACGCGCGTCGGCTGCGGCAGGCCGGCCGCCTCGAGGATGGTCGGGGCGATGTCGATCACGTGGTGGAACTGCGAGCGCACGCCGCCCTTGTCCGTGATCCGCTTCGGCCACTTGATGACCATCGGGTTCTGGTTGCCACCGAACGTCGACGCCACCTGCTTGCCGTACTGGAACGGCGTGTTGCCGGCGATGGCCCAGCCGGCCGCATAGTGTGCGTAGGTGTTCGGCCCACCGAGCTGGTCGATCATCTTCAGCTGCTCGCCGAGCGTCTCGGGCACGGCATTGAAGAACGCCATCTCGTTGACCACGCCGCCGAGGCCGCCCTCGGGGCTGGCGCCGTTGTCGCCGACGATGTAGACGACCAGCGTGTTGTCGGTCTCGCCGAGTTCGTCGATGGCCGCGATCAGCCTCCCGATCTCCGCGTCGGTCTGTTCGCCGAAGCCGGCGAACACTTCCATCTGCCGCGCGAACAGGCGCTGCTCGTCGGGCGTCAGCGCATTCCAGTCCTTGATGGCCGCGGGCTTGGGCGCCAGTTGCGTGTTCTCGGGCACGACGCCCAGCTTCTTCTGCCGCGCCAGCGTCTCCTCGCGGTAGGCATCCCAGCCCTTGTCGAAGCGACCCTTGTACTTCCTGATGTACGAGGCGGGCACGTGGTGCGGCGCGTGCGTGGCGCCCGGCGCGAAGTACAGGAAGAACGGCCGATCCGGCGTGAGGCCCTGCTGCTGGCGCACCCAGGAGATGGCCTGGGTGGTCATGTCGGTCATGAAGTGGTAGTTCGGATCGGCCGGCGCCTCGATGCGCGTGAGGCCGTCGTAGAGCGTCGGCGCCCACTGGTTGGTCTCGCCGCCGATGAACCCGTAGAACTTGTCGAACCCGGAGCGCGTCGGCCACCGGTCGGTCGGCCCGGACGGGCTGACCTCCCACGGCGCCGTCTCGTGGTACTTGCCGAAGGCGCCGGTGCTGTAGCCGTTCAGGCGCAGGATCTCGGCCAGCGGCGTGATGCTGTTCGGGCGGTTGCCGGTGTTGCCGGGGAACGCCGTCGCGATGTCCATCACCGCGCCGGCATTGGCCGAGTGGTGGTTGCGTCCGGTCTGCAGCGCGACGCGGGTCGGCGAGCAGAGCGCCGCCACATGGAAGTTGTTGTACCGGAGGCCGTCACCGGCGAGGCGATCGAGGTTCGGCATCTCGATGGCGCCGCCGAACGTGCTCGACTGCCCGAAGCCGAAGTCGTCGAGCAGCACCACGACCACGTTGGGCGCGTCCTTCGGGGCCTTCACCTCGAACCGCGCCGGCGGCGTGGCCTTGCTGGCCTCGAGGACGCTGCTCGCGGGATATGCCGGGTCCGCGATCGGCAGGGTCGTGCGATCCAGCGCGCTGCCGGCGGCCGGCGTGGACGAGGCCGCCGGTCCTTGCGGCGCGGGTGGGGCGGCGCAGGCGCTCACGGCGCACAGCGCGAGGCCCAGGTACCACCGTGTCGAGCGCGTCACGTCTCCACTCCTCCTGCAGGCCCGGTCCGTCCCGTCGCGACGACGGGGTGGCCACGCGGACCTGGCGTTCCGGTGACGAGGCTAGCGGGAGCGAGACAGGGGCACTACTGGCAGAAATGACAGTGCGTGTCGCCGGCCGGCAGCTACGGGGTGGCGCCGAGGTAGTTGCCGTAGCCGACGATGATGGTGGAGAGCAGGAGGGTGGCGACCCCGAGCCGCAGCAGGCGCATCGCCTTCGGGCTCGCGCCGCGCCATTCCTTCAGCAGCACGCCCCAGATGGTGGCGAAGATGATGATGCTCGCCATGTGCAGCGTCCAGCTCGAGAACTTGTACGCGCCCATCTGCGTCTCGCCCATCGAGTAGAAGAAGAACTGCAGGTACCACAGGATCCCGGCCGCCGCGCTGAACACGTAGTTCCAGACCAGCGGCACCGGCGTCGGGTCCTTGCGTCCGTCGGCGGGCACGTGCGCCACCGGGCCGCCCTCGCCGAAGCCGGCCGACAGCGCCGCGGGTGGCGAGGCTTGGCGGATCTCGCTGCTGGCGTACTGGAAGCCCGTCCCGTTCCTCACGTTCAGGTACAGGCACCAGGCCGCGTTGGTGACGAAGCCGCCGGCCAGCACCACGACCAGCACCGGCAGGCCCTGCCAGATCGTGTCGGTGCCGTGCTGCAACGTGATCGCCTTGATCGGGTTGCCGCTCGCCAGGCCGAACGCGAAGCACGCGCTGAACACGCCCGACACGGCAGCGACCATCACGCCCTTGCGGAAGTCGAACTCCACCACCTGCCCGAGCTTCTGGTCGGCTGGCAGCTCGAGCTCCTTGGTGCGACCCGCCAGCCCGGTGATGAAGACGCCGGCGAGGCAGGCGGCCACTCCCAGCAGGATGATGTTGCCGTGGAAGGGCACGATCAGCTTCTCGCTGAACTCGCCCAGGTACCACGGCTCGGCGAGCGTGCCCACCACCGCACACCACCCGAGCACCATCGCCATGCCGAGGCCGACGCCGAGGTATCGCACCGAGAGGCCGAACGTCAGGTTGCCGACGCCCCACAGCATGCCGAAGAACGCGCAGTAGAACAGGGTGGAGGAGGGCGTCTCGCCGAGCACGGCGAGCAGGTCGTGCGTGTTCAGCAGCGCCATCACCCACGGCATGATGATCCAGCTGAAGAAGCCGCCGGCCAGCCAGTAGGTCTCCCAGGACCAGCGCCGCACGAACCGGTAAGGGACGACGAAGCTGCCGGAGGCCAGGCCTCCGAGCCAATGGAGGAACACGCCGAGGAACGGGTTCGGGGTCATCGAGTTCGCATCGCCTGCGCGAGGGGACTACCGGCCGGACACCTGTCGGAAACGAGCGACATCATGCCACGGCCGGCCGACAGCCGCTCGACCTCGCGCGCATCACCGCGCGCGGCGACCCGGACTCGGCTGGGTAGCCTTCGGCCTCGAACGGCCTGGTCCGTGTTCCCCGAAGCGCACCGTTCGACTAGCTGAACACGCCCAGCACCTTCAGGAGGCCGATGAAGATCATCGCCCCGACCACCGCGACCACCCAGCCGCCGACGCCGGCCGTGACCAGCCCGAGCTGCGCCGCCAGCCAGTTGCCGATCGCTGCCCCAACGATGCCCACCACGATGTTGGCGATGAGGCCCATCTGCGCGTTCGTCTTCATGACGATGCTGCCGAGCCAGCCGACGATGGCGCCGATGACGAGGGTGATGAGCAGGCCCATGTGCGTGTCTCCTTCGAGGATGGTGCGTGGGTTGTTGCCCGGTCGCCGTGGGAACCGGGTCAGCGTCGGAACAGGCGTCCCAGTCCCTTCTTCACTTCATCGCGTGCCGCGTTGCTGACCGCGCGACCGGCAGCTGCGCCCAGGTCGATGGAGACCTTCGGTGACCTGATCGGCCCGGTGATCTTGGCTGGCAGGACGATGCGCGACCCCTCACGGGCGAACTTGCGAAGGTCGCTGCCGGCCTGGGCCGAGAGGCTCTCCGAAAGGACGAGGTCCGCCTTCATGTTGATCGCGGCCTGCGTGAGGCGGAATTCGCGAGCCGCGACGTCGAGGTCGCGGGACGTCAGCGAGAGCTCCTCGGAGTGAAGTACCCCGTCGGCAAACGCGAATGTCCCACCCAGCGTCTTGAATGCATTGCTGCGATCCCACGCCGTGTGGGCCGTCGAGGTACCGAACGCCACGATTACGGGGCCGATCAGATCGAGGTACGGCAGCGTGCCGTTGTCGATCGTGAGCGTCGCCCGTCCGCGCGCCGTGCCGAAGACGACGTCCGGGGCGCCGGCCTCCGCGGTGGCCTCCACCTGCGCCCCGAGCCGGCCGGTGATCAGTCCTGGCGATCCCGCGAGACTGGCGGCCTTCGCCGCGTCAACGGCCTCGACGCGCATCGACAGCGTCATGGCCGCCGTTGCACGCGTGGTGTCGACGACGGCACGCCCAGTCAGCGTGCCCCCGAGCAGGCTCATCCCGAGCGGTTCCAGGGAGACGCCGCGCGGCGTGACCTGCAGCGTCGCCTGGAGCCGGGTGAAGTCGATGCCCAGCAGGCGTCCTTTCGGGGCGGTGACGGTCGTGCGCAGGTCGATCGCAGCCGGCGTGCGTTGGGGCGCGTCGTTCGTGCTGGGCGCCGATCCGGTGAGGCCAGACGCGATCGCGAGCAGTTCGTCGAGGTCGAGCGGATCGGCCGTCACGGTGAATTGGCCCGTCGGTGCCGAGAGGCCCGTCACGTTGCCTGTCCCCTCGAGGGTCGTTCGAGCCGATCGCAGGCGCAGGCGCGACACGGTCAGTCGCTCGCCCGAGAGTGACGACTCGAGATCCAGCGCCACCTGCGCGCTGCCGACGGAGAGGACGACGTCTCGGAGCGAGATCCGATCGATGGACGCGATCGTCAGGCCTCCGGCGTCGCCACTGGCTGGGGGCGCCTTCGTCGTGTCGGCGCCGAGCGTGAAAGGCAACGGGAGCACGATCCGACTGCCGGAGATCTCGAGTCCTCCACCCTCGACACGCCTGGACAGCAGCGCTCGCAGCCCGGTCGTCACCTCCACCCGATGCAGCGTCACTGCCGCGGGCGCGCCGATCTGCACGTCGGTCAGCACGACCCGAGGGCGCGCTGACAGTGCCCAGGCCACGGCGCCCACCCTCACTGGCTGGCCGAGGGCTGCCGACGCCTGCTGCTCGATGGCGGCGCGGACGGTCTCCGGGTCGATGAGGTGCCTGACCAACCAGCCCGGAAGGGCCAGCGCCATGAGGACGAGCGCCGCAACGATCACGAGGCGGCGAGTCGGGCGCAGCCCGGTCGGTGACGTCCCTGCGGCCCCGCTCACAATTGCCTCTCGATCGGCAGCAACCCGAAGAACCACGCCTTGACGCGGAGCCAGCGCGAACTGTGGGGTTCTCGCGTCAACCGGTGTTCCTTTCCTTCGTCGAGTCCGATCCACTCGAGGCGCGACGAGCCGGTGTCGCCGTCCTCGAGCACCAGGCGATAGGCGCCCCGCGTGAGCGACTCGTCGAGACCCGAGCACAACGTGGTCGCCACCGGTGGCGCATCCACGACGAACCCGACCTCCGTGTTGATGCTTGCCGAGCGCGGGTCGAGGTTCATGGACCCGACGAAGAACTCGCGGCAGTCGAACACGAGGAGCTTGCCGTGCAGCGCCACCGATGGCGGGCGCCCGCCAGGCGCCGCCGGCCGGCCGGTCGTCTGCAGGACGGCTCCGGGGTCGTGCGGGCCCTGGGGGTTCACCTCATAGAGCTCGACGCCGGCCTCCAGCAGGGCGCGGCGGTACTTCCGGTACTTCGCGAACACCGGCAACTCGTCGGTCGAGGCGATGCCGTTGGTGAGGACCTTTACCGCCACGCCGCGCGCTCGCAGTTCGGCGAGTGTGCGCACGCCGCCCTTGCCGGGCACGAAGTACGGTGAGACGAGCACCAGTGCCTCGCGCGCCCGTGTGATTTCCGGGAGCAGTTGCGGCAGGAGGTTGGCCTCGGGCGCCTCTCCCGGGCGCTCCACCTTGGCGATGTCGTCGGCCATCACGCGGATGTCGGCGGACGTGAAGCTCACCGCGCCCTGCCGGAGTTCCTGCGCGAGCGGGCTGTCGCGCACGTCCTGCGCGTAGGCGTTGTCGCGATGCGCCGCGAGGAATGCGTCCAGCGATGCGCGCAGGCGCGCCGCGTCGGCGGGGCCGGCCCGGTGGCGGTGCAGTTCGCCGATGCCGTAGACGACCGGGCTGTTCCAGTAACGATCGAACCGCGACGAGACCTCGGGCACGGCGGCGCCGATCGCGATGGCGTCCATGTCGCCGTAGTTGAGCGAGGAGGCCGCCTCGAAGTACGCGTCGCCGATGTTGCGTCCGCCGACGATGGTCATCCGGTTGTCCACCGTGAAGGACTTGTTGTGCATGCGGCGGTTGACGCGGGCGAAGTCGGTCACCATCCACATCCCGCGTGCCGAGCGCGTCGAGGCGGGATTGAACAGGCGGACGTCGATGTTCGGGTGTGCGTCGATGACCAGCAGCGTCTGGTCGTCGGGCAGCGAGCCGATGTCGTCGATCAGCAGGCGGACGCGCACGCCCCGGTCGGCGGCCCTCACGAGCGCGCCCATCAGGGCCTTGCCGACCGTGTCGTCCTCCCAGATGTAGTACTGCGCGTCGATGCTGCGCTGCGCGGCCTCGGCGAGCACCAGGCGCGCGAGGAAGGCGCCCGGTCCGCGGGGCAGCAGGTGGATGCCCGAGGGACCGGCCAATGCCCCGAGCGATCGCGCGGCGCTGCGCGCCACCGCCGTGTCTTCCGTGTCCTCGATGACGAACGACGGCTCGATGGTGCGCACCGTCGGCAGCGACGCGCAGGCGGTGACCGACGCGGACAGGGCGAGCAGCGCGAGCGCGCGCATCGCCCGGAGGGCGGCGGCAGGGCGAGTCGATCCTGGTGGTGCAGGTCGTGACATGGTCGGTCTTCCGTTCTCGGCTCGCCCCGCGTGCCCTACTTCTTCGTGGTGCCGGTGACGACCGAGTCCTGGGTGAAGACCGTCTCGGGGACCTCCACGATCTTGGTGGCGGTGACGATCATGCCGGGCCTGAGCTCCATCGCCTGCTTCATCTGCCCGTCGACGTTGAACTTGAGGCCGTTGGGCACCTCGTACTGCTTGTTGTGTCCGTTCTCCAGCGTGAGGATGACCGTCGTGGGAGAGGCATGCCACACCGTCCCCTTGAGCGTCGTCACCGTCCGCTGGACCATGGGCACCTCCGCCGTGTACACGTCGGCGGTCAGCACCGTCCCGGGCTTGACGCTGACGAGGGGCATGACGACCCCGTCGACCGTGGCCGTCTTGCCAGGCTTGATGCTGAAGAGCCGATACGCGCCCCCCGGGATCATGCTGGCCACCATCTGGTTGCCCTTGATGGCGACCACCTCGCCCTTCAACATCTGCTTGGTGACCTTCGCCGGGCCGGTCACCACCTTCTGCGTGGTCTGGCTGGGCTGCGCGGCGGCCCCGGCCGCGACTCCCAGGACGAGAATCGCGGCGCCGAACACCCGGGTCGTTCCTTCGATCAGTCGATACACGTCTTCAACTCCCTGCCCTCCATCGGATTGCCAGGACCGTCGCCTGGAGGGGAGCTGGCCGACGGTCCCGGACGTCAGTTCACGGCGACCGCTGCACGTCCGGGAGCACCTCTCGCGCATGTGCTCCGGCACCATGGAACCGCGCCTGTCGTGCTACTTCGACGGCGAAGGCTTCCCCAGCCGCCGCACCTGACGGTCGACGACGGAGAAGAGCAGCGCGTCGGGATCGGCGGCACAGTCGGCGGCGATCCCGCGCCCCGCCTCGTCGCCGACCTCGTGGAGGTCCGGAAGCGTGAGGCGGCGGTTCTCGAGTGACACGCTTCCGAGCACCAACAGGAGTTCGACGAACACCTTCTCGCTCCTGCCGGCTACCACCCACGCCTGCACGCAACTGAGCGGAAGGACGTCGGCGGCCTTCCACTCGCGTGCCGCGGGCGTTGGCCGCGCCTGCTGCCCTGTCGACCCGTCGGTGAATCCAGCCGGGGTTGCGATGGCCAGGGCGAACAGCACCGCGGTGACACTGGGTTTCATGGGACTCTCCGCTAGCGCTTGATGACCTTCACGGCCTTGTTGATCTGGTGGGCGCGATCGGCCACGTTGGCCGCCGCGCCCAAGGTGGCGCCGATGCCTGCACCGTCGATCGCGTCGTCGAGCCCGCCGCCGGCGGCTGCGCCGATCGCGGCGCCGGTGATCACCCCCACCCGCGAGTAGTCGGGGCGATCGCCGAGCCAGTCGGGGTCGAACGTCCCCTTCAGTGCCCGTGTCGTGGCGCGGCCGACCGCGTCCTCGGCGACCTCCTCGACGGCCTCCTCGATGCCCTCCTCGATCGCCTCCTGCATGGCCTTCTCGGCCATCTCGCTCATCACCTTCCTCGCCGCCCTGTCCTTCCAGCGCTGTGCGTGGAGGTCACCTGCCGCCAGCGCCAGCGTGATGGCCGTCAGCCCGGCCAGCGTTCGTCTTCCGTGTGTCATCGCACTCCACCTTCCGCGTGAGTTGAGCGAGGCCTACTTCTTCGGCGTCGCGGATGGGGCAGGAGGGATGAGGCCGGCCTCCTCCTGGAACGCTTCGATACCAACGGGGCACCGCGACATCCTGACCATGGCTGCTGCCACTTGCCTGTGAGGATGCCGCCTTCGGGCCCGAAGACCCGCATGACGACGAAGCAGGCATCGCGCGGTGTCGGCAGCCAGTTGTCTTCCTTGCCTGAGCCCGGGCTGCCTGGCTGCAGATAGACCACCAGCGAGCCATCGGCGCTCAGCGTTTGGCCGCTCATGCGGTTGCGCACGTGCCGGCCCATGGGCAGGCCCCGCGGGAGGAAGAAGGACTTGTCGTGGAGTGGAAAGCAATGGTGTGTTTGCCGGCAGGAACGAATTCAGTCCGAACAGGCCGCGCAAGCCGAGTCGTTCAAGTGACTGCCCTGATTCGACTTGGCGAACTGTCTCCGACCGATGTCGGCAGGAGAGGGGGCAGTCGACACGACGGGAAGCGTCGGCGTCATCCTTCGCGTCCATTGGCTCGTCACGCGGGTCGCCGAGTAGAGCGGCGGGTCGGTCCTCCACATCCCCGAAGGACGACCCGCCGCCACTTCATCAGCGCGAACGCCGCTCAGGCGCGCGCCCGCCTCACGACGAGGCCGACGAGGCTCAGCGCCAGCAGCGTCACCGACGTCGGCTCCGGCACGGCGGTGCTGCCGGCCCTGGCGATGCTGACGTCGGTCATCCGATAGCTCGAGGCGACCGCAGTCGCCGGTTGCGCCGCGCCCGGAACCGGCGCCAGCGCGGACACGCGCACGCCACCAAAGCGCTCCGTGCTCGTCAGGCCCAGGAAGCCATCCAGCGACTGCCCCGCGAGGACGGTCGTGGCGTCGACCCAGCCCAGGCTCTCGCTGCCTTCAGGCAGGTCGAGGACCTGAATGGCCAGCCCGTTGTTCGGCGCCATCCGGAATGTACCGCCCCAGCCGTTCTGGCCGGTCGCGAAGGTCCACTCCAGGTACCCGCCGGGGCCGAGGTTGTTGAGCAGACCGCCGTCGAAGGAGGCCGAGCCCGGTCCGTTCTGCGTCAAGCCGACTCCAGCCAGGCCGTTGACGGTCACGCCCGGGCAGGCGACACCGGGAGCGCAGCCCACGCCGACGAAGGTGCCGGTGCCGAACGTGGTTGGCCCCATCGCTTGCACACTCGCCAGCCACGGCGCCTGGCTGTTGAAGATCGTGTACGACGCGGCCTGCGCGCTCGCGGCCGAGCAGAGGAACACCGCTCCAGCCAGTACCGACGTGACCAACTTCGACGAACCCATCGCGAACTTCCTCATGAATACCTCTTCCCCTTTGGTGGCCAAGTGCCACGGCCACAGTGAGCAAGGGCTAGGCCTGGGCGGGTTCGAGGGCGGCCTTCCCGCGCCGGTTCGTCTCAAGGTCTTCGCCCTCAATGTCTTGTGGGGAACCGAGAGGGCCGTCGCCTCTCAAGTGACTCAGGGCGAGACGCGATTGGTCGCGGCGGACGCGAAATGTCGCGTCAAGGGCAGGAGCCAGACGGGGCCGTTCGGGTAGTGGTACCCTGCTACCCAAGCTCAGGAATACCCGCTGTGATTCGCGCGCTCTCCAGAGAGATCCCGTTTCGATACGGGCATGCCATCGCTTTCGCCCTGCTGGCCCTTCTGTGGCCGGTGGCAAGCGGTGCCCAGAGTCCAGGTCGGCGGCCGGTGGTCCTGATGGTCTTCTCCGGGGGCGCGTCCACCCCCGGAGTGCAGGCCAGCTTCGAGCGCACGCTCGCGCAACAGCTGGCGCGACCGGTCGATTTCATGTCCGCCCACCTGGACCTGCTCGGCAGCGTCGCCGGCCCCCAGGAAGAGGCGCTCACCACCGTGCTCGCCGGGAAGTACGCGGGCACGCGCATCGACCTCGTGTTCGTGCAGCGGAAGGAGGCGCTCGACTTCCTGCTTCGCCACCGAGCCGCGCTGTTTCCGGGTGTCCCTATCGTGTTCACCGAGCTCCGGACCGACGAACTCGCGCAGGTCCAGCTGCCCAGCGACGTCACCGGCGCGGTGATCTCCGGGGTTCCGGCGACCGTGCCGATCGCGCTCGATCTGCTGCCGGAGACGCGTCGGGTCGTCATCGTCGCCGGAGGCACGGCGGTCGACCGGCTCTACGCCGACGCCGCCGAGCAGCACGTCCATGCGGGGTGGCCGAAGCTCGAGATCGTGCGGCTCGACGGCAAGTCGCTCGACGACCAGCGCGCCCGCCTCGCGACCCTGCCGCCCCACAGCCTCATCCTGTTCACGACGTATCGGGGCGACTCCTCCAGACGGTCGATGCCGACGGTCGAGGCGCTCGAAGCGCTCTCGCAGTCGGCCAACGCCCCCATGTTCGGATTTCAGGCGCATCACCTCGGTTTCGGCATCGTGGGTGGCGACCTCGTCCGGCTCGACGTGGTCGCCGCTCGCGCGGCCACATTGGCCGCCCGCATCCTGAACGGGGAAGCGCCGTCGGCCGTCAGGCCGCAGAGTGAACCCTCGACCGAGGTGGCCTTCGACGCCCGACAACTGGCCCGATGGAACATCGCCGAGCGGCGCCTGCCCGCCAACAGCATCATTCGCTTCCGGCAACCCACGCTGTGGACCACGTATCGGTGGCAGGCCCTCGGCGGGCTCGGAATCCTCGGGGTGCAGGCGCTCCTGATCGGCGGCCTGGTGATGCAGCGTCGTCACCGTCAACGGACGATGGCCCGTCTGGTGGAGGCAGAGCACCGGTACCGGACGGTGGCCGAGTTCGGTGCGGATTGGGACTATTGGGCACTTCCGGATGGATCGCTGCGGTACGTGTCGCCTGCCTGCGAGGTGGTCACGGGCTACGCGGCGGCGGACTTCATCGGTCGGCCTCACCTCATGGACGACATCATCCATGAAGAGGACCGGGCGGCCTGGCGCCAACACTGCCGGGCCGCGTCCACACCCGGCGACCGCCGGTCCATCGAGTTCCGGATTCGCAGGCGGGACGGTGAGGTCCGCTGGGTGGAGCACATTTGCGCACCGGTGAGCGGGGCAAACGGCGCCGACCTGGGCATACGCGGCTCGAACCGGGACGTGACGTCGCGCAAGCAGGCCGAGGAGGACCGCCGACGGGCCGAGACCCAACTGCGCCAGGCGCTCCGCGAGATCGAGGACCTGCGCGAGCGCCTGGAGATCGACAACAGCTACATGCGCGAGCAACTCATGGCTCCCGACGACATCGAGGGCATCCTCGGCGCCAGCGACGCCATGAGGCAGGTGGCAGCCCGCGTGCGACAGGTGGCCCCCACGAGCAGTTCCGTTCTGCTGCTCGGCGAGACGGGAGTAGGCAAGAGTCTGCTCGCGCAGGCGATCCACGACCTCAGTTCCCGCCGAGCTCGTCCGCTCATCACGCTCGACTGCGCGGTCCTGCCGCCGTCGCTTGTGGAGAGCGAGCTGTTCGGGCACGAGAAGGGCGCCTTCACCGGGGCACAGGCGACGCGCCTCGGGCGCTTCGAGATTGCCCATGGCGGCACCCTGTTCCTCGACGAGGTCGGAGAACTGCCCATCGAACTGCAGGGCAAGTTGTTGCGCGCCGTTCAGATGGGCGAGTTCGAACGCGTGGGTTCCAACGTCACGCGCAAGACCGACGTTCGCCTCATCGCAGCGACCAACCGCAGGCTGGACGACGACGTGCGGGCGGGGCGCTTCCGGCAGGACCTGCTGTACCGGCTCAACGTGTTCCCGATCACGGTGCCTCCGCTGCGACAGCGCCCGGAGGACATCCCCCTGCTCGTCACCCATTTCATCCAGAAGCACTGCCGGAAGCTCGCGGTGCCGCCCCCGCAGGTCTCGCGCGCGACGATGCGCGCCTTGCAGTCGCAGCCCTGGCCGGGCAACATCCGCGAACTCGAGAACGTCGTCGAGCGGGCGCTGATTGCGACCAGGGGGGCGCAATTCGACCTGGTGGACGTGGGCGGGCCGCCGTTGCCGCTGCCGGCCGACCCGGTTGCCGATCCAGGCACACGCACGCTGGAGCAACTGGAACGCGATTACATCCTGGCGACACTGGAAAGGAAGCACTGGCAGATTGCCGGTCAGGGTGGCGCGGCCGAGGCCCTGGGGATCAACGCCAGCACGTTGCGCAGTCGCATGCAGAAGCTCGGCATCAGGCGTCCCACCCCTGGAGCCTCGTCGGCCGCGGCCTTCACGGATCTGCGGCCATGAGGCGCGCTGGTGACAGCCGCGGAGCCTCGACGAGGTCGCCGCATGCCCACGCCATCGTGATGGCCGGAGAGCCCTGGCCGGCGAGCGCATGAACATCGACATTCGCCTCGATCTCGACGGCCCTCGGGCACGGGTGGCGCCCATCGGTGCCTTCGACCTGCCGCGCGCGGCCGAGATCGCGCGAACGATTGCCGACGTCGCTACGCCGCTCTCGGGCGCCCGACACGTCGACGTCGACCTGTCCGGCCTCACGCGCGTCGATGGCAGCGGCGCCGCCTTTTTGGCGCGCTGGCTCGACGACCTGGAGGCCACGGGGGCGCACACCGTTGCGGTGTCGGGAGCGGCGCCCGATGCCGCCCGGCTGATCGCGCTGAACCGCCGCCGGCGCTCGTCGTCGTCACAGCCGCGACCCGTGCCTGGAGCGCTCTCCCGGATCGGGGCCGCCGCGGCGTCGCTGCCAGGGGAGGCCGTCGTGGCGCTCCACTTCCTCGGCAGCGTCGCCGCGGCGCTGCCGAAGGTGGTCGTCGCCCCGCGGTCGATCGACTGGCGCTCGCTTCCGCGCCTGGTGCAGGAGGTCGGCGCGGACGCCCTGCCGGTCACCAGTGCCGCCAACCTCCTGGTCGGCGTCATCATCGGGTTCCTGGGCGTGTCGCAGCTGGGTCGCTTCGGGGCCCTGGCGTACGTGCCGGAACTGGTCGTCGTCGCGCACTTCCGCGAGCTCGGGCCGCTGGTCACGGCGATCGTGGTCGCCGGTCGTTCTGGCGCCGGCCTGGCATCCGAACTGGCGACCATGAAGGTGTCCGAGGAGGTGGACGCGCTGCGCTCGATGGGATTCGCTCCGGTGGCCTGGCTGGTGGTGCCGAGGTGCCTGGCGCTGGTCCTCACGCTGCCGCTGCTGGCGTGGATTGGCGACGTGCTCGCCCTGGCCGGGGGGCTCGCTGCCACGACCGTCGTCACGGACATGACCGGCCGGGCCTATGTGCTCGCCACCGCCGGGGCGATCACGGCGACCGATTTCCTGGCGGGCCTGGTGAAGACGCCGGCGCTCGCCCTGGCGATCGGACTGGTCGCCTGCGGTCAGGGGCTGGCCGCGCGCGGGGGAGCAGCTGCCGTCGGCGCCAGGACGACTTCGGCGGTCGTCCTGGCCATCTTCGGCGTGATCGTCGTCAGCGCCGTCTTCACCGTGGTCTACGCCCTGGCCGGGATCTGAGATGTCGACGGGATCGCCGCACGTGACGGTCGAGGGCCTGCGCATTGCGTGGGGCACGCATGTCCTCATGGAGCATGTGGCCTTCACCGTCGATCGTGGCTCGACGTTCTGCATCCTCGGTGGGTCGGGCTGTGGCAAGAGCACCCTGCTGCGCTACCTGATCGGTCTCGAGGTCCCCCAGGCCGGGCGCATCGACATCGCCGGTGTCGGGGAGCCGCATCGGCATGAAGGGGCGCCGCCATTCGGGGTGCTGTTCCAGTCTGGCGCGCTGTTCGGCTCGATGACACTGGCCGAGAACCTGGCCTTGCCGCTCACCATGTGGACGTCGCTCCGTGGAGCCGTGGCGCGCGACCTCGTGCAGGCCAAGCTCGAACTTGTCGGGCTCGGTGCGTTCGCCGATCATCTGCCTGGCGAAATCTCCGGGGGGATGAAGAAGCGCGCCGGGATCGCGCGCGCGCTGATGCTGGAGCCGGACCTGCTCTTCTTCGACGAGCCCTCGGCGGGACTGGACCCCATCATGGCTGCCGATCTCGATCAGTTGATGCTGACCCTCAGCCGGGACCTCGGCATCACCATCGTGATCGTGACCCACGAACTGCCCAGCATCTTCCTCGTGGCCGACAGTTGCATCGTGCTGGATCGGGAAGCGAAGGGCATCGTCGCCGCGGGCAATCCTCGCGACCTTCGCGACACGTCGGCCGTGCCGTTCGTGCGCAACTTCTTCTCGCGGGCGCCGTCAGGGCCGCCCGCATCCCCTGGAGCGTGAGCAATGGCCGTCGAGAAGAACTACGCGCGGCTCGGAGCCTTCCTCGTCATCATGCTCGTCGTGGCGGTCGCGACCACGGCGTTCTTCGTGCAGCGCATGAGGAGCCGGAAGGCCATCGAGTTGGTGACCTACACCACCGAGAACGTCAGCGGCCTGGACGTGTCGAGCGCGGTGCGCTACCGCGGCGTGCCCGTGGGGCAGGTGACGGCCATTCGCGTCGACCCGGCGGGCAACACGGTGGAGATCGACTTCGACCTCTATTACGACAGGCTCAGCCAGATTGGCGCCGACCTGGATCGCATCCGGCAGGTGGAACAGCATTCCCTGATTCCGAAGCTGCGCGCCCAGGTCGTGGGCAACCCGGTGACCGGCGAGGCCTACCTCCTGCTCGACCGGCCGGCGAATCCGCCGCCGCCCCTCGCGTTGAAGTTCACGCCCACGCGTGGGTACGTGCCCTCCGTGCCCTCGCCTCTCACCACGGTACAGGACCGGCTGCCCGAAGTCCTCGCGCGCGCAGAGGCCACGCTCCAGACCATCAGGGAGATCATCGAGAGGATCCCGACGAGCCTCGATCGCAGCGATGCCTTCTTCACCAGCGTGGAGCGCGTGGTCCGGGAAAGCCAGCTCCCGCAACTGAGCGAAGACACGCGCACGTTCTTCGGGACGACGAGCGCCCAGATCGCGCAGATCACCGAGAACATGGATCGCCTCATCGGGACAGGCGGTACGCTCGTGCAGTTCGCGGAGGAAGCTCGCGCGTCCATCGATGCCGCCGACCTCCCCGGCTCCTCGAAGGCGGCCCGCGATGCGATGGAACGAACCAGCCTGGCGGCCGACGACCTGCGCCGCGCACTTCCGGCGATGCGTGAGTCCCTCGATCGCCTCAAGGAGTTGGCGCGCAGGCTCGACGACGAGCCCGAGTCGGTGATCTACGGGCCGCGACCCGTCGAAGGGAAGAAGCCATGACGCAGGGAGCCCGCGTGACCGGCTGCCTTCTGGCAGTCCTGGTAGCCGCCGCCTCCATCGGTTGCCAGCTTCCTCGGCCCCGCACGACGGCTGTCCGCGCCCTCGAGCCCGAGCTCGTGACCCCGCCGCCAACGTCCGGGACCAGCGCGGAGGCGATCCCGATACGGCTGCTGCAGACCGAGTCCCGCGGGCACATCGCCCGACGGCTCATTCGCCAGCGGCCGGAGGGAGAACTGACGGAAGATCCCGTCTGGCGGTGGGCCAACTCGCCGCATGGCTACCTGGACACGGCACTGCGGATGGCACTGTCGTCGACTCCCGGCGTTCGGCTGGTGGATGCCGCCGCCGCGACGGAACTGTCGGTGACGCTCCTGGCCTGGCACCTGGCCGGTTCCGAGACCCAGCCGGTGCTGGTCGGCACGGTCGAAGTGATCGTGGTCGACAGGGACAGGGTGGTGCGAACCCACGTGAACACCGACCGGGAGCCGATCTCCACCGACCTGCCCAGGACGCTGGCGGCCGCCTCAGGCCGCCTGTTGCAGCGGCTCGCGGCCGCGAGCGTGGCCTTCGCCACCACGGCCCGCTGACGGCCGTCAGGGCGCGCCCAGCGAGGGGGAGCCGCGCCCTCGCTCGGTTCGGCAGCAGCCCTCGAGGATCAGCCAGCGACACATCGCGCAGTCGCGCGCGCCATGGCTCCGGTGTCGTTCACCGCGACGACGTGGCTCGCGCCGCGGGCTGGAACAACTGCGGCGTGAACTCGGTGAGGTAGTGACGCCAGTTGAGCCACGTGTGCCCGCCGTCGGTCTCGCGGTACACCACCGCGAAGCCGTGCTTCTCGAGCAGCGCCACGGTCGCCTTGGTCGTGCCGAGCAGGAAGTCGTCCTTGCCCGTCGCGAACCAGAGCAGCCGCAGGTCCTTCTTCAGCGAGGCATCCGACAGCCTGGCGGCATGGGTGGCTGACCATTCCTCGGCGGTCGGCCCCATGCGCTGCGCCGGCGCGGTGGCGCCCTGGGGCCGCGGCATCAGGTCGGGGAACGCGCCGATCAGCCCCGAGCTGTACACGCCGATGTAGGCGAACTGCTCGAGGTTCGGGATCGCGGCGTTGAGCGTCTGGTGGCCGCCCATCGAGAGCCCCGCCATCGCGGTGTTCGCACGCCCCTTCTTCACCCGGTAGTGCGACTCGATGTACGGCTTGATGTCCTTCATGATGTCGTCCACCACGGCCTGCGTGGCCATCATGCCCTGCGCCCCGCCGCGGATGTGCCCGGCCGGCATCACGACGATCATCGGCACCGCCTTGTCGTTGGCGATCAGCGAGTCGAGGATGAAGTTGGCCCGGCCCACCGACGTCCACGCATCGTCGCTGTCGCCGGCGCCGTGCAGCAGGTAGAACACCGGGTAGCTCGCGGTGCTCGTCTCGTAGCCGGGAGGCGTGTACACGTGCATGCGCCGGAACTGCCCGAGCGACGCCGACTTGTACGTGACCCGCGCCAGCGCGCCGTGCGGCACGTCGGCCACATCCCACGGCTGCGACCCGGGCACGGTGACGACGCTCCACGTGTTCTGGAAGGACTCGCTCGTCGCGTGGTTGCGCGGATCGATCGTCGCCACGCCGTCGACGTTGAAGTTGTAGCGGTAGGCGCCGGGCTCGGGCGTCGGCACGGTCACCTCCCAGATCCCGTTCTCGCCCCTGGTCATCTGCGCAGCCTGCGGCGTGAGGCCGACGATGTCGCCCGCCGACACGCGGACGGCCTGCGCGTTCGGCGCGTGGATGCGGAAGGTGACCCGTCCATCGGCGTGGACCTCGGGCGACACGTACTGCGGCGGTCGCGGCTGGGCAGCCGGCGCGGCAGGCGCTGCGGGTGCCTGCGCGCGGGCGAACGGCACGATCGCCAGGCCGGCGACCAACACGAGAGCGGCGACCCGGTGGGAACTCATCACGGCCTCCTGATGTGCGATGTCGAGGTGAGGCCGGATGTTAACAGGGCCGGGGGCTGCAGGCTACAGGCAGCCTGCAGGCTGCCGTTCCGGCAACCGCCGACCTGAAGGTCGGCGGCTACGTGTCGAGCGGTCGTAGGCGTCGACCTTCAGGTCGACGCGCCGACTACGAGTACACGAACTGCGCCGTCACGGTCGCGCCCTCGTCCACCGTGAGGCGCACCCAGTGCGCGGAGAACCCCGCGGGGAACTCGTGGTGCGCATAGCCGTCGGCAGGCACCACCACGCGGCCGTACGTCTGCCAGCGCCCGTTGCCCTGGAAGTCGATCTCGACCGTCACCGTGAGCGGCGTGCCGCCCTTCTGCGACAGGTGCAGCACCTTCTTGTCGAACCCCGTCATGAGGAACGGGTCCGACATCGCGCCCGCGGCCACCGAGTCCTCCCACCACGGCCCGCCCCAGCCCTGCGGCTTGCCCCACTGCCACAGGTCGTCGTGGTGCCCGAACCACAGGCCCGACTGCGGTTGCCCGAGGCTGCGATCGGTCTGGTCGCCGCCGAGCACGAGCAGGCCGCGATACGTGGTGAAGTCGGGCACCATGCGCAGGTGCCGGGCGATCGGCAGGATGCCCCACACCTGGCCCTCGTACGACAGCGACGGCAACTCGTAGAACAGGCCGTGCAGGTCCATGAGGAAGCGCTCGGTCTGCGCCTCCCGGATGCGCATCCACTCGGTGTTCCACGCGTGATCGAACGTCTGCCCGCCCTTCGGCAGCCGGTACGTGCGCCAGGCGCCCTTGAGGAACACCTTCAGGATGGCTGACGCGCGATCCCATCCGGCGGCGTAGATTGGCCGCCCGTACTCGTCGGGGGCCCATGCCTTGCCCGACACCTCCACGAACGGCTTGCGCTCGAGGATGGTCCACGCACTGCCGTCCCACTCGGCCAGGCGACCGCCCGCGAGCTTCCCCGTGAAGTCGCGCTCGTCGTAGCTGTTGTTGGCGACGACGACGCGGCCGGCCTCGGTGAAGGCGCTCTTGAAGTGCGGACGGACGCCGGTGGGCAGCTCGAGCGTCTTCACGAGGTCGAAGAGCTGGCGCGACTGCAGCGTCTTCACGTCGGCCTCGAACAGCAGGCCTTCCATGGTCAGGAAGTACACCTGGTTGGCCTTGTCGGTCAGGTGCTCCATCGTCGCCGCGAGGCGATGCTTCGCCATCTCGGGGAAGACGCGGACGTGGCCAGCCGGGTCGATGGCGTAGGGGCCGATGATCGCCTGGTTCGACTCGTTGTGAATCATCCGGTTGGCGAACGTGCCCGTGACGCTCGCCGGATGCTTCTTCATCTGCAGGTCGGCGCCGATCTCGTACAACCCGAGCCCCGCGCCGGTGATGTGCGCGACGTACCCGACCATCCAGAGGCGATCGGCCCACGGCACCAGCGCCCCGATGCCGGCCTCGGAGCGGGGCACATGCTCGGACACGACGGACAGATGCGGGAAGACGCCCCCGACCTGTGGTTGCTGCGCGCGCAGCGGCGTGTCGCCGAGACTGCCGAGGAATGTCGCAGCGAGTGCGATGGAGGCGACGCTCGTGCGAGTGCGGTTGAGAACCATGGCGACTCCAATGGACGGCCGACCTGAAGGTCGGCCGCTACGATACGTAGGCGTCGACCTTCAGGTCGACGCGCGCGGACCGCCCTACCGGCCCTCGACCTTCCGCGGCGCGACGAGCGCCTTGATCTGCGCCACGTCGAACTCCGCGAGCAGCCCGAACGCGAACATCTCGGGCATGTCCTTTGCGGTGATGTCGCGATCCAGCACCTCGCGCAGGGTCGACCAGCTCTCGTGCAGCTGCACGCCGGCAATCGCCTCGGGCTCGAGCGCTGCTGCGACCAGCGCGATCAGGCTCGTGCGCGGCCCGCGCGCGGTGATGGTCACCGGCCGGCCGTCGCGCGCCTTCAGCCACTTCGCCGTGGCGATCACCTGACCGGTCTCGAGGCCGAGCGGGCGCTCGCCGACGCCAGCCATCAACAGGCCGTACAGGAAGTCGATGCGGCCGAGGCTCGACTCGCCGAAGTACCAGGGGTCCATGGCCGCCACGCGCGTCCCCTCACCGAGGAGCCGCTTCGCGTCGCCTGCCGCCTTCGCCCGGCCGCCGTCCGACAGCAGGATCGTGGTGGAAGGGGACGGCTCTCCGGGCCGTCCGTTGACCGACGCAGGCGACAGCTCGGTCACCGGCACGGTCCAGTTGTCGAGGTGCAGCTGCCAGAACTCGGCGCCGTCGGCCTTGCCGATCGACTGCGCCCTGGCGGTCAGCGTCGGCGCCTTCACCAGCTGCTGCAAGCGGGCCCGCGTCGGCGCCGTCGGGGCGGGCAGCGAGGCAAGGATGCCGCGGGCCAGCGAGGTGAACGTCGCGTTGTCGGCCGGCACCGGCACGCGCAGGCCCTCGACGTCGCGCAGGTCCTTCGTCACGTCGACCTCTCGCGGGTCGAAGTCGGCGCGGTTGCCGAGCAGGTTCTTGTGGAGGAAGCGGTAGAAGGCCTCGCGGTTGTCCTGCTCGTAGTTGTGGCCCTTGTCGTAGTTGACGTGGAAGGCGAGCCGGTCCCGCACGCCGAGCAGCGAGAACACCTGGCCCGCCTGCTGCAGGAGCGGGCCGACGGCGTAGTCGGCGCGGTAACAGCAGCTGTCGAGGGCGTTGTGCGTGAGCTGCAGCGGCCGCGGCGCCACCAGCGCGGCCAGGTGCGTGTAGTCGGCCACCGAGGCCAGGTCCGACGGCGTCTGCTCCGAGTCGCCGAGGTCCTTGTCGGGCCACTGCGTGCGTGTGACGTAGCTGGAGAAGCCGGCGACCGGGTTGGCCAGCGTCACCCTCGTGTCGAGCGCGCTCAGCATGATGGTCTGCCACCCGCCGCCCGACAGGCCGGTGACGGCGACCTTCGTCGCGTCGACCCGCGGCAGCGCGAGGCCGATGTCCAGTGTGCGCCGCAGCGACTCGTAGAACACGGCCAGCCCAGGCGTGCCGACGAGATCGAGCTGGTTCATCCGGTAGTGCTGCAGGCCTGGCACCGCGAGCTGCGTCTGGCCGATCCACTCGACGTTGATCGCGTACAGCCCCTTCTTCGCCAGGTTGATGCAGCGCGCCTGGTGATAGCTGTTGGCCATCCCGGTGCCTTCGTGCCCGTTGAAGTTCAGGACCAGCGGGATCTTCTGGTCCAGCGCCCTGGCGGGCTCGTAGATCAGGGCCGGCACGTGCAGCCCCGGCACCGCCTCGAACCGGATCTTGCGCACGCGGTAGCCGTCGGCCTCGATGACGCCGAACTCCTCGACCTTCGCCTTCTGCGTGCGCCACGCCTTTGCCTGCCCGCGATAGACGACCTCGTCGAGCACGCGCTGCCGCAGCTCACGCGCCTTGGCGTCCCACGCGGCGCGCGTCGCCGGTACCTGCAGGACGGGCACCTGCGACGCGAGCCACACCTGCGTGTCGATGCGCGTCTGGTCGGCGGCCAGAATCGGGCGCGCCAGCGCCTCGTCGACCTGGGTGGACGACTGCTGCGCGGCCACGGTGACGGCCGAGAGCAGCAGGAGGGGGAGTACGGTGAGCCTCATGGGGGCTCACTGTAATTCGAAATTGGAAATCTGAAATTCTCGCGGGGCGCGGCTGCGCCGGCGCCCGTCGGGATGCCTCGAGCGGCAAGGCCGGCCTTCGACTGCCGCTCAGGCCGTCCCGAGCGAAGTCGAGGGACGAAGGGCCGGCCGCCGATCAATCTCGAATTTCGAATTTCAAGTTGCCGGGTCGAAGCCGGTGATCATCTGCGCGTCGCGCAGCCGCGACCCGCGGACGATGACCAGCGTCGCGCCGTCGCGCGACACGGCGAAGCGGAAGATCTCCTGTTCGGCGAAGGGCGTGAGCTTTCGGGCCGGGCTGCCATCGAGCGGACGCAGCCACACGTTGCCCCGGTCGCCCGGCATCACCGCGGTCAGCACGCCGTCGCCGGTGAGGGCCAGCGTGCTGAACCCGGAGGGCGGTGGCTCGCTCGGCAGATCGGAGAGCACATCGCCCGTGTCGAGTGACGCCACCTTGATCCGGAACCCGCCATTGCCAGTGCCGAAGTAGGCGACCGTCCTGCCGTCGGGACCGATGGCCGGCGTGCTCGCCCAGCCCGACGAGATCTGGCGGCGGTCCGATCCATCGGTGGCGCAGCGGAACAGGCGCGGCTCGCCCTTGATCGAGGCGCTGAACACCAGGGTGCGCCCGTCGGGCGACACGGCGATGCCGTCGGCCAGCAGATCGCGCGTCACCACGCGGGCCCGTGATGCGCCGGCCGGCAGCCACCGCAGCTCGAGCTGGGCGTTCGCCATGGCCACGAACGCCAGCCCGCCGTCGTCGCTCGCCGCTGGAAACGAGAGGAACTCGCCGGCCCGCGCATCGACCAGCACGCTCCGCGTCGCGCCGTCCGGCGTGGTCGTCCAGATGGAGGAGGCCTGGTCGATGAGGGAGGCGAACGCCAGGCGCCCATCGGGCAGGCAGGCGAGCCCACCGCCGCCCTCGAGGCTCGTTCTCCCGAGGCGCCGGAGGGCGCCGCCGGCCATCGGCATCGTGCTCATCGTCGACACGATGGTGGACTGCACCGATACCAGCGTGCGCCCGTCGGCCGTGAGGGACACGATGCGGAACTCGTCGGTGCCCGTTGTGACGCGGCGCGTCGCCCCGGTCGAGGCATCGATGCTCCACACCTGCGACCACGGGTCGCTGGGGGGCCGCGCGATCGCGAGCAGGGAGCGCCCGTCCGGCAGCCACGCACACTGGCCCACGTGCAGCCAGTCGACCGGACCGAGCGTGCGCATCGCGCCGCTCGTCGCATCCACGAGGGCGAGCCGCGCACCGCGCACGGCGAGGGCGCGTGAGCTGAGGCCGGTGCCGACCGCCACGGCGATGGTGGTCCCGTCCGGCGACCAGGACGGCGCCCCGAAGAACACGTCGGCCATCGACTCCGGGAGCTTCACCGCCGCCAGGACCCGTTCAGCGCTGCCATCGCGATTGCACACCATCAGCGCCGAGTGCTCCGGGTCGGGCGTGCGCGCCCGCACGAACGCCATGCGGGCTCCATCGGGAGAGAAGGTCGGGGGCGTGTCCATCCCCTCGACGAGCAGCCGTGGCGTGCCGCCGAGCGGCGAGATGGAGAAGAGTGCGCCGGTGGGCTGCGTCCGGGACTTCTGGCCGAAGACGATCGCGTTGCCGTCGGGCGTGAAGGTGTGGCTCCAGTACGCGACCGAGTCCTCGGGCATGAGGCGCAACGTCTGCCCAGTGGCCACCTGGCGCACCCACAGGCTCTGCTGCCCGTGCTCGGACTCCACATACGCGAGGTAGCGGCCGTCGGGCGAGATCGACGCGCTGATCACCAGGCCCGACGCGGTCAGTGGACGCACGAGCAGTGGCGCCACCGGCTCAGAGCCGCGCCGCGGCACGATGAGGCCCGCGGCCAGGCCGCCGCCGAACAGTGCGGTGCCGCCCGCGGCCATGGCGATCAGTTCGCGACGCGTGTAGCTGCGCGACGGGGCGGCTGGCGCACTCGTCGGCTGCGGAGCGCGGACGAGTGGCCCGTTCGACGGCGCGGGCGCCGCCAGCGCCACCCGCGCCTCGCCGATGTCGCGCAGGCGGACCTGCGGATCGCGCTCGAGGCAGCGCGCGATCAGTGCGGTCACGCTGGCCGGCACGGTCTCCGGGATCGCGCCGAGGTCCACCTCCTTTGTGAGCACCGCGGCGAGCGTGGCGGCGACCGAGTCCTCGCGGAACGGGCACACGCCCGTCAGCATCTCGTAGAGGACGACGCCGAAGGCCCAGATGTCGGCGCGCTTGTCGACGGCGCGACCGCGCGCCTGTTCGGGGGCCATGTACGCCGGCGTGCCGAGCAGGAGGCCCTGCGCCGTGAGCGTCGGCGAGGTGAGCGTGGCGGCGAGCCCGTCGCGGCCGGGCGCGGAGCCCGGGGCCTGCGCCTTCGCGAGGCCGAAGTCGAGCACCTTCGCGGAGCCGTCGGCGCGCACCTTGATGTTGCCGGGCTTGAGGTCGCGATGGACGACGCCCTGCTCGTGCGCGGCCTCGAGGGCGGCGGCCACCTGCCGCGCGATGGGCAGCGCGTCCTCGGGGGCGAGCGGGCCGCGTTCGAGGAGCGTCGCGAGGTCGTCGCCGGCGACCAACTCCATCACCAGGGCGTGCGTGCCGCGGAACGACTCGATGCCGTAGATGCCGGCGATGCCAGGATGATTCAGCGACGCCAGCACCTGCGCCTCGCGCAGCACGCGCGCGACGCGGTCGTTGTCGTTGGCAAAGGCGTCCGGCAGGAGCTTGATCGCGACGTCGCGGTGCAGTGTGGCATCGTGGGCGCGATACACCTCACCCATGCCGCCCGTGCCGAGCGGGGCGACGATCGTGTACGGGCCGATGGCGGTGCCGGCAGGGAGCGACATGCGGTCGAGTCGCCCCGGAGTCTAGCGTCAGTGGTGGCGATTCGAAACTGGAGATTTGCAGGCGTCGGCGGGCGCCGCTGCGCCGCTGCCCGTGGTGGTCACCGCTGATTGATGCGCCACGTGATGAACGCCAGGATGTTGCCGCCTCCTTGCGAGATGACGCGCTGGGGCACCGGCGCGATGTTGCGCCACGCGTCGAACGCCGGGTTGTCGGTGGAGAGCACCTTCGAGCTGTTGGGCGAGAACGTCGCGCCGCGGCTGGCGAGATAGGCCTGGACTTCCGACGAGAGCTCGCCGTCGACGAGCTCGCTGAAGTTCACGTCGCCACCGGCATCGCCGCGGAGGAAGGTGGTGCGCAGGTCGCCGTCGCCGCCATCGTTGAACAGCAGCTGCCACGCCGCGCCGAGCGACAGGGCCTTGTACCACGGCAGGTCCCACTGCAGGCCGAGGCGCATCTCCGCCGGGTGCACGAGGCGCTCCACCGGGGTGCCACCACCGACGTAGCGCAGGTAGCTGAACTCGCTCACCATCCACACCTGCCCACGCTGGATCGCGAACAGCGGAATCGCCGCGCCGGCGCCGACTTCGAGCCGATCGTGCAGGTCGAGGGCGATCTCGACTGGCGAGCCCACCAGGAAGCCCGCCCCCGCCGATTTCGACGAGTCGATGTACTGCAGCCGGATGCCCCGGTCCGGGTCGCCGACCCGGCGATAGCCGACGTTGACCATCAGCTCGGTGAGCGCGAATCGCTTGGCGGCGAGCACGTCGAGCCCCACGTCCACCTTCCCGGACACACCGTTCAGGCGACCCCACCGTGGCGAGTTGTATTCGGGCGTCTCGGTGGGGATGTCCACGTACCCGCGCACGCCGAGGCCCAGCCACGCCCCGCGATCCTCCGACGCCAGGTTCACCTTGGCGCCCAGGACGACCGATCCCGATGAGGACGCGAAGGCACCATGTCCGGGCGGATCGATGACCTCGGTCGCCGCATCGTAGGACTTGTAGGGAACCTCCTGCGCCAGCAGGAAGAGGGGCCCTGGTCGCAGCGCGTTGGTCGGGTAGGTATCCACGAACAGGTCGAGCGGCGGCACGGGGAAGCCCACCGGATCCTGGCCCACGCTGTTGGTGCGCACCACCGGCGACGCGCGCACGAACAGCTCGGTGCGTGCGCCCACCCCCACCGCGAACTGCGCGCCGTAGTCGAAGAAGTCCACGTCGCCGGGATTGCGATCGCAGTTCATGACGGTCGCCCCGACCGCGATGTTTCCAGCCTTCAACGGGTAGGGTGAGCCCAGGCGAATCAACCCGGTTCCGCCGGTCGTGGCGAGGGTGGACGCTTCCGGGACGTGGATCCTGGGGTCGCGTGCGGCCGCTACGGCAGGAGGCGTCGAGAGTGGGGGCGGGTCGGCGCCCGTCGGCTGGCCGAAGGCCTGGGCCGGCGTGCAGGTGGCGATGAGGAGTGCCGCCAGGACGTCAAGCGGAGCGACAGTGGAGCCGCGGGACATGGGCTCGCCTCCGGGCGCCGGCGAGCCGCGCGAAATCACGCGACAGCTCGACCGGACAGCGTTATCATACGCCTGCGGAGCGTCGTATGCGACTTACGCAACGTGCCTTGTCGATCGCGGTCATCGTCACGGCCATGACGATGGGGGGGCTGGTGCCCTCGGCCGCCGGGGAGGAGTCGGATCGGCCGACCGGCGACGCCTTCCGCAAGGGCAACAGCGAGTTCGGACTGCTGCTCGGCGCCGGCGCCGCGATGGACGTCTGGGGTGGCCTTCCCGACAGCGAGTTCATCGCGTTCGGCGTTCGCCTGAGCCATGTCCTGACCGATCCGGTGGCGCCGGGCATCCTGCGCGGCAACTTCGTCATCTCCGCCGAACTGAGTCCCCTGTACCTGTTCCACGATGCCGCCAGCACCCGCTATGCAGGGTCGGCGGCGCTCGTGTTCCGCCACTACTTCTCGCCTGGATCGACGGTGCGGCCCTTCCTGTCGGCGGGCGCCGGGGTCGTGTACTCGAGCGGGCGGATCCCGCGCGACATCTCCAACATCAACTTCACCCCGCAGGGCGGGGGCGGCATCGCGGTGTCGATTCACAGCCGCGGTGTCTTCTCGGTCGAGTACCGCATCCACCACATGTCCGACGGCGTGCTGACCGAGTACAACCCGGGCGCGAATTCCAACGCGCTGGTTGCCGCGCTGACCTGGATCCACTGACGACGAGTACGCCCTCAGTGGGTCGTGTCGGCCGCCGCCAGCATCTCCACCTGCTGCTGCAGCACCAGCCAGAACGGGTTGGCGCGGATGCGACCCAGCGCGCCGAGTGGCAGCACGATCGCGCCCTCCTCGCCGCGCACGCGCCAGCTGCCGATCGACGGGATGCCGTTGGCGCCGGACCCTTCCTCATAGCCGTACAGCGGGTCCTTCGGCGGGAAGGGCACCGACACGTGGCCCACCGACACGAGGTGCAGGGGCCAGCTCAGGCCGGGCGTCGTGACGACGGGATCGCGGCGTCCGGGAGCGTACTCGCGGACTTCGACCTCCTCGGTCTCGCGCGAGCGATTGGTCACGAGGAGCAGCGTGTGCTGGCGCGTGCCGTTGGCGTAGCCGTCCACCACCGACGTCACGAGCGTGCCCGGCGAAGGCTGGCGGACGATGTCGTACTTGGCGTGGCGATTGACGTCGAACAGCACCAGGCGATGCTGCGCGCCCTTCAATCGCCCGAACACGGTCGTCGACACGCCGTTCGCGCCGGTGGTGGAGTCGACGGCCGACTGGAAGGCGACCACCGACGGCAGTTGGCCGAGGCGCCCCGCCTGCTCGGCCTCGAGCAGCTGGCGCTGCAGCTTGCGCGTGGCCTTGTAGACCTGGCGCGACGCGTTGACCGGGAAGGACACGAACTTGTACGGGTCGTACTCGGGGCCGATCGACTGCCAGTTCACCTTCTCGAAGGCCTGCACGGGCAGGCGCGCGAACAGGTCGAGGATTGGCGTCAGTGCGGCGGCGGGCGTCAGCTCGATGGCGGCCGAGAAGAGCAGCACGCGGGTCGGCGTGCGTAGCGACGGATCGGCGCCGGGCGTGATGCGGTCGAGCGCGTAGGTCATCGCCAGCGAGCCGCCGGTGGAGTAGCCCGCCAGGTAGAAGGGCAGATCCTTCGGCAGGCGGCTGCTGATGTCGCGCGCGGCGATGGTCATCGCGGCGACCCAGTCGTCGTATTCCATGTGCACCATCGCGCTCGGCAGCGTGCCGTGGCCGGGCAGGCGCAGGATGGTCACCTCGAAGCCCTGGGCGAGCAGTACGTCGCCGAGGTTCTGCATCGAGTAGGGGCCGTCGGACAGGCCGTGTATGAGGAGTGCGGCGCCCTTGAGCGGGCCGGCCGGCGTGCGACGCGTGGTGCGGTTGTACGGCTGGCCGCCGGCGAGCCGGCGGCCGAGGCCGTTGGGGTCGTAGCGGCTGCCGGCGAAGTAGGCCGCGTCCCTCGGCATCGCGGCGACGGCCTCCGCCATTTCCTCGAAGAGCCTCGCTTCCCTGGCCTGGTAGCCGGCAAAGTCCATGCCCGGCGCGTCGAACTCGGTGAACTCGCCGCGCAGCCGTGTGGTGTGCCAGGGCTCCACGTCGGGCAGCATCAGCACCGCGTAGGCGGCGAAGCCGGCGGTGACCGCGAGGAGCAGTCCCGCGGCGAGCAGCAGCGCGCGGACGACCCATCGACCGGTGAATCGGGAAGCTCCGACGAGGATGCGCGTGGCGAGGTGGGGCTGGGGCATGTCAGCGAGCGTAGACAGGGGCTGAGGGTTCGGGAGTCGCTCGGCAGTATGCCCCGTCGCATAGACTGGGCGCGACTGGCCGAAGGGGAGTGGGCATGACCTGGCAAACGAGGCTGCTGTTCGCGTGTGCGTGCTGGAGCGTCGGCGGGGGCGTGTCGCCGGCCCAGGAGGCAGGAAGAGGGGCGCTGCCCAACGTGGTGCTCATCATCACCGACGACATGGGGAGCGCCGATCTCTCGAGTTACGGCGCCACCGACATCCGCACGCCGCGCATCGACAGCCTGGCGCGCGACGGGGTCCGGATGACGGCGTTCTACGCCAATGCGCCGGTGTGCACGCCGACGCGGGCGGGCCTCATCTCGGGCCGGTACCAGCAACGCTACGGGCTCGAGGAGCCGATGCCATCGGCGGGGCGCCCGGGTGGTGACGTCGGGCTGCCCGGCAGTCCGTACTCCTTGCCGAACCTGCTGGCGCAGCGCGGATACGTGACCGCGCTGGTGGGGAAGTGGCACCTCGGGTATCGCGCGGAGTTCAGCCCACGCGCGCACGGGTTCGGCTCGTTCTTCGGGCTCAAGAGCGGGTATCACGACTTCTACGCGCACACGGGAGGCGATGGGAAGCCGGATCTCTGGGAGGACGACCGCCCCGTCGTGATGGAGGGCTACACCACCGACCTGATCACCGATCGCGCGGTGCGGTTCCTCGAGGATCACGCGTCGCGCCGGTTCTTCCTCGAGATTGCGTACAACGCGCCGCACTGGCCGTACCAGCCGCCCGGCAGGCCGTCGGTGGCGATCGACAACGCGCGGCACGTGCGTCCGTGGGACGAGGCCACCGGCACGCGGGCCGACTACGTGGCGATGGTGGAGCAGGTGGACCGCGGTGTCGGCCGTGTGCTGGACACCCTCGAACGCCTGAGGCTCGCGCCGGACACGATCGTCATCTTCACCAACGACAACGGCGGCGAGTGGCTTGCCGACAACCGCCCGTTCTTCAACCGCAAGTCGTCGGTGTGGGAGGGAGGGATTCGCGTGCCGGCCCTGATCCGGTGGCCCGGACGGATTCCGGCAGGCACGGTGTCGCCGCAGGTGGGGATCACCATGGACCTCAGCGCGACCATCGTGGCGGCCACCGGCGGCGCCGCGCCGGCCGAGGCGCGATACGAGGGCCTCGACCTGTTGCCGATGCTCCGGGGCACGGTGGCCCCGGTGACGCGGACGCTCTTCTGGCGCACCGCCGTGGGTGGGCGGTCGCAGGTGGCGGTCCGGAGCGGCGACTGGAAGTTGATGCTCGACGGCAACAACGCGTTCGTGTTCGACGTGCGGGCCGACCCGGGGGAGCGTCAGGACCTCACGCGTCAGCGCCAGGACGTGGCCCGGCGGCTGCGGGCGCTGGTGGCGGCGTGGGAGGCCGACGTGGACGCGGAGTGGAAGGCCAGCGGCGTCAACCCGCGCGGGGCAGCGGGGGCGGTGGTACACTGACCGACGGTCGTGACCCCGTCCGCCGAAGCCTTGGCGTAGGCGGATCGCTCTCCGGGCCCCCGGAGTGCTGGCGTCGCAGCCATCAGTGCGCCCGTAGCTCAGCTGGATAGAGCGTTGGCCTCCGGAGCCAAAGGTCAGAGGTTCGAATCCTCTCGGGCGTACCACCTCGCTTCGCGGGTGGTACGGCCACGAGAGCCTTCAGGCCCGTGGCTCCGCCTCCGGCTCGCCACCGGGCTCGAATCCTCTCGGGCGTACCACCTCGCTTCGCGGGGTGGTACGGCCACGAGAGCCTTCAGGCCAGTGACTCCGCCTCCGGGCTCGCCACCGGGCTCAAATCCTCTCGGGCGTACCAACTCCATTAAAATCAGGCACTTGCAAGGCAGTGTTGGCAGCTGCGACCGTTGTCCCCGTCGAACACGCGTTCGACTGGGTCGACGCTGGCGGCTTGCTCACGCCACATGGCTCCAAGTGCCTGGAGTTCAAGGTGTTGGCGCGTATCTACACGGTGCGAAAGCTTCGGAGCGACATGTCGTCGAAGTGGCTTGCTGCGGCTGATTGACAATTTTTGGACAATCCATATCGGCTGGAGGGCCCTCCGGCGTCGGTATCGGTTTCGGCACTACCAGCCATCATCGAGTGCTCCCCCATGCCAGTAGTGTCAGTCGCGGCATCGGTATGCCAGATATGGCATGATGGGCCGTCCCGATGCCTCCGCCGCTGAAGCCTGTGATCTGGCTCGGAGATTCTCTCCGCGAGCTGAAGACGTTCCCAGCGGCGGTGCAGGACGAGATGGGCTTCGCGATCTACCTGGCGCAGTGTCGGCAGAAGCACGTGTCGGCCAAGCCGTTGAAGGGCCTGGGCGCTGGCGTGCTGGAGGTCGTCTCCGATCATCGGGCGGGGACGTTCCGGGCCGTGTACACGGTCCGGTTCGCCGATCGTGTGTACGTGCTGCACGCGTTTCAGAAGAAGTCCGAGACGGGCGTGGCGACACCGAAGGCAGACATCGACCTGATCGCGCAGCGACTGAAGCAGGCGGCTGCGCTGAACGCGCAGAAGGGATAAGGCATGGCGCACAAGGACCACGTGATCGGGAGCGGCAACGTGTTCGAGGATCTCGGGCGCCCGAGGCCGGCGGAGGCGCTCGCCAAGGCGGAACTCGCTCGCAAGATTGCGGAACTGATCGCCGAGCAACGATTGACGCAGGCGGCCGCGGCCGAGTTGCTGGACATCGATCAACCGAAGGTCTCGGCCCTCGTGCGAGGTCGGCTCGCCGGGTTCTCGCTCGACCGCCTCGTGCGTTTTCTCGTGCTGCTCGGCCGCGATGTGGAGATCGTCGTCAAGCCCCGCACCCGTGCCGCAGGGCAGGGACGCGTTCTGGTGGCATGACGAAGCGGGGGCAGGAGCGTGGCCATCCTGGATCGGCGTTCCCGCACCTTCTCGGCGAAGCTGTTGACTAGCGCCTTGGTGTCAGCGGCGCAGGGGAGTCGTTGGCGGCACTTCCAGTAAGTGGCCCCCGAGGCAATCGATCCCTTCGAGCAGCGGTTGGCCGGCGACCACGAGTCCAATGCCGCACTGGCCTCGTCCGTTCTCCGCCGCCACCCAGGCCACACCACCTGCCTGCGCCACGATCTGATCGAGCGCGTCCAGGTAGGTAGGCCCGCTGCCGACCACCGTGTGCCGATGCAGGCGTTCCGGTGCCCTGCAGACGCCACTGCCGACGGTGCCGAAGACAGGGGGGCGGCCCAGCGCGTTCGCCGACGTGGCGATGAAGACATGGTGGAACGACCCGACGTACACGCGCCGCACGGGCTGCCGCAGGAGCGCCAGGCAGCGCGTGGCACGCTGATCGACCAATCGCGGCCCCGGTCCCTCCAGGTGGCGAGAGCCGCCTTCATGGAGTGCGAGCAGCGCACGCACCGGTGCGCCGACCGCCGGGAGTCGGACGTACCAGCGAGGCGAAGTGAAGATCGCGCTGACGGGGTACATGGTCTCGAGGCCCACGACCGACTCGAGCTTGACGACGATGCCGGCGTGACCACCTTCGTGAACGATGGCGTCGACCGTCGACGCGAGGGCGCGAGTGTGCGTCTGCGCTGACTCGCGATCCGCAGAGGAACCGCTACCCCGACGGGCAGGCGCGGAATCAGGCGCCGGCGACTGCCCCGATGCACTGGCGGCAAGGACGAGAGATGCCATACAGGCAATCAGGGCCGTCCGATTGCACATGGTGCTTTGGACACCAAGGGGCATTGTCGCGGCTCATCCTTGCCGTCTGCAGCGCACCGTGAACCGGCGTGCGGCGCGCAGAGCACCGCGAGCCATTGCAGCAGAAGCAGGTCGAGCGCGCGCGCGACGATCGAGCAGGGCTGGCAGGAATGCGACCGTGTGCACGCGACCGCGCAGATTCACGCGGCCACCGTGCGACGCCGATAGGACCTGTGCGTCCACGGCCGAGCAGGCCGCCAGGGGGGCGGCCGCGCCCGCTTCGGCCCTGGCCCGCAAGCGGGTGGAGCAGGCCGCGCGGCGACCCGGCGTCGGGACGGGCGTCGAATGCTTTCGGGAAGCCGGTCCAGCGCGCGTCGGTGCCGAGCCGACCTGGAGGCGCGATGTGAAGAGCGTGAAGGTATCGGACCCAACGGCAGCATCGACACGGGCGACGTCCCCGACCGAGTCTCCCGCCACGCGCTTCCGGTGGGTGGTGGCGGCCGCCGGGGTGACGTGTGTCGGACTCGGCCTCGTGGGCGCCTTCGTGCCCGGGCTTCCCACCACCGTGTTCGTGTTGAGCGGTTCCTGCCTGCTGGCACGCAGCTCGCCCACACTGGAGCGGCGACTGCGATCGAACCGGCGGTTGTCTCCCTACCTGAAGTACGCCGACCCCACCACGCCGATGCCGCGCCGCGCGAAAGTGGCGGCGCTCGTGAGCATGTGGACCTCGATCGGCCTGTCGGCCCTCGCGCTGAAGATGGGGCACGTGAACGACCTGGTCACCACTGCGGTGCTGCTGGCAGGGGTCGTCGGAACCGGCGCGATCGTCCTGTTCCGCCGCGACGCCGGACGCCGTGCCGGCCGACTGCGGTCCGCCGCACCGACGTACTCGCGCTGAACCGCGTCGCCCCTCGACTCCGCCGTCTCTGATCAGGACCGTCACGCGGAACCAGCCAGGGCCGGGCGCGATGCCCGGTCGCGACAGCGAAGGTTTGACAGGCCCGACAGCGCTCGGCAGAATGCGCGGGACTCATGCCGTCGCTACGAGTGCGTCACCGTCTCCACGGGATCTTCGTGAGACGAGAGGGCCGGTTCGAGCAGATCGACGGACTGCGGGCCATCGCCATCCTGTGGGTCTTCGCCTCCCACGTGCTCTTCCTCCTCAGCGAGTTCCTCCAGCCATCGGCGATCGCGGAGCTCGTCAGCAGGCCCGGGCTGCAGTGGATGTGGCACGGACACTTCGGCGTCGACATCTTCTTCGTGATCAGCGGCTTCCTGATCGGCAACCTGCTCATCACCGAGGTGGAGCGGACCCGGGCGCTCGACCTGCGTCGCTTCTACGTCCGACGGCTCCTGCGGCTCTTCCCCGTGTATCTCGTGGTGATCGCGTTCGTCGCGGTGTTCGGGTTGCTGACCGGCGACCCGAAGGTGCCCCTGCGATACGTCTGGACGAACCTGCTGTACGTGAACAACTTCGTCACCGTCTTCTCGCAGTTCATGAGCTGGACGTGGTCACTCGCGATCGAGGAGCAGTTCTACCTGCTCTGTCCGCTGTTCGTGTTGGCGTTGTCACGCACCACGCGTTCTCCCCTGGCCGTGGTGTGCTGGTGCGTCCTTGCCGGTTACGTCCTGAACCTGGTGATCGGCCACGTGTGGGCCGCACCGATCCACTACGTGATCCACCCGGCGCTGAACCCGCCCGAGTTCGCCCGCTATTTCGACCTGCTGTACGACAAGCTGCACACGCGGTATGCGTGCCTGCTGATGGGCGTGGGCGTGGCGTACCTGCTGCGGCACGAACGCGCCCTCGCCTGGCTCGGCAAGCCCGTGCACGGGCATGCCACGCTGGTCCTCGCCCTCCTGCTGCTCGTCGGCACGCCACTCTGGATCGACCACGGCTCGTGGGATCGGCCCTCGGGCACGGCGTTCATGTCGACGTACCGCTATACGTTCTCGCTGGGCGTCGCGCTGCTGCTGGCGCTCACCTTCACGCCTCACGCGGTCGGCCGCTGGCTCGTCCGGGCGCTCTCCGCGCGGCCCTGGTACCCGATCGCCCAGGTGTCGTACTCGACCTACCTCATTCACCCGGTCGTCCTGTTCATGGTGATTCGCGCCCAGTACGGGGGCGGCAGTGTCACGGCGCTCGACATCCTGCGCTACGGCATCACGGGCGCGATCGTCACGTTCGCGATCGCGTCGGCGTTGTTCGTGTTCATCGAGAAGCCGCTACTGGATCGCCGGCCGGGCTGATCACCGGCGCTGCCGGCGGCCGTGCCGACATGCACGAACGGCGTCGACCGCGACCAGGTCTCCGCCCGCTCAGTGGCCCGCGCGGGAACGTGCCCAGCCGGTGGCGAGCAGCCGGCGCAGCGAGTTCGGCAGGCTGGGACTGAAGGTCCGTCGGAACGTGGCGTCGGCGGGCAACACCGCCACGAGTCGTCGATGCGCCTCGGGGAGGTGATGATACGGAATGCCCGGGAAGTAGTGATGCAGGGCGTGGTATCGGAGCCCCACCGGTGCCCATACTTCCGTCCACCACGCTCCGGGCGTCTCGATGCTGTCGAGCAGCTGAGCAGCGCGATCCATCGAGGCCCCGTCGCCTTCGTAATGGTGCGCGCCGAGCGTCCGCAGCACGTTCACGACGCTGACGATGGCCATCGTCGCATACCAGAACGCGAAGACGCGCCACGGCAGCGCCCCCTGGACCGCCAGCACCATCACGCCAGCCCACAGGGCCATGATGTACGCCTGCCACCAGTACGCCCTGCGAAGGAGACCCGGCGTCGCCGTGCGCACGAAGTTCGGGTGCATCGCCAGCGCCGAGGCGCGCTCGACGAGCACGCGATGCAGTCGCGGCACCAGCAACGCGAGGGGACCGAGCAGCACGAAGCGGACCACCAGCGCCAGTGGAATGAGCACGCTGTGGATGGCGAACACGGTCGTCATGACGTGAGACGAGGCAAACGGCAGGTACTCGGGATCCTGGCTGGTGCCGTACGTCGACAGCGTGTGATGGTTCTGGTGCACGCCCGGGGTGTACACGAACGACGGCATGAGCAGGGGCGCGCCGATCAGGACGTTCCACGCCGTCTCGAAGCCGGGGACCGATCCGGGGCGGAGGTGTGCGATCTCGTGCATGAAGCAGAGCGCGCGATACAACGTCAGCGCGCCAGCCAGCCAGGCCAGCAACGTGACCACCATATCGAAACGCCCCCTCATGGCGACCAACAGCAAGGCGTACCCGCTCGTCGCCGTCGAGAGGAGGTCGGCCCAGAAGATCGCCGGACTCGGCTCGTGCAGGTTGCGTACGGCCTGATGCGCAAGCTTGTCCCAGCGCTGGACGTCGGGTCCCGGGGAGGTGTCGCCCACTGCCATGAGGTACTCCCGCACGCGCCTCGACGAGCACCGCGGTGTGCGGAGAGGACGGTGACGCGTGACGCGGCGACCGGATCATGGCACAAGTCCAGCGTCGACGCGCCGAGGCCCCTCAGGCGAAGACCCTGAACAGCAGCGCGTGGACCTGGCGGGCCTCGGTGTGTCGTCGGAGCTCGCCCTGGCGGTCACTCGCTGCGAAGCACTGGACGCGCGACGTACTCCGTCGCGACGGTCACGATTGGCGCGTCTGCAGGCACGTGCGTCCGTCTTGCGATGACGCGCACATAGGCGAGGTGGCGATCCTGGTCGGCCTCCACTGCCGCGATTTCCACACCGTTGTCTGGCGCGACGAGGCGATGCCAGTCCGCCCACGCCCGCGTGCTGTCGGCCAGGGTGTCTGCGACCGTGACGTCGACCAGTCCCGTGCGCTGCCAATGCCTGCGCCACCACGCTGGCGCGTGCAGGAATCCTTCCAGGTCCGGTGTCCACCAGTCGCGCAGGTGGTCCGGCACGTCACCTGACATCTCCTGCGCGAGTCCGGCGCCGGCGATCGCCAGGAACCCGCCGGGCTTGAGGAACCGGGCCAGCATGCCCAGGAACCGTGCATCGGTGCCGTAGTAGGGGAAGGAGTCGATCGAGACGACGGCGTCGAAGAAGTCGTCGGCAAACGGCAGGGCGCGGGCGTCGGCGCGCAGCGGGAACACGCCGTCCGCGACGCCGGCATCGGCGATGCGCCGCTGGTTCTCCGATGCGCTGAACCACAGGTCGGTGGCCCAGACCTGCACGCCGAACTCGCGATGCAGGAAGATCGAGGACAGCGCACGCCCGCATCCGAGATCGAGCACGCGCATCCCCGGCTGGAGCAACAGCGACTCGCAGACCCACTCGGTGAGCCAGAGGGGATTGGCGCCGCCGCTGGCCCCCGCGACCAGCCACGCGGGGTTGTACGCGGAACTGCGGGGAAAGCGTCGGTGGGCGAGCATGACGGCCCTCACCGCGTCGGTGACGCGCCCCGGACCAGCGGGCGCCCGCCCTGCGCGCCCGTCGGCACGCCGTCGCGCAACGCGACGTGACCGTTGACGAGCACCACGCGCACGCCCTCGGACGGTTGCGTGGGCTTGTCGAACGTCGCGTGATCGATCACGGTGCGCGGATCGAACACGGTGACGTCGGCCGCCTTGCCCGCGTCGAGCACGCCGCGGTCCCGCATGCCGATGGTTGTCGCCGGGAGGCCGGTCATCTTGCGGACGGCGTCCTCCCACGTCAGCGCCTGCTGCTCGCGCACGTAACGCCCGAGCACGCGAGGGAACGACCCGTGGTACCGCGGGTGCGTCGCGCCGCCGTCCACGGCGCCACAGTCGCAGGCGATCGACGTCGACGGGTACTGCAGGATCTTCACGAGGTCGGCCTCGATGCCGAACCGCGCGATGATGCCGCGCTCCCGTTCCTCGAGCAGTCGCACCACGGCTTCGCCCGCCCGCACCTGCATGGCCTGCATCACGTCCGGCAGCGTTCGCGCCTCCTGTGGGAACGCCACGGAGGCCGGGCCGCCGAAGCGCTTGTCCATGGCGTCCTCGGCTTCCCGCACGATGCGCTCGCGAAGTACGGGATCGGCCAGGCGTCGCAGGAGCGCCTCACGTCCACCGTCCTGCGCCCAGCCGGGGATGATCAGGGCCGAGAGGCTCGTCTGGCCCGCGAGGTACGGATACGCGTCGGCAGCGACCGGCGTGCCTCGTGCCTCGGACTCCCGCATCCGGCCGAGGATCACGTCGGCCGACCCCTGCTCGTGTCCCTGCACCTTCATGTGCGTGATGATCGGCAGCACGCCGGCCCGCGCGCCGATGGCGATCGTCTCCTCCATGCCGGCGCGGGAGCTGAAGCCCGACTCCGGCGTCACGCGATCGTGGTTGATGAAATTGGTGCGCCAGGGGCGCGCGGCCTCGAGCACCTGCACGACCTCGTCGGTCCGCGCGAAGTACGCCGGCTTGTAGTCGAGGCCGCCCGACACGCCCCACGCGCCCGCCTGGAGGCACGCAACCAACAGGGCGCGCATGCGCGCGATGTCCTCGGCCGTCGGGCGCCGGTCCGATTCGCCCATCACGCTCGCCCAGATGCTGTTGAAGCCGGCCTGCGCGCCGACGTTGACGGCCAGGCCCGCGGCGCCGAGGCCAGCGAGCTGGCCCGTGATGTCGAGCGGCCCTCGCCCGTCGGCGTTGACGATCTCGGTCGTGACGCCCTGCGTGAGCATGTTGACGGCCGTGCGCAGGCCGACCGGCGTGGCGTGGCTGTGGATGTTGATGAAGCCTGGGGCGACATACAGCCCGGTGGCGTCGATGTCGGTGCTCGCGCGCGCCCCCGACAGGTCGCCGACCCGCGTGATGCGATCGCCGGTGATGCCGACGTCGGCGCGCCGCCGGGGCGCCCCGGTGCCGTCGATCACGGTGCCGCCGCGCACGATGACGTCGAAGGCCGGCGGCGCCTGCGCGAACACGAGCGCCAGGGTCGCCAACAGCAGGGCAGGCTTCATGCGAGCGGATGGTACTCCGTTGTCGTCATGGAAACCGGAACGCTCCGGTCGGCGTCACCCGCCGACGGCCGGCTCCACGGCTGCCACTCCCGCGTGCGGCGCCTGCGGGCGTGCGTTCATCCCGAAATCACGTTCGAGCTGCTCATACCAGCTCTCGTCGTCCTGGGCACTCCAGGCGATCCACTGCTCGTCGGTCATGTTGGCGCGCCACGCCAGGAATGCCGCCGCATCAGGTCCGGAGGTGTGACGGAACTGCCACGTGCCCGACTCGATGATCTGCCGCACCACCTGCGCCGTCACGACGGGCGGCACGGGATTGGCGAGCGCGGCGCGGAACAGGCCGGAGAAGCGCACCACCTGCGGGTAGATCGACGTCACCTCGTGCTCGATCGTGCGCGCCATCTTCGTGTCCTGGATCCCGGGCTCGACGATGGCGACCCGGATGTTGAACGGCTTGACCTCACCGGCCAGCGCTTCGCTCATCGCCTCCAGCGCGAACTTGCTCGCGGCGTACGCGCCGAGTGGCGGATTGGAGATGCGCCCGGCCACCGAGCTGATGTTGATGATGCACCCGCTGCGCGCCTCGCGCATCCGTGGCAGGACGGCCTTGATGCAGCGGACCGCCCCGAAGTAGTTGGTGTTCATCGTGCCGATGATGCGGTCCATCGGCATCTCCTCGATGGAGCCGTGGCACTCGACGCCCGCGTTGTTGACGAGCACGTCGATCGGCCCGTCAACTGCGGCCACGCAGGCGCGGACCGATTCGTCGTCGTCGACGTCGAGCGTGCGGACCTGCAGGGGCAGGCCTTCGCGCGCGGCGATCTCGGCGAGCTCGGGTGAGGCCGCCGGGTTGCGCATCGTCGCGATGACGGAGTGCCCTGCACGCGCCAGTTCCAGCGCGGTCGACAAGCCGATACCCGAGCTGGTCCCGGTAATCAGTACCGTTGCCATCGTGTTCCTCCCCTGGTGTGCTTCGTGTGGCGGAGCTTAGCACGAGGCGGCTACGCGTCGGCGCCCCAGCATTCGGCGGCCCGCCGTTGGTCAACAGGTTCAACGAGGACGCCGGCAGGCACGCCACGGTTTGTCGCCAACGTGACGACCTGTCGTGACTGTCGCGACGCCTGGGGCCCGCCATCGCATGAAACGCTTGCCATCCCCACCGGCACGGTGTTTGGTGTCTGCATCCCCGTCCAGGAGGGCGACGTGGCGCGGAGGGCACTGGTGGCCGGGTTTGCAGCAGCGAGCATCTCGTGGGCAGCACTGGCTGAGGCCGAGGTGGAAGTTCGTCACCTCGACCGCCTGCGGTCGCTCATGGCCACGCTCAGGGCCGACAGCGTCGCGGATGCCGCCCGGATCACCGAGGCCTACGAAGGCCAGCCCGACCTCGAGTTCGCCGATCGCGAGGCCTTGAGCGCAGCGATCGCCGACGACACGCTCGTGACGGTGCCGGCAGGCGCCCGCGAGCTGAATCTGTCGCTGCGGACCGCCGGGGCCCACCAGATCGGCGAACTCGATCCGACACACCAGGCGCTCTACCTCTCTGCGCGTCCCGAAGTGATCGGCATGCTGTTCGACATCGCCTCCCGCGTCCGCTCCGCGCCCATCGACGTGACCAGTCTGGTGCGGCACGGCGAGTACCAGCGCCGGCTGTCGCGCAACAACCCCAACGCACGAACCAACGTGCCCATGCACGTCATGGGCCTGGCGGCCGACATCTCGGTGCTGCACCGGCCACTCGCCCACGCCCTCGAACTGCGTGACGTCCTGCGCGCCATGGCCGCCGCCGGCGAGATCCACGTGGTAGCCGAGCAACGACACGTCGTGTTCCATGTGGTGCCTGCCGCGCGCCGGAGAGACCATTACGCGGGCGTCGCTCGGGCCCTGTTGTCTGCACGCAGCCTGGGAGGCGTGCATGCATGGCGCCGGCAGGTCAGGGCGCTGCCGCCGCTGGGGATTCGTCATCCCCGGGTGGCGACGGACCTGCCTGCGCCCGCATTGTCCGAGGTGCCCCAGGTGGCGCGGCTGTTTGTTGGCCGGACCAGGCCAGTCGCGGCGCGCACCGCGGCGCTCGGCTCGTTGGGGCTGGTGCTCGTGGCGACCCTCACCGTTGCACGGTGCACCCGTCGCCGTCGTACGGAACGGCCGCAGGCGCGTCTACCTGGGCGCCGATCGCCCTGCGTGGCGCGCCATGTCGCGACCGTGGTGGTGCTCGGCCTGGCGACGACCACGGTTCGAGGCCGCCCGTCCCCCCCTGCCGTCCCCCTTCCGTTACCTGTGGCCGTCAATCCGTTCGCCAGCTTCTCCGATGCCACGCCGCTCACCGTGACGGTCACCGCCGGAACCGAGCGGCTGCGCACGCGCGTCACGGCTGATGACGTGCGAGGGAACGCCGCGCTGTGGCGCCGCATGCATCTGGCGGACTGGAATGACGTGCCTGCGCCGCTCCGGCGGGTCGGTCTGGACGCCATGGTCGCTCGCTACGAGGCGCTCCTGGTCAACCCCGCGATGTGGAGCAGCATGGGGCCGACCGACTGGGACCGCGTTCCGCAACCGATTCGGACGGCCGCGTATCGGCAGATGGTGCGCTATTGGACGGCGTACTACGGCGTGGGGGTCGAGTGGGGGCATGACGAGCAGGTGGTCGCCACGAAGAAGCCCTGACCCGGGACGATGTTGGTCACGCGCACGCCGTCCAGATCCACCGGCCGTCCGACCGCGTCCGCGCTGATGTCGTTCAGGCGCAGCAACGACGGCGAGGAGATGCCGGCGCGATCCGGCGCCTTCTGTCGTGATCAGGAGGGCCCGATCATCGTCGCCACCGACCACGCGCGTCGCCACGAGCACCGGCCGACGAGCCCACCCGGACATGGCCTCACTGGGTGAGTCGTACCAGCGCCACTCGCGATCGAACTCGGTGATCGGGTACGAGCGCAGCGTGCCCGTGATGGTCACCCGATCGTCGGGCCGCACCAGCGCCGCCAGGGCCGTCGGCACGTGCACGAGGATCTCGCCGTCGAGATCGGCCCAGTCCGGCTCGTCAATCGTGAAGAGCCGCGGGCCGAGCACCTTCTCGACCTCGGCATCGACCGAGATCGTCTTGCCGGTGTAGTCGCGCGGCCGCGACTCGAGGTCGTCGAGCCGCACCCGCATGGCCGTCCCGGCCGAGTCGACCAGGGACGTGGTCGCGCTCTTCGTCTCGCGGCTGCCGGCGGCATCGGTGGCCGTGCGGGCGCGCGCCACGGCGTCACGCGACCACGTGGTCCATTCGCGGATCACGGCGTCGTCTGCCCGCCAGTTCGTTGCCTTGCCCGTGGCGTCGTACTGGCGCACCGTGCCGGCGGCGTCGGCATCACCCGATGCCCGGTCTTCGGACAGCACGATGGTCTTGTCGCGCTGCGCGATCATCCGCGCTTCGTTCTCGGAATAGATGAATTCATGCCCGTAGATCGATCCCGGGTAGTACCACGCCTTGAGGGCGGGAGGCGCACCGGCCACCGTCGGGTTGAAGGTCAGGGTCGTCGTGCCTTCGGGCTCCTGGCGCTTGATCGGAACCGCACTGGCCACGGCCATGACTTCCGACCCCTCCGCGTTCCTGATGCGGACCATGTGCCGGTTCGCCTTCAGGTCCATGAGTTCGAACACGTACTCGCCCGCAGGGAGTGTCGCCCCCGGCACCATCACCGGCCCGGAGAAGCGCAGCCGCGTGCGGTCGTTCCAGCTATCGGCCAGGCTCGTGCCGGTCCAGGTCGACACGAACAGTACGGTCAGCGCTGCCATTCGAGCCCACCATGGGCTCCACCTCATTGTCGGTGTCTTCATGTTTCACCTCCGTCCCGATGCAGGGGCAAGGAGCGGGCCACGTCCGGCCGTCGACACCTCGCGAGGTGTCGCCACTCGAGCGAGGCGTGCGGTCACCACATTTCGTGACTGCCACGCGCCCTGACGACCACTCGTCAGCCGAGGACCTCGACATCTGGCGACGTCACGTCGCCGCGAATCCTCAGCCGCGACCGCCCCCCACACTGCCGGCCTGACATCCGGGATGCGATCGGTGATGGCGCCAGTCGTCACGTGTCCTCGCGCGTGCCCCGGAAGCCCCGGGCGACCAGCACGTCGGTGGAGCTGTGCGCCACGATCGACAGCGCGATCACCAGCGCCAGCAGCTGGAACACCTGCGCCGCCTGCGGGACGCCTGCCTCGAGGATCAGGAACCCGAAGAAGACCGACGCAAAGCCCTTCGGACCGAACCACGCGACGGCGACGATCTCGCGGCGCTCGAGACGGGAGCCCAGCAGCGAGACGACCATCGCCGCAGGGCGGGCCACCACGAGCACGAGTCCGGCGAAGACGTAGTCCTGCATGCGCAGTGTGGCGAACAACGACGGCGTGAGGACGGCGCCGAAGATCAGCAGGGCGCCCAGCTTCAGCACTTCCGACACCAGCTCACCGACCGGCGCGAACGCCAGCCGTGCGCGCTCCGAGCTGGAGGCGATGGTGACGCCGGCGGCAAACGCCGCCAGGAACTCGTTGGCGTGCAGCAGCGACGTCGTCCCGAGTACCACGAGTCCGATCGCCAGCACCCCGAGCGGGGCATAGGGCCCTGACACCTCGAACCATCGCGCGCGTGCCAGGCGCACGGCACACCAGGCGATGGCTACCCCCAGCGCCACGCCCATCGCCGCGCCGCCGAGGGCCAGGCCGAAGGAGGCCTGCGCGGCGCCGTTCACGGCGAGCAGAGTGGCGATGATCGGGAGCGCGAGCCCGTCGTTGGCCCCGCTCTCGATGTTCAGCAGCTCGCGCACGCGACGAGGCACGTGGTCGGCGCCGACGAGCGCGGCCGCGAAGACCGGGTCGGTCGGACTCAGCGCCGCGCCGACCAGCCAGGCCGCCGGCCAGGGGAGCCCGACCACCCAGTGAGCGAGCGCCGCGATCATCACGAGTGTCAGCGGCATGCCGATGAACAGGGCGCGGCCGGGCAGGCGCCAGGCGCTTCTCAGCTGCGTGAGGGTGAGGTGCATGCCGTCGGTGAACAGCACCGCGAACAGCGCGACCTCGGCGACCAGCGATGGGACGCGCCGGCTCGGTGTGGTCGACAGCAGATCCAGCAGGCCCGGCCCGGCCACGACGCCCGCCATCAGGAACAACACGGCCGTGGAGAGGATGCCGCGTTGCGCCCGGGCCGAGATCAGGGCGGCGATCAGCAGGACGACACCGAACACCAGGACGGTGGACATGGCGAGCATCAGCTGCAAGGCCGTCGCCATGGCGGGCCACCACGGGACTGCCTCGATCGGGACGGCACGGTCCCGACCGGGCGGACGTCTTGCATGCGCCGTGCGTGCGCGCCGGAGCGTGGCGCCGCTCACTCCCCTGGCCCGCGGGCGACGAGCGAGTCACGCAACGCGGGCACGGAGGACGCGATGCACATGAGCTACTGGCGCTTTGCCGCGATGATCGCAACGTCGACGATCGTCATGTTCGGGTTGATGTACATCCATACGTACACCTGGGATCACGCATACATGAGCGAGACTCGCGGATGGATGGCGCTGCTGATGGGCGCGGTGATGGCGATCATCATGCTCGGCTTCATGCTGGGCATGTATCGGAACCGGATCGCCAACCTGGCCATCTTCATCGGCAGTGCACTCGTGGTCGTCATCGCGGCGTGGCTGATCCGCTCCCAGGCGACGGTCAGTGGGCTCGAATACATGCGGGCCATGGTGCCCCATCATTCGATCGCGTTGCTGACGAGCGAGCGTGCGCGCATCCGGGATGCGCGCGTCAGGAAGCTGGCCGACGAGATCATCGAAGCGCAGCGCAAGGAGATCGCGGAGATGGCCTACCTCATCGACGCGTTGCAGCGCGGCGATGCCCCGGTGACGACCGTGAGCCCCGCTGCGTCACCGGAACTGCTGTCGCCAGGAGATGCGGCCCGTCGAGCCGAGCTGGCCGAAACCGACCTGGAGTCGCTCACCGATGCCGAACTCCGGCAGGCCCTGGGCGACGTCGCGGTCTGCCGGTTCGCCTATGCACCGGATGCCGCCATTGTGGCCGCCGCCACGGCGCGCCGCACGGGGCTCGGGCGGGGCGTCATCAAGCTGCATGGACGCCTGGCTCGCATGGAAGTCTCGTATCCTGCCGCGGCGGGCGGCGGGTTCACGCTGGCTGGCGACGACGTGAAGGTCGACGTGTTCGCGCCGGATGCCGCGGCGACCGATGAGTCGCGCAGGGCTCACGCCAGGTTGACGGTGGGGACGGATCTCGAGGCCGGCTATGCCGGCTACTTCTCGTGCACGCGCTGAACCAGCATCCGCGCGTCCCGCTCACGCCGACCGCAGCGGCAGGGCACGCTGTGCCAGGCGTGCCTCACCGTGCGTGAACGGCCTGCGCGCCTCATGAGGCGCGCTGTCGGGCGGGCTTGGTGGCCCGTGCGAGGTTGTGCGCCGTGTTGACCAGGGCGATGTGGGAGAACGCCTGCGGGAAGTTGCCGACCAGGCGCCCGAGTGCGGGGTCGTACTCCTCGGCCAGCAACCCGACATCGTTGGCGATGCCGACCACCCGCTCGAACAGCAGGCGCGCCTCGTCGATCCGTCCCTGCAGGGTGTAGGCGTCAGCCAGCCACAAGCTGCAGGCGAGGAATGCGCCCTCCCCCGGAGGCAGGCCGTCCTCGGTTCCGCTGGTGTCGTATCGCAGCACGAACCCGTCGCGCAGCAGGTGCCGCTCCACGGCAGCGATCGTGCCCCCCACCCGAGGATCGGTCGCCGGGAGGAAGCCCATCGTCGGCAGCAGCAGGAGACTGGCGTCGAGCCAGGGTTCGCCGTAGGCCTGTACGAAGGTTCCGAGCGCGCGATTGAAGCCCTTCGCGCAGACGTCATCGTGGATGGCCTGCCGGACCTGTCGCCACGTCGGCAGGTCGCCGGGCAATCCGAACCGCTCCGCAGACTTGATGCCGCGATCGAGCGCCACCCACGCCATCACGCGCGAATGCGTGAAGTGGCGCCTGGGGCCGCGTACTTCCCAGATCCCCTCGTCGGGCTGATCCCAGATCGTGGTCACGTGGTCGACGAGCGCGCGCTCGAGCGCCCAGGCCGCAGGCGTGCTTTCGAGACCGCCAAGGCGCGCCTGGTGAAGGGCATCGAGCACTTCGCCGAAGACGTCCAGTTGCAGTTGGTCATGGGCCGCGTTGCCCAGCCGCACCGGGCGCGAGTCGGCGTAGCCGGGCAGCCACGACAGTTCTGCCTCGGTGAGACGGCGCTCGCCCGCGAGCCCATACATGATCTGGACCTGCGACGGGGCGCCAGCCGCTGCCCGGAGCAACCAGGCCCGCCACGCCGCGGCTTCCTCCATGTGCCCCGCGTTCATCAGGGCGAGCAGCGTGAGCGTGGCGTCTCGCAGCCAGCAGTACCGGTAGTCCCAGTTGCGTGAGCCACCGAGCTGCTCGGGCAAGGACGTGGTCGGCGCGGCCACGATGCCCCCGGTGGGGGCGTAGGTGAGCGCCTTCAGCGTGATCAAGGAGCGAGAGACCAGGTCGGCCCAGTCACCACCCGTGCGATGCGGCGCCACCCACTTGTGCCAGAAGGCCAGTGACGCCTGCCGCACGTGCGCGACGTCGACGGGCGGTGGCAGGGGAAGATGCGACGCACCGTAGACGAGCGCCAGGGCGACCTCGTCGCCGGCGCCGACGTCGAAGTACCCGACCGTGCGCAGCCCCTCGCCATGCACCACGGCCGGCGCCTGCAGCACCACCATGTGAGGCCCCGCGACGGCCCGGGTGCGGCCGTCGGGCAGGCGGCTCACCCACGGGACGGTCCGGCCGTAGTCGAAGCGCAGGACCAGTTCGGTGCGCATGCGCACGCGGCCACGGACGCCGCGCACCTGCCGCACCAGATCGGGATGGCGCCCCCTCGGGGGCATGAAGTCGAGCACGACCACCGTACCCTCGGCGGTCTCGTGCGTCGTCTCCAGCATCAACGTATCAGGCAGGTAGCGGCGGGTCGTGGCGACGTCACCCTCCGGCGCGAGGAGCCAGCGCCCGTGCTCCTCCGTGCCGAGCAGCGCAGCGAAACAGGCGTCGGAATCGAAGCGCGGCCAGCAGAGCCAGTCGATCGAGCCGTCGCGCGACACCAGCGCCGCACTCTCGCAGTCACCGATCAGCGCGTAGTCCTCCAGCGGCCGGCTCACGCCTCCTCCATCCTCAGCACCACCTTCACGTCGTCCTCATGGCGTTCGAACGCATCGGCCCATCGATCGAGGGGTACCTGCCGGGTGATGAGTCGCCCCAGCCAGGCGTGGTCGGCGCGTGCCAGGGCCCCGGCTGCCTGTTCGTAGTGGCGACGGTTGGCGTTGACCGACCCGAAGACGACGTCGTTCTCCAGGACCATCCGCCGATTGAGATCGCCCAGGTCGAGGGGCACGGTACGGCCACCCGACGAGACGCCGGCGAGACACACGATGCCCGACGGCGCGCTGCGCGTGAGGACGTCGGCGACGACGGCAGGTGCACCGGTGCACTCGAAGATCATGTCCGGGGCCAGTCGTTCGACACTCGGCAGCGTGGCCGCGTGGTACGTCGCCCCCAGCTCGGCGACCAGCATCGGCTTGGGGCCGCGCGTCACCCGATCGAAGACGTGGACGTCCAGGCCGCGCAGGCGTCCCAGCAATGCGGCGAGCAATCCGATGGGGCCGGCCCCGGTGATCAGTACCGATCGGGGACGCCAGGCATCGGATCGCTGCCCGATCCGCTCGGCGTGTTCCCAGGCCTTGGCGACGACACTGGTCGGCTCCAGCAGCACGCCGAGAGTCCCGAGCGCGTTCTCGACCCGCACGGCATAGGCCGGCTCGAGCCTGAAACGCTCGGACGCGTAACCATCGAGCGACTTGATGCCCCGCTCGGTGTATGCGCCATTGCGACACATGTCCCATTCGCCCTGCGCGCAGTAGGCGCAGGGCAAGGGATCGGGGCGACGTACGATGCCGACGACGAGATCGCCAGGGGCGAATCCGGAATCCGGAGGGGCTTCGAGGACGCGGCCGATCGATTCGTGGCCGAGTATGAGGCGTTGGCGTCCGTCCGGGGCCCACCCGTACTCGCCACGCACGATGTCCACGTCGGTGCCACAGATGCCGACGGCGATCGCCTGCACCAGCAGCGCGCCATCGGTCAGGGCAGGTTCTGCCACCTGCTCGAGCCTGGCCGAGCCGGAGACGCCGGGTTGGACGGTGAGCGCTCTCATGAGCGGTGCGCGCGGGGAGAACGGTTCGTCATGGGCGTCGCTCATGCAAGATGTGGGGCAACCCGTCACCGCTGCCACACGTCGGCCCGCACGAGCCCCCACGAGTACTCGCGGCGGTCGCGGAGCACGAACCCCCGCGCGGCGAGCAGCGGGTCCGGCGGCGTCAGCCGGGTGGCCTGCAGTGTCGTGAGCCTGCGAAAGGCCGAGTACATCACCCGGTGCATGGCCGCGGCGCGCACGCGGGCGAGCCCCGCGGGCGGCACGGCGAAGTCGGTGACGAGCCACAACGATCGCGGCCGGGCCGCCGTGGCCAACAGGTCGATCACGCGATCGAGGGACGCGGCGTCGAAACAGTCGAGGAAGAAGTGCGTCGCGATCACGTCGTAGCTGGCCGGTTCAGGCCTCCAGGCGGTGGCGTCGGCATGTACCCACCTGGCGAGGCGGGCATGTCGGGCGAGTCGCCGTTGGGCCACACGGCGCATGCCGGGGCTGGCATCGAGACAGGTCAGTTCGACCGCCGGCCGGCGCTGGAGCAGTGCGTCCGCGAAGCGTCCGTGGCCTTCACCCGCACTGAGCACTCGCGCATCGACGGCGACGGCATCGATCCACGTCGTGCGAGCGCGCTGCAGCAGCGTGCCTGCCAGCAGCGTCTCGGCGCCGTCGTACCAGGGCGCGATGGCGTCGAAGCTCATCCACGACCCCAGACGAGCAGGCACGCGATGCCGCCGAGCACGTAGGCGACCACGTCGAGGGGGTCCGACACCGGGCCGTGCACGAGCGCGGGAGCCAGCACTTCCGCGGCGACACTCCACGCGCCGAGCAGGAGGCCGACCTCGGCCAACGTCGGTGGCCGGTCGTCGGCCCGCCATCCGACACGCCGCTCCAGCCACAGCCAGGGCGGCAGGCCGACTGGCAGCAGGAGCACGTCCACCTGCTGGCCGGTGGCCCAGCCGACGGGGTGCCCGACGACGCGCGTTGCCGCGCGGATGAGCACGTACGAGCCGACGGCCGCCAGGAAGAGGGGCTCGCGGACGTAGCGGAACGGCCTCGAGGGACTCACAGGAGGACAGCCGTGGCGACTCCGATGCCAAGCGCCACGACGAGCCGTGTCAGGAGACGGAGCATGCCGTCATTGTAGCGGGCCAGGCGTGAATCGGTTTGTCCTCCAACTAATCGCTGCTATGCTCGCCTGCGGGTGGCCGATGTCGCCCCGACTCGACAGGAGGTGGATGGTGAGTGCAGGCGAGACGCGCTTGCTCGTCGTCGCAAACCGCCTGCCGGTGACAGCGCGCGCACACAAGGACGGGGTGCGGCTCGCGATGTCCAGCGGCGGCCTCGCGACCGGGCTGCGCAACTGGCAGGAGCGGGCCGGAGCGATCTGGATTGGCTGGCCGGGCGACGTGTCGCGGTTCTCGCCTGCCCAACTGGCCGACCTCGATCGTCAACTGGACCGCAGCGGGGTCGTCCCGGTGCACCTGACCGCCGACGAAATCGCCACGTACTACGAGGGCTTCGCCAACCAGGTGCTCTGGCCGCTGTGCCACTACCTGGTGGATCGGGTGCCTGTAGACGCGACGGGCTGGCGCACGTACTGCGACGTGAATGCGAGGTTTGCCGACGCGGTCTGTCAGGCGTGGCGGCCGGGCGACCTCGTGTGGGTACACGACTACCAGCTGATGCTGGTGCCGTCGCTGATCCGAGAGCGACTGCCCGAGGCACGGATCGGCTACTTCCACCACATCCCGTTCCCCTCGTCCGAGGTGCTGCGGATACTGCCGTGGCGGCAGGAGGTGCTCCGTGGACTGCTCGGGGCCGACGTGATCGGGTTCCACACGTTCGCCTACCGCCGGCATTTCCTGACGTCCTTGCTGGACACCGAGGGGCTCGAGGCGGAGGTCGACACCCTGGAGGTGGGCGGCCGGACGGTGCACACCGGCGTGTTCCCGATGGGGATCGATGCGGCACACTTCGAGGCCCTCGCTCGTGAGCCCGAGACGCAGGCCGTCGTCGCTCGGCTGCGTGAAGAGGCGGCCGGCCGCCACATCGTGCTCGGGGTGGACCGCCTCGACTACACCAAGGGCATCCCGCGTCGCCTCCTCGCCTTCGAGCGCCTGCTCGAGCGCCGCCCCGACCTGCGTGACCGCGTGCGATACGTCCAGGTGGCCGTGCCCTCACGGGAGGGCGTGGACGCCTATCGGTCCTTCCGGCGACAGGTCGACGAGCTCGTCGGGCGTGTGAACGGCCGCTTCACCACGCTCGGTGCCGTGCCGGTCCACTACCTCCACCGCTCGGTGACCCAGCGGGAACTCGTCGGGCTCTTCGGGGCGGCGGACGTGATGCTCGTCACGCCCCTGCGGGACGGCATGAACCTCGTCGCCAAGGAGTTCGTCGCCGCGCGGCCCGACGGCGACGGCGTGCTCGTGCTGAGTGAATTCGCCGGGGCGGCCGCTGAACTGGGCGACGCCCTGATCGTCAATCCGTACGACGTCGATGCGCTGTCGGACTGCATCGAGCGAGCGCTGACGATGCCCGACACGGAGCGGCGACTCCGGATGGCGAACCTGCGGGCGCGCGTCCGTCGCCACGACGTGCACGCCTGGGCCTCTGGTTACCTCGGTGCGCTCACGCAGGCCACTGCGGTGGCGACCGACGCCGGCGACCGGCCTGTGGATGGGGAAGCCGCGCTCCTGGCCGCGGTGACCGTCGCGGAGCCGCAACGCTGGTGCCTGCTGCTCGATTACGATGGCACGCTCACGCCGATCGTCGAGCGACCGGAACTCGCGACGCCGAACGACGACCTCCTTGACCTGCTGCGTGAACTGGCGGGTGCCGCCGAGGTCGACGTGCATCTCGTGAGTGGCCGACCTCGCGACACGCTCGAGCGATGGCTGGGCAGCCTGCCCGTCGACCTCTGGGCCGAGCACGGCTTCTGGCACCGCCCGGCGCGGCAATCGCGTTGGGAGTCCGCGACGGCCGTGCCCGAGGATTGGTGGGTGAAGGTCCTGCCCATCCTCGAGTCGTTCGCGGCGACCACGCCCGGGACGCGGGTCGAGCAGAAGAGTGCCGCACTGGCGTGGCATTACCGTGGCGCCGACCCGGCGTTCGGTGAGCGGCAGGCGCACGAGCTGCGGCTGGTCCTCGGTGACGCCCTGAGCAACCAGCCCCTGGAAGTGGTCGAGGGCAAGAAGGTGGTGGAGATCCGGCTCCGTGGGGTGAGCAAGGCGGCGGCAGCGCGACACGTGCGGCGGCGTCACGGCCCGACGCGGCAGGTGATCGCCGTCGGCGATGACCGGACCGACGAGGACCTCTTCCAGGCGCTGCCCGACGGCATCACCGTCAAGGTCGGCCCCGGCGCGACCGCGGCCCGTTACCGCCTCGACGACGTGCCGGCCGTGCACCGCGTCCTGCGGAGCCTGCTCACCACGTGGGCGCGGGCCGTCCCCTGACGATCGTGGCGTATCATCCCGGCCATGCCGCGCACGACGCGCTCTTCCGACCTGCCCGACGTTCTCGCCTTCATGGAAGGACTCTGGGCCGTCGTGCACCGGATGGAGCGCCTGTCGAAACAGATGGCAGCCCATGGCGGGGTCACCGGTCCGCAACGCCTGGTGTTGCGCCTCATCGGCCTGTTCCCCGGCATCTCCGCCGGTGACCTCGCGGCCACCCTCCACCTGCATCCGAGCACGTTGACGGGCGTGCTCCGCCGCCTCGAGGCGCAGCAGTTGCTGACGCGCCAGCCGGCCGCCGAGGACCGGCGACGGACCACGCTCACTCTGACGCGACAGGGGCAGCGTGTCAGTCGCAACGTCCGCCAGACGGTCGAGGGCGCCGTTGCCGCCGCGCTCGCGCAGTCCCCGAGGGCACACCGGATCGCTACGCGCCGCTTCCTCGCTCGACTGGCCGCGTGTCTGGATCAGGAACTGAGCTGATCGAGGGCCGCGCGGTGTGGACTCGGCGCGGGATGTGCACCGCTCCCGTGCATGCCTCGGGCCCGGCTCCTCCTCCTTTCCGCCGATCACGACGCGCGCCACCTGTACGTGCAGTGGTTCGCGCGCACGTCCGACCTCGTCACTTCCTGCTCCGGATCACCCACCGAGGCGCGTGCCCGCCTCGAGGCGCAGGGAGCCGATGTGATTCTCGTCGACCTGACGCCGGCCACGCACTGGGACGACTGGTTGCGTCTCGTTCCGGACGGCCCACATCCCCCGGTGGTCGTGCTGACCGGCTGGGTCGCGCACGACGGACGATTCCGGCATCGGGCCTTCGGGCTCGGGTGCGCCGCCTTCGTCGCCAAGCCCTGTCATCCCCGAGTCCTGGCGGCGGTGCTCGGACGCGTGCTGCGCGGCGAGCGCGACATCTCCATCACCTGAATGAAGGGTCGAGGTGGAGCCCGCAGGCATGTCGACGGCGGCTTGCCCCCGTCACGATATCGTCAGATTGGCGTCGCGGCGTCGCCTGCGCGTCACGCGCCTGGCGCAGGCGTCGGGTGCCCGGGGCCATGGCGGTCTCATTCGTTGCTGCTCAAAGCAAGTCACTGGTATCCTGACCCACACGCGAGCGGCGAACGCAGCCGCCGCGCGTGTCCGTCCATGGTGGTCCACGACTCACCCGACCACGGGGCCGATGTGGCCGATGCCGCGCCGGTCCGCGGCGCACCGATCGACGTCCGGGCGTATGCCGGGCTTGCCGCGATTCTGGTCGGGCTGTGGCTCGCGGCCGGCGCGCTCTCCGGCGCTGCCCACCAGCAGCGTCATCGTCGCAGTACCCAGCTCGGCGCCGAGGGATCGATCGCGCTCGAGCAGGGGCGGCATGGCGAGGCGGCGTACCTGCTGCGACAGGCCGTGGCTCTGGAACCCGACGACCCGGCACTCCGGTTGACCCTGGGCAAGGCGCTGGCCGGACTCGATCGGCCGCAGGAGGCGCTGCCCTACGTGAAGGATGTCCTGGCCGCCGATCCCGTGAACGGCGAGGCCAACCTCGTGCTCGCGCGCCTGCTCCGTCGCACGGGCGATGACGATGGCGCGGAAGCGGCCTACTACCGGGCCATCTACGGGCGCTGGCGCAGTGGCCAGCAGGGCCTGCGCGTGCAACCCCGGCTCGAACTGGTCTCGCTGTTCCGCGACGCAGGCCGACGCGAGCGACTCCGTGCGGCGTTGCTCGAACTGTCAGGCGCCTTCCCGGGCGACCGGGCCCTGCAGCTGCAGGCTGGCCGAGAACTGCTCGAGGCCGGCTTCGCCGACGATGCCGCCCGGCTGCTCAGGACGCTGGTCGAGCGGTTTGCCGACCCCGGAGCCGGCGTGAGCCTGCTCGCTGAAGCGGAGTTTGCGCGCGGACATCTCATCGACGCCTACGCCGCGGCGGGGCGCGCCCTCGCGCGTGACCCCGGCGATCGAGCGGCGGCCAGGCTCCATCGCCTGAGTGCCCGAATCCTGTCGCTCGACCCCGATCAACCACGCATCTCCTCGTCTGCCCGGCGTGACCGCATCCGGCACCTGCTGATCGAAGCCCGCAGCCGGCTCGTCGCGTGCGCGCCACCCTCGGCCACCGCCGCATCACCGACCATCCTGCCGGCCGTTGACCGGTGGGTCACCAGGCGTTCGGCAGACGTGGAGGTCGGCCGGGCCTTGCTCGCCGCGGCGGCCTCGAGCGTGGCACAGCAGTGTCCGGCGCCAGCGAAGGACGACGCCGCCGGCCTCCTGCTGCAGCAGCTCGGAGCGGGGCTCGCGTCGTGAGAGATGCGCGTCCAGACGTCGGGCGCGGGGCCCTGCTCACCGAGGCTCAGCGCTTCCTGGTGCTGGCGGTCCTGATCGGGATCTGTACAGGCCTCGTGGTCGTGTGCTTCCACGCCGCGATCGAACTGCTGGCGCTGGCGGCCAGCCGCCTGGCGCAGCGACCCGGCCTCGCGGTCCTCCTTCCAGCACTCGGCGCCGCCGTAGCTGCCCTCGTGGTCCACTGGAGCCCGGTGAGCGGCGGGAGTGGCATCGTCCAGACGAAGTCCGCGCTGTACGTCTCCGACGGCGCCATCCCCTTCGGCGCGGTTCCCGGCAAGTTCGCCGCGTGCGTGTTGTCGCTCGGCAGTGGCACGCCACTCGGTCCCGAGGATCCGGCACTGCTGATGGGCGCCGGCATCGCGTCGCGCCTCGGACGCTTGTTCGGGCTGACGCGGCGGTCCATGCGGCTGATTGCGCCGACGGGCGCGGCGGCAGGCATCGCGGCCGCCTTCAACACCCCCATCACCGGCGTCCTCTTCGTGCTCGAGGAAGTGGTGTCGGGCTTCGACACGGCCGTGCTCGGGTCGATCGTGCTCGCAGCCGTGTCCTCGGTGGTGACCACGCAACTGTTCCTCGGGGAGAATCCGCTGTTCTCGGTCCCGGTGGTGCCGTCGGTCCGGTCGGCGCCGGAATTGACGGCGCTCGTGGTCCTGGGGCTGGCGTCGGGGCTGTTTGCGACCGTCTACATCCGCGGCATGGAACTGGTGCGGTATCGCCTCGGCGCCGTTCACCTCCCCCCAGCCGTCGGTCCGTTCTGCGCGGGGATCGTCGTCGGGGTGGTCGGCCTGGCCATCCCCGATGTTCTCGGCACGGGGTATCTCGCCATGGACGGCGCCCTCCACAGCCAGTACACGTGGCAGACCATGGGCCTGTTGGCCTTGCTGAAAGTGGCGGTCGCGGCCGTGGCCTTCGGCACCGGCACGCCCGGTGGGCTGTTCGCGCCGACCTTGTTCGTGGGCGTGATGCTCGGCGGGGCCACCGGAGGCCTGCTCACCACGTTCCTGCTGCCGGCGTCCGAGGCACAGCCCACGTTCCTCCTGGCGGGCATGGCCGGCGTGTTCGCCGGCGTGTTCCGTGCGCCCATGACGGCCGTCTTCATGACCTTCGAGCTGAGTGGTACGGCAGCCGCGATCCTGCCGGCCATGATCACCTCGACCGTCGGGTTCCTGGTGGCTCGGCAGTTCCACCGCCAGTCGATCCTCGACCTGGTGGCGAGCCACGAGGGGGCTGCCTTTCCGTCGGCGCGACTGGCCCGGCCCCACGGCCCGCTCCGCGTCGAGGATGCGATGGATGCCGCATCGACCGCGGCCGGCGCTGGCGTGACGGTCCGGCACGTGCCGGGGCAGGGATGGCACGTCGTCGAGGTGGGCCTCGACGGAGTGGGCGTCACGCTGCGGCAACGGGTCGAGCCCGTGTACCCCGATGAACTGCTGGATGTGCCAATGCGCTCGTTGCCCGGTGCGCCGATCATCCCGGTGATCTCGCGTCTGGATGCCACGCAGTTGCTCGGGGTCATCACCGATGACAGCATCCGACGAGCCTACGGTTTCAACGCATCAGGTCAGCTGCAGGCTCGCGACGATGATCCTGCGGCGTGAGTCCGGGAGGGCAGGGCACCTCGGCGTCCGGTTGCACGAGACCGTGTGTTGTCAGAACGCCCAGCCACGCACCGCGCGATGCTGAGCAAGGGCCTAGGCGCCGGCGGCCTCACCGTCGGTCGCCGCGGCGACCGCGTGTCGTGGTCTCTGGATGCCGAGAGGCCCGCTCCACGACGTTCTGCAGTTCCCGGACGTTGCCCGGCCATTCGTGCGCGCCGAGCAGATCGAGCGCCCCGGGGGAGCACCCCTCGAGGTGCCGGCCGACCTGCTCTGCACAGCGATTGGCGAAGAACGTCGCCAGCAGGGGGATGTCGCCGCGCCGTTCACGCAGCGGAGGCAGGCGAATGGGGAAGACACTCAGTCGTGTGCCGCGGAGCGAACCACGAGGCGGCCTCCGCGCCGGCGCCCCCAGCGCGTGGCGCGTCGGCCGTTAGTCACAGGCTGAGGAATGGCGCGTACACCCGTGGGGCGAATGGCGCGGTGGCGGCGCGCAGTTCAGTCGAGGGCGTCCCGCAAATCTCCAGCGTCAGGTCACACACCTCGAACAGCGCCATGAGCGCCGGCCCAAGATTGGCCAGGTGCTCCAGTGCCGCCGCCGAGTCGCGATACGCCTCCCTGACGACGCACTCGGTGCCCTCATCATCCAGAAACCAGTCGTACTGTCGGGTGCCGGTGTCGCGCTCCCGCACCAGGCGCACACACTCGGCAGCGCGTGCCTCGAACTGCTCCCGCTTGCCCGAATGAATGGCCAGCCGTGCCGTCACCTGCAATGTGTCCATGTGATCGCTCCTGCGGCCGAGGTCGCCGCGTTTCACCGGGGTGCCTGCGAGTCACGCCCCGCGTGCCCGCGGCCATCCTTGCCAGGCGCTCACAGTAGGGGCCGCCGGCAGTGACACCAAGCCCCTAAAAGATTCCCGGCGCGCCGCGGCCACGCTCACTCGCCGTTGCGGTACGTGTCGCGAAGCGCCGGAGCCCCTCGTCCATCGTGGATGAGCGCTCGTAGGGCGTCAGCTCCGACGGGTTGCTGCGCACGAAGTCGAGGACCACATGGCGCACCTGCGACCCGCGCGCCATGTCGTCGACGTCGCGTACCGGCAGCAGGCCGGGGAGCCGCACCTGCACACGCTCGTAGGCGCGCGTCAGTCGCGACTTCACGGCCGCCACGCTGAGGCCGAGTCGTGCCGCGATCAATGCGTCGGTGGCGCCCTCGAGCGCCTCGCGCAGCACGTCCTGCTCAGGCTCGGTGAACTGCACGCGAGGCGGGAAGTACGTGAACATCGGCAGCAGCGCGCTGTACCCGTTGGTCGCCTGAGCGTGCGTCAGGCTGAACATCGCGGAGGCCGCCGGCGTCCCGCCGGGCGTCGTGCCGCTCCAGACGCGAACATCAGGATAGGCACCGCTGCGCTGCACGATGTGTGCTCCAAGGGTCCCGAACGCGACGCCGACGATGCGCCGCAGCCGGAAGCCGCGATGGATGTCGAAGAAGTTCTGGAGCAGCGTGCCGACGACGACGGCGAACTCGGTGTCGCTGGCGTCGGCGAGCTCGTAGCCCTGCGCGCACACCACCAGGTCGAGGCCGTTGCCGGCATTGCCTCGGCCGATGCCGCTCAGATCCAGGACGTCCCCGCGGCCAGCCTCCGACAGGAACGTGCGGGCAATTCCTTCGGGCGGTCCGGCGAACACCTGGTCCACGGCAGACGTTCGTGCAAACAGCGTGAAGCCGAAGAACCGCGCCGCGCCCGTCTCGTCGAGCACAAGGCTCCCGCGTGCGTGCCTGCTCGCAAGGAGATCCGCCGCGGTGCGGACCATCGCCTCGAACTCGTCATCGGTGTGGAACGAACGGCCGCCCCAGAGTGGCCGGCACAGGGCCAGCCGCTCGGGCGTCAACGTCACGGATCGCAACCGCATGCACGTGCCTCCCCCAGGCCGATACATCCCCTGCCGGGAACCGCCGAATGGTGATGTGACTGCAACTTGGCAGAGCTGCGCGAACCCCCCTGGTGTGACGAGATCTACTCATGCTGCTCGGTCTTCACGCGCTCCCCCCGACTTGCTGCTTCATCAGCCACCGCGGAGCTTTCAGCTTCTCGTCGGGGAGGCGCCGTTCGCGTACGGTTCCGAGACCTGTTCACGCCCATAACGGTCGACGCGGCTGTTCCGTACAGCTGTGGTCGCCAGAGGTATCGCTGAAGGCTCAGGCCCAGGAGACGACCCGCACATGCACAAGACACTCGAAGGCAAGTCCGTACTGGTCACGGGGAGCTCGCGCGGCATCGGGCGGGGGATCGCCGTCCGCCTGGCCGAGCGCGGTGCGAGGGTCTGCGTGAACTACCGGCAGGACGAGGACGCCGCTCGTCACACGCTGGCCGCCGTCGAGCGGGCCGGCAGCACCGGCTTCATCGTGCAGGCCGACGTGTCACGCCGGGAGGACGTGGCGATGCTTGCCACGCGCGTACAGGAGCAGTTCGGCACGCTCGACGTGTACGTGAGCAACGCGCTCGGCAACCTCCTCGGGTTCCTGAGCCCGCCGTTCATCGTGTCGCTGGCGCAGTTCGACGAGGCCTTCGCCTGCCAGGCGCGCGCCTTCTTCATGGGGGTGCAGGCGCTGAACGGGCTGATGCGCGACGCCGGGCGGATCATCGCGCTGAGTTACTGGCCCGGGAGTCACCTCGGAGGCTTCCAGCCGTACTTCGCGATGGGGGCCAACAAGGCCGCGGTGGAAGCGATGTGCCGCTACTACGCCGTGGCACTGGCGCGGCGAGGCATCACGGTGAATGCCGTGTGCGCCGGGTTGACCGACGACAGCATCGTGAACCAGTTGCCGCCACCCGCCCGCGACGCACTGCTCGGCAGGCTGCGGGACGGATGGACGCCGATGGGACGCCCCGGGACGCCTGCCGACATCGGCGGCGCCGTCGCGGCGCTCTGCGGCGACGACGCGGCCTGGATCACGGGACAGACGATCGTGGCCGACGGCGGGGCGTCGTTGATGAGCCCCGAGGCGCCGCTCGACTTCCAGCGCGCCTGACGTGTCGTGAACACGTGCGCCGCGATCGCGTCGGCGACCGTGCCGCCGTAGTGGTTCAGCAGGGGCGCAGGGTCGGCGGCCACGTGCTTCACCCTCCGCGAGGGTGCCGACTGCCGACGGCGCGCCTGCCCACTCCGCCGTGAACCGGCTCACGGCCGGCGGGAGTGCGCGGGGAGGTCTTTCAGGGACACGGCCAGATGCGGCCTTGCTCGAAAGGGTAGGCAGGGTGAAAATGCCGAGCTGGATCCCGTTCAGGTGCCGGCATGTCCGGCCTGCAAGTCCCCTTACCGTCCCGCCCCGTGCGGGATGAGGTGGCTCTCCATGAGTTCTCGAGTGGCGTCCTGTGTGATGTCCCTGGTCCTGCTCGCCGGCGTGCCGTTGCCGGCCAGTGCCGCGCTGCTGCTCAATTCGTACGCCCAGTATCGGACCGGCGACGATCAGTTCCACCCGGAGGGAGAGCAGGCCTTCGGAACGAGGGGCGAGGCGTTCGGCACCGATGCGGTCTCGCTTGCCTACACGGGCGGCGGCCCCCTGGGCGGGCAGTTCTCGTTCACCGGGTCGGCGTCCTCCGCGGCGCTCGCGCTCAGGGCCGCGGCGGCGCTCAGCCTCTCCGACTACCGGCTCGGCTCGTACTACATGATCGACGGGCAACCGTACGATTACCTTCCGCAGAGCGGCTTCGCGCAGGCCCTGTCGATCGACCAGACGATCATCAACGGCCCCGACGCGACTTACTCCCTCCAGTTCAGCTACCGATTGACCGGGACCGCCCAGCGAGCGCCGGATCAGTTCGACTCGTTCTTCCGCCCCGGTGTCGGCACCGGGCTGGCCCTGCGCACGCTGGGCACCGACACGCTGGTCGGCTCCGAGGGCGTGTTCTTCTATCCGGGGGCGTCCGACGACCGCCTGCTGGTCTGGACGATCGCCGGGGTGCCCTCGAACACCGCGCTGTCACTGACCCAGTACCTGAGGCTCATCCTCTACTCGGCCGACACCATGTACCTGGGCAGCGAGCCCTGCGACAGCGGCATCATGCTGCCGCCGGGCACCGACCCGAGCCCCAGGCCGTGCATGACCGGGCTGATTGGCGCCGACCCCTACTCGGTCGGACTGAGCGCCGATTTCGGCCACACCCTGCAACTGCAGCACGTGGCGGTCCTCGGGGCGGGCGGCGGCGTCGCCCCGGGAGCCGCACTGGTCTCCCTCAACGGCGTGCGGTACCCCGGTCAGGCCGACGTGCCGGCGCCAGCGACGATCAGCCTGCTGGTCGCCGGATTGGCCGCGGTTGCCGGTCGTCGCCGCTGGCGGCGCTGAGGCCCCGCCCGGTCGGCCCCGCTCGCCGACCGCACACGAGGGCGGCACACGCCGCGGCGGCCGGATGCCGTCGCGGGGTGTCCCGCCAGGAACGCCTGATCCTCTCCGCTCGAGCTTGACGCCCGCATTGCAGCCGCCGATCATCCACGACGCATTCACGAGGCGTCATGCGCACGCGCGCCGCGTCATCAGGGAGCGCCGCCCGCTTCGCATGTCCTGGAAGGAGAGCCGCACATGCGTCCTGGTTCGCGAATCTGCATCGGTCTGTGCATCGTGGGTCTGTTCTGTGGCGCTGGCCGCAACGCCGAGGCCGCCGTCATCACGGGCATCGGTCAGTTCATCCTTCCCGGTGCCAGCACCGGCTCCTTGTCGTTCTCGCCGGCCGTCGCCCCCAACAACGACAACGCCACGGCTGCGAGCCCGAACACCATCTCGACGGGCCTGGGTCCGTTCCTGAACGCCGGCGGGTTCGGCATCCTCGACTACGAGTTCGTCGTCGCGGAGTCGGGGGGCACCACCGAGTACGCGTTCACCACCAACGTGATCAACAACACCGGTGTCGCGTGGAACGACTTCCACTTCGAGCTGGGCTTCGGCACCGGCGACAGCTTCGTGGCCGTGGCCTCGGGCGCCGCGCTCGACTTCGACACGCCGGACCGCGATCCCGCGCCGGCCTCGTCGGTGTTCCCGACGCTGGACGCCAGCTCGAACCGCCTCGACTGGTCAGGGGCCACGGTCAACTACCTGGGAGGCGGTGCGGGGCCGTTCTCGTCGGCCTTCACGCTGTCGTTCGACGTCCCCGACGGCATCGCGGCCCTCAACCCACAGGGCCTGAACCGCTTCACCCTGCGGTCGTATCCCACCGCGACGCCCGTCCCGGAGCCGACCACGTCGGCGCTCTTGGTGGCAGGACTGGCGATCCTCGCGTCGCGTCGCCGTGCCCGGAACGCGCGCCGGCCCGGCGACCGCTAGCCGCGGGCCGGACGCCGCGCACCCCGCGCGCTATCATGTCCGCACTTGCCGCGCGACCGCGTCCACGCGACGCGGCGCGCGTGATCAGGCCCGTCCCGGGCCGAGGTACGAGACGTGATCCAACCCTATGCCATCGGTGTGTGCAGCTGGTCGCTGCAGGTGAAGAGCGTGCCCGAACTGCGCGCCTTCCTCGACCAGCTCGGCGTCAACGTGATCCAGATCGCATGCGGCGACCCGCACCATGCCTCGTGGAACGAGGGCGACGACATGCCTGCCGCGGCCCTGGCCGCCGGCTTCGACATCCACGCCGCGATGATCGGCTTCCCCGGCGAGGACTACACGACGCCGCAGACGATCAAGGAGACCGGCGGTTTCGGTAACCCGGCGACCCGAGCGGCGCGGCTCGAGACGTTGAAGTGGGCCCTGGCCCGCACCAAGGAGCTCGGCGTCGATCGCCTGATGATGCACGGCGGCTTCATCCCCGAGCCCGGCGACGAGGGCCGCACGGCCTTCCTCGACACGCTCGGCGAGGCGTCGGCCCTGGCGCGGGCGCATGGCGTGACGCTCGGCCTCGAGACGGGGCAGGAGACGGCCGACCTGCTGCGTCGGACGCTCGACGACCTGCAGTGCGACAACGTGAAGGTGAACTTCGACCCCGCCAACATGCTGCTGTACGACATGGGCGACCCGATCCGCGCCATCGAGATCCTCGGCCCCGACATCGCGACCGTGCACTGCAAGGACGCCTTCCGGCCGACGACGCCCGGCACGTGGGGCCAGGAAGTGCCGCTCGGTCAGGGCGCCGTCAACATGCCCCTGTTCATCGAGACGCTGAAGAAGGTGGGCTACACCGGGCCGCTCGTCATCGAGCGGGAGGTCGGCAACCAGCAGGAGCGGCTGGCCGACTGCGCGCACGGCATCACCGTGCTGCGCGACATCCTGAAGGGCTGACGCCGGTGGCGCCGGCCCCGCTCAGTCCGGCGCCCCTTCTGGCGCAACGCTGCTGCGCACCAGGTCGAGGATCGTCTCGAGCGACACGGGCTTGACCACATGGTGGTCGAAGCCCGCGGCCGTCGCCCGCTCGACGTCCTCCGGCTGGCCGTATCCCGTCAACGCGATGAGCAACGCCTTCGACGTCGCGCGGCTGGCGCGCAGGTGGCGGGCCACCTCGTAGCCGGACATGCCGGGCAGGCCGATGTCCAGCATCACGATGTCCGGATGGAAGTCCGCCGCCGCCTCGAGCGCGCTCGTCCCGTCCTGCGCGGTCCGCACGGCGTGCCCCTCGTGCCCGAGCACGAATGCCAGGCTCTCGGCGCCATCGGCGTTGTCGTCGACCACGAGGATGCGGCGGGCGCCGCGTGGCACGGACGCCTGGTCGGTCGGCTCCGCCGCCGGGCGCTCCTGCCGTGGCAGCCTGGGAAGGCGGACGATGAACTCGCTGCCGCACCCGCGGCCGGCGCTGCGCGCCTCGACCGACCCGCCGTGCGCGCCCACGAGCCGGGCCACGAGGCAGAGCCCGATGCCCAGGCCGCCCTTGGCGCGATCGAGCGTCTTGTCCTCCTGGGAGAAGAGGTCGAACACCCTCGGCAGCATCTCCGCCGAGATGCCGGCCCCCTGATCGGTCACGCTGAAGACGACATCGCCCGGCGTGGTCGTGACCGCCAGACGGATGTCGGTGCCCTCGTCGGAGTACTTGCAGGCGTTGTCGAGGAGGTTGCCGAGCACCTGGGTGAGCCGCACGAGATCGCCCTCGACATGGCACGTCTCGCCCGGAAGCGTCACGGTGAGCCGCTGGTGGCGTGCGGCGATCGACGGCTGGCTCAGGTCCTGTGCGCGCTGCACCAGCACCGTCACGTCGATGGGCTCGCGCGTCAGTGCGACCTTGCCGCTGGTGATGCGCGCCACGTCCATCAACTCGTCGACGAGGCGTGCGAGTTGCTGGGTCTGCCTGGCGATGACGGCGCTGGCCCATGCGATCGTCGGATCGGTGGGATGGCACCGATCGATCACCGCCACGGCATTGGCGACCGGGAACAGCGGGTTGCGCAGTTCGTGCGCCAGCATGGCGAGGAACTCGTCCTTGCGCTCGCTCTCGCGCGCAATCGCCTGCTCGGCGCGCTTCCGATCCTCGATGTCCACCGAGATGCTCACATAGCCGATCGGCTCGCCGGCCTCGTCGCGACGGGTGGCCGCCGTGGTGCGGATCCAGCGGTAGGCCCCGTCGTGACGACGCAGGCGCATGTCGCCTTCGTAGCGTGTCCGGGCGTTCCGCGCCTCGGCCATGCGTTGCAGGTACCCCGGCAGGTCGTCGGGATGGATGTAGCGGAACCAGCCGTCGGCCAGCAGCGATTCGGCAGCGCTCTCCCCGGTGTACGCGAGCCAGGCGCGGTTGAGGAACTCCGCCTGGCCGGCGCCGTCCTCGATCCGCATCAACATCGGCACGTCATCGGCCATCGAGCGGAACCGCAGTTCGCTCTCGTGCCGCAGCGCGTCGGTGATGTCGCGTTCCGTGCTGACCACCGCGTAGGGCACGCCCGCGTCGTCGCGCAGGGCGGAGGCGGTCACCGAGATGTTCCGCAGCCGCCCGTCGCGCCGCATCCGGCGGGCCGTGACGGGTCCCTCCGAGCCGGCGGTGCGCACGCGTTCGGCGCGGGCCAGCGCGCCTCCGCTCGCGTCGGTGGGTTCGAGCTCGCCGACGTGCATGTCGAGGGCCGCTTGCCGCGGGTATCCGTACGCCCGTTCCGCGCCGTCATTCCAGAAGAGGATGCGGCCCGCGAAATCGTGCACGAGGATGGCGTCGTTGGAGTCGCGCAGCACGGTGGCCAGGTGCCGCGCGTCCTGCGCGGCCCTGCGCAGCGCCGTGATCTCGACATACGTGATCACGACGCCCTCGATCCGATCGTCGCGCGTCCGGTATGGCAGCACCCGGCGCAGGAACCAGGCGCCATCGCTGGTCGCGACCTCGGCCTCCCGCGGCTGGAGGTCGCCGAGCACGCCGGCCGCTGCCGTGAGCAGCTCCGGATCGCTGACGATGCCGGCGATGTCGGCAAGGGGGCGGCCTTCGTCGGTGGGAAGCACCCGGAACAGCCGTGCCGTCTCCCGTGTGAATCGCCGGATGCGGAAGTCGCGATCCAGGAACAGCGTGGCGACGTGGCTGCTGTCCATGAAGTTGCGCAGGTCGCCGAGTGCGAGCTCCAGCTGCGCGACCTTGTCCTCGAGCTCGCCGTTGACGCTGGAGAGCTCCTCGTTCATCGACTGCAGTTCTTCCTTCGAGGTCTGCAGTTCCTCGTTGGAGGACTGCAGTTCCTCGTTCAGCGACATCGCCTCCTCGTTGGCCACCCGCAGTTCCGCGTTGGTCGCCTCGCTCTCGACCTCCGAGGCCGCGAGCTCGCCGCGCAGTCGCTGCACCTCCGCCTCCAGGGCAGAGTTCTCGTGGGGCGCGCTTTCGGGCGAGGCACCGTCGTGCGGCGTGTCCTCGAAGCCCACGACCAGCAGCCCGGTGTGGGCGACGTCGCTCACCGGCGTCACGCTGACCTGCATCGGCTGCATGCTGCCGTCACGCTTCACGTATGCATCGACCCGGACCGGCTGCCCCGAGGTGATCGCCTGCTGCAACGCGCCGCGCACGCGTGAGCGCAGGCCCTCGCGGAGCAGCGACAGCAGGTCCCACGCGGGCTTCCCGGAGGGCTGCAACATCCGCGACGTCTCGCCGTGGAAGTACAGCGCCCGATAGTCGCGATTGACGAGGATTGCCGCGGTACTCTTCCCAAGGTGCTCGCGTACCACGGCGGCACCATCGATCTCGTCGCCGGCGACCGGCCGTGTCACCGGTGTGAGGAAGCCGCCGGGCCCGCTCCAGTGGCCCTCGAAGGGGCGCGGCAGTCGCGTTGTGGTGCCGATGCGCCTGAAGATGCGGTGCGTGCGGGAGGCGACCTCGAACATCTCCGCCTGCTGGCCGAGGCTCTCGCTCTTGCCGAGGAACAGCAGGCCGGTGGGGTTCAGCGCGAAGTGGAAGACCTCGAGGATCCGCCCCTGCTGGGCGGGTTCGAAGTAGATCAGGACGTTACGACAGACGATCAGATCGAGCTTCGAGAAGGGTGGGTCACGCACGAGGTCCTGCGGCGAGAACAGCACCGACTCGCGCAGTGCCTTGCGCACCACGTAGCGATCACCCTGCTTGTCGAAGAAGCGCGCCAGGCGCTGCGGCCCGACCTCGTCGGCGATCGAAGCCGGGTACGATCCGATGCGCGCGAAGGCCAGCGCCTCCGTGTCGACGTCGCTGGCAAACACGTTGACGGTCGCGGCGTTGCCGTCATCGCCCATGAGCTCGAGCAGCAGCATGGCGACCGAGTAGCTCTCCTCGCCGGTGGCGCAGCCGGGCGTCCACACGCGGACGCCCGTGCCGGCGGCCCGGCGCTCCGCGGCCAGGCGGGCCAGCCCGCTCTCGGCCAACGCCTCCCAGGCCTCGGGCTGGCGGAAGAACTCGGTGACGTTGATCAGGAAGTCCTTCACCAACGCGCGCAGTTCCTCGTCGGACTCGCTCAGCAGCGAGACGTACGCGTCGGCGTCGGGGACGGCCGTCACGCCCATCCGTCGCCGCAGCCGGCGCAACAGCATGGCGGGCCGATACCAGCGGAAGTCCCTGCCGGTGCGATCGCGCACGAGGGCGAGGACCTGCGGCAACCGCGCCGACACGTTCGCGTCGTCGTCGGGGGGCACCCGTTCTGCGGCCGACTCCGGCGCCACGGGCTCGGGGACGTGCTCGATGTAGTCGATCAGCGCCTGACCCATCCGCTCGACGGGCAGGATGGCATCGGGACGCGCCGACTCGATGGCGCTGCTCGGCATCCCCGGGAACTGCGCCGTGGCGGGTTCCTGCACGAGGGCGAGTCCACCTGCCGCCTTGATCTCCCGGAGTCCGGCCGTGCCGTCGTGATCGGCGCCACTCAGCACGATGCCCGCGGAGCGTTCCTGCTGATCCTCGGCAAGCGCGCGCATGAAGTGGTCGATCGGGTGCGGCACCGTCGGGCGTGGCTGCGCCTGCGCGAGCGTCAGGTGCCCGCGGTCAATCCCCATCAGCCGGTTCGGCGGAATGACGTAGACGTGTCCGGGCGCAATCAGCTCCGCGTCCTGGACCTCGGTGACCGGCATGCCGGTCGCGCGCTGCAGGACCTCCGCCATCCGACTCTCGTGCTGTGGCGCGAGGTGCGTCACGACGACGAAGGCGAAGCGCGGGTCGGGTGGCATGCCCGCGAAGAAGCCCTGCAGCGCTTCCAGGCCACCGGCCGACGCACCGAGCGCCACGATCGTGAGAGACACTGACGTTGGCTCCTGTGCCCCGCAGGGCCCGGCACGGGCAACGGACATCGCTGGAGCCGGCTGCGTCATTGTGCGCCCAAACCGTTGCCGCCGCCGCTCCGGCAGCGATCCGCCCGAATTGGTTGCTCCTCAACTCATGTGTGAAGGCGTGACCCTGTCAGGGCTTGTAGGCTTCCATCTCGCTCGCCGCGACAGCACCGGGTGGTCCTGGCGGAGGCGACGGCTTGTCGTTGCCGTTGGTGCCTGCCAGACTGCCCCGCATGCTCCTCTCGACACGCGCCACGTGCGCCTTCCTGCTGGCCGTCGGCCTGCTGGCGCCCGGGCCTGCATCGCCCCTCGCGGGACGATCTGCGGCGCAGAATCGCGCCCGATCCGAGTCCGGCCCGTTCCTCGGCCAGCCGCTCCCCGGCGACACGCCCGTGGTGTTCGCCCCGGGTGAGGTGTCCACCGAGGCACGCGAGCTCGGGGTCGTCTTCGCGCCGGATGGTCGCGAGATCTACTACACGCGCGTCGTCGAGAAGCTGCCGATGCTGTTCCGCCGTCGCCTCCTGGATGGACGGTGGTCCGCCGAGGAGCGACTGGCGCTGGTCGCCGGTCAGCCCGACGCCGACCACTCCGATCCGGCGATCTCGCCCGACGGCCAGCGTCTCTACTTCGTCAGCGGGGCGCGTACCGACGCCTTCGCCCCGGGCGGCAACATCTGGATGGCCCGGCGACAGGGGGCAGGATGGGGGGCCGCGGAACTGCTGCCGGCGCCGGTGAACTCGGATGGCGGCGAGCTGTACCCGATCGCGGTGGCCGACGGGAGCCTCTATTTCGCGTCCAACCGCTCCGGCGGCCTCGGCGAGCAGGACATCTACCGCGCGCAGTACCGCGACGGCGCGTTCGTCGAGGCGGTGAACCTCGGTGCGCCGATCAACACGGCGATGACCGAGGTCGATCCGTACGTGTCTCCGGACGAACGGACGCTGGTCGTCGCGGCCCGGCGCGAGGGCAACCGCGGCGCCCTCGACCTGTACGCCTCGGTCCGCACGGCCTCTGGCGGCTGGACACCCCTGACGCCACTCGGCGCCGCAGTGAACACCGAGCTGACCGACTACTGCCCGATGCTGTCACCCGATGGCCAGTACTTCTTCTTCTCGCGCCGCACGGCGCAGGGCGGCGACATCTACTGGATGCGCGCCAGCGGGCTGGTGCCGCCCGTCACCCCCGGTCGCCCGCCCGGCAAGTGACGCGCGCGATCAGGGCCGCTTGGTGGTGCGGACGTACTGCTCGACGTTGCGCTTCAGCACGTCGAGCGGCACGTTGCCACCGCGCACCACCGTGTCGTTGAAGCCCCGCACGTCGAAGGCGCCGCCCAGTGCTGCCTTCGCGGCGTCGCGCTGGCGGTTGATCTCGCCGTGGCCGACCTTGTAGCCGCACGCCTGTCCCGGCCATGCACAGTACCGATCCACCTCGCTGGCGACCTCGAGCGGGTTGGAGCCGTTGACGTCGACGAAGAACTGCACGCCCTGCTCGCGCGTCCACCGCTTGGCGTGGAGCCCGGTGTCCACCACCAGCCGGCAGGCACGGAACGCCAGTGACTGCAGGTAGCCGAGGCGCCCGACCTCGTCGCCGTCGTAGGCGCCGAGTTCGTCGGCGAGCTGCTCGGCGTACAGTGCCCAGCCTTCCGAGTAGGCGTTGAAGGCGAGCATCTGACGGATCAGCGGCATGTCGTGCGTGTACTCGCCCTGCCAGATGTGTCCCGGAATCGCCTCGTGGAAGGTCAGGTCCGCGAGGCTGTACTTGCTGTGCAGATCGGTGGTCCGCAGGTTGATCCAGAAGCGGCCCGGGATGGTGCCGTCCACAGAGCCTGCGCCGCCGTACGCGGCCGGCGCGCCCGGTTCCTCCTCGGGCGGCAGGCGTCGCACCTCCATGTTGGGATTCACGAGGGTGTTGAAGGCGCGGGGCATCTGCGCGCGGATCCACGCGAGGCGGTCGTCGATGAACCTGCGGATCTCGGCGCGCCCGGCGTCGCCCTCGGCGAACTTGTAGCGCTCGTCCTTCGCCAGCGCCTGCATGCGCGCGCCGACGCTGCCGTCGGTGTACCCGACGCGCTTCAGGATCTCGTCCATCCGCGCGTGCAACGCCTTCAGCTCCCGCTGTCCCGTCTCATGCACTTCCTCCGGCGACATCGTCGTGGTGGTCGACGCGCGAAGCGCCCAGCGGTAGTAGTCCTCGCCCTTCGGCCGTGCCCACATGCCGGCGTCGGAGGTGGCCAGGCCTCGCTGGGTCCGCAGCTCGGCGAGCTGTCGCTCGAGGGCCGGGGCAATCTCCGTCGTCGCGATGGCCCGCGCGCGGGTCGCCCAGTCGCCGGGGATGTCCCTGGTGCGTCGCGCGATGGACTCGACGAGCGCGCCGCCCTCGCGCGTGCCGGCGAGCGAAAGCCCCAGCTGGGCGATGGCCTTGTCGAGCAGGAACGCGGGCGGCACCAGGCCCATGGCGCGAGCCGCCTTGATCCGGGCCAGCTCGCCGTCGGCCTGCCGGGCGTACGACTGCAGCCGCGCCAGGTACGCCTCGGCGTCAGCAGCCCGTTCGATGCGATGGTCGGCGTCGAGGAATCGCGGCACGTCGAGGTAGGCGCCGACGTTCTGCACCACGACGTAGGGCGTGATGCGCCAGCCGCCGACCGGCACGTCGCCGTACGGCAGCGCGAAGCCCTCGAGCGTGGTCGCGTAGGCGCTGCGCACCACGTCCAGGCTCGTGCGCGTCGCCGGGGAGAGCGCCGACGCATCCACCCTGGTCACGCGATCCAGGTCGCGCCGCAGCTGTGCGGCGATCCGCTGCTGGCCCTCGGCCGAGCGATCCATCAACCGCCCACGCAGGCCAGCGCGCGCGCCGGTGTCGAGCCCCAGCGAGGTCGCCGTCTCGGGCACGAGTTGGAGCAGGGCGTTGCCGATGTCGTCGAGCAGCCCACGCGCCTCGGCCTCGGTGGTCGCACCAGGTGCGCCCGCGGGAGCGGAAGGCTCGCGACGGCAGCCGCCGATCAGCGGCCAGGTGGCGCCGCACGCCAGCGCGGTGATCGCACCTCGACGAGTCCACAGGGCATCAGGCACAGGACGTCTCCGCCTCGGTCATGGCCGCGACCGTGAGCGGGCGCGGCTGGATCGGGAGCATGCCATAGCTGCGGCGAAGGGGCGCCCCGGTGCGGTCCTCCTGAAGGGGGCACGACCTGGCGACGCATGGTCACTGCGCGCCGCCGGGGATGGCCGCCAGGCGGAAGACCAGGATGAGAGGCAGCGCGAACAGCATGATGACGGCCGGCACCGCGAAGACCAGCATCAGGACCAGCGCTGCGTCTTCCAGCCAGCCAAGGGCGAGCTGGCGGAACGTCGGCGCCGGGGCGGGCGCGGCGGCGACCATCACCGGCCCGCTCGACGCGCCCGCGCCCAGGGCGGTGCCGGTGGGCAGGCGGACGTGGGGCGGCGTGGAGCCGGGGGCACTCGGCGCCAGGGCAATCGCGATCGGAGGCAGGGCCATGCTGCCAGACTACGACCTCGAGGCGCGAGTGTCTGTGCACAAGTGCACGCCGGCCGCGGTGCGGACCTGCCTCGGCCGCGTCTCGGCCGCGTCACGGCCGCGGCGGCTCGCCCTGCGCCATCAGGGCGCGAAGGCGTTGCTGCAGGTCGGTCACCGTGTCGCGGTGCGTCGGATCGGCCGCCAGGTTGCGCAGCTCGTCGGGGTCGGCCTCGACGTCGTAGAGCTCCGTGCCCCGGCCTCCCTCCCACTCGCTGTAGCGCCAGCGCTCGGTGCGGACGCTGTAGCCCATGAACCCGTCGGTGGCGTTGCCGCGCCGCACCTGCGACAGCGCCGCGTGGTCCCACGGCGCGCCCGGGTCGACCAGCAGCGGCGCGAGCGATCGGCCGTGCAGGCCCGCGGGCGCCGCCAGTCCGGCCAGCCCGGTGATCGTCGGGTAGATGTCGAGGAACTCCACCACCCGCGCGCTGCTCGCCCCGCGTGCCGTCACGCCAGCGCCCGCCACGATGACCGGGGCGCGCGTCGCGCGCTCGAACAGCGTCTGCTTCATCCACTGCCCGCGGTCACCGAGGTGATAGCCGTGGTCGCTCACGAACACCACGATCGTGTCGTCGGCCAGGCCGAGGCGTTCGAGCGCGTCGAGCACGCGGCCGACGTTGGCGTCGAGGAACGAGATCGACGCGTAGTACGCCCGCAGCACCAGGCGCTGTTGCTGCTCGTCGAGGCCCCAGTGCGGCGGGTTGGTGAACCACGCCGGCCGCGGGATGTCCGGCGCGCGCGGGTGGGCCGGCGGCAGGCGCACCTGGTCGAGCGGATACATGTCGAAATATCTCGTCGGGGCGATGAACGGGCAGTGCGGACGATAGAACCCCGCGGCGAGGAAGAACGGCCTGTCGCGGTACTGCTCGAGGAGGGCGATCGTCTCTGTGGCGACCTTGCCGTCGGTGTGGGCCTCGTCCGGGGCAGGCGACGCGTAGTAGGCCAGCGAACTGCCGAAGCCCTGGCGTCCCGGCGTGAAGTTGGTGAGCATCGGCTCCTCGTCCTTGTCGACGCCGCGCGGGTTCACCGTGTGATCCCAGGAGGCGGGGTCGTCGAGGCCAGGCGTGCCGATCTGCCCGGGGTTGCCGTAGTGATAGATCTTGCCGACGCGTGCCGACACGTACCCGGCGCGCCTGAACACCTGCGGCAACGTGATGACATCCGGGTGGATCGTCCGGAAGTCGGTCTGCAGGTCGTGGATGCGCGTCGTGTCGGGCCGCAGCCCCGTCAGCATCGAGACGCGGCTGGGACTGCAGAGCGGGAACTGCGTGTACGCGCGCGTGAACCGCACGCCGCGCGCCGCCAGGCGATCGAGGTTCGGCGTCCTGACCACGGGGTGCCCGAAGGTCCCGACGTCGTCGCTGAGGTCGTCGGCCATGATCAGCAGCACGTTGGGGCGTCGCGCCGCCGTCGACTGCACGCTGGCCGTCCCGGTTGCGCCGGAAAGCAGGCAGATCACCCACGCGAGCGCCGCCACGGCGCCCTGGACCGCACGTGAACTCATCGGATTCCTCCCGTGCGCGTATCCTGCACCGTCGGCGCCCCACCGTCCAGAGCAGGCGGCCCGCCCGCCGTGGCATCACATCCCGGCATTGCGCTGGCGCAACGCACGCGCCGGGGCGCCGGGGCACGATGGGGCCATGAGCGACCCGCTCGCCGGTTCACCCTGGAGCGCGCCTGCCACCGTGCAGGGGTTCGTGCAGTCGCCGCCGAACGCGACGCTGATCGACTTCGCGCGCCGCGAACTGGTGCGAGCGGCGCAGGGCCGCGCCCTGGACATCGGCTGCGGTGCGGCACGCAACGCGCTGCCGCTGGCCGACCTGGGCTGGGACGTGCTCGGCGTGGACCTCTCGCGGCCGATGGTCGAAGCCGCGCGGGCGCGGGCCGCCGCCGGCGCGCGCCATCAGGGTCGCCTCGACGTGGTCCTCGCGGCCATGGACGCCCTGCCGGCGGGCTCGGGCCGGTTCGACCTGATCGTGGCGCAGGGGATCTGGAACCTCGCGCGTTCGTCGGTGGAGTTCCGCGCCGGGGTCCGCGAGGCCGCTCGCGTCGCGGCCCGGGGCGCGGCGTTGTTCGTCTTCACGTTCTCGCGCCGCACGCTGCCGGCCGACGCGCAGCCGCTCGCCGGCGAGGCCTTCGTGTTCACCCAGTTCTCGGGACAGCCCCAGTGCTTCCTCACGCGCGAGCAACTGGTCGACCAACTGGGGCGGGTCGGGTTCGAGCCCGACCACGGCGTGCCGTGGGTCGAGCACAACGCGCCGCCACACGGCACCGCGCACGTGCTGCGGGCGCCAGTGATCCACGAAGCGGCGTTCCGCGTCAGGTGAGTGCGGCACCGGCCGGCGCGCCGCGGCGCCGGCCAGCCGGGGTCACACGGGGCCCGTCGCCGTGTTCGAGGGCGGCAGCAGGTACAGCGTGATCGCGAACACCAGGTACACCATCAGCACCAGCACGCCCACGAACCATGCCGAGCGGCCCGTGGTGGTCACCAGCGTGATCGTCAGTGTCGACACCAGGATCATCACCACCGCACCGGGCCAGAAGCTCAGGTCGATGGGCGTCGGACCGACGACGTAGCTCAGGAGAACCAGCACGGGAGCGACGAACAGGGCGATCTGTGAGGCCGCGCCGAGCGCGATCCCCATGCTCAGGTCGAGGCGATCCTTGCGCGCGCCGGCGAACGCCGAGGCCATCTCCGCGGCGCCGCCCACCAGGGCCACCACGACGAAGCCGACGAACGCACGGCTCATCCCCATGGTCTCGGCGGCCGACTGCGCCGAGGCCACGAAGATCTCGCTCACCAGCGCGACGATCACGGTCACGACGACCAGGGTGGCCAGCGCGAGGCCGATCGGCCAGGGGGCCTCGTCCTCGTCGTGATGGCCGCCGCTGGCGAAGAACTCGCGGTGCGTGCCCAGCGTGAACAGCAGCCCCAGCGCGTAGCCGACGATCAGCAGCACCGACAGGCCGACGCTGAGCTGACCGGTGAACTGCGGCGCGGCCTCGGCCACCGCGTCCACCCGGTGCAGCAGGGACGGCACCATCAGCGCAATCGTCGCCAGGAACAGCAGCGACGCCTGCACGCGGGCGGTCGCGTGGTTGAACTCCTGCACGTGGTACTTCAGCCCGCCGAGCAGGAACGACATCCCCGGCACGAACATGGCGTTGGTGACGATCGCGCCGGCCACCGAGGCCTTCACCAGCATGTACTCGCCGGCACGCAGGGCGGCAATCGCGATCACCAGCTCGGTGAGGTTGCCGAGCGTGGCGTTGAGCAGCCCGCCGACGGCGTCGCCCGTCTTGGCGGCCACCGACTCGGTGGCCAGGCTCAGCATCGCCGCCAGTGGCACGATCGCCAGCACCGACAGCACGAACAGCAGGGTGGGGGAGTGTCCGGCGAAGTGCTCGGCGGCGAACACCACGGGGACGAACGCCAGCAGCCAGAGCAGCGGCGTCTCCCGGACGGCCTTCAGGATGTGGGACATGGGCGGATGCCCGGCGGCTGGCGCCGCCGGGGCCTGGGCTGGAGGGCGGTGCCGCTACTTCTGCTTCGGCGGGTAGTTCTTCATCATCTTCGCCATCGCCTTGTTCAGGTTCTTCACGCGCTTCTCCGGTTTGGCGTTGGTGTCGATGGTCTTGGAGGCGGTGCCGCGCCAGACCAACTGCTTGGCGGTCGGGTCGTACATGTCGACGCTGAGGGTCCCCACCGTGATCGTCGTCGTCGTGGCCGTGGTCATGCCGCCGGCGTAGCCGTAGCCACGGTACGGGCCGCCCCATCCCCAGCCGCCGTAGCCGCCGGACGTGTAGGCGTTCAACTGCTTCTCCTGATCGAGGGCGACGCGGTACCCGACGTACAGCGTGGCGTCCTTGTCGTCGGTCTTGGTGAGGCCCTTGGTGGCCAACTGCGTGTCGATCGCCTGCCTGATCTGGGCGTCGGTGATGTCGTCGGGATACTTGACGCCATCGATGGTCACCCACCGGTAGGTCTTGTACCTGGCGAAGTCCGTTCCCGGCATGAAGTTGTAGCCCACATCCTGCGCGCGGGCCGACGACGGGGCGGCCGCCAGCACCAGGGCGCCGACCAGGAACGTCCGCGCGAGCAGGCGGATCACGTGCATCGACATGTCTCTTTCTCCTCCGGACTCGAGTCCGGCGGTTATGACACCACGAAGGTGTGTCGCGCGCAATCACGCCAAGGACTAACTTCGGTTCGCATCGGGCCGTGCTGAGGGCCGTCGCTCCTCGACCGCCGGCGACACGCCACTAGCCCTTGGGATGGTCCGTTCTGCCCCGGCTCATGCGGTAGCATTCGTGCGCCGCTGCGCAGGGGCCTGGACGGGCGCACGGTCTTCGACAGCAATGGCAGCTGCACGTGACATGGGGGCGACGCGCCGTTCGTCCCTGATCGAGGAGCACATGATGGGTCGTACCACCCGAGCGCACGTCGGTGGCGCATGGGCGCGCCGGGCGATGGCCGTGGCGGTTCTTGGCGTGGGCGTGATGGCCGCGGCGTGCGAGGACAAGGCGCCGCCACCCGCGCCGCCGCCGCCGGAGGTCCTGGTGACGTCGATCGTGCGCCGCGACGTGCCGATCCCGATGGAACTGGTGGGGCAGACCCGCGGCTTCCAGGACGTCGAGATCCGGGCGCGCGTCGAGGGCTTCCTCGACATCGTCGGGTTCCTCGAGGGCTCGATCGTGCACCGCGGCCAGGTGCTGTACCGCATCGACCGCAAGCCGCTCGAGGCGTCGCTGGCCAACGTCACCGCGGAACTGGCGACGGCGCAGGCCCGCTACGAGAAGACGCAGAACGACGTCAAGCGCCTGCAGCCGCTCGCGGCGAGGCAGGCCGTGAGCGCCCAGGAGCTGGACAACGCGCTGGCGGCCGCAGAGGCGGCGCGCACGCAGGTGGAGGCGCGGCGCGCCGACGTCCAGCGGGTGTCGCTCGACCTGGGGTACACCAACGTGACCTCGCCGATCGACGGTCTGGCGGGCACGACGCTGGTCAAGGCCGGCAGCCTGGTGGGACGCGGCGAGAGCACGCTGCTCACCACCGTGTCGCAGATCGACCCGATCCTGTTCCGGGCCGGGATCAGCGAGGCCGAGTACCTCCGGCTCTCGCGCCGCGCCGAAGAACTGCGGGCGGCCCGCCACGGCGAGAAGGTGCCGATCGACCTCGTGCTCGCCGACGGCAGCGTGCACCCGCACAAGGGCTATCTGGACGCCATCGAGCGGGCCATCGACGCGACCACCGGCACGCTGAGCCTGCAGTTCCGGTTCCCCAACCCCGGTGGCCTGATCCGGCCCGGTCAGTACGGGCGCGCGCAGTTCGTGATCGAGTCGCGTCAGGGCGCGATGCTGGTGCCGCAGCAGGCCGTGCAGCAGTTGCAGAACCAGTACAACGTGGTGACGGTGGGCAGCGACAACAAGGTCGCGTTCAAGACCGTCACCGTCGGCCCGAAGTTCGAGAACCTCTGGATCGTCGAGAGCGGCCTCACCGGCAGCGAGCAGGTGGTGGTGGCGGGGCTGCAGCGGCTGCGTGACGGCATGGTGGTCAGGACCAAGCCCGCGCCTGCCGCGGCCCCGGCTGGCGCGGCGCCGTCGGCCCCGGCGCCGGCAGGGGGGCGGTAGCCCATGGCCAAGTTCTTCGTGAACCGGCCCATCGTGGCGATGGTGTTGTCCATCGTCATGGTGATGCTGGGCCTGGTGGCGATGCAGGGGCTGCCGATCGCGCAGTACCCCGAGATCGTGCCGCCGATGGTGCAGATCACCACGACGTTCGTCGGCGCCAGCGCCACCGACGTCGAGGCCGCGGTGGCCACGCCCCTCGAGCAGAAGATCAACGGCGTCGAGAAGGGCATCTACATGAAGAGCACCAACGCCAACGACGGCACGTTGACGTTGAAGGTCTCGTTCGAGGTCGGCAGCAACCTCGACATGGACAACGTGCTCACGCAGAACCGCGTGTCGGAAGCGACGCCGCAGCTGCCGCAGTCGGTCAAGAACTACGGCGTGTCGGTCAAGAAGGCGCTGGCGTTCCCGCTCATGGTGGTGTCGATCAAGTCGCCGAACGGGACCTACGACAACAACTTCCTGTCCAACTACGCGACCATCAACATCAACGACAACATCGCGCGCATCTCGGGCGTCGGCCAGATCAACCTGTTCGGCGGCAGCGACTACGCGATGCGCGTCTGGCTGCGGCCCGACCGCATCGCCAAGCTCGGGATCACCGTCGCCGACATCGTCAACGCGATCAACCAGCAGAACCAGCTCAGTCCGGCCGGCCAGATCGGCGGTCCGCCCGCCGTGCCCGGCACCGAGTACACCTACACCGTGCGCACGCAGGGGCGCCTCCTCAACGAGGAGGAGTTCGGCGCGGTGATCGTCCGCACCAACCCCGACGGCTCGGAGGTCCGCTTGCGCGACGTCGCGCGGATCGAGCTCGGCACGCAGTTGTACAACGCGGTGGGCCGGCACAACGGCAAGCCGTCGGCCGTCATCGCCATCTTCCAGATCCCGGGCACCAACGCCCTCGACGTCGCCAACCGCGTCAAGGCGACCCTCGAGGACCTCAAGACGCGCTTCCCGCGCGACATGGACTACGAGGTCTCGCTCGACACCACCCTGCCGGTCACCGAGGGCATCAACGAGATCGTCCACACGCTCTTCGAGGCGGTCGTGCTGGTGATCGTCGTGGTGTTCATCTTCCTGCAGAACTGGCGCGCGACGCTGATTCCGCTGCTGACCGTGCCGGTCTCGCTGATCGGCGCGTTCATGTTCTTCCCGCTGCTCGGGTTCTCGATCAACGTGCTGTCGCTGCTCGGCCTCGTGCTGGCCATCGGCATCGTCGTCGACGATGCGATCGTCGTCGTCGAGGCGGTGATGCACCACCTCGAGCACGGCATGGAGCCGAAGGAAGCCACGCTCAAGGCGATGGAAGAGGTGTCGGGGCCGGTCGTCGCGATCGCGCTCATCCTGATCGCGGTCTTCGTGCCGGTGGGCTTCATGGGCGGCATCACCGGCGCGCTCTACCAGCAGTTCGCGATCACCATCGCGCTGTCGGTGGCGCTCTCGGCGGTCAACGCGCTGACGTTGTCGCCGGCCCTGGCGGCGATGCTGCTGAAGAAGCCGACGGGCAAGCGGACGCTGCTGACGCCGTTCTACAACGGCTTCAACAAGGTGTTCGGCGTCGCCACCAACGGCTACATCTCGTTCACGTCGGTGCTGGTGCGCAAGTTCGTGATCGGCATCGTGCTGGTCGGCGCGCTGTCGTACCTGACGATGGGCCTGGTGAACCGCATCCCCGGCGGGTTCGTGCCCGAGGAGGACCAGGGCTACCTGCTGGTCAGCGCGCAGCTGCCCGACGGCGCCTCCCTGGAGCGGACCGACGCGGTGATGAAGAAGGCCGAGCGCGTCCTGGCGGCCAACCACTCGGTGCAGGGCTACAACACGATCTCGGGCTTCAGCCTGCTGACCGGCGCGTACTCCTCGAACATGGGCTTCTTCTTCGTGGCGCTCAAGCCGTGGGAAGAGCGCCATGCGGCCGAGGAGGTCGCCAACGGGGTGACCGCGGCGCTGAACAGGGCGTTCGCGCAGGAGATCCCGGAAGCGGTGGTCGTGGCCTTCGGCCCGCCGGCCATCCCGGGCCTGGGTACCGGCGCCGGCTTCACGATGCAGTTGCAGGACCGCGTCGGCCAGCCGCCCGAGTATCTGGGCGAGCAGGCCGAGCGCTTCATCGACGCGGCCCGCAAGCGCCCGGAGATCGGCCGCATCTCGACGCTCTACCGCGCCTCGGTGCCGCAGATCTACGCCGACATCGACCGTTCCAAGGTCCTGAAGGTGGGCGTGCCCATCCTCGACGTCAACAACACGCTCGGCGCGCTGCTCGGCAGCACCTACGTCAACGACTTCAACCGGTTCGGGCGCGTGTACAAGGTGTACGTGCAGGCCGAGCCGGAGTACCGGCGCGACCCGCGGCAGTTCGGGCTCTTCTTCGTGCGGGGCAAGGACGGGCAGATGGTGCCGCTCGACACGCTGGTCACCACCAGGACGACGAGCGGACCCGAGTTCACCAACCGCTTCAACCTGTACCGGTCGGCGGAGGTCACCGGCGTGCCGGCGCCGGGGTACAGCTCTGCGCAGGCGCTGACGGCGCTGGAGGAAGTGGCCAAGGAGGTGCTGCCCGCTGAGATGGGCTACGACTGGGCCGACATGTCGTACCAGGAGAAGCGCGCGCCCAACCCGGCGGTCACCTTCGCCATTGCGATCTTCCTGGTGTTCCTGGTGCTGGCGGCGCAGTACGAGAGCTGGGCGCTGCCGTTCAGCGTGCTGCTCGGGACGCCCTTTGCGGCCTTCGGCGCCTACTTCGGCCTGTGGTGGGCGCGGCGATCGTCGGAGAGCTACGTGAACAACGTCTTTGCGCAGATCGGGCTGATCATGCTGATCGGCCTGGCGGCGAAGAACGCGATCCTGATCGTCGAGTTCGCCAAGATGCTGCGTGACCAGGGCAAGGATCCGGTGTCGGCGGCGCTCGAGGCGGCGCGCCTGCGCTTCCGGCCGATCCTGATGACCGCCTTCGCGTTCATCCTCGGCGTGGTGCCGCTGCTCACCGCCACCGGCGCCGGCGCCGAGTCGCGCAAGGTCATGGGCGTGACGGTGTTCGCGGGCATGCTGATCGCCACGTTCCTGGCCGTCCTGCTGATCCCCGTGCTCTACGTCACGGTGGAGAAGCTCACGGGCGGCAAGTCGACGCCCCCGCCCGCGGCACCGCCCGCGGCCGCCAGCCATCACGGAGCCGACGCATGATCCTCAACACGACCTCGTCACGCGCCTGCGTGACGGCCGTGGCGCTGACGACGATGCTGGTCGGCGGGTGCGCACCGGTCGGGCCCAACTACAAGCGGCCGGAGCTCGCGCCGCCGTCGACGTATCGCGGCGCGCCGGCCGCGTCGGGCGTCGAGTCCATCGCCGACATGCCGTGGTGGCAGGTGTTCCAGGACGCCGAGCTGCAGGGGCTGCTGCGCGAGGCCGTCGTCAACAGCCCCGACCTGCGGCTCGCCGTCGCCCGCGTGCAGGAAGCGCGCGCCACTGCCGGCGTGGTCCGGTCGTACCTGTACCCGGACATCAGCCTGTCGGCCGGCTACACCGGCAACCAGGCGTCGCGCAACTCGCAGCCGCCCGGCGCGACCAGGGACGGCGACCGCACGTACAACAACACGTCGGTGGCCGCCAACCTGTCGTGGGAAGCCGACCTGTTCGGGCGCCTGCGCCGGAACAACGAGGCGGCGTTCGCGCGCTACCTCGCCACCGAGGAAGGCCGCCGCGCAGTGCTCGTCACGCTCGTGAGCGACGTGGCCTCGTCGTACTTCCTGCTGCAGGAGCTGGACCTGCAGCTCGAGACGGCGCGGCGCACCCTGTCGCTCAACGACCAGACGGTGCAGTACTACACCGATCGACTCAACGGCGGGGTGTCCAACCGCCTCGAACTCGATCAGGCCAAGGCCAACCGCGCGCTCACGGCCGCGGCGATCCCCGATCTGGAGCGACAGATCGCGGTGGTCGAGCACGCGGTGAGCGTGCTGGTCGGGCGGGCGCCCGGCGCCATCGGGCGCGGCCCGACGCTGGCCGATCGCCAGGGGCCGCCGGTGGTGCCGGTCGGCGTGCCGGCGTCGCTGCTCGAGCGGCGTCCCGACGTCATGCAGGCCGAGCGACAGCTCGTGGCGGCCAACGCCGACATCGGCGCGGCCCGGGCGTTGTTCTACCCGACGATCAGCCTGACGGGCGCGCTCGGGACGGTCAGCGGCGACCTCGGCGACTTCCTGAAGGGCGACTCGCTGATCTGGTCGGTGGGCGCGGGCCTGTTCCAGCCGCTGTTCAACGCCGGCCGCAACAAGCGGAACCTCGAAGCGGCGGAGGCGCGCTTCGAGCAGGCGATGGTGATCTACCAGCGGTCGGCACTCAACGCCTATCGCGAGGTCGCCGACGCGCTCGTCACTTCGCAGAAGCTCGCCGAGGTGCGCACGCAGCAGGAAACGGGCGTGGCCGCGCTGCGCGATGCGGCGGAGCTCTCGCGCCTGCGCTACGAGCAGGGCCTGTCGACGTACCTCGAGGTCCTGTACGCGGATCAGGAGCTGTTCCGGCAGGAGATCCAGCTGGCCCGCACGCGCGGCGGGCAGTTGCGCGTGCTGGTTCAGCTCTACCGCGCCCTCGGCGGTGGCTGGCAGCAGCCGGCGGCGACCTCGCCGGCGCCGGCCGCCGTGCCCTAGTGACGGATGCACACCGGGAGACAGCCATGAGAGCACTCGCACGCGTCGTCGTCATCCTGGTGATCGCCGGAAGCCTGTCGTGGGAGGGCATGGCCATCGCCGCGCCCCTGCAGGCGCCTTCCGCCGCGGCGGCGCCGGCCACCCGGCCGGCCACTCCCCAGGAACTGGACGGCCTGCTGGCGCCCGTCGCCCTCTATCCGGACCAGCTGCTCGCGCAGATGCTGCTGTGCGCGCAGACGCCGCCGAAGGTGCAGGAGTTCAGCGGCTGGCTGGTGCGCAACGCGGCGCTCGAGGGCACGGCCCTGCAGGACAAGGCCAAGGCGGACGGCTTTGCGCCGAGTTTCGTCGTGCTGGCGATCTTTCCCCAGGTCATCAACTTCATGGCCGACAACATCGCCTGGACGCGGCAGCTCGGCGCGGCGTTCACCGCCGACAAGGCGGCCGTGTTTGCGAGCATCCAGCGGCTGCGCGCGGCGAGCCAGAAGGCCGGCACGCTCACCTCGACGCCACAGCAGAAGGTCGAGACCACGACCACCAAGGCCGGCGAACAGGTGATCGTCATCGAGCCGGCCAACCCGCAGATCGTCTACGTGCCGCAGTACAACCCGCAGGTCGTCTACGGGCAGCCCGTGGCCACGACCACCACCGTCGTCGTCAAGGAGGACAACAGCACGACGGCGGCCGTGACCGGGGCGGTCGTCGGCTTCGCGGCGGGCATCGCCATCGGCGCGGCCATCGACAACGACTACTACTACGGGCCGTACGGCTGGCACGGCGGCGCGCACATGTACAACGACGCCTGGGACGACTTCTACGACGACCGCGAGGACGCGCGGGAGGACTGGTACGAGAACCGGGAGGACGCGCGCGAGGACATCTCCGAGAACCGCGAGGACGCCCGCGAGAACGCCAACGAGCGCCGCGAGAGCACCGCGAACCAACGCACGGAGCGGCAGGCGCAGCGGCAGACGCCGGAGGCGCAGGCGCAGCGGCAGGAGCGCGCCGACACGGCGCGCACCAACGCGCAGTCGGCAGGCGCCACCACCGCGTCACGTGGCACCACGTCGTCGCAGCGGAGCACGGTCGACCGGAGCGGGATGAAGTCCGACGCGTTCTCCGGATACTCGAGTGGCCGGTCGGAACGGGCGGCGTCGGCGCGCGGCAGCCGGAGCCGGGCATCGAGCCGATCGGGTGGCGGCGGCCGTCGGCGCTGACCCTCTCGCCAGGAACGAACGACATGACCCCCAACGCCTTGATGCGCGTCGCCTGCGCGCTTGCCGTGATCCTCCCGGCTGCGGCCGGTGCACAGCCGCCGCGTGCCTTCCCGACGCCGGAGGAGGCGGTGGCCGCTTTGGCCGTTGCGGCCCGGGCCGACGACATCACGCCGCTCCTCGGCCTGCTCGGCGGCGCCGGGCGCGACCTGGCGGCCTCGAGCGATGCCGCGACGGCGCGGCAGAACCGCGACGTGTTCCTCGCCGCGATGGCGGAGGGTTGGCGGCTCGAGCGGCCGGCAGACGACCGCCGGGAGCTGGTGGTCGGCCGGGAGGCCTGGCCGTTCCCCGTGCCGATCGTGAAGACCGGGGCCGGGTGGGTATTCGATGCCGAGGCGGGCAAGGAGGAGGTGCTGACGCGCCGCATCGGCCGCAACGAACTGGCCGCCATCAGGATCGTGCACGCGTACGTGACGGCGCAGCGTGCCTACGCGCGACGCGGGCACGACGGCCGGCCGGCCGGGCTCTACGCGCGGCGCGTCGCCAGCAGCCGCGGCATGCAGGACGGGTTGTACTGGCCCGCCGCCCCGGGACAGCCGCGCAGTCCGCTCGGTGAACTGGCGGCCGCCGCGGCGGCCGAGGGACGGCCGGTGGGCAACGCCGAAACGGGTCCGGTGCCGTTCTACGGCTATCACTTCCGCATCCTCGAGAAGCAGGGGCCGAAGGCGTCCGGCGGCGCGAAGTCGTACGTGGTGGACGGCGTGATGTCGGGCGGCTTTGCGCTCGTGGCGTGGCCGGCGCGGTACGGCGAGACCGGCATCACCACGTTCATCGTCAACCAGGACGGCGTGGTGTACGAGAAGGACCTCGGACTGGACACGGCCGCCGCGGCGCCGGCCATCACGGCCTTCGACCCGGATGCGACCTGGCAGCGCGTTGTCGCTGCCGACAGCGCGCGCTGACCACCATGGGCGCGCGCCGCCTTTCGGTGGCGCGCGATTCTCGTGCGGTCGTGGAGTCGGCGGCCGCTATAATGCTGAGTTGGCGGCGGCCTTTCCTTCCCGCCGACGCCAGGGCGTTCAGCCCACCGCGGCACTACGCTGCCTCATTCATCTCCGGAGATTTGACATGTCACGCACCCTCATCCTTTCCACCGTGATCGCGCTCGCGATCCCCTTCGCCGCGCAGGCGCAGGACAAGCCCGTCCAGATCAACTTCGGGGGCGGCGTCTCGTTCCCCGTGGGCGACGTCGGCAACTCGTTCGACACCGGCTGGAACTTCGCGGCCGGCCTGACCTTCAACACCAACGAGGTCGTGGGGCTGCAGGCCGAGTACCAGTTCCACCGGTTCAACGGTCCCGAGCGCGTGTTCAACAACGTGGCCCCCTCGCCCGGCACCGATCGCATCCTGATCGAGAGCAACCAGCAGATGAACGTGGTCGACTTCAACGTGGTGCTGCGGGCCGGCGGCACCAGCGGCGTGCGCGGCTACCTGCTCGCGGGCCCCGGCATCTACTGGCGCAAGGTGCAGCTCACCACGCCCTCGACCGGCATCATCACGGTCTGCGATCCCTACTGGTACGTGTGCTACCCGACGCCGGTCGCCACCGACGCCATCGTCGGCGATCGCACGGCCACCGACTTCGGCGTGAACGTCGGCGGCGGCGTGAACTTCGGCGCGTTCTACGTCGAGGCCCGCTACCACTACGTGTTCGGCGAGGACATCCAGGCGCCCGGCGGCCAGACCTACTCGACCAAGGCGTCGTACTTCCCGATCACCGTCGGCTTCCGCTTCTGATACCTGTCCGGGACCGTGGGGCGGCCTCGCCGTGCACAACGGGCCCGGGTTGCCATCCGCCCTGCGGCCGCACCAGTGCGGCGCAGGGCGTTGTCGTCGCGGCGTCGGGGGGCTCGCGCCCCCTGCATGCTGCCGTTTCCAATCGAAGGAGCAGATCCCACATGCGAATGACGTGGCTGGTGCTTGGAATGCTGGTGACCGCGGCCGGCGCGGCGGGTGCGCAGACGACGCCTCAGGCGGCGCCGAAGAACATCGACGAATACGTGCAGCTCGTGCGGTCCGGCGTGCAGCAGCAGAAGGTGCAGATCATCGGCGCGGCCCTCGAACTCGACGCCACGCAGGCGGCGGCGTTCTGGCCCGTCTACAAGCAGTACGAGGCCGAGCTCGGCAAGATCGGCGAGCAGCGCTTCGCCGGCATCAAGGATTACGCGGCCAATTACGGCTCGCTCACCGATGCCAAGGCCATCGAGCTCACCGACCGGGCCCTGGCCCTCGAGGAACAGCGTCTCGCGCTGGTGAAGAAGTACATCGGCGAGTTCCGCAAGATCCTGCCGCCGGTCAAGGTGGGGCGGTGGTACCAGGCGGAGATGTCGCTCAACAAGATCGTCGACCTGCGGATCGCCGCGGAAGTGCCGCTGGCCAGGTAGGTCGCCGTTCCCGTCGGCGGTGCTCCGGCCAGCGCCTCTACGGCTGCTCGGCGCGGAGCACGCCGACGATCGCCTCGCCGAGGGCCTCGGACTGCCAGCGGCGCAGCCCGGGGATCGCGGCCAGGTCGTCGAGCGACGCGGGGTCCAGGCGCGCGATGTCGTCGAGCGCGGCACGCGAGGCCAGGAACCCCGGGTCGACGTCCAGCGCCGCGGCGACGCGATTGCGCGCCTCGCGCAGCCGCTCGCCGCGGGCCTCGAGCACGGGGTCGCGTTCCCAGCGCTCCTGCCGCGGGTAGCGCGGGAGATCGGCGTCCGGCACCGCGAGCCCCCTGGCGATCGCCGCCAGCATCGCCGCGCCGCGCCGGTCCACCAGCCCCGGCGAGAGGCCCCGGATGCCGCGCAACGCCGCTGTCGTCGTCGGCGCGTCGCGTGCGATCTGCAGCAGCACCTCGTTGCCGACGACCCGTGCCGGCGGCTGGTCCCGCTCGGCCGCCACCGACTCCCGCCACGCATGCACCTCGCGCAGGACGGCCAGCGCCCGGCGCGTGAGCGCGTGCGCTCCCTTGACGCGCAGGAACGCGTCGGTGGTGTCGGGAGGCGTCCACCGCGTCTGCGCGCGCCGCTCGAACTCCTCCTCGGCCCAGGCGAGCCGACCGGCCTCGACGAGCCGCTCGCGGAGCGCGTCGCGCAGTGCCGGCAGGTGCGCCGTGTCGGCGGCCGCATAGGCCTTCATGCCCTCGCTGAGCGGCCGCTCCGCCCAGTCGGCGCGCTGGAAGGCCTTCTCCAGTTCGATGCCCAGGCAGGCCTGGAGCACCGCGCCGAGTCCCAGCGCGCGCATGCCCAGGCACATCGCGGCAATCTGCGTGTCGAACAGCCGATCGATGGACAGCCCCGGATCGCGATCGAGGATGCGGAGGTCGAAGTCCGCGTCGTGGAACACCTTCTCGATCGCGCCGTTGGAGAACAACGCCGCGAGTGGCGCGAGGTCGGGCACCGCGAGCGGGTCGATGAGCACCGTCTCCTCGCGCGAGGAGATCTGCACCAGCGAGAGCGAATCGCGATACCGGTGGTAGCCGGCCGCCTCCGTGTCCACGCCCAGGATCGGCGAGGCGGCAAGGCGCCGGACGGCGGCCTCGAGCAGGGCGGGTGTGTCCACGTAGGTGTAGGCGGTCATGCGGTCAGGACCCTGATGCGGTGTGCTTCGCTGTCGCCGACGTACAGCCGACCCTGCCCGTCGGCGAGCAGGCCATGCGGACGATTGAGCGCACACCGGTGCGGCTCCGGTCCGGGTCCGTCGCCGGCCCGCCCGGTGCCGAGTGCAGTGCGGATGGTGCCAGACGCCAGGTCGATGGCGCGCACCACGTGATTCTCCGTGTCGGCCACGTACAGCACGCCGCGTGACAAGGCCAGGCCCTTGGGGCCGCCGAGCGTCGCGCGCCGCGCCGGCCCGCCGTCGCCGGTGTACCCCTGCGCGCCGGTGCCTGCCACGTGGTGCACCGTCGACGATTGCGCATCGACGCGATAGATCGCGTTGCCCTCGCGCAGCGCCAGGTACAGGTCGCCACGTGGGTCGAAGGCCATCGCCCGGGGCCCGTTCAGCGGCGTGCCGCGCAGTGGCGCGCCGTCGGGCGTGGGCGCCTTGTCGCCAGTGCCGCCGATCGTGTCGATGCGCCCGGTGGCGAACTCGACGCGCCGGATCCGGTGGTTGCCGATGTCGCACACGAGCAGGCTGCGCCCGTCCGGATGGACGACGATGCTGTGCGGCGCGCGCAAGTGGGCGGCGCTCGCCGGTCCGCCATCGCCGGAGAAACCCGGAACCCCCGTCCCGGCCACGGTCGAGATGATGCCGGAGCGTGCGTCCACCTTCCGCACGACGTGGTTGTCGCGCTCGACGATGTACAGGTCGCCTTGCGCGTCGAACTGGATCTCGTGCGGCATGTTCAGGGCCGCGGCGGTCGCCGCGCCGCCGTCGCCCGCGTACCCTCGGGATCCGTTGCCCGCCACCGTCGTCGTGCGGCCGGTGCGCAGGTCGAGCCGGCGGATGCGCTGGTTGTCGAGGTCGCAGAAGTGGAGAGCGCCGTCGGGGCCGATGGCGAGGCCATAGGGATTGGCGACCTGGCGATCGGAGAGCCCCGGCGTGCCCGTGCCGATGACCGTCGACACCGATGGGGCCGCCCCGACCCGTGTCGCGACCAGCGCCAACCACAGCGCCCCGCATGCCTCGCGTCTGCCCAGCATGCCGCTACTAGAACACGCGGTCGCAGGCTGGCGCCAGCAATGACGCGTCGGCCCCGGCCCTCGCCCAGGAAGGCGCGCGCAACTGACCAAAGGCGGTCCTGCGCCGCTGTGCCGTGATGTCGGTGACGTGAGGGTCCGGCATGCCCTGCTCCCGCAGGGCCGCCGGCCCGACTCACGTCGCCGCTTCAGGGTTGGCGTCGGTGCGCATGGCCCGACGTCGACCTCCGCACTCGTCGCCGTCGCCCGACACCTCGTGCAGGCCGCACGCTAGACGCTGGCGATCACGCCGTTGACGCCGTCCGGGAAGAAGGCGCCCGCCCGCGTGCCCGCCGTCGCCGAGCCGTAGGCCACGGCCAGTACCTGCCCGGCAGTCCGGATCGTCGACCGCCCCTGGCCATCGACCTGGAACAATCGGCCGCTCGGCGACATCAGCGTCGGCACGTCGAACTGATCGACCATCGCCGGCATCAGGCCGAGGTCGCTCACCAACAACCGGATCACGCCGGCGTGCTGCGCCTCGGTCAGGCCGATCTGGGCGGCGGCCTGGAGGATGCTGCGGTCGCGGATCAGGTTGGCGGCGCCCCCGTACGCGCTGACCCCGAGATCCTCGAAGGCACGTGCGACGGTGAAGAACTCCTTGACGTCGTTGAACCCGACGCCGAGGGCGTTCAGGTTGATGGCCGGCTTGGCGACCGCAGCGCTGCCAAGGGCCTCGCGCAGGAAGGCGACGTGCACCTGCTCGTCGAGCGCAATCTGCTGGGCTACCGTCATGAGCCGGTCGGGCATGGCGACGCGACTGCCGCCGACCGTGTCGCCGCCACGACCGCGTCCGCTGACCCCCAGGCCGATGTCGGCGATGCGCCGCCCGGTCACGGCCACCGTGTAGAACTCCGCCTCGAGGTACTCGAGGTTCAGCGCGAAGTTCAGGATGTCCACGTCGGTCAGGCCCTGGGCCGCGGCCTCCTCTGCGCTACCGAGCGCCAGTACGCCGCCCACGCCTGCGGCGCCCCGCATCATCGTGCGTGCGAAGGCCCGCCGGCTCACGCCATCGTCGACGAGTCGCTCGAGGTGCTCCAGCTTCATGTCTGCATGCTCCAGTCCGGTGGATGACACTGGCGTCATCAATCGGGACTACGCAGGCGGACGGCGCCTGGATGTGTGGGGGCTACGCCTGAGGTACGCTGGGGCGACGACGCGATTGCATCTACACTCGACCCTCGTGCGTAGAAACAGGAGGGTCGGCTGATGTGGCTCCTCGCCATGGCAGCGGTGGCTGTCGACGCGGTGGCCCAGCACGCCGACCTCGCGGCGTTGCGGCGCATCGCCGAGGGTGATGGCGCCGGGCTGGCCGAGTTGTACGACCGGCATGGGCGCGCGTCGTTCTCGCTGGCCCTGCGCATCGTGCGCGATCAGTCCGAGGCCGAGGAGGTGGTACAGGACGTGTTCGTGCAGGCGTGGCGGCAGGCGGCACGCTACGAGTCGACCCGCGGGCCGGTGGTCGCGTGGCTGCTGATGATGACCCGGAGCCGGTCGATCGACCGGCTGCGCCACCGGCGCGGGCTGCCGCCGCTCGACGGCGACGGCGAGTCGGTGGTGCGCAACCTGCCGGACGCGACGATCCCCTTCGATTGGCAGTTGCTCGGTGCCGAGCAGGTGCAGGCAGTGCGCACGGCCCTCGACGACCTGCCCCTCGTGCAGCGCACGGCAATCGAGCTCGCGTTCTACGAGGGGCTCACGCACGCCGAGGTGGCGGCTCGACTCGAGCAGCCGCTCGGCACGGTGAAGACCCGCATCAGGCTCGGTCTCCTGCGCCTGCGTGCAGCGATCGGCGAGGCCCTCGCATGACGACACCCGCATCGTCGGATCCGCGATACGAGGCGCTCGCGGCATACGCGCTCGGGACATTGCCGGCCGAGGAGCGGGACGCCGTGCGCGCCTGGATTGCCGAGAGCGCCGACGCGCGCCAGGAGTTCGAGGCGTTGCAGGAGGCAGTTGGCGCGCTGGCGCTGGCCGCGCCGCAGATCGAGCCGCCGCCGGCGCTGCGCGCGCGCGTCCTGGCCATCGCCGACGCCGGCAGCAGGCCGGGCGCCAGACCCGCCCCCGCCGTGTCGACGCGTTGGACCGTCTGGCCGGCCCTTGCCGCCGCGGCGATCGTGGCGGCGCTCGGCCTCGGCGCCTACGCGACGCACCTGCGTACGCGCGTCGCCGCACTCGAAGCGCGCCTCGGCGACGCGCAGGCGCGACTGGTGCGGGCAGAGGCGGAAGCCCGGCGGACACAGGCGCTGCTCGCGCGGGCCGAGGTCGGCAGGTCGGTGCTCGGCGCGCCCGACCTGCGGCGGGTCGACCTGGCGGGGCAAGCACCGGCGCCAGCCGCCCGCGCCCGGGCGTTCTGGAGCCGCGCCCGCGGACTCGTGCTCAACGCCACCGGTTTGCCCGGGTTGCCGCGCGGCCGCACGTACCAGCTCTGGTTGCTCGCCGAGGGCGCGCCAGTGAGCGCGGGCGTGTTCACGGTGGACGCGTCTGGCGGTGCGACCGTGGTCATCGACTCGCCGCCGGGCGTGCCGAGCCCGAAGGGCATGGCGGTCTCGGTCGAGCCCGATGGCGGGTCGCCGGCACCAACCGGGGCGATCGTGCTCGCCGGCACCAGCCTCGGCGAGTGACCTCGCAGGCGCGGGCCCGGACGGCGAGGCCGTCGGGCAGCCGTGTGAGCCAGCGTGCGAAGGGGCCCGCGAGATCGCGCGGGAGCGCCGCGAGGCCCGCCGCGAGGTACGCCGGGAGATCCGCGAGCGGGCGTGGTGACGGCCTCGCCCCGCGCCCTTGCGCGAGCGGACTGCTGCGTCGGCGGGTCGCACCCGCGGCGACTCAGTCGGCTCCCCTGGTGCGAGCGGCGCGGATGGCCTGCGCGCGCGCCATCGCCGCGTCGGCCTGCGACTGCAGGGCCTTCTTGCGCGCCGGGTCGGTCTCCCTCGTCGACTGCGCCTTGAGCACGAGGGCGCGATAGACGTGCGCTTCCATGTAGGCATCGTCGAGCGCCAGTGCGGCATCCACGGCCTTCAGGCTCTCGGTGAGGTGTCGCGCCTGGTCAGCCGGCGGCAGGGCCTTGTTCCGGGTCGCGGCATCGAAGTGGGCGGTCGCGAGCGCGTGGTGCCGCTCGGGATTGCGTGGCTCGAGGCCCACGGCCTTCACGAGGACGCCGATGGCCCGGTCGATGTCGCCGGCGGCGTGGTAGGCGCCGCTCACCGCGAGCCAGAACTCCGTGTTGGCGCCATAAATGCGCGTGCCCTGGTCGACCAGCGCCGTCGCTTCCGTCGTACGTCCGGCCGCGAGATGGCCGCGCAGCGCGTCGCCGAGCGTCATGATGGCGGTGAGGCGCGCCTCACGCGCGGCGGCTGACGCCGTGGCCGGATCGCCATCGCCCGTGCGTGCCGGGGCGAGGGCGTGGAACTCGTCGAACGCGGCATCGCCCTTCTGCTTGTAGGCGGCGCGTTCGGCGTCGGTCGTGGCCACGCGCTCGGCCAGCAGGAGGTACGCCCCGGCCTTCGCCTGAAGCGCGTCGCGCTTCCTGTCGCCATTGAGCGCAATCTCCTTGTCGGCCAGCGCCGCCACCATCTCGAGCAGGCGCCGTTGGTCGGCGCGACCGAATATGGGCGTCTGCGCCACCAGGTCAGCCGTCGTCATCGCCAGCAACATGCCGTCGGCGTCGGCGACCTGCTTCCCGGCGGCGGCGAGCACGTTGGCGCACGCCCCGAGGCGCTGCTGATCCTTCAGCGCCCGCGCCAGCATCACGTGGTACAGCGCCATCGATGGCTCCCGGGCGATCTGTGCACGGAGGAGCGGCTCGGCGTCGCGGGGGCGCGCGAGGCGGTCGCCGTCGTACAGCAGCAGCAATCGCATGTCGACGAGCTCCTTCATCCCCGGAGACAGCAGCGCGACCTGCTTGAAGTGCCCCTCGGCGGCCTGCCAGTGCCGGATGGCGCCGGCCTTGTCGCCGCTGGCGGCGGCCGCGGCCCCGGCGCTGTAGAGCGCTTCGGCCAGCTCCATGCGCAGGTCGGCCGCGTCCGGGCGTGCAGCGACCGCCCGTTCGAGCAAGGGCACCGCCCTGGCCGGAGAACCGTCGGCCATGAACGTGGCCGCCTGCTGGCGCAGGCGAGTGAGCTCGTCGGCAGGCTGGGCGAGCGCAAGCAGGGCCATCAGGCCGATGGCTGGCATCACGGGCATGTGCACCTCCGGAGGGCGCGCATCGGATTGTGCAAGCCCTCCCTGCAGAAACGGCGGGCCGCGTCCGACCGCACGTCCGCTCCGACCAGGGTCCCCCCGCCGGAGGTCGGGATCGAGTCAGCCGGTCAGCGGCACCGGTCGGCGTTGCACAGCGTGCGGCTGAAGAACGGCAGCACGTGCTGTTGGAAGCGCACGGCGACGCCGCTGGTGTGCGTGCCCGGGTAGATCTCGAACGTGTTCGCGATGCCGTACCTGTCGAGCGCGTCGTGCAGGGCGGTCGCGTCCGTCTTGAGTCCATCCTTGTCGCCGACGTCGATGGCGATGCCGGCGTGGCGCTTCAGGTTGCCGGTCCACTGGTCCACGAAAGCCAGGGGCGCGTTGGCGGCGAACCTGGCGAGCACGTCGGGGCGGGGCACGCCGTCCTTCGTGGGCAGGTCGAGGTAGAACGGCGGGTTCTTCGGGTTCGGCGCCCACGCGGCGGCCGCGGCCAACTGCGCCCGCATCGGGAAGGGAAGCGTCGCGACATCCTCGAAGCCCTTCGCGGCAGCCACCGTCTTCTCGAGGTCGCTGTTGGGCTGTCCCGGCCCGCGAGGTGACAGGCAGCACGGGCTCATGATGTAGAGGCTGCCGAACACGTCTGCATGCTTCATCCCGATGCGCGTCGCGCCGTAGCCGCCCATCGAGTGGCCGACCAGGCCGCGGCTCCTCCGATCGACTCGCGTCCGGTAGTGGGCGTCCACGTAGGCGACCAGGTCCTTCGCGACGAAGCGCTCGAAGTCGCCCACGGTGACCGAGCTCGAGTACATCGAGCCGTTGTGTCGCGTCTTCGAATCGGGCACCACCACGATCATCTCCGCGGCGCCCTGCGCGAAGGCGCCCTCGATGGTCTGCGGCGCGTGGATCTCGCCAATCCACTGCTCGGCGCCGATCGAGTAGCCGTGCAGCGCGTAGACGGTGGCGTACCGGCGCGTCCGTTCCTTCGCGTAGCTCGGAGGCAGGAACACCAGCACGTCGCGGTCGGCGGCGTTGCCCTCGAGGTTGCCCTCGAGCGACGCGCCATGCACCTTGATGCGCTCGACGATGGCGGGCCTGGCGCCCGCGACGGGTGGCGGCACCTCGGTCTGCACCTGGGCGGCGGCGACGGTCGCCGTGACGGCGACAGCCGCGGCGCCGAGCAGGCGCGTGCACGCCGGTCGCCTCACGGGCGCACCGCCACCACGGTGAGGGACTTCGGCGGCAGCGTGACCGACAGCCGGTTGCCCTGCAATCGCACGGCGATCGGCTTCGGCGTCACCGCCTGCGGCGCCTCGAAGGTGTTGACGCTGTCGATGGCCGGGCCGGTCAGCACCTCGCCGGACGCCGAGCGCGCCGCGAGCCCGTTCACGGTGGTGTCGATCTCGGCCGGCTGGTTGGGATCCACGTTGGTGAGCGAGATCCACAGCGTGCCAGACGCGTCCTTCGCGGCCATGGCATCGACGCGTGGCAGTGAGATGCTGCCCTTCACGTAGCGGCCCGCGTCGAAGGTCATCGGCACCACGGAGGCGCCCTGGAAGGGCACGTACATGCGGAACGCGTGGTAGGTCGGCGTCAACACCATCTTCGGGCCGTCGGTGAGGATCATCGCCTGCAGCACGTTGATCATCTGCGCGATGTTGGCCATCCGCACGCGGTCGGCATAGCGGGCGAACGTGTTGATGTTGAGGGCCACGATGATCGCGTCGCGCACGCTGTTCTGCTGCGCCAGGAAGCCCGGCGTCGTGCCCGGGAGCTGGGCGTACCACGCGCCCCACTCGTCGACCACGAGGGCCACCTTCTTCTCGGGATCGTACTTGTCCATGATCGCCGAGTGCTCGCGGATGAGGCGGTCCATCTTCAGCGTGTCCTGGAGGATCTCGGCGTACTCCTGCTCGCCGAAGCCCACGGACTTGTACGACGCGGGGAAGCGCACCACGGTGTAGTTGTGCAGCGAGAGGCCGTCCATGTGGTCCCAGCTCCACTGGCGGCCCTTCCATGACTTCATCACCGTCTCGGTCCACTCGGCGAACCGCGGCTCGCCACCGCCCGGGCCGACGGCGATCTTCAGCATCCGGTCGTCGCCCTGCTGCTTCGGGTTGAAGTTGCGCACGAAGCGGCTGAACACGCGCAGCTGGCTCGTGTAGTACTCGGGCGACATGTTGCCGCCGCAATCCCAGCTCTCGTTGCCGATGCCCAGAATCGGAATGCGGTAGGGCGCCGGGTGGCCGTTGGCGGCGCGCTCCCTGGCCAGCGCCGTCTGCTGGTCGGTGGTGAGGTACTCGAGCCAGTCGGCGGCCTCGGCGGGGGTGCCGGACCCGACGTTGACCGACAGGTAGGGATCGGCGCCGATCTGTTCCACGAAGTCGAGGAACTCGTGGGTGCCGAACGTGTTCGGCTCGGTGACGCCGCCCCAGTTCGGGTTCAGCGTCACCGGACGATCCTTCAGCGGACCGATGCCCTTGCGCCAGTGGTACTCGTCGGCGAAGCAGCCGCCCGGCCAGCGCACGTTGGGCACCTTCAGTGCCTTCAACGCCGCCACCACGTCGTTGCGGATGCCGCGCGTGTTCGGGATCGAGGAGTCGGGGCCGACCCAGATGCCTTCGTAGATGCCCTTGCCGAGGTGCTCGGCGAACTGCCCGAACAAGTGCCGGTTCAGCGTCGGCCCTGGCCTGGCGGCATCGAGCGTGATCGCGATGGGCGCCTGCTGGGCGCGCGTCGTGATGCCGACGAGTGCCACGACCGCGGCCGTCAGGACGATGGAGGACGCACGGGCGAGCCGACGAGGGCCGCGAGGCGAGAAGAGTGCGGACATGCAGGGTCTCCGGGGCACAAGGCCGCGACTGACGGCGTGGCGCGTGTTGTGGAGGCGAGGCTATGCCTCGCGTCGTCGCGCGTCAACTGGCCGATGGCGACCACTGGTGGACGGCGCCGGGGCCGGCACGGCTAGCGGAGTCGCGTGGCCAGCGCGTTGGTGCCGGCCGCCCACGTCACGCCGCCCGCGTTGCTGTACATCGCGCGCTCGACGACGATCTGCGCCGGCGTGTCGCCGATGCTCTCGACGAGCATGCTGAAGCGCTTGCCGGCGGTGGCCGGGAAGTGCACGGCGGGCACCACGTCGGTGCGACTCCGCGGCGCCAGAGGGAAGTTCCCCGTGACCGCAGGTGTGCCGTCCTCGAACAGCACGGTGACGCGCGCCGTGCCTGCCGTGGCCGACGTGTTGGCGACCAGCACGTACGTCTCGGTGGCGTTGGGGCCACCGGTCTCGCCCTCGGCCAGTGCCCACAGCGTACCCGTGTGGACGGCCCCGCTCGAGTTGTGCGCCTCCTGCCACGACGTGGAGTCGCCGGGCCACCACATCGCCCGCTCCACCACCAGCGGAACACCGTTGGTCGACGCCACTGTCGTCGACACGGCGACGTTGCCCAGGGGCGTGCCCGGGATGCCGGGGAACGTCTCGTTGTCGACCCACACGGTGGTCCGCGCATTGGCCGGCGCCGTGATGGTCTTGCCGTAGCTCTGGCCCGTGTCGAGCAGGTACGTGAGTTCGACGGTGGCGTCGATGCTCGTCGGGTTGGCGATCAGCACGAACTCATCGAAGTACGGGCCGGTGGCGCCCTCGGCCAGGAACCAGCGCGTGGCGGGCGCGGGCACGGCCATCGACTCGTGCCCGGCGTCGAAGGTACGCTCGGGCGTGGACCGGTACATCGCCCGCTCGACGATGAACGGCGTGGCGTCGAGCGACTCGATTACCGCGCTGACCTCTGCGGCGGCCAGGGCCTTGCCGAGTCCCGGGAACTCCTCCACGTTGACCCAGATGTTGGTACGGGAGCGCGCCGGCAGCGGGTACACCTTCTCGAGTGGACCTCCGGCAGCGCGCAGGTAGCGCACGCGGACAGACGTGGCGGCGTCCGACGGGTTCTGGAGCAGGTAGAACAGCGCGAAGCCGTTGTGCGTGGCGCCTTCGGCCAGGTACCACACCGCCGAGGGCGACGACGTTGCCGTTTCGGCGTGGGCGCCGTAGTTGCCGGCTCCCCACGTCATCGTCCGATCGACCACCAGCGGCACGTCGGAGGTGACCACCGTCGAGAACTCCGCCTCGGCCAGGGCCGGCAGCGTCTTTGGCCAGATCGTCACCCGTGTCCTCGCCGGCACGGCCACGCCGAGCGGCACGGGCGGCTGACCGTTCCTCAGGAACGAGAGCGACGCCATCGTGTCCGCGTCGCCGGGGTTGAGGATGGCCAGGCGCGTGTCGAAGAACGACGACGTGGCGCCCTCGGCGAGAAACGACGTGTAGGTCGGCGGCGCGGCGACGTCGAGCGTGAAGGTCGTGCTCGCCTTCAGGCCGTCGCCGTCGGTCACCGTCACGGTGATGCGCGTGCTGCCTGACTGCCCCGCAAGCGGCGTGATGGTGAGCGTGCGGCTCGTCCCCGTGCCGGTCAGGGCCAGTCCGGTGGGAGGGACCAGCGCGGGGGCGTCCGCGCTCGCCTGGAGCGTGAGGGCGGTGGGGGGTGTCTCGGCGTCGCCGATGATGAACGTCACCTGCACCGCGACGCTGGCCGTCGTCTGCTGCGGAAGGATGGTCGTGATGGTGGGCGGCGCCAGGACGATGGCCGGGTCGGTGAGCGGTCCGCCCTCGACCGTGAAGCCGCCACCCGACGACGCGTTCGACGCGGTCGGGGCCAGCGCGCCGTACGCAGTGAAGCCGCCGCCGCTGGAGGTGCCGCCGCCACCCGTGACCGAGCCTTCGCGCACGGCGTAGGGCTGCGCCTGTGCCGCGCCGGCGCCCGCGGCCACGCACACTGCGGCGGCAAGCCAGGTCCGGAGGGTGGTGCCGCGCGTCCCCATGGTGGTGGATGACACGGGATCAGCGGCAGGTGTCGGTGGTGCACGAGGCCGTCTTGACGTGACCGGTCGCCATGTCCGGGTAGGTCACCACGGGCAGGCTCCCGTTCAGCACGAGGCCGGGGCGACTGGGCAGCGCCAGTCCCTCCAACTGGAAGGACAGGAGGTCCGACGTATCGGTCCGCGCGGCGTCGATCGTCGTCTGCACGTTCCCGCTCGTGCACGTCGCGTTGCCGCAGCTGATCAGGTTGATCGTGAAGTCCTTCAGGTAGGCGATGACGGGCCGCCCGTCGGCGGTCACGGCGACGGCCGACGTCACTTCGGGTCCCGTGGCGGTCGCGTCGAGCACCACGGGCGCATCCGACCGGTTACACACGGCGTCGCGGCAGCGCGCGAGCTTCAGCCCGCCGTCGCTGCCGAAGGCCACGACCGGACGCCCGTTGGCGCCGACGGCCATGGACGGAAACCGCGCCGATCGCTCCTCGAAGGTCACGTCGCTCGTGACCAGGGAGGCGCAGTCCGCCGCCGCGCAGGAGAACGCGCGCACCTCCATGCCATCGATGAACACGCCCACCGGCACGCCGCCGGAGATGACCAGCGCGAACTCTGGCCGTGCGACGCCCACCGGCGTGATCGACGTGGTGGTGAAGGCGTTGCACGTGTTGTTCGTGCAGCGGCCGAGTCTCAGCCCTTCGAATGCCAGGGGGATGTTGCCGTTGTGCAGCGAATAGAGCACCACGGGGAGCCCATCGGCCCCGGACACCAGCGCCGAGAACAGGCCGACCCGATTGCTCGGACTCGATCGAATCACGTCTCCTTCGATGCCAGTGCAGGTCGGTTCGAAACAGCGCTCGAGCACCAGCGTGCTCTCCAACGGGGTGCTGCTGAGGAACGTACTGTAGGCCACCATCGGCAGCCCCGACTGTGTCATCGCCAGGGAGAAGTGCTGTGGGGTGCCGCTCGGGCCGCCGGATATGGCGGTGAATCCCGACACCACACCTTGACAGGGCGTGTTCAGGCAGCGCTTCACGCTCGGGCGCCAGCTGTTGGGGCCGGCCTGGGCGACCCACGTCGCCGTGCCGTCGTTGCGCGCGATGGTCGCGACGCGCCCCTCGGCGGCAATCACGACGCCGGTCTTCGGCGGCGTCGGCAGGGCGGCGCAGTCGGGCGTGCCGTTGGCGGCGATGGCACGGAGGAAGGTGCCATTGGCGCAACTCGCGGCGACGCGGGCCTGTACCTGCGACGCATCGATCTGCGCGAGGCCGATGGCGCCCGACGCGACCATCGCGCCGGTGATTCCGCCGGGCGCGATGCCAATCGTGCCAGCCGTGGTGATCGTGCCGCCGGTGAGGCCGGCGCCGGCCGTGACGGCCGACACGGTGCCGCCGCCCACGAGATCGGACTGGCACACGACGCTGCCGTCGGCGTTGACCTGACGGATGCTGCTGCCCGCGGCGCACTGGCCGGTGATGCGCGCCTGCACGGTCGCCGGGTCGATGGCCGCGGCGCCGACGGCGCCGGCTGCGACCGTGTTGGCCCGGGTGGCGACGAGCGCGGTCGGTGTGGGGGTGAGCTCCTGTCGCGGCGTGAGCGGCGTGAACGTTCCCGTGCTGGCGCCCGGCCGGACGGCCATCTGCAGCCAGCGGCGATCGGTCCCGAACGGCGCACTCCCGAAATCCAGCTGCACCGTAAAGGCCCCGGCGGCCACGGCGACGTCGTCGAGCGTCAGCGTCGGACCGACCTGCACGCCCTCTGTCGGCGAACCGAACAGCCGCATCTCGAAGTCGTAGCTGCCCGTGGCAGGCGCGCCGGCATCGGTGAGGCGCCCCTGGTAGGTGAAGGCGGTCCCGAGCGGCTGCTGGGCGGAGGTGCCCTGGACGACGCCAAGCGCCATGAGGAAGGCCGCTCCCAGCTGAGCGACGAACCGAAACCTGAGCGAGAACGACACGACGACTCCTGTGCCCGAGACGACGGGCGGACACGACCTGCCTTGGAGGGCCGTCGAAGTCTAATCGCCGCGCTCGAGCTTGGCAAGGAGGTCGCGACCAGAGAGCCCGCCGGGTGAGCGAGCCGGCCAGGCCCCTCAGGGGAGGAGGCGGCCCCTGTGGACTTCAATGGCGGAGCCGACGGCAATGAAGGCCGAACGCGGGGGCTGCGCGAGCACACCGGCGAAGGCCGGGCCGTACAGTGACCCGGCCGGGCCTGTGAACCAGCTGCGCTCGGCGGTCCAGACGCGCCACGAGGGATGCTCCACCTGGTACTCCAGCGTGCGGCCATCGCGCTGCCGCGTGTAGCCCCAGTAATGCTCGGTGATGAACTCGGCCTCCGAGCCAGGCACGAGCGGCGCCGCCGCGCCACTCGCCGTCGCGCCGATCTCGAAGTCGGCCCCGCCGTGGCGCCAGCCGTACCGCACCGTGCCGCCCGTGTCCGGGGCGAGGGCGACGTCGTGCCGCATCGGCACCGCCAGGTAGGGCTCGTTGTACACGACGCGGGCGACCGTCGCGATCGCGGCACGCGGCACGAGCTCCCGCACGAATACCACCGCGCGACGGACCTCCCGCCCTTCGCGGCGCACGTAGAACCGGAGGTTGACCTCCTCGAACGTGCGATGGAAGGGCACGGGCAGGCCGAGCAGGCGAGTGTCGGCGAACATGAACCCGACCAGGCTGACGAGCGCCTCGCCGTCCAAGGTGTCGAGGATCGTCCCGCGAGGCACGAGCGGCGCGAGGAGCGAGGCCGGGCAGCGGTAGTTGAGGAGCACGAGGCTCTCCCAGCGTGCGGTCAGGAACGCCATGCGTCCGTGTGCGCCGTCGAGGCGAGACTCCTGAGCGCGCCGGCGGTCGGCTCGTCGGCCGGGAACAGGCTCTCGACCCGCAGTTCGTCGGTCGTCACGTCCTGCGGCGTGCCGAAGGTCGCGATGACCGTGAAGAGGGACAGGCGGACGCCGTCGCGCTCGAGCACGAGCGGCAGCACGGGCAGCAGCGACGAGTCCTCGGATGCCGTCCGGGTCTCCGCGTCGACGTGCGGCGCCAGCTCCGCGAGCACTGCCTGCATGTCGGCGCCATCGGCGGCGGCCGCTTCCCGCTGGGCGCGTTGCCAGAGGAGCGGCGCGATCTCGCGCCAGTTCGCGACAAAGGGCCGCAGGCCCTCGCGATGGAAGAACAGCCGCATCAGGTTGCGTGAGGGACCACCGACGCGTTCCCAGAGTCCGGGGCCGACCAGATCGACCAGGCGGTCGAACGACGCATTGGACAGGCGGATGGTCCAGGTGCGGTCGATGGCGACGGCAGGAAACGGCTCGTGGTTGGCCAGCATCAACCGGACGGCGGTGTGCACCTGCCGCATCTGCGGATCGTCGAGCGTGCGGGCACGGTAGATCGGCGCGAAGCCGGCCGCGACGAGCCACTCGTTGCGGACCCGCAGGGGCACGTCCAGGGCCTCGCCCAGTTGCAGCACCATGGCGCGACTCGGCGCGGCACGTCCCGACTCGAGGAAGCTCAGGTGCCGCTGCGAGACGCCCGTCTCGAGCGCCAGGGCCAGCTGCGACAGGCGACGCCGCTGCCGCCAGGTGCGGAGCAGCGCGCGGAACGGCACCGGCTCGACGTTCGGGGCAACAGGCGACACCACGGACACCCGACTTCCTCCAGTTCGCGATGATTGTGGGCTGCCTGCCGCGGGCTGGCAATGACCTCCGACGTAATTGCGGCGCGGCCGCGCCGCATCGACACTCCGGCGCGAGACGCGACGCACGTCCCGCATGCCGCGGGTGGCGCGTCCCCTGTCCGGAGGTCCTCATGTCCGCACGCCTCGTCGTCCTGCTCGTCGTGCTCCTGCTCTTCGGTGCCCTTACCGGCGTGGCGCTCCTCGACGTCGGCTACCTCGGCCTCATCGCGCCGCATTTCCAGAGCTGGGGCGCTGGACAGGTGCTCGCCGACCTGGTGATCCTGGCGCTGCTGTCGTGCCTGTGGATGCTCGGCGACGCGCGCGGCCGCGGCCTGTCGGCCTGGCCCTTCATCGCGCTGACGCTCGTGGGCGGCTCGTTCGGACCGCTCACGTACCTGCTGGTCAGGGAAAGCAAGAAGGGTAGAAGGGTAGAAGGGTAGAAGGCAGGGCGGGAAGGGGGAAGGGTGAAGGGGGAAGGGGGAAGGGGTGAAGGGGGTGAAGGACCTGTATGCTCGGCAGTGGCTCCCGCCGGGACGGCCGGAGCGTTGGCCCTGATGGAGGTCCAGTGACCCACGTGTATCGAACGTTCCGCGCGGCGCTGACGGGCGGCGTGCTTCTGGCGGCGCTGTCGACGTGCAGCGCGCCGGCCCACGCGCAGACTCGCCTGCTCCGCTTCCCGGCCATCCATGGCGACCGGGTCGCCTTCACGTACGCCGGCGACCTCTGGGTGGCGCCGGTGGCGGGCGGCACGGCCACGCGACTCACCGCCCATCCGGGCATGGAGGTGTTCGCGCGGTTCTCGCCCGACGGCAAGTGGATCGCCTTCACCGGCCAGTACGACGGCGACGAGCAGGTCTACGTGGTGCCGTCCACGGGCGGCGAGCCGAGGCAGCTCACCTACTACCCGGCGCGTGGCCCGCTCACGCCACGCTGGGGCTGGGACAACCAGGTCTACGGCTGGACGCCCGACGGCAAGAACATCCTCTTCCGCTCCATGCGCGACTCGTGGACGCTCGGGCTCAACCGGCTGTACACCGTGCCCGCAGCAGGTGGCCCCGCCGAGCCCTTGCCGATGCCCGAGTCGGGCGCCGGTGACTACTCGCCCGACGGCACCCGCGTCGTCTACTCGCCGTTGTTCCGGGACTTCCGGCCCGAGAAGCGGTACGGCGGCGGCATGGCCAACGACCTGTTCGTCTTCGACCTGAAGTCCAACGACGCGAAGCGCATCCTCGACCACCCGCGCGCCGACCGTGACCCGATGTGGATCGACGGCACGATCTACTTCACCTCCGACCGCGACGGCACCTTCAACCTCTACGCCTACGACGTGGCCTCCGCGAAGGTGGCGCCGCTCACGACCAGCCGCACCTGGGACGTCCGCTGGCCCAGCTCCGACAAGCGCCAGCGCATCGTCTACGAACTGAACGGCGAGTTGCAGGTGATCGACGTGAAGACGGGACGGAGCACGCCGATCGCGATCACGGTGCCGACCGACGGCACGTGGAAACGCCCCTCACGCGTCCCGGCGGCCGGGCAGATCGAGGACTTCGAGCTGTCGCCGAAGGGAGAGCGGGCCCTGTTCGTCGCGCGCGGCGACGTGTTCACCGTGCCGATCGAGAAGGGGCCGACGCGCAACCTGACGATGTCGTCGGGGGCGCACGACAAGTGGGCGCGATGGTCGCCCGACGGGTCGCGCATCGCGTTCATCTCCGATCGCAGCGGCGAGGACGAGCTGTACGCGGTCGCGCAGGACGGCTCCGGGCAGCCGGAGCAGCTCACGAGCAACGGCGCGACGATGCGCTACCAGCCGGAGTGGGCTCCCGACGGCAAGCGGATCGCGTTCAGCGACCGCGACGGGAAGGTGTTCGTCTACGCGTTCGACACCAGGGCCGTGACCGAGGTGGCCGACGCGCCGCGCGGGCAGGTGCGTGACTACACGTGGTCGCCGCGCGGCAACCACCTCGCCTTCAGCATGACCGGCGCCAACGGCGTGAGCGCCGTGCACGTGTGGAGCGCCGGCGACGGGCAGCGCCGCCAGGTGACCGACGGCCTGTTCAACGCCGAGAACCCGGCCTGGGATCCCGACGGCGACTACCTGTTCTACCTGAGCGATCGCGACTACGCGCCGTTCATCTCGTCGGTGGAGTTCAACTTCGCGACCAACCGCACCACCGGCATCTTCGCGCTGGCCCTCCGCAAGGGCGTCAAGCATCCGTTCCCGCCGGAGAGCGACGAGGTCACCCTGTCGAAGCTGGAGGCCGCCGCCGTGACGCCGAAGGCCGAGGTCGCCGGGGCGGGCGCGACGTCGGCCGCGGCTCCGTCCCCGATGCCCGGGGCGCCCCCGTCGCCGACGCTGGCCATCGATTTCGAGGGCCTCGGTTCACGTGTGGCGCGCGTGCCGCTCGACGGCGACAACTACGTCGGGCTCACCGCGAAGAAGGGCCACCTGATCTACGTCGTCGGCGCGGGCTTCTACTACGGGCGGCAGAGCGAGCGGAAGCCGTCGGTGCGCCTGTACTCGCTCAAGGACCGGAAGGAGACCACGCTGGTCGACGACGCGCAGGGCTATGCGCTCTCGTCGGACGGGTCCAAGGTCCTCGTGCGCGGCCCGGGAGGCTACACCTTGCACGACGCCACGCCGGCAGGCGCCAACGCGCGCAAGCCCGTGTCGACGGCCGGACTCGTGGTCGATCGCGTGCCCACCGAGGAGTGGCGGCAGATCTTCCACGAGGTGTGGCGGCAGTATCGCGACTGGTTCTACGTGCCCAACATGCACGGGTTCGACTGGGTGGCCATCCGCAAGCAGTACGAGCCGTGGCTCGCGCACGTCGCGCACCGGTCCGACCTCAACTACCTGATCAGCGAGATGGTGTCGGAGCTCACCGTGCAGCACGCCTACATCGAGGGCGGTGACTTCACGATGCCGCCTCGCCCGGGCGTGGCGTTGCCGGGCGCGAGGCTGGCACTCGACAAGGCCTCGGGACGCTACCGTCTCGCGAAGATCTTCGCGGGCCAGAACGAGGAGCCCACCTACCGGGCGCCGCTCACCGAGATCGGCGTCGACGTGAAGGTCGGCGACTACGTGCTGGCGATTGACGGAGAGGCGCTCCGCGCCGACGAGGATCCGTACCGGCTGCTCCGCAACAAGGCGGGTCGGCCCGTCGAGCTCACGGTCAACACGTCAGCCTCCCTCGAGGGCGCGAGGAAGGTCACCTTCAACCCGATCGCTTCCGAGAGTGACCTCATCTACCTGGACTGGGTGCAGGGCAACCGGGCGCGCGTCGACCGGCTGTCGAATGGTCGCATCGGGTACCTCCACATCCCCGACATGGGAGCGCCCGGGCTGCGCGAGTTCATCAAGTGGTACTACCCGCAGCTCCGCAAGGAAGGCCTGATCGTCGACGTGCGTGCCAACGGCGGCGGCAACGTCTCGCGGATGCTCATCGAGCGCCTGCGGCGGACGCTGCTCGGCGTCAATTACGGGCGGGTGGACGAGGAAGGCAGTCCGTATCCCGACGGCGTGTTCATCGGGCCGAAGGCGGCGATCCTCAACGAGAACTCGTCGAGCGACGGCGACATCTTCCCGTACATGTTCCGCGAGGCCGGGCTCGGGCCGCTCATCGGCCGCCGGTCGTGGGGCGGCGTCGTCGGCATCTCGCCGCGCGGGCCGCTGATCGACGGCGGCGTGGTGTCGGTGCCGCTGTCGGGCCTGGCCAGCGCCAAGGGCGCCTGGGTGATCGAGGGCTACGGCGTCGATCCGGACATCGACGTCGAGAACGACCCGAAGTCGGTGATCGAAGGCAAGGACCCGCAACTCGAACGGGCAGTCGCCGAGGTCATGAAGAAGCTGCAGACGCCCGTGGCGCTGCCGAAGAAGCCGGCGCCGCCAGTGAAGGTCGAGCGGCGCTGAGGAGCGAACGCCGAACGAAGCACGTTCCACCACCGGACGTCGCCGCCGGACTTGTCCGGCGGTCTGCGTCAGGGCGGGGGAGGGAGCGACGATCTCCCTCCCGATAGCTCGATCGAGCGATTGTGCCTGGCCCCACGTGCCCCCGATGCTGTCGGGCACTGGAGGCTCCGATGGCAACTGCGGGATGGCCCGGGCGGGCATGCGCGCGGGTGGCGGCGTGGTGCGTGGCCGTGGTGCTGGTCACGGTCACGGCCGCGTCGGGACAATCGAACTTCGGCTCGATCCGCGGCGTGGTGAAGGACAGCGACGGGCTGGTGCTGCCCGGGGTGACCGTCACGGTCACCGACGAGGGCACGGCGCAGCAGGTCGTGGCCGTCACCGACGAGGCCGGCGCGTACGTGGTGCCGGCGCTGCGTCCGGTCTACTACAGCGTGAAGGGCGAGTTGCCCGGGTTCCGCGCGGCGGCGACGACCGGCGTGAAGGTCGACACGGCGCGTGACGCCCGGGTCGACCTCGTGCTCGCCCCCGGTGGCGTGCAGGAGTCGGTGGAGGTGGTGGCTGCCGCCCCGACCCTGCGCACCGAGTCGGGCGCCGTCACGCTGACGGTCGACCAGCGGACGATCCAGAACCTGCCGCTCAACGGCCGCAACACCCTCGAACTCGCGCTCACGCTGCCGGGCACCACGGGCAGCGCCGGGTCGGAGCTGTCGGAACTGGGCACGAACCTGCCGCTGCCCGGCCGCGAGCTGATCGTCAACGGCGGACGTCCCGGATCCACGCAGTTCTTCGCCGACGGCGCCAACACCACGAGCGTGGGCCTGGCCCGCACCAGCGTCTCGTTCTCGCCCGATGCCATCCAGGAGTTCTCGGTCCAGCAGTCCAACTATTCGGCGCAGTACGCGCAGGCCGGCGGCGGCATCATCAACCAGACGACGCGCAGCGGCACCAACGAGTGGCGCGGCTCGGGCTACTGGTTCTATCGCGAGAAGGCGCTCACCGCGACGCCGTTCAACGCGCAGCGCCTGCCGCAGCTCGGCAACGACGCGCGTCCGCCGCTCGAGCGGCACCAGGCGGGCGTGACGCTCGGCGGCCCCGTGCGCCGCAATCGCACCTTCTTCTTCGCCTCCTACGAGCCGACGCGCGAGGAGCGCTCCAACCCGAGCGGCGCGAGCTTCGCGCGCGTCCCGACCGACGAGGAGATCGCCGGCGACTTCCGCAACTCCGTCGTGTACCTCCAGAACGGCACGACGGTGCCGTACCCGCAGATGTACGCCCAGTTCGACCGCCTGCCCGACGGCACCCTGACGTACAGGCCCAATCCCGCCTTCAACGCGGCGCTGCCCGAGAGCGCGACCAACCCGCGCTTCCAGTACGACAACTTCCCGATGTTCGACGGCAACGGGCGCCTGCTCTCGCTCAACGGCGTGAGCTGGGTGAACCCGGCGGCCCAGCGGATCCTGCGCGAGCTGATGCCGCGGCCCAACATCGACCGCATCACCTCGGGGCCGAACGCCGACGCGAACTACCTGTACTTCCGCCGCACCGAGAACCGCGACGACCGCTACTCGCTGCGCGTCGATCACCGTCTCGGCAACGCGCAGAACGTGTACGGGCGCTTCACGTACACGCCGAGCGACGGCGACCGCTACATGATCGATCCCATCCGCCAGGGCCTGGTCAGCGACACGACCCGCGCCAGCCAGAGCCTGCTGGCCTGGAACGCCACCCTCGGGTCGAAGATCGTCAACGAGCTGCGCCTCAGCTACGTGTACGGCAACTTCTCGCGCAACTTCCCGTCGCCGCTGCTCGAGAAGGACTACACCACGCCGCTGCTCGATCTCGGCGGCCCCGGCCTCGGGACGCCGAACTACCTCGGGTACGGCCTGGCCGATTTCCGCGACCTCCAGCGCCCCAACGGCGGCAACGGCGCCCAGTTCCCGTCGATGGGGCTCAACGGGCCGCAGAACGTCGGCAAGGAGAAGAACCACATCTACTCGCTGATCGACGACCTGACGCTGGTGCGCGGGCGGCACACGTTCAAGGCGGGCGTCGCGGCGTACCTCCGGATGTTCAACGTCGCGGCCAATGGCTACGGCTACCAGGCCGGCGGGCGCTGGAACTTCAGCCCCAACCAGACCCGCAACGCCTACTGCAGCGCCAACCCGCTCGGCGGGACGATCCCGGGCTGCGCGCAGAACAACGCCACCGGTGACGCCTACGGCAGCTTCCTGCTCGGCGTGCCGAACACGCTCTTCGCGTACGAGAACATCGCGCAGCCGTACTACTACCGCTGGCGCGACGTCGGCGCCTACCTGCAGGACGACTGGAAGGTGCGCGAGAACCTCACGCTGAACCTGGGCGTCCGCTACCAGTACCAGTCGCCGCGCTGGGAGAAGTTCGACAGGCAGGGCGCGTTGGACCTCGCCACGCTCGAGACCAACCCGTACTCGTCGTCGCGCGCCGGCATTCCGGCGAACCTGCCCTCGCCGGTGTTCGAGTTCGCCGGGGTTGACGGCCGATCGCGGTACCTCGTGGAACCGCAGTACCTCGACTTCGAGCCGCGGCTCGGCTTCTCCTGGCTGCCGGCGCAACGCTGGGTGGTCAGCGGCGGCTACGGGCTGGCGCACGTCCCGCTCTACGGCAACAACAAGGCGCCCTTCCCCAACCTCGGGAGCCGCGCCGACGACTTCCGCCGCTTCAACGTCCTCTACGGCACGTCGCCGCGCTTCGACCCGTCCAACGTCTTCTTCAACGGCGCGGCGCGTCCCGAGGCCAACATCCCGCTGCAGTTCGGCTACAACAACGTCCTCTACCGGCCCGACCCCGGCCTGTTCGACATCCCCGCCGGCGGCGTCATCCGCCCCGGCGACGTCAATGCCGCCGGCCGGCAGGACGCGCGGTACGCGCAGACCGGCTACGCGCGCAACACCGACTTCACCACGCCGTACGTCCAGAGCTACAGCGTGCAGGTGCAGCGCGACCTCGGTGGCCACACCACCGTGACCGCCGGCTACCAGGGCAGCCGTGGCACCAACCTCTCCATCGGCACGATCAACGTCAACCAGATCGACGTGTTCAACGCCAACGCGCTCACCGCGCAGCCCTACCCCGGCTTCAACGGGCCGGGCGACGGGCGCATCGCCATGCTCGACGTGACCCGTGGCACGTCGCAGTACCACGCGCTGATCACCTCGGTCGACCGCCGGTTCTCCCGCGGGCTCGCGTTCAAGTTCAATTACACGTTCAGCCGATCCGAGGACGATACCAGCGGCGGCATCGACTACGACATCGCCAACCTCTCGGGCCAGGACCAGGGCGCGATCCTCATCCAGCGCATCCAGAATCCCAACGACCTGGCGAGCGAGTGGGCCGTCTCCAGCTTCGACACGCCGCACGTGTTCAACCTCAGCGGCATCTGGGAGCTTCCGTTCGGCAGTGGCCGACGCTTCCTCGACCGCGAGGGCGTGCTGGACTGGATCGTCGGCGGCTGGCAGGTGAGCGCCCTCGGTCGCCTCTACTCGGGCTACCCGGTGACCGTGGCCCTCGGCAACGCCAACCAGGTGCGCGACGGCGGCATCGGCGCTGCCATCCGCCCGAACCTCGTCCCCGGCGTGCCCGTCGTCAACCCCGCCTGGACCCCCCAGAACGCCGCGACGACGCCCTACGTCAACCCGCGCGCCTTCGTCATCCCCGACCCCGGCACGTACGGTAGCGCCCCCCGCAACTTCTCCGACGCGCGCCTGCCGTGGGTGAAGGTGTTGGACATGAGCCTCACCAAGACGGTGCCCTTCGGGGGCGGGCGCTCGCTGCAGTTCCGGGCCGACGTCTTCAACGTGTTCAACATGAAGGCCCTCACGACCAACTTCAACACGTCGCTGTTCGGCAGCCTGGCGCAGAACCTGCCCGGCCAGCCCAATCGGTACGCCAACCTCACGCCCGAGGTGTGGGACGCGATCCTCGCCAACGACCCGACGGGCCTGCCCGGCGCCCCGACGGCGCCGGCCGGCGAGTCGCTCAGTCCGCGCGGCGTCTACACGGATCTGGTGGGACGGCTCAACGGCGGCTTCTACCGGTTGAACCAGAACAGCATCCTGTCGCGCACGATCCAGCTCGCCGTTCGCGTACAGTTCTGACCATGCGTGGACGGGTGCGGCTCCTCCGGGCGTGGCTCGCGGCCTTGCTGGCCGTCGGCCTGCCCGGGGCCGGCATCGCCTCGAGGCCGGCGTCGGCCGCCTCGTCGTCGGAGGCGTCGTACGGCCTGCGCCTCTGGCAGACCGACGATGGGCTGCCGCGCAACTCGGTGCAGGCCGTCGCGCAGGACGCCGACGGCTTCCTGTGGGTCGGCACCCAACGTGGCCTCGTGCGGTTCGACGGCGTCCGATTCGTGCCCGTGGCCGCCCAGGGCGACTTCCACGAGGCGCTGGCGCGGCATCCGGTGCGCGCGCTGCAGGTGACGCGTGATGGGCACTTGCTGGTGGCGCTCGACGGCGGCGGGCTCTGGCAACGACGCGCGGCTGGCGCCTTCGTGCGGCTGGCGCTGGCGGCAGACCCGGAGGCCGCCTTCGTGCGCACCGTGCTCGAGACGCGTGACGGCACCATGTGGGCGGGAACCGCGGCGGGCCTCTTCCGTCGCACCGCGGCGGGCTGGCGCCGGATCCGCATGCACGACGGCGGTCGGCCGTCCGTCTTTGCGATAGGCACCGATGGCGCCGACCGGGTGTGGGTGGGCCTGCAGGCTGGACTGGCGCGCGTCGCCGAGGACGGCGAGTCGCTGCAGATCGTCGTCGGCAGCGCCGCGCACGGGCCGGTCACCTCGGTCGCCGAGGATCCGGCGGGGCGCCTGTGGGCGGCCAGTCGGGACGGCTTGCTGCGGGTCGACCGCGCCGGCGAGGTGCCGCGCGTGATTGCGGTAGGACCGCGCGAGCGCGTGCGCCTGCTGCACGTCGGCGCCGACGGCCAGGTCTGGCTGGGTACCGATACCGGCATCCGCCAACTGCGCGACGACGAGCGCTGGGTCACGCCGACCGGGCTGGCCGGCGTCGAGGCGATCGCGCTGGCGCTCGGCGAGGATCGCGAGCAGAACCTGTGGGTCGGCACCAACGCCGGCTTGTACCGCGTGCGGGCCGGCCAGTTCCGGACGGTCGCCACGGCCGACGGCCTGCCACGCGGCGTGGCGCTGGCGGTGCGCGAGGATCGCGCCGGTGCCATGTGGGTGGGGACGTGGGGCGGCGGGTTGGTGCGCCTCGGCGAGGGCGCACCCCGCACGTTCTCGACGGCCGACGGGCTGCCGGACGCTCGCGTCTTCGCGCTGCTGGAGGATCGCCGTGGGACGCTCTGGGCGGGCACCGACGCGGGGCTGGCGCGGCTCGACGCCGGCCGCGTCCGCCTCGTCCCGGCGCCGGGGACGCCTGCGCCGCTCCGCGTGCGCCTCGTCGCCGAGGATCGCGTCGGGACGCTCTGGGTGGGGACGATGCAGGGCCTGTTCCGGCGCGACGAGGATCGCCTCGTGCCGGTGCCGCTGCCGGGCGTGGCGCCGGGCACGCCGGTGCGCGCGGTGGTCGAGGACAGGCGCCGGCGGCTCTGGGTGTGCGCCGGCGAGTCGGTGTTCCGCGCCGACGATCGCGAACGCCGGCAGGTGCGCCGGCTGCACGCCGTCGGCTCGACCATCCACGCCGCCTGGCTCGATCACCGCGACGTACTCTGGCTCGGCACCGCGGCCGGGTTGGTGCGCATCGACGACACGGGTGCGTTCGCCTTCACGCCGGCGCACGGCCTCGCCATCGAGGAGGTCGTGGCACTGGCCGGTGACGACGCCGATCGGCTGTGGCTGTCGACCAAGCGCGGCCTCGTGCGGACGTCACGCAGCGGCCTCGACGCGGTCGCGTCGGGGCGTGGCGCGCCGCTGGTCCTGGCCACCTACGGCGCTCGCGACGGCATGCTCAGCACGGAAGGCACCAGCGAGGCCTCTCCGGGGGCATGGCGGCGGGGCAACGGCGAACTGTGGTTCGCGACGACGCGCGGCGTGGTGGTGGTGCCGCCCTCGACCGGCGAGCCGGCGCGCGTGCCGCCGCCCATCGTGCTCGAGGAAGTGCTCGTCGACGGCCGCGCGGTCGCGGTCGCAGGCGAGGTGCGGATCCCGCCCGGGAGCCGCACCCTGGAGGTCCGGTATACCGCGCCGAGTTTCGCGGCCCCGGAGAAGGTGCGCTTCCGCCACCGCCTCGACGACTTCGCGCCGACCTGGGCCGATGCCGGCGATCGCCGCGTCGCCACCTACACCAACGTGCCGCCGGGGCGTTACACGTTCCAGGTGATGGCCCGCAACGAAGAAGGCGTGTGGAGCGAGTCGCCCGCCGGCCTGCGCGTCGCCGTGGCGCCCCGCTTCGTCCAGACGCCGCTGTTCGCGGGCCTCTGCCTGCTCGGGCTGGCCGGCGCGGCCTGGGGCACCTATGCGGTGCGCATGCGCCAGATGCTGGCGCGGCTGCGCGCGGTGAAGGCCGAGCGCAACCGGATGGCCCGCGAGATCCACGACACGCTCCTGCAGGGCGTCGCCGGCATCGGGTTCCAGCTCGAGGCGGCCCGCCATCGGCTCCACCGCGACCCCGACGGGGCGGCGCAGGTGCTCGACCGCGTCTCGGCGCACGTGGACTCGTGCCTCGGCGACGCCCGTCGCTCAGTGCGCAACATGCGGTCGGCCTGGCTCGACGGCCAGCCGCTCGCGGCGGCGCTCGCCGAGTCGGGCCGCCTGCTGGCCACCGGCAAGGTGCACCTCGAGGTCCACGAGCACGACTGGCCGGCCGCGCTCGAGCGGGACCTGGAGGACCAGATCTTCCGCGTCGCGCAGCAGGCCATCGCCAACGCGATCTCGCACGCCAATGCATCACGCATCGACGTGACGCTGATCGGCGCGCCCCGTGCCCTGCGCGTCGCCGTGGCCGACGATGGATGTGGCATGGCCGAGGCCGCCGGCGGGGACGACCGGCCACGCTTCGGGTTCATCGGCATGCGCGAGCGGGCGCGGCAGCTGGCGGCGCGGTTGCACGTCGACTCCACGCCCGGCCGCGGTACCCGTGTCGAGCTCATCGTCCCGTTGGGCCTGGCCGGGAGGGTGCGACGCGCGTGGCATCGCCGGCACCCGGCCATCGAGCCCGCGGCGACGCGGATGGGCGCATGACGACACCGATCCGCATTCTCGTCGTCGATGACCATCCGATCCTGAGGGAAGGGCTCGCGGCGCTGATCGCGACGCAGCCGGACCTGGCCGTGGTCGGCGAGGCAGCCGATGGCCCGCAGGCGGTGACGGCCTACCACGAGCTCACGCCCGACATCGTCGTGATGGACCTGCGACTGCCGGGCATGAGCGGGCCCGAGACGATTGCGGCGATTCGCCAGCGCGATCCCGGCGCGCGCGTTCTCGTGCTGTCCAGCTTCGACAGTGAGGAGGACATCCACCGGGCGTTGCAGGCCGGTGCGCGCGGATACCTGCTCAAGGACATGCGGCGCGCCGACCTGCTCGAGGCGATTCGCGCCGTGGCCGGCGGCGGCGACGCCGTGCCGGCCGAGATCGCCGCGCGGATGCAGGCCCGGCTCGGCCACGCGCCGCTGTCGCCGCGCGAGATCGAGGTGTTGCGGCTCGTGGTGCGCGGGCTGACCAACCGCGAGATCGGCAAGGTGCTCGACATCAGCGAGCACACCGTGAAGATTCACGTGCGCAGCATCATCGGCAAGCTCGAGGCCAACGACCGCACGCACGCCGTGACCACGGCGCTGCAGCAGGGCATCATCCACCTCGACGACTGACGGAGCCGCGGGGGGTGGCCGGGCACGCCGGTTTGTGCCATCTCATGCAGGGGCCGGCGTGAGACCATCCCACGGGAGTCACCCATGCAGGCGGCACAGCCCTCCGACATCACCCGCGTCGTCCTCCTCGTGCTCGTCATCGGGGTGCTGCTCGCGGGCAGCGCCTGGACGCTGCGGCCGTTCCTGAGCGCGATCGTCTGGGCGACGACCATCGCCATCGCGACCTGGCCGGTGCTGCTGCGCCTGGAGCGTCTCCTCTGGGGGCGGCGCAACCTGGCCGTGCTCCTGATGATGGCACTGGTGCTGACGGTGGTGATCGTGCCGTTCACGCTGGCGATCGGCGCGCTGATCGAGGCGGCCGGCCGGAGCCCCGCGCTGCTCCGAGATTTCACGACGCACGGGCTCGGCAATCCGCCGACGTGGCTCGGCGACCTGCCGCTCGTCGGGCCGGCGGCGTTGCAGCGTTGGCTGGCCATCCAGGCTGGCGGGCCCGATGCGCTCGCCGCGGCGCTGCAACCGCACACGCGGGCCGCCGCAGCCTGGGCGCTGGCCGCGACCGGTGGGATCGGCAGCGTGATGATGCTGATCCTGCTGACCGTGATTCTGCTCGGCATCCTCTACGCGCAGGGCGAGACGGCCGCCGCCGGGGTGTTGGCGCTGGCGGACCGGCTCGGGGGCGAGACCAGCCAGCGCACGGTGGTGCTTGCCGCGCAAGCCGTGCGCAGCGTCGCGCTCGGCGTCGTCGTCACGGCACTCGTGCAGTCGCTGCTGGCGGGCCTCGGACTGTGGGTCGCGGGCGTGCCGCATGCCGGCGTGCTCACCGCCCTCGCCTTCATCCTCGGTGTCGCCCAGATCGGCCCGATGCTGGTGCTCGCGCCGGCGGTGGGGTGGCTGTTCTGGAGCGGCCTGTCGGGGTGGGGCTCCGCGCTCCTGATCTGGAGCCTGCCCGTGGCGGCCCTCGACAACGTGGTGCGGCCGATCCTCATCCGGCGGGGCGTGCAACTGCCGATGCTGCTGATCATCGCCGGGGTGATCGGCGGCCTGATCGGCTTCGGGGTAGTGGGACTGTTCGTGGGGCCGGTGATCCTCGCGGCGACGTACACGCTGGCGAAGGACTGGGTGACACGCTAGCACTCGCCGCGTCCAGCTCGTCAAGTGGCGCCGCGCTGTTCGACGCCCGCTCCGCGGTCGACGCCGGGCGATGCGCGTATCATCGGAGGCATCGACCACGAGGCCCCGATGTCCGACTCCCTGCATGACGCGGCGTCCCCGGCGCTGCCGGGCCTCGCCTTCGATGCTCCGGTCCTTGTCGACGCGTTCGGCCTGTCCGACGTGGGGCACCGGCGCCCCACCAACGAGGATCACTTCCTCATCGCGCGGATCGGCCGCTACTTCGAGACGCAGTCCACCAGCCTGCCCGACGGCGACATGCCGGCGCGGGCCGACGAGGCGGGGTACGCCCTGGTGGTGGCCGACGGGATGGGCGGGCACGCGGCCGGCGAGTTCGCCAGCCGTCTGGCCATCCGAGAGCTGGTGCGGATGGCGCTCTCGCTGCCCGACTGGATCGTCCGCCTCGACGAGCGCACGCTCGACATCGCCGCGCAACGATCCGAGGACCGCATCGTGAAGGCGCACGAGGCCATCCTGGCCGAAAGCCGCCGCGAGCCCGAGCTGTCGGGCATGGGCAGCACCGTCACCGCGGTGCGCAACCTCGGGCGCATGCTGCAGATCGCGCACGTCGGCGATTCGCGCGCCTACCTGCTGCGCCAGGGCCGCCTGACTCGGCTCACCCGTGATCACACGTACGTGCAGATGCTGGTCGATTGCGGCGCCATGACCCTCGAACAGGCAGCGCGGTCGCGAACGCGCCACGTGCTGGTCAACGCGGTCGGCGGCGTCAACGAGGACGTCCGCGTCGACGTGCAGCACGTGCCGCTCGAGGATGGCGACCGGCTGTTGCTGTGCAGCGACGGGCTCAGCGATCTCGTGGACGACGAGGCCATCCGGCACGCGATGACCGAGGCGACGACCTCGGAGGAGGCCTGCCGCACGCTGGTCGCCCTGGCGCTCGACGCCGGTGGGCGCGACAACGTGACGGCCGTCGTCGCGACGTATCGCTTTGCCACCTCGTCCCCGGGCGCCTGAGCCGGCCGCCGGGCGACCGGCCACCGGCGTGTCCGTCGCGCGCGTTCCCGACGTTCTTTCCGAAGTCGGCCCCGAACCACGGGGCCCGAGGAGAGCGCCATGTCGCGACCGGACCAGTCGATCACGTTCCTCCGCAACGTCGGCTACAGCGTGTTCCGCGTGCCGCGCCCGGGTGCGCAGCCGCTCGACGTGCTGCACCGCACTGGCAAGGACCTCACGCGGCTCGGCGGGGTGGCCGACCTGGTCGAGCCTGGCGCGGTCGCCGTCCCGGAGATCAGGCGCGACGACACGCCCGGGGTGAACATCGAGGGCACCGAGAGCAGCAAGGTCAACGTCGCCATCGGCGTGACCATCCTGGGCTCGTTCATCGGCGCGCTCGGCGGCGGCAACCTCGGCGTGACCACGGGGTTCTCGCGAGCGCGCACCGTCACCTTCACGTACGCGGCGGTGGTCGAGGACCGCGTCGACGTGCTGGCCCTCGAGCGCTTCGTGAAGGCCGGGCGGATCAGCCCCCTCATCCCGTCAGGCACGGTCGACAAGCTGATCGACGATGAGGTCTACGTGATCACCTCGGTGCTCAAGACGCGCAAGATCATCGTCAGGGGGCACGCGGAGGGCGGCAACTCGGTCGCGCTCGACGTGCCGGTCATCCAGCAGGCGGTCGGGGCCAACATCAAGGTGGGGATCGAGGGCGCATCGCAGGTCGATGTGACCTTCGAGGGGCCGATCGCGATCCCGTTCGCGTTCCAGGCGGTACAACTGGTGTTCGACAGCTCGGGCGAGTTCCTGACCACCGAGGCGCTGAAGGCGGGGGAGGCGGCGGCGCGCGCGATGGCCACGCCCGCCGTGTCGCCGGGCCAGCAGCGCTACCTCACCGCGCCGGGCGCATTCGTGCGGATGGCCGGCTAGGGCAGGCGCGACTGCAGGTGGCCGTACGCCCACGTGCCTGCGGTAGCGGCCGCCAGCGCCACGACGTACTCGGTGCGGCCGGCGCCGATCAACGTGAAGATCGGACCCGGGCACGCGCCGAGCAGTGCCCAGCCGAGCCCGAACACGATCCCGCCGAGCAGGTGCCTGGCCATCGGGGGCGCCTCGACGGCGGCGTCGTTGGCGATCGCCTGCGCGGCCGCGCTGCGCGGCGCCAGGCGCGTGAGGGTCCACCGTCCGGCGACCGCCACGGCAATCGCGACGCCGATGATGCCGAACATGTGCAGGCTCTGGAACCGGAACATCTCCTGGATGCGGAACCAGGAGAGGACCTGCGCCTGCATGAACAGGATGCCCAGGGCCGTGCCCGCCAGCACGTAGCCGACGTACTCGCGCACGCCGTCGCGTCGAGCCTGCCCCGCCTGCGCCGTGGCGCCGCGGCCATCGGAGGCCTGCCGCGAGTCGAGGGGCGCGTTCATCGCCCGGCTCCCTGGAGCAGCCACGGCAGCAGGACGTGCGTCATCAGCAGGCCGCCGGCGAAGAAGCCGACGACGGCCAGGAGCGACGAGGCGCGGAAGGCGGCCAGGCCCGAGATGGCGTGACCCGACGTGCAGCCGCCGGCCCATCGTGCGCCGAAGCCCACGAGGAAGCCGCCCAGCCCGAGCGTGAGCCAGCCCTGCGCCGTCCGCAGGGCCTGCCAGCTTGCGAGTTCACGCGGCGCCACCCCGCCGAGGTCGGTGAGGCCCAGGGCCCGCAGGTCGGCGGCGGTCGCTGCGGAGATGGCGATGTCGGGCGTGGACGTCAGGAAGGTCACCGCCAGCCAGCCGCCGAGGACCAGGCCGGCAGCGAAGGCGAGGTTCCACGCGCCCTCGCGCCACCAGTCGTAGCGGAACAGCGGCGCACGCGCGCCTGCCATGGCGCACAGGTGTCGCAGGTTCGACGAGATGGCGAACCGCCTGCCGCCGATGAGGAAGAGGGCCGGGACGACCAGGCCGATGAGCAGGCCGGACACGGGCCACGGCCACGGCGTGGTGGACAACAGATCTCGCATCGGCGGGTGTGCCTCCTCTGCCATCGTAGCCGCTCGACTGCAGCGCCGCCGGTGGCCATGACGCACCTCGGGCCGCCATGACACGGCATCCGCGCTGGTCCTCCCCCCTTCGACCCTGAGCCCTGAGCCCTGAGTCTCGAGCCCTGAGCCGACCAAGGGCTGCTTGCGTCGCGGGCGGCGACCCCATGTAATGGCGTGGTGTTCCCCCTGAGCGACCGCCCCAACCCGGCAGGGACGCCAATCGTCACGTACGCGCTGATCGCGCTCAACGTGCTGATCTTCGTCCTCTACACGTTCCCGCTCTCCGGTCAGGCGCCCTCGCCCGGCGATCCGCGACTGGCGGCCTACGTGCAGGTGCTGCGCGAGTCAGTGCCGGCCGGCGTCTCGATGCGCGAGATCCTGGGGTCGATCAGCGAGTACGACCTGTTCACGTTCGAGCACGGCTACAAGCCGGCGGCGCCGCAAATTTCCGACCTGTTGGCGGCGATGTTCCTGCACGGCGGCTTCATGCACCTGTTCGGGAACATGCTGTTCCTCTGGATCTACGGCGACAACGTCGAGCACCGACTGGGGCACTTCTGGTACCTGGTCGCGTACCTGGCGACCGGCGTGGCGGCGACGCTCTTCTTCGCGGTGCTGGCGCCCGGCTCGATGGTGCCGATGGTGGGCGCATCGGGCGCGATCTCCGGGGTCCTCGGCTTCTACTTCTGGTGGTTCCCGAAGAACGTCGTCCGCCTCCTGCTGCTGTTCTTCCCGTTCCTCGTGCGCGTCGTCGAGGTCCCGGCGCGCATCGTCCTCGGGCTGTACCTGGTGATGGACAACCTGCTGCCGATGCTGCTCGCCGGCGGCGACGGCGGTGGCGGCGTCGCGCACGGGGCGCACATCGGCGGGTTCGTGGCGGGCCTGGGGTGGGCCTGGCTGTTGGACCGGCGCGCTGTCGACGGCACGCCCCGGGAGTACCGGACGGAGGTGCGCGGGCTGGCCGTGCCTGGCAGCGCGGTTTCGCAGGCCTTGCGCGCGGGCGACATGCCGACCGCGGCTCGCGCGTACTTCGCCCTGCCGCCGCGAGAGGCCGACGCGGCGCTGGCCCCGGCGGAGGCGATGGCCCTCGGCACGTGGCTCGCCGAGAGCGGGCACGCGCAGGCCGCCGTCACGGTGTTCCAGCGCGTGGTGCGTCGCGAGCCCACCGGGGAGACGGCGGCCGCGGCGCACGTCGGTGCCGGGATGGTCCTGCTGCGGCAACTCGGCCAGCCGGCGGTGGCGTACCAGCACTTCGTGGATGCGCTCGAGGCCTCACCCGACCCGCACACGGCTGCGGCGGCCCGCGCCGGGCTGCAGGCCGTCGGCGCGATGCAGAAGTTCCCGGCACGCCGCTTCTCGTAGTTGGAAATGTGAAATTCGAAATTCTCGAGGCGACGGCCTTCGGCCTGTCGCCTCGTGATGCCGCGAGCGGCAAGGCCGAAGGCCGAGCCGCCCTGAATTTCACATTTCACATTTCAAATTGCCACCTCAGCGGGGCGTGGCCCGCCGCGCCAGCGCCACCATCACGCCGCCGCAGACGATCATCACCAGGCCCCACCACAGGTTCACGTTGATGCCGAGCGAGCGCGCGTAGATCGCCGGGTCGGAGCCCAGGCCGTACCCGGCCAGGATCGCGCCGAGCGCGAAGAGGAGCAGGCCCATCGGCCACCGGATGTCGAGTCCCATCGGCGTGTCCTTACCAGAAGATGACGTTGAGCACGGCCACGGCAGCGATCACCACCACGCCCAGGCCCTCCGGCGTCTGCCACCATGGCAGATTCTCCTTCGGCTGCTTGGGCGTGAGTGAGTAGACCAGTCCGCGGAGCTCCTCGTCGGTGCGCTGCCGGCGCGTCAGCAGCGAGATCGCGATGGTCAGGCCGAAGCACACCGACCAGGCCCAGATCGCGGTCCAGAAGTTCTGCGCCATCTCGCTCGGGTAGGCGTGCAGCATCCCGAGCCAGCCGCCCTTGATGCCGACCGGCGCGTTGGCCGGCAGCGTCAGCCCGTGGTGGAGGGCCGCGGCGACGGTGCCCGAGAGCAGGCCCCAGAACGCGCCATGGCCGGTGGCCCGCTTCCAGAACATGCCGAGCAGGAAGGTGGCAAACAGCGGCGCGTTCACGAACGCGAACACGAGCTGCAGGAAGTCCATGATGTTGTTGAACTGCGCCGCCAGGTACGCCGTGGCGATGCTCAGCGCGATGCCGACGACGGTGATGACGCGGCCGACCATGAGGTAATGCGCGTCGCTCGCCTTCGGCTTCACGTAGCCCTGGTACAGGTCGTAGGTGAACACGGTGTTGAACGCCGTGACGTTGCCGGCCATGCCCGACATGAACGACGCCATCAGCGCCGTCAGCCCGAGGCCCAGCAGGCCCGAGGGGTAGTAGTGCCCCAGCATCATCGGGATCACGAGGTCGTAGTCGAGCGAGCCATCCGGCTTGGGAGGCAGGGCGAAGTCGCCGGGGCCCGACGCGCCGGCCGTCAGGCCCATCGCGATCATGCCGGGGAGGATCACCAGGAAGGGGAACAGCATCTTGGGCAGGGCGGCGATGAGCGGCGTCTTGCGCGCCGCGGCCATCGAGTCGGCCGCCATGGCGCGCTGCACGACCAGGAAGTCCGTGCACCAGTAGCCGAACGACAGCACGAAGCCGAGGCCCATGGCCATGCCGAACCACTCGACGCCCATCGGGTTGGACTGCGGGCTGCCCAGGTGCGCCCACGACTGCGTCCACGCCCCCGCCTCGAAGCCCCGGGCCGTCGACACGCTCGCCAGGCGGGCCACCAGGCCGTCCCAGCCGCCGATGTCGCGCAGGCCGAGGAACACGAGCGGCGCAAAGCCGAGCACGATCAGGAAGAACTGCAGCACTTCGTTGTAGATGGCCGAGGTCAGGCCGCCGAGCAGGATGTAGGCGAGCACGATGCCGCCCGAGACGAGGATGCTGACGTTGAAGTCCCATCCGAGGATGGCCTCGAACAGGCGGGCCAGCGCGTACATCGAGATGCCCGAGGAGAACAGCGTCATCGCCGCGAACGAGATGGCGTTGAAGGCGCGGGTCTTCTCGTCGAAGCGCAGCTTCAGGTACTCGGGCACCGAGCGGGCCCGCGAGCCGTAATAGAACGGCATCATGAACACGCCCACGAAGACCATGGCGGGGATGGCGCCCACCCAGTAGAAGTGGCTCGTGGCGATCCCGTACTTGGCGCCCGAGGCCGCCATGCCGATCATCTCCTGCGCACCGAGGTTGGCCGACAGGAAGGCGAGTCCGGCAATCCACGCCGGGATGGAGCGCCCGGAGAGGAAGAAGTCCTCGCTGGTGTGCTGGTGGCGCTTCAGCACCCAGCCGATGCCGAGCACGAACGCGAAGTAGACGACCAGGATCAGGTAATCGACCGGCGCCAGTTGCATTCCTTGCACGCGTGTCCCTCCGAGGGAGGCATCATACTCGCCGAACGCCGAACGCCGAACGGCATCAGGCCCAAGGCCCAATGCCCAAGGCCCAAGGCCCAAGGCCCAAGGCCCAAGGCCCAGGGCTCAAGCCTGAAGGCTCAGAAACCATGCGCCCTCTTTCGGGATGCTTTCTGAGCCCTGAGCCCTGAGCCCGTAGCCGTACGCCTACTTCCCGTACGGCGCCGCCCCGCCGTCGACGACGGTGAGGCGGATCGTCTCGCCGGCGGCGAGCGACACCGGGAGGCCCTGTACCAGTTCTGCGCCGAGGCGCTCGACGGGCGGGGCCGAGCCGATCGTCACGCGGTAGCGGCGGTCGTGCTCCACGGTGAACCACTCGGGCCATTCGTTCAGCCGCGGGTAGTTGATCGGCAGGTGCAGGTGATCGCGATGGCGCGGGTGGTCGAGGCGCACCACGCCCTGCCACGGCGCGCCGGCCGTCACCGTGAAGACGGCCTGCGTCTCGTCGCGGGCCGCACCGAGGTGCACGCGCGCATTCCACGGCTCGAGGCGCGCCCCCTGCGACTTCCACAAGGCGTACATCAGCGCCGTCCGGATCACGTTGCCGTCGCCGTGCCAGTCCTCGACGATGCCGTCGGGACGCACCCGGTCGAGCATCTTCGTCGTCGCGGCGTCGACCTGCGCGGCCAGTCCGGGGTGCGGCAGGCGGTTCATCAACACGAGGGCCGACTCGATGGCGTCCGAGTACGAATCGGCGCTCCACCACGCGACGGGCGGCGTTTCGTCGAACAGGTAGTCCGGCGTCCGGGTCACCGTCGCGAGCGCCCGCTCGACGGCGGCCCGGAAGCGCGGCTCGCCCGTCACCATGTACGCCGTGTACACCGCGTTGAACATGTAGCCCCAGCAGTGCGCATGGCGCGGCTCGATCGGCCGCCCCGTGACGATGTCGATGTCGTGATGCCAGAGGCCGTCGCCGTTCAGGCCGACGGCCAGCAGCCGGTCGATCATGCCGACGAAGGCGGGTCGGTACTGTGCCGCCTTGTCGGGGCGCACGTGCGAGGCGAGGACGAACGCCTCGGCGAGTCCGCCGACGATCTCGTTGCCGTGGTCCGACAGCACGAAGCGGGTCGTCAGCGGCTTGCGAGCCGCCACGTCCCACCGGTCGGCGGGCAGCCCGCCGGTGGTCGGCAGCATGTCGAGGAAGTAGAAGTCGGCGATCGCCAGCACCTGCTCCAGGTACGCGCGGTCGCCGGTGCGGTGGTACAGCCGCGAGAGCACCTGCAGCATGTTGCCGTTGATCTCGGTGGTCCTGGCCGGCAGCCGCCCGCGCGACGTCTCGTAGGGCGCGTTTGCGACGATGTCTGTCGCGATGCCCTGCATGCGGTGGTACCAGGGCGTGTCGCCGAACAGCTCGGTGAGCGGGATCAGGCCGTCCTTCATGTACTCGCTCGAGCCGAAGATGACGGCGTCCATGTCGACGGTTGGCCTGGTGAACCCGCCATTGCCCGCCTTCACGTCGTCGGACAGGCGACCGACCCGCGTGGTGCGCAGCGTCTCCTGGCGGAGGATGTCGAGCATGGCGCCGTGGTAGGTGGCCGGCTCGGTCAGGCGCGCGGCCATCACCATGAACGGGTAGAGGTCGGCGGCGGTGTTGGCCACGACCCAGCCCGGGTCGGGGCGGCTGCCCTGGAAGACGCCGCGATGGGGGAGCAGGCCGCTCACCGTGTCGCGGCGCGCGAGCCAGGCGTGCATCACCCGCTGGCTCTGGACGAGGGCACGCGTCGCGAGCCGGCCGTTGCGCGTCGCCTCCCCCGCCAGGTCGCCGGATTCGGCAAGGACGAAGGCGGTGGCGAGCAGCGCGAGGCAGCTCGTCATCAGGTGCAGTCGCAGGCGCGCGACGTTTGCTCCGGCGTGGGGCAAAGTACCCTCCTCCTGCTCGGTCCTTATGGGGACAGAAGTGCGGCTTTTGGGCCAGCAGTTGCCTCTTGACTCGTGGCGATTCTCCTTCATGCTATGCGGCATCCGGCGAGCTGCGAAAGCCCCACCGATGGTCCTGATGACGACTCGGCGAGGCCCCTGCTTCACGAGTCGCGCGCTCGTCGGCCACCTTTAGCGGAGGCCCCCCTTGAAGCTCGCTCGCAGGCTGCACGTCGCGCTCACCCTGGCCTTGATGGCCTGTACCTGGCTGGTCCTCGCGCCGGCGGCCGGCGCGCAAACCCTCTATGGCACCCTGACGGGCTCGGTCACCGACAAGACGGGCGCCGCCATCCCCGGGGCGACGGTGACCGCCACCAACGAGGGCACCGGGCTCACGGTCGATGCGGTCTCCGACGCGGAAGGGGCCTACACCATCCGCAACCTCGCGCCGGGCTCCTACAAGCTCACCGCGTCGCTCCAGGGCTTCAAGACCTTCACGCAGACGGCGATCCCGCTGACCGCGGGCAACATCCTGCGCGTCAACGCGGAACTGGAGATCGGCGCCCTGACCGAGTCGATCACGGTGACCACCGAGGCGGCACTGCTCAAGACCGACAAGGCGGACGTGAGCGTGCAGCTGCAGCCCAAGGAGATCACCGACCTGCCGCTGAACCAGTTCCGGAACTACCAGGCGCTGATCAACCTGGTGCCCGGTGCGACGCCGGGTGCGTTCCAGAACTCGCAGGGCTCGACGCCGCAGCGGTCGCTGAGCGTCAACGTCAACGGCGTCAACCGCAACAACAACAGCACCCGCATCGACGGCGCGGCCAGCATCAACATCTGGCTGCCGCACCACGCCGGCATGGTGGCCTCGGCCGAGACGGTGGACACGGTCAACATCGTGACCAACAACTTCGACGCCGACACGGGCATGGCCGGCGGCGCCGCCGTGGCGGTCGTCACCAAGTCGGGCACCAACAACCTGCGGGGCTCGGCGTTCTTCTTCAACAACCGCGACGACTGGAACGCCAACACGTTCTTCAACAACGCCAACAAGCTGGCCAAGCCGCAGGTGACCAACTCGATCTGGGGCGGCACGCTCGGCGGCCCGATCGTGAAGAACCGGCTGTTCTACTTCGGGTCGTACGAGAAGTTCTACGAGGAGCGCGGCTTCCAGGAGACCTTCTCGGTGCCGACGGCGCGGATGCGCAACGGCGACTTCAGCGAGATCCTGGCGGCCTACCCGAACTTCCGCCTCTACGATCCGCTCACCGGCGATGCCAGCGGCAACGGCCGCGCGCTCTTCCCGGGCGCGGTCATCCCGGCCAACCGCATCAGCTCGATCGCCCGGAAGATCCAGGACGTCTACCCGCTGCCCAACGCCGGCGACCTGAACGGCAACCGCATCGCCGACGACTACGTGATCACCCGCGCGCCGACGTTCGACCGCAACAACTACGACCTGAAGGTCTCGTTCAACCGCTCGAGCGCGCACCAGATCTGGGCCAAGTACTCCTACCTCGACGCCGACGTGCAGGACCGCTTCCAGATCGGCTTCGACCAGGTCGCCCCGGCGCCCACCAAGGTGAACGCGCCGGTCGTCGGGCACACCTGGACGCTGTCGCCGACGCTCATCCTCGACGGCAACTTCGGCGTGACCTACAACGAGCAGGAGGGCCTGTCGCCCGACTACGGCACCAACTGGGGCACCGACGTGTGGGGCATCCCGGGCACCAACGGTCCCGACATCCGCCAGTCCGGTCAGCCGCAGATCAACACGGGCCTCAGCACGATCGGCAACTTCTCGTCGTGGAATCCCTACTTCTACACGACGTCGGTCTACTCGTTCTCGCAGGCCCTCACCAAGGTCGCCGGACGCCATGAAGTGCGCGTCGGGTACGACTTCAACAAGCTCGAGATGAACCACTGGCAGCCGGAGATCGGCATCGGCCCGCGTGGTGGCTTCACCTTCGGCGGCAACGTGACGGGCGCGCCGGGCTACCAGCCGATCGGTGGCTTCAACAGCTACGGCAGCTTCCTGCTCGGCCTCCCCAGTTCGATCGGCAAGAGCCTGCAGGCCGAGGAGATGACGACGCGCGAGTGGCAGCACGGCCTCTACGTCCGTGACCGCTGGCAGGTCAACGACAAGCTCACCCTCAACGGCGGTCTGCGCTTCGAGATGTACCCGACGATGACCCGCGCCGACCGCGGCATCGAGCGCCTCGACTTCTCGACGTGGAACGTGCTGATCGGCGGCCGTGGTGGCAACCCGAACGACGTCGGCGTCAAGGGCAAGCCGGTCTACGTGGCGCCGCGCCTCGGCCTCGCGTACCGCATCGACGACAACACCGTGTTCCGCTCCGGCTATGGCATCACCATCAACCCGATGCCGTGGTCGCGGCCGCTGCGCGGCTTCTACCCGGCCACCGTGGCCTACAGCAACACGGCCGCGGGCTTCAACTTCATCGGCACGCTCGAGCAGGGCATCCCGCCCATCGCCCAGCCGGACCTGAGCACGGGCAGCACCCGCCTCCCGAGCGGCGTCGACATGCGCACGCCGAACCCCGGCAACGTCGACCGCGCCACGCTGCACCAGTGGAACGTCACGCTGGAGCGCCGCCTGCCGCTCGACATCGTGACCAGCGTCGCGTACGTCGGCACGCAGAACAACGGCGGGTACGCCGACATCAACCTGAACTACGCCGAGCCCGGCACGGGCAACGCCGGCCGTCAGTTCTTCACGCAGGCCGGCAACGCCAACATCCTCGACTGGGGCGCGTGGACGACCAGCAAGTACCACTCGCTGCAGGTCGCGGTGAACCGTCCCTTCAAGAACGGCCTCCTGCTCAAGGGCGCGTACACCTGGAGCAAGGCGATGAACGAGACCGACGACGATGGGTGGACGGGCATGACCTGGAACATCCCGAGCCAGTACGCGCGCAACTACGCGCGCGCCGGCTACGACCGCACCCACATCCTGCAGATGGCGTTCGTCTACGAGCTGCCCTTCATGCGCGACAGCAGCAACATCCTCGCGTACATCGTCAAGGACTGGCAGATCAACGGCATCTTCTCGGCCTTCTCGGGCACGCCGTTCACCATCGGCGGCAACAACCCGCAGCTGCTCGCGCCGGGCGCCGGCGCCATCACCGCGAACCAGAGCGGCGACATCTCCTACATCAACGATCCGAGCCGCGACGTGAAGTGGATCGACACGTCGGTGCTCAGCAACCCGACGGGCCTGCAGTGGGGCAACTCCGGTCGCAACGCCTTCCGCGCGCCCGGCGTCTGGAACCTCGACTTCTCGCTGTTCAAGAACATCCCGATCGGCCGCTACCGGCTCGAGTTCCGCGCCCAGGCCGCCAACGTCCTGAACCACACGCGGTACCTCAACCCGGACACGAACATCAACAGCCCGACGTTCATGCAGTGGGTGGGCGCCGGCTCGTACGACGCGCCGCGCACCGTGCAGCTCGGCCTGCGGTTCGCCTTCTAGACTGCTCGCTCGGCCAGAAGAGCCCGGCTCTCCACGTGAGGGCCGGGCTTTTTTCGTGGGCACTGGTGATGCCGCGGATGATCACGGCTCACGGCGCAAGGCGCAGGGCTCAGGACTCAGGGCTCAGGGCTCAGGGCAGAAGGCAGAAGGTGGAAGGTAGAAGGCGGAAGGCGGAAGGCGGAGGTAGAAGGTAGAAGGGCAGAAGGGCAGGTGAAGGGGGGGCGGGGCAGGTGCAGGTGTAGGCGTCGCCCTTGGGCGACGCTCACGAAGGCCGACGGCCCAACGACGCAGGCCGCCCCGATTCACTTCGCCGCGAGGTACGCCGCCACACCGGCTCGCACCGGCACGGCCGCGACCCTCAGCGCACGCCGCACGTCCTCACCCGCGAGGTCCACGCCGCGCGCTTCGAGCAGTTCCGCGGCATGCGAGGACACCACGGCATCGTGGCTGGCGAGCGCCCTGAAGAGCGCCGGCAGCGATGCACCGTGGGCCTCGACGAGCCGGCCCGCGTAGTCGCGGGCCGACGAGAACACGCCGTCGCCATCGGCGTCGACGTAGATCGGCGCCGTCAGGGCGAACACCACCGGGCTCCACGTCGGTGCGGTGGGCTGGTAGGGCGTCGGGATCGCCCAGGATGGATCGGTGACGCCCGGCCCGCGCGCGATCACCACCACGTGGTAGTCGTGCCGCCGTGACGGCAGTGGCCAGCGAACGTCGGCCTTGCGCACCCGCCCGGCGAGGACGCCGCCGATGGGCGCGTGGGCTGCCTCGACGCCGTTCACGAACAGCGTCACGCGGTCGGCGCGCACCCACGTGGCGCCCGACACCGTCCCCTCCACCACCGTGGCGGCGCGCGCATCGACGAGGTCGCCGGGGCCGGCCGTACCGATCCGCGCCTCCGCGAACAGCCCCAGGCTCACCATCACGCGCCCCGCTCGAAGGCTCTCCACCGCGGTCGATACCGCGATGCGTCTGGCGTCCCCGTCCGGCGCGCGCACGTAGGTGCGCCCCTGACCGACGATGAAGCGACTCACATCGTGGGAGTCGCTGGCGCCGATGGGGGTGATGCGCAGGCCGCGATTGAGCAGCGCGAACCAGCTGCGGACGGGCTCCATCCAGTCCGACCGCATCGCGCCCGAGTTGACCACCTCCATCGCGGTGAAGGCGCGCGGCAGGTCGCGGCTCGCGCCGGTCGCGGCGTTGAAGTGGCTTCCGTCGAACGGCGTGAAGCCCGCGTGCGTGTCGTGCGGGTGGTTCAGCACGGTGACGGGGCCTTCCACGCCCCTGTGGCCGGCGATGGCGGGGAACACGTTGAAGTGCCCGGTCTTGGTGGTCACTTCCGTGCCGACCACGGGCGTCACCGATCCCGACGCGCCCGTCGCGTGCAGGGTGGGGGCATAGTCGGCCTGCACGTCGTGCTCGGTGGCGATGGCCAGTTCCACGCCCTCACCGGCCAGCGTGAGCGCCCGCTCGGCCAGCGAGGCGTCGCCGTGGCCGCTCACCTCGAGGGTGTGGATGTGCGTGTCGGCGGCGACCCAGCCGTCGGTGCGCACCTCCCTCGACAGGCGCAGGTCCAGTTCCCGCGCGTCACCGGCGCGGAGGGTGACGGTCGCCCGGTGCCGCCCGTACTCGGGTCCGCGCGTCGCGCTGATCTGGTAGGTGCCGGGTCGCAGGCCGACGATCGCCGGATCGGTGGCGACGTATGCGACGCCCGGTCGCACTGCCTGCCGCGGTCCGGGCAGCGGCCGCAGCGCGGCCAGCGATCCGGACTCGTCCACCACCGTCACCCGCGCCGGCAGCGGCTCCCCGTCGTCGCCGAGGACGCGGACGCGGAGCGACGCGGCGGTGAGAAGCGTCTCCTGCGGCACGGGCTCGAGGCGGACGTCGTGCAGGAGGATGTCGTCGCCGGGCGTGCGGCAGGCGATGCGCAGCGTGTTGGCGCCCTCGCGCAGCGCGCCGGCCGGCACCGGGAGCGCATGCACGAGGCTGGCCTCCATGCGCACCAGCGTGCCCAGCGGTCGGCCGTTCAGCTCGACGGCCCACCCTTCCTTGACGTCCTGCTGGCGCACGATCAGCGTGTACTCGCCGGAGTTCGGGCGCGAATCGAAGGTCAGCGTGAGGGACTCGCCGACCGGCGTCCGTCCCCTGAACCAGTCCCACTCGGGCCGCCCGGCGATGCCCAGGTGCGTGGGCTGCGCCAACAGGTCCTGTCCGGTGGCCGGTGGCCCGACCGCGGTGCCCGGCGGCTGCGACGCCGCAAGCGCGGCAGACACGGCCAACAGGGGCGCAGCCGCACCGAGGCGCGGCAGGACGCGGAGACGGGTGGGCACGGCGCCGAGTCTACCTGCGTCCTCCGGCCTTCGTCATTCGCCCTTCGGCCTCGGGTTCAGCATTCGGCATTTCAGGCTCCGGAACATGGCTGCCGGAACGAAACGAGCCCGGCCCCCCAGGTGGAGGGCCGGGCTCGGCCGTGAACGTTGTCAGCCCAGGGCGCCTTGCGCCCGGAGGCTGACTAGAAGGTGAAGCGCGTCATCACCTGCAGGTTGCGGGCCGGCGCGACCCCGTTGATGGCGCCGAAGCCCTGCGGCCGTACCAGGTTGCCGTTGTTGTCGTACGGCAGGTTGGTGATGGTCGGGTCGGTCAGGCTCGCGAAGTTCGCCGTCGCGTTGACGCCGGTGAACTGCGTGTGGTTCAGGGCGTTGAACATGTCGACGCGGAGCTCGAACCGCATGTTCCTCGGCAGCGCGAACGTCTTCGAGAGCGAGAGGTCGAGGTTGTTGATTGGCGGCGCGCGCACGAAGAAGCGTGCCGACTCGGCGCCGTCGCTGCCGGGCTTCGGCGGCGCGAAGCACGCGGTGTTGAACTGACGATACGGGTCGTCGCTCCAGCCGTTGCCCGGGTCGCAGGTCAGCACGATGCGTGCGTTCGGGGTGTCGGTGCCGGTCAGGTTGGTGGCGCCGATGCCGGGGATGTTGAAGCCGACGCCGTACGGACGCCCGCTCGTCCAGAAGTAGACACCCGAAATCTGCCAGTTGTTGGTGAACAGGCCCAGCAGCTTGGACTGGCTCAGTTCCGGCGTCTGATAGACGAAGTTGGTGGAGAAGTTGTGCGGGCGATCGTAGTCGGTCAGCGAGTAGTCGAGACGACGGGTCTCCGCTTCGCTCAGGTTCGGCACGCCGGCCGAGCCATCGGTGCTGTTGATGGCCAGGGCCTTCGACCAGACGTAGAAGAACGAGAACATGAACCCGTTGTCGTAGCGACGGTTGATGCCGGTCTGCAGCGAGTGGTAGTTGCCGTAGCCGGTGTAGTCCCACATCCGGATGTTGCCGTAGCCCGGGTAGGGCCGCAGCAGGTCGGCCGGCAGGGCCGTCGCCCCCGGCGTCGCGCTCGGGGCGCGCGTCGGATCCTGGTTGGCCGCCTGGAAGGTCGCGCCGAACGGCAGGGCGTTGATCTGCTGCTGGCGCAGCAGGTTGTCCGACGTGTTGCCGACGTACGCCAGGTCGAACATGAAGTTCTTGAACAGCTTGCGCTGCATGCCGATGTTCCACTGCGTCGTCTTCGGCGGGTTGAATCCGTAGACCGTCGGGTTCATCGCCAGCACCGGGTTCGGGTCGCTGCCGCCGGAGGTGAGGCTCTGCAGCGTTCCCCACTGGACCGTGGAGTTCAGCACGCCCGGGGCGTTGGCAATCATGTCGAACACCATGTTGCCCTGCGGCCGGTCGTAGAAGATGCCCCAGCCGCCGCGCAGAATCGTCACCGCTTCGCCCGTCAGGTCGTAGACGAAGCCGACGCGCGGCGAGATCTGGAACGCCGTGCCGTCCTGCAGCTCGGGGTTGATGCCCTGGCCGGCCTGGAAGGCGCCGTTGAAGCGGTTGGAATCAGGCGTCAGCCGGCCGATGAAGCGGCCCTCGACCGTGTTGGCGGCCGTCGGGGCGACACCCTGGGCGATGAGGCGCGGATCCATGCCGCGGCGATCGGCGCCCGAGCACGGATAGGCATTGAGACAGACCGGACGGAACAGCCGCGCCGCCTGCGACGCGTTGAACTGGTCGGGCAGGAAGTTGGAGGCCTGTTCGGTGTGGTCCCACTGCGGCGACAAGTGGTAGAAGCGCACGCCGTAGTCGAGCGTGAACTTCCTGCCGGCGCGCCAGTTGTCCTGCACGTAGTACTCGAAGTTCGTGTACCGCCACTCCGGGATGGCGAACTTGTTGGCCTGCGTGTAGGTGTTGAAGACGCCGGTCGCGGCATTGGCATACCCGTAACCGGTGTCGAACGGGTTGTTGGCGTCGTCGGCGAAGTTGATGGCGCCGTTGAAGCTCGCGAAGATGCTCTGCGGCTTGTAGCTGTTCTGGTAGTAGACGCCGGCCTTGGAGTTGTGCGAGCCCCACACCTTCGTGATGTTGGCGATGACGTCGTGGGTGATGTTCTCGTTGGTGAACGGCCCGCGGTCGGTCTGGTACTGGCCGGCGTTGGCGGTGCGGCCGCCACGGAACTGGAACCACGGCACGTAGTCACCCTGCACCGCATCCGGGAACAGGTAGGGCAGGCCGGCGGTACCGGAATTGGCGCGGTACAGCTTGTCCAGCTTCATGTCGTAGTTCAACGAGTTGGCAGCCCGACCCCAGCTGGCTTCGAGGGATGTCGAGTTGTTGAGGACCATCGTCGTCGACAGCATGTAGTTCTTGCCCGGCAGGCTGTGCTGCACCGGAAGCGGCAGCTGGTCGCTGCCGTTGCCAGCCCAGGTCGTACCGTAGGCCTGGAGCGGGGTGAAGTTGGTGTTCATGTAGCGGCCGGTCACGCGCCACTTGTCGGTGATCTGGTAATCCATCCGCAACAGGTCTTCACGCCGCGGCGAGCTGGTGGCGTCCTGGCTGGTGAAGTTCATGCCGGCGCCGAGGCCTGAAGCGTTGGGGTCGGGGTAGATGTTCAGAATCGCCAGGCCGGGCTGATACAGGCGATTGGCTGGAATCTTCCCGAGCACGCCGCCGTCCTGGAAGCAGCCACGCGTGTCGGCGGCAGTGCAGGGCAGCCCTGTGGTGTAGTCCCGGATCAGGTTGAAGCGGTTGCCGCTGGCGTCCACGCTCTGCGAGAAATCGCCCTGACGTTCGAGGGCCGTCGGCACGCGGGTCTCGCGCGCGCTGGCGAGCGGGTCGGTGCGGCGCTGGTACTCCTGGCTGAAGAAGAAGAACAGCTTCTTCTTCTCCTCGTTGAAGCCGGGGAAGAACACCGGGCCGCCGATGGTGTAGCCGCCGTCGTTACGATTGGCCTTGACCTTGGGAATCTCGGGAGTGACGCGCTTGTTGGTCCACGAGTTGGCATTCCAGTCGGAGCGGCGGCCATACCAGTAGCCCGACCCGTGGAATTCTCGCGACCCGCTCTTGGTGACCACCTGGACCTGGGCGCCGGTGGCGCGGCCGTACTCGGCGGCGTACGAGTTGGTGAGCACCTTGAACTCGGCGACCGAGTCGATGTTGGTGGTCGCCATGTTGCCGCCGTTGTCGCCGGTGTCGATGTTGGCGACACCGTCGATGGTCATGTTGTTCGAGTTCGGGCGCATGCCGTTGACGGTGAAGCCGCTGACCGAGCCGACTTCCGTGCCTGACGTGCCCTGGGGCAACGCGCCCGGCACGAGCCTGGCGAAGTTGAACAACTGACGGCCGTTGTTGGCGATGCTGGTGAGCGCCTTGTTCTCGAGCGCGAACGAGCGCTCGCCGTTGGTCGTCTGCAACTCGCTCACGCGACTGGAAACGGTGACTTCCTCCGACATCTGCCCGACCTCGAGCCCCATCGTCGGGACCGTGATGCGGTCGTTGGCGTTGACGACGAAGTTGGTCTGCTCGAGGGTCTTGAACCCCTGAAGCGCGGCGCTGAGCGTGTAGGTGTCGGGACGGACGATGGCGAAGGTGAAGCGGCCATTCTCGTCGGTGACGGCGGTCAGGGCGTTGCCCTGGGTCCTGCTGGTGAGAGTGACGGTGACGCCCGGGAGCATGCCGCCTTGCTGGTCGCTGACGCTGCCGGTGACGGAGGCGCTCGTGGTCTGGGCCCGAGTGCCCGTCGCTCCCGCCAGCACCAGGAGACCCGCGAGCGCAACGCGCACGAGGCCTTGGAGCCTTCGGTGGAAGGACATGGTTCCTCCTCGCATCGCGCACGCAAATGGCGATGCCGGTTTGACTCACAGTGAGACGAAGCGCGCCGACGATATCGACGTTGGATGGCAGTTGTCAAGCCACTGTTTGCGGGCGTGCCGAAGTGTCCTGTCAGCGCGGTCCGTACTCGCGCAGCAGGGCCACGCCCACCGGGTGCGTGGGGTTGCGCTGCAGCAGGCGCTGCACCGCCGCCAGGCCCTCGGCGGTGCGCCCGGCCGAGAGGTGCAACTTGGCGAGGGTGACCCAGGCGTCCTCGAAGGCAGGCACCCGTGCGACCAGATCCTCGAGCAGCGTCACCGCATCGGCCGCCCGCCCCTGCGCGACGAGCGCCAGCGCCAGGTTGTTGGCCGCCTCGCCGTACGCCGGCCGTCGCGCGAGCGCCTCGCGAAAGCGCCGTTCGGCCGTGACCAGGTCGCCGGCACGCCCGGCGATCAACCCGAGGTTGTTGAGCGCCTCGGGGAAGTCGGGTTGCAACTGCAGCGCCCGCTCGTACAGCGCCCGGGCCTGCTCCGGTTGGCCGCCGAGCAGCAACGCGTACCCGAGGTTGTTCAGCGCGTCCGGGTAGTCGGGTGTCGCGGCGAGGGCCTGCTTGAATCGCGCCACCGCGGCAGGGAGGTCGCCGTCCTGCGCCAGCAGCGTTCCCAGATCGTTGTGGGCTTCGGCCAGCTTCGGGTCGAGCGCCAACGCCGACTCGAACGCCTGCCGCGCCCGGGCCCGCTGCCCATGCCTGGCCAGCAGCGTCCCGAGGCGATACAGGATCGACGCGCTCGGACTCGATTGGGACGCCCGCTCGAAGGCCGCGATGGCCTCCGTCTCGAGGCCTTCGTCGAGCAACGCGCTGCCGTAGGGCAGCCAGTTGCGCATCGGCACCTTCGCATGGAACGTGCCGCCGAAGGGCAGCGCCCGCGCCAGCCGCGCCTCGTCGGGCGCCTCGATCGCGGCGGCGTCCCGCAGCACCGCGTCGGCGTCGATCGTGTCGCGCCACGCGCGCACGATGGCGCCGGACCCGTCGAGCAGCAGCGCTGCCGGCAGCGGCACCGGTGGCCGGTTCATGAACAGATGCCGCCACGTGATCGCCCACGTGTACGCCAGCTCGCGCGACGCATGGACGACCGGCAGGCCGGCAGGGGCCGCGGCACGCACACGGGCCCCCGCGTCGGGCGGATCGAGCGCGATGGCGATCGCCGTGATGCCTCCCGCCTCGAGGCGGCGCTGCGCGCTCGCCACCTCCGCGACCGCGCGCACCGACGCGGCTGCATCGGCCCGCCAGAGCACGAGCAGCGCCGGACGCCCCTGCAGGGCGGCGAGCGATCGCGTCGTGCCGGTCAGATCGGTTGCCGTGAAGGCAGGCGCGGGCACCGGGCGGTAGAACCACGTGGTCGTGGGTGGCGCGGCTGGCGCGGCACTCACGGGCGACGGTGGCGCCATGCTCGCGCCGCGCGTCATCGGCGTGGATTCGAGGGCTCCGCCTTCCACCAGGCGATACCGCGCGTCGATCGCGACGTCGGTGAACTCCTGCCGCAGGCCCGACGGCCACGTGACGACGACCTTCCTGATGGCACGGCTCGCGCCGAGCCCGACCAGCACCTCGCGCGAGTGCTGCGACAGGAAGCCGGACCCCGCCTGCACGAGGCGGGTCACGTGCACCGCGTCGGCCTCGACGTCCACCCGCGCGCCGATTGCGTCGCGGTTGCTCCTGGTGCCCACCAGTCGCAGGGCGATGGCCGGACGCGCCGGGTGATCGTTGCGGACGATCCGCAGGTGCGGCGCCTGCCGGGCCGCCATGATCGCCAGGTCGGGATCCCCGTCGCGATCGAGATCGAGGCTGGCAAACGATCGGCCGTCCTGGTCGAGGTCGAGGCCGGTCACGCCGGACACGTCGTCGAACCTCCCGGCGCGGTCGTTGCGGTAGAGCACGTTGCGTTGCCGGCTCGCGATCGACCCGTGCACCAGGCGCATGTTGATCGCCCGCCACGCGTCGTCGTACGGCGCGCCGGTGATGCGCGTGAGCGGCGAGCGGGCCACGACCTGGCGCCAGAAGTAGCTCTCGAGATCGCGGTCACCATCGCCGCGCGACAGCATGCCGTTGGCGACGTAGAGGTCCTGCCAGCCGTCGCCGTCCACGTCGAGCGCGTCGGAGGCCCAGGCCCAGCGGCCCATGGTGACGCCGGCCTCGACGGATCGATCGTCGAAGGTGCCGTCGCCGCGATTGCGGAACAGCCCGTTGCCGCGGGCGTGGCGCCGATAGGCCTCGCGCACGTCGGCCGGCGCGTCGGGCATGAAGGTCGGCGCCGCCGTCACGCGTTGCCCGGGGGCGGCCCACATGTTGCCGGTGTAGATGTCGAGGCGCCCGTCGTTGTCGTAGTCGAGGAAGGCGGCGCTCATGCCGGCGCCGTGGTCGAGCACGCCGGCGCGCGCCGCCACGTCCTCGAACCGCACGCGGCCGCCCTGTCGCCCGAGGTTGCGATAGAGGTTCTTGGTGCCGAAGTCGTTGGCCACCAGCAGGTCGGGCCAGCCGTCCTCGTCGAAGTCGGCCCACGCGCCGGCGAAGTGGTAGCGGTCGTTGCCGACGTCGAGCCCCGCCTCCGCCGTGGCGTCGACGAAGCGGCCGGTGCCGTCGTTGCGGAACAACACGCCGGGCGGGCCGTTGCGCGCATCGTGGTACGGCATCGGCGTGCCGGCCTTGTCCTCGCCGGCTCCGAAGAAGTACGAGTAGACGCACAGGTACGCGTCGAGGTGGCCGTCGCGGTCGTAGTCGGCCATCGTCACGCCGGTCAGCACGCCCTGCAGCGGCGACGCGAAGGTGAACGCGCCGTCGACCACCACGAACCGGCCCCGACCCTCGTTGCGCAGCAGCAGCGGTCGCAGGCTCGTCGCGAGCACGAGGTCCTGGTCGCCGTCGCTGTCGACGTCGGCGAAGAGCGACTGCGCGGTGTCGTCGAGCAGCCCCGCGCCGGACGCGTCGGTGACGTCCTCGAAGGTGCCGTCGCCCTTGTTGCGCAGCAGCCGGTTGGGCAATCCCGACGGCTGCGCGACGTACAGGTCCTCGAAGCCGTCGCCGTCGGCGTCGCCGACCGACACGCCGTGGTGCCCGTTGGAGTCGCGCGTCAGCACCGAGTCGAGGCGCGACATCCACGTGTCGAGCGGCACGGCGAACTGCCGCGCCGCCGCCGAGGCCTGGTCGATGGCGTGGGTCGTGACGTCGGCAAACAGCGGCCGCGCGCTGCGCGTCACCGTGTGCGCGGTCGCCACCCACTGCACCAGCTGCGACGCGTCATCGCCGGCCGTGGCACCCGTTGGGCTCGCGATCCGCGATCCCCGATCCGCGTTCCCCGCCGCCTGCCGTCGCCACAACATCCGCCAGGTGCCCACGTGGGCCCGACGCGCGCCGCCGGCGGCCTCGGTCACGATCTCGAAGCGGACGTCGGCGCGGAGGTCGGAGCCGCCCTCGACGGGCGCGATGGCCGTCACGATGAACTCCGCGACCGTGACGCGCGTGGCGCCGCCGACGAGGCTGCGCAGGTCGGCCAGGGTCGCCGTCGCGTCCTGCCGCGGCGTGGCATCCACCGTCGCGCGATGGATGGCGAGCGGCTCGGCGTCGGAGGGCGTGGCGTCGGCGTCGGGGCGGAGCCGCCCGCCGCGGAACTCCGGCGCGAACAGGCCCGGTGGCGGCGTGGCGCGGCCGGCCGGCGCGCGCAGCCATTGGCCAAGCTGCGCAAGCCGCGCCTCGATCCGCTCGGCGTCGCGTTCGAGCGGGAACGCATCCTTGCCGGCCTCGAGGTGCTCGAGGAATGGCACGAGCGATTCCGGTGTCGTCAGGGCCGGCTGGTAGACGGCCGGGCCCTGTTGCGCGGCGACCGGGGCGATGGCAAGCGCGAGGGCCAGCGCGAGGTGACGTGGTCTCATCGCGCCGCCCCCGGCGCCAGCCGCGCCTCGGGCGTGAGCGTGAGCCGGTGCAGCCGGTCGACCGGCAGGCCGGACCAGCGCCAGCGCGCCCCGCCGGGCATCCGGACGTCCACCTGAACGGGCGCACTGTGCGTCCCGAGGCCGACCAGCACCCGCAGGTCGCCCTGCGACATGAAGCTGCCGCCCGACCGCACCTCCCGCACGTACGACCGCGGGCCCGCCGTCACGGTGACCGTTGCGCCGATCGCCAGCCGGTTGCCGGTGGGCGCGTCGAGTCGCAGCGCGACCCAATGATGCCCGGTAGCCTGACGGTTCTCGAGCAGCGTCGGCGTGTCGTCCATGTTGCTCACCACCACGTCGGGGTCGCCGTCGTTGTCGAGGTCGCCGACGGCCATGCCGCGCGACACCCTGGCGACCTGCAGGCCCGGGCCGGCACTTGCCGACACGTCGCTGAAGGCGATCCCGCCGCGGTTCAACAGCAGCTGGTTCTTCTGCGCGTACTGCTCGTCCAGGTCGGGGAAGGCGGCGACGTCCGGGAAGATGTGGCCGTTGGCGACGAACAGGTCCTGACGGCCGTCGAGGTCGGCATCGAGGAAGGCGACACCCCAGCCCATGCGCGTGAACGTCGAGGTCGCCAGGCCGGCCGCCAGCGACGCATCCTCGAACAGTCCGTCACCCAGGTTGCGATACAGCGTGTTCCGGTCGTGCGCGAACGCCGTGAGCACGAGGTCCATGCGGCCATCGCCATCCGCGTCGCCAGCGTCCACGCCCATGCCGGCCTGTGCCCGCGCCTCGGCGTTGACGCCGACGCCGGCCAGCATGCCGGCGCTCTCGAAGGTGCCGCGGCCGGTGTTGCGATACAGGAAGTTCGGGTTCGAGTCGTTGGCCACGAACAGGTCGACGTCGCCATCGTCGTCGACGTCGGTCGGCACGACGCCGAAGCCGTACGCTTTCGTGTCGTCGACCAGGCCGAAGGCCGCCGTCGCCTCGCGGAACCGCCCCTCGCCGAGGTTCTCGAAGAAGAGGTCGGCCTCGCCGGGCAGGCCGGCGGGGCCCACCATGATGGCGGGACCGTTGCGCCAGCGGAGCGTCTTCCTCGCGCGCAGCACCTCTTCCCAGGAGGTGCGCACGTACCGCGCCACGTAGAGATCCAGGTCGCCGTCGGCATCGGCGTCGAGGAAGGCACACCCGGTGCTCCAGCCGTCGACCGCGACACCGGCGCGCGCCCCGATCTCCTCGAACGTGCCGTCGCCGCGGTTGCGATAGAGCAGGTTGGGCCCCCAGTTGGTGACGTACATGTCGATGCGTGCGTCGCCATCCACGTCGCCGGCACACACGCCGTTGCCCCAGGACGCGGCATCGACGCCGGCCCGTGCCGAGACGTCCTCGAAGGTCCAGTCGCCGCGGTTGCGGTACAGCGCATTGCGGTGCGCGACGCGCTCGCGCGTCGCGGTCAACTGCGCGCCCGTCACGAGGTAGATGTCGAGCCACCCGTCGTTGTCCACGTCGACGAGGGCCAGGCCGTTGCCCGGCGACTCGAGCACGTGATCCTTGGTGGGGCCACCGTCGAAGGTGCGCGTGGGCAACGGACCCCGCTCGACGAAGGTGACCGGGGAGGCTGGCCCGTCGGCCGACGGTGCGGCCGGCGCCGGGGCGGGCCCCATGGCCGACGCATGCCCCCCGTAGGCCTGCTCCTTCACCTTGCTCTGGCTGTAGCTGCCCTGGAAGGCGAGGCCGAGCGCCACCGTGCCGTCGACGGCGCGACGCACCCGCGCCAGCAGCGCGCGCAGCGATGCCTCGTCGACGCCGGTGGCACGACGCTGCGCCGGCAGGTCGGGGCCGGGGGCTGCGACGATCGCCCGCAGGGCGGCGACGGCGCGATCGAGGTCGGCGACCACGTCGGCGTGCAGCGTAGTGCCGCGGAGATCCGAACCGAGCGAGCCGAGCGCCGAGGCGAGGCGGTCCAGCGCGGACACCCCGGAGGTGGGCGCGTCGAGGCCGGCGACGATCGCGTCGGCCTCGCCGAGCAGGCGTGCGTGCCGCGTGTCGGGCGCCTGACCCGCGGGCGACTGCAGCGGCGCGACGACGGGGCCACGCGCGTCGGCCTGCGCGCAGAGGGCGGCGCACAACGCGCCCAGGAGCACTGCGCGCAGCCCGCCGGGGCCGCGCCTCGACCGAGGCGGGATGTCCACGACTGTCACCGTGGCCCATTCTGGACCATAATCTCGTCGTCGCATGTCTCCGATGCGCCAGATCAGCCCGACGGACTTCCGCATCGCTCATCGCGGAACGTCGCGCGAGATCAACCGGCAGATCGTGCTGAACCTGGTCCGGACCAACCAGCCGATCTCGCGTGCCGAACTGGCGCGGCTGATGGGCGTGCGCCGTGGCGTCATCAGCCGCCTGGTGCAGGACCTGCTCGACACCGGCCAGATCTTCGAGGGCGCGAAGGGCGACAGCCAGGGCGGTCGCAAGCCGCAGCACCTCTTCATCGAGACGCGCCGCCGCTGCGCGGTCGCCATCGACATCAGCGCCAGCCGCACGCTCCTGCAGGTGACCGATCCGCTCGGCCATCCGCTGCAGGAGATCGAGGAGTTCCAGACCACCGAAGACGCGGGCGAGCTGCTGCAGCACCTCGCGCAGCGCATCGTGGCGCTGCTGGCTCATCCCGGCGTGGGCGAGTGCCAGGGCATCGGCGTCGTGGTGGCCGGCCTGGTCGACACCGAGCGCGGCCGCCTGCTGCGTGCCCCGACGCTCGGCTGGCAGGACGTCGACCTGCGTGCGCCGCTCGAGGCCGCCACCGGCCACGCCGTCGTCGTCGAGAACTCCACCAAGGCCTGCGCGCTCGCGCAGCTCTGGGAGGTGCGTGACACGCCGCTCCCGGAAGGTCCGCTGGTCTTCGTCAACGCCTCCGACGGCGTCGGCGTGGGCATCGCCCTCGACGGCCAACTGGTGCGGGGTGCCCGCAACGGCGCCGGCGAGTTCGGTCACGTCCCCATCGACATCGATGGTCCGGTGTGCGCCTGCGGCTCGCGTGGCTGCTGGGAGGCCTATGCCTCGGTGCGCGCCACGGTGGCACGCTACCTCGGCACGAGCCTGTCGTGGCCGGCGTGCAGCAAGCCGGCGCTCACCGTACCGACGATCGTCGAGCGGGCGCGGGCCGGCGAGGCCCGTGCCTGCCAGGTGCTCGACGAGACGGGCGAGTACCTGGGACGCGGCCTGGCGATGGTCATCAAGGCGGTCCAGCCGAGCTGCATCTACATGAGCGGCGAGATCACGGAGGGCTGGGAACTTGTCGAGCCAGGTGTCCGGCGCGTGCTGCGTGAGCTCGCGCTGACGCCCGACGACGCCGAGATCGAGATCGCCATCGTGCCGCTCGGCGATCAGCCCCGACTGCGCGGCGCGGCGGCGCTGGTCACCTCACCGGCCTTTGCCGCGCCCGTGGTCGCGTAGGGAACCGAACAGGGCGTCGGCAACCGACGCCGAGGTCGAGGAAGGTCGAGTCCGCCCCGGCTCGGCGGGTACTGCCGGGGCAGGTCTTCAGAACGGCCGCACCCGGGCCGATAGAACGGGTGACAACAACGCGCGCTCACGCCGCCGGTGTCAGATGCCGGTCCCTCCAATCGTGAGCGCCATCGACGCGCGTCCCGCGGGTGGGCACGCGCGGGCCGCGCAGGTGTGATCGGCGCCCTGGTGAGCAACCCTACTCACGACAGACAGGTGACGCCGTTGCTACGCTCTGCGGATCGAAGGGCGCGCGACATCTTGTGTGTGTACAGACTTACCCAACGGCAATACGAGATCGTTTCCCGCGTCGCACGCGGGCGCACGGATCAGCAGATTGCTGACGAGCTCGGCATCAGTCCCCGGACGGTCAGCAACAGCCTGGCCCGCATCTACGATCGGGTCGGCGTGTCCGGCCGCGTGCACCTCGCGGTGCTGCACGCGACCGGGAAAATCCTCATGAAGCCGGAAGCCTGACCGGCTCCCCGTCGGTCACCGGGGCAACGCCCAGGCCACCAGGCCGGTGGGACCCGTATGGGGCGTCGGCACCGCGCCGGGGCCGGTCGGCTGAGTCGCCGATGCCGTCACCAGCAGGTACTGCCGCCCACCGTGTTCGTACATCGACGGCCCGCCGCTGGTCGGTCCTCCGAGCGGGAAGGTGGCCAGCTCCTTGCCGTCGGCGCTGTCGTACACGTGGACCTTGCGGTCGGCAGCCGTGGCGAACACCAGCCCCGACCCGGTCACGATCAGCCCACCCTTGACCGTGGCGGCAGAGCCGGTGCCAGTGATGCCGAGAGGCAGCAGGCGCAGGTCGTCGCCCAGTCCCTTCTGCCAGGCGATGGCGCCGGTGTTGAGGTCATACGCCGTCAGCGTGGTGTACGGCGGCTTGACGATCGTCGGGTACAACCCGAACCCGTCGGTGGTCGGGTAGCCCTCCTTGACGATCTCCTCGGCGTTGTTGGCGCGCGCCGGGCGCACCTCGCCGGGCTTGAGCAGCCGGATGATCGTCGGCACGTTGAAGCCGATCACGTACACCCGGCCGTCGGTCGGGTGCCCCGCCGTGCTGCCCCAGTTCGACCCGCCCTGGTTGCCTGGCATGTGCACGACTTCCTCGAAGCCGATCGGGGTGAACGGCCCCTCGTTGCGGGCCTTGAGGATGCGCTGGCGGAACGCCTCGCGTTCTTCGGGCGTGAGGATGTACGGGTTGAGGTCGTCCACCGTGAACGACTGGCGCGAGAACGGCTCCGGCTTGGTGGGGAAGGGCTGGGTCGGCGAGAGGTACTGCCCCGGCACCGTCGTCTTGGTCGGGACGGGGCGCTCCACGATGGGCCAGATCGGCGCGCCGGTGACACGGTCGAACACGTAGAGGTAGCCGGTCTTGCTGGCCATCGCGACGATGTCGACGCGCTTGCCGTCGTGCGTGATGGTCGTCAGCTGCGGCGCGGAGTTGTTGTCGAGGTCCCAGATGTCGTGGTGCACCGTCTGGAAGTGCCAGAGGCGCTTGCCGGTGCGGGCGTCGAGGGCGACGAGGCTGTCGGAGAACAGGTTGTCGCCGCGGCGATAGCCGCCGAAGAAGTTGAACTTGCCGCTGCCGGTCGGCACGTACACGATGCCGCGGGCCTCGTCGATCGAGAGCTCGCCCCAGTTGTTGGCGCCGCCCACCGTGGCGCGCGCGTTCTCGGGCCACGTGTCGGCGCCGAACTCGCCGGTGCGCGGGATCGTCCGGAAGCTCCACACGAGCGCGCCGGTGCGGACGTCGAAGGCACGCACGTCGCCGGGGGCCGAGGTGTACTCGGTGTTGGTCGCCGAGCCGACGATGATCAGGTTGCCGAAGACGCGCCCGGGCAATCGGCTCTGCTGCTGGACCGTCGCCGGATCGCGGTCGAGGCCCTCGCGCAGGTCCACCTTGCCGTCCTTGCCGAACGTCGTGACCAGTTGCCCGGTGGCCGCATCGACCGCCTGCAGCTGGTTCAGCGCGGAGAAGAAGAGGCGGCGTTGTTTGCCGTCGCCGCTCTCCCAGTAGTTCAGGCCGCGAATCGCGAACCCCTTGATCTCGGGCGACCGCCACTTGAGGGTGCCCGTCGCGGCGTCGAGCGCCACGATCGTCCCGCCGCGGGCCCGCGTGTAGACCACGTCGCGAACCACCAGCGGGTTGAAGTCCGTGTCGCCCTCGGCAAACGTCCAGGCGACCTTCAACTGCGTCACGTTGGTCTTGTCGATCTGCGTGGCTGCGACGAACCGTGAACTGTCGGGGCCGCCGGCGTAATCGCGCCACTCGCGGGGCGCCTGCTTCGCTCCGTGCACCACCGCGAGCCCCGCTGCCGTTGCCAGCGCCAGGCCCATCCCGAGTCCTCGTACCGTCCGCCCCTTCACTGTCCGACCGTGCATCGACGCGTTCTCCCGGGGCGGCTGTCGCCCGAGGGGGATAGTACCTGCGGATCGGGGATCGGGGATCGCGGACCGGGGGATCGGGAGCGTCCGACCTTGTTCGACGGCCCTGGGCCTTGCCCGCCGACTGTGCGAATGCACCGCCGCGCCGATTGTCGAGGTAAGGCGACGTGTCTCCCCGTCGGCCGACCGCTCCCGAATGCGCCGCGCCCGCCTGCTCCGTGCCCTTACGCTCGCCCTGCTCGTAGTCGCGGGGGCTGCACCGGCGTCAGCGCAGGCGCCGGCCATTCGTCTTGCCAGCGGGCAGCCGGCTGATGGGGCCAGTGGGGCCCGCCTCGGGCAACTGCGGGCCCGCGTCGTGCTGGGCACTTCCGTGCGGCTGCTCGTGGGGATGCGTCTCCCTGCCGGCGTCACCGCTGCGACCTCGCGGTCCTCGTTGCGGCCCGCCGTCGGTCGCGCCCGGAATGCCGTCCTGGCGCGTATCGGCAGCCGCGGGCGGAGCGTTCGCGCCGCCACCACGCTGCCGGTGCTCGTCGTGACCGTCGACCTCGACGGCCTCGACGCGCTGGTGGCCGATCCCGACGTCGCCACCCTCGAGGAGGACTTCGCCGCCGCATCCCGACTGACCGAGAGCGTGCCGCTCGTGCAGGCCGACCAGTTGTGGAGCGAGGGCTACCGGGGCACTGGCTGGGCGGTTGCCGTGCTCGACGATGGCGTGGAGGCGTCGCATCCGGCATTCGGTGGCCGGGTGGTGCAGGAGGCCTGCTTTTCCGGCGCCACGGTGGTGGCCAACAGCCAGTGTCCCAACGGCGCCACCTCGCAGGTCGGCCTCGGCGCCGCCGCGCCGTGCGCCACCTGCACGCACGGCACGCACGTGGCCGGCATCGCGGCGGGCAACTCCGGCGTCGCCCCCGACGCGCCGATCGTCGCGGTGCAGGTCTTCTCGAAGGACGCGCTGGCGTACTACAGCGACATCCTCCTCGCGATCGACCACGTGCTGACGCTCGCCGACACGATGGGCATCGCCGCCCTCAACCTGAGCATCGGCAGCGGGTCGGGCCTGCCGACGCCCTGCGATGCCACCTCCTCCTCGATGTACGCGGCGTTCGCCGCTTTGAGGGCGGCCGGCATCGCCCCGGTCGTCGCCGCCGGCAACTCCGGCGCCACCACCAACGGCCTCGAGTTCCCGGGCTGCCTCTCCAACGCGGTGAGCGTCGGCGCCACCGACGACGCCGACGCGGTGGCCAGCTTCGGCAACACGGCGAGCGGCATGCAGCTGTTCGCCCCAGGCGTGGGCATCGTCGCGCCGGTCCCCGGTGGCGGCACGGCCGCCCGGAGCGGGACGTCGATGGCAACGCCCCACGTGGCCGGGGCCTGGGCCCTGCTGAAGCAGCGCCTGCCCACGGCGTCGGTCACCGCCGTCCTCACGGCGCTCAGGTCCACGGGACTGTCGATCTTCGACTCGGGCACCGGGGTCTCGTTCCCCCGGATCCGCATCGCTCTTGCTGCGGAGGCGATGGCGGCCTTCACGGTCACACCGGCGAGCTGGAGCGCAGCTCCCGCCGGCGGGACCGAGAGCGTCGCGCTCACCAGCGCCGCCGACGGCGCCACGTGGAGCGCATCGTCGAACGCGTCGTGGCTCGGCGTGTCGCCGGCCAGCGGCGTGGGCAGCGCCACCGTCACGCTGACCGCGTCGGCCAACGCTGCCTCCGCGCTCTCGCGCACCGCCACGGCCACCGTTGCCGGCCACCAGGTCACCGTCACGCAGGCCGGCAGCACCGCCACGTTCACCCTGTCGTCATCGGCGTGGATGCCCGCGGCGGCGGGCGGGACGCACCTGGTCACGGTGACCAGTTCGCTTGCCGACGCGCCCTGGACGGCGACCACGAGCCAGCCATGGCTCACGGCCAGTGCGTCGAGCGGCACCGGCAACGGCTCGGTCACCCTCACCGCTTCGGTGCACGCATCGTCGGCCCAGCCACGCACGGCGACGGCGACAATCGCGGGCCGCACCGTGTCGGTGACGCAGGATGGCTACTCGATCTCGCTCAGCCCCGCGTCGGCGGCCTTGCCGGCGGCCGGCGGCGTGGTGTCGCTCTCGGCAAGCGTCACCCCGCCGAGCGTGGCGTGGACGGCCTCGAGCGACGTCGGATGGGCCACCGTGAGTCCCACCAGCGGCACCGGCAGCGGCCACGCGGCGATCACCGTCGCGGCGAACCCGTCGGTGTCGCCCAGGACGGGGCAACTGCTGATCGGCGGGCACGTGGTCACCGTGTCGCAGGATGGCGCCATCGCCACCTTCTCGGTGTCGCCCGGCGCCATCAGCGAGCCCGCGCAAGGCGGCAGCCACAGCGTGATCGTCACGTCGACCATCGTCGATGCGCCGTGGACGGCCACCAGCCCGGCGCCCTGGATCTCGGTGACCCCTGCCTCGGGCGTCGGCACTGGCGCGGTGTCGGTGACGGTGGCACCGCACGGTGGCTCCGACGCGCGCAGCGCGACCCTCACTGTCGCCGGTCGGGCGATTGCGGTCTCGCAGGCCCCGCACCCGCCCACGGCGAGGACCGCCGAGGACGCGTGGATCGCACCTGCGGCCGGCGGGGTCCACGAGCTGACGCTCGACGTGCCGGCGGCACTGCCCGCATGGCGCGCGTGGACCGACGCGGCGTGGATTACCGTGAGTCCGCTGCAGGGGCAGGGCGACGCCCGAGTGTCGATCGCCGCACTGCCGGCGAGCAGCGATGGCGCCGGCCTGGCCGTCATGGGGGTGCCGTCGCCACTGCCCTCCGGCTCGGCCACCGTGATGGTCACGCAGGCCCATGCCGACGGCGTGCGCACGGCGACGGTGGTCTTCGTGCCGGCGGCCGCGCCGTCGACGTACACGCGCTACCTGGCCGAGGGCGCGACGTCCAGCTTCTTCGACACGCGCCTGGCGTTGCTCAACCCTGGCGACACCGACACGATTGCCTCGCTGCAGTACCTGCGCGCCGGGAGGTCGGTCGTCGAGCAGACCGTGCCGCTGCCGGCGCACGCACGCCGCACGGTGTGGCCGCGCGACGCCGACGGCCTCGACCAGGCCGAGTTCTCGACGGTGGTCACTGCGTCCGTGCCCATCGTGGTCGATCGGACGATGACGTGGGATGGCGCCGGCTACGGTGCCCACGCCGAGACGGCGGCGGCTGACGCGTCGTCGCGGTGGTACTTCGCGGAGGGTGCGACCCACAGCGGGTTCTCGCTCTTCTACCTGTTGCAGAATCCCGGCGACGACACCATCACGGTGCAGGCCCGCTTCCTGCGCGCGGCTGGCCCGCCGCTGGAGAAGACGTACGACCTCGCGCCGCGATCGCGGACCACCGTCTGGGCCAACGTCGAGGACTTCGCCGGGCTCGGGCGCGCGCTCGCCTCCGACGAGTTCAGCGCCGTACTCGAATCGGTCGACGGCGCACCCTTCATCGCGGAGCGGGCGATGTACCGCTCCACGCGGGCCCACGTGTTCGACGCCGGTCATGAGGTGATGGGCGTGGCTGCGCCCACGCCTCGCTGGTTCCTGGCGGAGGGACGGACCGGCGCCTACTTCGACATGTTCGTGCTGGTGGCCAACCCGAGTGACGTCGCCGCCGACGTGCGCCTGACGTACCTGCTCGAGACCGGCCAGACGCTGCAGCGCTCCTTCATCGCGCCGGCCACCTCGCGTTCCACCATCTGGGTCGATCAGGAGCGCTTCGCGGGCACGGTCGGCCTGCCGCTCGCCGATGCGGCGGTGTCGACGACGGTCGAGTCGCTGAACGGCGTGCCGCTGGTCGTCGAGCGGGCGATGTGGTGGCCGGGCGACGGCTCGTCATGGTACGAGGCGCACGCCTCGGCTGGCGCCACGCAAGCGGGCACCGCGTGGGCGCTGGCCGAGGGTGAGGCCGGCGGCCCCGCCGAGGTCGAGACCTACGTGCTCATCGCCAACACGTCGACGACGCCGGGACGGGCGCGCGTGACCGTCGTGCTCGAGGACGGCACGACCCACGATCGGGTCGTTGCGCTCGCGCCGTCGTCGCGCACCAGTGTCGCCATCCAGTCCGAGTTCGCCGACGTCGTGCGCGACACCCGCTTCGGCGTCATCGTCGAGGCGCTCGGCCTGCTGGACGGCGATCCGCTGCCCTCGATCGTCGTCGAGCGCGCCATGTATGGCGACGCCGATAGCGTGCACTGGGCGGCTGGCACCAATGCCCTGGCGACGCGGCTGCGGTAACGTGGGGTGTGCCTCTCGCCTCCGCGTCCCCGTCGTTCACCTCACCAGCCGAGGCGTACGAGACCAGGCTCAGGCAGTTCGGCGCGGTCGCGGCGCAGGAGGACGCGCGCTCGCGGGTGTACTCGCGGCTGCGACTGCTGGTCGCGGCGATCGTCGTGGCGGCGATCGTCGGCATGGTGCGGTCCGGCGCGCCCGCGTGGGCGGCCCTGCTCACTGCTGGTGTCGTCGCCTTCGCGTGGCTGGTCGTGCGGCACGATCGTGTCGAGCGTCGTCGGGACGCCGCGCAGGCGATGGCTGCGCTCAATCGCGACGCGCTCGCGCGACTCGCGCGGCGTTGGAGTGACCTGCCCGCCGCGTGGACGCCGACCATCCCCGACGAGCATCCGTTCGCCGTCGATCTCGACGTGTTCGGGCATGCCTCGGTCGCGCAGGTACTCGGCCCCGTGCGCACTCCGACCGGCCGGCAGGCGCTGGCCGGATGGCTCCTGCACGGCGCCGACGACCCTGTCGAGGTGATTGCCGCGCGGCAGGCGGCCGTGCAGGAACTGGCGCCCCTGCTCGACGTCCGGCAGCACCTCACGGCGCTCGCCCGGGCGCTCCCGGACGTGCCCGGCGACGACGCGCGAAGCCTGCCGCACGCGGTGCGGTGGGCCGAGCAACCCGACGGCGTGGCCGGACGGGCCTGGGTGCCGCTCGTGGCCGTCGTGTTGACGGCGTGCACGCTCGCCGGGGCGGTCGGCACGCTGGTCGGCGTGGTGACGGGATCCTGGTGGCTGCTCACGGGCCTGCTCGGGTGGGTGTTGCGCTGGTGGGTGCACGAGCCGATCGAGCACGCGATCGGCGGCGCGGCCGGCGAGCACGGCCTGCGGCCCTGGGCGACCGCGATCGACCACGTGCAGTCGCGGACGTTCGCGGCGCCGCTGCTGCAGGCGGCGCAACGGGATCTGTCCTCCGCTCCGCCGGCGCTGCGGGCGCTGGAGCAACTGGTCGCGCTCTCCGACGTGCGGCACTCCGCCTGGCTGTTCGCGCCGCTGCAGACCCTGACCCTCTGGGACCTGCACGTGTGGTGGGCCATCGAGCGCTGGCGGCGCCGTCACGGCGGCGGCGTGCGCAAGTGGCTCGAGGCGGTGGGCCGCGTCGAGGCGTTGGGCGGCCTCGCCTCACTGGCGTTCGACCACGCCTCGTGGACGTTCCCCGACCTCTCGGCGGCGCACGACCGGTTGTCGGCCGAGGGCCTCGGGCATCCCCTGCTGGCCGACGCCGTCCGCGTGACCAACGACGTCACCGTCGGCCCGACGGGCCGCTTCCTGCTCGTGACCGGTTCCAACATGTCGGGCAAGAGCACGTTGCTGCGGGCGATCGGCGTGAACGTGGTGCTCGCGCATGCCGGTGGCCCGGTGTGTGCCTCGCGGCTCTCGTTGCCGCCTCTCGCGCTGCACACGAGCATGCGCATCTCTGATTCGCTGGAACTCGGGCTCTCGCTCTTCATGGCGTCGCTGGTGCGCCTGAAGGGCATCGTGACGGCGGCGCGCGAGGCCCGGGCCTCGCGCCGGGTCTGCTACCTGCTCGACGAGGTGTTGCAGGGCACCAACAGCGGCGAGCGCCAGGTGGCCGTCCGCACGGTCGTCGAGCATCTGCTGGGGTGCCAGGCCGTCGGGGTGGTGACCACGCACGACCTGGAACTGGCCGCCGATCCTGCGTTCACCGCCCGCGCCGAGAGCGTGCACCTGCAGGAGACGCTGCACGGCGAGGGCGACGCGGTGACGATGACCTTCGACTACCGTCTGCGACCGGGACCGGCACATGCCGGCAACGCGCTGCGATTGCTGCGCGTGCTGGGCTTCGACGAAGGCTGAGGGGGCTGGCGCGACGCGCCTCAGGACCGCGCGGCACCTGCCACGAGCAGGCCGACCAGCGCGCCACCGGCGATGAGCCACAACTCGGAGACCTTCCAGCGCCACAGCACGACGAAGGCGGTCACCGCGAGCAGCACGGTCCACGCGTCGACCAGCGCCCGTGTCGCGAGCACCCAGGCGGCGCCGGCGATCGCCCCGGTGGCCGCAGCCGACACGCCGTCGACGAAGCCCTTGATCTGCGGCTGTGACCGGTGCTTCCGGAAGTAGGGCGCAGGGAGCACCACGAACACGTACACCGGCAGGAAGACGCCCACCGCCGCCGCGGTCATGCCCCACGTGCCGGCCGCGAGGTAGCCGATGAAGGCCACCGTGATCACCACGGGGCCGGGCGTGATCATCGCCACCGCCACCGCGTCGAGGAACTGCCGATCGGTCAGCCAGCCCTGCACCTGCACGATCTCGCCGTACAGGAAGGGGACGATCGCCAGGCCGCTGCCGAACACGAACGCGCCGGCCTTGACGAACACCCAGAACACCGTGGTGAGGGTCGGGGGCACGGCAGCCGTGGCCAGGGGAGCCGACGCGAGCGCGAACAGGCCGGCGCCCGAGGCGTCCAACTGCCGCTCCTCCCGGGCCATGCGCCAGGTCGCGATCAGCGTGGTGAGGACGCCTGCCGCGATGAACATCCAGGCGATCTCCCGCTCCGTCCATGCCGTGGTGATTGCCATCACCCCGAAGATCGCCCAGAGCAGCGGGCTGCGTCCCAGCGTCAGCGCGGTCAGCTTCTGGGCCGACCGTGCGATCACGCCGATCACCACGGCGCCGATGCCGTAGAACAGCGCCTGCATCCACGGGAGGCCGCCGAACCTGACGTAGGCGACCGACAGGGCCCAGACCATCAGGAAGGACGGCAGGATGAAGCACGCCGCGACGATGGTCGCGCCGACCCTGCCGCCGCGCACGTAGCCGAGGTAGATGGCCAACTGCGCGGCCAGCGGGCCGGGCGCCAGCTGCGCGAGCGCCAGGCCGTCGGTGTAGTCCTCGCGCGAGATCCAGCGCTTCTGCTCCACCAGATCCCGCTGCATGAAGCCCGCAAGGGCGATCGGGCCGCCGAAGCCGGTGGCGCCGAGCCGGAGGAAGTACAGGTAGAACTGCCACGCCGGGACGTGGATCGCGTCAGCGGTCGCGGGCGTGGCCGGGGACGTGTGTGCCTGCATGTCAGGATGCCTCGTGGTGACTCGTCAGGCGAGCGCCCTATGGACGCCCCGGCGAGCGGAGGGCCATGCGCAGCGTGACGCCCCAGGTGCGGGGCTCGCCCGGCATGCCCACGTAGAGTCCCGAGTTGCCCGGGGCCGCCGAGAGCAGTTCCAGGTAATCGGTGTCGAACGCATTGCGGCACCACACCGAGACCATCCAGCCGTTGCCCCAGCGGTAGCCCGCCCGCAGGTTGGCCAGCGCGTACGCCGGCACGTTGAGGTAGAGGGACGGCGTGGCGCTCGACGAGAACTCGGTGCGGTAGCTGGTGTCGCCGGCGACGAACAACTCACCGGACTGCGAGAACAGGGTCGCGCCGCGACGGGCCTCGACGCCGAAGGTGAGCGCCCACTCGGGCACGCCGGGCAGGCGGCTGCCCGAGATGTCCTTGGCCAGCGGCCCACCCGTCTCCTCGAGCGGGGCGGGCGCGTCGGTGAACCGGGCGTACCGCGCGTCGGTCCAGGCGGCCGCGCCGAACACCGATACGGCACTGGTGATCTCGGCGGCGCCGTCGAATTCCACGCCCCGCACCCGCACCAGGTCGGCGTTGGCCAGGTACCCGCGCAGCACGCCGACGTCGGCATTGACCACGTTGGCCTGGAAATCGTGCACGTCGGTGTTGAACACCGAGAGGTTGAGGCGCACGCCGCGCCAGGGCTCGGTCTTGATGCCGCCCTCCGCGTGGCGCACGCGTTCGGGCAGCACCGTGGCCGCGCTGACGATCGGCGCGCCGGTGCTGTCGACCGGGACGCCGTTCATGTTCAGGCCGATCGGCTTGACGGCCGTCGACACCGTGCCGAAGACGTGCGTCGTGCCCGCAAGCAGGTACCGCGCGGTGAACTGCCCGGTGACGTTGGTGTCGCGGACGTCTGCCGCGTACTGCTGGGGAGCGAGCACCGAGCGCTGCAGCGCGATCAGCACCGGATCGGTGGTCTGCAGGCCGCCGTACACCTGGCTGTCGTAGTCGAGCGACTTGCGGTCGTGATTGAGGCGGATGCCGGGGATCAGCGTGAGCCGGTCGGTGACCGACCATTCGGCCTGGCCGAAGAGCGCGGCCGCCGTCGACGAGGACTGGATGTCGGCGACCTGACCGTAGCCGTCGAGCAGGCCGGGCGTGAGGGCGGCCTGGGTCGGCGGCAGCAGGAAGCGCGCGGCGGCCGAGCCGTGCTCCTGGCGGCCGTCGGAGTCGATCGACTGGTGGAAGGCGAACACGCCGCCCGAGAAGGCGATCTTGCTCGTCAACGGCGTCGTGTAGCGGACCTCCTGGGTGAACTGCCGCTGCTTCGACGGGTTGGCCGAGACCGTCGTCACGGGCAGGCCGAGGAAGTCGCGGTCGTTGGACGGGTCCCAGTTCCAGTAGCGCCACGCGGTGATCGAAGTGAGCTTGGCCGACCCGAGTCGCTTCTCCATCGTCAGCGACGTGCCGCCGAGGTCCTGGTTCGAGCGATGCGGCGTGTCGGCGTCGGTCAGGCGATCGAAGGCGTTGTAGGACGGCGGCGTGTAGTTCAGGTCGGCGATGATCTGCGGGAACTGGCGATTGGCCGGACGCAGCGTCGGCGCGACACCGGCGACCACCTGGGCGAAGCCCTGCGGACGCTGGCGCGTGTGATCGGCGGCCAGCACCATCGCGAAGCCGTCGGTCGGCGCGTACAGCACCTGCCCGCGCCCGCCGACGTTGTTCATCTCGTTCAGCCCGCTGCGCGTCGTCGTGTTGTAGAGCAGGCCGTCACGGCTGGTGCCCGAGAAGGCGAACCGGGTCGACAGCCGGGCGCCGAGCGGGACGTTGACGCTGGACTTGACCTGCGCGAAGCCCAGCGACCCGGCGGTCACCTCGGCGTCGAACTCGCGCGTGAAGCTCGGACGACGACTGACCACGCTGATCGCTCCGGCCGTCGTGTTGCGGCCGAAACCGGCGCCCTGCGGACCTCGCAACACCTCGATCCGCTCGACGTCCACGAGGTCGAGCGTGGCCGCCGCCGACCGCGCGAAGAACACGCCGTCGACGTACATGCCCACCGCCGGCTCGATGCCGTCGTTGGTCAATCCGAACGGCAGGCCGAGGCCGCGGATGCTCACCGAGGAGTTGCGGGGATTGGTGGAGAAGAACTGCACCGTCGGCACGAGCTCGCGCAGACGGTTGACGTTGAAGGCGCCAGCGTCGTTGAGCTGCTCGCCCTCGACCACCGACCCGGTCATCGGCGCGGCCTGCAGCGCCTCGTCCATGCGTCGCGCGGCGACCACCACCATCTCCGACATCCGCGGCTCGAGGGCGACGTCCACCGAGACGATGCCGCCCATCGAGGCGTCCACGGGGCGGGTCACCGGCTCGAACCCCTCGAGGGTGACCTGCACCTGGTAGCGGCCGGCCCGACGCACGTCGATCCGGAACACGCCGTTCTCGTCGCTGATGGCCTCGCCGACGCCCTGGCCGCCCTCGGTCAGCACGCGCGCCACGACGCCGGGCATCGGCAGCCCGGCGGTGTCGCGCACGACGCCCGTGATGCTCGGGAGGGTCGCGCCCGCGATGGCCTGTGATGCCTGCGGGGCTGCCGAACCGCCGTCAGTGTTCGCCACTTGTGCGCCCACCTCGCTGCCGACCAGTGTCGATATGCCGACGATGAGGACCGAGAGGACGTGGAAGGCGGCCCGATGGCGCCGCGAGGTCGCCTGAACAAAGGGGAAATAAGGTGTCTGTACCATGCCGGCCCTTCTATGTGCAGCCGCCGGGCCAAGTCTGGGATGTCGGTTTTTCGGTCATTTCAGGATGTGTTCACGGTTGACCCATCACATGTCACGGCATTGCCGTCAAATGTGATGGCTGAAGCCGTGATATAAGACGGCGTGGTCACAGAGCGAATTGTCGGGAGCACGACGGGCCTGGCCAGCGTGCTCGAGCGGGTCGGCATGGTGTCGCGCAGCAACGCTCCCGTGTTGCTGTTTGGCGAGACCGGCACCGGCAAGGAAGTGGTGGCGCGCCTCATCCACCAGGAGTCGTCCTTCAGGCTCGGGCCCTTTCGCCGCGTGAACTGTGGTGCGATCCCGCCCGAGCTGATCGACTCGGAACTCTTCGGGCATGAAAAGGGCGCCTTCACGGGGGCCCTCACCCAGCGGCAGGGCTGGTTCGAGCAGGCTGACGGCGGCACCCTGTTCCTCGACGAGGTGGGGGAGTTGTCGCTTCCGGCGCAGGTGCGTCTGCTCCGGGTCGTGCAGGACGGCGAGGTGGTGCGTGTCGGCGGTGACCGGCCCGTCCGCGTGAAGGTGCGCCTGATCGCCGCGACCCACCGCGATCTCCCCGAGATGGTCGAGGCTCACGCCTTCCGCGACGACCTCTACTACCGCCTCGCGGTCTTCCCGGTGGTGATCCCGCCGCTGCGCGATCGCCCCGACGACATCCGCGAGTTCGCCGAGTACTTCGCGCGTCGCGCCTCGGATCGCTTCGGCGTGCGTCCGGTGCCCGTGACCGACGAACACGAACGACTCCTGCGCGAGTATCGCTGGCCGGGCAACGTGCGCGAGATGTCGGCCGTGATGGATCGCGCCGTGCTGCTCGGGCAGGGGCGCTCGCTCGAGATCGCGGCGGCGCTCGGCCGAGGCGGCCCGTCGAGGAGCGTGTCGCCCGAAGTCGCGGCCGCACTCGCGCCGGCCGGCCGCATCGTCCCGCTCGACGAGGCCATTCGTCGCCACATCGAGGCGGCGCTGGCCGAGACACGTGGTCGCATCGAAGGCCCGGACGGTGCCGCCCGGTTGCTCAAGGTCAACCCCCACACGCTGCGAGCCCGCATGCGCAAGCTCGGCATCGCCTGGTCGACTTACAGGGAACGCTGACGACGCTCAGCGGCCGGGACGGGCACGCGTCGCTTCCTTGATGGCGAGGATCAGCGGCCCGAGGTCCTCGTGTTGCCCGACGATCTCGATGAGCCGACCGGCGTGATCGAGCGAGGCCGCGACGAACGCGGGGTCGGGCGCCGTGACGACCAACTGTCGGCCCTGGGCGGCCGGCAACCGACTGATGACCTGTAGTCGTTCGAGCGCCACCGGATACGGCGGCGCGAGGTCGATGACGACGACGACGGGGTCGTGCTGGCGGAGGAACGCCTCGGCATCGAAGTGACCGGCGTCGAGGTCGTGCAGGTGTGCCGCAGAGACCACGAGCCCTGCCGCCGCGCAGGCGCTCCGCAATCCATCGGCGAGGCCGGGCGTGACGTGGAGGAGAGCGACGGTGCCCATCGCTCATTTACAGGAATTGGGCCAATGCCGGATGGCGATTCCGGCACGACCATCGGCACTGTCGTGTTCACTTGTGCATCAGCGGCAAGACAGGGTGGCAATTCCTACACCCCTGGCCGCCGGGAACAGGTTGCAGGCGGCCGATTGCCTGCAACCTGTAGCGTGTCGCATCAGTCCTGCACTGAATCAGGTCGTGATGGTGTGGCGACCGCGTCCCATCGCCATGCGGTAGATGGCCAGGACGACCACCGCACCGAGCAGCGACATGAAGAAGCCTGCCGCGTCGTTGGGCCCGTACAGGCCGAGTGCCTGACCGAGGAAACCGCCCAGCAACGACCCGACGATGCCGAGCAGCATCGTCACGATGATGCCGCCGGGGTCTCGCCCGGGCATCACGAGCTTTGCCAGCGCACCGATCACCAAACCGAACACAATCCAGCCAAGAATACCCATCGCGCGTCCTCCACCTGTGGTCAGGGCGACGATGTGCCGCCCGACGTTGCATGTGACTGGGCGATGTCATTGCACGGATGATGCCGAAAGGCCGAGAATGCAGGCCATGCGGAACGTGGCAACTTGCGGAGGGCGTGCACGCCTGGTGGCGCTGGGGGCGGTACTGGCCGGCGGTGTGCTCGCCGCGCAGGGCCCGACGACGGTCCGTCCGACGCTCTCGGCCGACGCGTTGGCGCGCGAGTTCACGCTCGACGGCAACGGCAGCTGGAGCGTGCGGCAGGGCCTGCTGGCCCTGGTCACGGCCGGCAAGCCCGGTGGCGCCATCCGCCGCCCCTCGGCGCTCGCTCTGGTCAACGGCCCGGAGATGACGGCGACGACGCTCGCCGTCGAGGTGCGGTCGACCGCCGCGCTGCCCGACGTCACGCCCCGACGCGACGCGCTCCTGGTCGTCGGCTACCAATCGCCGACGCGCTTCTATTACGTGCATCTCTCCGCGGCGCGAGACGACGTGCACAACGGCATCTTCCTGGTGAACGACGCCGACCGTAAACGCATCGACACGCTGTCGCAGGTGACGCCGCTCACCGATCAGCAGTGGCACGCCGCCCGCGTCGTGCGCACGCCGTCCACCGGGCGCATCGAGGTGTTCGTCGACGACATGACCACGCCGATCATGCTGGCCACCGACGCGACGCTCGCGTGGGGGCGCGCCGGCGTGGGCTCGTTCGACGACACCGCCGAGTTCCGCAATGTCGTCGTGACGGGCACTCGGAAGATGCCTTAGGCTCGAGGCATAAGGCTCAAGGCTCAGAGACCGTGCTGAATGAGCCCTGAGCCCTGAGTCCTGAGCCTACCTTCCCAGCTTCTCCAGCACGGCGTGCAGGTCGGCGGCCCGGCCCTGCATCACCGGGTTCCACAGGTCGCCGGTCTCCTCGAAGCGATCCAGCGCCGTCTGGAGCGTGAAGTCCTCCGGGCGCACGTCCTGGTCGAGTTCGCTCCACTGCAGCGGCGTGGACACGCCGGCGAACTGGCTGGCGCGGGCGCTGTAGGCGCAGGCCAGCGTCTTGCCCTCGATGTTCTGCAGGTAGTCCACGTAGACCGTGCGGCCCCGCCTGGCGACCATCCGCTCCACCGTGGCCGCTCTGGGGTGCTGCGAGGCCACCGCCGACGCGATGATCTGGCAGAGCAGCTGGCCCGATTCGTACGACGTGCCCGGCGCGAGCGGGATGTGGATGTGCAGGCCCGACGAGCCCGACGTCTTGAGTGCCGCCGGGATGTCGAGCATCACCAGCGCCTCGTGCACCCACCGCGCCACGTCCTTGACCTGCGTGAAGGGGACCCCCGGCATCGGATCGAGGTCGATGGCCACGAAGTCGGCCTGCGCAGGCGTCGCAGCCCGCGAGAACCACGGGTCGAGCGAGATCGCCCCGAGTTGCGCCACGTAGAGCAGCGTGATGAGCGAGCCGCCGATCAGCCGCGGCGTCGGCCCGTCGTCGCTCTCGTCGCCCTCCACCGTCTCCACCCGGACGCCAGGCGGCACCGCGTCGGGCGCCCGCTGCTGGTAGAACGCCTTGCCCAGCACGCCGTTCGGGTAGCGCTTCATCACGAGCGGTCGGTCCGCGATCACCGGCAGCAGCCAGGGCGCGATGCGGACGTAGTACCGCAGCAGGTCGCCCTTGGTGAGGCCGCTGGCGGGCCAGAAGACCTTGCGCAGGTTCGTGACGTCGAGCGGCCCCTCCGGGAGCGCCAGCGTGCCGTCGCGGCCGGCGTCCTCGAGCGCCTGCAACTGCTCGACGAGCGGGGTGGCGGGGAGCGATGACAGCCGGTCCGCCGATCGTATGTGTGCTCGGTGACGAGTGCCGGTCGAGGCCGAGGGGCCGGACTGGTGGCCCTCGAGGCTCGATGTCCGTCGTTCGGTGGTCGTCGGCTCGCGACGCGGTCCGCACGGATCGACCGCTTCGGGCCCCACGTCGTCACGCAGGCCGAGGAAGACCGGGTGGCGGAGGCGGTTGTCTGGCGTCCACTCGCTGAAGCGCACCTCGCACAGCAGCGACGGGGTGACCCAGTGCTGCCCGCGGGCCCGCGGCGCATCGACGAACGGCGACGTCGGGCGGGCCAGGGGCCGCAGGCGCGCCAGGACGTCGGTGATCGTCGCGTCGCTGAAGCCCGTGCCGACGTTGCCGGCGTAGCAGAGGGTCGCCTCGCTGTCCCTGGACGGCGTGGCGGGCTTGCCGCGCGCATCGACGGGGCTGCCGACCATCAACGCGCCGAATCCCCCACGCGTGCCCTTCGGGTCGGTCCAGCCGCCGATCAGCAGCGTGGCGCGCTTGTGCAGCTTCACCTTGCGCCAGGTGCGCGAACGGACGCCCGAGAGATACGGCGCGTCGGCGTCCTTGACGATGAGGCCTTCCCATCCCTCGCGCTCGGCCTGCGCCAGCACGCGGTGGCCATCGCCTGCCGTGAATGCGCCTTCGCGGAGGCGCTCGCTGGTGCGCACGTGGAGGAGGTGTTCGAGCCGCGCGCGTCGGGCGGCCAGCGTCAACGGGCGCAGGTCGTCGCGGCCCTCGCGCAGCAGGTCGAACACGATCAGGGCGGTGGGCACGGTCGCGCTCCGTGCCTCGATGTCGCGCGTGCCCTTCAGGTGCATGCGGGACTGCAGGGCCGTGAACGAGGCCGGGCGGCCGCGCCCGTCGAGGGCGACGATCTCGCCGTCGAGGACGACCGGACCGGTCAGCGAGGCCGCCAGCTCACGCAGGGCCTTCACGATGTCGGGAAACTGGGCGGCCTTGTCGTTGCCGTTGCGCGAGTACAGGGCCACCCGGGCCGCCGGGTGGGCGGGCTCGACGACCACGATGGCGCGGATGCCATCGAACTTCTGCTCGTAGACGAGCGATGAACTCGACAGCGGCAGCGCGTCCAACTCGCAGGGCGTGGCGAGCATCGGCGCCGGGGGCGCCGTGTCCTGCCAGGGCTGGACCGTGCGGGCCATGAGGCGTAATCATCGGGGTCTCATCGGCCGATAGCAAGGTTTCGGGGATTGCGGATCGGGGACGGGCACCGGTCACCGGTCACCGGGCACCGGGCGCCGGACACCCGGACACCGTGGGTTGCCCCGCAGGTCGGGCGTCGCTCATCAGGTCAGCGCGCCGTCGGGCGCAGCGTTTGCAAAGGGGCACACCATGGCAGCACGTGCGACGTGGAAGGGACATCTGAAGCTGAGCCTGGTGACCATCCCGATTCGGGTGTTCCCGGCCACCGACGCGCACGCCACGGTGAGCTTCAACCAGCTCCACGAGGAGTGTCAGACGCGCATCCAGCAGAAGAAGTGGTGCCCGCACTGCGAGCGCGAGGTGGCCAACACCGAGATCGTGAAGGGCTACGAGTTCTCCAAGGGCCGGTACGTGACGGTGAGCGAGGAGGACCTGTCGAAGGTCCGCCCGGAGTCCACGCGGCTGATCAACCTCACCCAGTTCACCACCGTCGACCAGATCGACCCGATCTACTTCGAGCGGCCCTATTACCTCGCCCCCGACGGCAACGTCGCGGCGGAGGCCTTCGCGGTGATCCGCGAGGGCATGCAGGGCAAGGCCGGCATCGGCAAGCTGGCCCTCTACGGACGCGAGTACATCGTCGCCGTCCAGCCGCGCGAGAAGGGGCTGGTCATGTACACGCTGCGGTCGGCCGACGAGGTCCGCAGCATGTCGCAGATCGAGGAACTCGAGGGCGTTCCCGCCACGCTCAAGCCGGCAGAGGTCAAGCTGGCGCAGCAGGTGATCGGCACGTTCGAGGGCGACCTCGACATCAAGAGCTTCCACGACAACTACCAGGAAGCGCTCCGCAAGCTCATCGACGCGAAGGTCGCCGGCGAGGAGATCGTCGAGACCGAGGAAGAGGCGCCGGCCAAGGTCGTCGACCTCATGGAAGCGCTGCGCCGCAGCCTCGAGTCGGTGAGCGCCGGCAAGAAGACTCCTGCCAAGGCCACGCTCGCCGCCAGCAAGGGCGCCGACGCGACCAGGAAGCCCCGCAAGCGCGCCAGCGCGTAGGCAAGGCCGCCGACCGGCGGCCTCACCGGCCGGGCGGGCGAGAGGCCGCCGCCTGTTCTGTACAATCGAACCTTCGGCGCCCCGACCCTGCGCCCTCTGAAAGGACGTGTCGTGATCGAGACGTTGATCGGCCTGTGGCCCGGCCTGCTCGCGCTGGCCGAGACGGCCCCGGCCGCTGCCACCGACCCGGCGGCTCCCCTCTGGAGCGTCGCAAGCCTGATCTCGCTGGCCACGCTGGCCTCGCTCGAGATCGTGCTCGGCATCGACAACGTGATCTTCATCGCGATCCTGTCGAGCCGGTTGCCGAAGGACCAGCAGCCACGTGCCCGGCGGCTCGGCATCTCGATGGCGGTGTTCTCGCGTCTCGCGCTGCTGCTCGGCATCTCCTGGGTGATGGGGCTCACGCGTCCGCTGTTCGCCCTGATGGGCCAGGGCATCTCCGGCAAGCAGCTGATCCTGCTGCTCGGTGGCCTCTTCCTCATCGGCAAGGCGACCTACGAGATCCACGACAAGCTCGAGGGCGAGGACGAGAACGAGCACGCCCCCGGCGGCGGCCGCGCCGGGGCGACGATGACCGGCGTGGTCGCGCAGATCATGCTGATCGACATCGTGTTCTCGCTCGACTCGGTGATCACCGCCGTCGGCATGACGCCGCACGTGCCGATCATGATGGTGGCCGTCGTCCTGGCCGCCGCCGTGATGCTCGTCTTCGCCGGTCCGATCAGCAGCTTCGTGCAGCAGCACCCGACGATGAAGATGCTGGCGCTGGCGTTCCTCATCCTGATCGGCGTGATGCTGGTGGGCGAGGCGTTCGGCCAGCACATCGACAAGGGCTACATCTACTTCGCGATGGCGTTCTCGCTGCTCGTCGAGTTGCTCAACATGCGGTTGCGGAAGAAGCGCGCCCCCGTGGCCCTCCACCACTCGTCCATGCCGACCCAATCATGAGCACGCAGACGTACGCCAATCACGGCCATCGGCCCGTCTACACGCTGGTGGCCACGGCCTTCTGGGTCGTCGCGGTCATCGGTCTCGTCGGCATGCGGCGGGGCGAGGCGTGGGGCGACGAGGCCGCCGCCCTGGGGCTGCTCGGCGCGATCTTCTGCCTGATCTCGATCAGCCGCCTCTACATCACGCGGCTGCAGGACCGGATCATCGTGCTCGAGGAGCAGATCCGCGCCGAGCGCTTGCTGTCGCCGGCGTCGCTGGCGCAGTGGAGGGGCCTGGGCGTGAAGCAGATCGTCGCGTTGCGCTTCGCGTCCGACGAGGAGTTGGCGGCGCTCACGGCCCGCGCGGCGGGCGAGTCGCTCAAGCCTGACGCCATCAAGCGCGCCGTGCAGCACTGGCGCGCCGATCACCGGCGGACGTAGTCTTCAACGCCGAACGCCGAACGCCGGCTTGTCCGCCGAAGCCTTGGCGAAGGCGGAACGTAGCCGTCGACCTTGGTCGACGGTCGCGGGCACGTAGGGGGAGGCTGACGCAGAATGCCCGGCGCGGTCACTTCACCGCGCCCGTCACCTCTTCGCTCGTGCTGACGCCGAACTTCTTGTAGTCGGAGAAGACGGTGGTCGACTCGAGGGCGAACTTGCGGAAGACGAGCGTCTTGCCGACGACCTTGTACTGGGCCTCGGCGGGCAGCCAGATCTCGCCGTTGACCAGCGTGCGGCGGAACATGATCGTGCTGCCCTTCTGCATGCGGGCCAGCAGGCCGAGACCGAAGGTGATGTCCTCGACGGCCTCGAGTTCCGTCCGGATCACCTGCCGGTCGGCCTCGTTGATCCACGCCCGCCCCTTGATCTTCTTCAGGAACTTGCCGGCATCGCTCCGGGTGCGCGCGTTCTTGCGCGGGGTGAGCGTGGCGACGATCGTCTGCCGGCCGTCGCGCACCTCGCGGCCGACCAGCGCCACCTCGTAGACGGCGAACACGTCGTCGATGACGTCCTGTTCCTCGCGCGCGTCCCTGGCCTTCCTGGCCAGGCGCTTGTCGCGCTGCGCCGGCGTCTCGACCCGGATCTGCTCGAGCTGGTCGAGCACGCGCTGGCGGTGTGCGGCGTCGCGCTTCTCGAGCTCGGCGGCCGACAGGGGCACGTCGTTGACGCTGACCAGCCGTTTGTAGGTCTCGCCCGGCACGTCCGAGGGATACACCTCGAACTCGCGCCATGGGCCGAGCTGCACCTTGCCGAGCTTCGACACATTCACGTCGCGGCGACGTTCCTTGAACGTGTACTGCCTCAGCAATTGCTCGTCCGTGCGGAGGCCGGCCCTGACTTCCTTGATCAGCTGGGCCAGGTCCGGTAGGGGAGTTCCCGATGAGCCCGAGGGCTGTCGGTGCATGCCGACTGTCGTCAGCGGGACCGCAGGCACGGCCGTCCACCCCGACAGGACCGTGCTGGCGAGGACGAGCAGCGCGGCGCCGAGGCGGGCGCGTGGAAGAACGGAGAGCAACACCACTCGATTCTAGGACGGTCGGCGTCACCGACCGGCCGAGGGACCTGTGCGACAATAGGCCACTTTCCGCATGCGCACAGACCGCGGGCTCACGGACCTGGCCGCCACGCTCGCAGACGGCGCGGCGGTGGACTGGGCCGCCCTGGAAGCCGAGCTCGGCACCGACGCCGAGCGCGCGATCTTCCGGCAGCTGCGCGTCATCGCTGACATCGCCGAGCTGCATCGCAGCCTGCCCGACGAAGGGCCGGACGAGCTGTCGCTCGCGGCAACACCGCCCGCGCCGAACGAGCCCGAGCTCCACCCACCTCCACCCCCCGATCGCGTCGTCGATCCCGACGAGCCGGATCTCGGCATGTGGGGGCCCTATCGACTGCTCCGATCGCTCGGCCCGGGGACGCTGGGCCGCGTGGTCCGCGCCACCGACCACCTCCATCGCGACGTGGTCATCCGCTTCCTTCCCGACCAGTCTCCACCGGAGGTCGCCGTCGCCTTCCTGGCGACGGGCCAGGCGCTCGCCAAGGTGCGGCATCCCAACGCCGTCGAGGTGTACGGCGCCGAGCAGCACGGCGATCAGACCGGCCTGGTGATGGAGTACGTCGACGGCCGCAGCCTCGACCAGGTCGTGGTGTCGCAGGGCACCTTCAGCGCCCGGGAAGCCGCGTTGGTGGGCTGGGAACTCTGCCGCGCCGTCGCGGCGCTGCACCGCGAGGGCCTCGCGCACGGGCTGCTGTCGCCCGACAACATCGTGCGCGAAGCCGGTGGGCGGCTCGTCCTGATGGACGTGTGGCCGCGGGGAGTGCCGCTCGAAGCCCTGGACCTGCAGCCCGCGACGCTGCCGTTCCTCGCCCCCGAGGTGGCGGCCGGGGCCCCGCCTTCGCAACGCAGCGACATCTACAGCCTCGGCGTCGTCCTCTATTACCTCGTGTCGGGTGCGTACCCGGTGCGGGCGGTCTCGCTGGCCGACCTCGCCGCCCGGTACGAGCGGGCCGAACGTATCCCGCTGGCCGACCTGCGCCCCGACCTGCCCGACGACTTCATCCGGATCGTCGAGCGCGCCTGCGATCCCGACGCCGACCGGCGGTACAGCAGCATCGCCGCGGTCAAGGAAGCGCTGTCGCGCACGCTGGGGTGGGATACCTGGACCCGCAAGCAGCCGGTGCTGCCGCCACCCGGACAGGCTCCGGTGGTCGAGACGAGTCCTCCGCCGGCCACGCCGCTCCCGCCGCCGCCCGCGCCGGTGGTGCCGTGGGGCCTCATCGCCATCGCGGCGGGTGCCGTGGTGGTCGGGGGCATCGTCGCCTGGTCGATGCTGCCGCGCGACCTCGCGTGGCGCGGCCACTCGACGTCGCTGGCCACCTCGGGAACGCGCGCCGGCGGTGACGGGCGCACCGTTGCGCCTCGCGACGACGTGCGCCTGGCGATCGGCAGCGCCGCGGGCGCCGATCCGTCGCTCACGCCGCTGGTGATCGCGCAACTGGCGCAGGATCTGAGCTCGTCGCCGCCGTTCCGGGTGATCGCGCCGGTGGCCGTGGAGGCGATGCTGGGCCAGCCGGTCGCCGCGATCATGCACGCCGTCGATGCCGACGTGTACGTCGAGGTGGCCGCTTCCCGGCAGGATGCCGGGTTCGAGGCGCAGCTCAACATCGTGAGGGCCGGTGGCCCGACCCGCGCGGTGCGGCAGTCGATGACCGCCAACACGCCGGTCCGCGAGTTCACGGCGTCGCTGACCCAACTGGTCGTCGCCGAGCTCGCCGCGCCCGAGGGCGAGCGCCCGTCGCTGCGCACCGCGCTGCCCCTGGACAACCCCGAGGCGATGCAGGCCTACACGCTCGGCACGAGCCGGCTCGGCCGCGGCGGCCGCAAGGAGGTGGAGGAGGCGGCCGAATCGTTCCGGCGGGCCACCGAGGTGGCGCCCGATTTCGTGCTCGCCTACGCCAAGTGGGCCGAGGCGCTGCTCTCGCTCTATCGGCACAACGCCCTGCGCGCCGACGAGGCGCTGCCGCTGGCGCAGAACGTCATCTCGAAGGCCCTGAGCCTCGACGACCGCAGCGCGGAGGCGTACGCGGCGCTCGGCGACCTGTACGCGGAGCGCCACAACGCCGAGCAGGCCGAGCGCCACTTCACGCGGTCGCTGGCGCTCAACCCCAGCGGCGAGTACGCGCGCATCAGGTACGCGATGCTGCTGGCCGGGCGCGGGCGCGTCGACGAGGCCGTCGAGCAGGTGTCGCAGGCGCAGAAGCTGAACCAGCGATCCTCGCTGTTGCGCGGCTACCTCGGTGCGACGTTGCACTACGCCAAGCGCTTCGACGAGGCGGCGCGCACCTACGAGACGCTGCTGCGCCTCGACTCGCAGTACTCGGCGGCCTACATCGGGTTGTGCAAGGCCTACACGGAACTGCGGCGCACCGCCGACGCGCTGCAGGCCTGCCAGGCGGTCGGCGCGCAGCACGCCGCCGAGGATCCGTTCGTCCTCTCGCAACTGGTGAAGATCCACCACGACGCCGGCAAGTCGCGCGAGGCGCAGCAGGCGCTGGCGCGGCTGCGGGCCATGTACGACACGCGCCCGACCGGCGACGGCGCCTTCTGGATCGCCCTGGCGTACGTCAGCCTCGGCGACGCCACGCGGGCCCTCGAGTGGCTCGACCGGGCCATCGACGCCAATTCGTCGCGCCTGGCTTACGCACGCGTCGACTCGCGCCTCGATCCCCTGCGGCGCGACCCGCGCTTCCTCGCGCGGATGGCCCGCATCGACGGGCACGCCTCGTCGGTCGTCGGCGCCCAGGTCGCTCAGGACAACAACCGGTGAACGCCTGCCAGGTCGTGCTCGACGCGACCTGACGCGTCGGGCGCGGTGAAGGCCACGCTGCGCGCCTGCACCACCGGCATCCCGGCATCGACGGCGGCCGCTTCCATCGCCGGTCGGGGCTCGTTGTGCACGAGGAACCCGCCCGGACGCAGCGCGCGCGCCAGCGCGCCGCACGCCGCGACGAGAGCGGCCTCGCCGAGGTAGGTCAGCACGTTGGTGGCGACGATGAGGTCGTAGGGGCCGGGCGCGACGTCGAGCGCGACGTGCCCGGCGTGGGGTGTCAGGCGTTGCCACGCGCCGGCCGGCACGCGCACGTGTCGCGTCGGGCGGCCATCGGCGTCGGGCGTCAGCGCCGATGCTGGCGCGCCGAGCGCGCGGCCCCAGGTCTGCAGGTAGTCCAGGTACGAGGGCAGCAGCCGGTGCCGTCGCGTCGACAGCGACGAACGCAGCACCAGTGAGGCGTCGGCGTTGGCGCGTGCCAGCGTGCCGATCACCTCGCCGACGACCGGGTTGACGTCGAGGGTGTCGACCAGGACCGCGGGCGCCGCCCTGCCGAGCGCGCGCAGGGCGTCGACCACCGCGAAGGGCTGCGTCGTCTGGCCCAGGGTGTCGTCGTGCAGGCTGGTGCGCGGACCGAGGTCGAGGCCGGGGCCGACGATGAGGAGTCGGCCGACGGGGCGGTCGATCGGCAGCGTCCCGAGCGCCTCGGACACGGCGTAGCCGCCGTCGACGCCGGTGTCGGTGCTCAGGCCCCGATCCTGGTACAGGCGCGCCACCTCGTCGGCGTTGCGTGCCTCGAATTCCTTGGCGTAGAGGAACCGCATGGTGCGCGCGTAGTCGTCGAGCAGGCGGCCCCGCAGCGCGGCGCGGTCGAGCCCCCGGGGACGCAAGGCCCGCAGCATGTCGAGTCGCCCATCGGTGCCCGCCAGGGCCTCGGCAAACGACGACAGCCGGCGCGCCGCGTCCTGCGGCACGCGGCGGTGCTCGATGAACTCGCGCGCGCTCAGCGCCGGCTCGATCGGGGCGTCCGATGTCCAGAGGCGCGACTGCAGCGCCACGGCGACGCGGTGCTCGCCGAGTCCGTCCTCGACGCGCCGGACGGTGTCGGCGCGCTCGGCTGTCGCCCAGGCATCGAAGTCGGCGACGCCGAGGGCCCGCAAGCGTCGTTGCAGGGCGGGGGACAGATCGGTCCAGCGCAAGGCGGCCGGTGCGGCAGCGGCGCCCCATGCCGCCGACCCGGGAACGGCGGTGGCCACGGCGAGCGCCAGCACCTGGCGGCGTGTCAGCACGGCATCACGGTAAACCGGAATTGGCAGCTGGCCTTCGTCATGCGGCCGTCGGCCTTCGTGCCGGCGGGGGCGCGGCCGCCCTTTGCCTGCGCCCAATTCCCATTCCTTGAGCCTTGAGCCTTGAGTCCTGAGCCCTGAGCCTACCGTGCCACCCACGTCAGCGACACGGTGGTGAGCGTCACGTCGGTCTTCTTCGGGCGCAGCACCAGGGGCGTCACCGTGCCGGCGTCGGTGGCCGCGATCTCCTGCGCCTCCGATTCCACGGCGGCGCGCAGGTCCGCGAGCTTCTGGTGCTCGGCCGCGAGGTTCTCCTCGGCGCGCGCCACGTCCTGCTTCTCCTTCATCACCTTGCTGGCCCCCCGTGCGGCGCTGCCGATCCGCCCCGCGTTGGTGGCGCTGAGCGCCTTGCGGCCGAAGAGCGCGCCGAACACACCGGTGGCGGCTGTGAGCAGCGCCGAGCCCGTGGAGGCCGAGACCTCCTGCTGCTGCTTGCCCAGCGCCTGCTCGGCCCGGCGGATCCGCTCCTCCTGCGCCTGCAGGCGCGCGGCGTACCGGGCGCGCAGGGCATCCACCTTCGCGTCACGCGCCACGCGCAGCGCCTCGGACAGGCGCGCGTGAAAGTCCGCCTCGGTCTCGCCCGGCGTGGAGTGCAGTCCGCTCTCCCGGTGCTCGAGCAGGGTCAGCGTGCGCGTGTCGTACAGCCATGTGGCGACGGCGCGCTTCCACGCGTCGAGGTTCTTCGGCGTGGTCGCGCCCGCGGGGAGGTCGGCGTAGGTGGCCGGCCCGCGCGGGGAGGACTCGAGGTCCTCGGGCGTCACGTCGGTGTCCTCGGCGCGGTCGAGGGCGAGCGGAGTCGCCCCGGCCTGCAGCGGCACGAGCAACTGCACAGGGATGGTCTCGGCGATGCGCCGCTTCGTGTCGGCGACGCGGACGGCGCCGGCCACGTACACCGCCGGCACGTAGGCGAGCGGTGCGCCCGGCGCCACGCCACGCGCCGGCACGAACAGGGCCGTCACGCCAGGGGGCAGCACCGGTGGCGCCGACACCGGCGCCGCGCCTCCCTCCTGCGCTGTCACCGTCGAGGGCGCGGCGGCAGCTCCCGTCAGGGGCTGCCCGGTCGCTGATGCTGCCGGGCCGGCGCCCGTCGCCTCGCTGGCGATCGCCGCCGGCCGACTGCCGTCGCGCAGCGCCTTGATGTGCGTCCGCGTCAACGGCCCGCGCAGGTACGAGAGCGTCCAGCGCGTCTCGAAGGTGAGAGGGCCCGACGTCTCGTGCACGTTGTGCATCAGGAACACGCGCGCGCCGAGGCCCGAGAGCGTCTCGCTCATCGCGGCGCGGTCGAACCGCTCGCCACCGGCGGCACCGGCCAGGCCCTCGAGCACGCGCGCCTTGTCGCGCTCGGTCTGCAGGCGCCCGATGAACCACGTGCCGGTGTTGGAGAGGCCCTTGTAGTCGAGGTCGACCGGGTTCTGCGTGGCCAGCACCACGCCGAGGCCGAAGGCCCGCGCCTGCTTGAGGAGCAGCATCAGCGGCTCCTTGGACGGCGGGTTGGCCACCGGCGGCATGTACCCGAAGATCTCGTCCATGTAGAGCAGCGCGCGCAGGCTCGTGGTGCCCGACTGCATGCGCACCCACCCGAGCAGCTCGTTGAGCAGCAGCGAGACGAAGAACATCCGCTCGGCATCGCTCAGGTGGGCGATCGAGAAGATGGCCGCGCGCGGACGTCCGTCCTCGGTGCGCAGGAACGACGCGACGTCGAGGGGCGCGCCGGTGAGCCACTGATCGAAGCCGGGGGCCGCGAGCAGGTTGTTGAGCGCCATCGCCAGGCCGAAGCGCTCCTTGGCCGGGTAGAAGGCGTCGAGTTCCAGCGCGCCGATGCGCGTGAAGGGCGGCGACTGGATCTGCTGGATGATGCCGACCAGGTCGAGGTCCGTGCCGGCCAGCCACGCCGTCTCGAGGATCTTCGCCAGCAGGATGTGCTCGCGCGACTGCAAGGGGTCGGCATCGATGCCTGCCAGCCCCAGCAGGCTCGCCACCGTCGTCTGCAACCGCTCGCGCAGCAGATCGCGATCCTCGAGCACGGCCGCCGGCGGCACCGCGAAGGACTTCAGGATCGACACGGGCACGCCCGCCGAACTCCCCGGCGTGTAGATCGTCACGCCCGCGGCGTCCTTCAGGCGCTGGATGCGCGCGCCGTCCTGGCCCCAGCCTTCGAGCCCCTTCCGCCAGCGCTCGGCCTGCGCCGCGGCGAACGTCGGCACGTCCTGGCCGGCGCGCTGCGCCTCGTCCTCGTTGACCCACGGCGCGAACGCCTCGCCCGACAGGGACGGGAACGTCAGCGCGAGGTTGGCCAGGTCGCCCTTGGGGTCGATCACGATGGCGGGAATGCCGTCGATCAGCGCCTCCTCGAGCAGGCCGATGCACAGGCCCGTCTTGCCGCTGCCGGTCATGCCGATGCAGACCGCGTGCGTGAGCAGGTCGCGCGAGTCGTACATCAGCGGCGCCGGCGTCGCCGTCCTGGTCGCGAGATCGTAGGGACGGCCGAGGTAGAACGCGCCGAGCGTTTCGAAGTCCTGCATGGCGGCTGATTCTAGCGGCTCCCGTGCCACCGACGAGCTGTCTTTTGGCCAACGTCCGCAGTACGCTGCCAGCTTCATGCGCCGCGCCCGCCGCGTCCTGCTCGGCATCCTCGTGGCCGGCATGGTCGCCGCCGGGGCGGTGTGGTTCACGGCGCGCCCACGCCTGGAGCACTGGCTCCGTACCACCGTGATCGCCGCCCTCGAGCGCGAACTTGACAGCGACGTCGAGTTGCACGCGCTGCAGATCACGCTCGGGCCCGTCACCCGCATCAGCGGCGGCCCGCTGACGATTCGTCACCGCCGCCGGCTCGACGTCGCGCCGCTCGTGCATCTCGAGCGCTTCGAGACGACGATGACCTGGCGGGAGATGCTGCGCAAGCCGCGACGGGTGGATACGGTGACCCTCACCGGCCTGGCGATCGCGATTCCGCCCTCGCCCGGCGACGGGCAGCCGCGGTTCCCCGAGTTGGGCGCCGAGCCGGCGGCGGCCGCGGCGCCGGCGCCGGCCCCAGCCGCCGTCCCGGCCGAGCAGGCACGCCCGCCGCGGCCCCGCGCCACGCCGGCAGTCATCGTCGGCCAGGTCGTGGCCGACGCCGCGACGCTCACGATCCTGCCGCGCGACATCCGCAAGCTGCCGCGGCGCTTCGTCCTGCATCGGCTCACGGTGCGCGACATCACCACCGACCGGCCGATGCGGTTCGACAGCGTCATCGAGAACCCGCAGCCGCGCGGCCGCATCACCACCAGCGGCCAGTTCGGGCCGTGGCAGGTCGACGCGCCGGCGCGCACCCCGATCGAGGCGTCGTACCGCTTCGTGGACGCCGACCTGTCGACGATCCGCGGCCTGGCCGGCGTGCTGCAGTCGGCCGGCCGCTACTCGGGCGTCCTCGAGCGCATCGAGGCGCACGGCACGGCCACCACGCCAGGCTTCGACCTGAGGGTCGGCGGCAGGCCACTGCCGCTCGAGACGCGCTTCACCGTCGTGGTGGACGGCACCAACGGCAACACCTACATCCAGCCTGCCGAGGCGCGCCTGGGGGCGGCCACGCCGATCCGCGTCACCGGAGGCGTGGTCAAGGCCGAGGATCGCCGCGGCAGGACCGTCGACCTGGCGACCAGGATTCGCGACGGACGCCTCGAGGACGTCCTGGCGCTGGTCGTCGACGGCCCGCCGGCGATGCGCGGACGGCTGGGCGTCGATGCCGCGCTGCTGATCCCGCCGGGCCCCGAACCGGTCGCCAGGCGCCTCCAGCTCGATGGCCGCTTCACGCTGACACAGGCGACCTTCCGCAGCGCCGTGGTGCAGGCGCGCCTCGACGAGTTGAGCCGCCGCGCCCAGGGCAAGCCCGGGGCGACCGACGTCACTCGCGTCGTGTCCAGCTTCGCGGGGCGGTTCTACATGTCCGAGGGCGTGATTCGCTTCCCCCGGCTGCAATTCGAGATCGACGGTGCCCGCGTCGACCTCGCCGGCCGCTACGTCCTCGACGGCCAGCGGCTCGACTTCGATGGCCGCGTCCGACTGCAGGCCGGCGTCTCGCAGATGGTGCGCGGCCGCAAGGGGTGGCTCCTTCGTCCGTTCGACGGCCTCTTCCGGCGCGATGGGGCCACCGAGTTCCCGATCCACATCCGCGGCTCGGTCAAGCAGCCGGAGTTCGGCGTGGACGTGAAGGAAACGCTCAAGCGCGCGCTGCTGCCGGGCCGCTGACGAAGGGATCGTCACAGCCAGAGCCAAGGACCCTGTCCTTCTGCCCTTCTGTCCTTCTACTCTTCTACTCTTTGCGTAAGCTTGGGGTGGGTGAGGGGATTCGAACCCCCAACATCCGGAGCCACAGTCCGGCGCTCTGCCCTTGAGCTACACCCACCGTCCCGGGGACAGCGCCAGCAGGCGCCATGGGAACAGCCAAGTATACACCGAGGCCGGCGACCGGATGGAACCTCTGCCGCGCGAGCCGGCGTCATACGCGCTGTGGTGGAAACAACGTCCGTGAGCCGCGTGGTCCGGCAGGCCGTCCTGACCACGGCGACCTTCGCCGCGCTCGACTTCCTCTGGCTGGCCGTCTTCATGAACGGCTTCTACAAGACCGAACTCGGCACCCTCGCGCGGCTGTCGGGGACCGACTTCTCGCCCGTCTGGTGGGCCGCCTTCGCCGTCTACGGCGTGCTGGTCCTCGGCCTGGTGGTGTTCGTGCTGCCTCGGGCCGAAGGGCATCCGGGTCGCGCCCTGGCCTTCGGCGCGCTCATGGGAGTGGTCTCCTACGGCACGTACGACCTGACGGCCTACTCGGTGCTGGCGGGCTGGTCGCTGCGCATGACGCTGGTGGACATCGCCTGGGGCGCGACCATCTGCGGCCTGACGTCGGCCGTCGTGACGGCCGTCGAGCCGCGCCTGGCGCGGTCTCCCCAACCCCGGCCCGCCACCCGACAGCAGTCACTCGTATAGTCGCCGCCGCGGCCGTGCCGCCTCACGTTCCGTCCCCCCCGGCCGAATATCGGAAGGGCCGGGCGTCCCTCGGCCGGGATGCCGTCTGGAGACCGCGTGACGAGGTGGCTGCGCAAGGGTCGGGTCGTGGCAGGGCTGGCTGGCGCCTGGGTCGCCCTGGCGGCCGCGACGCCGGCGCGCGCCTCTGACCAGGTCGATGCCGGACCCGGATCGCCGGCCGTCAAGGCAACCCAGCCGGCCCCGCCGGCGCCACGGCCGTTGATCTACGGCGGATCCTCCAACTTCGGCCCCTGGGAGGGCCTCGACGACCGCGGGCAGCCCGACGGCTTCAACATCGCCCTCGTGCGCGCCTTGTCGCGCCATACCGGCCGTCCGATCAGCGTGCGGCTCTCCCTGTGGTCGGAGGTCGGGCGCGGCCTCGAGGCCGGCACGGTCGACCTCGCGGCGTTCGGCGCCTCCGATTCCCGGCGCACCCGGTACGACTTCCTCTCCCTCATCTGGACGCTGCAGCAGTCGGTGATCGGCAGGGCCGACCGCGCGACCAGGTTGCCCGATCGCCTCACCGACATGGCGCGGGAAGTCGTGGTCGTGGAGCAGGGCTCGTTGATGCACGAGCTGATGATGGAGATGCCCGAGGTCGACCGGCCGCTGCTCCTGCTGGCGCCCAACCAGGCCGACGGCCTGCGGCAGTTGATCGAGGGGGATGCGACGCTGATGCTCGGCAACGCCCTCGTGCTGCGCCGCTCGGCGCGTGCGCTCGGCGCGCCGGACCTGCCCTCGCGCGAGATCAAGGCTGCCGGGTACCACTTCGTGACCGGACGCGGGCGCGCCGGCGAGTTCGCCTGGCTCGAGCCCGCCCTGGCGCACCTGAAGGAGAACGGCACCTTCGCGCGGCTCTTCGAGCGGTACCTCACGACGGGCGCGCCTCCGGCCCGCATCTCGCCGTGGACGGTCGTCCTGCTCGTCGCCGTGGCGCTGGCCGGGCTGGTCGGCGCCCTGGCGTGGTATCGCCGCGTGCGGCGTGTCCTGGCCGCCAAGGTGCAGGCCGAGGAACTGTCGGCGCGACGGCGCCGCGAGGCCGAAGAGGCGCTGCGTGCCACCGAGCGCCAGATGCAGCAACTGGTGCACTCGGTGAAGGCGATCGTCTGGCGCCGCGACGTCGCCACCGGCCGGTACTCCTTCGTCAGCCAGGAGGCCGAGCAGCTGCTCGGGTACCCGGCGTCGCGCTGGACCGCCGAGCCCGGCTTCGTGTCGGGGATCATGCACTCCGACGACGCCGAGTGGGTGGGGCGCTACAGCCAGCGGGCCACCGGCGATCGGCGCGACCACACGATGGAATACCGCGTGTACGCGCAGGACGGCCGGCTCGTGTGGTTGCGCGACATCGTGTCGGTGATCGTCGAGCACGGCGAGCCGCGCGAGCTGATTGGCGTGATGGTCGACATCTCCGAATACAAGGCCGCCGAGGAAGCCCTCGAGGCCGCGCACGCCCAGGCGCTGGCCGCCACGCGCGCCAAGTCGGAGTTCCTCGCGTCGATGAGCCACGAGATCCGCACGCCGATGAACGCCGTCATCGGCATCACCGATCTCCTGCTCGACACGCCGCTCTCGCAGGAACAGCGCGCCCTCGTGGAAACCGTCCGTTCGTCGGGCGACGTGCTGCTGAACGTCATCAACGACATCCTCGACTTCTCGAAGGTGGAGTCGGGCAAGCTGGAGTTCGAGCGCATCGCGTTCGACCCCGAGGCGCTGGCCGACGACGTGGCCCGGTTGATGGGCGAGCGCGCCACGGCCAAGGGCCTCGACCTCACCTGTCGCATCGCCCCCGGCGTGCCGCGCAACCTGGTGGGCGATCCCGGTCGGCTGCGCCAGGTGCTGCTCAACCTCGTGGGCAACGCGATCAAGTTCACCGAGAGCGGCGACGTCGCCATCCGCGTGACCGCGCCGGCCGTCTCGGAGGGCCTGGCGCAGTTGCGCGTCGAGGTGAGCGACACCGGCATCGGCATCGCGCCCGAGGCGCAGGCGCGCCTGTTCGACGCCTTCACCCAGGCCGATGCGTCGACGACGCGCCGGTTCGGCGGCACCGGCCTGGGCCTGGCGATCTCCAAGCGCATCATCGAGCTGCTCGGCGGCGCCATCGGCGTGGAGAGCCAGGTGGGCGCGGGCACGACCTTCTGGTTCACCATTCCCTGCGTGCGATCGGGCCAGTTGCCCGAGCCGGCCGACACCGCGGCGCTCGGCGGCCTGCGCGTGCTCGTGGTCGACGACAGCCAGGCGTCGCGCGTGATGCTGGAGCAGACGCTGATGGACGCCGGCCTGCGCGTGCAGGTGGCCCGCGGGCCCGACGAGGCGCTGGCGTCGGTGGGCGACGGGACGTGGCCCCACGTGGCGCTGATCGACGAGGGACTCACCGATGGCGGCGGCACGCGGCTGGCCGAGCGGCTGCGCGCGCGGGCGCCACACCCGCCGGCGATCGTCCTGCTCTCGTCGCGGCCGACCGGGGCGCCGGTCGGCCTCGAGCGGAGCGCGCGCCTCATGAAGCCGGTGCGCCGCAGCGAACTGCTCGCCACGCTGGAACGCCTCGGCAGGCCGGTGGCCGCCGAAGTCGTGCCGCCCCTGCCGGCGCCGCGTCCGGCGGCGGTGGCCGGCGCCTCACCGCAGCATCTCCGGGTGCTCGTGGCCGAGGACAACCTGGTCAACCAGAAGGTGGCGCGCCTGATGCTGGAGAAGTGCGGGTGCCTCGTCGAGGTGGTCGACAACGGCGAGCAGGCGGTGGCGGCCGTGCGGACCGGCGAGTTCGACCTCGTGCTGATGGACTGCCAGATGCCGGTGTGCGACGGCTTCGAGGCCACCCGTCGCATCCGGGCGCTGCCGGCGCCGCACAACGGCGTGGTCATCGTGGCGCTGACCGCCAACGCGCTGGCCGGCGACCGCGAGCACTGTCTCGCCGCCGGCATGAACGACTACCTGGCCAAGCCGGTGCGGCGCGAGGCGCTGGCCGAGATGCTGGCGCGCTACGCCTCGGGCGCCGCGGCTTGATGACGTCTGACGTTTGACGTTGAACAGCTGACGACACGCACCTGGTGGCGGAGGACGAGGCAACTCGTCGTCCCAATGTCAAACGTCAAACGTCAAACGCTAAACGTCAACCGTTCGCCTTCTCGATCTTCGCCCACGAGTCCCGCAGCGTGACCGTCCGGTTGAACACGGGACGGTCCGGGGTCCCGTCGGGGTCGGCGCAGAAGTAGCCGAGGCGCTCGAACTGGCAGGTGACGCCCGCGGTCAGGGTGGCCAGCGACGGCTCCACAAGCGCGTCGGACAGGACCTCCAGCGCGTTCGGGTTCAATTCCTCGGTGAAGTGACGCGCGTCGTCGGTCCCCGGCTGCTCGGTCGTGAAGAGACGGTCGTACAGCCGCACCTCCGCGCGCACCGCGTGCGGGGCCGACACCCAGTGCAGCGTGCCCTTCACGCGGCGCTGCTCGCCGGCGGCGCCGCCGCGGGTGTCCGGGTCGTAGGTGCACCGCAACTCCACCACCTCGCCGGCCTCGTTCTTGAGCACCGAGACGCACTTGATGATGTAGGCGTAGCGGAGCCGCACCTCGTTGCCCGGGAACAGCCGGAAGAACTTCTTCGGCGGCACCTCGCGGAAGTCGTCCTGCTCGATGTAGATCTCGCGCGAGAACGGCACCTGCCGGGTGCCGGCCGACTCGTCCTCCGGGTTGTTGATGGCCTCGAGCATCTCGACCTGCCCCTCGGGGTAGTTCTCGATGACCACCTTCAGCGGCTTGAGCACGGCCATCGCGCGAGGCGCCACGCGGTTGAGGTCCTCGCGGACGCTGTGTTCGAGCAGCGCGACGTCGATCAGGCTCTCGTTCTTGGCCACGCCGATGCGCGCGCAGAAGTCGCGGATGGCGCGCGGCGTGTAGCCACGCCGGCGCATGCCCGAGATGGTGGGCATCCGCGGGTCGTCCCACCCCGAGACGAAGCCCTTCTCGACAAGTTCGAGCAGCTTGCGCTTGCTCATCACGGTGTAGGTGAGGTTCAGGCGCGCGAACTCGATCTGCTGCGGGTCGCCCGGCAGGTCGGGGAACTGCTCGATGATCCAGTTGTACAGCGGCCGGTGATCCTCGAACTCCAGCGTGCACAGCGAGTGCGTGATTCCCTCGATCGCGTCCGACAGCGCATGCGCGAAGTCGTACATCGGGTAGATGCACCAGCGGTCGCCCGTGCGGTGGTGGTGCGCGTGGCGGATGCGGAACAGCGTCGGGTCGCGCATGTTCATGTTCGGCGACGCCATGTCGATCCTGGCGCGCAACACGTGCGATCCGTCGGGGAACTCGCCAGCCCGCATCCGCTCGAACAGCGACACGTTCTCCTCGACGGGACGGTCGCGGAACGGGGAGTTCCGCCCGGGCTGGGTCAGCGTGCCGCGGTACTCGCGGATCTGCTCGGCCGTGAGGTCGTCGACGTAGGCCAGGCCCCGTCGGATCAGCGCCAGCGCGCACTCGTAGATCTGCTCGAAGTAGTCCGACGCGTAGAACTCGCGCGTGTCCCAGTCGAAACCGAGCCAGCGCACGTCGGTCCGGATCGAGTCGACGTACTCGACGTCCTCCTTCGTGGGGTTGGTGTCGTCGAGGCGCAGGTTGCAGAGGCCGCCGAACTCGGAGGCGACGCCGAAGTTGAGGCAGATCGACTTGGCGTGCCCGATGTGCAGGTAGCCGTTGGGTTCGGGCGGGAAGCGCGTGTGGACGCGACGGCCGTGGCGGCCGGCCTTGAGGTCCTCGCTGACGATCTGGCGGATGAAGTCCAGCGGCGCGGCTGGCTCCGGGGCGGGCGTGCTCGTGACGTCGGACATCGAAGGTTCGGGGCGATCGGAAGCGCGCCGGCAACGTGCCGGCAGATCAGACAGTGTACCTGCGGAGCCAGTGGCAGGACGGCCCGCGGGCCGGGAGGGGGGCTCCCGGACCTGGGCGTCGGCCTTGACCGAGGCTGAGGCCACGGCAGGGGAGAGAGCGGGCGGGCTGCACGGGAAGAGCCCGAAGTCCGACGCGACCCCGCCGGGCTTCGGGCTCGTGTCGCGATGCCGGGTCCCGCCGGTAGGGGGTGCCGGCGGGGTAGGGAGGCGCCGGAGGCGGCGATTCCGCCATCGCGGCACTCTGGCGCACCGCCGTGGCTGCCTGCCGCCTCGCCCGATGCGACAGCGGTCACGGCCCCTGCGGCGGCCGGCATCGCGACCTGTTCACATCGTGAACACCGGGTCGATCGGACGCAGCGCGTCGGCCCGGCAGTACTGCCCGGTCGACGTGCAGATGAGCATGCCGGCATCGACGAGGCTGTCGAGCACGTATCCGCAGGTCGGCGCGTCCATGCCCCACAGGCGCTGGCCCTGCGGCCGGGTCAGGCTGAGCGACGGCAGCGTGGCGTACGCATCCATCACGATCGATCGCCATTCCGGAACGCTCCGCCGCAGCGGAGTCACCGGCTCGTCCTGCCACCACGCGGCGGACATCGACGTCACGGGCATGCCGTCGGCTCTCATATCGTCGTCAGCTCCTGTTCGTGGGATGGCGTCCAGGCCGGGGTCGTGGCACGGAGGGTGTGATGCGGCACCGTGAGCACCGGACACGGCGCGAGGCGCACGACGCGATCGGCCACGCTGCCGAGCACCAGACGCCGCACCGGACCGTAGCCGTGCGTGCCGACGACGATGAGGTCGGCGCCGTGGCTGGCCGCGTACTGGCCGATCTCGCGCGCCGCGGGCAGACCCGCGACCACGGTGCGGACGACGCGTGGGATGCCCACGGTGACCGGCAGGGGGCGCGAGGCGAGCAGGCGCTCGGCGTCGGCGATGCTCTCCTGCTGGAGGGCCGAGAAGTCGAGCCCGGGAGCTTCGACGCTCCAGGCCTGCTGGCGGGCGTCGGGAATGACGTGCAGCAGGTGCAATTCGCTGCCGTGCGTCGCGGCGAGCTCGCACGCGACCCGGAGCGCGTCATCCGAGGTTTCGCTGAAGTCGATGGCGGCGACTATGGTGCGGAAGACCGACATACGCACCCCCCTGAATCGCACGGGGATCCGACACCCGTGACTACCAAAGGGGGATGCATGGCGTGTGCCGGATCGGCACAGGCGAGATCACCGCTGAATTGGCAATCGGCCGCCCTCGTGCCACCTGCAGTGTGGAATTCCACCCGCGACGCTGCGGAGGTTTCCACCCTGACGGGAATCCGCAAGGCCGGCGATCAGCAGGGCCTGCGCCGGCAGGCGCGAGGTTGGCGGCCGGGAAGCGCCAGGGGCGCGCTGCCGAGGACGGCTACCCCAGACAGGTGAACACCTCCCGATAGAAGTCGGGGTGCGACTCCCAGGTCTGGCCCGTCACGAGACGGCCGTCGCGCACCGCCTGCTCGGTGTCGACGTACGTCGCGCCGGCCGCCTCGAGCTCCCAGCGGCAGTTGACGTAGGCCGTCACCCGCTTGCCGGCGATCAGGCCCGCCGCGGCCAGCACCTGCACGCCGTGACAGATGGCGAACACCCACTTGCCCGCCGCGTCGAAGGCGCGCACCAGGCGGAGCACCCGCGGGTCGTGACGCAGGTACTCAGGCGCCCGGCCCCCCAGCACCAGGACGGCTTCGTAGTCGGCCGGGTCGGCCTCGTCGAAGGTCAGGTCCGACTCCGCGCCGTACCCAGGCTTCTCGATGTAGGTGTCCCATCCGGGTTCGAAGTCGTGGATCACCAGGTGCAACCGCCGGCGGCTCGGCGCCGCGAGGTCGGCCTTCCAGCCGGCCTCCTCGAACCGCTGCTTGGCGTAGAGGCATTCGAAGCTCTCGCCGGCGTCGCCGGTGATGACCAGGATTCGTCGTGGCATGGGCCTGTCCTCGCGGTGGGAAGTCATGTCCGTGGGTGTCGCTCAGCCACTTGGGTGTGGCTGGCTGCCCCGGCCGATAGTGATGGTACGCTCGACGACAAACCCAGGCACCGACCGCGTCGCGGCCCGCCTTCGAGGACCGTCTGCATGACTTCGTCGTCACCTGACCTCTTTCGCCTCGCTTTCGAGTCGTCGCCCAGCGGGAAGCTCGTGACCGACCACACCGGCACCATCCTGCTGGTCAACCACGAGACTGAGCGACTGTTCGGGTACGACCCGGGCGAGATGATCGGCATGTCGGTGGAGGCACTGGTTCCCGAACGCCTGCGCACCCGCCACGCGAGCGACCGCGGCGCCTTCCATGGCGCGCCGCAGGCCCGGCGCATGGGGGCCGGGCGCGACCTGTACGGGCTCCGCAAGGACGGCACCGAAATCCCGATCGAGATCGGGTTGAATCCGGTGCAGACGCCAGAGGGCCTGCTGATCCTCACCTCGATCGTCGACATCAGTGCCCGCCGCGCGCTCGAAGCGCAACTCAGGCAGGCGCAGAAGCTCGAAGCGGTCGGCACGCTGGCAGGCGGCATCGCCCACGACTTCAACAACCTGCTGCGGAGCATCATCGGCTACACGGAACTGGCCGAGGAGGCGGTGAGCGATCCCGCGGTCCGTGCCGACCTCGAGCAGGTCAGGCGGGCTGCGGCGCGCGGCCAGGAACTGGTGATGCGGATGCTGGCCTTCAGCCGGCCGAGCGAGGCGCAGCGCGTGCCGATCAGCCTGGCCCCGCCGGTGCGTGAAGCGGTGGATCTGCTGCGGGCCACGATTCCGTCGCTCATCGAGATCCGCTGGCACGGCGACGACGAGGCGCCGCCGGTGCGCGCCGACAGCACGCAGATGCAGCAGGTGTTGATGAACCTGGTCACCAACGCCGCGCAGGCGATCGGCGAGGCCAGCGGCCGCATCGACGTGTCACTTTCGCTGTTCCGCGCCGACGAGGCGTTCGCCGCCTCGCACCCCGGCGCGTCGCGTGGCCTGTACGCGCGCCTGTCGGTGGCCGACACCGGGCCCGGCATGAGCGAGGAGACCCGCCAGCACGCCTTCGAGCCCTTCTTCACGACCAAGCCCGTCGGCAAGGGCACCGGGCTCGGCCTGTCGATGGTGCACGGCATCGTCCAGGCGGCCGGCGGGGTCGTGGACATCGACAGCCGGCCCGGCGCGGGGACCACGGTGCACGTCTACCTGCCGGCGGTGGAGTCGCCGGCCGTGGTGGCATCGCCGCCACCTGCCGCCGTCCCGACGGGACCGCACATCCTCTTCGTCGACGACGAGGAGGCCATCAAGGAACTCAGCCGCCGGCAGCTCGAGAACGCCGGGTTCCGGGTCACCGCGTTCTCCTCGAGCCTCAAGGCGCTCGAGGAGTTCCGCCGGCGCCCCGACGACTTCGCGCTCGTGGTCACCGACAACACGATGCCGAGGATGTCGGGCCTGCAACTCGCGCAGGAGGTGCTCGCGTTGCGGCCCGGCATGCGCGTGCTGTTGGTGTCGGGACTGGTGGACACCCTGGCTCCCGAGGTGATCTACCAGCGTGGCATCGCCGGCCTGCTCCGCAAGCCCCACACCGGCGCTCAGTTGGTGGCGGTGGCGCGCGCGCTCACCGACACGCCCAACTCGTAACGCCCCCGATTGCGCGTGGCAGACCCGCCGCCGGCGTGCAGGGGCACGTCCCTTGCACTTCTCGGGGCCATGCACGGCAGGTGCGTGATGCCTGCCGAACCCGAGGAGGCACACGGATGCACCACGATGAAATCAAGGGCAAGGTCGAGCAGGGTCAAGGCAAGCTGAAGCAGGTGATCGGCCGCGCCACTGCAGACCAGCGCCTGAGGGACGAAGGCGTCGCCGACGAGGTCGCCGGCGAGGCACGCGAGGATGTGGGCCGCGCCAAGCGGAAGATCGGCGAAGCGATCGAGGACGTCGGCGAGCGCATCAAGCGGTAGCGCGACCCGGTTGCCGGCGATGGCGTGACCGTCGCCTGTAGCCTCTGCCTCGACCCCGTACCGAATCGGTACGTTCGGGTGCCGTTGCTTCAGGGGCCGGGGGTGCTCGACACTCCCGGCCTTTTCTGCTTGGATGATGCCCATGCAGCTCATCGCGGGCATCGACCTCGGCGGCACGGCCGTCAACTACACGCTCATCGACCTCGACGGTCGCTTCCTCATCGAGGACCTCTGCGAGCACCCCGCGCGCAGCGTCGAGGGGCCTGACGTCTGCCTGCAGCAGATCGAGGACGGGCTGGCCATCGCCGTCGCTCGCGTCGGCGCATCGATGCACGACGTGATCTCGGTGGGCCTCGACACTCCGGGGCCGGCCAGCGCCACCGGCGTGCTCAGCGCGAAGGGTTCCACCAACTTCGTCCATCCGGCCTGGGCCGGCTTCGACCTGCCCGGCAACCTCACGCTGCGCCTCGGCAAGCCGGTGTGCTACCTGAACGACGGCAACGCCGGCGCGCTGTGGGGCCACTACAACATCTTCGGCAGGAGTCCCGCGACGTCGATCTCGGCCATCGTCGGCACCGGCCTGGGCGGTGGCGTCATCGTCGAGGGCAAGGTGGTCACCGGTCGGGCGGGCTTCGGCGGCGAATGTGGCCACGTGTTGATCCCCACGCAGCGCATCGCCGGCCTCGAACAGGCCACCCCGCGCTGCAACTGCGGGCGGGTCGGCGATCTCGAGTCGGTCTGCTCGCTGACGGCGATCCGCAACACGCTGCTGCCGACGTTCCTCGCGCAGTACCCGGGGCACGAACTCGCGTCGATGGACGTCAAGGACGCGGCCAAGAAGGTGCGCGGGCTGGCCGAGCGTGGCGACCCGATGTGTCGCGCCATCTTCCGCGCCCAGGCCCACGCGCTGGGGCTGTTCTTCGACCAGATGATCAACACGTTCGACCCCGACGCCCTGATCGTCGGAGGCGGCGCGATCGAGGCCTCGCACGACTTCCAGGCGTGGTTCCTCTCGGAGATTCGCGCCGGCATGCCCGTCCAGCGCGAGGAGCAGGCCGACATCCCGATCCGCATCATGCCCAACGGCGACACGGCCGGGGCGCGAGGGGCAGCGATCGAGGCACTGCGCCTCGCCAGGGCGGCGTCCTGACCGGCGCGATGCGCTAGCATCGGCGGCCATGTCCACCCCTGCAGGACGGGCCCGCCGGGCGGGCGCTCGTCTCGCCGCCGCCCTCGCCCTTGCCCTCACGTGGCTGCCCGCGCCGGGAGGCGCGCAGCCGGTCGCCGATCGCCCATTCCCGCAGCAGCGCGCCGTGGCCGGCACGGCGCTGCCGGCGCCGCCGGCCCCCGCGGCCTCGGCACCTGCCGTGCCCACCAGCACCCTGCACGTCGCCCACGGCCCCGGTGACCGTCACGCCGTCGTTGTCGGCACCGAGGTGCGCGAGTGGCGTGGCGGCACGTGGGTGCGGGTCCGTCTGGGCGACGACCGCGAGGGCTGGGATCCCGCGGCCGTTCCGGCCATCGCGTGGGACGGCGCCGGACGCCTGTGGGTGGCGACGTCGCAGGGTGTGGCGGCGCGCGAGGCCGACGGTGGCTGGCGCTTCGTCGATCCGGCGCGCGGCCTGCCGGTGCTCGGCATCACCTCGATGGCCGGCATCCCCGAGGGCGGCGTGTGGGTCGGCACTGCGACCGGCGCCATCCGCCTCGGTGCAGATGGCGTGATCGAGTACCGGCAGGGCCGTCGATGGCTCCCGCACGACGAGATCAGGGCCGTGGTCGTCGATGCGGCCGGCACGGCCTGGTTCGAGACGCCGGCCGGCGTCGGCGGCATCGCCGCCGCTCCCGCGACCCTGGCGCAGAAGGCGGCCGCTTACGACGCCGACATCGACCGCTACCACCGGCGCACGCCGTACGGCTACGTGGTCGAGGCCCACCTGCGCACGCCGGGCGATCGCAGCACGGCGTACACGGTCGACAACGACAACGACGGCCTGTGGACCGGCATGTACGGAGCCGCGCAGGCCTTCGCGTGGGCGGCCACCCGGAACGAGGCTGCGCGCCAGCGCGCGCGTCGCGCCTTCGAGGCGCTGCGCTTCCTGGTCGACGTCACGCGTGGTGGCACGCCCGCCCCTGATGATGGGTTCCCGGCGCGCAGCATCCTGCCGACCAGCGGCCCCGACCCCAACCGGACCACGTACACGCCGGAGGCCGATCGCCGGCATCGCGAGCGCGATGCGCACTGGAAGGTGCTGACGCCCCGCTGGCCGCGCAGCGCGGACGGGCAGTGGTTCTGGAAGGCCGACACCAGCTCGGACGAACTGGACGGCCATTACTTCTTCTACGCGCTCTACCACGACCTGGTGGCGCGCGACGAGGCCGAGCGGGCGGAAGTCGCGGCGGTGGTGCGCCGCATCACCGATCACCTGCTCGCGCACGACTTCACCCTCACCGATCACGACGGCACGCCGACCCGCTGGGCCCAGTTCGGCCCGGCGGCGCTCAATCTCAGTCCCCGCTGGGTCGAGGAACGCGGGCTCAACAGCCTCTCGATGCTGACGTACCTGCGGGTGGCGCATCACGTGACCGGCGACGCGCGCTACGACGCGGCCGCTCGCGAGCTCGTGTCACGGCACGGGTACGCGATGAACCTGGTGTTCCCCAAGTACACGGCCGGCGTCGGCGGCGGCAACCAGTCCGACGACGAGATGGCGTTCATGAACTACTACCATCTGCTGAAGTACGAGCCGGACCCGGCCGTGCGCGCCGTCGCTGCCCGGTCGCTGCGCGACTACTGGCGGCTCGAGCGCCCGGAGCGCAACCCGTTGTTCGCGATCGTCGCCGCGGTCAGCCTCCGTGGCCGCGAGCACACCGATGCGTTCGGCACCGAGTCGCTGGCGCTGTCCGACGACGAGTGGGTGCCCGACACGATCGACACGCTTCGCCGTTTCCCCGTCGACCTGGTGGACCACGGGTTGCGCAACTCGCACAGGCTCGACGTGCAGCCGTTGCCGGCGCACGTGCGTCCGGAGGGGGGCCGCGCGGTCGGTCTCCGTGCACGCGACGGGAAGGTGCTGCCCGTCGACGAGCGGATGGTGTTCCACTGGAACGTCGATCCCTATGCGCTCGATCACACGGGCCGCGGCGCGCGCCTTGCCGACGGCACCTCGTACCTGTTGCCGTACTACATGGCGCTGCACCACGGGGTCATCGCGCGCTAGGGGCAGGGCCATGGCCGGCCCTGACCTGTCGAAGGACAGTGTCGCGTCCTGGCCCCTTCATGACGTACGGGCGGAGAGGCATACTGCCCGTATGGCCGAGTCGCCTCGCGTCGGGGACTCCTCCCTGACCGCCCACTGGGACCGCATCTACAGTTCGAAGACCGCCGACGAGTGCAGCTGGCACGAGCCCGCGCCAATCCGGTCGCTCGAGGCGATCCTGGAGGTGGCCGAGTGGGTGGACTCACCGGTTGTCGACGTCGGTGGCGGCGAGTCGCGGCTGGTCGACCTGTTGATCGAGCGGGGCTACCGCAACGTGACGGTCGTGGACATCAGCGAGCAGGCGCTGCAGCGGGCCCGGGCGCGGCTCGGCGAGGCGGAAGGGCTCGTCGACTGGGTGACCGCCGACGTCGGAGCGCCGGTGACACCCGGCGAGGCGCTGTGGCCGCGCGCGCCCTTTGCCGTGTGGCACGACCGGGCGGTGTTCCACTTCCTCGTCGAGCCGGAGCGGCAGGCCGGGTACCTGTCGCGGCTGGCGGCCTCGGTGGCCTACGGTGGCCACGTGGTGCTGGCCACGTTCGACGAGACGGGGCCGCAGACCTGCAGCGGCCTGCCCGTCCTGCGGCGCAGTCTCGAGTCGCTCTCGCACGTGCTGCCCGAAGCGTTCGAGTTGCGGTCGGCGGCGCGCTTCACGCATCTCACGCCGTGGGGGACGCCGCAGCCGTTCGTGCGCTGCACCTGGCAGCGCGTGCGGTGAGTCACGCGATCACCGGCCGAGGTGCACCCGTCGTGCTGGCCTGACGGGCACCCAGGCGGTACGCTGGGCAATGCCGTTGCTCCTGGTGGGACTCGTCGGCGCCGTGATGCTGCTGGCGCTCGTGCTGGTCCCCGTCTCGATCCTGCAGCGCTACCGTGTCGGCACCCGTCGGCGGCCCGCCAGGGCCTGGCTCGCGTCCCTGCAGGTGGCGGGCTTTGCGGGCTCGGCCTGCCTGGTGGTGGTAGGCGCCGCTGCCGCGAGCTTCTGGGTGCCGGGTGCCCTGCCCGCCACCACGGCGGCCGTGGCCGGCGGCGTGCTGCTCGGGGTCGTCGGCGCCGCGTCCAGCCGATGGGATTGCCACGAGGGTGTCACCCACTTCACACCCAATCGCTGGCTCGCACTCCTGCTCACCCTGCTCGTCGTCGCGCGACTGGGGCACGGCGTGTGGCGGGCGTGGCACGCCTGGACGATGGACGGGACGTCGTGGTGGCTCGGCACGGCCGGTGTCGCCGGTTCGATGGCCGCCGGGGCGCTGCTGGTGGGGTATGGGCTCGGTTTCTGGGCCGGCGTGCGCTGGCGCATCGCGCAGAGGCAGGCCGGGAGACTGCGCTCGGCCTGCTGAGGGTCACCGGGCCGCGCGGTCGAGGTCGCGATCGAGCGCGTCGAGTTCGTCGGCGACCATCCGGGCAGTGCCAGGATCCATGGCCCTGGCGAGCGCCCGGCGAGCCGCCGCGCTCGACGCGCGCGCCTCGTCGTGGCGTCCTTCGAGCCACGCGAGTCCCGCCGACGCGAGCGGGCGCTGGTAAGCGTCCACGAACCCGCCCGACGAACGCGCCAGCCACGCCCCTGCGGCGGCCGCGTCGCGCGCGTACCGCGCCCAGCACCAGGCGAGATCGAGCGTGATCATCTGCCGCATGCCGTCGGGGAAGGCGTCGACCCGCGCGCCGGCCTGGTGGGCGGCGCGCATCGCCGCGTCGACCTCGCCCCGATCGAGCGACACGCGCATCGACTGCAGCCACAGCGCGACCCGATCACGCTCGAGGGTCGTTTCGGCGAGCGCTGCCTCGATCTCGGCCGGGTCGGTGTCGCGTGGCCGCATGCCGGCCATCCCGCGCATCAGCAGCGCCACCAGGCGTGCCCGACGCGCCGGGGTCTCGCCGCCGCGCAGCAGGTCGAGCGCCTGGGCGCCGTCGCTCTGGAAGCCGCCGGTGGCGATCGGGATCAGCGTGGCCACGGCGATGAGCAGGCTCGTCACGCCGAGCACGAGGCCGGTCGGCATCAGCGCGCCGCCACCACGCGCCAGTTGCAGGCCGACGACGCCCAGCGCGAGGCTCGCCACCGGGCCGCCGAGGACCACCACGAGCATCTCCCGGCGGAAGTCGGCGCCTTCGCGCGGCAGCGCCGCCGCCAGGCCGCCCCAGGTCGCCCACGCGCGGTTGAACGACCACTCGAGACCAGCGCCCCCGCGCACGACCCGGAGCGGGCCGGCCAGCAGGATCAGGAAGCGCCATCCGACGAGGCGCCCGCCGAGCACGTGACCCGCTTCGTGCACCAGGATGACGAGCCAGACCGTGAAGGGGAGGCCGAGGAGCAGTGCGGGGAGGCCGACCCGATCGATGGCCGCAGCGAACGCCGCGCTGCGGCCGACCGTGCGTCCCACCAGCAGGCCGAGGCCCAGTGCCCCGACCATGAAGGCCGCCAGCAGCACCAGCCGCGCGGCGTTGCCGGAGCGAGGCGCGGCGCCCTCGGCGCCCGGAGTCTGCGGCATGCCGGAGTGGACGCGCCGCGGTGACGCCGCGTTCCCGGCACCCGGCGCCTCCCGCCGATCAGATCCGGAGGAACAGCTTGCGTCGATACATCCAGAGCAGCGTGAGCCAGTACACGCCGAGCACGGCCATGCCTTCCACCAGCGGCGCCAGCCCCGTGCCGAACGACTCGAAGATGCCCTGGCCCAGGTGCGTCTTGAACGACGACGCGATGAAGCCCTCCCAGAGGTGCGCGATCAGGTAGGCCGCGATCGAGTTGAGGCCGATCACGATCAACGGGAACGCCCACCGCTTGTAGCCGCGCATGTCGATGACCCACGAGAAGCCGGCCAGCAGCAGGTAGCACAGCCCGCCGCTGAAGAGGGTCCACGCCGGCGTCCACACCTTCTTCACGATCGGGTTGATGCCGAGCACGTGCAGCACGACGCCGCCGGCCACCAGGGCCGTGCCGGTGACCAGCAGCCAGCGCAGGGGAATGGCAGGCGACGCCTCACGCAGGCGTCGCCCGGCGATCAGTCCGAGGATCATCGTGCCGAGCGTCGGGATGAAGCTCAGGGTCAGGTAGCCGCCGCGGTTGGCGACGAAGGGCGTCTCGCGCGGGAACAGGTTCAGGAACCAGGTGTCGAAGGCGTGCCCGAGGTTGGCGTTCTTGTTCCAGTGCGCCATGAAGCCCGAGTAGTGGTGCGACCAGTCGGCCGGCACGCCGACGGCAGCGTAGTCGTAGCCCGGGCCCGGCACCGGGTACAGCGCCCAGGCGAGCCAGTAGCCGGTCAGGATGACGGCGAGCGCGGCCCACAGCGTCCGCGTCGATCGCGTGGCGAGCAGGAACAGGAAGGGGTAACCGAGGCCGATCTGCGACAGCGTGTCCTCGAACGTGAAGTTGGTGTGCGTGCGCCCGACCGAGCGGAGGAAGACACCGAGGGCGATCAGCAGCAGCGACCGCCACAGCGCGTGCGCGAACGCCTTCGGGAAGCCGTCGGCCGCCAGGCGCCGCGCGAACGAGTAGGGCAGCGCGACGCCCACCAGCAGCGAGAACGAAGGCTGGATGAGGTCGTGCAGCGAGGCGCCGGCCCACGCGACGTGCGACTGGTGGTAGGCCAGGACCCCGAGCAGCCAGTTGCCCGGATACGCCGCCGAGACCGCGGCGAGCCGCAGCACCTCCGCCATCATCAGGAACATCACGAAGCCGCGATAGGCGTCGACGGCGACGTTGCGGACGGCGGGGGCGACCGTCGCAGCCCCCACGGGAGCGTTGGCAGGCACGGCGGTGCCCTGCGCGGGACGGGAGGGAAGGTCGTGCATGCCGCACAGCGTACAACCAGAATGCCGGGAATGCCGAGAATGCCGAGAATGCCGTGAACGTCGAAGGCCGGTGCCATCGACCCCTCCAGTCCTCGGATTCGAGGTTCAGGGCTCAGGACTCAAGGCTCAGGGCTCAAGGCTCAGGGCTCAGGGCTCAAGGCTCAAGGCTCAAGGCCCAAGGCCCAAGGCCCACGGCCCACGGCCCACGGCCCACGGCCCGTATAGTCTGTCCCCCATGCGCAGTCACTCCATCACGATGCTGGGCACGGGGCTCATCGGCGACTTCTACACCCGCACGTTGCACGCGCAGCGCAGCCGCGACCGCGTCGACGTCATCTACTCACGGCAGCAGGCCCGCGCCGAGGCGTTCGCGACGCGCTGGGGCGTGCCCCACGCGATGACCGACATGGCCGCGGCGATTGCCCACCCGCAGACCGACGTCGTGGTGGTGGCATTGCCGAACCACCTCCACGAGGAGGCGGTGACGCTGGCCGCCAGGGCGGGCAAGGCCGTGCTGTGCACCAAGCCGCTCGGGCGCTCGGCCGAGGAGGCCTGGCGGATGCTGCAGGTGGTGGAGCAGGCCGGCGTGTTCGCCGGCTACCTCGAGGACCTGTGCTACACGCCCAAGACGCTCAAGGCCATCACCTCGGTGCGAGAGGGCGCGGTGGGGGACGTCACGTGGGTACGGGCCCGCGAGGCGCATCCCGGGCCGCACGCGGCGTGGTTCTGGGACGATCGGCTCACCGGCGGCGGGGCCATCATCGACCTCGGGTGCCACTGCATCGAGATCATCAGGAACTTCGTCGGCAAGGGGAACCGGCCGCTCGAGGTGATGTGCTGGGCCGACACGCTCGTGCATCCGGTCGACGCCGAGGACAACGCGGTGGCCTTGATCCGGTTCGCCTCCGGCGCACTCGGGCAATTCGAGGTGAGCTGGACGTTCCGCGGCGGCATGGATCTGCGCGACGAGATCGCCGGCACGCACGGCACGATCTGGCTGAATCACTTCCTGCGGACCGGCTACGAGATGTTCACCGCAGCGCGCCGCAGCGGGTACGTGGCCGAGAAGGCCGAGACGGCAGAGGGCTGGTTGTTCCCGGTGGGCGACGAGGTCGCGGAACTGGGCTACGTCGACATGTTCACCGACATGTTCGATGCCCTGGAGGCAGGTCGCGCGCCGCAGGAGACCTTCCACGACGGCTGCGTCGTCAACGCCGTGATGGACGCGGCGTACAGGTCGGCGCGGAGCCGGCAGTGGGAACCGGTGCTCCTGCGCGACTGGCGGGGGGGCGACACGCCCCGCCTGCACATCGAGCCCGAGCGCTTCGAGGGGCACCTGGTCATCAAGCGCGAACTGCTCCCCGACGGCCGCGCGAAGCTGATTCTGCGCGACCCCGCGACCGGTGACTTCAGCGAGCGGGTGCGGTGAGCGTGCCCGCGGGAGGGTCGCCTGTCCTGCGCGGCTGCTCCCTGCGGCGGCACGGTCGGAGGCCGCGCCCTACCTGGGTGCGTGCTGCGCGTGGTGGTTGCGCCAGAGGACCCGCAGCATCTTCAGGTTGATGGCCGCGAATCGTAGCAGCTGCCACGGCAGGAACGTGCGCAGCGCCACGGTGCGGGGCGTCGGCCGCGTCGCTGCCGCGAACGCCGGATCGACATGGGCCTGGGAACGCGTCGTCATGGGCATCACTCCGGGATGAGCCGCCAGCCGGGACGGAGCCGCGCCTTGTGCAGGAAGAGGTGGTGCAGGAGCACCTTGATCCAGTGTCCGGCCAGGCCGATCTCGCCGAAGGTCAGGCGGAGGTCGCGACCGTACTCGGGGTAGCGTTCGTAGTCCGGCACGATGGGGAACACGGTCATCGACGCGGCCGTGCCGCTGACCAGGCTGGCACCGGCAGAGGCGACGCACGCCGCGCCCATCTCGGCCATCGACGCGCGCTGCGTCGGGCCCGGGGCGCCGCCCAGCATGTCGACGATGCTCCGCGCCACGGCCTTGCCGATCGTCGCCGACGGCATGCCCGTGCGCGGCGGCGCCGGCGCGATCGGCGCGCCGCTCGGCGCCTGGTAGGGCCGCGAGATCGCGTGCGGCGGCGCGAAGGCGATGCCGGCCGCGAACAGGTTGGCATAGGCTGGCGACTGGTAGGTCTGCGGCCAGTCGCTCGCCGCCCATTCCTCGAACGGCCTGGCGTCGTACTGCGCGTCCACCTTCATGAATCCGTTCGGCTGGAAGACGCACGACGTGATGTCGGTGCCGGCGCGATCGACGGCCTGCAGGCCGACGCCCGAGAACGGCGGCAGCAGCATGGCGAAGTCGAACTCGAACGTGCGCTGCTCGCCGTCCAGCGTCTCGTAGTGCGCCCGCCCCGCCTCGACCTGCCGCACGTGCGCCCGGCGGATCCAGTGCAGGCCCCGCTCCGCGAAGAGCGACTCGGTGAAGATCCGGCTCGGCGTCACGTAACCGCCTTGCGACAGGTGCATGCCGCCCATGCCGAAGTCACCCAGCTCGTACTCGTTGGAGAGCCACCAGATGTCGGCCTTGTCGCGCACGCCCCGCTGTCGCAGCTCGAACTCCAGGTTGACGATGTACTCGAACGCCGCCCCCTCGCAGGTGCAGGCCCCGTGGCCGGTGCCGACCAGGAACCGCTTGCGATCCCCCTTGCGCATCGCCTCCACGAGCCGGTCGAGGTGGCCGGCCGTCTCGTGGGCGTGCACCTCGGTGCAGACCGACAGGCTGTGGCCGGCGTCGGGTCCGAGGCCGGGCGTGGCGCCGAAGTTCAGCCTGGGGCCGGTGGCGTTGACGAGGAAGTCGTAGCGGATCGCCTCGCGCTCGCCTTCGTGGCCGGGGCGCGTCGACTCGACGACGACATACGGGGTGCCGTCCTCGGCATCGCCCTCGGGGTGCAGGGCGACCGCCCGCGCCTGCCTGAACTCGATGCCGTGCCGCTCGTAGACGGGGGCGAGCGGGAACGTGACGTCGGCGGGCTGCATCAGCCCGACGCCGACCCAGATGTTGGAGGGAATCCAGTTGTAGGTGGGCTTGGGCGACACCACCACCACGGAGTCCTGGCGACCCAGCCACGCGCGCAGGAACGACGCGGCCGTATGGCCCGCCACCCCCGCTCCGAGGACGACGATGCGACTCATCGGGGCTTCCTCCGTCACCTTCCGGCGGCCGCGGGGCCGTCGCACGTCGGCGGGGTGTACCCCGGCCGCAGTGGAGAGATGTCGGCCCGGACCGGAAGGTGACAGGCATGCCGTCGCCCTCGAGCGGTGGCGACCCGGGAGGTCGCCGACCATGCCAGTCGTCCATGAGTGGAATGTATGAGTTGGCTGCGCTTCATCGGGGTAGGCTTATGGACGGAGGGATGATGCCGTCGCGAGGACTTCGATTGGGGTGGCAGACCGGCGATGCGGTGGCGTGTCACAACCCCGCGCCGGTGCCGCTGCGGGCCCGGCGGTTGGTGTTCCTCGGTCCCCCCGGGGTCGGCAAGGGCACCCAGGGCGTGCGCCTCGGCCCGGAGGTCGGCGCCTGCCACCTCTCGACCGGTGACCTGTTCCGCTCCGCCGCCCTGCCCGGCGGCGTCCCGCCCTCACCGGCCATGCAACTGGCCATCGAAGCCATCGCCCGGGGCGAGTACGCCTCCGACGCCCTGGCCATCGACCTGGTGCGCGAGCGCTTCCAGTGCGTTCGGTGCGTCCACGGCTTCCTGCTCGATGGCTTCCCGCGCACGGTGCCGCAGGCCGAGGTCCTGGAGGGGTGGCTCCACGAGGCAGGCCTGACGCTGGACGCGGCCATCAACCTGCTGGCGCCCGACGCGGTCATCGTCGACCGCCTGTCCGGACGCCGCGTGTGCCGCGACTGCCGACGCAGTTGCCACGCGACCCACGACGCCCCACGTGTCGCCGGCACCTGCGATGCCTGCGGCGGCGCCCTCGTGCAGCGCGAGGACGACCGCCCCGAGGCGATTGCGGTCCGCCTGCAGGCGTATGCGCGCAGCTCCGGCCCGCTGATCGACTTCTACCGTCAGCGGGGTCTGCTCGTGGACGTCGACGGGACCGGCAGCCCCGCCGAGGTGTACGCGCGCCTGCGGGTCGCCGTCGGCTCGCCGTTCGCGACGCTGGTCGACATGCGAGGCAACTGACGTCACCAACCCGTCACGTCCGGGTGACCTGATTGAAGACGATGGCCAAGACGATCGACATCACCGAACTGATCCTGCGCGACGCACACCAGAGCCTGATGGCGACGCGCATGTCGCTCGAGGACATGGTCCCGGCGTGCGAGGACCTCGACAAGGCCGGCTTCTGGTCGGTCGAGTGCTGGGGCGGCGCCACCTACGACGCCTGCATCCGCTTCCTGAACGAGGACCCCTGGGAGCGGCTCCGCACGTTCCGGGCGCTGATGCCGAACTCGCGCCTGCAGATGCTGCTGCGCGGGCAGAACCTCCTGGGCTATCGCCACTACGAGGACACCGTCGTCGACCGCTTCGTCGAGAAGTCGGCCGACAACGGCATGGACGTGTTCCGGGTGTTCGACGCGCTGAACGACATCCGGAACCTGAAGCGTCCCATCGAGGCGGTGCGGCGCACCGGCAAGCACGCGCAGGGGACGATCTGCTATACGACCAGCCCGCTGCACGACACCGCGCACTTCGTCGACATGGCCAAGCAGCTCGTCGAGCTCGGCTGCGACTCGCTGTGCATCAAGGACATGGCGGCGCTGCTCAAGCCCCAGCCGGCCTACGACATCGTCAAGGGCATCAAGGCCGCCTGCGGGCAGGACGTGCGCGTGCACGTGCACGTCCACGCGACGACCGGCGTGACGATGGTCAGCCTGATGAAGGCGATCGAGGCAGGTGCCGACTGCGTCGACACGGCAATCAGCTCGATCAGCCTCGGTCCCGGGCACAACCCGACCGAGAGCCTCGTCGAGATGCTCGACGGCACCGGCTTCGACACGCGCGTCGACAAGGCCTGCCTGCTGCGCCTGAAGAAGTACTTCGCGACCGTGCGCCCGCGCTACGCCGAGTTCCTCTCGAACATCACCGGCGTGGAGACCGAGATCTTCGACAGCCAGATCCCGGGCGGGATGATCTCGAACATGGAGAGCCAGCTGAAACAGCAGGGCGCTGCCGACAGGATGGAGGAGGTGCTTGCCGAGGTGCCGCGCGTGCGCAAGGACGCGGGGTATCCGCCTCTGGTCACGCCGTCGAGCCAGATCGTCGGCACGCAGGCCGTGTTCAACGTGATGATGGGCCGGTACAAGGTGCTCACCGGCGAGTTCGCCGACCTGATGCTCGGCTACTACGGCCGGACGATCGCCGAGCGCGATCCCGAGGTGACGGCGCAGGCCGCCGCGCAGGCGAAGAAACCCGTGATCACCGAGCGCCCCGCCGACCTGCTGCAACCCGAGTGGCAGCAACTGCGCGACAAGGCGCTCGAGCTCAAGGGCTGCAACGGCACCGACGAGGACGTGCTGACCTACGCGATGTTCCCGCAGGTGGCGCCGAAGTTCTTCGGCACCCGCGACCAGGGCCCGAAGAACCTCGGGCGCACCCCGAAGGTGGTGACGGTGCCCGAGAACGCACCGCCGCCGCCCGATCCGGGCACCGGCCCGGTGCGCGAGCGGATCGAGTACGAGGTGACGGTCAACGGCACGACCCACAAGGTCACTGTGGCGCCCGCGTGATGGCGGCACGCGGGAATGCCGCGATGCCGGGGATGCCGGGAATGCCGACGCACGGAGGTAGGGCGCGGTGTCCCACCGCGCCGCTCCCGGTGTGAGGGTGAGGAGAAGGCACGACGGTAGAAGGCGGAATTGCCAGCCCCGCAGCTCCCACTGCCGACTGCCGACTGCCGACTGCCGACTGCCGACGAGAGACACAGAAATGGACACCATGAAGGCGAAGGTCGAGGAACTCCAGCGTCGCCGGGCGCAGGTCATGCTCGGGGGCGGCGCCGACAAGCTCGAGAAGCATCGCGCCGCCGGCAAGCTCACCGCGCGCGAGCGCATCGAGACACTCGTCGACAAGGACAGCTTCCAGGAGACGGGGCTCTTTGCGAGGCACCGCGCGACGCTGTTCGGCATGGAGGGGAAGGACATGCCAGCCGACGGCGTGGTGACCGGCGCCGCGTCGATCGGCGGCCGGCTCGTGCATGTGGCGAGCCAGGACTTCACCGTGGCCGGCGGCTCGGCCGGCGAGGTGCACTCGATCAAGGTCGCCGAGAGCATGGAGCACGCCCTGCGCGCCGGCTCGCCGTTCGTGTTCATCAACGACTCGGGCGGGGCACGCGTGCAGGAGGGCATCGACTCGCTCTCGGGCTACGGCAAGGTCTTCTACACCAACGTGATGCTCTCGGGGGCCGTGCCGCAGGTGTCGATCATCTGCGGCCCGTGCGCGGGCGGGGCGGCCTACAGCCCGGCGCTCACCGACTTCATCATCCAGACGCGCCAGGCGCAGATGTTCATCACCGGCCCGTCGGTGATCAAGCAGGTGACCGGCGAGGACGTGACGCCCGACCAGCTCGGCGGCCCCGAGACGCATATGGTCAACTCGGGCGTCACCCACTTCATCGCGGAAGACGACACGCACGCGATGCTGCTGTGCCAGAAGCTCCTGAGCTACCTGCCGTCGAACAACCTGGAGGATCCGCCGGTCGTCGAGGGCGACCAGCGCGTCGATCCGGACCCCGGGCTGCTCGACGTCGTGCCGGTGGACGGCAAGCAGGGCTACGACGTGCGTGCGGTCATCGCCCGTGTCGTCGATGCCGGCGACTTCTTCGAGGTCCAGTCCGGCTACGCCCAGAACATCGTCGTCGGCTTCGCGCGGATCACCGGGCGACCGGTCGGCGTGATCGCCAACCAGCCTGCCGTGATGGCGGGCGTGCTCGACATCAACGCCTCGAACAAGGCGTCGCGCTTCATCCGCTTCTGCAACGCGTTCAACCTCCCGATCGTGACCTTCGTCGACGTGCCGGGCTTCCTGCCCGGCGTCGAGCAGGAGTACGGCGGCATCATCAGGCACGGCGCCAAGATGCTGTTCGCGTACTCGGCGGCGACCGTGCCGAAGGTCACCATCGTGCTCCGCAAGTCGTACGGGGGCGCGTACCTGGCGATGTGCAGCAAGGACCTCGGTGCCGACCGCGTGTTCGCGTGGCCGACCGCCGAGATCGCCGTGATGGGCGCCGAGGGCGCCGCCGAGATCGTGTTCCGCAAGGAGATCGCCGAGGCCGGCGCCGACAAGGCCGAGAAGCGCAAGGCGATGATCGCCGAGTACCGCGAGGCGTTCTCCAACCCGTACGTCGCCGCCGGCCGCCGGCTGGTCGACGACGTGATCGACCCGACGCAGACCCGCCGCCACATCGCGCAGTCGCTGGAGTACCTGTCGACCAAGCGCGAATTGCGGCCGCCCAAGAAGCACGGGCTCATGCCTCTCTGACGCGTGAGATGCCGCGATGCCGGGAATGCTGGGAATGCCGAAAGACGAACGCCGACGGCCCAGGGTCGGAGACCGTGACTGCCGATTGCCGACTGCCGACCGCCGTTCTCCGAAGGCCGAATGACGAAGGCCGTGCTCATGATGAAGGCCGAGTGAATGGACGCTGAACTGAAACAAACGCTCGAGGCGATGCAGCAGACGCTGGCGGCGCTCGCGGCACGTGTGGCGTCACTCGAGGCGGCGCTTGCCGAGGAGGCACCGCGGGCATCCCAGGCGACGATGGCGGCGGCCCCCGAGCTCGCAACACCGTCCACGGCCGGCGCGGGCACGCCGCACCGGCGCGCCGACGACGAGATCGCGCCCGAGATCCTGCTGGCGATCTCTGCCGCGGTCGCGGCTTTCCTCGGCGAGCGCGCGCACGTCCGACAGATCCGGCTGATCAGCTCGCAGGCGTGGGGACAGCAGGGCCGCGTCAACGTGCAGGCCTCGCACACGCTGTACAGGTAGGCTGCAGCGGCAGCCGGTTCGAGGACGAGAACGTGAAACTGAAGATCACCGTCGACGGCAAGACGTACGAGGTCGAGGTGGAGGTGGCCGAGGAGCCCGTCCGCCATCCGCAGGCGTTCATGGTGCTGCCGTCGCAGGCACGCGTGCCTGCCGCGCCGGCCGTCGCGCCGGCCGCTGCACCCGATGCGGGTCCAGTGAACGAAGCCAAGGTCTGCCGCAGCCCGATCACCGGGACGGTCGTCCGCGTGGTCGCGCAGGCTGGCCAGAGCATCCAGCCGGGTGACATCCTGCTGGTGCTCGAGGCGATGAAGATGGAGACCAACATCACCGCGCCCGTCGAGGGCAAGGTGAAGACGATCACGGTCGGCGCCGGCGACGGCGTGAAGGCCAACCAGGTCGTGGTGGAGCTCGAGTGATGAACGACGGCGCAGCGCAGGTCCCCGGCTTCCTCTGCTTCGACCACGTGGCGATCGCGGTGCCGCCCGGCGAGCTCGAGGCGCACGTGGCCGCCTACACCTCCCTGGGATTCACCGTGATCCACCGCGAGGACGTGCTCGGCACCGACCAGGTGCGCGAGGTGCTCCTGCAGGTAGGTGACGGTCCCAACCTGGTGCAACTACTCGAGCCGCTGACGCCGGCCTCGCCGGTCGCGAAGCAGATCGAGAAGAACGGTGGCCGCGGCGGCATGGCGCACGTCGCCCTGCGCGTGCGCGACATCCAGGCTGCGTACGACGACCTGAAGGCCAAGGGCTTCCGCATCATCGATGCCGCGCCACGCAAGGGGTCGCGCGGCACCACGGTGTTCTTCGTCCATCCGAAGACGACCGACACGGCGGCCTTCGGCTACATCCTCGAGATCGTGCAGGAGGGGGAGGGCAGCCATGCCTGACGCGCCGAACGGCCAGTCGTCGTCTGGCGCTGTCGCGCCGCTGCGCCTGCGCGAGGCGTTCCCACCGGTCGCGACCAGCGAGTGGGACGCGCTCGCCCGCGCCGACCTCAAGGGCCAGGACTACGAGAAGCGCCTGCTCTGGCGCACCGACGATGGCCTCACCGTCAAGCCGTTCTACCGCAGCGACGACCTGGCGCCGCAGGAGTCGCTGGCGTCGCTGCGTGGCGACACTGCGGGCTGGGAGGCTGTCGAGTCGCCGACGTGGCCGTCCACCGCCATCCGCGCCGACCTGCTGCACGACGCCGGCGCCACCGCCGTGCAGGAAGTCGCGTGGGCCATTGCCGAAGGCGTCGACCGCCTGGCCGCCGCTGCGGCCGCCGGCACGCGGGTCGACGACGCGGCCGCCGGCGTCGAGTTCGTGTTCGCCGTCGGGTCGACGTACTTCATCGAGATCGCCAAGCTGCGCGCGGCCCGGCTGCTGTGGGCCACAGCGGTGGAGGCCTTCGCGCCCGCCGATCCGGCGCGCGCGCCGACGATGCGGCTGCACGTGCGGACGGCGCGGGCCAACAAGGGCACGTACGACCCGTACAGCAACCTGCTGCGCGTGACGACCGAGGCGATGTCGGCCGCGATCGGCGGCGCCGACACGCTGCTGGTGGAGCCCCACGGCTTCGACCCGCACCTGGCGATCAACGTGCAGCGCATCCTGGCCGAGGAGGCGCACCTCGACGCCGTCGTCGATCCTGCGGCGGGCTCCTATTTCGTCGAGTCGCTCACCGATGCGCTCGCGCGCGAGGCGTGGGCGGTATTCCAGCAGATCGAGGCGGCCGGCGGGCACGCGGCCGCCGTGGCGGCGGGGCTGCGGGATACGCACCTGCACGCTTCGCGCGCCGCGCGCGAGAAGGCAGTGTCATCGCGCCGGCGCACGCTGGTCGGCATCAACAACTACCCGGACCTCACCGAGCACGCGCCTGCCGCCGGGCCGTATCCGCCTGCAGAGGCCGCGGCTGGCCTGCCGTTCCTGCGGCTCGCCGCGCCCTTCGAGGCGATGCGGGCCAGGACGGAGCGGCATGCCGCGGCGACCGGCCGCACCCCCGTCGTCCACCTCCTGACGCGCGGCGACGTGAAGATGCGCATGGCCCGCGCCAACTTCTGCCAGAACTTCTTCGGCTGCGCCGGCTTCGCGATCGCGCAGGGGCCTGACGTGCCGCCCGACGCCGACCTCGTGGTGCTCTGCAGCGCCGACGCCGAGTACCTCGCGCTCGCGCAGGCAGTCGTGCCCGCGACGAGCGCGCCGGTCATCGTGGCCGGCAACCCGAAGGATCGGATCGATGCGCTGACGGCCGCGGGCGTGCAGGGCTTCGTGCACGTCCAGAGCGACGCGGTCCAGACCCTCACGCAGTGGCAGGACCGATTGGGGATGCCGCGATGAGCCGGCCTGATTTCTCGAAGATCGCGTATGCGCGTCGACCTGAAGGTCGACGCCCACGCAACGAGTTCGTAGCCGCCGACCTTCAGGTCGGCGGGCGCGCCCCCTGGATCACCGCCGAACACATCGCGGTGAAGCCGTACTACACGGCCGACGACCTCGAAGGGCTCGAGCACCTCGAGTACGCCGCGGGCATCCCGCCGTTCCTCCGCGGGCCGTACTCGACGATGTACGCGCTGCAGCCGTGGACGATCCGGCAGTACGCCGGCTTCTCGACGGCGGAGGAGTCCAACGCCTTCTACCGGCGCAACCTGGCGGCCGGACAGAAGGGGCTGTCGGTGGCCTTCGACCTCGCCACGCATCGCGGCTACGACTCCGACAACGCGCGCGTCGTCGGCGACGTCGGCAAGGCCGGCGTGGCGATCGACTCGGTCGAGGACATGAAGATCCTCTTCGACCAGATCCCGCTCGATCAGATGTCGGTCTCGATGACCATGAACGGGGCCGTGCTCCCCGTGATGGCGTTCTACATCGTGGCGGCCGAGGAGCAGGGCGTCGCGCCCGGGCAACTCACCGGGACGATCCAGAACGACATCCTCAAGGAGTTCATGGTCCGCAACACGTACATCTACGGCCCGGCGCCGTCGATGCGGATCATCGGCGACATCTTCCGGTACTGCTCCGAGCGGATGCCCCACTTCAATTGCATCTCGATCAGCGGCTACCACATGCAGGAGGCGGGAGCGACCGCCGACATCGAGCTGGGGTACACGCTGGCCGACGGCCTCGAGTACATCCGCACCGGCATCGCGGCGGGCCTGGACATCGACAGCTTCGCGCCGCGCCTCAGCTTCTTCTGGGCGATCGGCATGAACCACTTCATGGAGATCGCCAAGCTGCGCGCGGCGCGTGCGCTGTGGGCGACGCTCGTGAAGGGCTTCGGCGCGAAGAACCCGAAGTCGATGGCGTTGCGCACCCACTCGCAGACCTCGGGCTGGAGCCTCACCGCGCAGGACGTGTTCAACAACGTCGCGCGGACGTGCGTCGAGGCGATGGCGGCGGCGCTCGGGCACACGCAGTCGCTGCACACCAACGCGCTCGACGAGGCGATTGCGCTGCCGAGCGACTTCTCGGCGCGCATCGCCCGCAACACGCAGATCTATCTCCAGGAGGAGACCGGCATCACCAGGGTCGTCGACCCGTGGGCCGGCAGCTACTACGTCGAGCGCCTGACGCACGAGCTGATGCACAAGGCGTGGCACCACATCCAGGAGGTCGAGGCGCTCGGGGGCATGGCGAAGGCCATCGAGACCGGCCTGCCGAAGATGCGCATCGAGGAAGCGGCGGCGCGTCGCCAGGCCCGCATCGACTCGGGGCGCGAGGTGATCGTCGGCATCAACAAGTACCGGCTCGATCAGGAGGCGCCGCTCGAGGTGCTCGAGGTCGACAACCAGGCGGTGCGCGAGTCGCAGTTGCGCCGGCTGGCGCAGGTGAAGGCGTCGCGTGACGCGGCGCGGGTGCGCCAAGCGCTCGTGGCGCTGACGCGCGCCGCGGAGACGAAGGAGGGCAACCTCCTCGCGCTGGCGGTGGACGCGGCCCGGGCGCGCGCCACGCTGGGCGAGATCTCGGATGCCCTCGAGGCCGTCTTCGGGCGCTACCAGGCGGTCAGTCGTACGATCTCGGGCGTGTACTCGTCGGAGAGCGAGGGCGACCCCGAGTTCCGGAAGGCGCGCGAGATGGCCGAGCGCTTCGCGGCCGCCGAGGGCCGTCGTCCGCGCATCCTCGTCGCCAAGCTGGGGCAGGACGGCCACGACCGGGGCGCGAAGGTGATCGCCACCGCGTTTGCCGACCTCGGGTTCGACGTCGACGTCGGTCCGCTGTTCCAGACGCCGGCCGAGGCGGCGCGCATGGCCGTCGAGAACGACGTGCACGTGCTCGGCGTGTCGAGCCTGGCCGGCGGCCACAAGACGCTCGTGCCGGCGGTCATCGCCGAACTCGCCCGCCTCGGTCGCGAGGACATCCTGGTCGTCGTCGGCGGCGTCATCCCGCCGCAGGACCACCGATTCCTGCAGGAGGCTGGCGTCACCGCCGTCTTCGGCCCCGGCAGCGTCATCCCGGTATGCGCGCAGCAGATCCTCGACGCGCTGGCGTCGTGACCGCTCGACCCGGCAGGCTGTCGGTCGACGCCTACGTCGAGGGCGTGCTGCGCGGCGACCGCGCGGTACTCGCGCGGGCGATCACGCTGGTCGAGAGCGAGCGTCCCGAGGACGCGCCCGACGCCGCGGCGGTGCTCGATGCGGTGCTCCCGCACGCAGGGCATTCGCATCGCGTCGGGATCACGGGCGTGCCTGGTGTCGGCAAGAGCACCTTCATCGACGCCCTCGGCATGCACCTGGTGCGCGACCGGGGCGAGCGGGTCGCGGTGCTCAGCGTCGATCCCTCCAGTCCGCTCTCGGGCGGCAGCATCCTGGGCGACAAGACGCGCATGGAGCGGCTCGCGCTCGAGGACGCGGCATACATCCGGCCGTCGCCGTCGCGCGGCGTGCTCGGCGGCGTCGCGCGCCGGACGCGCGAGACCATCCTGCTGTGCGAGGCGGCCGGCTTCGGCACCATCCTGGTCGAGACGGTGGGCGTGGGGCAGTCGGAGACGGCGGTCCGCTCGATGACCGACTTCTTCCTGCTGCTGATGCTGCCTGGCGCCGGCGACGAGTTGCAGGGCATCAAGCGCGGCATCATCGAGATGGTGGACGCGATCGCCATCAACAAGGCCGACGGCGACATGCGCGCGCGTGCCGATCGCGCCCGCGTCGAGTACCGTGCCGCGCTGCACCTGTTCCCGGCCGCCGCCGACGGCTGGGCCCCGCCCGTGCTCACCTGTTCCGCGCTGGCCGGCGACGGGATCGCGGCGCTGTGGGACGTGGTCGGGCAGCACCGCGCCCACGTCGAAGCCAACGGCTTCTTCGCGCGCCGCCGCTCCGCGCAATCGCTGGCCTGGATGCGCGAGCTGGTCGGCAGTGGCCTCGAGGCGGCGTTCCGCACCCACCCCGGCGTGGCCGAGGCGCTGCCCGGTCTCGAGGCGGCCGTCGCGGCGGGCCGGACCACCGCCTTCGCTGCGGCGCGCGACCTGCTGGCGCGTTTTCGCGCGACGTAGTATCCCTGTTCGCATGCTCGCACCCGTGCTGCGCCTCGTCGGCGCGGTGGCCATCGCCACCGTGCTCGCCACGCCCACGTCCGCGCAGGTCGCCCCTGCCGCTGCCGGGCTGCCGACCGGCAGTCCCGCGGAGGCCGGCCTGTCGCCCGAGCGCCTCGCGCGCCTCCACGGGCGCCTCGACCGCTTCGTCGCCGACGGCGAGATCGCCGGCGCCGTGTCGATCGTTGCGCGCCGCGGCCGCGTCGTCGACGTGCACGTCACCGGCCTGCGCGATCGCGAGCAGCACCTGCCGATGACGCGCGACACCATCGTCCGGGTCTACTCCATGAGCAAGATCGTGACGACGGTCGCGGCCCTGATCCTGGTGGAGGAGGGGCGGCTGCGCCTCGACGACCCCATCGCGAGATACCTGCCGGCGTTGAAGTCGCCGAAGGTGTTCGCCGGCGGCACGGCCGCGCGGCCCCGGCTGGTGCCAGCGACACGGCCCATCACGATCCGCCACCTGCTCACCCATACGTCGGGTTTCGCCTACGGGCTTGCCGAGTCGCCCGTCGACGACATGTACCGCGCGAAGTCGCTGTTGACCTCGCCGACCAGCGACGCGTTCATCGAGAAGGTGGCCGCGCTGCCGCTCATCGCCCAGCCCGGCCAGCGCTTCTACTACGGCGTCAACACCGATGTGCTCGGCGTCATCGTCGAGAAGGTGAGTGGGCAGCGCCTCGGCGAGTTCATGCAGGCGCGCATCTTCGGACCGCTGGGCATGGTGGACACCGCGTTCGTGGTGCCACCGGAGAAGCGGTCGCGGCTGGCGAATCTGTACCAGCGGGATGGCACCGCCCCGCTGGCCGTCGCCGGCGTGTCGCCCGGCTCGGCGGGCCGGACGTCCGTGCCGTATCCCGATGCCGAGGGACGCCTGTTCCACTCGGGCGGCGGCGGGCTGTTCTCGACGGCCGACGACTACCTGCGGTTCGCACAGATGCTCCTCGAGGGCGGCGCGCTGGGTGGCGCTCGCATCCTCGGGCGCAAGACGGTCGAGACGATGGCCGCCGACCAGAACGGCCGGCTGCCCGAGCGCACGCCCTCGCACCTGGGGTTCGGCTTCGGCGTCGCGATGCGTCTCGACCACGCCGGCGGCGCGCCCGCCGGGTCGATCGGCGAGTACGGCTGGAGTGGCGCCGCCACCACGCTGGTCGACATCGATCCGCAGGAGCGCCTGGTGGCGGTGCTCCTCACCCAGGTGCTGCCCTACGACCAGCCGCAGATCTTCGCGGTCTACCGGGCGATGCTCAACGCGGCGATCGAGTGAGATAGGCTTGACGCGCGCAGGCCGGAGCCTGCGGTCGCATCGGAGCGTTCGGACATGAGTGAGATGAGAATCGGGATCGTCGGCCTCGGCTGGGTGGCCGGCGCGCACATCGAGACGTTCAAGCACGTGAAGGGCGCCGCGGTCACCGCCGTGTGCTCGCGCCGCAGCCTCGAGCCCGGCGCGCTGCAGGCCCGGTACGGCATCCCCCTGAAGGCCTACACCGACTACCAGCAGATGCTGGCCGACCCCGACATCGACGCGATCGACATCTGCACGCCGCATCCGTACCACGCCGAGCAGGCCATCGCCGCCGCCAACGCCGGCAAGCACCTGATCATCGAGAAGCCGATCGCGCTGTCGTGGGAGGACGCCGTGCGGGTGCGCGACGCCATCCGCGCCAACGGCGTCAAGGCGATGGTGTGCTTCGAGGTGCGCTACAGCGCCCAGTTCACGCTCACGCGGTCGATCGTCGAGCAGGGACTCCTCGGTCACCTCCACTATGGCGAGGTGGACTACTTTCACGGCATCGGGCCCTGGTACGGCCAGTATCCCTGGAACATCAAGAAGGACATGGGCGCCTCGAGCCTGCTCACCGCCGGCTGCCACGCGATGGACATCCTGCTGATGCTCATGCAGGCGCCGGTGGCCGAGGTGACGGCGCTCGGCACGACGTCGACCAGCGAGTACTTCACGCCCTACGAGTACCCGACCACGACCGTGAGCCTGCTCAAGTTCGCCGACGGTCGCGTCGGCAAGGTCACTTCCTGCATCGACTGCCTGCAGCCCTACTACTTCCACTCGCACCTGGTCGGCAGCCACGGCACGCTGCTCGACACGAAGCTGCACACGACGAAGCTGCCCGGGATGATCAAGACGAAGTGGAGCGAGCTGGCCACCCATCCGATCGACTCGGGCGACGTCAGCGATCATCCGTACCAGCCGCAGTTCCAGGCCTTCGTCGACGCCACCGCGGCCGGCACGTCGATGCCGCTCACCGACTTCGACACGGCCCTCGAGAGCCATCGCGTCGCGTACGCGGCCGACCTGTCGATCGAGCTCGGGCGCACCGTCAAGCTCGCGGAGCTGGCCTAGCGCCATGCCTCGCGTCCTCGCGCTCATGGCGCATCCCGACGACATCGAGATCACCTGTGCCGGGACGCTCATCCTGCTCAAGGAGGCCGGGTGGGACGTCCACATGGCCACCATGACGGCGGGCGACCTCGGGTCGTCGACGATGTCGGCGGCGGCGATCTCGCGCATCCGCCGCAGGGAGGCCGCGGCCTCCGCGGCGTTGCTCGGCGCCGGCTACACCTGCCTCGGCATCGAGGACCTCACCATCGCCCACGACGCGCGGCAGAAGCGCATCGTGACGGGCCTGCTGCGCGACGTGCGGCCCGACCTGGTGATCACGCACCCGCCGGTCGACTACATGGCCGACCACGAGCAGACGTCGTACCTGGCGCGCGACGCGGCGTTCGGCTCGACGATCCCGAACTGGAAGGCGCTCCCACCGGTCGGCGTGCGCGCGCGCAGGGCGGCGCCGCCCTGCGAGCACCTGCCGGCACTGCTCTTCGCCGACCCGATCGATCTCGGCACGCCGTCGGGCGCTCGGGCCGCGGCGCGCTACCTGGTGGACATCTCGGACGTGCTCGAGCGGAAGGCCGCGATGCTGGCCGCGCACGCCTCGCAGCGCGCCTGGCTGCACGAGCAGCACGGCGAGGACGAGTACCTGCACTGGATGCGGCGGATCGGCGTCGATCGGGCGCGCGACTTCGCGCGCCGCGGCGTGACGCACGCCGAGGGTTTCGTGCCGTACCTCGGGCACGCCTTCCCGAAGGACGACGTCCTCACCGCGGCGCTGGGGAAGCCCCGGGTGAAGACCCTGGCAATTTGAAATTTGAAATTCTCGTGGGCGACGGCCTCCGGCCTGTCGCCCTCGGAGCGTTGCGAGCGGCGAGGGGCGAAGCCCCGGCCGCCTTGAATTTCAAATTTCACATTTCAAATTGCTAACGTCGGGCGGCGATGGCGGCAATCCACTGGCCGTCGAACTCGCCCTCGAACTCCCGCAGGATCTCGAGCGGCGCCACCAGCTGACGCAACTCGCCGGGCTGGAGCAGGAAGTCGGGATTCTTCGGGTGTCCCACCTCGGCCTGCTGCGCGAGGAACGTCTCGTACAGCAGCAGCCCGCCGGGTGCGAGCGACAGCAGCAGCTGCGGCACCAGCGGCCGGTGCAGGTAGCGCGTGACGACGACCAGGTCGTAGCCGTCGTCGCCGAGGTCGGGCGTTCCCGTCTCGAGGTCCACGACGCGCGTGGTGACGGGCAGTTCCAGCCGGTCGGCCTGCGCCTGCAGGCGTGCGAGCGCCTCGGCGTCGCGATCGACGGCGGTCACCTGCAGGCCTGTCGATGCCAGGAGCAGCGCGTGGCGCCCGCGGCCGGAGGCGACGTCGAGCGCCCGGCCGCTGCGCGGGATGAGGTCGCCGCACTCGAACAGCCAGGGCGAGGGGCCGACCATCGGCTGTGGCTCGTAGGCGCGCTCGCCCTCCCAGCCGGCCATGCCCGTCGCAAGCTCGTGCACCTGCGTGAAGCCGGCCTGTGCGAGCAGCCGCGTCGCGACCTTGCTGCGCACGGCGTGTTCGCACGTCACCAGCACCGGGGCCGTGGGATCCTCGAGGATGGCGGGGGCGCTGGCGATGATCTGCACCGGCAGCAGCGTGGCGCCCGGGATGTGGCCGAGCCCGCTGTACTCCTGCGGCGTCCGCACGTCGAGCACGCGTGCCCCGGCGGCCACCAGGGCTGCCGCGTCCTCGGGCGAGACCTGCCGCACCTGCCTGTCGTATGACGGGTCGAGTTGCATCCCCCGATCGTACCGCCTGACCCGGCCGCGTTGGCGGGCTCAGGCGTCGAGCGTCAACCGTCAACCGTCAAACGTCAAACGTCAAGCGTCAAGCGTTAAGATGCCCCCGTGCCGACCACCCGCCTCTTCCTCGTGCGCCATGGCGCAACGCAACTGACCGCCGAGAACCGCTTCTCGGGCGCCGTCGGCGTGGACCTCTCCGACGAGGGGCGCTGGCAGGCGGCGCGGCTGGGCGAGCGGCTCCGCCACGATCCGGTCACCGCCGTCTACAGCAGCCCGCTGTCGCGCACGATGGAGACGGCGACCATCATCGGCAGCGTGTTCGGCCTCACGCCGCAGCCACGCGAAGGCCTGGCCGAGATCAGTCACGGACGATGGGAAGGCCTGACTCGCGCCGAGGTGGAGGAGCGCTACGGCGACGAGTACGCGGCGTGGGAAGAGGATCCTTTCACCTTTGCGCCGGAGGGCGGCGAGTCGGGGGTTGCGGTGCTGGCGCGGGCGCTGCCGGTCATCCGCGAACTCGTCACGCGACATCAGGGCGAGAACGTGCTGGTGGTGTCGCACAAGGCGACCATCCGCATCCTGCTCAGCAGCCTGCTCGGCTTCGACGCTCGCGGCTACCGCGATCGGCTGGATCAGGCGCCGGCCTGCCTGAACGTGCTCGACTTCAAGGACGCGGTGCGGGCGCGCCTGATGCTGTTCAACGACACGTCGCACTACGCCCATCACCAGCGGCCCGCGCACGGCAACCTCTCGCGCTGGTGGGACGGGGCGCCGACGCGTCACCCGTGAGTGTCGTGTGACGCCGAACGCCGAACGCCGAACGTCGTGCGTTGTCCGCCCCGCCGACTCCCGACTCCCGACTCCCGACTCCCGACTCCCGACTGCCGACTGCCGTTGCTAGGCGATCAGGCCGTTCCTGATCGCGAAGCGCACCAGTTCGCCGCTGGAGTTGAGGTTCAGCTTCTCCATCAGGCGGCTGCGGTGCGAGTCCACCGTGTAGACGCTGAGCGAGAGCAGGGTGGCGATTTCCTTGTTGGTGCGCCCTTCGGCCACCAGCTGCAGGACCTCGCGCTCGCGCGGGGTGAGCAGGTCCAGCGGGTTGGTGACGTGCCGTCGGTAGTCGGCCAGTACCGTGTCGGCCACTGACGGACTCAGGTACGCATCGCCACGCGCCACCGCGCGCACCGCGTCGATGAGCGACTCGTCGTCGGCGTCCTTCACCAGGTAGCCCTTCGCGCCGGCGCGCAGCATCTCCCGCACGTACACGGCGTCGCGGTGCATGCTCAGGGCGAGGATGCGCGCCCGCGGCACAGCGTCGAGGATCCGGCGCGTGCCGTCGATGCCGTTCAGCTCCGGCATGGAGACGTCCATGATCACCACGTCGGGCTCGGTCTCGACGGCGCGCTCGAGCGCCTCGCGGCCGTTGTGTGCCTCGGCCACGACCTCCAGGTCGGGCTGCGCCGAGAGGATCAGCCCGAAACCGCGTCGCACCACCGTGTGATCGTCAGCCAGCAGGATTCGTGTCTTCCTGGTCATTGTCCTCCGGCACCACGGGACGGGCGGGCGCGCTCACCGAGAGCAGCAGGCCGCCCTCCGGCCGCGCCGTCACCTCGAACTCGCCGCCGATGTGCCTGGCCCGGGCGCGCATGCCGACCATGCCCAGGCTGGGCTTGCGGATGGCGATGGGGAGCCCGCGCCCATTGTCGGCGATCGTGAGCGTCACGACATCATCGGACACCCGCAGACGGACGTCGGCCTCGGTGGCCCTGGCATGGCGCGCGACGTTGGTGAGTGCTTCCTGCGCGATCCGGAACAGGTGCGTCTCGTCCTCCTCGACGAGTCGCCCCTCGAAGTTGGACTCGTAGCGCACCAGGATGCCCGTCCGCTCGGCGAACCGGTGCACGAGCCAGCGCAACCCGGCGTCGAGGCCGAAGTCGTCGAGGATGACCGGGCGGAGCAGCTGCGACAGCTCGCGCACGCCGGTCAGCGCCTCGTCGAGGATGCCGACGCACTCCTGTCGGCGCGCCTCGAACGCCTCGGGCGAGAGCTGCTTCAGCATGCCGCGCAGGCCGGTGAGCGTCTGCCCGAGCTCGTCGTGCATCTCGTGCGAGAAGCGCCGGGCGGTCATCTCCTGGTCCTGCAGCATGTGCCAGGACACGCGACTGAGCTCGGCGGCGTGCCACTCGAGACGCTGGAACGCGCGCTGGGTGGTCCAGATGGCCGCGGCGGCCGACGTCATCGCGATGACGAGGCACAGGCCGAGCACCATCTCCAGGTCGTCGAGCAGCGACTTGGATCGCTGCTCGATCGATCGCTCGAGCTCGGCGCCACGGCCTGACGTGAGCAGGTGCTCCCGCACCAGCTCGCGCGCGTCGTCGTGGATCGACCGTGACCCCTGGTAGCCCACGTACACGGCGGCGACCAGCAACAGCACGACGAGCGCGAACCCGGTCGTCAGCCCGCGCAGCACGCGGCGTGGCGAGAAGAACGCGGCGGGTGTCGTCACCCCGTCAGTCTACCTGCGCCGCGTCACAGCTGGACGTTGACGAACGCGCAGTAGAAGGTGTGGTGCACGGCCGTGTCGTAGGTGTCGAGGAAGGCGCCGGGGAACAGGTGGCCGACTTGGGCGCCGACGTCGTAGTGCCGCGACAGCCGATAGTCGGCGATGACGTCGAGCTCGTGGCCCACGAACGAGGAGATCGCCCCGCCCGGCACCGCCTTCACGGCGACGGCGCCGCTGGCCGCGTACAGCGCGTCGTGGCTGTCGGCCAGCCAGAAGGCGTTGCCCTCCACCTTGAGCGTGAACGCGCTGGAGGGCCGGAGCGCGAGGCCGGCGCGCCCGTTGCGCGTGTTCCGTCGGCCGACCCGGTCGGCCACGCCGTAGATCGCGTGATTGGTGGGGTAGAGCTGGTCGAAGGTCCCGACCTCGCCGTCGGCCCGGTCGTGGTCGCCCGACGCGTAGTTGGCCTCGAGGAGCACCGAGGGCGACCAGCGCGCGTCGGCGAAGCGTCGCTGGACCTGCGCCAGCCCGGCCCATGTCCGCAGGTCGCTGCTGGCCACGTGGCCTCGCTGCACGAGGACCTCGCCCTCGTAGCTCCAGGCAGCGCCGAGCGCCCCGATCATCCGGGTGCCCAGGGTGTCGCTGCGTGCCGACCCGCGTGAGCCGAGCTCGCCGGTGGCGGTCGGCAGGTGCCTGATCAGGACGTACGGTTCGACGGTCGCGTGCGGGACCAGCGTGGTGATCGACCCGTAAGCGCCGAGGAGCGTGTGCCCCTGCTGCCGATGGTCGGGGCTCTCCGGCTCATTGGTGACCACGGCAGCCGCGAGCAGGTCGACGCGCGCCCCGCCGTGGTGCACCGCCAGGCGCGCCGCGTCGAACACCCGTCCGGTGTTGCCCCACTCCGCGCCGCCGATCACCCGCTCGCTGCCGAAGGCGAGCTTCTGCCGCCCGACCTTCAGGTCCGCCCAGCCCTGTTCCCGGCCGACGCCCACCCAGGCCTGCCGGACGTCGAGCACGTCGCGCACGCTGCCGTCGGTCCGGTCGTAGCCGAAGGCGCGCGCATCCTGCACTTCGGCCACCAACTGCACCTGCCGCCACGGGGTGAGCCGCACGCCCAGGCGGGCTCGTTCGAGGAGGTGGTCGCTGTCCAGGCGCACGCGGGTCGAGGCCGTCACGCGGGCCCACGCGGGCAGGCGGGCGTTCAGCGGATCGGGTGGCGGGACGTCCTGCGCAGCCACCGGCGCGACGACGGTTCCCAGGAGCAACAGCAGCAGGGGGAGAATCTTCGACATCACAGCTACCCTACGGGGCCGCCTCGGCGCCGCCGCCGCCCTCCCGGAAAATCGCCAGCTGAAGTCCCGGTCGGCCGGGATGGGCAGCGTCGGGACGGACGGGCATGCTGCTGACATGTCCTCGTCCCAGCCCTGGAAGGCGGATCTCGCGTCCGGCTTCCTCGTCTTCCTCATCGCGCTTCCCCTCTGCCTCGGCATCTCGATGGCCAGTGGCGTGCCCCCGACCTCCGGCCTGGTCACGGCCATCGTCGGCGGCCTGCTGGCATCGTTCCTGGGCAGTGCCCGCCTCACCATCAAGGGCCCGGCCGCGGGGCTGATCGTCATCGCGCTCGGCGCCGTGACCGAGCTCGGCGCGGGCGACCCGGTGGCCGGCTACCACCGCATGCTCGCCGTCGGCGTGGTCGCCGCGGTGATCCAGATCGTCTTCGCGCTGACCAAGGCCGGCGTGGTCGGCGACCTGATGCCGTCGGCCGTCGTGCACGGCATGCTCGCCGCCATCGGCGTGATCATCGTCTCCAAGCAGGCGCACGTGCTGCTCGGCGTGGTGCCCGAGGGCAAGGAACCGCTGCACCTGCTGGCAGAGGTGCCCCACAGCCTGCTGAACCTCAACCCGGAGGTGTTCCTGATCGGGGCCGTCGGCCTGCTGATCCTGTTCGGGCTGCCCCTCCTCCGCGCGAAGTGGGTGCGGATGGTGCCGGCGCAGATGGTGGTCCTGGTGGTCGCCGTGCCGATGGCGCTGCTGTTCGACCTGCAGCACCCCCACAGCTACGCGGTGGCCGATCACACCTACAGCATCGGCCCCAACTTCCTGATCCGCCTCCCGGCCTCGCTGCTCAGTGCCATCGCGCTGCCCGACTTCTCCCAGGTGTTCTCGGGGACGTCGCTGAAGTACATCGTGATGTTCGCGCTGGTGGGCACCATCGAGTCGCTGCTCAGCGTGACCGCCGTCGACTCGCTGGACCCGGAGAAGCGCACCAGCGACCTGAACAAGGACCTGCTCGCCACCGGGGTGGCCAACCTGGTGGCCGCCTCGCTCGGCGGGCTGCCGATGATCTCGGAAATCGTCCGCAGCAAGGCCAACATCGACAACGGCGCGAAGTCGCACCTGTCGAACTTCTTCCACGGCGCGTTCCTGCTCGCCTCGCTGGCGCTGGTGCCCGCGCTGCTGCAGATGATCCCGCTGACCGCCCTGGCCGCGATGCTGATCTACACGGGCCTCCGGCTCGCCTCGCCGAAGGAGTTCATGCACGTCTACCACATCGGCGCCGAGCAGCTGCTGATCTTCGTGGTGACGATGCTGGTGACGCTGACGACCGACCTGCTGGTGGGTGTCGGCGCGGGGCTGGTGCTGAAGGCGGCGTTGCACGTCAAGAACGGCGCGCCCCTGTCGCGGTTCTTCAACGCCGTGGTCCACGAGGAGCGCGACGGCGACACCGTCACGCTGTCGGTCCACGACGCGGCAATCTTCACCAACTACCTCGGCCTCAAGCGTCGCATCGCCACCCTCGAGCCCGACGTCCGCCGGGTGGTGGTCGACTTCGACAACGCCTGGGTGGTCGATCACACCGTGCTCGCCAAGCTCGATGGCCTGTCGCGCACCTGGAACGACCGTACACTGGAACTCGTGGGACTCGACGATCACGAGGCCTCGTCGCACCACCCGCTCGCTGCGCGCCGCAAGGACCGCCGGCTGGTGACCGCATGAGCCACGACTCGCACGGGGCCGGCGACGCGCCGGCCCATCCGCCGGACGGCAGCCCGCGCGCGCGGCTGCACCACGTGCTCGCGCATGCGGCGCACCTGCTGCCGGCGCAGGGGCCGATCGGCGTCTTCGTCCACCACAACACGCTGCACGCCTTCGAGGACCGCCCCTTCCATCAGGCCGTCCTCGACGCCTCGCGGCTGTACGGCACCGAGCCGTACATGACCGAGAGCGCCTACCGCGCCGACCACCAGCGCGGCCGCATCCGCGACGAGGACCTCGACGCGGTGCTCGCCGACGAGCCCGACGCCCCGATCGTCGCCGGGGTCTCGCGGCGGCGGCTGCGCCGCGCGCTCCTGCATCCCGGCGTGCCGCCGGTCGATGCCGCCACCATCCGCTGGCGGCTCGAGGAAGGCGACCTCGCCGAGTCGTTCGGTCGCGATGGCGAGGCGCGCGCCGCCTTCGAGGTGTGCCTGTCCCGGACGCCGGTGCCGGCGGTCGGGGCCGTTGCGCCGGTCGAGGCGCGCACCGACGACGCCATCCACGGGTGGCTGATCAGGCTGTGCGCCGTGTTCCTCGACCAGGGACTCGCGTACTGGCCGATGCCCGGCCGCGAGGACGGGTTCTATCGCGCCGTGCGTCGGCTCCTGGCCAGTCGCGGCGTGGTCATGTCGTCGGCGCTCGCGGGCGCCGACCGCGCCTTCGCGAGCCAGGCGGGCCTCGGCCTGGACGCCGCCGACGTGATCCTGCGGTGGCTCGAGCGCGCCGGTGTGCCCGACGATCAGTGGGAGGCGACGCTGCAGCGCGAGCTGCTCGCGCTGCCCGGATGGGCGGGGCTCTTCTCGGTGCTGGAGCAGCAGCCCGGCCTCGCGCCGCACGTCCGCGTGCCGTGCCGGCTCGACGACTTCCTGGCGGTGCGCCTCACGCTCGACGAGGTCGCGCGCCGCAACGGCCACGCGGTCGCCCGGCGCACGCCGCTCGCCCCTGCCCAGGATCGGCACGCCGCGCGGGCCGCGGCGCTGGCCGCGGCGGCGGCCCTCGTGGGCCTGCGCGCCACCGATCTTGCAGCGCTGGACGCGACGGCCTGGTCGGGGCTCGTCGACGAGATCGAGGGGTTCGACGAGGTCGCCAGACGGCGGCTGTGGCACCTGGCCTACGAACGCTGGCACGAGCAGGACGTGCTGCGCGCGGTGGCGAGCCATCGCCGCGCCTCGCCGCCGGAATCGCGGCCGCGGACCTACGTGTCGGCGCAGGTGTTCTTCTGCATCGACGAGCGCGAGGAGTCGATGCGGCGCGCCGTGGAGGAGGTCGACGCCACGGTCGAGACGCTGAGCGCCGCCGGCTTCTTCGGCGTCGCCGTCAACTACCAGGGCCTCGACGACCCCCACGGCGTTCCGCTGTGCCCGGTGGTGGTGACCCCGCAGCACGCGGTCTCGGAACGGCCACGCGCCGAGGACGCCGGCTTGCACGAGACGCGCGCCGCGCGCCGGCGGCTGCTCGGTCGGGTCACGCACGTGTTCGGCGTGTCGTCGCGCACGATGCTGCGCGGCTGGATAAGCACGGCCACCCTCGGCGTGCTGACCGCCGTCCCGCTGATCGGCCGGGTGCTCGCGCCGCGCGCCTTCGGTCGCCTGCGCAGCGCCCTCAACGACGCCTTCCTGCCCGAGCCGCGCACCGAGCTGACGCTGATGCGCGACGACGCCGCGTCGTCGGAGCGGGTGCACGGGCTGCTCCTCGGGTTCTCGGTGATCGAGAAGGCCGAGCGCGTGGCGAGCGTGCTCGCGCCGGCCGGCCTGACGCGCGGCTTCGCGCGCCTCGTCGTGGTGCTCGGGCACGGGTCGACGAGCCTCAACAACCCGCACGAGTCGGCGCACGACTGCGGCGCCTGCGGCGGCCGGCGCGGCGGGCCGAACGCGCGTCTCTTCGCGGCGATGGCCAACCATCCGGGCGTCCGGGCCGCGCTCCGCCTGCAGGGCATCGACATCCCGGACACCACGTGGTTCGTCGGCGGCTATCACGACACCTGCTCCGACGACGTGCAGCTGTTCGACACCGACGGTGTGCCGGCCTCGCATGCCGAGGACCTGCAGCGGGTGCGCAGCGTGCTCGATCGGGCTCGCGCGAGGAACGCGCACGAGCGGGCCCGGCGCTTCGAGTCGTGCCGGCTCGATGCCTCCGACGCCGGCGCGCTGGTGCACGTGGAGGAGCGCGCGGAGCACCTCGCGCAGCCCCGGCCCGAGTACGGCCACGGCACCAACGCCGCCTGCATCGTCGGCCGGCGCGCCGTCACCGAGGGGCTGTTCCTGGACCGGCGGTCGTTCCTGGTCTCGTACGACCCGTACGAGGACCCCGACGACACGCGGCTCGGCCGCCTGCTCGCCGCGGCGATGCCCGTGTGTGCCGGCATCAGCCTCGAGTACTACTTCTCGTTCGTCGACAACGAACGGTACGGCTGTGGCACCAAGCTGCCGCACAACGTCACCGGGCTGGTCGGGGTGATGAACGGGCAGGGCAGCGACCTGCGCACGGGGCTGCCGTGGCAGATGGTGGAGATCCACGAACCCGTGCGGATCCTCTTCCTCATCGAGACGACGCCGACGCGCCTGTCGCGGGTCCTGGCCGGCAACCCGGCGCTCGACAACCTCGTGCGCAACGGCTGGATCCGTGTCGCCACCCTCGATCCGGACAGCGGCGTCATCGACGTGTGGCGTGGCCACCGATGGGAGCGCCTCGAGGGCCCCCTGCCGACGCTGCCGCAGGTGCGGTCGTCGCGTGAGTGGTACGCCGGTCGGCGCGAGCACCTCGGCGCCGCCTGGGTGCGGGCCGACGATCGGCCGGCCACGACGGCGACCGCCAGCAAGGAGGCCGCATGGACGCGCTGACCTCACTGGCGCCCTGGCTGCTCGCCGGCGTGGTGGTGGCGCCTGGCGCGCTCTTCGTGGTCATGGGCCTGCTGTGGCTCGCGGGCGGGACGTTGAGCGAACGCGCCATCGGCTGGCTGGGCGCGCTCATGTCGGGCGCCATGCTCCTGGCGCTCGCCGCGGTCTGGTGGGTCGCCCTGGCGGCCGGGTGGGCCGGGTTGCACGTCGATCTCGGGCACTGGTTCGCGGTCGGCGCCTACGAGTTCCCGGTCCGCCTGGTGGCCGACGGCCTGTCGCTGCCGCTGGTCACCCTGACGGTGCTGCTGGCCGGCGTCATCGGCCACTTCTCCCACACCTACCTGCATCGGGAGAAGGGCTTCTACCGGTTCTTCACGTTGCTGCACCTGTTCACGTGCGGCGCGCTGGTCGTCTTCACGGCCGGGTCCCTCGACCTTCTGGTGGCGGGCTGGGAACTGGTGGGCCTCACCTCGGTGCTGCTCATCGCGTTCTTCCACGAGCGGCCCGAACCGGTGGAAGGCGGCCTGCGCGTGTTCGGCGTCTACCGCGCGAGCGATCTGGGGCTGCTCGTCGCCGTGTTCCTCTTGCACCACTGGGCCGGCACCTCGATGATCGGCGACACGGCGCCCGCCCTGACCGCCGCCCAGGCGACGCTGGTGAGCCTCCTGCTGTTGCTGGCGGCGGCCGGCAAGTCGGCGCAAGTGCCCTTCTCCGGCTGGCTCCCGCGCGCCATGGAGGGGCCGACCCCGTCGAGCGCCATCTTCTACGGCGCCATCTCGGTGCAACTCGGTGCGTACCTGCTGCTGCGGCTCCAGCCGCTGCTGGCCACGTCGCGCATCGCCACGGTGGCGACCGTGATCGTCGGGCTGCTGACGGCCGTGCACGGAACCCTGGCGGGGCGCGCCGCGGCCGACGCCAAGACCTCGCTGGCCCATGCCGCGCTCACGCAGGTCGGCCTGGTGTTCGTCGAGATCGGCCTCGGGTTCACCGGGTTCGCCGTCCTGCACATGACCGGCCACGCTCTGGTGCGCACGCTGCAGTTCCTGCGCGCGCCGTCGATGCTGCACGACCACCACCAGATGCACGCCGCCGTCGGCGGTCACCTCACCGCCACCGGTGGGCATTTCGAGCGCCTGCTGCCCGAGCCCGTGCAATGGTGGGCCTACCGGCTGGCCGTCGACCGGAGCCACCTGGACACGCTGATCGACAGGTTGGTGATCGAACCGCTGCACGCGCTCTCGGTGTGGCTCGGACGCATCGACGAGTGGACCAGCCGGCCGCCCGGCGTGCCCGCCGACCTGCGAGCCGCGTCCTATCGGCCACCCGGCGCCGCCACCGCCGGCGGTCGCGCCGACCTCACCGCGCGGTTGACGACGAGGGAGGGCCTCGATGGCTGATCCGAACCTGCTGCTCGTGCTGGGCAGCCTGCTTGTCCCGGCGGTCGCGGCCCTCACGCTGCCCACGCACGCACGCATCCTCCGGCGTGTGGCCGTCACGGCGTGTGCCGTCGCGGCACTGCTGGCAGCGGCGGCTGCCGGGGCATCCACGGTCCTCGTCCAGGGCGACTCCGCGGTGGGCGCGTGGCTCGACGGCGGCCGTGTGCCGGCCCTCGGCGCGGCCATCTACGCTCTGACGGCGATGCTGGCGTTCCTGCTCGCACCGGCACGCGACCTCACGCGCGCCCGCGTCGCCGCCCTGCTGGTCACCGTGTCGGGTACGGTGACCGCCTGCGTCGCCGGCAATCCCGTGACGCTGCTGGTGGGATGGACCGTCGGCGCGGCGCCGTTCGTGGTCGGGCCGTTCGCGTCCGGCGCGGCGTGGCGTCCGCGCGCGGCGCTGGCGGCCTCGTGCCTCGCGCTCGGGGCCGGCGTGGCGCTGATGCTGACGAGCCCCGGGGGGCACGGCATCGCGGCGTTCGCACGCCTGGCCGGCACGCATGCCGGCGGCCCGGCGGCCTTCGCCCTGGTGATGCTGGCCATCGTGCTGCGCAAGGGGATCTTCCCGGCGCACGCCTGGGTGGCCGACCTGGCCGAGCAGGGCGGATTGCCGATCTCCCTGCTGGTCAACGGTCACCTCGGCGCCGTGGTGCTCGCGCGCGTGCTGATCCCGGTGTTCCCCGACACGGTCGGCTCCGCGTTCGTGCTGCTGTCGGACCTGGCGTTGTTCACGGCCTTGTATGCCGCCGTGCGCGCGGTGGCCGAGCCGCGGCCGGCGCGCATCCTCGCGCTGCTGGTCCTGAGCCAGTCGGCGTGCATCCTGGCCGGCCTCGAGAGCGGCACGGCCGAAGGCACCACCGGCGCCTTCGTGCACCTCGCGGTGGTGGCGCTGTCGACGACGGCGTTGTTCGGCGTGCTGCGGGCCGTCGAGGCGCGTGGCGGCCATCTCGACCTGTCGCACCATCAGGGCCTCGCGCAGGCGATGCCTCGGCTCGCCGTCGGCTTTGCGATCGCCGGGCTCGCGCTCGTCGGGATTCCGGGCACGCTCGGCTTCGCGGCCGAGGACCTGCTCGTGCACGGCTCGCTGGCGTCGCATCCGCAGGTGGGCCTGCTGCTGCCGATTGCGACGGCGCTCAACGCCGTGTGCCTGTTCCGCCTCTTCAGCCGGCTGTTCCTCGGAACGGCGCGCCCGGCGGTGACGGGGCTGGTCGACGCGTTGCCGCGGGAGCGATGGGCGCTCACCGCCATCATCGTGCTGCTCGTCGCCGGCGGTGTGGCGCCCGGCCTGGTGCTGGGATGGACCGTCGAACCGGCGGCCGCACGCGCGCACAGGACCTCGGCCCCCGACGCGCCGTCGGTCCGCACCGTCTCCCTCCAGCAGGGCCGCGCCTTCGAGTAAGACCGTCGGCGCTTTCGCGCGGGCCGTCCACCCTCGGCGGTCCGCGCGCTTTTTCCCCGTCCCTGCTCGTCGCGGCTCGCGACTACCCAACGATAGACTTCCGCGGCGCGCCCCGAAACAATCTGCGTCGACGGCCCTCCCGAGGATGTACAGTCGGGCTGGCTCGATGGCTTCCATCCCACGCGTCGCGACGCTGGCGTGTCTCCTTGCCTGGGCACTGGCCGGCAGTGTCATCGCCCAGACCGCGCGCGTCGGGGCACCACCCGCGCTCGTCGTGCTCCTGCAGTCCTACGACCCGAGCTCCGAGTGGGAGCACGACGTCTCGGAGGGGCTCTTCGACCGGCTGACGGAGGGCGGCATCAGCGTCGATCTCCGCGAGGAATACCTCGACGCGCGGCGGCACGGGGGGGCGGCGTATCTCGGCCTGATGCGTGACGTCCTCGCGGCCAAGTACGCCAACGCGCCGCCGCGCCTGGTGGTCACCTGCGACGATGCGGCGCTCGAGTTCGTGCTCACGCACCCCGAGGTCTTCACCGGCATCCCCGTCGTCTTCGGCGGCGTGCAGGCCCGCGGCCTCGTCGACCGCGTGCCGCGCGCCCGGGTGACGGGACTGCGCGAGGAGTTCCGCATCGACAGCATCGTGGCGACGGTGCTGGCCGCGCGGCCCGGGACGCGACGGGTGTTCGTGGTCACCTCGGCCGACGCCGGCGGCGAGGGGTTCCAGGCGCAGTTCGCGCAGGTGGCGCCCCGTCACCCTGGGGTCGCCTTCGAGTCGCTCTCGGCGGCATCCACGACCTTCGAGGCGCTCCTCGACCGCCTGCGCACCGACGTGGCCCCCGAAGACGTCGTGCTCGCCTCGCCCGTGATCGCCGATGTCACCGACCGGGCCCTCGACGCCCGCGACACGATGCCGGCCATCGTCGGTGCCTCGCGTGCGCCGGTGGTGGCCATCGCCTACGACACGCGCGAGCAGGGATTGCTGGCAGTCACGTCCGGGACCGGCGTGTCGCACGGCCGGCTGATCGGCGCCAGGGCGCTGCAGGTGCTGGCCGGCAGGTCGCCGGCCTCGATCCCGATCGAGGTGGACACCGAGACGCCGCTCGAGTTCGACGCGCGCGTCTTCGGCCGCTACGGCATCGTGGAGGAGAACCTCCCGCCGGGCACGATCGTGGTGCACCGGACGCCGCCGACGTTCTACCAGGCGAACTGGCGGGCCATCTGGTCGGCGGCAGGCTTCATCGGCCTGCAGTCGGCAATCATCGTCGGCTTCGTGCTCAACGTGATCCGCCGCCGGCGCGCCGAGGCCGTGCGCGACGACCAGGCGCGGGCGCTCATCTCGGCCAACCGCGCGCTCGAGGAGAGCAACCGGTCGCTGTTGCGGGAGCAGGACGAGCGGGCGCGCGCCGAGCAGGAACTGCGGCACGCCCAGAAGATGGAGGCGGTCGGCCGGCTGGCCGGCGGCGTCGCGCACGACTTCAACAACCTGCTCACCGTGACGCTCGGCTACTGCGAGCTCCTGCGCGCCGGGATGCGCCAAGGCACGACGGAGTTCGAGGCCCTCGAGCAGATTCGCAAGGCGAGCGAGCAGGCCGCGACGCTGACCCACAACCTGCTCGCCTTCAGCCGCAAGCAGGTGGCGCGGCCGACCCGCATCGAGGTGACGCCGGTGGTCCGCGGCCTCGAGCCGATGCTGCGCCGCTTCTGCGGCGAGCGGGTGTCCCTCGCGCTGCACCTGTCGGCCGAGGCCGGTTGCGTCGAGCTCGGCGCCGGCCAGCTCGAACAGGTGGTGATGAATCTGGTCATCAACGCCGCCGACGCCATGCCTCAGGGCGGGGCCCTGACAATCGCCACGCGTGCCGACGCGGTCGAGGCCGACGGCCCGGCACCGGCCGGCCTGCGGCCGGGCAGGCACGTCGTGCTGACGGTGGCCGACACCGGGACCGGCATGGACGCCGCGACGCGCGCGCGCATCTTCGAGCCCTTCTTCACGACCAAGGAGATCGGCCGCGGCACGGGGCTCGGGCTGGCCACCGTCTACGCGATCGTCACGCAGCAGGGCGGGCGCATCGCGGTGGACAGCGAGATCGGCCAGGGCACCACGTTCACCGTCTGGCTGCCGGCCGTGCCCTGCGGCGACACCCCGAGCGGCGGCGCGACCGAGGTCGCGCGGGCCCGCAGCGCCTCCGTCGTGCTCGTGGTCGATGACGAGGCGGAGCTCCGGACGCTGGTCTGCCTGTTGCTGCGCAATGCCGGGTACACGGTGCTCGAGGCGTCTGGCGGCGAGGCCGCGTACGAGGTCGCGTCACGGCACGAGGGACCGATCGACCTGCTGCTCACCGACCTGGTGATGCCCGAGCAGGATGGCTTCACGGTCGCCCGGCGCCTGCGCGAGATGCGCCCGGACATCGCGGTGGCGTACATGTCCGGCTACACGGATCATCTCGAGACGACCGCCGACGACGCGATGCTGCTGCTCGGCAAGCCGTTCCTGCCGCAGGCACTCCTGACGCACGTGCGTCGCGCGCTCGAGGAAGGCCGGCGGCCGCGCTGATGCCGTCGTGGCCGCCCGGCAGAAGCCACCCATGGTGCGTGGCGGTCTGCTACAATCGGCGGTCGTTCCCGGCTGCGCACGCCTCGCGTGCGACTCCCCTGTGATGGCGGCAGCGTTCCTCTCGCACTATCGCCTTCTCGGCCTGCTGGGTGTCGGCGGCATGGGCGAGGTCCATCGTGCCGAGGACACTCGCCTCCGCCGCGAGGTGGCGATCAAGATCCTCCATCCGGAGGTCGCGACGTCCCGCGAATGGCTGAGTCGGTTCAGGCGCGAGGCGCGCCTCGCCTCGTCGCTGCAACATCCGCACATCTGCACGATCCACGAGCTCGGGGAACACGAGGGCCAGGCCTTCATCGTGATGGAGCGGCTCGATGGCGTGACGGTCCGCGAGCTCATCGAGGACGGACCGATGCCCGCCGGGCGCCTGATCGGCATCGCGCGGCAGGTGGCCGACGCGCTCGACGCCGCGCACCGGCGCGGCATCATCCATCGCGACATCAAGCCCGCCAACCTGTTCGTCACCGACGGCGATCACGTCAAGGTGCTCGACTTCGGCCTGGCGCGGCTGGCGTCTGACGAAGCCGTCGCGACGACGCACTCCGGCGCAATCCCCACCGCCGATCCCTCGTCGGCCGCCCAGGGGCCGGGCTCGGGCTCCCGGCCGCTGCACCTCACGCAGACCGGCATGGCGATGGGGACCGTGTTCTACATGTCGCCGGAGCAGGCGCGTGGCGAGCCGCTCGACCCGCGGACCGACCTGTTCTCGCTGGGCAGCGTGCTCTACGAGATGGCAACGGGCCGCCGCGCCTTCGAGGGCGACGAGGTGGCGCAGGTGCTCGGCCGCATCACGCAGGGCGTGTTCGTGCCGCCGCGCTCGCTCAATCCCGCCGTGCCGCGCGCCCTCGAGGCCATCATCGTCAAGCTGCTGGCGGCCGACCCGGCGCAGCGCTACCAGCGCGCCAGCGACCTGGCGACCGACCTGGCCCGCGCCGACGCGCCGAGCGGCGCCGCGCCACGGGTGGGGCCGGCCGGCGTGCCGGCTGCGAACGCGGCGCGCCCGGCCTGGGCGCAGGTCGCGCTGGCGGCCTCGGTGCTGGCGGTGGCCGGCAGTCTCGGGTATGCGTGGTACGCCCGTCGCACGCCGGCGCTCACCGACCGCGACAGCATCGTCATCGGCAGCGTGGAGAACGCGACCGGCAACCAGGTGTTCGACGACACGCTGGTCACGGCGCTGAAGGTGCAGCTGGGCCAGTCGCCGTTCCTCGACGTCGTGTCCGACCAGCGCGTCGGCGAGACGCTGCGCCTGATGGGGCGCGACGCGGCGACCCGCCTGACGCACGACGTGGCGCGCGAGGTCTGCCAGCGGCTCGGCGTCAAGGCCATGATCGACGGCCGGCTCGCGCCCTTCGGCAGCCACTACCTGCTCACCCTGGCGGCCACCGACTGTCGCACCGGCGAGACGCTCGGGCGGATGCAGGCCGACGCGTCGGGCAGCGAGGCCGTGCTGACCGAGCTCGGCACGCTGGCCTCGCAGCTGCGCACCACGCTCGGCGAGTCGCTCCCGTCGCTGGCCCGCTTCGACGTCCCGGTGGCGCAGGCGACGACGCCGTCGCTGCCGGCCCTGAAGGCCTATGCGCTCGGGCTCGAGGAGCGCCGGCGGGGCCGCGAGCTCGAGTCGCTGGCCTTCTTCAAGCAGGCGATTGCCCTCGACCCGAACTTCGCGCAGGCGCACGCGACGCTCTCGACGGTCTATGGCGTCATCGGCGAGCTCGAGCGGAGCGAGCGGCACGCGCGCGAGGCGTTCGCGCACCAGGAACGCGTCAGCGAACGCGAACGCTTGTTCATCCGCTACCAGTACCACGACCGCGTCACCGGCAACCAGGACGCGGTCGTCGAGACCCTCCTCGCGTGGCAGGCCGCGTACCCGCGCGACTTCGTGCCCGCCAACGCGCTGTCGGTGGTCTACAACCGCCTCGGCCAGTACGAGAAGGCGGTCGCCGCCGCGCAGGAGGCGCTGCGTCGCAGCCCGGCCCACCCGTTCGCGGTGTCCAACCTCGCCGTCGCCCAGCGCGGCCTCGGGCGCTACGACGAGGCACGCCGCATCGCGCAGGAAGGGGTGGCGCAGGACTCGGCGACGATGCCGACACGCCGATTGCTGTACCAGCTCGCCGTGATGGCCGGCGACCCGTCGGCGGCGCAGCAGCTGACGTGGGCCAGGGGGCGCCCGCGCGAGTTCGACCTGGTGGCCGCGCAGGGGCAGATCGCGATGTTCGAGGGGCGCTGGCGCGAGGGCGAGGCGCTGTACCGCCGCGCCGTCGACCTCGCCGTGGCGCGCGGCCTGCCCGGCAACGCCGCAGGCCAGATTGCGCACCTGGCCTGGCTGGAAGCCGTGTATCGCCCGGGGCCCGACCTCGGCGCCCGCGTGACCCGCGTCCTCGCCCTGGTCCGACCCGCCGACGAGGCGGGCGGCGTCGGCCGGTTCCGGGCGGCCGCCGCGCTCGGACTGGCGGGCCGCGAGGCCCAGGCCCGACAGATGGTCGAGGAGGGGGAGCGGCGATCGCCCGAGTCGACCTACGTGCGCACCGTGCTCGCGCCCGTGGCGCGCGGGGCGATCGCCATCCACGCCGGACGTCCCGCCGACGCCGTCGCCGCGCTCGAGCCCGCCCGTGCCACCGAGGCCGGTGGGCTCGGTGCCCTCGTGCCGCTGTACCTGCGCGCCGAGGCATTGCGTCTGCAGCGGGCCTGGCCGGACGCCGCCCGCGAGTACGAGTCGCTGGTACGCCACCGCGGCACCGACCCGTACGCGCCGATGGTGCCGCTGGCCTGGCTCGGCCTGGCGCGGGTGCGCGCCGCCGCCGGCGAGACCGCGGCGAGCCGTACCGCCTACGAGATGGCCTTGGCGTTCTGGCGGGCCGCCGACGACGACTTCCCGCCGCGACGGGTGGCGCAAGCGGAGTACGATGGCCTCACGCGCGTGCCGTCGACGACTGCCGGGGCCCCGCCCACGGCAACGTCGGCGCGCCGGGCGCCCTGACCGCCGGAACCCGCTGCCCGTGACCGTCGATTCCCCCGCGCCGCGCCAGATCGCGCACTATCAACTGCTCGAGCTCATCGGGCAGGACGGGGCGATCGAGACCTGGCGGGCCCGCGACGCCCGCCTGCAGCGCACCGTCGCCGTGCAGGTGCTGCGCCGCACCGCGGACACCACCCCCGAGGCCGTCGAGCGCTTCCGTCGGCAGGCGCACGTGGCCTCGTTGGTCACCCATCCGCACATCTGCGCCGTGCACAACTGGGGTGAGGAGCAGGGCGAGCCCTACGTCGTGCGCGAACTGCTGTCGGGACAGCGGCTCGACGAGATGCTCGCCGACGGGCCCCTGCCGATCGAACGCGCGCTCGACCTCGGGATCCAGCTGACCGGAGCCCTGTGTGCCGTGCATCGTCGCGGCCTGGTCCACGGCCACGTGCGACCGTCGCAGATCCGGGTCACGCTCGACGGGCACGTGAAGCTGCTCGGCCTCGGCGCCGCGGTCGCCGACCCGTCGGCCGCAGGCCCGGACCTCGGCGCCTTCGCCACCACTGCCGTCGACATCGAGCCCCCGGTCCCGGCGGCGCTCGACGAAGGAGACCCGTACCTGTCGCCGGAGCAGGTCGCCGGCCACCCACCAATCGCGGCCAGCGACGTGTTCTCGACAGGCGCCTTGCTCTACGAGATGGTGACCGGCGTGCGCGCCTTCGCGGGCGCGACCGCTGCCGACGTGTCGCGCGCCATCGTGACGGCGGTGCCGGCGCCGCCGCGCCGCCTGAACCGGCGTGTGCCGTCCGTCCTCGCGGGCGCGATCATGCGAGCGCTCGAGAAGGATCCGCACCGCCGGTACGCGTCCTCGCAGGACCTGCTCGACGCCTTGCGCGAGGCGCGCCGGCGCCGTGGCCCGCGGGCCCGGCTGGCGGCGATGGGGCGGTGGCCGCTCGCGGCGGCGGGGCTCGTCGTGGGGCTCGCGGCGGCGGGCGCGGCCGCGTGGCATCAGGGCTGGCTGCCGGGCGCTGCCGGCTCGCCCCGTCCCCGCAACACGGTGCTGCTCACCGATATCACCAACGGCACGGCAGACCCGGACTTCCAGGGCACCCTCCGGCAGGCCGTCGGCGTGTACCTGGGCCAGTCGCCGTACCTCGACGTCGTGTCCGACGAGCGGATGCGCGACGGGCTGAAGATGATGGGACGGCCGGCCGATGCCGCCCTCACGCACGGCGCCGCCGCGGAGCTGTGCCAGCGCCTCGGCGTGCAGGCGATGCTGGAGGGCAGCGTCTCGGCGGCCGGCCGCAACACGCTCATCGTCCTGGTGGCGACCGATTGCGAGACCGGCGCTGCCATCGCGCGCGAGCAGGCCGAGGTGCCGAAGAAGGACGACGTGCTGCGCGTGCTCGGCGAGCTGACGGCCTCGGTGCGCACGGCGCTCGGCGAGCCGCGCACGTCGTTGTCGGCGCACAACGTGCCCATCGAGGACGCCACGACGCCCTCGCTCGAGGCGCTCAAGGCCTACACCGAAGCCGCGGCGCGCCGGGCCGCCGGCCAGGAGATGGACGGCATCCGCTGGCTCGAGAAGGCGATCGCCGCCGACCCGGGCTTCGCGCTGGCGTACACGACGCTGTCGTCGGCGTACGGCGGCCTCGGCGAGACGGGCCGCAGCGAGACCTACGCGCGACTGGCCTACGAGAAGCGCGAACGCGTCAGCGAGCGCGAACGCCTCTTCATCACGTACCAGTACCACGACCGCGTCACGGGCGACCAGGTGCAGGCGCGCGAGGCGCTGGAGGTGTGGAGCCGCACCTACCCGCGCGACTATCGCGCGCCGAACGCGCTGGCCGTGCTGCTCAACCGGCTCGGGGAGTTCACCGCCGCGGCGGCCGAGGCCGAGGAGGCGATGCGACGCAACCCGGCGCACGCGTTCCCGTACTCCAACCTCGCGCACGCGCGCCGCGGCCAGAACCAGTTCGCCAGCGCCCGCGCCGTGGCCGAGCGCGCCATCGCGCAGAACCTCGAGACCGTGCCGATGCGCCGGTTGTTGTACCAGGTGACGCGGTTGCTGGGCGACGATGCCGCGGCGCAGCAACACGTGACGTGGGCCGCCTCGCGACAGCGCGGGTTCGACATCGTCGGCGCGCAGGCGCAGGATGCCGCCTTCCACGGCCGGCTCGCGGAGGCGCGGGCCCTCTTTGCGAAGGTGATCGAGGCCGCGGAGGCCCAGAAGTTCACGCAGGTGTCCTCCGGGTACACCGCGTGGGCGGCGCTCACCGAGGTGCTCTACGGCGATCGCGGGCGCGGCATCGCGCAGGCGCGTGAGGTGGCACGCACGTCCACGGCGCCCGAGCCGGCGCTGCGCGCGGCGCTGGCGCTGGCGCTGGCCGGGCTCCCCGACGAGGCCGAGGGCATTGTCGCCACGCGTCAGCGCGCACGGCCCGCCGACACGTTCCTCCAGTCGGTGTACGTGCCCGTGGCCCGTGGCGCGATCGCACTGGCCCGGCACCGTTCGGCCGAGGCGCTCGAGGCCCTGCGTCCCGCCTCGCCGTCGCAGTTCGGCTTCATCGCGGCGCTCGCGCCGACCTACCTCGAGGCGCGCGCATACGCCGAGGCCGGTGCGCCCGACCAGGCGGCGCGCATCTATCGCCAGATCGTCGAGCATCGCGGTACCGATCCGTTCTCGCCACTCGTCCCGATGGCGCAACTCGGCCTGGCCGAGTCGCTGCTCGCCGCCGGCGACCGCGCCGGCAGCCGACAGGCGTTCGACGTCCTGCTCCAATGGTGGCGTGCTGCCGACGACGTGCCGGGGTCGGTCATCTCGGCCGCGCTGGCCGCCGAGCGTGAGCGTCGCGTCGCCGAAGCTGCGGCGACGCGATAGGAACGCCGAACGCCGAGCACCGAACAGCTAGGCGTGGCTCCCGCGGGCTGGCCGGAGCGCGTGCCAGGTGAGGACGCACGCGCACGCGAAGAACACCAGCGCGTGGATCGTGCGCGTGGTCCAGGGCGCCCAGGGCCAGGGCACGTCGAAGAACGCGAAGTTCAGCCAGAAGTAGAGCCACGCGCTCGCCAGCAGCGTGACGCGCAGGCCGTGGCCGTCGTCGCGCCGGCCGGCCGCGCCTCGCACCAGCCACCAGGCGAGGCCACACGCCAGCCCCAGCGGCAGCACCACGTAGAGGAACACGCCGATGGGTGGCGCCAGCTGGTGCTGCTCGAACACCAGGCGGCCCGCGGTCTTGCCGGCGATGGGCAGGAGCGTCACCGGGAGGGCGATGGCGGCCGGCGACCAGCGTCCGGTCGTGACCAGCGCCAGCGGCAGCACGCCCATCAGCAGTGACACGTCGGCGTAGCGCCCGAGTCCGGGCAGATCGGTGAACTCGGCGATCGTGAGCAGGGCGACGTGCACCGCGAGCCCGGTCCACTCGATCCACGGCGACAGCCATCCGCCCGGCGCGTGGACGTCGGCCGCGTCCGCGAGGGGAGCCCACGAGGCCGGCGCGGCGACCAGGGCGCGGTGTCGCCACGCACCGAGCGCGACGCACAGCCCCATCACGCCGCCGAACGTCGTCTCCATGGCGTTCCACCAGTTCACGAACGGGTCGAAGGCCGCCCACAGGCCGCGGCTGAACGTGTCGGGATGCCAGGCGTGGTACGCCTGCAGGCACTGGCCGAGCGGGAACCCGAGTGCACCGCCGAGCAGGCCCCATCCGAGCAGGCGTGGCGCCAGGCGATCTCCCCGCCACCGCGTGTAGATGCCGAGTGCGGCGAGGGCGAGCAGCAGGCCGCCCCACACTTCGCGCCTCGGCTTCAGGTCGACGACATCGGGCCGCCAGTACCAGCTCGCCGAGAAGTAGAGCCGTGGCAGCAGGCGCTCGGCCGGCACGTACGGCTCGTTCAGCAGCCACACGCCCGCCATCGCCACGGCGACCAGCGCCAGCATCAGCAGGGCGAGCTCGCGCGAGCGGTACCGCGTCGTCCCGAGCCCCATGCCGAGGCACGCGCCGAAGAAGCCGATCCACACCGCGCCCTTGACGGCCAGCCCGGTCAGGCCCCACCGCAACGCCGCGAGGTTGCCGACCAGCGCCGCGTCCTGCGTGAGGCCGATCGTCTGGCCGTAGGTCATCGCGCCGCCGAAGCCGACGCCGATCGTGCCGAAGGCGACGGCGCGCATCGCCCACGCCGACGAGGCACGCGGGCGCAACCCGAGCACGATTGCGAGCGACACGAGCAGGCCCGCGATCATCGCGCCCGTCTCGTGGCCGTACTGCCCGCGGATGCCCCACCCCATCGCGCCGGCCGCGGCACCGGCGAGCAGCAACGGGTAGGGCCCGGCCTCCGACCGGGCCGTTCCTGGCGCACGCCGCGCGTCGCTCACCGCAGGCCGCTGACGAACTCGATGAGGTCGCGCACCTCGCGGGGCTTGAGCACCAGGCCGAGCGGTGGCATCGCCGACACCGGGTCGGTGCGCTCGGCGATGTCGGCCTTCCTGATGCGGCGTGTCTCGGCGGGGGTGCCGGTGAGCACGACGACCTCGGCTTCGGTCTCCTCCTTCAGCGTCCCGTCGATGCGCGAGCCGTCCTTCAAGGTCAGGCCCACGGTGCCGAAGCCTGGCGCGATGCGCTTGTTCGGCTCGGTCAGCGCCTCGAAGATCTGCTCGCGGGTGAGCGTGGCGCCGATGCGCGTGAGGTCGGGCCCGACGTCGGCCCCGCGACCGCGCAGCGCGTGGCAGCGCGTGCACTCGGCCAGCGGGTTGTTGTTGAAGACCTGCTGTCCCTTGCGCGCGTCGCCGCCGGTGAGCGAGGCGGCGCGAAATGCCTTGATGAGCGCGTCGGCCTGCTGCTTGCGCTGGTAGGCCTCGAGCCGCTGCTGCAGCGCCTCGCTGCCGTCCACCTGCACCGCATCGACGAGATCGATCTGCAGGCCCGGCGCCAGGCGGCCGGCGTCGAGATCGTCGAGGTAGGTGGCCAGCAACGCGCGCGCCTCCGGCGACTTCAGCGTGCCCAGCACCTCGATCGCGCCCTGTTGCTCGGCCAGCCCGCCGGTCCTGACCACCGAGCCGAGGTGCTCGGCCTTGGCCGCCGCGGGGATCGGGAGGCCTGGCAGGAGCGCCAGCGCGGCACGTCGCACGGTGGCATCCTTGTCGGCGAGGGCCGTCTGCATCAGCGCGCTCATGTCGCCGGCCTTCATCGCCTGCAGGCCGCGCAGCGCGGCCGTGCGCACGAGCACCGACGGATCGCCGGCGAGCTGTGCCTGCAGCACGGGCGCCGCCGCCTTCGCGCCGATCCGACCCGCGGACTCGGCGAGCGCCACCTTCACGTCGACGTCGACCTTGGGCTGCCCCTGGGCGTCCTGCACGAGGCGCTCGACGGCGGCACGCGCTGCCGCCGCGTCGCGCGGCGGCGCCGTCGGCCTGACGGGACGGGCCCCCGGCCGGCGCGCGGGCGCCTGCGTCGACGCGAGCACCGGGCGCGGGAACGTGGCCTCGGCGACCGGGTCGGCGCCGGCACGCCGCGGTGCGGCAATGGTCACCTGCGCGTGGTAGAAGCCGTCGACGCGGTCCATGGGGGAGGGGTCGCTCCAGGCGCCGAGCGCGGCAATCGCCTCGACCCGCAGCTCCGTGGCTGCCTCGGCACGCCGAGCGAAGGCCTCGATGCGGGCCACGGCGTCGGCCGTGCCGAGCCGGACGTTGGCGTTGATGGCCCGGCGCACGAGTGGCTCGTTGGTGACCGGCACGTCGGGCAGCAACGCTGCGAGGGCCGGCACCGCTCCCGCAATCCCGTCATCGTCGTTGATGGCCCGGGCCGCGTCGGTGACCACGGCCGCATCGGCGTCCTGCAGGAAGCGCGCGACGCCCGCATGCCGCAGGCGCCTCAGCGCCACCACGGCCGCCAGCCGCACGCCCCGCGATCCGTGCGTCGACAGCGCCTCGAGGGCCGCCGCGTCGCCGATCGAGGCGAGGGCGCCGGCACCGGTGTGCTGCAGCCACTGGTCGCGGCCGTCGTTGGCTGCCAGCATCGCGATGATGGGGGCGACGGCGGGGCGGTAGCCGAGCCGACCGAGGGCCTCGGTGGCGAAGAACCTGGCGCGCGGCTCGGCGTCCGAGAGCAGGGGCAGCAATCGCTCGGCCGCGGCGGCGTGGCGGACGTCGCCGAGCAGCCGGGCAGCCTGGGCGCGGATCTCGCCGTCGGCGTCGGACAGGAACGGCACGAGCTCGGCGGCGTGGGCGGGCACCTTTCGCGCCAGCTGCGCGACGCCCCACATGCCGTGCAGCCGCGCATGCAGGCTGTCGCGGTCGCGCGCGGCCCCGAGCAGGGCCTGCACGTCGCCGCGGCGCACGAGATCGAACTGTGCCTTCTGCCGCACGCGCATGTCGGCGTGTCGGAGCAGGGCCACGACGCCGGCCACCGGCCGCTGTGCGAGGTCGGCGCCGAGCAGCGCCTGCACCTCCTTGCGGATCGGGCTTCCGGCCGTCGCCGGCGTGTCGACGCGCCAGAGGCGGCCGTTGTCCTTGGAGTCCCAGCCGGTGATCCAGTCGGTGAGGTAGAGCGCGCCGTCGGGGCCGAACTTCATGCCCACGACGAGGATGCCCCGCGTCAGCAGCGTCTCCTTGTCCTTGCGGAAGCCGGCGCCGTCGGGCGCGAGCGTGAAGCCGTACACGCGGCCGCCGGGCGCGGCGCCCTGGAAGCTCGAGACGAAGAAGTGGTTCTTCCAGGCGTCGGAGAGCGCGGTGCCGGGGTTGTAGGCCATGCCCGACGGGCCCGCGTACCAGTTCTCGATCGGCGGCAGGATGTGCGTGGCCTGGCCGTCGTGCCGCGGCTTGAACAGGCCCTCGCGCATCCAGACGTTGTAGCGGTTGTTGCGCGGATCGGTGTACTTGCCGTACTGCCAGTTCGAGCGCCAGCCGCTGTCGGACCCGTAAGGCAGGTAGACGAGCCGCTCCTTCTCGCCGGCGTGGTCGCCGTCGTTGTCGATGCTGATCAGGTTGCCACGGTCGTCGAACGAGAACTCCTGCAGGTTGCGGATGCCGGTGGCGAACACCTCGAAGTTCGAGCCGTCGGGTTCCGATCGCAGGACGGCGCCCTGGTTGGGCAGGCTCCACGTGCGCCCCGCCTTGTCGACCATGTGGAAGCCGATGTCGCCCACCTCCCAGTACAGCCGCCCGTCGGGGCCCATCGTGACGCCAGACACCCCGTGCCCGCCGAAGGCCGGGTGCGTGTTGAAGCCTTCCGCGATCGGGGTCCGCTGCTCGTACACGCCGTCGCCGTCGACGTCACGCAGCCGGTACACGCCGGGAGGGCCGCCGACGATCAGCGAGCCGCCCTGCGACAGGACCCCGCCGAGGATGTCGAACGCGGGGTCGTCGTTGAAGCCCTCGAAGACGAGCCGCGACTGGTCGGCGCGCCCGTCGCCGTCGGTGTCGCGGATGCGGTAGATCCGCTCCTTCATCTCGCGCATGTCGCGGATGTCGCGCGACCCGTCCTTGTTGAGATCGGGAATCCAGCCGTTCTTCTCGCTGTTGGCCGGCGCCATCACCTTCCGGTAGAAGGCGCGCAGGTCGGCCGTACTGCGCAGCGTGTGCACGGTGGCCATCCAGTCCTGGTGGCCCCGGATGTCCAGCGGCATGTTGTTGCGGGTCGTGCTGGTCACATACAGCGTGCCGTCGGGATCGATGTCGATGGCGACGGGGTCCACCAGCAGCGACTCGGGCGCCCACAGCGAGAGCTCGACCCCCTCGGCCACGTCCACCGACACTCTGGCGCGCGCCTCGGCGGCCACTCGCGCGGCGTCGGCGGCCGGCAGCGTGACGACCGCACCCGGCGTCGCCGGCGGGCGCGGCGTGGCGGGGGCCTGCGCGCCGCGGAGCATGACACTCGAGGCCAGCGACAACCCGGCCAGGACGAGGAGGGACGACCTGCGACGATTCATGGGAACCTGCAGATCTATCACGATCTGCAGCCCCGTGGACGCTCAGGCGAGGCGCGTCGCGCGGACCAGCTCCTGGAGCGCGATCGCCAGCTCCCGGGCGGTGAACGGCTTGGCCAGGAAGGCCGTCCGGGGCGGGAGCGCCCGCACGTCGAAGTCGGGCGTGAAGCCGGAGACGAGCAGGACCTTGAGGCGCGCGTGCCGGTCCAGCACCTGGCGCACCATCGTCAGTCCATCCATGCCAGGCATGACGATGTCGGCCACGAGGACGTCGACGTCGCTGTGTGCGTCGAGCAGCGCGAGCGCCTCGTCGGCCCTCGACGCGGCATGGACGCCGTAGCCCTTGTGGCGCAGCGCCTGCTCCATCAGGCGGAGGATCGCCTCGTCATCGTCCACGAGCACGACGCGTTCGCTGCCCGACCATGCATCGGCGCGGGCGACGGTCGAGGTGAGCGCCCCGGGCAGGCTCCGGAACCACAGCGTGACGGTGGTGCCGACGTCGGGAACGCTGTCGATGGTCATGCGCCCGTCGAGTCGATCGACGAGGTCGCGGACCGAGGACAGACCGAGTCCCGTCCCCCGGCCTTCCGGCTTGGTGGTGAAGAACGGTTCACAGGCCCGCGCGATCACCTCGGGCGTCATGCCCGTGCCGGTGTCCTGCACCATCAAGGCCATCCATCGTCCCTCGTCGGGCGCTCCCTCGACGCCGCCCTCGGCGACACGCGTGGACAGCGTCAACGTGCCGCCGTCGGGCATCGCATCACGCGCGTTGACGACCAGGTTGAGCAACGCCTGTTCCAGGGCCGGCACGTCGGCGCGGATCGACTCGCCCTCGGCCGCGAGGTCCAACTGCACCGCCACGTCCCGCCCGACCAGGCGCCGCATGCTGGCCTCGAGGCGACCGACGATGGCGGCCGGGTCGACGTCCTCGATGGCCGCCTCGCGGGGGCGCGCCAGCGCGAGCAGTTGCTGGGTGAGCGCGGTGCCGCGCTGCGTCGCCTCGACGATCTCGCGCACCAGATCGCGCGCCGGCGGCGCGGTCACGAGGGGCTCCAGCAGGGCGCTGGCCGCCGTCATGATCGTGAGGACGTTGTTGAAGTCGTGCGACACGCTGGCGACGAGCCGCCCGACCACCTCCATCTTCTGCGCGTGGCGCAGCTGTGCCTCGAGCTGCTGCCGGGTGCGGAGGTCGTGCAGCATGCCCGTGAAGACACGCCGCCCGAACAGGGTCGTCTCGCTCACCGACAGCCGGACGGCGATCGCGCGCCCGTCGCGGTGCCTGGCGATGACGTCGCGGCTGGTGCCGATCACGTGGGGTTCGCCGGTCTCCGAGTACCGGTGCAACCAGCCGGCGTGCTCGCGAGCCTCGGGCTCCGGCATCAGGATCTCGATGGCCTCGCCGGCGAGTTCAGTGGGCGTCCAGCCGAGGAGCGCCTCGCATGCGTCGTTGGCGAGCGTGATGCGCCCGTCCTCGCCGATCACGATCACCGCGTCCGGTGCGGCCGCGAGAATGCCGGTCAGCCGCGCCTCGCTCTCCAGCGTGCGGCGGAAGCGGTCGCTCGCGTCGCGCAGCACCCAGAGGAGCAGGTCGTCGCCGACCCGCGTCGCCGCCCAGTCGTAGTAGCCGCCAGCGTAGGTGGTGCGCTCCGTCCAGTCGAACTCGCCGCGCTCGGCCTGCCCGGAATCGAGGACGCGCATGCAGGCGCCGAACGAACCGTTCTCGACCATCTGTGGCCACAGCTCGGTGCAGCATCGACCGAGGGCGGCTTCGGGGGCCGGCTGGCCGGCCCGCGCCTGCCGGTTCATCCAGACCAGGGTCATGTCGACGGCGCGCCCGTCGGCGTCGCGCACCGCCCGACTCAGGGTGCAGGCATCGGGCAGGGACTCGAGGACGTCGACGAGCGTGTAGAGGCCGAGTGCGTGCAGGTCGGCGTTTTCCGGGTTACCGGACATGGGCGGCTCGACTACCATACACCTCCCGGACCTACTCGATCAGGAGTGCGGATGCGACAGTTCCTACTCGGCCTGGCGGCGATCGTCGCCCTGGGCGTCGGCGTGGTGGCGCAAGGCCCCGCGCGCGTGAAGGTGATGCTGCTCGACGGCGAGAGCGGCGGCCCGTACCACAAGTGGCAGCTGACGACGCCGCTGATGAAGAAGGCCCTCGAGGAGACCGGTCGCTTCGACGTCACCGTCGTGACCGCTCCGGCCGCCACCGGCGTGCTGGACGGCTGGGTCCCCGACTTCAAGGCGTACGGCGCGGTGCTCCTCAACTACGACGCGCCCGACGAGCGCTGGCCCGCCCCCCTGCGGGCCGCGTTCGAGCAGTACGTGTCCGGCGGCGGTGGCGCCGTGTTCGTGCACGCGGCCGACAACGCGTTCCCGACGTGGAAGGCCTGGAACGACATGATCGGCGTCGGCGGCTGGCGTGGGCGCACGGTCGCGTCAGGGCCCTACTGGTACTACAAGGACGACAAGCTGGTGAGCGATCCCGCCGACGGACCCGGGGCGTCGCACGGGCGGCGTACGCCGTACGTGATCCGCACCCGCGTCGCCGACCACCCGATCACCCGCGGGCTGCCGGCGGCGTGGATGCACCAGGGCGACGAACTCTACGCCCACCTGCGCGGCCCGGGCACCGCCATGACCATCCTCGCCACCGCCTACGCCGACCCATCCAACAACGGCACCGGGCGCGACGAGCCGATCCTCATGGTGAGCCGCTTCGGCAAGGGCCGGACGTTCCACACGGTGCTCGGCCACGACGTGGTGGCAATGAGCTGCGTCGGCTTCGTGACGACGCTCCAGCGGGCCACCGAGTGGGTGGCGACCGGCGCGGTCACGCAGAAGGTGCCGTCGACGTTCCCGACCGCGTCGGTGGTGAGCTACCGCGCCGACCTGAACGCCATCGACCCCAACTTCGCGCGCGGCCTCAACGGACTCGATGCCAAGTGACGGCTGACGTCTGACGGCGAACAGCGAACGGCGAACAGCGAACGCCGAACGCCGAACGCCGGCTTGTCCGCCGAGGCCTTGGCGAAGGCGGAACGTGGCCGTCGCCCTTGGGCGACGGTGAGGCCCCGCCCAGGGACGCCGCGGCGAGGGCGCCCAACGTCTCGCCTCGCCGGCCGCTCCGGTTGGTAGTACTGTAGGGGTTGGACGGTTCCGCCGCTGGGACGGGGCCGGGCCAGTGGCACACCAGAGGAGACGCCCGCACACCCGGGCGCGCTGTCATGACCGACGGGTCCGCCCCACTCGACGACATCGAGCACGTCGACGTGCAGGGGCCCGCCGACCTCGAAAGTCACGACGCGGCCCCCCAGCCGTCCGACCTCGACAGGCTCCATGCCCGCAAGAAGCGCGACAAGGTCCGCGCAGCCTGGATTTCCTTCGTCGGACGCATCCTGGCCCAGTTGATCGGCGCCATCGCGACCATCGTGCTCGGCGTGTACGTGGTGCGCACGTACGGCGTCGGCACGCCCGACGAGGTGGGGCCCGGACGCCCGGGCGGCGCGGCCGTCACCGCCCCCGCATCACCCCACGACCACCGCTCGATCGCCGTCCTGCCACTCGTGTCGCACATGCCCGGCCAGGCCGACCAGGACCTGTGCGCGGGGCTCACCGAGGCCCTGATCGCGCAGTTGGCCAGGGACCGCGGGTGGCGGGTCGTGTCGCGGACCTCCTCGATGGCCTACCGCGGCTCGGACAAGAAGCTGCCGGCGATCGCGGCCGAACTCGGCGTGGACCTGGTGCTCGAAGGCTCGGTGACCAGGGTCGGCGAGCGCGTGCGGGTGACCGCGCAACTGGTCGACGCCACCACCGACACGCACCTCTGGGCCGACACCTTCGACCGCTCCTCCGCGGACCTGCTCCAACTCGAGGAAGAACTGCCGCGGCTCATCGTCGACGCGGTCCGCGCCGCCGTCGAGGGCACCCGCCCATGATGTCGCGGTTTGACAACGGCCGAGGTGGTCGTATGCTGACCGGCACAGCCGAACGCTCCCGGATGCTCGCCACGTCCTTCCGTCGCCCGGTGGTCCGGTCCGCGGCCTTTCCGAAGCCGCGCGGCTGGGCCTGCGTACTCGCTCTTGGCCTGGCGCTGCTGGTCGGGTGCGACAAGGGCGCCTCGTCGCCGAGCACGCCGGTGTCGCCGACGCCGCCGACCTCGCCGATCGGGGCCTCGTCGGAGGCGTTCTTCATCGGCGCCGGCGACATCGGGTACTGCGAGCCCTCGGGGGCCACGCCCGGCGCGACCGCGACGGCCGCGATCATCGAGCGGATGAGCGGCGTGGTGTTCACGGCCGGCGACAACGCCTACATGCACGGTCGGCTCACCGACTTCCAGCAGTGCTACGACAAGTCCTGGGGGCGCTTCAAGTCACGGACCTGGGCGACCCCGGGCAACCACGAGTACGAGACGCCGGGCGCGAGTGGCTACTTCGACTACTACGGGGAACGCGCCGGGCCGTACGGCGTCGGGTACTACTCGTACGACGTCGGACCGTGGCACGTCGTGTCGCTGAACAGCGAGATCCCGATGTCGCCCGGCTCGGCGCAGGCGGCGTGGCTGCGCGCCGACCTGCAGGCCAGGCGCACGGCGTGCACGGCGGCGATCATCCACCGGCCGCTCCTGAGTTCGGGCCCGAACGGCGACAACCCGGGGGTCCGCGATCTGTGGCAGATCCTGGCGGAGGCCGGCGCCGACCTGGTGATCTCCGGGCACGATCATCACTACGAACGGCATGCGGCCATCGACCCCAACGGCGTGCCGTCGTCGCGCGGCATGCGGCTCTTCACGGTCGGGACCGGCGGCGCGCCCATCTACCGCTCCGGCGGACTCAGGCCGACGTCGGAGGCCAAGGTGATGGAGTACGGCGTCATCCGCTTCACCTTCCAGCCGACCGGCTACCGCTGGGAGTTCCACACCTCGTCGGGCATCGTCGACTCCGGCGTCGACGTCTGCCACTAGAGGCTCACGGCTCGCGGCTCGGAACGCTCTCTGAGCCTGGAGCCCTCAGCCGGCCCGTCGAACCCGCGTAGAATATCGGCCTCGATCACATGTCGTCCCACGCGGAGTCGTCGGTCGACCTCCTGCACCGCGTGCAGGCGGGCGATGCTGCGGCGCTCGAGGCCCTGATCGCGCGGTACAGGCCCCGGCTCGTCCGCTGGGCGAGCGGACGACTGCCTGCGTACGCGCGCCACCTGGCCGAAACCCAAGACCTCGTGCAGGACACCCTCGTCCAGGCATTCAGGAAGATCGGGGCGATCGAGATCCGGGGCGAGGGTTCGCTCCAGGCGTACCTGCGGCAGGTGCTGCTCAATGCGATCCGTCAGGAGATTCGCCGGGTGCGCATTCGTCCGCCCGGTGAGGCGTTCGAGCTGGATGTCGAGGCGCCTGACGCCTCGCCGCTCGAGGAGGCCATCGGTGGCCAACTCCTGTCGCGGTACGACGATGCGCTCGAGCGGTTGCGGCCGGCCGACCGCGAGCTGGTGGTGGCGCACGTGGAGTTCGGCATGTCGCACGCGGAGCTTGCCGACGCATTCGGCAAGCCGTCGGGCAACGCCGCCCGCATGGCCCTGCAGCGCGCCTTGCTGCGCCTCGCCGAGGAGATGAAGTCGGTGTGACCGATGACGGACCACGTTCGTGAGCCGCGCCCTCCCGTGCGGCAGGCGCTGGACGCGCTCGCCGACCACACGCCCTTCGACTGGGACGCGGTGTCGTCGCCTGGCACGGTGACCGATCCGGACCTGCAGCGCACACTCGCGGCCCTTCGAGACATCGCGCAGGTCGCGCGCGCCCACGTGCCGGTCGGCGACGTCCTGCCCCTGCCGACGCGCTGGGGACCACTGGACGTGATCGCACACCTTGCGCGAGGCGCGCACGGCGACGTCTACCTGGCTCGCGACCGCAGCCTCCAGCGCGACGTGGCACTCAAGCTGCTGCGCGATCCGGCACGGCACGACGCCGATCAGTCCTCCCACTCTGAAGGCATCCGCCTGGCCCGCGTGCGTCACCCGAACGTCGTCACCGTCCACGGGGCCGACCGCATCGACGGGCGTACCGGCCTCTGGATGGAACTGGTCGACGGCGAGACGCTCCATCATCGTCTTGCGGCAGGCGGGCCCCTGCCGGCGTCCGACGTCGTCGCCACGGGCGTGGCCGTCTGTGCCGGACTCTCCGCCATCCATGCAGCCGGTCTCGTCCACGGCGACGTCAAGGCGCAGAACGTCATGCGCGATCGCACGGGGCGCATCATCCTGATGGACCTCGGTGCCGGCCGGCGGTCGACCGAGTCACCGTCGGCCCTCCAGGGAACGCCGCTCTACCTCGCGCCGGAGGTTCTCCAGGGCGCGTCGCCCACGGCCGCCTCCGACATCTACGCGGTCGGCGTGTTGCTGCACGTCCTCGCGACGGGCACCTATCCGATCGAGGGGGACTCGCTCGAGGCGCTGCAGTCCGCGCACCGCCGGCGCGAACGCAGCGCGGTCGCCGACGAACGCTTGCCGGGGGGCCTTGCTTCCGTGATCGACCGCGCGATGGCCCTGCGTCCGGCCGAGCGCTACGCCTCTGCCAGCTCGATGCAGGCGGCCCTGGAGCGCACCGTCTCGAGCAGGCCGCGGACGGCACGCGCTTCCTTCGGGCTGGTCAGCGGCCTTGTCGTCGCGATCACGGCCGCGCTGGCAAGTCTCGCCCTCGAGCGCGCGCCCCGGCCGGCGATTCTCGCGCCTGCCGACGACGGCAGTCCGCGGAGGATCGTGTTGCCGGCCCAACCCATCGGGCCTCTGTCGGGCGACGGCTGCTGCGTGCCTTATGTGGACGGGCCGGGCAACATCCGTCGGTACCGCATCGCCACACGTGAGGACGAGGTCCTCGTGCCCGCCGACGAGGCGGCGGGGAGCCCAGGCTCGGCGATCCTCGCGCGCGACGGGTCGCGTGCCGCGTATGCGTGGCGCAGGCCGGACGCGGGATGGGAAGTTCGGACCAGTACCCCCGGCGGCGAACCGCGCGTCCTCCTCTCCGCGCAGTGGCAGTCGGTGCCCACGCCGCTGGCCTGGTCTGCCGACGGCCGGACCCTCCTCGTCGCGCTCAGGGCGTTCGGCGGCTCACAGGACGTCGTCGCGCTGGCCGATGGAGCGGGCACGCCCCCGCGTCCGCTGCTGGCGGTGACCGCCGGCCTCGTGACGGCGACCGTATCGGCTGACGGCAACCAGGCCGCCATAGCCGTGAACGGCACCGAGGCCGAGTCGGGCGTGTCCCTGGTGAACGTCGCCTCAGGCGTCGTGCGCCGCGTGCACGACGGCCCGGCCGTGCTCCCCCGATTGGCCGGCGCCCCGACCCGGCTCTTCTTCGTCCGGCGGGAGCCTTCCGGGGACGAGCTGTGGACGTTGCCGATCGAGGGTGCCGGGGCTGCCGCAGTGGCGTCGCTGGTGGAGCCGGCGCTCGGCGGCCTCTTCGACTTGCGCGTGACCGACGATGGAGTGCTTTGGCGACTCGCGTCGCTGGCGTCCGCGGAGGTCTACACGGCGCCGTTCGACGTTCACCGCAGCCCCGCGATCGGCGGGGCCGCGCATGTGGATCCTGCCGAGATCGGCAACCACGTCAGCCCCTCGTGGTCACCCGACGGACGTCATCTGGCCTACTTCACCATCCGCCAGGCCGTGCCAGGCATGACGCCCGAGCGCACGCTCACCGTGCAGGACGTACGGACCGGCCGCACGCGTCGCGTGCAGGTGCCGCTGTCATTTCTCGGGGGCTACACGCCTCGCTGGACGATCGACGGTCGCCATGTGGCCGTATGGGGCCGCGACACGGCCGAGGCCTCCTCGTGGGGCTACTACCGCGTGGAGGTCATCACAGGCGAGACCACGCCACTCGTGCGGCTCGGCGTCAACGCGCCGGCGTTCGCGCAGTTCTCGCCGGATGGCCGATCGTTTCTCTACACCGACCCCAGGCGCGGCATCGTGTCGCGCGACCTCGGCTCGGGCCGTGAGGGCATCGTGGTGAAGGTGGAGCCCGGTTCGAGGCCAGGGCGATTCGCATTGTCTCCCGACGGCGGTGCCATCGCCTTCATGCGGCATTCGGGCCCGCCGGACGCGGAAGTGATGGCGATCGAGGTTCAACGGCGGGGCAGCGCGCCGGTCGTCCGCGTGCAGTCGACATGGCCGAAGTGGCTCTCGCTCCACGCGTGGACTCCAGATGGTGCGCATCTTCTCTATGCCCGCGGCCTCGGCGACGACCTCGGGCAGTTGTGGAGCATCGGGGCAGTCGACGGCCTGCCGCACGACCTGAAGTTCCGGGGCTTCGGAGGGCCCAGCACCCTGAGTGTGCACCCCGGCGGACGGCGCATCGCGTTTCCGGAGCGCGTGCTGTCGCCTGAACTCGTCATCTCCCGCCTTCCGACCCGCTGAAGCTGGGGCCTGCCTGCCCCTGTGCGTCTCACGCGCTCGACGCATTTAGGGAGGTGCCGCCACGAGTCGCGGCGGGTTGGGAGGCCCATCGATGTCCAGAATCCAGCACCTCGTCGCCGCGCTCGTGTTGTACGTGGCGTTGCCGGCTACTTCCGAGGCCCAGAAGTCCACGACCATCAACATCGCCACCACGATCAGCGGCGTGGCGCCCGCAGCAGGCTCGGAACCCGACCCGGGATTCCTGGTGCGGAGCGACGATGGGCGCGAGTATGTGCCGCTCACGGAAGGCAAGGTGAAGACGGTCACCAACCTGCTGATCGTGAACCAGCAGGCGGCCACGGACTGGAGCCTGACGCTCTACAGCCTCTCGCCCACGAAGCTCGTGAAATCCAGCCGTACGGTGTTCTTCGACTTGCGCTACAAGGAAGCGTCCGATGGCGTCGTGTCGCCGGAGTACTCGCGGTTCTTCACGACGCCGGCGCTCAGCGAAGCCGCAGGGCAGCGGTTGCCGTACGGCCGCGTGACGGCGCACCTCACCGCGAAGTGCTCGGAGGCCTTGCCAGCCGTGGACTTCCGGACGATGGTCAAGGACCAGGTCGCGCATTGCCCGGGCAGCCTGCGCTTCCTCGACGTCGACGGACAGTGGTACCGGTTCTCGTTCCAGCCGGAGAACTTCCAGGGTGTCGATCGCTTCAAGGTTACCTGCACGGCCACCAGCGCCAGCCTGGGCTGCATCAACTGGGTGATCACGCCGGAGTCGGCCACCGTGGCTGGCGACTTCTCGCAGCAGGGGATCAACCGCCTGCTGAAGATCGACAGCGGCGGCGCCATCCAGGCGGTAGGTCCGCTGTATCGCGTGTCGTTCACGATCACGCTGCGGCGGCTGTAGGTCGGCTCCGGCTCCGACGCCACGCCGTCATGACAGCGGCGGGGTGGGACACCCCGCCCTACCTGGGTACGGCTCAAGGCTCGAGGCTCAGAGCGCTCTCTGAGCCTGAAGCCGTGAGCCCTGAGCCATGCCTACCGTGTCGCGATGCGCGTGGCGGTCCACGACGTCACGCGTCCGCGCTCGTCGCGCGTGCCCACCAGGCGGTCGCCTTCCAGCCTGGCCTGCCACGACTCGTCACCGATCGTGAACGTGATCTCGGCCCCGCGAATCGTCCCGCCCTGTATCGGCGAGCTTCCCACGGGACCCGCGAGCCGCCCGGTCACCTTCTGGAAGTGCTGGTCGAACTCGAGGCGCGGTCCGTTGGCGATCTGCCAGGCGCCGTGGACCTGCGCCGGCACGATCCACAGCAGCGCCGTGCACCACGCGGAGCAGTCCGGCCGCGTGATGCGCTCGTCGGCCGGCCATTCGGGGATGCCGAACGTGTTGGACACGATGCGCGTGCCCGGCCGCAGCGCCAGGAACGTCGGCTGCAGGCGCTTCATGTTCTCGGTGAGCAGGAACAGCGCGAGCACCGTCGCGTCCGACACGTCGGCCGCGAACATGTCGCCTTCGACGAACGTCGCGCGATCCTTCACACCGGCCTCGATGGCCCGTCGCCGTGCAAGCTGCACCATGTCGGGGTTGAACTCGACGCCGCGCGCCCTCGCCCCCCGCTTGGCCGCCGCGATCACCAGCCGCCCGTCACCCGACCCGAGGTCCACCACCAGGTCGCCGGCTGTCACCTTCGCCATGTCGAGCATCAGCGCCACCATCGGCTCCGGCGTCGGCACCCACACCACGTCCTTGCCCGGCTGCGCGAACAGCGGCTCGTAGGTCTGAGTCGCCTGGGCGCGGGTCGCTGCCGGCGAGAGGCAGGTGAACACGGCCGCGAGTACGCCCGCGGACAGGGGACGGGTGGCAATCCAGCGTGGGGCGGTCACGCCCGCAGTATCGCAGTCCGACGCGCGCCGCCGATAGCTGTGCCCGGACGACGACCAGCCCCAGCCGCCAGCCCCCGCCTCCGGTCCCCGGTGCCCGGTGCCTACTTCGACCCCTTCACCACCCGGCCCGCGGCCATCACGAACCTGACGTCCTGGAACGCCGCCACGTCGCGCAGGGGATCGCCGCCCACCGCGATGAGATCGGCAAGGCGCCCGGCCTCGATCGCACCCCGATCGCTGACCCCCAGCACCTCCGCCGCGACGGTCGTGGCGCTGCGGATGGCCTCGATCGGCGTCATGCCGAGCTGCACGTAGACGGACAGTTCGCGCGCGTTGTGGCCGTGCGGGTACACGGCCGCGTCGGTGCCGAACGCGATCTTCACGCCCGCCGCGATCGCCTTGCGCAGGTTCTGCCTGGCGAGGGGCAGCACGTACTCGGCCTTGGCGCGGATCGGCGGCGGCAGCGCCGACAGATCGATCGCGCCCACCAGGTAGGTCGTCGGTACGAGGTACGTCCCGCGCGCCTTCATCAGCGCGATCGCCTCGTCGTCGAGCAACGACCCGTGCTCGATGGAGGCGACGCCGGCCCGTACGGCAGCCTTGATGCCCTCGGTCCCGTGCGCGTGCGCCGCGACGCGCAGCCCGTGCCGCGTCGCTTCCTCCACGACGGCCCGCATCTCGGTCTCGCTCAGCTGCTGGGCGCCGACCGTCGCGTCGAACGACAGCACGCCCGCCGTCGCGCAGATCTTGATCACCTGCGCGCCGTGCTTGGCCTGGTAGCGGACGGCCTTGATCAACTCGTCGGGCCCGTCGGCAACACCCGTGCGCCAGTCCTGCTCGAGCACGCCCGGCGCGAAGCCGGTGGTGTCGCAGTGTCCGCCCGTGATCCCGATCGAATTGCCGGCACTCACGATGCGTGGGCCTGGCACGAAGCCCGCCCTGATGGCGCGGTCCAGCGCGATGTCGGCGAAGTTGCCGCTGCCAAGGTTGCGCACCGTCGTGAACCCGGCCTCGACGGTGGCGCGCGCGTTGCGGGCGCCGCGCAGCGCTTCGTCGGCCGTGCCTTCGGTCACCGCGCGCAGCACCCAGTTGCCCTCGATGTCCATCGTGATGTGGGTGTGCAGGTCGATGAGCCCCGGCGCGAGCGTGACGTCGCCGAGATCGATCACCCGCGCACCGGCCGGCACCGCGCCACCGACGGCGGTGATGGTGCCGCCCTGCACCGTGATCACCGGCGCATCGACGACGCGGCCCGCCCGCACGTCGAGCATGCGGGCCGCCTTGATCACCGTCAGCGGCGCTTCGGCCGACTGCGCGCGAAGGGGAGTGGGGGACAGCGCAGACAGGGCAGCGGCGCAGGCCGCCACCGCGGCGAGCGCGACACGTCGGTTCACAGGGCCTCCATGGATGAGCCGCCATCATACCCGTCGCGGCGCGCCCGGCGCCGGGCAGGCCTGGTGCTCCGCGAGATGCGCCGTCGCCTGAAGATGTACCCGTCGCCAGAAGATGTACCCGTCGCCAGAAGATGTACCCGTCGCCCTTGGGCGACGGTATGCTCTGCGGCCATGACCCGACCGACTGGCCGCTGGATCGCGAGGGCCGCCCTGTGCGCGGCCCTCGGCGTCGTGCCCGCCCTCGCCCCGTCCGTCATGGCACAGGCCGCGACGCCTGTCCCGGCACAGGGCGCCGGTCGCTTCGAGATTCCCGACAACGACGACGGCCTGCCCGGCGTGGGGCCACTGCGTCGCTATGGGTGGTTCCGGACCTTGTGGCGAGACAAGCGGACGAAGTGGGCGTCAGAGGTCCAGCAGGATCAGGGCGCCGTCGTGCTGCTCGGCGACTCGATCACCCAGGGCTGGAACGACCGTCTGCCGGCCGCGTTCCCGGGCATGAAGATCGCCAACCGCGGGATCAGCGGCGACACGTCCCGCGGCGTGCTCCTTCGACTGCAGGACGACGTGCTGGCGTTGCACCCGAAGGCGGTGGTGCTGCTGATCGGCACCAACGACCTCGAGGAGGGCGCGCGACCGGACGTCGTCGAGAGCAACGTCCGCACGATCCTCTCGGCCTTCCGCGCGTACGACCCCGCAATGCCGGTCGTGCTCTGCCAGGTCTTCCCGAGTTCGGCGAAGATGAAGCGGCCCAGTCCCCTCATCAAGGAGACCAATGCGCGCCTGATGGGCCTGGTGCGCAACGACCCGCAGGTCACCGCTATCGAGACGTGGCGGCTGTGGGCCGACGCCGATGGCGACGCTCCGGTCGGCGAGTTCCCCGACCTCCTGCACCTCAACGACGCCGGCTACGCACGCTGGGCGGCGGCGCTGCGCCCCGTGTTCGAGTCGCTCGGGCTGATGCCCGCGGCAACCGAGCCCTTCGCGCCCGAGCCGGGCTTCGAGCTGCTCTTCAACGGCCGTGACCTCACGGGCTGGGGCTATCGCGCCACCACGGACGAGGAGAAGGCGGCCGCGGCCAGATGGCAGGCGTCGGACCCGAACGCGGCTCTGTGGCCGATCGTGGCCACGCCGGTGACCTTCGACGGTCGGACGTCCAGCCCCGACGGGCGCTGGCGCGTCGTCGCCGACCGCATCGTCACCGCCACGCCGTCCGAGTACCGCAAGGTACAGCAGCTGTGGACGACCCGAACGTTCGAGGGCGACTTCGTCCTCAAGCTGGAGTTCAGGGGGACGCCGTTCGCCGACGGCGGCCTCTTCCTGCGCGGGCCGCAAGTGCAGGTGCGCGATTACCGGTTGTCGGGGCCGTACACGGGACTGGCGAAGTACCGGCCCCAGGAGTGGAACGAACTCGTCGTCACCGTCCGCGGCGGCGTGGCGGAGATCACGTGCAACGGCGAGGTGCTCGAGGCCGCCTTCAAGGTGCCGCCGTCGGGCGCGATCGGCCTCGAGGGTGATCGCGGGCAGATGGAATACCGGCGCATCCGCGTGGCGCGTCGCTGACACGGCGGCCAGGCAGGGTTGCGACCTGCTATCGTGCCACCTGCAGGCTCCGCCCCGTGACAGGCGCGGGGCGAGGAGGGCTGGTGATGCCGACGTACCTGCCTGACGAGGGGAGCAGGCCCGGAGGGCTCTCGAGCGCCGTTGAACAGGCGGGGGAGTCGGCACCTGCCGGCGCGGCGTTGCCGCTGGACATCGCGCCCGACACGTTGCTCGAGGCCCTCTTGAGTCGGTCGCCCTGTGGTCTCGTGCTCATCTCGAGCGACGGTACGTGCCTGGCGCTCAACGAACGCGCCGAGCGGCAGGTGCTCGGTACCGCGACCGCCGTCTCGAACGGCGCGGCAGGCCTGCAGCCAATCGTGAGCGACGAGGGCGAATCACTGGGAGCGTTTGCGGCCAGGGTCCTGCAGGACGGGGCCGGGACGCTCACCGCCAGCATCCCGAGTGCCGACGCACCGGAGCGCGCCATCGAACTGCAGGCCGTGCCGTGGCGGCACGACGACGGCGCCACCATCGTCGCCTCCATTCGGGACGTCTCGGCACAGCGGGCGCGTGAACGCGTGCTGCGCGAGAGCGAGGAGCGGCTTCGCCTGGCGCTGCAGGCGGCGAGGATGGGCACCTACGACTGGGACATCCCCCGCGGGCGCCTCACCTGGTCGCGCGAGCACGAAGAGCTGTGGGGGCTCGCGCCGGGCGAGTTCGACGGCACCTACGAGATGTTCGCCAGTCGGGTGCATCCCGACGACCTGCCGGCGGTTGACCACGGAGTCGCACGGTGCATCGAAGCCCGCGAGCCGTTCGCGGGCGAGTTCCGGGTCGTGTGGCCTGACGGGACGGTGCGCTGGATTGCCGGGACCGGTGAGTTCGAGTTCGGGCCGACCGGCGCCCCGCTCAAGATGCGGGGAGTGGTCCGGGAGATCACCGAGCAGAAGGTCGCGGAAGCACGCCTGCAGGCCAGCGACCGGCGCTTTCGCTCGGTGGTCGAGCACGCCTGGGACGGGATCAGCATCTCGCGGGAGGACGGGACCCTGGAGTACGTCTCGCCGTCGGCGGCGCGGATGCTCGGCGAGGAGGTGGACCGGCTGGTCGCGCACGACCTCGCCGAACGCGTGCACCCCGCCGACCGGGCCCGGATGGAGAGCCGACTCGACGAGGTGCGGTCGACGCCCCACGCCGTCGTCACGTGGTCGCACCGCCTGCGGCACAGGAGCGGGGAGTACCGCTGGGTCGAGGTCACCGCCACCAACCTGCTCGACGACCCGGCCGTCAACGGCATCGTCAGCAACTTCCGCGACGTCACCGAGCGCCGACAGGCGACGACGACCTGCGGGTGGCGCATGCCACGCTGCAGTCGCTCTCGCGCCGGCTGTTGACCGTGCAGGAGACCGAGCGCCGCAGCCTTGCGCGTGAACTGCACGACGAGATTGCCCAGGCCCTCACGGCCGCCAAGATCGCCCTGCAGGCACTCGAGCGATTCCCGGACCCTGCCGTGCTCGCCGACCGGCTGCGCGATGCCACCCGTGTTGTCGACGACGCGCTCGGCCAGGTGCGCGCCCTGCTGCTGCAGTTGCGTCCCCCGATGCTCGACGACCTCGGCCTCGAGCCGGCGCTGCGCTGGCTGGCCGACCAGTGCGGCCTCCGCTCCGGATTGCGTGTGGTATTCGAGTGCCGGACCCCGATCGATCGCCTTCCTCCCGCCATCGAGACGGCCTGCTTCCGGGTGGCTCAGGAGGCGCTCACCAACGTGATCAAGCATGCCGACGCCAGCACCGTCACGCTCGAACTCGAACGCGGCCCCGAGGCCCTGCAACTCCACGTCGCCGACGATGGCCGCGGCTTCGACGTCCAGGGGGCGCGCTCCGCGGCGCGGCGTGGCGCGAGCCTCGGGCTGCTCGGGATGGAGGAGCGGGCCATCCTCGCCGGCGGCATGATCGAGTGGGTCTCCTCGCCGCGGCGCGGTACCGCCGTCCACGTCATGTTCCCGATCGCCGCCGAGGGCCCCGCATGACGCCGCTTCGCGTTGTCGTGACCGACGACCATGCGCTGGTCCGCGCCGGCATCCGGGCCCTGCTCGATCGGATGCCCGAGGTGGAGGTCGTCGCCGAGGGTGGCACGGGCGAAGAGGCGCTCGCACTCGTGGAGGCACTGGAGCCGGACGTCCTGCTCATCGACGTGGCGCTGCCGGGTCTCAGCGGCCTGGAGGTCGCGGCGCGCGTGCGGGCAACCCACCCCCGCGTCAAGGTGATCGTGCTCTCGATCCACGACAACGAGGAGTACGTGATGCAGGCGCTGTCGGCTGGCGCCGTGGGATACCTCCTCAAGGATGCGGCGGCCTCGCAGCTGGACCTCGCGTTGGCTGCGGTCGCCCGCAACGAGACGTACCTGAGCCCCGCCATCTCTCGCCGCGTGATCGACGAGTACGTGTCGCGGGTGGGCGGCCGTGAGCCGTCGTCGGAGGGACTGACACCGCGGCAGCGCGAGGTCGTCCGCTTCATCGCCCAGGGCAAGAGCGTCAAGGAGATCGCCTTCCTGCTCGACCTCAGCGTCAAGACGGTCGAGACCCATCGCGCCCAGGCGATGGAGCGGCTCGGCATCCACGACGTCGCCGGTCTCGTGCGGTATGCCATGCGCACGGGGCTGATCCCTCCGATCCCTTAGCGCGCCTCAGGCATTGCGCCGATCGCCTCAGGAACCGCCCGATTGCGCCGCCCAAGCCCATCAGCGATGGTGGAGGCACGCCGGCGCCACGCCGTCGCGCCCGTTCGGCCCGGGGGGTTAACCCGGTCCCCGCTGCCTCGAGACCCCCTCTGGAAGCGACTGGACCGTCAATCATGGGGAGAGCACTTCGCGTCCTGATTCTCGAGGACGAACCGGCCGACGCGGAACTCATGGTCCACGCCCTGCGCCGCGGCGAGTTCCTGCCCGAGTGGTCGCGCGTCGACACCCCGGAGACGTTCCTCGACGCGCTGTCGCCCGACCTCGACGTCATCCTCGCCGACTACTCGTTGCCCCGGTTCGACGGGATGGCCGCGCTCGCGATGGTCAGGGCGCGCGGTCTCGTCGTGCCGTTCATCGTCGTCTCCGGATCGCTCGGGGATGAACGTGCCGTCGAGTGCGTCAAGGCCGGCGCCACCGACTACGTGCTCAAGGATCGCCTCGCGCGGCTCGGCCAGGTGGTGGCGCGCGCCCTCGACGATGCCGCCAGGGACGCAGCGCTGCGGGAGAGCCAACTGCGCCTCCGCCTCGCCACCTCGGTGGCCGGCATCGGCACGTGGGACTGGAACCTGCAGACCGACGAGGTGATCTACTCGCCGGAATGGCAATCACAGCTCGGCCTTCTCGACGAGCAGGTGGGTACGACGCCCGCGGAATGGGAATCGAGGCTTCACCCCGAAGACCGCGAGCGCATGCGCGCAGCCATTCGCCGTGCGTCGCTTGCCGAGGGCGCGTCGATCGACGAGGAGTACCGCCTGAAGCACAAGGACGGCACGTATCGCTGGATCCAGACGCGGGGCGCCTCGCTTCGTGAGGGCTCGGCGGGGCAGCCGCGCCTCCTGTGCTGCCACGTCGACGTCACGGCACGCAAGCAGGAGTTCCTCGAGCATCAGCGACTCGCGAGGACGATGCAGGTGCTGCTGGACTCGGTCGGCGAGGGCGTGATCGGCCTCGACCCGCACGGGCGCTGCACGTTCATCAACCAATCGGGCGCCCGTACGCTCGGGTGGTCCTTCGACGAGGCCATCGGCCAGGACGTCCACGCGCTCATGCACCATGCGCCGGCCGATGGCGCGTCACATGCCGCCGAGCAGTGCCCGATCATCGCGACGGCCGCGTCGGGGACCCCGTGCCGCTCCGACGACGACGTGATCTGGAAGCGAGACGGGACCGCCTTTCCCGCCCGCTACGCGTCCAACCCCATCGTCGACGGCGGGACGGCGCGCGGCGCCGTGGTGACCTTCGAGGACGACACGCAACGCCGCCTGATCGAGGCCAGAGTACGACAGAGCCAGAAGCTGGAGTCCATGGGGCGCCTGACCGGCGGCGTGGCGCACGACTTCAACAACCTGCTCACCGCGATCCTCGGCTACTGCGAACTGCTCATGGCCAAGTTCGCGCCCGACGACGCGCGGCGGTCCGACGTCGCCGAGATTCGACGTGCCGGCGAGATTGCGGCCGGTCTCACCCGACAGTTGCTGGCCTTCAGCCGCCGCCAGGTGCTCCGGCCCGAAGTGCTGGATCTCAATGCGATCGTCAGCGCCACCGAGCGGTTGCTGGGGCGCGTCATCGGCGAGAACGTCAGGCTGCACCTGCGCCTCGACCCGGAGGCTGGGGCCATCAAGGCCGATGCCCACCAGATCGAGCAGGTGCTGCTGAACCTGGCCGTCAACGCACGCGATGCCATGCCCCACGGGGGCGTGCTGACCCTGGAGACCGCCGTGGAGGCCTGGCCGACCGACGAGGCGAATCCTCCGGAAGCCCTGGGCGGGACGTGCGCCGTGTTGAAGGTCTCGGACACCGGCAGGGGCATGAGCGACGACGTGCTGTCGCACGCCTTCGAGCCCTTCTTCACCACCAAGGGCCCAGGGCACGGCACGGGGCTCGGCCTGGCCACGGTGCTCGGGATCGTCGAGCAGAGCGGCGGGCGCATCGAGGTCGAGAGCCACGTCGACCGCGGGACGTCGTTCACGATACGCCTGCCGCGCGTGGCCCCCGCTCTGCGCCGCGATGAACCGCCGGTGTCGACGACCGTGCCCTCCGGTCACGAGACCATCCTCGTGGTCGAGGACGATGAGGCCATCCGGCTGCTGGTCCGCACGGCGCTCGAGGGCGCCGGCTATCGGGTGCAGGCCGTCGCGTCAGCCGAGGCCGCGCTCCTGCTTGACGAAACCCGGGCCGACCTGCTCATCACCGACCTGCTGCTGCCGGGGCTGGACGGCCGTCAGCTCGGTGAGCGGCTGTCCCGGCGGTCTCCCGGCCTGCGAGTGCTGTACATGTCCGGCTACTCCGGGAGCACCCTGCTCGACGACCAGGGGTTGTCTCCGAGCGAGGCGTTCCTCGGCAAGCCGTTCACCCTGCGCCAACTCACCGAGACGGTGCGCCGGGTCCTCGATGGGCCGTCGGCCGCGCCCGCTGGACCCCATTCCTTCGGAGACATCGCATGAGTCCCGCTCCTCGCCGCGGACGTGTCCGCGCACTGCCCAAGACGCCGACCGGCATCGTCGGCCTCGACGAGATCACGGCAGGCGGCCTTCCCAGGGGGCGGCCGACGCTGGTCTGCGGCGGACCCGGGTGCGGCAAGACGCTGCTGGCGATGGAGTTCGTCGTGCGCGGCGCGATGCAGTTCGGCGAGCCGGGCGTGTTCGTCACGTTCGAGGAGAAGGCCGACGAACTGGAGGCCAACGTCCGGTCGCTCGGCTTCGACCTCGATCGACTGGTGGCGCAGAAGAAGCTGGTCGTGGACCACGTCTTCGTCGAGCGCAGCGAGATCGAGGAGACCGGCGTCTACGACCTCGAGGGGCTCTTCATCAGGATCGGGTATGCCATCGACAGGATCGGCGCCAAGCGAGTAGCGCTCGACACGATCGAGGTGCTGTTTGCCGGGCTGCTCGATCACACCGTCGTCCGGGCGGAGTTGCGTCGGCTGTTCCGCTGGCTGAAGGACCGCGGCGTGACGGCCGTGATCACCGCCGAGCGCGGCGGCACCATGATGACGCGCCACGGCATGGAGGAGTACGTCTCTGACTGCGTGCTCCTGCTCGATCATCGCGTGACCGACCAGGTCGCGACACGGCGGTTGCGCATCGTGAAGTACCGGGGCTCGACGCACGGCCCCAACGAGTACCCGTTCCTGATCGACGAAGGCGGCATCTCGCTGTGGGCGATCAGCTCCATGCGCCTCGAGCACGCCGCGCCGTCCTCCCGCATCTCGTCAGGGGTCGCCGCCCTGGACCAGATGCTGGGCAAGGGGTTCTATCGCGGCAGCACGGTGCTGATCTCGGGCACGGCGGGCACCGGCAAGACGAGCCTGGCGTCGGCATTCGCCGACGGGACGTGCCGCCGGGGCGAGCGCTGTCTGTATTTTGCGTTCGAGGAGTCTCCCGCGCAGGTCTGCCGCAACATGCGGTCGATCGGCATCGACCTCCAGCACTGGCTCGACGTCGGCCTCCTGCACTACGTGGCGGTCAGGCCGAGCTATTGGGGCCTCGAGATGCACGTGGTGCAGATGGTCAGGGCCATCACGGAGTTCAAGCCACATGCCGTCGTCATCGACCCGATCTCCAGTCTCGAATTCGGGACGCCGCTCGGCGACCTCAAGGCGGCGCTGCTGCGCATCGTCGACCTGCTCAAGACCCGCGGCATCACGGCGATCCTGACGAGCCTGACCAGCGGCGGCGGCGACCTCGAACAGACCGACGTCGGGCTGTCGTCGCTCGTCGACACGTGGATCGTGTTGCGCGACTACGAGACGCGCGGGGAGCGCAATCGGCTGGTCCACATCCTCAAGTCCAGGGGAAGCGCGCACTCCAATCAGCTCAGGGAGTTCACCCTCTCGGCTCGCGGCTTCCAGCTGGCCGACCCCTACGTCGGGCCAGAGGGCCTCCTCACCGGCACGGCGCGGCTTGCCCAGGCCAGTCGCGATGCCGACGAGCGGGTGAGCCGCACCGCGCGCCTCGAGCGCGAGCGCCTGGCCTCCGAGATCCGGAGGCGGGCGCTCGAAGGGCAGATCGCCGCGCTGCAGGCAGGACTGGCGTCGGAGCAACAGCAGTTCGACCTGCTGGTCGCGGGCGAGACCGAGCGCCACGAGCGCGAGGTGCACGCCGCCGAGGCCATCGCGCGCGGGCGCCACTCCGACACGCCAGTGCCCGCGTCTCGACGGGACAGCGCCCCTCGTGGAGCGAGGCGATGACACGGCCCCAGGCTCGTCGCCCGACCCGAGTCCAGACGGCAGGCGAGGCCGATCCGCCCTGGGTGCTGCGCCTGTACGTGGCTGGCGCCACGCCCAGGTCGGCGGCCGCCTTCAGGAACCTGACCCAGGTGTGCGAGGAGTACCTGAAGGGGCAGTACCGTATCGACGTGATCGATCTGCTGGCGCATCCCCAGCTGGCCCAGGGCGATCAGATCCTCGCGGTGCCGACGCTCGTCCGTAAGCTGCCGGCGCCCATCAGACGCATCATCGGCGACCTCTCCAACACCGAGCGCGTGCTGGTGGGGCTCGACCTGCGACCGGGCGCATCGCCCCCCGCCAGGACCGCGCGGCGGCCAGCCGATGTCTGAAATCATCAGGGAACTCGAGCGCCTGGTCGGCGGCGACTCCACGGCCACGTACGTCCTCCGCCTGTACGTCACCGGCAGCACGCCCCAGTCGAGTCGCGCCGTTGCCAACATCAAGGCCATCTGCGACGAGCACCTGCCCGGCCGCTACGAACTCGAGGTGATCGATCTCTACCAGCAGCCGGAACTGGCGCGGGAGGGCGACGTCGTGGTGGCGCCGACCCTGGTCCGGCAACTGCCGTCGCCCGTCGTCCGGCTGATCGGCGACCTGTCCAACACGCCGCGGGTCCTGCTGGCCCTCGGCCTCAAGTCCGACGGTGAGGGCCGATGACCTCCACCTCGCTCTCGTCCGCAGAAGTCGAAGTCCTGCAGGCGCGGCTGGCCGAAGCCGAGGAACTCCTCCTCGCGATCCGCAACGGCGACGTGGATGCCCTGCTCGTGCGTGGGCCTACCGGCGACCGCGTGTACAGCCTCACCGGCGCCACCGAGCCCTACCGCCTGCTGATCGAGAAGATGGGGCAGGGCGCCCTCACGCTGTCGCGCGACGGCCTGATCCTGTACTGCAACGGCAGCTTCGCCCGCCTCGTGCACGAGCGCCAGGAACGCGTCATCGGCGCTCACCTGCTCGACTTCGTCGACGAGCCCTGCCGCGCCGCCGTGGGGCGACTGATCGAGCACGGGCAGGACGAGCGTGCGAGCTCGGACGACGTCGCCCTGCGCGCCAGGGACGGCGGGCTGGTGATCGTACAGCTCGACGTCCATCCGCTTCCCGAGACTGCCGACGCGGTGCTGGGCGTGGTCGCCACCGACCTGACCGTGACGCGACGGCGGGAAGCGGAGCTGGTCGAGACGATGAGGCGACTCGACGTCCTGAATCGGCGCCTCTCGGAGGAAGTCGCCGAGCGTCGGCATGCGGAGGACGAGGTGCGGGCCCTGAACGCGAGCCTCGAGACGATGGTGGCCGAGCGCACGCGGCAACTCGAGGCGGCCAACCACGACCTGGAGTCCTTCGCCTACTCGGTGTCTCACGACCTGCGCGCGCCGCTCAGGCACCTGCACGGGTTCGTCGGGCTGCTGCGGGAGGCCTCGGCCGGCCAGTTGCCGCCCGAGAGTGCCCACTACCTGCAGGTCATCGCCGATGCCAGTGAGCAGATGGGGGGGCTCGTCGAGGCGCTGCTGCAGTTCTCACGCGCCAAACGCGCCCAGCTGAGCCTGCGTCCGGTGAACCTCACCGAGTTGGTCGACGAGTGTCGCGTCGCCCTGCAGCCGCTGACCGCCGGCCGCCGCGTGGTGTGGGACGTCGCGCCGATGCCGCCGGTGCTGGCCGATCCGGTCCTCATCAGGCAGGTGTTGATGAACCTGCTCGACAACGCCCTGAAGTACTCGCGCGAGCAGGAGGAGGCACGGATCGGCGTGGGCTGCGACGGACGCGAAGGCGACCAGCTCGTGTTCCACGTCAGTGACAACGGCGTCGGGTTCGATCCGGCGTACGCGCACAAGCTGTTCGGCGTGTTCCAGCGGCTCCATCGCGCCGAGGAGTTCGAGGGGACGGGGATCGGCCTGGCGATCGTCCACAACATCGTCAACCGCCACGGCGGGCGCGTCTGGGCCGACAGCGAGCCTTCCCGTGGGGCGACGTTCCGGTTCACGCTCAGGCCGGCCGCTTCGCCGGCCGTGCCGCAGGCCAGGGCGTGATGCCTTCCGCGCGTGTCCTGGTGGTCGATGACGACCCGCGTGACGTCGAGCTGCTGCTGTCGGCCATCCGCGAGCTGGGACCCGACCTCGATGTTCCTGGTCAAGCTGGCCTCACTGCCCGCACCGCTTCCTGGAGAGACCCCAGCGGGCAAGCAGGCGGCTACGGATCCCCTCGCGCAGTTCCTCCCGGCGCCGGGATGCAAGGACGTGATCACCCTGACCGAGATGCTGCTGGCGACCAAGCCTGATTACGGCAAGGTCGGCGGGGCGCTGACCTCGTTCCTGACGAGCGAGAAAGTGACGCGCTTCAACGCAGCCCGTGTGATGTCGACCTTCGACAATGACGCCTTCCAGGACACCTACAAGAAGGCGCGTGCCGAGGTGATGCAGCAGAGCCGCACGCTCGAGCAGGCCAAGAAGCTCCTGAACTTCACCTCCGGCCTCGTGGAGGCATCACTCTCGAAGTTCCAGGGGACGGCCGTCACCGCGATCTTCAAGCTGGAGGCCCAGCTGATCATCGACGCCCTCCGACCACGCGCCCCCTTCATCCGCAAGGTCGAGCAAGTGGTCGACAAGTCGACGAACCCGCCCGTGCCGAGCCGGCTCGTGACGGTGACCTTCGACCGCAGCCCGAACGATCACGGCAACGTCGAGAGCGTGTTGTGGAAGTACTACCTGATTCGCGGCGGCAGCGGCAACGAGAACCCGGTGGCGATGAAGGTCTTTCCGCCCGGTGTGCCCCTCGAGTTCAACGACGAAGTCCCCGGCGAGGGCACGTACTACTACCGCATTCGCGCGCTGCGTACCGTGGGCTCGGCGGTCATCCCGTCGCATCAGCAGAGCGGCATCGACGAGATCTACGCGTTCCTGTCGGGCATCGTGCCGTCGGCGGGCAGCAAGACACCCGCCGGAAGCCAGATGTTGAGCATCGATTTCGTCAAGACGCTGACCGATCCGCTGGCCGACATCTACAGGGGGGTACACGTGCAAGCGAGCGATGCCACGCCCCCCGCGCCCATCAACGTCGTCCTTCGCACGGTCACGCGACCGCCGGCCAACCTCGCCGTCGATGCCAACGCGCGGGTGGCGTACCTGAGCGTCCCGGCGCTCAACACGATCCTCCGCGTCGGTGCGGCCGGCGCCGAGACGTTCGCGGCCCACAATTTCGCGGCCCCTGGCGCCGCCGGTCTGGCGATCGACAGCCGCGGCTTCCTCTATACGGACAACTCCGCCTCCGATGCACGGTTCGGCGGCCGGCTGTTCAGTTTCGACAGAGAGACCGGTCAGCGGACGCACGTCGGCAACACGAACTACTACAGCTTCCTGTTGCAGAACGCCCACCCGGTGTCGGTGCAGAGCCTGCTCGTGGCGCCGTCACCGCGCGGCGAGGCCCTCTACATCGCCGACGCCACGTCGCAGCGCATCACGCTGCTCACGCTGCCCTGGCGCTGGGCGCCGGGCGTGACGGCGCCGCGCAACATCTCGCAGCCATACATCGCCAGCCCGCTGTTCAATTTCGGCGGGTCCACGACGATGGCCATGCGCGCCGACGACACACTGGCCATCACCCAGTACGACAACGTGCTGATGGTGGCGCCCGGTGGCCGGCGGGTCGACCCGATCTTCCGCGACGGCGAGTCGTCGTTCACCGATCTCACGGGCGTCACGTTCGACCGCTACCTGAACATGTACGTCACCGACGCCACGGCGGGCACGATCACCATGATCCCGCTGATGAACCAGTCACCGTACTTCGGGTTCTTCGGCATGGACGACGTGCAGAAGCGTCGGCTCACGGTGTTGCGCGGCGCCCGGCGCCCGTCCGACGTCAAGCTGCGGGTCGGTGGTGATGGCCTGGCCTTCTTCGACGGCGAGCGCGCGCTGGTGCAGGTCGCCTTCGGCATGTCGGGACGTCTGACGCGCGCGGATGGATCGGCCCTGGCCGGCGCCACGGTGCTGTTGCCCGAAGTGAACCGCGTCGCGGTGAGCGACGGCGACGGCGTCTTCGTGCTGAGCAACCTCCTGGACCGCGACCAGTCACCGATCTTCGATGTCGTCGTCCGCGCCGATGGCAAGACGCAGTCCTATGTGGCACCGCTCGACCCCTTCAAGCACAACCTGGTCGACTTCGTGTTCGACCCGCCGTCGGCGGTGCCACCGCCTCCACCGGGGGACAATCCCCCGCCGCCCCCGCCCCCGCCGGGCGATCGGACGCGCGTGACCGTGCAGCCTCCGGACATCACCACGCCGGAGACGGTGTCGACGCGAGTGGACGTCCAGCGCACGGGCGATCCGCCTGCGGACCCCGACGACGAGGACGACGCCTGTGCACGCGCGGTGTTCGTGCGCCCCGGGATGGGCGCCGGCCTGGCAACTGCCACGCCATTGGTGGCCGGCTGGTTCACCACGCCAGGCATCCCGGACCCCGTGCTCGTGGTCAACGGCGTGCCGCAGCCCATCGCGACGACCACCCAGGACTTCGCGCTGGCGCCGACGCTGCTGGTCGGGCAGAACACCCTGTACGTTGCGGTCCGTGGCGAGTGGCTCAAGAGCGAGGGGTGTGCCGCCCCGGACGTCGACGACGAGGCGTTGGTGAGCATCTCGACGACCCTCACCGTCTTCCACGACGTCGACCCGGCAGCCCTCGCGCAGTACCGCGCCGGTGCGAATTTCGACCTGTCGATTCGCGGCGTCATCCGCGACAACGGCAGGCCATTGGCGGGCATCGCGGTCGAGGTCCCCGGCACGAGCCACCTGTCGTGGACCGACGTCGACGGTGTGTTCCAGATCGACCTGTCCCGCACGGCGATGGCTGCCCGAGCGGCAGGCGTGGACGCGCTGTCGTCGGCGATGTACGCACGCGCCGGGGCCATCGTGGCCCTCATCGGCAACGACCAGCGCGCCGCCTCGATTGCCGCACTCGAAGCCCTGCTCGCCCAGGCCGCCGCGGTGAGTACGGCACCACCGGCGGCGGGGAGCGCCGCCGGGACCGTGGTCGATCTGGCGGTGCAGGTCGAGGCCGTCGCCAGTCGCCTCCTCCTCGCCCTGCAGAGTACGGAGGGCATTGCGGAGCAGGCCGACGTGGACGCCCTGGGCGCCCTGGGCCAGCAGCTGGCCGGAGCCACGAGCAATGGCGAGATCGTCGTCCGCGGCCGCGAGTACCCGACGCTGACGCTGAAGGTGAAGGTGCAGTGATGCCGCCAACCCTGAAGCGCCTCATTGTCGTCACTACCGCGTTGGCCGCGGCCACCGCGGCGCTGCCGCGCGACGGACACGCGCAGGCGCAGGCACCCACGACAGTCGTCGCGACTGGCGGCGCCCAGGCTGCATCGCAGCCGGTCGCGATCGGCCAGACGACCTTCACCCTCCGCGTGCCGCTGAAGCCCAACGCGGAGAACGTCATCTCCGTCACGGGCACCGACACGGAGGGGCGCACCGCGAAGGGCGACGACCTGCGCATCGCGCAGATCTCGCTCACCGAGATCGTGCGCGCCCGCGTGACGGCCCAGCGGCTGACCACCGAGGAGGTGCGTCAACTGGTGGCAGAGGGCACCATCAACCTCGCCGATCCGGCCAACTACAACGTGTCGCGATTCGTCGTCGCGCTCGTGGTCGGGGGGCGGCAGGTGCAGGTGCCCGTCCCGGTCGTGCGTCGCATCGAGGAGCCGATGGGCTTCGGTGAGTCCGTACAGATCGGCTGTGCTGCGCCCGGCAAGGGCATCAGCAGCACCGAGCGGGCCATCTTCATCCCCTGCGGCGACGGGGGCGGCAACTCCACGCCCCGGGACATCCCTCCCATCGAGGTCGTGCCTTTCGAGATCGTGCCTGCCCCAGGCATGCCAGGCACCCCCGGCGTCATCCTGATCGAAGGCCGTATCAAGACGCTCAAGGAGTTCTTCAGGATCAACCTGCTCCTGATGAACGTGAGCTCGATCTTCACGCTGCAGGACCTGACGGCGCGGCTCGAGGTGCCCGAGGGCGCGCTCACGGGCGTCGCCCCGGCTGGTGGCGCGATCGTGCTGCCGGACATCGGCCCCGAGAGCGACACGACGGGACAGTTCATCATCAGGGGCGATCTCAAGGGCATTCACAAGGTCACCGCGCACTTCGGGGGGGTGATCACCGGGGCCTTCCTGCCCGCGCCCGTGCCGTTCTCCGGCAGCGCCTCCACCGATCTCGAGGTCAAGGGGCCGCCGAAGCTCGACGTGAAGGTGACGCACCCCGATTACGTGACGGCCGGCGTGCCCTACGAGCTTCGAGTCGAGGTGACCAACACCGACCCGGAACTCGATGCGCTCTATACCTCGATGGAGATCGACGTCGGTGGCGGCGCAGACCTGATCGACGAGATCACGGGCGAGCCCAAACCCGGCGCCACGGTGCGGACCATCGGCGACATCCTGCGCGGCGGGTCGACGGTGCAGACCTACCGCGTCATGCCACGCCTGACAGGCCCGATCACGAGCTGCGTCGGCGCGGCCGATGCCAACATCCAGCTGTCGGTACTGTTCACCGGGCCCGGGCGGGATCCGCGATGCGCCATCGGGACGCTGCCGAGCGAACGGCTGACGACCGACGGGCGCCCGACGGTGACCGTGGTGCCCGCGCACAACACCGTCGGAGTGGCCGTGGATCCGCCGATCGTGGCGCTGTTCTCGCAGCGGATGATCGAGCCGACGATCACGTCCGGCTATCCGGAGGCGACCCTGGTGGTCCAGGACGCGGACGGGCGCATCGTGGCTGGCACGCTCGAGTTCACCGAGTTGTTCGAGGCCACGGCCGCGATCTTCCGGCCGGCCCAGCCGCTGGCGTTCGGTCAGACCTACACGGTCATCGTCAACCCCACGGCCTTCAATCTCGACGGGCTGTCGCTCGCTTCTGGCATGGTCGCGCGCTTCTCCACGGAGGGCGCCCCATACGTGCCAGACACCACCGAGCCGACCCTGAGCCTGACGCTCGAGGCGCCATTCGATGCGCAGTTGGTCGCCCGCGGCCAGAGCCCGGTCGTCGTGGTGGACTCCGCCGATGCCAACGGCGTCGTGCGCGTGGACCTTCTGCTCGACGGGGCGTTGGTGGACACGCGCCGGCCGAACTCGCCGGTGCGATTCCTGCTCGACACGGCTGGCCTCGAGCCAGGGACGTCGCACGTGCTGTCGGCCATGGCCCACGATGCCGCGGGCAACGTCGGCACGACCGCCCGCCCTCTCTCGATAGCGCCCGACGACGTGCCACCGACCGTGACGCTCAGCGCCGACGCCCAGGTGGCACCGGGCCGCTCCGTTGCGGCCGTCGCGTCAGCCAGCGACGACGGCCGGGTCGCGCGCGTCGACCTGTTCCTCGACAACGCGCCCGCTCCGATCGACAGCAAGTTGGTCGGCCCCTGGCACTTCTCGGTGCCCACGACGGGCCTGGCGGCGGGGGCGCATCGGCTGGTGAGTGTCGCGACCGACGGTGCCGGCAACGCGGCCTCGTCGCAGGCCACCTTCGTCCTCACGTCCGACACGACGGCCCCGCTCGTCACGGTGCTCAACCCGTTGACGCCCCGGGTGCGGCGGGGCAGCCCGCTCGCCGTCCTGGCTTCCGCAACCGACGACACCGGCGTCGCCTCGATCGCCTACCTGCTAGACGGCGCCGTGACGCCAATCGCCACGGGCACCGTCGGTTTCACGCTCGACACCGCGTTGCTCGCCGCAGGGCCGCACACCATCACGGTCGTCGCCAGCGATGCCTCCGGCAACAGCGCGTCGGCCGTGATTGCCCTCGACGTGTTCCTGCCCGACGCCGATCGCGACACGACCGCGCCGGCGCCGCTGGTCACATCGGCCCTGATCGTCACGACGCCGACAGGCGGGCTCGTGACCGTCACGGGGCTCGATGGCGCCGCGGAGCCTGGCGCGCGGGTCGTCGTGACCAACGTCACGACCCGCGTCGAGCGTTCGGCAGTGGCCTCGGCGTCGGGCGCGTTCGCGCTCCAGATGGAGGCTCGTGGCGATGAGCTGCTGCGTCTGCTCGTGATCGACGAGGCCGGCAACGTCAGTGCCCCCACGACGGTCCTCGTGCGGGCCGCGGCGACGTTGACGGCGATCAGCGTCGCGCCGGCCCACGTGGCGCTCTCGCGCAGCCGCACCTCCGAGGCGCTCCTGGTCACCGGGCAGTTCAGTGACGGCCGACGCGAGATCCTCACCTCGGGCCTCGTCTTCGCGTCGGACACGCCGGCGGTGGCGTCGGTGACCAGCGGCGGCCTGGTGATGCCTGGTCGGAACGGGTCGGCGATGGTCACCGTCTCTGTCGCGGATGCGGGCGGTGGGCAGAACGGCCCGGAGGACGACGAGCTCGGCGGGCTAAGCGTGGCGGCAGTCCGCGTGCCGGTCACGGTCGACTTCGCCAGCGTCACGTCGCTGGTGGCCTCGCCAAATCCGATCACGCTCGGTTCGCCTGGCCAGAGCCAGCGCATCAGCGTGCAGGGTCGATTCAGTGACGACACAATTGGGGCGTTCGGCGGTGTCGTGCGCTTCGCGACGAGCGATCCGGCCGTCGCCATCGTGGATGGCGCCGGGCTCGTGACGGGCACCGGGATTGGGACCGCCCGGGTCACGGTCTCCAGCGCCGGGCTGCCCACCGCGGAGGTGGTGGTCGTCGTCCGGGAGGTCGAGCAGACCGCACTGGTGCTCGAGCCGGCGACACTGGCGTTCACCGCGCTCGCCCAATCGCAGGCGCTGGCGGTGCGCGTTCGCTTCTCCAACGGCCAGGTCGGCTTCCCGCTGACCGCCGTGGCATTCCGCGTGCTGAACCCGCTCGTGGCGACCGTCACGGCGCAGGGCCTGGTCTCCGCCGCCGGTGAAGGGGCGACGTCCATCGTGGTCGAGAGCGGCGCTCTGGTCGCCAGCGTGCCCGTCACCGTGACGCTGCCAACGACCACACCTCCGCCGGAGATCACCCAGCTTGGCCGCCCGATTGCGGGTGAGACCGACACCGTCGTGATCGCGGGCCGCAACTTCAGCGGCGTGCCGCAGGGCAATGCGGTCTCGATTGGAGGCCTCCCGGCGGTCGTCGTGAGCGCGGCCGTCGATCGCCTGGTCGCCGTGGTGCCCCGCGGCGCCACGACGGGCCCGGTGCAGGTGACCGTCGGCGGTCAGCCGAGCAACACGGTCGACCTGGTGGTCTACCCGCGCCGCGCGCGCACCGTGCTCGAGAGCGCGCCCTTCGACGCACCCGCGCCAGGCACGACCCAGGTGGACCTGGGGAGTGTCGAGACCTACGTCCATGAAGGCGATCAGATGGTGATCGTCGCCGACCCGGACACGATCGGTGTGCAGGGGTGGTCGGGCCTGTTCGGCGCGACCTTCCAGGGCACGCTGGTGTTGGTCATCGATGGCGTGCGGCACGAGTTTGCCGCTTCACCCGCGCCCATCGACATCTCGAACCTCGTGGCGAGCGCCGGCCCGCCCCGAAGGGTGACCCTGCAGGCGCGGCTGGAGGATCGCGGCGCTGGCCTCGCCAGTCGTGGCGTGGCCGTGGTCAGCGGTCCGCCGGGCACGGGCGCGTACGTCGGCCAGCGGTTCCTGACCGGCGACTCGAACCCGGAAACCGTGACGCTGCGGTTCCGCGTGCAGGCGCCCGACGGTGCCCTCTTTGCCGCGACGGCCAAGCCGTGGTACCGCGCGTCGGATGGCGGCTACTCCAACGGGTCTGTCGGCGGTGCCATCCTCGGGGGCCTGCCGACCCCCAACGACGGCGACTTCCGCACGTTCGTCGCGTCTGGTGGGGAAGTGGCCGTGACCTACTCGGACCAGGGCGGCGTGCTCGCGATGGGTGAGCAGGCCACGGCCGTGGTCGCACTGCTGCCAGCCAACGCGTCGGGTCGCATCGGCACTCGGCCGGTGGTCGATGCCCCGGTGCGCATCGGCGGGCTCGATTCGGCCAGCGTCATCCCGGACCAGGTGACGGCGGTGGCCGACGGCGTGGCACGTCCGATGGATGTCCTCATCAACAGTGTGCGCGACGTCAACGGCCTGGCGGTGACCAGCGGCGCGCACGTCGCGATGGCGGTGCGGCCCTGGTATCGACGTGTCGACGGCGGCTACAGCAACAGGTCGGCCGGCGGCACCGTGTCCGGCGGTGTGCCGACGCCCAACGACGGCGACTTCCGCACGGCCCTGTTGGCCGGCGGCGAGGCACGACTCGCCTTCGCGTCGGCGCCTGTGGTGTTCGACGCGACCGATGTCGGTGATGCCGTCCTCGCGGTCCTCCCAGCCCAGGCGTCGGGTCACCGCGTCGGCACTCGGCCGTTTGCGGAGGGCCGGGTCGTGCTGTCGCCAGGCGGAGCGGGTGTCGGGTCGATCACGGCGTTGCCGTCCACGCTCGCTGCCGCCGGCCAGGACTCGAGGGCCGTGATCACCATCACGGGCATCTCGGACGCGACCGGACGTCTCGTGCCTGACGGCACCCGCGTCGCCGTGGCGACGCGGCCGTGGTATCGGCAGGGTGACGGTGGGTACTCGAACGAGTCGTTCGGCGGGACGATTCTCGGTGGCGACCCGGCGCCCAACGATGGCGATTTCCGGATGTTCACCGTGTCGGGTGGGCAGGTCACGTTCACGTACTCGAATGCCGGGCTCGTGCTGGGCGCCTTCGAGACGGCGACGACGGTGATCGCGATTCTACCGGGCAGCACGGGGGGGCGCGTCGGCACCCGTCCCTTCGCGGAGGTGAGGATTCCGCAGGGCGGCGTCACCTCGGCCGTCATCACGACAGATCCGTCGTCGGTGGTTGCCGACGGCGTGCGCCGGCCCGTGCGCGTGCGCGTCACCGGCATCCGCGACGCCCTCGGCAACTTCGTGCCCGACGGCACGCGCGTGGCGCTGACCGCCCGGCCCTGGTACCGCCGCTCGGACGGCGGCTACAGCAACGGCTCGAGCGGAGGCCTGCTGCTCGGCGGCCTCACGGCGCCAAACGATCTCGACTTCCAGGTGTACTCGACGATCGGCGCGGCCCTGGAAGCGACCTACTCGGCCGAGAGCGTGCCGCTGTTGGCCGCCACCGACGTGCGGACCGCAGTCATCGCGGCCACCGTCGCGTCGGCGACCAACGCCCGAGTCACCATCCGGCCGTTCGCGGAAGGGGCCGTGGCGGTGTCGAGCGTGACGACGGGCACGATCACGGCGAGCCCCGTGTCGCTGCTGGCCGATGGTCAGCCGCGCACGTCGCTCGTGACGATCGAGGGGCTGACCGATGCGCAAGGGCGGCCGGTGCCGGACGGCACACGCGTCGCGCTGGCCGCCCGGCCGTGGTATCGCCAGAGCGACGGCGGCTACAGCAACGGCTCTGCCGGCGGCAGCCTCGTCGGTGGCACACCCTCACCCAACGAGGCGTCCTTCTCGAGCTACGTCGTGAGCAGTGGCCGCGTCACCGCGACGTACTCGGCCGAAGGGCTGACCAATGCCGTGGGCGCCACCCGCCCGGCGGTGGTGTCGGTGCTACCGGCCACGGCCACCGGCGCGATCATCGGCTCGCGCCCGCTGCTGAGCACGGTCATCAGCCTCGTCGGGATGGACACGGCAACCGTGCTGGCACCGGGGACCGGCGGACCAGGAAGCACCGTGTCGGTGACCCTGTCCAACATCCGCGATGCGGCTGGCAACCTGGTGCCCGATGGCACCCGCGTCGCCGTCACTGCGGGCAACTGGTACACCCGGGCCGGGTCGTACGGCAACGGATCGGCTGGCGGCACGATCACGGGGGGCATCGCGACGCCCAACGACGGTTCCCTTCGTTCCTTCACCGTGAGCGGCGGCCAGGTGGCTTTCGATGTCGTCCTGCCAGGCGCGACCGGAAGGACGACCGTGGTCTCGGTGGTGCCGGCCGACGGCTCCGGCGCGCGCATCGGCGTGGCGCCATTCGTCACGACGAACATCCGGATCGAGTAGGCCATGACGCACAGCACACCGCTCCGCTCCTTCGCGCGCGCCTGCCTCCTGGGCCTGGCGGTCGGCCTCCTGGCCGTGGCACCCGGCACGGCCCAGGAGCGGCTCGTCCTGGCCTCGGCGCAGGTCGTCACGGCCATCGACGGGCCGCCAACGCTGCGGCTGGCGGCCAGCGGCCCGCTCGCCTTCACGCGCCTGCTCCCGGCAGAGGATGTCGGGGGCGCCCAGATTCTGGTACGACTGCACGGCGTCGCGCAGGTGGACCTCGCCACACGCGACGGCCTGGCGCCGTTCACGCTCTCGACCGCGGCCGGCGAGGGCTTCGTCGACCTGACCATCGTGCTGGGCATGACCGGCGTACGGCTCGATGTCCGGCCGGGGCGGCTGCCACACGAGATCGAGTTCGTCGTCGCGCAGCCCTGATCCACCCGGGCGTTCGGGGTACCCTGTCGGTGTGGAAGCGCATGACCCCGGGAGCGTGACCCGGCGCCTGGGTGACATTCGGGAGGCGCTGCTGCGCCTGCACCAGACCCTGCTCGATTGGCAGCGTCGCGGGCACGAGCGTCTGTACGGCCGCGTGTCGGCCAACGAGCTTCTCCAGGTGCTGCTGCACGACCCGGAGTTCGCGTGGCTGCGCCCGATCTCGGAGGCGATCGTCCGCCTCGACGAGATGATGGCCGACGAGGCACTCGCCGACGAGGATGCCGTCCTCGTGCAGGTGCGCGCCCTGGCGTCGCCAGACGCCGAGGGCACCCCCTATGCCCAGCGCTACCTGCAAGCCATCCAGGAGTCGCCCGACGCGGTGCTGGCGCATCGCGACCTGCTGGCCCTCCTGCGGCGCAGTCGCGACCCGCGCTGAGTCGGCTCCGGGCGGTCGTCGGCGGAGCTACCAGCCGAGCATGTTCAGTTCCCTGGCGACCGGGCAAGGGGGGGCGACCTGCGGACACCGCGGTCGATCACGCTGGCCACGCGCCGCGAGGCATGGGTCGGGCGGGGGCGCCCCGGTCGGAGCGCCCCCTGGCAGGTCAGAACAGGAACTTCACCGTGACGAAGCCCTGCGTGCCCGGGTCGAACAGGTCGGCCTTGCCGTACCGCGGGTCGTAGGCGTTGTTGCCGTCGGGCGAGGCCTGGATCAGCGCGTTGTAGTCGTAGCCCTTCGACAGGTCGACGTTGTGCAGATCGATCGCCGAGGACGCGCGGGCGGCGCCGGCGCCGCGGTTGAGGAAGTTGAACTCGTGGCGCGTCGCCTTCTGGTTGAAGACGTTGAGCACGTTGAGCTCGAGGCGCAGCCGTTTGTTGCCGCCCCCCATGCCGAACTCCTGCGACAGCAGCAGGTCGGTGCGTGAGAGGACGGGTGTCCGACCCATGTCGCCGCGGCCGTTGACGAACAACTGGGTCTGATTGGTCGAGACCACGTAGGTCGTCAGCGGGGTGCCGCTGCCAGCGTAGAAGAAGGCGCCGACCTGCGTCCCGAACGGCAGCAGGTAGCTGCCGTACAGCTTGACCACGTGCGGCCGGTCGGTCGGCAGCCGTCCGAGCACGTCGAGGTTACCGCGCGAGTCCCAGAAGATCTCGTCGATGTCCCAGGCGCGGTTGGCGTTGCCGCCGGGGCGCGCGATGCTGCCACCCTGCTGCTGCGCCGTCGCGGAGGTCACGTTGGTGGTGGGCGTGTTGACCTCTTCGCTGGCCGCCAGGCCCGAGTAGTTGCCGTACAGGCGGCTGTAGACGTAGCTGGCGCTCCAGAAGTAGTTGTTGGCAAACCGGCGGTTCACGGTCAGCTCGAGCGCGTCGTACTGTCGCTTGGGCACCGGCACGGGGTACCCGACCGGCGTGGCGCCCGACGGGAACTGCACGGTCGCGAGGCCGCGGCCCGGGTTGCCGATGACGTACGTCTCGTTGCCGCTGGCGTCGACGGCGCCGATGTCCTCGATCGTCTGCGACAGGTCGTTGTGGACGTAGTGCGCGCCCACCGAGATGTTGGCCCCGAACTGATACTCGGTGCCGATGCTCGTGCTGTCCTGGTACATCGGCTTGATGTCGGGATCGGTGGACTCGAAGTTCGGCACGCGGCGGTCGCGGAAGCTGCCGGGCACCACCCACAGGTCGGCGCCAGGCATGTTGGACAGGTTCAGGCTGCCGACGTCGGTCGTGTCGAGGCCGCGGTAGTACACCTGCCAGGTGTCGCCGCCGTAGCTGCCGCGCGACAGCTCGTACTTGGTCCAGTCGTAGTAGCGGCCCCAGCTGCCGTAGAGCTTGAAGCGACCATCGCCGCGCACGTCGTAGCTGGCGCCCAGTCGGGGCGCCAGCTTGTCGCCGAAGCCGAACTCCATGGCCGGCACGCCCTCACGGAACGACGGCACCGTCTCGTTCTCGGTGCGCAGCCCGAGGTTGAGCGTCAGCCGGTTGCCGACCGTCCACTGGTCCTGCACGTAGAACGAGTAGATGTCGGCGCCGGCCTGCCCCTGCACGCCACGGTTGTTCACCTCGTAGTAGCCGTAGATGCCGCGGCCGCGATTGCCCTGGAAGTTGAAGTCGCGGTCCCAGTAGATGTTCACGTACCCACCCGGGTACGCCTGGTTGGCGTCGTTGGTGGTCTTCTGCCAGCCGAAGCCGCCCTTGACCGAGTGCGCGCCGCCGGCGTTGAAGGCCACGTTGTAGTCGGCGTTGATGAACCCGCGCTTGGTCGTGTCGTTCTCCACGATCAGCGCGCGCGGCGTGTTCTGCGTGAGGATCGGCCCCTGGACGCTCGGCGGCACCCCCGCCAGGCCGACGCTCGACGTCTGGTACAGGTAGTTGGTCGTGTTCGGGATGCCCGTGTCCTCGTAGTTGTCGCGGAAGTAGCCGCCCCGCACCGAGAAGAACGACGTGCTGCTCAGCGCCACGTCGACGTTGCCCGTGGTGTTGAACTGCTGCGTCTTGAACCCGCGCGCCAGGTTGACCTCGTTGGCGGCCATCGACGACGTGATGACGTCACGCGCGGCGCCGTTGTAGGCCGGCAGCGTCCCTTCGGAGGTGGTCGGCGTGAACAGCGTCGAGCCCGACGCCGTCATCCGGCCGGCACGGAAGGTCACCTTCCCGAAGGCCTGCGTGTAGGTCTGCTTGCGCTGGATGCTGCCGTTCTCGGTGCCGTTGTTGAACAGGTACGTGTTGGTGCGATTGGCAAAGCGCGGCGAGTAGGACGCGAAGAAGAACAGACGGTCGCGCAGGATCGGCCCACCAAGCGACCCGCCGATCTCGTTGCGGTGGTCGGGCTGCTCGCTGTCCTGCACGTAGCTCACCGTCACGTCGTCGCTCGGGTCGAGCACGAGCCGCTTGACCGGGCCGGCGCCGAGGGGCGACCCCTCGTAGTAGTAGTGGCCCTCGCCGCGGAACGTGTTGCCGCCCGACTTGGTGACCGCGCTGATCACGCCGCCGAGCGCGCCGCCGTACTCCGCGCCGATGCCGGCCGTCTTGACCTGCACCTCCTGCAGGAACTCGAACACCGTGTTCTGGCGCGAGCGTCCGTCCACCAGGCTGTTGGTCACCACGCCGTCGACGGTGAACGAGTTCTCGGCGCCGCTGGCGCCGTTGACCTGGAAGCCGCCCTCGATCTCGCCGCTGTTGACCGACGGCGCCGTGAGCGCGATCGACTGGAAGCTCCGCCCCTTGGGCAGCCTGTCGATCTCCTCCTCGCGGACGTTGTGCGCCACCAGCGTGCTGCGGACGTCGATGTCCTGAGGCGCGCCCGAGACCTGCACGACCTCCGACAGATCGCCAACCTTGAGCTGGGCGTCGATCTTGATCGTCTTGCCGAGGGTGATGGCGACCTCGGCGAACTCCGCCTTGGCAAAGCCCGACAGCTCGACGACCAGGCCATAGCGGCCCGGCTCGAGGTCCGGCACCGTGTAGAGGCCCTCGCCGTTGGTGGTGGTGGCGCGCACGGCGCCGGTGCCCTTGTTGGTGATGGTGACGGTGGTGCCCGGGAGCACCGCGCCGCTGGTGTCGGTGATGACGCCGGTGAGGCCGCCGAACCGCTCCTGCGCGGCGACGGGCCGGGGAAGCAGCAGGAGCACCGCCGCCGCGACGGCCAGGAATCTGCCCGCGAAATGCATGTCGTCCCTTCCTGCGGCCGAGTGTCGGCCGCCAAAGCACCGCGGTCACACGCCGATGTGCCGGCGCGCGGGGGCCGCGGTCGACGCGTGCCCGAGCGCACGCGATGTCGACGGGAAGGAGCAAGCACGCTGCCCGATCAGGGGCGATCGGGACGACTCGTCACGCACTGGTGGCGGAGCGCCACTGGGCCGTGGTGAAGGGTGTGCGAGCGATGACGAGTGGGTTCAGGCAAGGCATCGGCGTGCCCTGCCGTGGGCGGAGTGGAGCGCGTACGGGTCCAACAAACCGGATGATGCGCGTCGTGGCGCACCAAATTGCTGGATCTCCCGAGGTGGCAATTTGAAATTCGAAATTGATGGGGCCGCGGCTTCGCCGCTGGCCCTCGGGATCTCTCGGGCGAGCAACGGCCGAAGGCCGAGCCGCCCAGAATTTCAAATTTCAAATTTCAAATTTCAAATTGCCAGCGTCAGCTTCAGGGCACGATCTTGAAGCCCGTGAACGTCCGCTGCTGCCCGTCCTGGTGCTCGACATCGACGCGGATCACGTAGTCGCCGGCCGAGAGCGGGGCGAGCGACACGTCGGCCGTCGCCCAGCCGATGCCGCTGTCGTCGGGAGCGACGAGCGCGGTGGTGACCGGGATGATGGCCATCACCTTGCCCGACTGATCGAGCAGCGCGCCGCTCGCCGCCGTCGCGCCGGGCGCCACGGGCACCTCGACGCGGACCTTCTCGTTGCGGCGGTACCGTGCGTCGGCGGTCGGTACGAACTTCTGTCGCGTTGCCGCGCTGGCGCGCGCCAGCCGAGGGGACGCCGTCGGCGCGTCGACCGCCGGCAGCGTGAGCCGTGCCGAGTCGGTGAGTGGCAACGAACTTCCCGCGGGCGTGAGGCGCAGGCGCACCAGCACGTCGCCGCCTGCCAGCGGCGCCGTCGTCGTCGGCAACTCGGCCGTCACGGTTCTGGCGCCAGCGGCCAGTGGCACTTCGGCCTGGCCGATCGTCGCGCCCGCGCTGGTGGTCATCGTGATCGCCAGCGTGCCGCCCTGGGCGACCGACCCATCCCGGATCGCCGACGGGTCGAGGTCGGCCGTGACCCACACGCGGCCCGTCCGCGTGGTCGCGCCGCCACCGGCGTGGAAGAAGTACGCGGCCCGACTGCGCCACGGCTGCCCGTCGCGGATGCCGGCCACCGCGCCCAGCGCGCCGGACAGCGCTGCACTCTCGGCCGTCGCCGCCGCATCGCCGGCGCCGCCCGCCGCCTCGGCCTTCGCGGCTGCCGTGGCGGTGGCCATGTCCTCGGCGCGCATCGCGCGGTAGCCCTTGCGCGCCCGCACCTGCACGCCCGGTCGCTTGACGCGCACCTTGATGGTCCGCCAGTTGCCGTCGAGCTTCTCGTTGTTGGAGTAGTAGCCGAGCAGGTAGTACGACGACAGGTCCTGCACGATGCGCTGCGCGCCGGCATCGAGGTTGTTGGTGTTGATGATGGCCAGGCCGTCGGTGTTGTCGGCCAGGAGGCGGAGGGAGTCGAGCCGGACGTTCAGGCTGGCGCGATCGCCCATCATCGTGCCCGGCCGCGTGCCCGTCTCCTTGTTGTACCACTCGCCCCGGTCGGCGACCATCCGCTCGTCCCGGTCGCCGAGGTTCTTGTCGAACGCCGCCAGGCCACGCGGATCGAACGGGTAGAAGGAGACGTTGTAGCGGTTGGCCTCCTGCGTCAGCGCAATGAAGCGCTGGCGATTGTTGAGCATGGCGTACTTCATCGCCGTGGTGGCGCACTCGATCGACGACATCGACCCGACAGGACCGTTCTGGACGCCGCGCAGGTTGTCGGTGATGCGCCCGTCGGGCCCGGTGCCGGTGCGACCCATCGACGGCGGCGTGGCGCAGTCCTCCCGGCGCAGCAGGTCCTGCTTCGGCTCGAACATCTGGTACCCGGTGGTCACGGTGATCAGCGCCTTGCGCTCCTCCCGCACGCCCCCGAGGTAGCGCACCAGGTTCTCGAGCGAGTCGAGCACCTCCTTCTCGCGGCGCCGGCGGATCAACTGCGCGGCGATGCCGTTGTTGGCGTTGCGGAGTGCGGCCTGCGATTGCGGAGACAGGTTGGCGCCCGAGCACCCCGGAGGCGGCATCCCTTCCGGATAGCACATCTCGAGCTGCTGCTCCTCGGGATGCAGCCGCACGAGGCTCTCCTTCATGCCCCACTGGGTCTGCTTCATGAGCATGTCGTCGATCGTCTCGGTGCGACGCGCGAACGTGATCTGCCGCGGGTCCATGTCGGGCGTCATCACCGCGAACAGGTCGTCGGGGCCGATCAGGCGCTCGAGCATGTTCACGAGCGGCTTGCGGGCCCGCACCGCGCCGGCGAAGTCGGTGTGCCACGTGTCCAGGAAGACGACGAACACGCGCCGCCGGGGATCGGCCGCCTGCTTCCGCCCATCGTCGGCGCTGACCGGATCGCGGCGCTCCTCGCGCGCAGTGGCGGTCGAGACGGCCACCCGCTCGAACTGCGTCACCTTCTGCGTCCTGTCGTCCTCGAGCAGCTCGAAGTCGTCGGCGGTGAGATCGGTGACCGGCTCGCCCTTGGCGTTGGTCGGGTAGACGTCCACGCGCACGAAGTTGGCCTCGACGCGGAACGTCGCCTGCCCGCCCTGCGATGGCGGCGGCTGCGCCGGCGGCGCGGCGGGCGCCTGCGCGTGCATCGGCGCCGACGACGGGGTGACGAGGGTCGCGGCGAGCGCGACGCCGAGCAGGATACGGGGGCGCATGGGCATGACTGTAACGCTTAAACGCGTGACGCTTGACGCCGAACGCCCAACGCCTGATGTCTCGGGCTACAGCCCCAAGCCCCCAGCCCCAGCCCTCGTTCATCTCGGTCTCATCCGCATGGCCCACCGTGGCGACATGCGTCGTCCGTGCAGCTCTGCCAGAATGGCGCTGGGGTCATGACCGAGTCCGGGACAGACGCAGCGGCGCCGGAGCGGCGGGGGCGCGTCAGCGGGCGCGCGGAAGACGGGTGGACGGACGCCCGTCTCGTCGAGGCGTGCCTGTCCGGGAACCAGGCGGCGTGGGCGGCGCTCGTGGAACGGTATGCCCGCCTGATCTACTCGGTGCCGCGGCGGTACCAGGCCACGCCCGAGGACGCCGAGGACATCTTCCAGACCGTGTGCCTCGAGTTGTACAACGCGCTGCCACGGCTGCGGAAGGTGGACAGCCTCCGCTCCTGGCTGATGACCGTCGCCTCGCATGCCTCGCTGGCGTGGAAGACCGCGCGCACCAGGCGCGGGCACGTCGTCGACGTGGACGATGCCGATCCGGTGCGGCTGTCGACGGTCGACCGAGACCTGCTCGAGGACGTCGAGCGCGATCAGCTGGTGCGCGACGCCGTCCGGAGCCTTCCCGAGCGGTGCCGCGAGCTGGTGGGCATCCTGTTCTTCGAGCAGCCCCCGCGCTCCTACAAGGAGGTGGCCGCCCACTTCGGGCTGGCCGTCGGATCGCTCGGGTTCATCCGTGGGCGCTGCCTCCAGAAGCTGCAGAAGGCCTTGCGCGAGGCCGGGATCGCCCGGGCGTGACCGGCGCCCGCCGTCCCGCGGGTCCCGCCGCCGTGTCCACCGTCGACGACCTGGTGGCGCGTGCCACGCGTGGCCTCTCCGACGCACGACTCGCCGCGCTCCTCGATCGGGTCCCCGGCCTGCGGTCCCGCGCTGCCGTCGAGCGGCTGGCCGACGCCTCGATCTCCATCGCCCGCACCGACCTCGAGGCGGCCGCCCGCCTGGCGGGCGCCGCGGCGGCAGTGGCCGATCGCCTCGACGACGATCCGCACGCGCGGGGTCGCGGCGCGCGTGCGCTCGGGCACGTCGCGGCGCTGCGCGGCGCCGCGCCCGAGGCGCTTGGACATTACGAGTCGGCGCTCGCGGCCTTCGAGGCGGCCGGCAGCCGGCTCGACGAGGCGATCACCAGGAGCGGGGCGTTGCAGACGCTCATCTACCTCGGTCGCTACGACGAGGCGCTCGCCTGGGCCGCACGGGCGCGCGAGGCCTTCGTCGCCGCGGGCGACACGCTGCGCCTGGCACGCCTCGACAGCAACGTCGGCAACGTCCTGCACCGGCAGGACCGGTTCGCCGAGGCGCTCGAGCACTATCGCCGGGCCCTCGCGGTGTTCCGTGCGGAGGGGGGCGGCCTCGACGCGGCGATTGCGCTGCGCAACATCGCCGTCTGCCAGATCACGCTGCAGCAACTCGACGAGGCCTACGCCACGTACCGCGAGGCACGGGCCTGGTGCGAGTCGCACGGGCTCGCCAGGCTGCTGGCCGAGGTCGACTACAACATCGCGTACCTGCACTACATGCGCGGCGAGTACGCCACCGCCATCGACCTCTATGCCCGCGCGCGTGCCCTCGCGCATGCGCAGCACGATCCCTATCACGCGGCGCTGTGCGACCTCGACGAGTCGGAACTCTCCCTGGAGCTGAACCTCGTCCCCGAGGGGGCGGCGATGGCCGCGGAGGCGGCGCGCCAGTTCGATGCGCTCGGCATGCGCTACGAGGCCGCCAAGGCGCGCACCACGCTGGCGCTCGCGGCCGGGCAGCGTGGGCGGCTCGGCGAGGCGCTCGCCCTCTTCGACGAGGCCCGCGCCACGTTCGTGGGCGAGGGCAACGCGGTGTGGCCGGCACAGATCGACCTGTTCAAGGCGGCCTTGCTGGAGTCGGCCGCGCCGGCCGAGGCCTGGGCGCTGTGCCGCGCGGCGCGCCAGCGTTTCGCGCCCACCCCGCTGACCGCGAGGACCGCGGCGTGCGACGTCCTGCTGGCGCGCCTGGCCCTGCGGGCCGGCGATCTCGCCGGTGCGGCCGCTGCCGTGAGGCGCGCGGCCGACGCGCTGCCGCGGGCCGAGTCGCCGGCGCTCGCCTACCGGGTGCACGTCACCCGGGGGCACGTGCTCGAGCAGCAGGGGGATCGCGACGGCGCATGCGCCGCCTACCGCGAGGCACACGGGACCATCGAGTCGTTGCGACGCCACCTCGATCACGACGACCTCAAGGTCGCGTTCCTCGAGAACAAGCGGGACGTGTTCGAGAGCCTGATCGCGCTGCTCGCCGCGGGGCCGGGGCCGGTCGACGTGGCGTCGATCTTCGATCTCGTCGAGCAGGCCAAGTCACGCGGTCTCGCCGAGCAGGTCGCCATGCTGGGCGCGGCCGCTTCCGCCGCCGAGGGCGCCACCGGACCCGCCGCCGAGATCCGTGCCGCGGCCTCGCACCTGCACGTCGTGACGCGGCAACTCCGGGACGAGGCCGGCCGTGCCGTTCCGGACCGCGCGCGTCTCGCCGGGCTCCGGGAGCGAGTCCGCGAGTGGCAGGGGCGGCTCGCGTGGCTCTCGTCGGCGCTGGACGCGACAGCGCTCGACGGCCCGGGGCCCACCGTGTCGCTGGCGCACCTGCAGGCCTCGCTCGCCGACACCGTGCTGGTCGAGTACTTCGAGGTGCGTGGCCGGCTGCATGCCCTGGTCGCCGACCGGCAGCGCGCCTCGCTGACGCCGCTGGTGGCCATGGCCGACGTCCACAGCCGCATGCGGCTGCTCCGCTTCCAGTTGGGGCATGCCGCCCGCGCCGCGTCGCGATCGGGGCCCTCGACACAGCCGCCCGCCCGCGCACTCGCCGACCACCTGGCCTGGTTCCACGCGGCCCTGGTCGCCCCGCTGCCCGGGATGGCCGGCGCCAGGCGTCTCCTCATCGTGCCGCACGGCGTCCTGCACGCGCTGCCCTTCCACGCCCTGGGCAGGCCCGGGGAGGCGATGGTGGAGCACGCCGTCATCTCGTATGCGCCGAGTGCCAGCGTGTTCGCACACGCGGCGGCGCGTCCTCCGTCGGTTGCCTCGCACAGCGTGATCGCCGGCGTACCCGACGACCTCGCGCCGGCCATCGAGGCAGAGGTCCGCGCGGTCGCCGAGGCGCTGCCCGAGGCGCGCGTCGCTGTCGGCGCCGCTGCCAGCCGCGCTTTCCTCGAGACGCACGCCCCGGGCGCACGCTTCGTCCACCTGGCGACCCACGGCCGTTTCCGGCACGACAACCCGCTCTTCTCGTCGATCCGCCTCGCCGACGGCGACCTGCGCGTGCTCGACCTGGCGGCCCTCCCGCTGGCGGCCGACCTCGTGAGCCTGAGCGGATGCAGCACGGGGCTGAGTGCCACGGTGGGGGGCGACGAGCTGCTCGGCCTGACCCGCGGGCTCCTGGCGGCGGGTGCCAGGTCGGTCCTGGTCTCGCTGTGGGACGTCCACGACGCGACTGCCTCGGCCATCATGGCCGGGGTCTACCGCCGCGTGGTGGCGGGCGAGGGCCCCGCGGAGGCGATGCGAGCCGCCATGCTCGAGGCGCGCGCGTCGGTGCCAGACCCGTTTTACTGGGCCCCGTTCGTCCTGCTCGGCCACCCGCTCCCGGGGCGCACCGCAGCGGGGCGGACTGCCCCTATATCAAGTCACGAGGCCACGCCCCTCTAGGATCCGAAGGGTCCGCCCGCATGCCCATGCCCAACCGTCCCGCCCAGCCCTGCGACATCGCCCTGATCGCCGATCACGCCCGCGGCCTCGGCTCGCCCGACGTCCGCGTCCGCGTCGAGGCGCACGTGGCTTCCTGCGAGGCCTGCCGCGCCGACCTGGCGGCGCTGGTGCGGTTGGCGGCGGTGACCAGGGCCGATGCGGTGGAGGTGCCCGGCCGCGCGGCGATGCAGCGAGCCTTCGACATCTTCGCAGCGACGTCGGCCGACTCGCGGCTGTCGCTGCCGCGTTGGCTCGGCGCCCTGGTCGGAAGCGCAGAGCCGGCGCTGGCCGGGTTGCGTGCCGATCCGGCCGTCGGCGATCGACAGGGCGAGTTCCGTGCCGGTCCCTACACCGTCAGGCTCCGCGTCGATGTCGATCCCCGCGACACCACCTGCGCGATCGTCGGGCAGGTGGACGGCGACGCGGGGCGCACCGTCGACGGGCTGCCGGTGCTGGTGACGGTCGGGGCCCGCGTGCTGCAGCAGGCCGCGACCAATGCGCACGGCGAGTTCGAGTGCGTGTGCGAAGCCCTGCCGCAGTTGCGCGTGCAGGTGGTCGTCGAGGGTGGCGCCCGGCGCGTCGAACTGCCGCTGAACCGCTTTCTCGAGGACGGCGCGGCATGATCGGCCGCATCACCGACGGCCTGCGCAGCTGGTGGGCGCCGGCGCTCGGGCTCGCCCTGCTCGTGGTGCTGGGCGGCCCGGCATCGCCGGCCCTCGCCAAGGACTCACGCGAGTTCCTCCTGCGCGCCGCGTCGCGCAGCGAGGCCGAGGCGATCGCCGGGCGCAACCGCCTGCGCATCGTGCGGGAGGTGCGGGCCGGCGAGCTGTACAAGGTAGAGAGCGAGGACGATCGCACCGAGACCGAGGTCGAGGGCGAGGTTGGCAGGGACGCCAGCGTCGGCGGGTTCGAGCGCAATCGCGGCCTCCAGATCGCCGAGATTCCGCCCGACGTCTCCCTGCAGCAGTCGACGGCCGCCATCCTCGAGGCGTTGCCGGCGCGCACCCTGGTGCCGTTCTTCGGGCAGCAGGTCTGGAACCGGTACGTCGAGCAGCCGGCGACCCGCGTCATCGATCTCGCGCGGGCGCAGGCGCTCGCCACGGGCACCGGCATCATCGTCGCGGTCATCGACACGGGCGTCGACCCGAATCACCCGGTGCTGAAGGACGTGCTCGTGGCCGGGTACGACTTCACGCGTGACGCGGCCGGCGTGCCGTCGGAGTTGGCCGACCTCGATCAGTCCACCGCCGCCATCCTCGAGCAGTCGACGGCGGCGATCCTCGAGCGCGACCAGGTCGTGTCGTTGAACCAGAGCACCGCGGCCATCCTCGAGGGCGACCGCGCGACCCGGCTCGCCGGGCGCACCTTCCCGCGGGCCTTCGGTCACGGCACGATGGTCGCCGGCCTGTTGCACCTGGTGGCGCCGGCGGCGCGGATCATGCCGCTCAAGGCCTTCACCGGCGACGGCACGTCGAGCGTCGGCGACCTCGTGCGCGCCGTCTACTACGCGACCGATCACGGGGCGCGCGTGATCAACATGAGCTTCAGCATGACCGAGGAGTCCACCGAGCTGAAGCGGGCCCTCGACTACGCGCGCAAGCACGGCGTGCTGACCGTGGCCTCGGCCGGCAACAACGGCCGCAAGCTGGTACTGTACCCGGCGGCGTGGTCCGACACGGTCGGCATCGGATCGACCGGCGACCTCGATCAGCGGAGCGTGTTCTCCAACTTCGGCAGCAGCGTCCGCGTCGCCGCTCCCGGCGAGGGCGTGGTGACGACGTTCCCGGGGGCGGTGTTCGCGGCCGCCTGGGGCACCTCGTTCAGCACGGGCCTGGCGGCCGGCGTCGGGGCGCTGGCCCTGCAGGACACCGGCGGCAGCGATCCCGAGTCGGCCGAGCAGCTGGCGCGCGACGCGCTGCGGCGCGCCATCCCGATCGGCCAGGACCTCGGCAGCGGGCGCCTCGACGCGCGTCAGGCCGTCGAGTTCGCGCGGCAGTTCCGCGGCAACCAGGACGACCCGCCACTCGCGCCGGCCGGCGACGACGATGCCGATGGCTTGCCGAACGCGTTCGAGGTCGCGTACGGGCTCGACCCGCGCTCGAAGGACGACGCGGCGGCAGACGACGATCGTGACGGCCGCACCAACCTGCAGGAATACGTCGCGGGCACGCACCCCCGCGGCACGCACAGCTCGTACCTGCCCGAGGGGGCGGTCAACGGCCTGTTCGACGTGCGGCTCGCGTTCTACAACCCCGACGACGCCACGGCGCAGGTGCAGGTGCGCTTCCAGCGCGGCAGCGGCGCCGAGGTCGTGCGCAACCTCGCGCTGCCCGGACACCGGCGCGCCACGATGAACGCCCGCGACGTGCCGGAACTGATCGATGCGGAGTTCTCCTCGGCGATCACCGCCGACCGGCGCGTGGTCGTCGATCGCACGATGACCTGGGATGCGTCGGTGTACGGCAGCCACGCCGAACACGCGATCACCGCGCCGCCCGGCACCACGTGGTACCTGGCCGAGGGCGCCACCACCGACGCGTTCGGCCTGTTCTACCTCCTGCAGAATCCTGGCGACACGGCGGCCGACGTCGAGATCGAGCTCCTCCGCCCGGCGCCGCTGCCGCCGATCGTCAAGCCGGTCGTGGTGCCGGCCCGCTCGCGGTACACCGAGTGGGTGAACCTCGTGCCGGGGCTCGAGCGCGCCGAGATGTCGGCGGTGATCCGCTCGCGCAACGGCGTGCCGATCCTGGTCGAGCGCGCGATGTACGCCAGCGCCGCCGGCCAGGCGTTCGCGGCGGGCCACGGCGGCGCGGCGGTCACCGCGCCGGCCCTCGACTGGTTCCTTGCCGAGGGGGCGACCGGCCCGTACTTCGACACCTTCGTGCTCGTCGGCAACCCCGCCGACAGCCCGGCGATCATCGACGTGACCTACCTGCTGCCCGACGGGAGCACCGTGCCGAAGCGGTACGAGGTCGCGGCCCGCAGCCGCCTCACCATCTGGGTGGATCAGGAACACCCGCGCCTCGCCGACACGGCGGTCTCGACCCGCGTCACCGTGGCCAACGGTGTGCCGGTGATCGTCGAGCGGGCAATGTGGTGGCCGCAGGGTCGCTGGCAGGAGTCACACGTCAGCGCCGGGGCGACGTCGACGGGCACGGCCTGGGCGCTGGCCGAGGGCGAGGAGGGCGGGGCGAGGAACACGCAGACGTACGTGTTGATCGCCAACCCGTCGCCGCAGGCGGGCCGGGCGCTCGTGTCGCTGTGGTTCGAGGACGGCACGTCGCTGGCGCGCGAGTTCCCGGTGGCCGCCAACAGCCGCCTCAACGTGGCGATCGCCGCCGAGTTCCCCGCCGCCATCGGGCGCCGCTTCGCCACCACGATCACCAGTCTCGGCAGCGCGCCGGCGCCACTCGTCGTCGAGCGCTCGATGTACAGCGACGGGCCTGGCGGCGCGTGGACCGCCGGCACCAACGCGCTCGCCACGAAGCTGCAGTAGCCGTCCTGGCCCGTCGGAATTTTCTTACGCAACCTATATCATCGCGCGTCCTCCCGCCCCTCATGGGGCAGGAGGACAACCGATGGCTCACCTGCGGGACGCGTTGCCGCGTCCAGGCCCCCGGCTCGCGCCGGCCACCCGCATCGTCCTGTACTCGCACGACACGATGGGGTTGGGCCACGTCCGGCGCAACCTGGCGATCGCGCGCGGCGTGGCCGAGGCCGACTTCGACGCGTCGACGCTGCTGATCTGCGGCGCCCGCGAGGCCGGCGCGCTCGCGATGCCGCCCGGCGTCGATTGCGTGACGCTCCCGGGACTGCGCAAGGAACTCGGCGGGCAGTACGACGCCCGCTCGCTCGACGTCACGCTTCGGGAGCTGATCGAGCTGCGCTCGCGCGCCATCGACAGCGTCATCGCCTCGTTCCGCCCCGACGTCCTCGTGGTCGACAACGTGCCGCGCGGCGCCTGCGGCGAGCTCGAGCGCACGCTCGTGCGGCTGCGGCGCGAGGGGCGCACCAGGTGCGTGCTCGGCCTGCGCGACGTGCTCGACGACGCCGCGGCGGTGCGCCAGGAGTGGCACACGCGCGGCAACCGCGCCGCGATCGCCGCCTGGTACGACGCCGTGTGGATCTACGGCGACCCGCGGCTGCTCGATCCGGTCGTCGAGTACGACCTCGGCCCGGAGGTGGCGGCCAAGGCCCGATACGTCGGCTACCTGGACAGGACGATGGCGCCGCGCCCGCGGCAGGAGGTCGCCGTCCCCGGCGCGCCGTTCGCGTTGTGCCTGGTCGGTGGCGGCCAGGACGGGTTCGAGGTCGCTGACGCGTTTGCCCGGGCCCGGATGGCCGACGGCCTGCAGCGCGTGCTGGTGACCGGCCCGTTCATGCCGGCCGACCTGCGTAGCACGCTGGAGGGACTCGCCGCCGCGGACCCGACCCTCACCGTCCATGCCTTCGTCGATGAGCCGACCGCGCTGATCGCCAGGGCCGAGGCCGTGGTGTGCATGGGCGGCTACAACACGGTCAACGAGGTCCTGTCGTACCGGTCGCGCGCCCTCGTCGTGCCACGCGTGGCGCCGCGGCTCGAGCAGCTCGTGCGGGCGACGCGCCTGCGCGACCTCGGCCTCGTGGACATGCTCCTGCCGGCGGAACTGACCCCGGCAGCCGTCGCCGGCTGGCTGTCGCGACGCCACCTCCCGCCGCGCCCCGCGCATCGGCTGGACCTCGACGGCCTGCGCCGGATTCCCCAGTTGCTGCTCGACCTCGTTGGTGGCTGCCCGTCCGCGCGGCTGCCGCTCGCCCCCGTCGCCCTGCCTGCTCCCCGGAGTGCCGTCAATGCGTCCTGCTGATTCGACCCGCGTCGGCTACGTCGTCAAGCGCTACCCACGCTACTCGGAGACCTTCATCGTCACCGAGATCCTCGCCCACGAGGCGGCCGGCCTCGACCTCGACATCATCTCCCTGCGTCCGCCCTGCGACACGCACTTCCAGGACGCCCTGGCGCAGGTGCGTGCACCGGTGCACTACCTGGACGGCGAGGGCGCCCGCGCCGCCGACCTCTGGGCGGCGTGGCAGCGTGCCGCCGAGGCCTGGCCGGGGCTGTGGGCTCGCGCCGCGGCAATGCGCGGCGCCGACGCGCGTGACGTGTTCCAGGCGCTGCAACTGGCCCGGCTGGTCCGCGACCGCGGCATCGGCCACCTGCACGCCCACTTCGCGACCCTGCCGGCGGCCGTGGCGCGACTGGTCGCCGCGCTGACCGGCATCACGTACTCCTTCACGGCGCACGCCAAGGACATCTTCCACGAGAGCGTGTGCCGGCAGGAACTGGCGGCGCGGCTGCGCGACGCGTCGGCGGTCGTCACGGTGAGCGAGTTCAACCTGGCCTACCTGCGCGACACGTTCGGTGCGGACGCCGCGCGCGTCGTCCGGATCTACAACGGGCTCGACCTGGCACGGTTCCCGGTCGGCACGGCGCGGACCGCCGGCCACATCGTGGCGGTCGGCCGGCTGGTCGAGAAGAAGGGCTTCGAGGTCCTCGTGGACGCCTGCGCCGAGCTCGGCGCCCGCGGCGTCGCGTACACGTGTGACCTGATCGGCACCGGCGAGCTCGAGGACGCCTTGCGGGCCCGCATCCGCGCCCGCGGCGTCGAGGCTCGCGTGCGGATGCTGGGCGCCCGGCCCCAGCGGGACGTGGCGGCGGCAATCGCCGCGGCGTCCGTGTTCGCCGCCCCTTGCCTGGTCGGGGAGGACGGCAACCGCGACGGCCTCCCGACGACGCTGCTCGAGGCGATGGCGTCGGGGACGCCGTGCGTGTCGACCGACGTCACCGGGATCCCGGAGGTGATTGCCAACGGCGACACGGGGTGGATGGTGCGGCAGGGGGATGCCGTCGATCTCGCCGATGTCCTGCAGCGCGTGCTGGCGCGGCCCGAGACCGCGCATGCGGTCGCCGCCCGCGCGCGTCGGCGGATCGAGCAGGACTTCGACGCCCATCGCAATGCCGCCCGCGTCAGGGCGTTGTTCGCCGAGTCGGCCGATCGTGGCCGGGCCGGTGCATCGTGGCAGGCGGTGGGGGCATGAGGCGCCTGGCCTATGTCTGCGCCGACGGCGGCGTGCCCGTCTTCGGCACCAAGGGGTGCTCGGTGCACGTGCAGGAGTTCATTCGCGCCTGCCTGCACGATGGCATCCACGTGACGCTCTTCGCGACGCGCCTCGGCGCCGACGCTCCCGCGGATCTGGGCGTCATCCCGGTGCACCGGCTCGTCGAGTCGCGATCGGGGGCGTCGCGGGCCGCCGTCGATCCCGTGCTGGCGAGGGAGCGATCGGCCATCGCGCGCAATCGGGGCCTGGCCGCACACCTGGCGGCCTGCGGCCCCTTCGACGCGGTGTACGAGCGGCATGCCCTCTGGAGTTGCGGCGCGATGGAGTTCGCGCGTGCGGTCGGCATTCCCGGCCTGCTCGAGGTGAACGCGCCGCTGCTGCGCGAGCAGCTGCAGCACAGGTCCCTGCGGCTGCACGACGTCGCGGCGCGCATGATGCGCCGGGCGTTCCACGCCGCCGACGTCGTGCTGCCCGTGTCGGACGTGCTCGGCGACTGGCTGGTCGGCGAGGGCGTGGCGCGCGAGCGCGTGCACGTCCAGCCCAACGCCGTCGATCCCACGCGCTTCGCGGGACGTCCTGCGCCCGCCCTTCCGGAGGCGCCGGGCCTGGTCACCATCGGCTTCCTCGGCACGCTCAAGCCCTGGCACGGGCTGGACGTGCTCGTGGACGCGTTCGCGGTCGCCCGGCGTCGCGGCGCCCTGTGCCGGCTGCTCATCGTCGGGGATGGGCCCGGGCGCCCCGCACTCGAGGCGCGACTGGCCGGACTCGGCCTGGCGCACCTGGTGACCTGGGCGGGTGCGGTCAGCCCGGCCGACGTGCCGGCCTGGCTCGCGTCGATGGACATCGGCGTGGTGCCGTACGCCAGCCGCGACGAGTGCTACTTCTCGCCGCTGAAGGCATTCGAGTACATGGCCGCCGGCCGCGCCGTCGTGGGTTCGTCGGTCGGTCAGTTGCCGTTGCTGCTGCGCGACGGGGCCGGCATCGTCGTGCCGCCCGGCGACGCCGAGGCACTGGCAGTGGCGCTCGAGACGCTGTGTTCCGCACCGGTGGCTCGTGCCCGGATGGGCGAGCTGGCGCGGGCCCGCGTGCTGGCCGAGCACACCTGGGCGGGCACGGTGGCCCGCGTGCGTGAACTGGCCCGCGCGTCTGCCGCCCGCCGGGCGCCACGCGCCACGACGGTGCCCACGGCGTCGTTCTCGACGGCCGATCACCGATTGCCGAGGGTTGACGCCGCGGAGGTGCGCGATGTCGCCGCGAACTCGCACTGATGCCGCCCGATCGCTGGCGCGCAGCCTGCAGCGCTTCGCGCCCCTGCTGCGGCAGCAGCGAGGGTTGCTGGCCACCTCGGCGCTGTCACTGGCGGCCGACGTCGCGCTGCGCCTGGTCGAGCCCTGGCCGCTGAAGTTCGTCGTCGATCACGTGCTCGACCCGCGGCGCCTCCGCCCGTCCGACCCGATGGCCTGGCTCGACCCGCGCCTGGTGGTGCCGGCCGCGGCACTCGCCGTGGTGGCCATCGCCGTGGCACGCGGCGCTGCGGCGTACGGGTCGGCGGTCGGCCTGTCGATCGCCGGCACGCGTGTCATCACCGACGTCCGGGCCGCGCTGTTCGCGCACCTGCAGCGGCTGTCGCTGACCTTCCACGCGACGGCCGGCAGCGGCGACCTGATCGTGAGGGTCATCGCCGACGTCAACCTGCTCAAGGACGTGATGGTGTCGGCGCTCTTCCCCCTGGCCGGCAACCTCGTCCTGCTCGTCGCGATGCTCCTGGTGATGAGTGCCATGCAGTGGCAGCTCGGCCTGGTGGCCGCGGCAGTCGTGCCGGCGCTCGCGCTCTCGACGGTCCGCCTCGGGCGCCGGATCCGGGAGGGCGCGCGTGCGCAGCGCAAGCGCGAGGGCTCGCTCGCGCGCCGGACCGCCGAGTCCATCGGCGGCATCCGCACCGTGCGTGCGCTGGGTCTCGAGGGCGCCTTCGGGGAGGCGTTCCGCGTTCAGAACACCCGTAGCCACGGCGACGGCGCGCGGGTGGCTCGGCTCGAGGCCCGCCTCGAACGCACGGTCGACGTGCTGGTGGCGATTGCCACGGCGGGCGTGCTGTGGATGGGCGCCGGACTGGTCGCGCAACAGGCGATGTCGGCCGGCGACCTGATCGTGTTCCTCGCGTACCTCAAGAACGCCTTCAAGCCGGTGCGCGACTTCGCCAAGTACGCCAGCCGCCTCGCCAAGGCCGCCGCGGCCGCCGAGCGCGTGGTGGACCTGCTCGACACGGCGCCCGACGTGGTGGACGCCCCCGGCGCGGTGGCGGCGCCGCCCCTGTCGGGACGCGTGCGCTTCGAGGACGTGCGCTTCGCGTACGTGCCGGGTCATCCGGTCCTCGACGGTGTCGATCTCGATGTCGCGCCAGGACAACTGGTCGCCATCGTCGGACCGTCGGGCGCGGGCAAGTCGACGATCGTCAGCCTGCTCGCGCGCTTCCACGACGTGACCGGCGGGCGCGTGCTGGTCGACGGTCTCGACGTCCGCGACCTCACCGTGGCCTCGCTGCGGCGGCAGATCACCTGCCTCGTGCAGGACACCGTGCTGTTTGCCACGTCGGTGCGCGAGAACATCGCCTACGGGGCGCCCGGTGTGTCGGACGCGGCGATCGCGGACGCGGCGCGTCGCGCTGGTGCCCACGGCTTCATCGAGCACCTGCCACAGGGCTACGCGACGATCGTCGGCGAGCGCGGTGCGACGCTGTCGGCCGGACAGCGGCAGCGCGTGGCGCTGGCCCGCGCCGCCGTCAGGCAGACGCCGTTCCTGGTGCTCGACGAACCCACCACGGGCCTCGACGAGGAACACGCGCGCCTGGTGCGTGGCGCGCTGCGGGAGGTGTCACGCGGGCGGACCACGCTGGTGGTCACCCATGACCTCGCCCTGGCGATGGACGCCGACATCGTACTGGTGGTGGACGGCGGGCGCGTGGTCGAGGTGGGCCCCCCGGCGGAACTCCGTACTGCCGGCGGGCGGTTCGCGGCGCTATCCGGGGCGCGCGGACGTCGCTCCAGGTCGCAGGACAGGGAGGCCGTCGATGCTGTCGCGCGCTGATCGGGATCTGGTCGCGCGGGATGCCACCCTGCCCGGGCTCGCGTTGCTCCTCGACGCGCCGGCCGTGCAGGACCTGCTGCACGAGGTCGCCAGCGGCCACGTGGAGGCGGTGACACCGCGCTACGTCCGCTACAAGCCGGGCACCAACGCCCTGGTCGCCTACGAGGTGCGGGTCGATGGCCGGGTGGAGGTGCTGCACGCCAAGGCCCTGGCGCATGTCTCCGGCGACCGGCACGCGGCCAAGCTGCACAAGCCGGGCAGTCGCGAGGTCGTGGCGCCCGCCTTCGGGTTCGCGCGCCTGGTGCTGCCGGAGCTCGGCATCGCACTCGCCGCGCATCCGAACGACCAGAAGGTGCGCGCGTTGCCGGCGGTGGCCGCCAGTGCGTCCCGGCGCTCGCTGCTGAAGCGCGTGGTGCCGTCGAGGCCCGACCTCTGGGACGCCTCCCTCGAGCCGCTGGCCTACAAGCCCGAGCGACGCTTCGTGGCCGCGCTGCGATCAGGGGACCGGCTCTCGGCGGTGCTTCGCCTGCATGCGCGGGGCGTGGCCCTGCCGGTACACCTGGCCGCCCCGGTCGGCCTGACGGTGCCGACACGGCTCGGGGCGCGGCCGTCGCAGGGCGCCTGCGTGACCTCCTGGGTCGACGGTGTGCCGCTCGACCGCCTGTGGGCCGACGGTCTCGAGGCCGGCCTGGCCGGTGAGGTCGGACGGACGATCGCCCGCTGGCACGGCTCGCACGACACGCAGCTGCCGGACCGCCGATTCCCCGATGACCGGGCCGCCATCGAGGCGGCCGCGGGCCTGGTGGGCGCGCTCGCTCCCGATCTCGGCCCGGCCGCTCGCGACCTCGCGGCGCGACTCGCCGTGTTGCTCCGGGTGCCCGTCCCGTCGGTGCCCCTGCACGGCGACCTTCACGCGGCCCAGGTCCTCGCCCGCCCTGCGGGCATCGCCTTCGTGGATCTCGACGAGGCATGTCGCGGCGCCGCCGGCGCCGACCTGGGCGCCTTCCTTGCGAGCCTCCTCGCCGCTGCCACGCTGTCGCCCGGCACCCTGCCGGGCGTCGACGCGCTGTGTGACGCCGTGGTGGACGGCTACGCCCGCGAGGCAGGGCAGGTGCCGGTGGCGCTCGACGCGTGGACCGCTGCGCACCTGTTGCGTCGCGCCCCGGAGCCGTTCCGCACCCGGCACCAGGACTGGCCCGGCGCGACCGCCTCCCTCCTGCGGCTGGCGCGGCACTGGGCCGACGCGGCGAGGTGGCGATCGCGCACGCCCGCCGTGCCGGTGCGTCGCATCGCCGACGAGCAACTGCCGTCGCTGGCGCCTGCCATGACGCCGCGCACGGTCGAACGCGCCATCGGCGCCAGCCTGGGCCAGGGGTGGCGCTACGTGCGCGTCTGCGACATCCGCGTGGTGCGGCACAAGGCGGGTCGCCGTTGCCTGCTCGAGTACGACCTGGCCGGCGTGCCCCCCCGCCCCGACCACGTCGTGACGGTGATCGGCAAGCTGCGCGCCCGCGGCGCCGACCTCGCCACGGCCTCGCTGATGACGCACCTCTGGCGTGACGGGTTCGGGCCCGGCAGCGACCACGGCGCGTCGGTGCCACAACCGATCGGCGTCCTGCCCGACCTGTCCCTGTGGCTGCAGGCGCGAGTGGAGGGCACGGCGGCGACGACGTGGGCCTTCGACGCCGAGGCGACGCCGCGGCTGCAGCGCGCGGCCGCCTCGGTGCGGCGCCTGCACACGAGCGGCGCCGCGGTGCCGCGTGTCCACGGCGTGGCCGACGAGATCGCCATCCTGGCGCCGCGCCTCGCGCGCCTCGCGCAGGCACGGCCGGACCTCGCGGCGCGACTCGAGGCCGTGCGCGCCAGGGTCGCCACCAGGCTGCTCGCACTGCCGCCGCGGACCGATGCGCTGCTGCACCGCGACCTGCACCCCGACCACCTGATCTGGAACGGCGATCGGATGTACCTGATCGACTTCGATCTTGCCGCCCGCGGCGATGCCGGGCTCGACGTCGGCAACCTCGCGGCGCACCTGCTCGAACTCGGCCTGCGCATCACCGGCGACCCGTCATCGCTGCGGTCGGCTGCGGAAGCCTTCGTCGCCGGCTACCTGCGAGAGGCGCCCGACGTGGCGGCGCCCGTGGTCGAGACGTGGACGACCGCGGCGTTGGCGCGCCTTGCGGCGCTCAGCGTCGAACTGCCCGGGCGCGGGCACACGACAGACACCCTCGTCGCCATGTGCGAAGGCCGCCTCGGCGAGGACGCACCTGGCCTGCTGGAGGTCCACCCGTGACGACGACTCGTGTCCACCTGCCGGCGGTCGCCGCCGCGTTCGCCCTCGCGTTGCTGCCCACGCTCGTCAGCGCCCAGCCCGTCGACCGCGGCCCCGCCGTTGCAGGCGCACCGGCACGCCCGGTGGGCCCCCGTCCGCCGGAGCGTCCGCCGACGGCGCGGTCGTGGTCCGGCCTGGTCCGCTTCGGCAACGCCTACGACAGCAACATCGATCAGAACGAGACCAACCATCAGGCGTTCGGCGTCATTCTCGGCACCGGCGTGCAGTACGTCGACGACCCGTCCGATCCGTCCGTCCAGTTCACGTACGAGACGGGCCTGCATCGCTATGGTGGGACCGACCGCTGGAACCGCGTGAGCCACTACGCACGCGGGCAGGTCACGCAGGATCTGCCATGGCGCTGGGCCAAGCTGGACGTGATCGGCGAGCTGTCGCTGAAGGGCACCACCGAGGAGCGGGAGCTCTCCAACCAGGCCAACGTGACGCCTCGGCTCAACCTGCGCCTGTCCAGGCGCAACCGCCTTCGGGTGCTCGCCGCGTGGCGGGAACGGCGCTACGACGATGCGGCACGCGATGCGTCGAACCGCTACGTCGGCACGGAGTTCTCCCACCGCGGCGGGCAGGGCCGCGAGTGGACCATCGAGGCCCGTGTCGAGCGCAACCACGCCGCCAGCAATCGCTACGACTGGGATCGCTTCACGTGGGGCGGCGAGTACGTGGTCCCCCTCGGGCGGCGGGGCCGCCTCGAACTGGAGCTGAAGTACCGGCGCGTGCTCTACACCTCGCGCACGGTCGAGATCAACGACGAGGATGTGCTGCGGCGCGATCACCGATGGACGCCGACGATCGTGTGGCGGCACGCGATCACCCCGATGACGGAACTGCGCCTCGGCTACACGCGCGACAGCCGCGACTCCAACGACGTCCGCCGTGACTTCGCCGCCGACCAGGCGCTCTTCGGGATCACGCGTCGCTTCTGACCCGGTGCACGCAGGGGCGTCGCTGACCTGGCTGCCTGACGGCCGGCCGCCACGACTGGACCGATCGCCGCGGAACTCGTGGGCGTCGGCCTCCAGGTCGACGCGATCCTCACGGGCGCGGCGTCTCCCAGAACAGCTCGTCGACGTTCCAGAGCACGTGCGGCTCGATGGCCGCGGGCCGCACGTTGGCCAGTCCGGCCCGCGTGGCGCCGAGGATCTGCGGACTCGCCAGTGGCACGAGGGGCAACTGCTCGGCCACGATGGCCTGCACGCGATCGAACGCGCGTTTGCGCGCCTGGCGATCGAGCGTGCCCACCTGCAGGCGCATCAGCCGGTCGATCTCGCGCTCCCACGGGGTCGCGGGCGAGGCCTGTGCCGGGTGCCAGAGATGGTTCGCCCCGCTCGACAGCCACACGTTCACCTCCGTGTTCGGATCGGCGTCCGACCCGCCGAGGCTGAGGATGGCCGTGTCGTAGTCGAACGATCGCGTCAGTCGGTCGATGAGCGCGCGGAACTCCAGCGGCGCCACCTGCACGCCGATGCCGATCGCCGCGAGGTCCTCCTGGATCAGCGAGGCGATGCGCACGCGCTGCGGGTTGGACGTGTTGGTGGCGATGGTGAACGTGACGGGCGTGCCGCTGCCGTCCACCAGGGCGCCTTTGGCGCCACGGCGGAAGCCGGCCTCGGCGAGCAGGCGCTGCGCCTCGGGCGCCGATCGCGCCGGCTGCGGGATGGCCGCGTTGACCCACGGGCCGTAGCCGGGCGGCGTCGGTCCCCACAGGGCCGTCGCGCGGCCTCGGTAGGCGAGCCGGACGATGGCCGGCCGGTCGATGGCCATCGACACGGCCCGGCGGAAGCGCACGTCGCGGAACCAGCGCTGGCGGGCGGCCACCGCCGGCAGCGTCGTCGCATCGACGTCGTTGAGGTTGAAGAAGAGGAAGGTGTGCTCGAGGCCGGCGCCGGCGTTCCACACGGCGTAGCCACGTCCCGCGCCACGTTCCAGCGCGGCGTACTGCTCCCCGGCCAGCCGCGCCACCACGTGGGTGTCGCCCGCGAGGAAGCGCGCCACCTGCGCGTCCTCGCCAGGCACGGCCAGCAGGATCAGGCGATCGAGGTAGGGCAACCGCGTGCCACGCGCATCGACCTTCCAGTAGTGCGGGTTGCGCTCGAGAACGACGCGCTCGCCGGGCAGCCGCGACACGGCGCGGAACGGTCCCAGGCCGACCACGTCCCCCGGCGGCGTGTCGAGGCCCCAGGCGGACGTGAAGCGGCCCTCCTTCCAGGCCTTCTCGAGCCGGTGCCTCGGGAGCATCGCGAACCCGTCGAAGAGGCGCTCGGCCGCAGCGTAGGGCTGCGCGAGGTCGAACTGCACCGTGGTGTCGTCGACCCTCGACACGGTGATCGGCCTGCCGCCGACGATCAGCAGGTCGCGCTGCGGCGCGCCGACGGCCGGATCGAGGTACACCCGGAACGAGAACAGCACATCGTCGACGCCGAAGGGCTCGCCATCCGAGAAGCGCACGCCCGTGCGCAGCGTGAGGGTGAACCGGCGGCCGTCGGGCGACATCCGCCAGCGGGTCGCCAGTTCGGGCTCGGTCTGCAGTGTGGCGCGGTTGATGCGAATCAGACTGCCGTGGAGGCGGCCGGCGATCTCCTTCGACGGCCCGTCGACGGCCAGCACCGGGTTGAACGTGCGGGGCTCGGCGCGCAGGGCGACCACCAGCGAGCCGCCGCTGCGGCCTGGCCTCGCCGCGCCTCGGGTGGCGGGCTGCGCGAGGAGCGCGAGCCCGCTGGCCAGGGCCAGCAGGGCCGTCGCGGCGAGTCGTCGCGGCAGCGAAGGCGGGGAGAGAAGTGCGGACACGCTTACTCGATCCGGCCGAGCCGGGCCTGCAGGCCGTCGGCGAGGGCGTAGTAGATGTAGCACACGGGCACCAGCGCCGCGGCCGGCGCGAGCAGCCACCAGGTCGCCGCGAGGTCGGTGGCGCGCGCGTCGGCGAGCATGGTGCCCCAGCTTGGCGTCGGCTCACCCGGACCCAGGCCCAGGAACGCCAGGGTGACCTCGGCGACGATGAAGCGCGGTGCGAGGAGGGCGGCCTGTGTCAGCACGACCCCGGCGGTCGCCGGCAGCACGTGCCGCAGCAGGACATGTCGGCGGGAGGCGCCAAGTCCGCGTGCGGCCATCACGTGCAGGTCGCCGCGGCTGCGCGCCACCACGGTGCGCACCAGCCGTGCCGGCCGCACCCAGCCGACGAGCGCGAGCGCGAGCACCGTGGCCCCCACCGACACGACGGGGCGCGCGTCGAGCGGCAGGACGGCGCGCAGCGCGAGCAGCAGGTAGATCCACGGCAGTGTCGCCAGCAGGTCGGCCACGCCCATCAGCAGCACGTCGAGCCAGCCTCCGGCCATGCCGGCCACCGCCCCGACCGCGGCGGCAATGGCGAGCGTGAGCGTCACGGCGAGCATCGCGGAGGTCAGCGACCAGGCAGCGCCGTGCACGAGGCGCGAGAGCACGTCGCGTCCGAGCGCGTCGGTGCCGAGCAGGTACAGCGGTCCGTCGCTCTCGATCCCGATCAGGTGCGTGCGCCACGAGCGGCCGAGCAGCGTGTAGGCCGGGCCGTCGACCATGAGCTGCACCGGCAGTGACACCGAGCGGTCCTCGACGTAGTGGCCCGGCGTGGCGCCGGCGATCGTCAGGGGATGCACGAACGGGCGCGCGTGCCACCGGCCCGCGTCATCACGGAAGTGAAGGCGGGTCGGGGGCGCCTCCGGGTGGTCGCGATGCTGTTCCTGGGGCGTGTGTGGCGCCAGCGGTCCGGCGAGCAGGGCAAGCGCGTGCACCAGGGCGAGTGCCCATGCCGCACGCCGCAGACGGGGCCTCATCACGCGTCCTCGCGCGAAAGGCGCGGATCGACAAGGGCGCCGAGCGCGTGCCCGGCGAGCACGCCTGCCGACAGCAGCAGCGACGACAGGGTGGTGACCGCGGCCACGACGGGACCGTCGTGCGCGAGCGTGGCCTCGAGCAGCAGGGTGCCCATACCGGGCCAGTCGAAGACGGCTTCCACGGCCAGCGACGCGCTCAGGATCGTCGCGGCCGAGAGCCCGAGCAGCGTGGCCAGCGGCGCGCTGGCCAGTGGCAGCGCATGTCGCCACAGCACGCGTCGTGCCGGGAGGCCGCGGGCCCGCGCGGCGACCAGCGACGGCGACGCCAGTGCCTCCTGCATCGCGCTCCGCACGTGGCGGGTCACGGTGGGCAGCAGGCCGAGTGCCAGCACCGTGACCGGCAGCACGAGGTGCGCGAGCGCGTCGGCGGGCCCGGCGTCGCCCTCGACGCTCCGCATGCCGGCGACGGGCAGCCACCCGGTGACCAGCGCCAGCGCCACGAGGCCGAGAGCCAGGAGCAGTTCCGGCGTCGCGAGCAGCACGACCGTCGCGCCGCCGATGATGCGATCGACGCGGCCGCGCCGCGAGGCGGCACTCCAGATGCCGAGGGGGACGCCGACGGCCCAGGCCAGCAGCGTCGCCGGCACGGTGAGCCGCAAGGTGTTGGCCATGCGCGGCTGCACGAGCGTCCACACCGGCGCCTGGTGACGGAACGACGTGCCGAGATCGCCCTGGAACGCGCCGCCGATCCAATGGAGGTAGCGCACGGGGAGCGGGTCGTCGATGCCCCACGTCGAGCGCAGTCGGGCGAGCGCGTCCGGGCTCAGGGAGGGGTCGAGACGGACGTCGGCGAGAGGGTCGCCCGGTGCGAGGTCACCGAGCAGCAGGGCGACGCCCGGGACGAGGGCGCAGAGCAGCAGGGCTCGTGCGGCGACTCCGAGCACCCACGGCCAGGACCGTTGCCGGCGGTCGCGGTGCGAGGGAGGAGGGGAGTCGGCCACGTCGGGGTGACGTTACCAAAAAGGCCGGGGTGGCTGCCTCCTGCCGCTCGTCCGCGACCCGCGCCTTCGTACAATGACCGGATGCCGAGTCGCTCGATTTCGCTGCTGTGGTGGTGCGTGCTCGTGTTCGCGTGTGTCGCGTCGGCGTTCGCCCAGGACGATCCCGACGGCTGGAAGCGCCCCACCGAGCCGGTCCGCATCGCAGGGCCGATTCATTACGTCGGCACCTTCGGACTGGCGTCCTACCTGCTTGCCACGCCCGAGGGGCACATCCTCATCGACGGCGGGCTGCCCGGGCACGAGGGACTCATCCTGCAGTCCATCGAGCGCCTGGGCTTCAAGCCGCGCGACGTCAAGGTGCTGCTCACCACACAGGCGCACTTCGATCATGTCGGCACCCTCGCGGCCCTGAAGCAGGCGACCGGCGCGCGCGTCGTCGTGATGCGCGGCGACGAGGGCATCCTCGCCAGCGGCGGCAGGACCGACTACCTGATGGGACGCGATGCGGCGTACCAGTTCCCGCCGGTTACCGCCGACGAGGTGATCGGCGATGGGCACGTGCTCAGGTTGGGGGATGTGTCCTTGACCGCCCGTCACACCCCCGGCCACACGCCGGGCACCACGACGTGGACGACGACCGTCAACGAGGCGGGACGATCGCTGCGCGTCGCGTTCGCCGGCAGCACGTTCGTGAACCCGGGCACGCGCCTGGTGAAGAACCCGTCGTACCCGGGCATCGAAGCGGACTACCGTCGCTCGTTCGCGCTGCTCGAGTCGCTGCCCGTGGACATCTTCCTGGGGGCGCACGCGCAGGGCTTCGGCTTCCACGAGCGTCGGGCGCGGTCGGCAACCGAGGGCGTCGCGGCATGGGTCGATGGCGATGCGCTGAAGCGCACCGCCATCGCGTCGAAGGCCGCGTTCGAGAAGCTGGTCGCGGCCGAGAGGTAGGGCGGGGTGTCCCACCCCGCCGTTCGCCTGTGGCGTTAGCACATGAAGCCGGGCCGGTTGCCCGGCCCGGCTTCACGACGGCCGAAGGCCGAATGACGAAGGCCGGCCCCCTACGACAGCCGCTCGATGGTGAGGAACACCGTCGCCTCGCCGCGGTGCACCAGGAGCAGCGCCGGCTTCTCGCCCTTGCCGAGGCGGCTGCGCAGGCCGTCGACGCTCGACACCGGTGCGCCGTCCACCTCCTCGATGACGTCGCCTTCTCGAAGCCCCGCCGCCGCGGCGCGGCCGTCGGGGTTCACCGACCGGACCAGCACGCCGCGGCCGGGCGGCAGGTCGAGCTCACGCGCCTGCTCCGGCGTGAGCGCCTGCACGCCCATCCCGTAACCGGTCGTGTCGGGTTCGGCGCCGGTGTCGGCGTCGGGTCGCGCCTCATCCGTCGTCGTGGTCTTCAACTCGCCGACGGTCACCGAGTACGAAGCCGGCTTGCCGTCGCGGATCACCTCGAGGGGCAGCGCCGTGCCCGGGCGGACCTGGGCGACGCGGTTGCGCAGCTCGTTGCCGTCCTTGACGTCCTCACCGTTCACCCGCGTGATCACGTCGCCGCGCCGCAGGCCCGCCTTCGCCGCCGGGCTGCCCGGCTGCACGCCGTTGACGAGGGCGCCGCGGACGGTGTCGAGGCCGAGGCTGCGCGCGATGTCGGAGGTGACCGGCTGGATGGTCACGCCGAGCATGCCGCGCCGCACCGTGCCCGTCTCGATCAACTGCGTCATGACGTTGCGCGCCATGTTGGCCGGGATCGAGAAGCCGATGCCGATGTTGCCGCCCGAGGGCGACAGGATCTGCGAGTTGATGCCCACCAGTTCGCCGTCGACGTTGACCAGCGGGCCGCCCGAGTTGCCCTGGTTGATCGGCGCGTCGGTCTGGATGAAGTCCTCGTAGCTGGTGCCACCGGTGGCACGGCCCTTGGCGCTGACGATGCCCATCGTGACGGTCTGGCCGACGCCGAGCGGGTTGCCCACGGCCAGCACGACGTCGCCGACGGCGACCGCATCGGAGTTGCCGAGCGGCAGCGTCCGCAGGTTGGTCGCGCCGGCGATCTTGAGCACCGCGAGGTCGCTCGCCGCGTCCGACCCGACGACGTCGGCCTTGAAGCTGCGGCCGTCGGTGAGTTCCACCGTCACCTGCTCGGCGCCGTCGATCACGTGGTGATTGGTGAGCACGTACCCGTCGGCGCGGACAATGACGCCGGAGCCGAGGCCGCCGGCCCTCGGCGCCGGCCGTTGCGGCATCGGCCCGCGCCCGCCGAAGAAGTCGCGGAGCCAGTCGTCGGGCATCGGCTGGCTGACCTGCCTGATGCGTCGCTCCGAGCGCACCGTCACGACCGCAGGCGTGACCGCCTCGACCACGTTGGCGTAGGAGTGGGTGGCGGGGCCGAGCGTGCGCGTGACGGCCTCGCGGGCCGCCGCCACCGGGGCAGGTGTGGTGCCCTTGGCGTCCGGGGCGGCCGTGTAACCGAGAAGGACGCCGGTGAGCAGCACGGCGCCAGCCGCCGCGCCCTTCCGGCCGAGGGTGCCGTAATCAGAAGTCATCGTCGTATGTCCTCCGTGCGCGAGCCGGGGGCCCGCGGATGTCGTCGACAGGGACGCATCCCGCGTCCCCCTGCACGGTTAGACGACGGCCGGATTACCCGACCCTGACACGCCGATTACATCGGTGAAAGGTGATCGCGACCGGGGCTGGGGGCCGGTCGCTGGACGTTCAGGATCTCGCCGCAGCCGACGACGTGAGGGGCAGGCGGATCTCGAAGCGGCTGCCGGCACCGACCGCGGACTCGACGCCGACGCTGCCGCCGTGTGCCTCGACGATGGCCTTGACGAGGCTGAGGCCGAGCCCGAGGCCACGCGTGCTGCGGCTGCGGTCGCCGCGGTACAGGCGCTCCCACACGCGCGGCAGTTCGTCGGCGGGGATGCCCGGGCCGTCGTCCTCGACCGTCAGCACCGCACGTCCGTCGGCCTCGGAGGCGCGGATGACGATGTGGCCATCCTCGGGGCTGTACTTGATGGCGTTGTCGAGCAGGTTGGCCAGCACCTGGCGCATGCGCGTGCGATCCACCGGCACCACGAGCGCCGGCTCGACGTGCGTCGCGATGGCGATGCGGCCATCCTCGGCCGCGTCCTCGTACATGTCCACCGTCTGCCGCACGAGCTCGGCCAGCGGCACCGGCTCACGCCTGAGCGCCATCGTCCCGGTCTCGGCCTCAGAGATGTCCATGAGCGAGTGCAGCATCGCGTTGACGCGATCGGCCTCCTCAACGCACTCGGCGAGGGCGATGCGCTGCCGCTCCGGGTCCCCGGACGCGAGCGCCTCCTCGGCGATGCCACGCAGCCGCGTGAGCGGCGTCCGCAGGTCGTGGGCGACGTTGTCGAGGGCGCCGCGCATGCCGCCGACGACGCGATCGATGCGGTCCAGCATCGCGTTGACGAGGCTGCCGAGCTCGCCGAGCGTGTCGCCGCCCTTCGACGGCGGGACGCGCGCATCCGTGCGGCCCGTCTCCACGATGCCGCGCACCGTGTCGCGCAACGCGCGCACCGGCTGCAGCCCGGAGCGGGTGATCAGCAGGCCGCCGGCCAGGGCCGTCACCAGCACCACGGCCACGTCCACCAGCAGCACCAGGCGGAACAGCCTGAGGAGCTCGCGCCGGCGATCGGTGCTCCGACCCACCTGCAGGAGCGTGCCGTCGGGCAGGCGCACCGACGCGACCTCGAGCTCGTCGCCGCCGTCGCCCGGGTCGAGCGTGGTCCAGGTCTGCTCGCCGCTGAAGCGGGGCGTGTCCAGCTGCGAGAGGTCGAATCGCCGCCACTGCTGCGGCATGCTGAAGAACGTCAGTTGCTGCCCGGGTCCGATCAGCCGGACCAACAGCGGGCCTGGCGTGGCCGCGACATTGCCCTCGCGCAGTTCGCGGGCCAGTTCCTCCACGCCGCCGACCATGTAGGCGCGCCCGTACTGCACGAGGGTGGTCTCGATGGTGTCGCGGTCGTAGCGGCGCAGCGACGCCGACAGCAGGACGTAGGTGAGCGCCACCAGCGTCAGCGCGCTGGCGACGAAGATGGCCGCGTACCAGAGCGCGAGGCGCAGGCCGAGGGCGTCGCGCAGCGCGTCAGGCCACCTTGAGGACATAGCCCACCCCGCGCACCGTGTGAATCAGCTTCGTGTCGAAGCCGCGGTCGACCTTCTCGCGGAGGCGGAACACGAGCACGTCGACCACGTTGGTCCCGGGATCGAACGAGTAGTCCCAGACGTGCGACAGGATCATCGTCTTGGAGACGACACGGCCGGCGTGGCGCATCAGGAACTCGAGCAGGGTGAACTCGCGCGGGCGGAGCTCGATGACGCGGCCGTCGCGCGTCGCCGTGCGGCTCACCAGGTCGAGGCGCAGGTCGCCGACCGCGAGCTGCGTGGTGACCGGCGCCTGCGTCGCGCGCCTGATCAGGGCGTGGACGCGCGCCAGCAGCTCGGGGAACGCGAACGGCTTGGTGAGGTAATCGTCGCCTCCGGCCGTCAGGCCGGTCACGCGGTCGTCCACCGAGTGCCTGGCCGACAGGATCAGCACCGGCGTCTGCACGCCGCGGGTCCGCATCTGCTGGATGAGGCCGAGGCCGTCGAGGTGCGGCAGCATCAGGTCGATGACCGCGACGTCGTGCGTCCCGGTCGTCGCCAGCCGCAGTCCCGTGTCGCCCTCGGCCGCCACGTCGACGACGAAGCCCGCCTCGCGCAGCCCATTGGCGACGAACTCGGCGATCCGCGGGTCGTCCTCCACCAGCAGCGCACGCATGGGATCAATCTACTGCAGGCTCAGGGCTCGAGGGGTAGGGCCTACGGCGCGTCGGCCAAGGCCGACGCCTACGGCTCACGGCTCACGGCCCACGGCCCACGGCCCACGGCCCAAGGACCAAGGCCCACGGCCCAAGGACGTAGCCGTCGCGCTTGCGCGACGGTCAGGCCGCAGACGCGTCTCCTGATAAGCTCAGCCATTCAAGGGAGACCCACATGCTTTACCGCGCCTTCGCGTTGATTCTGCTGCTGGCCGCACCAGCACTCGGCCAGCCGGCTGCCACACCAGCCACGTCCCTGGCCGACAACCCCGACGTGCAGGCCTCGGTGCGCCTGTTCAGTGCCTGGCTGGAAGGCCAGATGGCTTATCGGGGACTCCCGGGCGTCGCGGTGGGCGTCGTGCACGACCAGCAACTCGTGTGGTCGAAGGGCTACGGCTTCGCGAACGTCGAGAAGCAGGTGCCGATGACCATCGACACGCGCTTCCGCATCGCCTCGAACTCCAAGCTCTTTGCCGCCATCGCCATCCTGCAACTGCGCGAGGCCGGCAAGCTGCGGCTCGACGACCCGGTCGTGAAGCACCTGCCGTGGTTCGCCGTGGCGCCGGCCGGGCCAGACGACGGCCCGATCACCATCGAGCAGCTGCTGTCGCACAGCAGCGGCCTGCAGCGTGAGGCCCGCGATCACTGGTCCAGTCTCAGCTTTCCCACCGAGTCCGAGTTGCGGGCGCTCATGTCCGGCCGCAAGGCCACGTTCCCGCCGCAGACGCGGTGGAAGTATTCCAATCTCGCGTTCGCGATCGCCGGCATGGTCGTCGAGCAGATCACCGGCCAGCGGTGGGCCGACTACGTGCAGGCCAGGATTCTCGCGCCGCTCGGCATGACCTCCTCGAGCATCGACACGCCGGACCCCGGCCTGGCGACGCCCTACGCCAGCCGCACGGCCTCCGGCACACGGCGCATCCTGCCGTTCGTCGACGCACACGCGATGGCCGCGGCCGCCGGCATGACGTCGACCGTCTCGGATCTCTCGAGGTTCATCTCCGCCCAGTTCAGGCGCGGTCCGGCCGGCGGCGCCAACGTCCTTTCGGCCGGGTCCTGGCGGGAGGCGCTGCGGGTGCGGTCGGTGGAGGAGGACTGGGAGAGCGGATCGGGTCTGGGCTTCGACCACGTGCGCGTCAAGGGCCGCACCTACGTGGGGCACGGCGGTGGATATCCCGGCAACACGACGATGACCCGCGCGCAAATCGACGACAAGATCGGCGTGGTGGTGCTCACCAACACCAACGACTCGAATCCTGGCGCCATCGCCGACCAGCTGCTCGCCACCGTCGGGGCCGCCGTGGTGAAGGCGGCCCAGCCGAAGGCGACCGCGCAGTGGGACGACGCCTATGCCCGCTTTGCTGGTCTCTATCGCAGTCCCCTTTCCGACGACATCATCCAGGTGGTGCTCCTGAACAAGCAGCTGGTGCTCTTGCAGGCCCAGGCGCCTGCGGCCGAGTCCCGTGTGAGGCTCGAGCCGCTCGGCGACGGCCGTTTCAGGCTCATGGCGCCCGGGGGTGGCCAGTCGGTCGGCGAGATCGTGCGGTTCGAGGAAGTGGCGGGCCGGCCGACCCGGATGATCCTGGGCGACACGTGGTCGGAGCGCGTCGACCGGTACTGACGCGTTGGTCATGCTACTTTCGGCGGGATGTTTCGCACCCACACATCCCGCCCGATTGCCCTCGCCAGCCTGCTGGCCGCTGCCGTGGCCTGCAACGGCACGCCCGCGCCGGAGGTCACCCCGGACAAGGGGGCCGTCGCGGCCGCCCCGGCCGTCGACGCGGCGCTGCTCGAGCGGCGCATCGCCGCGCACATGCGGTTCCTTGCCAGCGACGCGCTGAACGGCCGTGGCAGCGGCACGCGCGACGAGTGGATTGCCGCCACCTACATCGGCGCGCAGCTCGCCGCACTCGGCCTCGAGCCGATGGGCGACGACGGCTGGTTCGTGCAGCAGGTGGAGGTGCAGCACTACAAGGCCGCCGCGCCACCGGTGCTCACGGCCGGCGACCGCACGTTCACGCGCGGTGAGGCGTTCACCGTGAACTCGGTGTCGGGGCCGCGGCTGGCCGGGCCGCTGCGTCACTTCGTGGCCGGCGCGCCGGTGCCGCCAGGGGCGGTGGTCATCCTGCCGGCCGACGCGCCGACCTCTGCGTTCGGCGCCCTCGGCGGGGCGGTGCTGGTCCTCCGCAAGGCGGCGGCGACGCCGACCGGGGCTCGTGCCCGCGGGCCATCCGATCGCATCGCCTCGCAACTGGTGGGCGTGCCGCCGGGGCCGCCGGCCAACCCGACGGTGCTGACGCTCGACGCGGCCACGCACGAGGCCATCACCGCAATGGCCGATGGCACGCCGGTGCGGCTCGAGAGCGAGCTGGTGCCACTGGAGCGCACGCGCACGTGGAACGTCGTGGGGCGCCTCGCGGGCAGCGATCCGTCGGCCGCCTCGCAGGCGGTCATCCTGTCGGCGCACCTCGATCACATCGGCGCGCGCGAGGCGAGGGCCGGCGAGGTCACCGATGCCATCTACAACGGCGCCGACGACGACGCCTCTGGCGTGACGGCGGTGCTGGAACTCGCGCGGCTGTTGACGTCGGGGCCACGCCCGCGCCGACCCATCGTGTTCGCGTTGTTCGGCAGCGAGGAAGCCGGCGGCTACGGCGCGGGCTACTTCGTGGACCGGCCCGTCGTGCCGCTCTCGGACATCGTCGCCGACCTGCAGATCGAGATGATCGGCAGGCCGGACGACAAGGTGGCGGCCGGCACGCTGTGGCTCACCGGCTACGAGCGGTCGACGCTCGGACCGAAGCTGGCCGAGCACGGCGCCCGGCTGGTCGCCGATCCGCATCCCGACCAGCGCTTCTTCGAGCGGTCCGACAACATCCGCTTCGCGCGACGCGGCGTGGTGGCCCACACCGTGTCGAGCTTCGGGCTGCACAAGGAGTACCACCAGCCCTCCGACGAGTTGCGGCACGTCAACGTGGCGCACATGCGCGACGCGGTCGCGTCCCTCGTGGAACCGGTGCGCTGGCTGGCGACCACGACCGAGAAACCTGACTGGATTGAGGGGAAGAAGCCATGACGTTTGACGTTCAGAACGCCGAACGCCGAACCACCATGGCTCAAGGCTTCAGGCTCAAGACTCAGAGGGCATTCGGAGCTGGCTGCTGCAGGGCGGAGGGTCAGAGCCCTCGCAGTCAGATGCCGTCTGAGCCCTGAGCCCTGAGCCCTGAGCCCAGAGCCGTCAGCGCTCAGTCCACGCTCCACTCCTGGAGGCCCGCCGAGAAGCCGGGCTGCATCACCACGACGAGGCGCAGCGCGGTCGTGCGAACGGGGCCGAAGGCGACGCGGTTCATCGCGTCCTTCGCCGTGCCGTAGGCGCCCGTCGCCTGGACGGGGATCCACTTGTCGCCCTGCCGGTACTCGATGTGCCATGACGCCGGGACCCGCACCTCGCCCCGGCCGGTGTCGTCGAACCAGTACACCGCCGCGTGGTCGACGGTGGCCGCCTCGGCCAGCGCGTACTCGACCCACGCCGTCTCGCCCTTGCGGGGCCACCAGTCGAAGTACGCCGTCGAGTCCCCTGACGAGGCGGGAAGTTCGCCGTCGTTGATCGGGCGCGGGCTCCGCCGGGCCGGCGACGTCGTCACCGTGCTGCGCACCGATACGGTGGGGAACGGGCGCGGCTTCGCGGCGGCGTCGCTGGTGGCGAGCCACACGGCCATCGGACCGGCGCCCCTGTTGGCCCACGTGGCATACGGAATCAGCGTGACCTCGCGCGGGCGTCGCGTCAGGCTGCCGTCGCGGGCGCGGGCCAGCGCCGTGCCCCGCGTCGTGACCACCGGGACGCCGCCGAGCAGGTCGGCGCGGAAGCGCGTCGCGAGCGGCGCGTCCGCCGCGATGACGACGTTGCGGACGTCGCCGTCGTTGTCCGGCCACTCGGCCGCCATGACGATGGGGCCGCGTTGCACGGCGACCCGGTCGCGGTCGGCTTCGACCGACGGATGGGCGCGCACCCGGCGCGCCGGCATCGGCAGGTCCAGCGTCACGACGTCGCCAGCGTTCCACGCGCGTCGGATCGTCGCGTAGCCGCGATCGACCTCGACCGGCACGGCCGCGCCGTTGACCGTCAGCGTCGGCGCCGGCGCGGGCCCGTCGTCGAAGCGATAGAGGTCGCTCGGCACGGGTTGCTCGCGGGCCCAGCCCGGGATGCGCAGCTTGAGCGCGAAGCTGCGCGAGGCTTCCGGCGTCACGGTCACCGAGACGCGTCCGTCCCACGGGTAGCGGGTCTGCTGGCGCAGGGTGACGCGGTGGCCGCCATCGGTGTCGATGCGGGCCGTGCCGGCCGCATACAGGTTGACGAAGATCGTGTCGCCCTGGTGCGCGTACAGGTAACCGGGGAGCGAAGCCAGGAACCGGGTGATGTTGCCCGGGCAGCAGGCGACACCGAACCAGGGGCTGCGCTGGTGCTGCCCGATGGACTCGAGCGGGTTCGGGTAGAAGTACGTGCGCCCGTCGAGGGCAACGCCCGACAGCAGCGCGTTGAACAGCGTGCGCTCGAGCACGTCGACGTACTTGCCGTCGCCGTGCAGCAGGAAGAGCCGGTGGTTCCAGAAATCCATGCCCACCGACGCGCACGTCTCGTTGTACGCACTCATGTTCGGCAGCTCGTACCGCGCGCCGAATGCCTCGCCCGCCCCGGTCGCGCCGATGCCGCCGGTGACGTACAGCTTGCTGCCGACCGTGTGCGTCCAGATGGCATCCAGCGCCCTGGCGTAAGCCACGTCGCCGGTGATCGCGGCGACATCGGCCATGCCCGCGTACATGTACATGGCGCGGACGGCGTGCCCGACCGGCTCGGTCTGCTCGACGGCGCGCAGGTGCGCCTGGTTGTACTCGAGTCCGCGAGGGTTGGTCTTCTCGCCGGCGTTGGGGCCGCGCGCGTCGAGCAGGAACTTCGCCAGCGCGAGGTAGCGTGCCTCTCCGGTCACGCGGTACAGGCGCACGAGCCCCATCTCGGTGACCTGGTGTCCGGGCCAGATCGACGCCTTGCCCGGGCCGAACGTGCGGTCGAGGAGATCGGCGGCGCGCACCGCGACGTCGAGCAGCGTGCGCTTGCCGGTGGCCTGATGATGCGCCGCGGCGGCCTCGAACAGGTGCCCGAGGTTGTACAACTCGTGGCTGTCGTCGCGCTCCAGTTCCCAGCGTGCGGTGCCGGCCCACGGATGCGGGGCGGCAGGATTGATGGTCCGCGTCGTGTACAGGTAGCCGTCGCGTTCCTGCGCTGCCGCGATGGTCGCGATCAACTCGTCGACGTAGGCGTCGAGCTTCGGGTCGGGCGTCACGCTCAAGGCGTAGGAGGCGCCCTCGATGACCTTGTAGAGGTCGCTGTCGTCGAACGGGTAGCCCGGCGGCTTCGTGTTCTCGAGCGGCTCGCCGCGCAGGACGCGCGCCGCCCGGCGGAAGTTCTCGACCCGCCCGGTGATCTCGCACTGCTGCAAGGCCGTCGGGATCGACGCCGTCCGGTTGCGCTCGATCCGCGGCGCCCAGAACTCGTCGTCGAGCGTCACCGCCGTGAAGGGCACCGGCTGCACCGGGTAGTCGCGCGGCGGCGGCGCCTGTGCGCCCACTCCGACCACGCCGCTTGCGACGACGGTGCCCGCGATGCAGGTCACGATGCCGGCGATGACTGCTGTTGCGCGTGACATGTGTGTCGTCCTCGATGGCCGGGTCCGGTGCCCGGTGCCCGGTGCCCGGCGTGTGCCCGGTGCCCGGAACCGTATCATTCCCCCATGCGCCGCGTGTTGCTCCTGTGCCTGGCCCTGGGCGTGATGACGCTCACCCTCCGGCCGTCGGCCCGGACGCCGGCGCCGCCCGCCCGAGTGCTGCCCATGGCGGTGTGGTACGGCGGCGGCAAGGCCCGCGCGCCGATGCTCGAACGCGACGCCCGCCAGAAGAAGGAGGCGTGGCGCGCCGACGTGCAGCAGATCAAGGCCCTGGGGTTCACCACGATCCGCGCCTGGATCGACTGGGCGAGCGGCGAGCCCGTCGAGCGGCAGTACCAGTTCGAGACGCTCGACGTGCTGCTCGAACTCGCCGAGGAGGAGGGGCTGACGCTCGTCCTGCAGGTCTACATGGACTCGGCGCCGGGCTGGATCGGCAGGCGCCACCCCGACAGCCTCTTCGTGTCGAGCAACGGCCAGGCGATCACGCCGGAGTCGTCGCCCGGCTACTGTCGCGACCATGATGGCGTGCGCGACGCCGACGTCGCCTTCTACGCCGCGCTGGCCAGTCGCGCCGCGCGCAGCAAGGCATTCCTCGGGTTCGACCTCTGGAGCGAGCCTCACGTCGTCAACTGGGCGACGCCGACGTGGATTGCCAATCCGGAGTTCTGCTTCTGCGTGCACACGAAGGCGCGCTTCCGGGCGTGGCTGCAGCGCAAGTACGGCAGCGTCGAGGCCCTCAATCGCGCCTGGTATCGGCACTTCACGAGCTTCGACGAGGTCGAACCGAGTCGCCTCAGCACGATTCTCTCGTTCACCGACTATCTCGACTGGAAGGCCTTCATCGTCGACAAGCTCGGCGAGGATCTGAAGGATCGCGCCGACGCCGTCCGCAAGGCTGCACCTGGCGTCGTCATCACGAGCCATGCGGCGGGCGTCGGGCTGTTCGCCTCGCCGCACCACTGGGAAGGACAGGCCGACGACTGGACGATGGCGCGGCAGGTGGACTACTACGGCACCTCGTTCTATCCGAAGCATTCGGCCCTGGTCGATCGGGATGTCCAGTGGCGGGGCGCATTGCTCGACTTCACCCGATCGTTCGGCTACGACCAGGGCCGGCAGGGCTTCTGGATCGGCGAGCTGCAGGGCGGCTTCGGGACGATCGGCGTCAACGTCAGCCCCACGGTGACCGCCGGCGACCTGCGAATCTGGACGTGGTCGGCGCTGGCGCGCGGCGCCAGGGGCATCAGCTACTACGCGTGGTACCCGATGAGCACGGGCTACGAGGCCGGCGGGTTCGGGCTGAACCAGCTCGATGGCACGATCACCGACCGCGCCAGGGCGGCTGGTGCCATCGCGAAGGTCGTGGCCGCCAATGCCGACCTGTTGCTCGAGGCGCGGCCCGTGCGCGCGGAGGTGGCGATCGTCTACAACCCGCTGGCCCACTTCGTCGGCGGGCGACAGCGTGCCGCGGCATACGGCGGGCCACAGGGCGAGGTCGTCGGCATCGAGCGTGACTCGCTGCTCGGCGCCTACCGGGCGCTCTTCGGCCGGAACGTGCCCATCGACTACGTGCACGCGAACCATGTGACCGCCGAGTCGCTCTCGGCGTACAAGCTCGTGATCTTCCCGTACCCCGTGATGGCGCCCGACTCGGTGGCGGCGCCGCTGCGCGCGTACGTGGAGCAGGGCGGGGCGCTCGTCGCGGAGGCGCGCCTGGCGTGGAGCAACGAGAAGGGCGTGGCCTCGGACCGCATCCCGGGCCTGGGCCTGTGGGAGGTGATGGGCGCGCGCGAAGTCGCGGTGCAGACCGCCACGGGAGGCAAGACGCAGCTCACCTGGTCGGGCCTGGCCTCCGACCTGCCCGGCCTGCAGGCGGGCGACGTGCTGCCCGGGCGCTGGTACGAGGAGACGCTGGAGCCGCTCTTCGGTCGCGCCCGCGTCGTCGCGACCTTGCCCGGTGGCGCCGCCGGCGCGGTGTTGTCGACCCACGGCCGAGGCAAGACATTGCTCCTCGGTTCGTACGTGAGCGCCGCGTACCAGAGCACGCCCACGGCTGCGGCCGAGCGCTTCCATGCGGGCCTGCTGGCGTGGGCCGGCGTGACGCCGCCCGTGGAGGTCACCGGCGGCCCCTTCGAGGTGCGCCTGCTCACGCGCGGCAGCGAGACCCTGGCCTTCGTGCTCAATCACGGCCGCGCGCCGGCCCGCGGCACGGTCGTCGTCGGCGTCCAGGGCAGGGCCACGCAGGTGAGCGACCTGGCCACGGGGACAGCCCTCGAGGCGCGCATCGACCGGGCGCGCGTGAGCGTCGAGCTCGAGGTGCCTGCCGAGGACGCGCGCGTGCTGCGCATCCGATGATCACCGACGTTCCCGGCGGCGTCGTGATCGCGGTGCGCGTGGTGCCCCGCGCCGGGCGATCCGGCCTCGCGGGCACACGCGAGGACGCCGTGCTCGTCCGCCTGGCGGCGGCACCGGTGGACGGGGCCGCCAACGCCGAGTTGATCGAGGTCCTGGCCGACGCGTTCGGCGTGCCGCGCCGGCAGGTCAGCCTGGTGGCGGGTGACCGGGCGAGGCAGAAGCGGGTGCGGATCGACGGCCTGACGCGCGCCCGCGCCGCGGCGGTGGTCGCCGCCTCCGGTTCGCGCGGATAATGCGCCCATGACGTCCTGGTCCCGTCGGCCGACCCGTCGCGCCGTCCTGCGCGCCGCCGGCGCCGCCCTGCCCTTCGCCTCGATGGGCGTGTCCGGGCCGGCCGGGCACGCGCCCGCCGTGCGCGCCGCGCGTCCCGCCGACATCCGCGTGACGGACGTGACGCACGCGTTCGAGGGACATACCTATCGCGCGCCCTACATGTTCGGCGGGCGGTCGGTCGATCGCGTGACCATCCTCAACGTGCAGGTCCGCGTGCGCACCGGCGACGGCAGGGAGGCCTACGGTTTCGGGTCGATGACGCTGGGCAATGCGTGGTCCTTCCCGAAGGTGTCGCAGGACGAGGGCCTCGGCGCGATGATGGCCCTCGCCGACGCCTTCCGCGCCACGACCGCCGCCTGCGACGAGCAGGGCCATCCCGTCGATCTCTGGCGCGTCCTCGAGCCGGCGTACCTGCGCGAGGCCGCGGCGCTCGGGCGGGCGCGTGGGATGGCGTCGCCGATCCCGAAGCTGTGCACCCTCGTGGTCGCGAGCGCCTTCGATGCGGCCATCCACGACGCCTACGGCAAGGCGTTCGGCCTGAGCAGCTACGCCACGTACTCGTCGCGCCACATGCGCCACGACCTGTCGCGCGATCTCGGGCCGTCGTTCAAGGGCCAGTACCTCGACCGCTTCGTCTCGCTCGCCCCGAGGCCGGTGACGCCGGTGTTCCACTCGGTGGGCGCGAGCGATGCCATCGAGCCGGCCGACCTGAAGGTGCGGCTCGACGATGGCCTGCCCAACACGCTGGCCGAGTGGATCGCGCGCGACGGGCTGACGCACTTCAAGATCAAGCTGAACGGCGGCAACGAGGCGCAGGACTTCGACCGCATCACGCGCATCGACCGCGTGGTGCGCGAGGAGATGGGGAAGCGTCGCGTCGATGATTGGCACTACCTGCTCGACTTCAACGAAGGGTGCCCCAACGTCGGCTACCTGCTCGCGCTGCTGCGCAAGGTGCGCGAGGCGACGCCCGACGGCTTCACGCGCATCAAGTACGTCGAGCAGCCCACCTCGCGCGACCTTGCCGGCGACCGCGCCAACGTGATGCACGAGGCCTCGAAGCTGCTCCCCGTCGTCGTCGATGAGGGGCTGGTCGACGTCGAGTCGCTGCACCTGGCGCGATCGATGGGCTACACGGGTGTCGCCCTCAAGGCGTGCAAGGGGCAGAGCCAGGCGCTGCTGATCGCCGCGGCGGCGCAGCAGGCGGGCATGTTCCTGTGCGTGCAGGACCTCACGTGCCCGGGCGCCTCGCTGATCCACTCGGCCGGCATCGCCGCGCGGGTGCCGGGCAACGCCGGCATCGAGGCCAACGCGCGGCAGTTCGTCCCCGCGGCCAGCGCGGCGTGGGACCCGAAGTTCCCCGGCCTCTTCACGATCCGGGGCGGCGTCATGCGCACGGGGCAGCTCACCGGCCCGGGGCTCGGGGCGGTGCCACCGGGCCCATACCTTCAGGGCTAGTGGCGACCGGATGTCCCAACAAGGGACAAAGTCGTTTAGGATAGGCGCCATGCGACCCGGCTCCCATGGCGGGGTCGCGTCGGTGCGGGTCGGTTCGCCACACTCCGGTGGGGCGGACCGGCCATAATCCGATGGTGCGCGCCTCGTGGCTCTTGCTGGTCCTCCTCGGCACCTGCCCCCTCTCCACGGCTGGCGCACAGCCACCGGCCCCCAGCCAACCGCCCGCGGCGCCCGCTCCAGCCCCCCGACCGCCTGAAGAGGCCGATGAAGGCGACATCCCGGAGGTCGAGGAGACGGTGGTGGTCTCCGCCACCCGGTCGGAGCGCCGCCTGCAGGACGAACCCCTGCGCGTCGAGGTCATCGATCAGGACGAGATCGAGGAGAAGGCGCTGATGACCCCCGGCTCGGTCGCGATGCTCCTCGGCGAGACGACCGGCCTGAGGGTCCAGGCGACCGCGCCGTCGCTCGGCGCGGCCAACGTGCGGATCCAGGGGCTGCGGGGCCGCTATGCGCAACTGCTCGCTGACGGGTTGCCGCTCTACGGCTCCGGAGGCGACTCGCTGGGCCTGCTGCAGGTGCCGCCCCTCGACCTCGGGCGCGTGGAAGTGATCAAGGGAGCTGCCTCGGCGTTGTACGGGCCGGCAGCCCTCGGCGGCGTGATCAACCTCGTGTCGCGCCAGGCCGCCTCGGCGAGCACCGAGGCGCTGCTCAACGTCACCACCCTCGGTGGCGCCGACGCCACGATGTGGCTCGCGAGGACCTCGTCGACGGGCTGGGCCTGGACGCTGCTCGGCGGCGCACATGGTCAATCGCGGCGCGACCGGGACGACGATGGGTGGACCGACGTGGCGGGCTACGCGCGTGGCGTGGTGCGTCCGCGGGTCACGTGGGACTCGGGCGCGGGGACGTCGCTCTTCCTGACGGGCGGCCTGATCGCCGAGGACCGGCAGGCGGGCACGATCGGGTCCGCCGTGGCGCCCGACGGGTCGCCCTTCGCCGAACGTCTGGACTCACGCCGCGCCGACGTGGGCGGCGCCTGGCGCCGCGTGCTCGGCGCCCGCGTGCTCAGCCTGCGGGGGTCGTGGGCGCGCAACGGGCAGGACCGGCGATTCGGGGAGGTGCGCGAGCGCGGGACACGCGAGACGGCTTTCGGCGAAGTCGCCCTCACCGGCATACGGGGCCGCCAGAGTTGGGTGGTCGGCGGCGCGCTGCAGCAGGACCGCTACGCGCCGCGTGACGTCAGGCGCGCGGCGTACCGGTTCACGGTACCGGCGGTCTTCGTGCAGGACCAGGTCGACATGGGCCCACGGGCGAGCCTGTCGGCCAGCGCGCGGCTAGACGCGCACAGCGAGTACGGGGCACTGTTCAGTCCGCGTGTGTCGCTGCTGCTGCGACCCTCGCCGGCCTGGACCACTCGCGTGTCGGCGGGCGGCGGCGCCTTCGCGCCGACGCCGTTCACCGAGGAGACCGACGAGACCGGCCTGTCGCGACTCGCGCCGCTGGCGGGCCTGCGCGCCGAGCGGGCCGCGTCCTTCAACGCCGACCTCACGTGGACGCACGGGCCGTTCGAGGTGACGGCGACCGGCTTCGCCTCGCGCGTGTCGCACGCCGTGCAACTGGCGACGCTGCCGCAACTGGCGGCACCATCGTCGACAGGCATCACCGTGGCGCTGGTCAATGCCGCGTCGCCGACGCGCACCTGGGGCACCGAGTTGCTCGCGCGGTATCGGCGTGGGGCTCTGGTCCTGATGGCGACGCACGCCTGGACCAGTTCGACCGAGCTCGACGTGGACGAGGGCACGCGCCGCGACGTCCCGCTCACGCCGCGCCACGCCCTCTCGTTCAACGCCATGCTGGAAGGCGCGCACTGGGGACGCGCCGGCCTCGAGGCCTACTACGTCGGCCAGCAACCCCTCGAGGACGACCCGTACCGCACCGTCAGTCGTCGCTACCTGCTCCTCGGCGCGCTGTTCGAGCGACGCTTCGGCGCCGTGCGCCTGTTCGTCAACGCCGAGAACCTCTTCGACGTGCGGCAGACCACCTACGCGCCCCTCATCCGACCGACCCGGCTCCCCGACGGTCGCTGGACGGTGGGCGCCTGGGCGCCGCTCGACGGCCGCGTCGTCAACGGCGGCCTCCGCGTCGGCTTCTGAGCTCCACGCCGTCGTCATCGCCCGATCGCGCGGCGAGACACCTGCCTGATCGGCACGTCCCAGCCCCCAGTGCGTGGTGCCCAGTGAAACTTTTCCCCCTCATCCGGGTATGTGATGTACATGGCCGCTCCGGGCGACCCGTCGGGCCCGCCAGGGGCAGCCAGTTTCGACGCCTTCGTGCGCGAGTACCAGGACATGGTCTACGCCGTTGCCCTTCGCCTGCTGGCCAACGAGGCCGATGCCGAGGATGTCGCCCAGGCGACCTTCGTGCGGGCGTACGAGCAGTTCGGACGCCTGGACCCGGTCACGGTTGCCGGCTGGTTGCGCACCGTCGCCACGCACCTGTCGCTGAATTACCTCGAACGGCATCGCTCGCGCTGGCGGCTCTTCAGCGAACTCGGGAAGGCCGGCGACCCGCCGTTCGACGCGCCGTCGGACGCCCCTGACCCGGCCGAGGCGCTCGATGCCGATCAACGGCGCGCGCGCCTCGAGGAGGCGCTGCTCGGCCTGCCGGCGCACCAGCGCGTGCCGCTGGTCCTGTTCCACTTCGAGCAGCGCAGCTACGACGACATCGCCCGCCTGCTCGGCGTGTCCCTCGGCAAGGTGAAGACCGACATGCACCGCGGTCGTCTCGCATTGAAGCGGTGGCTCGCATGACTCCCGATCACGACGCCCTCGAGCGCCTCGTCGATCGGGCGCTCGGCGAGCTGCCGAGCCCGCGGGCGCCGCACACCCTGCGGGCGCGCGTCAGCGCCGCCGTCGCGGCCCCGCCGTCGGGGCGGCCGTGGTTCACGTGGCCGTGGCCGATGCAGGTGGGTGCCGGCGCAGCGGCCTGCCTCGTCGCCTTGGTGCTCGCCTGGGCATGGCCGTCGCTGATCGGGCAGCTGTCGCCGTCGATTCCCGGGACCGGAGTGTTGCGGGCCACCGCGGAGGCCAATGGCGCGGTCGTGCAGGTGTTGCGCCTCACCTGGACCGCGGTGGTGGCGCCGCTCGCCTGGTACGTCCTGTTGACCATCGTGATGTTGGGCACCGCCTGCGCGGTGTGCCTGGCGGCCTTGAGCCGCGTCGCCCTCGGAGGGGCATCCCAGTCATGACCTCACTGCTGCGAATGGCCGGCATCGGCCTCGTGGGCCTGCTCGGCGTCGGCACGCCACTGGTACGGGGGCAGGTGGCTGCGACGCCTGCCGTCGACGCGCCCGCGACGCAGGCGCCTGCCACGACCGCACCTGCCCCGACCGAGTCCGCGCCGCGCCCGACCCGGGCCCCGCGCGCCCGCACCGCGCCGCCGCCGGCCGTGCCGGCCACGACGGTGTCCCCCGAGGGCGCCGTCATCACCGACACGACCACCGGGCTCGATCCGTGCGAGGGCCTGGGGTCCAACCCGGTCTTCCGGCTCGGCCAGGACGAGGCCATCGGGCCCGAGGACGTGTTCCACGAGTTCGTGGTGGTGATGGGCAACCTGGTGGTCCAGGGCCATGTGTGCGACGACGTGTCGGTCACGCTCGGCGACGTCAGGCTGGCGAGCACGGCCCGGATCGACGGGTCGCTCGTGGTGGTCGGGGGCGCGCTGACGGTGGAGCCCGGCGCGGTCGTGGGACGGGAACTCGTGCTCGTCGGTGGCACGCTCGATGCCCCGCAGGACTTCCACCCGGGCGACGGCAAGGTCGTGGTCGGGGTTCCGCTGATCGGCCAGCGGCTGCGCGGCGCGGTGCCCTATCTCACGCGCGGCCTGCTGCTCGGGCGCCTGATCGTGCCCGACCTCTGGTGGATCTGGGTCGTCGTCGGCGTGGTCTTCTTCGTGCAGCTGGTCCTCAACCTGCTCTTCCCGCAGGCGACGCTCGCGGCGACCGGCATGATCGCCGAGCGTCCCGTGAGCACGTTCCTCGCCGGTGTGCTCGTGCTCCTGCTGACCGGACCGATTGCGACGCTGCTCGCGGTCACCGTCATCGGGCTGGCGGCGCTGCCGGTGCTCTTTGCCGGGCTGGTGATCGCCTGGATTGTCGGGCGCATCGCCGTGGCGCGCTGGATCGGCACCCGCCTGTTCCCGCAGGACGATCCCGACAGCCGCCTCGAGGCGACGCGGTCGCTGGCGATCGGCGCCGTGGTGATCACCATCGCCTACATGATCCCGCTGCTCGGCCTGGTCGTGTTCGGCCTCACCGGCGTGCTCGGGCTCGGCGCGGCGATGCTGGCGTTCGTCCGGGCCTACCGCCGCGAGAACCCGGCGGCCCCGAAGGCGCCGCGCCCGGTGCCGCCCGTGGTGCCGCCGACGGCGCCTCCGGCGGTGCCGCCGACGCCGGCCGAGGCCTCGTTGCGCGCCGACGCACCGGCCGACGGCCTCGGCATGCCGCTGCACTCGTCAGCGCCGGCTGACACGTTCGGCATGCCGGCGCCGGCCTTCGCGGGTGGCCTGCCGCCCGTGACGGCGCCGGTCGACGCCTCCGCCGATGGGCGCGCGCTGCTGGCCTACCCCCGCGCCTCGTTCGCCGAGCGGGCGGCGGCCTTCGCGCTCGACGTGCTGCTGGTGGCGGTGACGCTGGCGATGTTCCACGTCGACTCCGACGTGTTCCTGCCCTGCCTGCTGGCCTATCACGTGGCGTTCTGGACGTGGAAGGCCACGACGGTCGGCGGCATCATCTGCCAGGTGCGCGTGGCGCGCGTCGACGGCGCGCCGCTGCGCCTGGTGGACGCGCTGGTACGCGGGCTGGTGGGGATCTTCTCGCTGGCGATCTTCGGACTCGGCGCCCTGTGGATCCTGCGCGACGAGTACCGCCAGGCGTGGCACGACAAGGTCGCCGGCACGGTCGTCGTGCGCGTCCCGCGGGACTTCCCGCTGCCGTGAGCCGTCCTACGCCGCCGCTGGTGTCTCGCTGAGCCAGCGGCGCAGCACCTGGGCCAGGGCCTCGAGCGCCACCGGCTTGGTGACGAACTCGTTCATGCCGGCTTCGAGGCACAGGGCCTGGTCGCTCGGCAGCGCGCTGGCCGTCATCGCGATGATCGGGACCGCCGCCCGCACGTCGCCCGCTTGTCCCTGTCGGATCCGGATGGTCGCCTGCAGGCCGTCGAGCTCCGGCATGTGCATGTCCATCAGCACGAGTTCGTAGGGGCGGGCCTTCAGCGCCTCGATGGCCGCCGCGCCGGTGCCGACCACGTCGGCGGTCAGCCCGAGGCGCGTGAGCATCGCCAGCGCCACCTTCTGGTTCACGAAGTTGTCTTCGGCCAGCAGGATGCGCGCGGGGCCCGCGGTGGCGGCGGGCGTCGCCGGGTGGTCACCCGATTCGCGCCCCTCGCGCCCCTCGCGGCCGTCGCGCCCCTCGGGCCCCTGGGCTGCCGCCTCGCCGGCGCGCGCGCGGACCACCGCCGTTACCAGCTCACGCGTCCGCAACGGGCGGGTCAGCCACTCGAACACCCCCGGCGTGCGCGCGCGACGCGCCTCGGCGTGCTCGGCCATCGACGTCACGAGCACCACGGGCAGCGCCAGTTCGGCGAAGGGTCGCGTCAACGCGATCACGTCGCCCTCTGGCGCCAGGTGCGCGTCGACCACGGCGACCTGGACCGGCGTGGTCCTCGCCATGGCGGCGGCGCAGGCCTCGGCCGTGCTCGCCGTGACCACCTGCGCTCCACGAGCCTGCAGGACCGCCGCGATGGCGTGGCGCGTGGTCGCGTTGCCTTCGGCCACCAGCACGCGCAGGCCGTCGAGCGACGTGTCGTCGCGGGCCGGCTGGGTCGCCTCCATGCCGAGGCGGGCCGTGAACCAGAACTCCGAGCCGACGCCCGGCGTGCTCCGGACCCCCACCGTGCCGCCCATCAGCTCGACCAACTGGCGCGAGATCGCCAGGCCGAGGCCCGTGCCCCCGAAGCGACGCGTCGTGGAGGCGTCCACCTGCGAGAAGACGTGGAACAGCCGGTCGATCTTGTCGGCCGGAATGCCGATGCCGGTGTCGCGCACGCTGAAGCGCAGCTGCACCGAGCCGTCGGCCGCCGTGTCGACGGTGGTGCGCAGGACCACCTCGCCCTCGGTCGTGAACTTGATGGCGTTGCCCATGAAGTTGGTCAGCACCTGCCGCAGGCGCCCCGGGTCGCCGGTCACCCGTCGCGGCACGTCGGGCGAGGTCACGTGGATGAGCGCGAGGCGCTTCTCCTCGGCCTTCACGCCCATCGCCGCGGCGAAGTCGTCGAGCAGATCCTCGAGGTCGAAGGCGATGTGCTCGAGCTCGAGCCGGCCGGCCTCGATCTTCGAGAAGTCGAGGATGTCGTTGAGCAGGACGAGCAGAGCCTCGCCGCTGCCGCGCACGACCTCGGCGAAGCGCCGCTGCTCGGGTTGCAGGTCCGAGTCGAGCAGCAGCCGCGTCATCCCGATGACGCCGTTCATCGGCGTCCGGATCTCGTGGCTCATGTTGGCGAGGAACTCGCTCTTGGCGCGACTGGCCTGCTCGGCGCGGTGCGCCATCTCGTTGGCCAGGGCGGTCTGCTTCTCGACGTCGCGCAGCGCGCCCTCGGCGACGGCGGTCTGGGCGCGCAGCTCCGCGGTCATGGCGTGGGCGAGCGACTGCGCCCGCACGCGGGCCATGCCGAGGAGCCAGATCGTGGCGCCGAGGAAGCCGCTGAGGATCAGGCCGCCGACGCCGACGATCCAGGGGCCGGAGTGGCCGATGGTGGCATCGAAGGCCGGCGTGGTGCTGGTCCGCACCATCAGGCGATGTCCACCGACGTCGACCGGCTCGACCGACGTGAACCAGCTCTGTGCGTAGTGAGCGTCGTCGATGTAGCCGGTCACGCCGGCAAGCCGCCGGTTGGCGTCGTACACCACCGACTCGGCCGACAGTGACTCGCCGTCGAACAGCTCGAAGTCGATGAGCCCGTCGGCGCTGTCGGCCACGCCGTGCATCAGCTCCTGGGCGACCAGCGGGGCATACACCAGGCCGACCAACTGCCGGCGGCGTTCCGCCACCGTCGTGGGCTGGCCGCGATAGACCGGCACCAGGAACAGGTAGCCGGGTCCCCGGGAGTCGTCCTGCACGAGCGTGATGCGCTGGGTCATGGCCGGCGCGCCGGTGTCGATCGCCCGTTCGGCCGCCTGCCGACGGAACAGCTCGCTGCCGATGTCGAACCCCCACGCTGCCCGATTCGCCTCGAACGGCTCGACGTGGATGATCACCAGCAGGTCGGCCGCGCGTCCCGAGGTCCGCACCGCGAAGCCCTCGCCGTTGTCGGCGCGTTGCGCCGCCACGAACGCTGGCAGGCGGCTCCGCTCCACGCGGGCGACGAAGCCGAAACCGCGGACGCCGGGGAACTCTGCCGCCATGTCGTGCGCGGCGACATAGCGCCGGAACCCGCCGCGGTCGATCTCGTGGTCGGCCATCGCGAAGGCCGCGACGGCGCCCTGCATCCCGTACAGTGGCTGCCGGAAGCGCTGCGCGACGTCGGTCCTGATCCGCTCGGCGAGCTGATCGAAGCGCGCCCGCGCGGTCGCGTCGATCGCGGCAGCGTTCCAGCGGGCCGCCATCAGGCTGACCACCAGTCCGCACATCCCTGCAACCACGGCGGTGGCCAGGACCCCGCTTCTCGACTGTCGCAGCCGCTGGATCATCAGCGACAGCGTGGCGACCGTGGGCATGGTGCGGACTCCCTCCTGTCGGGCTATCGGCAAGTGGGGGAGTGGCATGACTCCTGCGAGGCCGTGGCGGGCTGGCGCGGCCCTTGCTGAGGCCATGGCATGTCCTTCGATAGCCCCGATCCGGCAGAGAACCCCGAACTGGACCGTCCGCAGGGCGGGCTCACCGAAAGCGAGAAGCGCGAGACGTTCGTGAGGCTGGTGTTCGATGGCGACGAGCAGCGGTTCGAGGCCTTTCGACAGGCCATCCTCGCCGTGGTCCCGCCCCGCACCCGCGCGGTGGTCCGGGGCAGCGCCATCACGGGCATCCGCTGGAAGGACCAGGCGCCCTTCGACGCCGACGGGCCCGGCACCAGCGACGTCGACCTGACGCTGGTCGGGGCCGACGTCCTCGGGGCGTACAACCTGTCAGGTTTCTACGTCCCTGGCGTGCACACGCGGCCGATGGGGGAGGAAGATCCCGACATCGCGCCGGCCCTCAAGGACCTGCGCGAGGCGCTGACGGACCTGGCCGGTCATCCGGTGAACGTGCAGGCGTCGAGGGACTGGGTGCTGTACCTGCGTGGCGAACTCATCGGGCAGCCCTACCTCACGCTCATCGGAGACGACGAGGCGCCGGCGTGACGCCATTTCGGCTGGTGACATGGAACATCCGCGAGGGTGGCCGCGGGCGCGAGGACGCCATCGTCGCGACGCTCGCGGCGCTGAAGGCCGACGTCGTGCTCCTTCAGGAGGCCACCGACCCTGTCGTCGTCGAGCACCTCGCGCACCGCACCGGGATGGTGCAGTGGGGGACGTCGCACCGCCAGTCGCTCGGCTTCCTGGCCCGCGTGCCGGTGCGAGAAGTGGCGTGGCACCGCCCACGGGTGTCGCGCCACGCCTTCCTCGAGCTGGTGCCCGGCGGTGGGGGCCCGCACCTCTTCGGCGTGCACCTCAGTGCCGTCCACGCCGCGTGGACCGAGCGGCGACGCGTGCACGAGGTGCGCGCGCTGTTGCGGACGGTGGCGGCCCGCGCCAGCGGTTTCCACGTCCTGGCTGGCGATTTCAACACGCTCGCCCCGGGCGAGTGGCTCGACGTGCAGCGCCTGCCGCTGCGGCTGCGGCCCTTCATCTGGATGAGTGGCGGCCACATCCGCTGGCGGACCATCCAGCAGGTGCTCGACGCCGGCTACGCCGACGGGTACCGTGTGGCCAGGCCCGGGGAGACCGGGTTCACCTTCCCGACCTGGCAGCCCCACATCCGACTCGATTACGTGTTCCTGCCGTCCCCGGGCGTCGCGACGCTCACGGCGTGCGAGGTGGTGAGCAGCGACACGGCTGCCCGCGGCTCCGATCATTTCCCGCTCGTCGCCGAGTTCGCCGCCGAGGCGGGCTAGGAGAGGCCCTGCCGACCGCAGCCGGCCGCCTGCCGTCTGACCCACTCCCGACTGCCGTGTTTCGCATGCGAACATGCTGGGCATGCGATTGCCCGGCGTTTCGCACCTCACGTCCCGCGTCCTCCTGAGCCTCGCCGCCGTATGTGGGGCGGCCGCACCCGCCGCCGCCCAGGAGCGCGTCCACGAGAAGCTCGACGTCGCGCTCGACCCGGCGACCGGGCGGGTCGCCGTGCGCGCCGACGTCACGGCCGATGGCGGCCGGCGCGAGGTCGAGTTCCTGTTGCATGCCCGTCTGCGCATCTCGAAGGCCGAACCGGCGGCAGTCGAGGTGCCGCTCGGCGACGTCGCCTGGCTCGGCGACATCGAGGGCGGGGAGATGCAGAAGGCGCCGGCGATCAAGCGGTATCGCGTGCAATTGCCGATGCCGGGCGCGGCCTTCCACGTCGAGTACGAGGGCGTGTTCGACTTCGCGCTCTCGGATGCGCGCGAGGAGTACACGCGCGGCTTCCGCTCGACGCCGGGGCTGCTCTCGAAGGAGGGGGTCTACCTGCCGGGCGCCAGCGGCTGGTACCCGCTGGTCGGGAGGGCACTGGTCACGTTCGAGGCGGTGATCGCGCAGCCCGACGGCTGGCGCGTCGTGGCCGAGGGGGAAGGCACCTCGCGCGACGCCGACGGCCGCGCCCGCTGGGCGTCGAAGGCGCCGGTGGACCAGGTGCACCTGGTGGGCGGCCCGCTCCGGCTCACCACGCAGGCGGCCGGCGCCGTCGAGGCGCAGGTCTACCTGCACGAGGACGACAACGCGCTCGCGCAGAAGTACCTCGCGGCCACCGCGCAGTACCTCGAGATGTACCGCGGCCTCATCGGCCCGTACCCCTACGGCAAGTTCGCGCTGGTCGAGAACTTCTGGGAGACCGGCTACGGCATGCCGTCCTTCACGCTGCTGGGGCCGCAGATCATCAGGTTCCCGTTCATCCTGACCTCGTCGTATCCGCACGAGATCCTGCACAACTGGTGGGGCAACTCCGTGTTCGTCGACGAGACGGGCGGCAACTGGTGCGAGGGCCTCACCGCCTACATCGCCGACCACCTGATGCAGGAACAGCGGAGCGAGGACGCCACCTACCGCCGCTCGACGCTGCAGAAGTACCGCGACTACGTCTCGACGTCGCAGGACTTTCCGCTCACGCAGTTCCGCGGCCGCCACAGCGCCGCCACCGAGGCCATCGGCTACGGCCGCACGATGATGGGCTTCCACATGCTGCGGCGCCTGGTCGGCGACGAGCAGTTCCGCACCTTCCTCGCGCGCTTCTACCGCGACTTCCGCGGCAAGCGCGCGTCGTTCGACGATGTGCGGAAGACGATGGAGGCGGTGAGCGGGCGCGACCTGGCGCGGTTCTTCGGGGACTGGACCGCGCGCACCGGTGCGCCGACGCTCGCGCTCAGCGACGTGAAGGTGACCCGTCAGGGCATCTCGCACGTCGTCGAGGGGCGTGTCTCGCAGGTGCAGCCGGGCGAGCCGTTCGCGCTCGACGTGCCGCTCGTCATCCAGACCGACGGCAAGCCCGTCGAGACGACGCTGCCGGTCACGGGCAGGGACTTCGCGTTCCGCGTCGAGATGGGGGCGACGCCGCTCGCGCTGCACGTCGATCCCGCCTTTGATTTGTTCCGCCGTCTCGATGCGCGCGAGACGCCGCCCTCGCTCGGACAGATCTTCGGCGACGCCGCGCCGCTGGTCGTGATTGCCGCGAAGGACTCCGCGGCTCGCATCGCCGCCTACCGCGCCATGGTGGAGGGCTGGAAGGCCCCGGCCCACGCCCCGCGCATCGTGCTCGACACGGAGGTCAAGGCGCTGCCCGCCGATCGCTCGGTGTGGCTGCTGGGGCGCGACAACCGGTTCGCCAAGGCGCTGGTCGACGGCAAGTCGGTGCGCGTCGACGCCACCCGGTTCGTGATCGACGGCCAGACGATGGCCGGCCGGGATCACGCCGCCATCGTCGTGCGGCGCCACCCGGCGAGCCCGAACCACGCGCTCGGCTGGATCGTTGCCGATCGCGTCGACGCGATGCCCGGCCTGGGACGCAAGCTGCCCCACTATGGCAAGTACTCGTACCTCGGGTTCGAAGGGGCCGAGCCCACCAACGTGCTGAAGGGCCAGTGGCAGGCGTCGGACTCGCCGCTGTCGGTCGACCTCCGCGGCGCTGCCGCGAAGGCCGCGCCGGTTCCGCCGCTGTCGCTCGGGCGTGCCCCGCTCGCGGCGCTGCCGGCGGTGTTCTCGGAGACGGCGCTGAAGGGGCACGTCGACACGCTCGCGTCCGCGGCGTACACCGGGCGTGGCATCGGTACGCCTGGCCTCGACGAGGCCGCCGAGTACGTCGAGGCGCAGTTCAAGGCGGCGGGCCTGTCGCCCGGGATGTCCGACGGCAGCTACCGGCAGCCGTTCTCGGCGGCGCGATCGCCATCAGGTGCGCCTGCGACGCTGGTCAACATCATCGGCGTGCTCGCCGGCAGCGATCCGGCCATGAAGGACCAGTCCGTGGTCGTCACGGCGCACTACGACCACCTCGGCATGGGCTGGCCGGATCCGCGCGCCGGTGACGAGAACAGGCTGCATCCGGGCGCCGACGACAACGCGAGCGGGGTGGCGGTGCTGATCGAACTGGCCAAGGTGATGGCGGCGGCCGGGGCGCCGCGCCGGACGGTCGTGTTCGTGGCCGTGTCGGGAGAGGAGGCGGGCATGCTCGGATCGAAGCACTACGTCGAGCACCCTGTCCGCCCGCGTGAAGGCATCCGGGCCGCGCTGAACATCGACAGCGTCGGCCGGCTCGGCACGACGCCCCTCGGGGTCATCGGCAGCGGCACCGCGACGGAGTGGCCGCACGTGTTCCGCGGCATCGGTTTCGTCACGGGCATCCAGACGCAGATGGCACAGCAGGGCCTCGAGTCGTCGGACCAGGCGAGCTTCATCGCCAGGGGCATTCCGGCCGTGCAGTTGTTCACGCCGCCGCACGTCGACTACCACCGGCCTGGCGACACGGCCGACAAGGTCGACGTGCCCGGCCTGGTGCGCGTGGCGACGGTGGCGCGTGAGGCGGTGGCCTACCTGGCCGAGCGCCCGGAGCCGTTGACGATCACCATCACTCCGACTGCCGGGGCGCCGGCGACGGCCGCGGCGCCCGCGTCGGCGGGCCCCCGCCGGGCCGGCTTCGGCGTCGTCCCCGACTTCGCCTTCGCCGGTCCGGGCGTCAAGGCCTCGGGCCTGGTGCCCGGGTCTCCCGCCGAGCAGGCCGGGATGAAGGCCGGTGACGTGCTCGTGGAGATGGCCGGCAAGCCGCTGGCCTCGCTCTCGGCCTACTCCGACGTGCTCAAGACGCTGGCGCCCGGCCAGGCGGTGCCGATCGTGTTCGAGCACGAGGGGAAGAAGGTGAGCGCGACGGTGACGCTGGCCGCGCGCTGAACGGGCGCGCGGCAATGCCGCGATGCCGGAATGTCGCGAGGCCGGAAGGCCGGGTGACGAAGGCCGGTATACTTCGCCGTGCATGGCCACGATTCTCGTCGCGGACGATGAGCAACTGATCCGGTGGTCGCTCTCCGAGCGCCTGCAGGCCGACGGGCTGCGGGTCGTCGAAGCGGCGACGGGGCAGGAGGCGATCGACAAGGTGCACGAGGGGATCGACCTCGTGCTGCTCGACTACAAGCTTCCCGACATCGACGGGGTCACGGTCCTGCGCCAGATCAAGGAGTACGACCCCGACATCGTCGTCATCCTGCTGACCGCCTATGCCACCGTCGACACCGCCGTCGAGGCGATGAAGACGGGCGCGTACCACGTCGCCAACAAGCCGTTCAACGTCGATGCGGTGTCCGATCTCGTCGCCAAGGCGCTCGAGACGACGCAGCTGCGGCGCGAGGTGCGCAACCTGCGCGCCGAGAAGGCGCAGCCGTACTCGCCCGAGCGCATCGTCGGCGACTCGCCGAAGATGGTGGAGGTCAAGGCGCTGCTGAAGAAGGTCGCCACCAGCCCGGCGTCGACCGTGCTGCTCACCGGCGAGAGTGGCACGGGCAAGGACCTGGCGGCCAAGGTGCTGCACTTCAACAGCGACCGGTCGCACCGGCCCTTCGTGAACATCACGTGCTCGGCGATACCGGAGACGCTGCTCGAGAGCGAGCTGTTCGGGCACGAGCGCGGCGCCTTCACCGACGCGCGACAGCAGAAGCGCGGGCTGCTGGAGTCGGCCGACGGCGGCACGGTCTTCCTCGATGAAATCGGCGAGATGGTGCCGGCGCTGCAGGCCAAGCTGCTGCGCGTGCTCGAGGAGAAGGCCTTCAAGCGCGTCGGGGGCCAGCACGACGTGCGCGTCGACGTGCGCATCATCGCCGCCACCAACCGCAACCTCGAGGAGCAGGTGAAGGGCGGACACTTCCGGTCCGATCTCTATTACCGGCTCAACGTGCTGCCGATCGAGCTGCCCGCGCTGCGGTCGCACCTCGAGGACGTGCCGGCGCTGGTCACCTTCTACGTCGACCAGTTCAACCGCGAGTTCCGCAAGGCCGTGCGTGGCGCGTCGCCGGCGGCGCTCAAGGCGATGCAGCATTACGGCTGGCCGGGCAACATCCGCGAACTGCGCAACGCCGTCGAGCGCGCGATGCTGCTCTCGGACGGTCCCTGGCTCGAGCCGGTGGATTTCCCGGCGCTGTCGGGGGCCGTGCCGGTGGCCTCAGGCCTTGCGCTGCCGGCCGAAGGCGTGAACCTCGAGGAACTCGAGCGGAGCCTCGTGGTGCAGGCGCTCGAGCGGGCGGCCGGCAACCAGACGCGCGCCGCGGCCCTGCTCGGGCTCAACCGCGACCAGATCCGGTATCGCATCGAGAAGTTCTCGCTGGGCAAGACGACGGCCTGACCTCGCGGGGATTTCCCCACCTCGCTGCGAGAGAGTTCGGCGCCTCCCTCTCCGCGTCGGAGCGTTCCGCGCGCCCGGCGCCTGTTTTCAGCCGTCTGGCAGTCGGCACGTGTGTTGCTCAGGGTCCGGGCATGAGTGCCGGCAAGCGCCTCGACAGCCTCGCGATGCCCTGCCCGTCGTGCGGGCAGTCGCGGGTGCCGCCATTGGCCGGCAGCACCCTCACGATCGCCTGGTACGCGTGCGATTGCGGCCATTTCTGGTCGGCCCGCGTGCGCGACGGACGCCCGGTGTCCAGCCCGCCCGCCACCAACGCCCCGCTCCCCTCGTCGCCGCGCTGAGCGGCCTACGGCGCGATCGGAGACCGTCCTGCTCTGCCCGCGTGCTCTCTGAGCCCTGAGCCCTGAGCCGCGAGGCCCGAGGCCCGAGGCCGAACCCCGAGCCGCAAGCCCTGGGTTAGCATCGACCCGCGTGTCGAACACCTTCCGACGCCTCACCTCCTCGCGTGCGAGCACCCTGCCGCTGCTCGGCCTGCTGCTCGCGGCCCTCATCTTCAGCGTCGACTACGAGGCGCCGGTCGGCGCCGCGGTCGGCATGCTGTACGTCGGCGTGATCCTGCTGGGGTTGTGGACGCCCTGGCTGGCCTATCCGCTCGTGGCGGCCGCGGGCGCGTCCCTGCTGGTGCTGTTCGACCTGGCCGCCGGGTGGGGCGCCGACGTGCCTCCGGGCGTGGTGATCAACCACCCGCTGATGATCCTCGTGTTCGGTATCACGGCCATCGTGGTGCGCCGGTTCGTGATCCTCGAGCGGCAGGCCGAGGCGCACCTCGAGCAACTCGGCGACTTCAAGCGCGCGCTCGACGCCGCGGCGATCGTGGCGATCACCGACGTGCAGGGCCGGATCACCTACGTGAACGACAAGTTCACCGAGATCTCCGGCTACTCGCGCGAGGAACTGCTCGGGCAGGACCACCGCATCATCAACTCGGGCTATCACCCGCCCGAGTTCATCCGCAATCTCTGGCGGACGGTGGCGCGGGGCGCGGTGTGGAACGGCGAGATCCGCAACAGGTCCAAGGACGGGCACTACTACTGGGTCGACACGACCATCGTTCCCTTCATGAACGAGGCGGGCAAGCCGTACCAGTACATCGCCATCCGTGCCGACATCACGGCCCGCAAGCTCGCGGAGGACACCATCACGCACCAGGCCGCGCTGGCGCGCGTCGGGCAGATGGCGGCAGTCCTGGCGCACGAGGTGCGCAATCCCCTGGCCGGGATCCGCGGCGCGATGCAGGTGCTGATGCGTCGGCGCGCGGAGGACGATCCCGAGCGCGGCGTGATGCAGGAAATCCTCACCCGCACCGAGTCGCTCAACGACCTGCTGAACGACCTGCTGCTGTTCGCCCGGCCGCGCCCGCCGCGCCCGTCCACGCTCGAACTCGGGCCCGTGATCCGCGACGTGTTCGCGACCGTTGCGCAGGACCCGGCGGGCAGCGGGGTCGCGTTCGAGGCGGCGGGCGAGCCGTTGAGCGTGCACGCCGACCCCGACCTGACGCGGGCCACGCTGCTCAATTTGGTGCTGAACGCGGCGCAGGCGCTGCAGGGCGCGGGCCGGATCACGGTGACGACAGCGGCGCGCCCCGGCGGCATGGTGGAAGTGCAGGTGCGCGACACGGGCCCCGGCATCCCGGCCGAGATCCGCGAGCAGGTGTTCGAGCCGTTCTTCACGACCAAGGCCCGCGGCGGCGGGCTGGGGCTGCCGATCGCGCAGCGCACCGCGGAACTGCACGGCGGCGCACTCACGGTGGCGTGCCCGCCGGAGGGGGGCACGGTGTTCACGCTGCTGCTGCCGAGAGAAGAGCAGAAGAGCAGAAGGCAGGGCGGGAAGGACGAAGGCGGAACGTGAGGACGTCTACCCTTCTACCTTTTTCTACCTTCTGTTCCTTCTACCTTCCCGCTCTGCCTTCTACCCTTCTACCCTTCTACCCTTCTACCCTTGCCCCTACGTCGTCGGCTTCGCGAGCACGGTCTCGAACTTGATCGTGACCTTCGGGTCGGTCTTCAGCATGCCCATCATCGCGGTCGGCGGGGTGATCCCGAAGTCGGTCATGTCCAGATCGACGCTGCCCAGCACCAGCAGCTTGCCGTTGCGCAGGCTGGTCACCAGCGGCAGCATGACTTCCTTCTCGACGCCGGCCACCTTGAGCATGCCGAACGCCTTCGCGCCGCCGGGCTTCTTCTCCATGCGCGACAGCGTGAACACGATGTCGGGGTACTGATCGGCCTTCAGCGCCACGTGCATGTCGGCGGTGAAGTTGTCGCGGTCCGACTTCAGGGCGGCGATGGGCACCACCACCTCGAAGGACTCGACGGCCCCGGGCTGGATGACGCCGACCCAGAAGAAGTCGCCACCGGGGAGGTCCCGGGTGACCTTCACGTTGCGGGTCTGCGCCTCGTTGGTCGTGGCGCTCCAGTCGAGGACGGTGGACGTGCCGGAGATCGTCACCTTGGCGCTGGAGACGACAACGGGGGATTCCTGCGCGGACGCGAGGCCGGCGACCAGCAAGGCGGTCACGGTCAGCGTGGCGAGCAGCCTGGGACGAGTGATGGCGAAAGTCATGATGGGAACCTCGGCGGAATGAAAGAGCAAGCTCCGCTCCCCTGATGGCAACACGCGTGCCGTGGGCGCTTGCGCCGGAAGCCGCCGATTCCGCATGGAATGCATGCGTGCCCGACATAAGTGGGGAAGGGTTCCCGAGGGGTTGCGGAATTCTCCGCCATCCCCCGGGCGCCGCTGTCCGGCTGTGCGCCCCGTCACGCCGCCACGTTCTTGTCTCCAGGTACCGCCAATCAGGGAGGCGCTGTCCATGCCCACCAGGTCGCTCGCCGTCGCCACGCTGGCCCTCGCCGGCTCGCTGGTCTCCGCCCAGGCTCCCGTCCGTGTCGTCGAGGACGGGGTGCTCGACCGCATCGAGTTGTTCGTCGCCGCGCCGGAGGGCGCCGCGGGCGCGACGGTCGCCATCGCGCCGTTCGATACGTCGGCCACCGACCTCGGCACCGGCGGCAAGGACGGCAAGCAGGCCCGCCAGGAGGAGGCCCGGACGATGCAGTCGGAGGGCCCGCGCGTGCTGGCCGAACGCTTCGTGGCGGCGCTGAAGGCGAGCGGCGGCTTCAAGGACGTCGTGGCGCTGAAGGCCGGCGAGGCGCCGCCCGCCGGCGCGTTGGTGTTGAGTGGTCGCTTCCTGAAGCTCGATCCCGGGAGCCGGGCCAAGCGCTACTTCGCCGGCTTCGGCGCCGGCAAGTCCGCGGTGGAAGTCGCCGGCGAGGTGAAGGACGCGTCCGGCAAGACGCTGGCGACGTTCCAGCAGCGGCGCATCGGCTCGATGGGCATGGGCGGCGGCGACTCGCTGGGCAAGCTGATGAGCGACTCGCGCAGCATCGGCGAGGACCTCGCCAGGTTCATGAGCGCGTGGGCCACGGGGGGGAAGCTGAAATGACGTTTGACGTTTGACGTTTGACGTTTGACGCCGGACGCCGGACGCCGGACGCCGGACGCCGGACGCCGGACGCCGGACGCCGGACGCGGGAAGCGCGAACGTCGCGCCACGGTGCCCGTGCTGCACTATGCTGGGCCGTATGGCGGCGTCGCCGGAGCCCCCGGTGGTCTTCCGCGCTCGCGGGCTCACCAAGATCTACCGCATGGGCGAGGTCGAGGTGCGGGCGCTGGCCGGCGTCGACCTCGATCTGTACGAGTCCGAGTTGCTGGTGCTGCTCGGACCGTCGGGCAGCGGCAAGTCGACGCTGCTGAACATCCTCGGTGGCCTCGACGTGCCCTCGTCGGGCGAAGTCGTGTACCGCGATCACGTCCTGACCTCGGCCGACGACCGCGCGCTGACCGAGTATCGCCGCGATCACGTCGGCTTCGTCTTCCAGTTCTACAACCTGATCCCGAGCCTCACCGCGCGCGAGAACGTCGCGCTGGTCACCGACATCGCGCGCGACCCGATGGCCCCGGAGGACGCCCTCGGCCTCGTCGGGCTCGGCGCGCGGCTGGATCACTTCCCGTCGCAGCTGTCCGGAGGCGAGCAGCAGCGCGTCGCGATCGCCCGCGCCATCGCCAAGCGCCCCGAGGTGCTCCTCTGCGACGAGCCGACGGGTGCCCTCGACAGCGCCACCGGCGTGCTCGTGCTCGAGGCCATCGATCGGGTGAACCGGGAGTTGGGGACGACCACCGCCGTCATCACGCACAACGCCGGTGTCGCGGCGATGGCCGACCGCGTGGTGTCGCTGGCCGACGGCCGCGTCACGTCCGTCCGCGTCCAGGCGTCCCGGGTCGCGCCACGCGACCTCTCCTGGTGACCGCCGATGCTGCGCGCCCTCGACCGGAAGCTGTTGCGGGATCTCTGGCGCCTGCGGGGCCAGGCGATCGCCATCGGCGCGGTGATGGCGGTCGGCCTGGCGATGTTCGTGGCGTACCTCTCGACCTTCGCCTCGCTGCAGCTCACCCAGCAGGCCTACTACGAGCGTTATCGCTTCGCCGACGTCTTCGCGACGGTGCGCCGTGCGCCACTGAGCCTGCGCAGCCGCCTCGAGGGGATTGCCGGCGTGGCCCGCGTCGACCTGCGCGTCGTCGCCGACGTGACGCTCGACCTGCCGACGCTCGTGGAGCCGGCCACCGGACGCCTCGTCTCGATTCCCGTGCCGCATGTGCCGGTGCTCGACGACGTGTTCCTGCGGCGGGGCCGCTACCCGGAGCCCGGCAGGCCCGACGAGGTGCTCGTCTCGGAGGGCTTCGCACTGGCGCACCGCCTCGGTCCGGGCAGCATCGTGCCGGCGCTGATCAACGGCCGTCGACGGCCGCTGCAGGTGGTCGGCGTGGCGCTGTCTCCGGAGTACGTCTACACGGTCAGGCCCGGTGACGTGATCCCCGACGCATCGCGCTTCGGCATCATCTGGATGGCGCGCGAGGCCCTCGGCGCCGCCTTCGATATGGAAGGCGCGTTCAACGACGTGACGATGGCGCTCGCTCCCGGCGCCTCCGAGCCGGCGGTGCTGGCGGCCGTCGACGACATCCTGCGCCCGTGGGGCGGGCTCGGCGCCATCCCGAGCCGTCTCCAGATCTCGAACTGGTCGCTGAGCAACGAGCTCGATCAGCTGCGCGGCTTCGGACTGATCGTGCCGGCGATATTCCTCGCGGTGGCGGCCTTCCTGCTCAACGTGGTGCTGACGCGCATCGTCGCGGTGCAGCGCGAGCAGATCGCCGCGCTCAAGGCGCTGGGGTACTCGAGCGGCGCGCTCGGCTGGCACTACGTGACGTGGAGCCTCGTCGTCGGTGCCGGCGCCAGCGTGACGGGCCTGGTGGCGGGCGCGTGGATGGGCGGCGGCATCATCGGGATGTACAACGACTACTTCCGCTTCCCGATTCTGCTGTACCGGATGCCGCCAGCGGTGGCCGCGGCCGCCGTGGCCATCAGCCTCGTGGCCTCGGCGCTCGGCGCCCTCGGCGCGGTGAGGCGGGCAGTGCGGCTGCCGCCGGCCGAGGCGATGCGACCCGAGCCGCCGGCCCGCTACCGGGCCAGCCTGGTGGAACGCCTCGGCCTGGGGGCCTGGCTCGGACCCGCGGCGCGCATGGTGGTGCGCAACCTGGAGCGGCAACCGCTCCGCGCGGCCACCTCCATCATCGGCGTGGCCCTCTCGGCCGCCCTGCTGGTCGTCGGCCTGTTCTTCGTCGATGCGATGGCGGAGATGATCCGCGTGCAGTTCGACCTCGTGCAGCGGCAGGACGTCACCGTCGCGCTCGTCGAGCCGCGCGGCGCGCAGGCGCTGCACGACCTCGCGCGCCTGCCTGGCGTGGTCGCCCTCGAGCCGATGCGCGTCGTGGCGGCACGACTGCACGCGGCGCAGCGGTCACGGCAGGTGGCCATCACCGGGCTGCCTGCCGACCCGATGCTCCACCGGGTGGTCGACGTGTCGGGGCACGTGCGCCAGGTGCCGGTCGCCGGGCTGGTGCTGTCGCGAGCCCTCGCCGACGCGTTGCAGGTGCGTGCCGGCGATGGACTCGACGTGGAACTGCTCGAGGGGCGCCGCCGGCGCGCCGTCGTCCCCGTGGCCGGCGTGGTCGACGAGTATCTCGGCCTCTCGGCGTACATGTCACAGCAGGCGCTGGCCGCTCTCGCCGGCGAGGGGCCCGTCGTCTCCGGCGCGCACCTGCGGGTCGATCCGCAGCAGGCCGCGATCCTGCATCGCCGACTCAAGGTGCTGCCGGCCGTTGCCGGCGTGGCGCTCACCGAGGCGATGGTGGAGAGCTTCGACAAGACCCTGGGCGAGACGATGGGCGTGATGATCGCCTTCAACGTCCTCTTTGCCGGCATCATCGCGTTCGGGGTCGCCTACAACGCCGCGCGGGTGTCGTTGTCGGAGCGCAGCCGCGAGCTGGCGAGCTTGCGCGTGCTCGGCTTCACGCGCGGCGAGATCTCCGCCATCCTGCTCGGCGAGCTGGCGGTCGTGACGCTGCTGGCCGTGCCGATCGGCCTGCTGATCGGGTACGGACTGGCCTGGGTGGTGGTGACGGCGTTCCAGACCGAGATGTATCGCTTCCCGCTGGCGGTGGCCCCACGCACGTTCGCGATCGCGGCCGCCGTGGCAATCGCCGCCTCGGCGCTGTCGGGGCTCGTCGTGCGTCGGCAACTCGATCACCTCGACCTGGTGGGTGTGCTCAAGACCCGGGAGTAGAGTGTCGACATGGCCGTGCCCCGCGCCCGCCTCGTTCGTCGCCTGGTGTTGATCCTCGCCGCGACGCTGCTGGTGGCGCTGGCGGCGTGGAGCCTGCGCCCGCGCCCGCTGCCCGTGGAAAGCGCGATCGCGTCGACCGGCCCACTTGTCGTCACGGTCGACGAGGATGGCGAGACCCGCGTGCGCGACCGCTACGTGGTGTCGGCGCCGGTTGCGGGCCGCGTGCTGCGGATCGGCCTCGAGCCGGGTGAGCCCGTGCGGGCGGGCGCCGTCGTCGCGACGCTGCAGCCCGCGCCGGCCTCGCTGCTCGACGAGCGGACCCGCGCCGAGCTCGGCGCCCGACTGGGCGCGGCGCAGGCGGCCGTGCGGGCAGCGGGCGCCGAGGAGGCACGCATGCGCGTGCAGGTCGAGCAGGCCGATCGTGAACTGGCGCGGGTACGTCGGCTGCTCGCGGCAGGCGCCGTGTCGGGTGAGCGTGCCGAGGCCGTCGAGGTCGCCGCGGCCACGGCGCGACAGGCGATGGCGGTGGCGCGCGAGCGCGTGGTCGGCGCGGAGGCCGACCTGCGGCAGGTGCGGGCTGCCCTGGCGCCCGCCAACGCGGCCGCCGCCCGGGCCATCGAGGTGCGTGCCCCGGTCGATGGCCTGGTGCTGCGCCGGCTCCGCGAGAGCGAGTCCGTCGTGCCGCAGGGCGAGCCGCTGCTCGAGATCGGCAACGTCACGCAACTGGAGGTCGTGGCCGATTTCCTCTCGACCGATGCCGTGCACATCGCCGCCGGACAGCGGGCACTGATCGAGGGCTGGGGCGGGGCGACGCCGCTGCAGGGGCGCGTCCGGCGCGTCGAGCCCGGCGGCTTCACCAAGGTCTCCGCACTGGGCGTCGAGGAGCAGCGGGTCAACGTGGTGGTCTCACTCGACCCGCTGCCGGCCGGCGTGGTGCTCGGCGATCACTACCGGGTCGACGTGCGCGTGATCGTCTGGGAGGCGCCGCGAGTGGTCACCGTGCCGGTGGGATGCCTGGTGCGAGAGGGGGATGGCTGGATCGTGTTCGTGATTCGCGACGGTCGCGCGCGGCGCACGCCGGTCACCATCGGCCACCGCAACGGCGTGGCTGCCGAGGTCGTATCGGGCCTCGCCCCCGGCACGCGCGTCATCGCGTTCCCTGGCGCAGGCGTGGCCGACGACGTCCGGGTGGAGTGAGGGCCGGGCAGGGCGTCCTTCCTTCGAGATCGCTCCGCGCAGGCGGCGGCGTTGCCACAGCGTCGAGCCAACGGCGGGGTGGGACACCCCGCCCTATGTCTGTGTCTTCGTCCACTCCTCGCGCAGCATCCCCATCATCAGGATGTCGTCGGCCTGGCCGTCGATGAGGCGCGCGGCGCGGCGTCGCCCTTCCTCGACGAACCCCAGTCGCAGGTAGAGCCGATGCGCCCGGGTGTTGGACGCGAACACCTCGAGCTCGATGCGCTGGAATCGCTCGAACCCGAGCCGCAGCGCGGCCTGCAGCAGCGCCGGGCCGATCCCCTGGCCACGTGCATCCGCGGCCACGCCCATGCCGAGGCGGCCGTAGTGCGTCAGCCCCTCGAAGGGCCCGGGCAGGATGTCGGTCCAGCCGACCAGCCGCTCGCCGCTCACGGCGACGAGGGCGACGCCGCCACCGGCCTCGACGTGCGCGAGGTAGTCGCGCGTCTGTTGCAGCGTGAACGGCTGCGTGGCGCCGAGATAGCGCCGCTCCAGCGCCACGGCCCCGACCAGCGCCTGCAGTGCCGCCACGTCGTCGGCCGTCGTGGGACGGATGATCGCCGTCACGGCGCCCCCGGTGCGACCGGCGGTTCCTGCGGCCCGGGACCCCGGTGCCCGGCAGCCGGCGCCCGAGGCGTCGCGCTGCGCCTTCCGGTGCCCGGTGCCCGCGTGGCGGTGCCCGGCCCGGCCTGGTACGTCCCCGCGGCGGCGCGCAGGATCTTGAGCAGCACGTCGGTGTTCTCGTACACGCCCGTGAACTGCCACGCGCCCGGCCCGCTGGCCGACAGCGGCACGTCGGTGGCCGTGTGGCCGGCGAACGTGTGGCCGTTGGACGCCGTGTCGGCCGGGCAGCCCGCCGGATCGGGACACCTCGTCTCGCCGTTCTCGATGGTGCCGGCGACCAGGAACCCGGGCATCTCTCCCGCCTTGGCGCGCGCCGGGTTGGCCACCGACACCAGTCGCCCGTCGTCCTTCTTCTCGAGCACGGCGGCTTCGGTCTGCACGCGATCGGACGTCCAGTTCTCGTGATGGTCCGGCGCCGCGGCCCATCCGAGCAGCAGCTTGCGCGACGGGTTCGGGTCGACGGGGAAGCCGCGCTCGTCGACCACGTAATTGGGGCTGAAGTCGAGCACCTGCTCGGGCAGGAAGCGGAACACGGCCGCGTAGTCACGCACCGCCTTGCCCAGCCTGGCCGGGGCGTACCGCTCGTTGCCGACGCCGATGATCGCCATGCCGCCGCACTCGTGATCGGCCGTCACGATCACCAGCGTGTCGTTGTCGGGATTGGCGTCGCCGTTGGTCCTGGCCGCGAACTCCAGCGCCACGGCGACCGCGCGGTCGAACTCGATGGTGTCCCAGATCGAGCGCTCCTGATCGGCGGCGTGCGCGCGCTTGTCGATCGAGGCGCCCTCGACCATGAGGTAGAAGCCGGCGGGCGAGTGCGCCGACAGCGACTTCAGCGCCGCCCTGGTCATGTCCTCCAGCATCGGCGTGTCGCGATACGCGGCGTTCTTCTCGAGCGAGAGCTCGTCGCTGTAGCGCCCGGCGCCGACCTTGTCGAAGGCGACGACGAGGTGGGACTGGTGGAAGAGGCCCAGCATGGCCTTCGGCGCCGGCGTCGCCGGGTCGAGCACGGCCTTCACGTCGGCGCCGGTGCGCAGGGTGCGATAGCCAGCCGCGGCGAACTCGTCGACGAGGTTGCGGGCGTCGGGGCGTGAGCCGCCGCCCGCCTTCGGCGCGAAGTGTGCGGCGCCACCGCCGAGCAGCACCGACACGCCGTTGGTCCTGCGCTCGTCGAAGAACTGCGCGGCGATGCCCGGACCGGCAAAGCGGCTCGACGTGTGCGCCGCGTTGGCGGCAGGTGTCGAGTCGGTGAGGTCGGCCGTCGTCACGATGCCGACGTTGAAGCCCGGACCGCGGGTGCGACGCAGGATCTCGCCGAGGTACTCGATGCGCGGGTTGTCGAACTGGTCGGGCGTGTTGTCGGGGAACACGCCTTCCTGGTTGTTGGACGCCTTCTGGCCCGTCACGTAGCTCGACATCCCCGGCGACGAGTCGGTGATGACGTCGTTCAGCGATCCGGTCATCACCATGCCCGTCACGTCCAGCGTGTCCATGGCGAGCCTGCCGCCGGCCTTGCCGTTGCGCCAGCCGCGCGACACCAGGCGCGCCGCCGTGCGGTGCGCCGCCCCCATGCCGTCGCCGAGCAAGAGGATGACGTTGCGGGCCCGGGGCCGTCCTGCGCGCACTGGCCCTGCCCAGGCCTCGACGCGCACGTGGGACTCGGCGGTCGCGCCGTCGGCGGTCGTCGCGCGAATGACCAGCGGCCCGGCCGTGCTACGGCTGAACCGGCGGGCGAGGAAGTTGGTGGTGCCTGCGGCGGCCCCGTCCTGCGCCTTCGGATCGTTGCGCCCGGTCCACTCCGTGCCATCGACCCACACGCGCAGGCCCGCGGGCGCGACCGTGCCGTCGCCGGTCGCCTCGACCCGGATGTCGACCAACTGGCCCGCCGCAAGCGTGCTGCCGTCGGGCGGCATGATGCGGATGGACGTCGCGGCGTGCGCCGACGAGGCTGCGGCCAGGACGGACAGGAGCAGGAGCAGGCGTCGCATGGCCGCATCATAGCCGCGCGTCGGCGGGGACGCGCGGTTGCCCGCTCGGTCCCGCCGCTGTCGGGCCGTCACGGCCGAGCCGCCGGCCTCGCGGCGTCGCGCGCGCGAGAGGCGATCGTCACCGAGGCTTCGTATACTCGGCGCCATGAAGAAGGCGCTCATCCTCCTGATGCTCGTGGTGCCCGTGCTGGTGTCGGCACAAGGGCGCGCGCGCAACGTCGTCCTCGTGATCGCCGACGCCGGTGGCCTCGGGACCCTCACGGCCGCCAGCCTGCACGCGACGGGGACGTCGCGGGGGCTGTTCGTCCAGTCGCTGCCGCACGTCGGGCTCTCCGACACGTCCACGGCCTCGCAGATCGTCACCGACTCGGCGGCCGGCATGACCGCCATCGTGACCGGCCAGAAGACGCACAACGGCGTCATCTCGCAGGCGGCCGACACGGTGAAGGGCCAGGCCGACGGCACCGCGCTCAAGACCATCCTCGAGTACGCCGAGCAGCATGGGCTGTCCACGGGGCTGGTCACCAACGACTCGTTGTACGGGGCGACGCCCGCGGCGCTCTACGCGCACGCCAACGACCGCGCGCAGAGCGCCGTCATCTTCAGGCAGGCCTTCGCGCCCCGGTTCGGCGACGGGGTGGACGTGATGATCGGCCCCGGCCGTGCGGCGCTCACCAGGTCGCTCGCGGCCGCCGGCACCAGTCTCGAGGCGCTCTCCAGCGGCGCCGGCCGGCCGATTCACGGGTCGCTGGCCGAGGTGCCTGCCGACGCCCGTCGCGCCATCGTGCTGCTCGACTCGTCGGCCTTCGACATCCAGGAGGCCGCGCTCGCCGCGCAGAAGATCCTCGCGCGCAACAAGAAGGGGTACTTCCTCATGGTCGAGGGCGACACGCACACCGACAACGTGCGTCAGGGCCTCGACCGCATGGTGGCCCTCGACAAGGCCGTCGCGGCCCTCTCGAAAGTGATCGGGCGCGACACGCTGCTCGTCTTCACCGCCGACCATTCCTTCGACCTGGCGCTGCGCGCGGGCCGGCTCGGTGCGCCGCTGCTCGAGGGCCTCGAGGCCGAGCAGGCCAGGGCGGAAGAGGAGAAGCGGCGCAACATCCGCATCCCGACGATCCGGATGGACAACGGGCACACGGGCGAGCCGGTGATGGTCGCGGCCACCGGGCCCGGCGCCGAGCGCGTGCGCGGCTACATGCGCAACACCGACATCTTCGGGGTGATGCTGCAGGCCTTCGGATGGAGGGCCGACGACGCGCCGAGCGGTCGGCAGTAGACTGGCGGCTCCCGTCCGACCACCGGAGGTCCCCGTGTCCTTGATGCTGCCGTTCCGCCTGCTGCTCGGCCCGACCCTCGCCTGTGCCCTCGTCGTGCCGCTGCTGGCGCAGCCCGACGACGCACGCGTCGCCCGCCTGGTGGCCGAACTCGGGTTGCGGGAGGCGGCGCAGCCGCTCAGCGCGCAGCCGGGCTGGACCGCGCCGCGGCGCATCCTGGTGCGGGACCTCACCCCCGAACGACGCGCCTGGCTGCAGCCTGCCGCGCCGGGCGTGGAACTGGTGGGCGCCGGCTCGTTCTCCGAAGCGCGTGACGCGGCGCGCGAGGTCGACGCCGTGCTCGGCTTCTGCGAGGACGACGTGCTGGCTGGCGGGCCGCGCATCCGCTGGGTGCAGACCTACAACGCCGGCGTCGAGCGTTGCCTGGCCAGCCCGATCTTCCGTGAGCGCGGCATCCTGCTCACCAACATGCAGCGCATCGCCGGACCGGTGATGGCCGAGCACGTCATGGCGCTGGTCCTGGCCCATGCCCGCGGCCTGCCGGGCTACATCGTCGCGCAGCGCGAGGGGCGGTGGGCGCGCGGCGGCGCGCCGGGCACGCCCGGCCTGCCCTCGCTCCCCGGCGGCGACCAGCCCGCGCAGGCCCTCACGGGACGCACGATGCTGGTCGTCGGGTACGGCGGCATCGGCAGCGAGGTGGCCAGGCGGGCACACGCCTTCGGCATGACGGTGATTGCCATCCGGAACACGCCCGGGCCGTTGCCGGACGGGGTGTCGCGCATGGGACTGTCGGGCGACCTGCTGGCCTTCGCCCGTGACGCCGACGTCATCGTCGACACGCTGCCGCTGACGGCCGACACGCGCGGGATGATGGGCGCGGCGTTCTTCGCGGCGGTGAAGAAGGGGGCGTTCTTCGTCAACGTCGGGCGCGGCGGCACCGTCGACACCGAGGCGATGACCAAGGCGCTGCAGGAGGGGCGGCTCGGCGGCGCCGGCCTCGACGTGACTGCGCCGGAGCCACTCCCGGCGGGGCATCCCCTCTGGTCGATGCCCAACGTCATCCTGACGCCGCACGTGGCGGCCGACTCGGAGATCGACGAGGACATCCGCTGGCACCTGGTTCGCGAGAACCTGCGGCGGTACGTGTCGGGCGGACGGATGCTGTCGGTGGTCGATCCCGCGCGCGGCTACTGAGGTGGCAATTTGAAGTTCGAAATTTGAAATGCGCGAGGGCGCGGCTGCGCCGCAGCCCCGGCGAGATGTCCCGAGCGGCGAGGCCGAGAGGCCGGCCGCCGATCAATTTCCAATTTCAAATTTCAAATTGCCGACGCGTCGGATATCGTGCTGCCCATGCACAGGAGGGAGTTCCTCGGCGCGCTCGCCGCGTCGGGTCTGGCGTCGCGGCTCGAGGCGCGGTCGCGTGTCGGCGAGCAACCGGCGGCAGCTGCAGCCGTCTCCGCCGGCGCACCGACGCGCTTCCAGTACGCCTGCATGACGCTGCCGTACGCGGCCTTCCCGCTCGACCGCGCGCTCACCGGCATCAGGGCGGCCGGCTACGACCACGTGGCGTGGGGCGTCACGCACAAGGACACGGGCGGCCAGCAGCGCCCGGCGATGGACGTCGCGGCGCCGCCGTCGGAGGCCGCCGCGCTCGCGCGTCGCTGCCGCGACCTCGGGCTCACGCCGGTCATGATGTTCTCGACGGTGTTCCTCGAGGAACCCAACGCCACCGACGACCACCGCCGGCGCATCGCGCAGGCCGCGGCAGCGGGTATCCCCTATCTGCTCACCTTCGGTCGCACCCGTCCCGGCGAGTACGAGCGCGTCGTCGCCTGCCTGAAGGCGATCGGCCCCGATGCGCGCAAGGCGGGCGTGACGGTCCTCATCAAGCAGCATGGGGGCAACACCGCCACCGGCGCGATGTGCGCGCGGATCATCCGCGAGGTCGGTGACGAGGGCGTCCGGATGTGCTATGACGCCGGGAACGTGCTCGACTACGAGAGCCACGACCCGATTGCCGACATCGCCACCTGCGTCGGCGACGTGCGCGCCTTCGCCATCAAGGACCATCGCGACTGGCCGAAGGACGAGGACTGCGGGCCCGGCTTCGGCGAGATCGATCACTACCGCCTGTTGCAGCCCGTCATGCGCACCGGGCTGACCATGCCGCTGGTCTTCGAGAACATCTTCGAGCCCCTGGTGCCGCGCCCGTCGACGCCCGAGGGCATCGACGCCCTGGCGCGCCGCGCCAGGGAGTACGTGCAGAGTGTCATCGGCGGCCTGCAGGCGCAGGCGGCCCGTCCCGCGTGAAAGGCCGGACTTCCGTGAACCACGACCTCACCCGACGCCAACTGCTCGAGGCCGGCGCCTCGATTGCCACGTCTGCGGCGCTTGCGTCCCGTGTCGCCGCGCAACCCCAGATCGTCGTCCCGGCGGCCCCCGTGCCCAACGCCATTCCCACCGCCGTCATCGGCACCGGCGGACGCGGCACGCAGGACCTGCGTTCGGTGCTCGAACTCGGCAAGGTCGTCGCGCTCTGCGACACCAAGGCCGACCGGCTCTCGGCGGCCGCGACGCTCGCGGCCCGCGACACCCCGACGACCGTCAGCGACTGGCGGCGCGTCATCGACCGCAAGGACGTGGAGGCCGTGGTCATCGCGACGCCGCCGCACCTGCACGCGGAGATGGCGGTCGCGGCGCTGCAGTCGGGCAAGCACGTCTACTGCGAGAAGCCGGTGGCGATCACCCCCGCGTCGGTGCAGGCGGTGGTGAAGGCCGTCAAGGCGTCGGGCAAGGTGTTCGTGACGGGGCAGCAGCTCCGCTCGTACAAGCGCCTGCAGGCCGCCGTTGGCAAGATCCGCAGTGGCGCGATTGGCGACGTGCTGATGGTGAAGGCGCAGCGCCACTCCGAGTCCGACCTGAGCCACACCGGGTCGTCGGCCGACTGGTTCTTCGACGTCGAGAAGTCCGGCGGCTACCTGATCGAGATGTCGGTCCACAACCTCGATCTGTGCAACTGGGCGGTCGGCGCCACGCCGCTCAAGGCCGCCGGCTTCGGCGGCATCCTGCTGTACAAGGACGACCCGCCGGGCCGCTCCATCATGGACGGCTACACCCTCAGCTACGACTATCCCGGCGGCGTGAAGCTGTACTTCACGCAGATGGTCTTCCACCCGAAGGGCCTGCCGGGCGGCGGGCAGTTCGTGCACGTGTACGGCCAGAAGGGCGCCTGCGACCTGATGGGCGACACCAATGTGTACCCGCTCGACGGCAAGACGCCGCCGACGATGCTGGCCGACAAGGTGGACGAGCACCCGAGCGCGCACATGCAGGCCTTCTACGACTGCATTCGTGGCACGGGGAAGAACCCGGCCGACATCACCGTGGGCGCGACCGGCGCGCTCACCGCCATCATGGGCCACCAGGCCATCACCACCGGCAAGGTCGTCGAGTGGAAGAGCATCGCAGGAGATCTCTCGTGAACACGTCGTCGCGTCGTCAGTTCCTCGCGTCCACCGTTGCCGTGCCCGCTGCCGCGGCCCTCGGCGCCATCGCCGCACCCGTGCCGACACTGGCCCAGGCCAGGGGCAAGGCGCCGCTGTACAAGATCTCGCTGGCGGAGTGGTCCATCAACCAGCCGCTGCGCAAGCAGACGATGCAGCACCTCGATTTCGCGAAGATCGCCAGGTCGTGCGGGGTCGACGCCATCGAGTACGTCAACCAGTTCTTCATGGACAAGGCGACCGACGCGGCCTACCTCGCGGAGATGAACACCCGCGCGAAGGGCGAGGGCGTCACGCAGGTCCTGATCATGTGCGACCGCGAGGGCAACCTCGGCGATCCCGACGCGGCCAAGCGCCAACAGGCGGTCGAGAACCACTACAAGTGGGTCACGGCAGCCAAGACCCTCGGGTGCCACTCCATCCGTGTCAACGCCTACAGCAGCGGCACGCCCGAGGAGCAGCAGAAGCTGGTGGCTGACGGCCTGCACAAGCTCTGCGTGTTTGCCGACACCCACGGACTGAACGTGATCATCGAGAACCACGGCGGCCTGAGCAGCAATGCGAAGTGGCTGATGCAGACCATCAAGCTGGCCGACCACAAGCGCGCCGGCACGCTGCCCGACTTCGGCAACTTCTCGATCTCGCGGCCGACCCAGGCCAACCCGGATGCGAAGGTGGAGAGCTACGACTCGTACGTCGGCGTCCAGGAGATGATGCCGCTGGCCAAGGGCGTCAGCGTCAAGCCGACGGTGTGGGACTTCAAGGGCAACCAGAGCCCGCTCGACTACCCCCGGATGATGAAGATCGTCGTCGACGCCGGGTACCACGGCTACTGCGGCATCGAACACGGCGCGGCTGGCCGTGAACTGGACAGCATCCGGGAGGTGCGCCAGCAGCTCGAGGCGGCGCGGGATCAGCTGTCGAAGGGCTGATGGACTCGGGTCTCAGCTCCTGAGACCCGAGGCAGGGAACTCTCGGGCCGGCCCCCACGTCTTCTCGCGATGTGTCATTTCGTCGCACCCCCGCGGCTCCCCAGCCTTCGACTCGTACGCTTGTCGTATCTCACTGGCTGGGAAGTCGGGTTTGGCCATCGGTGGGGGGGGATTTGCCTCGCGCCCCCCACACGGTTCCGCCAGGCCGGTGCGCCGGGCCACGTTGAGAAGCGGGGCATCGAGGGACATGCCTGTGGTTCGTCGTACGATCGTTGCGGCAGCTTTCATGGTGACTTCGCTTGCCGCTGGTGCCGCCCACGCGGCGCCGGTTTACTGGACAGACTGGACGGGAATGACGCCGACAGGCGCCGAGGGGACGATGAACGTCGACGGCACGGCCGTCGGCGTCACCTTCACCGGGCCGCTCAACTTCCTCACGACGGGCCCCGGAACCAATTACTGGAATCCGTCGGCGCCGTACCTGAGCCCCACCGTCGACAATGCCCCACCAGCATCGGACATCGTCAGCCTCAACCGGGGCGGGACCAAGACGATCGCGTTCTCGCGGCCGGTCAAGAATCCACTCATCGCGCTCGTGAGCTGGAACGGCAACACGGTGGACTTCGGGGTTCCCATCGAGGTGCTCAGCTTCGGGGCCGGGTTCTACGGTAACGGCACGCCCATCCTGAATCCGGGCGGCACGGGCTTCTTCGGCAATGGCGAGGTACACGGCGTGATTCGCCTGCCGGGTACGTTCTCGCAGATCACGTTCACCGACTCGACCGAGGGCTGGCACGGCTTCACGGTCGGTGTGCAGGAACTGCCGAACAACGATGTCCCTGAGCCGGCCAGCCTGGCCCTCGCCAGCCTCGGGCTCGTGGCCGTGGCGCGCTTGCGCCGCCGTTCGAAGTAACAGTGCTGGACCCTGCGCGGCAGCGTCGTGCTGCCGCGCACCCGGAGTCCCCCTTACCGATCCCTGAAGTACACCTCGAACACGCCCGGCAACGAGGCGCCGTACTCCTGCCACAGGGCGGCCGAGGTCGGTGACTGCCGACCCTCGACGCGGTTGGCGTTGAGTTCGTGCACCAGGGCGTCGATGCCATAGCGCTCGAGCCACCCGTCGCCGAGGGTGCCCGAGTTGCGGAACGACCCCTCGGTGTGTCCCTCGGTGAACCACGTGCGCGCGCGCAGGAGCGCCTCCAGGCGCGCCATCCGCGCCAGGTAGGCGTCGAGCCCCGGCACCGGTGGTCGCGAGAGGTGCAGCAGGCCGCGCCCGTCGTTGTGCAATTCGATGGCGAGGTCCGGCGTGCGGCCACGCGCGATCATCGCCTCGAGCCAGTGCTCCAACGCCGCGTTCTCCGGCACCAGGGCCGGATCCGCGGGCCTGTCCCAGTTGCGGTTCAGGTCCTTGCCGTTCACGTTGAAGCGCGTGCCGCCGCGGGCCACGCCGTCCTTGTTGGCCATCGGCAGGACGTAGACCGCGTACTGCCCACGCCACCGCGCGGCGTCCGCGTCGTCGCGCAGCAACCGCTCGACGAGCCCGTGCATCACCCAACTGCTGCCTGCTTCCCACGGGTGCGCGCGGGCGCGCAGGAAGACGCGCCGCGGCGCGTCCTCGCGGCCGATGCGGATCACTTCGAGAGAGCGCCCCTGCACCGTGCTGCCGATGGTGGTGACCGCCGCGTGCGGACTCCGCCGTGCGCTGGCCAGGAGGCGATCGAGGTCCGAGAGGCGATACGGCTGCATGCGCGCCAGGTGCAGCGCGCCGCCGGGCGGCAGCGTCACCGTCACCCTCACACGGTTGCCCGGCAACGCGTCGGTGGGCACGGTCGTCCAGGCCTGGCCGTCGGGTGACAGCGCCACCGTCGTCAGCTCACCCGCGACCGAGCCCGGCTGCCCGTTCCATACGTTGTCGAGGTTGACGAACTCCAGCGTGATCCGAGCAGAGGGGCGCCCCACCAGTCGGAAGTGGATGTGCCCGGCGGCCCTGTTCGGCGAGTCGCGCTCGTGGTCGTACAGCAGGTGCACCCGGTACGCGTCGTCCTCGCCACGCTCGTACCACAGCGGCGAGGCGTTCTCGATGCCCGTGTCGATGAAGGCGAGATCGGGTGGCTTCCTTGATGGCGAGGTCGGCGCCTGGGCGTTCGCGACGCCACTGGCCACCAGAGCGAGAACGAGGACGACCGGACCGCCGACGGCAGAACGAAGGGTGGGCACGGCGCATCGTGTGCCGGCAAGGCCACCGCCCGCAACGGCGACCTGCACGGCCGGCCTGCCGCGCGGCGGCGTCGTGCTGCCGCGCGTCAGGACGCAAGGCAGCCTCCTACGGGTGACCGGCGCCGAGCCGGATGTGGCCAAGGTACTCCGCGTCGGTGAACCACAGGCCATCCGAGGCCGAGATGATGTCGTGGGGGGAGGAGCCCGGACCTGCCGGCGCCTCGGTGATGACTCCATCCGTCGTGAGACGGCCGATTTTCCTCGCCCACGTCTCGGTGAACCACAGCGCGCCATCCCCTCCGAGCGTGATATCCGCAGGTCCGCCGTCCCGCGTCGGCACGCGGTACGTCGAGATGACGCCGTCGGTCGTGAGGCGTCCAACCGTGTTTCCGGTCAGGCAGGTGAACCAGAGGGCCGGGTTCTTTCCAGCGGCGATCCGCAGGGGCGCGCAGGACGGGGGCATCGTGTGCTCCGTGATCTCACCGACCGTCGTGATGCGGCCGATCGTGTTGCGATTGACCGCCGTGAACCACAACGCCCCGTCCGGGCCCGTGACGATGTCGGTGGGGTCGTTGCTGGCGGCCGATGGCAACCGGTAGTGGCTCAGGTCGCCACTTGTCGTGATGCGGCCAATCCCGCCGGACTCGGTGAACCACAGGGCTCCGTCCGGTCCACTGGTGATCAGGTACGGGTTGGAATCGGCCGGCAGCCGGAACATGGTCAAGCCGCCTTCGGTCGTCATGCGTCCGATCCGGTTGCCGCGGATCTGCGTGAACCACAGCGCGTTGTCGGGGCCGGTCGTCAGCCCGTAGGTCCCGGCTCCGCCCGCGATGTTGCTGGACGGCAGGGGGAACTCCGTAATCGTGCCGTCGGTCGCGACGCGCCCGATGGCGTCGCGGCGGATGAGGGTCGTGCACCCTGGATCCTCGCACCTCGAGAGGGTGCACCACACGGCGCCGTCCGGTCCTTCGGCCAGCGACCAGACGTGGCCGTTGGCGGGTACCAGGTAGCTCTGGAGACCCAGCGACACGCTCACGCGCAGCTTGAAGAGGTTGTCTTCGCTTGCCTCGGTCACCTGCCCGTCGGCATCGGCAAGTGCGAGCAGGAAGTAGTCACCCGCGGGAAGCTGCAATGTGGCCGACGAGTGATGGTGCTCCAGGCTGTCGGGCGAACCGATGTCGAACTCCGCCAGCAGGACGGCGTCGCTCAGCGCACCCCGCTGCGATCGATAGAGACGCGTCACCGACGGGCCAGCCGTGCCACCGCCGGTGTTCGCGGTGTAGACGGAAATGGTGGTCGGGGTACTCGACGTCGGCGCGGTCGGCTCGAGTTCGATCCCGGTCCCACCCACCGCACCGAGTTTCTTGATCACCAGGTTGGGCCCGACGACGATCGTGCGTCGCTTCGTGTTGTCGAACTCCAGCGACTCCCGGACCAGGTGTTCGCCGTCAGCCCAGGCAAACAGGGTGTAGACCCCAGGCTGGGCGGGTAGCGCCGCAGTGGTCTCGCCCGTGCTCGTCGCTCCAGCCTGCAAGGATGGCAGGCTCCTGCTGGTGAGAGGCGTGGCGTCAGGCAGGCTGTCGTAGGCCGACCAGGCATACGTCGTGCTGGAGGGCGTCGAGGCTGTCGCGCCGATGTTGGCGACCGTGTCGCGCAGCGTGATCGTCGCGCCGGTCGCGGCCCTGGACGGGGCCTGGAAGGCCTTCACGCGCAGGTTCGGCAGCGGGCCATCGTCGAGCAGCGCGATTCTGAAGGCCTGGTCGCACGCTGCGTCCAGACTGGCGCACTCCAGCATCGTGCCGTAGAGGTCGCCATCGGCGGCCTGCAGCAGTGTGTAGGGATAGATGCCCAGGCGTCCGCCCTCGAAGGCATGAAGCGTCGTGCGGCTGCCCTGGAGGGTCAGCCGGAATACCGTGCCGCACCGATGACCCGGGAGACATTCGACACCGCCGACCTGCGTCACCCCGTAGAGGTGCCCGTCGCGACCCGCCGCCAGCGCCGAGGGCCAGTTACCGTCGTCTGCGCTGCCGCTGAAACTGAAGAGCGTGTCGATGTGGCCAACCATGTCGAGGCGGAAGACCGCCCCGCATCCCGAGTAGCCGAAGCGTTCGGCCTGCAGGGGAACGCACGGGATCGCACTGCGCATCACGCCGTAGAGCGCGGCATCGGCCTCCTGGTAGACGAGGTCGGAGGGCTCGGGAAACTCCCCGAGGACTTCGGGGAAGGTCACCAGCGTCGTGACGGTGCCGTCGATGGACCGGCGGAAGACGGTGCCGCAACCGAGACCGAGGCAGCCGGTGTTTCCTCCGAGGCGCGTGACCCCGTACAAGTCGCTGCCGACCCGCACCAGCGTGCCGCGCGGAGCCCAGCCGTCGACGGCTCGGAACTGGTGCACCGTCGAGAACGAACCGTCGAGACGCAGCCGATAGATCGTTCCGCACGGGCTGCGCCCGGCTGACCCGCACGCGCGTAGCCCTCCGCCGGTCGTGAGGCCATAGAGGTCGCCGCCATCCTGCGTGAGCCCGCTGCTCGGCGAGGCGTCGCAGTCGAAGGCGTGAACCCTGGTGACCGCTCCGGACGGGGTGAGCCGGAACACGGTGCCGCAGCCTGGTCTCGTCGGACTCCACCCAGGCCCGCCGCCGCGCGTCACGCCGTACAGGTTGCCGTCGTCGGCGACGAGCAGGGGCTGGCCCTCCAACGGCGATGCGCCTTCAGGCCCCGAGAAGTCGTGGAGCCGGGTGCGCCTGCCGTCGGTGGTGATGCTGAAGACGGTGCCAAGGCCCTTCTTGCCGCCTGAGACGGTCGTGCCGAACAGGGTGCCATCGGCGGCCCGGACCAACGGGTTGACGAGCCCCGCGCCGGAGGGCGCAGGAAGCGCCTCGACGGCGACGTCGGACTGGGCGACCGCGAAAGGCGCGGCTGACACCCCCGAGATCGTGGCCGCGACGAGCCAGGTGAGTCCGGTGTGGCGCCACTGGGTAGCCATACGCCTCCTCCCGCAGCGACAGTGCCTGCGTCAGGGAGGGGCGACTGCAAGGTGCGATCCCGGGAAGACCGTCAGCGGTGCGCCCCGCTCGTCGGCGTCCTGGCGGACGGCCCGGATTTCTTCGCAGCACCTCTGGGAAAGTGCCCACCGGACCGACGTGGCGACATCACGACGCTCGTCGTGCGGCGCCTGCCGGTCCGGCCTGCTTCCACGCTTGGGGCGGCCGACGCGGACGTGCTTGCCGGCGTCGTCAGTTGCTCGCCACGGGGCGGCTGAACACCGCGCCGTGCGGGATGCCCTTCGCGTTGCCGCCGTGCGGCCACGTCTTGTCGTCCATGCGGAAGCCAGGCGTCGTCGCCCCCTCCTCGCGGAAGCGCTCGTCCCAGGCCAGCGCGCCGGTCGCGGGATCGAACCGGGCGATGACGACGCGGTGCTGCATGCCCTCGTAGCCGGTCACGACCACACGCCGCTGGTCGGGCGAGAGGGAGATCCAGTGCGGGACATCGTCGGGGCCGAGCGTGACGCGGCTCACTTCCCGAGGCCTGGCCGGATCGCTGATGTCGAGACTCACCACCGCACTCCAGGCCGGCACGGTCACCAGGTAGTACTTGCCGGCGATGACCGGAATCGCGCAGTTGGTGCCCTTCTTCTTCGGGAACGATGCCACCAGTCGAGCCGACGGCGCATCGCCCTCGAGACCCTGCATCAGGTACAGCCCGCAGTTGAAGGTCGACACGAGCACCGTGCGCCCGTCGCCGAGCAGGCGCGGCTCCGCGGTGAGCAGGCCCTCGTCACCCGCAGCGCCGTCGGGCAGCGGGAACGTGGAGAGCAGCTTCAGGTCCGACAGGCGCCACACCTGGAGGTTGCGCGACGCCTTGAAGTCCTTGTCCATGTCTGTCGTGGTCGTGACCACGCGGTCGAGGGACGCGACGATGGCGCCGCTGTACACCCGCAACTCGGGATCGACGCCGGGCCCGTCGGCGGAACTGGAGCGCACCGGGACGCCGGCCGGCGTGAGTTCCACGAGGCCGCCGGGCGTCATGCCGCCGGCCCCGTGCCGCATCTGGAAGGTGGCCAGCACGTTGCCGTTCGGCAGGCGGAGGAAGGAGTGCGGGTGCGAGTAGCCGTCGAGGTCGCCGAACTGGTGGGTGATCCGCGGATGCGTCGCGTCTGCGAGGTCGAAGACGAAGGTCTGGCCGGTGCCGAAGCCGTTGGCGAACAACTGCTTGTCGGCGGGCATCTCGTGCTCGGTGTGGTGCGGCACGTTCTCGCGTCCCGGCACCGGCAGCGTGGTCACGAGACGCCCGTAGCGGTCGCCGCGCTCGGTGACGTCGAGCACCGCCAGGAAGTCGGGTTGCGCCTTGTCCGCCGCGGCCGTCCACAGGTACAGGTACGTGGAGGCTGACGGGGCCGCGGGATCAGGCGTGCGTGACGTGCAACCAACGAGGGCGACGAGCAGAGCGACGACGGCACCGCAGCAGGAGCGCACGGGCCAAGCATAGTGCCTGATGAGCTCTGCGCCGATCGTGCAGCCGCGCCGCTGCCGTCAGGGCGTGGTCCCCGCCACCACCCCGGCGTGGCCGGCCAGTTCGGTGAGCCGGTTCGCCGGTCCGAGCAGCACCAGGTGGTCGCCGGCGTCCATGCGGGCTTCCGGCGGCGGATTGAACTCCATCTGGCCGCTGGCGCGCTTGATCCCGACGACGATCACGCCGAACTTCTGGCGCAGGTTGGCGCCGACGATCGTCTGCCCGGTGAGCGGCCCGTCGGCTCGAATCTCGATCTGTTCCATGGAGAGTTCCAGGAACTCGGAGCTGGTGGCCAGCTGCACGAAGTCGACCACGGCAGGGCGGAGGGCGAGCTGCGCCATGTGCTGGCCGCCGATCTGGTACGGCGAGATCACCCGGTCGGCGCCGGCCCGCTTGATCTTGCGGGTCGCATCGTCGCTCTCCGCGCGGCCGATGATGTAGAGCCCCGGCTGCATCAGGCGTGCGGTGAGGATGGTGTAGACGTTCTCGGCGTCGCTCGACAGGGCGGCGATCAGCCCGCGGGCCCTCGACACGCCGGCCTTCGCGAGCACGTCCTCGGAACTCGCGTCGCCCTCGACGGCGAGGTGGCCGGCGTCGGCGAGCGCCCGCAGGCGCTCCGGATCGCGCTCGACGACCACGTAGGGCACGCGCTGTCGGCGGAACTCGTCGACCAGGATGCCGCCGATGCGGCCGTACCCGCAGACGATGAAGTGGCGGTCCAGTCGATCGAGCATGGCGGAGATCCGTCGGCGCTGCCAGGGGCTGTGCAGCGTGCTCTCGATCACGCTGGCCCCGATCAGCGTGAAGGAGTACAGGACGGTGCCGACCCCGCCGACCAGCACCAGCATCGTGAACGCCTCGCCGGCCCGCGACAGCGGGTGGACCTCCCTGTAGCCGACGGTCGTCAGCGAGATGACCGTCATGTACAGGGCGTCCCAGGCCGACCAGCCCTCGATCAGCATGTAGCCCGACGTGCCGGTCAGCACGAGGGTGAGCAGCAGGACAACGGCCTGCACCGACGTCCGCGACCAGGCGCCGTTCACGGCACCAGTGTATCCGCGCCGGTCAGCGCAAACGTGCGAGCACGCCGGCAACCGCCGCCTTGTCCACGAAGTCGAGGCGCTGGTCGGCCTCGAGCCTGGCACGAAGATCCCGGCCCTGCAGGTCGCGGTAGGCGCGCCAGTCGACGCCGTGGTCGAGCAGCACGGTCACCGCGGGCCAGTTCTGCGCGTTGACCGCGTCGAACAGCGCCGTGCGTCCGTCCCTGGCGCGAGCGTTCACGTCGGCGCCGCGGTCGAGGAGCAGCGGCAGGATGTCGGGATGGATCCTGCGGCCAGTGGCGCCCCACCAGACGGGCGCGCCGAACGGCCCGAGGGCGTCGGGATCGGCGCCCGCATCGAGCAGCACGCGCACCGCCTCGGGGCCGACGCGGATGGCTTCCACCAGCGGCGGTTCGGTGCCCCCGTCGTCGGCGCTGGCGCCCGCGGCCAACAGCGCGCGCACCACGTCCGGCGAGCCGGGGTGCTTCTGGAGGTGTCGCAGCGCGACGACCACGACCGACGTGCCCTCGATGGAGCGCTCCCGCAGGTTGGCGTCCCTGGCCAGTGTGGCCACCGTCGTCGCGTCGCCGCGCGCGATCGCCTTTTCGAGTGCCTGCATGCCATCGCTCCGGAACTTCGTCGGCGCGCCCGATCCGTCGCGGAACTGACCGATGCGATAGCCCGCGACGACCGGCGCGAGGGCGACGACCAGGAGCGGCGCGGCGGCCACGCCGAACGCGAGCAGTCGCAGGGGCCAGACCGGCGCGAAGTGGAACAGCGCCACGGCCGCCATGATCAGCAACCCGGGGACGACCAGGATGGCGCCGGCCACGGCGATCGGACCGGTGTGCGATGGCGGGCCCGCGGCGAGCCCGAGCAGGAAGACGAGTCCGAGCGCGGCGAGGTCGGCGAGAATCACGAGCCAGAACGCGAGGGTCAGCAGCATGGGACCTGGACGATGGTATGCGCACGGGTGGCGCGACGGTACGGTAGCGTAGTGGCGTGATACCGACCCGCCTCGCCGCCCTGCTCGTCGTCGTCGTGGCCCTTGCGCTGTCGGGACTGCACGCGCAGGCGCCGCGCCTCAACGTCGTGTTCATCCTGGCCGACGACCTGGGCTTCGGGGAGGTCGGTGTCTACGGGCAGGCGAGGATCCCCACGCCCAACATCGACAGGCTCGCGGCGCAGGGGATGCGCTTCACCCGGCACTATTCCGGGGCGCCGGTGTGTGCGCCGGCCCGCGCGGTGCTCATGACCGGCCTCCACATGGGCCACGCCGAGATCCGGGGGAACATCCAGGCGAAGACGCGCTTGCCGCAGTTCACCGAGGGGCAGTACCCGCTGAGCGCGGGCGCCGTCACCATCGCGCAGGCCTTTCGCGCGGCCGGGTATGCGACGGGCGCCATGGGCAAGTGGGGCCTGGGACCGGTCGGCAGCACCGGCGACCCCAACCGCAAGGGCTTCGACCTGTTCTTCGGCTACAACGACCAGGCCGTCGCGCACAGTTACTATCCGCCGCATCTCTGGCGCAACACGGAGAAGGTCGTCATCAACGCGCGACCGGTGCCCGGGCATGCCACGCAGCCGGATGGGCCCGTGTCGATGGACCCATGGATCGGCGAGACGTACGCGCCGTCGCTGATGATTGCCGAGGCCGAGCAGTTCATCGCGGCGCAGGCCGGGCGCCCGTTCTTCCTGTACCTGCCGTTCATCCAGCCGCACGTCGCCATGCATCCCCCGAAGGCGCAGGTGCAGCGCTTCCCGGCCGAGTGGGACACCGTGCCGTATCGGGGTGGCAACAGCTACCTGCCGCACCCGCGGCCGCGCGCCGCATACGCCGCGCTGATCGCCGAACTCGACGACCACGTCGGCCGCGTGCTCGCGGCACTCGACCGCGCCGGCCTTGCCGATCGGACGCTCGTCGTCTTCACCAGCGACAACGGCACCACGCACCCGGGCCAGAAGGATCCCGCCTTCCACATCGGCGGCGTCGACGCGGCGTTCTTCGACAGCACGCGCGGCCTGCGCGGCTACAAGGGCAGCGTCTACGAGGGCGGCATCCGCGTGCCGATGATTGCGCGTCTGCCCGGCCGCATCCCCGCCGGCACGGTCAGTGACGTCGTCGGCTACTTCCCCGACTGGTTCCCGACCCTGGCCGCAGCCGCCGGCCTGCGGGCGCCGACTGGCCTCGACGGCGAGAGCCTCTGGCCGATCCTCACCGGGGGCGCCACCTCCGTGCCGACCCGCCGGCCGATGGTGTGGGTGTACCCGGAGTACGGCGGGCAGGTCGCCGTGCGCATCGGCGACATCAAGGTGGTGCGTCAGCGACTGCTGACCGATACGCCCGGAGCCTGGGAGGTGTACGACCTGGCTGCCGACCCTGGCGAGTCGCGCGACCTCGCGGCGACCCGGCCGGAACTCGTCAGGCAGGCGCAGGACGTGCTGCGTCGCGAGTCGACGCCCAACGACGTCTTCCCGCTGCCCATTCCCGGCGTGACCACGCGCTGAGGCGACTGGCGGCTACTTCTTCTTCGCGGCGAGGCGACGCACACCCCTCGCGGCGTCCTCGGCGGCGCGCAGGCGCCCGATGCGCGTCAGGAGCGCCACGGGCACCTTGCCGGCGAGGGGGAAGCGGATGGTGCCCTTGCCGTTGTACTCGTACGGCTCGAGCGCGTCGCCGAGCGCCTCGACCAGGTCGCGGGTCGCCGGATAGACCGAGTAGTGCGCGGTGAAGGCCGCGCAGTACACGACCACGCGTCCGCCCGCGCGCAGCGCCGGGATCCCGTACGAGATGACCGGCTCGGCGCCAGGTACACCCTTTCGTAGTGCCGCGAACACGCGCCCCAGGACGGCGCGCGAGTCGTCGGGCAGTGCCGCCAGGTATGCCTCGACGGAATCGAAGGAGGGGCGCGGCATCGGAGACCTCACGCGTGGCCGGCGGATGCGGGGCGGGCCACCGGGATGACGCCCGCGGCTGCGGACGGGTACAGGCGCGCCAGCAGCGGCGTGGTCATCACCGTCGTCACCAGCGCCATCACCACCAGCATCGAGAACAGGGCCGGCGAGATGATGCCCAGATCGAGCCCCAGGTTCAGCACGACCAGTTCCATCAGCCCCCGTGTGTTCATCAGCACGCCCAACGCGAGCGAATCGCGCGTGTTGAGTCCCGTCACGCGGGCGGCGACGGCAGACCCCACCAGCTTGCCGACGATGGCGAGCACCAGGATCAGGGCGCAGTAGAACCACATCTGCGCGCCGACCACCAGTCCGATCTGCGTGCGCAGGCCCGTGTAGGCGAAGAACACGGGCAGCAGCAGCGTCGTCGCCACGAGCTCGAAGCGGGCGGTGACGGCGTCGACGAACGCCTCCGTCTTGGGCAGCATCACGCCGACGAAGAAGGCCCCGAACAGCAGGTGCAGGCCCAGCCACTCGGTGGTCACCGAGGCCAGCATCACGACGGTGAGCAGCAGCGCCACCGAATCCTCGCTGAGGCGCCGCCGCTTCTCGAAGCTGGCGAGGAACACCCCGAGTCCGGCCCGACGCAGCAGCGCGACGACGGCGATGAAGGCGGCCAGGCCGCCGACCATCACGGGCACCGGCAGCGCGTGCTGCGACGCGCGCACGAGCGCGACGATGCCGGCCAGCAGGCACCACGCCGTGACGTCGTCGACGGCGGCGCAGGCGATGGCCACCGTGCCGATCCGCGAGTCGGTGAGCCGGCGCTCGCGGAGGATTCGGGCGAGCACGGGGAAGGCGGTCACGCTCATCGCCGTGCCCATGAACAGCGCGAACTCGTGGAAGCGGACGTCGGCGGACGAGAGTCGCGGGTAGAGGTAGAGCGCCAGCGACACGCCGAGCAGCATGGGCAGTGTGATGCTCGCGTGGCTGGCCAGCACGGCCGTGTGGCCGAGGTGTCGGAGGCGACGGAGGTCGAACTCGAGGCCGACCAGGAACATGAACAGCAGTAGCCCGAGCTGGCTGAGCGTGTTCAGGTGAGCGTGGTTGGCGGCAGGGAACAGCGTGGCCGACAGGGCCGGCGCCGCCCAGCCGAGCAGTGACGGCCCGAGCGCGATGCCCATCGCCATCTCGCCCACCACCTGGGGCTGGCCGATGGCACGGGCCGCCAGTCCCGCGACGCGCGCGCACGCCACCAGCACCGCGACCGACAGCAGCAGCCACGGGAGGCTGAACGCGCCGACCGGAGCCGCCGCCCTCACCGTGTCGTGCGCCGCCCCTGGCGGCGCCACGAGCGCGGACCCGAGTTGTAGCGCCAGCAGGACCCCCGCGATGGGCAGGCCCACGAGCAACGCATATTCGACGAGGACGCGGGAGGCACGATGCAGCATGGCCGGCAGGCCAGCATAGCGCGGGCGCCGGGCCTCCGCATCCACGGCGCCGGCCGGACCGACTTCGTCCCGAAGGTCAGGAGGTCGGTTCGGCCTGCCGTGATCTCGTCACGAGAGCGCGACGATGCGGTGGTCGAAGGCGTCACCCTCGACGGCATCGGCGAGGAACTTCGCGACGCTGTGTCGGCTGATGGCCATCCCGCGGACCTCGCCATCGACGGAGGCGAAGGGCTCAGGCGCCGGCTGAACGTCGGTGAGCGCCACCGGCTGGGCCACGACCCATCGCAGCCCGCTCGAGACGGTTTCGGCCTGCTGGATCTCCGTATCGGCGATCTGCGGCCGGAGAAGCAGCGCGAAGATCAGCCGCCACTTGAGCGGGAGGTGCGCCCGCGTCGGCCCGACGCCGAACGACGTCAGGACGACGAGCTTCTGGACGCCATGCCGTCGCATCATCGCGATGACGTGCCTGGTGCCCTGCGAGCGCACGTGCAGGGGCGTGTCGGCGCTGCCCCGCAGGCGCACGCGAAGGGCAGGCTCCCGGATCCCCAGCGTCACCACGACGGCGTCCTGACCGCGCACGCACTGCTCGACGTCTGTCGCGCGCATCGCGTCGCCCTGCACGACCCTGACGCCTTCGGGAAAGGGCGGGCTCGACGCGGGTCGCCTCACCATCGCCGTGACGTTGTGCCCGCGATTCAGGAGGGCCGCGATCACGGCCCGTCCCGACCCCCCCGTCGCTCCGACGACCAGAACGTTCATCGTGTGCTCCTTGCCAGGGGCCGACCTTGTCGGCCAGGTTGATGCGTCCATCTTCCGGCGACAGAACTGGCGTTTCCATTCCCACTCGTGTCGATTTCATGCTCGATCGTCCTGCTCATTGAACGTGACGCATCACTCGTGCAATTGTGGCGCATGGTGGCAGGCACGCCGCGCATGCTCCCCGCTTCGGCCGACCCGCTGGGAGAGGCTCTCCACTTCCTGCGGATGAGCGGCACGCTCTACTGCCGATCGGAGTTCACGGCGCCCTGGGGACTCGACCTTCCGCCGCTGTCGGACACGCTCATGTTTCACGTGGTCACCGCGGGCGAGTGCTGGCTGGTGGTGGGGGAGGAGGCGCCCCGGCGCCTGCGCGAGGGGAGCTTCGCGCTGGTCCCGCATGGGCGAGGACATCGCCTCGTCAGCGAGCCCGGCGCGACGGCGGTGGGCCTCTTCGACGTGCCGGCCGAACGGATCAGCGAGCGATACGAGGTGCTGCGGCAGGGCGGCGGCGGGGACCCCGCCACACTCATCTGCGGGGCCGTCCGTTTCGATCACCCGGCCGCCGCGGACCTGGTCCGCCTGCTGCCGTCCGTGGTCACGATCGATGCCTGGCGCAGCGATGAACGTGACTGGGTCCAGACCACGCTGCGTTTCCTCGCCAGTGAAGCGCGCGAACTCCGGCCGGGCGGCGAGACGGTCATCACGCGACTGGCGGACATCCTCGTCATCCAGGCGGTACGGAGTTGGCTCGCGCAGCACGCCGACCAGCACCGGGGATGGCTGGGGGCGCTCCGCGACCCGCGGATCGGCCGCGTCATCCGGTGCGTCCATCGCGAGCCGGGCCGCGCCTGGACCGTCGAGTCGATGGCGGCCGAGGCGCAGATGTCACGATCGGCGTTCGCCGCCCGATTCACGGCGCTGGTCGGAGAACCGGCGATGCGCTTCGTGCTGCGCTGGCGCATGCACATGGCCGCGGCGGCGCTGCGCGATGCTCGCACCACGGTCACGTCGGTGGCCAGTGACCTGGGGTATCAGAGCGATGCGGCCTTCGCGCGCGCCTTCAAGCGGGTGCTCGGCCACGGCCCCGGCCAGGAGCGGCGGCGAGGCCACTCCTCGTCCGGCGCTTCCGCGTGACGTGCTCAGGCAGGCCCGCGCCGTCGGCGCGAACGGCGTCCGGACGTCGGAGCCTGCCCGCGCTGCTGCCGACCGGGCGTGCGGGACGTTGTCGGAGTGCGAGCCGACCGGAGCCGAGACGCAAGGGCGCCGATGGCGGCGCTGCACGCCGGCTGACTCAGTGGCTTCGATGCGCCAGAACGAACGCTGTGCTGGGAGCGCCCCTGGACTCGCAGGCTCGCGCAGGGCATTCGACTCGTCGACCGGCTCGGAAGGGGGGCTCGAGCCCGACGGCCGAGCCGCGCGGCGGCGTGGGCCCAAGGCCTGCGGCCGGCCTGCCGCGCCAGAACGAACGTCGTGAGTGATGGTGCGGAAGGGGGGACTCGAGCCCGGCGGCCGAGCCGCGCAGCGGCGTGGGCCCAGGGCCTGCGGCCGGCCTGCCGCGCCAGAACGAACGTCGTGAGTGATGGTGCGGAAGGGGGGACTCGAACCCCCACGAGATTGCTCCCGCCAGCCCCTCAAGCTGGTGCGTCTGCCAATTCCGCCACTTCCGCAAGTGGTAGGTGTCGGTGGGCGTGAACCCGCCCGACAGAACCACGGACTATAGCAGGTCCGTGGCTGCGAGGGAAGCGCGCAGGCGCGAAGCCTGCCGCGCCGCTACTGCTTCTTCGGCTCGGGTGCCGGAGCCTTGGCCGGGGCTGCCGGCGCGACGGTCGCAGGCGCCGCGCTGCCCGCAGGCTGCGACGTCGCCGCGCCCGTGCTCGGGGTCGTGGCGGCAGGCGTCGGAGCGGCCGCGGCGGCCGGGTTGGCCGGAGCCGCAGGCGCCTTGGTCGCTGGTGTCACTGGCGCCGGCTTGGCGCCCGGCACGCCGCTCATCACCGAGCTCGGACCACGCGTGCCGACGATCGCCAGACCGAGCGCGCCGACCATGAACAGCCCGCCGAGGATCGCCGACGCCTTGGTGAGCACCGTGGCGCCCTGCCGGGCACCGAAAGCGGCCTGTCCGCCGCCACCGCCGAACGCGGAGGCGATGTCACCGCCCTTGCCCTGCTGCAGCAGGACGGCCAGCAGCAACAGCAGGCAGACGACCACGTAGAGGGTGACGATCAACCAGTACAGCATAACGATTCAGTGTAAATCGGGAACCGGGAATCGGGAAGCGGGAATCGGCGGCGCGGTCCTGATCGTCCCTCAGACCGCAGCCGAGGCGATGGCGAAGAACCCCTGCGGGTCGAGGCTGGCGCCGCCGACGAGCGCGCCGTCGACGTCGGGCTGCTGCAGGATGGCGCGGGCGTTGTCCGGCTTGACGCTGCCACCGTAGAGGATCTGGCACTTGTCGGCCGCCTCGGCACCCAGCCAGGCGCGAAGCCGTCCGCGGATGTGGGCGTGGGCCTCCTGTGCCTGTTCAGGGGTGGCGTTGCGGCCGGTGCCGATCGCCCAGACCGGCTCGTAGGCAATCACCATCAGCGCGAACTGCTCGGCCGACAGGCCGTCGATGCAGGCCTTGAGCTGCGTGTCGAGCACCTCGAAGGTCCGTCCTGCCTCGCGCTCCTCGAGCGTCTCGCCGATGCAGGCGATGGGGGCCAGACCGGCGGCGTACGCCGCATGGATCTTGCGCGTCACGTCGGCATCGGTGTCGCCGAAGACGCGGCGCCGCTCCGAGTGCCCGAGGATGACGAGCTCGGCGCCCGCTTCCTTCAGCATGGGCGCGCTGACGGCGCCCGTGTACGCGCCTTCCTTCTCCCAGAAGCAATCCTGGCCCGCGGTCGCGATCCCCGAGTTGCGCAGCGCATCGGCGACGCCGTGCACCGCGGTGAACGGCGGCGCAATCACGAGTTCCACCGTCGTGAGGTCCTTGGCCAGCGCCCGGAACTCCTTGGCGTAGGCGATGGCGTCGGCGACGCCCTTGAACATCTTCCAGTTACCGGCGACCAGTGGAGAACGCATCCTTGATCCTTTACAGAAAAGGAAAGAAGAGCAGAAGGACAGAAGGGCAGAAGGCAGAGCGGGAAGGAAAAAGGACGGAAGGACAGAAGCCTTCTTACCTTCTAATCTTCGGCTCTTCTACTCTTTCTCCGGCAGCACCGCGACCCCGGGGAGGGTCCTGCCTCCGAGAAATTCGAGGCTCGCGCCGCCGCCGGTCGAGATGTGGCTGATCCGGTCGGCGACGCCGGCCTTGTGCACCGCCGAGATCGAGTCGCCGCCGCCGATGATCGTGATGCCGTCGACGCTGGCCACCGCCTGCGCGACCGTGTTGGTGCCGTTGGCAAAGGCCGGGATCTCGAACACGCCCATCGGGCCGTTCCACACCACCGTCTTCGCGCCCTTGATCAGCTCCGCGTAGCGCGCCGCGGTCTTCGGGCCGATGTCCAGGCCCATCCGCGCGCCGATTGCGGCGTCGCCGACCGCAAGCGTCTCGGACGGCACGTCGGCCGACAGCGCCTCGGCCACGACGTGATCCTCCGGCAGCGCGAGCGTGAGGCCGCGCGCATCGGCCTGCGCCTTCAGGTCGCGCGCCGTGTCCACCAGGTCGGCCTCGACCAGCGACTTGCCGACCTCGAGCCCCTGCGCCTTGAGGAACGTGTAGGCCATCGCGCCGCCGATCACCAGCGCATCGACCTTCGGCAGCAGGTTCTGGATCACCTCGAGCTTGTCGCTCACCTTCGCACCGCCGAGCACCGCCACGAACGGCCGCTCGGGGTTGGTGAGGGCCTTGCCCATGTAGGCCACTTCGTTGGCCATCAGCAGGCCGGCGGCGGCGTCCTTCACGTGCGCGACCATGCCCTCGGTCGAGGCGTGCGCGCGGTGCGCCGAGCCGAACGCGTCGTTGACGTACACGTCGCAGAGCGCCGCCAACTGCGCCGCGAAGCCGGCGTCGTTGGCTTCCTCCTCCGCGTGGTAGCGCAGGTTCTCGAGCAGCACCACGCCCGGGGCGCCGGCCTTCGCGATGGCGTCGGCCGCCGGGGCGCCCACGCAGTCACTCGCGAACACGACCGGCTGTCCGAGCAGCGCGGACAGGCGGTCGGCCACCGGCTGCAGCGTGAACTCCGGGTTCGGCTTGCCCTTGGGCCGGCCGAGGTGCGAGGCGAGGATCACCGTCGCGCCCTGCTCGAGCGCGTAGCGGATCGTCGGCAGCGACGACTGGATGCGCGTGTCGTCGGTGATCTGCCCGTTCTTGATGGGCACGTTGAAGTCGACGCGGATGAACACGCGACGACCCTTCAGGTTCAGGTCGGTGATGGAACGCTTGGCCATGGAGACTCGCTGAAATGAAACGAAGGCCGGCGGCGCGAGCCGACGGCCTTCCGAAGTGCCCTGCGACCGTCGAAGGCCGACGGCCGAATGACGAAGGCCGACTTACAGGCCCTTGGTGGCCATGTAGTTGACCAGGTCGACGCAGCGGCTGCTGTAGCCCCACTCGTTGTCGTACCAGCTCAGCACCTTCACGAAGTCGCCGTCCATGACCTTCGTGTACGCCGAGTCGACGATCGAGCTGTTCGAGTTCTTGCGGAAGTCGATCGACACGAGCGGCGCGTCCTCCACCGCAAGGATGCCCTTGAGCGGACCGGCCGCGGCGGCCTTGAACGCCGCGTTGACCTCGTCTGCCGTCGTCTTCTTGCCGACGATCACCGCGAGGTCGACCACCGAGACGTTCGGCGTCGGCACGCGCATCGCAAAGCCGTCGAGCTTGCCCTTCAGCTGCGGCAGCACCTCGCCCACGGCCTTGGCCGCGCCCGTCGTCGTCGGGATCATCGACAAGGCCGCCGCGCGCGCCCGGCGCAGGTCCTTGTGCGGCAGGTCGAGCAGCTGCTGGTCGTTCGTGTAGCTGTGGATCGTCGTCATCCAGCCCTTGACGATCCCGAAGTTCTCCTCGAGCACCTTGGCGAACGGCGCGAGGCAGTTGGTCGTGCACGAAGCGTTGGACACCACCACGTGCTTGGCCGGGTCGTACTGCTCGTGGTTCACGCCCATGACGAACGTGCCGTCAGGACCGGTGGCCGGGGCCGTGATGATGACGCGCTTGGCGCCCGCCGCGACGTGCTTGGCCGCGTCGTCACGCTTGGTGAAGATGCCCGTGCCCTCGAACACCACGTCCACGCCGAGGTCGCCCCAGGGCAGTTGCGCCGGATCACGCTGCGCCAGCACCTGGAACTTGTCGCCGTTGACGCTGATCCAGCCGTCGCCCGACTCGACCGTCGCCTCGAGATTGCCGAGGATCGAGTCGTACTTGAGCAGGTGCGCCAGCGTCTTGGTGTCGGTCAGGTCGTTCACCGCAACGAAGTCGAGCTTTCCGGTGCCGAGCGCCGCCCGCATGATGTTGCGCCCGATGCGCCCGAACCCGTTGATGCCAACCTTGATGCCCATGGAATTCCCTCCCACGCGGTCGCAGACCTGCGGATGATGACGGTCCGTATGAATGACGTGCCGTCCACGACCCGGACCCCCGTGACCGGGGGACAGGGGGCGGCACGACCGCTCATGGTATCGCGAATGGTTCGCTATACTCCACGGAGCCGCCTCGGCCCGTGCGGAACGGCGGCGGGCCGGTCTGCCCGTCATGTACTTCCTCTACAGCCTGCTCGTCGCCTCCGGCCTCGTGGTGTCGGCCCCCTGGCTCGCCTGGCAGGCGCTGCGCCACGGCAAGTACCGGCACAAGTGGCAGGAGCGACTCGGGCGATTGCCCGAGAGCCTCGCTGCGACCGGCAGCCCCACGCTCTGGCTCCACGCGGTGTCGGTGGGGGAGGTCCTGAGCGCCGCGCCCCTGGTTGCCGCCCTTCGTCGCGACCACCCGGAATGGCGCGTCGTCGTGTCCACGACCACCCGGACGGGGCGCGCGACCGCAGAGGCCCGGCTGTCGGGCGTGGCCGGCGTCTTCTACTTCCCGCTGGACTTCGCCTGGGTGGTCCGACGCGTGCTGCGGCACCTCCGCCCCGACCTCCTCGTCATCGTCGAGACCGAGATCTGGCCCAACCTGGCGCGTCTGTCCCGCGCCTCGGGCATCGGGGTCTTGCTCGTCAACGCGCGGATCTCGGACCGCAGCTACCCACGCTACCGGCTGGTCCGGGGCCTGCTGGGGCGGGTGCTGGCGCAGTTCGACCGGCTGTGCGCCCAGTCCGAGGACACGGCCGCCCGGTTGCGCGCGCTCGGCGCACCGGCCGACCGGCTCGTCGTGACCGGCAGCCTCAAGTTCGACGTCCCTGCCGACGCGCCCGCCGGTGTGGCCGCCGTGGCGGGTCGACTCGAAGGCCGGCCGGTCCTGCTGGCCGCGAGCACGCTGAAAGGCGAGGACGAGGTCCTGCTCGAGACGTTCGCCTGCCTGCGTGAGGGCACGCCGGGGGCGCTGCTGGTGCTGGCGCCCCGGCATCCCGAGCGCTTCGAGGCGGTGGCGACCCTGGCGGCGCGCACCGGGCTGCGGGTGGCGCGCAGGACTGCGCTGGCCACCGATCCCGATGCCCCCTTCGACGTCCTCGTGCTCGACACCATCGGCGAGCTGGCTGCGCTGTGTGCGCAGGCGACGGTGGTGTTCGTGGGCGGCAGCCTCGTGCCGGCCGGTGGCCACAACATCCTCGAGCCGGCGCGCTACGCCCGGCCGATCGTCGTCGGACCCTCGATGTCGAACTTCGCCGAGATCGCACGGGTGTTCCTCGAGGCCGGCGCCCTCGTGCAGGTGCCCGACGCGGCGACGGCCCAGCGCGAGCTGCTGGCTCTCTTTGCCGACCCGACCCGCCGGCAGGCGCTCGGCGCCGCGGCGCAGGGCGTGCTGGACCGGCACCGCGGGGCGGTGGGCCGGACGATGCGCGAGATCAGCGCCGTGATGGCGACGCGGGCCGTGGCGGCGGGGGCGATGGCGGGGGTGGGGCGATGAGTGACGCGCCCTGGTCCTCCCGCGCGTTGCGCGCGGCGGCGCGTGTGTACGGTCACGGCGCGGGCCTGCGCCGCGAACTGCGCCGCAAGACGCCCCGGCGCCTCGAGCGGCCGGTCGTGAGCGTCGGCAACCTCGCCGTCGGGGGCCGTAACAAGACGCCCGTCGTCGCGGCCGTCGCGCGCATGCTGCACGGCTGGGGCGAGCGGCCCGCCGTGCTGAGTCGCGGCTACGGGCGCGAGACGCCGACCCGCGACGTCGTGGTCGTGCGCGACGCGGAACACATGCGGGCGACGCTGGCCGAGAGCGGCGACGAGCCTTTCATGCTGGCGCGGGAACTGCCCGGCTGTTGCGTGCTCGTGCATCCCCGGCGGGCCCGGGCAGGCGCGTACGCCGAGGAGGCGCTCGGCTGCACCGTCCACGTCCTCGACGACGGGTTCCAGCACGTCGAGCTGGCTCGCGACGTCAACCTCGTGCTGCTCACCGTCGACGACGTGCTGCACGGCGAGGTGTTGCCGGCCGGGCGATTGCGCGAGCCGCTGCACGTGCTCGAGCACGCCGATGCGCTGCTGGCCGTCGACGGCAGCGCCTCGCGGCTGCGGATGGCGCTGGGGCGTACCCCCGACGTCCCGATCTTCGAGGCCCGCCGCCACCTCGGCCCCGCCCGCCCGCTGTCGGGCACGACCGATTTCTCGCGCCTGCACGAGGCGCCCGTGCTGCTCGTGACGGCGGTGGCCGAGCCGTCGCGCGTCGCCGACGACCTGCGGCGCGTGGGGTGGAACCTGGCCGACGTCCTGAGCTTCCGCGATCACCACCGCTACCGCGGCGAGGACGCCGCGCTGCTGGCCCGGCGGGCGCGCGAGGTCGGGGCACACGCGGTCATCACCACCGCCAAGGACGCGGTCAAGCTCGAACGCTACCTGCCGATCGAGGTGCCCGTCGCCGTGGTGCCCCTCGAGGTCGTGATCGAGCCGGTCGACGAGTTCGCGGCGTGGCTGCGTTCGCGGCTGTCGCTGGATCCGGAGGGCGCGTGAGCGAGCCTCGGCCGCGCCGACGGCACCGATTCGAGCACGCGGTGCTGTCGGTGGTCACGGCCATCGTGCGCCGACTGCCGCAGTCGTTCGCCACCCGGCTGGGGCACGCGATCGGCGCGATCGGCTACCGCCTCGACGGCCGTCATCGCCGCATCACCCTCGACAACCTGGCGGCGACGTTTCCCGAACGGTCGGTCGCCGAGCGCACCCGTATCGCGAGGCAGGTGTTCGCGCACTTCGGCCGCAAGCTCGTCGAGTTGCTGTGGTTCACCGGGTTGCCGCCCGAGCGGCAGCTCGCGCTGGTGGAGTTCGTCGGCGAGGAACACATCCGGGCGGCACAGCGAGCGGGCAAGGGCGCGCTGATCGTCACGGGGCACTTCGGCTTCTGGGAACTCCACGCCCTCGCCCACGGGCTCAAGCTCGGGCCGATGGCCGTGGTGGCGCGAGCCCTCGACAACCCCCTGCTCGATCGCACCCTCATCGACCTGCGCAGCAGCACGGGCAACATCGTCATCGACCGCAAGGGCGGACTGCGGCGGATCATGCGCGCGCTCAACGCCAACCAGGCCGTGGCGGTGCTGATCGATCAGCACATCCTCACGGCCGACGCCGTCAAGGTCGACTTCCTGGGGCGGCCTGCCGCGACGACGTCGGCGGTGGCGGTGCTCGCGCTGCGCACCGGTGCAGCGGTGATCCCCGCGTTCTCGCTGCCGCTCAACGACGGGCGCTACCGGTTGATCTACGAGAAGCCGATCGAGCTGCCGGACGGCGAGTCGCCCGAGGCCGTGCGCGACCTCACGCAGCGCTGCACCAAGGTGCTCGAGAAGTACGTCCGCGCCCACCCCGAGCGCTGGCTGTGGATGCACCGTCGGTGGCGTGACGACGTGCGGACCACCGAGTCGCCGTCGCTGGCGGTCGACGACGCGGCCGGGGACGCCGAGGCGTGAGCGACGCGCGTCGCGTCCTGGTGCGCGGGCCCAACTGGCTCGGCGACCTCGTGATGGCGGCGCCGGCAATCCGCGCCATCGGCGACGCGTGGCCCGGCGCGGCGGTGGACGTCGCGGTGCCGGCGGGCCTGGCGCCGATCGTCGGCGTGCTCGAGCCGCGCGCCGGTGTGCTGCCACTGGCCGGGCGGACCGGCGTGGGCGCCGTGTGGCGGCATGCGGCGCAGGTCGCGGCCGGCGGGTACGACCACGCGATCCTGCTCACCAACTCGTTCGCGTCGGCGCTCGCGATGCGGCAGGCCGGCGTGCCGGAGCGCTGGGGCTACCGTCGCGACGGGCGTGGCTGGTTGCTCACGCGGGCCATCCGCCCTCGCGACGCACGGCGCTCGACGACGCATCACGCCGACTACTACGCGGCGCTCGTCGAGGCGCTCGGCTTCCCGCGCCCGTCGCTCGATCTGCAGGCCGCGTTGCCGACCGCGGCGCGCGACGAGGCCGTGTCGTTGCTGCGCGAGGCGGGCTGGGATGGCGATGCGCCCCTCCTCGCGTGCGCGCCAGGGGCGGCCTACGGCGCCGCCAAGCAATGGCCGCCGCGACTGGTGGCGCGCGTGGCTGACGCATGGCGGGCCGACGGGGGAGTCGTGGTGCTCGTCGGTGCGGCTGCGGATCGGCCGGCCGCCGAGGCCGTGAAGGGCGGGCTCGTTTCCCCGGCGCCTGGCGCCACCGGCCTCATCGACCTGACGGCCCGCACGAGCCTGCTGGCGCTGGCGGGGGTGCTCGGCGTCGCCTCGCGCGTGCTCGCCAACGACTCCGGGGCGATGCACGTGGCGGCGGCACTCGGCACGCCGACCGTGTCGGTGTTCGGCCCGACCCGCGAGTGGGCGACGTCGCCGCTGGGCCCGCACCGCATCCTGACGCACGAGGTCTGGTGCCGCCCGTGCATGCTGCGCGAGTGTCCGCTCGACCACCGCTGCATGACCGGCGTCTCCCCGGATCGCGTCATCGCCGCCCTCAAGGAGCTGTGACGTGTAGCTGCCGACCTTCAGGTCGGCAGGCGGCTCGCCCGAACTCTGCCAACGTGGGTTGCCTGTCAGCAACCACGGTTGTCGTGTCGAGCCGCAGCGACGCCCGTGCGGAGGCGAAGTCTCGTAGGCACAGGCTGTGCAGCACGCCTGCAGCATGACGATGCGACTGCGCACGTGGGACTACCGAAGCCCCGGCTTTTACTTCGTCACCGCGTGCACCGCGGCGCGCCGCCCGCTGTTCGGCGAGGTGGCGCTCGGTCGTATGCATATGACTCCGGTCGGCGCCATCGCCCGCGACGCCCTCTCTCGACTTGATGGTCGCGACGGAAGGATCGAGTGCGCCGTGGTCATGCCCGACCACGTACACCTGCTCCTGGCCATCACCAAGGCGCGGGGCCGTTCCCTCTCATTGTTCGTCCGTGACTACAAGGCCCTGGTGACGCACGGCTGCCGCGCCGCGGGCCTGGTCGGCGTGGACGTCGCGGTGTGGCAACGCGGCTTCCACGATCGTGTGATCAGGAACGACCAGGAACTCGACGCGCTGCGCCGCTACATCGAGACCAATCCGCTTCGATGGAGCCTGGCTCGCGCCTCGGGTGGCGCGTCGACCTGAAGGTCGACGCCTACACGCTGCGGTATAGCTGCTTCGCACGGGGGGCGACAGGGTGCGTCGACCTGAAGGTCGACGCCTACGAACGGGAGGTCGATGCCTGCGACCATCGCCCAAGGGCGATCGCTACACTTCAACAGGGCGACGGCTACGCGTGACGATGTTGCTGCCGACCCTCAGGTCGGCAGACGCGTCACGCCGTGGCGGTGCGGGTGCGATTGGGGAACGGGACGCTCAGGGCCAGCGCGGCGAGCGCGGTGACGCTCGAGCCGATGAACGCGTACCACGTCCAGGCGACGGGCGTCGCCATGAACACGTACACGAGCACGGCCAGCCCGACCCCCATGCCGGCGAGCATCGCGGCAGCGCTCACGCGGGTCGTGGCAAAGCCGACCAGGAACGCGCCGAGCACGGGCCCTGCCGTCAGCGACAGGATCGACAACCCGGCATCGAGCACCGACCGGTCCATCCACTGGCACGCGAGGGCCACGCCGAGCTGCACGATGCCCCAGAGCAACGTGGCGCGGTAGGACACCCGCATGATCGTCTGCTCGTCGGCCGTCTCGTTGACGTACCGCAGGTAGAAGTCGTTCACGGTGGTTGCCGCCATCGCGTTGATCGACGGCGACAGCGCCGCCGCGACGATGGCCGCGACGATGAAGCCCGACACGCCGCTCGGCAGCGTGTTGATCACGAAACGCGGCAGGATCTCGTCGGGGCGGCCGAGCACCGGCAGCGGCACCTGCTGGTAGTAGGTGAAGAGCATCACGCCGATCACCAGGAACAGCCCGAACTGCAGCATCACCAGCACGCCACTCAGGATGAGCCCGCGGCCGGCGTCGCGCGCCGACGGCGCCGCCAGCAGGCGCTGGACGAGGAACTGGTCGGTGCCGTGCGTGGCCAGCGTGAGGGCGACGCCGCCCACCAGCCCCGCCCAGAACGTGTAGATCTTCGTGAAGTCGAGCCCGAACTCGAAGACGTGGAACTTGCCTGCCGCGCGCCCCGCCGCCACCACCGCGCCCCAGCCTCCCTCGATCCCGTTCAGCAGCGCGAAGAAGATGATCAACGCGCCGGCCAGGTACACGAACATCTGCACGACGTCGGTCCAGATCACCGCCGCCGACCCGCCGTACATCGTGTAGACGATCATCGCCGTCCCGAGCAGCACGACCGTCCAGGGCACCGGGACGCCCGTCACCACCGCGATCACCAGCGCCGTCGTGAACAGCCGGATGCCGTCGGCAAGCGACCGCGTGATCAGGAAGATCGCCGCGCCTGCCGACCGGACCCCCGGCCCGAAGCGCCACTCGAGCAACTGGTACGACGTCATCAGGTCGCCGCGGAAGTAGGCCGGCAGGAACAGCGCGCTGACGATCACCCGACCGATCACGTAGCCGATCGGCAACTGCAGGAACGCCATGTTGCCGGTGTAGGCTGCGGCCGGCACCCCGATGAAGGTGATGGTGCTGGTCTCGGTGGCGACGATGGTGAAGCAGATCGCCCACCAGGGCACCGAGTGGCCGGTGAGGAAGTAGTCCTTGCTCGACCGCTGGAACCGGGCGAAGTACGTGCCGAAGGCCGTCAGGGCCAGCACGTAGCCGGCGATCACGGCGTAATCGAGCCAGTTGAGGACCATGGGCGGGTCAGGGTAGCACTATGTCGAGGCCGCAGTCGGCAGTAGGCAGTAGGCAGTAGGCAGTCGGCAGTCGGCAGTGAATGCCGGCGCCCGGTGCCTGGTGCCCGGTGCCCGGAGCCCGGTGCCCGGAGCCCGGTGCCCGGTCGGGTAACATGCTCTCCGATGTCGTCCCTCGACCCCGCGGTGTTCCTGGACCGCGACGGCACCCTCATCGAGGAGGCCGGATACCTCGATAGCCTCGACCGCCTCGCGCTCTTCCCCTCGACGGTGGACGCCCTGCGAGTACTCGCCCGCGCCGGGTTCCGGCTCGTCGTCGTCACCAACCAGAGCGGTATCGCGCTCGGGCTGTTCGACGAGGACTTCGTCAAGCGGACCCACGAGGCCCTGCACGCCCGCCTGGATGCCGGCGGGGCCCGCATCGACGGCTGGTACTACTGTCCCCATCACCCGGCCGGCCAGGTGCCGGCGCTGACCACGGCCTGCGACTGCCGCAAGCCCGGACCGGCCTTGCCACGTCAGGCCGCGAGCGACCTCGGCCTCGATCTCTCGCGATCGTGGATGGTGGGCGACCGGTGGGGCGACGTGCAGCTCGCCGCGTCGGCCGGCATGGCCGGGGGGCTGCTGGTGCGGACCGGCTACGGGCGCAGCGCCGAGGCCCGTCCTGCCGCGGGCGCGTCGGCCGCGCACGTCGCTGACGACCTCATGGACGCCGCCGGCTGGATCCTGAGGCAGCCGCGATGACCGCGCCCGACCGCCTTCTGGCCGCGCTCGACGCGTTCGGCGGCCGCCGGACCGTGGTCATCGGCGACATCGCCGCCGACGAGTTCCTCTACGGGCGCGTGGCGCGCGTCTCGCGGGAGGCCCCCGTCCTCATCCTCGAGTACGACACCACCGAGATCGTCCCTGGCGGGGCCGGCAACGCCGCCGCCAACGTCGCGGCGCTCGGCGCCCGCGCCAGCCTGTTCGGCGCCGTCGGGCGCGACGCGCAGGGGGCGAGGCTCATCGAGGCCCTGTCGGCGCGCGGCGTCGACGCGCGCGGCGTGGTGCGCCTCGCGGGTCTCGTGACCACCACCAAGACACGGGTGCTGGCCGGCGGCATCCACTCGGCCAAGCAGCAGGTGGTGCGCATCGACCGCAAGGGCGACGTCGCGACGCCGCGGGTGGTCCACGAGGCGTGGGGCCGACGGCTCGACGCGGCGCTGCGCACCTGCGACGCGGTGCTCGTCTCCGATTACGGCGGCGGCGTCGTCACGCCGGCGCTGGTGCGCCACGTGCGGCAGGCGCTGCGGGCGCGCAAGGGCCGCCGCGTTCCCGTGCTCGTCGACTCGCGTTACGACCTCGGGCGCTACCAGGGACTCACCGCCTCGACCCCCAACGAGTCGGAGGTCGAGGCCCTCCTCGGCATCCGTATCGACGATGACCGCAAGGTGCTCGAGAAGGCGGGGCGCACCCTGCTGGAGCGATCGCGGATGGAAGCCGTGCTGATCACGCGCGGGAGCCGGGGCATGGCCCTGTTCGAGCCCGACCGGCCGACGGTCCACATCCCCATCCACGGCACCGACGAAATCGCCGACGTGACCGGCGCCGGCGACACGGTGATTGCCACGGTCACGCAAGCGCTGGCCGGCGGCGCGTCGATGGAGGACGCCGCCCGGCTGGCCAACGTGGCCGGCGGGCTGGTGGTGATGAAGCGCGGCACGGCCACGGCATCTGTCGACGAGCTGCGCCACGCCATCGAGGCCACCCGATGATCCTCTCGCGCGAGGCCCTGCTGGCGCGCGCGGCCGACCACCGGACCCGTGGCGAGACCATCGCGCTGGCCAACGGCGTGTTCGACCTCCTGCACGTCGGGCACCTGCGGTACCTGCAGGGGGCCGCCGCCGAGGCCGACGTCCTGGTGGTCGCGGTCAACGACGACGCCTGCGTCCGGGAGTTGAAGGGCGCCGATCGGCCGATCGTGCCCGAGGCGGCACGGGCCGAACTGGTGGAGGCGCTGCGCGGGGTGGACTACGTGGTCCTGTTCGGCGACCGCACGGTCGGCCCGCTGCTCGAGGCGCTGCGTCCGGACGTGCACTGCAAGGGGACCGACTACACGGTCGACACGGTGCCCGAGCGGGCCATCGTCGCGGCGTACGGTGGACGCACCGCCATCTGCGGTGACCCGAAGGACCACTCCACCCGCGACATCGTCGCGCGCCTGCAGTGACGTCCTTCCTCATCGTGCGGCTCGGGGCCCTCGGCGACATCGTGCACGCGATGCCGGTGGTGACGGCGCTGCGAGCCGCGTATCCCGCCGCCCGCATCGGCTGGCTGGTGCACCCGCGGTTCGTGCCGCTGGTCCAGACGGTGCAGGGACTCGACCGCATCCATCCGCTCGATCGCCGTACCGGCACCCGCGTCATCGCCGAAGTCCGCCGCGAGCGCTACGACGTGTGCCTGGACCTGCAGGGCCTGCTCAAGTCGGCGGCGGTGGCCCGGCTCAGCGGGGCGGGCCGCGTGCTCGGCTTCTCGCGTCGATGGCTCCGGGAGCCGGCGGCGAGCCTGGCCTACACGGACGTCGGCGGCGACGGGTCGGGGCACGTGGTGGCCAAGAACCTCTCGCTGCTCGCGCTGCTCGGCCTCGCGCCCGGGCCACCGCGCTTCGCGCTGGCGATCCCGGCGACGCCGGTCGTGCCGTGCACGCGCGAGATCCTCCGCTTGCGCGCCGACGATCCGTTTGCCGTGATCAATCCGGGTGCCGCCTGGCCCAACAAGCGGTGGCCTGCCGAGCGCTTCGGCGCCCTCGCGCGCGTGCTGCGCGAGCGGCACGGCCTGCGCAGCGCGGTGTTGTGGGGCCCTGACGAGGCGACGCTGGCCGCGGCGGTCGTGCGCGCCAGCGACGGCGCGGCGGCGATGGCGCCCCAGACGACGATGGTGGAGATGCTGGCGGTGGCGCGCGCGGCGCGCGTGCTGATCTCGGGTGACACGGGGCCCCTGCACCTGGCTGCGGCGGCCGGCACGCCCGTCGTCGGCGTGTTCGGTCCGACCCCGCCGGCGCGCAACGGGCCGTGGGATCCCCGCGACCTGGTGGTCTCGGCACACGACGCGTGCCAGTGCGCGTTCAAGCGGCGATGCACGGCCACGAGGTGGTGCCTCGAGACGGTCTCGGTCGAGCAGGTGGCCGCGGCGGTCGCGGCACGGCTGGAGGCGGCGGCATGAGCGCGGTCCACGCGGGTCCGGCGCCCCCCTCGCCACGGGCCGGGTTCGCGCGGTGGCGGGTGCCGATCGGGTTCGTCGCGGTGTGGCTCGTGCTGTGGCTGGCCAGGCCGACGCCATCGAGCCTGGCGATCGGGCTGCCGATTGCGCTGCTCGGGCAGGGCCTGCGGCTCTGGGCCGCGGGGCACCTCGAGAAGAGTCGCGAGGTGACCTCGTCGGGGCCCTACCGGTTCACGCGGCATCCGCTCTATCTGGGGTCGACGCTGATGGGCGTGGGGCTGGCGGTGGCGTCGGCGCACTGGGCCGTGGCGGTCCTGGTGGGGCTGTACCTGGCCACCACGCTGTGGGTCGCAATCCGGACGGAGGAGGCCTACCTGCGCGCCACGTTCGGCGCCACCTACGATCGCTACACGGCGGGAGCCCTGCCGACAGCGTCGCGCCGGTTCAGCCTCGAACGCGCGGTGCGCAACAAGGAGTACCGGGCGCCGATCGGGCTGCTGGTGGTGAGCCTGTTCCTGGTGTGGCGCGCCCTGTCCTGACGCGCGGACGGCCGTGTGTCATAAAGCCGTTCGTCACAAAAACGTGACTGCTTTGGGCCACAAAGAGCAAGAAGCCCTGTGTCTTTCCTTGACTCGAGGGGCGAGGCGGTCGCATTCTCACCAAATCCGGTCGAGGTGCGTCTTCCATCGGAAGAGGCACCCGTCGAGGCGGACGCGGCTCCCGCCGCGTGACCGATCGGCTTTCCTTCCTCGTGTCCGCGCCTCCCACATGGCGCGCCGCGCGAGGGTTTGCAGTCCTTGCTCGCAGGAGGTGGATAGTGAGGGGTTCTCTCTCCAGGCTCGTCCTGAGCCTGCTGACGGCCGTGGCCCTGTTGGTGTCGCCATCGGTCGCAGCGGCCCAGACGGGTACGTCGTCGTTGTCGGGGACGGTCGTCGATGACCAGAAGAGTGCGGTCCCCGGCGCAACCGTCACGTTGACCAGCGCGGCCACGGGGTTCACGCGCGAAGCCGTGTCCGGGGCCAACGGGAGCTACCAGTTCGTGGCGGTGCCGCCCGGCACGTACTCGCTCAAGGCGGAACTCAGCGGCTTCAAGACGAGCATCGTCGACAAGATCGTGCTGAACACGGACACGGCGCAGCGCCTCGACGTGACGCTCGAAGTCGGCGGCGTGTCCGAGAGCGTCCAGGTGCTGGCCGAAGCGCCGGCCATCAACACCACGGATGCCAGCCTCGGCAACGTCATCAAGGAAGCCCAGATCATGGGCCTGCCGCTCGAGGCCCGCAACCCGGTCGGCCTCCTGTCGCTGCAGGCGGGCGTGGTCTACATCCCGCGCAACAACCCCGAGACCACCGTCGACCCGCGCTACGGCTCGGTGAGTGGCGCCCGCGCCGACCAGAGCAACGTGACGCTCGACGGCGTCGACGTCAACGACGGCCAGAACCAGAGCGCCTTCACCTCGGTCCTGCGCGTGACGCTCGACTCGGTGCAGGAGTTCCGCGTGACCACCAGTTCGTACGGTGCCGATGGCGGCCGGTCGTCCGGTCCGCAGGTGTCGCTGGTGACCAAGAGCGGTACCAACAACGTCCGTGGCGCCGGCTACTTCGTGAACCGCGACACGCGCTTCTCGTCCAACGAGTACTTCAACAAACTGTCGCAGCTCAAGGCCGGCAGGGAGAGCGAAGCGCCGCTGCTGAACAAGAACATCTACGGCGGCTCGGTGGGCGGCCCGATCCTCAAGGATCGGCTGTTCTACTTCGGCAACTTCGAGGCGTTGCGCGAGAAGCGCGAGAGCGTCGTCGAGCGCGCCGTGCCGTCGGCGGCGATGCGTGACGGCGTGCTGACCTACCGCTGCGCGGTCGCCTCGGCCTGCCCCGGCGGGCCGGTGCAGGGCTTCTCGGCCACCCACAACATCCCGGCCGGCTACTACGGCATGAACCCGGCGGAGTTCCGCCGGGTCGACCCGATCGGCGTCGGCGCGAGCACGCTGGCCTCCGAGTACTGGAAGCAGTACCCGCTGCCGAACTTCGACGGCCGCGACGCCTACAACATCATGGGCTACCGCTTCACGTCGCCCATCGACAACGAGTTCAACACGATCATCGCCCGCGGTGACTACCGGATCAGCGGGTCGCAGTCCTTCTTCACGCGCTTCAACAAGCAGGACGACGCGATCGTCGGCGTGCAGCAGTTCCCGGGCCTGGCGCCCAACACGACGCGCGAGGTGAAGAACTGGGGCTTCGGCAGCGGCCACGACTGGGTGCTCGGCGGCAACATGGTCAACACGCTGCGCGTCGGCTACACCAAGATCGACGACGTGACGCTCGGCCTGCAGCGGGAGAGCGCCACGGTGTTCCGCTTCATGGACAACTACGAAGCGCTCACGTCGACCAACGGCCGCGAGCTCGGCACCTGGAACGTCACCAACGACTTCTCGTGGGTGAAGGGCAACCACACGCTCAAGGTCGGCACGAACCTGCGCTTCCTCCGCAACGACACGTTCACCAACGCGAGCTCGTTCTTCGGTGGCACGGCCAATGGCTCGTGGGTGACCGGCGTCGGCCGCCGGTACATGCCGGGCGGCGCCTGCCCGGCCCCGGCCGACTGCTCGGGCCTGCCGGCCGTCGCCTCGACCGCGCAGGCAACGTACGCCGACTCGTTCATCAACATGCTCGGCGCGATCACCCAGACCACGGCGCGCTACAACTACACGATCGACGGCCAGGTCATCAAGGAGGGCGTGCCCCTGCCGCGGCTCTACGTCGCCAACGAGTACGAGTTCTACGTGCAGGATCAGTGGCGCGTCAGCGACAACTTCACCCTGACGGGCGGCCTCCGGTACAGCCTGTTCCCGCCGGTCTACGAGGGCCGCGGCCAGCAGGTGGTCCCCAACGTGAACATGGGCGACTGGATCGCGCGGCGCCAGACGAACATGCAGGCGGGCGTGCCGTCGAGCCAGGACGCGCTCATCTCGTTCATCCCGGGCGGGCCGGTCAACGACGGCCCCGACTGGTACCAGTACGACAAGAACAACTGGGCGCCCCGCGCCAGCTTCGCCTGGACGCTCAACCCGAAGACGTCGATCCGCGGCGGCTACTTCCTGGTCTACGACCGCATCGGCTCGGGCCTGGCGACGCAGTTCAACAACACGGGCTCGTTCGGCCTGGCCACCGTCCTGAGCAGCCCGGTCAACACCAACAACGAGACCAACCCGGCGATCCGGTTCCGCGGCATCAACGTGATCCCGGCGACGTACCCGGCCGCCCCCCCGGCCTCGTTCCCGGCGACGCCGCCGACCCGCTCGGGCACGATCACGCAGGCCATCGACCAGAACCTGCGCACGCCGTACTCGCATGCCTACAACCTGACGTTCAGCCGTGACCTCGGCCGCAACTACTCGGTCGACGTCGCGTACGTCGGGCGCCAGGGCCGCAACCTCCTGATCCGCCGCGACGCGGCCATGCCCTCGAACCTGGTCGACCCGAAGTCCGGGATGGACTACTTCACGGCGGCCAACCTGTTGATCACCCGCGCCAACGCCGGCGGCGTCGGCAGCGTCGCGCCGATTCCGTACTGGGAGAACCTGTTCCCGGGGGCGGCGACGGCCACCCAGTCGGCCACGCAGGCGATGGCCGCGGCGTTCCTGGCCAACGGGCCCGACTGGATCACCGCACTGTGGGAGGCCGATCAGTTCTGCTCCCCGGCGTGCCCGAGCACCGGACGGTTCTCGTACTTCAACCAGCAGTACGACTCGCTCGCCGTCCAGAGCTCGCTCGCGCGCTCGGGTTACAACTCGATGCAGGTCGCGCTGCGCCGCCGCTTCAGCGACGGCTACCAGTTCGACTTCAACTACACCTACGCGGTGGCCAAGGACCACGGCTCGTCGGTCGAGCGCGGCTCGTCGTTCGGCAACTTCAGCGCCGGCGGCTACTCGGGCTTCCTCGTCAACTCGTGGGATCCCGACCAGCAGTACTCGTACGCCGACTTCGACGTGCGTCACCAGATCAACGTCAACGGCCTGTACGAGCTGCCGTTCGGCCAGGGCAAGAAGTGGGGCACCAACGCCAACGGCTTCGTGAACGCCCTGATCGGTGACTGGTCGATCTCGGGCATCTACCGCTGGACGAGCGGTTTCCCGTTCAACGTCTACAACTGCCGCTCGTGCTGGGCCACCAACTGGAACATCCAGGGCAACGCGGTCCTCGTGAATCCGGACCGCCTGCCCCCGATGGAGACGACGCCGAACGCGGTCGGCGGCCAGCCCAGCCCGTGGGCGAACGCCACCGAGGCGCTCACCTACTTCCAGCGCGCCACGCCGGGCCAGTCGGGCGTCCGCAACCTGTTCCGCGGTGATGGCTACTTCGGCATCGACGCCAGCCTCGGCAAGGCGTTCCGCATGCCGTTCGGCCACCGCCTGCTGTTCCGGTGGGACGTGTTCAACCTGACCAACAGTGTGCGCTTCGACACCGCGAGCCTGGACATGTTCCCGGACATCGCCGCCTCGTTCGGCCGCTACAACGGCACGCTCGCCGGCTGCGACGGCGCGGCCAACCGCTGCATGCAGCTGAATCTCCGCTACGAATTCTAGGTAGCCGAGAGGCGGGACCTTTCGAGCCGGGCGCTTGCACATGCAGGCGTCCGGCTCGAACTGTTTGGGGGGAAGGGAAGAAGGGTAGAAGAGCAGAAGAGTAGAAGGCAGAGCGGGAAGGCGGAAGACAGGAAGGCAGGAAGGCGGGAGGGCAGGAAGGCGGGAAGGGGGAAGGCCGGAAGGGCGGCGGAGGCGGATCTCGCTGGCGCGCTGTCCGCAAGAGCGGCTACCAGCGTTCATCACGAACACCTGGAGACCCCCATGACCTTCGCTGCCGTGTGCCTCTGTGCCGTGCTCGTCACCCTGCCGTTCGGGCTCGCGTTCCTTCTGGCGCCCGAACAGGTCTCGTCGCCGTACGGCATCATGGGATTCAATGCCGGAACCCTGATGGTGGCGCGGTTGTTCGGCGCGTCACTGCTCCTGGTGGCCGCGGCGGCCTTCGCCGTCCGCACCACCGCCGATGGTGCCCTGCAGCGGCGCTTCAGTGGCACGTTCGCCGCAGCCAGCGTGGCGGCCGTGTTCGTGGCAGCCCATGCCACCCTGACCGGCGCCGTCAACGCGCTCGGCTGGTCCACGACTCTCATCTACGTCCTCTTTACCCTCGCGTGGACCCGAATCGCAGTCGGGGCAAGGTAAGAAGAGTAGAAGGGTAGAAGAGCAGAAGGCAGGGCGGAAAGGGAGAAGGGCGGGAAGGGAGAAGGGCGGAAGGACGGAATGGCGAAGCGGTGATGCACGCATCCGCGTGCGTGGCCGAAGGCCCGCGCCGAGAATTTCGACGTTCACATTTCCAATTGCGGGGGATGGGCGGGGTTCGCGCTGGGCTCGCGCCCGAGGCGAGCAGCCGCGGAGCCGAGCCGCCTGAGGCCGTCGACCGCGACAAGAACCGCTTGCGGGAATTGGCGGGGTCGACGGGGCTCGAACCCGCGGCCTCCGGCGTGACAGGCCGGCGCTCTAACCGACTGAGCTACGACCCCGCAATATGCTGTGTTCCAGTCGCTGGACTGCGCTGACTGCTGCGCCCGTGGTGCCTGGCTTGCCAGCCGAAGCGCTCACGTGCCCCCCAGCTCGAAGGCTGGTGGGCGGTACAGGACTCGAACCTGTGACAGCCGGTGTGTAAGACCGGTGCTCTACCAACTGAGCTAACCGCCCTTCCCAGCCAGCCGTGTCGACGCCGAAGGTCGGCGCCCGTTGCCACGCCGACGACTCGCGACAACCCAGCGAGTATACACGGCCCTCCCGGCGACTCGTCAAGCCTGTGTGCGTCGCGACGCCTGTCGTCGCCTCGGCACGATCACCCGGTTCCACCACATCAGCGTGCCCGTCACCGCCAGCAGCGTCGGCGCGAGGCCGAGCACCGCCCACACCAACTGCACCACGGGGCCGCCGAAGTGCCCGGTGTGCAGCGGCCCGATCCACTCGACCATCGCATCACCTCGTGTCACGGCGCCGCTCCCGCGACGGACCTCCAGCACGTGCCCCCCGTACTGGTCGATGAACGTCGTCGTCGCCTCGCGCGCCGGCGCTTCGGGCTCGGCCGAGGCCACAAGGACGTACGGGGCCCGCGCGCCTCCGGGCAGGTCGACGCGCACGTACGGCCGGCCGGGTTCGGCGGCACGCACGCGCGCCACGAGAACGTCGAGGTCGAGCGCCGGACCCGGGGACGCCGGCGGCGTGCTGCGTGGCGCCGTGCGACGCGTGAGTGGCGACGCGCGACCGACCAGGTCCCGGTAGACCTGTGGCCACGTGAAGTAGGCGCCGGTGATCGACAGGACGATGACGGGCACCAGGAGCCAGGCGCCGAGCGCGTTGTGCAGGTCGAACACCACCCGCTTCCACCCCGCGCCCCACTCCACGCGCAGCGCCCGCCGCACGCGTCCCCGCCCGGGCCACCAGATGACGATGCCGGTCAGTGAGAGCAGCACGAGCAGCAGGCCGCCGATGCCGTTGGCGACGCGGCCGGGGCGGGCCGAGAAGAAGTTGGAGTGGAGGCGATCGAGCCAGCCGATGAACGCGCCCCGACCCATCACCGGCGGAGACACCGCCCCGGTCGTCGGGTGGACGAACACGACCCGGTACTCCCTGGCGTCGAGCAGGCCGACGACGTGCGCGTGCCAGGGCTCCGCAGGGACCTGCACGTTGAGCAAGGTCCGGCCCGGCAGGGCCTGCCTCACCAGCGCCACCGCCTGCGCCGTGGTCACCACCGGCCGGCCCTCGACGCTCTCCTTCGGCACGCCGCGCCACTCGACGTGCGCCCGCGCGCCGAGCATCGGGGCATACACCAGGATCGACCCGCTGACGCTGATCGCGATCGCGTAGAGGGCGACGGCCAGGCCCGTCCAGAGGTGCACCTGGAAGAGGGCCCGCCGCAGCAGGCCGCGGCGAGAGGCGGGCACGTCCATGGCGCGCGACTCTATCAGGCCTGGTGCCCGTGGCCCTGGCATCGTGTGTTTCAGGCGTCTGGGTGCTGGGGGCTGGGAGCACACCGCCTCCCGGTGCCGTTGAGCATCGCCGCATCGCGGCATTGGGTGATTTCCCCCACCGGCCGCGGCGACTCACCCGCACCCGGCCGGAGGGCGCGCGCGTGGTTGCGGAAATCCGGCGGTTGCGCAGCGGCCCCTGGTTTGCACTCCGAAGGCCGCCGTGATGGGTGACGTGTCTCCGGAGGCGAAGGTTGCGGCCCGCGAAGGGCTGCCGGTGGTGATTCAGGGCGGGATGGGCGTAGCGATCTCCGACTGGCACCTGGCCCGTGCGGTGTCGACGGCTGGCGCGCTGGGCGTGGTGTCGGGCACGGCGCTGGACCAGGTGCTGGTGCGCCGCCTGCAGGACGGCGACCAGGGGGGGCACGTCAGGATGGCCTTCGATGCCTTCCCGGTGCCGGAACTGGCCGAGCGCGTGTGGGCCCGCTTCCACATCCCGGGCGGCAAGGGCGAGCGACAGCCGTACGCCACCTTGCCCATGCAGGCCCGCGAGAACAGCCGGGAGCTCGAGGAACTCTGCGTGCTGGCCAACTTCGTCGAGGTCTGGCTGGCGCGACAGGGCCACGACAACCCTGTGGGCATCAACTACCTCGAGAAGATCCAGATCCCGCACCTGCCCTCGATCTACGGCGCGCTCCTCGCCGGCGTCGAGTACATCCTCATGGGCGCCGGCATCCCGCTGAAGATTCCCGGCGCCATCGACGCGCTCGCCCGGCACGAGCCGGCGACCTACCCGTTGGCGGTCACCGGCGCGGCACCCGGCGACGACACGCTCGTGCGCTTCGACCCGGCGTCGATCGTGGGCGAGGCCCGTCCGCCCCTCCATCGGCCGCGCTTCCTTGCCATCGTCGGCTCCTCGACCCTGGCGCTCACGCTGCTGCGCAAGGCCAACGGCAGGGTCGACGGATTCATCATCGAGGGCCCCACGGCGGGTGGCCACAACGCGCCGCCGCGCGGCAAGCTGCAGCTCAACGACGAGGGTGAGCCGATCTACGGCGAGCGTGATCGCGTCGACCTGGCGGCCTTCCGCGAGTTCGGCGTGCCGTTCTGGCTCGCCGGCGGCTACGGATCGCCCGAGGGCCTGCGCGCCGCGCTGGCCGAGGGCGCTGCCGGCGTGCAGGTGGGCACCGCCTTCGCGTTGTGCGAGGACTCGGGCATGCGTCCCGATTACCGCGCCGCGTTGCTCGCCCACGTGCGCGAGGCAGGGACGCGCGTGAAGACGGACCCCTTCGCCTCGCCGACCGGGTTCCCCTTCAAGGTGGCGCAGCTGCCCGACACCGTCTCCGTCGACGAGGTCTACGCGGCGCGGCCACGCATCTGCGACCTCGGGTACCTCCGCGAGGCGTACCGCGCCGACGACGGCACGGTCGGCTACCGCTGTGCGGCCGAACCCGTGTCCCTGTACGTCGCCAAGGGCGGCGATGCCAGCGACACCGTCGGGCGCAAGTGCATCTGCAATGCGCTCATGGCGACGGCGGGCTTCCCGCAGGTACGCGCCGGCAAGCACGTCGAGGCGGGGATCGTGACCTCAGGGGACGCCCTCACCGAGGTCGCGCGGTTCCTCCAGCCGGGTGCCGACGGCTACGGCGCGGCCGACGTCGTGCGCGCGCTGCTCGGCACGCCGGGATAGGCGTCAGCCGCACCCGGCGAGGGCCGCCAGCTTCTGCACGGTGGCCCAGTTGCGCGTCGTGACCTGATCCTTCAGCAGGCGTCCCATCGCCTCCAGGGCGCCGCTCTCGAGGATGCCGCCGGGGCACCACGCGTAAGCGGCCTTCGACCCGACTGCCAGCGTCGCGCCCTCCCAGGCGCGCGCGGCGAGCGGACGCACCGCCTCCAGCCTCGACGCGTCCTGGACGAACGCCACCAGCAGCCTGGCCGGGTCGTCGACCAGCGACGCGAGGGCGTTCTCCGCGACCACGGTCGCCAGCGTGTCGGACGACAGGACCACGACCGTGGCGTGGAACCCCGCCGTCTCCTCGACGGCGCGCTCGAGCCGCGCGGCAATCCGCTCGGGAGCGCCGGCCTCGCCGCGGAACACCACGTTGCCGCTGTTGAGGAGGGTGCGCGCGTCGGTGTAGCCCGCACCCTCGACGAGGCGCTTCAGGTCGGCCATCGGCAGTCGCTTCGCCTTGCCGACGTTGATGCCCCTGAGCAGCCCGACCCAGGTCGTCACGCGAGCAGCGCCTCCAGCACGGAGATGTCGACCGGCTTGACGAGGTGGTGGTGGAAGCCTGCGGCCCTGGACCGCCGACGGTCCGACTCCTGGCCGTATCCGGTGACGGCAATCAGCCGGATGTCGGCCAGCCCGGGCAGTTCCCGCAGCCGGCTCGCCAGTTCGTAACCGTCCATCACCGGCAGGCCGAGGTCGAGGAAGGCAGCCTGCGGCACGAAGTCCTGGCACGCGCGAAGCGCCTCGACGCCGTCGTGGGCGATGCGCGTCTCGTGGCCGCGCGCGCTGAGCACGTGGGCGAGCATGTCGGCCGCGTCGACGTTGTCGTCGACGATGAGCACGCGTGACGCGGCGGCCCGCGAGGGCGGCCACTCCGCGCCGCTGGCCCGCAGCGGCTGTTGGCGGGCGGCGAGGACCGGGGCGCGTGGCACCCAGAGGCTGAACGCGCTGCCGCGGCCTGGACCATCGCTCTCGGCGCTGACGCGCCCGCCGTGACGCTCCACGAGGTTGCGCACGATGGTCAGGCCGAGGCCGAGCCCGCCCTCGGCGCGATCGCTGGCCTGGCGTCCCTGCACGAACAGGTCGAACACCGCCGGCAGGACGTCGGGAGCGATGCCGATGCCGGTGTCGCGGACAGTGACCCGCACCTGGTCGCCGTCGCGCGAGGCCGCCACGGTGATGGCGCCACCGGGCGGCGTGTACTTGGCGGCATTGGTCAGCAGGTTGGCCACCACCTGGCTGAGTCGTGCGGGATCGACGATCATCGGCAGCCCGACCCGCGGCACGTCCACCGTCAGCGTGTGCGTGCGCTGCTCGAGCAGCGGGCTCGCCATCTCGATGGCTCGGGCGACGATCTCCGCGGTCTCGACCGGCGCCAGCTTCAGTTCCACCTTGCCCCGCGCGATCCGCGACACGTCGAGCAGGTCGTCGACCAGCCGGGTGAGGTGCTTGACCTGTCGCTCGATCACCACCCGTTCGCGCTCCGACCCCGCGTCGCCGCGCAGCCGCATCAACTGGAGCGCGGTGAGGATCGGCGCCAGGGGATTGCGCAGTTCGTGGCCGAGCATGGCCATGAACTCGTCCTTGGCCGTGCTGGCGGCCTCGGCGGCCTCGGACAACTGGGCGAGGCGACGGTTCTGCTCCTCGGCCTCGAGTCGCGCGAGGCGCTCGCGCGCCAGCAGGGCGGCGCGATCGGCCTGCACGCGCGCCCGTTCCATCGACTCCCAGCAGCGGCTCGTCGCCTGCCGCACCAGTTCGACCTCGTGCGTTCGCCAGGGCCGCGCCGCCGCCGCGTGGACGCCGAGCAGGGCCTCCACCCGGCCGCCCTTCATGATCGGCACGGCCACCACGGCGCCGATGCCGAGGGTGGCGTAGGCTTGCCGTTCGTCCTCGCCGAGCCGTGGGTCGGTCTCGCTGTCCTCCACCACGAAGGGATTGCCGGCGTCGATCGTGTCGGCGAAGGACTGCCCGAAGTCCACCAACGCGTACTGGCCGACGATGCTCGGAAGGCCGTCCACGAAGTTGTCCGACACGGTGAAGGTGCGGCCGTCCTCGTCGAGGGCCGCGTACGCGCAGCGCTGCACGCCGAGATGCTCGCCGAGCATCCGGGCCGCGGTGCGGGCGATCTCCTCGGGCGACTCCAGGCTGCGCATCGCGTCCTCGAGCCGCACCAGCAGCCGGTCGTGACTGATGTCCTGCACGATGCCCATCATGCCGAGTGGCGCGCCGGCGGCATCGAAACGGGGACGGCCCCACACCGCCAGCCATCGTTCCCGGGCGCCGTGCATCACGCGGTACTCGATCGCGTAATCTCCGCCCGACTCGAATGCCGCGCTGACCGCCCGTTGGGCTCGCTCACGGTCGTCGGGGTGCAGCAGGGCGCGCAGCGCTGCCCAGGTCGTCGACACATCCGGGCGAATGCCGAAGATCTCGGCAAAGCGCGGCGAGACGCTGACCGCGTCGGTCCTGACGTCCCAGCTCCAGTCGCCGAGCCGGGCGGCCGCCATGGCCAGGCCGAGGCGCTCGGCGTCGGCATGGGCGGTGGCACGGGCGGCAGCCAGCGCCGCCTCGGCGGTCTTGCGCTCGGTGATGTCGATGCCGAGGCCGTAGAGCCAGCGTGGCGTGCCGTCGGGGCCGTACTCGGCGCGGCCCCGCCCGTCCATCCAGCGCCAGGCGCCGCTGGCGTGCTGGAAGCGGAACTCCACGACGTAGTCCGTGTGCGTCCGGAGCGCCGAGGTCACCGCGTGCTCGACCGCGGCGCGATCGTCGGGATGCACGAAGGCGAAGAACCCGGCCTCCGTCCCGTCGAAGCCGCCCGGCGGCAACCCGAAAATCTCCTCCAGCTCGCGGCTCCACCAGACGACATTGGTCTCGAGGTTGCGCGACCAGGCGCCCATGCGACCACCACGCATCGCCAGCGCCAGCACGTCGCGGCTCTCGCGCAGGGCCACTTCGGTTCTCGCGCTCGTGACCGCCAGCCACGTCTGCTCGGCGATGCGCTCGAGCAGCGCCACCTCGTCGTCGGTCCACGTGCGGGGCACCGGGTGGTGCACCGAGAGCAGCGCGACGAGCCGGCCGTCCTTGACCAGCGGCACCACCACCAGCGCCCTGGCCCCGAGCGCGGCGAACGCCGCCCGGCTCGCCTCGTCGGGCACCCGGGCGTCGTCGGCCGTGTCGCCGATGACGAAGGTGCGGCCCGCGCGCAACTCGGTGGCCAGCGTCGGGCCGAAGTCCTCCAGGCGGTAGCGGCCGGCGACGCTCGGCACGCCGTCCACGTAGTCACGGGCGACCACGGCCGTCGCCTGCACCTCGTCGATCTCGCCGAACATGCACCGCGCCACGCCGAGGTGCAGGCCGAGACCCCGGACGCAGGTCCACATGACGGCGTCGGGATCGCGCAGGTGGCGCGTCTGCTCCAGAAGCGACACCAGGAGCGCCTGCGTCGCCGCCCGGCGGCGCACCGCCTCGGTGGCCTCGCGGCGCTCGGTCACGTCCACGAACAGGAGGGTGAGTCCGTCGGGCGACGGATAGAGGCGGTTCTCGAACCATCGACCGGCCCCGGGTACCCAGGCGTCGTAGGTCACCGCTTGGCCGGTCTCGAGCGCCCTGCGGACGTGCGGCATCACCTGCGCCAGCACCTCGTCGGGGAGCACGTCCTCGGGGCGGCGCCCGATCACCTGCGCGCGCGACAGCCCGACCAGGCGCTCGGCCGCGTCGTTCATGAACACGTACCGCAGATCCCGGTCCAGGGCGACGAGCCCCTCATCCACCGCGGCAAGAAGGCGATCGAGCATTACACGGCCGTGAGAAATCTTACGGCAGCCGGTGTGGTCCCGAATCTCATCAGGAACCGGTCACCTGCGATGGACATGCGGCGCGCACCGTCGGTCACCTCCCGGCTGTGCTGCCCTGCGCGCCTGACGTACCATCGAGGCGATGGCAGCCCTGTATCCGTTCCTTCTCTTCCTGCACGGCCTGACGCGCTGGTTCGTCGTCCTCGGCGGTGCGTGGCTCGTGCTCTCGGCCCTCGGGTCCCTCGGACGTGGAGGCTCGGCCGACGTCGCGCCGGTACGCACGCCGTGGAAGGCGTACATGGGCAGCATCCACCTCCAGTTGCTGCTCGGCCTCGTGCTGCTGTTCGTGAGCCCACTGGCGCAGGCGGCGATGGGCGACATGGGCACGGCCATGAAGGTGCGCCCGATGCGGTTCTTCGTCGTCGAGCACACGACGATGATGCTGGTGGCGCTGGTGATCGCACAGTGGGGCAGCGTCAAGGCGCGCAACGCCTCCTCGTCGGCCGCTGCCGCCCGCACCAGCCTGATCTTCGGCGGGCTCTCCCTGCTGCTGATTCTCGCCGCCATTCCGTGGCCGTTCATGGGCGAGATCGCGCGCCCCTGGCTGCGCTCCTGGTGAGATGAACTGGGCCATCCGACAGGGCACCCCCGCTGACGCCGACGCGCTCGCCATCTTCGGTCGCCGCGTGTTCATCGAGACCTACGGGCACGGCGTCGGCTCGCCGGCGATGGAGGCGTACCTGACGGAGCACTACACGCCCGGGGCCACCCGGCGCGTCCTTGCCGATCCGGCGGTCACCACGCTGGTGGCCACCGGCGAGCCGGACGGCGCGTGGGCCGCGTATGCGCAACTGCGCCGCGTCCCCGTGCCCGACTGCGTCACCGACCCGACGGCCCTGCAGATCTGGCGCTTCTACGTCGATCGGCCCTGGCATGGCCGCGGGCTCGCGCGCGTCCTCATGACGGCCTGCCTCGAGGCCATCCGGGCGCAGGGGGCACGCACCGCGTGGCTGATGGTCTGGGAGCACAACGCACGCGCCCTGGCCTTCTATCGCAAGGAGGGCTTCGAGGTCGTCGGGCAGGACGTGTTCCGGCTGGCCGACGAGGAGCACATCGATCCCGTGCTCGTGCGCGCCTTGCAGTAGACTCCGCGCGATGCGGACACGTGCCTTCTCGTTCCTGCTGTGCGTCCTCGTGCTGTCGGCCACGACCGGCGGGGCCGCGGCCGGCGAGCAGTCACCCGAGCCCCGATTGCGGGCCGGCGCCGCCACCAGCAACGTCACGCCCGCGCTCGGTGGCGACATCGTCGGCGGCTGGGCGCCGATCCCCGCCACGTACGTTCACGACGAACTGCACGCGCGGTGCCTGGTGCTCGACGACGGGCAGGGACGACTGGCGATCGTGGTGGTGGACAGCCTGGGCGTGCCGCGGCACGTCGTCGAGCACGCCAAGGCCCTGGCCGTCCGCCACACGGGCATTCCCGCCGAGCGCATCCTCGTCAGCGCCACGCACACCCACTCCGCGACGTCGGCGCTCGGGTCGCGCTGGTCGCCGGCCGAGTACGAGCAGGCACCCGCGCTCGACCCGTACCAGCAGTTCCTGGCGACGCGGATCGCCGACGGCATCAGGCGCGCGGTCGCCAACCTGCGCCCCGCGCAAGTGGCGTGGGGCCGCGGGGCAGTGCCCGACGAGGTGTTCAACCGCCGCTGGCATATGAAACCGGGCCCACACCTGCGCAACCCGTTCGGCGGCACCGATCGCGTGCAGATGAACCCGGCCGTCGGCAGCCCCGACCTGGTGGAGCCTGCCGGTCCAACCGACCCCGAGGTGGCGTTCCTCGCGGTGCGCGGCACCGACGGCCGCCCCATCGCGGTGCTGGCCAACTACTCGCTGCACTACGTCGGCGGCGTGCCGCAGGGGCACGTGTCGGCCGACTACTTCGGCGTCTTCGCCCGGACGCTGGCGCGTCTGCTCGGCGAGGACCGCGCCGACTCGACGTTCGTGGCGATGCTCTCCAACGGCACCAGCGGCGACATCAACAACGTCGACGTGCGGGGTGGACAGCCGAAACTCCCGCCCTACGAGCGGATGGAACGCGTGGCGACCAAGGTGGCCGCGGAGGTCTACAAGGGCCTGCAACTGCTGCCGTGGCGTGACCAGGTGACGCTGGCCTCGGCGCAGCGCGTCGTCACGCTGCGCCGCCGCCCCGTGACGCCCGACCTGCAGGCATGGGCCCGCGCCGCGCTTGCCCGTCCGGCGGACGCGCCTGCCCACCCCCGCGAGCGCATCTACGCCGAGCGCATCCAGGGCAGCGGCGGCGCGCCGCCCACCCTCGACGTGGTGCTGCAGGCGCATCGGATCGGCGACCTGGCGATCGCCACGTTCCCGTTCGAGGTGTTTGCCGAGATCGGCCTCGAGATCAAGGCACGCACGCCGTTCCCGCAGACGTTCACCACGTCGCTGGCCAACGGCTCGGAGGGCTACCTGCCCACCGAGCGCCAGCACGCGCTCGGCGGCTACGAGACGTGGCTCGGCACCAATCGCGTGCAACTCGACGCAGCGCGCCTGATGACCAACACCCTGCTGGGCATGCTTGCCGACCTGAAGGCGCAGGCCACTTCCGCGGGGGCGCGGTGATCGTGCCGGCTCCTCACGACGGTCGCGGGCGGCCCGGCGCGCCATCACGTTCGCGTTCTGGCCTGGCGCGGTGGGTCGTCGGCGCGGTCCTGCTGGCCGCCGGAGTGGCCCTGGGCTCGTGGCCGATGCGGGCGCAGTCGCCACCACGCGCGGCGGCCGACGACCGTCGCCCGTTGTCCACGGACGCGGCCCTCGCCTCGTTCGTGCTCGAGCCCGGGTACCGGATCGATCTCGTCGCCGCCGAGCCGCTCGTGCAGAGCCCGGTGGCGATCGCCTTCGACGAGCGAGGTCGCCTGTACGTGGTCGAGAACCGCGGCTATCCCGATCCGCTCGAGGGACAGCCCGCCGCACCAGCGCAGGGCGTCGTGGCGTTGCTGACCGACACCGACGGCGACGGCCGCTACGACGCCCGTGCCGAGTTCGCCACCGGCCTGACCTATCCCAACGGCATCATGCCGTGGGACGGCGGCGTCTTCGTGACGGTCGCACCCGACCTGCTGTACCTGAAGGACACCGACGACGATGGCGTCGCCGACGTGCGGCGCGTCGTCCTCACGGGGTTCAACGCGACTCGCACCGCGCAGATCCGCTTCAGCCATCCGACGCTCGGGCCCGACGGCTGGATCTACTTCACCAGCGGCCTCAACGGTGGGCGGGTCACCAATCCCGCGCATCCCGAGCGCCCGCCCGTCGTCTTCACGACCAGCGACTCCCGCTACCACCCGCAGACCGGCGCATTCGAACTCGTCGGCGGACAGGGCCAGTACGGGCTCACCTTCGACGACGAGGGGCATCGCTTCATCTGCGCCAATCGCCATCCCGTGTGGCAGGTCGTGATCGAGCCGTGGCACCTGCAGCGCAATCGTCACCTCGCGTTCTCCGAGACCGTCCAGGAGGTGTCGACGGTGGGCGCGGAGGCTGCCGTGTGGCCGCTCACGCGTGACCTGACGACGGCATCGTTCCACCCGTCGCTCATCGCCACGCCGCACGCCGGCACGTTCACGTCGGCCAGTGGGGTGCACGTGCACCGGGGCGACGCGCTGCCCCAGGGACATGCCGGCAGCCTGTTCGTCGCCGAGTCGGCGCAGAACCTCGTGCAGCGGCAGGTGCGGACGGATGCGGGCGCGACGTTCCGGTCACGCCCCGCGCGTGAGGGCGTGGAGTTCCTCGCCTCGCGCGACAGCTGGTTCCGCCCGGTGCACCTCTCGGCCGGACCCGACGGCGCGCTCTACGTCGTCGACATGTACCGCAAGGACATCGACCACCCGGCCTACGTGCCGGAGGAGAGTCGGCGGCTCTTCGACTTCACGGCCGGGCGCGAGCGTGGGCGCATCTACCGGATCGCGGCGACGGGTTCGGCACCGCGCGCCATGGCGCCGGTCCTCGCGGGCGCGTCGGCGGCGGCGCTCGTCGCACGGCTCGCCGACCCCAACGGCTGGGTGCGCGATACCGCCCAGCGGCTGCTCGTCGAGCGACAGGCAGGCGAGGCTGCGCCGGCGTTGCGGGCGCTGGCTCGCGACGGCGCGCTGCTCGGCCGCCTCCACGCCCTCTGGACGCTCGACGCCCTCGGCGCCCTCGACGAGGACACGCTGGTCGTGGCCCTCGGGGATGCGGCGGCCGGGGTCCGCGAGAATGCCGCGCGGCTCGCCGAGCCGCGGGTGGCGAGGCCCGCCGTGCTCGACGCCCTCATTCGCCTGGCCGACGACCCGGCGCCGCGCGTGCGATTGCGCGTCGCGCTGGCGCTCGGCGGCGCCGCGGATGCGCGTGCGGTCGGCGCCCTGGCCGCGATTGCCCGGCGCGACGGCGCGGACCGCTGGACTCGTGCGGCCGTGATCAGCGGCATCGGTGACCGCGCGGTGCCGTTCCTCGAGGCCTGGTCGGCCGCGGCGGCGCCGCCGCCGAGCGCGGCGTCTCGCGCCGCGGTGATGCAGGATCTCGGGCGGCTGTTCGGCGCAGCGGCGTCGCGTGACGAGGCACTCGCGTTCGTCCACCGGGTGTCGGACCCCGCGAGCGAGCTGTCGTGGCAACCGGCGGCCCTGGCGGGACTGGCGCAGGGGCTGCGGGCGCGTGGCCTTGCCTTCGGCGCAGCCGGGTCTTCCGTGCTGCTCGACCTGGTCGCGGGCGATGCCCCGATGGCCGTCGAGGCGCGCGCCCGGCTCACGACGCAGTTCGATCGCGCCGCCGAACTCGCCCTGCTCGACGCCGCGCCGGTCGATCAACGCGTCCCCGCCGTCGACCTGCTCGGGCATGCCGGGCCGGAGCGCGGTGCGACGCTGCTGGCGCTGCTCGCGCCGGCGCAGCCCTCCGGCGTGCAGGCAGCGGCCGTCCGCGCCATCGCACAGGTGGGACGCCCGGAACTCACGGCCGGACTGATGGACCGGGCCCGCTGGCTGGCGTACTCACCCCGGCTGCGCGACGCGGTGCTCACCACCCTGATGGCCGACGACCGCTTCGTGGGGGTGCTGCTCGACGGGGTCGCCGCCGGGGTGGTCAGTGGGGCGGCCGTCGGGCCGGCGCGGGCGCGACGACTGGAAGCGCACCGTGACCCGGCGATCGCGACGCGGGCCCGCGCGCTGCTGGGCAACGCCGCGGCCGGGGCGGGCATGCCCGCGTACCAGCGGGTGCGGCCGGCGGTGCTGGCGCAGGCGGGCCAGGCGGGCAGGGGCCGCACGGTCTTCGAGGCCCAGTGCGCCGCTTGTCACACGTTCAAGGGCGCCGGTGGTCGCGTCGGGCCGGACCTGAGCGGCATCCGCAACCAGCCCGCCGACGCGTTGCTGTTGCACATCGTGGTGCCCGACTACGAGATCACGCCGGGGTTCGAGTCCTACACCGTGCAGATGAAGGACGGGCTGACGCTGGTCGGGCGCGTCGAGTCGGAGACCGGGGCGAGCCTGACGCTGCGCGACGGCGCCGGCGAGCCGCACGCCGTGCTGCGCGCCGACATCGCGTCGATTGCGGCCTCGCCTTCGTCCTTGATGCCGGCGACGTTCAGTGAGGCCCTGCCGCCGCGCGCGCTCGCCGACCTGATCGCGTACCTGAAACAGTGACCCAGCGTCGGCCAAGGCCGACGCCTACGCTCGCCGGTAGTCGCGGCCAGCGTCGGCCAGGGCCGACGCCTACGCGGACGGTTTCGTAGCCGTCGCCCTTGGGCGACGGTCAGCCTCACTTGCGCGTGACCCACACCGCCATCGCCTGCGGCTCGCGGTTGGCCCAGGCGTAGTACGGGATGAACGTGAGCGCCGCGGGTGTTCGCGCGATCGGCAGGGCCGCCGACGAGGGCCGGTAGAGCGGGATGCCCTCGTCGGGCAGCACCGCGCCGTCGTGCGTCAGCACCGTGACGCCGCCGAGCAGGTCGGGTCGCTCGTGAACGCCCCAGGCGCCGCGTCCGGTGATCACCAGTTGCGCCAGCGGGCTCGGCGTCGCCTGGTCCTGCTGCTCGAGCGCGTAGACCAGCGGCCCCCGCTGCACGGCGACGCGCCCCGTGTTCTCACGCACCTGCGGGTGCGCGGCGATTTCCTGCACCGACATGTCGAGTGACACGTGCACGCGATCGCCTGCCGCCCACTCGCGGGTGATGGTCACGTACTGCCCGGCGTCGACGCGCGCCACGATGGGCGCGCCGTTCACGGTGACGGCCGAGGTCGACGACCACCCGGGGATGCGGACGCGCAGCGCGAAACGCGTGCGCCTGGCGGGCGTCACGGTGATCTCGATGTCCCCGGCCCACGGATACCGCGTCCGTTGGCGCACCTCGAGCGGGGTGCCGTCCTCGAGGCGCCACCGTAGTGTCGACGGGTGGAAGAAGTGCACGGAGAGGCCGTCGGCGGTCGTGGAGTACAGGTAGCCCGGCAAGGCTGCGAGCGTGCGCTGCAGGTTCGGTGGGCAGCAGGTGGTGTCGTACCAGGGGTTGCGGATCGGCTCGCCACGCGACTCGAGCGGGTTGCGGTAGCAGTAGAGCGTGCCGTCGAGCGACATGCCGGAGTTGACGCCGTTGTACAGCGCGCGCTCCATCACGTCGGCGTACTTGCCCTCGCCCGTGATGAGCAGCATCCGCCAGTTGAGGAGCATGTTGCCGATCGCCGCGCAGCTCTCGCCGTAGGCCTGCGCATTGGGCAACTCGAACGGGTCGCCGAACGTCTCGCCCTGCGCGCGCGATCCGACGCCACCCGTCACGTACATCTTCGTGCCGGTCAGGTCGTCCCAGAGGCGCTGCAGCGTCGCGAGGTAGGCCGCGTCGCCGGTCTCCATGTAGTAGTCGGCGGCCCCCACCGATGCGTACATCGCGCGCACCGCGTGCCCCTCGTAGTGCGTGCGTGTGGTGAACGGCACCCCGCTGAACGTGTAGGCGACGTCGCGTGGCCGCAGCTTCAGGCGAACCGCCTCGTTGCCGCCGAGCAGGTAGCCGGCAAAGTCGAGGTACTTGCGCTCGCCGGTCGTCCGGTACAGCTCGATCATCGCGAGCTCGAGTTCCGGGTGTCCGGTGAACAGCGGGTCCTTGTCGGGACCGAAGCGCGCGACGAAGTAGTCGGCCATCTTCCTGCCGATGTCCAGCAGCCGCGTGTCGCCGTCGGCGCGGTACCGGGCGATGCCGGCCTGCAGCAGGTGCCCGAGGCAGTACTCCTCGTGGCTGGTGACCTGCTCGGTGAAGCGCCGCGCGGCCCGCTCTCCCGTCCAGTAGGTGTTGACGTACCCGGAGGCCTCCTGCGCCCGCGCGATGTCGTCCGAGATGCGGCCGAGCGTCTCGCGCCACCGGGCGTCGTCGCGCGACTGCAGCGCGATGGCCGTCGCCTCCATCCACTTGTAGATGTCCGAGTCGGTGAAGAGCGGTCCCCGGCGTGGGGCATCGGACGTGCCGCCGAGGCGCCGGAAGTTGTCGAGGATGCCCTTCTGCTCGAAGAGCCCGAGCAGCGTCGGGATGCTGCGCTCGACGTTGGCGCGCATGCGCGACGACCAGAAGCCCTCCTCCATGGTGACGGCGCGCACCGGCACGTCGTGCAGGCGGGCGTGCGGCGAGCGGCGCGTGTGCACGAGGCCCTGCTCGCGCCAGGGTGTCGCCGGCGCCTCCACGCCAGCGCGCGGCTGCGCACGGACGAGGAGGCCGGTGACCACGCAGGTGGTGGCGAGGAGCAGGGCGACGGTGCCGCGGCGCATGATGGCCAGAGCATAGCTCGACGGTTTGCCCCGACGCGCGCCCGGTGCGGCGTGCCCGACCGTCATGCAGGCCGGCACGCCGCGCCGGCCTGCGTCCAACCCTGCCGTTCGCTCGTGCCGCCTGCGGCTGACCGTCGCCCAAGGGCGACGGCGACGGTCTCTTCAGGGCGCCGATCGTGGCGGGCTCCAACAGGTGCAGGCGTCGCCCTTGGCCGACGCTCTGCTGGCCGCGGACGGTCGACACCCGGGCAGCCGGTCGTGGCGGCGGGTGTCCGGGGCGGTCGTCGCGTCGCGTCCAGGCTCATCTGTAAGCAACCGCTAGCACCTGTGCCGCAGCCGCTGATAGGCTGGCGCTGATGGACATCTGGCCCGGGCGGGCGTATCCACTCGGGGCCACGTACGACGGCGCCGGCACCAACTTCTCGCTGTTCTCCGAACCGGCGTCGCGCGTCGAGTTGTGCCTGTTCGACGAGCACGACCACGAGACCCGGCTCGTGCTGCCCGAGGTCACCGCGTACTGCTGGCACGGCTACGTGCCCGGCGTCGGCCCCGGCACGCGCTACGGGTACCGCGTCGATGGTCCTTTCGATCCGGGACGCGGCCACTGGTGTCATGCCAGCAAGCTGTTGCTCGACCCCTATGCGCGCGCCATCGAGGGCCACGTGCGCTGGGACGAGGCGGTCTTCCCGTATCGGTTCGGCGATCCCGAGGGCTCGGTCAACGACGCCGACTCGGCTCCCTTCATGCCCCGCGCGGTGGTCGTCGACACGGCGTTCGACTGGGGCCAGGACCGCTTCCCGCGCACGCCGCTCCACAAGACGGTGATCTACGAGGCGCACGTCAGGGGCCTGACGATGCGGCACCCCGCCGTGCCGCCCGAGCTGCGCGGCACGTACCTCGGCCTGGCCCACCCGGCCATCGTCGAGTACCTGCTGGCGCTCGGGGTGACCGCGATCGAGCTGCAGCCGGTGCACCAGTTCGTGCACGACTCGCTGCTGCAGGAGAAGGGCCTGCGCAACTACTGGGGCTACAACTCCATCGGGTTCCTCGCGCCGCACAACGAGTACGCGACGAGCGGGCGCGGCGCGCAGGTGACCGAATTCAAGCACATGGTCAAGAGCCTGCACGCGGCAGGCATCGAGGTCATCCTCGACGTGGTCTACAACCACACCGCGGAAGGCAACCATCTCGGCCCCGTGCTGTCGCTCAAGGGCATCGATAACGCCGCCTACTACCGCCTGGTGGCCGACCACCCGCGGTACTACATGGACTACACCGGCACCGGCAACAGCCTCAACATGCGGCACCCGCACGTGCTGCAGCTGCTGATGGACTCGCTGCGGTACTGGATCACGGACATGCACGTGGACGGCTTCCGTTTCGACCTCGCGGCGACGCTGGCGCGCGGGCTGCACGACGTCGATCGGCTGTCGGCCTTCTTCGACCTGATCCAGCAGGATCCGATCGTCTGTCAGGCCAAGCTCATCGCCGAGCCGTGGGACGTCGGCCAGGGCGGCTACCAGGTGGGCAACTTTCCGCCGCTGTGGTGCGAATGGAACGGCAAGTACCGCGACTGCGTGCGCGACTACTGGCGCAGCCAGGACCAGACGCTCGGCGAGTTCGCCTACCGGTTCACCGGCAGCAGTGACCTGTACGAGGGCACCGGCCGCCGGCCCTACGCCAGCATCAACTTCGTGACCGCGCACGACGGGTTCACGCTGCGCGACCTCGTGTCGTACAACGACAAGCACAACGAGGCCAACGGCGAGGACAACCGCGACGGCGAGAGCCACAACCGATCATGGAACTGCGGGGTCGAGGGCCCCTCGGATGATCCCGCGGTCAACGCCCTGCGGTCACGCCAACAGCGCAACTTCCTCGCCACGCTGCTGCTGTCGCAGGGGATTCCGATGCTGCTCTCCGGCGACGAGGCCGGCCGGACGCAGCACGGCAACAACAACGTCTACTGCCAGGACAACGAGACCAGCTGGCTCGACTGGGCGGCCCTCGACGAGTCGCTGCTGGCCTTCACCCGCCAGCTCATCGCCTTCCGGCACGCCCATCCCGTCTTTCGGCGTCGCAAGTGGTTCCAGGGCATGGAACTGCACGGGCTGGCCGACATCGAGTGGTTCCGGCCGAACGGTCGCGTGATGGACGCCGACGACTGGGCGACCGGCCACAACAAGTCGTTCTCCGTCTTCCTCAACGGCGACGCGATTCCCAGCCTCGGCCCGCGCGGCGAACGGGTGCGCGATCAGAGCTTCGTGGTGATGTTCAACGCCCACTACGAGGCGCTGCGGTTCACGCCGCCGCCCGAGCCGTTCGGGCGCCACTGGAGCACCGTGATCGACACGGCCCACGGGCACGTCGGGCCGACGACACGGCTGTTCCGTGCCACGAGCCGCATCAAGCTCGAAGGGCGTTCGCTGCTGGTGCTCCAGAGGCGGGAGTAGGCACCAGGGTAGGGCGGGGTGTCCCACCCCGCCGTCATCGACAGCGGCACGGTCGACCTTCGACTCGCGCATCGCGGCATTCGGCACATGCCCCGAGGCCCTGTCGTTTCGGGTACGCTGGAAGCCGATGATGGCGATCGCGACTCGATTCCTGGCCTGGCTCGATGGGCAGCACCCCGGTCGGGCCGGTCGCTGGCTGCAGGGCCGCCCGCGGACGCTCGCGTGGATGCTGGCCGGGCTGTCGCTGGCTGCCTGGGTGGCCTTCGCGGGCGTGCTCGCCTTCGCCTGGGACATCCGCCGTTCGCTGCCGGACCGCCGCGCCCTGTCGTCGGTGGGCGACATGGCGCAGGCGACCACGCTCTACGACCAGGCCGACGAGCCCGTCTTCACGATCTTCAAGGAACAGCGCATCGAGGTGCCGCTCGACAAGATCGGCAAGACGATGCGCGAGGCGGTCGTGTCGGTGGAGGACCAGCGCTTCTACCAGCACAACGGCGTCGACTTCGTGCGCATCGGCGCGGCGGTGGTCGCCAATGCGCGCGCCGGATCGCGCGCCCAGGGCGGCAGCACCATCACGCAGCAGCTCGCCCGGATGTCCTTCCTGAACCGGAAGAAGACCTACACGCGCAAGATCAAGGAGGCGTTCGCGGCCCTCCTCATCGAGCGCACGTATTCCAAGGACGAGATCCTCGCGCTCTACCTGAACAAGGCCTACTTCGGCGACGGGTATCACGGCGTCGAGGCGGCTTCGCTCGGCTTCCTCGGCAAGCACGCCGACCAGCTCGACGTGCCGGAAGCGGCCCTGATCGCCGGCCTGATCCAGTCGCCATCGGCGTACGCGCCGACGATCAACATGGAGAAGGCGATCGCGCGACGCAACATCGTGCTGCTGATGATGCTCGACAACGGCGTCATCGATCGCGCCGCCTACGACAAGGCGAAGCGGGCGCGGGTGCGCCTCGAGAACCGCCTGCGTCGCGACGAGCCGTACGGCCTCTACTTCAAGGAGCAGGTCAGGCGCGAGCTCGTCGATCGGTTCGGCTGGCAGCGGGTGTCGGAAGGCGGGCTCAAGGTCTACACGACCATCGACCGCGCCCTCCAGCAGCAGGCCGAGGCCATCGTCGAGCGTCGCCTGTCGGAGGTGGAGAAGCGGCGGGGGTATCCGCACACGCCGCGCGCGAAGATCACCGTGGACGAGGACGTGGCACCGCCGTACCTGCAGGGCGCCGTGGTGGTGATGGATGCCCGGACCGGCGCCGTGCGCGCGCAGGTGGGCGGGCGGAACTTCCGCGAGAGCCGCTTCAACCGCGCGGTGCAGGCGCGCCGCCAGTCCGGATCGGCCTTCAAGCCGATCGTCTATGCCGCGGCGATCGAGCAGGGGCAGTCACCCGGCTCGCTGGTGACCAACCTCAACGACCCGATCAACACGCCGCAGGGCGATTACGTCCCCGAGGACGAGCACTCGGGCGCCAACAGCATGACGCTGCGCACGGCGCTCCGCACGTCGAGCAACCGCGCTGCCGTCCAGTTGCTGCGCACGGTGGGGATTCCGCAGGCGGTCAAGACCGCGCAGGCGCTGTCGCTCGGGCAGATGCCAGCGGTGCCGTCGATGGCGCTCGGCGCCGGCGAGGTGACGCTGCAGTCGCTGACCGCCGCCTACGCGACCTTCGCGGCCGAGGGCGTGATGCACGAGCCCTACCTGATCAGGCGCGTCGAGGATCAGGACGGCAACGTGCTGTATGCCACCGAGGCGAAGGAACGGCGCGTGTTCAAGCCCGAGACGGCGTTCCTGGTCACCAGCATGCTTGCCGACGTCATCAACTCGGGCACCGGCTGGCGGGCCCGCGCCGAGGGCTTCCGCCTGCCGGCGGCGGGCAAGACCGGCACGACCAACGACTACCACGACGTCTGGTTCGTGGGCTTCACGCCGACCACGGTCACCGGCGTGTGGATGGGATTCGATCAGCCGCGCGAGATCATCGCCAACGGCTACGCCGGCGAGCTGGCCGTGCCCCTCTGGGCGAGCGTGATGGCCGTGGCCACCGATGGCGACGCGCCCGAGTCGTTCAAGCGTCCCCCCGGGATCGTCGGCGCGACGATCTGCCGCATCAGCGGCAAGCGGGCGGTCGAGGGCTGCTCGCAGGTGCCGGTGGAAGGCGAGGACGGCGCCGTCGAGATCCGCTCGATGGCCTACACCGAGTACTTCCGCAAGGGCACCGAGCCACAGGGCGAGTGCGAGGAACACCAGGGAGCGAGCTTCCTCGACAAGCTGGCCGGCTTCTTCGGCAAGGACAACGACGTCAAGCCCGTCTCGGCGGAACAGGCCGGCCTGCCCCCCGCCAGCATTCCGCGCGACATCCCGACGCCGGCCGAACGCGAGGAAGCGGCCGAGGCGCCCGGGCGAGCGGCCGAGGCCAGGGCCGACGCCCGCGAGGAGGCCCCCAAGGCCGCCGAAGCGCCCAGGGAAGAGAAGAAGCGGGGCTTCTGGGGCCGCCTGTTCGGACGTCGCGACAAGGACGAACCGAAGAAGAAGAACGAGTAGAAGTCGGGAGTCGGGAGTCGGGAGTCGGGAGTCGGGAGTCGGGAATCGGGGAGCGGGCGACGGCTACAATTGGACCATGCGGCTCTCGGACATCCTCGGCCACGCGCAACCGCGCGCGCTGCTCCTGCGCGCCGTGGCGTCGCGGAGCGTGCCCCAGAGCCTGCTGTTCGATGGCCCCGAAGGCATCGGCAAGCGGACCACTGCCCTGGCGCTGGCCGCGGCCATCAACTGCCAGCAGCCCGGCATCGACGGCGACGCCTGCGGCACCTGTTCGTCCTGCAAGCGCATCGCCCGCGCGCAGCATCCCGACATCGTCTCGCTGGTGCCCAACGAGAAGGGGACCATCACGGTGGAGATGGCTCGCGACGTCATCGGGCAGGCCACTTACCGGCCGTTCGAGGCCCGGCGGCGCGTGGTGGTGATCGACGAGGCGGACGCGTTGCTCCCCCCGGCGCAGAACGCCTTGCTGAAGACGCTCGAGGAGCCGCCGCCCTCGTCGATGTTCGTGCTGGTCTCGGCGCGCCCCGATTCACTGCTCGAAACGGTGCGGTCGCGCTGCCCGCGCGTCCGCTTCGGTCGCCTCGGTGCCGCCGACCTGGCCGAGGTGCTGGTGCGTCACTGTGGCGTGGCGCGCGCCGAGTCTGCGGGGCTGGCTGCGATGGGGGACGGCAGCGTGGCGCGGGCGCTGGCGCAGGAGACCGGGGAACTGGTGGAGGCGCGGGCGGCCGCCCTGTCGTTGCTGCAGGGCGTCGCCGGCCGGCCCCCGGCGGCGTCCCGGCTGAGGCTCGCGCAGCAGCTGGCCGAGGTACCGAAGAAGAAGGGCGCCGGGACGGACCGCGAGGTGCTCGCGCGTCGGCTGGAGGCGTTGTCGCTGCTGGTCCGCGACCTCGGCGCGATGTCGGCCCCCGGCGACGCAGGCGCGACCGTGCTCGCCAACCCGGACCTCCAGGGTGACCTGGCCGGCCTCGCCCGGCATTTCGACACGGGCCGCGTGCTGGCCGCGTTCGACACCGTCGAGCAGGCGCGCCGATCGCTCGAGCGCTACCAGGCGGCCAAGGTGGTCGCCGACTGGCTCGCCTGCGAGATGTAAGCGATGAGCGACACGACTACCACGCCCGTGCCGCCGACGGCCAGTGTCCGGTTCGTGCCGGCAGGGCGGCGGCGCTCGTTCCTGCTGCCCGACCTCCCGCTCGACGGTCCGCTCGTCCCCGGCGATCGCGTCGTCGTGCAGGATGGCGAGCACATGGCGATCGGATCGGTGGTGGGCGAGTCGGCGAGCCTGGCCGAGCGGCGCGGCCGCGACGTCGCGGCCGAGGGGCGCGCCCGGGTCGTGCGGCGATCGACGCGCGAGGACGTCGGCCGACGCCTGCAGCAGCAGCACAAGGAACAGGAGGCGTTCGCCTTCTGCCAGATGAAGGTGCGCGAGCGGGGGCTCGACATGAAGCTCACGCGCGTCGAGCACGCCTTCGACGGGTCCAGGCTGCTGTTCTACTACACGGCCGAGCACCGCGTGGACTTCCGGGAACTCGTGCGCGATCTGGCCGCCGCCTTCCACATGCGGATCGAGATGCGCCAGATCGGCGTGCGCGACGAGGCCCGCATGCTCGGCGGGTACGGGCCGTGCGGGCGCCCGCTCTGCTGCACGACGTGGCTGACCACCTTCGAGCCGGTCTCCATCAAGATGGCCAAGCAGCAGGGCCTCAGCCTGAATCCCTCCAAGCTCGCCGGCGTGTGCGGGCGGCTCAAGTGCTGCCTGCGCTACGAACTGCCCAACGCGAAGGGCGACAAGCACGCCGGCTGCGCCCAGGAGGGCTCGTGCGGCGGCAACTGCGCCGGCGATGGCGCCTGCGGCAGCGACGGCTGCGCGTGCGGGAAGTGAGGATCGAGGCGTGACGTCCCCGACACGGAGCGCGCGCGGAGCCGGGCCGAAGCCGCGGGTCGCCATCACCGTCGGCGACCCGGCCGGCATCGGCCCCGAGATCGCCCTCGCGGCGGCCGCCTCGCGCGAGGTCCGCGCGGTGTGCGAGCCCGTGCTGTACGGCCCCCACACTGCCGATGCGCTGGCCACCTTCGCGCCGGGCCGCATCAGCGCCGAGGCCGGGCAGGCCTCCTACGACGCGATCGTCGCGGCGGTGCGCGATGCGCAGGCCGGGGCGGTCGACGCCATCACCACCGGTCCCGTGCACAAGGAAGCGTTCGCCGCCTGCGGCCTGCCGTGGAAGGGCCACACCGACCTGCTCGGGCACCTGACCGGCAGCCGGCGCGTCGCCATGATGTTCCACTCCGAGCCGCTGCGCGTGGTGCTCGCCACCGTGCACGTGGCGATCGCGGAGGTGCCCCGGTTGCTCACCCGGGCGCTCGTGGAGGACATCGTCGAGCTCACCGCCCGGAGCCTGCCGGCCTTCGGTTACGCCACTCCCCGGATCGGGCTAGCGGGCCTGAACCCGCACGCCGGCGAGCACGGGCTGATGGGGCACGAGGACGACGAGGTGCTCGCGCCGGCGGTGGCCGCCTGCCGGGCCCGCGGCATCGACGTGCAGGGGCCATTTCCAGGCGACACCGTGTTCCTGCGCGCGACGCGCGGCGCCTTCGACGTGGTGGTGGCCTGCTACCATGACCAGGGGCTCATCCCCGTGAAGCTGCTGGCGTTCGGCCAGTCGGTCAACGTCACCCTCGGGCTGCCCATCATCAGGACGTCGGTCGACCACGGCACGGCGTTCGACATCGCCAGGCAAGGCACGGCCGACGCGTCGAGCATGGTGAGCGCGGTGACGCTCGCCGCGAAGCTCGCTGGCGGTGGCTCAGGGTTCAGGGCTCATGGCTCAGGGCTCGAGGCTCAGGGCTCGGAAGGCCCAAGGTAGAAGGCCCACGGCCCACGGCCCAAGGCCCACGGCCCAAGGCCCACGGCCCAAGGCCCAAGGCCCAAGGCCCAAGGCCCAAGGCCCAAGGCCCAAGGCCCACGGCCCAGGGCCGAAGGCCGACGGCGAAGACCCCACCCCATGTCCACCCACCAGACCTCCCAGCCGAAGACATCGCCAAAGCCGGCCGAGAAGACGCCGCGCTTGTTGGCCGACAACCGCAAGGCGGGCTTCGACTACGAGTATCTCGAGCAGTGGGAGGCCGGCGTGGTGCTGCTCGGCACCGAGGTCAAGGCGATCCGCGAGGGGCGCGTCAACCTGCGCGACAGCTACGCGCGCGTCGAGGGCCGCGAGGTGTGGGTGTACAACATCCACATCAGCCCCTACAGCCACCGCGGGTACGCCGAGCACGAGGCCCTGCGCCGCCGCAAGCTGCTGCTCAACAAGGCCGAGATCCGCAAGCTGATCGGCAAGACCACCGAGAAGGGGCTGACGCTCGTCCCGACGCGGATGTACCTCAAGAACGGCCGCGTCAAGATCAACCTGGCGCTCGCGCGCGGCAAGAAGGCCCACGACAAGCGCGAGACGATCAAGAAGCGCGAGACCGACCGCGAGACGCGCGCGGCCGTGAAGGAACGTGTGGTACGCCGCTAGCTGGCAATTTGAAATTTGACATTTGAAATTGACGGGCGAGGGCCTTCGGCCACTCGCCTCGGGATGCTGCGCGCGAGCGAAGGCCGTGAGGCCGAGCCGCCGAGAATTTCAGATGATGTCAAATTTCAAATTGCCAGCGCTGCCAGGAGCACGGCCTCGTAGGCCGGCAGCACCTGCTCCCAGGTGAACGCCTCGGCGTGCCGCGCGTAGCTGGCTGCTCGCATCGCGTCAAGCGCGGCAGCATCGTCGAGCACTGCCGCCAACTGCGCCGCGCAGCTGCCCTGATTGCCGAAGTACCGCGCGCCGGGGCCGGCTACCCACCGGTTGAAGAGGTTGTCGTGCGCGAGCACTGGCGACCCGGCGCCGAGCGCCTCGACCAGCGACGGGTTGGTGCCGCCAACGGTGTGGCCGTGCACGTAGAGGCGCGCGTGGTGCCGCAGGGCCTGCACCACGGCCTCGTCGTAGATCGCTCCCGGGAACATCACGTCGCGGCCGGCGGCGGCACGCACGGCCGCGTGGTAGGGGTGCGTCGAGTCGTACGCGCCGAGCACCACGAGGGGATACGCGCGTGCGGCGGCCGACCAGGCCCGCACGATCTCGAGCAGCGAGTTCTCGGGCTCGGGACGGGCGATCACCAGCCCGTAGCCGCGCGACGAGAGTCCCCACGTGTCGAGCGGCGCGACCGGCGCGTGGTCCACCCGCGCCGCCCCGTACGGCACCATCGTCACGCGACGCGCCCAGCCCCGGGCCGCGAGGATCGACTCGATGCCCGGATGATCCGCGATGAGGTGGGTCGCCGAGTACCCGGCAATCCAGCTGTTGCCCCAGAACCAGCCCCGCACCGGCAGGGACCATTTTCCGCGGCGCCACTCGACGCCGTCCATGTTGACCACGTGGGTGCGCCCGCGCAGCCGGTACCACGGGAACAGCACCGCCGTGTTGAAGCCGAGCGTCAGCAGCAGGTCGTCGTGACGGGCGGCATGCCGCGCGCACCACGCGTCGAACCAGAGGCTGCCGCGCGCGCCGTCCCACGGCGCCGGGACGTGCTCGAGTTGCACGCCCCGCCACGCGTCCTGACGGCGTGGCGTGCCCGGTGCTTCCTGGCAGTACACCGTGACCTCCCAGCCGCGCTCGACCAGCCAGGGCGCGAGGTGCTGCGCGCACGCCTCGAAGCCGCCATGGCGGTTCGGGATGCCACGCGACCCCAGGATGCGCAGGCGGCGGGGACGGGTCATGCCGCGTTGTCCGATCCCGGCCGCGACGCCACCACGATCATGTCCGACAGCGTCGTGTCGTAGCGCCCGAGCGTTGCCGCGCGAGTCCCGATGCTCGCCGCCGTGAGCAGCACGTCGGCCGCGCGGTGGCGGCGACGCAGGTGCGTCGGCACCGGCCCCTCGTACAGGTGCAGCGCCTCGACACGCAGTCCGTGTGCCGCGACGAGTCGCCGCAGCCCGCCGGCGCGCAGCACGAACCGGAAGGCCGTCGGGAACTGGTCGAACGCGTCGGTCCCGGCCGTGCGATCGCCGAGCACGCGGCGATAGACCCACACGTGGAACCACCAGGGCGTGAAGCGCGTGACCAGACCCTTGAGCGAGAGGATGTTCGGCAACGCCAGCACCACCAGGCCGCCGGGCCGCACCAGACGCGCGATCTCGCCGATCGCGGCCTCTGGATCGGGCAGGTGCTCGAGCACGTCCCAGCACACCACGAGGTCGGCAACGGCGCTCGCGATCGGGAGGGCCGCGACGTCGCCCTGCGCCAGCAGCCGCGTGTCGGTGTTGCGCTGGAGCTGGGATCGGAGCAGGTCGACGCCGACCACGCGGGCACCGGGCGGGTAGGCCAGGTGCGAGCGCGCACCGCAGCCGGCTTCGACGACCCGGGCACCGGTCCGCGCCGCCAGGGCGCTGGTGACCAGCGCCTGTGCGTGGGCCAGCGGGTCGGCGGGATTCACCTACTTGGCGCCGCGGCCGAGGAGGACGGCGGGGATGGTCTTGAAGGCAATCTTGACGTCGAGCCACAGCGACCAGTTGTCGATGTACTCGAGATCGAGCCGCATCCACTCCTCGAACGTGAGCTCGTTGCGACCGCTGATCTGCCAGAGGCAGGTGAGGCCCGGCTTCATGCTCAGGCGGCGGCGCTGCCACGGCTCGTACTGGTTGACTTCCTCGACGACCGAGGGGCGCGGCCCCACGAAGCTCATGTCGCCGCGCAGGATGTTCCAGAGCTGCGGCAGCTCGTCGAGGCTCGTGCGGCGCAGGAACCCGCCGAAGGGGAACACCCGCGGGTCGTTGGTCATCTTGAAGGCCGGCCCGTCCATCTCGTTGAAGGGCTCGAGCAGCGGCTTGAGCCGCTCGGCGTCGATCCGCATCGTGCGGAACTTCAGGAAGGTGAAGCGTCGGCCGTGCAGGCCGCAGCGCACCTGGCGGAACAGCACCGGACCGGGCGAGGCCAGCTTGACGCCGATCGCGATGAGCAGCAGCAACGGGCTCAGGAGCACGAGCAGGGCGGCCGCGAGCACCACGTCGGCGACGCGACGGACGGCCAGGCGCACCTCCGCGCCAGGCGCGTGCGAGAACGTCACGAGCGGGAACTCGTCGCCCAGTTGGTCGAAGCTCAGGCGCGACGACGAGCGCGGCAGGAAGTCCATGGCCACGCGCACCATCGTGCCCTGCTCCTCGAGCCGCGCGATGATCGGCGACAGCGCCTGCAGGTCGGCCAGTTCGCCCGTGGCTGGCGCGAACAGCACCTCGCCCGCGTGCTGGTCCTGCGCCAGGCGCGGGAGGTCGGCGTAGGTGCCGAGGACCGGAAACGTGGTGACATCGGCGGCCGCCCAGCGCCCGTCGGTCACCAGGCCGGCGATCTCGAGCCCCCAGTCCCGGTGCGCGTTGACGAGGTTGGCCGCGCTTTCGGCCTCCCGCCGCCCGCCGGCGACGATGATGCGCCGGTGAATCCCGCCGCCGAGGAGCAGCGCCCGCACGAAGCGCCGCAAGCCGACGACGAAGGCGAAGTCCAGTAGCAGGAACAGCAGGATGACGGGCCGGCTGATGACGTGCGCCTGGCGGGCGCCGAAGATGAACGCCATCACCAGCAGGCCGCCGACCGCGACCGCGCCGAGGATGGTCGAGACCTCGGAGTTGAGCGTGCGTCCCTGGCGGCCGTACAGGCCGAGGGCGTAGAAGACCAGCGGCCAGGTGAGCAGGATGCAGCCGAGGACGGGCAGGTACCACGCGAAGGGTGGCAGGCTCCCCGACAGGAACGGCATGCTGTCGCCGGGCACGACCCCGCGCAGCGTGTAGGCCACGGCAAGCGCCAGCACCGTCGCCAGCGTGTCACTCACGACATAGGCGCCGTTGATGAGGCGCGCGCGCTCGGCAATCATGCCGTGTCGCCCTCCTGCCGCCTGGTTGTGTGCGTCTGTGCCACGTCCGCGCCTATTGTCGGACAGGGCCGCAGGCCGCCGCAATACACGGCGCGCGCCCTATCCGGGGGTGTCGGTGACTTTGGTGACGCCGCTCTGTCCAGGGCGTCCCTTCTCGAACCAACGCGCAAGCTCCGCCGAACGGACACGTCGCCTGCCAAGAACGTGCCGACGCCTGACGAGCATCGTCGGCAGCAGTCGAACCACGTCCAACAGGCCCGGCAGCGACGTCCACTCCCTCAGCAGGACGTACCCGACCACCTGGGCATCCCGCCACAGCCCCGGCAGGGCGAACCGCCACGCCAGGCCGGCCGACTGATTTTTCAGCCGCAAGAGGAAGCGATTCCGTACCGAGTATCGGTTGATGGCCGCCGGGAGCATAGACCGCCGCCCGGGCGTGACTCGTCGCCGATGCCAGGCCACCGCTGCCGGCACGTACAGGCTGCCCCAGCCGCGCCACTGTGCACGCCACGCGAGGTCTGCATCCTCTCGATACGCAAAAAATGCCTCGTCGAAGTACTCGCCTCGCCAGGCGACGTCCTCGAGCATCTCCCGCCGATACATGGCGACCGCGCCGCTCGGCCCGAAGATGGGCTCCGGCCCGCCGAGGTAGTGGCCCGCTGCCGGTTCGTCGGCTCCACGGTCGAGGTGGCGCTGGTCCGGAGTCATCACGATCCCCGTCGAGTCGAGAACCGCGTCATCGTCCAGGCGCAGCAACCGACCGGTGGCAGAGCCGACGGTCGGGTTGGACTCCAGGGTTGCCACGAGTTCGGCGACGTACCCGGGCGAGAGCACGGCGTCGGGGTTGAGGCAGAGGTAATAGGCGGCCGTGGACCGCCTGATGAGGGCGTTGTGTCCCCCGGAGAAGCCGAGGTTGGCCTCCGAGAAGGTGTGTTCGTCCGGCGAGGTCAGCGGCTCGATCAGGGCGCGCGACGCGGGCGTCGAGGCGTTGTCCCACACGTGCAGCGTCAGTGCGCCGTCGTAGGCCTGTGCCCGCACCGACGCCACGCAGCGCGCGAGGAGCGCGTCCGGGTGATAGGTGACGACGCCGACCGAGACAGGGGGACGCACGGTCTACAGCGTACCGCCTGTGCGCCCTGGGGGCAGGGCTCAAGACTCAGGGCTCACGGCTCAGAGAGCTCTCTGAGTCCTGAGCCCTGGGCCTACTTGATCCGGATCCCCGTCTCGTTGGTGCCGGCGCCGAACACCTCGCCGCCGCCGTCCCAGTACAAGGCCCGCTCGATGACGATCGGCGTGCCGTTGGTGCTCTCGACGTTGATGCCGAACATCTCGCCGTCCTGCAATTGCGCGAAGGCGTCCTGGCACGCGCCGGGTTGCCCGGCGTAGCAGGTGAACCGCGAGTTGGCGGGCACCGTGAACGTGCTCGACGTGATGGCCGCCTTCCCGTTCTCGCGCAGCAACCGGAGTCGTACGGTCGCCGGCGACGCCGAGGGGTTGGCGATGAGGACGAACGTCTTGTAGGCGAGAGGGCCGCCGTTCTGTCCCTCGGCCATGGCCCAGTTCGTGCCCGTGGTGGTGACCCCGGCGCTGTTGTGGGCGTCGGTCCAGTTCAGGTACGACCCGAACCAGTACATCGCGCGCTCGACGACGATGGACTGGGGCGCCGACACCTCGGCCGACACGTCGATCTGCGTACCGATGGCGTCGCGCCCGGACACCTGGCTCAACTCGCCGTCCACGAACAGCGTCAGCCGGCTGTTGGCCTTCACGCCGTACGTCCGTGAGTACGCCCCCTCGGGTGTGAGGTACCGCACCGTCGCCACCGTGTCGGTCGTGCCGGGGTTGGCGATCAGCAGGTATGTGTCGAAATTCGGCCCCGTCGCGCCCTCGGCGACGAACCACCGCGTGGCCGGTGCGGTGACGGCCGCCGACGCGTGTCCTCCCTCGAACGTGCGGCCACCTCGGTTGAAGTACATCGCGCGCTCGACGGTGATCGGCTGGTCGGCGGTGATGCGGGTCGAGAAGGCCTTGCCGGCCAGCACGCGCTGGCACCCGGCGCCGCTGGTGCCCGGGGCGCAGATCTCGTTGGCCCAGAGCGTGAGGCGCGCCGGCGCCGACGCGAAGTCCGACGGGATCGACACCACGGTGCCGTCCTCGAGCAGGAAGTCGACCGTCACCTTGGGCGCCACCGTGCCGGTGGCCGTCAGCAGGATGAAGGTCTGGAAGAACGCGTTGGCCGCGCCCTCGGCGAGGAACCAGGTCTTCGATGGCGCGTTGAGCGCCTTGCCGGTGTGGCCGCCCCAGCCGTCGCCGAAGCTCATGGTGCGCTCGACGACCACGCCGCCGCGCAGCGACTCGACGACCACCGACACGGGCCGGCCCTGCCCGCCGTAGGTGGCGGTCGCGAAGGCGTTCAGGTTCATGGTGTGGCGGGCGTAGGCCGCCAGCGGAATCTCCTCGACGATGGGCTGCGGCGCCGAGGTTTCGCCCAGGTCGGAGCGTTGCCCGAACAGCACGGTCACGCGGGCAATCGCGGAGCGGTTCTCGGGGTTGGCGATGGCCACGCGCTCCTGGAAGAAGCCCGTCGAGCCCTCGGCCAGTTCGGCCCGGTTGGCGATCTGCGGGCTGGTGCCGGCGTCGAACTCCGCCTGGTTGGTCACGCCATCGCCGTCGGTGTCGGCCGACATGTTGGAGAGGCCGTAGAACGTCTGCCACTGACCGAGCGTCATCGGCGTTTCGTAGGCGCGTGTCACCTGCAGCGGGCCGGTGGCGTACTTGCCGAAGCTGTAGCCGGCGGTGTCGGTCATCTCGACGTACACGTAGTAGGTACCCGGCGCCACGCCGCCCGCCGTGGACGCCAGGTCCCACGTGTACGCGCCGCTCGCCGCCGCCAGGTTGCTCGCAAGCAGGGTCTTCGACGATGGATTGGTGTCGCTGTCGAGGTAGATCGCCACCGAGCCGTTGGCCGTGGCCGGGTTGGCGCCGTAGCGCGCGTCGCCGGCCGACCACTGCACCACGAACCGGCCCGCGGCGTCGGGTTCGTCATCGGCGGCCAGCTTCACGTTCGACAGCGTGAAGGGGGTGTCGAGGGTGCCCTCGTTGATGTCGAGACGGAAGTTGGTCAGGTCCGAGGCGAGGGCGCCCCACGCGCTGCCACCCGGCAGGGTCGCGAACGTCTCGCTGTCGCAGGCGGGGTTGGCCGTGGTGTACGCCGTCAGGTCGAGCGTGTACGTGCGCGGGCCGCCGTCCTGCACGACGATCGGGCACGACACCGCGAAGGCGCCGCCACGGTTGGCCGCCGTGCGCCAGACGAGGCGCATGATGCCGCCGACGCCCTTGCGCCCGCTGGCACTGATATCCTCGAGGAAGGGGGCGGGAGCAAGGGGGTCGAAGGTCGGCTGCACGGGCACGTCGTAGTCGATCGTGAACGTCAGCCGGTGATAGCGCTGCGCCTGCGTCGGCGTCAGCGCGAACCTGGCTCCCAGGTCATCGTCGAACAGGCGCACCTGCGAGTCGCTCTGGGTGCCCGCCGACACGAACGCCGTGCCGGTGAGGCCCTGCGGGGTGAACTGGCCGCCGCGGACGTCGTGCAGCGCCGACGCCGGGTTGCTGAAGCGGAACACGTCCTCGCGGTTGGCGAGATCCCAGGGGTCGCCGATGAGCGTGGTGGCCATGTCCTGGCCCCCCGTCGCATCGGGGTTCAGCACCGTGAAGAAGGGGTTGGCGTCGACGACCAGGGTGACCTGCCGGCTCCCGGACGGCCCGGTGGCCGTGATCGTCCACGTGCCCGGCGTGAGGTGGCCGTAGTCCCAGTCGATCGCGCTGTTGTCGAGGAAGGCCCCGGTCGCCGCACGAGCGTGCGGTCGCTGCGACGTGGGCAGCACCGGCAGGTCCACGGGGAACACCTGCAACGTGTCGGTGCCGTTGGTGGCCGTCACGATCACGTTGCCGCCCATGCCCTGCCACTCGAGGCGCACGGTGCGTGGCGCCGTGAGGCGCACCCAGTCGTACTCGACCGTGCCGCCGCTGGGCGCCGTTCCGGGCGAGAGGTTCAGTCCCATCACCTGGCCGCTCCAGGGCGTGCCGTTGTCGAACCAGAACGGGACGAGGTTCTTCGGGTCGTCGAGCCTGATGCTGAAGACCTGCCACTCGTTGGCCGCGCCCTGCACGGCGACGGGCATCTGGTTGGCCCACAACGCCGTGTCGTTGTTGTGTCCCTGCTCGAGAATCAGCATCGCGGCCGCCGCAGACGCGCCCCTGCGGCCCTTCTCCCACGACACGCCGAGGACTTCGTTCGTGCTCCCCGCCCATGAGCGCTTCACGCGGAACGACAGCACCCGGTACCGCGTCGCGTCGATCGGTGTCCTGAGCCCCGTGTCCTGCGCCGCGTTCATCGCACCGGGCACGCCGCCGAAGAGCATCTGCAGCGATGGCTTGGACTCACGCGCGACGCCCCTGAACACGCCGCCGCTGACGGTCGGGTAGGGCTGCCACGCGGTGTACTCGTAGGATGCCTGTGTCGCGCCCAGCGAGTACGTGTAGACGTAGTCGCTCGCCTTGTCGAAGTCCCAGGGATCGCCCTTGGCCTCGGCCGCGTAATCGGGGGCCGCAGCAACCGTCACCGAGGCCGAGCCGTTGACACGAAGGGTCTGCGCCGATGCCGAGGTCGCGGCGACCAGGCCGAGCAGCACGACCAACGACGAGAATCGCACCTGGAAATACATTTCTGTTGGCGCCACTCGGGCGCAAGGTGTCTGGCTGCCGGCCGGGGCCCGACGTGACGGGACGCGCGCCTGCTCGGATGGGAGGGTCCGGTGGACACCAGCACCGGACCACGGCAGGCGGAGAGGGACCGACCCTAAGGTCGTGCCCGCCTGCTGCTGGCCACTACCGCAAGGGCGATGCCAGACAGGGCCAGGAGGGAAAGGCCGAGCGCGGGACGTACGGAGGGTTGGCGGAACTGCAGGACCACGGTCCGCGCCCCTGGCGGAATTCCGACACCGATGAGCACGCCATCGGCCACCTGCCAGGGGACAGCCCTTCCATCGACGGTGACATCCCAGCCGGCGTGCGCCCGGTCGCCAATCACGAGCAGTCCGCCGTCGGGGGCGTCGACGCCGATGGTCCGCGTGTCATCGTCGAGGCTGACCGAGGTCACGCGGGCGGTTGCGCTCGGCTCGTGCGACGGCGGACCGTCGACCCAGGCGTGACGAGCGGGCTCGAACGGCCCGGCGTGCATGGCGGCGGCGTGGCTCGACGCCGGCGCCACGGTGTCACCGAGCACGAACCAGGCCCGCGGCCGCGCGTACGGATTGCGGTAGACGTTGAGGTCTCCGGCGCGGACCAGTGGCGCCTCGCCGAACCGGTCCGGCGCGGTCGAGAACGTGCGGAACCACAGCGTCCGGAGGTCCGCCCGGTCGTCGATCGTCAAGGTCGTGCCCAGCGCCGACGGCGTTGCTGTGGCCATGATCGTGGCGCTGTCGTCGGGGCCGCTGCCCTCGCCGCGGATCGTCACGGTGATGCTGCTGTTGCGCGAGGCCTGCACCGGCGTCCACGTGAGGCGCCACCACTCGGTGTTGGGCAGCGCCGCCTGTTCGATCACACCCGCCGCGAGCCTGCCCCCGGTGGCGTGCGTGACCGTGTAATGCCATCGGCCCTTGTTCCTTCGCCCGTGGGTTGCGGTCAGCAGGTCGATGCCCCGAAGCCCATCGTGCCGGACGGGGACGGTGAGGGTCACCACGGTGCCGTCGCCAACCGGACCGATGGGCACGTAGCCGCCGGCCCGCGGCGTGAGGTCGAGGGGCGGCGCGACGATGTAGCGTGCGCCGAGCACACCGAGCATGCGGAGGTCGAGCGTCTCGCGCCGCAGGCCGACGAAGTCCCACGCGGCCGGTCGGGGAGCCACCGACTCACCGGGCGGATGCTGCGCCAGCTGCATGTAGCGCTGATAGGCGGGGTCGCCGTGGTAGTCGAATCCCGTGACGACATCGATGCCGTACATCGACCACACGTGGCCCTCGATGAGGTCGCCGGCGGTGTCCACGGGCGCGACGCGGCTGCTCGCCGCTTCCTCGCGCAGCCAGGCGAGGGTCGGCGTCTCGGGGTAGTAGCGGTCGCGCGGCACCGTCGGGTTGAAGCCGCGATGCGCCTGCACCAGGTCGGCGCCCGCCAGCGCCACCAGCCAGAGGCCGCACGCCATGCGCACGCGGGCATCGCGCACCCACGCGCCGACGTACACCGGCAGCAGCGTGGCGCCCGCAATCAGCGCGAGCCGCAGCAGTTGGGCACGCTCGAATCCCTGCAGGTTGCGCGCACGAAGGTCGGGCAGCAACGCCAGCAGCGCGGCGGCCGTGACCGCCGCGAGCGCGCCGGCGACCAGCGTCGGGCCGGCGAGCTGGCGGAGCCGTCGACGACCATCCGCTTCGGTGAGCCACGCCTGCAGGCCAAGCCCGGCCAGCACGGCGAGCGCGCAGGCGGCCAGCGCGTACCAGCGGAACGGATTGGATTGCGCCTGTCCCGGCAACACCAGCAGCCACCGCCCGGGGAACCCGCCGTAGGCGCGCGTGAGGGCCACGACCAGCAGTCCGACGAACGTCCACCGCACGATCGACAGGGGGCGCGGCAACCGCGCGACCAGCGCCAGCCCCGCGACAATGGCGACCACGATGCCGAAGTACGCGACGTGCTCCGGGTAGTTGGCCGACGGGTCCGGGTGCCACCAGTTGCCGCGGACCGGCGAGCCCCAGAAGTCGGGCAGCGCGAGCGTGGCGAGATTCGGCCAGGGTGCACCTTCCGCCGAGACGACCCGCGCGCCGGCCGGGGAGGTGCGCAGGGCCGCGACCATCGGCCACCAGGCCACTGCGCCGACCGCGAGGCCGAGCACGCCACCGCCCACCAGGGCGCCGAAGCGCCGGAGTGGCCATCGACCCTCTCCTCCGCGTAGCCGTCGACCCTCGCCTCGGGGTAGCCGTCGACCCTCGCCTTCGTGTAGCCGTCGACCTTGGTCGACGGTCTCCTCGTCGTTCACCCGCGCCGCCCACAGCTCGACGAGCCCGTAGACGCCGGCGCCGAACAGGCACACGAGCGTGGTGGCCATGTAGCCGCCCAGGCACAGCGCGCCGGTGGCGAGCGCGAGTCCGGCCACGTCGCGGATGCCGCCGCCCCGCGCGCACCGACGCACCTGCCGCAGCACCAGCGGCAGCCACGCGGCCACGGTCGGCATCGGCGCGCTGAGCCACGTGAGGAAGTGGCCGTTGAGCCCGTATGCCACGCCAGCCAGCGCCGCCGCGATCGCCCCGGCGCCGAGATCACGCAGGAACAGCCACATCGCCAGCGCCGCGACGAGCAAGCGCAGCGGACCGTACCAGTTGACGGCGTCCTCGGCCGGCAGCAGGTAGAAGGGCAGGCTGAAGGGCGAGAAGGCGCGCCCGACGTCGAGCCCCTGGAAGAAGGCCGGCACGCCGGCCAGTCGCGAGTCGTCGAAGTCGGGCCACTCGCCGCCACGCAGCCGCGCGAAGTGCGTGGCCATCAGCGGCTGGTGATAGAAGGCCTCGTCGGAACGCGTCGGGTTGGCAGCGGGCGTGCGCGGCGCGTCGTGCGCCCACGGGTAGAACTGGAACACGAGGTCGGCCGGCGAGAACACCTCGCCATGCCGCCACTCGCGCTCGAACAACGCCAGCAGGCACGCCAGCATCACCACCAGCAGTGGCAGCAACGCCTTGCGCGTCGCCGTCCACGTGCCGCCACGGGCAACCTGTGGCCCATGGGCCGCAGCTGCCCCGGTGCCCGGACTCCGCTGCCCGGAGCCCACCTCCGGCGCTGCCCCGGTGCCCGTCGCCCGGTGCCCGCTGCGCGACTCCTGCGGTTCCCCGGTGCCCGGTGCCCGGTGCCCGGTGCCTGCCTCCTGCGGTTCCCCGGTGCCCGGTGCCCGCTGCCCGGTGCCTGCCTCCTGCGGTTCCCCGGTGCCCGTCGCCCGGTGCCCGGTGCCCGGCTCCTCCCGACGCGTCATCGCCTTGCCACCAGCGCGAACTGCGACGCCGCGCGACGCAAGCCCGGGATCGCGAGCCAGGCGCGATCGACGGCGAACACCGCGCGCCACAGCAGGCGCGAGTCGCTGCGCACCAGCCAGGGCAGCGGACCGCCGATCACGTCGATGTAGTCGAGCCGCGGGTCGCGGAAGCCGGCCGCCAGCGCCTCCTCGCGCAGGGCCAGCGGATCGAGCGAGGCCTCCTGCTCGGCGTGTACCGTGCTCCGCCGCCTGAACCAGCCCTCCAGCACCCGACGGAGCAGGCCCCGCGCGTTGGGATCGCGCACGTACAACGAGCCGCCGGCGCGCGTCCAGTCGTGGCACTGCGCCAGCAGGCGACGCCGCTGTTCGGGCAGGAAGTGGTGGAACACGCCCATCGCGTACACGACGTCGAAGGATGCGCGGTCGAAGGCCTGCGTGTCGATGGGGCCCGTGATCACCGTGACGTTGTCGAGGCCAGCCGCGGCCAGTCGCTGGCGCGCCGTCGCCGTGGCCGTCTCCGAGAGTTCCACGGCGGTGATGTGCGCCACCAGCGGCGCGAGTGCGAGCTCGTAGTCGCCGAGCCCGGCGCCGATCGAGAGCAGGCGCATGTCACGCCGCAGCGGGACCTGGCGGCGGAATGCCGCGACGTTCCACGCCACGAGTTGCCGGAAGCCCTCCCGCTCGAAGAAGCGCTCCTCGAGGGCGCGCGTGTACCAGGCGTTCTCGTGCGCGCGCTCCTGCTCGATGATCGGATCGGGCGCCGTCATGCGGGTTCTCCAGGCGCGGTCCACCAGCCGACGTGCCACTCGACGATCGCGGTGACCCCGAAGGCGACCACCAAGGGCCAGAGCCGCACCGGCGTCGTGGACGTCAGCACGCCGAGGCCGCCGAGGCCCACCAGCACCAGCCCCATGAACAGCGCGGCGTGCGCCGCGGGCCACAGCCACAGCAGCTGCAGCAGCACGGCCGTCGTCGTCACGATCGGCACGTAGTCGACCGCGCGCGCCCGTCCGTGCAGGCGGACCAGGCGCCTCTCCGCGCCGCCGTATCGACGCATCATGCGACGGAACCACGCGAACGTGCCGGGCCGATGGTGGTGCACCACGGCCCACGGCACGTAGTACAGCGTCGCGCCGCTGCGCGTCAGGCGCAGGTCGAGGTCGACGTCCTCGCCGGGCCACAGGCCCGGCCTGAAGCCGCCTACCTGACGCAGCGCCTCGGTGCGGTAGGCGCTGCAGCAACTGGCGTTGTGCCGCACCTGCCGCGGGCGGTCGTCGCCGCGCGTGTAGTCGCTCAGGATCGACGCGGCGCGGAAGAACGCCTCGAAGCCGTCGCGCAGCCACGCCTGCGCGGCAGGGAACACGTTCACCTGCCGGCCGCCGATCCCCGTCGCCCCGGAAGACTCGAGGCCCTCGGCCAGCGCGCGCGCCCACCGTGGCTCGGCCACGCAGTCGCCGTCGGTGAACGCGACCACTTCGCCACGCGCCAGTTCGATCCCCAGGTTGCGGGCCGCTGACGCGCCGACCGCGGGCGTGCGCACGACCCGGGCGCCCCCGGCCTCGGCGATCGCCGCCGTGTCGTCGGTGGACCCGTCGTCGACGACGATCACCTCGACGTCGGGGTAGTCCTGGGCGCGCAGCGCGTCGAGGCACGCGCCGAGCGTGGCCGCGCTGTCGCGCGCGGCGACGATCACGCTGACCTTCACGCGCGACGGGCCTTCCTGCGGGCGCGGCTGATCGCGACCGCATTGCGCATCGACATGCCGGCCCGCACCGGGCCCCAGCGCTTGAGCGCCTCGACGTCGGCTTCCTTGACGCCGAGGCTGAGCGCGGTGCGCTTCAGCCAGCGCGACGCCTTGAAGCTCTCGTTCAGGTGGGCGCGGAACGCCACGACTTCCTGCTCCCGGTCGGCGGCGAACTGCGGTTCGGCGCACCAGCGCCGCAGCGGCTCGACCACGTGATCCCACGTGAGCGTGTCGGCCACCTGCGCGAGGGCGCGACGCGCCTCGTCGCGGGCGGCCGGCGCGTCGAGCATCTCCGCGATGGCGCCGGCCAGCGCCTCGGCGTCGCCGGGTGGCACGGCCCGCCCGAGTCCGCGCGCCCGCACGAGGTCGCCGAAGTGGTCGCCCTCGCTGCAGACGATCGGCAGGCGCGCCCACAGGTAGTCGAGCATGCGCGTGCGGAACGCGTAGCGCGTCTCGAGGTGCCAGTGGTGCGTGCTCACGCCGAGGTCGGCCTCGGTGAGGTAGAGCGCGCGCTCCTCGTAGGGCACCCAGTCGTTGAAGATCACGTGCGTGCCGGCGACGCCGAGCGACTCGGCGAGGCGACGCGAACGCTCGACCACCGCCATCGGCTTGACCTGCGGGTTCGGGTGCTTGACGCCCATGAAGAACAGCTTCACGTCGTCGCGGGTCCGGGCGAGCGTGGCGACCGCGGCGATGAGCGTCTCAGGGTCCTGCCAGTCGAGCAGGGAGCCGCCCCACAGCAGGACGCGGTCGGTCTCGCGGATGGCCGGATGCACGCCCTTCATGACGGCGCCGGACGCTCCCCGGGCCAGCCGGGCGTCGCGGGCCCGCGCCGCAGCCTCGTGGACGTCCTCGGACGGCAGGCCGAACGGCACGACGTCGATGAGCGTGCGCAGGTCGGCGTCGCGGGCGACGGTGCGCGGGTTGACGCGGCCGGCGGTGTGCAGCGCGCCGATCCAGAAGTCACGCTGCCGCTCGCTGGCGCAGAGGAAGAAGTCGGCCTGCTGCAGTTGCGCATTCTGCACCGAGAGGATGGCCGCAGCCTCCTGCTCGTGTGCAGGCGGCACGGCGCCTCCTGCAGCGCGCTGCTGTTCGAGGTGCTCGATCGTGAAGGGGCAGTACAGGTCGGCGACGATGGGGCAGACGAGCGCCGACAGGAACGGGTAGGAGTTCAGCGCGAAGCCCTGCACCACGACGGCGTCGGCAGTCTCGGCCTGGGCCTTCAGGACAGCCGGGCGAGCCGGATCGAACGGGACGAGTGCCACCCGGTCGTCGCGGATCTCCATCGGCCCGGGCGCGCACACCGTGACGCGCGCGTCCCGGCTGAGGGCGCGCGCCATCTCCAGCACGCGGATCGCCGGGCCGGACATGTTGGTGCGCAGGGCCTCGTGCGTGATCAACAGCACGTGCGGTCGGATGCCGAGCCTGGCCCGCAACCCGAGGGCCTCGACCAGCGCCTTCTGCGCCAGCCGGTACGTCCGGCGTCCGTCGAGCTCGTCGAAGGGGCGCCCGAGGTACGGGAGCACCTCGCTGTCGGGCACGCGTCGTCGCTGCTGCTGCGCGTCGTGAAGCGCGAGCAGCCGCGGCATGTCGTCGAGCGTCGCGCCGATCGCCGCCAGTTCAGGCACCGGGATTTGCGCCAGCACGCGAGCCGGCGAGGGAGCAGCGGAGTCGGGCGTCGGTTCGTACGCGCTGGCGGGCACCGGGTGTCGACGCGAGGGCTCGAGCCAGGGGCGCAGGCGGGCGTGCAGCGGCGTGCGCAGCCACACGAGATCCTGGGCCACCCGCAGGCCGGCGAGCAGGAGCAGCGCTGGCAGCACGTGCGGCAGCGTGCGGTCGTCGTAGTTCCGGAGGGCGATCCACAGGGCGTTGCGCGCCAGCACGAAGCGCTTGTGGGCGTGCGGTTGCGTGCGGACCGTGGCGCCGTGCCGGTGGAAGGCCACCGCGTCGGGCACCGTGCGGATCGCGTGGCCCGCCATGCGGAGCCGCCAGCCGAGGTCCACGTCGTCGTAGTACGCGAACAGGGCAGGGTCGAAGCCGCCGGCATCGTCGTAGGCCTGCCGCGTCACGGCGAAGGCGCCGCCGTTGGGGAAGAACGACTCGGCCAGCGCCATGCCGGGCGTGTACGGCTGACCGTACTGCTCCTGGTAGCCGCGCGCCTCGAAGCTGGCGGTGCCGCGCACGAAATCGATGTGCCCGCCGTCCCAGGCCATCACGCGCGCGCCGGCACAGGCGGCGTCCCTCCCGAGCCCGCCGACCAGCCGCGCGAGGAACGACGGCTCGAAGCGCATGTCGTTGTTGACGAACACCAGCACGTCGCCCGTCGCGACCCCGACGCCGGCCTCGTTGCCGCCCGTGAAGCCGCGGTTCTCCGGCAACGGCACGAGGCGCACGCCGGGAAACCGCGCGGTCATGAACGCGACGCTGTCGTCGCTCGAGCCGTTGTCCACGCAGATCAGCTCGAGCCGATCGGACGGGTACTCGCTCGCCTGAAGGGACGCAAAGCACGCCTCGAGGTGCTCGCGGCCGTTCCAGTTGACGACGATCACCGACACCCGCGGCTGCGTGGCATCGCCATCGGGGCGCGTCGCGTCGACCGCGAGAGATGCCGCGGTCGCCATGGGCTGCGGCTCGACCCGCTCGAGGCCGGCTGCCAGCCGCTCCCGCGCCAGTTCCGGCAGTTCGAGCGTGAAGGCCTGGAGCGCCGCCAGGGGAACGGCTGCTGCTGCCTCGTCGGCGGGCCAGATGCGGTCGGGAGGGGGACCGCCGAGGCGCGTGCGCAGCTTGCTGGCCAGCGACGCGCGTCCCCAGTCGCCGCCGAATGCGATGTGCCGCGCGTCGAGGCCGGTGGCACGCCAGGCGGAGGCCAGCAGCCCCAGCACCGGCAAGAGCAGGGTCTCCCCGAGCGCGTCGGCCGACGCGTGAGCGAACGCCAGGCGCAGCCCGTTGCGCCAGCGCAGGAAGGCGTCCAGGTCGGGCGTCAGCGGGTACGACTCGGCAGCCACTGGCACCGGCCCCGCGAGCCAGGCAGTGCGTCCGCCGCGGCGCGCCAGTCGCGCAGCGAGGTCCTCGACGACGCCGTGGCACCAGAGGGAAGGGTCCACGCCACCGGCGCCGACCACCGCGTCCCGGTCGATCGCCCACGCCGGCGCGGCGACGAAGACGGGCGGGGCGGCCTCGCGCGCAGCGAGCCAGCGATCCTGCCAGCGGCGGCCGTCGCCGGCCGTGTGCGGCGCATCGTGCGCGACGGCGAGCGCGTGCTCGCCGAGCGCCTGCACCAGCGCGCGCAGCGTGGCGTCGGAGGGTTGCGCGTGCACGTCGAGCACGAGCACCTGCGCCGCCACCGCGCGGCCGAGCGCGGCGTGGATGAGGGCCGCCGCGCCCCGTGGTGACGCGTGGTCCTCGCGCGCGACGATGACCTCGACCGGGTGACCGAAGGCGCGGGCGAGGCGGTCGCGCCACGCCGCCTCGGCGTCCCCCTCAGGCCAGCGCGCGCCATGGACGATGGCGGCCAGGCGGCGCTCGGTCACGGGCCGACGGGCTCCCGGGCCGGGGCCGGCACGAGTCGCCAGGTCCCCCCGAGGGTGACCTTGCCGAAGCGCTCGAGCGTGCCGCCCTCGGTGACCGTGAAGGTCGCGACGCGCTCACGGTGATCGAGCGGCTCGACCAGGTGGTAGTCGTAGGCCGACACGGACACGACGTATCGCCCCGGCAACAGCGGCAGGTGGTCGATGCTGTAGCGCACCTCGCCGTCTCCCTCGACCTCCGGAATCACCAATCCGCCGGTCCGCGTGTTCGGGCCGGTCAGGTGGGTGCCGTCCTCGTGGTACACGGCGAGGCCGAACACGGGGCGCGGCACCCGCCTCGCCGCCCGGTACGAGAAGGCGATCGTCAGGGCCTCGCCCGTCTGCAGGCTGGTCACGGGCTGGTCAGCGGCGTCGAGCAGGCGCACCTGCGGAATCTCGACCTCGCGCGAGCCCCAGCGGTATTCGCCGGCCACCTCGCCGCTGGCGGCCGCGATCTGGTGGTAGCGGGAGATCACGTCGGCGGCCGGGCCCATCGCCAACAGCTCGCCACGCTGGAGCAGGCAGGCGCGCGTGCACAGCCGCTCCACCAGGAGCAGGTCGTGCGACACGATGATCACCGTGACGCCCTGGGCCTGGAACTGCTGGATCTTGCGCAGGCACTTGCGCTGGAACGACTCGTCGCCGACCGCGAGCGCCTCGTCGACGAGCACGATCTCCGGGTCGAGGTGCGCGGCCACCGAGAACCCGAGGCGCATGTACATGCCCGACGAGTAGTTGCGGACGGGCGTGTCGATGAAGCGGCCGAGCTCGGCGAACGCGACGATCTCGTCGAACTTCGCGCGGATGACGCTCGAGGCCACGCCATGGAGCGAGGCGTTCAGGAAGATGTTCTCGCGCCCCGACAGGTCGGGACTGAAGCCGGCGCCGAGCTCGAGCAGCGACGTGATGCGGCCGCTGGTCTCCACGCGACCCTCGTCGGGCTCGAGGATGCCCGCGATGATCTGGAGCAGCGTGCTCTTGCCGCAGCCGTTGTGGCCGATCAGGCCCAGCGTCTCGCCGCGATCCACCGAGAAGCCGACGTCGCGGAGCGCCCAGAAGGTCTCGCGCGCCTCGCGCCGACCGCCGACCAGCCCCACGAGCCGCTCCTTGAGGCCGCTCCCGCCCTGGTGGTAGAGCGTGAAGCGCTTGGACACGCCGTGCAGCGCGACGGCAGGAGCAGACACCCCGGAAGTATAGCGGCGCCACGGCGCCGCCAGTCCTGACCAGCGCCCAGCCCCTACTTCCCCCGGATCCACGCCTCCGTGACGATGGCGTGGTTGATGACCTTGCGTTCGTCCGACGTGTAGACCACATGGATGCGGCCGTCGCGGGCCTGGAAGGCAATCGGGTAGGCGAAGCTGTTCTCGCCGGTGGCCAGCGCACGCTTGACGGGCCAGGTGCGGTCCTGGTCGTCCGACAGCGCGAGCATCAGCGGCGATCGCTTCCACATGTGGTCGTTGTAGACCAGCAGCAGCGCCCCCGACGACAGCTTCAGGAAGTCCACGGCGGAGTTCGGGTTCGGGAAGGCCGAGTCGCGGCCCTCCGACCACGTGCGGCCGCCGTCGGTCGACTCGCCCCGCACGAGCCAGCCATCGGTGGTCGGGCCGTAGCCGCCACCGCGGCGCGAGTACGCGATGAGGTGCCCTGGCGCGACCTCGACGACCGCCGGCTGGATGTTCCCGCGTGGCGAGCGGATCTCGCCGAGCGACTCCCAGGCCGGCGCCTTCGCCTTCGGATCGAAGCGGAGGAAACGCGACGTGCTCTTCGGGCCCACCTGCTCGGTGTCCTGGCCGTCCTCGAAGTAGACCGGGAGCAGGTACGACCCGTCGGCGAGCACGATCGGCCGGTTGCGCACCATCATCCCCGGCTCGAGGGCCACCGGGAAGGCATCCGACCACGTTGCGGCGAGGTCGCGCGACACCTTGGCCTGGATGCGCGAGGTGCCCCAGGTGTCGCCGTAGCGCACCACGTAGAACAGCCACACGAGGCCGTCGGGGGCCTGCCAGATCACGCCGTTGCCGACCGACCTGAAGGGGTCGTGGGCCACGGGCACCGGCGTGCTCCACGTGCTGGTGCCGGCCTTCAGGCGGGCGCCGAACACCGTGGTGTCACGCGCATACTCGCCTTGCCCGCCGTAGTACACCAGGTACAGGTCGCCGTTGGCCAACTCGGTCAGGCACGCGGGGTGCTTGTAGGGCCCGGTGGCGGTCTCGGGGCCGAACACCCGCGTGGTCACGGGGGCGGGCGCCTGGGCGGCGGCCGGTAGCAGGGGCATGGCGAGCAACAGGGCGGCAAGGACCAGGGATCGCATCAGGAGTCTCGACAAGGGGCTGAGGGTTTCGGCTCGAGGCGCTGGGACGTGGGCGCTACAATGACGGGACCCGGATGCCGAGCCGCAGTTCCCGTCCCACCGTCGCGACCCGCAAGGCGACGACCCGCGTCCGCGACGACAAGTACTACTCCAAGGTGATCGGCCGCGCGCTCGAGATCCTGGCGGTGCTGCGCAAGTCCGAGGCGCCGCTCGGGCTGGCCGACATCGCCGCGCGGGTGGGCCTGGCCAAGAGCTCGGTGTTCCGCCTGCTGCACACCCTCGAGGTCTCGGGCTACGTCGATCGGTCCGCCGAGGGCGCGTACGCGCTGTCGGCCGACCTGCGCGTGTGGGGCGACGGAATGCGCGTGAGCGATCTCGTGGATGCCGCCATGCCGCACATGCGGACCCTGAGCCGCGAGTTCGGCGAGACCATCACGCTGGCGATGCACTTCGACAACCGGATCGAGGTGGTCGCCACGCTGGACAGCCCGCAGCTGATTCGCATGGCCAATACGGTGGGGCGCATCCTCCCCCCTCACGCCAGTTCGCTCGGCAAGGCCATCACCGCCCACCTCCCCGACGACGTGGTGGAGCGGCTGCGGCGCAGCTACGGGACGCATCGCTTCACCGCGCACACCATCATCGACGAGGTCGTGCTCAAGCAGGAATACGAACGGGTGCGCAAGGAGGGCTTCTCGGTCGACGCCGAGGAGAGCGTGCTCGAGGGGTGCTGCTTCGGCGCCCCGGTTGCCGGGCCCGACGGCGTCGTCGTGGGCGCGATCAGCCTGTCGCTGCCGAAGATGCGCCTGCGCGACAAGGCCATGCAGAAGCAGATCATCGCTGCCGTCCGCGACGCCGCGACCGCGACGGGCAAGTCGATGAGACACGGCTGATCGTCTCGGCGCGGGGTCCAGGACTGATGCCGTCCTGGACTCCCGATTCCCGACTCCCGACTCCCGACTCCCGACTCCCGGCACCGCTAGTGCGTCAGCTTCCACTGGCGCAACTTCTCGACCGAGAACCCGGGCGCCTTGATCAACTCGAGCAGGGCGCCTTCCTCGACGCGTACCGCCTGGCAGGCGTCGGCCACCTCCGCCGCGATCGACAGCGGGATGTCCACCAGGCCGTTGACGTCGCCGTGCAACAGCGCTCCCGGCGCGATCGGCAGGCCGTGGATCTCGACCGGCACGTTGACGTCGAGGATGACCGGCTGCCCGTGCGACACGACGAATCCCGGGCAGAAGTACTGGAAGCCGCCCAGCGACTCCACCTCCTTCACGTCGCGGAGCCCACCGTCGGAGACGCAGCCCACCGCCCCGAGCGCCTTGGCGGTGGTGGCCATGATCTCGCCTATGTGGCACCCCTTGCGCGGGTCGGGCCCGACGTCCTTGATGACCAGCACCGCCGGCTTGGGCGCCGCCTCGAGCGCTGCCCACAGGCCGAGCAGGCCCGCTCCGTCGGCCCGGCCCTCGGTGGTGCTGTCGGCCGTACACGTCACCGCGTATCCGAGCATCGTGCCGTAGTGCGGGAACGCGCACCGCAGGTCGCGGTCGGCATAGCCATCCACCCGCCGACGCACCTTGAAGCGCTCGATGGCGTTGGCGACCGTGGGGCTGTCGATGGCCGCCAGGGCAGCCAACTCCTCGGGCGTGAGTAGGGACATGGGCGTAGAGCAGGCCACAGGCGACAGGCTGCGGGCAACCCGAGTCGCAGCGCAGCGCGTCGACTCCCGATTCCCGACTCCCGACTCCCGACTCCCGTGCCTTGCGAGTGGCATTTATAAAACACCTGGTGTAGAAAATGGAACGACTTTCAAAATGACACCGCGCTGTTCCCGCCCGGAGGCCTCGCTCATGTCCGCGTCCGTCCGCTCGACCCTGGCCCTCCTCGGCTGGCTGGCTGTGTTGTCGACACCCGTTGTTGCCGCGCAGCCCGACGTCGCGCCGGCCATCGTGCCGGTTGCCCGACCGCTCGACCTCACCAGCGCCACCATCGTCGTCGCGCCCGACGCGACGCCGCGCGAGCGCACGGCTGCCACCGTGCTGCTCGAGGAGGTCCAGAAGCGGTCACTGGTGCGCTGGACGATCGCCGAGCGCGCCGGCGCCGGGCCCGCCATCCACGTTGGTCGCCTCGCGTCCCTGAGGCGTGGACCGCTCGCCAGTCGCCTTGGCGGACCAGCCCCGGGCGTCGACGGCTACCGCATCAGCACCGCGCCCGGCAGCCTCGTCGTCGCCGGCACCGACGATCGCGGCGTGCTGTTCGGCGTCGGGCGTCTCCTGCGCACGCTCGAGATGCATCGCGATCGCGTCGTGCTGCCTGCCGCCCTCGACGTCAGCGAGACGCCGGTCGTCTCCCTCCGCGGCCATCAGCTCGGCTACCGGCCGAAGACCAACTCCTACGACGCGTGGGACGAGCGGCAGTGGGACCAGTACATCCGCGATCTCGCCATCTTCGGGACCAGCGCGATCGAGCTGATCCCGCCGCGCTCCGACGACGCAGCCGACAGTCCGCACTTCCCGCGTCCGCAGATGGAGATGATGGTGGAGATGTCGCGGCTGGCCGACAAGTACGGCCTCGACGTGTGGGTGTGGTACCCGGCCCTCGACGAGTCGTACACGACCGAGGCCGACATCACGCGAGCGCTCGCCGAATGGGAGGGCGTGCTGAAGCAACTGCCGCGGCTCGATGCGATCTTCGTCCCCGGCGGCGACCCCGGCCACACCGAGCCGTCGGTGATGTTCCAGCTGCTCGAGCGGCAGACGGCCAACATCAGGAAGTTCCACCCGAAGATGACGATGTGGATGTCGCCGCAGGGCTTCACCGCCCAGTGGATGGAGACCTTCTACGGGCTGATGGCCAGGCAACCCGCCTGGCTGACGGGCATCGTCATCGGCCCGCAGAATCGCGACACGCTCGCCACGGTTCGCAAGCGCATCCCGCCTCAGTACAAGCTTCGTCGGTACCCCGACATCACGCACACCATCCGTGCCGAGTACCCCGTGCCGCTGTGGGACGTGGCGTACGCGCGCACGCTCGACCGCGAGCCGATCAACCCGCGTCCGCTCGATCAGGCGGCGGCGTTCCAGCGCTGGCTGTCGGTGTCGCCCGACTTCATCACGTACTCGGAAGGCTGCAACGACGACGTCAACAAGATCGTGTGGAGCGGCCTCGGGTGGAACCCGAAGGCCGACGTGCGCGACATCGTGCGGCAGTACGCCCGTTATTTCGTTGGGCCGACGTACGCCGAGCCCCTGTCGGAGGCGATCCTCGGGCTCGAGGAGAACTGGCGCGGGCCGCTCGCGGCCAACATCGGCGTCGAGCGCACGCTCGCGCAGTTCCAGGCGATGGAGCGCGCCGCGGCGCCGCGCGACCTGCTCAACTGGCGCTTCCAGCAGGGCCTGTATCGGGCCTACTACGATGCGTACGTGCGCCGACGGCTGATCCACGAGCAGGCGGCGCAGGCGCAGGCCACGAGCGTGCTCGCCAACGTTGCCGGGCTGGGGTCGATGGCGGCCATGGCGGAAGCCGAGCGCGTGCTGTCGCAGTCGGCGGCGCAGCCGGTGGCCGCCGACCTCCGCACTCGCGTGTTCCAACTCGCCGAGGCGCTTTACCAGAGCGTGCGGATGCAGTTGTCGGTGCCACTGTACCGGGCGATCGCCGTCGGCCGCGGCGCCAACCTCGATCTGGTGGACGCCCCCCTCAACGACCGCGTCTGGTTCTCCGAGCAGTTCGCCGCGATCAGGGCGTTGCCGAACGAGCGCCAGCGCGCCGAGGCCGTCGAGCGGTTGGCGCGCTGGACCGATCCCGGGCCGGGCGGCTTCTACGACGACCTCGGCGCCCCCGGGATACAGCCCCACCTGGTGGCGCCACCCGACTTCCGTCAGGACCCCGGCCCCTACCTGTCGGGCCTCACGGGCTTCGGATCGCTGCCCAACTGGCGGTTGTCGTGGATGAGCCATGCCGAGGCGTTCTACGATGGCGCCCTGCAGATGCGGTACGCCGGCCTCGACCCCACCGCCACCTACAAGCTGCGAGTGGTCTACGCTGGCGACGTCTACAGCCAGAACGTGCGCATCCGCCTGGTCGCCGACGACACGCACGAGGTGCACGCGGCGATGGCCAAGCCTTCGCCGGTGGCGCCGGTGGAGTTCACGATCCCCAGGGCCGCGACGGCCGACGGTGCCGTCACGCTCACCTGGCGGATTAACGAGGGCATCGGCGGCGCGGGGCGCGGCAACCAGGTGGCCGAGGTGTGGCTCATGAAGGACGCGGCAGCGAAGTGACGACGACGGCGGAGACGGCGACCCCCTGGGTGAACCCGGTGAAGGCGCGCCTGGCGCGGGGCGAGTACGTGGTGGGCATGCCCGTCACGGCGACGAGCCTCGACATGGCGCTCGTGGCGGCGCGCTCCGGGTTCGACTTCCTGTGGGTCGAGATGGAGCACAGCCCGATCACGCTGGAGACGCTGCGCGGGATCGTCCTCGCGACACGCGGCCTGCCGGCAGTGCCGATCGCGCGCGTGCCGGCCGGCGAGACGTGGATGGCCAAGCGGGTGCTCGACCAGGGCGTACACGGCGTGGTGTTTCCGTTCATGAGCACGCCGGCGGCGGCCGAACAGGCGTCGCGGGCGTGCCGATATCCGCCACGGGGCGTACGCGGTTCGGGGTCGGGGCTCGCGGAGGGCACGTGGCCCGCGGTGCCGTCCTACTTCGACTCGGCCGACGACCAGGTGCTGGTGGTGGCGGTGATCGAACAGGCGGAGGGCGTCGAGCGTTGCGAGGAGATCGCGGCGGTCGAAGGCATCGACGTGCTCTTCGTCGGCACCAGCGACCTCTCGTTCTCGATGGGGCTGCGCGGCAACATGATGCATCCCGACGTGCTGAAGGCCGCCGAGCGGGTGCGCGACGCCGCGCATCGGCACGGCAAGTACTGCGGTCGCCCCGTCGCCTCGCCCGAGTCGGTGCAGCGGTTCGCGGCCGAAGGCTTCCGGCTGTTCCACGCCGCCTCCGACCTCACGTTGTTTGCCGAAGGCGCGAAGGCGTGGCTCGACCCGCTCGGTCGCGCGAAGGGCGGGCCGCGTGCGGCGTACTGAGCACCAACCGGGAATCGGGAATCGGGAATCGGGAGTCGGCGACCAGGTCGAGGGCGTCGACGACCAGGTCGTGGGCGTCGACGTTCACGTCGACGCGCAGCGCCGGCGCTTCCTGCAAGCGGGACTGGCGATGCTCGCGGGTTCAGCGGCAGCGTGCGCCCGGCAGGAAGGACCGTGGCCGTCGCGTGAGGTGCGTGTCATCGTCCACGCCGCACCCGGCGGCATGTCCGACACCGTCGCGCGGTTCACGTCGCGGGGGCTCAACGAACGCCTGCACGTGCCGGTGCTCTGCGAGAACCGCGTCGGCGCGATGGGCGCGGTTGCGTTCTCCGCCGTGAAGTACGCGGCGCCCGACGGCTACCTCGTGGGCTACGCGCCGGTCGAGCTCGCCGTCGTCCCGCACCTCAAGTACGTGGACCTGTCGACGCACGATTTCGACCTGCTCGCCCGCCACCACCGGGCGCCGGCGGCGCTCGCGGTACCAGCCGCATCGCCCTACCGCACCCTGCGCGACTTCATCGCCGCCGTGCGGGGCGGCGCGCGCGTCGCGATGGGGGCGGCCGGACCACTCAGTGTGTGGCACCTGGGGACGCTGGCCCTGGCGCGCCAGCTCGGCCGATCCTTCGTCTTCGCGCCGTTCCCCGGGTCGGGGCCGGCGACGACGGCGCTGCTCGGCGGCCACGTCGATGCGGTCATGGCCGGCGTGCCGGAAGTGCAGGCGCTGGTGCGCGGTGGTGCCGTGCGGTTGCTCGGCATCATGGCCGACACACCCTCGCCCGTGTTCCCTGAAGCGGTCACGTTCCGCAGCGAAGGACTCGACCTGATCTTCGAGGCGTGGGGCGGCTTCATGATGCCGAAGGGTGTCGCGCCTGCCACGCTGGCGCGGCTCGAGCAGGACATCCTGGCGGCCTTCACGCAGCCCGCCTTCGTGAAGTACTGCCAGACCGCCGGCCTCGACGTGCAGCCGCTCGACTCCAGGGCGTTCCGCGCGTTCGTCGACGCGGAGGCCACGCGATACGCGCGCCTGGTGCGCGAGTTCGGGTTCGTGCGCTGATGCGAGGGCCGCGGTTGGTCGCCCAGGTGCTCGCGGTGCTTGCCGCCGCGATCGCCCTGACGACGATGCACTGGCCCGGAGGCTCGCAGGGCGTGCCCGGCCCGGCCCTGGTGCCGCGCGTGCTGGCGCTCGCCTTGCTCGTCGTTTCCCTGCTCATCTTCCGCAGCCCCGGGACCTCGGCGCCGGCCTGGGTGCGTCATCACCGCGAGGTGCCCCTGACCATGGCCCTGCTGGCCGTGTATGCGCTGTTGTGGCGCGTCGTCCCGAACGGGCACGGCGTGCTGACCGGCGTCGTACTGCTCGCGTTCCTGCGGATCACCGGCCTGTCGTGGCGCGGCGCAGGCGTCACCGCCGTGCTGATGGCCACGGTGCTCCAACTCCTCTTCGAGCGCGGGCTGGGAGTCCGCTTCTAGCGATGCCCGGCGATCCCATGCTCCTGCTCGCGCCCCTGCTGTCGCCCGACGCGTGGCTGTACGTGCTCGTCGGCGTGGCGCTCGGCGTCCTCTTCGGCAGCCTGCCCGGCTTCACGGCGACGATGGGCCTGGCCGTGCTCACACCCTTCACGTTCTGGGTCAAGCCCGATCAGGCGATGGCGATGCTGCTCGGCCTGCTGGTGTCGGCGATCTTCAGCGGTGGCGTCCCCGCGATCCTGTTGAACACGCCCGGCACCCCCGCGTCGATCGCCATGACATGGGACGGCTATCCATTGGCCCGTCAGGGCCGTGCCGGGCTGGCGCTCGGCCTCAACGCCATCGGCGCCTTCCTCGGCATCTTCCTCAGCCTCGTGGTGCTGCTGATCGCGGCGCTGCCGCTGTCGCGCCTCGCCCTGCGGTTCGGCCCGGCGGAGTACTTCGCCGTTGCCGTCTTCGGGCTCAGCACGATCGTGGGCGTATCCGGCGGATCGATGCTGAAGGGCGTTGCGACGGGCATCATCGGCCTGCTGCTCGCCGTCATCGGCCTCGACTCGATCACCGGCTACCCGCGCTTTACCTTCGGACAGCCGGAACTGCTCGATGGCGTCTCGTTCATCCCGGTGATGGTCGGGCTGTTCGGAATCGCCGAGGTCTTCACGCAGATGGTGAGCCCGGCGCGCCAGCAGCTCGACGGCTCGACGCAGACGACCAACATGCTGCCGACGCGCGAGGAGGCACGGCCGCTGTGGATGCACGGCCTGCGTGGCTCGCTGATGGGCATCTGGATCGGCATCATGCCGGCCGCTGGCGCCGACGTCGGCGCCATCCTCGCCTGGGACCAGAGCCGCCGATTCTCGAAGACGCCGGAGAAGTTCGGCAAGGGCTCGCTCGAAGGCCTGATTGCCGCGACGACCGGCGCCAACGCCGGCATCGGCGGGTCGCTGGTGACGACATTGGCCCTGGGCATCCCGGGTGACTCGGCGGCCGCGGTGCTGATCGGCGCGCTGCTGATGCACGGCCTCCAGCCGGGGCCGCTCCTGTTCCGCAACCGTCCCGATCTCGTTGCGACGATCGTCGCGCTCGTCTTCATGGCGTCGCTGGTGACGCTCGTGTGGGGTCTGCTCGGCGCGCGCGTGCTGGCGAAGATCCTGAAGATCCGCGACCAGTACCTATGGGCCACGGTCCTCGCCGTCGCCCTGGGCGGGAGCTACGCGCTGAACCAGTCGACCGGCGACGTGTGGACGGCGCTGCTGGGCGGCGTGTTCGGGTTCCTGCTGCGCCAGCAGGGGTTCCCGATGGGGCCGTTGGTGCTCGCGCTGATCCTGGGACCGATGGCCGAGTCGAACCTGCGGCGCGCGCTCGCCCTGTCGGAAGGATCGGTCGCCACGTTCTTCACGCGGCCGATCTCGCTGCTGTTCCTGGCGCTCGCCGCGCTGACGCTGCTGTGGCCGCTGTTCTCGAAGAAGGGTGGCGACAGTCGGCTGCCGGACTCGTCGGTGCCCGACAGCGACACGCTGTGAACCGAGGCGGCGCCCATCCAGCATCCCGGGAACGGAGCGCGGAGCGCGCGTCCACAGACGTGCGCCCCGCCTTCCTGCTGGAACCGTGAGCGCGTGCGCTCACGCACCTCTTGCTGCGTTGCGCCTACCGGCGACGCCGGCGGGTCACCGCGCCGAGCAGAGCCGTGCCCATCAGGGCCAGCGTTGTCGGTTCCGGCACGGTGCCACCACCGTTCCGGTCGCGGCCTTCGAGCGTGACATCGAGCCAGAAGCCGTCCCAGTTGCTGTTCTGCGAGGTGCCCCGGATCTCGATGACGTTCTGGCCCTGGACGAAGAAGCCGCTGCCGGCCGCCAGGTTCAGCGCCTGGTCGTTGTTCCACCCCGCGCCACCGTCATTGGTGCCCGGCAGCAGGTTGCCGTTGATGAAGACGCCACGACGGTTGTCGGCGACGCGCCAGAAACCCGTCAGCGCGACCGTCGACAGGTCGAAGGCGCTCAGGTCGAACGACCGGCGGGCGATGGCCGTTGGTCCCACTCCCCATCCCGTGGCGGCACTCCCTGTGCTGATCGACGGATCGGAGATCCATCGTGCAGTCGAGCTGACGGTCTCCATGCCGCAGCAGATGATCGGGTGCCCCGGCGCTGCGACCTCGGCGGCCACAAAGGCGCCACCCTGGACCGAGATGGTCCACAACGGGTCCGCCACCCCGGATCCGAGCACGGCGCCGCCGGCATCCACGCCGGTCCGGATCGTCAGGCTGGCGGCCGAGACCGCCGTCGTCGTACCCAACCACAACAGTCCCGTGGCCAGGCCTACTACACACGCTCGCCCCATCGCGAGCGAGCATCCGCGCAAGATCCTGCTCATCCACACCTCCCTGTTGGCCACTCACGTCGAAGCCGAGGACCGTGAGTCATTGCCTAACGAACGTTGGCTTTTGATCGGTCGAACGCGGGGGGCGGAAGGTTGCAGAAGCGATGACTTTACTCGCTCGCACAGGCGACGGAATGGGCTCAGGGGCGCCACAGAGTCGCGGCGATATAGCGCTCCGGGCCCGAGGGATCGTTGAAGTAGTACGTCGTGACCAGGCGTCCGTCGCGGCGCACGACGGTGCGCGGGTAGCCGAGATCCCAGTCGGCGGCGCCTGAGCGTAGCGGGTGCGGAGCCGACCACGTGCCGCCCTCGTCCCGGCTGATCACGACGCGCATGCCGAACGGCTCGGCGCGGAAGCCGTACACGCAGCAGAGGCGACCGTCGGCGAGGCGCACCAGGCTCGCCGGGTTGCCACGCCCGGTGTCGGCCGCGACGATGCCCGCCAGGGTCCACGTCTCGCCTCCGTCGTCGCTCCGGTAGCCTTCGAGGTGATGCTGCTGGTCGTCGCGCCGACGGATCACCGTGAAGAGGCGGCGCCCGCCGAGCGTGACGGTCGCCGGCATGATGCGGAAGCCACTGGTTTCCGGTCCGATCCAGCCCAGGCGCTCCCATGTCTGGCCGCCGTCGCGGGTGCGCAGCATCACCGGCCGGCCTTCCTTGCCGTCGCTCTTGAACGCCGTCATCCCGACGAGCAGCGTGTGGCGATCGACGACGAGGTAGTCGGTCCGCGGGTCGAAGCCGGGCGTGTCCAGGGAGGGCACGCCGTAGGGCCCGGCCCACTGCCGGCCGCGATCCCGGCTGACAAAGAGCCATGCGCCAGCCGTGCCGTGCGCCGCGCGGAACGTGAGCGCGAGGCCGGGCGCCGAGAAGTCGATTGGGGCTGCGACCCTCGAGGGCGTCGGCAGCACGAGCGGCTCACCGGTGACCGCCCGTCGTTCCGGCCGTGGCGGCGGTTGCAGCGCCTGCGGCGCCTCGAACGCCCAGGAGCGCCCGCCATCGAGCGACCGGGCGAGCACGTGCTGTTCGCCCGCGGCACGATCGATCGGATGACGATTCGGGTCGCCGGTCTTCAGGACGCCGGCGGTGAAGCCCACCAGCAACTCGTCGTCCCAGGCCCACATGCCGTGGTTGGCGGGCCAGCCACCGTAGCGGCCGGGCTCACGCCACACCACCACGTGCTCGGCGTCGCTGGCCGACGAGGGCTGCGCGAGGGCGCGCGGCGCAAGCGCCGACAACGACAACGACACCGAGGCCCGCGAGAGAAACGATCGGCGATCCATGGAGAACTCTCAGGTAGGGCGGCGTGTCCCCACGCCGCCGTTGGTTGGCTGACGGCGCGGTGGGACTCGCGCCCTACCTGTGGGATTCGGTGGGGCGCCGGCGAAGCCGCGCTCCGAGAATTTCGAATGTCACATTTCACATTGCTACGTGTTCAGCGTGTGCCCACCAGCGCGTGTCCGAGTGCGGCCGCCACGCGCTCCATCCAGTCCGGCGCCCATGCGAGGTACGTCGCGCGCTGCGCGACCCTGGTCGGGGAGGCCGGCAGCGGGAACGGCCCCACGGGAATGCCGCGCGCCTCGAGGCCCATGCGGATGCCCCACGGGGTGGGGAAGACCCCCTGCTGCGCGAACAGCTCGCGCAACAGCGGGAGCAATCGGTGCAGCGCCGCATGGTCGTGTGCCTGCGCCGCCCGCAGCACGGCCAGCATCAGCTCGGGAAAGGCGCCGGACGTGCCGGAGATGCACCCGTCCCAGCCGGCGGCGATTGCCTCGATCAGGACCGCGTCGTCGCCGACCATCAGCCGCCATGGCTGGTCGCCGCGAGCCTCGGCGATCGGGCCGAGGCGGTCGGCCTGGCCGCTGCTGTCCTTGATGCCGATGACGTGAGGCGCGCCGGAGAGCAGGCGGAGGATCGTGTCGGTGGCCAGTGGGGTGGTGAAGGCCGGCAGGTCGTAGAGCAGCACCGGGCCACCGATGGCGGCGGCGGTGTCGAGGCAGAAGGCCTCGAGGTCGTCCTGCGCGTAGCGGAAGAACAGCGGCATCGACAGCAGCACCGCGCGGGCCCCGGCGTCGAGCGCCGCGTGCCCGAGCGGCACCACGTCGGTGGGAGCCGCGGCGCCGATGCCCACCAGCAGGCCGCGATCGCCGATGCGGCGCGCCGTGTGCGCAATCAGGCGCATGCGCTCCTCGCGCGAGGCGTGCGGGTATTCGGCGGTCGCGCCACCGAGGCAGACACCCGCGACCCCGGCGGCCAGCAGCAGGTCCAGCACGCGGTCGAAGGCGAGCATGTCGATCGTGCCGTCGTCGGTCCGGGGCGTGACCGCGGCGGCGTAGAGGCCGGTGAGGGGCGGAGGCCCGGAGGCCTCCATCCCGCTGTGACGTTCCTGCACGCGAGCGTCCTAGAACCAGGCCCGCAGCGCCAGCTGCAGGATGCGCGGATCCTGCGCCGACGTGATGCGGCCGAAGTTGCCCGACGACCGGTTGCCGTCGGGGATGTTGAAGTTGGCGCGGTTCAGGGCGTTGAAGGCCTCGAACCGGAACTGCGTCTTCACCCGGGCGGTGATGTTGAAGGTCTTCATCAGGCCGAGGTCGAGCGTCTGGTAGTCGGGGCCGCGCAGCGAGTTGCGGCCGGCGTTGCCGAACGTGCCGAGGGCGTTGACCGTGAAGGCCGACGTGTTGAACCACTGCGCGATGCGCTCGGAGGTCGGGCGATCGCTCGACAGGTCTGGATCGCCCACGACGTCGGCGAACTGGCCGCCGGTGCCCGAGCGGGCGTTGTCGACGCCGCTGGTCACGGTGAACGGCTGGCCGCTCATGATCGTGAAGATGCCCGTGACGTTCCAGTCGGCGAGCACGGCGTTCACCAGGCCGTTGTCGTACCGCCCGGGGATCTGCCAGAGCACCGACGTGACCCAGCGGTGCCGGCGGTCGGCGTTGGCCGGCCCCCAGTCGTAGGACAGGTCGAACGGGTTCACGGAGGTCGTGCCGTTCTGCTTGTTGGCCGACGTGTTGTCCATGCTCTTGCTGAGCGTGTAGTTGGACAGCACCGAGAGGCCGTTGCTGAGTCGCTTGTCGAGCGTGACCTGCAGCGAGTGATAGGTGGACCTGCCGAGCGGCTCGATGCTGGTGATGTTGCCGAAGTTCGGGAACAGCGGTCGGCGCTGGTTGGTGGTCGCCGTGGTCGCGCCCGGCGCATAGATGGCCGGGTTGCGCTCCACGCCGATCGTCAGCTGGTCGCCGCGCGAGCCCGCGTACGCCACGCGCAGCATCGTCGCCTTGAGGATCTCGCGCTCACCGGTGACGTGCCAGGAGTGCAGACTGCCCGGGCGCATGTTCTCGGCGTAACTGAAGGCGTTGAACGGCAGCACGACGGGCGCGTCGGGCGGGACGTTGAAGATGTCGACCGGGAAGGGGTTGGTGCTGCCGGCCCAGGTGTTGCGCAGGCTGTTGGTGGCGTTGCCGTCGACGCGCGCCACGGTGCCGAAGGGGCCCTGTGTCGCGGCGCTGTTGGTGGTGATCGTGTTCGGCTTGTCGTAGAACAGGCCGTAGCCGGCGCGCAGGCTCGTCTTGCCGTCGCCGGTCACGTCCCAGGCAAAGCCGGCGCGGGGCGCGAAGAGACCCCAGCTGGCGTCGTAACCGCCGTCGGGGAAGCCCGCATCGCCGGGGTACAGCATGCCGACGGGCGCGTTGGTGTAGACCTGCGACTCCTGCCCGGGCCGGTAGCCGGCCAGCCGGCCGTTGACGTCGGTGTACGGGACGTTGGGATCCCAGCGCAGGCCGAGGGTCAGCGTCAGGCGCGGGTTGAGGCGCCACGTGTCCTCGGCAAATGCCGCGACGTAGTGGAAGCGCGTGTTCTTGTACTCGCCCACGCCCTGCTCGAACGACTGGAACTTGCCGAGCAGGAAGTCGGCCAGCGCGTCGCCGGTGAACGGCGCCGCGTTGTTGAACGTGTAGCGGCCGTTGGCGCGGAAGTTGTTGATGATGTCGCCCTTGCCGTAGCTGTAGTCGATGCCCCCGGTGACCTCGTGGCGACCCTTGCTCCAGCGCAGCGTGTTCACGACCTGGTATTCGTCGCGGTTGAACTGGTTGGTGTCGCCCGTGTTGATGCCGAACCAGCCGCCGACGTTGAAGAACCACTGCGGGTTGGCGTCGTTGTACACGCCCGGGATGCCGATGTCGGCGTACGAGGGCGACTGCACCTGGAAGTTGTCGTTGTAGGTGCGGTTGTAGGTGACCACCAGGTTGTTGACGAGCGTGGGCGAGATCACCCACGTGTCGTTGACCGAGATGATCTGGTTGTCCCACGTGCGGCCGAACGAGCTGGTCAGCACGTTGCTCGGCTCGAGGTACTCGGGCACCGACGCCTTCGACAGCCAGTAGCGCCCGTACAGGCGGTGGTTGCTGCTGAACGCGTGATCCATCCGCAGCAGGTACTGGTGATCGTCGGAGTTGGCCGGCCGCGAGTAGCGCAGCGTGTTGACCGGATCGCCGGCCCGCGGGTTGGGCAGCGGCAGCGACTCGGCGAGGATCCTCGCCGACGTCGGGTCGATGCGGTCCGAGGGGATGACGTTGCCGGGGAACGGCAGCCCGGTCAGCGGGTCACGCAGCGTGCGCGAGTACCCGGTGAAGTCGCCGCGGCGCTGCGCCGCCGTCGGCACCAGCGCCGTCAGGTCGGCCGGCCGCTGCTCCTGCAGGGTGCCCTGGTACGAGAAGAAGAAGAACGACCGGTTCTTGAGGATGGGACCGCCGAAGGTGCCGCCGAACTGCTTGCGCTTCAGGCCGTCGTCGATGCCCGGCGTGAAGAAGTTGTTGGCGTTCATCGCCGAGTCGCGCAGGTAGCCGAAGCCGAGCCCGCGGAACTGGTTGGTGCCCGAGCGGGTCACCGCGTTGACGATCGCCCCCGCGTTGCGGCCGTACTGGGCGCTGAAGGAGTTGGTCTGCACCGAGAACTCCTGCAGCGCGTCGGGGTTGGGCATCGGGTTGGAGGCGTTGCTGTAGTGGTCGTTGTTCGACCCGCCGTCCATGATGTAGTTGGTCGAGTTGGCGCGGGCGCCGTTGGACGTGATGCCGCTCGCCCCGGGGTAGGTGGCGCCCGACGTCACGTCGGCGCGCGGATCCGGGATCACGCCAGCGACCAGGCTCATGAGCTGCGTCGGGTTGCGGCCGTTCAGCGGCAACTCCTCGATGCGCTTCTGGTCGACCACCGTCTTGAGCGTGCTCGACACGGTGTCGACCGTGCTGCTGATGCCGCTCACCGTCACCGACTCCGACAGGCTGCCGACCTTCAGCGAGACGTCGAGGCGCACCTCCTCGTTGACGCGGATGACCACGTCGGGCACCTGCACGGTCTGGAAGCCGGCCAGTTCCACCTGCACCGCGTAGCCGCCCACCGGCAGGCCCCGGAGCAGGTACTGTCCCGCCTCGTCACTGACGGCGGTCAGCGACGTGCCGGTGGCCGTGGCCGTCGCCTTCACCGTCGCCCCGGGCACCACCGCGCCATCGCTGTCACGGATCACGCCCGTGAGTCCACCCGTCGTGGTTTGCGCGTGCAACCCGCCGACGCCGGCCAGGGCAGCCAGCACACCGGCCAGCACCACTCGCGTCCAAGTCCTGATCATGGGGAGATTCCTCGTTCGAGAGCGCCCCACACGCCCACCGGACGACGGGAGGGAACGTGCGGCGGAGGGCGGGCCCACCCACCCCTTGTTGCGTGTCGAGGCGCGGCAACATCAGACTCCCGGCCGCCGGACGTGTCAACCAAAATTTGGGACACGCGTTTCATTTTTGAAACGGACGCCCGCTGATTGAAAATGCCTCGCCGGATCGGCTAGCGTGGCGCGGAACCGAGACCGGGCCGGGAATCGGGAGTCGGGAGTGGGGAGTCGCCGATCGGAAGTCGGGGATCCCGGATCGAGGACGGGTCGATGCAACGTGGCGTGACGCGGGGAAGGCTGCTGGCGGTCGCCGCTGGCGTGGTGCTGGCGCTGGTGACCGTTGGGGCGCAGGCGCCCTCACCGGGCAGGCTGCGCTCCGAGCTCATCTTTCCACTCGAACACTGGCACAACCATTCCTCGAGCATCGTGCAGCACCCCGACGGGCACCTGCTGGTGACCTGGTTCCACGGCTCGGGGGAGCGCACCGCCGACGACGTCGAACTGCAGTTCGCCTGGCAGCGCGCCGGCACGACCACGTGGACGGCGCCGGCCCGCCTGGCCGACACGCCGGGGTATCCGGACACCAATCCGACGCTCTTCGTCGACCGGTCCGAGAAGCTGTGGCTGCTCTGGCCGACCATCCTGGCCAACGAGTGGCACACCGCGCTGATGAAGGTGAAGACGGCGACGCGCTGGCCCGTCGGCAAGGTGCCGGCGTGGGACTCCAGCGAGGTGATGCACCTCACGCCCGGTGATCGGTTCGCGGAGGTGGTGCGTCGCGACATGGATCGCCTGGCGGCGGCCATGCCGGCCGACCAGGCGCCGCCGCAGTTGCGCGCCTACGTGGACAAGATCAAGGCCGACGCCGGCGACAAGCTCACGCGCCGCCTCGGCTGGATGACCCGCGTGCATCCCTTGCAGCTCGCCGACGGCCGCATCATCGTGCCGCTCTATTCCGACGGCTTCGACTGTGCGCTGATGGCCCTGACCGACGATGGCGGGGCGACGTGGAAGGTGAGCGACCCCCTGGTGGGTGGCGCCAACATCCAGCCCGCGCTGGCCCGCCGCACCGACGGCACCATCGTCGCCTACATGCGCGACAACGGGCCACCGCCCAAGCGCATCCACGTCAGCGAGTCGCGCGACCGCGGCGAGACCTGGTCGCAGGTGCGCGACATGGACCTGCCCAACCCGGGCACGAGCGTCGACGTGACCGTGCTGGCCAACGGCCATTGGGTGCTCGTGTACAACGACCTCGAACGCGGGCGGCACAGCCTGGCCGTGTCGCTGTCCACCGACGAAGGCCACACGTGGAGCGCGACCCGCCACCTGGAGCGCGACCCGAACGACCTGCCGGAGTCCGATCGCGGCCAGTACCACTACCCCTCGATCCTGCAGGCACGTGACGGGGCCATCCACGTGACCTACAGTTACTTCGCGCCGAAGGCCGAGACCCGCACCGACGACCGGGGCCGGGCCGTCCGCAAGGCCATCAAGCACGCGGTGTTCGACGAGGCCTGGGTTACGGCGCGCTGAACAGGCAGTAGCCGTCGACCTTCAGGTCGACGGTCCGATCAGCGCGTCGAGCTGAAGCTCGACGCCTACGAGTGGAAGAACGACCGCGCCAGAGAACCCATGCTCGACCACCTGAACCCCCGTCCCCTCCGCATCGGCCTCCTCGACTTCGGCGATGGCCGCGACTTCCTCAGCCAGCCGCTCGCGCCGGTGCAGCGGCAGTTCCGCGACGCGCTCGCCGCGCGCCTGCGCGCCGACGGCCACGAGGTGGTGCTCGGCGACGACGTGATCTGGCGCAACGACATCGCGGTGCGCAACGGCAAGGCGATGGCGGCGGCCGACGTCGACGCGGTCGTCTTCAACTTCTCCGTGTGGGCCTGGCCGCAGTACGCGAGGGTGGCGGGGCAGTTCTGCCCGCAGCCGATCGCGATGTTCTCCAACGTCAACCCGCAGTATCCCGGGCTGGTCGGCATGCTCGCCAACGCGGGCTCCCTCGACCAGGCTGGCATCCGCTTCACCAAGACGTTCGGCGACCTCGCCGACCCGCAGGTGTACGGCGCGCTCGTGACGCGGCTCAAGGCCGTGGCGGCCGCCCGTCGGCTCAAGGGCCTGACCTATGCCCTGATCGGCGGGCGTTCGCTCGGCATCGACACCACCGTGATCGACCCGGCGCAGTGGATGGCGCAGTTCGGCATCGACGTCGACCACGTCGACCAGATGGAACTGGTGCGTCGCGCCGAGAAGGAGATCGCGACGGGCACGCGCGTGACGACGGCGCTGGCGTACCTGAAGCAGCACGTCGGGAAGATCCACTGGACCGCGGCCGATGCGACCTTCCGCCTCACCGAGGACCTGCTGAAGAAGCAGCTCGGCATGTACTACGGCGCCATCGACCTCATCGAGGAGTTCGGCTACGACTTCTGCGGCATCAAGGGCCAGCGCGAACTCACCGAGCACTACGCCACCGCCGACGTCGCCGAGGCGTTCCTCAACGACCCGTATCATCCCGACGGCACGCCCAAGCCGTCCATCGTGTGCTCGACGGAGGCCGACTCCGACGCCGCGCTCACGATGCAGATCTTCAAGCACCTCGCCGGGACGCCGGTGCTGTTTGCCGACGTGCGTCACTACCACGCCGATCTCGGGCTGTGGGACCTGTGCAACAGCGGCGAGCACGCGACGTACTTCGCGGGCCGCAGCCTCGATCCGGCCGTCAACCTCGCCCAGACCGAGTTCCGGCCGCAGGGCTTCTACTTCCCGGCAGGCGGCGCCGCGGTGTACCACGTGGCCGCGCCCGGACCGGTGACCCTCGCGCGCCTGACGCGCCGCGCCGGTCGCTACCGGATGGTGGCCTTCCGCGCCGAGTTCGTCGACCTCGGTAAGCGCAAGCACGAGGTCGCCGCCATCAGCCAGGACAACTGGCCGCACGCCTTCGCGAGGTTCGCCTGCACGCCCGACGAGTTCATCCAGGCCTTCAACTGCAACCACATCCACGGCGTGTACGGCGATTGCCTCGCCGAACTGCAGGGCGTGTGCGACGTGCTCGGCGTCGAGTACGAGGTGCTGGGCTGACCAGGCGACCGCCGACCTGAACTCGCCGTGCGCCGCAGGCGCATGTCGGCGAGTCTGCAAGATCGACGGCTACGACGGAGACGGAGTGGACATGACGGCGGTCATCGGCATCGACTTCGGCACCGAATCGGCGCGCGCCCTCGTGGTCGACACGCGCGACGGTCGCGTGCTCGGCAGCGGCGTCGGGGTGTACCGGCACGCGGTCATCGACGAGCAACTGCCCTCCACGGGCGCCGCACTCGGCGCGGAGTGGGCGCTGCAGCATCCCGGCGACTGGGTGACCTCGCTCGAGACGTGCGTCCGGGAGGCGCTGGCCAGCGCTCGACTCGCCCCGGCCGATGTCGTCGGCATCGGCATCGACTTCACCGCCTGCACCGTCCTGCCGGTCCGTGCCGACGGCACGCCGCTGATGCAGGACCCCGGGTTCGCGGCCGAGCCGCACGCCTGGCCCAAGCTGTGGAAGCACCACGCGTCGCAGCCCCAGGCGACACGCGTCACCGACGTGGCCGCCGCGCGCGGCGAGCGCTGGCTGCCACGGTACGGCGGCAGGATCTCGTCCGAGTGGATGCTGCCCAAGGCCCTGCAGGTGCTCGAGGAAGCGCCGGCCGTGTTCGAGGCGGCGGACCTCATCGTCGAGGGTGGCGACTGGGTCGTGTGGCAGTTGACCGGCACCTTCGCCCGCAACGCGTGCGCCGCGGGTTACAAGGGCCTCTGGCACAAGCGCGACGGATACCCGTCGGACGCCTACCTGCGCGCCCTGCACCCGGGGCTCGAGGGCTTCTACGCCTCGAAGGGCGGCGGGCAGGGCGTCGTCGCCCCCGGCGTATGCGTCGGCACGCTCACTCCGGGCTGGGCCGAGCGCCTCGGGTTGTCGCCGTCGACGGCGGTGGGCGCGGCGCTCATCGACGCGCACGCCGGCGTGCTCGGCAGCGGGGCGACCACGCCGGGCGCCCTGATGCTGATCCTCGGCACGTCCACCTGTCACCTCGTGCTGGCCGAACAGGAGCAACTGGTGCCGGGCGTGGCCGGTGTGGTGGAGGACGGCATCGTCGCCGGCCTCTTCGCCTACGAGGCCGGTCAGGCGGCGGTGGGTGACAGCTTCGCGTGGTTCGTGGACGCGATGGCGCCGGCCGACGTGCAGGAGGAGGCGGCGCGGCGCCAGGTGTCGGCCCACGAGGTGCTCACCGCGCGCGCGGCGAACCTGCGTCCAGGCGAGAGTGGCCTGGTGGCGCTCGATTGGTGGAACGGCAACCGCAGCACGCTCGTCGATGCGGAACTGAGCGGACTGCTGGTGGGGGCGACGCTGGCGACTCGCCCCGAGCACGTGTATCGGGCGCTCGTGGAGAGCACGGCGTTCGGCACACGGGTGATCACCGACGCCCTGCGTGCGGGCGGCGTGCCGGTGACGCGCATCGTCGCCGGCGGTGGCCTGACGCGCAACCGGATGCTGATGCAGATCTACGCCGATGTCCTCGGCCTCGAGATCGAGGTGGCGGGGGCGTCACAGGCTTCGGCGCTCGGGGCGGCGATGCTCGGGGCGGTGGCCGCGGGCGTCGAGGCTGGCGGCCACGCATCGGTGGAGGCCGCTGCGGCCGCGATGGCGCCGGCGCCGACGGAGCGGTACCACTGCGATCCCGAGGCGCACCTTCGCTACAGCGCGCTCTACGCCATCTATGGCGAGCTCTACGACCTGTTCGGCCGCCAGCGTGACCTGATGCACCGCCTGCGCGCCCTGCGGTAGGGTCGCTCTGCGCTACGCTATGGCCGCGTGCGCGTGACTCCTCGGGCCCGGACAGCCTTCCTGCTGTTGTACGGCGCGCTCCTGGCGTGGCAGGTCGACCGGTGGTGCTTCACTCCTCACGGTCTCGCCTCGACGTGGAGCGCTCGCGGTGATGGTCGACGCGTGTCGGCCGCGTCACCGCAGGGCGTGTCGCAGTCGTTCGCGATGGGCGCCGACGGCCTCGACGGCGTCTGGCTGCGGCCCCTCGTCTCGACGGGCGTCCCGCGTGGCGAGCTTCTCGTCGACCTCCTGGACACCACCGATGGCTCTCCGAGGCGTGTCGAGCGGGTGGTCGTGCCGGCCGCAGCGGCGGTGCGCGACACGTCGCTGCGCGTCGCGTTCAGGCCGATCCGCGCCTCGCGCGGGCGGAACTTCCGGATCGACCTCCGTCACGTGAATCTCGGCGATGGGCCGGGTCTCGATTTCGCCGCGTCGCGAGGCGATGTCCTGCCCGCCGGTCGGCTTGTCGCCGGCGGGGTCGAGCAGTGGGGCGATCTGGTCTTCGAGACCGTGAGTCGTCGTGCCACGCTGCCGTACTGGCTCCACGAGGTGCTCCGGCCGTGGCCGGTCTGGGCGCGCTCGTGGCCGTTCATCGTGGCCGTCCTGCTCGCCTTCAACCTCGTCCTCGCCTGGGCGTGCGCGATCGCGACCGGAGTGCTGGGTGAGGCAGGCGACGACCTCGAGGTCGTCGCGGGGCGACAGGCGCCTGCCCCCGGCGCGGTCGGCCGCCTGGCGCTGGGGCTCGCGTGCGCCATCGCCGCAGGGGGAGTGATCGCTGCGGCCTGGCCGACGGGCCGCTATCGGTCGCTCGATCTCATCGAGGCGTTGCCGGATGCGCACGTGACCAATGGATGGGGCACGCTGCACGGCAGCATTGCTCCCGGGCCGGTGCTGTTCTCGCCGCGCATCCATCGCGGCATCGTCGCGATGCCGCCTGCGACGATCACGTGGACCGTGGACGTGCCACGCGATGCGGTGCTGCGCCTCGGCGCCGCGATGCGCCAGGACATGTGGGAGAAGCAGAGCGACGGCATCCAGATGCGGGTGATCATCGAGCACGCTGGCGAGCGCACGGTCGGTGCCGACCTCACGTTGTTCCCGCTCGGCGTGGCCGAGCACCGCCGGCTGTTCCCGCTCGAGGTGCCGCTCCACCGGTGGGCCGGGCAACAGGTGCGGATCACGCTCGAATCGACGCCCGAACGCTTCGGCAACGCCGTCAACGACGTGCCCGTGTGGACCGAGCCGCGCATCGAGTGGCCACGGGATCCCGCCGCCGGCGTCGCGCGCGTCGTCGCCACCCCGTAGCTGCCGGCCTTGGCCGGCCGTCGCCGTCGGCTGTGCCCGACGCCGAGCGAAGCATCACTGACCGTCGCCCAAGGGCGACGGCTACCGACTACCGACTGCCGACTACCGACTGCCGACTACCGACTGCCGACTGCCGACTGCCGACTGCCGATCAGTCCTACACGTACTCGGCGAACCGCTTCTGGGCGCGGCCGAAGACCGTCCACCCGAGGGCCAGCGACGAGACCGCCAGCGCCGCCAGGAGCGTGAAGGTGGCCAGCGACGGCACGACGTGCTGGGTCACGATCTGCTGGTAGGCCGTCACGAAGTGCATCATCGGGTTCAACTGCAGCCAGCGCCGGAGCGTCGCCGGGGCCAGGCTTGCCGCGTACACGATGGGCGTGAGCCAGAACCACACCTGGAGCGCCACGTCGAGCAGGTGCCGCGCGTCGCGGACGAAGACGTAGGCGGTGGCCAGCAGCAGGCCCAGGCCGGCGGTGAAGGCCGTCTGCAGCAGCACCACCGGCAGCAGCGCCGCCCACGACAGCGACAGCCCGGCGCCCATCACCAGCGCGGTCGGCACGAGCACCGTGTACATCAGCGCGAACTGCACGAGCGCCGACGCCACGGCTGCCAGCGGCAGCACGGCCCGCGGGAAGGCCACCTTGCGCACCAGCGTGCCGTTGTCGGCAATCGATCCGGTGGCGGCGCTCAGGGCGCTGGTGAAGAACATCCAGGGCAGCAGGCCGCTGAGCAGGAAGAGCGGAAACCGCTCGATCGGCACGCGCACCACGTACCGGAAGGCGAGCGTGTACACGGCCACCATGACGAGCGGGTGCAGGAGCGACCACGCCACCCCGAGGATGGACCCCTTGTACTTGACGGTGAGATCGCGCTGCACGAGGCCGCGGAGCAGGCCGCGATAGGCCACCAGCGCGCGGAGATCGTTGGCCGGCACGGCGGGCCGAGTGTAGCATGCAGCCAGTGATGCAGGTGCCGCTGCTCGACCTCGCCGCCCAGTACGCCCCGATCCGCGACGCCGTCGTCGAGGCCGTCACGCGGGTCGTGGACACGCAGAAGTTCATCCTGGGCCCGGAGGTCGAGCGGTTCGAAGCGCAAGCGGCAGCTTACCTCGGCGCCCGCCACGCGATCGGCGTGAGCTCGGGCACCGACGCGCTGCTGGTCGCCATGATGGCCCTCGACCTCGGCCCCGGCGACGAGGTGATCGTCCCGACGTACTCGTTCTTCGCGACCGCGGGCTGCGTGTCGCGCACCGGCGCGACGCCGGTCCTGGTCGACATCGACCCGGTGACCTACAACCTCGACGTCGACGCCGTGCGGCGCGCGATCACGCCGCGCACCAGGGCGATCGTGCCCGTCCACCTCTACGGGCAGGCCGCCGAGATGACGCCCCTGCTGGCGCTGGCGCGCGAGCAGGGCCTGTCGGTGATCGAGGATGCGGCGCAGGCGATTGGCGCCACCTACGAGGGACGGGCCCTCGGCACGCTCGGCGACTTCGGCTGCTTCTCGTTCTACCCGAGCAAGAACCTCGGCGCGGCCGGCGACGCCGGCCTGGTCACCGTCAACGACGATGACCTGGCGGCGCGGGTGCGCCTGCTCCGCGTGCACGGCGCGCAGCGGACGTACCACCACGAGAAGGTCGGTGGCAACTTCCGCATGGCGGCCCTGCAGGCCGCGGTGCTCGGCGTCAAGCTGCCGCACCTCGAGGCCTGGACCGAGGCGCGGCGCCGCAACGCCGACCGGTATCGCGCCCTGTTCGCGTCGCTGGCTCCGGGCGCGCCGGTCAGCCTCCCGGTCGAGCAGCCCGGGCGCCGCCACATCTACAACCAGTTCGTCATCCGCGCCGAGCGGCGCGACGCCCTGCGCGACCACCTGCGGGCCAACGGGGTGGGCTGTGAGATCTACTACCCGGTGCCGTTCCACCTGCAGCCCTGCTTTGCGTATCTCGGCGTGCCCGCCGGAGCCCTGCCCGTGTCCGAGCAGGCTGCGGCCGAGACACTCGCCCTGCCCATCTACAGCGAATTGACCGAGGCCCAGCAGGCGTACGTGGTGGAGACCATCGCGACGTTCTACGCGCGGGCCTGAAGGGGATCACCGTCCATGGCCAGGATCGACGTCGAGGCGCCCGGCGCCCCCGAGGCTGCCGCTCCGCGCGGCGCGTGGTGGGCGGGCACCACGCCCCAGATCTTCGTCGGCCTCGCCCTCGGCATCCTGCTCGGGGCGCTGTGGCCGGAGACCGCGGTGGCCATCAAGCCGGTGGCCGACGCCTTCCTGCGCATGATCAAGATGATCATCGCGCCGCTGCTGTTCAGCACCCTGGTGGTCGGCATCGCCGGCACCGGCGACATGAAGGCCATGGGCCGCATCGGCCTCAAGGCGCTCGTCTACTTCGAGATCGCGACGACGATCGCGCTGTTCCTCGGCCTCGGCCTGGTGAACTGGTTCCAGCCGGGCGCCGGCGTGGCGCTGAGCGGCACCGGCACCGAGGCCGTCGCCGCGATGGCGCAGAAGCAGCAGACCCTCACCGAGATCTTTCTGCACCTGTTCCCGACGTCCATCTTCGACGCGATGGCCCGTGGCGACATCCTGCAGGTGGTCGTCTTCGCGTCGTTCTTCGGGGTGGCGCTCGCCGGCGTGGGCGAGAAGGGGCGCCCCGTCCTCGAGTTCCTCGAGTCGGTGGCGCAGGTGATGTTCCGGTTCACCCACTACGTGATGAAGTTCGCGCCGCTGGGCGTGATGGCGGCCATGGCCGCCACCGTCGGCGGCCGCGGCCTGGCCATCCTGCTCACGCTCGGCAAGCTCGTGGGCGTGATGTACCTGGGGCTCTTCATCTTCCTCTTCCTCGTGATCGGCGGCGTCGCGATGCTGATCCGCGTGCCGTTCTTCACGTTCCTCCGGGCCATCCGCGAGCCCTTCCTCATCGCCTTCACCACGGCAAGTTCCGAGGCCGCGCTGCCCAAGGCGCTCGAGGTGATGGCGCGCTTCGGCGTGCCGCGCAACATCGTCGGCTTCGTGCTGCCGACCGGCTACAGCTTCAACCTCGACGGGACGACGCTGTACCTGTCGATCGCGAGCGTGTTCGTGGCGCAGTTGGCCGGGCTGCAGATGTCGTGGGGGCAGCAACTGGTGATGATGCTGACGCTGATGCTCACCAGCAAGGGCGTGGCGGGCGTGCCGCGTGGCGCGCTCGTCGTGCTGACGGCGGCGCTCGGTACCTTCGGCCTGCCGCTCGAAGGCGCGGCCATCCTGCTCGGCATCGATCAGGTGCTCGACATGGGGCGGACGGCGGTCAACGTGACGGGCAACTGCCTGGCCACCGCCGTGGTGGCGCGCTGGGAAGGCGTGCTCGACGACCGGCAGATCGAGGCCTTCCGATGAAGCTGTTGATCCTGGGCGCGGCGGGGCAGCTCGGCTCGACCTTCGCCGCCGTTCGGAATCACGACGTGGTGGGCCTCACGCGCGTCGATCTCGACGTCACCGATCACCGTGCCGTCGTGGCCGCCGCCGCGCGCGAGACGCCCGACGTGATCGTCAACTGCACCGCCTACAACAACGTCGACGGTGCCGAGGACGACGCCATGACGGCCCTGGCGGTGAACGCGATGGCGGTGCGGTCGATGGCCGCGGCCGCGACGCGCGTCGGCGCCACGCTGGTGCACTACAGCACCGACTTCGTCTTCGACGGCGAGGCCACCCGGCCGTACACCGAGGACGACCGCACCCGGCCCGTGAGCACGTACGGCTGCTCGAAGCTGCTCGGGGAGTGGTTCGCGCAGGATGCGCCGCGCTGGTACGTCCTCCGCGTGGAGAGCCTGTTCGGCGGGCGGCAGGCACGCAGTTCCGTGGACAAGATCGCCGCGGCGCTGAAGGAGGGGCGACGCGCGCCGGTGTTCGTCGACCGCGTGGTCACGCCCAGCTACGTCGAGGACGTGCGTGACGCGACGCTCGCGCTGCTGGCGCGCGACACGCCATCGGGCGTCTTCCACTGCGTCAACAGCGGCCAGGGCACGTGGGCCGACGTGGGGCGCCACATCGCGGACCTGCTCGGGGCCGACCCGGGCCTGCTCGTGCCGACCTCGGTCAAGGACGTGACGCTGCGGGCCCAGCGGCCGGTGTACTGCGCCCTGTCGAACGACAGACTCGCTGCGGCCATCGGTCGGCCGTTGCCCGGGTGGCAGGACGCGATCCGCCGGTACGTCGCAACCCTGTGACGACGACACAGGTAGGGCGGCCAGCCCACCGAGGTAGGGCGGGGTGTCCTGCCACACAGGTAGGGCGGGGTGTCCCACGCCGCCGTTGGTCAGGGCAGATCTTGACGAACCGCGCGGTCAGCGTGCCCTGAGCAAAGTCGAAGGGCGACCGCGCCCTGCCTGACCCGCCTCCCGGCCGGCCGACGCCTGCCGGCGCGTCGGCGAAGGGGCGCCGGGGCGCTTGCGGTACACTACGTCGGATCGGCGGCCAGCAATCGAGGCTGCACGCCGGGCTGTGTCCGAAAACGCCGCCCGGCGACCGCCGCATTCCCGAGACCGCATGGCAAAGACCGCACTCATCACCGGCATCACTGGGCAGGACGGCTCGTACCTGGCCGAGTTCCTGCTCGGCAAGGGCTACCGCGTCGTCGGCACGGTGCGCCGATCGTCGGCCCCGAACCTGTGGCGCATCGAGCACCTGCTCGACCGGATCGAGCTCCGGCCGGCCGACCTGCTCGACCAGCTGTCCATCGTCCGGTTGGTCGAGGACGTCAAGCCCGACGAGCTGTACAACCTCGGGGCGATGTCGTTCGTGCCGGCCTCGTGGGACACCCCGCTGCTGACCGGCGAGTTCAACAGCCAGGGGGTGACCCGCGTGCTGGAAGCCATCCGGCAGGTCAAGCCGGACACGCGGTTCTACCAGGCCAGTTCCAGCGAGATGTTCGGCAAGGTCCGCGCCGTGCCGCAGAGCGAGGACACGCCCTTCCATCCGCGCTCGCCCTACGGCGTCTCGAAGGTGTTCGGGCACTACATCACCGTGAACTACCGCGAGAGCTACGGGATGTTCGCGTGCTCGGGGATCCTGTTCAACCACGAGTCGCCGCGCCGCGGGCTCGAGTTCGTGACCCGCAAGGTGACCGACGGCGTCGCGCGCATCAAGCTGGGCCTGGCTGACACGCTGCCGCTCGGCAACCTCGACGCGCGCCGCGACTGGGGTTTCGCAGGCGACTACGTCAAGGCGATGTGGCTGATGCTGCAGCAGTCCACGCCCGACGACTACGTGGTGGCGACGGGCGAGACGCACCCGGTCAAGGAACTGGTCGAGATCGCCTTCAGCCACGTCGGCCTCGACTGGGAGAAGTACGTCCGGGTCGACCCGCGCTTCCTGCGCCCGGCGGAGGTCGACCTGCTGATCGGCGATCCCGCCAAGGCGCATGCGCAGCTCGGCTGGAAGCGCGAGGTCGACTTCAGGGGGCTCGTCACCATGATGGTCGACGCCGATGTGGCGCGCCTCGAGAAGGGCGCCGTGCCAGCTCAGCCGCTGGCCTGATCCACGAAGCGTCGGGCCCTCCCGCCCGGCTCCGACGTCGGTGACACGCATCCTTCGGATCATCGCCCGGCTGAACGTGGGGGGGCCGGCCATCCACGCCACGCTGCTGACCGACCGCCTCGACCCGTCACGCTACCGCACCACGCTGGTCACCGGGACCGAGGCGGCTTCCGAAGGGAACTATCTGGCGCTGCACGGCAGGTCGTCGGCGCGGCTGGTGCAGGTGCCCGACCTCGGTCGCGAACTCAGCGGCGCCAGGGACGTGGGCAGCCTCAGGGCCCTGGTGTCGCTCATCCGTCGTGAGCGGCCGCACATCGTCCACACGCATGCCGCCAAGGCCGGCGCCCTCGGGCGGGTCGCCGCGGCCCTCTGCCGGGTGCCGGTCGTCGTGCACACCTACCATGGCCATGTCCTGCGCGGCTATTTCTCGCCCCGCAAGGAACAGGTCTTCCGCGGCATCGAGCGCGGCCTCGCGCGGGTCACCGACGAACTGGTGGCGGTGACGCCGCGCGTCCGGCAGGAACTGCTCGACATGGGCATCGGTCGACCGGAGTCATTCAGCGTCGTGCCCCTGGGCTTCGATCTCGATCAGTTCGAGGACGCGTCGACGCACCGCGGCGAGTTGCGCCGCGAACTCGGTCTGGCTCCGGACGTGCCGCTTGCCGGCATCGTCGCGCGGCTGGTGCCCATCAAGGCGCACGAGGTGTTCGTGGCCGCGGCGCGGCTCCTGCACGCCGAGCGGCCCGACATGCATTTCGTCGTCGTCGGCGACGGCGAGCGCCGTCAGGAACTCGAGCGCCTGGTGACCGAGGCGGGCCTGCAGGCGGTCACGCACTTGCTCGGCTGGCGTGCCGACCTCGCACGCATCTACGCCGACCTCGACGTCGTGACGCTCACCTCGCGCAACGAGGGATCGCCGGTGGCGCTGATTGAGGCGATGGCGTGCGGCCGGCCGGTCGTCTCCACTCGGGTCGGCGGCGTGCCCGACGTCGTGGAGCACGGAGTCACGGGCTGGCTGGTCGACATGGACGACGCGGCGGCGCTGGCGCGGACGGTGCTGGACGTGCTCGCGGAGCCGTCTCGGGCGGCGCTTGTGGCGCGCGCCGGTCGCGAACACGTGAAGGCGACCTACGGCGCCGGGCGGTTGGTGGCCGACATCGATGCGCTCTACACGCGGCTCCTGGCGCGGAAGGGCGTGGCGTGATGGGCATGGCGGCCTGGCCCGGACTGCTGGCCTTCCTCCTGGTCGTGGTGTTCACGCCGCTGGTCAAGCGCATCGCGGCGCAGACCGGGATGGTGGCCGTACCGAAGGCCGACCGCTGGCACCGGACGCACATCCCGCTCATGGGGGGCGTCGGCATCGTCGTCGCCTCCGTCGTGGCGGTGCTGGTGGGGCACCCGACCAGCATGCCCGTGTGGGTGCTGTTGTCGTGCGCCACGGGGCTGGCCGTGGTCGGGTTCGTCGACGACGTGCGGGTGCTCAAGCCGCAGACCAAGCTGTTCCTGCAGATCTTCGCTGCCGGCGTCATGACCGTGGTCGGCCTGCAGTTCCAGTTCACCGGCATCGTCGCGCTCGACATGCTGATCACGCTGGTCTGGCTGGTCGGCATCACCAACGCGCTCAACCTGCTGGACAACATGGACGGCCTGGCGGCCGGCATCGCGGCCATCGTCGCGGCTTTCCGCCTGTCGTTCTTCCTGGCCGACGGGTCGGCTGAAGGCGTGTTGCTGTCGTCGGTGCTGCTTGGCGCCTGCCTCGGCTTCCTGGTGTTCAACTTCAACCCGGCGTCGATCTTCATGGGCGACACGGGCAGCCTGTTCCTCGGCTTCATGGTGGCCGGGCTCAGCCTGGTCGGCGGGTGGCCGTACGCGCGCGGTACGACGCTGGTGCTGGTGCTGCCGGTGCTCGTGGTGCTGGTGCCCATCTTCGACACGACGTTCGTGACCGTCGCGCGCATCCTGGCCGGCCGGCCCGTGTCGCAGGGCGGACGCGACCACACGTCGCATCGCCTGGTGGCGCTCGGCATGAGCGAGAAGCAGGCGGTGCTCACGCTCTACGGGCTGGCGATCGCCGGCGGCGGCATCGCGTGGTTCTCGTATCGGCAGGGGCTGTCCTATGGCGCCGTGCTCGCCATCCTGCTCGTCCTCGGCACCGCGCTGCTGGGCATCTTCCTGGGGCGGCTGAAGGTGTACCCGGAGGGCGAGGCGCCGTCGGGTGTGGCGCTGTTGCTGGCCGACTTCACGTATCGGCGCCAGGTGGTCACGGTGGCGGTCGACACGGTGCTCGTGGTGGTCGCCTACTACACCGCCTACCTGCTGCGGTTCGAGGCGGGGTTCCCGTCCGAGCAGGCGGTCTTCGCGCAATCGCTGCCGTTCGTGCTGCTGGCGCAGGTGGTGGCGTTCCTCGTGATGGGGACGCACCGCGGAATCTGGCGGTATACCGGTCTGTGGGACCTGATCCGGCTGGCCCAGGCGTGCGCGGCCGGCACCGTGCTGTCGGTGCTGGGCGTGCTGTTCCTGTACCGGTTCGAGGGCTTCTCGCGCGCCGTGTTCGTGATCCACGGCGTGCTGCTGTTCGTGCTCGTGGCGGCCACGCGCATCTCGTTCCGGGCGCTCGACTCGTCGCTGCGGCGCGACCCGCCCGACGCCGAGCCGGTGCTGGTCTACGGCGCCGGGAAGGGCGGCTTGCTGGTCATGCGCGAGGTGCGGGAGAACCTGGATCTCGGCTGGCGCGTGGTCGGCTTCCTGGACGACGACGTCACCAAGCACGCCACGCGGGTCGACGGCGTGCGGGTGATCGGCGGCCTCGACCAGCTGGCCTCGGCGATCGGCGCGACCGGCGCGACGCGCGTGGTGCTGGCGACGCCCAAGTTGTCCCCGGAACGCCTCGGTGCCCTGGCGACGGTGTGCGAGGGCCTGGAGGTCAGCCTCGTGCAGGCGCACCTGCGCTTCGAGCGGCTGTCGTGAGCGGCGCCAACGTGGGAGTGCTTGCGCGTGCTGCCGTCTCGATGGGGCCTGGCCGCGTACGTCCCGACGGTCAGGGGGCAGCTTGGGGCCGTGCCGCGGCATCGGCGAGAATGGCGCGATGACGTCCCGGCGATCCGTGTCCCCGGTAGAGACCGTGTCCTTCGTCTTCCACCCCCACGTGAGCACCCCAGCGTGACCGACACCAGGGAACTCGCGCGCCGCGTCCGCCTGGACGTGCTGCAGATGGTCCACCGCGCCAACGCTTCGCACGTCGGAAGCTGCTTCTCATCGGTGGACGTCCTGGCGGTCCTGTACGGTCGCGTGCTCAACGTCCGCCCCGACCAGCCGGACTGGGCCGATCGCGACCGGTTCATCCTCAGCAAGGGGCACGCGGCGGCCGCTGTTTATGCGGTCCTCGCCGAGACCGGGTTCCTGCCGATGGAGGACCTCGAGCGGTACGGCCAGAACGGCTCGTCGATGATGACGCACGTGAGTCACCGCATCCGCGGCGTCGAGTTCTCGACCGGCTCGCTGGGCCACGGCCTGCCCTTCGGCGTGGGGAAAGCCCTGGCCGCAAGGCGCCTCGGCGCCGACTGGCGGACGTTCGTGCTGCTCAGTGACGGCGAGATGGATGCGGGCAGCAATTGGGAGGCGTTGATGTTCGCGGCGCACCATGGCCTCGACAACCTCGTCGCGGTCATCGACTACAACAAGCTGCAGAGCCTCACCACGATCGCCGAGACCCTCGCGCTCGAGCCGTTCGCCGACAAGCTGCAGGCGTTCGGGTGGGACGTGCGAGAGCTCGACGGGCACGACCACGACACCCTGTACGACGCCCTGTCGAGCACCCCGTGGACCCCTGGCCGTCCCGCAGTTGTGCTCGCGCACACCGTCAAGGGCAAGGGCGTGAGCTTCATGGAAAACCGGGTGGAATGGCACTACCGGAGCCCGAACGCCGAGCTCCTGGCTCGGGCGATGGCGGAGGTCCGCGGCGACGATGCGTAATGCCTTCATCGACGAACTGGTGACGGCCGCCGCCGCCGACCCGCGCGTTGCGCTCGTGGTCGGCGACCTCGGGTTCTCGGTCGTCGAGCCCTTCGCGACGAGGTTCCCCGATCGATTCATCAACGCCGGCGTGGCCGAGCAGGACCTGATGGGGCTGGCCGCCGGACTCGCATCCGAGGGCTTCCATCCGTTCGTCTACTCCATCGCGAACTTCCCCCTGTTCCGTTGTGCGGAGCAGATCCGGAACGACGTCGACTACCACGAACTGCCCGTGACTGTGGTCGCCGTCGGCGGGGGATTGTCCTACGGCGCGCTCGGGTACTCGCATCATGCGGTGCAGGACTACGGCCTGATCCGGCTCATGCCGAACATGCTGATCGCCGCGCCGGGCGACCCCGCCGAGGTGCGGGCCTGCATGCGCTACCTGATGGCGCACCCGCAGCCGTCGTACCTGCGCCTCGGCAAGGCAGGCGAGCCGCTGGTCCACGAGGCCATCCCCGACATCGCGCCGGGCAGGTGGGTGCCGGTGCGCGAGGGCACCGGGACGGCGACGCTGCTCACCACCGGCGCCACCCTGGCACTCGGGCGGGCATGGCTGGAGCGTCCGGAATTCGCCGGGTTCTCCCTCCACACGCTGCCCCTGTGGGGGCTGCGTCACAAGGGCTCGCAACCGGCACAGGTCTCGCGCTGGACGCACGTGCTGACCATCGAGGATCACCTCGCCGACGCTGGGTTCGGCAGTTGGCTGGCGGAGGCCTGCTCGGGGCAGGTATCCGGCACCCGGCTCGAGGTACGGGCGTTGTCGCACGAGATCTTCGGAAAGGTCGGCGACCAGCACACGCTGAACGCCCTGGGCGGCCTGCGATGACCCGTGGCCGGCTCGTGTCGCTCGCCGCGCGGATCGGGATCGATCGCGCCGTGTTCGTGACGCTCGTGAGCCGGGTGTGGGGCGTGGGCGCCGGGTTGGTCACGATCGTCGCCGTGACGCGCGCCCTGTCGGCCGAACTGCAAGGCTTCTATTACACGTTCTACAGCCTGGTGGCGCTGCAGGTCTTTGCCGAACTCGGCCTCAACCACGCCATCGTGCAGTTCGGCAGCCACGAGATGGCGCGGCTGGCGTGGACGCCGCAGGGCACGGTGCGCGGAGACGAGTCCGCCTACCGCCGGCTGCAATCCCTGCTGACCTTCGCGCTGCTCTGGTATGGCGCGGCAGCCGTGCTGATGCTGGCGGTCCTGCCCGTGCTCGGTCTGCGGTTCTTCGCCCGGGCCGCCGCGGCGGGAGCCGCTGGTGGCGCGATCGACGTGCCGTGGATTGTCCTGGTGGTGTGCTCGGCTCTCGCGCTGCTGACCAATGCCGGGATCTCGCTGCTCGAGGCGTGCGGGCGGGTGGCCGACATGGCCCTCGTCCGTCTCTCGCAGTCGGTGGCCTCGTCGCTGGCGCTGTGGGCGGTGCTCGGCGCCGGCGGGGGACTCTACGCCGTGGCGGCGAGCAGCGCGATGATGCTGCTGGCAGCGGCGGCCTGGCTGGGCGGACGCTACAGGCCGTTCTTCGTGGACCTGCTGAGACACCGCGCCCCCGGGCGCGGCCTCGCCTGGCGCGAGGACATCTGGCCCTTCCAGTGGCGCATCGCGGTCAGCGTGATGAGTGGCTTCCTGGTGACGCAGTTGTTCAACCCGCTGCTGCTGGCCAGTCACGGGCCGGTGGTCGCCGGCCAGATGGGCATGAGCCTGCAGATGATCGCCGCCATGAACGGCGCGGCGTTGGCCTGGATCTCGACGCGCGCGCCCATCTTCGGCCAACTGATCGCCCGCGGCCAGCGTCGCGACCTGGACGTGCTCTTCGCGCGCGCGCTCATCCAGTCCACGCTGGTCCTGCTCGGCGGCGTGGTCGTCGTGCTCGCCGGGCTGGCGCTGATTCCAGGCGGCGCGACACGCGTGCTGCCGCTGCCGCAGTTTGCCCTGCTGTCTGTCGCCTGCGTGGCCAACCACCTTGTCGTGTCGGAGGCCATCTACCTCCGGGCGCACAAGGAGGAGCCGTTCATGGCCGTCTCGGTGGCCAACGGACTGGCGACGGCCGCCCTGACGATGCTGCTCGTGCCGCCCCTCGGGTCCATGGGCGCGGTGCTCGCCTACACGACAGCCAGTCTCGTGGTCGGGCTCGGGGCGGGCACGGCCGTCTTCGTGCGTAAGCGTCGGCAGTGGGACGTGGCGGTGCAGGCGGTGAGCCGTGCGTGAGGACGTGGCGGCGGAGTCGCCCCTGCTGTCCATCTGCATTCCGACGTACAACCGGGCCGAATGCCTCGACCGCCTGCTCGGCTGCCTGTCGGGGGCCGTCGAGCGGCACGGCACGCGCGTGCAGGTGTGCGTCTCGGACAACCACTCTCCCGACGGCACGGCTGCCGTCATCAGGTCGTGGCAGCAGCGGTTCCCCCTCGACGCAATCACGCAGGCGTCGAACATCGGCGCCACGCGCAACGTGTCGCAGGTGGTGGGACTCGCGCGAGGTCGCTGGGTGCTGGTCATGGGCGACGATGACCTCGTGTCGCCCCAGGGGCTCGAGGCCCTCCTGGGGGAACTGGCGGTTGCCCCAGAGGGGACCTGGGTGCTCGCCGGCGTGGCCGACGACTCCGGACATGAACTGTTCCTCGGAGGTGTCCGTCCGGGCTCCTACGACACGGCACAAGCCCGCTCGTTGCTCCGCCACCTGGGGCTCCAGCGCTGCGGATTCATCGGCATGCACGTGTTCCCCGCCTCGCTCCGGCCCACGCTCACGGGGCTGTCGCCCGAAGCCTCGCAGCCCTGGCCACACGTGGCGCTGTTGCTGCGTCACGTGGCGACGGGCGGCATCCGCGTCTGCGCCACACCGCTCGTGCATCAGGCCGGCGCAGGGAAGGTGCTGTTCTGGCGTCAGGACGACTGGATGCGCCTGATCCTCCGCCTGGTGGACCTGGCCGGCGCGGCCCGTGCCGCCGAAGGCCCGGCTGGCGGCTTCTACGACGCGATGATCCTGGGGCAGCTCTACGCCGCCGACGCGCTGAAGGGTATGGTGTACTGGCGGTTCCTGGAGCCTGCGGACTTCAGGACGAGCGCCGTCCGAGCATACGCGGCGCGGTACCGACTGCTCGGGTGGCGCGCGCCCCTGGTGCTGGGCCATGCGCTGGTCCTGGCCGCGGTGTGGTGCACGCCCGTGCGCGTGCTGGCCTGGATCGACAAGCTGCGCGGGCGCGGTGACACGCTGGGTCGCTACGAGGCCGAACGCGAACGGAGTCGCGGCTTCGATGGCGTGCAGCGCGGGCTGTGAGGGGCGCGACCCCGTTTCGAGGGAGGCAGTGACGTGAAGGCGGTGATCCTTGCAGGTGGACTGGGGACACGCATCTCGGAAGAGACGCACCTGAAGCCGAAGCCGATGGTCGAGGTCGGCGGCAAGCCCTTGCTCTGGCACATCATGCGGACCTACTCGGCGCACGGCATCCGCGAGTTCGTGATCTGCTGCGGTTACAAGGGGTACGTCATCAAGGAGTACTTCGCCAACTACTTCCTCCACATGTCGGACGTGACCTTCGACATGCAGCACAACCGGATGGAGGTGCACAATCGCAAGGCCGAGCCCTGGCGGGTGACGCTGGTGGACACGGGCGAGGACACGATGACCGGCGGCCGCCTCAAGCGGGTCGCCGCATTCGTCCGCGACGATGACGCACTGTGCCTGACCTATGGAGACGGCGTCTCCGACGTCGACATCACCGCGCTGGTGGCCTTCCATCGTTCGCATGGCAAGCTGGCCACCGTCACGGCGGTCCAACCCCCGGGTCGCTACGGCGCACTGTCGCTCGACGACCTGGCGGTACGCGGATTCACGGAGAAGCCCCAGGGCGAGGCTGGCTGGATCAACGGCGGCTACTTCGTGCTCTCGCCGAAGTGCATCGACCTGATCGCCGACGACACGATGCCGTGGGAAAGCTACCCGTTGAGGCAGCTCGCCGCAGACGGAGAGCTGATGGCGTACAAGCACCACGGGTTCTGGTTGCCCATGGACACGCTTCGGGACAAGAACTACCTCGAGGAGCTCTGGGCGAGCGGAAAGGCGCCATGGCGAGTGTGACCGACGCCTCGTTCTGGCGTGGCCGCCGCGTGTTCCTCACCGGCCACACCGGCTTCAAGGGCAGCTGGCTGTCGCTGTGGCTGCAGGACCTCGGCGCCGAGGTGCACGGCTACGCCCTGGAGCCGCCGACCACGCCGAGCATCTTCGTCGAGGCGCGGGTCGCCGAGGGCATGGCCTCGAGCACCATCGGCGATATCCGCGACGCGGCGCGACTCGGTGCGGCGATGGCGGCCGCGCGTCCGGAGGTGGTGTTCCACCTGGCGGCGCAGTCGCTGGTGCGGCCTTCCTACGCCGACCCCGTCGAGACCTATGGCGTGAACGTGCTCGGGACGGTGCACCTGCTCGAGGCCGTGCGCGCGACGGCAGGGGTGCGCGCCGTCGTCAACGTCACCTCCGACAAGTGCTACGAGAACCGCGAGTGGGAGTGGGGCTATCGCGAGCACGAGCCGATGGGCGGCTTCGACCCCTACTCGAGCAGCAAGGGCTGCGCGGAACTGGTCACCTCCACGTACCGGCGCTCCTTCCTCGGTCCGGCCGGCGTGCGGCTGGCCAGTGCGCGTGCCGGCAACGTCATCGGCGGCGGTGACTGGGCGGTGGACCGGCTGGTGCCCGACATGATGCGCGCCGTCGCCGCAGGGGTGCCCGTCCGCATCCGCAACCCGCAGGCGATCCGCCCGTGGCAGCACGTGCTCGAGCCCCTGAGCGGCTACCTACGGCTGGCAGAGGTGCTCGCGTCGGACGAGGGCGAGGCGGCAGCCGACGGCTGGAACTTCGGGCCCGACGACGCCGACGCGCGCACCGTGGCCTGGATCGTCGCCCGCCTCGTGGCCGCATGGGGCGAGGGCGCCGCGTGGGAGCACGACGCGACGCCGCAGCCGCACGAGGCGACATACCTCAAGCTCGATTGCTCGAAGGCGCGCGCCCGCCTCGGCTGGCGTCCCCGCTGGTCGCTCGCCGAGACCATCGGCCACGTGGTGGAGTGGCACAAGGCGCACCGCGACGGGAAGGACATGCGACTGTTCACGCAGGCGCAGATCGCGCGCTACGGCGCCGCGGACCCGGCTGCATGAGGCGCGTCCTGCTCACGGGCGCGTCCGGATTCGTCGGCGCCGCCGTGCTGCGCCGGATGGTGGCGCAGGAGCGCGAGGTGGCCGTGCTGCTGCGCGCGTCGAGCGACACGCGCCGCATCGACGACCTCCTGCCGCACGTCGCCGTGGTGCGCGGCGACCTGGCGCATCTCGACGCCGTGACCGACGCGATCGCCGCGTTCGGGCCCGACGTCGTGGCGCACCTGGCCTGGCAGGGCGTGAAGGGCAGCGACCGCAACGATCCCGGGCAACTGGAGAACGTGATGGCCGCCATCACGCTGCAGCGCGTGGCCACGGCGGTGGGCTGCACGCGCATGGTCGGCCTCGGATCGCAAGCCGAGTACGGCCCGCAGGCCGGCCGCATCGCGGAGGACGCGCCGACGCGCCCGACCACGATGTACGGCGCCGCCAAGCTGGCGACGGCCATCCTGCTCGAGCGGGCCTGCGCCACCGCTGGCCAGTCCTTCGCGTGGATGCGCCTGTTCTCGTCGTACGGGCCCGGTGACGATCCGAGCTGGATGATCCCGTACCTCATCGAACGCCTGCTGGCCGGCGAGCGTCCGTCGCTCACGGCCGCCGAGCAGGTGTGGGACTACATTCACGTCGAGGACGCGGCCGCGGCGGTGGTGGCCATGGTCGATGCCGACGCGACGGGCGTGTTCAACCTCGGATCAGGGACCGCGTGGCCCTTGCGTGACATCATCACCACGGTCCGCGACGCCATCGATCCGTCGCTGCCGCTCGGGTTCGGGGAGGTGCCGTATCGGCCCGACCAGGTGATGCACCTCGAGGCCGACGTCACGCGACTGCGCGCCGCCACCGGGTGGGCTCCCGCCATTGCTCTGCGCGAGGGACTGCAAGCGGTCGTCGACCACCACCGCGCGCGGCGCGCTCGACCAACCTCATGACCACGACGCCTCGGCCTTCCAGCGAGCCCGGCCAGGCCGCATGCCGCCTCTGCGGCGACGGCACGGCCAGGCCTGCCTTCACCATGCGCAACATGCCGCGGTGGAACCAGCGCCTGCTGCGAGAGCAGGAGCTGGCCAGCGACCACGGCCGCGACGTCACGCTCCTCGCGTGCGAGCAGTGCGGCTTCGTGATGCTCGCCGACGGCCCGGACGCGGGCTATTACGACGATGAGTACGTGAACGCGCCGGGGAGTTCCCCGCAGATGCGAGCGGCGCAGCAGGCGCAGGCCGGTGCCTTCGTCGAGCGCTTCGGGCTCGCCGGCCGGCGCGTGCTCGAAGTGGGGTGTGGCGACGGCTCCTATCTCGAGTGCCTGCGACAGGCCGGCGCCGAGGCCAGCGGCATCGAGCCCTCGGCGGCCCAGCGCGCCATCGCCCTGGGGCGCGGTCTCGACGTTGCGGACGGGTACCTGTCGGATGGCCGCATGCTCGCCGGCGCGCCTTTCGACGCCTTCGTCACCCGCCAGGTCTTCGAGCACGTGATCGACCTGCGCGGCTTCCTGCGCGGCATTCGCGCCAACCTCGCGGGCGGCGCGGTCGGCCTCGTCGAGGTCCCGAATTTCGAGGCACTGCTGGCACAAGGACGGTACTTCGACTTCTTCCCCGAGCACGTGAACTACTTCACGCCGCGAACGTTGCGCGCGGCGCTCGAGCTGCAGGGCTTCGACGTCATCGAGACGGCGCCAGCGATCGAGGGCGAGGCGCTCGCGGCCTTCGTGCGCCTTGACGCACCGGCCGACTTCGGTCCGTCGGGCCGCCTGCTCGGCACGCTGGCGCGCGAGATGGAGGCGTTCGTCGCCGAGAGTCGCGCGCGAGGCGGCCAGGTCGCGGTGTGGGGCGCCGGTGGCAAGGGGCTGAGCATCCTGGCCGGCGTCGACCTGTCGGGCGTGGACTACCTGCTCGACGGTGATCCGCACAAGGCCGGCCGGTACACACCGGTGTCGCACCTGCGCGTGTCGCATCCCGACGTGCTCAGGCAGGCAGACGTGCGGGCCGTGCTGATCACGGCGCCCGCCTACCAGCGCGAGATCCGCGCCACGCTCGAGGAGACCTACGGGTTCCGCGGGCGCATCGCCCTGCTCGACGGCGGCGTCCGCGTCGTGCAGGAGGCCGAGTGACCACCGACATGCCAGACCACGATTGCCGCCTCTGCGGCGCCCGTCCCCTCGTGCCCGCGCTCGTGATCGAGCGCGCGCCGCGCAACGTGCAGCGGCTGTTGCGAGCCGCCGAGCGTGCGGCCGACCGGCCGATCACGCTCACCGTGTACCAGTGCGGACGCTGCGGCTTCGTGCAGATTCCCCCGGTGCTCGAGGACACGTACTACGACGACTACATGATGGTCGCCACGCACTCGCCGCAGATGCAGGCCTTCCAGGCCGCGCAGGCGTCCGACTTCGTGACGCGCTTCGGCCTGGCCGGCAAGGCGGTCGTGGAGGTCGGCTGCGGCGACGGCAACTACCTCGACCACCTGGCGCGGGCCGGTGCCCGCGTGCGCGGCATCGAGCCCTCCCGTGTGACGCGCGAGCTGGCCAGGGCGCGAGGCCATGCGGTGGAGGAGGGTTACGTCACCGCCGATCGCGTGCTCGAGGGCGGACCCTTCGACGCCTTCGTGACGAGGCAGGTGATGGAGCACGTCCCCGACATCCACGGCGTGCTGGCGGGCATCCGCCGGAACCTTCGGCCGGGTGCCGTGGGGCTGATCGAGGTGCCCAGCCTCGAGAAGGCGCTGGCCGACGCGCGCTTCTACGACTTCTTCTCGGACCACGTGAACTACTTCTCGTTCGCGACGCTGCGGCTTGCCGCGGAGATGCACGGCTTCGAGGTGCTCGAGGTGCGGCAGGACATGCATGACGAGTACGACACCGCGATCGTCCGCCATGTGGCGGCCGCGGACCTGTCGGGCGTGCAGCGCGCCGTGAACGACCTCGCGGGCCAGTTGCGGGCCTTCATCACCGCGCAGCGCGCCGCCGGACGCGCCGTGGCAATCTGGGGCGCGGGTGGCAAGGGCCTGAGCGTCCTCGCCTCGTCGGGCATCAGCGACGTCGACCTGCTGGTCGACAGTGACCCCAACAAGCACGGCTTCTACACGCCCGTCTCGCACCTCCTCGTCGAGCCGCCGTCGGTGCTCGCCTCGCGCGGCATCGGCGCCGTCGTCGTGACGGCGATGGCTTACCGGGCCGAGGTCCTGCGCACGCTCCGGGAGGATCTCGGGTTCCGCGGTGTCGTGGCGTTGCTCGGCGAGCAGTTGGAGGTGGTCGAGGGTTAGCGCTGCTCGACGGCGTCGCGGTACGTCTCGGCGTACCGCGCCGCGGCGCTCGCGATCGAGTAGTGCGCCACGACGCGTGCCCGGGCCCGGGCGCCGAGGGCCTGACGGGCGTCCGCCGGCAGTGCCGTGATGCCGGCGAGCGTCGAGGCGAGCGCACCGGGTTGGGCTGGCGGCACCACCAGCGTCGGCTCGGCCACCAGCGCCGCCGAGTCGCCCACGTCGGTCACCACCACCGGCAGGCCGGTGGCCATGGCCTCGGCCACCGCATTGGGAAAGCCCTCCCCATGCGACGGCGCGCATCCGACGTCGCAGGCGTTCCACACGGCCGGCATGTCGTCGCGCGGCCCCAGCAGGTGCACGCGCGGCACGCAGGCGGGCGCCCGGCGGGCCAGTGCGGCGTAGGCCGGCGCGTCCCACCCGACGCCGGCGCCTGCGACGAGCACGTGGACGTCCGGAGCGGCAGGCAACCAGTCGGCCAGCGCGTCGGCGAGCACGTCATGGCCCTTCATCGGGTCGTATCGGGCGCCGACGCCGACGACCACGGCAGCCTCCGGGATGCCGAGCGCCGACCGCACCACGGCGCGTCTGCGCCCGTCGGGCGCGTACTCGTCCGTGTCGATCCCGTTGGGCAGCACGCGCCAGGCGCGCGGACGGTAGCCGAGGGCCGCGTGGGCGGAGACGCCGGCCTCCGAGTTGGCAATGATCAGCGCCGGGCGGCGGGAGAGGCGAGCGCACAGCGAGCGCGTGGCGCCGGAGAGCCACCCGTACTGCCGCATGTCCATCACCGACGCCCGCAGGTTCCACACCAGCGTCGGCGAGGTCCCGCCCACGGTCGCCAGCGTCCCGAGCAGGTCGGCGTGGTACAGCCACGTCTCGAGCAGGTCGGCGCGCCACTCCCGCAGAATCCGTCGCAGGGCCAGGGGCGCGGCCGCGCTCACCCGCCCACGCCGCAGCCCGAGGCACCGCACGTCGTACCCGTCACGCGCCAGGGCAGTGCCGAGCGGACCGGCGTCGGTCATCGAGATCACCAGGTGTGAGACGACGGCCGGATCCATCGCGCGCACGAGCCGGGACAGCATCTTCTCGGCGCCGCCGACGTCGAGGTCGGTGATCAGGTGCGCCACGCGCAACGGAGGAGGCGGCAAGGCAGGGGCCACCTTACTACGAGTGCTATCATCCGCGCTCGTGACGACAGACGCCGCCGCGCCCTCGGCCGCGCGTGCCGCCCTGCCCCTGCGTGTCTGCTTCGTGGTGCGGTCCCTCGACACCGGGGGCGCCGAGCGACAGCTTGTCGAACTGGTACGGGGAATGCCGCCGGCCGAGTTCGACTGGACGGTGCTCACCTTCTACGGAGGTGGCGCCCTCGAGCGCGAACTCGACGGACTCCCGAATGCGCGCGTGCGCTGCCTCGGCAAGAGCGGCCGCTGGGACACCGCCGGCTTCCTGGTGCGGCTGGTCCGCGAGGTCCGCCGTGCCCGCCCCGACGTGGTGCACGGCTCTCAGGGCGTGGCCAACGAGGCGGCGCTGCTGGCGGGCCGACTGCTCCGTCGGCCGGTCATCTGGCGCCTCGGCGCGTCGGACATGGATTTCACCCTGTACGACTGGAGCCTGGCGGCGATCTTCAGGATGGGGGCGCGCCTTTCGCCCTTCCCCGATGCCATCGTCGTCAACTCCTGCGCCGGGTTTGCCTTTCATGTCGCGCAGGGCTGGTCGGATCGGCGCATGACGGTCGTACCCAACGGGTTCGATACCGAGCGCTTCACCCGGACCCTCGACGGGCGACGACGGCTCCGGGCGGAGTGGGGCATCCCCGAGGACGCCGTGCTCGTCGGCCTGGTGGCGCGCCTGGACCCCATCAAGGACCATGAAACCTTCCTCGTGGCTGCCACGGAGCTGGCCGATCGTTGCCCGACCATGCGCTTCGTGTGCATCGGCGACGGCGTCCCGGCGTTTCGCAACGGCCTGCAGCAGCGGGCAGAGGAACTCGGGCTCGGCGATCGGCTGATCTGGGCTGGCGAGTGTGCGCGGATGGTCGACGCGTACAGCAGCCTGGATATCGCGTGCCTGACGTCGATCAGCGAGGGCCTGCCCAACGTGATCGGCGAAGCCATGAGTTGCGAGGTGTCTTGCGTGGTGACCGATGTCGGCGACTGCGCGAGGGTCGTGGGGGACACCGGCATCGTGGTCCCGAGGCAATCGCCCTCGGCGTTCGCCGACGCGATCCTCGGGCTGGCCGCAGCGCCGGCCTCGGAGCGGCTGGCGCTGGGCCGCCGCGCACGGGCGCGAATCGTCGAGCGATTCAGTCGGAACACGTACGTCGCCGCCATGTCCGACCTGCTTCGGGGGGCCGCCACGGCCCGCCGACGGCCCAACGAATTTGCTGCCACCCGGGAGCGACTCCTGGCGGCCGCATGTCATCGCAGCACGCCTCGGGCTCCCGTCTGAGGCGTGCTACCCTCGGTGGGTTTCTCGTGGACGCTGCTCACACCATCGACAGCCACGCCTCGCCCCTGGCCAGCCGTTCGTTTGCATGGACCTGTGCCGGCCTGCTCGCCATCGCTGGCCTGCTCCCGCTGCTGCTCGGCTGGTCGAACGGGGCACATCTGTGGATGCTCGGCTGCGGCCTGCTCGTCGGCGCCGCGCTCACGGCGGCGCAGCCCTTGTCGTGGCGCGGCGAGTTCCGAGGCCTCTTCCTGCTCGCCCTGACCGTCCGCGCTGTCCTGCACCTTGCCGTCTACGGTTGGGCGCGGTCGGCCGACGGCCCGTACCTGAGCCCTGACGCCACGCTCTACTTCGGCCAGAGCCTCCAGCTCTCGTTGGCCGGCATGCGCCTGCCGTTGCCGCCCTACGTGTACTTCGGGACGTTCGACTGCGCCCACTACTACCTCTTCGGCGCAGCGCGCTGGCTGGCGGGCGCCGACCTCTTCAGCTTGCAGATGGTCAACATCATCCTGTCGTCGTTGGTGGGGCCGTTGACATATGCCATCGCGCGTCGCCTCGCGGTGCCCTACGCCCTCGCGGTCGGCGTCATCGTGGCGTTGTACCCGTCACTGATCGCGTTATCGATCAACGACCTCATGAAGGACGCCAGCGTCATCGGTTTCTTCATGGTCGGCGCCTGGGCGACGGTCGAGCTCTGGCGCGCCGACAGTGGGACCATGCGCCGGGTGGTGCTGGTGGCTACTGCGGTCGTCGTGTTGTCGTACGTGCGGATGTCGCGTTTCTACGTGCCGGCGTTCTTCGAGGCGGGGTTGCTGGTCGCGATCGGGGTCGCCTTGGCAAGGCAGGTCGTGGGTGTACCGGCGTCGCCTCTCAATCGATCCGCCGTCCTGGGCCTGACGGCCGCCATCCTGCTCGTCGAACTGATTCCCATGGGGCTGGGGTGGCCGTCGTCGCCGGTGATGGTGTGGCGGGCCTTCAACCAATCACTCGACACAGCGGAAATGCGACTGTCTGCCGTAGGGATGGTCGACCGGATGCAGGCCGGCGGGAACGTGGGGCCGAAGCACTCCGGCGACTTGTCGGCCAGCGGCAACCTGAGCATGCGCGCCAGCGACGTGGTTGCGCAGGTGGCGAGGGGGGCGGCGTCCGGCGAGCGCCTTGCCCCGTTCGTCCAGCCCGCGCCGCCTCCGGTGACCGCGGCGCCGCAGGGGCCGCCGCCGACGATGCGGCAGCGGTTCGTCCGCATCGCGGCCAATGGCGTGCGCAAGCTCTTCGGCCCGTTTCCGTGGGTGATGCCGACCTCCTGGGACGCGCGCACCATCCTGGTGGGCGACTACCTGATGTTCCCGGGCATGATCATCTGGTACCTGCTCCTGCCGCTGGCGCTGGCGGGGCTGCTGCTGGTGCCCTGGACGGCCCTCCGGCAGGGACAGTTCGCCTATCCGTTGCTCGCCCTCACGGCGTTCGTGGGTATCCTGTTCCTGCAGTACCTCGTGCTGAACCTCTCGTACCGGCAGCGCGAGTTCATGTTCCCGTTCCTGGCCCTCGGCGCGGCCTTCGTCGTCAGCCGTCGTCCCGCATCGAAGTGGCCAGTGCTGGGATACGCCGCCTATCTCGGCTGCATCGTGCTGCTCGCCGGCGTCCACCTGGCGTTGCGGTCGCGCGTGCTCTGACGCGCCGGGCACGCTGGACACCTGAGACGGCGTGCCGATGACGGCACCATCGAAGAGGACACCACGTGTGCGGCATCGCAGGACGCATCAACTTCCGCAGCGGCGCGCCGGTCGACCCCACGCACGTCACGGCGATGTGCGACTTCCTCCGCCATCGCGGACCCGACGGTGAGGGCGTCTGGTCCGACGGCCCCGTGGCCTTCGGTCATCGACGCCTGTCGATCATCGACCTGTCGAGTGCCGGCGCGCAGCCGATGTGCACGGCCGATCGCCGCCTCTGGCTGACGTTCAACGGCGAGATCTACAACTTCCAGGACGTGCGCCGCACGCTCGAGGGCAAGGGCTACACGTTCCGCTCGCACTCGGACTCGGAAGTCATCCTCGCGGCCTACGACGCCTACGGCGACGACTGCGTGCAGCATTTCGTCGGCATGTTCGCGTTCGCGATCTGGGACACCCGCCGGCGCCGGGCGCTGCTCGCGCGTGACCGCGTGGGCAAGAAGCCGCTCTTCTACCGGTTCGACGCCGACGGCATGGCCTTCGCGTCGGAAGTGCGTGCGTTCTTCGGGGAGCCGGGGTTCCGCGCCGAGCCGGACCCGCAGGCGATCGCCGACTACCTCGGGCTGCAGTACGTGCCGACTCCGGGGAGCGCCTTCAAGGGCGTCCACAAGCTGCCTCCCGGCCACGTGATGACCATCGAGGATGGTGCCTCCCGCATCACCTCGTACTGGTCGCTGCAGTACCAGCCGAAGCTGTCGCTCACGGAAGACGAGGCGGTCGAGGCGGTCGAGGAGGCGCTCGACCGCGCCGTGCGCGACCGACTCGTGAGCGACGTGCCGCTCGGCGCCTTCCTGAGCGGCGGTATCGACTCGGGCACCGTCGTCGCGTTGATGGCCCGCCACTCGTCGGGGCCCGTCAGGACGTTCTCGATCGGCTTCACCGAGGAGCGCTACAACGAACTGCCCGCGGCACGCCTGGTGGCGGAGCGATACGGCACCAGCCACGAGGAATTCGTCGTCGAGCCGGACGCGATTGCGCTGATGCCGAAGCTGGTGTGGCACTACGGCGAGCCCTACGCGGACTCGTCGGCGCTGCCGTCGTTCATCCTCGCGGAGATGACGCGGCGCCACGTGACGGTGGCCCTCAACGGCGATGGCGGCGACGAGAGCTTCGCGGGCTACACGCGGTACGTGGCCAGTCTGGCGGCTGCCAGGATCGACGGCGTGCTGCCTGCCTGGCTGCGACGGCTCCCGGCGCTGGCGAGCGGTCCGCTGGCGCACGCCTTCCCGACGCCGCTCCTGCGCAGCGCCCACCGCTTCCTCGATCGGCTCGGCGACACCACCGAACAGCGCTATGCCGCGTGGATGCTGCACTTCGACCTGAAGCGCAAGCGGGCGATCTGTCGGGAGTCGTTCCTCGAGGCAGTGACGCCCGACGTGGTGCCCGCGATGGAAGCCGTGCTGGCCCGGTCGACGGGGCCGGACCTCGTGGACCGGTTGCTGGACCTCGACGTGCGGACCTACCTGCTGGACGACCTGCTGGTGAAGGTCGACATCGCGACCATGGCGCACTCGCTCGAGGCGCGGTCGCCGTTGCTGGACCACCGCCTCATGGAACTGGCGGCGCGCCTGCCCTCGACGTTCAAGATCAAGGACGGTCGCGTGAAGAAGCACCTCCTGCGCCGCGTGGCGGGGAAGTTGCTGCCAGCAGAGATCCTCGAGCGTCCGAAGATGGGCTTCGGCGTGCCGCTCGACCGCTGGTTCCAGGATCGGCTGCAGGGCCACGCGCGCGAGATCCTGCTCGACGAGCGCACCCTGAGCCGGGGGTACTTCAAGCCGCAAGAGGTCCGGCGCATCCTCGACGAGCATGCGTCGGGCCGGGTGTTCTGGCACTACCAGATCTGGAACCTGCTGATGCTCGAAGGGTGGTTCCGGACCTTCATCGACGCGCGCCCGTCACTCGCGCCGCCCGGCTGATCGCGCGTCAGGCTTCGGAAGCCGCAGGGACGACGGTGGCCATGCGCGCCTCGGACTGGTGGCGCAGGAACCAGTCGTAGGTCTGCGCGATGCCTTCCCGCAACTCGTAGCGGTGACGCCACCCGAGGCCGTGCAGGCGGGAGACGTCGAGGAGCTTGCGCGGCGTGCCGTCGGGGCGCGACGTGTCGAAGGTAATCGTCGCCTCCGGATACACCACCTCGCCGACCATCGTGGCCAGCTCACGGATGGTGAGGTCGACGCCGGTGCCGACGTTGATGTGCGTGTCGCCCTCGTACCGCTCCATCAGGAACACACAGGCGTCGGCGAGGTCGTCGACGTGCAGGAACTCGCGTCGCGGCGTGCCCGAGCCCCAGACGACCACCGAGCGGTCGCCTTGCGCCTTGGCATCGTGGAACTTCCGCATCAGCGCCGGGAGGACGTGAGAGCTGGTCAGGTCGAAGTTGTCGCCGGGACCGTACAGGTTGGTCGGCATCGCCGAGATGAAGTTGCTGCCGTACTGCGTTCGATAGGCCTGGCACAGCTTGATGCCGGCGATCTTGGCGATCGCGTACGGCTCGTTGGTCGGCTCGAGCTGGCCGCTCAACAACTCGCCTTCCTCGATCGGCTGGTGAGCCAGGCGAGGGTAGATGCACGAGCTGCCGAGGTAGAGCAGCTTGCGGACCCCGTACAGGTGGGCCGCGTGCACCACCGTCGCGTGGATCATCAGGTTGTCGTAGATGAACTCCGCGGGCCGCGTCGAGTTGGCCAGGATGCCGCCCACCGTGCCGGCCACCAGGTACACGTACTCGGGCCGGTTGGCGCGGAACCAGTAGTTGACCGCGGCCTGGTCGCGGAGGTCGAGCTGCTCACGCGTCGCCGTGATCGGGTTGGCGTGACCCAGTTCGCCCAGCCGGCGCACGATCGCCGAGCCGACGAGGCCACGGTGGCCGGCAACGAAAATCCTCGCGTCCTTGTTCACCGCGTGTCTCCCTTGTCCGGGCCGCTCGACGCGCCGACGGCCTGCGTGCCCTCGTCGGTCCGGCGAAGGACGATGAAGGCGAACATCGCGAGCCGGCCCGAAAGCGGTTGCAGCGCGCGTTCGACGGCGGCCCACGGGCGGTACGTCCAGCCGGGCATCATCGCCCGCATCGAGACACCGCCCGATAGAAGATACCTGAACGGCATGATCGGGCGCAGCACCTCGATGCGCCACGCCGGGAACTCGCGCTCGAACCGGGCACGGTCGCGCGCGAAGAGGATCCATGGCAGGGCGCCGTTGGCGCCCGACAGCGGCCCGGTCGACGGAAAGGCCCAGGAGGTGGCCTGCGGCTCGAACGGCTCGTGGTGCAGGTGCCGGTACACCAGGCTCGACCAGTCGGTGTGCCACGGCTCCACCATGGCGATCACGCCGCCCGGGCGGGTGCACCTCGCGGCCTCGTGCAGGAACTGCTCCACGTCGGGCACGTGGTGGAGCACGTCGGTCATCACCACACCGCGCAGCGTGCCGTCGGCGAAGGGCAGGTGCGTGGCGTCGAGCACGGCCTTGAGCCCAGGGCACTGGAAGATCTCGGTCGGGATCAGGCCCTCGATGTACTCGTCGAGGAATCCGGCGCCGGCGCCGAGTTCGAGCACCGGCGCCCGCCCTGCCGGGACGGCCGCAGCGAGCAACCGATACCAGTCGTCGTAGAGCCGACGCAGGAAGGGCTTGGTCGCGATGATCTCGCGACGGATGGCGGTGGTCCGCGGGTCGTCGATGGCGATGCCGCGGGTGAGGGGATGCTCGAGCAGCGCCTTCAGCACGCGTGCCTCACACGAACTTGATGCGTCTCGCGGCGAAGATCACCATGCGCAGCAGCAGCCAGCCATGGCTCCAGCGCTGGATGTTGGTCGACCCGTAGGTCCGCTCGCGGTACCTGATCGGCACGTCCACGATCTTCAGGCCCTGCTTGGCCGCGCCGAAGAGCAGGTCGAAGTCGCCGAACGGATCGAACTCGCCGAAGTAGGCGCGGTTGGCGGCAATGCGCTCGTATTCGCGCCGCCACAGCACCTTGGTGCCGCACAGCGTGTCCTTGAGGGACTGTCCGAGCAGCCACGAGAAGGCCGCGCTGAAGAACTTGTTGCCCAGCAGGTTCAGGAAGCGCATCGCCTGCTTCTCCTGCGGGTACACCAGACGCACGCCGTTGGCGAAGTCCGCCTTGCCCGACGCCACGGCCTCGTAGAAGCGCGGCAGGTCCTCGGGCGGCATCGTCAGGTCGGCGTCGAGGATCATCAGGATGTCGCCGCGTGCCTCGGCGAATCCCAGGCGGACGGCGTCGCCCTTGCCCTTGCCCGTCTGGCGGAAGGCGCGGCTCGGCACGTCGGGATGCGCCGCCATCTCGCGCTCGATCGCGGCCCAGGTGTCGTCGGATGAGTGGCCCTCGACGAAGATCAACTCCGTGCCGCCTCCCATCCGCGGCGTGCGCTCGAAGGCCGCCCGGATGTTGCCCGCCTCGTTCCTGGCCGGCACGATGACCGACACGGTGGGACGATCGCGGCCTGCCGCGGCGGGGGACCCGGCATCCAGTGCGCCGGCGCGCGGCCGTGCGACCACGAAGTGCGCCAGCGCCAGGTGCCGGAAGGGCCACAGCTTGGCCAGGAACCTGTTGCACAGGCGCGCGAGGCCGGGCACGCGCAGCGGGCACAGCACTTCCTCCCACGATCGCACGACCTCGAGGTCGGCCAGGTACAGCAGGTTGGCCATGTCGGGCGTCGTCAGCCAGTTCTGGTAGAGCAGGGGCCGCGTCAGGCCGAGGCGGCCCGCCGCGCGCAGCGGGAGTTCCCACAGGTGGCTGTAGAAGTTCATCACCACCCGCGTGCGCGGATGGGAGAGGCGACGCACGTGGTCGAGTACGGACTGGACGTCCCACAGGTCGTTGACCAGGTCCGACAGGATGATCACGTCGAACGGCTCGGTCAGGTGCTGCAGCGCATGCGCGTCGGCGACCTCGAAGGTGAGGGCCGGGTGCGCCTGCCGGGCGCGCTCGATCATCTCGCGCGACATGTCGATGCCGACGCCGTGCGCCGGCTTGACCGCGGCCAGCAGATGACCGGCGCCGCACCCGAGTTCCAGCACCCGCTGGCCCTCCGGGACCTGCAGCCGATACACCTCCGCCAGCCGCGCGTGATAGTACGCGCCCCAGTTCGGGGCGCGGTCGCCCATGCGGGCCACGCCGTCCCAGTGGGCGGTTCGTTCGGTGCGGTAGCGCTCGGCCGCCGACGGTGTGACGCCGGTCGATGCCTCGGTCATGTCGATCGTCTCTGCTGGATTCATGCCGGCGTGTGTGCGGCGGGCCGCGTCCACCTGCGAAGGGCCTGACCCGCGAGGACCAACGCGTACGTCGCCGCGAACAGCACCAGCGGGTACGCCGTGTAACTGTGCCGGTACAGCTCCACGAGGCGTCGATCGTACAGAAAGGCCACCGGGAATTCGATGATGAGGAACGCGATGGGAATCCAGCGGTAGCGCGCCACGACGGCGCAGGCGATCATGCCGATCCCCGCCAGCACGACGAACACCTGATCGATCAACGGCACGCGGCACACCCCGTTGCCCACCTCCAGTTTCACCGGGCAGGCGCGCATCATGACGAACAGCTTGCCGTAGCCCCGGGTGGTGCCGACCAGCAGTTCCGCGGGCGTGTGCATGCCGAACATGTACTCGCCGTAGCTCAGCGGAGGACCGACGTAGCCACTGGCCTGCAGCTGCTCGGCCGTCGGAAAGCCCGGCTGGCCCACGAACTCCCAGTTGGCGTTCCACCGCGCGTAACGCGCCGTGTCCCAGAAGGGGTCACCCCGGAGGCGATACATGCTGTGGCGATGGGGCGCCATCAGCAGGATCACGCCGAGCGCGGCCACCCCGGCGGCGGCCGCCCACCGGACGAGAGACAGCGGGCGCACGCGCAAGAACGCAAGCGCGTTGAGCGCCACGACCACTGGCAGGTACGTCGCGCGCGTCAGCGTCATCGCCGCGCCCAGCGCCGTGAGGACGACGACCATCGGGCGCAGGCTCGACCACTCCCGCACGAAAGCCGCCCAGAAGTACCCCATGCAGAGGAGCAGTTCGAACTCCAGCCGCAGGCCGCGTGGCGCCTCGGTGACCAGCACCGTGCTCAGGGCGACGACCACCCCGATCCCCTGCCCGGCGACCCTGCCGAACAGGCTCCGTCCGAGTCGCATGATGGCCCAGAGGCTCGCGGTGCTCAGCACCGCTCCCTGCATGCGGAACCCGACCTCGGAGAGGACGAAGGCCCGTCCCCACAGCCATGTGAAGAAGATGAACCCGGGTTCCCGCTCACCGAACCGAGCCGAGTAGAAGCCCGTGTCCGAGAACGGCACCATCAGGTGGGCGAACCGCAGATAACCTTCCGCGTCGGGCTCGAGCGGCACCAGCGCCAACAGCGTCACGGCGCGGTACCGCAGCGTGCCGCCGACCGCGATGATCAGCGCCGTCGTCGCGGCGAGGCGCCAGTCGCGCGAGAGCAGGACGGCCGCCAGGCCGAAGCAGAGCAGCATGGCGAAGACGTGGAGCACCCTCGCGTCCATGGACGCGACGCCGCCCTCACCATCCATCACCGTCAGCTTGTCGAGCGCGAGCACGAGGTTCGGCGACGGGTTCTCGACCTCGAACCGCACGAACACCGGGGATGGCCGCCGCCCACGGATGCCGAGATCGACCGGGGCCGACGTCAGCGTCGTGTCCTGCAGGACCGGCCGATACGTGAGGCCACCGTCCTCGGACACGAGCACGCGGTTGTGCCCGCCGGGCGGCAGATACCACCACAGCACGACGAAGGGATTGGCCCGGGGCGCGCTGAATCGGTACACGAGGTGCCCCGTCGCCGACGGCGCGAGGCACCATCCGTCACCGCAGCGCGACAGGCCCTGCACGTCGGTCACGCCGGCCGAAGGGGCGTCGCCCTGGTTGAAGTCTTCGGTCAGGACTGGCGCTGCCGGCTCCCGCGCGAACAGGATGCGGTTCAGATCGCCGCGGAACACCCAGGCCCCGATCATCACCACCGCGAGCGCGGCCAGGATCCGCCACGGGGCGAGGCGTGTCGGTGGTGATGGTGTCGTGAAGGCTGGCGAGGGCATCGACGCATGCCGCGCGGCGCGGCTGTTCTCGGCCGGAACGCCCGATAGCATAGCAGTTCGTCGCGACCGCGCTGGCGCGCCGCGCACGCCGCTCCGCATGCCGACCGGTGCAGGTGGGGTTACCATCGGGGCCCGGATGATCACGACCGTTCCGAGCCCTCGCGCCGCCACCGTCCGGACGCATCACCGCACCCGGCCAGGCGGCGTCCTGACAGCCGAAGGGCAGCGATGACCTCCGGCGAATCACCGCGCCGCATCCTGCTCGTCGGCGCCGGCCATACCGCCCGCCTGCTGGCCGAGGGCCTCGCGGCCGAGGCCCACGGCCTGCGGCTGGTGGCCGTCCTCGACGACGACCCCGCGCGCCTCGGCACGCGCCTGGGTACCGCCCTGGTCGAGGGAGCGGTCAGCGCACTGGCCGAGGTCGCACGCCGACACGAGGCCACCGAGGTCGTCATCGCCATCCCCAGCCTCACCGGCGGGCGGCTTCGCGAGATCGTCGCCGCGGCGCGTGGCGCCGGGCTTCCGGCCAGCACCATGCCCGGCATCGTCGAGCTGCTCGGGCGCTCGATCACGCCCCGGCAGTTGCGGCCGGTGGAACTCGGCGACCTGTTGCGCCGCACCGAGGTCCGCTGCGACGACCCGCCGCCGGCCTACCTCCACGGCCAGTGCGTCCTCATCACCGGGGGCGGTGGCTCCATCGGTCGTGAACTGGCCCGGCAGGTGTGCCGGGCAGCACCGGCGCGCGTCATCCTGCTCGGGCACGGGGAGAACAGCATCCACGCCGCGCACGCCGACCTGACGGCCGACGCCGACGCACCGCCGATCGTGCCGGTGATCGCCGACATCACCGATCGTCGCAGCCTGGCGCGCGTCTTCGCCACCCACGCGCCCGGCGTGGTCTTCCACGCGGCGGCCCACAAGCACGTGCCGCTGATGGAGCAGTTCCCCGCCGAGGCCGTGAGGAACAACGTGCTCGGCACGCGCAACGTCGTCGCCTGCGCCGAGGCTGCCGGCGTCCCGCGGCTGCTCTTCGTGTCCACCGACAAGGCCGTCGCCCCGGCCAGCGTGATGGGCGCCACCAAGCGCGTGTGCGAGTGGATCGTGCGCGCCGCGGCAGCGCGCACCGGGCACCGCTACGTATCGGTGCGCTTCGGCAACGTCCTCGGCAGCCGCGGCAGCGTCGTGCCGGTCCTCGAGAAGCAGATCCTCCGAGGCGGGCCCGTCACGCTGACCGACCCGGCGATGTCGCGCTTCTTCATGACCATCCCCGAGGCCGTCTACCTCGTCCTGCAGGCGGGCGGCATCGACGATGACGGGCAGCTGTACGTACTGGACATGGGCGCGCCAGTGCGCCTGGTGGACCTGGCCGCGGACCTGATCCAGCTGGCCGGCGGCGGCGACGTGCCGATCGTGTTCACGGGACTGCGGCCGGGCGAGAAGCTGGCCGAGGCGCTGTGGGAAGCCGGGTGCGAGGTGGTCCCGACGGGCAGGGGCGACGTGTTGCGCGTCACCGAGCCGGCGCGAGCGCCAGCCGGCCGGGCCCTCGACCGCGTGGTCCTCCGCCTCATCGCCGCGGCCCGGCGCGGTGATGCCGACGCGATCCACGCGCGGCTGGCCGAGGCGATCCCGACGTTCGTGTCGAGCCGCCTCGTCCCGCCGCCCGATCCTACGCGCGCATGTAGTCGATGACCTCGCGCAGGATCTGGTCGAGGCCCACCCTGGGCTCGTAGCCGACGAGGTTGCGAATCTTGGTGAGGTCGGGCACGCGGCGCGGCATGTCCTCGAAGCCCGATTCGTAGGCCTGGTCGTACGGGATGCGGACGATCTCCGACGCGCTGCCGGTCATCGCCTTCACCTTCTCGGCCAGCGCGTTGATGGTGATCTCCTCGCCGTTGCCGATGTTGAACACCTGCCCGATGGCCTTCGGTTCGGCCACCAGCGCCAGCAGGGCCCGCACGACATCGCCGACGTAGGTGAAGCTGCGCGACTGGGTGCCGTCGCCGTGCACGGTGATGGGCGTGCCCGCCAGCGCCTGCTTCACGAAGTTGGGGATGACCATGCCGTACTGGCCGGACTGACGGGGGCCCACCGTGTTGAAGAAGCGCACGATGATCACCGGCAGCTTGCGTTCCTTGTGGTAGGCCAGGCCCAGGAACTCGTCGATCGCCTTGCTGCAGGCGTACGCCCAGCGGTGCTTGTGCGTCGGCCCCATCACCAGGTCCTGATCCTCGTTGAACGGCACGTCGGTGCTCTTGCCGTACACCTCCGACGTCGAGGCGATCACCACCAGCTTCTTCTTCTTGTTGGCCTGCCGCAGCACGACCTCGGTGCCGTGCACGTTGTTCTCGATCGTGGCGACCGGCTCCTCGACGATCTTCTTGACGCCCACCGCCGCGGCCAGGTGGAAGATCACGTCGGCCTCGTCGACCAGCTCGGCCAGCAGCCGCTCGTTGTCCACCGTGTCGACCGTGTACGAGAACGCGGGGTTCGGCTTCAGGTGCGCGATGTTGCCGATCGAGCCGGTGGACAGATCGTCGATCACGTGGACCCGATGGCCGGCAGCCAGCAGGGCATCCGACAGGTGGGATCCGATGAAGCCGGCACCGCCGGTGATCAGCACATGCATGGTCGTAGACAATCCTCTCAGCGGTCCGGGGCCGCATGCTGGGGCTTCCGGTAGTCCCCTCGCGACAACACCTTCTCCAGCCACACGTACAGGACGATGAAGAGGTACCGGCTCCCCATCTCCTTGATCTTCAGCTTCGACACGCCGCTCGTCCGGTTGTACCAGTTGATCGGCACCACCGCGTACGTGTAGCCGCGCACGATCGCCTTCAGGGGCAGCTCCACCGTGAGGTTGAAGTGCTTGCTCAGGTACGGCCGGCAGCCCTCGATGGCCTCGCGCCGGTAGCACTTGAACGCGTTGGTCACGTCGTTCAGGCGCAGGCCGAACAGCAGGCGGATGAACCCGTTGGCGACCCTGTTCAGCAGGAGCTTGTGCCGGGGGTAGTCCACCACGCGGGCCCCCCGCACGAACCGCGACCCGAACACGCAATCGTACCCGGAGGCGAGCGTCCGGTAATAGGTCACCAGGTCGGCCGGGTCGTCGGAGGCGTCGGCCATGACGATCGCCACGGCGTCGCCGGCAAACGCCTCGAGGCCGGCGATGACGGCATGCCCGAAGCCGCCCGGCCTGGGATTGTCGACGCGCCGCAGTTCCGGCAGCTCGCCGGCCAGGGCCGCCAGCACCGCAGCGGTGCCGTCGGTGCTGTGGTCGTCCACCACGAGCAGCTCGAACGGGATCGCCTCGGCCCGCAGGCGGGCGGCAAACGTCCTCAGCGTCCCGGTGATGCCCTCGGCCTCGTTATGGGCAGGAATCACCACCGAGAGGGTCAACGGCGCGTCAGGCACGGGGCGTGGCGATCAGGAAGCTCTGCTGTCCGAAGATGCGCCACGCGGGACGCAGCTTGAGGTACAGCTTCAGCAGGGCGATGGAGTTCGGCAGCCGCCCCTGTGTGGTGAACGGCAGGAACCGCCGGAGCACGTACGGCACCCGGAAGCCCGTCATCTCGAGCGCCTCGGTGAGGCTCCGGTCGCAGAGCGGCGTGATGTGATCGAAGAACTGCCAGTAGTCTTCCTTGCAGTACCGGATGTTGGGCTGCAGGACGAGGAACCGGCCGCCGGGCTTGAGGATCCGTCGCACCTCGCGCAGGGTCGAGAGGATGTCCTCACGCGTCAGGTGCTCGAGGAAATTGCTGGCAAACACCACGTCGGCGCTCGCGTCGCCCAGCGGCGCGATGTGCGAGGTGGAGGACGTGATCACGGCGACGTCGGGGCCGGCGTGCCCGCGCGTGTCCGGATTGAGGTCGACGGCCACCTTCCGGCCGGCGCGAATGTGGTTGATGAACTCGCAGTAGCCGGCGCCGATCTCGACGACCGTGGCATCCGCAGGCACGTACTGCTGGAAGAAGTCGCGACAGAGGACGTCCCACATCTGCCGACGGAACGCCAGCGTGTCGCCGAACCGGCGCTCGTACACGGCCTGGACGTCGACACCACCCGCTGCCCCGCTCACGGTTGAAGTGCCGTCCATCGGTCGACGTTCCGGTCGTGGATGTCGCGCAGCAGGCTCCGGACGTCGTGCTGCTGGACCCAGGTCGGGTAGTGGCGCCTGAACTTGCCGATGTCGCTCACGTACCAGATGTGGTCGCCGATGCGGTTCTTCTCCTCGTAGGACCAGGACAGCTCGCGGCCCGCGATTTCCTCGCACAGCGTGATCGCCTCGAGCATCGAGCAGTGCGAGAACCGCGAGCCGCCGATGTTGTAGACCTCGCCGGCGCGCGGCGCGTCGACGAAGGCGTGCAGCGCGCTGACCAGGTCGGCGCTGTGGATGTTGTCGCGCACCTGCTTGCCCTTGTAGCCGAACACGCGGTACGGGGTGCCGGTCACGGTGCACTTCATCAGGTACGCCAGGAAGCCGTGCAGCATCGTGCCCGAGTGGTGCGGCCCGGTGAGGCAGCCGCCGCGGAACACGCCCGTCCGCATCCCGAAGTAGCGCCCGTACTCCTGCACGAGCACGTCGGCGGCGACCTTGGATGCGCCGAACAGCGAGTGCGTCGACTGGTCGATGCTCATCGACTCGTCGATCCCGTCCGCGAAGGGATGCGACGGGTCGATCTCCCAGCGCGTCTCCTGCTCGACCAGCGGCAGGCGGTTCGGCGTGTCGCCGTACACCTTGTTGGTCGAGGTGAACACGAAGACGGCGTCCGGGCAGTGCTCGCGGCACGCCTCGAGGAGGTTGAGCGTGCCGATGGCGTTGACCCCGAAATCGGTGAACGGCTCGCGGGCGGCCCAGTCGTGCGACGGCTGCGCCGCCGTGTGGATCACGGCCGCGATGGCCGTGCCGTACTGCGCCACGACGGCATTGATGGCCGCCGCATCGCGGATGTCGACGTCGTGATGGCGATACTGCCGGCCGTGGCGCCGCTCGAGCTCGTCGCGCTGCCAGGCCGTGGACGCCTCGTCGCCGAAGAAGCGACGGCGCATGTCGTTGTCGATGCCGGCGACGTCGTACCCACGGGCCACGAACGAGTCGACGGCTTCCGAGCCAATCAGGCCGGCCGAGCCGGTGATGAGGGCGACAGCCATCAGCGCAGTGTACCTTCCGGGTCCCGTCGGGTCATATGCCTGCCGCCTGCAGGGCAGGGCCGTGCTCGACCATCCACGCGTGCAGGTCCCGCAACACGTCGGCCGGCGTCCGCCGAGGCGCCCAACCGGTGGCCGCCGTCACCCGCGCGTTGTCGGTCAGGTACAGCTTGATGTCGGCCACGCGCATCGCCGGATTCGGCGTGATGTCGAGGCGCCTGCCCGTGATGGCCTCGCACAGGGCCGTGGTCTCCCGCAACGACAGGCTGCACGCCCGGCCGCCGCCGACGTTGAACAGCTGGCCGTCGAGGCGCTCGAACTGCTCGACCTCGGCGACCACCAGGTCGGCCAGGTCCTCGACGTGCAGCAGGTCGCGCACCTGCTTGCCCTGGCCGTTCCACCCGTTGTAGGTCAGGGCGCCCCCGTGCAGGTGCCGCGCCATCCACAGCGAGAACACGCCCTGGTCGACCTTGCCCATCTGCCAGGGGCCCGCGATCACGCCGCAGCGGTTCACGATGGTCGGCACGCCGAAGGCCTCGTGGTACTCCGCGATGAGCAACTCGGAGGCGAGCTTGGTGGCGCCGTAGATCGACCGCGTGCCGGCCAGCGGGAAGTCCTCGGCGACGCCGCGCGTCGACAACCCGGGGCCGTGCGGCGCGTCGGCGATCTCGAACCGCGTGTCGCCTTCGACCGTCGCAATCGCGTTGAGCGCGGCGATGGGATAGACGCGGCTCGTCGACAGGAACAGCACGGCGGCGCCAGCCTTGCGGGCCAGTTCGAGGCAATGGACCGTGCCGGTCAGGTTGGTGTCGACCACGTAGCTGGGGTCGCCGTCGTAGCCGGCGAGCACCGAGGGCTCGGCCGAACACTCGAGGAGGAGGTCGAGATCCTTGCCGAGCGGGCCGAGGTCGGCCGGCTGGCGGATGTCGCCGTGGACGAACGTCACGCCGGCCTGGCGCAGCCGGGCCAGGTTGAGCTCGCTGCCACGCCTCCGCAGGTTGTCCAGCGCGATGACCGTGGCGCCCGGCCAGGCCTGCCGCGCGCGGAGGGCCAGCGCCGATCCGACGAAGCCGGCACCCCCGGTCACCAGGACGCGGGCTGGCGTCAACGCGCCTCCTTGAGCGTCAGCACGAAGGAGCCCACCGGCAACTGTGCCTGGATCCGCAGCGGCAACCGTCGCGCATCGTCGGAGATCCACACGGCGAGGCCGCGGCCGACCACCTGCCCCTTCTGGTCGCGGATCGACGGCACGATCTTCCAGCCGCCCACCTGGCCGAGGCCCGTCTTGATCGACTCCTTGGCGCCCACCGTCAGCGTCACGCGATAGAGGTACCCGCTGTCGGAAACGCCGAACGACGTGCTGGCGCCAGGTGCGAGGTTCATCGTGCGCATCGCCATCAGCGCCGAGAGGCCGTCGTGCGTCGGGCCGGGCAGGGTCTGGTCGACCTGCATCGTGGTCGAGGTGCGCATCTGGAACACCGCGCTGCGCCTGGCCTGCTCGAAGCGCGTCTCCTTCATGCGCTGGCGGCCGTTCTCGTTGCTGAACACCGACCCGCGCTGCGGGAACAGCGTGTAGGCATCCATCAGCGAATCGGCCTTGTAGTAGACCGAATACAGCTTGGAGAGCAGGGCGGTGGGCCGACCCTCGGCAAAGACGTACCAGGCCGTGGAGCCGTACGAGGCGCGCTTGTCGCGCACCACCATGGTGGCCGCGCCGGCGGTCAGGTAATCGGACCACGACACGTCGTAGGTCAGGGTCTCGCCGGCCTTGAAGGGCACCACCTTCTCGGGGCCGGTCGGCCTGGCTGGCGTGGACGGGGCGCCCGTGGCAGGCGCGCCGGGCCGCGGCGGCGCCGGGGCGCCCGGCTTGGGCGGTGGGCCCACCGGGCCGCCGAGGCGCGAGGGCAGGCGCTGGGCGCCCGTCGCGAGCGCGAGCGGGCCGACGAGGGTGAGAAGAACCAGCAGGAGGTGGCGCGTCGTCATGCGTGCATCAAGGCGGCCGGCCGAGGGCGGGCCAACAGGCAAGTATAGCCGTCGGTTCCGTACCTGCCGCCCGCTCGTGTGCCGGGCTCGTCCGGGTGTCTGCGCGTCGGCCCTGCCGGACGCTTGCACCTTGCCGCCGGTGCCGGCCGCCCGGTTGCCCCGTTGCCCGGTTGCCCGCTGCCCGGTTGCCCGGTTGCCCGGTGCCCGGAGTGCGGCCTACGGCTTGCGCGCAATCACCGCGTAGTCGAGGTGGGTGAACAGCAGGCTGTTGAGCGTGTCGACGTTGGCGTTCAGCGCGTAGTGCATGGCGTCGCTCCCCGGCACGTGCTGCAGCTTGTGCGCCTCGGGGTACGGCGAGCGGAACTGCACGTCGACGTGCGGGAACCCGCTGGCGCGCACGAAGTACGCGAGCGTCTCTGGGTGCAGCGGCCGGACGTGCGTGATGTCGCGCACGTAGCTCTGGAAGAAGGCGAACCAGCACGCGACATTGACGGTCTCGAGCGCCAGCACGCCGCCCGGGCGCAGCACGTCGTGCGCGCGCTGCAGCAGCGCCACCAGATAGTCGGGCTGCAGGTGCTCCACGACCTGCGCCGCGAAGATGCCGCCGAGGCTGTCGTCGGGCAGGCCGCGCAGGTGGCCGAGCGCGTCGCCTTCGAGCGCGTCGAGGCCGCGTTGACGGCACTCCTCGACCATCTCGTGGTTGATGTCCAGCCCGCGGCTGCGGATTCCCTGCTGACGGAGCAGTTCGAGGAACTCGCCGCGCCCGCACCCGATGTCCAGCACGTCCTGCTGGCCCGCGAACACCGGCAGGTAGTCCTTCAGCCGCTCCCTGATGACCGTCGTCGACCCGCGGAACTGGTCCTCGAAGCCGACGTACTTGAACGACTCGATCCCGCCGCGCGCGAAGGAGTTGTCGCTGGCCGCCGACGGCCCCGCCGACTCGACGTCCAGAGGGCCCGTCGCCGCGACGGGTTCCGGTGCCCGGTGCCCGGAACGCGGTTCCCGTTCGACGAGGCGTTCCACTTCGCGCTTGAGCGTCTGGGTCGCGCGGGTGACCACGCCGAGCGATTGCGCCAGTTGGGTGTGCGCGGCGTCGAGTGCGGCCACTCGCGCCTCGAAGCGCCGCTCGTGCACGGCCAGCCGCTCGAGGCGCTTGTTCAACTCGTCGCCCACCCCGCTGATCGCGCCGCCAGGGCCGACGGTCCGGTGGTGCAGCGTGTCGACGGCCTCGCCGACGTCCTCGAGCCGCCGCATGGCCAACCCGTCGAACTCGTAGTCCTTGGTGTCGACGTACGGCGTGAGCTGCTGCAGGTAGACGATGAGCGCGGAGTGGAAGGTGGCGAGCCGCTCCAGTTCGATGCGCAGCGTCTCGATCAGCGCGGCCTGGCTCTCGCGCACCGACCGCTCCGCCGCGACGTTCCGATTGACGTGATCGACCAGCGCCGCGTTGAACGCCTCCTGCCGCGCGAGGTAGGGGGCCACCACGGCGAGCACCGGCTTGAGCAGCAGGCCCTTCAGGCCGCCGACGACGGGAGCCGCCGAAAGCACCGCGTAGCGCTCGTTGAGCGTGGTGACCTGTGCCTCGTCGGCCGGTGCGGCCGGGTGCGGCATCTCCGGCACTGCGGGCAGCGCCGCGTCGAGCGCCGACAGCGCCGCGTTGTACGCAGCGTCGGCCTCCTCCCGCGCCGCCTTCAGGCGGGCGAGGTGGGCCTTGTCGATCGAGCGGGTGAAGCGGACGTCGGACATCGGCGCGCCAATTATGCGCGCGCCGAGGCGTGGATCGTGCCGGTGAGCGGGCTGCTGGCCGAGGCGTAGCGCTTCTTCGGGATGCGTCCGGCCAGGAAGGCCAGGCGGCCGGCCTCGACGGCGTGCCGCATCGCCCGGGCCATCAGCACCGGCTGGTCGGCTTGCGCGATCGCCGTGTTCAGCAGCACCGCGTCGGCGCCCAGTTCCATGGCGATGGCCGCATCGGAGGCCGTCCCCACGCCGGCATCGACGATGACGGGCACCCTGGCGAACTCCTTGATGATCGAGATGTTGTTCGGGTTCTGGATCCCCAGGCCCGAGCCGATCGGCGCGCCGAGCGGCATCACCGCGGCGGCGCCGGCGTCCTCCAGCTTCCGGCACACGATCGGATCGTCGGTCGTGTAGGGCAGCACGACGAACCCCTCCTTCACCAGCACCTTGGTGGCCTCGATCAGGGCCTCGTTGTCGGGGAACAGCGTCCGCTCGTCGCCGATCACCTCGAGCTTCACCCAGTGCGAGAGGCCCGCCTCGCGCCCGAGTCGTGCGGTGCGGATGGCGTCGTTGGCCGTGTAGCACGCCGCCGTGTTGGGCAGGATGAACAGGTTCGGCGTGATGAAGTCCATCAGCGAGGTGCCGCTCCGGTCGTTCAGGTCGACGCGACGCACGGCCACCGTGACGACCTCCGCACCCGAGGCCGCGTGGCACTCCCGCATCACCTCGTGCGACGGGTACTTGCCGGTCCCTACCAACAGGCGGGAGGTGAAGGTGCGATCAGCAATGGTCAGTGTGTCGGTCATGGTGATCAACGGTGGCGAAGGCCAGCGCCAGGCTCGCGGCGGCCGCCAGCCCCAGCAGCAGGGGAACAATGAAGACGAAGGAGGCGGGCACGTCCGCGGCAGCGTGCCGCACCAGGCCGAGCACGAGGCGGTCGTCGATGACGTCGCCCCCGGTCCCGCGGAGGTACAGCGCCGACGGGTCCAGCCGCGTCGGATAGGAAGTCCAGTAGTAACGGATCGTCTCGAGCAGCCCGAGGCCCGCCGCCGTCACGCTGGCGAGTGCCGCGAGCGGCAGCAGGGCGGCGCGGGCGCGCACCCGGTTGATCCCGCACGCCAGGACGACCGCCGCCGGCGCCAGCAGGGGGAACAACCACCGGCCCTGATGGATGTCCTGGGTGCCGAGCAGCACCTGCCGCACCGAAGGCTGCACCAGGCAGAGCACGGCGCAGGCCGCCCATGTGCCGACGACGGCCGCGTGCGGCAACGGCGAGTCGTGCGCGAGGCGCCTGACGGCGCCGGCCAGGCCGGCGGCCAGCAAGGCCACGCCGATCACTTCCGCGGCAGGTGGCGCCACGAGGGTGCTGGCGCCGAAGTTGCCCAGTCCGACCCACGACGAGGTGACCAGGGTGCCGACCTGTCCGAGCGCGTCCCGGCCTACCGCCACGACCTGCAGCCACGCCGGCGCCTCGAGCGGGGCACGGCCCTCCCCCCCGACGTACGGAGTACGGAACCAGAGCAGCGCGGCAGACGCCGTCGCGACGACCGAGGCCACCAGGAACGCCACGTAGCCCAGTGCAGAGCGTCCCCGCGCGCTGCTGACCAGCGGCACCAGCACTGCCAGCACGGGCAGCACCACCAGGAAGGTCGCCGTGTCCTTCCAGGCCAGGGCGAGGACCACGAACAGCAGCAACAAGGGCGGATCCCACCAGCGCCACTGCTGGAGGAGCATGCGCGACCCGGCCGTGAACGCCAGGGCGCTCCACGCGTTGGCCCAGGCGTCGGGAGTGACCCCGCCCGCGTGCGCGGCCGCCACCGGGTGCGCCGCCACCAGGAGCCCCGCCAACAGCGCGTCCGTGTGTCTCCCCGTGAGCGCGTGCCCCATCACCCACGCGCACGCGGCCACCACGGCCAGCGAACCGGCCTGCAGCAGGCGCAGCGCGAGCTGCGACGCCCGACCCGCAGTCGCGGAGCAGTAGGTCGACAGTTGCCACGCCGTGGCGCGTCGGAACCCGGGCTTGGTGGTGACGGGGATGAAGGGAAATCTCGCGTCCGGCGGCGCGATGCAGGACCGGAGCGTCGGCGGCGCCGTCTCCCAGGCGGTCGCCTGGACGGTGCTCATGTAGACGATCTCGTCGGACACCTGATACAGCGGGCGGACCAGCGCCTGTGCCCCGGCGTGCGCAAGGGCGAGCAGCACGACCACCGCCGCTCCGAGCGCCGGGCGGTCGACGAGGGCCCGCACTCTAGCCCCCACCCACGAAATTGACGACTTCGACCGCGTCGCCCTCCCGAATCACGGTCTCGGCGTAGGCGGCTTTCCTGACGACGAGTTCGTTGAGTTCGACGGCGACGCGTCGCGGGTCGATGTCGAGCCGCGAGAGCAGCGCGTCGACGGTGAGCGGTTCGGGGAGTTCGTGGCGTTCGCCGTTGAGCTGGATGGTCACGGGCGGATGGAGGAGCACCGGGCCAGGACGCGCGCCGGGCACACCTGCGAGGATAGCAACATCGCCCGGCTCCGTGTCGCGTGTTCGCCGCGATCATGGTGATTGACCGGCGGGGCCATCCCTCGTAGCCTCGGTCATCCTGCCCGGCATGCCCCACCCCGACGAGGCCTTCCTGCACCTGGAGAACCGCCACACAGGCGAGCGGCTGGCGTTGCGCCGATTGCGCCGCGGTGACCATGAGTGGCTCGAACTGCGGGGCACGCTGCCACCGCGCAGCGAGGGGCCGCCGCTGCACGTGCATCACGCCGAGGACGAGGAGGGGCGCGTGCTCGCCGGCACGCTGTCGGTCCTGCTGGATGGACGCACCTTCACTGTCCCGGCCGGCGGGCAGGCCCGATTGCCGCGCGGCGCCGCCCACCGGTGGTGGAATGCGGGCGATCAACTCCTGCGCTTCGAGGGCGTGGTCACGCCGATCGTCGACCTCGACCGCTACCTGCAGGCGATGTTCGAGGTACTCAACGCCAGCCCGGCCGGAAGGCCGTCGCCCTTCTATCTCGCGCATGCCGCGCTGCGGCACGCCAGGACGCAGCAGGTGCTGGTGATGGCGCCGTGCCTGCAGCCGGTGCTCTTCCGCGTCATCGTCGCGGTGGGGACCGTCCTCGGGCGGTACCGGGGGAGCGACTGGCCCGGCTGCCCGGCCCGGTGCACCGGGGCGCCGACCGTCGAGATCACCGGGACTGACGCCTCGTCCTCCCCGTGACCCGAGTCGTCGGAGTCCGGGACGCGGGCGCTGGCCCGTCTTGCGCGTCAGGGGCCTGAGCTGGTCGAGCCGCTTTCAAGGATGTCGACATCGACGTCGAACGGCGCGACGAGCGCACGGGCCCAGCGGCTCGTGTCGGGATGCAGGTGAGCCGGGGCATCGGCCGGCCACCGGTCGGGCACCGGCTGCGCGGCGGCCCAGGTCAGCGCTGCCTCGTAGTCGCGGTGCATGCGTGGCAGCGTGTGGCGCGCCTCCCACCAGCCGCGGGCGTTGTGGCCCAGCGACGCGCGGAGGTCGGCGTCGATCACCAGGCGCCGAAGGGCCCGGACGAGCATGTCCTGCTCGTCCTGCAGGTCCACCGAGACGGCGACGGCCCGGGTCGGCGACGGCGGCTGGAACACTGCCGCGGCGTCGGTCCGGTCGTGCTTGAGCGTCCAGTGCCGCGGGTCGAGCGTCGGCACGTCGGCGGTCGACAGCTGGTCGGGCACGATGGTCGGCTTGCCGGCCGCCAGGCAGCGGAGCCACGACGCGGAGGTCTCGCGCGCCGTGGGCCAGCGCAGGCAGAGGCACACGTCGGCTCCGCGCAACTCGGCCGCCAGTCGGTCGTCGTCCACGTAGCCGGTCACCTCGAGCAGGTCGCGCGTGCCGGTCCGGGCCACGTCCTGCCAGAGCGCATAGTGCTCGCCGATCTCGCCCACCAGCCGCAGCCGCACCGCCGGCAGGTCCGCCCTCAACACCTGCAGGGCGCGCAGGATCGGCAGGATGCGCTTTTCGGGCGTGATCACGCCGAAGGCAGCCACGACCACATCACTATCGGCCTTCGGTAGGCTCTCTGAGCCCTGAGTCCTGAGCCCTGAGCCTGCCTCGGCCTTCGTCATGCGGCCGTCGGCCTTCGGCAGGCTCTCTGAGCCCTGAGCCCCGAGCCCTGAGCCATTCAGCGTGCTCTCTGAGCCCTGAGCCCTGGGCCCTGAGCCCGCGTCCCTGGGTTCCGAGCCTGCCCACGGGTCCGGCACCCCCATCGACACCGCCCGGATGGGCGTACCGGGGAACTCTTCGGCCAGCGCCTGCCGCAACGGTTCCCCATGCACGACGACCGCCCGCGCGCCACACATCACCGTCCGGAGCATCGGCCACAGGTAGTAGGGCGACCCCTCCAGGCCGGCGACCACGAAGTCGGCGACCCGTGGGTCGACGCCGGGATGGTTGAAGCGGAACTCGGCGCGGTAGTCGTCGTCTCGCCGGTCACTCAAGAGGGCGTGGGCACGCGCGTGGTGGAGCGCGGCGTCGTGCAGCACGACCAGCCCGGGCCACCGGAGCAGGTAGGGCCACTGGTAGCGATGGCAGGCGGCATTGCCCATCTGGTAGACGATGAGGTCGTACGGCTGGCGCTCCTGGGCGACGGGGAAGTCGTAGGCGCGGAGGAGGGGCAACCCGAGCGGCCCTTCCAGCGGGACGGTCAGTGGGCCCCGGCCGGCGTGCAGGTGCCCGCCGGCGGCTTGCCAGACCCGATCCTCGACGTACAGGTCGATGGCGTGGTGGCCGGCGAGTCCCTGCAGGACATCGAGGCTGTAGGCCGCGATCCCCGAGTGCACCGGGGGCAGGGGCGAGAACCAGGCGAGGCGCACGACAGCACAGTACTGTACTCGGGCGGCTCGAGGGTGGAGGCTCGAGGCTCCCGGCGCACGTCAGGCCCAAGGCCCAAGGCCCAAGGCCCAAGGCCCAAGGCTCGAGGCTCAGGGCTCTGAGAGCATCGAGAGAGCGGCGCGTTGGGCTCGGCGGGCATGGCGACGGACTCTGGGCCCGGCCCCCATTGCCGCGATGCCAGCGCTCCGGGCCTCCTGGTGCCCGCTGCCCGGTGCCCGCCGCCCGGTACCCGGTGCCCGCTGGCCGGTGCCCGGAGTCTGCGTGCGGTTCCCGACTCCCGACTCCCGACTCCCGACTCCCGGAATGCATTGCAGATGAGTGCGTAAGCGGGCTAGCATCTACGGGATCGAGCCCCGCCTGCGGCAGGCGCCGGCGGGACCGACAGCGGGGGCGCGCGTGATGGGCACGCACGGCCACGCTTGCGCGACTTTTCACAAGCGCCACCTCCGCCGCGGCGCGGCGACCTACACGCATGGACGGCTGGGTTCCGATTCTGCTGCTGATGGCCTTCGGCTTCTCCTTCGCCGCGGGCAACGTCTTCCTGTCGCAGTACCTCGGGCCGCGCAACCCGACGGCCGAGAAGCTGGCGCCCTACGAGTGCGGCATGCCGCCGGTGGGTGACGCTCGCGAGCGCATGTCGGTGCGGTTCTACCTCGTGGCGATGATCTTCCTGCTGTTCGACATCGAGGTGGCGTTCCTCTATCCCTGGGCCGTGGCCCTGCGCGAACTGCAGTGGACCGGGTTCGTGCAGATCCTCGTCTTCTTCCTGATCCTGATCACCGGCTATGTCTACGTGTGGCGCAAGGGCGCCCTCGACTGGAACACGCGGGACTGACCGTCCCGCCCCGGTGTCGAAAGAGCTGACGGACTGCTGCAGTCATGGCTGATATCGAAATTCCCGTTCTCACGACCACGGTCGACAAGCTGGTGGGCTGGGCCCGCCGCTCGGCCATCTGGCCGGTGGCGTTCGGCCTGGCCTGCTGCGCCATCGAGATGATGGCCATGGCCGCCAATCGCTACGACGTGGCGCGCTTCGGCGCCGAGGTGTTCCGCGGCTCGCCGCGACAGGCCGACCTGATGATCGTCGCCGGCCGGCTGTCGCGGAAGATGGCCCCGGCGCTCCGGCGCGTCTACGACCAGATGCCCGAGCCCAAGTGGGTCATCTCCATGGGGGCCTGCGCGTCGGTCGGCGGGGTGTTCGACAACTACGCCATCGTGCAGGGGGTCGATCAGGTGGTGCCGGTCGACGTCTTCGTGCCCGGCTGCCCGCCGCGGCCCGAATCCCTGATCTACGGCATCGTCCAACTGCAGCGGAAGATGGCCCGGTCGCGCCAGCCGCTGGTCAACTTCGGCTGATCGCATGGACTTCGCAACGCGACTGGATGCCCTCCGGCAGGCCCTGCCGGACGTGACCATCGAAGAGGTGCCCGCGCCGGACCAGCCGGCGATCGTGGTGCCGGCCGCCGACATCGAGCGCGTCGCCCGGCAGCTGCGCGAGCACCCGGCGCTGCAGTTCCAGGCGCTGGCCGAGTGCACCGCCGCCGACTTCTGGCCCCGTGAGCCGCGCTTCGAGGTGGTCTACCACTTCGTGTCCATGGGGCCGGAGGCCCTGGGCGCGGGCGTGCCCCCGGCGCAGCGGCTCCGCGTCAAGGTGCGCGTCGGCGGCGAGACGCCGAGCGTGCCGACCATCGTGCGCATCTACCCGAACGCCAACTGGTACGAGCGCGAGGTGTTCGACCTGTTCGGGGTGGCCTTCGAAGGCCACCCGGACCTGCGGCGCCTGCTGATGCCCGAGGACTGGGAGGGGCACCCGGCGCGCAAGGACTACCCGGTGCAGATCCACAAGGCCGTCGACATCGGCGAGGCCATCCAGGTCACCGAAGAGGAGTTCGTGCGCAACATCGAGCGGCAGCGGCGCGCTGCCAGCGCGAGCGCCGGATTCAACGTGCAGTGACCGACCCGGCCGAAGCCCGCGGCGTCGCGGCGATCGAGGCGGCGGCCGACGCGCACCGCCGCGCCGCGGCGGTGCTCGGGCCGGTAGTGGCGCGGACCGCCTCGCAGGTCGCGGCAGTGCTCGCCGCCGGAGGGAAGGTCCTCGCGTGTGGCAATGGCGGCAGTGCGGCCGAGTGCCAGCACTTCGCCGCGGAACTCACCGGACGCTTCCGTCGCGAGCGGGCCGCATGGCCGGCGATGGCGCTCACGGTGGACACGAGCGCGCTGACCGCGGTCGGCAACGATTACGGCTTCGACCGGATCTTCGCCCGGCAGGTCGAGGCGTTCGGGCGGCCCGGCGACGTGCTGCTGGCCATCTCCACGAGCGGGCGGTCGCCCAACGTGGTGGCGGCGGCCCGGGCCGGCCGGGCGCGCGGACTGCACGTGGTGGCGCTCACGGGGGCGAACCCCGGCCCGCTCGGCGCGGAGGCCGACGAGGTGATTGCGGTGCCGGAGTCCGACACCGCCCGCGTGCAGGAAGTGCACCTGACGGTGCTGCACGCGGTATGTGACGAAGTGGAACGCGCGCTGGCCGGCGAGTCCGGTCAGCGCCTTGAGCCCTGAGCCCGAAGCCCGTATATGGCTGAAATCCGCACCGAAACGATGACGGTCAACATGGGGCCGCAGCATCCCGCCACGCACGGCGTGCTGCGCCTCGTCGTCGAGCTCGACGGCGAGCAGATCGTGAGCGCCCAGCCCACGATCGGCTACCTGCACACCGGGATCGAGAAGACGGCCGAGCAGAAGAAGTGGCAGCAGATCGTCCCGCTCGTCGAGCGCATGGACTACCTCGGGCCACACTCCAACGCGCTGGCCTACGTGCTCGCCGTCGAGAAGCTGCTCGGCGTGGAGGTGCCCGAGCGCGTGCAGAACATCCGCGTGCTGATCGCGGAGCTGCAGCGCATCATGAGCCACCTGGTGTGGCTCGGCACCCACGGGATGGAGATCGGCGCGATCACGATGATGATGTACTGCTTCCGCGAGCGGGAGCTGCTGCTCAACATCAACGAGATGCTCGCCGGATTCCGGCTGTTCCCGAGCTACATCCGCGTCGGCGGCCTCCGCGAGGACCTGCCGCACGGCTTCCACCAGGCCGTCACTGCCTTCCTCGACCGCTTCCCCGCGAAGATGGACGAGTACGAGGGCATGCTCACCAAGAACTCGATCTGGATCGGCCGCACCAAGGGCGTCGGCATCCTGACCAAGCAGGACGTGCTCGACTGGGGCCTGCTCGGGCCGATCGCGCGCGGCTCCGGCGTCAAGTACGACGTGCGCAAGGTCTTCCCGTACCTGACCTACGCGACCTACGACTTCGACGTCCCGACCAGCGAGGTGGGCGACGTCTACGCGCGCTACCAGGTGCGCTGCGCCGAGATGCGCGAGAGCTGGAAGATCTGCAAGCAGGCGATCGCGCGCATCACCCCGACCGGCGAGTGGGGCGTCGACGACCCGCGCATCGTGCCGCCGCCCAAGGACAAGGTCTACTCGGAGATGGAAGCGCTCATCCAGCACTTCCTGATCTACTCGCAGGGCTTCACCGTGCCGGCCGGCGACGCCTACGTGCCGATCGAGGGCCCGCGCGGCGAGCAGGGCTTCTACGTCGTGTCCGACGGCACCAACCGGCCGGTGCGCGTCAAGTCGCGCCCGCCGACGTTCCTGGCGCTGCAGGCGCTGCCCAAGCTGATCGCCGGCGGCCTCATCGCGGACGTCATCGCGGTGATCGGCTCGGTTGACGTCGTGATGGGAGATTCGGATCGATGAGTTTCCACCCGCAGATGCCCTACGGCGAGGGCTGGCACAAGAGCGAACGCTTCATCCCCGAGGAGGGGCCCGCGTTCGCGTTCACGCCGGAGCACCGCGCACAGCTCGAGGAGCTCTGCACCCACTACCCGCCGGAGCGCCGCAAGTCGGCGATCATCTCGGCGCTGTACATGGTGCAGGCGCAGCAGGGGCACGTCACCCTCAACGCCATGCGCCACGTCGCCGAGGTGATCGGCTGCACGACGGCCGAGGTCGAGGACGTCGTCACCTACTACGTGATGTTCTTCACCAGGCCGGTGGGCAAGTACGTCCTGCAGGTGTGCCGCACGCTGTCGTGCGCCCTCAACGGCGCCGAGAAGGTGACCGCGGCCCTCTGCAAGCACCTGCACGTGCAGCCCAACGAGACCACCGCCGATGGCCTGTTCACGGTGATGGAGTTCGAGTGCCTCGGGGCGTGCGATCGCGCGCCCGTGATCATGGTGAACAACGAGCACTGGCACGAGTGCCAGCAGCCCGAGGACGTCCCGGCCCTCATCGAGGGCCTGCGGACCCGGGGCCTCGCGGCCCTCTCCGGGTGCCACCTCGTGAAGGAGCGTACCTAGGCCATGCCCACGTTCGAACCGGTCCTGACCAAGTACGTCGACGAGCCGAACGGCTACACGCTCGACTTCTACGTGCAGCACGGCGGCTACCAGGCCCTGCGCACCGCCCTCGGCATGGCGCCCGACGCGATCGTCGACAGCGTCAAGAAGTCGGGCCTGCGCGGCCGCGGCGGCGCAGGCTTCCCGACCGGCCTGAAGTGGTCCTTCGTGCCCAAGGACAACCCCAAGCCGAAGTACCTGTGCGTCAACGCCGACGAGAGCGAGCCGGGCACGTTCAAGGATCACGTGCTGATGGAGCGCAACCCGCACCTGCTGTTCGAGGGGTGCGTGATCGCCTGCCGCGCCATCGGCGCCAGGACCTGCTACATCTACATCCGCGGCGAGTTCTACCACGTGCAGAAGCAGATGGAGGCCGAACTCGCCAAGGCGCGCGCGGCCGGCTACGTGGGCAAGAACATCCTCGGCTCCGGCGAGGACTGCGACATCTGGATCCATCGCGGCGCCGGCGCGTACGAGGCCGGCGAGGAGACCGCGCTCATCGAGTCACTCGAGGGCAAGCGCGCGCAGCCCCGCCTCAAGCCGCCCTTCCCGGCCGTCGTCGGCCTCTACGGCTGCCCGACGGTGGTCAACAACGTCGAGACGATCTGCAACGTGCCCCTGATCATCGAGAAGGGCCACGAGTGGTTCGCCTCGATCGGGCCCGAGAAGAACACCGGGCCGAAGCTGTTCTGCATCAGCGGCCACGTGAAGAAGCCCGGCGTCTACGAGGCGCCGATGGACACGACGCTCCGGCAGCTGATCTACGACTACGCCGGCGGCATGCGCCACGACCGGCAGATCAAGGCCGTGATCCCCGGCGGCTCCTCCACGCCCGTGCTGCTGCCCGACAAGCTCGACACGCACCTGAGCTTCGACGGGATGGTCGCCGCCGGCTCGATGCTCGGCTCGGCGGCCGTCATCGTCATGGACGAGACGACCAGCATGGTGTGGGCGGCCAAGAATCTGATCCACTTCTACAAGCACGAGTCGTGCGGCAAGTGCACGCCGTGCCGCGAGGGCGTGGACTGGCTGTACAAGATCCTCGACAAGATCGAGCGCGGCGACGGCGAGCCGCGCGACGTCGAGCTGCTGCTCAGCGTGTGCGACAACATCGGCGGCAAGACGCTGTGCCCGTTCGGCGATGCCGAGATCGCGCCCGTGCTGAGCACCATCCAGCACTTCCGGGCCGAGTACGAGGCCTACATCACGACGGGCGAGTCGCCCGTGACGAGCGACTTCCGCGCGGCCGAGCCCGTCGGCGCGCACTAGCGAGAAGAGTCCGTGCCGACGATCACTCCCAGTCTCGTCTTCCAGATCTCGCTCATCGGCGTGGTCTTCTTCGCGCTGCAGATCTCCGCAGCGGTGCTCGTGTACTTCGAGCGCAAGATCTCCGGCTGGGCCCAGCAGCGCGTCGGCCCCAACCGGACGGGGCCCCTGGGCCTCCTCCAGCCGCTTGCCGACATCGTCAAGCTGATCTTCAAGGAGGAGCTCCGTCCGGTCGCCGCCGACAAGTGGCTGTTCTACCTGGCGCCGATCCTCTCGGCGACGACGGCCTTCGCGGCATTCGCCGTGATCCCGTTCGGCCCGCCGACGACGTTCTTCGGGCTGCTGGAGAAGCCGGTGCCGCTGCAGGTGGCCGACCTGAACGTGGCGGTGCTCGTGGTGTTCGCCATCACCTCGATGGGCATCTACGGCATCGTGCTGGCCGGCTGGGCCTCCAACAGCAAGTACTCGCTGCTCGGCGGCCTGCGCAGCTCGGCGCAGATGGTCAGCTACGAGCTCGCCTACGGCATGTCGCTGGCGTCGGTCCTGGTGATCGCCAACACGCTGTCGCTGCGCGAGATCGTCGACGCGCAGGCCGGGGTGTGGTGGCTGTTCAACGCCATCCCGGTGCCGCGCTGGTACGTGTTCCTCGCGCCGGTCGGCTTCTTCATCTTCTTCGTGGCCGGCATCGCCGAGACCAACCGCGCGCCGTTCGACTTCCCTGAAGCGGAGCAGGAACTGGTCGCCGGCTACCACACCGAGTACAGCTCGATGTCGTTCGCGCTGTTCTTCCTGGCCGAGTACGTGAACATGGTGGTGGTGTGCGGCGTCGCCACGAGCCTGTTCCTGGGCGGCTTCTACATGCCCGGCCTGCCCGACTGGCTGGGGCCGCTGTGGTTCATCGGCAAGCTCGCCTTCCTGCTGTTCTTCTACATCTGGATGCGCTGGACGCTCCCGCGCTACCGCTACGACCAGCTGATGGACTTCGGCTGGAAGCGCCTGCTGCCGCTCTCGATCGTCAACCTGCTGGTGACGGCCGCCGGCGTCCTCTACTGGAGCTGAGACCCGTGGCCCCCTGGCTCTTCTACCTGTTCGCCGCCATCTCGCTGATCTGCTCGCTCGGGGTCATCGGGCAGCGCAATCCGATGTACAGCGTGCTGCTGCTCATCGGGTCGTTCATCTCGCTGGCCGGCCTCTACGTGGGCCTCGACTCGCCGTTCGTCGCGGTCACCCAGATCGTCGTGTACGCCGGCGCCATCATGGTGCTGTTCCTCTTCGTGGTGATGCTGCTCAACGCGCCGCGGGAGGACGTCGCCCCGGGCGCCCAGCTGCCGATTCCCGGCGGCGTCAAGGCGTTCGGCGCGGTGCTCGCGCTCGGCATGGGCACGATGCTGGTGTGGGCGCTCAGCCGGCTCGGGGCGGTGCCCTTCGTCAACGACCCGCAGGCCGCTGCGCGGGTCGCCTCGGTCCGCGACATCGGCGTCATGCTGTTCCGCGACCACGCCTTCGCGTTCGAGGTCACCTCGATCCTCATCCTCGTCGCCATGGTCGGCGCCGTGGTGCTGGCCAAGAAGACCGTCTAGGCCCGGACATCCGCCGATGATCACGCTCAATCACTACCTGCTTCTCTCCGCGCTGCTGTTCAGCATCGGGACCGCCGGCATCTTCCTGCGGCGCAACCTGATCACGCTGCTGCTGTCGGTGGAGATCATGCTCAACGCCGTGAACCTGACGTTCGTGGCGCTCGGGCGCTTCAACGGGTCGGTCGAGGGCCAGATCATCACGTTCTTCGTGATGACCGTGGCGGCGGCAGAGGCCGCCGTCGGCCTGGCGATCGTCATCGCCCTGTTCCGGCACCGGGAGACGCTCACGCCCGATGCCTTCACCTCCCTGAAGTGGTAGGGCGACAAGACGCGATGCTCCTGTTCATCATCCTCGCCCCGTTCATCGGGTTCCTGATCAACGCGTTCCTCGGCCGGAAGCTCCCCAAGGCCGTGTCGGGCGGCGTCGCCGTCGCGGCGCTGCTGGCGTCGTTCGGCCTGTCGCTGGCCGCGGCGGCGCAGATCTTCGGCGCCCCGGCCGACCAGCGCGTCCTCGAGCAGACGGTCTTCACGTGGATGTCGTCGGGCGACTTCACCGTCCCCTTCGCGCTGCGCCTCGACCCGCTCTCGACCGTGATGATCCTGGTCATCACCGGCATCGGCTCGCTGATCCACATCTACTCGACCAGCTACATGCACGAGGAGCGCGACGGCGAGTACGCGCGCTACTTCTCGTACCTGAACCTGTTCGTCGCGTTCATGCTCACGCTGGTGCTCGGCGCCAGCTTCCCGATCATGTTCGTGGGCTGGGAGGGCGTCGGCCTCTGCTCCTACCTGCTCATCGGCTTCTGGTTCTCCAAGAAGTCGGCCACCGATGCCGGCAAGAAGGCGTTCATCGTCAACCGCATCGGTGACTTCGCCTTCATCCTCGGCATGTTCGGCGCGTTCGTCACCTTCGGCACCCTCGACTTCACGGCCATCGCGCAGAAGGTCGCGACGATGCCCGTCGAGCTCACCTGGGGCGTGCTGTCGATCACGACGCTGCTGTTCTTCATCGGCGCCACCGGCAAGTCGGCGCAGATTCCGCTGTACGTCTGGCTGCCCGACGCCATGGAGGGGCCGACGCCGGTCTCTGCCCTCATCCACGCGGCGACGATGGTGACCGCGGGCGTGTACATGATCGGCCGCAACGCCGAGCTGTTCGCGCACGCGCCGCACACGATGCAGGTGGTGGCGGTGATCGGCGCGCTGACTGCGCTGATGGCCGGCACGATCGGCCTGGTGCAGAACGACATCAAGCGCGTGCTCGCGTACTCGACGGTGTCGCAGCTCGGGTACATGTTCCTGGCGATGGGCGTCGGCGCCTTCTCGGCCGGCGTCTTCCACCTCTACACGCACGCGTTCTTCAAGGCCCTGATGTTCCTCGGCTCCGGCTCGGTCATCCATGCGATGGCCGGCGAGCAGGACATGCGGAAGATGGGCGGGCTGAAGAAGTACATGCCGATCACCTACTGGACGTTCGTGATCGGCGCGGCGGCCATCGCCGGCGTGCCCGGCCTGGCCGGGTTCTTCAGCAAGGACGAAATCCTGTTCCAGGCCTACTACACGGGCCACACCGGCCTGTGGGCCATCGGCGCCCTCACGGGCCTGCTGACGGCCTGCTACATGTTCCGCCTCATCTTCATGACGTTCCACGGCAAGGAGCGGTTCGAGGTGGCGGGCCACGACGGCCATGACGCCCACCCCTCGACTCCGCTCGGGGCGAGCGCGGCACACGGCCACGACGCGCATGGGCACGGGCACGACACCCACGCCGCGCACGATGACCACTCGCATGGGCACGGCCACCACGGCGCGCCGCACGAGTCGCCGTGGGCGATGGCCGGGCCGCTGGTGCTGCTGGCGCTCGGTTCGGTCGCGGCTGGCTACGTCGGCGTGCCGCACGCGCTCGGCGGCAGCAACGCCATCGAGACCTTCCTGCACCCGGCCTTCCATCCGGCGGCTGCGGCGCACGGCCCGGCCGTCGCTGGCGGCGATCACGGGGCGCCGGCCGGCGACCACGCGATGCCGGCGATGGACCACGGCGCGCCTGCCGTGGCTGACGGTGGCCACGAGGCCCCGGCCAGCGAGCACGGCGCGGCAGCGGAACACGCCGATCCCGCCAAGACGCAGACCGAGCTCACGCTCATGGGCGTGTCCACGGTGCTGGCCTTCGTCGGCATCGGCCTGGCGGCATTCTTCTTCCTGCAGCGGCCCGAGGCGGCCGACGGCGCGGCGCGCAGCCTGGCGCCCCTCCACCGCCTCCTGTTGAACAAGTACTACGTGGACGAGATCTACGACGCGGCGATCGTGCACCCGCTGCGTGATGGGTCTTCCTCCGTGCTCTGGAAGACGGTCGACGCCAGGATCATCGACGGCGCCGTCAACGGCACGGGTCATCTGGTGCGCGAGTCGGCCGGCGCGTTGCGCCTGCTGCAGACCGGCTCGGTGCGCGTCTACGCGGCGTCGCTCTTCACGGGCGCGCTGCTGGTCCTGGGGTACTTCCTCGCGCGATGACCTTCCCGCTCCTCACCCTCACCGTCTTCGCGCCGCTCATCGGCGCGCTCCTGCTGCTCGCCCTGCCCAACAAGGACGGCGAGCGGAACGGCCTGGTGCGCAACGTCGCGCTCGCCATCTCGCTGGTGGTGTTCGTGCTGACCCTCGCGGTCTGGCGCGCCTTCGACCCCGTCTCGGCCGACTTCCAGCTCGTCGAGCGGGTGGCGTGGATTCCCGCGTTCGGCATCGACTACCACCTGGGCGTCGACGGCATCAGCCTGTGGCTGGTCGTCCTGACCGGGTTCCTGACGCCCCTCGCCCTGCTGTCCTCGTGGCACGGCGTGGAGAAGAAGGTGAAGGAGTTCTCCTTCTTCATCCTGGCGCTCGAGACCGGCATGCTCGGCGTGTTCCTGTCGCTGGACCTGTTCCTCTTCTACATCTTCTGGGACGCGATGCTCATTCCGATGTACTTCCTCATCGGGATCTGGGGCTACGACCAGCGGGTGTACGCGGCGGTCAAGTTCATCCTCTACACGATGGCGGGCAGCGTCCTGATGCTCATCGCCATCATCGGCCTGGCGGTGATCCACGCCCAGGCGACGGGGCAGTACAGCTTCAACGTGCTGCAGCTGTACCAGCTCTCGCTCGACCCGCGGACGCAGCTCTGGTTCTTCCTCGCCTTCGCGCTCGCCTTCGCGATCAAGGTGCCGCTGTTCCCGTTCCACACGTGGCTGCCCGACGCGCACGTGCAGGCGCCGACCGCCGGCTCGGTGATCCTGGCCGGCGTGCTCCTGAAGATGGGCACCTACGGCCTGATCCGTTTCGCGTTCCCGCTGTTCCCCGACGCGGCGCTGCAGGTGGCGCCCTGGATCGGCACCCTGGCGGTGATCGGCATCGTCTACGGCGCGCTGGTCGCGATGGTGCAGCCCGACATGAAGAAGCTGGTGGCCTACTCCTCGGTGAGCCACATGGGCGTGATCGTGCTCGGCATCTGCGCGGCCAACGTCCAGGGCCTCGAGGGCGCCATCTACCAGATGCTCAACCACGGCATCAGCACCGGCGGCCTGTTCCTCATCGTCGGCATGCTCTCGGACCGGCGCCACACCCGCCAGATCGCCGAGTACGGCGGCCTGAAGCACGTCACGCCGAAGCTGGTCGCCGCGTTCCTGATCGTCACGCTCTCGTCGATCGGCATGCCCGGCCTCAACGGCTTCATCGGCGAGTTCCTGTCGCTGCTCGGTGGCTACCGCTGGCGCCCGGCCCTGGCCGCCGTCGCCGCCACCGGCGTGATCCTCTCGGCCGTGTACATGCTGTGGATGTTCCAGCGCGTGAACTACGGGCCGCTCACCAACCCCAAGAACAAGGACCTGCACGACCTCGAGCCGCGTGAGTGGGCCGCCCTCGGACCGATTCTGGTGCTCGCCATCGTCATGGGCGTGTTCCCGAACGTGTTCCTGGCGCCGATGGCGCCCTCGGTCGACCGGCTGGTGCAGCGCCTGCACGCGCAACGGCCCGCCCTCGCCGGGGCCGTGCCCCTCACCACGCCGCGGCCCGTTCCGGCCGCGAGCGGCCCGCTCGCCGAGCGGAGCCTCCCCTCAGTGATCTCGGAGCAGGCAGCCCGATGATGACCGACCTGCAAGCCATCATGCCGACCCTCATCGTCACGCTCACCGCGATCGTGACGATGGTGGCCGAGTCGTTCCAGCCGAAGGGCGAGAAGGTGCCGCTGGGCGGCTTGGGCCTGATCGGGCTCACCGGCGCCGCCATCGCCTCGATGCTGCTGTGGGGCCGCGACCTCACCGGCTTCGGCGTCATGCGCGCCGACAACTTCGCGCTGTTCCTGAACGTCACGCTGTGCGCGATCGGCATCCTGACGATCCTGTTCTCGACGTCGGTCGTCGAGCGGGAACGCATCCCGGCCGGCGAGTACTTCACGCTGATGCTCTTCGGCATCTCCGGGATGATGCTGATGGCCGGCGCCAGCGACCTGCTGGTGATCTTCCTCGCCCTCGAGGTGATGTCGCTGTCGGTGTACGTGCTGACCGGCATCCGCCGCAGCAGCGAGGCCGGCGCCGAGGCGTCGTTCAAGTACTTCATCCTCGGGGCGTTCTCGAGCGCGTTCTTCCTGTACGGCGTCGCGTTCACCTACGGTGTCGTCGGCAGCACCCGCCTCGAGCAGGTCGCCGCGACCCTGGCCAGCCAGGTCAACGCGCCGAGCGTGATGGTGATCCTCGCCCTCGCGCTGCTGCTGGTCGGCTTCGCGTTCAAGGTGTCGGCCGTACCGTTCCACATGTGGACGCCCGACGCCTACGAGGGCGCGCCCACCCTGGTCACCGGCTTCATGTCCACCGGCGTCAAGGCCGCCGCCTTCGCCGCCTTCATCCGCGTGTTCCTGTCGGCCTTCGAGCCGATGCACGCCGAGTGGGCCCCGATCGTCTCGGCGCTGGCCGTCGCGACGATGGTGCTCGGCACGACGGTCGGCGTGGCGCAGGGCAACGTCAAGCGCATGCTGGCGTACTCGAGCATCGCGCACGGTGGCTACCTGCTGGTCGGCCTCATCGCCGCCAACTCGGTCGGCAAGGCCGGCATGCTGTTCTACCTGGCCTCGTACGGGATCACCAACGTCGCGGCCTTCGGCGTGATGGCCCTGTTGTCGACCGAGGACCACCCGCACGACAACGTGCGCGACTTCGCGGGCCTGTGGCACCGCCGTCCCGGCATGGCGGCGGTCATGACCATCTTCCTGCTGTCGCTCGGCGGCCTGCCGCCGACGGCCGGGTTCGTGGCCAAGTGGTACGTGTTCGCCGCGGCCGTGCAGGAGGGCTACTACGCCCTGGCGATCATCGGCGTGCTCACGAGCGTCATCTCGGTGTACTTCTACCTGCGCATCGTGGTGCTCATGTACATGTCCGACGAGGTCGCCATCGACCCGGCGCCCGCGGTGCCGCGCAGCGCCGTGGCCGGCCTGGCCATCGCGACGCTGGCCATCTTCTACCTCGGTGTCGTCCCGACCCGCGTGATCAACCTCGCGGTGCAGAGCGTGCAGGGACTGTTCTAGCGACCTTCGGCCGCTAGACCAGTCCAATTTGGAAGTTCAAGTTTCAAATTCTCGATGGCCACGATCCTTGTGACCGGCGGCGCCGGCTTCATCGGCGCCAACTTCGTGCACTACTGGCTCGCGCGCCGCGAGGGGCGGGTCGTCAACCTCGACAAGCTGACGTACGCGGGCAACCCGGAGAACCTGGCGGTACTCGAGGGCAACCCGCGGCACGAACTGGTGCGCGGCGACATCGGCGATCGTGCCGTGGTGTCGCGCCTGTTGCGTGAGCACCAGCCGGTGGCCGTCGTCAACTTCGCGGCCGAGAGCCACGTCGATCGTTCCATCCACGGCCCCGCCGCCTTCGTCGAGACCAACCTGGTCGGCACCTTCGCGCTGATCGACGAGGTCAAGGCCTACTGGGCCTCGCTCGACGGCGACGCCCGCCACGCGTTCCGCTTCCTGCACGTCTCGACCGACGAGGTCTACGGCTCGCTGGGCGCCGACGATCCGGCGTTCTCCGAGACGACGCCGTACGCGCCCAACAGCCCGTACTCGGCCTCCAAGGCCGGGTCCGATCACCTCGTGCGCGCGTACCACCACACCTACGGCCTGCCGACGCTCACGACCAACTGCTCCAACAACTACGGGCCGTACCAGTTTCCCGAGAAGCTGATCCCGCTGATCATCCACAACGCCCTGGCGGGCAAGCCGCTGCCGGTCTACGGCGACGGCAAGAACGTGCGCGACTGGTTGTACGTGGAGGATCACTGCTCGGCGATCGTGCGCGTGCTCGACGCCGGTCGGGTGGGGGAGACCTACAACGTCGGCGGCAACAGCGAGCGGCAGAACATCGCCGTCGTCCACACGCTGTGCGGCATCCTCGACGAGCTGCAGCCGCGTCCCGACGGCCGGTACTCGGACCTGATCACCTACGTGCGCGATCGTCCCGGTCACGACCGGCGCTACGCGATCGACCCGACGAAGATCCGCACCGAACTGGCCTGGGAGCCCTCGCACACCTTCGAGGCCGGGATGCGCCAGACGGTCCAGTGGTACCTCGACCACCAGGACTGGGTGCTGCACGTGACCAGCGGCTCCTACCGCGAGTGGGTCACCGCGCACTACGGCGCCTGAGCCAGTCGACGCGCGCCGCACGCATCGCTCGCCGTGACGGGCGCCCCACTCTTGCCGGGCGGCGGGTCCCACGCCGCCGTCATCAGGACGGCACCGCGCGCCGGCCTCGAGCGGTCGACACCGCCTGCACCAGCGCATCCTCCTCGGCCTCGCCGATCGTCCTCGGGTCGAGGCACACGGCGCCGTCGTGGACCCGGGCGATGACCGGCGGGTCGCCCCGCCGCAGCGCCGCCGCGAGGGCGTCAGGCGACGAGGTCCGCAGTCGCACCAGCGTCGTCGGCAGCGTCGCCCCTGGCGTCGATCCCCCGCCGATCGTCGACAGTCCGGCGGCCGTCTCGCAGGCCACGCCGGCCTCGTCCAGTCGACGGGCAAGCACCCGCGCACGCGTCTCCAGGGCCTCGTCGGAGAGCGCCAGCATCCGCATGACGGGAACCTCCCGGCCGGCACGACCCGCCAGGAACGCCCGCAGCGTGGCGTCGAGGCCCGCGTAGGTCACCTTGTCCACCCTGACCGCGCGCATGAGCGGATGCTTCCTGATGCACGCCAGCAGGTCGGCACGGCCCACCAGCAACCCCGCTTGCGGTCCCCCGAGCAGCTTGTCGCCACTGAACGCCACCACGTCGGCGCCGTCGCGGATGCTCTCGCGCACCGCCGGCTCATGCGCGAGCACGGCGCGCGCCTCGGGCGGGAAGGTGCCGTCAGGGAACAGGTCGAACCCGAGCCAGCCGCTGCCCTGATCCTCGATCACGGGCACGCCCAGACCGCGGGCGACGCCGGAGAGCTCACCGAGCGACGGCCGTGCCGTGAACCCCTCCATCCGGAAGTTCGACGGGTGGACGCGGAGGATTGCGGCGGTCCGATCGGTGATCGCGGCGGCATAGTCGGCGACGCGAGTCCGGTTGGTCGTCCCGACCTCGCGCAGCAGCGCCCCCGAGCCCCGCAGGATGTCGGGGACGCGGAAGCCGCCGCCGATCTCCACGAGTTCGCCGCGGCTGATGATCACCTCTCGCCCCGCCGCGATGGCGGCGAGCGCGAGCGTCAGCCCTGCGGCCGTGTTGTTGGTGGCCACGCCGGCCGCCGCGCCCGTCGCCTCCGCCAGCAGGGCATCCAGATGCAGGTGGCGGCTGCCCCGGCCGCCGGTGACGATGTCGTACTCCAGGGTGCTGTAGCCGGCGGCGACGGCCGCCATGGCGTCGAGGGCCGTGCGGGCCAGCGGCGCCCGACCCAGGTTGGTGTGGATCACCACGCCGGTGGCATTGATGGCCGCGCGGAGCGAGGGGCGCGCCGCGGCGTCGAGCGCGGTGGCGGTGGCCTCGAGGATGCGCGCCGCGACGGCGTCCCGCGAGTCCGTTTCGTCGTCGCCGGCGAGCAGGGCCGCGCGCACGCGCGCCACCGCCGCCTCGAGCGCGGCGCGGAACGCGCGGGCCCCGTGGCGTTCGGCCAGGGGCCCGGCAGCCGGGAGCCCGAGCAGCACGTCGATTGCCGGGATCAGCCGCGCCCGTGACACGCCGCGATGCTACCATTCCACCCGCGGGCGGCCCTGTCCGCCGGGGCGTCGCGCCACCGGGACGGGCCAGGGCCCGTGCCCGTTGCGCATGACCGACACGCCCGCCTCCACGCCCCCCCGGACCGACGCACCCGCGCTGCCGGATTACCAGCCGCAGGAGCGGTTCTGGCCGTACGTCGATCTCACCGAGGAGCCGACGCCCGAGGAACTCGCGGCGCTCGATCCCGACCTGCGCACCGCGTTGTTCGGGGCGGCCGACATCCCGTTCTCGTTCACGCTGGTGTTCCCCCGCTTTGCCGGCCCGGACTTCGATGCCGCCGTGCAGTTGGCCAGGGCGTCGGCGGAGTACCGCGAGGTGGGCAGCGGGGAGGGCTTCCGCGTGCGCGCCCGCTTCTACGCCGGGCAGGCGACGCAACTGCGCGACCTGTTCGCGATCGTCGGCCGGTATCCCGGCTGCGAGGTGCTGGTCGACGACCGCCCGGTGCCGTTCGCTCGGGAGCTCTGGCTGCCGTTGACCTGGTTCCTGCTGCCCCGCTGAGGCGCGCCGCGCGCGCCCGGAAGGCCCCGACCGCCGTGCCCCAGCCGAGCGCCCTCGAACGTGAGTTGCAGGCCCTGTCGGTGCAACTGAAGAAGGTCGAGGCCGAGTACACCATGTACTTCTCCGGGCGGACCGGCCGCCCGCCGCTGGAGAGCCGAGCGGCGCTCGACCGCACCTTCAAGCGCTTCGACCGCGCGTACTTCGACAGCGCGGTGCTGCGCTTCCAGTTCTCGACGCTGCAGGCGCGGTACTCCTCGTTCTGCGACCTGTGGGATCGCGGCGTGCGGGCCAGGGAAGAGGGGCGCGGCGGGCCCTTCCAGCGGCCGTCGCCGGCCTCGCCCCCTGCCGGGGCGGCCGAGGTGGTGCACGCCACGCGCCTCAGCGACCCGCTGCACGAGTCGGACAAGCTGCGCGCGCTCTACGAGGCGTTGATGGAGGCGAGGCGAGACGAGGGGCGCGAGGTCGTGCCCTTCCACAGGTTCGCCGGCATGGTCCGCGATCAGGTGCGGACGCTGCAGGAGCGGCACCCCGGCGACCAGGTGTGGTTCCGCGTCACGCGGGTGGACGGCCACGTCAACCTGACGGCGCAGGCCGTGAAGGTCGGGGGCGCCGATGAACCGGATGCGTAAGGAGAACGCAGCGCGAGGAGGGGTGGTAAGGCGGGTGTCCGTGGGCGGGCGGCGGGCCGCCCACGGGTCCGGCGGCGCGAGCCTAGCTGACCTTCGTGACGTTGCCGGCCTGCGGTCCCTTCGGACCGTCGACGATCTCGAATTCGACCGGCTGGCCCTCCTCGAGCGTGCGGAAGCCCGCGCCCTGGATGGCGGAGAAGTGGACGAACACGTCACTCCCCGATTCGCGCTCGATGAACCCGTAGCCCTTGGCGTTGTTGAACCACTTGACCTTGCCCGTGATGCGTTCCATGGTGCTGACCTGCCTTGCTTCGCTGCCGGCCGACCGGCAGAAGGTACGCTCGGCCGCCAAGGGCCCAGGCGTACGGTTACACCGGAAACCTTCGAATTTCGCTCATCTGGCTGTCCGGCGCCGGCAAGGATAGCGACGCCTGCTCAGCAGTGTCAAGCCACGTAAACCCCTACTTTCCTACCCCTATGTCTTCGTACGCCCTGATCAGCGTGTCCGACAAGACCGGCCTGGCGCCCTTCGCGCGCGGGCTGGCGGACCTCGGCTTCCACCTCCTCTCCACCGGCGGCACCGCCAGGGCGCTCGAGGCCGAGGGGTTGCCGGTCAGCCAGGTGTCGGAAATCACCGGCTTTCCCGAGATGCTCGACGGCCGCGTCAAGACGCTGCACCCCCGCGTCCACGGCGGTATCCTGGCGCGCCGCGACAAGCCTGACCATCTCGCCTCACTGGCCGAGCACGGCATCCCGCTCATCGATCTCGTGGTGGTCAACCTCTACCCGTTCGCGAAGGCGGCCGCTGACCCGTCCACGACGGTGCCGGGCCTGATCGAGCAGGTGGACATCGGCGGTCCCGGCATGGTGCGCGCGGCTGCCAAGAACTTCCGCGACGTGCTGGTCCTGGTCGACCCGGCCGACTACCCGCGCGTCCTCGAGGCACTCGCCGCCGGCGCCGTGCCGCAGGCGCTGCGATTCGAGCTCGCGCGCAAGGCCTTCGCCCATACCGGCGCCTACGACCAGATGATCGCGTCGGAACTTGCGCACGTCACGATGAGCGACGAGGGCGGCACGCGCATCCCGACCGCCGATCGCGAGCCGTTCCCGGAGGCCGTCACGCGATCGCTCTCGCGCATCCGGACGCTGCGTTACGGCGAGAACCCGCACCAGCCCGCCGCGTGGTACGCCGACGGGCCCACCGGGTTCGGCAACGTGACGATCCACCAGGGGAAGGAACTGAGCTTCACCAACCTGCTCGATCTCGATGCCGCGGCGCGCATCGTGCTCGAGTTCACCGAGCCGGCGGCCAGCGTCATCAAGCACACCAACCCGTGCGGCGTGGCCACCGGCACCGACGCCGCCGATGCCTACGTCCGCGCCCGCGAGGCCGATCCGCTGTCGGCCTTCGGCGGCATCATCGGCCTCAACCGCGCGATCGACGTCGCCACCGCCGAGGCGATCGTCACGACCTTCATCGAGGCCGTGGTCGCGCCGTCGGTCGAACCGGCGGCGCTGGCGGTCCTCTCCAGGAAGGCGAACCTCCGCGTCGTGACCGCGGACTTCGCGGCGCTGGCGTCGGCCGATGCGCTCGAGTGGCGGTCGATTCTCGGCGCGACGCTCGTGCAGCAGCGCGATCGGGTGATCGAGGCCAGCCAGCCGTGGTCGGCCGAGAGCGCGGGCTTGCGCGTGGTGACCAAGCGTCAGCCGACGGCCGAGGAGTGGCAGGCCCTGCGGTTCGCCTGGCGCGTGTGCGCGCACGTGAAGTCGAACACGATCCTGTTCGCCTCCGCCGATCGCACGCTTGGCGTCGGCGCCGGCCAGATGAGCCGCGTCGACTCGGTGAAGGTGGCGATGATGAAGGCCGGCGAGGGCAACCTGAAGGGCTCGGTGGTCGCCTCCGACGCGTTCTTCCCGTTCCGGGACGGGCTTGACGCGATCGCGGCCGCCGGCGCGACCGCCGTCGTGCAGCCCGGGGGATCGGTGCGCGACGAAGAGGTGATCGCGGCGGCCGACGAGCACGGCATCGCGATGGTGTTCACCGGCCGGCGGCACTTCCGGCACTGAGCGTCGGGCTTACGGCTCAGGGCTCGGAAGACGAAGGTAGAAGAGGGTAGGCGTCGCCCTTGGGGACGCCTGCCAAGGCCGAAGGCCGAATGACGAAGGCCGGCCCTACGGCAGTCTCGCCAGCAACTCGTCGCGCGTGACGGCGACGGCACCGAACCGGCTCACCGCCACGCCCGCGGCGGTGGTGGCCAGCCGGGCGGCGTCGAGCAACGTCGCGCCGGCCGCGAGGGCGAGGGCGAGCGTGGCAATCACCGTGTCGCCGGCGCCGGTCACGTCCGACACCTCGAGGGCCGTCGCGGCGAAGTTGGCCTCGACGGCCGGCTCCACGCTGCCGTCCAGGACCCACATCCCGTGCTCGCCGCGGGTCACCACCACCGACTCGCACTGCAGCATCGACTTGAGGCGCCGCGCGACGTCGCGCGCGTCGGCGTCCGATCGGATGCGGGCGTGCGCCGCCGTCTCGGCCTCCAGCTGGTTGGGGGTCACCAGCGTCACGCCGCGATACAGATCCAGGTGCGGGATCTTGGGATCGACGAGCACGTCGAGGTTCCGGTCGCGGGCCACGGCCAGGACGCGCGCCATCACGCTGGCCGTGATGACGCCCTTCAGGTAGTCCGAGATCAGGATCACGTCGGCTTCGGCGGCCCGCGCCGCGAGGCGGTCGCCGAGCGTCGCCGCCACCTCCTCGCTGACGTCGGCATCGCTCTCGAAGTCGACGCGCGCCACCTGCTGCTGGCGCTGCGTCACGATGCGCAGCTTGCGCGTCGTCGGGCGGGTCGGATCGACGACCAGCGAGTCGGCCGCGACGGCGGCGCGGGCCAGTCCCGTCCGCAACCGGTCGGCGGCCTCGTCCTCGCCGACCACGCTGACCAGGTGCACCACGGCGCCGAGGGCAGCGAGGTTGGTCGCGACGTTGGCCGCGCCCCCCGGGCGGTACTCGTCGCGGGCGTACTCGACGATCGGCACGGGCGCCTCGGGCGAGAGGCGCTGCACGCGGCCGAAGAGGAAGTGATCGAGCATCACGTCCCCGACCACGAGGACGCGACGGCCTGCGAAGTCGTCGACGAGGGAGCGCACGCGGGCGGGACTCAGATGTGCCGGGTGATCGACTCCGGCCGCTCGGCCGCGAACGGCAGGGTGAGCACCACCAGGAGGAGCATCAGGAACTCGGAGTCGCCGAAGTTGTACTCGAACAGGCCCGCGCCCAGCATCGCGGCCAACGAGGCGAGGGCCCCGGCGGCGAGCGCCCGCGTCGCGCCCGTCCTGCGGCAGACGCGGCGGTACAGGTCGCGCGCGACCAGGCCGACGAACCAGAGCCACACGATCAGCGCCGGCAACCCGCGCTCGGCCGCGATCTGCATGGGCACGTTGTGCAGGTGCACGTTGAGCGGCTGCACGGACTCGGGCACGCGGTACTGGTGGTAGACGGCCTTCACCTGGTCGGGCCCGACGCCGGTGAGCGGATGGTCCTCGACCATCGCCGCGCCGGACTTCAGCATCGCGACGCGATCGCGATTGGTCGGGTCCTTCATGTCGAAGATGGAGTAGACGCGGTCGGTCACGCTGGCCGGAGCGAGGATCACCGCCAGCGCCAGCGCCAGGGGCACCGCCGCGACCAGGCGACGGTCGCGCAGGGCCAGCAGCACGGCCATGCCGACGCACACGCCCACCCAGGCGCTGCGCGTGAACGTGAGGCCGAGGGCAACCAGCACCGCGGGCAGCACCAGGAGCGGCCACACGCGATCGCGGCTGCCGAACAGCAGCCGGGCCGCGGCCACGCACGCCACCAGCATCAGCGACCCCGAGTAGGTCATGTAGTGGGTGAGCGCGCCCTGGGGCCGGCGGCCGAGGTTGTCGAAGTGCAGGAACCCGTACTGGAACAACCCGACCAGCGCACTTGCCGCGCCGACCGCGATGATCACCGACGCGAACAGGTGCGCCCGGTGCCCACGCGCCAGCCGGTAGACCAGCGGCACGATCAGGAACAGCACGAGTTGCTTGGAGTCGACGAGACTGAGGCCGGGATCCACCGAGGCGGTGCTGGAGACCAGGGTGACGGCGGCGTAGGCGGCCAGCGGCCAGAAGAACGCGGGAACCTCGAGTTGTTCCTCGCGGAGCACCAGGAGGGCCCCCCAGCAGAGCAGGGTGAGGGCCAGCAGGACGCCCGACGCGGCGACCGAGAGCTGCAGCGCCGCGACGAAGCACAGGAGCACCGACAACGAGAGCGTCTCGAGTCGGTCCATCCGGGCGGTTCGCAGTGCCGGCGCGGTCACGTCGTGCTCGACATCCTTCTCAATCGGCCCGGTCCGGCGCCGCGGGCGTGAGCGCCCGTTCGGCGGCTTCGGCGACCGCGTCGACGGTGATGTGCGCCAGGCACCGGAAGTCGCCGGGTGCGCAGACGCGTTGTTCGCACGGCCGGCAGGGCAGGGCCCCGACGTCGACGGCCGCACTGAAGTACCTCGGGTCGCGCCACGGTGCGGATCGCACCGGCAGCGTCGGCCCGTACAGCCCGACGATGGGCGTCCTGGTCGTGGCAGCCACGTGCAGGGGCCCACTGTCCCCGCCGATGTAGAGCGCCGCCCGGCCGATCAGGGCGTGCAGCTGGTCCAACGACATGTCCCCGCAGGTCCGTACGGCCTCCGGCGACGAGGGCCGGCGCTCACGCGCCAGGCGGACCACATCGGCGGCAGCAGCCGCTTCCGACGGTCCGGACGTCAGGATGATACGACGTTTGGCGTCCCGCGCGGTGAGCCGGACCGCAAGCTCGGCAAATGAGGTCAACGGCCAGCGCCGGAAGGCGTTGCCCGCGCTGACGTGCACCACGATGAGCCGGTGGTCCCCCGACAGCCCCTCGGTTGCGAGCCAGGCGTCGACGCTGGCCTCGGCCGCCGGGTCGTGGACCATCACGACGGGATCGGTCTCGCGAGTCGGTGGCGGCAGGTCGGGCAGGAAGGCGGGCAGCACGTCCCATTGGTTCTCCACCGAGTGCCGGGGCCGGATCTCGCGAGGGCGGGGCACCACGTCGGTGTACATCCAGTGGCGGCCCTGCACGTCGAAGCCGATGCGCCTGGGCGCGCGACTGAGCCAGGTGAGCAGGGAAGCCCGCGGGCCGCCGTGCAGGTCCAGCACCACGTCGTACCGCTCTCGCCGGAGCTGCGTTCCCAGCCGCCAGTCGTCGCGCAGCCGGCGCCAGCCGCGGGTGCGCGGCGCCAGGATCACCTCATCGAGGCCGGGATGGTGACGCACCACCGGCGCGGCGGCCGGCTCGATCAGGTAGCTCAGGTGGGCGTCGGGCAAGGCCCGCCGGAGCGCGCCGATCACGGGGGTGGTGAAGACCACGTCGCCGATGAGGCGCAACCGGACCAGAAGCACGCGCACGGCGGCGACTATAACCTCTCGGTTCGCTCGCCGCCTCGTGCCGGCTGCCCCCGGCCGGCCCCCGTGCGTGTGCGTCGCGGGCGTGGCATCCGACCGGCATTGCCGGCGGGCGCGGCATTCCCGGCATAATCGATCCATGCTCCCCATCGCCCTGCTGGCCCTGACGCTGGCGGTCCAGCCCGGACCTGCGTCCGCGCCCGCGCCCCGCACCTCCACCCGCGGAGAGGCCTACCAGGCGTTCCTGGAGGCCCGGCGCCTCGAGGCCGGCGGCGACGCCGCCGGGGCGATCGCGGCCCTGGAGAAGGCGTCCACCCTCGATGCCTCGCCCGCCATCCTGACCGAACTCGCGCAACTCTATGCGCGCAACGATCGGATCGCCGAGGCGCGCAAGGCGGCGGAGCGGGCGCTGGCCCTCGACGCCGACAGCGCCGATGCGCACTGGATGCTCGGCATGCTGTCGGTGCCTGCGTCGGTCATGCAGGGCGAGGCGGCCGCGCCGCGGGACCGCGCCGCCATCGACACCGCCATCGGGCACCTCGAGAAGGCCGTGGCCGGCCGCAGCTACGACCTGAACGTGCCCGTGGTGCTCGGACGGCTGTACCTGCAGGCCGACCGTCCCGCCGATGCCGCGCGCGTGCTGCGTGTCACCTGGGAGCGTGAGAACGGCGCCATCGAGGCCGGCCTGCTCCTGGCGCAGGCCTACGAACGGACCGGGCAGCCCGACGAGGGGCTGCGCGTCCTCGGCGAGGTGCTCGACGTCGAGCCGCGGTTCTTCCGGGCGCGCCTGCAGCAGGCCGAGATGCTCGAGCGGGCCCGGCGATGGCGCGAGGCCGCCGAGGCGTATGGGCTGGCCGCGCAGGAGAACCCGTCGGCCGTGGAACTCCGCATGCGCCAGGCCACGGCGCTGCTCGGCGCCGACCAGCCCGCCGCCGCGCGCACCGTGCTCGAGCAGGTGATCGCGGACCGCCCCACCGACCTGCAGGCCCGCTACCTGCTCGCCCAGGCGCAGCGCGAACTCGGCGACGGCACCGCTGCCGAGGAGACCGCGCGAGCCCTGATGAAGATCGCGCCGGCCGACGTCCGCGGCCCGGTCATCCTCTCGCAGGTCTACGCCGACCGGGGCGACCACGCCAGGGTCGTCGAGGTGCTCACGCCGGTCGTCGAGAAGGGGGCCGTCGGCAACCCGCAGTCGGCCCTCGGCGTGGCGATGCGCTTGGCCAGCGCCCACATGGCGCTCGGGCAGCCCGAACAGGCGATTGCCATGCTCGAGCGGACGCGCGCCGCGCGGCCCGACCCGATGATCGACGCGTACCTGTTGCAGACGCTCGTCATGGCCCGGCGCTTCGACCGCGCCATCGCGCTCGGCAAGGAAGTGCGCGCCGCGCGTCCCGGCGACCTGCAGGTGGGGCGCCTGCTCGCACAGGCCTACATCGGCGCCAGGCAACCCGATGCCGCCATCGCCATCCTCGAAGCCGAGCGCGCCCAGCGCCCCGACGACCCGTCGGTGACCCTGGCCCTGGCCACCACCCTTGCCGACGCCGGCCGCGAAGCGCGGGCGATGACGCTGCTCGACCAGGCCGAAAAGGGCTTCGGCACCCAGGTGATCTACTGGTTCCAGCGGGGCGCGATTCTCGAGCGCTTCGGCAAGCGCGCCGAGGCCAAGGCCGCATTCCGCAAGGCCCTCGAGGTCGAGCCGGGGCACGCGCCGACCCTGAACTACCTCGGCTACATGCTGGTGGAGGACGGCGGGCCGTTGGAGGAAGCCGTTGCGCTCATCGGCAAGGCGCTCGAGGAGGATCCCGACAACGGCTCCTACCTCGACAGCCTTGGCTGGGCCTATTACAAGCAGGGCAAGCTCCCCGAAGCGCGCACGCAGCTCGAGCGCGCGGCCGGGCTGTCACGCACCAACTCCGTGATCCAGGATCACCTCGGGGACGTGCTGCTCGCCCTGAAGGACGAAGCTGGCGCGGTGGCCGCCTGGGAGCGGGCGCTGGCCGGCGACGGTGAGTCCATCGATCCAGCCGCCATCAGGGCCAAGATCTCCCGTGCCCGCAAACCGTAAGGCCCTGATCGCGGCGACGCTGCTGCTCGGCCTGGCCGGGTGCGCCCCGAAGGTCGTCGTGCAGACACCGGCCGGCAGCGGCGCGCCCGTCGCCGACCTGGCGGCCGTGCAGGCGCTTGTCGCGGCTGCGTGCACCGAGCCGGAGGCACTGACGGTGGATCTCCGCCTGTCGGGCCGCATCGACGGCGAGCGCGTGCGAGGCACGCTGCAGGCCGGCGTCTCCGGCGACAGCGTGCGCCTCGAGGGCATCGCCCCCTTCGGCGCGCCGGTCTTCGTGCTGGCCGGCAGGCCCGGGCAGGCCGTGCTGCTGTTGCCGCGCGAGCCGGCCGTCGCGCGCGGTGCCGACCCCGCCGAACTGCTCGACGCCGTCGTCGGGGTGCCGTTCGGACCTGCGGATCTGCGGGCCCTCGTCGCGGGGTGTGGGGTGGCTGGGCGAACCGTGCGGCAGGCGGCCACGTTCCCCGGCGAGTGGACGCGCGTCACCGTCGACAAGGCCCGCGTCATCTGGCTGCGCGGTCGAGCCGGTGGTCGCCCAGTCGTGGTGGCTGCCTCCGATGGCGCCTGGGAGGTGAGTTACACGCGCGCCGACGCCGCCTGGCCGACGGCGATCCGCCTGCGGCGCGTCGAGGCAGGGCGCGTCGTCACCGACGCGGCGTTCGCCGTGGATGGCCCCGAGGCGCTGCCGGCGCTGCCGCCCGGGGCGCTCGACGTCGCCATCCCGGCGGGGACCCGTGAGGTCACCCTCGCCGACCTGCGGACCTCGCGTGAACTCCGGCAACGCTGACGTGGCGGGCTGGGCGACCCTGGCGCCAGCCAAGGTCAACCTCGACCTGCGGATGCGCGGTCTGCGAGGCGACGGCTATCACCTGCTGTCGACCGTGCTGCAGGCCGTGGCCCTGGCCGACCGCGTGATCCTGCGTCGGCGGCCGGGTGACTTCGGGCTCGAGTGCGACACCCCGGGCGTGCCGCTCGATCGTCGCAACCTCGCCTGGCGCGGCGCCGAGGCCATGGCCGCGGCCCTCGACGTCCCGCTCGAGGGGTACCAGTTGCGGCTGGAGAAGCACGTCCCGGCAGAAGCCGGCCTCGGCGGCGGCAGTGCCGACGCGGTGGCGGCCGCCCGGTTGGTCGCCGCCGCAGCAGGTCGGGTGGTCACTCGCGACCAGGTGGCCGAGGTGGTGCGTCCGCTCGGCGCCGACGTGGCGTTCTTCGCCTGGGGCGGCACCATGCGCGGGGAAGGCATCGGCGACGCGCTGACGCCGCTGCCCGATCACCCGCCAGGGCAGGTGCTGCTGGTGCGTCCGCCCTTCGGCGTCTCCACCCGGGACGCGTATCGGTGGTACGACGAGGCGCCGGCGGTGCCCGACGCGGGTGGGGCCGGCGCGTTCACCAACGACCTGCAACGCCCGGTGGCCGCCCGTCACCCCGAGATCGAGGCCATCGTGGCCCGGCTCGGCGCCGGCGGCGCCAGACTGGCCGCCATGTCGGGCAGCGGCTCGGCCTGTTTCGGGGTGTTCAGCCCCGACGTCGACCTGGCGGCCCTCGAGGTGGGCTGGCCCGAGGGCACCCGAATCTGGCGCACGCACCTGCTCTCGCGCGCCGCGTATGAGGAGGCGACGCGCTGCGTGCCGCTCGCGTGAGGCGCGTCGCCCTTTTGCCCTTTCTGCCCTTGTTCGTGTAGGCTATCGGTTTGCGCACCCCGGCAGGCACGTCGCCGGGAATGCCCGGCGCGTCTTTGGCCGACACTGGGGCGTCGCCAAGCGGTAAGGCACGGGACTTTGAATCCCGCATTCGAAGGTTCGAATCCTTCCGCCCCAGCCAGTTCCCGAGCGGGGAACTGGCCGGCCGGAAGGTTTCTGGGTCACGCACCGACGCCTGTCGCGTCGGCGCAGGTTCGAATCCTTCCGCCCCAGCCAGTTCCCGAGTGGGGAGTTGGCCGGCCGGAAGGGCAGGCGCGGGCGCGGCAGTGATCGGCAGCAGGGACTTCGACGGACGGCGATGGCGCGATCGAACTTGAAGGTGTTCTCGGGCAGTGCCCACCCACAACTCGCGCAGGAGATTGCCGAGTTCCTGTGCGTGGCGCCGGGGCAGGCTCGCCTGCAGCGGTTCCCCGACACCGAGGTCTCGTTCCAGATCGACGAGAACATCCGGGGCACCGACGTCTTCATCGTGCAGCCGACGTCGCGGCCGGTCGACGCCAACATCATGGAACTGTGCGTCATGATCGACGCGTTCCGGCGATCGTCGGCCTCGCGCATCACGGCGGTGATTCCGTACTACGGCTACGCGCGGCAGGACCGCAAGGACAAGCCCCGCGTGCCGATCTCGGCCAAGCTGGTGGCCAACCTGCTCAGCGCCGCCGGGGCCAATCGCATCCTGACGATGGACCTGCACAAGGCCCAGATTCAGGGGTTCTTCGACATCCCGGTCGACCACCTCTTCGCGGCGCCGGTGATCATCGACTACCTGGCGCGGCAGAAGTTCCCGAACGTGACGGTGGTCTCGCCCGACGCCGGCGGCGCGGAGCGGGCGCGGGCCTACGCCAAGCGCGTCGGCGCCGACCTGGCGATCATCGACAAGCGGCGCAGCTCGGAGACGGGGGCCGCCGAGGTGATGAACGTGATTGGCGACGTCCGCGGCCGCACGTGCGTGCTGCAGGACGACATCATCGACACGGCGGGCACGATCGTGAAGGCGGCGCAGGCGCTCAAGGCCAACGGCGCCGAGCGCATCATCGCCTGTGCGGTGCACGGCGTGCTGTCGGGGCCGGCCATCGAGCGGATCGAGCAGTCGCCGATCGAGAAGCTGGTGGTCACCAACACGATCCCGCAGAGCGAGGCCTGCGCCTCCTCGAGCAAGATCGAGTGCCTGACGGTGGCCCGGCTGCTGGGCCAGGCCATCCGCAGCATCCACGAGGAGACCTCGGTCTCGTCGTTGTTCGTGTGAAGGGAACTTCAGTAAGTGCAGAATTGCAGACGTTCAGAATTGCAGGACCACGTCGGCCCGTCGAGCCGAGACCCTGTGCATGAAATTCCGAACTTTCTGAAATTCTGAAATTCTGAAATTGAGTGGTTCACCAATGGTAGGTCCGTCCCGCCGAAGCCCGCGCCGCGGGCGCAAGCGGACCGATCGAGAGTAGGAGACAGAAATGGATACGACCCTCGAAGCCGTCGTGCGCGAGTCGCGCGGCAAGAACGAAGCCCGCCGCCTCCGTGTGAAGGGCCAGATTCCCGCCGTCGTCTACGGTGGCAGCCAGCCCGCGCAGGCCGTCGCCGTGAGCCCCAAGGAGCTGTCGCGGCTCCTGCACTCGGAGGCCGGCCTCAACACCCTGATCGACCTCAAGGTCGACGGCACGACGACCAAGGTCATCGTGAAGGACTTCCTGCTGCAGCCGGTCACCCACCAGCTGCTCCACGCCGACTTCTACCGCGTCAACCTGGAGAAGAAGGTCCAGGTGAAGGTGGCGGTCCGCCTGCACGGCGAGCCGAAGGGCGTGAAGGTGCAGGGCGGCGTGCTCGACTTCGTGCACCGCGAGATCGAGGTCGAGAGCCTGCCGACCGAGATCCCCGAGCACATCGACATCGACGTGACCGGCATGATGATCGGCGACGGCGTGCACGTGAAGGACGTGGCGGCTGGCCAGAAGTGGACGCCGGTCAGCTCGGCCGACATGATGATCGTCCACGTGGTCGGCGCTCGCGTCGGCAGCGACGAGGCCGCGGGCGCGGCGACTGCCGAACCCGAGGTCGCCAAGAAGGGCAAGACGGACAAGGACAAGTAGGCAATTGCAGAATTGAGGATTGCAGAATTGCACCACCTCCAGTGCGCTGCGAAGCGCGTCGTTGGTGTTGAGATTTTGACATTCTGAACTTCTGGAATTTTCGGGATGCGCTCGTGAAGCTGGTCGTTGGCCTCGGCAATCCCGGTCCGAAGTACCGGGACACCCTGCACAACGTCGGCTTCATGACGGTGGACGCGCTGGCGGCGCGGCACGGGGTGGCGTTCGAGAGCGCCCCGGCCGACGCGCTGATGGCGCGGGTGCGGGGGGCGGGCCTGTTGCTCGTCAAGCCACTGACGTTCATGAATCGCAGTGGGGGCGCCGTCGGCGACCTGCTGCGGTTCTTCAAGATTCCCGTCGAGGACCTGATCGTGGTCGTCGACGAGGTGGCCTTGCCGGCAGGACAGCTGCGGGCGAGGCCGTCGGGATCGGCCGGGGGCCACAACGGCCTCAAGTCGATCATCGGCGTGCTCGGCACGGAGCAGTTCGCTCGGCTCCGCATCGGGGTGGGCCGCGGGGATCCGCGGCGTGACCTGGCCGATCACGTCCTGTCGATGATTCCGCCGGACATCCGTCCGGCCATCGACGAGGCGGTCGTGAGGGCCGCCGACGCCGTCGAGTGCTTCGCACGCGATGGCATCGAGAAGACCATGCAGGTCTTCAACGCGTCACCGCAGGTGTGACGTGTCCTCCTTGTCCACCTTCGCCCACCGCGCTCGCTGCGCGAGCGGGCTACGGCGGACCGTTCAGGCCAGAAGGAGGCCGAATGGCAGCACAGAAGCAGTACGAACTCGTTTACATCGCCTCGCCCGAAGCGACCGAGGACCAGCTCACCGAGCTGCAGACCTTGATCGAGGGCATCGTCACCAAGGCGAACGGCACCATCGACAAGGCGGACGTGTGGGGCCGCCGGCGCCTGGCCTACCAGATCGGGCGCCACAAGGAAGGGCACTACGTCGTCCTCCTCTTCAGCGCCGCGGGCGAGTCCGTCAAGGAACTCGATCGTCGCCTGAAGGTCAACGACACGATCATCCGCCACCTCATCGTCCGCGTCGACGAGGAGCTCCAGAAGGCCGCCCGCGCCAAGGCGCGCCGCGACGACGAGACCCGTCGGCGCCGCGTGGCGCGCGGACTCCCCCCGGAGCCCACGCCCGAGGAACTGATGGCCAAGCAGGCGGCACTCGAGAACCAGGACGACGCGGAGGTCTAGATGAGCACCGACAACCCGATGCAGGGCGATGATCGTGGCGGCCGTGGCGGCCGCAGTGGCGGACCGCGCGGCGAGCGCAGTGGTGGCGGGGGCGGCGGGCGCCGCGGCGGGTTCCGCCGCAAGCGCGTCTGCAAGTTCCGCACGGAGAAGATCGACTACGTCGACTACAAGGACGTGCGTCTGCTCTCCCAGTTCGTTCCCGAGCGCGGCAAGATCCAGCCGCGCCGCCTGACCGGCACCAGCGCCAAGTACCAGCGCAAGCTGCAGGTCGCCATCAAGCGGGCGCGCTTCCTGGCGCTGCTCCCCTACGCGACGGACTGAGGAGCGAGACGATGATCGAAGTGATCCTGAAGGAGCACGTCGAGCACCTCGGTGAGCGTGGCGACGTGGTGAAGGTGGCCCCGGGCTACGCGCGCAACTACCTGTTGCCGCGCAAGCTCGCCCTGGCGGTCACGGCAGGCAACAAGAAGCAGATCGAGCACGAGAAGAAGGTGGCGGCGGCCCGGGCGGCCGAGGAGCGCGCGGTGGCCCAGGCCCTCGCGACGCGCTTCGCGCAGACCGAGGTCACGCTCACCCGTCGTGCCGGCGAGAACCAGCAGCTGTTCGGCTCGGTCACCTCGGCCGACATCGCCGAGGCGCTCGCCAAGCAGGGCTTCGAGGTGGATCGTCGCAAGATCCAGCTCCCCGAGGCCATCAAGGCGGTCGGCGAGTACGCGGTGCCGGTGCGCCTGCACCGCGAGGTCACCGCGCAGGTGAAGGTGCATGTCGCCGCCGAGGGCGGCGGCGAGGCGCCCGCCCAGGCCTGAGGCACATGGGCACGGCGCGGTCTCCCGACCGCGCCCGGCACGCCGCCCGGGAACACGAAGCCCGTCACCCGTCAACGGTGACGGGCTTTTCGTTTGTCGCTACACTCTGTCTCCCCGCCCGCCGGGACCCCATGAACGACCGTACGCTGCCCCACAACCTGGACGCGGAGCGCTCCGTGCTCGGCGCCATCCTCCTCCGCAACGACGCAATCAACGCGGCGGTGGAGGTGCTGCAGCCCGACGACTTCTACCGGGAGGCGCACCAGGTCCTGCTCGAGCACATGATCCAGTTGAGCGAGAAGGGCGCGGCGATCGACCTCGTCACGCTCTCCGAGTCGCTCGATCGCAAGGACGAACTCGAGAAGGTGGGCGGCCCCGCCTACATCTCCCGCCTGGTCGACGGCGTCCCGCGCACGACCAACGTCGAGTACTACGCGCAGATCGTCAAGGAGAAGTCGACGCTGCGTCGCCTCATCAACGAGGCGGGCAAGATCGCCGCCGAGGCCTACGACGCCGACCGCGATGCGAGCGAGATCCTCGACGACGCCGAGCGCAGCATCTTCAGCATCGCCGACGCCCGCATCGGCACCGGGTTCCGCCCCCTGGCCGACCTGGTGGACACGGCGCTGGACACCGTCGAGAAGCTGCAGCAGTTCAAGAGCCTGGTCACCGGCGTGCCGACCGGCTTCTACGACCTCGATCGCAAGACGTCGGGCATGCAGCCGACCGACCTGGTGATCATCGCGGCGCGCCCGTCGATGGGCAAGACGTCCTTCGTGATCAACATGGCGCAGAACGCCGCCCTCGAGCACGGCAAGGTCGTCGGCGTGTTCAGCCTCGAGATGTCGGCCGAGCAGCTGTTCATGCGCATGCTCACCTCCGAGGCGCGCGTCGACTCGCAGCGCCTGCGTCAGGGCATGCTCCTCGAGCGCGACCTGCCGGCGATCGCGCAGGCCGCCGAGAAGCTGTCGATGGCCAAGATCTTCATCGACGACACGGCGTCGATCGGCGTCCTCGAGATGCGCGCCAAGGCCCGCCGCCTCAAGGCCGAGCACGGCCTCGACATGCTGGTCATCGACTACGTGCAGCTGATGCAGGGGCGGGGCCGCTTCGAGAACCGGCAGCAGGAACTCACCAGCATCTCGCGCTCGCTCAAGGGCCTGGCCAAGGAACTGCACGTGCCGGTGCTGATCCTGTCGCAGCTCTCGCGCGCCCCCGACGCGCGCGCCGACCACCGGCCGCAGCTGTCCGACCTCCGCGAGTCCGGCGCCCTCGAGCAGGACGCCGACGTCGTGATGTTCATCTACCGCGAGGACCGCTACAAGGGCCCCGAGGACGAGGACACCGGCGAGGCCGAGATCATCATCGCCAAGCAGCGCAACGGCCCGGTGGGCACCGTGAAGCTGGCGTTCATCTCCGACTACACGCGCTTCGAGAACCTCGAGCGCGGTGGCGACGTCGCGGACGAGTACTGACGTGCGGCACACGGTGGCGCGGGTGGACCTCGACGCCCTGCGCGGCAACGTGCGGGCGATCCGCGGGCTGCTCGAGGAGGGCGCGCTCGCCTCGGGCCGCCGTCCGCCCGGCATCATCGGCGTGGTCAAGGCCAACGCCTATGGGCACGGCGCGGCCGACGTGGCCCGCGTCCTCGAGGCCGAGGGCGTGGCGATGCTGGCCTGCGCCGACGTCGACGAGGGCGTCGCGTTGCGCGATGCGGGCATCGGCGCGCCGATCCTGGTGTTCGGCGCGCTCGGGATCTCCGACCTCGACGGCATCTTCTCGCACCGTCTCACCCCGACCATCTCGTCGCCGTGGGCCGGCCGCGCCCTTGCCGAGGCGGCCGCTGCCCGCGACACGGTGCTCGGCTGCCACGTGAAGGTCGACACGGGCATGAACCGGCTGGGCCTGCGGCACGACAATCTCCGCCGCACGCTGCCCGACATCCTGCAGGCGCCGGCGCTGCGCGTCGACGCGCTGTACACGCATTTCGCGACCGCCGACGAGCCCGAGAGCGAGCACTTCGGCGTGCAGCAGCAGCACTTCTGGGAGGCCAGGGAAGCCGCGGCTGCCCTCGGGCTGCGCACGACGGTGGCGCACGCCGCCAACAGCGCGGCCCTGCTGCGCGACGAGCGCACCTGGCTCGACTTCGTGCGGCCCGGCCTCCTCCTCTACGGCATCGTCCCGCCGCCGCTCATGACGACGCTGCCGCTCGAGCCGGTGCTGTCGTTGCAGTCGCGGATCGTCGCCGTCAAGGGCGTGCGCGATGGGGAAGGGATCGGCTACGGGCAGTCACATCGCGCCGACGGCCCGCGCACCGTGGCCGTCGTGCCCGCGGGCTATGCCGACGGCGTCGACTGGCGGCTCGGCAACCGCGGCGTCGTGCTCGTCCGCGGCCGCCGGGTGCCGATCGTCGGGCGCGTGTCGATGGACATGATGTCGATCGACGTCACCGGGCTTGACGTGTCGCCGGGCGACGAGGTGGTGCTGCTCGGCCGGCAGGGCGACGAGCGGATCGACGTGCGCGAAGTGGCCGCGACGATCGGCACCATCCCGTGGGAGCTCCTGTGCCGCCTCGGCGCAAGAATCGAACGCGAATACGGCAATTTGAAATTTGAAATTTGAGATTCACGAGGGGCGCGGCTCCGCCGCCGCCCCGCGAGATGCGTCGAGCGGCAGGGCCGACAGGCCGGCCGCCGATCAATCTCAAGTTTCGAATCTCGAATTGCCCCCACGAGCGCAGTATCTGCGCCACGGTGGGGGCCGCCGCCCGTTTCTGGCGCGGCGGCCAGCAGTAATCCCTGGCGCCGTTCGTGCACCGCCGGTCGCCATGCGACGCGAGATTCACGAGCGGGCGTTTCGGCTGGCACTGCGTGTGGCACGCCTTCGCCACGACCCGTCCTACGTGCGGATGGTGAGGGAGGTCGTCCTGCGTCAGATGATTCGCGCCGCCACGTCCATAGGAGCGAATCTCGAGGAGGCGACGGCAGCGCAATCCCGCGCCGACTTTGCGTCCAAGGTGGCGATTGCCACCAAGGAGGCCCGCGAGATGCAGTACTGGCTGCGCCTGGGGCGAGAGGCAGGGCTGCTGCGCGACGAAGAATGGTCGAAGCTCGGTCCCGAAGCCAAGGAAGTGGCGCAGGTTGTGTCCGCGATCGCCCGATCCGCGAGCCGACCATCCGTGGCGAAGCTGTCGTGACCTCGAGGGCGAAGGCGGCGCACGCCGCCAAGCCCTTGCCAATTTCGAATTTCAAATCTCAAATTGCCAGATGCGCGCTCCGAAGACCGTCTTTGCCTGTACCAACTGCGGCGCGCAATCGCCCAAGTGGCTCGGCCGCTGCCCCGACTGCGGCGCCTGGAACACCTTCGCCGAGGAAGCGGCCACTCCGCCGCCGCCGGCCGGCGGCGCCAGGCCGACGCTCGGGGCTGGCGGGCAGGCCCGCCTCTACGCCGACGTCGACATGCTGCAGGCCGAGCGCATCTCGTCGGGCATCGGCGAGTTCGACCGGGTGCTCGGCGGCGGCCTGGTGCCGGGGAGCCTGGTGCTGCTCGGCGGCGAGCCGGGCATCGGCAAGAGCACCCTGCTGCTGCAGGCGGCGGCGAAGTTCGCGCAGGCCGTCGGCCCGGTGCTGTACTGCTCGGGCGAGGAATCCGAGCACCAGGTCAAGGGGCGGGGCGAGCGGCTCGGCGTGGGCCGTGCGCCCTTGTACCTGCTCGCCGAGACCTGCACCGAGCGCATCCTCGAGGAGGTCGAACGCCTGAAGCCGGCGCTGCTCATCGTCGACTCCATCCAGACCGTCTACTCGACCAGGCTCACCTCGGCCCCGGGCACCGTGGGGCAGATCCGGGAAACGGCCACGCAACTGCTGTTCACGGCCAAGGGCCGGAACCTGCCGACCGTGTTGGTCGGCCATGTCACCAAGGACGGCGGCCTGGCCGGGCCCAAGGTGCTCGAGCACGTCGTCGACACGGTGCTGTACTTCGAGGGCGAGCGGCATCACACGCACCGCGTGGTGCGCGCGGTCAAGAACCGGTTCGGCGCGGTGAGCGAACTGGGCGTGTTCGAGATGACGGGCGCGGGGCTGGTGCCGGTCCCCAACCCGTCGGCGTTGTTCCTGGCCGAGCGGCAGGTCGGGGCGCCCGGATCCGCCGTGCTGTGCTGCATGGAGGGCTCGCGGCCGATCCTCGTGGAGGTCCAGGCGCTGGTGTCGAGTGCCGTCTACGGGAGCGCCCGTCGGATGACCAACGGCGTCGACCAGCAGCGCCTCGCCCTGCTGCTGGCCGTCCTCGAGAAGCGGGCCGGCCTGAACCTGGCCGGGGAGGACGTCTTCGTGAACGTCGCCGGCGGCTTCACCGTCGACGAGCGGGCGGCCGACCTCGGGATCGTGGCCGCCGTGGTGTCGAGCATCCGGAATCGGCCGGTGCGGTCAGGGACGGCCATTTTCGGGGAAGTCGGACTGGCCGGTGAGGTGCGTGCCACGGGGCAGTCCCTGCTCCGGGTCCGGGAAGCGGCCCAGATGGGCTTCACGCGATGCGTCGTCCCGGCCGGCAACGCCGCGCCCGACGAGTCGCTGGACGCCGCGCAGGGCCGGGGCGGGGCCGGGTGCGAGGTGGTGGGCGTCCGGACCGTTGCCGAAGCCCTCGACGAGGTGATCGGTTGGGATTGATGGGCGTATGATGTCGCCTGGCGTCGCGCGGCCGTCACACGCCTCGTTCATCCTCCGCGCGCGTCCCTTGGCTCTCTGAGCATTCATTCGGGGTCGTGCATGACGTGGTTCGTGTTTGCCCGCGTGCTCTTCGTGGCCGCGGTCGCGTATTCGGCCTCGCTGGTCAGGCCCGTCCACGAGTTGGCCGTCGTCAACGTCCTGTTCGGGGCGGGGCTGGCCGGGCTCGTGGTCGTGTTCGAGACCCAGCTCCGTGACACCGCCGTGTCGTCGATGCTGGGCGCCGTCCTCGGCGGCACCATCGGCCTCAGCATCGCCAAGACCATCACCACCACACTGTTCTGGGCCGACACCCAGGACAGCCGGGTCGCCTTCCTCCACACCGTCACCCTGCTCGCCCTCACGTATCTGGGCCTGGTGGTCGGTGGCCGGAAGGGCGAGTGGCTCGAGCCGGCGCGCCTGATCAGCGTGTTCCGCGCCACCGCGCCCAAGAAGCATTACAAGATCCTCGACACCAGCGTGATCATCGACGGCCGCATCGCCGACATCTGCGCCACCGGCTTCCTCGACGGCACCCTCGTCATCCCGCAGTTCGTGCTGAAGGAACTGCAGTTCGTCGCCGACTCGTCGGATGCGATGAAGCGCAACCGCGGTCGCCGCGGCCTCGACATCCTGCAGAAGATCCAGAAGATGGCCAACCTCGACGTGGTCATCTCCGACGTCGACTTCCCCGACGTCAAGGAGGTCGACCTCAAGTTGATCGAGCTGGCCCGGTCGCTCGAGGGGCGCATCGTCACCAACGACTTCAACCTCAACAAGGTGGCCGAGCTCCGCGGCGTGCACGTGCTCAACATCAACGAGCTCGCCAACTCGCTCAAGCCGGTCGTGCTGCCCGGCGAGTACATGAAGGTCTTCATCCTCAAGGAAGGCCGCGAGTACAACCAGGGCGTCGCCTATCTCGACGACGGCACCATGGTGGTCGTCGACAACGGCCGCAAGATGATCAGCAAGAACATCGACGTGGTCGTCACCAGCGTGCTGCAGACGACGGCGGGCAAGATGATCTTCGGGCGCTACATCGACCCGGCCCTCGAAGCGACTCGCACCGACGGCGAGGCCAGCGGCGCTGCGCCCACGGTGCCGGGGACGCAGACCGCATCCTTCCGCCGGGCACGGGCCGTGCCGCAGACCTGACCGCGACCGGATGCGCGTACCCCCCTTCCATTGGTGGCGGACGGTCTTCTACCTGATCCCCGCCATCGCCCTCTACACCATCGTCCTCGGGACGCTGTCGCTGCTGTCGGTGCTGGTGGACCGCCAGGGCCACCTCGCGCATGGCTGCGCCCGCGCCTGGGCATGGCTGATCCTGAAGACCACCCGGGTCACCGTCGACATCAGCGGCCTCGACACGCTGCCGCGCGACCGGCCGTTCCTCTTCCTGGCCAATCACCAGAGCATCTACGACATCCCGGTGATCTTCTGGCACGTGCCGTACCAGTTGCGCATCCTCGCGAAGGCGTCGCTCGGCCGGTTCCCCTTCCTGGGTTGGCACCTCAGTCGCACGGGGCACGTCCTGGTCGACCGCAGCAACCCGGGCAACTCGACGATGCTGCAGATCAAGGAGCTGATGCGACAGCGCGTGTCGCTGATCGTGTTCCCCGAGGGGACGCGCAGCGCCGACGGCCGTGTCGCGCGGTTCCGCGGCGGCATCGTGATGCTCGCCATCGAGGCGGGCCTGCCGATCGTGCCGGTGGCGATCGAGGGGACGCGTCACGTGATGCTGAAGGGGCGCCTGATGACCTGCCCCGGGCACGTCCGCGTGCGTGTGCTGCCGGTGGTGCCGACCGAGGGACTCGAGGTCGGTGAGGCGCGCAAGCTGGCGGGTGTCGTCGAGCGCCAGGTGCGCGAGGCCGTCGAGGCCCTGCAGCAGGGGGGCGCGTGATTTTGCAGGTCGCCCCGGACGTGGCCGACATCGTGGTGCCGGCGGTGATCGTGCGTCGCGGCGTCACCTGCCATCCCCACGATCCGCGGCTCGACGCGCCGTTGGCGGCGGCCGCCGAGGCCCTGCGATCGGCGGTCGGCCTCGAGGAACCGCTCGCGGCGACGCGCACCATGTACAAGCGCATGGGCGTCGACCCCACCAAGACGCGCCCGTCGAGCGAGGCCTTGCTGCGGCGGGTGCGGAAGGGGGAGCCGCTCCCGCGCGTGAACGGGCTGGTCGACATCGTCAACTGGTGCTCGGTGGAGACGCAAATCTCGTTCGGCCTGTACGACCTGGCGAAGGTCGAGCGGCCGGTCACGCTGCGCCTCGGTGCGGCAGGCGAGGGCTACGACGGCATCCGCAAGGACCGCGTCAACGTCGAGGGGCGGCTGGCGCTGGTCGATGCGCAGGGCCCGTTCGGCAATCCCACCTCGGATTCCGCGCGCACCATGACCACTCCGGACACGCGCGACGTGCTGGTGGTGTTGTACGTCCCCGCAGTGATGCCGCGCGCCCTGGGCGAACGCGCCCTCGCCCTGACGCGCGAGCGCCTCGCCACGTTTGCCGGAGGCGTGGAGGAGCCTACCGACGCGCAGGGACGGTAACTGCGGAATTGCAGAGTGTCAGCCTTTCAGCATTCCCTCACTCGAGGATGGCGTCGCTGTATGTCCGGCCGTCGCTGATGAGGCGCAGCCAATGCGATTCCTGAAATCCTGAAATCCTGAAATTCTGAAATTCTGAAATTCTGAAATTCCCTAGTACCCGAAGTGGAACATCAGCACCGTCGCCTTGAGCACGCCCAGGCTGGCCAGTCCGAGGGCCAGCAGGGTGACGCCGATCGTCACGGCCATCACACGTGAGGCCAGCGCCGGAGCATGACGGACCCGCTCGAGGCCAGCGGCGACCAGCAGCGCCGCGGGCGCGGTGAGCGGCAGGATGTGGCGCGGCGTCCAGTGCACCACCATGTCGGCGCGCGGCGCCAGGTTCACGGCCACCCACGCGGCCAGCCCCAGCGCGACGCCCGTCGCGCACACCAGCAGCGCCATCGACGTGCACGCGGCCTTGCCGCCGCGATCGGCCTGCACCTCGCGCCAGCCGGCGCGCAGCCAGGCGGGCACGCCGGCGACGGCAGCCCCGACAATCACGACCGACGCCACCGCGTAGGCCAGCCACACGCGGCTGCCCGGGAACGGCCCGGCGCCGAGGGAGCCGAAGCGCGCCCAGAACGGCTCGAACACCATCACGCGCATCTGCGCCCAGAACGCGCCGGTCCAGGGCATCGGCCCGGGCGTCGGCACGAACCCGCCGGCCTCGAGGATGGCCTTCTTGAAAGCGAACGCCTGCGGGTCGCCGAAGACCAGCCAGGCGCGCACGTGCACCCACGCGGCGGTCGCCGCGATGCCCAGTCCCACCAGCAGCACCGGGCGCAGGGCCCTGGCCAGCACGCGCGACAGTTCGTCGGAGGTCGGCAGGCCGGTGCCGAGCCGCTCGCGATTGGCGGCGTCGAGCACGCACGCCAGGACGGCCATCGGCGCGAGGAACACGGCGGTGGCCTTGACGACGTAGGCGGCGCCTATCAGCGCGCCGGTGAGCAGCAGCCAGGGCGTGCTGTCACGACCATGGGCGAGCCGCACGACGGCCAGCGTCGCGAGCGCCGCCAGCAGCGTCGCGGGCGGGTCGGTGGAGACAGCGCCCATCACGGCGTCCCATTGCGGCATCAGCGCCAGTCCGCCGGCGGTCGTGGCGATCACGAGCCAGTCGGCGCTCACCGCGCGCACGAGTCTCGCGATGACCAGCGTGGTCGCCACGGCCATCAGCCACGATACGAGGCGGAGCAGTCGCAGGGCCTGGTGGCCGGTGGCCGGCATCGGCGGGGCGCCGTGGTGGAACAGCGTCGGCTCGGTGCCGTTCGGGCGGATGCGCGCGCGGGGATTGTCGACGAGCGCCGGCGCGGGCGTGTCCAGGCCGGTGGCCTTCAGGATGGCGGCCGCCCCGAGGTAGTAGAGCGGTTGCTGCACCCATTCGTAGGACGACGGCCGCCAGGGATCCCCGGGAGGCGGAACGGCGCGCGGGAGGGTGCCGGTGGTGGCGACGTAGCGCGCGTACTCCAGGTGGGCCAGTTCGTCCGGCGGTTCGAAGGGCGGCACCACGAAGGCGTACGCGAGCGTTGTCGCGCCGACCATCGTCGCGGCGGCCAGCGTCGCGGCGCGCGGCGAGGCCCACGCCCACGTGTCGCCGACGGCCCGCGCCAGCCACGCGGCGGCGAGCAGGCCCGTCGCGGCGAGCGTGATCACGACCGCGCCCAGGGTGGCCCATGCCTGGCCGCGACTGCCCGCGTCGAACGCGCACGAGAAGCGCCCGAGCGCCGGGTCCTCGAACAGGTCGAGAGACACCGGGCGCGCGGCGTCGAGCGCGATGGGCCGACCCGCCACGGGCTGGCCGGCGGCGTCCACCGACCGCATGCGCAGGGTGAGCGCCTGCCGCCACGACACGGCGGCATCCTTCATCGGCAGGGCGATCGGGGCATCGCCCGCGACGCGCACCTCGGCGCCACCGGTGCCCGAGGGCCAGGTGTCGCCGCGCTTGTCGAGGACGTATCGGAAGTAGTCGATGCCCAGCCGACCCTGCGTGCCGGGAGCGGGGTGCACGACGATGGCGCGAACGTCGCACGCGGGCAGGAACACCGTCAGATCGGTCGGCACATCCGCCACCACGACCGGCGCTGCCGCCCACGAGGCCCGTCCGCGAGGGTCGATGTCCCGGAGACTGCGGAACGTCACCAGCGCCGCGCCCAGCAACAGCCCGACGAGTGCCAGCGCCAGCAGTGGGCGTGCCGCGTCCCGCATGGCGGTGTACCTTACCACTCGCATGGAGCGGGATCGGTGATCGTCGACGTCGTGGTGGCCGCGGGCGGACAGGGGCGTCGTCTGGGCGGCGCCGTGGCCAAGCAGTGGCTCACGCTCGGCGACCGCACGATCTTCGAGCGCAGCGTCGCCGCGTGCGCCGCCTCACCGAGGGTGCGCGGCGTGGTCGCCGTGGTGCCCGCCGCCGATCTCGACGCGGCGCGCGTGCTCGCCTCGGCGGCTGCCGGCGGCAAGCTGATCACCATCGTCGCGGGCGGGGCGCGTCGGCAGGACTCGGTGGCGGCAGGACTGGCTGCCGTGGGACCCGACGTCGACGTGGTGCTGGTGCACGACGCCGCGCGCCCGTTCGTGACCGACGCGGTCATCGATCGGGTCATCGACGCGACGGCGCGCACTGGCGTCGCGATTGCGGCAGCCCGCGTCCACGACACCGTCAAGCACGTCTCGCTGGACGGCGACACGCGCTGGATCGACGGCACGATTCCCCGTGAGGATCTTGCGCTGGCGCAGACGCCGCAGGGCTTTCGTCGCGACGTGCTCGACGCCCTGTTGCCGGCCATGACCTCGCCCGTGGACGTGACCGATGAGGCCTCGCTGGCCGAGCGGCTAGGCCACCGCGTGCAGGTGGTCGAGGGGCATCCCGACAACGTGAAAATCACCACCGAGGACGACCTCGCCCGTGCCCGCCGCGCACTCGGCGCCGACCGAGTCCTGTCGGTCGCGCGCATCGGCATCGGCTACGACTCGCATCGCTTCGCCGACGGCCGCCGCCTCGTCATCGGCGGCGTGCACGTCCCCGACGCGCGCGGGCTGGCCGGCCACTCCGACGGCGACGCCGTGTGCCACGCCGTGACCGACGCCGTGCTCGGCGCGGCCAACCTCGGCGACGTCGGCGGCCTCTTCCCGGACACCGACCCGGCGTTCAAGGATGCCGACAGTCTTGCGCTGCTGCGGGACGCCTTCGCCAGGGTGCAGGCGGCCGGTTGGCGGCTGGGCAATCTCGATCTCGTCGTGATCTGCCATCGCCCGAAGATCGGCAGGATCGCCGACGCGCTGCGGGCATCGCTGGCGGGCGCGCTTGCGTCCACGCCCGATCGCATCAGTGTCAAAGGCAAGACCCCCGAAGGCACCAGCGCGCTCGAGGACGCGATGATCGTGCACGCGGTAGCCCTGCTCGAACGCTGAGCGTGGCCGCGTCGGGCGGCGTCAGTGCAGGCTGATCACGCGGGTCAACTGCCAGCGTCCGTCGGCAAGTCGCCACACGTGCACGAATCGCGCGTACCGGCCCACGCCGGGTTCGTTGACGTTGCGGAAGCGGTGATAGCCCATCTGGACGGCGCCGTAGTCCTTGATGGGATACACCTCGATGCTGCCCGGCAGCAGCTCGCGCGTCACCTTCCCGCACACGTTGGCCTTCACTGCCTCGAGCACCTGCCGCTTCGACGTGCTGAGCCCGCCGAGGTCGTGGAAGAACTCGAGATCCTCGGCAATCAGCGCCTCGTGCACGTCCATCTTGCAGGTGTTGTAGGCGTCTTCCCACCGGGCGTCGAGCCGCACGATCGTGTCGTGGAGCTCCTGCGACGCCGGCACGTAACGCGGCGGCCCCGGCGGGTCCTGCGCTCGGACCCCTTCTGCGGTGGCCGACAGGGTGACGGCGACAGCCAGCCGAAGCCAGCCGGAACGCAGCAAGGGCAGCAGGTTCGTCATTGGATGCCGGCAGGTACGGCGCCCGCGGTCGCGCGGTTCCCGTGATGGGCTGGTGAACCGGCTGGGCCCGAGCCCCCGGCCCCCGCCCGCAGTCCCGCCTCCAGCCCCCAGGCCCTGATCCTGGTGCCCGGTGCCCGGCGCCCAGCGCCCGGTGCCCGGTGCCCGGCGCCCGGTGCCCGGCGCCCGGTGCCTGGTGCCCGGTGCCCGGCGCCCGGTGCCCGGCGCCCGGTGCCTGGTGCCCGGTGCCCGGTGCCCGGTGCCCGATAATGTCCCGATGCGCGTCCGCTTCGCTCCGAGCCCGACAGGCCACCTGCACGTCGGGAACGCCCGCACCGCGCTCTTCAACTGGCTGCTCGCCCGCGGCCAGGGCGGCACGTTCGTCCTGCGTCTCGAGGACACCGACGAGGTTCGCTCCACTGTCACGTCGGCCGACGGCATCCTCGAGGACCTCCGCTGGCTTGGGCTGGACTGGGACGAGGGGCCCGACAAGGGCGGCGCGTTCGGCCCCTACAGGCAGACCGAGCGGCTCGATCACTATCGCGGGTACGCCGCGCGCCTGATGGCCGACGGCCACGCCTACCACTGTTTCTGCTCGCCCGCCGATCTCGAGGCGCAGCGCGAGGTCGCATTGCGCGAGGGCCGGACGCCACAGTACGCCGGCACCTGCCGCGCACTCGACCCTGCGGCCAGCCGCGCGCGTGTCGAGGCTGGTGAACCCGCGGCGATTCGATTCCGCGTGCCGGCCCGCGATGCCGTCACGTTCACCGATCTCGTCCGCGGACCGATCACGACCGACATCGGCATGATCGGCGACTTCGTGCTCATCAGGCAGAACGGCCTCCCCGCCTACAACTTCGCGGTCGTCGTCGACGATGTGGAGATGCGGATCTCGCTGGTGGTGCGTGGCGAGGATCACGTGCCCAACACGCCGCGGCAGTGCCTGCTGTACGAGGCGCTCGGCGTGGCGCCGCCGCAGTTTGCGCACCTGTCGCTCGTGCTCGGGCCCGATCACGCGCCGCTGTCCAAGCGGCACGGCGCGTCGAGCGTCGGCGAGTTCCGGGCGCGCGGCATCCTTCCGGAGGCCCTGGTGAACTACCTCGCGCTGCTCGGTTGGTCGCCGGGCCAGGGCGAGGAACTGGTGCCCGTGGAGGAACTGGCGCGCCGGTTCCGCGTGCAGGACGTGACCCGGAGTGCTGGCGTGTTCGATCCCGACAAGCTCGCCTGGATGAACCGGCATTACGTGAAGGCCGCCGAGCCGTCACGCATCGCGGCGCTCCTGGTCCCGCACCTGCGCGCCGCCGGCGTGATCGGCGAACCCGCGCCTGGCAAGTCCGACCTCGACGCGTTCCTGCTCGCCTGCGTGCCGCTGATCGCCGGAACCGTGGACCAGCTGGCCGACGCGCCGGAGCGGCTGCGCCCGGTGTTCGAGACACCTCGCCCAGCGGCGACGGTCGAGCACCTGGCTGCGGAGGGCGCCGAGGCCGCCCGGGCCGGGCGCGAGGTGGTCGTTGCCTTCGCGCAGGAGTTGAGCGGCCGTCCACGCCTCACGCGGGAGACGTTCCGGGAGGCCGCGCAGCAGGTGCGGCAGCGGACCGGGCAGAAGGGGCGCGCGTTGTTCCATCCGATCCGCCTGGCGCTGACCGGCGCCGACAGTGGCCCCGAGCTCGATCTGCTCGTGCCGGCGATCGAGGCCGGCGCGCAGGTGCAGGCCGGGGCCGGGCTGGCTCCCGTGGTCGGCTGTCGCGAGCGTGCGGCCATCTGCGCCGCGGCGCTGTTGGGGGCCTGACGTCATGCCACCGATCGTGATCGTCGGGGTGCATCCGGTGCGCGAGGCGCTCCGGGCGGGTGGCGTCCGCGAAGTGCGGGTCGGGCCGCGGGCCGACGCGCGCGTCAACGAGATCGTCAGGCTGGCCGAGGTCAAGGGCGTGCCGGTGCGGCGCGTCGACGTGGCCGAGCTCGACCGCCTGGCCGACGGCGAGCGCCACCAGGGAGTGCTGGCCACGCTTGGCGACGCGCCTCGGCGCTGGAGCCTCGAGGAGGTGGTCCGACAGGACCCCCAACCACTGATCGTCATACTTGATGGGGTCGAGGATCCGCACAACGTCGGGGCCATCCTGCGGACCGCCGACGCGGTGGGCGCGACGGGGGTGGTGAGGCAGGAGCGGCACGCGGCGGCGCTCGGGCCGGCGGCCGCCCGGGCATCCGCCGGGGCGCTCGCCCACGTCCGGATCGTCGACGTCGTCAACGTGGTGCGGGCCATCGAGACGTTGAAGGAACTGGGCGTCTGGGTGGTCGGGCTGGACGCCGAGGGCGCCCAACCCTACGACCGCATCGACTTCCGGCCGCCGACGGCGCTGGTGGTCGGGGCGGAGGGGGAGGGCCTGAGGCGCCTGGTCCGGGAGCACTGCGACTTCATCGCGGCCCTTCCGATGCGCGGGCACGTCAGCAGCCTGAACGTCTCGGTCGCGACGGGCATCGTGCTCTACGAGGCGCTCCGCCAGCGCAGCGCGGACCGGTAGGGCGGTGTCCGCCGTGCCGTTGGTGTCGACCGGCATGGGTTGTCGGTTTCCACGGAAGGCGCTAGAATCGTCGGTTGCCGGGAGCGAGGCAGTTGCGTCGGGCTCCGGAAGCGCAGGACTGGTCGTGCGCTTGTGAGGAGCAGGAACCGTGTGCTACACTCTCCTCCTTTGTCCGGCTGGCGTAGCTCAGTCCGGTAGAGCAGCTGATTTGTAATCAGCCGGTCGGGGGTTCGAATCCCTTCGCCAGCTCCAAGCAGTTGAGCAGGGAAACGGTCGCACCTGGTGTGTCCGCGGGCGCGGGGCGCCCGAATCCGAGTCCCACGCGGGCCCATGGGCTCGCACAGTCGTTCGGCGAGGTTGCGGAGCGGTCAAACGCAGCAGACTGTAAATCTGTCGGCCTAGCGCCTTCGGAGGTTCGAATCCTCCCCTCGCCACCAGCCTTCGTCCGCCACAGCGCTTGCGCGGCGGACTGCGGCTGGCAAGCCCGCCAGGGCGGCGACGCAGGTCGAGCGACGAGCGGGACCGGGGTGACCCGGGTGCGGGAAAGCGGTGGGGCTGGCATCGGGCCGCCTTGGCCGGCAGGACGGGGCGGGATCGCGGTTCGGAGAAGGGGTGGGCGCAGGCTCACCGGAGTGAAGCGGATTCGGGCTTGGGTGGGCGTACCCGCCGAAGCGCGAAGCGCGAAGGCGGGAGTAACTCAGTGGTAGAGTCACAGCCTTCCAAGCTGTTGGTCGCGGGTTCGATCCCCGTCTCCCGCTCCAGCCTTCGTCACGCCGCTCGCGATGTTCGCTGTCAGGCCCGGCCCCTGTGTGCGGTCGGCCCGGCAGCCGGTGTCGCGGGCGACGGGAGTGTTCAGCGGCGTCGGTCGGTGGTCGGCGCGGCGAACCACGTGAGCGTTTTTCGAAGGCCGATGTAGCTCAGTTGGCAGAGCGCGTCCTTGGTAAGGACGAGGTCACCGGTTCAATCCCGGTCATCGGCTCCAATTCGTGGGTGCAGTGGTCCGGCCGTGGGTGGTCGGGCAGTTTTCATTTGGTGCGAACAGGGACTCCATCGGTATGGCCAAAGAGAAGTTCGACCGTTCGAAGCCGCACGTCAACATCGGGACGATCGGCCACATCGACCACGGCAAGACGACGACGACGGCAGCGATCACCAAGGTGCTGAGCAAGCACAACCCGAAGGTGGCGTTCCGGTCGTTCGACTCGATCGACAACGCGCCGGAAGAGCGGGAGCGCGGCATCACGATCGCGACGGCGCACGTGGAGTACGAGACGGCCAACCGGCACTACGCGCACGTCGACTGCCCGGGGCACGCCGACTACGTGAAGAACATGATCACGGGCGCCGCGCAGATGGACGGCGGCATCCTGGTCGTGGCGGCCACCGACGGCCCGATGCCGCAGACGCGCGAGCACATCCTGCTGGCGCGGCAGGTGGGCGTGCCGTACCTGGTGGTGTTCCTGAACAAGGTGGACGCGGTCGACGATCCGGAGCTGCTGGACCTGGTGGAGCTCGAGGTGCGCGAGCTGCTCTCGAGCTACGGGTTCCCCGGTGACGAGATCCCGATCGTGCGCGGCTCGGCGCTCAAGGCGCTCGAGGGCGACCCGGAGTGGGAGAAGACGATCGACAACCTCATGGAGGCGGTCGACAACTACGTCCCGCTGCCGGAGCGCCAGATCGACAAGCCGTTCCTGATGCCGGTCGAGGACGTGTTCTCGATCTCGGGCCGAGGCACGGTGGTGACCGGGCGTGTCGAGCGTGGCAAGGTGAAGGTCGGCGAGGAAATCGAGATTGTCGGCTTCGGCCCGACGCGCAAGACGGTGGTGACCGGCGTCGAGATGTTCAAGAAGCTGCTCGACGAGGGCCAGGCGGGCGACAACATCGGGGCGCTGCTGCGCGGCATCGACAAGGAAGCCGTGGAGCGTGGGCAGGTGCTGGCCAAGCCGGGGTCGATCACGCCGCACACCAAGTTCAAGGGCGAGGTCTACGTCCTCACGAAGGAAGAGGGCGGCCGGCACACGCCGTTCTTCAACGGCTATCGTCCGCAGTTCTACATCCGGACGACCGACGTGACCGGCGTGGCGAAGCTGCCCGAGGGCGTCGAGATGGTGATGCCGGGCGACAACGTGACGATGGAGATCGAGCTCATCGGGCCGGTGGCGCTGGAGAAGGGCCTGCGGTTCGCCATCCGCGAGGGTGGCCGCACGGTGGGCGCGGGCACGATCACCGAGATTCTTCAGTAAGTCGCCGGCGGCGCCGGCGACTTACCGGGTAGGGCCGGCTCTCCGAGCCGGCCGTCTGGACAACGGCTCACGGCTCTCGGCGCAAGACTCAGAAACCCTCCAGAGGCCGCAGCATCTGCGAGCTCCCTGAGCCCTGAGCCCGAAGCCCTGAGCCAGTAGTCCGGAAGTTGAGAAGACGATCATGAGAGACATCGTTCAGCTCGCGTGCGGCGAGTGCAAGCGTCGCAACTACAGCACGACGCGCAACAAGAAGAAGACGACCGAGCGGCTGCACATGAAGAAGTTCTGCCGCTTCTGCAAGTCGCACACGGAGCACAAGGAGAGCAAGTAGCGCCGGATTGGTCCGGCGTGTGCTCTCAGGGTTGGTTGCCACCGGCCGGGTCCGGTGGCGGAGTTGCACAGGCCAGTAGCTCAATTGGCAGAGCACCGGTCTCCAAAACCGGGGGCTGGGGGTTCGAGTCCCTCCTGGCCTGCCACACCCGCCGGTGGACGGCCCGAGCGCGTATCGCCTCGACTGCGATGCGCGCCCGGGCGTCTGCACTGAAGGAACCGCAGCGTGAAGACCGCGATGGTGGACAACGTCAAGGACGCACAGGCAGGCCGTCGCGAGGCGGAAACGCCCGTGGTGGCGACCGCCGGCCCGCTGGGCTGGTGGGCGCGCGGCAAGGATTTCCTTGCCAAGGTGCGCGAGGAGGTCGGGCGCGTCACCTGGCCGACGCAGCGCGAAGTGCAGGCCACGACCATCGTCGTGATCGCCTTCTCGCTGGTGATGGGCATCTACCTGTTCGCGGTCGACGCAGCCTTCAACAAGCTCGTCGAGTGGATCTTCCGCAGCTTCGGAGGGGCGGCATGAGCGAGGTGCAGGAAGGCGCGGCATCGCCGGGGCCGTCGCTCAGCTGGTACATCGTCCACACGTACTCGGGCTTCGAGAACAAGGTCAAGGAGTCGCTCGAGCAGCGCGTGCAGGCCTACGGCCTCGAGGACAAGTTCGGCGAGGTCCTCGTGCCGCAGGAAACGGTCATGGAGATGCGCAGCGGCCGCAAGGCCGAGATGCGCAAGCGCATCTTCCCCGGCTATCTCTTCGTCGAGATGCAGATGACCGACGACGCGTGGCACGTGGTGAAGAACACCCCGAAGGTCACCGGGTTCGTGGGAGCGGGCGCCAAGCCGACGCCGCTGACCCGCGAAGAAGTGGACAACATCCTCGCGCAGGTGCGCGAGAGTGCCGAGAAGCCCAAGCCGAAGTACCACTTCGAGAAGGGCGACCAGGTGCGCATCAACGAGGGGCCGTTCACCAACTTCAACGGCACGGTGGACGAGGTCAATACCGAGCGCAGCACGCTGAAGGTCATGGTGACGATCTTCGGGCGGTCCACGCCGGTGGAGCTCGACTTCCTGCAGGTCGAGAAGCTCTAGGCCCGGAACGCAGCAGGGACGGTTCGAAGACACATGGCCAAGAAGGTTCAAGCACTCGTGAAGCTCCAGATCGCCGCCGGCAAGGCAACGCCGGCGCCCCCTGTCGGGACCGCGCTCGGTCCGCAGGGCGTCAACATCATGGACTTCTGCAAGAACTTCAACGCGAAGACCGCCGGCCAGGACGGTCTCATCATCCCCGTGGTGGTGACGGTGTACGCCGATCGGTCGTACACCTTCGTGCTGAAGACGCCGCCCGCTCCGGTGCTGCTCAAGCGCGCCGCGAACGTGCCCAAGGGCTCGGCCGAGCCGAACAAGAACAAGGTCGGCACGGTGACCAAGGCGCAGGTCGAGGAGATCGCGCGCCTGAAGCTGCCCGACCTGAACTGCGAGTCGCTCGACGCGGCCATGCGCAGCGTGGCCGGCACGGCCCGCTCGATGGGCCTCGACGTCGTCGGCTGACAGGTGGTACCCCGCGCAATTTGAGGTTTCACATTTCAAATTACGGGGATTCGACACAACGTGGGAGGCCGCTCGTCGGCCGACTGCACCACGGAGGTAGCACATGCCCACTCCCGGGAAGAAGTACGCGGCGGCGCGCGCGCAGGTCGAGGAGCGCCCGTACGTGCTGGATGAGGCCATTCCCCTCATCCAGAAGCTGAAGTACACGAAGTTCGACGAGACCGTCGAGGTCGCGATGCGCCTTGGCGTCGATCCCAAGCATGCCGACCAGATGGTGCGTGGCACGGTGGTGCTGCCGCACGGGCTCGGCAAGACCAAGCGGGTGCTGGTGATCGCCAATCCCGAGAAGCAGCGCGAGGCGGAAGCCGCCGGCGCCGATGCGGTGGGCGGCGAGGAACTGGTCGAGAAGATCTCGGGCGGCTGGACCGACTTCGATGCGGTCGTGGCGACGCCCGACATGATGCGGGCGGTGGGGCGCCTGGGCAAGGTGCTCGGCCCGCGCGGCTTGATGCCCAATCCGAAGACGGGGACGGTCACGACCGACATCACCAAGGCCGTGCAGGAGATCAAGGCGGGCAAGGTCGAGTTCCGGGTGGACAAGACCGGCATCGTGCACGCGCCGATCGGCAAGGTGTCGTTCCCGACCGAGAACCTCCTGGCCAACGCGCACGCCCTGTTCGACAGCGTGATGAAGGCGAAGCCCGCGGCGGCCAAGGGCAAGTACCTCAAGAGCCTGACGGTCAGCTCGACCATGGGCCCCGGCGTGGCGATCGACACCTCGCATGTCGAGTCGCTCGTCAAGTAGGGAGAGAGACCATGGCTGTATCTCGCGCTGACAAGCAACTGGAACTCGGCCAGCTCACGGAATCCTTCGGGAAGGCCGAGAGCCTGATCGTGATGGAGTACAAGGGGCTGAAGGTCCCCGAGGTCACCGAACTGCGCCGGCAGGTGCGGGCCGTGCAGGGCTCGTACAAGGTGGTCAAGAACACCCTCGCTCGCCGCGCCATGGCGGGCACGCCCTTCGAGGCGCTCACGCCCCACTTCACGGGCACGACGGCGGTCGCCTTCAGCGGCGACGATCCGGTCGCGCTCGCGAAGGTGCTGACGACGTTTGCCAAGACGGCCCCGGCCCTCGTGCTGAAGGCGGCGGTCGTGCAGGGCGACGTGGTCACGGGTCCCGCCGTGAACGAACTGGCGAACATGCCGGGCAAGCCCGAGCTGTACGCCAAGCTGCTGTACCTGCTGCAGGCCCCGATGGTCCAGATCGTCAGCGTGCTGAGCGCGGCGCCGCGGGACCTGATGAACGTCCTGTCGCAGGTGGAGAAGAAGAAGGGCGAGTAGGGAGGGATCGCCGGCGCGGCCGGCGGTCATACACGAGGTCGCTGTCAGCTATCAGGCATCTGCTGTGTCCCGGTCATGCGGAACGTCAGCGATGGAGACCGTTGATAGCTGAAAGCCGGACGCAGAGCGCTGATAGTCGACAGTAAGGAGATTCGGACAATGGCAGACGTGACGCAGGATCAGGTGGTCGAGTACATCAAGAACATCTCGGTGATGGAGCTGTCCAAGCTCGTCAAGACGCTCGAGTCGGAACTCGGCGTTTCGGCCGCGGCGGCGGCCCCGGTGGTGGTGGCGGCTGCGGGCGGCGCAGCGGCGGCGGCCCCTGTCGAGGAGAAGACCGAGTTCAACGTCGTCCTCCTCGAGGCCGGTGCCAACAAGATCAACGTGATCAAGGCCGTCCGCGAAGTGACCTCGCTCGGTCTGAAGGAAGCCAAGGATCTGGTCGAGGGCGCGCCGAAGGCGATCAAGGAAGGCGTGCCCAAGGAAGAGGCCGACGCGATCAAGAAGAAGTTCGAAGAGGCCGGCGCGAAGGTCGAGATCAAGTAGCACGGTCCGGCTTGTTCGCGAGCCGCGTGTGCCCCTCGAGGCGTGCCCGACCCCGCCAGGTCGGGCCGTCAGGGCCGCGCGGCTTTCGCCATTTGTGTGATTTGCCTCCGAAGACCTCGTGCGACGGGTGGTTCGTGGCGGAACCGACCCGGGGGAATCGAGAAGTATGAGCAGCAGCCTGGCCAAGAACGTCTACCGCGAGCGCATCGACTTTTCCAAGATCCGGACCACGGTCCCGATTCCCAACCTCATCGAAATCCAGAAGAAGTCCTACGACCGGTTCCTGCAGATGTACACGCTGCCGGCCGAGCGCGAGGACGTCGGCCTGCAGGCCGTGTTCAAGTCCGTGTTCCCGATCTCGGACTTCCGCGAGAACTCCTCGCTGGAGTTCATCGAGTACTCGATCGGCAACTGGGACGAGTGCGGCTGGGGCGATGAGGCTCGGGGGCTGGTCCACGAGATCGGCGGGCGCCGCATGGCGCTCAACCTCAAGTACGACATCAACGAGTGCCTCGAGCGCGGGATGACGTATGCGATCCCGCTCAAGGTGACGATCCGCCTCGTGGTCTGGAACAAGGACCCCGAGACGGGCGCCAAGACCATCCGCGACATCAAGGAGCAGGAGGTCTACTTCGGCGACATCCCGCTGATGACCGATCACGGGACGTTCATCATCAACGGCACCGAGCGCGTCATCGTCTCGCAGCTGCACCGGTCGCCGGGCGCCTTCTTCCACACGGAAGACAAGACGCTGTTCATCGGGCAGCTCATCCCGTACCGCGGCTCGTGGGTCGAGTTCGAGTACGACAGCAAGAACCTGCTGTACGTGCGCATCGACCGCAAGCGCAAGTTCCTCGGCACGGTGTTCCTGCGGGCCCTCGGCCTGCGCAACGCCGACGAGATGCTGCGCGCGTTCTACTCGATCGACTCGCTGCACCTGAAGGGCGACCAGGTCCTGTGGGCGGTCAACGACAGCCCGGTGGACTGGCGCGCCGGCGAGGACATGACCATCCCCGGCAGCGAGGTGGCCCTGACGCGCGGCAAGCGGATCACCAAGGCGGCGATCCGCGCGCTGCGCCACGCCGGGATCACCGAGGTCCCCGTCGACCTGAGCCAGCTCGAGGGCGAGCAGCCCTACGCGGCGGCCGACGTGGTCGACCCGGCGTCGGGTGAGGTGTTGCTCGAGGCCAACGAGGAGCTCTCGGCGCGCGTCATCGCGATGGCGCAGGAGAAGCAGATCGAGCGCATCGACATCTTCTTCCCCGAGAAGGACGAAGTCGGGCCGGTGCTGTCGGCGACGCTCAAGAAGGACCCGATCCGCACCCACGAGGAGGCGCTGATCGAGATCTACCGACGCCTGCGCCCGGGCGATCCGCCGACCCTCGAGAGCTCGCGCTCGCTCTTCGAGAGCATGTTCTTCAACCCGCAGAAGTACGACTTCTCGCGCGTCGGCCGGCTGAAGCTGAACACCAAGCTGAAGCTGCAGACGCCGCTCGACGAGAAGGTGCTGCACCCGCAGGACTTCTACGAGGTCATCAAGTACCTGCTGAAGCTGCGCCGCAACCCGGCCAACGTGGACGACATCGATCACCTCGGCAACCGGCGCGTGCGCTCGGTGGGCGAGCTGCTCGAGAACCAGTTCCGCATCGGCCTGGTCCGGATGGAGCGTGCGATCAAGGAAAAGATGTCGGTGTACCAGGAAATGGCCACCGCCATGCCGCACGACCTGATCAACGCCAAGCCGGTGATGGCGGCGATCCGCGAGTTCTTCGGCAGCTCGCAGCTGTCGCAGTTCATGGACCAGACCAACCCGCTCTCCGAGATCACGCACAAGCGGCGTCTCTCGGCGCTCGGGCCGGGCGGCCTGTCGCGCGAGCGGGCCGGCTTCGAGGTGCGCGACGTGCACCCGACGCACTACGGGCGCATCTGCCCGATCGAGACGCCTGAAGGGCCGAACATCGGCCTGATCTCGTCGCTGTCGTCCTACGCGCGCATCAACGAGTTCGGCTTCATCGAGTCGCCGTACCGCAAGGTCGAGAACGGGTTCGTCGTCGATTACGTGAAGGTCACGGTCGGCGCCGGCAAGCTCGAGGCCGGGGCGGTGGTGCGGGCCGACGAGGCGGCGGCCGTCAGGAAGGCGCACAAGGAGCTCGAGGTCGAGCCGCACCCGTTCTACCTCTCGGCGTGGGAGGAGGACCAGTACATCATCGCGCAGGCCAACGCCGAGGTCGGGCCCGACGGGCAGTTCGTCGCCGAGCGCGTCAACGCGCGCCAGGCCGGCAACTTCATCCTTGCGCCGCGCGAGACCATCCAGTTCATCGACGTCTCGCCCAAGCAGCTGGTGTCGGTGGCGGCCTCGCTCATCCCGTTCCTCGAGAACGACGACGCGAACCGCGCGCTGATGGGCAGCAACATGCAGCGCCAGGCCGTGCCGCTGCTCCGCGCCAAGGCCCCGTACGTGGGCACGGGCATGGAGTACATCACCGCCCGCGACTCCGGCGCCGTGACGCTGGCGCGCCGCGCCGGCGTGGTGGACTACGTCGACAGCCAGCGCATCGTCGTGCGCGTCGACGGCGACCAGGTGTCGAGCGAGATGGGCGCCGACATCTACAACCTGATCAAGTTCAAGCGGTCCAACCAGAACACCTGCATCAACCAGCGCCCGATCGTCCGCCAGGGCCAGAAGGTGCTGCGCGGGCAGGTGCTGGCCGACGGGCCGTGCACGGAGATGGGCGAGCTGGCGCTCGGCCGCAACGTGCTGGTCGCGTTCATGCCGTGGCGCGGCTACAACTTCGAGGACGCCATCCTCGTCTCCGAGAAGCTGGTCAAGGAGGACTACTACACCTCCATCCACATCGAGGAGTTCGAGATCGAAGCCCGCGACACCAAGCTCGGGCCCGAGGAGATCACGCGCGACATCCCCAACGTCGGCGAGAACTACCTGCGCGACCTCGACGAGAGCGGCATCATCCGCATCGGCGCCTACGTCAAGCCGGGCGACATCCTCGTCGGCAAGGTGACGCCGAAGGGCGAGACGCAGCTCACGCCGGAAGAGAAGCTGCTGCGCGCCATCTTCGGCGAGAAGGCCGGCGACGTGAAGGACGCGTCGCTGACCTGCCCGCCGGGCATCGAGGGCATCATCGTCGGCGTCAAGATCTTCTCGCGCAAGGGCATCGAGAAGGACGACCGGGCCAAGGCCATCGAGGCCGAAGAGCTCGAGATGATGGAGAAGAACCTCCAGGACGAGATCCGCATCCTTCACGACGAGGTGAAGAAGCGCGTGATGGCGTTGCTGGACGGGCAGACGCTCCGCACCGACCTGTTCGACCAGCACGGCCAGCAGCGGCTGGTGAAGAAGGGCACGGTGCTGACGCGCGAGCTGATGCACGACGTGCCGTTCCTGTCGCTGGTGCGGGCCCGCATCGAGGCCAGCGACCCGCGGGTCGAGGACGCGCTGCGCGAGATCGAGGAACGCACCGACCGGCAGGTCGAGGTGACGCGCGAGGTCTTCGAGGAGAAGAAGGAGAAGATCCGCCGCGGCGACGAGCTGCCGCCGGGCGTGATCAAGCTGGTCAAGGTCTACGTCGCCATGAAGCGCAAGCTGTCGGTGGGCGACAAGATGGCCGGCCGGCACGGCAACAAGGGCGTGATCGCGCGCATCCTGCCGGAAGAGGACATGCCGTACCTGCCGGACGGCCGTCCGGTGGAGATCGTGCTGAACCCGCTCGGCGTGCCCTCGCGTATGAACGTCGGGCAGATCCTCGAGACCCACCTCGGGTGGGCCGCGCACGGCATCGGCGAGCAGCTCGACGCGATGGTGAAGGATCAGCGGGCGATCGAGGAGGTCAAGGCGCGGCTGTCGACCGTGTTCCCGAACTCCGATCGCGTCAAGCAGGTCGTCGCGACCGGCACGATGGAGGACGTGGCGGCCTTCACGAGCACGCTCCGCGAGGGCGTGCACTTCGCGACGCCGGTGTTCGACGGCGCGAAGGAGGACGAGATCCAGCAGTACCTCGGGCTGGCCGGGCTGCCCCAGCAGGGCAAGACCGTCCTGTTCGACGGCATGACCGGGCAGCAGTTCGAGCAGAAGGTGACCGTCGGCTACATCTACATGCTCAAGCTGTCGCACCTGGTCGACGACAAGATCCACGCGCGGTCGATCGGGCCGTACTCGCTGATCACCCAGCAGCCGCTGGGCGGCAAGGCGCAGTTCGGCGGCCAGCGGTTCGGCGAGATGGAGGTGTGGGCGCTCGAGGCGTATGGCGCCGCGCACATCCTGCAGGAACTGCTGACGGCCAAGTCCGACGACGTGACCGGTCGCGCCAAGATCTACGAAGCGATCGTCAAGGGCGACGCCAGCTTCACGCCGGGGCTGCCCGAATCGTTCAACGTCCTCATCCGCGAACTCCAGGCCCTGTGCCTCGACGTGGAACTCGTCAAGCTGCGGGCCCGGCCCGCACCGGTGGTGGCCGAGGAACCGGCCCCGCTCGAGCCCGTGGGGCAGGGGGTGTAACGCACCATGAGACCAGACTTCTCGACCAAGGGCACCCTGACCGCCGACTTCGACTCGATCCGGATCAGCCTGGCCTCGCCAGACAAGATCCGGCAGTGGTCCTACGGTGAGGTCACCAAGCCCGAGACGATCAACTACCGCACGTTCAAGCCGGAACGGGATGGCCTGTTCTGTGCCCGGATCTTCGGACCGGTCACCGACTGGGAATGCCTCTGCGGCAAGTACAAGCGGATGAAGCACCGCGGCGTCATCTGCGACAAGTGCGGCGTCGAGGTGACCCAGGCCCGTGTCCGCCGCGAGCGGATGGGGCACATCGAGCTGGCCACGCCGGTCAGCCACGTGTGGTTCTTCAAGGGGCTGCCCAGCCGCATCGGGCACCTCCTCGACATCTCGCTGCGCGACCTCGAGCGCGTCCTCTACTTCGAGGCGTACGTGGTCATCGAGCCGGGTGACACCGAGCTCAAGCAGAACGAGCTGCTCAACGAGGACCAGTACCGCAAGGCGCGCGAGGAGTACGGCTTCACGGCGTTCACGGCGCAGATGGGCGCCGAGGCGATCAAGAGCCTGCTCCGCAACGTCGACATCGAGACCCTCGCGGTGGAACTGCGCGAGAAGATGAAGACCGAGCAGTCGATCCAGAAGCGCCAGAAGTACGCCAAGCGCCTCAAGGTGGTCGACGCGTTCCGCAAGAGCAGCAACCGCCCGGAGTGGATGATCCTGGACGTGATCCCGGTGATCCCGCCCGAGCTGCGCCCGCTCGTGCCGCTCGACGGTGGCCGCTTCGCGACCTCCGACCTCAACGATCTCTATCGTCGCGTCATCAACCGCAACAACCGGTTGAAGAAGCTGATGGAGCTCAAGGCGCCCGACGTCATCATCCGCAACGAGAAGCGCATGCTTCAGGAAGCGGTCGATGCGCTGTTCGACAACGGGCGTCGCGGCCGCGTGCTGCGCGGGGCCAACAACCGCCCGCTCAAGTCGCTGTCGGACACGCTGAAGGGCAAGCAGGGCCGGTTCCGCCAGAACCTGCTCGGCAAGCGCGTCGACTACTCGGGCCGTTCGGTCATCGTCGTCGGGCCGGAGCTGAAGCTCCACCAGTGCGGCCTGCCGAAGAAGATGGCGCTCGAGCTGTTCAAGCCGTTCATCTACAACAAGCTCGAGGAGCGCGGGCTGGTCGCCACCATCAAGCAGGCCAAGGAGATGGTGGAGGAGCAGCGGTCCGAGGTGTGGGACGTGCTCGAGGAGTGCATCAAGGAGCACCCGGTGCTCCTCAACCGCGCCCCGACGCTGCACCGCCTCGGCATCCAGGCCTTCGAGCCGGTGCTGGTGGAAGGCAAGGCGATCCGCATCCACCCGCTCGTCTGCACGGCGTTCAACGCCGACTTCGACGGCGACCAGATGGCGGTGCACATCCCGCTGTCGCCCGAGGCGCAGATCGAGGCCTCGGTGCTGATGCTCTCGAGCAACAACATCCTGAGCCCGGCCAACGGCGCGCCGATCGCCGTGCCGTCGCAGGACATCGTGCTCGGGTGCTACTACCTGACCAAGTCGAAGACCGGGGCGATCGGCGAGGGCCGGCTGTTTGCCAACCTCGACGACGTGGTGCTGGCGCTGGAGAACGGCGAACTCGAGACGCTCACGCCGATCCGCCTGCGCTACAGCGGCGACCTGATCGACCTGACCGTCGCCCGCGACGACCAGGCCGTGCTGCACACGCCGCTGCACACGGTGGAGCGCCGCATCATCAACACCACCGTCGGCCGCGTGATCTGGAACAGCTCGCTGCCGCCCGAGATGCCGTTCATCAACGGCCTGCTGAAGAAGAAGGGCCTGCAGCAGGCGGTGCAGTACTGCTACCTGCACTTCGGTCTCGAGAAGACCGTGCAGATGCTCGACAGCCTGAAGACGCTCGGCTTCACGTACGCGACGCGGTCGGGCCTGTCGATCGGCATCAACGACCTGATCATCCCGTCGGTGAAGGCCGAGCTGGTCAACCACGCCGAGGCGGAGGTGATCAAGGTCGAGCAGCAGTACCAGGAAGGCGCCATCACCAACGGCGAGCGCTACAACAAGGTGATCGCCCTCTGGTCGGACGCCACCGAGAAGATCGCCGACAAGATGTTCGGCGAGATGGAGGAGCGCGACCGATCGGGCAGCTCCTTCAACCCGGTCTACATCATGGCCGACTCGGGCGCCCGTGGTTCCAAGCAGCAGATCCGCCAGCTGGCGGGCATGCGCGGCCTGATGGCCAAGCCGTCGGGCGAGATCATCGAGACGCCGATCAAGTCGAACTTCCGTGAAGGGCTGACCGTTCTCCAGTACTTCATCTCGACGCACGGCGCGCGCAAGGGCCTGGCCGACACGGCGCTCAAGACCGCCGACTCGGGTTACCTCACCCGCCGGCTGGTCGACGTGGCGCAGGACGTCATCATCCACGAGACCGACTGCGGCACGATGGACGGCATCGAGGCCCGGCCGATCGTCGAGGCCGGCGAGACGATCGAGCCGCTGCGCGACCGGATCATCGGCCGCGTCACGCTCGAGGACGTCATCGACCCGATCACCCGCGAGGTGCTGGTGAAGGCCAGCGAGGAGATCACCGAGGATCTCGCCACGGTGGTCCAGGAAGCGGGCATCGAGATGGTCAAGATCCGCTCCGTGCTCACCTGCGCCAGCCGGCGCGGCGTGTGCGCCAAGTGCTACGGCCGCGACCTCGCGACCGGGCGCATGGTGGAGATGGGCCTGGCCGTCGGCGTGGTGGCCGCGCAGTCGATCGGCGAGCCCGGCACGCAGCTCACGATGCGCACGTTCCACATCGGTGGCACGGCCTCCCGCATCTCCGAGCAGTCGACGCAGGAGTCACGCCACGCCGGTACCGTGCGGTTCGAGAACATCTCGGCCGTCGAGACCGGTGTCGAGGGCGGCATCCGCGACATGGTCGTGATGAACCGCAACGGCAGCCTCGTGGTGCGCGACAACAAGGGACGCGACGTGGAGCACTACCAGGTGATCTACGGCGCCCGCCTGCGCGTCACCGACGGCCAGAAGATCGAGCCCGGCCAGGTGCTCCTCGAATGGGATCCGTTCACGTTCTCCATCCTCACGGAGGAGGCGGGCACGGTGAAGTTCAAGGACATCATCCCCGACGTCACCGTCCACGAGGAGGTGGACGAGGTCACGGGCATGTCGCGCCGGATCATCATCGAGGGCATCGACGAGAAGAAGCAGCCGCTGGTCGAGATCCGCAACCTCGATGGCAAGGTGCTCCGGAAGTACCACATCCCGTCGCACGCCCACCTCATGGTGGAGGACGGCGATGCGGTGACCCCGGGCGCCGTGCTCGCGAAGATCCCCCGCGAGACGACCAAGACCAAGGACATCACGGGCGGTCTGCCGCGCGTGGTGGAACTGTTCGAGGCCCGCAAGCCCCGCGAGGCGGCGGCCGTCATCAGCGAGATCGACGGCATCGTCAAGATCGGCGGCATCGTCAAGGGCCAGCGCAAGGTCATGATCGTCCCCGAGGAAGAGGGCGGCGAGCCGCGGGAGTACAGCCTGCCCCGTGGCGTGCACGTCAACGTCCAGGACGGCGATCGCGTCCGGGCGGGCGAGCAGCTGATGGACGGCCCGAGCAACCCGCACGACATCCTCGCGGTGCTCGGCGAGCGGGAACTGCAGAAGTACCTGGTCAACGAGATCCAGGAGGTCTACCGCCTGCAGGGCGTCAACATCAACGACAAGCACATCGAGGTCATCGTTCGCCAGATGATGCGGTGGGTGAAGATCGAGGATGTCGGCGACACCGAGTTCCTGATCGACGACGTGGTGGACCGCTTCCGGTTCATCGAGGAGAACGAGCGCGTGGTGACGGCAGGCGGCGTCCCGGCCAAGGGCCGGCCGATGCTGCTCGGCATCACCAAGGCCTCGCTCTCGACCGACTCGTTCATCTCGGCGGCCTCCTTCCAGGAGACCACGCGCGTGCTCACCGAGGCGTCCATCTCCGGGCGCGTCGACACGCTGCGCGGCCTGAAGGAGAACGTCACGATGGGCCGCCTGATTCCGGCGGGCACGGGCTTCTACGCCTACGGCAACGTGCACATCCCGTCGGATGCGCCGCCGCCCCCGCCGCCGCCGTCCCCGGAGGATGCGGAACTCGAGCGCGATCTCGACTACCTGTCCGACGCGGACGACCTGCTCGACCGCGAACGGGGCGAAGTGGTCGAGTAACGAGGAGGGCCGGCTCTTCCGAGCCGGCGGCCGGACACGCGACGGGCGGGGCTTCCACACGGGAGTCCCGCCCGTTGTCGTTCGGGGAGTTCAGAGCAGCAGCAGGAACTGGGCGCTGGGAGCCGAATGGCCGCTTCGAGTTCCTGTTCTCCCCAATCCCCCAGCCCCAGCCCCGGGAAGCCACACGGCACCGCGTGGCCGAAAAACGCAGAGCTGCTGTTCGCGTCCGCCCCCGGCCGCGTTGACGACTACACGGGAGGACACCCAGAATGCTCAAGCAGACCACGATGGTCGTGCTCACGGCCGCGTTGTGCCTGCAGGCTGCGCCGGTGGGCGCGCAGGCGCCTGCCGGCGTGGCCGGGCTGTTGCCGAACCTGATCCTCGGCGGCATCAGGCTCGACGCCGGGACGCCGGTGCCGCACGACGCGCACTTCACGCCACTCAACGAGTTGTACGTCGGCACCGACCCGCGGTCGGGCCGCGGCTTCCAGGTCGACGCCGCCGAAGTGGTGCTCAACTTCAACCGCCTGCTGGCCACCCAGTTCGCGACGTTCCCGATCGGCAACTCGAGCGGCGCGTTCTCGTTCACGCTCGACGAAACCACCGGCCTGCCGGCGCGCGCCACGCGCAGCTTCGGGCCGTCGTTCGGCGAACGGTCCCTCACCGTCGGCAAGGGGCGCTTCTCGGCGGGCGCGACCTACCAGCACACGTCGTACGACCAGTTCGAGGGGCAGTCGCTCGACGACGGCTCCATCCAGTTCCTGCTGCCGCACAACGACTGCTGCCCGGCGCAGGTCGGGCTGCAGGCCACCGGCGACGGCAACCTGCTCAACCCCGGCTTCGAGTCCGACATCGTGACGGTGCGGACCTCGATCAAGGCGTCGACCGACATCGCCGCCTTCTTCGCCACCTATGGCGTGACCTCGCGCTGGGACGTCGGCATCGCGGTGCCGGTGATGCGCGTCGACCTCGAGGCGACGGCCGACGCCGAGATCGTGCGCCTCGGCACGGCATTCCAGCCGCTGGTGCACACCTTCCAGACCGGCAGCGACGTGTCGCGGCGCACCTTCACCGACGCCCGCAGCGCCAGCGGCCTCGGCGACATCATCCTGCGCAGCAAGTACAACCTGCGGCAGCGCGGCGCACAGGGCATCGCAGCCACCCTCGACCTGCGGTTGCCGACCGGCGACGCCAGCAACCTGCTCGGCACCGGCGCCGCGCAGGCGCGCCTCGGCGCCGTCGTCTCGACCGGCACTGACCGCTTCGCCCAGCACGTCAACGTCGGCTACACCTTCAGTGGCAGCACCGATGTGGCCAACTACATCGGTGACGACCCGGTGCTCGCCTCGTCGCTGCTGCCGGCCGCCACGCCTCCCGACGAGTTCCACTTCAACGGCGGGCTCGAATACGCCGCATCCGACCGCGTGACGCTGCTCGGCGAGTTCATGGGCCGCACCCTGCTCGACGTCGGGCGCCTCGACGTGGGAGAGCGATCCTTCACGTACACGCCGCAGGGACAACCGATCCTGTCGCCGGCCCTGCAGTCGCCCTCGTTCCGCGAGTTCCAGGCCCGGTCGGGCTCACTCACCCTCGGCCTCGTCGCCCTGGGCACGAAGATCAACGTGGGATCGCGGGGCCTCGTGTCGGCGCACCTCCTCCTGCCGGTGACCGATGGCGGACTGCGCAGCCGCATCACCACGACGATCGGGTTCGATTACACGTTCTGAGGGGGTGGGCTGGAGCGCCGCGCCAGGCCGGGAGGAAGACCGGCCTCGCCGGCGTCCCGGCCTCACCGGACGATGCGCGCGGCGGTGATGCGCCACGTGCCCGACGTCTTGTCGAGCACGAACGACCGGCGCCGCGCTTCGCTGGTCGGCTTGCCGCCGAAGCGTGTCTCGGCGGTGAACTGCTCGCCGCACTCCGCGCTGGCGCGCGGCCCCTGCACGTCGATGCGGCAGCCCGACAGCGTCACGTCGACGCGCGACAGGGCGGCGAACTGCTTCTCGAGCGTGCCGGCGGTGCCGGGTTGCACCTCGTCCACGCCGCGCGCGTCGCGGGCGGCGTAAGCACGCGCCCAGCGTGCCAGCACCGACTGCACCTGGTCCTCGTCGCTCGGCCCGGTGACGACCGGCGGCAGGGCCGCCGTTCCTGCCGCAGCGCCCCCGCTGTCGGCGCCGCGTAACGGCCCCGGGCCCTCCGTCGCGGGCGGCTGTCCCGGCTGGACAGGCGGCAGGGAGGAGAAGTCGGTCGGCGGCGTCACACTGCCGGAGCCTCCGCCCACCTGACGCCCGGAGTCCGGGGGCGTGTCGTCCTTGCGCCGGTCGGGACGGATTGGAGGCGGTTCGCCGCGCGCGTTCCTCTCGGGCGTCCGTTCTCCGGCACGCGGGGCAGGATCATCAATCGCACCCGGCTCCGGCCGTATCGCGACGACGGGAGGCGCGTCCCGACCCGGGCGGGGCGCTTCGGGAATCGGGTCGTTTGGCCGCGTCACCGTCCCGCCCCCGTCCGTGCCCCCCGCACCCGGCCGGTCAGGGGCGGGCGCCCCGCCCCGGCCCACCGTGACCCAGGCGGCCAACGCGCCCGCGGCCACCAGGCTGCCAATCGCCGCCACGCGAGGCCACGTGCGCCGCCTGCCAGTGTCCTGGCTGAGTGCCGTCTCTGTCTCGGTCTCGGCGAGGGCGGCGGTGGATCGCGGCGATCCCGGCGTGTCGGCGAGGACGGTCGGGTCGAGGGCCCGCGACCAGATGACCGGCTGTGGCGTGGCCCCCGTGCCTGGTGCCCCCTGGCCGGCCAGCCCGCCGGCCGCTGCCGGGTCGAGTCGCGACACGACGCCGAGCAGGTCGGTCCGCAGCGCTTCGAGGTGCGGATAGCGGTCCTCCGGTTGGCGCGCCATGGCGCGCTCGACGACGGCGTACAGGGCAGGATCGAGGTCGGGCTGCAGCGTGCGGAGCGGGTCGGGGCCGAGGTGGACGATGCGGTAGGTGAGGGTGGCGAGGTTGTCGCCGGGGAAGGCCTGCCGGTAGGCGAGCAGTTCGTAGAGCACGGCGCCGACGGCGAAGATGTCGCTGCGGTGGTCGAGCGGCTGCCCGGTGATCTGCTCGGGCGACATGTAGTTCAAGGTGCCGACGATGTTGCCGTGCTGGGTCAGCCCCATGGTGGCGAGCGAATCGGCGCCGCGGGCGATGCCGAAGTCGAGCAGCCGCACGGTGCCGGAGCCGTTGGCCACCATGAGGTTGGACGGCTTCACGTCGCGGTGCACGACGCCGGCGCGGTGCGCGAAGGCGAGCCCGGCGCAGAGGTCGGCGGCCATCATGAGGCGGCGTTGCAGGCTCCACGGCGCCCGCCGGCGCAGCCCCTCGGAGAGCGGCTCGCCGTCGATGTATTCCATGGCGATGAAGAGCTGCTGCTCGTGCTCGCCGACGGCGTAGATCTGGACGATGTTGGGGTGCTGTAGCCGCGCCACGATGCGGGCTTCCCGGCGGAAGCGTTCGCGATGGTCGTCGCTGTCGGCGCGGAGCACCTTCAGGGCCACCTGGCGTTGCAGGCCCGGGTCGAGCGCCAGGTACACGAGGCCCATGCCGCCCTGGCCGAGGACGCGCTGGATCTCGTAATGGCTGATGCGAACCGGATGCTGGGCCGTCATGGCAGAGGCGGGGCCTTCGCCCCATACAGGGCGTAACGATGCCACACCCCGGACCGCATGACCGGGCGACCCAACCCGAGCGGCGGTCGTCATAATAGGTCCGGGATCGTCACGGTCCCCTGATGGGAGAGTCACAGATGCAGTCGAGCCTCCGAGGGTGGCGCGGGGTCTGCGCCGCCGTGGCGGTGTCGGTCCTGGCAGCCGCCGGACCGACCCGAGCGCAGGACCTGGCGTCCTTCGAGAAGCGCCTCACGGTGCACACGCTGCCCAACGGCTACACGTTTCTGATCCTCGAGCGTCCAGGGGCGCCGGTGTTCTCGTTCGCCACGCGGGTCGACGTCGGCTCGGCGCAGGAAGTGCCGGGCATCACCGGCCTGGCGCACATGTTCGAGCACATGGCCTTCAAGGGCACGCCGCGCCTCGGCACGACCGACTTCGCGAAGGAAGAGGCGGCCTTGAAGGAACTCGAGGCCGCCTACCAGGCCTACGAGCGCGCCCGCGCCGCCCTCAAGCCGGACCAGGCCGAGATCGACCGCCTGCTGAAAGCCTTCAAGGAGAAGGAAGCGGCGGCGCAGGCCTTCGTCGTGCCCAACGCCTTCGACGACGCGGTGTCGCGCGAGGGCGGCGTGGGGCTCAACGCGAGCACCAGCGCCGAGGCGACGACGTACTACTACTCGCTGCCGACCAACAAGTTCGAGCTGTTCGCCTACCTCGAGTCCGAGCGGTTCCTCCACCCGGTGTTCCGCGAGTTCTACAAGGAGCGCGACGTGGTGATGGAGGAGCGGCGCCAGCGCACCGAGAGCCAGCCGATCGGCCGGCTGATCGAGCGCATGCTCGCGACGGCGTTCCTCGCCCATCCCTACAAGCAGCCGACGGTCGGGTACATGAGCGACCTGCAGCGCTTCACGATGACCGACGCCGAGCGGTTCTTCCGCACCTACTACGTGCCGGCCAACATGGTCACCGCCATCGTCGGCAACGTGAAGGCGGCCGAGATCATCCCGATCCTCGACCGCTACTTCGGACGCCTGCCGAAGGGCGAGAAGCCTGCGCCCCTGCGCACCATCGAGCCGCCGCAGACGGCGGAACTCACCGTGACGCTGCGCGAGAAGTCGCAGCCGTTCTACATCGAGGGCTACCACAAGCCGTCGGCGCTGCATCCCGACGACGCGGTGTACGACGCCATCGCCGAGATCCTCGGGCGCGGCCGCACCTCGCGGCTGTACGTCTCGCTGGTCGAGAAGCAGAAGGTCGCGGTACAGGCGCAGGTCGGCGGCGGGCTGCCCGGCGTCAAGTACCCGCACCTGTTCCTGGCGCTGGCCGTGCCGGCGCGCGGCGTGAGCAACGACAAGGTGGCCGAGGCGCTGCGGGCGGAGTTGACGCGCATGGCGACCGAGGACGTCACCGACGACGAGTTGGCGCGCTTCAAGACACGCGCCAAGGCCGACCTGATCCGCTCGCTCGACAGCAACAGCGGCCTGGCGTCGCAGCTGGTCACCTACCACACGCTCACGGGCGACTGGCGCGACATCTTCCGCTACATCGAGCGCGCCGAGGCCGTGACCAAGGCCGACATCCGCCGGGTGGCGACCGAGGTGTTCAAGGCGTCCAATCGCACCGTCGCACGTCTCGAGAACGAGGCCGCCACGGCCACGGGAGGCACGCGATGAACCGCACCCCTGTCTGCGCGGCGCTCGCCGCATGGGCCCTCGTCGCCGCGGCACCGTTGCCGGCCGGCGCGCAGGTGGCCACCACGATCGACCAGTTGAAGTACCCGGCGTTGCCCGCCTTCGCCCTGCCCAAGCCGACCCGCACGGTGCTGCCCAACGGCCTCGTGGTGCTGGTGATGGAGGACCACGAGCTGCCGCTGGTGAGCGTCTCGGCCCGCTTCCGCACCGGCTCGCTGCTCGAACCGGCCGACAAGGTCGGCGTGGCCAGCCTCACCGGCTCGCAGATGCGTGCCGGCGGCACGGTGGCGCTCGCCCCCGACGCGCTCGATCGCTACCTCGAGGACCGCGCGGCGTCCATCGAGACCGGCATCGGCGACGACGCGGGCACGGCGGGGATGAGCGCGTTGAAGCAGGACTGGGTCGAGGTGCTGCAGGTGTTCTCCGACGTGCTGCGCACGCCGCGCTTCGACCCGGCGCGTCTCGAGGTGGCCCGGCGTGGCATCGAGGCCTCGATCGCGCGGCAGAACGACGACCCGGGCAGCATCGCCAGCCGGGAGTTCCGCGAGCTGATGTACGGGGCCGACACGCCGTTCGCCCGGGAGGTGACGTACGCGTCGGTGCAGGCGATCACCCGCGACGACCTCGTGGCCTGGCACGGCAGGTACCTGCATCCCGAGCAGACGATCATCGCCGTGCACGGCGACGTCACGCAGGCCGATGCGCTCGCCGCGATCACGAAGGTGTTCGGCAGCTGGAATCGCGGGCCGAAGGCGACCATCACCTTCCCCGACCCGCGCCCGCAGTCGGCGCCCGGCGTGTACGAGGCCGTCAAGAGCGACGTGGCGCAGTCGTCGATCCGCATCGGCCACATGGGCACGCTCAAGAGCACGCACCCGGACTACTACCCGGTGCAGGTGCTCAACGAGGTGCTGAGCGGGAGCTTCACGTCGCGCCTCTTCTCGAAGGTGCGTACCGAGAAGGGGCTGGCCTACTCGGTGGGCGGCTCGGTCGGCAGCGGCTACACGCGCGTCGCGCCGTTCTCGATGGCCACGAGCACCAAGACGTCCACGACGGCCGAGACGATCGAGACGCTCGTCGCCGAGGCCAGGCGAATCATCAGCGAGCCGCCGACCGAGGCCGAGATCGCCCGCGCCAGGCAGTCGATCCTCAACTCCTTCATCTTCAACTCGGCGACCTCCGAGCAGGTGCTCGGCCAGCACGTGGTCTACGAGTACTACGGGCTGCCGACCGACTGGCTCGAGCGCTACCGCGCCGGCATCGAGAAGGTCACCGCGGCCGACACGGCGCGCGTGGCGAAGCAGTACATCAAGCCCGAGCAGTTCGCGATCCTCGTCGTCGGGCCGACCGAGGGGCGCGACAAGCCGCTGAGCACGTTCGGCGCCGTCAAGACCCTCGACATCTCGATTCCGGAGCCGCCGTCGTCGGCCGCCCCGGCGCCGACCGGCGCGGCAGCCGCTGGCGCGGAGGAGGCCGGCAAGGCGCTCGTGGGCAAGGCGGTCGAGGCGATGGGCGGCGCGGCCGCGATCGATGGCGTGAAGGCGTACCGCGAGGAGACCACGGTGACGGCCACGACGCCGCAGGGCGAGATCGAGCTGCAGTCGACGGTGCTCGTCGTGCCGCCCGATCGCGTCCGGCAGGAACTGGTCACGCCGATGGGCGCCATGACGATGAAGATCGCGGGCGCGAGCGGCAGCGTCGACGGCGGGCCGCAGGGGTCGATGCCGCTGCCCGAGGCGCAGCGCACGTCGATGCTGAAGCAGATCCAGCGCTCGCCGATCTTCCTGCTGCAGCGGCGCGGGCAGCCCGGCTTCAAGGCCGCCGTCGCCGGCGAGGGCAAGGTCGGCGACACCGCGGTGTCGCTCGTCCGCGTGGAGGTCGAGGGCGACGCCATGACGCTCGGGATCGACCCGAAGACCGGGCAGATCCGGAGCCTGCTCGCGCGCGGCACGGGGCCGACCGGCGCGCCGGCCGACGTCCTGACCGAGTATCACGACTACCGCGCCGACGGCGGCCTCACGGTGCCGCACGCCCGCACGTCGTCGGTGGGCGGTGCGGTGGCGCAGAAGGTGACGGTGAAGACGGTGCAGGTGAACCCTGCGGTGCCGGCCGATGCGTTCGGCGGCGGCAAGTAGGGCCGACGTGCCCGCGCTGCCACCCCCGCCCGGGGTCACCTACGTGCACGGCCTCGTGAAGCCGGCGGGCCTGCGCGTGCCCCGCGCCTGGTACGAACCGGTCGATGCCTTCGGCTGGCGCGGCGTCGCCGCGCTGTTCGGCGTGCTCCTGGCCGGCATCGCGTCGCTGCCGTGGCTGATCGACCGCTGGGGACCGGTGGCGATCGCGCCGGTCGTCCCGGTGATCGGCGCGTACGTCTACAAGCTCACGATCCTGATGCACGAGTGCTGTCACCGCACCCTGTTCAGGCGGAAGCGGCTCAACGACGCGGTGGGACTGGTGGCGAGCGGCTTCCTGATCACGAGCTACGACGCGTTCTGCCGGCTGCACTGGCAGCACCACCGCCACTGCGGCACCGACGAGGACGGGGAAGAGTCCGATTACCTCACGCTGCAGGATGCCTCCCCGGCCAGCCTGGTGGCACACCTGCTGAAGCCGCTGCTGGGCGTGCAGGCGGCGCGCATGGGCCTGGCTGCGCTGCGCGGCATCGTCGCGCGCCCGGCGGCAGCGGCCTCGTCGGCAGGCGGGGACGCGCCGGCGCGTCGACACGTGCCGATCGTGTCGCCGGCCGCGCAGCTGGGCGCGATCGTGGTGGTCCAGCTGCTGATTGCGCTGCTGGCCACGGCGGGCGGGCGGCGACCCTGGCTGGTGCTGGCCTACCCGGCGACGGCGGCGACCTTCGGCCTCTTCTTCAGCCGCATTCGCGCATTCTGCGAGCACGTGCACGTGTTCCGCCACGAGGGCGAGTGCTCGGTGCGGTCGCACCTGCCCAACCCGGTCGACCGGCTGTTCTTCTACACGTTGAACATGAACCTGCACGTCGAGCACCACTTGTTCCCGCAAGTGCCGGCCTGCCACCTCCCGCGCGTCCGCGAGCACCTGACCGAGACGGGTTACCTGCAGCCCGGCATGACGTCGCGGTCGATCCTCGGGACCATTCGCGGGGTGCTCGCCGATGCGCGCGCCCGGCAGCGGCGGGCGGCGGCCTGATGCTGATTCCGACGATCGAGGCCGCCTGCAGCACCTGCGGCAGTCGCGAGGCCGACGAGGTCGGCCGGTCGCGCGACCACGAGTTCGCCACCTGCGACAACGAGTTCGTGTTCGTGCAGTGCCGCGCGTGCGGGCTGACGTACCTGCGCAACCGGCCGGCGCCAGAGACGCTGGGGATCATCTACCCGCCGTCGTACTACCGGTATGCGGCCTTCCTCGGGCCGGTCACGACGCGGCTGCGCGGGCTGGTGCAGGGCAGCCGGGTGCGGATGCTGCGGCGGTGGCTGGCGCCGGGGGCGACGGTGATGGAGGTCGGCTGCGGCGAGGGGCAGTTGCTGCAGGCGATCAAGGCCGACGGCGACCCGAGCTGGCGGGTCGTCGGGGTGGACATCTCGGAGGAGGCGTGCGCGGCGCTCCGGCGCACGGGCCTCGAGATGGTCTGCGCGCAGTTCGAGGCACTCGCCTGGCCGGCAGGGTCGGTGGACCTCATCATCATGAACCAGGTGATCGAGCACCTGGCCGATCCCAGGGCCTGCGTGGCGCGGGCGGCGGCCCTGCTCGCTCCTGGTGGACGCCTGTTGATCGAGACCCCGTCGGTGGGGTCGTGGGACCGCGACTGGGTGGCCCGGGACCGATGGGGCGGGTGGCACTGCCCGAGGCACTGGTCGTTGTACACCCGCGAGTCGCTGGCGGGCCTGCTCGAACAACAGGGACTCGCGGTGGAGCGGGCCGAGTACCTGCTGAGCCCGTTCATCTGGGCCCACACACTGCAGAACGTGGTGCGTGACCGGCCGCGATGGCGCTGGGCGTCGGGGCTGCTCTCCGAGCGTTCGGTGCCGGCGCTGATCGTCTATGGGCTACTGGACACGGTGCAGCGCTGGGTCACGGGCCGGACGTCGAACATGCGGGTCATCGCGCGGAAATCCTGACGGTCTTCGTCATTCGCCCCTCGGCCTTGGATCGGGGGATGCTCCCGAGCAGCCGTAAGCCGTACATCGTCGGCAGTGGGCAGTCGGCAGTCGGCAGTCGGCCGTGATCTCTGAGGCCTGAGCCGCGAAGCCGTGCGCTCCGACGGCCGCAGGCCGACCGACCAGCGACGCCGGCGCAGTCTCTTGTGCTACACTGGCCGTTCGCCGTGCGTACCGAGACGCCCTTCGGGGCTCCGGCCGGCGGTAATGCCGAGGAACTGGCCCGGGGGTTGCACTCCCTCCCCGTGTCGTGATAGCCTCGCAAGGTTTTGTCGGGGTCAGGACACCCTATCTGACTCCGAGTCACGCGAAGTGAGGCCCGGATCCCGGGCGCCGAGCACGAACCGGCGGTGGGGATTGGCGGGCACATCCAAGCGGAACGCCCACGGGTGGTCCGCGAGCGACAACTTCGAATTCGTAGGGTACCCAGTCCCGGGTGCCAGGCCGGCAGTCCGCCGGCTTTCAGGCCCGGGACGCCGTGTCGCCGCTGTCGCGGTGGCACGGAGGCAAGTCCGAACGGGCACGCCTGACGAGGCGTGCCCGGAAGCGTGTCTGTCGTCTCGAGCGACGCGCGCGTGCAGGTGGAGTCACTGTGCCGACCATCAGTCAGCTTGTTCGCAAGGGCCGCGAGGCGGTCATCGACAAGACGAAGAGCCCTGCGCTGCAGGAGAGCCCGCAGAAGCGGGGCGTCTGTGTCCGCGTGTTCACCCAGACGCCCAAGAAGCCGAACTCGGCGCTCCGCAAGGTGGCGCGCGTGCGGCTGACGAACAAGATCGAGGTGACGACCTACATCCCGGGCGTCGGCCACAACCTGCAGGAGCACTCGCTGGTGCTCATTCGCGGTGGCCGCGTGAAGGACCTCCCGGGTGTCCGCTATCACGTCGTGCGGGGCACGCTGGACGCCACGGGCGTCGCGAACCGCCGGCAGGGCCGGTCCAAGTACGGCGCCAAGCGGCCCAAGTCGTAGCAGGAGCTGAAGTCAGATGCCACGCAGACGAGAGATTGCCAAGCGCGAGGTCACGCCCGACCCGCTCTACAACAGCACGCTGGTCACCAAGTTCATCGGCTCGGTGATGAGTGACGGCAAGCGGAGCACCGCGGAGCGGATTCTCTACAAGAGCTTCGAGATGATCCAGGAGAAGACCGGCGAGGAGCCCCTCAAGGTCTTCAAGAAGGCCATCGACAACACGAAGCCGAGCCTCGAGGTGAAGTCGCGGCGCGTCGGCGGCTCCAACTACCAGGTGCCGATCGAGGTGAACGTCAACCGTCGCCTCTCGCTGGCCATCCGCTGGCTCGTCGGGTATGCCCGCTCGCGTGGCGACGGCAAGACGATGGAAGAGAAGCTGGCCAACGAGTTGCTCGATGCCAGCAACATGCGCGGCGGGGCCGTGAAGAAGCGTGAGGACACGCATCGCATGGCCGAGGCGAACAAGGCGTTCGCCCACTACCGCTGGTAGCAGGTGGTGAAATTCTGAAATGTCAGAATTTCAAGATTTCAGAATTGCACTTCTAATTTTCGAGTATTCGAACAATGGCTCGCCAGGTACCTCTCAGTCGTACGCGCAACATCGGCATCATGGCCCACATCGATGCCGGCAAGACGACCACGACCGAGCGCATCCTCTTCTACACCGGCATCACCTACAAGATCGGCGAGGTGCACGAAGGCACCGCGACGATGGACTGGATGGAGCAGGAGCAGGAGCGGGGCATCACGATCACGTCGGCGGCCACGACCTGCTTCTGGCGTGAGCACCGCATCAACATCATCGACACGCCCGGCCACGTCGACTTCACGGCCGAGGTCGAGCGTTCGCTGCGCGTGCTCGACGGCGCCGTCGCGGTGTTCGACTCGGTGGCCGGCGTCGAGTCGCAGACCGAGACGGTGTGGCGGCAGGCCGACAAGTACCACGTGCCGCGCATCTGCTTCATCAACAAGATGGACCGCATCGGCGCCAACTTCGAGCGCACGGTGGAGCAGATCAAGTCGCGCCTGCAGGGCAACCCCTGCGTGCTCGCCTTCCCGATCGGGTCCGAGGACCGCTTCCGCGGCATCGTCGACGTGATCCGGATGAAGGCCGTCGTCTACAAGGACGAGACGATGGGCGCCGACTACGTGCTCGAGGACATCCCGGCCGACCTCCAGGAGCAGGCCGCGATGTACCGCGAGCAGCTGCTCGAGAAGGCCAGCGAGTCCGACGACACGCTGCTCGAGAAGTACCTGGGCGGCGAGGAGCTCACCGAGGCCGAGATTCGGGCGGCGCTGCGCAAGCGCGTCAACGAGTCGGTGCACCAGCGGTCCGAGGCGCCCTTCGTGCCGGTCCTGTGCGGCTCGGCCTTCAAGAACAAGGGCGTGCAGCCGCTGCTCGACGCCGTCGTGGACTTCCTGCCCTCGCCGGTCGACATCCCGTCGATCAAGGGCATCGCGGTCGACAACGCCGAGTCGGTGCTCGAGCGCCCGGCCGACGACAAGGCGCCGTTCTCGGCCCTGGCGTTCAAGATCATGACCGACCCGTTCGTCGGCCAGCTCACGTTCATCCGCGTGTACTCGGGCGTGATGACCTCGGGCTCCTCGGTGCTCAACAGCACCAAGGGCAAGACCGAGCGCATCGGCCGCCTGCTGAAGATGCACGCCAACAAGCGTGAGGAAATCAAGGAAGTCTACGCGGGCGACATCGCCGCCGCGGTGGGCCTGAAGTCGGTCATGACCGGCGACACCATCTGCGACGAGAAGTCCCCGGTCATCCTCGAGTCGATGGACTTCCCCGAGCCGGTGATCTCGCTGGCCATCGAGCCGAAGAGCAAGAGCGACCAGGAGAAGCTGGGTGTCGGTCTCGGCAAGCTGATGGCCGAGGACCCGACGTTCCGGGTCAAGACCGACACGCAGACCGGCCAGACCGTGATCTCGGGCATGGGCGAGCTGCACCTCGAGATCATCGTCGACCGCCTGAAGCGCGAGTTCAACGTCGAGGCCAACACCGGCAAGCCGCAGGTCGCCTACAAGGAAACGCTGACGATGGCGGCCGAGGGCGAGGGCCGGTACGTCCGCCAGACGGGTGGTCGCGGCCAGTACGGCCACGCCAAGATCCGCCTCGTGCCGCGCCAGCCGGGCGAAGGCTACCTGTTCGAGAACAAGATCGTCGGCGGCGTGATCCCGAAGGAATTCATCAAGCCGATCGACGAGGGCATCAAGGAAGCCCTGACGACGGGCGTCCTTGCCGGCTTCCCGATCGACGACGTCGGCATCGAGCTGTACGACGGCTCGTACCACGACGTGGACTCGAACGAAATGGCGTTCAAGATCGCCGGCTCGATGGCGTTCAAGGACGCGGCCAAGAAGGCGCGGCCGGTGCTGCTCGAACCCGTGATGCGCGTCGAGGTGGTGGTGCCCAAGGAGTTCATGGGCGACATCATGGGCGACATCTCGAGCCGCCGCGGCCACATCCAGTCGCAGGAAGACCTCGGCGGGACGCAGATCGTGAGCTCGCGCGTGCCGCTGTCGGAGATGTTCGGCTACGCGACCGACCTGCGGTCGCGCACCCAGGGCCGCGCCACGTACTCGATGCACTTCGACCGGTACGAGCAGGCGCCCAACCACGTCGCCGAGGAAGTCATCGCCCGCATGCAGGGCACCAAGCAGTAGGGACGGGTTCGGGAACGTGGCCCTGCTGCGGCAGGGCCGGCTCCCGGGTCCGGCCGGACTTGAAGCAGCAGCGTAGAACCGGAGATCAGGCGCAATGGCCAAAGAGAAGTTCGATCGTTCGAAGCCGCACGTCAACATCGGGACGATCGGCCACATCGACCACGGCAAGACGACGACGACGGCAGCGATCACCAAGGTGCTGAGCAAGCACAACCCGAAGGTGGCGTTCCGGTCGTTCGACTCGATCGACAACGCGCCGGAAGAGCGGGAGCGCGGCATCACGATCGCGACGGCGCACGTGGAGTACGAGACGGCCAACCGGCACTACGCGCACGTCGACTGCCCGGGGCACGCCGACTACGTGAAGAACATGATCACGGGCGCCGCGCAGATGGACGGCGGCATCCTGGTCGTGGCGGCCACCGACGGCCCGATGCCGCAGACGCGCGAGCACATCCTGCTGGCGCGGCAGGTGGGCGTGCCGTACCTGGTGGTGTTCCTGAACAAGGTGGACGCGGTCGACGATCCGGAGCTGCTGGACCTGGTGGAGCTCGAGGTGCGCGAGCTGCTCTCGAGCTACGGGTTCCCCGGTGACGAGATCCCGATCGTGCGCGGCTCGGCGCTCAAGGCGCTCGAGGGCGACCCGGAGTGGGAGAAGACGATCGACAACCTCATGGAGGCGGTCGACAACTACGTCCCGCTGCCGGAGCGCCAGATCGACAAGCCGTTCCTGATGCCGGTCGAGGACGTGTTCTCGATCTCGGGCCGAGGCACGGTGGTGACCGGGCGTGTCGAGCGTGGCAAGGTGAAGGTCGGCGAGGAAATCGAGATTGTCGGCTTCGGCCCGACGCGCAAGACGGTGGTGACCGGCGTCGAGATGTTCAAGAAGCTGCTCGACGAGGGCCAGGCGGGCGACAACATCGGGGCGCTGCTGCGCGGCATCGACAAGGAAGCCGTGGAGCGTGGGCAGGTGCTGGCCAAGCCGGGGTCGATCACGCCGCACACCAAGTTCAAGGGCGAGGTCTACGTCCTCACGAAGGAAGAGGGCGGCCGGCACACGCCGTTCTTCAACGGCTATCGTCCGCAGTTCTACATCCGGACGACGGACGTGACGGGCGTGGCCAAGCTGCCCGAGGGCGTCGAGATGGTGATGCCGGGCGACAACGTGACGATGGAGATCGAGCTCATCGGGCCGGTGGCGCTGGAGAAGGGCCTGCGGTTCGCCATCCGCGAGGGTGGCCGCACGGTGGGCGCGGGCACGATCACCGAGATTTTGCAGTAACAGGACGGCTCGAGGCGCACGGCTCACGGCTCGGAAGGCATTCCGGGTCGGCCTGCGCCGGCAGTGCCAGGACGCTCCCTGAGCCCTGAGCCCTGAGCCCGAAGCCATCACGAAAGATACGCACATGTCTGGATTTGGCGAAAAGATCCGCATCCGCCTCAAGGCGTACGACGCCCGGGTGCTCGATCAGTCCACCACGGAGATCGTGGACACGGCGCGTCGCACGGGGGCCCGGCTGGCGGGTCCGGTGCCGCTGCCCACCGAGAAGAACAAGTGGACGGTGCTGCGTTCGCCGCACGTGGACAAGAAGTCGCGCGAGCAGTTCGAGATCCGGACGCACAAGCGCCTGGTGGACATCTTCGAGCCGACGCCGCAGACGGTGGACGCGCTGATGAAGCTGGACCTCCCGGCGGGCGTGGACGTCGAGATCAAGGCGTTCGGCAAGGAACACGGCAAGTAGCCGTCGCTCCGGACCGGCGAGATTGGTAGGGCCGGCTCCTGGGAGCCCGGCCCACAACGATGGGGTTGGCGTACCGCGGCGCAGGCACGGCCGCGGTGGACGGACCCCGAAGGTGAGAACGCAACGATGGTGACGGGAATCATCGGCAAGAAGATCGGGATGACGCAGGTGTTCGGCGCTGACGGCGTCGTGACTCCGGTCACCGTGATCAAGGCCGGCCCCTGCGTGGTGGTCCAGACCAAGACGGCCCAGACCGACGGCTACGCCGCGGCGCAGATCGGCCTGGTCGAGGACAAGCCGGCCAAGGTGAGCCGCGGCCTGCAGGGGCACTACGCGAAGGCCAACGTTCCCCCGACGCGCGTGCGGCGCGAGGTGGGCATCTCGGGTGACGGCGTGACCGCCGGCAGCGAGGTCCTCGCCAGCGCGCTGTTCGCCGACGGCGAGGTGGTGGACGTGATCGGCACCTCGCGCGGCCACGGCTTCCAGGGCGTGGTCAAGCGCCACGGCTTCGGCGGCGGCGCGGCGACGCACGGCTCGATGTTCCACCGCGCCCCCGGCTCGATCGGTGCCTCGTCGTACCCGTCGCGCGTGGTCAAGGGGATGCGCGCGGCCGGGCACATGGGCTACGACCGCGTGACGGTGCACAACCTGAAGATCGTGCGGGTGGACGGCGACAACCACCTCCTGCTGATCAAGGGCGCCGTGCCCGGACCGCGCAACGGCATCGTCCTGATCCGGAAGGCCCGCAAGGCCAAGCCGGTGCGCGTGCCGCAGGTCGAGACGAAGAAGGGGAAGAAGTAAATGCAGCTCGACGTCGTCAACACCAGCAACCAGAAGGTCGGCGCGCTCGACCTGCGTGACGAGGTGTTCGGCAACCGCGTGCGCACGGACCTGATCTGGGAAGCCGTCAGGCACGAGCAGGCCGAGGAGCGCCGTGGCACGCATGCGACCAAGACGCGCGGCGAGGTGGCCGGCTCGGGTCGGAAGCTGTGGAAGCAGAAGGGCACCGGACGCGCTCGCGTGAGCGACGTGCGCAACCCGATCTGGCGCAAGGGCGGCACGACGCTCGGCCCGCAGCCCCGCGACTACGGCTACGCCTTCCCCAAGAAGATGGCCAGGGGCGCGCTGCGCGATGCCCTGGCGGCCAAGCTGCGCGACGGCCAGGTGGTCGTGGTGGACGCGCTGGCGGTGAGCGAGCCGAAGACGCGCGAGGCGGCGCGGCTGCTCAAGGGGCTGGGCCACACCCGCAAGACGCTCGTGATCGACGTGGCGCCGGCCGACGCGCTGGTGCTGTCGACGCGCAACCTGGCGGGCGTGAAGCTCGTGCAGGCCAACCGGGTGACCGCGCGCGACGTGATGGACTGCGCGAAGGTCATCGCCAGCCAGGCTGCGCTGACGCGCCTGCAGGAGGCGCTGGCCTGAGGCGCGAGCCCCGGGTCATCGACGAGGAACCATGAAACTCACCGACGTCATCCGCCGGCCGCTCGTGACCGAGAAGAGCACGCTCCAGCGCGAGCTGGGCAACGTGCTCGCCTTCGAGGTGCACGTGGACGCCACCAAGGTGGAGATCAAGAACGCCGTCGAGCAGCTGTTCGGCGCCAAGGTGGCCGACGTGCGCACCGCGGCGGTGCGGGGCAAGCTGAAGCGGCAGGGCCGGTTCGTGGGTCGCCGCAGCGACTGGAAGAAGGCCTACGTTCGCCTGCAGGCCGACCAGAAGGTGCCCGAGATCCTGGAGATCGCGTAAGCGAGGACGACTCCCATGCCAGTTCGCACGTACAAGCCGACGTCGGCGGGGCGCCGTTTCCAGACGGTGCAGACCTTCGACGAGATCACGTCCACCGAGCCGTACAAGCCGCTCACCGAGCCGCTGAAGAAGTCGGGCGGGCGCAACAACCAGGGTGAGCTCACGTCGTGGTGGCGTGGCGGTGGGCACAAGCGCACCTATCGCATCATCGACTTCCGCCGCGACAAGCGGGACATCCCGGCGAAGGTGTCGACCATCGAGTACGACCCGAACCGGTCGGCGCGCATCGCGCTGGTGACCTACGCCGACGGCGAGAAGCGCTACATCCTGCATCCGGTCGGGTTGAAGGTGGGCGATTCGATCGTGGCGGGCGCCACGGCCGACATCCTGCCGGGCAACGCGCTGCCGCTGAAGAACATCCCGCTGGGCACGGTGGTGCACAACGTGGAGCTCCGCCCCGGCAAGGGCGGCCAGATGGCGCGCAGCGCCGGGGCCGCGGTGCAGGTGGTGGCCAAGGAAGGCGAGTACGCGACGCTCCGGATGCCGTCGAGCGAAGTGCGCCTCGTCAACATGGAGTGCTACGCGACGGTGGGCCAGGTGGGCAACGTCGATCACGAGAACGTGTCGATCGGCAAGGCGGGCCGGAGCCGGTGGCTGGGCAAGCGCCCGCACGTGCGCGGCGTGGCCATGAACCCGGTGGACCACCCGCTCGGCGGCGGCGAGGGCAAGACCTCGGGCGGCCGTCACCCGGTGACGCCGTGGGGCGTGCCGACCAAGGGCTACAAGACGCGCAACCGCAAGGCGACCGACGCGTTCATCGTCACGCGCAGGCAGAAGTAGGCCGGAACCATGAGCAGATCGCTGAAGAAGGGCCCGTTCATCGACACGCCGCTCCTCGAGAAGATCGAGGCGATGAACGCTGCCAACGAGAAGAAGGTCGTCAAGACCTGGTCGCGGCGCTCGACGGTGATTCCCGAGATGATCGGGCACACCCTCGCGGTGCACAACGGCAAGAAGTTCGTGCCGGTGTACGTCACCGAGAACATGGTCGGCCACAAGCTGGGCGAGTTCGCGGCGACGCGCTCGTTCAAGGGGCATCCCCTCAAGGCCGAGAAGGCCGGGAAGTAGGGAGACCACCATGGTGCAAGCGACAGCGACCTCCAAGAGCGTCCGCACCTCGGCCCAGAAGGCCGGGCTGGTGCTGGACCTGATCCGTGGCAAGGACGTGACCGGCGCGCTGGCGACGCTCAAGTTCTCCACCAAGGGCGTGGCCAAGACCATCCACACCCTGCTCAAGTCGGCCATCGCCAACGCGCAGCAGGCCGAGGGGTTCGGCGGCGACGTCGAGCGGCTCTACGTGTCGGCGGCCTACGCCGACCAGGGCACCTCGTTCAAGCGCGTGCGCCCGGCCCCGATGGGCCGCGCCTTCCGCGTCGTGAAGCGCACGGCGCACCTCACGGTGCAGGTGGCGGAGCGGCCGGTGCGCCGCCGGGCCCCGCAGGCCCCCACCAAGCCGCGCGCGCGCAAGACCGCGGGCGCCAGTACTCAGGAATAGGACGAGAGACGCATGGGCCAGAAGGTTCATCCCTACGGGTTCCGGCTCGGGTTCAACAAGACCTGGCGCTCGCGCTGGTTTGCCGACAAGGACTACGCGAAGCTGCTCCACGAGGATCTCCGTCTGCGCGACGACCTGAAGAAGCGGTTCGCGCACGCGGGTGTGTCCAAGGTGGAGATCGAGCGGGCGGCCAACAAGCTGAAGATCGACATCCACACCAGCCGGCCGGGCATCATCATCGGTCGCAAGGGTGCGGAGGTGGACAAGCTCAAGGCGCAGGTGCAGAAGCGCACCAACCGCGAGGTGTTCATCAACATCCAGGAGATCCAGAAGCCGGAGCTCGACGCGCAGCTGATCGCCGAATCGGTGGCCATGCAGCTCGAGAAGCGCATCGCCTTCCGTCGCGCGATGCGCAAGGCGGTGGAGTCGGCCCTGCGGTTCGGAGCGCGCGGCATCAAGGTGCGCGTGTCGGGCCGGCTCAACGGCGCCGAGATCGCACGGTCGGAGTGGTACCTGCACGGCCAGCTGCCGCTGCAGACGCTGCGTGCCGACATCGACTACGGCTTTGCCGAGGCGCGCACGACGTACGGCGCGATCGGCGTGAAGGTGTGGCTGTTCCAGGGGGAGCGCCTCGTGCCGAAGTTCGGCCGCGAGGAGGAACAGTACCGGTCGCCGCGGCGTGCCGCGGGTGGTCGGGGATAGGAACGAATCGCCATGTTGATGCCCAAGAAGGTCAAGTACCGCAAGCAGCAGCGCGGGCGCATGACAGGCAAGGCCTGGCGCGGGTCCGACGTCAGCTTCGGTGACTACGGGCTGAAGGCGCTCGAGCCGTGCTGGCTGACCGCGCGACAGATCGAGGCGGCGCGTATCGCGATGACCCGCTTCATCAAGCGCGGCGGGAAGATCTGGATCCGGGTGTTCCCGGACAAGCCGATCACCAAGAAGCCGCAGGAAACCCGCATGGGTAAGGGCAAGGGCGCGCCGGAAGCCTGGGTGTGCGTGATCAAGCCGGGTCGCATCCTGTTCGAGATGGAAGGGGTGGACGAGGCGACGGCCAAGCGCGCGATGGAGCTGGCGGCGGCCAAGCTGCCGATCCACACCAAGTTCGCGACGCGGTTCGCGCAGGAGCAGGCGTGATGGCGAAGGTGGCGGAGTTCAAGGACCTCGGCGTCGAGCAGCTGCAGCAGCGCGCCTCGGAGCTGGACAAGGAACTGTTCACCCTGCGGATCCGCAAGGCGATGGGGCAGCTCGATCGTCCGCTCCAGATCCGGGCGCTGCGCCGGGACCTGGCGCGGGTGAAGACGGTGCTGCGGCAGAAGGCCGGCCGCTAGGCCGTCGGGATCAGGAAGCGAGCTATGGCAGCCAAGGCAGAAATCGTCGGTCGCGTCGTGAGCGACAAGATGGACAAGGGAGTCGTCGTCGCCGTGACGCGTCAGGTGCGCCACGACGTGTACGGCAAGGGCCAGCGCAAGACGTCGCGGTTCATGGCGCACGACGAGGCCAACACCGCGAAGGTCGGCGACACGGTCGCGATCGTCGAGAGCCGTCCGCTGAGCCGCCGCAAGCGGTTCGTGGTCACGCGCATCGTCGAGCAGGCGAAGGTCATCTAGGAGAACGCCATGATTCAGATGCGATCGATCCTGGACGTGGCCGACAACTCCGGCGCGCGGAAGATCTCCGTGATCAACCCGATCGGCGGGTCGACGGGGCGCTATGCGCGGCTCGGGGACATCGTGACGGCGTCGGTGAAGGAAGCGGCGCCGGACGGCAACGTGAAGAAGGGCCAGGTGGTGAAGGCGGTCATCGTGCGGACGCGCAAGGAACAGCGCCGCAAGGACGGCAGCTACATCCGCTTCGACCGCAACGCCGCGGTCCTGGTCAAGGACGACGGCGAGCCGATCGGGACCCGCGTGTTCGGGCCGGTGGCGCGTGAGCTCCGCGAGCGGAAGTTCATGAAGATCATCTCGCTCGCGCCCGAGGTGCTGTAGGCAATGGCTGGCTTGAAGCGGATTCGCAAGAACGACGAGGTCATCGTCATTGCCGGCAAGGATCGCGGCAAGCGTGGACGGGTGACCCTGGTGGATGCCGAGCGCAACCGGGTGGTGGTCGAGGGTGTGAACCTCGTCAAGCGGCACACGAAGCCGAACCCCCAGAAGCAGGTGCAGGGCGGCATCGTGGAGCAGGAGGCGGCCATCCACGCCTCCAACGTGATGCTGGTGGACCCGGCCTCGGGCAAGCGCACCCGCGTGGGCATGCGCCTCGAGAGCGATGGCCGCAAGGTCCGTGTCAGCCGACGCAAGGACGGCGGAGTGATCGACAAATGAGCCGGCTGAAGGAGCGCTACAGCAGTGAAGTGGCGTCCGCGCTGCAGAAGGAGTTCGGGTACGCCAACGTGATGGCGATCCCGAAGATCACGAAGGTCGTGATCAACCTCGGGCTCGGCGAGGCCACCTCGAACGCGAAGATCGTCGACGTCGCGGCCGACGAGCTGCAGCGGATCGCCGGCCAGAAGCCGGTGATCACGCGCGCCAAGAAGTCGATCGCCCAGTTCCGCGTCCGCCAGGGCATGCCGATCGGCACGATGGTGACGCTGCGCGGCGACCGGATGTACGACTTCCTCGACCGCCTGATCGCGATGTCGCTGCCGCGGGTGCGCGACTTCCGGGGCATCCCGACGAAGGGCTTCGACGGGCGTGGCAACTACACGCTCGGGCTGAAGGACCAGCTGCTCTTCCCGGAAATCGACTACATGCGCGTGGACAAGCCGCGCGGCATGAACATCACCGTGGTGACCACGGCCAAGACCGACGAGGAGTCGCGCCGCCTCCTGCAGCTCCTCGGTTTCCCGTTCAGGCAGAGCTGATACATGGCGACGACTGCGAAGATTGCCAAGGAAGAGAAGGCGCACAAGTTCCAGGTGCGCGCGCGCAACCGCTGCAAGCGGTGCGGCCGTCCCCGGGCGTACCTCCGGAAGTTCGCCCTGTGCCGTCTCTGTTTCCGTGAGCTCGCCCTGCGTGGCGAGGTCGCGGGTGTGACCAAGAGCAGCTGGTAAGCCACACAGGGCCGGGAGCGCAGGCCCGCGACGGCAGGAGCCGCCGGGAACCGCGCTGCCGTGGTGCGCAGGCCGCGGGGTCGCATGACCCGCGCCGCGCCCGGCCCACGAAGGAACAGGTATGACTGACCCGATTGCCGACATGCTCACGCGGATTCGCAATGCCGTGCAGGCGCGCCACACGCGCGTCGACGTGCCCGCGTCGAAGCTGAAGCTCGAAATCGCCCGGATCCTGGAAGCCGAGGGGTACATCGGCGGCTTCAAGCTGATCGACAACCCGACGACCCCCGCCTCGCCCCAGAAGGTGGTGCGGATCGCCCTCAAGTACGGGCCGCGCGGTGAGCGCGTGATCTCCGGCCTCGAGCGCGTCAGCCGTCCCGGCCGCCGCGTCTACTTCGGCCGCGAGGCGGTGCCCACGGTGCTCGGCGGGCTCGGCACCTCGATCCTCACCACGTCGCAGGGCGTGATGACGGGTCGCGAGGCCAGCAAGGCGGGCGTCGGCGGCGAAGTGCTCTGCAACGTCTGGTAAGGACTGAGGAACATGTCTCGAATTGGCAAGAAGCCGATCCCCGTCCCCAAGGGTGTGCAGGTCACGCTGAAGGACGGCCTGGTCGAGGTGAAGGGGCCGAAGGGCCAGCTGTCGCAGCCGCTGCCGCCGGGCGTCACCGTGGCGCTCGAGGACGGCCAGATCGTCGCGAGCGTCGGCGAGGCGCGCGAGCAGCGCAAGTTCCACGGCCTGGGGCGCACGCTGGTGGCCAACGCCGTGCAGGGCGTGTCCGAGGGCTTCAAGCGCGAGCTCGACATCGTCGGCGTCGGCTACCGCGCCGAGGTGAAGGGGCGCGACGTGCACTTCGCGCTCGGGTACTCGCACCCGGTGGTCTTCCCGCTGCCGACGGGCATCGACGTGGCCATCGAGAAGCAGACCCACGTGACGGTGACCGGCATCGACAAGCAGCTGGTCGGCCAGGTGGCCGCCAACATGCGGTCGCTGCGCAAGCCGGACCCCTACAAGCAGAAGGGTGTCCGGTTCACCGGCGAAGTGCTCAAGAAGAAGGCCGGCAAGGCCGGCGCGAAGTAACGCGCGCCTGAAGCGGAGAAGCTGCCGTGAAGATCGAAACCAAGAAGGACCGCCGCGAGCGCATCCGCCTGCGTCTGCGCAAGAAGCTGGCCGGTGACGCCGCTCGTCCGCGCCTCGCCGTGTTCCGCAGCGTGGCCCACATCTACGTGCAGGCCATCGACGATGCCAGCGGCACGACCGTGGCGTCGGCGAGCACCACCGAGGCGGCCGTGAAGGACCAGCTGTCGGACGGCGCCAGTGCCGGCAACGTCAAGGGCGCAGCGGCGGTGGGCCGGATCCTCGCCGAGCGGCTGAAGGAGAAGGGCATCACCCGTGTCGTGTTCGATCGCGGCGGGTTCCTGTACCACGGGCGCGTGCGCGCCGTCGCCGAAGCCGCGCGCGAAGCCGGCCTCGAGTTCTGAGGACTGACATGTACGAATTCCGCGATCGCATCGACGCGAGCCAGCTCGAGCTGAAGGACACCGTCGTGTCCATCAACCGCGTCACCAAGGTGGTCAAGGGCGGCAAGAACCTGTCCTTCAGCGCCCTGGTCATCGTCGGCGACAACGCCGGCCACGTCGGCTTCGGCATGGGCAAGGCCAAGGAAGTGCCCTCGGCCATCAAGAAGGGCATCGAGGCCGCCAAGAAGTCGCTCATCCGCGTGCCGCTGAAGGGCACGACGGTGCCGCACGAGGTGACCGGACGCTTCGGCGCCGGCCGCGTGCTGCTCAAGCCCGCCCCCGACGGCACCGGCATCATTGCCGGTGGCGCGGTGCGCGCGGTGGTCGAGGCCGCGGGCATCCAGAACGTGCTGACCAAGTCGCTCGGGTCGGCCAACCCGCACAACGTCGTGCGCGCCACCTTCGCCGGCCTGAAGGGCCTGAAGGACCCGGCCGCGATCGCCCGCCTGCGCGGCAAGACGACCGAAGAACTGGTCAACGCCTGAGGACGTGATGCCGGAAACCACCCGTCGACAGAAGCCGGCCGCGCCGGCGGCACCCAAGGGCAAGACCCTGAAGGTGACGCTCGTGCGCAGCACGATCGGTTACGACAAGAAGCAGGGCGAGATCGTCAAGGGTCTGGGCCTGCGCAAGATCGGTCACACGGTGGAAGTGCTGGACCACCCCGCGATGCGCGGCATGATCCAGAAGATCCGCCACATGGTGACCGTCGAGTAGACCAGGCGCGTTCGTCGAACGCGCCCTGAACGGAGCTGGCCGCGGGCCCTGGGCCGTCGGCCTTCGAGCCTGTGCACGACCGCCGCGGCGAAGCGGTCGCCCGCAGACTGGATGTTGAATCACGAAGGCCCAGGGCCCATGGCCCACGGCCGACAGGATCTCACTATGGATTTGAGCGATCTCAAGCCGGCAGACGGCGCCACCCACGCCACCAAGCGCGTCGGGCGCGGCCAGGGCTCCGGCAATGGCAAGACGGCCGGCCGCGGCCACAAGGGTGCGAAGTCGCGCTCGGGCTTCAAGCGCAAGCGCGGGTTCGAGGGCGGCCAGATGCCGCTCCACCGGCGGCTGCCCAAGCGTGGTTTCACCAACATCTTCCGCAGCGACTATGCGGTGATCAACCTCGATCAGCTCGAGAAGCTGTTCGAGGCCGGGACCGAGGTCACGCCCGACGTGCTCCACGGACAGGGCCTCGCGCAGGGCACCCAGAAGATCAAGGTGCTCGGCCGCGGTGAGATCACCAAGAAGCTGACGGTCAGGGCGCACAAGTTCAGCGGCGCCGCCGCCCAGAAGATCCAGGCGGCTGGCGGCTCGGCAGAAACCCTGTAACGCCGAACGCTGAACGACGGCCCCGTCAGGGCGGTCCACTCGACCGCCCTCGCGGCCGGACCGCATCGCGACCAACGAAGGCCCGAGGCCCAAGGCCGAAGGCCGGCGAGCATCGAGAAGACCGATGGATAGCTTGAGGAACATCTTCGCCGTCCCGGAGCTCCGGCTCCGGGTGCTGTTCACGCTGGGGTTGCTCGGCGTGTTCCGCATCGGCCACCACATCCCGACGCCCGGTGTGAACACCGAGGCGCTGGCGTTGCTGGCCGAGCAGGCGCGCAACACGATGTTCGGCCTCTACGACCTGTTCTCGGGCGGCAACCTGTCGCGCGTGACGATCTTCGCACTCGGCGTGATGCCGTACATCAGTGCGTCGATCATCCTGCAGCTGCTGACGGTGGTGTGGCCGACCCTCGAGCGGATTTCCAAGGAGGGCGAACTCGGTCGCCGCAAGATCACGCAGTACACCCGCTACGGGACGATCCTGCTGTCGGTGATCCAGGCGCTCAGCATCGCGATCTTCCTCGAGCGCCAGACCAACGTCGCCGGCGGCCTGCCGCTGGTCTACGACCCGGGCTGGGGCTTCCGCCTGATGACCGTTCTCACGCTCACCACCGGGTCGGTGTTCGTGATGTGGCTGGGCGAGCAGATCACCGAGCGCGGCGTCGGCAACGGCATGTCGCTCATCATCTACTCGGGCATCGTCGTCGGGCTGCCGCGCGCGGTGATGACGACGCTCGACCAGCTGAAGACCGGCGAGATCGGCCTGCTGCGGCTTGCGCTGTTGCTCCTGGTGATGGTGTCGGTGGTGGCGGCGATCGTCTACGTGGAGCGCGCGCACCGGCGGGTGACGGTGCACTACGCCAAGCGCGTCGTCGGCCGGCGCATGTACGGCGGCTCGAGCACGCACATCCCGCTGAAGGTGAACACGGGCGGGGTGATGCCGGTGATCTTCGCCTCCTCGCTGCTGGCCTTCCCGGCGACGATCGCCGGGATGTTCCCGCCGGAGAGCTGGGTGCAGCGGGTCGCGCAGCAGCTCGCGTGGGGCATGCCGCTCTACAACCTGCTGCAGGTGGTGATGATCATCTTCTTTGCGTACTTCTACACCGCGATCGTCTTCAACCCCGACGACGTGGCGGAGAACATGCGCAAGTACGGCGGCTTCGTGCCCGGCATCCGTCCGGGCAAGCGGACGGCCGAGTACATCGACCTGATCCTGACGCGCATCACGCTGGTCGGCGCGCTGTACCTGGCGGCGGTCGCGCTGCTGCCGGAGTTCCTGATCAGCGGCTTCAAGGTGGCGCCGATTCCGTTCATCGGCGAGACGCTCGACGCGGCGCTCCCGGGGTGGTTCACCAACGGCCTGGGCGTCACGTTCTTCTTCGGGGGCACCTCGCTGCTGATCGTGGTCGGCGTGGCGATGGACACGGTGCAGCAGCTCGAGTCGCAGCTCATCATGCGCCACTACGACGGGTTCATGAAGAAGACCCGCATTCGCGGACGGAGAGGGTAGGCCGCCCGTTGGCTCGACCTGGATTGAACGTGGTCATGCTCGGCCCTCCGGGGGCCGGCAAGGGGACCCAGGCCAGCCGGCTCGCCCGCCATTACGGCGTGCCGAAGGTCTCGACGGGCGACATCCTGCGGGAGTCGGCGGCGGCCGGGACGGCGCTCGGACTCGAGGCCAAGGCGCGCATCGATCAGGGCCATCTCGTCAGCGACGAGGTGGCCATTGCCATCGTCGAGGAACGTCTCTCTCGACAAGACGTGGCATTCGGTTTTATCCTTGATGGTTTTCCGCGCACGGTCGGACAGGCCGAAGCGCTGGACGGGATGATGGCGGGGCGGTCGCCGCTCACCGTGCTGCACATCGTGGTGCCGGTGGAAGTGCTGGTCGGCCGGCTGCATGCGCGCCGGGTCTGCGGCACGTGCGGGACCAACGCCGATCCCACCAAGCCGGACCTGGGCGTGTGTGCCACCTGTGGGGGCGCGCTGGTGACCCGGGCCGACGATGACGAGCAGGTGGTGCGCAACCGCCTGCAGATCTACGAGGACCAGACGGCGCCGCTGGTGCACTACTACCGGTCGCGTCCGACGTTCTTCACGATCGACGGCAACCAGTCGCCCGACGCCGTCGCGGTGGCGATGCAGGGGGCGCTCGCGTCGGCGATGAGCGTGGCCCAGGGAGAGCCGCGGTGATTACGTGCCGGTCGGCGGACGAGCTGGTCAAGCTCCGGGCGTCCAACCAGCTGGTGGCGCGGATCCTCGAGGCGCTCCGCGCGATGGTGGTGGCGGGGGTGACGACGGCCGAGATCGACGCCGAGGCCGAGCGGCTGGTCCGTGAGGCGGGGGCGCAGCCGGCGTTCAAGGGCTATCGCGGGTTTCCCGCGACCATCTGCGCGTCGCGCAACCACGAGGTGGTCCACGGGATCCCCTCGCCGTCGACGACGCTGGTGGAGGGCGACATCCTCTCGATCGACATGGGGGTGAAGCTCGACGGGTATTACGGCGACTCGGCGGTGACGGTGGGGGTCGGGGCCATCAGCGCCGAGTCGCAGCGCCTGCTGGACGTGACGGAGGCCTCGCTCTACCGGGGCATCGACGCGGTGAAGCCGGGGGCGCGGGTGTCCGACATCGGGCAGGCCGTGCAGGAGTACGTGGAGGCCCAGGGCTTCACGGTCGTGCGCGAGTTCGTGGGGCACGGCATCGGGACCAGGCTCCACGAGGAGCCGCAGATCCCGAACTACGGTCCGGGCGGACGCGGACCGCGGCTGGCCGAGGGCATGGTCCTCGCGATCGAGCCGATGGTGAACGTGGGCAAGCCCGGGGTGCGGGTGTTGTCGGACGGCTGGACGGCCATCACGGTGGACGAGAAGCTGTCGGCGCACTTCGAGCACACGGTGGCGGTGACGGCCGATGGGGTGGAGATCCTGACGCTGCGGCCGGCGCCGGTCTCGGCCGGCCGCTGATGGCGCAATTGGAGATTCGCACGTCGAGTTTCGAATTGTCCGGTCATGGGTGAAGGACTGCGCGGCACGGTCATCGAGCAGTTGCCGCAGGCGCTCTATCGCGTCAGCCTCGACTCGGGGCACGTGATCACGGCGCATGGCACCGGGGACATCCGCCGCAACTTCGTGCGGATCCTGGTGGGGGATCGGGTGGTTGTGCGGGTGTCGCCGTTGGACGTCACGCGCGGCCGGATCATCGGACGGCTCGAGCCAGGGGGCCGCCGGCAGAACGACGACGACGGCAGGTAGGGCCGGCTTCCGGGCCGGCCGAGAGCGAGAGACATGAAGGTCAGAGCATCGGTGAAGCGCATTTGCGTGAAGTGCAAGATCGTCCGGCGACGCGGTGTCGTGCGGGTGATTTGCGACAACCAGAAGCACAAGCAGCGGCAGGGATAGGGCATGGCACGTATCGCAGGTGTGGATCTTCCGCGTACCAAGCGCGTCGAGATCGGGCTGACCTACATCTTCGGCATCGGGCGGAAGCGCTCCGGTGACATCCTGAAGGCCTCGGGCGTGAGCCCGGACGTGCGGGTCAAGGACCTGACGGAAGAGGATGTCCGGTCGATCTCGAAGGTCATCGAGGACGTGGGCGGCGTCGAGGGCGATCTCCGCAAGGAGATCTCGCTCAACATCAAGCGCCTGATGGAGATCGGCTGCTATCGCGGCCTGCGGCACCGTCGCAGCCTGCCGGTGCGCGGCCAGCGCACCAAGACCAACGCGCGCACCCGGAAGGGCCCGCGCAAGGGCGCGATCGCCAAGAAGAAGACGGTGTAGGACATGGCAGACGAGAAGAAGACAGCCGGCCGCAAGAAGGTCTTCAAGAAGCGCGGCGAGAAGAAGGTCGTCCACAGCGGCGTGGCCCACATCCAGGCCTCGTTCAACAACACGCTGGTGACGATCACCGACGCCGAGGGCAACGTCGTGTCGTGGTCCAGTGCCGGGGCGATCGGCTTCAAGGGGTCGCGCAAGGGCACGCCGTTCGCCGCCACGCAGGCGGCGATGAATGCCGGTACGGCCGCCAAGGCCGTGGGCATGCGCACCGTCGAGGTGCGCGTCAAGGGACCGGGTGCGGGTCGTGAATCGGCCGTCCGCGCTCTTTCAAACGTCGGGCTGGACGTGAAGACCATCCGCGACGTCACGCCGATTCCGCACAACGGCTGCCGGCCGCCCAAGAAGCGTCGCGTCTAGCGCGTCGCAGGGCGACCACGGTCGCACAAAAAGGGAGGGCACGCCCACGGCGTGCTGTTCCGCGCGCTCCGGCGCGCGTCGTGAGAAGGACACGAGAGTTACATGGCTCGATACATCGGACCCGTCTGCCGCCTGTGCCGGCGTGAGGGCATGAAGCTCTTCCTCAAGGGAGAGCGCTGCTACACGGAGAAGTGCGCCATCGAGAAGCGCAACCTCCCGCCGGGGCAGCACGGCAAGGCTCGCAAGGCCAAGATGCTCGGCTACGGCCTGCAGCTGCGCGAGAAGCAGAAGGTCAAGCGCACCTACGGCGTCCTGGAGAACCAGTTCCGCCGCTACTTCGAGGCCGCCGATCGTCAGCGCGGCATCACGGGCGAGACGCTCCTGCAGTTGCTCGAGCGTCGGCTCGACAACGCCATCTATCGCCTCGGGTTCGCGACCTCGCGGCCGCAGGCCCGGCAGCTCGTCAAGCACGGGCACTTCCTCGTCAACGGCAAGAAGGTGGACATCCCGTCCTACCAGCTGCGCCAGGGCGACGTGGTGAGCATTCGGCAGTCGAGCGAGAAGAACCCCGCCATCCTCCACGCCATCGAGGAAGTGAAGGGGCGCGGGATTCCGGAGTGGCTGTCGGTCGATGTGGCCGCCGGCACCGGCCGTGTGGTGTCGCTGCCGACGCGCGAGCAGATCAACCTGCCCGTGCAGGAGCAGCTGATCGTCGAGCTCTACTCGAAGTAACGCGCGACGCCGCAAGGCGTTCGTGCTGGCGGGCGGCGTGGCCTTCAGGCCCCGTCCGCCGTTCCCAGACTGGAAAGGACTACATCGATGCTGTGGAAGGGGTTCCAGCGCCCGAAGCGACTCGACGTCGACCGCGAGAGCCAGACCGGCCGGTTCGGGCGGTTCACCGCGCAGCCGTTCGAGCGCGGGTGGGGTACCACCATCGGCAACGCGATGCGCCGGGTGCTGCTGTCGTCCATCGAGGGCGCGGCCATCACTGCGGTGAAGATCGAGGGTGTCCAGCACGAGTTCTCGCCCGTGGAGGGCGTGGTGGAGGACGCCACCGACATCATCCTCAACCTCAAGCAGGTCCCGTTCAAGCTGCACGGCGACGAGACCAAGATGCTGTACGTCCGGATCGACAAGCCGGGGCCGGTGCTCGCCCGTGACATCGAGGTCGACCAGTCGGTCGAGGTCCTCGATCCGGATGCGCACATCGCCACGGTGTCGGAGGGCGGCAAGCTCTACATGGAGATGCGCCTCAAGAACGGGCGTGGCTACGTGTCGGCCGACCGCAACTTCGACGAGGACCTCGGCATCGGCTGGATCCCGGTCGATTCGACCCACTCGCCCGTCCGCAAGGTGAACTACCTGGTGGAGTCGGCGCGCGTCGGCCAGAACACCGACTACGACAAGCTGACGCTCGAGGTGACCACCAGCGGCGCCATCTCGCCGACCGAGGCCATCGAGCTCGCGGCGCAGCTGCTCCGCGATCACCTCTTCATCTTCGGCGGCGACGATGACGACGATGTCGTGGTCGGCGAGGGCGGCGACGCCACGCCCGCGACGCTCACCGAGGAGAGCAACGAACACCTCGACAAGAGCATCGAGGAGCTCGAGCTGTCGGTGCGCTCGTACAACTGCCTGAAGAACGCCAACATCCGGACCATCCGGGAGCTGGTGGCCAAGACCGAGAACGACCTGCTGAAGACGAAGAACTTCGGCCGGAAGTCGCTCAACGAGATCAAGGAGATCCTCCAGACCATGGGTCTCAGCCTCGGGATGAGCGTGGAGCAGCCGCAGTAGGCGGCGAGTAGACCCATGAGACACGCTGTTGCACACCGCAAGCTCGGGCGCGTCACCGAGCACCGCATCGCGCTGCTGCGCAATCAGGCCCAGGCGCTCCTCCGCCACGAGCGGATCGAGACGACGGTGCCCAAGGCCAAGGAACTGCGCCCGTACGTCGAGCGCATCATCTCCATCGCCAAGCGCAGCCTCGTGGGGCAGGGCACCGACGAGGAGAAGCGCATCCGCCGCATGACCGCGGAGCGCCTCGTCGCGCGCGACGTCGCCGACAAGAAGATCGTCACCAAGCTGTTCGACTCGATCGCGCCGCGCTTCGCGGAGCGTCCGGGCGGCTACACCCGCCTGCTCAAGCTCGGCCATCGTCGCGGCGACGCCGCGGAGGTCGCCCAGATCGAGCTCGTCGGCAGCGAGTACGACCCGAATGCCGACGCCCCGAAGGCCGAGGCCGCCGAGGAGCCGAAGGGCATCCGCGGGCGCGCCAGGGCCGCAGTGAAGAAGCTGCAGGAAGAGGGCGCGACCGAGGGCGAGGACAAGCCCAAGCGCGCTCGCAAGTCGGCCAAGAAGGCCGAGTAGTCCGGCCTTCATCGTTACAGGCTCGCCGATGGCGCCTCAGGGCGCGCGGCGAGTCCGGCCTCCGGCCAGCAGAAGGGCGCGTCGACACGACGCGCCCTTCGTCGTTCCGTGCGGTCCACCACGCGCCCTGGCCACTGCTCGGCCAGCCGTGACCGGCGTGGGCGTCGCCGCCCCGCTCGTTCGGCCGCGCTGGGTCACGCGTTGTCTCCAAGGACATGCCACGTGCGCTGCTGACGGCCCTGCCCGGGGCCGCCTGGTTCGGCTGGTCCCTGCGCTCGGCGGCCGCCATCGGGTTCCCGTCCGTCGCGGTGGTCGACGACCACCGCCCGACCCTCGCCATCCTCCTCTACCTCGTGGAAGCGGTGCTCGCGTCGGCCCTGCTGTGGATGCGTACCGGCATCGCCCTCGTCGGCGCGCGCCGGCGAGCGGGGCCAACCGAGACGCGCGACCAGGAGCGGCAGCGGTGGGCCCTGCGCAAGGCGCGCAACCTGGCGGGCGCCGTCGTCGCCGTCGGCATCATCGGAGCGCCGTTCCTGTGGATGGCGGCCCTGCTCGGCGACCCCGGCACGCCATGGCGGACCGTCCAGGCCGAGGTCATCGGGCGCGGCCAGTGGATCGCCCTCGTGCTGCTCCTGAGCGCCATCGTCGACTCGCTGGTCGCGCCGGTGCGCAGCGCGGAGTGGCTGCAATCGTCGGTGGCCATGCAGATGAATCGCGTGATCCTCCTGCACCCCGTGATCATGTTCGGCTACGGGTTGTTCGCCATCACCGGATCGTTGCTCGGGATGGTCGGCCTGTTCGTGGTCGGGCGCCTGCTGATGGACCTCAACGCGATGTTCGGCAACGCTCGCGAGGGCGCGCGGAAGCAGTGGTTCGAGCGTGGCGGGAGGCTGAACTGATGGCGGGGCCGCTCGGGAGCCTGTTGGCCCGGTTCGGCGCAGGACGGGGCCTGTGGAGCATCGTGGCGTTCGTGTTCCCGTCGGCCGCCCTCGTCCAGGGCGAGCACTACGGCATCGCCGTGCTCCTCTTCGTGGCGGAGACCGCGATTGCGCTCGCCCTGCTCGGCGTGCGCCTCGCCATCGCCTGGCGGGCCTCCGCGGCCGAGCCGGAAGTGAGGGCCAGGCTGAAGCGGACGCGGCGCAGCGTGCCGGGCGCGCTGCTGATGATTCTGGTCGGCCTCGTCTGGGGCGTCGGGTTCGCGGGCGTGGCCCTTGGGCTCAGCCCGCCAGACGACCTGCTCGACACGATGATGGCCCGGGCGCGGCCCATGGTCGGCGGTCTGCTGCTGGCCGCCATCCTCGACACGGTCGTCGCGCCCGTGCGCTCCCCGGCGTGGCTGGAAACGGGAATCGCCTGGCAGGCGAGTCGAGCCAGCGTGGTGATCGTCTCGATCCTGATCGGGCTGCCAATCGCGTACTTCTTCGGCGGCCAGGGCATGCTGTGGAGCTTCCTCGGACTGCGGCTGTTCGCCGACCTCGGGGGCATGAAGCCCGGCGAGCGCGAGCGCATCCGCGCGACGATGTTCGACGGCCCCGAGGGGATCGACCCGGCGGCCCGCAACACGCCCAAGGCGCCACCGACGTTCTCGGCCGGCCACGCGCGACACGACAGGAACGATCCGACGCGACTCCCGGAGTGACGGCTGACGGCTGACGGCTAACGGCTAACGCCTGACGCCTGATAAGGCCTGACGCCTCACGGGGAACACAGAAGGCCGAATGCCGAACGCGCAATGCCCGACGCTGGACGCGAAGGGCGAACGGTCTGCGTTGGGCCACGGTGTCCGTACGGGAGGGCGCTGGCGTTCTCGGAGGCATGCAACTGCAGGCCGGTGGCGTGGCCGCCTGGGTGCGGAGCGTGGCCGGACAGGCCGTGTGGTCGACGTCCACCCTCGCGGTGCCGGCGCTTGCGGTGCTCGCCGACCGGCAGGTGGCGCAGGCCATCGTCCTCTACACGCTGGAGACGACGCTCGCCGTCGCGCTGCTGCGGGTACGTCTCCGCGGTGCCCTTCGCGGCAGGTCGTTTGCCGACGGTGAGGCGGCGAGACTACGCGCGGCTGGCGGCGCGGCGACGACCGCAGCCCTGGCCAGCCTCGTCCTCGGCTTCCTGATCCTGGCGTTCTACGTCGCGTACGACGTCCGCCCGACCGACCTCTTCGTCCCCGCCACGTGGGGACAGGGACACTTCGATGGCTTCAGCGGCCGGCTCCGCTGGATGGCGGCGGGCATGATTGCTGGCGCCGCGCTCGACGCGTGGATGGCGCCGGTGCGTTCCACCGACTGGCTGGAGGCGAGCGCCGCGTGGCAGGTCCGGCGGGTCGCCGCCCCGGCCTTCGCCTACCTGCCGGGCGCTGCGCTCACCGCGTGGTCCGGGACATCGGCCGGTTTCCTCTGGCCCTGGCTCGTCACCCGCGGCTTCACCGACCTCACCGCGCTGCTGCCTGGCGCCCGCGAACGCGCCCGAGAGGAAGTGCTCGCGGCCCGCACGCACCGGGCCACGCCGCAGGTCTCGGACGTCAAGTCCGAGGATTGACGTCGCCCCTGAGCCCTGGGCCGTCCTACCGTCCGAGCATCACCGGCTGCGTCCAGGCCATCTTGCCGTCCGACTGCGTGATGCGCGCCCGAACGTAGCCTTCCGTGCCCTTGACGGTGTAGGTCGCATTGGTGCCTTCGCCGTCCTGCAGCACGACGCCACCCTTGCCCACGAACTGGATGCGGTAGCCGGCCTTCATGTTCTCCTCGCCGCCGCTGCCCCAGAACTTCTGCTTCACCTTCACCGTGATGGCGTTGGCAGAGGCCTGATAGTCGGCGAGTTCCACGCCGGTGGAGGCGTAGAAGTCGCCGCGGTCCAGCGCCGCGACGATGGCCTTCGCCTCGAGCTTCTCGGCGCGCACCATCACCCAGCCCATGCCCGGCCGCGAGGACGACAGGTCCTCGAGCTTCTTGAACTCGTGGGCGTCGTCGGTGGCGAGCCCGAACAGGAGGATGCCTCGCGACAGGAGCGCATCCCAGGTCTGCTCGAGGCTCGGGTGGCCAGATCCGCCGACGTTGTTCACCATCGGGTGGGCGTTGTAGACCTCGAACAACCGGTTGTTGCGCACCTGCGCGAGGTCGTCGGCGGTGATCGCCCAGCCGAAGTTCGGGTGGTTGACGTGGGGGACGCCGTTGGCCATGCGGATGGCATCGACGTTCTTCTGCAACACCTCGGCGACGCTGGCGCCCTCGCGGCTGGCGGGCACCAGGCGGTCGGGATTGAGGCCGTTGATGTGCAACGGCTTGCCCTGGAACCCGCTGGACACTTCCTCGCCCTTGATGACGAGAAACTTGTCGTCGGCACCGTGGAGGGCGTTGAGGCCGTCCACCGACGTCAGGTAGTTGTGGTCGGTGAGGACGAGGAAGTCGTACTTGTGGTCACGGTACCAACGCACCACGTCGTCGGGCGTGCTGTCGCCGTCGCTGTTCAGCGTGTGCGTGTGCGTGTTGCCCTTGAACCAGCGCAGGGCCGAGGCACCCACGGGCGTGGGCGCCTGCGCGCCTGGCGCGACCGCCCACGCGGCGCCGCAGAGGAGTGACGAGGCGAGGACGAGGCGACGGCGATTCATCGCCGACAAGACTAGCGCAACTGGAACGTGTGGGCCTCGAGGGCTCAAAGCCCAGGGCTCAGGGCTCAGAGAGCATGAAGACACCACACAGGATGCTTTCTGAGTCCTGAGCCTTGAGCCCGTTGCCCTGACCGAGCGAGGACGCCTACGCTTCGGTCTCGACGTGATCGGGCTTGTGGGCGGCCACGATCTTCGCCTGCAGGTGCGCGGGCACTTCCTCGTAGTGCGAGTGGGCCATGTGATAGGAGCCGCGCCCGCCGGTGGCCGACGTGAGGTGCTGCTCGTAGGTGAGCATCTCGGCCATCGGCACCTGCGCCTTGATCACCGTGGCGTGGCCGCGGGCTTCCATGCCGCTGATGCGGCCGCGGCGGCCATTGAGGTCGCCCATCAGGTCGCCGGCGAACTCGTTCGGCGCGTGCACCTCGACCTGCATGATCGGCTCGAGGAGCACCGGCTTGCAGCGGCTCATCGCGTCGCGGAAGGCGATCGAGCCGGCCATCTTGAACGCCAGTTCGTTGCTGTCCACCGGGTGGTACGAGCCGTCGAACACCGTGGCCTTGAAGTCGACCATCGGGAAGCCGGCGAGGAACCCGCGCAGGCGCGCCTCCTGGATGCCCTTCTCGACGGCCGGGACGTACTGGCGCGGGATGGCGCCGCCGAAGATGTCGTCCTCGAACTGGAAGTCGGCGCCGCGCGGCAGGGGCTCGACGCGAATCTTGCAGTCGCCGAACTGGCCGTGGCCGCCGGTCTGCTTCTTGTGGCGGCCGTGCGCCTCGGTCCCCGCGGTGATCGTCTCGAGATACGGGATGCGCGGCAGCTTGAGCGTGACCTCGACGCCGAAGCGCCGCTTCAGTTTCGCGACCGTGACCTCGAGGTGCATCTGGCCCTGGCCGGAGATCAGCTGCTCGTGCGTCCGCGGGTCGCGGTCGGTGCGGATCGTCGGGTCCTCCTCCTGCAACCGGTGAAGGGCCGTGCTGATCTTGTCCTCGTCGCCGCGTGTCTTGGGCTCGAGCGCGTACGACATCAGCGGCGCGGCGAACACGATCGGCGGCAGGGCGAGGTCGGCGGCCTTGTCGGCGAGCGTGTCGCCCGTCTGTGCTTCCTTCAGCTTGGCGATGGCGCCGAGATCGCCGGCGTGCAGTTCGTTCACCTGCGCCTGCGTCTTGCCCTGCAGCGCGAGCAGGTGCGCGATGCGCTCCTGCGAGCCGCGCGTCAGGTTGGTCATCGTGGTGTCGTTCTTCACGATGCCGGAGACGACGCGGAACAGCGAGATGCGCCCGGCGAACGGGTCGGCGACGGTCTTCCACACGAACAGGCGCGCCGGGGCGGCTTCATCGGCGGCGACCTCGATGGCCTCGCCCGACGCCTTGTCGATGGCCGACAGCGGGTGCGCCAGCGGCGAGGGCGCGTACTGCACCAGCGCCTCGAGCAGCCGGTCGGCGCCGATGTTCTCCGCGCCGGACGCGCAGAAGACGGGCACCACGGCGCCCTTGGCCACGGCCGTGCGCAGACCCGCCACCAACTCGTCGTCGGTGAGCGTGCCCTCGTCGAAGAACCGTGACATCAGCTCGTCGTCGGCCTCGGCCACCAGTTCCACCAGGGCCTCGCGGGCGTTCTTCGCCTCGGCCGCCAGGCTCTCGGGAATGGCGACGGCCTTGCCCTTGCCGGTGCCACCCTCGTACGTGTACGCCCGCTGGGCGACGAGATCGATGACCCCGCGGAATCCCTTCTCCTCGCCGTAGGGCAGCTGCACCGGGACGAGGGTGCGCCCGAACGCCGCGTGCAGATCCTCGAGGGCGGTGGCGAAGCTGGCGCGTTCGCGATCGAGACGGTTGACGACCACGAATCGCGCGACGCGCTCGTCGGCCGCGATCTGCCACACCCGCTCGGTCTGCACCTCGACGCCGGAGACGGCGTCGACCACCACGAGGGCGGCATCGGTCACGCGCAGGGCGGCGCCGGACTCGCTGAGGAAGTTGCCGAAGCCCGGGGTGTCGACCAGGTTGACCTTGGTGCCCTGCCACTCCAGCCATGCCGGCGTGGCCGCCAGCGTGTGCTTGCGCGCGATCGCTTCCTCGTCGAAGTCGGTCGGCGCGGTGCCGTCGTCCACGCGCCCGAGGCGGGTGGTGGCGCCCGCGGTGAACAACAGGGCAGAAATCAGCTGGGACTTGCCGGAACCGTTGTGGCCGACGACTGCCACGTTGCGAATGGACGCCGCTGCATAGGTGGGCATGAGCACCCTCGAAGGGGGAAAGAGCTACACGTCCGCGATGCTATGACAAGCGGGGCGGGCCGACAAGGCCGGCCCGCGCGGTCGGCCTTCGTCGTCGACGGTTCCTCGTCGGCCTTCGTCGCCCGAGTCGTGAGCCTGCGAGTGCCGACTGCCGACTGCCGACTGCCTACTCGTACCGGAGCGCCTCGATGGGGTCGAGCTTGGCGGCCTTGATCGCCGGCAGCATGCCGAACAGGATGCCGACGGTGGCCGAGAAGCCCACGCCGAGGGCGAACGACCAGAGGGGCAGCGCCACCGGGAACCCCGCGAACACGTTGACGGCGTATCCGATGGCCGCGCCGAGCAGGATGCCGATCAGGCCGCCCAGCAGGGTGAGGAACACGGCCTCGATCAGGAACTGCACGAGGATCTCGCGGCGCCGTGCGCCGAGCGCCTTGCGCACGCCGATCTCGCGCGTGCGCTCGGTGACCGAGATGGTCATGATGGCCATGACGCCGATGCCGCCGACCATCAGGGCAATCGACGAGATGACGAACAGCGCGAGCACCACGGCCTGCGTGAACTGCCGGAGGAAGTCCACGATGAAGTCGGCCGTCACCGTGTCGAAGTCGTTCTCCTCGCCCAGCTTCAGCCGGTGGCGCGTCCGCATGATCGTCTCGATCTCGGTCCGCAGGTCGGTCACCGACACGCCGTCGGCGGCCTTGATCACGATCGTCAACGGCCGGAACAGGATGCCCCGGAAGCGCGGCGACGGGTAGCGCTTCTCGTAGGTCGTCCAGGGGATGACCGCGAAGTTGTTCGCGTCGCCGAGGGCGGCCGGGCGCTTGTCCATCACGCCGATGACCTCGTAGTTGTCGCGGCCGACGCGCACGACCTTGCCGATCGGGTCGATGCCGCGCGTCAGGAACAGCGTCTCGGCCGGCGCATACCCGAGGACGATGACGCTGCGCCGGTTCTGGACCTCGAAGTCGCCGAAGAACCGGCCGGCGAGGAACGGGATGTAGTTCATCTCGCCGAAGTTCGACGTCGCCCCGACCACCGCGGCGGGCTTGGTGGCGACCCCGGCAAACGTCATGCGCTCGATGGCGGCGAACGGCCCGTTGCCGCCCAGCTGCAGGCCGACCTCGCTGACCAGCGGCGACTCGGCGATGGCCTTGGCGTCCTCGTTGGTCAGGTTGGGGCGCTTGATCACCTCGAGGAAGCTGCGGCCACTCGAGAAGCTCTGGAACCCGAGCTTCTGGAGGAACACCGTGTTGCTCCCGAACGTGCGGATCTGGCTCTCCAGCGAGTCGCCGAATCCCTTGATCAGCGACGTCATCGCGACGATCGACATCACGCCGATGACGACGCCGAGGATCGTCAGCGCCGAGCGCAGCTTGTTGGCGCGCAGCGTGTCGATCGCGATGCGGAGGATCTCCCAGAGCATGCCGACCCGGATGGCCATGTGACTACTCCCGCCTCAGGGCTTCGATGGGGTCGAGCTTGGACGCCCGGATGGCCGGGTAGAGACCGAAGAACAGGCCGACGATGGCCGTGATGCTGATGCCCATGACCACCGCCCAGGTCTCGATCTTGGCCGGGATCGGCGAGAAATAGGCCACCAGCCACGCGACCGTGAAGCCGAGGACGGTACCGATGATGCCCCCCACCACCGACAGGGTGGTCGACTCGGTGAGCACCTGCCACACGATGTCGCGCCGACGCGCGCCGAGCGCCTTGCGCAGGCCGATCTCGCGGGTGCGCTCGCTCACCACCATCAGCATGATGTTCATGATGACGATGCCGCCGACCAGCAGCGACAGCGACACCAGGCCGATCAGGACGGCGAACGCCCCCTGGCTGAAGCTCTTCCAGAGCTCCATGAAGGTGTCCGACGTGACGATCCCGAAGTTGTCCTTGTCGCGGGGGCGCAGCTTGCGCGACGCCCGCAGCGCGACCCGCGCTTCTTCCATCGCCTCCGGCACCAGGGAGGGATCGCGCGGCTTGACCGTGATCTCGAAGCTGCGGCGCGACCCGAACATCTTCTGGAACGCGCCGAGCGGGATCAGCACGAAGTCGTCCTGCGAGTTGCCGAACAGGCTGCCCTTGCGCTCGTTCACGCCGACGACGCGGAAGTGCACCCCGTTGACCATGATCATCTGGTCGAGCGGATTGCGGCCCTTGAACAGCTTCTCGGCGGTCTCGACGCCGAGGTAGGCCATGGGGCGGGACCGCTGGATCTCGATGCGGCTGATCGTGCGTCCCCGCTCGGCTTCGTAGCCGCCGAACTGGTCGTAGTCGGCCGACACGCCGCGCACGCCCACGTTCTCCACCGTCTCGCTGCGGAAGGTCACGTTGGCCTGGCTGTTGGCCTGGGCCATCACGGCGTCGATGGTCCCGCCGCTGCCCCGGATGGCCCGCAGGTCGACGAGCGAGACGTCGGGATTGCGTCGGCGCGCTTCCTGCTCCTCTTCCTCGTCGGTGATCACCCCGACCCTGGCGATCTGGAACGTGCCGACACCGACCTCCTGCACGATGGAGTCGGCAACGTACCCGTTCATCCCCTGGATGAGCGAGACGACGGCGATGATCGAGGTCACCGCCACCACGTTGCCGAGCACCATCATGAACGACCGGAGCTTGTTGGCCCAGATCGACGAGAGGGCGAGGGCGACCGCGTCGAGGAACTTGTTCATGAGGCCGGGGCCTGTTACTTCTTCTTCGCCGCGTCGGACTCGGCCAACCGCACCTCGTCACCGTCCTGCAGGTCGCGCACCGAGTTGAAGGGACCCGTGATGACCTTGTCGCCGACCTTCACGCCCGACAGCACCTCGAAGTAGCGCTCGCCCGCGATGCCCGTCCGCACCGGCACGAACTCGGCGTTCTTGTCGCGCATCACGAACACGCCCTCGGTTTCCTTGCGGGTCTGCCCGGGAGGCAGCTCGGCCGGCGTCGCCGGTGTCGGCGCCTTCGACTTGGGGTCCTTCTTGGGCGGCCGGACGATTGCGCCCGACTTGTCGTAGACCATGTCGCGCACCGCCATCGCCTGGATGGGCACCGCGACCGCCTGCGAGCGCTTGGCCGTCTCGATCTCGGCCGAGCACGTGAAGCCCGGGCGCACCTCGTCGATGGTCGTGTCGAGCTGGATGGTGACCTTGAAGTTGGTCGCCGCCTGGCCCGCGCTGGACGCCTGGGCGCCGGTCGCCTGGATCGGGCTGTTGCCGATTTCGGTCACCTTGCCGGTGTACTCCTTGCCCGGCAGCGCGTCGATGGTGACCTTGGCCACCTGTCCGAGCCGCACCGACGGGATGTCGGTCTCGTCCACCTCGACCTCGGCCTCGATGATCGACATGTCGGCGATGGTCAGCAGCACCGTGCCGGCGTTGTTCATCGTGCCGATCACCACCGTCTCGCCCTCCTCGATGTTACGGCGGGAGACGATGCCGTCGATGGGCGATTCGATGCGGGCGCGGCTCAGGTTGTACTGCGCCTGGTTCAGCGTGGCGCCTTCCTGGCGGATGCGCTGCTCCTGCGTGCGGATGTCCTGCTCGCGCTGGCGGAGCTCGGCCTCGCGCACGGTCACCGTGTTGCGCGCCTGATCGAGGGCCTGCTTGGTGGTCAGCTGCTGCGCCCAGAGCTCCTCCTGGCGCTTCAGTTCCTCACGCGCCAGCGCGAGGTTCTCGCGCGCCGTCACGATGGCCAGGCGCTGCTGCTCGAGCTGCGACCGTGCCGCCTGCTGCCCGGCCTCGCCCGACTGGACGGCCGAGGCCAGGTTGCGCGGGTCGATCTGCATCAGGAACTGGCCCTTCTTGACGCGATCGCCCTCCTCGACGGAGAGCTGCGTCACGCGGCCCATGTTGTCGGCGCTGATGTTGACGGTGCGCTTGGCCTGGATCTTCCCCGACGCGGAGACGATCTGCACCAGGTCGCGCGTCTGGATGGCCTCGACCGTGACTTCCTTGCCCGTCTTCTTGCGGTACGCGAAGTTGGCGTAGGCCAGGCCCGCCACGATCGCCAGCACCACGGCGGCGCCGAGCCACCGCTTGGTCGAACGTTTCATCTTCCCCCCAGGACGGCCTTGATGGCCGCGATGGCCAGGCCCATGACCACGTACACCACGAACAACCCGCCGGCCACCGAGGTCCAGCGACGGCGGTAGACCGCCGCCAGGCCGATGGCGAGCACGACGAGGTACCAGATCCAGAACAGGTCGATGAACCCCAGCACGGACGCGAGGAACGACCCCTCCGCCAGGTCCGGGAAGAACACCGCCAGGTTGGTCGCGCTGCTCATCGTCTGCCGCATGTAGTTCATGGGCAGCGAGAAGACCTGCTGCAGCAGGCTGATGACGCCCGCGTGCGCGACCACCGCGAGCACCTGCTTGTACGTCGCCTCGCCACCCAGCACCGCGAACACGCCGTACAGGATGCCGGCGATGGCCGCGGCCATCAGCGGCGAGAAGAACAGGATGGTGCCACCCTGCAGGGCCGCCGCGATGCTGGCCTGCTTCTGGATGGCGGCGTACATCTCGGGGGTGACCGTCCGGCCGAACGACTCGATGCTCGCCACGGCCTGGTCGACATAGGCCGCCTTGCCGACGTCCGATGACAGGAAGACGGCAAAGCCGGCGGCCACCAGCACCGTGGTGAACACCAGGACGTCCACCCAGCGAGGGGCGGCAGCGATGCGGGCCATCGTGTCCCCGGGGGACACGACCACGCCGATCACGCGCTGGACGAAGGGGAGCGGCGGCGCCGCAGCAGACGAGGTTTCCGTGGACATGGACGACTTTGCCGGGACGAACCGGATGCACCCTGCGACACTGCGTGTCGTCAAAGGGTCTTTGGACGTCACGCGTATAGTACGCAACCCATGTGGTGGATGTTCGGAAGCGGACACCGGGCTCCGGGTACACTGACCGGATGACCGTGGGCCGCGCGTTCCTGCTGGGGTGCCTGCTGGCGGTGTCGGCCTCCCGACCCGCTGCCGGACAGGGCATGGAGGCCGTCGGTCTGCGGGCCCTCGGCATGGGCGGAGCCTTCGTGGCGGTGGCCGACGACGCCTCGGCCACGTACTGGAATCCCGCCGGGCTGGTCACCGGCGACCTGTTCTCGGCGGTCGCCGAGTACGATCGGGCCCGGCTCGATGCCGCCCCGTTGCCCGGCTCCGCCGGCGAGGGCCTGGGCCTCCGCAGCGGCACCCTCGTGGCCGTCGGCACCTGGCCCGTGGGCGCGACGTTCTACCGGCTGACCTCCGTGGCGGCCCGGATTCCCGCTGCGAGTGGCGCCTCGCCCGCCGGCCCTCCGGCCGAACTCACCCGCCTGACCACGACGCAGGTCGGCGTCAACGTGCTGCAGTCGCTGGCGACGGGCCTGCACGTGGGCGCCACGATCAAGTATCTCCATGGGTCGGCTGCCTCGGCCCTGGTGGCGCCGGTACCGGGGGATCCCCTCGACGCAGCTGCCGACCTGCCGACCCGTGGGAGCCACCGAGCCGATGTCGATGCTGGGGTGATGGCCGACCTGCGCCGGGTGAAGCTCGGGTTGACCGCCCGGAACCTGTTCGAGCCCGAGTTCGACGCAGACGACGGGTCGCGGGCGATCCTGACGCGGCAGGTCCGTGCCGGCGCGGCCTTCCGCGCCACCGACACCCTGATCCTGTCGCTGGATGCCGATCTGACACGGTCGCCAGACGTCACCGGGGACCTCCGGTCGCTGGCCGGCGGCGCCGAGCAGCGGTTCCGGCAGGGCAAGGCGGCGGTGCGCGGCGGGTTCCGGGTGAGCACCACCGGGGAGGCACGTCCCGTGCTGACCACCGGCGGCAGCGTCGCGATCCGCAGCGGGCTGTTCGCCGACGGGTACGTGGCGGTCGGCCTCGATCGGTCGTCGGCTGACGGGTTCGGGCTCGGGGTGCGGATGGTGTTCTAAGTTTCTGGCAGGCCCGTGCCGATTGCCTGTCCGGAGAGGCCCACCTGGGCCCGGGGCTCCCAGGCCTCGGGCGGGCGCGCGGCAGTCCCACCGCGCGGTCAACAGGGTGCATCATCTCGTCAGGGGAACATGGCGGTCAGAATCGGCGAGCTCCTGCTGAAGGAGAAGAAGATCACGCCCACGCAGCTGCAGGAGGCCCTGGGGTACCAGAAGGCCAACGGCGGCAAGCTGGCGATGAACCTCGTGAAGCTGGGCTTCGTGCGCGATGAGGAGATCACCGCGCTGCTGAGCCGTCAGTACGGGGTGCCGTCCATCGATCTGGGCAAGTTCGAGATCGATCCGGCGGTGGTCAAGCTGATTCCCGCCGAGACCGCCCAGAAGTACCAGGTCGTGCCCCTCAGTCGCGCCGGCGCCACGCTCACGCTGGCGATGACCGACCCGACCAACGTGTTCGCCATGGACGACATCAAGTTCATGACGGGCTACAACGTCGAGCCGGTGGTGGCCTCCGAGCAGGCGGTGGCCGACGCGCTCCAGAAGTACTACGCGGCGCCGTCGCGCGCCGCGACGATGCCCAACACCCTCGAGCTGGCCAACCGCGCCCTCGAGGACGCCCAGCAGCAGGCCGACGCCAACAGCGATGCCGTCGAGGTTCTGGAGGACCTCGAGGAAATCGACGTCGCCGCGCTGGAGAAGCAGACCGGCGAGGCGCCGGTCATCCGCATGGTGAACATGGTGCTCACCTCGAGCATCCAGAAGGGCGCCAGCGACATCCACATCGAGCCGTACGAGCGCGAGTTCCGCATCAGGTTCCGCATCGACGGCATCCTGTACAACGTCATGAACCCGCCCATGAAGTTCAGGGACGCGATCATCTCGCGCCTGAAGATCATGGCCAAGCTCGACATCGCCGAGAAGCGGCTGCCGCAGGACGGCCGCATCAAGATCCGCATCAACGACCAGGGCCACAGCAAGGAGATCGACTTCCGCGTCTCCTGCCTGCCGACGCTCTTCGGCGAGAAGGTGGTGCTCCGCCTGCTCGACAAGGACAAGTTGATGCTCGACATGACGAAGCTGGGCTTCGAGGCCAGCTCGCTGTCGAAGTTCAAGACTCAGATCGAGAAGCCGTGGGGCATGGTGCTGGTCACCGGCCCGACCGGCAGCGGCAAGACCAACACCCTCTACTCGGCGATCTCGCAGCTGAACACGCTCGAGACCAACATCATGACCGCCGAGGACCCGGTCGAGTTCAACCTCGCCGGCGTCAACCAGGTGAACGTCCGCGAGAGCATCGGCCTGACGTTCGCCGCGGCGCTCCGGTCGTTCCTGCGCCAGGACCCCAACATCATCCTGGTCGGCGAGATCCGCGACTTCGAGACGGCCGAGATCGCCGTCAAGGCGGCGCTCACCGGCCACCTCGTGCTGTCGACCCTGCACACCAACGACGCGCCGAGCACGGTCAGCCGCCTGATGAACATGGGCATCGAGCCCTTCCTGGTCGCCAGCTCGGTGAACCTGATATGCGCCCAGCGCCTCGTCCGGCGGGTCTGCGCCAAGTGCAAGGTGCCGCACCCGGTGCCGCCGCAGGCCCTCATCGACATCGGCTTCTCGCCCGAGGACGCGCAGACGGTGGTGCCGATGCGCGGGCAGGGCTGCGAGACCTGCAACCACACGGGCTACAAGGGCCGGGTGGGCTTGTACGAGGTCCTCGAGATCACCGACGACCTGCGCGAGTTGATCCTCACCGGCGCGTCGGCCCTCGACCTCCGCCGCAAGGGCATCGAGGAAGGCATGATCACCCTCCGCCAGAGCGGCCTCCTCAAGGTGAAGGAAGGCGTCACCACGACCGAAGAGGTCACGCGGGAGACGGTCAAGTAGCACTCCGTCGGGAGTCGGGAGTCGGGAATCGGGAGTCGGAACGCCCGGGCATGTCCCCGACTCCCCACTCCCGATTCCCGACTCCCGGGATCCTCAAAACTGTCGCTCCACCGTCAGCCCCGGTACGCAATTGCCGCACCTTGGTTGGGGGACGGCCGCCGGTCGATTTTCGCCGGTTGGCGTAAGTGCTTGTCAGCGAGACAGTTGCCGTCCGGCGCTGGTTTGAGCTCGGCCGTTACGATTCTGGCGTCCAGGTTGCACCGCACCTCAGGCGGACGTTCACGCGACCCCGACGGACTGCCGATTAGCGGGCCGCCGGCGCGCGGCGTCCGATGGCGGTCTGCGGCCGGATGTGCCGGGACCGCACACCCCGAGTCCGCTGTGGATCGCGGGAACCGGCGCGCGGCACGCGAGACAACATGGCGACACTGCCCGAACTGCTGAAGACGACGGTGGAGCTCGACGGCTCGGACCTCCACCTCACCACGAGCGCCCCGCCGACCGTGCGCGTGCACGGCAAGCTGGTGCCCCTGAAGCTGCCGGCGCTCACGGCGCCCGAGACCAAGCAGCTGGCCTACAGCGTCTGCACCGACGCCCAGAAGAAGCGCTTCGAGGAGACGCAGGAACTCGACTTCTCGTTCGGCATCCGCGGCGTCGGCCGGTTCCGCTGCAACATCTTCAACCAGCGCGGCGCCGTCGCCTCGGTGTATCGCCTGATTCCGGAGAAGGTCCGCGGCTTCCAGGAACTCAACCTGCCGCCGATCCTGGCCAGGCTGTCGGAGCGGCCGCGCGGCCTCGTGCTGGTCACCGGTCCCACCGGCAGCGGCAAGTCGACGACGCTGGCGGCGATGATCGACAAGATCAACACCGAGCGCAACGAGCACATCCTCACCATCGAGGACCCGATCGAGTACATCCACCAGCACAAGGGCTGCCTGGTGAACCAGCGCGAGGTCCACAGCGACACGCAGAGCTTCAGCGGCGCGTTGCGCGCCGCGCTCCGCGAGGACCCCGACGTGGTGCTGATCGGCGAGATGCGCGACCTCGAGACCATCGAGTCGGCGCTGCGGATCGCCGAGACCGGTCACCTCACGTTCGCGACGCTGCACACCAATTCCGCGTCGCAGACCATCAACCGCATCATCGACGTGTTCCCCGCGCACCAGCAGTCGCAGATCCGCACGCAGCTGTCGCTCGTGCTCGAGGGCATCGTGTGCCAGTCGCTGCTGCGCCGGGCCAACGGGCCGGGCCGCGTCGTGTCGCTCGAGATCCTCGTCCCGACGCCGGCAATCCGGAACCTGATTCGCGACGACAAGGTGCACCAGATCTACTCGATGATGCAGGCCGGGCAGGAGAAGCTCGGCATGCAGACGATGAACCAGTCGCTGGCGTCGCTGTACATGGCGCGGCAGATCACGCTGGAAACGGCGATGGCGGCCTCCTCGATGAAGGAAGAACTGCAGGAGATGATCCAGCGGGGGAGCGGCGTGGTCCCCGGCGCGGGCCTGAACCGGCCGGGGATGCCCGGCGTGCCGGTGCGGCGCTGACGCGGGAGTCGGGAGTCGGGAGTCGGGAATCGGGAGTGGGGAGTCGGGTGCCGACGCGTCGGCAGCGGTCGCGTCACGGTCGACCGCCGACTGCCGACTGCCGACTGCCGGGTGTGTGATCCGAAGGCCGACGGCCGAATGACGACGGCCGTCCATCGAGGGTGAACTTCATGCAGGCGTTTGCATTCTCCGGACGGACCCGGGCGGGCGAGACCATCAACGGCGAGCGGCAGGCCGAGTCGCTCGAGGCGGCGGTGGCGGCGCTGCGGCGCGAGCAGATCCTGATCACGCGGATCGATCCCGTGAAGGCCAGGGCCGCCAAGGCGCTGGCCAAGTCGGGCGGCAAGGTGCCGGCCAAGAGCCTGGCCATCTTCACGCGGCAGTTCAGCGTGATGATCGACGCCGGCCTGCCGCTGGTGCAGTGCCTCGACATCCTCGGCCGGCAGGAGCCGCACAAGGGCTTCGCGGCGACGATCCTCAAGACGCGCGAGGACGTCGAGAGCGGCATGTCGCTGGCCGAGGCGATGCGCAAGCACCCGCGCACCTTCGACGCCCTGTTCACCAACATGATCCAGGCCGGCGAGGCGGGCGGCATCCTCGACACGATCCTCAAGCGCCTGGCGACCTACATCGAGAAGAACGTCAGGCTGATCTCGCAGGTCAAGTCGGCGATGATCTACCCGGTGGCGGTGATCGTGATCGCCGCGCTGGTGGTCGCCGTGATCCTCTGGAAGGTGATCCCGACCTTCGCGCAGATGTTCGCCGGCCTCGGCGCCAAGCTGCCGCTGCCGACGCGCATCGTCATCGCGATGAGCAACGGCCTGGTCAGCTACGGCGCGTTCATCATCATGGGCCTGGCGGCCATCGCCTTCGCGATCCGCGCCTACTACCGGACCAACAACGGCCGGCACACCATCGACAGCCTGCTGCTCCGGCTGCCGATCCTGGGCATCATCCTGCGCAAGGTGGCCGTGGCGCGGTTCTGCCGCACGCTGTCGACGCTCATGAGCTCCGGCGTGCCGCTGCTCGACGGCCTCGAGATCACGGCGCGCACCGCCGGCAACGCGATCATCGAGGACGCCATCATGGAGACGCGCGCGAGCATCGAGCGCGGCGAGACGGTGAGCAAGCCGCTGCAGGACACCAAGGTGTTCCCGGCGATGGTCACCCAGATGATCGGCGTCGGCGAGGCGACCGGCGCCCTGGACATGATGCTGGCCAAGATCGCGGATTTCTACGAGGACGAGGTCGACACGGCGGTCGCCGGCCTGCTCACGCTGATCGAGCCGATCATGATCTCGTTCCTCGGCGTCGTCGTCGGCGGCATCGTGATCTCCATGTACCTGCCGATCTTCGACCTCATCTCGAAGCTGACCTAGATGCGCACGCCGCCCACGGCGGACGCCTCGTCGCCCTCGTCGTGGCCGGCCCGGCCACGGCGCGCGGCGCTGTCCTGGCTGGCCGGCCTGCGCGCCCTCGTGGCCGTGGCCCTGCTGGCGCCGCTGGCCGCCTTCACGGCCGGGCAGGGCCAGTTGCGCCAGGCGGCCTGGCTCGCGCTGCTGCCGCTGGTGCCGCTGGCCAGCAGCGCGTGGGGCCTGCTGGCGGGCGGCGCGCTCTCGGCCGCCGCGCTGGCCGTGCAGGCCGCGCTCGATGCCCTGGTCGTCCTGGCCGTCGTGTGGAGCACGGGCGGCCTGCTGAGTTCGTACACGCCGCTGATGCTGCTGCCGACGCTGGGCGCCAGCGTGCTCGGCGGGCGTCGCGCCGGCCTGCACACCTCGCTCGTGTTCGCCGTGGGCATCCTGCTGATGGCCGCCGTGCAGTACGGGTGGGTGCCCGCGCCTGACGCGGTGCGCGACCCGCTGCGGCAGGGCCTGCTGCCGCCTCTGGCCCTGGCGGCCTACACCATCGTGGCCAATGTGGGCGGCGTGGTGGCGACGGCCCTGCTGGTCGGGCATCTGTCCGAGTCCCTCTCACGCACTGGCGCCGACCTGGCCCGCGCCACGACCAGCCTTGCCGATCTCACGACGGTCAGCCAGCGCGTCATCGACAGCCTCGCCGGCGGGCTCGTCGTGACCGATGCCCACGGGCAGGTCGTGCTCTTCAACCGCACCGCCGAGACCATCACGGGACGATCGGCCGACGAGGCCCTCGGCCAGCCGCTGGCGGGCGTGCTGCCGTTGCCGTCCGTGCCGGGCGAGACCGGCCCCGCCCGGATGACGATCCCGTTCACTCGCGCCGACGGCACGGTGCTCGAGCTCGGCGCGACGGTGGCGCCGCTGCTCGGCGAGGCCGGCCAGCGCGCGGGGCAACTGGTGACCTTCCAGGACGTGACGCTGATCAACCAGCGCGAGGCCGAGCGCCAGCGGCAGGAGCGCCTCGCGGCGGTGGGGGAGATGGCGGCCGGCATCGCGCACGAGATCCGCAATCCGCTCGCCTCGATGAGCGGCTCCATCCAGCTGCTGCGCGGCGAGTTGAGCCTGCGCGACGACCAGGCGACGCTGCTCGACATCGTGATGCGCGAATCGCAGCGCCTCAACGACATCATCAAGAACTTCCTGTCCTATGCCGGACCGCAGCGGGTGACGCGTGCCCGGGTCGACGTGGCCGCGCTGGTGCGGGAGGTCGGGGCGCTGCTCCGGCAACAGGTGGCGGGCGCGACGCCCCCGATCGAGGTGCGCCTCGACGCGTCCGAACCGGTCTACCATGACGTGGACGAGGCGCAGGTGCGCCAGGTGGTCTGGAACCTCGCCAGCAACGGGCTCAAGGCGATGCCGCAGGGCGGCGCGCTGGTGATCGGCGTGGCGCGGGGCGCGGGGGAGGACGCCGGTGCCGTGCGCCTGTGGGTGCGCGATGGCGGGATCGGCATGGCGGCGGCCGATGTCGAGCGCATGTTCCAGCCGTTCCAGAGCGGGTTCCGCCAGGGCAGCGGACTGGGCCTGGCGATCGTCCGCCGCATCGTCACCGATCACGGCGGGCTCGTGAACGTCCGGTCGGCGCCGGGCGAGGGCACCGAGATCGCCGTGGTGCTGCCCGCGCCGGTGTCGCAGCCGCACGGGGCGGCCGAACTCCAGAGGGCCTGACGCGCGCGTCAGGTGCCCGCAGGTCCATGACTCAGCCTTCCGCACGCATCCTGGTGGTGGACGACGAGCGTTCGATGCGCGAGTTCCTCGCGATCATGCTCACCCGCGAGGGCTACGAGATCGTCGCCGCCGAGAACGGCGCGCAGGCGCTCGCGGCGCTCCGGCAGCGTTCCTTCGACCTGCTGATCTCCGACATCCGCATGCCCGACTGCAGCGGCATCGACGTGCTGCGCGAGGCCAAGACGCTGCAGCCCGACCTGCCGGGCATCCTGATGACCGCTTTCTCCTCGACGCAGACGGCCATCGAGGCCCTGCGGACCGGAGCGCTCGACTACATCAGCAAGCCCTTCGACGTCGACGAGATGAAGCGCGTCGTCGCGCAGGCGCTCGAGCGGCGGACGTTGCGTGACCAGCCGGTCGCCCCGGCCGGTGGCGAGCCGGCCGAGGACGACGGGCGGCCGCGGGCGCGCGACACGATGATCGGCCGCAGTCCGGCGATGCAGCGCGTGTTCTCGCTCATCGAGGCGATCGCCGGGACGTCGAGCACGGTGCTGATCACGGGCGAGTCGGGCACCGGCAAGGAGATGGCGGCGCGCGCCATCCACCGCCTGTCGCCGCGGGCCGAGCGGCCGTTCGTCGCGCTCAACTGCGGCGCGCTCACCGAGACGCTCCTCGAGTCCGAGCTGTTCGGCCACGAGAAGGGGGCGTTCACCGGCGCGATGGCCACCACGCGTGGCCTGATCGAGCAGGCCGAGAAGGGCACCATCTTCCTCGACGAACTCGGCGAGATGAGCGCGATGATGCAGGTCAAGCTGCTGCGCGTGCTGCAGGAGCGCCGCTTCCGGCGCGTCGGCGGACACGAGGAGATCGCCGCCGACATCCGGATCATCGCCGCCACCAACCGCGACCTCGCGAAGATGGTGTCCGAGGGCACCTTCCGCGAGGACCTGTATTACCGCGTCAACGTCATCCCGGTGGCGCTGCCGCCCCTGCGCGAGCGCCGCGACGACATCCCCGTGCTCGCGCGACACTTCGTCCAGCGGTTCGCCCGCGAGATGCGTCGTCCTGGCGCCGACCTCTCGCCTGAAGCGATGGATGCCCTGCTGCGCCACCCCTGGCCCGGCAACATCCGCGAGCTCGAGAACGTGCTCGAGCGCGCCGTCGCGCTCGAGACCTCGCCCGCCATCACGCTGGCCAGCCTGCCGGACCACCTGCTCGGCGTTGCGCCGCTCGCGGTGGCCGCCGCGGTGGCCTCCGGAGACGGCAGCGCGGCGTCCGCCCCGGCGCCGTTGTTCCCTGACGAGGGCTTCGACCTCGAACGCCACGTGCAGGACGTCGAGCGCGAGTACCTGGCCGAGGCGCTCCGTCGTGCCGACGGCGTCAAGGTGCGCGCCGCCGAACTGCTCGGCATGAGTTTCCGGTCGTTCCGCTACTACGCCAAGAAGTACAACCTGTAGAACGGTCGGGAATCGGGAGTCGGCAGTCGGGAGTCGACGTCTCCCTCGACTCCTTGTCCCTCGTCCCTTGCATCCCTTGTGACTTGCGTACCTTCCCTCGTCCCTCGCCCCCGGGTGACAACTAATGGCGCTGCGAGGTAACGCGAGTTGTCGCTGCTGACACAATTGGTCACCGGGCCGTCGATATCGGAAGTCGGTGAGACGACCGCGCGACGCTGCCCTTCGTCAGAATCGAAGGAATTCACGGATCTGCGCGGATCGGGCGGTGGCGACCCTGCTGGCACCACGCTTGCTATAAGGAATGGCACCAAGGGTTCCGGGGTCGCGGGGAGCGGCTCCCCTTCAGGGTCACGCAGGACGCACAGAGGAGACAGGACATCATGAAGATCCGCAACAACAAGGGTTTCACCCTCATCGAGCTGCTCATCGTCGTCGCCATCATCGGCATCATCGCGGCCATCGCGATTCCTGGCCTGCTCCGCGCCCGCATGTCGGGTAACGAAGCCTCGGCGATCGGCTCGGTGCGCGCCATCGGCAGCGGCCAGGCCACGTATGCCTCGAGCTGCGCGGGTGGCGGGTTCGCCCAGTCGCTCGCGGACCTCGTCAAGCTGCCGGCTGGCGCCACCGCCGGCTTCGTCAGCCCCGACCTCGACCCGGCCGTCAATCCTCCGGGAGTCGGCACGATCGGCGCGCTGGCCGGAAGCGCTGGCAAGAGCGGCTACGACGTGGGCGTCATCGCCGGCACGGTGGGCACGGCAGTGACCCTCGCCGCTGCGACCTGCAACACCGCGACGGCTGACGCCGTGGCGACCTACTTCACCCTCGCCGTGCCGCAGGCCGTCGGGTCGTCGGGCCAGCGTTCCTTCGGCGCCGACGAGCGCGGCACCGCGTTCCAGAAGCTCGATGGCACCGCCATGACGGCTGCCAACATCAAGGCGGCGGCGCTGCCGGCGGGTGTGAGCCCGGTCGACTAACCGACCACGAACGACCGTCCCTCACGCAGGGACAACGAAGAGGCCGGCTCCTGCCGGCCTCTTTGCTTTGTTGCAGGAAGCGCAGGGCGGGCTCGAAAGGGCTCGCCCTGCCGCATTCTTGCGGCGCTTCGCCCTGTCCTGCCGGCCGTGACCCGTCAGCCGCGGGCGGTAACCGTACCCGTAAGTCGTGAGCCGCCCGCATCTTGGGTCTCACGGTCGCGCTGGCCCGCGGCTTGCTTACCACAGGGGCATGGATGTTCATTCCCGGCCCCGACGCGCTGACGGCTTCACCCTGATCGAGTTGCTGATCGTGGTGGCCATCATCGGCATCATCGCGGCGATCGCCATTCCTGGCCTGCTGAGGGCTCGTGTCTCGGCCAACGAGGCGTCGGCCGTCCAGTCGCTCCGCACCCTGGTGAGCGCGCAGTCCACGTTCGCCTCGACGTGCGGCAGCAACGGCTACACCACGTCGCTCACGACGCTCGTGACCGAACGCTTCGCCTCGCCCGACATCGACATCACGCCGAAGAGCGGGTACTTCTTCCAGTTGGTGGCCGGGCTCGGCAGCCGTCCGGTGGCCACCGACTGCACGGGGGCCCCGGCGATCAGCGCCTACTACTTCCGCGCAGAGCCGCTCTCTTCGAGCTCCGGGCGTCGCGGCTTCGCGACCAACCAGGCCGGGACGATCTGGCAGGACATGAACGGCACCGCGCCGCCGGAGCCGTTCGCCTCCGGCGCGACGATCTCGCCGCTCGACGAGCACTGACCCGCAGAACGCGCGACGCTAGCATGCCGCTGGCGGCATGCTAGGATTTCCTTGATCCTCATGTCGCCGCGCGCCCATACCGCTGCTCTCGTCTGCATCCTCGTCGGGCTGGCGGCCTCGGTGGCCGCCGCGTTCGTGCACTACCAGCTCGCCACCACGCCCGGGTACGAGAGCTTCTGCGACGTCAACGCCACCTTCAGCTGCGCGCAGGCGTACCAGAGCGCGTACGGCCGGCTGCTCGGCGTGCCGGTCTCGATTCTGGGCGCGGGCTTCTTCGCGGGCCTGCTCGCCCTGGCGACGCTCGGGCGACGCCTGGAGGCGCTGGCCAGCTACCTGCTGGTCGCCTCGCTGGTCGGCCTCGGCTTCGTCCTCTACCTCGCATGGGCCACGGTGTTCGTGCTGGGGACCCTGTGCCTGCTGTGCCTCACGACGTACGCGGCCGTCGTCGGGCTCTTCTTCATCGCCGGGTCCGCGGCGAGTGTGCCCATGATCGACGTGCCCGAACGCCTGTCCCGTGATCTCGGTCGCCTGGTCGCCACGCCGGTGGCCCTGGCCGCGTGCCTCCTCGTGATCGGCGCCACCGCCGCATCCGCGGCCTTCTTCCCGAAGGACCCCGCATCGACGGCGGCCGCCGTCGCCGCCGGGGCGCCGGGCACCGCCGAGGAACGCGCCTCGGCGGCTGCGGCCGCCCAGGCGGCCAGCGAGCCGCCCCTCACCGACGACCAGAAGGCGCAGTTGCGCGCCTCCTTCGACCAGCAGCCGCGGATGATCGTCCCGGCCGACGCCGAGGGCGCTGCCGTCGTGGTGGTCAAGTTCAACGACTACCAGTGCCCGCCCTGTCGGCAGACCTTCGAGCTCTACGAGCCGATCTGGGCGAAGTTCGCCGGCAAGGTCAAGTTCATCACGCGCGACTTCCCGCTCGAGGGCGAGTGCAACGCCAGCGCTCCCAACGGCGCGCACCAGGCGGCCTGCGAGGCCGCGGCCGGCGTGCGGATGGCCAGATCGGTGGGCAAGGCCAGCGAGTTCGAGCACTGGCTGTTCGCCAACCAGCCGTCGCTCTCGCCCGAGATGGTGAAGGATGGCCTGAAGCAGGTCGCGGGCATCGCCGACTTCGACGCGCGATACCCCACGGTGATCCCCGCGGTGAAGAGCGACACGGCGCTCGGCGCGAGCCTCGGCGTGCAGTCGACGCCCACCTTCTTCATCAACGGTGTCCGCATCCCCGGCGGCATCGCCCCCAGGGTGCTCGAGTACATCCTCGAGTACGAGATCAGCAAGGCCGCGGCCCCGGCCGTGAAGTGATGGCCACGACTGCCGATTGAGGGAGCGCTGGCTCCCTCGTGGGCGTCTCGCCGGCATCTCATGCCCGATCCGGTCATCGCCGTCGAACACCTCACCAAGGACTACCCGGTCGGCTTCTGGCGGCCGCGGCCGTACCGCGCGCTCGACGACCTGACGTTCTCGGTCGCGCCGGGCGAGGTGTTCGGCTGCCTGGGCCCCAATGGCGCCGGCAAGAGCACGACGCTCAAGCTCCTGCTCGGGCTGGTCAGGCCGACCGCCGGCTCCGCCCGCCTGTTCGGCGTGCCCGTGGCCGACGTCAGTTCGCGGGCCCGCGTCGGCTTCCTTCCCGAGAATCCGGTCTTCTACGACTACCTGACCGGCGAGGAACTGCTGGCCTACTACGGCCAGTTGTGCGGCTTGCGTGCCGGCGAGGCACGGGCGCGGGCGAGCTCGCTGCTCGACCGCGTGGGGCTGGGCGCGGAGCGCCGCCTCGCCGTGCGCCGCTATTCGAAGGGCATGGTGCAGCGGCTGGGCGTGGCGCAGGCCCTGGTCCACGACCCCGACCTCGTGATCCTCGACGAGCCGATGTCGGGGCTCGACCCGATTGGCCGCCGCGACGTGCGCACCCTGATCCTCTCGCTTCGCGACGAGGGAAAAACGGTGCTGTTCAGCTCGCACATCCTCTCGGACGCCGAGACCCTGTGCAGTCGCGTGGCCATCCTCGCGGCCGGGCGACTGCAGGCCCTCGGCAGCATGACCGACCTGGTCGAGTTCTCCGTCCGTGGGTGGGATCTGCTGCTCGACGGGGTCGACGACGTCCGACAGGCACGACTGCGCGAGGCTGGCGGGACGCTCACGCCACTCGGGGGCGGCCGCGTGCAGGTGCACCTGCCGGGCACGGTGGCGCCGGAGTCCCTCCTGCAGGACCTGGCGGCCGGCGGCGCACGCGTGCTCTCGCTGCAGCCGGTGCGCGAGACGCTCGAGGACGTGTTCCTGAAGTTCGTCGAGGGCAAGCGCCGCGACGATGCGGATGGGGGCGCGGCATGATCCGCCTGGCGGGAGTGGTGGCGCTCAACACGTTCCGCGAGGCGGTGCGCGACCGCGTGTTCTACAACCTGCTGCTGTTTGCCGTGCTCCTGGTGGGGACCTCGCTGGTCATCGGGCAGCTCGCGGCAGGGCAGGACGTCAAGATCATCAAGGACCTCGGCCTGGCAGCCTCCCTGCTGTTCGGGGTCGGCATCGCGATCTTCATCGGGATCCAACTCGTGGCGCGCGAGGTCGAGCGTCGCAGCGTCCATGCGACGTTGTCCAAGCCGGTGCCGAGGCCGCTGTTCCTGCTCGGCAAGTATCTGGGGCTCCTGCTCACGCTCGCGGTCAACATGCTGGTGATGACCGTCGCCCTCTACGCGGTGCTCCTGGTGTTCGGAAGGCTGACGCCCGCCAACGTGCAGGCCGTCTGGACGGCTCCCGCCGCCGATCCGCGGCTGATCGTCGCGCTCGGCCTGATCTACGTGGAACTGGCGGTGGTCACGGCGGTCGCGTTGCTGTTCTCGACGTACTCGTCGGCCCTGCTCTCGGCCACCTTCACGACGGCCATCTGGGTGGCCGGCCACTTCGTGGGCGACCTGCGGACGCTGGACACCATCGGCGCCTCGGGCTCCACGGTCTGGGTGGCGCGCGCCGTCTCCTGGGTGCTGCCGAACCTGGCGTTGTTCGACGTCAAGGCCGAGGTGGTGCACGGGGTGCCGGTGCCGTGGGCCCAGGTTGGTGGCGCGGTCGGGTACGGCGTCGCCTACAGCGCGGCGATGCTGGCCATCGCGGTGGCCATCTTCCAGCGCCGGGACTTCAAGTGATGACCGCCGCCGACGCCATGGCCGCTCCTGCCACGCCGCGAGGATGGCCCTGGCTGGCCGTGGCGGTCGCGTCGCTGGTCTCGGCCGCCGCCCTGCAGGCCTACGCGCTCGGCAAGCGCCCCGCCCAGGAACTGCCCGCCGTGCTGTACCTGCAGTCGCCCGCGGTCGCTCGCCGCGCGGTGCTGTCGTTCGACACGCTGGCGGCCGACCTGTACTGGATGCGCGCCCTGCAGCATTTCGGCGCCACGCGCCTGCGCGTCGACGGACCGAAGCGCTTCGAGAACCTGCAGCCGTTCCTCGACCTGGCGACATCGCTCGACCCGCGCTTCAACATCGCGTACCGGTTCGGCGCCATCTTCCTGTCCGAAGAGCCGCCGGGCGGCCCGGGTCGCCCCGACCAGGCGATCGCACTGCTCGAGAAGGGCGTGGCCGCCAACCCGCACCGTTGGGAGTACCACCAGGACATCGGGTTCGTGCACTACTGGTGGACCGGCGACTACGCCCAGGCCGCCGCGGCGTTCTCGCGCGGCGCGGCCGTGCCGGGGGCGCCGTGGTGGCTGAAGTCCCTCGCGGCGGTCACGCTCGCCCAGGGCGGCGATCGCAACAGCTCCCGCCTGCTGTGGCGGGCGCTCGCGCAGACGCCCGACAACGACTTCCTGCGCCGCGACGCCCAGCGCCGGTTGCTGCAGCTCGACGCGCTCGACCAGGTCGACGCGCTGCAGGCACTCGTCGAGCGTGCCCGGGCGGCTGGCCTCTCGGCGCCATGGTCGTGGCCGCTGCTGTTCCGGGCCGGCTACCTGCGACAGCTGCCCGTCGACCCCACGGGGACGCCGTACGCGATCGACATGACCACGGGCCGCGTCGACGTCCACCGGCAGTCCGGCCTCTGGCCCTTGCCGATCGAGCCGCGCAAGGCAGCCGGCGGGGGCCCTCGGTGACGACCGAACCCGTGCTGCTCTCGCTGCTCGCGCTGCTCGGCCTCGTGGTCGGCAGCTTCCTCAACGTGTGCATCTACCGCTTGCCGCGCGACCTGTCGGTGTCGTTCCCGGCGTCGCACTGCCCGTCGTGCGAGCACCCGCTGCGCTGGTATCACAACGTGCCGGTGGCGAGCTGGGTCGCGCTGCGCGGGCGCTGCGGGTTCTGCCGCGCGCCGATCCACTGGCGGTACCCGGTCGTCGAACTCCTCAACGCCGGGCTGTGGGCGCTGCACGGGGCGTGGTTCCCGTGGGACGGGCTGCTCATCGTGCGCCTCCTGTTCGCGTCGGCGCTGCTGGTGCTCTTCTTCACCGATCTCGATTGCCGCATCCTGCCCAACGAGATCACGGTGGGCGGCACGGTGGCCGGGCTGCTCGCCTCCGTGGTCGTCACTCCACCGGGCTGGCAGTCGTCGCTGATCGGCGTGCTGCTCGGCGGCGGAGTCCTGTGGGCGACCGGCACCATCTACGAACGCGTGCGCGGCGTCGAAGGGATGGGCATGGGCGACGTCAAGATGCTCGCGATGATCGGTGCCGTGCTCGGTTGGCCGCTGATGATCCTCACGCTCATCTGGTCGTCCATCGCCGGCGGCACGGTGGGGGCGATCCTGCTCGCCTTCAAGGCCGATGCGCGGACCACGGCCCTGCCGTTCGGCTCGTTCCTCGCCCCGGCCGCGCTGGCGGCCTCCCTGGTGGGCCAGCCGGTCCTGGACTGGTATCTTGGGTTCTACCGCTGATGCCGCTGCAGACCTACCTCTGGCTCGTCGGACCCCTCGTCCTGTTCTGCTTCGTGCTCGCGCTCTCGGTCCGCCGCGCGGCCCATCGCCGCGTCACGCTGGAGATGGCGCGCACGCGCGGTCGTTCGAGCGAGGCCGGCCTTGCCTCGGCCATGTCGGACGCACTGACCCGTCTGCGAGGGCAGGAACTGGCCCATCAGGCGCGCTACGAGGCGCTGGCGGGGTTCATGGAACAGGTCGTCGAGAGCCTGCCCGGGGGAGTGTTCGTCCTCGGCCGTGACGGCAATCTCCGCATCGCCAACACCGAGGCAGTGCGCTGGCTCGGCCTGTCGCGCGCCGAGGGACAGGTGCTGTGGACGCTCGACGGCACCGAGCCCCTGCGGCGGGTCGCGCAGGAGTGCCTCCAGCGCATGGCCAGGCACGACGCGACCGTCGTCGGTCCCGGCGCCCCCGGGACGGCGGTCCCCGTCACGGTGATGCCGCTGCGTGCCGCAGACGGCGACGTCGACGGCGTCCTCTACCTGGTCCACGTCGAGCACGTCGCCTGACCCGGCTGCTCCAGACTCGCTCGCGCTGACGGGATCGCAGGCTTTGCCACGGCCGCGGGTGCGCAGGTGCGCGATCCCTGCGACGGCCGTCCCGCCGCCTTGCCGAATGCGGCCAGAAACGTCGACGCCCGTCATGGCCTCCGCCTTGCCACTTCAGGCGGCATGCGTCCGCCCCCGCGTCGTCTTGCCTCGACACGCTCTGGTGCCCGTGAACGCGCTTCCGTCGCCCGCGGCGGCGCGCTCCTCGAGGCGGTGATCGCCTCGGGACTCCTCATCGTGTTGCTCACCGGATTGCTGCCCATCGTCGCGACGGCCCGTGTGGCGACCAGCCGCGCCCGCCGCGACGTGCTCATGTCGCTGCTGGCCGGGCGGCGGCTTGCCGAGATCGGCGCGCTCACGCACCTGCGGCTGCCGGCAGGCATCGTGCGTGACGAGGCAGCGCACCTCGGTGGCGGCGACGTGTTCGCCGAAGGAGGCACCGGCTTGCGGGAGACCGGCATCGGCGCGCTCGAGGCGCCCACGCCGGGTGCCAGTGACTGGCTCGACGACCGCGGGCGATGGGACGGGGAGGGGCCGGTGCCGGGGCCGGCAGGGCGCTACCTCCGCCAGTGGGGCCTGGTCACGGGACCGGAAGGCTGTGTCGAGGTCTGGGTCCGCGTGAGCGTCCCATCGTCGATCGACGAGGCGTTCGCGGGAGGCCTGCAGTGCCCGTGGGGAGGAGGACCGTCGTGAGCGCGCGCGGCGGGGCACGCGGCGGGTTCACGCTGCTGGACATGCTCGTGGCGCTCGCCCTGGTGCTGGCAGCGATGGCGACCGTGGTGGCGGCGTTGCCGCCGATGTTCGACGTCGTGCGGACGGTGCCCGAAGCCACGGACCTGCAGCAGCGGGCGCGCGCGACCGACGCCCTCATCGACGCGGCGCTGGCACCCGCCGGCGCCGGCGCCGACCTGCTCGGCGAGGGGCCGCTGTCGCACGCGGTGCCCGCGGTGTGGCCGCGCCGCCTGCTCGGCACGGCCGACCCACCGGGCTCGGCCTGGGGCGACCGGTTGTCGTGGCTGACGGTGCCCGCCGGTGCGGCGCAGGCGCCGGTCATCGGTTCCATCGCGCCTGGCGCCGACCTGGTGCCGCTGGCGTGGCACCCCGCCTGCGGCACCCATCCCACATGCGGGTTCCGGCGCGGCGATACCGTGCTGCTCGCCTCACGCACAGGCGCCATGGCGATGGCCTCGGTGGCCGACGCGACCGGGCTGCTCGTGAGGCTCGCGACGACCGTCGAGCAGGCGGTACCGGCGCCGGCGACGCTGGTGGTGGTGCAGGTGTCTGCCTTCCTGTTCGACGGCCCGCGCCGCCAGCTGCGTCGCGCCGACGACGCGGCCCCCAGTCAGCCCGTCACCGACGACGTGGTGGCGCTGCGCGTGCGGTACTACGGAACGGCGGCGCCACCGCGGTGGCCGTCGGTGCCTGGCGTCGAGACGTGCGCCGTCGCCGCTGATGGCACGCCGCGGCTGGGCCTGCTCGGGGCCGTGCCCGGGCCTCCGGTGGAACTCACGCCTGCCGATCTCACCGATGGTCCCTGGTGCGGCGCCGGGACCTGGCGCTTCGACGCCGACCTGTTGCGGCTGCGTGCGGTGCGCCTTGCGTGGCGCGTGCAGGCAGCCGGCGCTGGGGTGCGGGGCCGCAGTCCCGCCTGGTTCGCAGTGCCCGGGCAGGCTCGTCACCCGGCGCAGGAGGTGCGCGATGTCGAGGTCGAGACGTTCACGGTGTTGCCCAATCTCGCCTGGGGGCAGTGAGGCCGGCGCAGCGCTGCCGGCCGCGCTCCTCCTGATGGCGTGCCTGGTCAGCGTGACCGGCTGGCTCATCGGACACACGCGCGTCGACCGGGACATGACCCGCACGCTGGCCGACGAACGCGAGGCGGCGCGCCTCGCCGAGGCCGCGGTTCAACTGGCGGCGCTGGCTCTCGGCCGCGTGCCCGACTGGTCGCGGGTCGACGCGCTGGCGCTGCCGCTTTCCTGTGCCGATGCCCCGGGCCCCCTCGTCGGCCTGGACGCGGCGGCAGAGACCAGCCGCGTGCAGGCGATCGAGGACGCGGCGAGCCGCTGGGGCGTCGACACGCCTCGCTGGCGCCTCGCCTGGCAATGTCACGCTGCCGGGGTGCTCGTCGCCTGGCCGAGGGCCGGCACGACGCCGTCGGTCGGTATCTGGGTAGGAGACGACGTGGAGGGAGATGGCGCACCATGGATCGACACGAACCAGCGGATCCGGGTGCTGGGCGTGGTGGCGGGCCGCGGCGGGGCCCGTTCGAGTCAGGTGGTCACCATCGCGCGCTCGGCGTCGGGCGCGCCGGTCACGTTGCTCGCCTGGCGGAGCGGTCAGTACTGACCGGGTCAAGTTTCCGGGTGCGCCGGCCGATCATCCGGAGGACGCCTGTCTGCGGCACGGTCGGCCGCGCGGGAAGTGAGGAGGCATTCGATGACTGCACGAGGCGCGGGCCTGCTGGCCTGCTTGTGGATCGGGGCGACGGCCCATCAGGTCGACGCGCAATCACTCGGTGACGTGGCTCGGCAGGAGGCCGCCCGGCGCGAGCAGATCAAGACCTCGGGCAAGGTGTTGACCAACGCCGACCTGCCGCCGTCAGCGGTCCTGGCCCCGGCGGGTGCGCCTGCAGCCCCGGCACCGGAGGCTGGCTCCGAACTGGCCGAGGCCGCCAGGGGACGGGAGTCGGCCTCGACGACCGACGAGGCGAAGGCGAAGGCCACCGCGGCCGCCGCAGCGGACACGAAGGGGAAGGCTGCGCCGGCAGACGACGAGGACGGCTGGCGCAGCCGCGCGGCCGCCATCAACGGCGCCTTGTCGGAGGCCCGCACGCAAGTGCGTCAGCTCAAGGCGCTCGGCGACCGTTTGTCGCTCGAGTCGCAGGCGGCCAATCCCGACATCGCGGCGCGTGCGTCCGCCGAACGCGCCGACCTGAGGGCGCAAGTGGCCAAGGCCGAGGAGAGGCTCGCGGAGGCCACCGCGGCGCACGAGGCCTTCCAGCGGGAGGCGCGCGCGGCAGGCGTCCCGTCGGCGTGGATCCAGTAGACTGACCGACTCACGGCCGAGGGAAGGCTGGACCGCCCGTCTCCCGTCGGATTCGTCTGTCCCCAGATGTCTGCCTCGACGCGCGAAACGCCCGACGTCCTCCTCGTCGACGACAACGACGACCTCCGCTACGTGCTCGCGACCGTGCTGTCGCGGCACGGCTACCACGTCGTCGAGGCCGCCGACGAGCCGGCGGCGGTCGACGCGTTGCGTCTGCATCGGCCCTCGCTGGTGCTGTCGGACCTCCGGTTGCCCACCGGCGACGGCCTCGGCGTGCTGCGCGCCGCCAAGGAACTCGATCCCGCGCTGCCGGTGATCCTGATGACCGGGTATGGGGCCATCGAGGAAGCCGTCACCGCCGTGCGGGAGGGCGCCCTCGACTACCTGCCCAAGCCCGTCGACCACGAGCACCTCGTGCTCATGGTCAGCCGCGCCATCGAGCAGCGTCGCCTGGTCACCGAGAACCTGCTGCTGAAGGAGGCGCTCGGATCGCGGCACGGCGCGCCGACCATCATCGGCGAGCACCCGTTGCTGCTCGAGGTGCTCAAGAGCCTGCGTCGCGTCGCGCCCACCGAGACCACCGTCCTCCTCGGCGGCGAGAGTGGAACCGGCAAGGAACTGTTCGCGCGTGCCTTGCACGCCCACAGCGACAGGGCCGATGGCCCGTTCGTCGCGATCAACTGCGCGGCCATCCCAGAGACGCTGCTCGAGTCGGAGTTGTTCGGCCACGAGAAGGGCGCCTTCACGGGCGCCAATGCTCGCAAGCCCGGCAAGTTCGAGGTCGCGCACGGCGGCACGCTGTTCCTCGACGAGATCGGCGAGATGCCGGTCAACCTGCAGGCCAAGGTGCTGCGCGTGCTCGAGGAACGCAGCTTCGAGCGGGTCGGCAGCAACACGACGCTGCACGTCGACGTGCGCCTGGTCGCCGCGACCAATCGCGACCTGCGCGCCGCGGTCGCCGCGCGCACCTTCCGCGAGGACCTCTTCTTCCGCCTGTCGGTGTTCCCGATCACCATCCCGCCGTTGCGGGATCGCCCCACCGACGTGCCGATCCTCGCGCGGCACTTCGTCGAGCGGTTCGCGCGAGAGCAGAACAAGCGGCCGCCGCACCTCTCGACGACAGCCATCGAGGCGCTCGAGCGGCACGCCTGGCCGGGCAACGTCCGTGAGCTGCAGAACTGCATCGAGCGCGCGGTGATCCTCGCCGAGGGCGACACCATCCACGCGCAGCAGCTGAACCTCGGCGCGGGGGAGATCGTGCGCGAGGCGCACCCGGCGCCGCCGCGCGATCCGTGGGACGAGATCGACCTGTCGGGCACCCTGCCCGAGGCGTCACGTCGCGTGCTGATGGAGGTGGAGCGCCGCAAGATCGCGCAGGCGCTCGAGGACGCTCGCTGGGATCACGCGAAGGCCTCCGCGGCCCTGCAGATCCCGCCGCGATTGCTGCTGGCGCGGATCCGCGACTTCAAGCTCGCGCCCCGGTAATTCGAGCTTGGAAATGTGAAACTTCAGGCGGCTTGGGCCTTCGGTCTTCGCCGCGCCAGGCGCAGCCGGCGCACGAGCATTTCGAATTTCCAGGTTCAGATTACAGACCGAGCGCCGTCAGGCCCACCCTCACCTGCGCCTCGTCGACGTCGGTGGCGATCGTCGTCTCGCCGATGCGCGTCGGCAGGACGAAGTGCAACGTCCCGGCGACGACCTTCTTGTCGCGCCTGGTCGCCTCGAGGACGTCGTCGGCATCGAGGTGCGTGATGGCCGGCAGCGGTCCCATCGCCTCGAGCAGCGCGATCAGCGCGTCGTGCGCCTCACGCGGCCAGGTGCCCCTGGCGACCGCGATGGCCGACGCGGCCTTCATTCCGTAGGCGACCGCTTCCCCGTGGCGCAGGAGCCGGTACTGCGTCACGGCCTCGAGCGCGTGGCCGATCGTGTGGCCGAAGTTGAGGATCTTGCGCAGCCCGTCCTCGCGCTCGTCCTTGGTGACCACGTCGGCCTTGATGGCGCAGCACTCGGTGATCACCGGCAGCAGGGCGTCGGGCTGCCCGTCGAGCAGCGCATCCATCGTCTGCTGGCACCGGGCAAACAGCGGCGCCGACGCGATCACGCCGTACTTGACCACCTCGTAGAGGCCGGCCCTGAGCTCGCGCCGGCTCAGGGTGCCCAGCACCACCGGGTCCACGGCCACGAGCGCCGGTTGGTGGAAGGCGCCGAGCAGGTTCTTCCCGAGCCGGTGGTTCACGCCCACCTTGCCTCCGATGGCGCTGTCGGTCTGGGCGACCACCGTCGTCGGTACGTGCACCAGGCGGATGCCGCGGAGATAGCTGGCCGCGGCAAAGCCCGCCAGGTCGCCGATCACCCCGCCGCCGACCACCACCAGCACCGCCTTGCGGTCGATGCCGCGCGTGACGAGCGCGTCGTGCACCTTGCCCAGCGTGGCCATCGTCTTGGCCTTCTCGCCGTCGTTGACGAGCACCGGCTCGTCCTCGGCAGCGAGGCCGAGCCCCTCACGCACCGTCGCGCCGTGCAGTCGCCACACGGTCGGGCTCGAGACGACGACGAGGCGGGACGCGCCGGGACAGGCTTCGCGCACGAGGGCGTCGAGCGTGCCGAGAAGGCCGGGGGCGATGAGGATGCGCGACACCTGCGTCGACCGGGTGTGCACCTCGAGAACTGTGGGAGTCATGGGCGAATCGGACGAGAACCGCCGCGTGCCTGCCATCGCGACGGGGGCTGGCACACGGGCGTGGCCGCGGAGCAGAAATCCGGCCCGAAACAGGGGCCTGTCCGCCGAAGCCTCGGCGAAGGCGGATGGTAGGATAGCAGGGTCCCGGCGGGGATGCGGGCCGCACGGACAGGAGCTGACACCCCACTGGTGACCACCACACCCGATTTCCTCGTCCTCGGCAGCGGCATCGCGGCGCTCCGCGCAGCATTGGCGCTGGCGAGTCGGGGGCGTGTCTGCATCCTCACCAAGGGCGACCCCGGGCAGGGCAGCACCGTCTGGGCGCAGGGCGGCATCGCCGCGGCGCTGGGCGACGATGACTCGCCGTCGCTGCACTACGAGGACACGCTGGCGGCGGGCGACGGGCTGTGCGAGCCCGGCGCCGTGCGGATGCTGGTGGAGGCCGGTCCGGCCTACGTCGAGGAACTGCTCGCGTGGGGAGCCGCCTTCGACCGGCTCCCGGACGGCCGACCATCGCCGACGCGCGAGGCGGCGCACAGCGTGCGTCGCGTGTTCCACGCCGAGGATGCGACCGGTCGGGAGATCAGCCGCGTCCTGCATGCACAGGTGGCAGCCGCGCCGGCGATCACCCTCGTCGATCACGCCATCGTCAGCGACCTGATCGTCGAGGGCGGGCGGTGCGTGGGCGCCGCGTGGCACGACGCCGACGGCATGCGGCACGAGACGCGCGCCGCGGCGACGTTGCTCGCGACGGGCGGGGCCGGGCACGTGTTCTCGCAGACCACCAACCCGGCCGTGATCACCGGCGACGGCATGGCGATGGCGTTCGAGGCCGGCGCGGAAGTGGCCGACCTCGAGTTCGTGCAGTTCCACCCGACGGTGCTCGACGTGCCGGGGCGCGCGCGCTTCCTGCTGTCGGAGGCCCTGCGCGGCGAGGGGGCCCGCCTGCTGAACGTGCATGGCGAGGCGTTCATGACCCGCTACGAGGCGGCCGCCGAACTCGCGCCTCGTGATCGCGTCGCGCGGGCGATCGTGCGCGAGTCCCAGCGCACGGCAGCGCCCGTCTACCTGTCGCTGGCCCACCTGACCGGGCTCGACGTCCACGGGCGGTTCCCGCAGATTTCGGACGCCTGCCGCGAGGTCGGGCTCGATCTCGCGCGCGACCCCATTCCGGTGAGCCCGGCGGTCCACTACGTGATGGGCGGCGTGGTCACCGATCTCGACGGGCGGACGTCGGTGCCCGGCCTGTATGCGGCCGGGGAAGTGGCGTGCACGGGTGTGCACGGCGCCAATCGGCTCGCGAGCAACTCGCTGCTCGAGGGCCTGGTCTTCGGCGCGCGTGCCGGCGCAGTGATGGGCGAGAGGCCCCGGGCGCGGGACGCGTGGAACTCCGATCGCCTCGTGGTGTGCGATCAGCCGATGCCCGCCGCGGGTGGCGCGTGGCCCGAGGGACTCGATGCGGCGGTGGTCCGTGCGCGAGCCTGGCGGGATCTCGGCCTGGTCCGCACGCCCGAGGGGCTGCGCGAGGCCGAGTCCTACTTCGGGCGGGCCTGGGCGGCGCGCTTCGCGGCGCCGGGCGAAGGATTGGCGGCCGCGCAGATGCGCAGCCTGGTCACGGTGGCGTGGCTGATGGGCCGCGCGGCGCTGCGGCGGGAGGAGAGCCGGGGCGGCCACTACCGGACCGACTTCCCGGAGCGACGGGACGACACGTGGGGCCATCACTGCAGCGACGTGCTGCAGCGCAGAGCGGATTGACGAGGATCATGAGCGAGCAGCAGGGCAAGGGGCAGGCACAACAGGGCAAGGGCGGCGCCAAGGGCGACGCGTTCGTCACGGCGATCACCTCGCAGGCGGAGGACTACTCGCGCTGGTACCTCGACGTGGTGCTGCGCGCGGAACTGGCCGACTACACCCCGGGGCTCAAGGGGTGCATGACGATCCGCCCGTACGGCTACGCCATCTGGGAGCGCATCCAGCAGCTGCTCGACGCGCGGCTCAAGGCCACCGGTCACGTCAACGCCTACTTCCCGCTCTTCATCCCCGAGAGTCTGCTGATGAAGGAAGCCGAGCACGTCGAGGGCTTCGCCCCCGAGGTGGCCTGGGTCACGCACGGCGGCAAGGAAAAGCTGGAGGAGAAGCTGGCGATCCGGCCGACCTCCGAGGTCATCATCGGCACGATGTACGCCAAGTGGCTGCAGTCGTGGCGTGATCTCCCCATCCTGATCAACCAGTGGGCCAACGTCGTCCGCTGGGAGAAGGTCACGCGCCCGTTCCTGCGCACCACCGAGTTCCTCTGGCAGGAAGGGCACACGGTCCACGAGACCGAGGCCGAGGCCGAGGAGGAGACGCTGAAGATCCTCGGCGTCTACAAGGAGTTCGTCGAGACCGAGCTGGCGATGCCGGTCATCGAGGGCCGCAAGAGCGACGCCGAGAAGTTCGCGGGCGCCTCGAAGACGTATTCGATCGAGGCGCTGATGGGCGACGGCCGTGCGCTGCAGGCCGGCACCTCGCACAACCTCGGGCAGAACTTCGCCAAGGCCTTCGAGATCAAGTTCCAGGGGCGTGACAAGGTCGAGCAGCACGCGTGGACGACGTCCTGGGGCGTGTCGACGCGCCTGATCGGCGGGCTGATCATGGTGCACGGCGACGACAGCGGCCTCGTGCTGCCGCCCAACATCGCGCCGTACCAGGTGGTGATCGTCCCCATCCCGCGCGGCGACTGGCGCGAGACGGTGCTGCCGCACGCGCAGAAGATCAAGGACGCGCTGGTGGCCGCCGGCGTGCGCGTGATGCTCGACGACCGCGACGCCTACACGCCGGGCTGGAAGTTCGCCGACTGGGAGATGCGCGGCGTGCCGGTGCGGCTCGAGATCGGGCCCAAGGACATCGAGAAGCAGCAGGTGGTGCTGGCGCGTCGCGACACCCGCGAGAAGGCCTTCGTGCCGATGGACGGGCTCGTTGCGCAGGTGCAGGGCTGGCTCGCGTCCATTCAGGCGTCGCTGTTCGAGAAGGCGAAGCAGGTGCGCGAGGAGCGCACGCACTACACGGAGAACTACGACGAGTTCAAGACGCTGATGGCGGGCGCGCGTCCGGGCTTCGTGTTCGCGCCGTGGTGCGACGACCCGGCGATCGAGGCGCAGGTGAAGGCCGAGACGCAGGCGACCATCCGCAACTACCCGTTCGTCGCGCCGTCGTACGAGGGCAAGGCCTGCTTTGTCACCGGGCGCCCCGCGACGGTCATGGCCTGCTTCGCGAAGGCGTACTGATCGTTCAGCCCCACAGGGCCGCGAACGCCTCCGGCAGGCGTGCGGCCAGCTTCTTGACCGCGGCACTGCGCCTGGTGAGCTTCTCGCGTGCGGCGATGGCGCGGAAAATCGTCACCAACTGCCCGCGGAACCACGCGTCGGCCGACGCCTGCCAGGCGTCGGCCACGCTCTCCAGGGCGGCCGCGTCGCCCACCTGCTGCAGCGCCGACAGCATGCCCACCGGCGTCTGCTCTCCCAACAGTTCGAGCGTTTCCCGCAGGTCGTAGACCGCCAGCCGACTGCCACGCGCCGCGAGGGCCTGATGCGTCGTCGCGCGGATCACCCGCCACGCGTTGACGTGCTCGGCGGGCACGACGGCTTCGTGGGTACGCACGCGTTCGACGAGGCGGCTGAGCACGGTGAGCGGGGCGGTTGCGCCGTGCGAGGTCAGCAACTGCCGGAGGTGCTCGGTGTCGGCGGGCAGTTCTCCGGCAGCTGCCGCCTCGAGCAGGGCCTCTCCCGAGCGTTCGTCGCCTTCACCAGGGCCGGCGGCCGACCCTGGCCGCACGGCCTCACGCAGCGCCTCGGACGGGTCGTGTTTGAGCCGGTTGCGCAGCGGCACCAGGACGTCGGCCTCGTACTGGCCGGTGGTGTCCTGGGCGTTGGTGATCGCTTCGAGTGCCCGCAGGCGGACGGCGTCGGGTCGTGCGGCGTCGAGCAGCGTGACGGTCAGGGCATCGAGCGCCGTGGTCGCCACGTCGCCGTCGGGCGCATCGAGCAGGGGGCCCATCGCGTCGACCGCTGCGACCGCCACGTCGGGGTCGTGATGTGACAGGTACGGCGTGATGGTTGGCAGCGCCGACGGGTCGCCCATCCGCTCGAGCACGCGGAGGAGCTTCGGACGGTGGATGTCGTCGACCTGGGCGAGCCGCTGAATCACGGGTCGCAGCGCCGGGCGACCGACGATGGCCAGGCGGGCGATGGTGGCTTCGACACCCACCGGGTCATCGCTGTCGAGGAGGGCATCGAGCAGCGCCTTGGACTGACCGGGGCGGGAGGGCACGGCGGGATTCTAACGCCTAACGCTTAACGCCTAACGCTTGACGCTTGACCGTCGCCTTGTTCCGCCCAGGACTGCCGACGGCCGAAGGACGAAGGCCCAGAGCAGAAGCACGAAGGGCCCGACTGGCATGTGCCAATCGGGCCCTTCGTGTGAAGCGGTTGGCGAGACTTACTGCGTCACGCGGACCGTGAGGGCGGCGCGGCGGTTGAGGCGGCGCGTCTCCTCGCGGCTGTTGTCGTGCTTCGGACGCTCCTCACCGTAGCTCACCGTGCGGATGCGGTTGGCACCGATGCCGCGCGAGCCGAGGTAGTCGCGGACCGAGTAGGCGCGGCGCTCGCCGAGGGCGAGGTTGTACTCCGCCGTACCGATGTTGCAGGTGTGACCCTCGACCTCGATGCGCAGCTCGGGGTTGTCGGTCAGCGCCTTGATCGCCTCGTCGAGGATGCGAGTGGCTTCCGGCCGCAGCGTGTAGCGGTCGAAGTCGAAGTGGACGTCCTCGAACGTGTAGTCCTTGATGGCCGGCTTGACCACCTGGATGGTCACCGTGTCGGTCACCGTGCCGCCCTTGCCGTCGGTCACCGTCACCGTGCAGGGCACCGGACCCTCCTGCGCCGGGGCCGTCCACAGCGTCTCGCGGTTGCTGGGCTGGGCCACCGTGCCGGCGGGGCAGGACCACTTGTAGGTGAGCGGATCGCCATCGGGATCGCTCGCGTCAGCCGTGATCGTCGAGCTCTTGCCGACCTCCACCGTGCACGGGTTGCAGCGGGCCTTCACCGTCGGCGGACGATTCTCCTGCACGGCCGGCGGCGGCGGGGGCGGCGGCGGGGGCGCCGGCGCCACGTACGCGGTCGCCACGCCCGGGTGGTAGCCGATGCGGAACTGCATCGACACCTTGTCGAGGCCCTCGTTCTCCTGGAAGCGGTACAGATCGTTGCGCGAGTCGTGCTTCAGGGCGTAGGTGACGCCGGCACCGGCAAAGAAGCCCTTGCTGCTGAAGTACGTGGCACCAATCGCGGCGTCGAGAGGGCTCTTGATGGCCCAGGTGCCCGCGCTCGTCGATCCGTCGAACGCGGTGAGACCGCTCGAGGTGAGGGTGTCGTCGAAGTACGACTCGCCGAACAGCTCGGCAGTCAGCTTCAGGCCGCTCCGCGTCGGGAAGCCGAGGCCGAAGCCGTAGCGGAGGCCGTTGCTCTGATTGGTGCGCTCGGCGTCGGCGCGCACGGCCACGCCGGCATAGCCCGACAGGTCGACGCGCTCGTTGACTTCCTTGCTCACGATGTAGTCGAGGAAGAAGTCCGCCTGGCCAGAGCTCGTGCCCTTGTCGGCAGAGCCGGTCGGCAGCTTGACCATCGCCTTGAGGGCCATCGCCACCGGCGCGCCCTTGGCCTGCGAGGTCAGGGCCACCTTGCCGCCAGCGTAGATGTCGCCGAAGGTCGACCCGGACCACGGCTGCTTCACCAGCGGGTACTCGTTGTTGGGACCGCCTGCTTCATTGCCGGGCACGAAAACCGGACGGATGTCGCGATCAATACGCGTCACCGCCGAGACCGACGCGAACAGCTCGGCTCGTCCACCCACCCCATACCCGAAGGTCAGGGGGAAGAAGCCGATGTTCGTGAAACCTTCCTGGCGGTCGAAGTTCGTGTAGTAGGCGCTGGCCGACCACCGTCCCGCCGGCAGCACCTCGCCGAGCGGCACGAACCACAGACCCGTGTCGCCCTGGAATGTCGGGGCGGCGGTGCGGGTTTCGGTCACCACCAGGCTCGCGGCGGGCGCGGGTGCCGGCCCCGCCTGCTGCTGCGCGAACCCTGCAGGCGCAGCCATCGCCAGACCCATCGTGGCGGCGAGACCTACCCTGAAGAGGCGTGTCATGTGCGTGTCCTCGAATTTCCTTCTGCTGAACGAACGTTCGTACAAGATAGCGCTGCCCTGCATATTACTGGCGCGCATCGGCGGCCGTCAAACCTATTGGTAAGTTTATCGGGACACTGCCCCACCGACACGAGTCCCTGCAGGGTCGACGCACGTCATTGGACGCTTGCAAGATGGCCGCCAACCCGGCCGCGAAGATGATAGACGCTTGCGCCTCGTGGCGAAACGGCGCCCGACGACACGACATGGGACCGCCTGGGGAGCGGCAGACCAGGGAGCGCGGGGCGCCACACCTCGGCGCCCCGGTCCATCACGCCTCGGCCGGCGGGGTCCGCTTCTGGAAGATCCACGCGACGATGATGCTGAAGGCGTACAGCACGATCATCGGGAGCGCGAGGAGGAACTGCGACACGACGTCGGGGCTGGGCGTGACGATCGCCGCGACGACGAAGATGATCAGGATGGCGTACTTGGTGTGCCGGATGAGGAAGCGGGGCGTGACCAGCCCCACCCGGGCCAGGAACATGATCAGCGTCGGCATTTCGAACACCGCGCCCATTCCGAGGGCCATCCGGACGTAGAGCGAGAAGACCGGCTCGATGCGCGGCGCGAACTGCACGGTGTCGGTCGAGAAGCTGGCGAAGAACCGCCACATCGCCGGGAACACCACGTAGTGCGAGAAGAGGGCGCCGCCGATGAAGAACACCGTCGACATCAGCACGAACGGGATGGCGAACCGCTTCTCGTGCGCGTACAGCCCGGGCGCGATGAACGCCCAGATCTGCCACAACACCACCGGCAGCGCGATCATCAGCCCGACCAGCGCGCCCATCTTCATGTAGAGCATGAAGGCTTCGGTCGGCTCCGTATAGATGAGCTTGCCGCCCGACGGCAGGATCGCCTGCAAGGGCGCCATCACGAACTCGAAGATGGGGTTGATGAACGCGATGGCGACCAGGAACCCCACCAGCACCGCCAGCAACGCCTTGATCAGGCGCTGCCGCAGTTCGTCGAGGTGCTCGAGGAAGGACATCTTCCCGCCGACACCTTCGTCCTCCTCGTCCTCGTCGAACGGGCGGGGCGGTGGCGGAACGGCTGGGACGGGAGAGAGGGACATGCCGCGGAGGTCGGGCCGGAAGCCGGGTTAGACGTCGGCGCCGCGCGGCGTCGTCTCGGCCACCGGCTGGCGCGCTTCGTCCTGGGCGCGGTCGTAGAGCTCGTCGCCCGTGTAGGGGTCGATCGCGGGGGCCGGCGTGGCCTCGGCCACGGGGGCGGCCACCACCGCCGGCGCCACCGGCGCCGCGGGAGCCGGCGTCACCCTGGCCGACTTCTCCTTCTCCTCCTCGACCCGGATCTCCTCCTCGAGCGAGTTGCGCAACTCGTTCGACGCGCGCTTGAACTCCGCCAGGCTCTTGCCCAGGGACTTGCCGAGCTCGGGCAGCTTGCGCGGGCCGAACACGATGAGGGCGATGACGAAGATGATGACCAACTCCGGCATGCCGAGGGAACCGAACATCTTGCGCTCCTGAGTGGGGTCCGGGGAGCGACCCTAGATCAATCCGGGTAGTGCTTGGACCGTCCCTCGATTATAGGAACCCCGTCGAGGGAGGGTCAAATGACAACGGCGTCATCCTCGGCCGCGACGTTGGTGCGGCTCGACCTGCGTGATACGCTGCCAACATGCAGAAAAACCGCGCGCTTCCGGCGGTCCTGTTCGCCGTGGCCGTCTCCGCGCTGGTCGGCGGCGTGCTCGGCCGCCGTGCCCAGGCCACGGCCGACCCCCTCACCGATCGCTACCGCGTGTTCACCGCGGCGCTGGCGGCCGTGGAGCAGGAATACGTCGAGGACGTGGAGTCGGACCGACTCGTCTACAGCGCCATCACCGGCATGCTGCAGACGCTCGATCCGCATTCGAGCTTCCTCGACCCGCGCGCCTACGCCCAGTTGCGCGAGCGCCAGGAAGGCCGCTACTACGGCCTCGGCATCTCGATTTCCCCGATCGACGGCGACATCACCGTGATGTCGCTCTTCGAAGGCTCCCCCGCGTACAAGAAGGGCATCCGCCGCGGCGACGTCATCGCCCGCATCGAAGGCCAGGACACCAAGGGCTGGACCAGCGACCAGGCCGTCAAGCAACTGCGCGGCCCCAAGGGCACGCAGGTCAAGCTGGGCCTGCGGCGGCAGGGCTACACCGAGCTGATCGAGCTGGCCGTCGAACGCGACGAGGTGAACATCCCCACCCTCAAGGGCGTGTTCATGATCGGCCCCGAGACCGGCTATGTCCGCCTGAACGACTTCTCGGAGACGACCGACCGCGACCTCGGACAGGCCCTCGAGACGCTCAGCGCGAAGGGCATGAAGCGCCTCCTGCTCGACCTGCGCGACAACCCGGGCGGCCCGCTCGATCAGGCGATCAAGGTCTCCGACCGCTTCCTGCCCAAGGGCGACATGGTGGTCTACACGCGCGGGCGCACCCGCAACTCCGACCAGGACTATCGCGCCTCCGACGCCAGCGACTTCGGCACGATGCCGGTCGTCGTGCTGGTGAACCGCAACAGCGCGAGCGCCTCGGAGATCGTCTCGGGCGCGTTGCAGGACCACGACCGCGCGCTCATCGTCGGCGAGAAGACCTTCGGCAAGGCGCTGGTGCAGTCGGTCTACCGCATCAGCGAGGGCGCCGGCCTCGCGCTGACCACCGCGCGCTACTTCACGCCGAGCGGGCGCCTGATCCAGCGGCCGTGGGACGGCACCTTCGACGAGTACCTCACCTACTCGCTGCGTGAGCAGAAGGCCGACGAACCGCATGATCCGGCCAACCTGAAGCTGACCGACGCCGGCCGCAAGGTGTACGGCGGGGGCGGGATCCAGCCCGACAAGTACATCGCCGGCCCGGTGGAGGGCTTCAACCCGTCGCGGTTCGGCCGCACGCTCTGGGCCCGCCAGATCTTTGCCGACTATGCCGGCCGCTATACCGCCGAGGGCGACACCCGCATCAAGGGCAACGGCCAGACCCGCACCGTCAGCCGCGGGTTCACCGTCGACGACGCCATGGTCGCCGACTTCAAGGCGTACCTCGAGTCCCGCAAGGTGCGCATCGACGAGGCGGCCTTCACGGCCGACAACCAGTTCATCCGGGCGATGATCCAGTACGACATCGACCTCGCGCTGTTCGGCGTCGAGGAGGCCCGGCGCAACCTGATCGCCCGCGACCCGCAGGCCCAGTTCGCGCTCCAGCAGTTCGAGGAAGCGGCACGCTTGCCCCACCTCAAGGCGGCGTCCACGGCCTCGCGCCAGGCACCGTAACCGCACCCCGGCCGGGCCCGCCCGCGCGGCGGGCCCTTCCGCTCCGGGCGGCGGCGGAACAGCCGGCCCATCGTCTGTTCTCGCCAGGTTGGCGCAGGATCTAGTGGGTCCTGTGGGCTCTTGCCCCAATTAGTAGTTGCCTGCTAGACTCCGTCGCCTGTTCGACCTGCGTACCGCGGTGCCTCGTACGCGGCAGCCCCGTGCCCCGAAAGCCATGCGCCTCAATCGTCTCGAAATCAACGGCTTCAAGAGTTTCCCCGATCGCGCCGACCTGGCCTTCGACCTCGGCGTGACCGCCATCGTCGGGCCCAACGGCTGCGGCAAGAGCAACGTCGTCGATGCCATCACGTGGGTGCTCGGCGAGCAGAGCGCCAAGAGCCTGCGCGGCGAGCGGATGGAGGACGTGATCTTTGCCGGCAGCGACGCCCGCAAGCCGACGCACACGGCGGAAGTGAAGCTCAAGATGAGCGGCGTCATCTCGCGCGTGGGGCTCGAGGATCACCCGCAGAAGAAGACGATGGCGCAGGAACTCGAGGAGTCGGCCGAGACCCTCACCGAAGACGTCGTGATCGCGCGAGACGTGGAGGTCGCACGACGCCTGTACCGCTCGGGCGAGAGCGAGTACCTCGTGGACGGCCGCGTGGTGCGCCTGCGCGACGTGCAGGACCTGCTGATGGACGCGGGCCTCGGCGTGAAGGGCTACGCGGTCATCGAGCAGGGCAAGATCGGGCAGATTCTCGCGGCCAAGCCCACCGAGCGCCGGCAGTTGATCGAGGAGGCCGCCGGGGTCACCAAGTACAAGTCGCGGCGCCGCCAGGCGGAACTCAAGCTCGAGGCCGCGCAGCAGAACCTGACGCGCGTCGACGACATCATCTTCGAGCTCGAGAAGCAGCGCGGTTCGCTGAAGCGCCAGGCCTCGAAGGCGCGTCGCTATCGGACGCTGCGCGAGGAACTGCGGCAGTGGGAGAAGCTGCTGTTCGGGCAGAAGTACCAGGCGCTGCAGGCGTCGATGGCCTCGGCGCTCGAGCGGCTCGAGCAGGCGCGCGGCAACGAGGCCGCCCTGGCGGGACGCGTGGCGGAGGTCGAGGCGGCGCTCGAGCGCCTGCGCATCGAGCTCACCGAAGCCGACGCGGCCGCCAATGCAGCGCGCCAGTCCGCCCACGCCAAGGAACTCGAGAGCGGCCGTCGCCAGCAGCAGCTGGAGTTCGACCTGCAACAGGTGCAGACGATCGGCGTCGCCCTGGTGGGGATGCAGGACGAGATCGCGCGGCTCAAGGAGCGCATCGGCCCCGCGCACGACGAACTCGAGGCGCGCCGCGCCGGCAGCGCGCAGGCCGACCGCGAGCGCGACGAGGCGGCCGCCCGGGTGAAGGAAGAGGACGTCGCCGTCCAGCGCGCCGCCGGCGAGATCGCGGCGCTCGAGCAGGCGGTGGAGAAGGCCCGCAGCGAGCTCTACGCGGGCATGACGCAGGTCAACACGCTCAGGAACGCCATCGAGCGAGCCATCGAGGCGCGCGACCGGATCGCGCAGGAGCTCGGTCGCCTCGAGGTCGAGAGCGACGACCTGCGGGTGGAGCAGGAGGCCGCCCTCACCGAACGCGAGCGCGCCAGCAGCGCGCTGCGCGAGGCGCAGGCCGCCCTCGAGCAGGTCCGGAACGCCCGCGTGGCGGCCGACGCGGCGCTCGGTGCGGCGCGCGTCGAGCGCGAGTGGCGTGAGCGTGATCTCCGGACGCGTGAGCGCGAGCTTTCGGGTCTGCAGGCCCGCCTCAAGTCCCTGGAGGAACTCGACGCGGCCCGCGCCGAGTACGGCGAGGGCGCCCGGCTGCTCCTGGCGTCGGGCGCGGCCGGCTTCACGCATCTCGGTTCGGTCGCCGATGCACTGGAGGTGGACGGCGAGTACGAGACCGCCGTCGCCGCCTGCCTCGGCGAACTCGTCCAGCACGTCGTGGTGCCCGATCTCGCCTCCGTGCAGGCGGGCCTGGCGCTCGTACGCGAACGCGACGCCGGCCGCGTCGGCTTCCTGGTGGCCGACGACCTGATGCCGGCCGAGCCGACCGCGCCGCCGGTCGCCGGCGTGCGGCCGCTGCTCGACGTCGTGCGCGTGAACGGCCCCGCCGCCGCGCACGTCCGCGCCGTGCTGCGCGACGCGTGGCTGGCCGACTCCGCGGCGCAGGCCCGCGAGGCCGCGCGCCATGTCGCAGGACCGGTCGTCACGCCACAGGGCGACGTCTACCGTGGTGCCAAGCTCGTGTCCGGGGGCGGCAAGGCCGATGCCCGACAGATTCTGCACACCAAGGCCGAAATCAAGGGCCTGCGCGAGCAGGTGCAGGGGGCCCTCGCCGACATCGACCGGCTGGCCGGCGATCTGGCCGGCGCCGAGGCGGTGATCGCCAGGGTGGCCGGCGAGATCTCCGTGCTGACCTCCGAGCAGGTGACGCACGAGAAATCGATCGTCGGCCTCGAACTGCAGGTCAATCGCGCCTCCGACGAGCGCGACCGCGTGGCGCGGCGCATGGAGCTCATCGACAACGAGCGTCGTCGCGCCCAGGAAGAGCGATCGGCGCTCGAGGCGCGCGAGGCGGAGGCGCGCCGCTCCATCGAGGACCTCGAGGTGGAGCAGCAGTCACTCAGCGACGAACTTGCCGACGCGCAGCGTCGCCTGCTCGACGGGCGGGAGCGTCAGGCCTCCATCGGCCGACGGGCCGCAGAAGCGCGCGCCACGCATGCGGCGCTGGTCGAACGCGCGTCGGCCCTCGCGCAGGACGTCCGTCGGCTCGAGGACTCGTCGGCCGATCTGTTGCAGCGCATCGCGGCGCGGCAGGCCGAGGTCGACGCGTCGGTGGCCCGGCGGGCCAACCTCGAAGGCTCGATCTCGGCGCTGCGCGCCGCCATCGACGACGACCTCGCTGCGCTCGACGATCTGAAGCGACGTGTCGTCGAGGCTGACGAGGCGGTGGTGGCCGTGCAGGGCGCCTTTGCCGAGCACGAGGCGGCGGCGCGAGAGGCGAGGCGCGGCCTCGACGACGTGCGTTCGCTTGCCACGTCGCTCGAGATCGCCCGGGCGACGGCGGAAGCGGACCTGGGGCACCTGGCCGAGTCCTGCCGTGAGGCGCTCGACCAGAGCCTCGAGGAAGTCGCCGCGGCCGTGGCCGAGATGCTCGCCAACGAGCAAGGGCTCCCCAGCGCCGCCTCCGTCGCGGCGGCCGAGCGCGCCGGCGCCGAGGACGACAGCGCCGATGCGTCGGCGGAGGCCGGCAGTGCGGCCGGCGAGGCAAGCGATGCCGCCGCAGAGGCCGCCGTCGAACCGCCGCCACCGGTCCTCAGCGCCGAGCAGGCCATCACGCGGCTCAAGGCGCGCATCGCGGCGCTCGGCGCCGTCAACATGATGGCCATCGAGCAGTTCGACGAGCTCGAGCAGCGCCACGGGTTCCTCACGGGCCAGCGCAAGGACCTCATCGACGCCATCGCATCGACGGGCGAGGCCATCGCGCGCATCGACAAGACGACGCGCGAGCGGTTCGCCGAGGCGTTCGCGGCCGTCAACGCCAACTTCGAAGTGATGTTCACCACGCTGTTCGGGGGAGGGCGCGCCGGCCTCGTGCTCCTCGATCAGGAGGACGTGCTCGAGAGCGGCATCGACATCGTCGCGCAGCCGCCCGGCAAGCGCCTGCAGAACGTGCAACTGCTGTCGGGCGGCGAGAAGGCCCTGACCGCGATGGCGTTGATGTTCGGCATCTTCAAGTACCGCCCGAGCCCGTTCTGCCTCCTCGACGAGATCGACGCGCCGCTCGACGACGCCAACATCGGCCGGTTCGTGGAGATGCTGCGCAGCATGCAGGACCACACGCAGTTCGTGCTCATCACGCACCACCGCAAGACGATGGAGATCGCCGACCGCCTGTACGGGGTGACGATGGAGGAGCCGGGCGTGTCCAAGGTGCTCCGGCTCGATCTGACCCACTAGGCGGCTGCGGGCGTCAGGTTGCGGCTCCCCGCCGGGGCCGTCGCCTGGCGGCCGCCGCCGGTTTCCCGTGAACGAAGACAAGGGCACTCGCTATCGCCGCGCCGAGCGCGGCCTCCGGCTGCTGGAGGTGACGGCAGCCGGCGTGGTGCTCCTCGCGATGGCCTGCAGCCCCCTTCCCGTCGCCATCGCCCGCCGCGTGACGGGCGCCGCGGCCCTCGCGCCTGCTGCACCGCTCCCCGGGCCGCTTCAGGGCCTGGCCGCTGCCGCGGTCATCGCGGCCAGCCTGGCGCTCGCAGCGTTGGCGGCCGCCCCCTTCGCCAACCGCCGACTGGGCGGACTAGCGGCGCGCTACAACCTGCCCGTGGTGTCGGCACGCCACCTCGCGCGTGAGCGCCTTCGGCACGGTCTTGCCACTGTGGCAGGAGGTGCACTCGGCTGGTGGGTGTTCGCCGCGCTCTCGCAGTTCACGCCGTGGCTTGGCGGACTGGCGACGGCGGCGTTGCTGCTCGTCGTGGCGGGGGCCGTCATGCTGTTGGCGCCGTGGCTGATCCTGCTGTCGCCGCGGGTGCGGCCGATGAGCGACGAGACGACCACGGGTCGTCTGCACGCCCTCGCCTCTCGGGCCGGGCTGCGCCTCGCTGGCCTGCACGAGTGGGTCTTCGCCGAGCAGGGCGATCACGCCAACGCGGCGCTGGTCGGCGTGCTCGGGCCGCGACGGCTGCTGCTCTCGGACACCCTGGTCGCAGGATGCCCGCCCGACGAGATGGACGTGGTGGTGGCGCACGAGCTCGGTCACCACGCCCACGGCCACACGTGGACCCGGGTGCGGGCGCAGGCCGCCGTGCTGGTGCTCGCGGTGCTTGCCGCCCAGGCGGGCGCCGCGGGACCGGCCCGCTGGGTGGGCCGCACGGGCGGCATCACCGATCCGGCGTCGGTGGCCTGGATGCTGGTGGGCGCGGGCCTGGCCTGGCTGGCCGCACGCCCGTGGCTGCTCGCCCAGTCCCGGCTGCACGAGGCCGAGGCCGACGCCTTCGCCCTCGACCTCACCGGCCGCCCGGAGGTGCTCGAGCGCGTGCTCACGCGTCTGGGGGCGCGCAACCTGGCCAGCGAGGAGGACTCGCTGCTCACCCGTGCGTTCTTCCTCACGCATCCACCGATCCCGCAGCGCATCGCCGCCGCGCGCCGCGCGGCGCAATCGACCGATCCCGCGGGCCGCCCGTAGCCGGCGGCCGGTCACCTGTGCGACCTCGGCCCCGCGTTATGCTCTCTGGGCCCTGGGCCTTGGGCCTTGGGCCTTGGGCCTTGGGCCCTGGGCCCTGGGCCTTGAGCCCTGAGCCCTGAGCCCCGAGTCATGATCACCCGCCGCGCCTTCACCGCCACGACGCTCGCCACCCTGCTCGGCACCCGACTGCACGCGCAGGACGACGCCAACTACGACGAGGCGAAGGTGCCGCCGTACACGCTGCCGCCGCTGCTCGTCGATGCCGCGGGCCGGCCGCTGCGAGGTCGGGACGACTGGCAGGCCCGCCGCGTGGAGCTGCTCGACACGTTCGCGGCGCAGATGTACGGCCGCACTCCGCGAGGGCTCGCCGCGTGCACGGTGACGGCCATCGATGCGCCGGTGCCCGTGCTCGACGGCCGCGCCCTCCGGCAGCAACTGCGGCTCGACTGGGTGGGGAAGGCCTCGGTGGACGTGCTCGTCTACCGGCCCGCGCACGGCCGACGGGTGCCCGTGTTCGTCGGCCTGAACTACTACGGCAACCATGCGGTCGATCCTGATCCGGGCATCGTCCTCAACCGGCGCTGGATGCGCGCGAGCGAGGCCAACGGGATCGTCCAACACCGCGCCACGGAGCGGTCGCGCGGCACGATGGCGCGACGCTGGCCGGTCGACCTGATCATCGAGCGGGACTGCGCGCTGATGACGGCGTACTACGGCGACTTCGCACCCGACGACCCGGCCGTGGTCCGCGACGGCATCGCGCCGCTGGCCGATGGCCTGCAGGACCGCATCCCGGTGCGCGAACGGTGGGGGGCGATCGGCATGTGGGCATGGGGGCTGTCGCAGATGCGCGCCGCCGCGACCGGCGTTCCTGGCCTCGATGCGTCGCGGGCCATCGTGATCGGGCACAGCCGCCTGGGCAAGGCGGCGCTCTGGGCCGGGGTGCAGGACGAGGCCTTCGCGATGGTCGTGTCCAACGACTCGGGGTGCGCCGGTGCGGCGCTGAGCCGCCGCATCTACGGGGAGACGATCGGCCGCATCACGTCGAGCTTCCCGCACTGGTTCTGCGGCAATGCCGCGTCGTGGGCTGGCCGCGAGGCCGAGATGCCCGTCGACCAGCACCAGCTGCTCGCGCTGGTCGCGCCACGCGCGCTGCACGTCGCCAGTGCGGTCGACGATCGATGGGCCGATCCCCGCGGCGAATTCCTCGCCACCCTGGCGGCCGACCCGGCCTGGCGGTTCCTCGGCGGCACCGGCCTGGGGGACGTGACGGAGATGCCGCCGGTCGATGCGCCCGTGGGCCGGCGCGTGCGCTATCACGTGCGCACGGGCGGCCACGACATCAACCGCTACGACTGGACGCAGTACCTCGAGACGGCGAAGAGCACGCTGCACAAGTGACGAGGGACGAGGGACGAGTCACAAGGGCTGCAAGGGACCAGGGACGAGAGACGAGAGACGAGTCACAAGGGTTACAAGGGACCAGGGACGAGAGACGAGAGACCAGAGACGAGGGGACCAGTCACGAGGGGACCAGTCACAAGGCTTCCAGGGACGAGGGCCAAGAGGACCAGTCACGAGGGTCATCAGGGGCGAGGGAAAGGGGCCGGGGGGCCCTCGTCCCGTGCCCCCCTTGTGACTGTTCGCTCGTCCCTTGTCCCTTGTGCTGGCGTGCGCTACCGCACGATCAACTCGCCCTGCATCTCCTGGCAGCCCTCGTCGGCGCGCATGCTGCAGTAGAACGGGAAGCGACCGACCTCGTCGGCGCGGAACTCGAACGTGACGCTGCCGCCCGGCGGGATGCGCTTCTGGATGCGATAGGCATCCACGGTGAAGCTGTGGGCGATGTCGGCGGAAGTGATGGTGAGTCGCACCACGTCGTTGCGGCGCACGTCGATCACCTCGGGCTCGAACGCGTACTTGCGCGCCGTGATCGTGAAGCTGCGACGCCCGGCCGGCTCCGGCGCCGGCTGCACGGCGAGGCCGGCCCAGCAGGTCGCCGCCAGTCGCTGCAGCACCGCGCGCCTCGTGGTCCCGCGGCCATGGTCGGTCGCCGTCTTCGTCGTGTTCATCGCGGGTCTCGTCGTTTGATGCGGCGGCCGTCCACGCCGGTGCTCGCCGACCTCTGCCGCAGGACCTGTGGGTCGGTCGCGTCGGCCAGTATCGCCCAGCCCGGCGCCAGTCGGCGCAGCCCGCCACCCACGCCGGCCCGGCGTGACGGGCGAGGGCGTGCGTCGCGGGCGGTGACCGCGTCAGGGACGCGCATCGAGGCGTGCGGCGAGTGCGTCCACCTCGGGACGCAGCGAGCCGCCGCGGTCACCGGCCAGCAGACGACGCGCCTCGGTCAGTTCTGCACGTGCCTGCGTTGCCTGGCCGGCGGCAAGGGCGACATGCGCCAACAGCACGCGGGCCTCGCCCACCGTGACCGGTGACGCATTGGGGTTGCCCACGGCCGCCGAGACGACGGCGCCGGCCTCGCGCCGGGCCGTCGGCACGTCGCCCAGTCGCCATGAGGCGCGCGCGACCTGCACGCGCGACTGCTGGGTCTGTGGGTGTTTCCCACCCAGCGTCGCCTCCCTGATGGCCAGCGCCTGCTTGAAGAGCACGAGAGCCTCGGCCGGACGATTGGCGTCGAGGTGCGTCAGTCCCAGGTACGACAGGCTGCTGCCGATCCGTGGGTTGTTGGCGGGCAGGACCCGTCGCCGGATGTCGAGTGCGCGCTGGAAGAGCGCCGCGGCTTCCTCGCTGCGACCCTGGGCGCGCACGGCGCGCCCGAGGTTGGTGAGCCCGAGCGCGACGAGATCCTCGCCCTCTTCCCTCGCCTGCAGCTGTTCCCACATCGCCAGGCCCGTGCGATGCAGCGCCTCGGCCTCTGCATGGCGGCCCTGCGCCTGGCGCACGAGTCCGAGGTTGTTGTACGTCTCGGCGACGTCGCGGTGGACGGCGGGCAGCAGGCGGCGCCTGATCGCCAGGGCTTCCTCGAGAGGCGGCACCGCCTCGTCGGGCCGACCTGCATAGCGACGCACGTCGCCGAGCGCGTCGAGGCTGTCGGCCAGGACGAGCGCATCACCGCCGCGGCGCATCACCACGGCTTCGGCGTTGAGCCGCTCGGACACGTCGTACTTGCCGAGCTGCTTGTAGACGTCCGCGAGCGATTGCAGCAGCTCGCCGCGTACCTGCGGCTCGCCTCGCATGGTCGTCTGGAGGCGCGTCGCCGCACGTTCCAGCATCTGCTCGGCCGTGAGGGACTCGCCGAGGGCCTGCCGCGGGTCGGCCTGGCCGAACATGTCCACGAGGAACCGGTTCACCGCCGACGCGCGCGCCAGCGCCTGTTCGGCTCGATCGCGCTCGCGAGCCACGCGCGCCGACTGGATGGCGGTGACCGCCGAGACGGCGATCAGCGCCACGGCCGCGAGGGCGGCGCCCGCCACGGCCAACCGGTGACGGCCGATGAACTTGCGCGTCCGGTACGCCCACGAATCCGGTCGGGCGAGGACCGGCTCGCCCTGCAGGTATCGCTCGACGTCGTCGGCCAGTTGGTCGACCGAGCCGTAGCGCCGCGCCGGCTCGAAGGCCATCGCCTTGAGCACGATCGTGTCGAGGTCGCCGGCCAGCAGCCGGCGCAGGCGCTCGGGCGTGGTCTGTCGCGCTGCGGCGATCGCCAGCCACTCGCCAGGCGCAGGCGCCGGGGCGGCCGTGAACCTGGCGCGCGCCGGGGCGACGCCCACGGCGGTGCTCGGTCGCGCCACGGACGCATCGCGCAGCACGCTGTGCAGCTGGTCGCGCGTGCCGGAGGTGAAGCGGTGCGGCTTGCGGCCCGCCAGCAGTTCGTACAGCACGACGCCGAGTGCGTAGACGTCGGTGCGCGTGTCGACGTCGGCCTCGAGCACGCCAGCCTGTTCCGGACTCATGTACTCCGGCGTGCCGACGAACTGTCCCTCTCGCGTCAGCAGGTGACGGTCCGGGCCGTCATCGGCCACCACCTTGGCGATGCCGAAGTCGATCACCTTGGTGGTCGGTGCGCCCTCCTCGTCGGACACGAGGATGTTCGAGGGCTTGAGGTCGCGGTGGACGATGCCCTTCTGGTGCGCGTGCTGCACGGCGCGGCACGTGCTGACGAACAGGCCGAGGCGCTCGCGCAGCGGCGCGCGGCGTGCGTCACAGTACTCGGTGAGGGGCAGGCCCTGCACCAGTTCCATGACGAAGTACGGTCGCCCGTCGACGGTGGCGCCGGCGTCGAACACGCGCGCGACGCCGGAGTGGTTCATGCGCGCGAGGACGAGTCGCTCGGCGTCGAACCGCGCGATCAGCCGCTCGGTGTCCAGGCCGCGGCGCACCAGCTTGAGCGCCACCTCGCGCCGCAGCGGCTCTTCCTGCGTGGCGCGGTACACCACGCCCATGCCGCCGGTGCCGAGCACGCCGGTGATCGTGTACGGCCCGATGCGGCGGGGGGCGCCCAGCCCGAGGTCGTGCACCACCGCGCCGCCGGCGTGCGCGGTGGCGTCGGCCTCGGTGGCGAGGGACGGCACGGTGGGGAAGGACTGACGGTCGGTCGACAATGCCGCGTGCCGGGGGAGGCCGGAACTGACGCCCAATGGTCAGGCGAAAAGCCGAAGGGCGCAACCCCGGAGGGGAAGCGCCCTTGGACGGCCGTCGCCGACTGCCGACTGCCGACTGCCGAACTATTCGGCCTTCGGCTGCTCCTCCTGGAGGAGGGCCTTGCGGCTCAGGCGAATCTTGCCCGAGGGGTCGACGTTGAGCACCTTCACGAGGAGCTGCTCGCCTTCCTTCAGCTCGTCGCGCACGTCCTTCACGCGGTGCAGGGCGATCTCCGACACGTGCAGGAGGCCGTCCACGCCCGGCATGATCTCGACGAACGCGCCGAAGTCGGCGATGCGCTGCACCTTGCCCATGTAGGTCTTGCCGACCTCGGGCGTCGCGGTGAGTTCCTGGATGATCGCCAGGGCGCGGGCCGCGGAGGCCTCGTCGTTGCTCGCCACGTTGATGCGGCCATCGTCCTCGACGTCGATCTTGACGCCGGTGCGGTCGATGATGCTGCGGATCATCTTGCCGCCGGGCCCGATGACGTCGCGGATCTTGTCGACCGGGATCCTGATCGACACGATGCGCGGCGCCCACTGCGAGGTCTGGGTGCGCGGCGCCGCGATCGACTCGGCCATCTTGCCGAGGATCTCGAGGCGGCCCTTCAGCGCCTGGGCGAGCGCCTGGCGCATGATCTCCATCGTGATGCCGGAGACCTTGATGTCCATCTGCAGGGCGGTGATGCCCTGCGCGGTGCCGGCCACCTTGAAGTCCATGTCGCCGTAGTGGTCCTCGGCGCCGGCGATGTCGGTCAGCACCGCGTACTTGCCGGTGGCCTCGTCCATGATGAGGCCCATGGCGACGCCGGCCACCGGCGCGCGCAGCGGCACGCCCGCGTCCATCATCGCCATCGACCCGCCGCAGACGCTGGCCATCGACGAGGAGCCGTTGCTCTCGAGGATGTCGGAGACGACGCGGACGGTGTACGGGAAGTCGGCCTCGGCCGGGATGACCGGGGCGAGGGCGCGCTCGGCGAGGGCGCCGTGGCCCACCTCGCGGCGGCCCGGGCCGCGCATGAAGCCCACCTCACCCACCGAGAACGGCGGGAAGTTGTAGTGGAGCATGAAGCGCTTGTAGGTCTCGCCGTCCATCGTCTCGATCTTCTGCTGGTCGTCCGCAGTGCCGAGGGTGGCGGTGACGAGGGCCTGCGTCTCGCCACGCGTGAAGACGGCCGAGCCGTGCACGCGGGGAAGCACCGAGACCTCGGTCCAGATCGGGCGGATCTGCTCGAACGAGCGGCCGTCGAGGCGCTTGCCGCGCTCGAGGGCCTCGTCGCGCATGACCTTTTCCTTCAGGCCCTTGAAGATCTTCTTGGCCTCGACGCGACGCTCGACCTCTTCCTCGGGGATGGAGGCGACCAGGTCGGCCAGCACCTGGTCGACGCGGCTGTAGTTCTCGAGCTTGTCCTTGATGCGCATCGCGTCGGCGAGGGGCAGGTACACCTTCTCCTCGACCTCGCGGTAGAAGTCGTGGGCGACTTCCTTGACGGGCATCACGATCTTCTTCTTGCCGGCGGCCTTGGCGAGGTCGTCGATCGTCGCGACGATCTGCTTGATGGCGGCGTGGCCCGCGTCGAGCGCGCCCACCATCGTCTCCTCGCTGACCTCCTGCGCCCCGGCCTCCACCATCATGATCGCGTCGGCGCTCCCGGCGATGATCAGGTCGAGCGCGCTCTGCTTGCGCTGCGCGAAGGTCGGGTTGATCACGTACTGGCCGTCCACCTGGCCGACGCGGACGCCGGCGATGGTCTTGAGGAACGGCATCTCCGACAGCGCCAGCGCGCAGCCCGCGCCGGTCACCGCCAGGACGTCGGAGTCGTAGTCGGTGTCGGCCGAGATCACCATCGCGATGACCTGCGTCTCGAACGCCCAGCCGGCCGGGAAGAGCGGGCGGATCGGCCGGTCGATCAGGCGGCTGGTGAGCACTTCCTTCTCGGTCGGCTTGCCTTCGCGCTTGAAGAAGCCGCCCGGGATGCGACCCGAGGCGTAGGTGAACTCGCGGTAGTCCACCGTCAGCGGCAGGAAGTCGATGCCCTGGCGCGGCGACGCGGCGTGGCAGGCGCTGACGAGGACGACGGTGTCGCCCATCCGGACGAGGACGGAGCCGTCGGCCTGCTTGGCGAGCTTGCCGGTTTCGAACGAGAGAGCCCGGGATCCGAGCTCGAGACTGCGTGTGTGCATGGGGTTCCCTGTCATGTCCTTGCCAGGGGACCTGTCTGCCCTGGCGGTGTGCGGTACGGCAATCGCGCCCGAGTGGGGCCGCACGGCGGGAGAACTGCCGGGCCTGCCACGAGCCGCGCGCGGTCGGTGAGCGTGCCAAACACGAAGGGACGGAAGCACGGCTCCCGTCCCATGGTGTGGCTCGCTACTTGCGGATGCCCAGGCGCTTGATCAGCTGGGCGTAGCGGTCGGTGTTCTTGGCCTTCACGTAATCGAGCAACCGGCGACGCTGGCCCACCAGCTTCAGGAGGCCACGGCGGGAGTGGTGGTCCTTCGCGTGCGTCTTGAAGTGCTCGGTCAGGTACGTGATGCGCTCGCTCAGGATGGCCACCTGCACTTCGGGAGAGCCCGTATCGGACTCGTGCTGGCGGAAATCCTCGATCAGGTTGGTCTTGCGGTCCTTCGTCAATGCCACGGTACGTCCTCCGCGATCGGCCCAGACATCCCCGGCAGGGGCACCAGTCCGTCGACGTGCATGGCCCCCGTCCATCGGGCGCCAGCGAACTTGGAATGATAGCCGATTCGGTCCGGTTGGCGCCAGTCAGGCCCGAGGGGACGGGGCAGTGGCCGTCCTCTCGGCCGCGAACCCGGAACGCCCGATGGCCACTCGAGCGGCGGTGATCACCAGCGCCGTCAGCATCAGCGCTGTCGTCAGCGAGTACTCGAGGCGCCAGTCCACCCGGAGGGCCAGGGGGAGGCTGGTAACGACCTGCAGGGAGTACAGATGCCCGACGAGTGCGAGCAGGCCCACGCGAGTGAGCAGCACGAGCCGGACCCCCGACAGCAGCGCCTCGATCACCAGCGCCGCGCCGGTCGAGCCCGACAGCGCCCCCAGCAATACGAACAGCCCACCCGACGCCACCACGGCCAGGTCCCGGCGGCCGAGCCCCCGCACCGCCAACGCGAACAGCACGGCGTGGATCATGCCGCCCAGCACCGACCGCGGCAGCAGGTCCAGCCACGCCGCCACCAGGTGGCGGCTTCCCATCAGCGCGCCGGCTGCGTCCAGATCCTGAGGGCTCGGGGGCACCGCTGCGGCCGGCAGGAGCCCGCCGAGCGCGGCGAGTGCCACGGCCATCGTCGCCCCGACCAGCACCTCCCGGCCGACCCGGGGATCCCGCACCCGCCCGGCCATCAACCGCGTCCAGGCCACCAGGCTTTCCGGCCAGTGCCGCCGGACCGTCGGCTCCGAGGCGAGGTAGAAGATGCCGGTCAGCGCTGCGCCGACCATCGCCATCCCTGCAACCGTCCAGGGAAGCTGCGGATCGGTGCCGAGCACCCGCCAGTCGGCATCGAGCAGCGCCGTGCCGGACAGGACCACGAAGGTGAACCCCCCCAGGCGCGTCGCGCCGACGCCATCGCCGCGCCCGCTGCGAACGTTGCGCCAGGCCAGCGCGAGGCCGCCTGCAGTGAGCGCCAGCGCGAGCACGATCGGCACGACGGTGCCCGCATCTGCGCCTGACACGCCGTCCGTCACCACCGACGACCCCGGCGGCAGCACCCGGAACATCGTGAGCGTTCCGCCCAGCGTGGCGGCCTCGATCCGCACCTGGGCCCCAGTGGTGAGCCGTCCGGTCCAGGCCCATACCCGGTCGGCGAAGGGCTGTGGCTCGGTGCCGGTCGCCGTCTCGGTCACCACGCTCGCCGGATCGATGCCACTCCACGCCCACAGTGCCGCCCACGGCGAGGAGACGGCCGCACTCGCGTCTGCCGCCGGCGTCCTGAGAGGCACGATCCGGAGCCGACGCAGGTGGCCGCGCGCGTTGACCGCCACCGCGGCACTGCCCGGGGTCACGGGCATCGGGGTGTCCACCGACAGGTCGTCTCGCCTGCCCGCGTGACTGCCGCCCGATGCTGCCGAGGCCGGGCCTTCCCGATAGACGACCCATGCGCCCTCCGCCGGATCGCCGGCAGGCGCCATCCACTCGAGACCAGAGGCCCCGGCGGGCTGAAAGCGATGCGTCCAGCGCGCCGGACGCGCAAAGGCCGCCACCGTCCGAAGCCGAGCCTCGGCCTGCGCGGCCAGCACCGCCGGTGGGTCTTCCATCGGCAGGCGGTCGAGGGCGCGCCGGCCGGGTGCGCCCATCACGATTACCAGGCCGATGGCCCAGACCGCGAGCCATCGACGGGCCTCGCCCCCGGCGAGCGCACCAAGGCCACCCGCCCCAGCCACCACCTGCGGCGGGGGTGTCAGGCCGGCATCCCTGGCCAGGGCCAGCACGTCGCCGCCAGGAAGGGCGGCGGCCAGTGCGAGGGCCGACGCGGGCCGGGCCGACACCGGGGCCAAGGCCGCCATGATGACCTCGTCGAGGCCCGCCGGCACGTCGCTCACCAATTGCGAGGGGCGCGGGATCGGCGCGCCGGGGTGCGCCGCGGCGCTGGCCGGATGTGCGCCGGTCAGGAGTTCATAGAGGACGATGCCGAGGGCATGGACGTCACTGGCCTGCGAGGCTGGCCCTCCGGCGAGGACCTCGGGCGCCATGTAGGCGGGCGTGCCCGCCATCTGCCGGCCGGGTGTCGACGGGCCCATCGCCACCGCGATGCCGAAATCGGTGATGCGGATGTCGCCCCGCCGGTCCAGCATGACGTTGGCGGGCTTCAGGTCGCGATGCAGCACCCCTCGCGCGTGCGCCGCGGCCAGTCCGGCGCAGAGCTGCCGGGCGAGCGTCGCCACCCGCGACGGGGGCAACCGGCCGACGCGGCGCAACAGCGTCGCGAGGTCCTCGCCGTCCACGTACTCCATGGTGAAGTACCGGCGTCCCTCGACTTCCCCGGCATCGTACGTCCGGCACACGGCCGGGTGCGTGATGGCCCGCGCGAGCCGCACCTCCTGGAGGAGCCGGTTGCCGTCACGGTCGGCGTGCGTGTGAACCACCTTCAGCGCGACCGGAAGGGCGAGCAGCGTGTCGAAGACCTTGTAGACGGCCCCCATCCCACCGCGCCCGATGCAGGCATCGATGCGGTAGCGGCCCGCGAACAGATCGCCCGGCGAGAGCTCGCCCGTCGCGACCTCGTGGTGCCGCACGACGATGGGCGGCGGAGCCGGCGACGAGGCGTCCCACCCTCCGTCCGTACGGTCGTCGTGGAAGCCCAGCAGGCCTTCGACCTCCGCGCGCAGTCCGGTGTCGTCGCCGCACAGGCGCGCCAGCAGGGCTGGGCGCTCTTCGGGCGCGCAGCGACTGGCCTCGAGGAAGATCGACTTGGCGCGGGCGTGGCGCGCAGCGTTCATGATCGGCTCGCGAGGGCGCGGCGCAGCCAGGCCCGCGCGTGGGTCCAGTCGTCCTCGATCGTTCGTCGCGACAGGCCGAGCACCTCGGCCACCTCCGGCACGCTCAGGCCCCCGAAGAAGCGCAGTTCGACCACCTGCGCCTGTCGCGGGTCGAGGCGTCCCAGCTGCTCGAGCGCCTCGTCCAGGGCCATCACGTCGGCCGGGTCGAGGCCGTCGGGATGGCCACCCACGTCCTCCAGCGTCACCCGTTCCCAGTCACCGCCACGCTTGTCCCGACCGCGGGCCCGCGCGTGGTCCACAAGCAGCCGACGCATGCACTGCGCGGCGATCGCCAGGAAATGGGATCGGTTCTGCCAGGCGACACGCCTGTGGTCGGCCAGTCGAATCCAGGCCTCGTGCACCAGGGCCGTGGCCTGAAGGGTATGGCCCGCGCGCTCGCGAGAGAGGCGGGCCCGTGCCAGGCGCCTCAGGTCCTCGTATACATCGGCGGCCAGTGACGTCGGTCCGGACTCGTCTTCTGCCGAATGCATGGGTCGGCCCGATTCTACCCCTCGCGTTGCACGGGCGGCCGAGTGTCGAGCGACAGGGGACACCACTGCGGGGTCTGGCGACGGATGTCGCGTAGTAGGCAGGAGCCGCTGACCGGATCGGCGGCCGAAACCGGCGATCCGTGCGCACGCGTGACGCCGCCAGGAGTCCTCTCATGTCCCTTGCCGCCGTTGTCCTCACTGCTTTCGTCGTTCCCGGCCTGTGTCTGTCGCTGGCGACGGGTACCGCTCACGCCGAGGATGGTCCTCGTCGTCCCGGCGGACCGCACGCCGTGGGTGTGCGCGTCCTGCACCTGACCGACCCCTCCCGCCCCGAATTGGCCACCGTCGACCCCAACGACGTGAGGGAGGTCGTCGTCCATCTCTGGTATCCGGCCCAGCGTGCTCCCGGAGCCGTTCGAGCTCCGTACTTCCTCGACCCGCTCGAGGCCGCGTTGAACGCGCAGGTGCAGGGGCTGCCCGACGATGCCTTCGACGGCCTTCGCGGCTGGGCCGTGGCCGGGGCCCGGATGGTGCGAGGGCGCGCCGCGCGGCCGCTCGTGCTCTTCTCGGGTGGCCTGCAGACGCCTCCAGCCTTCTACGCGTCGGTCGTCGCCGACCTGGCCAGCCGAGGACTCGTCGTGGCGGTCGTGGCGCATCCCTATTCGAGCGGTGTCAGCGTCCTGCCTGGTGGGCGGGTCGCCTTCTCTCCTGATCCGTTCGCCGGTGGCTCGCCCGAACAACTGCACCAGACATGGGTCGAGGACATGGCGTTCGTGCTCGACACCTTGACGCGCGATGCCTCTGCCCTCGACGCGGCCGATCATCGCGGAGGCGCCGTGATGGCCATGGGCCACTCGTTCGGGGGCGCGGCAGCGGCCAGCCTCGCCGTGCGTGACACACGCGTCTCGGCTGCCGCCAACCTCGATGGCACGTTCTGGGGTGCAGCCCTCACCGACGCGATCGCGACCCCGTTCCTCATGCTCACGGCGGAGCGTTCGGTCGGCGAACCCACCCGCGACCGGGTACTTGCCGCCCTGCAGGCTCCCGGGTACGACCTGCGTCTGCTCGGGAGTGCGCACAACGACGTGACGGATTTCGGCGTGCTGCTGCCGCGGCTTGTCGAACTCGCGCCGGGCCTTTCCCCCGAGGTCCTCGAACTGGGCGCGATCGACGCAACGCGGGCACTGGACCTGACCACTGCCTACCTCGCCTCGTTCGTGGACCGTCACCTCCTGGGGCGCAGGGCGCCTCTCCTCGACCGCCCGCAGGCATTCGAGGAGGCGGTGCTCACGCTGGTCGGATCACACTGAACCAGGGGCGGGTCACGCGGTGGGCGCGTCGTCAGCCCACGACCACGTCGGCGTGGAGCAACCCGCGGGCCTGCCGGCTCGGGATGGCGAGCGCGACGAGCGCGCCGCCGCAGTCGAGCAGGCGCACCCGCTCTGCGAGGAAGACGCCCGGCGATTGCCCCGGAGCGGGGGCAAAGGGCTGCCCGTGCCGCACCGCGCGCTCCTGTGCCTCGTCGAGCGTGAGGGCAGGGAGGTGCGGCAGCAGGTCGGCCATGGGGACGAGCCACCCGGCCATCTCTTCCGGACTGGCCTCGACGATCGCGCCGATGGCGCGCGCCACGTCCAGCTCGAACGCGCCACTGCCCGTCCTGCGCAGCGCCGACAGGTGGGCGGGGACGCCGAGCGCCTGCCCCAGGTCACGCGCGAAGCTGCGCACGTAGTAGCCGGCCGACGTCTCCAGGTCGACCACCGCCACGTGCCGCATCGCGTCCCACTCGACGAGCGTCACCGCATGGGCGGTGACCTCGACGGCGTCCAGGGCCACCGTCTCGCCGCGCCGCGCGAGGGCGTAGGCGCGCTCGCCGTCGATCTTCTTGGCCGAATGCGCCGGCGGTACCTGCGGGTGCGTGCCGACGGCGCCGGCCAGCGCGCTGATCAGCGCCGGCTCGGTCAGCGCGGCGAGGGCATCCAGGGAGGCCTCCTCGGTCGGCGTGCCGGTGCGATCCCCGGAGTCGGTCGCCGCCCCGAACGCGACGTCGGCCCGGTATCGCTTGCGACTGGCGGTGAGGAACTGCGACAGGCGCGTCGCTCGCCCGACCACCACCGGCAGCACCCCGGTGGCGAACGGGTCCAGCGTGCCGGTGTGGCCCACCTTCGTGCCACGTGGCAACCGCCGGCGCACCGCCGCGACGACGTCGTGCGATGTCAGGCCGGCGGGCTTGTCGACGACGAGGGCCCCGTCGAGGGAGGCGCTCACGCGAGCGCGTCGAGCAGCAGGGGCAGCAACCGCGCCTCCACCGCCTCGAGGGGATCGGGCACCGTGAAGCCGCTGGCATTGCGGTGGCCGCCGCCGCCGAACTGCTGCGCCACGGCGCGCACGTCGATGGTGCCCTTGGAGCGAAGGCTGACGCGCGTCACGCCGTCCTCGTCGTTGCGCAGCAGGCACACCGCGCGGATCGCCTGCGCCGTGAACGGCATGTTGATGAGGCCCTCGGTCTCATCGGGTGTGGATCCGGCGCGCTCGTGCTCGTCGGGCGTCAGCGTCAGCACCGCCAGGCGGCCGTCGGCCTCGAGGCGCATGCCGTGCAGCAACTCGCCCATCAGGCGGACGCGTCCGAGGCTGAAGCTGTCGTAGGCGATCTGACCCACGCGGACGGGATCGGCGCCGGCCAGCACGCAGCGCCGCGCGAGGTCGAAGCTGCGCGCCGAGATGTGCGAATGGCGGAACCCGCCGGTGTCGGTGAGCAGGCCCAGATACAGGTACGTCGCGATCTCCTCGTCCCAGGGCACGCCGAGCGCATCGATGGCGTCGGCCACCATCTCGACGCACGCTGCCGCACCTTCATCGAACCAGTTGATCGTGCCGTAGGCGGTGTTGCCGAGGTGGTGATCGATGTTGAGGACGGCGCCCGCGCGCTCGAGCCCGGCGATGCCAGTGCGCGACAGCGCGCTCGATTCCATCACGATGACGGTGGCCCCTGCGGCGTCGACCTCGCGCGTCACCTCCAGCGTGTCCATGCGCGGGAAGGCGAGGAAGGCCGCAGGTGCCGGGTCGCTGCACACGGTGCGCACGCGACGTCCCCGCCGACGCAGCGCCGCGGCCATCGCCATGACCGAGCCGAGCGAGTCGCCATCGGGGCGCGCGTGACCGCAGATCAGCACGGGACCGTCGCCGGCGAGGGCCTCGACGAGCGAGGCCGGCACGGCGAGGGGCGCGTCACTCAGCGTGGTCATCGGGGGTGGCCTCGGCCTGCTCGCGGGCTTCGCGTTCGGCACGTTCGCTGGCGATCTGGCGCAGCAGCGTCTCGACGCGCTCCTGGCGCTCGAGGTTCTCGTCGTAGTGGAACTTCACCTCGGGGGCCCGCCGCATGTTCATCGTCTCGGCGAGCCGGCGACGCACGAACGGTGTGGCGCGTTCGAGGGCCTTCGCGGTCTTGCGCCGCTCGACCTCGTCGCCGACGAGCGTGTAGTAGACGTGGGCGAGGCCCATGTCGCTCGTCATCTTGACGTGCGTCACGGTGAGCAGGCCGATCGCCGGGTCCTTGACCTCGAACGACAGCAACTGGCTGACCTCGTCCTTGATGTGGTCGGCGATGCGCTCGGCGCGGGAACCGGAACCTTGCATGGGGGAATTGTACAAATGCCGCGATGCCGCGATGCCGGCAATGTCGGCAGCGCACGCAAGGAGCAAGGGAAGAGGGACGACAGAAGACGGACGAAAAAGGCGAATGCCGAAGGGTGGTGCCCCTCGGCATTCTCGGGATTCCTGCATCACGGCATTCCCGGGCTGACGCCCGGGGGCCCCGGGCCTCAGCCCGGGATGGTGACCGCGATTTCCTCGGTGACGAAGACCTCGATGGTGTCGCCGGCCTTGACGTCGTTGTAGCGCTCGAACGTCATGCCGCACTCGAGGCCGTTCTTGACCTCCGACACGTCGTCCTTGAACCGGCGCAGCGAGCTGAGCTTGCCGGTGTGGATGACGACCCCATCGCGGAGCAGGCGCGCCTGCACATCGCCCGAGCGACGGATGACGCCCTCGGTGACGAAGCAGCCGGCGACGGTGCCAGCCTTCGGCACGCGGAACACCTCGCGCACCTCGGCCATGCCGATCCGGTTCTCCTTGATGGTGGGCGCCAGCATGCCCGCCATCGCGGCGCGAATCTCGTCGGTGACGTTGTAGATGATCGAGTGGAGGCGGATGTCCACCTTCTCGCGCTCGGCCACCGACTCGGCATTGCGGTCGGGCCGCACGTTGAAGCCGATGATGATGGCTTCCGACGCGGTCGCCAGCAGCACGTCCGACTCGTTGATGGCGCCGACGCCCGAGCTGAGGACGCGCACCTTGATGCGCTCGTCGCCCAGCTTCTGGAGCGAGTCGGCCAGCACCTCTGCCGAACCCTGCACGTCGGCCTTGATGATCAGCGCCAGCTCCTTCACGTCGCCCTCGGCGATGTGCTTCTGGAGCGACTCGAGGGTCATGCGACCGCCCTTGGCGCCGAGCGACTTGGCCTTGGCCTGTTCCTCGCGGAACATCGCGATCTGGCGGGCCTTGGCCACGTCCTCGACCGCCTGGAACGTGTCGCCTGGCGTCGGAACACCGCCGAGACCGAGCACTTCCACCGGTGTGGAGGGGCCGGCTTCGCGGACGGAACGGCCACGGTCGTCCTGCAGCGCGCGCACCTTGCCGACGATGGTGCCGACCAGCACGGTGTCGCCGACGTGCAGCGTGCCGTCCTGGACCAGCACGGTGGCCACCGGACCGCGACCGCGATCAAGCTTGCCTTCGAGCACGGTGCCCGAGGCGTTGCGCGACGCGTTGGCCTTGTGCTCGCCGATTTCGGTGACCAGCAGGATCATCTCGAGCAGCGTGTCGAGGTTCTGCTTGGCCTTGGCCGAGACCGGCACCATGACCGTGTCGCCGCCCCAGGCCTCGGCGAGCAGCCCGAGCTCCGAGAGCTCGCGCATGACCCGCTCCGGGTTGGAGTCCGGCTTGTCGATCTTGTTGATGGCGACGATGATCGGCACCTTTGCCGCGCGTGCGTGGTCGATCGCCTCACGCGTCTGCGGCATGACGCCGTCGTCGGCCGCAACCACCAGGACCACCACGTCGGTGACCTTCGCGCCGCGGGCACGCATGGTGGTGAACGCCGCGTGGCCAGGCGTGTCGAGGAACACGATCTTGCGACCGTTGAGCTCGACCGCGTAGGCCCCGATGTGCTGCGTGATGCCACCGGCCTCGCGCTCGGCGACCCGCGTGGTGCGGATGCTGTCGAGCAGCGTGGTCTTGCCGTGGTCGACGTGGCCCATCACCGTGACGACCGGCGCACGGGTGACGCGGTCCTCGGGCTTGTCGGCCCCTTCCTCGAACTCGACGATCTCTTCCTCGAAGGTGCGGACCTCGACCTCGGCGCCGAACTGGCGCGCGAGCATCGTCGCCGTGTCGGCGTCGAGCGTGCTGTTGATCGTCATGCGCATGCCCTGCTCGAGGATCACGCGCATCACGTCCTTGACCTTGGCCTCGAGCTTGTCGGCCAGGTCCTTGACCGTCATGCCCTCCGCGAGGGTGATGATCCGGGTGATCGGCGGCGGCGCCGCCGGCCCCGACTGCACGGGCTGCTCGAGGCGCGGTCCGCGCGTCCGGCTGCCGCCGCTGCGCCCACCTGGCCGCGGGCGATGTCCGCCAGGCGCGCCACCCGGACGATACCCGCCGGGACCGCCGCCGGGCTGGCCGGGACGCGGGAACTGCGCCGCCCCGGGACGCTGGCCGGGCTGGCCTGGCGCGCCCGGAGGGCCGCCGAGCGGACGTCCGCCCGGCCCGACCACGCCCGGGGCGCGGCCGATGTTGGCGTACGTCGGCTGATAGCTCGGCCTGGCCACCTGCGGCAGCGGCGAGCGGATCGGCTGCGTAGGCAGAGGCCGCGGGCCACCTGGCAGTGCGGCGCCGGGGGGCAGGGGACGCGGACCGGCGGTTGCCGGACGAGGTGGACCTGCCGGCCCCGCAGGACCTGCCGGACCAGCCGCCGTCGGCGGCGCGGGGCGCCTGACCGGAGGAGGCGTGGGCGGCGCAACGGGGCGGGCCGGACGCATGGGTGGGGCGCTCACAGGGCGGTTCGGATCCTCGACGCGGAGGCGCAGCGACGACGGCACGACGCGGCCGGCATCCTGTTCCTCGTCCGTGGTGGACGGGGCTGGCGGAGCCGCCGGCGCGGCGGCCACGGGGGCCGACGGTGCCTCGACGACCGGGACCACCGGAGCGGGCGCGGCCTCGACCGGCGCCTCGCGCTGCTCGACGGCCGGTGCTGCGGCCGCCGCGGCGGGTTCACTCGCTGCGGCCGGCGCCTCCACGGGCGCCGACGGGGGCACCGCCTCGGTCGCCACCGTCGCGGCCGGAGCCGTCGGGGTGGGAGAGGCGGGTGGGGCGACCGCTGCCGGAGCCTCCTGCGCGGGCGCGACCTCGGCCGGAGCAGGTGGTGGCGCGACCTCGACGGGCGCAGGCGCGGCCGCAACGGGGGCCTCGACGGCTGGCGGGGCAGCCGGCATCGCGCCGGGCACCTTGAGGGCCTTGACGAGGCGGGGCGGCGGCAGCGGGGCCGCCTTGGGCGGCTCCGGCGCAGCCGGGGCCTTGCCGCCGGGGCCGGGCTTCTTGCCCATCGGGCGAGCGGCCGGACCCTCGTTGAACATCTGCGCCGCGGGCGGGAGCGCGATGTTGCGCTTGCGCGCATGGCGCTCCACGAACTGCCGGGCCACCACCTCTTCGATGGTGCTCGAGGCCGAACGCACCTCGATGCCTGCCTCCACCTTCAGGAGATCCATGACCTCCTGGCTGGGTGCATTGAGCAGTTCCGCGACTTTGTAGATCCGGACAGTCGACAACGTGTCCCCTTCGTTCTAGGCCAGCCTCCGACCGTGCCCTTGGCCCCGGTCGGCCCTTCTCTCGCGCGCCCCCACGGGGCGTACGAGTACTACGACTCCTGCGGCGGTTCCGCGTCCCGACCCGGGCCACTTTCGAGGCCCATGGGCGAGGCGTCACCCGGCGGCTCGTCGGCCCCCGGCGTGGCGGTTTCGGCCTCGGCCTGCTCGGCCACGTGCTCGACGCCCATGTTGGGGTCGAACAGCGCGTCCATCGCAGCGGCGCCGGTGAGCGGCACCTCGGCCTGGCCCTCGGCCACGGCGTTCCAGTCGAACCCGGCGAGCTGGGCCTCGACTTCCTTGCGCTTCTCTTCCTCGCTCTTGATGTCGATCTTCCAGCCGGTCAGCTTGGCGGCGAGCCGCACGTTCTGGCCCTTCTTGCCGATCGCGAGCGAGAGCTGCTTGTCCTCGACCACCACCTCCATCACCCGCTCCTGGTCGTCGAGGATGGTGACGCGCTGCACGCGCGCCGGGCTGATGGCGTTGGTGACGAACTCGACGGGGTCTTCCGAGAACTCGACGATGTCGATCTTCTCGCCGCGGAGCTCCCGGATGATGGCCTGCACGCGGGTGCCCTTGATGCCGACGCAGGCGCCGACCGGGTCGACGTCGCGCTCGCGGCTGTACACGGCCACCTTGGCGCGGTCGCCCGCCTCGCGCACCGCGCCGCGGATCATCACGGTGCCGTCGTAGATCTCGGGCACTTCCTGCTCGAACATCTTGACGAGCAGCGCCGGGTCGGTGCGCGACAGGATGACCTGCGGCCCCTTCAGGTTCTCGTTGACGTTCTTGATCACCGTCCGCACGCGGTCGCCGATGGCGTAGTTCTCGGCGCGCGACTGCTCCTTGCGGGGCAGGCTCGCCTCGATGCGACCGAGCTCGACGATGATGTCGCCCTGCTCGAAGCGCTTGACCGTGCCGGTGACGACCTCGCCGACCCGCGACGAGAACTCGTCGAACACGTTGCGCCGCTCGGCCTCGCGCACCTTCTGGAAGATCACCTGCTTGGCCGTCTGCGCGGCGATGCGCCCCAGCTTTTCCTTGCTCTTGGGGAACTCGATCTCGTCCTCGAGCTCGATGCCCGCCGCGTACTCCTCGCCGTAGACACGGTAGATGTCCTGGGCGTCGCCCAGCGAAATCTCGGTGGCCGGGTTCTCGACGGTCTCGACGACCTTCTTGACGGCCAGGAGCTCGACCTCGCCGGTCTCGTAATTCAGGCGGGCCTTCAGGTTCTCGCCGTCCTTGCCGTAGGACTTGCGCGAGGCGGTGAGCACGGCTTCCTCGATTGCCGTGATCACGATGGCCGGATCGATCCCTCGCTCCTTGGCGAGCGTCTCGATCGATTGCACGAGCGGGTTGGTACTCATCGCGTCTAGAACTCCACCTCGAGACGGGCCCGGCTGATCTCCGCAAGCGGAATCCGTCGCTCCTTGCGACGACCCACCTGCAGGATGACGACCTCGTCCTCGACGCCGGCAATCCGGCCCTCGAAATGCGTCTGGCCCTCGACCCCTGCCGGCACCACCAGCTTCGCGAGCCGTCCGCTGAACCGCCGGAAATCGTCGGCGTGGCGCAGCGGCCGGTCGAGGCCCGGTGACGACACCTCGAGGGTATAGGTGTGGTCGAGCACGTCCTCGACGTCCAGAATCGTGCTCAGGTCCGTGCTCACCCGCTGGCAGTCCTCGATCCCTATGGACTGCTCCGGCGTCTCCACGACGACGGCACCGTCGGCATCGCGCTGCAGCGGTCGATCGATGACGACACGCAGCACCCAGCCACTCGACTCCCGCCGCAGCTGGATGTCGAAGATGTCGAGTCCGCAGGAACCTGCGACCCGGGTGGCCGCGGTCCGGACGCGCTCCAGGCGCGTGTCGGTTGTCACAGTCGACGAGACAGCGACCCCTGAAACACGAAGAGTGGGCAAAGCGGCCCACTCCGGAAGGGTAGCCTGAACTCCAATCGTGGACTGTAGCACGGTTTCGAGGCCGCGCGAAAGGCCCGGAAGGACGGGCTCACCGGGCCTCGCCGCGGCCGGGACAATGCCGTGATGCCGCGAGGCCGGAATGTCACAGCCCGGGGCGCTTCGTCGGCCGATGGCTGGCCGTCGTCACGCGGCTTCCGGCCTTGGGCCTTCGACCTTCGGCCTTCCCTGAGCCTTGAGCCCTGAGCCCTTTCGGCATTCCCGGCATTACGAGGTCAGGGCTTCTACCGGCCTGACGATGAGGTCGTACCCCGCCGCGTCGACCACCTCGGCGTCCACGTACGTGCCGGGCGGGAAATCCGTGGGGTCACAGTCGGTGAAGAACACCACCGGATCCACCTCGGGCGCCTGCCCGGGCAGCCGGCCCTGCAGGACGAGGTCGTGCTCCTTCGACGGGCCGTCCACCACCACACGCACCGTCTGGCCGATTCGCGCCTTCTGCCGGCGGGCGACGATGCGCTGCTGCACCTGCATCACCCGCTTCTGCCGCTTCCGCTTCACCGCCTCCGGCACATCGTCCTCGAGGCTGGCCGCTGCGGTGCCCTCCTGGTGGGAGTAGGTGAAGACCCCCACGTGGTCGAACTCGATGGTCTTGACGAAGTCCACGAGCTCGTCGACGTCGGCCTCGGTCTCGCCGGGGAAGCCGACGACGAAGGTGGTGCGAAGCGTCACGCCGGGCAGGGCATGGCGCAGGTTGCCGAGCAGGGTCTCGTAGCTCTTGCGGGTGCCCGGCCGCCGCATCCGCTTCAGCATCGCCGCCGACGCGTGCTGCAGCGGCAGGTCGATGTAGCGCACCACCTTCTCGCACGCGGCCATCGCCTCGATGGTCTCGGCCGTGATCGTGGTGGGGTAGAGGTACAGGAGGCGAATCCACTCCAGCCCCTCGATGGCGTTCAGCGCCCGCAGCAGGCGGCCGAGCGCGCCCCGGTCCTGCCGGTCGCGGTCGATGCCATAGAAGGTCGTGTCCTGCGACACCAGGAGCAGTTCCTTCACGCCCCGGGCGGCCAGGGCCCTCGCCTCGGCCACCACGGAGGCCTCGTCGCGGCTCCGGTAGGCGCCGCGCAGCTTCGGGATGATGCAGAACGCGCAGTTGTAGTCGCAGCCCTCGGCGATCTTCACGTACGCGTAGTGGCCGGGCGTGGTCAGCCGCCGGGGCGTCGCCGCGTCGTACAGGTAGGTCGGGAGGACCTCGGCGTCGCGATGTCTCGCTGACGCCCTGTCGGCCTTGGGCGTTCGGCCTTCGGCCTTCGGCACCGACGTCACGGGCTCGGCGCTCCCGTCCGTGCCGCGGCGGAACAGGCCGACCGTGGCGGGCGCGGTGGCACTCCCCTCGAGCGCGCCGACGATGTGGTCCACCTCTCCGGTGCCGAGCACCGCGTCGATCTCGGGGATTTGCTCTCGCAGTTCCTCCCGGTACCGCTCGGCCAGGCACCCGGTGACCACCAGCCGCCTCGCCCGGCCGCCGGTCTTGTGCTGCGCCATCTCCAGGATGGTGTCGATCGACTCCTGCTTGGCCGAGTCGATGAACGCACACGTGTTGACCACCAGCACGTCGGCCTCGGCCGCGTCGCCGGTGATCTCGTGGCCGGCCCGTTCGGCCAGGCCGAGCATCACCTCGGAGTCGACGAGGTTCTTGGGACAGCCGAGGGAAACGAGGCCGATTTTCATTGCAGATCAGAACGGGAATCGGGAAGCGGGAATCGGGAATTGCAATCCGGACGCGGACGGTGTCGGGCGCAAACACAGGCTCGTCGACTCCCGACTGCCGACTCCCGACTCCCGACTCCCGTCACGGATACATCCTGTACAGCATCCGCGGGTACGGAATCGTCTCGCGGACGTGCTCGAGGCCGCAGATCCACGCCACCACGCGCTCGATGCCCATGCCGAAGCCGGCGTGCGGCACCGACCCGTAGCGACGGAGGTCCAGGTACCAGTCGAAGGCTTCCTGCGGCAGGTCGTGGTCCTTGATGCGCTGCAGCAGCAGGTCGTAGTCGGCGAGGCGCTCGCCGCCGCCGATGATCTCGCCGTAGCCCTCGGGCGCGAGCACGTCCACCCCCAGCGCCAGCTCGGGGCGTTGCGGGTCGGGCTTCATGTAGAACGCCTTCACGGCCGCCGGGTAGCGGTGCACCATCACCGGCCGGTCGAACTGGTCCGACAGCACGGTCTCGTCGGTGCCGCCGAAGTCGCCACCCCATTCGATCGGCAGGCCCGCACCCTTCAGGCGCTCGACCGCGTCGTCGTACGAGATGCGCGGGAACGGCGTCTTCACCGTCTCCAGCTTGGTGGTGTCGCGCTCGAGCTGCGCGAGCTCCGGACGGCGCTTGTCCAGCACCCGCGCCACCACCGATTCCACCAGCTGCTCGGCCAGCGTCATGGTGTCGTCGAGATTGGCGTACGCCATCTCCGGCTCCACCATCCAGAACTCGGTCAGGTGCCGACGGGTCTTGCTCTTCTCGGCGCGGAACGTCGGGCCGAACGCGTACACCCGGCCGAGTGCCATCGCGTTGGCCTCGTTGTACAGCTGGCCGCTCTGCGTCAGGTAGGCCGTCCCGTCGTCGAAGTACTTGACCGGGAACAGCGTCGTCGTGCCCTCGCACGCCGAGGGCGTGAAGATGGGCGTATCGGCGAGGATGAAGCCACGGCTGTTGAAGAAGTCGCGGACGGCATCGATGATCTCGTGCCGCACCCGGAGGATCGCGTGCTGCCGCTGCGACCGGATCCACAGGTGACGCCGGTCCATCAGGTAGTCGACGCCGTGCTCCTTCGGGGTGATGGGGTAGTCGACCGACTCGCCGACGACCTCGAAGCTCGTCCCCGTGAGCTCGTAACCGCCCTTGGCGCGCGCATCGGCCCGGACCTTGCCCGTCACGATGATCGAGGTCTCCTGCGCGAGGTGGTCGGCCTTAGCGAAGAGCTCCTCGCCGATGTCGGCCTTCGACATGACGACCTGGATGAAGCCCGTGCCGTCACGCACGATGAGGAAGTGGATCTTCCCGCTGGAGCGGCGGTTGTGCAGCCACCCCCGGAGGGTCACGTCCTGGCCGTCGAACTGGGCGATGTCCTGGATGTAGGCGACAGGCGGCATGGGTCCGTCGAACAGGATCGCAGGAAACGCCGAAAATCCCAACGACCCGGTGGAGGGGGCGCCCCGGGTCACTCGTCGGCGAAGACGAAGTCGAGGCCGAGCATCGACTCCATGCGCCGGCGGGCGGCGCCGGCCCGCCGGAGCGTCGGGGCAGGCCCGTCCGGCCCCGCGGCGAGCTCGAACAGCAGCGTGCCGTCGTAGCCGACCTTGTGGAACCCGATCAGGAGCTCGTCCCAGTCGATCACGCCGTCGAAGGGCACGAGGTGGTCGTCGGCGCGGCCCCGGTTGTCGTGCAGGTGCGTGGTCACCAGGTAACCGGCAACCGTCTCGAGTGCGTCGATGACGTCGCCCTGCAACCGGGCGTGGCCGACGTCGAGACAGATGCCCAGCTCGGGGCGTTCCTCGTCCTCGATGAGGCGGACCAGTTGCCGCGCCGTCGACAGGGCATTCGGGATGATCTCGACGGCAATCTGCACGCCCACCCGCTCGGCGACCGGCGCGAGCGCGTCGAGCGTGTGGAGGACGGCGTCGCGCTGGTTGTCGCCGGAAGGCGGCGCGTACTCGTCGGGCACGCCGAGGTGCAGCACCAGGTGCCGGTAGGGCGCGACCTCGGCCAGCGTCAGGGCCTTGATGCACTCGTCGATGGTGCGGGTCCGTGCGGCGGCGCCGCTCGCGCCGGTCGAGAACGGCGGGCCCCACGTCGTGCCATGGAGGAACTCGGTGATCGGGGCGTGGACGCTGTGCAGCCGGACGCCTGCCGCCGCACACCAGCCGGCCAGTTCACCGGCCGCCGTCCGATCGTGGTAGTCGAAATGCGACCGCGTGGCGAACACCTCCACGGCCGAGAAGCCCTCGGCTGCCAAGGCCTCGAGGTGCGCCGGTCCGAGCCGCTCGGCGTGGAAGAGGTGAGTGGAGAGGCCGAAGTCCACGGTGGAAGTGTAGAACGCCTCCTACCTCAGTTCATCGACGTGCGCGGCGAGCAGGTCGTGCAGGCGGCCGAACATCCGATACCGGGCGAGGTTGGTGCGCACGTATCGCAGGGTGCGCGGCATGTACTGGATGTACACGGGGTTCTGCTTGGCGGTGGTCTGGTAGCCGAACGTGCCCAGCGCCTTGAGGTTGCGCTGCAGCGACATCACGTCGAAGCGCTCCCTGAACTCGGCCTCCGCCTCGGGGCGACCGGTCAGCGCCAGGAAGTACGCCAGCAGCCAGTTCACCGTCGAGTCCGACAGGTCGACGTACGAATCGCGCAGCAGGGACGCCAGGTCGTAGGTGTCCGGCCCGAGCCGCGCGTCCTGGTAGTCGATCAGGTACAGCCGCTGCTTGTGCAGCATCAGGTTGCGGCTGTGATAATCGCGGTGGCACAGCACGCGCGGTTCCGCGGCGAGCCGTTCGACGAGCAGCTTCAACTCCGCGCGGATGGCCGTCTGGGTGCCCTCGTCGAGCTCCACGCCCCGGTACCCGAGCAGGTAGTGCTTCAGGAAGAAGTCCATCTCCCAGCCGAGCTTGGCCTCGTCGAAGGCGACCCCGTACGGCAGGTACGCGTCGGACGCGAGTTCGGCGCCCCGGCTCTGCAGCGCGGCAATCAGCCGCACCGCCTCGCGATAGAGGCGTCCGTGCTCCTCGGTCGTCGCCAGGCCCAGGTGCGCCTGCAGCGTGACGTCGCCCAGATCCTCGAGCAGCAGCAGGCCGAGATCCGGCGCCTCGTCGAGGATGTCGGGCACCGGCACCGGCATCTGGTCGAGCAGGCGCGTCACGTTCAGGAACGGCAGCGTCTCGTCGAACGCCGTCGGGTACGCCGCCAGGACCATCGTCTGGCCCTCGGGGGCGATCAGGCGGAAATATCGGCGATCGGACGCATCGCCGGTCAGCGGCACCACGCGCACGCCACGCGCGCGCTGCCCGCTTCGCCCGAGATACTGCTCCACGCGTTCCTGAAAGGAATCGGCCACCAGTCGGTCCTGTCGAAGCGCCCGGTCGCCGGACGCGGCAAGCATGGTAACAGGCGTGAGCGGCTTCGCTGCGCCAACCCGCTCACGCCGATGCAGCGATGCCGAATGCCGCGATGCCGCAGGGGAAAGAAATCAGGAGCGAAGAGCACGGAGCCAAAGGCGCCGGGCGCCGGTCAGTGCTATGCGATCGAGTCCTGCAGGGCGGCGCCGGCAGGCAGCGGGCGCGCGCCCGTGACGATCACGTTGTGGAGGGCACACCCCGCGGGGACCTGCGCGCCTGGCCAGACGATGCAATCGCGCAGCCTGGCGGTGGGATCCACGAGGGCGGTGCGGTCGATCACGTTGCCCCGCGCATCGACCGCCTGGGCGCGGCAGGTCCGGCGGTAGTCGTCGACGGTGCCCACGTCGTCGAAGCGCGCCCCGAAGACGACGCCGCGCACCGCGCCCGGGTGCGAGGCGATCAGCCGCGGGTAGACGCCGCCGACGCTCTCGGCCGGGGCGTTGTCGGGGAGTCCGGCCAGCACCTCACGCCGTACCAGCTGGACGCCGGGGAAATGGACGCTCGGCACGATCGACGTGCGAGGGACGAAGCCGGTGACGACGCCTGCCGCCAGGACCGGACACGCCTCGGCCGGCGTCGCAAGGCCGGGCGCGGGGACCGGCACGTCCATCGTCACGCCACCGTAGCGACCCGGCGCGGGGTGCGGCATCAGTCCCATCGTGACCAGCGCTCCGCTCGCGACGTGCTCGTCCCACAGCGCGCGCAGCGGGATGTCGCACAACGTGTCGCCGTTGACGATGAGCAGCGTGTCGCCGTCGACCAACGGCAGCGCGTGCCGGGGACCGCCCGCCGAGCCGAGCACCACGGGCTGCTCCCAGGAGTAGCGCACGCGCACGCCGTATTGCGAGCCGTCGCCTACCTCGCGGGTGATCGTGTGCGGCAGGTGGTGCAGGTTCAGCACCGCCTCGGCGATGCCCTGCGCGGCCAGGCGGCGCAGGATGATGCCCACGAGCGTGTCGTCGCCGACCGGCATCACCGGCTTGGCACGGAGGTCGGTGAGCGGGCGCAGGCGCGTGCCGAGACCGGCCGTGAGGACCAGCGCCGCCGGGGGCCACGCGCTCATGCGGGGAACAGCATGTCCGGGCCGAGGCCCAGGGCGTCGCGCCGTTCCGCATGCAGCCGCGCGTACGACGCGGTCACGTACCGATCCGGCTCGACGCCAAGTGCCGCCGCGAGTTCGGTGATGCGCGCTTCCTGGCCTTCGAGCTCCACGAACACGCCGACCGGCGTCTCGTCGAGGGCCACCACGCACGTGTCGTCGCCGAACTCCTCGCGGAACTTCTGGTAGCGGAACGCCACCTCGTACCCGAGGCCCTCGAAGATCGCCCGCGTCATGGCGGCGTCGTCCGTGGACGTCTCGAACTCGGGCCGCACCTTCATCGGACCCGGCACGGGCGTCCCCTTGAAGGTGACGATGGCGCGTCCGGCGTCGAGCCGCAGGCGCAAGGCGCAGCCGCGTTCGCGCAGGCTGCGGTCCGGCGTGTCGTAGAGGGCGTCGTCCTGCAGGCGCCGCGCGTGACGCAGGGGGAGGCCGAGCGCGCCGACGGCGGCGCGCGCGGCCTCGATGGAGGGGTACTCGAGCTTGATCTCGCGCTCGACCACTAGTCCTTGCGGATGGCGAGCCCGAGTTCCTGCCCGCCGCGCAGCACGAGCAGGCGCGCGAGCCGACCGCTGGCGATCGCCTGCAGCTTCTTGCTGGCGTCGGCGGCGCTGGTCACCGGCTGCCCGTTGATCTGCGTGATCACGTCGAACCGGCGCAGGCCGCCCTCGGCCGCTGCGCTGCCGGGGTCGACCTCGGTGACTATCGCCCCGCCCGTGCTGCGGGGCAGTTCGAGGCGGCGCGCGATGTCGGGCGTGATGTCCTCGAGCCCGATGCCGAAGCCGGCGCTCTCCTCGACGGTGCTCTCTTCCTCGTTCGAGCCGGCCTCGGCCTCGAGGTCGAGTTCGCCGATGGTCACGCTCAACGAGGTGTTCTTGCCGTCGCGCACGACACGCAACGGCACCGTGGTGCCGGGACGCGTGCGCGTGACCATGTCCACGAGCTGATCGCGGTTCTTCACGGCCTTGCCGTTGAACTCGACGATGACGTCGAGCGGCTTGAGGCCGGCCTTGCCGGCGGGGCCGCCCGGCCGCACCGTGCGGACCAGTGCACCCTGGCGATTCGTGAGGCCGAGGTCCTCGAAGCCCTGCGCTTCGATGGGCGCAATCTCCACCCCGATCATGCCGCGCGTGACCTTGCCGGTCCGCAACTGCGGCACGAGCTCGCGCACCAGGTTGATCGGCACGGCGAACCCGATGCCCATGTTCGACGCCTGCGCGCGGTCACTGAGGATGGCCGTGTTGATCCCGATCACCTCGCCGCGCACGTTCAGGAGCGGCCCCCCCGAGTTGCCCGGGTTGATGGCCGCGTCGGTCTGCAGCATGTTGACGCTGCGCTGCGGGGCGACCTGGAAGGGCCGGCCCAGGGCGCTGACCACGCCGACCGTGACGGTGTGGTTCATGTTGAACGGGTTGCCGATGGCGACCACGAAGTCGCCGGGCTGCATCTGGTCGGAGTCGCCGAACTTCACCTGGTGCAGGGCGGCGGTCGGCTTCTTCAGCAGCTGGATCAGCGCGCTGTCGGTGAGGGGATCGCGTCCGACGATCTTGGCCTCGAACTCGACGTCGGCGTCGTCGCCGAAGAAGGCCACGTGGATCTTGTTGGCGTTCTCGACGACGTGGTTGTTGGTGAGGATCAGGCCCTCGGCCGCGTCGATGATGAAGCCGGTGCCGGCGCCCTGCGACTGCGGCTGCGGACGGCTGCGGCGCTGCCGGTTGCCCTGGCCGGGCTGCTGTCCTTCCGGCAGGAAGCGGCGGAGGAAGTCGTCGCCGAAGAAGTCGGTGAGCTCCTCGGTGCGCGGCGTCGACTCGGTGCGGATGTTGACCACCGCCGGCGACACCTCGCGCGCGATGGTGCGGAACGTCGTCGCGTCGATGCTGCCGGTGATCGGAGCGCTGTTGGCCGGCGGTGCGGCAGTCAGCGGCTGGGCCGACGAGGTCGGCGACAAATCGAGCCGCGACGCCAGCACCATGCCGATCGCCACCGAGGCGATCGCCAGCAGGACGGCGTAGAAGAGCGTGGTCTTGCGAGTGGACATGCGTGTCTCCGTGCGTCCTTCGACTTGCGGGGCGGCCGGCGGGAGGCTCGGCAGCCCGGACCCTTCAGCCCGCGAGGGCCGTGATGGCGCCCTGGCACGGGCCGCTGACCCGCGCCTCGGCGCCCCTGATGACGACGTTGATTTCCGTGCGGACACCGAACGTCGGGAAATACAGGCCCGGCTCGATGGTGAATCCCGATCCGTCGAGCAACTGCCGTTCGTCGCGCGTCTCGTAATCGTCGAGGTGCGCGCCATTCCCATGGACGCTTTCCCCGAGGCTGTGGCCGGTCCGATGCAAGATCGCGTCCGCGTAGCCGGCGCCGATGAGCACCTCGCGGGCGGCCTGGTCGAGTTCGAACCCACGCGCGTGGCCCCCGGCGTCGAGGGCGGCCTGCACCCGCTGCACGGCAGCGTCGCGAGCCCGCGCGATGGCGTCGAACGCCCTGGCCATGTCGTCGGGCACGCTGGCGCCCGTGTACGCGACCCACGTGATGTCGGCGTAGACCGCGCCCGGCGTGCCCTGCTTGCCCCAGAGGTCGAGCAGGACGAGCTGATTGCGGCCAATCGGCTGGTGTGCGTCGGCGGTCGGCAGGTAATGGGGGTTGCCGGCGTTGGCCATCGCCGCCACCACCGGCGGGTCGGAACTGACGAGCCCCTCTTCGGCGAACCAGCCGACCATCTGCTGCTGCAGGGCGTATTCGGTGGTCTGCAGGGAGCCGGCAGCCACCTGGCGCAGCACGTCGAAGGCCCGGTCCTTGATGCGGTGCAACGCTGCCGAGGCCGCCTCGTGTGTGGCAATCTGCACCGCCGACCAGACGGCCTCGAACTGCTGCACCAGGTCGCCCGACGACACCACCTCCACGCCACGCTGCCGGACCGCCTCGAGCGTGCCGGCATCGACGCGGGACAGGTAGGGGATGTTGCAGCCCGGCGAATACTCCATGGCGACACGCCGCCGCCCGCTCAGCAGCGCGTCGAGGCCTTCGTCCAGCGACCGGCGGCCGGCGTAGGGGCGCATCGTGCCCGGCAGGTGGTCCAGGTTGTGCCGCTCGACGGCGTGCACCAGGCCCTGCGGTTCGCCCTGCGCCGGGATGAAGTAGTACCAGCGGCGCGTGGTCATCTTCGGCGCGCCCAGCATGCCGGCCACCGACTGCGCGATCGGGTTGGAACCGTGGAAGTCGTACAGCAGCCAGCCGTCGAGGCCAGCGGCAGTGAGACTCGCCTGGATGGCGGCGACGTCGAGGGGCATCGGAAAAGTATACGGCCGCGGCTCAGCCGCCCGCCGAGGGATAGGACGCCGCACCGGCCAGGTTCGTTCACCCGGGGCCTCGACCATGTCCCGGCCGGGCGCGTCTTATAATCCCGTGTTGCCCAGCGCTGATGCCAGCGCGCAGTCCGGCGGGACGTGGAAGGACCACGCCCCGCGTCCCGGTAAACCTATGCGTCGATTCGTGTCATCCACGGCGGTCCTGGCGCTGCTGGCCGGGGCCGGGCTCCTGGCCCAGCAGGCCAGCGCTCCCGCTCCTGCCGCGCAGGCCGACCAGCCCCAGCGCCCCACCTTCCGCGCCCAGATCGACTACGTCGAGGTCTCGGCCATCGTCACCGACGACGACGGCAACCTCGTGTCGGACCTCAAGCAGGGCGACTTCCAGGTGTTCGAGAACGGCAAGCCGCAGACGATCAGCGTGTTCACGCCGGTGCGGATCCCTTTCGAGACGCCCACTCGGACGCTCATCGAGGGGCGCCCCCTCAAGTTCGACGTGGCCACCAACGAGGGGGCCCGTGAAGGCCGCGTGTACGTGATCGTCCTCGACGACTACCACATCGGCGCGTTGCGGGCCAATCAGGTCAAGCGTGCCGCCAAGGAGTTCATCGAGAAGCACGTCGCAGCCAACGACATGGTGGCCGTCATCCACTCGAGCGGCCGCAACAACGCGTCGCAGGAGTTCACCAGCGACAAGGACCTGATGACCGCGGCCATCGACAAGCTGATGGGCATGAAGCTGCGGTCGGCGACGCTCGAGCGGCTCGACGACTACCGCAACCGCGTCGAGTACCAGAACGCCCTCGCGGCCAGTTCCGGCGACGCCAATGCGGCGCGTGACAGGGCGCTCGACATGCTGGATCCGGAGCGGGCCTTCAACGCCCGGTCGACGATGGAGACGCTGCGCAACGTGTCGCGCCTCCTCGAGACCGTGAACGGCAGCCGCAAGGCGGTGCTCTTCTACAGCGAGGGCATCGACTACAACATCATCGACATCATGGGGACCCAGACCGGGTCGCGGTTCTCGAGCGACGTCCTCTACTCGATGCGCGACGCGATCGGCGCGGCCACCCGCAGCAACGTGGCGTACTACACGATCGACCCGCGCGGCCTCACCGCCATGTCCGACGACGAGATGGACATGCAGGCGCCACCGCAGGACGTCACGCTCGGCCTGAACCCCTGGAACATCCGCGACGAGCAGCGGCTGGCCCAGATGAGCCTGATGTCGCTCGCCGAGGAGACCGGCGGCGCGTACTCGGTCAACAGCAACGACTTCACGAAGATCTACGAGCGCGTCGTCCGCGACAGCAGCAACTACTACCTCCTCGGGTACTACCCGACCGACGAGCGCCGCAACGGCGCGGTGCGCCGCATCGAGGTCAAGGTGAACCGCAAGGACGTGAAGGTCTACGCCCGCAAGGCGTACCAGGCGCCCAAGGACAAGGAAGAGAAGAAGGTCACCGAGTCGGCCGCGGGAACCTCGCCCGAGGTGCGCTTCGCCCTGAACTCCGCGCTGCCGACGCCGGGCTTGAACCTGTCGGTGCACGCCGCGCCGTTCAAGGGGGCCAACAAGACCTCGTCGGTCGCGATCACCGTGCAGGTGGAGGGGGAGAAGCTGGCGTTCAAGCAGGCCGGCGACGTCTTCACCAACAACCTCGAGATCTCGATGATGGCCATGGACATCATGGGCAAGGTGCCCGACGGTGACCGGGCCAACCTGGACCTCAAGCTCCGCAAGGAGACCCGTGACCGCATGGCGCAGACCGGTATCCGTTCGGTGGCGACGCTCGACCTGCCGCCCGGGCGGTACCAGCTCCGCGTCGCAGCGCGCGAGGCCAACAACGGCACGCTCGGCTCGGTCTTCACCGACCTGATCGTCCCCGACTTCTCGGACAAGGACCTGAGCATGAGCGGCATCCTCCTGACGTCGACGGGCGCGCAGCTGACGCCGACGCCGCGCATGGAGGAGTCGCTCAAGAAGCTGATGCCGCTGCCCCCGACCACGACCCGCGGCTTCGCGCAGGTGGAGAACCTGTTCGGCTACGTCGACGTGTACGACTCGATTCAGGGCGGGCACAGCGTCGACATCACGACGACGGTGACGCGTGTCGACGGGACGAAGGTGTTCAACACCACCGAGGAGCGCAAGTCGACCGAACTCGGCGGCGGCAAGGGCGGCGGCTACGGCGTGCAGTTCGAGGTGCCGCTGAAGGACTTCGCGCCCGGCCTGTACGTGTTGAAGGTCGAGGCCAAGCCGCGCCTCGACAAGCCGTCGGTGTCGCGGGAAGTGACGTTCGCGGTGTACGGCCCGCCCGGGACGGGCACCGAAGCGGCCTCCAACGCCCCGCGATTCGTGCCCATCGCGCACGGCCCGCTCAGCAACGGTGGCGGCGCGGCCCGCGAGGCGGTGGTCCGCACCGAGCAGGACTGGGCGGCGCTGTGGGCGCAACTGCCCACCAAGCAGGCGGCGCCGCAGGTGGCCTTCGACCAGATGATGGTCGTGGGCGTGTTCCTCGGCAATCGCCCGACCAGTGGGTACAAGGTCGAGATTGCCGGCGTCGGCAAGGACGGCGACACGCTCATCGTGATGTACCGCGAGATCCCGCCGGTGCAGGGGTCGAGCGTCACGGCCACGGTCACCACGCCGTTTGCGGTCGCCGGCGTGACCAGGCACGACGGCCCGGTGCGCTTCGAGAAGGTGGCCGACAAGTAGCAGGACCGGGCAGGGCCGGAGAGCCGGCCCTGCCCAAATGGTTTACGCTGGACGCCGCATGGCGAAGCTCCCCGCACAGTCGTCGGCCGTCAGGACGCCGACGGCTCCCGAGCGCACCTCGCTCGGGCTCACGTCCAGGCAGGCCGCCCTCCTCGCGTACTCGGCCGGCTGGATCTCGGGGGTACTCGTCCTGTGGCTCGAGGCGCGCGACCGTCCCTCCCGGTGGCACGCCGCACAGTCGGTGCTGGGCTTCGGCGTCCTCTCGTTGCTCGGCGTGGCCACCCTCGGCGTGGCCGCGGTCGGGCTCCTGAGTTCGCTCGCCCTGTTCCGCGTGGGCGTTTGGGCGACCCAGTTCATCGTCGTGGTCGGGTTCGGCTTCTGGGCCTGGTCCCTGGCGCGCGTTGCCCTCGGCGGCACGCCGCGGTGGCCGCTGCTCGGCGACCGCGTCGACAGGCTCGCCGAACCGCACTGAACGAAGGGCTCAGGGGTCACGGAAGCCCAAGGTCCAAGGCCCAAGGCCCAAGGCCCAAGGTCCAAGGCCCAAGGTTTACGCGTCACCCAGGAGGTCAACATGCGTCGTCTGCCCGTCGTCGCCGCCATCGTCGTCCTCGCCTTCACTGCGGTGCGTGCGCAGGCGCCCGCGCCTACTCCAGCGCAACCCACCTTCCGCGGCGGTACCACGCTCGTCGAGGTGTCCGCTGTCGTCACGCGCGACGGCAAGGCCGTCACCGACCTGCGCGCCGATGAAGTGACGGTGCTCGACAACGGCAAGCCTCAGCCGCTGGTCGCCTTTGAACGCGTCGATCTCGGAGGTGGCGAGCAGCCCTCGCAGCGGCGCGACTTCGTGCTCGTGCTCGACGACTGGCACATCCACCCGACGCGGACCGCGCCGGCGGCCGAGGCCGCCCTGGCCTTCGTCGATGCGCTCGGGCCGCACGACCGCCTGGCGGTGGTGAACACCGGGCCGGGTGAACTCGCGCTGGACCTCACCACCGACCGTGAGCCGGCCCGCGCGCTGATCCGCCGGTTCCGCGGCCAGAAGACTGGCGGGACGCCGATGGAGGCGGAGTTCCGGACGCGACGGGCGATGGAGGTCCTCGGCCACGTCGCCGAATCGGTGCGTTCGGATGCCGCCGAGCGGCGCGCCATCCTGCTCGTGAGCGAGGGGCACGACGGCTTCGTGCAGGAGCGCAATGTCCGCCTCACGCCATTGGGGCAGGCCACGTTCACCGACTACCTGGAGGTGCTGCGGGAGGCCGCCCTGAGCAACGTGGCCATCTACACGGTCGACCCGCGCGGGCTGCGCGCGCCGGGCACCGCGCACATCCCCTCGGCCCAGATGGTCAACATGGGCGGCTCCGACAGTCCGCAGTTCACACAGGCGACGCAGATCTCCAACGGCGAGATATTCGGCAGCCTGTCGATGCTGGCCAGGAACACCGGCGGCGTGCAGACGCTGTGGACCAACGACCTCACGAAGGTGTTCCCGCAACTGCTGCAGGACAGTCGTCAGTACTACCGGCTCGCCTACGCACAGCCGGAACCGGCGGCAGGGAAGAAGCAGCCCGAGTCACGGAGCATCGAGGTCAAGGTGGCGCGCCGGGGCGTGGAGATCCGGGCGCGGCAGCGGTACGCGCCGGCCGCCGGCAGCTAGGAACCCGCCGATCCGGGGTGTAATGGCGCCAGCCATGCGCACCCCGCCTCTTCTCGTTGCCGTCGCCCTCGCCCTGCTCGCATCCGCGCCGCCCTCGGCCGCGCAGGTCGGGCGCGACTGGGGCATCGAGCAGCAGACGTACGTCGATCCCGTCACTGGCGTCACCGTCCGGGAGATCGCGACGACGGGGACGAGCGACAACCTGTACTTCCACGTCTCGAACTTCACGGCCGACAACCGCTATCTGCTGTTCACGTCGACGCGGACCGGCACGTCGCAGCTCTATCGCGCCGACGTCGGGACCGGCCGCCTCGTGCAACTCACCGACGACCCGGCGGGCACCTCGCGCGGCGCGACGCCCGACCACACCAACCCGCGCCGCGTGTACCTGCAGCGCGGCGTGGTCATCGTCGCGCTCGACATCGAGACCTTCACCGAGCACACGGTCGGCACGATTCCCGGGGTGGCCGTCGGGGGCTTCGGGCAACCATCGCTGAACGGCGCCGGCACGCACCTCGCCCTCTCGGTGCAGCGCGACGAAGGCACGTGGGAGATCGGGCGCATGGACGTGCGGACGGGGGAGTACCGCACGGTGATCACGCAGGGCTTCCGCATCGGGCACGTGCAGCACAGTCCGACCGACGACCGCATCTTCTACGTCTGGGAAACAGGCGGCTACGCACCGCAGCGTACCTGGGTCGTCGACGCCGACGGCCGCCGCAACCGCCCGTTCTACGCGCGCACCGACCAGAAGACGTGGGTGACGCCGCTGAAAGAGTGGATCACCCACGAGGCGTGGATTGCGGGGACGGGCGAGCTCACCCTCATCAACGACAAGCAGGGCGTGATGATCGCGGACAAGGACGGCAGCGCGCGCATGGTGAAGGAAGGCGACTACTGGCATGTCGCCGCGCGTCCCGACGGCCGTTTCCTCGTCGTGGACGACAACAAGGGCCGTCTGTGGCTGCTCGAGACTGCGACCGGAGCGATGCGGCTGCTTGCCACCGGCATCCGCGACGCCGTGCGGGCCGTCCACGCGCACGCGTCGTTCGATCGGCAAGGCGACTACGTGCAGTTCCACACCGGCCGGACGCGCGAGACCGTCGCGCTCATCGACCTGCGCACGCTGCCGCCCCTCGCGTGGCGCTGAAGCCGACGTCCCCGGAATCGCCGGACGCGTGGGCGCTTCCGGAGCTCGACCGTATATGATGACGCCTCCTCAAAGGGGCGAGCGTGTCACCGAGCGAACTGGTCGACCAACTCACGACGCACACGGTCCTCAGCGCCGCGCCGCGCGAGGAACTGGCCTGGCTGGCGGACCACGGCGTCGTGCGGCAACTGGCCACCGGCGACGTCCTGAGCGCCAGGGACGCCACCGTTGCCGGCATGTACGTGCTGCTGGCAGGACACATCGCCATGTTCGTCCAGCGGCCCTCGGGGCGCGAGAAGACGATGGAGTGGCGGACGGGCGATGTGCTCGGCGCGCTGCCGTACTCGCGCCTGTCGAGTCCACCGGGAGACACCATCGCGCAGGAGCCGTCGACCCTGCTCGCGATCGATCGCAGCCTGTTCCCCGCGCTGATTGGCGAGTGCCACCAGGTCACGGCGATCCTCGTGCACCGGATGGTCGATCGGGCGCGACTGTTCACGTCGAGCGACCTGCGCACCGAGAAGATGGCCTCGCTCGGCAAGCTGTCTGCTGGTCTTGCGCACGAGCTGAACAACCCGGCCGCGGCCATCGAGCGCAGTGCCGCGGTGCTCGACGACCGGCTCGCGCAGGCCGAGCGGGCCACCCGTGTGCTGTGCAAGGCACGCCTCGATGAAGAGCAACTGGCAGCCATCGAGGCCATGCGCTCCTCGTGTCTCGCCTCGCGCGCGGGGGGCGTCCTGTCGCCGCTGCAGCGCGCGGAACGGGAGGAGACCCTCGCCGACTGGCTCGCGGCGCACGCCCTCGACGAGACCCTGAGCCCACTGCTGGCCGAGACCGCCGTCACCCTCGACGCGCTCGATCGGATTGCCGGGCAGGTTGACGGCGACGCCCTGGACGCCGTGCTCAGGTGGGCGGCAGCCGGGTGCGCGGTGCGCGAGCTGGCCTCGGAGATCCAGGAGGCGGCGATGCGCATCACGGGCCTGGTGCAGGCGGTCAAGGGCTTCACGCACATGGATCAGGCAACAATGGCCGAGCCGCTCGACCTGCCCACCAACCTCGCCAACACGGTGACGGTGCTGAAGTCGAAGGCGCGACGCAAGGAGGTGGCCGTCGCCATCGACGTGGAGCCGGGCCTGCCCCGCGTGCTCGGCTTCGTCGGTGAGCTGAACCAGGTGTGGTCCAACCTGATCGACAACGCCCTCGATGCCGTCGCGACCGGCGGCCGCATCGACGTCACCGCCCGTTGCGAGTCCACCCACGTGGTCGTCCGCGTCATCGACGACGGTCCCGGCATCCAGCCCGACGTCCAGGCCCGCATCTTCGAGCCGTTCTTCTCCACCAAGCCGGTGGGGCAGGGCACCGGCCTCGGCCTGGACATCGTGCGGCGCCTGCTGCAGCACAACGACGCCACGATCGAGGTCGAGTCGGTGCCCGGGCGCACGGAGTTCCGCGTGCGACTGCGCGTCGCCGCCGCCCCCATGGAGAGCGCATCGTGAAGAATCCTGCGCTGCTGGTCGTCGACGACGACCCGCAGGTGCTCGCCGCCGTCCGCCGCGACCTGCGCAGCCGCTACCGCGACAAGTGGGCCATCGTCAGCGCCTCGTCAGGCGAGGAAGCCCTCGAGGCGATGAAGGAGATGAAGGCGCAGGGCGACGCGCTGGCGCTGCTCCTCAGCGACCAGCGGATGCCCGGCATGCACGGCACCGAGTTGCTGACGCGATCGCGCGAGGTCTACCCGATCGCCCGGCGCGTGCTGTTGACGGCCTACTCCGACATCGACGCCGCCGTGCGCGCGATCAACGACGCGCACCTCGATCACTATCTCTCCAAGCCGTGGGGGCCGCCCGAGGAGCGCCTGTATCCGGTCCTCGACGACCTGCTCGACGCCTGGCAGGCCGACTACCTGCCCGAGGCGACGGGCCTGCGGCTTGTCGGCCACCAGTGGTCGCCCCGGTCGCATGCCATCAAGGACTTCCTCGCGAGCAACCTGATCCCGTATCGCTGGGTGGACGTGGCGCGCAGCCCCGACGCGGCGCCGTTGCTCGAGGCGGGTTCCCTGGACTCCGAGGACCTGCCGGCGCTGTTCTTCGAGGACGGCACGGTGCTGCGCAGCCCCGAGCCACGCCAGGTGGCCGAGCACCTGGGGCGACCGCTCGCCGCGACGTTCGACCTCTACGACCTGGTGATCGTCGGGGCCGGCCCCGCCGGGCTGGCGGCGGCGGTCTACGGCGCCTCGGAGGGCTTGCGGACCCTGATGCTGGACCGCCACGCGCCAGGCGGGCAGGCGGGCACCAGCTCACGCATCGAGAACTATCTCGGATTCCCTGCCGGCGTGAGCGGCAACGAACTGACGCGTCGCGCCGTGGCCCAGGCGCAGCGGCTCGGCGCCGAGTGCCTCGTGCCGATCGAGGTCACCGGCCTCGAGATCGAGGGCGGCTACAAGCGACTGCACCTGGCAGACGGCCGGCAACTGGTCACCCGGACGCTGCTGGCGGCCACCGGCATGGCGTATCGCGAGCACCCGGCGCCAGGCATCGCGGAACACACCGGCGCCGGGGTCTACTACGGCGCCGCGACGACCGAGGCGGCCGTGTTCACGGGCAAGCGGGTGGTGGTGGTCGGCGGTGGCAATTCAGCGGGGCAGGGGGCCATGCACCTGTCGCGCTACGCCGCGAACGTGGACATCGTCATCCGCGGTGCGTCACTGCAGGCCACCATGTCGCAGTACCTGATCGACCAGATCGCCAAGACGCCGAACATCCGGCTGCGCGCCGGTACGGAGATCTGCGGCGTCGAGGGCGACGAGCACGTCGAGCGCGTGTCGTTCTCGTCGGTGGGCTCCGGCGTCGTCTCGGTCGAGCCCGTCGACGCGGTGTTCGTGTTCATCGGCGCCCGGCCGCGCAGCGAGTGGCTGCCGGCGGAGGTGCTGCGCGACGATCGCGGGTTCGTCCTCACGGGCCGCGACCTGATGGCGGCACCGTCGTGCGCCCGCGTGTGGAAGGAAGCCCGCGAGCCGTTGCCGCTCGAGACCAGCGTCCCTGGCGTGTTCGCGGCCGGCGACATCCGCGCCAACGCGATGAACCGCGTCGCGTCGGCCGTGGGCGAAGGCTCGATGGTCGTGCGCTTCGTGCACGAATACCTGGCCCTCACCTAGGCTGGCAGGTCGAGACCTACAGCTCGCCGTTCCACTCCTCGGGATCGGGCTGCGTGGCGCGGATGATCTCGAGGTGCCACTTGCCGCCGCCCCAGGGCTCGATGACCTCCGCGACGACGACGTCGACGAGCACCTCGTGGAAGCTGCGGGTCTCGGGGTCGCCTTCGAGGTGGTACGCGGGCTCCTCCCACCCGAAGGTCGGGTAGAGGACCAGCGTGAGGAACAGGTCGTAGCCGTCATCGACCACGATGAGCATCCCGCAGGGGCGCTTCAGCGTCGAGTGGTAGATGAGGTACTTCTCGGCACTGTGGGCGCGGATGTAGCGCTTGAGCGCGAACTCGCGCGCGACGATCTCCTCGACGGCGATCTTCTTGTCCCAGCAGTCGCGGCAGTACTTCTCCTCGCCTCGCGGCTCGGAGACCTCCTTGGCATTGCACAGAGCGCAGCGGGCGCTCGAGGCGGTACGACGAGGCATCAGGCCATTGTCGCATGGCGCCAGGGCGACACCCGGGGAAGGAAAGAAGAGTAGAAGAGTAGAAGAGCAGAAGGTAAGAAGGCAGGGCGGGAAGGCGGAAGAGGCAGGAAAGGGCAGGAAGGAGCAAACCGGGAGGCACGGCGAAAGCGCGAAGTCCTTGGAGACTTCGGCGCTTCCGTCCTTCGCCCTTCCCGCTCTGCCTTCTTCCCTTCTACTCTTCTGCTCTTCCTACTTGCCTTTTCCCATGCTGTGCTCGAACGCCGGCATGTACATCCGCTCGACGTACTCCTTCAGCATCCGGCGCGTGCAGAACTGCGGCGCCACCGTGCGGATCGACTCCTTCACCATGCCCACCCAGCGGTGCGGCACGTCGTGGTCGTCGCGGTCGTAGAAGGCCGGCACCACCTCGTTCTCGAGCAACCGGTAGAGCGCGTCGGCGTCGGCGGCGTCCTGTGCCGACGGGTCGCCGTGCTCGACGCCCGGGTCGATCAGCCAGCCGTTGCCGCCCGCGAACCCCTCGGGCCACCAGCCGTCGCCGATGCTCACGTTGAGCACGCCGTTGGCCGCCGCCTTCATGCCGCTCGTGCCGCTCGCCTCGAGCGGCTTGCGCGGGTTGTTCAGCCACACGTCGCAGCCCTGCACCAGGTAGTGCGCGACGTGCAGGTCGTAGTCCTCGACGAAGGCGATGCGCCCGCCGAAGCGCGGGTCGAGGGCCCGCCGGTAGATGCCCTGCAGGGCGTGCTTGCCGCCCTCGTCGGCCGGGTGCGCCTTGCCGGCGAAGACGATCTGCACCGGCCGCTTCGGGTCGTTGAGCAGGCGCGCCAGGCGGTCCGGGTCGTGGAAGATCAGGTCCGGCCGCTTGTACATCGTCATGCGGCGGGCAAAGCCGATCGTCAGCGCGTGCTGGCCGAGGAAGGTGCCGCCGGCCAGGACGCGGGGCGGCGCGATGTTCTCGCGGACCCAGCGCTCGCGGATCCGCTCGCGCACGAAGTTGTACATGTAGGACCGCATCTTCTCGCGGGTCTCCCACAGCACCTCGTCGGGGATCGACCGCACGGCTTCCCAGATGGCCGGGTCGTCGTGGTGGGCGCGCCAGTCGGCGGGCAGGTACTTGTCGAGCGTGCGGGTCAGTTCGAGCGACAGCCAGTTGGTGAGGTGGACGCCGTTGGTCACCGCCTTCACCGGCTCGTCCTGCCTGGGCAGTTCCTCGATGAGGGGCGCCCACATCTCGCGCGTCACCTCGCCGTGCAGCTGGCTGACGGCGTTGACGCCTGCCGCGCTGCGCATCGCCAGGGCCGTCATGTTGAACAGGGTGCCGCTGCCGTTGTCGTACCGGCCCAGTGCCAGGAAGTCCTCGCGGTGCGCGCCGAGGCCGCCCCAGCACCCGGCCAGGTGCGTCTCCACCATGTGGAACGGGAAGGCGTCGTGGCCCGCCGGGACCGGCGTGTGGGTGGTGAACACCGTCGTCCTGCGCACTTCCTCGTGCGCTTCCTCGAACGAGCGGCCCTGCTCGAGCAACTCCCGAATCCGCTCCAGGACGACGAAGCCGGCGTGGCCCTCGTTGAGGTGCCACACGGCCGGCTCGTACCCGAGCGCCCGAAGGATGCGGACGCCACCGATGCCGAGGATGATCTCCTGCTGGACGCGCGTCTCCCGGTCGCCGCCGTACAGGCGGGCCGAGAGCTCCCGATCCCAGGGCGCGTTCTCGGGCAGGTTGGTGTCCATCAGGTACAGCGAGATGCCACCCAGCTTGACCTGCCACACCGACACCAGCACGGTGCGGTTGCCGAGGGGAACGGCGATCACCAGTTCCGAGCCGTCCGCGGCGCGGGCCGGCTGCGTCGCGGCGTTCTCCCAGTTGATCTGCTCGTAGATCTCTTCCTGCCAGCCGTCGGCCGTGACGCTCTGATGGAAGTAGCCCTGCGGGTACATGAAGCCCACCCCGACGAACGGCAGCCCGAGGTCGGAGGCTTCCTTGCAGTGGTCACCGGCGAGCACGCCGAGGCCGCCCGCGTAGATGGGCAGCGACTGGTGCAGCGCGAACTCGGCCGAGAAGTAGGCGATCGGCCGCGATCGGCCCATGTCACTGCGCTCGGCCCACCAGGTCTGCTCGCCGGCCCGCGCCGACTGCAGTTGCCGCATCGCCTCGTCGTACAGCGCCAGGAACGCCGGGTCGGCGGCGGCCGCGGCCAGTCGCTCGGGAGCGACGAGGCGGAGCATCCGGACCGGGTTGTGGGCGGTCAGCCGCCACACCTTGTAATCGAGGCGGCGGAACACCTCGCGCGCGTCGCGGTGCCACACCCACCACAAATCCGTGGCGAGGTCGTGCAGGCCGGCGATGCGTTCGGGGAGGACGGGGGAATCGGACATGGCTCCTTCGCTTGTCTTGAGCACACCACTCGCATCGGCGCCGACACACACTCCATGAGCCCGACTGGGGCAGGTGGAAGGACGCAGGGGGCGCGGGGCGAGCGGCCGGGGTGGACGCACCCGGCCTGTAGACCAGCTATCGTACACTCTGGCGCATGCCATCCCGCCTGAATCGACGTCAATTCGTCCGGTCCGGCGCAGCGGCGGCCGGCCTCGGCCTGGCCGCCCGCGCCGACGGCGCCCCGGCCATCCTGCAGTCCCGGCCGCGGCCGGTGGTCATCGCCTCGACCAACGGCCACACCCGCCTGCACGACGGCAACGAGAGTTGCGTGGCGCGGGCATTCCGCCTCATGACCGGCGGCACCGACGTCCTCGAGTCGCTCATCGCCGGCGTCAACATCGTCGAACTCGACCCCAAGGACACCAGCGTCGGCTACGGCGGCCTGCCCAACGCCGAGGGCGTCGTGCAACTCGATTCCTGCTGCATGCACGGGCCGAAGAAGCGGGCGGGCGGCGTCGCGGCCCTCGAGGGCGTGCGGACGCCTTCCAAGGTGGCCTACGCGGTGCTGCAGAACACCGACCACCACCTGCTGGTCGGCGCCGGCGCCCAGAAGTTCGCCCGCCAGATGGGGTTCCAGGTCGAGGACGACCTCAACACCGATACGTCACGGAAGCTGTGGCTCGAATGGAAGCGTCGCCTCGACCCGGAGCACTTCCTCGACCCCGAGAAGCGCGCCCAGGCCAGCTTCGACGCGGGTTGGTCGATGGTGCGCGACGGCCTGATCGACCGTGACCACTTCTTCGGGACGATCAACTGCGACGGCATCAACGCCAAGGGCGAGATCTGCGGCGTCACCACCACCAGCGGCCTGGCCTGGAAGATCCCCGGCCGCGTCGGCGACTCGCCGATCCTGGGCGCCGGTCTCTACGTCGACGGCGAAGTGGGCGCGGCGGGCTCCACCGGCCGCGGTGAGGCGAACCTGTACGGCCTGTGCTCGTTCCTCATCGTCGAGCAGATGCGGGCCGGCAGGTCGCCCAAGGACGCCGGGATGGAGGCGCTGCGCCGCGTCCGCGCCAACACCATCGAGAAGCGCCTGCTGCACGAGGGCAAGCCGAAGTTCGGCCTGAACTTCTACATCCTCAACAAGAACGGCGAGTTCGCCGGCGTCTCGATGTACGAGAGCAGCTTCGCCGTGTGCACCGAGAACGGCCCGGAGACCCGCAAGACCGAGTCGCTGATCGAAGGCAAGGAACCGAACTGGTAACGCGGTCGGGAAGCGGGAATCGGGAGTCGGGAGTCGGGAGTCGGGAGTCGGGAGTCGGGAGTCGGGAATGGGGAGCCGGGCCGGTCTCCTCGAAGGAGGCGTGATGGCGCACGCGGTGATCCGCGCGATGCTCGCGGCCCTGGTGGCACTCGCGGTCGCCGGGCCTGCCGAGGCCCAGGCACCGGCCGCCGCGCAGGATCGCGTCGCGGCGCTCGCGCCCGCGTTCCCCGAGATCGACCGCGCCTTCACCGACTACGCCCGCGCCGCCCATGTGCCGGGCATGGCCTGGGGCGTCATCGTCGACGGGCGACTGGTCCACACCGGCACGTTCGGCGTGCAGGACGTCACGACGCAGGCGCCCGTGACCGCCGACACGGTGTTCCGCATCGCGTCGATGACCAAGAGCTTCACGGCCGCAGCGATCCTCATGCTGCGCGACGAGGGCAAGCTCGCGCTCGACGATCCCGCCGAGCGCTACGTGCCCGAACTGAAGGGGCTTGCCTATCCCACCACGGACTCGCCGCGCCTCACCGTGCGCCACCTCCTGACACACGCCGCGGGCTTCCCCGAGGACAACCCCTGGGGCGACCAGCAGCTCGCCCTGACCGACGCGCAGATGGACGCTCTCATGCGGCAGGGCATTCCGTTCTCGACCCCGCCCGGGCTCGCGTACGAGTACTCCAACTACGGCTTCGCCATCCTCGGACGCATCGTCACCAACGTCTCGGGCATGCCGTACCGCGACTACGTGCGCACGCGGCTCCTCGCGCCGCTCGGCCTGACGGCCACGACCCTGGATGCGCCTGTCGTGCCCGCGGCGCGCCTCGCGCACGGGTATCGGTGGGAGGACGAGCGCTGGAAGGAAGAGCCGCCGTTGCCCGATGGCGCCTTCGGGGCCATGGGCGGCATGCTGACCTCGCTTCGTGATCTGGCGGCCTACGTGGCGTGGCACATGGACGCCTGGCCTGCTCGCGACGGCGCCGAGGCCGGCCCGCTCCGGCGGTCCTCGCGCCGCGAGATGCAGCAGGTCTGGCGCCCGGCCCCCGCGGTGGTCCGGTCGACGCCGGCGGGACCGTCGCTGTCGTCGGGCGGGTACGGCTACGGACTGCGCGTGTCGCAGACGTGCGCGTTCGGACACGTGGTGGCGCACTCGGGCGGCCTCCCGGGCTTCGGCTCGCAGATGCGCTGGCTCCCCGAGTACGGCGTCGGCCTCGTCGCGATGGGGTCGCTCACCTACACGGCCTGGTCGCCCCGGTTCGACAACGCGCTCGACGCGCTGGCCCGCACGGGCGCGCTCGCGCCGCGTCCCGTCGTTCCGTTGCCGGCGCTGGTCGGGCTGCGCGCCGACGTCACCAGGCTCATCCAGAAGTGGGACGACGGGCTGGCCGACAGCATTGCCGCCAACAACCTGTACCTCGACGTCGCGAAGGACCGTCGTCGAGCCGAGATCGCCGCGCTGACTGCCAGGCATGGCGCCTGTCGGGCCGACGGACCGTTCCTTGTCGAGAACGCACTTCGAGGCGAGTGGGTGATGCCGTGCGAGCGGGGTGCTCTGCGTGTCGCGATCACGCTGGCGCCCATCGTGCCGCCAAAGGTGCAGTTCCTGTCGGTGCGCTCGGCAGACACGGCCGATCCGCCCAAACCGCCCGCCACCTGTCAGTAGGATTCCTGAACGCCGAACGCGGAACGCCGAACGCGGACGGGCCGGATGAGGACGGCCGCGCCTAGCGCTGCACGACGTCGAGGGTGATGGCGGTCAGCAACTCGCCGTCACAGAGCACGTCGAACACGTAGGTGCCGATCTCGGGCAACTCGAGTTCCAGCGGCACGTTCAGGGTGATGGCCGGCCGTTCGTCCGAGAAGACGACGACGGTGTCGGAGGCGAGTCCCTCGGCGCCGGACGGGAACCAGCCCCGCAGGGTGAGGATCCTGGACCCGCGGACACTGCCGCCCCTGAGGGCAATGAGGGCGCGGACGTTGAGGACGAGCGGGGGAGTCCCCGGTTCCGTGGGGTCGTCGATGGCCAGGCCATCGACGATGCCGAGGATGTTGGCGGTGCCGTCGGGCTGCAGGTCGATGCGTTGGCAGAGGACTGCCAGGGCGACGTAGGGACCGCCTGCCACGCTCATGCGGCGAGTGTAGCAGCCCTTCGACTCAGCTCGGCCGTGCCTGCGCGTCGAAGGCGTCGGGGCGCCGGAGTCTAGGAAGCGGCGCGGGCGGCGTCGCCGTCCAGGGCGTTGGCAGTCCGCCAGCCGCGGATCAGCAGGCCTTCGCACCACGCGGCAGCGGCGTGCTCGAGCGCATCCCACTCCTCGAAGACGCGGCTCATCACCGGCTTGTTGTTGACCAGGTAGCGGAGTTCCATGCCGAACGGGTGCGGTGAGACGTCACACCGCACGGCGTGACCGGCACGGAAGAGTTTCCAGAGGACTCGGCGGCGCTGAGGGAGCATGCGCATCGGGTTGTCTCCTGTCCGGCGCGGAGGCGCAGGACACCCCATTAGACGCAAGAGACATGCCTACAGAAACACGCCGGGGACGGCGTGCCTGGCGTCCGCCGTGTCAGCCTTTGCAAATCGCTGTAAGGAAACAAGACGAAAAAAGGTGCCGGTGGGCACCTTGACTCGCTACTGCTGTGGTGTTGGTGCGGAAGGAGGGACTTGAACCCTCACCGAGTTGCCCCGACAGGTTCCTGAGACCTGCGCGTCTGCCAATTCCGCCACTTCCGCAAGGGGCGTGTGACCGGGCCGGTCACAGACGCCGGAGTATAACGCACCTCGCGTCGCAGCGGAAGAGGGAAGCGAAATGCGGGTGCTATGCTCCTTGCCAGGGACCCCGAGACATCAGGCGCCTTCGTGGTGGGCGCCGCTTTCCGGCGAGGAACGACGCGTGGCTGTGCGACGAGGCATCTGGGTGGTGGTCTTCCTGCTGGTGTGTGCCGTGCTCCTGTCGGCCGCGCTGGTGGCGTTCTCCTGGGTCGCGTTCAGCCGGCCCCCGGGGGTGCCCGACAAGGGCGTCCTGGTGCTGAAGATACAGGGCGACCTCGACGAGATTTCGACCAATCCGTTCGACGCGCTGATGCACGAGCCAGTGACGGTCCGGAGCATCACCGACGCCCTGCGCGCGGCCAAGACCGACCCGCGGGTCACCGGCGTGCTGCTCAGGCCGATCGACGCCCCGGCCCTCTGGGGCAAGGTGCAGGAACTGCGCGACGCCCTGGTCGATTTCCGCTCCTCCGGCAAGCCGCTCGTGGCGTTCCTCGAGTCGGCGGGGGACCGCGAGTACGTGCTGGCGTCGGCGGCCACCCGCGTCGTCCTGGTGCCGCCGGGGCAGCTCAACCTCACGGGCCTGGCGAGCTACCAGGTCTTCCTCCGCGGCACCTTCGACATGGTCGGGGCCAAGCCCGACCTGCTGCACATCGGCGATTACAAGACCGCGGTCAACACCTTCACGGAGAAGGGCTTCACGCCGGCGCACCGCGAGATGACCGAGTCGCTCAACCATGACGCCTTCGAGCAGTTGATCGGGGTCGTCGCCAGCGCCCGCAAGAAGACCGTCGACGAGGTGCGCACGCTGATCGACGAGGGCCCGATGCTGCCCGAGGCCGCGCTCTCGCACGGGCTTGTCGACGACGTGGCGTACTTCGACGAGATCGGCAAGACCAGCGGCCTCGGCGATCGCTTCAAGGAACTGCCGCTGGAGCAGTACCTCACCGTGATGCCCGCGACGCGCGCCGCGCTGACGGCGCCCAAGGTGGCCGTCCTGTATGCGGTGGGCACGATCGTGACGGGGGCGGGCGGCACGGGGGCGACGGGGACCGAGGTCGGCTCCGACAAGCTCACCGAATACATCCGCGAGGTGCGCAACGACGACAGCATCAAGGCGGCGGTCCTGCGGATCGACAGCCCTGGCGGGTCGACGGTGGCCTCCGACGTGATCTGGCGCGAGCTGATGCTGTTGCGGGCCCGCAAGCCGCTGGTCGTCTCGATGTCGGACCTGGCAGCCTCGGGGGGGTACTACATCGCGATGCCCGGACACGTGATCGTCGCCCAACCGGGCACGCTCACCGGCTCGATCGGCATCTTCTCGGGCAAGTTCGTCGTCGGCGGCACGTACAACAAGCTGGGGATGAACATCGAATCGGTGAGCGAGGGCAAGTACGCCGAGATGTACTCGGGCGCCCGCCCGTTCACCCCCGAGGAACGGGTCAAGGTCGAGGAGCAGATGCAGGCCTTCTACGACCAGTTCGTGGAGAAGGTCGCCGAGTCCCGCTCCTCGACGCCCGAGAAGATCGACGCAATCGCGCAGGGCCGCGTGTGGACCGGGCGGCAGGCGCGGGAGCGCGGGCTGGTCGACGAACTCGGGGGGCTGCCGCGGGCCATCGCCATCGCGCAGCAGCGCGCCGGCATCGGCAAGGACGTCGCCGTGCAATTGGTGACCTACCCGCCGCGTCCGTCGGTGATCGAGGCGCTGTCGGCGACGCTGGGCGGCACCCAGTCGATGCGCGCCAGCCTGGGCGAGGCGCTCCTGAGCCAGCAGGACCGCGAGACCCTCGCCGCCGTGCGCCGCCCGCTGAAGATGCTCCGCCGCGGCGAGGCGCTCGCGCTGTTGCCGTGGGTGTTCGTGCGGTAATCGGGGATCGCGGATCGGGTTGGGCATCCGAGATCGACAGTAACGGGCCAGGTCGACGGTCCGAAGGCGTTCCCCGGACGCCGTACAAAAAAAGGGGGCGGTGAGCCGTCAGGCTCCCGCCCCTTTTCCGATCCGCGTTGCGCGAATCCCGATCCGCGCTCCCTACGTGGTCAAGCGCTGCAGCACGGCCTGGTCGATGTTGATGCCCATGCCCTGCTTGGCCTTGGTCATGTAGCTGGCGAAGAACTGCGCCCGCTTCTGCGAGGCGAGCTCACGCCGGATCGCGTCGCGGTTCTTGGCCAGGTCGGCGGCCGGCACGTCGGCCCGGCTCACCACCTTCACCACCACCGCGCCGTTGGGCGTCGGAATCGGGTCGCTCACGCTGCCCACGGGGGCCGAGAAGGCCACCTGGTCGACCGCCGGGCTCGGTCCCACCTCGGGAATCGCCGCGCCGCGCACGATGCCGTCGGCGTTGCGCACCGTGAGGCCCGCCGCCTTCGCCGCGGCGCCGAAATCGGCTGCCGCCTTCAGCGCGGTCGCGGTGGCCTGCGCCTTGGCCTTGGCCAGATCCTGCGCCTTCTTGCGCTTCAGGTCGTTGGTCGCGCGGTCCTTGACCTCCGACAGCGCCGGCACGCGGGCGGCCTCGCTGCCGGTCACCGTCAGGAACGCCACGCCGGTACCGGTGCGCAGCGGCCCGCTCACCTTGCCCTGCTCGAGCGCGAACGCGGCCTCCGACACCTCGGGCGAGGCGCCGAGCCCGGGGATCGGCTCGGTGCGCGTGAACAGCGGCGATTCCTGCACCTTCAGACCACGCGTGCGGGCCGCCTTGTCGAGGTCCGCTGGCGTCTTGACCTCGGCCGCGATGGCCGTGGCGAGGTCCTGCACGCGCGTCTGGGCGCGTTCGAACTTGAGCTGCTCGGTGATCTGCGGCCGCACCGCGTCGAGCGGCTGCACCTCGGCGGCCTTCCTGTCAATCACCTTGATGATGTGGAACCCGTACTGGGTCCGGACCAGTTCGCTCAACTGGCCGACCGGCAGCGTGAACGCCACGGCCTCGAACTCGGGCACCATGCGGCCCTTGCCGAAGTAGTCGAGGTCGCCGCCCTTGGAGGCGCTGGCCGGGTCGTTCGAGTTCGCCTTGGCCAGCGTCGCGAAGTCGGCGCCGCCCTTGAGCTGCTTCAGCAGGTCCTCGGCCTTCGCCTTGACTGCGGCCTCGTCCTTGCCTTCCGTGCTCAGCAGGATGTGGCTGGCGCGGACCTGCTCGGTCTGCGTGTACTGGTCGATGTTCTGGCGGTACGCGCGCTGGATGTCCTGCTCGGGCACGGTGATGTTCTGGCGAATCGCCTGCACGTCGAGCAGCAGGTACTTCACCTTCCGGCGCTCGCCGATCCGGTAGGTCTCCTTGTTCTTGTCGAACCAGGCGCTCACGTCGGCGTCGGTCACCTGCACCTGGTCGAGGAACGAGACCGTGGGGAATGACACCAGCTCCAGCGTCACCTTCTCGGTGCGGCGCTTGTACTCGGCGTCGGCATCGGCGTCCGAGACGGTGATCCACTCGGTCAGCGTCGCGCGCATCTTGTCGAGGATGACGCTGTTGCGAATCTCGTCCTCGAACTGCGCGGCCGTGATCGGCGGCCGTTGCAGGCGCAGCAACTGGCGGTAGCGCTGCTCGCCGATGAACTGCCCGTTCTCCTGGAAGGCCGGGATGCTCATGATCCGCTCGCGGACCTCGGCGTCGCTCGCGGTGATGCCCAGGCGCGTCGCTTCGGCCAGCACGGCCTCCTGGTCGATCATCTGCTGCAGCACCTGGCGGTCGAGGCCGAGCTGCCGCAGCATCGCGGTGCTCATGTTGCCGCCGTACGCGTTGCGGAACTGCGCCATCTGCGCGTTGTACGCCCGCGTGAAGTCGGCCACGGTGATGGGACGCCCCTGGACGGTGGCCACCGCGTCACCCGGGGTTCCCGTGGCGCCACTGTTCCGGGTGCCCAGGAAATCGGGCACGTAGAAGAACACGAATGTGAGCACCACGAGTCCGAGGCTCCACTTGAGCCACCCCTGGTGGCGACGCATCCGGTCGAGCATGGTCATACAGTCGTTCTCCGGGGGGCTGACCGACGTCAGCACAAAGACCCGCCATTATACGGCACTGGATGTGCAAGGCTATGATGGTGGCCGGTTCGTGATCTTTCGAGACACCCGCCTGCCCCTCCAGACGCCCCGAGTATCGACCCCGTGAACCTGGCCCTTGGTCTGCCTCGCCTGCCCCGCGCCGCACGTCGTGCGCTCGCGTCCCGCGAGGCCCTGCACGCCTGGTGGCTGGCGCTTCAGCAGCCCGAAACGGCGCCAGCTCTTGCACGGTTTGTCGTCGACAGGGTGTCGGAATGGCTGCCGCTGCAGGCCTGGGCCATCGTCGTTCCGGGGCGCCATGGGCTCGAGCTGGTGGCAGGTCCGGCTCCTCGCCGTCGCCCGGGACAGGCCGCCCTGGCCATCGCCGACGCCGCCCTGAAGACCCCCGACGGCCACTGGAGCGCCGGGTCCATCCGGGCCGCGCTCGGCACCGGGCCCGACGCGGCGGCTGTCGCGTGGGTCGTCCGCGGCCGAGAAGAAGTGGCAGGAGTGATCGTCGGGATTGACGACGCGCCGGCGCCCCGCCCGCCCGACGTGGGCACCGTGGCGACGATGCTCGAGGAGGACGTGCTCGGACCCGTCGGGCTGGCGCTGGCGCGCGTGCGCCAACTCGACCGCCTGCGGGAACTGGCGGCCATCGACGATTTGACGGGCCTGTACAACGCCCGGCACCTGCAGCAGACGGTCGAGCGCGAACTCTCGCGGTTGGCGCGCACGAGGCGCCCGCTGTCGCTGGTGTTCCTGGATCTCGACGCCTTCAAGCGGGTCAACGATCGCCATGGCCACCTGATGGGCAGCCGAGCGCTCGTGGACGTGGGGCACCTGCTGCGGGCCTGCGTCCGCCAGACCGATACCGCCGTGCGTTACGGCGGCGACGAGTTCGTGGTGGTGCTGCCCGACACCGGCGCCCGCGACGCTGGTGGCGTCGCCCGCCGCATCCAGCAGCGCGTCGCCGCGGAGAAGTTCCTGGCCGCCCACGGGCTGGACCTGCGCCTGACCGTCTCGGTCGGCGTGGCCACCCTGAGGCGCCCGACATTCACGGCCGCCGACCTGATCAGGACCGCCGACGAGGCGATGTACTGGGTCAAGCGTCACGGCCGCAACGGCATCAGGGCCGTGCTGCTCGGCAGGGCAGCACGGCCCGACACGATGACAGGGCCGGCTGCTGCAGCCGGCCGTCCCAAGAGGAGTACCACCGAGTGAGCCTGCGTTCCCTGTTCTCGTTGTTCTCGAGCGACCTTGCCATCGACCTGGGCACCGCCAACACGTGCGTGTACGCCCGCGGCAAGGGGATCGTCGTCAACGAGCCCTCCATCGTCGCCATCAACAAGGTGAACGGCCGCATCGAGGCCGTCGGCAAGGAAGCCAAGGACATGCTCGGGCGCACGCCCGGCAACATCGTGGCCATCAAGCCGATGAAGGACGGCGTCATCGCCGACTTCGAGGTCACCGAGAAGATGCTCACGTACTTCATCAAGAAGGCGCACAACCGCAACGTGTGGGTGCGCCCGCGGATCGTCATCGGCGTGCCGAGCGAGATCACGCAGGTGGAGAAGCGCGCGGTGAAGGACAGCGCCTATCGCGCCAAGGCGAGCGAGGTGCACCTGGTCGAGGAGGCGATGGCGGCGGCGATCGGCGCCGGCATGCCGATCACCGAGCCCTCCGGCAACATGATCGTCGACATCGGCGGCGGCACCACCGACATCGCCGTCATCTCGCTGGCCGGCATCGTCTACAGCAAGGCGGTGCGGGTGGCCGGCAACGAGATGGACGAGGCGATCATCCAGTACATCAAGAAGACCTACAACCTGCTGATCGGCGAGCGCACCGCCGAGCAGATCAAGATGGAACTCGGCTCGGCCTTCCCGCTCGAGGACCCGCGGGAGATGGAGATCAAGGGACGCCACCTCGTGGAGGGCGTGCCCAAGACCATCACCATCAGCGACAGCGAGATCCGCGGGGCGCTTGCCGAGACCGTCAACGTCATCGTCGACGCCGTGCGCATCGCGCTCGAGCGCACGCCCCCCGAACTGTCGGCCGACATCGTCGACCGCGGCATCGTGCTCACCGGCGGCGGATCGCTGCTCAAGAACCTCGACAAGCGTCTCCGCGAGGAGACCGGCCTGCCCGTCGCGATGGCGGAGGACCCGCTGTCCACCGTGGTGCTCGGCGCCGGCCGCATGCTGTCGGACTTCAATCTGCTCAGGAAGATTTCGATCGATTGATGACAGACCTCGGGAATCGGGAAGCGGGAATCGGGAGTCGCCGAAGGGCGGCGTGCAGCGGGCTCTGTCCCGGTGCACCTGACGCATCCCGTATGCCGACTCCCGACTCCCGACTCCCGACTCCCGTCCCTGTGCAGTCGTGCTGACCAACGACCGCGGTCCCGTCCTCGAGTTCCAGAAGCGCACCGGCTACCTGCTGGTGGCGGCGCTGCTCGGGCACCTGTTGCTGATCTCGGCGCAGGTGAGCTCGCAGACGGGCGCCAGCGTGCTCGAGACGACGATGTTCGGCGCCCTGTCGCGGGTGCAGGCGCTGACGTCGTGGGTGACGCAGGGGATCACCGGCGCCTGGGGGAACTACGTGGCGCTGCGCGGGCACCGCGCCCGCGCCGACGCCCTGCAGCTGCAGCTCGATCGGCTCGGTGTCCAGCTGCAGCACGCCACTGCCCAGGCCCGTCGCACCGAGCAGCTCGAGCGCCTGCTGCAGCTGCAGCGCACCGAGCTGCCCGCGACGATGGCGGCGCGGGTGATCGCGGCCGACCCCGCCGCGGCATTCCGCACCGTGACCATCGACAAGGGCGCCTCCGACGGCGTCCGGCGCGACATGGCGGTGCTCTCGCCGCTCGGCGTCGTCGGACGGGTGATCGACGAACCGGCGGCGCATGCCGCCAAGGTGCAGCTGATCATCGACCGCAACGCGGGCGCCGGCGGCGTGATCGAGCGCAACGGCGCCGGTGGCGTCGTGGTCGGCGCCAGCGCCGACACCGACCTGCCGCTGCGGATGGAGTACGTGTCCAACCTGGCCGACGTCACGCCGGGCGACCTGGTCATGACGTCGGGCCTGGACGGCATCTATCCCCGCGGCTTCGTGCTGGGGCGGGTCGAGCGTGCCGAGCGCGGGTCGGGCCTGTACCGCCTGATCGCTATCCGGCCGTCGGTGGACTTCTCCTCGCTGGACACGGTGTTGCTGGTCACCGGGCCGCAGCCGGCCCGTCCCGATGCCGGCACGGCGCCCGCGTCCAACGCGCCCGGCGCCGGGGCCCGAGAGGGGCGCGGTGAGGCCAGCGGCGGGGCGTCGCCCACCGTGGCGCCACCCCAGACCCAGGCGGCACCGGTGGGACCGGCCGGGACCGTCGGTGCCCCCAGCGTGCCGGCGACGCCGGCCGGGCCCGTCCCATGACGCGCCTGCTGTCGGTGGGGGCAGCGCTGCTCGCCGCGCTGATGCTGCAGACGGTGGTCGGCTACCAGCTGTTCGGCCGCCTGATCGCGATGGACCTGGTGCTGGTGGTGGTGGTCGGCACCGCGATCTTCTTCGGCCCCACCGCCGGCCTGGTGGCCGGCACGGTCGCCGGGCTCTGTCAGGACGCGCTGTCGGGCGGCGTGCTGGGCGTGGCCGGGCTGGCCAAGACGCTGGCCGGCTTCGTGGCCGGGGTGGTGGCCACGCAGTTCATCGTGAGCGGGATCATCCCCCGTGGCGTGGTGTTCTTCGCCATGACGTGGCTGCACGGGGTGTGTTTCCTCGGGCTCTACGCGATGATAGAGAGACACGGCATCGGGCGGCCCTGGCGGCAGATCCTGGTGCAGAGCCTGCTCAATGCGCTGGTCGGCGTGGTCGCCACCCAGGCCATCGAGCGAGGACCCGAGTGGTGGCGCCGGCGCCAGTACACGCGGCGCCACGAGGGACGACGAAGGCTGGCGCGCTGAGCGCGCCGTGAAGACGGGTCGAGCATGATCGCCGAGGAACGCCTGAACCTGCCGTTGCGCCTGCGCGTGCTCCAGTGGAGCCTCGCCGCGGTGTTCCTCGTGCTGGCGATCGCGTTCTGGTACTTCCAGGTCGCCCGGCACCAGCAGTTCCTCGAGATGGCGGAGAACAACCACCAGCGCGCGCTGCCCCTGCAGGCGCCGCGTGGGGTGCTCTTCGACCGGCGCGGCGCCGTCCTCGTCGAGAACCGCTACGCCTTCAACATCTCCATCGTCCGCGAGCAGGTGTCCGACCTGGCGCGCACCACCCGCCTGGTCGCGCAGTTGACCGGCACGCCCATCGAGTCGATCAGCGAGGCCCTCGAGCGCAGCAAGCGGCTGCCGACCTACCGGCCGACGGTGGTGATTCGCAACGTCACCGAGGCGCAGATTGCCGCCGTCGCCGCCCACCGCCTCGAGTTGCCCGGCGTGATCGTCGAGAAGACGCCGACCCGCCGCTACCCGTCCGAGTCGATGGCCGCGCACCTGATCGGGTACGTCGGCGAGGTCACCGACGCGCAACTGGCGCGCCCCGAGTATCGCGAGATCCCGGGCGGCGCCATCGTCGGGCAGGCCGGCGTCGAGCAGACCTACAACCCGTTGCTGATGGGCAGCGACGGCGCGCGTCACGTGGTCGTCAACAGCCGCGGCCGCGAGATCGACGTGCTCGGCGAAGAGGAGCCGGTCGAAGGCCGTCGCCTGCAACTGACCATCGACGCCGACGTGCAGCGCGCCGCCGAGGAGGCCTTCCGTCACTACGGGTTCCGCGGCGCCGCGATCGCCCTGGCGCCCAGGTCCGGCGAGGTCCTCGCGCTCTCGAGCCTGCCGGCCTACGACCCGAACGCCTTCGCGGCCGGCATCGGCCGCGCCGAGTGGAACGGCCTGCTCACCGACCCGCTGCGCCCGCTGAACAACCGGGCGATCCAGGGCCGGTACTCGCCCGGGTCGACCTTCAAGATCGCCGTCGCGGTGGCCGGGTTGCAGGAACACGTGATCACTCCCGACACGCGGATCTTCTGCGGCGGTGGCGCCTCGTTCTACGGACGGTTCTTCAAGTGCCACAAGGCCGGTGGTCACGGGTCGGTCGCGATGCGGGAGGCGATCGAGAAGTCCTGCAACGTGTACTTCTACACGCTGGGCAACATCCTCGGCGTCGACCGGATCCACAAGTGGGCGACCGCGCTCGGCCTCGGCGAGATGAGCGGCATCGACCTGCCGCACGAGACCCGGGGCATCATCCCGTCGACGGCGTGGAAGAAGCAGCGCACCGGCGAGAAGTGGTACGCGGGCGAGACGATCTCGGTGTCGATCGGGCAGGGGCAGGTGTCGGTGACGCCGATCTCGCTGGCCGTGATGATGGCCTCGGTGGCCAACGGCGGCACGCGCATCGTGCCGCACCTGGTGCGCGCGGTCGACAACGGGAAGGGCTGGGAGCAGTTGCCCGCCCCGGAAGGCCAGCACGAACTGGGGATGGAGCCGGCCAACGTCGACGTCGTCCGCGAAGGCCTGTGGATGGTCGTCAACGGCGCGGGCACCGGCGGCCGCGGCCGGATCGTCGGCTACGACGTGGGCGGCAAGACGGGGACCGCGCAGGTGATCTCGAACCAGGGGAAGGCGCGCGCCAAGGGCGACCGCGACCTGCGCGACCATGGCTGGTTCGTGTTCTTCGCCCCGGCGAAGAACCCGACGATTGCCGGCGTGGTCTTCGCCGAGCACTCCGAGCACGGCTTCAACGCCGCGCCGATCGCCAAGTTCATGATGGAGACGTGGTTCGCCAAGGAGGAGGGCCGCCCGCTGCCCACCCTCGGCCCACCACCGGCCGGCACGCCCGGCGCTGCCGGCACCACCGTGGTGGCGCAGCGCCCCGCCCCGCCGCGGACTCCGGCTGCACCCGTGGCCGCGACGCCGAGCACCCCCACGCACGCCTCGACGGGAGGCGCGCGATGAGGCTCGTCCGGATCGGCGAGCAGCGTTCCGCAATCCGCGCCCTGCCCGGCGCCCGGCGCCCGGTGCCCGGTGCCCGGTGCGGGCTGCCCGACTCCCGAGTTCCGGCTCCCGAGTCCCGGCTCCCGACTCCCGACTCCCGAGTCCCGACTCCCGACTCCCTTCCCCGGAGGCGTGCCTGATGTTCGAACAACGCCTCTACAAGCACCTCGACTGGTTCCTGTTCGGCGCGGTGCTTCTGCTGTGCGCGGTCGGGCTGCTGATGATCTACAGCACCACCTACGATCCGATCCGCGAGCGGGTCGGCCGCGAGTTCTACACGCAGTTGTCGGCCTGCGGCATCGGCCTGGTGGCGATGGCGCTGGTGCTGCTGATCGACTACCGCACGCTGTCGGAGTACGCGCCGGTGTTCTACGTCGGCGTCGCCGTGCTGCTGCTCTACGTGCTCTTCTTCGGTGTCGTGGCGGGCGGGTCGCGACGCTGGATCTCGCTGGTCGTCTTCAACCTGCAGCCGTCGGAGTTCGCCAAGGCGGCGCTGGCGCTCCTGCTGGCCACGTGGTTCGGCCAGGAGAAGCTGTCGGCGCTCCGCACCGGCGACCTCGCGATCGCCGGCGGGTTGCTCCTCCTGCCCTTCCTCCTCATCGCACGCCAGCCCGACCTCGGATCCGCGGTGACGCTGCTGCCGGTCCTCGGCGGCATCGCCTACGCGGCGGGCCTGCGCATGCGCCTGGTCGGTTACGCCGTCCTGGTGTTCATCCTGCTCGCGCCCGTCACCTGGGCGTACGGCCTGAAGGACTACCAGCGATCGCGCGTCGTCACGTTCCTGGATCCCTCGCAGGATGCCCGCGGCGCGGGCTACCAGCAGATCCAGGCCCGCATCACCGTGGGGTCGGGCGGCCTCACGGGCAAGGGGTTCCTCAACGGCACACAGGGCCAGTACAAGTTCCTGCCGGTCGCCCACAACGACTTCGTCTACTCCGTGCTCGCCGAGGAGCACGGCTTCCTGGGGGTGCTGGGCACCCTCGGGCTGTACCTGTTCGTGCTGCTCCGCTCGCTGGAGGCGGCGCGGCTCGCCCGAGACCGCATCGGGGCCTACCTGGTGGTAGGCCTGGCCTCGTGCTTTGCCTTCCAGGTGATTTACAACATCGCGATGTCGGCCGGCCTCGCGCCGGTCAAGGGCCTCACCTTGCCCCTGATGAGCTACGGCGGCTCGTCGATGATCGCCACGCTCATGAGCTTCGGCTTCATCCTCAACGTGAGGATGCGGCGGTTCGCCAATTGATGGTGACCTCCTCCTTCCTGATCGTGTGGCACCTGGTGCTGCGGCTGCTCGGCGTGACCTCCGGGTCGCGGGCGGCGCACCAGGCCCCGACGCGCCGATGGCGCGCGCGGGCACACGCCAGGCCGGCGGCCGGCACCGGGAGTTCCGTGCATGACCAAGGAGATGATCGTCTCCGCGAACGACCGCGAAACCGCGGTCGCGATTCTCGAGGACGACCAGGTCGTCGAGTTCTTCATCGAGCGGGAGCGCCAGCAGGGCGTCGTCGGCAACGTCTACAAGGGCCGGGTGTCGAAGGTACTGCCCGGCATGCAGTCGTCGTTCATCGACCTCGGCCTCGAGCGTGACGGGTTCCTCTACGTCTCGGACGTGATCACGCCGGCCGAGGCGCTCGAGGACGACCCCGACGAGCCGACGACGGCCGCCGACCACGCCGCGGCGGATGCCGCCGAGGACGGCATCGAGGCGGCCGGCGAGGTCAGCGCCGAGGCCAGCGCGCAGGCCGCGCAAAAGGGCGGCGACCGCCGGCAGCGGCTCGAACGTGCCGCGCAGCCCAACATCGAGGACCTGCTGAAGGAAGGGCAGGACGTCCTCGTGCAGGTGGTCAAGGAGCCCATCGGCACCAAGGGCGCCCGCATCACCTCGCACGTCACCATCCCCGGGCGGTTCCTGGTGTTCATGCCGACCGTCGATCACATCGGCGTGTCGCGCAAGATCGAGTCGCGCGAGGAGCGGGCCCGCCTGCGCGGCATCGTCAAGCAGTTCCGCGAGGCGCACGGCTTCAACGGCGGCGTCATCATCCGCACGGCGGCCGCCAGCCGCCCCGACGCCGACATCCTCGGCGATCTCGAGTACTTCCACCAGGTGTGGAAGGAGATCAAGCACAAGTCGGAGACGCAGCGCTCGCCGGCCGTCATCTACCGCGAGCAGAGCCTGGTCGCCAAGCTGCTGCGCGACCTGTTGACCGACGAGTTCAGCGTCATCCGCATCGACTCGCCCGAGGAACACCGCCGCGTCACGTCGCTCATCGAGCGGATCATGCCGGCGATGCTGCCGCGCGTGAAGCTGTACACGCGCGACTTCCCGATCTTCGAGGAATACGGCGTCCGCACCGAGATCGACAAGGCGCTGCGCAGCAAGGTGTGGCTCAAGTCGGGCGGCTACATCGTCATCAACCAGACCGAGGCGCTCGTCGCCATCGACGTCAACACCGGCCGCTACGTCGGCAAGAAGACCACCGGTCGGCTCGAGGACACGATCCTCAAGACCAACCTCGAGGCGGTGAAGGAGATCGTGCGGCAGCTGCGCCTGCGCGACATGGGCGGCATCGTCGTCCTCGACTTCATCGACATGGAGGACAAGAAGAACCGTCAGAAGGTCTTCCAGACGCTCGAGCAGGAGCTGCGCCGCGACCGCGCGCCGAGCAAGGCGATCCAGGTCTCCGACTTCGGGCTCATCATCATCACGCGCAAGCGCGTCAAGCAGAGCCTGGAGCGCCTGATGACCGACACGTGCCCGTACTGCTCGGGCAGCGGCACGATCAAGTCGAGCGCGACGGTGTGCCAGGAGATCCTCAACGAGATGCGCAAGGTGGGCCACGACATGGACGGCAACGGCGTGCTGCTGCGCGTGAACCCCGAGATCGCCGACGCGTTGCAGGGCGAGGAACGCGGCGTGCTGCGCGAGGTGGAACAGGTGGTCGGCCGTCGCGTGACCGTGCGGCCCGACGCGCACCTGCACCACGAGCAGTTCGACGTGATGAGCCTCTGAACAGGCGACCAGGGACGAGCGAGGAGTCACGAGGGCTGCAAGGGACGAGGGACAGGGGTCTCGAGGGACGAGGGACAGGTCACGTGAACTTCTCGGGAGCGTGCATGCGAAACGTGCGTTCGTTGATGGTGGCGGCGGTCGTGGCCACCCTCGGCCTGGGCCTGACGGTCTCGGCCCGGCAGGGGCCACCCGCGGGCCAGCAGCCACAGGAGATCCGGGTCACCATGCCCCGGGCCGACGGTCCGGTGGTGCAGATTCCGCGCACGCCCGTCGTCGACCAGGAGGCGCACGACCGCGGGCGCGCCATCTGGGCCCGCGAGTGCGTCGACTGCCACGGCACGCAGGCGCGTGGGGGCGACGGCGGCGGGCCGAACATCATCCGCACGAAGACGGTGAACTACGACCGCTCTGCGCCGGTCGCAGGAAGCGTACTCGGACCCTTCCTCAAGGCCGGGCACAAGACACAGAGCGGCACGCCGAGTGCCAGCTTCTCCGAGGCCGATGTGGTCGCCCTCGCGCACTTCCTGCGGCAGCGGGTCAACGACACGATGCGCGGGTCGGCGGTGTTCACCGTCGGCGACATCCTGGTCGGCGATCGCGCGGCCGGCGAGGCCTACTTCAACGGCGCCGGCAAGTGCGCGACCTGCCACACCGCCACCTCGAAGAGCCTGGCCGGGATCGGCAAGCGCTTCCCGGCGCCGGTCGACATCCAGCAGCGGATGCTGTTCCCCGGCAGCGGGCCGCAGCGCCGCGGGGCGGCGGCCGCCGGTGCCGGGCCGAACCCGAACGCGATCACCGCCACCGTGACGCCGCCAGGAGGGCAGTCGGTTTCCGGCGTCCTGCTCGAGCAGAGCGACTTCTTCGTCACGCTGCGCCTCGCCGACGGCCGCGTCCGCGCCGTGCGCAAGGTGCCGGGCACGACGGTGCAGACGGTCAACCCCCTGCAGGCACACATCGACCTGCTCGACGTGATCACCGACACCCAGATCCACGATCTGGTGGCCTACCTGGAGTCCCTCAAGTGAAGCGCCTCGTCCTCGTGCTCCTCGCGGCCGCGTGCCTGGTCACGACCGTGGTCGCGCAGCAAGGCGGCCTCACCGTCGCGCAGATCCTGAAGCCCTCGACCTCGTCGTGGCCGACCTACAACGGCGACTACTCGGGCCGCCGGTTCAGCACGCTCACGTCGATCACCGACAGCAACGTGCAGCACCTCAGCCTGGCGTGGCTGTACGACCTGCCGTCCCCTGGCGGCACCATCAAGGCCACCCCGGTGCAGGTCGACGGCGTGCTCTACTTCACGATCCCCGACCACGCGTATGCGGTCGAGGCCCGTACCGGCCGCGAGATCTGGCACTACACCTGGACGCGCAACCGCGGCGGCATCCACATCGGCAACCGCGGCGTCGCCGTCCTCGGCGACTCGGTGTACTTCGTGACGCCCGACTGCAACCTCGTGGCGCTGGACATCGCCACGGGCAAGGAGCGCTGGTTCACCGAGTACTGCTCGACCGAGATGGTCTACTACGGCTCGGTCGCGCCAGTCGTCGTGAAGGACAAGCTGATCGTCGGCGTCAGCGGCGACGACCTCGACCAGCCGGCATACCTCGACGCGCGCAGTCCCGCGGACGGATCGCTGATCTGGCGCTGGTACGTGACGCCGCAGAAGGAGGGCGACCCAGGCCTGGACACCTGGCCGAACCTCGACATGGCGCAGCACGGCGGCGGCATGACCTGGCAGCCGATCACCTACGACCCCGACACGAACACGATCTACGTGACCACCGGCAACCCGCAGCCGGTGGTGGCCTACAAGAACCGCGAGGGCGCGAACCTGTACACCGCGTCGCTCGTGGCACTGGACGCCGACACCGGCAAGATGAAGTGGTACTTCCAGGCCTCGCCGCACGACACGCACGACTGGGACGCCACCCAGACGCCGGTGCTGATCGACGGCACGGTGAACGGCGCGCCGCGCAAGCTCGTGGCCCTCGCCGCGCGCAACGGCCACTTCTTCGTCCTCGACCGCCTGACGGGCAAGAACCTGGTGTCGGCCGAGTACGTGAAGACCAACTGGTCGAAGGGCTACGACGCGAAGGGCCAGCCGATCCCGAACCCCGACAAGCGTCCACAGGTGGCAGGCGCCCTGGTGACGCCGAACCAGGGCGGCGCCACCAACTGGTTCTCGCCGAGCTTCAGCCCGCAGACCGGCCTCTTCTACGTCAACGCCTCGCGTGCCTTCAGCGTCTGGTACGTCTACGACGCGAGCGACAACCCGATGGGGTGGGGCGGTACCGACCGCGGCGGCTACGCCGAGCAGGGACAGTTGAAGGCGATCGACTACAAGACCGGCAAGGTCCGCTGGAGCGTGCCCCGCTACGGGGGCAATTCCGGGCTCCTGTCGACGGCAGGCAACGTCGTCTTCGGGTCCGGCGCCAACGGCCTGGCGGCCTTCAACGCGACCACCGGGCAGGCGCTGTGGGATTCGCGCATCGGCAACGTGACCAACGGCCCGATCACCTACGAACTCGACGGACGTCAGTACGTGGTCGCCGGGGCGGGCAGCCGACTGGCGGCCTTCGTGATGAACCCGTGATGGGGGGACGGCACATGAAGAGCGGCCAGCCGGTGCACAGGGCGGCCGTGATGCTGGGTCTGGCCTGGACGGTCTCGGTGGCGTGGACGTCGGCGCCCGCCGCCGCGCCCGCGACGATGACCGCCGTCGGCCAGGTCACGCAACCCGCCGATCCTCCGGAGCAGTTCAAGCGCACGTGCATCAAGTGCCACACCTCGGACCGCGTGGTGCAGGGCCGTCGCTTCCGCAATCAGTGGGAAGAGCTCATCGAGCAGATGATCGCGCGTGGCGCCGTCGTCGCCGACGAGGACTACGACGTCGTCATCGGCTACCTGGTGGGCGAGTTCGGGCGGGTGAACGTGAACTCCGCGTCGGCAGCAGAACTGGCCGAGGTGCTCCACCTGCCGCCCGCCGACGCCGATGCCATCGTCGCCGCGCGGAAGGCGGCGGGGAAGTTCGCGGACTTCGAGGCGCTGATCGCCGCGCCAGGCGTTCCTGTGGACGCCCTGAAGGCCCGACGCGACGCGATGGTGTTCTGAAACGGAAACGAAAAAGGCCGCTCCCGAGGGAGCGGCCTTTGGTATCTCGGCTGGCGTGGGTTCTACGCCGCGACCAGATGCACCAGGTAGTGCGTGCCGCCGCGGTTGATCCACACCCGCAGGTACTCGTTGCCGCGCAGCAGTTCGACCTTGCTGCCGCCCGAGGCAGGCCCGGCGCCCTTGGCGACGTTCTTGATCTCGCTCTGCGGGACCACGCTGACGACCTCGCGGCCGACGACCTTGCCGCCCTTCACGAACTCCACCCACCGCTCGTACGGCTTGGTGGCGCCCGTGGGAGCCGGCGGCTCCTCGCCTGTCAGGCGAACCTGATAGCTGCCGGCCGGCAGGGCCTCGCCGTTGGCCTTGACCGCACGGCTCAGGCGGACCGAGCCGAGCGACACCGTCCCGGTGGGCAGCGCCGCCGTGTCGGCCGCCGCCGTCGCGGGCTGCGCGTTCGGCGCCTTGTGCTGGGCCGCCAAGGGAGCCGTGGTGGCCAGCAGGGCGAACACACCCGCCGCGCACACACCGGTCAGACCAGCCATCGTTCTACGCGTCATCCGTGCCTCCTGAAAGTCCGGCCCCAATTATACGCACAGGGGCCACCCAAGGGGGTAATCCGGCCATCGGGCCCCATGCCGGCTTCAGCGGACGGGCGCCTTCTTCATGACGCGGATGTCGCCGGTGAAGCTGGTGAGCTCGAAGAAGGCCGAACCGTCGCCCACGGTCCCCCGCACCTGCCGCGCTCCCTCCGAGGCGTCGGCCGGCACGCTGGCCAGATCCGACCGCACGTCGCCGCGGAAGGTGCTCGCCTCGAATTCGAAGCCCGACGACGACGGTGCCACCACCAGGATGTCGCCGCCGTGGGTCTTGAACTCGTATCGCCCGGCCCGGCGGGGCGCGCCGGCAAACTCGATGTCGCCGCTGACGGTCCGGACCAGCGTGCGATCCGATGAGGAATCCCGAACCTCGACGTTGCCGCTCACCGAGCCGAGCGTGAGCGAGGAGGCCTTCACGCCGGACGCGAGCACATCCCCGCTCACGGTCTGCAGGGTGGCCTCGCCGTCCACGATGCTGCGCGACAGCATCACGCTGCCCGACATGCTGCGCAGCAGGCGGACGCGCGACAGCGCCTCGGCCACCACGTCGCCCGCATAGGCTTCCACCCGCACGTCACCGGCGACGTTGGTGACCTTCACGTTCCCCTTCATGTTCTTGAGCTCGAGGGCCGTGCCCGCGGGCAGCGCCACCTCGTAATCGGTCCGCACCCGGGCGCGCCAGCGGCCTTCGGACTCGGTTCGCGGCAGCCGCGTGCGCACCTCGACCCGGTTGGCGTGCTCGTTGACGTCGATCTCGAGCGACTTCAGCAGCGCCTCGGTGTCCGGCCCCCGCCCCTGCACCCGGCGGACGATCGACAGCTTGCCCTCGCGTCCCTTGCCGCCGCCGACCACCACCACGTCGCCGATCATGTTCATCAGGTCGAGGGTGACGCCCTCGCCGCCGCGGAACGCGCGCACGATCGGCGCCTCGGCCTCCACCCAACTCGCCCGCTCGGCCGCCTGACGCGCGGCGTGGGCCTCGCGAGCCTCGACCCGCGACCGTGGCGTCGGGTGGGCGGGCGGTGGCGGGGGCGGAGGGGCCGGCTGCTCGGGCCCGGCGCTGGTCAGCAGCGGCGCCGCCTCGAGGGCGCTGACCGCCCCGATGGGGCCCAGCTGGCTCGCCGCCAGCACCCCCGCATACATCAGTCCTCGCCAGATCCCGGTCATCGTGGTCATCCCTTGTTCAGTCCCGAGGCGATCTCCGTCGCACGCGACGGGTTGCCCTTGCGCATCTCGTTCATCAGCGCGATGGTGTCCTGCAGCAGCGCCACCTTGCGACGGAAGGCGTCGAACAGGCTCTCCTGCGCCAGCTGGCTCTGCGGGTCGGCCCGGAGCGCCTGCCGGCTGTCGTCGATGGCCCGGTCGATCACGTCCAGGTTCTCCTTCACGGTGGCCATGAGCGTCGGATCCAGGGGCGTCTCGCTCTCGGCCGCCACCTTCTCGAGGCCGGCAATGGCGTTCTCGTAGTGCTTGGCGGCCAGGTCCAGCTCGCCCTCGATGGTGGCCATCGGGTCGGCCGCGGACGCCCCGCCGGGCGAGGGCGCGGTGGCCACGGCCGGCGCCGGGGCCGGCCCGAGCGATCGGCGCATCATGAACAGCGACCCCGCGATCACCAGCACCAACGTCGCGGCCAGGGCGACCCACCGCCAGTCGAATCCGCGACGGGCCTGCGCCTCGTCGAGCGCCGCGCCAGCCCGTCGCTGGAACTCGGGATCGGCTTCCAGCCGCTCGGCGATGCGTTCCCAGGCCCGAGGCGACGGGCCCTCCGCTCCCAGCAGCCGCAGCTCCGCCTGCAGCCGCCGCGCGGCGGCAACCTCCGCCCGGCAGGCGCCGCACGTCGCGAGGTGGGCGTCCAGCGCCTCGGCCCCCGCCCGATCGAGCGTGCCCGTCAGCTGCGCGTCGAGCGCCCGAGGCACGTCCTGGCAGGTCACGCGTGTGTTCTCCCCGTCGGTCATCCCTGGATGGAGCGGCTCGCCGCGGCCGCCCCGTCTCCCAGCAAGCGCCTCAGGCGCGCCCGCGCCTTGTGCACCTGCGACTTCGATGTCCCCTCGGCAATCCCCAGCATCGACGCCACTTCACGATGCTCGAACCCTTCCACGTCGTGCAGCAGGAAGGCCGCGCGACACCCCGGCGGCAACTCCCGCAAGGCCCGCTCGAGGTCCAGCCGGTGCAGCAGCCCCGGACCGCCGTCCGAGGTCGCCGCCACCGGCGGCAGTTCGTCGTCGAGCCACTCGGTCTGCTGCTCGTTGCGCCGCGCCCGGCTGCGCAGCCTGTCGAGGCAGGCGTTCACCCCGAGGCGGTACAACCAGGTGCCGAGCGACGCGTCGCCCTTGTACGAGTCCATCTTGCGGAAGGCCAGCAGGAATATCTCCTGGAGCAGGTCTTCCGCATCCTGGGCATGGCCGAGCATGCGATACGCCACCGCGTAGAGTCGCGGGCTGTGGGCCCGGTACAACTCCTCGAACGCCGCGAGATCTCCGGCGCGGCATCGGGCGGCGAGCCGCACGTCGGCGGCATGACTCGTCACTGGCATCTTTGACGGCAGGGTGTGCGCCGGCGTTGCCCGGCGTCGCTCATGGTACGTGCGGCGCGCGGGACGGGTTCGCGCCGCGCCGGTCGGCTACGGTTCCCAGCGGACGGCTGTGAAGTTCCTGATGCGTCGGCCGACGACGATGATGCCTTCGGCGCGGAGGAGGGCAGCCTTCTCCGATTCGTGGCCGCCGTAGCCACCCAGGGCGCCGCCGGCGGCGACGACCCGGTGGGCGGGGAGCTGGCGCGGCGTGCCGTTGGCCATCAGGGTGCCGACGGCCCGTGCGGCTCGTGGCCGGCCGGCCGCCGCGGCCACGTCGCCATACGTCGCCACGCGCCCCGGCGGGATGGCGCGCACCGCGTCGTGGACCCGGGCCGCGAACGACTTGTCGCCGACCGCGGCAGGGGGCGCCTGCCGCCGTCCTGCGCGCCGGTCAGGGGCGGCACCTAGACCTCTCGGCACGTGTCCCCCGCGTCGGTCATCGGGTCCTCCGGCGTGATCAGAAGGTGAACAGCACCCGGACCCGCACCTGCGCGCCGCCCAGGTCGGTTTCCTTGTAGTACGCCGACACGCCGCCGCTGCCGATGGCATCGGGCACCCAGCGGTAGATCACGTCTGCCGACACCCCGAGCCGCCGGCTGAACGGCAACTCCATGCCGCCGAGGACGTGGTAGCTGCCGTGCGAGTCCGACGTGTCGTCGCCCGACGAGGCGAACTCGGATGTCTCCTCGTAGTTCTGGAGCCCGAACCCGCCGCCGGCGAAGGGCACGGGCCTGAACCGTGGCTTGCCCGTCGGACCGGGCTTCGGAGCGCCGGCGAACCGCCAGCCGATGGACACGTCCATCGGCGTCACCGTCACCTGCGTCGCGATGCCGAGGTCGAGCACCTCGCCGCTGTCGGTCACGAAGACGCGCGTCCCGTCGGCGGAGAAGCGCGACACGCTGACGTCGACGAAGAGGTTGCGACCGAGCAGCATGCCACCACCGCCGCCGAACACCGGTCCGCTCGAGGTGTCGAGCACGGCGGCGAAGCTGTCGGCCGCCGTGAACGACTGGAAGCCGACCAGCCCGAACACGCGGGCGCGGACCTGCACGCCGCGCTTCTTCGGCGCTGGGGCCTCGTCGGCTGGCTGCGGATCCCCAGGCGCTGGCGCCGCCGCTTCGTCTTCCGGCGAGCGCGCGGGGGCGTCGACGGGGGAGGCCGGCGCGGCGGGCGGTGGCGAGGGTTCCTGTGCGCGCGCCGGCGCCGCGACCAGTGCAACCGCGAGGACCACCAGAGGCAGGGACGACCTGAACAGGGCGCTCACTTGGCAATCCCCAATCCGCGCAGCGTGGCGCGTGCGTCCGCCAGGCCGCTGCCGTACTCGTCGTCGCGACCGGTCGCGCCGCGATCGGTCGCGAACTGCCTGATCGCGCTCTCGATGGCCGCCGGGTTGCGGATGCCCTGTGCGTACAGCAGCGCCGCCAGGCCGGCGACGTGCGGCGAGGCCATCGACGTGCCCTGGTAGGCGTCGTCCTCGATCAGGTCGAAGCGCGGCGCGAGCTGGTTGAGCGCATAGCCCGACGCGCGGTACGTCTGTTGCCAGATGCGGCCCGCGGCACCGCCGACGCGCGTGTTGCCGCCCGGCGCAGCGATCTCGATGTAGTCGCCCGTCGACGAGTAGTAGGCGCGATTGAGATCCTGGCCCACGGCCGCCACGGCCATCACGCCCGCGATGTCCTTGGCGTACGACGCCGGGTAGCCGCGCTGGTTGCCTTCCTCGAAGCGGTTGCCCCCCGACACGGCCACGAACATGCCCCGCGAGACGGCGTACTGCAGCGCGCTCTGCACCGCCGCCGACGGCGACGTGCCCCCGATACTGAGGTTGGCCACCTTCGCGCCGTTGTCGGCGGCGTACCGGAGGGCGCGGGCCTCGTCCGACGCGAAGCACACGCCGCCGAGGAACTGCGACGGCAGCGTCGAGACGCCGTCCTCGGCCAGCGCAAAGAGCACCTCCCACTCGCCGAGGCAGACCTTCAGCGGCATCAGCCGCGCGTTGTAGGCCACGCCGACGCCGCTCTCGCTGTTGGCCTGCTGGCCCACGGTGCCGGCCACGTGCGTCCCGTGCCCGTCCATGTCGTAGGGCAGGTCGTCCTCGTACATGAAGTCGTAGGGCGACACGAGGCGCCCGGCAGGGGCGATGTCGGTGGCGCGCGCGAACGGCACGTCGACGATCTGCAGCCGCCCGTTGAAGTAGCGCGGGAACCGCAGCACGTCGTTGGCCATCGCCAGGCCGCTGTCGATGACCGCCACGACGACGTCGCGGGCGCCGGGGTTGATGTCCCAGGCGCGCTCGAGGTTCATGGCCTTCATGTGCCACTGCCGCGAGTACGACGGATCGGTGGGCGTCACCTCAGGGCGGTGCAGGCCGTCGGGCTCCGCGAACTCGATCTCCGGCCGTGCCGCCAGGGCCTCCGCCACGGCGGGCACGTCGGCGTCGAGCGGCACCTCGAGCACGTCGAAGTCGGCCCACGCCGCCCCGGGCCGCAACTGCGTGGCCATGCCCGGCAGCGCCATGGTGATGGCCGACGTCTGTGCCTGGGTGGGCAGCCCCGGGCGGAACTTCACCAGGACGCGGCCGGGGACGTAATCGGTGCCGAGGCTGGCGGCGGCGCGCAGCCGCGCCGAAAGCTCGGCGCGCGGGCTGCGCGTGGCGACCGGTTCCTGGGCCGAGAGCGCGAGGCCGAGGCCGGCGACCAGCACCAGCCCCAGAAGGGACACGGATCGACGCACGGGACTCTCTTTCGTGTGACGCCCGGCGCGTGGAAGGGGGAGACGCACCCGGCAGGGGCCGACCCCTGCATTGTGGGTGTCGCCCCCGACGGGGTCAAGGTTCGTCGTGACCGGTGCCGGCGCCGCCCGCCGTGGCCGTCGGTGCGGGCAGCCCGGGTGGCGTCGCGAAGGCATCGGCGCGAACGGCGCCGTCGGCAGCGGGGAGCGTCACGCCGACCAGCCGGCCCAGGGTCGGCGCCACGTCGGCCGGGCTCGCGGTGGCCGTGTAGCGCCCACGCCGGAACTGTGGCCCCAGGAACACCATCGGCACGTGCTGGTCGTACTGGTACGGCGTGCCGTGCGTGGCGGTGATCTGGTAAGGGAACCAGTACGGGTCGGTGATGTAGATCAGGTCACCGGACCTGTTGGGATAGGCGCTCAGGCGGGCGGCATGGGCCAGCGGATCGGACTCTGCCTCGTAGCGCCCCGCCAGCAGGTCGCTGGTGCGCCACACGCGGGAGATGCCCGGGATCTGCTCGAGCGTGCTGCGCAGCGACTCCCAGTCACGATTGTCCAGCGTCGTCAATCGCGAGGCCGCGTCGCGCGACAGGTACAGCTCCGAGCCCGTCAGGCTGTCGAGCAGGCTGCCGCCCAGGCTCGCGGCCAGCACCGTGGCGATGGCCTTGCGATCGACCACGCCACCGCCGAGGCCGAGTTCGCGCATCTGCTCGGGGATCGGGCTGACGCCGTGGTCGGCCGTCAGCGCGAGCGCGTAGTGCTCGCGCCCGACCTGCGCATCCAGCGACTCGAGCAGATGCCCGATCGTCAGGTCGAGCCGCGCCAGCACGTCCTGCACCTCATGGCTGCGAGGGCCGTAGGCGTGGCCCACCGTGTCGAGGGCCGAGAAGCTCACGGCGAGGAAGTCGGTGCCCGGCCCTCGCCCGAGGCGCATGTCGGTCACCGCCGCCGCCGCCATCCTGCCGAGGAAGGCATCGGAAAACGGGCTCATCTGCCAGTTGGCGTAGAAGGCCGGGTCGATGGATCCGTCGCCGGTCGGCGTCGACAGCCGATGCGGGAAGAGCGCGCCCGTGCCGGCCTCGCCGGCGCCGTCGTCCGTATACGAATACGCCTGCTCCGGCAGCAGGCGGGTCCACACCTCGTTGGCGTCGCGCTCGACGGGGTGCGCCGGCAGGTAGGAGGCAAGGAACGGGTGCCGCTCCGGCCCGTTCAGGGCCGGCGAGCTGACGAAACCGCGCGCGCCGTCGTACCACGCCGAGAGCGTGGAGCGGTGCCCGGCCAGCGTGATGGCCGCGCGTGCCTTCATGGAGAACGTCACGACGCGCGTCGACGGACCGAGCTGCGCCCGCATCTCGTCGGCCAGCGTCGGGGTGGCCATCTGCGCGCCGCTGTCGCCGCTCCGTGCCGGCAAGGCACCGTAGGTCACGTTGGTGACCGTCCGGTCGTCGGTGCAGGCCACGTCGTGGCCGACGCCGCGGTCGTACCAGACGTTCGAGATCATGCCGTGGATCTGCGGCGTGGCGCCGGTGCCGATGGTGGCGTGCCCGGCGCAGGTCATCGTGCTCGCGTAGCGGTACGCGGCCTCGGTATAGTACGCGCCCTCGTCGAAGAGGCGACGCAGGCCGTGGCGCCACTGGTGGCCGTACTTGTCCACGTAGTCGCCGCGGAACTGGTCGATGACCAGGACGACGACCAGCTTCGGGCGTGTCGGGCGGGGCGCCGGCGGCGGCGCGGTCTCCTGCGCCGCGGCCGGTGAGGCCGCGAGCGCCAGGGTGCAACAGGAGAGGAACGCGCCGAGCAGCCGGCGCAGGTGCGTGGTCACGACCGCCCGCCTTACAGCCGCTCGAGCAGGAACTGCTTGCGGAACGACCGACGCAGGAGGGCGTTCGGCGCCTTGTGGCTGGTGACGCGCATGGCGGCCGGGTCGTACGCCAGCGTCTCGTTCGGGAAGTGTTCGGCCACGCTGCCCAGCAGCACGGCCTCGGTGACCAGCGAGGCGTAATCGAAGCCCGCCGAGCAGGTGGTGCCGGGGCCCTTGAGCACCGCGTCGAGGAACTCGTGGTAGTGGTTGCGCTCCACCACCTGCGGCACCGCGCGGCCCGCGAACTTCTCGGCCGGGTGCAGGGTCGGCGCGCCGATGTGGGGCAGCAGGATCGCCCCCTCGGTGCCGATGATCACCGCGCCCGAGCCCGGCACCTTGCCGCCGACCGCATCGGCGACGTTCTGCGGTGGCCGCGTCGCGCCGTCGTACCACCAGAAGTCCAGCGTGCTGCCGGCGGTGAGCGTGGTGCCCGGGAACACGAACTTGATCTTCGCGTCGATCGGCCAGTTGCCGTGCACCGAGCCGGGGCCGTACGAGGTGACCGACGTCGGCAGGTACAGGTTCACGCCGCGGATTGGCGTGCTGAAGATGTGGCAGCCCATGTCGCCGAGGGTGCCGGTGCCGAAGCCGACGCGCTTGCGCCAGTTGCCCGGGTGGTAGACGTCCTTCTTGTACGGGCGCTTCTCGCTCACGCCCAGCCAGAAGTCCCAGTTCAGCGACTCGGGAATCGGATCGGAGCCGGCCGGGATGGGGTTCATGTCGCCCCACGTCTTGTCGCAGAAGGTGTGGACCTCGGTGATCTTGCCGATCACGCCGCTGCGGATCATCGCCTCGGTGGCCAACTGCGTCGGGTGCGACGAGATCTGGATGCCCATCTGCGACACGAGCCGTCGCTGGCGCGCCGTCTGCGCCAGCATGCGGGTCTCGTGGACCGTCGTGGCCAGCGGCTTCTGCACGTACACGTGCTTGCCGTACGACATCGCCGCCATCGCGATCGGCGCGTGCATGTGGTCAGGCGTCGACACGTTCACCGAGTCGAGGTTGTCGTGCTCCTTGCGGAGCAGTTCGCGCCAGTCCTGGTAGACCTTGACGTTGGGGAACAGCTTCTTCACCTGTTCGGTGCGCGACAGGTCGGCGTCGGCGACCGCCACGAGGTCGAACGCCGGGTGACTCGAGAAGCTGCGGATGTCGGCAAAGGCCATGCCCGAGGCCCCGAAACTGGCATGGCGCACCTTGCGCCCCGCCTGCGCCTGCGCCAGCCGGGCGGCCAGCGGGACGGCGGCCGAGGCGGCGGCGAGTTCGTGCAGGAAACGGCGGCGGCTGAGGGAAGACGACATCGGCAACGATCCTCCGGGAGGGGAGGGCCGCACCGGCGCGGCCCGGCCTCCTAGTCTACGGCGTTCGAGCCAGGGCGGCGTGTCCCGCGCCGGCGTCTGCCATGAACCCACCGGTCTCGAAGACCGCGCTCTACCTGAGAGGAGTCCTCAGCAACGGCAGGGCGCAGCAGGCGGCCGCGCACAGGTTGGCCACGAGGCTGCCGGCCAGGACGCCGCGGGGCGCGGCCACCGGCGGGAGCCAGCCGAGCGCGTGCCCGAGGTCGAGGACGGCGCGCCCAAGGAACGCGGCGCCCAACCAGGCCAGCGCGGCGCGTGGATCGCGCACGAGCGTCATCAGGGCCAGGCCACAGGCCAGCACCGCGCAGGCCATGTCCAGGGCCGCCACCGGACCCGCCGCCGACGCGCCCATGCCGGCGAGGAACGCGGCGGAGAAGGCCAGGAGGACCGCCGCGGCCTGCGCCAGGCGCAATTCCGCCACGACGCGGTGCGGCGCGTGTCCCGGGATCCGGAGGGTCTGGATCGTCAGGGCCGCCAGCGCCAGGACCAGGGTCGCGGCCCCGGCCAGCAACGCGCGCGTCGCTTCAGAGGCCATCTCGGAAGGTCACCCGGCCGCCTCGGATGGTCACCAGCGGTCGCGCCTCCAGGATGCGCGGGGCCGGCACCTGCATGATGTCGTCCGACAGCACCAACAGGTCGGCCAGCATGCCCGGCCGGAGAACGCCGAGGTCCCGTTCGAGGTGCGCGGCATACGCTGCGCCCGCCGTGGCGGCGTGCAGGGCCTCGGCGCGCGACAGCCGCTGGTCGGGCATCCAGCCGTCGGGCGGCTGACCCTGCCGGTCCTGGCGTGTGACGGCCGCGTAGAACCCGAACATCGGATTGGGCTCCTCGACGGGGAAGTCGGACCCATTGGCCAGCCGGGCCCCCGACTGCTTCAGCGCCTGCCACACGTAGCCGCCGGCCCGCGTGCGCGCCTCACCGAGCCGTCGCGCCGCCCACGGCATGTCCGACGTCGCGTGCGTCGTCTGGATCGAGGCGATCACGTCGAGCGCGGCGAACCGCGGGATGTCGGCGGGGCGCAGGATCTGCGCGTGCTCGTTGCGCATGCGCAGGGCGCGGCTGCCCGGCACCTCGCGCTGCAGCTGCTCGAACAGGTCGAGCACCGCGGTGTTGGCCCGATCGCCGATCGCGTGGATGCACGGCTGGTAGCCGGCCCTGACCGCCGCCAGCGCCTGCGCGTGCAACTGCTCGGGTGAGGTCACCAGCAGGCCCCGCGTCGAGGGCTCGTCGGTGTAGGGATCGTGCAGCGCCGCGCCGCGCGATCCGAGCGCGCCGTCGGCCACCAGCTTCACCGCACGGACGGTGAGCAGGTGCGCGGCGTGGCCGATCAGCGGGCGGGGCAGCGTCTCACCCTGGCGTGGCGGGCGCAGCATCACGTACAGCCGCGTCTTCAGTCGCTCCTCGTCGGCCACCGCCCGGTACATCGCGGCGTCGTCCCAGGCCACGCCCGCGTCGTGGACCATCGTGACCCCGAGGCGCGCGAGCAGGTCGTCGGCGAGCCGGAGTCGCTCGCGCAGCGTGGCGCGCGTCGGCGCCGGGATGCGGCGCGACACCAGCGCCTGCGCGGTGTCGACGAGCACCCCGGTGGGCGCGCCGGCGGCGTTCCGGATGACACGACCGCCCTCCGGGTCGGCGACGCTCGCCGTCACCCCGGCAGCCGCGAGGGCTGCGTGGTTCACCCAGGCGGCGTGTCCGTCCACCCGCGACAGGAACACGGGATGGTCGGGCGCCGCCGCGTCGAGCACCGCGGCGGTCGGCCACGCCGTATCGGCCCAGTCGTTCTGGTCCCAGCCCCGGCCCTGGATCCACTGGCCCCTGGGCAGGGTCGCGGCCCTGGCGCGGACCTTCTCGGCGATGGCCGCGGCGCTCGTCGTGCCGCGGAGGTCGAGATCCTGCAGGCCCTGGCCGAGCCCGAGCACGTGCCCGTGCGCGTCGTGCAGGCCGGGGATGACGGCGCGTCCGACGGCGTCGATCACCTGCGTTGCGGGGCCCTTCAGCGCGAGCGCCTCGGTCGTCGTGCCGACGGCCACGATCCGGTTCCCGCGGACGGCGACCGCCTGCGCCTCGGGGCGCGCCTGGTCGACGGTGTAGACGCGCGCGTTGGTGACGATCAGGTCGGCGGGCGCGGCGGGCGGCTGCGCCTCGCGCGCGACCGTGGCGGCGCCGGCGACGGCCAGGGCCAGGAGCAACGACAGGATTCGGGGCATGGAGGCGAGCCAGTATACTGACGCCCCTCATGCGTGCGGTCGACATCATCCGCGCCAAGCGCGACGGCAACGCCCTCACCCGCGACCAGATCACGTGGATGGTCCGCGGCGCCTCCGATGGATCGGTGCCGCCCTATCAGTTGTCGGCGTGGCTGATGGCCGTGTGGCTGCGCGGCATGTCGCCCGAGGAGACCGCCTGGCTCACCGACGCGATGGTGCGGTCGGGCGTCCGCGTCGACCTGTCGGCCGTTCCGGGCGTGAAGGTCGACAAGCACAGCACCGGCGGCGTCGGCGACAAGACGTCGCTGGTCATCGCGCCGGTGGTCGCGGCGCTGGGCGTGCCCGTGCCGATGATGTCGGGCCGCGGCCTCGGTCACACCGGCGGCACGCTCGACAAGCTCGAGAGCATCCGTGGCTTCCGCACGCGCCTCACGCTCGACGAGTACCGCCAACAGGTGGCCGAGCTCGGCTGCGCCCTGATCGGCCAGACCGACGAGGTGGCGCCCGCCGATCGCACGCTCTACGCCTTGCGCGACGTGACGGCCACCGTCGAGAGCCTGCCGCTCATCTGCGCCTCCATCCTGAGCAAGAAGATCGCCGAGGGCATCGACGCCCTGGTGCTCGACGTCAAGACCGGCAGCGGCGCCTTCATGGCGCGCGAGGAGGATGCGCGCGCCCTCGCCGACGCGCTCGTCGGCCTGGCGGAGCGCTCGGGACTGCGCGTCGCGGCGCTGCTCACGCAGATGGACGTGCCCCTCGGCCGGATGATCGGCAACGCCCTCGAGGTGCGCGAATGCGTCGACGTGCTGCGGGGCGGCGGCCCATCCGATCTCGTGGATCTCTCGGTCGAACTTGCGGCGCTGATGCTGTGGCTCGGCAACGGCCGGCCGTCGGTGGCCGAGGCCCGCGCGGCCGTGCGCGAGGCGCTCGTCGACGGTCGCGGCCTCGCGATGTTCCGCCGCATCGTCGAACGCCAGGGCGGCGACGTCGGGATGATCGACGATCCCGACACGCTGCCGAAGGCGCCCGTGCAGGCCGACGTCCTGGCGACGGCCGCCGGGTTCCTGGCCCGGTACGATGCCGGCATGATCGGCCGCGCGGCGGTCGCGCTCGGCGCCGGCCGGGCAAGGGCCGAGGACGCGGTCGATCCCGGTGTCGGATTCGAGCTCCTGGCGATGCCGGGCGATCGCGTGGAGATCGGCACGCCACTGATCCGGATCCACGCCAACAGCGCCGGTGACGCCGACACGGCCCGCGCCGGCATCGTCCCGGCGATCACGATCACCGACGGCCCGCCCGCGCCGCGTCCGCTGATCCTCGACCGCCTCGGCCTGGCCCGCGAACGCCCCGATTACCATGCGCCCTGAGCCCTGAACCCTGAGTCCCGAGCCTCGAGTCGTTGCCATGTCCGACCTGCTTTCGTCCCTCGACAACGCCGTTTCCGTCCTGCGCCAGCGCGCCGGCGCCGCGCCGGACGTCGCCGTGGTGCTCGGCTCCGGCCTCGGTGCCTTCGCCGAGACCCTGGCCGATGCCACGGTGCTGCCCTACGCCGCCATTCCCGAATGGCCCTCGTCGGCCGTGGTGGGCCACGCCGGCAAGCTGGTGGTCGGGACGCACGCCTCCGGCGCGCGTGTCGCGGCGCTCTCTGGCCGGGCGCACCTGTACGAGGGGCATCACGTGTCGCGGGCGGTCTTCGGCGTCCGCGCCATGGCGCGCTGGGGGGTGCCGCGCATCCTGCTCACCAACGCAGCGGGGGGCATCAACACCGCGTTCACGCAGGGCGCGCTGATGCTGATCGAGGACCACATCAACCTGCTCGGCGCCAATCCGCTGGTCGGGCCGAACGTCGATGCGCTCGGCGTGCGCTTCCCGGACATGACCTACGTGTACGACCGCGAGCTCCGCGCGATGGCGGTAGAGGCGGCGGCCGCCGTCGGCGTGCCACTGCAGCAGGGCGTGTACCTGGCCACGATGGGACCGAGCTACGAGACGCCGGCCGAGATTCGTGCGTTCCGGGCGCTGGGTGCCGACGCCGTCGGCATGTCCACCGTACCCGAGGCCATCGCGGCGCGGCACATGGGCGCCCGCGTCGCCGGCATCTCGTGCATCACCAACCCCGCGGCCGGGGTGGTGGACCAGCCGCTGCAGCACGACGAGGTGATGGAGACCGCGGCGCGGGTGCGCGGCCAGTTCATCGCGCTGCTCGATGCCTTCATCGCGCGCATGGTGAAGGCGTGACGGACAAGGCGGTCGACTTCCGCGACGACGAGCTCGTGGCGGCGGCCCGCGCCGTCCGCCAGCACGCCTGGGCGCCGTACTCGCACTTCGCGGTCGGCGCCGCGCTGCGCCACCGCGACGGGCGGATCGTGACGGGCTGCAACGTCGAGAACGCCACCTATGGCCTCACCGTGTGCGCCGAGCGCGTGGCCGTGTTCAAGGCGATTTCCGAGGGCATGCGCCCCGACGAGTTCACCGCCGTCGTCGTCGTGGCCGACACCGAGGAGCCGACCCCGCCCTGCGGGGCCTGCCGCCAGATCCTGTGGGAATTCTGCGGCGATGTCCCGGTGGTGATGGCGACCCCGGCCGAGGTGAAGGCCGTCCTCGGCCTCGCCGCCCTCCTCCCATGGCCGTTCGACCGACGGATCCTGGGAACGGCGAAAAAGGAAGGGTAGCCTTCTACTCTTCTCCCCTTTCCGTCGGTATCATCGTCGGATGCTTCCGACAATCGCCTGGCAGGACGACGCGGTGGTCATGGTGGACCAGCGCAAGCTGCCGACTCGCGAAATCTACGTCACCTGCAAGACCCCCGCTGAAGTCGCCAGGGCCATCAAGACGATGGTCATCCGTGGCGCCCCGGCGATCGGCGTCTCGGCCGCGTTCGGCCTGGCGCTGTCGGTGCGCCGCAGCAAGGCGGCCGGCACCAAGCAGCTGACGACCGAGTTCCTCAAGGACTGCGACCTGCTCGCGGGCACGCGGCCCACGGCGGTCAACCTGTTCTGGGCCATCGACCGCATGAAGCGCGTGTTCTCCGAGCGGGTCCTCGCGGGCGCGAGCGTCGACGACCTGCGCGCCATCATGCTGGCCGAGGCGCAGGCCATCCACGACGAGGATCTCGAGAGCTGCCGCGCCATCGGCCGCCATGGCGGCGCCCTCGTGCCGGCCGAGGCGGGTATCCTCACGCACTGCAATGCCGGCGCGTTGGCGACGGCGGGCTACGGCACGGCACTCGGGGTCATCCGCGGCGCGATCGAGCAGGGACGCCACGTGCGGGTGTTCGCCGACGAGACCCGGCCGGTGCTGCAGGGCGCGCGCCTGACGGCGTGGGAGCTCGTGCGCGACGGCATCGACACGACCGTCATCTCCGACAACATGGCGGGCGTGCTGATGCGCGACGGGCGCATCAACTTCATCGTCGTCGGCGCCGATCGCATCGCCGCCAACGGGGATGCGGCCAACAAGATCGGCACGTACTCGGTGGCCGTCCTGGCGCGTGAGCACGGCATTCCGTTCTACGTCGCGGCGCCGCTGTCGACCGTCGACATGAGGACCCCCGCCGGCAGCGCGATTCCCATCGAGGAACGCCACGCCAGGGAGGTGACGCACGTGGGGACGACGCAGATCGCGCCGGTCGGCGCCAAGGTGTTCAACCCGTCGTTCGACGTGACCCCGCACCGCTTCATCGCCGGCATCATCACCGAGAAGGGCGTGGCGCGCGCCCCGTACACCGAGTCGCTCGCGGCGATGTTCGGCGAGCCCGTGGCAGCCGCGGCACGCTGATGCGCGTGCTCGGCATCGAGAGCAGCTGCGACGAAACCGCCGCGGCGGTGGTCGAAGCCACCGGGCCGGGGGCGTGGCAGCTGCGATCGAGCGTGGTCGCCTCGCAGGTGGCGATCCATCGGGAGTGGGGCGGGGTCGTCCCCGAGCTGGCCGCCCGCCAGCACCTGCGCGACATCGTCGGCGTCGTCGGGCAGGCACTCGACCAGGCGCAGGCGACGTGGGCCGGCATCGACGCGATCGCCGTGACGCAGGGCCCGGGCCTTGTGGGGTCGCTGCTCGTCGGCGTGAGCTTTGCCAAGGCCGTCGGCGCGGCGCGCAACATCCCCGTCGTGCCGGTCCATCACCTGGCCGGCCACATCGAGTCGCTCGTCCTGCACAACGGCGAGTTGCCGTATCCGGCCATCGTGCTCGTCGTGTCCGGTGGGCACACCAGCCTGTACCACCTGCCGTCAGCCGGCGTGTACCAACTGGTGGGGCGCACGCGCGATGACGCGGCCGGTGAGGCATACGACAAGGTGGCCAAGCTGGTGGGGCTCGGCTACCCGGGCGGGCCGATCGTCGACAGGCGGGCGCGGCAGGGCAATCCGCACGCCATCGCGTTCCCGATTCCCAAGCTGACGCACGACGCGCGCGAACCCGGGCCGGCCACGCACCTGCCGGCGGGCTTCGAGTCGGTGCTGAAGCGGCGGACCGACTTCAGCTTCAGTGGCCTCAAGACGGCGGTGCGCCGGCATGTCGAACTGGCGACCGACGGCGGCGCGCGCCCGCTGACCGATGCCGACGTGGACGACATCTGCGCCAGCTTCCAGCGCGTCGTCGTGCAGACGTTGCTCGACCGGACGTTCCGCGCGGCGGAGTGGTTCGACGCACGGGCGATCGGCATCGCCGGCGGCGTGGCGGCAAACGCCGGCCTGCGCGCCGAGGCGGAGAGGCGGGGTGCCGCGGTCGGCCTGCCGGTGTTCGTGCCGAGCGTCGCCCTGGCCACCGACAACGCCGCGATGATCGCCGCCGCCGGTCTTCGCCGGTGGGAGTCGGGGACGCGCGGGGCGGTCCTCGACTTCAACGCCGACCCGAGTCTGAGCCTCTAGGCCACACAGGTAGGGCCGGGTGTCCCACCCGGCCGCCATCGACAGCGGCGCGGTCGGAGACCGCGCCCTACCGCTTGACCTCGTAGAAGTCGTACCGAATCTGCCACGTCGTCTGCTGGCCCGGGTCGACGCTGGCGTCGACGTACGGTTCGGGGCAGGCGGTGCGCGAGGCCGACCAGAAGATCAGCTTCGCGATCGGTCGGTCGCCCCGGATGCGGACGCCCGCGCCCGTCTCCGCATGTTCGAGGCGGAAGTCGTAGTCGGCCGCCGTCGGGCCGAATCCCTCGAACTCGGTGAACACGTGCTCGCCCTTCCCGAGTGCCTTCCTGAACCGCAGCTCGCGGCCGGCCATCTCGCCGAACGGCTCGACGGGGCGCAGCGGCTTCGGGTCGAAGGGGAAGCGGACGATGACGGGTGGGGCGGTGGGCTGGCGGTCGAGCGTGAAGAAGTTGTGGTCGTAGACCAGCGTCTCGATCCGCTTGCGGCCCGTGTTGCGCAGCACGTGATCGATGACGAGCGCGTCGCCGTCGAGGCGCAGGGTCTTGACGTACTCGTAGGCGTAGCCGCCGGCCTCGCCCAGCACGTGAGTGAAGGTGATGCGGTCGGCTGCCCTGGCGACCGTCCACGTGCCGGGGTCGACGATCTGGTAGGTCCCGAAGCGCCGGTATGCGGGTTCCTCCGGCTTGCGGACGTGGCCCACGCCGATGCGCACGAACGTGCCGCCGGCCGCGGCCTCGGCGTAGCCCACCGACGACTCGCCGGCCTGGAACTCCTCCACGGGGCCGGTGATGCCGTCATGCCCCGTCGGGTCGTGCGTCTCGAACCACGGCCCGAAGTACTCGTGGTCGCCGGCCCGCAGGCTCGCGACGGCACCGGACCAGTCGAAGCGCGTGCCGCGGTAGTACCCGGCGCCGGCGTCGGGCAGCAGGACGACGGCCCGCACCCGGCCGTTGGTGATCGTCGCCTGCGGGAACGAGGCGGGCACGTCCTGCGCGAACAGCATCATCAGCATCGTCACCCAGAACATGGCGTGGTGTCTCACTCCTGGACCGCGAAGGCCATCACGACCGAGCCGGCGGCGATGGCGACGTACTGGCGCCCGTCGAAGCGATAGGTCATCGGCGACGCCTTCCAGCCCTGGTTGGTGTCGAAGCTCCAGAGGCGCGTGCCCGTCCTGCCGTCGACGGCCGTGAAGGCTCCGCCCTCCTCGGCCACGAACACCAGTCCCGTGGCCGTGGCGAGGGTGCCGCCCCATGACTCGCCGGGGCCGACCTGCGGCATCTCCCAGCGAATCGCGCCGGTGCGGACGTCGAGGGCGCGCAGCAGTCGCTGCGGCACCGGGTCGGGCGAGGTGCGCTGGCTTCCGCCGAGGTACGTCTTGCCGGGCCGCCAGGGGCCCTGCGGGCGCGTCGTGTAGATGCTGCACTTCTCGAAGACCTGGACGAAGTACAGGCCCGAGGCCGGATCGAACGACGGCGAGAACCAGTTGGTGGCGCCGTCCTGCGAGGGGCAGACGCGCGTGCCGGCGGGCGAGGGCTCCTGGCCGGCGACGCGCTGCGGCCGGCCGTCGGGGCCGATGCCGGTGGCCCAGGTGAGGTTCTTGACGAAGGGCGTCGAGAGCAGGCGCTCGCCGGTGACGCGGTCGAACACGTAGAAGAAGCCGTTGCGGTCGGCGTGGATCAGCACCTTGCGTGGCTGGCCGTTCCAGTCGAGGTCGGCGATCACCGACGTCTGCGTCGCGTCCCAGTCCCACAGGTCGTGGGGCGTGAACTGGTAGTGCCAGCGCAGACGGCCGGTCCGGCGATCGAGCGCGAGGATGCACGAGGCGTACAGGTTGTCGCCCTTGCGGTCCGAGCCGTCGTATTCCTTCGACGGGTTGCCGGTCGGCCAGTAGACCACGTCCAGTTCGGGGTCGTAGCTGCCGGTGAACCACGTGGGCGCGCCGCCGTGCGTGATGTCCTTGCCCTGCCAGGTCTCCGAGCCGGGCTCGCCGGGGCGCGGCACGGTGTGGAAGCGCCAGGCCTCCTTGCCCGTGGCCTGGTCGACGGCCACCAGGAAGCCGTTGGCGCCGAACTCGCCGCCCGCCACGCCGGTGATCACGTGGTCGCCGGCGACGAGGGGAGCCGAGGTCGCCGAGTAGTTCTGCCGGAAGTCGGCCAGGGCCGTGTCCCAGAGCAGCGCGCCGGTGAAGCGGTCGAGCGCGATCACGTGGGCGTGGTCGGTCATCATGAAGACGCGCCGGCCGGCCACGGCCACGCCGCGGTTGGCCCAGCCCCCGGACACGCCCTTGGTGCGGGGCCGCTTGTACCGCCACAGGCGACGGCCCGTGCCCGCGTCGAGCGCCACGCATTCGTTCGGCGCGGCGACGTACATGATGCCGCCCACCACCACGGGGGTGACCTGCAGTGAGCCCGCCTCGCCGATGGTGGTCATCCACTGCGGCGCGAGGCGGGACACGTTGGCGGGCGTGATGCCGTCGAGGGTGGTGAAGCGGTTGCCGCCGGGCCCGCCGTTGTAGCCGGGCCAGTCCACGTCGGAGGTCACCTCGCGCACGCGCTCGCCGCCGGCCTTGCGCAAGAGGCGGATCGTGCCGTCGGCGGTGCGCAACTGCAGATCCTGACGACCTTCGCCGAGGATGTCGCCCTCGAGTCGATCACCCGAGACGGTCTGCACGACCCGGCGGGGCAGGGGCGGCTCGGCCTGTTCGATCGAGCGGAGGTGGCGGAGCAGGGCCGCCATGTCGGCCGGCGGCACCGCTTGCGCGGGCATGCCCCGCGCCGCTCGTCCGAGCCGCACGAGAGTGGTGATGTCGCCGTCGGACAGTGCGGGCAGCCTCGTCGTGATGGCGGGGCCGCGCTCGCCGCCGTTGCCATCGCCACCGTGACACAGCGCACAGCGCGCCTCGAAGACGCGCTTGCCGCGAGGCGACTGCGCCCCGGCAGGCGCCACGCCCATCGCGAGCGCCACCGCGCCCACCACCAGAATCAGCCTCGACCGCATGTCCGGCGATCGTACGACAAGGGAGGACGGCGCGGCCTTCGTCATTGGGCCGCCGGCCTTCACCCTGGCCGGCATCACCGCGTCGCAGCCTTACTGTGACTGCGTCCGAGGGGCGGTCTCGTCGAGCAGTTTCTCGAGCGCGACCGGGTCGATCGGCTTGATCAGGTGGTGATTGAAGCCGGCATCCTCGGTGCGACGCCGGTCCTCGTCCTGTCCCCAGCCGGTCAGGGCCACCAGCACCATCTCGCCGCCCCAATCCTCCTGGCGCAGCCGGCGCGCCGCCTCGCACCCGTCCATCACCGGCATGCCGATGTCCATCAGCACCAGCTCGGGCCGGAACGCCTCGGCCTTCTGCAGCGCCTCGGCACCATCGTGCGCCGTGCACACGGTATGCCCCATCAACCCGAGCAGCAGCGACAGGCTGTCGGCCGAGTCCACGTTGTCGTCCACCACGAGCACACGCTTCACCGGGCCTCCTTGCGTCGCCGCAAGCATACGAGCGAACCGACTGGCCGTCGCGACTTTTCGGCACAGCCGAGCTGCCTGTCCTGCTTCTCCCCGCAGTCCTTCCGTCACTCATGACCCATGACTCATGAGCTACTCTCCCCTCGTGTCCCAACGCCTCTATCCCACCCGTCCCATCGTCGGCGTCGGCGGCGTGATCGTCGACGGGGATCGGGTCGTGCTGATCAAGCGCCGGTACGAACCGCTCGCCAACCGGTGGAGCATCCCGGGGGGCACCCTCGAGGTCGGCGAGGGGCTCGAGGAGGGCGTCGCGCGCGAACTCGTGGAGGAGACCGGGCTGGTTGTCCGGGTCGGCCCGGTCATCGAGGTCTTCGACCGCATCCTGCGCGACGAGGACGGGCGCGTGAAGTACCACTTCGTGCTGGTCGACTACCTGTGCCTGCCGGTCGGTGGGGCGCTGCAGGCGGGCGACGACGTGTCGGAGGCCGAGTGGGCGCCGTTCGGCGGGCTCGAGCCGTATGAGCTGACCGACAAGGCCACTTCCGTGATCCGCAAGGCCATGGACCTTCGTCACGACTGGTGAGGCCGGTGGCCGGCCACGTCGCGCCAGCGCGACGGCAACATCTGTCGCCGGTGCCCGGTGCCCGGCCCTCGATCCCCGGCCCCTGATATATTCCCCAACCCATGCAGACCAACTCGCCCGCGGAGACGCGGGACGCCGGGCTCGACAGCGAGTTCACGCGCGGGCTCGGCCTCTACGACGCCACCATGGTCGTGGTCGGCTCGATGATCGGCTCGGGCATCTTCATCGTCTCGGCCGACATGGCGCGGCTGATCGGCAGCCCTGGCTGGTTGCTGGCGGCGTGGTTGCTCACTGGCGTGCTCACCGTCGGCGCCGCGCTCGCGTACGGCGAGCTCGCGGCGATGATGCCGCGGGCCGGTGGGCAGTACGTGTTCCTGCGCGAGGCGTTCTCGCCGCTGTGGGGCTTCCTGTACGGCTGGACGCTGTTCACGGTCATCCAGACGGGCACGATCGCGGCCGTTGCGGTGGCGTTCGCGCGGTTCACCGGCGTGCTGTTCCCGTGGGTCGCCGAGGACCACTACCTCATCGCGCCGATCCACGTCACGTCGGGCTACGCGCTCTCCCTCTCGACGGCGCAGTTGCTCGGCGTGCTGCTGATCGCGTTGCTCACCTGGACCAACACCCGCGGCCTCGAATACGGCAAGATCGTGCAGAACGTCTTCACCACCGCGAAGACCGGCGCGCTGGTGGCGCTCATCGCCGCCGGCCTGCTGCTCGGGTGGAACGCCGATGCGGTCGCCGCCAACTTCGGCAACTTCTGGCAGCCGCGCGGCGTGGTGGAACTGGCTCCCGGGCTGACGGCCGTGACCGCGTTCGGGCTGTTCGTCGCGATCGGCATCTCGCAGACCGGGTCGCTGTTCTCGTCGGACGCGTGGAACAACATCTGTTTCACCGCCGGCGAGGTCAAGGATCCGCGGCGCACGCTGCCGCTGTCGATGGTGCTCGGCACGGCCATCGTCACCGGCCTCTACATCCTCTCCAACATCGCGTACCTGGTGGCGCTGCCGCTCGAGTCGATCCAGTCGGCGCCGTCCGACCGGGTGGCCACGCTGCTGCTCAACACCGTGTTCCCGGGCGTCGGCGCCGCGGCGATGGCGGTGGCAATCATGGTCTCGACCTTCGGTTGCGTGAACGGCCTGGTGCTGGCCGGCGCCCGGGCGTACTACGCGATGGCCAGGGACGGCCTGTTCTTCCGGCAGGCGGGGGAGTTGAACGCGGCCCGGGTGCCCGCCTTCGGCCTGGTGCTGCAGGGCCTGTGGGCCGTCCTGCTGGTGCTGCCGCGCACCTTCGACGCGACCACCGGCCGGTACGGCAACCTCTATTCGAACCTGCTCGACTACGTCATCTCGGCGGCGCTGATCTTCTACGCGCTCACCGTCGCGGGCCTGTTCCGGCTGCGGATCACGCGGCCCGACGCCCACCGGCCCTATCGCGCCTTCGGCTACCCCGTCGTGCCGGGGCTCTACATCCTCGGGGCGCTCGCGATCCTGTTCGTCCTTTTCGCCTATCGCCCGGCGACGACCTGGCCGGGGCTGGCCATCGTGCTGGCGGGTGTGCCGGTCTACCTGGTGGCGCGGGGGAGCCGGTCATGAGCTGGACGCCGGATCGCGACGCAGCGTTGGCGCTGCTCCACGAGTACACCACTGGCGAGAGCCTCCGGCGACACGCCTACGCGGTCGAGGCGGCGGTGCGCGGCTACGCGCGGCGCCTCGGCGAGGACGAGGCGCTGTGGAGCGTGACGGCCCTGCTGCACGACTTCGACTACGAGCGCTGGCCGTCGCAGGAGGAGCATCCGTACAAGGGCGTCGAGATCCTCAAGCAGCACGGTTACCCGGAGGTCGTGACGCGGGCCATCCTGTCGCACGCCGACTACAGCGGCGTCACCCGGGACAGCCTGCTCGAGAAGGTCCTGTACGCCTGCGACGAGATGTCGGGCTTCGTCACCGCCGCGGCGCTCGTCCGTCCCTCGAGGAGCGTGATGGATCTCGAGGCGGCCTCGGTGAAAAAGCGGATGAAGGACAAGGCCTTCGCCCGGGCCGTGCCCCGCGAGGACCTGATCGCCGGCGCCGAGTCGCTCGGGCTGCCGCTCGAGGTCCACATCGCCAACGTCATCGAGTCGTTGCGTGAGGTGGCCGACGACCTCGGGCTGCGGGGGAGCGCGCGCCCTGATCCCTGAGCCGGAGCCTGTAGCCTTTTCCTGAACTCCCGTTCGTCCCCGTCCGTATGTAGGCAGAGCAGGCGACAAGCGACAGGCTTCAGGGCTGGCCGCAGCCGACTCCCGACTCCCGATTCCCGACTCCCGATTCCCGATTCCCGATTCCCGATTCCCGACCGCCCGCGACCTCCCGTGACTCCCGATCCCTCTTCCGTGGTGGCCCTCGACGACGTGACCGTCGTCTATGGGAAGAATCAGGCGCTTGCCGGCGTGGCGGCGCACTTTCCGCCGGGGGCCGTCGGCCTGCTCGGGCCGAACGGCGCCGGCAAGAGCACGATGATCAAGGCGCTGCTCGGCTTCGTGGTGCCGACACAGGGCCGGATGACCGTGCTCGGCCTCGACGTGCGCCACAAGGCCCAGGACATCCGGGCGCGCATCGGCTACATGCCGGAGAACGACGCGCACATCCCCGGGATGAACGCGGTGACCTTCGTCGCCTACTGCGGGCAGCTCTCGGGGTTGCCGCCGGTGGACGCGATGCAGCGCGCCCACGAGGTGCTGTACTACGTCGGCCTCGGCGAGGCGCGCTACCGCAACATCGAGACCTACTCGACGGGCATGAAGCAGCGCATCAAGCTCGCGCAGGCGCTGGTGCACGACCCCGACCTGCTGTTCCTCGACGAGCCGACCAACGGCATGGACCCGAAGGGCCGCGACGAGATGCTCGCGCTCATCCACGACCTCGGGCACAACAAGCGGGTCAACCTGATCCTGTCGTCGCACCTGCTGCCCGACGTCGAGCACACCTGCGACCACGTCATCGTGATGGACAAGGGCCGGGTGGCGACGCAGGGGCCGATCGCGACGCTGAAGGGCACCGGCGGCAGCGTGTTCGAGCTGCGGATCAAGGGCGACCTGCCGCGCTTCATCGAGGTGCTGCGCGGGCAGGGGCTCGAGGCGCACGGCACCGACGAGGACGTGATGCGGGTGCTGGTGCCGGCCGGCCGGTCGGCGCGCGACGTGTTCGCCCTCGCCGCGGCGCAGGACATGCAGGTGCGTCACCTGCGCCCGAGCGTGCCGACGCTCGAGGACGTCTTCATCGACGCCATCGAAGGAGGCGGCCGTGCCCATTCATGACCAGTCGTACCGGCGCTACTCCGGCGAGCGCCGGCCGGTGCGCAGCGCCTGGACCGTCATCGCCCGCGCCGGTCTCATGGGGTTCATCGTGAAGCGGGCCTTCCTGGGCCTGCTGCTGGCCGCGTGGATCCCGTTCGTCGTCCGGGCCAGCCAGCTGTTCCTGGCGTCGAACTTCTCGCAGGCGGCGACGTTCCTGGCGCCGACGCCGCAGACGTTCCGCGACTTCCTCGGCCAGCAGCAGATCTTCGTGTTCCTGGTCACCGTGTACGTCGGCGCCGGGCTCATCGCCAACGACCGACGCGCCAACGCGCTGCAGTTGTACCTGTCCAAGCCGGTCACCCGCGCCGAGTACATCCTCGGCAAGATGACCGTGCTCGCCACGTTCCTGCTCGCCATCACCTGGCTACCGGCCATCCTGCTCCTGGTGCTGCAGATCGCCTTCTCGGGCAGCTTCACGTTCCTCAAGGCCAACTCCTCGCTGGTGGCCTCGATCACGCTCTACTGCCTCGTGCTCACCCTGGTGATCACCTTCGGGATGACGGCGCTCTCGTCGCTGTCGCGCAGCAGCCGGTTCGTCGGCATCCTCTTCGCGGGCGTGCTCATCTTCTCGGATGCGATGTTCAACGCCCTCCGCTTCATCACCGGCAGCACCGCGGTGTCCTGGGTCTCGATCCAGGCGAGCCTCGACCAGGTGGGTGACGTGATCTTCAGGCAGGCGCCGCGCCACCAGACGCCGGTCGCCGTGTCGTTCATCGTGCTCGTCGCGGTGGTGGCGGTGGCCGCCTCGGTGCTCGAGCGCCGCGTGCGCGGCGTGGAGGTGGTGGCATGAGCGTCGTCGCGGAGCGGGGCTCGCGGACCGCGGATCGGGAAGGACCGGGAGCCGCGATCATCACCGCCGACCACGTGTCGAAGTGGTACGGGCAGGTCATCGGCCTCAACGACGTCAGCGTGTCGATCCCGGCGGGCATCACCGGGCTGCTCGGCCCCAACGGCGCCGGCAAGTCGACGTTCATGAAGCTGATCACCGGGCAGCTGCAGCCGAGCAAGGGCAGCGTCACCGTGCTCGGCGCGCCGATCTGGGGCAACCCGGCGGCCTACACCCGCATCGGGTTCTGTCCCGAGCAGGACGCCTTCTACGAGCGGATGACCGGCCTCGAGTGGGTGTCGGCGCTGGTGCGGCTCAACGGCTACTCCAGCACCGAGGCGAAGGCCGCGGCGTTGCGCGCCCTCGAGGCGGTGGACCTGGTGCCCGCCGCCGACAAGAAGATCGGCGCCTACAGCAAGGGCATGCGGCAGCGCGTCAAGCTCGCCCAGGCCCTGGTCCACGACCCCGAGTTGCTGATCCTCGACGAGCCGCTCACCGGCATGGACCCGCTGATGCGCCGCCGCACCATCCGCATCATCCGCGAGTGGGCCCGTGACGGCCGCAGCGTGCTGGTGTCGAGCCACATCCTGCACGAGGTCGAGGCGATGACGAGCAACGTGCTCCTCATCAACAACGGCCGCATCCTCGCCGAGGGCGACGTCCACGACATCCGCGCGCTGATCGACCACCACCCGCACACGGTGCACATCCGCGCCGAGCGGCCCCGCGAACTGGCGCGCGAGTGCCTGTCGTACCCCTACGTGCGCAGCCTGCGCTTCGAGGCCGACGCCCTGGTGGTCGAGACCGACGCGCCCGACACGTTCTACACGCAACTGACGCTGCTGGCTTCCGAGGAACCCTTCGGCCGGATCGACGAAGTGACGTCGCCGGACGATAACCTCGCGGCGGTGTTTGGGTACCTGGTGAAGTGACGGGAATCGGGAGTCGGGAGTCGGGAGTCGGGAATCGGGAGTCGGGAGTCGGGAGTGGGGAGTGGGGAAGGCCCGCACACGGCGGATGACAGATACAGGGTCACTGCACCTTAAGGAACGCTGGCAGTCGACAAGTCAACGCCCTTCGAGCGTCTGAAGCAGGCGAGTCAGCATGGCGGCAATGCGATCGTTGGTTTCGCGGGTGCGTGCAGCTCGTGCCTCACTGAGGTAGCCCAGCCGGGTGGCGATGATGAGCAGTGAGGAGACTTCAGCATTGGAACCTCGGGCTATGCGCAGAAAGCGCACATATTCCGGCCGTGTCGAGCGGCCGTATCCCTCGGCGATGTTGCTGGGGACCGAAATCGCCGCTCTGCGCAACTGCAGCCCCAGCGCGTACAACTCGCTCTGTGGCAACTGGTTGGCCAGTCGTGTGATGTCGACGGCGAGTTCGATCGACGTCTGCCACACCTCGAGATCCTGATAGGTACGTACGATGCCCATGCCCAACGTTCGGAGCAATGCTCATGCCTACTGACGCGCTGCCTGTGTCGACTGGCCCTTCGGCGACTCCCGACTCCCGACTCCCGACTCCCGCCGTGCCTGCGAGCCGCGCTGAGGCGAGCCTCTCCCTCCCCCGCGCTGCCGCCCGCATCTTCGACCTCTCCCTCGACCAGATGCTCTGGTCGCGGCGGACGGTGTTCATGGCGCTGGTGGTCGGCGGGCCGCTGCTGATCGCGCTGATGGTGCGCGTCATCGACATGTTCTCGGCCGGCAGCGGCGGCGTGCAGATCGACGGCGTGCGGGTGGGCAGCGGCGCCATCTTCGGCCTGATGGTGTGGGTGTTCTACCTGCGCTTCGCCGTCCCCGTGCTCGCGGTGTTCTACGGCACGTCGCTGATGGCCGACGAGGTCGAGGACAAGACGATCACCTACCTGTTCTCGCGGCCCATCCCGCGCGGCGCGGTGCTGCTCGGCAAGTACCTGGCGTACCTGGTGTGCACCATCGCCGTGGTGCTGCCGTCGGTCGTGCTGGTGTACCTGCTCATCATGTCGCGGCCCGGCGGGTCGCTCGCCGGCGGCTTCCTCGACCTGGTCAAGGACCTCGTGGTGATCGCCCTCGGGCTGGCCACCTACGGGGCGCTGTTCGCCTGGGTCGGCGCCCGCTTCAAGCGGCCCCTGCTCACCGGCCTGGCCTTCGTGTTCGCCTGGGAGCCGGCCATCCTGGTCATCCCGGGCTACCTGCGCCGGTTCACGGTTGCCTATTACCTGCAGGGCCTCGTGCCGCAGGCGATGCCGGCCGACGACAGCACCGTCAGCCTCCTCACGTCGCTCTTCCGGGAGTTCCCGGCCGTCGGCACCAGCCTGTTCTGGCTGGCCGTGATCGTGGCAGTCGGCCTCACCCTGGCCATGCGGACCGTGGCGCGGCGGGAGTACGTGCTCGAACAGTAGAACGGGCATGGGGATCCGGGTACGGGCGCCCGGGTGCCCGGATATCGGTGCCCGGTTTCCGGTGCCCGGTGCCCGCAATTCATCCCACCCCTTCAAGCCCGGCCGTGGAACCTTCCCGGGGCCGGGTACGTTACAGTGGCTATACCGGGAGTTGATCCTCCGATGAGCACCGCAAAGACCCGCTACTTCCTCTTCGGTTCGGCCGCCATCCTCACTGCGGGCCTCGCGGCCGGCACCGTCGCCTACATGGGCGGCATGCCCCGCGCCCTGGCCAGCAACACCGGACCCGACGAACTGTCGCTCGTCCCTGCCGGCGCGGCCGTGGTGGCCTACGCCAACGTGCAGGGGGTGATGACGTCGGAGTTCCGGCAGCGCCTGAACACCCTCATGGACAACGAGGGCAAGGGCCGACAGGAGTTCCAGGAGCAGACCGGCATCGACGTCGAGCGCGACATCGACGCCGTCATCGCCGCCATGAGCCCGGCCGCCGACGGCACGGCCAACCACGGCAGCGGCTTCGTGGCCCTGCGCGGTCGCTTCGACATCGCCAAGATCGAGGCCCTGGTGACCAGCAAGGGCGGCCAGCTCACCGACTACAAGGGCGCCCGCCTGCTCGTGGCGCACGAGGAGGAGGGCGAGTCGCCGCGCATCGCGCTGGTCAACGCCGGCCTCGTGATCGTCGGCTCCGAGGCCGCCGTCAAGGCCGCCATCGACCGCAACGCCGGCGACGGCACCGCGAGCATCACCAGCGACGGCGAGTTCGTCCGCATGCTCGAGAGCGTCGACCAGAACTCCACGGTGTGGGCCATCGGTCGCCCGAAGGTGCTCGGCGTGGCGGCGACCGGCGACGGCGCCCAGGTGCTCGGCCAGCAGCTCCCCGAGGTCAGGTGGTTCGCCGCGTCGGGCCACCTCAACGGCGGCCTCACGGCCACGGTCCGCGCCGAGGGCAAGGACGCGGAAGCCGGCAAGAACATGCGCGAGGTCGTCCAGGGCGTGCTCGCGCTGGCCCGCCTCCAGCTCGAGGCCAAGCCCGAGCTCAAGCCGCTGCTCAACTCGGTCACCGTCGAGGGCACCGGTAGTGGCGTCGCCGTCCACATGACGCTCCCCGCCGAGATGCTCGACGTCATCGTCAAGCAGGCCTCAGCGGTGCACGGCGACCACATGAAGCAGCTGCACGAGATGCACCGCAACGCCGAGAACTGACGCGCGCGCAACCCGCACGCGACCCACACGGGCCGGCACGAGGGCAGCCTCGGCCGGCCCGATTCATTTCTGCTAGACTTCGAGTTTCCCGGACATGCCGCGCGCGGCTGCAAGCGGCCTCCCTACGCTCGTATCCCTGTCCGGAACCAGGTATCGTGAGCTCGGCTGCGTTCTTCTACGGCACCCTCATGACGGGCTTCGACCGGCGTCGCCGGGCAGGCATCGAGGGCAAGCTGCGCCACCGTCGGCGCGGATGGATTCGTGCCTCCCTGTACGACCTCGGCATCTATCCCGCCGCCATCCCCGATCCTGACGGCTGCGTCTGGGGCGAGGTGTACGACATGGACGACCCCGCGGGCGTCCTGGCGGCGCTCGACGAGATCGAGGGCTATCGCGAGGGGCACCCCGAGCAGAGCCTCTACACCCGTCACCTGTCGCCCGTGCAACTCGAGACGGGGGAAACCCTCGACGCCTGGGTGTACTTCTACAACGCGCCGCTCGGCGGCGCGCAGCGCGTCGCCTCGGGCGACTACCTCCAGCACGTCCGCGCACGCTGACCGCTGACCTGACCGCGCGCCATCGCTGACCGTCGCCCAAGGGCGACGGCTACGCCCCGACCGCGAGTCGTGGGCGTCGACATTCATGTCGACGCTCGGTGATGCTGGCGACCCGGTGCCCGGTGCCCGGTGCCCGCTGCCCGCTGCCCGGTGCCCGGTAACCGGTCACGATAAGCTTGCCTCCATGCGTCTCCCCATCGCCCTGGCCGCGTCGTGCCTGACGCTGGCCTTCGCCCTGCCTGCCGCCGCGCAGGACGCCGACCCTCGCATCGAACGCGCGCTCGCGCAGGTCTCCGCCGAGCGCCTGAAGGCCACGGTCGAGAAGCTCGCCGCGTTCGGCACCCGGCACACCCTCTCGAGCCAGACCGACCCCAACCGGGGCATCGGCGCCGCGGCCCAATGGATCCACGACCAGCTCGTCGCCGCCAGTCCACGGCTCAAGGTCAGCTTCGACGACTACGAGATCCCCGCGCAGGGCGAGCGCATCCTGCGCGACGTGCGCATCCGTAACGTCGTCGCCGTGCTGCCCGGCAAGACCTCGCGTCGGATCTACGTGAGCGGGCACTACGACACCGTCGCGCGTCCCGAGGCGCCAGCCGCGGCCGCGCCGGGCGCGACCGGCCCCCGGCCGGCGTCGGCCAACGGCGGCTTCGACTGGGCCAACGGCGACCTGCCGGCCCCCGGCGCCAACGACGATGGCAGCGGCACCGCGTTGACGATGGAGGCGGCGCGGGTGCTGGCGCAGAGCGGGCTGGAGTTCGACGCGACGCTCGTGTTCGTGGCGTTCGCGGGCGAGGAGCAGGGCCTGGTCGGGGCGCACCTGCACGCGCAGAAGGCACTCGCAGAGAAGGCGGAGATCGACGCCGTCTTCAACAACGACATCGTCGGCAACTCGCGCGGCGGCAACGGGATCGTCGACGCGGAGACGGTGCGGGTGTTCGCGGAGGGACCGGAGGATTCGGGGTCGCGGCAGTTGGCGCGCTTCATCAAGCGGGCCGCGGCGCGGTACGTGCCGTCCCATCGCGTGCAGTTGATCGCGCGGCACGATCGGTTCGGGCGCGGCGGGGACCACACGGCGTTCAACCAGCGCGGGTACGCCGGCGTGCGATTCAGCGAGGCCAACGAGGACTACTCACGCCAGCACCTCGTGGCTGACACGCCCGACGGCGTCGATCCGGTGTACCTGGCGCGGAACACGCGCGTGAACGTCGCCGGCGTGGCGACCCTGGCACTCGCGCCCGCTGCGCCTGACGTGACCACGGAGCGTGGCGCGCCGATGCTCGACCGCAACCCCACTGGCTACGACGCGCGCCTGCGCTGGAAGGCGTCACCCGGAGCCGTCGGCTACCGCATCTTCTGGCGTGACTCGTGGGCGACCGACTGGCAGTTCGAGCGCCATGTCGGCAACGTGACCGAGATCGTGTTGCCCGATGTGTCGATCGACGACCACGTCTTCGGTGTGGCCGCGATCGGCCCGGGCGGCCACGAGAGTCTGGTGTCGGCGTACGTGAACCCGCCGCGAGGGAAGGTGGAGGTCAAGACGAAGTAACGGGAGTCGGGAGTCGGGAATGGGGAGTCGGTCCGCAGGCAGACCCTGCTGCTCTCGTGACACGGAGTCCAGCGCCGTTTGCCGAAAGGACGCCGTGGGCGGGGTTGTTTCCGACTCCCGACTCCCGACTCCCGACTCCCGCGCCTAGTGAATCTCCCCGTGCTCGGCGGTGATGACCTGGCCGCCGACGCGCTCGAGGAAGCGCTCGATGGCCATGCGGGCCATCGGCGGGACGTCGAGGAACTCGATGCCCGAGGTGTAGACGACGAGGTGGTCGTCGAGCGCCCGGACGCTGGCGTGGCACACCCGGCCCTTGAGCACGACGGTCTGCTCGCCGAGGTTGAGGCGGAACGCGCGCACCGAGTTGACGCGGAGCGGCTCGGGAGTCTCGACGCGGGCGCCGAACGCCGACAGGTCGCTCACCGACAGCGGCCGGTAGACGGTCACTTCGCCGCTGAGGCCGTTCGGGAGGGGGATGCGGGGGCGCTGGCGCTGTTCGATGGACATGTGGCGTCGGTGGCGGCGGCCGGGGGCACACGCTCATTGTCGGGAATCGGCAGGCGGGTGCCCGGACTGCAGGCCTAGAATAGCGCCGTGGCGCACACCTACGACAACTACATCGATGGCCAGTGGGTCCCGGCCCGGTCGGGAGCGACCTACGAGAACCGTAATCCTGCCGACCGCGAGGACCTGATCGGCCTCTTCCCCCAGTCGGGGGCGGAGGACGTGGCGGCGGCGGTCGCCGCGGCGAAGCGGGCATTCCAGACGTGGCGCCTGGTGCCGGCGCCGGGGCGGGCGGAGATCCTCTACCGGGCCGCGCAGCTGTTCAAGGAGCGGAAGGACCGCTTCTCGGACGACATGACCCGTGAGATGGGGAAGGTCCTCGCCGAGACGGCTGGCGACGTCCAGGAAGCCATCGACATGAGCTATCTCATGGCGGGGGAGGGGCGGCGGCTGTTCGGCCAGACCACACCCTCGGAATTGCGCAACAAGTTCGCGATGTCGGTGCGCCAGCCGATCGGCGTGTGCGGGATGATCACGGCCTGGAACTTCCCGATGGCGGTGCCGTCCTGGAAGATCCTGCCGGCGCTGGTCTGTGGCAACACGGTGGTGTTCAAGCCAGCCGAGGAAGCGCCGCTCACCGCCATCAACTTCGTGCAGACGCTCATCGACGCGGGCCTGCCCCCGGGCGTGGTCAACCTCGTGATGGGCGACGGCCCCGGCGCGGCGGCGCCCATCGTCGAGCATCCCGACGTGTCCGTCGTGTCGTTCACGGGCTCTACCGAGACCGGCCGTCGCATCAACGAGACCTGCGCGCGCACGTTCAAGAAGGTGCACCTGGAGATGGGCGGCAAGAACGTCATCCTGGTGATGGACGACGCGAAGCTGGAGTTGGCGGTGGATGGCGCGGTGTGGGGCGGCTTCGGCACGACCGGGCAGCGCTGCACGGCGGCCAGCCGGGTGGTGGTGCACGAGAAGGTGTACGACCAGTTCCTCGAGCGCTTCGTGGCTCGGGCGCGTCAGCTCGTGGTGGGCGACGGCCGCAAGGACGGCGTGCAGATGGGGCCGTCGATCCACGAGGACCAGCTCGCGAAGGTGATGGAGTACGTGGCGATCGGCAAGGCCGAGGGCGCGCGGCTGGTGCTCGGAGGCTCACGCCTGCAGGAAGGCGCGCACGCCCGCGGCTGCTTCCACGAGCCGACGATCTTTGCCGACGTCACGCCGTCGATGCGCATCGCGAAGGAAGAGATCTTCGGGCCCGTCGTGTCGGTGATCAAGGTGGGCTCGCTCGACGAGGCGATCGCGGTGGCCAACGACGTCGCGTACGGCCTGTCGGCGGCCATCTACACGCAGGACATCAACAACGCCTTCACGGCGATGCGCGACGTGTACACGGGGCTGTTCTACGTCAACGCGCCGACGATCGGCGCGGAGGTCCACCTGCCGTTCGGCGGCGTCAAGGCCACTGGCAACGGCCACCGCGAGGCGGGCATCGCGGCACTCGACGTGTTCAGCGAGTGGAAGTCGATCTACGTCGACTTCAGCGGCAAGCTGCAGCGCGCGCAGATGGACACGGAGCAGGTGTGACGCAGGACGCGTGCGTCCTGCGTCACACACGTCTGACGTTTAACGTCTAACGTCTGACGTTTAACGTCTAACGTTTGACGTTTAACGTTTGACGTTTGACGTTTAACGCATCGAACGCTTGAAGCTTGAAGCTTGACGTTGACCGGACGCGACTAGACCGCCGAAGCCCTCAGGCGAAAAGGTGAGGGCGAAGGCGGAAGGCCGAACGTGAAAGACAAAGGGCCCGGCGGGAGATTCCCACCGGGCCCTTCGTGTGTTCAGGCTGGCGTCAGCTTAGAACTCTGCCGAACGTCCCTGAGGACGTTCGGCAGTGAGCGTCGTGCACCGAGCCCGCGGCTGCGGGCGGAGGTGCACTAGAACTGGAACTTCACGCCGAACCGCACCGTGCGGAAGCCCTGGAAGGAGTTGGCCATGCCGTAGGCCGTGTCCTTGCGCTGGGGCGCCGCCGCGTTGTTCAGGTACGCGTTGTAGTTCGAGGTGATCCCGTTGGTCAGCACGTAGTTCAGCGCCGACGGCTCGTCGGTCACGCTGGCCGGCAGACCCAGGGTGCTGATGCTGGGGTTGACGCCCGCGTTGTTGCTGTAGAGGCCGAGCACGTTGGCCTCGTCGAACAGGTTCAGCACGTTCAGCTCGAGCGCCAGGGAGCGGCTGCCGAAGCGGAACCGGTGCGAGACCATCAGGTCCGTGTTGGTGAACATGGGCGTGCGGCCCATGTCGTTGCGGCCGTAGGCAACCGCCGCGGCGTAGAACGTGTAGAAGGTCGTCTGCGGCGTGCCCGACTGGAAGGTCGTGAAGGCCGAGATGTTGGTCGACTGGCTGCCGCCCCAGTTGAACAGGTACGACCCGAACAGGTTCAGCACGTGCGGACGGTCGGTCGCCAGCACGCCGTTGTCCGGGGTGCCGGCCGTCGTGAAGCCCAGGTGCGGGAGGTCGAAGAAGCGGTTCACACCCGGGGAGGTGCGGCCGTTCTCGTCCGAGCTGGCCAGGCCCGAGTAGTTGCCCTGCAGCTTGCTGTAAGTGTAGGCCGCCGTGAACTGGAAGTTGTTGGCAAAGCGGCGCTCGATGCGCGTCTCGAGGGCGTCGTAGATGCGCTCCGGCATGGTCGTCTTGGCGTAGCCGAACTGGCGCGCCGTCTCGGCGTGCAGGCCCTCACCGGGGTTGCCGATGATGTACGCCTCGGAGCCCTCGGCCGTCGGGAAGCCCGCGTCCTCGATGGCGTGGTCGACCTGCTTGTGCGTGTAGCGGACGCTGAGGAGGTACGAGCTCATGAGCTCGCGCTCGAGGCCGACCGTCCACTCGGTCTGCGTGAAGGGCTTCAGGTCGGGGTCGACCTTGCCGGTGTAGATGTCGGCGTTCGGGTCGTTGGACGCGATGCGGTAGTCGTACTGGCAGCGCGAGAGGCCGGTGCTGCCGGGGATCGGGCACTTGCCACCCATCACGTCGGTGTTGCTGCCGAGCACGCGGTTGAACGTGTAGTAGTCGTAGTTGGTGTTCTGCGGGAAGATCTCGAAGAAGTCGACGCGGTAGAAGTCCCCACCGAACGAGCCGCGCGGCAGCTCGAACTTCAGGCGATCCTGGAACCGGTTGAACGAGCCGAACAGCTTCGTGCGGCCGTCACCGGTCAGGTCGTACGCCACGCCGAGGCGCGGGACGACCTTGTCGCCCCAGCCGAAGTTGATCGGCGGCGCGTAGCCGTTGAACGACGGCAGGTCTTCCTTCTCCATGCGCACGCCGGCGTTGATCGTCAGGCGGTTGGTCGGCTGCCAGCGGTCCTGGAAGTAGAGCGAGTTGGCCGTGTTGGCGGCGGCGCCCACCGTGCCGAAGCGCAGCAACTGGCCAGCGCCGATCGCGCCAGGCGTGTCGGGGTCGTTGCGACCAGTCAGGTCGTTGATCGAGTAGCCGTAGTAGAGGTCCACGCGCCCGAGGTCCGCATAGCCGGTGTTGACGTCGTTGGCGACGCGCGAGTACTGGTGACCGACCTTGAACTCGTGACGGCCCGCGAGGTTGTCCACCAGGAACGCCGCGCTCGTGTCCACCGTCCAGCGCTCCGAGCTGTCCTCATAGCGCTGCGAGTTGCCCGAGGGCAGGTTGTCGAAGCCCAGCGAGCAGCCGGCACCCGCGGGCGGGGCGTTGCCCACGCAGCGGAAGCGCGTCTCCTGCGGGATGGCCTTGGAGTTGAGCAGCTCGTTCAGGTAGCCGCGCGCGACGCGCGAGCTCAGCACGACCCGGCTGCCCGGCGTCCAGGTGGCGCCCACCGAGAAGTTGTTGCCGTCCTGCTTGCCGCCCTGGCGCGAGGTCAGGTCGTTGCCCGTGAGGGTGCCCGTCGAGCCACCGAAGTTGACCGACGGCGGCGTGTTGCCCAGCGAGATCTGGTTGTGCGGGAAGATGCCGTCCTCGATGTACGGGTTGTACGTGTAGGTGCCCGTCAGGCGCAGCGTGTTGAGCGGCTGCGCGTCGACGCGGCCCTGGAAGTACTCGGCCTTGCGCTGGCGCTCGTAGGTGGCCTGGCCCGTCTTGGTGCGGGTGCGCGGATCGGAGGTGAAGTACTCCGTCGTGCGCTCCTCGTTGAAGATCTGCGGCGAGTAGCTGCCGAAGAACCACATCTTGTCGCGCAGGATCGGGCCGCCGATGCCGAAGGCCGGGTAGTAGTTGGTGTACTGGTCGGTCTTGTCGTTCAGGTACTCGTTCACCTGCACGAAGTTGGCGCCCGTGCCGCTGCGGAAGCGGTTCAGGCGGCCGCGCGGATCGCCGTTCAGGCCGTCGCTCTCGACTTCGACCCCGGCCATGCCGCGGAACTGGTTGGTGCCGCTCTTGGTCACCACGCTGATCACGCCGCCGGTCGCCCCGCCGAACTCGGCGTTGAACCCGGACGTCTTGATCGACATCTCCTGGATGAACTCGAAGGGCAGGTTGTTGTTGACGTTCAGCACGCCGGTGCGGAAGTTGCTCGTCTCGAGACCGTCGATGACGAACGAGTTCTCCGAGCCGCTGGCGCCGTCAATCTGGTACTGGCCGCTGAGGGGTTCGGCGCGCGCCGCCGGCGAGAGCTTGAGGAGGCTGCCCATGTTGGTCCCCTTGGGCAGGTTCTCGATGGCCGCCGCCGTCACGTTGGTCTGGATGGTGGTCTGCGCCGTGTCCACCCGGACCGCCGACGCCTCCACCGTCACCTGCTCGGCCAGGCCGCCGACGCTCAGCGACACGTTGACCGTCGCCGACTTGCCGATGGCCACCTGCAGATCGTCGACCACGCTGGTCTTGAAGCCCTGCAGCGTGGTGGTGAGCCGGTACGTGCCCGGGGGCAGCGCCGCGAACGAGAACTTGCCCTCGCCGTCGGTCACGGCCATCTGGTTGACCGCGCCGCCCTCGATCTTGACGGTGGCGCCAGGGATGGCCGCATTGGAAGTGTCGACCACCGTACCCGCAACGCGGCCCGTCGTTTCCTGGGCGAGCGCCGGGGTTGCGCAGAGCACTGCCGCAAGCAGCACCCAGAATGCGCGACGAATCATGTCCTACCCTCCTGAATTTCCAGGTCCCCACGTAATGTGGAACCGAGACCCGCGAAGGAGGGCAACTGGCTGATGAACTTACCTGCCAGCTCGCCCCACCAGCGGGACAGAGCGGCAATTGCACGGTGTGTACCGGATCTCTGGCGTGATGGAATCGTGACTATTTGCGAGATTCCGGCGGCAAGGGCTCATCGGATCCATGATGATGGATGATGACTATTCAATTTATTGAACCATAACCAGGGGCAGGGTGCCGGGATTCCGGGACGAGACGCGGTCGATCAGGGGCGGGCCGCCAGTGCCCCCAGGCGCGCCGTCGCCACGTCGTAGGCGACCCTCGCCTTGTGCGCCTCCGCCGTCGCGCTGATCTCCCGGAACGCCGCGTCGGCCGTCGCCAGCTCCCGCAGGTTCACCAGGAACTGCGTCGAGTCGCCCAGCGAGAACTTGTCCCGCTCTGCCTGCTCGAGTTCGCGGGCCACCGCCACCTCCGACCGCACCACCTCGAGCACGTCGAGCGCGGCGGTCAGCGCACTGGCCGCATCCTCGATTTCAGCCCGCACCCGGTCGCGCGCGATCCGGAGCTCGGCGTCGAGCCGCGACAGCGCCGCCAGCGCCACCCGGGCCTGGCCCTTGCCCTGCCGACGCTGCACCGGCAGCTGGAACGTCGCGCCGGCGTCCAGTTCCGTGCCCTGCAGGGTCCGCGAGCCGTCGCCGACGTCGCGCGACACCTCGGCGAACAGGTCGAAAGTGGGCAGCAGCTCGTTCCTGGCCAGTTCGAGCGCCACCTCCTGCTGCTGTCGGCTCAGGACGATCGCCCGTACGTCGGGGCGGGCGTCGAGCGCCTGCTGGATGTCGGCGTCGACCTGGGCGCGCGTCAGGCGGGGCGGGGGCGGCGGCATCGTGCCCGGCAACTGCCCCTCGACGGGGCGCAGCATCGTGCCGTCCGTGGCGCGGTAGTAGAGCGACACGTTGATCGCCTGGCGCTCCGTGTTGCGGCGCGCCGTGACCACGCCGCCCTGCCGCTGCAGGATGGCGCGCCGGTTGTCTACCCGCTCGACGGGCGCGATCGACCCGAGGCCGATCGCGTCGGCGAGGTCCCGGTCGCGCGCTTCCGCGATCTGCAGCAACTGCGCGGCCACCCCCTGCTGGCTGCCGGCCGCCACCCAGTCCCAGTACCGCACCGCCGCTTCGCCGAGGAAGCGCAGCCGCGACGCCGCGACGCGCTGGTCGGCCAGTTCACGGCCGATCGCGGTCCGCTCGAGCGCGCCACGCCGGCTGTCGAGGGCCCGATTGCGCAGCAGCGGCAGCGACAGGCCCGCCTTCCACTCACCGTCGGTGAGCGTCTGCGCCTTACCGTCGTAGGGAGCGTAGGTGCCGCGCCCGATGCGGTAGCCGCCGAACACGTTGGCGCCCGCGAACGTGAGCGGCTGGTAGAGGCTCACCGAGGCGCCCTCGTTGTCGTACACGTTGCCGCGGAACACGTCGGCGCTGCCCAGCAACCGCAGGTCGAACGCCCCCTGCGCGGCCGTCGCCTCACCGGCGGCGGCCTCCTGTTCCTGCCGCGCGGCGTCGAGCAACGGGTACGCCCGGTCCACCGCCGCCAACACCTCGTCGACCGTCAGGGGGGACTGCGCCCCCGCGGGGCGCGCCGCGCCCGCCAGGGCCGCCAGCGCGGCGGCCATCACGAGTGCGCGCATCACTTGGCGCCCTTGACCTTGACGACGTTGCCGTCGGCGTCCTTGCCGCCGTCGGGATCCTCCATCGCGACGACCGGCGGGAAGCCGTTGAACTGGCGCCACAGCTCGTAGCCGAGCGAGACCACGTCGAGGAGCACCCAGCCGTTGGCGCGGACGCCCTGACGCAGGTACTGGGCCGCCGGCCATGGCTCGTCGTTAGGATCCGGCTCCACCAGCACCCGGAACTTGCCCTTGCCGTCGTCGGTCGCGTCGACCAGCAGCACCCGCCCGCCGAACGTGCCGACCGCCACCGACGGCCACCCACTGAACTGCAGCGCGGGCCAGCCCTCGAACTGCAGCCGCACGGTGCGGCCCTGGCGCACCATCGGGACGTCGTTGCCGTTCAGGTACAACTCCACCACCGTCCGGCTCGTCGTCGGCACGATGACCACGAGGGTGGCGCCGGCCTTGAGGTACTCGCCGTTCTGGCGCGCGACGACGCGCCAGACGGTGCCGTCGACCGGCGCGTGGACCTTCTGGGTGGCCTGGCGCGCCACGCGCACGTCCAGCCGCGTGAGGTCGGCGCGGGCCTTGGCCAGGTCACTTGCCGCCGAGGCGTGGGCCGCCCAGGCCTCGTCGATGCGGGTGCCGGCGTCGGCGCCGGTGCGCAGGCGCTCCTGGTCGAGCGAGCTCTGCTCGGCACGGGCGGCGTTCAGCGCGGCGACGGCGCGGTCCACGTCGGCGACGCGCGTCGCCGCCTCGAGTTCCGCGAGTTCGACGAAGCGGGTCGAGGTCAGGCCCTTCTTCTCGAGCGCGCGCTGCCGTTCGAGGTTCAGGTCGGCCGTGTACTTGGCGGCCTTGGCCGCCGACAGCGCCTGATCGGCGGCCGAGACGCGCTCGCGCGCCATGCGGACGCGCAGGTCCGCTGCCTCGACGCCGGTGACCTGCGTGTCCTTGAGGCCGGCGACGCGCTGCTCGATCGCGCGCATGCGGCGCTCGGTTTCGGTGATGCTGCGGACCAGCGACTCGCGCTCCTCGGCGAGGCGCTGCATGATCGACGGGTCGTTGTCGGTGAGGTCGACGATGGGATCGCCCTTCTTCACGGGCGAGCCCTCGACGACGTACCACTGCGCGATCCGCCCGTCGATGGGCGTCTGCACGTTCTGCGGCCGCTCCTCCGGGCTGTAGGCGATCACCCGCCCGGTGCCCGGGATGTTCTGCTGCCACGGCGTCACCACCAGCAGCACGGCGGTCAGGCCCAGCAGGAGCAGCAAGAGGCGGGCCAGCACGCGCGAGGCGCGCGGCGCGTGCAGCGCCTGCAGCGCCACGCGTCCTTCGGTTCGCCACTGGTTCGAGGTCGTCACGGGCTTCATGCCTCCACCTCCCTGGCGCCGAACCCACCCTCGCGCACCTGGCCGTCCTGCAGCGTGACCACGCGCGAGCAGCGGGCGAGCAGGTCGGGATCATCGGTGATGCAGACCAGCGTCCATGGCGCGTCGGCGCCGAACAGCAGCTGCATCAGTCGCTCGCGGTCCTCGGAGTAGTCGATCTGGTCCAGCACGCCGTCGACCACCAGCAGTCGCGGGCGGCCGGCGATGGCGCGCGCCACCATCAGCCGCCATGCCTGGCGCGACGACAGCGGGCGCGCCGTCGGGTGCAGCTTCGTCGAGAGCCCGTCGGGCAGCGCCTGCAGTTCGTCGAGCAGGCCCACCCGGCGCAGCGCCTCGTTCACCTCGGTCAGGCCGAGATCGTCGCGCCCGAGCCGGACGTTGTCGATCACCGTGCCGGGGAACACCTCGATGCTGCGCACCAGCGACACGCACTGCCGCAAATCGGCCAGCGGGATGTCGCGCGTGTCGAAGCCGTCGAGGACCAGCGTGCCTCGCGACGGGGCGCGCAGGCCGAACAGGATGTCGGCCAGCGTGCTCTTGCCGGAGCCGATGGGCCCCGACACGCCGAGGCGCTCGCCCGCGGCGATGTCGAGCCGGGCGACGCTCAGCGCCGCGTCCTCGCCATCAGGGTAGCGCACCTGCACGCCCTGCACGCTGACCGCCGCCGGACCCGCCGGCGTGAGGATCGCCTCGCCGCCGGCAGGCTCCAGCGGCAGGTCGACCAGGGCGCCGAGCTTGTCGATCGCGGCCGCCAGGTCGTAGAACACCTCGAGCTGCTTGCCGAACTTGGTGAACGCGCTGACCATCAGCGCGACGATGAGCTCGCTGGCCACCAGCTGGCCGAGCGTCAGCTGGCGCTCGATGACCAGCCACCCGCCGATGCCGAGCAGCGCCGAACTCGCCACCGCCTGCAGCGCGAACGAGCCGATGATCTGCCGCAGCAGGATCTTGAAGTGCTTGGCGCGATAGGTGAGGTAGTCCTCGAGCAGCGCCTGCGACCGGCGCGTGGCGTACTCGGCGCCGCCCTTGGACTTGAACGTCACCAGGTGCGAGGCAATCTGCTCCAGCCAGGCTTCGAGCGCGTACTTGGCCTTCGACTCGCCGATGCTGGTGTAGATGGCGCCGCGTCCGAGCACGAACACGATGACCAGCATCGCCGCCACCATCAGCACGTCGAAGGCGAGCAGCCACGGGTGGTACAGCGCGAGCAGGACCATCCCGATGATCGTCTGCATCACCACGCTCAGGCCGTCGATGAGCAGCAGCGCCGCCGACTTCTGCACCGTGACGACGTCGAAGAAGCGGTTGACGAGCTCGGGCCCGTGATAGCGGTCGAACGCCTCGGCGCGCACGCGCAGGAGGCGGTGCGTGACGTCGATGGCCGTCCGCGCGAACAGGCTCCGCTGGATGATCTCGACCACGCCGGCCCGCAGGGCGTTGATCGCCGCCGAGAAGCCGAGGCCGACCGCGACCAGCAGCGTGAGCACCACGAGTGGCTGCGTCGCCGAGCCGAACGCGATGGTGTTCACCAGCGACTGCACCGCGATCGGCACGACCAGCGACAGCAGCCCGATGACCACCGAGTAGACGACGGCCACCCACAGCGTCTGGCGCTCCCCCTGCAGGAGGGCCTTGAGCCGGGCGATGGGGTCCATCGGCTCGTCGCCGCGGGAGCGCATGGCCGCGAGGGGCGCCACCGACTCGGCCACCATCCAGCGGACGTGGGCGCTGGTGTCGGGCAGGCCGAGCTGCTCGGCGAGGTCGCGCAGGCGCACCGTCCGCGGCCGTGGCGAGTTCATGGGGTCGACCACCGTCACGTGACCCCGGCGGGCGGCGCCGAGCACCGCGACGGGGGACAGGCGGTCGTGCCTGGCGCCGAAGGTCACCCAGGGATGGGCAGGCTCGGCGTCGCGGACGACCTCGTCGAAGGGCCGGTCGACCAGGATGCCGTCGAGGCCGACCTGCTGCAGCACCCACACCAACTGGTCCACGGGCGCGTCGGTGTGGCGGACTTCGAGGCGGCGGATGGCGGCGTCGAGGGCGTCCTGCGAGACCTCGACATGGTGAGTGCCGGCCATCCAGCGGACGAGCGCGCGCCACGCGGCCGGATCGAAGGTAGATGAGGTGGACATGGGGTCACTCATGGCTCGTCATAATGTGCAAACATTTGCACATACAGACATACGTGAGAGATACGACGCATGTCAACCCAAATTGGTCGCCATTCCTGCTGCCATCCGGGACTGGCTGTAGGACGCCCTACCTGAAGCATTGGCTGCATGAGTCGCGGCCTCTCTCGCTTGACGGCGGGAAAGGAGGGGCGTAGCCTCAATCCTGTCGTCACATGCACATATCTGCATGTGAGCAAATCTGAGCCATGCCCCATCGCCAACTGGTCGCCAAGGAACTGGGACAGCTGTTCGCCGTCTTCAGCCACCCCGACCGCATCCGCATCGTCGAGGAACTCCGCGGCGGAGAGCGCGACGTCAACGCGCTGCAGGCCGCCCTCTCGACCACCCACTCCCGCGCCTCGCAGAACCTGGCCATCCTGCGCGCCCACCGCCTCGTGTCCGAGCGACGCGAGGGCCGGCACGTCTACTACCGGCTCGTGAACCCCGACATGGCCCGGTGGGTGCTCGAGGGCCTGCGCTTCATCGAGGCCGACCTGGAACACGAGCAGCGCCGCCGCTCGGCAATCGAGGAAGTCCGGCAGTTGTGGCAGCCCGAACCCGGCCCCTCATCGTCGTGAGCTGAGCGAGCGGAGGCGTTCGAGCGCCTGGGCCTTGTACGCGCGGTCCTCGGCCGCCCATTCCTTGTGCACCGGCGTCTCGAGCACCTGCTGCAGCAGCCGGCGCGCTTCCTCGGGACGGCCCTCGTCGGCATACAACTCGGCGAGGAAGAAGAGGCTCACCGTCGACTGCGGGTTGTACGTGAGGCTCTTGCGCAGGTGCTGCTCCGCCTTGGCCGCGCTGCCGCCGAACAGGCCGGGCACCTTGTGGTACCAGCGGCCGAGCGCGCGGTCGGCAGATCCCTCCATGAAGGCCGGATCGATCGCCAGCACGCGCTCCAGGGCCTGCCTGATACGAGTGCGGTACTTGAGGCCCTGGCGCAATCCGTACGACTCGGCGAGCGCGCCCATGTTGGCCGCCAGCCAGAAGTGGCCCTCCGGGCGAGCCTGGTTCAGCGCGATCGCGTCGTTGGCCGCCGCCAGCCCGGTCTCCAGCCACATGCGGCGGTCGCCGGCAGGGCCTTGCGTGCCCATGAAGTAGCTGACGCGCGCCAGCTTCCACGCGCCCACGAAGTCCTGTGGCGACGCGCGGTGGTGCGACAGATACTGGTCGGCCGCCTGTCGCGCCGCCACCGGATCCTCGCGTCGCGCGAACAGCGCGTCGGCCGACGCAGGAACCTGCGCCGCGAGCGCGGCGTCCACACACAGGGCCATGACGGCCGTAAGGTAGACTGACCTGATGCAGACTCTCATCCGATCCCTGCTGGAGCAACTGGGAGAAGATCCTAGCAGGGAGGGGTTGCTGAAGACGCCGGAACGCGTCGAGAAGTCGATGAAGTTCCTGACGAGCGGCTACTCGGCCGACGTCGAGCAGATCCTCAACGGCGCGCTGTTCACCGTCGACTACAGCGAGATGGTGATCGTCCGGGACATCGACTTCTACAGCCTCTGCGAGCACCACCTGCTGCCGTTCTTCGGCAAGTGCCACGTCGCCTACGTGCCGCGCACGCGGGTGATCGGGCTCAGCAAGATCCCCCGCCTGGTGGACGTGTTCAGCCGTCGCCTGCAGGTGCAGGAGCGGCTCACCAACGAGATCGCCGAGTGCATCCGCGAGGCCATCGACCCGCTCGGCGTGGCCGTCGTCATGCAGGGGACGCACCTGTGCATGGCGATGCGGGGCGTCGAGAAGCAGAACTCGGCAACGGTCACCAGCGCCATGCTCGGCACCTTCCGCAGCGACGCGCGGACCCGCGCCGAGTTCCTGCAGCTCATTCAGCGCACGTAGCGGCCTGCGTCGGCCAAGGCCGACGCCTACACCCGGTACCAGGTAGGGCGGGGTGTCCCACCCCGCCGTTGGTTAGGGAATGACGGCGCGGTCGGAGACCGCGCCCTACCCTGGCCTAATGGACCTGTCCTGATCCGGACAGCCGGATCAGCAGGCGCTCCAGAATCGGCAGCAACGCGAGCCCGCGCGTCACCACGTCGGGCTTCTCGAGCAGGGCGAGCTTCTCCACGATCGGCACGTCGATCGCCTGGCACACGGCGTTGACCAGCGCCTGGTCGCTCAGTTCCGTCGGCAGGCGCACCTCGCCACGCGCCACGGCCGGCAACAGCAAGGTCTCGACCTGCCGCCGCACGCGTGTGACCGCGGGCCGTGTGCCCTCCGCGTCGGTCTCGGCGTGCCAGCGTACCTGCGCGACGCGATACGGCGCCCCGGTCTCGAGCTCCCGCTCCACCTCGAAGCGCGCGACGCCCTTCAGCACGATGTTGTAGCGCCCGTCCTGCAGGCGCTCGTGGTGGACGATCGTGCCGGCGCAGCCGGTGGCGTAGATCGGCGGTGTCCCTTCGTAGTCGCGCTGCCAGCCCTCGCGCAGTACGGTCATCCCGATCAGCGCCTGCCCGGCCAGGGCATCGCGCGTCATGGCCCGGTACCGCTCCTCGAAGATGTGCAGCGGCAGGAACACGTCCGGGAAGAGGACGACGTTGGAGAGCGGGAAGAGCGGGAGTTGATCTGGAAGCGTCACGGGACGGCCTTCGTCATGCGGCCTTGGGCCTTCGAGACTCCATCACCCGACCCGGCCGCCGACGGCGCGGTGGGACACCGCGCCCCACCGCCGGTCAGTGGACGGTGCGCGTCTTGTTGTTCATGTAGTCGGTCAGCACGTACTGCCCGAGCGTCATCGGCGTCGTGAAGTACGCCTTGCCATGACAGATCTGGGCGACGCGCCGCACGAACGCCATCAGCTCGTAGTCACGCGCCAGCATGAACGTGTTGATCATGATGCCGGCCTTGCGGCAGGCGGCGACCTCGGCAAACGTCTCGGACACGATGTAGGGATCGAGGCCGAAGGCGTTGCGGTAGATCTGCCCGTCGGGACGCGTCAGCGCCGACGGCTTGCCGTCGGTGATCATCACGATCTGCCGCATGTCCTTCATCTGCCGCTCGAGGATGCGCCGGGCCAGCCGCAGGCCCTCGCGCGTGTTGGTGTAATACGGCCCGACGCGCACGCGGGCGAGCTGCTCGACCGGGACTTCCTCGGCCGAGTCGTGGAACAGCACCGCATTGAGCGCGTCGCCGGGGTACTGGTGCCGAATCAGGTTGGCCAGCGCGAGCGCCACGCGCTTGGCCGGCGTGAACCGGTCCTCGCCGTACAGGATCATGCTGTGGCTGCAGTCGAGCATGACGACCGTGGCGCAGGAACTCTGGTACTCACCCTGCGTGACGTGCAGGTCCTGGTAGTCGAGGTCGAAGCCCTCGCCGGGGCGGGGCAGGCCGTTGCGGCTCACCGCGCTGAGCAGCGTCGCGGCCGGATCGAGGTTGAGCGTGTCGCCGAACTCGTAGGGCTTCACGGCGCCGCCGGCGTCGATGCCGGTGGCCATGTCGCGCGTGTCGTGTCGGCCGGCGCTGCTGCGACCCAGTGAGCCGAGCAGGTCGCGCAGGGCGCGGTAGCCGAGGAAGTCGATGCCCTTGTCGGTGACCTCGAACTTCACCGGCGGCAGGTCCTTGCCCTGCTGGCCGCCGCTGAGCGTGCCCTGCTCGGGCTGCGGGGTGAGGTAGCCCTGCTGGCCCATGCGATCGATGAGCTTGTCGAGCAACTGCTCGAGACCCGACGTGCTGTCGCCGTCGGCAGGCTCGCCGAGCAGTCGCTCCATCTGCTCTGGCGAAAGCAGCCCGTTGGTGAGCAGCGCCTCCATGATGGCGTCACGCAACTCGTCGCGCGTGTGCCCATGTGCGTTGGGGTCCGGCTCGTACGGATTCTCGAAGCCGCTCGACAGCAGCAGGTCCGACAGCTTCGAGAGCAGCTGCTCGAGGTCGATGCCCTCGAGGTCGTCCGGGATGAACTTCGTGTACTTGTATTTCATGTCCCGGCCTTCGTCATGGGGCCTTCGGCCTTGGTGACCGCCCGAGAATCGCAGGATTTCAGGAACTTCAGAATTTCACTCGCGCGCGGTTGCAGGTCGTCGATGCCCGGTGATGAACTTCTGCAATTCCTGCAATTTCGAAATGGCCTGCGTCAGTTGTAATACCGTCCGCCCCCGCCCCCACCGAACCCGCTGTCATCGTCATCGTCTTCGCGCAACTGCCGCTCGCGACGCTTGTCGGCCTTGCCGCTGCGCCGGACGGGTTCCTCGCCTGCCGTGTACTTGCCCGCCTCGGTCCGGCTGATGCGCTTCTGGGCGTGCAGGCCTTCGAGGATGAAGTCGAGCGCCGAGGCGACCGACGGCGCCGGCGCGCCGCCCGGGATGCCGAGGTGTTCGGCCAGGTCGGTCAGCCCCTGCACCTTGCGCGTCGCGTCGAGCAGGGTCCGCGCCGAGGAGGTGTCGTCGAGCTGCAGCGACCCGCCCATGTCGAACCACTCGACCACCTGCCGCACGTTGGCCGAGCCGAGGTGGGCCTCGAAGACCTGGCCGACAGCCGCGCGGATGATGTCGGTTGCGACCTTGTCGGCGCCCTTCAGCTCACCCTCGTACTCGAGTTCCAGCTTGCCGGTGATCGCCGGCAGCGCCGCGTAGACGTCGGACACCCGCGGCACGGCGATGCCCTCGCCGTTGAGCACGGCCCGGCGCTCGGCGTTCGACACGACGTGCTCCAGCACGGTGATCGGCAGGCGCTGGCTCACGCCGGAACGCTTGTCGACCTTCGGTTCCTTGCGCGCCTGGAACGCGACTTCCTCGACCACCTCGCGCACGTACCGGGGGACGTCGATCTTGTGGCTGCCCTCCGACGCGCGATCGGTCCACGCCTCCTGCTCGGTGATCGCCACGCCCTCGGCGAGCGTCGAGGGGTAGTGCGTCCGGATCTCGGATCCGATGCGGTCCTTGAGCGGCGTGATGATCTTGCCGCGCGCCGTGTAGTCCTCGGGGTTGGCGCTGAACACCAGCAGGATGTCGAGCGGCAGCCGCACCGGGAAGCCCTTGATCTGCACATCCCCCTCCTGGAGGATGTTGAACAGGCCCACCTGGATGCGCCCGGCGAGGTCGGGCAACTCGTTGATCGCGAAGATGCCGCGGTTGGCGCGCGGCACCAGTCCGTAGTGCATCGTCAGTTCGTCGCCGAGCGCGAGGCCGGAGCGTGCCGCCTTGATCGGGTCGATGTCGCCGATCATGTCGGCGATCGTCACGTCGGGCGTGGCGAGCTTCTCGACGTAGCGGCGCTCGCGCGGCAGCCACGCGATGGGCAGGTCGTCGCCCGCCTCGGCCACCTGCTGGCGACCGAAGGCACTCAGCGGCGCGAGCGGGTCGTCGTTGATCTCCGAGCCCGGGATCACCGGGATCTCGTCGTCGAGCAGCAGGGTGAGCGCCCGCAGCAGGCGGCTCTTGGCCTGGCCGCGCAGGCCGAGCAGGATGAAGTGATGACGCGCGAGGATGGCGTTGACCACCTGCGGCACGACGGTGTCGTCGTAGCCGAGGACCCCGGGGAAGATCGGGCCGCCCGACTTCAGGCGTGCCAGCAGGTTCTCGCGGAGTTCGGTGCGCACGGGGCGGCGCGCGACGTGTCCGGCCGCGATCGCCTGCTTGAGCGCGCCCAGCGTTGTCGGTCGGGACATGGGGCGATAGTATCAGGTCGATTCCTGTCGAGCCGGCATGGCTCGAGGCCGCACTCTCGATGCGGCGGCGACCTCCTTCCTAGGACTCCGGCCCGGCCTGCATGGTTGCTCCGCACCCCACATCCCACCCCGTGCTCTCCCTCGACGCGCCCCTCGTGTTCGCGCACCGGGGTGGATCGAAGTTGCGCCCCGAGAACACGATCGTCGCGTTCGACCACGGCCTGGCGCTCGGTGCCGACGGACTCGAGTTCGACGTCCGGTTGTCGCGAGACGGCGTGCCGATGGTGCACCACGACGAGACCCTCGACCGCACGACGAGCGGCAGCGGACCGCTGGCCGGCCTGACCGCCGACCAGCTCCAGGCCCTCGACGCCGGCCACCACTTCCAGGGGCTCGACGGCGAGTCGTGGCGCGGGCGCGGCGCACGCATTCCCCGCCTCGCGGAGGTACTCCAACGCTACCCGGCGTGTCCCTGCATCATCGAACTGAAGGGCACCGACCCCGAGGTCGGCCGCGTCGCGGCCGCCACGGTGCGGCAGGCGGGAGCGCTCGGACGCGTCTGCTTCGGCGGCTTCACCGACGACGTCGTGCGTGCGGCACGCGGGACGGGCGCGGACGTGACGACGAGCGCGGCCAGGGAGGAGATTCGCTGGTTCCTGTATCGCTCGTGGCTGGGCATGGCGCCACGCTCGACGGCGTTCCGGGCGTTCCAGGTGCCGGAGACGTCCGGGGCGACGCGCGTCGTGTCGCCGCGGTTCGTGCGCGCCGCGCGCCGCGCCGGGCTGCCGGTCGCGGTGTGGACCGTGGACGACCCGGCGGCGATGGAGCGGCTGCTCGGCTGGGGCGTGATGGGGCTGATCACCGATCGGCCGGATCTCGCGGTGCCGCTCGTGGCTCGCTGGAAGAACGGATAGGCGTGGCCGGGACCGTCGACCAAGGTCGACGGCTACACGTCTGGATGATCGCCGGCTACACGTCCGGATGATGGACGGCTACACGTCCGGACGATGGACGGGCTACACGTCCGGCGGTAGTCGTCGGCCTTGGCCGACGCGGGCCGCGACGTCGTCATCACCATCCGCGAGATGGCGAGACGCGTGCCCTCGGTCGTTCGCGACCTCCTGGCCGGGCAGGAGCACCAGCGCGAACAGGTACGCCAGCACCGTCGCGAACGCCACGTACGCCGTCGCCGGGCCGTGGGCCGTGTACCCGAGCGCTCCGAGCGACACGCCCTCGAGCAGCGTCGTCACGACCCGGCGCGCCAGGCTGCCCTCCGGTGCGTACAGCGCGTCGAGCACCACGTGCTTGAGCACGAAGGCCGACAGCAGCACCACGCCGAGACTCTGCATCGCGCGGGCTCGCGTCGGCACCGCCGCGAGCGTGTTCAGGAGCATCAGCAGGAAGAACACCGAGGCCAGCACGCTCAGCAGCCCCGTGTCGGGCGCCAGGGCCGTGAACACCTGCGCCGACCCCAGGAGCAGGGCGACGAGCACCACGGCGCCGTTGGCGTTGGCCAGGCCGGTGCGGTGCGGGCCGACCAGCATCCACGGGGCCAGTACGCCCGTGCGCACGAGCACGCCGACCTGCAGCACCGCGAGCACCAGCGCCATCGGCGACGGCGGCACGAAGCGCCAGGCCCCCGTGACCACGTCGGAGCGGAACCCACCGCCGGTAGCCACGGCCACCAGCAGCAGCGGCAGGACGAACGCTTCACGCGTCACCAGGCGCGACCAGGGAGTGGTCATCGGCGCTTGCGCAGCACGCGCAGGGGGTTGAAGTCGGAGGCGTCGCGGCGCAGGCCCTGCTGCAGTTCGGCCTTGAGTTCGTCGGCCGTGTGCATGTCGAGCGACGGGTCGTCGACGCGCAGCGACCCGCCCGGCGCGAGCGCGATGGCCCGGTTCACGGCCGCCAGGCCCTCGCCGAAGAGCGTGTCGTCGCTGTAGACGCGGCCCCAGCCCTGCCGGTAGTAGCTGTATGCGATGTAGAACTGCGTGAGCGCGTGCCGCGTGGCGGGGTCGGCGCGCTGGAAGGCGGCCCGCGCCTCCTCGAACTCGTCCTGCCTGAAGAACTCGCGCCCCTGGTCGAAGTCGGCCTGGTTGATCTGGTAGGCGCCCACCGACGCGGCCACGCCGCCGGTCAACTGCGCGAGGCTGGCCGGCTGGTGCACGAACAGCCACCCGAGCGCGATCAGCGCGCCGACGCTGGTGGCAAGGCCGGCGCCGCGCACGAGCGGCTCTCGCATCGCCGCGGTGGCCGTCATCCGACGAACACCACGTGCACGACGCGCGGGCCGTGGACGCCGCGGGTGAGGGTCATCTCGATGTCGGCCGTGCGGCTCGGACCGGTGACGACGACGACGTTGGCGGCCTGCCGGAGGAGGTCCGGCTCGGCCGCGAAGAGGGCGCCCAGCGTGGCATGCAGCCGTGCCACCTCGACGATCGCCACGTGCACGGGCGGCAGCAACGACACCAGCCGCCCGCGCCCCTCGCCATGCACCAGCGCGAGCGAGCCGGTGTCGGCAAGTGCGGCGTGCGCCCCGGTGATGCCGACGACCGCCGCGTCGAGGCGCCGGTAATCCTCGTCGCGGTCGACCTGCGTGGTGCCGACGACGGCGTCGAGCCTGCGGGCGCCGCGCGCCTCGACGTACGCCGGCACATCGGGCAGCGCCAGGTGCGCCCCATCCCAGGCGACGAACGCGCCAGGGCCCTGCTGGTCATGCGCGCGCCAGTCGGGGGCCTCGAGGTAGCCGAGCACGACGTCGGCCGCCTCGCCGGTCGAGCCGGCGCGGGACACGCGGCCGCCGACTGCCTCGATCGCCGCGGTGAACTGCGCAATCGTCGCGTCGAGCCCCTCGGGCATCGGAGCCGTGGCAAACGCACCGGGGTGAGGGACCTGCCGCGTCGGCGCGAGCCGCTCGAAGAACTCGCCGGGGAAGATGTCGTGCGTCATGCGCGCCCCTCGCGGCGCCGCCGCTCGGTGAAGGTCTCGGCAGCCATCGGCGGGAAGTGGCGATGGCGCGTCCACCCGGCGAGCGGTCCCGGCAGGCGATCGAACCCGCGGGGGCCGAGCCATCGCGAGACGCGGCGCACCACGGCCGAGGCGGCGCGGAACAGGCGCGGTCGCGTCGCCACCATGCGGAACACGCGCAGGCCGTCACCGACCCACCGCGGCGTGTGCCCGCCCTCCTCGGCACGCGCGCGCAGGGCGAGCAGCATGCGCGGGATGTCGATGCGCACCGGGCAGGCGTCCTTGCAGGCGCCGCACAGGCTGCTGGCCTGCGGCAGGTCGGCCCACGGCTCGAGCCCGAAGGCGCCGGGGGTGTAGACGGCGCCGACCGGGCCAGGGTAGACGCTGCCGTACGCGTGGCCGCCGATCTCCTGGTACACCGGGCAGACGTTGAGGCAGGCGCCGCACCTGATGCAGTACAGGATCTCCTCGAGCTCGGTGCGGAGCATCTGCGACCGGCCGTTGTCGACGATGACGACGTGCAGTTCGGAGGGGCCGTCGGGATCGTCGGCCCGGCGCGGGCCGGTGATCACGTTGGTGTAGACGGTGAGCGCCTGCCCGGTCCCGCTGCGCGCGAGGACGCGCAGCGCCACGGCCAGGTCGGCTGCCGTGGGGACAATCCGCTCGATGCCGAGCAGCGCCACGTGCACCCGCGGCACGGTCGTCGACAGGCGGCCGTTGCCCTCGTTCTCGACCAGGCACAGGCTGCCGCTCTCGGCGACGGCGAAGTTGACGCCGCTGATCCCCAGGTCGGCGGCGAGGAACTCGGCGCGGAGCCTGCGCCGCGCGAAGGCGGTCATCTGCGGGATGTCGGCCACCTCGGCCTCGGTGGCGCCCAGCTCACGCTGGAAGGTCGCCGCCACCTGCTCCTTCGTCTTGTGGATGATCGGCGCGATGATGTGCGACGGCACGTCGTGATCGAGCTGGATCACGTACTCGCCGAGGTCGGTCTCGACCACGCGCATGCCGGCCGCCTCGAGCTCGGCGTTGAGCGCGATTTCCTCGGACACCATCGACTTGCCCTTGACGATGCGCTTCGCGTCGTGGCGGCGGGCGATGTCGACCACCAGCCGCGTCGCCGTGGCGGCATCCGGGGCGAAGTGCACGTGCGTGCCGTTGGCGCGCGCGGCCTCGACAAACTGCGTCAGGTAGCGGTCGAGATGCGCGATGGTGTGCGCGCGGATGAGGCGCGCGTGGTCGCGCGCCTGCTCGCCGTCGGGGATCACCGCGATCGCCTGACGGCGCGCCGTGACCATGCGGGGCGTCGCGCGATCGAGCGCCGTCTGCAACTGCGGGTCGTCGAGCGCCTGGCGGGCCCGCGCGTAGAAGGGGAGCGGCGAGACGTGGCTCACCGCAGGCCCCCGGCGATGACGTCGGCCACGTGCTGCACCTTCACCGCCTGGCCCTTGCGGTCGAGGCCGCCCTGGATGTGCATGGCGCAACTGACGTCGGTGACCACGACGGTGTCGGCGCCCGAGGCCGCGATCTGGCGGCACTTGCGATCGAGCATGGCGCCGGAGATGTCGGGCAGCTTCACCGCGAACAGGCCACCGAACCCGCAGCACGTGTCGTGCTCGGGGAGGGGCACCACCGCCGCGCCCGCGACCCCGGCGAGCAGGGCCCGCGGTTGGGCGTCGATGCCGATGCCTCGCAGGCCGTGACAGCACGCGTGATAGGCCAACGTCCCCGTGGTGCCCGTGCCGGACACTCCTTCGACGGCGCTCGGGGCCAGTCGGGTGACGCCGAGCACGTCGACCAGGAACTGCGTGAACTCGTAGGTGCGCGACGCGACCGCAGCGGCCCGCGCGCTCCAGTCCGGATCGTCGGCGAGCAGGGCGGGCGCCTGGTGGACCAGCATGTCGGTGCAGGAACCCGACGGCACCACCACCGGGGCCGGATCCCGCTCCAGCAGCGCGATGGTGTGCCTGGCCATCGCCGCAGCGTCGGCTCGCGCGCCGGCGTTGGCCGCCGGCTGACCGCAGCAGGTCTGGTCGCCGGGCACGATCACCTCGAGACCCTCCCGCTCGAGCACCCGCACTACGGCCGCGGCCGTGTCGGGGGAGAAGTGGTCCACCAGGCAGGTGACCAGCAACTGCACCCGTGTCGGCCGCCCCCCGGGCGTTCCCGCGACGCGTTCCATGCCGCGATTATGGATCGGCAGTGAGACGGCCTTCGTCATTGGGCCATCGGCCTTCGCCCCGTGCTTCTACCTTCCCCCCTTCTTCCTTCTGCCCCTCCGGCATTCGGCATTCCGGCATTCCGGCATTTCTGGGTACGATCCCCCCGTGACCGACACTGCCACGCCGTTCCGCTGGGGGATCCTCGGGGTCGCCCGCATCAACCGTTCCCTCGTGGGCCCGCTCGCCTCCAACGGGCACCAACTCCTCGCGGTGGCCTCACGCAGCCTCGCACGGGCCAAGACCTATGCCGACGTGCAGGGCATCCCGCGTGCCTACGGCAGCTACGAAGAACTCCTCGCGGACCCGGAGATCGACGCCGTCTACATCCCGCTCCCGCACTCGCTGCACGTCGAGTGGGCGGTGAAGGCCGCCGAGGCCGGCAAGCACGTGCTGGTGGAGAAGCCGGTGGCGCTCGAGGGCGCCGGCGTGCGCACGCTGCAGTCGGCCGCCCGCACGCACGACGTGGTGATCACCGAGGCGTTCATGTACCGCCACCACCCGATCGTCGCCAAGGCGCGCGAGCTGACGCACGATGGCACCATCGGCCGCCTGCAGGGCGTGCGGGGCACCTTCTCGTTCGCCCTCGACAGGCCGGGCGACACGCGCCTCGACCCCGAGTACGGCGGCGGCAGCCTCTGGGACGTGGGCTGCTATCCCGTCTCCTTCGCGCGCACCATCGTCGGCGTGCGCCCGGTCTCGGTGCAGGCGGCGGCCAACTGGTCGCCCGCCAAGGTGGACCTGTCGTGCTTTGCCCAGATCCTGTTCCCGGACGACGTGGTGGCGCACGTGCACAGCAGCTTCGAGTCGCCGTTCAAGACCGAGATGGAGATCATCGGCAGCGAGGGGCGGCTGCTGATCCGCCGGCCGTTCAAGCCGGAGACCAGCGAGACCATCGAGGTGATGACCGCCAAGGGCACCACGACCGTCACGGTCGAGGGGCCCGCGCTCTACCAGGGCGAGGTGGACGACGTGCGGGCCGCGGCCCGCGAGGGCCGGCCGCCGCTGGTGACCCTCGACGAGAGCCTCGACAACATCGAGACGCTCGTGGCGATCCTCAAGGCCGCCCGCAACGGCAACACGGTTGACGTCTGACGTGTGACGTCTAACGTTTGACGTCTAACGTATGACGTGTGACGTGTGGCGCTTTCCTCGTCATCAAACGTCAAACGTCACACGTCATACGTCAAGAGCGTCAGGGCGCTTCCACGGCCTGGCGGCCCTCGCCACGGAAGCGTGAGAGGTCGACCATCGTCTCGCGGTCGCGGAGCGAGCGGTGGTACTCGATGCGCGGGCGGTCATCGGTCAGGATGGGGCCCTTGCCGACGAAGGCGCGCATCGCGTCGGCGTTGCCGCTGAACTGCCCGAGCAGCGCGTCGTAGGTGCCGAGGCCGACGGCCGAGAGGGCCGCGGCGGTGCGCGGATCGGCGAGCTTGCGCGCGAAGGCGGCGCGGCTCACCGTGAGCGGCCGCCTGCTGCCGGCCATGAGCGTGCCGCCGTTCCACAGCGTCGCGTCGGGGAAGACCTCGAGGAACGTCCGCATGATGAGGTCGTATTCCTCCTTCGGACGATGCCCGATCCACTGCAGCATGATCCCGTCGTCGTGCAGCACGGCGCGAGCGAGTTCGAAGTACTCGCGCGAGTAGACCAGGCCGGCGCCGGCGTGCTGCGGCTGGATGATGTCGGCGGTGATCACGTCGTACCGCTTGCCGGTCAGCGCGAGGTAGTTGCGGCCGTCGGAGACGCGCAGGTGCACCGAGGGCTGCCGCAGCACGTCGTTGTTGACGTGCGCGAACCGCGCCGCGCCCTTCACCACGCTGTCGGAGAGCTCCACCACGTCGACGTCGAGGCCCGCGTAGCGGCTGACGGCGCCGGCCGTCACGCCGCCGCCCAGGCCGATCACCAGCACGTCGTGAGGCGCCGGGTGCAGGGCGAGCGGGAACAGGCCGATCTGCGCGTGCACCTGCACCATCGAGAAGGAGTCGTTGGCCTGGTGCAGGCCGTCGAGGTACATCACCTGCGTGCCGCCGGGCGCCCGGTTCACCGAGACCGTCGTCTGCACCCCTTCCTCGCGCCACAGCACCCGCTCCCCGCGCGGGTAGCGCCGTCCGATGGTCACGTCGAACAGGTCCGGCTGCACGCGCACGATCTGCGCGCAGGCCAGCGCCGCCACCACCGCCGTCGCCAGCAGGCGGCCGCGATGCTGGCCTCGCGTGGACAAGGCGATGCCGCTCGCCAGGTAGAGCCCGGCGGCCAGGGCGAGGCTGTTGCGACTGCCCATGAGTGGCAGCAGCACGAAGCCGCCCAGCACCGCGCCGCTGATGGCGCCCGCCATGTTGATCCCGTACGCGACTCCCGTGCGCCGCGCCACGTCCCGTGCGGCGCCGCCGCCCTCGCCCGTCCACACGCGCAGGCCGACGGGGAAGGCCAGGCCCATCAGGATGGCGCTCGGCAGGATCGCGACCACTGACGCCTGTATGGCACCGGACGTGCGCCAGCCCGCGGCGTAGCTGGTGGCCAGGGCGAACAGGGACGCCAGCACGGCCAGGGCGGTTGCCAGGTTCAGTCGCGACAGCGTGCCCACCCAGTCGCGGTCGCGCCCCAGCAGGCGCGACGCGATCGCGCTCCCCGTCGCGATGCCCCCGAGGACGGTGGCGAGCATCGTCGTGAACGCGTACGTCGTGGCCGGCAGGATCAGCACCAGCATCCGGAACCAGATCACCTCGAGGGCGAGAGAGGCCAGGCCCGAGAGGAAGAAGTACAGCAGCACGAGCTGCGCCGTGGTCCCCGTGGCGGCCGGGCGCGACGTCACGTGGTCGTCGATCGTCGGCGACGAAGCGGGCTCGGGCGCTGTGCCTGACGCGGCCGGCTGTCGCGTCGACAGCCACCACGCGCCGGCTGCCACGACCGCGTTGAGCGCCGCGGCGACCAGGAACGTGCCGCGCAGCCCGATGCCGCCTATCAGATAGAATCCGGCCAGGATCGCGCCCGTGATCGCCCCCCCGGCGTTGACCGCGTACAGCAGGCCGACGCGTGAGCCGACGTGATCACGTCCCACGGCCGCGCGGACGACGAAGGGCAGCGTCGCGCCCATCAACGCCGTCGGGACGAGGAGGATCACGGCCGAGCACGCGAGGCGCGCCACGGTGAGGGCCAGCATCGTGTCGGGAACGGCTCGTGCCACACCGGCGTACAGGTGCTGGGCCGCCCCGAGGAGCCACGGCGTGACGAGCGCGGTTGCGCCGATGCCGGCCTCGATGCCGGCAAACCACAGCAATGGGCGCCGGGAGCGGTTCGCGATGCGGCCTCCCGCAACGCTGCCCAGCGCGAGTCCGCCCATGAAGCTGGCCAGCACCGTGCTCGCCGCGTAGGCGGTGACGCCGAACACGACCGAGAGCAGGCGCAGCCACAGCACCTGGTACATGAGGCCGCTGATGCCCGACAGGAAGTACAGTGCGGCCACCACGCGCCACGGCGCTTCGTCAGCCCGAGCAGATTCTGCACGCATGAGTCGGCGTCATCATACACGACCCGTTCGGTCGCCAATGCTCGACGATGGGCAGGAAAAGGCCGAGTACGTCTCGGGGCAGGTGGAGCGCGTCACGTTCCACGACCCGGAGGGTGGCTTCTGCGTCCTGCGCGTGGCGATGCGGGGGCGGCGTGAGCCCGCGACGGTCGTCGGGCATGCGGCGCAGGTCGCTGTCGGCGAGCACGTCCACGCCACGGGGGCGTGGGTCCATGACCGGACGCACGGACAGCAGTTCAAGGCCGACTGGATCCGGATCTCGCCGCCCGACTCCCCTGAGGGCATCGAGCGCTACCTGGGTTCGGGCCTCATCAAGGGCATCGGCCCGCACCTGGCGCGGCAACTCGTCGAGGCGTTCGGCACCGGCGTGTTCGACGTCATCGATCGCGAACCCGATCGACTGCTCGACATCCCTGGCATCGGCCGGGTGCGGGCGCGTCGGATCGTCGACAACTGGCAGGGGCAGCGCGCGGTAAGGGAGATCATGGTCTTCCTGCACACGCATGGTGTGAGCACCAGTCGTGCCGTCCGTATCCACCGGACGTACGGCGCGGAGGCCGTGCAGGTGCTCACCGAGGATCCGTACCGCCTCGCGCGCGACATCCGCGGCATCGGCTTCCTGACGGCGGACCAGATCGCGCGCAAGGTCGGCGTCCCCGCCGACGCGATGAGCCGCCGCCGGGCGGCGCTGCAGCACGTGCTGGGCGAGGCCGTGGATCAGGGACATTGCGCCCTGCCGGCGACGGAACTGCGCGACCGCACCGCCGCCCTCGTGGAACTGGCCGCACCCCTGATCGAGGAGGCGCTGGTGCTCGAGGTCGATTCGGGGGCACTGGTGTCCCTCGACATCGACGGCACGCCGGCGCACGCGCTCGCCTCGTTGGATGCCGCCGAGCGCACCGTCGCCGACCGATTGACGTCGCTGGCCGCTCGCCCCCGCCCCTGGCCCGACATCGACGCCGAGCGGGCGGTCCCGTGGATCGAAGGGCGCCTCGGCCTGGCCCTCTCGGCCAGCCAGCGCGTGGCGGTCACCGAGGCGCTGCGGTCGCGGTTGCTGGTCCTCACCGGCGGGCCGGGGGTCGGCAAGACCACCGTGTTGCGCGCCATCCTCGGGATCCTCATGGCCAAGGGCGTGCGGCCGCTGTTGGCGGCACCGACCGGGCGCGCGGCCAAGCGGATGACCGAGGCCACCGGCCTCGAGGCGAAGACCATCCACCGGTTGCTGGAGATCAACCCGCAGGACGGCCGTTTCCGTCGTCGCCCCGGCAACCCGCTCGAGGGCGACCTGCTCGTCGTCGACGAGTCGTCGATGGTCGACGTCGTGCTGATGGCGCACCTGCTGCAGGCGGTGCCCGAGTCGATGGGCATGCTGCTGGTGGGCGACGTCGACCAGTTGCCGTCGGTGGGGCCCGGGCAGGTACTCGCGGACGTGATCGCCTCCGGACGGGTGCCCGTTGCGCGACTGACCGAGATCCACCGCCAGTCGGCCGAGAGCCGCATCGTGCTGGCCGCGCACGCCATCAACGCCGGACAGATGCCGGCGTTCAGCCAGGCGGGGCAGGGCGACTGCTTCTTCGTCGAGGCCGCCGATCCGGAGCAGGCCAGGCAACGACTCCTGCAGGTGGTCTCCGAGCGCATCCCGCAGCGCTTCGGCCTCGATCCCGTGCGCGACGTGCAGGTGCTCTGCCCGATGAACCGCGGCGGCCTCGGCGCGCAGGCCCTCAACCAGGAACTGCAGCGGCTGCTGAACCCGCACGGCGCGCCGACCATCGAGCGCTACGGCCAACGCTTCGCGGTCGGCGACAAGGTGATGCAGATCGAGAACGACTACGACAAGGAGGTCTACAACGGCGACCTCGGCGTCGTGCGCGCGATCGCCGTCGACGACGAGACGATGACCGTGGAGTTCGACGGGCGCGCGGTGACCTTCGACTTCGGCGACCTCGACCGGCTCGTGCTGGCGTACGCGACGACGGTGCACAAGGCGCAGGGCTCGGAGTATCCGGCCGTCGTGATCCCGGTGACGACGCAGCACTACCCGATGCTGCAACGTCACCTGCTGTACACGGGCGTCACCCGCGGCAAGCGCCTCGTCGTGCTCGTGGGGCAGTCGCGGGCGCTCGGGATTGCCGTCCGGGGCGGGCAGTCGCGTCGTCGCTGGTCCCAGCTCCGCGCCCTGCTCCAGCGGTAGGCGCGGGCCACTGCCGGACACCGGCGCCCGGCCCCCGACGTCGGGGGCCCGGTCGTCCGCCCTTGACGCGCCGGTGCGCATGGAGGACGCTCGTCGCATGGCGATCCTCTGCGCCGTCGACTTCTCGTCGCCGTCGGCACTCGCGCTCACGGCCGCGTCTCGCATCGCGTCCACGTTCAAGCAACCGCTCACGATCCTCACCGTGGCCGATCCGCTGCTGGCGGCGGCCGAACAGATGCAATCGGGCACCGACGCGATCGCGGTCCTCACGGGGGCGCTCGCCGAGTTCGTCGACGAGACCCTGGGAGCCGGCGCGTCCACCGCGCACCATCTCCTGGTGACCGCCGGCGATCCCTCCAGCCAGATCCTCGACCGCGCCGAGGCCCTCGGCGCCGACCTCGTGGTGCTGGCGACGCAGGGCGCGAGCGGCGTGGCCAAGTTCGTGTTCGGGTCGGTTGCCGAGCGCGTGCTGCGCACCAGCCATCGCCCGGTCCTGGTGGTGCCGCCGGCGGTCGCCGACGGCCCGATGCGCACGCTCGGCGCGATGCAGGAGGTGCTGGCGCCGATCGACTTCCACGAGCACGCCGAGGCCGACGCCCGCCTGGCTCACCGGGTGGCGCGCGCCAGTCACGCCCGCTTGCGGCTGCTGCACGTGATCGGCGGCGGCGACGCGACGCGGTGGACCGTGCTGCGGCAGTCGATCGCGACGCAGTTCGAGGAGTACCTCGGCGGCAGCCGTGCCCGGCAGGAGGAGAGCGCGCGGGCGGCACTGGAGCGCCTCTCCGAATCGCTCGGTGGCACGCCCGGACCGACGCTGGAGGTGGTGGAGGGGCCGGCCGCCGAGCAGATCGCCAAGGTGGCCGAGCGCGCCGACGTGGACCTCATCGTGCTGGGATTGCGCGGCGAGCCGGGCTTGCTCGGCGCGCGCGTCGGCGCCGTGGCCTATCGCGTGCTGTGCGCGTCACCGGTCGCCGTGCTGGCCGTGCCGCACGAGGCGCGCGGGCGCGCCCTGCCGTTCCTGGATTGACCGTCGGACTCACTCCAGGCGTACGCGCGCGGGCTCACTCCCGCCGTAGGCGTCGGGCTCACTCCCGCCGTAGGTGTGGGCTCACTCCAGGCGTAGGCGTCGGGCTTGCCCGACGCGCAGTGAGGCGTCCCTGACCGTCGCCCAAGGGCGACGGCTACATCTCCAGGCGGCGGCGACATCTCTCCAGGCGGCGGCGACATCTCTGCAGGCGGCGGCGACATCCCTGCAGGCGACGGGGACATCCGTGCCGGCGACGGCGAGATCGGATGGGCGCCCCTCAGTGTGTGCCGAGGGGGCTGTGGTCACGCTGCTTCACGAAGGTCGCGATCTCGGTGGCGAGGACGTCGGCGCGTCCGTTCGTCTCGATGACCCGGGCGCGCCCGGCGGCAGCCAGGGCCTGGCACACCGGGACCGTGGCCGTGCCCTGCGCATGCGTGACGCAGAGCGTCGGCCTGTCGAGATCGGCCACGGCGACGTGCGTCGACCAGTCGGCCGGGCTCATCGCCCGCAGCGGCAACGCCGGAGGCTCGACCTCGAAGAACGCGGTCGGCCCCGGGTCGACCAGCACGACACCGGTGATGCGGCGCGTCGGCGTCATCATCTCGCCCACCACGGCGATGGTCTCCGCGCCGAACTCCCGTCCCCCGATGTACACGGGCAGGCCGGTGGTAGCGAGCGCATCGGTGAGGCGCTGCAGCTCCAGCGCGACGTCGCGGGGCGACCGCCGCTGCCAGAACGACCGCAGCGCGTCGATGCCGACCACGTGCACGCCCTGATCGGCGAGCTGATGCGCGAGCGCCTCTTCGGGCTGTCGCCAGCCACGCGCCGACGACAGCAGCACCAGCATGGCCCTGGGCTGCGACGACCACGCCGCCGTGAGCGGCAGGTCGAAGTGCTGCAGCCAGCGCTGGATGGGCGTGATCTCGTGCGGCGGCTCCTGCGTGGCCGCGGCGAGCGCCTCCTCGAGCGGCGAGCGCAGCGCCTGTGGTGTCGGCGCGAACCGCCACGCCGCCGGCGGCTCGCCACGCCTGTCGATGGCCTCGCAGGACACCGGCACGGTGGTGGCCTCCGCCCCGACGGCCACCGCAGCCGGCACGGCTTGCAGGGGCGCCGCTGCCACGACGGCGCGCGCCACCGGCAGGGCGCCCGCGGTACTCACGATCACGGGGCGCAGGTAGGCGGTGAGGCCGGCGTCGCGCTGGGCGCGGCGCGAGATGTCTTCCAGTTGGTCGGCGAGGCGCCGGCACGTGTGGGCGCGCCCGCCCTCGAGTCGCGTCGTGTCGACGTCGACCAGCAGCACGTGCCAGGGCACCGCCTCGGCGAAGGCGGCGCGCTCGGCCTCCGACCCCTGGCGATGGAGCCAGAGGACCACGCCGGTCGGCGTGGCCCGCGGCACCAGGACCTGCGTGGTGCCGAGATGGGGGAGATCGAGATGGACCGCGCGCGCGCCGAGCCGCCCACCCGGGGCGCTGCGCAGGTCGTCGCCCAGGCCGACGCTCGCCGCGAGCGTCAGCGCGCAGCCGGCGACGAGTCGCCGGGCTGCTTCCCGTGAGGGCGAGGGAACATCAGGCATGCCGACCGATTCAGGCTAGCACGCCTCCCCCCTGCGCCCGTTCGGCGCGCGGGCGACCGGACAGCTTGGCGAACAGCGTGAGTGCCTGCGCTGTCACCTGGTCCATGTTGTAGTACTTGTAGGTGCCGAGCCGGCCCACGAAGTGCACCCCGGGCGTCGCGTCGGCCAGCGCCTTGTACTGCTGGTACAACGCGGCGTTCTCCTGCCGTGGCACCGGGTAGTACGGATCGCCCTCGGCCTGCGGGTACTCGTACACCAGCGTGCTCTTCGGGTGGACCTGCCCGGTGAGGTGCTTGAACTCGGTGACGCGCGTGTACGGCTGCTCGTTCGGGTGGTTGATCACGGCCACCGGCTGCACCTGCGGCACGTCGTGGGTCTCGAACGCGAAGCGCAGCGACCGGTACGGCAGGCGGCCGAAGCAGTACCCGAAGTACTCGTCGATCGGTCCGGTGTAGATCACCTCGTCGAACGACACCTCCTCGGCGATCTCGGCAAACGTCGTGTTGAGCATCACCTTGATGCCGGGATGGTCGAGGATCCGCTCGAACATCCGCGTGTAGCCGTGGCGCGGCATCGCCTGGTACGTGTCGGTGAAGTACCGGTCGTCGCGGTTGGTCCGCACCGGGACGCGCGCGGTGACCTGCGCGTCGAGCTCTGACGGGTCCATGCCCCACTGCTTGCGCGTGTAGTTGCGGAAGAACTTCTCGTACAGCTCCCGCCCGACGCGGTTGACGATCACGTCCTCGGACGTCTTCACCTGCTCGCAGCGCTCGGCCGCCGCGCTGAAGAACCCCTCCACGTCGTAGGCACTGAGCTTCAGCCCGTAGAGCGTGTTCACCGTATCGAGGTTGATGGGGATCGGCAGCAACTGGCCGTCCACCGACGCGCGCACCCGGTGCTGGTAGGGCCGCCACTCGGTGAACTGCCCGAGGTAGTCGAAGACCTCCCGCGAGTTGGTGTGGAAGATGTGCGGCCCGTAGCGGTGCACGAGCACGCCCGCCTCGTCGTGGTGGTCGTACGCGTTGCCGGCGATGTGCGGGCGCTTGTCGATGAGGAGCACGCGCTTGCCGGCGACGCGCGCCATCCGCTCGGCCAGCACGCTCCCGGAGAAACCTGCCCCGACGATCAGGTAGTCGAATGCCATGGCGACCTCAGGCAGCCGGACCGGCGGCGACGGTGCCGACGGGGGCAGTGGCGACGGCGCGACCCTGCGAGGCGCGACCCATGCGGCGTGCCGCCGCGCGGACGAGCGCGTGCATGCCCTGCCATGTGCGGTCCCACGAAAGGTCCGCGAGGAACGCGTCGGCGCGGGCCACGTGCGCCGCACTTCGCGACGGCGCGATCCCCTCGACCGGATCACGCAGCGCCTCGGCCAGCGCCTGGTCGATCGCCTCGGCGAACGCCTGCGGATCGTCGGCGATGCGCGCCAGCTGCTCGGTGCCGTACGGGTGCACGACGTCGGTGATCGAGGTGGAGACCACCGGACACCCGGCCGCGAGGTACTCGGGCGTCTTGGTCGGGCTGATGTACCGTGTCGCGTCGTTGCGCGCGAAGGGCAGCATCGCCACGTCCCAGCCCGCGAGGTAGGCCGGCAGCTCCTCGTAGCGCTTCATGCCCAGGTAATGCAGGTTGGACGCTGTGGGCAGCGAGGCCGGATCGATCTTCACGACCGGGCCGAGCAGCACGAAGTGGTACTGCGGTCGCAACTCCGCGAGGCGGCCGATCAACTCGATGTCGAGGCGCTCGTCGATGACGCCGAAGAAGCCGACGCGCGGCCCGGGCGTCGCGGCCTGATCCGGCGGTGGCGCCAGCGTGCCCGACCGCGCGCGCATGAAGTGCGACTTGTCGACGCTGCTCGGGAAGGCGTGCACCGCCTCGTGCTGATGCTTCTTGGCTTCGTACAGGCTCACGCCGCCGGTGAACACGAGATCGGCGCGCTCGAGCAGCTCCATCTCGAGCCGGCGCAACGCCGGCGGCGCGCCCTTGAACAGCGAGAGTTCGTCCATGCAGTCGTAGACGACGACACCCGCCGCGAGCGTGCGCGTGAACGGCAGCGCCATCGGCGTGTAGTACCAGAGGAGCGGGCTGTCGAAACGCTGCTCGCGCCACCAGGTGGCCAGCAGCTCGCGCTGCCGGCGGCAGCTCGCCTCCGGATCGAGCCCGGCCGGCAGGAGCGGCACGACGACCGAGAGACGGTCCGACACGGCGCGAACGTCCAGTCGTGGCTCACCATCGGTCTCGCGCGGTTCCTCGACGAACCACACCCGGCGGTCTCGTGAGGCGCGGCTCAGCAGGTGCTGCGGTCGCTGCCAGACGAAGTCCCAGCGCAGGTGGGAGAAGCAGATCAGATCCGAGGAGGCAGGGGGATTCATGCCGTCCCCCCTTTTCAACATGTGTGCCGCCGGCCGCCGACCAGCACTGCCGTGGCTGGGACGGCGGACCGGCCCCGTCCTCGTCGTATCAGGACGCTACCGGGCGCACACCACGGCGACAGCTCATCGACGACTCACGCCGCGTGTCGCCCGCTGGATGTCGTCCAGAGGGAACTTCGGGGTCCGGTCGGCGGACAGGAGCCCGTTGGCTTCCTGATACGTGTCGGCGAACTGTGTGTAGCAGAATCCTGCGAATATCCGCGAGTCGTGCACCGCCTGCACGAGTTCGGCGTAGCGGGCCTGCAGCGCTTCGCCCGTGTCGCAACGCGAGTAGCCCCAGGTCCGCTGCTCGGCCGAGCAGGCGATACCGCCGAACTCCGACAGCACGATCGGGTGGTCGAGATTGGCGTGCCCCTCGAGCACGAGCACACGTCCGCCCGGACGTTCCTTGCGGAAGAGCCGCGGCACGATGTCGTCGGAGTGATAGCGCGCGCGCAGTCGCTGCGGATCGGCGTCGTAGTCGTGGATGCCGACGAGATCGGTGGCGCTGCTCTCCCATCCGTCGTTGCCGATCACCGGCCGGTGCGGATCGATCGTGCGCGTCAGGTGATACAGCGCCTGCACGTAGTGACGATGCGACGGGTTGTCGGGCAGGTTGGGCACACCCCACGACTCGTTGAACGGCACCCACGCGACGATGCACGGATGGCTCCGATCGCGGGCGAGCACGTCGAGCCATTCGCGGGTGAGGCGCTCGACCGAGACCGACGTGAAGCGATAGGCGCTCGGCATCTCCTCCCAGACCAGCAAGCCGAGGCGGTCGGCCCAGTACAGGTAGCGCGGCGCCTCGATCTTCTGGTGCTTGCGGACACCGTTGAAGCCCATCGCGCGAGCCAACTCGACGTCGCGCTGCAGGGCCGCGTCGTCGGGGGCCGTCGAGCCACTGTCGGGCCAGTAGCCCTGGTCGAGCACCAGGCGCAGGTAGTACGGCCGTCCGTTGAGCACGAACCGGTCGGCGCTGACGGCGACCTCGCGAAGCGCCGTGTAGCTCTCGACGACGTCGACGCGCTCGCCCGCGACGGTGCGGAGTTCGAGCGTGACGTCGAGCAGGTGCGGCGACTCGGGGCTCCACAGCAAAGCGTTGCGCGAGTCGTCGATGCCGGGGTCGGAGAAGGCGATCCGACGCGACAGCTCGTCGCCGGTCACCTCGTAACAGTCGCGCGCGAGGAGGCGCTCGCCCGACATGATGGTCACCTCGAGCTGCAGCGGCTCGGACAGGTCGCCGCCGAACCAGCACTCGAGGTGGAGATCCCACGCGACGAGGCTGGGCGTCCAACGGAGTCGCTGCACCCAGGCGCGCGGTACACGCTCGAGCCAGACCGACTGCCAGATGCCCGTCGTGCGCGGATACCAGATGGAGTGGGGCTCGAGCAGCCAGTCCTGCTTGCCGCGCGGCTTGGCCAGATCCAGCGGATCGTCGTCGGCCCGCACCACCACCGTGACCGGGCGTCCCGCGCGCATCGCCTCGGTGATGTCGCATTCGAACGGCGTGTAGCCCCCCTCGTGCCTGGCGACCGGGCGATCATCGACCCAGACGGTGGCGCGGTAGTCGACGGCCCCGAAGTGCAGGAAGACCCGGCCGTCGCCCGGATCCCAGGGCTCGAGCGTGCGGCGGTACCAGCAGCGCGCCAGGAAGCCGGTCTCGTGGATGCCACTCGCGCGCGTCTCCGGCGCGAAGGGCACGACGATGGTGCGTCCCGCCCAGGTGACATCGGGCGGCGTTCGCCAGCGGGCCTGCGGATCGGCCACGAACTCCCAGGGCCCGTCGAGCGAGCGCCAGGAGTCGCGGCGGAGTTGCGGTCGGGGATAGCCGTGGAGCGCGTCAGTCGAGGACCGGGAGTCAGACACGCGGCCCAGCCATCCAAATTGGATGCCGAACGGCCAGGGGAGGGCGGCGGGTCCGCGCCCTCCCTCAGTCTTCCCGCGCCCAGTCGCGGGCGCGGGCGACGGCGCGGGTCCACCGCCGGTAGCGGCGGTCACGCTCGTGCTGGTCGATCGTCGGCGCGAACTCGCGGTCGAGCGCCCAGTTGCGACGCACGTCTTCGTAGTCGTTCCAGTAGCCCACGGCCAGTCCGGCCAGGTACGCGGCGCCGAGGGCAGTGGTCTCGCCGACGGCCGGACGACGCACGGGCACGCCCAGCAGGTCGGCCTGGAAGTCGAGCAGGTGGGTGTTGACGGTGGCGCCGCCGTCGACCTTCAGGCTCGACAGCGTGATGCCCGAGTCCTGCTGCATGGCGTCGAGCACGTCGCGCGTCTGGTACGCCATCGACTCGACGGCGGCGCGGGCCAGGTGCGAGGCGGTGGTGTTGCGGGTCAGGCCGATGATGAGGCCGCGCGCGTACTGGTCCCAGTACGGCGCGCCGAGGCCGACGAACGCGGGCACGAGCAGCACGCCGTCCGAATCGGTCGACTCGAGCATCAGGCGCTCGACGTCGGCCGAGGTCGGGATCAGCTTCAGCCCGTCGCGCAGCCACTGCACGACCGCTCCGGCGATGAACACCGCGCCTTCGAGCGCGTAGGTCACCTCGCCGTTGCGCTGCCAGCCCACCGTGGTGAGCAGCCCGTGGCTGGACGGCTTGGGCGTCGCGCCCGTGTTCATGAGCAGGAAGCAGCCGGTGCCGTACGTGTTCTTCGCGCTGCCCGGCTCGAAGCACGCCTGGCCGAAGAGGGCCGCCTGCTGGTCGCCGGCCGCGCCGGCCAGCGGGATGGGCGCACCGAAGATCTCCGGCCGGGTGTGGCCGTACACCTCGCTGTTGCTGCGGATGGCCGGCAGCATCGCGCGGGGTACGTCGAGCAGCGCCAGCAACTCGTCGTCCCAGTCCAGCGTGTGGATGTTGAACATCAGCGTGCGCGAGGCGTTGCTGACGTCGGTGACGTGCACGGCGCCGCCCGAGAGCCGCCACAACAGGAACGTCTCGATCGTGCCGAACAGCACCTCGCCGCGCATCGCGCGGGCCCGCAGCCCCTCGTGCGTGTCGAGCAGGTGCTTGACCTTCGTACCCGAGAAGTAGGCGTCGACGACCAGGCCCGTCTTCTCGCGGATCATCGCCTCGTGCCCCTGCTGCTTGAGGCGATCGCAGATGCCCGCACTGACGCGGCTCTGCCACACGATCGCGTTGGCGACCGGCTTGCCGGTGGCCTTCTCCCAGAGCACGGTGGTCTCGCGCTGGTTGGCGATGCCGATGGCGGCGATGTCGGCCGCCGTCAGCCCGGCCGTGGCCATGGCCTCCTTCGCGACGGCGATCTGCGACGACCAGATCGCCTCCGGATCGTGCTCGACGAGCGCCGGCCCCGGGAAGATCTGCGGGAATTCCTGCTGCGCGGAGGCGACGACCCGCCCGTCACGGCCGAAGACGATGGCGCGGCTGGACGTGGTGCCTTGATCGAGGGCGAGGATGTAGGACATGAGGACGCTCACGGCCTTCGGCATCCAGCCGTCGGCCTTCGGGGTCGGGAGTCGGGAGTCGGGAGTCGGGAGTCGGGAGTCGGGAGTCGGGAAGGCTCGCGCGCTACTCGACGCGGCGCGCCGGATCGCCGATGCGGTTGGTGTGCGCGGGGTGGTGCGCGCGGATCAACAGGTCGTAGACGGTGCCGCCCAGCACGGCGCCGATGCAGGGCGCCACGACCGGCACCCACCACCAGCCGTTGCCGGCCGTGAAGACGCCGCCGCCCCAACCGGCGAGGGCCGTGAAGAGGCGCGGACCGAAGTCGCGCGCCGGGTTGATCGCATAGCCGGCGTTGGCGCCGAATCCCATGCCGATCGCCATCACCGTGAGGCCGACGAACACCGGGGCGAGCGACGCCGCCGGAGGCGCGTTCCGCTCGTCGCTGATCGCGAACACCATCGCCACGAGCAGCGCCGTGCCGACGATCTGGTCGATGACGCCGCCGAGGATCGACAGGTACGGCGCGGGATAGGTCGCGAAGATGCCCGCCGTGCCATGCGGGCCGAGCACCTGTCGCATCCCGCCGTCGAAGGCCGTGATCGCCTCCCGGTAGGTGAGGTACACCACCGCCGCGCCGACGAACGCGCCGAGCAGCTGGGCGACGACGTAGGGGCCGACCTTGCTCCACGGGAAGCCGCGCCGGACGGCGAGCGCCAGCGTGACGGCGGGATTGAGGTGCGCGCCGCTGACCCCTGCCGAGGCGTACACGCCGAGGATCACGGCCAGTCCCCAGCACAGGTGGATGCCGAGGGGACTGCCGGCCGCGCCGCCGCTGGTCACCGTCTGCGCGACGACGCCGAGGCCGAAGGTGAGGAGGAGGGCCGTGCCGAGGAATTCCGCGAGGGCTTCACGCATCGTCGTGGCTATCCGGAGTGGCTCACCGACTTCAGGTCGGCGCGTTGTTCCGCGTAGGAAGTATCGAAGGCGGCCACGCGCGGATCGTGGGGCCAGCCGAGGCGGCGGCACGCGTCGGCGTACAGCGCCGGCCACCAGTTGTCGTGGTTGGTCAGGCCGTCGCGCTTCCAGGCGCCCCAGTCCATCAGCACGCGCGACCACGCGCGGTCACCGGCGCGGAGCGCCTCCTGCTGGCTCGGCATCGCCGCCACGTACCACTGCTTGCCGATGCGGGCGTGCAGCACCTCGTCGGCCCAGTCGTAGTCCTGGAAAGTCGCCGCGAGCGGCGAGCCGGCGGCCTGCGCGATCTCCCACTCGTAGCGCTTGCCATGCCGCGGCATCAGGCCCTGCTCGATGAAGTACAGCACCGCGTGGCGATCGAGCGCGCCGATCTGCGTGTTGAGCCCGAGCGACCAGGTGAAATTGACGCGCACGAGCGCCGGCCAGTCGACGCCGAGGGCGGCAAACAGCACCTCGCCCATCATCGCGTGACGGGCCTCGTCCCAGAGCTGCCGCGTCATGTCGCGGACGTAGCCCCACGGCTTGCCCGGCGTTTCGACGATGATGCTGGCCATCATCTCCGGCACGTCGATCTCGCGCAGGCGCTTGTACGCCAGCATGAGCAGCTTCGGTTCCGGCGGGAACGACGTGTCGTAGATGAAGGCCTCGGCGTTGACGGCCATGTTGTACGGGTCGGGGAAGCGGGCGTCGCGCCGCGGCACGGGGTCGAAGCGACGGGGCGTTGCCGAGAAGCGTGGCGAAGGGGCCGCGACCGCCTCACCGGCCGTGCCATCGACGCCGCCTGCCGCGGCCAGTGCCTGGCGCACCTCGCCGAGCCAGGTGGCGTCGGGCGAGGAGACCGCCGCGAGCGCGTCGGCGGCCTGCCGGCCGTGCATGAGGATGTCGGCCAGGTCGAGCCGGGCATGCCGGAGCAGGTGGCGGGTCGGCGCGTCGGCCAGCGGATGGGCGTCGGCGTGCAGGGCGCCACAGGCCTCGTCAAGCGCCGGCAGCAGGACGGTGTACAGGCCGGCGCACAGGTGCGTGCCGTCGGGCGCGTGCGTCACCTCATCGAGGGCGAGCTGAAGAGCCGGATCGAGCGGATCCTCGAGACCGAGCGGCGGCTCGCGCATCTCGCCGACCCGGGCGCGAATGGCCGCGACAAGTTCGGCGAGCAGCCACGCATGGTGGCTGTACAGCATCTTGAGCTCGTACTGCGGCTCGGCCGTGAGTCGCGAGACGAGCGCACCGTGCGCCGCGCGGGCGACCCCGTGCAGACGCTTCAAGCGGGCGACCGTCGCGTCGACGCTCAGGCCGGGCGCCGTGGCTTGCGCGATCGTGCAGAGGCCCGCGAGGACGGGCAGGCCGGGGACAGGAGCGGGAGGCGGCGTCACGGACATGCAGGTCTCCGGAATGGCCGCAGTGTAACGCGTAACGCGTGACGCTAGATGTCTGGAGGCTCAGGGCTCACGGCTCCGAGCTCACGGGTCGGGGCCTGCCGGGAAGTTCGCCGACGGCCGACGGCCGAACGACCACGGCCGAATGATGAAGACCGTCAGTTGACGGCGAACGGCCAGCGGCGCGTCTGCTTCGACCAGATCAGGAAGGCCACGCCGCCGGCGGCAAGCAGCCCGAGACCGAACAGGATGACGAACGGGTCGGTCGTCGCGAACAGGAAGATCCAGCCGAAGAGTGCCACCACCAGCGGGACCGGGTAGAGCCACACGCGGAACGGCCGGGGGAGGTCCGGTTGCTGGCGGCGCAGCAGGACCAGGGCGCCCATCTGCCCGATGAACTGCACCAGGATGCGCATCGTCACCAGCGCGTCGATGACGATGCCCAGCGACAGCGTGCTGCCGATCATCGCCAGCAGGCCGACGGTGAGCAGGGCGACGTGCGGGAAATGCTGCGTCGGGTGGAGGCGGCCGAACACCGTGAAGAAGGTGCCGTCGAGCGCCGCCGCGTAGGGGATGCGCGAGTAGCCGAGCAGGAGCGCGAACACCGACCCGAACGCCGTCCACAGCACGAGGAGGGTGAACACGCTGGCCACCGACGTGCCGTACAGGCGCTCCATGAACACCGACACGATGAAGTCGGCCTTCGGGTAGCTCGAGGCCGGCACGAATTCGCGCCAGGAGACGACGCCGATGATCGACAGGTTGATGGCGATGTAGATCAGCGCGACGGCGAAGACGCTGAAGATGATCGAGCGCGGGATCACGTAGCCCGGCTCGCGGACCTCGTCGCCGATGTAGCAGATGTTGTAGTAGCCCAGGTAGTCGTAGATGCCGACGCGCGCCGCGCCGCCGAGGCCGAGCAGGAAGCCGAGCGAGAAGTCGAACGCCCCCGGCGGGAAGTCGAAGGCCACCGACGACTGGAAGAACAGCGCGCCGCTGACGATGACGGCCAGCGTCGTCAGCAACGTGCCCACCCAGAGGGTCACCGTGAGTCGTCCCACCGACTCGATGCGCCGATAGAGCAACGCGATGTTGACCACGCCCACCGTCATCGCCAGGGCGACCACCCAGCTGCGCGGCATCGCGGGCCAGAAGTAGCGGGCGTACTGCGCGAAGCCGATGTAGCCGGAGGCGATCTCGAGCGGCCCCGACAGGATGAACTGCCAGATGAAGAGGAAGGCCATCAGGCGCCCCAGCTTCTCGCGGCCGAATCCCTCCCGCAGGTACTGGTAGGTGCCGCCCGAGCCGGGCATGGCCGCCCCGAGTTCGCTCCAGATCAGGCCGTCGGCGATCACGATCACCAACGCGACCAGCCAGCCGAGCAGCGCCTGCGGGCCGCCGAGGGCGGTCATCAGGAGGGGGATCGTGATGAACGGCCCGATCCCGATCATGTTGGACATGTTCAGCGCCGTGGCCTGGAGCAGGCCGAACTGGCGCACCAGTCCGTGGGGCTGGCCGGGATGCGGGGGCGGGGGCGCGCTGCTCATCGAGTGGGGCGAAGTATACCCGTCGGGCGGGGGGCGCCCGACGGGAATGCCGCGATGCCGCGATGCCGGGAATGTCGAGGGCCCGAAACACCGCCCCCTCACCTCCGCAGGTCGCCTGCAGCCCGCAGGCTGCCGCCTGGCGAAACCCGCCGTCGCCGGCAGCGCGAGCACCGGGCACGCCACGCCGTCACCGGTCGGGCGATCACCGGGCAAGCCACGCCGTCGCCCGCTGGGCGATCACGGGGCAAGCCACGCCGTAGCCCGCAGGGCGAAGGCGGGTCACGTTTGGCCTCGCCGGAGCCACTCACCCTCGTACACGTGGGTGTGCACTCCCGGAGGCTCGTTTGCTCAGAACTCCCCGTCGTTCACGGCCCCGCGCCTGGCGCGTTGCCTCGCTTTCCCTTCTGTGTCTGCTGGCGGCGGTGTCCGTCCAGACCCGGGGGCTCCGGCCGGGCTCCCCGCCGGATGCTCCCGCCGATGTCGCTCGACCACTCACCGGCGCGGCGCGCGCCACGGCGATCGAGGCGATCAACAAGGCGCCGCTGCACTTCGAGCCCAACGCCGGGCGCGTGCAGGGGGCGGTGGATTACCTGGCGACGGGCTACGGCTATCGGGTCGCCCTCGCCGGGCACGGGGCGCAGATCGCTCTGGCCGATCGCGACGGCGCGGGTGCCCTGATCGGCATGACGCTCGTCGGGGCCCGCACGGGGGCGTCGCCCGAGCCGCTCGAGACGTTGCCCGGCGTGACCTCGGTCTACCGGGGCAACGACGCGCGGCAGTGGCAGCGCGACCTGCCGACGTTCCGCCGCATCCGCTACCCGGGCGTGTGGGACGGCATCGACGTCGTGTACTACGGCAACCAGCAGCGGCTGCAGTACGACTTCGTGGTGTCTCCCGGCGCGGACGTGGCCCGGATCGCCGTCGAGGTGACCGGCGCCGACCAGGTGCGCCTGGCCCCCAACGGCGACCTGCTGATGACGGTCGGCGATCGCACGGTGACCCAGGACCGCCCCTTCACCTACCAGGACATCGACGGCGTCAGGCGTGAGGTCGGCAGCCGCTTCGTGCTCGACGGACGCCGGGTGCGCTTCGCGGTGGACGCCTACGACGTCACCCGCCCGCTGGTGATCGACCCGGTGGTCGGCTATTCGACGTGGTTCGGTGGCTCCGGCGAGGAGGGCATCCTCGACATGGCCATCGACGGCGGCGGGAACCTCGTGGCCCTCGGCTTCACCGTGGACCAGGAGTTCACGACCAAGTTCCCGACGACCAACGCGATCAAGCCGACGCGCAACCTGGAGTCGGACGCGTTCGTGGTCAAGTTCACCAGCGCCGGGGCCGTGCTCTTCTCGACGCTGCTCGGCGGCAACGGCGCCGAACTGATCTCGCCGTACGCCTTCGACGGTGGGCTCGCCCTCGACGGCGCCGGCAACATCTACGTCACCGGCACGACGCGCTCGACGGACCTGCCGCTGGCGGGGACACCGGCCGACGGCGACTACAACGACGACGACCCGGGTGCGACGGGCAACCTCGACGGCTTCTACATCAAGCTCACGTCCACCGGCCAACTGGCGTACGGCACCTACCTCGGTGGCCGCCGCATCGACCTGCCGCACGGCATCGACGTGGACGCGGCCGGCAACGTCTACGTGGTCGGCTCGACCGATTCGGACACCTCCCTCGGCGCCACCGGAGGGTTCACGGTCACCGGCAACCCGTACGACGCGACCTACAACGGCTCCGGCGACATGTTCCTCCTGCGCTTCAACGCGTCGGGCGCGCTGACCTACGGCACGTACCTCGGCGGCACGAGTGGCGACGCCCTGCGCGCCACCAACGTCCGCGCCTCTCGCGTCGCCTCCAACGTCGTGTACGTCGTGGGCGACAGCAGCAGCGCCGCGTTTCCCACCACGGCGTCCCGCGCCGAGACCTACGATGGGTCGGGAGCGCCCGACGCCGTGCTCGTGAGGCTCGATCTGGGCCAGGCCGGCGTCAACCAGCTCACCTACGGCACGTTCCTCGGCGGCACGGGCGACGAGTACTTCTCGTCGATCGCCCTCGACTCGACCGACAAGGTGTACGTCGCCGGCGCGACCTCGTCCTCGGCCGCGACGTTCCCCCGGGCGGCGACGGTGACCGGATCGATCGCTCCCAGTGGCACGGACGTCCTGGTGGCCAAGTTCGACACCAGCCAGTCCGGCGCATCCAGCGTCGTGTTCGCCACCCGGATCAACGGCTACTACACCGACATCGCCACCGACATCGCGCTCGACTCGGCCAACCAGCCCTGGGTGGGCGTGGACAGCGGGTCGTTCGCGGCCACGCCGAACCCGGCGCAGGACTTCCCGCTCGTCAACACGCTGCAGACGACGCGCTCCGGCAACGGCGGACACCAGGCCGTGGTGCAACTGAATGCGGCCGGTAACGCCCTGCTGCTCTCGTCACTGGTCGGCGGCAATTCCGGGCGCGGCGGTCCCGTCGCGCTCGCCATCACGGCCACCGATGACGTGTTCGTGGGCGCGACGAGCGCCGGCGGCACGACCATGCTCGCGCTCGCCAACCCGATCCAGTCCACGTACGGCGGCGGCGACGCCGACGCCACGCTGCAGCGCCTCGGCGCGGCAGCCGACATGTCGATGACCAAGGTCACCGACAAGCCGTACCCGCAGTTCAAGGTGCTCGCCGGCGAGTCGGTCACCTACACGATCACCCTGAGCAACCCGACCGGCGACACGGCCAGGAACATCACGGTCACCGACAACCTGCCCAGCGAGGTCGTGTTCGTCTCGTGCTCCACGAGCATCGGCACCTGCGGCGGCAACGGCAACAACCGCACCGTGTTCATCCCGTCGCTGCCGACGGGGCAGACGGTGACGATCGTCATCGCGACCGTCGCCGCGCCGCAGGTCAGGGAGGGCATGGTGTGGACCAACACCGCGACCTTCCAGACCGACACCGTGGATCCGAACCCCGGCAACAACACGGGCAACGAACCTGGCGGAGGCACGCCGACCACCAGCACCGACCCCGAGGGCGACGCCGACAACGACGGCCTCGTCAACGAGTTCGAGGACGCGTTTGGCCTCAACAGCGTCAAGGACAGCGGTGACGACGGCGCCAGCGGCGACCCCGATCACGACGGCAAGACCAACCTGCAGGAGCAGGCGGACCTGACCCATCCGCGCGGCACCGACGTGGTCTACCTCGCCGAGGGCGCCAACAACTCGACGTTCGACACGGAACTGGCGCTGGCCAATCCGACCGACACGAACGCGCTGGTGCTGAGCAGCTACCAGAAGGGCGACGGCACCGAGGTCAAGACCTACCAGCAGATCGCGCCGTTGACCCGCGCGACCTTGAACCTGAAGAACATCCAGGGGCTCGGCACCGCGGAGTTCTCGACGCTGGTCGAGGCCGACACCGGCCTGGTCGCCGACCGCACGATGGTGTGGGGGCCGGGCGGCTACGGCAGCCATGCCGAGCGCGGCATCGTCACGCGCAACCAGACCAAGTGGTACTTCGCCGAGGGCGCGACGTTCGGCCCGTTCAACCTGTTCTATCTGATCCAGAACCCCACGACCACCGACGCCGTGGTGAAGGTGACGTACCTGCTGCCGGCGCCGGCGGCACCGCTGGTGAAGACCTATCCGGTAGCCAGACAGAGCCGCTTCAACATCTGGGTGGACAACGAGGGCGTGGTGGACCCGGCGTTGGCGGCGCTGGCCTCGACCGACGTCTCGGCGATCGTCGAGTCGACCAACGGCGTGCCGATCATCGCCGAGCGCGCGATGTACCTCGACCAGCCAGGGCAGGCTTTCGGAGCCGGCCACGAGAGCGCGGGCGTCAATGCACCGGCGACGACCTGGTTCCTTGCCGAGGGGGCGACCGGCGAGTACTTCGATCTGTTCATCCTCCTGGCCAACCCGAACCCGACCAAGGCGGTGGTCGAAGTCGACTACCTGCTGACGACCGGCCAGGTGATCACGCGTGCCTACGAGGTGGCAGGCAACAGCCGCTCGAACATCTGGGTGGACCAGGAGCCCGGCCTGGCCAACGTGGCGTTGTCCTCGCGCGTGCGATCGACCAACGGCGTGCCGATCGTCGTCGAGCGCTCGATGTGGTGGCCCGGACCGACGTCGGCCACGTGGCACGAGGCGCACAACAGCTTCGGCGAGACCAGCACGGGCACCCGGTGGGCGTTCGCCGCGGGTGAGGTCGGTGGCGAACGCCAGACGGAGACCTACGTCCTCATCGCCAACACGTCGGCGTTCCCTGCACGGGTCCGTGCGACCGTGATGTTCGACGACGGCACGGCGCCGATCACGCGCGAGGACTTCGTGTTCGCGCCGACCAGTCGCGACAGCATCGTGCCCTCCGTGCACTTCCCGGCAACGGTCGGCAAGAAGTTCGGCATGCTCATCCAGAGCATCCCCGCGGCCGGACAGTCGTCCCCGGCGCAGATCGTCGTCGAGCGGGCGATGTACTCCGACGCCAATGGCGTCCACTGGGCCGCAGGGACCAACGCACTGGCGACGAGACTCCAGTGAGGTAGGTCGGCGGGCGTGACGCCAGCAGGGACGGGCGCGACGATCACTGGTCGTCGCGCCCGTGCTGCGTCATGGCCGTTCGCTTCGACGCGGTGATCCGTTGCACCTCGGCCATTCGATGACGTAAGCGCAACCGTACAAAAAAATCGGGTGTCCGTTTCCGGACACTCGCTGCGTGTCGCCCGGTCGAACGTGCGAAGCGCGCCGACCGAACACGCGTTCCTGTCGATTTTTCCAAGAACTTTCGGCGATCAGCGCCCGTCTACGAGGCCGGTCCGCAAGCGTGGCGGTCCGGGGTCGTGCTCGCACGGCGGGTCCCGGCGCAGCGCGCGGACGCCGCGCCAATCCGCGGCAACGGAGGTCGCCAACGTGAACGCCAGTCATACATCCGTCATCAGATCCACTGCGGCCCTCGCCGCGACACTCCTCACCATCGGGGCCACCAGCCCGTGGCGTGCGACCACCGCGGTGCATGCCGCCGCGGGCACGTCGGCTGCGGCGTCGTCGGCGGTGCCCTCGTCTCGGGCACGTGCTGCCGCCACGCTGGGCGCGTTGCCCATGACCTTCGAGTCGCGGCCCGTGTCGGGCACGCCTCGCTTCGTTGCCCGCGGTCAGGGCTACCACGTGTCGGTCACGCCTGCCGGCGCCACCCTCGCCCTCACTGCGGCTGACCGCCGCGCGGAGGTCAGCTTCACCGTCGACGGTCGGGCGCACGGCCTCGACGGCATGGATCGCCAGCCGGGCGTGCTCCATCGCTACGTCGGCACGCGGGCCGACTGGCAGGCCGGCATCGACGTCTACGGGCGCGTCCGGGCCGCGCAGGTGCGTCCGGGCATCGACGTCGTGTACTACGGGAACCAGCAGGAGCTCGAGTACGACTTCGTGATCGCCCCTGGCGCCGACCCGGCCGACGCCGGCATGCTCGTGTCGGGCGCCGACCGCGTCGAGATCGAGGCGTCCACGGGCGACCTCGTGCTGCACGTCGGGGCGCAGCAGCTGCGCCAGCGTGCCCCCCTCGCCTACCAGGAGATCGGCGGGCGTCGCGTCGTGGTGCCCAGCGCCTTCACCTGGGATGCCGCCGCACGCCGCGTCGGGTTCCGCGTCGGCGCCTACGACCGCTCGCAGCGCCTCGTCATCGACCCGGTCCTCGTGTACTCGACCTGGTTCGGCGGCGCGAGCGAGGAGACGATCCTCAGCATGAAGGTGGACGCGGCCGGCTACATCTACGTGCTCGGCGTCAGTGCCGACCACGGCGGCTTCCCGGTCACGCCGGGGGCCGTGCAGCCGCAGCGGGCCGGCACGCCGGCGCCGGGCGGACAGTACCCGGTGGACTACTTCGTCAGCAAATTCAACCCGGCGGGCACGGCGCTGGTCTACTCGACGCTCTTCGGGGGCAGCCTCGACGAGGGCACCTGGCCGTACACGCCGGGCGGGCTCGACGTCGACGCGCAGGGCCGCGTGTACTTCGTCGGTGACACGATGTCGCCCGACTACCCGGTCACTCCCGATGCGGCCGATGGCACCTACTCCGTCGATGCGCTGAACGTCAACGCTGACGCGGTGTACACGCGGCTGAACGCCGACGGGACCCTGTCCTACTCGACCTACATCGGCGGCCTCCGTCGCGAGGCGGCCACAGGCGTCGACGTCGATGCGGCGGGCAACGTGTACGTCCTCGGCAAGACCGCGTCCAACAGCACCACCGACGGCTTCGTGACGACGCCCAACGCCTATCGCACCACGCGCTCCGGCGGCGACGACGTGTTCGTGCAGCGGTACTCGCCGGCCGGCGTCCTGCTGTACTCGACGTACTTCGGCGGCAGCCAGGGCGAGATGACCAACAAGGGCGACATCGTCGCCAACGGCGACGGCAAGGTCACCTTCGGCAGCGACACCAGCACGGGCGACCTGCCGACCCTGAACGGCTTCGCGCCGCGCATCGGCAACTCGACCGACGGGTTCGTCAGCCAGATCGACACCGACATCGCCGGCACGGCCGGACTGCTGTACTCCACCTACATCTCCGGCGGGTCCACCGACCACGTGTACGCGCTCGACATCGACGCCAACGGCTTCGTGTACGTCGGCGGCGAGACCCGGTCCTACCAGGACTTCCCGGTGACGCCCGGTGCGGCGCGCGCGGTGAACGCGCCGGTGGGCTTCGGGCAGGAGCCCTGGGACGGCTTCGTCGTGAAGCTCGACCTCACCAAGACCGGGGCGGCCTCGCGTGTCTACACGACCTTCACGGGCGGCAACAACTTCGACGACCTGCAGGACCTCGCCGTCGACGCGCAGGGACGCGTGCACCTGGTCGGCAGCACGCGGTCGGCCGATCTGCCGCAGATCGGCGCGCTCGCCGGCTTCCAGATGTGGCAGATGCCGCCGTACGTGCAGATCCTCAACGCGGCGGGCACGGCGTTCGTGTTCTCGAGCTACATCGGGTCGAACACCAACGGCCAGGCGCTCTACACGGTGGCCGTCAACAGCGCGGGCGAGACGTACCTTGGCGGCACCACCAACGCCAGCTCGTTCTACACGCCGCAGTTCCCCGACCGCTTCCGCCTCGTCAACCCCTTCCAGACCACCTACGGCGGCGGTGACCGCGACGCCGTCATCCAGAAGCTCGGCTTCGAGGTGGATCTCACCCTGACCAAGACCGTCAACGTCGCGACGGTCCTGCCCGGGCAGGACGTCACGTTCACGCTGCTGGTCAGCAACACGAGCGGCGACGCTGCCTCCGGCGTCGTCCTCACCGACACGCTGCCGGCGGGCCTGCAGTACGTGTCGTGCACGGCGACCCTCGGCGGCGCCTGCGGCGGCACGGGTAACGCGCGCACCATCACGTGGGCGTCGCTGGCGCCCGGCGCGACGGCCAGCGTCCAGATCGTCGCCAAGATGCTCGCGACGACGCCCGGTCAGCAGATCACCAACACCGCGACGGTCACGGCCGGCGTGCTGGATCCGGTCCCGGCCAACAACACGTCCACGGCGACGGTCGGCCTGCCGACGCTGGAGCCCACCGGCGATGCCGACGGCGACGGCCTCAGCAACGACTTCGAGACCAAGTACGGGCTCGATCCGTTCGGCGGCCCCGGCTCGGGCCCCAACGACGACCCTGACGGCGACGGGCGCACCAACCTGCAGGAACTGCAGCAGGGCACTCACCCGCGCGGCTTCGTCATCACCTACCTGGCCGAGGGCGCCACGGGCAGCTTCTTCAACACGCGGCTCGCGATCGCCAACCCGACGGGGCAGCCGGCCCTGGTGCTCACGCGGTTCCAGCGCGCCGACGGCGCGACGATCCGTGACTACCGCATCGTGCCGGCGATGAGCCGGACGACGATCGACGTCGACACGGTGCCCGGGCTCGAGAACGCCGAGTTCTCGACGCTCGTCGAGGCCGACGTGCAGGTGGTGGCCGATCGCACCATGACGTGGGGTGACGGGCAGTACGGCAGCCACGCCGAACGCGGCATCCTGACGCGGACGGCGACGCGGTGGTACTTCGCCGAGGGCGCGACGCTGGGCAACTTCAACCTCTTCTACCTGATCCAGAACCCGAACGACACGGCGGCCCAGGTCAAGGTGACCTACCTGCTGCCGGCCGGCGCACCGCTGGTGGAGACGTACGTGGTGCAGCCGCAGAGCCGCTTCAACATCTGGGTCAACGACGAGGGCCGCAACAAGCCGGCGCTCGCGGCGCTGGCCAACGCGGAACTGTCGGCCATCGTCGAGTCGACCAACGGCGTGCCGATCATCGCGGAGCGGGCGATGTATCTCGACCAGCCCGGGCGTCCGCTCGGCGCCGGCCACGAGAGCGCCGGCGTGACGGCCCCGTCGACGCAGTGGTTCCTGGCCGAGGGCGCGACGGGTGACTACTTCGACCTGTTCATCCTGATTGCCAACCCGCAGGCGGCCGATGCGGCGGTCCAGGCCGAGTTCCTGCTGCCGAGCGGGCAGGTGATCACCAAGACCTACACGGTGGCGGCCAAGAGCCGCTTCAACATCTGGGTGGACCTGGCCGACGCGGCGCTGGCCGACGCGGCAGTGTCGACGCGGATCACGTCGACCAACGGGGTGCCGATCATCGTCGAGCGTGCGATGTGGTGGCCCGGCCCGACCTCGGCCACCTGGCAGGAGGCCCACAACAGCCCGGGCGAGACGACGACCGGCACGCGCTGGTCGATTGCCGAGGGCGAGGTCGGCGGGCCGTTGGAGACCGAGACCTACGTGCTCATCGCCAACACGTCGTCGGTGGCCGGCACGATTCGCGGGACGGTGCTCTTCGACGACGGCAGCGCGCCGCTGGCCCGTGAGTTCCCGATCGCCGGCAACGCCCGCTTCAACATCGCGCCGTACTCGGACTTCCCGGAGACCCGCGGCAAGAAGTTCGGCATGGTCGTGGAGAGCATCGGCGGCGCGCCCGTGCAGATCGTCGTCGAGCGCGCGATGTACTCCAACGCCGGCGGGGTGCGCTGGGCCGCCGGGACCAACGCCCTCGCGACGAAGATTCAGTGAGGTAGGGCGCGGTTCCCACCGCGCCGCTGTCCGGGCGCGGCGACCACACGGTCGTCGCGCCCGTCGTCCGTTTCTCCTACAATCGCGCACCATGCGCACACCCTGCCGCCGCCTCACGACGTTCGCCCTCGCCGCCGTCGCTTCGTTCGCGCTCGTCGTGCCCGCCGCTGCACAGGCGCCCTCAGCCGAGGAGCGCGAGGTCATCGCGGCCACGCAGAGGTTGTTCGATGCGATGGCGGCCTGTGACGAGGCGGCCATCCGTGCGTTGACCGTGCCAGAGGGACGCTTCTACCGCGTGACCGTCGGCGCCGACAGGCCGCCGAGCAGTGTCACGCTGGACGAGTTCGCGACCAGCTTCGGCAAGTGCGGCCGGAAGATGCTCGAGCGCATGTGGGCGCCGCAGGTCCGTGTCCACAAGGGCATCGCCACGCTGTGGGCGCCCTACGACTTCTGGCTGAACGGCGCGTTCTCGCACTGCGGCATCGACAGCTTCGAACTGGTGAAGGTCGGCGACGGGTGGAAGCTCACCGGCGGGACCTACACGATGGAGCGCGACGGCTGCGCCCCCAGCCCGCTCGGACCGCCGAAGTAGACGCCGAACGGCGACCGCCGAAGCGTCACGAAGGCTCGAGGCTCAGGGGCCAGGGCTCGGAGACCATGCCCCCTCGACTCAGCAGGCTCTCCGAGCCATGAGGCATGAGCCGCACACCGTAAGCCGGGCTCAGTCGCCGTCGGCGATCGCGTCCCTCACGAACGCCTCGATCCGGTCGGCCGGCATCGCGCCGGCCGTGCGGGCGACGAGGTCGCCCCGGTCGAACACGGCCAGCGTGGGGATCGATCGGATACCGAGCCGGGCCGACAGGTCCCCGAGGGCGTCGGTGTCCACCTTGGCGACCAGCAGCCGGCCGCCGTTGCGCTGCGCGACGAGCGCGACCTGCGGCGCCACCATCCGACAGGGCCCGCACCACTCGGCCCAGAAGTCCACCAGCACGGGCAGGCGCGACGACAAGACGAGCGCGTCGAACAGGGCGGTCGAGGGGACCTCGACGGGCTCGGTGGGCGCCCCGATGTCGGTGTGGCACTTGCCGCAGCGCGTCGGCTGGCCGAGGTGCGCGAACGGGAGGCGGTTGGCGGCGCCGCACGACGGGCACGTCGTGATCAGGCCGCGGGCGTCCACATGCAGGCCGGACATGGTTGTCTCCTCGGGCCACGCCCTGGTCGCGGCGCGGCCCCTCCGGGCACTGTAGCGCGGCGCGCGCGGCGGCGCACCGCGGCGTCGTGGCCTATCGAAGGGTGGCGACGCGGGCGCGCCACCGGACCGCCGAATTTTCGGCAACCGGTGGGGAATAATGCCGGGCGCACGACGCTCCAGCGGCAGCCCGCTGCGTGAGGCCGCCTGCATTCGCCCCGGTCACCTCTGGCCCGGATGTTGCCTTCGCTGGTCATACCTGCGCCCATCCGCGCCGGTCCCCTGCGGTGACGACTGCGTCTTCTTCCACGCTCGACTGCGCCGGAGCCTTGTCCGAGGCGCCCGTGCTCTGCCTCCACTGCGGCGACACGTGCGCCGACCAGGGCGTGAGCACGCCTGCCGGGACGTTCTGCTGCACCGGCTGCGAGTCGGTCTTCTCGATCCTGCAGACGCACGGCCTCACGCAGTTCTACGCCTGCGACACGGGCGCCGGGCTGTCGCAGCGCACCGCGACATCGCGAGACGCCGCGCGCTTCGCGCCACTCGACGATCCGGCCGTCGCCCAGCGCTTCATCGACGCGAATGACGGCACGTGGGCCCATGCCACCCTGTCGGTGCCCTCCCTGCACTGCGCCTCGTGCCTGTGGTTGCTGGAGCAGCTGTGGCGGTTCGACGAGGGCGTCGGCACGAGCGAGGCCGACCTGATGCGCCGCACCGTGCGCATCGCCTTCCGTCCCGACCGGACGACGCTGCGGGCCGTCGCCGAGCGCCTCGCCTCCCTCGGCTACGAGCCGGTCATCGACGGCGAGCGTGCCGCGGGCCGGATGCCGGCGGCACGGCGCGACCTGTACCTCAAGCTCGGCATCGCCGGCTTCGCCGTCGGCAACATGATGCTGTTCAGCATCCCGCGCTACGCCAACGGCGCGCCGCTCGAGCCGGCCTTCCAGCGGTTGTTCGACTCGCTCAACGTGCTGTTCGCCATCCCGGTCCTGCTGTACAGCGCGTCGGACTTCTTCCGCTCGGCCTGGCACAGCCTGCGGATGCGGGCCATCACCCTCGACGTGCCGGTGGCCATGGGCCTGGCGGTGCTGTTCCTGCGAAGCATCCACGACATCCTGACCCGCAGCGGCGAGGGCTTCCTCGACTCCTTCGCCGGGCTGGTGTTCTTCCTGCTGATCGGCCGCCTGTTCCAGCAGATGGCGTTCGACCGCATCGCCTTCGACCGCACCGTCCGCTCGTTCCTGCCGCTCTCGGTGCGGGTCGCCGCCGGCGGCACGATGACGATGCGCCGGATCGAGGAGCTCGAGCCCGGCGACGAGATCGTGCTGCGACCCCAGGAGGTCGTGCCGGCCGACGCCTGCCTGCTCGACGCGCGCGGGCGCATCGACCTGTCGTTCGTCACTGGCGAGCAGGAGCCGGTGGCGGTCCACGCCGGCGAGACGGTGGGGGCCGGGGGGCGCGTCGTCGGCGAGGCGCTGCACCTGCGCGTGCTGCGTCGCGTCTCGCACAGCCGGCTGGCCGAACTCTGGAACAACCCGGTCTTCGCGCAGCGCGAGTCGCACTGGCTGACCGAGGTGTCGGCCCGGTTCGGGCACTGGTTCACGGTCGGCGCCGTGGCCCTGGCCGCCCTGGGCTTCTGGGCGTGGTGGCCGGATGCACGGATGGCCGCGCAGGTGGCCACCGCCGTGCTCATCATCGCCTGCCCGTGTGCGCTGACGCTGGCGGCGCCGATCACGCTGGGCACCGCGCTCGGCAGGCTCGGCGAGGCGGGCGTGTACCTGAAACAGGGCGCGGTCGCGCTCGACCTCAGTCGCGTCGATGCCGTCGCGTTCGACAAGACCGGCACCCTGACCACCGCGGAGGCGGCCGCCGCAATCGACCTGCACGGCCTCGACGAGGCGGACTGGGCGCGGGTGCGTCGTCTGGCGGCCGAGTCGGTGCACCCGGTCAGCCGGGCGCTCGCCGGCCGGCTCGCCGTGGCGGGCACGGTGCACGACGTCATCGAGCGGGTCGGCGAGGGCATCGAGGGCGTGGTCGACGGGGTGCCGGTGGCGGTCGGCGCGGCGCCGTTGGTCGCGCGGCTCGCGGGGACGCCGATCGCGGCGGTGCCGGGCCGCACCTGGGCGTGCGTCGACGGCCGCGTCGGCTGGCTCACGCACCACACCCCGGAACGTCCGGGCATGACCGAGGTGGCGGCACGCCTGGCGCGGACGCGCGAGGCGTGGCTGCTGTCGGGCGATCACGACGGCGAGGCGCCCCGCTGGCGCCCCGTCTTCGGCGATCGGATGCGGTTCCGGCAGGCACCGGAAGACAAGCTCGCGGCCGTGCGCGAGCGGCAGGCCGCGGGCCGGCACGTGCTGATGGTGGGCGACGGGCTCAACGACGCCGGCGCGCTGGCGGCGGCCGACGTCGGCATCGCGGTCTCCGACGACACGGCGTGCCTGGTGCCGGCGTGCGACGCGGTGATCCGCGGCGATCGCCTGACGCTGCTGCCCGAGGTGCTGGCGTACGCGCGGCGCGCCCGGGTGGCGATCCTCCTCAGCTTCTGGGTATCGGTCCTCTACAACACGTTCGGCCTGTGGCTCGCGCTCACCGGCCGTCTCACGCCGCTCGCCACGGCCATCCTGATGCCGGTCAGTTCCATGACCGTCGTCGGCGTGGGCGTCGGACTGATGCGGTTCAGGGCCCCTGGAGGGGCAGCGCGATGAACGTCATCTTCTTCCTCATCGCTGCCGGCGCCGTGGTCGCCGGCGGTTTCCTGGCCGCCTTCGTCTGGGCCGTGCGGTCAGGGCAGTTCGACGACACCACCACGCCGGCTGTCAGGGTGATCCTCGACGAGCCAGGCCGGTCCGCCCCTCGACCTAAGTGAAGGGTCCCAATCCATGCATGACGTGAATCAGTCGCCCGGTGCCGGGCCCAGCGCGCAGCAGTCGGCTGCCGTCGAGACCTTCGCGTACGACAACGCGATCGTCAGGAACTTCATCATCGCGACCTCGATCTGGGGCGTGGTCGGCTTCCTCGTCGGGCTGATCATCGCCCTGAAGCTGGTGATGCCGGAGTTCCTGAACTTCATCCCGCAGCTGTCGTACGGCCGCCTGCGCCCGCTGCACACCAACGCGGTGATCTTCGCCTTCGCGGGCAACGCGATCTTCGTCGGCGTGTACTACTCGCTGCAGCGCCTGTGCAAGGCGCGCATGTTCAGCGACCTGCTGTCGACGCTGCACTTCTGGGGCTGGCAGCTGATCATCGTCTCGGCCGCGCTGACGCTGCCGTTCGGCATCACCACGAGCAAGGAGTACGCCGAGCTCGAGTGGCCGATCGACATCGCGATCACGCTGGTGTGGGTGGTGTTCGGCCTGAACATGCTCGGCACCGTCTTCAAGCGGCGCGAGCGCCACATGTACGTGGCGGTGTGGTTCTACCTGTCGACGTTCATCACCGTGGCGCTGCTGCACGTCGTCAACTCGTTCGAGCTGCCGGTCACGTTCCTCAAGAGCTACTCGTTCTACGCCGGCGTGCAGGACGCGCTGGTGCAGTGGTGGTACGGCCACAACGCGGTCGCGTTCTTCCTGACCACGCCGTTCCTCGGGATCATGTACTACTTCATCCCGAAGGCCTCGGGCCGGCCCGTGTTCTCGTACCGGCTGTCGATCATCCACTTCTGGGCGCTGATCTTCATCTACATCTGGGCCGGCCCGCACCACCTGCTGTACACGGCGCTGCCCGACTGGGCGCAGACGCTCGGCACGGTGTTCTCGTTCATGCTCATCGCGCCCTCGTGGGGCGGCATGGTCAACGGCCTGCTGACGCTGCGCGGCGCGTGGGATCGGGTCCGCGAGGATCCGGTGCTGAAGTTCCTCGTCGTCGGCGTCACCGCCTACGGCATGTCGACGTTCGAGGGGCCGATGATGTCGCTCAAGAACGTCAACGCCATCACGCACTACACGGACTACATCATCGCCCACGTGCACGTCGGCGCCCTCGGCTGGAACGGCGGGCTGACGTTCGCGATGCTGTACTACATCGTGCCGCGCATCTACGGCACGAAGCTGTACTCGGTGAAGCTGGCCAACACGCACTTCTGGCTCGCGACGCTCGGCGTGCTGTTCTACGCGATCCCGCTCTACATCGCCGGCATCACCCAGTCGCTGATGTGGAAGGAGTTCACGCCGGACGGCGCGCTGCGCTACGGCAACTTCCTGGAGACCGTCGTCCGGATCCTGCCGATGTACTGGCTGCGCATCGGTGGCGGCACCATCTTCCTGGTCGGCTCCCTGCTCGCGCTCTTCAACCTGTACAAGACGGCGAAGTCCGGCGTGTTCCAGCCGGGCGAGGAGGCGCAGGCCGTGCCGCTGCGCGCCCTGCCGGAGAAGGCCGGCACCGCGTGGCACCGCGCCCTCGAGGGACGGCCGACGCAGTTTGCCGTCCTGACGCTGCTGGCCGTGATCATCGGCGGCGCCGTGGAATACATCCCCACCGCGCTGATCCGCGCCAACATCCCGACCATCGCGACGGTGCACCCCTACACGCCGCTCGAGCTCGAGGGCCGCGACCTGTACATCCGCGAGGGCTGCCTCGGCTGCCACTCGCAGATGATTCGCCCGATGCGCGCCGAGACCGAGCGGTACGGCGAGTACAGCAAGCCCGGCGAGTTCGTGTACGACCACCCGTTCCTGTGGGGATCCAAGCGCACCGGGCCGGACCTGCACCGCGTCGGCGGCAAGTACCCCGACTCGTGGCACTTCCTCCACATGAAGAACCCGCGGTCCACCTCGCCGGGCTCGATCATGCCGGCCTACCCGTGGATGTACACCGACAAGCTCGACGACACGCACATCGAGGGCAAGATCATCACCCTGCGCAAGCTCGGCGTGCCCTACCCCGATGGCTACGAGCAGCAGGCCCGCGCCGACATGCAGGCGCAGGCCGCGCAGATCGCCGAGCGCCTCAAGGGCGCCGGCATGGACACGTCCGCCGATCGCGAGATCGTCGCGCTCATCGCCTACCTGCAGCGCCTCGGCACCGACGCCAAGGCGAAGCCGGAGGCCACGCAGGCGGCGCTGCTGCCGAACGGGGGAGGCCGCTGATGTACAAGGAAGTGCTCCGCACGATCGTGGGGATCGAGGTGTTTCCCGTCCTCTCCCTGCTCATCTTCCTGACCGTGTTCGTCGTGATGCTGGTGTGGGCGCTGCGTCTGGATCGCCGCGACCTGGCGACCTACGCGTCCCTGCCGCTCGACGATGATGCGTACCCGTCCGCGCCCGAGGCGCGCCGCGACGCCCTGCGAGGAGCCAAGCTGTGAGCGACAAGAAGGACGAACTGCTCAGCCACGAGTACGACGGCATCCGCGAGTTCGACAACGCGCTGCCGCGGTGGTGGCTCTATGGCTTCTACTTCACCATCGTCTTCGGGATCGTGTACGCGATCAATTACCACATGCTTCCCACGCCGATCTGGGGGCAGCCGGGCATGGTGGCCGAGTACAACGCGGAGGTCGAGGCGGCCAATCGCCTCGCCGCCACCCGGCCGAAGGCGGCCGGGCCGACCGCGACGCTCGCCGCCCTCACCGACGCCGACAGCCTCGCCAGGGGCCAGGCCATCTTCGAGGGCAACGACAACCTGTGCCATTCGTGCCACCGCAAGGACCTCGGCGGCCTCGTGGGCCCGAACCTCACCGACAACCTGTGGATCCACGGCTGCACGCCGGCGGAACTGGTCAAGAACGTGACCACGGGCTTCCCGCCGCTCGGCATGCTGCCGTACGGCAGCGGCAAGAAGCTGTCGGACGAGCAGCTCCTGCAGGTGGTGAGCTACGTGCTCTCGAAGCAGGGGAGCAACCCCGTCAACCCGCGCGCGGTCAACCCCGATCGGGAAAAGCCCTGCAGCTAGCCAGACCATGACGACCGAGACCACGGCGCCCCACGGGTTCGACGAGGATCACGACGACTTCCGGAACGAACTGGCCAGCGTCCACAAGGACGGCCGGCGCAAGTGGGTCTATGCACGCAAGCCGTCCGGGCGGTTCTACGCCGCCCGGACGTACGTCAGCTACGTGCTGCTGGCGCTGCTGTTCTTCGGGCCGTTCGTCACGCTGCACGGGCAGCCCATCCTGCTGCTCAACGTCCTCGAGCGGAAGTTCATCGTCTTCGGCATCGTCTTCTGGCCGCAGGACTTCTACCTGCTCGTGCTGTGCGTGCTCACCGGCTTCCTGACCATCGCCCTGGTGACCTCGGCGGTCGGACGCATCTGGTGCGGCTGGATGTGCCCGCAGACGATCTTCCTCGAGATGCTGTTCCGCAAGATCGAGTGGCTGATCGAGGGATCGGCGCAGCAGCAGGTGCGGCGCGACAAGGCCCCGATCACCTTCGACACCGCGTGGCGCAAGGCGCTCAAGCACGCCATCTTCTTCGGGCTGTCGTTCCTGATCGCCAACGTGTTCCTGGCCTACATCATCAGCGCCGACACGCTCTGGACCATCGTCACCGACCCGCCGCGCGAGCACGTCGCCGGCCTGTTCGCGATCACCGTCTTCAGCCTCGTGTTCTATGCCGTGTTCGCGCGCTTCCGCGAGCAGGCGTGCACCCTGGCGTGCCCCTATGGCCGGGTGATGGGCGCGCTGGTCGACCAGAACACCATCACCATCACCTACGACCGCACCCGCGGCGAGCCGCGCGGTCGCATGACCCGCGGGGCGCAGGAGGCGGCGAGGGGCGACTGCATCGACTGCGGGCAGTGCGTCACCGTGTGCCCGACCGGCATCGACATCCGCAACGGCATCCAGCTCGAATGCGTCGCGTGCACCGCGTGCGCCGACGCCTGCGACGACGTGATGGCGCGCATCGAGCGGCCGAAGGGCCTGATCCGCTACACGTCGGAGGAGGCGGTCCGCACGAGCCAGCCCAACCGCCTGAGCTGGCGCGTGAAGGCGTACGCCACCGTCTGGCTGCTGATGTTGGCGACGGCGGCGACGCTCATCGCGCGTCGTCCGGCGATGGACGTGCTGATCCTCCGCCAGCCCGGCACGCTGCAGACCACCCTCGACGACGGCGAGGTGAGCAACTTCTACAACGTGCAGGTGATCAACCGCACCAACTCGCCGTACACGCTGCAGTACCGCGTCGTCGAGCCGAAGGGCGGCAGCATCACGCCGCTCGGCCCGATCGGCGACATGGCGCCGTACGGCATCATCCAGAGCCGCTTGCTCCTGCGCCTGCCCGGATCGGCCGTGACCGGCACCAGCACGCCCGTCCGCATCGAGGTGACGCAGGCCGGCGAACTCGTGGAGATGGTCGACACGTCGTTCCTGGCCATTCCCAACGCCGAGGAGCACCATGACGGACGCGAGGAGCGCCACGACGGGCGCGAGCGCCGCGAGCGCAAGGACTGAGGCATGAAGATCCGCATTCATTGGGGCGTCGCGATCGCCATCTTCTACACGGCCTTCGCGCTGAGCACCGTCGGCTTCGTGGCCTTCGCCATGACCCGCGACGTCGAGCTCGTGAGCGACGACTACTACGCGCAGGCGCTCGCCCACGATCGCCGCATGCAGGCGACGGCCAATGCCGACGGGCTCGGCCAGGCCGTGTCGGCGCGCGTGGAGGGCGGGCAGGTGCGCCTGCAGTTGCCACGGGAGATGGCCTCGCGCGTGCGCGGCACGGCGACGCTGTACCGCGCGTCGGATGCGCGCGCCGATCGCGCCGAGGCGCTCGTTCCTGGCGCGGACGGTGCCCAGGTCATGGCCACCGCGGGCCTGCCGAGCGGGCACTGGCGGATCAAGCTGCAGTGGTCGGCCGACGGGCGCGACTACTACGTCGAGCGCGACATCCGCCTGCCATGACCGCGCTGCTGGCCGGCCTCGCCTTCGGCCTGGTGGGCAGCGGGCATTGCGCGGCGATGTGCGGGCCGCTCGTGCTGCTGGCGACGCCCAAGGGGCAGGGGCTCGGCGCCCACGCCCACGTGTCGACGCCGCGTCTGGCCACCCACGCGACGCTCTACCATCTCGGGCGCCTCTGCACGTATCTCGTGCTCGGCGCCGCGGCAGGCCTGGCGGGCAGCGCGCTCGCGCAGCTCGGGCTCGGCCGTGCCCTGGCGATCCTGGCTGGCGTCGCGCTCCTGCTGCAGGGACTGGCGGCGACCCGCGTCGTGTCCGCGCGACTGGGCACCCACCGGCTCGCGGCTGGCGTCACCGGCGCGCTCGGGCGCGCCGGCGCGTGGATGCGCACCCACCAGGTGAGTGGACCGCTGCTGTTCGGAGCCCTGAACGGTCTGCTTCCCTGTGGCCTGCTCTACGCCGCGCTGACGGCAGCCGCAGGCTTCGGGCACTTCGGTCAGGCGCTGCTGTTCATGGGCGCCTTTGCGGTGGGCACCACCCCCGTGCTCGCCGCGCTCGGCATCGCCGGCGGTGCGTTCACCGCCCGAGTGCCGCGCGTCATGCGCTCCGCCGCGCCCGTGGCCCTCGCGCTCGTCGGCGTGCTGCTCATCATGCGCGGCGTGTCGGCGCCCCACGGCGCGCATGCGCCAGCAGCCGCCACCGACACCGCCGTCCACGCACACCACCACTGACTCACGGTCGACCTGAAGGTCGACCGCTACGAACCGTCGGGAGTTCGCGCCGGCGATCAGTGGGCAGTCTGTGGCCGTCGACATTCATGTCGACGGTCAGTGATCTTCCTGCCGACTGCCGACAGCCGACAGCCGACAGCCGACTGCCGACTGCCGACTGCCGACAGCCGACTGCCGACTGCCATCCCTAGGGCTCGAGGCCGCAGCGGGCGATGCGATCGCCCAGCGTCGACCGCTTGATGCCGAGCAGGCGCGCCGCGCGCGACTTGTTGCCGCCGCTGGCCGTGAGCGCCGACGCGATGCACTCGGCCTCGACCCGCCGCAGGTACTCGTCGAGCGACAGCCCACCGAGCTGGCTGATTGGGCCCGGTGCGGCAAGTTGCTGACCGCTGGCGCCGCCGGGCTCGTAGGCGGGACCGGCCGGGGCGTCGAGTGGTCCGCCCGCGAGGTCGTCCCACCCCTGACCACCGTATGCGTGCCGGCCAGGCGCCTCGGACGGCCCCTCCTTTGGGACGTCGAGGCCAGCCTCGTCGAACAGGATGCTCGCGCCGAGGCATCCGATGCGGATCTGCCCGCACGTGCAACTCTCGGCCATCCGCTCACAGGCGTTCTCGAGCTCGCGGACGTTGCCGGGCCAGTCGTACGCCATCAGCGCCTGCATCACGCCATCGGAGATCGGCGCCGGCGGCACGCCGCGCCGCGCGAAGAACCGCTCGAGGAAGTGCGCGATCAGCAGCGGGATGTCCTCGCGGCGCTCCCGCAGCGGCGGCAGGCTCACCGAGAGCACGTTGAGCCGGTAGTAGAGGTCCTCGCGGAAGCGGCCCTCGCGCACGAGCTGCTGCAGGTCGCGCTTGGTCCCGGCAACGACGCGGACGTCGACGGGGACGGGGCGGGTGCCCCCGAGCCGCTCGATCGTCCGCTGTTGCAGCGCGCGCAGCAGCTTCACCTGCATCGAGAGGGGCACGTCGTCGATGTCGTCGAGGAACAGCGTGCCGCCGTCGGCGCGCTCGAAGCGGCCGGCGCGACTGCTCACGGCGCCGGTGAACGCCCCCCGCTCGTGGCCGAAGAGCTCGGACTCGATCAGGCTCTCGGAGAACAGCGCGCAACTCACCGCGACGAACGGCTTGTCGCGCCTCGTGCTGTGCAGGTGCAGCGCGTTGGCGACCACCTCCTTGCCGGTGCCGCTCTCGCCGGTGACCAGCATCGTGCCCTGACCCGGACCGACGAGCGCCAGGTACCGGAAGATGGCGCGCATCCGCGGATTGCGTCCCACCACGATGGACTCGAGGGAGAACGGCACACGGTCTGGCGGAGGCATGTCACGCCACCTGGACGAGGCGCAGGCCCGGGTCGAGGCGGCGCAGCGCCCGCTCGATGCCGACGTGGAGGGTCATGTGGGAGGTGGGACAGTCGGCGCACGCACCGACCAGCCGTATGCGCACCTCGTCGCCCGCCAGCTCCACCAGCTGGATGTCGCCACCGTCGGCAGCGAGGTAGGGCCGGACGCGCGTGAGCACGCCTTCGACGGCCGTGCGACTGGGCATGGGCGAGCCTCTCCGATCGCCCACGGTAGCACCGCCGACTCTCCGGCGTCTGTCAGACGATTCTGATAGTCACGCCGGAAATCCGGTAAGTCGGCCGGCTGGCGCCGGGCCGAACAGTGCGGCGATGCCGCGCCAGTCACGGGCTCGCCGGACCCCGGCTTCCAGCTCCGGCTTCCGGGTTCATCACACCTGCTCGCCCGCTGGCGCTGAACCGCTGGCCCTCGGCGGCCGTCCCATGAGAGTCATGACGAAGGGGCGGGTCGATCGGGGAGCCTGGCGGAGCCGCGTCGGGCGCGTGCTTCGCTGGGGAGTGAGCGCCGCGCTCGTGGTGCTCGGCGTTGCCTTCACGGTCGCGTACGTGCGGTCGGGCAACGTCTGCGACCAGGGACCACTGCCGACCGGACCGACGCCGATGGCCGCCCTCGTGCAGTGCGAGTACGGCGGCCCGGACGTGCTCCGAATGGCGCGGATCGCGCGCCCGTCGCCCGGCCCGGGCGAGGTGCTCGTGCGGGTGCGCGCGGCGTCGGTCAACCCTGTCGACTGGCACCAGATGCGCGGCGTGCCGCGCGTGATGCGGCTGTCGACCGGGCTGCGCAAGCCCTCCGACATCCGTGTCGGCGTCGACTTTGCCGGCATCGTCGCGGCCGTCGGTCCAGGCGTGCACAGCCTTGCCGTCGGCGATGCGGTGTTCGGCATGCGAAACGGGGCGCTCGCCGAGTACGTGGTGGTGCCGACGACGCGTGTCGTGCGCAAGCCGGACGGGGTGTCCTTCGAGGCCGCCGCGGCGGCGCCCCTGGCCGCCATCACGGCCCTGCAGGGCTTGCGCGACCACGGGCAGGTACGGCGCGGGCAGCAGGTCCTGGTGAACGGGGCGTCGGGTGGGGTCGGGACCTTCGCCGTGCAGATTGCACGGCAGCTGGGCGCCACCGTCACCGGCGTGTGCAGCACGCGCAACGTCGCGATGGTGAAGGGCCTCGGGGCGCAACGCGTCATCGACTACACCCGCGCCGACGTGACGCGCCTGCCCGACAGGTACGACGTGATCTTCGACACCGTCGGCAACCACGCCCTCGGGGCCATCCGCGGCGTCCTGGCGGAGGGCGGACGCTACGTCGGCATCGGCGGCGGCACGCCCCACGACGCGGTGTGGCTCGGCCCGCTGCCGCGGGTGCTCGCGATGATGCTGCGATCCCGGGTCGGGTCGTCGACGATGACCTTCTTCGTCACGAAGGCCAACGCGGCCGACCTCGACCTCGTCGCACGATGGCTCTCGGATGGGACGCTGCGCACGCAGATCGACCGGACGCTGCCGTTCGCGCAGGCGGCCGAGGCGATCCGCTATCTCGAGCAGGGACGGGCTCGCGGCAAGGTCGTGGTCATGATGTCCGCCCCGTGATGCGTCAGTCCTCGCTGACGTACCCGTCGGCGATCGCCTTGGCCTGATCCGGGAAGATGGCCATGGCCGTGCGCATCCTGAGGAAGCCGAAGCGCCGGTAGAACGCCTCCTTGCCGGGCACCGCGTACAGGATGATCTTCCGGTGGCCGCGCGACAGGTCGACCAGCTGCTGGACGATGGCCTTGCCGACCCCGGTGCCCTGGTGGCTGGGCAGCACGGCCACGTCGCACACGTAGGAGCAGTCCACGCCGTCGGCGAGCGCGCGCCCCGCCCCGACCAGGCGGCCGTCCTCCCATGCAAAGCAGCGATAGCGGCTGTTGGCATACGCCACGCGCAGGTCGTCGGCGTTCTTGTTGCCGAGCGGTGCGGCCCGATACAGCGCTTCCAGTTCGTGCCAGTCGATGTCGTCGATCGTGTGTGTCCAGCGGATGGGCACCGGAACCTCCTAGACTCATGAGATACGCATCCGGGCCGTGCCGGTTCGCCCGTCCGGGCGCGCGAACCCGTCGCCATCGAGGCGCGCCGGCGCGCCGGGTGCGCACCAGCGGATAGAATCGTCTGGTTCGCCCCGCGGTCCGCACCAGCCGGCGCACACTTCCAGATGAGATTGACGAACTTGCGATGTATCGGCGCCGCACGTGTGCCTCGCGGCCTGCGGGCCCTGACGATGGTGCTCGCGCTGGTCGCGGCAGCGAGCGTCGGCCTGCGTGCGCAGTCCCGCGTGCTGTCGGGCACCGTGCTCGATCCCGCGGGACGCAGCGTGCCTGCCGCCACGGTGACGGTCGTGACGACGGCGGGCGCGACGGTGGCCTCCACGTCCACCGACGGCGAGGGCCGTTTCACGCTGCGCGTGGACGCCGCCGCGTCGCCGGCCGAGGTCCGCATCGAGCGACCGCGCTTCGAGCCGAGCCGCCTCGCCGTCCCGGCCGACGACGCGCCGATGCGGGTCGTGCTCGCCCTCGAACGGTGGGAGGAACAGGTGTCGGTCAGCCCGCTCGTCGTCGATGCGACGACGGTCGATTCCTTCGGCGCCAGCCGCACCGTCGTCACCGACCTGCAGGTCGAGCAGTTGAACGCCGTCGACCTGGCCTCGGCGTTGCGCAGGACGCCGGGCGTCACCATCTCGCGGTTCAACCCGGTGGGGGCCTTCGGCGGCGAGTCGGGCGGTGCGGTGTTCGTGCGGGGCACGGGCATGAGCCGTCCCGGCAGCGAGCTCAAGACCTACGTCGACGGGGTGCCGTTCTACATGGGCATCTGGGGGCATCCGCTGCTGGACCTGCTGCCGGTGAGCAGCCTCGATGCCGTGCAGGTGCACAAGGGGCCGCAGCCCGAGGCGTTCGGCAATGCGTTTGCCGCGATCGACCTCTCGACGCGGCGGGCGCGCGGCGAGGGCGTGGGCGCATCGCTGCGCGCCAGCGCCGGCAGCTTCTCCACCGTGGTGCAGCAGGCCGAGGTCAGCGGTCGAGCCGGGGCGTGGGACTTCGCCGTGGCGCAGGGTTTCGCGCGGTCCGACGGTCATCGCCCCGCCGCCGACGGCCGGCTGGCCAATCTGTTCGTGCGGCTCGGCTGGCGGATTGCGCCGGGATGGACCGTCGCCGCGACGGCGCTGGCGGCCGACAACGACGCCTCGGATCCGGGAGTGGTTGGTCAGCCCGACACGAGGGCAGGGCGCTTCGGCACCAGCGGGACGCTCGCGACGCTGTCGCTCGCGCACGTCGGGGCCAGCGTCAACGGAAGCCTGCAGGCCTACGCCAACCGCGGTGAGGGGAACTGGCGCGGCCAGCCGCCGCCCGACGGCGACACGTTCACCCGGTTCGCGCTCTCGGGCGTGCGCTGGCGCGAGGAGGTGCTGGCGTGGGCCGGCGTGCACGTGTCGGCCGGCCTCGACGTCGACCGCATCGACGGCGACGTGCGCTACGACACGGTGCCGCCGGTGCCGCCCTCGCGCTTCGAGGGCGACACGCTGACCATCGTCGGGCCACACGTCGCGGCCGACCGCGTCGTGCCGATCGGAGGGACGTGGTCGATCCAGCCGTCGGCAGGCGTGCGAGTCTACGACCACTCGGTGTTTCCGTCGGCCGCCAGTCCGCACGCCGGCCTCGTCGTGCGCGCCGGTGGCGTGCTGGCGGCACGCGTCAGCTACGCGCGCGGGCTGTCGTATCCGGGGCAGGAGGTCGTGGCGCTCTCCGGGCTGATTCCGCCGCTCGGCCAGTCGTGGCGCCAACTCGAGGCCGAGCAGGTCGATCACGTCGAGGTGGGCGTGGCGCTCACCCCGCGCCGCGGCACGAGCGTGGATGCCGCCGTCTTCCACGACGAGTACGCCAGGCGGTACGTCTTCGCCTTTCCGCCGCGCGTGGCGCGGCCGACGTTCCTCAATCTCGGCGCCCACACGGTGCGCGGCCTCGACGTCTCGGTCCAGCAGGACCTCGGCGCCGGCTGGCGGGCGTTCGTGGGAGGCACGCTGCTCGATGCGTCGATTCCGTCGTTGCCGTACCTGCCCGAGCGCTCGATCGTCGCGGCGCTCACCGGGCGGTTCGGTCCCCTCCAGCTCGCCGTGGACGTGCAGCACCAGTCGGCGATGACGGTGCTCGCCCGTGCGCGCACGGCGACGGCGGTCAACCCCCAGCAGGTGGACGGGTTCACGGTGGTCAACGCACGCCCGTCGGTCACGCTGCCACGCAGCGGTGGCCGGGCCGACCTGTTCGTGGCCGTCGAGAACCTGTTCGACACGACGTACGCCTACCGCCCCGGCTACCCGATGCCCGGCGCGTCGGTGCAGGTAGGTGTGGCCTTGCGAGCAGGCCGTCGCTGAAAGTGCCGCCCGGTGCCCGGTGCCCGGTGCCCGGTGCCCGATCCCCGATACTGATCCCGATGACGCCGCCTCTCGTGACACCGCGATTCCTGACCATGTTCGCCTTCAGCTTCCTGGTCTTCATCTCGGTGTTCCAATTGCTGCCAGTGGCGCCCTACCGGATGCTGGCGCTCGGCGGCACCGAGGCGTCGGCCGGCTGGTTCCTCGGGCTGCTCACCATCTCCTGTGCGGTTTCCGCGCCGTTCACGGGGCCCCTCTCCGATCGCATCGGGCACCGCCGGACGCTGATCCTGGCCGGCGCATCGCTGTCGGTCATCACGGCCACGTACGCGCTGGTGCGCGACAACCGGCTGCTGCTCGGCCTGGTGGTGTTGCACGGCGTGGTCTGGTCGGCATTGATGGCGGCATCGAGCGCCTACGCCACGGCAACCATCCCGCCGGCGCGCCGCGCCGAGGGGCTCGGGTACTGGGGCATGGCGTCGATCCTGGCGATCGGCATCGCCCCGACCATCGGATTCTGGGTGTACCACCTCGGGTGGTTCGTGCTATGTCTCGAACTGGCGGCGCTGAACCTGATGATGACGACCGTCGGGTGGTTCCTGCCCGACGAGCGTGAGGCCGCGCTGGCGGCCGGCGCGCCCATCGACGAGCCGCCGCGGCGCTTCGGCATCGAGTGGCGCGTCATCGCGCTCGCCGTCACGCTGTCGATGATCTCGTTCGGCTACGGCGGACTGACCTCGTTCTCGGCGCTCTTCGCCGATGCGCTGGGGATCACGCCGCGCGGCATCTTCCTGTCGGCGATGGCCGTGTCGGTGATCACCGGTCGCCTGGCGGTGGGGCGGCGCCTGGACCGATGGGGCGCCGCGCCGGTGCTCATGGTGAGCCTGCTGTTCCCGGTGTGCGGGCTGGCCGTGCTGGCGACGGCGGCTGGCCGCACCGCCTTCGCGACGGCGGGCCTGCTGTTCGGTGCGGGATTCGGCCTGGTCTGGCCGTCGTTCGCGGCGCTGGTGATGGGGTCGATTCCGATGGCGCGGCGGGGCGCGGCGTTCGGCGCCATCCTCGCGGCCTTCGACACCGGGATCGGCGTCGGCTCGGCCACCACCGGCTGGATGGTGCGCGCCCACGGGTTCCGGGCGGCGTATGGCCTGGCGGCCGTCCTGGCCGCCATCGCCCTCCCGTACTTCCTGGTGGCGCGCCGCCGGCTCCACCTCGGCGAGTCCGTGCACTGATCGTGGCGCGCCCCGGAAGGCAGGCCCGCCGCGGGCTATCTCTTCGCGACGGGGTACAGGTCGACGCGGCGCACGTACAGTTCCGCGCCCTCCGACTGGATCATGATCTTGCCCTTCGAGAGGCTCGGCCTGGTGCCGACGTTGACGACGCGGCCGTTGACGATGTTGGTGATGCGGTCCTTCTCGACGATCACCTCGAGGCGCGTCCACTCGCTGCCGTGGCCCTCGACATCGGCCACGCCGACGAACCCGAGCTTGTCGGCCCAGTCGGCGTCGCGGCCCCACCAGTTGATGCGCTGCCCCGACGAGTGTTCCATCGCCACGCCGTTCGGGTCGTAGTACAGCTCGCCGGTGCGGTCGCGCAGCGTCGTGGCGGTCATCCGCGGCACGAGCTTCGAGCCATCCTCCGCCGTGCCGGCCACCAGGATGAAGTCGCCGACCCCGCCCTCGATGATTTGTGCCTCGATCGAGTGCATCCACGGGCCGTTGAAGTCCTTGCCGGTGTTGCCGTCGCGTCCTTGCGCGTGCACGAGGACGCCGCTGTCACGGGCGCGGTCCTTGCGGTTGCCCCAGGTGAGGTTGCCCCAGCGGAACTCGACGACCAGGTGGTAGGTCTCGTACTCCTTCCGGGTGGTGATGCCGCCCCACTTCTGGCCGCTGATGCGGATGGCGGGCGCGCCGTCCACGTTGTCGACCACCGTGAAGACGCGATCGGGATCGGCGAGATGGTCGTCGACCAGCCACGAGTAGAAGTGCTCGGTGAACTGCTTGCCGTCGAACAGGTGGATGACGTCAGGCGCTTGCGCGGCCGCGGGCACGGCCATCAGCAGCGCGAGCGCGGCGGAGGGGAGGACACGAGTCAGCATGGATGGCGCGCATTCTCCCACACGCCAGGCATCCGTTTGGTGTCACATCGTGGGGCAAACGAAGGGTGTCGCGGCGTGTGACGTGCGTCGCGCACGTCGGGCACTGCCGCCGAGCCGACGCCCCTCAGGCGCGTGTGGAGGCGTATCGCCACTGCGCCGCCCCCAAGGCGATGATCACGGCGGGCAGCACGAGCCCCGCGGGTCCCGACGCCTGCCAGGCCGGCGTCGCCGCATACATGCCGACCATCTGCACGAGCACGGCGGCCAGCGACAGTCCGAGCACCGGCCCTGCCCACGGGGCGCGACGCCAGAGACCCACTGCGCCGATGACGCCGGTGACCGTGGCCACGCCGAAGACGACGAGCAGCCACGCGGGCGTGGCGTCGAACACGGCACGGTCGGCCGGGGCGAGGGCGGCGACCTGCTCGGGACCGATGGTCACGCGCAGCACGAAGATGATCAGGCCGATCAGGTTCCAGAGAATCGCGGCGGCGGCGATGTAGGTGTGGCGGTTGGTGGACATCGATTCCTCCCCGAGCGTCGAGGCCAGGCGCGCTACCAGGCGCCCGCCGTGGCGGATCGCCATGCGGTGTACGCGATAGCGTAGCTGACGGCGTTGCGGGGGTGACGAGGCCAGCGAGCGCGTCTGACGCCGCGGCATCACGCGGTCTCCCGCATGTCAGCGTGCGCGCGTGCGGTCCGGTGGAGTCAGAATGCCCGGGGGCGCTCGCGTCAGGCTTGACTGAGGAAACGCGCGCGGGATCCTCGATCTGCCCCACCGCGGCCTGGCTGCTGCACCTGGCAGCAGCCGTCGCTCGCAACGATTGCGTCAACTCCTTGAAAACTGGATACTTGCGGGTGCTGCTGTTTCCGCGGTACGCGTGCCTCCGCGTCTTCGGCGGAGTTGAGGGGACACGGCGCGGTGGACCGGCCCGCGGGCGTCGCCGCAGCGCTGCGGGCGACCGGCGCTGCTCGCCGCAGTCCCACATGTCGAATCGTTGCGTTGGTCCGTCCGTTCACACCCGCGCGCGCTCCTCGCGGTAGATCCGCGCGAACTGTCGTCGCACCGCAGGGCTTTCGATCGCGCCGAGGGTCTCCGCGTGAACCGCCGCGGCCTCGTCGCGACGCGAGGACTCCAGCAAGATGGCCAGCCGGTGACGATGCGCCGTCTGCGCATCGGGGAAGTTCTGCGACTCCAGCGCCACGGCTTCGGCGTCGTCGGCCAGGCGCAGCGCCGCGTCGCGCTCGCCGAGCTGCCTGAGCAGGCCGATCTGGAGCAGCTTGTTCAGCACGCTGTTCCTGCCGATGGCGTACCGATGACAGTACGACTCGTGCCGCTGCGAGTAGGCCAGGGCCACGCGCAGGCGGGCGCGCCGACGACTGTCGTCCGTCTCGGCCATCGCTTCCACCGACACCACGCACGCGAGGTTGTGGTACACGGCGAACAGGTGCTGCAGGTCGCCCTCCACCACGAACAGGCGGGCCGCATGCAGGAGGTCGCGCAGGGAGTCCGGATACATGCCGCGCGTGCGCCAGATCAGCGAGCGCAGGTTGAGCGCCTGCCCCTGGAGCCGAAGGAACCCGAAGTCGCTGGCCGTCGCCATCACCGTGCTCACGAGGCGCTCCGCGTCGTCGAGGTGGCCGCGGCGATAAGCCACCCACGCGCGCTGCAGCGTCGCCTGCCCGCGCAGCGAATGGACGATCGGCGGCGGGATGTTCGCGGCGGCTTCCTCGGCCTCGTGCGCGGTCCGCTCGGCGAGGTCGAGGGCGCCCGTGTCGCGCAACCGCTTCGCCGTGAGCAGCAGGGCCATCGCCGTCAGCAATGGATCGGAGGCCGGCACGGCGTCCACCGGCGGTACGTTGGACAGCGCCTCACCAGGCTTGTCGTGGTAGTGCATCGTCCGCCACACGGGCTCGGCGGACTCCATCCATCCGTAGACATCTTCTGCGCTCGACGCAGTGCGCGTTGCATTGGCGACCTCGAAGCGTCTCGCCAGCGCCCTTGCCGTCTCGGTATCGATCGTGGGCCGCGCCGCGAGACGGAACGGCCCCCGCAGCTGGCTGCGACAGGGCGCCTCGACGATGCCGGGGCAGGCGAGGTGGATCCGCTTCACCTCCCGACGCACCTGCGACGCGAGGCTGGCGGTGGACTGGCCGCCATGCCACTCGTGCAGCCCCGAGATGTCGGAGAGCGTCACCCAGCCACTCTCGGGGGAGGTGCGATCGGCGTCGAGTCGGCGGACGGCGAGCAAGGCGAGCAACGCCGTGGCGCGCAACGGCAGGTGTGCAGTCTCGCGGCCGCAGGTCAGTGTCGAGGCTCCGACGTCGAGCCGCGCAGAGACGCCCGTCGATGTGGCGGGCCGGCGGCCGCGCAACTGGAGGATCACGCGCCGATTCTAGTCACGAGGACGGCGCACGCGCCCGCGAATCCATTGGGCAAAAAATGCCTTTGTGAGCAATGCTGCCACATTGTCAATTGTGTCAATTTCTGGGACTCGACACGGCCCCTCACTGGTGTAACGTGCCTCATCCATACCCATGGGTGACGCCCCGATGACACGCGAGTCGATGGAAGCAGCGGGCCGCCTCAACGGCTGGAAGGAAATCGCCGACTACCTGGGGCGCAGCGTGCGCTCCGTGCAGCGGTGGGAGAACGAGTTGTGCCTCCCCGTCCACCGCCTCAAGACGCGCAACGGGCAGGTGGTCTACGCCTACCGCGCCGAACTCGGAGAGTGGCTCGAGCGCTCGGAAGTCCAGCGAGAACTCGGGACATCGGCGGCGCCGACAGACGGCCCCGACACCGGTACCCCGACACCCGGTCCTGACGCGCCGCCTGCCATCGTGTCTGGCGTCGCGAGCGACGTCACTGAACCCGTGTCGGTACCCGAAGCGCCGTCGATCGCAGCGCGTGCCGTGGTGGAGGAGGGGCCGCACGCGGGACTGCCCGCGGTCATGCCCGCGGGGCCGACCGTCGTCAGCGAGGCCGTGGCCCCGGTTGCGGCCGCGGCCGCTCGCCCGAAGTGGCGCGAGTACGTCTGGCTGGGGGCGACGGCCGCGGCGCTGCTCGTTGGCGTGCTGATTGGTCGCGGCGCTGGCTCCGCGTCGGGGGCGACCGCCACGACCGTGCACATCGAGGGGCGAGTCATCGAAGGCCACGACCGTGCCGGCCGCCTCGTGTGGCGTCACGACGTGGGGCACTCCGTGCGCTCCACGCAGGACAGGCCGCCCACGGGCGAAGACGGCGCGAACACCGACAGCGTCGCGCTCGAGGACATCGATGGCGATGGCACCTCCGAGTTCCTGGTGCCTGTGCGCTCCGGCGACGGGCGTATCCCCGCATCGACCGATCGCCTGATGGCCTTTGGCGAGGATGGGCGGCTGCGGTGGTCGGTGGCGCCGGAGTTCTCGGTGCAGTGCGGCGACCGGACGTTCCGTGGGCCCTGGGAGCTGCGCGCGGTCGCGGTGTCGCGCGGCCCCGGACCGAAGCGCGTGTGGGCGTCGTATGTCGACAGCCTCTGGTGGCCCAGCTTCGTCATCGAGATCGACCCCGCGGGGCAGAGCCGCACGCGCTTGTTCCAGTCGGGATGGGTGCTCTCGCTGGGGGAACTCGACACGCCGGCGGGCCCTCGGCTCGTGGCGGGTGGGGTGCTCAACGAGCACGCGCGGGCGTCGCTCACGGTCGTCGACCTGCAGGGACCACCGACCGTGGTGAAGGCGTCGGCGCCGGAGTTCCAGTGCCGGATGGACGGGCAGGTGCCCGATCGGGTGCACTTGCTGCCGTCGCTGGAGATGACGGGGGCGATGGGCCTGCCCTACCGACTGATCAGCCGCCTTCGAACCAATGGCGCCGATCTGCTGTGGGAGGACAACTACGGCCACGCCGTCGGCTACCTCGGCGTCGACGGACGCATCTCCGAGTTCCTGCTCACCGACATGTACTGGCACGAGCACGAGGGCGCGAGCCGGTTCGCGGTGAAGCACATGCCGCGCGATTGCCCGGAGCGCAAGGGGCCGTACGAGATCCGCGAGTGGACGGCGGCGGGTGGGTGGGGCAGTTACGCGGTCTCGTCCGGCGCCGGCCGACAAGCGGTCGCCGAGATGGCGTCGAACCAGAAATAGCGCTCAGTGTGACGGCGATGGACGCGGGCCTTCAGGCGGGGCAGCACAACGCGGCGTTGGACGCGCTCACGGACGCGCCCGCGCTCCTGGCGCGGTTGTCGGCGATGACCGATCAGGAAGCCATCAAGCCGCTGCGCGCCGAATGGCGTGCCTGGCTTGCCGCGTCGTCTGACGCGGACCTCGGTCCGGTCCTCGTGCAGCGATGGCGTCGGTTGTGGGCAGCGGTGGCGACTGAATGGCCGGCGGACGCGCGGCGGATGCTCTTCCGCCTGGGTGCGAACGTCGTCGTGCCGGCGACCATGACGTCGGGGACGCTGAGTCGTCGCGCGAGCGAACTGCTCGCGGCGCTCGCCCCGATTGCCGACCTCGTCGAGACGGACCACGCGGCCAGCGTTGACGAGCGCGGCGCGGTCATTCACGTGCATGTGCTGCTCGGCGAGTACACGGCCGATCATCATCCGGGACGAGAGGTCGCGCATTACGAGCGAGCGCTCGCCATCGCCGAGCGCGAAGCGGCGCGGGCGCCGGAGGTCGAGCGCTACCGCGAGTGGCTGGTCAACGTGTCGTCGAGGCTCGCGCATGCCGTGAAGCCGCACGACGCGGCGCGTGCGCGAGTCCTGTACACGCGCGCCCACGAACTCGCGTCGGCGCTGGCGGCGTCGGCGCCAGGCGATCTGCGTCGCCGGCATTCCCTTGCCGTCACCCTCGAGGATCTCGGGCGCCTGGACGTCCGCACCGACCCGGCACGCGCCCTGGCACTCCACGTCGAGAGCGTGCGCCTGCAGGAGTCCATCGTCGCCGAGGCGCCCGAGTCGGCTCGCTATCGCGTCTCGTTGCTGCAGACCTGTGCATGGCTGTCGCTGCACGAGCGGCTGGAGCACGGCACGGATGCCACCGGCTGGTGGCAGAAGGCGCTGGATCAGGCGCGCGCGCTGCAGGAACTCCCGGGCGCCGAATCCGAGCCAGCCGTCAAGGCCGCGATCGTGCTAGCCCTGTACGCCGCATCGCGCGCGAACCAGGAGTCGGCCCCGCAACGCACCGCCGGTTGGTTGTTCGAGGCATTGCCGCTGGTCGAGGGCCTCCTTGGGAGCCAGCCTGGCCATCCTGAGTGGGAGGAGCGCAGCCGCAGCGTGTGCGACTCGCTGTGCACGCTCGCCATCAACGACGAGGGCGACCGCCTCGGCCTGAGGTCGGCGCTACTCGCGGCGGCGCCACAGATCGAGCAGATCCTCGATCGTCCGTCACGATCGGATCGGGACGAGGCAGGCGATAGGCTGCGCAAGTCGTACGGGATTCTCGCCGCGTTCGACCGAGACGAGGCGCCCGAGCGCGCGACGGCGTGGAGAGGTCGGCTGCGGCAGTTGACGGGATCCAGTGCGACGCGTACCGGTGTTGCCGTCGGCGTGCACTGAGTGCGCGTGGTGTTCCACCGCCGTGAGGGAGGGCGACCGGGCCAACGCGCGGCCCGGCCGCCAGAATCACACGGCTACTTGATGTTGAACGTGTAGATCTTTCCGGCACCCGAGCCGGACAAGGGTGCGCCGCCGCCAGGCGCAAGGAACCCGAACTCGCCGAGTTTCAAGCCCTCGACCTTTACCAGGTACGTGCGGGACGCGACCTTCTCATACTTGAACTCGCGGAGGCTCTCGCCCGTGCCGCTCGACGCGCCGAGTCCTCCGAACTTCCAGGCTCGGAACTCGCGGCGGCTGTCCTTCTCCCACATATCCAGCAACTGGTACTCAGTGATGCCGGTCCCTTCCGGTGTGACCATCAGGAATTCACCGGGCATGCCGACGGTGTAGGCGCTGTGTGGCCCGGACACGGTACCGTTCGTGTGCGCTGACGCGAAGCCACCGGAGGCAATGAACTTGAGCATCCCACCCGTCTTCCAGTTGACGAGTTCCGGTTCGACGTCCTTCCAGCTGTCCCCGGATCTCAGGTACATGCCGGTTTCTGTCGGGTAGGGCGAGACGGCCGGTGGGGGCGGAGCGGCGGCGACGACTGCCGCAGCCGCGGGTGGCGTTGGTGGCGGCGCGGTCGGGTCGATCATCACGCGCACGATCCCGGTAGATACCCCTGCCTTCTTGAGTGCCACGAGGCCAGTGGCCGAGATGTCGAAGGCGTTGCCTGGCGCCTTCCTGATGGCGGCGACGATCACTTCTTCGTCGAGGCCAGCCGTGATCATCCCCAGCACATCGTCGTTGTTCATCAATTTCGGGGCTGGCGGCGCTGGAGCGGCAACCGCCGCCGCGTTGCGCGACGAGGCTGCGCGCGACGCGCGTGCTTGGGCGGCGACATCGTCGGCCGTAACCGGTACCAGCAGCAAGGTACTCAGGACCACCGTGTAGGTCTTCATCAGCGTGCTCTCCCTCGCCAGAGTCTCTGGAGTGGCCCGCCAGTTGCTGGGGTGTGGGCGGACGGAACGGGAACTGCTGGACGAATCGGCGTGCCTGGCCGCGCCGGCAGTGCGACAAGCTGCGTCGCACTGCGACAAGCTGCGTCGAACCACCACCGGCGCGTCGTGACGTGTCCATGACGTCACTTGTCCCATCGTGGCATCACGTGCGTCGTCGATTGCCCTTCCTGACCGGCCCGACGACTCTTCGCTCGAAGGCCGGCGAGGAGGAGAGATGAGCAAGTCTTCGAACGCCGCCATAGCCCTGGCCCTTGGACTCCTGTGCATGCTTACCGCCGCCTGCGGCGGGAGTAGTGAATCAGGTACGCCCACATCGCCGACCTCGGTCGCCTCTGTTGCAGTTCACGGTGTTCAGGTGCAGCCGTCCGGCACAGGCGTCCAGTTCTTCACGGCCTTCCAGTTCACAGCTCAGGGCACATTCCCTTCAGGGACGCAGTTCACCTGGAACTTCGGCGACGGAACTTCCTCGGTGTCCACGCAACCCCAGGCGAGCCATCCCTACGGTTCGCCGGGCAACTACACGGTGAGCGTGCAGGCCACCGCGGGGGCAAACTCAGCGGTCGGCTCCTCGCAGGTCAGCGTCGGCTCCCTGGTTGGCCAATGGGTCGGCACGATGTCTGGGCATACGACGCTCCCCACGATCCGCCCACGGCCCATAAGTTCATTCGACCTGAGGATCGACAGCATCCAGAGCACCAGCAACAACAGGTACACGATGAGAGGCTCGTGGAGTGATAACGCCGGGTGCCGCCACTCGTTGCTGGCCATCTTCACGCCTCCGGGTGGCGTGGCCGCTAACAGGAACGTGGCCTTCTCGTTGGAGCAGTTCGAATGCAACGGCGAGGGCGGCTACGCCGATCTGAGCTTCAGCGGCACCGCCAACGAAACATTGTCCATCGTCCTCGGTGAACACCCAAATCCGGCCATTTAGCGACACCTCAAAACCGGCCATTTCCTGAGGCCGGCGCCGAGACGTGAACCGCGCCCGGACGCCCTGTGCGTCCGTGAGCGCCATGGGGAACGTCTTGGACCCACAAAAACAGCAGCAGGTGGTGGCGCTGGGGCGCCTGGGCTGGTCGCTGCGCCGCATCGAGCAGGCGACCGGCGTGCGCCGCGAGACCATCAGCGGCTATCTCCGGGCCGCCGGTGTCGCCGTGCGGGGCCGCGGGCGGCCGCGGGCCGACGCGCCCGCGCCGCCGAGCGAAGCGGCGGCAAATCCGGCCATTTCGCCGACGGGGGTGTCCACCGACCCCACACCGTCCCGCGCCTCGAGTGCGAGCGCCTGCACGCCGTACCGCGACCTGATCACCGAGGCGGTCGGTCGCGGGCGGAACGCCCGCGCGATCTGGCAGGACCTGGTCGACGACCACGGCTTCACGGCCGGCTACGCGAGCGTCCGGCGCTTCGTCGGCCGGCTGCGTGGTGCCGCGACGCCGGAGGCGCGCGTGGTGATCGTCACCGCGCCGGGCGAGGAGGCCCAGGTCGATTACGGCGAGGGGCCGATGGTGCGGCCGCCGGGCGGGGGCAAACACCGGCGCACACGCCTGTTTGTGCTGACGCTCGGCTACTCGCGTAAGGCCGTCTACCTCCTCACGTGGCAGTCGAGCGCGGCGATCTGGGCCACGCTGCACGAGCAGGCGCTTCGTCAGCTGGGCGGCGCCCCGCGCGTGCTGGTCCTCGACAACCTGCGCGAAGGCGTGCTGACGCCGGACGTCTACGACCCGACGATCAATCCGCTCTATCGCGATGTGCTCGCGCACTACGGCGTCACGGCGCTGCCGTGTCGCGTGCGCGATCCCGATCGCAAGGGCAAGGTCGAACGCAGCGTCGGCCACGCGAAGCAGACGCCGCTCAAGGGGCAGCGCTTCGAGTCCCTCGAGGACGCGCAGGCCTACCTCGATCGCTGGACGGCCCACTGGGCGGACACCCGCATCCACGGCACGACGAAGCGGCAGGTGGCCGCGATGTTTGCCGAGGAGCAGCCCGTGCTGCAGGCGCTTCCCGTCACGCCGTTTCGCTATTACCGGTACGGCACGCGCACCGTGCATCTCGATGGCTGCGTCGAGGTCGAGGCCGCCTACTACTCGGCGCCGCCCGGCTGGATCGGCCAGCGTGTCCAGGTGCAGTGGACCGATGGGGTCGTGCGCCTGCTCACGCTCGACGGCCAACTGCTGCGCGAGCATGTGCGTGGGCCGCGGGGGCATCACCGCATCGCGGAGGCGGACCGGCCCGCCAAGACGCCGGCGACGACGCTCGCGCTCCTGGCGCGCGCCCGCCGGATCGGTCCCGCGCTGCACACGCTGTGCACGCACATCCACACGCACGACGGCGCGGCCGGCACACGCCGCATCCTCGGCGCGCTCGCCCTCGCGAAGCGCTACGGCCCGATCGCCCTCGAGGACGCGGCCAAGGCGGCGCTCGAGCTGCGCGTCCTCAATTACCGCTTCCTCCGCCGCTACCTGGAGCGACGGCCGCCGCTCACGCTGCGGCAGGTCGACCCGCTGATCCGTCAACTGACCGTCTATCGCGATCTGATCGATCGCACCACAGGAGATCCCACATGACGCTGCCCGAACTCGATGCCGCCCTGCGCAAGCTGCGCCTCTCCGGGATGGCCGATGTCCTCGAGGCCCGCCTGCGCCAGGCGCAGCAGGAACGCCAGGCCCCGATCGATCTGCTCTCGGCGCTGGTCGGCGACGAGCTGCTGCGCCGCCAGGACCGGCTCCTCGCACGCCGGCTGCAGCAGGCCGGCTTTCGTGATGCCGAGCGGACCCTCGACACCTTTGACTTTGGCTTCAACCGGAAGATGCCGCAGGCGCTGATCCACGAGCTCGCCACCGCGCGCTTCGTGGCGCAGCGAGAAGACGTGCTGCTCCTCGGCCCGCCCGGCACCGGCAAGAGCCATCTCGCGCAGGCCATCGGGCGTGCGGCCATCCTGCAGGGCTATCGCGTGCTGTATCGCGAAGCGCACATCCTGCTCGAGGAGATCACCGAGGCCAGCGTGGAAGGGACGCGCAAAGCGCTGATGCTGGAGCTGACCACCGTGCCGCTGCTGATCATCGACGACCTCGGCATGCGCAAGCTACCGCACACGGCCGCCGAGGACCTGCTCGAGGTGATCATGCGGCGCTACGAACGCGCCTCGACGCTGCTGACGTCCAATCGGCCGGTCGATGACTGGGGCAAGCTGCTCGGCGACACCGCCGCCGTCACGGCGCTGCTCGATCGCCTGCTGCACCACGCCCACGTGCTCAAGTGCGGCCCCCGCAGCTGGCGAACCAAGGTGCACACCGACTTGCGTCCGGAGGCAGCCGCGCAGTAGAACTCAGACCGTCTCGACGCCCGGCGGGAATGGCCGGTTTTGGACGTCCACGAAATGGCCGGTTTTGACCCGTCCACCGAGGATCGTCGAGGGAACCTGTCGAGGCGGGCCGAACTGCACCTTTCGGATGACACGGCGTTGACCGGCACAGGCTCGTGGGCCGGCAGTTCTCAGTGGCCTATCTCGCGGAGCCATCGGCCAGATGGCTCCCTCTGTGCCTGGCGTGGGCAACCGCGGCCTGATGCCTGCCGATGCGTCGCCCGCTCGAGAGCAACAGGCCCGTCCTGCGTCGCCACCCACCTGCATCACCGCTGAGACCTGGCGACGAGCGTCGCATCTTGTCGCGCCCCATGCGCAGCTTGTCGCATCCGGTGTTCCCAGCAGGGGCCGATGTCCTCATGGGGACGCCGCGTTCCCGCGCGGGGGGGGCCGCACAGTCGTGGAGGGACAGCCATGAGTGGTACATACAGGACGGCCACGAGGCACATCATCGCGATCGCGGCGGTGCGTGACGCTCGTGATGAGCATGCCGCCTCGCAGCAGCCTTGCGTCGATCGCCGCTTCGGCAGGTTACGCAAGCACGTCGGTCGCCTCGTCCTGACCGCCCTTGCACTGGCAACCTGCGTCGGCGTCAGTGACGCACAGGATGACCCGGGCGGGGCCCTGACCCCGCCGGGTGCGGAGCAGGTCGCAAGCGCCTGGGCGGTTCACACGGTGTACCTGGCCGAGGGCGCCACCTCGGCGTTCTTCGACACGAGAATCGCCCTCCTGAACCCGGGTACCGTCGGCACCAACGCGACCGTGTCTTTCCTTCAGCAGGGTAAGGCCGCCATCTCGCTCGTCGTCTACGTGCCCGCGCGCACGAGGGTCACGGTCGAGCCTCGAGTTGTGGGCGGGCTGGAGAACGCCGAGTACTCCACTCGAATCGAGTCCGACCAATTCCTCGTCGTCGACAGGATGATGTGGTGGGAGAAGAACCAGGCGTATGGCGCTCATGCCGAGACCGGAGTCCGGGCACCGGCTCTCAAGTGGTACCTGGCGGAGGGCGCTACCCAGGGCCCCTTCAACCTCTTCTACCTGATTCAAAACCCCAACGCATCAGATGCACAGGTGCTGGTGAGATACCTCCGGCCATCGGGCTCCCCGATCGAGAAGATATACACGCTGCCGCCCAATTCACGCGGCAACATCTGGGTGGATCTCGAAGAGTTCCCTGGGCTCGGTCAGGCGCTCTCCGACACGGCCGTGTCGGCGGTGTTCCAAGTACTCAACAACATGCCCATCATCGTCGAGCGGGCGATGTATGCGGATGCCCCAGGTCAGCCGTTCGGCGCTGGCCACGAGAGCGCCGGCATCACGGAGCCGGCCACGGAGTGGTTCTTCGCCGAGGGCGCCACAGGCACGTTCTTCGATCTTTTCATCCTATTGGCCAATCCTTCCGACAGGTCTGCTCTGGTCGAAGCCAATTTCCTTCTGCCGTCCGGCGAGGTGATTCCCAAGCAGTACACCATCGCGCCAAACAGCCGCTTCAACATCTGGGTCGATCTCGAGGACTCGAAGCTCGCCTCCACATCGGTGTCGACGACCATACGTTCCACAAACGGGGTTCCGCTCGTAGCCGAGAGAACCATGTGGTGGCCCGAGGGCGGGTGGTACGAGGCTCATAACTCTGCAGGTGCAACGGCGGCGGGGACCCGCTGGGCCGTCGCCGAGGGTGAGGTCGACAAGGCACGAACGGTGGAGACGTACTACCTCATCGCCAACGTCTCCGACACGCCTGCGACGCTCAGGGTCTCACTGCTGTTCGATGACGGGCGCGTATCGGTCCAGGAGTTCACCGGCGTCGCCGCTCGCAGCCGCTTCAATGTGCCCGTGGGCGTCGTGTTCCCCGACGCTGACGGCCGGCGGTTCGGTGCGCTCATCGAATCAACAGGGCCGTCGCCAGCGAACATCGTCGTCGAACGTGCCATGTATTGGGACGCTGCCGGCCAGAAGTGGGCGGCAGGGACCAACGCGCTAGGCACCGTCCTCAGAGATGAGGTGATGGCCGGTGTTCTTGGTGACTCGCCGCAAGTGGACGGGTCGATATCGCTCGATGGCGACGATGAGGACGGTGGCGCAAGCGTCGTCCAGGCTGCGACGGCCAGTTTTCCCGAAGCCCTTGCGTCGTTTGGCGTGGCTTCGAAGGACGTCATCCTCACGGACGTTCCATGGCGGTCGCAGTTCGGGATGCAGAACGATACCTGCGGCAGCACTGGGGCACTGAGGAACATCAACGGGACATGCGGACACAACACTGCTGCCATGGCGATTGCCCACTACAAGAAGCTGGGCAGCGTGTCGAACGACCTCGTCAAATCGATCGTGCTCGGAACCGGCAAGGCGTGGGAATGTGGCGGGGCAGTGGATCCTGACCAACTGGTCAGTCAAATGCAAGTGCGTGGAGTGCCGAGCTGGGATCGTTCCGTCAACGCCGAGGAAATAGTGCGCGCGCTCGAGCAAGGGCACCCGTTGATCGTTCTGCTCTACCCACAAGTGACTTGGCCTGCCGACTCGACGAGATTGAATGAAATAGACTTTCCAGAATCAGGAGAGACGGATCTTGGGCACTACATGCTGGTGATTGGCATCACGGCGCCCACGCCTACACATCCCAAGGGCACCATCATCGTGCACGATGGCGGCAGGACTGTTGCCAACATCCAGCATGCGAAGAGCCGAGCATTCGAGCTCGAGACATTCTTGAGAGCATGGCACCACAAGACAGACGCCAGGTCATGGTGGGCCAAGCACGGGTGGAGAGCCATCGAAGTCGGCCGCACCGCTTCGGCGAATGCGAGCGTCACGGGCGACTTCAGCCTCACTGCGTCGCCGTCGTCAGTGACAGTGAGGCCAGGCGCGACGGCGGAACTGTCGGTCCTGCTCGAGTCCGCGGCCGGCATGAGTTCGGAAGTGGCACTGAGTGTCGAGGGAATACCCGGTGGGCAGAGCTTACCGGGGACTCGCTTCAAGCCCACCTCGCGATTCGCGGCCGGCGCTCGAACAGGGGCGAGGGTGTTGCAGGTGTCGACGAACGAGGCGACACCCAAGGGCTCATTCACGATCACCGTCGTTGGTCGTGCTGGAGCCACCGTGCGCACCTCGTCCTTCACCCTGAACGTCCAGGGGGACGTCAGCAATGTGCCGGTCGCCATTACGGCAAGCCCGAACTCCGTCACGAAGTCCGATGCCGCCCTGGCTGCCATGGTCACGCCGAACGGCCTGCCCACCAACGTACACTTCGAGTGGGGCGCGACGAACGCGTACGGGAAGGCGACCCCCCCGGTGCTCATCGGGTCGGGGCACAGTGCTGTGGCCGTATCGACGCGCCTCACGGGACTGCCTGCCGGTACTGAGCATCATTTCCGCGTGGTTGCAGTCAACAGCGCAGGTCGAGCGACTGGCGATGATCGGAAGTTCCTGACGACCGATGTAGCGGCCCCTTCGACACCTGTAGGGTTGACCCCGGGAGCTTTATCGACGCCGGGACCCACGACCGACACCACCCTGGTACGGCTGGCCTGGGAGGCGACGTCGGACGCCACCTGGTACGGCGTGGCGGTCCGCGATTTCACCACTGATCAGCTCGTGGTCAGCACGACAGTCAGCGATCCTGGGTACCTGATCAACCTCGGAGCGGGGGGACAGTACCGCTGGAACGCGAACGCGTGCAACTCGGCGGGATGCTCTCCCTACGCCGCTCCCGTGTACTTCACCACGCGGACCACTGCCGCCGTTCCTGCCACGCCGGCCGGGGCGACGCCGGGTACCACGGCAGCTCCGGGGATCCTACTTGGCACCCGCGCCGTGACGATGACCTGGGGCGCGTCCACTGGAGCCTCGACCTACCAGCTCGCGCTCGTCGACATGACGTCCGGAGCGACCGTGGTCGACACGTCAGTGATCGGAGCCGCCTATACGATGCCGCTGAGCACCGGGCGCCTCTATCGGTGGAATGTAGCGGCCTGCAACGCGGCGGGATGCTCCGCGCCGACGCCCATGTTGTACGTCACGACTCCAGCCGAGACGACCACGCCAGCGACCCCTGGTGGTGCCAGTCCTGGCGCGACAGCCAACCCGGGGCCGACTCTGGCGAGCAACGTCTTCTCGGCAGCCTGGGCTGCTTCGTCAGGGGCCACCAGCTACAACGTCGTGGTCCGTGATTCGGGAACGGATGTCCTTGTCGTTGACGCGCACGTGACCGGAACCGCCTATGCCGCCAACCTCGGCGCGGGGCGCACGTACCGGTGGAACGTCGCGGCCTGCAACAGTGCCGGCTGTTCGAGATACACCGCGGTCCTTTACTTCACGACGCCGACGAGTGGGAGCACGCCGACCAAGCCCGCGACGCCCCCGGGCCCGAGCCCCGGGTCCACCAGCAGTCCTGGGCCAACAACGGGGAGCAGTTCGGTCACCGTGGGGTGGGGCGCCTCGAGCGGCGCGGCCAACTACGGCCTGGCGATTCTGGATGTGTCGACGGGCGCGCTGGTGGTGGACACGTACGTGACGGGCACCTCCTACACCGCAAGCCTCTCGTCGGGGCGCACATATCGGTGGAACGTGGCGGCCTGCAACAGTGCCGGCTGTTCGAGCTACACCGCCGTCCTCTACTTCACGACGCCGACGAGTGGGAGTACGCCGACCAAGCCCGCGACGCCCACGGGCCCGAGTCCCGGGTCCACCAGCAGTCCTGGCCCAACAGCGGGGAGCAATTCAGTCACCGTGGGGTGGGGCGCCTCGAGCGGCGCGGCCAACTACGGCCTGGCGATCCTGGATGTGTCGACGGGCGCGCTGGTGGTGGACACGTACGTGACGGGCACCTCCTACACGGCGAGCCTCTCGTCGGGGCGCACATACCGGTGGAACGTGGCGGCCTGCAACAGTGCCGGGTGTTCGAGCTACACCGCCGTCCTCTACTTCACGACGCCGACGAGTGGGAGTACGCCGACCAAGCCGGCGACGCCCACGAGCCCGAGTCCCGGGTCGATCAGCAGTCCTGGGCCCACGACGGGAAGCAGCACGGTGACGATCGGTTGGGGCGCGTCGAGCGGTGCGACCAACTACGGCGTGGCGATTCTGGATGTGTCGACGGGCGCGCTGGTGGTGGACACGTACGTGACGGGCACCTCGTACACCTCGAGCCTCTCGTCGGGGCGCACGTATCGCTGGAACGCCGCAGCTTGCAACAGTGCCGGGTGTTCGTTGTACACGACCGCGCTGTACTTCACGACCCCGACCGCGCTGGCCGCGCCATCGGTCCCGAGCGGCCCGAGCCCAGGATCGACGAGCAGCCCCGGGCCCACCATGGGAAGCAGCAACGTTACGGTGGGGTGGGGCGTCTCCAGCGGCGCGACCTCCTACGGTCTCGGCATCCGCGATATGACCACCAACGCGCTCGTGGTCGACACCTACGTGACCGGAACCTCGCACACCGCCTTGCTGACGGCCGGCCGCACATACCGATGGAACGTCTCGGCGTGCAATGCGGCCGGGTGTTCGTTGTACACGACGGGACTGTACTTCACCACCCCGAGCGTTCTCATGGCACCGACAACCCCCACGAGCCCAAGTCCAGGATGGACCACGAGCCCAGGCCCGACGATGGGAAGTAACGTGGTGACGGTCAGCTGGGGGAGTTCCAGTGGGGCGACCAGTCACGGCATCGGCATCAGAGATATGACAACGAACACGCTCGTGGTGGATACGTACGTCACCGGCACCTCGTACACTGCCTCGCTCACGCGAGGTCGAACGTACAAGTGGAACGTCGCCGCGTGCAACGCCGCGGGATGTTCTGGCTATACGACACCGTTGTACTTCAAGACGCCATGAGTCCGCAACAGGGTTGAGCGGCCCAATCACCGGAACACCCGGCCGCTCGCCCAACACGGGCGGCCGGTCTGCATGTGGCCGCAGGTGCATTGGCGCCAGTGCTAGCTGGGCCGCAGGAGCCGGCGCGGCCTGCAACGATCGCGTCAAGGTGCGTCAGTCACACAGATGTCGCTAGTTGACGCGGGTGAGACCTCGATTGTGTCGTCTTGCGCACGCCCTCCGCGGTCGATTGCCCTTCCGAACCGGCCGAGGTGGCCAGTCCAGGCTCCGGTGAGGAGGGGACATGAGCAGAAGCTTCTACGCGGTGGTCACGTGCGCCCTCGGTTTGGCGATCACACAGGGCGGTTGGCATGGGTTGAAGCCCATCCCGTCCGGGCTGCCGAGCCTCCGTGCCGCGCCCACCCGGGCCGCGAGGGGGGCGACAGTCACAGTTCCGTCGGCGGTCCGGGTGGCAGGGCTGTCCTCGGACGACTGGTCAGCGCTGCTCGAGGCTCACGAAAGGGCAGGCGATGCGGTCGTGCCGGCGAAGCGTGGCGCCTATCTGGCACGCAACCGTGCCCAGCACTGGACCACGCACTTCGACGGTCGCGGATTCACAGTCCAACCTGAGGATCGGACGTGGTCCTGGGGGCTCGAACTACGCGCGTGGGGCAGGTTACACTCGCTGGCCGAGGTCGACGCGCCGGTCACAGTGACGTCCGAGGGGCAGCGGCTAAGCTACCGCTGGGGTAGTGCGCTGGACGAGTGGTACGTGAACGACGCGCGAGGACTGGAGCACGGCTACACCCTGCACCGAGCGCCTGACGGAGTAGGCGCAGTCGAGTTCGATCTGAAAGTGCGGGGCGACCTCCGGCCTCGGCTCGAAGCAGCCGGCAAGGACGTAGCCTTTATCAACACCGCTGGCGATGTGGTAGCGCGTTACGCAGGGCTGTCGGTTGTCGATGCCAGAGGTAGGAGTCTGCCGGCGACATTTGTGCAGCAGCCGCCCGATGCGCTCCGACTCCGCCTCGATGATACTGACGCGCTGTATCCCATCACCGTGGACCCGCTCGCCCAGCAGGCCTATCTGAAGGCGTCGAGCACTCAGTCCAACCACTATTTTGGTCGTTCAGTGGCCATCTCCGGGGACACCGTGGTTATCGGTGCCGTCGGCGACGACAGTGCGGCAACGGGCGTCAACGGGGCCCAACTCGACGATCGCGCGCAGGAGTCAGGCGCGGCTTACGTGTTCGTGCGGACGGGTGCGACGTGGACGCAGCAAGCCTACCTGAAGGCATCGAACACGCAGGCCGGCGACTCCTTCGGCTCTGCCGTGGCCATCGACGGCGACACCATCGTGATCGGCGCCCATGCCGAGGACAGCGCCGCCACCAGGGTGAATGGTGACCAAACCAGTAACAGCGTCGCAGACGCTGGCGCGGCCTACGTGTTCGTCCGCACGGGGACCACCTGGCGTCAGCAGGCATACCTGAAGGGGTCTTACACCAACAGCTGGAGCAACTTCGGTGCCGCGGTCTCCATCTCTGGAGAAACGATCGTCGTCGGTGCGTCCGGAGGACGAGGCAGCCACGGTTTGTGGAATGGGGGCGTCGCCCATGTATTCCTAAGGAGCGGGATGACATGGAGCCATCAGGCTCAGCTGATGGCATCCAACGCGCAGGAGCATGCCTACTTCGGGAACGCCGTCTCCGTTCACGCAGACACGCTTGTCGTAGGCGCCTACAGTGAAGCCGGTTCCGCGACCGGCGTGAACGGCGACCAATGGGCGCAGGACCTGTCGAAGATGGAGTCGGGAGCCGCGTACGTGTTCGTCCGGGAAGGGGCGGTCTGGACGCAGCAGGCATACCTGAAGGCGTCCAACACCGGCGCAGGCGATGCATTTGGCGGCGCAGTCGCCAATTGGGGAGACACGGTTGTCGTCGGCGCTCCGCAAGAAGGGAGTTCCGCCGACGGCGTGAACGGGAACCAAGCCGACAACAACGCCTCGTTTGCGGGCGCCGCCTACGTGTTCGTACGCGCGGCCGGCAGATGGTCTCAGCAGGCCTACCTGAAGGCGTCCAATTCCGAGGTCACCGATCGCTTCGGTGTGGCCGTCGCCATCTGGGGCGACGTCCTCGCCGTTGGCGCCGATGGCGAAGACAGTGCTGCGACCGGGGTCAACGGGAACCAGGCAGACAATAGCGCCGCCTCGTCGGGTGCGGTCTATACCTTCATTCGGAATGGGAGCACGTGGGCACAGCGTGAGTACCTGAAGGGAGGTCACGTCTTTGAGAGGACCTGGGTCGGGAGTGCAGACGCTTTCGGCGCGGCGTTGGCCATTGCTGACGGCACGATCGTGGTCGGGGTCGAGGGAGACGACAGTTCCGCCACGGGAGTGAACGGCGATCCCGCGAACACACAGGCGACCTTCTCGGGGGCCGCCTATGTGTTTGCCACTCCGAGCGTACAGACACCATCGTTCACGTTGGCACCTGGCAGCTGGGCGGCGCCTGGGGCCGGGGGCAGCCAGACGGTCACGGTCTCTGCCACTGTCAGCAGTGCGACCTGGTCGGCCTTCAGCGGCACCGCCTGGCTGACTGTGAGTCCTGCCAGCGGGATGGGTAGTGGCGCGGTGACAATCGTGGCAACCGCCAATAGCACGGGGACGGCACGGTCGGCTTCCGTGACCATTGCCGGGCATGTACTGGCCGTCACTCAGGCCGGCGCTCCCACGTTCAGCGTCACGCCATCTGCCTGGAACGCGCGCGCGAGCGGCGGTAGCCAGATGCTCACGCTCACCAGCACGCCTACGGGCGCCGAGTGGACGGCCAACAGCGACGCGGCGTGGCTGACCGTGAGCCCCGCCAGTGGAACAGGGAGCGGTACGCTCACGCTCACCGCGGCGCCGACCACGGCGGGATTCCCACGGACGGCCACCGTGACGGTAGCGGGCCGGATGGTCAGCGTGACACAATCCGGCGTACTTACGCGGTACCTGGCCGAGGGCGCCACGTCGTCCTTCTTCGATACGATCATTGCGCTGCTCAACCCCACCGACACCGACACGGTGGCCGATGTGACGTTCCAGCAGACAGGCCAGCCGCCGCTGACGGTCCCCGTGTTCGTGCCCGCTCAGTCCCCTGCCGGCTTCCGGCCGAGCGAGTATGGTCTGTGGAACGCGGAGTTCTCAACGGTGGTTACCGCGTCGCAACCACTCGTCGTGGATCGAATCATGACCTGGGGAGGTGGAGGCCACGGCCTGTACGGGGCACATGCGGAGAAAGCCGCGGTCGTGCCGTCGGCCACCTGGTACCTTGCGGAAGGCGCCACGCACAGTGGCTTCGAGTTGTTCTATCTGGTGCAGAACCCCTCCAGCACGGCAGTGACAGCCAGGATTCGCTATCTGCGAACCAGCGGCGTTCCCCTCGTGAAAGAGTACGGGCTCGCTCCTCAGTCGCGGACCACCATCTGGGTCAACGTCGAGGAGTTCCCCGGCCTTGGGCGTGCACTTGCCGCCGCCGAGGTCAGTGCCGTCATCGAGTCCATCAACGGCACGCCACTCATCGTGGAGCGAGCGATGTACCGCAGCAACCAGGGACGAACGTTCAACGCCGGGCACGAGAGCATGGGCGTCACTGCGCCGGCCGCGCGCTGGTTCCTCGCGGAAGGGCGAACCGGGCCGTTCTTCGATCAGTTCGTGCTCATCGCGAATCCGAACAGCATCGCTGCCGACGTACAGGTGACGTACCTCCTTGACGATGGCCGGACGTTCTCGAAGCGCATTACGGCGCCAGCCTCGTCCAGGTCTGGCATATGGGTCGATATGGAGCAGATTCCTGGTGTGGGGGGCTATCCCCTGGCTGATGTCGCCCTTGCCATGCGGCTCGAATCGGTCAATGGCGTTCCGATCATCGTGGAACGCGCCATGTGGTGGCCGGGTGATGGGGCGTCCTGGCATGAAGCCCACAACTCGTCTGGCGCCACCGAGTCGGGTACGAAGTGGGGCATGGCCTTCGGGCAGACCGGTGGCCCCTTGAACGTGCAGACGTACGTCTTGATCGCCAACACCTCGTCCACGCCAGGACTGGCTCGCGTCACGATAATGTTCCCCGACGGAGAGCAAGCGGAGAGAACCTACACGTTGCTTCCACAATCACGCACCAATGCGGCGATCGGACCGGATTTTGGCGGGATCACGGACCGGATGTCGTTTGGCATTGTCGTGGAGGCTCTTGGGGCGACTGCCGGCGCGCCGATTCCACAGATCGTCGTCGAGGAGGCGATCTACGTCGATGCGCCGGGGGCTCCCCTGGCCGCGGGTACCAATCTGGTTGCCACCAAGATTCAGTAGCTCTTGCGGGCGCCGCTCAGAAAGTAGACCAGTCGGCCGCTCGGAAAGTGATCCACCCGAGGGGCCTCGATTGTACGCGGAGCGAGCCGGTAGGCCCGCTGCCCCGCCCTCGGTGCGAGGGTGGTCCTGACGGCCTGCGGGCGACCTGGCCCCCGCTCTGAGGGGCTAGGTCGGCTGCAGGCCGTGCGCCGCGCTACGCGGCGCTGGTTCTCCGTTTCTTCATGCGATAGCTCTTGCCCTTGGTGGTGATCACCGTCGCGTGGTGCGCGAGGCGATCGAGCAGCGCGGTGGTCAGCTTCTCGTCGCCGCCAAAGACGGTGACCCACTCGGCAAACGCGAGGTTGGTCGTCACGACCGTCGCCCGACGCTCGTAGCGATCGGCGAGCAGGTTGAAGAGCAGTTCACCGCCGACCCGATCAGACGGGACGAAGCCCAGTTCATCGATGATCAGCACGTCCTGCGTGAGCAGCCGCCGCTGCAGGCGCCCGAGCTCGCGTGCGTCGCGGGCCTCGAGCAGCTGGCGCACCAGGTCGGCGGCACGGGCAAACAGCACGCGTCGCTTCTGCCGCGTGGCCTCGACGCCCAGCGCGATCGCCAGATGCGTCTTGCCCGTGCCGATCGGGCCGGCGAGGATCAGGTTCTCGGGGCGCGTCACCCACTCGCCGCGGGCCAGGGTCTGGATCTGGGCGGGGTTGAGGCCCTCGGCCGACGCAAAGTCAAAGGTGTCGAGCATCTTCACCTCGGGGAAGCGCGCCTCGCGGAGCCGCTGGCGGATCACCGACTCATGGCGGGAGACCTGCTCGGCGCTGAGCACCTCGTGCAGGTAGTCCTCGTAGGTCCAGTGCGCCTCCTGGGCCTGCCGGGCGAGCGCTTCAAAGTGCCGCGCGACCCCGGGTAGCTTCAGGGCGCGCGTATGCGCCACGACGAGATCGCGCGTGATCGTCGGCGCACTCATGCGGCACCGTCCTGGAGCCACTGGTCGTAATCGGCGGCGATCCCGCTGGCGACCTCGATGTCGCGCAGCGTCGCGGGCAGCGCCTCGTCGTCGAGGGCGACGGCGCGCGTGGCGCGCCGCGGGAGTCGCACCGGGGCGCCGGTCCGCAGCGCTTCCTCAAGGCGAGGGATCACGGCCGACGCGCCCTCGGCCGTCAGCACCCCGAGGATCGTGGCCAGCTGCCGCGCCGCATCGAGGGGCGTGTGATCGGCGACGAGCTGATCCCACACGGCCGGAAACGGCGCGCCGAGATCCCGCAGGAGATCGGGCAGGATCTCCCGCACCGCCTTGGGCTTGGTCGCCAGCGCGCGGAGGTAGTGGCGGTAGTCGATCGAGCGGCCGCCAAAGGGCTGGCGCGGATGCGTGATCCGCGTGCCCTCGCGGCCCACGATCGTCACCGTCGTCGCGCCCACCCACGCGACCAGATCCAGGTCGGCCCACTCGCACGGCACCGAGTACCACGCCCCGTGCACCTTGCCCAGGGCCCGCGGCGAGATGCTGACCGTCGTCGGCGCCTCGGCGACAAACGGCACGTCGAGCGGCCACAGCAGGCGCGCTTCCTCGGCAAAGCGTGCGGCGATGGTCTCGGTGGTGCCGGCGCGCCGCGTGTCGACACGGCCATCGAGCTGCGCCAGCAGCGCCGTGTTGATCGCGTCGAGCGAGTCGGCCGACGGGATGGGCGTCAGCGCCTGCAGGCGCACCGCCTTGCCCCGCGCTTCGACGCCGCCCTTGTCGTGGCCGACGCCGGGCCGACAGAAACTCGGCTCATACAGGTAGTGCGAGACCAGCGCGGCAAAGCGCAGCGTGAGCGCGCGCTCGCGGCCGGCGAGGATCTTGGCCACCGCCGGCTTGAGATTGTCGTAGGCGATCCGTGCCGGCACGCCACCCAGGTGCGCAAACGCGCGGACGTGCCCGTCCAGGAAACTGATCTGGTCCTGCCGCTCGTAGATCCAGCCGAAGTCCCGGCCGGAGTACATCAGCCGCAGCAGAAAGAGCCAGGCCTTCCGACGCACGCCCGCGACGTCGACGACAACCTCGAAGAAATCGACTTGGGCTAGCTCGCCCGCCCGGTACGTCAGCGGGACGAGCGGCTCGCGCTGCTGGCGCTTCCACTCGGCCACCGCCTCTTTGACCACGGTCACGCCCACCGCGTACCCCTCGGCGCGAAGCAGCTGGTGCAGGCGCGTCGCGGTCAGCCGCTGCTTGGCCGTCGTCCACCGCGGCGACTCCGCCAGCAGCGCGGCGATGCGCGGGCCGACGGCCTCGCTCACCGGCCGCGGCCGCGGCTGCGCCTCGTGCCGCACCGGCGCCGCCTGCGCCAGGTACTTCTTCACCGTCACGCGCGAGACCCCCAGCTCCCGCGCGACCGCCCGCTGCGTGCGCCCCTCGACCAGCACCTTGTGTCGGATCACATGCACCTGATCCATCCTGAGCATCCTCTCCAGCGGACCCCGGCGCCGCGCCCGCCGGCAAGCCCGCTCACTGGACCCTCAGGTGGTCTACTTTCCGAGCGGCGAGTGGATCACTTTCCGAGCGGCGCGCCCAGCTCTTGCGAGAGCACTGTAGGCACTGTCGGCCAGCGCCTACTCGGTGGACGCGTCCTTGTAGTGACTTGTCGTGCGGGTGTCGCGACATGGCGTCCCTGCAGCGTGGGTGGCTGTTCGTATGGTGAGGACTGTTGACAGGGCGCCGGGAAAGCCTGCGCCCTGTCCGTCGTTGGAGTGGGGAAGCGCGCGCGAGCCGCCAGGCCGCAGTCTGTCTCTTCTGGGAGGGGGAAGGCAGGTCGCGCGCTTCCCCGGTTCATTTGCCGGTGCATCACCAGCCGTCGACCTGAAGGTCGACGCCTACGCTCGGAAGGTGGGCGAGCCGTCGCGTAAGCGCGACGGCTACACCTGGCGACGAAGGTCGTCCACGGCACGGGCCAGCGCCCCGAACGCTTCGGCGAAGTCCGCCGCCTGGTGGTTCGCGTTGAGCCCACTCGTGTTCGGCACGACCCACAGCCGCGCACCAGCGAGCGTCTCCGGCTGCGGGCCGATGACGGCCTTCGGGCGGTCGAAGGCGACGCGGTACGCGCCGATGCCGACCACCGCCACCACCAGCGGCCTGTAGCGGCGCACCTTCTTCTCGAGCGCCAGTCGGCCGGCACGCAGTTCGTCGTCGTCGAGTTCCGCGGCGGTGGCCGTGGCCCGCATGACCAGGTTGGTGATGCCGAGGCGCGCGGCGAGCAGCGCCTGCTGCTGCCAGGGCTGCAACAGCGTCGGCGTGAGGCCACCCTCATGCAGGGCGCGCCAGAACCGGTTGCCCGGCCTGGCGAAGTGCAGGCCCGTGAACGCCGAGTACAGGCCCGGGTTGATGCCGCAGAACAGCACGTCGAGGTCGCGCGCGATCAGGTCCGGGATGCGGCGACCGGCCGAGGCGAGCAGTTGCGCGCGGGTCGGGCGCGGCGGGGGAGCGTCGTGGCGCATCAGGACACTTCTATCCCGGTGCGGTCGATGATCGATCGTCCGGGGAGATCACTGACCATCGACCTGAAGGTCGACGGCTACGACTTCAACCGAGGCCGCTTTGCCCTACCTCGGCATTCCCGGCATTCCGGCATCGCGGCATTCACAATGAATCGGCCCGGGGCCAGAGGATGGCGCCGGGCCGGTGTGAGACCTGGTGGGTTTCTCGTACCTGTCGTTCGGGGCCGGGTCGCGCTGCCGTGGTCGTCATGGGCGGTCGGCAGCTGCCGGTGAGGCGCATGTGGCCTCGGGGTCGCGGCGTCCGACGTCAGCGTGACCGGGGATGCATCCCACGCAAGCAGATGATGGTCGTCATCGGCTTACGCGGCCCTCACTTCCGGTGGTGTGTCCTGCGGCATCAGCACCTCGCAGTCCTGCGACGTTCAGCGGTGGTCCGCCGGGATGACAGGTGCCTCGGTCCGTGTTCGGCAGAAGCCGGATGGGCAGCGGGCCCATGTGACGGTGGCTACGTGTCAGCCCTGACGGTGTCGGCGTGCGGCTCGACCGGTGTCACGTGCGGCACCCGTCGCGCCCCGACTCGTACGGTGGATCACCCTCGTTCATCGCTCCTCCCGCCCTGGCTGGTGTCCCTCGGAGGGGTGGCACCGGCGGTACTGGAGCCACCTTACGCCCGAGCTCCGAGGTGCGACAAGGGCGCGAGAAATCACAATCGGGAAATATTGATCTCGCGGATCGCGGATCGGGGGGGCTACCGACGGCGTGCTCCGGGCAGGGGATACAGGTCGACGCGGCGGAAGTAGATCTCCGCACCTTCGGACTGGATCATGATCCTGCCGCGCGTCAGGCTCGGCCTGGTGCCGACGTTGACGACGTGTCCGTTGACGATGTTGGTGATCCGCTCGGGTTCGACGATGACCTCGAGGCGCGTCCACTCGGCGCCGTGGCCCTCGACGTCGGCGACACCGCGGAAGCCGATCGGCGCACTGCCGCGGTCGACGTCGCGGCCCGACCAGTTGATCCGCTGGCCGTTGGTGAACAGGCGCGGCGCGCCCTGCGGGTCGAAGCGGAACTGCCCCAGCCGGTCGGGCGAGACGGTCGCCGTCATCTCCGGCGCCAACCGCGCGCCGCTCGCGTCGCTGCCCGCCACGAGGATGAAGTCGCCGACGCCGCCCTCGATGATCTGCGACTCGATCGACCGCATCCACGGGCCGTTGAAGTCCGGCTTCGTGTTGCCGTCCGGCCCCTGGCAGTGCACCAGGATGCCGCTGTCGCGCGCCAGCGCCTTGCGCGGCGCCCACGTCACCGCGCCCCACCGGAACTCGACGACGAGGTGGTACGACTCGAACTCCTCGCGCGTGGCGATGCCGCCGTACTTCTGCCCGCTGATGCGGATGGCCGGGGCGCCGTCGATGGCGTCGACCACCGTGAACACGCGATCGGGATCCTCGCGGTGGTCGTCGACCAGCCAGGTGGTGAACGTCGACAGGTCCTTGCCGTTGAACAGGTGGACGACGTCGGGGGCCTGCGCGTACACCGGTGAGGCGAGGAGCAGGCCGACGAGGAGGGCTGGCACGCGGGGCGGCATCGTGCGCGGATTCTTGCACAGCCGGCCGCCGGGGAATCCTTCGCGCCAGCGGGGAATCGCCGTCACTGGCGGGACCGGCCGCGTGGAGACCGCATTCCCGCGCCCATGTCCCGACGGTACGGCTCTTGCTCTTCCGTGGGCGGGAGGTTCCCATGCAGACCCACCTGCGTGCGTCGCTGCTCGCCGCGGCGCTCTTGACGATCGCGTCGGTCGCCTTCGGCCAGGGCGTGGCGCACTCGTTCGGTGAACTGCGTCTCCTGGTGCGCGAAGGTCAGACCGTCACCATCGTCGACGCCGCCGGCAAGGCAGTGACGGGCCGTATCACCCTGCTCACGCCCAGCGAACTCGTCCTGGGCACTCCCGACCGCCGCGCCTGGCAGGAAGCCGACGTGGCCACGATTCGACAGCGTCGGCAGGACTCGCTGGGCAATGGCGCACTCATCGGGCTGGGGTGTGGCGCCGGATTGGTCGGCGTCGCCGCGCTCGCCAGCGACACCCCGGCCGAGGACGCGGGCTGGGTCGGCCTCGCGGCGCTGTTCTACGCCGGCGTGGGGGCGGCGATCGGCGTCGGCGTCGATGCCCTGGTCACGCGCGAGTACGACGTGTATCGCCGCGAGCCTGCCGCGACGCACGTCAGGCTCATGCCCCTGGTGAACGCACGCGGCGGCGGGTTGCGCGTGGCCGTGGTGTTCTGACGGAAAGGTAGGGCGGGGTGTCCCCACCCCGCCGTTGGTCCGGCGGATCGACGAACGGCGCGGTCGGAGACCGCGCCCTACCTCCGAGCCATCAACTGCTCCGCGCTCGTGAAGCGCGGCTCGATGTCCACCGGCACGCCCACCAGCCGATCGAGCACCTTCTGCACCTGCGGACGAATCGTCGCGCGCGCCATCAGAGCCTTGGCGGCGGCGTAGTCGCCCCTGGCCTGCACGGTCATGATCTCGGTGGTGAGGGCCTTCACGGCCTCGCGGATCTTCGTCGGCTCCACCCGGAACGTGCCATCGGGGTTGACGACGAACGCACCGGCGTCCAGCAGGGTGTTCAGCTGGATGGCGATGCCGCGGCCGTGCGCCTCGGTCGTGCCGAACCGGATCGACCGGAACGCCGAGGCCAGGAACGTCGTGTACATCGTGTCGGCCAGCCCCTTGTCGATGACCCCGTCGTCGACCAGCGTCTGCAGCGCCCACAGGCCCGAGATGTCGGCCTTGGCCTCCTCGAGCGTCGAGTAGGTCTCCTTCAGCTGCGAGCGCACGGTGACCTTCTGCCCGCTCACCGTGAGGCTGTTCGGTCCGAGGCCGTGCATCAGCTCGTGCATCAGGATGTGGGTGAAGAACGCGTCGAACTGCACCTTGTCCTGGTCGTCGGTCGCCAGCGCCACCTTCGCGATCGGCTGCAGCACGAGGCGGAACTTCGCCTCCTGCGTGTTCTTCAGCATGGTGCGCTTGGTGCCCTTCTCCTCGACGACCTTCTCGTCGTTGGGCAGGTTGAACGCCGCCGTCTGCACGCCGCGGTTGCCGTCGCCGGCGCTGAACACGACGTTGACGACGCGGATCGGCGACAGCGCTCCGAGCTTCGGGTTGCGCCAGGCCGGGTCGATGGGCAGCCGGTTCTCGAGGCCCTGGAGCTGGCTCGAGAACTTCGCGAGCTTGGCCGTCTCGGCGTCGTCGCGCAGGGTGATGAAGGCCTCGAAGGCGGCCTTGGCGGCGAACCACTCGTCCTCGTAGACCTCGTAGGGGCCGATGGTCGGCTCGATGGAGGCGTCGAGTTCCATCCACGCGACGTCCGACGCGTAGTAGTCGTTGGAGAGCAGCGCGGCGGCGCGGCTCTCGAGGAACTTCTTCAGCGAGGGCTGCGTGGTGGCCTTCGCGGCGGCGCGGAGGTGCCCGGCCATCAGCGCCAGCTCGCCCTGGTATTCCACGGTGTAGGGCACCGTCATGAACTTTCCGTCCGCGCCGCGGCGGATCGTGGTGAAGAAGCCCTGTGCCTGCGCCTTCTCGGCGGCCGACAGGCCGGCGATCCACTGCTCGATGTCGGCCTTGCTGGCGCCGGCCGGGTAGAAGTTCGCGCCGTGCGGCTTCTCGCCGACGCCGTCGATGAAGGGCGCCGCCGCGTCGAGGCGCGACCATGGCCCCTTGTTCAGGAGGAAGTACCGCAGGCGGGCCTGCCCCTCGGGCGTCCGGTCGCCCTGCAACTGCAGGAGCAGGGCCGGGTTGCCGGCATACACCTGCCGCAGGAACAGGCCGTCGACGATGCGGGAGGCTTCGATCAGGTGGCGGAGGGCGGTGCGCTCCGATTCCGGGAGTTTCGACAGGTCGGCGCCGATGTCGGCCGGCGCGAAGCGGGCGGCCATCGCCTGCAGGTCCTGGCGCGCCGGGGCGGCGGGCGCCTGGCCGGACCGGGCTTCCGGCCTCGCCGGGAGGAGGGCCATGCAGGCGGCCAGGGCCAGGACGGCCATCGAAGCGCCGGCACGGACGCCGGCAGGGGGGACGCGACTGGTACCCATCATGCGGCGAATGATAATGTAAAGCGTTGTTCATACCCCGGCGCGGTCCGGAAGCGGACTCTGCCGCGCAGCCCGCCTGGCTACAGGATTCAGAATTCTCATGACCAACGGCCCCCAGGACGTCCAGGACACCACCGCCGCCATCGAGACCCAGGAGTGGATCGACTCGCTCGACTGGGTGATCACGCATGAAGGTCGCGAGCGCGTGGCGCAACTGCTCGACGCGCTCGAGTCGTACGCCCGCCACAAGGGCGTGCCACTTCCGTTCTCGGCGCACACGCCGTACATCAACACGATCTCGCCGGAGCATCAGCAGCCCTTCCCGGGCAGCCGCGAGATCGAGCGCCGCATCAAGAGCCTGGTCCGCTGGAACGCGATGGCCATGGTGGTGCGCGCCAACAAGAACTCGGACGGCATCGGCGGCCACATCTCGACGTTCGCCTCGTCGGCCACGCTGTACGAGGTGGGCTTCAACCACTTCTTCCGCGGCCCGGAGCATCCCGAGGGCGGCGACCTGGTGTTCTTTCAGGGCCATGCCTCGCCCGGCATCTACGCCCGCGCGTTCCTCGAGGGCCGGCTGACGCAGCAGCACCTCGAGAACTTCCGCCGCGAGCTCGCCGAGGGCGGCGGCCTGTCGTCGTACCCGCACCCGTGGCTGATGCCGAATTTCTGGCAGGTGCCGACGGTGTCGATGGGCCTCGGCCCGATCATGGCGATCTACCAGGCGCGCTTCTGGCGGTACCTCGAGCACCGCGGCCTGAAGAAGACCACGAAGAACAAGGTGTGGGCGTTCCTCGGCGACGGCGAGACCGACGAGCCCGAGACGCTCGGCGCGCTGACGCTCGCCTCGCGGGAGAAGCTCGACAACCTGATCTTCGTCATCAACTGCAACCTGCAGCGCCTCGACGGGCCGGTGCGCGGCAACGGCTCGATCATCCAGGAACTCGAGGGCGCGTTCCGCGGCGCTGGCTGGAACGTCATCAAGGTGATCTGGGGCAGCGAGTGGGACGACCTGCTGGCGCGCGACAAGACGGGCCTGCTGGCGCAACGCATGGCCGAGATCGTCGACGGCGAGTACCAGCGCCTGTCGGTCTCCGACGGCGCCTACGTGCGCGAGAAGTTCTTCGGCAAGTACCCGCAGCTGCTCGAGCTGGTCAAGCACCTCTCCGACGACCAGCTGAAGAAGCTGCGCCTCGGCGGCCACGACCCGGAGAAGGTCTACGCGGCCTACAAGCAGGCCACCGAGTCGAGCGGCCGGCCGACCGTGGTGCTGGCGCGCACCATCAAGGGCTACGGCCTCGGCGAATCGGGCGAGGGCAAGAACCCGACGCACCAGCAGAAGAAGCTGAACGAGGAAGAGGTCCTCAGCTTCCGCACGCGCTTCAACATCCCGCTGAGCGACGAGGATGTCGTCAAGATGCCGTTCTACCGCCCGGCGGAGAACAGCACGGAGATGACGTACCTGCAGGAGAAGCGCGCCGCCCTCGGCGGCTACCTGCCGCAGCGCCGCACCGACGCGCCGCGGATCGAGTTCGCCGGCCTCGACGAGAGCTTCGCCGAGTTCCTCAACGGCTCGGACGGCCGCGCCATCTCGACGACGATGGCGTTCGTGCGGATGCTGACCAAGATGCTGCGCGACAAGGAGTTCGGCAAGCTGGTGGTGCCGATCGTCCCCGACGAGGCGCGCACCTTCGGCATGGAGGCGCTGTTCCGGCAGGTCGGCATCTACTCGTCGACGGGCCAGCTGTACGACCCGATCGACAGCGATCAGCTGCTGTACTACAAGGAAGCCAAGGACGGGCAGATCCTCGAGGAAGGCATCACCGAGGCCGGCTCGATGTCGTCGTTCATCGCCGCGGGCACCTCCTACGCGACGCACGGCATCAACGCGATTCCGTTCTACATCTACTACTCGATGTTCGGCTTCCAGCGGGTCGCCGACCTGATCTGGGCCGCCGCCGACATGCGGACGCGCGGCTTCCTGCTGGGCGGCACGGCGGGCCGGACGACGCTGAACGGCGAGGGCCTGCAGCACCAGGACGGCCACAGCCACCTGGTGGCTTCGTCGGTGCCCAACTGCATCGCCTACGACCCGGCGTTCGCCTACGAGATCGCCGTGATCATCAAGGACGGCCTCCGTCGCATGTACCGCGACGACGAGAGCGTCTTCTATTACCTCACCCTGATGAACGGCAACTACGAGATGCCGCCCATGCCCGCCGGCACGGAAGAGGGGATCATCAAGGGCCTGTACAAGTTCAAGGCCTCCGGCCTGAAGAAGGCCAAGGCGCACGCGCAACTGCTCGGCAGCGGCGCGATCCTGCCCGGCGTCATCGACGCGGCCGCGATGCTCGAGAAGTACGGCGTGGCCGCCGACGTGTGGAGCGTCACCAGCTACACCGAACTGCAGCGCGACTGTCTCGCCGTCGATCGGTGGAACATGCTCCACCCGGCCGAGGCGCCGCGCGCGTCCTGGGTCGGCCAGCAGTTGGCCGGCGCCCCGGGCGTAGTGGTGGCCGCCTCCGACTACGTGAAGCTGATGCCGGCCGGCATCGACCATCACGTCTCGCAGCCGATGGCGCTGCTCGGCACCGACGGCTTCGGCCGCAGCGAGAGCCGCGAGGCGTTGCGCGACCACTTCGAGGTCGACGCGCGGCACGTCGTCGCGGCGACCCTGTCGCTGCTCGCGCGCGAGAAGCAGATCGACGTCAAGGTGGCGCAGGCCGCCTTCAAGGATCTCGGCATCAACCCCGAGAAGGCCAACCCCGCGCACGCGTAATCAAGGCATCGCAACGCTCATGGCAAACCAATTCACGCTGCCCTCGCTCGGCGACAACGTCAAGGCGGGGGATGTGCTCCGGGTGCTGGTCAAGGCCGGCGACGTGGTGGCTGTCGACCAGGCGGTGCTCGAGCTCGAGACCGACAAGGCGACGGTCGAAGTGCCCTCGACGATTGCCGGCACCGTGGCCGAGGTCAAGGTCAAGGAAGGCGATCGCATCGACGTGGGGCAGGTGATCTTCACGGTGAGCGGCGAGGCATCGGCGGCCCCGACCGGGGCCGCGCAGGTGCAGAAGGCCGCCGCGGCCGCCGTCGACCAACAGGACAAGGCCGAGCCGGTGCCCACGGCGCCGCCCGCGCCGGCCCCGACCGGCGGCGCTCGCATCGAGGTGACGGTGCCGTCGCTCGGCGAGAACGTCAAGGGCGGCGACGTCCTGAAGGTACTCGTCAAGGTCGGCGACTCGGTCTCGCAGGATCAGGGGATCCTCGAACTCGAGACCGACAAGGCGACCGTCGAAGTGCCGTCGCCGTCGGCCGGGACGGTCAAGGAAGTCGCGGTGAAGGACGGCGACAAGGTCGCCGTCGGGCAGGTGGTGCTCGTGCTCGACGGTGCGGCGCAGACCGCGTCGGCGCCGCCGGCCACGGTGGCCGCCGTGCAGCCGACGGTGCCGGAACTGCGCGCCGAGCGCGGGTTGCCGATGGCCCCCGTTCCCGGCCACGTGTCGGTGGCGACGCGCGGCCCGGCCGCGCCGCTCCCCGACGGCTCGGTCGCGCCGCCACGGCCCAACGTGCCGGCCTCGCCGGCGGTGCGTCGCCTCGCCCGGGAACTCGGCCTCGACATCGCCGACGTGCCCGGCAGCGGTCCCGGCGGGCGCATCAGCGACGCCGACGTGCGCGCCCACGCCAAGAACGTCATCACCGGCAAGGTGGCCGGTCCGGCCGGTCAGGCCGGCGCGGCGGCCGCGGGCTTCGCGTCAGAGCCGCTGCCGGACTTCAGCCAGTTCGGCGCCGTGGAGCGCAAGCCGATGCGCGGCATCCGCCGCAAGACGGCCGAGCACATGGTCGCCAGCTGGCACACCATCCCGCACGTCACCCAGTGCGAGAAGGTCGACATCACGGCGCTCGAGCAGCTGCGCAAGCAGTTTGCCAAGCGCGTCGAGGCCGGCGGCGGCAAGCTCACCGTCACGTCGATCATCACCAAGGTGATCGCGGTGGCGATGCGCAAGTTCCCGCAGTTCAACGCCTCGGTCGACCTCGCGAAGGAAGAGGTCGTCTACAAGTCGTACCTGAACATCGGCATCGCCGTCGACACCGAGCGCGGCCTGCTCGTGCCGGTGCTCAAGGACGTCGATCAGAAGTCGATCACGCAGATCTCGGCCGAGATCGCGCAGCTGGCCGAGAAGGCCCGCGCCGGCAAGCTGTCGCTGGAGGAGATGTCGGGCGGCTGCTTCACGATCACCAACCTCGGCGGCATCGGCGGCACGCACTTCACGCCGATCGTCAACCACCCCGAGGTGGCGATCATGGGCATGTCGCGATCGGCGATGGAGCCGGTGTGGAACGGCGAGAGCTTCGAGCCGCGACTCATGCTGCCGCTGTCGCTCTCGTACGACCACCGCGTCATCGACGGCGCCGATGCGATGCGCTTCCTCCGCTTCGTGGCCGAGGCGCTCGAGCAGCCGTTCTTGTTGGCACTCTAGAGGCTCACGGCTCAAGGCTCAGGGCTCAAACGAACAGGCTCGAGGCTCACGGCTCAGGGCTCAGAAAGATTGCTCGTGGCTCAGGACGCGGCGGCGACATCGTCCGCGGTGAGGCCCGAGGCTCGGGATGCTCTCCGAGCCTCGAGCCCTGAGCCTCGAGCCAGAGGGATTCCAATGGCAGACCCCACTCCACTCGTCGTCCTGGGCGCCGGCCCCGGCGGTCACGCCGCGGCGTTCCTGGCCGCCGATCTCGGCATGCCGGTCATCCTCGTCGACGAGGAGGCCAATCCCGGTGGCGTGTGCACCTACCGCGGCTGCATCCCGTCCAAGGCGCTGCTGCACGTCGCCAAGCTGCTCGAGGAGACCAAGCACGCCTCCAACTGGGGCATCGACTTCGGCCCGCCGACCATCGACGTCGCGCGCCTGCGCAACTTCAAGCAGGGCGTCGTCGACCGGCTCACGGGCGGCCTCGGTCAACTGACGCGCCAGCGCAAGATCACCTACCTGCAGGGGCGCGGCAGCTTCGTCGATGCGCACACGCTCAAGGTGGCGCTGACGGCGGGCGGCGAGCAGGTCGTCAGGTTCGAGAAGCTGATCATCGCCACCGGATCGCGCCCGGCCACGCTGCCCAACGTCAACGTCAGCAAGGAGCGGTTGCTCGACTCGACCGGCGCGCTCGAGCTGTCGCAGATCCCGAAGCGGTTGCTGGTCATCGGCGGCGGCTACATCGGCCTCGAACTCGGCAGCGTGTACGCGGCACTCGGCAGCGAGGTGTCGGTGGTCGAGATGATCGACCGCCTGCTCCCCGGTGCCGACAAGGACCTGGTGAACGTGCTCGCCAAGCGGATCCGCAAGATCTGCAAGCAGGTGCTCACGAGCACCAAGGTCGCCAACATGGAGGAGAAGGCCGACGGCGTGCACGTCACCTTCGAGGGCGAGCTCGAACAGAAGACGCAGGTGTTCGACCAGATCCTCGTGTCGATCGGGCGTCGGCCGAACGGGCACATCCCGGGCATCGAGACGACCGGCGTCGAGGTCACGGCACGCGGCTTCATCACCGTCGACCCCCAGCGCCGCACGACGGTGCCGCACATCTACGCCATCGGTGACGTCGCCGGCGACCCGATGCTGGCGCACAAGGCGACCTACGACGCCAAGATCGCCGTCGAGCACATCGCGGGGCACAAGGTCGCGTTCGAGCCGGCCGCGATCCCGGCGGTGGTGTTCACCGACCCCGAACTCGCCTGGTGTGGCCTCACGGAAGCCGAGGCACAGGAGCGCGGCATCGCCGTCGAGGTCGCGAAGTTCCCGTGGGGCGCGTCGGGGCGGGCGACGACCGTCGATCGCAACGACGGTCTGACCAAGTTGATCATCGAGCCGAAGACCGAGCGCGTGCTCGGCGTCGGCATCGTCGGCGTCAACGCCGGCGAGATGATCGCCGAGGGCGTGCTGGCGGTGGAGATGGCCGCGACCGCGAGCGATCTCAAGATGACGATCCACGCGCACCCGACGCTCAGCGAGACCGTGATGGAGTCGGCCGAGGTCTTCTTCGGCACGGCCACGAATTACTACAAGCCGAAGAAGTAGTCGGGCGCTGGGATCCGGGCACCGGGACGCGCGGATCGCGGATCGGGAAGGACGAAGGTCGACCAATGAAGGCCGACGGCCGAACTCGCCGCGCCGCAGGCGCACATCGGCGAGCCTGCAATGGCCGAAGGCCGTCAGCATCGCGAGGATTCATGGCGCTCGAACTCACGTGGCTCGGCCACGGCACGTTCCTGTTCACGTCGCCCGGCGGCGTGCGCGGGATGATCGATCCCTTCCTGTCGGGTAACCCGTCGTGTCCCGCGCAGTTCCACGAGGGCTACGGGCCGCTCGACGTGATCCTGGTCACGCACGGGCACAACGACCACATCGGTGACCTGGTGCGTGTGGCCAGGGCGACGGGCGCCACGGTGGTCGGCTCCTGGGAACTCGCGCAGTGGCTCGGGCCGCAGGGTGTGACGGCGCTCGAGCCGATGAACGTCGGCGGCACCATCGACGTGAAGGGCCTGCGCGTCACGATGACGCAGGCCTTCCACAGCGGCGGCTTCGTCACCGACGACGGCGCCATCGTCTATCTCGGCCCGCCGGCCGGCCTGATGGTGCGCTTCGAGGACGGCTACACCGTCTACCACGCCGGCGACACGTGCGTGTTCTCGGACATGCGCCTGCTCGCCGAGCTCTACCGCCCCGACGTCGCGATCCTCCCGATCGGCGATCGCTTCACGATGGGCCCGGAACAGGCCGCCAGGGCGGTCGAGTTCCTCGGCGTCCGGCACGTCGTGCCCACGCACTTTGCGACCTTCCCGCTGCTGACCGGCACCGTGCCGGCATTCGAGGCGCTGCTGCCGGCCGGCGTCCGCGTCGAGCATCTCGTCCCGGGTACGCCCGTGTCGCTGCAGAGATAGCCGAGCGGCCGTCGGCCAAGGCCGACGCGCGGCACCCGCCCTGCGGTAAGATCCGACCCGGATCCCGTGGTGAGCTGGTCCTTGCACAGGGTGGCCGTCGGCGGCCTCCTCGTCGTGGCGTTGGTGTCGGCGATCTCCGCGCAATCGCGGAACGCCGTCGCGCCCTCGCTTGCCTCGTCGGCTGCTGCCAGCGCGACTCCTGGGTCGCGACCGAGTCCCGCGTCCCGCGTCCCGACTCCCGACTCCCGCGTCCCGACTCCCGACTCCCGACTCCCGACTCCCGTCCATCGCGCCGCGGCGACGCTCGATCCGAGCGCCGCAGCGGCCACCTTCCGCGAGTTCTGCGTCGACTGCCACGGCACCTCGAAGCCGAAGGGCGGCATCAGCATCGAGGGCCTGCTCGAGAAGATGACCGTCGAGGACGTCGGCGCGCACTGGGAGGAGTGGCAGAGGATCGCCGACCGCATCGAGCTGCGCGAGATGCCTCCGGCCGACGAGGACCCGCTGCCGACCGATGCGCAGCGCGAGGTCGCCCTGGCGTGGATTCGCGGTGCACTTGCGCAGTACGACGCGCGACACGCCGGCGAGCCCGGCCGGGTCACCGTCCGCCGCCTCACCAGCGCCGAGTACGCCTATGCGATCCACGATCTCACGGGGATCGACGTCAAGACCGGGGTCGACGCCTCGAGCGACGCCGTCGGCGGTGAGGGGTTCGCCAACTTCGGCGACGTGCAGTTCGTGCAGGACACCACCGTCGAGCGCTACCTCGAGGCGGCGCGCCAGGTCGCCGAGCACGCGGTGATCGGCGCCGGCCCGCTCGGCTTCTACGAGGACCCCGGCAAGACGGGGCTCGAGCTCTCGGCGCTGTCGCGCATCGAAGGGCTCTACGCGGCACACGGCTTCCGCGTCGTGTCGGGAGAGGGCGGCCGGCCCTTCGGGTTCGACCGGTACGGCAAGGCCTTCTACGTGGCCTGGCACTACCGACATCGTGCCGCGCTGGGCGAGCCGACGATGACGCTCCGCGCGCTCGCCGCTCGCGAAGGCATCACCGGACGGTTCGCCGAGCACGTCGCGTCGGTCGTCGCGCGCCCGACGGCCGGCTATCCGGCCAGCCTCACGATCGACCGCTGGCGGCGGCTGCCCGCGCCCGGGACCGACCGGGCGGCGTCGATCGCCGCGGCCCGCGCCGAGTGCGACGCGATGACGACGGCGCTCGTGACCTGGCCGAGCTGGTTCTTCGCGCGTGGCGACCTCGCAGCGGGTGGGCAGGGCGACGAGAACCCGCTCGTGTTCGACGACACCACGCTCGGCGTCGAATCGCGGCACGCGTGGACGCACGCGCTGAATCGTCGTCCCGGGCGAGCGACGTCGCGTATCCCGGGCCCATGGACGGTGCACCTCGCCGTGGACGCCCTCCGCGCCCCCGGGACCGCGGCACCGGTCGTCATCTGGCGCGACGCGCGGGTCGTGTTGCGCACGCCGCCACCTGCCCCGAAGCCCGACGACACGCCGGCCATCATCCGCGCGCGCCAACCCGGGCCGATCGTGTCGTCGCGTCCGCTGCGCGAGGTGCTCGCGCCGGCCGACGCCGAGCGCCTCGGCTTCGGGCGCAGCCCCGACGGCACGCCGCTCGGCCCCGACGACTTCGCGACGACGACCGGCGTGTCGATGGCCATCGACGTCGATGCCGGTGATCTCGTCGCCGAACTGCACGTCACCGCGACGCTCGGCGCCAATCGCGACGATGTGGTGCGCGTGATGGTGGCCGACACGCCGAAGGGCCCGGCACGCACGCCAGGCCAGCGCATGTTCCTCGGCGACGCCTCGAGTGCGGGCTATCGCGCCTTCCGCGCCGGCATCGCCGAGTACGTGGCGCTGCTGCCTCCCAACTCGCACGGTGCGGCCAACCCGGCCGACAAGGATCCGGTGCCGGCGCCCTTCGACAACACCTACAACAGTCCCGAGCACGATGCGTTCGTGACGACGGTGAAGTACCAGCGCACCGACGACTTCTTCACGCGCAACATCGTCGACGGCGTCGAGCGGGCGCGGCTCGAGCAGGCGTGGACGGACCTGTTCGGATCGTGGCCCTATCACGACGCGTACCTCGGCATGCTGCTCGACCACTTCAAGGTCGGCGACGCACCGCGGCGCATCGCCGACATGACGCCCGCCCGCATCGCGGCGCTGCCGGCGGCGGTCCGTCCGCATGTCGAGGCGCTGCGCGAGCGCTACGTCCGCGTGCAGCGCGACCTCCGACTCGCCGAGCCCGGGCACGTCTCCGACGCGCTGGCGTTCGCGAGCCGGGCCTGGCGCCGGCCGCTGACGACGCAGGAGCAGGCGACGTTGCGCGGCTTCTACCGGGCCATGCGCACGACGCGGGGCCTCGATCACGACGGCGCGACGCGCGCGCTGCTGGCGCGCATCCTGATGTCGCCGGCATTCCTCTATCGCCTCGAGACGGCGCCCGCCCTCACCGAGGGCCGGCTCGACTCGTGGGAGATTGCCAGTCGCCTCAGCTTCTTCCTCTGGTCGTCGGTGCCCGACGACGAACTGCGGCGCGCCGCGGCGGCAGGCGAGCTGGCCACGCCCCGCGGCATCGCCGCGCAGGTCCGCCGGATGACGGCCGACCCGAAGGCGCGTCGGCTCTCCACCGAGTTCTTCGGCCAGTGGCTCGGGTTCTACCACTTCGACCAGTACCGCGGCGTCGACACCGGCCGCTTCCCGGAGTTCACCGACGCGGTCCGCACGTCGATGTACGACGAGGCCGTCTCGACCTTCGAATACCTCGTGCGCGAGCGTCGTCCGGTGAAGGAAATCCTCCACGCCGACTACGCGTTCCTGAACACGACCCTTGCGACCTTCTACGGCATCGAGGCGCCGGTCACGTCGAAGGACGCGATGCAACGCGTCCCCGACGCGACGCGATTCGACAAGGGCGGCGCCCTGCGCCTCGGCGCGGTGCTCACCACGACGTCGGCGCCGCTGCGCACCAGCCCGGTCAAGCGCGGCGACTGGGTGCTGCGGCGCATCCTCGGCACGCCGACGCCGCCGCCGCCGGCCGATGCGGGCACGCTGCCTGCCGACGACAAGAGCTTCGAGGGGCAGACGCTGCGGCAGCGCCTCGCGCAGCACAAGAACCGGGCGGCCTGCGCCAACTGCCACCTCCGCATCGATCCGCTCGGCTTCCCGCTCGAGGGCTTCGACGCCGTCGGCCGTCGTCGCGCGGCCTACGCCGATGGCGTGCCGGTCGACGTGATCGGCGAGTTCCGCGACGGCTCGACCATCACGGCGACCGACGGGCTGCTGTCGCACCTGCAACGCAACGAGCGCCTGGTGCTGACGACCCTCGCGCGCAAGATGATCGGGTATGCGCTCGGGCGCAACCCGCAGGCCTCCGATCGGCCGCTGCTCGCGGCGATGGTCGGCGCGGGCGGCGACGCGACGTTTGCCGACCTCGCGACGATGATCGCGACGAGCCGTCAGTTCCGGCAGCGCGTCGGGCGCGGCGCGACGCCACCGGCGCCCGCACCCCTTCCGGCGCACGCGCCGACAACCTCGGGCACGTCGGCCCGCGCAGGCCTCCCATGAGTCATCTCGACCGCCCGTTCCAGCCCCCGATGGGGCGTCGCCGTCGGACTGCTCCGACGGCCTCGTCGCGCCGTCATTTCCTGCGTGGCGTCGGTGTCGCCCTGGCATTGCCCTGGCTCGAGTCGGCGTCCGCCTTCGCCTCGGCCAAGGCCTCCGCCTCGGCCAGGGCTTCGGCGGGACCGCCGCTGCGCCTCGGCATCGTGTACTTCTCCAACGGCGTCGAGCCGGCGCACTGGTGGGCGAAGGGCAGTGGCGCGACGATGGAGCTCGGGCCCGGCCTGGTGCCGATGCTGCCGCACCGCGAGGACATGGTGTTCCTGCGCGGCCTCTACAGCCACGCGGCACTGTCGTCGACCAGTCCGCACCTCGGACGCATGAACCTGCTGTCGGGCGCGCCGGTGAGCCTCGACCCCGACGTGATCCGCGTCGGCACGTCGATGGACCAGGTCATCGCCAACGCGATCGGCAGCCAGACCGCCGTGCCCAGCCTGGTGCTCGGCGTCGAGCCGAACGAGCTCCGCCTCGAGGATGGCCTCTCGATGGTGTACGGGTCGAGCCTCTCGTGGGTCGCCCCGACGCGGCCGGCGACCAAGGAGATCTACCCGGCACGCGTCTTCGATCGGCTTGTCGGCGACGGCACGGGCCGCGCCCTCGACCGCAGCATCCTCGACGCCGTGCAGGAGGAGGCCAGCAGCCTGCGCACGCGCGTCAGCCGCGACGACCATCACAAGCTGGGCGAGTACTTCGAAGGCATCCGCGACATCGAGACACGCATCGCGCGCGCCTCGAAGGAGGAGCGCCTCGAGGGGTGGCGCCCGACGCTGGCGCAGCCCGACATGCCGCGTCCGAAGCACGAGCTGCCGCAGGACGTGCCCGCGCACATGAAGCTGATGCTCGACCTCGTCGTCCTGGCCTTCCAGATGGACAAGACGCGCGTCGCGACGCTGATGCTGAACAACGACCTGTCGCAGATGAACTTCAAGTTCGTCGATGGCGTGCAGGGCGCGCTGCACCTCGACCTCACGCACAACGGGCGCGTCGCCGCGAAGGAGGCGATGTACCTGAAGACGAACCAGTTCCACATCGCGCAGTTCGCGTACCTCACCGAGCGCATGAAGGCGATCCACGAGGGCGAGACGACGCTGCTCGACAACTCGATCCTGATGTGTGCGTCGAGCCTGTTCGACGGCGACCTGCACAGCGCCGAGCAGTTGCCGATCCTGCTGACCGGCAAGGGCGGCGGCACCCTGAAGACCGGCCGCATCCTCGACTACATGGACAAGGGCGACGCCAATCGCAAGGTGTGCAGCCTGCACCTGTCGCTCATGGATCGCATGGGTGTCCGCCTCGACGGCTTCGGCGACGCATCGTCGCGGCTCGAGGGACTCTAGATCACGGCAATTTCACAATTGCAGACGTTCAGAATTGCAGGGCACGCCTCTGGGCGGAGCACCTGGCGCTGTGAAATTCTGAGATTCCTGCAATTCTGCAATGCTGTGTCTCGATGAGCCTCCTCCTCCCTCCCGACCGTCACCTGGGCGTCATCGGCGCCGGCGTCATGGGTCGCACGTTGCTGCGCGGCCTCTTCGAGGCAGGGCTGCTCGCGCCTGAACAGGCGTGGGCCGCCGCGCATTCGCAGGAGACCTGCGATGAGGTCGCCTCGGAGCTGGGCATCCCCTGTGTCCGCGACTATGCCGCCCTCCTCGACAACACCGCGGTGCTTCTCATCTGCGTCAAGCCAAAGCAGGCCGCCGAGGTGGCCGAGGCTCTGCGACGCGGCGGAGTGCGTTCGGACACGCTGCTGGTGTCGATCCTGGCGGGCGTGACGATCGCCCGCTTCGAGCAGCTGCTCGAGGTGCCCATCGCCTGGGTCCGCGCCATGCCGAACACGCCGTGCGTCGTCGGCGCCGGCATGACGGTGGTGGCGCCGGGCACGCACGCCACCGAGGAGCACCTGCAGCTGGCCGAGCGGATCTTCTCGTCGGTCGGGCGGTGCCGCATCGTCGACGAGGCCTACTGCAACGCCGTCACGGCGCTCAGTGGCAGCGGCCCGGCCTACATGTACCTGATGATGGAAGCGATGGCCGACGCCGGCGTGCGCGTCGGGTTGCCGCGCGACCTCGCGCTGCAACTGGTTGCCCAGACGATGCTCGGCTCGGCCCGCATGGTGCTCGAGACCGGTCGGCACCCGGCCGCCCTGCGCGATGACGTGACGACGCCCGCCGGCTGCACGATCGGCGGCGTGCTGATGCTCGAGGACGGCAAGATCCGCTCGGTGCTCGCCCGCGCCGTCGAGGAAGCGACGCGCATCGTCGAGCAGCTGGGGAAAACGGCGAAGTAACGCCTGACGCTTAACGCCTGACGCTGGCCGCCGACGAATCGCTCAGGCGTAGCCGCCGACCTTCAGGTCGGCGGTCGGCTGCCGCGCGGGCGCGTCGACCTGAAGGTCGACGCCTGCACCTGGTTCACACGAAGGTCGCCGCTGCTCAGAGATACGCCGTGACGATGAGCCAGAGGCAGGCGAAGACGAGGATGGCCGTCATGATGCGGTCGAACAGCTCGGGGTGCACGCGCGCGATGAAGTAGCGGCCGGCGTACACGCCCACGGCGACGAGCGGGCAGAAGGCCAGCGACCACAGCAGGGCCGGTACGGTGACGACGCCGGCCATCAGCGAGCCGGGAATCTTCAGCGTGTTGATCACGGCGAAGAACAGCGTCGTGATGCCCATGAAGGTCACCGGCGAGATCGGCTGGAGCAGCAGGTACGAGGTGATCGGTGGCCCGCCGGCGTTGAGCATGCCCGAGCTGATGCCCGACAACAGGCCGGCGAGCGGCGCGTGCCAGCCGCGCCGCTGGTAGTGCTCGCGGCCGCGCCAGTGACTGAAGATCTTGTAGCCCACGACGACCAGGCCGGCCAGCCCCAGCCCGACCCGCAACGACCGATCCGGCAGCCCGCGCAGCAGCGACAACCCGATCAGCACGCCGACGACGCCGGCCGGGATCAATGCGCGCGCGTGTTCCCGGTCCCACGCCCGCCAGTAGGTGTACATGGCGAACGCGTCGCCGACCATCAGGAGCGGCGTGGCCAGCGCGACGGCCGTCGCCACGCTGCCGCGCTGCGTCAGCATCAGCGTGGCCAGCATGGTCGGCAGCGGCCCGCCCAACCCGCCCTTCGAGATGCCGATGAGGAGGGCGGCGGCAGCCAGCGCCGTGAAGTCGTTGCCCGAACCGAAGGTCATGGGCGGCCTGCCTCGCGGCCGTCGAGCAGGGCGCGCGCGTGCCTGAACACGTCGCCGAGCATCGCGTCGGTCAATCGCCCGGTGTGCGTGTTCTGGCGCGATGGATGGTACGACTGGATCACCAGCGGCAGGCCGGCGGCCGGGGCCGCCACCACGTGTCCGTGTGCGAACGGCGCCGCGGGCAGCTTCAGGCCACGACGCGCCAGCAGTCGCCGATACGCGTCGTAGGCGATGCGGCCGAGCACGACCACGACCTCGACACGCGGCAGGGCGGCCAGTTCCGCCTCCAGGTGCGCGAGGCAGGTGTCGACCTCCTGCGGAAGCGGCTTGTTGTCCGGCGGTGCACAGCGGACGGCGGCCGCCACGTAGGCGTCCGTGTACCGCAGTCCGTCCTGCGGATCGTGCGAGGTCGGCTGGTTGGCGAAGCCGCCGGCCATCATCGCGCGCATCAGGAAGTCGCCCGACCCGTTGACGCCGTCGCCGGTGAACACGCGACCCGTGCGGTTGGCGCCGTGCGCGGCCGGGGCGAGCCCGAGCACCAGCAAGCGGGCGGACGCATCGCCGAACCCCGGCACGGGGCGGGCCCAGTATTCCTGATCACGGAAGGCAGCGCGCCTGATCTCGGCGATGCCGCGGCAATAGGCGCGCAGGCGAGGACACGCCTCGCACTCGACGATGCGTGTGTGCGCTGCGCGCAGGCGCGGTGGCACCGGGCGCTGGACCGGGTACGCCGCGCCTGCCATCCCGGAAGGGGCTAGCGGCAGGCGGCGGCGCCTGCGGGCGCACCGGCCTGGGCGAGGCTGTCGGCCTGCTCGTGTGCGTGGTACGAACTGCGGACCAGCGGTCCGGACTCGACGTGCCCGAATCCGAGGTCGAGCGCGATCGCCTTGAGCTCGCGGAACTCCTCGGGCGTGTAGTAGCGCACCATCTCGAGGTGCGATTCGGTCGGCCGGAGGTACTGCCCGATGGTGAGGATGTCGACCTTGATGTTGCGCAGGTCGCGGAACACCTCGACCAGCTCGGCCTTCTCCTCACCGAGGCCGACCATCACGCCGGTCTTGGTGGGAATGGACGGGGCGTAGGCCTTGGCGCGCTCGAGCAACTCGAGGGTGCGGCTGTACTTGCCGCCGCTGCGCGCCTTGCGGTACAGGCGGGGCACCGTCTCGGTATTGTGGTTGAGCACGTCGGGGCGCGCGTCGAGCACCGTCTGCAACTGGTCGGCCTTGCCCTGGAAGTCGGGGATCAGGACCTCGATGCGGCAGCCGGGGGAGAGCGCGCGGGTCTGCGTGATGGTCTCGGCGAAGATCCCGGAGCCGCCGTCGGCCAGGTCGTCCCGATCGACCGAGGTGATCACCACGTACTGCAGCCCGAGCACCTTGACGGCATCGGCGACACGACGCGGCTCGTCGAGGTCGAGCGTCGCGGGCTTGCCGTGGGCCACGGCGCAGTAGCCGCAGGCGCGCGTGCACACGTCGCCCAGGATCATGAAGGTCGCGGTGCCGTGGTGCCAGCACTCGCCGATGTTCGGGCAGCGCGCTTCCTCGCACACGGTGTTCAGTCCGAGGCCCCGCATCAGCTTGGTCAGGCGCAGGTAGTTCTCGGAGCCGGGCGCCTTGACCTTCAGCCACTCGGGCTTGGGCTGGCGCGGGCGGATCACGTGGAGCGGGGCGACGGTGCTCATGGGGGATGACGGGCGTCCCGGGCGGGACCCCACCTCGTCATCGTAGCACGCGGGTCAGCCGCGGTCGGCGGCCGCCCCGGCCTGCTCGCTGGCCAGTTCCCGCACGCTCCGGAGCAACTGCTCGGGGCGCCAGGGCTTCTGCAGGAAGACCGTGCGAGGGCCGGCGGTGAGGTCGCCGGCTTCCTCGGCCGTGTACCCGCTGGTCAGCACGATCGGCAGGTCGGGCCGCTGGCTGCGGACGTGGGTGAGCACGGCGCGTCCCTGGATGCCCGGCAGCGTGAGGTCGAGCACCACCAGCGAGAAGGCGTCCGGTTGCGCGTCGAACGCCGCGACCGCGTCCTCGCCGGTGGGCACCTCGGTGACGACGTACCCGGCCCGGCGGAGGGCGACGCGCGCCACGTCGCGCACCAGCCGCTCGTCGTCGACGACGAGCACGTGCAGGGCCGGTGCCTCGCTGGCGGCCACGACCGGCGCAGCGGGCGCGGTTGGTGCCTCGTGCGGGGCGGCTGGCGGCACGACGGGCTCGGTCTCGTCGGTCGGGCGACCGCAGGGGAAGAGCAGGGTGAACGTGGTCCCGACCGAGGGCTGACTGGACACCAGGATCCGGCCGCCATGGCTGCGCACGATGCCCTGCACGGCCGCCAGGCCGAGGCCGCGTCCGGCCGGCTTGGTCGTGAAGAACGGGTCGAAGATCCGGGCTTGCGTGTCGGCGTCCATCCCGACGCCGTTGTCGCGCACCTCGAGCCACACGTAGTCGCCCGGCGTGAGGCCGAGGGCGCCGGGCTGGTGCGACGTCGCCGCTTCGCCGGGCCGCAGCGTGCGCATCCCGGCCGAGATCCGGATCTCGCCGCCGGCGGGACCGATCGCATCCGACGCGTTGGTGATGAGGTTCATCACCACCTGCCGCAACTGCGACGGGTCACCGGCCACCAGCGGGAGGTGCCGCGGGAAGTCGAGCGAGACCGTGACGGTGCGCGGGATCACCGAGCCGAGCAACTCGCGCACCTCCTCGACGAGTCCCTCGAGCTTGACGGGCAGCACGATGAACCGCCCGCGACCCGAGTAGGCGAGCATCTGCGAGGTCAGCTCGCTGGCGCGCAGCGCGGCGCGCTCGATGCGCTCCACGTGCGGGCGCCCCGGTGCGTCGGTCGCCAACTCGGCCAGCGCGAGGCTCGCCTCGCCGAGCACGCCGACCAGCAGGTTGTTGAAGTCGTGCGCCACCCCGCCTGCCAGCACGCCGAGGCTCTCGAGCCGCTGCGCCTGCTGGATGCGTTCGTCGAGCACGCGCCGTTCCCGCTCGGCCCGCTCGCGCTCGAGCATCTCGTGGCGCAGGGCCGCCGTCCGCTCGTCGACCAGTCGCTGCAGTTGCTGCTGGTCGGCGCGAAGGCGCTCCAGGCGCCAGCGCACGACGCCGACGATGGCCAGCGCGAGCAGGCCGGTCGCCAGCGCGAGGAACCAGCGGGTCTCGTAGAAGCGCGCCGGCACCGTGAAGGTGAGCGTGCGCACCGGGCCGGGAGGCTCGCCGCGGCGGGCCCGCGCCCGGACCTCGAAGTGGTACTCGCCCGGCGCCAGGTTGGTGAAGGCGGCGACGCGGGAGGTGCCGGCGTCGACCCACGCATTGTCGAGCCCGCTCAGGCGGTACTCGTACTGCACCGCCCGGCCGCCGACCAGGTAGGGGGCGCTGTAGGTCACCTCGAGGTTACGCGAACGCAAGGGCGACGACAGGGCCGTGAGCGGCACGGTCTGCTGGTTGACCCGCACGCCGTCGATGCCCACGGTCGGCGCTCGCGGCCGGTCGGCGACCTCGGTCGGGTCGAAGACGACCAGGCCCTCGACGGTGGCGAACCAGAGCCGGCCGTCGGTGCCGAGCCAGCTCAGGGGCTGGTTGCCGTCGGTGCCGTCGCTGCCCGGCACGCCTTCCGCCCGCCCGTACTGGGTGACCGATAACAGGCCGCCGCGGCCGTCCAGGCGCGTGTGGACGTCGGCCATCCGCACCACCGCCAGCCCCTGCGAGCCGGTCAGCCACAAGCGCCCGAGGTTGTCCTCCATCACGTCGAACACCACGTCGTCGGGCAGGCCGTCGCGAGTGGTGATGCCCGAGATGCGGCCGTTGCGCAGGGCGAACAACCCGCCGCCGTAGGTGCCGATCCAGAGGACGTCGGATCGATCGTGATGCAGGGAGGTGACGAAGGGGTTGGTCAGGCCTTCGCGCTCGCCGTAGTCGACGAAGCGCCCGTCGGGCTCGAGGCTCTGCAGGCCGCCGCCGTAGGTGCCGACCCACACGCGGTCATTGACGGCGTAGATGACCCGCACCTCGGGGCTCTTGAGGCCGTCGGCCTCCCCGTACCGGCGCATCTGCCCGTGCTCGTAGCGCACCAGCCCATTGCCCCCGAACCACACGACGCCCCGCGAGGCCTCGATGGTGCGGAGCGAGGCGCCGGTCACCTCCGGCCCGACCCGTTCCACGACGCGGCCGTTCTCGAAGCGGAAGGCGCCCGCGCCGTTGGTGCCGACCCACACGCTGTCGCCCGTCCCGCCGGCGACGGTGGTGATGGCGTTGCTCGGCAGCCCGTCGGCCTTCGTGTAGACCCGCACGACCCCCTCCAGCAGGCTGACCAGCCCGCCGCCGTACGTGCCGATCCACCAGTGACGGGTCTGGCCGCGCTGGTAGACCGTGGTCACCGGGAACGGCGGCAGGCCGGCGCGGGTGTCGAGCAGTTCGCGGGCGGCCGGGGCCAGACGGTTCAGTCCTGCCGACAGCGTGCCGACCCACAGGGCGCCGTCGCGATCTTCGGTGAGGGCGATGAGGTAGTCACTGGTGAGGCCCTCCGCCCGGCGCACCGACTCGAAGCGCGCGCCGTCGTAGCGCACGAGGCCACCGCCGTGCGTCGCCATCCACACGACGCCGCGACGGTCGACCAGGACCTGCAGCACGCGCTCGACGGGCAGCCCTTCCGCCGTGCTGAACCTGGTGACCTGTTCGTCGAGCATCCTGATGGCGCCCTGCGAGGTGGCTGCCCAGATGGCGCCGTCCGGTGTTTCGGCCACCGAGGACACCTGGCTCGGGACGCCCTCGGCCGGGCCATACCGCCGCACCGTGCCGTCGCCGGCGATGGCGACCAGCCCGTGGCGCGAGGTGGCCAGCCACAAGCGGCCGTTGCGTGCGTGGTAGACGCCGTTGACGCCGTCGGTGGCCAGGTCCGGCGGCAGCGGCGGGGCCTGCCAGCGTCCGCCCTCGAAGACGCGGGCGCCGCGCGACGAGGCGAGCCACACGCGGCCGAGCCGGTCCCGCGAAAGGTCCCAGACCACGTCGTGCGGCACGCCTTCGGCCCGCCCGTACCGGAGCACGTCGCCGTTGGCGATCCGGAGGACGCCCGATCCGTACGTCCCGACCCACAGTGCGCCGTTCTCGTCGGGGAGCACCGAGGTCAGGCGCAGGTTGCCGAGGTCGATGCCACCGACCCGGCCGGGGGAGGTGAACTGTGCGCCGTCGAAGCGCGCCAGGCCCTTGCGCGTGGCAATCCAGAGATAGCCCTGCTCGTCCTGCGCGATGCTCGTGATGGTGTTCTGCGGCAGCCCGTCCTCGACCTGCCAGTGATCGACAATCAAGCGGGCCGTCGGCTGCGCAGACGCGACCGCCCCCGTGGCGAGCCACAGACAGATCAGGAGCAGGCGGCGGCAGGAGGCAGGCATGCCAGGGGATTGCCGGCCGGGCTGCACGGACGTCCCCCCCGCGGGAGACAGCTCGACGGGCACATGAGTGTAGAACGCTCGCCGCGCCTCCCGGGAACGGAACCGCGACCTTGCCGGTCCAAGAGCCATGCCCCGCGCCCCACGCGTCCTCCTCACCGCGGCTGCCGTGCTGCTGGCCGCGGGGGTGCTGGCGCTGGCTGCCGCCGGGCCGGGCTACGACGCGGGCTATCTCTCGTTGGCCGGCAGCTTCCGGCTGGTCGCTGCCGCGGTGGCCGGCCAGCTGCTCGGCGCGCTGCTCGCCTTGACGGCCCTGCGCTGGCGGCGCATGCTCACGCGCAGCGCATGGCTGGCGCTCGGCGCCATCCTTGCCGGCACCGTCATCGCCGCCGCCGTTCCCGCGGGCTGGGCCCGCACCGGACGCACCGTGCCTCCCATCCACGACATCACCACCGACACCGACGACCCGCCGCTGTTTGTCGACGTCCTGCCGCTCCGGCGGGGCGCCATGAATCCCCCCGAGTACGACGGGCCGGAGGTCGCCGCCCAGCAACGCGCCGCCTGGCCCGACCTCGGCCCGCTGGAGACGCCCGTCGACCGGGCCCGCGTCCACGCGGCGGTCCGGGCCGCCATGACCCGTGCCGGCTGGGCCATCGTCGGCGACGACGAAGCGGAGGGCAGGCTCGAGGCGGTGGCGACGACTCGCTGGTTCCGGTTCAAGGACGACATCGTCGTGCGGCTGCGCGCCGCGGCTCGTGGCGGCACCCGCGTCGACATGCGCTCGAAGTCGCGCATCGGCCGCAGCGACCTGGGCACCAACGCCCGCCGCATCCGGACGTTCCTCGACGACCTGCGCCGAACCCTCGAGGCGATGCGATGACCGACCCGCTCCTGCGCTGGCGCGCCGAGTTCCCGATCCTCGACACGTGCACGTACCTGGTCAGCCACTCGCTCGGCGCGATGCCGCGCGCTGCCCGGGCGCAGGCCGACGCGTTCCTCGACGCGTGGGCGAGCCGTGGCGTGCGGGCGTGGTCGGAGGGCTGGTGGGAGACGAGCCGGCAGACGGGCGACCTGCTCGCGCCGTTGCTCGGCGTGCCGGCGGGCACCGTGACGATGGTGCAGAACGTGTCGGTGGCGCAATCGGCGATCGTCTCGTCGCTGGACTTCACCGGCCCGCGCCGGCGCCTCGTCGTCGCCGAGCTCGACTTCCCGACCAACCAGTACGTGTTCGAGGGCTGGCGTCGCCACGGCGCCGAGGTCGTGTACGTGCCGTCGCCGGACGGGCTGACGCAGCCGGTCGAGCCATGGCTCTCCCGCATCGACGAGCGGACGGCGCTGGTCTGCTGCTCGTTGGTGCTGTTCCGGAGTTCGGCCATCACCGACGTGCGGCCGATCATCGAGCGGGCGCACGCGGTGGGCGCGCGCGTGGTGCTCGACGTCTACCAGGCGACCGGTACGGTGCCGCTCGACCTCACGTCGCTCGACGTGGACTTCGCGGTCGGCGGATCGGTGAAATGGCTGTGTGGCGGGCCGGGTGCCGGGTACCTGTACGCGCGTCCCGACGTCGCGGCGGCGGTCGTGCCTGCCGCCACGGGGTGGGCGGCGCACGCGCGGCCGTTCGCCTTCGAGACCGGGGCGCTCGATCCGGCCGAGGGCGAGGCGCGCTTCGCGTCGGGCACGCCGAACGTGTCGGCCTGGATGATCGCGCAGGCCGGCTATCGGATCGTCAACGAGGTCGGCGTCGAGGCCATCCGCGCCAGGTCGTTGCGGCAGACGCGCCGCATCATGGATCACGCTGCCGCCCGCGGCTGGCGCGTGCGCACGCCGCAGGACGACGCCTGGCGGGGCGGGACGGTGACGCTCGACGTGCCCGACAGCGCGCGCGTGGCCGCCGACCTGCTCGCGCGCGGCGTGATCATCGACCATCGCCCCAACGCGGGCATCCGGATGGCGCCGCACTTCTACACGACCGACGAGGAGATCGACGCGGCGCTGGCCGTGATGGACGACCTCGTGCACGCCAGCTGAATGCGCATCATCGGTTCGTGGGCGTCGAGCTTCAGCTCGACGCGCAACTGACCGTCGACATGAATGTCGACGGCTACGACGGCGCAGCGCGCTACCGCTGCAGGAACACGAACACGCCGTGCTTGTTGGCGCTCGCCACGTCGAGGCGGCCGTCGCCGTCGACGTCGCCCACCACCACCTGGTTGCCCACGCCTGACGTGTCGTCGATCAGGTGCCTGGTCCACGTGACGCCCTGGGGCGTGCGGCGCGGCCGGAACCAGTAGAGGACGCCCGGCGCATTCGGCTGCGGATCGCCGGTCGGCCCGTGCGCCCATCGGCGCTTGCCGGTGACGACGTCGGCGATGCCGTCGTTGTCGATGTCACCGACGTCGAGGGCGTGCGACTGCGAGAAGCTGTCGTCGATGGCGTGCCTGACGAAGGTCCGGCCGGCCTCGGTGCGGCGCTGCTCGAACCACCACACGCCGATCTGGTGTGCGGCGCTGGCCACGATGTCGGCCAGGCCGTCGCCGCTCACGTCGTAGACGGCCATGTGCGCGGCGTCGGGGCCGAGATCGACCGGCGTGAACGGCCACGGCGTTTCGCCGGGGCGCTCCGGGGCCAGCCAGTAGCCCTGCGTACTGACCACGTCGGCGCGGCCGTCGCCATCGAGGTCGCCGACGCCGAGGCCATGCGCGTAGCGATGGGCGGACGGGTGCTTCGGCGTGCTGATCGGGTGCGACTCGAAGGGCGCCGACGGCGAGGACGCGGGCGCGAGCCACGACAACCGTTCCTCGCTCGTGCCCATCACCAGGACCGGGCCGCGTCCGCGTACCAGGCGGGCCAGCGCCGGCGACTCGTTGCCGGTGGTCGGTGTGGCCTGCTGCGCGCGCCACTGGCCGCCGCGCGGCCCGGGATTGGCTCGCCAGATGGCGGGATCGCCGGGGAAGCCGAGCACGATCTGGTCGGGCCAGCCGTCGCCGTTCACGTCGAGGGCGAAGGTGTGGAAGGCGTTGGAGTAGCCGGTCGGGGCGTCGAACGGCTCGAGCGGCGCGATCTCGTGGCGCTTCCATGCTCCCGCCGCCGAGACCGCTTCGGCTGCCGGCGCCGCGTACCAGGCGTTGCCGGCCATCACGTCGATGCGGCCGTCGCGATTGACGTCGGCCAGCGCGACCCCCTCGGCGCGAAACGCGCCGTCGAGGATCACCTTCGTGAAGGTCGGCACGGCCGCGGACTGCGAGCCCCTGGCCGCCAGAAACGCGCCGCCCAGGCCCAGTCCGAGCACCAGTGAGAACGCCCAGCGCTGCTGCATGCGCGACAGGGTAACGCGTAATCTCCCGGCACCCGGCGCCCGGCGCCCGGCGCCCGATGCCCGATGCCCGGTGCCCGGTGCCCGGCTCCTACCTGACGACTATCCGCGCTCGCATGTTGGCGTTGCTCGGGTCGTCGTGATCGTGGATCCCGCAGGTGCGCACGACGTTGAGGTTCCCGGTCTCCTTGGTCTGGCCCGAGGCAAGGAAGCCGACCTGATTGATCTCGGGGCAATCGGTGTGTTCGGGATGGGGGTCCGAGCTCACCTGTCGGGCGCGGCTGCTCTGGTTGGTGAACCGGACGCGGGTGCCGGGCGACACCACGAGTTCCTTGGGCGAAAGCACGCCGCCGGCATCGATCGTCATCGTCGGCCCGCTCGCGGCGGGCGGCGTGGGCGTGGTGGGCGTGGAGCCACTGCCACCCCCACATGCGGCCATGCCGAGCAGGGCAGCGCAGGAGGCGACCGTGCGGATGAGGCGGTGGTGCATGCGCCCGATTATCGCGGTGGCAATTTGAAATTTGAAATTTGAAATTGGTCGGCGGCCGGCTGCCGGCCTTGCCGCGCGCGACATCCCGAGGCGAGTGGCCAAAGGCCCTCGCCGCGTGAATTTCAAATTCCAAATTTCAAATTGCCACCACAGCGAACCCCGACCGGATTTGGCCTTGTTCCCACCAGGCCCACTCTGTATCTTTCATTGGGCGGAACGGCGTTCCGCCTGATGGAACGCAAAGTGGCCGCCCAGAGCTCGGCAGACAAGGCGTTGCACCTCCTGGAGGTGCTGAGCGGGGAGCCCGCGGGGATGCCGCTGCGCGATCTCGCGCGGCAGGCCGGTTTGCCTGCGGCCACGGCGCATCGCCTGCTGCTCGTCTTGCGGCGGCGCGGCTTCGTGCGGCAGGAGGGCGAGGGCGGACAGTACGTGCTCACCCTCAAGCTGCTCGACATGAGCTTTCGGTACCTCAACGGGTCCGAACTCCGGCTGCATGCGTATCCGCCGCTGCGGGAGTACGCGTCCCGGACGTCGGCTCGTGCGTTCGTCTCGTTGCCGGCCGGCGAGGTGACCTACGTGTGGGGCGGGCAGGACGTGCCCGCCGCCATGTACACGGCGTACGGCAAGCCGATGCCCGGGCATTGCTCGCTGTTCTACGCCGAAGGGCAGCAGCGACGCCTCAGTTGCGCGCGGTTGTGCGCGGCGGGCGACGTCGCCGACTCCGAGGCGGTGGTGCGCCGGTTCGGGGCCGACGGGGCGGCCGATGGCTACCGCCTGAACTGCGCCTGCGCGCCGGTGCGCGACTACCGGGGCCAGGAAGTGGCGCGCGTGGGGGTGTTCTCCCACGGGCGCGGGGAAGGGCCGCTGCACGATGCGCACGTGCCGGCGGCGTGGGACCTCGCACGGGCGACGTCCGTGCGGCTCGGATACCTGTCGGCCGAGGTCGGGCCGGCGTTGCCAGCCCGGCGCGAGCCGGTCACCCAGCAATAAGGCTTTTCTCAGGAGGACTCGTGGCGTACGTTATTACCGAACCCTGCATCGGGACCAAGGACACGGCCTGCGTGGACGTGTGCCCCGTCGACTGCATCCACCCGCGGAAGGACGAGGGGGATCACGAGGCAGCGCAGATGCTGTTCATCCACCCCGACGAGTGCATCGACTGCGGCGCGTGCGTGCCGGCGTGCCCCGTCGAGGCCATCTTCGCGATGGACGAAGTGCCCGACCAGTGGAAGTCGTACATCGAGAAGAACGCGCAGCACTACCAGAAATAGGCGCCGCTCGCGGGGACGAGACGGCGTCCGACGCTGTCCTATACGGGAAGTTTCCGCCGGCTCGCGCCGGCCAGGATGGTGAGCATGCCCCGTCTCGTCGCCCCTCGTCGTCTCGTCAGCCCCCGCCTCCTGGGCGGGCTCTCGGCTGTCGCCGTGGCCGTGTTGCTGGCCACGAGCGTCCCCGAAGCCGGAGCGCCGCTGACCGCCCAGGCCGAACTGGCCCGCGGTACCCAGTTGTTCCAGGATGCCAAGTACCGGGAGGCCGTGGCCGCCCTGGTCCGGGCGCGTGATTACGACCCGGACCTCAAGGTGCCGGCCACCCGCATGGCGGTGCGGGCGTTGCTGCGCGTCGGCGACTTCGGGCGCGCCGAGAAGGAGGCCAGCAGCCTCATCACGTCGACGGTCGGCGCGGAGGACCTCGCGCTGCACGGCGAGACCTTGTGGAGCACTGGCCACTTCGAGGAAGCCAACGCCCGCTACACCGCGGCCCTCACCCTCGACTCGCGCTACCCGGCCGCCCTGTACGGCATCGCGCGCATCCTCGACGCGCGCGGCAAGACCGCCGATGCCCTGGTCGCCGTCGAGCGCGCCATCGAGCAGGACCGAGAGGTGGCCGAGTACCACCACGCCCGCGCCTACTTCCTCGAGCGCCTCGGCAAGTACGAGGTCGCGGCCGAGGAACTGCAGCGCTACCTGCAGTACCTGCCCGAGAAGGGCTTCAAGGACCAGATCAAGCTCGCCAAGGCGCGCATGAAGTTCCTCCGGCACTTCGACGAGCGTCCGCCGATCTCGATGAGTCCGGAGGTCGCCGGCGCGGTGCACGTCATCCCGTTCACCGTCGAGCGCGAGAAGCTGTTCGTGAAGGCCCGGATCAACGGCCGGCTGACGCGCGACCTCGTGCTCGACACGGGTGCGGAGATGACGGTGCTGTCGGAAGACGCCGCGCAGCGCGCGCAGGTGTACTCGGTGGCCGAGACGCTCAGCGCCGGTGTCGGCGACGTCGGGTTGCGCCGACTCAAGCTGGCGCGCATCAACAAGCTCGAGATCGGCAGCCTGAAGGTCGAGCACGTGCCGACGATGATCAAGGACCCGCCGCTGCGGAAGTGGCCGACGGCCGACATCGACGCGTTCTCGCCGCTGGCGCTGGGCCTGTCGATGCGCGTCGACTACGACACCCGGCAACTCTACGTCGCGCGCGCCCTCCCGAAGGCTCCGGGCGCCGGCACCCCCGCAATGGAAGCGCCGCTCTGGATGCATCGCCTCGCGACCGTGCGTGGCCGCGTCAACGGCGATCGGCCCGCCGCCTTCGTCGTCGACACGGGCGGCCAGGCCATCTCGATCAGCCGCACCGCCGCCGTCGGCCTCGAGCAGCTCGGGCGCTTCCGCCGCATCCCGCTGCGCGTGTACGGATCCTCGGGCTGGGACCGCGATGCCTTCCTGCTCCCGGGCGTCGACCTCGAGGTCGACGACGTGCGCATGGCCCGGACGTCGCTGGTGGTGCTCAACCTGCGCGCCCCGAGCGTGCTCCTCGGCTACGAGCTCGGCGGCATCCTCGGCCACAAGTTCCTCAGCAAGTACACCGTCACCCTCGACATCGACGAGGGGTTGATGCGGCTGGACAATTGACGTTTGACGTCTGACGTGTAACGGCGGATTTCTCGGAAGGTAGGGCGCGGTGTCCCACCGCGCCGTTGGTCGATGACGGCGGCGTGGGACACGCCGCCCTACCTCTAAGTGCCGGCGAGGCTGGCCTTGGCGGTGAGGCGCGCATCGCGGCGCGTTGGCCGACGGTCAGGGAATATGTCAGGGAAGGCAGAGCCACCTCCAGGTCGGCGCTCTCCGCGCCGGCCGTCGTGCACGGTATCGAATCACCACTGACCGTCGCCCTAGGGCGACGGCTACGAACCCTGTGAGGGCACGGCTACCGACGGGACAGGGACAGCCACCATCGCCATGCGTCCTGGCCATTCATGGAGGGTCGCTCCGTTCGTCGTCGGCGTGTCCGTACTCCTCGCCGGCGGTTCAGGTGCTCAGGACGCGAGCCAGCCGGCAGGCTTCCGTGCAACAGCCGAGATCGTGCAGTTCGACGCGATCTTCGTGGATAGGGACGGGCGCGCGGTCACCGACATCCGCAAGGAAGAGGTGACGGTTCGCCAGGCCGGCACGCCCGTGCCGTTGCGCGATCTGCGCTTCCAGACGCGCCTCACCGCCGCGGCTCCGCCCGCCGCGCCTGCTGCGGCGACCGCCATTCCGTCGCCATCGCCTTCCGAGGCGCCCGCCGCGCCCGCCCCGGTGCTCGTCGACGGGGAACCCTGGATCTTCCTCATCGACGACCTCGCGATGTCCCCCGACGCGTTCGACCGCGTCAAGGTCGGCCTGCGCGCGCTCTTCTCGAAGGAACTACCGCCGGGCGTCGAGGTCGGGCTGCTGCGCACGGGGGAACTGGGCAATCCAACGACCCGGCTCACGGCAGACCGATCGACTCTGCTGAGCTCGGTCGCGGGTATGCGCTACAAGGTCAATCGCTGGCGCGGCGGCGTGGTGAGCCGGTCGGGTGCGCACGGGGCCAGCAATGGGAGCGGTGACCGTGTCTTCCTCGAAGGGACGCTGGGCAGCCTCAACTCCCTGATCGTGAACCTGAAGCCGTTGCCCGGGCGCAAGGTCGTGGTGCTGCTGTCCGAGTACCTCACGTTGCGGGTGAACGATCGGGACGTCGAGCCGGGCGGCGGGTCGGGCACATGGTGGGGCGTGCTGGAGGGCATGCGGTACAACGACGTCGCGGCACGGTTCCGTCGCCTCGGGCAGGTCGCCGCCGCTTCCGGCGTCACGGTGCACGCGGTCAACGTGCTCGGCGTCGTCTCGGTCAGTGGCGGTGGGCGGGTAGAGCTGAACGAAGGGCTGCACGCCGCCGCCGACCAACTCGGCGGCCTCTACTTCCGCGCCAGCAACGACGTGGCGGACCTGCTCTCGCGATTGATGACGGTGGAGCAGGGGTACTACGTGCTCGCGTACGTGCCGCCCGACGGCACGTTCGACGATCGCGGCAGGGCGCGCTTCGTGCCGGTGAGCGTGTCGGTGTCGCGGCCCGGCGTGACGGTCAGGACGCGTCAGGGCTTCTTCACCAGGTAGGGCGCGGTGTCCCACCGCGCCGTTCGTCAATGACGACGGTGAGGCGGTCGTGAGTCATCACTGACCGTCGCCCAAGGGCGACGGCTACGACCTCGGCGAGAGGGCGACGGCTACGACCTCGGCGAAAATGCGAGGGCGACGACCTCGGGGCTGACGAAGGGCAACGGCTACGACTCGGTCGCGGCGAGGCTGGTCTTGGCGGCGAGGCGGGCATCACGCCGCACGCGGGCCTGTTCGGCGCGCCGGCGCTCGGCGTCGGTCTCCAGCACGAGGTCGGGCACCTCGACACGGCGCCCGTCGGCGTCGATGGCGACGAACGTGAGGTACGCGTGCGAGGTGAGCATCCGCTCGCCGGTGAGCGTCTTCTCGCTCATCACCCGCACCTCCACTTCCATCGACGTGCGGAAGGTGGCGGTGACCTCGGCCTTCAGGATGATCAGGTCGCCGACCTTGATCGGGTGCAGGAACTGCAGCCCGTCGACGGCGGCCGTGACCACCCGCTGCCGCGCATGGCGGAAGCAGGCGATCGCCCCGGCGATGTCGATCAGGTGCATCACCGTGCCACCGAGGATGTAGCCAAGGGGGTTGGCGTCGTTGGGAAGGACGACCTGGACCATCTCGGTCAGGGACGCGGCGGGGGAGTGAGCTGTTGGGGCCAAGGGAAGAAGAGTAGAAGGGGAGAAGGCAGAAGAAACTGCTCGAAGGATAAAGGAAGAAGGACCGAAGGACGAAGACGGGCCGGAGAAGGACGACCGGCGTGGCCCTCGGAGGGAGGATGCCGATGATCGGGATGCTGTGGGTGTGGCTGCTGGCGGCGCAGGCCGCCGTGGTGCCGGGGCCGATGGCGACGCCGCCAGGATGGATGCAGGCGACGCGCCAGGCCGAGGCGCTGGCCAAGGACGGCAAGGCCATGGAGGCGGCCGACATCTACGAGAAGTACAGCGCGACGCAGCCGTGGTTCCCGGCGGCGCACTACCTGCGTGTCGAACTGCTGCTCTCGGCCGGCCGGCGTGATCTCGTGCCGCCCGCGCTGGCCACGGCGCGGGCGAACGTGCCCAGGGACGCGGCAATGCGCGAAGAGGCCGCGATGTTCCTCAAGTCTGCGGCCTCGCGCCCCGGGGTCGCGCGGCCGGACGCCAGGCTGCTGCTCGACGAGGCGAAGTCGATGCTCGACGAGGTCCTGAAGACCGACCCGCGCGCACGCGACGTCCTCACGCAGAAGGCAGCGGTCCTCGAGGCGTACGCCGAGCACGTCGAAACCAGTGCCCCCCGCCGCAAGGCCCTGCAAGCCGAAGCCGACGCCCTCCGCGAACGCGCCTACGCCATTCCGCGCTGACCCCATCCGGAGACATGAAAAGGGGCGGGGCCAATACCGGCCACCGCCCCTTCACCCTTCGTCCTTCGTCCTTCTTCCTTCTTCCTTCCCGCCCTGCCTTCTACCTTCTACCCTTCTACTCTTCTTACCTTTTCCGTCAGAAGTCGTACCCGATCCACACCTGGAAGCGCGGCTTGCGGAATTCCTCGCTGCCGCCGAGGTACGAGAAGGCGATGTCTTCCCAGTCCCGGTTGAACAGGGTCCGCCAGGACCAGTCGAAGTGGATCGGGAAGCCGAGCAGGAACGTCTCGAGCCCGATGCCGTAGGAGGCGCGGCCGTCCTGCAGCCGGAACCCGTCGATGACGACCGGGTTGCCGTACACCGCGACCGGGAAGCCGGTCGCCGGGTCCTGCGTGAAGCCGATGATCGGCTGCACCGTGGTCGCCTCCGACGTGGCGAACTTGTACTGCTCGGTCTGCGCGCCCGTGCTGAAGCCGGTGGTGGTCGGCCGTCCGAGCAGGCTGGCGCCGGCGATGCCGGCGTAGGCCACGCCGCGCACCCCGCCGAGCACGCCGATCGGCGTCAGCATCGCCTCGATGAGCGGGAACCGCAGTTCGGCGTTGGCGAAGAAGCCCTTGTTGCCGACAAACTGCAGGTAGTCGTAGCCGCGCAGTTCCGAGTTGCCGCCGTAGAAGAAGTAGTCGGGCGTGTCGCCGAAGCTGTTGAAGCCGCGGAAGCGGAAGGCCGCGACGCCGTTGGTGCCGATCCGCTGGTAGTACCGGAAGTCGCCGTCGAAGGTCTGGCGCGACAACGAGTTGCCGATCTTGGGCGCAATCGAGTACGAGGCGCGGAACGTGTGGCCGGCCAGCGGGCCGTACTCGCGGAAGACCGTGGTCTCGCGCGTCAGGGCGACGGTCAGCGGCACCGACAGGCCCTCGTTGAACACGGTGGTTCCGTACACCGACTGCTGGTACTGCTGCGAGTAGTCGTCGAGCTGCTGGTTCTCGAACTCGTCGTGGTACCAGGAGACGCCGCCCGACATCTCGAGGCGCGTGTAGCGGTTGAACGGGTAGATCGCGAAGATGCTGCCGCCGTCGATCGACCGGGTCGCGATCGCGTCGTCGCGATCGAGGAAGTAGGTCAGCGACGGGTCGTAGAAGCCCGGCACGAGGCCGTAGTAGAACTGCGTCTGCGAGTACCCCTGGATGGAGTACTGCACGCGACGCGACAGGTTCGTGTACGAGCCCGCGAACGTGCGGTACTGCGACACCGAGGCGGCGAAGAACGTGAAGTTCTGGTCGCCGAGCACGTCGCTGAACGAGATCGCCGTGCCGCCGAACAGGTCGCCGCCGCTGGTGACGCCGACGTTGATCGGCGGGCGGCCGTCGAGGAACATCTTCTCGAACCGCCCCTTCACCCGGTTGTTGGCCGGGATCAGCGTGTGCGTCAGCGGTGCCTGGAAGTCGATCACCGGGCCGGGCTCGCCGAAGTCGGCGGAGGCCGCCGCGGCAATCGGCTCCTTCAGGTTCAGCGTGTGGATGCCGTACTCGCCCTTGAAGTAGGTGACGAAGGCGACCTTCGGGCCGTCGGCCTCGTTGCTGCCGAGGACCACCGGCGACACGTTGCTGGTGAGCGCGTCGGTGTACTGCTTCAGCCCGCCGCCCTTGAGGTCGAGCGTCCACAGGTTGAAGATCTGCCCGTTCTTGACCACCTCGGGATCGGCCGGCGCGGCCGGGTCGAGTGCCGTCGACGGGAACACCAGCGTATTGGCGTCGAGGAACTGCGCCGCGGCCTCGTCCTGCGTGCCGAAGGTGAGCTGCGTCTTCTTGCCGCTCGCCAGGTCGAGGCGGAACAGCTTGTCGTTGCCGCTGATGCGCGCCAGGTACACCACGAACGTGCCGTCGGGCGAGATCGTCGGCGCGTAGTCGGCGAACTCGTCGGAGGTCAGGTTGCGGACCTCGCTCGACTCGAGGTCGATCTCGAAGATGTCGCCGATGGCGTTGCGCAGGGCCGAGAAGTAGATCTTGCGCCCGTCCTTGGAGAACTCCGGTGACTCCGGCGCGTCGACGGTCGCCAGGTAGTACCGCTTCTCGATCTTGCCGGTCACCACGTTCTGGATGATCAGCGACCGCTGCTTCTCGGTGCGGACGAAATAGGCGATCCGGTCGCCGGTCGGCGCCCACGAGATCCAGGGGACGGTGTTCCAGCGCGCGCCGGGCACCGCGATGTACTCGAAGCCGGTGTCCTTGCTGAACCCGGGGGTCAGGTTGCGCACGACGGTGCGGTCCTTGGTCGACAGCAGGACGATGTCGAGCTCGCCTTCCTTGCCGTTGCCGGCGGCGGCCGCCAGCAACTCGCCCGAGGGCGAGGGCTCCACGGTCAGGACCGCGGTGAACTTGGTCTCGCCGCGCTCCGGCGCGAGGTCGCGCCCGTAGTCGGCGGGGCGCTCCTTGTCGCGGAAGGGCTTGAACCGGTCCTTCATGTACTTCTCGAACTGCTGGTCGAACTCGTCGGCCGTGACGCGCAGGGCCTCCTCGTACGCGGCCTCGCCGCCGCCGATGACGCTCTTGCGCAGCGAGAAGAGGTACTGGCGGATGCCTTCCTTGCCCCACTTGGCCTCGATGAACTCGAAGCAGGCGTGCCCGAGGTTGTAGACCAGGCGCGGGTTGGTGAACTGCCCGTACCCCTCGAACTTGGTCATCTTCGGGATGATGTCGGCCACCGTCGCATCGCGCACCGTCATCAGGTCGAGCGGGCGCCAGACGCCGGCCATGTAGTCGGCCAGCCCCTCGTCCACCCACAGGGGCACCGTACGGCGCACCAGCGAGCGCGGGATGATGTCGAACTCGAAGATGTGCGTCAGCTCGTGCGTGATCAGCCGGTAGAGCTGGTCGGGCGGCTCATCGACCGGCAACAGCATGCGGTTGCGGGTCGGCTCGGCAAACGCCGCCACGCCCTCGCTCACCGCGCCCGGGATCACGTTCTGCTGCTGGAATTCCGACTGCGTCTTGAAGATCAGCAGCGGGATCTTGAACGCCAGGTCGTGCTTCAGTTCCGAGGAGAGCTTCTGATAGGCGCTTTCCGCGTATCCGGCCACCCGTTCGAGGTGCTGCTCGGTCTCCGGGTAGTAGTAGATCTCGAAGTGGTCGGTCGTGTAGATCTGCCACTTGAAGGAGTCGTACCGGACCTCGTTCTTGCCGAAGTACGGCACGAAGGGCGTCTGCGCGAGCGCGGGCGCCGCCAGGGACGCCACCAGGACGCCTAGGGCAGCGGTGCGCCGCCACGCACGCAACGGCGTTTCCATGCATTCTCCTCGGGTCGTGCGAAAGGGCAGGGCGCTGGACACAAAGCTGGGCAGCTCGGATGGCGTCATGGTACTCGTGCTGGGGGTACCCGGCAATCCGTCGAGAGCGGCACGGCTCGTCACCAACCCAGTTTGACGCATTTCCGGCCGACGTGGCCGCACGAGGCCGCTATACTGCCGCAGTTCCCGGTGCGGGAATAAACCGTCTCCCCTCGGTGTTCTGGGTGGAGATGGAACCCCGCCCGTCCTCCTCCATGGCATTGCCTTCGGGTTCCCGCTGGCTGCCCCGGGTGATCCGCGGGGCCCAGGATCGCGACGAGGTCGCGGCGGCCGATCCGCTCGACTACCTGAACAGCCTGTACGGCATGGCCCTCAAGCTGACGCGCAACCCCGCGGCGGCCGAGGACCTGGTGCAGGACACCTACCTCAAGGTCGTGCGCTTCTCGCCGAAGTTCCGCGAGGGCACCAACCTGAAGGCCTGGCTGTTCACCATCCTCCACAACACGTTCCGCAACGACCGGCGTGGCGCGAGTCGACAGCCGGTCGACGTCGACAGCGAGGTGGTCGAGCGCCTGCCGCTCGAGGCTCCTGACGACAATCCGGAGCGCCAGCTGCTGCGGTCGACGATGGACAGCGACCTGCAGCAGGCACTCGATGCCCTGCCCGACGCGTTCCGCGAGGCCGTGTGGCTGCGCGACGTCGAGGACTGCAGCTACCAGGAGATTGCCGGCATCCTCGGCATTCCCGTCGGTACCGTGATGTCCCGGATTGCCCGGGGCCGGAAACAATTGCATCAGCACCTCGTCGCGGCCCGGGCCCGCGGCGGGGCCGCCCCCACCGCCGGCGCGCCCCCCACGGGGGCCTCGGCCACGTCTGCGTCGTCGTAGGGGAGTAGACCGTGCCTGTGACCGTTGCCATGAAGGATTCCTGTACCGAGATCGCCCCGCTGCTCACGGAGCTTGCCGAAGCCCCCGAGGGACAGCCCCTTGCGCCGGCCGTCGCCGCGCACCTCGCGGCATGCGGCGCCTGCCAGCGCAGCCTGCGGACGCAGCGCGAGATGCACGCCCTGTTGCGGGCCCGTGCCGCGACGCTGGTCGGCCGGGCGCCCGACGCCCTCCGCGCCCGCATCGCCGCAACGCGACCGGCCCGTCCGGCCGTTCGTCGCTGGGCGCCGCTGCGGATGCCGGTGGCGGCTACGGTGCTGCTCGCCCTGCTGGGCGTGCTCGGCTACGGGCTCACGAGCGCCTCGTCGACCGTCCTGGCGGCCCAACTCGCGCTCGACCACCTGAAGTGCGTACGCCTGGTGTCGCCCGAAACGACGATGAACCCGGTGCAGGCGATGAAGGAGTGGGCGCAGCAGTACGGCTGGTCGCCGAAGGTGCCGGCGCCGCCCGCCACCCGCAAGGCCTCGTTGGTCGGCGTGCGCCGCTGCCTCTACGGCCACGGTCACCTCGCCCACCTGCTGTACGAGGTCGAGGGGCACACCGTGTCGGTCTTCGTGATGCCGCGGAGCGAGTACCCGGTGGGAGCCGAGACCGTCGCGCACGACTTCCTCGGCCAGCACGCCGAGGTCTGGGCCGAGGGCGACCAGTCGTTCGCCGTAGTCGGCGACCTGGCCCCCGACACCCTGTCCCGCCTGGCCCGGGAATTCCGCGACGCGGAGTGACACCACCCCCGGAAGGGGTTAAGGTGGAATCAGTATGAACATGCGCTGGATTGTTGCCGGCGTCGCCGCGCTCGGGCTCGGGCTGGCGGCGGTGCCGTTCATCCCCCTCGGGACCGAGACCTCGGCGTCGGCGGCGGCGGCCCCGGCCGTCGCCTGCGAGGCCAAGGCCAAGCCTGCCAACTACGCCTTCAAGGTCAAGGACGTCGACGGCAAGGTGGTCAACCTGGCCGACTACAAGGGCAAGGTCGTGATGATGAACTTCTTCGCGACCTGGTGCGGCCCCTGCAAGTTCGAGACGCCCATGTTCGTCAAGCTGCAGGAGCAGTACCGGGCCAAGGGCGTGGCCTTCCTCGGCGTGCAGATCGACGACGACCCGGCCCTGCTCAAGCCGTTCAAGGACGAGTACAAGGTCAACTACCCGCTGCTGCTCGCCAACGACCGTGAGGACGTGCAGGAAGCGTTCGGCCCGTTCTGGGGCCTGCCGGTGACGCTGATGATCAAGCGCGACGGCACCATCTGCAAGCGCCACATGGGTCTGGCCTCGCAGGAGCAGATGGAGACGGAAATCAAGCGACTGCTCTAGGGACGGGAGTCGGGAATCGGGAGTCGGGAGTCGGGAGTCGGGAACCGCCGAACGTCGGGTAGGTGGGGGTGTCCCACGATACCGAGGTAGGGCGGGCTGTGCCGCGCACCAAGGTAGGGCGGGCTGTGCCACGCACCAAGGTAGGGCGGGGTGTCCCACCCCGCCGTTAGTACGTGAGCTCGCCTGACGGCGCGGTCGCTTGCCCTGAGCGAAGCCGAAGGGGAGACTGCACCCTATCGGGCGTGAGGGACCCAAGCCGCCCGTTCGGCGTTCAGCGTTCCGAGGCGGAGCCCCGCCGAAGCCCGAAGGGCGAAGGCGGGTGCTATGATCGCCCTGTGCCGTCGACCAGGCCCGCCGTCGCGGGGCATCGGTCGGGCGCAGTGCACCAGATGCTCAAAGGCTTCACCCACGCCCGGCTCGCCTGCGGGTGCCGCATCACGTTCCGCGAGGGCGTCGAAGGCAGCCCGGTGGTCGTCGTCGTTGCCGACAAGTCGCCGCAGTGCGCGTCCACGCTGCACGTGGCCGGCCTGCCGCTGTTCGACACGCGCGAGTCGCTGCGTCCTTCCACCCGACTCGGTCCCCCGGAAGAGGAAGAGTACGAAGAAGAGGGCTAGGCTCGCCCCCCTTCACGCGGCTGCATGAAGAAGAAGATCACGGCCTCCCTGTTCTGGGTCGTCCAGGCCTCGTCGCTCCTGGTGCTGTTCGTGCCGTTCAGCGCAGGCATGCTGGCCCTCTGGGCGGTCTCGCACTTCCTGCGCGCGATCGGCCTAACGCTGACCTACCACCGCTACTTCGCCCACCGCGCCTTCAGGATGGGGCGGGTCACGCAGTTCGTGTGGGCCCTCATCGGCTGCGCCGCGATGCAGAAGGGGCCGTTGTGGTGGGCGGGCCATCACGTGACCCACCACAAGTTCGCCGACCGCGAGGGCGACCCGCACAGCCCGATCATCAGCGGCTTCTATCACGCGCATCTCGGCTGGTTCCTGAACGACATGCGTCACGACCACCTCCCGGAGAGCAACCCGGTGGTGCGCGACTTCGGCAAGTACCGGGAACTGCGGCTGCTCGACGAGTACTACTGGGCGCCGCCGCTGCTGATGGCCATCGCGTTGTACCTGTACGGCGGCTTGCAGTGGCTCGCGTGGGGCTTCCTGCTGCCGACGATGACGCTCGCCCACGCGACGTTCGCGATCAACACGATCAACCATCTGTACGGCTCGCGGCGGTTCGACACGGTTGACGAGTCGCGCAACAACCCCATCACGGCGCTGTTCGCGGTCGGCGAGGGCTGGCACAACAACCACCACCGCTACCAGCGTTCGGCGCGCAACGGCTTCTACTGGTGGGAGTTCGATCCGACCTGGTACGTGATCAAGGCGATGAGCCTGCTCGGCCTGGCCTGGGACCTCCAGCCGGTGCCGGAGCGCATCTACCGCGAAGCGCGTGAGCGGACGGCGGCACGCGTCGATCCGGAAGCCGCCGAAGCCGACGCGTGATTGACGCCTGACGCGTGACGTCGGTAGCCGTCGCCCTTGGGCGACGGTCAGCGATCATTCGCGAATGATCCCTGACTGCCGGCCAAGGCCGGCAGCTACGCCTCGAGACGATCCCGCGCGCCGACCTGAAGGTCGGCGCCCACGAGCCTCGAGGCGCGCATCCCCTCAGCTCGTGGCGGTCGACGTTCACGTCGACCGTTTCTCGTCATCCTCATCGACACCATCGGCGCGCTCGCGCGCGGCCCGCGGCTCGCGGCCGGCGTCGGCCAGGGCGCGACGCAGCAGGAACTCCACCTGGCCGTTCAGGCTGCGCAGGTCGTCGTTGGCCCACCGCTGGACGGCGTCCAGGACGGCGGGGTCGATGCGCAGCAGGAACGATCGGCGAGAGGAAGCCATGGGGTCGGCTGTGGCGTGGGAAACGGGACGGGGCCGGTCGTCGTGACCCGACCCCGTCGGCCTTCGCTTACTGGTAGATGGTGCCGGCGTTGACCACCGGCTGCGTGCCGCGCTCGCCGCAGAGGACCACGAGCAGGTTGCTGACCATCTGCGCCTTGCGCTCCTCGTCGAGCTGCACGACCTGCTTGGCCGAGAGCATCTCGAGCGCCATCTCCACCATCCCGACGGCGCCCTCGACGATGCGCTGCCGCGCCGCGATGATGGCGCCGGCCTGCTGCCGCTGCAGCATGGCCGCCGCGATTTCCGGCGCGTACGCCAGGTGGCTGATGCGCGCCTCGAGCACCTCGACGCCGGCCTTGATCAGGCGGTCATGGATTTCCTGCTTCAGGTGGTCGGCGATCTTGGCCGTCGTTCCGCGCAGCGACTCGTGGTCGTCATGCGAGTCGTACGGGTAGATGGTCGCCAGGTTGCGCAGCGCCGCTTCGCTCTGCACGTGGACGTAATTGTTGTAGTCGTCCACCTCGAAGCTGGCTTCCGCCGTGTCCACGACCTTCCACACCACCACCGCGGCAATCTCGATGGGGTTGCCCTCGAGGTCGTTCACCTTCAGGTGCGCCGACTCGAAGTTGCGCACGCGGGTCGACACCTTGTGCTTGGTGAAGAAGGGGTTCGCCCAGCGGAGGCCAGGCTGCCGCACCGTGCCCACGTAGTCGCCGAAGAGCTGGAGTACCTGCGCCTCGTTCGGCGCCACCGTGAACAGGCCGGCGAGCACGAACCCTGCGGCCACCAGCGTCGCGGCCGCCGCCGCCACCTGCAGGCCGTCCTTCTGCCTGGCCGCCAGCACCAGCCAGAGGATCCCCAACAGCAGACCCACCAGACCGACCACCAGCACCGCCACGCCATTCATCGTCTGACGTTCACGCTCGCGAATCATCGCCCGTCATCTCCTCGGTGTCCCGGCCCTGCCCGGGGCTGGCGGCCCAGCCCGGCCGCAGTGGGTGATGTCGAAGTGATATCACATTGGTAGCAGACGAGTCCACGCTGAGCTCGGTTCCCTCGCCAGGCGTAGGCGTCGAGCTTCAGCTCGACGCGTTGCTGACCGTCGACGTGAACGTCGACGGCCACGACTGCACCTACGGCTACGGTGCCTTCCCGAGGAACGCGTTCAGGGCCTCGACCACCGACGACGGGATCTCGTGCTTGCCGTCGAACGGCACCCAGGTGACGTCGAGCCCGGCGGTCCGCATCGTCTCGGCCCACCGTGAGGTGAGGGCGAACGACAGGACGTCGTCCTGCCGGCCGTGGGCGACGAACACGCGCAGGCCACGACGGGCCGACAGGCCCTGGCGCCAACTGGGTTCGTCGATCACGGTGGGGGAGAGCAACACGAGCGCGCGCAGGGGGACGTCACTGCGGAAGGCGACCTCGGCGCTGACCATCGCGCCCTGCGAGAAGCCGCCGAGCACCAGGTCCTCGCGCCTGCCGCCGAGCCGGGTGGTCACCTCGCCGAGCAGGGTCCGGACCCGTGCGGCCGCATCGGCAAGGCCTTGCGGGCGCGTGCGCGTGAGGTCGGGAAGACCCGTGCCGCTCACGTGCGACGACAGGTCGAGCGGCCACCATGCGCGCCCCGTGCCGCGCGCCCCCTTCGTCATGCCCTCAGGAAACACGAAACGGGTGTCGGTGCCCGACATCAGGGTGACCGTGAACGGCAGCCACTCGGCCGGCGCCGACGAGTAGCCGTGGAGCAGCAGAACAGGCCTGCCACCTGTGCCCACCTCGATCGTGCGGAGGCCCGACGCCGGGTTGCCCACGGAAGCCGGATCCGGTGGCGATCGCGCGACGACGAGTGCGGCCAGCGCAAGCGCCGCGATACGGGAGATCAGGGCGCCCATGATCCATGGTGGCCCCTGAGAGGGCAGAAGCTATCTCGACGGGGACCGTGTGGCGTTCACGGCGCTGGCGTCGTCGCCGGCATCGTGAACTCGAGCGACACGGGCACGTTGCTCACCGCCTGTGTCCCGATCGAGCGCATCTCGATCTCGGCGTCGCGATGGTCGACCGTGCACTCGGCCGCGATGCGCTCCGACAACTGGACGCGCATGACCGTGAAGGGAGGCATGAGCGTCGGCAGCAGCGCCCACCGCAGCACGCGCGAGCGCGGCGTCGGCCAGGCATAGCCGTTCAACTCGCAGCCACGCGCCCGATCCCTGACGACGTACGCATGCCCGTGCCGGAAACCGAGCTTCCACGTCGAGAGGTAGATCTCGAGGGCCTCGACGACGGGGCGCCTGCGGCTGACCGGATCCGGCTCGCCGTCGAGGCCTCGCAACACTGACAGCTGCTGGTGGTCGGTGGAGAGGCGTGCACCTGGCGCCAGCACGGCGCGCGCCTCGATGACCTGACGGTCGACGTTGCCGTGCAGCTCCGCGTCGATGCGGACGGACGTGCCGGCCAGGGCCTTCACCTCCGACGCCGACAGGACCGCGATCACCACCGGCACATCCCGGCTGGCCAGCGGGGGCACGTAGCCTGGCGCGGTCCCCTTCAGCCACCTGGTTCCGGCCGACGTCACCAGCTTGCCGTACTTGAGCGAGAGCCGCCATTCGTCTCCCGGCAGGGTGTTCCTCGGCGTGGCGACGAGCACGAGCGACGCCGCCCCCGGTGAGCCGGGCACCGGATCGAGGCGCACCGACGCGGACGTGAAGGACAGGTTGGCGTCGAGCAGGGGGGGCGGTTCGAAGCGAAGGGCCGGGACGAACCACACCCCCACGCACAGCACGAGCACCACCAGCACGCCCGCGAGGAACGTGCGTTGTCTTCGCGGACCGGCCATGGCGACGACGAACAGCAAGGGCAGCAGCAGGGCCGCGATCACGATCATCGCCCAGAGGGCCTTGGATGGATCGGCCATCTGCAGGTACCCCGGCCACTCCAGGAGGCGCCGCACCTCGCCAAGCGCGCCCACCAGGAAGAACGTCGTGGCCAGGCCGACCACCGCGGCGACGATGAACGTGGCGATGCCGCGCGTGCGCGACGCCACCACCAGGCCGAAGCCCGCCAGCGCGCTCTCCGTGGCGAAGACCTGCACGGCCGACGACAGCCAATGCGATCGCGGGAGGTCCAGCGCCACGGCGACGAGCAACACCACGAGCGTCGGGAGCAGCACGAAGAGCGCCGCGGCCGTGACGATGTGGGCTGCTGCGAGCGCGTGGGGCGCCAGGGGCCGCGTGCGCCAGAAGGCCTGGTCGTCGATGGGACTGCCCGCCTGCACCATCGACGCGACGGCCGTCATGCCGAGCAGGACGCGCGCCGCCTGGAAAGCGACGGCCGCACCCACCCCGACCCCGGCGGCCAGTCGATCGGACCACGGCAGGAATGCGATGAGCGGCAGGGCAATCACGGTCGCCAGCCACGCGAGCAGGATCCCGCGATGCGCCTGCAGGTCGTGCCGCACGAGGTGCCACACCTGGCTCATGCCGGACCTCCGCTCCAGCCGCCGTCCTCGCGTCGCGCCGCGGCCGGGAGGTGGGCGCGCGGCGGCCCTGCCGACGGTGTCGGCGTGTACGTGCCGCCGGTCGGGGGCACGGTGAAGTCGAGCGAGAACCACCCCTGAGGCACCTGCAGGTACTCGTACGTGCGCATCGCGATGTCGGCACGCGCGGCGTCGAACTCGCAGCGCGGGGCGTGCGATACGCGCATGACGACGCGGTCCGCGCTGAACGGACGCACCAGTGTCGGCAGGCGTGCCGCGTTGGTGATGCTGCGAGTCCCCTCCGGCGAGGACTGCGCAAGGCCCACTTCGCACCCGGTCGAGCGGTCGCGGAGCATGTACACGTGCTGGTGCATGAGCAGCGCGCCGGGTTCGAGGCCGACCTCGAGGCCGCGGACCGTGAGCGCCGGTCGTCCCTCCGCCGTCAGGCCCAGCTCTGTCACCTCCTGCAGCGTGAGCCGCGAGTGGCTCGTGAGGATGGTTGCGCCTGGGGTCAGCCGGGCCGAACCTTCCGTGATGCGCCGCACCACGGTGGCGGTCACCCCGGCGTCGAGGCGCACGCGGGTCCCGGTCAGTCTCCTGTGCGTGTCGACGTCGAAGACGGTGAGGATCCTGGCCACGCCCGGCGGTGTGATGCCGGGGTCGCCCAGGCGGCCTTGCCCTCGGGTGAATCGTCTCGTCTCGGCGAATTCATCTACCGGACGCACGATGCCGTCGATGGTCAGGCGCCCCTGGAATCTGGACACCAGCCACGTGTCGCGGAGTTCGGTCGAGACAGGCCCCACATCGAGCACGAGGGCGACGCCTCCCGGCGGCCCGGGGACGTCGATGGCACGGATCGTCCGCGGTGTCGGCGACAGGCCTGCGTCCGTCGGAATGGGCGGCGTGCGTCGCAGTCCGGGGATGAACCACACGCCTGTCGAGAGCGCCGCCACTGCCAGCACGCCGGCCAGCAGCCACCGCTGCCGTCGCGGTCCGGCCATCGCCACGAGGAAGAGCGCAGGCAGGGCCAGCGCTCCGACGAGGGTCCAGACCCGCAGCACCAGCCACGTGTCCGTAGTCCGAAGGAGTTCGCGCCCGAAGAGCAGGCGGCCCACTTCATGGACGCCGAGCGGCAGCGTGAAGGCGATGAGGACCGCGAGCACGATCCAGATGAGGAACGGCGCGAGTCCCCGTGTTCGCGTCGCGACCAGCAGCGAGAGACCGGCACACGCCAGTTCGGTGATGGCCACCTGGGCCAGCACCGACGGCCACTGCGCCATCGGCAGGCCCACCACGATGCCCGTGGCCAGGACGACGAGCATCGGGATGCCGACAAAGAGCCCCACCACGGTGGCCAGATGGGCGCGCGCCAGCGTGCGTGCGGTGATCGGCCGCGTCCGCCAGAACGAACGATCGTCGATCGGGCTGTCCGCCTGCACGATCGACGCGATGGCCGCCATGCCGAGCAGGACGCGTGCCGCCTGGAGGCCGATTGCCGCAGCCACGCCGAACCCGGTGGTCCGTTGATCCGACCACGGCAGGCATGCGACGAGCGGCAGGGCAATCACGGTGGCCAGCCACGCGAGCAGGATCCCGCGATGCGCCTGCAGGTCGTGCGTCACGAGATGCCACACGTGGCTCATGCCGCACCCCGGTTCGTGTCGCGGTCGTGGCGCAGCGCGCGGGCGTGCGCGACGAAGGCCTCGCGCAGGGCCGGTCGCGTGACGTGGATGCGCGCGCCCGGGAATGCCTGCCGCAGTCCCTCCGGCACGTGGTCGCCCTCGAAGTCGGTGGCCAGGAAGCGCACGCCGCCGGCGATCTCGCGGCCGTCGATGCACCCCGCAGGCAACGGCAGGCCGGGCGTCGCGCCGGCGCCCGTCACTTCGACGAGCCGGTAGCGGGCCTGCAGCGCCTCCAGCGGTTCCTGGAACACGAGCCCGCCGTCGTGCAGCATCGCCACCTGGTCGAGCAGGCGCTCGAGCACGTCGAGGTCGTGCGATGCGAGCAATACCGTGGTGCCCTCGGCGCTCACCAGTTCGAGCAGGCCGTCCACCACCTGTTCGCGCGTGAGCGGATCGAGGCCCTCGAGCGGCTCGTCGAGGATGAGCACCTCGGGATGGAACGCGAGGGTCGCGACCAGCGCGGCCTTCATCCGCTCGCCACGGGAGCCGCGCGGCAGCCCGGTCGATGGCGACAGGTCCAGCGTCCGCAACAGGCGCGTCGCCAGGGCGTCGTCCCACCGGGTGTAGAACGGGCGGCAGTAGGCGAGCAGGTCGGCAACCGTCTGCACGGCAGGCAGGTGCTGTCCCTCGGCCATGTAGCCGACGCGCTCGAACACCGTCGCCTCGAGCTTCCTCGAGTCCTGTCCGAGGACCTCGGCGCGCCCGGACGAGGGCAGCTGGAGGTTGACCAGCACCTTGAGCAGCGTCGACTTGCCGGCGCCGTTGGCGCCGATGAGGCCGACTGCCTGGCCGGCCGGCACGCGCAGCGACACGTCGTGCAGCGCGGTGCGTTTCCCGAACGTCTTGCCGAGGGCGTGGGTGACGACCGGATCAGTCACGGCGAGTGCCTCGTCGAGAAGGCTCGAGGCGCTGCCACTCCGCCTCGAGCAGGTCCTGCAGGTCCGGGAGGGAGAGACCGCGTCGCCGCGCCTCGAGCACGAGGTCGGCAGCGGCGGGCCGGAGTTCGCGAGTGCTGGCCGCGCGGGGCGCCGGCGGCGGCTGCGCGACGCGCGTGCCGACGCCGGGATGCACCTGCAGCAGCCCCAGGGTGGTGAGTTGCGCCACCGCCTTCTGCGCGGTGTTGGGGTTGATCCGCAGCGCCTGGCTCAGCGCCCGCACCGACGGGAACGCATCGCCGGGGGCGAGATCCCCCGAGACGATGGCCCGCGTGACGGCGGCGACGAGCTGCTCGTAGACCGGCACGCCGGGCACGAGCTCGATGCGGAACGGCAACACAAGTGTATTAGTACGACTAGTACACCTGGCTGTCAAGGCACGCCGCGCGGGTCACCGTCGGCCTGGCACCCCGGCGGGGCGTGGCTGGGGGCCGATCAGCGCGCCGGGGACACGCGGATGGGCGGCAGGCCAGCGGCGATTGCGGCCCGATCCGCCTCCTGCCATGACGGCAGCCGGAGCGACGTGCCGAGGGCGTCGAGGGGCTCGTCCCACGTGAAGCCCGGGTCGACCGTGGCCACCTCGATCAGCACGCCTCCGGGTTCCCGGAAGTAGATCGATCGGAAGTACTGCCGGTCCCTGACCGGCGTCACCTCGACGCCGAGGAGCACGAGCGCCTCGCGCAGGGCGGCCTGCTCGTCCTCGCTCCCGATGGCGAGCGCCACGTGGTGCACGGTGCCGATGCCGTTGATCCCGCGCGGCACGCCCCCACCGCTCCGCACCTCGAGACGCGCGCCCGGGCCGCCGCGGCCCACGTCCACCACCGCCGCGTCGCCGTCACCGTGATGCACGGTGCACCCGAGGACCTCGTGCAGGAAGTCCAGCGTCGGTCCTGCGTCGTGCACGTGCAGGGCGACCGAGTGCAGGCCCCGGATCGCCTGTTCCTCACCGACGCCGCCGTTGGTCCACGGCGCGCGCTCGTCCTGCTCGCTGCCCACCAGTTCCATCACCAGGCCGGACGGGTCGTGCAGGCGCAGGCGCGGCGCATCGTCGGGGCGCGCGTCCGTGGCGAGCAGCGCGACACCGGCCGCCGCGAGTCGGTCCTGCCACCATGGCAGCGAGGCGACCGGCACCGAGAAGGCCGTCGACACCACCTGCCCCGCGCCGATGGTCCCGACCCGCACGCCCTGGCCGTGATAGGGGAACGTGGTCCAGATGGTGCCGGGCGCGCCGCGCCGGTCGCCGTAATAGAAGTGGAAGACCCGGTGGTTGTCGAAATTGACCGTCTGCTTGACCAGCCGCAGCCCCAGGACGCCGAGGCAGAAGTCGAGGTCCGGCTGCGCCTGGTCGACGGTCGCCGTCACGTGATGCAGGCCGAGCAATCCAGGAATCATCGCGCGTCCACCTTCGGGCGATCGCGGCGGGTGGCGAGCTCGCGGGCGATGCCGTACACCGTCTGCGAGATGCGTCGCAGCTTCGGGAAGTCGATCTCGTCGATCTCGTCGTCGAGCCCGTGGTAGTCCTCGTGCACGCCCGTGAAGAAGAACGCGATCGGGATGCCGTGCTTGGCGTACTGGTAGTGGTCGCTGCGCTGGTAGATGTTGGCCGGGTCGTTCGGCGCGTCGAGCGTGTAGTCGAGGCGCAAGCCGTGGTACCCGGCGTTGACGCGTTCGACGAGGCTCCCGAGCTCGGTCGACAACCGCTTCGAGCCCACGACGTACACGCTGTCGAGCTCGGTGAGCGCCAGGGGGTTGCTGGCGCGCGGCGATCCGATGGGCCGCCCGCGGCCGATCATGTCGATGTTCAGTTGCGCGACGACGCGGTCGAGCGGGATGGTGGGGTGTTCGGTGAAGTAGCGCGAGCCCCAGAGGCCCGACTCCTCGCCCGTGTGCCACACGAAGAGCAGCGAGCGCTTCGGGCGCGGCCTGGTGGTGGCGAATGCCTCGGCGATGGCGAGCAGGCCCACCGTTCCCGACCCGTCATCGTCGGCGCCGTTGTAGATGGTGTCGCCTGCGGCGTCGGGCCTGGGCGCCGTGCCCAGGTGGTCGTAGTGCGCACCCAGCGCGACGTACTCACCGGCGAGCGCCGGGTCGCTGCCTTCGAGCACCGCGACGACGTTGTTGGTGGTCAGGGCCTCGTCGGTGGTCGGCACATCGAGTCGCACGGTGACGCCGCTCAACACGAACGGCTCGGCCGGTTCTCGACGCAGCGCGCGCTGGAAGGCCTCCTGGGCGCCGACCTTCTGGCCGGAGAACAGGAGGCCGACGCCGCTGGCCGACAGGGTTGCCGACGGCAGCAGCCGCGTGTCCTTCGTGAAGGCGTCCACCGAGACCGACCCGCCGGAGTGGCGGGCGTCGCGCGTGTCGGCCCAGCGGGCCAGCGTCGCGTAGTCGGGCAGGTAGAGCACGCCGACGGCGCCACGGGCCCGCGCGGCGGCCTCCGGCAGGGCCCAATCCTCGCCTTGCGGGCCTTTCAGGTCGCCACGGGCGAAGCCGGAGGGCAGGCCCATGTGCGTGACGACGATCTTGCCGGTGACGTCGACGCCCTTGTAGGGATCCACGCCGCGCGACTTGATCACCGAGCCGTTGCCCACGTACACCACGCCTGCTTCGACCGCGCCGGGTGCGCTGCCCGGCAGGAAGTCGTCGCCGTACGCGAGCGTCTTCGATCCGACGGCCAGCACGGTCTTGTCGAGCCGCACCGTCCGCCGCGTGAGGGCAATGGCCTGCAGGTACGAGCCGGCGTCGCCGGCCGGCTTCAGCCCGAGGCGCGTGAGCTGCGCGACGAGATAGGCTGCGGCGGCGTCGAGCCCGCGCGACGGCGCCTTGCGGCCCTCGAGGGCGTCCGAGGCGATGAAGCCGAGGTGGGCGCGCAACCCCAGGTCGGTGATGGCGTCGGCCCCGGCGGGGCCCTTCGGCGGCTTCGGCGCCCGGGGCGAGGCCTGGGTGGTCCTGGCCGGCTGCGGCGCGGTCTGGGCAGGCAGCCGGGAGTCGGCGACCGTGGCCACGAGGACCAGTGTCGCAAGCGGCAGCAGGCGGGCGGAGCGAGACACGCACCGATTGTATCGGGGAGCGTGCCGCAGGCGTCGTAGACTGTGGCCGGCCGCGCCTCGCAGGGCGCCCCCCTCACTCGTGCGCATCGCCGTCATCGGATCGGGCATCTCCGGCCTCGGGGCCGCCTACGTGCTGTCCCGCCAGCACCACGTCACGTTGTTCGAGCGTGAGCCACGGCTCGGCGGTCACGCCCACACGCACGCCATCCCCGGACCCGGCGGGCTCGTGCCGCTGGACACCGGCTTCCTGGTGTTCAACGAGCGGACGTACCCGAACTTCATCGAGCTCCTGCGGCAACTGGGCGTCGGCTCGCACGCCACCGACATGTGCTTCGGGGTGCGGTGCCGTCGGTGCGGGCTCGAGTACGCCAGTCAGTCGATCTCGTCGCTGGTGGCGCAGCGCTGGCGGGTCCTCGATCCCCGGCACATGCGGATGCTCGTCGAGATCGTGCGGTACTTCCGCGCGTCGCGGCGGCTGCTGCAGTCGGCCGAGGGATACGACCTGACGCTGGGCGGGTTCCTGCACCGGGAAGGCTTCTCGCGGCACCTGACGCAGCACTTCGTCCTGCCCATGGGCGGCGCAATCTGGTCGGCCTCGTTCGCCGACATGATGGAGGCGCCGGCCCGGACGATCCTGCAGTTCTACGAGAACCACGGGCTGCTGGCCGCGTCGGGGGCGCCGCCGTGGCGCACGGTGACCGGCGGCAGCCGGGCGTACGTCGAGGCGATCGCCGCCCGCGTGTCGGGGCCCATCCATGTGGCCACCCCGGTGCAGCGAATCGTGCGGCTGCCGGCGGGCGTCGAAGTGGAAACCGGTATGGGCACGACGGAGCGCTTCGACCGCGTCATCATCGCGACGCACGCCGACACGGCGCTGGCCCTGCTGGCCGATGCGTCGCCGGCCGAGCAGGAGGCGCTGGGCGCCTTCAGGTACTCGACCAACCGGACGATCCTGCACACCGATGCGTCCGTCCTGCCGCGGACGCGCCGCGCCTGGGCTTCGTGGAACTGCGACATCCACGACTGCCGCGACGCCACGGCCCCGGTCTCGCTCACCTACCACCTGAACCGGCTGCAGGGCGTGCCGGGCGACACGCAGTACTGCGTCACCCTGAACCCGCGCGAGCAGCCGCGGGGCGAGATCCTCGCGGCGATGGACTACACGCACCCGGTGCTCGACCGCTCGGCGGTGACCGCGCAGGCCAGGGTCGAGGCGATCAACGGGGAGCGGCACACCTTCTTTTGCGGGGCCCACCTGCGCTACGGCTTCCACGAGGACGGCCTGGTGTCGGCGCTCCGCGTCACCGAGCGGTTCGGGGCGCGGCTGTGACGCGGCCGATCGGCTGGTTGTACCGCGGGCGTGTCTGGCACGCCCGCTCGGCGCCCCGCCACGCCTTCGAGTACGGCACCTACATGCACCTGTTCGACCTCGACGAGGTCGGGCGGATCAATGGCACGCACCGGTTGCTCGGATACAACCGCCGGCGGCTGGTCGGCCTGCACGATGCCGATCACCTCGACGGCCGGCCGCTGCGGGCGGCCATCGAGCACGCGCTGGTGTCGCGCGGCCACGCCTGGCCCGGCGGCCGGGTCCTGCTGCTCACCCACTGCCGGGTGGCCGGGTACGTGTTCAATCCGGTCAGCTTCTTCTACTGCTTCGACCCGGACGGCCGTCTCGCGACGGTGGTGGCCGAGGTGAACAACACGTATGGCGAGCGCCACGTGTACGTGCTGCCGTCGGAGGCCCCGACGCACAAGAAGGAGTTCCACGTGTCGCCGTTCTTCGGCCTCGACGGCACGTACCGGTTCGCCCTCGAGGCGCCCGGCGAAGACCTGACAGTCGGCATCGACCTGACGGTAGGGGAGGATCGACGCTTCGAGGCGAGACTTGCGCTGCGCCGGAAGCGTCTCACCGATGGCGCCCTGGCCGGGCTGCTGGCCCGCCAACCGCTGGTCACCGCGCAGGTGATTGCCGCCATCCACTGGGAGGCCCTGCGCCTCTGGTGGAAGGGCGTGCCGTTCCGCGACAAGCCGGCGTACGCGCCGGACGCCGCGCGCCAGACGCAGCCCTGACGCGCAGACCTGGAGACGCTTCCGCGTGAGTGAACACTTCGACGGCGAGAGCCGGTTCGGTTCCTTCGATGCCGCCCTGACGGTCCCGGAGGCGCGACTGCGCCGGACGTCCTCGCCCGGCCTGATCGGGCGCCTGGCCAAGGCCCGCCTCATCGCCGCCCTGCCGGCGCTGGCGGTCGGTCGCCTCACGGTCCACCTGCCCGACGGCACGGTCCACGGCGGCGGCGACCCTGGCTCGTCGCTTCACGCGACCCTCTGGATCGACGACGAGGCGTTCTTCGACGCGTTCGCGTCGCGGGGCGACATCGGCGTGGGCGAGTCGTGGATGGCCGGGCATTTCCGCACCGACGACCTCGTGGCGCTGCTCGAGATCGGCATCCGCAACGAGGCGGCGCTGCCGCAGGTCACCTGGCTCACGCGGCTGCTGAACCTGGGCAACGACCTGCAGCATCGCCTGCGGCCGAACACGCGGGCGGGCAGCCGGCGCAACATCCACGCCCACTACGACCTGAGCAACGCGCTGTTCTCGCTGTTCCTCGATCCGGCGATGGTCTACTCCTCGGCCTACTACGAACGCGCCGACGACACCCTCGCGCAGGCCCAGCAGCGGAAGTTCCGCCGCCTCGCCGAGGCGGTCGGCCTGCGCGCCGGCGCGCACGTCCTCGAGATCGGCTGCGGGTGGGGCGGCTTTGCCATCTTCGCGGCCCGGACCTACGGCTGCCGGGTGACGGGCATCACCGTGTCGGAGGAGCAGTTCGAGCTCGCGACCGCCCGCGTGCGCGAGGCCGGCCTGCAGGATCTGGTCGACATCCGCTTCTGCGACTACCGGGACGTGGCGGGGCAGTACTCGCACATCGTCTCGATCGAGATGCTCGAGGCGGTCGGCCGCGAGCACTGGTCGACGTTCTTCGAGGTGTGCCACGCCCGGCTCGCCCCCGGCGGCGCGCTCGCCATCCAGACGATCGGCATGCCCGATCACCGTTTCGAGGTGTACGCGCGACACGCCGACTGGATCCAGAAGTACATCTTCCCGGGCGGCATGCTGCCGAGCCTCGGCGCGATGATCGAGGCCGCCTCCGGCACCACGCCCCTCACGCTGCGCTGGGTCGACGACATCGCCCCCCACTACGCGCGGACCCTGCGCGAGTGGCGCGCCCGGTTCCTCGATCGCCTCGACGAGGTCCACGCGCTCGGCTTCGACGACCGCTTCGTGCGGATGTGGGAGTACTACCTGGCCTCGTGCGAGGCGATGTTCAAGACGCGCCAGATCAGCACGCTGCAGCTGGTGATGGCCCGCGCCGGCGAATAGATCCGTGGCAATTTAAAATTTGACATCTGAAATTCGAGCCGGCCGGGCTTCGCCCTGGCCGCTCGAGACATCCCGAGGGGCGGCGGCGGAGCCGCGCCCCGCGAGAATTTCAAATGTCGAATTTCAAATTGCCGGCATCACCACGTCGGCCACCAGCGGCAGGTGGTCGCTGGCCACCAGCGTCAGCTTGTTGCGCGGCAAGGACACCTTCTCCACGGTGAGGCCGCCGGCCACGTAGATGTGATCGAGGTGGAACATCGGCAGCACGCCGGGATAGGTGCGGCGGCGGCGCAGGTGGTGCGTCAGGTCGACGCCCTCGAGCAGCTCGCCGAGCGTCCTCGACGTGAGCCCCTTGACCCACTCGTTGAAGTCGCCGAGCAGCACCTTCGGCCCGGGCACGTCGCGGTCGGCGACGAACTCGGCCAGCCGTGGCGCCTGCTTGCGTCGCTCGAACACCGCGGTGCCGAGGTGCACGTTGAACACGTGGAGTCGGTGCCCGTGCACGTCGACGTCGACGCGGACGCAGGCCCGCGGCTCGCGCTTGGCGCACGACAGGTCGCAGCGATGCGTCGCCTCGATCGGGAAGCGGCTGAGGACGACGTTGCCGTAGGCCTTGCCTCGCAACAACCGCACCGAGTCCATCACCCAGCCCATTCCCAGCCGCGCGCCCAGCGCCGCCGCCTGGCCCTCCTCCTCGGCGCCATGCCCCACCACTTCCTGCAGCGCGATGACGTCGGCATCGAGGCTCGCCAGCACGTCGGCGATGCGGTCGACGCGCGTACGGCCGTCCATGCCGCGGCACTTGTGGATGTTGTAGGTCGCCAGCCGCAGGTGGCGGGAGGACGGAGCGCGAGAGTGGCCGTGGTGTGTCATGATCGCGCCCCGGGGCGTGGGTCAAGCCTACGCAACCCGCGTATCGAAAGGGAAGGTCATGGGTCGTCTCGCGTCCGAACTCACCGTCCAGTGCCCGTGCTGCCGCGCCGAGCTCGTCGTGGACGTGAACCTCAAGCGCGTGGTCTCGCACAAGGAAGCCCGCACCGGGCCGGTGCGAGAGATCGACGACGCGCATCGCCTGCTGGCCGAGGAAGCGGCGGCCCGCGAGCGGCTCTTCGAGCAGTCGTTCCAGGCCGAGAAGAACCGCGGCGACGACCTCGACCGACGGTTCCGTGAGGCGCTGGAGCAGGCCAAGAAAGAACCCATCACCCGCCCCGAGCGCGCCTTCGACCTGGACTAGACGGATCGCGAATCGCGGGTCGCGTCTCGGCCGAACTCGGAGGTAGGGCGGGGTGTCTCACCCCGCCGTTAGTCCTCACGGCGCGGTCGGAGACCGCGCCCTACCCAGGAAAGTCGCTTCGCGAGGCGCACCGAGGCCGCGAAGCTCGACGGCAGCGGGTGCCAGCGCTCCTGCCCATCGTAGTAGAGCGGCTTGAAGCCCGGGTGCGCGGCCATGAACGCGTGGTAGCGGGCCCGCAGCCGCGCGATGCGGGCATCCGAGGTGCGAAGCCGACGATGGGGCAGGTCGATCAGCGCCTGCTCGACGTGCCAGAGGTTGCGCGTCGAGCACCGCCAGTCGTACCGTCCCAGCGAGCGCAGGTCGAACAGCCCGTAGCCGGTGATCCGGCCCGTCGCGTCGACGTAGGGCTCCACGTAGCTGGCCGCGAGGTCGCGCAGCGTGCGGAACACCGGCCGCCGGCCATGCAGGCCCGGGTCGCGCGAGCGCGCGATGCTGCCCCAGCCGGTGGCGGTGCGATACACGAAGATCACGTGATCGAGCTTGTCCTCCGACTCGAGGCTCATCACCAGCGGTGGCCAGCCGTGCGCCTCGAGGATGACGGCCGCGCTGAGCGCCGCTTCCATGCAGTGCGCGGTGCCGAGCGCGACGACGGTGCGGAACGACCGCTGGGTGTCGCCGTCGGGCTCGCTGTTGTAGGGCAGGGCATTCAGCCACCGCTGGACCTGCAGCGGCGTCCGCAGGCGGGCAATCAGGTGCCGCTCGCGCGGCGTGAATCGACAGGGCGGCATCAGGAACGGACGAGCAGATGATCCACGTCGGCACCTCCGGCTACAACTACCCCGAGTGGAAGGGGCGCTTCTATCCCGAGAAGATGGCGGCCTCGGCCATGCTGCCGTACTACGCGGGCGTCTTCGACACGGTCGAAATCAACTACACGTTCTACCGCATGCCGACGGCGGCCCTGGTCGAAGGGTGGGCGGCGCAGGTGCCCGAAGGCTTCACGTTCACGCTCAAGGCGCCCAAGCGCATCACCCACGACCGACGGTTGCAGGACGTGGCCGACCCGCTCCGCGCGTTCTGCACCGCGGCCGGCGCGCTCGGCCCGCGCCTCGGGTGCGTGCTCGTGCAACTCGGCCCGACCTTCAAGTGCGACCTGCCGCGCCTGCAGGCCTTCATCTCCGAGCTGCCCCCGGCGCTGCGCGTCGCCTTCGAGTTCCGCCATGCCTCGTGGTGGACCGACGAGGTCTACGACGTGCTCCGCGCCCGCAACCTCGCGCTCTGCCTCGCCGACAGTCCCGAGCGCCACACGCCCCTGGTGCGCACGGCCGACTACGGCTACCTGCGCCTGCGCGACGAGGGCTACGGCGAGGAGGACCTCGCGCGCTGGGCGGGCTGGGTGGGCGAGCAACAGGACGCCTGGCGAGAGACCTACGTCTACTTCAAGCACGAGGACGAGGGGAAGGGGCCGGAGTTCGCGTCGATGTTCAAGGACAAGCTGGCAACGCCACACAGGTAGGGCGCGGTCTCCGACCGCGCCGTTGGCAGACGGCGACGTGGGACACGCCGCCCTACCTCTGTTGGCCTCACGGCATCGCAGCATTCACGCCGTAATCGCATGGTGCTTTGCCCATGCGACCACGGCGTGCTCCGCCCAGTAGCCGTCGTGCGCGGGGTCGGGCTCGCTCACGAACCCGCAGTGCCCGCCATCGTCGGTGATCACGACGTGCAGGTGCGGGTTGCTGCGGACCTCAGGCCGCCTGAACTGGTCCGGCGGCACGAAGGGGTCGTTGGCGGCCGTCAGGATCAGGGCCGGCACGCGGATGCGATCGACGACGCGCAGGCTGGAGGCCTCGTGGTAGTAGCGGGTCGCGGTCCCGAAGCCGTTCATCGGGGCCGTGTACGCGTCGTCGAACCCGCGGATGGTCCACACGCCCCGTAGCTTCCGCAGGTCGTAGCGGTCGGGGAACAGGGCGGCCTTCCGCTTCATGCGCGCTCGCAGGTTGCGCATGAAGTTGAGTTGATAGAAGACGTTGGACGGCTTCTCGATGGCGTCGATGCACGCCGCCAGGTCGAGCGTCGGCGAGACGGCGCACACGGCCTTGAGCTGCGGGGGCGCGTCGGCCCCGAGATCGCCCGCGAGCTTCAGCGTCAGGTTGCCGCCCAGCGAATAGCCGGCAATCACCACGGCCGGCACCCGTTCGTGCTCGATCATGTGGCGCAGCAGGAACAGCGGATCGTGCGTCAGGCCCGAGTGGTAGAGCCCCTGTGACAAGGCCTCGGTCCCGCCGCAGTTGCGCTGGTTGAGGCGCACCACGCTGAACCCCCTCGTCCAGGCCTTCTCGGCGATGCCCCGCATGTAGTGCGCAAGGCTGGAGCCCTCGAGTCCGTGCAGCAGGAGCAATGCCGGCGCCTCGTCGCGCCTGGGCTGCCAGTTGCAGTGCGCCAGCACGCGCGCATCCGTGTCGGTGTCGAAGAAGCAGGCCTCCGGCTCCGGCAGCGCGGGCAGGGCACGCGCGCGCGCCCAGGCGTAGACGGTCATGCGGTGACCACCCGACCACCGGCGGGAGGGGATGTAGGGGGAGAAGGGCAACGAGGTCAAGGGACGAGGGAGAAGGGACAAGTCACAAGGGGAACACGGGACCAGCGACGAGCGTGCAAGGGACGAGGGACAAGGACCCGGAGCCTCCAGCTCAGCCCCCAGCTTCGCGCTCCCAGCCCCCTTCTTACCGTAAACGATAGACGCGGAATCGGCCGTCGCGGTGCAGTTCGGGCAGCGGCAGGTCGCGGTCGATGACCAGGACGTCGAGGTCGTACCGGGTGGCCAGCGCCCGGGCCTTGTCGGCGTCGAGCGACCCGATGTCGCCGATCGCCTCGAGGCGCTCCTGCACCCGGACGGCCACCTCCCGATCGTACATGGCGAGGGCCGCGTCCTTCACACCCTCCACGAACACGTCCCGCCTGGCGGTGAGGCGCACGCTGTGGCCGAACTTCCAGTCGTGGTCGGGATCGGTGAGCACCTGTGTGTCGGCCGGCGTGTGCTCGGCAATCCACTGGCCCACGCGCACCCAGTCGGAGTCCTCGAGGCCGCGCTGCACGAACGCGCGCTCGGGATGCTGCACCTGCGTGATGTAGAGGCCACGCGCCGCCGCAATGGCGAGAAGAAGCAGGGCCACGATGCGCGGTCGCCAGGTCCGCGCGGGGCTCTCATCCGCGGGGCCGGGCGTGCTGCCCGCCTCCGCGAGCGCCCAGACCAGCAGCAGCACCGCGAACATGTCGATCACCCAGAACACGCGCGACGTCTGCATCTGCACCGCCAGCGCCACCCGCGCCGCAATCAGCGGCAGCGAGGCCAGGAACAACGCAGCCAGTGCCGCAACGCCCCCCGCCATGCCGGCCTCCCAGCGTTGGGCGATGCCGCGGGTCGTGCGCCACCGCCAGGCGAGCAGCACCACCGCCACGGTGCCGAGGTTGGCCAGCCACGCGTCGGCGCCCCAGGCGTCGGGGAACACGTAGTCCTTCGATGCGAACGGCGTGACCCAGGCGGGGTCCATCACCCGTAGCCGCTCGCCGAGTGGCGTGCCCAGCAGGACGGCACCCGCCACCAGGACGGCGCAGGCCGCCGCCAGACCGAGGTCGCGACGCCAGGTCGGCCGCGCCATGAGGCTGGCCACCGCCAGCCACACGGCCCACCAGAGGCCGGTCGTGGGATGCAGCACCAGCGCAACGGCCACCAGGCCCCACGACGTGACGACCCGTCCCGAGGCCAGCGCCGCCGCCGCCCACGCGCCCGCCGCGAAGGCCAGCCCGCGCGGGTGGTAGTAGCCCTCGAACGTGTTCGCGCCCGTGTCGGTGATGCGGTGCCGCAGCGTCACCGCCGCGCAGCAGGCCGCTGCCGTCCACGGGCTGTGCGCGAGGCGACGGCCGATCACCCACACGGCACCGAAGAGCAGCGCCAGGCCGGCCAGGTGCCCGGCCAGCATCAGCGGCTCCAGCGGCACGCCGCGCGTCAGCAGCCACGCCGTGATCTCGTCGCTGACCATCAGGCGGCCCTGCGCCTGCAGCAGGGCGGCATCGCGCGGATACAGCGTGGGGTCGCCGGCAAGGAAGATCGACGGCAGGTAGAACGCCTGGTCCGAGACGCCGAAGCGATACCCGGCGGCGTTGCCGATCGCCAGGACCACCAGCAGCGCCAGCCCGGCGGCGCCGGCGAGAACCCGCTGGGCGGCCTTCACGAGGCCAGGTCCGGCGGCAGCAGGCGCCGATCGGCGGAGTCGCCGTAGATGGGCGGCACCGCGATCCCGCACTCGCGGAGGTAGACGCACAACTGGCCGCGGTGGTGCACCAGGTGCCGCACGACGAAGCGCGAGAGCGCCTCGACCCGCGGCATCGTCTCGATCACGATGCCGTCGCGCAGCAGCGTCCAGTCGGCCACCAGCGCGGGCTCGTCGAGGCCGTCGAGGACCTCGCGCGCCCGCGCGATCGCGGCGTCGTGCGCCTCGACGATGGCGGTGCTCGACGCGGGCACGTCGGGGCCCGGCCCTCCGGCGCCCATGTCGTAGCTCGCCGTCCGCACGATGGCTGCCGTCCAGGAGGGGATGGTGGCCACGTGCATCGCCAGACGCCCCAGCGAGAAGGAGGCCGGGTGGGGCCGCCAGTCGAGCGGGGCGCCGTGCACGGCGTCGAGCACCAGGCGCGACAGCGCCACCTCAGCGTCGAGTTGCAGGCGGAGCAGGCGGCCGATCATGGCGCAAGCCTCCGAGAAGGGAACCGAGGCTGCCGGGGACGACGCGGCCGAGTTCGAGCCAGGCGCCGAGCAGGCGTCGATCGCGGCTGGCGGGATCGACCTCGGCGGGCACGAAGCCGTCCGACGTGGTGATGCGCAATTGACTGGACCGTCCTTGCTGTCCGGGGCGCGCCGGCGGGGCGTCGATGAACGTGCGCACGACCTGCCCGGGCGGCAGATCCCAGGAGGTCGTCGTCGCGCCCCACTGCGCCGTGACCGTCACCTGCCTGGCGCCAGCGCGGAGGTCGAACGTGCGCACCGCGTCGTCGGGGAACACGAGCGTGAGCATCACCGTGGACTTGCCGCGCAACCAGATGCCGGCGGGCTCGGGCCAGGCGTCCTCACCGTGGACGAGCACCGCCAGGCCGGCTTGCGTTGCGCTGCCGAGCACCGCGGGGGTCTGCGGCCGCGCGCTTGCGTCGACGATGCGTTGCGGCGTGAGGCGGAGGCGGGGCGAGGCCGCCGTGATCGGCGCCGACGCCTTGAAGCCGACGAACCCGATGTCCACCGGCAGCGAGAACGTGCGCGCCCACACGCCCGGCGGCACGACCGACACCGTCCACGTCTCGAGCGGCGGACTCACCCGACCGGCGTGTACTGCGAGCGCGCCGTCCACGCTCGAGGGCGCTCCTGCGGGCTGGGCACCCTGTGCCGATCCGTCCGGAACGACGCCGGGCGGAAACACCAGATCGACGCCGTACGTCCCTGCCGGCAGCGACAGGCGACGACCGAACAGCTGCGTCGCGCGATCCTCGCGCCGGTCCCCCGCGGCGTGCACGACGATGGGGAAGAGCTCCGGCACGACTGCGGGGTCGATGCGCGTCAGCGGATCGTAACGGATGGCCAGGGGGCGCCGGCTGGCGTCGTACTCGTCGAGCAGGCGGACGCGGGCGCGTTCCTCCAGCGACGGCGGCGGCGTGCTCGCTGCCCCGTGGAGTGTCGCGAACGCCGACGCGACGCCCACCATGATCACGACCTGCCACACGGCCAGCAGGTGATCACGTCCGGGGCGCTCGGGCTGGAAGCGTCGGCCCGAGAACACCACGCCCCGCAGCAGCGCGAGCCCGCCCCACAGCGCGACGAGCGTCCACGCCTGTGCCGGGGACTGCCGCAGGAACGTCGGCAGCAGCGTCCACACGGGCGTCGATGGCGCCAGGTACTCGAGCACCTGCGACGACCCGTCGCGGCCGGCCACGAGCAGCAGGCCACTCTGGGCGACGGCGAGCAGCACCGTGAGCGCGCCACCGACACACAACAGCACGCGCTGCAACGCGCGCCGCACGTTCTCGCCCTCGCAGGCCTGCCACTGCGCGGCCACCGGCAGCAGCAACAGCGGCAGCGCCGACACCAGCGGCCGTCCGACGATCGCGCTACCGCCCCACCAGATGTGGAACGCGCCGACCACGGCGAGCAGGCCTGCGAACACCGCCACGACCTCGACGGCCAGGCGTCGTCGGGCGCCGCCGGCACGCCACAGCACCCACAAGCCGGGGATCACCGTCAGCAGCGCCGGCGCGAAGGCGACGATGCCGTACTCCTGGTCGAAGAGCAGGCCGGGGCCGCCGCTCGGAAGGTAGGCCAGCTTCGTCTCGCGCTGCGACCCGTACGGCGCCGACGGCGACCACGTTCCCCAGATCAGCTTGAAGAAGAGGAACCAGCCCGAGAGGAGCACCACGTTGGGCACCACGATGGCCACGGTGCGCCAGAACGCTCGTGTCCGCTCGGCGGCCTCGCGCGGCCACGGCAGCCAGGCGCGCAACAGCGTGAGCAGGCCGAGGACGGCGCCCATCACCACGTATTTCGTGCTGAACCACGGTAGCGTGCCGATCGCCGCGCCCGCCGCCCACCAGCGCCAGGCGGGCAGCGCCGGCAGGTTCGCGTCCGGCCCCGCCTCGGCCCGCCAACCCGACGTCCACGCGAAGGCGAGGGCCACGGCGCACGCAGCGGGGATCTCGGGGTACACGGCGAACGTGTTGAAGATCCACGGCGGGCCGAGCGCGAGCACCGCCCAGCCGAACGTCGCGGCCGACGCCGAGCCGGTGACGGCCCACGCCAGCCGCCAGGCCGCCGTCATCGCGATCGCGCCGAGCAGCAGGAAGGCCCACACCACGAGGTCGTAGCCGCCCATCGCGTAGAACGGGGTCATCAGCACCGGCATGCCGATCGGGTGGATCGAGTAGATCTGCCGGTCGACGCCGCGCGTGAGGTAGTGGGGCGTGAGCGTGCGGTGGAAGTATTCCTGGTAGTCGCCCCGCTTGTGGTTGTTCTCGATCAGCAGGTCGCCGTCGCGCCAGAGGCTCTGCGCGATCACCAGATAGTGCGGTTCGTCGCCGCCCGGGAACAGCGGCGTGCGGGTGAAGCGCTCCGCGAGCACGGCCGACGAGGCCAGGCTCGCGAGGAGGATGGCCGTCGTCCACCGACGACGCCGCGCGCGTGCCTCACCGGCGCTCGCGGGCGGCGAAGGGACAGTCGTCAGGCGCCTTTCGAGAGCGGCGGCCCACACGGCCAGGGCGCCGAGGATGCCCCAGGCGAGCAGGGCGCCGGGGCCCGCGAGCAGCATCAGGCCGGGCGCCAGGTCTGGCACCCATGGCAGGTAGGGCAGCACGAGCAGTCCGGCTGCCGCGAGCACGACGAGCGATGCATGCGGCCAGTCGAAGCCGCGTGGCGGGGCAGGGTCGCGCGTGCCGCGCGACCGGGCCAGCGCATCGAGGAGGACGAAGACCACGGCCCCGACGGCCACGCACCCGAGCAGCGTGCCGGCCGCGGGGAGCATGGCGACGCGCACCGCCCCCGAAGGCGCCTGGATGCGGTCGATGGAACCGAGGGTGGCCCAGAGGCCCAGACCGGCCGCCGCCCCGGAGGCAGCGGCCGTCAGGGAACGCGAGATCATTTCGCCGAAAAGTCTACCTTGGGCACCTCGCGTGCGGACGCGGGCGCCTCGAAGTACTTCCACTCGTCGAAGCCGAAGATCTTCGCGGTGATGTTTGACGGGAAGCGGCGCCGCAGCTGGTTGTAGGCCGTGACCTTCTCGTTGTAGCGGCCGCGCGCCACGGCGATGCGGTTCTCGGTGCCCGAGAGCTCGTCCATCAAGCGCATGAAGTTCTCGTTGGACTTCAGCTGCGGGTAGTTCTCGACGACCACCAGCAGGCGGGCGAGGGCCGAGCTCTGCTCGTTGGCGGCATCCATCGTCTCGCTCGGCGTCTTGGCGCCGGCAAGGCGCTCGCGCGAAGCGGCGATGCGGTCGAGGATGGCCTTCTCCTGCGCGGCGAAGCCCTTCACCGTGCTCACGAGGTTGGGGATGAGGTCGTTGCGTCGCTGCAACTGGTTCTCCACCTCCGACCACGAGCCCTTGATGGACTCCTGCTGGCTGGTGAAGGAGTTGTACGAGCAGCCCGTCAGCGAGAACAGGGCCAGGACCAGCAGCGTGTGCTGCCAGAAGGTGCGTCGATTCATCGTGTCCCTCGAAATCTCAAGGCCCGTGGCCTGCCGCCCGCGACCTGCAGGCGACGGCCACAGGCTACCCGAAAGGTGTCCCTACCAGCGCGCCCCGCCACCACCGCCGCCGCTCATCCCGCCGCCGAAGCCGCCGAATCCCCCACCGAAGCTCCCGCCCCCGAAGCTCCCGCCGCCGAACCCGCCCGTCGTCATGCCGGTGCCCCAGCCGCTCCACGCGGGGCCCCACATCGAGCCGGCGCGTCCGCGGCGTCCGGGGCCACCCCCGCCGCTGTTGCGGCTCGAGAGCCACAGGAACAGCAGCAGAGCGACGACGATCACCCACAGCGGGATGCCGCCCTGCGCCTCGCGGGCCCGGGGCGCCGGCGGCAGGTCCCCGAGCGTCGTCCCGCGCTCCTTCGCGATGCGCTCGGCCACCGTCGTGACGCCCGCGACGAGCCCCTCGCCATAGCGGCCCTCGCGAAACAGCGGGGCCATCACCTGACGGCTCAGGTTGCCGGCGACGCCATCGGTGATGGTGCCCTCGAGACCGTATCCGACCTCGATCCACACGGCCCGGTCGTTGGGGAGCAGCACGAACAGGACGCCCGAGTCCTTCTCCTTGCCCCCGATGCCGCGCCCGCCGTTCTCGTACCACTTCACCGCCAGCTCGCGCTCGTCGGCGAACGGCGCGATGGCCTCACGCGTGGCGACGACGATCACGTCGCCGGTGGCTGCCTGCAGCCGCCTGATGACGTCGTCGAGCCGCGCCTTGCTCGACGCGTCGATGACACCAGCGAAGTCGTTGACCGGCTGCGTGAGCGGCGGCAACTCGGCCTGGGCCGCGGCCGGCGCGCAGGCCAGCAGCCACAGCCAGGCGCAGGTGACGAGCGCCGCGAGGCGGACGCCGGTGCGGTGGCTCACGCGCGTGACCCTTCCGTGCTCCACGCGTCGATGGCGGCAATCAGGTGCTCGACGACGTCGAGGTACGGCGGATACAACTGCACGGCTTCGGACGGGTCGAGGGCGTGATCCTCCTCGAGGCGCAGCAGGCGTGCGACCAGGGTCGTGTCGAGGCCGGCGGCCCGGCCCAGGTGGGCGGCCAGCGCGTCGGGAGGCAGCTGCCGTGGGGCGCCCGTGACGTGCGCGAACGTCTGCATGAGCGACGCGAACGGCGTCGCCGACGCGAGGATCAACTCGGCGATGGCCCGGGGCCGCTGCCCGGCCAGCAGGAAGCCCTCGCGCAGGTGGATGGCGTGCGAGCGCACCTTCACCTCGCACGCGCGCCGCATGTCCTCCTCGGCCACGGCCATCCCGGTGAACGGGTCGGCGCCAGCAACGAGGATGTGGTGCGCGATGATGTCGCCGTACTCGAGCGGGAAGGCGTCGAGGCTGCGGGCGAACTCGCGCGCCGGCATCAGCAGCGGCATGTCGAGCCCGCGCGAGTGCCAGGCGGCGGATCTGTCGGCGCCGGCGGCGAGGTCGGCGTAGTCGAGTCGTTCGACCAGCGCGAGCGTCTGCACCGGGGCTTTCACCTCGCGCGGGTGCGGCCGGGCATGCGTGCCGTACACGAGCACGGCCCGCAGTCGGGATCCGAAGATGGCGGCGAGATCGTCGGCGAGCGACGCGGCAGCCTGCAGCGCGGTCATGATCGGGATTCTAGCGGGAGTCCGGGCCTCTCCGCAGGTTCACTTGGGGACAGCTCCCCCGGCGCGGCGTCACTACCGCTTGCTGAAGCGGTAGTGGGACACCATCCACTCGTTGCCGCCGCGATAGGCGAACAACTCGGCGCAGGCCATGAAGAAGATGCGCCAGCGGGCCCACCACCGGGTGGCCTCCCCGGCGCCGTAGGTGTCGGCGAAGATCTGCCGCACGCGGGGCGCCGCCGCGTCCATGCGCGCCAGCCATGCCTCGCAGGTCCTGGCGTAGTGCGTGCCGTTCACGCGCCAGTGCGCGTCGATGCGCATGTCGTCCTGGAAGTACAGGAACAGGTCGTCGGACGGCATCTGCCCGCCGGTGAAGAAGTAGCGGGCCATCCAGTCGCCCGGCCCCGTGTCCTCGTACGGATAGGCGTACTCCCGGTGCGTGAAGATGTGCACGAACAACTGGCCATCCTCGCGCAGCCAGCCGGCGATGCGGCGCAGCAACTCGGCGTAGTTGCGCATGTGCTCGAACATCTCGACCGACACGACGCGGTCGGCGCGGTCGGCGAACGCGAATGCGTTCATGTCGGCCGTCACGACCTCCAGGTTGGTCAGTCCTCGCGCCGCCGCCCGTGCGTCGATGAAGGCCTTCTGGGTGCGCGAGTTCGAGACGGCGGTGATGCGAGCCGCGGGGTACCGCGCCGCCATGAACAGCGACAGCGAACCCCATCCGCAGCCGAGCTCGAGGATGCGCTGCCCGTCGGCCAGCCCCGCCCGCGTGCACGTGAGGTCGAGCATGGCGTGCTCGGAGGCGTCGATGTCGGTGACGCCTTCGGGCCAGTAGCCACTGCTGTACTTCAGGTGCGGCCCCAGCACGGTCTCGAAGAAGGCGGCGGGCACCTCGTAGTGCTGTGCGTTGGCGTCGGAGGTGGCAATCGCGATCGGCGACCGCCGAAGCACCTCGACCCACGCCATCTTTGCCGCGTGGGCCGATTCGGCGCCGTCGCGCGCCTCGTCGCGGAGCCGCACGGCGAGATTGCGGCGGATGCCGGTGCGAATGATGGAGTCGGGCACGACATCGCGGTCGAGGAGGGAGTCAACGGACAGCGGCATGGGGAAGGAAGGGAAGAAGAGTAGAAGAGTAGAAGGAAAGAAGGCAGAGCGGGAAGGGTGAAGGACGGAAGGAAGAAGGACGAAGGCCTGAAGGGGCGCTGGCCAAAGGCCGCGCCCCGAGAATTTCAAATGTCCAATTTCAAATGGCTCGTGTTCGCCGCGGGCCCGGGATGAACGTGTTCGTCGTCCGCTGGTACTCGCGGTAGGCGTCGCCGCGACTGCGGAGCGACGAGGCTTCGGCATAGGGCACGCCCGTGCCGTATCGCATCACGTAGAACATCAGCGGGATCACGTGCAGACCCAGCCAGCCCTGCGGGGAGCCCAGCGCGAAGATGCCGAATCCGCACCAGATGATCCACTCGAAGAAGTAGTTCGGGTGTCGCGACCAGGCCCACAGGCCGTCCTGGCACACGCGTCCCTTGTTGGCAGGATTGGCCCGGAAGCGAGCCAACTGGGCGTCGGCCGTCGCCTCGCCGGCCAGGCCGATCAGCGTGACCGCGACGCCGACCCATTCCAGCGGCGCGAAGCCGGGCGTCGGGTTGAGCGCCACCAGCGCGAACGGCACGCTGAGGATCAGCGCCGCCACGGCCTGCACCTGGAAGAATCCCAGCATCTTCGCATTGGCCGCGGTGCCCCAGTGGGCGCGCAGGGCCGCATACCGCGAGTCCTCGTGAGGATGCTCGGCGCTGACGCGCACGTACAGGTGCCACGCCAGGCGGAGGCTCCAGGCCGCCACCAGGGCCACCAGCAGCAGGTCGCGCGCCGGCCAGCCGCCCGCGAGCCACGCGTAGCCAATGGCCACCGGCGTGAAGGCCGCCGACCAGGCGACGTCGACGATGCCGGCGTTGTGCAGCCGGACCGACAGCAGCCACACCGCCACCATGAGCACCACGAGGAAGCACAGCCCCGCGGCCAGCAGGGTGAGGAGGGGAGTCATGCCCCCGTAAGGACGCCTCCCGACCGGCCGGAGTTGCTCCCGCCGCAGGCGCGGGTCACAATCTGCCGCGATGCGGCTGCGCGAACTGCACGTCGGGTGCCTCGGGGGCGGGACGGGACTGCCCAGCCTGCTCGGGGGACTCAAATCCAATCCCTGGCTGCAGGTGCACGCCATCGTCACCATGTTCGACAGCGGTGGCAGTTCGGGCGTGTTGCGCGATGAGCTGGGCGTGCTGCCGCCCGGGGACGTCCTGAAGTGCGCCCTGGCGTTGGCCCGCGACGAAGGCGAGGCGCGTCGCGTGCTGCTGACCCGACTGCCCACCCTCGAGCACCGGCGGCTCGGCGGCCACACGGGCGGGAACCTGCTGCTGTCGATGATGGAGCAGTTCTCCGGCGACTTCCAGGCGGCGGTCGACGGGCTGCGGGCGGTGCTCGGGTGCCGTGGCTACGTGTGGCCGATCAGCACCGAGCGCGCCAGCCTCTGTGCCGAGTACGCCGACGGCAGCACGACGACCGGTGAGGTCGAGGTCGATGCCGGCCAGCGCGACGGGCGCCCGGTACGACGCGTGTGGCTCTCGCCGTCGGTCGTGATCCATCCCGCCGCGCGGGACGCGCTCGGGCGCGCCGACGCGGTGATCATCGGGCCGGGCAGCTTCTTCACGAGCCTGGTGCCGCCGTTGCTCGTCGAAGGCGTGCGCGAGGCCGTAGCGCAGGTGCAGGGGCCGGTGGTCCTGGTGGCCAACCTGCTCACCGAAGGCAGCGGCATGGCCGACTTCACTGCCGCCGACGCGGTGCGCCACATCAGCCACGCCATCGGCCGGCCCGTCGACACCGTGCTGTTCAATGCGGCGCGTCCGGGCAAGGACGTGCTCGAGCGCTACGCCGCCGAGCACAAGCGCCCCCTGCCGCTGGGCGACATGCCGCACGGCACCGAGGTGGTGCAGGCGCCGTTCTGGCACGGCCCGATCGCGCGCCACCACCGCCGTCGCCTGGCGTATGCGATGTGGGGCGTGCTGGCGCGGCGACTCCTCTGATGGCGGCAATTTGAAATTCGAAACTTGAAATTGACCGGCGGCCGCTCACTCAGGTAGGGCGCGGTCTCCGACCGCGCCGTTGGGGCGCTGCCAGTGGCTCACGGCGCGGTGGGACACCGCGCCCTACCTCTGTCTTGGCGAAGCCGCGCCCCACGAGAATTTCGAATTTCAGATTTCAAATTGCTGGCTCTTGCCCTCTCGAATGGCCCGGTTCACGTAATGCGCCACCGCCGCGGCGCGGTGGCCGAACCGTGCATCCTCGACGGGCTGGCGGCGTGATCGGACGGCCTCGACAAACGATCGCACGTGCGCGATGTCCTCGCCCTCGCCGCGGATGACCCACTCCTCGCCGGCCGGCGCGGCCGCCTGTCGCTGCAGGCCCGGCGTCTCCACCGCCTGCACCTTCGGATCGGCGTAGTACGCCTGCTCGAGTGCCTCCGGCCATGAGCGCACCACCCAGCGGTTGTTGTCGCCGCCGGGCTCGGTCGTGAGCCGCAGGCGATTGCCGAGCAGGTGCAGCGTGCCCTTCGTGCCCTGGATGTGCACGCCTTCGTCGCCGCCCGTGCTGTTCAGCGTGCAGCCGAGGGTCACCGTGAACCCTTCCGGGTAGGTGAGGATGGCGTCGATGGTGTCGGGCACCTCGTGCGTGTCCTTCCAGCGATGCGTGGCGCCCGACGCGACGACCTGCGACGGGCCCTGCACGTCGAGGACGTGATGAATCGTCGTCGCCAGGTGCACGAACAGGTCGGTGGCCAGGCCGCCGGAGTAGTCCCAGTAACAGCGCCAGCGGAAGAATCGTTCGAGGCTGAACGGGCGTGCCGGCGCCGACCCGAGGAACTGCGCCCAGTTCACGGTGCGCTCGTTGGCGTCGGGAGGAATCGGGTACAGCCACGCGCCCCCGGCGCTGTTGCGGTTGAACGCCGCGCGCACCAGCGTGATCTGGCCGAGACGTCCGCTCTTGACGATGTCGCGCGCCGCGTGCTCGAGCGCGGAACTCGGACCCTGGCTGCCCACCTGCAGCACCCGCTTGGAGCGGTCGACGGCGGCGATGATCTCGCGCCCCTCGGCCACCGTGTACGTCATCGGCTTCTCGAGGTACACGTCCTTGCCGGCGTCCAGGGCCGCCAGCGCCATGGTCTTGTGCCAGTGGTCCGGCGTGACGATGAACACCGCGTCGACGGAACGGTCGTCGAGCACGGCGCGGTAGTCGTGGCGGATCGTGGCCGAGCCGCCGCTGCGCGCCTTCGCCCGCTCGGCGCGGCCGGTGTAGGCGTCGCACAGCGACACGATCTCCAGCCCCGGGATCGCGCGGCACGCATCGATCAACTGATGGGCGCGGGCGCCGGTGCCGAGGAAGCCGAGCCGCAGCCGATCGGAGGGCGCCACCGACTGTGCCGCCGAGGCGCGGCCGGTGAGTGCCGGAGCGATGAGGCCGGCCGTGAGGGAGGAGCGGAGGAAGTCGCGTCTGTCCATGGCGTCTACGGAATTGCAGAATTGCAGAATTGCAGAATTGCAGAATTGCAGAATTGCAGAATTGCAGCACTTCGAAGCCGCACGTTGCGCGGATCACCTGCACAGTGACGCTGGTGCCGTGCAGTCAACGTGGCGGTGAATCCTGCAATGTTGAAATTCTGAAATCCTGAAATTCTGCAATTCCTAGTGTGCTTTCTTCTGTGGCAGCAGCGCCACCGCGGCGGCCCCGACCGCGGCCAGGCCCATCAGCAGCAGGAATCCCGGGCGATACGTGCCCATGCGGTCGCGCAACCCCGCGACCAGCATCGGCGACACCGCTTCCGCGATGCCGTCGGCGGTGAGCACGAATCCCATGACGCGGCCGAGTCGCTGGACGCCGAACAGGTCGGCGGCCATGAGAGGGATGATCATGTAGTCGCCACCGAGGCCGATGCCGAACAGCAGCGCGAACAGGTGCAGCATCGTCCACGAGTCGGCGAGCAGGAGCAGCGGAATCGACGCGGCGACGATCACGTAGATCAGCAGCATCACGTGCTTGCGGGCCCAGCGATCGGCCAACCAGCCCATGAGGAGGCGACCGAGGATGCTGCCGGCGAGCACCAGCGAGAGGATGCGCGCAATCTCGCCCTGCCCGTACGGATGGTCGAGGCTGAGATACAGCTTCAGGTTCTGCATCGTGCCGCCCACCGCGCCGATCGAGCACATCGAGCCGACCAGCAGCAGGTAGAACGCCGGCGTGCGCAGCACCTCGCCGAGCGGCGTGGTGGCGGCGGCGCTGCCGGGCGCGGCGGCGCGATAGGACGGCGGCGCATCCTTGACCAGCCAGGCCAGCGGCCACGCGATGGTGATCATCAGCAGGCCGAGGACCTGCATGGCGCGGTTCCAGCCGAAGGTCGACGTGAGCCAGTACGCGAGCCCCGGCACCACCGTCCCGCCGATGCCGATGCCGAGGTACGCAAAGCCCATCGCCTTGCCGCGCGCCCTGGTGAACCAGCGCGAGAGCAGTACCTGCACCGGCAGCGGTCCGCCGAACACGTAGCCGAGCGCGTTGAACAGGTAGCACACGTAGAAGGCCGCCAGCGTCGAGACGTAGCCGAGGCCGACCATCGCGCCGCCGGCCATCAGGATGCCCACCAGCAGCAGGCGCCTCGGCCCGTAGCGGTCGATCAGGTACCCGGCCAGATAGCCGAACAGCGGGCCGATCAGCAGCTTGGCGTACGCGTTGCCCGAGGTGACCTGCTGCCGCGTCCAGCCGTAGTCCTTGACGAAGAAGTCGTAGAAGAACGTCAGGCCGTACAAGCCGATGCCCACCGCCGAGAAGAGCGCCGCGAACGCGGTCGCAGCGGCCGTGATCTGGCCGGCGCGCGGGATGTCGGCGTCGTCGAACCCCGGGGTGACCGGGGGCATGGGGGCACTCATGCGCCTGCCTTCACGGCCTTGAGCCGCGCGTGATCGGGATGGGCCGTGTAGAACGGGTCGAGCGGGAAGCACCCCGACACGAGGCCGTTGCGCGGGCCCGTGGTGCAGTCGCTGAAGGTGCGGCAGATGGCCTTGCGCTTGAGCGGCTGCCCGCGCAACACGTCGATCGGCAGGTCCGGGTACGAGAGCACCATGCGGCCGAGGCCGATGAAGTCGGCGCCGCCGCTGCGCACGACCGCCTGCGCCACGTTCGGCAACCAGTCCTGCAGGTAGCTGTACGCCGAGCCGACGACGCGTAGCTGCGGAAAATCGGCCTTCAGGGCCGCCGTCGCCGCAATCTGCCGGGCCACGCCCTTCAGCGGATCCTCGGGCGGCTGGTAGCCGTCGGAGGGCGGGAACGTCGCGGGACGCTGGATGTGCGGGTTGTAGTAGGGGCTGCCGGCCGTCAGGCACACGAGGTCGATGCCGAGTTCGGCCAGCAGCGACAGGAACGCCCGTGCCTCCGACAGGTCGGGCGCCGCATCGGTGCCGTCCCACCGGCCGAACGCATACGCGTAATCGGCCTGCGACGCATCAGGGACGCCGACGTCGCCCTCGCCCTTGCTGAACGGCGTGGTGTCGAACGCCGACAGCCGCACGCCGATGGCCAGGCCAGGGGCGTCGCGCCTGATGCCCTCGACGGTCTGCCGCAACAGGCGGGTGCGCCCGGCGAAGTCGCCGCCGAACCGCCCCTCGCGGGACCGCGCCGACAGGAGTTCGTGCCCGAGGTAGCCGTGACAGTGCTTCACGTCGACGAACGTGAAGCCGGCGCGCTGGGCCAGCACCGCCGCCTGCACGAGGCGCGCGGAGAGGTCGTCGAGGTCGTCGTCGGAGAGCAGCGGGACCGGGCCGCCCGGGCTGACGCGGCGATCGAGCACCGGGTGCGCGTAGGCGGCCAGGGGCTTCGGCTTCTTGTCCTGATCGGGGCGCGAGTAGCGGCCCGAGTGGGTGAGTTGCAGGCCGATCACCAGGTCGTCGGTGCCGAGTCCTGCGGCGCGATGGCCCTCCAGCAGATACTGGCGCAGTTGCACCAGATCGGCTTCCGAGGTCGGCCCGAGGCACAACTGGTTCGGGTTGGCGCGGCCGTCGTGCCGCACGGCGAATGCCTCGCCGCCCCAGATCAACTTCGCCCCGCTCTCGCCGAAGCGGCGCCACCGGCGTCGCGTGAGATCGGTGGGACGCCCGTCCGGCGTGCCGTCCCAGCCTTCCATCGGCAGGATGGAGAAGCGATTGCCGGCGCGCCCGGCCGTCGTGTCCGACGCCTGCGCCAGCGGCGAGGCCGGCGCGGCCTCGACCTCGGGCTCGAACGGCAGCGGGATGCCCAGGGAGGCGACGTGCGCCTCGAACTGGGCGGCGGTCTTGAGCGCGGCGATGCGAGGGTAGGTGCGGCTCATTCGTGGTGTCGATGGCAGGCCCGAACCGTGTCGTAGCCGTCGGCCTCGGCCGACGGTCAGCCGCCGCGCACGCGCGACGGCTACGTCATCGGGATGGTTCAAATCTTCGGGAGCGTGTACGGTTCGCGGTACTCGCGGGTCAGCAGGGCATTGGCCTTCGGGTCGTCCACGCACTCCTCCTTGGCGGCGTCCCACGTGAGCTTGTGGCCCGTCCGATAGGCGACGTTGCCGAGCAGGCACATCGCCGTCGAGTGGTGCCCGATCTCGATGTCGGAGACGGGACGCTGCCGCGATCGCATGCAGTCGAGGAAGTTGCGGATGTGCGTGAGGTTCTGGTCCGACGTGCCGGCCTTCATGCCTTGTGTGCGGGCCCTGGTCGGCGCGTTCCACGACCGCTTCCAGACCGGCGCGACGGGTTCCTGCTCCGACAGGTACTGAGGTGTCGGCGCGGTGGCCGTGCCGCCCGTCTCCGGGATCACCTCGAAGCCGCCGCGGTCGAGGAACAGCGTGCCGTTGGTGCCGTAGAACTCGATGCCGTAGCCGCGGCCGGCGCCGTTGTAGGCGTTGCCGGTGCGGTTGCTGTACGAGCAGACGAAGCCCGGGAACTCGTAGATGGCGTCGATCGTGTCGGGCGTCTGGCGGTTGTCGTCGAGCACGAAGTTGCCGCCCACCGCGTACACCGACTTCGGCGCGGTCTCCTTCATGCCCCACAGCGCCAGGTCGAGCAGGTGGATGCCCCAGTCGGTCATCATCCCGCCCGCATAGTCCCAGAACCAGCGGAAGTTGAAGATGAACCGATTCGGGTTGAACGCCACCTTCGGCGCGGGGCCCAGCCACATGTCCCAGTCCAGCCCGGCGGGCACGGGAACGTCGGCCGGCTTGCCGAGGCCGGCCGGCGACTGGTTGCCCGTGTTCCAGGCATGCACCCGGTGGATCTTGCCGAGTGCCCCCGACTGCACGACCTTGATCGCCTCCTGGAAGTGCAGACCCGAGCGCTGCTGCGTGCCCACCTGCACGACCCGGTCGTACTTGCGGGCCGCCTCGACCATGGCGCGGCCTTCCTTCAGGTTGTGCGAGATCGGCTTCTCGACGTACACGTCCTTGCCCGACTGGCAGGCGAGGATCATCGGGATGGCATGCCAGTGATCGACGGTCGCCACGATCACCGCATCGAGGTCGGGGCGGTCGATCACCCGCCGGAAGTCCGATTCCATCGTGGCGGCGCCGCCGGCCTGCTTCTCGGTCATCCGCTGCGCGCGCCGGCGATTGACGTCCCACACGTCGCACACGGTGACGATCTGCACGTCGTCGTGCTGCTGGAAGTTGCCCAGGTGCGAGCGGCCCATGCCGCCCACGCCGATCGAGCCGATGCGGATGCGGTCGTTGGCGCCGAGCACGCGACTGCGGCTCGCGGCCGTCTGCGACATCGCGGGCGTGCCCGCCACCAGGCCGCCGGCCACGCCGGCGGCGGCCGAGGACACGAAGGATCGTCGGGAGATGGACATCAGAACGTCACCAGGTCGGAAATCGTGATGGGCCGATTCTCTTCGCAACTGCGCCGCGCGGCAATGCCGGTCAGGGCCGACATGGCGCCGGCGCGCGAGTCGGGAATGCGCAGGTGCGCGGGGACCTCGGGCCGGCGGAAGATCAGGTTCCGCAGCACGTCGTCGGCGCCGCCGTGCTCACCCTCGGCGGTCGGGACCGGCACCATCGTCCGCTGGCCGAACGCCTTGATCACCGAGACCTCGAACTCCTGGTCCACCTTCCACGGCTGGTTGGCGTACGACCGGATCTCCACCCGGCCGCCGTCGCCGTTGAAGCACAGCGAGTACCCCTCGATCGGCATGTAGGCGTTGAGCGAGTACGAGAGGATGACGTCGGTGCTGTACTTGATGGTCGCCGTCATCGTGTCGTAGGTGGTGATCTCCGGCCGGAACACGCACGCGTCGCGCAGGTAGCCGTCGACCTTCTCGACCTCGCCGCCGTACAGCCGCATCGCCGACGCCGACTTTGTCATGTCCCAGTAGAACGGGCACTTCGCCGTGTGCGGGCAGGTGCGGCAGTTAATGGCACGGAACGGCCCGGCGGCGCCGTACCGCTTGATGCCGCCGTAGGCCTGCACCTGCACCGGCTCGGCGTCGAGCAGCCAGTTGACGTAGTCGAAGTGGTGCGTCGCCTTGTGCACCCAGAGCGAGCCGCTCTTGGCCTTGATGCCGTGCCAGCGACGGAAGTAGTCGGTGCCGTGGCTGGTGTCGAGGTACCAGTGGAAGTCCACCGACCGGATCGGCCCGACCGGCTGCGAGAGCATCAGCTCCTTGATCTTCACGTGCGCCGGCGAGAAGCGCATGTTGTGGCCGACGATGATCTTGCGCTTGTTGCGCTTCTCGGCGTCGATGACGGCCTGGCACTGCTTCTCGTCGGTCGTCATCGGCTTCTCGGTGATCACGTCGATCCCGAGGTCGAGGGCCCGCACGATGTACTCGGCGTGGTGCGCGTCGACGGTCGTCACGGCGATCAGGTCCGGCCTGGCCTCGCGCACCATCCGGTCGAAGTCGGTGAACACCGGGCACTCGACGCCGAGCAACCCGCGCACCACCTCGGCCCGCTTCGGGTTGGGGTCGCACAGGCCGACGAACTGCACCGTGTCGCCCCACTTGGCCTTCACGCCGGTCCCCCACATGGACGACCCGCGCCCCCCGGTGCCGACGATGGCGTAGCGGCGGGGGCGGCCTGGCGCGGCGCCGCCCTGCAGGGCGGCGTGGACCGACGGAGGAAGGGCGGTGGCAGCCGTGAGCGCGGCCGCCGAGGACGAGAGGAATTCGCGACGATTCATGGGCGTTCCGGAGGAGGGGGTCCGCGACAGCCTATGCGGACGCGGCGCAGGGCGCAACGGGAAATCACCCGCAGACGACACAGGGCGCGTGCCCGTTGCGGACACGCGCCCTGGTCTGCGCTGGCAGGAGCCGTCGGCCCTGGCCGACGGCCCGGTGTGGATCGGGGGCCTCAGAAGAAGATGCGCGCGCCGATCTGCAGGTTGATCGGCAGGTTGTTCTGGCTGGTCACCTTGCCGAAGTTGGCGCTCGTCGGGTTGAGGTCCGGGTTGTTGAAGAACGTCTGGTTCAGCGCGTTGTAGATTTCGAAGTGCAGCTGGGCACGGACCCGCGACGTGAAGTCGAAGCGCTTCACGACGGACATGTCCATGTAGTTGAGCGCCTGCGCCCGAAGGTTGGCCGGGCGGCTGGGCAGCGTGCGGTAGTTCTGCGCCAGCTGGATGCGCGGGTCGTTGCGGCGCTGCGCCTCAGGGATGTCCTGGAAGTAGAAACCGCTCACATCGAACACCGGGTTGTCGACGTTGTCGGTGGAGTAGCTGGTGGTCAGGTCGTTGATGTCGCCGTTGTAGTACACGTTGCCGACCGTCAGCGGACGGCCACTCTGCCACTGCCAGATCGCCGACACGCTCCAGCCGCCGGCGACCGCGTTCAGCAACCCGTTCCAGTCGCTCCCCCACTTGCGCCCGCGACCGAACGGCAGCTCGACGATGCCGTTCAAGACGACGCGGTGCGGGACGTCGACGTCCGAGCGGCGCTTCTCGTAGATGCGGTCCGGCCCGTCCACCGCATTGAGCGTGAAGTTCTGCTCCGTGAAGCGTGAGACGGTGTACGTCGCGAGGAACGAGTAGCCGTCGGTGAAGCGGCGCTCGATGCGGAACTGGCCGGACTGGTAGCTGCTCGTCCCGTCGAAGTTGCGGCTCTGCACCTGCGTGAACTGCGGGTACGGCCGCAGCAACTGGCTCTTGGCCACGTTGGCCGTGTTCAGGTTCGTCCCCGGCAGCAGGCCCGCGAACGGGTTGGACACCGGGGTCGCCAGGTTCGAGATCACCGCGTTGTCGCGGACGTTGCTCGTCGACAGGTACTGGCGCGGGATCCCGTTGATGTCGGTCTCCACCGTGAGGTCGTAGCCCTTGTTGCCGGTGTAGCCAGCCTCGACCACCCAGTTGCCGAACAGCTCGCGCTGGACGTTGACGGCCCACCGCATCGCCTGCGGGTTCCTCGCATCGACATCGGTCGTGTAGCGGTTGAGGTTCTGTCCCACGAAGGTGTTCACCCCCGCGCTGTTGCCCGCCGGCTGGATGACCCCACCCGGCCAGGGCGTGGTCAGGTTGGCCTGGTACGTCAGGCCGCTGTCGTTGGTCACGACGATCGGCGTGTTCTGCGCGTAGCCCGGCTGGAAGATGGCGTAGTCGAACAGCAGGGGCGAGGTGTAGACCGCCCAGCCGCCTCGCAGTACCGTCCGCGAATTGAGCTGGTAGGCGAAGCCGAGGCGCGGCTGCCAGTTGTTCCTGTCGGCGTTCCAGAAGCCCGGGTTCTCGTCGCTGGCAAACGTCACGCCGCCCACGGGATTGAAGGCACTGGCGGCCAGTTCAGGCACCGGACGCAGGGCGTACGCCGCGCGCGCCGCATTGGTGACCGCCAGTTGCGCCGTCGGGTCGAAGCCGCGCACGTTGGCGTTGGCGTCGTCGGTCGGGGCGTTCTCGTACTCGTAGCGCAGGCCGAGGTTGACGGTCAACCTGCTGTTGACCTTCCAGTCGTCCTGGAAGAACACCCCGTGGTACGGGCTGGTGTTGTCGCGACCGGGGGAAATCTCGATGCGGCTGCCCGACTGCGGCAAGCCGAGGAGCATCGCGGCCAGGTCCTGCCCGATCGGGGCGCTCGGAAGGCCGGTGCCGCCGTTGGTGAAGCCGGGGTTGAACTGGTAGATGCCCGCCGCGTGATACGTCGGGTCGTTGTGCTCCTTGTACTGGCGGTAGTCGTAGCCGAGCCGCACCGAGTGGTTGCCGAAGAACTTGGTCACGGTCGGCTGGAACGTGAAGATCTGCGAGGTCGTGCCGCCAGCGTAGGAATCACCGATGGCGCTGTAGGCGCCAGGCTCGATGCGCGGGAAGTACTTGACGCCGCCGAACAGCGACGCCGTGCTGCTCGAGAATCCGAGCGTCGTCGGATCGAAGAGGCCCTGGTTCTGGCGCAGGTTCGGCTCCTGGAACCGCGACCAGCTGCCGCGCAGGTTGAGCACCGTCGTCGGGTTCATCGTCCAGACGTGGTCGGCCGTCACGGCATCGTTGATGCGGTACAGGAAGTTGCCGGTCGGCGTGATGCCGTTCTGCTCGCCCGTCCAGGCGCCACGATACTCGGTGCGGTTGTTGCGCGAGTAGCGCACGAAGGTCTTGTTGTTGTTGTTGAACTGGTGGTCGAACCGGAAGTTGGCCGAGTAGAAGTCGTCGCCGCGCGGGTTGTTGGAGATGTAGTTGTTCTGGCCCTGCGCGTTGCCCGCCTGGTTGGGCAGCGGGTAGTACTTCAGCATCTCCTTGGCGACCGCGTTGATCCGGTTGGCCGGGATGATGTTGCCCGGGAAAGGATCACGCCGCACCTGGCCGTTCTCGAGACGCGCCGTGGCCGGGTCGTAGATGACGATGCCGAGCGGCAGGAGCGCCGAGAAGTCGCCGTTGCGCTGCGCCTCGGTCGGCACGGTGAACTGGCCGGGCTCCGGGAACTGGTCGTAGAGCCACTCGAACGCCGTGAAGAAGAAGGACTTGTTGCGGCCGTTGTAGAACCCGAGGTCCACCGGACCGCCGAACGTGCCACCGAACCGCTTGTAGTCGAGCGCCGCCTTCGGCTGGTTGGCCCGCTCGAGGAAGAAGTCGTTCTTGCCGAGCGACTCGTCGCGGTAGTGGTAGTAGCCGTCGCCGCGGAACGTGTTGGTGCCGCTCTTCATCGTCACGTTGACCGTCGCGCCCGCCGTGTGGCCCTGCTGCGCGTCGAACGTCGCGGTCTCGACCTTGAACTCCTGCACGGCGCCGGCGGGAGGCACGAAGGCCGCGCGTCGACCGTGGGCCATGTTGGGCGAGCCGTCGAGCGTGAACTCGTTGCCGCCAGACGCGCCATTGGACGTGATCGCCGAGGTGCCCGCGTTGTCGAACGGGCGCGAGAACTTGAGGTCGCCGGTGTACACGGTCCCGGCCGCCAGGCGCGTCAGCGTGAAGGGGTTGCCGTCGGAAAGCGGCATCAACTGGATGCGCTGCTCGTCGATGACCTGCCCCTGTGAGGCGCTCCGCGTCTCGAGCAGCGGCGCACCGCCCGAGACGGTGATCGTCTCTTCCAGGCCGCCCACCTCCAGCGTGAAGTCGAGCTCGATCCGGTCGCTGATGCGAACCTCGATGGCCTTCTGCTCGACGCGCTTGAAACCCGTGAGCTCGACGACGATGTCGTAGCGGCCGACCGAGATGAAGGGAATCGAGTACCGACCCTGTTCGTCGGTCACCGCCGTGTTGACCGTGCCGGTGGCCGTGTTGGTCACCGCGACCGTGGTGCCCGGGAGGGCACCGCCCGAGGAGTCGATCACCCGGCCGGCGATGGCGCCGCGCGGGTCCTGCGCCGAGCTGGGCGCACCGAGTCCGATGACACACGCCAGGGCCAGCAGCCAGTGCCAGCCGAGACGACGACGTTGCAGGAGCGTCTGCATTCGAAAACCCTTTCCACCAGTCAAGGCGCCACGAGAGGTCGCACCATTCGCCGTGCTCGACCGTACCAGCGCCGCCGGGATCACGGCGCGCGACGACCCTTGAACCTCTGCGATGACTAGAGCGCGCGGAGTATAGCAAGAAGGCAGGCAACTGGGTACTCGCCGGAGCCCTCCCTGTCGGCAGTGGAATGACCACCTGATCCGTCGTCGGCAACTGCCTTGCAAGTGACGGCACGCATGACCCTGTCGCGCACCTGCACCGGATCCCTCGCCCTCGGCCTGCTGTGGTTGGCAAGCTCGACCTCTCTCGCCAGTCAGGAGCAGGGCCGGGGGCCGGCGGCCACGCCAGCCCAACCGGCGCCAGCCCGGCCAACGCAGCCGGCCAGCGAGCGCCTGGCCCTGCAAGTGGCGCTCGACAGGGCCGGGTTCTCGCCCGGTGCGATCGACGGGGCGGCCGGGCGCATCACGCGCACCGCGCTACAGCACTTCCAGGAGGCGCGCGGGCTGACCTCGTCCGGTGAACTCGACGACGCGACGCGCCAGGCGCTGCCTTCGGAGCCCGCGCTGCTCGACTACACGCTGACCGCCGAGGACGTCGCCGGACCGTGGCGGCCCATCCCCAGCGACATGATGGAAAAGCGCACACTGGAGGCCCTGGCGTATACGTCGCCGCTCGAGCGGCTCGCCGAGCGGTTCCATGCCTCGCCGCGGCTGATCACGCGGCTCAACCCGGCGGTGCGCTGGGAGGCGGGCACCGTCGTGCGCGTGCCCAACGTCGGGCCGTTCGAGCCACCGACCAGGACCGAGACCCGCAAGGTCAACCCACCCGAGGCGGACGCCGTCGCCGACGTGCGTGTGTCGAAGAGTTCGGGCACCCTGACGATCCGGGGCTCTGACGGGCGCCTCCTGTTCTCCGCGCCGGTCACTTCGGGCAGCGAACATGACCCGCTGCCACTCGGCACCTGGAAGGTCACCGCCGTCTACCTGCGCCCCGTCTTCCACTACAACCCGGCGCTCTTCTGGGACGCCGACCCCACGCACGCCAAGGCCAGGCTGGCGGCGGGACCGAACAACCCCGTCGGCCTGGTGTGGATCGACCTCGACAAGGAGCATTACGGGCTGCACGGCACGCCGGAACCCGAGCGCATCGGACGAACCTCCTCGCACGGCTGCGTGCGCCTCACCAACTGGGATGCGATGAGAGTGGCGGCCCTGGTCAAGACGGGCACGCCCGTCCTCTTCGAGCCGTGACGCGCGCCCGGCTCCGAACCGCGGCGTGGACCACCGCGCTGGTGCTGGCGGCGTTCGCGGCCCTGGCCGGCATCGCGACCCTGATGGCACGCATGCACCGGGCCTGGCCCGACGGCGTGACGAGGCGGGAGGAGGCCGTGCCGGTCGCGAAGGTGCCCCTGCCGGGCGATCGCTCCGCCTCGTCAGGGGTGCCGTCGTTGCCGTCGAGGCCAGCGGCGCTGCCCGCTGGCCTCGCCGCCGTGACCGACGCCCTGCGGCAGCGCCAGTTGCTCGTCCCGGTCCGGGGCGTCGAGGCGCAAGACCTGCGATCGACCTTCACCGAGGCGCGAGGGGAGCGCGTGCACGAGGCGCTCGACATCATGGCGCCGGCCGGCACCCCGGTCCAGGCGGTCGAGGACGGCACGGTCGCGCGGTTGTTCACCAGTGCGGCTGGCGGCCTCACGGTGTACCAGTTCGACCCGACCCGCCTGGTCGTCTACTACTACGCCCATCTCGAACGCTATGCGCCCGGCCTGTCCGACGGCACGACGGTGAGGCGGGGCCAGGTCCTCGGCTACGTGGGCAGCACGGGCAACGCCGATCCGGCGGCGCCGCACCTGCACTTCGCCATCAGCGTGCTGGGACCGGAGAAGCGGTGGTGGGAGGGCACGCCGATCGATCCGTACGACGTCTTGCGGTGACGCTGCGGTGGCAATTCGAAACTTGAAGTTTGAAATTGACCGGCGGCCGGCCTCTCGGCCTTGCCGCTCGAAGCATCGCGAGGAGCGGCGGCGAAGCCGCGCCCCACGAGAATTTCCGATTTCCAATTTCGAATTGCCTCCAAACAGCAAGGGCCGCCAGGCATGTCGCCCGGCGGCCCCGTCGTCAAACGTCAAACGTCAAACGTCAAACGTCAGAACGCGTACTTCAGCGCGAAGCGGATCACGCGCTGGTTGCTGGCGCCGGTGATGGTGCCGAACTGCGGGCTGGCCACGTTGGTGTTCGGGTTGTTCCAGGCCGGCGTGTTGGTCAGGTTGAACGCGTCGGTGCGGAACTCGAAGAAGCGGTAGCTCTGGCCGAACGTGAAGCGCTTGACGAGCGAGAAGTCCAGCGCGGTGAAGCCGGGTCCACGCATGCCGCTGCCGTTGCGCACCGTGTTGCCGAAGGTCGCCGCGGCCGGCTGCGCGAAGGCGCTGCGGTCGAAGTAGTACACGTTCGGCCCCTTGTCGCCGATGATCGTGGGCTCGGCCACCCGGTCGGCGTAGAGCGTGTTGCCCGGCGCACGCAGGAGCGCACCGTCGGCCGTCACGCTCAGCGGCGTGCCGCTCATCAGGGTCAGCAGGCCCGAGGCCTGCCAGCCACCCAGCACCTTGCGCAGGACGGCGTTGTCGGCGTCGCGGAAGAAGGGCATGTCGACGACGAAGCTGGTCACCCAGGTGTGCCGGCGGTCGAAGCCCGCGAGGCCGTAGCTGAGTTCCCAGTCGGCGGGCGTCGAGATGCCGCCGTTGTCATCGGCGAAGTTGCGCGCGCGGCCGTACGTGTAGCTGTTGGTCACCAGGATGCCGTTGAGGAACCGGCGGTCGACCTTGGCCTGCAGCGAGTGGTAGTCGCTGCGCTCGGGCACGCGCGAGGGCACGTCGGCCGTGCGGCCGAACGGCGCGAACAGGGGCCGACCGGCCTGGTCCTGTCCGAGCACCGTCGCGGCATTGAGGTTGTAGCTGTAGAGCATGTCCACGCCCTTGTTGCCGACGTAGGCCACTTCACCCGTGAAGCCCCACGGCAACTGGCGCTGGTAGGCGACGTTCCACGAGTGGAGGATGCCGCCGAACAACGTCTCCGGGATGGCGAACAGGCCCGAGTTGCGCAGGAACGGCTGGTCCACCGGCACGATGCCGCTGCTCGGGATGTCCACCGTGCCCTGCACGGGGAAGCCGGTCGCCAGCGACCCGCCCTGCGTGAAGGCGTTGGTCGCCTGCAGCAGCACGTTGCCCTTGGTCGGGTAGTTGAACGCGTACGAGTTGTCGGGGTACGGCGCCGTGCTCGCGCCATAGCCGGCGCGCAGCACGTCCTTGTCGCTCAGGCGGATGGACACGCCGGTGCGCGGGTTGAAGTTCCAGGTCCGCGTCGTCGCGCCGAGGTCGTTCGGGATGTCGCCGTAGCCCGAGACCCGGAGCGTGTTGTTGGAGGTGTCGTAGGTCGACAGGCCGCCCTTCTCGACGATGCCGGTGAAGGGCGTGTAGTACTCGTAGCGCACGCCGAGGTCGACCGTGATGTTCGAGCGCACCTGCCACTTGTCGTGCACGAAGAAGAAGTACTGCTGGTGCTTGGTGCCGGGCTCGTCGATGAACGGCACGTCGCGGCGGACGTCGTTGGCGTAGTCGAGCATGAAGCTGGCCAGCGAGTTGGCGACGTTGTTGCGGATGGCCGCCGCGTCGGTCGGCGACGAAGTGCCCGAGCCGTTGTAGGAGAAGGTGCCGCGCGGGCCGCCGAAGTCCTGCGTCTGCAGCAGGAAGTCGCGGTTGCGGCGGAGGTCGGCGCCGAACTTCACCGAGTGGTTGCCGGCCAGCTTGGTCAGCGTCGTGGCGAACGTCCAGGTGGTCTCGCCGCGGTCCCAGGGCAGCGAGTTCGAGAAGCCGACCACCGGGTTGCTGTAGTTCTGGATGTTGACCGACATGATGCCGGACGTGAAGTCGTTCAGGTTCACGCCGGGCACGCCGAGATCGGCGGCCGTCGTGAGGCCCTGGCCCGTCGAGTTGGCGACGTTGCTGTACTTGGTGAGCCCGCCGCGGACTTCCATCACGAGGGTGTTGGTCCACGTGCGCGTCCAGTTCAGGCCGGTCACGAACGTGTCGTTGGTGCCCAGGCCCGCGAACCCGCCGTTGGCCGGGCCGCCCACGTCATCGCCGTAGGGCGACGGATCGAGCACCGTGGGACGCATGAAGCTGAAGCGCGGCGCGAGCTGGTCGCGGGCGCTGGCCTGCCAGTTCACCTTGATGTCGAACTGGTCGGTGCGGCGCTCGCGGATGGCGGTCGACTCGTAGTTCGGCTGGCCGATCGGCTGGTTCGGGATGTTGGGCAGCGGCACCTTCGCGAGCACCGCCTTGGCGATCGGGCTGACGCGTCCCGCCGGAATCACGTTGTTGGCAAACGCACTGCGGTTGTTGCCGGCGGCATCGCCCGTCAGCGGATCGCGGATGACCGTGTTGGTGGCGCTGCTGAAGTCGCCGTTGCGCCACTCGGCCGGCGGCACGAAGAACCGGTACACCTTGCCGAGGTCGTCGTTGGTGCGCTGGTAGTCGCCGAAGTAGAACAGCCTGTTCTTGCGGATCGGGCCGCCGACCACGAAGCCGAACTGGTTGTAATTGATGTCGGGCTTGGTCGTGGCGTAGTACGGCGTGGCGTTGAGCGACTCGTTGCCGTGGAACCAGAAGGCGCTGCCCCGCAGGTCGTTGGTGCCGGACTTGAGGGTGACGTTGGTGACCGCGCCGCCGGCGCGCCCGAACTCCGCGTCGAAGTTCGAGGTGCTCACCGACACCGTCTCGAGCGCGTCGGCCGACGGGATCAGCACCGTCAGCAGGCCCGTGCGGTGGGTGTTGTCGATGCCCTCCATCTGCACGTTGTTGGCCAGGCGGCTCTGGCCGTTGACCTTGCTCTCGAGCGAATCCTGCGAGTTGAAGAACTCCGAGTGCGGGCGGGTGGGACGCGTCGCGCCCGGCACGGTCGCCCACATGCCCTGGAAGTTGCGGTTGAAGCCGAGCGGCATCGCCGCGATCGCCTCGCCCTCGATGATGCGGCCCGTGTCGGCGCGGTCGGTCTGCAGCGCCGGCGCCTCGGTGGTGACCGTGAGCGTCTCGCTCAGGTCGCCGACCTCGAGCTTGAAGTCGGCGCGGATCGTCGTGTTGACGTCCACCTGGACGTTCTCGCGCACGGCCTTCTTGAAGCCCGCGAGCTCGGCCTCCACCTTGTAGACCCCCGGCTGCACGTTCGGGAACGTGTAGTTGCCCGACTCGTTGGTCACCGTGTTCTGCGAAAGGTTGGTCCGGATCTCGGTGATCGAGATCGTCGCGCCGGGGACGGCCGCCCCCGACGTATCGGCAACGTTGCCGAGGATGCCGCCGCGGGCTGCCTGCGCGCGAGCCGGGGTGACGGAGGCCGTCACCCCAAGCAGTGCCAGGAGACCGCAAGCCAGCCATTGAAGCCGACGTGCCCTGAACATGTCGTCACTCTCCGCGGCGCGCACGGCGAGGCCGGCCGCCTGCATCACGATGAATCCCGGTTCCGCGTCGCGCGGTCACCGTCAGCACCGGTGTGGTTTGACCAATGTCGATGACTCGGGACTGTAAGGCAGGGCTATTCCCAAGTCAAACGGCGGCACCGGTGGGCGGGGCGTCCACGGACGGCCGCTGGCGTGACCAGTTCGCCATGGCAGGCGGCCCCGCGGGGCCGCGATGATCGCGGTACGATGGGCCTCACATCATGGCTCCCGTCGCTTCCGAAGCCGCCCCCCTCTCGGCGTATGCCATCCAGGTCGATGCCCGTGACAACGTCGCCGTCGCCAGGGTCCCGGTGCCCCGTGGCACCCGGGTGCTCCTCGGTGAGGCCACCGTCGAGGTCCTCGACGACATCACGCCCGGGCACCGGTTCGCCCTCGCGGCCATCCCCGAGGGCCAGTTCGTGCGCCAGTACGGCCAGCCGATCGGCACCTCGAAGGGCGTTGCCCTGGGGGCGCTGATCTCGCGCGCCAACATGTCCAACGACGTGCCGGTGGTGCGCGAGTTGGCCGACGACCTGCACACGCCCGCCCCCGACTACGTGCCCGAGGCGCAGCGCGCCACGTTCATGGGCTACCACCGCCCCGACGGGCGGGTCGGCATCCGCAATTGGGTGCTGATCGTGCCCACCAGCATGTGCGCCGCGCACGAGGCGGTGCAGATCGCCACCGTGGCCGAGTTCACGCTGTTCGACAGGGCGAAGTACCCCAACGTCGACGGCGTGGTCGCCATCCCGCACAACAAGGGGTGCGGCTGCTCCGACGGCTCCAACATCGAGGTGATGCTCCGCACGCTGGCGGCCTACGCCGAGCACCCCAACGTCGGCGGCGTCGTCTTCATCGGCCTCGGGTGCGAGAAGACGAACCTGACGGTGATGGAGCAGTACCTGTCGGACCTGCACCGGCCGCTGAACAAGCCGGTGGCGCGCATCGGCATCCAGGAGGCGGGCGGGACGCAGGGCTCGGTGAAGCGCGGGCTCGAGGCGGTCGAGGCGATGCTGCCGGTCGTCGACCAGATCACCCGCCAGCCGGCGCCGATCAGCAAGCTGTCCCTCGGGGTGAAATGCGGCGGATCGGACGGCTTCTCGGGGCTCTCGGCCAACCCGGCCCTCGGCCGCGCCGCCGACGAACTGGTGCGGCAGGGCGGCACCGTGCTGATCACCGAGGTCCCCGAGTTCTGCGGCGCCGAGCACATCCTCGCCTGGCGCGCCAGGGACGCCGAGACGGGGCGCGCCGTGTACGCGATGGTCGACTGGTACAAGGACTACGCCGCCAAGTTCGGCACGGTGCTGAACGAGAATCCGAGTCCGGGCAACGTCGCCGGCGGCCTGCTCAACATCACCATCAAGTCGCTCGGCGCGATCGCCAAGGCGGGGACCACGCGCGTCGAGGGCGTGGTGGGCTACGCCGAGCAGCCGCCGGGGCCGGGCCTCTACCTGATGCAGGGGCCCGGCTACGACCAGGAGTCGACGCCCGGGCTCATCGCGTCGGGCGCGCAACTGGTGGTCTTCACGACCGGTCGTGGCACGACAATCGGCAACGCCATCGCCCCGGTGCTCAAGCTGGCCTCCAACAACGCGATCTACGAGCGGATGAAGAACGACCTCGACCTGTCGGCCGGCGACATCATCGACGGGACCAGGTCGATCGACGAGGTCGGCCTCGAGGTCTTCGAGCACGTCCGCCGGGTGGCCAGCGGCGAGATCCTCGGCAAGTCCGAGGAGAACAAGCATCGCGAGTTCCAGGTGTGGGCGGAGCAATCTGTCAGCTTGTAATTTGAGATTGGAAATTTGAAATTGAACGGGGCCCGCGGCTTCGCCGCTAGGCCCGCGAGGCCTTCGGCAGGTCTTTCGACCCACGTGCACATGAATTTCGAATTTCAAATTTCCAATTGCGGGAGGCACGCGTGAGGGCCGCCGTCCTGACCGCGCCCGGCGTGATGGCGGTCCGCGAGATCGGGGACCCCGAGGTCGGGCCGCGCGACGTGGTAGTGCGGGTGACTGGCGTCGGCTTGTGCGGCACCGACTTCCACATCTTCGAGGGGCACGCCAACTACCATACCGACCGGCTGGGACGGCCCATCCCGTTCGACGTGTCGCCGCAGGTGCTCGGGCACGAGGTGGCCGGGGTCGTGGAGGCGCGGGGCGCCGAGGTCCGCGACCTCGCGGTCGGCGACGCCGTGGTGCTCGACCAGGGCCGCAACTGCCTGAGTGCCGGCACGCACCCGCTCTGCGAGTACTGCGCCACCGGCGACTCGCACCAGTGCGAGACGTACGGCGAACACGGCATCACCGGACTGCAGGGCGGGTTGGCCGAGGTGATCGTGGTGCCGGCGGTCAACGCCGTGAAGCGTGGCGCCACGTTGCCGGCCGAGCAGGCCGCCCTGACCGAGCCACTGGCCTGCATCATCCACGCGCACGACGCCGTGCGACAGGCCTCGGCGATTGCCCGCTATCGCTTGCAGGATCCCGACCCGTCCGCCCGCGTGCGGTCGGTGCTGATCGCCGGCGCCGGCCCGGCCGGCCTGCTGTTCCTGCAGCACCTCCGGAAGGTCGTCGGCTTCGAGGGGCGGATCCTCGTGAGCGAGCCCAATGCCACCCGGCAGGGGCTGGCGCGCCACTACGGCGCCGACGAGGTGATCGACCCGCTCGGCACCGACGTCGTGGACGCCACGCTGACGCTGACCGGCGGCCGGCGCGTGGAGTACCTGATCGACGCCTCCGGCAGCGCGCAGGTGTTCAGGCAGATGCCGGGGCTGGTGCGCAAGCAGGCGACGGTGCTGCTGTACGCCCACGGGCAGTCCGGCGTCGACATCGGGGTGCTGAACACGCTGATGTTCCGCGAGCCGACGCTGGTGTCGCCCGTGGGCGCGTCAGGCGGGTTCGACGCCGACGGGCGGCCGTCGGTGTATCGTCAGTCGCTCGCGCTGCTCGAGTCGTCGGCGATCGACGTGAGTCGCATCGTGACGCATCGCTACCACGCCCTCGACGAGGTGCCGCAGGCGTTCGGCAGCGACGATCGCCGCGCCGCCGACTACGTGAAGGGCGTGTACGCCCCGCTGTAGCCGTCGGCCTTGGCCGACGGATGGAGGGCGCGGATCGCGGATCGGGAATCGCGGATCGGGACGGTGGTGGGGGCGACTCGCCGAGTCGACCCCTACCGCTGCCCTGTCGGCCATCTCATCGCTTGGGAGATCACAACGTGCGCATTCAACGTGGGCTGACGGCCCTCCTGCTGGCCATGACGATGGCCGGCTGTGGCGGGGCGAAGGACGAGGCCCAGACGACCAAGGACCTGAAGGCGACCGGCGGCCTGCATGTCGCGGTGATCCCCAAGGGCACGACCCACGAGTTCTGGAAGAGCATCCACGCCGGGGCGATCAAGGCGCAGCGCGAGTACGAGGCGCAAGGCGTGCCGGTGCGCCTGACGTGGAAGGGCCCGATCCGCGAGGACGACCGCGAGCAGCAGATCCAGGTCGTCGAGGGCTTCCTGAGCCAGGGCGTCAACGGCATCGTGCTGGCGCCGCTCGACGCCAGTGCGCTGGTTCGTCCGGTGCAGGAGGCCAGGCAGGCCGGCATCCCCACCGTGGTGATCGACTCTGCGCTGGCCTCGCAGGACGCGGTGAGCTTCGTGGCGACCGACAACGAGAAGGGCGGCGCGCTGGCGGCCGACCGTCTCGGCACGCTGCTCGGCGGCAAGGGCCGCGTGCTGGTGCTGCGGTACCAGGAAGGGTCGGCCAGCACCGAGGCGCGCGAGCGCGGCTTCCTCGACCGGATGAAGGCGCAGTATCCGGGCGTGCAGATCGTGTCGTCGGACCAGTACTCCGGGCCGACGCGCGACACGGCCAAGCGCGCCGCCGAGAACCTCCTCAACCGCTTCGGCAACCAGGTGGACGGGATCTTCACGCCCAACGAGTCCTCCACCGCGGGCATGCTGCTGGCGCTGCAGGACGTCGGCAAGGCGGGGCAGGTGAGGTTCGTCGGCTTCGACGCCAGCGAGGCGTTCATCACCGCGATGCGCAACAAGCAGCTCGACGGCGTGGTGCTGCAGAACCCGTTCGAGATGGGCTACCAGGGGCTGAAGACGATCGTGGCGCACCTGCGCGGCGAGAAGATCGAGCCGCGCGTCGACACGGGCGTCATGATGGTCACCCCCGAGAACCTCGACGCCGACGCGAGCAAGGCGCTGCTGAACCCGCCGCTGGCGGAGTATCTGAAGTAACGTTTGACGTTTAACGTTTGACGATTGATGTCCGACGTTTGATGTCGGACGCCTGCGAAGAAGGTAGGGCCGGCTCTCCGAGCCCGGCCCTGTGAACGCTGCATGCAGAGGGCCGCGTTGGGACAACGGGCCCTACCACCCACACCCCGGGCGACTCCCGACTCCCGACCCCGTGCTCTCCCTCACCGACATCAAGAAGCACTTCGGGGCCACCCGCGCGCTCGACGGCGTGACGCTGCAGGTGCGCCCCGGCCGCGTCCACGCGCTGGTCGGCGAGAACGGCGCCGGCAAGTCGACCTTGATGAACGTCATCGCCGGTGGCCTGCGCGCCGACGACGGGTCGATGACGATCGGCGGGGCCGCGTACCGGCCGGCTGGGCCGCTCGAGGCGCGGCAGGCGGGCATCGCGCTGATCCACCAGGAACTCTCGCTGTGTGACCACCTCACGGTGGCCGAGAACATCCTGCTCGGGCGCGAGCCGCGTCGCGCCGGACGCTACGACCGTGCCGCGGCGCGGGTCGAGGCGGCGCGCGTGCTGGCCCCGTTCCACCACCCCGAGCTGCACCCCGATCGTGGCGTTGCCGACCTGCCCATCGCCGCGCGGCAGGTGGTCGAGATCTGCCGGGCGGTGTCGGCCGACGCCAAGGTGGTGCTGATGGACGAGCCGACGAGCAGCCTTCCGCGCGAGGACGTCGAACGGCTGTTCGATCTGATCCGGCGGCTACGGGCCAGCGGCGTGGCCGTGGTGTACATCAGTCACTTCCTCGAGGAGGTGCGGGCGATTGCCGACGACCTCACCGTGCTGCGGGATGGCCGGACGGTGTGGACGGGCACGGTCGACGCCCTCTCCGACACGCAGATCATCAGCCACATGGTCGGGCGCGACGTCGCCGAGCTGTTTCCGACCCGGCGCGTGCCGGTCGGCGACACCGTGCGCCTCGAGGCCGAGGACGTGCGCGTCGAGGGACGCGTGCGTCAGGCGTCGCTGCGGGTGCGCGCTGGCGAGATCCTGGGCATCGCCGGCCTGGTCGGGGCCGGCCGCACCGAGTTGTTGCGCGGGCTGATGGGGCTCGAGGACCGACCCGTGCACGGACGGCTCGCCGTCGACGGCCGCGACGTGCCCGTCGCGCGCAAGGCGCCGTGGGAACGCCTGGCCGCCGGCCTCGGCTACCTGAGTGAGGACCGCAAGGGCGAGGGCCTGACGCTGCCGATGTCGATCGCCGACAACATGACCTGCACGCGGTACGGCGCGATCAGCCGCCGCGGGATCCTCGACGGGCCGGCGCAGCGAAGGGAGGGCGACCGCTGGATCGACGTGCTGAAGGTGAAGGCGCGCACGTCGGCGCAGGCGGTGCGCACGCTGTCGGGCGGCAACCAGCAGAAGGTTGCCGTCGGGCGCCTGCTGCACCAGCAGGCCACCGTCTGGCTGCTCGACGAGCCGACCCGAGGCGTCGACGTCGGCAGCAAGGTGCAGCTCTACGAGGCCATCGCCCGTGCGGCCGACCAGGGCTGCGCCGTGGTGATGGTCAGTTCCTACCTGCCCGAGCTGTTCGGGCTGTGTGACTCGCTGGCGGTGATGAGCCGCGGCACGCTGACGCCGGCGCGGCCGCTGGCCGAGTGGACGCCCGAGTCGGTGATGGCGGCGGCGATCGGGACGGCACAGTGAAATTGCGGGATTTCACAATTGCACAATCTCACCGCCAGCTCGGCACCTCGAAGGTTGGCGGTGGGCTGACATTCCCGAAATTCCTGGAATTCCTGAAATTCTGAGACTGCCATGCTCTCGACGCTTCGTGCCCGTCTCTCCGTGCTGGCGCCCATCCTCGGGCTCGTGCTGGTGATCGGCATCTTCGCCGCCCTCAGCGACGACCCGGCGCAGTACCTGTCGCCCCGCAACCTGCGCATCGTCTTCGCGCAGACGGTCATCGTGGCGCTCGGCGCGATCGGCATGACCTTCATCATCGTCAGCGGCGGCATCGACCTGGCGGTCGGGTCGACGATCGCCCTGGCGGGCGTGGTGACCGCCCTCGGACTGCGCGATGGCTACCCGCCGCTGGCGGCGATCCTGGCCGGCGTCGTGACGGGCGGGGTGGTGGGGCTGGTCAACGGCCTGGCGATCACGCGGCTCAAGGTGCTGCCCTTCATCGCCACGCTGGGCATGCTGGGCATCGCCCGGGGCGTGGCCAAGTGGCTCGCCGACCAGCAGACGGTCAACGCGCCCGCCACGTGGGTCAACGAGCTGGCCGTGACCTTCCCGACGCCGTCCTGGCTGCTCGTGGCGCCGGGCGTGTGGGTCTCGCTGGTGCTCGCCATCGCGGCGACCTTCCTGCTCCAGCAGACCGTGTTCGGGCGTCGCGTCTTCGCGCTCGGCAGCAACGAGGCGGCGGCGCGCGCCTGCGGCGTGCAGACCGATCGCCTGAAGGTGTGGATCTACGGCCTCGCCGGGCTGCTGTTCGGGCTGTCGGGCGTGATGCAGATGTCGCGGTTGCGGCAGGGCGATCCGACCGTGGCGATCGGCACCGAACTCGATGTGATCGCCGCCGTGGTCATCGGCGGCGGCAGCCTGTCGGGCGGCGAGGGCACGATCGCCGGGTCGTTGATCGGTGCCCTGGTCATGGCGTTCCTGCGCAATGGCAGCCAGCAGATGGGCTGGCCCAACTACGTGCAGGAGATCATCATCGGCATCATCATCGTGCTCGCCGTCGCCGCCGATCGGGCGCGACGCGCGAAGCAGGCATAGCAATTTCAGAGTTTCAGAATTTCAGAATTTCACGGCGTTCAGACACCAGGCGAGCGTCTCGACGCGTGTGGCCTTGCCTGTGAATTCCGCAATTCTGAAATCCTGCAATTCTGAAATTCTGCAATTCTCAGATCTGCGACCACGGCTGCGGTGAGAGGTACGTCGACGTCGCGCCCGACATGATCGCGGCGTCCTTGTATTCCTCCTTCTGCGACAGCACCTTCCAGTCGGGATCGTTGCGGAACGCGTTCCACTGCTGCTCGCGCTCGGCCATGTTCGCGTAGGTGAGCATGTACTCGAACTGCGGCAGCCGCACGCCGTAGAGGGTCTGGCCGAAGAACACGGGCGTCAGGCCGACCTTGCGGAAGATGGCCAACTCGCCGCCGGTGTCGAACATCTCGATCTTCTTCAGGCCGGCCATCTGGCTGGGCGCCTCGTAGCGACGGATCTCCAACAGGCGGGGCTTGCTGGTGTCGGGCGCCTTGATCTGCGGCATGCCCTCGAAGGCCAGCAGCAGCGCGCTCTCCACGCGATCGAACGCCGGCCGATCGGCTGGGGCGTCGAGGAAGGGCGCGCCGGCCTTCACGTACGCGGCGTCGCTCATCAGGCGACGACCGAGGGTGACGGCCGAGTCGGCCGTGGCGTGCGGGATCAGCACCACGCACGTCGGCGGCTCGCCCGTCGTGACGTCGAACATGCCGACCGGGCCGAGGCCCAGGCGCGTGAGCGCCGGCAGCAGCGCGTCCTTGAGATACGCGCGCGTCGTGTCGCGCATGTAGCCGGTGCGGATGCGGTAGCGGCGGAGCTCGTAGAGCTGGCGGCTCGCGGCCCCGGGAGTCTGGGCGGCGCCGGTGCCGCCCGTCAGGGTGAGGGCGGCGGCCGGGGTGGTGGAGAGGAAGTCGCGTCGGGTCATGGCGCGACAAGTCTGGTCCGCGGCGGCCGCGGGAGCAACTCCCCGCTGCCGACCGTCGACTCCCGACTCCCGACTCCCGAGTCCCGACTCCCGACTCCCGACTCCCGTCTCCCGACTCCCGTCTCCCGACTCCCGACTCCCGTCCTTTACGCTACAATCCGCGCACGCCGAACCGTCTCCCCATGCAACGCGCGTCGCGGCATGGGCGCAGGCACGGCGGGGAAGCCCATGCGACGACTGCTCACGCTCCTGTGCCTCGGCCTGTTCACCTCCGCCTGTGGCGGCGGGTCCTCCACGCCGGCGCCGGCCGGGCCGAAGACGCTCCGGTTCGCCGTCATCCCCAAGGCCCTCGACATCCCGGTCTTCAACTACGCGCGCATCGGCGCCGAGCGCAAGGCCAAGGAACTGGGCAACATCGAGGTGATCTGGCGGGCGCCCGAGTCGGCCGACCAGCTTCGCCAGAAGGAAGTGCTCGAGTCGTTCATCTCGCAGCGCGTCGACGGCATCGCCATCTCCTGCACCAATGGCGACTTCCTCGCGCCGGTCATCGACAAGGCCATCGCCGCCGGCATCCCCGTGATCACCTGGGACGCCGACGCGCCGACCTCGCAGCGCATGGCCTACTACGGCGTCGACGACTTCAAGGCCGGCCAGCGACTGGCCCAGGAAGCCGTGGACGCCCTCGGCGGCAAGGGCAAGGTCGCCCTGATGACCAGCCTCGGCTCCTACAACCTCCAGCGTCGCCTCGACGGCGTGAACGACGTGCTCAAGCAGCACGCCGGGGTGACGATCGTCGAGACCTTCGACGTCAAGGAGGACATCGTCCGCGCCGGCGAGATCATCGCGACGGCGACCAACCGGTACCCGGACCTCGATGCGTGGATTTCGGTCGGCGGCTGGCCGATCATGACGCGTAACGCCCTCGAGCCGGTCGACACGGCGCGCACCCGCGTCTTCAGCTTCGACACGATCCCGCCGGCTCCCGAGCTCCTCAAGGCCGGGAAGGTGCACACGCTGGTGGGGCAGAAGTACTTCGGGTGGGGCAGCGAGGCGATCCGCCTGCTCTCCGAGATCAAGGCCGGCCGGATGCCGCCCCAGAAGGTCATCGACTCGGGCGTGGACGTGGTGAACCGCGCCAACGTCGACGCCTACCTGGTCGAGTGGAACAAGCTCGAACGCGGCCAGTAGCCACACGGCTGCCGGCCGGTCGACGTCGTGTGGTCGCCGGCCTGCTCGGCCTCGCCGTGCTCGCCGCGGCGCCGACGCGCCCGGCAGCCCAGCCGCCCTCGCACGTCCGCGTCGCCTTCGACGAGCCGTTGCGGGTGTGGGACGGGTTCGGCGTCAATTACGTCCAGTCCGCGCAGACGCCCGATCCCCGGACATCGCCACAGGATTTCGGCGGCGCCAGCGTCCTGTCCGAGGCCAGCCGTCGCGAGTTGATCGACCTCGTGTTCGGCAGGGACGGCTTGCAGCCCGACCTCCTCAAGCTCTGGATCCTCCCGTTCCACGAGCCGGTCAACGACAACGCGGATCCGGAGCGCACGGACGCGAAGCGCATCGACCTGTCGGTCGGCACCGAGTGGATGCGCTGGTTCGCCCGCGAAGGCGCGGCCGCGACACGGGCCCGCGGTGGCGCCTTGCAGATCCTCGCGACCCTCTATGGCCCTCCCGGGTGGATGACGCGGCAGGGGACGTTGCGCGGACGCGACCTCGATCCCGCGATGGACCTCGAGCTTGCCGAGTATCTCGCCGCGTACGTCGGGGGACTCGCCAAGGAGGAAGGCCTGACGGTGCGATGGGTCAGCCTGCACAACGAGGGCGAGCACGCCATCCGCTATGCCGAGGCCGGCGAAGCCTCGGGCAGGCTGGCCGGGCACGACTACAACCTGTTCTGGACGCCGGCGCAGGTGACCCGCCTGCTGTGCACCGTGCGGAGCTACTTCGACCGGCACGGGCTCGAGCGCGTCGGCCTCACCCCTGGTGAGACCACTTACTGGACCTGGCTCCGTCCCATCGCCGCGGCCATCGTCGCCGACCCTTGCGCGGCGCGCAGCATCGGGTTGGTCACCAGTCACGGCTTCGACGCGGGGGGCGATCCCACGGCTGACTGGTACGCGCCACTCTGGGCTCATGCCGACCCGCGCCCGCTCGCCTGGCTGCGGGCCTCGCGCCCCGACCTTCACGCCTGGGTGACGTCCGCGCGGTGGGGCGCCGACGTGCCGGCCGGGGGCGCGACCACGCCCCGCATGGCCTTCGATTTCCTCGAGAGCATCCGGCGGCATGTGTACGAGGTCGGCGTCAACGGGTACATCCCGTGGGCCGTCGTCCAGCGCTGGAGCCAGTGGCAGACCGACGGACAGGTGCCCAACAAGGGCGCCGGCTTCCTCGTCGGCGACGATGGCCGCCTCACGGTGCAGCGGGGCTTCCACCTGTACCGCCACCTGACGCGCGCCGGGCGCGCGGGCATGAGGGTCGCGCGTGTGGCGTCCGACGATCCGTGGATCATTCCCTTCGCGTTTGCGCGCGGCGACGCCGGTGTCCCGTCGGCGTTCGTGCTGGCCAATGCGTCGTGGTATGCGGTGCCCCTCGAGGTGCACGTGTCGGGGACCGACGCGCGACGGCTCGTCGGGCGACGCACGGTGACCGACCTCCTGCCGGCACGGCACTGGGTGGGGCCGCGGCCGACCCCCGAGACGTGGCAGCCCCTGCCCGACGTGCCGGTCTCGGCGGCCGGCGTCGCGACGCTCACGCTGCCGCCGATGTCCGTGGTCACGTTCTGGGAGGCGGCCGGGTCGTTACCGTAGGGCTCGAGCCGGAACGCGGGATTCCGCGACGCCCCTGATACACTGCCCCTCCCGATGAGTGCGTTGGCATTCGAGGACGTCAGCAAGCACTTCGGCGGCGTGAAGGCGCTGCGTGGCGTGAGCCTGTCCATCGCCGCCGGCGACGCGCACGCCCTGATGGGGGAGAACGGCGCGGGCAAGAGCACGCTGATGAAGATCGCCGCGGGCATCCACCGCCCCGACGGCGGCCGCCTCCTGCGCGACGGGCAGCCCGTCGACCTGGTGGACCCGCGCGCGGCGCTCGATCACGGCATCGGGCTGGTCCACCAGGAGACGCTGCTGTTCCCGAACCTCGACGTGGCCGAGAACATCTTCGCCGGCCACGAAGTGGTGCGCGGCTGGCTCGTCGATCGCCGCGCGATGCACGACCGTGCCGCGGCGCTCCTCGCGCAGCTCCACCTGAACGTCGACCCATCGACGACGGTGTCGCACCTCAGCGCGGCGCAGCAGCAACTGCTGCAGGTGGCGCGTGCCCTGGCGTTCGACTGCCAGGTGCTGATCCTCGACGAGCCGACCACGGCGCTCACCGACGCCGAGGTCGACCACCTGTTCGCCGTGCTCGAGCGCCTGCGCAGCCGCGGCGTCACGCTGATCTACGTGTCGCATCGCCTGCCCGAGGTGTTCCGCCTGTGCAACACCGTGTCGGTGCTGCGCGACGGCCAGCATGTGGGCACATGGCCGATCGCGGGCAAGAAGCCGCAGGACATCGTGCGCGCGATGGTCGGCCGCGACCTCGAGACCGGTCACGGCGAGGGCAAGGTCGGCGACCGCGTCCGCCTGCAGGTGACGGGCCTGACCCGACGCCCCCACTTCGAGGCTGTCGACCTGCAGGTGCGCGAGGGCGAGATCGTCGGCCTGTTCGGCCTGATCGGCGCCGGGCGCACCGAGGTCGTCGAGACGGTCTTCGGCCTGCACCGACCGCAGGCCGGGACGATGGCGGTCGATGGCGCGCCGTTCGCGCCACGCAACCCTGCCGAGGCGGTGCGGCGCGGCGTGGTGCTGCAGCCCGAGATGCGGCAGTCGCAGGGGCTGTTCTTCAACCTGCCGATCAGCGAGAACCTGGTGCTGGCCCGCGAAGCCGCCCGCGACGGGTGGCGTCGACGACCGGGGCGCGAGCGCGCCGAGTGCGAGGCCCTCGTGAAGCGCTGGGGCATCAAGGCGGCCTCGATCGACGTGCCGCCCGACGCGCTGAGCGGCGGCAACCAGCAGAAGGTCGTGCTGGCCAAGTGGCTGGCCACCGGGCCGCGCGTGCTGCTGCTCGACGAGCCCACCAAGGGCGTCGACGTCGGCGCCAAGCACGACATCCACCACCTGATTCGCGAGGAGGCCGCCCTCGGCATGGCGTGCCTCGTCGTCTCGAGCGACCTGCCCGAACTGCTGGCCCTCGCCGACCGCATCGTCGTCCTCAAGCAGGGGCGCGTGCAGGGCGAGGTGCTGCGCGGGGCTTCCGAGGAAGACGTGATGCATCTGGCCACCCGCGCCGAGGAGACCGACGCGGCATGAACCCTGCCTTGCAAACCGCCATCAGCGAGGGCAGCCGGAGCGTGCCGGCCCCCCCGGCTGCCGGCCCGGTCCGCCCGCCACAGCCGTGGTGGCGGGCGATCGTGCGCACGCGCGAGCTCAGCACGCTGTTCATCCTGCTGGCCGAGATTGCGTTCTTCACCTGGTACCTCTGGCCCGACGGCGGCGGGCGGCATCCGTTCTTCAACGGCGAGAACGGGCTGCTGATCCTCAAGTACTCGGCGATCTACGGCATCGCGGCCGTCGGCGCCTCGATGGTGATCATCTCGGGGGGCGTCGACCTCGCGCCGGGGGCCGTGATCGCGCTGACGACGGTCGTTCTCGGCTACCTGTTCCTCGAGGGCGGCTGGTCGCTGCCGGCCTCGATCCTGGCCGGCCTGGGCGTCGGCGCCATCGCCGGCGCGATCAGCTCCGCGCTGGTGGTGCTGGTGCGCCTGCCGCCGTTCATCGCGACACTGGGGGTGATGGGCATCACGCGCGGCCTGGCCTACATCGTCACCGAGGGCCGCTTCTTCGACGTGTCGGCGCGGATTCCGCCGGGCTGGGCGCCGCTCGGCGTGCCGCTGGACTGGCTCGCGCCGATCGTGATGGTGGTGCTGACCGTGGTGTTCCACCTGTTCATGCGCCACGTGCAGGCCGGCCGCGCGGTGTTCGCGGTGGGCGGCAACGAGGTGGCGGCCCGCTACACGGGGATCCAGGTCGGACGCATCAAGACGATGGTCTACATGGTGTCCGGGGTCCTGGCCGCGCTGTCGGGCGTGATCCTGGTGCTCGGCCAGGGCCAGGGCAAGGCCGACCTCGCCAATGGCTACGAGCTCGACATCATCGCGTCGGCCGTGGTGGGCGGCGCCAGCCTCTCCGGCGGCCGCGGCTCGGTGGTCGGGGCGGTGCTCGGCACGTTGATCTTCGGCGTCCTCCGCAACGCCCTCCCGCAGGTCCCTGGCGCCACCTTCTACGACCGCCTGATCGTCGGCCTCGTGGTGGTGGTGATCGTCGTCGTCGACCAGATGCTGGCGCGCCGGGAAAACTAGCGCGAGGAAGGGTAGAAGGTAAGGAGAGTAGAAGAGCAGAAGGCAAACCGGGAAGGCGGAAGGCCCGGAAGCGCGAAGCCTTGACGGTCGAAGGGGCCCCTCGCCTTCTTTCCCCCATCCACCTTGCGGTGGCTTCGCCCTTCCCGCCCTGCCTTTTTCCTTCTGCCCTTCTACTCTTCTTTCCTTCCGCTTTGATACGATCGGGCCCGATGGCCATCGATTCCTTCAAGACCCGGCGTACCCTCACGGTCGGTAGCGAGACCGTTCACTACTACAGCCTGCCCGCCCTCGAGGCGGCCGGGTTCCCCGGGGTGGCGAAGCTCCCGTATTCGCTCCGCATCCTGCTGGAGAACCTGCTGCGGCGCGAGGACAACGCGTTCGTCAAGAAGGACGACGTGGCGACGCTGGCAGGGTGGGACGTCAAGGGCGGCGCCGAGCGCGAGATCGCCTTCATGCCGGCCCGGGTGCTCCTGCAGGACTTCACGGGCGTGCCCGCCGTGGTCGACCTCGCCGCCATGCGTGACGGCGTCGTCAAGCTGGGCGGCGACCCGTCGCGCGTCAACCCGCTGCAGCCGGTGGAGCTGGTCATCGACCACTCCGTGCAGGTGGATCACTTCGGCCAGGGCGACAGCTTCGCGCTCAACGTCGACCTCGAGTACCAGCGCAACGGCGAACGCTACGAGTTCCTGCGCTGGGGCCAGAACGCGTTCTCGAACTTCCGCGTCGTCCCGCCGGGGACGGGCATCGTCCACCAGGTCAACGTCGAGTACCTCGCGCGCGTCGTCTGCCGCGAGGACATCGACGGCCAGACGTACGTGTACCCGGACACCCTCTTCGGCACCGACTCGCACACGACGATGGTCAACGGCCTCGGGGTGGTGGGCTGGGGCGTCGGCGGCATCGAGGCCGAGGCCGCGATGCTGGGCCAGCCCTCGTCGATGCTGATCCCGGACGTCGTCGGCTTCAAGCTGACCGGCCGCCTGCAGGAAGGCATCACCGCCACCGACCTGGTGCTGACGATCACCGAGCGCCTCCGCAAGCACGGCGTCGTCGGCAAGTTCGTCGAGTTCTACGGCCCCGGGCTGAGCCACCTCACGATTGCCGACCGCTCGACGATCGGCAACATGTCGCCCGAGTACGGCTCGACGATCGCTATCTTCCCGATCGACGACATGACGCTCGACTTCCTGCGGCTCACCGGCCGCTCGGAGGCGCAGATCGCGCTCGTCGAGGCGTATGCGAAGGCGCAGGACCTGTTCCGCACCGAGGCGACCGTCGACCCGGTCTACACGACGACGATCGAGCTCGATCTGGCGACGGTGGAGCCCAGTCTCTCCGGGCCGCGTCGTCCTCAGGACCGCGTGCCGCTGAAGGACGCCAAGGGGTCGTTCGGCAAGTCGCGCGACGCGATGCTCGCCGAGCCGAAGAAGAAGGGCAGCGGCGGCGGCACTGCCGCGGCCGTCGCCGTGCAGGCGCCGGCGTGGGCCGACCAGCTCGATCACGGCGCGGTCGTCGTGGCGGCCATCACCAGCTGCACCAACACGTCGAACCCGAGCGTGATGATCGCCGCGGGCCTGGTGGCGAAGAAGGCGGTGGAGAAGGGCCTCACCAGCAAGCCATGGGTGAAGACCTCGCTCGCGCCCGGCTCGCAGGTGGTCACCGAGTACTACGCCAAGTCCGGCCTCAACACGTACCTCGACGCCCTCGGCTTCAACCTCGTCGGCTACGGCTGCACGACCTGCATCGGCAACAGCGGCCCGCTCCCCGACGAGGTCTCGGCGCTCATCGAGGAGAAGGACCTCGTGGTCTGCTCGGTGCTGTCGGGCAACCGCAACTTCGAGGGGCGCATCCAGCCGCTGGTGCGCGCCAACTACCTCGCGTCGCCGCCGCTGGTCGTCGCCTACGCGATTGCCGGCTCGCTGACCGTCGACATCACCACCGAGCCGCTGGGCATCGGCAAGGACGGCCAGCCGGTGTACCTCAAGGACGTCTGGCCGACGCAGCAGGAAATCCAGCAGACGATGCTGTCGGCCGTGCAGTCGGAGATGTACCAGCGTCGCTACGCCGACGTGTTCAAGGGCGACGAGCGCTGGCAGCAGCTGCCGGCGCCGCAGGGCGACCGCTTCGAGTGGAAGGGGGCGTCGACCTACATCGCCAACCCGCCGTACTTCGAGGGCATGGAGCTCGAGCCCAAGCCCATCACCGACGTGAAGGGCGCGCGCGTCCTCGCGTTGCTCGGCGACAGCGTGACGACCGACCACATCTCTCCGGCCGGCTCGATCAAGGCCGACAGCCCGGCGGGCAAGTACCTCATCGCCAACGGCGTGCAGCCGCGCGATTTCAACCAGTACGGCGCCCGTCGCGGTCACCACGAGGTGATGATGCGCGGCACGTTCGCCAACATCCGCCTCCGCAACCAGGTCGCACCGGGCACCGAGGGCGGGGTCACGCTCTACATGCCCGGCGACGAGCAGATGAGCATCTACGACGCCGCGATGAAGTACCAGTCGGCCGGCGTGCCGCTGATGGTCATCGCGGGCAAGGAGTACGGCTCCGGCTCGTCGCGCGACTGGGCGGCCAAGGGCACGCGCCTGCTCGGCGTCCGGGCGGTGATCGCGGAGAGCTTCGAGCGCATCCACCGCAGCAACCTGGTCAACATGGGCGTCCTGCCGCTCCAGTTCAAGGACGGCGAGAGCGCGGCCAGCCTCGGGCTCACCGGACGCGAAGTGTTCGACATCGCCCTCGCCTCGCTCAAGCCGCGCGGCGAGCTGGCCATCACGGCCACGGCGGAGGACGGCACCAGCAAGACGTTCACCGTGCGCGTCCGCGTCGACACGCCCGAGGAACTGACGGCCTATCGGCACGGCGGGATCCTGCCGTACGTCGTGCGCCAGCTCGTCAAGAAAGCGTAGCTGCCGGACTCGTCCGGCAGCCTCCCGGCCTTGGGCCATCGGCCGTCGGCCTTGGAAGAGCACACAGCGGTGTCGGAGCGTTCCGGCGCCGCTGTGGTGTTTGTGGAGGCCCCGAAGGCCGAAGGCCCCATGACGAAGGCCGTGTTTTCCGTTGACTCCCTCCGCGCCCATGCCCTGACCCTGGGCTTCGACCTGTGCGGCATCGCGCCGGTCGCGCAGGTGGCGCGCCTCGACTACCTGAAGCAGTGGGTCGAGCGCGGATACGCGGGCGATCTGCACTACCTCACGCGCAGCGTCGCGGCGCGCATGGACCCGACGCGCGTGCTGCCCGGTGCGCGCGCGGCCATCGTCACCGGCACCATCTACAACACGAACGAGCCCCTCTCCATCGCGCGCGAGGCGCCCGGTGACGCACGGATCGCCCGCTATGCGTGGGGCGAGGACTATCACGAGGTCCTCGGTCGCCGGCAGCACCTTCTCATCGGCTGGTTGAAGGAGCACGCCGGAGCCCGGTTCGAGGCGGTGGGTTACGTCGACACCGGGCCAGTGCAGGAGAAGGCGCTCGCCGCGGCCGCCGGACTTGGCTGGGTCGGCAAGCACACGTGCCTGATCAACCAGGAGCTCGGGTCGTGGCTGTTCCTGACGGTCATCCTGACGACGCTCGACCTGCCGACCGGCACGCCCGTGCCGGATCGCTGCGGCACGTGCACGCGCTGCCTCGACGTGTGTCCCACGCAGGCCATCGTCGCGCCCTACGTCCTCGACGCGACGCGCTGCCTCTCGTACGTGTCGATCGAGTCGCACGAGGGCATCGCCGCCGCGCAGCGGGACTGGCTCGGATCGCAGGTGTACGGCTGCGACCTCTGCCAGGACGTGTGCCCGTGGAACAACGGCGCAGCGGTCACCGATGATCCGGTGTGGGTGGCTCGACCCCTGTGGCGACAGGCGACGCTGGCGCAGGTGTGGCGGGCCTCCGACGACGAGTTGCAGGCCAGCATCCGCCACAGCCCGATGTATCGGACGAAAGTGTGGAGGTTGCGCCGGAACTTCGCGCTGGCCATCGCCGCCACCGGCGATGCCGAGGCCAGGGCGGCGCTGCTCGAGCCGCGCGACCCGCAGGTGGATCCCTCCTTCGCGCACCCGGTCGTCATCGAGCACCTGGCGTGGGCGCGGGCGAGGATCAGGTGACGCCGGACGCCGAACGTCTGACGCCGAACGCCCGACGCCAGACTCCGACCGCCGGACGTAGGCGTCGACCTTGGTCGACGCAGAAGGGCTACGACTGGGGAGGTGCCCCGGGCCCGGGTGTGTATCATCGATCCATGAGCGCCCGGGAGTCCGCCAGCCTCGCGCCGACCCTCCTGCTGTCCATGCCGCAGATGCAGGACGAGAACTTCGATCGCACGGTCGTGCTGTTGTGCGATCACTCCGCTGATGGGGCATTCGGCCTCGTGCTGAATCGTCCGACGACGACGGCGGCTGCCGAGGCGGTGGCCTTCGACCCGCCGCTCTCGACCACGAGCGGGCCGCTGCTGTGGACCGGGGGGCCGGTCGAGCCGCAACGGGGATGGATCCTGCTCGGCGAGTCCATCGAGGAAGAGGCCGAGACCGAGGTCGCGCCCGGGCTGTACCTGTCGACCTCGGTCGAACTCCTCCGGCGCGTGATCCAGACGATGCCGTCTCGTGCCCGCGTGCTCACCGGGTACGCCGGGTGGGGCCCGGGGCAACTCGATCACGAGCTGGCGGCGTCGGCATGGCTCACCGTGGACGTCGACCCTGGGCTCATCTTCGACACGCCCGCCGACCAGATGTGGGACGCCGCGATCCGCCGTCTGGGCACGCAGCCCGGGAACCTGCAGGTGGGACAGGGGGTTCATTGACGTCTGACGTCTGACGTTTGACGGCCGAACTCGCCGCGCGCCGCCGTCGCACCCTGGTGAGACTGGACGTCGACTGCCGCGCCCACTGCCGACTGCCAACTGGCCGACTGCCGTCCCCATGGCCGTAGGCCGTCCGTGACCGGGTAAACTGGGCCCGCCATGGCTCAACCGTCAACCCCCACGGCGCCCACCGTGCAGTTCACCGTCAATGGCGAGGCCCGGAGCTTCTCCGGCGACCCCCAGACGCCGCTGCTCTGGGTGCTTCGCGACACCCTCAAGCTCACCGGCACCAAGTTCTCCTGCGGCATCGGCCTCTGCGGCGCGTGCACCGTCCACATGGACGGCCGGCCGATCCGGTCCTGCGCGACGCCCGTGTCGATGCTTGCCGGCAAGAAGATCGTCACCATCGAGGGGCTCGCCCCCGCTGGCGGCGAGCATCCGCTGCAGGCGGCCTGGAAGAAGCACCAGGTGCCGCAGTGCGGCTACTGCCAGAGCGGCCAGATCATGCAGGCCGCGGCGTTGCTCGCCTCGCGCCCCAACGCCACCGACGCGCAGATCGAGTCCTACATGGAAGGCATCCTGTGTCGCTGCGGCACGTACCAGCGCATCCGCGCGGCCATCAAGGAGGCCCAGGCGGCCGGGAGGCAGGCATGAACGCGACCCGCGTCTCGCGTCGGGCCTTCCTCGGCGGCGCTGCCGCCAGCGGCGCGTTCATCCTCGGCACCAGGCTCGTGCCGGTGTCGGTGTTCTCGGCCGACGTGGCCGCCCAGGCCGCGTGGGAGCCGGGCGTCTATCTCGCCATCCTGCCCGACGGACTCGTGCAGATCGTCGCGCACCGATCCGAGATGGGCACCGGCATCCGCACGTCGCTCCCGCTCGTCGTGGCCGACGAACTCGACGCCGACTGGTCGAAGGTGAAGGTCGTGCAGGCGATCGGCGACAAGAAGTACGGCTCGCAGAACACCGACGGGTCGTGCTCCATCCGCGACTTCCACGAGGCCATGCGCGTGGCGGGGGCGAGCGCGCGCACGATGCTCGAGCAGGCGGCCGCGAAGCAGTGGAACGTGCCCGTCGCGGAGGTGGCGGTACGCAGCCACGCCGTCGTGCACGAGAAGAGCGGCAAGTCGGCAGGTTTCGGCGAACTGGTGGCGACGGCGCGCACCCTGCCGGTGCCTGATGCGAAGTCGCTCCGCTTCAAGAAGCCGGAGGACTATCGCTACGTCGGCAAGCCGGTGCCCGTCGTCGACCTCGATCCGATCGTGAAGGGCACGGCGACCTACGGCATCGACGTCGAGCGGCCGGGGATGGTGTTTGCCACGATCGCGCGTCCGCCCGTGCTCGGCAGCACGCTGGCGGGCGTCGACGACGCGGCGGCGCGCGCGACCGCCGGCGTCAAGGACGTGGTGAAGCTCCCGCACGCCACGCCGCCCTATGGGTTCAAGGCGCTCGGCGGCGTCGCCGTTGTCGGCGACTCGACCTGGGCGGCCATCAAGGGCCGCGAGGCGCTGAAGGTGCATTGGGGCGCCAGTCCCAACAGCAGCTTCGACTCGGCGACGTTCAAGAAGAGCCTGATGGACGTCGTCAGGACGCCGGGCCGCGTCGTGCGCGATCAGGGTGACGCGGAGAAGGCGCTCGCCGGCGCAGCCAACGTGCACGAAGCGACGTACTACACGCCGATGCTGGCGCACGCCCCGATGGAGCCGCCGATGGCGGTGGCCGAGGTGAAGGACGGCAAGGCGGAGGTCTGGACCTGCACGCAGAATCCCCAGGCCGTGCAGGACACCGTGGCCGAGGCACTCGGCATCAAGGCCGAGGACGTCACCTGCCACGTGACGCTGCTCGGCGGCGGCTTCGGTCGCAAGTCCAAGCCTGACTACTGCGCCGAGGCCGCGCTGCTCGCCCGGCAGGTGGGCAAGCCGGTCAAGGTCGTGTGGACGCGCGAGGACGACCTGCAGTTCGACTACTTCCATGCGCCGGCCGCGATGTACATGAAGGCGGCGGTCGACGCCTCGGGCCTGCCGACCAGCCTGCTGGCGCGCACCGCGTTCCCGCCGATCGGCTCCACCTTCGACGAGAAGGAGCAGTACGGCGGCTTCCAGGTGGGCATGGGCTTCTCGGACATCCCGTACCGGATTGCCAACCTGCGCGTCGAGAACAACCCGTCGCCCTCGCCGGTGCGCATCGGGTGGATGCGCTCGGTGGCCCACATCCACCACGCGTTCGCCGTCCAGAGCTTCACCGACGAACTGGCCGCGGCGGCCAAGGCCGATCGGGTGCAGTACCTCCTGAAGCTGATCGGCGAGCCGCGTGTCATCGACCTGGCGGCCGAAGGGGTGAAGGGCGCCCGTCCGAACCCGAAGCACCCGTTCGACACGGCACGCCTGCGCCGCGTGATCGAGCTGGTGGCCGAGAAGTCGGGCTGGGCCAACAAGCCCGCCACCGCCGGGCGTGCCCTCGGCATCGCCGCGCACTACAGCTTCCTCAGCTACATCGCCACGGTGGTGGAGGTGGAGGTCAACGCGCGCGGACAGGTGAAGATCCCGACGGTGCACGTGGCCGTCGATCCGGGGCTCGTCATCAGCCCGGACCGCGTGAAGGCGCAGTTCGAGGGCGCGGCGGTGTTCGGCACCAGCATCGCGATGCTGAGCGAGATCACCGCCACGGGCGGCAGGATCGATCAGCAGAACATCTCGACCTACGTGCTGGCGCGGCAGGTCGAGGCGCCGCGCGAGACCCACGTCCACATCGTTCCCAGCACGGCGGCCCCCGCCGGTGTGGGCGAGCCTGGTGTGCCGCCGATGGCGCCGGCGATCGCCAATGCGATCTTTGCCGCCACCGGCAAGCGTCTGCGCGAGTTGCCGATCAGGCGGGTGTCCAACAGCTGACGACTCGTGGCTCGAGGCTCATGGCTCGCGGCTCAGAATGCACCCTGTCAGGATGCTCTCTGAGCCCTGAGCCCTGAGCCCTGAGCCTGTAGCCCTGAGCCCTGTCAGGATGCTCTCAGCGCCCTGAGTCCTGAGTCTTGAGCCTGTTCGAGTACAGCTTCTTCAACGCCTTCGACGCCACGCGCTCGTCGCGGCGGCGCTCGGCGGCGGCCTTGATGTCGGCCTCCTCGACGGGCTTGGCGAGCACCTCCTTGCGGAGGCGCTGGTAGTTCGCGAGGCGTTCCGCCGCGAGCCGGCCCTCGGCCACGGCGACTTTCACGGTGCAGTCCGGCTCCGTGTCGTGCGTGCAGTCGCGGAAGCGGCACCCTACGCCTAGCGTGGCGATGTCCTCGAACGCGTCGTCGAGGCCCGTCGACACGTCCCACAACTGCAGTTCGCGCATGCCCGGCGTGTCGATCAGCAGGCCACCACCCGGCAGCACCACCAGTTCGCGGTGCGTGGTCGTGTGACGGCCCTTGCTGTCGCTCTCGCGCACTTCAGCGGTGCGCTGCACGTCACGGCCGATGAGGCGGTTGATGAGCGTGGACTTGCCGACCCCGGAGGATCCGAGGAAGGCTGCGGTGCGCCCTGGTCCGATGTGCGCGCGGAGCTCGTCGACGCCGACGCCGGACCTGGCGCTCATCATCACGACGGGCACGTGCCCCGCGACCGGGCCGAGCGCGTGACGCACTTCGTCCTGATCGCGCGGCAGGTCGGCCTTGTTCAGGACAATCACGGGCGAGGCGCCCCCCTCCATCGCGGCCAGGAGGTAGCGCTCGATGCGACGGACGCTGAAGTCGTGGTCGAGGCCGCTCACGAGGAAGACCACGTCGACGTTGGCCGCGACCACCTGCGCTTCCGCGGCCGTGCCCGCTGCCTTGCGGACGAAGCGTCCGCGCCGTGGCAGCACGTCGACGATGCGGGCCATCTCCTCGGCGGCGCCGGCCGGCTTGAGGGCGACCCAGTCGCCTACCGCTGGAAACGCCTCCCGGCTGGCGAACTTGTGACGGATGCGGCCCGTGATGCGCGCGAGCAGGTCCTCACGCCCCGTGTGGACGCGGTAGATGTGCTGGCTTTCGACGACAACGCGGGCGGGGACGCGGCCATCGCCGTCGTGGTGATGCGCGGCCCACGCCTCGGCCCAGCGCGCATCCCAGCCGAGCACCTCGAGGGTCACCTCAGCGTCCATGTGGGTACAGCGTAACTCGTCGGGTGGCAACGCCCGACCCCCGACGCGCGGCGGGGCCGCCGGCGTCACGACGCACGCTTCGGCTGCTTGTCTTCCTTGCGCCTGGTCTCGGCCTGTTGCTTCTTCACCTTCTGCTGCTTGTCCTTCTCCTTGTCCTTCTTCCCACCCTTGTCGCCCATGCCCCTCTCCTTGTCGGCACGTAAGAGTGTCGGCACTGCATCTTACGCCTTCGCCATGCACGAGACGGCGGGCCTGCACTTAGAATCTCTGCGATGTCGCACCCGGACGAGCCAGCTCGGCAACGAGGGCAGGATGCCCTCGATGCGCTGTGGCCGGAGGTCTACCAGGACCTGCGGCGGCTGGCCGGGCACTATGTGCGCGGCGAGCGCGACGCGATCACCCTGCAGCCCACGGCGCTCGTGCACGAGGCCTACGTGCGGCTGCTGCGCGAGGCCAACACGTCCTGGGTCAACCGCGCCCACTTCTGCGCCATCGCCGCCAACGCGATGCGGCAGATCCTGGTCGAGCAGGCCCGGGCGCGGCACGCCCTCAAGCGCGGCGGCGACAGCATCCGCGTGACGCTCGTCGACGATGCAGCGGCCGCGCCCGGTGGCGATCCCGACGTCGAGGCTCTCGACGAGGCGCTGACCGCGCTCGCCGAGCTGGAGCCTCGACAGGCCCGGCTGGTCGAGTTGCGCTACTTCGGCGGCCTGACCATCGAGGAGGCTGCGGCCGAACTCGGCGTCGCGCCCGCGACGGCGAAGCGCGACTGGGCGCTCGCGCGGGCGTGGCTCCGTCGCCGCCTTTCCACGGGAGCCGGGACGTGACGCCGGAGCAGTGGGCGCGCGTCACCGCGCTCTTCGGCGAGGCTCGCGACCTGCCGGCCGACGAGCGCGCCGCCTTCCTCGATCGCGCCTGCGGCGACGACACGCTCGTCCGTCGCGAGGTGCTCGGCCTGCTCGAGGCCGACCGTGACGACGGGTTCCTCGAGGGCGGCGCAGCGGTGCAGCCGGTCGACCTGCTCGACGAGGCCGGCGGGCGCGAACTCGCGCCCGGCGAGACGCTGGGACCCTACGTCGTCGAGCGACTGCTGGCGCGCGGCGGGATGGGCGTGTTGTACGTGGCGCTCGACCCGCGACTCGGGCGCAAGGTCACGCTGAAGGTGCTGCCGGCCGCCACGGCGCGCGACCCGCAGGCGCGGGCGCGCCTGCAGCGTGAGGCACGCACGGCGGCGCAACTGCGCCATCCGCACATCGTCTCGGTGCACGCCCTCGAGGAGATCGGCAGCACCCCCGTGATCGTCGCCGAGTACGTCGAAGGGCAGACCCTGGCCGAGGTGCTGGCAAGCGAGGGACCGCTGCCGCGCGAGCGCTGGCACGACGTGGCCCGGGCGCTGGCGGAAGCGCTCGGAGCTGCGCATGCCGCGCAGGTCGTGCACCGCGACGTGAAGCCGGCCAACGTGGTGCTCGGCCGCGACGGGGTGCGGTTGATCGACTTCGGCATCGCCCTGGCGACGACCGCCGAGGGCGACACGCGACTCACGCACGTGGGGCACTTCACGGGGACGATGCTGGCGCAGGCGCCGGAGGTGCTCGACGGCGGGCAGCCGTCGGCGCTGTCGGACCAGTTCCAGTTCGGCCTCGTGCTCTACGAAGCGGCCAGCGGGCGGCACGCGTTCGGCGAGGGACCGGTGGCCGGCGTGTGGGCGCGCATGCTGCGCGACGAGCCCACGCCGTTGTCGGTCGTGGCGAGAGACCTCTGGCCCGACGACATCGCCATCGTCCATCGGTGCCTCTCTCGGCAGCCCGGCGATCGATTCGGGTCGATGGGCGAGGTGGCGCAGGCGCTCGCCGCAGCACGCGCCTCGGCGACCTCGCAGGCGATTGCACCGGTGGCCTCCGTGCCGGACGCAGTGCGGACCGCCGCCGCGCCGCCGTGGCACGACGTGCACCATGCGGTGACGGCCGCGCTCTACATCGGCCTGCTGTGGCCGGGGTCCTCGGTGGCCGGCGCGCTCCCGCCGCGCTGGCGGACGCCCGGCTACATGGCGCTGGTCACCCTGGCCTCCACCGCCACGTCACTGCGCCTGCACCTGTGGTTCAGCGTGAAGCACTACCCGCGTCCGGTCGCCCAGGCGCGGCAGCGGTTGTGGCCGTTGCTGACGACCCTCGACGTCGTCTACGCCAGCGTGCTCGCAGGACTGGCGCTGCATGCGGGCGAGACCCGCCTGGTGGCCGCCCTGGTCACCGCGGGCCTCGCGGTGTGCCTGCTGATGGCGTCGCTGGTGATCGAGCCCGCGACGAGACGTGCATCAGAAATTTGAAATTGGAGAATTCGAGATGCTCGTGGGGCGCGGCGAGGGGCCGAAGGCCCTCGCCCGTCTATGTCACATGTCAAATTCCAAATTGCCAGCATCACCGAACACGTCGCGGTAGCTGGCGTACATCGCGCCCCACATCGGCGGCATCAGCAGCACGATGCAGATGAGGGCGAAGAGGCTGGCACCGCCGATCGCGATGGCGAGCATCGGCGTCAGATCGCCGCCGCTCGTGCCGCGGGCGGCCGCCAACAGGATGGCGGCCAGCAACGGCAGCATCACCAGCAGGCCGACGCCGAGCAGCGACAGCGTGTAGATGGTGAACGCGCCGATGTTGCGCAGCGCGCCGCGCAAGCTGGCCTTCATCGCCTCGAGTGGGGCGATGTTGCGGAACACCACCAGCGCCGGCGCGAACCAGAGGGTCATCGACAGGAGGATCGAGGCCGCCATCACCAGCAGCAGGCCGACGCCGAACAGCACGGCCGACAGGCCGAGCGTGCCCAGGCCGGCCGACGAGCTCCCGGCACCACTGGCAGACACGGCCGCGACGGCCGAGGCCACGCTCGTGCCGACGACCACGGCGATGACCGGGATCATCACCACGATGGATCCGGCCAGGTAGAGCGCGCCGACGACCGCAAGCGGCTGCAGGCGCGGCGCCTCGAACCCGTTGAACAGGTAGCGCACCTCGAGCGGCCGGCCCAGCCGCTGCGCGTCGCACCCGAGCATCAGGCCGCCGATGAAGATCGGGATGGCGACGCTGAGCAACATCCCGACGAACGGGATGACCGAGAGCGCGACGATCATCATCGAGAACAGCAGCGTGATTCCGAGCCACGTCCCCGGCGCCATGGCGAACAGGTCGAGCCCCTCGCGCAGCCAGTCCAGGCCCCGCCTCGCCGCAACGACGCGCGGTTCCATCAGTCGCGGCCGGACGTCGCCGCCGCTCCGGCCGTCGTCGGCGCGCCGGCGCCGGTCTTCACGTAGGTGTCGAACCACTTCACCCACTGTTCGAGGCGGTGGCGGCGGTAGCTCGGTCGCGTGATGCCGTGGAACTGGCCGGGGTAGATCACCAGCCTGGTGGGCGTACCGATCGACTTGAGTGCCTGGTACATCTGCTCGCTGCCGATCGCCGGCACGTTGAAGTCCTTCTCGCCGGCCATGAACATCGTCGGCGTGCGGATCTGCTCGACCTTGAAGAACGGGTAGGAGACCTTCATCCAGCGCTCCATGTTCTTCCAGGGCTGGCCCATCTCGGTCTCGTACTGCACGATGTACTGGTCGGTGCCGTACATCGTGAGTTGCAGCGAGCTGCCGGCGCCGCTGACCGCGCCCTTGAAGCGCGGGTCGCTCGCGATGGTGTAGTTGGTCAGGATGCCGCCGTAGCTCCAGCCGCCGATGCCGAGACGGTTGGGGTCGGCGATGCCTTCCTTGATCGCCCAGTCCACGCCCGCCAGCAGGTCGGCGACTTCCTTGTTCCCCCAGTCGCCGTAGATGGCCGACTGGAAGGCCTGGCCGCGGCCGTGGCTGCCGCGGTAGTTCACCTGCAGCACCGCGTAGCCGTTGGCGGCGATCCACTCGCGGTCGAACATGAAGCCGTAGTTGTCCTGGCCGTTGGGGCCGCCGTGGATGTGCAGGACGAACGGCAGCTTGCTCGCCGTGGTCGTCCCCGGCGGCAGCGTCAGCAGCGCGCCGATGCGCACGCCTTCCTTGTTGGTGAACTCCACGGGCTTCAGCGTGCCCAGGGTGAGTTCCCTGGCCATCCAGTCGTTGTGCGTGGTCAGCTTGCGCAGCGTGCCGCCGTCGAGCGCGAAGATCTCGTCGGCCTGCGTCGGCGTGCTGACCACGAGGGCGACGTTGCCGTCGGCGCGGCTCTCGGCGAGGCTGCTCACGACCTGCTGCCCCCTGGTCACGCGCGTCACCGCGCCGCCAGCGGCAGGCACCGTCGCCACGTACCGCTCGCGATCGTCGGCGACGACGAAGGTGATGCGCGAGCCGTCCCGGGACCACACGGCGTCCCCGACGGGGCGGTCGAGCGTCGGCGTGAGGTTCACGGCCGGACCGCCGGCCACCGGCACGACCGCGATGTGGAACTGCTCATACGCGTCGTAGCGCGGGTCGCCGCCCTCCATGTAGAGGAGCTTCGACCCGTCCGGGCTGAACGCGAGGGGATCGGCGTGACGGGCCACCTTCGTGCTCACCTGCCGCGGCGTCGCCCCGGCCTTCGCCTCGACGACGTACACCTCGCGCACGCTGGACTTCTCGCGGGCGTCCGAGCGGGCGCTGAGGAACGCGACGTGACGGCCGTCAGGGGAGATCGCCGGGGCGGAGTCGTCCCAGGCGCCGCTGGTCAGCTGCGTGGTCGTCTTCGCGGCGACGTCGAACAGGTAGAGGTGCGTGCGCAACTTGCCGTCGACGTAGCCGACCATGTCGCGCTTGAACTTGAAGGTCTCGATCTCGATCGGCTTGGGGGCCTTGTCCGGCTTGTCCTCGCCCGCGGTGGGATCGACGTCGCGCGACACGAGCACGAGCGACCGCCCGTCCGGCGCCCAGACGTAGTCGGACACGCCGCCGGCGATGTCGGTGAGCTTCTGCGCTTCACCGCCGAGGCGGCTGAGCGTCCAGACCTGCGACTTCTTCTTCTCGTCCTGGCGAAGGAAGGAGATCCACTTGCCGTCGGGGCTCCACCGCGCCGACGACTCGGACTCGCCGGCCGACGTCAGGCGCACGGTCTCGGACCCGTCCCACTTCACCATCCAGATGTCGGTGTCGGACTTGTCCTTGGCGACGTCCACGGTGCTGACCGCGTAGGCGACCCACTGCCCGTCGGGCGACCGTTGCGGGTCGCGCACCGAGGCGATCCGGTCGACGTCGGCCAGGGTGATCCGGCGAGGCGTCGGGGTCGCCGCCGTGGTGGCAGGGGCAGGCGACTGGCCCAGGACGGGGGCGGCGACCAGCAGGGTGGCCGGCAGCACGAGTCGGCAGGCGAACGGCAAGCGCATCATCGGGAGGAGGTCCTTTCGGGCGAACCCGAGCATTGTCGCTCAATTCAGCGAGCGGGGCGCGGTCTCCGACCGCGCCGTTTGGCGGCCGAACGCGGCGAGGTGAGACACCGCGCCCTACCTCTTTGGGCAGGCCCGCCACGTCCCCCGCGATAGAATCGGCTGGTGCATTTCCGGCTGGATCCAGGCAGGATGGCGCTTCTCGGCGCCACGCTGGGGCTGCTGGCGCTCGCCGCTGACGCCGGTGCCCAGGCCCGCAGGCGGCCTGCGCCGGCCCCGGCCCCGGCCTCGCCGGGAGCCAGCGGGTTCTACACGACGACGCGCCCGGCGGCAGCCCTGCAGAACAAGCAGCTGGTGCTCGAGACGACGCAGGGCGCCATCGTCATCCAGCTCGATGCAGCGGCGGCGCCCAATCACGTCGGGTTCGTGCTCGATCAGGCCGAGGCCGGCGCCTACGACGGCACGGTGTTCCACCGCGCCGTGGCGATGGGCATCGTGCAGGGCGGCGACCCGATCTCGAAGGACCCGGCGAAGTCGGCGCTGTACGGCACCGGCGGCCTCAATCGCCTCAAGCGTGAGCCGAATGCGCGCAAGCACCTGCGCGGGGCGGTGTCGTCGGTGCTCGTGCCCAACAAGCCTGACAGCGCCGGCGCGCAGTTCTTCATCTGCCTCACAGACCAGCCCGGGCTGGATGGGCAGTTCGACGTCTTCGGCGAGGTGGTCGAGGGGCTCGAGGTTGCCGAGCAGATCTCGCAGTCGCCGCTCGACGCCAACGGCAAGCTGACCACGCGCATCGCGATCACGAAGGCGACGGTGCGCGACACGCCGCCGCCGACCGCCGCGCCGTTCGCCGAGACGCCCGTCGAGGAACTGGCGCAGTACCGCGCCACGATCTCCACGACGATGGGCGACATCGTCATCGGGTTCGCGCCCGACGCCGCGCCGGGTCACGTCCGCAACTTCCTGCGCCTCGCGCAACTCGGGGTCTACGACGGCACCGGCTTCCACCGCATCGTGCCGAAGTTCGCCATCCAGGCCGGCGACCTCTCGTCGCGGCCTGCGCCCCTGACGCAGGTGCAGCGCAGGCACGTCGGCACCGTGAAGGGCGAGTTCAACCCGCTCAAGCACGAGGCGGGCATCGTGAGCATGGCGCGGGGCGACGATCCCGACAGCGCCAGCACCTCGTTCTTCATCTGCACGGCAGCCTCGCCATCCCTCGACGGCAAGTACACGGCGTTCGGCCGCGTGCTCTCGGGGATGGACGTGGTCTCGGCCATCGAACAGGCGCCGCTCGACGGCGAGGCGCCGCGGACACGCATCGGGATCACGAAGGTGACGTTGACGAAGGGCCCGCAGTGAGCGACGCGAAGGACCAGGCCAAGAAGAAGAAGGTCGACTACGGCAACGCCTGGGAGGAGGCCAAGGGCCTGGTGTGGAAGGCCCGGGCCCGGCTGGGGCTCGGCCTGAGCCTCATGCTGGTCAACCGCCTCACGGGCCTGGTGCTGCCGGCGTCGACGAAGTTCCTCGTCGACGACGTGATCGGCAAGGGCCGGTCGGAGCTGCTGTGGCCGCTCGCCGGCGCCGTGGCGCTGTCGACGCTCGTCGAGGCGGTGACGTCGTTCTCGCTGTCGCAGATCCTCGGCGTGGCGGCGCAGGGCGCGATCACCGAGATGCGCCGGTCGGTGCAGGCCCACGTGGCGCGCCTGCCGGTGCGCTACTTCGACACGGTGCAGACCGGCGTGCTCATCTCGCGGGTGATGAACGACGCCGAGGGCATCCGCAACCTGGTGGGCACCGGGCTCGTGCAGCTCACGGGGGGCATCCTGTCGGCGCTGATCGGCCTCGGCGTGCTGTTCTGGCTGAACTGGCACCTCACGCTGGTGATGATCGTGGTGCTGGGCACCTTCGGCGGGATCATGGCCGTGGCCTTCAAGCGGCTGCGGCCGCTGTTCCGCGAGCGCGGGCAGATCAACGCCGAGGTGACCGGTCGGCTCTCGCAGTCGCTCGGCGGCATCCGCGTGGTCAAGGCCTACACCGCGGAGAAGCGCGAGGAGATCGTCTTCAGCAAGGGCGTGCATCGCCTGCTGCGCAACGTCGCGCAGTCGATGACCGGTGTGTCGGCGACCACCGCCATGGGCACGGTGATCATCGGCGTGACGGGCGTCATCATGATCACGATCGGCGGCCGGGCGATCGTCGCCGGCACCATGACGCTCGGCGACTTCGTGATGTACGTCTTCTTCACCGGCCTGGTCGCGGCCCCGCTGATCTCGATTGCCTCCATCGGCACGCAGCTCACCGAGGCGCTCGCCGGGCTCGACCGCATCCACGAGATCAAGAAGATGGCCACCGAGGACGCCGAGGACGAGGGTCGTCGCGACCTCACCGACGTGCGGGGCCGCGTCACGTTCGAGGACGTGTGGTTCGAGTACAACGAGGGCGTGCCGGTCATCAAGGGCGTGACGTTCGACGCGCCGGCCGGGTCGACCACCGCGCTCGTCGGCTCGAGCGGGTCGGGCAAGAGCACGCTGATCAGCCTCGTGATGGCCTTCAACCGGCCGACCCGCGGCCGCGTCCTCATCGACGGCCAGGACCTCGAGCAGGTGCGGCTCGCGAGTTACCGGTCGCAGCTCGGCATCGTGCTGCAGGAGAACTTCCTGTTCGACGGCACGATCGCCGACAACATCCGCTACGCCAACCCGCACGCGTCCATGGACGAGGTGATCACGGCCGCCAGGATCGCGTACTGCGACGAGTTCGTGGACGGCTTCGCGGAGGGCTACAGGACCGTGGTGGGGGAGCGGGGCGTGCGCCTGTCGGGCGGCCAGCGGCAGCGCGTGGCGATTGCCCGCGCCATCCTCGCCGACCCGCGCATCCTGATCCTCGACGAGGCGACGTCGAGCCTCGACAGCGAGAGCGAGGCCAAGATCCAGGAGGCACTGCGCACGCTGCGCAAGGGACGCACGACGTTCGTCATCGCGCACCGCCTCTCGACCATCCGCACCTCCGACCAGATCCTCGTGATCGAGGAAGGCCGCGTCGTCGAGCGCGGCACGCACAAGGAGCTGATGGCGCTCGACGGCCGCTACCGGCAGCTGCACGACCGGCAGTACGCGGTGGAACTCGATCGCTTCATCAACCCCGGCGAGGACTTCACGCCAGACCCGACGGAGGCCGCGAAGGCCGCCCCCGGTCCCGCCAGAGCGTGACGCGCGTCAGCGCGGCTCCGGTGGGAGCGGCCCCCGGCCGGGCAGGCCGACCGGCCAGCCCGGATTGACGAGCATGTCGCAGGCCTCGCGGGCCTCGAGGCACGCAGCATCGCTGGCCCAGTCGTAGTGCTGCATGGCCGGCAGGCGGAATCGGGCGAGGGCCAGCCCGAGCGCCAGCGCCACCGGGAGCCAGGCTCGCCGCATCCCCTCGCTGGCCAGCAGCAACGCGGCCCAGAGCCCACACACCCACGGGACGAACATGTAGCGTCCGGCGACCAGTTGGGTGGGTGGGACGGTCGCCAGGGTGACCGCGACGAGGCAGAGGCTGCCCACACTGCAGGCGACGACGGGCCATCGTCGACGGCCCACGCCGACGGCCATCGTCGCGACCAGCAACGACATCCCACCGGAGAGGACGCCGGCGCGAAGCGGACTCGCCGTGATCACCGACCACAGCTCCCCGACGCGGTCGGCCAGGCCGGTGGCGGCCGCAGTGCGTGGGTGGTGCGCGAGGGCGAGGGCGGTGACCGCTGCGGCTGCCGCGAATGTGGCGAGCAGGCCCCGGCTCCAGGCGTCGCGATGCCACCACGCACGCCAGGCGGCCACGGGAAGGAGCAGCAGCCCGAAGGGGCCGCTCAGGGCCATGACGGCGACCAGGCCGAGGCGACACAGCGCGGTCGTCGCGTGCAACGGAGCGGGCCCGGCGAGTTCCGCGACCAGCAGGAGCGCCCCGAACCACTGGCTGTTCGTGAGGGTGAGCCAGAGCTCGTCGGTGAAAGGCGCCAGGACGACGACGCCGACGGCTGCGGCCCGGGCCAGATGGGCCGAGGGGGGCCACAGCCGGAGTGCCGCGTGCAGCGCCAGCACGGTCGCGACCAGTCCCGCCAGGGCGTACCAGGCAGGCAACAGGCGAATCGGGATCCGGGTGCCGGCCCAGGCGAACGAGCGGGAGTACGCATGCCAGTAGCCGTTGTACGGATGCCACAGGCTGTCGGTGCCGAGGTGCTCGGCCTCCAGGTAGAAGATGGAGGCGTCTTCGGCCCAGAACTGCGGGTACAGGACCTTGTCCGGCTGCCGCAGGCCGATGACGGCTGCGACCACGATCAGGAGCAGGAGGAACCGGAGCAGCGGGGCGGGAACACGCATGGGCGGGCGGAGCCGACCGCCACATGCTAATGGAACACGACACGCGTGTCCCCGGTCGTCACGCGGGCGTGCCCTCGTCGAAGGGGAGGCGACCCTCGTGCGCGACGAAGGCGGCCGATGGATCCACGAGGTTGTGCGCGCTGACGCCGAGCAGGCGGACCGGTCGCACGCCGGCCTCGGTGCGCTCGAGCAGCGCATGGGCGTGGGTGACGAGCGTCGGCGTGTCGCTCAGGCCGCCAGGCACGCTCTGGCTCCGCGTGACGGTGGTGAAGTCGTCGTAGCGCACCTTCAGGGTGACGGTGCGGGCGCGCAGGTGCTTGCGCGTCAGCCAGTCGCCGCAGATGCCCGCCAGGTGCGCGAGGTGGGCGCGCATCAGCGCGACGTCGCGCAGGTCCTCGTGGTAGGTGCGCTCGGCGCCGTGCGACTTGGCGGCGCGATCGGGCACGACGCGCCGATCGTCGCGTCCCCACGCGAGCGCGGTGAGCCAGCCGGCCTGCGAGCCGACCGCCGCGTGGAGCGTGGCCGGGGGCGCGGCGCGCACGTCCACCAGCTTCTCGATGCCGTGCGCACGCAGCCGGCCGGCGGTGACCGGGCCGACGCCCCACAGCGCGTCGATCGGCAACTGCTGCAGGAACGCTTCCATGCGCTCCGGCGCGATGACCGTGAGCCCGTCGGGCTTGCGCCAGCCCGAGGCGATCTTGGCCAGGAACTTGTTCGGCGCCACGCCGGCCGACGCCGTGAGTCCCGTCTCTTCCTTGATGGCGTCCTTGAGCCGCCGGGCGACGTCGACGCCCAGCGCCTCGCCCCACGCGTTCTCGGTGACGTCGAGGTACGCCTCGTCCAGCGAGAGCGGCTCCACCAGCGGCGTCACCGACCGGAACAGCGCGAACACCTGTTGCGACACCGCTCGGTACCTGGCGAAGTCGGTGGGGACGACCACGAGGTCGGGGCAGAGACGCACCGCGCGCGACATCGGGATGGCCGAGCGCACGCCGAACTTCCGTGCCTCGTACGACGCCGCGCACACCACCGCGCGGCTCTCCGGCCGGCCGCCCACCGCAACCGGTCTGCCACGCAACTCCGGACGGTCCCGCTGCTCGACCGACGCATAGAACGCGTCCATGTCGATGTGCAGGATCCGGCGCACGTCGGCGGGGCGGGAGAACATATGGCGAAGACAGGATAACGCTTAACGTTTGACGTTTGACGTTTAGGGCGGAAGGCTCGGCGCTTGACGCCGGATCGGCCGCCGCGACGACTGGGGCTCCGTCGCTGGTGCAGCTGCCGGCCTTGTCCGGCAGGCAGCGGCGAGGCGCCGGGCAGACCGATCGTGGCGGGTAGGGCGGCGTGTTTCCGCCGGCGTTCGTCAGTGCCCCGATGACGGCGCGGTGCGGACACCGCGTCCTGCCTGTGTCACCCGGTGCCCGGTTCCCGGGTACAGTGATCCCATGCCCACGCTTTCCGGGTTCACCCACGAGTTCGTGCCGGCCGAGGGCGGCGCGACGACCACGCTGGTGATGCTGCACGGCACGGGCGGCGACGAACGCGACCTGCTGCCGCTCGGCAAGGCGCTCCACCCGACCGCGGCGTTGCTCAGCCCGCGTGGGCGGGTCCTCGAGGGTGCGTTGCCGCGTTTCTTCCGGCGGTTCGGTGAGGGGCGGTTCGACCTCGACGACCTGCGGGTGCGGGCCGGCGAACTCGCCGCGTTCCTCGACGAGGCGGCGGCCCATTACGGCGTGGATCGCCAGCGCATGGTGGCGGTCGGCTACTCCAACGGCGCCAACATCGCCCACGCGACCATGCTGCTGCATCCCGACAGCTTCGCGGGAGCGGCCTTGCTGCACGCGCAGTTCGCGCTGGCGCCCGAGCCGCTCCCGTCGTTGGCCGGGCGTGCCGTCTTCCTGGCCGCAGGTCAAGCCGATCCCATCGTGCCGATCGGCGAGGCGCGCAAGCTCGCCGACCTGCTCACCGCCGCGGGTGCCACCGTGACCCCGTTCTGGTCGTCAGGTGGCCACAACCTGACGCGCGACGACGTGTCGCGCGCCCAGGCGTGGCTGAACTCCTCCGGGTTTGCTTCGTAAGGTGTGGGTACATGGATCCTGAACGCCTCATCGGCGAGCTGGTCGGCGGGTTCCTGGGGGGCAAGACGAAGCGCCGGCGCGGTGGCTTCGACCTGTCGTCCCTGGCGGGCGGTGTGCTTGGTGGCGGACGCCGGTCGAGCGGCGGCCTGGTCAACGCCGGCACGCTGCTCACCGTCGGCGGCCTGATCTGGGGCGCCATCGAGACGATGCAGCAGGGCAGTGGCAGCGCGCCGGTACAGGGCGGGTACGCTGGCGGCCAGGCGCCTCCGCCCGTGCCCGGCGGCGGCACGCCGTCGGCCGTGCCGCAGGGCGTGATGGGCGCGCCTGGGTCCGTGCCCGTCCCGCCACCGTTGCCGCCGATTCCTGGCGCGACACCGCCGCCGGTGCCGGTGCCGGACGTACCGGTCCCGGCGCAACTGCTGCCGCTCGTGCAACTCGCCGTGAGCGCGGCGCGCGCCGACGGCGATCTCTCGGAGGAAGAGCGCACGACCATTCGTGCGCACGCGTCGCGCCTGGGCGCCGCGGCACTGGTCGACGCGGAACTCGCCGCGCGCCGGCCGCTCGACGCGATCACGCCGGCGTTCACGACGCCGGAGCAGAAGCTGGCGGCCTACGCGCTGGCGTGGGCCGTCGTGCACGGGGAAGGCGACGTCTCGCCGGGCGAGCGCATGTACCTCACGCAGCTGCAGCGACTGCTGCGCCTCGACCACGCCGACGTCGACCGCATCGAGCACGAGACGCTGGCCGGCGGCCAGCAGTAGGATCGGTCCCGACACATGTGAACGGCGCGCTCGCTCGCCCTGAGCGAAGTCCCGGGGGAGAGCGCGCCCTGCACAGCCCCAGTCCGATCCGCATCCCCGATTCCCGATTCCCGACTCCCGACTCCCGACTCCCGACCATGTGGTACTACGCCCAGAACAGCCAACCCGTCGGCCCCATCTCGCTCGATGACCTCGCCAGCCGCATCAGGTCCGGCCAGGTCACGCCAGACACGCTCGTCTTCACCACCGGCATGACGCAGTGGCAGGCGGCCCGGGACACGCCGCAACTGAGCGTGTTCTTCTCGGCGGCCGCCGCGCCGCCGGCGCCGATGCCCATCGCGGCCCCGCCGCCGATCGGCCAGAAGGCCTTCGAGCTCACCTACCGCATCGTCGGCGAGGACGTGCAGTTCGTGGAGGTCGAGCTCGATCCGGGCGAAGCCGCCGTGGCCGAGGCCGGGGGGTTGATGTACATGACGTCGGGCGTCCAGATGGACACGGTGTTCGGCGACGGCAGCCAACAGCAGTCGGGCGGCATCATGGGCGCGCTCATGGGCGCCGGTAAGCGTCTGCTGACCGGAGAGAGCCTGTTCACGACGGTCTTCTCCAACCCCACCTCGTCGCTGCAGAAGGTGGCGTTCGCGGCGCCCTATCCCGGGCGCATCCTGCCGATGGACCTCAAGTCGCTCGGGGGTGAGCTGATCTGCCAGAAGGACAGCTTCCTCGCTGCGGCCAAGGGCATCTCGATTGGCATCGCGTTCCAGAAGAAGATCGGCGTCGGCCTGTTCGGCGGCGAGGGCTTCATCATGCAGCGCCTGACGGGTGACGGCCTGGCCTTCGTGCACGCCGGCGGGATGATCGAGTCGTTCGACCTCAAGGCCGGCGAGACGCTGCGCGTCGACACCGGCTGCCTCGTGGCGCTGACGCCGTCGGTGCAGTACGACGTGCAGTTCGTCGGCAAGGTGAAGACCGCCTTCTTCGGCGGGGAAGGGCTCTTCTTCGCGGTCGTGACCGGCCCGGGGCGCGTCTGGCTGCAGTCGCTGCCGCTCAGCCGCATGGCCGACCGCATCATGAAGGCCGCGCCGGGCCTGGCGCGCGGCGGCAAGGAAGAAGGCTCGGTCCTCGGCGGTCTCGGCAATCTTCTGGACGGCGACAACTAGCTTGGTACACTGTCCCGCGGCCTGGCCCCCTGTGGCCGGGTCGCGGGGCAGCCCGATACACGGGCTCTCGCTCGCCACACTCACTGGAAAAGGTTCGCTCGTCCCACCTGCATGGCACCTCAGTACATCTACACGATGAAGGGGCTGACCAAGGTCTATCCCCCGGACCAGGTCGTGCTCAAGGACATCTGGCTGTCGTTCCTGCCCGGCGCCAAGATCGGCGTCCTCGGCTACAACGGCGCTGGCAAGTCGACGCTGCTGCGGATCATGGCCGGCGTCGAGAAGGAATTCTCGGGCGAGGCCTTCCTCGCGCAGGGCTGCACGGTCGGCTACCTGCCGCAGGAGCCGCAGCTGGACGCGTCCAAGACGGTGCTCGGCAACGTCGAGGAAGGCGTGCAGGCGATCAAGGATCTCCTCGCGCGCTTCGACGAGCTCTCGGCCAACTACTCGGACGAGACCGCCGACGAGTTCGCCGCCATCCAGGACAAGATCGACGCGGTCGACGCCTGGAACCTCGACAGCAAGCTCGAACTCGCGATGGACGCGCTGCGCCTGCCGCCGCCGGACGCCGACGTGACGACGTTGTCGGGTGGCGAGAAGCGTCGCGTCGCCCTCTGCCGACTGCTGCTGCAGTCGCCCGACCTGCTGCTCCTCGACGAGCCGACCAACCACCTCGACGCCGAGTCGGTGGCGTGGCTCGAGACGTTCCTCAAGGAATACAAGGGCACGGTCGTCGCGATCACGCACGATCGCTACTTCCTCGACAACGTGGCGGGCTGGATCCTCGAGCTCGATCGCGGCCAGGGCATTCCCTGGGAGGGCAACTACTCCAGCTGGCTCGACCAGAAGCAGCAGCGCCTCGCGCAGGAAGCCAAGGCCGAATCACGGCGCCAGCGATCGCTGCAGCGTGAGCTGGACTGGATCCGGATGTCGCCGCGGGCCCGCCAGGCCAAGGGCAAGGCCCGCCTCAACGCGTACGAGGACCTGCTGGCGCAGGACACCAAGGAGAAGCTCGACTCGGTCGAGATCTACATCGCGCCCGGCCCGCGCCTCGGCGACATCGTTGTCGAAGCGCGCGACCTCAAGAAGTCGTTCGGCGAGAACCTGCTCTTCGAGAACCTCACGTTCACGCTGCCGCGCGGCGGCATCGTCGGCGTGATCGGGCCCAATGGCGCCGGCAAGACGACCCTGTTCCGGATGATCACCGGCGTCGAGCAACCCGACGCCGGCACGCTGCGCCTCGGCGAGACCGTGCAGCTCGGGTACGTCGACCAGTCACGCGACGCGCTCAAGGGCGATCGCACCGTGTGGGAGGAGATCTCGGGCGGTCACGACGAGATCACCCTCGGCAAGCGCACCGTCGCCTCGCGCGCCTACGTGTCGTGGTTCAACTTCAAGGGGCGCGACCAGCAGAAGCTGGTGGGCCAGTTGTCGGGCGGCGAGCGCAACCGGGTGCACATGGCCAAGCTGCTGCGCAGCGGCGCCAACCTGCTGCTGCTCGACGAGCCGACCAACGACCTCGACGTCGACACCCTGCGCGCGCTCGAGGAAGCGCTGCTCGACTTCGCCGGCTGCGCCGTGGTCATCAGCCACGACCGCTGGTTCCTCGATCGCATCGCCACCCACATCCTCGCCTTCGAGGGCGACAGCACGGTGGTGTGGTTCGAGGGCAATTATCAGGACTACGAAGCCGACCGGCACCGCCGCCTCGGCACCGCGGCCGACACGCCACACCGGGTCAAGTACCGCAAGCTCACCAGGTAGGGCTCCGCACACAGGCAGGGCGCGGTCTCCGACCGCGCCGTTCGCGAAAGACACACCATGACGACCACCCCGGCTGCCGCGTCGGCCGTGTTCACGCCGATCCTCGATCGGATCGCCCAGGAATTGTCCGTCGCGCCCCGGCAGGTGACTGCCGCGGTGGCGCTGCTCGACGAGGGCTCCACGGTGCCCTTCATCGCGCGTTACCGCAAGGAGGCCACCGGCGGGCTCGACGACACCCAACTGCGCACGCTGGAGGAACGCCTGCGCTACCTGCGCGAGCTCGAGGAGCGCCGCACCGCCATCCTCGCCTCGCTGGTCGAGCAGCAGAAGCTGACGCCCGAGCTCGAGGACGCGATTCGCAGCGCCGACTCGAAGACGCGCCTCGAGGACCTCTACGCGCCGCACCGGCCGAAGAAGCGCTCGAAGGCGCAGATCGCCCGTGAGCAGGGACTCGAGCCGCTGGCCGACGCGCTGCTCGCCGACCCGACGCTGGTGCCCGATCAGGCTGCCGCGGAGTACGTCAACGAGGCCACCGGAGTGGCCGACGTCGCGGCGGCGCTCGACGGCGCGCGCGCGATTCTCATCGAGCGCTTCAGCGAGGCGCCGGAGCTGGTGGGCGGCCTGCGCACCTACGTCTGGGAGCAGGGCACGCTCAAGTCGGTCGTCGTCGAGGGGCAGGAGGAGAAGGGCGCGAAGTTCCGCGACTACTTCGACGCCAGCGAGCCGGTGGCCAAGCTGCCCTCGCACCGCGTGCTCGCGCTGCTGCGCGGCCGCAAGGAGGGCGTGCTGAAGCTCTCGATCACGCTGCCCGACGATGGCAGCGGCAGCGGGCTGAGCGAGCCGGAACGCCGGATGGCGGCGTTCTCCGGCGTGCAGCACCAGGGCCGTCCCGCCGACGACTTCCTGCGCACCGCGGTGTCGCTGGCGTGGAAGGCGCGCCTGCAGCCCAAACTCGAGAACGACGTCGAGACGAAGCTGCGGGAGATGGCCGAGGAAGAAGCCATCCGCGTGTTCGGCAGCAACCTGCGCGACTTGTTGCTGGCCGCGCCGGCCGGGACGCGCGTGACGATGGGCCTCGATCCGGGCATCCGCACCGGCGTGAAGGTGGCCGTGGTGGGCAACACGGGGGCGGTCGTCGCGACGACGACGATCTACCCGCACGAGCCGCGCAAGGATTGGGACGGGTCGATCGCCGCGCTGGCCGCCCTGTGCGTGTCGCACAAGGTGGAGCTGATCGCGATCGGCAACGGCACGGCATCGCGCGAGACCGAGAAGCTGGTCGCCGACCTGATGGAGAAGTTCCCCGAGCTCAAGCTGACGCGGATCGTCGTGTCGGAGGCCGGCGCGTCGGTCTACTCGGCGTCGGAGCTCGCCTCGAAGGAACTGCCCGAACTCGACGTCACGCTGCGTGGCGCGGTGTCGATCGCGCGCCGCCTGCAGGATCCGCTCGCCGAGCTCGTGAAGATCGAGCCGCGATCGATCGGCGTCGGCCAGTACCAGCACGACGTCAGCCAGCCGGCGCTGGCCCGGCAGCTCGACGGCGTGGTGGAGGACTGCGTGAACGCGGTCGGCGCCGACGTGAACACCGCGTCACCGGCGTTGCTGTCGCGCATCTCCGGCCTCAACTCCCGGCTCGCGGCGCAGATCGTCGACTACCGGACGCAGCACGGCCCCTTCACGCGCCGCAGCGACCTGCGGTCGGTGCCGCGCCTCGGCGACAAGACCTTCGAGCAGGCCGCCGGCTTCCTGCGGATCCCGAACGGCCCCGACCCGCTCGACGCGTCGGCGGTGCACCCGGAGGCGTACGAGGTGGTCCAGCGCATCGCGCAGGTGACCGGCCGCGACCTGCCGACGCTCATCGGCGACAGCGCCTTCCTGCGCACGCTGGATCCGGCGCGCTTTGCCGACGACCGCTTCGGCACCCCGACGGTGCGCGACATCCTCGCCGAGCTCGAGAAGCCGGGCCGCGACCCGCGCCCCGAGTTCCGCCAGGCGAAGTTCAAGGAGTCGGTGCACCAGCTCTCGGACCTCGAGCCGGGCATGGTGCTCGAAGGCGTGGTCACCAACGTGGCCAACTTCGGCGCGTTCGTCGACATCGGCGTCCATCAGGACGGCCTGGTCCACGTGTCGCAACTGGCCGACCGCTTCGTGAAGGACCCGCGCGACGTCGTCAAGGCGGGCCAGATCGTCAGCGTGACGGTGCTCGAGGTGGACATCCCGCGCAAGCGCATCGCGCTCACGATGCGCAAGGCGGAGCGGCCGGCGCCGCGTGCCCCGCAGGCGCGCGAGGCGCGCCAGGGCGGCAACGGACAGGGGCCGCGTGGCCAGCGTCCACCGCAGGGCGGCCGTCCGCCGCAGGACCGCCAGGAGCGTCAGGACCGACGCCCGCAGGCGCCCGCGCCGTCGTCAGGCGGCACGGCGATGTCGGCGGCCTTCCAGAAGCTGCTGGGAAAGTAGGAGCGGGTGAGGCTGCGCGACCGGAAATGCCGGGCATGCCGCGGCATGCGCGGCTCTCCGACATTCCGGCATCGCACCATCGCTGCATTCCCCTGACATGGCCCTGATCGAACTCGACGACGTGACGGTGGCCTTCGGGCACCGGCCCCTGCTCGACCGCTCGACGCTGCGGCTCGAGGCCGGGGAGCGCGTGTGCCTCATCGGCCGCAACGGCGAAGGCAAGTCGACGCTGCTGCGCATCGTGGCGGGTGACCTGCCGGCCGATGGCGGTCGGGTGTGGCGGCAGCCGGGGCTGCGCATCGCGCGGCTCGAGCAGGACGTCCCTCCGGGTGGCGACCGCAGCGTGTTCGCGGTCGTGGCCGAGGGACTCGGCGCGCTCGGCGAGCTGGCCACCGAGTACCACCAGGTGGCGCACGAGGTCGCCGAGCACGGCACCGCCGCGCTGATCGAGCGGCTCGGACACCTGCAGGAGGCGCTCGAGCGGCAGGACGGCTGGCGCCTCGAACAGCGGGTCGAGGATGTCGTCCATCGCCTCGACCTGCCTGCCGACGCGCCGGTGAACACGCTCTCGGGCGGCCAGCGTCGGCGCGTGCTGCTCGCGCAGGCGCTCGTGCGGCAGCCCGACGTGCTGCTGCTCGACGAACCGACCAACCACCTCGACATCGACTCGATCGAGTGGCTCGAGGGCTTCCTGCGCGAGTTCGCGGGGGCGCTCCTCTTCGTGACGCACGACCGTGCGCTGTTGCGATCGCTGGCGACGCGCATCGTCGAGCTCGATCGCGGGTCGCTGCGCAGCTACCCGGGCGACTACGACGCCTACCTCGCGACGCGCGAGGCCGAGCAGGAGGCCGAGGCGCAGTCCGAGGCGAAGTTCGACAAGCTGCTCGCGCGCGAGGAGGCGTGGATCCGCCAGGGCATCAAGGCGCGGCGCACGCGCGACGAGGGTCGGGTGCGGGCCCTCGAGGCGATGCGGCGCGAACGGGCCCAGCGGCGCGAGAAGTCCGGCACGGTGCAACTGGCCATCGACGACAGCGAGCGGTCGGGCGCCGTGGTGCTCGAGGCCCGGCACCTCGCGCACCGCTACGGCGACCGCGTCATCGTGCGCGACTTCAGCGGTCGCATCATGCGGGGCGACCGTGTGGGCATCCTCGGGCCGAACGGCGCAGGCAAGACGACGCTGCTGCGCCTGCTGCTCGGCACGCTGCCGGTGCAGTCGGGCGAGGTAGTGCGCGGCACGAACCTCGAGATCGCGTATTTCGACCAGGAGCGCGAGCAGCTCGACCCGGACGCGACGGTGATGGACACGGTGGCCGACGGGCGGCAGATGGTCGACGTGCCCGGCGGCGGCACGCGGCACGTCGCCGGCTACCTGAAGGAGTTCCTGTTCACGCCGGAGCGGTTCCAGTCGCCGGTGCGGGCGCTGTCGGGCGGTGAGCGCAACCGGCTGCTGCTCGCGCGCCTGCTGGTGCGGCCTGCCAACGTGCTGGTGCTCGACGAGCCGACCAACGACCTCGATCTCGAGACCCTCGACGTGCTCGAGGACCTGCTCCTCGGCTTTGCCGGCACGCTGCTCGTGGTCAGCCACGACCGCGCCTTCCTCGACCGCGTGGTCACCAGCACGATCGCCTTCGAGGGTGATGGCGTGGTGCGCGAGTACGTCGGCGGCTACACCGACTGGGTGCGCCAGAAGGCCGCCCAGGCGCCTGCCGCGGCGGCCTCCACGGCGAGCGTGGCCCGCGACACCAGGGCGGCCTCCAAGGCCGAGGCCGCGGCAGCCCGGGCCGCGAAGCTGACCTACAAGGAGAAGATCGAGCTCGAGGCGCTGCCCGCGACGATCGAGGCGCTCGAGGCCCGCAAGGCGGAACTCGAGGCGGCGATCAACGCGCCCGACTTCCACCGGCGCGGCGCGATCGGCATGGCGGAGGTCGCCGGGGCCCTCGAGGCCACCGAAGCCGAGCTCGAGGCGACGATGGCGCGGTGGCTCGATCTGGAGGGTCGCGCCGAAGCGGCGCGGTAGAATGACGGCTCCGAGCGCCGGGCCAGCCCGGCGCCTACATCATCGAGCGACGTAGCGGCCGAACGTGTCCGGCCGTCGTCACGAGCACAGCCCAAATCATGTCCGACGTCGACGTCAATTCGATCACCCGCGCCTCGCAACTCTGGAAGCTGATGACCGAGGCCCAGCGCAAGGGCGCGGCCGAGGCCTTCTGGAGCGAAGGCGAAGCCGGCGCCGAGCACGCCGAAGTCGTGGGGCTGCTCTCGCGCCGCCTCAACTTCCGCGTCAAGTCCGTGCTGGCGCTGCCGCTGGAGAAGAAGGTCAAGTACACCGCCGGCCTGGCCGCCGTGTCCGACGGCGTGGCCGGGCGCCTGCTGGTGACGTTCCACCTCGCCAGGCAGCGCCCCATGATGAGCGCCTTCCTGGACGCGCTCGGCATCGCGCACGACAACGGCCTGATCTCCGACGAGGCCTCGCCGGCCGTCGACGCCACGAAGCTGCCCGATGCCGTCAAGGCCATCCGCGAGCAGTTTCCCACCGAGGACGTGGACCTCTACCTCCACACCCTGCGCCTGCAGGACCACGCGACCTGGGCAGGGGTGGGGGAGTTCCTCTGACGTTTGACGTTTGACGTTTGACGCTTGACGTCAACCGTCAACCGTCACTTCCTCCATCGCCTGCTCTTCGTCGGATGCCGTGAGGTGGGCGGCCATGGCGTCGCGGGCGGCGTTGGCGTCACGCTGGCGGATGGCCATGTAGATCCGGCGATGCATCTCGGCGCGCTCGCGGAAGTTGCGGGCGCGGTCGACCGTCTCGCGGCGGCGTTCGTAGTACACCTGCGACAGCATCTCCACCAGCGACGTCAGGATCGGGTTCCCGCACGCCGCGGCCACCGCCTGGTGGAACCGGATGTCGTGCCGCAGGAAGGCCTGCGCGTCGTCGAGGGACGCGAACATGCTCGTCACCTCCTCGGCGATGGCGGCGATCTGCTCGCCGGTGGCGCGCACCGCCGCCATGCCCGCGACGCTGACCTCGATCAACCGGCGCGCCTCGAACATCTCGTCGCGCGTGAAGCCGTGCAGCGCAGCCAGGAAGTGCAGCGAGTCGCTCTCGAGCACCGGCGGCCCGTCGGCGATGTAGGTGCCGGACCCGTGCCGCGACTGGATGATGCCCATCGTTGCCAGGGCGCGCAGGCCGACCCGCACCGACGAGCGGCTCACCCCCGTTTCGACGGCCAACGCCCGCTCCGGCGGCAGGCGGTCGCCCGGACGCAACGCGCCGCGCTCGAGCAGGTCCCTGACGTATTCGACGATCGTCTCCGCCGCGCTGGTATGGGCGCGTCGGGCCGCAGACGGGAAGGGACGCGTACGCACGGAGGCGTCGCGGGCGTCCACCTCGGGGTGGACACCGGGCATGGCCGGGCCGTGTTGCATGCCGGGATTTGTATCACAAGTGTTGCAGAGGGCTTTGGGGATCGCGGATCGCAAGATCGCGGATCGGGAGACGGGGCTCCCGGCCGTCGCAGCCCGACGTAACCCCGGCCTTGCCCGACGCAGCCGCCGGCCTTGCCCGACGCAGCCGCCGGCCTTGCCCGACGCAGCCGCCGGCCTTGCCCGACGTAGCCGCCGGCCTTGGCCGGCGGTCAGCGTCAGGTCAGGGAAGGGAGCTGCCGATCAGGCGTGCTGATCGATGGTCCGTCGCACGGCGTCGTAGTCGTTCGGCAGTTCGACGGGCGAGTTGGCGAGCCTGGCGTCGATGCCGGCCAGCTGCTTCGTGTGGTACTGCAGCTTGAAGTCGCTGAACTTCAGGCCATTGGCCGTCGATACCACGACCACGCGCTGGTCCCTGGTGATCTCGCCGCGCCGGGCGAGCTTCTCGAGCACCGCCAGGGCGACGCCGGTGTGCGGGCAGTTGAACATGCCGGTCCGGTCCGCCCGCGCCGACGCGTCGGCCAGCTCCGTCTCGTTGGCCTGCTCGACGATGCCGTCGTAGGCCTGCAGGGTGCGGATGGCCTTCCGGATCGACACGGGGTTGCCGATCTGGATGGCCGAGGCCAGCGTGCTCTGCGCCTGCACCGGCTCGAAGTTCCAGCCGTTGCGATAGGCCAGGTACAGCGGATTGGCGCGTTCGGCCTGGGCCACGACGATGCGCGGCCGCTTGGCGACGACGCCGAGGGCCTGCATCATGTCGAATCCGGCGCCGAGGGCGCTCACGTTCCCGAGGTTGCCACCCGGGATGATGATCACGTCGGGCACCTGCCAATCCCACTGCTGCACGATCTCGATGGAGACCGTCTTCTGCCCCTCGAGGCGCAGCGAGTTCATCGAGTTGGCCAGGTACACGCCTTCCTCGGCCGCCAGGCGCTGCACGATGGCCATGCAGCCGTCGAAGTCGGTGTCGAGCGACAGGACGAGTGCGCCGTTGGCGATCGGCTGCAGCAACTGGGCGACCGACACCTTGCCCTTCGGAAGCAGCACGATGGCAGGGATACCGGCCGCCGCCGCGTAGGCGGCCAGGGCCGCCGAGGTGTCCCCGGTGGACGCGCATGCGATCGCGCGGACCTGCTGGCCGTCGGTGATCATCTGGCGCACCGCGGAGACCAGCACGGTCATTCCCAGGTCCTTGAAGGAGCCGGTGTGGGAATTGCCGCACTGCTTGATCCAGAGGTCGGGCACGCCGAGGCTGGTGCCGTACCGCTCGGCCCACAGCAGGTTGGTGCCGCCCTCGTCCATCGAGACGATCTGGTCGTCGCGGATGTCCGGGCAGACCCACTCCTTCTTGCCCCACACGGCCGACCCGTACGGCCAGAGGGTGCGCTTGTAGCGGTCGTCGAACAGCCGCATCCACGCCCCGGCGGACCGATCCTTGAGGGCCTCCATGTCGTGGGCCACCTCCAGGAGGTCGCCGCAGGTCGGGCAGCGGTAGAGAGGGGTGAAGAGCGGGTGGGTGCCGTGGCACCCCGCGATGCAGCGGAATGAAGCGCGGTACATAGCAGCCGATTACATATTCGTGGTCGCCATTGCACGCTTGTGTGCGGAGGCGACGCAGTGGAGTCGACCCGTGACCGCGCCGATACAAGAACCGCCCATGACACTTAGGCTTGGCACCGATCGGCAGGTACGGGTGGGCTGGTGTGGCCGTTGCAGCACCAGTGGGGCGATGCGTGTGATCGCAGCGGCTTTCGACACCCGGAAAGGACGCGCGCGGTGAAAGTAGCACACTCCCCGGAACCGGCGGAAGAACGGGTCGTCTTTCGCGACGGGCTCGGTGTGCGCGAACGTCGCGAGCTGCCCGGCGGCGAGGTCGTGGAGTGGTTCCACCTCGTGGCGGACTTCTCTGCCGCCGAGGCGCTGCTGCGCGAGCGTGTCGCGCGGCTGGCCAAGTTCCAGCACGTCAAGTTCTCCCGCATTCTCGGGCTGGAGCCCTCCGGCAAGGGCCGCGGGCCCATCCTCGTCTCGAGCCACCTCGGGGGCAGTCGGCTCGCCGAGGTGCTGGAGATGGCGGGCCACGGCCTGGTCACCTTCGACACCGGCGCCGGCCTGCACGTGACGCGCGAGGTGCTCGGCGGCCTGGCCGTCCTGCACGATTCCCGCACGGTGTCGCATGGCACCCTGGCCCCCGAGCGCATCGTCCTGACGCCGAACGGGCGGGTGGTGATGGTGGAGCACGTCCTCGGGCCCGCCATCGACAGGCTGCAGCGGCCACGCCACCAGCTCTGGCGTGAATGGCGCATCCCGACTCCTCCGGGGAACGGACAGGTGAGGCTGGACATCCAGGCCGACCTCGCGCAGGCGGGCCTGGTGGCGATGGCGGCCTTGCTCGGCCGTCCCGTCGACGAGGAGGAGTATCCCCATCGGCTGCGCGGGCTGCTGCCACTCATCCAGGACCGGCTCGCGAGATCCCCGGCCGCCGCGATCGCCGGCGACGTGGTGGCGTGGCTGGAACGCCTGGCGCCCCTCGACAGCCGCCGCGCGTTCACCTCCGCACGCGAGGCCCAGCAGGCGTACGAGGCCCTGGTGGCCGGTGGTGCCACGGCCATGGGCCTCACCTCGGCGCGCGTGAAGGGCGTCGTTGCCGCGGTGGCGGCGCTTGCGCCCGCTCCGGCCGCGGACCAGGACACGGCCCAGGCCTCGCCGGCCGTCGGAAATGCCGAGGGTGTCGCGGCTGTTGCGACCTCCGGGGCGGAGGCCGCATCGGTCACCGAGGAGGCGATCGACATCGAGGCCTTGCTGCGCCTCGAGGCGGAACTCGAGGGCGGCAACTCGCCGGGACCGGACCCGGTGACTGCGGCCGTCCGCGCCACGAGGGCAGCGCCGCCCACGACGGTGTCGCTCGAGACCCTCGAGCAGGAGCGGCGCGAGCTGCAGCAGCAGTTTGCCAGTCTCGTCGACGCCGTGGCGCCGCCGATCGACGCCGCACCGGTGCATCTGATTCCCGAGACGCCGCCCACGTCCGAGCCGCTCGTGGACGAGCGCGTGCGGTGGTCGTCGATGCCGGCCGCCGACCTCACCGACGTGCCTGCGACACCGGAACGTTCGGCCGAGGTCGCGACCGAGGAACTCGACGTTCTTCCGACGCTCGGGGCGGTCGTCGAGGATCTCGCCAGTGGTCCGGCCGACGAAGCGGTCGTGGCGCCTGCCGACCCTGCCCTTGCACCCGTCCCGTTGGAGTTGGAGCACGCCGAGCTGCAGGTTCCGGACGAGACCGAGTTGCTCTCCGACGAACTGCCGTTCCGCGTCGAGCCGATCGTCGTCATTGCGCCGGTCGAGCCGGCCCCGTCGGCTGCCATCGAACACGTCCCTGCAGATTGGTGGCGGGAAGCGCTGCCGTGGCGCGACGAGGACCACGCGGCACCGGTCGGCAGCGAGGCCCTCGGGCCCGTGGCCGGCGACGAGCCGCAGGTCGTCGACGCGGTGGAGGAGGTGCCCCCGGTCGGCGAACACTTCGGGTACCTGACCCTGGACGCCATCGAGGCCCGGGCGTCGCGGATCGGCACGGCGGAGACCGACGAGGTGGAGACCCCCTTCGCCTTCGTCGGGGATGAACCGGCGACGTTGGAATTCTCGGCCGAGATCCTCGACCTCGACGAGGAGCCCCTCGCCGCCGCCGACGAGCCGGTCCTTGCCGAGGATGCCGTGGCCCTGGCGCAAGCCGACGCGCGCGCCGACGTGCCGGTCGAGGCGCAGGTCGAGGCGCAGGTCGAGGCGCCGGTCGAGGAGCCGGTCGAGGAGCCGGTCGAGGCGCAGGCGCAGGAGCGGGTCGCGGAGCCGGTTGAGGTTCAAGTCGAAGAGCCGGTCGAAGAGCAGGTCGAAGAGCCGGTCGAGGCCCGGGCGGAAGAGTGGGTCGCGGAGCCGGTTGAGGTTCAAGTCGAGGCGCAGGTCGAAGAGCAGATCCAGGCGCCGGTCGAAGAGCAGGTCGAGGAGCCTGTCGCGGCGCAGGCCGAAGAGCCGGTCGAGGTGCAGTTCCAGGATCAGGTGGAGGAGGGGGCCGACACCTGGACCGCTCTTCTGGCCGGCGTGGAGCCGCAGGACGAGTCAACGGACGTCGACACGATGGAGGTGGCCGAGGCGCCGCCGACCATCGACGCGCCTGTACCCGACCCGGAGCCCGCGGCCGAACCCGAGCCCGACCCGTACGCGAAGCGCTCGTCGAGCGGCTTGTTCGGTGACCTGCGGCCAATCATGCTGCAGGACCTCGAGCCGGTCCAGGAAGAGGTCGCCGCCGACGGGCCGTTGCCACTGGCCGACGCGGCGCCGCTCGAGGCGGCCTCGTCGCTGTTCACGCGCGCCGACGCTGCGCCGCAGGAGGCCGACTGGCGGCATGCCTTGCTGGGCACACGGCCGGAGGCCACGCCTGCGCCGGACGAGATCGCGGACGAGATCGCGGCAGAACCAGCGGCCGGGCCGATGGCCACCGAGGACGAGGCGCCGACGACGATGGTCGCCGCGCCGGCGTTGTCTGTCGATGTGCTGGAGGTCGTTGCCGAGGCCGCACCTGTGGCGCCCTCGTCCCCGGACGACACGCCGGCCGTATCGATGGCGGACCCCGCAGCAAACGACGGGGCGCCGGTGCCCGAACTGGTGGTCGTCGACGACGGCTCCGACGGTCACGCATGGGACCAACTGAGTTCGGAGGCGCCCGTCGGCGAGCCCGACGCTGACGGTTCGCCGGCCGTGGTCGTTGACGCCGTTGCTCCCGAGGCCGTGGCGGACGTCGTGGCCGCGGCGCCTGCGGATGCCATCCCCGACGGTGAGGACCGCGATGAGGACGCCGAGCTGTCGGCGTCGTCGGTGGCCGATGAGCAGGCGGGGACGAGCGTGGCGCGGAGGAAGCGTCGGCGGTCACGCCGCAAGAAGGCGGCTCCTGCCGCGCCCGTGGTCGAGGTGCCGCCGGTGACGACGGCTCCCGCGCCTCCTGTGGTGGCCCCGGTGATCGAAGCGCCCGCGGCGGCGCTGGTCGTGGCGCCCGTGCTGCCGCCCGACGCACGTGACCCGATCGCCGAGAAGGAGCAGTTGCACGCGGTCTCGGCGGTGAGGCCGACGTCCCTGCTCGAACGTGAGGTTCCGCGGTGGACCCCGCCGGCGGACCTCGGGGCCCTGCGGCCCAGGGCGACCCAGCCGACGGCGAGCGAGATGGCCGCACCCGCGCCGGCCCGCGAACCCGCGACCGACGTCGCAGACGTCGCGCACCGCTCGGGCGGCGACGATTGGGGGACGGGCTCCTTCCCCTCGCCGGCCATGGCCTCCGGAGAGATGGTCGTGCCCGCCCGGCCATTGGCTCCGGCCGCGGCGCTCCCTTCCGTGTCGCCGGTCACGGCCCCGGCGGCGCCGGCGGCCATGCCCACGCCCGTGCCGGTCGCGCCGGTGCTGGAGATCGGCGCGTCGGAGGCGTTCCGCCCCTACGAGCCGGAGATTCGCGCCGTCGGCCTGCCCGATCTGGAGGACCTCGACTCGCGCAGCGCACGCATCCCCGTCACGACGGCCGCCGATCTGATCGGTGCCGCCTCGTCGGCGCGTCCTGCCGCGGTCGAACCGCGCGTCCTCCCCATGCCGTTGCCCGAGGTCGGGCGGCGAGGGATGAACTGGCGCCGCCTGATGGCTGCGGCGGCATTGATCACGTTGTTCAACGGCGCCGCCTTCGCGGCCTGGTGGTGGGTGCAGCCTGGTGCGCGCGGCACGCTCGTCGTCGAGACCGGCCGATCGGGCGTGGAAGTGCTCGTCGATGGCGCGGTCATGGGGCGGACGCCGTTCCGGGGCGAGGTGAAGCCGGGACGGCACACGCTGCGTCTGCGCCTGGGCGGCATCGTGCGCGAGATGCCCGTGGAGATCAGCGACGGGGTGGTCACCACCCAGACCGTCGACTGGCTGCCCGGGGGAGGCGGGCGCGGTGCGCTGCAGGTCTCGTCGAATCCGTCGGGCGCCGAGCTGTTCTTCGAGGGCAAGTCGCGCGGGAAGACGCCGCTCGTGCTCGAGGACCTGCCGGAAGGCGACCAGCAGCTGACCATCCGCAGCGAGGCGGGCATCGTCACGACGACGGCGACGGTAGTGGCCGGCGAGACCACGCCGATCGAAGTGAAGGTGTTCGCAGGATGGGTGCTCGTCGACTCGGAGTACGAGGTCGAGCTGTCCCTGAACGGCAAGAAGATCGGCGCGAGCATGGACGGGCAGATCCTGCTGCCGCCGGGCCCGTACCGACTGCGCGCGGAGAACCGGAGCCTGGGGATCGACCAGCCGCTGACCTTCACGGTCGAGCCCGGCGCGGTCACGCGCCTGTCGCTCAAGGTCTCGCCGGCCTACTACGAGGCTCCTGAGGGCGCCGAGGTGATCATCGACGGCACGTCGGTCGGGTCGGGGCCCGGTCGCATCTCGATCACGCCGGGTACGCACGACGTGGTCGTGCGCAACGCCGACGGCAGCGAGAAGCACTTCTCCGGGATCGTGCGGGCCAACCGCGCCTTCGAGCCGTAGGCACGATCGCCCTGATACACGACGGCCCGCTGCGTGTCGCGGCAGCGGGCCGTTCTCCTTCGACTAGCGCGTCGACTTGCGCGGCGCCTTCTTGGCGGCGGGCGCCGCCTTCTTGCGCGGCGCGGCCGCCTTCTTCACTGCGGCCTTCCTGGTCGCCTTGCGTGCACGGCCGGGCGTTGCGTCGGTCGCGATGGCGTCCGGCTCGTTCTCGGCCAGCGGCTCGGGAGCCTCGACGATCGTCGGGGGCGTGGCGGACTCGGGGAAGAGCTCACCGTCGTGGGCCGGCGCTTCGGGCTCGGTCGTGGGCTCGACCAGCGGCTCGCGATCGCCGAAGCGCTGGCGCCCGCGACCGCCGCGTGAGCGACGGCCCGGACGCGCGGCCGGGAGCGGCTCGCCGGGGCGCGCCACATTGCCGTTGACGTCGCCGGGCTCGTGCAGGTCGTCACCTTCGGCGACGACGCGCGCTGCGCCGCCGTCGAAGATGGGCAGTTCGGGCTCGCCCGGGGCGGCGCCCGGCTGCGCCGGGCCGGCCTCGTCGGCCAGCAACGTGCCCGGGTAGATGCGAATCACGCCCTGGCGATCGCGATCGAGGCGGAACAGCCCCTCGCGCTGCGCGTAGCGGAGCGCATCGACGATGCCGTTGTAGCCGTACTTGCGCTCGTCGAAGCCCTCGTTGTTGGCGCGGATCACCTGCTTGACCTGCCGCACGTACAGCGGCCAGCGCGACACGATTCCGGGGCGCAGGAAGATGTCGCGGATGATCGAATAGCCCTCCGCGAGTTCGCCTGCGGCCGCCGGCGACGGCTCGGCCGGTGCGGCGACGGCCTCGGCGGGAGCCTCGGCGTGGGCCTCGACGTGCGCCGGCTCGGCAACGGGGTGCGCCTCGCGCCTCGGCTCGGCGCGTCGCTGCTGGGCGACCGGCGGCGCACTCGGCACCGCGTCGGGGATCTCGACGCCTTCCTTGAGTTCCACCAGGAGGCTGCGCTCGTCGCCGCGCAGCGTGACCTGCCCGGCGCGCTCGAGCTTCTGCACGTAGTCGCGGAACGTGCTGACGCCGTACTCGCGCTCCGAGAAGGTCGAGTCGAGCTGCAGCAGGGTGCTCTTGAGGACCCCGAGCTGCGGCGTGACCTCGCGGTCGGCGAGCACCTTGAGTGCGCGCTTGACCAGCGGCATCGAGTCCTTGATGTCCTTGCTCGCGCCGCCGCGGCTGCTGCTGCCGCGCCGTCCGATCAGGTTCTCGTAGGCGATGAACTCCGTGCAGTTCTTCTGCAGGATCACGCTGGTGAAGGCGCGGCCGCCGATCACGAACACCTGGCGGTCGTAGAGCTTCAGCTTCTCGACCAGCGCCATGAAGTCGCTGTCGCCGCCGACGATCACGAAGGCGTTGATGTGGCTGTGGGTGAAGGCCATCTCCAGCGCGTCGAGCGCGAGGTTGATGTCCGCGCCGTTCTTGTCGCCACCGGGCGTCAGGTTGCGCTGGACCATCTGGATGGCGTGTTGGGTGAGCGAGCGGCTGTAGTCACCGGCACGGGTCCAGTCCCCGTACGCGATCTTGGTGACCACCTCGCCGCGCTCCTTCATCGCTTCGAGCACGGCGCCGACGTCGAAGTGGCCACCGAGGGTGGTCTTGACGCCGATCTCGATGTTGTCGAAGTCGATGAAGAGGGCGATCTTGAGGCGGGTTTCCGACAAACTGCTGGTCCTTTCCAGGCGAAGGTGTCGCCCCCGGCCGCCGGGAAAGTGAAGCAGGCGGCCCTGAGACGTCCCGGGAAGTGTAGCAGGTCGGGAGGCCGGGTACCGGGCACGGCGTTCCGGGCACCGGACTCAGGGCTCAAGGCTCAGGGCTCAGAAGGCACCGGAGCCGGGCGCAGCCCCAAGGGTAGGGCGCGAGTCGGTCGCGATGGCGGCGGGGTGGGACACCCCGCCCTGCCTGCTCTCGCTCAGGCGGTGCGAACCACCGGCCGCGGGGTCAGCAGCGAGACGACGATCAGCACCAGAAACCCCAGCGGAATGGTGACGATGCCGGGCTGGCTGAAGGGCACCAGGGCCTGTTCCGGCGGCCACCCGTACACGTCCTTGTAGGCCTGCGCGCTTGCCAGGATCCAGCCGAGCGAGCTGGCCATGCCGACCATGATCGCCGCGACGATCCCCTGCTTGGTGGTCCGCTTCCAGAACAGCAGCATCACCAGCGACGGCAGGTTGGCCGACGCCGCCACGTTGAAGGCCCACCCCACCAGGAAGGACACGTTCAGCTTCTCGAACGCGATGCCGAGCAGCATCGCGACGATGCCCACCACCACCGCTACCAGCTTGCCGGCCCGCACCTTCGCATCGTCGGTGAGCTCCATGCGCCAGACGTGCGTGAGCAGGTCGTGCACCACCGCGCCGCTGGCCGCGAGGATCAGGCCGCTCACCGTGCCGAGCACCGTGGTGAAGGCGATGGCCGAGATGACGGCGAACAGCGGCTCGCTGAAGCTGCGGGCGAGCAGTGGCGCGGCCATGTTCGTGTTGCTCACGTCGAGGGCGCCGCTGGTCATCGCGCCCAGGCCCAGGTACAGCGTGAGCACGTAGAACAGCCCGATGGCGCCGATGCCCACGACCGTCGACTTGCGGACCGCCATCACGTCCTTGACGGTGTAGTAGCGGATCAGGATGTGGGGCAGCGACGCGGTGCCGGCAAACAGCGCCAGCATCAGCGAGAGGAAGTCGAGCTTGTCGAACAGCTTTGCGCTGCGCACGCCACTGAAGGTGGGGCTGGCGCCGGGCTGCAGGAGGTCGGCGCCGGTCTGCTCGCGCGGCGTATAGACGGTGGCGACGCGCCCGCCCGAGAGCGGGCGCTTCTCCGAGGTCCACGTCTCGATCGTCGCGCCGTGGAAGGTGCGCAGGAAGGCGATCGGGCCGAGCGGGCCGGTCGACGACCCGCCGCCGGGCAGCGCCGACACCGCGCCCACCGGCGTCAGGTCATGGGCGTTGGCGCCGACGCCCTGCGGCAGGCCGTCGACGAGCGTCTGGCCGCCGCCGGTGGTGACCACCTGCGTGAGCCGTACCCGGCCGTCGGGCAGGCGACGGTAGCTGTGGATGGCACCGCTGGCCTGCTGCACCTGCAGCCATCGGTCCTCGGGCCAGTCGGGATCCACCACCACGCGCCCCGTCTGCTGCACGGCCTCCGCGGACTGCGGCACGACCGGCAGTCCGGCCGGCACCTCGAACCCGCGACGCAGGATCATCACGGTGAGCAGGAAGCAGAAGGCCACCAGCAACCCGCCCTTGATGAACTGCACCCAGGTGGTCGACACCATCCCCGCCGTGACGACGATGATCGTCACGACGACCCCGACGATCAGCACGCCGCTGGCGTGCGAGAAGCCGAGCAGCGGCTTGATCAGGACGCCGGCGCCGACCATCTGCGGGATCAGGTAGAAGAGGCTCACGACCAGCGTGCTGATCGCCGCTGCCAGCTTGATGCCGCGCGAGTGGAAACGGGCGTCGAGCGCGTCGGCGAAGGTGAACCTGCCCATCTGCTTCAGTGGCTCGGCCACCACGAACAGCGCGACGACCCAGCCGGCCAGGTACCCGATGGAGTAGAGGAAGCCGTCGTAGCCGTAGAACGCGATCATCCCGCAGATGCCGAGGAACGACGCGGCCGACAGGTAATCACCGGCAAACGCGATGCCGTTGACGAACCAGTGGATCTGGCCGTGCGCGGCGTAGTAGCCGCTGGCGGACTTGGCGCTGCGCCCGAGCCACCAGCTCAGGATCAGCACGCCGAGCACGAACGACAGGAACACGCCGACGGCCAGCGGCGAGGTGACGTAGACCATGGATGCGGGTCAGCGGGCCACGCGCAGGTACAGCGCGGCGAGCAGGAAGGCCAGGCCGATCAGCAGCAGGCCGTACAGGAGCGAAACCGGCAGCCCGGCCAGCGGCGTGGCGGCCATCGCGGCCGGCGCGAAGGCGCTGAGGGCCATGAAGCCGACGTACACGAGCAGGTACAGGCCGAAGAGCCAGAGGGCGACGCGTGGAGTGCGCATTGCGGGCGCTACTCTAACGCATAACGCCTGACGCCGGCCCTTGGGGGCACCGTGCCCGCACGTCGCGGCGTGTGCCCGGCCGCCGAACGTCAACCGTCAACCGTCAACCGTCAACCGTCAAACGTCAAACGTCATCAACCCCGCCGTTCCGGCCGCCAGGCGAGGCCGTAGTTGATGATGCGCTGCAGCAACTGCTCGTAGTTCAGGCCCGCGGCCTCGGCCGACTCGGCGAAGTCCTCGCCGTAGGCGATCTGCGGGTTGGCGTTGGCCTCCAGCACGTACATCCGGCCGTCGTCGGTGAGGCGCAGGTCGATGCGGGCGTAGCCGCTGAGGTCCAGCGTGCGGTACACCCGCTTGCAGAGGCGCTGGATGCGCTCGGCCTGCCCCGGCTCGAGGCCGGCGGCCGGGCCGCTCATGATCCCGTGTTTCTCCTGGTACGGCCCGCTCCACTTGACGCGTTCGGTGGCGATGCGCCAGTTCTCGCGCGGCAGGTTGCCCAGGTTCAGCTCCCACACCGGGAAGACCTTCAGCGACAGGTTGCCGACGATGCCCACGTACAACTCGCGGCCGGGGATGTAGCGCTCGACGATGGCGTCGGTGCCCACCGAGTGGTGGATGAAGTGCACCCGCTCGCGCAGCTTGTCGTCGCTCTCGACCACCGAGGCCTGCGAGATGCCGATCGAGGCCTCCTGCGTCAGCGACTTGACGATCAGCGGGAAGGCGAGGCGCTTGGGCCGTTGCACCGGCCGGCCGACCCGGAAGACCGCGAAGTCGGGCACCGGAATGCGGTGGTAGGCGAGCAGTTGCTTGGACAGCGCCTTGTCGCGCGAGAGCATGAGCCCGCGCGGGTTGCAGCCCGTGTAGGGGACCTTCAGGAGCTCGAGGTAGCTGACGATGTTCTGGTCGAACACCCCCACCTCGGTGAAGTTCTCCATCAGGTTGAAGACGATGTGCGGCGAGAAGTCCTTGATGGCCGCCCGGATCACCCCGAGATCGTCACCCACGCCGGCGACCCGCACCTCGTGTCCCATCACGTCGAGGGTGTTCTTGACGTCGAACTCGGTCTTCCACGGGACGGAGATGTCGTACTTGCTGTCGTCCTCGGGAGGCACGAGGTAGTCGTGCATGAGGCACAGCACGCGCAGGCGACGCATCCGTGCAGTTTACTGCATCGGGGCTTGCGGCTCAGGGCTCAGGGCTCAGGGCTCAGGACTCAGGACGAAGGACGAAGGACGAAGGACGAAGGCCCGAGAGCGAAGGGTCAGCATGCGCTCACGTGTTGCGCACGCCCGCCACGGCGCGCAGCGCCGCCTCGCCGTCGCTGCTGCGGTCGTCGGCGTGCAGCGACCACGGCCACGCGGCCGCGTAGCCCGCCCCGAGTGCCGTCGCGACGATCGCGTCCGGGGCCAGCGCGCTGCCTCGCGTCGGGTACTCGCCGAGCAGCCAGGGGGCATCGCTCCAGGGCACGGGCGGGCGACGCGCCAGCGGTGCCCGTCGCTCGAGCGGGTCGTACCAGTGGACCTGCAGCACGTCGAGACCGAGCGTCCGCACCAGCGGCAGGCCGCGCGTGCTCGCGAGGCCGACCGTGATCGGCTGCGTGGCATGCCACCGGACGTGCAACGCGAGTTCCTCGAGCACCTGCCGGAGGCGGCGCGGCGGGAGGCGGCGCGCCGGTGGACGCCACGACTGCACGAGCCAGTCGGGCTCGTTCCACAGATCCCAGCAGGCGATGGCGGGGTGCCGGCCGAACGCTCCCACCAGGGGATCCACCACCTGCCAGAGCGCGTGCCTGGCGACGGCGTCGCGCAGCACCGCGATGCGCCCGCCGAGCGCGACCTCGTCGACGATGCGGCGGGCGTCGGCCCAGGTGAAGTCCAGCAGGACGGGCATCATCCGCAGCCCGTGGGCCGACAGCAGATCGAGCGCGCAGGCCATGTCGTCGAGGACGACCGGTTGCAGGCGGGTCGGGGTGCCGTCGGGCGCGAAGTCGATGCCGGCGCGGCCGTCGCACAGGACGAACCAGCGGACGACCCGGGTGCCGGCGCGCGCGGCCCGGTCGAGCAGGTGGTGGACCTCGTCGTGGTGGCGCGTGGAGAGGCCACCGGCCGGCGACCAGGCGTTGGCGCCGAAGTCGCCGCCATAGCGGAGCCAGGGGAGGTTGAGGCCGGGAAGCAGCACGACGGCCACAGGCTAGCGGAACTTCGCGCTGGCAACCTTCGTCAACGTGTAGGCGTCGCAAGTAAGCGCTTGCACCGTGGGCGACCGATGAAAGGCCGCAGGGTTGGCCGTCTGAGGTTGTGCGTGTGCGGAACAAGGTGCAGCGACCGTTGGTGTCGGTAGCAGTCGACGGAGCCTCAAATTGCTGAGGTTTGATGGAATGGTGGCCTGACAGCAAGTGGTTACTTGCTTTCATTGTGAAACCGAGGTACAAGGTATGTCCACCGCGCGAGGCGGTGTCTCTCAACATGGACGTGCGTGAACAGTTGCTCGAAGCGGCGGTGAAGGTGTTCGCCCAGGCCGGGTTCCGGGGCGCCACCACCAGGCGCATCGCCCAGGAAGCCGGCGTCAACGAGGTGACCCTCTTCAGGCAGTTCGGCTCCAAGGAAGGCCTCATCCTCGAGGCCGTCCTGCGGGCCGTGACCCGCCTGCAGGACGAGGCGGTGCTCCCCGACATCCCGCGCGACCCGGCGGCCGAACTGCTCGACTGGACCCGTCGGCACTACGAGTTCATGCGCGGCAACGCCCGCCTGATCAAGGCCGCGATGGCCGACGCTGTCGCCCATCCCGACATGGGCTGCCTGGGCGACCGCATCAGCTCGAGCATCGAGCAGACGCTGCGCGGCTACCTCGGGCGCCTTCGCGCCGCCGGTCTCTGCGATCCGGACATCGACATCGCCGTCGCCGGCAACGTGCTCGGCGGCGTCGTCTTCGCCGATGCCATGGGCCGCGACGTCCACCCCCAGTGTTACGCGTACTCGCCGGCCGAGGCTCCCGAGCGATACGTGGCGTTCTTCCTGCGCGCGATTGGCGCGCGTGGCTCCCTCGCCGCTCGCGCGGCCGAGTCGGAAGCCGTGGTGCATCATGCCTGAGACGTCTTTTTCGTCCGTTCGCGCCGGCGCCCTGCTGCTGGCGGTCCTGGTCGCCTCGTCCGATCGAGCGGTGGCGCAGGCGCCCGTCCCGAGCACGGCGCCGGTTGCGCCCGCCCGCCGGATCACGCTCGATGACGCCCTCGTCATGGCCGAAGGGGGCAGCGAGCAGGTGGCGGTGGCCGAGGCCGGGGTGCAGCGCGCCGACGGCCAGATCTCGCTGGCCCGCAGCGCCCTGTTCCCGCAAGCCAACGGCGCGATCGGCTACCAGCGCACCCTGCAGACGCAGTTCTCGGGCATCTTCGACACCGACACGCCCGTCGAGCCCTGCGCTGGCCTGACGGTGAACCCGGGCGCGCCGATCGACCAGCGCGTCGCCGAGCTCGAACGCTACCTGCAGTGCCCTCCGCAGAACCCGTTCGGCGGCAGCTCGGACCTGCCCTTCGGCCAGCTCAACACCTGGACGGCGACGCTCCAGATCGCCCAGAACGTCTGGGACGCCGGCCAGACCCGGGCCCGCGAGCGCCAGGCGCGCGCCGGTCGCGACGCGGCGTCGTTGGGCGTCACCACGACGCGGGCGCAACTGGACCTCGACGTCGCGGTGGCCTACTACGATGCGGCCCTTGCCGATCGGCTCACGACCATCACCGAGTCGACGCTGGCGCAGGCCGAGGAGACGCTGCGCCAGATCGACGTGCAGTTCCAGGTCGGGCAGATCGCCGAGTTCGAGGTGCTGCGGGCGCGCGTGTCGCGCGACAACCAGCGCTCCGCGGTGATCCGCGCGCGCATCCAGCGCGACCTGGCCTACCTGCGGCTCAAGCAGCTGATCAACGTGCCGGCCGATCAGCCCATCGAGCTCGACGCGAACCTGACCGAGCCGCGCGGCGCGCTCGCCTCCCGATGGGCGGCGACGCTGGCGCAAGCCGAGGCGGGCTTCGCGCTCGTCGAACGCACCGCCGTCAAGCAGACCGAGGCCGGGGTGCGGGCCAGCGAGGCGGCCGTCGCGGTGACCAAGGCCGACTTCCTGCCGCATGTCACGGCGAGCTCGACCTTCATCGCCTACGCGTACGACCCGCTGCCGGCGTACAACCGGCGCGACTGGACCGTCGGCGCCTCGGTGTCCATGCCACTGCTCGATGGCGGCCGGCGCAAGGCCAACCGGGCGATCGCCGAGGCGACGCTCGAGGAGAGCCGCCAGCAACTGCAGTTGGTGAAGGAACTCGCCGAGCTCGATCAACGCAGCGCCCGCGCGACCTGGGAAGCGGCGCGCGCCGCCTGGGATGCCTCGGCGGGCACCGTGGAGGAGGCGCAGCGCGCCTACCAGATCGCCGACGTCCGATACCGCGAGGGCCTCTCGACGCAGCTCGAACTGAACGATGCGCGGCTCGCGCTCGAGCGGGCCGAGGCAGCGCGGGCCCAGGCGGCGCGGGACCTGCAATTGACGCGCGCCCGCCTCGCCCTGCTGCCCGACCTGCCGATTGGCGCCGCCAGCGGCGGCGGCGCGACGGCGACGGCAGTGGCGGCGGGCAACGCCCAGCCGCCGCAGGGATCGGCCAGCCAGGCCACCGCGGCCACGGCGACGCAGACGACGGGGACACGGCAATGAGGAACGTGATGAACGCACATGCGCGGCACCGCCGCATCGACCTGACCGCGGCGCTCGCCGGAGTGGCCGCCACGCTCGTGCTCGCCGCCGGCTGCGGCAATGGCGCGGCCAAGGAAGCGGAGGCCAAGGCCGCCGCGCCCGCGGCGCCGCCCGTGCTCGACATCGGCAAGGAGAACACGGTGCGCGTCACGCTTGACGACATCCGCACCGGACCGGTGATCTCCGGCACCCTCGCGCCCAAGGACCAGGCCACCGTGCGGGCCGAGGTCGGCGGCTCGGTCCTGTCGGTCTCGGCCGAGCAGGGCCAGGCCGTCCGGCGCGGACAGGTGCTCGCGCGCATCGAAGCGCGCACGGCCGGCGAGGCCGTCACCTCGGCCGAGTCGTCGGTGCGCTCGCAGGAGCAGGCGCTCGAGCTCGCCAAGCGCGAACTGGCCCGCGCCGAGAAGCTCGTCTCGGCCGGCGCCGTGGCGGAGCGCGCCGTCGAAGCCGCGCGCAACGAGGTGGTGCGCCTCGAGTCCGAGGTCGCCGGGGCCCGCAGCCGCCTGCTGAACGCGCGCGAGGCGCTCGGCGATGCGACGGTCACCGCGCCGATCAGCGGCGTGGTGGCCGAGCGTCCCGTCAACGCCGGCGACGTCGTGGCGCCGGGCACGGCGCTGTACACGATCGTCGACCCGACCAGCATCCAGTTGGAGGCGTCGGTGCCGTCCGAGTCGCTGGCCGCGGTGCGCGTGGGGGCGCAGGTGACCTTCCAGGTGCGCGGCTATCCCGACCAGGCGTTCACCGGCCGCATCGAGCGCGTCAGCCCGACCGCGGACCCCACCACGCGTCAGGTGCCGATCTGGGTCACCGTCGACAACCGTAGCGGTCGGCTGGTGGCGGGGCTCTTCGCCGACGGGCGCGTCACCCAGGAGGAGCGTCGCGGCCTGGTGTTGCCGCTCAGCGTGATCGCCGACCCGGAGACGCAGCCGTCGGTGTTGCGCATCCGCGGCGGCAAGGTCGAGAAGGTCAGCGTGCGGCTCGGCCTGGTGGACGCGCAGAACGAGCGGGCCGAGGTGGTGGAGGGACTCGCCGACGGCGACGTGCTGCTGACCGGCGTGGCGCAGGGCGTGACACCCGGCACGCAGGTGCGCGTCACCGACCGATCGCAGGCCGCCGCCCCGGCCGCGACGCCGGCATCGGCCGCGCCCAAGTCGTAGGCGAACGGCAGTCGGCAGTCGGCAGTCGGCAGTCGGCATTGGCAGTGGGATCGGGGGCGGTGCGGTCCGGGCGATGCGTCGCCCGGTGCCCGGTTCCCGGTGCCCGGTACCCGGAATCTGTAAGGAGACCCTGCAGTGTTCATCTCCGATTTCGCCATCAAGCGGCCCACGGTCACCGTCGTCGCGATGCTGGCGCTCGTGGTCTTCGGCTTCTTCGCGCTGCTGAAGCTCGAGGTCGACGAGTTCCCCGAGATCGCTCCGCCCGTCGTGTCGGTCGCGCTGCCGTTCCCCGGTGCGTCGCCCGACCAGGTCGAGCGCGACGTGATCGATCCGATCGAGGAAGGGATCTCGAGCATCAGCGGGCTGAAGAAGCTCGACTCGCAGTCGCTCGACAGCTTCGGCCTGATCGTCGCCGAGTTCGAGTTCGGCAAGGAGCCGGCCGAGGCGGTGCAGGAGATCCGCGACAAGATCTCCGAGATCCGCAACGAGCTGCCGCAGGAACTCGAGGAGCCGATCCTCAAGCGCTTCGACCCGAACGACTTCCCGATCGTGACGCTGGCGCTGACGTCGACCAACCTCACGGGCGCCCAGCTCACGCAGATCGCCGATCCGGGCGTCACCAACGAACTGCGCGGCATCCGCAACGTCGCGGAGGTCGTGGTGGTCGGGGCGATCGAGCGGGAGATCACCGTCGAGATCGACCCGACCGCCATGCAGACGGCCGGCGTCAGCGTCGGCCAGGTCGTCGCCGCGCTGCAGTCGCAGAACCTTGCGGTGCCGGTGGGACGGCTGCAGGGCGGCATCAGCGAGCGGACCATCCGCCTGCGTGGCCGCCTGCAGACGCCGAACGAGTTCGGGCAGATTGCCATCAGCCAGGCCGGCGGGCGCATCGTCAGGCTGGCCGACGTGGCGCGCGTCTACGACGGCGCCGAGGAGCCCCGGACCGGCGCGGCCTTCAACAGCGCCAACGCCGTCGGCATCGAGGTCAAGAAGACGACCAACGCCTCGACGACCACCGTGAGCGCCGCGGTGATCGAGAAGGTGCGCGAGGTGCAGAAGACGCTGCCGCCCGGCGTCGAGCTCAAGCTGATTCGCGATGCCGGGGCGCGCGTCGAGGCGTCGGTCGAGAGCGTGCAGTCGGCCCTCATCGAGGGCGCCGTGCTGACGGTGATCACGGTGTTCCTGTTCCTGAACTCGTGGCGCTCGACGGTGATCACCGGCCTGGCGCTGCCGGTGTCGGTGCTGGCCTCGTTCATCACCGTGCTGATGTTCGGGTTCAAGCTCGAGACGATGTCGCTGCTCGGCCTGTCGCTGGCCATCGGCATCCTGATCGACGATGCGATCGTCGTGCGCGAGAACATCGTCCGCCACGTCGAGATGGGCAAGGACCACTACACGGCGGCCCGCGAAGGCACGTCGGAGATCGGGCTGGCGGTGGCGGCCACGACGCTGTCGATCGTCGTCGTGTTCGTGCCGATCGCCTTCATGGGCGGCCTGGCGCAGCAGTGGTTCGCGCCGCTCGCGCTGACCATCGCCTGCTCGGTGCTGGTGTCGCTGTTCGTGTCGTTCTCGCTCGACCCGATGCTGTCGGCGTACTGGCCCGATCCGCACATCCCGATCGAGCAGCGCAGCTTCATCTCGCGGGGGCTCGATCGGTTCAACCGCTGGTTCGACCGACAGGCCGACCGGTACAAGGGGCTGATCCGCTGGGCCCTGCGGCACCGCCTCGCGATGGTGCTGCTGACCATCGCGTCGTTCGTCGGCGCACTGGCGCTGCCGGCGCTCGGCCTGGTGGGCGGCGCCTTCCTGCCCGTCTCGGACAACTCGGAGTTCCAGGTGGTGGTGACCACGCCGCCCGGCTCGAACATCGAGTACACGAGGCTGAAGACGCAGGAGGTCTCGACCATCGCCCGCTCGCTGCCGGAGGTCGCCTACACCTACACGAGCATCGGTGGCCAGACCGAGTCGGTCGACGAGGGGAACGTGTTCATCAAGCTGACGCCGCGCGCCGAGCGGACGCGTCGCCAGGAGGAGGTGGCGGCCGACCTGCGCGCCAAGCTGCTGCACCTCGGTGGCGTGGAGGCGTGGATCAACACGAACTTCTTCGGCAACTTCAAGCAGATCCAGCTGCAGCTGACCGGCCCCGACGCGCAGCAGCTGTCGGTGCTGGCCGAGCGCATTCGCGACGAGGTGCGCCAGGTGCCCGGCGCGGTCGACGTCGGCCTCTCCACCAAGGGTCGCAAGCCCGAAGTGGACGTGCTGATCGATCGCGGCCTGGCAGGCTCGATGGGCATCACGGTCGGGCAGGTGGCGCAGGCCCTGCGCCCGGCCTTCGCCGGCATCGACACGGGCGACTGGATCGATCCGAGCGGCGAGACGCGCGACGTCTACGTGCGCCTCGCGCCGGAGTCGCGGCAGAACATCCGCGACCTGAACCAGCTGCCGATCGGCGTGATGGGGCCGCAGGGGCCGGTGCTGATCCCGCTGGGGCAGGTGGCCCGGCTCACGCAGAACATCGGCCCGGCCCGCATCGATCACCTGAACCGGGATCGGGTGATCAAGATCGAGGCGAACACGGAAGGGCGGTCGTTCAACTCCGTGCTCAGCGACGTCACGGCGCGGGTCAACCAGAAGGTCACGTTGCCGCCGGGCTACGAACTCTCGACGGGTGGCGAGTCGGCCGACCAGGCAGAAGTCTTCGGCGGCATCCTCGCGGCGCTGGCGCTGGCCATCCTGCTGATGTACTTCGTGCTCGTGCTGCAGTTCGGGTCGTTCCTCGACCCGCTGGCGATCATGGTGTCGCTGCCGCTGTCGCTGATCGGCGTCATGCTCGCCATGCTGTTCACCAACACGACGCTGAACCTGATGAGCATGATCGGGGTCATCCTGCTGATGGGCATCGTGGCCAAGAACGCCATCCTGCTGATCGACTTCGCGAAGTACTCGATGGAGCAGGGGATGGAACGACGCGAAGCGCTGATCGAGGCCGGCCGTGTCCGGTTGCGGCCGATCCTCATGACCAGTTTCGCGCTGGTCGCCGGGATGATCCCGGTCGCCATCGGCCACGGTGAAGGCGCGGACTTCCGCGCCCCGCTCGGCCGCGCCGTCATCGGCGGCGTCATCACGTCGACGGTGCTCACGCTGCTCGTCATCCCGACGATCTACGACATCATGGCCGGCTTCCGCGACTGGGCGTTCGGCCTGTTCCGCCGCCCGAGCAAGGCGCGCAGCCATGGCCCGGCGAGCGAGCACATCGAATTGCCGGAACCGGCGGCGACGCGGGCGGGCTCGTAGGCAGGACGGCTCACGGCGCAAGGCTCAAGGCTCAGAGATCATCCAGAACAGTTCAGTGTGCTTTCTGAGCCCTGAGCCCTGAGCCCTAGCCCTGAGCCTATTTCTCTCCCGTCGACCCGAATCCCCCCCTCGACCCCTCGTCCGCCTCGTGGACGAGGGGCACGAACTCCACGCGCGGCACGCGCAGCACGAAGGCCTGGGCGATGCGGTCGCCCCTGGCGATGGCGACCGGCGCCTGCGTGTAGTTGAGGACCAGCACCCGCGCCTCGTCGGCCGGTCCGCGATAGTCGCTGTCGAGCACGCCGAGGCCGTTGGCGACGATCAGGCCTCGCCTGGGCAGGGAACTGCGCGCCACGATGGCCAGGAAGTGGCCGGGCGGCACGGCGAACACCAGGCCGGTGGGCACCAGGGCGAGTTGGCCCGGCCCGACGGTCATATCGGTGGCGGCGGCCAGATCCATCGCGGCGGCGCCGACGGTCTGGTAACGGGGCTCGGGGACGTCCCCGAGCCGGCGGACGCCCACCGTTATGGAATCATTCGTTAAATCCACGATTGTGTATCTCCACATGTGATGGTATCGTCTTCCTCGACATCCGGAGCGGCCCGCAGCAGGCGCGGGCCCGGCAACCTGGGGCGGACATCCCAAGGTGCCAGCCCGGGCGGCCCGCAAGGGCGTCCGAGGCGATGCGGTTCGAGACGAACAACTACAAAGTGTCCGGCGGGGCAACCCGCAGCCTCCGGGTGTCTTCACTTGGTAACTCAGGAGAAGACACCATGATCCCTTCCGCCACCCACACCGAATCGACGCCGGCGCTCCGTCGTCCGTCGCTGCAGGTCGCCCTCTCGCCGGAAGACCGTCGCTTCCAGCGCCTGGGGGAGAACCACCACCTCTGGCGCAACGGACGGTTCTGGTGGATCGCGTATACGGTTATCATTGACGGCTGGCGTCAGGAGCGGATTCGTCACTCGCTCAAGACGGACGACTTGACCGAGGCGCGCGTGCGCCGGGACGAGATCCTGGCCAGCGTGAGCTCCGAGGGCGTGCTGCGCCGCGTGAGCTGAGCCCGGCGCGTCATCTCGCCGCCGCCCGCGTGCCCGATCGTGCGCGCGTCGGTGGACAACGTGAACGGCTGGCACGGCGAAGCTCCGGCCCACAACTTTCGCAGCACCTGAAGGATTAGCCCCGCATGTCCCGTTTCGTTCTCACCTCGGAGTCGGTGTCCGAGGGCCACCCGGACAAGGTCGCCGACTACGTCTCCGACTCGGTCCTCGATGCCTGTCTCGCGCAAGACCCCACGTCCAAGGTGGCGTGCGAGACGCTCGTCAAGGAAGACCTCGTCGTGCTCGCCGGCGAAATCACGACCGGCGCCACGGGCCTCGACTACACGAAGATCGCCCGGCAGGCCATCCGCGAGATCGGCTACGACTGGCCGAGCGAGGTGTTCAACGCCGACGGCGTCACCGTGATCGAGAAGATCACCGCGCAGTCCAAGGAGATCAACGCCAGCGTCGTCGACAAGGCGAAGGCCGAGGAGCAGGGCGCCGGCGATCAGGGCCTGATGTTCGGCTACGCCACCAACGAGAGCCCCGAGCTGATGCCGCTGCCGCTGCTGCTCTCGCACCGGCTCACCAAGGGCCTGGCCGACGACCGTCGCAAGGCCGGCGCGTACGCGTTCCTCCGTCCCGACGCCAAGAGCCAGGTGTCGGTGCGCTACGAGAACGGCAAGCCGGTGGCGATCGAGCGCGTGGTGGTGTCCACGCAGCACACCGAGGGCAAGGACCAGGCCGAGATCCGGGCCTACGTGATCGAGGATCTCGCCCCGCGCGTCCTCGGCGAGTGGTGCCCGAAGGCCGACCTCTTCCTCGTCAACCCGTCCGGGAGCTTCGCGCACGGCGGGCCATCGGCCGATGCCGGCGTGACGGGCCGCAAGATCATCGTCGACTCGTACGGCGGCGCGGCGCGCCACGGCGGCGGCGCGTTCTCCGGCAAGGACCCCTCCAAGGTGGACCGCAGCGCGGCGTACTTCGGCCGCTACGTGGCCCGCGAGGTCGTCAAGGCCGGTCTGGCGCAGCGCTGCGAGGTGCAGTTCTCCTACGCCATCGGCGTCGCCGAGCCGACCTCGCTCCTGGTCGACACGTTCGGCACCGGCGACAACCAGGCCGCCGAGGACTTCGTGCGCAAGACGTTCGACATGCGTCCGGCCGGCATCATCAGGACCCTGGACCTGCTGCGCCCGATCTACCGCCAGACGACCAACTACGGCCACTTCGGCCGCCCGGGGCTGCCCTGGGAAGCATAGGCGTCGCCGCACCTCGCGCGTGACGTCCACGGCCGCTCCTCGGCACAGGGGAGCGGCCGTTTGTCGTCCTGGGGAAGGCGCACGGCTTCAGGCTCAAGGCTCATGGGACGCCGTCAGCCACGCGCCATCAGCCCGTACAATTCAAGGGTGACCGCCATCGTGTTCGACCTCGACGGGACGCTCGTGGATTCGCTCGACGACATCACGGCTGCCTTCCGCCGCAGCTTCCACGTGATCGGCGCCGAACCGCCGCCGCCCGACGCGGTGCGCCTGCTCATCGGCAAGCCGCTGCGCGAGATGTACGCGCCCTGGGCCCCGGCCGACGTCCTCGACGACCTGGTGGCCGAGTACCGGCGCGACTACTCGCAGCGCTGCGCGGACCGCACGCGCCCGTTCCCGGGCATCGTGCCGCTGCTCTCGGAACTGCGCGCCAGCGGGCACGCGCTCGCGGTGGCCACCACCAAGACTTCCTGGATGGCGCGGACCGTCGTCGAGCGTCTCGGCATCGCCGACGCGCTCGATCACGTGCAGGGCACCGACGACTTCCCGCACAAGCCCGCTCCCGACGTCATCCACCACGCGCTGAAGGGCGTGGGCCGCCCCGGTGCGTGGATGGTCGGCGATGCCCCGAGCGACGTCGCCGCCGGTCGCGCTGCCGGCCTGCGCACGTGCGCCGTCACGTGGGGCGTCGGAGAGGAAGGCCACCTCCGCGCTGCCGAACCCGACGCGCTGGTCACCACCGTCGAGGATCTCCGCGCACTGCTCCTGGGCTGAGGCTCGGGGGCTGCGCTCGTTCCCGGGTCGAGGTCCCGGGACCCTTCTGCCTTCTGCCCCAATCCTGGGTACTTTGTTCTTTGACCTTGCCGGTGCCCGGTGCCCCCTGCCCGGTGCCCGGTACCAGATACCCGGCGCGCGTCCCGATTCCCGACTCCCGACTCCCGACTCCCGCTTCCCGATTCCCGATTCCCGACTCCCGCCTCCCGCCTCCCGCCTCCCGACTCCCAACTCCCGGCTCCCGCCTCCCGACTCCCGACTCCCGACTCCCGGTATAGTGCTGCCTGACGTGCCGTTCGACTCGCTCCTGCGCGACATCCTCACCAGCCGGGTCTACGACGTGGCCCGGGAGACCCCGCTCGACCCCGCGCCGCGGCTGTCGGCGCGACTGGGCACGTCGGTGCTGCTCAAGCGCGAGGACCTGCAGCCGGTCTTCAGCTTCAAGATCCGCGGCGCCTACAACCGCATGGCGAGGCTCACCGCCGAGGAGCGCGGCCGCGGCGTGATCGCGGCCAGCGCCGGCAACCACGCGCAGGGCGTGGCGCTGTCGGCCCAGCACCTCGGCATGCGCGCGACGATCGTGATGCCGCAGACGACGCCCGACATCAAGGTGGACGCGGTGCGCAACCGTGGCGCGGAAGTGGTGCTGGCCGGAGACACGTACGCGGATGCCTACGCGTTCGCCTGCGAGGAGGCGTCGCGCACGGGCGCGACGTTCATCCACCCCTTCGACGACCCGCTGGTCATCGCCGGGCAGGGAACGGTCGGCGACGAGATCGTGCGGCAGCGTCCCGGCGAGCTGGCGGGGATCTTCATCCCGGTGGGCGGCGGCGGGCTGCTGGCCGGCATCGCCGCCTACGTCAAGGCGGTGCTGCCCGCGGTGCGGATCATCGGTGTCGAGCCGGTCGATGCCGATGCGATGGCGCGCTCGCTGGCGGCCGGCCACCGCGTCGTGCTCGAGCGCGTCGGGCTGTTTGCCGACGGCGTGGCCGTCCGCGAGGTGGGGGAGCACACGTTCGCGATCGCGACGCAGACCGTCGACGAGATCGTGCTGGTCGACAACGACGCGATCTGCGCGGCCATCAAGGACGTCTTCGACGACACGCGGACGATCATGGAGCCGGCCGGCGCCCTGGCGGTCGCCGGCCTGAAGGCGTGGGCCGCGGCGCAACCCGACCTCCCGCCCGGCGCGCTCGTCGCCGTGCTGAGCGGCGCCAACATGAACTTCGATCGCCTGCGGTTCGTCGCCGAGCGCGCCGAACTCGGCGAGCAGCGCGAGGCGCTGTTCGCGGTCACGATCCCGGAGCGCAAGGGGGCCTTCCGCGAGTTCTGCACGATCCTCGGGCCCCGCGTCATCACGGAGTTCAACTACCGCCTGAGCACGCGGGCCGAGGCGCACATCTTCGTCGGGGTGGGGACCCGGTCGCGGGCCGACGCCGACGACGTGCTGGTGCGGTTGCGGGAGGGCGGGTATCGCGTCGCCGACCTCACGCAGAGCGAGCTGGCCAAGCTCCACGTGCGCTACATGGTCGGCGGACGGTCACGCGACGTGACACGCGAGCGCGTGTGCCGCTTCGAGTTCCCCGAGCGCCCGGGCGCCCTGCTGCAGTTCCTCGACACGCTCGGCGGCCGCTGGAACATCAGCCTGTTCCACTATCGCAACCACGGGGCCGACATCGGTCGCGTGCTGGCCGGCTTCGAGGTGCCGCCGGAGGAAGACGCGGCCTTCGACGGCTTCCTGGAGGCGCTGGGCTACCGGTCGTTCGAGGACACCGGGGAAGACGCATACGAACGGTTCCTCGCCTGACGGGGGCCCGGGGACCGGCAGGCGGTCCTTGACCTCCGTGTCACCGTGGCACATCATCCGCGCATGTCCCACTCCTCCCGTCGTTCGTTCCTGAAGCAGGCCGCCGCCGCGCCTGCCGCTGCCGCGGCTGCCTCGGTCCTGGCCCCCTCTGCCGGCGTGGCCCCGTCCACGGCGCTGGCCGCTCCCGGCGGTTCGCCGAAGAAGGCCGTCCTCATCGGCATGCTCCCCAAGGACCTGCCGTATGCCGAACGCTTCGCGCTGGCGCGCGAGGTCGGCTTCGAGGGCATGGAGGTCAACACGATCGACGACCCGAAGGTCGCCGAGGAGATCGCGAAGGCCGCCCAGGCGGCCAAGCTGCCGATCCACTCGGTGATGAACAGCGAGCACTGGCGCTCGCCCCTGTCCTCGCCCGATCCGGCGGTGGTCGACAAGAGCGTCAAGGGGATGCTCACCTCCATCGCCAATGCCAAGCTGCTCGGCGCCGACACGGTGCTGCTCGTGCCCGCGGTCGTCGACGCCAGGACCGGCTACAAGGACGCCTGGGACCGCTCGCACAAGGTGATCCGCGAGCGCATCCTGCCCGAGGCCGAGAAGCAGGGCATCGTCATCGGCATCGAGGAGGTGTGGAACAAGTTCCTCCTCAGCCCGCTGGAGATGAACACGTACGTCGACAGCTTCAAGTCCAAGTGGGTGCAGGCCTATTTCGACGTCGGCAACATCGTCTTCTACGCCTACCCGCAGGACTGGATCCGGACGCTCGGACCGCGGATCAAGAAGGTGCACCTCAAGGACTTCCGCCTCGACAGGCGCGAGGGCAAGTTCGACTTCGTGCACCTCGGCGAGGGCGACATCGACTGGGTGGAGGTCCGCAAGGCGCTCCACGACATCGGCTACAACGGCTACATGACCACCGAGATCAAGGGCGGCGACAAGGCCTACCTGGCCGACGTCGTGGCACGCATCGACAACTTCCTCGGCGGCAAGCCACCGGTGGCCAAGGCCACACCCTCGGCCTGAGCTGCGCCCGCCCCGCCCCGTGCGGGGCGCTCGCGGCCCCTGATGGGCCGCCCCCTCACATCGCCCTCGTTGGCCGCGCTGGCCGCCGAGGGCGATGTCGTCTCAGTCGAGGCCGTCGGCATCGTCGCCGTCGCCGGCCGCGACCTCGTCCTGTGGTTCTCCCTCCCGACCAGTGCCCGGCGTGGTCTGCAGCGGAATGAGCTGGAGGGCGATCGACGCGCGGAGTCGGCTGACGGCGAGCTCCAGGTCATCGCCGATCCACATCCATTCGAGCAGCGCGGCCTGGCACAGCCCCATCAGGTTGCCCGCGAGCACGTGCGCATCGGCGCCCTCCGCGAGCGAGCCGGACTGCTGTGCGCGCTCGAGCCGTGCCGCGAGTTGGTCGCGGAAGGTCTCGTGCAGCCACTGGACGGCGCGCGCGTTGGGGCCCCTGCCGAACCAGTGGGCGCGCAGGGCTGCCGCCCCGGCGACGTCGAGCGCCAGATACGGCTCGAACAGCGCCCCGAGGAGCAGGGTCACCTCGGTCACGAGCTCGGTCTGCACCGGGGTGGCGAGGGCCTCCTTCATGGCCGCGGCCATCGGATCGTGGAGGACCAGGAGCAGGAGATCCTCCTTGTCACTGGCGTGCTGGAACAAGGTGCCGACGGCGACGCGCGCCTGATCGGCAATCTGCTGGCTCGTGGTGTCGTCGAAGCCCCGCGTGCTGAACAGCTCCCGAGCCGCCTCCCTGACGCGCTCCCTGGTCTGGGCCTTGGCGAGTTGGCGAACCCCCACGGCCAGCGACAGGCGGAGCGCGGGGTCGTCCATGGGGCCGGTCGAGTTCATTCGATGAATGTACTCAATGAGTCTACTAAGTCAAACGTGAGACTCTGTGCAGTAAAGTATGTTCTCGGGTGCCGTCGCTGACGGTAAGAATCATTCAATGAATCTGTTCAGTGAGTGAAATACAGCCGAGCGATAAGCGTCCAGATCTAGCGGGATGCCGCCACACCTCGACGACAAGTCGCCTGTGCTCAGCTATTTGGCGTTTCGTAGAACGACGGCGTCGCGGTCACGGATGGATAGGTGATCAGCACGTCGCATCCATCAGTGCTTTCCAGGGTGAACGCATTCGACGAGGCGGGGACGCACCACACGCTTCCAGGCGAGAGCGGCCGGCCATCGATCGTCCCTTGCCCCTTGATGCCAATCACCAGGTGGAAGTGCGGCGCCAGCGCCGCGAACGCCACCGGGGCGGAGATCGACCGGCACTCCAGCGTGAAATACCGGCAGTGCGTCAGGATCGTGCGGCCCGCGTCAGCGGTGTGCCGCGTATCGTTGCCGAGCGTGTACGGCCCCAGGTCGGACACGGTGAGACCGTGCTCGATGTGCAACTCACGGCCGCGCCCGTAGTCGAACAGCCGGTAGGTGATGTCGGACTGTTCCTGAATCTCCACCAGCGTCAGCCCGGCCCCCAGCGCGTGCACCGTGCCGGCCGGCACCAGGTAGGTGTCGCCCGCCGCTGCCGGCCGCCAGTCGACCAACCGCTCGATCTCGCCCGACACGGCCGCCGCCTCGGCCTGCTCCCGCGTCAGCGGCGCCGACAGCCCGAGCCCGATCGTCGCGTTCGGCTCGGCGTGCAGGACGTGCCACGCCTCCGTCTTCCCCCGGGAGCCCCCATGATGCTCCGCCGCATACGCGTCGTCGGGATGCACCTGCACGGAGAGGCGCTCCGACGTGAACAGCATCTTCAGCAGCAGGGGGCACTCGGTGCCGTGGTCTGGGCCGAGGATCTCGACCGGATTGGCCCGGACGATCTCGCCGAACGTCGGCCCGAGGCTGGTGGGATTGCCGTCGGCCGTGAACCAGGCCTCGCCAATCCGCGCCGCGCCGGCCGGGGCGGTGAACCACGGGGAGAGGTCGGTGACGCCCCACGGCCGCTCGGCGAACGTGGGCTGGAGGGCGAACGGGCGTTCCCAGGCGGCGGCCATCCGCACATTCTAAGCGCCACGCCGCGGGCCCTGCGCCCTGCCCCTCGCGACGCGAGCCAGGCGCCCCTCTAGAATCTCCCCATGTCCACCTCCCTCGACGCCCGCGGACGCACCAGGCGTGCACTCCTCATCAGCGGCGCCGCCGCCGTCACCGCGTGGGCGGGACGCGCGCCCGCCCTCGCCTTCCGCGACGTGAGCGGGCCCGATCCGTTCACGCTCGGCGTGGCCTCGGGCGACCCGTGGGCCACCAGCGTGGTGCTGTGGACGCGGCTGGCGCCGGTGCCGCTCGCCGCGGACGGCCTCGGCGGCATGCCGGCGCGCGACGTCGCGGTGCGCTGGGAAGTGGCGGCCGACGAGAAGTTCACGCGGATCGTGCGTCGTGGGCAGGTGAACGCCCGCGCTTCGGCGGCGCACGCCGTGCACGTCGAGGTCGGCGGCCTTGCCCCGGGCCGCGAGTACTACTACCGCTTCACGGCGATGGGGCAGCAGTCGCGCACCGGCCGGGCGCGTACCGCCCCCGCGGCGGGGCAGGCGCCGGCCGCGCGCTTCGGGGTGGTGTCGTGCTCCCGCTACGAGACCGGGCACTTCACCGCATACGCGCACCTGGCCGGGGAGCGCCCCGACCTCGTGCTGCACCTCGGCGACTACATCTACGAATACGCCGGCAACCCGTCGACCCCGGTCGCCCGGCCCTTCGCGCAGGGCGAGATCACGACGCTGGCCGACTACCGCCTGCGCTACGCGCGGTACCGGCTCGATCCCGACCTGCAGGCGCTGCACGCCACCTCTCCCTTCGCGGTGGTCTTCGACGATCACGAGGTCGACAACAACTGGGCCGGCGACGTGCCCGAAGACGGGCAGACGCGTGAGCAGTTCCTTGCGCGTCGGGCGGCGGCGTTCCGGGCCTACCACGAGGTGATGCCGCTGCGGCAGGCGGCGCGGCCCGACGGCAGCCGGATGCGCCTGCATCGCGACCTCGCGTGGGGCGACCTCGCGACGCTGTACATGCTCGACACCCGGCAGTACCGCGACGACCAGCCCTGCGGCGACGGCAACAAGGTCGACTGCGCGGAGGCTGCCCGTCCCGGCCGCACCATGCTCGGCGCCGCACAGGAAGCGTGGCTGCGCGAACGCGCCCAGGCCTCCCGGGCGCGCTGGGACGTGCTCGGGCAGCAGGTCTTCTTCGGCGAGCTGGTGCGGCCCCTGCCCGATGGCCGCAACGCCGCGCCGATGGACTCGTGGAACGGCTACCTCGCGGCACGCGCCCGCGTGCTCGACACCTTCACCACGCGCCCGCGCAACCTGGTCGTGCTCACCGGCGACATCCACCGGCACTACGCGGCGACGCTGCACGTCGGCGGGCCCGAGGGTCGCCCCGTCGGCGGCGAGTTCGTGACCACGTCGGTCACCAGCGGCGGCGACGGCACCGACGCGCCCGCGTCCTCGGACCCGATCCTCGCGCGCAACCCGAACATCCACTACACCTGCGACCGCCGCGGCTACCTGCTGGCCGACGTCACGCCCGAGGCCTGGACCACGCACTACCGGGTGGTGCCCTGGGTCACCCGCCCGGGAGCCCCCCTCGAGACCCGGCGGACGTATGTCATGGAGGCCGGACGTCCGGGCCTGACGTTGGCCGGCTGATCCCTTCCCTACAGCCGGGGCGGCAGGATGCCGACAAGGTGGGGGAGACCTGGACCGTGACTGCGCCCCCTCCTCCCCGGCAGGGCGTGGCCTCCGGCCCTCCGACCACGGAGGGGCCGGTCGCCGACGCTGCTGTCCTCCGACCGCCGGCTCCCGACCCGGACGCGGACTCCCTCACGCACGCCCTCTCGCACGACCTCCGGGCGCCCCTGCGGGCCATCGAGGGATACGCGCAGGCGCTGGTCGAAGACTACGGAGACCGTCTCCCCGATCAGGCGCGCGAGTTCGTCAGCCGGATCAGGCAGGCGCGGCGCACCGTCGAGGACCGCGTCGATGCGCTCCTGCGTCTGTCGCGGCTCGGGCACGGCGCCCTGCATTCCGACCCCACCGACCTGGCGCCGGTGGTGAGCCGCATCCTCGAGGACCTCGCCCGGACCGAGCCGGGACGCCGCGTCGCGACGCGCGTGGCCGATCGCATCCCCGTGCTCGGCGATCCGGCGCTGCTGGGCATCGCGATCGAGAACCTGCTCACCAACGCCTGGAAGTTCACGCGTCGTGCCGCCTGCCCCCTGATCACGGTGGCGGTCACCCGGGCGGGCGACGACGTGGTGATCAGCGTCAGCGACAACGGCATCGGCTTCGACATGCGCCAGGCCCACCGGCTCGGCGTGCCGTTCCAGCGATTGCACGCCCCTGGAGCCTTCGAGGGGCTCGGCATCGGTCTGGCCTCCGCGCGCCGCATCGTCGAGCGGCACGGCGGGCGGTTGTGGGCCGAAAGCGTCCCCGGGCAGGGCGCGACCTTCCACCTCTCGCTGCCCGCCGCCCCTCCCGACTAGCCCATGGCCGACTCGTCGTTGTCGCTCGTTCGTCGCCAGCCCGGTCCCACGGTCACGGGCCCGGAACCCGTCGATGCCGTGGTTCCGGCCGGCCAGCCGCACCTGTTCGGCGACCCGCATGGCGGCGCCGGCCGCGCCATCGGCGTGCGTCGTGCCCCGGCTCGCCCCATCCGCCTGCTGCTGGTGGAGGATTCGCACGACGATGCGTGGCTGGTGCAGCGCCAGCTCGAGCGGGGCGGCTTCGCGCCCGAGATCCTGCGCGTGCAGGATGCGCACGGGCTGCGCGGTGCCCTGCAGGGTGGCCGATGGGACCTGGCGATCGTCGACTACTCGCTGCCGGAGCTGTCGGGGCTCGACGCGGTGCGCATCGTCCGGCAGCACTGCACCAGCCTGCCGTGCCTGCTCGTCTCGGGCACCGTCGGCGAGCACCTGGCGGTCGAGGCCATGCGGCTCGGCGCCAACGACTACCTGATGAAGGGCAACCTGACGCGACTGGTGCCGGCCGTGGAGCGCGAACTGCGCGAATCGGAGAGCCGGGCCGAGCGTCGCCGCGCCGAGCGCGCCCTCGCCGCGAGCGAGGAGCGCACCCGCCTGATCATCGAGCACGCCCTCGACGCGGTCGTGTCGTTCACCGCGCAGGGGCAGATCACCGAGTGGAACCTGCGCGCCGAGGAGATCTTCGGTCGGTCGCGCGTCGAGGTGATCGGTCGCCCGTTCCACGAGGTCTGCCTGGCGCCCGCCGAGCGGGTGCCGTTCGTCGACGCGCTGGCCGAGGGCTTCCCGCCGGCGTGCGCGTTCGGCGTGAAGCGGCGCGTCGAGACGCTTGGCGAGCATCGCGACGGCCGGGACCTCTCGCTCGAGCTCTCGCTGGTGCCGGTGCCCTCGTCGGCCGGGCTGTCCTACAGCGCCTTCCTTCGCGACCTCTCCGAGCGACGCGAGAGCGAGGCCAAGCGCGCGAGTCTCGAGGCGCAGCTGCGGCAGTCGCAGAAGATGGAGGCCATCGGCAAGCTGGCCGGCGGTGTCGCCCACGACTTCAACAACCTGCTGACCGTGATCCAGGGGCAGTCGGCGCTGCTGGAGGACAACCTGCTCGAGCCGGGCGAGGTGACCCCGGCGGCGCGCGCCATCGGCGAGGCGGCCGACAAGGCCGCCGAACTCACGCGGCAGCTGCTCGCCTTCAGTCGCCGGCAGGTGGTGCAGCTGACCCCGACCGACGTCAACGAACTGGTGGCCGATCTCGGCAAGCTGCTGCGCCGCCTGATCGGTGCCGACATCGAGCTGCACAGCGTCCTCGCCCCTGGCCGGGTCCACATCAACGCCGACGCCGGGATGATCGAGCAGGTGCTGATGAACCTGGCCGTGAACGCGCGCGATGCGATGCCGACCGGCGGCTCCCTGGTGGTGTCGACGGCGGTGGTGCACGCCCGCCCACCGCGCACCGCGACCGCGGCCCCCGGGCCCGGCCAGTACGCGCGGCTCACGGTCCGCGACTCCGGCACGGGCATCGCCGCCGAGCACCTGCCGCACATCTTCGAGCCCTTCTACACGACCAAGGACAAGGCGCGCTCGACCGGGCTCGGCCTGGCGACGGTGTTCGGCATCGTCGAGCAGCATCGCGGCTGGGTCGAGGTGCGCACGAAGGTGGGGGAGGGCACGCAGTTCGACGTGTACATCCCGCAGTGCCTGGCCGGCACCGTGGTGCCGACGCCGGCGCTCGCCGCGCCGCCGCCATTGCCGCGCGGCCACGAGTGCATCCTCGTGGTGGAGGACGAACTGGCGGTGCGCGAGATGGTGCGCGACGTGCTCGTGCGGCAGGGGTACCGCGTGCACGAGGCGGCCTCGGGCCGGGAAGCCCTCGACATCTGGGCGCGTCACCGCAAGGACATCGAACTGGTGCTCACCGACATCGTGATGCCCGATGGCATCATGGGCACCGACCTGGTGTCACGCCTGATCGAGGATCGGCCCGACCTGCCGGTGATCTTCTCGAGCGGCTACAGCCAGGAGTCCGACGAGTCGCGCCTGTCGCTCGAGGCCGGCGTCAACTTCCTGCAGAAGCCCTATCGGCCCGCCACGCTGATCCGCCTGATCCGCGAACGGCTCACGGCGGCCAGCCAGCGATCGCCGCGCTGACCGCCCCCGCCCGCCGGCTGTCGCTCCTTCACACCCCGACGCCGATCGGGCACGCGACATCGGTGCCGCCGAGGCCGCAATAGCCGTTCGGGTGGGTGTGCAGGTACTGCTGGTGGTACGCCTCGGCGAAGTAGAACGTCGGCGCATCGACGATCTCGGTCGTGATCGGGCCGAAGCCGGCCTCATCGAGCGCAGCCTGGTAGGCGTCGCGTGACGCATCGGCGGCGGCACGCTGCGCGGCGTCGTAGCACCCGATGAGCGAGCGGTACTGCGTGCCGACGTCGTTGCCCTGACGCATCCCCTGCGTCGGGTCGTGATTCTCCCAGAACGTCTTCAGCAACTCCGCATACGGGATCCGCGCCGGGTCGTACACGACGCGCACCACCTCGGTGTGCCCGGTCAGTCCCGTGCAGACCTCCTCGTAGGTCGGGTGCGGCGTGTAGCCGCCGGCGTACCCGACCGCCGTCGAGATCACGCCGGGCAGTTGCCAGAACTTGCGCTCGGCCCCCCAGAAGCAGCCCATCGCGAACTGCGCGAAGGCGCTGCCGGCCGGGAATGGCCCGTCGAGCGGGGCCGGCAACACGTGGTGCCGCGACGGCACCGGCATCGGCGTCTCACGTCCCGGCAACGCCTCGGCCGCCGTGGGCACGTGCAGCGATTTCCTCGTGAACCACATCGGTTGGTCCTCTCCTGTGCGGATGGTGTTTGACAACCGGCAGTCGGCTGTCGCGACCGACCGTCGGCCAAGGCCGACGGCTACGGCCCCGGTGCCCGGTGCCCGGTGCCCGGTGCCCGGTGCCCGGTGCCCGGTGCCCGGTCTTTAGACGCGCACGAACGGGTACGCGGTGGTGTTGCGCCAGACCCAGAACGCAAGCGTCACCACCAGCATCGTCCAGGCCAGCGCGGTGCGCCAGCGCGACGCCCGCACCTCATCGGTCACGGCCGGCAGGAACACGAACAGCAGCAGGGCAGGACCGCTCACCAGGCCCCACGGATTGAAGGAGAAGGCGCGGGCCAGGTCGCCGTGCAGCAGGAAGTGCAGGCTGCGCGTCAGGCCGCACCCCGGGCAGGCGTACCCGGTGAGCGTGAGGTACGGGCAGGGCAGCGTCAGGCGGTGCTGCGTCGGGTCGACCGCATACAGCACCGCCGTCGCCGAGAGGAGCAGGACGATGGCCGCAGCCACCGTCCCCGGGGTTCTGCGAACCGCCATCGGCGCTACATGCTGCCGGTCATCGCTCCGAGCACCGCCATCCCGCCGAAGAACAGGATCCAGAGCAGGGCGAGCCCGAGCAGGATCGTGCCGATGATGCCGAGGATCTTGGCCACCTGCGCCATGCCCCGGTTGCTCTCCGCGATGCGGCCGGCGTCGATATGCTTCAGTTCCTCGTTGCCGAGGTACCAGGCCACCGGCGCGAGGAACCCACAACAGACGATGCCGAGGACGCCCACGACTACGGCCATGGTGGCCTTGCTGGCTTGCTGGGGCACCGCGGGTGCTCCGCCCGGGAACGGCGGCGGAACGCGGGGGGGCATGGGTGGCGGAAACGCGGGCGGGACGGGAGGCGTGGACATGCGCGCTCGACTCCGGACGAAGGGGGACTGGACGTGCGGCCCTAGTGTAAGCGCGTGCAGTCTCGCACAAACCCGTCGATGAGGCGAAGGCGCGGAATTCGGGCCAATCCATGAGACAGTACCTGCACGCGGTCGTGACGCGATGGAGGTGGAATGGAAGGCATCTTCCCGGCGTGGGGCCGGATTCTGCGGGGATACCGCCCAAACCTGTCGATTGAAATCACTCGGGAATGTCCGCTGCGTTGCCCGGGCTGCTATGCCTACGGCGACGATCACCTCGGCGGCGACCTCACGCTGCGGCAGATGGCTGACCTCAAGGGCGACGCCCTGGTCGCCGGCGTGCTCGAGGCGGTCCGCATCCACAAGCCGCTGCACCTGTCGATCATCGGCGGCGAGCCGCTCGTGCGATTCCGCGAACTCGACCAACTGCTGCCGCAGTTGTCGGCCATGGGCCTTTACGTGCAGGTCGTCACCAGCGCGGTGCGCCCGATTCCCGAGGCGTGGGCGCGCATCCCGCGCCTGCAGATCGTGGTCTCGATCGACGGCCTGGCGCCCGAGCACGACGTGCGGCGCGCGCCGGCCACCTACGATCGCATCCTGAAGCACATCGCCGGGCACCAGATCACGGTGCACTGCACGATCACGCGGCAGATCGTGCAGCGCGATGGCTACCTCGAGGAATTCCTGGACTTCTGGTCGGCCAATCGCGACACGCGGCAGGTGTGGTTCAGCCTCTACACGCCGCAGATCGGCGAGGAGTCGGAGGAGCGTCTACGGCCGGAGGATCGGGTGCGCGTGGTGCGCAACATCCTCGACCTGCGCACGCGTTACCCGAAGTTGCGCATGCCCAAGGGGATGGTGGAGGTGTACCTCAAGCCGCCCGCCTCCCCGGACGACTGCACGTTCGCCAAGACGACGTTGTGCGTGTCGTCTGACCTGCAGCGCCGCATCACGCCGTGCCAGTTCGGCGGCAACCCCGACTGCGCGCAGTGCGGGTGCATCGCGTCGGCCGGGCTCGACGCCATCGCGCGCCACCACCTGCCGGGCGGGCTGCGCGTGGGAGCCATCTTCGACGCGTCGTTCGGCATCGGCCGCGCCGTCGCCCGCCTCTCGGGCCGCGGCGAGAAGGCCCCGGCGGCGGCAGCATCGCCCGCCGCGGCGCCCGTGCCTGACGCGTAAGACGTTCATTGCCTCTGGAAGGCAGGGCCGGTTCCCCGGCCCTGTCGCACCGCCCGGGCTCGGGGACAACCTACTTCACGACGAGTTCGTTCCTGACGGTGGCCGTCGTGGCGGCGCCGTGCGCGCTCTTCTCGGCCGCCGCCTTCGCGGCCGCCGACTTCACGTGGCCCTTCAGGGTCACGACCTTGCCGTCGGCTGACGTGTCCACGTCGATGCCGCTGGCGTCCAGCCCCGCGGTCCCGGCCAGCGCCGCCTTCACCGCGGCCGTCGTCGCGGCACTCGTCATCGCGGTCGCCGCCGCCTGTGTCACCTTGGCCGCCGCAACGGCAGCATTGGCGCCCGCCTGCATCATGTCGGTCGCCGCGTCGGCGCCTTGCGTCCTGGCGGCCGCGGCCATGTCGCCAGCCGCCTTCTGCATCTCGGCGCCGGCCTGCTCCATCTTGGCGCCCATTTCCCTGGTTGCCGCATCGACCTGCTTGGCGGCTTCGGCGGTCGCGGTCTCGACCTGCTTGGCCGCGGCCTCGGCGGCCTTGCGGGCTTCCTCGGCCTGGCGCTCGGCCGCCGACGGCCCGCAGCCCGCGGCCAGGCTCGCCAGCAGCACGCCGGCCGCCATCGTCATCGTGGTGCGCACGTTGTCGTTCTCCTCGTGAAGTGTGGACGCAGACGCGCGCATCACGCGCGCGTCCCGAAGGGAGAACGATAGGCAACAACCCGACCGCACGACAAGACGAGGCGGCCGACTGGCTCAGCTGTGACGCGCGTGTGCTCAGACCACGGCACGTCCGGTGGCCAGGCGCACGACCAGCAGGACCAGCGCCACGACGAGCAGCACGTGGAGGAAGCCGCCGAGGGTGTACGAACTCACCATCCCGAGCAGCCAGAGCAGGACCAGGACGACGATGAGCGTCTGCAACATGGGTCGAGTCTCCCGGCAGGGCGCCGACGCGACGTGCGCCGGGGCGACCTGCCCATGTGTCCAGATAGCAGTCATCGTGCCAACGGACCGGGTGCGCACGCGGGCATCCCTGCCGCCGCCCTCTGGCACCTGCCGATGTGTTCGATCACGCACGAGCTGACGTTGTGAGGGGGAGTTCACCTCTTCCGGAAGGACGACTTGTCATGCGCTTTCCCGCATTCCTCGCGATCGGTGTCGGTGCGGCTCTCGGTATCTCGGTGGCCGTGCTGCCACCCGTCCACGCCCAGGGGCGCGGCAAGCCAGCGCCCAAGGCGCCAGCCAAGGCGGCCGCGGCTCCGAAGCCGAACCCGACGGTGAGTCTTGCAGGGCTACAGGTGGTGGCCAGGAGCCTCGGTAAGGGACGGTTCCGCGATGCGGTGGCCTTCGATGCTCAGCCGGGCGTGTCGATCGCGCTGGGCGTGAAGGTCGCCCCGGGCACCGCGCTGCTGGACATCGACGATGACGACAGCGAGATCACGGCCTGGACCGACGACAAGCAGACGGACATGAACATCGAGCCCGACTGGGGCTCGTTCCCGACCTACACCGAGGACCAGAGTGCGGGCATCATCTCGGTCCGGACGCCGATGTTGCCGGCGGCCGGCGCCTCATCCGTGACGGTGACGGGCACGCTCGGTGTGACCACCGCCGCCGGGACGCGGACGGTGCAGGCCCGGAAGGTGGCCCTGACCAAGGGCACCTCGTTCCAGCTCGGGACGATTGCCGGTGTCGTCGGCGACTTCGAGCCGACCGACACCGGAGGGACGATCACGTTGAAGGTGGCCGGTCGCATGTCGGCGATGAAGCGGCTGCGCTTCCTCGACGCGGCCGGCACGGAAATCGAGGCCGATGCCAACGGCTCGATGACCTCGCCGCTCGAGAGCGAGTACACCTACACGCTCAAGGCAAAGGCGACCACGGCGACCATCGAGCTCGAGCTCTGGCAGAACCTGCAGACGACCCCGGTGCCGTTCACCGTCACCGCGACGGTGGGAAGCTTCAAGTAGGCGGCGGTGCCGTCGATGCCGGAATGCCGAAGGTCGCACGGCATTCGCAGCATCCCCGGCATCGGCATCACTTCGCGGGCGTGGCCTTGCCGTTGGCGATCGCGGCGCCAAGGGTGGCCGTGGCGCGCCCATCGGCCTCGTCCAGCGCGGCCTCGAGCTGCTTGCCGAGGGCCCGCATCTCGGCGCCGTACTGCGACATCGGGCGGGACAGGGTGCGCATCTGCTCGCCGAGCGCGCGCTGCTGATCGGCGAGCTCCCTGATCTTCGCGTGGAGTTCCTCCTCGGAGCGCCGGGCCTCCGCCGTGTCGCGCGCGGAGAGCTCGCGGAGACGGGCCCGTGCCTCTTCGAGGCGGGCGCGGTCGGCCTCGGTGAGTCGCCCGTCGGCACCGGCATGCTGCACCTCCTGCATGTGGACGTGGACGCGGGCGGCGCGTTCCGCGGCGACCTGCGCCATCCGCGCCGACAGCTCCGCCTGGCGGGCGCCGAGCTCGCCCTGACGCGCGCCCAGGTCGCCCTGCGTCCTGCCCTGCGCGCCCATGCGCTCACCGACGCGGCCCATCTCGGCGCCGATGGCCTTCAGCGGCGCGAACGCGTCCCTCACGGCCTGGATGGTCGCCGCATCACGCGTCACGTACTCACGCCCTTCGTGCTCGAACCACAGGAAGCGATCCGACGGCGACTGGCGCTGCCGTTCGGCCGCCGCTCGCTGACGCGAGTCGCCCATGCGGAGATCGCGTTCGTCCGGGGACACGAGCACCCACGGCGTGCGCAGACGATGTGACCCGTGACGGACCTCCTGGCCCTCATCTGGCGCCGGCGGGACCGGCGGCGCCGGTGGCGCCGGCGGGGCAGGAGGCGCGGGCGGTACGTCGCCCGGCTGTGTCGGCTCGGCCGGCGGCGCGGCAGGCGGTGGTGGCGGCACGGGCGGCACGGGCATGTCCGGAAGTGGCGCGGCGCCGACGGCAGTCACGGGGGCAACCGGCGCGACCGCGGCCGGCGGGGGCACGGGGGGCGGTGGCGCCGACGGCTGCGCGACCACCGTGAGCGGCACGCACGCGGCCGTGGCGGCAGCGAGCATCCACCACCAGCGCGAGGCTGGGGTGCGAGAACGATCGAGCATCGTGAGTCTCCTCTTGAGCATGACGAACGAGGGAGACGCGCCCGCGGCCGCAAGCACGTCGTCTGTGGTGGCCACTCCGAGCGTGACGAGCATCCGGCCGTAGTCGGCCGGTGCCACGTCGAGGGTCTGCAGCACCTCCGCGTCGCAGGCTTCCTCGCGCGCGGCCAGGTACTCGCGCGCCGCGAGGCGCGCCACGGGATCGAAGGCGAACAGGCGCGAGGCCACGGCCGGCACCCAGCCCCAGGCGAGGTCGCCGCGCCGTACGTGCGCCAGTTCGTGACCGAGCACGAGGTCCAGGTGCTCCCGCGTGAGCCGCTCCACGCCGTCGGCGGGCAGCAGGATCGCCGGTCGCAACACGCCGGTCAGCAGCGGCCCTGCCGCCAGTCGCGACGCGAGCACGCGAGGCACGACCCGCAGCGCGAATCGCTCCACGAGCACGGCGACGCGTCGGGCGATGGGCGCGCCGACCGGCGTGGCCTGCCCGCGCAACTGCCGGGCGTGTGCGAGGGCGCGGCCCAGGCCGCGGAGCTGGACAACGACGATCAGGAGCCACGCGGCGGCGAGCGCCACCGGCCACAGCGACGCGTACGGCAGCCTGGCGATCGGGACCGCTGCCTGGGGAGCGTGGATCGTGGCGGGCCGGCGGTCGTCGCCCGCGCTCGCGTCGCGACGCGGCGTCCCGGCGAGGACCGACGCGGGGACCGGGGCCGCCGCAGGCCCCATCGGTCGCGCCTCGGTGACCGGCGCGGGCAAGAGCGGGACGCCGAGGCCGGGCACCGGCAGCAGGCCGAGGAGCAGCTTCAGCGACACCAGCCACCAGAGCCACGCTCGCACGTGTGCCGGCAGGGCAGGCAGCGCCCGGCACGTGGCCCAGACGACGGCCGCGACGGCGGCTGCCTCCACCGAGGCCTGCAGGACGGTCACCACGAGGGCCAGTGCGCCGGTGCGCAGCCCGTCGAGCAGCGGCAGGAGCAGGATCATGGCTTCCTCGCCCTTGTCTGCAGCCGCGCCACCAGTGCCTCGAGTTCGGCCAGCTCCTCCGGCGTGACCTCGGCGTCGTCACTGAGATAGGCCACAAACGGCGACACCGAGCCGCCGAGGGTCCGCGACACGAAACTCCCGACCGCCTCCTTGAGCACCGCGTCGGGCCCCGCGCCGGCCGAGTAGCGGAAGAGGCCCTGCACCCGGCGACGTGTGAGGTGTCCCTTCTTCCGAAGGCGCTCCATCATCGTGAGCACCGTCGAGCGCGCCAGCCCCCGCGCGGCGCCGTACTGATCGGCGACCTCGCCCACGGTGATGGCGGGGTGATCGGCCAGCCAGGTGAGGAGGGCGAGTTCCTGCTCGCCGGGGCGCTTGGGGGTCAGGGCGTGCATGCTGGACTCCTGGTGACTACAGTTGTAGGCAGCAGGGCCATCCTGCCACTGACTACATCTGTCGTCAACCTCGGAGTCTCAGACGAGGCCGTCCCGCCGGAAGTTCACCGGGACCGATCAGCGATCCTCGCGGACGAGGTTCTGCCGCGGCTCGTCCTCGTGTCCCTGCTCGACATAGAGGTTGTGCCAGTACTTCACGTCGCGGGCGCCCTGGCGCGTCAGGATCCCCATGACCCGGTGGCGGTGCTCCTCGTCGCCCTCGCAGCGCACCGCGACGATGAAGCCGCCGGCGTTGAGGGTGGCGGCGGCGATCTCGTGGAACTTGGCCGTGTCCGAGACCATGTTCTCCACGGAACGGAAGGCCCGGCCCAGCATGCCCCCGGCATCGCCCGACGGGTCGAGGGCGCGTTCGCCCTCGGCACCCGACAGGATGTCGACGTCGTCTCGGGCGACGCCGGCGTCCTCGAGGTCACGGACCGCCGTGGTGACCGCGTCGTGGCCATCGAACAGGCCGGTGACGCGGTGGATGGGGTTGTACTGCACGTGTTCGCTCGACAGTGGAGGATTGACTCGGGCCATGCCTTCCCGAGTGCAACGCTCGGGCCAGCCGCAGTAGCCTGTAGCCCTGATGACGTCCCGTGTCCGCTTGTCGGCGGGGTTGGTCGTGGCGCTCGCCGCGGTGGCGGTGGTCATCGCGCAGGAGCACGTGCCCAACGCCGACAGGTCTTCGGCCGTGTGGCGCGTGTTCGAGCACCCGCCCGACGAGGCGCGCGTGATGATGCGCTGGTGGTGGTTCGGGCCCACCGTGACGCCTGCCGGCCTCGATCGCGATCTGCAGGCGATGCGCGACGGCGGACTCGGCGGCGTCGAGGTCCAGCCCGTCTATCCACTCACCCTCGACGGCGACGCGCCAGCCTCGCAGGTGCGGCCGTTCCTGTCGCCGGCATTCCTCGAGGCGCTCGCGCATGCGCGCGCCGCGGCCGCCCGGCTCGGCTTGCGTTTCGATCTCACCCTGGGCAGCGGCTGGCCCTTCGGGGGCCCGAGCGTGAACGTCGCGGATGCCGCTGGGGCGTTGCGAATCGAGACACTATTGGTGCCGGCAGGTTCGCGCGCGGTCGGGCTGCCCGTGGTCGGGGCCGGGGAGCGTCTCCTCGCGGTGTACCTGACCGCTGGCACTGCTGCTCCGACGAGCCCCGACGCGTTCCGTCGACTCGACGGCACGCCGGCCGAGGGACGGCTCCCGTTGCCCGCCTCGCTCGACCAGCCTCACCAGGCATGGGTGTTCGTCGCCAGCCGCACCGGCATGATGGTCAAGCGCCCCGCCATCGGCGGCGAAGGCTTCGTGCTCGACCACTACGACCGCGGCGCGCTCGACCGGTATCTCGGCCAGGTCGGCGCGCCGCTGCTCGATGCCCTCGCCTCGTCGCGTCCGTACGCCATCTTCTGCGACAGCCTGGAGGTGTTCGGATCCGACTGGACGCCCGGGCTGCTCGATGCGTTCACGGCGCGATACGGCTACGACCTGCGCGAGCACCTGCCGGCGCTGGTGGCCGGCGACGACGACCACAGCCGCGGGGTGCGACACGACTGGGGCCAACTCCTCACCGAGCGCCTCGAGACGGAGTTCCTCGGCCCGCTGGCGCAGTGGGCCCACGCGCACGACACGCGGCTCCGCGTGCAGACGTACGGCATCCCGCCGGCGCGTCCGTCGAGCGCCGGGCTCGTCGACCTGCCCGAAGGCGAAGGCGCGCAGTGGCGCACGGTCACCTCGGTACGCTGGGCCTCGTCTGCCGCGCACGTCTTCGGCCGTCCCGTCACCTCGTCGGAGACGTGGACGTGGCTGCATTCGCCGTCGTTGGCCGCGACGCCGCTCGACGTGAAGGTCGAGGCCGACCGGCATTTCCTGCAAGGCGTCACGCAACTGATCGGGCACGGCTGGCCGAACACGCCAGCGGGCGTCGACTGGCCCGGGGCGCGTTTCTACGCCGCGTCGGTGCTGAGCGACGCCAACCCGTGGTGGATCGTGATGCCCGACCTCGCGCGGTACCTGCAGCGCACGAGCGCCGTGCTGCGGCTGGGCACGTCGGTCAACGACGTCGCGTTGTACCTGCCCACGAGCGACGCGTGGTCGCGGATGCGGCCCGGCAAGGTCCACCTCTTCGAGATGCTGCGCGATCACGTCGGGACGACGCTGGTGGGCAGCCTGCTCGATGCCGGCTTCGGCTTCGACGTCGTCGACGACGCCCGCCTGCAGGTCGACGCGCGCGTCGACGGTCGCGAACTCGTCGTCGGCAAGTCGCGCTTCAGGGCGGTCGTCGTGCCCGATGCGGCGATCGTGCCGCCACAGACCATGGACCTCCTGGTGTCGTTCGCGCGCGCCGGCGGCACCGTGGTCGCGACGCGGCAGGTGCCGTCGCGGGCCCCGGGCTTCCGAGCGGGTGCCGACGCGCACGCGCATGTGGCGCGGGCGTCGCAGACGTTGTTCGGCAGTGGCCTGGCCGGCGGTCGCCTGGTGGAACGCGACGAGGACCTCGGCGCGCGGCTGTCGGCGCAGGTCACGCCCGACGTGCAGTGGCAGTCCGATGCGCAGGCAATCGGCTTCGTGCACCGCCGCGTCGACGACACCGACGTGTACTTCGTCGCGAACACCACGAACCGACGGGTGCGTACCGCAGCCGCGTTTCGCGTCACGGCCACGCGAGCGGAGAAGTGGGATCCACGAACCGGCGACCGGCAGGCGCTGACGCTCACGCCGGGCAGTACGACGACCTCGGTGGAGATCGCGCTCGAACCCTATGCGTCAGTGTTCATCGTGTTCGATGGCGGCGGCGCCTCGCCGGCGTCGACTGACGCGTGCGTGTCGCGAGGCACCCGGGTACTCGCCGACGGGTGGCGGCTGGAGGCGCCTGACGGCTCGCGCTCGATGCCGGCCCTCACCTCATGGCACGAGCTGCCCGGGATGCGGTTCCATTCGGGCGTGGTCACCTACAGGCGCGACGTCGAGGTCGGAGCCGACGTGCTGGCGGGCGGATGCCCCGTCTGGCTCGACTTCGGCGAGGGCTCACCGCATCCGGAAGAGAAGCTGACCAATGGGATGCGCGCCTGGCTCGACGCGCCAGTGCGCGACGGTGCCGTGGTCGCCGTGAACGGACGCGAGGTGGGGGCCGTGTGGACCGCGCCGTTCCGCGTCGACATGCGTGGTGCCTTGCAGCCCGGCCGCAACACCCTCGAGGTGCGGGTGGGCAACACCGCCTTGAACCGGTGGGCGGAACGGCCGCAGCCGGACTATCGACTGCTGCACCTGCGCCACGGCAAGCGGTTCGAACCGCAGGACATCGACAAGGTGGTGCCGCAGCCGAGCGGGATCATCGGCACGCCGCGGCTGGTGTGGTGAGCGCAAGGAAGGGCGTGGTGAGGGCCAGGGCGTAGCCGCCGGGCTTTCCCGGCGGCCAGCGGACCATGACGGACCGTCGCCCAGGAGCGAGGCTTACAGCGGCTTCACCATGATGTTCTTGTAGTGCACGCGGCTCTTCGGGTCGTGGCCCTGCAGCGCGAAGGTCCCCTTCGAAATCAGGCGTCCGGCCATGTCCGCGGGACGCTGCACCCCGGCCGGCTCGGTGTACTCCACGGTGGTCTTGCCATTCACCTTGATGGTGACGGTCTTGCCCTTCACGATGATGTGCTGGGTGAACCACTCGTTGTCCCTGGCCGGCGCCGTGTTCATCACATTGACGATGTTGTAGAGGCTGCCGGTACGGATCGGGTCGGTGTGCGAGTTGTTGACCTGCACCTCGTAGCCCTTCTGCGGCCAGCCACCCTCCTGGTATTCGGTGTGGAAGTACATGCCCGAGTTCGAGCCCGGGAACGTCATGACGTCGGCCTTCCACTCGAAGTCGGTGAACACGTGATTCTGCACGGGCCCCATGTAGTACAGGTGGGCGCGCGGCCCGAACACGACGATGTGCCCTTCCTCGACCTTGAACGTGGCCGCGTTCTCGCCGACCTTCCAGCCGTCGAGCGACTTGCCGTCGAAGATCGAGATCCAGCCGTCCTGCGCCTCGAGGCGCGTGACGGCGAGGGGAGCGAGGAGCAGGGCGGCGCCGACGAGCGCGGCGGTCAGGGACAGACGGATGCGCATGAGTCCTCCGGAAAGAATGCCGCCGGAACTCTAGCAGAATGTCGAGAACGCCGAACGCGGGACGGCTGAAGGGACCCCGAACGCCGAACCACGAACGGCGACCGGGCAAGCGGCTTGCAAGGCACCAGGCCATGACTCACAAGGAACGCATCGGCCCGTCGGCCAACCTGGAGGACATCGAGCACCGGCAACGTCAGCGCACCGAAGAGGAGGACGAGGGCGTGAGCTATGACGACGAGCTCGATCAGAAGCGGCTCCTCGACGACGCCGTGCACGACCACGACGTGGAGACGATGCCACTCGACCGCCTGATCGAGCGCGACACGCCGGAGCAGCGCGGCAGCCTGCCGGTCGACGACGAGGCCCGCGGCGAGAAGCGGCGCAAGCAGTACGAGGGCGGAGCGGCGCTGGTCTCGGAGACGGACTGACGGTTCGAGGCTTACGGCTCAAGGCTCAGACACCTTTCAGAATGCTTTCTGAGCCCTGAGCCCTGAGCCCCGAGCCCTGGAGCCCGAGCCCTGAGCCCTGAGCCGCGGCCCGTGGGACAATCGTCCACGGTCGTGATTACCTTCTCGAAGATTTCGAAGCAGTACGGTCGGCAGGTCCTGTTCGTCGATGCGTCGTTCCAGCTGAACCCGGGCGAGCGCGTCGGGCTGGTCGGGCCCAACGGGGCCGGCAAGTCGACCCTCTTCCGCATGATCGTCGGCGAGGAGTCGCCCGACGAGGGCGAGATTTCGGTCCCCAAGCGGCTGACGGTCGGGTACTTCCGGCAGGACGTCGAGGAGATGAGCGGCCGGTCGGTGCTCGACGAGGCGATCGCGGGCAGCGGGCGCGTGGGGCAACTCCACCACGAGCTCGAGGCGCTGCAGCACGCCATGGGCGACCCCGAGCAGGCCGACGACATGGACCGCATCCTCGAGCGGTTCGGCGAGGTACAGGAGGAGTACGACCACCTCGGCGGCTACGCGCTCGAGGCCCAGGCCCGGGACGTGCTCGAGGGCCTCGGCTTCGAGGCCGAGCAGATCGACGGCGACGTCGGGAACCTGTCGGGTGGCTGGAAGATGCGGGTGCAGATGGCGCGGGCGCTGCTCGGCAAGCCCGACGTGCTGCTCCTCGACGAGCCCACCAACCACCTCGACATCGAGTCGATCCTCTGGCTCGAGTCGTTCCTGAAGTCGCTCGACTCGGCCCTGCTGATGACCTCGCACGACCGCGAGTTCATGAATCGCATCGTCACGAAGATCGCCGAGATCGACGGCGGCGAGATCACCGTGTACTCGGGCAACTACGAGTTCTACGAGCGGGAGCGCGCGCAACGCGAGGCCAACCGCGAGGCGGCCTATGCGCGCCAGCAGGCGATGCTGGCCAAGGAGCAGCGCTTCATCGAGCGCTTCTCGGCGCACGCGGCCAAGGCCGCGCAGGTGCAGAGCCGCGTCAAGGCGCTCGACAAGATCGAGAAGATCGAGCTGCCGAAGAAGCGGAAGGTGGTGCAGTTCAAGTTCCGCCAGCCGCCGCGCTCGGGCGACAAGGTGGCGGTGCTCGACGGCCTCACCAAGGCGTACGGCGCGCGCGTCGTGCACTACGGCCTGTCGATGACCATCCAGCGCGGCGAGCGCTGGTGCGTGATGGGCAAGAACGGCGCAGGGAAGTCGACGCTGCTGAAGATGATCGCCGGCGTGCTGTCACCCGACGCCGGGCAGGTGACCCTCGGCGCCAGCCTCCAGATGGGGTACTTCGCGCAGCAGTCCCTCCAACTGCTCGACCCCGAGCTGACGATCGAGGAGCAGTTCCAGAAGGACTTCCCGCAGGAGTCGATCGGCGTGCTGCGCAACCTGCTCGGCGCCTTCCAGTTCTCGGGCGACGACGTGGACAAGCCGATCCGGGCGCTGTCGGGCGGCGAGCGGACGCGCCTGGTGATCGCGCGCATGCTCCTGTACCCGCCGAACTTCCTCGTGCTGGACGAGCCGACCAACCACCTCGATCTCGCCACCAAGGAGATGCTCGTGGAGGCGCTCGGCGACTTCGAGGGCACGATGATTTTCGTCTCGCACGACCGCACGTTCCTGCGTGGCCTGAGCACGCGGGTGCTGGAACTCGGTGGCGAGACCGGCCGCGAGAAGGAGCCGCACCTGTTCCTGGGCTCGTACCCGGAGTACGTGGCGCGGACCGGGCACGAGGCGCCAGGCGTGCACGCGTAGCCGCATCGCGGCATTCGCGCGTTGGCGCCTCGGGCCCGGCCGCTTGCATTCGGGGCCGAATCGCCATACAACGCGCGTATGCATCGCCGTGACTTCCTGAAGCAGGGCGCGGGCGCGTTGACGCTGGCCGCGCTGCCCATTCCCGTGTCCATCGCCGCGCGCGCACAGCCCAGGCCGCTGCGGGTGGGCCTCATCGGCACGGGATGGTACGGCAAGGCCGACCTGCTGCGCCTGATCCAGGTGGCGCCCGTGGAGGTGGTCTCGCTCTGCGACGTGGATTCGCAGATGCTCGCGGGCGCCGCCGAGATCGTCGCTTCGCGGCAGGCCTCGAAGAAGACGCCGCGGACCTATCGCGACTACCGGGCGATGCTGAAGGAGCGCGACCTCGACGTCGTCCTGATCGGCACGCCCGACCACTGGCACGCACTCCCGGCGATCGAGGCCATCAAGGCCGGAGCGCACCTGTACCTCCAGAAGCCGGTCGGCGTCGACATCGTCGAGGGGCAGGCCATCCTAGCCGCCGCCCGCAAGTACAACCGGGTGGTGCAGGTGGGGACGCAGCGCCGCAGCACGCCGCACCTGATCAACGCGCGCAACCGCGTGATCAAGGAAGGCCTGCTCGGCAAGGTCGGCTTCGTCGAGATCTACTGCTACTACCACATGCGGACGCGCGAGAACCCGCCCGACACCGCGCCGCCGGCGCACCTCGACTACGAGATGTGGACCGGCCCGGCGCCGATGCGCCCGTACAACAAGCTGGTGCACCCACGCAGCTGGCGCGCCTTCATGGAGTACGGCAACGGCATCGTCGGCGACATGTGCATCCACATGCTCGACATGGTCCGCTGGATGCTCGACCTCGGCATGCCGCGCCGCGTCGGTTCCACCGGCGGCATCCTCGTGCAGAAGGACAGCAAGGCCAACATCAGCGACACGCAGACGGCGACGTTCGACTTCGGCGACCTGCCTGTCGTGTGGACGCACCGCACCTACGGCGACGCGCCGGACCCGAAGTACCCGTGGGGCGCCACCATATACGGCGACAAGGGCACGCTGAAGGCGAGCGTGATGAGCTGGGACTTCATCCCGCGTGGCGAGGGCGGCACGCCGCTGCACGAGGACGTGACCTACGAGTTCGAGCAGTTCCCCGAGGACCGCACGGAGAAGGATCTCGAGCGGCACGTGGCGCCCGCCATCCGCGGCCACATGAAGGACCTGCTGGCGTGCATCGAGAGCGGCAAACGCCCGGTGGCCGACATCGAGCAGGGCCACATGTCAACGACGGCGTGCATCCTCGCCAACCACTCCATGCAACTCGGGCGGTCACTGACGTGGGACGACGCGGCCGGCCGCGTCGTCGGCGACGAGGAGGCCAACCGCCTGCTCGCGCGGCCCTACCGCGCGCCGTGGGTGCACCCGGAGCCGAAGGCCGTGTAGCGGGTCGAGGGACCAGGGACGCGTACGCAAGTCACCGGGGAGGCCTCCCGTGTCCCTCGCTCAGCGCGCCACGGCCAGCGTCAGCAGGAAGCCGGCGTCCTCGTCCTGCCACGCGGCAGCGGGAGTGAAGCCGGCCGTCGTCAACATCGCATCGACGCCTGACGGCTCGTACTTGTAGGAGCTCTCCGTCCAGATCGTCTCGCCGGCCTCGACGTCGATGACCAGGCCGGCGCCCGGAATCGTGACGCGTTGCGTCGCGAGGCTCACCAGGTGCATCTCCATCCGTTGCGCTGCGGCGTTCCAGCGGGCATCGTGGGCGAACGTGTCGAGCTGGAAGTCTGCGCCGAATTCCCGATTCAGCCGCACGAGCAGGTTGGCGTTGAACGCCGCCGTCACGCCGAGCGGGTCGTCGTAGGCCAACTGCAGCTGCTCCAGCGGCTTGACCAGGTCCGTGCCGATGAGCAGCGTGTCGCCCGCGCGCATCGCCCCGCGCACGTCCCGCAGCAGGGCCTCGGCCTGCGGTGGGTCGAAGTTGCCGATGTTGGAGCCGAGGAAGGCCACCAGCATCGTCTCGCCGGCCTGTCGCTGCGCGGCCACCTGATGCAGGCCCGCCTGATACAGGGCCGCGTGTGTCTGCACCGTCACGCCAGGCTGGCGCCGCAACCGCGCCGTGGCCACCTCCAGGGCACTCGCCGACACGTCGACGAGGTGGACGTCGAGCGGCTGCATCCGCGTCGCCGCCGCCCCCTGCAGCAGCGTCGCGAGCTTGTCGCCATTGCCGGGGCCGAGTTCGACGATGCGCGCGCGCCGCCCGGCGGCCTCGAGGATCGACCGCCGATGCGTCCGCAGGAGGGCCGTCTCGGCGCGGGTGATCGGATACCACGGCAGGTGGCAGATCGCCTCGAACAACGCCGAGCCGAGCGCGTCGTACAACGCGTGCGCGGGCAGGCGGCGCGGCCTCGTGCCGAGCAGGGTGGCGATCTCGCCGCCCAGCGTCGTCGTGTCGGCCGACAGGCGCGGGCGCAGACCGCGCGGAGGAACGAGGCGCATCGGCGCTGGACTCATGCCTGTGACTCCACGGTGCGGAAGGTCGCGTACACGTAGGGATAGCGTGGACGGAACCAGTTCCTGAAGCTCGGACGCAGCAGGTCGCGCGCGGTCGCGGGCGACCCGCCCTTCAGCACCACATGCTTGTCGTCGAAGAAGTCGGCCGAGTACTCCGGGTACGAGGGAATGGGCACGAATCCCGGGAAGCCCGCGAACACGGTGGTCGTCCACTCCCAGCCGTTGCCCACCAGGTCGTGCACGCCCCAGGCCGACTGTCCCGCCGGGTGCGTGCCCACCGGCTCGGGTTCCCATCCGCTGAAGTCGAACACGCCGTGCGCGGGTGCTGGCGCGGCATCGCCCCACGGGTGCGTCCGGAGCGACCCGTCGGGTGTGCCGTACGCCGCCCGCTGGAACTCGGCCTCGGTGGGCAGTCGCCGCCCCGACCACCGCGCGAACGCCGCGGCCTCGGCCTGGCTCACGTACACGGGCCAGGCGAGCGGCAACGGGAACGACTCGAACATGCCGCGCCAGTGCCATGCCGTGCCGCGCCTTTCCCAGAAGATCGGGTGACGATGCTGTTCGCTCTCGAGCCAGGCCCGATCTTCCGGCGTCCACCAGCGCGGGTCGGCGTACCCGCCGCCCTCGACGAAGGCGAGATAGTCGCCGTTGGTCACGTTCAGGCGCTGGATGCGGAAGGCGGGGACCTCCACCTCGGGACCGGGGAACTCGTTGTCCCAGCCGAAGGGAATCTCGCCACGCCGCGCGCCCAGCCTCGCCATCCCGGCCGGGACCTGCACGTCACCCTGGGCGACGGGGCCTGGCGTGGTGCGCAGGGCGTAGTCGTGCGGCGCGCGCTTGGCGTCGTGGGGCAGGCGATGCCACATGTACAGGAGCGTCTCCTGGTGCATCGCCTCGTGCTCGAGAATCGCGTACACCGCCTCGCTGCGATCCATGAGCGGGTGCCCGGGTTGGTCGAGGTCCGCGGTCTCGAGCGCGTCGACGACCCGCGCATCCGCCTCGCGCACGAACGCCGCCACCGTCGCCTCGTCGGGCCAGACGAACGCCGACGCATCGTGCCCGGCGTCATCAGGGTCGATCCCGCGCGCGAACAGGCGCTCGAGCGCCTCATCGATTCCCGGTCGTCCAAGGCCGCGCTTGACCAGCGTGTTCAGGCTGAAGCCCGGCAGATGTCCCACGTAGAACACGATGGGATGGCGCTGGCTGATGGGCTGCTGGTACAGCGTTCCCGGAGCCAGGACGTCGAACAGCGCCGCCGTGCGGGCGCGATTGCGCGCGTACCACGCCAGCGCATACGACCTGTCGATACCGCGAGCGGCGGTGGAGGTGGACATCGACTCTTCAGACTCCTCGGGCCGCGCGACGGGTCCGCCCCTCATGGGGTCACCCGCCGACGCCGGCTCGCGGCCCGCGTCCGTCGGCCGTACCAGAACCATGCCGCGGCGGCTGCCGCAGCCGCACCGGCGACTCCGCGGCGCAGCGCGTCGGGCCAGGGGTCGGGTGGCAATCGCCAGGACTCGTCCTCGGCACGGCAGGCGGGCGTCTGCACGTACCGGCCATGGCGAGGCACTTCCTTGTGGAAACCGTCCGCGAACCGACGCAGTCCGTGGGTGAGCGAGGGGCCGCTCATCGGCACACCGTGGCCCGGCACGAGTACGTTGGGGGACAGGTCGGCGAGGTCGCGCACCGACCCCAGCGCATCGCTCCAGTTCGACGTGAAGTACGCCGGCGGCCCGTGCAGTGTCGGGGTCTGCCCGAGGACGGCCAGCGCCGACTCCTGCCTGACGGTGATCAGCGCGTCGCCCGACAGCAACACGCGATCGGTGTCGCGGAACAGCGACACGTGTCCATCGGTGTGACCGGGCGTGTGCCACCAGCGCCAACCCGGCAGCGGTGGGACGCTGCCGTCCTCGGGCAACGTCAGCACACGCGTCCGGATGTCGATCGGGTGGGTCGGGAACAGGCGCGCGCTCCACGCCAGCAGCCCGCCTCCCACGGTCGGGTCGGGCGGCGGATACGCACGGCGCCCGGTGAGGTGCGGGAGTTCGAGCCGATGGGCGTACACCGGCACGTCCCAGACGCGCAGCAACGTGTCCAGTCCGCCGACGTGATCGAAATGCCCGTGGGTCAGGACGATGGCGCTCGGCGGGCGATCGCCGTGCCTGGCCCGTGCTGCCGACAGGATGGCCTCGCCCCAGCCGCGCAGTCCGGCGTCCACCAACACCCACCTTCCATCCCGCGGTTCCGGCTCGACGAAGGCCACGTTCACGATGCCCGTGCGCATCCACGCGACGCCAGGGGCAGCTTCTCGACTCGAGTGCATGTCGATCTCCTGCCCTCCTCCATACAAGGTGCGGGCCACACCGAGCCGCGGCGTGGGTACGGGTCGTGCACCAGAGGACCCTGGCGACGGGCAGCCGGCTGAGGCTGCCCGCAACGAGGAGGCACAACCATGCGCAGTACCGCCCGCCTGGCAGGTCACCCGGTCCATCCGATGTTGATTCCGTATCCGTTCGCGCTGCTGAGTGTGTCGACGATGTTCGACGTGCTCGATTCCCGGACGCGGGGCGCGTACGGTCGCACGGCCGGGCACCTGCTGGACGCCGGGTTGCTCGCCGGTGCTGCCGCGGCCGTCCCCGGCCTGATCGACTACGTCGGGACGGTCCCGCGCGGCACCTCGGCATCGCGCCAGGCGACGTGGCACGCCGCGATCAACGGCTCGGCCCTGCTGGCGTTCCTGCTCGCCCGACGTGAGCGAGGACGTGACGGCGCCACGAGTCGATCCGGCCTTGCGCTCTCGCTGCTCGGCACGGCGTTGCTGGGTGCCGGAGGCTGGCTCGGCGGGGAACTCGTCTATCACCACCACATCGGGGTGGACGAGGACGCAGGCGCGCGCCGGCGGGAGCGTGAGGCGACGCTGCTGACGCCCGTCGCTGGCGGTCGGGGTCGGGGACACCTTCAGCAGGTGCCCCCGGCCCTGGCCAGTGAGCGTTAGTCCTTCAGTTGGTGCGCCCGCGCCGGCGCTGTTGCGTCGGCCGCGGGTCGGCCTGCAACTGGGTGTCGTCCTCGCCCATGACCTTGAAGGACCGCGTCACCCGGGACCGGACGCCATCGGAACCCTCGAGCGTCGCCACGATCTGGTAATCGCCCGCCGGCAGTTCCTTCAGGTTGAACGTGTGGGCGCGCGCCCCGTCGAGTCCATCGAGTTGGCGTTCGGTGCTGGCGTAGAACGTCGCGGCGTCCACCGAGAGTTGCAGGCGCCGGTTGCCAGCCTCCGGTTGCACGCGCACGACGATGCGCATGTCGGAGCCCGCGAAGGCGACCACCGGAGAGAACGAGACCGACTGGATCAGCCGGGACGTCGGCGTGGCCTCGGCCACCTGGGCCTCGGCGGGCGCGGCCGGGGCCTGGGCGAGCACCGGTGACGCCATCACGCACAACCATCCCATCACTGCCATCGGCCGCAGCATCGACGCCGAAACGCGTGTACCCATGACACACCATCCCGAAGACGCGTGGACGCGCTGGCCGCGCAGGGTCCCCGTCCCTCCGTCACGCCAGCCTTGAAGCGGAGATAGCAACGTACAGCGATCCGCGGCCGGTCGCAAGAGGGCGAACGGGCAGGGCCGCTGCTGTCGGGTCACCGTGGGCTTTCATCCGCTCGCCACACGATTGCCACGTGTGAGTCGTAGTGACTCCCAGACCCACTGCCCCCGTGCCCCGGGGCGCATTGTCCCGCCCTCGACTTGGAAGGCTCCACGTGACCCACGCGTTCGCCCGCCCCCGCACCCTCGCCTTCGTCGGCCTCCTCCCGGTGCTCGCCGTCGGCCCGGCCGCGGCGCAGGGGCAGCGTCATCCGCCGAAGGCCACGCTCGGGGCGGCTGCGAGGCAGGCGCTCGTGCTGGCCGGCGAACCCATCGTCGACAGCAACAGCCCGGTCGTGTGGGACGCCGTGGACGGGGAGTCGCGCGTGTTCGTGATGACCTCGTTCGCCGGCGCGGCCCGCGTGTCTTCGGGCCAGCGCATCGGCGAGATCGTGGTGGGTGAGGCAGCGCAGTGGGACGTATGGCCCGACGGCGGGGCCTGGATGGAAGCCGTCGTCAAGGCAGACGACGGCACCTGGTACGGGTACTACCACAACGAGGTGGCGACGGCGTGCCCGGCCGATGGCCGCGTGCAGCCACGCATCGGTGCGGCCCGTTCGACCGACCAGGGACGCTCGTGGACCAATCTCGGCATCGTGCTCGAGTCGCCGGCCGCAGACTGCGGCAGCACGAACCAGTACTTCACCGGCGGTGTCGGCGACTTCAGCGTCCTGCTTTCGCCCGACCGCGCCGACGTGTACCTGCTCTACTCGCAGTACACGCCGGGTCTGGAAGGGCAGGGCGTGGCGCTGGCCCGATTGCCCTGGGCCGATCGGGACGCGCCGACGGGCCGTCCGTCGATCTGGGACGGACATGTGTGGCGACCGGTCGAGTCGACCTGGACCGACGAGGGTGACTTCGCGGGGTATGCCTATCCGACCGGCATCTCCATCTTCGAGGCTACCGATTCGCTGCACGATGGTGACAGCGCCGACGTCTTCTGGGGGCCGTCGGTGCACTGGAACGCTCACCTCGGGCAGTACGTGATGCTGCTCAACCGCGCGCGGACGCCCGGCTTCGGACAGGAAGGCATCTACGTGGCGTTCTCGCCGACGCTCGCCGAGCCGGAGAAGTGGACGGCCCCGGCGCGCATCCTCGCGGGCGGCGAGTGGTACCCGCAGGTGGTCGGTCTCGAGCCCGGCGTGGGCACGGACAAGGAGGCCGGCGAGGTGGTCCGCTTCTTCATGGCCGGCGTCTCGGAGTACGTGCTGACATTCAGCAACGACTGACGCCCTTCCCTGGCGCGGGGGGCATGCCCGGCCAGCGGCGCCTCGCCCGCGCCCAAGAGCGTCTCCTCATGGTTGCCACGCCGGTGGGCCCGTCGCCCACAAGGGACACCGCGAGGAGCGATGGCTGCCGCATTCGCTCGCGTACACGCCGCGGTGTCTGCCCGCGGTGACACATCAGCTGGTATCGCTCTTGCTCTGCACTGGTCGATGCTTTCTTCCTGGAGCACGCCCGTGATGAACAACATCAGACGTCTGGTGGTGACTGCTGCCGTCGTGGCCTCGTTCGCGCTCGTCGCCGACGAGGCGTTGGCGCAGCGAGGGGGCCGCGGCGGTGGTGGAGGTGGGGGTGGCGCCGCTCCTCGTGGCGGGCCTGCTGGCGGTGGACCCAGCGGTGGCCACGCGATGCCCCCCGGAGGAGGCACGGGACGGATGGCGGTGCCCCGCGGTGGTCCCGGCTACCCCGGCGGAGGGGGCCACTATGGCGGCGGCTACCGTCCGGTCTACGGGTATCCGGGCTACTGGGGCGGCTGGGGCCTCGGCTGGGGCTGGGGCGGCTACTGGGGCTACGGCGCCTGGGGCTGGTGGGGACCTGGCTGGTGGGGGCCCGGCTACGCGAGCAGCATGTGGTGGCCCGGGTTCGGGTGGTGGGGCGCGCCGGCGCTCTACGCCCCGCCGTACGCCATCTGGGGCATCACCAGTGAAGCGCGCCTGATGGTGCAGCCCCGCAACACCGAGGTGTACATCGACGGCGCACTCGCTGGCATCGTGGACCAGTACGACGGGGTGTTCCAGAGCCTCACGCTGTCGCCGGGGACGCACGAGATCGCGTTCTATCTCGAAGGTCACAAGAAGCAGGTGATGAACGCGTACGTCGCGCCTGGCACGACGCTCAAGGTGAAGCACACGATGGAGAAGCTGCCGGCTGGTGCGCCGGAGGACGAGCGGCCGTCGCCGCCGGCGCGCCCGCAGCCGGCGACCAATCGACTGCCCGGCGATCCGAATGCGCCCCAGGGCCAGGAACCGCCGACGCGCGCGCCTCGTACACAGGAGTCGGATCGCGTCGCCGGCGATGCCGGCCTGCTGGTGATCCGTGTGCAGCCGGCCGACGCCGAGGTGGTGATCGATGGCCAGCCGTGGACGCTTCCCGGCAACGGTCGTCCACTCGAGGTGCGGGTGCCCGCGGGGCGCGTGCGCATCGACATCCGCAAGCCCGGCTTTGCGCCGTTCTCGACCGAGGTCACCGTGACCGCAGGCGAGGTGACGCCGCTGAACGTGAGCCTGCCGTCGCGGGGACAGCAGCTCTAGTCGAACCCTCCCCGCCCCACGGCTCGGACGGAGGCGTCCTGCCCCCGTCCGGGCGCGTGAGCTCTCTCGCGTAGTGAACGCGGACGCGTGCAGCGTTCGCGGCTCATCATCGCGACCGAGCCCTTCCTCATACGCAGTTCTTACCGCAGTCCCGGCCAGCGACGCCCACGGGCGTCGCTGGCTCCTCGCTTGGCGTGGAGGATGGACTGGTCGGATCCCGATCAGCGGCGCCAGAGATAGGGCAGCAGTCCGTACCGGAAGAGCCTGGGCACGGTGTGGTTGGTCAGGCGCCAGCCTTCGGCCGACGTCCACCACCCCCAGCGCGACCACCGTGGTGCCGACGATGCATGCATGTCGTACAGGGTGACGTCCTTCCCCAGCCATGCGCGGCGCGCCGTGAGATGGGCACGCAGGCCTTCGAAGTCCGACATCACCAGGATCACGCGGCGCCAGCCGTGTGCCTCCAGGATCGGCCAGCTGAACTCGGCGTTCTCGGCGGTGTTGGTCGCGCGGTTCTCGAGGTGGACGCGCTCGGGAGGCACGCCTCGCTCGACGAGCCAGTCACGGAACCACTCGGCTTCCGTGGTGGCGCGACCCGGCATGCGCACGCCCCCGCTCACGATCAGGTGGGGCGCCAGGCCCGCCTGATGGACCGCGAGCGCCTGTCGAAGGCGCGCGTCCGCCTTCCACGGTTCGCCGCAGCCGAACACCAGCGCGACGTCGGCGGGCATCGCCGGCGGGTTGTACACGTCGAGGCTCCAGCCGAGCACGACGCAGCAGAGGACGAAGGCGAGGAGGAGGGCGCAGCTGAGGGCGACGAAGGCAATCACGGTCGAGCAGCCGCACCATACCACTGGCCGTGGGTTTGCTTCACGACCCCCATCATGATCTCCGGCATTGCACACGACATGGCCGCCGACGCACCTCGGTCGACAGGCTCCGGATCGCGTCCGCACGGGTCCGACCATGCCGCCCTGGTCGCGCTCGGCGGGCTGGCCGCGGCCGTCGCGGCCACCGCATGGTGGCGCGCGGCGCACGCCTACCAACTGCGGGGCCGCACCGTCCTCATCACCGGCGGAGTCCGCGGTCTCGGCCTGCTGCTGGCGCGCGAGTTCGGGCGCCGCGGCGCCCGCCTGGCGATCGTGTCGCGAACTCCTTCCGAGATCGGCCGTGCCGAAGACCAACTGCGCGCCAGCGGCCTGGACGTGATCGCCGAGTGCTGCGACGTGCGCGATCCGCGCGCCGTCGCCGACCTCGTCAGGCTCGTCGTCGGCCGCACCGGTCGCCTCGACGTCGTGGTCAACAACGCCGGCGTGATCCAGGCCGCGCCGTTCGAGCACGCGCAGCTCGAGGACTTCCAGGAGTCGCTCGACACCCACTTCTGGGGCCCGCTGTACCTCACGCGGGAGGCGCTGCCGTTCCTGCGGCGGGCGCCGGGCGGGGCGCGACTGCTCAACATCTCGTCGTTCGGCGGACGCGTCGGCGTCCCGCACCTGGCCGCCTACTCGGCCGGCAAGTTCGCGCTGGTCGGCCTGTCGGAGACGCTGCGCGCCGAACTCCACAAGGACGGCGTCCTGGTGACGACCGCCACGCCCGGCCTGATGCGGACGGGCTCGCACGGCAAGATTCTGGTGCGAGGGCAGCACGAGAAGGAGGCGCTCTGGTTCGGCGCCGGGGTGGCGACGCCGCTCACGTCGATGTCGGGCACCCGGGCCGCACGCGAACTCGTCGACGCGTGCGTCGCCGGCCGCGCGCACGCGACGCCGGGCCTGCAGTTCCGGTTGGCCGAGATCGCCGAGACGCTCGTCCCGCAACTGGCGGCCGGCGTCAAGGCGATCATCGCCGGGCGTTTGCTGCCCGGCCCGAGCGATCGCGCGACGGGCGAGGTCCGTCGCGCGACCAGCGAGGTGGGGTTCGGATGGCTGACGCCGCTGTTGCCCAACGCCGCCGCCCGGGCCAACAACGAGATCCGGTGACGCGTCAGGCGTGACGCGTCAGGCGTCAGGAGGCGCGCCTCACCGGAAGAGCAGCGGCGCCAACGTGCTCAGGTAGCGGCGCCACACCATCCACGTGTGCGCGCCGGGCGTCTCGACGAACTCGTGGGCGACGCCGCGCTCGGTGAGGAACGCATGCACCTGGCGGTTGGCCTCGATCAGGCCGTCCTCGGTGCCGCACGCGATCCACAGCAGCTTCAGCCGCTTGCCGGCGGCGGCGTTCAGCGAGGGAAACATCTGCGGCAGCTCCGACGGCTGCCCGAGCCCACCGGCGCTGAACGCGCCAATCCAGGCGAAGCGATCGATCGCGTTCAGGCCCACGAAGAGCGTCTCGGCGCCGCCCATCGACAACCCGGCGATGGCCCGCGCCTCGCGACGGGCATCGACCCGGTAGTCACGCTCGATCGCCGGGATCACCTCGGAGAACAGCGCATCGCGATAGCCCTCCATGCTCTTCATGCGCAGCTGCGGCGATCGTGCCCCGCGCGTCACGATCTCCGGTGCGCCGTAGCCGAGCGTCATCACGACGACCATCGGCACCATCGCCTTGCGCGCGATCAGGTTGTCGAAGATCACGTGCGCCTGGCCCACCGACGTCCACCCGCTGGCATCGTCGCTGAACCCGTGCAGCAGGTACAGCACGGGGTAGGTGGTGGCGCGCGCCGTGGCGTAACCGGGCGGCGTGTAGACGTAGTAGTCGCGGTGGTCGCCGATCCGCGCGGACTTGTAGAAGTGACGATGCAACTGGCCGCGCGGCACGTCGGCGACATCCCACGGCCGCTGGTCCTGGCCGGAGGCGGGGCCCGGCACGCGCACCATGTTGGACGGGTTCAGGAGGTTCGGCGCGATCCAGCCGTTCATCGGGTCGAGCAGCGACTGCCCGTCGACGTTGAACGTGTACTGGTAGATGTCGGGCTCGAGAGCCGCCGTGGTCGCCGTCCAGACACCCTGGTCGTCGCGGGCCATCGGCAGGCGCGGCGCGCCAGCGCGCGACACGGCGACGGCAGTCGCGTTCGGGGCGCGGAGACGGAACGTGATGCGCCCGTCGGCGTGCACCTCGGGCGAGACGAGCGGCGCAGGTGCTGCAGCCGGTGGCGCGGCAGGCGCCTCGGCAGGCGCCTGGGCGAGGGCCGGAGTGGCGCACGCCAGCGCGAGGACAAGGGCGGCAAGGGCTGAAGCAGGCGGTCGTCTCACTCGTGCACTCCGGGTCAGGGCGGCGGCGGGCCGCGGTCAATCGAGGCGGTGGAAGTCGAGGGTCGTCACGACGGGAAAGTGATCGGAGCCGTACGTCGACTCCAGGCGGCGATGCGCGGCGGTGACACCCGCCGGCAGTCGCACGAAGACGTGGTCGAGTCGCCAGCCGTTCTCCATCGTCGGGCGAGGGTCACTCGGTGGCCCGTGGGGGAAGGCCTCCCTGAGCAGGCGCAAGGCCTGCTCGTCGTCACCGAGCCAGGTGTTGAAGTCGCCGGCGAGGACGACGCCGTCGTCGGCCGCCTCGGGAGGATGCGCGTCGAAGCCGATCGCCTCGAGCAGGGCCTCCGCCTGGCGCGTGCGGCTCGCGCCGGCCCGCACCCACACGCGGCGCATGCCGGAGCGATTCTCCAGGTGGACACTGACGACGCGCAGGCGCCACGGACGTCCGTCGCGCGTCGTCGCGCGCACGTGGCCCGACAGCGCGACGCGCCGCTGGCGTTCGACGGGCAGCTCGATGGCGGCGAGATCCGCGATGGGCAGGGTCGACATGATCGCCGTCCCGCGATCGGCGGCCGAGGCGCCGGCCGGCTCGAGGCGATTCCGCTTGGCCGGCACGTACGCCAGGTGCCAGCCGAGGTCGACGACCACCGTGGGCACGTCGCGCACGCCGGTGTCCCGGCCGCCTCCGCCGGCGGTGGCGACCGCGGTGGCGCGCACGAGTTCCTGCAGCAGCAGGATCACGGCGTCGGGCGGCGCCTCGCCAGCGCCTGCCAGGAGGTCGCGGGCCAGCGAGACGATGTCGCCCCGTCCGTCGTGCATGTTCCAGGTAGCGACCATGACCCGTGAGGCGGGCCTTGCCGGCGTCGACCCGACGCGCACCAGTGGCGGCGCCAGGGGCGCGCAGCGGGCGTCGAGCGCCTCGCGCTCTTCCGGATCGACGGGATGGACCCAGGCGACCGCGCCGTCGGGCGCCGCGCGACAGCCATGCGACGGCGCCGACGCGGTCGTCATGCGCACCGGTGCCGCGCAGCCGACCAGCCAGGCGGCCACCATGCCAGTGGCGATGACGAGGCCGGGCAGCGAGGGGAGGCGCATGGCCGCTACGACTCGCGCGTCATCTCGATCATCGTCGGCCGGAAGCCCGCGTGCGCGAACAGGCGTTGCGCGGCCTGGTTCTGCGACGCCGTCCACAGCATCACGCGTGGCATGCCGCGCGACACCAACCACGCTGCCGCCGCCTCGAGCAGGGCCCGCCCTGCCCCCTGTCCGCGCGCCGATTCCTCGACGAGCAGGTCGTGCACGAACCCGCACTCGTCGCGCAGCTCCTTCCACGACAGCGGCTCGATGCCTGCGTACACGTACCCGACGACGCGTCCCTCGTCCTCGGCCACGTGAACGAAGGCGTCAGGGTCGTCGAGCTGGCTGCCGAGGAACCTCCCGTAGCCGGCCTCCGGCGCGTCACCGGGCGCGAGGAAGCGCTGCGGGTCGAACGCGTGGTGCTGGCGCATCAACTGCGCGCCGAGCCGGCCGAGGGCCGGCACGTCATCACGAGTGGCGGCACGAATCACCATGGGACACCAGGAGCGAGGCAGGGGCGGGGCCTGGGCCGCCGCCCCTACCGGACGCAGGAAGACCGAGTGGCATCGGCGCCGGTCATCGCGGCGGTTCCGCGGCTCGGGCGAGGCGCTCCTGCCGGCGCCCCAGCCAGAACGCGTTGGCCAGCCACACGGCCGACACGGGCACCGCGACCCAGGCGATGCCCGACAACGTGAGGCCCAGCCACCCCAGGGCGGCGTACGCCCACGCGCCGACCTGGTCGCCGAGCCGGTACACGACCGTGTCGATGAAGTTCTTGGCCTTGTACTTGTCCTCGCGCGGCAGCACGGTGAACAGCACCTCGCGGGTCGGCCGTGCGATGGCGAAATTGCCGGCGCGTCGGGCCACCTGCAGGACGACGATCGCCGCGATGGTCGGCGTGGCACCGAGCCACGCGAACCCGATCACGCTGAGCAGCGGCAGGATCGACAGGGTGAGCGCGACGCCGAGCGCCTTGAGGATCCGGCTCGTGAGGAACAGCTGGGTGACCAGGGTGAGCGCGTTCACCACGAGGTCGATGCGCGCGAAGAAGGCGGTGCGCGCCGCCCGGTCGGTGAAGGCCTTCGACGCGATGTCGGCCTGCTGGAAGTAGAGCAGCGTCGACGTGATCGCGAAGAGCAGCATGTACACGCTCACGTTGAGCAGGTACGGGTTGCCGACGGCGTGCGACAGGCCGGCGAGCATGCCCCCGCCGATCGGCGCCTCCTCGGCCGCCGTGCCCGTGCGGGTGCGCAGGTCGGTGGCGATGGCCGAGAGCCGACGCATCGAGAAGACCGCCACCTCGAGGAGCGCCACCGAGACGAGCAACAGGGGCGTGGAGCCGAGCACCGACACGAGCGAGGCCGTGATTGCCGAGCCGCTCATCGCGCCGACGGTCGCGCCGGCGGCGATGAAGCCGAACAGCCGCGCGCCCTGCTCGCGCGTGAAGACGTCGACGAGGAAGGCCCAGAACACCGAGACGACGAAGAGGTTGAAGACCGACGTCCAGATGAAGAACACCCGGCCGACCCAGATCTGCTGCGCGGCCGTCGTGACGAGCAGGAGCCCGAAGAAGACCAGCAGGTTGGTCTCGAAGAACCGGTAGGTGAGCGTGATGAAGCGCAGGCGGGGCAGCCTGGACACCAGCGCCGCGTACGGCGGATTGGCGAGCGCCATGCCGAGCAACGTCCCCGTGAACAGCCAGGGGAGGTTGTCGACGCCGCCCGCGACGCCCATGTCGTCCCGGATGGGCCTGATGACGTAGTACGCGCACAGCACGCAGAAATAGAACAGCGATGCCCACAGCAGCGCTGCCACCTCGCCAGGGCGCACGTCGATCAGGCGCTGGAGGACTCCCCGTCGTTCAGGCATGGTCGGCTAGTGTAACGACACTGACCCTCCCCTGCGTTGCACGGCGAGCCGCCGACCGTGGCCGGACACCCGCGCCGGCCGTCGCCCGCCGGCCCCTGGGCCGGCCCTGGCGAGCGCGCGCCGACCGGCGAGGCGGGCCGATGGGCCTCGGGGTTGCAGTCGCGCCGCCTGCTGGCCGATTCTTCCTTGCGCGGACCACGAGGCGGGCCACCGCGCCTGACCGACCAACAGAGGGAGAGACGACGATGCGTGTACGCGTGCTTGCCGCTACGGTGCTCCTGGCGGCCTCCGGGGGGTGTGCCACGGTGAAGGACGGCCTGAAGACGACGCCCGAGACGATCGTGCGGCCGGCCACGGGGACGCCGGGCACGTTCGTGCGCGATGACGGGACGCCCAACCTCAGCACCGCCTGCCTCTCGCCGATGATGGACCTGCAGGACAAGACGACCGTGCAACTGGTGCGGTCGCGCAACGGCCAGGGTGACTATCGGGTGCCCGCCGGCAAGTACGGGGTGGGCGCCAACGAGTTGCTGCGCATCGACTGCACCACCGGCGCACCGAAGGGCATCGTCAAGGAACAGTGACGCCCGGCGGCGTTGGCGGCAGGGCTGACCTCGGGACGTTCAGGCCGGGACGTCGGGCTGCTGCCAGGCGCTCATGCCGCCGTCGACGAGGAGCATCTGGCCGTGGACGTGCCAGGCCCCGTCGCTGAGCAGGAACACGGCCGCATCGCCGCACACGTCCGGCCCCGGCACCGCGCCGTTGGGCGTGTGCATCTGCATCCAGGCCATGGCCTTCGGATCGGACAGGAAGGCGTCGGTCAGCGGGGTCCGCACCAGGCCGGGCGCCATGCCGTTGACGCGGATGCCGTGTGGCGCGAGCGCCACGCACAGGGTCTTCACCATCATCTCCACGGCGCCCTTCGACGTGTCGTAGGCGGCGTGGTTCTGCTCGGCCAGCCGGCCGTTGATCGAGCCGGTGAACAGCACGCGCCCCTGCGTGCCCTCGGCCACCCAGCGTCGCGCGTACTGCTGCGTGAGGAAGAACGGCGCCTCGACGTTCAGCCGCATGGTGCGCGCGAAGGCCTCCGGCGTGACGTCGAGGAAGTGGGCGTCCTCGAGGTACGCCCCGGCATTGTTCACGAGCAGGTCGATGCCCGGCATTGCGGCGTGAGCGTCGCGGGCGAGGCGCGTGGCGGCCTCGACCGGCTGTGACGAGAGGTCGCCCTCGACCATCGCCACCTGCACGCCCGCGGCCAGGCACTGCGCGCGTGTCTGCTCGGCCTGCGCGTCGATGCGGAGGCCGTGGAGGACGAGGTCGGCGCCGGCGCGCGCCATCGCCACCGCGATGGCGCGGCCGACGCCCTGCGTGGCGCCGGTGATCAGGGCGCGGTGACCGCGCAGTGAAGACATGAGGGGAAGAGTAGAAGAGTAGAAGGGGAGAAGGAAAGAAGGCAGGGCGGGAAGGGGGAAGGGGGAAGCGGGAAGGGGGAAGGGGGGGCTGAACCGGTTACATAGGTAACAGAGTGGACCGGATGCATGGGTGACAGGTACGAGGGAGGCAGGAGGTCGGTCCTGCGATGCCCTGGAAAGAGACCTGTCCCACGGATCAGCGTGTGGCGTTCATCGCGGATTGGCTGCGCGAGGACTGGACGATGACCGGGTTGGCCGCCCGGTACGGCATCAGTCGCAAGACGGCCTACAAGTGGGTCGAGCGGTACGAGCCCGCGCCGGCGACGGGGCTCGGCGACCGCTCGCGGGCGCCGCACCAGCACGGGCGCGCCATGGCCCCCGCCGCAGCGCCGGACGCGCTACCCGGTGCCGCTCACGCAGCCCTTGGCGGACGCCACCGCGCCCAACGATGTGTGGTGCATCGACTTCAAGGGCTGGTTTCGGACGCAAGACGGCACGCGCTGCAACCCGCTCACCGTCACCGACGCCTGGAGTCGCGATGTGCTGTGCTGTCGTATGACGTCGCCGGATGCGCGCGGCGTGCGCCCGTGGCTGGAGCGCACCTTTCGCGAGTACGGGCTGCCGCGGGCGCTGCGCAGCGATAACGGGCCGCCCTTTGCCACGACGGGCGCGGGCCGCCTGTCCCAGCTCGCGGTGTGGTAGCTGAAGCCGGGCATTGCCCTCGACCGCATCACGCCCGGGGCGCCGCAGGAGAATGGCCGCCATGAGCGTTTTCATCTGACGTTGCAGCAGGACGCCAGCACCCCGCCCGCGCGAACCCCAGGCGCGCAGCAACGGCGTATCGATGCGCATCGGCGGCTCTTCAACGACGAGCGTCCGCATGAGCCCTGGACCTGCAGCCTCCCGCGACGCGCTATCGCGCCTCGCCCCGGCCCTACCCCGCGCGCCTCGAAGACCCGTGGTACGACGCGCAGCACCAGGTTCGCCGCGTGAGGCCCACGGGGCAGATCAAGTGGCAGGGCGGGCTGGTCTTCGTCAGCGAAGCCCTCCGGGGCGAGCTCGTCGGCCTGGTTGAAACGCCCCGCGGGGATTGGACCGTCCGCTTTCTCCAGGTCGAACTGGGCCGCATAGGGCGGCAGACGCGCCGCTTCACGCCTGGGTGGCACGGGCGCCGCGTCGCCCCCACACACTCATGAACGTGTCACCCATCTATCCGGTCTGAGCTGTTACCCATGCTTCCGGTTGCACAGGGGGAAGGCCCAAGGCCAGGGCCCAAGGCCCAAGGCCAAGGCCCCAAGGCCCAAGGCCCAAGGCCAAGGCCCAAGGCCCAAGGCCAAGGCCCAGGGCCCAAGGCCCAGGGCCCAAGGCCCAAGAACGACAACGGGCGCGCCCCGTGAGGAACGCGCCCGTCGGTGTCCTGGCAACGGCGGCTCTCGGTGCCGCCGTGCCCTACTGCTGCGCCGACGCCGTCGTGGTGGGCGTGGTGGGCAACGGACCGTACTCGCGGTCGGTGATCAGGCCAGGCATCGGCACCTGGTAGCGGCCGTCGGGGCCGGCGATCACCGGCGCGGGGCCGTTCTCGGTCAGCTTGTCGACGTTGGGCGCGAACTCGTGCGGGCAGTTCAGCATCTCGTCGTAGGTGATCACGCGGCCCGTGTGGGCGGCCATGCGCCCCATGCTCGTCACGAGGCTGGCCTCGACGCCGCGCTTGACCTCGTTGTACGGCCGATCGTTGCGGATGGCCTCGAGCAGGTCGATCCACTCGACGCGGTACGGGTTGCGCTCGTTCTCGGGGTACGCCCAGGCGAGGTTGCCGGCCTCGGGAAGGTGGCCGTTGTAGATGCGGCTGCGGGCCGGGGTGTGCTCCTTCGACGAGATCACCGCCAGGCCCTTGGTGCCGTGCGCGTAGGAGGCGAACTCGCTCCAGGCACCGGTCATCGTCCGGCCATCGAGGTGCATCTTGGTGCCGTCGGGGAACGTGTACTCGACGGCGTACGTGTCGAAGTTCTGGTCGACGTAGTCCTCGCGGTAGTGGCGACCACCGACCGCCTGCGCCTTGATCGGCCAGGCTTCCTTGATCATCGCGCACTCGTCGATGTTGTGGATGTAGAAGTCGGAGTACATGCCGCCAGACGCCCACAGGAAGCCGTGGAAGCGGCGCAGCTGGTACATGACCTCGGACATCGGCTGCGTGGCGTCGCCGACGACCTGCGGCGTGATGCCGCCCTTGACCTGCTTCTTGGTGAAGGCCGACCCGCCCGGGCCGTGCATGCGGTAGGCCCGCATCGAGATGATCTCGCCGACCTGGCCGTCGCGCACGCGGCGGAGCAACTCGTTGCGCGCGTCGCAGTGACGGCACATCAGGCCGACGCCGACCTTGAGGTTCTTCTTCACGGAGAGCTCACCGAGTTCGAGCATCCGCTTGGAGGTCGGCCCGTCGACGGTGACCGGCTTCTCCATGAAGACGTTGAGGCCCTTCTTGATCGCGTAGTCGAAGTGCACCCAGCGGAAGGCCGGCGGCGTCGCCAGGATCACGACGTCGCCCGGCTTGAGCACGTCCATCGCCTTCTGGTAGCCGTCGAAGCCGAGGAACCTGTGCTCCTCCTTGACGGCCATGTTCTCGGCGATGCGGTTCTGCAGCGACTTGTAGCTGCGCGTGAGCTTGTCCTCGAAGATGTCGGCCATCGCGACGAGCTTGAGCGGCCCGTTCTTGGTCGCCATCGCGTCCACCACGGCGCCGGTCCCGCGGCCGCCGCAGCCGACGATCGCGAACTGGATCGTGTCGCCGACCGCGCCGTGCACCGCCGGGGCGTTCAGCGCCGAGAGTGCCGACGCCGCCGCTGCCACCTGGCCGAGGCGCTGCCCGAACCCGCGCCGTGAAAGTTCGCCTTGCTCACCACTCATCGTGTCGCCCTCCTGGGCCCCATGGGGAAATCCTCCCAAATATACGCCCGCCCGGCCGGGATGCAGCCGCGAAAATGCCCGTGTAGGCCGACGCTGACAGGCCGGCGCTCCCGGGCCAGGCCGACGCCGCCTCAGGCGGGCCTCGGTCGCCCGCGCTCGCCGATCACCGCCCACGGGTGCGGCGACTGGCGCGGCTTGAGCCCGAACGGCGTGATGGCCCGGTCCTTCACGTGGGCCAGCGCTTCCTGCACGTCGTCGGTGACCAGCAGGAGGTCGAGATCCTTGGCGCCGATGGTCCCCGCCCCGACCATCTCGGTGAGTTGCCGGACGAGTGGCGCCCAGTAGTCCCGGCCCATGAGCACGACCGGGAAGGACTGCACCTTGCCCGTCTGGATCAGGGTCAGCACCTCGAACAGCTCGTCGAGCGTCCCGAGGCCGCCGGGCAGCGCCACGAAGGCGTACGAGTACTTCAGGAGCAGCACCTTGCGCACGAAGAAGTACTCGCAGGTGAGCCACCGGTCCAGGTAGGGGTTGGGCGCCTGCTCGAACGGCAGCCGGATGTTGCAGCCGACCGAAAAGCCCCCGACGTCCTTGGCGCCACGATTGGCGCCTTCCATGACGCCCGGCCCGCCGCCGGTCATCACGGTGAACCCCAGCGTGCTCAGGCCCGCCCCGACCTCGCGCGCCAGCTGGTAATAGCGATGGTGCTCGTCGAAGCGCGCCGACCCGAACACGGTGACGCACGGCCCCGCGAAGTGCAGCACGCGGAAGCCATGCACGAAGTCGCGCACCGAGGTGAGCACGAGGCGAAGCTCCCTCAGGCGCGAGTGCGGCCCTTCGAGGAGGACGCGATCGGCGCCGGCGCTCCTCGGCGCCCGCGGCAGGGAAGGCGAAGAGGGACGGTCCACGACTGGCGCATCCATGCGCACAAGGCTACCGCGCTTCCCGTTCCACTGTCGCGGTGGGCGACATGGCGGCATGTCACTGGCGTCACCGGAGTACGATGCGGGGATGACCGATGGACCTCCCAAGAGCCGACTCGAACTCGTGATGGAGAAGCTGCGCCAGCAGGACGAGGCCAGGGGGATCACGCAGGTGACCCTGACCGACGCCCAACGCGAGCAGATCGCCGAGGCCCGGCGCCAGCACGAGGCCCGTGTCGCCCAGCGCCGCATCATGCACCAGGCCGCCGTGGCCGGTCGCTTCGATCCGGAGGCGACCCTCGAGCGCGAGGCCGAGTTGAAGCGCGACCTCGATCGCTTCGAGCGGGAGCACGAGGAGAAGCTGGCCAGGATTCGGCGAGGCGAGTAGGCATCCGATACCCGCTAGCCGAGACCCGGGAGTACCATCCCGCTCACATGACCTGCCGGGCTCTGCTGCCGGGCGCGGCTGCCATCCTCGCCCTCGTCGTGCTGGCCGGCACGGCGCGCGCACAGGCGCCGGTCACCACTCTGGCCTGGGAGTCACTGCCGCCGGTGCCGGTGCCGCGCAGCGGCCACGTCACGGGCCTGCTCGCCGGCGCCCTGCTCGTTGCCGGTGGCACCGACTTTCCCGTCAGCCCGTTCGCGGGCGGCACCAAGACGTGGCACGCCGACGCGTTCCTGCTGCCACGCGGCGCCACCGCGTGGCAGCGTCTGCCGTCGGACGTGCTGCCTCGCCCACTCGGCTACGCCGCGGTCGCCCAGGACGGATCACGCCTGGTGGTGGTCGGCGGCAACGACGCGACCAGGCACCTTGCCGACACGTTCGCGCTCACGCTGGCCGACGGGCGGGTGACGCGGGCGTCACTGCCGGCCCTGCCCACGCCGCTCGCCATGGCCGGCGGCGCCGTCCTCGGGCGCTCGCTGTTCGTGGTCGGCGGGCAGGTGTCGCCCGCCGACACTGCGGCGAGCCGCCGCGTCTGGGCGCTCGACCTCGACATCCCCGGAGCCCAGTGGCGCGAGGTCGCGCCGCTGCCCGGCGACGGCCGGATCCTGCCCGTCGTCGTCGCGCAGGCCGGCGCCCTCCACGTGATGAGCGGGGCCGCGTTGGCGCCCGGGGCCGACGGCCGCGCGGCGCGCACGTACCTGGTGGACGCCTGGCGGTTCACGCCCCGGACCGGGTGGACCGCCATCGCGCCGGTGCCCAGGCCAGTCGTCGCGGCGCCTGCCGTCCCGTGGGGACAGTCGCACGTCTTCGTGCTGGGAGGCGACGATGGCGGGCTCGCCTCGCAGGTGGCGACGCTGCGGGAGCGGCACCCCGGGTTCAGCCGCCAGGTGCTGGCGTACCACGCCATCACCGACACCTGGACGTCGATCGGGGAGATTCCCACGCCGCTGGTGACCACGGCCGCCGTGCGCGACGGTGAAGGCCTCGTCGTGGCCGGTGGCGAGGATCGGCCCGGGCACCGCGCGGCGACGGTATCGCGCGCCACGCTGGTGGTCACGGCGCGGGCCTTCGGGTGGCTCGACTACCTGGTGCTGGCCGCATACCTGCTCCCGCTGGTCTGGATCGGCAGGCGCTTCTCCCGGCAGGACGACACGCGCGAGGACTTCTTCCTCGGCGGGCGGCGCGTCCCGTGGTGGGCGGCCGGCCTGAGCATCTACGCCACGCAGTTGAGCGCCATCACGTTCCTGGCGATCCCGGCCAAGGCGTACGCCGAGGACTGGACGTACCTGCCGGGCAACCTGAGCATCGTGCTGATCGCCCCGGTGGTGATCCTGTTCTACCTGCCGCGGTTCCGCGCGTTGCAGGTGACCACGGCGTACGAGTACCTCGAGCACCGGTTCGGCCTCGCGGTGCGGTTGCTGTGCAGCGCGTCGTTCGTGGCACTGCAGTGGGCGCGCATGGCGATCGTGCTCTACCTGCCGGCGCTCGCCCTGGCGGCCGCCACCGGCATGGACATCCGCCTGTCGATCCTGCTGATGGGCGGGCTCTGCACGGTCTACACGCTGCACGGTGGCATGAACGCCGTGATCTGGACCGACGTGCTGCAGTCGGTGGTGCTGCTCGGCGCCGTGGTGGTCGCGCTGGTGTTGATCGTGATCGGCACCGGCGGCGATCCCGCACAGGTGATCGGGGTCGGCCGGGCCGCAGGGAAGTTCCACATGGTCACGTGGACGCCCGACCTCACCATCGCGTCCATCTGGGTGGTGTTCTTCGGCAACCTGGTGTCGCACCTGGTCCCCTACACGGCCGACCAGGCGGTGGTCCAGCGGTACTTCACGACGCGGGACGAGCGGCAGGCGCGGCGCGCGATCTGGCTGGGCGCCGCGATGGCCGTGCCGAGCTCGCTGCTGTTCTTCGGCGTCGGCAGCGCGCTCTTCGCCTTCTACCGGACGCACCCCGGCCTGCTGAATCCCTCCACCCCCACCGATGCGACCTTCGCCTGGTTCATCGCGCAGCAGATGCCGCCCGGAGTGTCGGGGCTGGTCGTGTCGGGCGTGTTCGCGGCGGCGATGTCGACGCTGAGCGGCAGCATCAACAGCATCGTGACCGCCATCATCACCGACTTCACGGCACGGCTCGGCGGGCCGCGCCCCGAAGTGGCGCAGATGCGGCTGGCGCGCCAACTCACCCTCGTCATCGGCCTTGCCGGCACGGCCAGCGCGCTCGGGCTCGCCACCTGGGACGTGCGCTCGCTGTGGGACGTGTTCCTGCAGGCGCTCGGCCTGTTCGGCGGCGGCCTGGCGGGCATCTTCGCGCTCGGCATCTTCACGCGGCGGGCCAACGCCGCCGGTGCTGTCGTCGGGTTGGTGGCCAGCGCGCTGGTGCTCGGGTGGGTGCAGCAACGCACGCCCGTGCACTTCCTGCTGTACGCCGGCATCGGCACGGGGGCGGCCTTCGCGCTCGGCTACCTGGCGAGCCTCGCCTGGCCGGCGCCTGCCGCGGAGGCACGATGACCAAGCTGGCCGGCGTGCTCCTTGCCTGTCTGGCATTCGGCGGCGGTGTGGGCGTCGAGCCGGCCCGGCCCCCGACGGGGCAGCCGCCCGCCGCGGCAACGTGGCGCGATCCGGAGCAGGTCGACGTGTTCGTGTCGGGAGAGGGCGGCTACCACACGTACCGCATCCCCTCGATCATCGCGACCTCGTCGGGTGCGTTGCTCGCCTTCGCCGAGGCGCGCAAGGGCGGCGCCGGCGACGCCGGCGACATCGACCTCGTGTCGCGGCGCAGCGAGGACGGCGGGCGCACGTGGGGGCCGATGATGCTCGTCGGCGACAACGGCCCGAACACGTTCGGCAACCCGTGTCCCGTGATCGACCGCGACACCGGCACCATCTGGCTGCTGACCACGCACAACCGTGGCACCGACCGCGAGCGCGACATCCTGGCGGGCACGTCGGCCGGCACGCGCACCGTCTGGGTGCTGAAGAGCCTCGACGAGGGCCGCACCTGGTCCACCCCGGTGGAGATCACGGCGAGCACCAAGCAGGCAGACTGGACGTGGTACGCCACCGGCCCCGGCATCGGCATCCAGTTGCAGGGCGGACGCCTCGTCATCCCGGCCAACCACGCGGTGGCCGGCACGCAGGCGCATCGGTCGCACGTGGTGTACAGCGACGACCACGGCGCCTCGTGGCGCATCGGGGCGATTGCCCCGGAGGGCACCAACGAGAGCCAGGCGGTGGAACTGGCCGACGGTCGCCTGATGCTGAACATGCGCAACCACCCGCCGCGGCCACGTAACCTGCGGGCCGTCGCGGTGAGTGGCGACGGTGGTCGGACGCTCGGGCCGTTGCGCTTCGACGAGGCGCTGCCCGAGCCGCCGGCGCAGGCCAGCCTGCTACGGTACTCGACCACCGAGTCGGGTGGTCGCGCCCTCCTGCTGTTCACCAACCCGTCGGGGCGTGGCCGCGAGCGCATGACGATCCGCCTGAGCGAGGACGAGGGTGAGACCTGGCCGTTCTGGCGCGTGCTGCACGAGGGCCCCGCGGCGTACTCGTGCCTCGTGGTGCTGCGCGATGGCACCATCGGCGTGCTCTACGAGCGCGGGCAGCAGAGCGCGTACGAGCGCCTCACGTTCGCGCGCGTCGACCTCGCGTGGGTGAGGCAGGGCAGGTAGGGTAAGGCATCCCATCCATCGAGGTCGACCACGCCGCCCTGCCTCTGTGGAAGACAAGGAGATCACGACCGTGGACGCACTGAAGGGGATCCTGCCGGCGCTCATCACGCCCTTCGAGGAAGACGGGCGGGTGGCGACGACGAGCCTGGAGCGCCTTCTGGCGCGCCTGTTCGACGCCGGCGTGCACGGCACGTACATCTGCGGCACGACCGGCGAGGGGCTGCTGATGTCGGTGGAGCAACGCTGCCGGGTCGCCGAGATCGCTGTCGCCAACACGCCGCCGGGGCATTCGGCGATCGTCCACGTCGGGGCGGCGTCGTTCGAGGACGCGCGCGACCTCGCGACGCACGCCGGACGCATCGGCGCGACGGCGATCAGCAGCCTGCCGCCCGCCGGGCCGGGCTTCGGGTTCCCCGAGGCGCGCCGGTACTACGCGGCGCTCGCCGCGGCGAGCCCGCTGCCGCTGGTCGTCTACTACTTTCCGGAGGCGTACCCGGCGATTCGCACCCTCGACCACCTCGAGGAGATCTGCGCGCTGCCCAACGTCGCCGGCGTCAAGTTCACCGACTTCGACCTGTCGGTGCTGTCGGCGATCGCCAAGCCCGGACGGGTGGTGTTCAACGGCCGTGACGAGGTGCTCGCTGCCGGCCTGTTGATGGGCGCGCACGGTGGAATCGGTTCCTTCTACAACCTCGTCCCCGACCAGTTCGTGGACATCGACGCGCTGGCGCGCGCCGGCCGCTGGAGCGAGGTGCGCGAACGGCAGGACTCGGTCAACGCGCTCATCACCGCGGTGCTGCGCTTTCCGTTGTTCCCGGCCATCAAGCAGGTGCTCACGTGGTCGGGCATCCCCTGCGGGCCGTGCCTGGTCCCGCGCGCGGGGCTGTCGGTGGAGCAGCAGGATGCGCTGCGCAAGGCCCTCGCGGCGCCGCAGATCCGCGCGGTGTTGCCCGACGAGTGGACCGGGTAGGGCTTGGGTGCCCCACCCCGCCGTCAGCTGCCATGGCCGCGCCCTGCCTGGGCGTCACACGCGTCCTGCGAGGCTCGCGACGGCGGCCACCAGTTCGACCGGCTGCACCGGCTTGGCCAGGTGCGTCTGGTAGCCGGCCAGGAGCGCGCGGGTGCGATCCTCCGATCGCGCGAACGCCGTGAGGGCCGCGGCCGGCACGCTGCCGCCGCCCTCGGCGCCCAGCGCCCGCACCTGCTTGATCAGGTCGTAGCCGTCCACGTGCGGCATGCCGATGTCGGCCAGCAGCACGTGCGGGTGCTCGCGCGCACACAGCGTCACCGCCTCGTGGGCCGAGGTCGCGGTGAGCACCCGTGCCTCGTGGTCCTCCAGCACCCGCCGGATCACCGCCAGCGCGTCCGGTTCGTCGTCGACCGCCAGCACGGTGACGTCGGCCAGGCTCACCTCGGGCTGCGTGGACGGCGGATGCGACGCCTGCAACCCGCCGACCTCGTGATCGTCCGGCGGCGCCGGCGGTGCCACCGGCTGCCGTGGCAGGGTCACCACGAACGTCGCGCCTCGGTCGGCGCCCTCGCTGCGCGCGCTCACCTGGCCGCCATGCAGTTCCACGATCTGCTTGACGATGGCCAGGCCGAGTCCCAGGCCGCCGTGCATCCGCGTGGTCGACGCGTCGGCCTGCCGGAAGCGCTCGAAGACGTGCGGCAGGAAATCGCCGGCGATGCCTTCACCCGTGTCGGTGATGGTGAGGCGGACGTCGGGGCCGGCGGCCTCGAGGCGGACGTGCACCTCGCCACCGCGCGGCGTGAACTTCACGGCGTTGCTCAGCAGGTTCCACACGACCTGCGGCAGGCGCGTCGCGTCGCCGCGCACCGCCGTCGCGCCCTCGTCGAGCATGATCGCGATGCCGATCCCCTTGGCCTCGGCCGCCGGGCGCGCCGTCTCGACGGCGTTGGCGATCACCCGGCGCATGTCGACCGGCTGCACGTCGAGGCGAATCGTGCCGGTGACGATCCGGCTCATGTCGAGGAGGTCCTCGATGAGCCGCGCCTGCGCCAACGCGTTGCGCTCGATGGCGCCTAGGCCCTGGGCGATGGTCGTCTCGTCGGCACCACGCGCGAGGATCTGCGCCCACCCCAGCATCGCGTTGAGCGGCGTGCGCAACTCGTGGCTGATAGTAGCGAGGAAGTCGTCCTTGAGCCGGCTCGCCCGCTCGGCCTCGGTGCGGGCGTGCCGTTCGCGTTGCAGCAGGGCGGCCCGCTCGAGTTCGTTGCGCTTTCGTTCGGTGACGTTCTTGAAGAAGATCGCCACCTGCCGTGCTTCGGGATCGCCGAAGCGGAACGCATACACGTCGAACCAGCGCTGCATCGCGGCCGCGTAGTTCTCGAAGCGCGCCGGCTCGCCGGTGAGCGCCACCCGGCCGTAGGCGCGTACCCACCACCGGTCGAGGCCCGGGACCAGCTCGAGCGCCGTGCGGCCGACCGGCTCCCGCAGGCCCGTCGCGCCGTCGAACGCGGGATTGGCTTCGAGGAAGCGATAGTCGCGCGGCTCCCCCTGCGCGTCGAGGAGCACCTCGACGATGCAGAAGCCGTCCTCGATCGAGTCGAACAGCATGTGATACCGGGCTTCGCTGGCGCGGAGCGCCGCCTCGGTGGCCTTCTGCTCGGAGACGTCGCGGAGGATGCCGCTGCGGAACGCGGGGCGTCCCTCGGCATCGGGTTCCACCGCCCAGTGGTCGGCAATCCACCGGTACTCGCCCGAGTCGGCGCGGAAGCGGTACTCCACCCGGCCGCGCTGCATGCGGGTGCTGGCTTCGACCACGGTCCCGACGCGGGCGCGGTCCTCCGGGTGGATCCTGTCGATCAACTCGTCGAGGGGCATGGCCTGCAGGACCGGTGCAGGCACGCCCATGACACGTTCGAGGGCCGGGCTCAGGTAGTCGTACGTGTCGGTGCGGAGGTCGCGGCGGTACGCGGCGTCGATCGAGTGGGCGACGATCGCCTCGACGCGCGCCGCATGGGCGCGCCGGACGCGGCCGGCCCAGTGGCACCCGAGCATGGCCAGCGCGGCGCCAGCAAGTGCCGCGCCCAGGAGAAGCGCGGCGGCAGGCAAGGAAAGGAACATCGGCGCCAAGCACTGTAGCAAGGCCGAGGGGTATGGAGACAGTCGCAAGTGGAGTGTCGCCAATCGCGGCCAATTCCTGAAGAAACTCCGTGGAGGGCCGATTGCTCCCGACAATACGGTTTCCACCTCCGGGGTGGAGGCTGACGTGCCGATGCCACCGCCGACCGCCACCGACATGCGCCAGGGCCCGCATCTGGTCAGTACGGTCCTGCTGGCGCTCGCGCTCCTGGTCTGCGTGGCCGGCGTGGTCGGGCACGTCCTGCACGTGCCCGCACTGGTCCCCACGCTGCCGGGCGTGCAGCAGTTCCGGCTCCAATCGGCCCTCGGGTTCTCGTTCGGCATCATCGGGCTGCTCGCGGCAGCACGAGGGAGGCAGACGCTGGCGCGTGGCGCCGCCGGGATCGGGTTGGTGCTGGCGGCATCGGCCCTGGTGTGGCACGTGGCTTCGATGGTGTCGCCCGGCACCGTGACGTGGCTCGATGCGCGCCTTTCGGCCGACCCGCTGCAGCGCAGCCATCCGCAATCGGCGCTCGCCATCTTCCTCGTATCGCTGGTGGGACTCAGGCTGGGGTCGGGCCGCCTGGCGCGGCTCTGGCTGTGGCTGCGACTGTTGCCGCTTGCGACCGCACTGGTCCTGGGCCTGCTGGCGCTGACGACCATCGCCAGCTATGCCGGGCACACCACGGGCGACCCGTGGCTGCATCGGTTGAGCATGTCGCCGCAGATGGCCGGCGCATCGATTCTGGTGGCCCTGGCGATGCTCCACTACGAGGTGCGCCGCGGCCTGGTGCACTGGGGCGCCTGGGCGCCGCTGACGGTGGCCGCCTACACCGTGGCCGTGAGCGGTGTGCTGACGTTGGTCCTGATTGCCCAGGAGCGCGCCACCGTGGCGCATCTGCAGGAGACCAGGCTCGATCGCATCGAGGCCGCCCTGCACGAGGAGCTTCGAGGCATGGTCAGGTCGCTCGAACGGATGCGCAAGCGCATCGAGACGGGGAACGAACTCGAGGCGGCGCTCTGGCTGTCGGACGCGAACCAGCACGTCGTCGACGCAGAGGGCCGGATCAACGCGATCACGCTGGCCCGCTTCGACGACCTGTCCAACCCGTGGGTCCGGCCGCAGGCCGCCGAGGGCAGGGTGCGCGCTGCGCTGGCGGTCCTCACCCCGGCAGAACGGGTCGCACTCGCGGGCATGCTGGACACGCACGAGCCGGTCCTGCGTGGACCGACGCAACTGCTCGACGGCGAGATGGGGTTCACCCTCCTGCAGCGCCTCGACCGTTCGGGCCGGCCAGCCGGCTTCCTGGCCACCGCATTCGCGCTCGCCCGCCTGCTGCGGACCCCACTCGCCGACGCGTCCTACGCCTACCACGTCCGGAGTGGCGGCGTGGCCATCGGCGCCGACGGGCAGTTCGCCGCGGGCGCGCCCGTCGCGGCTCGCCGGATCCTGCTGATGGGGCGCGTCCCGGTCGACCTGGCCATGGCCCCGACACCGGAACTGCTCGACCAGCAGACCTCGGCGCTGCCGCACCTGGTCCTGCTGCTCGGGGTGCTCCTGGCCGCGTCGCTCGGCGGGGGCGTCAGGCATGTCGCCGCCAGTCGTCGGCAGGCCGACCTGATCGAGGCGACCAACCGGGACCTGAGCCGGCTGCTCGACGAACGCGACCAGGCCCGACGCGAGGAGTCGCTGGCGTCCGCACGCTTCCGGGAACTGTTCGAGAACGCGCCGATCGGCATGATCCTCTCCGACGCGGCCCGCCGGCCCGTGCTGGCCAACCGCACGGCGCTCGCCCTGCTGCAGGTGGAAGATGGCGCCCTCGACTCGTTGAGGCCAGAGGCGGTCGGCGTGCCCGCTGAGGCCATCACCGCGCATGGACAAGAACTCGAGACCACGGGCATGTTCCGGCCGCTCACGACGGAGCTGCGCGCCGCGAGCGGCCAGTCCGTGCCGGTGGTCGTCAGCGGCTTGCGCGTGTTCAGCCCCGAGGGCGAACCGATGCAGTGGGTCTTCCTGCAGGACAACGCCGCCGGGGCGGCCGCCGAGCGCGCGCGCGACGAGTACCTGTACGAGATCGAGCTGCAGGCCGTGGAGCTGGCGCGGGCCCGCGACATGGCGCTGGCGGCCACGGCCGCCAAGAGCAGCTTCCTGGCGACGATGAGCCACGAGATCCGGACGCCGATCAACGGCGTGGTGGGGATGACCGGACTCCTGCTCGACACCGACCTGACGCGCGAACAGCGGGAGTACGTCGAGACGGTGCGCGGATCGGCCGACCACCTGCTCGGCGTGATCAACGACATCCTCGACTACTCGAAGGGCGAGGTGGGTCGCATCACGCTGGAGTCGGTGCCCTTCGACCTCCCGACCGTCGTCGAGGAGGCCATCGAACTGGTGGCCGATGCCGCCCGCCGCAAGGGCCTGGAGTGTGGCGTGATCCTCGAGCCGGACGTCCCCGACATGCTGGTCGGCGACCCGGGCCGGCTGCGCCAGGTGCTGGTCAACTTCCTCGGCAACGCGGTCAAGTTCACGGCCGCAGGCGCCGTGCACGTGCACGTCAGCAGCCACGTCGTCGACGAGGACGCGGCGCGCCTCAGGTTCGAGGTGACCGACACGGGCATCGGCATCGCGCCCGAGGCCGCGGCTCGCCTGTTCACGCCCTTCACGCAGGCCGACGCCTCCACGACCCGCAAGTACGGTGGCACGGGCCTGGGCCTGGCGATCAGCAAGCAGATCGCCGAGACGATGGGCGGCGCGGTGGGCGTGCACAGCGCTCCGGGCGTCGGTAGCACCTTCTGGTTCACCGCGCGGTTGGGCCTGACCGACGCACCGCGCGAGTTCACCCCGGCGGCACTCGCCCCCGGCCGGTGGGCGGTCTGCGTCGACCCGCATCCCATCAACCGCCACATGATCGCCGTCACGGCGGCCGCCTGTGGCATGCAGGTGACGTGCGTCGAGACGGCCGAGGACGCGGTCGAGGTCCTCGCCGCCGCGGCGACGACGGACCAGCAGGTCGACGTCGTGTTCGTCGGCACCCCGCACGGCCTCGACGCGGCGCTGGAGTTGCGCGATCGCATCCGCACCCATGCCGCCGGCCGCATCGTCCCGCTCGTGCTCGTGGCGCCGACCGTGAAGCCGGGCGCCGCCGAGCAGGCGCGCGCCGCAGGCTTCAGTGCCTTCGTGAGCAAGCCGATCCGACGGCGTTACCTCCTTGCCGCCCTGGCGGATGCGCTCGGCGTCGCCCGCCCCGAATCGGCGACCGTCACCGCCGAGCATGCGCCCATCGGGCCGCCGCTCCGGATCCTGCTGGCCGAAGACAACACGGTCAACCAGCGGGTCGCGACGAAGATGCTAGAGAAGCTGGGGCACCACGTCGACGTGGCCAGCAACGGCTGGGAGGCGATCGAGATGCTCGGACGCCTGCCGTTCGATGTCGTCCTGATGGACTGCCAGATGCCCGAGTGTGACGGCTTCGAGGCGACGCAGCGGATCCGGGCCGGCGAGGACGACGGGCGCCACCAGGTCATCATCGCGCTCACCGCGGGTGCCATGCAGGAGGATCGGGACCGCTGCCGCGCCGCCGGGATGGACGACTACCTGACCAAGCCGATCCGGAAGGAGCAGTTGCGCGACGCCCTCCGGCAGTGGCAGCCGCGCGACGTGACCGACGGGCCGACGCGTCTCGCGGTCTAGCGCCGGTTCTTGCCGGCAGGCCCGGGCCCTTCGCGCCTCCAGTTCCTCTCCCCCCTGCCGATGGAAGGGGGGTGACCCGGGGCGAAACAGCGCAGGACCTTCAGCCCACAGGCGCCCCGGGCTCCCTGTTCCGGCCGTATCGCGGCAGCATCCGGTCGGCGCGCTATCTCGCGATAGCGCTCGTCGGCGCCGCCGCCGGCGACGCGCTCATCGCGTGGGGCCCGCCGCTGGCCGGTGACATGGTCCTGCGCCTCGACGGCGCCGTGTCGCTGGTCATCGGCCTGGTCCTCGGCCCGTGGTGGGGCGCCCTGACGGCGGTCCTCGCCACGGCGCGCACGTGCCTCGCGTATCACTCGTGGCTGATGGCCGTGCTCGCGGCCGGCGAGGTGCTCGCGGTCGTGAGCCTCGCGCGTCGTCGGGTGTCGCCGCTGCTGGCCGGCGTCGGCTACTGGGTGCTGTTCGGGATCCCGCTCATCCTGCTGGTGCATCGCTCGACCCAGGGCGTCACGGCGGCGGCGACGCTCCTGGTGCTGGCCAAGCAGCCGCTGAACGGCCTGCTCAACATCGGCATCGCGCAGTTGGTCGGGGCGCAGCCCGCCGTGCGCCGCTGGCTCGGTGGCGTGGCGCCGGCGACGGAGCGTCCCGGGCTCCGATCGGCCATCTTCGTGCACACCGTCCCGCTGGTGACCATCCCCCTCGTGTTGCTCGGACTCGGGCTCGGCGGCCTGCAGATGCGGCGGGCCGAGCAGGAGGCGAGGGCGGCGCTCGCGGACCGCGCCGCGCTGATCGCGCATCGCGTCGGCGAGTACGTCCGTCTGCACGAACTCGCGGTCGCGTCGCTGGCGCAGCGGCTCGAGCACGTCGGCCTCGACCACGGGGAGGTGCAGGCGGTGCTGCTCGAGCACCACGGCCTGCACGACGGCTTCCTGACGATGCTGGTGGCCGGGCGCGATGGCCTCACGCGCGCCGGGTCGTCGCGCCTGAGCGGGCCGTCACGGCCGATCGCCACGACCGGGAGCCGGTCGGTCGGCGACCGCGAGTACTTCCGCGTGCCGCTCCGCACGGGAGCCGGCTACCGCTCCGAGGTGTTCCGCGGCCGTGGCTTCGGCTCCGATCCCATCGTCGCGCTGAGCGCGCCGATCAGCCGGCGGCACGACGGCGTCGTTGACGGCGTTGCAGAAGGCTCGCTCGACCTGGGACGGCTCGCCCTCCGGATGCGCGAGATCCTCATGCCGTCGCAGTCGGCGGTCATCCTCGACGAACGGCAGCACGTGGTCGCGTCCGAGGGCCCCGACGGGCTGCGCCTGCTCGCCTCGGCGGCAGACTCGTCGTGGGTGCGAGTGGCGGGCGCCGACGGCAGGCCGCACCAGGCTGATGGCGGGGCGCGTCAGTCGTTCTGGTCGGCGCGGCAGGCGATTCCCGGCCTCGGCTGGACCGTCCTCACCCGCATCCCGGTGACCACCGTGCAGGTGCCGGTGGCCGAGTACTACGTGATCACGACGTTGGGTGTGCTCGGCAGCCTGGCCCTCGCGCTCCCGCTGCTCGGGTTCGCCTCGCGTCGCGTCACCGCGCCGCTGGAGCAACTGGTGTCGGCGGCGCGCACGGTGACGGCCGACGGCCCCGTGGCGAGGACCGACGTGCACGAGAGCGCGCCTGCGGAAGTGGCCAGGCTCGCGGCCGACTTCGACTCGATGCTCGAGCGCCTGCGCGACGGCCGCGTCGAACTCGAGGCGGCGCTCCAGGATCGCGAGCGGGCCAACCACGCGCTCAACGAACTGGTCGGCGAGCTGGACGCGCGGGTGCGCCGGCGCACGGCGGCGCTGGCCGACGCGACGCGCCGCGCGGAAGAGGCGAGCGCGGCCAAGAGCGCCTTCCTCGCCACGATGAGCCACGAGATCCGCACGCCGATCAACGGCGTCGTGGGGATGACCGGCCTGCTGCTCGACACCGAGCTGACCGGCGAGCAACGCGAGTGCGCCGAGGCGGTGCGGTCGTCGGCCGATCACCTGCTCGGCGTGATCAACGACATCCTCGACTTCTCCAAGGGCGAAGCGGGGCGCATCTCCCTGGAGGTCGTGTCGTTCGACCTGGCGGGGGTGATCGAGGACGCGCTGGATCTGGTGGCCGACGGCGCCCGCCGCCAGGGCCTGGAGTGCGGCCTGGTGATCGAGCCCGGCGTGCCGGCCATGGTCATGGGCGATCCGGGGCGCGTGCGGCAGGTGCTGGCCAACTTCCTCGGCAACGCCGTCAAGTTCACGTCCAGCGGCACGGTGCACGTCCACGTCAGCGGCCACGTCGAGGGCGACGCGGACGTCGTGCTGCGCTTCGAGGTCAGCGACACCGGCATCGGCATCGACCCGGAGGCGCAGGCACGGCTGTTCACGCCGTTCACGCAGGCCGATGCCTCGACGACGCGTAAGTACGGCGGCACCGGACTGGGGCTGGCCATCAGCCGCCAGATCGTCGAGGCGATGGGCGGCAGCGTCGGCGTGAGCAGTGCGGCGGGGCAGGGCAGCACGTTCTGGTTCACCTGTCGGATGGGGGTCTCCGAGGCGCCGCATGAACTCGCGGTGCCCGCGATCGTCGAGGGTCACCGGGCGATCTGCGTCGACGCGCACGCGATCAACCGGCATGCGATCGAGTCCGTCCTCAACGGCTGGGGCGTGCACGTGACCTGCGTCGCGGGGGTCGAGGACGCCCTCGACGTCGCACGTCGGATGGGCGCGGCGGGACAGTTCGTCTCGATGGTCTTCCTCGGTGCGGGCGTGTCGCACGACGCGGCCCGCGTGCTTCGGAGTCAGCTGCGGGAGCCGCACGGCCAGGTACCGCTCGTGCTCGTGGCGCCTGGCGTCCGGGCCGGCGCTGCCGACGAGGCGCGCGCGCAGGGCTTCGTCGCCCTGGTCGCCAAGCCGGCGCGACGGCGGGCCCTCCTCGACGCGGTGACGCTCGCGCTCGGCGCGGGGCGTGGCACGGCGAACCGCCGCGTCTCGCCGGCCGAGCCGGGCGGCCGGCATCTGCGCGTGCTCGTGGCCGAGGACAACGCGGTGAACCAGCGGGTGGCGACCCGGATGCTCCAGAAACTGGGGCACCACGTCGACGTGGCGGCCAATGGCCTCGAGGCCATCGCGCTGGCCGCACGGGTGCCCTACGACGTGGTGCTCATGGATTGCCAGATGCCCGAGTGCGACGGCTTCGAGGCGACCCGGCGGATCCGCGAGGGCGAAGGCGACCGGCGGCACGTCATCGTGGCGCTCACCGCCAACGCGATGCAGGAAGACCGGGAACGGTGCCTCGCCGCCGGCATGGACGACTACCTGTCGAAGCCGATCCGGCAGGAGCAACTGGCGGCGATGCTCGATCAGTGGAGCGATCGTCTGAGGGCCACGGCGTGACCGGCACGGGCAGGGCTGGTGCCTGTAGACTGACGAACCGATAACGTCCCATCAGATGGCAGCCGCAGCGGCCCTCCCCGTCGCGCCCCGTCGCATCCTCCTCGTCGGGAACGAGCCCCTCGTGCAGCAGGTCCTGCTGGCGGGCTCGTCGGGGGCCTCGTCCGCCGTGATCGCCGTCCCGACGCTCGCCGAGGCGCGCGCCTGCCTGGCCACCGTACCCACCGACGTGATCGTGTCGGGCCTTCGATTGCCGGACGGCCTCGCGGTGGATCTCACGACCGAAGCGGCCGCCGTACCTCTCCTCGTCCTGCTGGCGCCGGGCGAGGAGGCGATGGCGCCCGACCTGCTCCGCGACGCGACCGTCGACGTGCTCGTCAAGGACGACGGTGGGGCGTACCTGGCGCTGCTGTCGTGGCGGATCGACGTGGCGCGTCGGCTGGCGCGTGACCGCGCGGCTGCCGGCCGGTATCACGCGGAGGTGCTCGACTCGGTGGCCGACGAGATTGCGGTGCTGGACGCCGACGGGGTCATCACCGCGGTCAACCGGGCCTGGCGGACGTTCGGCACGGAGAACGGGGCGCAGCCCGCCGTCGATCACGTCGGCATGAACTACCTCGACGTGTGCCGGCGCGCTGCGGCGACCCCGACGGGCGGCGAGGCGGCGGTCGTCGCCGACGGCCTGGCCGCGGTGCTGCGTGGCGACAGCACTCACGTCGAGCTCGAGTACCCCTGCGACAGCCCGACCGCGCCGCGCTGGTTCAGCATCTCGATCACCCGACTGGGCGGGCCGCGTCCCGGTGCGGTGGTCGCCCACCGCGACATCACGGTCCGCCGGCTCGCGACCGCCGCGCTTCGGGTCAGCGAGCAGAACCTCGCGACCATGCTGCAGTCGATCGGCGACGCGGTCGTGGCCACCGACGCGCAGGGCGTCATCACCCGGATGAACCCGACCGCCGAGCGGCTCACCGGCTGGCCGCTGGCCGAGGCGCTGGGCCGGCCGCTGACCGACGTGCTGACGATCGTCGACGCGCTCACCAACACGCCTGCTCCGAATCCGGTGGAGGAGGTGCTGGCGCGCGGCGAGGTCGTGGGGCTGGCCAGCCACACGGTGCTGCGCCGTCGCGACGGGGAACAGCGGCACATCGCCGACAGCGCCGCGCCGATCCGCGACGTCACCGGGGCGGTCGTCGGTGTCGTGATGGTGTTCAGCGACGTCACCGAGCGGTACCGATCCGAGCAGGCGCTGCGTCGCGCCAAGGAGTTGCTGGACCGCACCGGCGAGCTCGCGCGCGTCGGCGGCTGGGAGGTGGACCTCGAGACGATGCGGCTCACGTGGACCCGCGAGACGTTCCGCATCGCCGAGATCGACTCGCTCGTCGAGCCGTCGCTCGAGGAAGGCATCAACCTGTTCGCCCCCGAGGCGCGACCGGTGATCGCCGCGGCGGTGCAGGCGGCCTCCGACACCGGCACGCCCTACGACCTGCAACTGCCGATCATCACGGCCAAGGGCCGGCACCGGTGGGTGCAGACGCAGGGGTTCGCCGAGCGCCAGGGCGGGCGCCCGGTGCGCCTCTACGGCACGTTCCAGGACATCACCGAGCGGAAGGCGGCCGAGGACGCCCTGCGCGCCAGCGAACAGCGCCTCCGGGACGTCGTCGCCTCGACCGACGGCATCGTGTGGGAGGCCGACGCCGCGACCTTCGAGTTCACGTCGGTCAGCGACTACGCCGAGCGCCTGCTCGGGTACCCGACGAGCGACTGGCTCCAACCGGGGTTCTGGGCCTCGCACATCCACCCGGACGATCGCGAGTGGGCCGTGAAGTACTGCGTGGCCTGCACCGGCCGCGCCGAGGCGCACGACTTCGAGTACCGCTTCCTCGCCCGCGATGGTCGGTACCTGTGGCTCCGGGACATCGTGCGGGTCGTCGTCGAGGAGGGGCGGCCGCGCTGGCTGCGCGGGCTGATGGTCGACATCACGGCGAGTCGGCAGGCCGAGCAGGAGCGGCTGGCGCTCGAGGGACGCCTCGCCCAGGCGCAGAAGCTCGAGTCGATCGGCCGGCTGGCCGGCGGCGTGGCGCACGACTTCAACAACATGCTGTCGGTGATCCTGGGACACGCCGAACTGGCGCTACGACAGGCGCCGCCCTCGCACCCGTTGCACCGGGACCTCTCCGAGATCCGCGAGGCGGCGCAGCGGTCGGCGGGCCTGACGCGCCAGATGCTCGCCTTCGCCCGCAAGCAGGCCGTCATGCCGCGTCCCCTCGGCATCGACGACGCCATCGCCGGCACGTTGTCGCTGTTGCGACGCCTGCTCGGCGAGGACATCACGTTGTACTGGCAACCCGGCGGAGCGTGGCCGGTGTGGTTCGATCCGACGCAACTCGACCAGATCCTCACCAACCTGTGCGTCAACGCGCGCGACGCGATCAGCGGCGTCGGGACGATCACCATCAGCACCCGCAACGTGTCGCTCGGGCCGGCCGAGGTCGCGGGCGGCGCGACCGCGGGCGACTACGTCGTGGTGCGCGTGTCGGACTCGGGGCAGGGGATGGACGAGGCGACCCTGGCCAACATCTTCGAGCCCTTCTACACCACCAAGCCGGTCGGCACCGGGACGGGCCTCGGCCTGGCGATGGTGGATGGGGCAGTGCGCCAGAACGGCGGCTTCGTCACGGTGTCGAGCCAGCCGGGGCACGGGGCGACGTTCGACGTCCACCTGCCCCGGTATGTCGGGGCGATGCAGGCGCACGCGGTGATCACGCCTGCCGAGGCGCCACGGCAGGCGCCGAGGGCGAGGATCCTGCTCGTCGAGGACGACGCCAACATCCTCGAACTGGTCACCCACATGCTCGGCAACCTGGGGTACGTGGTGCTCGCCACGTCGGACCCCGTAGAGGCCATCGCCCTCGCGCAGGCGGAGGACGAGCCGATCGAACTGCTGCTGACCGACGTGATCATGCCCACCATGAACGGGCAGGAGCTGGCGCGGGCCATTCGCGCCCGCTGGCCGCGCCTCGAAGTGCTCTTCATGTCGGGATACACCGACGACGTGATCGCCGATCGCGGCCTGCTCGCCGCGGGTACGCACTTCCTCGAGAAGCCGTTCCTGGCCGAGGACCTCGACCGGGCCGTGAAGGCGGCGCTCGCGCCTCGCGGCGCTGCCTGAGGCCCACGCCGTGGGCGTGCAGGCCTACCGACCCCGGGCGCCTCGGGGCGGACGCGCCGCCAGCCGGCCATCGCGCAGAGCTCTGCATCCAGGTGCCGAGACTCGTGGAAGCCCGCCGGCTGACATGTGCCTTGAGTTGACTCCTCCAAGTGCCGGATCCAAGCTGAGCCGTCCAGCCTTCGTTCGATTGCCTCGGAAGCCCGTCAGGGCTCGGGCCGTCGACCGTCCCGTGTGACCGGACGTCCGATCGCGCCCGGGTGCGCGGCCGCCGTCCTCTTGACCGAGGAGCCCGACCGATGACGACGATGATGAAACGAGCGACGTTTGCGACCGCACTGGCGGGCGTACTCCTGTTGGTCGGTGCCACCCGCGGCGCCGCCACGCCCGCCGATCCCGCGCGCGGCGACGGTTGCCTCGTGACCGATGCGGTCGGCGACAACTACTTCGACGAAGGGTGCCGGGCCCACCGTGTCCTCAAGCTGGACGACGAGGGCATCGTCGCCTTCTTCCATTACCAGGACGTGGGCCAGCTACCCGCCGGGGCTGCCGTGCCCACCAGCACCGTGCGGAACACCTACGAGCAGTGTCTGCGGTTGCGCGGCTACGACCAGATCGTCTGCGGAACGGTGCGCGAGACCATCACGCCCAGCGGGATCTACACTTCGACGTTCATTTCCGACTGACGCGATACGGCATGCGGGCCGGGTCACCACCCGGCTCGCGGCCGGACAGGCGCCCGCAGGTGTCTGGGCGCGGTGACGCAGGGTGCCAGACGCCGCCCGCGAAGAAGGGGGGCGGCGCCGAAGGATGGCACCGGACCCACGCGGTCGCTCCCCACGGTGTCGGCCTGCCGGCGGAGCCCCGACTCGGCCTGGGCCGAGAATGTACGGGGCCCTGCTGGCGAGGGGTGTGGCGATCCGGTATACATAGGAGGCCCGCTCGGACGCAGGCGTCGGCGAAGACGCTGGTTCCACGATGCCTCACTCCACACCGTCCGCTCTGCAGCGAGGAGGGCCTTGACGGCCCCGCGCGATCCCCTGGCAGGGGGCGACCCGGCGCTCGCGTGGCTGACGAGTGCCTTGCGCAGCGCTCCGACGGGCTTCGCACTGGTCGACATCGACTTCCGCTTCCTGTTCGTCAACCAGCAACTCGCGGCGTTCAACGGCGTGTCCGTGGAGGCACACCTCGGCCGGACCGTCGCGGACGTGCTGCCGATGGTCTGGCCCCACGTCGAGGCGATCTACCGGCACGTGGCTGCCGCCGGGGAGTCCGTGACGCGACTCGTGCTCGCCACCGAGACGCGCTCGCAGCCTGGCACGCCCAGGGACTGGCTCCTCACCGTATGGCCGGTGACAGATGAGGGGCGCGTGACGGCGCTCGGTGTGGAGTTGCAGGAAGTCACGGCACAGGTCGCCGCCGAGCGGGAGCTCCAGCGCAGCGAGGAGCGGTTCCGCACGCTCGTCAACGCGACGTCCCAACTGGTGTGGGTCTCCGACGAGCACGGGCGCGGCCGTCAGGTGACATCGTCGCCGGAATTCCACGACCTCGCGGAGGCGCAGGCGTCCGGGGAGGGCTGGCTGGACCTCGTGCATCCCGACGACCGCCCAGCCGTGCTGGAGGTGTGGCAGCAAGCGCTCAGCAATCGCCAGTCGTTCGTCATCCCGTTTCGCCTGCGTCGCCGTGACGACACGTGGGCGTTCGTGACCTCGCGAGCGACACCGGTGACGCACCGTGATGGCACGCTGGAATGGGTGGGCACAGTGGCCGACGAGAGCGAGCGTCGTCGGTGGGAGACCGCCGTGGAGCAGGTCCAGCGCCTGGAGGCTGTTGGCCGGCTCGCGGGAGGCGTGGCGCATGACTTCAACAACCTGCTCACGATCATCAACGGGTACACCTCCCTGCTGGCGCTGCAACTGCCTGCCGACGACGAGCGGTCGTTCTGGCTGGCGCAGGTGGCGGAGGCGGGAGAGCGTGCGGCCCAACTGACGGAGCAACTGCTGGCGTTCAGCCGGCGTCAGCCACGGGCGCCCGAGGTCCTCGACCTGAACGAGCGGGTGCGGTCACTCGAGCGTCTACTCCTGCCCCTGCTCGGCGCCGACGTCTCCGCCAAGGTCGAACTCGCCGCAGGGCCGATGTGGGTCATGGCCGACCGTCGGCAGATCGACCAGGTGCTCCTCAACCTGTGCGTGAATGCCCGCGACGCGATGCCCGGGGGCGGCGTGCTCGGCGTGGCGACACGGCCGGGACCGGCCGCGGACGAGGTCGAGGTCGTCGTCACCGATACGGGCACCGGCATCCCGCCCGACGTGATGCCGCACATCTTCGAGCCGTTCTTCACCACCAAGGAGCCGGGGAAAGGTACGGGGCTCGGTCTTTCGATGGTGTTCGGGATCGTCAAGCAGAACGGCGGACGGATTGCGGTGGACAGCGAGCCCGGACGCGGTGCCTCGTTCCGCATCACGCTGCCCGCGGCAACGTCGACGGACCCGTCCCGCAACCAGGCCGGTTCGTAGATGTCTCCGCGAAAGAGCGCCGCGCCTCGACAGGTGACGACGGCGTGATGATGGCGCGGCGGCCGAGGCCGTGCATCCTTGGCGGCCGGTATGATCGCGGCATCCGGAGAAAGGGCACACCATGGGCCTCGTCCTTCTGCTGCTCATCGTCATGCAGGCTGCGCCACCCCGGCACGACGAGGCGCTGTCGAGGCTGACCGCACCGCGCACCGCACTCGGACCGTCCTGTGTCCTCGCGCCAGCACCCTCCGAGCGCCTGGGCGGCGATCGCGTGCGTTCCGGCTTCTGGGGACCGGTGATCCTCCCGAGCAACCCGTGGGTCGGGGAGGACCGCGACAGGGTGATCGCGATCGGTGAGGTGGTCGTCGGGCCGGAGGAGGCCCCGCGCCTGCCTGATGGACCGCCCCTGGACCGAGGTCAGTTGCAGGCGATGCGCGCGCAGCGATTCGAGGGCGCACGTGCGTACGCGGCGGCTTACCGGAGTAGCGACGAGCTGACGTTCGTGTACGCGCTGCAGTGGCCGCGGCTCGAGGCGGGTCCGCGCGGCGACTTCGCGGTCGGCCGCGCCACGGCGCCTTCGAGCAGTGACGTCTACCGGCGCAAGGGACTCTGGGTGCGCGTGTGGGGCAGCCGAGGCGACTGCCACGAGGCGTTACGGCGCCACGTCGAGCAGACGATCGACGACGCTGCGGTTCCCTGAGTCTGCGAGGAACGTGGAGCCGACGGCCGGACTTGAACCGGCGACCTGCTGATTACGAATCAGCTGCTCTACCAACTGAGCTACGTCGGCCCTGGAGGAGGGCGGCCGGCGGGCGCCGGCGAACAACCGCGCGAGTATACCACGCCGGCGGGCGGCTTCCGAGCCGGCCCTACCCTGAAGGCGGGCGAATCACCGTCGGCCAAGGCCGACGGCTACACGCTCAGCCCCAGCCCCCAGCCCCAGCCCCAGCCCCAGCCCCAGCCGTGAGCTCCTTCCTGAGCCTTGAGCCTTGAGCCCTGCGTCCTGAGCCTCGAGCCGCAAGCCCCAGTCCGCCGCTCAGCTCGCCCGCGCCTCGTCGTCGGACGGCGTCGACGACCCCGAACGATCGAAGCGCCGCCACGAGCCCTCGATCCGCCGTTCGTGCGGACGGAAGGTCGCCTTGTAGGAGAGGTGCGCCGAGTCGGCGACGTAGAGCCCGAGGTAGAGGTGCTCGAGCCCCTCGCTCGCGCAGTACTGCCACTGCTTGAGGATCGTGTACGTGCCGGGGCTGTACCGCTCGTAGTCCGGGTCGAAGCAGCAGTACACCGCCGAGAGCGACCGGTCGCCGCGGTCGGCCACCGCCACCGACACCAGCTTGTCGCCATCGTAGAGCGCGAACTCGACGCTCTCGCAGCAGGTCTCGACCAGGAACGCCGCATACGTCTCGACGTCGGTCGTCTCGTCGTTGTCCTCGGCCGTCGTCAGGCCACGGCCCCACTTGTGCCGCGCGTACAACGCCGCGCGGTCGTCGTCGGCGACCGGCCGCCCCACCTCCAGGCGGAACTTCGCGTCCCCGGCGCGCAGCGTGCGCCGGTGCGTCGCCGAGGGCGCGAACTCCGCCACCGGGATCCGGATCGGCTCACACGCCTGGCAGGCCGGGCAGCTCGGGCGGTACAGGAACACACCCTGGCGACGGTCGCCGGCGGCGAGGGCGGCGTCCACTTCGGAACGCGTCAGCGGACGCGCCGGCACCCGCAACGGCAGCCGCGCCACATGGCCGGCCAGGTAGGGACACCGGTCCAGCTCGTCGTACACGATGAAGGTCGCGACCACGCTTCGTTATGGTAACGCCTCGCGCCAGCGCGTCGAGCCACCAGGCGCGGCCGCGCACGGCCGACCGCCGAGCGCTGACCGCCGGCGCCGACTGCCGACTGCCGACTGCCGACTGCCGTGTTCCGTGCGGTATAGTCCGGCGCATGCGACTGCTCCGTACCCTTCCGCTCGCCCTGGCGGTCTCCGCCGTCCTCGCGTCCACCGTCGCCGCCCAGCCGGCGGCCCGTCCGAAGCTGCCCGGCGAGGACTGGGTCCAGATCTTCAACGGCAAGGACCTCACCGGCTGGCAGAAGATCGGCGACGAACAGTGGAACGTCGAGCCCGGCGGCATCCTGCACGGCGTCGCCGTGACCAAGGCCTACGGCTACCTGAAGACCGAGAAGAACTACAAGGACTTCCAGCTCGCCATGCACTTCAAGTGCGACGGCGACGGCAACAGCGGCGTGTTCTTCCACTCCGAGTTCAAGCCCGGCACGCCCACCATCACGCAGGGCCTGCAGTTCGAGATCGACTGCCAGGCGATGCACCACACCGGCGGCCTCTACGGCGACGGCCGCAACTGGATCGTGTGGCCCGCGCCCGAGAACGAGATGGTGGTCCGCCGCGGCGAGTGGAACGAGTACGTGCTGACGGTGGTCGGCAACCGCTACATCGCGCGGCTGAACGGCGTGCAGGTGGTCGACTTCACCGACCCGCAGCCCAAGTCGTTCGACGGCGGCATCGCGCTGCAGCTCCACTCGGGTGGCAACGGCGACATGAAGTTCCGCGAGATCTGGATTCGCGACCTGACGCAGCGGTAGGCCAGACCAGGCTCATGGCTACAGGCTCGAGGCTCAGAAACCACTCACAGAGATCTCTGAGCCCTGAGCCCTGAGCCCTGAGGCCTGAGCCCGCGTCGACAGCCCTGAGCCCTGCGTCCTGAGCCCTACTTCAATGTGCCCGGATCCGTGAGCCCTGGGCGGCCAGCAGGTCGTGCAGCGTGACCGCCAGGTCGCGCAGCGAGAAGGGCTTGGCGAGCCGACCCGCGAAGCCCACCTGCTGGTAGTCGGCCAGCAGGCCCGTGTCGGCGTAGCCGCTCATCACCACCGCGCACACGCGCGGGTCGATCTCCCGCAGCTGGGCGAGCGCTTCGGCGCCGCCCATCCCGCCCGGCACCGTCAGGTCCATCACCACCGCGCGGTACGGCTCGTCCATCTCCAGCGCCTGCAGGTAGCGCTCCACGGCCATCTCGCCGTCCGACACGATGTCGGGCGTGTAGCCGAGCGTCCGGAGCATCGACGCGGTCACCGTCGCGATCGACCGGTCGTCGTCCATCACCAGCACCCGGCCCGACCCGTGCGGGATCGCGGCCAGCGGCGCCGCCGTCACTGCCGGTACCCGCTTGAGCGAGCGCGGCAGCAGGATGTGGAAGCTGGTGCCGCTGCCGATCGTCGACTCGGCCTGCAGCAGCCCGCCGTGGTTCTTGATGACCGCGTGCGACACGGCCAGCCCGAGCCCGGTGCCCGACGGCTTGGTCGTGAAGTACGGGTCGAAGATCCGCTCGAGGTGCTCGGCCGGGATGCCGACGCCGTGGTCGCGCACCGTGATGCGCACGAACTGGCGCGGCGCGCCCGGCACCTCGGGCATCGGCGCCAGCCGCGCGTTGCTGCAGGAGACGTGCACCTGCCCGCCGCGCGGCATCGCCTGCTTGGCGTTGAGCACGATGTTGTGCACCACCTGCTCGATCTGGCCCTCGTCGGCCTCGACCGCCCACAGGTCGGGCGCCACCTCGACGCTGCACCGCACGTTGGACCCGCTCACCGCGAACCGCACCGTCGCGTCCACCAGCGGGCCGATGTGCATCGGCCGCTTCACCGGGTCGCCGCCGCGCGAGAACGTCAGCAACTGGTGGGTGAGCGTGCGGGCCCGCAGGCAGGCGCGCTCGGCTTCCTCGAGCCAGGTCGCCGTCTCGCGCGACAGCGTCTCGTCGCTGCGCGCCAGCGCGATGTTGCCGACCACGGCGGTCAGGACGTTGTTGAAGTCGTGGGCGATGCCACCGGCCAGCACCCCGAGCGACTCGAGCTTGCTGGCCCGCACGCGTTCCTGCGTCAGGCGCACGCTCTCGGTGACGTCACGCACCACGAGCACGACGCCGACCTTCTGGCCCTCGCCGTCCGACATCGGCGCGCCGGTGAGGTTGACCGACAGGCGCGCGCCGTCGGGCGCGATGAGCGAGGCGTTGGTCTCGCTGTCGGGCATGCGGCCGGTCTCGAGGATCCGTGACACCGGCACTTCCTGCACCGTCGTCCCCTCGGGATCCCACAGGCACAACACGTCGTCGATGGCCTTGCCGACCGCCTTGTCCTGCGTCCGGCCCGTGAGCTGCTCGGCCACCACGTTGAGCATGGTGACGCGCCCCTGCAGGTCGGTGGTGATCACCGCGTCCCCGATCGAGCGGAGCGTGACCGCCAGGCGTTCCTTCTCGGCCGCCAGGTCCTCGCGGGCGCTGGCCTCGAGGTCGGCCATCGCCTGCACGCGCTTCTGTTCCTCGTGGAGGCGGCCGAAGTAGACCTTGTACGAGTGGTAGATGAACCCGACCGGGATCAGGACGAACAACACCAGATCCCACCGCTGGTACTTGGTGACCAGCGTCGCGAGCGACACCACGGCGGCCGTGAGGAAGTACCCCGGGGCGGTCCAGAGGAAGTTGTCGTGCCAGCAGCGCCACAGGCCCTGCCCGGTCGACACCGCGACGGCGGTCGAGACGATCAGCGAGTTGGTGAGGAAGTAGGCCGCCGTGGCGCCGATCAGCGGGCCGATGTCGAGCGCCTGATCGAGTTGCCCCAGGTGGCCGCCGAGCAGGAGGAACGTGCTGCCCGCCGCGCCGACCGACAGCACCAGCATGGCGCTGTTGAACATGTGCCGCCACACGGGCGAGCGCGTCTTGCTGTGGAAGGCCGATTGGACCCAGCCCGAGACCGCCGCGATGACCAGCGCCGGGCCGAAGCCCACCGTCAGCATCGCCACGAAGAGCGCAGCGAAGGAGGTGGACATGGTGGCCCACCCGCGCGCCAGCGGCACGTGGATCTTGAGCGCGGAGAGCGCCGCCGCGAGCGCCAGCAGGCCCGCGAAGGCGTACGGCCGCTCGCCCACGGTGGGAATGGCGGTCGCCAGCAGCGCCAGACCGGCAGCAATGACGCTGCCCACGTAGATGCGCAGCCAGCGCTGGGTTCGGGTCGTCTGCACCAGGAGTCCGTGAGTTCCGTCCTAACTATCGGACGGATGAGCCATCCGCATCATGGTGCGCGTCGGGACTCCGCTGAAACAAGGAAAAAACGCCCGTCTCAGGGCTTTGTGGGGCTGAACGCCACCTCGAGTACTCGTCCGCCATCGTCGCTCCAGCGGACCCGGGTGTGGCCGCGTGGCTCGAGTCCGATGTAGCGAGCCGGCTGGGTAGAGGCCATCGCCCACACCACCCCCACATCTAGGGTCGTCCAGGCGGTCGCCAGCCCGACGGCGCGCGGCATCGTCAGGGCCGACCCGGCCAGCGTGGCCGAGCCCGGTGCCGCCACCCGCCCATCCTCGGAACAGACGACGTCGAGGCCCGCGAGTCGGTACGGTCCCGGTGGCGCGCCGGCCGCCATGATGGCGTCGGTCACGAGCAGGCAGCGCTCCGGCGTCTTGGCGCGGACCATCGCCCGCACGGTGCTCGCCGGCAGGTGATGGCCGTCGACGATGAGCGAGGCGTGCAGGGCATCGTCGGCCAACTGGTCCCAGATCACGTTGGGATGCCGCGGCAGGACCGCGGGGCAGCCGTTGCCCAGGTGCGTGGACAGCGTGGCGCCGGCGCTGACCGCATCGGCAATCTGCGCCGCCGTCGCGTGCGTGTGCCCGAGGGCGACGCGCACGCCCATGTCCACCGCGGCCTCGATGACCGCAAGCGCGCCCGGCACTTCGGCGGCGAGCGTCAACAACCGGATCCGCCCGTCGGCTGCGTCCTGTCGACGACGGAAGTCGTCGACGCAGGCTTCGGTGACGCACGCGAGCGGGTGGGCCCCGCGGAAGCCGTCTTCCGGCGAGATGTAGGGGCCCTCCATGTGGAGCCCGGCGACGATCGGGTGCCGCGTGTCGAGGATCCGGCGCGCGCACGCCGCGAAGTGCGCCGTGGTCGAGGTGATGATCGTCGGCAGGCACAGGCCGACGCCCGTGGCCTCCATCGCCGCGAACGACTCGGCGATCTGCGCCGTCGTGACCTCGGCGGCGTTGTAGTCGACGCCGGCAAAGCCGTTCACCTGCAGGTCGACGAACGCGGGGCCTGCGTGCTCACGCACCGCGCACCTCCCGGATGCGCCCCAGCTCTCCGATCAGGACCACCACGGCGAAGAAGGCGATGAGGTACGCCGACGCGCACACCAGGAACACGGGCGCGTAGCCGGCGCCCTCGACGACGTGGCCGATCATGCGCTGCGTGATCACGCCCGCCACGCTGCCCATCAGGCCGCCCAGGCCGGTGACCGATCCGACCGCGCGTGCCGGGAACACCTCCGCCGGCAGGATCACGTTGCCCCAGGCGCCGTGGCAGAACATGACGGCGGTGACGCAGATGATCGCCAGCGTCGTGATGTCGAGGCCGACGCGCGCCGCCAGCGGCGCGACCGAGTCGATGCGGGCCAGCACCAGGAACAGCACGAGCGCCGTCACCGAGACGGTGAACGTCGTCAGCTTGCGCGCCCGATTCACCGTGAATCCGAGGGTATTGACCATGTAGCGCGGAATCGCGCCCGACGCGATGTTGCCGGTCGCCAGCGCCGCGTAGGGCAGCCAGCCGACGGCCAGCAGGGTGGTCCGGGGGATGTGGAACTGGTCCTCGAGGTACTTGAGCACCCAGAAGTTCAGCAGGTACGAGATGGGGTCGGTCAGCACCCGCGCCGCGACGCAGCCCCATGTCTCCTTCATCCGCAGCAGCACGCCCATTGATGGCGGCGGCTGGCCGTCGGTCGCCCCGCGGTCGGACAGGATCATCGTCCGTTCCTCGGCGGTGATGTGCTTGTGGTCCTCGGGCCGGTGATACAGCCAGGCCCACAGCGGCAGCCACATCAGGCCGAGCCCGCCCGACACGATGAAGGCGGCGCGCCAGCCCCAGTACAGGCTGATTGCGCCGATCAACGGCACGGCAAGCGTCGAGCCGAGGGCCGTCCCGGCGTTGAAGATGCCGACCGCCAGCGCGCGCTCGCGCACCGGGAACCATTCGGTGGCGGCCTTCACGCCGCCCGGAATCACCGCCGCCTCGGCGGCGCCGAGCGCGAAACGCGCGGCCTGGAAGTGGAACGGCGTGCGCGCCAGCGCGTGGCTCATCGCCGCCACCGACCACGCCGCGACGAAGTACAGGTAGCCCTTACGCGTCCCGATCATGTCGAGGATGCGCCCGCTGACCAGGTACATCACCGAGTAGCTCATCAGGAACGCGGACGTGATCTGGCCGTACTGGGCGTCGGTGAAGCCGACGTCCTTCTGGATCTGCGTCGCGAGGACCGAGAGCGCCTGCCGATCGAGATAGTTCAGCTCGGACGCGAGGCACAGCAGCACCGCGATGTACCACCGCAGGTGCTTGATGGGGCGCGGTGCGCTGGCCACGGGATCAGGCGCGCGCCGCCGCGAGCGTCGCCGGTTGCAGGCGCGACGCGGACGCGGGGTCGAGGTAGAGCTGCGTGTGGGCGTGCGTCTGGAGGATCGAGGCCGGCACCATGTTGGTCACCGGCCCCTCGAGCGAGGCCTGCACCGCCGCCGCCTTGCGCTCGTCGGGCACCATGCAGAAGATCGCGCGGCTCTTGAGGATCTGCCGCACCGACATGCTGAGCGCCTGCGTCGGCACCTCGTCGAGCCCGCCGAACCAGCCCTCGCCGACCTGCTGGCGACGGCATGCCTCGTCGAGGTTCACCACCAGGTAGGGCTGCTCGGTGTCGAAGTCGGCTGGCGGGTCGTTGAAGGCGAGGTGTCCGTTCTCGCCGATGCCGCAGCAGCACACGTCGATGGGAGCGGCCGAGATCGCGGCGCCCGCCTCGGCGAGCACGCGGGCCGGGTCGGCCTCGCCGTCGAGCAGCAGCGCCGAGCCGACGGGCACGCGGCTGAAGAGCCGCTCCTGCAGGTACTTCCGGAAGCTCGCCTTGTGGCTCACGGGGAGCCCGATGTACTCGTCGAGGTGGAACGCGTCCACCTGTGCCCACGGCACGTCGGTGCGCGCCACCAGCGCGTCGAGGAACGTGAACTGCGACGCACCGGTCGCCACGATGATGCGGGCGCGGCCGCGCGCCTGCACGGCGGCGTTGATGGCGGCGGCGACGTCGGCGGCCGCCGCCGCGCCGAGCGCGACGGCGTCTGCATGGACCGAGATGTTCATGGCGCGCGACTCTAGCACAGGGCACGCATGCCTCAACGTGCGACAAAGATCCGGGAATCGGGAGTCGGGAATCGGGAGTCGCAGGCTACGGGTAGGGCCCGGTCTCCGACCGGACCGTCCGAACGGGCGACGGCCGTCAGGGCAGTGGCCGGAGCTGGTTGTCGAGCACGTAGTTCGACACCTGCTCGCAGACGCCCTTGCTGGCCGTCTGGTCGAACTCGAAGTGGAGCCCGCCCCAGATGCGGGCGCGCGAGCACTCGTCGGCCAGCTGGCGGAAGCCGTTGTACTGCCGCGTGGCGACCGGCGCGCCGGTCGCGTCGGGCCAGGTCACCGAGAAGGGGACGTCGTTGCGTCCGAAGGTCCTGGCCAGCACCGTCGCGCCCACGATGCCGGCGCAGGCGAGGTTGCCCGGGTAACTGGGGTACGGGGGCGTCGTGATCAACGGCAGCCAGGCGGGATCGGCCTCGGTGGCCGGGTTGCCATCACGGTCGGCCTCGCGGATGGCCGTCACGGGACGCCAGAGTCCGTAGAGGTACTTGCCGTTCATGGTGACGCGGAAGCCGTCGTGCAGCGCCATGTTCAGCATCGCGAAGGCGCGCGCGGTCTCGAGGCCCGACAGGGAGCGACTGCGCGCCAGGTCGCTGAGCACGAGGTTCCACAACTGCGCGGGGCCGGTGGTCGTGCCGACCCCTTGCGCCAGGCGAGCCATCTGCGTCTGATCGGCCGTGCGCGTCGTGCTGTTGACGGCCCCCAGCGACTTCACCTCGTTGAAGTCATCGGTGTACCGCTGGCTCAGCATCGACGGCGGCGGAGCCGGGACGAAGTGCTGCGAGCCGTCGAGGCCGAAGGGCATGACATCGGGGTACTGGGTGAACGCCGGGCCGGGCAGGTTGGGCGGCGTCGGCTGCCAGTAGCCCGCCATCGTCGGCAACTGGTAGTCCGGCGGCGTGCGGCTCCAGCCGTCATGGCGACGCAGTTCGAGGATCTCGCGCGCCACCGCCGCGCCCACGGCCGCGCCGTCGGCGGCTGCCGCGGCCGGCAACGGCGCCAGGCTGGCCATCAGCGCCGCGTGGAACCGCGCGCGCAGCGACGGCATCATGGCCGCCAGCGTGTCGTGGGCGGCCTGGGCGACCGCCGCGTCGGCCGAGGCCCCCGGAGCCGCGTTCACGCGGACATGGTAGGGCTGGTACCGCCGCTCGATGGAATTGAGCGCGTCGAAGATCGCCACGTTCATGATCGCGTACGGCCGCGTGAAGAAGATGGTGGGCGGGTTGGCTCCGGGTGTGGCGAACGCCTCGTTCAGGACGCGATTCCACTCGATGACCATCGTGGTGGTGGAGGACGCACCCTGGGCGGTGGCCGGGCGCGGCGCGACGGCTGCGCCGAAGGCGAGCATCCCCACGCAGGCGAGACCAACCGATGCGTGACGCGTGAAGCGCCGCACTGCAGGACAAGACATGACGACTCCTTTCAGGCGTGACCGGCTGCGGGAGGGCGCGGATGAGCACGCACGACCCTGTGGATGAGTCGGCTGAGGGGCCTTGTGTGCTCGGTAAGCGATCAAACGCCCGGTGTGGCGCAGGCGCACAGTGCCGAGCTGCCTGCGCGTGAGGCGCAGCCCGGCCGCGTCCCGGCCCTACCCGGCGACCCGCGACCCCGGTCCCATTCGTTTGCCCGGTGCCCGTTGCCTACTGCCCGCCGCCCGCCGCCCGCCGCCCGGTGCCCGGTGCCCGGTGCCCGCCGCCCGGTGTTCGGTGCCCGGTGCCCGGTGCCCGGTCTTGTTATGCTGGTTGTTTGATGTCGACCCAGAAGCCTGCGCCTATCCGCGACATCGTGGTCAAGGGCGCCCGCACGCACAACCTCAAGCAGGTGGACGTCACCTTGCCGGCGCGCAAGCTGATCGTCATCACGGGGGTCTCGGGCTCGGGCAAGTCGTCGCTCGCGTTCGATACGATCTACGCCGAGGGGCAGCGCCGCTACGTCGAGTCGCTGTCGGCCTACGCGCGGCAGTTCCTCGAGCGGATGGAGCGACCCGACGTCGACTCCATCCAGGGCATCTCCCCGGCCATCGCCATCCGGCAGAAGAACAGCATCCGCAACCCGCGGAGCACCGTCGGCACGACCACCGAGATCCACGACTACCTCCGCCTGCTGTTTGCGCGGGTCGGCCGCACGTACTGCCGCAACTGCGGCCGCGAGGTGATCCGCGAGTCGGCCGAGGTCGTCGCCCAGCGCCTGGCCGCGCTGCCCGACGGCGCGCGCCTGCTCCTCGGCTTCGAGATGCCCGTCGTGAGCATGCACGTCACGGCCGGCGACGAGCCCGCGGGCGAGGACGAGGAGACGACCGGGAGCGGGAAGACCACGAAGCAGGACGTGCGGCTGTCGCTCGAGGCCACGCTGGAGACCCTGCGCCGCCGCGGCTTCACGCGCGTGCTGCTCGACGGCCAGTTGCAGAACCTGGCCGACGTGCCGGTGAGCGCCCTCGAGGGCCGGACCACCCTCGAGGTCATCGTCGACCGCGTCAAGGTCGGCCCCGACGTCGTGGCGCGCCTGACCGACTCCCTGGAGATCGCCTACCAGGAGGGCGGGGGAGCCGCATTCGCGGTCGAACTTCCCGCGAGTGATCAGCGGGCAGGTCGTCCCGCCGAAGCGGCCGCGGGCGATGGTGCCGCCGCGGACGCGAAGGCGGAAGGGGATGCCGGCGGCGTCGCCAAGGCGGTCCGGCACGTGTTCTCCGAGCGCTTCGAGTGCCGGTCGTGCGGCATCCCGTACGAGGTCCCGCAGCCGCGGCTGTTCTCGTTCAACAACCCGTTCGGGGCCTGCCCGACGTGCCACGGCTTCGGCAACGTCATGGAACTCGACCTCGGGCTGGTGGTGCCCGATCCGTCGAAGACGCTCGCGCAGGGGGCCATCGACCCCTGGACCAAGCCGCAGTACCGGGGCTACCACACGCACCTGAAGCGGCAGGGGCGTGAGGGCAAGGTGCGCCTCGACGTGCCGTGGGAGAAGCTGACCGACGCCGAGCGCGCCTTCGTCGTCGACGGCGACAAGGGCTACGAGGGCGTGCGCGGCTTCTTCGCGGTGCTGGAGCGCAAGAAGTACAAGGTGCACGTCCGCGTCTTCCTGAGCCGCTACCGCGGGTACCAGACGTGCCCCGATTGCGGCGGGTCGCGGCTGCGCCGCGAGGCGCGCGACGTGCAGGTGCAGGGCCTGACGATCGACCGCGTCGGCGCGATGACGGTGCGCGAGGCGCTCGACTTCTTCGGCACGCTGCAGCTGTCGGAGCGCGAGGCGGCGATCGCCGACAAGCTGCAGGTGGAGATCGTCAAGCGCCTCACGTTCCTCAGCAACGTGGGGCTCGAATACCTCACGCTCGACCGCCTGTCGTCCACCCTCTCCGGTGGCGAGTCGCAGCGCATCAGCCTGGCGACCTCGCTGGGCTCGGCGCTGGTGGGCACGCTCTACGTGCTCGACGAGCCGTCCATCGGCCTGCACCCGCGCGACAACCTGCGACTCATCGACATCCTGCGGCAGCTGCGCGACCAGGGGAACACGGTGCTCGTGGTCGAGCACGACGCCGACATGATCGCGGTCGCCGACGAGATCATCGACATGGGCCTCGGGGCCGGCGAGCTCGGTGGTCGCGTCGTGTATGCGGGCTCGCTCGAGGGGCTCCGCAAGGATCCGCGGTCGCTGACCGGCAAGTACCTGCGCGACGACCTGGCGATTCCGGTGCCCGGCGTGCGGCGCAAGCCGACCGGCCAGCGGCTGCGCGTGCTCGGCGCCAGCGAGCACAACCTGAAGGTCGTCGACGTCGAGATCCCGCTGGGCCTGTTCACGGTGGTGACCGGCGTGTCCGGCTCGGGCAAGTCGACGCTCGTGCACGACGTCATCCACGCCGGCATCAAGAAGGCCAAGGGGGACTGGGACAAGGCGGTCGGCGCCTGCCGGCGCATCGAGGGGATCGAGCTGGTCTCCGACGTCGTGCTCGTCGACCAGGCGCCGATCGGACGCACGCCGCGTTCCAACCCGGTGACGTACCTCAAGGCGTTCGATCCGATCCGCGAGCTGTTTGCGACCACCAAGGAAGCGCGGACGCGCGGCCTCACGGCGTCGAGCTTCTCCTTCAACGTGCCCGGTGGGCGCTGCGACGCCTGCGAGGGCGAGGGCCAGGTGCGCGTCGAGATGCAGTTCCTCGCCGACGTGTTCGTGCCCTGTGACGTGTGCGAGGGGACGCGTTTCCGCCCGCAGGTGCTCGAGGTGAAGTACCGCGGCAAGAACATCCACCAGGTGCTCGACCTGACGGTGCGCGAGGCGCTGCAGTTCTTCAGCGGCTCGCCGAAGGTGCTGCGCCGCCTGCAGGTGCTCGACGAGATCGGCCTCGGGTACCTGCGCCTCGGGCAGCCGGCCACGACGCTGTCGGGAGGCGAGGCGCAGCGCATCAAGATCGCCTCGCACCTGTCGACGCAGGGCGGCGAGCGCATGCTCTACATCCTCGACGAGCCGACGACGGGGTTGCACTTCGACGACATCGCGAAGCTGCTCGCGGCGTTCCGGAAGCTGCTGTCGGCCGGACACTCGCTGCTGGTGATCGAGCACAACCTCGACGTGATCAAGACCGCCGACTGGGTGATCGACCTCGGCCCCGAGGGCGGCCACGAGGGCGGCCGCGTCGTCGCCGTCGGATCGCCCGAGGCGATCGCCGGCATCGAAGACTCGCACACCGGCCGGCACCTGCGCGAGGTGCTCCTGGCGGCGCAGCGGGCGTAAGGGGCGGGCACCGGGATCCGGGCACCGGGCACCGGGATCCGGGCATCGGGCCGGACCAGCGCCGGCCCAGAGGCTCCGGCATGCTCCCTGAGCCCTGAGTCCTGAGCCATGAGCCAGAAGCCCTGAGCCCTGAGCCTTGAGCCCTGTCTCTCACCCTGTAGACTGTTCGTGATGCTTGCACTGAAGACGAGCGTTCTCGTGGCGCTGCTCGCGGCTGCCACGCCGGCCCTCGCCCAACCCGCGGCGGCGCCCGCGGCGCCGCGCGCCTCCTACGACCAGGTCGTGGCCAACCTCAGGTCGCCCGAGCCCGACGTGCGGCGCGATGCGCTGCGGGCACTCGGCGCGACGGCCTATCCCGAAGCGATCGCCCCGCTGAGCCAGTTGCTCACCGATCCGCTCGACGACATCCAGCTCGAGACCATCTACACGCTGCTCAGCTTCTACCACGTGGAGAAGCCCGAGGTGCTCGACCGCAAGGGCCTGCGGGTGCGCCCGACCTCCAGGCTGACCGCCGCGGCGCAGCGCATCTACGACCTCGGACCCTACGGCCTGATTCCGCAGCCGGTGCCGGTCGAACTCACCAACGGGCTCGCGCAGTCGATGTTCGACGCCAACCCGCGGGTCCGCATCGAGTCGGTCTACGCGCTCGGCGTGATGGCCCGGCCGCCGCTCGACGGCTATGCCGCCGAGGCGCTGACCCGTCTGTTGCAGGACCCGGTGGAAGACATCCGCGAGGCCACCGCGCGGGTGATCGGCGGGCTGCGCGTGGCCACGGCCGGCGACGCGCTGGTCGCCCTGCTGAACGACAAGAGCACGCGGGTGGCCACCGCGGCGATGCGGGCGCTGGGCGACATCAAGGCCTGGCAGTCGATCCAGGCACTCACCGACCAGTTCAACTACCACGGCGGAAAGGGGCCACGGGCCGAGGCCGCCTTCGATGCCCTGGCGCGGATCGCCCACGCCTCCTCGCAATCGCTGTTCACCGCGCAACTGTCCTCGTCGCAGCCGAACCTGCGGCGGCTCGCCGCCGAGGGGCTGGCCCGCAGCGGCAACCGGGAAGCCGCACAGCAGGCCGGCAACGCGCTGGTGAACGACAAGGAAGTCGACGTGAAGCTGGCCGGCGCGTACGCCGCCGTGGTGGGCAGCGGCGTGCAGAGCGGCGGCGTGGCGACGCTGGTCAGCGCGCTCGACCAGGGGGCGCACCACGAGCAGGCGATGGCCTACCTCGTGGAGCTCGGGCCGCGGGCCATTCCCGGCCTCGATCAGGCCCTCGCGTCGCCCGACCCCGCGACGCGCGAACGCGTCGCGCTGGTCCTCGGCTTCATCGGCGGGGAACAGGCGCTCGTGCTGCTCGAGCGGGCACGAGGCGACGGCGACCTGCGCGTGGTCCGTGCCGCCGAGCGCGCCATCGCCCGCCTGCGCAAGACGGCGTGACCCCTCCGTCTTGCTTCGGCGGGGCAAGCCCCTGAGCCACCGTCCAGCGTCACCGCCCGGCGCCAACGAGCGGCAGCTCACCCCCTGCGGCCAACGGTGCCATCTCACCTGATGACGAGCAGGCGGTGGTTGGCCGGGTGCAGGAACTGCACCCCGTCCTCCAGCAGGATGGCATCGTCTTCGATCGGGATGCGCAGCTTCTTGCCGCCCCATTCCGGCAGGGGCGTGTAGGCGAAGAACTCGAAGGCGAACATCTGCATGGTGCGCAGCTCGAAGGTGCGCTGCACGGGCTGCCACGTGGTCATCGACGCGCCGACGTCGTGGCCGTCGTTGCCGACCGGATGGAAACCGTAGGCCACGTCGGTCCTGTCGTCGGCATTGGGCTTGTTGAACTCGATCACGCCGAAGCCCGCGGCGCGCAACGCCTCGTCCATGGCGGTCATCGTGTCGGCGGCGGAGCGACCGGCCCGCAGCGCACGACGCAGCACCGGGCGCACGGTGATCGCGCGGTCGAAGGCGCGCCTGATGCTGGCCGGGGGCTCCGTCTCGTCGTCGCGCAGCACGTAAGCGACCCGCTTGACGTCGGTCGCGGTGTTCATCACCTCGACGCCCCAGTCGATCATCACGACGTCGCCACGCGCGATGACCCGCGACGTCGACACCGCGGCGATCCCCTCGGGGCCGGTCACGTACACGGAGGGCATGTCGAAGGCCGACCCGAGTCCCCGCTCGAGCAGCCGGTCCTGCAGCCACCACGCGACGTCCTCGAGGGTCGTCACACCCGGCTGGATCACCTCGTTGGAGAGCGCCCGCTCGGCAAGCTGGACCGCGATACCCGCGGCCTCGCCGACCGCGACGACCTCGCCCGCGACCCGCCGGGCGCGGAAGTCGGAGACGAGCCGTTCGGCGCTGACCAGCCGCGAGGCCCAGGGTTCGCCGAGCGTGGTGGCCAGGTGCATGGCCATGGTCGCCGACAGTCCGTCGGCCGCGCCCATGGTGTCGGACATGTTCACGCCGATGCGCTTCGGGTCGCGCGCCTTCACGTAGGCGGCCAACTCCGAGGCCGCGCCGAGCCGGTCGTAGGCCCCGGACTGTTCCAGCAGGTATCCGCTGGGCCCGAGCGCGACGCGTTCCACGCGGTCGCCGCGATCGCTGAAGACGTAGTAGCCGACGCCGGTCACGTAGCCCCGTCCGAGGTCGTTCCACAGCGGGTCGGGGTGGTTCTCCTTCACCGCGACAATCCACATGTCGATGCCGCTGGCTCGCATCGCCGCCGGCAGCACCTGATCGAACTTGTCCAGGCGGATCTGTCGCTCCATCTCCCAGCGGCGGCGCGCCTCCTGCCCGTCCGCCACGCCGGCCAGCAGCATCGCCGCCAGCGCCAGTCCCATCGTTGCGCTCGTTCGCACGCTCGTCTCCCGGGCTACGCTAGCCGGATGGCTCCGGCGCGTCCGCTCCCGCCGTCGTTCTATGCCCGCCCCACGCTGCAGGTCGCCGCGGACCTCATCGGCATGCGGCTGCGGCACGAGGCGCCCGACGGCACGACCGCCGGCCTGATCGTCGAGGTGGAAGCGTACATCGGCGAGGACGACCCGGCCTGCCACGCCGCTCCCGGGCCGACGCGCCGCAACGCGCCGCTGTACGGGCCGCCGGGGCTCGCCTACGTGTACTTCAACTACGGGATGCACTGGCTGGTGAACGCGGTCACCGAGGCCGATGGGGCGCCCGCGGCGGTGCTCATCCGCGCCCTCGAGCCTGTCGAGGGCCTCGACCTGATGCGGAGTCGCCGAGCGCCGCACCGTGCGGCGGGCGAGGGCGGCTTCGTCGGGCGCGACGCCGACCTGTGTCGGGGACCGGGCAACCTGACGCGGGCCCTGGCCATCACGGGGATGCAGAATTGCCAGCCGCTGTGGGAGGGAGCGCTCCGCATCGAGCGCCCGTCGCGCCGGCCGTCACGGCCCGTCGCCTGGAGCCCGCGGATCGGCATCCGCGTCGGTCAGGACCGCCTGTGGCGCGCTTACGTGCCGGGCCATCCGGCGGTGTCGGGCAAGCCGCGGTAGAGCAGAAGGCTCAGGGCTCGAGACTCAGGGCTGAGAGAGCATGAACTCCGGTTCAGAGTTCAGAAGGGGATGCTGGTGCCGACTCCCGACTCCCGACTCCCGACTCCCGTTCTATTGGTTCCTCACCGGCGCGTCCGTGATCGGCACCTTGATGTCGAACTCCTCGCGGCCCCGTCGGACGCGCAGGGTGGCCACCGAGCCGACGGGGGCAGTGAGCATCGCGCGCTCGAAGCCCTCGGTGTCGGTGATCGGCGTGCCATTGAAGCCGACGATCACGTCGCCGGCGCGGATGCCCGCCGCCCAGGCGTCGCCCTGGCCGCGCCGCATGCGGTAGATCACCACGCCCTCGGTCGATCGCACGCCGAGGTCGGCGGCCAGCGCGGTGTTCAAGGGCGCAATCCGCAGGATCCCGGCGATCGTGCCGCGCCGCACCTTGCCGAACCGCTCGAGTTGCGTCGCCACGTCGCGCGCCAGGTTGCTCGGCACGGCGAAGCCGATGCCCTGATAGCCGCCGCTCTGGCTGTAGATCCAGGTGTTGATGCCGACCAGCTCGCCACGCCGGTTGACGAGCGCGCCGCCCGAGTTGCCGGGGTTGATCGCGGCGTCGGTCTGGATGTAGTCGGCGACCACCGAGATCTGCGGATTGGTGCGGCCGAGCGCCGACACGATGCCGAGCGTGACCGTCTCGCCGAGCTGGTAGGGGTTGCCGATGGCCATCACCCATTCGGCGACGCGCAGCCTGGAGCTGTCGCCCCAGGTGATGGGCTGCAGCGTCGGATCCTTGACGCGCAGCAGGGCGAGGTCGGCGTACGGGTCGATGCCCACCAGTTCGGCCGGGCGCTCGCGACGGTTGAACAACACCACCGTCATCTCGGTGGCGTCGCCGATGACGTGCGCGTTGGTGAGCACGTAGCCGGTGTCGCCGGTCCTCTTGATGATCACGCCCGAGCCGGCGCTCTGGGTCGGCTCGTCGAAGTACCCGAAGGGCAGTTGCACCTGCCGTGACCCGACGGCCGAGATGTTGACCACGCTCGGCATCGCGCGTTCGGCGACGTCGGCCAGCTCGGGGAGCGGACCACTCGGCAGCGCCGGGCGCGTCGGCGCCGGCGTGGCTGGCGCGGGAACTCCGGACTGGGCGGTGGCCTGCTCACCGGGGCCGAGGCGCCCGGTGACGACCATGCCCGCGAAGAAACTGGCCGCCACGAGGGCGGCAGGCAGGAGCAGGCGCCGCATGGCGCTAGCCGACCTCGACCCGGCGGCCCCGCGTCTCGGGTGCCTTCGGGAGCGTCACGGTGAGGATGCCGTCGCGGAAATCGGCCTGGACCTCGTCGACGGCGAGACGGCCCGGGAAGGTGAAGCGGCGGACGAACTGCCCGTGCCCTCGCTCGAGGCGCACGTAGCATGCCGGTTCGCAGCCCGGGTCCGGGCGATGGCCGCGGATGGTCAGGGTGTCGTGCGTGGCGGCGACGTCGACGTCGGTGCGCCGCACGCCCGGCAACTCGGCCATGACGATGAAGGCGTCCTCGGTCTCACTGACGTCGGCCGGCGGGGTCCAGCCGGAGTCGCCGCGCCGGTCGGCCTGACTGGCCCGGGTCCGGTACTCGCGAAGGGATTCCCAGCGCATGGGGTCCATCGTAGCAAACCGGCCACGTGCTACCATCCTTCGGTTTGCGGACCCGGCCCCGTCGCGCGTGCGCGACGGCTACGTCCGAGCCGACCGGTCTGCCAGGAGTGTCATGAGTTCCGTCGCCGCCACCCGCCTCCGCAAGGGCAACCTGATCAAGCACAACAACGAGCTGTGTCGCATCGTCGAGACGCAGCACGTCACGCCGGGCAACCTGCGTGGGTTCGTGCGCGCCAAGATGCGCAAGGTCAAGGACGCCACGATGTTCGAACACCGCTTCCGGTCGGAAGACATGGTGGAGCGGGCGCACCTCGACGAGCGCGAGATGCAGTACCTGTACAAGGACGGCGACACGTTCTACTTCATGGACACGTCGTCGTACGAGCAGATCGGCATGTCGGAGGAGGCGCTCGGCGACTCCATGAACTTCCTGCTGCCCGAGGCGATGATCAACGTCGAGTTCTACGAGGGCAACCCGGTCGGCATCGAGCTGCCGGCGACGGTCGACCTCAAGGTCGTCGACACGGTGCCCGGCATCAAGGGCGCCACCGCCAACGCGCAGACCAAGCCCGCCACCCTCGAGACCGGCTACGTCGTGACCGTCCCGGCCTTCGTGGAAGTCGGCACCGTGGTGCGCATCAACACCGAATCCGGGGAATACCTCTCGAGGGTGTAGTCACTTCCGGGAGTCGGGAGGCGGGAATCGGGAGTCGCCGACGGCGCTCCCGCCAGCCTCCATCGCCGCGTCGGTCGACTCCCGACTCCCCATTCGCGATTCCCGTCGTCCGCCAGTGACAGATCAGAGCTCCCAGCGCCCCGTCCCGTCGTCCGGCTGGATCGAAGTCATCGTCGGCAGCATGTTCAGCGGCAAGAGTGAGGAGCTCATCCGCCGCCTGCGGCGTGCCCAGATCGCCAAGCGCCGTGTCCAGGTGTTCAAGCCGGCCATCGACAACCGGTTCTCCGAGACGCACATCACCTCGCACAGCGAGATGAAGCTGCCGTCGCTGGCCGTCAGGACCGCCGACGACATCCTCGCCGGCGTGCTCGAGGAGACCGAAGTGGTGGGCATCGACGAGGGGCAGTTCTTCGACGTCGAGTTGCCGGCCGTGTGCAGCACGCTGGCCGACCGCGGCAAGCGGGTCATCGTCGCTGGCCTCGACCAGGACTACCTCGGACGCCCGTTCGAGCCGATGCCCCAGTTGCTCGCGGTGGCCGAGTACATCACCAAGACGCTGGCCATATGCATGGTGTGCGGCGAGCCGGCCAACCACACGCAACGCCTGGTGAAGAGCCAGGAACTGGTGCTGGTGGGCGCCACCGACTCGTACGAGGCCCGCTGCCGCCGCTGCTTCGACCCGACGCTCGCTGGCTGATTCTCGACGGCCTTCGTCATTCGGCCTTCGGCCTTGGCCGTGGGCATGAGCCCTGACTGCGCGCGGCGCCTGTAGACGAGGCCGAGCGAGCCTCAGGCATCGTCCCGCTGATCGTGTGCGCCGAGGTCGAGCGCCTTGCCCCAGAAGTCGATGTCGTGGCCGGCGATCTTGTCGCGGAGCAGGCGTCGCGCCGCGCCGTAGAACTGCGTCGGCACCACGAGGCTGCGGGCCACCTGCTTCATCCGCGGAATGAAGAGCAGCGTGAGCGTCTCGCCCTCGCGCCAGCTGAGACCGCCGATCTCGTGGTAGGGCAGGAACCCGTTGTCCACCCAGACGCCGTCCTCGTAGAACCCGCGCCCGATCCGGATGCTGAGCGGCACCAGGTAGCCGTAGTAGAGCAACATCATGGCCTCGCCGAACACCGCCTGCGGCGGCCACCGCAGCACGGCGAGTTTGACGATGAGCACCACGCCGAGCACTGCGGCCATGGCCAGGAACAGGGTGTAGTAGCGGGGCGGCTGGCCCGGCCAGGTCAGCAGGGCGCGCGGGCGCATCCGGAAGAAGCGCACCACGTCGGCCAGAATCCGCAGGTTCGCCACGAGGAAGCCTGCCCCCAGCAGGAGCAGCACGTGGGACAGGAAGGCCGGGGACACGCCAGTGGTTCTATCGAATCCCCCGTGGCGTATGCAATTTGAAATTTGACATGCGAAATTCCGGGCGGCTCGGCCTTCGGCCTTCGCTCGCGCATGGCGTCACGAGGGCGCGTGGCCGACAGGCCCGCGCCCGCGAGAATTTCAAATCTCGAATCTCGAATTACCAGCCCAGCAGCCAGCCGAGCAGGCCCATCCCGTGCGCCGTCGGGTCCTTGAGCCAGTCGGGCGGCGTCAGCCACACGAACATCAGGATCGCGATGACCATGATGTCGTAGGGGATCGTCGTCCGCTCGTAGGTCCAGTACATCAGCCGGAACGGGATGAGCAGCGGGAGGGGCAGGCGGTCTTCGATGCGCGGGCGGCTCATGCGGGACGCCCTTCGAGTTCGCGCCACGTGTGGAAGATGCGGCCGGCCACGGTCAACACCGACAGCACCAGAATCACCCAGAGCACGGCGGCGAAGCGGTTGGTGAAGGCGCCGATCATGAAGAGGACGATCCGCTCGGGCCGCTCCATGAAGCCGACCTTGCACTTGTCGATGAGCGACTCGGCGCGGGCCCGGGCGTAGCTGGTGAGCACGGTGAAGATCATCGCCAGCGCCGTGATGAGCACGTAGTCGGCCCGCTGCATCGAGGCGTAGAGCCAGAGCAGGCCCAGGAACAGCGCCAGGTCCGAGAACCGGTCCATCACCGAGTCCCAGAAGCCGCCGAACGCGGTGGCCGTGCCGGTCTGGTGGGCGACCTTGCCGTCGATGAAGTCGAAGATGTTGGCGGCGACCATGATGATCCCGCCCAGGGTGAACCGCCCCAGCGCCAGCGCCCAGGCCGCCGCCAGGTTGATGCAGACGCCGATGAGCGTGAGCACGTTCGGATGGATCCGGAGCGCGACGCACAGGGCGATGATCGCCCGCAGGGGTAGCCAGAAAATCGCGCCGACGGCGCCTGTGAAGGTCATTGGCCCGGCGATAATAATGAGGGTTCGGGCCTTCCGGCCGCAACCTGCCCGACCGTGAGGCGTCACGGCCTCCCACCCCCGACCTGCCATGGCCATCGAGGACCTCAGAGCACAGATCGCGCGGTTGCCGGAGCAGCCGGGTGTGTACCTGTACCTCAACCGGGCAGGCGAGACGATCTACGTCGGCAAGGCGCGGGCGCTCCGCGACCGCGTGCGGAGCTATCTCGGGGCGCGCGGGACCTCGCCCAAGACCGAGGCGCTGCTCGACGAGGCCGCCGGGCTCGACGTCATCGTCACCGACTCGGTCGTCGAGGCACTGGCGCTCGAGAACAACCTGATCAAGGAGCGGTCGCCCAAGTACAACATCAAGCTCCGTGACGACAAGACGTACCCGTACCTGCGGCTCAGCGTCTCCGAGCCCTTCCCCCGGGTGTCGGTGGTCCGCCGCGTCGCTGCCGACGGCGACTACTACGCCGGTCCGTTCATGCCGGCGTCGCTGGCCTGGCAGACGCGGAGCCTGTCGCACAAGCTGTTCGGCATCCGCTCGTGCCGCGAGGTGATCACCGGCCAGCGCGGCCGCCCCTGCCTCGAGTACGACATCAAGCGATGCCTGGCGCCGTGCGTGGCCTCCATCTGCACGGCCGATCAGTACCAGCACGCCGTCCGCGACGCGCGCCTGCTGCTCGACGGCCGCACCGATGAACTGGTCAGCGACCTGGAGTCGCGGATGTACGCCGCGGCCGACGAGGAGCGCTTCGAGCAGGCGGCGCAGCTGCGCGACACCATCAGGACCCTCGAGACGCTGCGGGATCGCCAGCAGAAGATGGCCACCCCGCGCATGGGCGACCGCGACGCGATCGGCGTGAAGCTCGGTCCGGCCGGCGCGGTGGTGCAGGCCTTCCAGGTGCGGTCGGGGCGCGTGGTGGACCGTGTGGAACTGGTCACCAACGCCGACCAGGCGCGCGACGCGCGCCTCGACGACCTGCTGGAACGAGCCGTGATGCACTTCTACGGCGACACGCCCCCGCCGCCGGAAGTGCTGCTGCCCGTGGCGCTGCCCGACATGGACCTGCTCGCCGAGTGGTTGTCGGCGCGGGCCGGTCGTCAGGTCCAGATGAGCGTGCCGCAGCGCGGCGACAAGAAGGCCCTGCTCGAACTGGCCGAGCGCAACGCGTCGCTGTCGTACGACGCGCGGTTCAACGAGGAAGGCGCCAGCAACCACGAGGCCCTCGAGACCCTGCAGGCCGCCCTCGGACTCCCGGCGCTGCCGCGGCGGATCGACTGCTTCGACATCTCCACCCTCCAGGGCGCCGAGACCGTGGCGTCGATGGTCGTCTGCCAGGACGGCCGCATGAAGCGCTCGGAGTACCGGAAGTTCCGGATTCGGCACACGGGCAACACAGACGGGAGTCGGGAGTCGGGAATCGGGAATAGGGCAGAGCCGGCGCCGTTGAGTACCGACAGGTGGGAGAGCCACGACTCCCCACTCCCGACTCCCGACTCCCGTGTGCCGCGCCGAGGCGGCGCCGAGGCTCGCTTCCTCGACGACTTCGCCGCCATGCACCAGGTGGTGACGCGGCGCTACCGGAAGGTGGCCGACGACGATGGGCCGTGGCCGGACCTGATCGTGATCGATGGTGGCAAGGGGCAGTTGAACGCCGCCTACGAGGCGCTCGAAAGGCTCGGCCTCGACCATCTGGTGGCCGTCGGGCTGGCCAAGCAGGAGGAACTGGTGTTCACGCGCGACCGGGAGGAGCCGATCGGCTTCGGGCAGGGGACACCCGCCCTCCGGCTGCTGCAGCGCATCCGCGACGAGGCGCATCGGTTCGCCGTCACCTTCCACCGCACGGCCCGCGCCAACCGGGACCTGCGATCGGACCTCGACGACATCCCGGGGATCGGCCTCCGCCGCCGCAAGCAACTGCTGACCGCGTTCGGAAGCCTGGCCGGCGTCAGGCGCGCCAGTCGCGAAGAACTGACCACCGTGGTCGGGGCCAAGGCCGCCGACGCGGTCCTGCGTCACTTCGCCCACGGGGGCTAGACCGGGCCGCGGAGAGCGGTGTCGGCCCCTTCCACCGGTCGGCGGCCCTGTGCCCACCTCCGAGCCGGTGCCCCGGTGCCCGGTGCCCGCCCCGAGCGTCTGCTACCCTATATCTCTTTGCCTGCCGTGGAAATCGGGTCCATTGTTCTCGCGTTCATCGGGCTGCTGCTGGCCCTCACCGTGCACGAAGCCGCGCACGCCTGGGCCGCATTCCAGCTCGGCGACCCCACTGCCAAGCTGCAGGGGCGCCTGTCGCTCAATCCGGCGGTGCACATCGACCCGATCGGCACGGTCATGCTGCCGCTGCTGGCCTTCGCCACCGGGGCACCGATCATCGGGTGGGCGCGGCCGGTGCCCGTGGACGGCCGCTACCTGAAGCACTTCCGCCGCGACTTCATGTGGATCGCGCTCGCCGGGCCCGCCAGCAACCTGCTGCTGGCCGTGCTCGCGAGCCTGCTCCTGCGCGCCCTGCCGCACATGCCGGTCGCGGTGGGCGGCATCGCGATCGTCGAGCCCCTGCTGCAGTTCGCGTTCAACTTCTTCCGCGTGAACGTGCTGCTGGCCGTGTTCAACATGATCCCCGTGCCGCCCCTCGACGGCAGCAACGTGGTGGCCGCCGTGCTGCCCCGTCACCTGGCGTACCAGTGGGATCAGATTCGCCCGTACGGCATCTTCATCCTGTACGGGCTGATGTTCACCGGCATCGTGGGACGCCTCATCGGCCCCCCCGCCAACCTCCTGTTCGGACTGCTGTTGTGACCAAGCGTGTGGTGTCGGGCATGCGCCCGACCGGCAAGTTGCATCTGGGGCACCTGGTGGGCGCCCTGCGGAACTGGGCGGAGCTGCAGGCCCAGTACGACTGCTTCTACTTCGCGGCCGACTGGCACGCGCTGACGACCGACTACGCCGACACCAGTCGCGTGCAGGCCAGCGTGATCGACAACGTCATCGACTGGATTGCCGCCGGCGTCGACCCGGAGAAGGCGACCATCTTCGTGCAGTCGCTCGTGCCGGAGCACGCGGAACTGCACCTGCTGCTGTCGATGATGATCCCGATCCCCTGGCTGGAGCGGGTGCCCACGTACAAGGAACAGCAGGAGCAGCTCACCGAGAAGGACCTGACCACGTACGGGTTCCTCGGCTACCCGCTGCTGCAGACGGCCGACGTGATCATCTACGACGCCCACTTCGTGCCGGTCGGCGAGGACCAGGTCGCGCACCTCGAGCTGTCGCGCGAGGTGGTGCGCCGCGTGCACCACATGCACGGCCAGATCTTCGTCGAGCCGCAGGCCATCCTCACCAACTTCCCGCGCCTTCCGGGCCTCGACAACCGGAAGATGAGCAAGAGCTACCAGAACACCATCGACCTGTCCGACAGCGCCGAGGCCGTGGAGCAGAAGGTCCGCCAGATGTACACGGACCCCAAGCGCGTCCGCGCCGACATTCCCGGCACGGTCGAGGGCAACCCGGTGTTCGTCTACCACGACGCGTTCAACCCGGATCGCGACGAGGTCGAGGATCTCAAGACGCGCTACCGCGAAGGTCGGGTGGGCGACGTCGAGGTGAAGAAGAAGCTCGCAAAGGCCGTCAACGCGACGCTGGAGCCATTGCGCGAGCGGCGCGCGGCCCTCGAGGCGCATCCCGAGCGCGTGCGCGAGATCATCCACGAGGGCAGCCGCAAGGCGCGGACGATTGCCGTGGAGACCATGCAGCGCGTGCGCGAGGCGCTGCACCTGGCGTACTGATGGCCAAGTCCTCCGACCCCAGCAAGGGGACCGCCGGGGCCTCCGGCACGCCCGGCGATGCGTCAGGCAGTGGCCCGGAGTTCGTCCAGGGCAAGGACTTCGAGTCGACGCTCGAGCGCTTCCCGGTCAGGCTGGAAGTCTTCGAGGGCCCCCTCGATCTCCTGCTTCACCTGATCAAGAAGCACGAACTCGACATCTACGACATCCCGATCGCGCTCATCACCAGGCAATACCTCGACTACATCGGGCTGATGGAGGAACTGCAGCTCGACGTCGCCGGGGACTTCCTCGTGATGGCCGCGACGCTGATCCACATCAAGTCGCGCAGCCTGCTGCCGCGTCCGGCGCCCGAGCAGGAGGATCCCGAGGAGGACCCGCGCGAGGCACTGGTACGCCGGCTCGTCGAGCACCAGAAGTTCAAGGCGGCCGCCGAGCTCCTGCACGACAAGGAGACGGTGCGCAGCGCCCAGTGGGCGCGGCCCGACGAGCGCATCGCCGCGCTGGCCGGCGAGGGCCTCGACAAGGAGCCCGAGCTCGAGGTCGACCTGTTCAGCCTCATGACGGCCTTCAAGGCCGTGGTCGATCGCGCCAAGCAGCGGCCGCAGGTCTACCTGCCCATGGAGCAGATGTCCATCGAGCAGCGCATCGAGCAGTTGGTGCGCAGGCTCGAAGGCGTCGAGGCCATGGGCTTCGAGGACCTGTTCGACGACGTGGCGAGGCGCGGCGACCTGATCGTCACGTTCCTGGCCGTCCTGGAGATGATTCGCCTGAAGGTGCTGCGCGTGTTCCAGAGCGGCGCCGGCGGGCCCATCCGCGTGTACAAGCGCGACCGGCCCGCCGAGGCCCCGCGGCCCATCGAGTACCACGAGCCCGGACGTCCGCAAGGCACGCCCGAACCGCAGTCATGAGCGACGAGCACACACCCGACGTCACGCCCGACGCCGAAGTCGACCCCACCACCGCCGCCACGCAGCACCAGGCGCCGGCCGAAGCGCCCGCACCAGACGGCACCGCGAAGGGACGCCGTGGCCGGCACCGCGTCGGCAAGCCCGCGCCCGGCGCCGCGCCCGACGCCACCGAGGCCACCGAGCCTGGCGAGGCACCCGTCGCCGCCTCGGCGACCGCCGAGGCCGGGCCGGTGGACGACGAGGCGACGACCGGGGCCGCCGCCGAGGCGGTGGTCGAGGCCTCCACCAACGACGGCGCCAGCGGCGACCTGAAGGACCCCGAGCTGTTCGACCCGGCCGAGGTCGCCAACGCGCCGCGCGCCCCGCACCCGCTCAAGCCGGTCGTCGAGGCGCTGATCTTCGCCTCGCCCGAGCCGCTGACGATCAAGGCGATGGCCCGGCTGCTCGAGGAGCACACGAAGGACGAGATCGAGGCGGCGCTCGCCGAGGTGCGCGAGACCTACCTCAAGTCCGATGGCCTGCAACTGGTGGAGGTGGCTGGCGGCTTCCAGATCGTCACGCGCCCCGAGCTGTACGAGTGGGTGCGTCGCCTGTTCAAGGAGCGCACGACCTCGAAGCTGTCGGTGCAGGCACTCGAGACGCTGGCGGTCATCGCCTACAAGCAGCCGGTGACCTCGGGCGAGATCGCCGAGATCCGCGGCGTCAGCGCCACGACGGGCGTGCTCAACACCCTGCTCGATCGCAAGCTGGTGAAGATCGTCGGGCGCAAGCAGGTGGTGGGCCGGCCCTTCATGTACGGCACCACGCGCGAGTTCCTCGACAAGTTCGGGCTGCGCGACCTCGCGGACCTGCCGAAGGTCGAGGACATGTCCGAAGCGCTCGGCTTCGACCTGCCCTCGCCGGTCGACGAGGACGACGGCGTGTCGCTGCCGTTCGAGGAGCCCGGGCCGGTGGAGCCGTTGCTGTTCGAGGCAGCGGAACTGCAGCCGGCCGGCACGGCCGCCGACGCCGTGGGCACGCCGGCTCCCGCGCCGGTCGAGGAGGAGTTCGTGGCCATGGGCCCGGAAGCCGAGCCCGACGCGCCGGTGCTCGACGCCGATGCCACAGGACCCGATGGCACGTCACCCGAAGAGGAACACTGAGGCCATGCCACTCGAGCGCCTGCAGAAGATTCTCTCGGCCGCGGGCGTTGCGTCGCGCCGCGTCGCCGAGTCGCTGATCACCGAGGGCCGCGTCAAGGTGAACGGCCAGGTCGCCAGCGAACTGGGGGCCAAGGCCGACCCCGACGCCGACCGCATCGAGGTCGACGGGCGCCGCCTGCACACGTCGGTGCCGCGGCGCTACATCCTCCTCTACAAGCCCGTGCACTATGTGACGACGCGATCGGACCCGCAGCACCGGCCGACCGTGCTCACGCTGCTCGGGCAGGCGGGGCAGGGGCTGTACCCGGTCGGGCGCCTCGACTTCGACTCCGAGGGCCTCATCCTCCTCACCAACGACGGCGAGCTCGCCGACCGCCTCACGCACCCACGCCACGAGGTGCCGCGCACCTACGAGGTCCGCGTGTTCGGCGTGCCGACCGCCGAGATGGTGCGCAGGCTCGAAACGGGCGTGCCGCTCGATGGCCGTCGCACGGCCCGGGCCCACGTGCGCGTCATCGAGTCGTTCAACAAGAAGTCCGGCGAGCAGTCGCTCCTCGAGATCGTGATCCACGAGGGCCGCAACCGCCAGGTGCGTCGCATGTGCCAGGCGGTCGGCTTGCCGGTGATCACGCTGGCGCGGACCAAGATCGGCTCGCTGACCGATCGCCGGCTCAAGCCCGGCATGTACCGCGAGCTTCGCCCCGGCGAGGTGCAGCAACTGCGCGAGGACTGCGGCCTCGATCGCAAGCCGACGCTGCCCACGGTGCACCACACGGCGGAGCCGCAGGCCGGCGTGAAGTTCGGGCACGCGCCGACGCCGAGCCACGTGAAGCGGACCCGCGGCGGCCAGCCACGGCCGACCAAGAAGGCGGCCAAGCGGGTCACGAAAAAGGTGACGCTGAAGGAGTACGCGCGGTCGATGTCGCCCAAGCGGGGGCCGCGCAAGCGCACGAGGCAGTAGAAGGCTGCGGCCTGCAGCCTGCAGGCGACAGGCTACAGGCGGCTGTAGGCCGTGGGCTGTCGCCTCTCCCCTCACCGGGCCATGGAGAAGTGTTCCTTCACCTTCGCCGCGATCTGCCCGTCGCTGAGCACGCCCGCCGTCTCCAGTTCGACGCGGCACTTCCCCCGGGACGCCGATCGGACGAAGCGCTCGAGGAGTTCTCGCTTGGCCTCTCCCGGGCCGAGGATGAGCAGGCCGTCTGGCGCCTTCACCTGGAGCAACACCTCGTCGTAGTAGCGCGCGAGGTCGTGGCTGCGACGCTCCTCGTACTTCTTCTCGCCGCCGCCATCCTGCTGGCCGCCGAAGTGCGGGTGTGCGGCGACCTCGGAGTCGAGCGTGCTGGTGGTGACGCGGCCGTCGGTGGCCTGCACGATGACGGCCTTCTTGTGATCGATCCAGATGCCCACGTGGTTGCGCATGAGGCCCTCGCTCTCGGGCTGCCGTATCAGGTGTCCGGCGCTGAAGGTCCGGGCCGTGAATGAGCCGGCACCGAGCTGCGACCGTCCCGATGAGGATGGTCGCTGCAAGCCCTGCGCCTTCCGGTGGCCCCCGCGGTTGCTGGGGCGCCCGGGTTTTCGACGCCACGCCGCGCCGCGCGCCTAACCTTGTGTGGATTTTCATCCCGGGGAGCGGATTAGTTCGCTGTCCGCCCTGCTGCGCGACGAACCCGGCCGTCCTTGACGGCCCCGGCGCAGGCACGGCATTTGCCCAGTCATGCGTCGGACGCGAGCAGGCGAAGGCGTGTCACTCCTGGCATCCTCCGGGGCCGGCGCGCGCGGCTGCTCCGCGACTCCTCGAAAGGCCACAGGTGTCGTCATGTCACCGCTCCTGATCCTCATCCTTCTCGTGCTGCTTCTCGGTGGTGGCGGGGCCTTCTACGGACCTCGCGCAGGATGGGGCGGCGCGCACTACGGTGGCCTGTTCGGGCTCATCGTGGTCATCCTGCTGGTGCTGTTGCTCACGGGCAATCTTCGCTGAGACAGGAGGCCGACCATGAACGCGCTCAAACTGACGGCCGTCGCGCTGATCGTCGCCGGCGGCCTGGCCTTGGCTTACGGCGGCTTCACCTACACCAGCGACACCCATGAGGCGAAGCTCGGTCCCGTCGAGCTGTCACTCGAGGAACGGAAGACGGTGAACGTCCCGGTGTGGGCCGGCGTGGCTGCCGTCGTCGTCGGCGGCGGGCTGCTGCTGATGGGGCTGAAGGGTAGAACGGTGTAGGCGTGAATGCCGCGATGCCGGGAAGGCCGGGAACGGGCCAGGCGCCTGGCATCCCGACGCATCGCGGGTGTTCTACCTTCTACCTTCTACCTTCTACCTTGGCGTCGACGTGCTGCATTCCCGGCATCGCTGCATCGCAGCATTGCGAGTATCACCACGGCAGTTCCGCCCACCCGCGTACCATCGTCACCAACTCGCCGACGGTCGGCGTGCGCGCCACTTCGGCGTGGCTCATGAGCGAGGTGACGAACATGCGCACCGGGGTGCCCTGCGAGCGCAGGTAGCCGGCCAGCGCAGAGGCCTCGCTGTCGGGAATCACGTCGTCGCCCTGCGCGTGCATCACGAAGACCGGCGCGATGGGGGCGGGGGAGGCGGCAGGTGACAGCGCGGCCTCCCGGCCCCAGCGATCGAGGAACGGCAGCAACCGCGTGCCCAGCCCGAGGGCGTCCCGCTGGTTCACCAGGTGCATGAACGCACGCGCTGGCGCGGCGAGACCGGTTTCCATGTCGCGCGCCTTCTGGAACTCGATGGCGGCCTGCGGCTTGTCGAACATGTCGACGTGCGAGGCGTGCAGGAACTGGTGCACCGCGGCGCGCAACGGGGCGACCTGGTCGGCGGGCACGACGTCCTCGGCCATGTTGGTCAGCAGGATCACCGCGCCGTACTCGTGGGGTGGGTGCATGCGACCGTCAGGCTGCCTGCCGGTGCACAGGTAGCGCATGACGTCCGGCAGGCGTGCATGGCCGCCCACCGAGAAGACGAACCCGACGCGGTCGCGGAGGGAGGGGCGCCCGGCGGCGATGATCGACAGCCCGCCGGCGAAGGAGATGCCGAGCAGGCCGATGCGGCCGTCGGCGTCCTGCGGCACCTCGGGCGCGGTGAGCATCGCCAGCGCCGCGTCCTCGATGTCGTCGGTGAGCCGGGTGGTGACCAGGTACTCCTTCAGGTCCGGCAACTGCGGCGTGATCACGGGAGTGCCCGATGTCGCCAGCGTCTCGGCGAAGGCGATGAGCCGAGGCTCGTCGATGCCGAGGGCGTGCACGCCTCCGGTCAACAGGACCGGCCGCGTGCGCACCGTGGCGGGCCGGTAGAGGCGGGCCACGCGAGGGCCATGTCGGCCCGTGAAGGCCAGCATCCGCCTGTCGACGGTCGTCACCTGCCAGCTGCCGACGTGCGCGCCGACGACGCCGGGGACCTTGCCCATGCGCACCAGCAGCGACATGGCCCGGCCGTAGCGGCTCTGCGAGAGGCCAACCCAACCGACGATCAGCAGCACGACGACGGCCAACAGCGACAGCAGGGCGAGGCGCACGCAGGCATTGTAGGGAACTCGCCGCGATGCGGAAGGCCACGGCCGGCCGTGCTCCGAGCGCCGAAGCGTCGGTCCGAGGCCCACGCCTTCGCCGCCGGTCGCCAGTCCCCGGGCCTGCCTCGCCGAAGCGCGCTCGGCGCGCGAAGGCGGGTATCCTGTCTCGCGTTGTGCTGATTGCAATCGACGGCCCGTCCGGCGCGGGCAAGGGAACGGTGGCGCGGGCCATCTCGGAAGCGTTGCAGTGCCGCCACGTGGACACTGGCGCGATGTACCGGGCCGTGGCGTGGCGCGCCGCGGATCTCGGCGTGTCGCTCGACGACGAGCCGGCGGTGGCGGACGTGGCACGAGCCGCGGCGCTGCGGGCCGAGCAGGGCCGCGTCGAGATCGACGGCCACGACGTGACCCGGGCCATCCGGACCCCGGAGATGGATGCCGCGGCTGCCCGCGTCGCCCGGCTCGGGCAGGTGCGACAGGTGCTGGTCGAGCGCCAGCGGGACTACGCGGCGTCGGGCGACCTCGTGATGGAGGGCCGCGACATCGGGACGGTCGTGCTGCCCCAGGCCGACGTGAAGGTCTATCTCGATGCCTCGCCTGACGAGCGGGCGCGCCGCCGGGCCGGCGACGCGGCCCATGCGGCCAACGGCGGCGACGTCGCCACGATCGCCTCGGCGCTGGCGCAGCGGGATCACAGCGACAAGAGCCGCACCGTCTCGCCGCTCACCCTGGCGCCCGATGCCGTGTACATCGACACGACCGGCCTGCCGATTGCCGACGTCGTCGATCAGGTGCTCGCGCTGGTCCGCGCCGCCCAGGCGCGGGGGTAAGCTCCCCAGCCCCCAGCCCCCGGTTGCCCGGCGCCCGGTGCCCAGCCCCCAGCCCCCGGTTGCCCGGTGCCCGGTGTCCGGTGCCCGGCGGTGCCCTGCGCCCGCCCTCCCGATGCCCGGATCTTTGACGCCGTCCCCCTAAAGGGTGTAAATTCTGTCGGTTGCCCGCATAGCGCGTGCCACAACCGACAGCCGCCGGCGCTGTAAAGACCGGCAAACGCCACCGAGGAGGATTTTCAACGCATGTCAGATCAACTTACGGACCAGCCGGAAGTGCGTGAAGTCAGTGCCCGGCAGTCCGCTGCCGCCACGACCAAAGCGATGTGGACGGCAGATGATCAGGAGATGGACCCGCAGGAATTCGCCAGCCTGCTCGACCTGTACGACAACAGCTTCCGCAACATCACGGAAGGTGAGGTCGTCAAGGGTACGGTTCTGTCCGTTTCCGCCTCCGCGGTGATCGTCGACGTCGGGTTCAAGTCGGAGGGGATGATTCCTCTCGACGAGTTCCTCGACGAGAACGGTGACGTGATCGTGCAGCCCGGCGACACCGTCGACGTGCTGCTCGAGCGCACCGAGGATCGTGACGGCCACATCGTGCTCTCGCGCGAGAAGGCCGAGAAGATGAAGATCTGGGACGAGGTCGAGAAGGCCTTCGCCGATCGCAAGGTCGTCATCGGTCGCGTCATCGAGCGCATCAAGGGCGGCCTGGCCGTGGACATCGGCGTCCGCGCCTTCCTGCCCGGCAGCCAGATCGACGTCCGTCCCGTGCGCAACCTGGACGCCCTCAAGGGCCAGGAACTGCGCATGCGCGTCATCAAGGTCAACAAGAAGCGCGGCAACATCGTCCTCTCGCGCAAGGTTCTCCTCGAGGAGGAGAACGCCGAGAAGAAGAAGCACACGCTCGAGACGCTGGCCGAGGGCAAGGTCATGCGCGGCGTGGTCAAGAACATCACCGATTACGGTGCGTTCATCGACCTCGGCGGCATCGACGGCCTGCTCCACATCACGGACATGTCGTGGGGCCGCGTGCAGCACCCCTCGGAGCTGTTCAAGGTCAACGACGAGGTCGACGTCATCGTCCTCAAGTTCGACCCCGAGAACGAGCGCGTGTCGCTCGGTCACAAGCAGCTCACGACCGACCCGTGGTCGGACGTGGTCGAGCGCTACCCGGTCACGGCGCGCGTCACCGGCCGCGTCGTGAGCCTCACCGACTACGGCGCCTTCATCGAGCTCGAGCCGGGCGTCGAGGGCCTGATCCACGTCAGCGAGATGTCGTGGAGCAAGCGCGTCAAGCACCCGTCGAAGATCCTCAACGTCGGCGACAACGTCGAGGCGATGGTGCTCGGCGTCGATCCGTCGGCCCGCCGCATCTCGCTCGGCCTCAAGCAGGTCGAGACCAACCCCTGGCACGAGCTCACCGACAAGTACCCGGTGGGCACGAAGATCAAGGGCAAGGTCCGCAACCTGACCGAGTTCGGCGCGTTCGTCGAGGTGGAGGACGGCATCGACGGCCTGATCCACATCTCGGACATGTCGTGGAGCAAGCGTCTCAAGCACCCGTCGGAGATGCTCAAGAAGGGCGACACGGTCGAGGCGATGGTGCTCAACATCGACGCCGAGAACCAGCGCCTGTCGCTCGGCCTCAAGCAGCTGGCCGCCGACGTGTGGGACGACTTCTTCGGTCGTGTCCAGGTCGGTGACGTCATCGAGGGCAAGGTCGTGCGCATGACCTCCTTCGGCGCGTTCGTCGAGCTGGCCGAGGGCATCGAGGGGCTCATCCACGTCTCGGAGTTCGATGCCGAGGGCGGTCATGAGAAGGTCTCGCTCGAGGTGGAGCAGAGCTACCCGATGAAGGTCATCAAGCTCAGCCCGTCGGAGCGCAAGGTCGGCCTCAGCATCCGCGCGCTGAAGGACGACACCTATCGCGCCGACTGGGGTCAGTACATCAGCGAGGCGGCCTCCACCGGTGGCGCCACGCTGGGTGACCACTTCAAGCAGCAGCAGTAGGCCCGAACGACGCCGGTGGGAGGCCCCTCTCACCGGCGTCTTCTTATGTCGAGGACATCATGACCAAGGCGGATCTCGTCGAAGAGGTCTCCCGCGTCTCCGAGCTCACCAAGAAGGACGCCGAGCTGATCGTGGAGACGGTGTTCCTCTCGGTCATCCGCGCCCTGCACGCGGGCGACAAGGTCGAGCTCCGGGGCTTCGGCAGCTTCCGCCTTCGCAAGCGCGAGCCCCGCAAGGGCCGCAACCCCAAGACCGGCGACCGCGTGGACGTGCCGTCCAAGCAGGTGCCCTACTTCAAGCCGGGCAAGGAACTGAAGGACCTCATCAACGCCAGCACCGCCGACGATCTCGACGAGACCGTCGCGCCCGCGCACGATCCGGCGCCGGTCGGCTAGCGATGGATCACCTCTGGTCGCCCTGGCGGCTGCAGTACGTCACCGGCGGCTCGGCGCCACCGGGCTGCGTGTTCTGCACGGCCGACACCGGCACCGACGCCGGCCAGGCCGCGCTGGTCGTGCACCGCGGCGTCGCCTGCTACGTCATCCTCAATCTCTTCCCGTACAACAACGGGCACCTGATGGTCGTTCCCGGCCGGCACATCGCCACGCTCGGCGAGGCCACACCGGACGAACTGCACGAGCTGATGCTGTTGACCCAGCGCGCCGAGGGCGTGCTGCGCGCCGCCTACCAGCCCCACGGCATCAACGTCGGCATCAACATCGGACGGGCTGCCGGGGCGGGCGTCGCCGATCACCTGCACATCCACCTCGTGCCGCGCTGGAACGGCGACACCAACTTCATGACCACCGTCGGCGAGAGCCGGGTGCTGCCGGAGGGCCTCGACGCCACCGCGGCACGCCTGCGCCCGCTGTTTGCCGACGCCCCGTGAACGCGCTTGGGCGCCGAAGGTGGCCCCTCTGGTAGCCTACGGGGCGTGACGGTCACTCCCACCGATCGGCAGGCCGCCTTCGCGGCGCGGGCGCGGCAGTTCGCCGAGGCGGAGGTCGCGCCCCGCGCCGCTGCCATCGACGCCGACAACACGTTCCCCCGCGACCTCGTGGCGCGCGCCGGCGCGCTCGGCCTGATGGGCGCCACCATCCCCGAGGCCTGGGGAGGCGCCGGCCAGGACGAGGTGGCCTACGTGCTCGCGCTCGAAGCCATCGCGCGGGCGAGTGCCACCGTCGCCGTCATCCTCTCGGTCAACACGTCGCTGGTCGCCGAGACGCTGCTGCGCCACGGCAGCGACGCGCAGCGCGAGCGCTGGCTCCGTCGGCTGGCGACCGGCGCGTCGGTCGGCGCCTTCGCGCTGTCGGAAGCCGACGCCGGGTCCGACGCCGCCAACCAGCAGACGGTCGCCGTCGCCGACCAGGGCGGCTACCGCCTGCGCGGCAGGAAGGTGTGGGTGGCCAACGCCGCGGCGGCCGACGTGGTGATCGTGTTCGCCTCGACGCGCCCCGACCTGCGGGGGCGCGGCATCTCCGCCTTCCTCGTGCCGATGGACGCGCCCGGGCTCTCGCGCCACGGCCTCGAGGATTCCCTCGGGGTGCGCGGCCTCGGCTGCATGGACCTCGTGCTCGACGACGTGCGCGTCGAGGCCGACCACCTGCTCGGCGGCGCCGGGCAGGGCTTCGCGATCGCGCGTGAGGCGCTCGACGGCGGTCGCGTCGCGATCGCCGCGCAGGCGCTCGGCGTCGGCGAGGCCTCGCTCGCGGAAGCGATCGCCTACGCGAAGCGCCGGGTGGCGTTCGGCCAGCCGATCGCCAGCTACCAGGCCATACAGTTCATGCTCGCCGACATGGCGACCGGCCTCGAGGCGGCGCGCATGCTGACGTGGCGGGCCGCGGCGGCGCGGGCCCGAGGCGCCCGCGCGACCACCGAGGCGTCGATGGCCAAGCTGGCGGCCTCGGAAGCGGCCCACGCCGCGGCCGATCGCGCCCTGCAGATCCTCGCCTCGGAAGGCTACCGTCACGGCGCGACGGTCGAGCGCCTCTTCCGCGACGTCAGGGCCACCGAGATCTACCAGGGGACGTCCGAGGTGCAGCGCATGATCATCGCCGACGCGGTGCTCGCATGATCGGCACGATCGCGATCGCCGAGCGCGTCGAAGCGGCCGAAACCCGCCTGAGCCTGGCGATGCTCGACGTCACCAGGCGCGAGGGAGACGCCTCGGCCTTCGCCGTGCCCGTCGGCCGTGGCGCCGCCGTCTACTGCGGCCCTGGCGCCCCGATGACCAAGGTGATCGGCGCGGGCATCGGCGTCCCGCTGACCGAGGACGACGTCGATCGCGTCGAAGCCGCCTTCGCGCCGACCGGCGAGTCGCCCGGCTGGGAGATCGCCACCCTCGGCGACCTCGGATCGGTGCGTCGGCTCGAGCGGCGCGGGTACGGACTGCAGCGCATCGAACTCGTGCTCGGGTGCGACATTCCGGCCCTGCTGCCGCAGGTGCTGCCCGACGGCATCCTCGTGACGCAGGGCCGCGACGCCGACTGGGCGCACATCGCCGTCGCCGGCTTTGCCGCCGCCGAGACCGTCGAGGGCCGCGAGGCGCCCGCCGAGTCCTACGACACGTCGATCCTCGAGCGCGTCGTGGCGCAGTTTGCCGGCGTGCGGGAGATGCGGCGCTACGTGGCGATCCTGGGCGCCGAGGCCGCGGGCGCCGCCTCCGCGCGCGTCGATGGCGAACTCTACCAACTCTGCGGCGCCGCGACGCTGCCGACCCATCGCCGGCGCGGCGTGCAGTCGGCGCTGCTCTCGGCCCGCCTCGAGGACGCACGCGCCGCCGGATGCACGCTCGCCGTCGTCACCGTGGAGCCCGGCTCCCGATCGCAGGCCAACGTCCAACGCCGCGGCTTCGTGCCGCTGTACAGTCGACTGGTGATGGCCCGCATGTCGTGAGCGGTCGGCGACGGCCTCGTTCCTGTGGCCCTCGTCCCTTGTCCCTCGTGATTTGTCCCTCTTGCTTCCCTCGTGACTCGTTCCCTGTCCCTCTTCCCTTGATCGACCTGTCCTCCTTCCGTCCCCGCGCCGTCGTGTTCGATCTCGATGGCACGCTCGTCGACAACATGTCCCTGCACGCGCAGGCGTTCGGGTCCTTCGCGGCCGCGCACCAGTTGCCGCCGCTCACCATGGACCTGCGCCGCCGGATCGACGGCAAGCGCAACAGCGAGATCTTCCCGATGCTGTTCGAGCGCGAGATGACCTGGGACGAGATCCTGCAGTTCGAGGAAGAGAAGGAGGGCGCCTACCGCCAGTTGTCGCGCGGCCGCCTGCTGCCGGTGCGCGGTGCCCTGACGCTGCTCGCACGGCTCGAGGCACACGGCATCGGGGTCGCCGTGGCGACCTCCGCGCCGCTCAAGAACGTGGTGCACACCCTGGCGGAGACCGGGCTCGACGCGCGCTTCACCATCATCGCCCGCGGCGACGAGGTGAAGCGTGGCAAGCCGTTTCCCGACGTCTTCGCGCTTGCCGCCGAGCGCCTCGCAGTGCCGCCGACCGAGTGCCTCGCGTTCGAGGACGCCCCCATCGGTGTCGCCGCGGCGATGGCTGCCGGCATGACGACGGTCGGCGTGACGACGACGTTCTCGGTGGAGCAGTTCGCCGCGCACATCCCGGCACCACATGGGGTCGTCCCCGACTACGAGGGGTTCCTCGACGGCCCGGGGCGGTGGTTGCGCGAGCCGTCGGTCGACGGCGGGTAGCCTCGACGTTCCCGGGGGGCTACACTGGAGCTATCTGGGCCGTACGGCGTCCACGTCGCGGTGGAACACGAACAGCGGGTCGGCGGTGTCGGCGGTCGTGGTGAAGTTCCACGTGCGGCCGCCGCGCTGCTTGAGCCGGAGCCGCCTGGCGGCGTAGTCGACGGAGAACTGCTCGACGCTCGCGTACGGCAGGCGGAAGGCGTCCTTGTGCGCGGTGGCGTACGTGAAGCCATCGGCCGTGGCGCGCAGGGTGCCCTCGCAGGCGCCCATCGCGTGCTGGTGTACGACGGCGACCGACGCGTCGATCGCCGGCGGGGCCGACGGCGACGGGGCCGCCAGGGTGACGCTGACCTCGGTGGGCCCGGCCTCGAGGATGTCGACCGTGCGGATCACGGGCGGCCGGCCTTCGACCTGGACGTTGATCTGATGCTGGCCCGGCGTGATGTCGCGCGAGGTCAGCGGCGTGGTCCCGAGGAACTTGCGGTCCACGAAGACGTAGGCGCCGGCGACGTCGCTGGTCACGCGGAGTTCGCGCGGCGCGGCGGCGGGGGCGTCCGGCGGGGGCGCGGGGCGCGATGGCCGGTCCGCGGCCTCGGACCGTGGGCGTGCGGCCGCGCGCGTCCCGGCCGGGTCGGGGGACGGGCGTTCGGTTCCGCGAGTGGGGGCGTTGGCCGTAGTGGGCGCGTTCCCGGTCGGGGCCGGCCGGGTCGTCTTGGTATCCGGCGCCCCGGGAACCCGGCTGGTGGCGTACCATGCGACCGCGCCGGCGACCAGCGCTGCCGCCAGCAGGATGATCGACAGGCCGCGCCCGCGTGGGGCGTCCGGCTCCTCCAGGCTGCGCATGGCCGCCAGCCTACCACGCCACGACGTAAGCCTGGACTAACGCGAACCGCATGCCTCCCGCCCGCCTGAAGCTCGTGCCGACCACCCCAGGGGTGACCACGGAGATCGTCCCTGCCGACCAGCCGATCGTCATCGGCCGCGACCCGCTGTCGGGTGTCGTGCTCGCCGAGCCGAGCGTCTCGCGGCGCCACGCCCAGCTCATTCGGCGCGAGGACGCCATCGTCCTCGAGGACCTCGGCAGCGCCGTCGGGACGTTCGTCAACGATCAGCGCGTGACGGCGCACATCCTCACCGACGGCGATCGCGTGCGCTTCGGGCGGCAGGTGCAGTTCGAGGTGGTGAGCGAGGCAATCGCCACGTTGCTCGAGTCGCAGGGCCTCGACGACCGCAGCACCGGCGTGCGTCACCTGCAGGAACTGCTCGACGTTGCGCGACAGCTCAGCAGCTCCGCCGTGCTGCCCGAGGTGCTCGCGGCGGTCCTGCGGTCGGCGATCCGCATCATGCGCGCCGACGGCGGCGCCCTCGCGCTGATCAACAGCGCCGACCAGAAGCTCGAGCTGGTGCTGCGGCTGCCCAAGCTGGCGCCACCGCCGATCGCGCAACAGGAACTCGACCTCCTGAAGCAGGCCGTCCGCGGTCACCGGACCATCACCAGCCAGGCCATGCACGAGACGCTGATCGGCGCCTCGACGGCGGCGCGGCCCGACATGGTCGCCACGCCGTTGATGGTGGCGCGCCGCGCCCTGGCCGATGACTCGTCGTTCATCGGCCGACTCGACGCCGTGGGCGCGTTGCTGGTGTCGCGCCCGGCGAGCACCCAGGTGGTGCCGCGCGAGGAGATCGCGATCTTCGAGTCGCTCGCCGCCGACGCCGCGATGGCCATCGACAGCGCGCGCCTCTACAAGGAAGCGCGGGCCAAGGCCAAGTACGAGCACGAGATGTCGCTGGCCAAGGACATCCAGGCGGCGCTGCTGCAGGCGCCGCCGGTCGTGCCCTTCGCCACGACCTTCGCGCAGACCGAGTCGGCCGCCTCGGTCGGGGGCGACCTGTACCAGGGCGTGACGCGCCCCGACGGCAGCCTCGCCCTCGCGCTCGGCGACGTCTCGGGCAAGGGCGTCGGGGCGTCGCTGATCATGGCGCTCGCAACCGGCATGCTGCGGTTGCTGCACGACCTCGGGCAACCGCTCTCCGACATCCTGCCGACGCTGCACAACCAGCTCCTGAACTACAGCCCGGGCAACAAGTACCTCACCCTCGGGGCGACGGTGCTGCATCCCGACGGCCGCCTCGAACTCGCCAACGCGGGCCACTGCGCCCCGGCGCTCGTCCGCGCCAACGGCGAGGTGCAGATGCTCGACTCGGGCGGGCCGGTGCTCGGCCTGTTGCCGTTCGGGTCCTGGGAAGTGCAGACGATCCAGATGGCACCTGGCGACGCGCTGGTCATCTACAGCGACGGCGTCAGCGAGTCGACCTCCTACACCGGCGAGGACTTCGGCCCCAAAGGCGTCGCCGAGACGCTCGCCGGGGTCGCGGGCGCGACCCCGACAGAGATGGCCGCCGCGTTGCTCGAGGCGTCGGTCACCTTCCGCGACGGCCGTCCCGCCGGCGACGACGTGACGCTGCTGGTGGTGCGCTACGAGGGGCAGGGCTAGCGTCGAGGATGCCGCGATGCCGGGGCTTCAGGGGATGATCGTGAAGGCGACCGATCGTGTCCACTCGCGGCCACCGTTCTGACCGGACACGCTGAGTTCGTACGTGCCGTCGGCCAGGTCCTGCAAGGGGAGTGCAATCGGCGTGATCCGGGTGACGCCACTCGCGGCGCGGGATTGCACCGAGGTCCGCCGAGGCCGGTGGCCGTCGCGCAGCAGATCCACGATCAGCGACGTCGCGACATCGCGCGTGGCGATCGCAGCAGTCAGGTGTGTCGCGTCGGAACGTCTGACGACTGCCCCTGCCATCGGCACGTAGAGGCGCCCGTCGGACGCCAACGGGTGCCCTGCCGATGAATCGGTCAGGCTCTCGATCCGCTCGACGATAAACAGGTCCCCGGCTCCCGCGTCCTGCTCGCGCGCTGGGACAGGTCGCTGGTCGCGCGTGCTCGTGCGCTCACCCTGGACCACGAGGTCGACCGAGCCTCCCTCCGCTCCAGAGGGTGCGAGGAACATGAGCGGCCTGGCGAAGGGGTCGGTTCCCGTGCGACTCCAGGCGGCGAGCGTCCGGTCGGACGCGTCACGCACGCGCACGAACGCGCTCCAGGGACCAGCAGACCCGGTGGCGGCGGCCGAGAGCAGCAGGATGAGCCGCATGCCACCGTCGGAAGGCACCCGTATCACCTCGAGCAGGCCTCGTCGAGACGTGTAGGACTCGCTACCGTCCTGGTTCAGCCACGCCTGTGACTCGCGGTCGCGCCAGGCGGGCGGTTCGGGAACACGCGCCGGTGTGGCACCAGAATGGCGCGATCGTCCTGAAGCCAGCGCCTCGATCAGCGCCTGCGACTTAGTGGGCGTGCGCACGAGGACGCCCCCGGTGTCGCTCGTGAGCCGCGCAAGTCCACGCCACGCCGCCGCCACCGCGGCGCCGCGATCGAGACGCTCGTCCTGCCCGACCTGCGCGACGTCGCCGCACGCGACCCTACGAGGGTCGCACTCGGCCATGCCCTGTCTGGTCGGCGTGACCTCGGCGCCCAGCAAGGAATCATCGGCGGCTCCATCCCGCCGATCCTGCAGGCCCACGACGTGCACCTGGACGTCGTGGGCACGTGCCAGACCAGCGGTCTCCGCGTAGGCGCGGGTGCTGCCGGGGTCGTCGCCCACGGCAGTGATGAGCACGACACGCGCCACCCCGAGACGAGCGGCATCGACGATCACCGAGCGGAGCGTCTCCAGCCTGCGCGAACGGCTGGCCTTGCCGCCGGATGCCGCACCGAGGTCGACGTGCCGGTACGCCCACGTGTCTCCACGCAACCAACGCTGCAGCCCGTCGCGTGCCCGTGCACAGTCGGCAAGATCCTCGACGACAGAGAACTCGTCGTGGATGTCGGTGACGGCGACCATGCTGCCCGTGGCTTCCAGTCGATGGAGGACATCGCCGGCGACCATCGCCGCAGCAGGACGCATGGGACCGGCAGGCACGTCCAGCGCGAGCACCGTGGAGGAGTCAGCTGCTTGCTGGTGCACGGCGGACCGCCCCCGAGGCGCGGCACCGCGCCCGGCCGCCGTGACCGCATCAGCATCGACCCCGTGGGCCACGAGCAGCAGCACGGCCGCCTGCGCGAGCAACGCCGGACACATGATTGGCCCTATGGTAGGCTGCCGCGATCCCGATGTCCGTGTACCTGCCGCGGTTGAGGTGTCTCGTGGCGTGCCTTGCTCTGCTGGCGGAGGCGGGTGTGCGAGCTCAAGGGGGAGTGCCTCCGGACTCGACGTGGGCTGGCCTCACCGACGCCTACCTGGCCGGCCGAGCGGTGGCCGCGGCTTCAGCCGTGCTCGACAGTGAGCCCGGCCGGATGACGGACGACGCGCGAGCCGTCCTTGCGGACTGGCGGCATGCGGCGCGGAAGGGGCCGAGAGCGGACACGGAACGGGCACTGCGCCGTGTCCAGGCGACTGCCCTCCTCCCCCTGGAGATCCTCCTCTCGGTGCGCATGCCGGCGACGCCGTCGCCGCGCCTGCAGGCGTTGGAGCGCATCAGCCGAGACGCCTGCGACCTCGTCGTCGAGGAACGCGTTGCGCCACCCGACCTCACGCCGCGCCTCCGCGCGTTCAGCGACTGGTGCCGTGTCGGACTGCAGCAGGCGCTCGTCGCGATGGCCCGCTATCCGGAGTACCAACAGGCGTCGGGGGCATTCGGCCCGTCCCGGGACGTCGTCCAGGCTGCGGCCGAACATCACTTCCTGAGGGGCCTTGCCTTCGAGACGCAGGCCCGGCTGGCCGAGGAGCCCGGCGTCGGCGCCGGGTCGCGAGTCGAGGCACCGCAGGCGCGGGCGCCCTTCATCGCCGAGCACCTCGAGGCGGCCCGACGACAGTACGAGCGCGCCCTTGTCCTCGCCCCTTCGCATCAGGAGGCGACGCTTCGATTGGCACGTGTGCACCTGGAGTCCGGTCGCCACGAGTCCGGCCGCGAGTTGCTCGCCAGGTTGTCGACCGAGCCGTGTGCCAGCGTGGCGTGCGGGCTCGCCTGGCTGTTCACGGCGCAGATGCAGGCTGCAGCGGGGGATGCGGCGGCAGCCGCCTCCTACAGGAAGGCCGCAGCCGTCGCGGGCGTCTCGCGCAGCGCCCGGCTCGGCTTGATGGCTTTCCTGCTGCGCACGGGCAACGAAGCGGCGGCCGCCTCGGTGATCGACGGCTTCACACACGAGGGAGCGGCGGTGGGCACGCCCGACGACGCGTGGGCCATGTACCTCTCCGGCCAGCGCCTGGACCCTGAACTGATCATCCGCTCCATGAAGGCGCTGCTCGTTCCATGAGCCTGATCCGCGCGTGCGCCGTGCTTCTCCTCGTCGCGTCGATGGTCGTGGGCATCATCGGCCAGGAGCCGCCGACCTTCCGGACGTGGATCGATGTCGTGGTGGTCGATGCATGGGTGCACGAGCGGGGACGGCCGATCGCCGGACTGACCGCGGCGGACTTCCTCGTGAGCGACAACGGGGTGGAGCAGGTGGTGCAGTCCATCCGCACCACCGACAGCGCGCATGTCGTCGTGGGCCTCGATCTCAGCGGCAGCGTCGATGGCGACACGCTTGCCCGGCTGCGCGAGGGTGTGGAGACCGTGGCCGGCCAACTGACGTCGAGGGACCGGCTCTCCCTGTTCACGTTCGGACGCTCGATTCGGCTGCTGCTCGAGGCCCAGCCGCCGGGGCCGCACCTACGGGACGCGCTGGCACGCGTCGAAGCCGATGGCGCGACGCCGCTGCACGATGCCCTGGTCTTCGGCAGCGTGCTCGCCGGGGCCGACAGTCGGCCCGCGGTGTTGCTGTTGTTCACCGATGGGCGCGACACGGCGAGTTGGGCCACGGCGGCACAAGCCATCGAGACGCTGCGCCGGACCAACGTGGTGGTGTATCCCGTCGCGGCCGGGCTGCCGGCGGCCATCCCCAACGATCCGGCGAGCGAGTACCTGTCGCGGTCGTTCTGGATCGCGCCGACGGCCGGCGACACCCTCCGGCTGCTGCAGTCCTCCGCCGACGCCACCGGCGGCGAGTTCCTGCGCCTCGAGAGCCGGGGCGACATCTCGCGGGTGTTCGGCCGAATCCTGGCCAGGTACCGCCAGCGTTACCTGGTGTCGTACACCCCGAGCGGCCTGCCGACGGGCGGCTGGCACCGCCTGGACGTCCGTCTCCGGTCCCGCCCGGGCACGGTGGTCGCGCGAGAGGGCTACGTGGCGCGCAGCGAGGACGCGACGGGACGGCGTTGACGCGCGGCATGGGCCACCCGCACGGTGGCCTGGTGGAGGCGGTCGACGCGGCGTGGCGCCAGGCCCGATGCCGGGGGAGTGGCGGTGTCCGACATTCCCGGCATTCCCACCATTGCCGGCATCACACGTCTCTGAACTTCCACACTCCCCGCGTGCCCTCCACGGTGATCGTGCTGCGCCCGATGGTGATCACCTCGCGGCCCGTCGGGCGGCGCAGGCGGAACACCAGATCCTGCAGGCCACGTCGCGTCTCGGACGCGGCACTCAGGCCGATCGACAGGTCGTCGCCGGTCACCATCGTCCCGTCGCCGCCGGTGTCGCGCGTGGTCGCGTCGAACGCCTCGACGTGACGCAACAGGAAGCCTCGCTCGGCCGGCGTGACGGCCATGGTCACGGCCACGACATCACCCAGGAGCGGCCGCGCCGGCCCGGGACTCACCGCGGCGTAGCGCTCGAGCACCTCGGCGCGCGTGATGCCGCGTGCCGGCGTGTGCGCGGCATGCCACCCGGCCAGGAAATCGGCGTGGTACTCCATCGTCCAGAGCTTGAGCCCGGCGCGCTGGTCGGGCACTGCGTGCGCGATGTGGAACCACGGCACGGTGTCGTCGCCGACCGGACGCACGACCAGGCGGTGATCGGCCTCGCCCAGCGACTGGCGCAGCGCGCTGGCGATCGCCGCCGTCGCGCCGGGTTCCTCGATGGCGAAGGCGATGCCGCTCGCGCCGATCGGGCCCTGCGGCCCCTCCTCGAAGAGTTCGAGGTATGTCGAGATGCCGTACCAGTAGAGGCCCGTGTAGGTCCAGTCGGGCCGGCGCGTCGTGCGCAGCTCGCCCGGGGCGAACACCTCGCGCAGCCAGGCGCTGTCGCGCGCGGCGGCGAAGGTCTCCGCATCCACCACGCGGAACAGGTGGTTGAGGCGGAGCGGCAGGGTCACGCGAGCAGCGCCTTGGCGATGGTCTGCAACTGCAGGTTCGAGGTGCCCTCGTAGATCTGGCCGATCTTGGCGTCGCGATAGAGTTTCTCGACGGGGGCGTCCTTGACGAAGCCGTACCCGCCGAACAGGTTGATGGCCAGCGAGGCGGTCCGCTCGGCCACCTCGGAGGCCAGCAGCTTGCCCATCGCGGCCTCGGTGAGGAACGGCTGCTTCGCGTCGCGCAAGCGCGCCGCGTTGTAGACCAGCAGGCGGGCCGACTCCACTTCCATGGCCGCGCGCGCCAACTGGAACTGCACGCCCTGGAAGTCGGCGATCGCCTTGCCGAACTGCTTGCGCTGCTTCGTGTACGCGATGGCGTGGTCGAGCGCGCCCTGCGCCAGGCCGACCATCTGTGCGCCGATGCCGATGCGTCCCTCGTTCAACGTCTCGATCGCCACCTTGTAGCCCTTGCCGACCTCGCCGAGCACCGCCGACGCGGGCACCCGGCACCGCTCGAACACGAGCTCGCAGGTGCTGCTGGCGCGGATGCCCAGCTTGTCCTCCTTCTTGCCGACGGCCAGGCCGGGCGTGTCGCGGGGGACCAGGAATGCCGTGATGCCCCTGTAGCCGGCCGCCGGGTCGAGCGTCGCGAACACGATGAACAGCGACGCCTCGGCCGCGTTGGTGATCCAGAGCTTGCGACCGTCGATGACGTACCCGTCGGCGTCGGCCGTCGCACGCGTGGTGAGCGCGAAGGCGTCACTGCCCGAGCCGGCCTCCGAGAGCGCGTACGCCCCGACCGCGTCGGCGGCGAGGCGGGGCAGCCAGGCGCGTTGCTGCTCGTCGTTCCCCCAGCGGAGCAGCGCGTTGACGACCAGCGTGTTCTGGACGTCGACGAGCACCCCGACGGCCGGGTCGACCCGCGACAGTTCCTCGACCACGAGCACCGAGTGGAAGAAGGTGCCGCCGCCCCCGCCATGGCGCTCCGGCACCTCGACCCCCATCAGGCCCATCCCGAACAGCCGTGGCAGCAGGGCAGGGTCGAGCCGGGCGGCCTCGTCCATGGCGCGCGCGCGGGGGGCGAGTTCCTGGGCGGCGAACTCGCGGACGCTCTGGCGGAGGAGTCGCTCGTCCTCGGTCAGCGAGGTCAGGGCCGGGGGCATGTCGAGCGCGGGCGTGGTCACGGATCGTCCTCAGCGGTGGGGGGCGCGGATCCGACCGACAAGCCACGGACGGGCGTCGAAAGAGGAACAGTTCCGCACCGGAGATGCCTCGATTCGTGATGCTATCATCACTGCCACGCATGATCAGGACCCTTGCCCGCCGGGTGCGTTCGCTGGACGCATCCCGAGCCCGCGTCGCCATCGTCAGCGGCCTGCTCTCGGCCTCGCTCGCCGGTGTCGCCGCGCAACAGTCCTCTGCGCCACCCGCGCAGGGGCGCCCTGCGGGGGCGTCGGGCGGGCAGTCGCGGGCTGGCACCCCTCCCGCCACGCAGGCCCCCGCCGGCCAGCCACCGGCACCGGGCACCGACCCGCAGGACCCGAACGCCTCGCAGCCGACCTTCCGCACGGGCATCAACTTCGTCCGCGTCGACGCCATCGTCACCGACAAGCAGGGGCGGCCGGTCGCCGACCTGTCGCGCGACGACTTCGAGGTGCTCGAGGACGGCCAGGCGCAGGCCATCGAGACGTTCAAGCTGGTGCGCGTCGACGGCAACCCGCCGCCGGGTGAGGCCGAGCCGCGCGAGATCAACTCGATCTATGCCGAGGAGTCGGAGGCGCGTCGCGACGACGTGCGGCTGTTCGTCATCTTCTTCGACGACTACCACGTGCGCCTCGGGGCGAGCCTCGCGGTGAAGGAGCCGCTGGTCAAGTTCATCGAGACGCAGGTCGGGCCGCTCGACATGATCGCGATGATGTACCCGCTCGATCCGCTGCGCGCGGTCAGTTTCACGCGCAACAAGAAGGCGGTCATCCAGCAGATCCTGAGCTGGCAGGGGCGCAAGTACCAGTACATCCCGCCACGCAACATCTTCGAGGAGCAGTACGCCAACTACCCCACGCAGGTGGTCGAGAAGATCCGCAACCAGGTGAGCCTGTCGGCGTTGCGCGGCCTGATGACGCGCCTCGGCGGCATGCGCGAGGGCCGCAAGACGGTGATCGTGGTGAGCGAGGGCTACACCGACTTCGTGCCGCCGCAACTGCGTGGCAACAACGCGCAGAGCGGCATCGTCGGGCGTGGCACCTCGGCGTTGACCGGCGACGCGTCGGTGGACCCGCTGGCCGCGATGGCCGTCGACCGCGACCGGTTCTTCGGCGACATGGACATCCGCATGCTGATGCGCGACGTCACCACCGACGCCAACCGCAACAACGTGTCGCTCTACATGCTCGACCCCCGCGGCCTGGCCGGGTTCGAGTTCGACATCAACGAAGGCGTCGGCCTCACCATGGACGCCGCCTCGCTGCGCCAGACGCAGGAGTCGCTCCGCGTCATGGCCGACGAGACCGACGGCCGCGCGATCGTCAACCGCAACGACCTCGGTGGCGGGCTCGCGCAGATGCTACGCGACGCCAGCGCCTACTACCTGCTCGGGTACTCCTCGTCGGCGGCGCCGACCGACGGGCGCTTCCACCAGATCAAGGTGCGCGTCAAGCGGCCGGGCATCGAGGTCCGCGCCCGACGCGGCTACTGGGCGCTCAGGCCCGACGAGGCGGCGACGGCGATGGCCGCGCCCAAGGCCGGGCCGCCGCCCGACGTGCAGGGCGCGCTGTCGGAGATCGACAAGGTGGCGCGGGCGCGCAGCGTGCGCACCTGGGTCGGCTACGCGCCCGACCCGAGCGGCAAGACGAAGGTGCTCTTCTCGTGGGAGCCGGTCACCGGCGCGCCCGGCCAGGCCGCGCCAGGCGGGGAGCCGGTGTCGCAGGTGACCGTCATGGCCGTCAACGAGAAGGACGGCCCCGTGTACCGGGGCAAGGTGCCTGCCGCCCCGACGACGGCGGTGCCGTCGCCGGGTGGGGGCCAGGCCTCGTTCCTCATCGCCCCGGGCGCGGCGCAGGTGAAGGTGCAGATGGAGGGCGGGTCGGGCAGCGTCCTCGGATCGGACATGCTCGACCTGGCCGTGCCCGACTTCAGCAAGGAGCCGATCGTGGTCGGCACGCCCGCGCTGTTCCGGGCCCGTACGGCGCGCGACCTGCAGGCGCTGGCCGGCGCCGCGACTGCGCAGCCGACCGCGGCGCGCGCCTTCAGCCGCACCGAGAAGCTGCTGCTGCGCGTGCACGTCTCGGGCGGCGCCCCGGCGATCCGGCTGATGAGCCGCACCGGCGACGGCATGAGCGCGCTCGTCGTCCGGCCGGCCCCGGCCGGCAGTCCGTTCACGCACGAGGCCGAGATCCCGCTGGCCAGCCTGCCGGCCGGCGACTTCCTCATCGAGGTCAAGGCCGGCAACGGCGACGACGCGCCGCGCAAGCTGACCGGCGTGAAGGTGACCGGGTGACGACTGTCGCGGGAAGGGAGGTCGGCGTGGCCGCGGAGCCGGCCCGCGAGTTCACCTCGGTGAGCGGCCGCGAGGTGGCGCCCGTCTATGGCCCTGAGGACGCGGCGGGTCGCGATCACGCGCGCGATATCGGTGAGCCCGGCGCTTACCCCTACACGCGCGGCATCCACGCCTCGGGCTATCGCGGCAAGCTGTGGACGATGCGCCAGTTCGCGGGCTTCGGCACGGCGGCCGACACGAACCGACGCTACAAGGACCTGCTCGCGGCCGGCGGCACCGGCCTGAGTGTCGCCTTCGACCTGCCGACGTTGATGGGCCGCGACCCGGACCATCCGCTGTCGCTCGGCGAGGTCGGCAAGTGCGGCGTGAGCGTCGTCACGCTCGCCGACATGGAGGCGTTGTTCGACGGCATCGACCTCGGTGCGGTGAGCACCTCGATGACCATCAACTCGCCGGCCCCGATGCTGCTGGCGATGTACCTGGTCGTCGCCGAGCGGCAGGGCGTGCCCTGGTCGCGCCTCAACGGCACCCTCCAGAACGACATCCTCAAGGAGTTCATCGCCCAGAAGGAGTACATCTATCCGCCGCGCCCCTCGATGCGGCTGATCGTCGACACCTTCCGCTTCTGCGGCGAGCACGTGCCGCGCTGGAACACGATCTCGGTGAGCGGGTACCACATCCGGGAGGCCGGCGCGACCGCGGCTCAGGAGCTCGCCTTCACGCTGCGCGACGGCATCGAGTACGTGCAGTGGGGCGTGGCGGCCGGCCTCGACGTCGATGCCTTCGTGCCGCGGATGTCGTTCTTCTTCAACGCCCACAACGACTTCTTCGAGGAGATCGCCAAGTACCGGGCGGCGCGGCGGATCTGGGCGCGCGTCATGCGCGAGCGGTTCGGCGCGCGCCACGAGAAGGCCTGGCAACTGCGCTTCCACACCCAGACCGCCGGCGTGTCGCTGACCGCGCAGCAGCCGTACAACAACGTCGTCCGCACCGCCATCCAGGCGCTGGCCGGCGTGCTCGGCGGCACCAACTCGCTGCACACCAATTCGCTCGACGAGGCACTGGCGCTGCCCACCACGGAAGCGGCGACGCTCGCGCTGCGGACGCAGCAGGTGATCGCGTACGAGAGCGGCGTGGCCAACGTGGTCGACCCGCTGGGCGGTTCGTGGTACGTGGAGAAGCTGACCGACGACATCGAGGCCGAGGCGCTCGCCTACTTCGACCGCATCGACGCCATGGGCGGCATGGTGGCGGCCATCGAGGCGGGCTTCCCGCAGCGGGAGATCGCCGAGAGCGCCTACCGGTTCCAGCAGGCCGTCGACACCGGACGCAAGGTCGTCGTCGGGGTCAACGCCTTCGTCGCGGACCACGAGCCGCCGCTCGAGATCCTCTACATCGACGACACGGTGGCCGACACGCAACTGGCGGCGCTGGTGCGCATCAAGGCGCAGCGCGATGCCGGCGCGGTGGCGGCCTCACTCGAGGCGCTTCGCACGGCCGCGCGGGGCACCGGCCCGATCATGGAACCGCTCCTCGACGCGGTGCGCGCCTACGCGACGGTGGGCGAGATGTGCGACGCGCTGCGTGAGGTGTGGGGGGAGTACACCGAGCGCACCGAATTCTGAGCGCGCCGAATGCCGCGATGCCCTTCGACATCGCTCAGGGCAGGCGCGATGATGCCGGAGCGATGATGTCGAAGGCCGCAGGCCGAATGCAGAAGGCCGACCAGCATGACTGACCGTCCCATCCGAGTGGTGATCGCCAAGCCGGGCCTCGACGGTCACGACCGTGGCGCGAAGGTGATCGCGCGCGCGCTGCGTGACGCCGGCATGGAGGTCATCTACACCGGGCTGCGCCAGTCGCCCGAGCAGATCGTCTCGGCAGCCCTGCAGGAGGATGCCGACGTCATTGGCCTGTCGATCCTCTCGGGCGCTCACATGCACGTGTGCACGCGGCTGATGTCGCTCCTGAAGGCCGAGGGCCTCGACGACGTGCTGGTGCTGGTCGGCGGGATCATCCCGGACCAGGACGTCCCGCGCCTGCGCGAGATCGGCATCGGGGGCGTCTTCCTGCCCGGCACCTCGATGCAGGCCATCGTCGACGTCATCAGGAAGAGCAAGGAAAGAAGAGTAGAAGCGTAGAAGGAAAGAAGGCAGAGCGGGAAGGAGAAAGGAACCTTGTGCTGCCTTCTTCGCCTTGCGGTCCTTGTTCCTTCCCGGTTTGCCTTCTGCTCTTCTCCCCTTCTTACTCGTTCGTCGCCGCCGCCTGCCGGCCGACCTTCTCCACCTGGTGGCGGATCGCCGGCACCGTCTTGAGGTACGCGAAGATCGCCGCGAGATCGTCGCGGGTCATCCCCGAGTACGACTGCCACGGCATCGGCGTGTTGAAGTCCCGGGTCGTCACCGGCACGTGCGGCGTGCCATCGGCGTACGCCTTGAACTTCTCGATGAACTGATCCTCGCTCCAGCCGCCGAGGCCCGTCGTCGCGTCGGACGTGAGGTTGGCCGATCGCGCGATCAGCCCGTTGGGCAGCGGGAACTCCTGGCCGCCGGCCAGCCGCATGTCCGGCAGGGGCGCCTTGCGTGCGTCGGTCGGCGTGTGGCAGTCGGCGCAGCCGGCGATGTTCACCAGGTAGCGGCCGTAGGCGACGGGGTCCGACGGATCGGGCCGTGCGGTCGTGGTGGCGGCCGGCGTCGGCATCGTCCGCACGATCAGCGGCAGCGGGAAGTGCAGGCGGCGGTCGGCGATCTGCTGCGAGCGCGAGGGGATGGTGCGGAGGTACGCCACGATGGCGAGCGCGTCCTCGCGCGCCATGAACTTGCCGTACGAGGTGTAGGGCATCAGCGGGAACAGCGGGGTGCCGTCGCGCGACACGCCCTCGGTGAACGCCCTCACGATCTCGCCGTCGCTCCACGAGGCGAGGTTGGCTGGGGTGATGTTGCGCGCCACGAGGCGGCCCGGGAAACCCACCGTCTCGTCCCAGACCTCTCCACCGGCGCCGTAGGTGTCGGGCTTGATGGGCCCGGCGTAACGGCTCCAGTCGCGCTGGCTGTGGCAATCGGTGCACACCGCGACGTGGTCGGCCAGGTACTTGCCGCGGGCGATGCGCTCCGGAGACGCCTCGGCCTTCAGGACCGGCGCGTCGCCGACCTTGGGGTAGGCGAGCAGGAGATAGGAGTAGCCGCCGGCGGCAATCACGACGAGACAGACGGCCAGGACACCGACGATTTTGAGGACCAGACGCATGGGAGGCTCCGTGGGCCGCAGGCGTGCACGGCCCGACACCTGCAGAACGTTGGAAGGAGCGGGGGCCGAACATCACGCCGCCGCCCCGGCGGGGCGACAATCCGGCTCCGGAGGGGCCGGCGCGCCCCGTGAGCGCCGCGTGAATCGACGAGGACGGGGCGCCCCGAGTTCCGCCCGTGCTTGACGGCTGCTCTCCGGCGTGACTACGCTCAGCCCCATGAGCTACACGCTGTTGCTGGCCGATGACAGTGTCACGGTCCAGCGCGTGATCGAGCTGACCTTCGCCGACGAGGGGTTCAAGGTCGTCTCGTTCAGCGACGGCGACGAGGTGGTGGGCTACCTCGGCGCGGGCAACAAGCCGGACGTGATCCTGGCTGACACGACGATGCCGGCCCGCGACGGCTACGACGTGGCGGCCTGGGTGCGCGGCCAGGCGTCGCTGTCCCAGGTGCCCGTGGTGCTCATGACCGGCGCCTTCGAGCCGATCGACGACCGGCGTGCCGAGGCCTGCCAGGCCGACGCCGTGCTCGTGAAGCCGTTCGAGCCGCAGCAGGTCGTGTCGCTGGTCAAGCGGATGCTCGGCGGGGAGCGGGGCGAGTCGCTCGGCGAGTTCGCGCCGCCGCGCGCCGGCAGCGCCGCCCCGCCGGCCGAAGGTCCGGCCGCCACGCTGGCTCCCGGGGTCGACACCTACGCGTCGCGCCTGGATCAGCACCTGGCGGCCCGCCAGGGACGAGCCGGGCTGGCTCGCGTCGAGTTCCTGGCCGACGGCCCCGACGCGGCCGCGCCCGTCGAGGCTCGGGCAGACGCCGACGAGCCCGCTGCTGCACCCGCCCCCGCGGCGGCGCCCTCGTCGTCGCTTGCGAGCGCGTTCTCCGCCATCCTCGCCGAGGAGCGCGGGGAAGGCCCGGCGGCGGTCGGCCCGCCGGCGGCCACGGCGGCCGGTGGCGGGGTTATCACCGACGCCTTCATCGAGGAGGTGGCCAGCCGGGTGGTCGCGCGCCTGACCGACAAGGTGCTGCGCGAGGAGGTCACCCGCCGCGTGCTCGACGTCGCCGAACGGCTGATCTCCGAGGAAATCGCCAGGATCAAGGCCGGCGCGCGCTGATCCGTCCCGGCGGCGCCACGCCGCCCCCTTGCGGCCGCAAGGGGGCACCCCCTACGATCGTCGGGTGATGTCCGAGGCGTCGTCCCCGTCCTACCGTGTTCCCGAGAAGCCGGCCCTCGAGGGCCTCGAAGCGAAATGGCAAGCCCGGTGGGAGGCGGAAGGCGTCTACCGGTTCGACCGGACGCGCCCGCGCGAGGAGGTCTACGCCATCGACACGCCGCCCCCGACGGTCAGCGGCTCGCTGCACGTGGGGCACGTCTTCTCCTACACGCACACCGACGCCATCGCCCGCTACAAGCGGATGCGGGGCTTCGCCGTCTGCTACCCGATGGGCTGGGACGACAACGGCCTGCCCACCGAGCGTCGCGTCCAGAACTACTACGGCGTGCGCTGCGATCCGTCGCTGCCGTACGAGCCCGCCTTCGAGCCGCCGGCCACGCCGGGCAAGCAGCCGATCTCGGTGTCGCGGCCGAACTTCATCGAGCTCTGCACGCGCCTGACCGAAGAGGACGAGAAGGCCTTCGAGCACCTCTGGAGGTACCTCGGCCTGTCGGTGGACTGGTCGATGACCTACGCGACCATCGGCAAGCGGGCGCAGAAGATCTCGCAGCTGGCGTTCCTCCGCCTGCTCGAGAAGGGCCAGGCCTACCAGCTCGAGGCGCCGACGCTGTGGGACGTGGACTTCCGCACCGCCGTCGCGCAGGCCGAGCTCGAGGACCGGCAGATGCCCGGCGCGTACCACAAGATCCGGTTCGCGCGCGCCGACGGCCAGGGCTTCGTCGAGATCGACACGACCCGCCCGGAGCTGATCCCCGCCTGCGTCGCCCTCGTCGCGCATCCCGACGACGCCCGCTACCAGCCGCTGTTCGGCACCGAGGTGATCTCGCCGCTGTTCGGCGTCAAGGTGCCGATTCGGCCGCACCATCTCGCCGATCCCGAGAAGGGCACCGGCATCGCGATGATCTGCACGTTCGGCGACCTCACCGACGTGATCTGGTGGCGTGAGCTGAACCTGCCGGTGCGCTCGATCATCGAGGCCAACGGCACGCTGCGCCCGATTGTCTTCGGCAGCGAGCAGTGGCCGTCGGTGGACGTGGCGCGCGCCGAGGCCGCGTATGCGCCGCTGGTGGGGCGTGGCGCGTCGCAGGCCCGGACGCGGCTGGTCGAGCAGCTCAAGGAGTCGGGCGACCTGATCGGCGAGCCGCGGCCGATCACGCACGCGGTGAAGTTCTTCGAGAAGGGCGATCGCCCGCTCGAGATCGTCACGAGCCGACAGTGGTTCATCCGCACGATGCCGCACCGCGACGCGCTCATCGCGCGCGGCCGCGAGCTCGAGTGGCACCCGTCCTACATGCGGGCGCGCTTCGAGAACTGGGTCGAGGGCCTGAACGGCGACTGGTGCATCTCGCGGCAGCGCTTCTTCGGCGTGCCGTTCCCCGTGTGGTACCCGATCGCGCCGGACGGCACGGTGCGCTACGACCAGCCGATCCTGCCCTCCGAGGCACAGCTGCCGATGGACCCGTCGACCGACGTGCCGCCCGGCTACGACGCCGCGCAGCGTGGCGTGCCGGGCGGCTTCGTGGGCGACCCCGACGTGATGGACACGTGGGCGACGTCCTCGCTGACGCCGCAGATCGTGGCGCAGTGGGGCGACGACGAGGACTTCTTCGGGCGCGTGTTCCCGCTGGACCTGCGCCCGCAGGCCCACGACATCATCCGCACGTGGCTCTTCTCGACGGTGCTGCGCGCCCACCTCGGCCACGACGTGCTGCCCTGGAAGCACGCGGCGATCTCCGGCTGGGTGCTCGATCCCGACCGCAAGAAGATGTCCAAGTCGAAGGGCAACGTGGTGACGCCGATGGGCCTGCTCGAGGAGCACGGCTCCGACGCGGTGCGTTACTGGGCGGCCAGCGGCCGGCCGGGCGCCGACACGGCCTTCGACACGGGCCAGATGCGGGTCGGCCGTCGGCTCGCCATGAAGCTGCTCAACGCGGCCAAGTTCGCGCTGGCCCGCACCGAGCCGACCGGTGCCATCACCGCGGCGGTCGATCGCGGCCTGCTGACGCGCCTGGCGGCGCTGGTCGGCGAGGCCACGCAGGACCTCGAGGACTACAACTACACGCGGGCCCTCGAGCGCTCCGAGCAGTTCTTCTGGGACTTCTGCGACAACTATCTCGAGCTCGTGAAGGCGCGCCGCTATGGCGACCTCGGCACCGAGGGCCAGGCGTCGGCCAACGCCGCCATGCTCGTGGTGCTCGACACGCTGCTGCGGCTGTTCGCGCCGTTCCTGCCCTACGTCACCGAGGAAGTGTGGTCGTGGTGGAAGGAGGGGTCGGTGCATCGCGCGGCGTGGCCCTCGGCCGACGGCGTGCTGGCGTCGCTCGGCGGGGCGGGCGACGCGGCCGGCGAGGAGGCCCTCGCGATGGCATCCTGGGCGCTCGGCGAGATCCGCCGCACCAAGTCCGAGGCGAAGAAGCCGCTCCGCACGCCCGTGGTGGACTTCCACGTCACGGCGCCGGCGGCCGATCTGGCGGCCTTCGAGGCGGCGCGCACCGACGTCGCGGCCTCGGGGTTCGTGCAGCAGGTGCGCACCAGCGAGGGCGAGGCCCGCACGGCGACGGTCGAACTCGGCGAGCTCGAGCCGAGCCCGAAGGAGGTCGGCGCGTGACGTCGCCTCCGGTGCCCCTCGATCGCGCGCTCTACCGCGAACTCGTGCGCCGCGCCCTGGCCGAGGACCTCGGTTGGGGCGATGCGACCACCGAGGGGACCATCGAGGAGCACCAGCGTGGCGTCGGTCGGTTGCTGGCCAAGCAGGACTGCGTGATCGCCGGGCTCGACGTCGCCGAGGAGACGTTCCTGCAGCTCGATCCCGCGTCGACGATGGTCCGTCACCACGACGACGGGGCCTGGTGTCCCGCCGGTACGCTGGTGGCCGAGGTCACCGGACGGGCGCGCGCGCTGCTCACCGCCGAGCGGACGGCCCTCAACTACCTGCAGCGCATGTCCGGCATCGCCACCGTGACGCGCCGCTACGTGGAAGCCGCCGCCGGCTCCTCGCTCACCATCCTCGACACGCGCAAGACGACGCCGACGCTGCGCGTGCTGGAGAAGTACGCCGTCCGGGCGGGCGGCGGCACGAACCATCGCTTCGCACTCGACGACGGCATCCTGATCAAGGACAACCACATCGCCCTGGCCGGTGGTGTCGCCGTGGCGTTGCAGCGGATGCGCGACGCAGGCCTCGACATGAGCATCGAAGTCGAGGTGCGCACGCTCGAGGAACTCGACGTCGCCCTCGGCGCAGGCGCCACGCGCATCCTGGCCGACAACATGGACCTCGCGACGCTTGCCGAGGCGGTGCGCCGCGCCAGGGGGCGCGCCCAGATCGAGGTGTCGGGCGGCGTCACCCTGGATCGCATCCCGGCGATCGCGGCGACGGGCGCCGACTTCGTGTCGGTCGGCGCGCTGACCCACTCGGCGCCTGCGGTCGACCTCAGCTTCAAGATCGCGCCCGCCCCGTGAGCGCGTCCCTCGACGCCTGGCTGGAGGCGGTGCGTGCAGGCGTCGAGCGCGCTGCCACGCATGGCGACGCCTTCGCGCGGCACGTGTCGGTGCGGGCCACCACCGGTTCCACCAACGACGACGTGGCGCGCGCCGCCGCAGAAGGCGCGCCGGAGGGCTACACCGTGATTGCCGCGGAGCAGACTGCCGGCCGTGGCCGTCGCGGCGCCGCTTGGCATTCGCCCGCGGCGCACGGCCTCTACGTGTCGACGTTGCTGCGTCCGGACCGTTGGCCTGCCATGCGCCAGGACCCGGCCTCGCCGGCCTCGTCGCTCGTCACGCTGATGGCCGGCGTCGCCGTGGTCGAAGCGGTGCGCGACGTCTGCGACGTCCCGGTCGAACTGAAGTGGCCCAACGACGTCATGGTCAGGGGAGAAGCGGGAAGCGGGAAGCGGGATTCGGGAACAGGGGAGTCCGCCTTCGCGCCTCCCGCTTCGGCCGGACACGGCGGGCCCCCTCAGGGCGCCGGCCCTCGGTGGCGCAAGCTCGCGGGCATCCTCGCCGAGGGTTCCAGCGACGGCGGCGTGCTGCGGAGCGTGGTGCTCGGCATCGGCATCAACGTGCGTCCGGCCGAGGCGCCGCCCGACGTCGCGGCGCGGATGATCACCCTCGAGGAGCTTGCCGGTCCGCTGGCGGGTGGTTCGCTCGCCATGGCGAGCCAGGTGGTGGAGGCGCTGCTGGGGCGGCTCGCGGCCGGCACGATGGCACTGGCCGCCGGCGACGTGGCGCGGGTGCGCGAGGCCTGGCTGGCCGCCGCGCCGAGCGTCGACGGCACGCCAGTCCGCTGGCATCATCACGGCGTGACGCACAGTGGCCGCGCCCGCGGGATCGACGACGCCGGTGCCCTCCGCGTGCAGGTCGCGGCATCGGCCGAGGTGCTCGTGCACGGCGGCGACGTCGAGTGGTTGCTGGAGGGCGCGCGATCATGAGTCGTCATGACGCGCCCGCGGCGCCGCCCGCCGACGCCACCACCGACATCGGCGCCTACTGCCGCGCGGTCGAGGCCCACCTCTGTCGCGTCAACGGCGGGCACCTGGTCCGGATTGTCGGACCTGCCTTCGAACTGGTCGCGGGTTGGGCCCGTGAGGGCGTGCCGCTGCGCGTTGCGCTGCACGGCGTGGACCGCACCATCACCCGCCTCACGGCGAAGGGACCGCGCCGCCGCCCGGTGCGGATCGAGTTCTGCGAGGCCGACGTGCGCGATGCGTTCGACCAGTGGCGCCGCGCCGTCGGCGTGCACGCGGCTGCCGCCGCCGCGCCCTCCGAGGTGGTGAGCGCCGATGCCGATCAGCCGGCCGCGACGCGTGGCCGCTCGCTGCCCAGGCACATCGAGCGGGTCCTGGTGCGGCTCTCGTCGGTGGCCGCCGCGACCGAACTGCCACCCGACCTGCGCCAGGCCATCGACCGGGCCATCCGCGAGGTGGACGCGCGCCTCGACGCTGCACGTGGCGCGCGCGCCGAGGCGCGCACGTCCATCGTCGCCGACCTGCAGGCGGTCGAGGCGGCGCTGACCGTCGCCGCCGTGGCGTCGCTGCCGGCGGCGATCCGTGCGGACGTCGACGCGCAGGTCGCGCGCGAACTGGCCGCCTACCGCGCGCAGTTGCCCGCCGCGGCGTACCGGGAGGCGGAGGCCGCACTGCGCGGCGACCTGGCGCGGAAGCACTTCAGCCTGCCGCAGGTGCGCATCGATGGCTGAGGATCACGTGCACGAGGTGCTGCTCGAGAAGCCGGTGGCCGGCGGCCGGTCGCTGGCGCGGGTCGATGGCCGCGTGGTCCTCGTGAGCGGCGGCATCCCCGGAGAGCGCGCCACGATCCTGGTCGAGAAGACGGGGAAGGGCGTGGCGTTCGGTCGGGTCGTCGACGTGCTGGATCCCTCGCCGGATCGCGTCACGCCTTCCGGGGATCCACGCTGCGGGGGACTCGTCTTCGCGCACGTCGCCGCGCCGCGACAGCTCGACATCAAGCGCGCCATCGTGCAGGACGCGCTCGAGCGCATCGGCGGCCTGCGCGACCTTCCTCCCATCGACGCCGTCGCGTCGCCGGCGACGGGCTGGCGCCTGCGGGCGCGCCTGCACGTGCAGGGCCGGCGCGTCGGGTTCTTCCTCGAAGGCACGCACACGCTGTGCGATGCCGGCGCCAGCGGGCAACTCGCGCCCGGCCTGCTGGACCTGGCGGCGGAGGTGGTCGCGCGGCTGCGGCCCGAGGTCGTGCCCAGCGTCGAAGCCGTGCTCGTGACGCAGGCGGTGAGCGGGGATGGGCGCGCGGTCCACCTCGAACTGTCGCGGCCGCTGCCCCGCCATGGCGAGGTGTGGTCCGATGGGGCGCCCCCCGACTGCGCGGGCGTCAGCGCCGCCCTGGCCTCGTCCAGGCATCCCTCGACCATCGAGGGTGACCCGCGGGTGCGCGACGCATGGACCTCCCTCGGCCTGCAGGTCGACGACGCTGTCGCCGGCATCGCGCGCCACGCCGCGGCGTTCTTCCAGGGCAACCGGGTGTTGCTGCCGGCCCTGCTTGCGCGCGTGCTCGGTGCGGCCGCCGACGCGCCCCGGGTCGTCGATCTCTACGCGGGGGTCGGGCTGTTCGGGCTCGCGGCTGCGGCCCGTGGCGCCGGGGCGGTGACGTGCGTCGAGGGCGACCCCATCAGCGCCGAGGATCTCGTCGCCAATGCCACGGCGTTCGGCTCGCGCGTGCGCGCGGTGCGTGGCGACGTGGAGGGGTTCGTCGCGGGCGAGGGGAGCCGCCTGGCCGACGCCTGCGTGATCGTCGATCCGCCGCGCACGGGGCTGTCGCCGGTGGCGCTCGGCGCCGTCGCGGCGGCGCGCCCATCGACGGTGGCGTACGTGTCGTGCGACCCGGCCACGCTGGCCCGCGACCTCAAGGTGCTCGTCGCGCAGGGGCTCGCCGTCGAGACCGTGACGGTCTTCGACATGTTCCCGGTCACCGCGCACGTCGAGGCGCTGGTGGTCCTCCGCCGCACGTAGCGGATCGCCTGGGCGTCGCGCGCCAACGGCGCCTCGGCGGCGCGGTGCGCCACGCGTCGTCGATCAGTTACGTGTGTGCGAGGGCGCGGCGCTCCGTGGCCAGCGCGAACAGGCGGAACAGCGGCAGGAACTCGCCCGTCTTCCAGAAGTTCTCGGGGTGCCACTGCACGCCGACGCAGAACGGCGACGAGGTGGCCTCGATCGCCTCGACGATCCCGTCAGGCGCATGCGCGGCGACGACCAGGCCGTCGCCAATCACCTTGGCCGCCTGGTGATGCCGGCTGTTGACCTGCGTGGCCATGCCTGCAGACACGGCGCGCGCCAGGTGCGTCCCCGGCAACACGTCGAGTCCGTGCGCCATCGTCGTGAGCGTGTCGTCCACCGCGTGCGGCAGGGCAACGGGCACCTGCGACGGGAGGTCCTGGATGAGCGAGCCACCGGCAGCGACGTTCAGGACCTGCATCCCGCGGCAGATCGCCAGCAGCGGCACGCCGTCGTGCAGGCAGCGGCGCGCCAGGGCGATCTCGAAGGCGTCGCGCGCGTCGCCGGCCAGGCGGCACGTCGGGTGGATCCCCTCGCCGTACAGGGCCGGGTCGACGTCGGGACCGCCGGCCAGCACCACGCCGTCGGCGCCGAGCAGGGCGCGCGCCGGATCGCCGTCCCCGGGCGCCACGGCGCACACCTCGACGTCGACCGCCGCGAGCGACTTCAGGTAGTCCTCGTCGCGACTGCACTGGACGTAGACGACACGCGGGCGCGAGGTCACATGCGCCCCGGCACGACGGCGCCCATGAGGTCGAGCGCGCGCGTCATCTGCTGGCGGAAGTAGCTCACCGCCGCGGCCCGCCACAGTCGCACGTCCTCGCGCTCTTCCGAGAGGATCGGGCACTTGTGGTAGAAGCCGCTGAACGCCTGCGCCAGCCCGAACGCGTACTTGGCGACCACCGAGGGCTCGAGGCTGCGGACGGCGGCCTCGACGGTCTCGTCGAGGCGGGCGCAGGCCAGCACGAGGTCCCACAGCGCATCGGCCGGCTCGCCGCCCTCGATCAGGTGCGCCTCGGGCAGGGAAGCCAGCCGCGCGGCCAGCGTGTCCTCCCCGACCTGATCGCGTTCGCGGAGCTTGGCCAGGATGTTGCCTGAACGGACCGCCGCGTACTGCAGGTACGGCCCGCTCTCGCCCTCGAAGCTGAGCGCCTCGTCGATGTCGAAGGCGATGATCTTGGTGCGCGAGAACTTCACCATGAAGTACCGCACCGCCGCGATCGCGATCGCCTCGGCGGTCTGGCGCGCCTCGGCCTCCGACTGCCCGGCGTTGCGCTTGCGCACCTCGTCGAGGGCCTTGTCGACGAGGCGATCGAGCAGGTCGTCGGCCTTGACGCCCAGGCCCTTGCGGCCCGACACCTCGACGAACGGCTTGCCGTCGGCGTCGGCCTCGTACCCGAGCTCACGGGCGGTCTTGTGCGAGAGCGCCACCATCTCGTACGAGAAGTGAATCGACTGCTCCGCCTGCGTCCGATGCCCCATCGTCGCCAGCGCCTGCTTGAGCAACTGCTGCAGGTACGACTGGCGCGTGTCGATCACGTTGATGACCGTGCCGGCGCGGCCGAACCCGGGATGGGGCTCGGTGCCGCCCGTGGTGGTGGTGGCCCAGAGCGTGTCGCCGGCCAGCCGCGTGGCGAACGGGCGGTACGCGAAGTCCTTGCCGAGCAGGCCGAACTTCCAGAACTGGTTCGCGATGTCCTTGCCGACGTAGGTCACCGTGCCGTTGGAGCGGACGATGACCTTCTCGCGCGGGTTGACGCCGTCGGCGTCCGCGTCCGCGCCCTCGGGGCCCTCGACGTCGGCGGCCTCGCCCTGGGCGAGCGTGGAGTCGACGTCCTCGTCGATCTCCATCACCCAGCACCCCTTCAGCTTGCCCTCCGTCTGCAGGTAGACCGTGCCGTTCTTCTTGAGGATGTCGAAGGCCGTGGCCCAGAACTGCAGCCGCAGGATGTCGCCTTCCCACGACAGCAGGTCGTAGTCGATGCCGAGTCGGGCCATCGTGCGCAGGTGGCAGCGGACGATGGCGTCGGCGATCACCGCCCCCATCTCGGCGCTCGTGCCCTCGCCGTGTTCGATGGCGTGCAGCGTGCGCGCCCGGATCCCGAGGCGGGTGCTGCGGTCGGCCTCGTACCACTCGGTGACGCGGGCGTAGAGGTCCCAGCAGTAGTAGTCGAACTTCTCGCCCGCGGCGAGCGCTCGCACCTCGTCGAGGCCCTTGCCCTCGAGCTGCTCGAAGCCGACGACGACGTCGGCGACCTGCACGCCGGTGTCGTCGATGTAGTTCTGGATCTCGACCGGCGTGCCGAGGAAGCGCAGCAGGCGGCCGATCGTGTCGCCGAGGATGGCGTTGCGGAGGTGGCCGATGTGGGCCGCCTTGTTCGGGTTGATGGCCGTGTGCTCGACGATGGTCTTGGCGCGGGCCGGCAGGTCCTCGGCGGCGACGGGCCGGCCGAGGTGCGTGCGCAGGAACGCGGCGCGATCGAGATGCACGTTGATGTACCCGCCGCCGACTGCCTGCACGCTCCGCACGCCCGGGATGGCAGGCAGCGCGGCGACGATCTCCTGCGCGATCGCCCGGGGCGCCTTGCGGAGCACACGCGCGAGCTCGAAGGCGCACGGCAGGGCGAGGTCGCCGAGGGCGCGGGTCGGCGGGGTCTCGACGACGAGGGTCGCCGGCACGGCCTCGGGGCCGTAAAGTGTTGTCAGCGTGTCTCGTAGCGCCGCTCGCACGGCCTGCTGCAGAGGCAGGATCATCGGTTTGACTCGGTCAGATCAGTGGGTTAGCATGCCGGGCAGTCGTGCTCCGCCATCTCGAGCGCCCGCGCATAGGTAAGCGGATCGTTGACGTTCCACAGGGCGCCAGGCGGAGGCGCCGCTTCGGCGGCGACCCACGCGCACGGCGCCAGGTCCTCCAGCGCCCGCACGCGGCGCGTTCCCCGTTCGAACCACTCGCGCAGGATCGGGGCGGTCTCGCGCCGCACCGACAGGCACAACGGCACCCGGCCATCCGGGGCCTGCACGAGCGCCACTGCGGCCTCCGCGCCAGCGCGCCGCACCTTGCCGAGCAGGGAGCCTGGGATGAAGGGCAGGTCGACCGCCAGCAGCAGGGCGTACGGCGTGTCGATTGCCTCGAGGGCCGTCAGGATTGCGCCGAGCGGACCCTCTCCCGGGGCGGCATCGGCCACCTGCGCCACGCCGGCCACCGGAGCGCCGCCGACGACCAGGCGACCAGCGGTGAACGGCGCCAGCGCATCGAGCGCCCGCGCCAGCAGGGTGCGGCCACCCAGGGGCAAGCGGGTCTTGTCCACGCCGCCGAATCGCCGGCTGCGGCCACCGGCCAGGACCACGCCGGTCCACTGGTCGGCCTGGCCCTCCGGACGCCCACTCACCGCGAAAACGTTACCAGAAAATGAGTGAGGCGAGAATCGACCGGCTGCTCGCCGCGGCCCTCCACCAGGCCATCGCGGACCTGCTCCCGATGCGGCTGGAGTTCTACGAGAGCTACCTGCGGCCGCGCGGCTGGCGGGAAGATGCGGTCAATCTCGCCCCGGTCACCGCCGTCCTCAGCTTCCTGCGCCACGAGGAAGAGGCGCCCTACGACGCGGTGATGACGCAGGCCGCCACGTACGCCGCCGAGTGGTGGCTGGCCGGGCAGGGCTGGGCCGCGAGGCAGGGAGGGCAGTTCCTGCCGGTGACGCTGCGACTCCGGCAGGTCGGCAAGCAGGCCCGTCGCCACTTCGAGCACGCCTACCGCGGCACCAGGGTCCGCACCCGGGTGCGGCAGCGGCGGCTGGAGATCGAGATCAAGGGGTCGATCTTCTGCAACCAGCGTGACCCGTCGACCGGGCCGCATTGCCGCTACTACGTCGCGTTCCTCGAGGCGCTGGTCGCCCGCGACCCCGTGGCCTACGCGGGCAGCGTCGTGACGTGCCGGGCGCAGGGGGGCGATGCGTGCGTGATCGCGCTCGAGCCGCGCGAGGAGGCCGCGTGATCCGGTGGGTGCTGCTGGCCTGTGTGCTGCTGGGGAGCGTGGTCGCCCCCGCGGCTGCGCAGGGGCCGTCCGTGCAGCCCTCCGTGCTGGTGATGCCGCTGCGGTCGGCGGGGCAGGATCCCCGGACGCTGTGGCTCGGCGAGGGCGCGGCCCTGCTGATCGGCGACGCCCTGACCGCCCTCGGGCGCCCCGCCGTCCCGCGCACCGATCGCGTTGCGGCCTTCGATGCGCTCGAGTTGCCTGCCGACGGGGAGTTGTCGCGGGCGACGCTGTTGCGGGCCGCCCAGGTGATCGGCGTGCGCGAACTGGTGACCGGCAGCGTCGACATCACCGGCGACACCCTCACCCTGGCCGTGCGCGTGGTGCAGGTCGAGGCGGGACGAGGCTTTCCCGAGATCCGCGAGCAGGGGCCGTTGCGCGACGTCTTCGCGATCGCCACGCGCGTCGCCGCGGCCATTGCCGGCGTCCCGCCCGGCGCCCCGCCGACGTCGAGCGAAGGGCCGCCCTCGCTCGAGGTGTTCGAGTCCTTCGTCAAGGGCCTGGTGGCCGAGACGCCGGCCACGCAATTGCGCTTCCTCGAGCAGGCGGTACAGGCGGCGCCCGGCTATGCCCGCGCGCACCTGGCCATCTGGGAGGTGTGCACCGACGAGGAGCAGCACGCGCGCGCGCTGGCGGCCGCCCAGGCGGTGCCGGCGTCGTCGCGGTGGCACCGTCGGGCCCGCTTCGCCGCGGGACTGTCGCTCATCCACCTGAAGCGCTGGGACGAGGCCTTCACCGCGTACAAGACCCTGCTGGACGAGTCGGCCACCGCCGCGGTGTACAACAACCTCGGCGTCATCCAGGCCCGCCGAGGAAGCGTGACTCCTCAGTCGGGGAAGTCGACCTGGTACTTCACCAAGGCCACCGAGGCAGCTCCCGAGTCGGCCGACTACGTGTTCAACCTTGGCTACGCCTATTGGCTCGACAAGGACGGGCCCGCGGCCATCTACTGGCTTCGCGAGGTCGTCCGTCGGCGCCCGGCCGACGGTGAGGCGCACTTCGTCCTCGCGGCTGCCCTGCAGGGCGCGTCGAGCACGGCGGAGGCCACGCGCGAGCGCGACCTGGCCCGCCAACTGTCGTCGCGCTTCGATGAATGGGAGAAGCGTCCCCGTGAGGACGGCGTCGGCGGCGTGCCACGCGGGCTCGAGCGCCTCAGCAGCGCCGAGACGCTGCCGGTGCGCGTCGATCCGGCGCTGGTCACCGCGACGCAGCAGGAGTATCAGCAACTGGCCCGCTTCCACTTCGATCGCGGCCAGCGGCTGGCCGAGCAGCAGCAGGATCGGGAGGCGATCGCCGAGTTCCGCAAGTCGCTCTACCTCTCGCCCTACGATGCCGAGACGCACCTGGCGCTCGGCCGGGTCCTCTTGCGAAGCGGCCGTCTGCGCGACGCCGCCGAGTCGCTGAAGATCTCGCTCTGGAGCGCGGAGAGCCTCGAGGCGCGCCTGCTGCTGGCCGAGGCGCTGCTGTCGTCGGGTGATGCCGCGGCAGCCTTGCCGCACGCCGAACGGGCCGCGCAGTTGGCGCCAGAGTCGGCCGACGCGAAGGCCCTGTTGGCCCGGGTGCGCGCCACACCCCCTGCCAAGCCTTGAGCCTTCGTCCTTCTGCCTTTGCCCTTCGGTCTTGGGCCTTGGGCCTTGGGCCTTGGTTCCTTGACCGTAGGCCGCAGGCCGTAGGCTGTAGCCCTGAGCCCCCTGAGCCCCCTGAGCCGTGAGCCGTAGTACACTGCGGCGCTGACCAGATCGGCGGGTTGCCGGGGCAAGACTGTCCCCGCGGTCTGGACGTCAAACACACTTGCACGTCCTCCAGACGGTGCGCAGCAGCGGCCTCCCAGCCCGACGCGCGCGCCCTGGGTGCACGCATGGGCCACGACATCCACGACGACGGATTCCACGAGATTCAGCTGAGCGGCAAGCAGCTGGTCTTCCTCTTCATGGCGACGACCGTCGTCTCGATCGTCATTTTCCTCTGCGGTGTGCTGGTCGGCCGCGGGGTCCAGCGCGGACGTGGCGGCGCTGACACGGTGGCGGCCGAAGGGGTTGTTGCCGAGACCGTGACGCCCGGTCCCGAGGAAGAGGCGAGCACCGCGCCGAGTTCCGAGGGCCCCACGCAGGTGTCCGGGCTCAGCTATCCGCAGGACCTCCAGAAGGACGGCAATCCTGCGCCGGTGAAGCCCGGCGCGGCCAGCGAACTGGCGCCGGCACCGGCGCCCGCCGCGGAGGCCACCAGGGAGACGCCGGCTGCTGCGCCGACGCCAGCAGCCCCGCCGCCCGCGCCGCCGTCCAGGTCCGCCGCGGCTGCGGCGCCCGTGGAACCGCCGCCCGCTCCCGCCGAGGACGGTGGGTTCACCGTGCAGGTGACGGCCCTCAAGAACAAGCCCGAAGCCGACGCCATCGCGCAGCGCCTGCAGGCGCGCGGCTACAAGGCGTACGTGGTGGCCCCCTCGGGCGGCCAGACCATCTTCAAGGTGCGCGTCGGACGCGATCTCCAGCGGCAGGATGCCGACAAGATCATGCGGCGCCTGCAGACGGAAGAGAAGTTCAAGCCCTGGATTACGCGCTAGCCCTGCTGTCGGGCGTCCTGCTGGCCCTGAGCCTGCCCACGCCCGCTCTTGCCCCGCTCGGGTGGGTGGCCCTCGCGCCGCTCTGTGTCGCCGTGGCACGGACGGCCCGCCGCTCCGCCCCGCGCGGACCTCGTCCCTTCCTGCTGGGGCTGGTGACGGGCCTGGTGCTGTTTGCCGGGACCGTCTCCTGGACCTCGGACGTCCTGGCGATGTTCGGTGGTCTCAACGCCGCGCTCGCGTGGCTGCTCGCCGGCTTGCTCATCGGGTACCTGGCGATCTATCCCGCGCTGTTCAGTCTCGCGCTGACCGAGGCACTCGTGCGCGGCGGCACGCGTGCCCTGATGCTCGCGCCCGCCATCTGGGTGGGTACCGAGTGGCTGCGCGGCACACTGCTCACGGGATTTCCCTGGGTGCTGCTCGGCTACAGCCAGTCGGACACGCTCGCGCCGCTGCAGGCGGCGAGCGTCGTCGGCATCTACGGCGTCTCGGGCCTGGTCGCCCTGCCGTCGACGGCGATCGCGCTGCTCGTCGTGCCCGACCGCCAGGCGTCCCGCGCGCGGCTCGCGCTGGCTGCGGCATGCCTGGCCGTGGTGGGGATGGTCGTCGCGTGGGGCGCGGCGCGCCTCGGCCGCGCCGAGTTGCTGGCCGGGCCGACGACGCGCGTCGCCCTCGTGCAGGGCAACGTGCCGCAGGGCCAGAAGTGGGATCCGGCGTACCGCGACGCGATCCTCGAGCGCTACACGCTCCTGACGGCGGAGGCCGCCCGGGCCGGCGCCGACCTCGTGGTCTGGCCCGAGTCGTCGACGCCGTTCGTCTTCGGTCGCGACGCTGTCTACACCGAAATCATGCGGGCCCGGCTCGTGGCGGCCGGCGTGCCCGTGGTGTTCGGCAGCGACGAGGTGGTGGGGCCCTCGGAGTTCTACAACGCCGCTTTCGTGATGGATGGCCGCGGCGAGATCCGCGGCAGCTACCGGAAGATGCAGCTGGTGCCGTTCGGCGAGTACATCCCGGTACGCCGCGTGCTGTTCTTCGCCGACTCGCTGGTCGAGGGCTTCTCGGACTTCAGCGCGGGGCAGCGGCTCACGTTGTTGCCGGTGGGCGACCACAAGCTGTCGGTGGCGGTCTGCTACGAGGCGGTGTTCCCGGCCCTCGCCCGTGAGGCGGTGCGGCAGGGGAGCCAGTTGCTGGCCACGATCACCAACGACGCGTGGTACGGCACGTCGGCGGCGCCCTACCAGCATTTCCAGCAGGCCCGGGTGCGCGCCGTCGAGAACGGCCGCTACCTCGTGCGCGCCGCCAACACCGGCATCAGCGGGGTCGTGGATCCGTACGGACGCGTCGTCGTGCAGTCGCCGCTCTTCGAGACGGGGACCTGGACGGCCGACGTCCGCTGGCTCGACGGCCGCACGGTCTATACCCGCGTCGGCGACACGGTGGCGTGGGCATGTATGCTCGTGACCGTGGCGTTGCTCGCCCTGCCGTGGGCGGAGCGCCTTCGACGTCGACGCCGAGCCTGAGGCGTGCGGCATTCAAGACTCGCCGATGAGCGCCCTCGGCGCGCGGCGAGTTCCCGGCATTCGGCATCGCGGCATTGACAGCGGAGGTGGCGAGGCGCACAGCGCCGAGCCCTTCGGAGGAATCCCTGTGGCGTTCGTGAAGGAAGAGGCGTACAAGCGGCTGGACGACCTGCTGAGACGGGCCGTCGAACTCGGGAGGTATCTTTGACGCCGCTCGCCCCGAGCAGGAACTCGCGCGCCTCGAGGCGCAAGCCAGCCATCCCGATTTCTGGAACAACCAGGCCGAGGCGCAGAAGGTGCTCCAGCGCCGTCGCCGGCTCGACGAAGACGTCACGCTGCTGAAGTCGCTCCGCCAGCGGAGCGAGGATCTCGCCGTGCTGCGCGAGTGGCTCGACGGCGGCGAGGACGTCTCGGGCGACCTCGTGCGCGGGCTCGACGAGTTGCAGGTCGAAGTCGAAGCCGGCGAGGTCAAGAAGATGCTCGGCGGCGAGCACGACCTGAAGAACGCCATCATCACCGTCCACCCGGGCGCCGGCGGCACCGAATCGCAGGACTGGGCCGAGATGATCCTGCGGATGTACCTGCGCTGGGCGGAGCGTCGCGGCTTCAAGAAGGAACTGATCGAGGCGCAACCCGGCGACGAAGCCGGCATCAAGAGCGCGACGGTCACCATCACCGGCGAGTACGCCTACGGCCTGTTGGCGGCCGAGGCCGGCGTCCATCGCCTCGTCCGCATCTCGCCGTTCGACCAGGCGGCGCGGCGACACACGTCGTTCGCCTCGCTCTACGTCTGGCCCGAACTGCCCGACGACGTGGACATCACGATCGACGAGAAGGACCTGCGCATCGACACGTATCGTTCGAGCGGCGCGGGCGGCCAGCACGTCAACGTCACCGATTCGGCCGTGCGCATCACGCACCTGCCGACCGGCGTCGTCGTCTCGTGTCAGAACGAGCGGTCGCAGCACAAGAACAAGGACGTGGCCATGAAGGTGCTCCGGTCACGCTTGTACGACATGAAGCTGAAGGAGCAGCAGGCCGAGCTCGATCGCCTTGGCGGCGAGAAGCAGGCGATTGCCTTCGGCAGCCAGATCCGCAGCTACGTCCTGCACCCGTACCAGATGGTCAAGGACCATCGCACCAAGTACCAGGAAGGCGACGTCACGCGCGTCCTCGACGGCGACATCGACAGCTTCATCAAGACCTACCTGATGGCCAAGGCCAGCGGCACGCTGGGCACGGCCTCACCCGACGAGGAGTAATGCCGGGATCGGCGGGGACCGAGCCGGGGGAGATTCGCGTCAGCGAATCTCCGCGCCCGGTTCCGTGCCCGCGATGAACGCTTCCTTGTCGCCCGTCTCGCTCGTCGCAAAGACGATGTTGCCAGGGGCGGGGAACTCGGGCACCGCCTTGAGCACCTTGCGCTGGCGCTCGACCCAGTGCTGCATCACGTCGATCCAGATGGGCAGTGCGGCCACCGCACCGCTCTGGCCCTGGCCGATCGGGCGCTTGGTGTCGAAGCCCACCCACACGCCGATCGTGATGTCGGGATCGAAGCCGATGAACCACGCGTCGGTGAAGTCGTCGGTGGTGCCGGTCTTGCCGCCGAGCGGCCATTGCAGCGCGGCGGCCCGCGCCGCCGTCCCGTGCTGCACGACGCCTTGCAGCAGGCTGGTCATCACGTAGGCGGTGTCGGCGCGGATGGCCTCGGTGGGCACCGGACGGTTCTCCTCGAGCGCGTTGCCTTCCCGGTCGGTGACCCGCAGGATCTGGTACGGCGTCATCCGCACCCCCTGGTTGGGGAACAACGAGAACGCATTCGTGATCTCGAGCAGCGTCGCCTCGCCGGCGCCGAGGGCGCTCGAGAGGTACGGCGGAATCGGCGAGGTGATCCCCAGCTTCTGCGCGTACTGGATCACCTGCTTGGGTCCCAGCGCGTTCATCAGGCGAACGGTGGGGACGTTGCGCGATTGCTCGAGGGCGCGGCGCAGCGAGACCGGCCCCTGGAACGTGCGGTCGTAGTTCATCGGCGCGTAGGCCGGTGACCCGGCACCGCCCGGGAACGACACGGGCGCGTCGAGCAGCGTGCTCGCCGGCGTGTAGCCGCGATCGATGGCAGCCGTGTAGACCACCAGCTTGAAGGTCGAGCCCAGTTGCCGCGACGCCTGAATCGCGCGGTTGAACTTGCTGCGGTCGAAGTCGAAGCCGCCGACCATCGCGAGGGTGCGGCCCGTGCGGTTGTCGAGCGCGACGACGGCGCCCTGCAGTTCAGGCTCCTGGTCGAGGCGCCCGACGGCGGTGTGGCCGCCGTCTTCGACCTGCTCGAGGAGCACCTGCACGAGGTCGCCACGCGACACGAGCGCCGACGCGCTGGCCTTGCCCGTCCAGTCGAAGCCGGCCTTCGGGATCCGCACGTCGAGGCGACCCGCGCGTGCCTGAATCTCGGTGGCGGTGGTGCCGGTGACGACGGCGGGCACGACGTCGCCGACGACCATGGGGCCCTGCCACCGCGGGTGGCGGTAGGCGTCGAGGTCGGCGCCTGCCGCGAGCAGGTTGACCGGCTCCCGGAAGCCGCGGCGCTGGTCGAGGCGCCGCAGGCCGTGCTGCAGCGCGCGCGTGGCGGCCAGCTGCAGCGGCAGGTCGAGGCTCGTCTGCACCGACAGCCCGTTCTCGTACAGCTGCTTGGCGCCGAACCGCGCCTCGAGCTGCTGCCGCACCTCCTCGACGAAGTAGGGCGCCGGAGAATACTGCTGCGTGGGCAGGCCAGCCGTCTTGATGGGACTGGCGATGGCCTTGCGCGCGGCGTCCTGCGTGATGAAGCCTTCCTCGGCCATCCGCTGCAGGGCGTAGTTGCGTCGGCGCGCCGCCGCCTCGGGGTTGATGTACGGGCTCTGCCGCACGTTGCCCTGGATGATTCCGGCGATGAGGGCGGCCTCCTCGAGCGCCAGCGACCTGGCCGACTTGCCGAAGTACAGGCGCGACGCGGCTTCGACGCCATAGGCGCCGTGCCCGAAGTAGATCGTGTTGCAGTACATCGTCAGGATTTCCCGCTTCGTGTACCGCTTCTCGATCTGGATCGCGAGGATCGCTTCCTTGATCTTGCGTTCCCAGGTCTTCTCGAAGTTGAGGAACAGGTTGCGCGCGAGCTGCTGCGTGATCGTGCTCGCCCCGCCGGCCTTGCGCCGCTCGAGGACGTCCTTGGCGAGCGCCGCGAGGATGCGCGGCACCGAGAGCCCGACGTGCTTGTCGAAGTCCTTGTCCTCGGCCGCGACGATTGCCTGCCGCAGCAGCGGGGAGATCTCGTCGTAGGTGACCACCGTGCGGCGCTGCGTGGCGAACTCGCCGATCACCTCGCCGTTGGTGGCGTAGATGCGGGTGATGGTGCTCGGCGCGTAGTCGTCGAGCGCCGAGATCTGCGGCAGGTCACCGGCGAAGGCAAACAGCACGCCGCTCACCGCCCCGAGGACGATGGTCAGCAGGAAGAGGAGGAAGACCGTCGCCTGGCGGGCGACGCGGACAACGTAGGTGGCCACTCAGATCATGGTAATGCCGGGAATGCTCGGGGCTCGGGCTCAGGGCTCAGGGCTCAAGGCTCAAGGCTCAAGGCTCACGGCTCAGGGCTCAGGGCTCAGGGCTCAAGGCTCACGGCAGGCCCAAGGCCCAAGGCCCAAGGCCCAAGGCCCAAGGCCCAAGGCCCAAGGCCCCCCTCAGGGGCGCGGCACCGCGCGCCGACCGTTGGTGGCGCCGGACGCGCGTGGCGGAGGCGCGGAATCGGCCGGCGGCGCGGCCGGAGGCGGTGCTGCCGCCGGGGCGTCGGCCGACGGTGTCGCCGGCGGTGGGGCTGGCGGCGTGCGCTGCCGGGGCGAGGACGGCGTCTCGGCGGCCGGCGGGGCGGCAGGCGGTGTTTCGGTGCGCGGGCGGCCGCGCGGGGCGACCGCGCGCTGCGCACGTTCGTACGGATCCTCGGGCGGCGGGGTGGGGCCGCCATAGCCGGGCGAGGCCGGACCGACGCGCGTGGGGCCAATCCCGCCGCGCAGTTCACGCGTGGTGTCGTCGCCGGTCCGCGGGCGGACGCCGCCGTAGTACCCGCCAGGGCCGTAGACTGCCGTGCCGCCGGGGTAGCCGTATGGGCTCGGACCGTTCATGTACCCACCGGGGCCGACCCCGCCGTACACGCCGCCGCGTGGCCCGGCGGCCCGCACCGGCGGGCCGACGCGCTGGGTGACGAAGGCCGAGATGTTCTCGATCATGCGGGGATCGACGGCGTACGCGCCGAGGCGGTCACGCTGGCCGAACCGCTCCGCCGGAATCACCGTCCAGGCGCGCGCCGGGTCGAGCGTGCCGCCGGGGTACACGCCGGCTCGCGGCGCGAAGTCGCCCCACGGTCGAACGGGGCGGTCCTGCGCGCCCAACGGCGTCCAGCCGACGTAGCCGGGCCCGACACTCCAGCTGACCCAGGCCGGTGCCCACTGGCGACCAGGCACCCAGAACCAACGGCCGCGCGGATCGGCGTCCCAGCGGCCGAAGTGGTGCGTCGGCCAGCCCCAGGGGTCGCGCGCCACCCAGAGCCAGGCGTCCTGCGGGCCGTAGGCCTGCCAGTAGCCATCGGCGTACGGACGCCACGCGACGCCGACGTTCGGGTACCACACGGCGCCCGCCCGCGGATCGGTCGCCCACGAGCCGTACTGGTTGAACACGTCGCTGTAGGCTTCGAATCGCGGGTCGGCGAACGTGTCGAGCGGCGCGCCCGTCGGGGGCGCCGCTGCCGGCTGCATGGCCCACTGCACGAAGCTGTCGTACCCGGCCGCGTTGTAGCGGACCGGCGCGCCCGGCGCGAGGCCATCCCTCAGGGTGAGTTGCTGGCCCGGTTCCACGACCTGGTCGCCCATGCCGGTCTGGACCTCGACGCGGCCCCGCACCACGCCCACCCTCGTCTGCGTGTCCTCGAGCTCGATGCGGTACTCACCGCCGGCCGTCAGGACCAGCGAGGCGGCCGGCGTATCCACCCGCAGGCCCGCCGCGGCGCTCGCGGGGCGAGTGACCAGCGCGCGGCCGGCCGTGAGGGCCAGCAGGTCGGGCGCCAGCGCCTCGAGGCGCGCACCCCGGTCGACGGCGATGCGGCTGCCGTCGCCCCACAGCACCTGCGCGTACGCGGGTCCGCTCTCGAGCCGATCCCCGAACAGCACGGGCTCCCCGGCCACCGCGGTGGCGGGCTGCCCGTCGCGCAGCACCTGCACCCCCGCGCCCTCGATCCGGATGAGGTGGGGCGGTGGGTCGCTGATGGCTGCGATCGATTCCGGGGGCGCGGCCGGATCGGCGGGGGACTGTGCCAGGCCCACCAGCGGGCACGCGAGCAGCAGGGCGAGCGCGGTGGCGGGGACGAAGGGCGTGGGCGTCATGGATGTCTTTCTGGCCGCGACGGTCCTGGGGGGACGGGCGGCTTCCGAGTCTTTGGACCCTCTCCCATGAGCAACGGCCGGGACGCCGCCCGCGAACACCCGCGGTGGCAAGTGGCCATCGGAAATCCGAACGTGGTCGGCGGCAGGCTCATGGCCTTGCCGCTCGCGGCTCCCGAGGGCGGCGGCGACCCCGCGCCCCTGAAAGGGGCAATCGTCCGATTGCGAATTGCCATGGCAGTCATATGTTGACAGCTCCTCGCGCAGGTTTTATGATGCCGTTGTTATGAAGGGCTGCCAAGGGAGAGAACCCGAGGTCCAGCCCATTGCTTACGCAGAGGGGCTGACGTCATGAGCAAAGTCATTGGAATCGACCTCGGGACGACCAACTCGGTCGTCGCAGTCATGGAAGGTGGGGAACCCACCGTCATCACCAATCCTGAAGGCAGCCGGCTGACGCCGTCCGTCGTCGCCTTCACCAAGTCCGGCGAACGCCTGGTGGGCCAGGTGGCCAAGCGCCAGGCCGCGACCAACGCCGAGAACACCGTCTACTCGATCAAGCGCTTCATGGGGCGTCGCTTCGACGAGGTCAGCGACGAGATGAAGCTCGTCCCGTATCACGTCGTGAAGGAAGGCAACGACGTGCGCGTCGACGCCGGCGGTCAGAAGTGGGCGCCGCCGCAGGTCTCGGCGATGGTGCTGCAGAAGTTGAAGCAGGCCGCCGAGGAGTACCTCGGGCAGTCGGTCAGCCAGGCCGTCATCACCGTGCCGGCCTACTTCAACGACGCCCAGCGCCAGGCGACCATCGAGGCTGGCCGCATCGCCGGGCTCGAGGTCAAGCGCATCGTCAACGAGCCGACGGCGGCCGCGCTCGCCTACGGGCTCGACAAGAAGGGCGATCAGACGATCGCCGTGTTCGACTTCGGCGGCGGCACCTTCGACATCTCCATCCTCGAAGTGGGTGAGGGGGTGGTGGAGGTCAAGTCGACCAACGGCGACACGCACCTCGGCGGCGACAACCTCGATCAGCGCGTGATCGAGTGGATCATCGCGGAGTTCAAGAAGCAGGAAGGCATCGACCTCTCGAAGGACCGCATGGCCCTCCAGCGCCTCCGCGAGGCGGCCGAGAAGGCCAAGATCGAGCTCTCGAGCACGATGCAGACCGACATCAGCCTGCCGTTCATCACCGCCGATGCGTCGGGCGCCAAGCATCTCTCGCTGCAGCTCACGCGCGCCAAGTTCGAGTCGCTCGTGGAGGACCTCCTCCAGCGCGCGCTCGGGCCGACGCGCCAGGCCCTGAAGGACGCCGGCCTGCAGCCCTCCGACGTCCACGAGGTGGTGCTCGTCGGCGGCTCGACGCGCGTGCCGCGCGTGCAGCAGCTGGTGAAGGAGCTGTTCGGCCGGGAGCCGAACAAGAGCGTCAACCCCGACGAGGTCGTGGCGATCGGCGCCGCGGTCCAGGCCGGCGTGCTCACTGGCGAGGTCAAGGATCTGCTGCTGCTCGACGTCACGCCCCTCTCGCTGGGCATCGAGACGCTCGGCGGCATCATGACCCGGCTGATCGACCGCAACACGACCATCCCGACGCGCAAGAGCGAGGTCTTCTCGACGGCCTCCGACAACCAGCCGAGCGTGGAAGTGCACGTGCTGCAGGGCGAGCGCCAGATGGCGCGCGACAACAAGAGCCTCGGCAAGTTCCACCTCGATGGCATCCCGCCGGCCCCGCGTGGCGTGCCGCAGGTCGAGGTGACCTTCGACATCGACGCCAACGGCGTGGTGAACGTGTCGGCCAAGGATCGCGCGACCGGCAAGGAGCAGAAGATCACCATCACCGGCTCCAGCGGCCTCAGCAAGGACGAGGTCGACAAGATGATGAAGGACGCCGAGCTCCATGCCGAGGAGGACCGCAAGCGGCGTGAGCAGATCGAGACGCGCAACAAGGCCGAGCAGGCCGCCTACCAGGCCGAGCGCATGCTCGCCGACGCAGGCGACAAGCTGACCGAGGCCGACAAGCAGCCGGTCACCGAGGCCATCGCCGGGGTGCGCAAGGCCCTCGAGGGCGAGGACGTCGCGGCCATCACTGGCGCGGTCGACAAGCTGATGCAGGTGCAGGGCAAGGCCGCCGAGGCGCTCTATCGCGAGGCGCAGGCGGGCACGCCGGGCGGCGGTCCCTCGGGTCAGGCGGGTGCAAACGCGCCCGTCGACGGCGAGGTGATCGACGCCGAGGTGGTCGACGAGAAGTAAGCCGTGACCCCGTACGAACTGCTGGGACTCGGGGCGGACGCCACGGAGGCGCAGGTGCGGCGGGCCTACCGCCGCCTTGCGCGCCGCTGGCATCCCGACCTCAATCCCGGCAACGCCGACGCCGCCCGGCGCTACGCCGCCATCACCGAGGCCTTCGAACTGCTCGTCGATCCGGCGCGGCGTCGTGCGTACGACGCCAGTGGCGCGGCGGCCCCCTCGGTGGCCGCGCCGCCGGCCTTCGCGGGCTTCGACTTCTCCCTCGCGATGCACGGCGCCGACGCGTCGACGTTCGGTGACCTGTTCGTCGACGTGTTCCGTCAGGCCGCGGGCCATCACGATGGCCGGCCGGTCCGCGGCGTCGACCTGCACACCGAGATCACGCTGACCCTCGAGGACGTGCTGCGCGGCGGCAACCGACGCCTCGAGCTGTCGCGTCGCATCGCCTGCCGGCTGTGTCGCGGCCACGGGCGACTCGACGCCCCGGCGGCGCCGTGCCGGGCGTGTGCCGGCAGCGGCCAGCAGCGCCTCGGACGCGGGCACATGGTCTTCGTCCGGCCCTGCGAACCGTGCCAGGGGCGTGGCGTGGTCACCGCCCGCACCTGTCACGGCTGCCACGGGCACGGACAGCACGAGGCGACCACGGCGGTCGACGTCGTCGTGCCGCCAGGGTTGGACGACGGGGACGAACTGGTGCAGGCCGGCGCCGGCCATGCCGGGGTGCGTGGCGGGGCGCCGGGCGACCTGCGCATCCGCGTGCGCGTGGCGCCCGACGCGCGCGTCCGCCGCGTCGGCGACGACCTGCACATGACGCTGCCGGTCGCGGTCCACGAGGCCGTGCTCGGGGCGCGCGTGCCCGTGCCGACGCCGGACGGGCCGGTCACCGTGCGGGTGCCGGCGGGCATCCAGTCGGGCCAGCGACTCCGCCTGCGTGAGCGGGGCGTGCCGTCGCGGCGCACCGGCGCCCGCGGCGACCTGGTGCTCGACGTGGTGCTCGTGCTCCCGCCGGTCATCGACGCGCGGGCGCGCGGCTTGATGCAGGAGTTCGCGCGCCTCCATCCCGAGGACGTGCGGGCAGGCTGGTATGGCGATCAGGGCGACACGCGCGGCGACGACGCGGACGTGGCGCCCGAGCAATCCGCGGTCGCAGGCCGACCGACGCAGGCCGAGTGATGTCGACCCGACGCCCAGGCAAGGCGCTCTACATGATCAGCGCCGTCGCGCAGCGCTACAACATCCACCCGCAGACGCTGCGGCTGTACGAGCGCGAGGGACTGTTGCGCCCCTCCCGCACCGACGGCAACACGCGCCTCTACTCGGACGAGGATCTCGAGCGACTCGAGACCATCCTGACGCTCACGCGCGAGCTCGGCGTCAACCTGGCCGGCGTCGAGATCATCCTCAACCTGCGCGAGCGCATGGCGCAGATGCAGCACGAGGTGAACGAGTTCATGGCGTACGTCAAGCAGGAAATGGTGCGCGGGCTCGGCGACTGGGAGCAGCGACTGTCCACTGCCATGGTCAAGAGTGCCCCCGGCAGCATCGTGCCGCCCGCCGGCACGCCACCTCCACCTGGCGATCCCGAGGCCTGAGCGCACCTTCGCCGCGCGTTCGGCTGCCCCCGCGGGGCCTTCGCGCTATCATGCCGATCCCTTGGTCGTGGCCTGCGCACTCTGCAACGGAACGGGATGGAAGACGATCGTGCGCGACGGCGAGCGCCGCGTCACGCGCTGTGACTGCTGGCTGCAGCAGGCCGCCTCGCGCCGCCGCGTCGACTCGCGGATCCCGCGCCGTTACCAGCACTGCGACTTCGGCGGGTTCCTGACCTACGGCAACGAGTCGCTGGAGCGCGCTTTGGCCTCGGCGCGCGCCCTGGTGCAGCGGTACCCGGTCACCGACCGCGGGCTGTTCCTGCTCGGCCCGCCCGGCGTCGGCAAGACGCACCTCGCGGTGGCCGTCCTGCGCATGCTCGTGCAGGAGAAGGGCGCGCGCGGCGTCTTCTACGACACCCGCGACCTGCTTCGCATCATCCGCAGCACGTACGATCCCCTGGTGCGCGAGTCGGAGCGCGACGTCCTGCGCCCGGTGATGACCGCCGACGTGCTCGTGCTCGACGACCTCGGCGCCGAGAAGGCCTCCGAGTGGGTCGACGAGACGCTCAACCTGATCGTCAACACCCGCTACAGCGAGAAGCGCCTCACGCTCTTCACGTCGAACTACGTCGACGATCCCGATCCGTCGATGCCCGAGTCACTGCTGTACCGGATCGGCTTCCGCATGCGCTCGCGGCTGCACGAGATGTGCGAGTTCCTCGACCTCGACGGCGCCGACTATCGCGAGCTGCCCCCCAACGGCGGACAGGACGACCTGGTGGCGCTGTGGCGCATGCGCCAGAAGCCCGGCGCCCCGCGGCTGCCGGCCAAGGCGAGCGCCCCGATGCGGGCCCGCCTGCGGGAAGGCGAGCGCGCCCCGGGCAGCGCGGCGCCCGAGCTCAAGTGGCCGGGCGGCCGGGCCGGCACACGCCGCTGACCGTGACGACCGCGCCGCTCGGCCTGTACGTCCACGTCCCGTTCTGCAGCGCCATCTGCCACTACTGCAACTTCAACCGCGGCCTCCTCGACGAGGCGCTCAAGGTGGCGTACGTCGACGCGCTGGTCGCCCACGTGACGCGCGAGGCCGAGGACGCGCCCGTCGACACGATCTACTTCGGCGGCGGCACGCCGTCGTTGCTCGAGCCGGCCGAGATCGGCCGCATCCTCGCGGCGTGTCGCGGGGCGTTCCGGGTCGCGGCCGACGCGGAAGTGACCATGGAGGCCAATCCCGAGACGGTCGACGCGGCGCGCCTGGCGGGCTTCCGCGCGGCTGGCGTGAACCGCCTCTCGTTCGGCGTGCAGTCCTTCCGCGACGAAGAGCTCAAGCGCCTCGGGCGGCTTCACGGCGCCGCGCGCGCACGAGCCGCCGTGCTCGAGGCGCGGACGGCCGGCTTCGACAACGTCAGCCTCGACCTGATGATGTGGCTGCCAGGGCAGACCGTCGCGCAGTGGATGACGTCAATAGAAGGACTCATCGAGACGGGCGTCGACCACGCCTCGCTGTACCTGCTGGAGCTCTACCCGAACGCACCGTTGCAGGAGCTCATGGCGAGGGAGCAGTGGTCGCAGACGGCCGACGACGACGCGGCCGACATGTACGAGCAGGCGATGGACCGGCTCGAGGCGGCGGGCCTGGCGCAGTACGAGATTTCGAACGTGGCGCGGCCGGGGCGCGAGTGCCGCCACAACCTGAAGTACTGGCGCGACAGCGGCTGGTTGGCGTTCGGCTGCGGCGCCCACGGGTCGCGTGACGGTCGGCGCTGGAAGCACGTTGCCGATACCGCCGCGTACGTGGCGCGGGTGACCGCCGGCGCCGACCCGATCGCCGAGGCGAGGCATCTGGACGCCGAGGCCCGGTTCGCCGAAGCGCTGTTCATGGGGCTGCGGCTGACCGAAGGTATAGATCCGGATGCGTATCGGGCACGATTCGGGCAGGATGTCTGGACTCGCTACGGAGACGCGCTCGCCCCGGCGCTGGAAGCGGGCCTGCTCGTGCACACACCGGGGCGAATCGGGCTGACCCGTCGTGGCATGCTCCTCGCAAACGAGGTGATGCAGGCATTCGTCTGAAGGGTTTTTTCCCCGGGGCCACTTACGGTACAGTAGCCGCCGGATTCACCACCCCTTGTTCTCGGAGTCGGAGGAAGTCGCTATGCGTTCGTTGATGGAGGCGCGGGCCGTACGTGGTGCGGGTGCGCGGGTGGCCTTCGGGGCTGCCGTTCTGATGTTCGGTCTCGCCGTGAGCACGCCCGCCTCGGCTCAGGCGCCCGCCGCGCAACCGGCCCAGCCTGCTGAGCAGCCGGCTGCCGCGCCGGCGGCCCCGGCCAAGCCGCAGCTCACGTTCGACAACGCCGACGCGGTGGTGTGGTTCTATGCGGTCAAGGGCGACAGCGGCCCCAAATTCGAGGAGTTCTTCACGCGCGTCAAGGACGCGATGGCCAAGAGCACCAACCCCGAGCGCAAGGCTCAGGCCGCCGGCATGCGTCTCATGAAGGCGACCTCGCCGGCCGCCGACGGCACGATCAACTACGTGCTGATCGTCAGCCCGATCTCGAAGGGTCAGGAGTACAGCCCGGGCATGCTGCTGTTCGAGGTGTTCCCGACCGAGGCCAAGACGCTCGTCGATCAGCTCCAGTCCTACATCAACGACAAGGGCCTGAACGCGGCCGTGCCGCTGACCAACGTGATGACGCTCGGCCAGTAGGCCCGCGTTCCGAGAACGTCTTTTCCGGGACCCCGGCGGTGCGCGAGCGCCGGCCGGGGTCTTCGTGCTCAATGCGCACCATCGCTCTCACGCTCTGCCTCTCCCTTGCCATGGCGGCCGCCGCCGTGGCGCAGGCGCCCACGCCTCCGGCGGCCACCAACCAACCGACGGTGCCGGCGGTTCCCGCAGCGCTGCCGATGGCCGGACCGACGGGGATGGTCTTCCATGCCATCAAGGCCGACAAGACGGCCGACTTCGAGGCAGTCATGACGCGCCTGCGCGACCTGTTGGCGGTCAGCGACGACGCCGTCCGGCGCCAGCAGGGCGCCGGTTGGCGGGTGCTCAAGCAGGCGACGCCGCTCGGCGACGGCAGCGTGCTCTATGTCTCGCTGCTCGATCCGGTCGTCGCCAATGCCGAGTACGACGTGCCGCGGTTGCTGGCTGAGGCTGCACCCGCCGAGGCGGCGCAGCTCTACGAGCAGTTCCGGGCGGCCCACGTGCAGCCCACCGTGCAGGCGTCAAATCTCACGGTCGTGCTGGCGCCCCTGCCGGCGGCGTCGGCACCGGCACCCAAGCCATGACGTACGCCGCTTCGCTGCTCGTGGCGGCGCTCGCGACCGCCCCGCTGGCTCAGCCCGTCCCTCAAGTGGCGGCCCCCGCCATGACGCCAGGCGCGCCCCAGGCCGGGCCGGGCGACCTGTGGCTGGTCATCTACAGCGTCATGCCCGACAAGGCGCCGCAGTTCGAGGCGCTCGCCCGACAAGTGCGCGAGGCCCTGGCGCGCAGTCCGCAGGAGGTGCGGCAGGCGCAGGCGCGCGAGTTGCGCATCCACAGGTCGTCGCTCCCCGCGCAGGACGGGAAGCTGATGTACTTCCTGCAGATCTCGGCGCTCACCGGCGACCAGGACCGTTCCGGCTTCGATGCGCTCATCGAGGCCGTGCTGCCCGAGCAGGCCACCGCCCTGAAGAAGCAACTGGCCGCCACCCTCGACCCCGCCAACCCGTCAGGCAACACCTACCTGATCAACGTCCGGTAGCGGCAGTCGGCAGTTCGCGTCGCAACCGGGTGCGCGGTCTCAGAACGCGAGCGTGAGGCCGGCATAGACCCGCTGGGCGTCGGCGGCGCGCGCGTCGCGGAACCGGAAGTACCGGTAGTCGAGTCGCAGCTTCAGGGGGCCGGCCAGCGCGATCTTCGCTCCGCCCCCGAGGGCGGCGTGCACGTCGGTTCGTTGAGACAGCCGCTCGAGGTGCTCGCGGTAGGCGCCTGCCCCCGCAATGCCGTAGAACTGCACGCCACTCACGGGCACGGGGTTCTGCACGTAGACACTGGCGGTGCCGACGGCAATCGACGGCGCAAGGTCGTCGGAAGACTGCGCGACGCGCGCGACCTCCACTTCCCAGCCGACCATCAGCAGGCCGAAGCCCAGCGAGATTCCGGTTGTGGGGCGGACCACCGGGGCGTTCTGGAGTCCGGCGAAGACCGTGAGGTCGGCCAGCGCTGGCGTCGCGGAGGCGAGCCAGCACATCCCGGCGACCAGGCTGCAGCGGAGCAGTAACGGCATGGGGGATTATGGAATGCCGGCGCTCGCTCGAACGGCAAACGCCGAACGCCGAACGCCCGCGCGCCCGGTGCGCTACCATCGGGCAGAGACGCCATCCATGTTCCGACCCACGGCCGGCCGCTCGACGGCGTCGGCCGGACCCGTGCCGCGATGGACCTGCAACTGACCGACGACCAGCGCCTGCTGAGGGACAGCGTCCGCGAGTTCGCCGAGCGGGAGTTGCGTCCGCACGTGCGTGCATGGGACGAGGCGCAGCACTTTCCGACGGACCTGTTGCCGAAACTGGCCGACCTCGGGCTGATGGGCATCCAGTTTCCCGAGGCGGTCGGCGGCTCGGGCATGTCTGCCGTCGACTATTGCATCTGCATCGAGGAGTTGGCGCGCGTCGACCCTGCCATCGCGCTGAGCGTCGCCGCCCACAACGGCCTCGCGGCCGCGCACCTGCACATGTTCGGCACGCCTGCCCAGCAGGCGCGGTGGCTGGGACCGCTGGCCCGCGGCGAGGTACTCGGTGCCTGGGGCCTCACCGAGCCGGGCGCGGGCAGCGACGCGGCGTCGATGCGCACCGCGGCGCGGCGCGACGGCGACCAGTGGGTCATCGACGGCGCGAAGACGTTCATCACCCACGGCAACATCGCCGGCGTGTACGTGGTGATGGCCGTGACCGACCGTGCCCGTGGCACGCGCGGCATCTCCGCCTTCGTCATGCCCGCCGGCACCAGGGGCCTGCGGGCCGGGCGCAAGGAAGACAAGCTGGGGATGCGGGCCAGCGAGACCAGCGAGGTGATCCTCGAGGACTGCCGCGTGCCGGCCGAGGCGCTGCTCGGTGAGGAGGGGCAGGGCTTCGTCAACACGCTGCAGGTGCTCGACGCCGGCCGCATCGGCATCGCCGCCCTCTCGGTCGGGTTGGCCCAGGGCGCGTGGGAAGCGGCGCGCGCGCATGCCCTTCGGCGCGAGCAGTTCGGCCGGCCCATCGCCACCTTCCAGGGCATCCGCTGGAAGCTGGCCGACCTGGCGACGACCATCGAGGCCGCGCGGCTGCTCACCTACCGTGCCGCGGCGCTGAAGGACGAGGGCGTGCGGACGACGCGCGAGTCGTCGATGGCCAAGCTGTATGCGAGCGAGGTCGCGGTGCGCGCCGCGGAGGAGTGCGTGCAGATCCACGGTGGCTACGGCTTCGTGAAGGACTACCCGGCGGAGAAGTACTTCCGCGACGTGAAGCTGCTGACGATCGGCGAGGGCACCAGCGAGGTACAGCGCCTGGTGATCGCCCGGCACCTGCTGGCGTGACGCGCGACGACCTCATCGCGCGGGTTCGGGCGGGCGACCCACGCGCCATCGCCCGGGCGATCTCCCTGGTCGAGAACGAGACGTCCGACGCCGCGCCGCTCATCGCGGCGCTGCATCCGCACGCGGGACGCAGCTGGCTGGTCGGCCTCACCGGCCCCCCCGGCGCGGGCAAGAGCACGCTCGTCGACCGCCTCGCCTCGAGGTGGCGCGCGCAGGGCCATCGGGTGGGCATCATCGCCGTGGACCCGACGAGCCCGTTCACGGGTGGGGCGCTGCTCGGCGACCGCGTCCGCATGCAGCAGCACGCCGGGGATCGCGGCCTCTTCATCCGCAGCATGGCGACGCGTGGCCACCTCGGCGGGCTGGCGCGTGCCACCGGTGACGCGGCGATCGTGCTCGATGCCGCGGGGTTCGAGCGCATCCTCATCGAGACCGTCGGTGTGGGGCAGGACGAGGTCGACGTGGTGCGCGCCGCCGACGTCTCGGTGGTCGTGCTGGTGCCGGGCACGGGCGACGAGGTCCAGGCGCTGAAGGCCGGCCTGATGGAAATCGCCGACGTGTACGTGATCAACAAGGCCGACCGTGACGGCGCCGACCGCGCGGCGGCGGACGTCGAGGCGATGCTCGCGCTGCACCCGCTCGCGTCGGGCGCCTGGCGCCCGCCGGTGCTGCGCACCACGGCGACCTCCGGCGAAGGCGTCGAGGCGCTCGCCACGGCCATCGAGGCCTTCCGCGCGCAGGCGGGGGCGCTGGCCGAGGCCCGGCGCCGCGAACGCGCCGCGCTGCGCGTCCGCGACCTGCTGATCCGCGGGTTCCTGGCGCGCCTGGACGAGGCCGTGCTGCACCCCGGCGAGTTCGATGCCCTCGTGGAGCGCGTGGCGCGCCGCGACCTCGACCCACACGCGGCCGCAGCCCTCGTGCTCGCGCGTGCCCTGGCGGGCCGCTGACCGCCGGCCACCGGCCGGGCCCGGAGTGGACAAGCGCCGGGCCACGCCCCCATCATGTCGTGTTCGCGCCGGCCGGCCTTCCGCCGCTGGCGGGCGCCACGGGCGCCGGGGATCCCGGGCCGCGGCGCGCTGCACCTGTCACGTCATGTCCATCCAGATCGGCATCATCGGCGGCAGCGGCCTGTACGACATGGCCGAACTCACCGACCGCCACGAACTCACGATCGACACGCCCTTCGGGGCGCCGTCGGGACCTTACGTCACCGGAACACTCCGGGGCATGCGCGTCGCGTTCCTGCCGCGCCACGGCGTGGGGCACCGCATCACGCCGTCGGAGCTGAACTTCCGCGCGAACATCTACGGGTTCAAGACGCTGGGCGTGGAGCGCCTGCTGTCGGCCAGCGCCGTCGGGTCGCTGCGCGAGGACATCGCCCCGCTCGACCTCGTCATCCCCGACCAGTTCATCGATCGCACGCGCGGCCGCGTCAGCACGTTCTTCGGCGACGGCATCGTCGGGCACATCGCCTTCGGTGATCCCGTTTGCGGGTCCCTGGCGCAGGTCGCCCACGACGCGTCGGTGGCCGCGGGGGCGAAGGTGCACAAGGGCGGGACCTACGTGTGCATGGAGGGGCCGGCGTTCTCGACGCGCGCCGAGTCGAACCTGTACCGGTCGTGGGGCGCGCACGTCATCGGCATGACCAACCTGCAGGAGGCCAAGCTGGCCCGCGAGGCCGAGATCTGCTACGCGACCATCGCGCTGGTCACCGACTACGACTGCTGGCACCCCGACCACGACCACGTGACGGTGGAGATGATCATCGACACGCTCCACCAGAATGCGCGGATGGCGCAGCAGGTGATCGCCGGCGCCGTCGAGGCCCTTGCCACCACGCCGCGCACCTGCCACTGCGGCCAGGCGCTGGCCACGGCCATCATCACGCGCCCCGAACTGGTGCCCGAGGACACGCGCCAGCGACTCGCGCCGATCATGGGGAAGTACTTCTAGCGGGCGAGCGAACGCGGGCGCGCCTGCGGCTGCGCCCGCACGGGCTCGCCCCTGCAATTGCCGATCTTCGAACTTCAAATCACATGGCTCGCCACATCGTCACCGGCTCGATCGCGTTCGACTACCTCATGACCTTCCCGGGGACGTTCACGGAGCTGCTGCTCCCTGAGCACCTCAAGCGCCTCAGCCTCAGTTTCCTCGTCGACGAGATGGAGAAGCGGCGCGGCGGCTGCGCGCCCAACATCGCGTACACGCTCGCGCTGCTCGGCGAGCGACCGGCGCTGATGGGCACCGCGGGGCAGGACTTCTCGGACTACCGCGCGTGGCTCGAGGCCGCCAACGTCGACACGTCGCTGGTGCTCGAGGTGCCGGGCAAGTTCACCGCGTCGTTCTTCTGCAGCACCGACACGCAGAACAACCAGATCGCGTCGTTCTACACGGGCGCGATGGCCGACGCCGACGAGCTCTCGTTCCGCACGGTGGGCGATGCCGACCTGGTGATCATCTCGCCCAACGATCCCAAGGCGATGGTGCAGTACGCGGAGGAGTGCCGGGCGCTCGGGCTGCGCTACATCTTCGACCCCGGCCAGCAGTGCGCGCGCATGGAGGGACCGGAACTGGCGGCCGGCCTGGTGGGCGCCAACATCGTGATCTGCAACGACTACGAGTACGAGCTGATTCGCGAGAAGACCGGGCTGGACGTCGATGCGCTGCTCGAGAAGTCCGAGGCCGTGATCATCACCAGGGGCGAGAAGGGGTCGTCGATCCACCTGCCCGGCCGGCGCGTGGACGTGCCGGTGGCGCCGGAGCGCCGGGTGGCCGATCCCACCGGCGTGGGCGACGCGTACCGCGGCGGGCTCATGAAGGGGCTGGCGATGGGATGCGACTGGGAGACGTGCGGGCGCCTTGGCAGCGTGACGGCCACGTACGCGCTCGAGCACGTCGGCGGCCAGAGCCACGCCTACACGCTGGACGAGTTCCGCGAGCGGTACGTCGAGGCATTCGGCGGGACCTGCCCGATCTAGGGTGAGCGCCGGGGCCGCTGGTCGCCTGCGAGCGGCCCTCCTCGTGCTCGCGATCGCCTGGGCCGCCGTGATCCTCGGGGCGCCTGCGGTGCGCGCCGCGCGTCCGGGAACCGGCCTGGCCATCGCTGCAGCGGTGCCCTACGCGATCGGGGCGCGGATCTGTCATCAGCGCCCCGAACGCTCGTTCCACACCCACGGTGTGCCCTGGCCGGTCTGCGGACGGTGCGCCGGCCTGTACCTGGCAGGCGCGGCAGGCCTGGTCGGCGCGGCACTGGTCCGGCGGCGCTGCGCCGCGCCGTCCCGGGCGCTGCTGGCCGCTGCCGCCGCGCCGACCCTCCTCACGTGGGCCCTCGAAGTCGCGGGCGTCTGGAATCCCGGCACGCCGCTGAGGGCGCTGGCCGCGGTTCCCCTCGGTGCGGTGATCGGCTGGGCGCTGTACTACGCGTCAGGCACACCCGACGTGTGACGGCCGGGTCGGCCTTCGACTGCGCTCAGGCCGCCCCCGTGCCCGGCGCCCGGCGCCCCCTGCCCGGTGCCCCCTGCCCGGTGCCCGGTGCCCGGTGCCCGATCGTCCCTTGCTACACTTGTCCGCTGATGTCCGCGCGCGCCGCCTCACCATCGCTTCCGCCCGTGCCGCCGCTCGTCCTGTGTGCCATCGGATGGCTCGTGCCCGGAGCTGCGCACGTGTGGCTCGGCCGGCGTGACAAGGGCGTCGTGTTCCTCCTGGCCATCGTCCTGTTGTTCGCGGCCGGGCTCTGGCTGGAGGGGCGGATTTTCCCGGTGACCTTCCAGGAACCGCTGGTCGGCCTCGCCGCCCTGGCCAACCTCGGGGTCGGCATCCCGTATTTCCTGGCCTGGGCCGCCGGGCTCGGGACAGGCAACGTCGTGGCCGTCAGCTACGAGTACGCCAACACCTACCTGATCGTGGCCGGGTTGCTGAACGCGCTGGTGGTGCTCGACGCGTACGACATCGCGATCGGCCGCAAGCCGTGATGACCAGCCACTTCCTCCTCCTCGTGTTCTTCGCCGCCTGCGTCTCGACGGTGCTCGCGGTGCTGCAGAAGGACGACCGTGCCGGCCAGGTGCGCCTGGCGCTCTACATCGCCGGCGGGTTCATCGGCACCGCGCTCCTCCTCGGCTGGCTGATGTTCCCGTTCCCGCTGTGACCCCCGACCGTCGTCGCCGGTTGATCGGCTGGGTGCCGGCCATCGCCTGGCTGTCGATGATCTTCGTGCTGTCGTCGCAGCCGTCGCTGCCGAGCCCCCCGTCGGTCAGCGACAAGGAAGCGCATGCCTTCACGTTCGGCGTGCTGGCCGTGCTGTTGCTGATGGGCCTGACGGCGTGGCGGTGGCGCACGGTGACCCGCTCGGCGCTGCTGGCCGCCTTCCTGCTGGCCGTCGCGTACGGCGTCAGCGACGAAGTCCACCAGCGTTTCGTGCCCGGGCGGACCCCCGACGTCGCCGATGTCGTGGCCGATGCGGTCGGCGCCGCACTGGCGATGGGGGCTGCGGGAGCGTGGGCTATACTCCTCGACAGGCGGCGCACCGCCGCCCGTCCCTGAGTCACAGCCGTCCCTGGCGGGTTCGCGCCGAATCCGCGCGCGGCCGACCGACCCGACCGCGCGTGCTGCCACTGCCGACATGAGCGACCAGTACCTCGACCTGACGGGCACCGGCGCGGTGCGCGTGCTGACCATCACGCGCCCCGAGAAGCTGAACGCGCTCAACCGCGCGACGCTGGCGGCGCTGCGCGCGCGGCTCGACGCGCTTGCCGACGAGGCTGCGCTGCGGGTGCTGATCGTGACCGGGGCCGGGCCCAAGGCCTTCGTGGCCGGGGCCGACATCGCGGAGTTCGACGGGTTCACGGCGGACGCCGCGGCAGCGTATGCGCGGGCCGGGCAGGCCGTGTTCGACCGGCTCGAGAGCATGCCGGTCCCGACCATCGCGGCGATCAACGGCTACGCCCTCGGCGGCGGGTGCGAACTGGCGCTGGCGTGCACGTTCCGGTTGATGGCCGACACGGCCCGCCTGGGCCTGCCGGAGACCTCGCTCGGGCTCATCCCGGGGTTCGGTGGTACGCAGCGCCTCGCGCGTGCCATCGGGCGGCAGCAGGCGCTCGAGTTGATCCTCACCGGGCGCCAGGTGTCGGCTGACGAGGCCGTGCGCCTCGGCATCGTGCTGCGGTCGGTGCCGGCGGCTGCGCTTATGGACGAGGCGCAGGCGCTGGCCGACCAACTTGCCGCGCGTGCGCCGCTCGCGCTCCGGTACGCGCGCGAGGCGATTGCCGATGGCCTCGACCGCCCGCTGGCCGACGGGCTCGCTGCCGAGGCGAGGCTCTTCGGGCTGGCCGCGGCCACCGAGGACATGCGGGAAGGCGTCCGCGCGTTCCTCGAGAAGCGTCCGGCCACGTTCACCGGTCGATAGGAGCAACTCCGTGTCGCGTCCCGCCATCCTCCAGCCCGTCCCGCAGGCGCCCGGCCTGCGCGTCGCGCTCGTCGTGTCCACCTACCACGACGGCATCACCGAGCGTCTCGCCGCCGGCGCGCGCGAGGCCCTCGCGGCGGCCGGCGTGTCGGCCACCGACGTCGAGCGCCTCGACGTCCCGGGCGCCTACGAGATCCCCTTCGGTGCGCGTACCGCCGCCGCATCCGGCCGCGTCGATGCCATCGTGTGCCTCGGCTGCCTGATCAAGGGCGAGACGCCCCACTTCGATTACATCGCCTCGGCCGTGTCGCACGGCATGATGCAGGCCTCGCTCGCCCAGGGGGTGCCGATGGCCTTCGGCGTCCTCACGGTCAACACGCAGGCCGAAGCCGAGGCGCGCGTGCCCGAGGGGCCCGGCAACAAGGGCTACGAGGCCGCGGTCGCGGCCGTGACCATGGCGTTGCTGGCGCGCGAGTGGCAGGCGCCGGCGCGCGGGCAGGGGAGCGAAGGGTGAGCCTCGACGCGCAGCAGCTCCGGCAGGCCCGTGAGAGCGCCCTCCAGATGCTCTACGGCTGGGAGATGACCGGCGATGCGCTTCCCGAAGCCATCGCCGGTGTCCGCGAGTTGCAGTTGCGGCCGCCGGTGGCCGAGCGCGACGCGCTGGCCGTGGCGCTGGCGCAGGGCACGGCGCGGACGCTCGACCGCATCGATCCGCTGATCGCCGAGGCGGCGACCAACTGGCGCATCGAGCGCCTCGCGGTCATCGATCGCCTGGTGCTGCGGCTGGCGGTCTTCGAGTTGCTCGAGCGCCGGGAGGTGCCACCGGCGGTCGTCATCAACGAGGCCCTCGAACTGGCGCGCACCTTCAGTGCGCCCGACGCCGTGCGCTTCGTCAACGGCGTGCTCGATGCCATCCGCAAGCGGCTCGAGAAGGAACGGTCACCGGGATCCGGGCAGCCGCCTTCGCCAAAGGCTCCGGCGGGCCCGGGCCGGGAGTCCTGAGCGACGCACTCCGAGCCCCGAGCCCTGACCCGTAAGCCCTGAGCCGCAAGCCTTCAGCCGTAAGCCCCATGTCCGATTCCGAACTCGTCGCCCAGCGCCGCAAGAACTTCGAGGACCTCACGGCCCTCGGGGTCCGCCCCTACCCGAACGCGTACGACACGACGCACCGCGTCAGCGAGCTCGTCGCCACGTATGGCGAGACGCCCGGCGAGGCGCTCGAGGCCGACCATGTGCACGTGCGTGCGGCGGGGCGCATCCTCGGGATGCGGACGTTCGGCAAGGCGAACTTCCTCGTGCTGTCGGACGGCGTGGCCACCATCCAGGCCTACATCCGCCAGGATTCGGTGAGCGCCGAGGCCTTCGCGCTCTTCAAGCTGCTCGACTTCGGCGATCAGGTGGGCGTGGCGGGCCGCGTGTTCCGCACGCGCACCAACGAGCTCACCATCTGGGCGAGCGACCTGGTGTTCCTCGCCAAGAGCTTCCTGCCGCTGCCCGAGAAGTGGCACGGGCTGCAGGACATCGAAACGCGCTACCGCCAGCGGTACCTCGACCTGATCGTCAACCCGGACGCGCGCCGCGTGTTCGAGGTGCGCGCCCGCGCCCTGCAGGCCATCCGCGGCTTCCTCGACGGACGCGGGTTCCTCGAGGTCGAGACGCCGATGATGCAGCCGATCGCCGGCGGCGCCCTCGCGCGTCCCTTCGTGACGCACCACAACGCGCTCGACATGAAGCTCTACATGCGCATCGCGCCGGAGCTCTACCTCAAGCGCCTCGTGGTCGGCGGCATGGATCGCGTGTACGAGATCAACCGCAACTTCCGCAACGAGGGCATCTCGACGCAGCACAACCCCGAGTTCACGATGCTGGAGTTCTACCAGGCGTACGTGGACTACGAGCACCTGATGCGGCTGACCGAGGAGATGTTCGCGGAGGTGGCGATCAAGACCATCGGCACCACCGACCTCACGTTCAACGGGCACGCCATCTCGTTCGCCGCGCCGTTCCGTCGGCTGTCGCTGCGCCACGCGGCGGCCGATCGCGCCTCCGAGAAGCTGCAGCGCTCGGTCGAGGCCGACATGCTCCGCGACGCGGCCACCGCCCGCAGCATCGCCACTGCGCTCGGGCTGGAAGTCCCCGACGGCGTCGGCGCGGGCAAGATCGCCACCGAGATCTTCGAGGCGCTCTGCGAGGACGACCTGATCCAGCCGACGTTCATCTACGACTTCCCGACGGAGGTCTCGCCGCTCTCCAAGCAGAAGCCCGACGACCCCGACACGGTGGAGCGCTTCGAGCTGTACGCGGGTGGGTTCGAGGTGGCCAACGCCTTCAGCGAGCTCAACGATCCGGCCGAGCAGCGCCGCCGCTTCGAGGCCCAACTCGCCGATCGGGCCCGCGGCGACGCCGAGGCGCATCAGATGGACGAGGACTACATTCGCGCCCTCGAGTACGGCCTGCCGCCGACCGGCGGCGAGGGCGTCGGCATCGACCGCCTGGTCATGCTGCTCACGGGCAGCGCGAGCATTCGCGACGTGATCCTGTTTCCGCTGATGAGAAGTCAGGGGCAGGCTCAGGGCTCAGGGCTCAAGGCTCAGAAAGAACAGGGCTGACGGCTCAGGGCTCACGGCTCAGACAGACACAGCAGGCTCACGGCTCACGGCCCAGAGAGCACACGGCTGCGGCACACGGCGAGCATTCGGGGAGGGCCGGTTCGCCGAAGCGGTCGCCCTCCTGCCGCGCGTGGTCTTACGATTTTGATCGTTGATCTACGACGAAGGTCGTAGTAGCGTCATCCTCCACGAGGTGACGCCATGGTCAAACGATCCGCCGCGCCGACGCCCACCGATGCGGAGCTGGACATCCTCCGGGTGCTGTGGGACCGGGGCGGGAGCACGGTCCGCGAGGTGCACGATGTCGTGGCGGGTTTGCGCGACATCGGCTACACGACCGTCCTCAAGCAGATGCAGGTGATGCACCAGAAGGGCCTGCTGACCCGCGAGGAACGCTTCAAGTCACATGTGTACGCGCCCGCGCAGCCGCGCAGCGCGACGCAGCGCGCGCTCGCCGGGCAACTCCTCGAACAAGCCTTCGGCGGATCCGCGCGCAGCTTGCTCCAGAGCGCCCTTGCGGGGCGGCGCGTCGACGCCGAGGAACTCGACGAGATCCGCGCCCTGTTGGACCAGGTCCAGAAGAAGGGGCAGTCATGACCCGGGCCTGGGCGGTGCTCGATCACCCCTGGCTTGTTGCCCTGGGGTGGCTCGTCATCCTTCCGGTGGTCGCCACCGCGATCCCGGCTCTCGCGCTGGCAGTCTGGCGACTTGCCCGTCGAACGGGCCCTGCCGTGGCCCAGTACCGCGCCGCCTCGTACGCCTTCGGGACCGCTGCAGTGTTGGCAGTTCTCGGGCTACCGCTGCTCCTGGTCGTCCCTGCCACGCTCGGGCGCGGCTCGACACCAGCGGGCGAGGCCGCGGTGGCGCCCGCATTGCCCGCTGCAAGGGGCGTGGCCACGACGGCTGATACACGTTCCGTCCCTGCCGCGGTGACGGTCGCGCCACCCGCGCCGGATGCGGCGGTGCCGCTGCCGCCAGTCGCGCTCGGTCTCGCTGCGGGTCTGTGGATGCTCGGCGCGACGCTGCTGCTGGCGCGCCTCCTGCTAGCGTGGCGAGCGGCCAGCCGACTCCGAGTGCGCGCCAGGCCGCTGGACGATGGCCCGCTCACGCGCATCTTCGAGTGTCTGAGTACGAAGGCGAAGGTCGAGGGCACCAGCCTCCTGGTGTCCACCGAGGTCGAGGCGCCGGTCGCGGTAGGCATCCGCGCGCCGGCAGTCCTCGTGCCTGCGCACCTGCTGCAGTGCATGCCGGACAAGAGCCTGGCGCCGGTCCTCGTGCACGAACTCACGCACGTCGCGCGCCGTGACTTTGCCGCCAACCTCGCGCAGTCCTTCGTCGAAGCGCTGCTGTTCCAGTGCCCCGCTGTCTGGTGGATGGGCGCCCGCCTCAGGGAAGCACGCGAGTTCTGCTGCGACGACGCATCGGTGGAAGCCGCGGGCGAGCGCGCCCGGTACGTCGAGGCGCTCACGCTGGTGGCGCGACTCGGTGCCCTGCAGCACGCCCGGCCGGTCGTCGGCATGGCCGGCCCCCGACTCATCACCCGTGTCCGTCGCCTGCTCGAAGGAGAACCGCCCATGTCGATGCCGATCGTCCGCACGTCCCTCGTCGCCACCGCGCTGCTCCTGGTGACCGCCCTGTTGCCGTCGATCGTCGCCACCGCCTCGAGGCACCTTGCGGTGCAACTGCTCGCGGCGGGACGGGATGCGGAAGGCGCGACCATTCCTTACGGGTTCCCACAGCGTCAGGATGGAAGCGCGCTACGGATTCTCGCCGTCTCGTCGAGCGAGGCGCACGTGTGCGGCACCTTCGAGTTGCAGAACACGTCGACGGCGGCCATCGAGCGCCTGCGCTTCGTCGGCGTGCTCTCGTTCAAGGCCGCTGCAGGGCGCCCCGTGCAGATCCTCGAGACGGGCTGGGTGTCGATGCCGCTGGTGCCAGGGGCCACCGCGCGCGTGGACGCGGGCCTGGTCGAGGCCGACCTCGCCAGGCGTGAGGGGAGAGGCGAGCACGTTCAGGCCTTCTGCGCGGTCCGGGAGATCGCATACGTCAATGGCGCAACATGGGGCGTGACGCCCAACCGAAGCGCCATGCTCGGGAGCGACGCCCTGGCGTTGTCGAGGCCGACGCTGCCACGCGCGTTCGTGGGCCAGACTCGCGCGCTGGTGTCGGAGCGCAGGACGCTGTGCGTCGACGACCGGGGCGCCGAGTACTCCAGTGGCGCCCAGATTGCCATGCGCGATGAACCCGGCCGGGCCGCACGCTGCGCCGCGGACGGGCAGTGGATTGAGGTCGACGCCCGCACGAGCGAGCCTGTCGCCCAGACGGGCAGCGCGGTGGTGGCGTTCGACGTGGCGGTGGACGGCCAGCCAGCGGTCATCGTGCTGAAGTCCGCCGCAGGTCAGGTGGCGACCCTGCGCCTCACCGATGGCCGGACCTGGGGCTTCGTGCCGATCGTGGCGGCGAATGGCGATGTCGCCATCTCGCTTCACGACATGTCGGCGACACCGCACCGGCTGCTTGCCACGCGACTGCTGCAGCCTGAAGAGAACACGCGCTTCGAGGAGGCCTCGCCAGCGTTGAGCGTCAGGTTGGCGCGCGACTGAACAGCTCGGGACTCAAGGCTCAAGGTTCAGAGAGGGTCGAGACGGGGAGCTCAGAAGCGGGCGCAGCTCTGCCGGTGTCGGCCGATAACTGCGCCAGTCTCGAGCGCAAGGCCTGTAATCGCCTGACGAGGGTGTCGTAGTCCTGCTCCAGGCGCTGGAGGCGATGATTTGGCTCAACCAGCCGTCGCAGCACAGAAAGCAGATACCTCGCTTCGGCGGCCGAACCGGTCGCGATCTCGATATAGCGGCCATACTCGCGAGTGGTGCTCCGCTGGCTGCCTTCCACCAGGTTCAGCGGGACCGACAGCGCCGCGCGGGTGAGCTGATCGCGAAAGATGAAGCGTGCCGGTGTGTGCAGGTTGGCAGCAAGCGCCATGACGGCGAACAACAATCGGTCGCTTTCGCGGAATACCTCGAGATTCCTGACGTCGCGAGCCATGCCGTCACCTCAGCCTGCATGAGCGATGCCGCGTCGGGCACAGTATGCTCTTTGAGCCCTGAGCCCTGAGCCCTGAGCCCCGAGCCATGCTCTCTGAGCCTTGAGCCCTGAGCCTGTAGCCTGTACCTCATGCCCTTCGAACTCTTCCTTGCCCTCCGTTACCTCGTCGCCCGGCGCAAGCAGGCGTTCCTGTCGCTGATCTCGGTCATCTCGACGATCGGCGTCGCCGTGGGGGTGATGGCGCTGATCATCGCGCTCGCGTTGATGACCGGGTTGCAGGGCGAACTGCGCGACCGCATCGTCGGCGCGTCGCCGCACATCTACGTGTGGAAGGTCGGCGACGGGCTCACCGACCTGCGCGGCGACATCGCGCGGATCAGGCAGGTGCCGCGCGTCACGGGCGCCTCGCCGATCCTGCTCGGCAAGGCCCTGGTCACGGCCGGCGAGCAGCAGGCGTTCATCACCGTCAAGGGCATCGAGCCGTCGACCGAGGGCGAGGTGACCGACGTCGGGGCGCGGATGACGAAGGGCTCACTGGCGGCGCTGGCCTCGCAACCCGAGGAAGGACTGGCGGGCATCGCGATCGGACAGGCCCTGGCCGACCAGTTGCGCGTCGACGTCGGCGACACCGTCACGCTGATGACGCCGGAAGGACCGCTCTCGCCGTTCGGCCCGACGATGGGGAGTCGACGGCTGGAGGTGGTCGGGGTCTACTCGCTGGGGCTGTACGAGTTCGACGCCGCCTACGGGTTCGTGTCGCTGCCAACCGCGCAGCGCCTGCTGGCGCGCGACCGTCCCGACTTCATCCAGGTGCGCGTCGACGACATGTACGCCGCGCCGGCCGTGGCGGCCGACCTCGTGAAGCGGCTCGGCGGCCTCTACGTCACCCAGGACTGGGCGCAGATGAACCAGTCGCTGTTCTCGGCGCTCTGGCTCGAGAAGATGGCCATCTCCATCACCATCGGTCTGATCGTGATGGTGGCGGCCCTGAACATCGTCGCCTCGCTGGTGCTGCTGGTGATGGAGAAGAGTCGCGACATCGCCATCCTCAAGACGATGGGCGCCGGGGCGCGGAGCATCACGGCCGTGTTCATGCTGCAGGGGCTCATCATCGGCGCCATCGGCACGCTGGTCGGCGCCACGAGCGGGCTGCTGGTCACGTGGGTGCTCGACCGCTACAAGCTCATCCGTGTCCCGATGGACGTCTATCAGGTCGCCTACGTGCCGTTCAAGGTGCAGGCCGACGACTTCGTCCTGGTCGTCCTGGCGGCGTTGCTGGTCTGCTTCCTCGCCACGATCTACCCCTCCCGGCAGGCCTCGCGCCTCGACCCGGCGCAGGCGCTCAGGTACCAATAGGCTCAGGGCTCAAGGCTCAGGGCTCGGAGAGCACACTGACGGCTCACGGCTCACGGCACAAAGAGCACGGTGACGGGTAGATTCGCCGGCGGCCATGGCGGGCTGGGCACGGCTCCTGCCTGGGGCTCACGGAGCGTTCTGCCTGTAAGCTTTCTGAGCCTTGAGTCCTGAGCCTTGAGCCCCATGCCTTTCCTGTCCGTCTCCTCCCTCGCCAAGTCGTACCCGACGCCCAACGGACCGGTGGAGGTCCTGCGCGACGTCGACCTGCAGGTCGAGGCGGGGGAGATGGTGGCCATCGTCGGCGCCTCCGGGGTGGGGAAGAGCACCCTGCTGCACGTGCTAGGCGGGCTCGACGGGCTCGATGCCGGGGTCGTCGAGGTCGACGGCGTGGCCCTGCACGCCCTGTCGGACGCCGGCCGCGTCGCGTTCCGGAACCAACACGTTGGATTCGTCTTCCAATTCCACCACCTGCTCCCCGAGTTCTCGGCCCTCGAGAACGTGGAGATGCCGCTCCGGATCGGGCGGGTGCCGCTGGCCGACGGGCGCCCCCGCGCCACCTCGCTGCTCGAGCGGGTCGGCCTCGGACACCGCCTGTCGCACCGCCCGGGCACGCTCTCGGGCGGCGAGCAGCAGCGGGTCGCCATCGCCCGGGCGCTCGTGATGCGTCCGGCGCTGCTGCTGGCCGACGAGCCGACCGGCAACCTCGACGAGCACACGGCCGACTCCTTGCATGCGTTGCTGAGGGAAATGCACGCCGAGCACCGCCTGACGTCGGTCATCGCCACCCACAACGGACGGCTGGCCGACGCCTGTGACCGGGTGCTCCGGCTGGAGGGCGGTCGGTTGCGCCCGGCCTGAGGGCCGGGGCGGGGTTGACCGCCCGTCCCATCCGTCCGAGGGCGGATGGCGTCCTAACGACAGGGCCCGCGGTCGTGTGTGTCGCGGGGTCGGAGCCATGGACGGTGCACCGACACGGGCGTTTGCGCGGGGCGGCCGCGCGGCCCTCCCGTATAATGCGGACACACGGCACCCCACGCGCAGGCCGCGTGAGCTCTTCCAAGGGACCACATGTTCGAGCGGTATACAGAACGAGCGCGGCGCGTCCTCTTCTTCGCCCGGTACGAGGCGAGCCAGCTGGGTAGCGTCTCGATCGAGACCGAGCACCTCCTGCTGGGCCTCATCCGCGAGGGCAAGGGACTCACCAGCCGCATCTTCGCGCGGTCTCACCTGTCGCTCGAGGCCATCCGCAAGGAGGTCGAGGGCCGCACCGTCTTCCGCGAGAAGGTCTCGACCTCGGTCGAGATTCCCTTCAGCGCCGAGACCAAGCGCGTGCTGCAGTACGCGGCCGAAGAGGCCGACCAGCTGTCGCACAACTACATCGGCACCGAGCACCTGCTCCTCGGCATCCTGCGCGAGGAGCAGTCGGTCGCAGCCACCATCCTGATGGAGAAGGGCATGCGGCTGGCCACGGTGCGCGAGGACATCGTCGCGCTGCTGAACGAGAAGACGACGATGACGCGCGTCAAGGAGACGCCGCTGCTGGCCGAGTTCAGCCGCGACCTCAGCGAGGCCGCCCTGAAGAGCGCCCTCGATCCGCTGGTCGGGCGCGAGACCGAGATCGAGCGCGTCCAGCAGGTGCTCTGCCGTCGCACCAAGAACAACGCTGTGCTGATCGGCGAGCCCGGCGTCGGCAAGACGGCGATCGTCGAGGGCCTGGCGCAGAAGATTGCGGTCGGTGACGTGCCGCACTTCCTGGCCGACAAGCGGATCCTCGCGCTCGACATCTCGCTGATCGTCGCCGGCACGAAGTACCGCGGGCAGTTCGAGGAACGCCTCAAGGCGATCATGAAGGAGCTGGTCGAGAACCCGAACATCATCGTGTTCATCGACGAACTGCACACGCTGGTGGGCGCCGGGTCGGCCGAAGGCTCGCTCGATGCGGCCAACATCCTCAAGCCGGCGCTGTCGCGCGGCGAGATCCGCTGCATCGGCGCGACGACGCCCGCCGAGTACCGGAAGTACATCGAGAAGGATCGGTCGCTGGAGCGGCGCTTCCAGGCCGTGAAGGTCGATCCGCCCAGCGAGGGCGAGGCCATCCAGATCCTCATGGGGATCAAGGAGCGCTACGAGACCTTCCACCACGTCGACTACTCGCGCGAGGCCCTCGAGGCCGCCGTGTACCAGTCGAGCCGGTACATCACCGACCGCTTCCTGCCCGACAAGGCCATCGACCTGCTCGACGAGGCCGGGGCGCGCGCCAAGCTGCGCGAAGCCGGGTACAGCGAGGAGTTCGGGCAGATCAACCGGAACATCCGCGTCGCCGTCGAGCAGATGGAGAGCGCCGTCTCGCAGAAGGACTTCGAGCGGGCGCAGTTCTTCCGCGAGCAGGAAGTGATGGCGCGCGAGAACCTGCAGTTCGTGCGCGAGAAGTTCGACGTCGCCTCGAGCCACCGTCGCGTCACGGTCGGTCGGCCGGAGATCGACGAGGTCGTCTCCAAGTGGACCGGCGTGCCGCTCACCTCGATCAACGAGGACGAGGGCGACAAGCTGCTCCGGATGGAGGAAGAGCTGCACGCGCGTGTCATCAGCCAGGACCGCGCCATCAGCGCCGTGTCGCGCGCCATCCGGCGTTCGCGCGCCGGCCTGAAGAGCCCGGCCCGCCCGGTGGGCAGCTTCCTGTTCCTCGGCCCGACCGGCGTCGGCAAGACCGAACTGGCGCGGGCGCTGGCCAACCTGCTGTTCGGGAGCGACCACGCCCTGATCCGCTTCGACATGTCCGAGTACATGGAGAAGCACTCGGTGAGCAAGCTGATTGGCTCGCCGCCCGGGTACGTCGGCCACGAGGAGGGCGGTCAGCTCACCGAGAAGGTGAAGCGGAACCCCTACTCGGTGGTGCTGCTCGACGAGATCGAGAAGGCGCACCCGGATCTGTTCAACATCCTGCTGCAGGTGTTCGAGGACGGCCACCTGACCGACGGCCTGGGAAATCGCGTCAACTTCAAGAACGCGATCATCATCATGACGTCCAACATCGGCGCCCGCTTCATCCAGAAGAAGGCGTCGCTGGGCTTCCAGCCGGGCGAGTCGGCCGAGACCAAGACGATCACCGAGCAGGTGCTCGGCGAGGTCAAGCGGACGTTCAACCCGGAGTTCATCAACCGCCTCGACGAGATCATCGTGTTCGAGGCGCTGACCGACGACGACCTGCGCAACATCACGCGGCTGCTCGTCGGCCAGTTGAACCGGAACCTCGTCGACCGCCAGCTCACGCTGGTGCTCGGCGACGACGTGGTGGACTGGATCATCGGCGTGACCTGCAACGACCGGTCGTACGGCGCCCGTCCGTTGCGCCGCGCGCTGCAGAAGTACATCGAGGACCCGCTGTCCGAGGAGCTCATCCGCGGGCGCCTCAAGACGGGTGGGTCCTTCGAGGTCTACATGTCGGAGGGCCAGCCGCACTACCGGCCGGTGGGCACCGAAGCTCCGGGCCTGCAACTGGCGACGGTGTAGAAGTAGGCTCAGGGCTCAAGGCTCAAGGCCGAGAGCGCGCGGTTGGGCTCGACGTCACAGGAACACGGCAAGGGCCGGTCTCCCCTCGGGTGGGCCGGCCCTTGTCGCGTCCGGCAAGTCGGGCCGATGACCTGGGGTCCCTGGCGTTCCTCCCGTCAGCAGATCCCCGAGCCGTGACCTGAGCCCTGAGCCTGATCTCCGAGCCCAGAGCCTTGAGCCCTGCGCCATCACTTTTCCGTCACGGCAGCCCGACCGACGGGTGGCGCACGACGTCTCATCTCCGGTACACTGACGGCTTGGTCTGCCACGCGAGGTCCAGCCGTGGCACACCCGGCTCGTCTCGGCAATGCTCGGGCCGCCGACACGACGCCCTAGGAATCGCGAACACGCATGAGACTCGCTGCCCCTGCTGGGGTGCTCTGCCTGGCCCTGTGGGCAACTCCGGTCGCCCTCGGCGCGCAGGCACCGGCCCCGCCGCAGACACCTCCGTCCGCGCCGCAGACGCCGCTGCCGACGACCCCGCCGCCCGCCCCCGCGGACCCGGCCGCTCCCCAGGGTGATGCGTCCCGCACCCGACCCGCGCCGCCGCCGGTGTCCTCCGACACCACGGTGACGGCTGGCGGGGCCGTCGACCTGCCCGCCAAGAGCGTGCTCGACGTCGAGGGCGCCTGCGCGGTGATTCCGCCGACCAGCCCGACGGCACAGCCGGCGGCCGGCAGCGGACCGGTGCTCCGGACGGTCGAGTTGTGCTTCCCGACGCAGGGCAACGTCTCCTCGATCGAGTTCGAGACGTACCTCTACTACATCAAGACCCGCGGCAGCCGGCCGTCGCAGAACGTGTGGGTGCCGTGGACGCCCGAGGTGGAGAAGGACCTCACCGAGGACTTCAAGCGGCTGTGGGCGACCAACTTCCTCGATGACCTCGCGGTGGAGGTGATCGACACGCCCTACCCGAACGGCGTCATCGGCAAGTACGTGCGGTTCAGGCTCGAGGAACGGCAGCGCGTCAAGATCGTCGAGTACGTCGGCAGCGAGAAGATCGAGGCCACCAAGGTCGACGAGAAGCTGCGCGAGATCAACAACGTGATCCGTCTGGACTCGTTCATCGACCCGGCGCAGATCCGCCGCGTCGAGAGCGTGGTCCGCGAGATGCTCTCGGAGAAGGGCTACCTCGACGGCGAGGTCACGCACACCATCACGCCGATTGCCGGCGGGCCCAAGCTGGTCAACCTGACGTTCACCATCAAGGACGGCCCGCGGGTCCTCATCAAGGACATCGAGTTCATCGGCAACGAGGCGATGGGCGACGGCGCGCTGAAGCGCCGCATGAAGGAGAACAAGGAGCGGACGCTCATCAACCGCTTCCGCAGCAAGGGCGTCTACCAGCAGGCCAAGTTCGAGGAGGACGCCGAGGCGGTCCGCGCGTTGTACCGCGAGGAGGGCTACATCGCGGCGCGCGTCGGGCAGCCCGAAATCCGGACGCTCGAGACCTCCAAGGACGGCAAGTCGCGGCAGGTGCAGCTGCGCATCCCGGTGACCGAAGGGCGCCGCTATCGGGTGGGCAAGTTCACCTTCGACGGCAACAAGGTCGTCAAGCCCGAGGCGCTGCAGCCGATCTTCAAGCTGCAGACCGGCGACTTCTATTCGGAGAAGAAGATCCGCAAGGGCCTCGAGAAGGCGCGCGAGCTGTACGGGGTCGGCGGCTACTTCGAGTTCACCGGGTTCCCCGACCTCAGGCCGCTCGACATGGTCGATCCGGCCGACCCCGAGAAGTTCCTGCCCGATGGCGCCGAACCCAACGGCCCGCCGATCGTCGACGTGACGATGCGGATGCAGGAGGGGGAGCAGTACTTCATCAACCGCATCACGTTCAAGGGCAACACCACGACCCGCGACAACGTGATCCGGCGCGAGCTCAACCTGCTCGAGGGCGGCGTCTTCAACACCGAGTCGCTGAAGAACAGCGTCCGACGCCTCAACCAGCTCGGCTACTTCAAGCAGCTGGAGGAGGGGCAGGAGGGCATCGACGTCAAGAAGACGCCCGGCGAGAAGAACAAGGTCGACGTGACCCTGGCGCTGCAGGAGCAGAACCGCAACCAGCTCACCTTCGGCGCCGGCGTGTCGCAGTTCGAGGGCTTCTTCGGGCAGCTGGCGTTCTCGACGTCCAACTTCATGGGCAAGGGAGAGACGCTGTCGCTGTCGCTGGCGGCCGGCTCGCGCACCCAGTTCTACCAGGTGGCGTTCACCGAGCCGTACCTGTTCGACCGGCCGATCACCGCGGGCGTGGACGTCTCGCGGCGGCAGATCCAGTACATCGGCGCGTTCACGCAGCAGACCACGGGCGTCAACACCGTGTGGGGCTTCCCGCTGACGCGCAACTTCACGCGCGGCTTCCTCCAGTACAGCTTCGAGCGGGTGATGATCACCGAGCTCAACCCGCTGTACACGGACCCGGACGTGATCGGCCGCAACCCGTTCCTGCAGGACGCGCTGTTGCTGTCGTGCACGCCGACCCCGCCGACCCCGGAGGACCCGGACGGCGGACAGTTCTGCACGCCGGCCGAGGCGCGCACCATCAGCAAGGTCGTCCCGAGCCTGGTGCACAACACGGTCGACAACCCGATCTTCCCCAACACGGGACGTCGCGTGACGGCCTCGATCGATCTGGCCGGCCTGGGCGGCAACACGCGCTTCTTCAAGCCGAAGTTCGAGTACGTGCAGTTCCTGCAGCACACGCGCCGGTCGTCGTTCGGGTTCCGTTTCGAGACCGAGTACATCCGGGCGTGGGGCGATTCGCTGCCGCTGCCCCTGTTCGAGCGCCTCGTGCTGGGCGGCGAGTACAGCGTGCGCGGCTTCGACGTTCGCAGCATCGGCCCCCGCGACCCGCAGACCGGGGTCGTGCTGGGCGGCAACAAGAGCCTGTTGTTCAACTTCGAGTACCTGATCAGCATCGCCGGGCCGGTGCGCCTGGTGCTGTTCTACGACGCCGGGCAGGTCCGGACCTTCCGGCAGAACTACACGTGGGACGAGTTCAAGACCTCGACGGGGGCCGAGATCCGGTTCTTCATGCCGGTCCTGAACGTCCCGTTCCGTCTCATCTTCGCTGCCAACCCCCAGCGGGAAGGGGTGCTCAGGAACGACTACACCCCGACCAAGAGCTTCCAGTTCCGGTTCGCCGTGGGGTCGACGTTCTGAGCTGAACCACGGGTGTGGTTCAATGGTGCGGATGCGGTCCCGGGTGGGGCCCGTCCTGTGCAGGATTGAAAGGATTGCCGTCGATGAAGTCCGTGCTTGCCATGTCCGTGACGTGCCTCTTGCTGGTGGCCGCTGCCGCCGGTGCCCAAACCGCCCCCCAGGGTGCCGCCGCCCAGCCCGCGGCGCCTGCGCCTGCTGCCCGCCCGGCGCCACGGCCGTTCCCGGCGGACGCCAAGGTGGCCTACGTCGACCTCAACACGATCGCCACGACCAGCAAGGAAGGCCAGGCGGCCGGCGTGAAGATCAAGGACCTGCAGGCCAAGAAGCAGGCCGAGCTCGAGGCCAAGCAGAAGCAGCTGCAGTCGGCCCAGCAGAAGCTCGAGCAGGGTGGCGCGGTGCTGAGCGAGTCGGCGCGGGCCGGGCAGGCCAAGGAAGTCGAGCGCCTCCAGACCGAGCTCCAGCGCATGAGCCAGGACGCGCAGAAGGAAATCCAGGAGTTCACGCAGGATCTGCAGGTGCAGTTCCAGCAGAAGCTCCTGCCGGTCATCGAGCAGGTGGCCAAGGCCAAGAACCTGCACTTCATCCTGAGCATCGCCGATGCCGGGGTGGTGTGGGTCGACGCCGGCCTGAACGTCACGGCCGACGTGGTCGCGGCGCTCGACGCCGCCACGCCGGCGGCCAAGTAAGGTCGCCCGAAGCCGTCGCGGGCCCGTGCGCACACGCGCCGGGCCCGCCAGTTCTCCTCCCGGCCGACGAGCGCCCCGTGTCCATCCATCTCCCGCCAGTAGTCGATCGGCTCTCCTCGCGCTTCCCGAAGCAGATGGTCGACGCGGTCACCGACCTCACCACGGGTGAGCGGCTGGTGGCCATCAAGAACGTCACGGTCAACGAGGACTTCTTCCCGGGGCACTTCCCGGGGGCGCCCCTCATGCCCGGCGTGCTGATGATCGAGTCGATGGCGCAGGCGGCCAGCGTCCTGCTGCTGCAGGAAGCCGACGGGACCATCCTGCCGCACCGCGCCTCGCTGCGCGGCGTCGACGGTGCCAAGTTCCGCAAGCCGGTGGCGCCGGGCGACCGCGTGCGCCTCGAGCTCTCGGTGGAACGTCGCCGCGCCACCATGGCGCGGGTGCGGGGCGTGGCCTACGTGCACGACCAGATCGTCGCCGAGGGCACCCTCGTGATGGCGATCGAGCCCGAGCCGGCGCTCGTGCACCCGACGGCGGTGGTCGAGCAGGGCGCGCAGATCGGCCCGGGCACGACCGTCGCGCCCAACGCGGTGATCGGGCCGCACGTGACGATCGGCCCGCGCTGCAAGATCGGCGCGGGCGCCGTGATCGACGGGCACACGGTGATCGGCGAGGGCACCGAGATCTTCCCCTACGCCTCGATCGGCCTGATCCCGCAGGACACCAAGTTCCGCGGCGAGCCGACGCGCCTCGAGATCGGCCGCTTCAACGTCTTCCGCGAGTTCGTGACGATCCACCGCGGCACCGAGGGCGGCGGCGGGGTGACCCGCATCGGCGACCACAACCTGTTCATGGCGTACTCGCACGTGGCGCACGACTGCAAGGTCGGCAACCACACCATCTTCGGCAACGGCGCCACGCTCGGCGGCCACGTGACCGTGGAGGACTACGCGACGATCAGCGCGTTCTCGGGCGTGCACCAGTTCTGCCGGATCGGGCGCCATGCCTTCATCGGCGGCTACTCGGTGGTCACCAAGGACGCGCTGCCGTTTGCCAAGACGGTGGGCAACCGGGCACGCAACTACGGCCTGAACACCATCGGCCTGATGCGCCGCGGCTTCACCGCCGACACGGTGAGCCGGCTGCGGCACGCGTACCGGCTGTTGCTCGTGTCGCGCCTGAACACGACGCGCGCGCTGGCGCAGATCGAGGGCGACCCCGACCTGCAGTGCGACGAGGTGCAGTACCTGGTGGACTTCATCCGCGGGGCGCGCCGCGGTGTGATCCTCCGCCGCGCGACGCGGCGGCCCGACGAGGTGTCGGCAGACGAGTAGGCCTGCGGGCAGCCGGCCACCGGCGGCCCGAATCGTTATGGCTTCCATCGGCCTCATCGCCGGCAACGGCCGGTTCCCGCTGCTCGTGCTCGACGCGGCCCATTCCCTCGGGCACGCGGTGACCGTCGTCGCCATCAGGGAAGAGACCGGGCCCGACCTCGACGAGCGAGCCGCTGCCCTCGGCGCCGCGCTCCACAAGGTCTCGCTCGGGCAACTCGGCCGCTGCATCCAGATCCTGCAGGAGGCCGGCTGCGCCCAGGCCGTGATGGCCGGGCAGGTCAAGCACGCGAAGCTGTTTGCCAACATCACGCCCGACTGGACGCTGATGCAGGTGCTGATGCGGCTGCGCGCCAAGTCGACCGACGCGCTGATTTCGGCCATCGCCGACGTGATGAAGGGCAAGGGCATCGAACTGCTCGACTCGACGGCGTTCCTGCAGCCGCTGCTGGCCGGGGACGGCCATCTCGCGGGGCCGCCGCCCGACGAGGCGGCGCGGGCCGATCTGGCGTTCGGCTATCGCATGGCCGACGCGATTGCCGGTCTCGACATCGGCCAGACCATCGTCGTGAAGGACCAGGCGGTGGTGGCGGTGGAGGCGATGGAAGGCACCGACGAGACGATCCGCCGGGCGGGGCGAATCGCCGGGCCCGGCGCCTGCGTCATCAAGGTAGCGAAGCCGCAGCAGGACATGCGCTTCGACGTGCCGGTCGTGGGGCTGCCGACGATCGCGGTGTTGCGGGAGGCGGGCATCCGCCTCCTGTCGATCGACGCCGGACGCACGCTCGTGCTCGACGGCGCCGCGGTGGCCGACGCCGCCGGCGCGGCGGGCGTGACCGTGGTGGGGCGTCCCCTGGGAGAACAGGCGCGTGGCTGACGAGGTGCGGGTCGCGGTGATCGGGGTCGGGGCGCTCGGGCGCCATCACGCGCGCATCCTCGGCGACACGCCGGGCGCGCGCCTGCACGCCGTGGTCGACGTCGACGCGACGCGGGCCGCCGAGATCGCCGCCCAGCACGGCGCTGCGACGTCGCTGACCGACGCAACGGCGCTGGTCGGCCAGGTCGACGCGGTGACCATCGCCTCGCCCACCGAGGCGCACCACGCGCTGGCGGCGATGTTGCTCGATGCCGGCATCCACGTGCTCGTGGAGAAGCCGATGACCACGACGCTGGCGCAGGCCGACGACCTCATCGCGCGTGCGGCCGCGAAGGGGCTCGTGCTGGCAGTGGGGCACACGGAGCGCTTCAACCCGGCGGTGGACGCCGCGCGGCCGTTCCTCACGCGGCCACGCTTCATCGAGGTGCATCGCCTGGGCACGTTCCCGGATCGCAGCCTCGACATCGACGTCGTGTTCGACCTGATGATCCACGACCTCGACGTGCTGCTGTCGGTGATCGACGAGGAGGTCGTCGGGGTCGAGGCCGTCGGAGTGCCGGTGCTGACCGGGCGCGTCGACATCGCCAACGCGCGGCTGAAGTTCGCCGGCGGGTGCATCGCCAACCTCACGGCCAGCCGCATCAGCCGCGACCGGGTGCGCAAGGTGCGGTTCATCGAGCCCGCGGCGTACGTGTCGGTGGATTATGCGAGCCGCGAGCTCGAGGTGTGGCGGCTCCGCAAGGTGGAGGGCGCACGCCCGGCCATCGAAGGCGGGCCGGTGCCCGTGCCCGAGGCCGAGCCGCTGCGGCGCGAACTCGAGGACTTCGTCGGCGCCGTGCGCGAGGGACGGGCACCGCGGGTCGATGGCGCGCAGGGCCGCCGGGCCCTCGCCCTTGCGCAGCGCATCAACGACGCGATGACGCAGGGGTAGGAGAGGCTCGGGGCTCAAGGCTCAGGGCTCAGACAGCACTCTGGGCTCACGGCTCAGGACTTGGGGCTTGCGGCGCATGGTTCGAGCCCCAAGGCCGAAGGCCCAAGGCCCAAGGGACGAAGGACGAAGATGGTGACCGTGGACATCGAAGAACTGGCAACGCGCCTCGCCTCGGGCGGCGCGCTCTCGTCGTCGGAGCTGCGTGAGCTGGCCGCGAGCCGCGACCTCATCGGGCTCGGCATGCTGGCGGCCGACGTGCGGGCGCGGTTGCACGGGGCACGCGGCACGTTCGTGCGCGTCGAGACGCTCGCCGTGCCGGCCGACGCCCGCGGCTGGGCCTTCGAACTCGCCCCCGAGGCCGGCGAGGTGCGGCTTGACGGCGTGCCCGCGAGCCTCGATGCGGCGGTGGCTGCCGTCGCCGGTGTCCGTGCCCTGACCTCGCTGCCGCTGTCGGGGTGGTCGCTCGACGTGCTCGCGGGCCTCGGGCCCCTCGACGCGGTGCTGCCCGCACTGAAGGCCGCCGGCCTCGACGCCGTCGCGACCGCGCGCCTCGATCGCCTCGACCTGGCGCAACTGCAGGCAGTGGCCTCGGCCGGGCTGGCGATTCAACTGGTGACGCTCGGCACGCCCCTCGACGGCGACGCCCTGCTCGACGCGCTCGAGCAGCTGCGGGCGTGGCAGGCGGCCACCGGCGTCGTGCGTGCGTGCGCGCCGCTCCCGGTGGAGCAGCCCACCGATGCCCCGACCACGGGCTTCGACGACATGCGGCACGTGGCGCTCGCGCGCATCGCGCTCGACAACGTGGCGCACCTCTCGGCGCACTGGACCCGAATGGGGGCCAAGCTCTCGCAGTCGTGCCTCCTGTTCGGCGCCGACGACATCGACGCCGTCCCGGCGCGCGACGACATGCCCCACGGCCCGCGCCGCGCCATCGTCGAGGAGGTGCGGCGCAACATCGCCGCGGCCTCGCTCGAGGTGATCGAGCGGGACGGCGCCTGGCGCCCGCGGGGCGCGGCGTGATCAGGGTCGGCGCGGTCGGGTTCCTCAACGCCCGGCCCCTCGAGTACGGCCTCGACCGCGACCCGCAGTTCGCGGTGCGCCTCGACGTGCCGTCGAGGTGCGCGGCCCTGCTGCATGCCGGCGAGATCGACCTCGGCCTGGTGCCGGTGATCGAGCTGCTGCGCGGCCGGGTTGCCTACGACATCGTGCCGGGCCTGGCGATTGCCTGCGACGGCCCGGTGCAGTCGGTGGCGCTGTTCACGCGCGTGCCGGTGCCGCAGGTCCGCAGCATCGCCCTCGACGTGAGCTCCCGCAGCTCGGTCGGCCTGCTGCGCGTGCTGTGCCGCCATCACTTCGGGATTGCGCCGACCTTCGTCGATGCGACGCCGGATCTGGCCGCGATGCTGTCGGTGGCCGATGCTGCACTGGTGATCGGCGACCCGGCGCTCGAGGCGCCCTACGAGGCGCTGGGGGCGCAGAAGATCGACCTCGGTGAGGCGTGGAAGGCGTTCACCGGGCTGCCCTTCGTGTTCGCGACGTGGATTGCGCGGCCGGGAGTCATCAGCCCGGCGCTGGTGACGCGGCTGCACGAGGCGCGGCGGGCCGGCGTCGAGGCGATCGAGGCACTGGCGCGGGCCGAGGCCGGTGCCCGGACGGAGCGCGCGGCCGGTCTCGAGCAGTACCTGCGCCACAACATTCGGTACGATCTGGACGAGGGCGCCCTCCGGGGCCTCTCGCGCTATCTCACCCTCGCCATGGCCGACGGTCTCGCGCCGCAGCGCCCCGACGTGCTGCGCGCCGTCGAGGCCCTGGGCGTGCCGGCCGCGGTCCGGTCCCAGGTGGGGGAGCAGGTGGGCATGTCGACAGCAGGGAAGGGCACGAGGCAGATGTCGCTGCAGGCCATTGTGGAGAAGGTGGAGCGCGGCGAGCGCATCGACGCCGACGAGGCGCTGGTGCTGTACCGCGACGCGAGCACGTGGCAACTCGGCCGCCTGGCCGACGCGATTCGTGCCCGCCGCCATCCCGAGCGGGTGGTGACATACATCATCGACCGCAACGTCAACTACACCAACGTGTGCGTGGCGCGCTGCAACTTCTGCGCGTTCTACCGCACGGTCGGCAGCCCCGACGGCTACGTGCTCTCGCGCGAGGAGCTGTTTGCCAAGATCGACGAGACGATCAGCGTCGGCGGCAACCAGCTGCTGCTCCAGGGCGGGCACAACCCCGACATCCCGCTGGCCTGGTACGAGGACCTGTTCCGCGCCGTCAAGGCGCAGTACCCGACGTTCCGCCTGCACGCGCTGTCGCCGCCCGAGATCCTGCACATCTCGCGGATGTCGAAGCTGCCGGTGCCCGAGGTCGTGTCGCGGCTGATCGCCGCCGGACTCGACAGCGTTCCCGGTGGTGGCGCCGAGATCCTCGTCGACCGCGTCCGCAAGCTGCTGAACTGCTACGGGAAAGCCACCGCTGACGAGTGGCTGGGCGTGATGCGCGAGGTGCACCTGCAGGGGCTGCGCACCACGGCGACCATGATGTACGGGAGCGTCGAGACGCCCGAGGAGCGCATCGAGCACATGATGCGGCTCCGCACCCTGCAGGACGAGACCGGTGGCTTCACCGCGTTCATCACGTGGAGCTACCAGCCCGATCACACCGAGCTCGCGGGCGTGGAGCTCACCGGGGTCGAGTACCTGCGCACGCTCGCCCTGGCGCGCATCGTGCTCGACAACTTCGACAACCTGCAGGCGTCGTGGGTGACCCAGGGCGGCAAGGTCGGGCAGTTGAGCCTCGCGTTCGGCGCCAACGACATGGGCAGCGTGATGATCGAGGAGAACGTCGTGCGGGCCGCCGGCGCGAGCTACTGCATGGACGAAGTCGAGATCGTCCGCAACATCGAGAACATGGGCTTCACGGCGATGCGCCGGAACATGCACTACGACCTGGTGGGGCAGCCGGTGTTCCGCGAACGGGCCGTGCCGCGCCGGTTGTCGCTCGACGTCGCGAAGAAGGACGGCGCCGACCTGATGCCGGCCGAACTGGCCGCGTACGAGGCGCGCACGCGCGCCGAGCGCGAGCGCCGCGCGCAGGTTCCGCAGGTGTAGGCGTCGACCTTGGCCGACGGTGAGGGCCGGGGCTCCCCGACAGTTCGTGGGCGTCGAGCTTCAGCTCGACGCGGAGGCTGAGGGAACCATCACTGACCGCCGACCTGAAGGTCGACGGCTACAACTCCATGATCATCCGCGTCCACGCCCGCTGGGTCCTGCCGATTGCCGCGCCGGTCATTCGTGACGGGTGGGTCGACGTCGACCCGACGCGCGGGGAGATCGTCGGCGTCGGCGCGGCGGGCGCGCCGGGGCCGGTGCCCGCCACCACGATCGACCTCGGCCACGCCGCGATCCTGCCTGGCCTGGTCAACGCACACACGCACCTGGAGCTGTCGCACCTGGCGGGCCGGGTACCGCCCGCCAGCAGCTTCGTGGCCTGGGTGCGCGCGATGCTCGGCGTGCGGTTCGGTGCGCCCACCACGATGGGTGAGGTGGTGGAGGCTGCCGCGACGGCCATTGCCAGCGCCGAGACGGCGGGCACGGCCGCCGTGGGCGACATCGGCAACACGGACGCGGCCATCGGTCCGCTCGCCGCCTCCTCGCTGTCGGGCATCCACTTCCGCGAGGCGCTGGGATTCAAGGCCGATGATGCCGGGCGCATCGCGAGCGAGACACGGCTCGGCGCCATGACTGCCCAGGGGCGCCTGGCGGAAGAGGGATGTGCCCGCGTCATCGCGTCGGTGGCGCCGCACGCGCCGTACTCCACGTCGGCGCCGCTGATCGGGGCGCTCTCTCCAGGGCGGCCGGTCACGTGGTTCATGACGCGCGAGCAGCCCGCCTGCCCGGTCTCTTCCATCCACCTGGCCGAGTCACCTGAGGAACTCGAGTTCCTGTCCAGCGGCACCGGGCCCTTCCGCGACCTCCTGACCGATCTCGGGAGCTGGGATCCCGACTGGCAGGCTCCCGGGGTGGCCCCGGTGACCTACCTGCAGCAGCTCGGCGCCCTGCACCGCGACCTGCTCGTCGTGCACGGCACCCAGCTCACGCGACCCGAACTCGACGTCCTCGCGGGTGTCGGCGCCACGCTCGTGTTGTGCCCGCGCAGCAACCGATGGGTCGGGGCAGGCGTCCCTCCTGTAGCGGACGCGGTGGCGGCGGGCGTGCGGCTGGCCGTCGGCACCGACAGCCTGTCCAGCGTCGCCGACCTCAACGTGTTCGCGGAACTGGCGGCCTTGCGGGCGGCCGCGCCGGCCGTGCCAGCCGCGACCCTGCTCCGTGCGGCGACCCTCGGCGGCGCGCAGGCGCTCGGCCTGGACCACCTCGGCGTGTTGGCGCCGGGCGCCTCGAGCCGGGCGGTGGTGCGCGTCCCTCCCGCCGACGTCGAGGACGTGGAAGAATGGTTGGTCGCCGACGCGGCCGACACCTCCGACCTGCGTTGGTTGGATACGCTGGTGGCGGGAGTCGGGAATCGGCAGTCGGGAGTCGACAGCGGACACTGAGCCGCAGATGGATCCCGCTGGGAGATCCGTAAGCCGAACGCCGAAACCCGAGAGTCTGCTTCCTGAGCCCTGAGCCTTGACCCCTGATCCCCTGTCCCGTCTGCGCACCTACCTCGGGTTCGTGCGCTTCAGCCACACGGTGTTCGCGCTGCCGTTCGCCCTCGTGGGCGCGCTGCTCGCGAGCCGTCTGGTGCCCATGACGTGGGCGCGGGTGGGCTGGATCGTCGCGGCGATGGTGGCGGCCCGCAGCGCGGCGATGGCCTTCAACCGCCTCGTGGACGCGCACTACGACGCGCTGAACCCGCGGACGGCCAGTCGCGAGATCCCGCGGGGCGCGATGTCGCGCACCGAGGCGGTCGTGTTCCTCGTGGTGACCAGCGTCGTGTTCCTGCTGGTGTGCGCGCGCATCAGCCCGCTCTGCCTCGCGCTCGCCCCGGTCGCGCTCGCCATCGTCTTCTGGTACTCGCTCGCCAAGCGCTACACCTGGGCGACGCAGTTCTTCCTGGGTTTGGCGATGGCCGTGGCGCCGGTCGGCGGGTGGATCGCGTCGGGCGGCGGCCCGTCGTGGCAGCCGGTGCTGCTCGGGCTGGCGATCGGCAGCTGGGTGGGCGGCTTCGACGTGCTGTACGCCTGCCAGGACCTCGAGTTCGACCGGGCCCACGGGCTGCGCTCGATTCCGGTGCGCTTCGGCGTCGCGCAGTCGATCGCCATCTCGCGGGCCCTGCACGTGATCACCGTCGCCAGCCTCGCGCTGCTCGGTGTCGTCGCCGGGCTCGGCGCCGTGTACCAGGGTGGCGTGGCGCTGGTCGCCGGGCTGTTGGTCTTCGAGCAGTCGCTGGTGAGCGCGTCGGACCTGTCGCAGGTCAAGCGCGCCTTCGACATGAACGGTTGGGTGGGCCTGCTGTACCTCGCCACCACGGGATTGAGCATCTATGTCGGTTGAGACCACGCGACGCATCGTGCTTGCCGTCACCGGCGCCAGCGGGGCGCTCTACGCGATGCGCACCCTGTCGGCGCTGCTGCAGCACGGGCAGCACGTCGACCTGGTGATCACCGAGTACGGCCGGCGCCTGCTCGTCGACGAGCTCGGCGCCACGGCGCGCGTCGATCGCCTGCAGGCCTACCTCGAGGAGACCTGGGGCGAGGGCGTCCGCCGCGGCGGCTGGGTGCTCCACAGCAACAAGGACCTCGGCTCGCGCATCGCCAGCGGCAGCAAGGGCGCCGACGCGATGGTGATCGTGCCCTGCTCGATGAAGACGATGGCCGCCATCGCGCACGGGCTGTCGCGCTCGCTGGTCGAGCGGGCCGCCGACGTGATGCTCAAGGAACGCCGCCCGCTGATCATCGTGCCGCGCGAGACGCCGCTCAGCCTGCCCCAGCTGAAGAACATGGTGCTGTGCGCCGAAGCCGGCGCCACCGTCATGCCGGCGATGCCGGGCTTCTACCAGCGTCCGCAGTCGATCAGCGACCTTGCCGACTTCATGGCCGGGCGCGTCCTGTCCTTGCTGCGCATCGACCACCAGCTCTATCCCATGTGGGACCCGCAGGCGGACCGCGAATGACCAGCACCACCGAACGGGCCGCGTCGACCACCTACGGCGGCGTGACCCCGGACACCGGCAAGGCCCCGGCCAAGATCGCCGGCATGTTCGACGAGATCGCCGGCCGCTACGACCTGCTGAACCACGTGCTGAGCGGCGGGCAGGACCTCTACTGGCGCTGGCGCGCCGTGCGGCGCCTGAAGCTGACGGGACGGGAGCAGGTGCTCGATCTGTGCACCGGCACGTGCGACGTCGCCCGGACGATGGTCAGGCGGCGGCTGGCCCGCCGCGTGCTCGGCGTCGACTTCTCGGCCGAGATGCTCAAGGTGGGCAAGCGCAAGCTGCGCGACGAGGGGCGGGCCGCGGTCATCCCGCTGGTGCGCGGCGATGCGATGCGGCTGCCGGCGCGGTCGGCCTCCATGGATGCGGTCACCATCGCCTTCGGCATCCGCAACGTCCAGGACGCGGGTGTGGCCCTTCGGGAGGTGGCGCGGGTGCTGAAGCCGGGAGGGCGCCTGGCCATCCTGGAGTTCTCCACGCCGCAGCAGCCGCTGATCCGGGCCGGCTACCTGTGGTACTTCCGCAACGTCCTGCCGCGCCTCGGCCGGCTGGTCTCGCGGCACGGCGAGGCCTACGCCTATCTTCCGGCATCGGTCGAGAGCTTCACGCCGCCGGCCGAGTTCGTCGCCCAACTGCAGGCTGCCGGCTTGACCCGCTGCGAGGCCGTCCCTTTGACGTTCGGCGTCGTCTATCTCTACGTTGCCGAGCGGCCCGCCTGAGGGCGGCGCGCACGGCACTTCTCGGCCCCCGGTCAGGCGCGTCTGGCCTCGAACCTCTATACTTGAACTGACCGGATGTACATCGATTTCGAGGATCACCGACCCGAACCGCCGAGCATGGACTCGGCGATGTCACGGCGCGAGGCCGTGCTCCTGTCGGTGTTCCTGCACGTCGGGCTGTTCCTCCTCCTGCTGTTCGCCCCCGAAATCCCGTTCGTCAAGCAGTTGCTGATGCAGCAGGCCGAGCAGCAGCAGGCCGAGATCGAGCGCCAGCAGGCGCTGGCCATGCAGCAGCAACGTCAGCAGCCCCGCTTCGTGTTCGTGCAGCCGAAGATCGACATGAAGGCGGCGCGGCCGAAGGACACGGCGTCGCTGGCCGATCAGGACCGCGTGGCGCAGACGATGCAGCGGGCGCCCAACGCGACCAACGACCAGCCGTTCTCGCGCGGCAACTCGCTGGAGTTCGTCGAGAAGCAATCGGCCAAGGATCTCGCGCGCGGCAAGGGGCCGGCCCCCGAGCCCTCCGAGTCCCCGCGCGAGATGCCGGCGCAGCAGGCCAGGGCGGCCCAGCCGACGCCGCCGCAGAACCAGGCGACGCCCTCGCAGAATCCCGCCTCCACCGACGGCGTCAACGTGCGCGACGGCCAGTCCGGCCTGCTCGCCCGCGGCGACACCGGGGTGGTCGCCAACCCGCAGGCCCGCAACAGTCCGGCCTCGGCCACCCCCGCCATGCGGCCGCCGGGGGGCTCGCTGGGGCAGGCCCTGAAGAACCTCGAGAAGTACGTCCAGAACGAGGCCTTCAACAACCCCAATGGCGGCAACTCGCCCTTCGGGCCCTACATCCAGTTCGACACCAAGGGCGTCGAGTTCGGGCCGTGGATCCGCCGCTTCGTGGCGCAGATCAAGCGCAACTGGTTGATTCCCGAAGCCGCCATGGTGATGCGCGGGCACGTCGTGGTGACCTTCAACGTCCACAAGGACGGCCGCATCACCGACATCGCGATCAAGCAGCCCTCGGGCATCGACGCCTTCGACCGCGCCGCGGCCAACTCGCTGCAGTGGTCCAACCCGACGACGCCGCTGCCGCCGGAGTACCCGTCGCCGCCGGCGTTCTTCACGGTCACCTTCTACTACAACGAGCAACCGCCCTCGCAATGAGGGAGGCGGCGCGCAGGCAAGCCCAGGCAGGGACGCGTGTGTCCATTCTTCATCGGTAGGGCCGGGGAACTCCTTCGACTCCGCTCAGGGCGAGCCACCCGGCCGTCGTCGGCAGCGGCGCGGTCGCAGGCCGCGGCCGACCTGTGAGCGTTCGCCGCTCCGCGACGGGGCGCCCGTTGCTGCTGGCGGTGCTGGGGCCCACCGCCACGGGCAAGAGTGCCCTCGGCATCCGCCTGGCCACCGAGTACGGCGGCGAGATCGTCAACTGCGACTCCACCGCCGTCTACCGGCGCTTCGACATCGGCACCGACAAGGTGCCGATGGGTGAACAGCGGGGCGTTCCCCATCACCTGATCGACGTGGCCGATCCGACCGAGGTCTACTCGGCGGCCCGCTTCGCCCGCGAGGCCGCGGCGGTCGTGCGCGACATCTCGGCACGCGGGCGCCTGCCGATCCTGGTCGGCGGCACGGGGTTCTATTACCGCGCCCTCGTGTCGGGCCTGTTCGACGGGCCCGGACGCGACGACGAGGTGCGGGCGCGGCTGCATGCGCGGGCCGTGGCCCGCGGCGTCGAGCACCTGCACCGCGTGCTCGGGCGCGTCGATCCGGCGTCGGCCGCGCGCATCATGCCGCGCGACGAGAAGCGCCTCGTGAGGGCGCTCGAGGTGTGGCTGCTCACCGGGCGGCCGCTCTCGGCGCACTTTGCCGAGACCCGATCGCCGCTGCCCGAGTACGACGTGTGCGCCCTCGGGCTGCGCCTGCCGTCGGAGGCGATTGCCGAGCGGGTGGCGCGTCGCGTCGACGCGCAGTGGGCTCGCGGCGTGGTGCAGGAGGTGCGCGACAACCTCGCCGCCGGCATCCCGCGCGAGGCCAATCCGTTCGGCGGGCTCGTGTACCGGCAGATCCTCGAGATGCTCGATGGCGTGCGCGACGAGGCCGAGACGCGCGCGCTGATCGTGCGCGAGAACCGGCACTACGCGCGGCGCCAGCTGATCTGGTTCAGGAAGGAACCGGGGATGATATGGTTGGACGGCGCGGGTGAACGGGAGGAGACCTTCACCGCCGCCCGAGCCCTGATCGAGTCGCACGGAGCCAGCCGCTGATGCCCACCCACCGCGAGTCCAAGCCGTCAGCGCCCCCCAACATCCAGGACGTGTTCCTGAACTCGGCGCGTCGCGAACGGCTGGTCGTGCAGATCCGGCTGATGGACGGGCAGGTGCTCGAGGGCCGCATCAAGAACTTCGATCGGTTCGCGCTCGTGATCGACCACGAGGGCGCCGACCACATGGTGTTCAAGCACGCCATCGCCACCATCCGGTCCAACCGGTCGGTGCCCAACTACTTCTCCTCGGCGTCCCACGAGGCCTGAGGCCCGACGTCATGGCTGTCCGCTTCGAGCGGATCATCGCGATCGTGCTCGACAGCGTCGGCATCGGCGAACTGCCCGATGCGGCGCGCTATGGCGACCAGGGCAGCGACACGCTCGGCAACATCGCGCGGCAGGTGCCGCTGCACCTGCCCACCCTGCGTCACCTCGGGCTCGACAGGCTGGTCCCCGCGCTCGGCGTGGCGGTCGGCGCCCCGGCGGGCGCCTGGGGTCGCATGGCGGAGGCGTCGGCCGGCAAGGACTCGGTCACCGGGCACTGGGAGATGGCCGGCATCGTCCTCGATCGCGCCTTCCCGACGTTTCCGCAAGGCTTCCCGCCCGCGGTCATGGACGCGTTCACGCGCGGCATCGGTCGCCCGGCGCTGGGCAACGTGGTCGCCTCGGGCACCGAGATCATCGCCAGGCTCGGCGAGGAGCACATGCGCACCGGCGCGCCGATCGTCTACACGTCGGCCGACAGCGTGTTCCAGATCGCCGCCCACGAGGACGTCGTGCCGGTCGCCGAGTTGTACCGGTACTGCGAGGTCGCCTTCGACATCGTCGGGCGGGGCATGGGCGTGGGACGGGTCATCGCGCGGCCGTTCGTCGGCAGCCCCGGCGCATTCCGGCGGACCGCGAACCGGCACGACTACGCGCTGACGCCGCCCGTCGACACGCTGCTCGACCTGATGACCGCCGCCGGGCATCCTGTCGTCGCGGTGGGCAAGATCAAGGACCTGTTCGCCGGCCGCGGCATCGCGCGTCACCTGCCCACGGCCTCCGACGACGAGGGAATGGACCGCATCGACGAGGCGATGCGCGACGTGCCGCGCGGGCTCATCTGGGCCAACCTGGTGGACTTCGACGCCCTGTACGGCCACCGCAACGACGTCGACGGCTACGCCCGCAACCTCGAGCGCTTCGACGCGCGCCTCGCCGACCTGTTGCCGCACCTGCGCGAGTCGGACCTGCTGGTGGTGACCGCCGACCACGGCAACGACCCGACCACGCCCAGCACCGACCACTCCCGCGAGTACGTGCCGCTGCTGGCCACCGGGGCCCGCGTCGCGCCGGGTGTCAGTCTCGGGACGCGGCAGACGTTTGCCGATCTGGGACAGACGATGGCGGCCAACTTCGGCGTCGGGCCGCTGGCCCACGGCACGAGCTTCCTGGACGCGTTGGTCCCCGCTTCCGCATGACGACGATCCGCGAACAACTCGAGGCGCGCGAGCGCCTCATGCTGGCCCCGCAGGCGACCTTCAGCGACGCCACGCAGGGCCGGGCCCGGCCCGAGCCCGAGGATCCGATCCGTCCGGCCTTCCAGCGCGACCGCGACCGCGTCGTGCACTCCAAGGCCTTCCGTCGCCTCAAGCACAAGACCCAGGTCTTCTTCTCGCCGGCCGGTGACCATTACCGGACGCGGCTCACGCACACCCTCGAGGTGTCGCAGATCGCACGGACGCTGGCCAAGGTGCTGCGGCTGCACGAGGAGCTCACCGAGGCGATCACCCTGGCGCACGACCTCGGCCACACGCCCTTCGGCCACGCCGGCGAGCGCGTGCTCGACAAGCTGGTACCTGGGGGCTTCTCCCATGCGACGCAGAGCCTGCGCATCGTCGAGGTGCTCGAGCAGGGCGGGCGGGGCCTCAACCTGACGTTCGAGGTGCGTCAGGGCATCTCGACGCACTCGAAGGGCAAGCACGGGCTGCCGATCAACGTGCCGGCCAGTGAGCGTGCGGCGACGCTCGAGGCGCAGATTGCCCGGGTGGCCGACATCATCGCGTACGTCAACCACGACATCGACGATGCGGTGAGGGCCGGCGTGCTCGATCCTGCGGACCTGCCCCGGAGCGCGGTCGCGGTGCTCGGGCCGACCTCGTCGGCGCGCATCGGGTCGATGGTCAGCGACGTGGTGACCGAGAGCCTGGCGTGCGGGCTCGAGTCCTTGCGGATGAGCGAGCCCGTCCTGCAGGCGCTGCTCGACCTGCGGGCGTTCATGTTCGAGCGGGTCTACGAGAACGAGACGGCGACGGCCGAGTTCGCCAAGGCGACCGGCATCCTCGGCGGGCTGTGGGAGAAGGTGCGGGAACGTCCCGGGGCGTGGCTCGACGCCGAGACCATCGAGCGCGAGGGGCTCGATGCCGCAGCAAGGGATTTTCTCGCCGGGATGACCGATCGGTACGCGGTGCGGTTGTTCGAGGAACTCTACATTCCGCGCCCGTGGATCGAACTGCCCCGACCCTGATACTGGCAATGTGAAATTCGACATTTGAAATTCAAGCGCGCCGGCTCCGCCTGGCGCGGCGAAGGCCGGAGGCCGAGCCGCTCGGAATTTCGAATTTCAAGTTTCGAATTGCCATCTGCTATGCTTGTGCGTTCGCGCGGGTCTCCGTGACTGGCGCTGTACCGTCCAGCCATGGTGATCGACCTCACGACCCTTCCTGCCGACCGCGTGCCCGTGGTCGCGGACCTGCCGCCGGCGGCGCTCGACGTGCCTGCCGACGACTTCGTGGTCGAGGCGCCGGTGCACTTCGACGGCGAGGTGGAGCGGGGCAGCGCAGAGACCTACCACCTGCGCGGGCGGCTCACGGCGACCCTGTCGCTGTCGTGCGCGCGGTGTGCCGAGTCGTTCCCGTTCCCGGTGGCGACCGACGTGGAATTGCGGTTCGTGCCGGCGGCGGTCGAGCGGGCGGGCCTGGTGCCTGCCGCGGCGGCCGGCGACGACGACGGCCGCGAGATGGAAGACGACGATCCGTCGATCGTGCCGTACGACGAACCGCGGATCGACCTCGCGCAGGTGGCGCGCGAGCAGTGCTACCTGGCGCTGCCCATGAAGCCGCTGTGCCGCGAGGACTGTCAGGGGCTGTGTCCGCACTGCGGAGTGAACCGCAACGTGGCCACGTGCACGTGTGAGAACCGGTGGGAGGACCCGCGGTTGGCGGGGCTGAAATCCCTCCTGAAGGATGCGGACGGGTCAGCGCCGCGCGAGTAACCAGTCATGCCCAATCCCAAGCGACGTCATTCGAAGAGCCGCACGGCCAAGCGCCGTACCCACGACGCCCTCAAGGCCGTGGCCCTCGGTCCGTGCCCGCAGTGCAGCGAGCTGAAGCCGCCCCACGTGGTGTGCTCCAACTGCGGCCACTATCGCGGCCGGCAGGTGCGCCCGGTCAACGAGGAAGCCTGATCCGGGCCGTTCGCGTGACCGTGTCGCTGGCGCCCTCTGGCGTGTCGGCGTGTGGCACGCCGCGCCTGAGGCCTGGCGGAGGCCGATTGCCGCGTCGCAGCCCTGATGGCGGCGGCTTGCCCCGCCGAAGCCTTGGCGCAGGCGGGTAGGCCGATGCGCATCGCCGTCGATGCCATGGGGGGCGACGAGGCCCCCCGGACCGTGGTGCACGGCGCGGTACTCGCCGCCCGCGAGGACGGCCTGGACCTGACCCTGGTCGGGGCCCGCGCGTTGCTCGAGGACGAGCTCGCCCGGTTTCCTGAAGTCGACAGCCTCTCCATCTCCATCCTCGATGCCGCCGACGTGGTCGGCATGGGGGAGTCTGCGCTCGCGGTGCGCCGTCGGCGGACGGCCTCGGTGCGTGTGGCGGCCGAGGCGGTGGCGGCGGGAGATGCGGCAGCGCTCTTCACCGCCGGGCATTCCGGGGCCGCCGTGCTGGCCGCGCATGCCGCGTTCGGCTTCCTCGACGGCATCGAGCGTCCCGCCATCGCGGCCACCATCCCGACGCGCGAGGGCGCGGCCGTGCTGGTGGACGCGGGCGCGAGCGTGAGTTGTCGGCCGGAGCACCTGGTGGTGTTCGCGCGGCTCGGTGCCGCGTACGCGCAGGTCGCGCTCGGCATCGACAGGCCGCGCGTCGGCCTGGTCTCCAACGGGGAAGAGGCCGGCAAGGGCACGTCGCTGGTGCGCGGCGCGCACGCGCGCATCGCCGAGACGTCGCTGCACTTCATCGGTAACCTCGACGCTTCGGAGCTGTTCACCGGGGCGGCCGACGTGATCGTGTGCGACGGCTTCACCGGCAACGTGGTGCTCAAGACGAGCGAGGGGCTCGTCGAGGCGATCGACGGCCTCATGGCCGACGAGATGGCGCGGTCGGTGACCGCGCAGGTCGGGGCGGTGCTCACGCGCGGCGCGTTGCGGCGCTTCCGGGCGCGGCTCGACTACTCCGAATACGGCGGGGCGCCGTTGCTCGGCCTGCGTCACCTGTGCGTGATCGGGCACGGGCGGTCCTCGCCCAAGGCCATCGCCACCGGGATCGGCCTCACCGCGCGCTTCGTGCGTGAGCGACTCGTGGCACGGCTGACCGAAGGACTGCAGGAGCGGGGGGACGCGCGCGGCGCGGCCCTGCGTGGACACATCCGATGATTGCGTTTCTCTTTCCCGGGCAGGGCTCGCAGGCGGTGGGCATGGGCAAGGCCCTTGTCGACACGTTCCCCGAGGCCCGCGCCGCGTTTGCCGAGGCCGACGAGGCGCTCGGCCGCTCGCTGAGCGGCCTGTGCTTCGACGGTCCCGACGACCAGCTCACCCTCACCGAGAACACCCAGCCGGCCATCCTGGCCACCAGCATCGCCGCCTACCGGGTGCTCGAGGCGCGCGGGTTCGCGCCGGCCTGGGCGGCGGGGCATTCACTGGGGGAGTACTCGGCGCATGTCGCCGCCGGCACGTTTGCCTTCGGCGACGCGCTGCGCATCGTGTCGCACCGCGGCCGCTACATGCAGGAGGCCGTGCCGGTCGGCGAGGGCGCCATGGCGGCCATCCTGGGGCTCGACGGTCCGACGGCAGCGGCGGCGTGCGAGGCCGCCGCGCAGGGCGAGGTGGTGAGCCCGGCGAACCTGAACGCCCCCGGCCAGGTGGTGATTGCCGGCGCCAGGGCGGCGGTGGAGCGCGCCGGCGCCGAGGCGAAGGCACGTGGCGCCAAGCGGGTGATTCCGCTCAACGTCAGCGCGCCGTTCCACTGCGCGCTCATGGCCCCGGCCCAGGCGCGGCTCGAGCCGGAGTTGCGCGCCCTCGCCGTGCAGGCGCCGCGCGTGCCGGTGGTGGCCAACGTCGATGCCCAGCCGAAGCGCGAGGGCGCGGCGGCGATCGACGCGCTGGTGGCGCAGGTGTCGGGCGCCGTGCGCTGGGAGGACGTCATCGGGTATCTTGTGTCGGCTGGTGTGCGCGCGTATGTTGAGGTGGGCCCGGGGACGGTGCTCGCAGGACTGGTGCGCAAGATCGACCGCGAGGCTCGGGTGGTGAGCTTCGGAGCCCCTGAACAACTCGCAGCGGTGGAGGCGCTCTTCGCAGCATCGTGAGGCTCGATCTCTCAGGCAAGGTAGCCATCATCACGGGCGCGTCGCGCGGCATCGGCCGACAGACGGCCCTGACGCTCGCGTCGGCGGGCGCCGCCGTCGTCCTCACCTCGCGTGGGGATGCCGCCGAGGCCGTCGCCGCGGAGGTGACGGCGGCCGGCGGGCAGGCGCTCGCGCTGGCGGCCGACGTGGCCGACGCCGAGGCGGTGCAACGGGTCATCGACGCCACCCTCGAGCGGTTCGGGCGGATCGACGTCCTGGTGAACAACGCCGGCATCACGCGCGACCAGTTGCTGCTGCGGATGAAGCGCGAGGACTGGGACGCCGTGCTGGCCACCAACCTCACCGGCACGTTCCTCTGCACGCAAGGCGTGCTGAAGACGATGCTGAAGCAGCGTCAGGGACGGATCATCAGCATCAGCTCGGTGGTGGGCCAGAGCGGCAACCCCGGGCAGACCAATTACGCGGCGACCAAGGCCGGCATCATCGGCTTTTCGAAGGCGCTCGCGCGCGAGGTCGCCTCGCGGTCCATCACCGTCAACGTGGTGGCCCCGGGGCTCATCGACACGGACATGACGCGGGAGATCAGCACGGACGCCCAGGCCAACTGGACGTCGGCGATCCCGCTCGGTCGTTTGGGCACGCCGGAGGATGTGGCCGCGGCGGTGTGCTTCCTTGCATCAGACGCGGCCGGGTACATCACGGGGCAGGTGCTCGCCGTCAACGGCGGCATGTATGCCTGAGCAGGAGGAGTGGCAGATGTCAGCTGTGGCAGAGAAGGTCAAGAGCATCATCGTGGAGCAGCTGGGCGTCGACGAGGAAGAAGTCACGCCGGATGCGTCGTTCGTGGACGACCTCGGCGCGGACTCGCTCGACGTCGTCGAGCTGGTGATGGCGTTCGAGGAGGAGTTCGGGGTGGAGATCCCGGATGACGACGCGGAGAAGATCACCCGCGTGCGCGAGGCGATCGCCTACATCGAGCAGCACGGCAAGGCCAAGAAGTAAGCAACTGCCACACCGGGGGGAAGGCGCCCGGGGGACGGAGGGGGAGTGTCGAGGCGAGTCGTCGTCACGGGGGTCGGGCTGGTGTCGTCGCTGGGGATTGGCACGCAGGCCAATTGGGAGGCCCTGTGTGCGGGCCGCAGCGGGATCGGGCCCATCACCCATTTCGACGCGTCGGCGTTCTCGGCGCGGATTGCGGGCGAGGTCAAGGACTTCGACCCGCTGGCCTTCGTCGAGAAGAAGGAGGTCAAGAAGATCGACCCCTTCATCCAGTACGCCCTGGCGGCCAGCCAGTTCGCCGTCGACGACGCGCAACTGGTGATCACGCCGGAGAACTCGTTCGACATCGGCGTGTACATCGCGTCGGGCATCGGCGGGTTCCGCACCATCGAGAACGAGCACGAGGCCTACCTCGCCGGCGGCCCGCGCAAGATCTCGCCGTTCTTCATCCCGTCGGCCATCATCAACCTGGCCTCCGGCCAGGTGTCGATCCGCTTCGGCGCCCGCGGCCCGAACCAGGCGTCCTGCACGGCCTGCTCGGCCTCGGCCCACGCCATCGGCGACTCGTACGAGATCATCAAGCGCGGCGACGCCGACGTGATGATCACCGGCGGCGCCGAGGCGGCGGTCACCCCGATGAGCGTCGGCGGCTTCAGCTCGATGCGCGCGTTGTCGACGCGCAACGACGAGCCGCAGCGCGCCTGCCGTCCCTTCGATCGCGACCGCGACGGTTTCATCATCGGCGAGGGCTCCGGCATCCTCATCCTCGAGGAACTCGAGCGGGCCAGGGCGCGGGGCGCGAGCATCTACGCCGAGGTCGTGGGCTACGGGCTCACCTCGGATGCCTACCACATGACCGGCCAGCCCGAGGGCGGCGAGGGCGCGGTGCGCGCGATGCGCATGGCGCTCCGCAAGGGTGGCGTCGACCCGTCGGTGGTCGACTACATCAATGCCCACGGCACCTCGACGCCGGTCAACGATCCGACCGAGTCGCAGGCGATCCGGACGACCTTCGGCGAGCACGCGCACAAGCTGTGCGTGTCGTCGACCAAGTCGATGACCGGCCACCTGCTCGGCGCCGCCGGCGGCCTCGAGGCCGGCATCACCGCCCTGGCGATCCGGCATGGCATGGTGCCGCCCACCATCAACCTCGACAATCCGGCCGAGGGTTGCGACCTCGACTACGTGCCGCACGTCGCGCGCGCCCGCACGGTGCGCTACGCGCTGTCCAACTCGTTCGGCTTCGGCGGCACGAACGCCAGCCTGCTGTTCAAGGCGTACGAAGCGTAGACGGTAGGCTCAGGGCTCACGGCTCAGGGCTCGGAGAGCCCACAGAGCCGCGCGGCACGAGAAGGCCGCCCGCACGGCCACAACCGTTTCACTGAATGCTTTCTGAGCCTTGAGCCCTGGGCCTTGAGCCATCCGGGCGCTGAGCCCTGAGCCATGAAGATCATTGTTTGCATCAAGCAGGTCGTCACCCGTGACTGGCAGGTACGCCCCGACGAGGCGCGCACCTGGATTCGCGACGCCGAGGCCGAGTTCGAGATGAACGAGCCCGACGCCTATGCGCTCGAGGCGGCGCTGCGGCTGCGCGAGGCGCACGGCGGCGAGGTGATCGCGGTGTCGGCCGGGCCGTCGCGCGTCGCCCAGGTGCTGCGCGAGGCGCTCGCGCGCGGCGCCGATCGCGCGCTGCACGTCGAGGACGATGCGCTCGCGCGTGCCGATGCGTCGGTCGTGGCCGAGGCGCTCGCGGCGGCGATTGGCACCGAGGCGCCCGACCTCGTGCTCACCGGCCTGCAGTCGGACGACATGGGCTTCGGCCAGACGGGCGTGATCCTCGCCGAGCGGCTCGGCGTGCCGCACGCGACGATCGTCATGGAGGTGCAGGTGCAGGGCGCGGGCCTGCGCGTGAAGCGCGAGCTCGAGGGCGGCTGGTTCCAGTGGCTCGAGATGCCGCTGCCGGCCCTGCTCACGATCCAGAGCGGCATCAACCAGCTGCGCTACGCGACGCTGAAGGGGATCATGGCGGCCAAGAAGAAGGAAATCCGTGTGGTCACGCCGCCGGCGCCGCAGGCGTCGCAGCGCGTCGTGGACCTCCGGGCGCCGGAGAAGCAGAAGCAGACCCGGATGATCGCGGGCAGTCCCGCCGAGGCGGCGCGCGAGCTGGTGCGCGCCTTGCGCGAGGACGCGCGGGTGGTGTCCCAATGATTCTCGTCATCGCGGAACACAACGGTGGGCAGGTCCACCGCGCCACGTGGGAGGCCGTTGCCGCGGCCCAGGCGCTCGGGCAGCCCGTCACGATCGTCGTCGCCGGGCAGGGCATCGCCGCCATCGGCGCGTCGCTGGCCGAGGCGCAGGTGGCCGGCGTGGTCATCGCCGAGCACGCCGGGCTGGCCGACTACACCGCCGACGGCTACGTGGCGGCGCTGTCGGCCATCGTCACCGCGCTGTCGCCGTCCCTGGTGCTGGCGGCGCACACGTACCAGGCCCGCGACTTCATGCCGAAGCTGGCCGCGCGGTGCGGTCGCGGCCTCGTGTCCGACTGCGTGGCGGTGACCGCGCAGGGCGAGGGCTATCGCTTCACGCGCCCCGTGTTCCAGGCTCGCCTGATCGCCGACGTCGACGCCAGCGGTGCGGCGCCGCATTTCGCGACCCTGCAGGCGGGCGCCGTGCGTGCCGACGCGCTGCAGAAGGGCAGCGCCCCCGTCGAGACGCGCCAGGTGGCGCTCGATGGGGTGCGCCAGCAGCCCGAGGCCCCCTTCAAGGAAGCCAAGCAGGCGGTGGACCTCACCGCCGCCGAGCGCATCGTCTCGGTGGGGCGCGGCATCAAGGGCCCCGAGCACCTCGCGATGGTGCAGGAGCTGGCCGAGGCGCTCGGCGCCGAGGTCGCAGCGTCGCGCCCCATCTGCGACAACGGCTGGCTGCCCATGGACCGGCAGATCGGCAGCTCCGGGCAGACCGTCGCGCCGAAGCTGTATCTGGCGCTCGGCATCTCGGGCGCCATCCAGCACGTGGTCGGCATGAAGGGCGCCAGGACGATCGTCGCCGTGAACAAGGACCCCGAGGCGCCGATCTTCGAACTGGCCGACTACGGCATCGCCGGTGACCTGTTCGAGGTGGTCCCGGCGCTGATCGCCGAACTGAAGAAATAGGCTCACGGCTCACGGCTCAGGGCTCAGAAGGCATTCTGCGTAGAGGCAGCATGCTCTCTGAACCTCGAGCCTGTAGCCCTGAGCCTTCTTCGCAAGCCGTAACCGCAAACGCCGCGGTTCCAGCTCCCAGCCCTCAGCTCCCGCCTGCTATCCTCGTCGACATGTTCGAGACGCTCGCGTTCTGGGTGGTCGTGGTCGCCAGCGTCGGCCTGTTCTCCGCCCAGATGTCCACCCGGTGGCGCCTCCTGCAGGCCGCGCCCGGGGAGTTCTCCTTCGACCACCTGCCCGCCCGCGTCGAGCGGTTCGTGACCGAGGTGGTCTTCCAGAGCAAGGTGATCGGCCGGCGCCCGTGGGTCGGCATGGCGCACCTCGGCGTGTTCTGGGGCTTCGTCGCGTTCGGCGGCTACACCCTGATCGAGACCCTGCACGGCCTCGGGATCGTCGACCTCACGCACACCGCCGCATTCAGGGTCTACATGTACCTGCTGGCGCCTTTCTCGATTGGCGTCCTCGCGGGCATCGTGTTCCTCGCCATCCGTCGCGGCATCCTCCGGCCCCGGGCCCTCGGTCCAACCGTGTCCAAGGAGTCGATCCTCATCGCCGGCTTCATCGCGGTGCTGATGATCACGTTCCTGCTCGACCTGTTCGTGCTCGACGGCGGCATCGCCGCCCGCGTGAACTGGTGGGTGCACATGCTGCTGATCTTCACCTTCCTGGTGCTGATCCCCGACTCCAAGCACCTGCACCTGCTGCTGTCGCCGGGTACGGTGTTCCTGAAGGCGCCCGTGCTCGGCACCGTGCCCAACCTCGACTTCGAGAAGGAAGAGGTCGGGATGGAGGCGGTGAAGGACCTGCCGAAGAAGGCGGTGCTCGACGCGTTCACCTGCGTCGAGTGCGGCCGCTGCCAGGAGAACTGCCCGGCGTTCGCCACGGGCAAGCTCCTGAACCCGAAGACGCTGATCCTGCAGAACGAGGCCGCGCTCCTCGAGGGCAAGGCCGACGCCAGGCTCGCCGACGTCTACGACCCGGGCGTGCTCTGGCAGTGCACGACCTGCGGCGCGTGCGAAGACGTCTGTCCCGTCGGCATCGAGCACACGCCGGTCATCATCGGCGCGCGCCGCGGGCTGGTGAGCAACGGCGACGCGCCCGAGTACCTCGGGCCCGTCTACAACAACCTCGAGCGCCGCGGCAACCTGTGGGGGCAGGGCGCCGACGCCCGCCAGAAGTTCGTGGCGTCCGCCCAGTTCGAGACGTTCGATCCCGCCAGGCACGAGTACCTGCTGTGGCTCGGCTGCGCCGGCGGCACCGAGCCCGACTTCCAGAAGTCGTTGCGCTCGCTCGCCGCGATCCTGCGCGCGCAGGGCAAGACCTTCGGCGTGCTGTCCAAGGAGCGCTGCACCGGCGACGTCGCCAAGCGCACCGGCAACGAGTACCAGTTCCAGGAGCTCGCGACGGCCAACGTCGCCGACCTGCAGACGGCCGGCGTCACCAAGGTGGTGACGTCGTGTCCGCACTGCCTCAAGACGCTCGGCCACGACTACCGGCCGTTCGGCTTCGAGGGCAAGGTCGTGCACTCGTCGGTGCTCGTGGAGCACCTCACGCGCTACGAGCGCCCGGTGCGCCTCGAGGAAGAAGCCGTGACGTTCCACGATCCGTGCTACCTCGGGCGATACGCCGGCGAGCACCAGGCGCCGCGCGCCCTGCTCGAGCGGCACGGCGCCGCGATCAGCGAGCCCGAGCGCACGAAGGACAACCCGTTCTGCTGCGGCGCCGGCGGCGGCCTGCTCTTCGAGGAAGAGGAGGCGGGGACGCGCATCAGCCAGGCTCGGTTCGACCAGCTGAAGGCGACCGGCGCGAACACGATCGTGATGGGTTGCCCGTTCTGCTCGATCATGCTCAAGGGCGCGAAGGCCAGCACGCCCGGCACCGACGACATCCAGATGGTCGACCTCATGACGTGGACCGAGGGCCGCCTGCGGAAGGCCGGGCGTATCGGCCAGGACGAGGGCGCGGTCGCGGCGGAGCAGGCGCAGGGGTGAGCGACCGCCCGGCGTGGGAGCGGTCCGCCTCGAAGCGGCGTCAGGTGGCGCTGATTGCCGGCGTCGTCACGCCGATCGTCGCGGGGCTCGCGCGCACCTGGCGGTACACCAGCGAGGGCGCCGACGCCTACGCGCAGGTGCTCGCGGCAGGCGAGCACCCCATCATGGCCTTCTGGCACGGCCGCATCCTGCCGGCGATCGGCTTCTGGCGCGACCGGGGCATCGTCGTGATGACGAGCGAGAACTTCGACGGCGAGTGGATCGCGCGCATCATCGAGCGGTTCGGGTTCGGGGCGGCGCGCGGGTCCTCCTCGCGCGGCGGCGTGAAGGCGCTCGTGCAGATGAAGCGGCTGATGGCGCAGGGGCACCCGACTGCCTTCACGCTCGACGGCCCTCGCGGTCCGGCCGAGCAGGCACAACCGGGCGCACTATGGCTCGCCAAGGCCACCGGGCAGCCCATCCTCCCGTTCCACATCGAGAGTGCCTCGGCGTGGCACGCGCGCAGTTGGGACCGGACGCAGGTGCCCGGGCCGTTCTCGCGCATCGCGGTGGCGGTCGGCCCGCCCTTCCGCGTGGCTGCCGACGCCGACGATGCCGGGCTCGAGCAGCGGCGCCTGGACCTCGAGGCCGAACTGCGACGCCTCAAGGCCCGTTCACTCGACTTGCTCCACCACGCGTAGGCGTCGGCTTGCCCGACGCGACGACGTCCACCACCGAACTGCCCGCGCCGACGATGGTCCTCTTCTTCTCGCCCCGCTTCCTCGACCACCTCACCCCGGCCGGCCACCCGGAATCCCCCGAGCGCGGCGACGTGATGCGCGCCGCGGCTCTGCGGGCCAGCGACATGGGCATCGACGTCCGCGAGCCGCGGCCGGCCACCGACGAGGAGATCCTGCGCATCCACGACGACGGGTACGTGGCCGATCTCGAGGCCAGGCGCGGCCGGGCGACGGCCGTCGACGCCGATACGTTCACCTCGCCCGAGAGCATCGACGTGGCGCGACTTGCCGCCGGTGCCGCCGTCGAGGCGACGTTGCATGCGTGGACCACGGCCACCCCGGCGCTCGCGGTCGTTCGCCCGCCCGGGCACCACGCGGAGCGCGCCCAGGCCATGGGGTTCTGCCTGCTGTCGAACGTGGCGATCGCCGCCGCAGCGGCCCGCGCGGCCGGCGCGACTCGTGTGGCGGTGGTCGACATCGACGTACACCACGGCAATGGCACGCAGTGGGCGTTCTATACCGACCCATCGGTGCTCGTGGTCAACTCGCACCAGTTCCCGTTCTACCCCGGGACCGGCGCGGCCAGTGAAGCGGGGTACGGCGCCGGCGCCGGCGCAACGCTCAACGTGCCCCTCGAAGCCGGCGCGAGCGATGCCGACCATGCACACGTGTGGAACACGATCATCGATCCCGCGCTGGTCCGCTTCGCGCCGGAGCTGCTGATCGTGTCGGCCGGCTTCGACGCGCACCAGGACGACCCGCTCGGCTCCCAGCGAGTGACGACCGAAGGGTTCCGGGCGTGGCTGGCCGCACTGCGCGGCCGTGCCGCGCTGACCTGCGGCGGCCGGATCGCGGTCGTGACCGAGGGCGGCTACGACCTGCAGGCGCTGCGCGCCTGCCTCGACGCGACGGTCGACGTGTTGCACGGACCGGTGGCAGCGGATGCGACCTGGCGCGACGCCGTCGGTCCAGACCGTCGCGGCCGCGCGGCGGCGCAGGCCCTGCAGGCGCATCCACTGGTCACCGAGCGCTGACCCATGCCGCTGTCGCCCGGGCGGGCCATCGTTCTCGCGACGGCGCTGGCCGTGGCCGCGGTCCCGGCGCCCTCGCCGCCGAGGACGTGGGTCGAGCCGGTCACCGGCATGCCGTTCGTCTCCATCCCGGCTGGCACGTTCGAGATGGGCTCGCCGGAGCGGGAAGCCGGCCGTGAGCCGCAGGAGCGCGCCCACGCCGTCACCCTGACGCGGCCGTTCTGGATCGGCGCCCACGAGGTGACGCAGGCCCAGTGGCGGACCGTGATGGGCACGGCCCCGAGTCATTTTCGCGGCGACGACCTGCCAGTGGAGCGGGTGAGCTGGCACGACGTGCAGGCGTTCGTGGCGCGTCTGTCGGCGCTGTCGCCGGGGCCGCGCTTCCGGCTGCCGACCGAAGCCGAGTGGGAGTACGCCTGCCGGGCCGGGAGCCGCACCGCCTATGCGTGGGGTGACACGCTCTCGCTCGAGGAGGCCAACGTGGCCGTGCTGGAGCGGGGTGCCCTCGGTGGCCGACGCCGCACGACGCCTGTCGCGACCTTCCGCCCGAACGCCTGGGGGCTGTACGACATGCACGGCAACGTATGGGAATGGACAGAGGATGCCCATTGCGCCTACGGCACCGCGCCGGCCCGCGATCCGGTGGGGCGCTGCAACGCGGCGACGAAGGTGATTCGCGGCGGCAGCTGGTACTTTGCCGCCGACAGCGCTCGCTGCGGTCTCCGCTACACGCACCGTCCGAAGGACGTGGGCTTCAGCCTCGGTGTCCGTGTGGTGCGGGACGTGGGCTGAGCCGGCGCCGACCATTTCCATGGCCGATTGCCGCTAGGATCGCGTCAGATGTGGTGGCAGCTTGCTCTCGGCCGGTTCCTGCAGGCCTGCGCGTGCGCCGGCGCCCTGCTGACGGTGCTCGACTGGATCCGCTTCGGTGGCGCCCACGTGCGCGTCGGGCGCATCCTGCTCTGGAGCGCAATCGTGGGGCTGGTCGCGGCCGCCGTCGCGACCAGGAGCCCGCGTCGACGCGGCGGCGCGCGCTAGTCGCCCGTCCACCGCCAACTGCCGACCGCCGACTGCCGACTGCCGACCGCCGACCGCCGACCGCCGACTGCCGACTGCCGAGGTGTTGTGATGTCCGAATGGGACAACCGCTATCGCACCGACGATTACGTCTTCGGCACCGCGCCCAATGACTTCCTGGCAGAAGTCGCCACCCGCATTCCGGCAGGCCGGGTCCTGTGTCTCGGGGAAGGGGAGGGGCGCAACGGCGTCCACCTGGCGTCGCTCGGCTACGAGGTGACCGGCGTGGACGGCTCGGAGGTGGGCCTGAGCAAGGCGCGCGCGCTGGCCGCATCGCGCCGGGTCGCGCTCGCGACGATCGTCGCCGACCTGGCGACCTTCGATCTCGGCGAGGCGTGCTGGCAAGGCATCACGAGCATCTTCGTGCACCTGCCGCCGGCCCTGCGCGCCGACCTGTACCCGCGAGTGGTGCGGGCACTCGCCCCGGGCGGAGTGTTCGTGCTCGAGGCCTACACGCCCCGCCAGCACGAGATCGGCGGGGTCGGCGGCCCGCCACCGTCGCTGGCCGACTGGCTCCTGACGCTGGAGCGCGTACGCGCCGAGTTGCCCGGACTCGAGGTCGTCATCGGCCGGGAACTCGATCGCGACGTGAACGAAGGCGCCAGGCACAGCGGCCCCAGCGCGGTCGTGCAGGTCCTCGCGGTCAAGCCGTGAGGGGCCGGGCCTGGCGGCCGGTGTTGTATGCTCATCAATAACGAGCATGAGCTGGCTCGCCCGAGCGGCGGGTTCACCGACACCGCCCTTCGGGGCGAAGCGAGGAACGCATGAGTCATCAGGAGCCTCCCCTCCCGGTGCACCAGTTCCCATGGCAGTCCCCGCGTTCCGACGATCGGGCGACGCTCGAGTCGCGCTTGATCGATGCGGTGCAGCAGGCGGTCATCGCGACTGACCTGCAAGGTCGCGTCATCTACTGGAACCTGTATGCCGAGCGCCTGTTCGGCTGGACCCGCGCCGAGGCCCTCGGCCGTCCGATCGTCGAGCTGACGCCACACGAGACCTCCCGCGCCGAGGCGGCCGCCATCATGGCCCGACTCGCCCGTGGCGAGAGCTGGGCCGGCGAGTTCCCCGTACAGCGGCGTGACGGCAGCGCGTTCACGACGTTCGTGGTCGATTCGCCGATCCTGGATGCCGACGGTCAGCTCGTCGGCGTGGTGGGCGTGTCCACCGACGTGTCCGAGGTGCGCGCCCTCGAAGCGCAGCTCCGGCAGGCGCAGAAGATGGAAGCGGTCGGCCGCCTGGCCGGCGGCATCGCGCACGACTTCAACAACCTGCTCACGGTGATCCTGGGCAACCTCGAACTCGTGCTGCAGGGAGGCCGGTCGGAGCCGGCCGATGGACGGGCCCTGTCCGGGGCGCGCGAGGCAGCGGTGCGGGCGGCGCAACTCACCAAGCAGATGCTGGCCTTCAGTCGACGGCAGCCGCTTCGCCCGCGCGTGCTCGACCTGTCCACCGCGCTGACCGCCCTCGAGCCGATGCTGCGTCGGCTCATCCCCGAGAACGTCGAGATCGAGGTCCGCATCGACGGCGACGCCCTGCGGGTCGTGATCGACCCGGGGCAGTTCGACCAGCTCGTGCTGAACCTCGTCGTCAACGCCAGGGACGCCATGCCCGGTGGTGGGCGCCTGCGGATGCACCTGCGCCCCTGCCCGGACGCCCACGAGGCCGCCGCAGCCCCGCGGGTGTGTCTCACGGTGGCCGACACCGGGAGCGGCATTCCTGCCGAGGTGTTGCCACACATCTTCGAGCCGTTCTTCACCACGAAGGAACCGGGCAGCGGTACCGGGCTCGGCCTCGCCACGGTCTACGCCGTCGTCGAGCAGGCCGGCGGACAGGTGGACGTGGAGAGTCGGCTGGGCGAGGGCACCAGCTTCAGCGTGGTCCTGCCGCAGGCCGTGGCGCCGCCCGACCAGGTGCGTCTCGACTCTGCCATGGCCCTCGGCATGCACACGCGCGCCGGCGTGCTGGTCGTCGAGGACGACCTGCGGCTGCGCGAACTGATCGTGCGCGTGCTCACCGATGCCGGCTTCAGGGTGCTCGAGGCGGCCAGCGGCGGGCAGGCGCTCGAGTCGCTGACCCGGGAGCCGGAGTCGATCGACGTGCTGCTGACCGATCTCGTGATGCCAGGCCTCGACGGCGTCGGGCTGGCCGAGCGCGTGGCGGCGATGCGTCCCCAGCTGCCGGTCATCGTCATGACCGGGCACGCCGCGCCCGCCCTGATCGAGCGGGCGCGATCACACTCGCCCTTCCGGATCGTCGAGAAGCCCTTCGGGCCTGCCGAGATCGTCCAGGCGGTGCGACGGGCGCTGGGTGTGGGGAACGACGTGGCCTCCACCCAGTGACGTATCAGGCGCAGGCGGTCTGAGAACTCCGGGCAGCCGAACTACCGTACAGGCTCCGTCGTAATACTGTATGCCACACACTATGTGGCGTACATGAGCCTCCGCATACCTCCTGCTGCCGACCCTGCCCTGTTCGACAACCTGCGCCTCGAACTGCGTCGGGGACACATCACGGTTGCCGTCCTCGCTGCCCTGCGGGCCGAGCATTACGGCTACTCACTGCGGAAGGTGCTCGCCGACCACGGACTCGACGTGGACGAGGGCACGCTCTATCCGCTGTTGCGTCGGCTCGAGACCCAGGGCCTGCTGGCCAGCGAGTGGCGCGAGGAAGGCAAGCGCAACAAGCGGTTCTATCGGCTATCGCCGGCCGGCGACGCCATGCTGGGGCAGCTCCTCGACGAGTGGGGGGCGATCGACGCCTCGCTTCGGGGCCTGCTGCAGGAGTTCCCTCGATGACCCTCGTCGAACGCTATCTCAACGCCGTCCGATTCTTCCTGCCGCACCGGGACCAGGACGACATCGTCCGCGAACTGTCGGAGAACCTCTCCTCGGAGATGGAAGACCGCAGCCAGGCGCTCGGGCGCGACCTCAGCGAGCCCGAGGTCGCCGACATCCTGCGGCGGCACGGGCATCCGGCGCTCGTCGCCTCGCGCTTCGCGCCACGCCAGCACCTGATTGGTCCGGTGGTCTTTCCCATCTACCTGTTTGCGCTCAAGCTCGGACTCGGCGCGGCTCTCGTCGTCACGGTGGTGCTGGCGGTGATCACGTCTGCCCTGCAGGGCGTGTCCGTGCCGGTGCTGTTCGACGGTCTGAAGGCCTATCCCACTCGCGCGCTGCTGGTCTTTGCCTGGACGACGCTGGGGTTTGCGGCGGTCGACGCGCTGGGCGCGCGGGCCGGATTCGCGCCCGACTGGGACCCGCGCAGGATCCCGGACTGGATGGGTGGCCGGCGGCAGGCCAGCCGGCTGCATGACCGACTTCAGGCCGGGACAGAGGTCGTGTTCGGCGGGATCGCGCTGGTGTGGCTGCTGCTCGTGCCGACCTCGCCCTGGCTGGCCATGGGGCCCCTGGCGGCCGTGCTCGCCTTCGCGCCCATCTGGTCGGTCTGGTACGCGCCGATGGTCGCGGTCGCCGCGGGCAACTTCCTGGTGGATGCGTACGGATTGGTCAGGCCGACGCGGACGCCGCGTCGGCTCGTGCTCAAGCTGCTGTTGCTCGGCGCACAACTGGGCATCGCGCTGATGATCCTCTCGGCCCGCGTCTGGGTCGTGGTGGCGCCACACCCGCAGCCCGGCGTCGTGCCTGCCGAGACGCTCCCGGCACTGCTCACGTGGGTGAACACGGGCGTGGCCATCGGCTTCGGCGTCATGGTCGTGGCCACCCTGGTCGAGATGGGCAAGCAGTACTACCGGCTCCGGACGCTCGGACGCACGCCGGACAGGTGACTCGCCCGACTGCCGACCGCCAACTGCCGACTGCCACTGCCGACTGCCGACTGCCGACTGCCGTCCCTACGGCCTCACGATGTCGTTGATCGCCTTGATCGCCTCGACGTCGAACTTCGGCTTGCGGTCGTAGGTGAGCAGGCCGTTGATCTCCTGCTCGACGTCGGTCAACTGCGTGTAGCACACGCCGATGATGCGCGGCACCTTCGCGATGGCCTCGTACAGGCCCTTCAACCGGGCCAGCGCGTCCTCGGGCGTCTTCTCGACGCCTGAGTAGCCCCAGGCGCCCTCCGGCACCGGTGCGCCGGGCGCGCGGTAGGCGATGCCGCCGAACTCCGACAGGAAGATCGGCGAGCCGTTGTACTCGTAGCCGGGCACGAGCGCGGCGCGGCTGTTGTCGGGGATGCGCGCGTTGGGGTTGTCGAGCACGGCGTACTTCTTGGCAATCATCTCGCCCGTGCGCGCGTAGTCGTGGATGCCGAACACGTCGGTCGTGTCCACGTGCTCCCAGCCGTCGTTCTCGATCACGAGGCGTGAGGGATCCAGCGACTTGGTCAGCCAGTAGTTCGACTTCAGGTGCGCCTGCTGGCGTCGATCGCGGAGGTTGGGCGTGCCCCAGCTCTCGTTGATCGGGATCCACATGATGATCGACGGGTGGTTGATGTCGCGCTCGAGCACCTCGAGCCACTCGCGGGTGAACCGCGCGACGTACTGGTCGTCGTACTGGTAGGCGTTGGCCATCTCGCCCGACACCAGGTAGCCCAGCTTGTCGGCCCAGTAGAGGAAGCGTGGGTCCTCCACCTTCTGGTGCTTGCGGGCGCCGTTGAAGCCCATCGCCTGCGAGGTCTTGATGTCGTACTGAATCGCCTCGTCGGAGGGCGGCGTCAGCAGCGACTCGGGCCAGTAACCCTGGTCGAGCACCATGCGCAGGTACATCCGTCGGCCGTTGAACTGCAGGCCCTTGGCGTCGACGGTCACCTCGCGGTAGCCGTAGTAGGTCTTCACCGTGTCGAGCACCGTGCCGCCGCGCACGAGCTCGAGCGTGACGTCGTACAGGTTGCCCTGCCCGACCTGCCACTCCCGGGGGTCGATCACGCGCAGGCCCAACGAGCCGCGGGTGCCGTCGACGGCGGCCTCACCACGTGTCACCACCGCGCCGTTGTAGCTGATCGTCGCGCGCAGCACCTGGTCCGCTGCCGGACGGGCCAGCCGCGCGTCGAAGCGCACCGCGCCGTCCATCGACGGCGTGACCCGCACGTGCGACAGGTAGCTGTCGCCCACCGCCTCGAGCCACACCGACTGCCAGATGCCCGAGGTGCGCGTGTAGAAGATGCTCTCGGACGTCTCCTTCCAGTACTGCTTGCCGCGCGGCACGAAGCGATCGGTCGGCGGATCGAAGGCCCGGACGACGACCGCGTTGGCGCCGCCGCGCAGCAGGTCCGTCACGTCGAAGGCGAACGGCGTGCTGCCGCCCTCGTGCTCGCCGAGCTTCTGGCCGTTCAGCCAGACGGTGGCGTGGTAGTCCACCGCCCCGAAGCGGAGCAGGACCCGACGACCCTTCCAGGCGGCCGGCACGGTCACGTCGCGCTGGTACCAGACCACCGGGTGGAAGCGCGTGTCGGCGATGCCGCTCTTCCGGCTCTCGAAGGCGAACGGCACGAGGATCGTGCGGTCCAGCTTTGTGGTGCCTGCGGCCCACCCCTCTCGCAGGCCGGCATCGGCGTCGTCGAACGCGAACCGCCATGGGCCGTTCAGGGAAAGCCAGTCCTTCCGCTCGAACTGCGGGTTGGGGAACTCGGGACGGGGGAGGGAGGCAGGCGTCTGGGCGACGGCCAGCGCCGGCACCCCGGCCAGCGACAGGGCCAGGCTCAGGGCTCGGAAGCGTTGCATGGCGCGACACGCTAGCACACGCGGCGCCCCGCTTCGCACGGCGCCGGGAGACGGCCTTCGTCGGTCGGCCTTGGGCCTTCGGGGTGGCCTTGGACCGGCGCGCGTCGGCCAAGGCCGACGCCTACACCTCTGTCTTGGCTTCTCCTTTGCCCTTTCGGCATTCCCGGCATTGCGGCATTGACAGGAGAGCGGCAGTGGCGGGGCCGGAGGCGCCGCCCTGCCGCTATACTGTCTGATCTAGCCGTGGCCGACTATTCCCCGCAAATCATCGAGAAGAAGTGGCAGGAACGCTGGACCGCGACGGGGGCCTTCGAGGTCTCCGAGGACGCGTCCAAACCGTCGTTCTACTGCCTCGAAATGTTCGCGTACCCCTCGGGCCGCGCCCATGTGGGCCACGTCCGCAACTACATGATCGGGGACGTGGTCGCCCGCCTGAAGCGCATGCAGGGCGCCAACGTCCTGCACCCCTTCGGCTGGGATGCATTCGGCCTGCCGGCCGAGAACGCGGCCATCAAGAACAACCTCCACCCGGAGAAGTGGACGCTCGACAACATCGCGTACATGAAGGGGCAGCTGCAGCGCCTCGGCATCTCGTACGCGTGGGGCCGGGAGCTGGCCACGTGCCTGCCCGACTACTACCGCTGGAACCAGTGGCTGTTCATCCGCATGGCCGAGCGCGACCTGGCGTACCGCCGTCGCTCGACCGTCAACTGGTGCCCGAGCTGCCTCACCGTGCTCGCCAACGAGCAGGTGATCGACGGCGCCTGCTGGCGCTGCGGCAGCCACGTCACCTCGCGTGAGCTCGAGCAGTGGTTCCTGCGCATCACGCACTACGCCGAGGAACTGCTCGAGGGCACCAACCGGCTGCCCGACTGGCCCGAGAAGGTCCTGACGATGCAGCGCAACTGGATCGGCAAGTCGGAGGGCGTGCAGGCCACGTTCCCGATCGCCGACGAGCAGGGCCGCGCCACCGCCGAGGGCATCGAGATCTTCACGACCCGCATCGACACCATTTACGGTGCGACGTTCGTGCTGATCGCGCCCGAGCACGAGCTCGTGGAGAAGTTCGCCAGCGAGTCGCCCGACCCTGCGGCGTTCCGCAAGCAGGCCGAGCGGTTCCGCCAGCAGGACCGCCTGGGCCGCATGTCCGGCGAGGTGGAGAAGGAAGGCTTCGACACCGGCCGCCGCGTGATGAACCCGTTCACGGGCGAGACGGTGCCCGTGTGGGTCGCCAACTTCGTGCTCGGCGGCTACGGCACCGGCGCGATCATGGCGGTGCCCGCGCACGATCAGCGCGACTTCGAGTTCGCGCGCAAGTACGGCCTGCCCGTGCAGGTGGTGGTCAAGCCCGCCGACGGTGAGCCTGCAAACGGCGCGACGATGGCGGAGGCGTTCACCGAGTACGGCGTGAGCGTCAACTCCGACGAGTTCTCGGGCCTGCCCACCGAGCAGGCGTGGCAGAAGATGGCCGCGTCGGCCGAGGCACGGGGGATCGGCAAGAAGACGATCCAGTACCGACTCAAGGACTGGGGCGTCTCGCGACAGCGCTACTGGGGCACGCCGATTCCGATGATCCACTGCCCGACGTGCGGCGTGGTGCCGGTGCCCGACGACCAGCTGCCGGTGGTGCTGCCCAAGATCGTCGAGTTCACGGGCAAGGGCGAGTCGCCGCTGGCGCAGCTGCCCGAGTTCGTCAACGTCTCGTGCCCGAAGTGCGGCGGCGCCGCGCGGCGCGAGACCGATACGATGGACACGTTCTTCGACTCGTCCTGGTACTTCTACCGGTTCACCGACGCGAAGAACGACCAGCAGGCCTTCGACCCGGCCAGGTGCAACTACTGGGCGCCGGTCGACTTCTACAGCGGCGGCGTCGAGCACGCGATCCTGCACCTGATCTACTCGCGGTTCTTCGCGCGCGTGTTCCGCGACCTCGGCATGGTGTCGCACGACGAGCCGTTCGCCCGGCTGCTCACGCAGGGCATGGTGCTCAAGGACGGACAGGTCATGTCCAAGTCCAAGGGCAACGTCGTCGATCCGGACGAGATGATCGCGAAGTTCGGCGCCGACGCGCTGCGCCTGTACGTGATGTTCGTCGCGCCGCCGGAGAAGGAGGTCGAGTGGACCGACACCGGCCTCGAGGGCAGCTATCGCTTCCTGACGCGGGTGTGGCGCTTCGTGGAGCCCCTGGCCGCGACGCTGGCGACGGCGCCGGCCGTGGACGGCGTCGGCGAATTCTCCGAGGTCGAGCGGGCGCTGCGCCGCAAGACGCATCAGGCGGTCGAGAAGGTGACAGGCGACCTGTACCCGCGGGTGCAGCTGAACACCGCCATCTCGGGCCTGATGGTGCTCGTCAACGAGCTCTACGCGTTCGGCGAGGCCACGGGACTCTTCAAGCCGGGGCGGCGCGCCGCCGGCGCCGAGCAGCCGGTCGGGACCGACGTGCCCGCGAGCACGCTCGCAGCGGCTCGCGAGGCCGTCGAAGCCCTGGTGCGCCTGCTCTCGCCGTTCGCCCCACACATGGCCGAGGAGCTCTGGGAGATGCTCGGCCACACGGACGGCATCGTTGCGGCGGGCTGGCCGACTTCGGACGCGGCGGTCGCGGCCGAAGAAGCGGTCGAGATGCCCGTCCAGGTGAACGGCAAGGTGCGCGGACGCGTCGTCGTGCCTGCCGGGTCCCCGGACGACGTGGTGCAGGCCGCAGCCCTGGCCGACCCCAACGTCAAGGCGCACACCGACGGCAAGACGATCGTCAAGGTGATCGTGGCCGCCGGCCGCCTGGTCAGCGTGGTGGTGAAGTGATGCGGGCGATCGGCCGTCGCGCGGCGCTGGCCTGCCTCGTGGTCGTGGCGATGGCCACCAGCGGGTGCGGGTACACGTTGTCGGGGCGGGGCAACTTCCTGCCGTCGTACATCAAGGTGATCGGGATTCCGATCTTTGCCAACAACACCTCGGTGTACGACCTCGAGCAGCAGGTCACCCAGCGGGTGCGCACCGAGTTCCTCGGCCGCGGACGCTACCAGGTGCTCGGCGTGACCGACGGCGCCGACGCGGTCCTGTCGGGCACCATCGCCGGCGTCAGCCTCGAGCCGAGTGGCTTCAACGAGAACAACCAGGCGACGCGCTACATCGTGCGCGTGCAGCTCAAGGTCGAGTTCAAGGACGTCAAGGCCAACAAGGTCATCTGGGAGAACGGCTCGCTCGAGATCGTCGACGAGTACGACCTGAGCACCGGCACTGGCGCGCTCGACGCCTCGGCCTTCCTGGGCCAGAACCGGGCGGCCGCCGACCGCATCTCCGACACCGTCGCCCGCCGCACCGTGTCGTCGATCCTCGAGGCGTTCTAGCCGTGATCCGGACGCTTTGCGGCCTCGCACGGCAACGCACACCACGCGCGACGTCGCTCGTCGCGTCGAGTTGCTGACGTGACGCCGCGTGAGCTCGCGGCGGCGCTCAAGAAGGGCACCGTCGCGCCCGTCTACCTCGTGATCGGCGAGGACGAGGCCGGCAAGGACGAGGTCGTGGCCTCGCTCACCAGCCTGGTCGAGGAGGATCTGCGCGGCTTCAACGTCGAGCGGTTCACCGCCGGCGACGCGCGCCCCGACGACGTCGTCTTCGCGGCGCGCACGCGCCCGATGCTCGGCGACCGCCGCGTGGTCGTGTTCGCGCACATCGAGCGGCTGTTCAAGGGCCGCAAGAAGCTGGCCGAGGACGACGGCGAGGGGGGCGGCGACGAGGCGCCGGCGCCAGATCCCGGCGGACTGGAAGGCTACGTGGCCAACCCCGAGCCCTCGAACGTCCTGGTGCTCGTGGCCACCGACATCAACCGCGCCACGAAACTCGGCAAGCTGCTCGACAAGCAGGCCGTGACCGTGGAGTGCGAGGGGTTCAGCACCGACGGCTTCAACGGCGCGCAGTCGGCGTTGCGCGACGCGATGCAGTTTGCCGCCGACCGCGTGAAGGCCTCCGGCAAGCGCATCGACGCGCCTGGACTGACCGCGCTGGTCGAGCGAGCGGGCCCCGACATCGTCCGGCTCCGGAAGGACATCGACACGCTGGTGCTGTTTGTGGGCGACGCGCCCGCCATCACCGAGCAGGACGTCCGCCTGGTGGTCGGGGCGGCGCAGCAGTTCGACGACTGGGCGGTGACCAACGCGATTGCCGCCGGCGACGCGGCGACGGCCCTCCGCCACGTGCAGTTGATGATCGAGAACGGCTCGTCGCCGTTCCAGATGCTCGGGCAATTGGGCTGGTGGATCCGCTCGCGGATGCCGCAGGTGGCACCGGACCGGGTGGGTGCGGCCGTGCGTGCGCTCTATCGCGCCGACGGCGCGAGCAAGCTGGGGCGCGACCCGCAGGTGGTGCTCGAACGGTTGGTGGTGGAGCTGTGTCCCCGCCTGCGCCCATCGGGCTACGGCGGGGGACGCCCCCAACAGGGGAGTGGAGGAGCGCCGCGTGGCCCGCAGGGAGGAGGGTACGGCGGCGGGAGCCCCCAGCGAACCGGGAATTCCAGAAGGTAGGGGCGGGGTGCCCTTGGGCACCGAAGCCCGTAGGGCGAAGGTGGCCCACCCCGCCGTTCCCGGTCGGTGGAACGCCTAGGCGGCGATGCCGTTCAGGCGCTTGGCGATCCGCGACTTGTACCGCGAGGCGGCGTTGTCGTGGATGACGCCCTTCTTGGCCATCTTGTCGATCAGGGAGACGGTCTCGTTCAGCCCGGCCTTCGCGGCGGCTGCATCGCCCGCGGTGATGGCCTTGCGAATCGTCTTCAGCGCGGAACGCAGGCGCGTGCGCGCCTGGCGGTTGCGCTCGCGGTTGGCCAGACTCTGCTTGTGCGCCTTCAGCGCCGACTCGTGATTTGCCACAACAACAACTCCGCTTTGCCTACGCGCTGGTTCCGGACCCGCGACGGGGCCCCCACGGTGCCGGGCGCGCGTGCCACCCGGTCAGTGGAAACATCAGAGTGTAGCACACGATCGCCCCCTCCGCGCCGCCCCTGGGCCGTCAGTCAGTCGCGTCCCTTGAGCTTGCGCAGTTCCCGCCGCGCCCGCTTGTCGGGGGCCACCACCGGCCCACGCGGTCGGGTGTCCTTCAGCAACTGCAGGAAGGCGAGTTCCTCCGGAGTCGGCGGCGGCGTGACGTCCTCGAAGAGCAGGGCCCTGGCCTCGGCCTTCGGCATGTGGGCCTCGGCGGTCGCCTTGACGCGCACGACCTGCTTGCGCCCGAGCGGCCTGGTGAGGGTGATGGTGTCGCCGGGCTTCACGTCGCGGTTCTGCTTCGGTCGCTCACCGTTGACCTCCACCTTGCCGCCCTTGATGGCCCGTTGGGCTTCCGAGCGGGTCTTGCAGAGGCAGGCGACATCGAGCCAGACATCGAGCCGCAGCGGCTTGTCGGAGACCAGGGCGTCGGGCATGCGCGTCAAGGGTACTGTCTCATGGCTCAGGGCTCAGGACGGGCGGCTTGCGGCGAAAGGCTCACGACCACTCGGGGCCTGATGCCGGTGCCCGGTGCCCGCGGAGTCTGTTAGCTTTACCCCATGGGATTCCTCCTTCACTGGGCCATCGTCGCCGCGGCGTTGTGGTTGGCGGCCTATCTGGTGCCGGGCGTGCGCGTCAGCTCGGTGTCGGCGCTGCTGGTGGCGGCTTTCGTGCTGGGCCTTGTGAACGCCCTGGTGCGCCCCGTCCTGACCATCCTGACGTTGCCGATCACGATCATCACGCTCGGCCTCTTCTATCTGGTCGTCAACGGCGCCGCGTTCGCCCTGGCGGCCGCGCTCGTGCCCGGGTTCGACCTCGCCGGGTTCGGCAGCGCCGTGATGGGCGCGCTGCTGGTCAGCATCGTCAGTTGGGTCCTCGGCGCCCTGTTCGCGCCCAAGCACTGATGTTGTCCGCGCTCTTCCGCAGCCTCGGCCTCGCGTCCGACGACGGCGCCGCGCACGAGACGGAGACGGTGGCCGAGATCGCCGGCGTGCTCACGGGCGTGCCGGCCGAGCGCGCTCGCCTGCTGGCGGCCTTCGCGTACCTGCTCGGTCGCGTGGCCTTCGCCGACCACGAGGTCAGCGACGAGGAACGCGCCGTCATGGAGGCGCGCCTGGCGGCCGAGGCCGAGGTGTCGGCCGAGCAGGCGCAGCGGCTCGTCGGGCTCGCGGTGCAGGCCACGGGCAGTCACGGCGCGGCCGAGGACTACCAGGTGGCACGCGAGTTCGAACTGCTGGCCAGTCGCGAAGAGAAGCTGGAACTGCTGCGCGCGCTGTTCGCGGTCTCGGCCCAGCACGGGATCACCACGGTGGAAGACACCGAGATCAGCCGCATCGCGAGCGTGCTGCGCCTCGAGCGGTCCGACGTCACGGCGCTGCGTCACCAGTTCCGCGACGCCATCAACGCACGACAGGCCAGGCGATAGGGATCACGACGCGGCCCGGGTGTCGGCGCCGGCGGTCACCGCGGCGCCCTGCGGCGCAGGCAGGTAGATCGCGAATGTCGCGCCCATGGCGGGGCTGCTGTTCACGGTGATGCCGCCGCCGTGCTGCTTCACGATGCCGTAGACGGTTGCCAGGCCCACGCCGGTCCCGCGGCCTGGTTCCTTCGTCGTGAAGAACGGCTCGAAGATCTGCCGCTGGGTCTCGGCGTCCATGCCGACGCCGGTGTCGGTGACGCGCAACACCGCGTACGTGCCGGGCTGCAGGTCCGGATCGCCGAGCAGCGTCGAGGCGACCGCCTCGAGGCGCGCCTCGATCACCAGCCGCCCCCCTTCGGGCATCGCGTCCCTGGCGTTGGTCACCAGGTTGAGCACCACCTGCTCGAACTGGCCCTCGCCGAGGATGACGGCGGGGATGTCGTCGTCGGCCCGGATGTCGAGGGTCACCGTCTCGGGCACCAGCCGCCGGATGATCGGCTCGAGTTGCCGGAGCGTCGCCGCGATGCGGCAGGGGGTCCTCGGCGCCACCTGCTTGCGGCTGAATGCGAGCAACTGTCGCGTGAGGACGGCGGCGCGATCGCTGGCCGTCCGGATTTCGTCGGCGCCGGCGCGCAGCGCCCCGCCGGCCGGCAACTTCTCGGCCAGCAGCGCGCTCTGCCCGATGATCACCGTCAGCAGGTTGTTGAAGTCGTGTGCGACGCCGCCGGCCAGGCGCCCCAGGGCCTCCATCTTCTGCGACTGGCGCAGCGCCTCCTCGGCCACCTGCCGGCCTTCCTGCTCGCGGACCAGCGATCGGTTCGCCAGGTCGAGCTGTCGGTTCGAGGCGGCGAGCGCATCGGCCTGCTCCTGGAGGGCCCGCTGCGCGCGGCGACGCGACCGCGCCATCAGGATGAGGGCGGCGATGATCCCGGTCTGCAGGACGAGCACGGCGACGCCGGTCCAGATCACCTTCTTGTTCGTGCGGTAGAAGCTCGGTGGCAGGTTGGCCACCCGCGAGCCAGGCGGAAGGTCCTGCTCGCGCAGGCCCCATCGCCGCAACTGCTGCGCGTCGAAGATCAGCTGGTCATCGATCGCCGGCTCGATCCCCACGCGACTGACCGGCGTGCCGCGGACCACGGCGAGCGCCTTCTGGCCCATGCGGTGCCCGTGCTCGATGCCGGTGCTGTAGATGCCGGCAAGCAGCCCCTGCCCGATGTCGCTGACGCTCGGACTGACGACCGGGGCACGGGATGCCCCGATGACGCGTCGCAGGCCGTCGGCGGCATCGACCGGCGTCCCGTCACGATCCTCGACGAACGGGCGCACCACCACGAGGTCGTCCGGCTGCGTGTCGCGCTCGAGCGCGGCGAGCACCTGCCGGAAGCTCAGGACATCCCCCGAGAGGTACGTCAGCGAGAGCGATGCGTGCTCGCGCGCCGCCGCCTCGATCGCCGTCCGCAACTCGATCGACGCTTCCTGCCGGTCGGTCACCACGAACACCCGCCGCGTGCCGCGCCGCACGGCCAGGATGCGATCGATCAGGTGATTGACGTCGGTGGGCTCGGTGACGCCCGCGAACCGGCTGCGCGGCAGGCGCGCCGCGAGCGCCGCGCTGTTGACGCCGCCGAACACCACCGGCACTTCCGGGAACAGGCCGGGATGCGTCAGCAGGAACTCCACCGCCGCGTCGTCGGACGCCACCACGACGCGCGGGGGCCTGGCGTACTTGGCCGCGAGCCACGCGGCGAACCGCTCGCGGATGTCGGCGCGGGTCTCGTGCCGGGCGTCGAGGTACTCCACGCGGACCTCGGGCGCCGGCTCGAGCACCGCCAACACCTCGCGCGCGCCCTGCTCGAGGTCGCGCGTCCACTGGTAGGTGGAGTCGTACGAATGGAGGAACAGGATGCCCGTCGGCGGCATCTGCCGGGCGAGCGCCGGCGCGTGCACCAGGAGTCCCGTGGCAAGGGCGCCATGGAGGAGCCTCCTGCCGACCCGCCAGAAGGTTGGTCCAAGTCGGAACAGGGATGCCATGGTCTGCGACGGGGCCGCAGGCGAGTCTATCCGCGCCTCACCTGGCCGACAAGTCGCGCGTCTGGCAGCTGGGTCCACCTTGCCGGGAGCCCGCATGGCTCGCGGGACATTCCTGAGGGGAGCCAGGGGGCGGGCGCGGCGGCGCCGGTCAGCGGATCACTTCGTACCGGCCGCTCGTCGGTCGCGTGTCGGTCAGGCGCCACTGCGGCTGTCCGTCGACTTCCTCGAGCACCTTGTAGATGACCGTGCGCCCGCTGCGCGCGACGGGCGCCGTCTCGGTGCGCCGGGTGATCTTGTGCACGTAGTCCTGCGTTTCCCGATACGGCGGCACGCGCTGCCCGTAGCGGTTCACGGCCCCCGGGCCGGCGTTGTAGGCCGCCAGGGCGAGGACCTCGTCGCCGAACTCCCGGATCAGCGATCCCAGGTACGCCACGCCACCGTGGATGTTCTGAACCGGATCCCACGGGTTGTCCACGCCCAGGCCGGCGGCCGTCTGCGGCATCAGCTGCATCAGGCCCATGGCGCCCTTGTTCGATCGGGCGCGTGGATTGAAGCCCGATTCGACCTGGATGACTGCCCGGACCAACTCAGGGCGCACGCCGTGGGTGGCCGCTGCCGCCTCGATCACCTCGTCCCAGGACGTCCCGACGTCGGCCGCGACGGCCCGCGTGGTGCGGACCGCGGAATTGCGCACCGCGTAGGAGCTGATCGCCCCGTCCACCGGCTGGTCCGACAGGACGAGGGTCCCGCCGGCGTCCCGACTGACGTAGATCTGCGCGGACGCAGGGGAGGCCAGGCCGATGACGCTCGCCGCGAGCGCACACACGAGGAGGCGGGGGACCATGCCCATGACATCGGCATGGCGTCGCAAGACTCGATCCGGAGGCGCGCCCGGGCCTTTTCGGGCGATCCCGCCGCGCGTTGGCAGGAACCGCCACGTGGAAGCCCCACGTGGCGTCGCTGCGCTGACAAAGCTGTCAGTCGGCCGCCACCCCTGCGGCCTCGCCGACGGCGCGTGGCGCTGCGGCCAGCAGGTCGGCGATCCGTTCGGGCTGCTTGCCGCCGGCCTCGGCGAAGTCCGGCCGACCGCCGCCCCCGCCCCCGACGATGGGGCCCAGGCGCTTGACCAGGTCGCCGGCCTTGACCCTGGCGGTCAGGTCAGGACTCACCGACACCACGAAGCTCACCTTGCCCTCGGCCTCCGCCGCCAGGACGACGACGCCGGACCCCATCGAGGCCTTGATCTGGTCGGCCAGCTCGCGCAGGGCCGACCTGTCGACGCCGTCGACGCGTCGCGTCACCACCTTCAGGCCGCCGACCTCGTGGGTCTGCTGGCCGCCGGCGCCGTCGCCGCCACCCAGGGCGGCCTTCACGCGCGCCTCGTGGAGCGCCCTGGTGAGGCGCTTGACCTCGCCCTGCAGCTTCGCCGCCGCCTCGGCCGCTTCGGCCGCCGTCACGTGCAGCTCACCGGCCACCGCCTGCAGGTGCCGTCGTTCGCCCTGCAGCAGGGCCACCGCGCCCTCGCCGGTCACCGCCTCGATGCGGCGCACGCCGGCGGCCACGCCGCCCTCGGCGAGCACGGCGAACACCCCGATGTCGCCCGTCGCGCGGCAGTGCGTGCCGCCACACAGCTCCAGGCTGAAGCCCGGGATGTCGACGACCCGCACCGTCTCGCCGTACTTCTCGCCGAACAGCGCCATGGCGCCGAGCGCCATTGCCTCATCGGTCTTGCGCAACGTGGTCTGCACGGCCGTGTTGCGCATGATCTCCGTGTTGACGATCCGCTCGATGGTCTCGAGCTCCTCGGCCGAAATCGTCCCGGTATGGACGAAGTCGAACCGCAGTCGATCGGGGGCGACCAGTGAGCCGGCCTGCTTCACGTGGGTGCCGAGCGTCCGCCGGAGGGCCGCGTGCAGGAGGTGCGTGGCGGTGTGGTTGCGCCTGATGGCCGTCCGACGCGCCAGGTCGACGCGCGCCGCGACGATGGCACCGGCCTGCAGCCGTCCGTGATCGACGGTCACCTGGTGGACCCGCGGTCCGCCGGCCACCAGCCGCGACATGGCCTGCACCGTCGCCGCGCCGTCCTGGCCGGTCAGCGTCCCCGTGTCCGACACCTGGCCGCCGCTCTCGACGTAGAACGGCGTGCGGTCCAGCACGACGTAGCCGGTCGCGCCGGCATCGAGCGCCGGCACCTCGTGCCGCTCCGCGTCGAACAGCGCCACCACCGTCGCCTCGAGGATCTCGGTGACCTCGTAGCCGTCGAAGCGGTCGCCGAGCGCGTCGAGTGCCGCCTGCGTGCTCGGGCTGCTCACCGCGAAGCCCTGGGCGCGCGACACCTCGAAGTGGCTGCCGGCCCGGGCGCGCTCACGCTGGGCCTCCATCGCGGCTTCGTAGCCGGCCCGGTCGACGGCGAGCTGCCGCTCGCTGGCGAGATCCTCGATGAAGTCGAGCGGCAGGCCGAGCGAGTCGTACAGGCGGAACATCTCGTCGCCCGGCACGACCTTGCGATCGGAGGCCGCGGCGCGGTCCAGGACCTGCTCGAGGCGCCCGAGGCCGGCGGTCAGGACGGCGTCGAAGCGTTCCTCCTCGGAGCGGATCACCTTCACGACGCTGTCGCGATTGGCCTTGAGCTCGGGATACGCCTCGCCCATCTCCGCCACGACCCGATCGGCGAGGGCGTGCATGAAGGGCTCGGTGATGCCCAGCTTCTTGCCGTGCCGCATCGCCCGACGCATGATCTTGCGCAGCACGTACCCGCGCCACTCGTTGCTCGGGATGACGCCGTCGGCGATGAGGAACGTCGTCGCCCGCATGTGGTCGGCGATGACCCGCATCGAGGTGCTGGCCTGGTCGCTGCCCGTGTACGGCGTCCCGCACATCCGCGCCACTTCCTGCAGCAGCGGCTGGAACAGGTCGGTGTCGTAGTTGCTGTCGACGCCCTGCAGCACCGCGGTGATGCGCTCGAGGCCCATGCCGGTGTCGATCGAGCGCGCCGGCAGCGGCTCGAGCGCGCCGCCGGGTTGCCGGTCGAACTCCATGAACACGTTGTTCCAGATCTCCATCATGGACCCGTCGTCCTTGACGAAGTAGATCTCGGAACACCGGCCGCACGGCCCCGTGTCGCCCATCTGCCAGAAGTTGTCCTCGGCGCCGAGCTCGCCGATGCGGTCGGCGGGCAGGAACTTGCGCCACAGGTCGTAGGCCTCGTCGTCGCGTGGCACGCCCGGCTCGCCCATGAAGATCGTGGCGTACAGCCGGTCCTTCGGCAGTTGCCAGACCTCGGTGAGCAGGCGCCAGGCGTAGGGGATGGCCTCGCCCTTGAAGTAGTCGCCGAACGAGAAGTTGCCGAGCATCTCGAAGAACGTGTGATGCCGCGGCGAGGGCCCGACGTTGTCGAGGTCGTTGTGCTTGCCGCTCACGCGCATGCACTTCTGCGCGGTGGTGGCGCGCGCGTAGTCGCGCTTTTCCTTGCCCAGGAAGACGTCCTTGAACTGGTTCATCCCGGCGTTGGTGAACAGCAGCGTCGGGTCGTCGCCCGGCACCAGGGACGCGCTGGCCACCGGCTTGTGGCCGGCCGATTCGAAGAAGTCGAGGAACCCGCTGCGGATGTCGCGCGAACGCATAGCAGGCCATTGTAATCCGGGGCCCCGCCGGGCCCCAGCCCCGGCGCTGGGCCTTCGTCCTTCGGCCTTCGTCCTTCGGCCTTCGTCCTTCGTCCTTCGTCCTTCGGCCTTCGTCCTTCGGCCTGAGCCCTGAGCCCTGAGCCCTGAGCCCTGAGCCCTGAGCCTTCTATACTCCCCGCATGCGCACCGTCGCCCTCCCCAGCATCGTCCTGATTGCCACGCTCGCCGTGTCCGTCCTCGCCGCGGCCCAGGCCCGGCCGGCTCAGACACCTCAACCGCCCGATGCGTCGTACACGGTCCACCGCGCCGGCGGTGCCTCCCAGGCCGCGCTGCTGGCGGCCGACGATGGCGCGTGGAAGGCGGCGGAGGTCCTGTCGTGGGGGAGTGCCCCGTACGAGACGCGGCTGCGCGCGCTCTGGGCGCCCGAGGGGCTCTACCTCCGCTGGGACGCCGACGACCCGGCGCCCTGGGCCACCATGACCAGGCGCGACGATCACCTGTGGGACGAGGAGGTGGTCGAGATCTTCCTCGATCCCGCCTGGGCGGGGAAGGACTACTGGGAACTGGAGATCAGCCCGACCAACGTGGTGTGCGACGTGCGCATGGTCGCGCCGCATCCGACGGTGACCTCGGACCTCACCTGGAACCACGAGGGGCTGCAGACGGCGGTGCGACACGAGAAGAACGCCGATGGCTCGCCGAAGCGCTGGATCGCCACGGCGTTCGCACCGTGGGCCGGCTTCCGGTCGCTCCCGCTGCCCGAGAAGGTGGCGTTGCCGCCGGCTCCCGGCGACGCATGGGGCTTCAACGCCTTCCGCATCGAGCGCCCGAACGGGCCCGCCAACCCGAAGGAGGGGTCGGTCAACCGTGCGTGGTCGCCGACCGGGGCGCCGAGCTTCCACGTCCCTGCCGCGTTCCGGAAGTTCGTGTTCGCCGCGCAGTAGCCGACGCGGGCGGCGGGGCGCCGGCTATTCCTGGTCGCCGGCACGCCGTCGGCGGCGGATCGCCGCGATGGCATCCTGCAGGTCGAAGCCCTGTCGGACCAGGTACGCCACCAGGCGCTGGGCGTGGCGATCGTCGGTGATCGGTCCGCGCAGTCGTCGCGCCAGCGCCGCCTCGAGCGTGTCGGCCACCGAGCGCTCCTCGAAGCCCTCCTCGGTGGCGGCGCGCGCGGCCTGACGGTCCAGACCCATCTGCTCGAGCGAGCGCCTGATTCGCTGCGGGCCGCGGTGCTTCACGCGGCTCTCGGTGCGCGCGAACGCCCGTGCTGCCCGCGCGTCGTCGAGCAGCCCCTCGCGCGTCAGCCGCGCCATCGCGGCGTCGACAGCGTCCGGGGCGCAGCCACGACGCGCCAACCGCGCCCGCAACTGCTGCTCGGTGAGCTCTCGACGCCCCAGCGCGGCAAGGCCGTAGGTGTACGGATCGGGCGGGACCGACTCGCGAGGCACGGCGCGATCCTACCAACGGGAGCGGGGAACGTGCGCCACGTCCCCCAGGGCGGCGGGGCGGACTAGCTGCTGAAGCGCGTGATTTCCGGCGAGCCGCCGGGACGGCCGAGCGAGGCGTGCAGCATCTCGTCGCGCGCCATGTCGGTGGTCGTGGAGATGCCCTGCACCTTCAGCTTGAACTCGTCCTTGTTGGACGCGTACCGCATCGCGTCGTCGTAGCTGATGATGCCGCGCGTGTACATCAGGAACAGGTGCTGGTCGAACGTCTGCATCCCGTACTGCGACGTGCCGGCGGCGATCGCGCCGTGAATCAGGTGCGTCTTGTCCTTGTCGGCGACGCAGTCGCGGATGAACGGGGTGCTGATCATCACCTCGACGGCCGCCACGCGCCCGGCGCCGGCGGCGCGGGGCAGCAGGCGCTGCGAGACGACCGCCTTGAGCACGCTGGCCAGCTGCAGGCGCACCTGGCGCTGCTGGTGCGGCGGGAAGACCGCCACGATGCGGTTGATGCTCTCGGGGGCGTCCAGCGTGTGCAGCGTCGAGAAGACAAGGTGCCCGGTCTCGGCCGCGAGCAGCGCGGTCTCGACCGTCTCGAGGTCGCGCATCTCGCCCACCAGGATGACGTCGGGGTCCTGGCGCAGGGCCGAGCGGAGCGCGTGGGCGAACGACTTGGTGTCGACGTTGATCTCGCGCTGGTTGACGATCGACTTGCGGTCGCGGTGCAGGTACTCGATCGGATCCTCGACGGTGACGATGTGCGAGGAGCGCCGCTCGTTGATGTGGTCGATCATCGCCGCGAGCGTCGTGCTCTTGCCCGAGCCGGTGGTGCCGGTCACCAGCACGAGGCCGCGTTCCTCCTCGGCGATCCGCTTGAGCACGTCGGGCAGCTCCAGCGCGTCGACGGTCGGGACCTTCGTCGAGATGACCCGGATGACCAGCGAGATGGTGCCGCGCTGCGTGAAGACGTTGCAGCGGAAGCGGCCGAGGCCGGCGATGCTGTAGGCCGCGTCGATTTCCTGGTGCGCGACGAAGTACTTGCGCTGCTCGACGTTGAGCACCGTGGCGGCCATCGTCTCGGTGTCGTCGCGCTCGAGGCGACGGGTCTCGTTGGCGACCATCAGCACGCCGTCGACCCGCATCATCGGGTAGCTGCCCACCTTGATGTGGATGTCGGACGCGCCACTGCGGACGGCGTGGGTGAGGAGGTCGTTGAGGTGCATGACTGGCCCTCCCTGCCAATCGGCAGGGGGGCAGCGCGCATGAACGGCGATGGCCGGCGCCTCGGCCCGCCCGTGCCCGCCGGCCTTCCCGCAGCGGCGCGTTTGTCTCACGACGTGCCGATCGGCGCCTCTCGACGACGGGTGCCGACCGGGCCACCACGGGCTCCGTTGCCCGTGATCAGGCGAGGCGAGATCGCATAGGCTAGGCGGCACACGACAGCCTGTCGGGCCGGCCCGCGGCCGGCCGACGCGCCAGGAGGCCCGAGGAGTCCGTGAACCGACGCACCTTCATCAATACCCTGTCCACCTCCGGAGCGGCGATGGCCATGCTGCCCGCCGGCGCCTTCGAACCGGCGCGGGGCGGCCGCCGCCTTCGCAGCGAGACGCTGGCCGCGCCGCAGCCCTCCTCGGGAGCCCGCCCGCCCGTCCGGTTCGCCGCCATCGGCCTGAATCACGGGCACGTGTACAGCCAGGTCGAGACGGTCCTGAAGCACGGGGGCGAACTGGTCGCCGTGTACGCCAGGGAGCCCGACCTGCTGGCGGCGTTCACCAAGCGGTTCCCGCAGGCCACCGTGGCACGCAGCGAGCAGGAGATTCTCGACGACCGACGCATCCAGCTCGTCGTCAGCGCGGCCATCCCGAACGAGCGCGCGCCCCTCGGCATCCGGGTGATGAAGGCCGGCAAGGACTTCATGGTCGACAAGCCCGGCGTGACGACGCTGGCGCAACTGGCCGAGGTGCGGCGGGTGCAGGCCGAGACGAAGCGGATCTACTCGATCCTCTACGGCGGCCGGCTCGAGAGCCCCGCCACCCAGCGGGCCGTCGAACTCGTGCACGCGGGGGCGATCGGCACGGTCCTCCACACGATGGGGCTCGGGCCGCACCGGCTCGGCGCCAACCGCCCCGAGTGGTTCTGGAATCCCGAGCAGTTCGGTGGCGTGATCACCGATCTCGGCACGCACCAGACCGACTATTTCCTGGCATTCACGCGCGCGAAGCGCGCCGAGGTGGTCGCCGCGCAGGTGGGCAACCTGCACCATCCCGACCGCCCGCGCTTCCAGGACTTCGGCGACGCCATGCTGCGCAGCGATGCCGGGTCTGGCTATTTCCGGGTCGACTGGTTCACGCCGGGCGGCGTGGAGTCGTTCGGCGACTCGCGCCTCACGGTGATGGGCACCGACGGCTACATCGAGGTCCGCCCGAACGTCGACCTCGCCGGGCGGCCGGGTGGCAGCCACCTGTTCCTCGTCGACCAGAAGGAGACGCGCTACATCGAGGCCAGAGACACGCCCTTGCCGTATGGCGCGCGCCTCCTCGACGACATCGTCAACCGGACCGAGACGGCCATGCCGCAGGCCCACGCGTTCCTTGCGGCGCAGCTGGTGCTCGAGGCGCAGGCACGGGCCACCAGCCCGGTGCTCGGCAAGTAGTCCCGTTCACGGAAGGTCGCATGTCGCGCAACGGTTCCGTCACCCGTCGCTCTTTCCTGGCGTCAGCCGGGATGGGCGCGGCGGCGTCGCCCCTCCTCGGCGTCGTCGCGCCCGCTTTGGTTCCCTCCACGGTGTTCGGCAAGACCTCGCCGAGCAACCGGATCAACGTCGCCGCGATCGGCGTGGGGCGCATCTCGCGCGACCACGACATGCCCGACACGCTGGCCTTCGACTCGGCCCGGATCATGGCCGTGTGCGACCTCGACCGGCGTCGCCTCGAGGACGGCAAGCGCTTCGTGAACGACTTCTACGCGAAGCAGTCGGGCTCGTCGTACGACGGCGTGAGGATGTACGACGACTACCGCGAGCTGCTCCTGAACAAGGACATCGACGCGGTGCTGATCAGCACGCCGGACCACTGGCACGCGCCGCTGGCGATCGCCGCGGTCGAGGCCGGCAAGGACGTGTACCTGCAGAAGCCGGCCTCGCTGACGATCGCCGAGGGGCGGGCGCTCTCGTACGCCGTGCAGCGGACCGGTCGGATCCTGCAGCTCGGCAGCCAGAACCGCTCGCTGCCGCAGCATCGCTACGCGTGCGAACTCGTGCGCAACGGACGCATCGGCAGGTTGACGCGCGTCGAAGTGGGGCTGGCGGCCGACCCGGCCGGCCAGGACGAACCGGCGACGCCGCCGCCCGCGCACTTCAACTACGACATGTGGCTCGGCTCGACGCCCGACGTGCCGTACGTCGAGAAGCGCGTGCACCCGCAGGTCGGCTACGAACGTCCGGGCTGGCTCCGGTGCGAGCAGTTCGGCGCCGGGATGATCACCGGCTGGGGCGCGCATCACATCGACACGGCGCACTGGGGCATGGACGCCGAGTACACCGGCCCCGTCGAGATCTGGGGCAAGGCGGAGTTCCCGAAGTCCGGCGTGTGGGATGTGCATGGTCCCTTCCGCACCGAGGCGCGGTACGCCAACGGCGTGCAGATGTCGGTGAGCGACTCGATCACCAATGGCGTCAAGTTCATCGGGACCGACGGCTGGATTTTCGTCAATCGTGTCGGCGGCGGCCTGAGCGGCACGGCACCGGACGCGTGGCGCGGCAATCCCAAGGCGCTCGATGCGAGCGACAGGAAGATCCTGACCTCGGTGATCGGCCCCGACGAGGTCCACCTGATCGACAGCCGTGACCAGCACGGCAACTGGCTGGAGGCCATCCGGACGCGGCAGCAACCGATCGCCCCGGTCGAGGTGGGGCACCGCTCCTGCACTGCCTGCCTGCTGCACCACATGGCCATGCGCGCCGGCCGCACGCTGAAGTGGGATCCCCGGCGCGAGCGTTTCCACGACGACGACGAAGCGAACGGGTGGCTGTCGCGCCCGCAGCGGTATCCGTACATCTTCACCTAGGCGGGCACCGGGTTCCGGGCACCGGGCACCGGACCGCGCGCCCTCTGGACCTGACCCTGGCCCCACGATTCCCGAGCCGTAAGCCGTAAGCCGTAAGCCGTAAGCCACAAGCCCTGAGCTTTCTCGATGCAGACACGACGTGAATTGATTGGCGGGCTCCTCGCGGGCGCCGCCGCGGCCACCACCCCCGTCTGGCGCACCAGTCTGTCGGCCGCCGGTGCGACGCAGGTCGCCACCGGCACGCCGCTTCGCGTCGGCATGATCGGCCTCGACACGTCGCATGTGACGGCGTTCACCTCGATCCTCAACGACCCGGCCAACCCCGACCACATCCCTGGCGCACGGGTCGTGGCGGCGTTCAAGGGCGGCAGCCCCGACGTCGAGGCGAGCGCCACGCGCGTCGACAAGTTCACCGCCGACCTGCGCGACAAGTGGAAGGTGGAGATCGTCGGGTCGATCGAGGCGTTGCTCCCGAAGGTCGACGTGGTGATGGTCGAGAGCGTGGACGCGCGGCCGCACCTGGCGCAGGCCCGCCCGGTGATTGCCGCCCGCAAGCCGCTGTTCATCGACAAGCCGATGGCGGCGAGCACGAAGGACGCGGCCGAGATCGTGCGCCTCGCGAAGGCCGGGAACGTGCCGGTGTTCAGCGCCTCCTCGCGTCGGTACGTCGAGGACGTGCTGATGCTGCAGGACACCGCGCGGGTCGGCGCCGTCCTGGGCGCCTCGACCTGGGGGCCGGCGACGCTCGAGCCGCACCACCCCGACCTGTTCTGGTACGGGGTGCACGCGGTGGAGACCCTCTACCAGCTGATGGGGCCGGGCTGCGTGTCGGTGAGCCGCACGAGCACCGCGACCGCCGACGTCGTGACCGGCACCTGGGCCGACGGACGTGTCGGCACCGTGCGCGGCGTGCGCGGCGGCAAGTACGGCACGTACGGCCACACCGTGTTCGGCGAGAAGGACGTGGTGACCGGCACCTCCGAGATGCCCCTGCCCGACGGCACGAAGCGGCGGGCCGGCTACTACGGCCTGCTGGTGCGCGTCATGGAGTTCTTCCGCACGGGCAAGCCGCCCGTCTCGCCGGAGGAAACGGTGGAGACACTGGCGTTCATGGAGGCGGCCGACATCAGCAAGGCGCGCGGCGGGGCCGTGGTGAAGCTGTCCGAGGTGCCCCGTTAATTTGAAATTTGAAATTGATCGGCGGCCGGCCTGTCGGCCGTGCCGCGCGTGGCGTCGCGAGGGGCGACGGCGAAGCCGCGCCCCACGTGAATTTCAAATTTTCCAATTTCAAATTACTGCTGTTCCCCGCAGAAGGGGCACCGGGTCGCGAGGTTGTGCAGCGGCCGCCGGCAGTGCCAGCAGTTACGGGCGGCTTCGCGGTCCTGGTACTTCACCGCACGTGGCAGGGGAGGGGCGGCCGTCCGCGCCGGTCGCCCCGCGTCGTCGAGGCCGAGGTCGGCGATGGCGCGCGGTCCCGGCGTGCCCAGGATGACCGGCTTGGCGGCGAGCAGGTCGTCGAGCAGGTCCGCGGCACGCGTGTACCGGTCGGCCACCTGCGGCGCCAGGCACTTCATGATGATGTCGTTCAGGCGGCGCGGGATCGCGGGATTGCGCGATCGCGGCGGCGTCACCAGTTCACCGGTGAGCAGCTTGTGCAGCGCCGAGGGCGGCGGCGGGTCGTACGGCAACTCGCCGGTGAGCATCTGGTACATCGTGATGCCCACCGAGTACAGGTCCGACGCGAACACGGCCTTGCCCTGGAACTGCTCGGGCGCCATGAACGCCGGGCTGCCGATCACCGTCGTGCCGTGCGCGGCGATCTCCAGAAAGCGCGAGGTGCCGAAGTCGGCCACCTTGAGCATCCCGTTCTCGGAGACCAGCACGTTGGCCGGCCGCAGGTCGCGATGGATCACGCCCTGCTTGTGCGCGTGGTCGACGGCATTGCCGATCTGCACGGTGTAGTCGAGCGCCCGCGGCAGGTCGAGCGCACCTTCACGCTCCAGTACGCTCTCCAGCGTCTCGCCGGCGACGTACTCCATCACGATGAAGAAGACGTCGTCCTGCTTGTCGGCCGTCGTGATCGCGACGATGTTGGGGTGGTTGACGCTGGCCAGCAGGCGCGGCTCGCGGAGCAGCTCGGAGAAGTCGAGGCCCTGCCGGTGGGGCACCTTGATGGCCACCTGCTTGTCCAGCCAGGTGTCGCGCGCGAGGTAGACGGTGCCAAACCCGCCGCTTCCCAGTGGTGACAGGATGCGATACTTGCCGAGGGTCTGGCCCTTGAAGAGCATGCCGGGGCCTGAGTATACCCGCCTTCGCCAAGGCTTCGGCGGGCAAGTCCTCCCGGCTCTCGGCGTCGCCGCTTCGGCGGACGGGGGCCCTCAGCCTTTCACGACGCCGTGCCTCATCGCTTCTTCGCGCCGGACCTGACCCACGACGCACCGACGGTGGTGCTGCCACCCGGCGAGAGCCTGCACCTCGCGCGCGTGCTGCGGTTGCGCGAGGGCGACGCGGTGGAGGTGTTCGACGGCCGCGGCGCCCTGCATGCGGCGCGCGTCGAGCGCGTCGCACCCGGGGGAAGCGTGCTCGCCGTGCAGGGGGCCCGCGCGGCCGCCCCGGAGCCGCCCGCCCCGATCGTCATCGTGCAGGCGCTGCTCAAGGGCGACGCCATGGACGCGGTCGTCCGCGACGCGACGGTGCTCGGGGCCACGGCGATCCTGCCGGTCGTGAGCGCGCGCACCAACGTCCCGGCACGGGCCGCCGTTGCCGCCCACGAGCGCTGGCAGCGGGTCGCCGTCGCCGCGGCCAAGCAGTGCGGCCGCGCCGTGCTGCCGACGATCGCGGCGCCGTGCGAGCTGGCCGACGCGGTCGGCACGGCGCTGACGAACGTGCCCACGAGGCTCTGGCTCGCCGAGCCCGCCGTGTCGGGCGACCACGGCGGCGAGGTGCCGAGCCCGCCGCAGGCAACGGCGCTGGCGATCGGGCCCGAGGGCGGGTGGACGAACGAGGAAGTCGACGCCGCCCGTGCGGCGGGATGGCGTCCCTGGACGATGATGCCGGTGACGCTGCGGGCCGAGCACGTGGCGCTGGCGGCGCTCTCGGTGATCCGCTACGCCTGGGACGCGGCGCTGCGGCGGCGCATGACGTAAGCGATCCAGAACTCTTCTTCGTGGGTGGCCTCGACGTCGCAGTCGTCGAAGGCCTCGCGCACCCAGCGGGCCTCGTCCTCGGTGAAGCCGCTCAGCACGGCGCGGCCGCCGGGCGCCACCAGGCGCTGCACGCGCGCTCCCTGCTGGCGCAGGAGGGTGCCGGTGAGGTTGGCGCACACGACGTCGGCTGGCAGCAGGGCAGGGTCGTCGAGCCCGCGCACCTCGACTCGCACGGCGCCCGCCGGCACGGCGTTGCGACGCAGGGTGTCCTCGGCAGCCTCGACCGCGTCGGGATCGTTGTCGACGCCGACCGCCTCGGCCGCGCCCAGCTTCCATGCGGCCACGGCCAGCACGCCCGAGCCGGTGCCGACGTCGAGCACGCGCCGGCCGGCCAGGTCGAGCGCCTGCAGGGCGCGCAGGCACAGCCGCGTCGACTGGTGATGCCCCGTGCCGAAGCCGGTGGATGGCTCGATCTCGATCAGCAGGGCGTCGCCGAGGGCGTCAGGCGACGGCAGGTCCCACGGCGGCGCCACGACGACGCGGCCGACGCGCACGGCGGGCAGGTTGGCCTGCGAGCGGGCAGCCCAGCCCTCGTCGGGCACGTCCTCGGTGGTGATGGCGGCCTGCGCCAGCCACCCACGGGTGGCGAGCAGGTCGAGCGCCGCGTCGCGATCCGCTGCCGCAGTGAAGTGCAGCGACACCACGTCACCGTCCTCGTCGAGCGCCGAGGCGCCGCAGTCGTCGACGTCGAGCCACAACTGCTGCTGCCGCGCCTCGTCGAGCGGGGCGGCGAATGCGAGCCGGAGCACCGGCCAGGTTCTGGTGGACATGACTCAGCCGAACATGTCCTTGACGCGCTCGAAGAACGGCTTGTCCTCCTGCCCGCGATCGCGCGCGGCGGCATCGCCGGTGTCGGTGGGCAGCACGGCGCGCAGGGCCTCGAGCGCCTCGCGCACCTCGCGCGACGGCTTCTTGGGCACGTGCACGCCGACGATCACGTGCAGGTCGCCGTGGCCGCGGCCCGAGACGTTGGGCATGCCCTTGCCCCTGACGCGCAGGCTCGTGCCCGGCTGCGTGCCCTCGGGGATCTCGAGTGGGTGCGAGCCGTCGAGCGTCGGCACGTGCACGGTGCCGCCGAGCGCCAGCGTCGTGAACTGCACCGGCACCTCGCAGTGCAGGTCGTCGCCCTCGCGGTGGAAGAACGGGTGCTCGGCCACGTGGAACACGACGTACAGGTCGCCCTGCGGGCCGCCGCCCGTGCCGTGCTCGCCCTCGCCGCTCAGGCGCATGCGCTGCCCCGTGGCCACGCCAGCCGGGATGCGCACCGTGAGCTTGCGCTCGCGGGTGACGCGACCCGCGCCGCGGCAGGTGCCGCACGGCGACGCGATCACCCGGCCGGTGCCGCGGCAGGTGCCGCACGGCCGCGCCACGGTGAAGAAGCCCTGCTGGTAGCGCAACTGGCCCGAGCCGCTGCACTGGCTGCAGGTCTCGGGCGAGGTGCCCGCCGCCGCGCCCGATCCCTTGCAGGTCTCACACGTCTCCTCGCGCGGGATCTGCAGCTGCATCTCGTGGCCGCGCGCCGCCTGCTCGAAGGTGATCTCGAGGTCGTAACGCAGATCGGAGCCGCGCCGCGGCCCACCGCGACGACGACCGCCGCCGCCGAACAGGTCACCGAACCCGAACACGTCGCCGAGTCCGCCGAACAGGTCGCCGAAGTCGGCGAAGGTGCTCGGGTCGAACTGCGGGCCGCCCGCGCCCCCGACGCCGGCGTGCCCGAACCGGTCGTACGCCGCCCGCTTCTCCTTGTCGCCGAGCACGGCGAAGGCCTCGGCGGCCTCCTTGAACTTCTCCTCGGCCGTGTGGTCGCCCGGGTTGCGGTCGGGGTGGTACTGCAGCGCGAGCTTGCGGTAGGCGCTCTTGAGCTCCTTTTCGGTCGCGGTGCGCTCGACGCCGAGGACCTCGTAGTAGTCCCGCTTAGCCACGCGTGGCCACCTTCACCATCGACGGCCGCAGGAGGCGGTCGCCGAGGCGGTACCCGCGGCGCAGATCCTCGATCACCTCACCCTCGCGATGCGTGGCACTGACCTCCTGGCCGACCGCCTGGTGGACGTTCGGGTCGAAGTCGGCGCCGACCGCCTCGATGGGCACCACCTGCCGGCGCTTCAGCAACTCGAGGAACTGCTTGTGGATCAGTTCCAGGCCCTGCCGGTGGCTTGCCAGGACGGGTTCGCTGGAGGCCGTGGCTGCCGCCAGCGCGCGCTCCACGTCGTCGAGCACCGGCAGGAACTCGCCGAGGAGCTCGGACGCGAAGTGGTCGCCGAGTTCACGGCGCTCGCGATCCTGGCGCTTGCGGTAGTTGTCGAACTCGGCCTGCAGGCGGAGCAGGCGGTCGGCCGCCTCGTCGCGCTCCTTGCGGAGCACGTCGAGCTCGGTCGCGTCCCCCGCCTGGGCGGCGTCGTCGGGAGCGGCCTCGGCCGCGGGATGCACGTGCGTGTCGTTCATGAGGGGTCTCCGCCCGTCGTGTCGCCGATCAACACGCGCGTGACGGCGCGCGAGGCGCTGTCGACGGCGGCGATGGACCGGGAGTACCGCATGCGGGTCGGGCCGATCACGCCGATCATGCCCTGGCGCCCGCTGTCGGAATAGGTCGACGCGACGAGGCTCAGATTCTGCAGGCCGGGCTCGGTGTGCTCGGTGCCGATGACCACCGTGAGCCCCGGCCCGTCGAGGTATTCGCCGAGGATCTGCACGAGCCGGTGCTTCTCCTCCATCATCGCGAGCAGCGCCCGCAGGGTCGCCAACGGCACTCGCACATCGTCATTGCCGGCCGCCTCGAGCAGCGAGGAGGTGCCGTGGATGAAGACCTGGGTGCCGGTGGCGACCTCGCCGAGGGTCTCGGAGGCGAGCCGCAGGGCGCGGGCCAGCAACCGGTCGTACAGCGCGCGTTCCTCCTGCAGCCGCTCGAGGATGCGCTCGCGCACCTCGGCGACGGGCAGGCCGGCGAACTCGGCGTTCAGGTAGTTGGCCGCCTGGGTGAGCTCGGAGGGCTGGGCCGGGTCGGGCAGTTCCACCACCTTGTGGGTCACGTGCCCCGAGCCCGACACCACCACGACCAGCACGCGCCGCGCGTCGAGGGCGACAAGGTCGACGTGCTTGAGCGTCGCCTCCTGCTGGCCCGGCGTGATGGCGAAGCCCATGTGGTGGGAGGCGCGCGAGAGCTCCTGCGAGACGTTCTCCAGCAACTCGCCCATCCCGCCGGCCTTGCGCAACCGGCCCTCGAGCTCGCTGACCGCCCGCGACGGGCGTCGGCTGTGCAACAGCAGGTCGACGTAGAACCGATAGCCCTGATCGGTGGGGATGCGACCGGCCGAGGTGTGCGGCTGGCGCACGAAGCCGAGTTCCTCGAGCCGGCCCAGCACGTTGCGCACGGTGGCCGACGAGACGTCGAGGCCGCTTTCGCGGGCCAGCCACAGCGACGACACGGGCTCGCCGTGCTCGATGTACGCACGGACGAGGGTCGCCAGGAGGCGCTGGTAGCGCTCCGGCACATCCGCCGGCAGCGCGCTCGATCGAGAGGAGTTCGAGTTCGCCATTAGCAGTCGTGGGGAGAGAGTGCCAACTCGCCCCTGATTATAGCCGAGAGGTCGGGCCGCGCCTCACAGGCCGGCCCGGGCGAACAGGCGGCTGGCCTCGATGCGGGCGTCGTGGGCCAGGGCCTGCGGGTCGATCCGCTGGTGGATCCCCTCCCGCACCAGCACCTCGCCGTCGACCATCGTCAGGCGCACGTCGCTGCCCCGACTGGCGTAAACGAGGGTCGAGTACGGGTCGGCCGACGGCGCCACGAGCGGGCCGCTCACGTCGACCGCCACCAGGTCGGCGCGGAAGCCGGCGGCCACCTGCCCGATCTCCTCCTCGAGTCCGAGCGTGGCCGCGCCGGCGCGGGTCGCCATCCAGACGACGTCGCGGGCCGGCAACGCCCCGGGCCCCAGCCGTACCGCCTGCAGCGTCGCGGCCAGGCGCATCTCGTCGAACATGTCCAGCCGGTTGTTGCAGGCCGCGCCGTCGGCGCCCAGCGACACGGTGATGCCCCGCGCCCGCATCTCCGTGACCGGCGCCAGCCCCGACCCGAGCTTCAGGTTGCTCCCGGGGCAGTGCATCACCTTGACGTCGCGCTCGGCCAGCAGCGCCTGCTCCTGCTCGTCGACCCACACGCAGTGCGCCGCGCACAGGCGCGGCGTCGCCAGGCCCGTGTCCGCGAGGTAGGCCAGGTTGCCCATGCCGGCGATGGCACGCACCACGGCGATCTCGTCGCGCTGCTCGGAGGCGTGCGTGTGCACGATCATCCGGTGCGCGTCCGACACGGCGGCCGTCGCCTCGAGCAACTCGCGCGTGCAGGAGACCGCGAAGCGCGGCGCCAGCGCCACCCGGATGCGCCCACCGGCGGCGCCATCGAAGGCGGCGCGGAGGCGCAGCGCCTCGTCGATGGCCAACGACACCGGCTGCTTGAGGCGAGCCGGCGCGGCATCGTCACGGTCCATGAGGCACTTGCCCACCGTGGCTCGCAGGCCGCTGGCTGCCAGCGTCTCGAGGACGGCGTGCGTGTCGTGCACGGTCTCCATCGTCAGCACGCTCGTGGTGCCGGTCCGCAGCAGCTCGTGGACGGCCAGGCTGGTGCTCACGCGTAGCGAGGCCTCGTCGTGCGCCGCCTCCATCGGCCACACGCGCTGCCGCAACCACGCCAGAAGGGCGAGGTCGTCGGCCGCCCCCCGGAACAGCGTCTGGCACAGGTGGACATGCGTCTGCACGAAACCGGGCAGCAGGAGGCAGCCCGAGACGTCAATGGTCGGCACGCCGGGCGGTTCGGCGCCTCCGACCTGCGTGATCAGCCCGTCGCGCACGACGACCGGCCCCTCGATCACGTCGAGGGTGTCGTTCATCGTGAGGACCGTGGCGCCCCGCAGGACGAGTGAGGACATGAGGGGAATGACGACGGCCGTCAGCGCACGGCGGCGCGCTTCAGAATCGCGTCGGCGAGCCGCTCCATGTCGTCCATGTCGTTGTAGACCTGTGCCGAGATGCGGGCCCGCAACTGGCCGCGATAGGCGTGCACCGGGATCTCGATGCCGTCCTCGAGGAGCAGCGCATCCCGGAGCCGCAGCGCGTCGTCGCGCGTCGTGCCGAGCGAGGCAGGCAGCGTCACGGTGGCCATCGTGCCGATCATCGACTCGGGCGTGGTGAACGCCGTGCCCCAGCGTTCCGACACGTGGTGCGCCGCCTGCCATGCCAGGTCGTGGTTGTACGCGCGCACCGCCTCGGTGCCCAACTCCTCGAACAGGGCGATCGCGGCCGGTGCGGCCAGGTGCGCCGACGGGTCGCGCGTGCCCGGCAGGTCGAAGGTCGTGGTGAATCCGAGGTCGAGCCCCCAGGAGATGACTGCCGGGTGCAACGACGCCTGACGCTCGGGAGCCGCCCACAGGATGCCGCTGCTGCGCGGCACCCACATCCACTTGTGCAGGTTGGCCACGTACCAGTCGGCGCCGATGGCGGCGATGTCCACGGCGATGGCGCCGGGCGCGTGGGCGCCGTCGACCATGACGGCCACGCCCTTGTCGTGCAGGCGCGCGACGATGTCGGCGACGGGCAGCACGAGGGCACTGTCGGCCGCGATGTGGTCGACCACGGCCAGTCGCGTGCGCGGTCCTGCCGCCTCGACGATCGCGTCGGCGATGCCCTCGGGCGTGAACGGCCAGGGCATGGTCGCCGTCGTGACGTGGGCGCCCTTCTCCCGGGTGGCGAAGCGCGCCACCGCCGCGATGCCGCCGTATCCCAGGTCCGTGATGAGCAGCTCGTCGCCGGGCTCGAAGGGGAAGGACCGCAACACGGCGTTGGCGCCGGTCGTGATGTTGTCGACGAACACGAGGTCGTCGGCCTGCGCGCCCAGGAAGGCGCCGACCTGGCCGGCCGCGACGCGCAGGCGCGGTGTCTCCTCCCGCGGGCAGCCGACCGAGGTGGCCGGTGCGTGCAGCTCACGCAACAGGAACCGGCTGGGCTGTCGCTCGATCTCGTCGCGGATGGCCTGCTGCGCGGCCAGCACGCGCGACGGCGTGACGCCGACGGTGCCGTGATTGAGGTAGGTGATCGACGGGTCGAGCGGGAACTCGGAGAGGAACGCGCGGCCGAAAGCAGGCATACAGCCTACAGCCTACAGCCTGCAGCCTACGGACTACAGCCTACCGCCGGCAGCCCACAGCCGACGGCCTGCAGCCTGCTGTCCCCGGTTGCCGTCACCGGATGGCGGGCGGGCGCCACTGCATCGGCCTGGCGGCGCGTGCCTGGTCGGCCTCGTCGGCCGACGTGCGCGGCTGCAGCCGTCCGCGACGATGCGCGATCAGCTCGGCGACGATGCTGACCGCGATCTCCTCGGGCGACACGGCGCCGAGGTCGAGCCCGATGGGCGCATGCACCCGCGCCATGCGCGACGCGTCGTCGCCGTCCTCCGCGAGCCGGGCGCAGAGGCGAGCGATCTTGGCGCGGCTGCCGATCAGTCCGACGTACGCAGTGTCGCGGTCGAGCGCGGCGCGCAGGGCGTCGAGGTCCTCGCGGTGCCCGCGCGTGACGATCACCAGGTAATCGCGGGGGCCGATGTCGGCGGTCCGCAGCCAGGCGGGTATGTCGGCGACATCCACGCGCTCGGCGGTGGGGAAGCGCGCCGGGTCGGCAAACGAGGCCCGATCGTCGACGACCACCACGCGGAAGCCGACGTTGGCGGCCAGGTGGGCCGTGTGGTAGCCGACATGACCCGCCCCGATGATGCACACCCGGGGCGTCGGGGCGATCGGGTCGATGAACACGTCCATCTGGCCTCCGCAGATGAGCCCCTGCTCCTCGGCGAAGTCGTCGTTGAGGTCGTAGTGGGCGAGGGTCGGACGCCCGGTCTGGAGGGCCAGCCGGGCCTTGCCCAACGCGTCCTGTTCGTAGCACCCGCCGCCGATCGTGCCCAGCGTGCGGCCGTCCTCGTGGACGAGCATGCGGGCGCCGACGCGCTGCGGCGTCGAGCCCTGCGCCCGGACGATGGTGACCAGGGCCACCGCCTCGCCGCGCGCGAGGGCCAGGTCGATGGCCCCGAACAGGCTGGTCATCACATCAGGACGTCGACCTTGGCCTTGGCCTTGAGCTGCTGCACGAACTCCTGTGCGAGCTGCTGCTGCTTCTGCTGACGCAGGGCCTGCGCGATGCGATCGCTGACCTCGGCCAGGGGCACCGTGCGGGCCGGACGGTGCTCGGCGGACTTGATGATGTGGTAGCCGAACTCCGACTCCACCACGCCGCTCACCTCACCGGCCTTGAGGGCGAACGCGGCGTCCTCGAACGGCTTGACCATCTGGCCGCGCGGGAAGAAGCCCAGGTCGCCGCCGTTGGCCGCGCTGCCGTCGTTGGAGTGCTGCTTGGCGAGGGCCGCGAAGTCGGCGCCGCCCTTGATCTGGCGCAGCAGATCCTCGGCCTTGGTCTTGGCCGCGGCCTTGGCCTCGGGCGTGTCCGCCTTCAGCAGGATGTGGCTGGCGCGGACCGACTCCGGCTGCATGAAGAACTGCGGGTTCTTCTTGTAGAAGTCGGCGATGTCGGCCTCGGTCACCGCGGCCTTGGGCTCGACCTCGGCGGTGAGCAGCTTGTCGACCGCGAGACGCTGCCGGGCCTCGGCGCGCAGGTCGGCCTCGGTCATCTTGCGCGACGCCAGGGCCTTGGCGAACGCCTCGGCGTTGGGCGCCTGCTTCTTCATCTGGTCGATGCCGGCGTTGATCTCGGCATCGGTCGCCTTGATGTTGCGCGCCGCCGCCTCCTGCTCGAGCAACCGCATCTCGACGAGCTGGTCGAGGATGCCGCGGTAGATCTCGCTCCGGCGCTCGGCGGGCACCTGCTGTCCGGCGTTGGCCTCGAGGTTGCGGACGGCCTTCTCGAGGTCGGCCGCCGGGATGTCGGCGCCGTTGACGCGGGCGACGACCGTGGGCAGTTGCGCGGGAACCGGCTTGACCGGCGGCGCCGCGGGCTGCCCGGGTTGGCCCGGCTGGCCGGGCTGGCCCGCAGGTGCACCGGGTGCGGCGGCCGGCTGGGCGGCGGCGTCCGCCGGCGCCTGGTTGGCGGCGGCCTTGGATTCGGTGCGATTGCAGGCGACGCCCATCGAGAGGGCGAGGAGGACGGGAACGACGTACTTCAAAGGGCAACCTCGGGGAAAGACAGACGCAACAGTATACGGGAACCGGGAACCGGGCACCGGGCGTCGGGCACCCGCCGTGCCCCTGGGGGCATCACGGGACTGGGGACGCCTGTGGCTGTGACGACGGGACGGGCGCGGTGGCCGGCACCTGGAGGAGTTGGGGACCCGTGAGGCTGCCCCCCGGCACGCCCAGGTGCGTGTAGCAGAGGGTCTGCGGCTCGGTCCCCACCAGGAACGCCTCGTTGTACGGCTTGTCGCAGAACGGGCCGGCGCGACCGCCGGTGTCCTTGTCGATCTCGACGAAGGTCACGCCGTCCGGGACCGCGAACGGTCGATTCGGGTGGCCGGCCAGCGCCCGCTTCATGAAGGCCGTCCAGATGGGCAGCGCGGCCTGAGAGCCGCTCAGGCCGACGGGCGTGTTGTCGTCGAGGCCCACCCAGACCACCGTCAGCAGTTCGGGTGTGAAGCCGACGAACCAGGCGTCGCGCAGGTCGTTGGTCGTGCCGCTCTTGCCGGCCGCGTCGAGCGCGAAGCCGGCGGCGCGGGCGGCTGCCCCGGTGCCCTCGTTCAGGACGCTGCGCATCATGTTGGTGACCAGGAAGGTCGGCGCCGGCTGCGCGACGTGCCGCGGCCGCGCCGTTTCCGGCGTTGGTATCGTCGCGCCGTCCACCTCGAGGCGCGCGATCGCCTTGAGGGGACGCACTTCCCCGAGGTTCGGGAAGATCGTGTAGGCCTCGGCCATGTCGAGCGGGGTCGCTTCGAACACGCCGAGGGCGATCGACGGATAGGCGCGCGCCGTGAATCCGGGCTTGATGCTCCGCCAGAGCGAGGCAATCGTCTGGTAGCCGGTCAACTCCGCCATCTGGATCGTCGCCAGGTTGCGCGAGCGGGCCAGGGCGCGGCGGGCCGTGATGAGCCCGTCGTTGGTGCCGTCGTAGTTGTGCGGCGCCCACTCCTGGCCGTTCACCAGGAACGTCGCCGGCTCGTCGGACAGCACGGTGGCCGGCGTGAGGTCGGTGCGGCCCTCGCGCAGGGCCATGTCGTAGGCGGCGAGGAACACGAACGGCTTGAAGGTCGACCCGGGCTGCCGCTTGGCGGTGGTGGCGCGGTTGTACTGCGATCGCTGGTAGGAGCGACCGCCCACCATTGCCAGGATCTCGCCGGTCCGCGGGTCCACCGCCACGAGCGCGGCCTGCAGGGGGCCGCGCGACTTGCCCTTCCTGGCAAAGCGCGCCTCGATGTCGGCCACGCCCGTGGCCACCACGTCCTGCGCGAGGCGTTGCAGGTGCAGGTCGAGCGTGGTGTGTACCTCGATGCGGGTGGCCGAGGCGCGGAGCTCGACGAGCTCGCCGATCAACTGCGCCACGTGGTCGACGAAGTACGGCGCCTCGGCATCGACCGTGCCGGCGGCGGTGACCAGCGGCGTCCCGATCGCCGTCTCGGCTTCGGCGCGCGACACGTAGCCGGCCTCGGCCATCGCGCGCAGCACCACGTCGCGGCGCTCGCGCGCCCGCTCCGGGTGGCGCGTCGGCGAGTAGGCGGCCGGCGACTGGATGATCCCGGCCAGCATGGCGGCCTCGGCCAGCGTGACGTTGCTCACGTCCTTGCCGAAGTAGAGGTGCGCGCCCTCGGCCATGCCGTGCACCGAGAACGAGCCGCGCTGGCCGAGGTACACGTCGTTGAGGTAGAGCTCGAGAATCTCGTCCTTGGTGAGCCGACGCTCCAGCACCAGCGACATCACCTGCTCGCGAAGCTTGCGGGTGTAGGTCTTCTCCGGCGTCAGGAACGAGTTCTTGACCAGTTGCTGCGTGAGCGTGCTGCCGCCGACCAGGTACGGCTTGTCGCCGCGCAGGTTGGTGACGATGGCCCCGAGGGTGCGGATGACGTCGACGCCGGGGTGCGAGTAGAAGCGCCGGTCCTCGATGGCCAGCACCGCCTGCACCACCGACCTGGGCAACTGCGCGAGCGGGAGCTGGCGTTGTCGTCCACGGCCGCCCGGGGCCACTGCCGTCAGCAGCGGCGCCTCGAGCTCCACGGCCTCCGCCTCGCCGGCCCGCGCGAGCACCAGCGCGCCGACGTGGCTCGCCTTGCCCGAGGCGTCGGGCGCGAGCGTCACGCGCACCAGCTGGCCCTCCGCCGTGCCGCCGCGCGGCACCAGCCGCACCTCGGCGCCCGAGATATCGAACTCGCCCGGCTCGTCGGCCCGCGCCTTCCGGGTGTAGCCGAGGTCGTCGAGGCGGTCGTCGAGTTCCTGCGCCGTGAGGGCCTGGCCACGGCGGAGCACGAAGGGCCGTGCATAGACGCGCGGGGCGACGCGATCGTGCAGGCCCGAGAGGCGCGCGTCCACCTCGACGGCGACGCTGCGGTACAGGTAGACGAAGGTGCCGGCCAGGACCAGCAACGGGCCGAGCAGGACCGCGAGGAGGATGCGGGGCCAGCGCCGCCGTCGGCGCCTCCGCGTCAGAGCTGGAGGAGCCAATGCTTGCCGCCCTCGGTGGGCAGGCACTCGTACAACCGGGGCACGAGCGCCGGGCCGAACCGGTTCATGAACCAGGCCAGGCAGACCACACGTTCCTGCGGGTGCCCGCCGGGGAACGCGAGGTGCTGCGCATGCGCGAACTGGCGCCGCAGCGTGTCGTGGCGACGCTTGGCCGCCGTGATGACCTTGGTGTGCAGCGCCCGGACTTCGTGGCTGAGGCGCCCCTGCGACGACTTCACCGCGCCTTCGAGCGTCGGGTCGAGCGCCGGCACCTCCGCGGCGAGGACCGCGATGCGTTCGTCGATGGCACGCGCCAGATCCTGCAGGGCCTGCTCCAGCGACGGCGGCAACTGCGCCTCGAGCCACTGGTTCAACACGTGCTCGTCCTGCGCCTGCAGGGACTTCAGCTCGAGCGAGGTCCGCGCCAGGAAGCGCTGGGCCGCCGAATCGAGCACCGTGCCCGTCGCGCGCGGCACGATGAGCGGCATCGGCGTCTCGTGGAAGGCGTAGACGTCCTTCAGTTGCCCGAGGTAGGCCAGTTCCGAGGGCCCCGCCACGTAGGCGATGGTCGGCAGCAAGGTGTCCTGCACGACGGCGCGCAGCAGCACGTTGGGGCTGAAGCGCTCGGGATGGGCGGCTGCGTCCTGTCGCAGCGCGTCGGCGTCGACCGCCGTGTCGCCGACGAAGAACTGGCCGTCGCGGTACTTGATGGGAATCCGGCCGTCCGCCATGGAGAACAGGGCGGTCCCGTCCGGTTGTGCGAGGACCTGGGCGTGATAGCCGGCGGCGATGAGGGCCTGTCCGGCGTCGGTGGCCAGTTGCCGGGTGTGCCCAGGGTGAGCCAGCACGCGCTGGAAGATGGCGCTGGCCAGCGGCTTGGCCGCCGGATCGCTGCCGTCGAAGACGATGACGCCCAGCGGACCGAGCAGGAGGTCGAGCAGGTGCCCGAACGCGTCGGCCATGCCCGTGCCGGGCTGGTAACACTGTCGCAGCTGCGCGATCGTCTCGTCGGTGAACTCGGTGCGGGGCAGCAGCGTCTCGAGCTCGTCGAGGACGCGCGTGATGTCCTCGGTGAGGTGCACCTGTCCGACCGGGACGTGCCCGTCGCCCTCGATGCCGCCGACCGTCAGCTTGTGCACCTGCAGCTCGGCGTCGAGCACCCAGGCCGAGGCGACTTCTTCCCAGTCGTGGTCCTCGGCGTGGTTCCAGAAGACCGTCACGCAGGGCACGCCGTACGTCGCCTCGATGTCGGCGGCCAGGCGCGCGGCCGTGAGTCCCTTCATCAGGGTGTAGAGCGGACCGCCGAACAGGCCCGCCTGCTGGCCGGTCACGATGGCGACCGCGCGAGGGTCGGCCAACTTGCGCGCCGCGGCGCGTGCCTGATCGGGCGCCCGGCGCTGCTCCAACTGCCGCTCGAGCACGGCGACCATGCGGTCCCGCTCACGGGGATGCGCTTGCGCGCGGGCGATCGCGACCCGCCAGGCCTCGGGGTCGGCCGGGTCGCCGGCGTAGAAGCGGGCGAGCGGTTCGTGACGGTAGGTGTAGTCGAGGCTCAGGCGCGAACCCGACCACTGTCGCAGGTCGATGCCCTGAGGCTGAGCGGCCTGCGTGGTCGAGTCTGGGAGCACAGGAGGTCCACTGTCGCAAAGGGCCACACGGGTGTCAAGGCACGGCCGGGTCGGTGGCCCTCGCCCCTTGCTATAATGCAGCCTTGTCTGCCCGCGCGAGCCCTCGCGCAGGAGAGTCCCTGCCCTGACCCACGACCCCTCGTCCCTGTTCCAGCCGCCTGAGGAGGTCGGACCGTTCCGCGTCCGGCGTGTCCTCGCGTCCGGGACGCTGGGGCCGCGGCTGCTCGTGGAGGACGAACGCGGACGCCTGCAGGTCCTCAAGCTGATCACCGAGATCGCCGGCGACGGTCCGCAACTGGCCGAGCACCTCGAACGGGTCCGGCTGGCGCTGCCGCAACATCCGGCGCTCCTGCCCCTGACCGAGGTGGGGCTCAGCCCCGAGGGCGTCTACCTGACCTCGCCGGTCGTGACGGCGCCGACCGTCGAGGGACGCCTGCGCGGCGGCCGCCAGAGCCTCGAGGCGACCTTGCCGTGGCTGCGCGCCATCACCGCCGGCATGCAGGCAGCGCACGACGCGGGCGTCTGGCACGGCGCCATCCATCCGCGCGACGTCCTGATCACCGACGAGGGCGGCATGCTGACCGGCGTCGGGGTGGCGCCGGTCCTCGAGTCCCTCGACATGCAGGCCCCGGTTCGCGTCCCCTTCACCGCGCCGGAGCGCGCGTCGGGCCGCCCCTGGGACGCGCGCGCCGACCAGTACTCGCTGGCCATGCTGGCTCTCGACGCCCTGTCGGGCCGTCGCCTCATCGCCGGGACGATCCCCGCCTTCGATCGGTGGACCCTGGCCGAGACGCCCACCGAGGACGCGCGCCTCCACGACGTCTTCGTGCGTGCGCTGCACCCCGATCCCGACCAGCGATTCGCCTCCGTCGAGGCCTGGCTGCTGGCGCTGGCCGGCGACCAGGCGCCGGCAGAGGCCGGTGCGCTCTCGCGGTTCGCCCGGGAAGGCGTGATCCTCGCCACGCCGGCCGTGGATTCCTCCCGCGACATCGCGGTCCAGCCCATCGAGGACCCGGAGGGCGTGGCCCTGTCGCTGTTCCCGGAGGAAGAGGACACCGCGCTGGCTGCCGTCGAGGAGCCTGCGGGCGCCGAGGTGGTCCCGACCGCCGAGGAGGAGCCCGAGCAGGAGTGGCTGGTGGCCGACGTGCCCGCCGAGGCGCAGGATCAGGACCCGCTCGTCCTCAGGTCTTCCGCAGGGCCCGCCGAGGAGCCGCCCAACGCCGCCGCGCCGACGTGGCGGCTCGACGACCACGACACCAGCGATGCCACCCTGCCGGCCTGGACCCCGGAACCGGCCGACGCGCCGTCGCGACGCGTCTGGCTGCTGCTTGCGGTGGTGCTCGCGGTGGTCGCCGCCGGCTATGGCACGTGGCGCAGCCTGCAGGCGCCGCCAACGACCGCCCCCACGACGGCTACGGCGCCCCCGCCGGATGAGGCGGCGCCATCGCCGCGCCCTGCGCCTGACCCACGGGCCGGGGCCGTGACCCCGCCGGCCGCGTCGCGCCCGCCGACGGTGCCGCAGGCGCCGGTGATGCCCCGTGGGGACTCGCCCCGGACCGAGGCGGCGCGTCCGGCCCGGCCGGCAACCGCACTTCCGCCACCGAGCGCCGCCCCGCCGGCCGCGGCGCCTGCGGTGGCGACCGGCCGCGTGCTGATCCGGTCGTCTCCTTCGGGAGAAGTCAGGGTCAACGGGGAACTCCGGGGCGAGACCCCCGTGGTGCTGCGCGACCTGCCGCTCGGACCCTACACCGTCTCGATCACGCGCCCGGGGTTCGAGCCCGTCGAGCGCCAGGTCGTGCTGGCCGTCGGCCAACCCGTGGCCTCGCTCTCGGTCGATCTCGTGCGCCAGGCGGCATCGGCCGCGCCGCCGGCCGGTTCGGGGGCCGCGCCGTCGCGGCCCGCCACCCCGCCCGCGCCGGCCCCCACCTCGTCGACGGCGCAAGGCACCGGGGCGGTGCCGCCGGCCCGAGCGCCCGCGACCAGCCCCGACCCCGAGGCGCCGCGCACGGGTGGCATCTTCGTCGTGTCGACGCCGACGCAGGCGCGGCTGACGATCGACGGCCAGTACTACGGCAGCACGCCCGCGGCAGTGCCCGGGCTCACGCAGGGGGCGCACACGGTTCGCGTGGAGGCGCCGGGATTCAAGCCCTGGGAGGGGCGGGTGGCCGTCATCGGCGGCACCCGCGTCCGGGTACAGGCCACGTTGCAGCAGGAACAGGAATGAAAGCGCTACTCGCACTCGAGAATGGCCAGGTCTTCGAAGGCGTGGCCGCCGGCGCCACGGGGGAGACCAGTGGCGAAGTCGTCTTCAACACGAGCCTGACCGGCTATCAGGAGGTCCTCACCGATCCCTCGTACGCCGGTCAGATCGTCACGATGACGGCCCCCCTCATCGGCAACTACGGCGTGTCCCCCGAGGACATGGAGTCGCGCGCGCCGCAGGTGGCCGGCTTCGTGATGCGCGAGGAGTCGCGCGTGGCGAGCAACTGGCGCTCCGAGTCGACGCTGAAGGAGTACCTGACGCGCCACGACATCGTCGCGATCTCCGACATCGACACGCGAGCGCTCACGCGGGTGCTGCGCTCGTCGGGCGTGATGCGCGGGGTGATCGCGACCGGGGCAGGGGTGCGGGGCGAGGATCTGGTGGAGAAGGCGCGGAGCGCCCGCCAGATGGCCGGGCTCGACCTGGTCAAGGACGTCACGTGTGCCGCGCCGTTCGACTGGAAGCCGACCGAGGAGCCTGGCGCCACCGTCGCGCGCGACCTGATCCTCGAGCCGCAGCGGCGTGCGGGCCGTCGCCTCAAGGTGGCCGCCTACGACCTCGGCATGAAGTACAACATCCTGCGTCGCTTCGCCGAGCACGGCATCGACGTGCGCGTGTACCCGGCGACGACGCCGGCGGGCGAGCTGCTCAAGGACGCCCCTGACGGCGTGTTCTTCAGCAACGGCCCCGGCGACCCGGCGGCGCTCCCGTACGTGGTCGACAACGCGAAGGCCCTCGCGGCCGCCGACGTGCCCGTGTTCGGGATCTGCCTCGGCCACCAGGTGCTCGCGCAGGCGCTCGGCGCCCGCACGTTCAAGCTGAAGTTCGGCCACCGCGGCACCAACCATCCGGTCAAGCACGTGGCGTCGGGCGCGGTGGAGATCACCTCGCAGAACCACGGCTTCGCGGTCGACCCGGAGAGCATCCCGGCCGATGTCGAGGTGACGCACGTGAACCTGTACGACCACACGGTGGAGGGGCTCAAGCACAGGACGCGGCCCATCTTCTGCGTGCAGTACCACCCCGAGGCGGCGCCGGGGCCCCACGACGCCGACTACCTGTTCCGCGAGTTCCTCGACGCCATGGAGGCGCGCGCCTAGATGCCCCGCCGTACCGACATCTCCCGCGTGCTCGTCATCGGTTCCGGCCCGATCGTCATCGGCCAGGCCTGCGAGTTCGACTATTCCGGCACCCAGGCGTGCAAGGCGCTCCGCAGCGAGGGCCTCGAGGTCGTCCTGATCAACAGCAATCCGGCGACGATCATGACCGACCCGGAGCTGGCCGACCGCACGTACGTCGAGCCGCTCACCGTCGAGATGGTCGAGCAGGTGATCATCCGCGAGAAGCCCGACGCGCTCCTGCCGACCGTCGGCGGGCAGACGGCGCTGAACCTCGCGGTGGCGCTGGCCAAGGCCGGCATCCTCGAGAAGCACGGCGTGAAGCTGATCGGCGCGCAGATCGACGCCATCGAGCTCGCCGAGGACCGCCTGAAGTTCAAGGACGCGATGAAGGAGATCGGCATCCCCGTGCCGATCTCCGCCGTCGTCCACTCGCTCGAGCAGGCGCTCGAGTGCATCGCGGAGGTCGGCTTCCCGGCGATCATCCGCCCGTCGTTCACGATGGGCGGCGTCGGCGGCGGCATCGCCTACAACCTCGAGGAGTACCGCGAGATCTGCGAGCGCGGCATCAGCCTGAGCCCGGTCCACGAGATCCTCGTGGAGCAGTCGGTGATCGGCTGGAAGGAGTACGAGCTCGAGGTGATGCGCGACCACGCCGACAACTTCGTGGTCATCTGCTCGATCGAGAACGTCGATGCGATGGGCGTGCACACCGGCGACTCCATCACGGTGGCGCCGGCCATCACGCTGTCGGACCGCGAGTACCACCGCCTGCGCGACGCGGCGCGGCGGATCATCCGGCGGGTCGGCGTCGAGACCGGCGGCAGCAACATCCAGTTCGCCGTCAATCCGGCCAACGGCGACTACATCGTCATCGAGATGAACCCGCGCGTGTCGCGCAGCTCGGCGCTCGCGTCCAAGGCCACCGGCTTCCCGATCGCGAAGATCGCCGCCAAGCTGGCGCTCGGCTACACGCTGGACGAGATCCCCAACGACATCACGCGGGTGACCCCGGCGTCCTTCGAGCCGACGATCGACTACATCGTCTGCAAGATCCCGCGCTGGGCGTTCGAGAAGTTCCCGACCGCCGACGCGACGCTCACCACGCAGATGAAGTCGGTGGGCGAGGCGATGGCCATCGGGCGGACGTTCAAGGAAGCGTTCCTCAAGGGCATCCGCTCGCTGGAGCTGGCCAGCAACGGCGCGTCGCTGTTCGGCCAGCCGGTCGACGACGACGAGGAGAAGGTGGAGGCGCTGCGCCGGTCGCTGGTGATCCCGAACGACCGCCGCATGTGGTCGATCTTCCGCGCGCTCGAGCGCGGCTGGACGGTCGCCCAGGTGCACGAGCTCACGCACATCGACCCGTGGTTCCTCGAGCAGTTCCAGGAGCTGGTCGAGCTCGGGAAGATGGCCCGCGACATCGGCCTGCGCAACATGTCGGAGGACCTGCTGCGGACCCTCAAGCGCAACGGCTTCGGCGATCGCGACATCGCGCGGCTCTGCGACGTCAACGAAGGCGCGGTGCGGGAGAAGCGCGAGGAGCTCGGCCTGCGCAACGTCTACAAGCGCATCGACACCTGCGCCGCGGAGTTCGAGTCGTTCACGCCGTACCTGTACGGCACGTTCGAGCGCGAGTGCGAGGCCGAGCCGACGCCTCGCAAGAAGGTCGTCATCCTGGGCAGCGGTCCGAACCGCATCGGCCAGGGCATCGAGTTCGACTACTGCTGCTGCCACGCCGCCTTCGCGGCCCGCGACGAGGGCTTCGAGACGGTGATGGTCAACTGCAACCCGGAGACGGTGTCGACCGACTACGACACGGTCGACCGCCTGTACTTCGAGCCGCTCACGCTCGAGGACGTGCTGGCGGTGATCGAGCGCGAGAAGTCGGCCGGCGGCGAGGTGTCGTGCGTCGTCCAGTTCGGGGGCCAGACGCCGCTGAAGCTGGCGCTGGCGCTGCAGGAGGCGGGCGTGCGGATCATCGGCACGTCCCCCGACTCGATCGACCTGGCCGAGGATCGCGAGCGCTTCTCGCAGCTGCTCTGGGACCTCGGGATTCCGCAGCCGGCCAACGGCATGGCGGCCAGCCGCGACGAGGCCCGCGAGGTGGCGGCGCGCATCGGCTACCCGGTGGTCGTGCGCCCGTCGTACGTGCTCGGTGGCCGGGCGATGGCCATCGTCTACGACGCCGGCACCCTCGACAACTACATGGCCAACGCCGTGGACGTGTCGCCGGAGAAGCCGATCCTCATCGACCGCTTCCTCGAGGACGCCTTCGAGCTCGACGTGGACGCCGTGGCCGACGGCCAGGGGGGCGTCGTCATCGGCGGCGTGATGGAGCACATCGAGGAGGCGGGCATCCACTCGGGTGACAGTTCCTGCGTGGTGCCGACCTACCTGGTCGCCGAGAAGCACCTCGAGACGATCAAGGACTACACGCGCCGCATCGCCCGGGCGCTGAACGTGATCGGCCTGATGAACGCGCAGTTCGCGATCAAGGACGACACGGTCTACGTGCTCGAGGTGAACCCGCGCGCCTCGCGGACGGTGCCGTACCTGTCCAAGGCGACCGGCGTGCCGCTGGCCAAGGTCGCCGCCAGGGTGATGACCGGCAAGTCGCTGGCCGACCTGGGCCTGGTGCAGGACCTCGGCGTGACCGGCGTGTTCGTCAAGGCGCCGGTGTTCCCGTTCGTGCGGTTCCCGGGTGTCGACACGATCCTCGGACCCGAGATGAAGAGCACGGGCGAGGTGATGGGCGGCGCGGCGACCTTCGGCACCGCCTTCGCCAAGGCGCAGATCGCCGCCGGCCAGAAGCTCCCGCTCGAGGGCGCGGCGTTCATCAGCGTCAACAACGACGACAAGGCCAACGTCGTGCCGATCGCCCGCGACCTGGCCGCGCTCGGCTTCAGGCTGGTGGCGACGCGTGGCACGGCCGCGTACCTGCGCGCCCACGGCCTCGACGTCGAGGTGGTCTACAAGATCAACGAGGGGCGCCCGCACGTCGGCGACCGCATCGTCAACAAGCAGATCCAGCTGGTCATCAACACGCCGCTCGGGCGCGAGTCGTTCTTCGACGACCGGAGCGTGCGTCGCGTGGCCATGATGCAGGGCGTGCCCTGCATCACCACCCTCACCGGCGGCGCCGCCACGGTGAGCGCCATCAGGGCACTGCGCGAACAGGGCCTCGACGTGCGCTCGCTGCAGGAGTACCACGGCACGGTGGCCACCACGGTCTGACGTCGCGTCGGCAGCGCCCGACACCCACGGCCGACACTTACGCACGAGGCGCCTCCGCACGGGGCGCCTCGTGCTGTTTGGGGGGGGATTGAGTATCGGGGAGCGGGGATCGGGGGATCGCGGATCGGGATCGCGATTGGCCGGGCGCGGAGGTGCGGGCGGGGGCGCGCGAAGTGAGGAAGTGGGCGTCGCGCCGGTCGATGCGGTCCGCCGCAGCGGGGGCAGATCTCGACATGTCGCCGTGCCCTCGCCGTGGCAGTTCCTGCGACGCACCCGCAGGCGCCCACAGGAATGCGCCGGGTCGGGGCGTCTCCGCCGCGGCACGGGCCTTGCGCCCTGACGGGGCGTGCCTGCCGGCATCTGCCTCGTCGTCGCCTTTGTCGCCGGAACCGTGCTCGGCCCTCTCGCAGTCAGCACCACCGAGGGGGCCGTGCGCCTTGCGCTGGCCGGCGCGTGGCTCGTGCTGCTGGCGTGTCGAGCCGGGTGGCGAGGCCCGCGCTCGCTGGCGCTCGGCGTGGCGGTGATCGGCGCGATGCTGCTGGGCGCGGCGCGGGCCGGGCACGCCGACGTGAGTGCCTGGACGCCTTCGGGGCCCGACGTGCGCGAGATGGAGGCGCGGACCGGCGGGGGCGATCCCGTGCGGGTGCGCGGCGTGCTCCGTCGCGACGCGTGGCTCACACCCGCGGGTGGCGTGGCCTTCGATCTGGAGGTGCGCGGCGTGCAGTGGGACGGGGCGTGGAGGCCGGCCTCGATCGGCGTGCGGGTCACCGTCGCCGGCGAGGCGGCGCACGGTCACCTCGCGGCGTGGACGCGGGGGCGCCTCCTCGAGGCGCCGGTCGCGTCGTTGCGTCGTCCGCTCCCGTATCGCAACTTCGGGCGGCCCGACGCGGAGCGCGACCTGGCGCGGCAGGGCCTGCGCCTGTTCGGCACGATCCGCAGCGCGGCCCTCGTGTCCATGCAGTCCGGGCCGTGGTGGGAGGAGTGGGCGGCGCTGGTGCGGCGGCACGTCCGTACGCAGGTGGCGCGCCACGTTGGCGACGCGGAGGCGTCGGCGGTGGTCACCGCCATCCTGATCGGGGATCGGCGCGCGCTGCCGCCCGAACAGGTGCGGCGCCTGCAGCACGCCGGCGTGTACCACGTGGTGGCGATCTCGGGTGGCAACGTCGGCATCTGGCTGGGGCTCCTGGTGTGGGTGCCACGGGTCGCCGGCGCCGGGGCACGGGCGGCGTCGACGTGGCTGGCGGCAGGACTGTTCGCCTTCGCCAGCGTCGTGGATGGCGGTGCCTCCGTGGTGCGGGCGGTGCTGGTGGCCGTGGTGGTCCTGGCGGCCCGCTGGTGGGACGTGCGCACCAGCGCCAGCCAGGCGCTCGCCGTCGCGGCCGCGGTCCATCTCGCGCTGTCGCCGCTGGCGTGGCACGACGCTGGCGCGCTGCTGTCGTTCGGTGCCGCGCTGGCGCTGGTCGGCTTCGCGTCCTGCTGGCCGGCCCTGGCCGCTGCCACGGGCGGCCAGCCTGGCAAGGTGGGCGCGGCTGCCTCCCGGCTCATGGTCGCGATGGTGACGATGATCGCGGCGACGTGTGCGGTCGAACTCGTCCTGCTGCCGGTCTCGGCGCGGTGGTTCGGGATTGTCACGGGAGCAGGCCTGCTGGCCAACCTCGTGGCCATTCCCGCGATGGCTGGGGTGCAGGTGGCGGGCCTGGCCGTGCTGCCCGCGTCATGGGTGAGCGCGTCGGCCGCTGACCTGGCCGGCAGCGTCGCGACGATGGGCGTGCGGCTGTTGCTGCGAAGCGGCGACGTGCTGCTCTTCGCGCCGTGGCTCGTCCGGCGTGTCCCGCCGCCGCACGTCCTCGTGATCGTCGCCCACTACGCGGCCGTCGCCGGGGTGTGCCTCGCACTGCGGGGGCGGCGGTTGCCGCAGCAGACCCCGGTTGTTCTTTCGCGCGCCCGATCACGAGCGAGGACCGCGGCCGCGATCGCGTGTACGGCCACGCTCGCCCTCACGGTGGCCGTGATGGTGTCGGGCGGGCCGGAGCGGAGCGCGCCGCGACCGTGGACGTGGGCATCGGCGGCAGGCTGGCAGCGGGCGGCGTGGCCGCAGGAGCCGTGGCTGGTGATCACCGCGCTCGACGTCGGTCAGGGCGAGGCCACGGCCATCCGGTTTCCGTCGGGCCGCACGTGGCTGGTCGATGCGGGCGGCAGCGTGAGCGAGTCGTTCGACATCGGCGAGCGCGTCACGGTCCCCGCCCTGTGGGCTCTCGGACATCGGCGGATCGACCGCGTGATCGTCACGCACGCGCATCCCGACCACGCCGCCGGGATGCCTGCCGTCATGGAGGTGTTCCGGCCGCGCGAGTCGTGGGTCGGGGTGCCGGTCACAGGCGACGCACGGGTCGCGGCGGTGTCGGCGTCGGCATCAAGGGTCGGCGCCCGGGAGCGCGCGCTGGCGGCCGGAGAGGTGATCGGCGACGGCCCCGTGCACGTGCGGGTCCTGCACCCGGAGCGTCCGGACTGGGAGCGGCGGCGCGTCCGCAACGACGACTCGGTGGTGCTGTGGGTGCGCTACGGCGACGTCGGCGTGCTGCTGCCGGGCGATGCCGGGCTGGCGGCGGAGGACCGCTGGCGAGAATCGGTGGCCCGCGCGCCCATCACGGTGCTCCGGCTGGGCCACCACGGCAGCGCGTCCTCGACCGGAGCGGCTTTGCTTGCATCGCTTCGGCCATCGCTCGCGATTGCCTCGGCTGGCCGTGGCAACCGGTTCGGCCACCCGGCGCGCTCGGTCCTGCGTCGTCTGGGCGAAGCCGGCATCCCGCTGCTGCGCACCGACGAGGCCGGCGCCATCCAACTGGCCACCAACGGCCGCGTGCTGCTGGTCAGGACGATGGCGAAGGGGGAGGGGAGCCTGGGCCCCGGGCCGCCTCGGCACGCTTGGTGGCCTGCCATTCGGCCTCCATCTGGTCCAGCGTCGCCTGTGCGAGCGACAGGCCCGCCTCCGCGAGGCGTGTCTCCACCTCCCGGAAGCGGCGGCTGAACTTGAGGTTGGCGCGGCGCAGGGCAGTCTCGGCGTCGACGTCGAGCTTGCGGGCGAGGTTGGCGATCACGAACAGCATGTCGCCGATCTCGTCCTCCACGGCGTCGCGATCGCCCGAGGCCATCGCGGCGCGGACCTCGCGCGTCTCCTCATCGAGCTTGTCGAGGACCGCCTCGGCGTTCGGCCAGTCGAAGCCGACCTTCGCCACGCGGCTGCAGATGGTCCGCGCCCGTGCGAGGGCCGGTTCGGCCAGGGGGATGCCGTCGAGCAGGTGTGCCGGCGCATGCCCGCGCTCGGCCTTCTCCTGCGCCTTGATGTCGTCCCACTGGGTGACCACCTGCCCGGGCGTGAGTGAGGCGCTCGTCCTGAGCGGGTCCTGCGGAGTCGCTGGCGACTCCGCAGGACGAGTCGAAGGAAACACGTGCGGGTGCCGGCGGATCAACTTGGCGCACACCGTCTCGAGCGCCGCCTCGACGTCGAAGCCGCCGGTGTCCTGGCTGACCTGCGCCAGGAACACGCCCTCGAACAGCAGGTCGCCGACCTCCTCGCGCAGGCCGTCGGCGTCCTCCCGCTCGATGGCGTCGACCACCTCGGCGGCCTCCTCGAGCACGTAGCGCGCGAGGCTGCGCAGCGTCTGTTCGCGGTCCCACGGGCAGCCGTCGGGCCCGCGCAGGCGGGCCATGATTTCGACGAGCCGCGCGAAGGCCGCGCCGGCTCCGGGAGGAGGCGAAGGCGTCAAGGGCCGTATGCTAGCATCCGGAAATGACCCAGCCGACGGACCCGTCCCTGACGTTCGTGAGCTACATCTCGGGGCTGGTGCTGGCGGCGTCGGTCTACCTCGGCGACCAGCCCGACCCGATGACCGGGATGAAGGCCGTGAACCTCACGTCGGCCGGCCACGCCATCGACGTCCTGACCATGCTCGAGGAGAAGACGCGCGGCAACCTGACAGACGACGAGCGTCGGCTGCTCGAGGGCGCGCTCTACGAGCTCCGCATGAAGTACGTGGAGGCCACCAAGAAGGGGCCCTCCCGCATCGTCACGCCGTAACGTGCAGGTCACCTTTCTCGGGACGGGGACGTCGCAGGGCATCCCGATGATCGGGTGCGGCTGCGAGGTCTGCCGATCGCCCGACCCGGCCGACAAGCGGTTCCGCGCCTCCATCGTCGTGACGCAGGACGACGGGACGCGGGTGCTGGTGGACACGACACCGGACCTGCGCAGCCAGGCGCTGGCGTGGGACCTGACCCGCGTGGACGCGGTCGTCTACACGCACAGTCACGCCGATCACATCTTCGGCCTCGACGAGCTGCGCCGCTTCATCGCGCTGCGGGGCGGCGGCATGATGACCGTGCACGGCGACGCGCACACCATCGCCGAATTGAGGCGGATCTTCGCGTACGCGTTCAGTTCCCCGTCCGAGCTCGGCGGTGGCGTGCCGCGGTTGGTGCCGGAAGTCGTGTCGGCGCCCTTCATGGTCGGCGGCACCGAATGGGTGCCGGTGCCGATTCTCCACGGCCGCCGGACGATCCTCGGGTACCGCGTCGGCGGTTTCGCCTACCTCACCGATTGCAGCCACGTGCCCGACACCTCGTGGGCCCTGCTCGAGGGGCTCGAGGTGCTGGTGATCGGCGCGCTGCGGGAGCGGGCGCACCCGACGCACTTCTCGCTGCCGGAGGCGATCGAGGCGGCGCGGCGCATCGGCGCCCGGCAGACGCTGTTCACGCACATGTGCCACGACCTCGGCCATGCGGCGACCAACGCGCGCCTGCCCGCGGGCATGGCGCTGGCGTATGATGGCCTGTCGGTGACCCTGCCCGTGACCCTTCCCGCGGCGTCAGCATGACGGACGTACGACACGGCACGCGCCTCCGCGTGGAGGTCATCCGGTTCCCCGAGGACGCGCCTCGTCCGGGGCGGTGGCCGTATCCGGTCGTCGCGCTCGGCAATTTCGACGGCCTCCACCGTGGTCACCAGAAGATTCTCGATCGGGTCACCCGGCAGGCGCGCGAGCGGCACGGCACCCCGCTGGTGATGACCTTCGACCCGCACCCGCCGCGGGTGCTCCGGCCCGACAAGGCCCCGCCGCTGCTGATGACCACGCCGCAGCGCATCGAGGCCCTGGCGCGGGCCGGCATCGAGGGGGTGGCGCTGGTGCGCTTCGACCACGAGCTGTCGCGGCTGGACCCGGACACCTTCGTCCGCCGTGTGCTGGTGGACTGGCTCGGGGTGTCGGAGGTCTGGGTCGGCGGCAATTTCCTCTTCGGCCGCGATCGCACCGGCAACTTCTCGCTGCTGCGTGACCTGGGGCAGCTCTACGGCTTCCGTGCCGAGAAGATCGATCCGGTCCGCTACAAGGACTTCGTGGTCAGCAGCACGCGCGTCCGCCGCCTGATCACCGAGGGCAAGGTCGACGAGGCCGGGGCGCTGCTCGGGCATCACTACTTCATCGACGGCACCGTCGTGCCCGGCGCGGCGCGGGGGCGGCAGATCGGGTTCCCGACGGCCAACCTCGCGACCGAGAACGAACTGCTGCCGCCGCACGGCGTGTACGCGACGACCCTCACCGTCGACGACCGGATCCACGCCGCGGTGACCAACATCGGCGTCCGCCCGACCTTCGAGGCGCAGGGGCAGGTCAGCGTCGAGACGCACCTGCTCGACGTCAACCCGGACCTGTATGGCGCCCGCGTGCGGCTCGCGTTCGTGCAACGCCTGAGGGGGGAGCAGGCCTTCCCCGGGGTGGAGGCGCTGGTGCGACAGATCGGCGACGACGTCGCGGCCGCCCGGTCCGTCTTCGAGCGCTTTTCGCTATAGAATCGCTCACGTATGACAGAACCCCACGAGGACGGCGCCGCTGCCTTGCCGCTGGCCGTGACGTACGCCCCCGATGGCCGGTTGGCCGAGGCGCTGCAGGCGCTGGTGGGCCGCGTGGGGGCGATTGCCGGCGCGCCCGAGCGTGCGCAGCCCTTCACGGCGGCCGTGCAGCAGGTGGTCGCCTGGGTCACCGCGCACCGGGCCGACCTGGCCGGCGACGTGGCGATGACCTTCGATCGGGACGGCGATCGGCTGCTGGGCGACCTGCGCTGGACGGCGACCGGGACGCCCGTCGCGCCGGCGCTCACGGCGACGGACGGCGTCGACGTGGCATGCGACGTGGCCGGCAGCGAGGTGCGCTGTCGGATCTCCTGTCGCTGCGCCTGACCTGTCGCCACCGGGCGGGCCGGCGAGCCGGGCGCGCGGTGTCATCGCCAGAATCCAGTCCGGGACGTGTGTGCCGTGCGCCGCGCGGCGCGATCCCGGTTCGCCGGGCCATCGACGGGTCCGGGCCTCGAGTGCTCCATGCGCCTCTACAACACGCTGTCCCGCCAGGAAGAAGACTTCGCCCCGCAGCGTGACGGCACCGTCCGCATGTACTCGTGCGGGCTGACCGTCTACGCGCGCGGGCACATCGGCAACTTCCGGTCCTTCGTGGCGGTGGACCTGCTCCGGCGCACGCTGCGGCACGTCGCCGGCTACCAGGTGCACCACGTCACCAACTTCACCGACGTCGACGACAAGACCATCATCGAGTCGCAGAAGGCGGGCGTGCCGCTGCGCGAGTACACGACGCGCTTCATCGACGCCTTCCGCGAGGACGCCGCCGCGCTCGGGCTGGAATCGCCCGAGGACACCCCGCGGGCCACCGACCCGGAGAACCTGCAGGCGATGGCCGAGATGATTGCGGCCCTCGAGCAGCGTGGGCACACCTACCGGAGCGAGGGCTCGATCTACTTCAAGATCGCGACGCTGCCGCAGTACGGGCAACTGGCGCGCCTCGACCATGCCGGCATCCTCGCCGGCGCACGGGTCGACAGCGACAAGTACGAGAAGGAAGACGCGCGCGACTTCGTCCTGTGGAAGGCGACCCGCCCCGACGAGCCGACGTGGGACTGCGGCGTCGGGCCCGGACGCCCGGGGTGGCACATCGAGTGCTCGGCGATGGCGCTGCGGCTGCTCGGTCCGGCGCCGATCGACATCCACTGCGGCGGCGTCGACCTGATCTTCCCGCATCACGAGAACGAGATCGCGCAGGCCGAGGGGGCCACCGGGCAGCCGTTCTCGCGGTTCTGGTACCACGTCGAGCACCTGTTGATGGACGACGGCGAGAAGATGTCCAAGTCGCTGGGCAACGTCTTCACGGTCCGCGACATCCTCGACCAGGGCTACCGCGCGTCGGCCTTGCGCTACCTGCTCATCTCGGTGCACTACCGCAAGCAGCTGCGGTTCTCGTGGGCGACGCTGCAGCAGGCCGAAGAGGCCGTCAAGCGACTGATGGACTGCGTCGGCCGGCTCGGGCGCGTCGCTGGCGGCGCCGGCACCGAGGGCTGGGAGGCCCGGCTCGAGGCGGCGCACGCCGATTTCCGCGACAAGCTGCTGTCGGACGTCAATGTCCCTGGCGCGCTCGGCGCGGTGTTCGAGTTGCTGCGCGAGGCCAACGCCGCCATCGACGCCGGCACGCTGTCGCGGGGGCAGGCCGAGGCGACGCTCGGGTTCTTCGAGGCGTGTGACCGCGTGCTCGGCGTGCTGGCCCTGCGGCGGGCCGAGGACGCCGCCCCGCCGATCCCGCAGGAGGAACTCGACGCCCTCATCGCGGCGCGGGTGGCGGCGCGGCGCATGCGCAACTTCGCGGAAGCCGACCGCATCCGCGCGGAGCTCGACGGGCGCGGCGTCGTGCTCGAGGACGGTCCCACCGGCACCATCTGGAAACGCAAATGAGCACGCTGCCCCAGGTCCCGACCTTCAGGACGCCCCTGCCAGGCCCCAACGCGCAGGCGATCATCGCCCGCGACAGCCAGGTGGTGTCGCCCTCGTACACGCGCGGCTATCCGTTCGTGATCGCGCGCGGCGAGGGCGCGATGGTCGAGGACGTGGACGGCAACGTGTTCCTCGACCTGGCGGCCGGCATCGCCGTCAACTCGACGGGGCACTCCCACCCGGAGGTCGTGGCGGCGATCGTGGAGCAGTCGCAGCGCTACCTCCACATGTCGGGCACCGACTTCTACTACGAGCCGCAGGTGCGGCTGGCGGAGGTCCTGGCCGACGCCGTGCCGATGCCGGGGCCGAGCCGGTCGTTCTTCGGCAACTCGGGCGCGGAGGCCAACGAGGCGGCCATCAAGCTGGCGCGCTACCGCACGAAGCGCCCGTTCCTCATCGCGTTCATCGGCTCGTTCCACGGCCGCACCATGGGCGCGCTGTCGCTGACCGCGAGCAAGAGCGTGCAGCGCAGGGGATTCGGCGCCACCACCGCTCCCGGCGTGTTCCACGCGCCCTACGCCGACTGCTACCGGTGCCCGGTGCGCCTGACCCCCGACACCTGCCAGGCCGAGTGCCTCGAGTACCTCGAGGACAAGGTGCTCGTGCACCTGGTGTCGCCCGACGAAGTGGCCGGACTCGTGGTCGAGCCGATCCAGGGCGAGGGCGGCTACATCGTGCCGCCGCCGCAGTTCCACCAGCGGCTCCGGGCGCTCACCGAGCGCCACGGCATCCTGCTGATCGTCGATGAAGTGCAGGCCGGCATGGGCCGGACCGGGAAGATGTTCGCGATCGAGCACTTCGGCGTGCAGCCCGACATCATCACGATGGCCAAGGGGATCGCGTCGGGACTGCCGCTCGGCGTTGCGACCGCGAGGGCCGGCGTGATGGAGTGGACGCCGGGGGCCCATGCGAGCACGTTCGGTGGCAACCCCGTGTCGTGCGCCGCCGCGCTGGCGACGATCCGGCTGCTGCAGGATCAGCTCATCGCCAACGCGGCCGACGTCGGCGCGTTCCTGCTCGACGGCCTGCGTGCCCTGCAGCAGAAGCACGCGCTCATCGGCGACGTGCGTGGCAAGGGGCTGATGATCGGCATCGAGCTGGTCACCGACCGGGCGACCAAGGCACGCGCGACGGCCGAGCGCGATCGGATCGTCGACGAGGCGTTCGCCCGCGGGCTGCTGATCCTCGGCGCTGGCCGCAACACCTTGCGCCTGTCGCCGCCCCTCGTGCTGACCCGCGCGCAGGCGCAGGTGGCGCTCGACATCCTCGACGCGTCGATCGGCGCCGTCGCCGGCGGCTGAGGCCCCCGAACCCGGCGCCCGTGGCCGCGAGGCCTGGCCGGCGGCGCCGCGAGTGCGTCAGGCGGCCGAGGCGGCCGCGTCGCGAGCCTGGGGGGCGAGTTCCCCCGGCCGACCGAAGTGGTAGCCCTGCATCAGCGTGATCCCGCACGCGCGCAGGCGTTCGACGGTCTCGGCGTCCTCGACGCCCTCGGCGATGAGGCCGATCCCGAACCGCTCCGTGAACTGCACGAACGCCTCGAGGATGCCGGTGCGCAGGGCGTCCCCGGGGGCGGCCTGCACCAACTCCATGTCGAGCTTCACCAGGTCGGGCTTCAGTTCCGACAAGAGGTTCAGCGACGAGTAGCCGGCGCCCACATCGTCGAGCGCCACCCCGAAGCCGTGACCGCGGTAGTAGTCGAGGATGCGCACGAGGTGGGCACGGTCGACGATCTGCTCGCTCTCGACGACCTCGAACACGACCTGATCGGGCCGCAACCCGCTCTGCTTCAGCGCCGCCATGGTCGTCGCCAGGCAGTGCTCCGGGTTGTAGATCACGGTGGGCAGGAAGTTGACGAAGAGACGGCGCGTGCCGAGGCCGTTCACCGCCCCGCGCACCGCGCACAGGCGGGCGTGCTGATCGAGCTGGAAGAGGAGGTCGAGTCGACGCGCGCCGTCGATGATGCTGCGCGCGGTCACCACCGTGCCGTCCTCGAGCCTGGCTCGCAGGAGCGACTCGAAGCCGTAGGGCTGACCGGTGCGGACGTCGACGATGGGCTGGTACTGCGAGAAGAGCCGCGACTCGACGATGGCGTCACGCACCCATTGCGAGGTCGCGCCGGCGCACCACTCTTCGGCGGTGCGGGCGCTGAACACGAGCTGCGCGACGGCCATCGCATCGGTGACCGACGGATCGGCGACCGCGAAGCGCACCGACTGTCGTTCCGTGACCGACGTGGATGCCTCGACCGCCGCGAGGAACGGGCGCCAGGCGTCATCCGGGACGGTGAGCGCGATCAGCCCATGTGGCTGGACATCGACCGTGAGGCCGGCATCGAGGGCGAGCTTGCGGATGGCGCTGCCGATGTGCGGCACGGCCGTGAAGGCCAGGATGCTCGACGGGGCGGCAGGGAGGGACGGGGGCACGACGCTGCAGCGGACACACTCCATTGGCATGGAATCGTCAGGCCGCTGACGTTCTTGAGGGGCGGGACCGGCCCCGCGCGGACGCAGGATGCGCCCCCCTCGCCGAGTCGCGCCGGGCGGCCCGGTCCGGCCGGCGGCCACGTGATCCATAATGGCCGCTCCTCGAACCGGAGAACCGTCCTGCGCATGAACCGCCGCACGATGATGAAGGGCGCCGCGGGCGCCATCACGGCGGGCGTCGCCGCCCTCGGCACGTCCGCCACGGCTTCGGCTGCCGCCCCGGGGCCCGAGATCCTCGGGCAGGGGCGCTTCCGCTATCGGGAGGTCGTCGGCTGGGGGCGGCTCGACCGCGCGAAGGTCCCCGTCGAGGACTGCCACGCGATCACCGAGAACCGCGCGGGCGAGATCGTCCTGCTCACCAACGACAAGCGGAACAACATCATCACCTACCGCAAGGACGGCACCTTCGTCGCCAAGCGCGAGGACCGCTTCCCGGCCGCCCACGCCCTGGAGTTCCAGGTGGACAGGCGCGGCGACGAACTGCTGTGGGTGACCGATCACCAGATGTCGGTGATCTCGCTGTTGACGCCCGACGGGCGCGAGGTGAAGCGCCTCAATCCGGATGCGCTCGCGGCGAAGTATCCCGACCTCACCAAGTACCACGCCACCAATGTGGCGGTGATGCCCGACGGCGACTTCTACATCAGCGACGGGTACGGCTCGCACTACATCCACCACTTCGACCCGGACTGGAAGTACGTCGAGACGTTCGGTGGGGCGGGCACGGCTCCCGAGAACCTGAAGCAGCCGCACGCCATCTGGCTCGACACCCGGCGCGGCACGCCGGAGCTGCTGGTGTGCGATCGCGCCAATGCGCTGCTGAAGTGGTTCTCGCCCAGGGGGCAGCTGCTGCGCACCGTGCCCGTGCCCGGCTCCCAGCCGAGCAACATCGCGGCGATGGCCGACGGTCACATCGCGATTGCCAGCCTCAACGCGATGATCCTGATCCTGGATCGCGACGACAAGGTCGTGTCGGCGGTCGGCGGCGAGGCACCGGTGTACGAGAACGGCACGCTGAAGCCCCTGGTGCCCTTCAACGCGACGTTCAACCACCCGCACGACGTCTACGTCGACAAGGCCGGGGCGCTCTACGTCGCGCAGTGGAACTCCAACCGCAGCTACCCGCGCAAGTTCGAACTCGTCGCCCGCTGACGGCGTGGCGCGGTCACACCACCGGAGGCGATCGCCGTCGCCTCCGGTGCATCCCGATCAGCGCCGCGTGCGCCGCCGCAGCTTCAGGCCGGAGAGGATCAGGCTCAGGCCCCCCAGGGTCAGCATCGACGGCTCGGGCACCGACAGCCTGTAGGCGAAGTCATGGCCGGCCAGCGGCGTCCACGGACCGCAGTGCGGCCCTCCCTCGCACACCGGCAGCGGCGAGGCCGTCGACTGTACGGCGTACCAGTGCTCGTCGCCGACCGTCGGGCCGGCCCCTGCCATCGCCCAGGTCCATTCGTCGTCGGCGTTGGCGATGCTGAACCAGTACTCCGACCCGAACGGACGCGGCCCGGCGTTGACGGCAAAGGTCCCGGGCAGGCTGGTGCGGTAGTAGTAGACGCCGTCGCCGTCGGGATCCTCACCGGTGGCGTTGACGAAGGTCTTCACGAAGAACGCCGGGTCGGGGATGGGCTCGCCGCTGCTCCCGGGCCCGCCCGACAGGTGTCCGCGGTGCAGCGTCAGCTCCCAGAGGGGCGAGGTGGCCATCGATCCCCACCACTCGGCCTCGAGAACCTTGCCGGAGCGCGCCGGGTCGAAGTCGTCGGCCAGGACCGGACCCCAGGCATTGTGATGCGAGATGAACCTCGAGTTGGCCTCTGGCAGGTGCTCGTAGATCACGGCTGCCCGCGCCGGCGGGGCGCAGGTGAGCCCGAGCGCGAGGACAGAGGCTACGAGTGGCGTGCTCATGCGCGGTCCTGTGAGTGTCATGCCCTGACCATCCTTGTGTGCGGGCCTGCGAGGCGCCGCGCGGGTGGCCCTCCCACGCGGCGTGCGACGGAGAATTCCCGTGCGCGGGCCATCATCGGCGGCCTGCCGCGGCAGGCCCATCGGGGGACGGCGGGCGCCGCTAGGTGAATCCCGTATGGCGCGCGTCGGACGAGCGCGAATCGGCGGGGGATTGCCGCGCGACCGCCAGCAGGGGACGGCGAGGGACGGTTCAGAGCTTGACGAAGATCCGCCGGCGGTACATCCACGCGCACATCGCCACCCAGATCAGCGCGAAGGCGATCGAGTGCACGAGCGACGCGAGCGGCACGCTCGGGATGAGCGGGGCGAACACGTGGTGCTGCGCCCAGTCCCAGGCCGACATGCTGGTGCCGTCGGCGCCGGCGACCTTCCACAGGTGCAGGAGCTTGGAGGCGACGCCCGACACCAGGTAGGCGGTGATCGCATTGGTACCGAGGTAGACGAACGGCCGCGCCCAGGCCGGCGCCTCCGGGGTGGGACGCCTGTCGAGCACCCACAGGCAGGCGGCCAGCGACAGCCACGCCAGGCCCGCGGTGTAGAGCACGTAGCTGCTCGTCCAGATCATCTTGTTGATCGGGAAGACCCATGCGCCCTGCACCGACGGCTCGCCCAGGATGGCCAGGCCGATCAGCGGCTGGAACCCACCCCACACCCAGCCGGCCGCCACGCCGGCGACGCCGAGCCACACGAGCCGCGACAGGGCTGCCCTCGTCAGGCCGCCCTCGAGCGCCCATGCGGCCACGATCCCGGCCTGCAGCGTGACGATGGAGGGCAGCGACGAGAGGAGGCCGTTGGCGTCCCAGGTGTGGCCACCGTAGCCGAGGTGACGTCCCATCGTCAGTTGGTCGAGCCACGCGCCCCAGTTCTGCGACGCGAACTCGCGCGTCATCGGCACCACACCCAGGCCGGGTACCGGCACGAAGGCGAGCAGCCCCCAGTAGCCGACCAGCAGCGACGAGGCCACGAGCGCCTGCGTGCGCCGCGAGGTGTAGAGCACGAGCGCGGTGCCCGCGAGGTAGCAGAACGCGATGCGCTGCAGCACGCCCGGGATGCGGAACGTGTCGAGCGTCTGCGTGAGGAAGGGGAAGTTCTTGTCGAAGATGCCCAGCACGAACAGGATGGCTGCCCGCGACACCGCATGCCTCATCAGCTCGGCGTTGGTCGCGCCCTGTTGCCGTCGTCGCGCGATGGAGAAGGGCAGCGCCACGCCGACCATGAACAGGAAGAACGGGAAGATCCAGTCGGTGGGCGTCGCGCCGTGCCAGGGCACGTGTTGCAGCGGCGCGTAGCCGCCATCGTGGGCGCCCTGCTTGTTGACCAGCATCATCGCGAAGATGGTCACGCCGCGGAACACGTCGAGCGCGCGGAGGCGCGTCGGCGTGGCGACGGACGTGGCGGGGCGCGGGACGGTGTTGGCGTTCATCGCGATCTCTCCCGGTCAGTGCGCGGGCGCCGGTCTCGGACGCGGCCGCGGGCGGCTCGGCGTCGCCGCAGCGGTGGGCAGTGCATACGCGACGTAGGTGTCGCCCGACCTGGTGCCCATCTTCCCGCCACCGGCGGCGATCACGACGTACTGCCGGCCGTTGACCACGTAGGTGGCCGGCGTGGCGTAGCCGCCGGCCGGGAGCGCCACCTCCCACAGCTTGCGGCCCGTCGTCATGTCGAAGGCGCGGAACTTCTCGTCGTTGGTCGCGCCGATGAACAGCACGCCGCCTGCGGTGATCGCCGGGCCGCCGTAGTTCTCCGTGCCGGTGGGCGGGTCCTTGGGGCCGCGGGCCTCGGGGCGATCCCCGAGCGTGACCTGCCACTTGATCGTGCCCTTGCCGACGTCGATGGCGGTCAGCGTCCCCCACGGCGGGGTGATCCCGGGGAAGCCCTTGTCGTCGAGCAGGCGCGTGTAGCCGCTGAAGATGTACGGAATCTCCGGCAGCCCTTCGTCGCGGGTGGCCTCTCCGGGCTTCGGCGTGTCGTTGAACAGGTACGACACGATGTCGTTGCGGACGTCCTCGGGCAGCCACGAGAAGATCGGCATCTGGCCGCGTCCGTAGGCGACCACGTCGGCCACCTGTTCGCGCGTCAGGCGCTTGTCGAGGTCGACGATCGAAGGAATCGCGCGGGTGGCGTCGCCCTTGCGTTCGGGCCCGTGGCACTGCAGGCAGTTGACCTGGTAGGCCCGCCGCCCGCGCGCGACGTGCGTGGTCTCCTTCGAGCGGTCGATCGGCAGCATGTGGGTGATCCACGCCATGTTGTTGCCGTTGACGAAGAAGGTGCCGGTGGCCGGATCGAACGCCTGCCCGCCCCACTCGGCGCCGCCGTCGAAGCCCGGGAAGATGATGGTGCCTTCCTCGCTGGGCGGCTGCCACTTGTGGTACGGCCTTGCACCGACGAGCTGACGCTCGACGAACGCCCGCGCCTCGGGCGTGCGGGTGGTGATCGCCGCCTCGGAGAACTCCTGCCGCGAGATCGGCGGCAAGGTCGAGCGCGGTTGCGTCGGCGCGGCCTGCTCGCCCTTGAGCGTGCTCGGCGGCACCGGCACCTCCTCGATCGGCCAGAGCGGCGTCCCGTTCTCGCGCTCGAACACGAAGAGCTCACCGGTCTTGGTGGCCTGCATCACCACGTCGACCGTCCGGCCGTCCTTGGTGACCGTGCCGAGCACCGGTGCGGTCGGCAGGTCGCGATCCCACAGGTCGTGGTGCACGAACTGGAAGTGCCACACGCGCTCGCCGGTGTCGGCTCTCAGCGCCAGCAGCGAGTTGGCGAACAGGTTGTTGCCGAGGCGGTTGCCGCCCCAGAAGTCGAACGCCGCCGACCCGGTGGGCACGAACACGAGCCCGCGTGCCTGGTCCACGGCCATCCCGGCCCAGTTGTTGGCCGCGCCGATGCGCTGCCACGCGTCGGCCGGCCACGTCTCGTGGCCTGGTGTGCCGGGGCGGGGGATGGTGTGGAAGATCCAGCGGCGGGCCCCGGTGCGCACGTCGAAGGCGCGGATGTGTCCCGGCGCGGCCGGGCCAGGTCCCTCCGAGAGTCGCGTCGGGACGATGATGACGTCCTTGTAGATGCTGCCGGGGCTGTTCGACAGCACGGACAGCCCCGACGTGTCGGCGTCGAGCCCCTGCCGCAGGTCGATGCGGCCGTCCTGGCCGAACGTCGGGATCGGCTGGCCGGTGGCGGCGTCGAGCGCGTACAGGTACGGACCGGCCGAGGAGAAGATCCGGCGGTCGTCCCCCTCGGCCCAGTAGGTGACGCCGCGACTCACGCCGAGGCCGCTCGAGGTGCCGCCGGCCGCGCCCACCGGATCGAACAGCCACTTCTGCGCGCCGGTCGCGGCATCGAGCGCGAACACCTTCAACTGCGCCGAGGTCGCGTAGAGCACGCCGTCGATCACGATGGGGTTGCACTGGATCTGCGACCGGTTGTCCGGGCGGGCGTCGCCGGTGCGATAGGTCCAGGCTACCTTCAGACGCGACACGTTGGCCGGCGTGATGAGGTCGGCCGGCGAGTGCTGCGTGTGCGCGGCCGATCCGCCGTGGGCCGCCCAGTCGACGCGCGCCACGCGCGGTTGCGAGAGGAGGTGACCGCAGGCCAGGACGACCAGCAGGGAGGTGACCAGCACGGGCAGTCGGCGTGACATCGCGATGAGGTCGCAGTGTACTGCACGATCCGGTAGGATCCGCCGCATGACCGACACCCGATCCGGCGGCGCCCCGTCGCGCCGTGCCTTCCTCGCCGCAGGCCTCGTCGCCCCCGCGGCCGCGGCCCTCGTTCCTGCTCGCGCCGAGGCGCAGGCGGCCCCCGGCGGTGGACGCCACGTACTCAAGCTCGGCGCCGTGACCTACAACGTCGCCAAGGACTGGGACGTCCCGACGATCATCAAGAACTTCACGGCCGCCGGGCTCGACGGCGTCGAGCTGCGCACGACGCACGCACACGGCGTGGAGATCACGCTGTCGGCCGCGCAGCGCGCCGAGGTGCGCAAGCAGTTCGAGGGATCGGGGATCAAGATCGCCGGCCTCGGCACCACGTGCGAGTACCACTCGCCCGACCCGGCCGTCGTCCGCAAGAACATCGAGGAAACCAAGCAGTGGGTGCAGCTGGCCAAGGACCTCGGCTGCCCGAGCGTGAAGGTGCGGCCCAACGGCCTGCCGAAGGACGTGCCTGAGGAGAAGACCCTCGAACAGATCGGGCGGTCGATCCGCGAGTGCGCGCAGGCCGCGTCGGAGGCCGGTGTCCGGATTCAACTCGAGGTGCATGGCGCCGAGACGCAGCGCGTCCCGCGCATCGTGAAGATGCTCACCTACGCCGACCGGCACCCGGCGTTCTGGATCTGCTGGAACTCGAACCCGACCGACCTGATGGACGGCGGCTTCGACAAGAACTTCGCCCTGCTCAAGTCGCGCATCGGCCAGGTGCACATGCGCGACCTGTACGTCGAGGACTACCCCTGGCAGCGGCTCATCAACAACCTGCAGGAGATGAAGTTCGAGGGCTACTGCTTTGCCGAGCTCGGTGAGACGACCACCGACGGCGTCCGCGTGCTGAAGTACTTCCGCGGCATGTTCCGGCACATGGAAGGGATCGTGTCGCCGAAGCTGGTGACGCCGAACGCGTAGGGCGGTGGCACCGAGCGGCCTTCGTCATTCGGCCGTCGGGGGCGGGCAGTCGGGCCGGCCGTCATCGGTGACATGGCACTTCCTGCCTCGCCTGGCGCCAGCGGACTTCGCAGGAAGTGCTACCACCTTGGACGCCTCGCGTCAGCCCGCGTGCTGGCGCGGCGCGTCCGCGCTGGTAGAACTCTTGCTTCATCCTGGGCATGTTTCGCGCGCAGGCGTGCCCGGCCTCCACTCCTGATCCCCGTCAGGCCCTCGGCGTCGACGGCGAGGCCGTGGCGAGCGCGGCCCTGCGGCGTCGCGGCTACGCCATCCTGGCCTCGCGGTTCCGCACGCCCTTCGGCGAAATCGACCTGATCGCCCGCGACGAGGACACGCTGGTGTTCGTCGAGGTGAAGACCCGGCGCGACGAGACGTTCGGTGGGGGAGCTGCGGCCATCACCTGGCGCAAGCAGCGCACGCTGACGCGCGTCGCCGAGGCCTTCCTCGCGCGCTCCCGCCTCGGCCCCGTCCCCTGCCGCTTCGACGTCGTCGTCGTGCACTGGCCGCCCGAGGGCGACCCGAGCGCGGAGGTCTTCCGCAACGCCTTCGACGCCGTCAGGTGATGGCACCTGGCGGCCTTCGTCATTCGAACGGCCTTCGGAAGGTTCACCGCCCCTGCGATGTGGATGCCCGGCGCCCGGTGTCCCGAGCCCCGGTGCCCGGTGCCCGCCGACCGGTGCCCGATTCCCGACTCCCGACTCCCGACTCCCGATTCCCGACTCCCGACTCCCGACTCCCGACTCCCGACTCCCGACTCCCGTTGATGTGATACTCCCCGCATGACTCCCTGGGGCTGGCTGCTCATCGCCGGGTCGTTCGAGATCGCCTGGGCGATCGGGCTGAAGTACACCGATGGCTGGACGCGTCCGGGGCCGTCGCTGGCGACGCTCGCGCTGCTGGCCGCGAGCATGTACTGTCTCGCCGTGGCCGCGCGTTCGCTGCCGATCGGGACCGCCTACGCGGTGTGGACGGGCATCGGCGCGGCGGGGACGGCCCTGCTGGGCATGCTGCTGCTGGGGGAGCCGCGGACCCCGCTCCGCCTGGCGAGCCTGGGCCTCATCCTGCTCGGCGTCGCCGGCCTGAAGCTGGCCCGCTGACGGGGGCGGGAGGCGTCGAGGTGGGGCGCAAAAAAGTGCGGTCCGGGGGTTGCGCCAGATGCTGCCCCATGTGCTACACTTCGTGGTCGCAGTCGCTCGGCATGAGCGGGAATAACTCAGTGGTAGAGTGCGACCTTGCCAAGGTCGAAGTCGCGGGTTCGAATCCCGTTTCCCGCTCCAATCTCCGCCTCACCTGAACGAGCGCTCCCACCTCAGGCTGGCGCCGTAGCCAAGTGGTAAGGCAGAGGTCTGCAAAACCTCCATCCCCGGTTCGAATCCGGGCGGCGCCTCCAACACCTTCAGGGCATCATCCACACGGTTCCGCAGGGCGCGACATCTCGCCGTGTCCTGCCCAGGGCAGTGGCATCGTGCGTCCGTCGCAGGGCGGCATGCGTCAGCGCGTTCATCTCACGGTCCATCGCGTGTCGTTCCCGGCACCGTGCGAGACGCCGGTGGCCGACCTGGTCGGTTTCGGCATCGGCGCCCAGGCCGTCTGCCACCCCAGCGAGATCGTGCTGAAGTCGGCCCCGTAGCGGATGATCGCGCCACGGCTCACGGCCAGTTTCACCGAGTGCCGTCGTCCGACCGGCAGCGCCAGGGTGGCGCCGATTCGCGAGTTGGACTGGCGATCATCGTTGGTGACCCCCTGAATCGTCGTCCGGCCGCCCACGTAGTACGTGGCGTCGAAGGCCGCCCACGTCAACGGACGGACGCTGTAGCTGATGTGCGCCTGGAATGCGGCGATGGGCGACTGGGTCCGCACCGACGTGCCCGGATAGAACGACTCGTTGGCCGTGAACATCCAGAGCGCGGCGTAGGTGTCGAGCAGCCATCGCTTGCCCAACGGCTGCGACACCGCGAACTCCGGCTTGACCGTCCAGCGGTTGGTGCCGAGGTTGATCAACTTCTCGGGGAAGAACTGGCCCGTCGGCGCGACGACGGTCACGCTCGCCCCGAGGATCGTTCGTCGCGGCGCCGTCGCGATCTGCTGCATCGAGGCGGCCGGGGCGCCACGCAGCAGGACCGACAGCCTGAAGCGCATGTCGGAGAGGCCGCTGCGCGTGGTCTGCCGCGCCTCTCCCGCCAGGTTTCCCGAGACTCGCGCCCAGGAGTAGGGCAGGGCGACGAACGCCTGGGCGGTCTGGCCGAACAGGCCGAACGAGCGAGCGACGCCGACCGACGGCGTCACGACCGTCGCGTCGATGTCGGTGAGGGGCAGCGATGCATCCGACACGACACCGCCGTGCGACACGGAGAAGCCGGTGACGAGGAACGTCGCGTCGACGGGCGCCCTCGCATAGGCTCTCGGATCGAGATCCTGGGCCCGCGCCGAGGGCGTGCAGAGCAGGAGGCCGAGCAGCGCGCAGGCGCCGCTTCTCATCGCCGGCGCCGTTCTGACGTACGTGCTGACCGACATCGCTGCACCTCCCCGTGACAGGAAGATGGGATCTGCGCTTGCTGGCCTCGCCGCTGGCGTGTCACCGCGGGAACAGCAGGACCGCGGCGAACCGGAATCGCCAGTCCGGCCCGGCGTCAGGACCGAACGTGGGACCGGCGGCCATGCTGAAATTCACCGGCCGCTTGCCGAGCAACGTCACCTTGCTCAGGCTGAACAACAGCGGTGAGCTCCACGTGTCGCCGTCGGCTTTCCAGTTGGCCGTCGCCTCCGCGCTGACCCCCACCGCGACGCCGTTGCCCAGGTTGTAGTTCACGAAGGGCTGCAGGTACGTCGTGTTGATGTCACTCCGATCGGCGGCGCCACTGGTCGACCAGATCTGGTTGGCCAGCATGCCGATCGTCCAGTTGCCGGGCTGCACCAGCGCCACGGCGGTCGGGCCGATCCCGAACTTCTCGCTGCCGAGCGCGCCATTGGTGGCGGTGGGCAGCAACATGACCGGGCCGACGCCCCAGATCACGCGGCTCGGCGCCGATGGGGAGAAGAACGTGCTGAGCACGACGTCACCCATGCCGTTGAGGCGAGGACCGCCCGATTCCAGGGGCTGCGACAGCAACGGCATGATCACGCGGAGAATCACGTTCGTGCTCTTGCTGATCGCGAAGGGCATCACCGGCTGCACGTTCACGAGTGTTCCCGTCGCGCCGCGATCGCCGACGCCCATGTCCCAGTTCCCCTGGATCGGGACGCTGATCAGGCTGGCAATCGGGTTCTGGGTCTGCTTGGCCAGGTCGCTGGCGCTCGGCGCCGCGGTCGCGGGCGGCGCCGCAGCCTGCCCGCCAGTCTGGGCGGCAACGCCGTACGGCAGCATCAAGAGCAGCGCCGTGGCAGCGAGCGCGCGGGGCAGTGTCGCGGCATGTGCCGGACGTCGATTGCGTTCCACTGTCATTCACCTCGTTCGTGCTACGCACGTATTCGCGACGCGCCGCGTGTCTGGAGCCGGAGCCGTGTGGCCGCCAGCCCCACTCGTGAGAAGCCTTGGCGACGTCGGTCACCGCCCACGCACCGCCCATCCGATCATCAACAGCCCGATGGCTGCAACCCAGCTGCCGGCCACCCGCACGGCGATCCGCCACCATGCCGCGCGCGGCACGGTCACGAGCGCCGACACCAGCGAGACGCAGACGAACACCGTGGCGGCGATGCCGACCAGGCCGAGCGCCGAGCGGCCGGTCTCGGCGATGGCGGCCCCGTTCATCCAGCCGTGGAGCAGGCCCACCGCCACGGCCAAGCCCGTCACGACCGCTGGAGCCAGCCGTCGATCCGCGGCCGTCAAGCCGCCCACGATCAGGAAGGAGGCGCTGGTCACTGCCAGGGGCAGCACCGTGTGGCCGAAGAAGAACCCTGCCGCACCTGCTGCCAGCCAGGCGAGGGTCAACGAGAACAGCGTCATGCGGCTGGCGCGCACGCCGTTCAGCCCGGCCAGCAACGACATCGCCAGGATGGGCACCAGGTCGTCGGGGCTCATCAGGACATGGGAGATGCCGTCATAGACCGGTCCGAGGCCGGTGGTGACCAGGTGGGCCTCCGCCCGGCCGGGGACCAGCACGCCGCACACCGTGGCCAGACCGCACACCGCGAGACGCCGGGCGACCGGTGTGGAGCCCTTCACAGCGCGCTCCACGTGAGGGCCGCCCCCGCGAGCGCCACCGCCACGCCCGCCGCGCGGAGCAGCACCCGACCCGCCGGCCAACGGTTCACCTCGCCGATGGCGATGCCGACCCCGTGGAGACAGCCCGTCGCCGTCACGAAGCCGATGCTGTACGCCAATCCGCTCTGGCCGGCCGGGAGCTCCGTGCCGTGCGCGTGGCCGTGGAAGATCGCGAAGACGCCGACGAGGACGGCCGCGACCGCCAGAGGGGGCCTTGCCGCGCGCGCCACCATCACGCCCAGGAGGACGGCCGACAGCGACACGGCCACCTCCACGCCCGGCAGCGGGATGCCGACCAGGCCGAGGAAGCCGCCCAACGCCATGACCATCGGAAACGTCACCGGCAGCAGCCAGATTGCCGGTTGCCCGAGCTGCGCGCCCCACACCCCGACACAGATCATCGCGAGCACGTGATCGAGGCCGGCGACCGGGTGACGCACGCCGGTCAGGAAGCCCTGCGCCTGGCCCTGCTGGGGGTGCGCCATCGCCGTACTCGCGACGGCGAGGACGAACACCGTCGCGATGAGGACATCACGGGGGAGGCTGCCCCGCCAATCTCGCGCACTCATCGCAGCGCTCCGAGAAGGACGACGGTCCGTTGAATCGTCCAGTAGGCGCCGAGCGAGCCGACGACATAGGCGGGAAGTGCCTCGGCAAACCGCGGCCATCGGATCTCCAGCGTGCGGAACGAGCGCTCGAGCGCGAGGATCAGGCCGACGAACCCCACCTGGCCGATCTCCACTCCGACGTTGAACAGCAGGAGGGCCATCGGGATCTCCGCCTGTGGCAGCCCCATCGTCGTCAGGCCGCTGGCGAAGCCGAACCCGTGCAGCAGGCCGAAGGCGAACGCGACGAGCCAGGGCTGCGCGATGGTCAGGCTCGTCCCGCCCTGCCTCTTGCGCACGATCTCCGGACCGAGGAACAGGATGCTCAGCGCGATCGCCGCGTTGAGCGGCAACAGCGGCGCGCTGGCATACCCCAGCGTCGCAATCGCGAGCGTGATGCTGTGGGCCACCGTGAACGACGAGATCGTCTTGAAGAGCATCCACCGGCCCCCGACGATGAGCAGCAGGCCGAGCACGAACAGCAGGTGGTCGACGCCGAGCAGGATGTGCTCGATGCCGAGCCGCAGGTAGCCGAGCGCCCGCTGCCAACCCGTGGTCGCCGCACCCAGCGTGACCTGGGGATCGATCGGCTTGAGCACGTGGCTTTCCAGCCGGCCGCCAGCGTGGTGTACGCGGACGAGCACGTCGACCGTCGTCGAGGCGAGACCGTCGATCTCGATCGTCCGGCCCTGGATGCTGCCCGGGCATTCGAGCGTCCCCCGCACCACCGGCGCGCCGGGCGTCAGCTGCTGCTGGCCGCCTGTGATGAGGCGGCAGTCCCTCGGCAGGATCGGCACCACGTGGATTGGCGACTCGCCCCCAGCCGGACTCTTCCAGAGAAGCCTGTACACGCCGGGCGCCGTTTCCCGCAGTTCGAGGAAGCCGGGACGCAGTTCGTGCGCCCGCACGGTCGCGCCGGCCACCAGCAGGAGGGCGAGGATCGACAGGAGGCCAACGACAACGCGCCGGTGCATCATCACCTGCCGCTCCCCCGCGCCGGGGCCTGCGCCGCATCGGGCGTCGCCGCGGCCGCGCTTGCCGGCTGCAGCGGGTCCATCGTCACCGTGTAGCGGGACAACAGCTGTTCGTACAACGCGTCCAGTTCGCGACGGCGCCGGTCGGCCAGGAACTCGCGCTCCACCTGCGCGCGCACCTCGGCGAGAGCGGGCAGCCGCCCCTCCCGGCGTTCGCGGACCAGGACCACGTGCATCCCGAGGCCGGACTGCAGGGGACCTGCCCATCGCCCGGGCTCGACCTTCACGAGGTCCTGTGCAAAGCCGCTGCCGTACTGACGCGCGATGTCGGTGCGCGACGCCCGTTCCATCTCCTGGGGCAGCATGAAGGTGTCGCCGATGCCGTCGAGCGGCGCCGAAGGGCCCGCCGCGGCCAACTGCGCCAGGATCGCCCGTGCGTCCTTGTCGGCCGTCGGGCCGCGGCGGTCGGCGTTGATGAACACCTGGCGGAAACTGATCTCGGCGTCCACCCGGAACGCGTCGGCGTGGGTCCGGAGCCACGCCTCGAGCTCGGCGTCGGACGGCGGCGCCGAGTCGCTCGCCTCCGCGGCCACGAACTCGTACTTCAGGCGGAGACGGCGCCGGATCGCGATGTCGTCGCGATCCAGCCCCATCGCCATCGCTTCCCGCGTCGCAATCTCCTCGCGGACGTAGTCGTCCACCAGCCCCTTCAGTTCGCGCTCGCTGGGTGGCCGCTGCCACGTCCGTTCGAACGTCGCGGCCATCGTGTCGAGCTGCCCGGGGGTGATCACGATGCGCGACGAGCCGGAGGGCCCGCCGCGCCACGAGAAGACGAGAAAGAGCAGGGCGCCGATGGCCAGGAACTGCGCGAGGGGTTCCCGCCACAGGCGCCCGAGCCAGGCGCGGTGGATCATCGCGGGGTGTACCAGATCGGAGACGTGATGGCGCGCTCCTGCGTGATCATCGGGACGTTGGGGTCCATCTTGATCTTGAAGTAGGCCGCGTCGTACGCGGTCCACCGCGGCGTCGGGATCTCGAGCACCCGAACGTAGTAGAACGCGGGCGAGGCCGGATCGAAGTCGGGGTCGGTCCACACGGTGATCAGCTCGGGGTCGCCGATCGTGTTCGTCCACGTGGCGCGCGCGACGTCCACGGTGTTGCCGACGGGCGTCAGCTTGCCGTTGACGACCTTGCGCCGGTCGGCGTCGCCCCAGACCACGTCGTAGATCTTCTCCTGCGGCGTCCCAGACTTGTCGAGCCATCCCTTGATGACCTGGATGCGATCGAGGTTGCCACTCTTCGGATCCTTGAGCGCGGCCACCAGGAACGTCGGGGCCTTGCCGGCCGGAGCCGCTGGAAGGTCGGCGCCCATCGGCACGCCCTTGTCGTATCCGACGGCCGCGGGCGTCCGCGAGACGTCGGCCTTCGTGAAGTCGTAGCCGCCGAAGAAGCGCACGGTCATCCGCGGCCCGCTCGTGCCGTAGGTCTCGCGCCGCATCATCGCGTCGAACAACTCCTCGCGCGTGTTGCCCGTGGCCCAGACGGCCGTGTAGCCGGCCGCCGTCATCTCCCAGCCCTTGACGACCCGGTCTCCCATCTTCACGGCGTTCTCGCTCCAGCGGTCGGCGCGCGGTTCCGAGGCAGGGAACTTGGCAAAGAAGTTGTCCTCTTCGGCGGCGACCAGCGCGTTGTGGGTGTCGGTGCCGGCGGCGCTTCCGTACTTGAACGGATTGGCGCCCAGATCCCGCTGGAACTTCAGGCCGTTCTTCAGCGCGTCGCGCACGTACTCGTACTTCATGTCGCCCGGCTTCTTCGGCGTCATCGTCAGGTTGCCGCGATCCCACAACTCGTAGTTCTGGACGAACTCGTCAGTGGTGGCAATCGAGGGATGTGCCTCGCTCTGGCCCTTCATCTGGATGACTTCGAACAGCGGCTCCCACCTCTGCCGCTCCATGGCGTACTCCTTCGACATCGGGTTGCCCGCGAAGGTGGACAGCGCGAACATGCGACCGTTCGAGAGGTTGCCGTTGTGCGGGATGGCGAGCAGCTTGCCGCCCGTCTTCTGTTCCCACGCGGTCATCCACTTCCAGAGGTCTTCCGGGTTCTCGCTCTGGAACGTGGTGTAGGGCACCACCATGTCGGCCCGGGCCTTGCCGTCGCGGTAGATGACGTTGCGGTGCAGGTTGTCGCCGCCCCCGGCATTGGACGTCCACTCGTAGCCGATCAGGGTGGTGAAGCGTCCGGGCTCGTTGTACTTCTCCGCGATCACGTTGTTCCTGGTCCAGAGCGACATCGCGAACCTGGGATCGGTCATCGCGCCCGGCAGCTTCTTGGTCGCCTGTGCCTGGATGAGCTCCATGACGGCCGCCCTTGCCTGGGCCGGCCCCGCCGCGAACATGTCGTGCCACTTCTTGAGCGTCGGGTCCTTCATCAACTCCGGGTTGCCCGCCTTGATCTCGGTGATCACGCCCATCCCGTCGGAGTGGTCGGTAATCGCCACCCAGTCGAGGGGCGTGCCGAGCTTGACGGGCTGCCCGCTCGTCGCGGTCACTTCCTCACCGCGCGCGAAGCGAGTGGCCTCCTCGGGCCCGAGCGTCGTGCCGAAGCCCCCGGCATCCACCGACCAGGCCGTGTGGACGTGCTCGTCGCCGAAGTAGGCGCGCTCCGGGTAGCGGCGGCCCGCATAGGGGGAGTAGCCGGGCTCCTTGTGGAACTTCGCCGGGTCGGCGGGCTCGATCTCGCCGGCGTCGGCATTGAGCGTGGTCCCGGCGCCGGTCGGCTGACCTCCGAGCTGTTCGGCCTTCGGGGCGGCCGCCTGCTCCGCAGCCGGCGACGGTGCCTGTTGCTGGCCGCACGCGACGGCAAGCAGCGCGATCCCGATGACGATGACTCGTTTCATGCTACGTCTCCAATTCTCCGGCCGCAGGTTGGATGCCTGGGCCATTAGACCCTTCATGTCAGAACACCCGCTTCAGCCGGACGTTGATGCTGTTGTCGTTGGTCGTGAACCCCTCCTGCACCGTGTCGCGCGACCGGGTCCACATGTAGAGGAGCTCGAGCCGCCAGGAGAAGCTGCGGCGGAACCCGAGCCCGGTCCGGATCCGCTGCTTGTTGGCGAACCGCTCGGCCGGCTGACCGAGCGGCACGAACCACTCCCAGTCGGCGAGCAGGTACCGAGCGCCATCGTTTGTCACTTCCTGCTTGTTCAACGGCACGAGGAACTCGAGGCGATTGCGAAAGCGAGTGGTGAACGAGTTCGGTTCGCTGGTGTCGCCCGTGTAGATGAAGTTGCGCGATTCGAAGCGCACCAGGTCGCGCACCACGATCCGCCGCGTCGGCGGCAGTTCGCGGACGCCGAACACGCCGCCGGTGGTCGGCACGCGGCGGGAGAAGACGTGGAAGCGGAGCCCGACGCGCGGCGACAGCTCGAAGGAGTCCACGTTGTCGGTCTGCCTGGTGAAGCCGACCGTCGTCTCGGCCACCAGATCGAGCCAGCGCTTCGCGGCATACTCGACGTTCGGCGTCACATCCAGGTTGCGCCAGCCCGGCTCGCCCTCCGGGGCCGCCAGCAGCACCTTGGGCTCGAAGTCGAGTTCGTACACCAGGCGCTCGCTCCTCGCCCAGTCGAGGGTCACGTTGCCCCAGAGCTGGAGGTTCGTCTGCGCGACGGCCGCGGGCGCGGCGGTCGCGAGCACGCAGCAGACCGCCACCGCAAGCCGGATGGTTCGCGGTTGGCGTCTCCGCGCGTCGCTTCGGCAGGCGACAGGGACAGAAGACATCGGTCTCGAGGCTTCGGCGGAATGGACCGGTGGCGGTGCTCCTGGCTACATCGCGAGCTTCTGGTAGTTGGACTTGGTGATCTTCACCTGCAGTTGGCTCGATGCGATGGTCAGCAAGACCGTGCCCGGGAACCTGGGGCCACCGGGCAGGGCCTGCATCGTGACGTGCAGCGTCACGACGTCCTCCGGCTTGTCCAGCCAGGTGGTGACGTCGATCTGCTGCAGCGCCGTGATCGCCTTGTCGAACGTGATCTTCAATGCGTCGCCCTGCTTCGCGTATCCGGGGAAGGTGAAGGCCAGGCGCTCCGGACCCGCCTGGCCGACAGACGCGGTTCCGGCATTCATCACCACCTGTATCCTGTCGGGCGCGGGCGGGACGTATTCGTGGATGAGCGCGGCGGTCGCCTGCAACTCCTCCTTCATCTCCCCGGTCTTCTTGGCGACCACCCTGCCCCTCAATCCCCGCTTCTTCTCGGCAGGCGGCGGCGTGACGACTGGCGTCCTCACCACCTTGCCATCGGGGCCGTAACGGCACGAGTCGACCTTGGTCGCCTTGACCTCACCCTTGAGGCTCAACTCCGTCTTCTCGAGCCACGTGTACGTCCGCAACTCCTGCTGGTTGGCTGCCGCGGCCTGCTTGACGGCCGCCAGCTTCGCCTTCAGATCCTGCGCGTCGGTGGTCTGCGCGAGTCCACCGAGCACCAGTCCGACCATCACCATTCCCCGCACCCAGTGCCTCATTGGCCGTCCTCCATGGATTGGCTGCATGTCCCGCCTCACCGCACCGCCACGTTCGTCAGGATCTCCACCTGGAACGGCACTGCCAGCGTGAAGGCCTGCGGTGTCTGTGCGGGGATCACGGCCGCCTTCACCGACCCCGCGGCGGCCGCCGCGCCACCGACCCCGGCGCCGATTGCCGCCCCCCAGGCCGCGCCCTCCCCACCGTCGGCGATGGCGCCGATGGCCGTGCCGATCAGGGCGCCGCCCACGAGCTTTCGCGTCCCCGTGCCGGAGCCACCCTTGACGCTGAGTGCCTCCGTCTTGATGGACACGATGCTCCCGCCGACCTGCATGTCGGTGAGCGTCACGGCCAGCGATGCAGTGCCCTTCATCTTGTTGGCCGACTCGGCCGCGCTGACGATGCCGTAGACCTTCGCCCCGGCCGGCGCGACCAGCCGCCCCCCGGAGAACAGGTCCTGGTCGAGGAAGCCCTGGAAACGGTTGCCGACCGCGGCCGTGTCGGAGCTGACGTCGGTGGCGAGTCGCACGACCAGGAGCGTGCCCGAGGCCACCGTGAACGTCTCCGCCACGGTGCGCACCGGCGGGGCGGCGTCGGCCGACGAGCCCGAGGTCCCGGCCACGGCAGGCGCAGCGGCGGGTGCAACGCCCTGCGCCGGCGGCTGCGGCGGCCGATCCACCATGACGTACAGCTCCTTGCCGTCGGCAGACAGGTAGGGCACGTAGTACTGCCCCTGTGCGACGAAGTACATCGTGTTCAGCTGCGCGACCTCGAAGTCGGCCGGGAGCGCCGCGACGAAGACCACGCCGGCCGGCGGCGTCACGATCACGAAGCTCTCCTGGCCGCCGCTGACGACGCGCCGGTAGAACGCGTTGGCCGCCAGGTAGTACGTCGTGCCCGAGACCGTGACCAGGACCCGTTCGGCGGGCAGCGTCCTGATGATGGCTCCAGTCGGGGGCGGCACGGACTGGTAGACGACCTTCCCCTCGCTGCTCGTCGTCTGCTTCGCGCAGGTGCCGTCCTTGGCCATCAGGTACGACAGCCCGGCGACCATGACGATGATCGCGCCGACCGGCGGAGTGCTGTAGTACGCGTAGTACGGCACGGGCACGGGGTAGTAGTAGTGCGCGCCGTGGTAGGTATACGGGCGGTAGTAGGCGCCGCCATACGAGTAGTAGGGCCGGCCGTAATAGGTCGTCGTGCGGTACCCGGAGGGTAGCGTGGTCGTGACCTTGCCGCCGTACGGACCCGCCACCGCCTTGGTGTACCCGCCGTAGGGATTGCGCGCCGCGGCGACGTTGTAGTTGCCGTGGTACTTCGTGTTCACCGACCCCCCGACCGCGGGCCTGCCGTACCAGGTGCGTCCGGCCACCAGGTCGGCGGACGCTTCGCGGCCGGTGCTCGTCCTGGCGCTGCCTTCGATCTCCGCGTAGCCGCCCTGGTTCTCCACCTCGCGTTCCCGCGACACGGACTGGCCCCACCGGTTGGTGGCCGTGGAGTTGCGTTCGACGCTGCGGTCGTCGGTGTCGATCTCCCGGCTGACGGTCTTCGACGCACCGGTGTCGCTGGTGATCGTCTTGTCGACGTTGTAGCCGTCCTCGGTCCTGGTCGCGGTCCGCGAACCCTGCGCCCGACCCCCGCGGCTCTCCCACGACGCCGTGCCCCCGGATCGGCTGACCGAGCCGCGCGACGTCGCATGCACCGACCCGCGCGGGCGCTGGGCCAACAGGACGTCGGTCTGGACCACCAACAGCGCGACGGCGACCGTCAGCGCCGTGATCGCACGCGTCATCGCGCACCTCCTTGACCGCCAGCGGCGGGGCCGGCGGGTGTGAGCGCCGTGACCTCGATGCGTTTGGCGCCTTCGGGTGGCGCGAACCGGAAGAGCGCCTCGGGCACCTTCGCCGCGAGGTTCCACTTGCGGATCGTCACCGAGTACTGCGGCACCTCGTCCTCGGCCTTGTAGCTGATCACCAGCTTCCGGGGCAGCGGATCCGGGCCGGCATCGATCCAGAGCTGCCAGTCGATCGTGGCCTGCTCGAACGACAGGTGGTGGCACGGCACGCCCGCCGCCTCGTGGATGCCCAGATAGACGCCGCGCTGCACCTTGCCCATCAGCCGGTCGTAGACGTCGGCGTACAGGAAGTCGGCCAGCGGGATCGCCGTGCCGGTCTGGTCGAACACCCAGTCGAGCGCCTGGTCGATCGTCGGGGGCACCGCGCCGCTCGCCCAGACGTTCTGTTCGCGGTCGAGAGCGGAGAAGGTCTGCCCGTCATACCAGAAGGAACGGTTGATCGCGTCGCCAGCCGCGTCGCCCACGAGGCGATCGGGGCGCCGCATCGCCACGCGGCGCACGCTCGTGAGCTGCCGACGGGGCGCGTCGGAGGGCACCTCGTCGTACACCTCGTCGGCCTCGATTGCCAGGGCGGTGACCCGCGACAGCCGGTCGCTCATTCGCCGCACGAGTTCCTCCGCGCGCGGCTCGACGAGCCGCGAGCCTGGGGCCAGTTCGGTTTCGACAGGAGGCGGCGGAGCCTCCGCCGGAGGGCTCGCGGGGGGCCCTTGTCGGCCGCAGCCGAGCGCCGGAAGGACGAGCGTCGCCACGATGACGAGCCGACGACACGTGACCATTCGCCTTCTCCCTAGAACCTGAACGCGACGCCCATGACCGGGCCCTGCGTGAGCACGTCGTACTTGAAGAGCGACACGTTCTCACCGGCCGCGTAGTCGATGTCCAGCCAGCGATAGCCGAACTCGAGCGAGCTTCGCCGGGTGAGCGTCACGCCGATCGTCGGGAACACCTGCCAGGTGAGGTCCGATCCGACGCCGAAGCCGCCGATCTCCGAGTACACCTGCGCATGCCAGCGTTTCCCGGTGTCCGGCGTCCGCAGCTGCAGACCGACGATGGGGTCGAACCACGTCTTCGAATCGTCGACACGGCGCTGCCCTGGCCCGTTGAACCGCAGCGCGGCCTGCAGGGTGTTGACGCGGCCACCGAAGAAGACGTCGGCCCCGGGCGCCAGCCTCCGGAGCCCGTAGAAGGCGAACGCCCCCTGGTTCATGTCGGCGCTGCCGGTCGTGCCCAACGGGCCGGGGGCGGTGCCATTGGCGCCCAGCGCCATCCAGATGGCGTCGCCGCCCACCCCCCAGTTGCCCTTGCGCGCCACCACGAGACCCATCGCGCCGAACTGCAGGTTGTCGAGGATCTTCGAGAACGGCACGTCGACGTCGAGTTCCTGGCCCGCGACCGCGGTGGTCCCGTCCATGGCCGCGCCCATGAAGTACGGCGACACGGTGACGTGCCAGCCATCGGCGGGCGCCTGAGCCCACACCGGACCGGGGCCGACCAGGGCGATCAGCAAAAGGGATGCGAGTACTGCACACTTGCGCATGGAGCCATACCTCTGGGCGCAGACACGCCCCGACCGAGCCGCTGGCTCCTGCCGGGACGCCGCGCCGCGTTTTGGGTCGTCGGTCAGCCGGGCCCGAGTGCCGTGCCAGGCGGTGGGCCGGACATGTACTCGAGTCCGCGGGTTTCCGAGACCATCCTGAATTCCACGTCCGGAGGGTCGGCCGCGATCTCCAGCAGTTCGAGCAACCGATGAAACCGCGCGGTCCCGAACTGCCGCGACAACTCGCTTGCGTCGTCCCACTCCTCCACGTAGAGGAGCCGTCCGCTTTCGACCGCCGACGTGTAGACGCCGGCGAAACTGCAGCCGCGCGCCTGTTGCGCGGGCCGCATCACCGCCCGGAGCGCTCCGACGACATCGGGCACCGTGCCCGGCGCCGCCACGAGCCTGACGAGCAGTTGCACCATGCATGGCTCAGCTGCGGACTTCGTGCCACGCCGGGACGCCCAGCAGTAGCGCCACATCCTGTTGAATTGATGGGGCTTGCAGCGCTCAGCGGTCTGGTGACCGGAGGGGCTGGGGCGAGGAATCCACGAAGTGCGTGGAAACCACGCATGGGTCGGGGGCGGGTGGCCCCGTCAGGGGGAATGAAGGCGGGCCGCTGCGCGGCCCGCGCCTGTCCTGGGGGCGTCGGCTTGGGGGCACCGACAGGATGTTCAGGACGGTGACTTGCCAGTCCCGGGACGGGTCAACCCGAGTCTCTTGATGCGCGACTCCAGCGTGGAGGGATTCAGCCCGAGCCGTGCCGCCGCGCCGTGCGGTCCGCGGACGCGCCAGCCGGTGTCCTGCAGCACCTGCAGGAGCTGCGCGCGTGCCCCGGCCCGAGCATCGCTGGCCGGGGCCTGCCAGCCGCTGGCCGCGCCCGGCGGGTCAATCCGCAGCGTCGGCCCCGTGGCCATGATCATGGCGCGCTCGACGACGTTGCGGAGCTCGCGGACATTGCCCGGCCAGGCATAGGCCAGCAGCGCGTCCATGCTGTCGGCATCGACGTCGTCGATGCGCTTTCCCATCGCCATGCCGAACTCGTCGACGAACGCGTGGACGAACAGGGCGATGTCCTCCCGTCGCTCGCGAAGCGGCGGGATGGTAATGGGGAAGACGTTCAGGCGGTAGAAGAGGTCCTCACGGAACCGTCCGGCATGGACCGCGGCAGCGAGATCGCGGTTGGTGGCCGCGACGATGCGCACGTCGATGGGGACCGGCCGCGGGTTGCCGAGCCGCTCGATGCTGTGGGTCTCGAGGACGCGCAGCAGTTTCACCTGGATCTCGACGGAGAGCTCGCCGATCTCGTCGAGGAAGAGCGTCGACCCGTGGGCGAGCTCGAAGCGTCCGATCTGCTTTGCGAGGGCGCCCGTGTATGCGCCCTTCTCCCGTCCGAACAGTTCGCTCTCGATGAGCGGCGCGGGGATGGCGGAGCAGTTGACCCGGATCATGGCCCGGTCGCGGCGCCGACTGGACTCGTGGATGTACGACGCGAACCGCTCCTTGCCGACGCCGGTCTCCCCCAGCAGCAGCACGGTGGAGTCAGTGTGGGCGACCTGGTCGGCAAGGGCGAGCGTTCGGCGGATGGCCGGCCCACGCCCGATCACCTGTTCAGGACCGAGACGACGCCTCGCCTCTTCCCGGAGGTACACGTTCTCGGATTCGACCTTCTCGCGCAGGCGCTGCAGGTCGGCGAGTGCCTGACGGAGCTGCTCGGCCGCGGTCACCTGGTCGGTGACGTCCACCGACGCCCCGAGCAGCTTGTCGCCCTCGCAGGCCCGCCCCCTGACGTGAATCCAGCGCACCGCCCCGTCGGGGCGCACGACCCGGTAGGTCTCGTCGAACGCGCTCCGATCGGCCCGGGCCCTGTCGATCGCCGCCACGACCATCTCGCGATCGGCGTCGTGAACGAGGCGCATCAGCAGGTCGTAATCGGTGGCCGTCCCGGCGGCGAGCCCGTAGATCTCGCGCGTCTGTGGCGTCACCCAGATCGCGCCCGTGCCGAGGTGCAGTTCCCACAGGCCGCATCGGGCGGAGGCGGCAGCGAGATCAAGTCGCTCCTCGCTCGCCCGCAGGTCGTCGAAGGCCTGCTTGCGTCGCAGCGCGTTGACGATCATCTCGCCGAGCACGCGAAGGCGCGGCACGCACGAGTCCGGGAACTGGCACTCGCGCGCCGCCCAGTGGATCGCCACGATGTGGCGTACCGCCGGTTCCCCGGGGATCGGAACCGCGAGGTGCGAACGAATGGGGGAATGCTGGTCCCAGCTCGCGCGGTCGATTGCCGCCTCGGGCGGGAGATCGGCCAGCCGGCGGACGACCGCCGGGACGCGCTCCACGAGGAGCTTGTGACGAGCCCAGGGAAACGCCTGGACCAGGTTCAGGTCGGTCGGAAGGGAGGGCAGTCCCTCGGCGTACGCGCCGTACGCCACGTTGGCGAACGTCTGGTCAGCCTCGACCCGCACGAAGGCGCAGCGGTCGGCCTGGAAGAAGGTCCGGACGTCTTCGAGCGCGGCCTTGATGGCCGGCTCGACCCGCTCCGGCGCCGCGGCGATCAGCCGCGCCGAGATGTCCGAGATCAACGTCTCGAACTCGACACGTTCCGCGGCCGTCTCTCGGGAAGGTGCCAAGACGACCCTCGCGGTGTCCGGCGACATATGTGAGGAGCTCCGACGTTCGTCCTTGCGTCCCCGGCGCGGCCATCACGAGCCGTCTTGACCGTGTCGGCCTCTCGGCTCGTGCCCGGTGGGAACCGAGGCCGTATTCTACGTCATGCCTGAGGCGTCGTCGTGGCGGCGCGTCACGGCGAACCTGCCTGCCCCCCGCCCGTGTGCGCCGGAGGCCCGTGTCGCGTTAATGGCAGGCATGAGCCGACAGGATCCCTACGCCAACTTCAAGTTCCTCGTCGAGATCGACGGCGCCACGCCGGCCGGCTTCACGGAGGTGTCCGGGCTGGCCGCCGAGATCGAGCCGTTCGACTATCGCGAGGGCGGTGACCGGGCCCACGCCCGCAAGCTCCCCGGCCTGCGGAAGTTCGGCGACGTGACCCTGAAGCGCGGATTCACGGCCGACCGCGACATGTGGCAGTGGTTCAGGACCGGCCTCGACGGCCAGGTGCAGCGCCGCACCGTCCGCATCGTGCTGCTCGACGAGGACCGCAATCCCGTCGGCGCGTGGACGCTCCGACAGGCCTGGATCACCCGATGGGAGGGACCGCACCTCTCGACGATCGACGGGGCGGTCGCCATCGAGACCATCGTGCTCGCGCACGAAGGACTCGAGTTCGAGTAGCCGCCGCCGAGTGGCGGAGGTTCAGGCGCCGGCGGCGATGGCGCGGCGTGCCTTGGCGATCGAGTCGAGCACCGCGTGCACCTGCGCCTCGTCGGAGAACGGGCTCAGGATGTAGGACTTGAGCGCCACGATGGGTTCGCCGTACTCGCTCTCGCGGTAGCAGTCGGTCAGCGAGATCACCACGCCGACCCCCTGCAGCGCATCGGCCTGAATCAACTCGAAGACCCGTCGGTTGTACGCGTTGTGGGCCAGCAAGCGCTCGCGATACGCCGGGTCGCGCCGCTCCTGTTCCGGCATCGCGAACGTGTCCACGTCGTCGGGATACACCCGGAACAGGGTCACCGGCCCGAAGTTGTCGCCGTTGAGCACCGTGGTGGACGGATGGCCCTCGAGCTGCTCGCGCAGTTCCTCCGCCATGGCCACCAGGTGACCGAGCAGCGCCTGCAGTCCCTGCCGGCCGAACAGCCGCAGGTTGGCCAGCGCCGCCAGCGGGCCGCTGCCGGCCCGCGAAGTCTCGATGGTGTACCTGCCCGGGTGCCGCTCGCCCGACTGGAAGATGTAGGGCGTGTCTTCCTCGCGTCGCGCCAGGCGGGTGAGGTCGCGCCCGTCCTTCACCAGCACCGCGCTCGAGATGTAGGGCGTGAATCCGGTCTTGTGGTAGTCGACGCCGAGCGAGTCGGCCAGGCCGAGGTGCCGGATGCGGCGGGCCGTGCCGGCCAGCGCACGCACGGTGCGGTGGCGGAACCCGAGCGGGTTGCCGTCGAAGTCGTAGTCGTTGAACACGCTCCACGCCCAGCCGATGACGGCGTCGGCGTGCACGTGGGGCACGTAGTCGAGCCCGCGCGACTGCACGAGCTCGTCGCGCACCCGCACCATGGCGGCCAGGTCGTCGAGCCCGAAGGCGTCGGTCGTGCCCATGGTGGCGACGATGCACGCGATGCGCGCGCCGGCATCGACCAGCGACGTGAGCTCCCGCGTGTAGGCGTCGATGCGGATCTCGTTGTCGTCGGTCGAGGGCACCTTCACGACCTGCGCCTCGCCGAGCCCGAGCCAGTTGGCCACGGTGAGGTTCGCGTAGTGGGCGCGATCGGAACACACCAGCACGGCCGGCTCGCGCAGCCCCGACTCGCGCACGCCGGGCATCGCCTTCTCGAGGCCGATCTTGCCGGCGTACATCAGCGTGCCCGTGCCGCCGAAGGTGAACACCCCGTCGGCGACCGCCGGGTCGTAGCCGACCAGCCCGGCAGTCATCGCGATGGCCTCGACCTCCGCGATCGACACCTGCCGCGACGACTCGTCGCTCACCAGGTTCGGGTTGTAGATCGAGGGCAGCAGTCCACCGATGATGCTGGGGATCGTGGGCGGCGGCACGACGTTGATCTGGGCGCGCGGATGCCCCCAGATGAACATGCCCGACAGGTACTGCACGAGCTCGCTCGTGACCGCCTCGAGGGTCATCGGGTGCTCGCCGACCCGCCGTCGCCGCGCGGCGTCGTAGTCCAGCGTGACGGGCGTCCCCAGCATCGGGGCCGCCGACTTGAGCGCGTCCACCTGGTCGAGCGCGCGCAGGCACGAGAACACGAAGTACGCGTCGTGCAGGCGGTCGGAGACGGGCGCGGGGAAGGCGGATCGGAGCTGGCTGACGAGGTCCTTGTACGAGGTGCTCATCCCAACCGGCGAGTCTACACTCCCGGGCGTACCCCGGGCCTGCCTCGCCGGGGGCGACCGGGGCGGTCCTGTTGCAGCCGCGTGGCGAGCAGCGCCACGGCGGGGTCGGGCGCCGCGCTGTCGCGCGTGGCCAGCACCAGTTGCCGCGTCACGAGCGCTCGTCCCCCCTGCAGCGGGCGATGCCCGTCCTCGGCCTGCGCAGCCGGCAGGACGGTCCATCCGGCGCCCAGCCTGACCATCTCGCGCAGGACCTCCGGTTGGTGGCTCTCGGCGACGACCTCGAGTGGCGCGCCGAGGCGGCGCAGTTCGGCGACCACGAGGGCCCGCGTGTGCGAACCGGCGGGGAAGAGCACCCATGGGCCCCAGGACGCCGGCCGCCCCACGGTGCGGCCGGGTGGCCCGTAGACCGACAGGGTCTCGGTGCGCACCGCCGTCATCGTGCAGTGGGACGGCGGCCGCGGCGGCGCCACGCCGACCACCAGATCTACGTGGCCGGCGGCCAGCAGCTTGAAGAGCGTCGCCGACGGCGCCACGCGCAGCAGCAACTCGATCTCCGGATGTGCCGCGCGGAAGGCCTGGAGGTGATCGGGGAAGTGCACGACGGCGGCCGCATCGATCATCCCCAGCCGGACCCGGCCGGCCACGCCCCGTCGCACCCGGTCGGCCCAGCGCGCCAGGTCGCCGGTGAGGCCGAGCACCTGTCGCGCGTGCGCGAGCACGGGCGCGGCCGCGGGTCGCAGCTGCCGCCGGCGTGACTCCCGATCGAAGAGCGGCACGCCGAGGCGCCGCTCGAGCTCCGCCAGGCCCTGCGACAACGCCGACGCGCTCACCCCGACGGTCGCCGCGGCCTGTGCCCACGTGGCGGTCTCGTCGACGGCGACCAGGTACTCGAGCTGGCGAATCGAGAGGTCGGGAAGCATCGCTTGATGATAGTTCAGCGTTGCTTCACCGAAGTGCCATGTCGTGAATATCTGCTTATGGTCGGTGGGCATGACGACGTCCCATCCGACTCCCCCGACCGGCCGCCTCGGCGTGCTCACCCCAGGCCTCGGCGCCGTGGCCTCGACGTTCATGGCTGGCGTGATCGCCGCGCGCCAGGGGCGCGCCGTCCCGATCGGCTCGCTGAGCCAGCTCGCGCACCTGCCCGCGACCGACACCGCCGACCGGCGCTTCGTGCGCGACGCGGTGCCTCTCGCCACGCTCGACGATCTCGTGTTCGGGGGCTGGGATCCCATCTCCACGACGGCACTGGACGCGGCCCGCACGGCCCGCGTGCTCGCCGCGGCCGACATCGACCCGATCGCCGACGAGCTGGCGCGCATCGTGACGATGCCGGCCGTCTTCGACCGCCGCTGGGTCTCCCGGCTGGATGGCCCCAACGTCAAGCCGCTCGCCTCGAAGTGGGACCAGGCGCACGCCCTGATGGACGACATGGCCGACTTCAAGGTGCGCCACCGCTGCGACCGGTTGGTGATGGTCTGGTGCGGCTCGACGGAAGCCTGGTCGGCGCCTGCGCCGGTGCACGCCTCGGTCGCGACCTTCGAGCAGGGGCTGAAGACCAACGATCCGGCCATCGCGCCGAGCCAGATCTACGCGTATGCCGCGCTGATGGCGGGCGTGCCCTTCGCCAACGGCGCGCCGAACCTCACGCTCGACCTGCCGTGCATGACCGAGCTCGCGCAGGTCCGTGGCGTCCCCGTCGCCGGGAAGGACTTCAAGACGGGCCAGACGTGGATGAAGACGCTCCTCGCGCCGGGCATCAAGGCGCGGATGCTCGGCCTGCGAGGCTGGTACTCGACGAACATCCTCGGCAACCGCGACGGGGAAGTGCTCGATGCCCCCGAGAACTTCAAGTCCAAGGAAGTCTCCAAGCTCGGCGTGCTCGACAGCATCCTCGAGCCCGGGACCTACCCGGATCTGTACGGCCGTCTCGACCACGTGGTGCGCATCAACTACTACCCGCCGCGTGGTGACGACAAGGAAGGCTGGGACAACCTCGACATCTTCGGCTGGCTCGGCTACCCGATGCAGATCAAGGTCGACTTCCTGTGCCGCGACTCGATCCTGGCCGCACCGATCGTGCTCGACCTCGCGCTGTTCCTCGACCTGGCCCACCGGGCCGGTTCGTCGGGCGTGCAGGAGTGGCTGTCGTTCTACCTCAAGGCGCCGCAGGGGGCGGGCGCAGCCGCGGTGAACCACGACCTGTTCGCGCAGCAGGCGCGCCTGTTCGCGCAACTGCGCGCATGGCAGGTCGCGCCCGTCGAGGAAGCGGCCGCCGTCTGAGTCGCGCCGCGGACGCCGCGTGCCGTCGCCCGCTCAGGCGCCCTCGTCGGGGCGCCTGGCCGGGGCCGGATACCACTGGGACGGGGGCACCACCTTGGCTGCCTTCGGATCGAGCACGTAGTGGGGCGACATGATCTGGACGCCGTGTTCGTTGAAGGCGTCCTGGATCTCGGCGTGCAGGCGCGACAGCACCACGACGCGGGCGGTCGGGTCGTCCACGCACACCAGGAGCGTGTACTCGATGTAGAAGTCCGCGAGCGCCGTCTGCCACACCTCGGGCGCCGGCACGGCGCGCAGGCCCGGCGTGCGCGAGGCGGCGAGCAGCAGCATCGCCTCCACCTGGCGCCACGGCGTGTCGTACCCGATGGTGACCACGGCAGGGGCCAGCACGCCCTGCGCCGCGCGTCGCGAGTAGTTGGTCGTCGTCCCGGCGATCATGACCGCGTTCGGGATCGTGACCTCCTCGTTGCGCGGCGTCACGATCTTGGTCGACAGCATGCCGAGCGATCGCACGGTGCCCTCGACGTCGCCGGCGCGCACGTACTCGCCGGGCGCGAGCGCGTCGCTGTAGGTCAGCATGAAGCCGCTCATGTACTGGCTGACGATGCCGCTCGAGCCGAGCGAGACGACCAGGCCGACGAACACGCTCACGCCCTTGAAGGCCTCCGTGTTGCTCCCGGGCAGGTAGGGGTACGCGACCACCACGGCGAACAGCCAGATCAAGGTCGTGACCAGGCGCCGCGTCGGCGCGGCGCGCGGGCCGCTCAAGGCGGTCACCTTGAGTCGATCCTGCTCGATGGCGTTGAACAGCAGCGTCACGAGGCGCACCGCGAAGCGCGCGCAAAGGAAGATGATCGCCGCCGTGAACAGGCCGGGCAGCGCCAGTACCGCGCCCCACGCGAGGCTCTTGCCGGTGGCGACGAGGTAGCCGCCGAGCGCCTCGCCCCACGGACGGGTGACGGGGAACAGCTGCAGCGTGTAGGCCAGCCAGGCGTAGATCAGGAAGGCCGCCACGGCCAGCGCGATGAAGCGCGCCACGCGACGCACCGCGTCGTACAGCCGCGAACTGCGCACGATGTGGCCGTCGCCGACCCGCGTGCGCGCCAGCCCGGCCTGCGCGGCGAGGAACGCGCGACGCGTCACCAGGCGATGCAGGCGATGCAGGGCGACCAGCGCGAGCGCCAGGAGGATGGTCGCGAGCAGCGTGCGGAGCCCGGCCACGAGGAGCCGCCTGGGCGTCCGCGCCTCGGCCGCTTCGGCGAGGGCGAGTTCCAGTTGTGCGGCGGTCGAGAGGGCGAGGGCCTGCAGGTCCTCGGCGCCGCCCTCATCGACGTCGTCAGGCACCAGCGCGAACGCGTCGCGCCCCGCCACGACGAGCACGGTGGCCCCGGCGAAGGTCCGCGTCGTCACCGGGCCGGTGAGGTTGTCCTCGACCAGGGCATCCAGCCGCCGCAGGGCACTCTCGACGCGCTCCTTCGGTCGGCGCGGCAGGATGGCTGCACGGAACACCACGATGAGGCGATTGGCCAGGCGCAGCTCGGCGTGCTCGGCCTCCGGCACGCGCTGCACCAGCCGGCGATCGGTGGCGAGGGAAGGCTCGGCGGCCGGGGCGGGTTGCGTGGCTGCTGCAGGCGGCTGCGCGAAGGCGAGTGGCGACAGCGTCGCAAGGGCGAGCAGGCCGATCAGGATGGCCACCGCGCGAGCGTGACGCCGAGGCATGAGGTTGGTCACGGCCCAATCCTACGGCAGGTGGCTCGTTCCCGCGGCGCGAGCTCGGCCCCTATCGGCGACATGCCGCTGCGTCGGCATGGACGAACCAGGGGCGGTATGCGCGCGACGCCTTGTCCATGCAGCCGGACAGGTCGAGGAGGCGGATGTTCCGGAACTCGACGGGCTGGCTCTCGGCCTGCAGTCCGATGTAGCCGGAGGCCAGCGGCGTGCCGTCGACCTTCACGGCGGGGTCGAAGCCGGTGGCCACGCCGCCGCCGATCGTCGGGCGCTCGTAGGCGAGGACCAACTGCCCGTCGATGTAGTGGCGGACGTGTTCGTTGCCGAGGACTTCCACCTGCACCGACACCCACTGGCCGTCCTCGACGTAGCGGCGCGACGAGGAGTTGGTGCAGTGGGCCTTGACCATCGTGCCGCCCATGAAGATCTCGGTGCCCGGCGTGCACACGTTCATCGTGGTCTGGTTGCCGGCCAGGAACTGCGCTTCGACCGAGATGGGCCAGTCCTGATCCTTCAGGATCGTGCGAGGCGCCTGGCTGTGGATCATCACGCCGCTGTTCAGGCGCGCGTACGAGGGCCCGCCCTTCTGTTGCGACCCACGAATCCGGTACTCCAGCGAGAGCACGTAGTAGGAGAACGGCTCGTCGAAGAACAGGTGACCGAAGCGCGCCCCGAAGTCGTCGCCGTACTTGTCGTAGCGCACGGCGATGACGCCGTCCTCGACGCGGAACGTGTCGGCGTAGTTGTCACCGACCTCGTGGTGGGCGAGCTTGACCGTCCATCCCGAGAGATCGCGCCCGTTGAAGAGCGTGCGCCACTCGCTGGCGGGCACGTCCTGCCAGGCCGGCGACGGCGACACGACGGGCGCGGCCTGAAGGGCGAGGCCGAGCAACAGCAGGGCAGGAAGGCGCATGAGGGGCTCCGGCGCTGAGGGTAGCCGAAGCCCGCGACACGCCCAAACGAAAAGGGCCGGCCGAGCGTGATGACTGGCCGGCCATCGCATTCTCGACTGCCGATTGCCGATTGCCGACAACGTCAAACGTCAAACGTCAAACGTCAAACGTCAAACGTCAAACGTCAAACGTCAAACGTCAGACGTCAGATCGTCCACCCGGCCGCCGAGAACGCGGCCTTCGCGCGCTCGGTGAGGTGGGCCTCGGTCTGGAGGCGCAGGGTCGTCGCGCCGAGTTCCTTGCGCGCCCGCGCCGCCGCCTCGGTCATCGTGGCAACGGCCGTCTTCGTCTCGCGCAGCCAGTCGACGGGAAGCAGGGCGACGCCCTCGCCGGTGCGCGTCACGGCGACGAGCGCCCGCGAGTCGGTCAGCACGGCCTTCACCGGTGACCTGGCGTGGAGTTCCTGCAGCATCTCGGCGCTGTGGATGAAGAAGAGCGCCTCGCGCTCGCTGCGCGCGCCGGTCACGGTCGTGATGAAGTCGGCCGCGTTGCCGGGCTTGACGGCGTGCAGCGCCGCCAGCAGGCGGGTCTGCATCGTCAGCGTGAGGCGGTTGTTCAGGAAGAACTTCTTGGCGTCATCGGACGTGACGCCGAGTTCCCTCGCACGCGCCTCGTTGATCTTCCGCAGTTCTTCCGGGTCGGTCGACCACACGAGGTTTCCCACGGTGGCGGCAGGCCCGACCAGCGGAGGGATGGGCACCACGAACTTCGTGGTGAGGCTGCCGGCTGCGTCCACCTTCGCGATGCCCTCGAGGGCCTGCTTCAAGGTGAGGTTCGTGGTGTAGGGGTCGACCTGCACCTTCGCCGCCCACTTGCGCACCGCGCTGTTGACGCCGAGCACGCCGTAGGCGGCGTTGGTGGCGCCGCTGCCCTGGGCCTTCTTCTCCTCCTCGGACAGCTCGGGATCGTCGTCGCCCATCTCGTCGACGGCCCGCTTGCTGCGGCGCCCGAGGTTGGTGCCCATGCGCTTCAGGCCGCTGCCGACGCCCTTGGCCGTGTCCACGGGCTTGGTCACCGCATTGGTCGCGCCCTTGGCGACGTTGACCAGCGATTGCCCGGCAGCCTCGATGAAGATGTCCGACTTGGACACCTGCGAGAGCTCGTACAGGGCGTTGATCTCGCGGACGTAGCGCGTGAGCTCACGCTTGCCGAGTGCGGTGAAGGTGCCGAACTCGGACGTGATCGTGAACTCGTGGAAGAAGCCCGGCGTGGCCACCCGTTCCTCGACGGTGTGATGCGGGCCACGCAGCTCGGTGGCCGAGAGGATCGACGAGGCTCCGACCGTGGGCGGCGGCTCGTCGGCGGGTTGGGCGAGCAGGCCGGGCGCCAGCAGGAGGCTGGCGCCCAAGGTCAGGAGCAGGTGACGGGCGTTCACGCGCACCAGCCTACTTCTTGAGCGGCACGAGCGGGATCTCGCTGGCGATCCCCATGTTCACGATCGTGTCGAGCTTTGTCTCGATCTGCATCCAGCGCGCCGCCTTCTGGGCGCCGAGGACCTTGGTGGCCTCCTTGGCGTACTTCTGGCGCACTTTCACGCGGTCGGCCTCCATCGCCAGGTAGTCCTTCATGAACGCGTCGGCCTTGGTGTCGGTCATCGTGTCGAAGTTCTGCGCGTAGGCCGCGATCAGGCTGGCCTTGCGGTCGCCCGACTTCGAGAGCTCCGCGACGTAGGCCTTGTACATCGGCCAGAACGCCCGGGCCTCGCCGTCCGACAACGGCAGGTTCTCGGCGACGAGGGCCTGTCGGTCCGCCCGGAGGTCCGCCTGCAACTGCTGCACGGCCGTCCAGGCCGACTGGTCCTGCGCGGATGCGGTGAACGCCAGGCCCATCGTCAGCGACAGGGCCAGAATCGACGAACGGAAGGAAATGTTCATCCGCCAATCCTGCGGCGGGGGCTGCGACTGGGGCAACTTGACCAAGGTCGAGGCCGCTCCCTCAGGTGCGCGGGGGGCGGTGGGCGATCTCGAGCGACACCAGCCGCGCGATCAGGACGGCCGGATACAACTGGCCGATCAGCGCTTCCATCACCGCCAGGGAGCGGGCCACGGGCGCCACCGGCGTGACGTCCCCGTAGCCGACGGTGGTGAGCGTCACGAAGGAGTAGTAGCTCAGGTCGGACTCGGTCACCGGGCGGCCGGTCGCCACCGCCAGGGCGCCCGGGTCGCGCAGCAGGATGCCCTCGTAGAGGAGGGCCCAGAGCACGCCGACCAGCAGGTAGACCGCCACCGCCCCCTCGATCCGGCCCAGCGTGATGGGGCCGTCGCTGAAGACCCGGCGGAGGATGACTCCGGCGAACAGGGCGATCGCCAGGGCCGAGCACACCGCGTCGGCCAGCTGCCATCCCGGCGTGCCGACCGCGTCCCGCTGCCAGCGGGCCAGCATCGTGACGGCGACGAACGCCGCCATGGCAACGCGGAGCACCGGGCGGCTCCGGTGTGCCACGGCCAGCGCGCCGGCCGCGACGATCGCCGCAAACAGCACCTGAACCAGCCACGGGCCCACCAGGCCGGCCTGCGTCAGCGGCGGCCCGACGAACAGGGCGAGCACCAGCGTCACGAGCAGCGCGTGGAGTTCGGCGTCGGCCGCGCGTGGGGGGAGGACCGGGCCAGGCATGCGCCGTTCACGATACCGCCGAATCGGTAGGCTGTCGCCGGCCTTCGTCATCCGGCCGTCGGCCTGCGACTCGGCCTCGGGGCCTTGCGGTAAAGTGCGGCGCATGCGCAGCGTCGTCCTCGCCCTGGCCCTGACCCTCTCGGCCCACGTGACCCATGCCGAGGAACGCCCCCTGTTCAACGGGCGCGACCTCACGGGCTGGACGCACGTCGGCGCCGGACAGGTCGTCGTCGAGAACGGCCTGCTGAAGACGGTCGGCGGCATGGGGTTGCTGTACTACGCCGGCGAGAAGTTCGGCGACTGCGTGATCCGCGTCGTCTATCGCACGACAACGGTCGACGACAACTCCGGGATCTTCGTGCGCATCCCCGAGCCGCCGAAGGACGCGTGGCAGGCGGTGCACACCGGCTACGAGATCCAGATCCTGGAGAATTTCCCGTCCAACTACGTGCTGTCCGAGCACCAGAAGAAGTTCGGCACCTCGTGGCACACGACCGGCGCGATCTACTCGATGAGTCCGGCCCTGGCCAAGCCGCAGAAGCCGGTGGGCGAGTGGAACACGATGGAGATCGAGTTGCGCGGCCCTCGCACGATGGTGCGCCTCAATGGCGTGCTCGTGAACGACTTCGTGGAAGGCTCGACGGTACCGCCGCGCGAGCACTCGTACGAGCCGGTGCGTGGCCGCCGACCGGATGTCGGTTACATCGGCATCCAGAACCACCACGAGCCGCAGACCGTACTGTTCAGGGAGATCACGGTCATCAGGTAGGAGGCGAGCATGGCGCCAATCGAGGGGCAGGGGCGGCGAGCCGTGCTGGCCACCGGCCTGTCCGCCGTGGGCGTGCTGTTGTCGGTGCGTGGCCTCGGCGCGACCCAGGGCGTGGCGACGGGCGTCACCGGCCGACGTCCCCGATCGTTCTGGACGGCCATCGTCGAGAGTGAGTACGCGGTGCCGCTGGGGCAGGCGCCGGTCGACCTGCTGCTGGAACTGGGACGTCATTTCGGGGATCCCGACCCGGTGCTGCGCGACCGGTGTGGCTACGGGATCACCGCTCGCTGGGTCGTCCGCGAGAAGCGGCTGTCCAATGCCGATCTCCAGCGCCTGGCGACCGCGTGGTTGCCGGGGCTGCGTGCCGGTGCCGTTCCCGAGGGCGGAGATGCGGTGCTGTACCGCTCGTTCAGCGCGCTCGGGCTCTCGCTCGTGGTGGCCGCCGACCTCGGCCAGCACGCCCTCGACGCCTCCACCGTGTCGGCGCTGGTCGACCTCGGGTCGCACCAACTGCGGACCAACACCGACCGGCGGGGCTTCGAGCCCGGACTGGGGTGGGTACACGTCACGGCACACACGGCCGACCTGCTGAAGTTCCTCGGCCGCCACCCGCTCCTGACGACGGCGCATCAACGGCTGCTGCTCGACGCCGTCGCCATCACCGTCACGTCTGCGCCAACGGTGTTCCAGTGGGGCGAGGACGAGCGTCTCTCCAGGGCCGCCGCCTCGGTGTTGCGTCGCGACGATGCCGACCCGCGAGTGATCGATGGGTTCCTCGACACCCTGCAACAGGTCGGCAGCCGCGTCGACTGGGATCAGCCACTCGCCAACGGCGGCGTCGGCCCGGCCCTCAACGCCAAGGCGGTGCTGAAGGATCTCCACCTGGTCCTGTCGGTGGCGGGCAAGGACGAGCGACGTCAGCAGGTGCTGCGTCGCCTCGAGGCGCTGCCCTGACGCGCACGTCGGAGCGGCGTGGGCTCAGCGCACGCCCCACTCCCACAGCCCGAACGAGACCTTCTTGTCGAGCGGCATGCCGGCAATCCGGAGCGCCTGCGTGATCTGCCCGCGATGATGGGCTTCGTGCGACAACAGGTAGCCGACAAACGCCGTCGCGTGCGGCTTGAACCCCTTGACGCGCCCGTCGCCCGCCGCCGCCTCGGCGACCATCCGTTCGATGGCGGCGGCTGACGCGTCGAGCGCCGCGGCCAGTGCAGCGTGATCGGCCGTGCTGCCCGACCCGATCTTCGCCAGGCCCTCCATCAGGTCGGGCCGCGCCGCCTTGAGCCACAGCAGTCGCACGTCGTGGATGTGCGCGAACAGGTCACGCACGGTGCGCCCCTTGCCCGACGGCGACCCGTCGAGCGCCGCCGCAGGCACACCCGCCAGCAGGTAGGTGGAGACGCGGGCGCCGATGGCCCACGTCTCCGCGAGGGGTGACGCTGCGCTCACTTGGCGAGCGGGTCCGGCCGCAACTGGAAGCGGACGATCTTCGGCGCCGTGCCCTTGCCGCCTTCCATGTGGAACGGCGCGCGGGTGCTCACCGTGGACCACAGGCCGCGTCCCTTCCAGCCGGCGTTGGGGTCGTCGATGCGACCGTCCATCCACTTGGTGTAGTAGCCGAGCGGATAGGGCACGCGCAGCACGACCCACTTGCCGTCCTTCAGTGCGAGCAGACCCTCGGACGCATTCCCGGTGTTGATCGGCGTGTTCTTGCCGAGGCCGAGCGTGTCGAACCAGTCCACCCACGTGTAGTAGCTGGCCTCGGCACTGCCCGTGGCCGTGACGCCCTTCAACTGCGGCACCGGCTCGGTGTACAGCGTCCAGCCCTCGGGGCAGTGCTGGCCGGTGGCGTTCGGGCCGTTCAGCGGGCCCGTGCACTTGCGGCGATCGAAGCTCGCCATGTGACCGCTCGCCAGCGCCGCCCACACCACGCCGTTGCGATCGACGTCCATGCCGCGGGGCGAGAACCCCTGCTTCTTCGGGTCCGGGTCCTTGAACGGCGGTTCGTACACCTCCACCAGCGTCGTCTCCGGCGGGTTGCTGCCAGGCACGAGGCGCACGGCGGCGCCGGGGAAGCCGAGCACCGACCCCCAGATCGATCCGTCGAGCGCGGGCTGCACGGAATAGAAGGCGCCGTTGTACCGCTTGTCCTTCGTCGGATCGACCGGCTCGTTCGGCTCGACGTACGCGTCGCGCTTGCCGTTGCCGTTGGTGTCGATGATCAGCGCGGTCCACCCCTGCGCCTTCGCCTCGTCGCCCGTCTCCTCGAACAGCTTCGTGTTGAGCCAGCCGACGACCTGGCCACCGCCACTCGTCCACAGCGTGTGGTTGGCGTCCTCGGCGAAGGCGAGGTGGTGGGTTCCGAAGCAGGTGCCGATGTGCGTGAGCTTCTTCGTCTTCGGGTCGTACATCTGCAGGTGGCGGCTCGAGCGGTTGATCGGGAACAGCTTCGCCGACGGATGGTCGGAGCCCGCCTTGCACCAATCGGGGTTGTCGAACGCACGCACCGCCGACGTCAGCCAGAGCCGGCCCTGGTGATCGAGCATCGGGTTGTGCACGTTGTTCTTGCTGTTCCAGATCGGCTCGGTGCCCCAGTAGGGCGACGGCTGCGCCATGTCGGGCGGCGTCGCCGGCGTGTTCGGGTCGCGCACGCTCAGCGGGATGCGGCTGGCCGTGTGCGTGACCGGATCGAGCACCGGGACGTAGTCGGCGCTCAGCTCGAGGGCGCCGTACAACGGCCCGTTGGCGTTGATCGTCGGGTTGCGGCGGTCGGTGGACACCTCGTCGTGCAGGTAGTGCTTCGGATCGGCCCAGTCCCACAACGTGATGACGGCATTGCGCTCGATGCCCTGCGGACGCGGCGGCGCCGGCGGCACGGCGCCGGCCTTGATGCGATCGGTCCAGGCAGCGAACTCCTTGAGGAACCGGATGCCGACCTGGTTCATCGTGCCGATCATCTGTGCCCCGGCCTGGCCCGACGCGAGCCGGCGCTCCCAGGCGTCGAGTGACGTGTTGAAGTGCCCGAGGTTGGCCGGAATCTCACGCGTGCCAATCGTGCCGAGCTGGTGGCACGTGGTGCAGCCACCTGACTTGAGGATGCGCAGGTACTGCTGTTGCGAGGTGATGCCCGGCTGGATGCCGTTGCCCTTGCCGCCGGTGCCCGGGAACTCCGACGGCGCGGGCACTTCCAGCAGCGACAGCCAGTAGCCGGCCGGGTAGTAGTGGGCTGCGGCCTTCGCGTTCGGCGCCACCACCGCCTTGAGCGGCAGCCGCGCGCCCGGCGTCGCCGTGGTCTTCGGCGAGTCCACCAGCCCGTACCCGCGCACCCACACCTGGTAGCTGGCCTTCGGCAGGTCGGGAATGAGATAGCGGCCCTTGTCGTCGGTGACGACGATGCGCGCGAACTTGGTGGGAAGGCCGGTGGTCTCGGCGATCACCCAGACGCCGGCTTCGGGTCCCTTCGGCCCGGTCACGACGCCGGCGATGTCGTCGCCGTCCATCGCGATGTCGGCCGCCGGGCCCTGGCGAGCGCCGAGCGAGGTGAAGGCCAGCAGGGCCGTGCAGGCCCCGGTCAGCAGCGGGAAGAGCAGGCGCGTGCGCACGGTGACTCCTTGGATGGGGAGCATCCTAGCGCGGGAGTCGGGAATGGGGAATCGGGAATCGCCGTTCGCCGATCGCGGGTCGCGGGTCGGGACGCACTCGCGGCACATTGTCGCCGTCGAGCTTCGGCTCGACGGTCGCTGTCGCGAGGACCACCGCACGCTACACTACCGACATCGAATCATGATGTGGCGTCGCCTGACGGCCCTCGCCTGCACGTGGCTCCTCGGTGCCGCTCATGGAGTGGCACTCGCGCAGCAGCGTCCGCCGACGTTCCGCTCGCGCACGGTCGTGACCGAGCTCGAAGTGCACGTCACCGATGCCGCGGGGCAGCCGGTGACGGGCCTCGGGCGCGACGACTTCGTGGTGCGTGAGGACGACGTGGCGCAAGTGCTGATCGGGGTGGACGCGCCCGATCGCTCCCTCGGATCACCGCAAGCGGCGGCCGGCACCGCGCCTTCCGGGCCCGCGGACCTCGTGCCCCCGGAGGCTGGCGTCGTTCGCGCGACCAATCGCCACGGCACCCGAGCCCGCGCCTGGGTCCTCCTGGTGGACGACCTGCGCACGCCCGGGTTCCTGCGCGAGCAGATGAAGGCGTGCGTGCTGGCCCTCGTGGAAGGCGTGGCGCCTGATGACTGGCTGGCCCTCGTCCCTACCAGCGGCGACCGACGGGCGGCGCGCGAGTTCACACGAGACCGCGGTGCGCTGCGTGAGGCCATCGCGGCGCTGCGCTTCACGCGCGAGTTCGATGGGCAGCGCGTGCCGGTCTTCGCCGGGACGCTTGAGCATCAGCGTGAGCTCGTCGGCGGTCCACCGCCGCTGGCGCCGCCGCGGCTCGATCTCACCTCGGCCGACAACCTGCTCATTTCCTCGGTCGGCAACGCGGCGTCGATGCTGGGCCGGGCCAGCACCGCTCGGGGCACGATGGTGCTGGTCACGCGTGGCATGGGCGTGGCGCTCACCGACGATCATCGCCGGGCGCTCCAGGGTGCCGGCAGCGGGAGTGAGCTGGCGCGGTACGACGAGTGGCGCGAGACACTCGTGCGCGTGCAGCGCAGCGGGGTGACCGTGCACGTGGTCGATCCGACCGCCTTCGACGAGGGCCTCGCGCGTCGTGTGAACGCGGCCGACCGACTCGTCGGGCCCACCGCCCGCATGCACGAGTTCGTGACGTCCGACGATCCGCGCGCCGCCACCCGCGTGATCGCGCGCGAGAGCGGCGGCGTGTACGTGTCGGAACGCCAGCCGGATCTTGCGGCCCGACGGGTGGTCCAGGCCGCCAGCGGCGGTTATGTATTGCGATACATCCCGCCTGACGACGCCCTGGACGACCGCCTGCGTAGCGTGACGGTGCAGGTCCGTCGCCCGGGCGTGACCGTCCGGGTCCGCTCGTCGTACGCCCGCGTCAGCGACCCGCAGTTCGAACGCCTGCGCGACGAGAAGCCACTGGGAGTCGCGGTCGCCGCCGTCGTGCCGTCGAACGCGATCGGCCTCGAGGCGGCGGGCAGGCTCGTCGCCAAGGGAAAGCGGACGAGTGTCACGCTTGCGCTGACGGCCGTCGATGCACCGGGCGTCCCGCTGCCGCCGCGCGACATCCTCGAGGTGCTCGCGGTGGTCGTCGACATGAAGGGAAAGACGGTGGCCAAAGACGGAGGACGTGCCAAGGTCGTGGCCCACGACGCGACCCTGACGCCTCCCGACCTCGTGTTCGAGCCCTTGAAGCCCGGTCGCTACCAGTTGCGCGTGGCCGTGCGAAGCGTTGCCCTCGACCGCACCGGCAGCGTCTTCCTCGACCTCGACATCCCGAAGCCCTGAGCGCCGATGTCGACGGCCGGAGCCCTTGAGCCCGGCCCCCGTCCCAGGCCCCCGTCCCCCGGAGCCCGGTCCGCGACTCCCGACTCCCGACTCCCGATTCCCGACTCCCGATTCCCGACTCCCGATTCCCGACTCCCGATTCCCGGACTATGCTGTCCCCCCATGCGCCCCTCCACTCGTCGTCAGTTCCTCCACTCGGCGGCCGGCACCGTTGCCGGTGCCACACTCCTGAGCACCGCGCGCCCTGCCGGCGCCGTTCAACCGGCCGCTAAGTCGGCCAGCCGCGTGCTCGGCGCCAACGATCGCATCCGGCTGGGTTTCATCGGCTGCGGCATGCAGTTCCAGGACCTGCTGCGTCGCGGCTTCTTCCCGCGGCGTGACCGCGTCGGCGACATCGACTTCGTGGAGGTGTGCGACGTCTGGCAGCCGCGCGTCGACAACGCGAAGGCCAGGACAGGCGCCGAGCGCGCCGGTCGCGACTATCGCGCGTTGCTCGCGCGCCCCGACATCGACGGCGTCGTCATCGTCGTCCCGGACCACCTGCACTACCCGATCGCCCGCGCCGCGCTGCTGGCGGGCAAGGACGTGTACCTCGAGAAGCCGATGACGTACACGATCGACGAGGCCGCGAAGCTGCACGACCACGTGCAGCAGACGGGCCGCATGCTGCAGGTCGGCGGCTCGGGTTTGAACTCGCCGCTGCACCAGAAGCTCCACGCGTACGTGAAGGCCGGGAAGATGGGCAAGGTGGTGTGGGGCTTCATCAGCTACAACCGCAACACTACCGAGGGCATGTGGGACTACCCGATCCCGGGCATTGGCAGCGAGCCCTGGCCCGACGCACCGGTGACGGCTGAGAACCTCGACTGGCAGGCCTGGCTCGGCGGGGCGCGCAAGCGGCCGTTCAGCAAGGAACGCTACTTCCGGTGGCGCAAGTTCTGGGACTACTCGGGCGGCAACGCCACCGACCTGCTGTTCCATCGCCTCGGCGCGCTGAGCGCCATCGTCGGCTTCGACTTCCCGACGCGGGTGGTGGGCGCCGGCGGCATCTACGTGCAGAAGAACCGGCAGGTGCCCGACACGTACATGACGACCGTCGAATACCCCGGCGAGTACTGCTTCAACATGGTCTCGTGCATGGCCAACGAGAGTTCGGCACCGATCACCGTGTACGGCAACTGGGGCACCCTGCAGGTGCTGCCGGCGGTGCGTCCGGCGGCCGGGCAGGCGCCCCGCGGCGCCATCGGAGGACGCGCCGTGATCAAGGCGGAGCGGACGTTCGAGAAGCAGTTCAAGGAGGCCAACGACGGCCTGACCGAGGTGGAGATCACCACCGAGGAGCCCCAGCAGGACCTCGTGGACAACTGGCTCGAGAGCATGCGCAGCCGTCAGGCGCCCATCTACGATGTGCGCAAGGGCTGGCAGGTGACCGTCGCCATTCAGCTCGGCGTGCAGTCGTACAAGGAAGGCCGCGCGCTGGGCTACGACGCCAGGGCGCGCCGCATCCTGACCGAGCTTCCGCCCCGTCGGGAATACGAGCCGCAGGAGAGCTGACGGCGACCTAGCCGGGCGCGTCGGCCGTGAGCCCGCGCAGGTAGTCCCGGCTGTCGATCAGGGTGGAGGCCAGGTGACTGGCACCCGCCCTGAGCAGGGCTTCGCCGCCCTCGTCGGCCAGCACGGCCGGTCCCCATCGTCCGACGGCGATGCGCACCTCCGGAAGCGCCGACCGAAGGCGCTTGACGAGGTAGCGCGTCTTGGACGACGGGCTCGGCGGCAGGTCGGCGAAGCACACGATGGAGAACGGCCCCTCCCTGACCAGCGCAATCAGCTCGGCCGCCAGCATGCGCGTGCGCGTGATCTCGACCCTGAGCGGAAGGCCGGCACACAGTTCGGCCAGCATCGCGAGCGCCACTTCGTCGGCCGGGCCGTTGACTGCATAGCCCAGGACTGCGATTGGTGCCTGCTGCGTCGCAGGCACCACGTCGCCGGATGTCGCGGGGGGTGCGGGGGCCTGGGCGGCGACGGCCGCTCGCGCGGCGTCGCGCCGCATCCCCTCGACGGCGTCCGCCAGCAGTTCGCGTGTCGCCTCGATGATCGCGGCCTCTTCGTCCTGCGACAGGCGTTCCTCGATCCGATCGCGCTCGGCGTACCCGAGCGCCGGCAGCATCAGCGCGTCGAAGACCGATTCGGGTGGGCCGCTGGCGATGTGGCGGTCGATCATCTCGGCCGCTTCGCCCTGGTCGCGGGCCAGCAGGCGCTGGTAGTAGCCGGCATCCTCGGCGAGCACGCCGGTGTCGGCGATCAGCATGCCGATGAATGCCAGCCCCGGCACGTGCTTGCCGATGACCACCAGGCACACGGTGAGCGGCGAGGCCATGAGCAGGCCGAGCGGTCCCCAGAGCCACGTCCAGAACGCGACCGACACCAGCAGGGCCACCTGCGAGACACCCACGGCCCCGGCATACAAGACGGTCTCGAGCACGAGGTTCGTGAACAGTTCCAGCGCGACGAAGAGGCCTAGGACGGTCAGCGGGCCTACCCAGCCTTCGAGCGCGGCCAGGCTGACCAGGACGGGCGCACCCGCGCCGACGATGGGACCCACGTACGGGATGAAGCGCAGCGCCGCCCCGAGCGCCGCGAAGACCAGCGCGTAGGGCACGTGCAACAGGTAGAGCACGGTCAGCGCCATGGCGCCCCACAGCACGCTCACGAGGCTCTGCATCAGCAGCTGTCGGCTCACCCGGCGGGCCGCCTCGTCGAAGGCCCGGGTGGTGGTGGCGAGCCGGCCGCCGCCAATCAGCCCGATCAGGCGGTCGCGCAACTCGCGTCGCTCGAGCAGCATGAAGATGACCAGCGCGGCCACCAGTCCTGCCGTGCCCAGCGGCCCGACGATGGGACCCAGCCACGTGAAGCCCGGAAAGCCGGTGGATGGCGTCGAGGTGACCACGACCGGACGCGATGGCGTGCCTGCGGGAGTCTCTGCGCCGAGGTCGGTCCGGATGCCCTCGATCGTTTCCTGGATCTTCTCGACGGTGCCGCCCTTGCTGGCGCCACGCACGTCGGCGATCTTCGCGCGGATGTTGGCCCGATAGCCGGGCAGGCTCGCGGCGAGTTCGTCGGCCTGCCTGCTCAGCGCCCATCCGGCGAGTCCGAGCGTCGCGAAGACGATGGTCACGGCCACCAGCACCGCCGCGACGCGACCGACCCACCGCTCCAGCCACGACACCGGCGGCGTCAACACGAACGTCAACAGGACGGCCAGCGCGAACGGCACCAGCACGGCCTGGGCCCAGTACAGGACGGCGATCACCAGCACTCCGCCGGCAAACGTGGCCCACGCGGTGAGGGACCTCACGACATCGTTCACGACGTGCTCCGTTCTGCCGCGGTGGCGCCCGCGTCCTGAAGCATGTCATGGACTGACCCGGCCGGCCTCGGTCGGGCTGCCGTCGGCCTTCGGGGCTCGTCCATCCCTCGTCCGTCCCCTCGCACGACGCCAGCGCCGCTCGACGCGCCGCGGCGGTCCCGGCATTCCGGCAGTACACTACAGACAACCCCTGCCGCTGCCCGCGTCGAGGTACGAACCATGACTCTCCGCGTTGCGCCCCTCGTGGCGTGTGCCGTGCTGTGCCTGTCGTCGATCGCGTCCGCCCAGATCATGAGCGGCATGCGGAACCAGCCGACCTCGCGTGACCTGCCGACGTTGCCGCTCGACACCAATGTCGCTGGCGAGGGGCGGCCGACCTTCCGGATGAAGGTCACCCGCGTCGAGGTCAGTGCGCTCGTCGTCGATGCGGAAGGCAAGCCGGTCCGCGACCTTCGGGCCGACGACTTCGAGATCTTCGACGACGGGCGGAAGCAGGAACTGCAGTCGTTCGTCGCGTACACGTACCACGGCGGATCGATCCCGCTCGACACGGTGGAGTCGGCGACCGACCCGAACGCCGGCACGGCGCTGGTGACCAACGCGTGGAGTTCCTCCTCGCGGGTCATCGGGATCCTGATCGACGACCTGCACATCGACGCCCGGCGTACGCAGAAGGCGCGCGAGGCGGCCCGTTACCTGGTGGCCAGCCTGGCGCCATCCGACCTCCTCTTCGTCGGCCTGACCAGCGCGCCCACCATGTCCACGGCAGGCTTCGTGCGCGACCGCCGCCGGGCGCTCGAGATCATCGACTCGTTCGGCGGGCTGCGGCTGCCGGATCCGACGCTGGAGATGCGCCAGACGCCGCAGACCTTCTCCAACCCGCTGCTCAACGGCACGCGGACGCCGGGACTGGCCGCCTCGGAACAGCAGAGGGCGATGCGCCTCGAGGACACCTACGAGGCCATCGGCCGCATCGCGGCCGCCGTCCGCGACGTGAGCGGCCGGCGCAAGTCGCTGGTGTTCCTCACCGAGGGGTCATCTGTCGGCGGCGCGATCACGACGTCGGGCAGCCTCAGCGGCGACACGACGCGGGCCATGATGGACGCGCTGGCCCAGGCATCGGTGGCCGACCTGGCCATCTATCCGATGAATCCAGCCGGCCTGGACCTGCCCACCGACCGCATGATCGAGGGGTTCACCAGGCAGATCGACATCGGGAGCGAGGCCGGCACCCGTGGCTTCGGCGGTCGCGAAGTCGCGCACGAGGACCTCAGCAACGTCATCACGCAGTTCGTGCAGGCCAAGAACCAGCTGCGCGACCTTGCGGCCTTGACCGGCGGCGTGTCCCTGGTCGACACCAACGACCTGGGAGAGGCCGTCGACCGGGTGCTGCGCGACGCCAGCGACTACTACGTCGTGAGCTACGAGCCCGACAAGGAAGTGAAGGGCAGCAAGGTCCGGCCGATCCAGGTGCGGGTGAAGCGACCGGGTGTGAAGGTCTATACGCGCAAGGGCTACATGCCCCCGCCCGCCGACCCCGACACACTGAAGGTGCCCGGCAGCCTGTCGCCGAACATGCGGACGCTGCTGTCGGGCATCGTGCCCATCGATGCGCTGCCGATGGTGGTGCAGATGATTGCGATCGGCGAGCGCAAGGGGAAGACCCGCTATGCCGTCGTGACCGAGACGGCGGGTGGTCCGCTGGTCGACGGCGTGCAGGACGAACGGCTCCAGATCGAGCAGGCGATCCTGAGCATCGACGACAACGGCAAGATCGCCAACGCGACCCAGAAGAAGGCGGAGCTGAAGGTCGGCCCGCAGCAGGTCGCGATGCTGGGCGAGCTGGGGCTGCGCACGATCTGGTGCATCGACCTGGAGCCGGGCCTGCATCAGGTGCGCGTGGCCACCGTCGATCAGCACACCGGGCGCGGCGGGTCCATGTACCTGGACATCGCCGTCGACGCCGGGGCGCCGGCCAACGCGGCGGCCCTGCTGGCGTTGAACCAGTCACCCAAGCCCACGGCCTTCGTGGACCCCGAGGCGAAGAAGCTGATGGCGCCGTAGCAGGGCGCTGAAAGGCTCCGCCCTGCAATTCCGAATGCCGAATTCCGAATTGCGCTTGCTCATGTACGTGCGACCAGGTATCCGCACGCGCGCCAGGGACATCGTCCTCGTGGTCGCGGGCGTGGCGGCTCTTACGCTGACCGCGCTCGCGCAGCAACCCACGCCGCAGGAGCGGCCGACGTTCCGCGGCGGCATCTCGCTCGTCGAGGTCTCGGCCGTCGTGACCGGCGACGACGAGAAGGTCGTCACCGGCCTCACCAGGGACGACTTCGAGGTGTTCGAGGACGGCGAGCCGCGGCCCCTCGCCTCGGTGCGCTTCCTCGATGCGACGCGCGCCAGCGCGCCCGCGCCACCCACGCCAGGGCTCCCGGCAGGGACGCGACTCGATGAGGTCGTGACCAATCGCGATCTCGCCGACGCGCCCGCCTTCGTGCTGCTGCTCGACGACCTCAACATCAGCCCCTACGACTCGCACCGCGCCATCCGCGCCGGTCTCGGCGTGCTCGAAGCCATCCCGAAGGACGCGCTGGTCAGCGTGGTGAACTCCAGCGGGGAAGGTGGCGGGCTGATCACCTTGGGGCGTCCGAACCAGGGGCACGCCGACCGCGTGAAGGCGTTTCGCGGGCAGTATCTGCCGGTGGGCGGTGGCGTGAAGAATCCGATGGCCATCTCCACCACGCCGAGTAGTGTCGACGCCCCGTGCGGTGTCGGTTCGGACGTCGTCAACTCGCCTGATTGTGCCGATCCGACTCGAGCCGCGCGGCGCGCCGGCGCGCTCTCGGCCGTTGGCGAACTGTTTTCGCGGACCGGCTCCCGTCGAAAGGTCCTGTTCTGGTTCGTCACCGACATGGGCGTGTCGCCCCTCGACCCCAGGGGGAATGGCGACGCCCAGTTCGCCGGGCTTCAGCGCCTGCTCCGTGGCGACGTGACGGTCTACGCCATCGACCCTCGGGAGAACTTCGCTCCGACCGAGGGCAAGCCGGTGTTCAACGACCGCGGCACTGGTGGCCGCATGCGCGTGGGAACTGCTGACACGACCTTCCAGGGCAGGGGTGGTTCCACGATATCGCTCGGCACCGACGACATGGTGCGCATCCCGCTCACCCAGATCGCCCGCGACACCGGCGGCCGCTGGATCCAGAACGCCAACAACGTCGAGAAGCTGGCGGCGGAGGTCGTGCGGCAGAACCTCGCCTCGTACGTGATCGCCTACGAGTCGGCGGCCTCGGCCATCGAGGGACGGCATCGCATCGAGGTGAAGGTGAAGCGTCGCGGCCTGAAGGTCTCCTCGCGCCGCGCCTTCGTCGTCGAGCCTCGCCGCGAAGAGGCGCCGTCGCCGGCCGCGTCGCCAGACGTGGCAACCAGCCGACTCGCTGAGGTCATCCGCGGCGGCGTGCCGTTCGGCACACTGGCCTTGCGGGTTCACGTCGCGCCGCAGTTTGCCAGCGACGGACCGGCCCGCGCCCTCGTGACGCTCCGCGTTGAGCCCGACACGGCGATCGACGCCCCGTCGATCGACCTGCTGGTGCTGGCCGCCGACGACACGGGCAAGGTCGGCAGCGTCGAGCGGTTCGCGATGAGCCGACCCTCGGCGGACTTCGCGTGGGAAGGCAGCATCACGCTCACGCTGGCGCCGGGGCAGTACCAATTGCGGGTGGCGGCGTCCACGCCGGACGGACAGCGCACGGGACTGCTGCTGCACCCGATCGACATGCGGAAGCCGTCGGGTGACCTCGTGCTCGGCGTGCCCACGCTGCTCGGCGAGGACGCCGACGGCGTGCGACCGACACTGGCCCGCACGTTCCCGCCCGGGCACCCGCTGGCGTACCAGGTCGAGGTGGCGGGGGATGCGGTGCGCGGCGATCGGGCCGAGGTGCGCGCGCGCCTGCTCGACGCGTCGGGCAGCAGCGTGCGCGACGTGGCGGCACGGGTCGAAGCGGCGGGCGAGGGGCGGCTGCGCGCCACGGGCGTCGTGACGACCGAGGGCGTGCCGGCTGGCGGCTACACGCTGGTCGTGGAGGCGCGGCAGCGGGCCGAGGGCCGGCCGCGCGCCCATGCGATTCCGGTGCGCTTCGAAGTCGGCGCGCTCGCCGCGCCGGTCGCATCCCGCGTCGTGCCGACTGCCGGCAGCACGGCGATGCCCGCCACCGAGTCGTCCGCCACAGCGCCGCCGGCCGCCCCGTCGACGACGAGCGCGCCGCGCGCGCTCACACCGCTGTCGGTGGCGAGTGGTCCGCTCACGCGTTCGGCGCACCGCGGTCCGCTGGTGATCGTCACCGAAGAGGAGTGGCGCGGCTTCTGGCGCACGCTGCCGACCCGCCAGGCGGCGCCGAACATCGACTTCGATCGCGTCACGCTGCTCGCCGTCGTGTCGGAGGACGAGGCACCGGCAACGCCGCGCATCACGCGGGTCACCAGCGAACCCGGCGGGTTCGTCGTCGAGTGGACATCCGAGCCGATGGCTGCCCCGCCGGCGTCGAGCGAGCCGCCGCGCCCCTTCGTCGTCGTCGGCCTGACCGACGTCGCCGGCAGCGTGCGCTTCGTCCGCGTGCCCTAGAAGTCAGGTGTAGCCGTCGCCAGGAGTCAGGTGTAGCCGTCGCCCTTGGGCGACGGTCAGCACTGGCAAGGGAACTCTGATCGTCGACCTGAAGGTCGACGGCCACGAAATCCACGGGACGTGGTGGCCGACCGCCAGGTCGGCCGTCGTGAACCTACCGCGCCCAGTGCACCGACGTGGTCTGGCCGTTGGCGGCCTGGTTGCCGCCGACGCTGCGCAGCGTGAGGTCCACGCCGTCGCTGGTCCACACCGACTCCACCCAGCCGACCGGCTCGCTGTCGGCGAACGGGTACGCCACGGCCGGCAGGTTGATCAACTGCAGGCCGTCGCGCTCCTTCACCTCGTACTTGTGCGAGTGGCCGTACATCACGGCCTTCACCTGTTTGTGCGGGCGCAGCACGTCGAAGAGTCGTTCGGCGTCCACGAGTTCGCCGTCGCTCGCGCCGAGGGTGTGGTGGACGACCACGACTGTCGGTGTCGCGGACGAGGCGGCAAGGTGCCTGGCCAACCAGTCGCGCTGGGCGCTCCCGAGTTGCCCCGGGGTGACGTTCGGAGACAGCAGCGAGTCGAGCAGCACGAAGCGCAAGCCGCCCTTGTCGACCGTGGACGTGTGCTTGTTCGCCACGGGCGCGGCGGCCGAGGCGCCGAATGCCTGCAGGAAGTTGGCGCGATGGTCGTGGTTGCCGAGCACCATGCCGACCGGGAGCGTCGAGGTGATGGGGGCCAGCATGTCCTTCAACCGTGCGTAGTCGGCCGGCAGCCCCTCGAGGCGCGCGAGGTCGCCGCCGATCAGCACGCCCTCGACTTTGGCGGCCGCAACCTGCGGCACGACCTTCGCGAGGTTTTCGACGGGTGAGTACCCGCGATAGCGCTCGGCCGGGTCGGCAGGGATGTGCGTGTCCGACAACAGCGCGAGCCGGAGGGGGCGTGCGCCGCTGGCCTGCGCGCCTCGCACGATCGACGGGAAGGTGAGGGTTGCGGCAGCCGCGCCCGCGGTGGCGGCGAGGAACTGGCGACGGGAGGTGGGCGACGAGAGCAGGGGCATGGACGAGTAGACGGGAATCGGGAATCGGGAGTCGGGAGTCGGGTGACCGGCAGTGGGCAGTCGGCGGTCGGCAGTCGAGGAAGCGGAATTGGATCGGGGGGGGGGCGGACGGCTCGGAGAGCCGTCCCTACCCACTGGGACTACCGTGACGCCGACGACGTGGCGCGCGTGATCTTCGGCAGCGACCACGGGGCGCGGTACGTCGGCATCACCAGTTTCTGCGCCTCGGCGTCGCCGACGAACTGCTCCTTGTCGGCGTCCCACTGCACGCGGCGGTTCAGCCGGAATGCGATGTTGGCCAGGTGGCAGGCAATCATCGAGTTGTGGCCGACCTCGACGTCGGAGCGCGGCGCCTTTCGCGTGTCCATGCAGTCGAGGAAGTCCTGCACGTGCTTGAGGTGCGAGTCCTCGCCGCCGGTGCCCTTCCGCGGCTCGCCGATCATCCGGTACGACTTCTTGCCCTTGACCGTCTCGGTCTCGGGCAGCACTTCCCAGCCGCCGCGGTCGACGACCAGCACGCCGTTGTTGCCGTGGAACGCGACGCCGTGATCGCGCATGTATGGGCCCTGGCCGATCGACGTGGCGTGCTCCCACATCATCGAGAACCCGTCGCACTCCCACAGCGCCTGCTGCGTGTCGGGCGTCTCCTCGGCATCATCGGGGAAGCCGAACTTGCCGCCCACCGACACCGCGGACTTCGGCGCCTTCACACCCATCCCCCAGTTGGCGATGTCGATCATGTGGGCGCCCCAGTCGGTCATCAGGCCGCCCGAGTAGTCGTAGTACCAGCGGAAGTTGAAGTGGAAGCGGTTCTCGTTGAACGGCCGCAGCCTGGCCGGCCCGAGCCACATGTCGTAGTCCACCTCGGCCGGGGCCGGTCCATCGGGCTTCACCGGGATGTTGCCCATCCAGTCCTGGTAGGCCCACGTCTTCACGACGCGGATCTTGCCCAGTGCGCCGCTCTTCACGTACTCGACCGCATCGGTGAAGTGCTTGGCGCTGCGCTGCTGCGTGCCCATCTGCACCACGCGTCCGTAGGTGCGCGCGGCGTCGACCATCACGCGGCCCTCGCCGATGGTCAGCGCCAGCGGCTTCTCGACGTAGACGTCCTTGCCCGCCTGGCAGGCCAGCACCGTCGGCAACGCGTGCCAGTGATCTGGCGTGGCCACGATCACCGCATCGATGTCCTTGCGGTCGAGCACCTTGCGGAAGTCGCGCGTGGTGAACTCGGCGGTCTGGCTGAACTGCTTGCTGATCGACGCGGCCGTCTTGGCGACCTGCCGGTCGTCGACGTCGCACAGCGCCACGAGCTGCGCGCCCGACTTGAGCATGTCGCGGAGGTCGCTGTTGCCCATGCCACCGCAGCCGATGAGCGCGACGCGGACGCGCCGGTTGGCGCCGGCAACACGATCCTGCGACTGCGCGGACAGCACGGACGAAGCGGTCGAGGCGGCGCCGAGGGTGGCAGCCGCGCCGGCCGCCGATTGGGTGAGGAAACGTCGCCGCGAGGGTTGGCGGGTCATGGCACTCTCCGTGAGCGTCGTACGGTGAAGACGGCTGGCCCGACGGGTGTCGGCGGGCACTGGCGGCGGACGCCGGCACGGGGCGGGGAACCGGCACAGCATACTCTGGGAGGGTGATGCAGGGCGAGACGATGGTCCGGTTGGCGGTTTTCGCCGGCGTGCTCGGGGCGGTGGCGATTGCCGAGGCGATCCGGCCGCGCCGCCCCAGGGCACTCCGGCGCGCGCAGCGCTGGCCGCACAACCTGGGGCTGGTCGCGGTGGGCGCGGCGGCGATGCGGGTGGTTGCGCCGGCCGGCGCGGTCACCGCCGCCGTCGTCGCGGCTCGGCACGGGTGGGGCGTGCTGCCGGCCGTCTCCGCGCCGCCCGTGATCGCCTGGGCGACGACAGTGCTCGTGCTCGATCTCGCCATCTGGGCCCAGCACGTCGCCATGCACAAGGTGGACGTGTTGTGGCCGCTGCACCGGGTGCACCACGCCGACGTGGACGTGGACGTGACCACCGGCGTGCGCTTCCATCCCGTCGAGTACCTGTTGTCGCTGGCCTGGAAGGGCATGGTGATCGTCGCGCTCGGCGCGCCGGCGGGGGCCGTCGTGCTCTTCGAGGTGCTCCTCAACGCGACGTCGATGTTCAACCACGCGAACCTGCGGCTGTCGCCGGGCGCCGACCGGGTGGTCCGATGGCTCCTGGTGACGCCCGACATGCACCGCGTGCATCACTCGGTGGACCGCGGCGAGGCCGACAGCAACTACGGCTTCAACGTGCCGTGGTGGGACCGCCTCTTCGGCACGTACCGCGCGCAGCCGCGGCAGTCGCACGAGACGATGACGCTCGGCGTGGGGCAGTTCGGGGAGGCGGCAGAGCAGCGGATCGATCGATTGCTGACGCAACCCTTCAGGAGCGGCGGCAATTCGAAGTTTGAAATTTGAAATTGATCGGCGGCCGGCCTGTCGGCCTTGCCGCTCGACGCTGCTTCGAGGGGCGCCGGCGAAGCCGCGCCCCACGAGAATTTCAAATTTCCAATTTCAAATTGTGCCTCTTCCGGGATCAGCGTGGGTAGAGGTCCAGGCCGCCGCAGTGAAAGTAGATGGCGGTGGTGAAGTGGTGGGCATTGCGGAAGCCGCCGGCCTTGCGCTTGATGCTCATGATCTTGCTGTTGAGGCCTTCGGCCACGCCGTTGGTGATGGGGTGCCTGACGTAGCGCAGCACGCCGTCGAGGTGCCGGTGGAGCATGCGGGCCACCTGCTTGACGGGTTCCAGGCGCGAGCGGATCGCCCACCCGTACCAGCGGGCGAAGAAGCGGCGGACCGCGGCGCCCTGCCGGTAGGTCCAGAGGTCGCGTAACAGCTCCTTGATCGCCCAGGCGCGGCCGACTTTCAGGTGCTGCCCCTGCAGCGCCGCGAACGCGTCCGTGCGATCGGCGGGCAGACGGTCCTCGCCGTAGAGCCAGAGGTATTTCGTGCCGGTGAGGGGCGAGGTGCCCTGCTCGCGCAGGAAGGTCCGATGCTCCTGCTTGCGCACGGTGTCCACCGCGCGCGTCATCTCGCGCATGATGTGAAAGCGATCGAACACGATCTTGGTGTCGCCCTGCGGCAGGCCGTCGACGGTGGCCCGGATGTAGGCCGGCCACATGTCCATCGCGACGGCCTGCAGCGCCTCGCGCTGCTCGGTGGTCAGCTGCGCGTAGTAGCCCTGCAGGCTCGCTGCCGTCCGGTCCTCGGCGACGTGCTGCACGGTCGCGGTCTCGAGGTCACACACGATCGTGTGATACCGCTGCCCCTTGCGAAACGCCTTCTCGTCGACGCCCAGGTAGCGCCGCGGCGCCGCGGTGCGCCGCTGGAGCCCCCGCGCCACCGCGCGGTCCATCACCCCCCACGCCTCGTCCCACGTGACGCGCGCGATCCGGCACGCGCCCGTGACCGTGCTGCACTGCGTGATGAGGTCGATAATGAGCCGCTCGAGCAGCAGCGTGAATCGGCTCCGCGGCGCCGCCCAAGGCACCCCGACCTGCCGAACGCCGTGCGTGGGACAGTCGACGCGCGGCACCCGCGCATGCAGGAAGGTCTGGTACTGGCAGGTGTCGAGATGCCGCCAGACCCGCTCCTCGGCATGGTCATGGCCCGGCGCCGCCGTCCCGCAGTCCGGGCACGTCCAGCGCGTGTCCGCGGCATGCTCCACCCACAGATCGACGCGCTCGCCCGAGGTGTCCAACGCCACCCGTGCGATGTGCCAGGGCGCCTGCAAGCCGAGGATCGTTTCGAAGAGCTTCGTGTCCTGCATCCGGTGGATCTACGCCACCGCTCGGCTCGGCGCAAGGCCGGCGAGCAGGCCGCTCACCCGCCGAGTGGCCCGCGCAGCCGGCCCGAGCTGCCCACGCTATTCCCGGAAGGACCCAAATTGTAGGCGCGCGCGGCGTTGCCGCCCCAGAACGCCGACTGCTCGGCCTGCGACCAGCGTGAGGTGATCGCCCCGAGCGTGCGCACCCAGTCGCCGTACTCGGTGCGCAGGCGTACGACAGGCCAGTCGCTGCCGAACATCAGGCGCGCCGGGCCGAAGGCTTCCAGGGCGAGGTCCAGATACGGGCGGATCAGGTCGGCCGACCAGGCCGCATCGCGGACCTCGGTGACCACGCCCGAGAGCTTGCACGTCACGTGCGGACGCTTGGCGATCTCGCGGAAGTCACGCGCCCAGGCCTGGTCGAAGCGGCCCGAGGCGATCGCCGGCTTGGCGATGTGGTCGAGCACGAACGGCTGTGACGGGTGGCGGTCGACGAAGACGATGGCCGCGGGTAGCTGCGCCGCGTAGATCAGGACGTCGTACACGAGCCGGTGGGCGCGCAGGCGCTCGATGCCGCGATTGAAGGCCGGGCGGGCCAAAAAGCCCGGATCGGACTCGCCCTGCACCACGTGCCGCACGCCGACGAACCGCGGACGCGCCGCGTATCGGCCGAGGACCTCGTCGACGTCGGCGGCCTGCAGGTCCACCCAGCCGACGACCCCGGCGATGCGCCCGGCCGAGGCCTCGGCCTGCGCCAGCAGGAAGTCGTTCTCGGCGAGCGACTGCCGCGCCTGCACGGCGACGGCCGCGTCGATGCGCGCCGCGTCGAGTTCCCGCGCCAGATCCCCGTGCAGGTAGTCCCGCCGCAGGGCGGTCGCCGACGGGTCGATCCAGCCGTACTCGACCGGGTCGTACTGCCAGAGGTGCTGGTGGGAATCGACTCTGGTCATTTATGGCTCAGGGCTCATGGCTCAGGGCTCAGAAGGCTTGCAGCTGCTATTCCGCCTGATGGGGCCTGGTGTCAGCTGGCGTCAGACCCTCCTCAGGATGCTTTCTGAGCCTTGAGCCCAAAGCCTTGAGCCACTGGATTACCGTGCAAACATCGTCCTGGCCACGAACCACACGTTGGCGGGTCGCTCGGCGAGTCGGCGCATGTACCAGGGAAACCAGTAGTCGCCGTAGCTGATGAGGACCCGCAGCTGATACCCATCGCGGGCGAGCTGCTGCTGCACGCTGCGCTGGATGCCGTACAGCAGCGCGAACTCGTAGCCGTCGCGCGGCACGCCGGTGGCCTGCGCGTGCTGCTGGATGGCGGCGATGATCGTCGTGTCGTGGGTGCCGAAGACGGCGCGGAAGCCCGTCGCCTTCGCCGCCGGGCCGATCATCGTCCTGGCCAGCGACAGGTAGCTCGCGTCGACGTCGGCCTTCTTCGGGAACGCCACGCTCTCGGGCTCCTTGTAGGCGCCCTTCACGAGGCGGACCGCGCCGCCTGCGGCGACGATCGCCTGCAGGTCCTTCTCCGTGCGGTACAGGTACGACTGCAGGCACACGCCGACGTTGCGGTGCTCGGCCAACACGGCGTGGTACAGCTCCAGGGTCGCATCGACGTAGGGGTGCTGCTCCATGTCGATGTAGAGGATGGAGCCCTGCTCGGCCGCGCGGGCCGCGAGCCGACGCACGCGATCGCGGCAGCGGGCCTTGTCGATGTCGAGCCCGAGCTGCGTGAGCTTGACCGAGATCTGCGTGTCGAGGTGCCGCTCGGCGATGCGTCCGTAGGCCTCGACGTAGTGATCGGTCACCGCATCGGCCTCGGCCATCTCGGTGACGTTCTCGCCGAGGCGCGTGAACACGGTCGCGATGCGGTCCTGCTGCGCGAGCACCTGCGCGGCGTCGAGGGCGTCCTCGAGTCGCTCGCCCGGCATGAAGCGCGTGACCGCCTTGCGGAACACCGGCAGCCTGGTGGCGTTGGCCCGCATCCAGCGGTTCTCGGAAGCAGCGAGCAGGAGGCTGCGCACGGGGTGCATCGGCCCAATCTCCTTCCTACCAGACGCCCTTGATCATCCCGCCGTCGACCTGCAGGAATGCGCCGGTGGTGTAGGCCGCGGCCTCCGACAGGAGGAACGCGGCGGCCTTGCCGAACTCGTCGGGCGCGCCGTAGCGGCCCATCGGGATGGTGGCCTCCATGCGGCGCCGCTGTTCGGCGAGATCGATGTTTGACGCCTTGGCGCGACCCTCGTCCAGTTCGCGCACCCGATCGGTGTCGATGCGGCCGGGCACGAGGTTGTTGACGCGAATCTTCTGCGGCGCCAGCTCGTTGGACAGCGTCTTGACGAGCGCGGCGACACTGGCGCGGACCACGTTGGAGAGCGCCAGGTTCGGGATCGGCTCGAGCACGGCCGACGAGGTCGTCATGAGGATGCTGCCGCCGCCGCGCGCCGCCATCACCGGCACCGCCAGGCGCACCATCCGCACCGCGCTCAGCAGCAGCAGGTCCACCGCCCCCTGCCACGCCGCGTCGTCGAACGACAGTGAAGGGCCGGGCGGCGGCCCGCCGGTGTTCACGAAGAGCAGGTCGAGGCCGCCGAAGCGCTCCATGGTCGCCTCGTGCCACATCGTGATGTCGGCCGAGGTGCGCAGGTCGCCGGGCACCGCGAGCACCTGCGCGCCTGGCGTCGCGGCGCGCAGCGCCTCGGCGGCCGCGTCGATGCGGACCGCGTCGCGCGAGGCGATCGACACCTGCGCCCCCTCGGCGACCAGCGCCTTCGCCACGGCGAACCCGAGGCCGCGGCTCGCGCCGCCGACCATCGCCACCTTGCCCGTCAGGCCGAGATCCATGCCAGTCCTTCCTGTGCCGCCGTCCAGGCGATCAACTGATCCAGCGCCGCCTTCGTGCCGGCGTCGAGGGTAGCGCCCGGGGCGCGGGTGGCCGCGTCGGTGATGAGGCCGCGACGCTTGAGCACTTCCTTGCGCACCGCCATCCCGATGCCCTCCTGGAACTCGAGACGCATCAGCGGCACCGTCTTGTAGAACAGGTCCGCCGCGCCCGCGCGATCGCCGGCGTGCCATCGGCTGACGATGCCGACGAGGATTTCGGGATAGGCAAAGCCGGTCATGGCGCCTGCCGAGCCCGCCATCAACTCCTCGAGCAGGTAGACGCCACCGAGGCCGCCGAAGATCGTCAGCGGCACGTCGCCAGCCGCCTCGAGCAGGCGCGCGGTCTTCAGCGGCGTCGGCGGATCCTCCAGCTTGATGGTGCGGGCGGCGGGAATGTCGCGCGCGATCTGCACCAGCAGCGACGCTTCCATCGCAAAGCCCGACACCGGCGGGAAGTCCTGGATCACGATGGGGATCGTGAGGGCCTCGGCCAGCGCGGCGAAGTGGGCCTTGACGCTCGCCGAGTTCAGCTTCGGGGCGCGCGGCGGGCTCACCATCACGGCGGTGGCGCCGGCGGCCTGCGCCGCGCGGCTCAACTCGAGGCAGGTGTGCAGGCCCTCGGTGGTCGTGCCGACCACGACCGGCACCCGTCCGTTGACCTGCGTGAGCACGGTGTCGAGCACCAGGGCCCGCTCGCGCTCGGTCAGGCGGGCCGCCTCGCCGAGCACCCCGAGCGCCGTGAAGCCGGTCACCCCGGCGCCGATGAAGTGCTCGACGTAGCGTTTCAGGCTCGCCACGTCGACCTCGCCCCCGTTGTGGAACGGCGTGGCGAGTACCGAGAACACACCTTTCACGATCGGACTCTCCGTGTGGTCCTCGCGCGTCAATGCACGAGCGGGGAAACGGTATCAGAATCCGGGCTCCGGGCACCGTGGTCCGGGCACCGGGGCACACACTCGACGGTCCGCGCTCGACACCGGTTGGCCGTTGCCGGGTTCCCGCCATCTGCCACCGGTACCTGGAGGGACTCCCTGACCGTCGGCCAAGGCCGACGGCTACGCCCCGCCGCGGCTGCCAGCTACCCGGTGCCCGGTGCCCGGTGGCCGGTGCCCGGTGCCCGGTGCCCGGTGCCCGGTGCCCGGTGCCCGGTGGCCGGTGCTCGGTGGCCGGTGGCCGGTGCCCGCTACCCGGTGCCCGGTGCCCGGTGCTGTATCGTTGCCCCATGTCGATCACCACCACTGACGAGCTTGAGGGCATGCGGCGGGCCGGGCAGGTGGTCGCCCGCGCCCTGGCGGCGATGCGTGCCGCAACGGTGCCTGGCGCCACACCTGCCGACATCGAGGCGGTCGGCGCCGGCGTGCTTCGGGACCTCGGGGCGACGGCGGCCCCGGTCGCCGTCTACGGGGCGCCATGCGCCGCGTTCGTGAGCGTCAACGACGCGGTCGTGCACGGGTTGCCGTCGCGGATCCCCCTTCGCGCTGGTGACCTCGTCAAGATCGACGTCACGCCGCTGGTCGACGGCTTCGTTGCCGACGGTGCGATCACCGTCCCCGTCGAGCCCTCCACGTCGCGCGGCCGCCGCCTGGCCCGCGCTGCGGAGCGGGCGCTGGCCGCTGCGGTGCGGGAAGTCAGGCCCGGCGTGCCCGTCCACGCCCTCGGGGCCATCATCGAGCGCCACGTGCGGCGCGACGGATTCGCGGTCATCCGTGACCTCACCGGGCACGGCGTGGGGCGGACGATCCACGAGCCGCCCGAGGTGCCCAACTACGATCCCGGCGGGCCCTCGCCGCTGTTGACCGAGGGACTGGTGCTGGCCATCGAGCCGCTGGTCGCCGAGCGGTCGGGCGCCATCCGCCTGGCCCGCGACCGCTGGACCTACACCACGCGCGACGGCGGCTGGGCGGCCCACTGTGAGCACACGATCGTCGTCACGGCCGACGGCGCTCTGGTGCTCACCGCCCCGGAGTCCGAGCGCGCGACGACGCACTGACCTCGCCGATCCCGGGAACCTGGTGAACCTCGCGGAGGCGACCTGAGCCGGCGCGTCGCCTGCCCTACGGCTCGAGCGACGACACGTAGGCGATGATGTCGACCATCTCGCTGTCGGTGAGGTTGGCCACCACTGGCCCCATCAAGGCGGCCATCGCGCCCCTGCGCGTGCCGAGCTTGATGTCGTACATCTGCCTGGCCAGGTAACTGGGGGAGCGACCGGCGAGATTGGGGACCAGGCCGAGCCCCTTGAGGCCGTGACCATGGCAGACCGTGCACGCCGTGGTCCTGCCGCCTCCACCGGTGGTCGCCAGGGCCTCACCACGCTTGACGCTGCCGATCGGCGCGTAGGCGATGAAGCCGGACCGCGGATTGCGCATCCTCGTCTGCGCCACGTCCTCAGGCGTCTCGATGATGCGCGTGCCGATCGGCTCCTGCTGTCCATCGCCCACGGGAAAGTAGATCTCGCCCTGAATCCGCATGGTCGGAATCATCCCGGTCTCGACCACGCGGATGTACTTCGGCACCCTGATCGACGAGAAGTAGCCCGCGACCTCCTGGATCTCCGCGTCGGTCAACGCCTTGGCGGCATTCTCCATCTCGCCCGTGTTGGCCTTGCGCGGGTCGGCGCTGTGTCGCAGCCCCTGCTGGAAGTCGTGCAACTGCTGCACGATGTAGTCGCGCGGCAGCCCCTGCAGCGGCGCGTTCTCGGGGCGCCCGCGTCCGTCGGGCAGGTGGCACAACCCGCAGGCGCGCGCACCAGGCGGCTTGCCCTTCGCCACGATGTCCGGCATCGGCGCGTGACTTTCGGGAAACCAGTCCGCGGGGCCGTAGCTGTTGCTGACCTGCTCCTGCGTGAACCGTAGCGTCGACCCGGTGGCCTGCAGCAGCACGGGCGGCGGCGCATTCGGGTCTGGCGGCGTCGGCGGTCGGTACGGCGGCGTTGCCTGCGCCGGCACCTGGTCGGGCACCACGCCCGGCGGCAGTTGTGGCTGGGCGTAGGGCCAGGCCGGCGGCATCGGCCGTTGCGCCTGTGCCGCGCCCGATGCCCACAGCGCGGCAAGCGCTCCGATGGTGACGACGATCACGCGTGTTCGCATGTGAGTCTTCTCCCACACCGGTAGGGCGGGGTGTCCCACCCCGCCGTGAGTCCGGCCAACGGCGCGATGGGACATCGCGTCCTACCCGGTCTGGCAGGGGGAGGGTATCGCACCGACGGCGGTACGATGCACTGATATGGCGCAGGCCGGGAGTCGGGAGTCGGGAGTCGGGAGTCGTCCGGTCGGCACGAAGTCGACGCCGGCCGACGTGGTGATCGTCGGTGCGGGCGCCACCGGTGGGTGGGCGGCCAAGCGTCTCGCCGAAGCGGGGCTCCAGGTCGTGGTCCTCGATGCCGGTCGTCCCTTCGGCCCGGAAGACTTCCGCGAGCACATCCCGGCGCACTCGCTGCCGTTGCGCGCCCGCACCAAGGCGGAGATCGCCAGGACGCGGCCGCAGCAGGCCGCGGGATACGCGTGCACCGAGTGGAATGCCGACTGGCACGTCAACGACGTCGACGAGCCCTACACCACGCCACCCGGCCAGCCGTTCCCCTGGGTCGGCCGCATCCGCGTCGTCGGCGGACGCACGCACGTGTGGGGACGCCAGAGTTACCGCTACAGCGACATCGACTTTCGCGCCGCCTCGCGCGACGGCTACGGCATCGACTGGCCGCTCTCGTACGCGGACCTCGCGCCCTGGTACGACCTGGTCGAGCGCTACGTCGGCATCACGGGCATCAACGAGGGCATCCCGCAACTCCCCGACCAGCAACTGCAGCCTCCGATGGGGTTCTCGTGCGTCGAGGCGCACGTCCGCGAACACCTGAAGGGGCGTTTCGCTCGCACGGCGACCCAGGGCCGCACGGCCAACCTCACCCAGTCGATAAATGGCCGGCCGAAGTGCCACATGTGCGGACCGTGCGAGCGCGGCTGCGCCACCTTCTCGTACTTCAACGCCGCCTACACGACGCTGATCGACGCCGAGAAGACGGGCCGCTGCCGGCTGGTGACCGACGCGATGGCCGCGCAGGTGCTGATGGACCCGCAGACGCGGCGGGCCACGGGCATCCGGTACGTCGATCGTCGCACCCGAGCGCATCACGAGGTGCACGGCCGCGTGGTGGTCCTGGCCGCGCAGGCCTTCGAGTCGGTGCGCGTGCTGCTCAACTCGGCCACCGCCCAGGACCCGGCGGGCCTGGCCAACTCGAGCGGCGTGCTCGGGCAGTACCTGCTGTCGCACTTCACCGGCTTCGGCGCGTCGGCGACGTTCCCGGCCTTCAGCCGCAAGGCCGACGTGAACGGTCCTCGCCGGCCGACGGGGCTGTTCGTGGCGCGCTTCCGCAACCTGCCCGGGCAACCGGCCGACACGCGGTTCACGCGCGGGTACGGGTACCAGGGCGGTGGGTCGACCGACATCGACGCCGCGCAGCCCGGGTTCGGCGAGGCCTACGTGCGCGCCGTGCGCGAGAGCGGCCGCACCACCGTGTCGCTCCAGGGATTCGGGGAGCCGGTGCCCGACGCACGCAATCGCGTGACGATCGATCCCCAGGTGGTCGACACGTACGGCATCCCGGTCCTGCGGATCGACATGCGCATGTCGGAAACGGACCAGGCCATGATGCGCGACGGCGCCGAGCAGGCGGCCGAGATGCTCGAAGCCGCCGGTGGCACGGACATCCGCATCACCTGGTCGCCTCGCTGGGCGAGCCACGAGGTGGGCATCGCCCGCATGGGCGCCGATCCGAAGACGTCCGTGCTGAACCAGTACCAGCAGGCCCACGACGTCAAGAACCTCTTCGTCGTGGATGGCGCCAGCATGCCGAGCGTCGGCTACGTGAATCCGACGCTGACGATGATGGCGCTCACGGTGCGGTCATGCGACTACCTGCTGACCCGACTGAGACAATTTGAAATTTGAGATTCGAAATTCTCGGGGGCGCGGCTCCGCCGGCGCCCCTCGGGATGCATCGAGCGGCAAGGCCGACAGGCCGGCCGCCGATCAATTTCGAATTTCGACTTTCAAATTACCGCTTCTTCCACGCGGCCAGGACCTCGGCCTCGCGTTCCGGTGACAGTCCGGCCTTGAGCTTGGCCTTGCGCTCGGCCGGCCACGTCTCGACGTAGGCCAGCGTGTCGCGCACGGTCTCGGCGAGCGGGCGGTGGGTGAGTCCCCTGGCCATCGCGGCCTTCACGCTCACCTGGCCCTCACCAGCCGTCTCGCCCTCCGCCGGCAGCCACACCGGCATGTCGCTCCAGGGCCGCACCTTCTGCGCCTCCATGAAGTCCTTGGGCAGCCACACGAACGTCGCATCGGACTTCGACACCTGCTTGCACGTGTCGAGCAGGCGGCCGATCGTCAGGCTGCCCTGCGGCGCGTCGGCGTTGTAGATGCCGGTGATCGTGCCCTCGACGCAGTGGACGACGAAGTTGGCCAGGTCGCGCACGTCGATGCACTGCACGAAGTCGCTCGGCTTGTTCGGCGCCAGCACCTCGCCGCCGCGGGCGACGCGCACCGGCCAGTAGGTGAAGCGATCGGTGGTGTCGCCGGGCCCGACGATGAGGCCCGGGCGAATCACCGTGGTCCGTCCGGGCATCGCCTTCTCGGCGGCCTGCTCGCACAGCGCCTTCAGCCCGCCGTAGGTCTCGCCGGTGACCTGCGTGACGGTCGGGTCCTTCAGCGTCGCGAGCGGCGCGGACTCGTCGAGTCCTGGCTTGTCGAGGGCGGCGTACACCGAGATCGTCGAGATCAGCAGGTAGTGGCGGACGCTGGGGGCCAGCAGCGTGGCGCTCGCCGTGACGTCGGCGGGGATGTAGGCCGACGGGTCGATCACCACGTCCCACTTCCGCCCCTCGAGTGCCTTGAGGTCGGTCTTGCGGTCGCCACGCAGCTTCTCCACGTCGGGGAAGAGCTGCGGGTTGGTCCGGCCGCGATTGAACAGCGTGACGGCGTGCCCGCGCTCCTGCAGGCGACGCACGACGTGCGGCCCGAGGAAGCCGGTGCCGCCGATGATGAGCACCTTGAGCGGGGCGACGGCGCGCAGGTCGGCCGGCAGGGCAGCCGCCGCGGCGGCGGTGAGGGACGTGGCGAGGAACGAGCGGCGCGTGTGGGGCATGGCAGAACTCGAGAACGGTCACCGATGTCCGGGCACCGGTCACCGGAAGAACACGCACGAACGACGGCAAAACGGTCCAAGGCCCACAGGGCCGCGGCCTCCAACTTCCAACTTCCGGTGCCCGGTGCCCGGTGCCCGGTGCCCGGTGCCCGGTGCCCGGTGCCCGGAATTCTCTCCGCCCCCCGCCGCGCGTCAACGCCTACGACACGGCCGGGCTGGTGGCTGACGCAGGTTGCGGCGCCGCCGCCGCGAGGTGGGCATCGTGGGTTCGCCCGACGCGCCAGCCCAGCAGCGCCCAAATCGACGCGACCGCGAGGCCGATCAGCGCGACCTCGCCCAGCGGCAGCTTCCTCGCCGCGACGGCCGCCATGCACCAGCCGACGACGAGATCGCCGCCGCGGTAGATGGCCGTGTCGATGAAGGCCTTGGCCTTGTACCGGCTCTCGCGATCGACGCGCGTGAACAGGCTCTCGCGGGCCGGGGCGATCAGCGAGAAGTTGCCGGCGCGGTGCACGACCTGGATGCTGGCCAGCAGCAGCGGCCCGGGTGTTGCCGCCAGCCACGCGAACCCCAGCGCGACCACCAGCGGCGACAGCATCAGCAGCGGCGTCACGCCGAAGCGCGTCAGGAGCACGCGCGTCACGACCACCTGCGTCACGACCGTCAGCGCGTTCACCGCGAAGTCGATGCGGGCGAAGTAGGCGGCCCGCGAGGCCGAGTCGGTGAAGGCGGCCGCCACCACCGCCGCCTGCTGGTAGTACAGGATCGTGTTGACCGTGACGTAGAGCAGCAGCAGGCCGGCGATGGCGCGCAGGAACGGCGAGGCCGTGACCAGGCGCGCGCCGGCCAGCACCGTGCCGCCGATGGCCCGGTCGGCGCCCCGGCGCGCGGTGGCCCACGGCAGCAGTCGCACGATGGCCACCAGCGCGCCGCCCAGCAGGAGGGCGGAGATCAGCATCAACTGCGGGACGCCGACCTCCTGCACCAGCAGCGCGGTGAGCGCCGGTCCGGCGAGCGCGCCGCAGGTGCCGCCAGCCGCGATGATCCCGTAGAGGCGTTTGGCCTGGTCGGTCGTGAAGATGTCGGACATGAAGCTCCAGAACACCGACACGACGAACAGGTTGAACACGCTCACCCAGATGAAGAACGCCGGCACCGCGACGGTCATCCCGCGATCGAGTCGGAACACCGCGTAGAACACCAGCAGGCACGCGATGAAGAAGCCGTACACGACCGGCAGGAAGACCCGCCGCTCGAAGCGCGACACCAGCGCGCCGTACAGCGGCTGGGCCAGCAGCATGCACAGGAAGGTGCCGCTGAACAGCCACTGCAGCCTGTTGACGCCGTGCCTGACGCCCATCTCCTCACGGAGCGGGCGCAGCAGGCCGTAGGCGCACAGCAGGGAGAAGAAGTAGAGGAAGCTCCAGGCGAGCGCCGACCGCTCGTCGCGGGTGACGCCCGTCAGCAGGGCGAGGCGCGACACCGGCGTCGGCAGCGAGGGCGAGGCGGCCATCGGTCAGCGCTTGCGGCGCCAGAGCAGCACAGCTTCGCGGTTGCGGATCGTGCCGAAGCAGTACCGCTTCCGGTTGCTGTACGTGTCGAGCCAGTCGCGCGCCACCCAGAGGTTGGCGCCGTCGGGGTCGTCGCGCAGGCGCTGGGCCTCGCCGTGCAGGCCCTTCACCGTCCGCTGGAAGTACGGATCGAAGAAGGACAGGCCCTCGGGATCGGCCTTGATGGCCATCACGTAGTGCCAGATGCCGCCACCGATGTGCATGTTGCACAGCGCGACGCCGCCGGTGTTGAGGCACCCCACCAACTGGTTGCCCCGGCGGACGTGCACCTCGGTGCCCCGCAGGTACTCGGTCTTGACCGCGAACTTGCCTTCGCGATAGTTGCCGAGCCACTCGGCGGTGACCCGGATGCCCCATTCATCGGTGCCGTCGCCGAGCGTGTTGCTGCGGCTCACGCCGTTGAGGGTGTACGTGTAGACACGCTGGATCACCAACGGCGGAATCTCGCCACGGCCGAAGAGCCGGGCGATGCCGTTGAGGAACGTGGTCGGGACGCAATCGGCCTCGCTGAACTGGTACCGGAACGGCACCGGCGCTTCGGGTTGGCGCGACGCGCGACCCGAACGCGGCCGCGGGGGCGCGAGTTGCGAGGTCAACGTCGTGAGTCTGCCACCGGGCTGCGGGATCCGCAAGGCGCATCGGGGGCTTGCGCGGCGGCCCGTCGCCGGGCGACGCTTCGGGCATGGTCGACCTCGTCCGCGTTCCCTCCCGTCGCGCCTTTCTCGCCGCTGCCGGACTGGCCATGCCAGCCGGGCTGGCGCGCACCTCCCTGGCCCGGACCCAGCAGGTCTCGGTCCGCTCCGGCACGCTGGGGACCCGGCTGCGGACGGTGCCACTGGGAGCCACCCTCGACCATCCCCAGGGCATCACCGCCAGCGCCGACGGCACCACCTGGTACGTCACGTCGGTGCTCCGCAAGGAGCAGAAGGGCGTCCTCGCGGCGTTCCGGGCCAGCGATGGCGGGTTGGTCTCGCGGCAGGAGGTGCAGGACGGCCCGCGCTATCACCCGGGAGGGCTGGGCCGGCTCGGGGACACCCTGTGGTTGCCCGTGGCCGAGTACCGGCGGTCGTCGACCAGTGTCGTGCAGGCGCGCGACGCGGCGACCCTCGCGCTGCGGACCAGCTTCGCCGTGGCCGACCACGTGGGCGCCATCGCGCCGACGCCATCGGCGCTGATCGGCTGCAACTGGGACGCCCGCCTGTTCTACGAGTGGACCTTCGACGGCCGGCAGGTGCGCGCGGTGGAGCACGATGGCTCGGCGCGTTATCAGGATCTGCAGTGGCTGGGCGACACGCTGGTGGCGGCCGGGCTGATCGGCGACCAGGGGGTCGTCGACCTGCTCGAGTGGCCCACCCTCGACCTCCGCGAGCGCATCGTCGTCGGCGCGACCGACCGGGGCGTGGTGCTGACGCAGGAGGGCATGGCGGTGGCGAGGAACACGCTCCTGTTGATGCCCGAGGACGACCCGTCGCGCGTCTTCGTGCACGAGTGGCTCGGACCCGCAGCCACCGAGATGACGCTGGTGCCACCCCCCTCGACCACCGAGCCCGAGACGTCGCTGTTCAAGAAGAAGCCGACGCCGTAAGGGGAGGCGCGAGGTTCGCGGCTCTCGGCTCACGGCTCAAGGCTCGAGGCTCAGAGACGTCGCTCGTCCTTTCAGCACGCTCTCTGAGCCCTGAGCCCTGAGCCCTGCGCCCTGAGCCCTGAGCCCTGCGCCCGAGCACGAGCGCGTGGCTCAGCCTCCCCAGCCGAACGCGCGGGCGAGCGTTGCGGTCAGGAAGCACACCAGGAACGCGGTCCCGAGCGGGAGCAGGGCACCGACGGTGGCCCACTTCGCGCTGAGGGTCTCCTTGTAGATCGTCAGGATCGTCGTGGCGCAGGGGTTGTGCAGGAGGGAGAACAGCATCAGGTTCACGGCGGTCAGCGTCGTCCAGCCCTGCTGGTCGACGAGCAGGCGCCGCAGGTCGCCGAGGCCCTCCATCTCCGTCATCATGCCGGTGCCCATGTAGGCCATCACCAGGGTCGGCACGACGATCTCGTTGGCCGGGATGGCGATGACGTAGGTGAGCAGGATCACGCCATCGAGGCCGATGGCGTGACCGAGGGGATCGAGCCACCCGGCCGAGATCGCGGCCAGGGTGCGATCGCCCCAGCGGATGTTGGCCAGCAACCAGATGACGGCGCCTGCCGGGGCGGCGGTCCACATGGCCCGGTACAACACGAACAGCGTGCGGTCGATGAGCGACGTGTAGAAGATCCGGCCGATGTTGGGGCGCCGATACGGCGGCAGCTCCAGCGTGAAGGCCGACGCCTCGCCCCGCAGGATCGTGCGCGACAACAACCACGACATCAGCAGCGTGAAGCCGATGCCGAGGATCACCACGCCCACCACCGCGCCGGCGGCCGCCACCGACGCGAAGGCCGGCGCGAAGGAGGCCCCCACGAAGATCGTGCCGAGCATGATCAGGGTGGGGAAGCGCCCGTTGCAGGGCACGAAGTTGTTGGTCAGGATGGCGACCAGCCGCTCGCGCGGCGAGTCGATGATCCGTGTGGCGATCACCCCGGCGGCGTTGCAGCCGAACCCCATCGCCATCGTCAGGGCCTGCTTGCCGTGCGCACCGGCGCGCCGGAACAGGAAGTCGAGGTTGAAGGCGACGCGAGGCAGGTAGCCCAGGTCCTCGAACACGGTGAACAGCGGGAAGAAGATGGCCATCGGCGGCAGCATCACGCTGACCACCCAGGCCAGCCCCCGGTACACCCCGTGCCACAGGAAGCCGGTGATCCACCACGGCACCCCGGCGGCGTCGAACAGCGTGACGGCCTGCGCCTCGATCCAGAACAGGCCCTGGGCCAGCAGGGCCGACGGCACGTTGGCGCCGGCGATGGTGAGCCAGAAGACGATGGCCAGGAGCACGAGCATGATCGGCAGGCCGAACCACGGCGACGTGACGAGCCTGTCGATGCGCTGCTCGAACGCGATGGCGCGCATGTCGCCCCCCTGCGACACCGCGCGGCGCGCGACGCGCTCGGCTTCGGCATAGAGCGACTTGACGGCTTCCTCGCGGAAACCGCCGCTCAACTGCCGACGCAGTTCTCGCGCCCGCGCCAGCACGGCGTCGGCATCGGGCGGCACGGTCTCGATCACGCGGTCACTCATGCTTCACTCTTTCGGCCTTCGTCCGTCGGCCATCGGCCTTCGGGGGCCGTGCCGTCGTCGCCGTCGCCCTTGGGCGACGGTCCCTGGTCCTTCGCCAACCATCGCTGACCGTCGCAAGCCCGACGGCTACGAACCCCATAAGCCCGTGAGCCGTCGCCGCGCCTACTGCGCGCCCTGCAGCGCGATCTGCTTGCTGAAGCGCACGTCACGTTGCTGCTGCCGCGACACCATGCGCGCCAGTTCGCCGGTGCGCAGCGCCTGCTCGACGCGCGCGTCGCCGTCGAGCAGGCGGATGGCCAGCCATCGGCTGTTGGGCACGCCCGGCGCTGCCGCCTCCACCTGGGTCATCAGCTCGCGGACCGCGTGCTCGAACTCCGGCGTCCCGGTCACCCGCAGCGGCGAAGTCGAGATGGCGCCGCTCGACACGCCGTCCACCGCCGAGAGCAGGGCCGGCATCCCCTCCCCGGTCCGGGCCACGATGGGCACGACCGGCACCCCGAGGTCGCGCGACAGGCTGCGCGTGTCGACGTCGATGCCCTTGCGCCGCGCCTCGTCCATCAGGTTCACGGCCACGACCACGCGGTCGGTGATCTCGAGCACCTGCAGGGCCAGGTTCAGGTTCCGCTCGAGTGCACTGGCGTCGGTCACCACGATGACCGCGTGCGGCTGGCCGAACAGGATGAAGTCGCGCGCGACCTCTTCGTCCTGCGAGGCCGACAGCAGCGAGTACGTCCCCGGCAGGTCGACGATCTTGTAGCGCACGTCGTTCCAGGCGAACCCGCCCTCGGCGCGCGTCACCGTCTTGCCTGGCCAGTTGCCCGTGTGCTGGTGCAGGCCGGTGAGCGCGTTGAAGAGGGTGCTCTTGCCGGTGTTGGGATTGCCCGCCAGCGCGATGACGCGATCGATCGCGCCGACCTGCATGCCCATCGGCGCCAGTTCGGCGGCCACCGGGCAGCTCTCGCAATCGTGTCCGCTCATGCCTGTGCCTCCCGTGCGCCTGCGCTGCTGCTGCCGGCGCGACGCACGATCACCGCCGACGACTGATCGCGCCGCAGCGCGATGGTGGTGCCGCGCACGCGGAACGCCCGCGGGTCGCCGGCAAACGTCTCGAGCACCGGCCGCACGCGTGTCCCCGGCGTGAATCCGAGGTCGAGGAGCCGGCGCCGCGTGAACCCCTGGCAGCTGGGCGAGAGCGACACGATGTCCCCGTCCTGCCCGGGAGGCAGATCCGAGAGCCGCAGCAGGCCCGTGGTCTGTCCGGCGCCCGCTTCCAGCGGCTGCGCGAACACGTTGCCGGCGTGCTCGAGCGGCAACCGCACCGGGCGGTCTTCCACGTGCAGGTGCAGCGCGTCGGCGGTCGCCTCGACGACGTGGAACGCCTGCCCGGGCTGCAGGCCGAGATCGACCAGCGCGCGGAAGGTCGCGGCCGGCTCGTCCTCGAGATGGGCGATGCGGCCGTCCTGGCCGGTCCGCCACGCCGTGATCGGCGTCCCGGGATCGTCTGAACTCTCCCCGGCCCAGGGAATCGGATCCCCGTGAGGATCGCGCTCGGGATGCCCGAGGGAGGCCGACAGGCGATCGGCCTCGGCCTCCGAGAGCCGGTGCTCGAGCCGTTCGGCGACCCGGTGCACGTCGGTGAGCGGCAGGCGCGCCTCGTCGGCGAGGTAGCGCTCGATCAGCCGATGGGCGCGCACCAGGTGGCGGGCGCGCTGCTCGCCGCTCGCCGTGAGGTGATAGCGCCCGCCTTCCGACGCGGTCAGGCCGCCGGCCCGCAGCCCCTCCATCACCCGCAGCAGCGCCCGATCACCGAGGCCGAGGGTGCCCTTGAGCGAGGCAAACGATCCGGATCGCCCGGCCTGCGCTTCGTGGAGCAGGTGCTTGAGGGCGTTGTCGCCGCGCTCCTGCCGTCGACTCGCCGCCGATCGCCGGCCGCGTGCCAGGGCGCCGTACCGGGGCCAGATCACGATTGCCCCGACGACCACCGCCACCACGATCCACCAGATCACCACGCCGGTCATCGCTCCTCCACCAGCCTGCTCACCCGCGCCTCGAGCCCGGCGCCCCGCAGGTAGGACGCCTCGAGGCGGCCGTCGCGGCGGAACAGGAACGTCGCGGGAACGGCGACGACGCCGAAGGTGCGGGCCAGCGGACCGTCGAACGCGCCGGCCTCGCGCACCTGCGGCCAGTCGATGCCCTGCCGCTGCAGCCAGCTCCGCAAGTCACGCACGGAGCCACGATCGAGGCTCACCCCGAGGATCGTCAAGTCGGTCCGGCCGTGGCGCGCCTGCAGGCGCTGCAGGCGGGGCAGGTCGGCCAGGCAGGGCGCGCACCAGGTGGCCCAGAAGTCGATCAGCACGACCCGCCCGCGCAGCTGCGTGGCCGTCCACGGCCGCCCGTCGATGTCCACCACCCGCAGGGTCGCCGGCAGTCCTGCGGTGCCGGCCGGCGCCAGACGGTTCTCGACGATCACCGAACCCGCCGCGTCGGCCGCGCGGGAACGGGCCTCTGCCTCGAGCGCGCCCGGGGTCAGCCAGCCGGCTGTGGCCATCGCGGCCACGATTACCAGGAGCGACGCTCTCATCGGCCGACGCGCAGCGACAGCTGCACCGTGCGCGGGAACCGTGGCCCGTACACGTAGGCCGAGTCGCGCAGCGGCCCCTGATCGAGGTCGCGTTGATACGCGTTGGTGAGGTTGCGCACGGCCAGGGTGAGCGCGAGCATCGAGGTGAGCCGCCGCGACGCCGAGACGTCCACCTGCACGAACGACGGCGTGCGCTCGAGTCGGTCTTCCGGAATGGCCCCCGCGAAATGCGGCGCGAGCATCGGGCCGGTCACCCGCAGCCCGGCGAACAGATCCACCGGCAGCAGTTCCTTCAGCGTGATCGACGCGTTGCCGTACACGTCGGGCGTGCGGAAGAAGCGCGTGCTGCCGAAGTCCGGGTCCGGCTGGCCGAACGTGCTGCGCTGCAGGACGAATCCGCCCTGCAGGACCAGGTGGTCGCCGCGCCCCCACCCGAGGTTGGCCTCGACGCCGCGCACGGTGGCCGTGCCCAGGTTCACCTTGCGGAACTCGTGCACACCGGTATCCGGCAGATCGTCTTCCTGCAGGTGGAACTGATCGCGCAGGCGTGTGTGGAACGCGTTGGCCTCGAGCAGCGCCTGTCCGCCCCAGAGCGTCGGCTTCCATTCGGCCCCGGCCATCCAGTTGGTGGACCGCTCGGGGCGCAGCGCCGGGTCCACGACCACGACGCGCGCCTCGCCGCCCACCGAGGCGATGTGCAGGTCCTCGTCGAACACCTGCGGCGCGCGGATGCCCTGTGCGTACGAGACGCGCAGGTCGAGGAACGGGCGCGGCGAAGCGCGCAGCGCGGCACGCGGCAGGACCTGCGCCCGCGACAGTGCCGAGTGGCGATCGACGCGCACCCCGGTGAGCACCTGCCACCCCGGCCGGAACGTCCACTCGTCCTGCACGAAGGCGCCGACCTGCTGGTACCTGAGATCGAGGGCGCGACCGTAACCGGGCTGCGAGTCCTGCAGCCGCTCCAGCGTCACCTGCGCGCCGCCGCTCACCACGTGTCGCGTCGCATACCGGTTGATGAGCAGGTCGGCGACGCCGAGCCGGCTGCGCGTGTCGCCGTAGGCCAGCGGATCGCGACCGACGCCGTAGTAGCTGTCGCGCCGGGTGTCGGCGGCCGACACCGTGAGGCGATAGTCGCTGCGCGGCGTCGGGGCATGCAGCCAGGTGAGCGTCGCGGCCTCGCGTCGCGTGTCGATGGCCTCGGCGACGTCGGCCTCGTGCGGCGGCAGGTCGAGGGCATTTCCCCCGCGCCGATCCTCGTGCATCGCGCTCGCGTCCAGGGTGATCCGCGCGCGGTTGTCGAGCAGCACGCGGTGGCCGCGCACGCCGCCGGCCTCGAGCGCCCGCCGGGACACCTCGGTGTAGCCGTCGCCCGTCAGGTCGATCGCCGAGACACGGTCGGCCTGGCCGTATGCGGTCACCAGCCCACGCTTGTCGGCGCTCACCCAGTCCAGCGCCGCCGAGGTGCTCGTCAGCGGAGTTCCACCCGCCGTCCCCACCGTCGTGTCGACCTGATAGCCACGCGTCGCGGGCTCCCGCGTCACCACGTTGATCACGCCGCCGACCGATCCGGGCCCCAGCAATGCCGCGCCGCCGCCCTTGGTGACCTCGATGCGGTCGATGAGGCGCGCCGGAATCTGCTCGAGCCCGTAGACCTGCGCCAGCGAGGACAGCGTCGGCTGCCCGTCCATCAGGATCTGCGTGTACGGCCCCTCGAGCCCGAGCAGGCGCACCTGCGAGAAGTTGCAGTTCTGGCAGTTGTTCTCGACCCGCACGCCCGTCGTGTACTCCACCGCGTCGGCCAGCGTCCGCGCCCCGACCTGCTCGACGAAATCGCGCGAGACGACCTCGGTCCGGACCGGCGCGTCGCGCAACCGCGCGTCACGCCGCTCGGCGGCGACTTCGACGTCGGCGCTGAAGTTCGGCGACAGGACCACCGAGACCGGGCCCGTGGTGGCCGCGACGTCGGCCGAGCCGAGGCCAGGCACCTCGACCCGCACGCGCTGCGACGGCGCCACACAGGCACGGCCGTCGGCGTCACTCACCGTCAGCACCGTCCCCTCGACGGAAACCACCGCGGCGCCGGGGACCATCGCACCGGCCGCGTCCCGGACCTCGAGGGACATCGGACACGAGGGGGCGGGCTGAACCGACGACAACACGAGCAGGGCGAGGTGGGGAAGACCCATCGTTTTTGACTAATCAAAAAATGAACCCTCGATGCGTCAAAGTCAAGCGCCGTGTCAAAGTCGAGCTTGGCGGCGGGTTCGATCCGCACCGCTGTAACGTTTCTGACATCGGAGCGGTTGGGTGTTGCTGGCCGCAATCGAGAATCGCCATGGGCGCCCATCGCACTCGTCTGCTCGAACTTGCCGCCTCGGTGGCCGACGGCACCGCGGAGATCGACTGGCAGCGCCTCGAGGCGACCGTCGACGACGAGGAGGACCGCCAGCTGCTGAACGACCTGCGCGTGCTGGCCGGCGTCGCGCAGCTGCACCGCTCGGATCCCCCGGCATCGGTTGCGGGCACCCGCACCACGCGGGCGCGGGTCGTCGGCCGCATCGGCCCTGCCCTGACCGACACCGACGCGCCGACGGTCGAGGAACGGGTGTTGCCGCCGCCCGCCACCGGGCCGGTCGATCACTGGGGGCACCTCGAGCTCATCGAGCAGATCGGGCAGGGCTCGTTCGGCAACGTCTATCGGGCCCGCGACACCCGGCTCGATCGCGACGTCGCCCTGAAGCTGCTGCGCAAGGGCCGCCAGACCGCCGAACTGGCCGAGAAGATCCTCCACGAGGGCCGCATCCTGGCCCGGGTCCGCCATCGCAACGTGGTCACGGTGTTCGGCGTCGAGGAGCAGGACGGGCGCATCGGTCTCTGGATGGAGTACATCCGCGGACGCACGCTCGAGCAGTTGTTGCGATCCACCGGGTCGTTCGGCGCCCGGGAAGCCGCGCTCATCGGGCAGGAACTGTGTCGGGCGCTCGCCGCCGTGCACAAGGCCGGGCTCGTACACCGCGACATCAAGGCGCAGAACGTCATGCGCGAGGAGGGCGGCCGCCTGGTGCTGATGGACTTCGGCGCGGGACAGTACGTCCACGCGGCCGGGCCCACCCAGAGCGGGCGGCTCACCGGCACGCCGCTGTACCTGGCCCCCGAGCTGCTGCGCGGCGCGGAGGCCACCGTCAAGTCCGACATCTACGGCCTCGGCGTGCTGCTGTTCCACCTGGTCACCGGGCAGTACCCGGTCAGCGCCTCCTCGCTCGACGACCTCCGTCAGGCGCACCGCGAGGGCCGGCGCTTCCGTCTGCACGACGCGCGGCCCGACCTTGCCGACGACTTCGCGCGCGTCGTCGAGCGCGCCTGTCACCCCGATCCGGCCCGCCGCTACGCCAGCGCCGGCGCGTTGCAGGAGGCGCTGGCACGGTCGCTGGGCCTCGACAGCACGATCACCGTCGACCGTGAGGCCGTGGCCGCGGCGATGGCGGCCCTGCCGGCGGCGGAACCGGCCGCACCCATGTCCGGCATGGTCGCCCGGCCGTGGACGTTCCGCTGGTGGCACATCGCGGCGGCCGGCTTCCTGATCGGCGCCATCCTCGTGGCGCTGGTCGCCTGGCTGTTGCCACGCGAACCGGCGCCGGCCCTGCAACGGGCGACCGCGAGCACGCCCGTGGTGGCGGTGCGCCCCATGACGGTGTCGGCGTCGAGTTTCGATCCACAGACGTTTGCCGTGGCCACCAGCCTGGCCAGCCGCCTCCGGTCCTCGCCCGAAGTGCGGGTCACGAGTGCGGAAGCGGTGGCGGCGCTCAACGATGCCGCGACGCCGAGCACCGCCATCCTCGGGACGCTGCAGGCCGACGCGCTCGTCGAGCTGCTGCCGGTCCGCCAGTTGCCCGACGGGTACCACGCCAACGTGCGCCTGCTGATGGCCGGGGCCCTGCCGGTGAACCTGCCCGCCGTCGGTCCATCGGCGACCCTGGACAGCCTGGGCGACGCGCTGGCCAGCGCGCTGGCGCCGCACCTCCGGCTCGATCCGGAAGCGCTGCACGGCGGAGCGACCCCGTCGACGGTGCGCGGCAATGCCGAGGCGCTCGAGCACTACGCCCGGGGACTGCGCCAGAGCGCCACCGAGAGCGCCGAGGGCACCGCGCAGGCGTGCCAGTCGTTCAAGGCGGCAACCGATGCCGACCCGGAGTTTGCAGCGGGCTATGCGCGCTGGGCGCAGTGCCTGCTCACGCAGTACCGCTTCAACGCGATTCCTGCCGCGAGCGCCTTCGAGTACGCGCGGATGGCGGCATCGACGGCCCTGGCGCGCGACGCGTCGAATGCCGACGCGCATGCGGCGCTCGCCGATCTCTACGCCGAGGACCGGCGCGATTGGGCGCGAGCCGAGAACGAGTTCCACCAGGCCCTGGCGCGCGACGGCAGCAACGTCTACGCGCGCGCCCGCTTCGCGATGCTGCTCGCCGGCCGCGGCCGCACCGCCGAGTCGGTCGAGCAACTGATGGAGGCGCGACGCCTCGCGCCGCTGTCGACCACCCTGAAGGGTTACCTCGCGATGAGCCTGCACTATGCGGGCCGGGACGAGGAGGCGCTCGACACGTTCAGGCAACTGCGCGCCGTGGACGCCTCGCTCGAGTCGGCGCTGGTCGGGCAGTGCCGCATCTTCGTGGTCGTCGGCAAGTTCGAGGAAGCGCTGACCACGTGCCGGCAACTGCTGGCGCGGCGCAACGGCCGCGATGCCTTCGCACAGGCGCAGATCGGCGCGGCACTGGGACGCATGGGCAAGCACGCGGACGCGGCGGCGCAGCTGGCGCAGTTGCGGACGCAGTACGATGAAGCCGCCCCGGCCAACCGTCCCGATCTCGCGTTCTTCCTGGCCACCGCCTATGCCGGCCTGGAGCAGCCGGAGCAGGTGTTCTTCTGGCTGGAACTGGCCGCGCGCGGCAAGAGTTCGCGCCTGGCCTACCTGCGCGTCGACCCGCGGTTCGCCCTCGTGCGTGCCGACCCGCGCTGGTCGCGCATCGTCGAGATCTACGAATCGACCGTGTGACCCCGCCATGACCCCGCGCAGGCACGACGCCTGCGCCGGCCACCGCAAGGAGATCGTGCATGACCAAGAAGCCGAAGGTGTCGCTGCGTCCCGTCGTCGAAGCCATCGAGGCGCTGCTGAAGGAACTCGAGACGCTCGACGAGCCGACCGACTCCAAGGACAAGCAGCGCACCAAGGCCCTCAAGGCCACCCTCGAAGGGTCCGCGCTGCTGCTGCGCTCCGAGTGCTGGAGCCGCGATGCCGACGAGTCGGTCTACGAGTTCCCGGCCTGAGGTGAACGGGCAGCCCCCGGCGCCGGCGGGCCGTGTCCGCCGTGCGCCGCACGTGTGGTGCGGCTGGGAGGCTGGCGGCCGCGTCGTCCGATCGGCGCGACGCGCCGAGGGCGTCCCGGCGTCGCCGCTGGTCCTGTCGGTGCTCGATCGCCTCGACGACTGGACGACAATCGACGACCTTGCCGCGGCGCTCGACCTGCCGCCCACGGCCACGCGTGGAGTCGTCGACGGCATGCTCGCCCACGACCTGCTCGACGAGTGGGTGGCACGTGACGTCGACGGGGGGTGTGCGCCGCTGCCGACGCCGTGGGAGGCGTGGGCGCCGGCGGCGCGTCTCTTCCACCTGGCGACGCGAGACGTGGCCTTCGGCCGTCCCTCCGCCGACCCTCCGTCCTCGGCAGCGGATCGGCCCTCGCCGGTCCTGCCGCCGCAGGGCCCGTTCGATGTCCCCTTGCCGGCGCCTCGCGTGCCGGGCGCGCTGGCGCCCGCGCTGGCGACGCGGCGCACGCATCGCCGCTTCGCATCAGGCGCCATCGGGCTCGGCGATCTCGCCACCCTGCTCGGTGCGACGTTCGGCGTGCAGGCGTGGGCGGCCGCCGCCGAGGGGCCGCTGGCGCTCAAGACCTCGCCGTCCGGTGGCGCGCGGCACAGCCTCGAGGCGTGGGTGTGGGCGCGCGCCGTCGATGACCTGCCGGCGGGGTTGTACCACTACCGCCCGGACGCGCACGCGCTGACGCGGCTCGACGGCCGGCAAGCGCCGGCGCGCGTGACGATGTGGCTTCCCGCGCAGGAGGGCTACGAAGGCGCGGCGGTGGTGGTGGTGCTCGCCAGCGAACTGGCACGGGTGGCCTGGCGCTACCGCTCTGCGCGGGCCTACCGCGTCGTGCTGATCGAGGCCGGCCACCTGGCGCAGACCTTCTGCCTGGTCGCGACGGCTCTCGGCCTCGGGCCCTTCTGCACGGGAGCGCTCGCCGACACGGCGATCGAGACGGCCCTGGGACTCGATGCGGATCGTCGTCCGGTCGTCTACGCGATGGGGGCCGGCATCCCGGCGGCAGGTGCGTGGCGACCGCACGAGGATCGGCAGGCGCCCGTGCTCACGCCGACGCCGCATCGCGTCACGCCCGACGCCTGACGGCGCGCGCGGCGCGGTAACAGCGCGACGGCAGCGGATGGCCGACCGCCGCCTCGATGCCGGCCGAGGCACCGACCAGGGCGTCGAGATCGATCTCGCGCGCCAGTCCGAGCCCGTGCAGCATGTAGACCAGATCCTCGGTGGCGAGGTTGCCGGTCGCACCCGGCGCGAACGGGCAGCCGCCCAGTCCCCCGGCGCAGGCGTCGAAGGTGGTGACGCCGGCCTCGAGAGCGACGAGCACGTTGGCCAGCGCCATGCCGCGCGTGTCGTGGAAATGGAGGGCGAGTCGTCCGGGCGTGACCACGGGCATGAGCGTCGCGAGGACGTCGCGAACCTGTCCGGGGTGGGCCACGCCGATCGTGTCGCTCACCGCGAGTTCGTGGACACCCGCCGCGAGCAGCGCTTCGCAGACGCGAGCCACGGCGGCGATCGGCACGTCGCCCTCGTACGGGCAGCCGAACGCGGTCGACACGTAGCCGCGCACGGCGATGCCCTGGCGCGTCGCCTCGGTGCACACCTCGCGCGCCGCCACGAGCGCCTCGCCCACGGACTGGTTGAGGTTCTGGCGGCTGAACGTCTCGGACGCGGCCGGGAAGACCGCGACCTCGCGCAGGCCGGCCGCCGCGGCGCGCTCGAGGCCCTTCAGGTTCGGCACCAGCGCCGAGAGCCGCACGCCCGCCGCCTGAAGCGACGTGTCGCCGACGAGCCCGGCGCAGAGTTGGTCACTGCCTGCCATCTGGGGCACGCGATCGGGGCGCACGAACGCGCCCGCCTCGATGCGCCGCAGCCCGGCGCCGGCCAGGGCCCGCACGAACGCGGTGCGCCCGGCCAGGTCGACGGCAATCGCCTCGTTCTGCAGGCCGTCACGCGGGCCGAGCTCGACGATCGACACGGCAGCCATCACGCCTCTCCCTGGACGGAGGTGGTCGGCGGTCGATCGTCGGGCGTCCCGGGCACGATGTCGACCAGCACGCGTCCGGGCGTCACGCGGTCACCCACGCCGCAATGGATCGCGCCGACACGGCCGCCGGCGGGCGCTCGCAGCGGCAGTTCCATCTTCATCGCCTCGAGCAGGATCAACGTGGCGCCGGCCGCCACGTGGTCGCCCGCGCTCACCAGGACGGCCACCACCTGCGCCGGCATCGGCGCCTCGAGGAGCGCGTGCCCATGACTGGCCGTCGCGCGTCGGGCGCGCTCTGCCGGTGCGACCACCAGGACCTCGCCCTCGACCTGGATCCACACCGCGCCGTCGGCATCGCTGGCCGCGTGCACCACGTGCCGCGCGCCGTCGTCGGCTCGCGCCTCCCAGGTGCCGTCGGTTCGTCGCACGACGGTCCACTCAGGCACGCCAGCCTCCGAGCGTGTCCCATGGACTCGTCGAGGTCTCCGACGCCACGACGCCCGCTGCGCCGCTGCCGGTTCGCCTGCAGGTGGTTGCCACGGCGTCGGCCAGCGTCGCGAGCGCCTCCGACGCGGGCGGCGTCAGATTGCCGGCGTGCGCGGCGAGCCACCCGGTGTGCACGGCGCCGCGCTCCACGTCGGGCTGCGCGAGGACGCGCCCGAGCCACGGCAGGTTGGTGCGCAGCCCCAGCACGACGCTCGTGCGCACGGCCTCCCGCATGCGGGCCAGCGCGACGGCGCGCGTCGGGCCGTGGGTGACGATCTTGGCCAGCAGCGGATCGAAGTCGGGCGTCACGAGGTCGCCTTCGCGGAGTCCGCTGTCGACGCGGATGCCCGGCCCCTGGGGCTCGCGATAGCACAGCACGCGTCCGGACTGTGGCAGGAATCCCGCATCCGGATCCTCGGCGTAGACACGACACTCGAATGCATGGCCGCGCGGAGTGACGTCGGCTGTCTCGGACGGCAGGGGCCGCCCCTCGGCCACGTCGAGCTGCAGGTGCACGAGGTCCAGGCCCGTGACGGCCTCGGTGATGGCGTGCTCCACCTGCAGGCGCGTGTTCATCTCGAGGAAGTAGAACGCCGCGGCGTCGCCCTCGCCGTGCAGCAGGAACTCGACGGTGCCGGCATTGCGATAGCCGGCGGCGCGGGCCGCCGCCACGGCCGCCGTCCCGAGTCGCGCCCGCAGACCGGGAGACACGACGGGCGACGGCGCTTCCTCGACTACCTTCTGGTGCCGACGCTGCAGCGAGCACTCGCGCTCGCCCAGATGGCGCACGGTGCCCGCCTCGTCGCCGATCACCTGCACCTCCACGTGCCTCGGGTCGGCGAGGGCGCGCTCCACGTACAGGGTGCCGTCGCCGAAGGCCGACTCGGCTTCGCGCCGGGCCGCGCCGAGCGCCTGCTCGAGGTCCTCCATTCGCTCGACGAGGCGCATGCCCTTGCCACCGCCGCCAGCCGAGGCCTTCACGAGCAGCGGCACGCCGACCGCGTGCGCGGCGGCCCGCAGCCCATCGAGCGACTGGTCCTGCGGTCGCGCCCCGGGCACGCACGGCACGCCGGCGGCCTCCATCAGGCGCCGCGCCTCGAGTTTCGAGCCCATGCGCGCGATCACGTCGGCAGGCGGGCCGATGAAGGTCAACCCGGCGTCCGCGCAGGCGGCGGCCAGCTCCGGCCGTTCGCTGAGGAAGCCGTAGCCCGGATGCACGGCGTCGGCGCCGGTCGCCCGGGCCGCGTCAATCACGCGCCCGACCGACAGGTACGCCGCCACCGGGCGATCGTCGCCGGGGGCGTCGAGACACACCGCCTCGTCGGCGATCAGCACGTGGGGCCGCGTCGCGTCGGGGCCCGCGTACACGGCCACCACGCCGAGGCGCCGCTCGCGGCAGGCGCGCGCGATGCGCACGGCGATCTCGCCGCGATTGGCGATCAGGACCTTACGCATCGCCCTCCGGGCGCTCCTGCCACGACGGCTGACGCCGCTCGAGGAACGCGCGCAGGCCCTCCTGGCCCTCGTCGCTCACGCGCTGGCGGGCGATGGCCTCGGCCGTCCGCTGGCGCGTCGCGGCGTCCGGCAGTGGCGCGAGCTGCGCGAGCAGGGCCTTGGTGGCGCGGTGAGCCGAGGGGGCGCCGAGCGCGAGTTCGTCGAGGCGCGCGCGCACGAGGTCGTCCAGGGTGGCGGCAGGGCAGATCTCGTCGATCAGGCCCGTCGCGTGGGCCTCCGCGGCCCCCAGGCGGTGGGCGCGCAGGAACAGTCGTCGCGCGGCGGCCAGCCCGACGCGCCGGATCACGTACGGCGCGATGGTGGCGGGAAGGATGCCGACGCGGGCCTCGGTGAAGCCCACCACCGTGTCGTCGGCGGCCAGGACGAGGTCGCTCGCCGCCAGCAGCCCGGCGCCGCCGCCGAGGGCCGGGCCGTGGACGCGGGCGATCACCGGCATCGGGAGTGACGCCACGGCGTGGAACATCTCGGCGACGACCATCGCATCGTCGAGGTTGCGCACCTCGTCGTGCTCACGCATGCGCTGCATCCAGGCCAGATCCGCGCCGGCACAGAAGGCGGGGCCGCGCCCGGCGATCACCACGGCACGCACTGACGCCTCGCTGGACAACGCCCGCGCGGCATCCCGCAGGGCTGCAATCAGCCGGTCGTCCAGGGCGTTGCGCACCTCGGGCCGATCCAGCGTCAGCCAGACCTCGTCTCCTCGGCGTTCGACCTGCAATCCGTCCATGGCGCCCCCGATCCCCGACCCGCGATCCCCCGATCCGCGATCCCCGATCCGCGATCCCCCTACATCCTGAACACCCCGACGCGGCGCGGCGGCAGCGGTGCATGGTGGCTCAGCGCGACGCCGAGGCCGAGCGCGTCGCGGGTCTCCAGCGGGTCGAGAATCCCGTCGTCCCACAGTCGGGCGGTCGAGTAGTACGGCGACCCCTCGTGCTCGTACTTCTCCCGAATCGGGTCGCGGATGGCGGCTTCCTCCTCGGGGGACAACTCGCGGCCCTGCCGCGCCAACTGGTCACGCTTGATCGTCACGAGCACGCCTGCGGCCTGCTCGCCACCCATCACGGAGATGCGGGCATTGGGCCACATCCACAGCAGGCGAGGGTCGAAGGCCCGTCCGCACATGCCGTAGTTGCCGGCGCCGAACGAACCGCCGATGACCACCGTGAACTTCGGGACACGGGTGGTCGCCACCGCGTGCACCAGCTTGGCGCCGTCCTTGGCGATGCCGGCACGTTCGTACTGCTGGCCGACGATGAAGCCCGTGATGTTCTGCAGGAAGACCAGCGGGATGCCGCGTTGGTCGCAGAGCTCGATGAAGTGCGTGGCCTTGAGCGCCGACTCCGAGAACAGCACGCCGTTGTTGGCGACGATGCCGACCAGGTACCCGTGCAGATACGCAAAGCCGGTCACCACCGTCGGCGCGTAGCGGGCCTTGAACTCGTCGAAGCGCGATCCGTCCACCAGCCGCGCGATCACCTCGCGCACGTCGTAGGCGGTGCGCAGGTCCGGGGGGATGACGCCGTACAACTCGGCGGGATCGCAGGCAGGCGGCTCGGGCGCCACGCGCGCCACCGGCGGGCGCGGCGCGGTCGGCACCGTGGACACGATCGTGCGCGCCAGATGCAGCGCTTCGGCGTCGTCCTCGGCGAAGTAGTCGGCCACGCCGGACAGCCGGGTGTGGACGTCGGCCCCGCCGAGCGCCTCGGCCGTCACGTCCTCGCCGGTGGCCGCCTTCACGAGCGGCGGCCCGCCGAGGAAGATCGTCCCCGTCCCGTTGACGATGATGGTCTGGTCGGACATGGCGGGGACGTAGGCGCCGCCAGCGGTGCACGAGCCCATCACGACCGCGATCTGCGCCAGGCCTGCCGCCGACATCCGGGCCTGGTTGGAGAAGATGCGGCCGAAGTGATCGCGATCGGGGAACACCTCGGCCTGCAGCGGCAGGAACGCGCCGCCCGAGTCCACCAGGTAGAGGCACGGCAAGTGGTTCTGCAGGGCGATGTCCTGCGCCCGCAGGTGCTTCTTGACGGTGATGGGGAAGTAGGTGCCGCCCTTCACCGTTGCGTCGTTGGCGACGATGAGGACCTCTCGGCCGGCAACGCGACCGACCCCCGTGACCAGCCCGGCGCCGGGCGCGTCGCCGCCGTAGAGGCCGTCGGCAGCCAGCGGCGAGAACTCGAGGAAGGGCGTGCCCGGATCGAGCAGGAGATCCAGCCGCTCGCGGACGGTCAGCTTGCCCTGGGCGCGTTGCCGCGCCTGGGCGTCCGGGCCGCCGCCCTCGCGCGCGGCGTCGCGTCTGGCCCGGAGTTGCTCCACGAGCCCGCGCAGGTGCGCGGCATTGCGCGTGAACGACTCGCTGCGCGGATCGACGGCCGACGTGAGGCGGTCCACGCGATCACCAGCCGCAGCAGTCGGTCTTGTACCCGCAGGCAGGGCAGCGCCACACCGCATGCATCCGGAACATCTCGGCACCGCAGCGATCGCACAGCGTCGGCGGGTCGCCGCTCGGCTGTGCCGGTCCGGGCGTCGTCTCGCGCGGCTGTGGCGACGGCCGCGGCACGGCATCCTGTGGCATGGCCGGATTATAGGCCCCGCCCGCCACTCTCGGGCCCCGCTGCCCCGGGACTTCTTCCGATAGGCTCATCCGTCCATGTTTGCTACGCTGGAAGCCGCAATGCATGGGAACCCGACAGTGAGCGTTTGGAGACATGACAGTTCGGTCCACGGCGACTGTCTGCAAGGGCGACATTCCGATGCCTGACGCGCCGCTGCGCCTCCTGGCGGTGGGTGCGCCCGACTCCGGGATCCGGATCGGCCTGGATCGCTTCCAGGAACGCCACGTCGTCGAACTGCGGATGGCCGACGCCGACGGTGTCGAGGCGGCTGCGGAGGCCTGGGCCCCCGACGTCCTGCTGGTGATCGGCAGTGGGCGGGCGGCTGATGGGCCCGAGGCGCTCCGGACCTGGCGCCAGCGTTTGCCCGAGACCGACGCGGTTGTCGTGCGGCCCCTCGAGGATGCGGTGCGCGCGGCGGAGTGGTTGCGGGTCGGCGCGTTCGCCGTGGTGAACCGTCCCGTGGAGGCCGACGAACTGGCCGAGGAACTCGATCGGGCGGCCGAGCGCGTGCGGTTGCGGGCGGAGAACCGTCAGCTGCGTCGCCAGCTCGAGGCGCCCCAGCGGTTCCCGGCGATCATCGGCCAGAGCAAGAAGATGCTCGAACTGCTCGAGCTGGTGGCGGCGGTGGCGGGCAGCGATGCCAACATCCTCGTGCTCGGCGAGAACGGCACCGGCAAGGAACTCATCGCCAACGCCGTGCACGCCCAGAGTGCGCGCGCGCCGGGACCGTTCATCAAGATCAACTGCGCGGCGCTCCCGAAGGAGTTGATCGAAGCCGAGTTGTTCGGCTATCGGCGTGGCGCGTTCACCGGCGCGTTCACCGACAAGGCCGGGCTGCTGGCGATGGCCGAGGGTGGCTCGTTGCTGCTGGACGAGATCGGCGAGATGCCGTCGTACCTGCAGGCCAAGCTGCTGCGCGTGCTGCAGGAACGGGAGTTCCGCCCGATCGGCAGCGATCGCAGCGTCCGCGTCGACTTCCGGCTGATCTGCGCCACCAACGTCGACGTCGAGGCGGCGTTGCGCGAAGGTCGCCTGCGCGAGGATCTCTACTTCCGCATCAACACGATCACCGCGCGGGTGCCCGCATTGCGGGAGCGGCTCGAGGACCTGCCGCCGCTGTGCCAGCACTTCCTGGCGCTGTACAACGCGCGGCACGGCCGCCAGCTGCGTGGCGTGAGCCCGACCGCCTACCACCGGCTGATGCAGCACCGCTGGCCGGGCAACGTGCGCGAACTCGAGAACGTGATCGAACGCGGCGTGCTCGTGGCGCGCGGGCAGGAGCTGCAGCCCGACGACCTGCCCGAGACCGTCACCGCCGCCGCCGCGCCGGCCGGCGCCTCGCCCGACCTGCTGCCGGCCACCGCCACGCTCGCCGAGATCGAGCGGATGGCCATCCTGCAGGCGCTGCAGCGCACCAACTGGAACAAGCAGGACGCGGCGCAGCAGCTCGGGTTGTATCGCCCCACGCTGTACAGCAAGATGAAGAAGCACGGCATCACGTCGCCGCCGCGCCCGCGGCGCCGGGTGGGCACCGAGGCGCCGACCGAGTCACCGGCCTGACCACCGATCGGCGCTGGCACGCGTGCCCTCCCCGTGATGAAATGACGTGGACGCGTGCCGGACGCGGGGCGACCCGCGGGCGGCGACGCCGGAGGAGCGAGCGCGTGACCGATCGGACGAAGATCATGCTGGCCGCCGTCGCCGGTGCCGTGGGTGGCGCGGTGGCGGGCTACCTGCTGCTGACCCGCGACGGACGGGAGTTGCGCGACCAGCTCGGCCCCGGCCTCGAGGACATCATCGGGCGGTTGCAGGACCTGCAGGCCTCGGTGCAGCACGCCCGGGGCGTGGCCGACCAGAGCTGGTCGGCGCTGCGCGACATCACGCGGGAGTCCGGGCGCGCCTAGCCCGAGGAGAGACTCATGAGCCACGACGATACCAGCCGCAACGGCGGCGCGACCTTCCTCATCGGCTTCATCGCGGGCTCGATGCTCGGCGCCGGCCTGGCGCTGCTGTTCGCGCCGCGGGCGGGCGACGAGACCCGTCGCGAGGTGGCCGAGCGGGCCCAGCGCGTCAAGGAGAAGGCGCGCGAGGGCCTGGGCTCGGCCTCCGATCGCGTCGCGCAGTTCGCCGAGCGCGGCAAGGCCATGTACCAGACCGCCGCCGAGAAGGCGCGCGAGGCGGCCCAGGCCGTCCGCGAGGGCCGTGATCCCGAGGTGGTCGCCGACCCCGATCAGCCCTTCAGTTGATCCGGTAGCCTCGCCGCGGGTGGGACAGTCCCCACCCGCCCCAGCCCAGTGAGCCGACCTCACGCCCTCGCCGCCGTGCCCGAACCGGGCGATCCGCGTCCGTCGGGCGCGCGGCAGGCGTGGCGCCCGCTCCTGTCGGTGCCCCGCGCCGTCGCGGTCGCCTCCTGGCGGGCCCTGGTCCGCTTCTTCAACAGCGACAACCTGACCTACGCGTCGTCGATCTCCTACTACGCGTTGCTGTCGCTGTTTCCGCTCTTCCTGCTGCTGTTCTCCATCCTCGGCAGCGCCACCACCGACGAGGACGCACGCCTGCGCGTCCTCGGCTTCGTGCTGCGCTACTTCCCGCGCCAGTTCGACTTCCTGTCCACCCAGATCGACGCTTTCCGGCAGCAGCGCTTCCAGCTCGGGTTCTTCGCCAGCCTGCTGATGATCTGGTCATCGCTCGGCGTCTTCGGCGCCATCACGACTGCCGTCAACTACGCCTGGAAGGTCGAGCGGCAGCCGAACTTCTTCAAGCACAAGCTCGTGGCGTTCCTGATGCTCGCCACCGCGAGCGTGCTGCTGGTGACCGCCCTGACGATCATCAGCGCCGGCTCGGTGGTCGAGTCGAACTGGTTCGCCGCGCGGGTCGGCGAGACGCCGGCCGCCGAGTGGGCGCGCGGCGTCTGGGCGCGCTGGGCCAGCACGCTGCTGTTCATCGGCGTGACCGGGCTGATCTTCTACTTCGTGCCCAACACCAACAAGGTGCGGTTCCGCGACGTGTGGCCGGGGGCGATCATCGCCGGCCTGCTGTGGCGTGTCGCCCTCGCCGGGTTCAGCTGGTACGTGCGCGACCTCTCGCGCTTCAGCGTCCACGGCACGATTGCCGGCGTCGTCGTCTTCCTGCTGTGGGTGTACGTGTCGTCGGCCGTGTTGTTGTACGGGGTCGAGTTGACGGTCGCGTACGCGCAGATCAGGCGCCTGGCCCGGCAGCCTGACGTCTGACGTCGCACGCCAGGCCGGGCCGGCCTACCTGAACGTGATCCAGAGGGCGATCACGCCCAGCATGAGCGCCACCGACAGGGGCGCCTGCCACCGCATCGACGCACGTTCGGCCGGGGTGCGCGCGTAGCCGCCTTCGAGGGTCGCGAAGGTCAGGCCGCGGATCCGCTCGGCCTGCGGCGGCGGCGTCGCGAGCGACACCGCGACGAGCAGGGCCGTCGCGATGACGAACAGCAGGGTCGCGAAGTGCAGGAAGTTGATGGACACCAACGCGTGCAGGGCCGGCGTGTCGGCCACCCACGGCCGCGCCTTCAGCACCTCGAGCACGAAGCGGGCGCCGCCGAGCACTGCGCCGCACGCCAGGGCGGCCACCGCGCCTTCCTTGGTGGCGCGCGGCCAGAACACGCCGAACAGGAACACGACGGCGATCGGTGGGCTGATGTAGGCCGACACGCTCTGCAGGTAGACGAACACCTGCGAGTTCAGGCCGCGGATGAACGGCACCCACAGGATGCCGAGCACCACCATCACCACCGTGGCGAGTTGACCCACCCGCACCAGCTGCGCCTCGGTCGCGGCTGGTCGCAGCTTCCGGTAGACGTCGAAGGTGACCAGGGTGGAACTCGAATTGAAGGTGGCGGCCAGCGACGACATCAACGCCGCCATCAGCGCGGCGACCATCAGGCCCGTCAGGCCGGGCGGCAGCAGGCGCAGCACGAGCAGCGGATACGCGTTGTCGCCGTTGACGTCGGCATAGAGCGCCCGGGCGATGATGCCGGGCAGCACCAGCACGAACACCGGCGTCACCTTCAGCAGGCCGGCCAGCATCGTGCCGGCCCGCGCCTCCGACTCGCTGCGCGCGCCGAGCACGCGCTGCACCATCGCCTGGTCGGTGCACCAGTACCAGAGGCCGAGGATCGGCGCGCCGAAGAAGATGCCGGTCCACGGGAAGTCCGGGTGCGACACCGGCCGGATCATCGAGAAGAAGTCGGGCGGCACCTGCGCCCGCAACGCCCCCCAGCCGCCCACCTCGCGCAAGCCGAGGGCGGTGAGCACCACGGCCCCGCCGAGCAGGATGATGGCCTGCACCAACTCGGTGTAGATGACGGCCGACAGCCCGCCGGCCACCGTGTAGACGCCGGTGGAGACGACCATGATCACCGCCGACGTGTAGAAGTCCCAACCGAGCAGGGTCTCGAGCAACAGCGCGCCCGCGTACAACGAGACCGAGATCTTCGTGAAGATGTAGGCCGCCACCGAGACGCTGGTCAGGTACCACCGACACGCCGGCCCGTAGCGGCGCTCGAGGAACTCGGGCATCGTGAACACGGCGCTGCGCAGGTAGAAGGGCGTGAACACCCAGCCCAGGGTCAGCACCATGAACACCGCGAGCCACTCGAAGTGGCCGACGGCCAGGCCGGTCGTGGCGCCCGATCCCGCCAGCCCGATGAAGTGCTCGCTCGAGATGTTGGTGGCAAACAGCGACGTGCCGATGGCGAACCACCCGACGTTGCGATCGGCGAGGAAGTACGCCTGCGACGACCGCTCTCCGCGCGCGAACCAGAAGCCGATGCCGAGGATCAGCAGGAAGTACGCCGCGAGCACGGCGAAGTCGAGGCCGGTCATGTGCGGCCGATTCTAGTCGAACGCGGCCTGCGGCTCGTGCGGCGGGGAGCGACGGCCCGCGGTCCTACGCCGGCGCCGGGACGAGCACCTGCGGGGTGAGGCGCAACTCGTCGCGCGACGCCTTCGCGACGGCCGCGGCCACCCTGGCCGCGTTGCCGGCCGTCGTCAGGATGACGATGGAGCCACCGAACCCGCCGCCGGTGATCCGTGCGCCGAGCACGCCGCGCTGCGCCTGCGCGATCTCCACCATCCGGTCGATCTCGGGGATCGACACCTCGTAGTCGTCGCGCAGTGACTTGTGCGAGGCGTTCATCAACTGCCCGAACCGGGGCATGTCGCGGCGCCGCAGCGCGTCGACCGCCTCGAGCACGCGGGCGTTCTCGGTGATGACGTGCTGCACCCGCTTCTGCAGCAGCGCCGGCAGCGTCTCCAGCCGCCGCATCTCGACGTCGGTCATCTCCCGCGGTTCGTGCACCCCCAGCGCCCGGATGCCGGCCTCGAGTTCCTGCCGGCGGATGCGGTAGTGGCCCGACGAGATGCTGTGCCTGATGCCCGAGTTGACGACCGCGAACTCGGCCGTCGAGGGGATGCGCACCAGCTGCCACGAGAGGTCGCGCGTGTCGAGGAACAGCGCGTGGTGGTTGGCCCCGAGGGCGCAGGCAATCGGGTCCATCACGCCGATCGGCACGCCGATGAAGTCGGTCTCGACGCGGCGCGCCAGGCCGGCGAGCACGACGTCGTCGATCCGCAACTGGAACAGCTCGCGCAGTGCCCGCAGCACCGACACCGACAGCGACGCACTCGACGACAACCCGCTGCCGAGCGGCACCTCGGATCGGATCACCGCGTCGAAGCCGCCGACCGGATGTCCGGCCGCGCGGAGCACGGCGCTCGCGCCCTGCACGTAGTCGACCCACGATCCGCGACGCTGCTCCTCGCCGACCACGAAACGGGCCTGCTGCTCGTCGTGCGGGACCGACGCGCTCCAGACCCGTGCCGCCGGCTCGCTGTTGGCCGCGACCGCCACCGCCGTGGTCTGCGGGATCACCGTGGGCAGCACGAAGCCGCCGGAGTAGTCGGTGTGCTCCCCGATCAGGTTCACCCGGCCGGGGGCCTCGCCGATGATGGTGCGGCGGTGGCCGAGGTGCCGGATGATGTCGTGGCGCGGGATGTCGGTCACGTGGCGAGGCGCCTCAGGAGGCCGGCTGCAGGTTGCCGAGCGCCTTCAGGATCGCCGCCGCGAAGTGCGGGACGTCGTCGGCCTTGCGGGCGGTGATCACGCACCCGTCCTCGACGACCGGCCGATCGACGTACCGACCACCGGCGTTCTTGACGTCGATGGCGATCGAGGGCCAGCAGGTGATCGTGCGCCCGCCCACGGCCTTGACCGAGATGAGCAACTGCGCACCGCGGTCGATGGCGGCCACCGGCTTGCCGGCCGCGATCATGTCGCGCACCAGGTCGGTCATCGCGTGGCGCATGCGCATGCGGTCGGGGGCCCAGCCTCCGGGGATCACCACGGCGTCGAAGTCGCGCACCGTGGCCTTGCCGGCCGGCAGGTCCGCCGTCACCGCAAGGCCCTTGCGGCCGTGATAGGCGCGGCCGGCAATCGGGCCGACCAGCACGACCTCCAGTCCGGACGAGCGCAGGAGGTCGGCCGTGCCCGCCAGGTCGGCGTCCTCGAACTCATCTTCCACCAGCAGGGCCACGCGCTTGCGAGGGTCGGCAGTCACGACACGGTCTCCAGTCGGCGATATTACAACAGGGCTAAGATGGCCAGATGGCCAACCGTCTGGCTGGCGAGCGCAGTCCCTACCTGCTCCAGCATGCCGCCAATCCCGTCGACTGGTATCCGTGGGGCCCTGAGGCCCTCGCCCGTGCGCGGGCCGAGCAGAAGCCCATCTTCCTGTCGATCGGCTACAGCACGTGCCACTGGTGCCACGTGATGGAGCGCGAGTCGTTCGAGCACGCCGGCATCGCCGCGGCGCTCAACGCGCACTTCGTCAGCATCAAGGTCGACCGCGAGGAGCGTCCCGACATCGACCGTGTCTACATGCTGTTCGTGCAGGCCACGACGGGGCAGGGCGGCTGGCCGATGACCGTGTTCCTCACGCCCGACCTCGAGCCGTTCTACGGCGGCACGTACTTTCCGCCGACCGCGCGTCACGGGCGGCCCGGCCTGCTCGACGTGCTCGAGGAGATCAGCCGCACCTGGCGCGAGGAGCGCGAGCGGGTCACCACGTCGGCGGCCACGCTCGCCGATCGCCTCCGCCAGGCGACCCGCCCCGAGGCCCCGGCCGACGGCGGGGTCCACGTCGCCCCGCCCCAGGCGCTGGACGAGGGCCTGGCCGAGTACGTCAAGGCCTACGACGCGCGATGGGGCGGCTTCGGCACCGCCCCGAAGTTCCCGCGCCCGTCGGAGCTGCTGTTCCTGCTGCGGCATCACGCCCTCTCGGGGAACACCGAAGGCCTCGACATGGCGCTGGAGACGCTCCGCGCGATGAGCACGGGCGGCCTCCGGGATCACGTCGGCGGTGGCATCCACAGGTACTCGGTCGACGCCTTCTGGCGCGTGCCGCACTTCGAGAAGATGCTGTACGACCAGGCCCAGATGGTCCTGGCGCTGCTCGAGGCCGGACAGGTGTCGGGCGACCCCTTCCATGCCTCGGTGGCCGAGGACACGCTGGCCTACGTCGCGCGCGAGCTCACCGGCGCCGAGGGCGGCTTCCTGTCGGCAGAGGACGCCGACAGCGTGCCGGCCGACGAGGCCGGACGTCCCCACGCGCGGCCGTCGGAGGGCGCCTTCTACCTGTGGAGCCTCGAGGAACTGGCCGAGGCGGTCGGCGACGCGCTCGCCCCGCTCGCCGCGGCGCGGTTCGGCGTCACTGCCGAGGGCAACGCCGCCGACCCGCTCGGCGAGCTGCGCGGCCGGAACGTGCTGTACGTCGCGCGCGACATCGAGGACCTCGCCCGCGACTTCGGCCGCCCGGTGGACGAGATCATCCGCGACCTCCGCACCGTGCGGGTGCGCCTGCACGAGGCGCGCCGCCAGCGTCCGCGCCCGTCGCTCGACGACAAGGTGCTCACCGCGTGGAACGGCCTGGCCATCGCCGCCTTCGCGCGGGCGGCGCGGCAGTTGCGTGGTCGCAGCGCCCAGGCCGAGACCTGGCTGCGGGCCGCCGAGCGCGCCGCGCAGTTCGTGCGCGACACCCTGTGGGACGCCAACCGGGGCGTGCTGCTGCGGCGCTGGCGCGCCGGCGAGGCCGCCATCGACGGGTACGCCGAGGATTACGCATGCCTGGCCTGGGGGCTGCTCGAGCTGTTCGAGGCGACCGGTGACGCCGCCTGGCTCGAATGGACCCGCGACCTGCACGCGCAGCTCGACGACCGCTTCTGGGACGAGGTCGGGGGCGGATGGTTCTCGACCACCGGCGACGACCCGACGGTGCTGCTGCGCATGAAGGAGGACTACGACGGTGCCGAGCCCGCCGCCAGCGCCGTGGCCGTCATGAACCTGCTGCGCCTCGTGCACCTCATGCCCGATGCGGCCGCGCTGGCGCGCATCGAGCGTACGCTCGCCCGCGGCGGCATGGCGATCGGCAGGGCGGCGCGGGCGGTGCCGTACCTGCTTGCCGGCCTGACGACCTACCACGCCGGCATGCGGCAGGTGGTGATCGTCGGCGACCCGGCCGATCCCGCGACGCTCGCGCTGCACGACGTGGTGGCGCAGCGCTACTTGCCGTTCGCCGTCGTCGTGCCCGTGACCCCGGGCCATGCGCAGGCGCGCCTGGCCCACCTGCTGCCGTTCCTCGAGACGCTGACCCTGCGCGACCAGCGTCCGACGGCCTACGTGTGCGAGGGCTTTGCGTGCCAGGCCCCGACCACCGACCCCGACACGCTCGCGCGCCAACTGGGAGGTGCCGTGTGAGCACGGCCGGTCCGGAAACCCACCTCGAGGTCATCGTCATGTCTGTCGAGGACGCCCTTGCCGCCGAGGCCGGCGGCGCCACCCGCGTCGAGGTGGTGCGCGACATCCATGAAGACGGACTCACGCCGGACGTGCGGCTCGTCGAGGCGTTGCTGGCCCGCGTCCGCCTGCCGTTGCGCGTGATGGTGCGGCCGCGCAACACGTTCGTCGTCGGCGACGACGCGCACCGCGCCGAGATCGCGCGCGATGCCGCTGCGTTGGCCGATCTCCCGGTGGATGTCGTCACCGGCTACGTGCGACCGGCCGCCGACGGCGGCACCGAGCTCGACGAGGCGGCGCTCGCACTGGTCGCCGAGCGCGTGCCGCGGGCGCGCCTCACGGTGCATCGCGCCGTCGAACGGCTCACGGTGGATCCCGCGGCGGCGCTGCATCGGTGCGCGCAGGTCGATCGGGTGTTGTCGGCCGGCGCGGGGACCACCTGGGCCGAGCGCGCCGTGGCGCTCGCGCGCCTGCAGGCCGCCATCGAACCGGTGCGGGTGATTGTCGGTGGTGGGGTCTCGTCGGAGGCGGTGGCCGCGCTCTCGGCGGTCGGCACGCTCCACGAACTGCACGTCGGACGCCTCGCGCGCACTGGCGAGACCTTCGCCGCGCCGGTCGATGCCGGGATCGTTGCGGCGCTGCGCGCCCGCTGGTTCTCGCGGGAGTCCTCGCGCGCCTGACGGCAGGCCTCTCCGGTCTACCGACAGCCGCCTGCCTGCCCGCCCGTCCTCACCCCTGTCGCGCCCGTTGGAGGCGTGCGACGCGGTCGTCGTCCATCTGCACGGCCAGTTCGGTGACGTGACCGTCGATGTCGATGGTGATCGCCAGGTCGGCGTTGGCCACCCAGGTCTCTCCGGTGTCGCGGAGCACGCCGCTCAGGTCCACGTGCCCGGTGGCGAGCCCGTGATGGACGTCGAGGTTGCGCAGCGCGACCTCGGGCGTCGTGAGCGTGTAGTGCAGGGCCTTGGCCAGGAGCCGGTAGCCGCCTGGCCCGCGGGCCACCAGCCGCACGAGCGGGTCCGATGGCGGGCGACCCAGGGTGTCCTCGTACGCGGTGCCGTTGAGACGGAAGGTGGCGTCCTTGTGGAGCAGCCCGTCGGGCAGGTCGAGACTGCCGCGGTTGAACGTCGCCACCCACTCGGCCATGCGGCCGACGAATTCCCCGGGCGTCAACACGGGGCGAGTGTAGCAGGGCAGCAGGGGCGACGGACCCGGGCCGCGGGGCTGCCCCCGTACGGGCGCGCTGACAAGCCCGGCGCTTTGTGTAATTCTGATCGCTTGGCAGGTCTGCAAGATTCCCTGGAGGGGACGTGACGTACCAGGTCGAGATCATGTTGCGCGGCAACGAGCGGGTGTTCACCGAGACCGTGCACCACATCGGGGGCGCCGATCCCGCGGCGTGGACCGCCGACGACGCGAGCACGGTGATGCACTCCACGCTGAAGGCGATTGACCGCGCGATCAATCCCGGCCGCGCCGACGAGCCCGTGACGACGTTCCACGGCATCAACTGGATCGTCAGCCCGTACGAGAACGGCGCGGTGCTGGCGCTGGAGATTCACAGCGCGTCGGCGGTGGCGGGGCCCTTCGCGCTGCCGCCGCAGCAGCTCGAGGCCCTGCTCAACGAGGCGGTCAAGCAGCCGGGCGCGGCCTCGGGCGGCGTGGTGCACTAGCAAATGCCGTGATGCGGCGATGCAGCGATGTGGCGATCCTCTGCATGTAGCCGTCGCCCTTGGGCGACGGTCAGGGATGGCTCCGCCAAGCGCACGAAGGCCGCAGGTATGACCGCGAGTGCGTGGGGTAGCGCGCCCGCAGCGCCGGGATGGCGAAACTGGCAGACGCACGGGACTTAAAATCCCTTGTCGCGCAAGCGACGTGCGGGTTCGATTCCCGCTCCCGGCACTTTAAAATCAATGACTTGCGGCGAATGTTTGGTGAGATCGATCTGGTCGGATTCGTCGCAGTGTCCCACTTTTGTCCCATCGCCTCGTACCAGTGCCGCCCCGAACTGACTGGATGCGCTGGGTGGACGAGGAAGGGCTCGACGCCTACGTGCGCGAGCGGCTGGCCCAGTGGGACGAGCTTCGGCGTCGGGTCGGATTCACGGACCTGCTGGGACGTATCCTGCACTGGCGACGCCTCGGCAGCCTGCGCCAGAGAATCGCAGCCATCGGACCGCGTTCGCGCCAATTGCCAGAATTCGGCGAACTGGAACTGACCTTCTTACTGAATCCTGACTGGGTCGAACCCATCGACCGCTACCTCCGCGTTCTGCACGCGGATCTGGCCCGGCGCCGTCTCTTGCCGCTCTACAGTCACTTCGAAGGGCAGCTTGCTCGTGACGCCGTGCCGCGGCTTGCTGAACTGAATCTCTATGGGGCAGTCGCAGGTGTCTTGCCGGTCGAGGCGTTCCCTCGTATCGGCGTAGGCAATAGGCGGTCGGACATGGCCGTCCAGGTGGAGGGGCGGACCGTCTACATCGAGGTGACGGTATTGCAGGCAAGCAGAGCCACGATGGAGGAGTTGGCCGCCATGAGGCGACTGGGCCTGTCCTACATGAGTGGGTCTGGGAGGGCGGACGCCGACGTTGGTCGGCTACTAGGCAAGGTCGCCCACGAACTGGGGCAAGTCGCGCCGGGGCAGGCCAACATGATCGTGGTGCTCCAGGACCATCCGGAAGCACCCTTCGATGAGTGGTACGTCCAAGCCACAAATGACGGCCTATCGGGCGACTTCGAGGCGATGGACCCGACCCACCGGGATAGTCTCCAGCATCTCGACAGCATTGTCCTATGCGGTCGCCGCCATGTTCGGGCCGTTTGCGTCAACGCCACCGCGGCCTCGACGGCTGCACTGACGCTGACGCAGCGTCGCGCGTTGGTTCAAGCCTTCCGCTTGCCTGACGTGATGATGCGCTGACGGTTGGCGGTCGCGCCCGACGCGGCCAGTCTGGCGACGGCCCCACGCAGGTCGGCCTCGTTGACGATGTCGTAACGGTCGAATACGGACCGGGTCTTGTGGCCGGTCAACTGCATGGCGACCCGTTCCGGCACGCCGGCCCGGACGAGGTTCCGGACGGCCGTGCGGCGGAAGTCGTGCGGGATGCGGCCCGGCACGCCTGCGGCCTTGCAGGCCTTCGCCCACGCGCCCCGGAAGGACCGGATAGGCTGCCCGTCCCGGTGGAACACGAACGGGCATAGCACGCCCTTACGTTGCAGGCGGTCGGCCTCGGCGCGCTGGTCTTCCAGCACCTTCCGCAGTTCCGGCAGCACATCAAAGGGGAACGTCCGGCCCTCGTCGTTCTTCGTGGCGCCGACATCGAGCCGGACCGTGCCGGCCTGCCAGTCCACCTGTCGCCATTCGAGCGGGCGGACCTCCGAGGGCACCCGCCAGCCGGTGCAGTAGGCAAACGTGACGAGCGGGCGGATCTCCTCGGGCAGGTGCGCCCGGACGGACTCGAACTGGTCGCGCTCGAAGAACCCGGTGCGGACGTTCCGCTCGCGCAGCATCGGGACGTGCGGCACCTGCTGCACCTTGCCGGCCTGCAGGGCCAGGCGTAGGCCTCGCTTGAGGATCGCCAGTTCCCGATTGACCGTCGCGGCCTTCGCGCCGGGAATGGCCTCGGCGGTCTCGTCGCCTTCGTCGGCCCGGACTTCGGCCTGACGCTTCGCCACGTAGGCGCGCAGGTCCGCGGTCGTCAGGCTACTGACCCGGCGCCCACCGAACGCCGGCTTGAGATGCAGCTTCCATCGGCGCTCGACCTCGGCCCGCGTCCGCTTGCCGTTCGCGACGTAGTCGTTGATCACGTCCTGCACAATGTCGTCGACGAGCACCCGGTGCATCGACGGCGACACGGCGATCCCCTTGGCGACGTCGCCCTCGCGGAGCTTGAGGAGGCGTGCGGCGTCCTGCTTCAACTTGCTGCCCGACGACTCCTCGAACCGGCGCCCATCGCGGTTGTAGCGGATCCACCAGATCCGGCCTCGCAGTTTCAGTTCACCCATGATGCGTTCCCATCCTCGTGGTGGGCGTCAGTGCAGAGTCCCGCGCTCGATGGCGCGCTCGATCAGGAGCGTCAAGGTCTCGCTCATCTCGTCCAGGCGGCGCGCGATGGTGTCGACGTTCGTTCCCTTGCGGAGGTCCTTGGCCAGGTGCGGCAAGGTCGCAGCCACGCGCGACAACTGCTGAGCCTCTGGACCGCTAAAGGTGACGTGCTTCGGGGCGCTCATCTGGTGCGCTCCCCGCGCGTCTGCCATGGGCGAGTGCTCTTCAGTGCTGCTGAACCATGGCGGTGGTACGACCGCACCCACTTGATTAGCGCTTCGCGGATCTGTTCGGAGACGGTGGCGCCCGTCTCATTCCTTATCGCTTCGAGTTCAGCGAGCAGATCCGGATCGATCCGGAAATTAACCAACTTCTTTGCCGTTCGCATTCCGAAGTGTAAAGACAATTGTCTTTACATTCAAGCCGGATCAACGTTGCTGGGTAGGGCTACCTACTTCATTGGCACCATCGAGGGGCGACACTTGAAGAAACGGGTGCGTGACGCCGATGAGTGGCTAGACAGGCGGCAGCGGCCGGGCTATCGTCTACCGGTTCCCTCTACTAGAAGATGACGGCCTACAGAACGCGCTCTAATCCTGCCGGGGCGTATTGGGCCCAACGCCACGTTGGGGCACGGGCTGCGCTGAATCTGCGGTTCGGCGGCATCGATGACGATATCGAGCGGATCTTCCTCGGCCTTCGCGGGCGAGAACTGGGCCTCCTGCTAGCCCGCTATGCGGAGCGTCACGGCCAGAGCGCGGCGCAGTACGCGAGAGCGACCCTGCCGAAGTGGAGAACCGGAGCGGTGAAGCTCAGTGGTCAGACGGCCGCGCGCCTGCTTGACTTGGTGCCGCCCTACCTTGATTTCGAGCTGCGCTTCAAGCTCATCAAGAAGCTTCGCGATGCCCGGCTCCAGAAATTGGAGTTGTATGTCACCTGCACACCTGAAGACTGGCGTGCCATCGTGCGTCCAGCTGTCGCCCAAGTGATCGAGCATTACCGTTCCCAGGAACTGCCCTCCGATGTCAGGAACACGGCCACGTGGCTTGCCGACAACGACTCCAAAGCCGCACAGCAACTGCTGACCCGCGCTGCTGAAGAGCAAGCGCAGATTCGCACCAGCCTCCTAGAGGCTGAGTTCCAGCGCATGCAGGCCTTTGTCGCCGCCCATGAGGGGCGTCGCGTCAACGTGATGCACGTTATCGAACTACCTGTTGGGCGGGTGCATGTCGGATTGCGAAGCAGGCGCCGTCCAGGGCTTGCCGGTGTATGGGACGCCATCGCGGACTTCTTTTAGTGAGAGACATGGCAAACAAGAACGAACAGGATCTGACGTCTTTGGTTCCGAACGCGCCTCAGGCCAAGAGGGCGAACCTAATGGACAAGGATGTCAAGGCGATCTCGACCAGTGACAGCCACGCATTCGGCAAACAGGTCAGGAACGAACAGCTGGCTCTTGACGTGGCTGCGAAGCAGTCGGATCAGAAGTTCGCCGACAGTACGCGGGACATGGCGCGCGACGTCCAGATGGTGCGCGGCCTGGAAGCGGCCACCAAAGGCGACTACACGGTCAACTCTGAGTACCACACCGCCAGTGGTAGGACGACGGTTACTGTCAGAAAGAACAGCAATACCGCCGCGATGGTCATTGCGGTGATTGTTGGAATCGTGATTCTGTTCCTGTTGAACCGCTGACGTCGTGGCCCGCGTTGCGATTGACCCGGCCGGCGCGAAACTGATGCGATACCTCGCGTTGGCAATCGGAATTGCCGTTCTGGCCAGTGCGGCAATGCGCTTCGTTGCTGCACCCACTGCACCCGTAACGCCCCAAGTGCCCACTGCACAGGGAGGGCCGACTCAACAGCCTCAGGGGTCGCCAGTCGCTCAGGTCCCCACCGCCATGACGGCTTTGCTGCTTCCAACTCTTGAGCTGTGCGTTTCGGTAGATGACTTGGAAGCGCGATGGAGTAAGGCACTGGCGAAGGAACTGCGTGGCGAGCAGGAGTTCCAGATCGAAGGCGGTCGCATCGATGTCGTCACTCCTCGATTTGCAATCGAGGTGGACTTCCTTCGAAAGTGGCACGAGGGGATCGGTCAGGCATTGCACTATGCCTCCTCGACTGGAAAGCTCCCGATGGTCGCCCTAATACTGCCGGAGTCGGCACAGTCGATTTCCGCCTCGACGCTTGAAACATTGAGCCTGATTGAGCGTCTCGCGAGTGAGCAACGCATTCGGCTGCTGCTGCTCAGTCCTCGCAATTGCTAAAGCGGACTGCCACAGTCTGCCGCCCGGTCAGCCGTACCCTTCGAGTCGCTGCACGCACCGCTCCATCCGTCTCGCAGCCACGAACGTGCTCGGTTTCATGTAGCGCGCGGTGAACGTGCGCAGGTCGGTCCGCTCGATGTCGCGCCGGTCCTCGTCGGTCGCGGCGGCGTCGAGTTGCCGACGGCGCCACGCCTGGAACTGCGCCTCGCTGGCGACACGGGCCGGGCAGGTATAGCACCCGTCGCCCATCAGTTCGCCACGGCCCCCGAACAGGAAGCATTCGCGCAGCGCGTGCGGGTTGCCTCTTGGCCGGGCCGCTTCCTGGCACACGGTCATCGACGGCATGACGGGCACGCCGATCTGCCCGTGCGCGCCGCCGGCGGCCAGTTGGAGCGCGACGGCGAGGTCGTCATGCTGCGCGGCGCCGCGGCCCTTGCCGGATTGGAACCGGACCAACGTGCGCGACCCGCGCGTGCGGATGTCCTCGGCCTGTAGGCTTTCCAACTGGACGCGCAGGTCGGTGGCCGCCGGCGGGATCGTGATCAACCGGTCGGCGAACAGGGCCTTGAGTTGCGTGGCCGCGGCATCGAGTTGGTGCGGGCCGAACGTCACCAGTTCGCACGGGATGTCGGCGCGCTGGAACCGTTCGACCATGTGCAGCGACTGCCAGGAGTCGGCGCGCAGCACCTTGAGCCGGTACGTCTTCGCCAGCGCGATCACGTCCTGCTCGACGGCATGGAGGCTCACACGCTGCGACGGTGTCGGCACCCACTGCCGGACCACGTCCACCACAAACCGGGTCTGCGCGTCCACATGGCCGATCACGAAGGCCGCCCAATCGCGACTCACGCCGAGGTCGAGGCCGGCATAGTACGTCTGCCGCGGATCCGGCGCGCCGTCGGTGGTGTGCGCTTTGATGGCGTCGAGGATCTCGTCTGGGGCAAGGAACGGATCCTCCGCAATGGCCGGCAGGTTCTGAATCAGCCGGCGGAACTGCGACGGGCGCAACATGCGCCGCTGCGACTCGACGTACTTCTCGGTGATCCACGGCACCTCGCGCCAGGCGTCCGGTCCCGACAGGTGCAACGCATACAGGTGCGGATCGTCGCCCTTGGCGACGCGCTGCATGAGGTCGTACCAGGGCACGCCCTCGCGCTGCTGTGAGAGCAGGCCCGCATAGGACGCGTACACGGTCAACGGCGAGTTGCGGGCCGGACTGACGGCCAGACTTTCCAGAATTTCAGCCGACGCGCCCTCGATTCCCCACGCCTCATCGAAGCACACCAGTGTGTGGTTGGTGCCGTGCAGGCCCTTGATATCGCGGGGCACCGCGCGCAGGACATGCTCGATCTGGAACAAACCGCCGGTACGCTCCTCGCGGACCTCCTCGCGATACACGATCTCGGACCGCAGCACCTGGCACATTTGCGACAGCAACGGATCACGCTCGACGATGCGCTTGCAGGTCTGGAACGTCACGTCGCGGGCCTGCGCGAGGTCGTTGGCAACGAGGATTACCTCGCGGTCGTGCGGATTGAGATCGTCGGCGATCAGGCCCCACAGCAGCAGCACCGCGCAGCTTGAGGACTTGCCGGCCTTCTTCGGCAGACTGATCACGATCTCGCGGAACTGGCGTTGCCCGGTCTCGTCGCGCTGATCGACCGCGTCGAACATGGCGGCCTGCGCCGGGTACAGCTTCATGCGCGCCAGTCGGCCACGCTGCGTCGGGTCGGGCAGGCGCACGAACCGATCAATGAACTCTCGTGGCGTCATGCGTCCTCCGGATCGGGCGCCCGATAGTCGGCCAGCGACGGCAGGACCGGCCGGCGGGGGAGCGCGTCCCGTCCGGCCTTCGGCAGGCCGAGGGCCTGCGCAATGCGCGTCTGCCGCTCGGTGAGCCGGATGTAACTGTCGAGGCACCGCTTCGTCTTGCCGGTGGCGGTCAACGGGCCGGCGCCGTCCATCAGCTTGTCGAACATGCACGCCACCAGGCCGTCGAGTTCACAGAACCGGCGGACGAGGCCGCGCTGCGCCAGCGTGACCTCGAACCCTTGCCGGCGTTGCAGTTCCGCCTCCATGTCGACGCACGCGTCGGCCAGGGCCTGCGTCACGCCGGCCTTCATGAGCAGGGCCTCGCGCTGGCGATCCCGTGCGCGCAACAAGCCGGCATACGCGCCGGTCTTCAGCGAGGCCGTGTTGCCCTTCTGGAACTGCGTGCGCTTGCCGATGCTCGGGTCGAACGGGCGCGCGGGGCCGGTGGGCGTGTCGCGCATGGTCAGCCGCGCCCCTGTGACGGCGCCGCCAGCAGACGGGCCTGCCGCACGTCGGCGAGTACCGGTCGCCAGGCCTCGCGCGCGGCGGTCCGCACGTCCCGCAGCGTCGTCGTGATCTGTTCGGCCAGGGCGGGCGGGATGATGGGCTGGTCCATCGGGACGCCGGCCCGCTCGGCCACCGTGATCTGCCGCAGCAGCCGGCGGGCCTGTTGGGTGTAGGCCTGCCACGCGTCTGCCGTCGCGCGTTCGGCCTCGCGGACGTGCGGCGGGATGCGGCCCTCGACGGCGTCGTGGAAGGCCTGCGCGAGGGCCTGCAGGCGCTTGGCGTCCTCCGGGCGGCCTTGCGCCTTGGCGACGCCGGCATCGGCCCGCAGCGCGGCCAGACGGTCGCCGAGCAGGTCCTGCGCCCGCTGCCGCGCGTGCGCATTCGGGTTCGTCGTCAGGTGCCGCAGCAGCACCTCGGGCGCCGCATCGGCGGGCACGTCCAACGCGGCGAGGATCCGCTGCTGCGTGTCGAGCAGTTGCTGCGTCGTCGGGTCGGCACCCGGCGCGGGCGGTGGAATCGGCACCTGGCGCCGTCGGGTGTACGCGGCGTCGAGGGCGCGCGTGCCTTCGTGCAGCGCGGCGACGACCTGCGTCTTGACTTCCGCCATGCGTGCCGCGCGTCGTTCGGCGACCTCCCGCGACAGCGCGACGCGGGCCTTGGTGCGCATGTCGTCCAGCTTGACGGACGCGGCCCCGCGGAAGTCCTGCAGGTGCTGCGTGACCCGTCGCCCGACTTCGTGCTCGATGGTCTCGGGCGGGACCGCGGCCAGGTCGGCCAGCGCGGCGGCGGTCAGACTCACCACGTTGGAGAACGCCTCGGCGTGCGGCAGGTCAGCATCGGCCGGCAGGGTCGGCCCGAACCCGGCCAGGTGGTCGATCACGTCGGGCGCGTACGTCGGCGGGATGGGCGCCGTCTCGGGCGTCCGGAAGATGTCAGCGGTCAGCATGTCGTCTCCAGTCAGCAGGGGCGGGCCGGCCGGCGTCGTCGCATCGGTCCGGCCCGGTGTGGATGTGTCAGGCGATCTCACGGGCAGATGGCGCATTGGTCGCGCGCGTCAGCCGGTCGGCCAGGGCCTGCCGGTTCGCCAGGCGCATCTCCTCCGCGGTCGGGATCGCGTCCACCTCGGCCGTGATGGCCTCGCGCTGGTCCTCACTCAGGCCGGGCAGGAGCTTCTCGACGAGGCGGGCGCTGTGCTCACGCCGGAACGTGCGGGACTCGCCGAGCGGCAAGGCCAGCGCGGCCTGTGACTGCGCAAGCACGACCGAGAAGTCGTCCATCTCGAACGACGCCGGCCACACGATCTCCAAGCCGGCGCGGTCCCATTCGGCCTGCCAGCGCTCCGGGCCGTACGTCCCGCGGAACCAGAGTTGCGCCAGGGTCAGTTCCGCGCGCTGCAGTTCGTCGGCGTACCCGCCGAGCACGGTCTCGAAGTCAGCCCGCTTCAGCCGGCGCGCCTCGGCCGATTCCGCCTCGCGACTGTCCTGGTCGTATGGCGTGGCGGTCAGCCGGCAGATGTGCCGGATCAACTGCGCGATCACGTCCATGTACGCCGTGACGTTCTTGACGTCCGCGCTGATGTACGCGGCGGGCTGCGTGCTGAACAGGACCGACGTGGTGCCGGCCGACTGGCCGAGCAGAGCCTGCGCCTGTTCCAGCGTCGTGGACGGGCCGCCCTCCGACGACGTGCCCAACGGGACGTTGAGGATGGAGAACGTCTGCTTGCGCAGCAGTTCCCGGACCTCGCTGGTCAGGTTGTACAGGTCGATGTAGAGCATCGGGTCGTACAACGCGGACTGGCCGATCACGGCGTGGCCGGCCCGACGATGCGCGTAGATCGGGACGACAGGCAGCGCACCGAACCCGTGATCGACCTCCACCAGCGAGGCCGGTTCGAGGACATCGCCGGACACGAACCGGCGCGCACCGGTGGGGCGGACCTGCGTCACCAGGCGCAGCGTGCTCTGTGCGGACTGGCCGAACTCGGCGCGCGGGACGGCCTCCTCCAACTGGACGCCGGACAAGGCGCCGGTCTCGTCGGTCAACCAGTCCGTAACGCTCAACGGGTCGAACGTGTGCAACCGAAGCGGCGCCCGGTCCGCACCGGTCGGGCCGTCGTCGGCCGCCCTGTCGATCACGCTGAAGACGTGCCCGAAGATGAGCGCGGACCGGTACGCCTCGCGCAGGTACTCGGTCATGGGCTGGCCGGCCCCGGTCACGTCGCGCACCCATGCCAGGTACGGGTGCCCCTCGACGCGGCACCGACGGACCGGCCCCTGCCGGAACAGCGCGGCCAGCTTCGTCTCGACGATCAGGGTCGCCAGGAAGTCGTACCGCGCGAGTCGCTTCCGTTCGAGCAGCTTGGGCGTCGGGATGCGCGGCGTCTCGGCGTCGTGATCCTTCCACTCGCGCGGATGCGGGATCAGGTAGTCGCCGGACAGGAACCCGCCGGACCCGTCGGCCACGTCGGCCAGTTGCTGCCAGCGCGTGCGGAACAGGGAGTAGTCGGGATGGGTGCTCACGTCGGTCACGGGGGAAGTCTCCTCAGTTCAGTCGGGGAAGGGCTGCGCCTGTCGGGCCGTTGCAGGGCCTCGGCGCCGATAGCGGTTCAGCAGAACGGGCACGGCGGCCAAGTGCGAGGCCCGGCCGCGGCGCCGGATCGGCAGGGCGGTCATGGGACAGCCGTGGGACAGTCCCGTCAGAATGTGCGGAATTTGGGCGGAAAATGCGGGGCAGACGCTGGTACAGGGATTCTTTATCCCGTGCGCCTGCCCGGTCGTCGGGTCGGCCGGCGTCGACGAGTCATGGGGAAGCCAACGACTCGACGTGCATGTCGGGCTGGTACACGCACGGGTCGCCGATGTGCCGGGCGGGATGGCGCCAGGGCGTGGGCCTCGATAGGCGCATTCCAAGCATTCCAACCATCCATTCCGAGCACTTCGCGAAAACAGGCCGGAATTGTCACCATTCCAAGCGTGGCAAGCATTCCGGGCATTCCCTATAGGGCTATAGCGTGTAGTCCCTGCTGTCCCTGTCCTGCCCGTGCTTTCGTACCGTTCCCTTATAGGAATGCTTGGAATGCTTGGAATGGTTGGAACATTGAGCAAATCCATCGATCCGCTTGGCACGGCGGTTGGAATGCTTGGAATGGGATTACTCCGCATCGGCCGCTCCTGTCCGGACCCAGCAGCGCACCCACTGCCCGTCCACGCGGGCCTTGCCCTTCGCGGTGAACCCGTGTCGCTGGACGATGGCGGCGACCCGGTCGGCCGCGCGGTTATCGCGGTGACTGGCCTCCATCTTCAATGCGTCCCAGATCGCGCTCACGGCGACCCGGTCCGGCCGGGTGATGCCGTCGCCTTCGAGCAAGGGCGCGAGGACTTCTTCCCAAGGGTCAGCTGCGCGTCGGCCTTCCTGCTCGGCGGTCGCGGCGTCCCACAGCGTGGCGTCCAGGCGGATGGATGCCCCGGCGGCCTCGCGGGCGGCGGCCTCGGCCCACAACTGATCGCGATCCCGCGCGAGGGCGTCGAGGTCGAACGTGCCGACGGTGACGGGCCAGAACCTGCGGGCGCCGGTCGGATCCTTCAAGTAGGCCGTCCTGGCGTTGGTCGTCCCGACGAGGATGAACTGCCGCGGGACGGTCGTCGGCAGGCGGCCATAGGCGAGGCGCACCGGCCCGTCCACCTGGCGACTGAGGAAGGCCTTCAACGCCTCCGTTTCACGGCCTCGGTGGCCGTGCAGTTCGGCGGCCTCGATCAGCCACCGGCCGGTGGTGCGTTCGATCACCAGTTTGCTGTCGACGCCGAGCGGCAAGTCGTCACTGAACCAGTCCTCGCGCGGGCACAGCGCACGCAGGCCGGACGACTTGCCGGTGCCCTGCGTCGCCTCTAGGATCAGCAGTTCATCGAACTTCGAGCCGGGCTGACGGACACGACGGACTGCGGCGATCAACGGCAAGGCCCCGACGGCCCGCACGTACGGTGTGTCGGCGGCGCCGGCATACGTCACCAGCCACCGGTCCAACCGCGGCGTCCCGTCCCATGCGAGGGCGTCCAGGTACTGCCGCACGGGATGGATGGGCGACGCGTCGGCCTCGGTGACCAACACGGTCCGCAACGTGTCCTTGGACGGCCTGAACCCGAAGGCGTCGTCGAGCCGCACCCAGAGGCGATCTACGTCGGCGTCTTCGAGCGGGACACCATGCAGGCAGGCCTGCCGCTGGAACTGGTCGAACGTGAGGACCACGCCGAGTCGCGCGAGGCCTTGGCGGATGTTCTCCAAGTTGTTGGGCACGATCAGGCCCTTGGCATCGCGCACCCATGCATACGTCTCGTCGACGTTGGCGGTCGCCTTGGCGGCCTTCGTGCGCGAGACCTTCGTGGCCGGCGTGCCGTAGCCCTGCGCTGCCAGGGCGAGCGTCGCCGCGTGGAAGTCGCCGGCATGTTCAAGGTGCGCGTACGCGCCGAACAGGCTGTAGCTCTCGCCGGCTTGGAACGGCGCCGCGCTGGCGCTGAAGACGTGTAGCCGGTTGGTGCCGGTCGCGTTGATCGTGGCCGAGCAGAACCGCACCTTGCCGGGACGGGTCCACTCCTGCACGTCGCCGCGGGTGCGGAAGTGGCGCCAGCCGTGCCGCTCCAGCAACTCAGCCCATGACCCGCGGGCGTTGTAGTCGTCGCCGGGCCGGTCCTTCGACTGGTCGGTCGTGGCGCCACGGATGGGGCGGGGACCGGCCTCGCGGGCGGGCCGCTCGTCGAACTGGCGCGCCAAGCAGCACAGGGCGTCGTACTCGTCGGCGGTGATCGTGGCGAGGGACTCGACGCCTCCGCACAGACTGACGTACGGCTGGCCGGTCTCATGGACGCCACCGAACGACGGCGCCAGCACGGCGTGTGTGGGCTGCTCGATGAGCGTCAGGCCCTTGCCCGTGCCGACTCGCGCGGCGAACACGTCGTCCTTGAACGGCACGTCCGCCGGCACGCGGAACAGCACGCGGCGCCCTCCGCCCGGTGTGGCATCGAGGTAGCCGTTGCAGACGCGGCTGACCACGTCGGCCAGGCCGGCGTCCAGCGCGGCGTCCACGTACCGGTCGAAGATCTCCGGACCATCGAAGTCGAAGGCCCGCAGGCCAGGACTGGCCGGCCCGCAGAGCACGCCGACGCCGTGCGGGTGCTTGTCCACGAACCACGCGCGCAGTTCCTTGTCGGTCGGCGGCTGCGTCTTGAAGGGCGTCCAGACCTCCAGCGCCGGCCGCTTGCTGGCGTCGTTCTTGACGGGCACCGGGACGAACCCGGCGGCCCGCAGGGCACGTGCCTTTGAGCACACGCCGTCGAGGGTCGGCTGCGCATCGGGACGGACAGGGCCGGCGGGTGCGTTCATGCCGCCTCCCGGTACAGGCGGGTGCGTGAGCGGTACGCGGCGACCAGCGCGGGCACCTGCGCGTCGAGGATGTCGACAACAACGGCCTCGGACTTGCCCGGCGCCGGGCGTACGACACGGCCGACGGCCTGCAACGTGCGCGGGCCGCCGGCAAACGGCGTCGCCATGACCAACACGGACCAGCCGGGCGCGTCGACGCCCTCACCGAGCACGCCCGTCGTCGCAATCGTCACGCGGGCGCCATTGCGAACCGCGGCCATGCCGGCGGCCCGGTCCGCGGCGGACTGTTCGCCGTGCAGGACGACGGGCGCAAGGTCGGCCAGGCGGGCGCCGAGTTCGCGGACGTGATCGATCCGGTCACTGAGCACCACGGCCTGGACGCCTGCGCCGAGACGCTGCCGGACTTCACGCTCGATCAGGTCGTTGCGATCCTCGTCGGCGACGAGCGCGGAGATCATGTTCGACCAGTCGCTCGAACTCTCCAGCGGGTACCAGAAGCCGGACGTCACCACGTCGAAGCGCGGCGCGACGGTGGCGCCGGCCTCGCGCACCTCGGCCGGCGTCACGCGTGCCGTGACCGGGCCGAGGTAGTCGTGGATCACGAAGTCCAACCCGTCCTTGCGAAACGGCGTCGCGGTGAACCCGTACTTGTACCGGGCCGGGAACTGGTCGATCACATGCGCCCACTGCCGGGCGGGCGCGTGGTGCGCCTCGTCGACGGCGACGAACCCGAACAGTGGCGCAAGCTCGTGCAAGGGGCGGCGGGCCAATGTCTGGACGGACGCCACGGTGATCTCGCGAATGTCGTTCCTCCCGCTCGCCAGTGCGCCGGCCTCGACGCCGAGCCAGGCGCGGCACCGTTCGCGCGTCTGCGTCACCAACTCGCGGGTGTGCACGACGATCAGGCTCGGCGTCCTCAGTCGGGCAACTGCGGACAACAAGAGGTTGGTCTTGCCGCTGCCGGTGGGCATCTCACACACACCCGTCGGCGCCGCGAGCAGAGCCTCCAAGGCCTGATCCTGATAGCCACGCAGCCGGCCCGGCGCACACGCGACGCTGAGCGGCGGGCAGACGGTCCGGTCCTCGACGGTGTAGGGCACGCGGTGCCGGCGCAGCACGTCGACCAGGCGCCGGCCCACGCCGCGCGGGACCGACAGGCCGCCGGGAACGTGCGTCCACGTCGTGATCCTGGCGTCGGTACCGCCGGTGTACAGGCCGAGGCGTTCGCGCCGGTCGAACTCCGGGTTGGCGGACGTACACAGCCGCATCACGTCGAGTTCGACCTCGACGGGCGCGCCGAGGAGCGCGATGCGGGCGCCGACGATCAGGCGAGCGCTCACGAGCGGACCTCGCGACGCTTGGCGTCGAGTCGGGCCTGGATGTCCTCGCGACGTTCCTGCAGGTCGGCGAGTTCGGCATGGAGAGCACGCTCGCGACGCGCGAGGCTATCGAGTTCGGCGACGAGGTCGCCCTCGATGATCTCGTCCCATACAGCATCAGTTAGAGCGTGGTAACGTTCTGAAGTTGCCATGAGGCCCCCTTCACGGGCTTGGCACTGACGGCGGTCTCCGCTTTCCCGAGCGGGCCGCCGTTTTTTCGTCGGTGGCGAGGGCGTCAGACGACCGACCGCTCGATGAGGCGGTCGAGGTCGTCGCGGCGCAGCCAATAGCGGCTACCCAGTTGCACGGCCGGCAACTTCCCGCGGAGCACGAGATCGCGGAGGCTGTTGGCCGGCGGGCCGTACTCGGTGGACGCCTGCGCGAACGTCAGCAAGCGCTGGCCGGGCCGGGCGGCCTTGGGCCTGCGGTCAGCCTGACGCCTCGGAGGCTGTTGGGTGTGCTCGTTCATGGCGGTTTCCATCGTGAGATTTGGCAGGCGGAGCCGTCATACCGGCCCGGTGATTACGAGCCGCACGACAGGTACGAGAGCCATAGAAACACGCCGGTATGTCACGAGAAATAGAACGTGACAAACTATGTGCAATGGCTGTCACGCGAGGATTGCGACATCACCAAGTACGGGTGTTTCGGGATGTGCCAGGGCGCGAGGAGTACCGCGGTGATCGGGCGTTCCACGACGGTGCTCCTCGTGAACCAGAGAAGGAGAGGGCACGGCGCCTGCCGCGCATCGAGGTCGTGGAGCACTGGCTGGAACAGGTGATCGGCGACTGGCGTGTGGCCTACCGCGTCGGCCTCAGTCAGGCGACGGACACGGCGACGCCAGAGGTGGTGATCTCCGAGATCCGCGTGTTCCCGGCCGTCGAGCAGGACGGGGAGGAGCGCTTACCAGGCGAGTGGAATGGGTCGTGGAACGGGGCCGCGCAGGCGGTAGGCGTCCCGACTGGTGGCATCACCGCGGCACTGCTACGCGCCATCCCCGTCCGAGCAGCTGGCGCCACGGCGCGTTTGCAGCGCTCGATCTCGCACCTGTTCCACGGCCTGGACGCTTGGGACGTGCCACAGCCGCGGAGGCGCACCCGGCGCCCCTCACCGGGCCGGCCAGGTACGTTCAGCGCGAAGCAACAGGCGTGGATCTACCGGCGGGTCGAGGAACTGCGCAGGGCAGGGGAGCACGCGTATGCGGAGCGCATCGCCGTCGAACTGAAGCTAGTCGGCCCGAGCGCATCGCCCGAGGAGCGCGGCCGGGCGGCCAGTCTGATCCGGCAGGTCTACCGTCGGAGCAAGGGCAGGGCGAGGTCGGCGTGACTGTCCCACTGTCCCACCGACTGTCCCACTGCGCCCGTTCTCGAGCGCGTTCCTCGTATTCCTCGTAAGTTGACGCACACGCAGAAATGGCCGGAAAACCCGCGATCATTGGGTATTCCGGCCATTCGCGTGATCCGCTGATTCGGACTTAAAATCCCTTGATCCGTAAGGATCGTGCGGGTTCGATTCCCGCTCCCGGCACCACACTCACTTCGTTCGCGCTCGTACCGGGCCTGGGCCTCAGGCGCACGGCTCCGGCCGCGGGCCTCGCCGTCGCGCTCGGTCCCCGCTCCCGGCACCATTGGAATCATCCAGTTACGGAGCTAATGGAGCACGCGCTGGCGACAGCACAGCCGCCAGCGCTACCCGTAGCGCTGGCACTATTCCGCTACACCACGTCGCGGGTCGTCACCGCGGTTTCGGTCCGAACTCGCTTGCTGCGGCCGAAACCGAGCGTGACGGCCAGGGCAGCACCGCGCCAGTACTCCCCACCCCACGCCCGCGGGCCGACACCCGTCCAGAACTACGCGGTCCTCCGTGAGCGCCGACCACCGAGCGCGGCGAAAGCAAGACCGAGCAGGGTCAGAGAGCCGGGTTCGGGGACGGAAGCGACGCGGGCGAACGTGCTGGTCGTTCTTCGTTCAAAGGCGCTATAGCCTCCGATCGGGTTCTGGATCTGGTCAGAGCCAGTCCTGAGCAACCATACGTAGAAGCCTCCAGGGCCGGGCGGGGGGGTGAGGACTTGGAACTGCGCATTCCCAGTCGACAACGACAACTCTGTTGCAGTGGCGACGACCCCAATGGTGTTCAGGGAATCGATGAACGCGTTCGTGGGCGTGAAAAGAGTGGGGGTGACGCCGTTCGTCACGGTCAAGGAGAAGTCAGTGAAGTTGGCTGAAGTCACAGCCCCAATCGTGCCGTCGGTGGTAAGGGTTCCGGAAATGGACACCCCTCCAATGCTGTCATTGACGGAATAGACGATCGGAGCCGCGTGCGCCGCCATCGGACCCGCAAACAGCGCCACTGCCAACAAACTCAGAAACTTCAATCTCATGTCTTGCCCTTCGTTGCGGATTCCCCGCGCGAACGGCGAGGGGTGGAAGCCAGGGCTGCGGAGAAGCAGGCCGTGGCCGGACAGCACCATCGTGGACTCCCGCGGTCGACCGAGCCGAGAACACACGCGAAGCTGTGCAATTGCAGTGCCGACGTGGTGGCATCCTGCAAAATGGCAAGAAACGGAATGAACTCTGCAATTCGAGCACAGAGCCCAGGTTCCACACGCCGGATGAGTCAGTGCTGATGGCGACTAAAGATCCCGAAATCGGTCCAGCAACAGGTGGCTCCATGCCGCGTCTCGCCTCCTTGTAGACCCTTCAGCCGTCGGTTCAAGCTGGCCTTCAGGTCGCGGTGGTACGCGCGCGGACCCGCACGAACTGCAGAACGTCTTCGACGATCCAGCGCACCAGGGCATGAAGGCGCAGCTGCTGTCGCGGCTCCTCGACTGGCTGGTGTGCACGGCCGAGCGCGCCCTGCCCCCGGTTCCTGGCACGCGCGTGTAAGCGCGCAGCGGCAGATTCGGTCAGCGGGGCCCCAGGCGGGGCGACGCGGACCTATCGTCGCCAGGTCGTGGCATGGTCGTCCGCAGCGCCTTCCTCGGCGCTGGGGTCGATGTCTTCGTGGATCGCCTCGGTGTCGGCGCCGATGGCGGCCACCTCGGCCGCGATGGCGTCGATCTTCCGCGTCGTCAGGGCCTGCAGGATCACCAGCGCCCAGATGCCCGCGGCGATCACGCCCAGCAGCACCCTCGTCCACCGGTCCGGCCCCGCGCCCTGCGTGTGCTCATCTGCCATGTGTCGCGCACAAGCGTAGCCCAGGCTGCGCGCAACGAAGGCCTGATCGGGGCGGCGCTGGCCCCCGAATCTGGCGGGCCAGGCCACCGGCGGCGGGATAACTAAAGTTGGTACGTCGGTGGCCGACTACCAGAGTGTGCCATTTCGCTACACTCGCCGCACGTCGGCCCTGCCCTCGTTCCTGTCGGTGCGCGCCTGATGCGGGCGCTGCTGGTCGACGACGAGCCGACCGTCTGCCTGCTCCTCGGTCGCATCCTGGCGCGCGATTTCGATTGCGTCGCGACCCCGGCCGCCAACGGCCTCGAGGCCCTCGACCTGCTGTCGCGCCACGCGTACGACTTCATGGTCCTCGACCTGCTCATGCCGGTGATGGACGGCCTCGAGGCGCTGCGCGCCATACGCGCCGACCAGCGACTGCGGGAGTTGCCGATCATGGTCATGTCCACGGTGCGCGAGGAACTGCGCGTGCGCGAGGCCATCGACCTGGGCATCGGCACCTACCTCACCAAGCCCCTGCGGCCGACCGACGTCGCCCTGCGGCTGCAGCGCTTCGTTGGCGGACTCGGGCGTCCAGCACTCGCGCCGCGGCAGTGTGCCGGCATCACTCCGGGCAGCCGCATCCTCGTGGTGGACGGTGACCGGGACTTCCGTCACTTCGCGCACGGCGTGCTCGCGCACTCGCACCTGGTGTCCTCGGCGATGAGTGGCGCGCAGGGACTGCGCCTCTGCCTGGAACTCCGTCCGGCACTCGTGCTGCTCGGCGAGGGCCTCGGCGCCATCCCCGCGGCTGCCTTCCTCGAGAAGCTGCGGGCCATCCCCGAGATCGCCGGAACGCCGGTCATCGCCATCCGCGCCGGGCGCGACGCCGCGCCCCTGGCCGCCGACGGCCTGATGATGCGGACCTTCATCCCCGACGCCTTCCTCCAGCAGTTCACCCGACTGACGGCCGACGAGCCCCCGACCGTGCGCTGGCTGCGGTCGCGTCCGTGGTTGCGCCCGCGCCTCATCACCTCCACGGAACAGGTGCTGGGGATGATGCTGGGACTCGAGGTGCTGGCGCAGGAAGCGTCCGAGCCCCCTGCCATGGACCGGATCGGCGTGGCGGTCCCGATCGTGGTGGCCGGCGCCGACCTCGACCTGCGCGTCGGCATTCGTGCCACGCTGCCCGTCGCGCGCCTGCTGGCCACACGCCTGTTGCAGGCCGAGGAGGCCAGCGACGATGACGCGCGGTCGGCGCTCGAGGAACTGGCCAACATGCTCGGCGGTCGAGTGCTCGAGGCGTTGCGCGGGGAAGGCGACGACGCGCGGCTGGGCTTGCCCGATGTCCTGCCAGGACACGCGGCAGCGCCGGGGACCGTGATCACCGTGACGTTCGCGTCAGTAGATGGTGACTTCACCTTCGACGTCGTCTGCCTGGCCATCGACGAGGTCGCGAGCGTGCCTGCGCTTCCAGCTGTACCGTGAGTGATTACGTACGCATCAGTCGGCGTCGTCGCCGGCGCTGGCCCCGCGCCGTGTCGGTGTCACGCACTTTTTGCACTCTTAACATCGAAAGTGCGGCATCCTCGCAGGGCCAGCTCCTGCGGCGCGCGTCCCCCTCGCGCCACGCGGACCATGAACCTCGAACCTCGCCTGCTCGTGTCCTGGATCCGGGATGTCCTCATCGCCTACGCGGGCGGCCTCGTGCTCGGCGCGCCGCTTGCCCTGCTGGGCGTGTGGGTGACGGGGCGCGAGAGCACGGCCACGGTGAGCCTGCTCACCGCCATGGGCGTGCTGCTGGTCGGCTTGCGACGGCGGCGATCGTCGTTGCCCACGGCACCCGTCGTGGTGAGGCCGGTGGCGCAGCGCCGCGTGGCCTGACGTCGCTCCTGGCACCCGCGTCGGCGCGCGATCGCTTCGGCGCGTGCCGTCCGGACCGACGCCCCGTCAGCGGACGAGGCGAAGCGGAGCGCCCTGGAGCGCGGGCACCGTGACGAGCGCCGGATGGGCGTCGCGACAGGCGCGCGCCACGCGAGACACTTCGCGACGGTCCTCCTGGTTCAACCCCGCGAAGCAGTTGAGCAACTGTCGCGCCTGCGGGTCGGCCTGCAGCAGCAGGAGCAGGCGTTCGTCCTCGTCGGTGATGAACGAGGGCATGCGCGATGGCCTGGTCACCATGTGTCCGACCCTCCTTCCACGTACATCGTCGAGACGACCGTGGCGACGGCGACTGCCGTCGCGCCGATGAAGGCAATCGTCTCGTGTTCCTGTCGCAGCGTGTCGAAATGCCCGGGCAGCAGCATCGCCGCGGCGAGCCACACGAGCCCGCCCGTGAGGAAGGCGCTGCCCGCCACGCGTGTGCTGTCGTACCAGTCCTGCTCCGGGCGGTCGAGCTGTTTGCTGCCGGGGCCGAGCGGCCCGTCGGGAGAGACCTTGCCCGCGATCATCGGGACCGCCGCCAGGATGAGCACGATGGGACCGATGACCATGGCAGGTAGCCGGGAGGGCGACGGCCCTCCACCGGCACCCATGTCATCGGCCGGTCCCCGGCAGGGCATGAGGTCGGCAGTCTCGTCTGCCGCGAGGCGTGGTCCGCCAATGACCAGCCCGGTCGCCAGCCCCGCGCCCGTCTCGTCCATTCCCGTGCGCCATACTGCTCCATGGCCTCGTCACGCGTCAGCGGCCTGCTGCTGCATCCGACCTCGTTGCCCTCGCGCTACGGTATCGGCGATCTCGGGCCCGCCGCGCATGCGTTCCTCGACGCATTGGTCACCGCCGGACAACAGGTGTGGCAGGTCCTGCCGCTCGGTCCGACCGGCTACGGCGACTCGCCGTACCAGTGCTTCTCGGCGATGGCCGGCAACCCGCTGCTGGTCAGTCCGGAGCGCCTGTTCGCCGAGGGCTGGCTCACGGCCGACGACCTGGCGCCGCTCGCCGCGCTTCCCACCGAGGTCGCCGACTTCGATCGCCTGATCGCTCCCCGCCGGGCGATGCTCGACGCCGCCTGCTCGGGTTTCCGCCGGCAGGCCACGCCAGCACAGCGCGCCGACTTCGAAGCCTTCCGCGACGCCGAAGCCTGGTGGCTCGACGACTTCGCGACCTTCATGGCACTCAAGGACGCGCACGGCCTTCGGTCGTGGACGACGTGGCCGGCTCCGCTGCGCGACCGCGAGCCACGGGCGCTGGCCGCCGCCCGGCAGGTGCATGCCGGCGTCATCGAGGCGCACGCCTTCGCACAGTGGCAGTTCTGCTCGCAGTGGCAGGCGTTGCGCGCGGCCGCGACGGCGCGCGGCATCGCGATCATGGGCGACATGCCGATCTTCGTCGCCCACGACAGCGCCGACGTGTGGGCGCGACCCGACCTGTTCGACCTGCGCCCCGACGGCATGCCGCGGGTCGTCGCCGGCGTGCCACCCGACTACTTCAGCGCGACGGGGCAGTTGTGGGGCAACCCGCTCTACCGCTGGGATCGCATGGCCGACGAAGGCTTCGCGTGGTGGGTGGCCCGCGTGCGCTCGACCCTCGGGCTTGTCGACCGCGTGCGGCTCGACCACTTCCGCGGCTTCGTCGCGTATTGGGAGGTCGATGGGGCGGCGCCGACGGCGATGCACGGCACGTGGCGTCGCGGTCCCGGTCCGGCCCTGTTCGATGCGCTCGCGGCCGCGCTCGGCCCGCTGCCGATCGTGGCCGAGAACCTCGGCTTCATCACGCCCGACGTCGAGGCCCTGCGCACCGGCTTCGGCTTGCCCGGCATGGCCATCCTGCAGTTCGCCTTCGGCACCGATCCGCAGGCGCCCGACTTCCTGCCGCACAACTACACACCCGACCGGGTGGCCTACACGGGCACCCACGACAACGACACCATGCTCGGCTGGGCGCGGGGCGGCGCCGGCGACAGCACCCGCTCGGTGGAGGACGCACGGCGTGAGCGCGGCTACGCCGAGGCCTACCTGAACGCGGGAGACGAAGGCCTGCACTGGGCGGCGATCCGCGCCGTGCAGGCCTCGGTGGCCAGCACGGCCATCGTCCCGGTGCAGGACGTGCTGGGGCTCGGCAGCGAGAGTCGCATGAACGTCCCGGGGCGGCCGTCGGGCAACTGGCGGTGGCGGATGGCGCCCGGCGCACTCACTCCGGCGCACCTGGAAGCCTTGCGGGATCTCGCGGACCTGTATGGTCGTCTTCCGAGTGGGCAGGCCCGCTGGGCGTCCGGGCCCCGGGAGGAGCAGGCCCCCGACTCCTCCCGCGAGGCCGAGCGGCAGGAGCAGCCCTCCTGACGCGCGACGTTCACTCCGGCTGTCGCCACGCGCTCGACCGGACGCGGTCGGGAATGCCCTGACCGGGTTCGCAACGCCCGGCGGGGCGGAGGAGCAGCAACTCCGGGGCGTCGCCCTCGGGGGCGAGGAAGAGGCCGAAGTTGGCAAAGGTCGGTCGGTACAACTCGAGGAGCCAGGTCGGCCCGCGCGACGTGTGGACGATGACGTGCGGCACGGCGCGCACCACGCTGTCGAGCAGGCACGAGGTGACCGTGCGCTCGACCAGCGTCAGGTCCAGCGCGCCATCCGACCCGCGACGCGCCCAGCCGGCCATGTAGCTGACTTCGTCGCACCATTGCAGGTTGCTCGGCCCGCGGCGCGGATATCGTCGCTCCATCTCGACGAAGTAGATGCGGTCGCCGTGACGACCGGGGCCTTCGTGGATCGACAGCGCCGTCACCGGCATGCCGTCGCGCGCCTCGGCGCTCACCGAGGGCGTGTACCTGCCGAAGAAGTCGCCGGCGAGCATGAGCCGTTCCTGCTGGTTGAAGGGCCGCTGCAGCGCGTCGAGCAGGGTCGCCGCTTCGGGGCTGCCCGGGGCCACCTCGCGCGGGAGTTCGATGGAGGCATCCCCGCCGGTGACGGCGACGGCGTGCTTCGGGGTGCGGAAGCCGTCGGGCAGGCGCAGCAGGGGGCGTGCCGCGGCGCGGCTGTGCAACACGACCTGCTGTTGGCAGTACCAGGGCACCCACGTGATGCGGTCCATCCGGAACGTCCGCGGGGTCTCGCCGGGCACGAACAGCGTCCATGCGGTGGGGGCGGACGGCAGGCCCCACCAGGCGAGCGGGCAGTCCTCGAGACGCACGGGCACTTCCGCTTCCTTGGCGGGTCCCGGCCACGGGGTGCGCCAGCGGCCGCGGTCGTGGGTGGCCACCGGCAGCACGATGCCGTCGTCGCGGACGACGGCGACGGTGAAGGTCGACGGGGCTTGCGCGGCTGCGACCAGTGGCGCAGCCGACAGGGCCAGGGTCAGGACGGAGGCAAGTCGCCTGGGCATCAGCGATCCCGGCAGGGCGGCGCGGTCATCGTAGCACCGGCTGATCCACCAAAGTCCAGTGTCGGCCCGTGTGGTGGCGTTGCTAGAGTTCGTGGAGCGCGTCGTTCGGGCGTTGCGTACAATGGGAGGCTGGCTCGGCCGGGCACGTGCACGGCGGGCCCACACTTTCCGAGCGAGGACGTCCCGACATGAACGCGCAAATCGGCATGGACATCAACGAGCGAGCCCGCCGGGCCCTGACCCGCGTGCCTGCCTCGATCAAGGTCACCGACGAGATGGTCGCCGACGTGGCCGATGCGCTGCGCGGGGCGGTCCGGGCGGCGTACCAGAACGCGTCCAACATCGCGACCAGCCGCACGTACGAGGGCGTCGGCCTGGAGGAGGCGAAGGTCCGCCGGGCCGAGGCGCAGGCGCTGGCCAGGCAGTACGACAAGCTGGCCGACGAGAGCCGCTAGTCCCACCAGGGGCCGTCGGGCCCGGGACACGCGCTTGCCGGCCGGCGATGCACCGCGGGCACCGCCCGCGAAAGGACGGAACGCAGCGTGTCCAACGAGTTGTGCGTGGAGGTGCGCCGGGTGGTGCTCGGCGCGGCGATGGTGATTGGCCTGTCGGTGCCGCCGGTGCTGGCCCAGGCGCCGGCCCCGGCGCCTGCCCAGGCACCCTGTCCCTGCCAGGAGCCGCCCCCGCCGCCGCCCCCGGTCTGGACAGGGTCGATCGGCGCCGGTCTGGCGTTGACGCAGGGCAACAAGGACACGTCGAACTTCAACCTGTCGTTCGACGTCAAGCGCGACCCGAAGACCAGGACGATCTTCAAGGCCGACGGCCTCTACATCCTCGCCACCGAGGACGGCACCGAGAACGTCGACCGCGGACTGGTGAACGGGCGCGTCGAGCACATGGTCTCGGACCGCGCCTACGTGTTCGGGCAGGTCTCCTTCGTCCGCGACCGCTTCAAGGACATCGACTACCTCGTCGCCCCGACGGCCGGCCTCGGCTATCGCGTCATCAAGAGCGACCGCACGGCGCTCGACGTCGACGGCAGCGTCGGCATGGTGTTCGAGAAGAACACCGGCCTGGAGCTCGAGACCGACGGCGCGGTCACCTTCGGCGAGAAGTTCTCGCACAAGATCTCGTCGGGCGCTTCGTTCACCCAGGGCTTCACGGCGCTGTGGAAGATGAACGACTTCAACGACGCGCTCTACACCTTCAGCGCCGGCATCGCCGCGTCGATCACCACGCGCACGCAGTTGAAGCTGGAGTTCCAGGACATCTACAAGACCCGGCCCACGGGCCTGCTCGTCGAGAAGAACGACATCGCGTTCATCACCGCCTTCGTGTACAAGTTCTGACGGGACGGCACTCCGATGCTCAAGGAATTCAAGGAATTCATCGCCCGCGGCAACGTCGTCGACCTCGCGGTCGGCGTGATCATCGGCGGCGCGTTCGGCGCGATCACCAAGTCGGTGGTCGACGACCTCGTCATGCCGGTGCTCGGCCTCATCGTCGGCAAGGTGGACTTCGCCAACCTGTTCGTCACGCTGAGCCCGGGCAAGCTGACCGCCCCGGCGGCGACGCTGGCCGAGGCCAAGGCCGCCGGCGCGGTGACGCTCAACTACGGCCAGTTCATCAACCTCGTCCTGAACTTCTTCCTGATCGCGTTCGCGGTCTTCCTGCTGGTCAAGTTCGTCAACCGCGTACGTGCCCAACTGGTCGGCGCCACCGCCGAGCCGCCGACCAGCGAGGACGTGCTGCTGCTGCGCGAGATCCGCGACGAGCTGAAGAAGGGCCGTGCCTGACGATCCGATCGTCGAGTGCGTGCCGAACGTCTCCGAGGGCCGCGATCGAGCCGTGATCGCGGCCCTTGCCGCATCGATCCGGACCGTCCCCTCCGTGCGCCTGCTGCACGTCGACCCGGGCCACGACGCACACCGGACGGTGTTCACCTTTGCCGGCCCGCCCGAGGCCGTCGCCGACGGGGCCATCGCGCTCGGTCACGCCGTGGCGGCGCACGTCGACATGCGCCGGCAGCACGGCGCCCACCCGCGCGTCGGCGCGCTCGACGTCTGTCCCTTCGTGCCGGTGCGCGGCGTATCGCTGGCGCGCTGCGCCGCACTCGCCCGTCGCGTCGGCGCGACGCTGGCCCACGACCTCGACGTCCCCGTGTTCATGTACGAGGCCGCCGCCTTCGACCCGTCGCGACGGGCGCTGCCCCTGCTGCGCCGCGGCGAGTACGAGGGGCTGTCGGGCAAGCTCGCCGATCCGGCCTTCGTGCCCGACTTCGGCCCGGCCCGCCCGCACCCGCGGCTCGGGGCGGCCATCATCGGTGCGCGGCCGTTCCTCATCGCCTGGAACCTGTCGCTCGACACGGCGGACGTGTCGGTGGCCCGGGCGATCGCCGCGCAGGTACGCGAATCGGGCCGGGTGACCCTCGACGCCGACGGCAGGCCGGTGCGTCAGCCTGGCCGGTTGCGCGCGGTGCGAGCCGTGGGTTGGGGCATGCCCGCCTACGGGCACGCCCAGGTTTCGCTCAACGTCCTCGACTTCCGCGTCACGCCGCTGCACGTGGCCTACCGCGCCGTCGCCGAACAGGCGGCGGTCGTCGGCGCACGGGTGATCGGGTCGGAGTTGATCGGGCTCGTGCCGCTCGAGGCGTTGCGCGAGGCCGGCCGTGCGAGCATCGGCGCCGCCGCCGGCACGCTGCCGGACGCGGCCCTGGTGGACGCGGCCATCGAGGCATTGGGGCTCGGGGCCGTCACCGCGTTCGACCCGTCCACGCGCGTCCTGGAATGGGCGCTTCAGGGGCAGGGCGCGGCGCCTCACCGGGCCGTCGACCGATGACCGCCAGTCGCCCGACGGCGGTCCTGGTGGGGACACGCCGCCCTACCGGTGTGCCGCGAAGGCGCCGTCCTCGATCAGGCCGACGATGGCCTCGATGTCGGCGGTGAGTGGCCGATCGGCCACGAGCGGTGGCACCACCGCCCGGATCCTGGCGAGGGCGGCTTCCACCCGGTCACCGGAGCGCAGCGGCCGGTGACCCTCGATGCCCTGCGCGGCGCAGAGCAGCTCGATTGCCACCACGGTCCGCGTCAGCTGCATCGCCCGGCGGGCCTTGGCCGCCGCCCGTGGCCCGAACGAGTTGTAGTCCTCGATGCCTGCCGACGTCGGCACGTTGATCACCGAGGCCGGCATGCTCAGCCCGGCCAGTTCGTTGCAGCACGCCGCCGCGGTGTACTGCGCCACCATCAGCCCCGAGTTCAGGCCCGGCGCGGGGCTCAGGTAGGGCGGCAGCCCGCTCTCCGGATCCCGCGCCGACAGCAGGAAGAACACGCGCTGCTGCGCGATGCCCGCCACGTGGGTGAGCGCCATCGTCAGCACGTCGAGGGGGAGCGCGATGGGCATGCCGTGGAAGTTGCCGGCCGACACCAGCGAAGGCGCCCCGCCGTCGGCGTCGAGACCGACGAGCAGCGGGTTGTCGGTGACGGCGCCGAGCTCCCGCTCGACCGCTGCCCTGACGTACGCGATCGCATCGAGCGCGGCGCCCAGGACGACGGGCGCGCAGCGGTAGGAGTACGGGTCCTGCACGCGACTGTCGTCGAGGCGGTGGCTCTCGACGATCTCGGTACCGCGCAGCCAGTCGCGGAGGTGGGCAGCAACGGCCTCCTGCCCGGGTTGGCCGCGCAGGGCATGCACGCGCCGGTCGAGGAAGGCGTCGGTGGCCCGCACCGCGTCGATGGCCATGGCGCATGCGCCGACGGCCGCGGGCCACAGCGCGTCCCACTCCTCGAGCAGCAGTGCGGCTTCCGCCGCCATCAGGTGCGTGCCGTTGATCAGCGCCAGGCCTTCCTTGGCCTCGAGCACCAGTGGCGCCAGTCCGGCGCGAGCGAGCGCTTCGGCGGCCGGCCCGCCCTCGACCTCGCCCTCGCCGATCACGACACGCGCGATTGCCGCCAGCGGTGCGAGATCGCCGGAGGCCCCGACGCTGCCGATCGACGGCACGATGGGCGTGATGCGATGGGCGAGGCAGCCGAGGAGTTGCTCGACGAGCTCGGGGCGCACACCCGAGGCGCCGCGCGCCAGCGAGGCGGCGAGCAGCAGCATGGTGGCGCGCACGGTCGGCGTCGGCAGGCGGTCGCCGGTGCCGGCGGCATGCGATCTGACGAGGTTGCGCTGCAGATCCCGCAGCCGATCGGTGGCGATGCGCGTCCGCGCCAGCGATCCGAAGCCCGTGTTCACCCCATAGTGCGCCTCGCCATCGTCGAGCAGGCGCTCGAGCGCGACGCGCGAGGCCACCAGGCGTGTCCGCGCCGCCGGCGCCAGCGTCACCGCCGCCCGCCCGTGGGCGACCGCCTCCACCTGCGCGGGGGTGAGAGGCGAGCCGTCGAGGAGGACATCAGTCATGGCTTGACGCCGAACGCCGAACGCCTGATGGCAGCATGCTTACTGAGCCCTGAGCCCTGAGCCCTGAGCCCTGAGCCCTGAGCCCTGAGCCCACAGCCGCGAGCCGTGAGCCGTCCTAGTGCGTGCCCGCGGCGGCTTTGGTGGTCGGCGCTGCAGGCGGCGTCGGCAGCTTGCCGCCGAGCAGGGTGCGCACCCAGAAGTCGTGGCCCTCGCGGGCCGAGTGCTTGCGCTGGCTGGCTTGCAGCCCGTGCCGTGAATCGGGGTACAGCATCAGCTCGAACGGCTTGTCGTGCTCGGTGAGCCAGTCGATCACCTGCATGGAGTTCTGCATGTGCACGTTGTCGTCGATGGTGCCGTGCGAGAGCCGCAGGCCGCCCCGATACTTCTCGATGTGCGTCAGCACGGCGCCCTGCTTGTAGCCCTCGGGGTTGTCGATCGGCCGGTCCATGTAGCGCTCGGTGTAGACCGAGTCGTACAGCTGCCAGTCGGAGACCGGCGCGCTGGCCAGGCCGTAGTCGAACGCGGGCGCGCCGCTGGTCAGGGCCATCAACGTGGTGTAGCCGCCGTAGCTGCCGCCGGTGATGCCGATGCGGTCCCTGGCGACGAACGGCTGCGCGCGCAGCCACTCGGCGGCCTTGCCGTAGTCGTGCATCTCCCACTTGCCCAGCGCGCGGTGCATCAGGGCGACGCCCTTCTTGCCGTGGTGCCCGCTGCCGCGGTGGTCGACCGCCATCCAGATCACGCCGCGCTGCGCCCAGTAGTGCGCCGCCGTCGACTGCCACGCGTTGCGCACCGTGCCGGCATCGGGGCCGCCGTAGATGCTGATGATGACCGGGTAGGTCTTCTTGCGATCGAAGTCGGGGGGCAGCACCCACAGTGCCGGGAGGTCGTAGCCGTCGCCCGACGGGATGGTGAACACTTCCGTCCTGCCCCACGCGTAGGTGGCCGCAGCCTCGCCACGCGCCGCGCCCACCTGCCGCACCACCGACCCGTCGGTGCGGTACAGCGTCATCACGCTCGGCTCCGACACGCTCGACCTGGTCACCAGAACGTGCCGGCCGTCCGGCGCGACGCGCGCCTGCAGGGTGCCGGGCCCCTTGACGATGGCCTCGCTGCCCGAGCCGTCGAGCCGCACGCGGCGCACTTCGGTGTTCCACGTCTCGCCGATCGTGCCGGGTTGCGCCAGCACGTAGGCCACGCCGGCCGCCTCGTCGACGTGCAGGATGGAGCGCACGCGCCACGCGCCACTGGTCAGCTGTCGCTTGCGCGTCCCGTCAGGGCCGTGCAGGTACAGGTGGTCCCAGCCGTCGGCGTCGCTGCGCACGAGCAGGTCGCCGTCGGCCAGCGTCGTGAGGTCCTCGTACCAGCTGACCCACGACGGCTGCGTCTCCTCCAACACCGTCGTCACCGCGCCGGTCCTCGGGTCGCCGTGCAGCACCCGGATGGTGTCCTGCTCGCGGTTCATCCACTGCACGAACACCTTCTGGCTGTCGCGGGTCCACGACAGCCAGGCCAGGTAGTGATCGGCCTTCGGCGGGAACTGCATCCACGTCGTCGGGCCGCCCGTGGCCGCGACCACGCCGACCTGCACCCACGGATTGGGATCGCCCGCCTTGGGATAGCGCTGCGTCTCGAGGCGACCGTGCTGCCCGTCGGCCCAGTAGATCGGGAACACCGGCACCGGTGCGTCGTCGAAGCGCAGGAACGCCAGTCGCGTGCTGTCGGGCGACCACCAGTAGGCGCGATAGGCCGTGGCGCGGCCGAGGATTTCCTCCATGTAGACCCAGGAGGCGTAGCCGTTGCGGACGGTGTCGCTGCCGTCGTTGGTGAGTTGGCGCTCGAGCCGCGCGGCCAGGTCGTATGTGTAGAGATTGCCGGCGCGGGTATAGGCCACCTGCTTGCCGTCGGGCGACAGGGTCGGGTTCTCCTCGGGTGCCGCGGTCTGCGTGAGCCGGCGGGCGCTGCGGCCGGCCACGTCGATCGCCCAGAGGTCGCCACCCGCCAGGTGGATGCGCACGCTGCCGTCGGCGCTGCGGGCGGCTGCCGGGCCGGTGGCGATGCCCTTCGGGGCGATGTCGACCAGCGCCGCGGGATCCTCGTGCAGCGTGGCCGTGCCGTCGACCGCTCGCACCTTCCAGACCTTGCCCTCGCGCGTCTCGAGCCAGTGCTCGGCGTCGAGCCAGCCCGTCACCGCCGGCAGGGCCTGCAGGCCGGCCTGGCCACCGAAACGGCCCGCGCCGCCGAAGGCCTCGTCATAGGTGAACCATTGCTTGCCCTTGACCTGGGCCTGCGCCGCGAGCGGCACGACGAGGGAGGCGACGAGCAGGGCAGGGACGGCGCGACGCAGCATCGGGCAGGACCTTTCGTGGGCTGGCCGGCGCGCGTGAAGACCGGACCGGGCCAAAAGGCTGAGTGTAGCGCAGGGGCAACGCTACAATCGGAAGAGTGAGATCCGTTGCCGCCGTGCTGGTGGTGCTCGGCGCTGCGGGAGCGACCGGGGCCCTGGCCCAGACACCTGCCCCCGCCTCTCCCGTGCCGGCCCTCGACGAACGGGTGGTGGTCACCGGCACCGCCGCCCCGGTCTCGGCCGGCGCCGTCGGCCGGACGCTCGCCATCGTCACCGCCGACGACCTGCAGCGGTTGCCCGTGGCCTCGGTCACCGACGCGCTCCGCCTGCTGCCCGGCGTGTGGGTGCGTCAGCGCGGGCCGTTCGGCTCGCAGACCGACATCAGCATCCGCGGCGCGTCGTTCGGCCAGACGCTGGTCCTGATCGACGGCGTGCGTGTGAACGATCCCCAGACCGGCCACCACAACGGCGACCTGCCGGTCGCGCTCGAAGACATCGCGCGCATCGAGTTGCTCGCCGGCGCGGGTTCGTCGCTGCACGGCGCCGACGCCGTGGGCGGCGTCATCAACATCATCACCAGACGCGAAGCCTCGGCGCCGACCGCCCGGCTGGCCGCCGGCCAGTACGACCTGGTGCAGGGGGCGGTCGCGTGGCGCCCGGCGACCATGGGGGTGTTCCAGGGGGCGAGCGCCTCGGTGGATCGGTCGTCGGGGTTCGCGCCGGCGCGCGACTTCGTCCACCAGCAGGTGCGGGCCGATTTCCGCTTCGGCCGCACCACGCTGGCGGTCTCGCATCTGGACAAGGACTTCGGCGCGGCCGGCTACTACGGCCCGGCGCCGTCGCAGGAATGGACGACCCAGACGCTGGTGGCCGCCCGCCACCAGCGCCCGCTCACCGGGGCCTGGTCGGTGACCGGCGACGCCTGGTACCGGACGCACGGCGACGAGTTCCTCTACGACCCGCGCGTCCTCGGCGCGCGCGCCAACGAGCACCGCACGCACGTCGTCGGTGGCGGCCTGCGCGTCGGCGGGCGTCTCTCGTCGTCGCTGCGCCTGACGACCGGCGTCGAGGCCACCGGCGACTGGCTCCGGTCGTGGTCGCTCGGCGACCGTGAAGAGGCCCGGGTGAGCGGCTTCGGCGAACTGGAGGCCCGCGTCGGGCGTCTTCTCCTGTACCCGAGCGCGCGCGTCGACGCCTACACGACGTTCGGCTCGGCCTTCAGTCCGTCGCTGGCCGTGGCCCTGCCGGTCAGGCCGCGGGTCAAGTGGCGGGCCAGCGTGGGCAAGGCCTTCCGCGTGCCGACCTTCACCGAGCGCTTCTACACCGACCCCAACCACCGCGCCAACGAGGCGCTGCGGCCCGAGCAGGGCTGGACGGCGGATACGGGCCTGGACACGTACCTCGGTGGGACCTGGGTGGCCACGGTCACCGGCTTCGTGAGGCGCGAGCGCGACGTGATCGACTGGGTGCGGCCCGACGCGACGGTGCGGTGGCGCACCGAGAACATCCGCGATGTCCGCAGCCATGGCTTCGAGGCGTTCGCGCGGGGCCAGGCGGGGCCCCTGGCGCTCGGCGCGCAGTACACGTTCACCCGGGTCGAGACCGATCGGCTCGCCGGGCTGTCGAAGTACGTGGACGACTATGCGCCGCACGGTGTCGGCGGCGACGTGAGCCTGGCGCTGCCGTGGCGCCTGTCGACCGCCGCCCGGCTCGAGCACCGGCGCCCGTACGGTCGCGAGGCGTGGACCACGGTCGACCTGCGTGTCTCGCGCCCGATCCGGCGCGTGACGGCATTCGTCGAGATGGCCAACGTCGGCGATGCGCAGTATCAGGAGATCCGCGGCGTGGCGATGCCGGGCCGATGGGCGAGGGCGGGCATCACGGTGAAGTGATCGGCAATTTGACATTTGAGATTTGAAATACGCGCGCGCCTGCTTCGCCTGGCGCGGCGAAGGCCGGAGGCCAAGCCGCCAGGAATTTCAGATTTCAGATTTCAAATCGCGGGGGAACGAACCAATGGCTCGAGGCTGGGAAAGCAAGTCGGTCGAGGACCAGCAGGACGCCGCGGCCGCCCGGCGGGCGACGGCGGAGAAGCCGTCCCTGTCGGACGACGAGGCGGCCAGGCGCCAGCGACTCGACGCGTTGCGCCTGTCGCGGGCCCGCGTGCTTGCCGACCTGCAGCGTGCCTGCCGGCCCGAGCATCGCGGCATGCTCGAGCAGGCGCTGGCCGACATCGACGCGCGCATCATCGCGGCGCAGGAGGCCTAGCGTGCGGCGTCGCGCCTTCCTCGGGCTGTCCCTCGTCGCGCTGGCCGCCGGGTGCGCGCGTGAGGCCGCGCCCGAACGCACCGCCGAGGCGCCGGCCGCCCCGCCGTCGGCGGCGCCGCCGCCGACCGCCTCCCGCCCGCGCGTCGTCGCGCTCGGCGACAGCCTCACCGCCGGCCTCGGCCTCACCCCCGAGCAGGCCTGGCCGACGCTGGTGCAGCAGAAGATCGACAAGGCCGGCCTCGACGTCGAGGTGGTCAACGCGGGCGTCTCGGGCGACACGACAGCGGGCGGCCTCCGTCGCCTCGACTGGGCCCTCGACGGCGACGTGCGCGTCCTCGTCCTCGAACTCGGCGCCAACGACGGGCTCCGCGGCCTGCCGGTGGGGCAGATGAAGGAGAACCTGTCGCAGATGATCCGCACGGCTCAGGCGCGCCACATCAGCGTGCTGCTCTGCGGCATGGAAGCGCCGCCCAACTTCGGTCCGGCGTACACGCGCGAGTTCAGGCAGGCGTTCCGCGATCTGGCCGACGAGCACGACGTCGCCTTCCTGCCGTTCTTCCTCGACGGCGTCGCCGGCAACGCCGGGCTCAACCAGGCCGACGGCATCCATCCCAACGAGGAGGGCACGCGGCGCGTGGCCGATCTCGTGTGGCGCGCGCTGCAGCCGCTGCTGACCCGCGCCCTGGCAACCTCATGATCGAACTGCGTGGCGTGTCGAAGACGGTGGACAGCGGCGGCTCGCCGCTGACCATCCTCCATCCCCTGGATCTCACCATTCCGGCTGGCCGCACCCTGGCCATCGTCGGCCCCTCGGGCAGCGGCAAGAGCACGCTGCTCGGCCTGATGGCCGGCCTCGACGCGCCGTCGACCGGGGAGATCGTCATCGACGGCACGACGATCACGACGCTCGGCGAGGACGCGCTCGCCCGCCTCCGCGGCCGGCTGATCGGCTTCGTGTTCCAGTTCTTCCACCTGATGCCGTCGCTCACCGCCTTCGAGAACGTGCTGGTGCCGATGGAACTGGCCGGCGTGCGCGATGCCCATGCCCGCGCGACCCGCCTGCTGCACGAGGTCGGCCTCGATGCGCGGGTGCACCACTATCCCTCGCAGCTCTCCGGCGGCGAGCAGCAGCGGGTCGCCCTGGCGCGGGCGCTGGCCAACGAACCGAAGGTGCTCCTGGCCGACGAGCCGACGGGGAACCTCGACTCGGCCAACGGCCAGCACGTCGTGGACCTGTTGCTCGACGTCAACCGCGCGCGTGGGACGACGCTGGTGCTGGTCACGCACGACCGGGAACTCGCCGCGCGCGCCGACGTGCAGATCGTCATGCGCGACGGACGCGTCGTCGAGCGGATCGAACGGGAGGATGGCCGGGCTGCCCTGGTGGGTGCCGGCACGTCCGCGCATCCGGGCGAGGGGCGCTGACCCGTGTTCACCCTCCGCATGGTGTGGCGCGAACTGCGCGCCGCCTGGGGCCGGCTGCTGTTCTTCTTCCTGTGCGTGGCGATCGGCGTCGGCGCGATCGCGGCACTGCGCTCGGTGATCCAGAACGTCCGCGAGGCGCTCGTCCGCGAGGCGCGGACGCTGACCGCCGCCGATGTCGTCTTCTCCACCAACCGACCCTGGCCGGCCGACGTGCGCGCCAAGATCGACGCCGCCATCGCGGCCGCGCCCGTCCGGCAACGCGTCGAGGTGGTCGAGCTGGCCACGATGGTGCGGCCGGCCGACGAGACCAAGCCCGTCGCCCGCATGGCCGAGCTGCAGGCCGTCGATCCGGGCTACCCGCTCTACGGCGAACTCGCGCTGCGCGATCAGCGATTCTCGCCGGCGTTGCTCGAGGGGCGCGGCGCGCTCGTGCGGCCGGAACTGCTCGTGCAACTGGACATCGCGGTCGGCGACCAGGTGCGGATCGGCGACGGCACCTTCACGATCCGCGGCCTGATCGAGCGGGAGCCGGGCCGCCGCGCCGGCATGTTCAGCCTCGGACCCCGCGTGATCATCGCGCGGTCGGCGCTCCAGGACACGGGGCTGCTCCAGTACGGCGCCCGGGCGCGATTCGCGATCCTCATGAAGGTCGACGAGGCGGGCATCTCGCCGCTGGTGGAGCGCGTGCAGGAGCAGTTCAAGGGCACCTTCGTCTCCGCCCGCTCCTACCGGTCCACCGAGGATCGCCTCGGTGAGGACCTGCGCGTCGCCGAGAACTACCTGAGCCTCATCGGCTTCGTCATGGTCGTGCTCGGCGGCATCGGCGTGTGGAGCGTGACGCGCGTCTTCATCGGGCAGCGCATCCGCAGCATCGCGGTCATGAAGTGCCTCGGCGCCACCAGCCGTCAGATTCTCGGCATCTACGTCGCCCAGGTCGCGACGCTCGGGCTGCTGGGAAGCCTGCTCGGCCTCGCGCTCGGTGGCGTGGCGCTGCGGTTCATGCCCGGCGGACTCTTCGGCCTCGACAGGCTGGAGGCCCGGCTGACGCCAGAGGCCTCGCTGCAGGCGGTCGCCGTCGGCGTGCTCGTGTCGCTGCTGTTCGCGCTGGTGCCCCTGCTCGAGGTGCGCCGCGTCCGGCCGCTGTGGTTGCTTCGCGACGAGTCCGCGCGCACGTCGCTCGGTGGTCGCTTCAGGCGGATCGACTGGGCCCAGTGGGCGACCGTCGTGGCCGTGGGCGTCGCGCTCGCGCTGGTCGCGTCGTGGCAGGCGGCGTCGCTGAAGGCGGGCCTCATCGTGTCGATCGGCCTGCTGGCGGTCACGGGGGTGCTGTTTGCCACCTCGGCGGCCGTCGTGCGGCTCGTCCGGCCACTGCGACGGTCGCGCGTGTTCGCCCTGCGCCACGCCGTGCTCAGCCTGGCTCGCCCCGGCAACCAGACGCGCGTCATCCTGCTGGCCGTCGGCCTCGGCGCGTTCTTCATCCTCGGCGTCCGGCTCGTGCAGGGCTCGCTGCTGCAGCAGTTCTCGCTCGACCTCAGGCCCGATGCGCCCGACATGTTCCTGCTCGACGTGCAGCGCGACCAGGTGGCCGACGTCGAACGCGTCGTCGCCGCGACGCGCGGCGCGCGAGGACTCCGATTGATCCCGGTGCTGCGGGCGCGGGTGACCGGGGTGCGCGGCGCCTCGTCGTCGCTCGACGGGGTGGAGGGCGTGTCTGGCCGGCAGGGACTCGGCCGCGAGTTCGTGATCACCTACCGCGACGGGCTCGAGGCCAACGAAACGCTGGTCGATGGCGGGGCGCTCTGGCCGTCGACGCCCGCCGGGATGCCCGAGGTGTCGATCGAGGAGTCGCTGCGCCGCAACGCCGGCCTGCAGATGGGCGACGTCATCCGCTTCGACGTGCTCGGCCGCGTCATCGAGGCCAGGGTCACCTCCGTGCGCAACGTCGACTGGAACGACGTCCGCTCGGGCGGGTTCATGTTCGTGTTCCGTCCGGGCGTGCTCGAGAAGGCGCCCCACGGGTTCATGGGCGTGCTGCGCGGCCCGGAGACGCCCGAAGCGCGGGCGCGACTGCAGCGCGACCTCGTGGCCGCGCATGGCAACGTCTCGGCCGTCGACGTGCGCGAGGTCGTGCGCGCCGCGCAGGGCATCCTCCAGAACGTGTCCCTGGCGATCTCGGCGGTGGGCGGGCTGGCGCTCTTCAGCGGCGTGCTGATCGTCGTCGGCTCGGTGGCCATGACCCGGTTCCAGCGGCTCTACGAGTCGGCCATCCTGAAGACGCTCGGCGCCACGCCGCGCACCATCACGGCCATGGTCGCGCTCGAGTATCTCGGCCTCGGCGCCCTCGGCGGCGTGGTCGGGGCGCTGGGCGCGTTGGCGCTGAGCTGGGCGGCCTCCCGGTACCTGTTCGACATGCCGTGGCGGCCCGCAACCGGCACCGTCGCGCTGGGAATTCTGCTGACCGCGCTGCTCGTGGGGGTGGTGGGAATCCTGGCCAGCCTCGACGTGGTGCGCAAGCGGCCCCTCGCCGTCCTCCGGGCCGAATAGCCTGCCGGCCGCCGACTGCCGACGGCCGGCTCGGAGGTGCTAACATTCCCCGATTAGCTTCCTGCCGGGAGGCTGGCAGGAGGGGAGTGCCCACCGTGGATATGTCGGAGTTCCAGGAAGCCCTGCTGCGCAAGAAGCGCGAGTTGATCGCCGGGGAGGGCCTCAAGCCCATCGGCTCCATGATGGGGAACAGCCGCCAGGGCGACATGGCCGACCAGGCCGAGGGCATCAACGAGGTGCACATCGCCCTCAAGCTCCGGTCGACCGACGCCAAGATCATGCAGGCCATCGAGGAAGCCCTCGAGCGCATCGATCGCGGCACGTACGGCGTCTGCCGCGACTGCGGCGAGATGATCTCGGCCGCGCGGCTCAGGGCGATTCCCTGGACGCGGGTGTGCATCACCTGCAAGGAGAAACAGAAGTGAAGGCCGCTGCCACCCTGTCGCTGTTGCAGGACCTCTACCGCGAGCGCCTGGCCCTGTTCGACCGCCACGTCAAGGGCGCGCAGGCCGTCGCCGACTACGAGTTCAACAACACGTACCAGAACGTGGTCGGCCGCGACGAGCACCACCTCCAGTGGGTGCGGGCCGCGATTGCCGACCTCGGCGGGACCGCGGACGACAGCATCACGCCGCTCTCGCTGCCCGACGGCAAGGGCAAGAAGCGTGAGGCCGCCGTCATCGAAGACGACGCGCGGCAGCAGCAGGCGTTCATCGACAAGTGGACGCCGAAGGTCGCGGCGATGACCCACGCGCGCCACCGGACCATGCTCAACCTCATGCTCGGCGAGATGCGCGAGCACCAGCGCTTCTTCGCCTACGCGGTCGAGGGGCGTGACGACCTGCTCGGCCGCCGCATGGCCGGCGCGAGCACCGGTGACGGCGTGATGGCCGTCCGGTGGGTGGAGTAGCGCGCGTACCCGTCGCGATTGCCCTGGGGAGCAACCTCGGCGATCGCGACGCGAGGCTCGACGAGGCGGAGGACCGCCTCGCCGCGCTGCTGAGCGGAGCGGTGGCGTCCGCCCGCTACGAGACCGAACCGGTCGGGAGTCTCCCCGACACCCCCCTCTACCTGAACGAAGTCGTCGTCGGCACCACGCTGCTGGCCCCACGCGCGCTGCTCGACGCCCTGCACGGGATCGAGCAGGATGCCGGCCGGGAACGGCCGTTCGTCAACGCCCCGCGGACGCTCGACCTCGACCTCATCCTCTACGGCGATTTCGTGATCGACGAGCCCGGGTTGCACGTGCCGCACCCGCGGTTCCGCGAGCGCGTCTTCGTCCTGCAGCCGCTGGCGGAGGTCGCCGGTGACTGGGTCGACCCCGTGTCGGGGCTGACGGTGCGCGACCTCCACGCACGACTCGACGCCTGAGCATCGAAGCGACGCACGTTCGTGCCGTCGATCGCTCAAGGGCAGGCAGGGTTTCCGTCTGCAGACGCACGGCACGTTCACGCTGGTCTACCATGCGCGGTTGCCCGCGCACTGGACACCGTTCATCGAGGAGAACTCATGAGACCACGCGGGATCTTCCTGGCAGCGTTCTTTCTCGTCTGCTACGGCACGGGGGCGGCCTTCATCGAGAGCTTCGTCAACTATGCGAGCTGGCACCTGATTGGCGCTGGCGAGTTCGTGGCGTACCACCAGTTCATCTCGCCCCGCGTGCTGGCGTTCCTCGTGCTTCCACTGCTGCTCGGCACCGCGTTCACGGCCCTCATGCTGTGGTCACGACCCGCGGCGATCCCGGCATGGTCGGTATGGGCTGCGCTGGCGACGCAGGCCGTCGTGTGGATCTCCACCGTCACGATCCAGGTGCCGATCCAGTTCCAGCTGAGCGAGCACGGGCGGTCCATCGAGCTCCTCGATCGCCTGATCACGACCAACTTCTGGCTGCGCCGGATTCCGTACGGGGTCTGCGCCGCACTGTTCCTCTGGATGGCTGCGCGCGTCATGCGGACGAGCGAGCAGGGGCTTGCCACTGGCGGGAGCCGCGCGTCGTAACGCACGAGTGCGACGCCTGAGCGCCCTGTGCGATGAGCTTCGACTCACCGGGTCGGTGCGGCGAACCGCGTCCCACGATGACCAGGCCCGCCCTTGATTGCCGGGGCATCCGTCACCGCGACGATCGATGCCGACGTGGCCGATGAGGTGGCTGGCAATACGAAGGGCCCGCTGGCTGCCAGCGGGCCCTTCGTGTACATCCTAGACGTCTCCGGGCTGGCCCTTGGGCTCGCGCCCTGGGGCTGCTGCGCGCCTGCCGCCTAGTTGCCGACCTTCAGGTTCGCGGTCGCCTCGGCGGGCGCGACCTTCGGGGCGCGGCGCAGTCCCTTGAGGCCCTGCTCGAACAGCGTGTAGACCGTCGGCACGAAGATCAGCGTGATGAGCGTCGAGGCCATGAGGCCGCCGATCACCACGCGGGCCAGCGGTGCCTGCAGTTCGGCGCCCTCGCCGATCTCGAAGGCCATCGGCACCAGGCCCAGGATCGTCGTCAGGGTGGTCATGATGATCGGGCGCAGGCGCGTCCGACCGGCGGTCACCGCTGCCTCGAACAACTCCATGCCGTCGCGGTGCCGCAGCGTCGAGGTGTAGTCCACCAGCAGGATGGCGTTGGACACGACGATGCCGGCCAGCATGATGACCCCGATGTAGGCCTGCAGGCTGAACGTGGTCCCGGTCAGCAGGAGCGCCCCGACCACGCCGATGGTGGCCAGCGGGATCGAGAACATGATGATGAACGGGTCGCGGAACGACTCGTACTGCGAGGCCATCACTGCATAGACCAGGATCACGGCGAGGAGCAGCAGGTACTTCAGCTGCGTGAAGGCCTTGATCTGCTCCTCGAGCTCGGCGCCGAAGCCGACCTGGAAGTCGCTGGGCACGTCGAGTTCGGGGAGCCGCTTCTCGACGTTGGCGACCGCTTCCGAGAGGCTCACCTCGAGCTCGGCGTTGACGCGCACGATGCGCTCCTGGTTCTTGCGTTCGATCTCCACCGGGCTGTTCTCCGGCTCCACCGTCAGCAGGCTGCGGGCGGGCACCACGCGGTTGCCAGGGGCGCTCACGAGCACGTCGCCCACGTCGGAGATCTGCGAGCGGTCCTCCTGCCGGAGGCGCACGACGATCGGGTACTCCTGGCCGCGCTCGCGGTAGTACGCCGCCTGCGTGCCGGCCACGTTGGTGCGCAGCGTGTCGGCCACGCCGGTCACGCTGAGCCCGAAGATGGCGGCCTTGTCGCGATCGACGCGCACGGCGAGTTCGGGGCGCCCGTCCTGGCGACCCCGCCGCACGTCGGCGATGCCAGGCACGGTGCGCAGCAGTGCCTCGGACTGGTTGACCAGTCGCTGGGCGTCGTCGAAGTCGTAGCCGCGGATCTCGAGCGAGAGGCGCGCGTCCTGGTTGCCGCCGAGGATGCGGTTCAGCTGGGAGCCGCCCGAGGCGCGCGAGCGCGCGATGACGCCGGGAATGCCCTGCAGCTGGCGGCGCAAATCCTGCGCGATCTGCTCGTTGGAGCGAGTGCGCTCGGCCTTCGGCTTGAGCTGGATCGTGAGGTCGCCGCGGTGCGTGCTCGCGCCGCCCATGAAGCCGCCGCCGCCGCCCTGCGAGATGATGGTCACCATCTCGGGCACGGCCTTGCGGATCTTGTCCTCGATCTCGATGATCGCGGCCTGCGTCTGCTCGACGCGCGTGCCGACCGGCAGCTCGATGTCGACGCGGACCTCGCCCTCGTCGGTCTGCGGCATCAGCTCGAACTTCAGGTACGGGAACAGGAACACCGACAGGGCGAACACCGACGCGCCGAAGGCGAGCACCGTCGGCCGGTGCCGCAGCGCGAGGCCGAGGAACCTCGCGTAGCGGTTGTCGAGGGCGTCGAGGGCGTTGCCGCTCTTGGTGAACAGCCAGCCGGTGATCCCGGTGCGCTCCTTCTCCGCGTCGTGGGCCGTCATCAGCAGCGAGCACAGCACGGGCACGAGGGTGACGGCGACGAAGAGCGACATCAGCAGCGAGAAGACCACCACCACCGAGAGCTGCTTGAACAGCACGCTCGAGAAGCCGGTGAGGAAGAACAGCGGCACGAACACGGCGATGTGGGTGAGCGTCGAGGCGAGGATGGCGCTCCAGATCTCCTCGCTGCCCTCGATGGCCGCCTGCTTCACGGGCTTGCCCATCTCGAGGTGGCGCTGCGTGTTCTCGAGCACGACGATCGAGGCGTCGACGATCATGCCGACGCCGAGCGCCAGGCCGCCGAAGGTCATCGTGTTCAGCGTGTAGCCGCCGAAGAACAGCAGCGCGAACGTGCCGATGATCGAGATCGGGATCGACGTGCAGATGATCAGCGTCGAGCGCCAGCTGCGCAGGAACACGAAGATGATGATGATGACCAGCACCGAGCCGAGCATCACGGCCTCGCGCACCGAGGCGATCGACTGCTCGATGAACACCGCGCTGTCGTTGGAGACCGTGAGCTGCACGCCGGGCACCTCGCGGTTGATGCGGGTGACTTCGCGGTGCACCGCTTCCGAGATGGCCACCGTGTTCTCGCCCGACTGCTTGGTCACGCGCATCTGGACGCCCGGCTTGCCGTTGACGCGCGTGAACTGGCGGAAGTCCTCGGTGCCGTCGCGCACCTCGGCGATGTCGCGCATGTAGACGGGCACGCCGTCGCGCGTCAGCACGACCAGGTTGCGGATCTCGTCGAGGTCGTTGAACTGGCCCGGGCTGCGAACCAGGTAGGTGAGCGACCCTTCGTTGATCTCGCCGACCGGGATGTTCTGGTTCTCGGTGCGCAGCACGCGCACGATCTGGTCGACGGGCAACCCGAGCGCGGTGATCTTCTCCTTCGAGAGATCGACCCGGATCTGGCGCCGCAGGCCGCCCTGCACGGTGACCGCCGCGACGCCGTTGACCCGTTCGAGCCGCGGCGACAGGATGCGCTCGGCCATCTCGCGCAACTGCACCTGGTTCATGTCGCCCTCGGCCGAGACGGCGATCGTCATGATCGGCCAGGACGAGGAGTCGAACTTGAAGATGATCGGCGGGTCGGCGTCCTCCGGCAGGCGACCGCGGATGCGGTCGATGCGGCTCCGGAGGTCGTCGGCCGCCTCGCCGAGGTCGGTGCCCCAGACGAAGTTGAGGCGGACCGTGCTGCTGCCCTCCGACGAGGTCGAGCTCAGCTGGTCGAGCCCGGCCACCGCGCTCACCGTCTGCTCGATGGGGCGCGTGATCGTCTCCTCGATCTCGCGGGGACCCACGCCGGGATACCCGACGCGGACCGTGAGGCTCGGGAAGGTGAGGTCGGGCAGCAGGTCGACCGGCAACTGGACCAGCGAGATCGCGCCGAGCAGCACGATGACGGCGCTGATCATGAACATCGTGACCGGGCGCTCGATGGCTGTACGAGGAATGCTCATGGACGTCGTCTTCTTCGGAACCGTGAACGTGTGAACGAACTACCGCGCCGACGCGGACTTGGGCGTGCCGGCGCCCGCGGCAGGCGCGCCGCCGCGCGGGCCACCGGGGCCGGCCTGGCCGGCAGGCCCCCGGCCGCCGCCAGGACCGCGGCCCGCGCCCGCGAGCAGCACCTTGGCGCCGTCGCGCAGGCCCGTGGCGCCGGTGGTGACGACCTCGTCGCCCTCATTCAGACCATCGGTGACCTCGATCCGGTCCGGCTCCTCGAGGCCGAACTCGACCCCGCGGAACACCGCCTGACCCTTCTGCACCAGGAAGACGCCGCGCTGGCCCTGCGAGGTGACGATCGCCGACTTCGGGATGACCAGCGCATCGTCCTTGTTGGCGCTGATGAGGCGCACCCGGGCGTACATGCCGGGCTTGAGGCGGCCGGTCGGGTTGGGAATCTCGACCTCCATCTCCGCGGTGCGCGTCGCCGGGTCGAGCACCGGGGCGACGCGGGCCACGCGGCCCGAGAACGTCTCGCCGGGATAGGCATCGACGGTGACCGCCGCGCCCGCCCCGACGCTGACCTTGCGCAGGTCGCGCTCCACCAGGTTCACCACCAGGCGGACGATGGAGATGTCGACCACCGAGAGCAACTGCACGTTCTGCGTCACGAAGGCGCCCGGATCCACCAGGCGCTTGGCGACAAAGCCCGTCACCGGCGAGTTGACCGTCGTGTTGGACAGGTTGATGCGGAGCTCCTCGCGGCGCGAGGAGGCCGCGGCCAACTGCGCCTGCGCGAGGTCCAGCTGGGCCTGCGCGGCCTGGTAGCGCGCCTCGGCGTCGTCGAGCGACTGGCGGGGCAGGAGCTGCCGGTCGAAGAGGCTCTTGTTGCGATCGAGGTTGGTCTTGGCAAACGACAGGTCGGCCTCGCGTTGGCGGATGGTCGCGCGGGCGACCTCGTAGGACGCGTCCGATTGTCGCAACTGCTCGCGGATCTCCTGGTCCTCGACCTTGGCCAGCACCTGACCCTTGCTCACCGCGTCGCCGATGCGCACGTTGATGCTCTGCAGGCGGCCCTGCGCGCGCGGGACGACGTCGACCGTCGCGGCGCCCACGAGGCTGCCGACGACCTCGACGTAGGCCTGCAGCGAGGCGCGCGTGACCTTGGCGAGCTCGACGGTCATCGGCGGCTGCGCCATGCCCATGCCGGGGCCGCCGGCCTTGGCCTGGCCGCCACCGGGGCCCGCCTTGCCAGCCGCGCCGTCCGTGCTGCCGCCGCAGGCGACCATCCCGATGCTCGTGACGACCACGAGCGCGACTGCGACCGCCCACTTCCGCATCACTGACCTCCGCTCCCAGGGATGCCCGTGTTGCCGCCGGCGCCGCCCGTGTTCGTACCCGTGTTGGTGGTGGTGTTGCCCCCGGTGCCCGTCGCGTTCCCCGCGCCGGCGGTGGTGATGACCGTCACGCCGGTGCGGCCCGAGGTCAGCTGCGACCGCTCGAAGTCGACGAGCGACTTCTGATAGTCGAGGGCGGCGCGCAGCAGCGCGTTCTCGGCGGTGAGCAGGTCGCGCTGCGCCTGCACCACGAAGTAGTTGGTCGAGAGGCCGACGTCGAACTTGCTCTGCTCGGCCTCGAGGCGCTTCTGGGAGAGCTCACGGGCGACCCGCGCCGCCTCGACCCGCTTCAGGTTGGCGTCGACCTGCAGGCGGGCGTTGGTGACCTCGGCCGCGATCTGCAACTCCAGGCTGCGAATCTGCGTGAGGCTCTGCTCGAGTCCGATCCTGGCGCGCTCGTACTGCGCCGCTTGCGGGTTGGGCCCGATCGGGTAGCTGATCTGCACCTGTGCGGTCCACGTGGGGTACTCGCGCTGCCACATCAGGTCGAGCGCATCCACATAGCCGCCCGGGATGGTCTCGATGATCGGACCGCCGGTGCCTTGCCGGATGATGCGCGTGCCGCCGATGCCCTGGCCGCCGTAGTTGGCCACCAGGTTGGCCGACATCAGCCGCTGGTTCTTCAGCAGCGCCAGGTTCGCGTCGGTGATCTCGAGGTTGCGGCGCCGCTCGGTCAGGTCGGTGCGGCTGGACAACGCGTTCTTCAGCGCTTCCTCGATCGACACGGGTTGCTCGGTGAGCGTCGGGCGGTCGACGGGGTTGAGGCGCGAGGTCCACAGCGGGTCGCTCGTGCCCGACACGATCAGCCGCTTCAGCGTCAGCTCCGCGGTCTCGAGCTGCGCCTGCAGCGACGCCAGCGTCTGGCGCCGCGAGGCCGCCTCGGCCTCGGCCTGCACCACGTCGATCGGCGCCAGCGTGCCGACCTCCACGCGCACCTTGTTGTCCTCGACCAGTTTCTCGGCCAGCGCCAGCGAGCGCTGCGCCACGTCGACCACCTCGCGCGCGAAGACGAGGTCCCAGTACGCGTTGCGCACCTGCGCCAGCGTGTTGGTGACCGTCGTGCGCACCTGCACGTCCGACAGCTCGCGGTTGATCTGCGTGATGCGGATCTGCGTGCGGGTCGCGTCGGTGGACCGCCCGCGGATCAGCGGCTGCACGACCTGCGCGCTGAGCAGGGTGTTGTACTGCGGGTTGAAGGTGACAAAGGCGTTGTTGTTGTCGTTCCGGCGGTTGTTGAACGTCACCTGGTACGACCCACCCCACCAGGGCAGTGACTGCTGCAGCCCGAAGTTCCAGGTGAACTGGTCGTTCTTGACCCGCGCGCCGCCCACCAGCTGGCTGGTCGGCAGCTGGTAGGTGCTGTTGAAGCCGACCAGCGAGGTCGCCGTCGGGTTGAAGTTGGCCCGGAGGGCCTTCAGGCTGAAGTCGAAGGCGGTCGGGTTGAGGCGCTCGACCGCGATGTCGAGGTTCTTCTCGAGGGCAATCGCCACCGCCTCCTCGATCGTGAGCTTCAGCTCGTCGGGCGCGGCGGGGCTCGCGGCGCCCGGTTGGCCGGTGCCGACCATCCGCAGCAACTCGGCCACGCGGGCATCCGACACCGGGGCCGAGCGGTCCTGCGCCAGCGCCGGGACCGGCGCCAGGCCGGCGGCCACGGCGACCAGCGCCGCAGCCAGGTACATCACTGATCTCACCAACGATCCTCCCTGCCGACCCCTGTGGTCGGCGGCGTGCTCGTTCCCCTGGCCCGTCACTCGCGCGGCCGGGAGGGGGGCTGCGGCGCGGTCGCCTCGGCCGCCCGCGCCTGTTCCCGCTCGAATGCCTCCAGCTTCACCCGTTGCTCGGGCGACAGCAGCCGGTGCATCCGGTACAGCATCAACGTCCGTGTCTTGGCCAGCGCGCTCCGGGCCGCCTCGACCCGATCGATGGTCCGCACGACGACCGCTTCGTCGTCGCTGGACTCGGCGAGCAACCGTGACAGCGTCGCTTCCTGCTTCTCCAGTTCCGCCTTCTCGGCGCGCAACTCGTCGCGGACCGACTGGAAAATCCGTTCGATCTCCGCCGTCTGGGCGTCGGTCAATCCCACCCGGGCCTTGCAGACCGGGTTCTGCCACCACTTCGAGGGCCGTTGGCCCTCGGAGGTCCCCGCGAGGCTCGGGCCCAGGCTCATCGCCAGGGCCACCAGACACGCGGCTCCCGTCACCAGCATCCTCATGAGCACACCTTCCCCGTCCTCCGGGTACGGCCGCCGGACGGCGGCCGTTTACCTGACGGCGGGCGCCGCCGCGGCGAAGGCCGCGAGGCGTTCCACGACCATCCCGATGATGTTGTTCGGCGTGGACGCGCCGGCCGTGAGGCCGATGCGCACCGGACCGGTGGCCGGGAGCCACCCTTCGGTAGTGATTTCGGCGACCGGCACCGCGGGGCGGTCGGTCAGCGGGACCGGGCGATGACGCACCTGCGACGGGCTCAGGAGGCCGTCGACGTCGGCGATGTGGAACGTGGGGACGCGCTCGGCGCAGATGCGCGCGAGGTTGCAGGTGTTGCTGCTGTTGTACCCGCCGACCACCACCATCACGTCGAGACGCTCGGTGTCGAGCAGCGACAGCACGGCGTCCTGGCGCTCCTGGGTGGCCGAGCAGATGGTGTCGAAGGCGCGATAGCGCTCGGCGAGCGCCTCGACGCCGTACCGGTCGGCCATCGCGTCGCGGAGCATGTCCGCGATCTCCAGCGACTCCGACATCAGCATCGTCGTCTGGTTGGCCAGGCCGATGCGGCCCAGATCCCGATCGGGATCGAAGCCGGCCGACACCGCCTTGCCGAACCGCGCCAGGAAGGCCTCGCGGTCGCCGCCGTGGCGGATGTAGCTGCACACCTCGTTGGCCTCGCCCTTGTCGAGCACCACCAGGTACGTGCCGCCGGGGAACTTCAGCGCCTGGCTCGCAGTGGCCTGCGTCTCCTCGTGCTTGACCTTGCCGTGGATCACCGCCGTGAAGCCCTCGCGGGCATAGCGCGTGACGTTCTTCCACACGTTGAGGACCGAACCGCACGTGGTGTCGACCAGCGTGCAGCCCCGCTCCTGCAGCCGCGCCAGTTCGTGCACCGTCACCCCGAAGGCCGGGATGATCACCACATCGCCCGGCCCGAGGTCGGGCGACGGCTCGCCCGGGTCGCTCAGGAAGCGGATGCCCGCCGTGCGGAGCTTCTGGTTGACGTGCGGGTTGTGGATGATCTCGCCGGTCAGGAAGACGCGCTGGTCGGTGAACCGCTTGCGCGCCTGGTACGCGTAGTCGACCGCCCGGTCCACGCCGTAGCAGAAGCCGAATTCGCGGGCCAGGTGAATCGTCAGCCGGCCCTGTTCGAAGCGGAAGTCGCTGGCCCGGATCTGCTCGACGACGTCGCTGTGATAGTCACGCGCGAGTTCGCCCTTGACGGCGTCCTTGAGGTCGAGGCCTTTCCGGAAGATGAGTGGTTGCACCAACACCCAAGTATAAAGGGCAAAAAGGGCGACAGGGCAAAACGGCCAGAAAGGGCCGAAGGGGAATGGAATGGGGAACGGGCCGGGGGCCCCTACCGCTTCGCGCGGGCGCGGGCCTCGGCGATCCGGGGCGTCAGCTCGTCGAGCGCCCGGAATTCCTTGGTACGGCTGCGGGTGAGGGCGGCGTCGATCTCGACGAGCATCTGTTCGTCGGTCTCCTGCTGGACGCCGACGGGGACACTCCGGACCGTCGGAGCCTTGGCCGGCCAGGTCGGGCCCCGCCCGAGGGGACCCGGTCCCATGAGGCGGCCGGCGCCGATGCCGATCATCAGGCCGCAGGCGGCGGCCATGGCCACCCACCGCCGGTGCGGCTGGGTGGGCGCGGGACGATGGGGGGCGGCAGGGAAGGGCAGGACCTTGCCCGATTGGCCCTCGAGCCGGCGCAGGATCACGTCGTGTTGACGGTCGAGGCGTGCAGCGGAGATCCGTCCGTCGAGGTGGGCCACGACGTCCCGCCCGAGGTCGGCGCTCTCCTCGCGCACCACCTCGAGGCGCTGGGCGCACTCGTCGCAGCGCCGCACGTGGCGCAGGTACCGGGCGGCCAGGGCGTGCTCGCCGGTCGTCAGCAGGGCGTGCAGCTCCAGGAGCGACTCGTCACTCAGGTGGGGGCTATCCCAGCGGCCGAACCAGCGCATCGGGCGCGTCAGCATCACTCCTGATCCCGGTCGGGCGATTCGCCGAACGCGGGGTCCTCCGACAACAACGAACGCAAACGACGCAGGGCCCTGAACAAGTGCACCCGAATCGTCGTCTCGCGCAAGCCGGTCACTTCGCTCACTTCCCGCGTGCTCGCGCCCTCGATCTGGCTCAGCAGCACCACGGTCTTCTGTCGCTCGGGCAGCCGGGCGATGGCGTCCATCAACCGAGCGCCGCGCTCACGTCGCAGCGCCAGCGCCTCGGGCGTGCTGTCGCGAGGCGCCGCCAGTCGGTCGAGCGGACTGGAGTCCCCCAGGTCGTCGGCCGCCACCATCCAGCGCGCCCGGCGGCCCCGGGCCTTCACGCGATCGAGGCAGCAGTTGACGAGAATCCGCGTGAACCACACCTCGAAGGACCGGCCGTACTCGAAGTCACGCAGGTGCGTGTAGGCCTTCACGAACGCGTCCTGCACGGCCTCGTCGGCATCGGCCGACTCCCGGAGGTAGTACAACGCGATCCGCGTCGCCTTGCGCTGGTGCCGACGCACCAACTCGCCGTACAGCTCGCGGGCCGCGGCGCCCTCGCCGGCGGCCAGGTGTGCCTTCACGGCCGCGGCCAGCTCGATGTCGCCCGGTGTGCCCAGGGCCACCGATCCGGGTGGTCGCACGGCTGCCATCAGTGGGTACGCCCCCGACGGCCTCGCGCGTTTACCTGACTCGACATCGATGGCTCCACGCTACTACGGGCCAGCGGCGTTTTACAATCGCGCCGTGTCCGTGACGCGCCGGGAGTTCGTGACGCTGGCTTCTGCCGCTGCCGCCGCCGCCGTGTCGTGTGCCACGCCCCTGCGTGCCCAGCCGCGCCCGTCGGAGTTCGTGTTCGCCCGGCTCCGGTACGCCTCCGGAGACTGGGACTACAACCCGAAGGTCGCCGCCAATTTCCTCGACAGCGTGCTCCAGTACACCAGTATTCCCGTGTACCGCGACGAGGTGGTCATCCCGGCCGACGCTGCCGACCTGCCGGCCTTCCCGTTCCTGTTCATGACCGGCCACCTGCTGGTCCGCTTCAGCGCGCGGGAGCGTCGGGGCCTCCGGACCTTCGTCGAGCAGGGCGGGCTGCTGTTCTCCGACGACTGCAACCACGACGTCGATGGGCTCTACGCCCGCAGCTTCGAACAGGAGATGCGCGCCACGTTCGGTCCGGCCGGGGCGCTGCCGAAGCTGCCGGCGACCCATCCGCTGTACCGCTGCTTCTTCCGCTTCGACACGCCGCCGACGACGGCCCACGAGCTGAACGGTTGGGGCGACGACCTCGTCCACGACTACCTGCGGGGCCTCGAGCAGCATGGACGCCTCGGCGTGCTCTACAGCAACAAGGACTACGGCTGCGAATGGGACTACGACTGGAAGAACAAGCGCTTCCGCCGCGAGGACAACACCAAGCTGGCCGTCAACATCGCGGTCTACGCGATGACGTCGTGACCCGCCTTCGCCGGCCGGCTTCGGCGGGGCAGGCCCGTCTCCGGGGGCCGGCTTCGGCGGGGCAGGCCCGTCTGCGGGGGCCGGCTTCGGCGGGGCAGGCGGCGCGCCCCGGCGGCGGGGAGGGCGCGTGGGACCGGGCCTGACCCTCTTCATCGACGCCGACGACACCCTCTGGGAGAACAACATCTACTTCGACTCCGTGATCGGCCGCACGGCCACGCGGTTGGAGGAGTACGGCGTCGCGAGCGAGCGCACGCGCGAGGCGCTGATGGCGATCGAGCGGCAGCGCACCCGCGCCCACGGCTACGGGTCGGTGAACTTCGGCGCGTCGCTCGAGGTGCTGTGCGAGCACGTCGGCCTGGTGCACGCGCTCGAGGACCTGCGCCCGTTCCTGCGCGCCGAGATCGCGGCGTTGCGGCGCAAGCGGCTCGAACTGCTGCCCGACGTGCCCGACACGCTGGCCTACCTGCGGCGCCGTCACCGCGTGGTGCTCTTCACCAAGGGCAACCACGACGAGCAGTGGGACAAGGTGGTGCGGTCGGGCCTGCGCGACCACTTCCATCAGGTCGACGTCGTGCGCGAGAAGGACGCCGGCGCGTACCGGGACGCCGCGCGGCGCCTCGGTGTCCGGCCCGACCGCGCGTGGATGATCGGCAACAGCCCCAAGTCCGACATCCTGCCGGCGCGCGACGCCGGATTCGGCGCCGTGTTCGTGCCGCACCCGGGCACATGGGCGCTCGAACTCGCCGAGCTGCCGCCCGACAACCACGATGCGGGCATCCTGCGCGTCGAGACCTTCGCTCGCCTGCGGGAGGTGTTCTAGCGGCAGTGGGCAGTCGCCAGGGGGCGGGGCTCGGCTTCAGGCTTCAGGCTCAAGGCTCAAGGCTCAGAGAGCTTTCTGAGTGGTTTCTGAGTCCTGAGCCCTGAGCCCTGAGCCCTGAGCCGTTCGGCGTTTACGTTCCGCCCAACCGCGACAGGTCCACCCCCGCGTAGTACGCGCCGAGCACCTGCGCCACCGTCTGGCCGGCCCGCAACCGTCCGAGGAGCCCGACCTGGCACAGGCCGACCCCATGGCCCGAGCCGCGCCCGGTGAACACCAGCGCCGTGCCGTGGCGCGCGACCTCGAACCGCGTGCTCCGCAGGCTGCGGACTCCCGCCGCGGCGATGACCGCCAGCCGGAAGTCCTCGGCGGTGACCACGGGGGACCGCGCCCCCGAGAGCACGAGTTCGACGACCCGCCCACCGGCATCGCGGCGCAGCACCTGCACGCCGTCCAGGCGGTCGCCGACCTCGGTGCGCGGGCGACGATTCAGGGCCGCGCGCACCGCCTCGAGCTCGAGGCGACTGCTCCAGTCACCCGACTGCTCGCGCACGCAGTACGGGTCCTCCACACCGCGCAGGTAAGGCGCGCCGGCGGTCCGCCAGACTTCCACCGCCGCACTCGTGTGGCCGCCGCAGTGGGCGTGGAACACGGCTTCGATGGGGCGTCCCGCCGAGGAGAGGTACTGGCCCCGCGTCCGCGTCACCGCCGCGTCCACCTCGGAGGCCCAGCGGCTGCGTCGCCACTGGTCGCGCACGTACACCTGGCAGTGGGTCGTGGAGCAGAGGTCGAACCCCTCGGCGGCGTGCCGTCCTCGTACCGCCAGGGCATAGGTCCGCGCGACGATCGCCTGCGCCGCGTAGGCCTGCCCGGCGAGGGAGCCGTCCTGGGGGGCCACGGCAATCTCGCCGACCACGACGTCCCGTACGTACGCCTCGAGCGGCACGGCTTCCACCTGTCCGGTTCCGCGCGCCCCGGTTTCGATCCGCAGCACCAGATCGCCGGACGGCGGCAGGACCGGCGCCGGCGGGGGTGGGGTGGTCGGCACGCCGGTGCCGGGCCGGGCGACCGGCGGCGGGGTCGGCCGCGGCGGCTGTTGCCGGCTCGCGCACGAGGCCACCAGGGCCGCGACGGCGGCCACGAACAGCCGTGAGGCGAATCGCACGCGGCGATCTTCCCACGGACCGTCTTCGCCCTCCGGTCCCGGGGGAGGGAGGCGCGTCGCCCAAGCGCCGCCCACATCCGGGTGCTTCGCCAGTGCGGCATCCGGCATCGCGCATTGCGCACGTCGGGCGGCCCGTGCCTCGCCCGTGTGCGCCTCGTGTGTCGCTTTGGTTCAAGGCCCGTGCGCCCGGGTCGATTGAGCAGGTAGAGAACGGCCGAATGAGCACGCCTGCCCTGCTGGTCATCCACCCCCCCAGTTCGACCCGCGACCTCCTGCTCGACGCAGCGGCCCGGGCGGGGTTCGCCGTGCATGTCAGCGACACCGGCGCCGAGGGCCTGAGCGCCTTCCGCCAGCGGCCGCCCGATGCGGCCATCGTCTCGCTGGATCAGGCCGACATCGACGGCCTGGGGCTGCTCACCAGCCTCCGCGAGGAAGCGCCGGACCTGTCGCTGATGCTGGTCACGGCCTGCGCGTCGGTCGAGTCGGCCGTGGCTGCCATCCGGCTGGGCGTTCATCAGTACCTGCGGGAGCCCATCGACGTCGACAAGGTGCGCCGGTTGCTGGCCGACCAGTACGACGATGCCCTGCGGCGCCGTGTGCGGCTGTTCCCGGCGGAGCGGTCGCCCGGGGTCACGTTCCACGGCATGATCGGCCGCTCGGTGCCGATGCAGAAGCTGTTCCGCGTGCTGCGGACGGTGGCGCCGCACGTGCGCACCGCCCTGGTCAGCGGCGAGACCGGCACAGGCAAGGAACTGGTCGCCCGCGCGCTGCACCAACTCGGGCCGCGTGCCGACCGCCGCTTCGTCGTCATCAACTGCTCGGCGGTGGTGGAGACGCTCTTCGAGAGCGAGCTGTTCGGGCACGTCCGCGGCGCCTTCCCCGGCGCCACCGACTCCAAGCCCGGGTTGTTCGAACTGGCCGATGGCGGCACGCTCTTCCTCGACGAGGTCGCGGAACTGCCTGCCGGCGTGCAGGCCAGGCTGCTGCGCACCATCGAGTTCGGCGAGGTCCATCGCGTCGGCTCGCTCGAGCCGCGCAAGGTGGACGTGACGGTCATCGCCGCCACCAACCGTGATCTCGAGGGCGAATGCGACGCCGGCCGCTTCCGGCGCGACCTCTTCTACCGGCTCAACGTCGTCGACATCCATGTCCCGCCGCTGCGCGATCGGCGCGACGACATCGTGTACCTCGCCAACGCGTTCATGCGCGCCACGGCGACCCGTCTGGCCAAGCCGCTGTCGGGCCTGACCTCGGGCGCCGAGCGGTTGCTGCGGGAGGCCGACTGGTACGGCAACGTGCGCGAACTGCGCAATGTGCTGGAGCGCGCCTGCCTGATGGCCGAGGGGCGCCTGGTCGGTGAGCTCGACGTCAAGGGCAGCCTGCCGCCACCCCGGACGTCGCCGCCGGTCCACGCCTGGCCCGTGGCGCCGATACCCCCGGCCGCGGGTCGCGTCTCGCCCGCGCCCGACGCGGTCGGTCCGTTGTCGGACGTGGAACGCGAGCACATCATGCGTGCCCTGCAACGCGCCGACGGCAACAAGAAGAAGGCCGCCACGCTGCTCGGCCTCAGCCGACGAGCGCTCTACCGCAAGCTCGAACGCCTCGATCTCGGCGTCACCATCGCGCGACGCGGCAAGGGGGCGGCATGATGGCGCGGCTCGAACCGGAACAGCCCCTCGACGTGCTGACGGGCGGCGGGAGCCTCGACGAGCCCACGCCCGTGCTCGTGGTCGACGATGACGAGGGGGTGCGGGAGGTGCTGTCGGCGTGGGTCGAGGCCGACGGGTGCCGTCCGGTGGCCGTCGACGGCGCCGAGCAGGCGCTGGCCGTCGCCGCCTCGCGCGGCATCGCCGTGGCGTTCTGCGACGTGCAGATGCCCGGACGCGACGGCTTCTGGTTCCTCGAGCAGGTGCAGCAGCAGCACCCGGACATGGCCGTGGTGCTGGTGACCGGAATCCACGACGTCGACTGGGCCCTGCGCGGCCTGCAGCAGGGCGTCGTCGACTACCTGCTGAAGCCGTTCGACCAGCGCAGCCTGTCGCGGGCGCTCGAGAACGGCATGCGGCACCACCGCTTGCGGCGTGCCGACCGCCTGCTGCGGGAGCAGCGCGCATCGGAGCTCGGCGCGCGGCACCGCCGCTTGATCGAGGCCCTGTCGCGGCTGGAGATCGGCACGACGGCGCAGGTCGAGGCGGCGCTCGACCTGGTGGCGTTCCGAAGCGACCTGTGGCGCGAGCACAGCCACCGGGTGCGGCGGCTGGCCGTGGCCCTGGCCTCCACGCTGCGCCTCCAGGCCTCGCAGGTGGAGGCCCTCGGACAGGCAGCGCTCCTGCACGAACTCGGGCGACTGGTGCTGCCCGACGGGCTCCTGAGCAAGACCGGCGAGCTGACCGCAGAGGAGCGTGCGCTGTGGCGCCGCGTGCCCGACCTCGGCGCATCGATTCTCGAGGCCATCCCCGCGCTCCGCCCGGCGGCCGGGATCATCAGATCGCGCTTCGAGGAGTACGCGGGCGGCGGCTATCCGCGGCAGCTCTCGGGGGACGAGATCCCGATGACCAGCCGCGTGCTGGCGGTCGCCGACTCGTTCGATGCGATGCGATCGCCACGCCCGTTCCGCGACTCGTTGACGCACGATCAGGCGATCAGCGAGCTCGTGCGGGGCAGCGGGACGCAGTTCGACCCCGACGTCGTCCGCACCTTCACGCGGATGCCGGGCCTCGGAGAACGCTAGCGCGATAGCCGACGTGGCTGCCGGCTCCCTGCGGCCGCGCGACCCTGCGGCGCCCGGCCCCCAGCCCGCAGCACCCGGCACCCGGATACAATCCCTGCGTGCCGACCGCGACACCCGCGCGCGTGCACTTCGAGCCGGTGATCGGGCTCGAGGTCCACGCCCAGCTCCAGACCCGCACCAAGATCTTCTGCGGCTGTACCCCGGCCTTCGGGGCGCCGCCCAACACCCACACCTGCCCGGTGTGCCTGGGCATGCCCGGCGCGCTGCCCGTGCTGAACGCCGACGCGGTCGACAAGGCCATCGCGGCGGCCCTCGCGCTCGGGTGCACCGTTCACGAGGTCTCGGAGTTCGCGCGCAAGAACTACTTCTACCCGGATCTGCCGAAGGGCTACCAGATCTCGCAGTTCGACCGGCCGATCGCCACCGGTGGCCACGTCGACCTCGAGGTGGACGGCGAGGCGGTGCGCGTCGGCATCACGCGCATCCACATGGAGGAGGACGCCGGCAAGTCGCTGCACGAGGGGACGGGCGACCCGAACCTCACCGGCATCGACCTCAATCGTGCCGGCACGCCGCTCATCGAGATCGTGTCGGAGCCCGACCTGCGCACGGCGGCGGCCGCGGCCGCGTACTTCACGCACATCCGCGACGTGCTGGTGGCGATCGGCGTCAACGACGGCAACCTCGAGGAGGGCAGCCTGCGGTGCGACGCCAACGTCTCGGTGCGTCCCGTCGGCCAGGCGGCGTTCGGCACCAAGGTCGAGATCAAGAACGTCAACTCGTTCCGGTTCCTGCAGAAGGCCATCGAGTACGAGATCGCGCGACAGTCGGCGGTGATCGCCGAGGGCGGCACGATCACGCAGGAGACGCGCCTGTTCGACCCTGACTCGGGGCGGACGTTCTCGATGCGGAGCAAGGAAGAGGCGCACGACTACCGCTACTTCCCGGAGCCGGACCTGCCGCTGCTGGTGCTGGCGCCGGGCCAGGTCGACCGCGTCCGCGCGTCGCTGCCCGAACTGCCGCACGCGCGCCGCGCCCGGTTCGTCGATCAGTACGGGCTGCCGGCCTACGACGCGGGCGTGCTCACCCAGGATGTCGCCGTTGCCGCCTACTTCGAGCAGGTGGCCGCCGCGGCGCCGGCCAAGCTCGCCTCCAACTGGGTGATGGGCGAGGTGCTCCGGAAGCTCAAGGACGAGAACGTGGCGATCGGCGATGCGCCGGTGCCGGCTGGACGGCTCGCCGAGCTGATTCGTCTGGTCGACGAGGGCACCATCAGCAGCGCCGCGGCCAAGCAGGTCTTCGAGGCGATGTGGACCAGCGGCGAGGCGGCCCCGGTGATCGTCGAGCGCGAGGGCCTGAAGCAGGTGGGCGACGAATCGGCGCTGCTGGCGCACATCGCGACGGTGATCGCGGCCAATCCCGACGCCGTGGCCAGCTACAAGGCCGGCCGCGTGCAGGCCATCGGCGCGCTGGTGGGGCAGGTGATGAAGCTCACGCGTGGCACGGCCAACCCGAAAGTGGTGCATGCCCTCCTCCAGCGTCAGCTCGACGCCTGACACGGGGCGCCCGGGCTGGCGAGAGCGCGGCGTGGCGCTCGCGCTGTACGCCCTGGCGGCGGTCGTCGCGACGTGGCCACTCGCGTGGCGCCCGCGCACGCTTTTGGGGGCGCCGCAGGGCGCCGGCGATCCGTACCTGAACCTGTTCACGCTCGGGTGGGACCTGCGGCAGTTGTTCGCATCGCCCGGGTCCTGGCTCGACGGGCGCGTGTTCGACGCGCCGATCTTCCATCCCGCCCGGCAGGCGCTCGCGTTCACCGATCACCTGCTGCTGCAGGCCCTGCTGGTGTCGCCGGTCTATGCGGTGTGGCGCGACCCGCTGCTCTGCTACAACGTCGTGTTCATCGCGTCGATTGCCGCCAGCGCGTGGGCGATGTGGTGGTACCTCCGCCAGGTGCTCGACGATGGGATGGGGCCGCTGGTGGGCGGGATCGCGTGGGGATTCTGCGCGTACCGCTTCTCGCACGTGCTGCACCTGCAACTGCAGGCGCTCTACTTCCTGCCGCTCGCGTTCGGCGCGCTGCACCGGGTGGTGGCGCGTCGGCGCTGGCAGGACGGCGCGTGGCTCGGGCTCTGGTACGGTCTCGGCGCCCTGTCCTCGGTGTACTACGCGGTGATCGGCCTCGTGGCGCTCGCGATCGGCGGGCTTGCGCTCGTGGCCGGCGCCGGGCGCGTGTCGCTCGGGCGGCTGCTCGCGCCGCTGCTGGTGGGCGGCGTCGTGGCGACTGCGCTGGTGGGGCCGGTGCTCGTGCCATACCTGCAGGTGCAGCAGCGTGAAGGCTTCGTCCGCACCATGGACGAGGCGAGTCGTCACGCCGCGACGCCGCTGAGCCTGGTGAGCGAGCCGCCGTGGCGGCCCGTGGCGCTGGCGCCGATCGGCCGCACCGAGGAGGATGGCCTGCATCCCGGCTGGGGCGCGTCGCTGCTGGCGTTGCTCGCGGTCGCGGCCCTGGCGCGCTCCCGTCGCCAGCCGCTGCTGTGGACATGGGCGGCAGTGGCGCTGGCCGGCGTGGTGCTCGCGCTCGGCCCCGACGGCGTACGTCCCGTGTATGCGTTCGCGCACCGCTGGGTCTTCGGCTTCCAGGGCGTGCGTGCGCCGGCCCGCTTCGGCGTGCTGCTGGCCTTCGGCGTCGCCGCCGCAGCGGGCTTCGCGGTGACGTGGTGGCGGCGCGAGACGCGTTCGACACTGCGGCCGCTCGTGCTCGGCCTCGCGGCGATCGTGGTCGTCGAGGGCCTGGCGTGGCGCATCCCGTACGTGCCTGCGCCCTCGCTGGTCACGCCGGTGAGCGCCTGGTTGCGCGATGCCGACGGGCCAGGTCCGGTGGCGTTCCTTCCACAGCCAGAGGACCGCGCCGCCACGCCGCTGATGCTCGGCACGCTCGTGCACGGGCGGCCGATCGTCAACGGCTACAGCGGGCAGCGCCCGGCCTTTGCGGGGGCCGTCGCCGGTGCGCTCGCGACGTTCCCATCGGCCGACGCGATCTGGACCCTGCACGACCTCGGCGTCCGTTTCGTCGTGGCGGGGCAGGACGGCCTGCAGGACGCCTGGCCGCTCACGCGTCGCGCACGCGTGCCCGGTGACGAGGGCCACGACGAGGTGATCTACGAACTCGCCGACGAGGCGACGCTCCTGGCCGCGGTGGGCGCGCCGGCCACCGTCGCGGCGCCCGCACCGGGAACTCCCGGCTTCGCGCCGGGGGAGGTGAGCCGCTACGACGTGTTCTGGGACGGCGCTGGCACGCAGGTGTCGGCCGGCACGATCGAGATTGCCGTGCTGTCGGCCAGTGGCGCCGACGTGCGGCTGCCGCGGTGGCTGCCGCAGGCCGATCGCGCCCGGATCCGCTACGAAGCGCGCGTGTCGCTCGAGACCGCGCCGTGGGTGGCCCGGTTCTTCGAGGCCAGGGACGTGTTCCGCACCTACACCGACGACCAGTTCCGGCCCATCGTCCACCTGCGCGAGATCCGCGAGGGCCGCCGGCAGGTGGACCAGTCCGTCTACCACGATGGCGCCGGCGGCGTGGTCCGCGTGGTGCCGCCGGAGGCGGCCTCGGTCGACGCCGGACCCGGGTTCCGCGCGCCGACCGATGCCCGCGATCCGATTGCCGCGTTGCTGCTGGTGCGCACGCTCGCCCTCGCCGCGGGCGCCGAGGTCGCCGTGCCGGTCAACGACATGGGCCGCAACCTGACGCTGCAGTCGGGACCGCTGCAGGCCGAGACGATCGAGTGGCGGGGCCAGCGCGTGCCGGCCCTGCACATGCGCCCGGCACTGGTGCAGCGCGTGCAGCGGCGCGCGCCGCCGGCCATCGACCTCTGGCTGAGCGCCGACGAGCGGCGCCTGCCGCTGCGCATCGACGTCGCGGCCGGCTTCGGCCGCGTGCGCGTCGAACTGATCGAGTCCCGCCCCGGAGCGCCACGCACGTGATCACGCTGTCGGCAGTCACCAAGTCGTACGGGCCGGACGCCGACGCGTTGCGCGACGTCTCGCTGGAGATCGGCAAGGGCGAGTTCGTGTGCCTGGCAGGGCCGAGCGGCGCCGGCAAGTCGACGCTGCTCCGGTTGCTGCTGCGCGAGGAGGTCGCCTCCTCGGGGCAGGTGCTGGTCGCGGGCACCGACCTGGCGACCCTCGGGCGCGAGGCTCGACAGGCCTATCGCCGCACCGTGGGCTTCGTGTTCCAGGACTTCCGGCTGCTGCCCGAGCGGACGATCTTCGAGAACGTCGCGACGGTGGCGCGCGTGATGGGGCAGTCGCGGGCGCACCAGTGGCGCCGCGCCTCGGCGCTCCTCCAGCAGGTGGGCCTGCAGCACCGCATGGAGTCGTTCCCGTTGCAGTTGTCGGGCGGCGAGCAGCAGCGGGTGGCCATCGCGCGTGCGCTCATGAACGAGCCGGCCATCCTGCTGGCCGACGAGCCGACCGGCAACCTCGATCGGGCGTTGTCGCTCGAGGTGATGGACGTGTTCCGCGCCATCAACGCGTCGGGCACCACGGTGGTGATGGCCACCCACGACCAGGACATCATCGACTACGTGAATCGCCGCGTCGTGCAGCTCGACCGCGGGCAGGTGGTCGGCGACCGGAGGCCGGCATGAGCGCGCGTCGCCACGAGGACGCCAACCCCGTCGGGTTCGTCCGGTACTGCCTCGACGAGGCGTGGATCGCCATCCGGCGCCGCTGGCGCGTGGCGCTGCTCTCCACGGCGCTGATCGCCGCGGCCGTGTTCGTCGTCGGCGCGGCACTCGGCGCGTCGGAGGCGCTGCGCGACGTCACCACGCGCATGACGCAGGCCGCCGAACTCTCGGTCTACCTGGCGCGCGAGGCCTCGACGACCGAGCGCGACGCGGCGGCGCAGCTGACGCGCGCCGATGCGGCCGTGGCGTCGGCGGAGGTCCTCGACGAGGCGCAGGCGACCGCGCGGGTGACCGCGGACTTCCCCGACCTTGCCGACGTGATCACCGCGCTGCCCGAGCGGCCCTTCGGGGCGGTCGTCGAGGCCCGCCTCGCGCCGACGGCCACCGAGGCACAGGTGGAGGCGCTCGTCGCGCGGTTGCGTGCGGCGCCCGGCGTCGAGGACGTGATCTACGACCGCGAGGTGTTGCGCCGCGTGCTCGTCACGGTGACGACCGTGCGGCGGGTCGTGACGGCGCTCGCCACGCTGCTCGCCATCGCCGCGTTCGCCGCGGTCGCGGCCGTGCTGCGGCTCGGGTACTACGCGCGACGCGAGGAGATCGCCGTGCTCGGGCTGATCGGGGCGCCGACACGCGCCATCAGCGGGCCCTTCGTGGCCGAGGGCCTGCTGCAGGCGGCCACCGGAACGGCGGTGGCATTCGTGCTGCTGCGCGTCGCGGTGTGGGCGGTACTGCAGGGGCCGGCGGCGGCCTGGGCGCGCGCCCTGGAGGTGACCGCCGCGCCGTTCCTGTCGTGGCAGTACCTGCTTACGCTTGCATCGGTCGCCATTCTGGCCGGTGGGCTCGCCGGGTGGGTGGGCTCGCGGCAGGTCGATCGTTGACACCTCACGCGGCCGGTGGATAGAGTGGGAAGTGTCACTCCGACACACCCCGACCGACGTGGAACAGATCCTTCGTGTGTCCAGGCTCGCGGAGTTCTATCGCGAGGAACTCCAGCGCTGCCATCATCAGCTGGAGCGTCAGCGTGACTGCTACTCGCAGGCCACGGTGCAGGGCGTCGAGGTCGCGCTCGACCGCGTGATGGACCAGCTCGAGGTGCTCTGCCGTCAGGGCCGCGCCGATCAGGTGGTGAGCGGCATCCTCGATTCCTTCAGCCACGTCGCCGCCGCACGGGCCTGGGTGGACGGCCGCTGCCTCCACTGATGCTGCCGTCGCGCGCGCGCGACGATCTGGCGGCGATCACCGCGGCCGCGCTCGCGTCCGTTTCCGCCTCCACGCTGCTGCGTCGCGCGCTCGCTGGCGCCGACGCGCCTGTCGCCGCTGGCCGTCCGTACACGCTCGTGGCCGCCGGCAAGGCGTCAGCCGCCATGCTCGAGCGCTGGTACGCGCTCGTGCCCGAACTCCCGATGCGAGCCATCGGCGTGGGCACCCACGACCGCCAGCGCGTCCCCGATGACGTGGAGTGGTACACCGGCGGGCACCCGACCCCCACCGCCGAGAGCGTCGCGGCGGCCGACGCCGTCCTGGCCGCGGTCCGTGCGGTGCCGGCCGAGGGGCGCCTCGTGGTGCTGCTGTCGGGCGGGGCATCGTCGCTCCTGTGTCGGCCCGTCGAGGGCGTCACGCTCGGCGAGAAACAGCAGGTCACCCGCGCGCTGATGCACGACGGCCGCGCCATCGACGAGCTCAACTGCGTGCGCAAGCACCTGTCGCGCATCAAGGGCGGACGCCTCGCGGCGGCCTGCGCGGGCGAGACGGTGACGCTGGCGATCTCGGACGTGGTCGCGCCGCTCGAGGACGATCCCAGCGTCATCGGGTCGGGGCCGACCGTGCCCGATCCGTCGACCTTCGCCGACGCCTGGCGCATCGTCGACGGGGTGGCGGCGCGCGACAGCGTGCCGGCCTCGGTGCGCGCCTGGCTGCAGCGTGGTGTCCGGGGCGAGGTGCCAGAATCGCCCAAGCCCGGCGACGAGTCGATGCGGCGCAGTCGCTACACGCTGATTGGCACGCGCCACATGGCGATGGCCGGTGCTGCCGAGGATGCGCGACGCCGCGGCTACGACGTCGTGGTGCTGGCGCCGCCGGTGCTCGGCGAGGCGCGCCACGCGGGGGCCTCGCACGTTGCCGCGGTGCTCGGGGCCGCGGATGGTCGAACGGCACCCGTGTGCGTGATCAGCAGCGGCGAGACGACGGTGACGGTGACGGGGAAGGGGCGCGGCGGCCGCAACCAGGAGTTCGTGGCGGGGGCGTTCGACGCGCTGTCACGGGCCCCCCGTCCGATGCTGCTCGCCAGTGTCGGCACCGACGGCATCGACGGCCCCACCGATGCGGCCGGCGCCTGGGCCGACCCGCACACGCAGTCGACGGCCGACGCGCTCGGCGTGCGTGTCGACCGGTACCTCGCCGACAACGATGCGTACGAGTTGCATCGTCGGCTCGGCACTCTCACACGCACGGGGCCGACCGACACCAACGTGGGAGATCTCCAGGTCGCGCTCGTGTACTGACGCGACCTCTGGTCGGCCTTCGGCATTGGGCCTTCGGCCTTCGTGCGCCGAGGTAGGGCGCGGTCTCCGACCGCGCCGTTGGTTCTCTGGTCTCGTGCCGTAGGTGCCGTAGGCGTCGACCTCGGTCGACGCTCCAAGGCTCAGTTCCCAAGGCCCAAGGCCCAATTCCCAAGGCCCAATTCCCAAGGCCCAAGGCCCAAGGCCCAAGGCCCAAGGCCGTCGGATTACGGTTCCGGCGTCGCCCGATACACCTCACCCAACAGGTTCGCGGCCTGCGCGGCCTTGTCGTCGGCCTGGGCTTCAGGGCGAGGCGTGGCCGGATCAGCGGTGGGCGCCGTGGGCATGCTCGGGGCGAGCGACAACGCCTCCTGCAGCAGGGCCCGCGCCTGGTCCACCTTGCCGCTCTCGGTGGGCGGCAGGTCGCGCTGGCTGTTGGCCTTGAAGGCGTCGAGCAACCGCATGGCTTCCTCGACGTGCGTGCGGGCGTTGCCGTAATTGCTGCGGGCGAGCGCGATGCGCGCGTCCTGCGTGCGCGCGCGGGCCTCGGACAGCCGCAGGCGCAACATCGCGCGGTTGGCCTGGTGCTGCGCCGGATACGCCTGGTAGTACCCGAACAGGAACCCGATGAGCGCGGCCACCACGGCCGTGCCCGCGAAGTACGCCGCCAGACGTCCCTTGGTCATGGGCGACAGGGTAATACGGCTCAAGGCTCGGAAGGACGGCTCAAGGCTCAGGGCTCAGGGCTCAAGGCTCAGAGAGCTTGCCCATGGCTCACGGCTCGCGGCTTCCGACTGACGGCATTGCAGGCGTAGGCGTCGACATTCATGTCGACGCGCCAGCGGCAGCCCGTTCGTAGCCGTCGCGCTCGCGCGACGGGCAGTCATCCTCCCGCGAGATGCAGTTGTCGATGAGGCGGGGGACCGCCGGCCATGGCCGGCGGCTACGGATGGTCGTCGGGCGACAGCGGGCGGTGCCCGGTGGCCGGTGCCCGCTGCCCGGTTACTTCAGAATCTCCGCCTTCACCTCGACGGTCACGGTGCGGTCGGTGGCGGCATCCGCAGAGCGGGCGACCACCGTGGGTGTGCCTGGGGTCAACAGCGCCGTCACGGTTTCCACGATGTTCACCTGAGAGGGGCGAGGTGCGCTCTGAAGGCGCTCGGCCTCGTTGGTCGCGGCGAACCCCTTCGGAAGCTCCGGCGCCATGATCGCCATGCTCGAGTAGTTGAATCGGAGTTCCAGCAACACGCGCTGCTCGGGTGTCACCGTCACGGTGGCGTCCACGTTCAGCGGAAGGTCGCGCGTGTTGCCCGTGTAGACGGGCACGGTCGTGATCGCCCGCACTCCTCCCGATCGGCCGTCGGCGACAACCATCGCCACGACCTTCTTGACCGGCGCCGACGTGCCGCTCTGCTCGGTGATCGTCACGTCCACCTTCACGTTGCGCGTCGGCAGCGGGCGCCTCTCCGCGGACGGGGGCGGCGCCGGAGGCGGAACCGGCATATCGAACTTCTCCCCTCCCTGCGGTGGCTGGGCCGGCTGCGGCGCGCGCGGCGGCGCGGGCTGTGCCGCCTGCGGTGTGTCGGGCACGTTCACGTACATCATGGCCGGGGGGGCCAAATGCGGAGCGTCCTGCGCGAGGACGGGCGTGCCGAGGGCGGTGATCAGCAGAACGAGTGACAGCGTCTTCATGGCTTCTCCTGTTCGTCCACCGGCGCGACGACGATCGGCGCCAGGGTGATGTCCGTAACGGTGATGTCTTCCAGCGCCGCGACCGGCGCGATCTCGATGGGGGCCGGCGCGATCGGCTCGAGCTCGATCGGCGGCAGCCCCGATGGCACCGGCACCCACGCCATCTGCGGCGCCGCCACGCTTCCGGCGCCCGCCGTCCTCCCGGTGCCCGGTGCCCGCCGCCCGGTGCCCGGTGATGCCCCGGTGCCCGCTGCCCGGTGCCCGGTGCCCGCCGTTGCCCCGGTGCCCGCTGCCCGAAGCCCGGAGCCCGGCGTGCTGCGCCCGACTCCCGACTCCCGACTCCCGACTCCCGGCCTCAGGCTGGCCCACTCCTCGAACGCGTCCATCCCCCAATAGGCCTGCGGCGGCAGCACGGGGCGATCGACCTCCTGCGGCGTGCCCCACGCCGGCGCGCTGGCCACCTCGACGCCCGGCATGGCGACCGACAGCCTGCCGACCTGCCACGTCGCACCCAGCGCCACGAGTACCGTGGCCGCGACCGGTAGCACCCACCGGGGCTTCAGGTAGCCCGCAGGCTGCAGCCCGTCGCCTGCCGCGGAACCCGTTCGCGCCAGCACGCGCGCCACGTGGTCGGCCGGCGGTTCCGGCCGGGCCAGCGCCTCGAGGGCGGCGTCGATGCGTTCGTCGTCGTGTGCGTTCATCGTGTCCTGTGCGCCGAGCTGTCCGTCGACCTGAAGGTCGACGGCTACGAACCGACGTGTCCTTCCGAAGGCCGACGGCCGACTTGTCCGCCGTAGCCTCGGCGGAGGCGGAATCACGAAGGCCGTCTTCCTACCGTCCCATTCGCTCGCGCAGCATGCGCCGCGCGTCGCTCACGCGCCACTTCAGCGTGCCCACCGGAATCCCCAGCAGCGCCGCGGCCTCCGCGTAAGGCACGTCCTGCGTCGCCACCAGCAGCAGCGCGTCGCGGTGGGCCCGGGGCAGCCCCTTCACCAGCCGCTTGAGGCGCCCGCGCGCCTCGTCGTCCAGCAGCGCCCGCTCGGCATCGGGTTGGTCGCCTTCCAGATCCAGCTCCGGACCTTCCTCCTCGTCCCGGGCCACGCCGATCCGCAGCATCCGCATCCAGCCGACCATCCCGCGACGACGATCGAGGGCCTTGCGCCAGGCGATGGCGACGACCCACGTCCGGAACGCCGCCTGCCCCCGGAAGTCCCCGAGCGCCTTCCACGCCGAGATCCACGCCTCCTGCGCCGCGTCGTCGGCCTCCTCGTGCGAGAGCAGCGCCGCGTGGGCCGCCCGGAACACGGCCCCGTGGTGCCGCTGCACGAGCGCGGCCCAGGCGTCCTGGCTTCCGCCCTGCGCGCGGGCCACGAGGTCCTCGTCGGTCACCGAGCCTGTAGACTGACCCCGTGAGGTCCCGGTTGGAAAAGTTGGCGAGGCCATGACACCAGACGAGTTGCTGCAGCGAATCCGCGAGCGCGTGACGCACCCCTCCACCGTCAAGGACCTGATGCGGGTGCTCAAGCTGCCCAAGTCCGAGGCCCCGGGCGTGCGGCGGGCCCTCAAGACGCTGGTCGATCGCGGCGCGCTGATTGAAACACGCGGACGCCACTTCGGCGTGCCCGAGTTGATGGACCTCGCCCCGGGGCGCATCACGGTCCACCCGAACGGCTTCGCCTTCGTGAAGCTCGACCGGCCGATCGACGAGGTCACCGGCGACATCTACGTGGCCGGCCACAACCTCCACGACGCCATGCACGGCGACCGCGTCCTGGTGCGGGTGGAGCACCACGGGCGCGACGGCCGTGCCGAGGGCCGCATCGTCCGCATCCTCGAGCGCGGCGCGTCGACCACGGTGGGCCGCTTCGACAAGGACGAGCACGGGCTGCTGTTCGTGACGCCCTTCGACAAGCGGCTGCTGATGGACGTGCAGATCCCGGCCGGCGACGAACTGGCCGCGCAGCCGGGGCAGATGGTGGTCGTCGAGATCCTGCGCTGGCCGATCCACGGCCGGCCGGCACTCGGGCGGGTCGTCGAGATCATCGGCTCGCTCGACACGCCGGGCGTCGACACGCAGATCATCATCCGCAAGCACGGCATCCCCGACCGCCACTCCGAGGAGAGCATCGCGGAGGCCAGCCGGCTCGGCGTCGAGATCGACCCGAAGGACATCGAGGGGCGCACCGACTTCCGGGGCGACGTCGTCGTCACGATCGACGGCGAGACGGCCCGCGACTTCGACGACGCGGTGTCGGTGGAGCGGCTGGCGAACGGCAACTACCTGCTCAAGGTGCACATCGCCGACGTCGCGCACTACGTTCACGAGGGCAGCGCGCTGGATCGCGAGGCCGCCGAGCGCGCGACCTCGGTGTACTTCCCGGAACGGGCCGTCCACATGTTCCCGGAGGAGCTGGCCACGGGGCTCTGCAGCCTGCGTCCGCACGTCGACCGTCTCGTGCAATCGGCGGTGATGGAGATCGACGCGCGCGGGCGGGTGGTCGACGCGACGCTGCACGACGGAGTGATCGTCAGCCGCGCGCGCATGACCTACAACGAGGTGCACGCGGTCCTCGAGGGCGACCAGGAGCAGCGCGAGAAGTACCGCGAGCTGGTGCCGCACTTCGAGCGGATGCGCGAGCTGTTCGCGATCCTCAACCAGCGACGCTACCGGCGCGGGTCGATCGACTTCGACCTGCCCGAGGCCAAGATCGTGCTCGACGAGGAAGGGCAGATCGAGAACATCCTGGTCGCCGAGCGCAACGTCGCCCACCGGATCATCGAGGAGTTCATGCTGGTGGCCAACGAGACGGTGGCTGCCTTCCTCGAGGCCCACGACGTGCCGACGCTGTACCGCATCCACGAGGCACCCGACCTGCTCAAGGTGGAGCAGTTCGAGGAGTTCGTCTCGACGCTCGGCTACTCGCTGGCCGCGCCGATGAACCACGTCAAGCCACGGCACTTCCAGAAGCTGGTCGAGCAGCTGCGCGGCAAGCCCGAGGAGCGGCCCATCGCGACGCTGATGCTGCGCACGATGCAGAAGGCGCGCTACGACACGTCCTGCCTCGGGCACTTCGGGCTGGCCGCCGACGCCTACGCGCACTTCACCTCGCCGATCCGGCGGTACCCCGATCTGATCGTCCACCGCACCCTGCGCGAGTACCGGCACGGCAAGCTCACCGACCAGCTCCACGAGGAGCGCGTCGAGGAACTGCCCGAGCTGGCCCGGCACACCTCGGAGATGGAGCGCCGCGCCGACGAGGCCGAGAACGAGCTCGTCGCCTGGAAGAAGGTGCGCTTCATGGCCGACAAGGTCGGCGAGGAGTACGACGGGTTCATCACCGGCGTCGCCCCGTTCGGCATGTTCGTCCAGCTGGTGGAGCACTACGTCGAGGGCCTGGTGCACATCTCGACGCTCGCCGACGACTACTATCGCTACCTCGAGCGCGTGCACCAGCTGCGCGGCGAGCACACCCACCGCGTGTTCCGGCTCGGCGATCCGGTCCGCGTGCAGGTGCTGCGGGTGGACCAGGAGCGTCGCCAGGTCGATCTCGGCGTCGTCGAGGTGCTCGACAGGGTGCGCGCCTCCGAGCGCCATCGCGGCGCGCGGACCAGCCGGGCCACGCCCAAGAGCGGGGCGCGCGTCGCCAAGGGCCGCCCCGGCAAGCGCGAGCGCGCGATCAAGAAGGCCGCCCGCGGCCGCAAGTGATGCACCTCACGATCGCCACCGCGGGACACATCGACCACGGCAAGAGCGCGCTCGTCGAGGCGCTCACGGGCACGCACCCGGATCGGCTGCCGGAGGAGAAGGCGCGCGGCATCAGCATCGAGCTCGGCTTCGCCCACGCTACGGTCGACGACGTGGTGCTGTCGTTTGTCGACGTGCCCGGACACGAGCGGTTCGTGCGGACGATGCTCGGCGGCATCGGCGGCATCGACGCCGTGTTGCTGGTGGTGGCCGCCGACGAGTCCGTGATGCCCCAGACGCGCGAGCACCTCGCCATCTGCGGGCTGCTCGACGTGCCCGGTGGCGTCATCGCGCTGACCAAGTGCGACGTCGCCGACGACACGATGCAGGCGGTTGCCGAAGACGACGTGCGGGAACTCGTCGAGGGCACGGCGCTGTCGCGCGCGCCGATCGTCCGCGTGTCGGCCCGCACCGGGCAGGGCATCGCCGCGTTGCGCACGGCGCTGCTGGCGGCCGCCGCCTCGCGGAGGACGCGCGAGCGGGACGTGCCGCCGCGCCTGCCGGTGGATCGCGTCTTCAGCGTGAAGGGCTTCGGCACGGTGGTCACGGGCACGCTCTGGACGGGCTCGATGGCGATCGACGCGTCGCTGCGCGCGTGGCCGTCGGGGCGATCGCTGCGCGTACGCGGACTGCAGGTGCACGGCGCCGCGGCGCCGCTGGCCGAGGCGGGGCAGCGCGTCGCGGTCAACCTGGCCGGCGTGTCGGTCGACGAGGTCTCCCGTGGCGACGTGCTCGTCGGCGAGGGCGTGGTCGTGCCGACGCGGCGCCTGTCGGTCGACCTGCGGGTGCTCCCCGACGTCCCACCCCTGCGGCACGGCACGCGAGTCCATGTGCACCTCAGCACGGCCGCGGTGCTGGCGCGCGTGCTGTTGCCGGCGCCGGCCGACGGCCAGGCCGGGCGCGTCATCGCACCGGGCGCGTCCGCGGCAGCGATGCTCCGGCTGGAGGGGACGCTCGCGGCGCGGCGAGGCGACCGGCTCGTGCTGCGCTCGTATTCGCCCGTCTCGACGATCGCCGGGGCGGTGGTCGTCGACCCGGCACCGCCGCTTCGTGCTCGGCTGGTGGGGACCTCGCCGGCGACCGACGACCTCGACCTGTCGGCCATGGTGGCGGCGCGCGTCGCGGAGGCTGGCGCATCGGGATGCGTGGCGGCAGACCTGCCGGCCCGCTGCGCGGCGACCGTTGCGGCGACCGCGAAGGCGCTGTCGGAGCTCGAGGGCGCCGGTCGGGTGGTGCGCGCCGGTGACCGGTGGGTGTCCACGGGCGTGGTCCGCGAGGTGCGCGATGCCGTGCTGGCGCGCCTCGACGCCGACGCGGCGGCCGACCCGATGGCCGGCGGTGTCCCGCGCGCGGCGCTGCGTCAGGCGTTCGGACGGCGGACCCGGCCAGAGGTGGTGGACCTGGTGCTCGACGCGCTGGCGCGCGAGGGCCTGGTGACCGGCGACGAGCGCGTGCGGCGCACCAGCGGTGGCGCGGCGCGCGAGGCGGTGGACGTGCGGGTGCTCGCTCGCCTCGACGGCGCGGGCACCGTCGGCGCGTCGCTGGCCGAACTGGAGACGGCCGAGGGGCTCGACCGGAAGGTGCTGGCGGCGGTGCTGGCGCGGCTGGTCAAGGCGCGCGACGTGGAACGGGTGGCCGACCAGTACATCGCGTCGAGGCACCTGGCGGCGCTGGTGGCAGACCTGCGGGCCCTGCGCGACGCCGGGGCGGCGCCGTCAGTGGTGGAGGTGGGCTGGTTCAAGGACCGCTACGGCCTGACGCGCCGCACGGCGATCCCCCTGCTGGAGTGGCTCGATCGCACGCGCGTGACCCGGCGGACGGGCGAGGCGCGCGTGCTGATCGCCGGCTAGGCTACTCGTCCTTGCCCGACGCGCCTTCCTTGGTGGCTTCCTTGAAGTTGCGGATGCCCTTGCCGATGCCGCGACCGATCTCCGGCAGGCGCGTGGCCCCGAAGATCAGCACGATGATGAAGAGGATGATGATCAGTTCGGGGATGCCGATAGGTCCGAGGCCCAGCGCGATCATGACGATCTCCTTGAAGAACAGCGAATCTCCGTGATTCTACCATTCGCCCAACGCGCATTCCGTCCGATCGCGCTGATCTCCCTGCTGGCCAGCGTTACAGTTCTGACAGGTTCGGCCCGCCAGTTCTCCGCGCGCACCGACCTGGTGGAGGTCTACGCCACCGTCACCGACGAGGAGGGACGTTTCGTCACGGACCTGCGCCGCGAGGAGTTCACGGTCCTCGAGGACGGTGTGCCCCAGGCCATCTCGACGTTTGCCGACGGCGACCAGCCCGTGTCGATCGCGCTGGCGATCGATCGCAGCGCGAGCATGGACGGCGGGCGGCTCGAGGCTGCACAGCGGGCCGGGCGGGAGATGCTGCTGGAACTGGGTGCGCAGGACAAGGCCATGCTGGTGGCGATCGGCTCGGAGGTCGAAGTGTCCGTGCCGCTCACCGACGACCGGCGCGCGGTGGACGCGGCGCTGCAGGCCCTCGACCCGTGGGGCTCCACGGCGCTGCACGACGCCATCGTCACGGCCTTCGACGCCATCGAGCGTGCGCCCGGGCGGCGCGCGCTCGTGCTGGTGTCCGACGGCCGCGAGCGGCACAGCCGGCGGTCGGCCGACGACGTCCTGGCGCGCGTCAGGGCGAGCGATGTGCTGGCCTATCCCGTGGTGCTCGAGCGCGAGAAGACGACCCTGTTCGCGCAGGTGGCGGCGATGACGGGCGGTCAGGCCCTGCGCGTCGCGCGACCGCGCGAACTGCCGGCGGTGCTGCGTCGGATCGCCACCGAGTTGCGCCATCAGTACCTGCTCGGCTACCAGCCGGCGAGGCCGCAGGTGGCCGGCGAGTATCGGGCCATCGAGGTACGGGTCGGTCGTCGCGACCACCGTGTCCGCGCCCGGGCGGGCTACATTGCCCGCTGAGGCGGCCGAAGCCGCAGTTTCAAGCGTCTAAGTCTGGAGGTGCGCCGACGCGGACACAGGAGCGACGACCCTCGCAACTCCTGCGCACGAGTTGCGGCCATCGCAAGAGTGCTGACAGAATGAACGCGTTCTCTCGCAATCGCCCGGATATGTCTGACGCGTCCGCCGTCCCACCCCCCGACCACGAGCATCACGGGTCGCTCATGCTGCCGACCGGCGGCCATCCGACGATCGACCTCGAGTTCGGTCAGGGACGGCAGCGGATCAGCGGCGCGGCGGTGGCGTCGGCCATTGCACACGTCGGCTTCGCCCTCCTGCTGTTCCTCGGCATCCGTGCGGTGCCGGCCGGCCAGGCCGTCGTCGAGCAGAAGCCGGACGACAGCGAGATCAAGCTCGTGTTCCTTGCCGAACCGGGCCCGGGTGGCGGCGGTGGCGGTGGTGGCAACCGGAGCCCCGAACCGCCGCGGCGGATGGAGTTGCCGGGCCGCGACAAGATGTCGGTCCCGGTGGCCCCGAAGGTGAACATCGAACCGCCGAAGGTCGACCCGCCGAAGGACCCCGATCCGCCGCCTCCCGTGCCGCAGATGAACATCCCGGTGCAGAGCCTGGCCTCGGGGCAGAACGCCATCGCCGGTGTCATCGACCGCACGGCGGTCCCCGGTGGCACGTCCCAGGGATCGGGCACGGGCGGTGGTGCCGGGACGGGGACCGGCACGGGCGTCGGGTCAGGGCAGGGCAGCGGGCTCGGTCCCGGCTACGGCGGGGGCACTGGAGGCGGCGCGTATCGCCCCGGCTCCGGCGTCACCTCGCCGACGCTCATCTCGCAGGTGAAGCCGCAGTACACCACCGAGGCGATGCGCGCCAAGATTCAGGGCCGCGTGCTGCTCGAGGTGGTGGTGATGCCCGACGGCCGCGCCGGCGACATCCGCGTCATCCGCTCGCTCGATCGCACCTTCGGTCTCGACGAGGAAGCCATCAAGGCGATGCGCCTGTGGCGCTTCCGCCCCGGCACCCGCCAGGGCGTCGCCGTCCCGGTGCTGGTGACCGTGGAGATGGATTTCAACCTGCGCTAGGGCGGGAGTCGGGAATCGGGAATCGGGAGTCGGGAATCGGGAGTCGGGAGTCGGGAGTTGTCGACCCTCGCCGCAGAACGAACAAGGGCCCGCCGGATCGCTCCGACGGGCCCGTTTCGCACCACACGAAAAGCTGGGCGCCTTCGAGAGGCGCCCTGGTTCGGGCCGGTTCCTGAGACCCGGCCCGACCTGCCTGACCCGGTGCCCGGTCGCCCGGAGCCCGGAGCCCGGCGCTTAGTACATCCCGCCGCCGCCCTGGGGCATCGGCTCGGGCTTCTTCTCCTCGGGGATGTCGCACACCATCGCTTCGGTGGTGAGCAGCAGCCCGGCGATCGAGGCGGCGTTCTGGAGCGCCGTGCGGACCACCTTGACCGGGTCGATGACGCCGGCCGCGATCAGGTCCTCGAACTTCTCGGCGCCGGCGTTGTAGCCGAACTCCACCGTGTCGTTCTCCTTGACGCGCTGCACGATGATCGTGCCTTCCTGGCCCGCGTTGGTCGCGATCCAGCGCATCGGCTCCTCGATGGCGCGCTTGATGATGCTGACGCCGACCTGCTGGTCGTGCGTGTCGAGCTTGAGGCCCTCGAGGGCCTTGCCGGCGCGAATCAGGGCCACGCCGCCGCCGGGCACGATGCCCTCCTCGACAGCCGCCTTGGTCGCGTGCATCGCGTCCTCGACGCGCGCCTTCTTCTCCTTCATCTCGGTCTCGGTGGCCGCACCGACCTTGATGACGGCGACGCCGCCCACGAGCTTCGCCAGGCGCTCCTGGAGCTTCTCGCGGTCGTAGTCGGAGGTGGTGTCCTCGACCTGCGTGCGGATCTGCTTGACGCGGCCCTCGATGGCGGCGGCAGCGCCGGCGCCCTCGACGATCGTCGTGTTGTCCTTGTCGATCGTGACCTTCTTGGCGCGGCCCAGATCCTCGAGCTTGACGTTCTCGAGCTTGATGCCGAGGTCCTCGGTCAGCGCGCGGCCGCCCGTCAGGATCGCGATGTCCTCGAGCATGGCCTTGCGGCGGTCACCGAAGCCCGGGGCCTTGACGGCCGCGGCCTGCAGCGTGCCACGCAGCTTGTTGACCACGAGGGTGGCCAGCGCCTCGCCCTCGATGTCCTCGGCGATGATCAGCAGCGGACGGCCGCCACGGGCCACCTGCTCGAGCACCGGGAGGAGGTCCTTCATCGACGAGATCTTCTTCTCGTGGATCAGGATGACCGGGTTCTCGAGGACCACTTCCATGCGGTCCGGGTCGGTCACGAAGTAGGGCGAGAGGTAGCCGCGGTCGAACTGCATGCCCTCGACGACCTCGAGCGAGGTCTCCATGGACTTGGCTTCCTCGACCGTGATCACGCCGTCCTTGCCGACCTTCTCCATCGCTTCCGCGATGATCGTGCCGATCGTGCTGTCGCTGTTGGCCGAGATGGTGCCGACCTGGGCGATGGCGTTGCCGCTCACCGGCTTGGCGAACGACTTGAGCTGCTCGATCACGACCTCGACGGCCTTGTCGATGCCGCGCTTGACCTCCATCGGGTTGGCGCCGGCCACGACGTTCTTGGCGCCCTCGCGGTAGATGGCCTGCGCGAGCACGGTCGCGGTGGTGGTGCCGTCGCCGGCGATGTCGCTGGTCTTGCTCGCGACCTCACGCACCATCTGCGCGCCCATGTTCTCGAGCGGATCCTTGAGCTCGATCTCCTTGGCGACGGTGACGCCGTCCTTGGTGATCGTCGGCGAACCGAACTTCTTGTCGAGGACGACGTTGCGTCCCTTGGGACCGAGGGTCACCTTGACCGCGTCGGCGAGGTGGTTGACGCCGCGAAGGATTGCCTGACGCGAGTCCGCACCGTAGACGATTTGCTTGGCCATGTTTGTGTGATCCTCCCCTTACGCCATCACCGCGAGGACTTCGTCCTCACGCATGATCAGGTATTCCTTGCCGTCGACCTTGATCTCCTGGCCCGAGTACTTGCCGAAGAGAATCGTGTCGCCCTGCTTCACGTCGAGGGGCGACACCTTGCCGTCGTCCTTGACCTTGCCCTTGCCCACGGCGACCACCTTCCCTTGCTGCGGCTTCTCCTTGGCCGAGTCGGGGATGATGATGCCGTTGACCTGCTGCTCGCCTTCCTCGATGCGTTCGACGATCAGGCGATCGTGTAGCGGTCGGAGGTTCATGGTGTGCACTCCACTCCTGAAGAGATGTGACGGCGGGCCCGCAGGCCCCCCTGAAGACTGTCGACTGGTCCACTGCGACTTAGCAGTCGTGGTGGACGACTGCCAAGTATAGCTCGCCGGTGTTGGCAGTCAAGAGGGGGGAGTGCTAATTCGGCATTCGGCCCTGGGCCTTCGGCACTCACAAGGCCGCGATGCCGGGAATGCCGGGAATGCCGGGAATGCAGGGACGGTCGGTGGGTAGGCCCGCTGTCCGCCCCTCGACTCCGCTCGGGGTGGCCTGAGCCGTGAGCCCTGAGCCTCGAGCCTATTTCAGCTTGTACTCAGCGACCTTGCGGGCGAGGGTGTTGCGGTGCAGGCCGGTGAGGGCGGCGCAGCGGGTGAGGCTGCCGTCGGTGGCCTTGAGCGCGTGCTCGAGGAAGCGGCGCTCGAACTCGCGGGCGGCGTCGGCGTAGTGGATGCCCTTGTCGACCATTTCGGCGACGAGGCGATCGATCTCCCGGTGCATCACCATGCCGGCTCCAGAGCCTCAGGCCAGGTCGGCGCCGGTGAGCCGGCGGAAGGCGTCGAGGTACTTCTCCCGGGTGCGTTCCACCACGTCCGTCGGCAGGGACGGCACCGGGGGCTGCTTGTTCCAGGCGATGCGCTCGAGGTACTCGCGCACGAACTGCTTGTCGAAACTGGGCTGCGGCCCCCCCGGGGCGTACTGGTCGGCCGGCCAGAAGCGCGACGAGTCCGGCGTCAGCACCTCGTCGATGAGGATCACGCGGTCCTGGCCGCCCTCCTCGACGAGTCCGAACTCGAACTTGGTGTCGGCCACGAGGATGCCGCGCGAGGCGGCGTGCGCGGCTCCCGCCGTGTAGAGGGCGAGGGTCAGCGCCTTCACCCGGCCGAACACCTCGTCGCCGAGGATGGCCGCGGCCTGCGCCTCCGAGATGTTCTCGTCGTGGCCGGACTCGGCCTTGGTCGCCGGCGTGAAGATGGGGGTCGGCAGACGGTCGCACTGCCGGAGGCCAGCCGGGAGCGGGTGTCCGCAGATCGCGCCGGTGGCCTGGTAGTCCTTCCACCCCGACCCCTCGAGGTAGCCGCGGGCCACGCACTCGACCGGCAGGGGCCTGGTGCGCCGCACCAGCATCGACCGACCGGCCAGGACGGCGGCGGCGCGCCGCGCGCCTGCCGGAAAATCGGCAACGTCGGTCGATACCACGTGGTGGGGCGTGACGTGCGCCAGGTGGCGGAACCAGAAGGCCGACAACTGCGTGAGGATGCGTCCCTTGTCCGGGATGCCCGACCCCAGCACGTGATCGAAGGCCGAGATGCGGTCGGTCGCGACGATCAACAGGTGATCGGCGTCGGCCTCGAAGACGTCGCGCACCTTGCCGCGGCGCAGCAGCGGCAGGTCGACATCGGTGGTCTCGAGCAGGGGAGTGTGCGACACGCGAGCAGGGGGAAAGCGCCGGGGAGCGGCAGAGGCGGACCTAGGATAGCGCGATTCCGGGGCAGCGATCGGCGGTCCCGCCGCCCCCGCGTGCGCCCGCCGGGCGTCGGTCCCCCCAATCATCACGAAATCATCAGATCCCGGGCATCGCCAGTGGAGTCATAAATGAGATGTCGGGGTGGATGCCGACATCTCTGTGCCGCCTCCCGGCGGCGTGCATTTGCGGGGCGGCGCCCCGCTTTTCAGGAGGCTCGATGTCGAGAATGCGTGCTGGACGCCTGGCACTGGTGTGCCTGGCGATGCTCGCGTGTGCCTTGCCCGCATGGGCGCAATTGACACGCGGAATCATTTCGGGGACGGCCACCGACAGCAGCGGCGGGGTGCTCCCCGGTGTGGTGGTGACGGTCACCAACCAGGCGACGGGGGCGGTCCGTACGGCGGTCACGTCCGATTCGGGTGTCTACCGGGCGCCGGCGCTCGAGCCTGGCGTCTACCAGGTCCGGGCGGAACTCCAGGGCTTCAAGACCTACCAGGTCGACGGCATCCAGGTCGCTTCCGGCCAGGAGGTCACCCTCAACCCGTCGCTCGCCGTCGGCGGGCTCCAGGAGGCCGTCCAGGTCACCTCGGACACGGCCGGTGTGACCCTCAACCGGACCAACGCGACCGTCGGCATGACCATGACGTCGCGGCAGGTGGTCGAGTTGCCGATCTCGCCGACCCGCGACATCACGCGAGTCGCGCTCCTGTCGCCCAATGTCGTGTCGGGCCCCGGCGCCGAGGGGATCTCGGCCAACGGGCAGCGCACCCGCAACAACAACTTCATGATCGACGGGTCGGACAACAACGACGCGAGCGTGACGATCGCCACCACGCCGGTCCCGCCCGAGGCGGTGCAGGAGATCGCGGTCCAGACCAACCCCTACAACGTCGAGTACGGACGGAGCTCGGGGGCGCAGTTCAACGCGATCACCCGCTCGGGCACCAACGCCTTCCGCGGCGACGTGTTCGACTACTACGCCAACAGCAAGTACAACGCGCGCAGCAACGTCGAGAAGCGCACCGGGTTCGAGGACCCCGCGGGCTTCACCCGCCACCAGGTGGGCGGCGGCATCGGCGGCCCCATCGCGCGCAACAAGTTGTTCTTCTTCGGCCTGTTCCAGGCCGACATCCGGCGCGAGGACGGCGGTCCGGGCACCACGGCCAACATCCCGACGCCGGCCGGCTACGCCACGCTGCAGGGCGTGCCGCTGCGCGCCGGCCAGAGCGCCGCGAGCCGCGCGGCCGCGCTCAACGGCATGAGCTTCCTGCAGGAGGTCTATGCGGGGAACCCGGTCTTCACCAACGTCCGCACGACGTCGGTCAATGGCGTGCCGGTGGAGATCGGTCAGGTGAACCTGCCCATCCAGCAGAATCGCGACGCGTACAACACCATCGGTCGCGTGGACTGGACGATGACGCAGAACGACACGCTGACGGGGCGCTTCATCTCTGACCGTCCGACGACGCAGAACTCGACGAGCAACCTGCAGTTCGGCAGCCGCTTCGCCGCCGAGTCGGTCACCAAGGACAGCAACCTGGCGCTGAGCCACACGCGGGTGATCAACCCGACGACGCTGAACGAGGCGCGGTTCTCCTACATCCGCCGCGACCTGTCGTTCCCCGAGGCCGACCCGGTCACGCCGACCACGACGATCACCGGCTTCTTCACGATCGGCGGGCTGGCCAACTTCCCGCAGGGCCGCATCCAGAACTCGTTCCAGTTCCAGGACGTGTTCTCGGCCCAGCGCGGCCGGCACTCGCTGAAGTTCGGCGCCGACATCCGCTACCTGCAGCTGGACAACCAGGCGGCCTTCGACTCCAAGGGCACCTACTCGTTCAACAACCTGCAGGACTACGTGAACAACTTCGCGTTCTTCTTCCAGCAGGCGCAGCAGACGGCGAGCTTCGACGCCCGCCAGACGCAGTTGTTCTTCTTCGCGCAGGACGACTTCAGGATCACCCCGAACCTCACGCTCAATCTCGGCCTGCGCTACGAGAACAGCTCGGTGCCGCTCGGCTTCTTCGGCGCCGAGGACCAGGAGTCGCTCAACGCGCTGGTGCCGGGGCCGGTGCAGCGCGACAACAACAACTGGGCGCCCCGCGTCGGGTTCGCCTGGTCGCCGACGCCGCAGGGCGGCTTCCTGAAGTCGCTGGTCGGGGGTGAGGGCCAGAGCGTCGTGCGCGGCGGCTACGGCATCGGCTACGACGTGCTGTTCTACAACATCCTGACGGTCAACGCGTCCAACTACCCGCGCGTCGTGGTGCCGCGCGTCGACCAGGTGTTCGACGCCTACCCGAACCTGCTGCCGGTGGGCGGCAGCGCGGTGTTCAACCCGCTGGCCACCTACGTGAACACGCCGGTGGATGCGCAGTACCCGCGCAGCAACTACTGGTCGCTGTCGTTCGCGCGCGAGTTCAACGGATCCACGAGCCTGGAGTTCGGCTACAACGGCAGCCTGAGCCGCAACGGCATCAACCAGCTGCAGGCCAACCCCGGCGTGCTCACCGATGCCCAGGCGGCGCTCGTGCGGCAGACGCTCAACGCGGCTGCCATCCCGAGCACGCAGGCGCGCCGCGTGTTCCCGCAGTACGGCCCCCGCGTGCTCATCGCGACGACGGCGGAGGGCAACTACCACTCGGCCTACGTGAGCTTCAACCGTCGGCTGACCCGTGGCCTGCAGTTCCGCGCCAACTACACGTTCAGCCGGAACATGAGCAACAACGACGAGTCGCTCGGCGTCGCCGCGATCACCGCCGGTTCGCCGCAGATCCCGCAGGACTTCAACGACATCGATGCCGAATGGAGCCTGTCGGCCTTCGACCGCACGCACCGCATCGTGGCCACCTGGCTCTACGAGACGCCGGCCGTCGGCAACGCGTTCGTCCGCCAGTTGACCGGTGGCTGGCAGTTGGCCGGCGCCTACGTCGGGCAGTCCGGCCAGCCGTTCACGATCCTCACGGGCGTGGATACCAACGGCAACGGCGCGGGCGGCGACCGTCCCAACTTCGATCCGTCGGGCACGCTGACGCCCGACCCGGACACGGGCAACCTCCGCACCTTCACGACGTCGGGCATGTTCCTGGTGCCCAACGGCACCAATGGCCTGCCGCTGGCCAACAGCCTCGGCAACGGCAACCTCGGTCGCAACACCCTGCGTGCGCCGGCCTGGTTCAACTGGGACGTGAGCGTCGGCCGTCGGTTCCGGCTGTGGTCGTCGCACAGCGTCTTCGTGCGCCTCGACCTCTACAACGCGTTCAACCAGGACAACTACGGCGTCCCGGTCAACAGCATGAGCAACCCGGCGTTCGGCACCAACACGAACAACTGGGGCAACCGCTCGGCCCTCATGAGCGCGCGCTACAGCTTCTGAGGTGACTCGGGCAATTTGAAATTGGACATGTGAAATTCAAGGGGGCGCGCGGCTCTCGCCGCGTCGCCCCCCGGGATGCCCCAAGCGTGCGCAGGCCGAAGGCCGCGCCGCCTGCCATTTCAAATTTCGAGTCTCAAATTGCCGCTACGTGCCCGAGCGGCCGCGCACCCGCATCGTGCCGCGCTCGAGGGTGAGCTTCACCAGCGGCCCGCCGCCATTGACGGCGGTCGTCACCGACTGCTTCGTCCCGGCAACCGTCGGCGTCAGGCCGTCGGGCACCCGCAGGTCGCCGTCGGTGACCGCGACCTCCAGGTTCACCCCGCCCGTCCGCGGCAGCGTCACGTCCACGTCGTCGTCCTTGACGGCGATCGTGACCGGGACAGGAGTGTCGATCTCGGCGTCCACGGTCAGCCGCGTCGCGTCGATCGCCAGGGCGTGCGCCAGCTGACGCAGCGCGATGGTGCCGCCGTCGCCGGTGATGCGCACCGGGCCGCCCGTGCCGCGGATGTCCATCCGCGCGTAGTCTTCCTTGATGGTGATCGGCCCGGCCGCATCGATGATGTCGATGCCCGTGCGCTCGGAGTCCAGCGTCACCGACGCGGGCCGCTCGAGGCGAACGCGGCCGCTCTCGGTCTTCAACTGCAGGACCGTCCCATCGCCGAATTCGGCTCGCCCGCTCTCGTACCGGCCGGTGACCGGCCCGGTGAGGCCCTCCACCCGGAGATCGCCGGCGTAGTCCTTGAGATCGAGGCCGGCCACCCCCCGCACTTCGGCCGACATCCGGGTGTCGCCGAGGCGCACCTTCAGGCGCCTCGGCACGTCGATCCGCAGTTCGAGCCGCAGGCGGCGGCCCCGCACGTCGTGCCCGAACCGCACCCGCGCCTCGGGGCCCGCGCTCTCGAGGGCGATGGTGAGGGCCTTCTCCTGCTTGTCGAGGTCCTCGGCGTCCAGGCCCCCCAGGGTCGCGTCGAGGCGCACCAGGATGTCGGGACGGTCGGTGCCCTCGACCACCACGGGGCCCGGCACGCCGGTCAGGTCGAGAACGGCGACCTCGGCGCCCGGCACGAGGGTCGCCGTCCGGGCCACCGTCCGCCTGGCCTGCGGGCCGTGGAACTGGGCCTTCGCCATGTCCATCAGCCGCCCGAGTGAGAAGCCGGGCGCATCGGCCGGGGCGGCCGGAGCCGTGACCTGGTACACGCCCACACCCAGGAGGACAAAGACCACCACCAGTAGCAGTTCGCGCTTTCCCATAGCCTCGGAAACCCAACCTATAGTACAGTCCCGCCCGAACAGCCCAACGGCGCATGACGGGCTACCTCAAGCACGTACTCATCCTGCTCGTCACCGTGGCGCTCCTCGCGCTCTTCCTGCGGCAGGCCGACCTGACGGCCGTCGGGCGGGAGTTGACGCGTGCCCATCCCGGTGGGGTGGTGCTCGCGATGCTGGCCTCGGTGGCCACCTTCGTCTTCCGCACGATCCGCTGGCAGTACCTGTTGCAGCCGACCGGTCACGTGCCCTTCGCTCCCGCCCTGCGCGCCACCATCATCGGGTTCGGCGCCAACGCGATGTTGCCCGGGCGAGTCGGCGAGGTCATCCGTCCGTACCTGCTCGCCCGGAAGGTCGACCTGGACCCGACGGCGACCTTTGCCACCATCGTGCTCGAGCGTGCGCTCGACATGATCACGCTGCTGGTGCTGTTCGCCCTGTCGGTGGCGCTGCTGGACCCGGCCTTTGCTGTCAATGACGGCAAAATGCTCCATGCAGTTCAGTTCGGCGGCCTGATGGCCGCCCTCGCGGCGCTCGGCGGCCTGGGTGTGGCGTTCGTGTTCGCCGGCCATGCCGAGCGGGTCGGCCTGATCACCGAGCGCCTCACCCGGCGACTGCCGGCCCGCGCCAGTCAGCTGGCGGTCAAGGGGGTGAGTGCCTTCGGTCGCGGTTTCAGCGTGCTGCGCTCCCCGCAGGCCCTTGCGCTCGCGCTGGTCCATTCGCTGGGGGTCTGGCTGTCCATCGCCCTGACCACCTGGGCCATGGCCGGCGCCTTCGAGCTCGACTTCCCCTTTCCCGGCACCTTCACCGTGCTGATGTTCATGGCGGTCGGCGTCTCCGTGCCCACGCCGGGCGGGGTGGGCGCCTTCCACGAATCGGTGCGGCTCGCCCTGACCTCGCTCTACGCGGCCGACAACGACCGCGCCGTCGCCTACGCCGTCGCCCTGCACGCGCTGTCGTTCATCCCGGTCTCGCTGCTGACGCTCTACTTCGTGGCCCGCGAGGGCCTGACGCTGCGGCGGATCGAGGACATCACCCGCACCGGCCTGCCCCCAGGGGCGGCGCCGCTCGCCGAGGGGAGCCAGGCCGGATGAAATGTCCGTATTGCGGCCACCTGCACGACAAGGTGGTAGATTCGCGCGAGAGCCGTGAGGGCGAGGTCATCCGCCGCCGGCGGGAATGCCTGGAGTGCGGCCGGCGGTTCACGTCGTACGAACGGGTGGACGAGATCCCGTACATGGTCGTCAAGAAGGACGGCCGGCGGGAACGATTCGATCGGCAGAAGCTGATCGCCGGGCTGCTCAAGGCCTGCGAGAAGCGGCCGGTCCGTGTCAATGCGCTCGAGGCCGTCGCCGACCGCGTGGAGGCGACGCTGCAGGAGCGCCCGGACAAGGAGATCAGCACCACCGAGATCGGTCAGCACGTCATGCAGGAACTCCGGCAGCTGGACAAGGTGGCCTACGTCCGCTTCGCGTCCGTCTACCGGCACTTCCGCGACATCGGCGAGTTCATGACCGAGCTCGAGGACCTGATCAAGTCGAAGGATTGACGATGCGGCTGCGACTGATGCTGCTGCTGGCCTGTGTGCTGGGCCTGGCCTCCACGGCCAGGGCCGACACGGCCGTGCGCGTGCAGACGGCCCTGCAGGACGGGGAAGTGCGGGTCAGCTTCCAGGTGACCGACGCGGTGTCGGACGCGGTGCGGGCGGCCATCCAGAGCGGGCTGCCCACCACCTTCGCCTACGACGTGGTGCTGCAGCAGCCCTCGCGCTGGTGGTTCGACCGCACCCTGGCGTACATGCGCCTGTCGGCCGTCGTCCGCTTCGACAACCTGACGCGTCGCTACCAGATCACGTTCATCGAGGACGGCCGCGTCGAGGAGGTCCGCACGACCGACGACGAGGCCAGGGCCGTCGAGTGGCTCACGCACTTCCACGGGCGGCGCCTGTCCTCGCACCGCCTCGAGCAGGGCGGCGAGTATCACGTGAGCGTGAAGGCGCAGACGCGTCCGCGCCTGCTCGGCTGGGCGTGGCCGTGGACGCCTGGCGCCGTGCTCGGCAGCGCGAGCTTCCGCTTCCGCCCGTGACGTGGCCATCTTCAACCTGACCGAGACGTCCGTCGCGCCCAAGGCGCTGCCGGCGCCGCAGGCGCCGCCCGTCGCCCGCACGCCCACCCCGCCGTCGCCGCCGCAGCGGCCGCTCCGCGACAACCCGATCTTCGTCCTGCTGGCCATCGGCCTGCTGGTGGCGGCGCTGGTGGCGCTGGTCACCCTCGCCGACCGGTCGACGGGGCTGTCGCCGGCGCTGCTCAGCGAGGTCGTGCTCTACGCGCTGGTCGCGGTGGACCTGACGATGCTCGGCGCGCTGGCCTTCGTGCTGGCGCGCAACGTCATCAAGCTGCTCGTCGAGCGTCGCCGGGCCCTGCCGTTCGCGCGGTTCCGCGCCAAGCTGGTGGCCGCGATGCTGGGGTTGGCCCTCGTGCCCGCCGTGCTGGTGCTCATCGTCGGCAGCGAGCTGATTCGCAACAGCGCCAGCCGCTGGTTCGCCCCGCCCATCGACGACGTGCTGGCGGCGGCGCGCGAGATCGCCAGCGACTACTACCAGGACACGCAGGTGCAGACCAGCCGGCAGGCCGTGCGCCTGGCCCGCCTGCTGTCGTCGGCCGGCATCGAGCGCGGCGACGTGGCCACCATCCGCGCCCGCGTCTCGCCGGAAGTCGCCTCGGGACGGTCCACCCTCGTCGAGGTCTACCGGATCGTCCCCGAGACCGACCCCCTGGAGGTGACGCCGCTCTTCGACGTCTCGGCGCCGACCGTGCCGCGCGACGTGCCGCGCGCCTCGGCCGATCGCCTGGCGGCGCGGGTCGCCGCCGGCAGTCCCGACACGCGCGTCATCGAGCCGCTCGGCAGCGGCGGAGAACTCGTGCGCTCGGCAGCGCTCGTCCGGCCACCCGACGCGATGGCGCCGGTCGGCGTGGTCATCGTCAGCGAGCACCTCTCGGGCAGTCTCGCGCAACACAGCCGCCGCATCGTCGAGGCCTACGAGGGCTACCAGCAGCTGCGCGTGCTGCGGCGACCGATCGAGGGCGTGTACCTGTCGTTCTTCCTGATGATGACGCTGTTCATCCTGGTGAGCGCGACGTGGCTGGGGCTGTACACGGCCAAGCGCATCACGCGACCGATCGGCCTGCTGGCCGCCGGGGCGCGCGAGATCGGGCAGGGCAACTTCGACTACCGCATCGAGCCGGAGACGGTCGACGAGTTCGGCCAGCTGGTCGAGGCCTTCAACACGATGGCCGGCGAGCTCGAACAGTCGCGCGCCGAGGTGCAGCGCAAGAGCCGCGAGGTCGAGGGGCGCAGTCGCTACATCGAGACCATCCTCAAGCGCATCGCGACCGGCGTCATCTCGCTCGACGCGCGCGGTCGCATCAACACGATGAACAGCGCCGCGGCGCGGCTGCTCGGCCTCGACCAGACCGCCGTCGGCCAGATGTTCGAGGACGTCTTCTCGCGCCCCGACCTGCGGCCGCTGCTGACCATCCCGCAGGCCGCGGCCCGCACGCGCGGCGGCACGGCCGGCCACGAGATCGCGCTGGTCCGCGACGGCCGGGACCTCCACCTGGCCGTGGCGGCGACGCCCCTGCGCGACGAGGGCAGCTCCGAAGGCACCGTGCTGGTGCTCGACGACGTGACGCCGCTCATCCGCGCCCAGCGGGTCTCGGCGTGGCGCGACGTGGCGCGTCGCCTGGCGCACGAGATCAAGAACCCGCTGACGCCGATCCAGCTCAGTGCCGAGCGCATCCGCCGCCACTTCACGGCCTCGCCGCCGCAGACCCGCGAGCTGGTCGACGAGTGCTCGACCAACATCATCGGCGCCGTCGAGTCGCTCAAGGGCCTGGTCGACGAGTTCTCGCAGTTTGCGCGCATGCCGGCGCCCAAGGCGGTGCCCTCCGACCTGCACGGGCTGCTCGACGAGGCGCTGGCGCTGTACACCGGCCTTCCGCACCTCACCGTCGAGCGGGAGTACGATCCCGCCATGCCGGTCATCCGGGTCGACCCCGAGCAGTTCAAGCGCGTGGTGATCAACCTGGTGGACAACGCGGTCGAGGCCCTGGCCTCGGCTGGCGGCGGCGTGCCGGCCACCGCCTCGGGCACCATCACCGTGCAGACCACGTGGGACGAGTCGCACCGCCTCGCGCGCCTCGTCGTCGCCGACGACGGGCCCGGGCTCGGCGAGGCCGACCGCAGCAAGCTGTTCCTGCCGTACTACTCGACCAAGGGCCGCGACAGCGGCCTCGGGCTCGCGATCGTGCGCCGCATCATCGTCGAGCACGGCGGGACCATCGAGGCGTCGGATCGTGCCCCGCACGGCGCCGCCTTCACCATGGAACTGCCGGCCTAGCCATGCGCCCGAGCGTCCTCATCGTCGACGACGAAGCCGGCGTGCGGTCGGCCCTGTCGGGCGTGCTGCGCGACGAGGGCTTCGAGGTCGAGGCCGTCCCGAGCGGCGAGGCCTGCCTGGAGATCGCCCCGGGGCGCCACTTCGACATCATCCTGCTCGACGTGTGGCTGCCCGGCATCGACGGGCTGGTCACCCTCTCACGCCTGCGCGATCGGCACGTCGACGCGGCGGTGGTGGTCATCTCGGGACACGGCAACATCGAGTCGGCGGTGCGCGCCGTGAAGATGGGCGCCTTCGACTTCGTGGAGAAGCCGCTCTCGATCGACAAGACGCTGCACGTGGTGCGCAACGCCCTCCGGCAGCGCCAGCTCGAGGAAGAGAACCGGGCGCTGCGCGAGCACGTCGACAAGCGGTTCGTGATGGTGGGGGAGAGCTACGTCATGCGGTCGCTGCGCGAGCAGATCGCGATGGCCGCGCCCACCAACGGCCGGGTGCTGATCTTCGGCGAGAACGGCACCGGCAAGGAACTGGTCGCGCGCAGCATCCACGCCCTGAGCCGACGCCGGAGCGGCCCGTTCGTCGAGGTCAACTGCGCCGCGATCCCCGAGGAGCTGATCGAGAGCGAGCTGTTCGGCCACGTGCGCGGGGCGTTCACCGGCGCGGTGTCGGACCGGCGCGGGCGCTTCGAGCTCGCCGACGAAGGCACGATCTTCCTCGACGAGGTCGCCGACATGACCCTGAAGACGCAGGCCAAGGTGCTGCGCGTGCTGCAGGAGCAGGTGGTCGATCCGGTCGGCGGCCACGACAGCGTGAAGGTCGACGTGCGGGTGCTCGCCGCGACCAACAAGGACCTTACCGCCGAGATCCGCGCGGGGCGCTTCCGCGAGGACCTGTTCTTCCGCCTCAACGTGATCCCGATCTTCGTGCCGCCGCTGCGCGAGCGCGAGGAGGACATCCCTCGCCTCATCGCGCACTTCATGCAGGAACTCTCGCGCGAGCACGGCCGGCGGCCGCGGCAGATTGCCCCCGAGGCGATGGACGTGCTCCGGCGCTACCCGTGGCCGGGCAACGTGCGCGAACTGCGCAACGTGGTGGAACGCCTGCTCATCATGGTCCCGGGCGAGATCGTCGAGCCCGTGCACCTGACCTTCCTCCAGGGCGTGCAGGTCGCCGACGGGTTGCCGGAGCTGGCCACCGGGCCGTCCCTGCCGTTGCACGAGGCGCGCGAGCGCTTCGAACGCGACTACATCGTGCGGACGCTGGCGGCACAGCAGGGCAACATCTCGCGCACCGCCGAGATCCTCGGCGTCGAGCGCAGCAACCTGTACCGCAAGATGAAGGCCTTCGGGATCGTGCCGGCGCGACGCGAGAACCGCGAGGGACCCGTGGCGCTCGAGACGCCCAACGTGGTATGACCACGCGACCGACGGATTGATCGATGCGCTGTCCGAAGTGCAGTTACCTGAGTTACGACGACGTGGAGCGGTGCCGCAATTGCGGCTACGACTTCTCGCTCGCCACCGCCCCGCGCGAGGCCGACCCGGTCACGCCCGAAGGGCCGCCGCGGGCGACCCGCGCGTGGGAGCCGTCGCGTCGTCGTCGGCCGCTCGCCCTCGATCCGTCGGCCGCCGCGGACGGCGCCCTCGACCTGCCGTTGTTCGAGGAGCCGACCATGCCCGAGCCGCCGCCGGTCGGCATCCCGCCGGCGGGTCCACCTCTGGCGGTGCGGCGCAAGCTGGAGCCGCCGCGCACGCCGCCGCGCGTCGAGACCCCGCCGCTCGACGACGATGACGCGGACGTCGCGGCGCCTCCCGCCTTCGCCTGGCCCGACGAGCCGACGATCGACGCCGGACCGGTCGTGGCCGACGAGGCGCCGGCCCCCCGCATCGCGCCCGTCGTTCAGGGCGACGGGCTCGGTCCGCGGATGCGCGCCGGGGCCATCGACGCGGCGATCCTGGTCGCCATCGACGTCCTCGTCGTGTGGCTCACGCTCCGGGTCGCAGGAGTGGGCGTCGACGAGTGGCGCCTGATCCCGCTCGTGCCGCTGGTCGGCTTCCTGTTCCTGCTCGACGTGGCCTACCAGGTGACGTTCGTCGCGGCCTCGGGACAGACGATCGGCAAGATGCTCACGCACCTGCGCGTCACCTACCACGACGACGCGCGCGTGCCGTTCGGCCATGCCGTGGTGCGCGGCGTGGCCCTCGTGCTCTGCGCCGCCCCCGTCGGCCTGGGCCTGTTGCCGCTGTTCCTCGACCCCGAGCGACGCGGCGCCCATGACCGCCTGGCCGGTACCCGTGTGGGGCCGGCGGCCTGAGGAGTCCCCTGGTGTCTTCTCGCGTGTCCCTGGCCGTGGCGACGGCCCTCGGCGTCGGCTACGTGCCGTTCGCCCCCGGTACCTTCGGTTCGCTGGCCGGCCTGGCCGTGTTCGTCGCGGTGCGAGCGGTCGCCGGGCGGCTCGGCATGCCCTGGCTCGACCTGGTGGCGATCGTCGTGGTCTACCTGCTCGGCGTGTGGGCGGCGACCGCGGCCGAGTCGCATTTCGGCCACATCGATCCGGGCCCGGTGGTCATCGACGAGGTCCTGGGGATGCTGGTGACGCTGGCGTGCGTGCCGGTGTCGGTGACCGGTGCCCTCGTCGGCTTCGTGCTGTTCCGCATCTTCGACGTCATCAAGCCGCCGCCGTGCAACCGGCTCGAGGCCCTGCCGGGCGGCTGGGGCGTGATGAGCGACGACCTGATGGCCGCGATCTATGCGTACGCGTGTGTCCAGGGCCTGGCGTGGGTCGCGCCGGCATGGATGCTCGCATGAGCCCCGCGGCGTTCGCGCGCGCCGAGACGATCGCCGTCGGCAGCGAGTTGCTGGCCCTCGGGCGCGTCGACACCAACTCCGGCCACATCGCCGCCAGGCTGGCCGCGCTCGGCATCGACGTCGTGGCGCGCAGCGTGGTGGGCGATCACGCCGGCCACCTCGAGCTCGCGGTCCGCACGGCGTTGCAGCGCGCCGATCTCGTGGTCCTCACCGGCGGCCTGGGCCCGACAGACGACGACCTGACGCGGCAAGCCGTGTCGGCGGCGCTCGGGCGGCCGATGCACGAGGACGCCGAGCAGTTGGCCCGCATCGCGGCGCGGTTCGCGGCGCGGGCGATCCCGATGCCGGCGCTCAACCGCCGGCAGGCGCTGCTCATCGAGGGCGCGCTGCGCCTCGACAACCCGAATGGCACCGCGCCGGGGCAGTGGATCGACGTCGGCGCCCAGGCGGTCGTGCTGCTGCCGGGGCCGCCCCGCGAGATGGCGCCGATGCTCGAACTGGTCGTCGACGGGCCGCTGGCGGCGCGGGCCGGCCGGGCCCGGACTTACACGCGCGGGCTGAAGGTGGCCGGACGCAGCGAGTCGGCGGTCGAGGCCACGCTGCTGCCGCTTTATGCCGAGTGGCGCACGCACACGCCGGCCATCGAGGCGACGATCCTCGCGGCGCTCGGGCGCATCGAACTGCACCTCTTCGTGCGCGGCGAGGAGGAAGCGCCGGCGGTTGCCGCCCTCGAGGCCGCCATCGCACAGGCCGCCGAGGCGCTCGGGCCGGCCGTCTACACGACGCGCGACGAGTCGCTCGAGGAACTGGCCGGTCGACTGCTGCGCGAGGCCGGGTGGCGGGTGGCGGTGGTGGAGTCGTGCACCGGTGGCATGCTCGGGGCCCGGATGACCGACGTGCCCGGCAGTTCGGCCTGGCTCGAGGGCGGGGTGATCACCTACAGCAACGCACTGAAGACGGAGCTGGCCGGCGTCCCCGCCCCGCTGATCGCCGAGCACGGCGCGGTGAGCGAACCGGTCGCCCGCGCCATGGCCGCCGGCGCGCGCACGCGCTGCCGCAGCGAGGTCGGCATCGGCATCACCGGCATCGCCGGCCCCGACGGTGGCACCGAGGCCAAGCCCGTGGGCACCGTGTTCATCGCCATCGAGACGCCGACCATCGCCGCCTGCCGGCAGGCCCGCTTCGTCGGTGACCGGGCGGTGGTACGCCAGCAGTCGGTGTCGGCGGCCCTCGACATGCTGCGGCTCGCGCTGACGGGCCACGATCCGGTCGGAGCGGTGCGCTGACGCGCCCCGACCTGCTGGGCTGATGCGTCCCGCGGACTTCGCACTCGTCGTGGCGATCGGCTTCCTGCTCGGGTCGATACCGTTCCCTTACCTGTTGACGCGCCGGCGCGGCGTCGACCTGCGCACCGTCGGGTCGGGCAACGTCGGCGCGACCAACGTGCTGCGCGTGTCCTCGCCAGCGACGGCCGTGACGGCGCTGGCGCTCGACGCCGGCAAGGGCGGCCTGGCGGTGTGGGTGGCGGCCGCGCTGACCCGCCAGCCGCCGCTGATGGTGTGCGCAGGCCTCGCGGCGATGCTCGGGCACGTCTATCCGCCGTGGCTCGGGTTCCGCGGCGGCAAGGGCCTCGCCACGACCGCAGGCGCCTTCGCCGTGCTGACGCCGGCGGCCACCGGCGTCGCGGCGGCGCTCTTCGTGCTGGTTGTGGCGTTCACGCGGCTGGTGTCGCTCGGCTCGGTGAGCGCCGTGGTGGCGCTGCCGCCACTGGCCGCGTGGTTCGGCGCCTCGACGCCGGTGATCTGGGGCGCCTGTGCGGCGTCGGCGTTCGTGGCGTTCCGGCACCGCAGCAACGTGCGCCGGCTGTGGCTCGGGACCGAGCGACGATTGGGGCAACGACTGTGACGACGACCGTGGTCGGCGCCGGTTCGTGGGGGACGGCGCTCGCGATGCACCTGGCGCGCGTCGGGCACGTCGTGCCGCTGTGCGCTCGCGATGCCGCCATGGCGGCCCGGATGGCGGCCACGCGCGAGAACGCCGAGTACCTGCCGGGACTCGTGCTGCCCGATGGCGTGGCGCCGACGCACGACGCGAGATCGGCGGTGGCCGGGGCCGCGATGATCGTCTGGGCCGTGCCGTCGCACGGCACGCGTGCCATGTTGCGCACGCTCGCGCCGCACATCCGTCCTGGCACGATCATCGTCAGTGCCACCAAGGGGCTCGAGCGCGGCGACTGGCTCCGCATGTCGCAGGTGATCGCGCAGGAACTGCCGACGGAGTGTCCGGTCGTGGTGCTCTCCGGACCGAGCTTCGCCGAAGAGGTCGCGCGCGAGCTGCCGACGGCCGTGGTCGCCGCTGCCACCGACGCCGAGGCCAGTCTCCACGTGCAGGAGGAGTTCCGCGGGCGCTTCTTCCGCCTGTACGCGACCGACGATGTCGTGGGCGTGGAGATCGGCGGGGCGTACAAGAACGTGATCGCGATCGCGGCAGGCGTGGTGGAGGGGCTGGGCCTCGGGCACAACGCGATGGCCGGCCTGGTGACGCGCGGGCTCGCCGAGATGACCCGCCTGGCCGTGGCCCTCGGCGGCCGCCAGGAGACGCTCGCCGGGCTGAGCGGACTCGGCGACCTGGTGCTCACGTGCACGGGCGCCGCAAGCCGGAACCATCACCTCGGCGTCGAGCTCGGCCGCGGCCGGCACCTGGCCGACATCCTCTCCGGGATGCGGATGGTGGCCGAGGGCGTCAACACTGCGGAAGGCATCCTGGCGCTCGGCGCCATGGCGGGCGTGGAACTGCCCATCGCCGAGCAGATGGCGCACGTCCTGGCGGGCCGCACCCACCCGATGGCCGCCACCGAGGCGCTGATGCTGCGCCCGCAGAAGCAGGAGCGGGCGTAGGAGAATTTCAGAATCTCAGAATTTCAGAATCTCGGAATTTCAGAATCGCAGGATTGCAGGGTTGCGCGACGTGGCGCCCGGCGCGGCGCCGCGATCTGTGGCGATGCCGATGAAATTCTGAAATTCCTGGAATTTTGAAATTGCTACACTCGCCGTGTGAGCTTTTTCGACCGGCTGAAGTCCAGCCTCCAGAAGACCAAGGACCAGCTGTTCGGGGCCTTCGAGAGCGCCCCGGCGCCCTCCACCACCACGGCGACCGCCGAGGCGCGGAGCCGTCGCATCGAGTCGATCGAGGCGCTCGAGGAGGCGCTGATCACGTGTGACGTCGGCGTGGCGGCCACCGATCGCATCGTCGAGAGCGTGCGCCGGAAGGCCAGGCGTGGCGACGACCTGCTGCCGATCGTGCGGCAGGAGATCCTGACGATCCTCGAGGGCGCGGCGCCGCCGCCGGTGTCCGGCGCGCACCCGAAGGTGGTGCTCATCGTCGGCGTGAACGGCACCGGCAAGACGACGTCGATTGGCAAGCTGGCCAACCTGCTGAAGCAGCAGGGGCAGAAGCCGCTGGTCTGCGCGGCCGACACCTTCCGCGCCGCTGCCGTCGAACAACTGGAGATCTGGACCAGGCGCGCGGACGTCGGTTTCGTGCGCGCGCAGCCCAACTCCGATCCGGCGGCGGTGGTCTTCGACGCGATTGCCGCGGCGCGGGCCCGTGGGCTCGACCCCGTGCTCGTGGACACGGCGGGGCGCCTTCACACGCGCGTCAACCTGATGAACGAGCTCGACAAGATCAAGCGCGTCGCGGCCCGGGAGGTCGAGGGCGCGCCGCACGAGGTGCTCCTCGTGCTCGATGCGACGGTCGGGCAGAACGGCGTGCAGCAGGCGCGCGAGTTCATGAAGGTGTCGGGCGTCAACGGCATCATCCTCACCAAGCTCGATGGCACCGCCAAGGGCGGGGTCGCGGTCGCGATCGCGCAGGATCTGCGGCTGCCGATTCGATACGTGGGCACCGGCGAGCAGATCGACGACCTCGTGCCGTTCGAGCCGCGCGAGTACGTCGACGCGCTGTTCGAACAGGCGTGGTAGACCTGCAGCACGTCGAGGGCGTGCTCCGGCCGGAGGACGCCCGCCTGATGGCCCGCGCGCTCTGGCATGCCGAGCGGGGCCGGGCGACGACGACCCCGAATCCGCTCGTCGGCGCCGTCCTCGTGGATGACGAGGGTGTCGTCGTGGCGGTCGGGCATCACCAGCGGGCCGGCGGGCCGCACGCCGAGATCGTCGCCCTGCAGCAGGCCGGTGCGCGCGCCGCCGGCACGACCCTGTACTGCACCCTCGAGCCCTGCAGCCACGTCGGCCGGACCGGTCCGTGCTGCGTCGCCGTCGCCGAGGCCGGCATCCGGCGCGTGGTGGTGGCCACCGGGGATCCGTTCCCGCAGGTGTCGGGGCGGGGTTTGGCCTACCTGCGTGCGCGGGGCATCGCCGTCACGGTCGGCGTGGGGCAGGCCGAGGCGCGCCGGCAGAACGCGCCGTTCTTCACCGCGGTCGAGCAGGGCCGGCCGTTCGTGCACCTCAAGGTGGCGATGAGCCTGGACGGCGCCGTGGCGGCGCGCGACGGCCAACGGACGACGATCACCGGGGCCGAGGCAGCACGGTGGACGCAGCGTCTGCGTGCACAGGTCGACGCGATTGCCGTCGGCGCGCGGACGGCGGCCATCGACGACCCGGTGCTCACGTGCCGCGACGTCTTCCGGCCCCGGCCCCTCACGCGCATCGTGTTCGATCGCCGCGCCGGGCTGTCGCCGGCATCGGCCCTGGCCTGCTCGGTCGACCAGGGGCCGGTGCTGGTGCTGGCCAGCGAGGGAGAGGCCGGCGGCGATCGGGTCGATCGGCTCCGCGCCCGCGGGGTCGAGGTCCTGGCCACCGACGGCACGGTTCCCGGCGCCCTGCGGGTGCTGGCCGCGCGGGGCGTCCACGCGCTGCTCGTCGAGGGGGGGCCGACCCTGCACGCCGCCTTCTGGGCGGCTGGGGTCGTCGACCGGGTGAGCGAACTGGTCGGCGATCGCGTCCTCGGCCCCGATGCCGTACGCTGGAAGGTGCCGGCCTGGCTGAACGGGTCGTCGCCTCGCACCGTGCCGCTCGGGCACGATGTCCTACGGGAAGCGGATGTTCACCGGATTGATTGAAGCCACCGGCAAGGTGCGCGGCCTGGCGCCGGTCCCGGGCGGTCAGCGCCTGACGATCGAGACCGATCTCGCGTCGAGCCTGGCCCTCGGCGACAGTGTCGCCACCAGCGGCGTGTGCCTGACCGTGGTGGCCCTCGAGCCCGGCGCGTGGAGCGCGGACGTCTCGCCCGAGACGCTGCGGGTGACGGCCCTGGGCAGCCTGGCGCCCGGATCCTTCGTCAACCTCGAGCGCCCGCTCGCGGTCGGCAGCCGCCTGGGGGGCCACTTCGTGCAGGGGCACGTGGACGGCACCGGCCGCGTCGAGGCCGTCAGGCCCGAGGGCGACTTCTACCGGGTCACGGTTTCGTACCCGGCGGCGCTGGCCGCATACTTCATCGAGAAGGGCTCGGTGGCCGTCGACGGGATCAGCCTCACCGTCGCGGCGCTGGCCGACCGCACCTTCGACGTGCAGATCATCCCCCACACCTGGACGGCCACGACCCTGCGTCACGCCGTGCCCGGCACGATCGTGAACCTCGAATGCGACATGGTGGGCAAGTACGTCCTGCGCAGCCTGTCGTTGGGAACCTCCCGCGCATGACGCCCGCCGACCTCCGCATCGCCAAGAGCGCCGCCCGTGGCCCGTTTGCCAGCATCGACGAGGCCATCGCCGCCTTCCGCAAGGGGCAGATGGTCATCGTCGTCGACGACGAGGACCGCGAGAACGAGGGCGACCTCACGATGGCGGCCGAGCACGTGACGCCTGAGGCCATCAACTTCATGGCCACCCACGGGCGCGGCTGGATCTGCCTGGCGATGACGCCCGAGCGGCTCGACGAGCTGGAGATTCCGTTGCAGGTGCAGGAGAACTCCTCGCGCCTCGGCACGGCGATGTGCGTCGGGATCGAGGCGAAGGTGAACACCTCGACGGGCATCTCCGCGCCCGATCGGGCCACCACCATCCGCGCCGCCATCGCGCCCGAGACGCGACCGTCCGATCTCGCGCGGCCGGGGCACATCATCCCGCTGCGGGCCAGGTCGGGCGGCGTGCTGGTGCGCACGGGGCACACCGAGGCGGCAGTCGACCTCGCGCGCGCCGCGGGGCTCGCGCCGGCCGGCGTCATCTGCGAGGTGATGCGCAAGGACGGCGAGATGGCCCGCGTCCCCGAACTGGCGAAGTTCGCGAAGAAGCACGGGCTGCTGCTCATCACCATCGCCGACCTGGTGCGCTATCGGCTGCGGCACGAGCGCCTGGTGCAGCCGGTGGCGACCGCCAGCCTGCCGACCGAGTACGGCGACTTCCAGGTGCACGCCTTCGACAGCCCGATGGGCGGCGAGACGCACGTCGCGCTGGTTCGGGGCGACATCGGCGACGGCACCGACGTGATGGTGCGGGTGCACTCGAGCTGCCTCACCGGCGACGTGTTCCACTCGGCCCGGTGCGACTGCGGCGCGCAGCTCGACACGGCCATGCGGCGCATCGCCGCCGAGGGCCGTGGCGTCCTGTTGTACCTCAACCAGGAAGGCCGCGGCATCGGCCTGGCGAACAAGATCCGCGCCTACGCGCTGCAGGATCAGGGGCTGGACACCGTCGAGGCCAACGAGAAGCTCGGCTTCAAGGCCGACCAGCGCGACTACGGGATCGGGGCCCAGATCCTGCGCCACATCGGCGTCAGATCGATGCGCCTGCTGACCAACAACCCGCGCAAGTTCGTCGGCCTCGAGGGCTACGGCCTCTCGGTCACCTCGACGCTGCCGCTGGAGATCCCGGCAGGCGAGCACACACTGAAGTACCTGAAGACCAAGAAGACCAAGCTCGGGCACACGCTCAAGGGTGTCTAGCCGCAGGTCTACTCGCCCTTGAGAATGCCGCGATGCCGGGAATGCCGGAATGTCGCGGCGTGGTCGGCCTTCCCAGGACCCGGTACCCGGTACCCGGTGCCCGGTGCCCGGTGCCCGGTGCCCGGTGCCCGGTGCCCGGTGCCCGGTGCCCGTGTAAATCGTGCTACACTCGGCGTTTGCCACAGGGCCGCTGCGCGGTCCGGGTGGACGTGTGTGATGTTCGACTCGCTCAGCAACCGCCTCCAGGACGTCTTTGCCAACCTCGGGAGAGAGGTGCGCCTGACGCCGGAGACGGTGGAAGTGGCCCTGCGGGAGATCCGCATGGCGCTGCTCGAGGCCGACGTCAACTTCAAGGTCGTCAAGGCGTTTGTCGACAAGGTGCGCGACCGCGCGGTGGATGCCGAGGTCCTCAAGAGCCTCAGCCCCGGGCAGCAGGTCGTGCGCATCGTGCGCGACGAGATGCTGGCGTTGTTCGGCGACACGCAGGGCGGCTTGCCGCCGGCGGGCGCCACGCCGCGCGTGATTCTGATGCTCGGGCTGCAGGGCTCGGGCAAGACCACCACCACCGGCAAGTTGGCCAGGTGGCTGGTGAAGCAGGGCAAGCACCCGATCGTCGTGTCCACGGACGTCCGTCGTCCGGCCGCGATCGAGCAGTTGAACCTGGTGGCGAAACAGGCCGGCGTGCGGGTGCACGATCCGGCGGGCAACCTCGACCCGGTCTCGCGTGCGGCTGGCGCGATGCAGGAGGCGCGGACGCTCGGGTTCGACACGGTCATCGTCGACACGGCGGGCCGGCTGCACATCGACGACGAGCTGATGGTGGAGCTCGAGGCGATCAAGGCGGCGGTGGTCCCGACCGACCAGTTGTACGTCGCCGATGCGATGACCGGGCAGGACGCCATCAAGAGCGCGGGCGAGTTCAACCGCCGCGTCGGCGTGACCGGTGTCGTGCTGTCGAAGATGGACGGCGACGCGCGCGGCGGCGCGGCGCTGTCGGTGGTGTCGGTGGTCGGCGTGCCGATCGCGTTCACGGGCAGTGGCGAGCGGCTGGAGGATCTCGAGCCGTTCCATCCCGATCGCGTCGTGTCGCGGGTGCTGGGCATGGGCGACGTGCTGTCGCTCATCGAGAAGGCCGAGTCGGTCGTCACGCAGGAAGACGCCGCGAAGCTCGAACAGAAGATCCTCGAGAACGACTTCACGCTCGAGGATTTCCGGGAGCAGCTCCAGACCATCAAGAAGATGGGGCCGCTCGAGAACCTGCTCGGCATGTTGCCGGGCATGGGGCAGGTGAAGCAGCAGTTGGCGGGGAAGGTCGACGGCAAGCAGATGGCGCACGTGGAGGCCATCATCCTGTCGATGACGCCCCGGGAGCGCCGGAACCATCAGCTCCTCAACGGCAGCCGTCGCAAGCGCATCGCGCGCGGCAGCGGCCGGTCGGTCGAGGAGGTCAATCGTCTCATCAAGCAGTTCCTCGAGATGAAGAAGATGATGAAGATGATGGGTGGGCTGGCGGGCGGGAAGGGTGGCGGCAAGCTGCGCAAGCAGTTCGGCATGATGAAGGCCGCCATGCAGGCGCAGCGCGGGCTGCGATAGGTAGGTCGGGCGCGGTCTCCGACCGCGCCGTAATGAGAGAGCACATGGTCACCATTCGGCTGCGCCGCCAGGGCGCCAAGAAGTCCCCGTACTACCGGATCGTCGTCACCGACGCGCGCAATGCGCGCGAGGGCGCGTTCGTCGAGATCCTCGGTCACTACAACCCGCGCCAGGCGCCGGAGACGTTCGTGATCGACCGCGAGCGCCTGAACTACTGGCTCGGTGTCGGCGCGCAGGCGTCCGACTCGGTGCGCACGCTGGTGAAGCGGCACCCGGCCGTCGAGGCCCCGGCCGCCGTCGAAGCGACGGCGTAGATGGGCGACGTACGCGCGCTCGTGGAGGTCGTCGCCCGTGCGCTGGCCGACGACCCTTCGCAGGTGACGGTCACCGAGGCCGAGCATCGTGGCGTGTCGGTGGTCGAGGTGTTCATGGCGCCGGGCGAACTCGGGCGCCTGATCGGGCGGCAGGGCCGCACCGCGCAGGCCCTGCGGACGCTGGCGCAGGCCACCGCCGACCGGGCCGGCCGCAAGGTGCAGGTCGAGTTCCGCGACGGCGCCCCGAACCGCTGACCGTGGGTGATCACGGCGAGGCACCGGGCGTGGCGCAGGGCAGCGCCTGGGAGGACATGATCCTCGTCGGGCGCATCACCCGGCCGCACGGGCTGCGCGGCGAAGTGCTGCTGCAGTCGGAGACGGACTTCCCGGAGCTGCGCTTTGCCGAGGGCGCCACGCTGCATGCGCGGCGTGGCAGCGAGGTGGTGACGGTCGAGATCGATCGATCCCGGTCGCATGCCGGCCGGCCGCTCGTGGGGTTCCGCGGGTACGACACGATCGAGGCCGTCGAGGCGCTGGGGCGCAGCGAGCTGCGGATTCCGGAGGCGGCGCTGGCGCCGCTGCCGGAGGGCGAGTACTACTGGTATCAGTACGTCGGCGCGCCGGTCAGGACCGAGGCGGGCGACGAGGTGGGCCAGGTGATTCGCGTCGAGCCGACCGGCGGGTCCGGGATGCTCGTGGTGCAGCGCGGCGCAGAGGAAGTGCAGGTCCCGCTCACCCCGGCGATGTGCCCGGTGCTGCGTCCGGACCTGATCGTGGTGCGGCCGCCCGAGGGGCTGCTGGACCTCAACACCCCGGGGCCGAAGCGGCGTGCGCATCGACATCGTGACCATCTTTCCCGCCATGGTGCGGGCCGGCCTGCAGGACGGCGTCCTGGGGCGGGGGGTGGCCAGCGGCCTGATTGACCTGCAGGTCCACGACCTGCGGGAGTTCACGACCGACCGCCACAAGGTGGTCGACGACACGCCGTTCGGCGGCGGCCCGGGCATGGTGCTCAAGCCCGAGCCGATCTTCCGGGCGGTGGAGCACCTGCGGGAGACCCGCGGCGCGCCGGATGCGGTGCTGCTGCCCTCGCCGCAGGGGCGCCGCTTCACGCAGGCGGTGGCCGAGGAGTACAGCCGTCGCACGCACCTGGTGTTGCTGTGCGGGCGGTACGAGGGAGTGGACGAGCGGGTGAGCGCGAGCCTGGTGACCGAGGAGGTCTCCATCGGCGACTACGTGCTCTCCGGCGGCGAACTGGCCGCGCTCGTCATCGTCGATGCCGTGGCGCGGTTGGTGCCCGGGGTCGTCGGGGATGCGGAGTCGGTGGTGCGCGACTCCTTCACGCGCGGGTTGCTTGACTACCCGCACTACACGCGGCCGGCGAGTTTCCGCGGCCTGGACGTACCCGCGGTGCTGCTGTCGGGGCACCACGGCGAGATCGACCGCTGGCGACGCCAGCAGGCGCTGCGACGCACGTACGAACGGCGACCGGACCTGCTGGTTGACGAGGCGCTGACCGACGAAGAGCGAACATGGCTGGCCGCCTGGACGGCCAGCGAGAGGAACGGAGCAGACTGATGACCCCCATCGAGACCATCGAAGCCGCCCAGCTCACCGAGCGCCCCGCGGTCAAGTCCGGCGACACCGTCCGCGTGCACGTGAAGGTGCGCGAGGGCGACAAGGAGCGCATCCAGGTCTTCGAGGGCCTCATCATCGGGATGCACCGCGGCAGCACGCGCGCGTCGATCACGGTGCGCAAGGTCTCGTTCGGCCAGGGCGTCGAGCGCATCTTCCCGCTGCACTCGCCGGTGATCGACAAGATCGAGGTCGTGCGCACCGCCAAGGTCCGTCGCGCCAAGCTGTACTTCCTGCGCAGCCTGCGCGGCAAGGCCGCCCGCATGAAGGAAGCGACCCGCAAGGTCACCCCGCAGGCCTAGTCGCGCCCTCGGGCCGCGTTCACGACCCACCGCAACAGGGCCGGACCCGGCGGCGGGTGGGGCAACGGGCCCTGCCGTCCGTGAGGCAGGGCCGGCCCTCCGCCCTTCGCGGCTCCCCGCCATGGCTGCGCGCCGTGCCCTCGGGCGTCCGACCGCCCGCCGCAACCTCGAGAACGCGCTCCGGCGCGCCGGGCACCTGTGCGTGGCCGGCGTCGACGAGGTCGGCCGGGGCTGCCTGGCCGGGCCGGTGACGGCGGCCGCCGTCATCCTCGACCCCGATCGGCCCATCGCGGGCCTGCGTGACTCCAAGCTCCTCAGTCCCGAGGCGCGGGAGCGCTTGCACGACCAGATTCTGGCCCGGGCCATCGCGTGGCGGGTCGTCTCGCGGTCGCCGGCCGACATCGACCGACTCAACATCCACAAGGCGTCGCTGGCCGCCATGCGGGAGGCAGTATTGGGTTTGGCTCCTGCGGCCGATTACGTGCTCGCGGACGGCTTTGCCATCCCCGGGCTCGACGTGCCTCACCAGGGGCTGGTCAAGGGCGACCAGCGGTGCGCCTGCATCGCGGCGGCCTCGATCGTCGCCAAGGTGACGCGCGACCGCCTGATGGTGGCCCTCGACCGTGAGGACCCGCGCTACGGGTACGTCAGGCACAAGGGCTACGCCACGGCGGAGCACCTGGCGGCGATCCGCGTGCACGGGCTGAGCGACGCGCACCGGCGGAGCTTTCGCCCCGCGACCCTGTTCGACCTGTTGATGGACGACGAGTTCGACGAGACCGACGGCTGATGAGCACGCGCGAGGAACTGACCCGTCAGGCCGAGAAGGCGCTGCGCCAGGGCCGGGTCGACGAGGCCATCGCCCACTACCAGGAACTGGCCTACCTCGAGCCGGTGGACTGGGGGCTCGTCAAGCAGTTGGCCGACCTGTTCGAGCGGGCCGGCCAGCGCGAGGCGGCCGCGCGGCAGTTCGCCCGCTGGGGCGATCACCTCTTCGTCGAGGGGTTCCACTCGAAGGCCGCTGCCCTCTACAAGAAGGTGCTCAAGCTCGAACCGGCCGACGAGCACGCCCTCTGGCAACTGGCCGAGGTGTCCCTCGAGCTCAAGCTGAAGGCCGATGCACGCGTCGCGTTCCAGCGCGTCGCCGACCTGCGGCAGCGCCGCGGTGACGCCGCCGGCGCCCTTGCCGCCCGCGAGCGGCTGTCGGCGATCGAGGCCGCCCCGGTGGGCCCGTCGGCCGCGCCGGTCCGCCCGCCCGCCTACGCCGCGCCGCCCGGAGCCCCGCCGTCGTCACCAGGTGCGCCACCTCTGCCGACCGGACCTCAGGCGTTCGTCCGTCCTGCCCGTCCCGGCCTGTGGGCAGGCAGCCCGGGCGCCCCGGACGACAGCGAATCCATCGCACCGCCGCCCGAGACCCAGGAGGCCCGGCTCGCTCGCCTGCGCCGCGACGCCGAGGCCGCCGACGCCTCGCATGCCCCCGACGCCGACCAGCGCTGGCAGGCGGTGCTCGACGCCGACCCCCAGGACGTGGCGGTTCGCCTGCGCCTCGTGCAGGCCGCGATGGATCGCGGCGACCTGCCGACGGCCGAGCGGCTCGGCGAGTCGCTCGACGCGGCCGAGGATCCGGCGCTCACCGCGCTGGTGGAACTGGCGTACCGCCGGGCCCGGCCTGATGCCCTCCAGCGACTCGTCGCGGGGCGCGTGCAGGCGGGGGCGCCGCCCGAGCACGTCCTGGCGCCTTGTATGTCACTGGCGGGTCGCCAGCCCGGCGCGGCGCGCGCCGTCCTGGCGGCGGCGGTCACGGCCTGGACCGCAGCAGGGCAGCCCGGGCACGCGGTGCTCGCCCTGGAGCATGGCGAGTCGCTCGGGCTGCTGACGACTGCGATGCACCTGCAGCGGGTCGAGATCTGCGTCGATGCCGGGTTGCCGGGCCTGTCGCGCGCCCAGCGCGGCCTGGCGCTCGCCTACGTGGCCGAACAGCGGTTCGCCGAGGCACGCGCCGTCGCCGAGGACCTGTTCGTCCGCGAGGCCGGAGAGGAGCCGCACCGCGCGCTGCTGCTCGACATCCTCGACCGCCAGGGCCACCCCGAACCGCATCGCGTGCTGGTGGACCTGCTCACGCCGCCGAGCGACTCGCTTGACGACACCGATGCGATGTTCGCTCCTGCAGCGCCAGTCGAGCCGGTCGCGCCTGCCTTCCCGACGTCGTCTCATCCCGACGATTACGGCTACCTGCCGCCACTGCGCATCCCGGAACCCGAGCAGCCCTCTGCACAGGAGGCGGCCTTTATCGACACCGGGGACTCGTCGATCGCCATGCTCGACGTCGATGCGCTGCTGGCGGCAGACGCTGCCGCGACTGCCGGCGCCACGCCCGCGTCCTGGAGCGACGCGCCAGAGGTGCCTGCCCCGTCGATCGAGACAGATGGGTTCGGAGATGACGGCGGGCTGCCGAGCGACGACGCGAGCATCGAGGCGGATTCGGCGCTCGGGGGCGCGCTGGAGTCGGCCAGCGACGAGCCGCCGCAGCCGTCGGCCGGCGAGCCGAGCCCGATCGAGAGCGTCGAGCTGCAGGATCAGGTAGGCCCGGCCCAGGTTCCCGGCACTGCCGCTGCTGCCGGTGCCATGTTCGACTGGGCCTCGATTCTCGGGCGCGACGTCGACAGTGCTGCAATCGCGCCGCCTCCGGCGGCCGCGCCACCCCCCATGCCCCTTGTCGCCGCTCCCGCGCCGCCGGTCGAGGACGAGGTGCCTCCGGTCGTGGCGCCGCCCGCGCCGGCCGAACTGCGGGCGCCTGTCGCGCCGCCGGCCCCACTCGAGCCGCCTGCGCCACGGGCTGTGGACACGTCGCCATTTGCCCGGCTGAGCGAACTGCAGCCGGCTCTCGACGACGATGCTCCGCTGCAACCGTCGTTTGCGATGCCCTCGACGTGGCTGTCCGATTCGACCGGCCCGCAGGCGCGGCCGCGCGAACGCAACCCCGAGGACGACTACCTGTTCGCCGAGGAACTCCCGGCCCGATGGGAGCGCTCGCGGCTCGGGATTCCCTCGCCGGCTCTCGCCAAGGACTCGCAGCCCGAGGCACAGCGCGATGCGGCCAGCGATCGGCCGGGTGGACCGGACGAGCCATCCGGTGGCGTGGTACCGGTCGTCGTGGACCCCATGGGTTCGACCGGCGCGGGTGGTGCCGCGGGCGACGAGGTGATGTCCGAGACGTCAGGCCGCCCTGGGCCGACCGACGAGCCGTCCGACGAGCCCGCTGCTGACGCGACGCCGGTGGTCGAGGAGGAGGTGGACCTCACGCAACTCCTCGAGGAACTGCGCCAGTTCGACACCGTGCTGCCCGACCCGGCACCGCGGCCGAGCCCCGATGCCGTGGTCACGCAGGGGGCGCTGCCCGTGCCAGCCCCGGAGCGCGTGTCCCCGCTGGCCGAGGAGGCGCATCACGACGAGCCGTTGCTGCCGGAACCGTCGCCCCCCTCGCCCCACGAGGGGATGACGGAACTCGACGCCGTCTTCGACGATCTGCAGCGCCATGCCGACGATCGCAGCGTTGCCGAGCAGCAGGTCGCGGCCGGACGGGTCTTCCTCGCGGCGGGCCTCGCCTCCGAGGCAGCGCGGGCGTTCGAGCGGGCCTCGCTCGAGCCGAGGTCGCGCTTTGCGGCCTCCCTGGCGCTGGCCGAGCTGCACCGGTCGCGCGGCCAGTTGCAGGAGGCCGTCTCGTGGTACGAGCAGGCCGCCATGGCGCCGGTGCCCGATGCTGCGGTCAAGCGCCCGGTGCTGTACGATCTGGCCGAGTCGCTCGAGGCGATCGGTGAGACCGACCGCGCCGTGGGCGTGTTGCTGGACCTGCTGTCCCAGGTCGAGGACTATCGTGATGCGCGCGCGCGGCTCGATCGGCTGCTGCGCGTCGATGCCGGAGGCTAGTCGTTTCCCTGTTCAGTCGCGTGCTGCTGGCCCTGTACCTCCTCGAGGCGGGTCTGCTGCTGATCCTGGCGCCGTGGACGCAGTTCTGGGACCGCAATTACTTCGCGGCCCTGGCGCCGTCGGTGGCGTCGTGGCTGACGCATCCGTACGTGCGCGGGGCGGTGTCTGGCGTCGGCATCGTCAGCGTGGCGGGCGCGCTGATCGAGATCGGCATGATGCTGTCGCGCGGCGCGGCGACGCCGCGCGCGTGAGCCATGTGGGCGCCGCGTACGCTGGCGATTACGCATCGGCCGCGCCTCGGGGGCCGTGGTCCCGACGACGAGCAGCGTCGCCTCGTCCGGTTCGCGGCGGCGATGGCTGCAGCGGGTGTCGACGCGGTGCAGGTGCGCGCGCATGACTGGCAGGACGCGCGACTGTTGTCGGGCGCGCGTCAGGCGGTTGCGGCGCTGCAGGGCTCGGCCTGTCGCCTGCTCGTGAACGAGCGGGCGCACGTGGCCCTCGCGGCCGGCGCGCACGGCGTCCACCTGCGCAGCACGGGCGTCGCCGCGCGTCGCTTGCGGTGCGTGGTGCCGCGAGGCTGGATCATCGGGCGGTCGGTGCACGCCAGTGATGCGGCCACCGAGGTCGACGAGGCGGACTACGCCCTGTTCGGCACGGTGTTCCCGTCGGGGTCGAAACCGTCGGGCGCGCCGGTGGCGGGCGTCGATGCGCTGGCCGCCTGGGCCGCGCGGACTCGCGTGCCCGTCGTGGCCGTCGGCGGCGTCAGCCTCGCGCGTTGCCCGACGGCGCGAGCCGCCGGGGCGAGGGGAGTGGCAGGCATCGAGGTGTTCGCCGACGCCTGGGAGCGGGGCGGGGACGCGCTGGCGGCGCTGGTCCGGGAGGTTCACGCGGTGTTTCAAGACGGGGAGCGCGCACAGTGACGGTCGGCGAGCGGTTGCGGGAGGCGCGGGAGCGCCAGAAGGTCACGCTGCACGCGATTGCAGAGAAGACCAACATCTCGGTGCGCTTCCTCGATGCCATCGAGAAGAACCAGTACGACAAGCTGCCCGGCGGCATCTTCACGCGCGGCTTCATCCGCTCGTACGCGTCGCTGGTGGGCCTGGACCCGGATGCGGCCGTCGCGCAGTTCCTGGCCGACGAACCGGGCCAACGCGACGAGCCGATCGACGAGGTCGTGTCGGTCGAGTCCGACGGCGTCGGCGTCGGCAGGATCCTGCTCGGCGGCCTGGCCGCCATCGCGCTCGCGCTCGTCCTGGCCTACCTGTTCAAGCCCGAGTGGCTCGGTCTGCGTGCGGCGGGCGCGTCGCCGCAGGACGCCGCGGCCCCCGCCGTCACGCCGGCCGCCGCCGCGCCGGAGCCGCTGACGTCCGGGCCGGCGCCGATCGCCACCGAGCCGGCCGCGCCGGCGCCCGCCGCCACGACGACGCTGGCCGTGGCGCCGGAAGCCACACCGGCGCCGGAAGCGCCCAAGGCGCCCCTGCGCCTCGTGGTCACCCCGAAGGGGCGCTGCTGGGTGCAGGTGTCGGCCGACGGCACCGTGCGGGTGGCGCGCGAGATCGCCAGCGGCGAGTCGGTGACCGTCGACGCGAGCGAGCGCCTGCAGATCGTCGTCGGCGACGCCGGCAGCTTCGCCTACGAACTGAACGGCCGACCGGGCAAGGCGCTCGGCGCCGCCGGTCGGGTGGCGCGCGCCACGATCCTGCCGTCGACGGCCACGCAGTTCCAGGAACCCTAGGGCGGCGCGTGTTCCTCGGGGTCGCCTCACCCCTCGTCGAGGTCTTCCTCAAGGATGGCGTGCCGCGCGACGTGCGGACGCTGGCCGCCCGCGGCCTCGCGACCACCGACGCGCTCGACCGACTGGCCCTGCTCGCCCTGCTCACGAGCGATCCCGACCCCGACGTCGCGGCGCTGGCCTCGGCCACCATCGACGCGCTACCCGCCCACGCCGTCGACGACTTCTTCACGCGCGCCGACCCGCCGGCGCCGCTGCGTGCGTGGTTCCTCGCCCGGCGCGGTCCCGCGCCGGCGCCGCCGCCCACGCCCGGGTACGAGGCCCCGCCGCCCGTGCCCGACGCGGCGGCGTCAGAGGGAATCCACCTGTCGGCGTCCAGCGAGGCCGACGCCGGAGTCGAGGCCGACGACGCGATCCTGGAGGGCGAGTTCCCCGACGACGAGGAGGAAGTCCACCAGTTGCTGACCTCGCTGCCGGTGCCGGAGAAGATCAAGCTGGCAACGCTGGGACGGCGCGAGCAGCGGGCGATTCTCGTCCGGGATCCGAACCGGATCGTCGCGTCGGCGGTGCTCGCGAGCCCGAAGCTCACCGACACGGAAGTGGAGAACTTCGCGCGCATGCAGAACGTGTCCGACGAGGTGCTCCGCATCATCGGCACGAGCCGGAACTGGACGAAGAACTACACCGTCGTGGCGGCGCTCGTGAAGAACCCGCGCACGCCGACCGCCGTGTCGCTGCCGCTGCTGATGCGGCTGGTCGAACGCGACATCAAGGGCCTTTCGGTCGACCGCAACGTGCCCGAGAGCGTGCGCATCGCGGCACGCAAGCAACTGGCGGTGATGCAGTCGCGGAAGGAGTGACTGACGTTTGACGTGTGACGTCTAACGTTTGACGTTCTTCTTCTTGCCGCCGCCGGCCGGGCGGCCGGGACTCCATTCGCGGCGCATCTCGGCGATGCCCTCCATGAACACGGCGGCCTTCTCGCGGTCTTCCTCGGCCGTCAACTGCTTGAAGAGGTCGATCGCCGCGACGAAGTCGTCCTGGATCGTGGCCTGCGTCGCGTTGAAATAGAGCGCGCGCAGTTGCTCGAGGGCGGTCATGGCTGGCTCCGGTGTCGGCGCAGCGAGGCGCGGAGGGCGTCCAACGGCAGGCAGGTCAGCACGTCCTCGGGCGTGAGCCACGCCCGGCGTGCGGTGAAGGTGGCCCAGTGCAGGTGCTCGAACCCGCCCACGCCGTGCGCGTCGCTCGAAAGCACGATCCTGACGCCCCGGTCGCGCGCCAGCCGGGCGTGCGCGTCGTGCAGGTCGCGCCGGTGGGGCTGTCCGTTGATCTCGAGCGCCACGCCGAGCCGCGCGGCGGCCGCGATCACCGCCTCCACGTCGAGGGCCGACGCCTCGCGCCGCAGGAGCATGCGCCCGGTCGGATGGCCGAGGACGTCCACCCACGGGCACTCGAGCGCGCGCAGGACGCGCTCGGTCATGCGGGCAGGTTCCTGCGTGAGAGCCGAGTGCACCGAGGCCACGACGACGTCGAGCTGCGCGAGGCAGTCCTCGGCGAGGTCCATCGTGCCGTCCGGGCGGATGTCGCACTCGATGCCGGCCAGCAGGGTGATGCCGTCGAGCTCGTCGTTCAGCGCGCGGATCTCGGCGGCGTGCGCCAGGGCGCGTCGCTCGTCGAGGCCGTTGGCCATCGCCAGCGCCTGGCTGTGATCGGTGATGGCCAGGTAGGACAGGCCCGCGTCCCGCGCCGCGAGCGCCATGGCGCGGATGGTGTCCTTGCCGTCGGTGGCGGTGGTGTGGCAGTGCAGGTCGCCCCGCAGGTCGGCCCGCTCGACGAGCCCCGGCAAGCGGCCCTCGCGCGCCGCGTCGAACTCGCCGCGCTGCTCGCGCAGTTCCGGCGCGATCCACGGCAGGCCGAGCGCCTCGTAGATGCCGGCTTCGGTGTCGCCCGCGACCCGCGTGTCGTCCTCGAGGCGGAAGAGCCCGTACTCGTTCAGCTTGAGGCCCCTGCGCACGGCGCGATCGCGCAGTTCGATGTTGTGGGCCTTGCTGCCCGTGAAGTACTGCAGCGCGGCGCCGCGCGACTCGGCAGGCACCACCCGCAGGTCGGCTTGCAGGCCCTTGCCGAGGCGGACACTGCTCTTGGTCGGCCCCTGCCCGAGCACCCGTTCGACGCGCGCGAACGCGACGAAGTGATCCATCACCTCGGGCGGTGCGTCGGTGGCGAGCACGTCGAGGTCGCCACAGGTCTCGGCCCCCCGACGAAGGCTGCCGACGAGGTCGAACGTCGCGCCGGGGCAGGCCGCACGCAGGTGCGCCAGCAGCGCCGCCGCCTGTTGCCAGACCTCGGAGGCCAGGTAGCGTCCGGCGAAGGCCTGGTGATCCTCGATGGCCTTGCGCAGCGCCGCTTCCTTGCCGGGCCCCATGCCCTTGACGGCTCGCACCGCGCCAGAGGCGAGGGCCTGCTTCAGGTCGTCCACCGACCCGACGCCGATCTCCTTGTAGAGCAGCGCAGCCGTCTTCGGGCCGACGCCCTGCAGGCGCAGCACGTCGAGGAGACCGGCGGGAAACTCGGCGGCGAGTTCCCGGTGGTACGTCGAGCCGCCCGTCTCGACCAGTTCGCTGATGCGGGCCGCGATGTCCTTGCCGATGCCGGGCAGGGCGCGCAGGTCGGCCGGTGCGAGACCAGCGACCCGCTCGCCGGTGTCGCGCACGACCTGCGACGCGTTGCGATACGCGCGGACCTTGAAGGGGTTCTCGCCCTTGATCTCGAGCAGGTCGCCGATCTCGGCGAGGACGCGGGCGATGGCGACGTTTTCCACGGCAGGTCGAGGCACGGGAGGGCGCGTCCCGGACGCAGGATCCCGGCCATTATAATGACGGCGTCATGAGCCGCGAGCGACGCCGCGAGGTCGGCCAGCTGATGTTCGCCGGGTTCCGCGGGCACTCGATCCCCGTCGAACTCCGATCGCTGGCCCGCGAGTTCGACATCGGCGGCGTCGTCCTCTTCGCCCGCAACGTGGCCGAGCCGGCACAGGTCGCCGAGCTGGCGCGCGAGGCGCAGGAGCTGTCCACCTCGGGCCCGGTCTGGGTCGCCATCGACCAGGAGGGCGGGCGTGTGCAGCGCGTCAAGGCGCCACTCACGATCTGGCCGCCGCCCGCGACGCTCGGCCGCGCCGACGACGTCGATCTGACGCGCCGCTTCGGTCGCGCCCTCGCACGGGAACTGCGCGCGATGGGCATCACGTTCGACTTCGCGCCGGTGCTCGACGTACTGACGCGCAAGGACAACCCGGCGATCGGTGACCGCGCGATCTCCGACGACGCGGCGCGCGTGGCGCGCCACGGGGTCGCGTTCATCGAGGCCCTGCAGCGCGAAGGGCTGCCGTCGTGCGCCAAGCACTTCCCGGGGCACGGTGAGGCCTCGGTGGACTCGCACGAGGACCTGCCGATCGTCGACCTGCCGCCCGACCGCCTCGAGCACGTCGAGTGGGTGCCGTTCCGCGCCGCCTTCGAGGCCGGCGTCGCGGCGGTCATGTCGTGCCACCTGTTGGTGCCGAGCCTCGACGAGCAGAACCCGGCGACGTTGTCGCGCGAGGTGATCACCGGGCGCCTGCGTGGCCAACTCGGGTTCGGCGGCCTCGTGCTGACCGACGACATGGACATGAAGGCGATCTCGTTGCGCATGGAACCGGGCGAGGCGGCCGCGCGCGCGGTGGTTGCCGGTTGCGATGGCGTCCTGCAGTGCGGTGGCGATCACGACCGCGTGGCCGCTGCGCTCGAGGGCCTCGTGCGCGCCGTCGAGGACGAGTCCATCACCTTCACGCGCCTCGACGACGCACTCGGGCGGCACAAGGCCCTGAAGGCGCGGTACCTCTCGGAGGAGGCGCGTCGCCGTGCCCCCGCCGCGCCGACCCTGCGCGAGGTGATCGGCTCGGCCGAGCACGCACTGGTGGCCGAGCAGATGCGGCACTTCGCGTGATGCCGACGCGGCCCTTCCTGCGGCCACGGGCCCTGCGTCGGGGCGACCGGATCGCGTTGCTGGCCCTGGCGAGTCGGCCCCGCACGCAAGACGTGGCGGCGGGAGCCGAAGAGTTGCGCCGCCTGGGCTTCGAACCGGTGCTCTCCAGTCTGCCGCAGGGGGGCGCGCCCTACGTGGCCGGATCGGCCGTCGAGCGCGCGTCGGCGTTGCGCGCGCACCTGCACGACTCCCGGATCGCTGCGGTGATGGCGCTGCGCGGCGGCTATGGATCCGCGCAGGTGCTGCCTCACCTCGACCTGGCCGACGTCCGGGCCGCGCGCAAGCTGATCATCGGCTACAGCGACATCACGTCCTTGCTCGACACGTTCACGGGGCACGCCGGACTGGTGACCGTCCACGGGCCGATGCTCGAGGGGCGGCTTGCGCTCGGGCCCACCGCGTACGACCGCGACGGTTTCCTCCGCGTCGTCACGCAGCCCGAGCCGTTCGGCGCCGTTGCGGCCGACGGCGCCCACGTCGTGCGACCAGGTGCGGCGTGCGGCATCCTGCGAGGCGGAACCCTGACGCAGATCGCGGCGCTGCTCGGGACACCATGGGCGTGGTCCGCCGCCGAGGACACGCTGCTCTTCCTCGACGACGTCAACGAGCGTCCGTATCGGCTGGACCGGATGCTCTGGCAGCTTCGGCATGCGGGCGTGCTCGATCACGTCCGGGGCGTCATCGTCAACGAGTTGCCCGGCTGCGACGAGCCGGGCGGAACGGTCACGGCGGTGGACGCCGTGCGCGAGGCGCTCACGGACTTCGACGGCCCGGTCGTTGCGGGCATCCGCAGCGGGCACACGGCCGGCGCCATGCTGACGCTGCCGTTCGGCGTGCAAGCGACACTCGAGGCCCGGGACGAGCCGCGGCTGGTCATCGACGAGCCGGCCGTCACGTAAGGGGAACTGACGTGCACATCCACCTGATCGGCGTGGCGGGCACCGCGATGGCGACGCTCGCGGCGATGCTGCAGCGGCGCGGCCACCGCGTGACCGGCTCGGATGCCGGCGTGTACCCGCCGATGAGCGACTTCCTGCGCGCCGAGGCCATCGAGGTCCACGAGGGATACGCCGCCGAGCACGTCGATCCCTCGGCCGACCTCGTGGTGGTGGGCAACGCGATCTCGCGCGGCAACCCCGAGCTCGAGGCGGTGCTCGCGCGCCGGCAGCGCTACTGCTCGCTGCCCGAGCGCATCCGCGACGAGTTCCTCTGGGAGCGTCATCCCATCGTCGTCAGCGGCACGCACGGCAAGACCACCACGACGAGCCTGGTAGCCTGGGTCCTCACCCACGCCGGGCTCGATCCGTCGCTGCTGGTGGGCGGCATCGCCGCGAACTTCGAGGCCAGCTACAGGCTCGGGCACGGCCGCGACTTCGTGATCGAGGGCGACGAGTACGACAGCGCGTTCTTCGACAAGACCGCCAAGTTCCTCAAGTACGTGCCGCACACGGTCATCGTCAACAACGTCGAGTTCGATCACGCCGACATCTACGCCGATCTCGAGGCCATCGTCACCGCGTTCACGCGGTTGCTGCGCCTGGTGCCGTCGAACGGTCGCGTCCTGCTCGGCGCCGACGACCCGGTGGCCGCGTCGCTGCGCCGCTCGGCATACGGGCAGGTGGAGACCTTCGGGCTGACGGCCGGCGCCGACTGGCAGGCGCGCGCGCTGCGGCCGTCGGCAACGGCGACCACCTTCGAGGTGGTCAGGCGCGGTGAGGTGCTGGGCGATGCGACCGTGCCGATGACCGGCGAGCACAACGTGCGCAACGCGCTCGCGGCGCTCGCCGTCGCCGCGACGCGAGGCGTGCCGTTCGCGCTGGCTGCCGAGGGGATGTCGCGGTTCGCCGGCGTCAAGCGTCGGATGGAACTGCGGGGCACGGCGCGCGGTGTCTCGGTGTACGACGACTTCGCTCACCACCCGACGGCGATTGCCGAGACGCTGCGGGGCGTGCGGCGCGCCCATCCCGGCGCGCGCATCTGGGCCGTCTTCGAGCCGCGGTCGGCATCGAGTTGTCGACGTGTGTTCCAGGACGCCTTCGCCGGGGCCTTCGGCGATGCCGACGAGGTGGTGATTGCCTCGGCCTACCGCACGAACCTGCCGCCCGAGGAACGACTGTCGGTGCCCGGACTGGTGGACGCCCTGCTCGCCTCAGGCCGGCGGGCTCGCCACATCGACGGCACCGCGCACATCATCGCGACCGTCGCGCAGGAGGCCCGCGAGGGCGACCTCGTGGTGGTCATGTCCAACGGCGGCTTCGACGACATCCACGCGCGGCTGCTCGAGGCGCTTGGCGCCGGGCCTCAGGGGTGAGCGAGCACTGGCAACTGGCGTTCGTCGGTGACAGCGCGCTGGCGGTGCGCGTGCTCGACGAGTCGCCCCTCGACGCCAACGCGCGCGTGCACGTGCTGGCCGACGCGGTGCGGGCCGCCGCGATCGTCGGTGTGCGGGACGTGGTGCCCGGCATGCGCGACCTCGTGGTGCACCTCGACCCCCGCCGATGTGACGTCGGCCTGGTCGAGCGCGCCCTGGCGCGTGCTGCCACGTCGGCCATCCCGACCTCGACCCCGTCGGCGACCAGTGAGTTCGTGGTGACCTTCGGCGGCGCGGCCGGGCCCGACCTCGACGACGTCGCCCGCGCATGCGGGCTGCCCGCGGCCGATGTCGTGCGCCGGCTCACGCGTGCGGATCTGGTGGTGCACTTCGTGGGCTTCCTGCCCGGGTTCCCGTACCTCGGGCCGCTCGATGCCGGGCTGCGTCTTCCGCGTCGACAGACCCCGCGAGCGTGCGTGCCGGCTGGCTCGGTGGCGATCGCGGGCGAGTACGTCGGCATCTATCCGTGGGAAAGTCCGGGGGGATGGCACCTGGTCGGCCGGACCGACGGTGCCCTCTTCGATCCGGCGCGCGTCCCGCCGGCGGTCCTTGCGCCCGGGATGCGCGTGCGCCTCGTCGACGCCGATGCCTGACGCGCTGCAACTGACGCGCGCCGGCCTGCACACCACCCTGCAGGACGAGGGGCGCTGGGGCCTGCAGCACCTCGGGGTGCCCGTGGGAGGGGCACTCGACCTGCCGGCGCTGCATCGCGCCAATGCGCTGGTCGGCAACGCGGCCGGCGAGGCAGCGCTCGAGATCACGCTGGTCGGCGGCACGTACCGCGCCGTCGGTCCGCTGCAGGCGGCCGTCACCGGCGCGCCGTTCGCCCTCACCGTCGACGGGCGAGCCGTGCCGATGGAGACGCGGTTCGGGATCGCCGATGGCGGTGTGCTGGCGTTCGGCGCGCGGCGTGCCGGCGCGCGCGCCTACCTGGCCGTGCGCGGCGGCTTCGACGTGCCGCTCGTGCTCGGGAGTCGCAGCGCCTGGCCCCTGCTGCCACGCCGGGGCGCGCTGGCCGATGGCTCGCGACTCGCGGTCGCGTCGCGCATGATTGGCGCGCCGCGTTCCGACGTGGCGCCTTCGCCGGCGCCGTCTCCGGTGCTCCGCGTCCTCCCGGGACCCGACGTCGAGCATGCCTCCCACGCCTACGCTGCCCTCTGCGCCGGTACCTACCGCGTCGCCTCGTCGGCCACACGGATGGCCTGCCCGCTCGAAGGGCCGCCGGTCGCGCTCGCGATGCCGCAGCGTTCGTCGTCGGGCACCGTGACCGGAGCCGTGCAGGTGCTGCCGTCGGGGGCGCCCGTGCTCCTGCTGGCCGAGCGGCAGACCACGGGCGGGTATCCGGTCGTCGCCGTGGTGATCACCGCCGACCTGCCGCATGTCGCCCAGCGTGCTCCCGGCGACGAGGTCCGCTTCGCGCCGACCACGCGTGCCGAGGCGATGCGGGCCCTTCTGGCCATGGAACCATGGAGGTGGACGTGACGCGAGAGCAGCGGGCCGCGGTGGTGGCCGCCCTGCGGAAGTCCCTGACGGCCGGGCAGGTAGAGGTCGACGTACCATTGGCGCGTCTCACGACGATGCGGGTGGGTGGTCCGGCGGAGGTACTGGTGACGGTGGCTACCGCCGCCGACGCGGTGGCTACGGCGGCGATTGCACGCGCCCACGATCTTCCGATCACCGTGCTGGGTGGGGGCTCCAACGTGCTGGTGGCCGACCGCGGCGCGCGCGGCATCGTGTTGCGCATGCACGGCGGGGAGGTGCGGGCCGAGGGCGACGATGGCGTGCGCGCGGATGCGGGCGTGACGATCAACGGCCTGGTCCGGTGGATGGTCGGCCGCGGGCTCGCTGGCCTCGAGTCGTGGGCGGGCACGCCCGGCACGGTCGGGGGCGCCATCTGCGGCAACGCCCATTTCCAGGGCCGCCTGATCAGCGAGCACGTGCGGGAGGTCCGCCTGCTGCAGCCGTCGGGCGCGGTCGTCGACGTGCCGGCGGCCGACATGGCCTTCGGGTACGACCGCAGCCGACTGCAGCATTCCGGCGAGGTCGCGCTGTCGGTGGTGTTCGACGTCGCGCCCGGCGCCGCCCCGGAGCAGTTGCGGCTCGTGGCGCGCGAGTCGCTGGCGTTCAGGAAGCGCACCCAGCCCCTGCACCAGGCCAGCGCGGGCTGCATCTTCCAGAACCCGGGGCCGGAGGCGCCGGTGCCCGACGGGGTGCCCCGGTCGGCGGGAGCGTTGATCGACAAGGCGGGCCTCAAGGGCGAGCAGGCCGGTGGGGCGCAGGTCTCGCCGCTTCACGCCAACTTCATCGTCGCCCGGCCCGGCGCGACGGCCGCCGACATCCGCGGCCTCGTGGAGCGCTGCCGCGACGCCGTGCACGCCGGCACCGGCGTCAGGCTCGAGGAAGAGATCGTGTACCTCGGCGACTGGGCCGATTCATCGGAAAGGCATCGCTGACATGTCCGTGCTGCGCATAGAGGGTGGACGACCGCTCGAGGGCATCGTCACGGTGGAGGGCAACAAGAACGCGGCGCTGCCGCTGATCGTCGCATCGTTGCTGACGACCGAGCCGGTCACGCTGCACAACGTGCCGCGCATCGGCGACGTCGAGGTGCTTCTCGACCTGCTCGAGGGACTGGGCAGCACGGTCGAGGGCCGCGGCACCGGCACGCTGGTGCTGCGCGGCCCCGAGCGGCCGGGCACCGAGCCCGACCCGCGCCTGGTCGGTCGCGTCCGTGCGTCCGTGTTGCTGCTCGGCCCGCTGCTGGCGCGCCGGGGACGCGTACAACTGGCGCCCCCGGGCGGAGATTTCCCGTCGCGCCGGACGATTGCCACGCACGAGCAGGCGCTCGCCGCGCTGGGCGCCCGTCGCGTGGGCGGCGGGGCGCACGCCTTCGAGGCGCCCGACGGCCTGGTCGGGGCCTCGTTTTACATGGACGAGGCGTCGGTCACGGCCACCGAACTGGCGCTGCTGGCGGCGGCGACCGCCACGGGCACGAGCGACATCCGCCACGTCGCGACGGAGCCACACGTGGTCGAGTTGTGCCAGTTGCTCATCGCCATGGGCGCGCAGATCGAGGGCGCAGGCACCTCGCGGCTGAGGATCCATGGCGTGTCGAGGTTGCACGGCGCCGTCCACACGCTGCGCGGCGACTACATCGAGGCCGGGACATGGGCCGTGGTCGGCGCGGTGACGCGCGGCAGCCTCGACGTGCGCGGCGCCGAGGCCGAGGACATGGAGCCGATCGTGTCCGTGCTCAGGCGGATGCAGGTGCCCTGCACCGTCGACGGCGGTCGCGTCCAGGTCAGGCCGGGGCGGTGCGTGGGCATGGGCCGCCTGGTCACCGGCCTGTGGCCTGCATTCCCGAGCGACATGGTCAGCCTGTTCACGGTGCTGGCCACGCAGGCCGAGGGCCGCACACTGATTCACGACTGGATGTACGAACTGCGCCTGTTCGCGCTCGAGCAACTGAGCGGCATGCGAGCCGACATCTTCCTGTGCGACTCGCACCGGATGGTGGTGACCGGACCGACACCCTTGCGCGGACGACAACTCGACACGCGTGATCTGCGATCCGGGATGGCGCTGATTGCCGCCGGGTTGGCGGCCGAAGGCGAGAGCGTGGTCGGCCCGCTCGAAACCGTCGAACGCGGCTACGCGCAGGTCGTCGAGCGACTCGCCGCGCTCGGCGCGCAGGTCGCGCGTGAGTGACGCCGAACGCCGAATGCCGAACCTGAAGCGTCCGGCGTCAGACGTCGTCAGCGTGGCGGCGTCGTCGTCGGCGGGACCGGCGTCGGGCGCGGCGCCGGCAAGGTGCGCTGCTCGGGAATCGCCGGTAGTTGCGGGAACTGCGCGCCGGGCCCGTCGCCGTCGGGCGGGGCCGCCGCGGGCTGCGACGGGCGCAAGGGCAGGGGCGTGACGGTCGGCGGCACGTCGAAGCCGCCCGAGGCCGGGCCGCCGCTGCGGCCGGCGAGGAACGGACGCAGGTCGTCCTCGTCGAGGTCGAGCACGCGGATGATCCGCGGCGTCAGCATCAGCACCACGTCGGTCTGCTGGGTCTCGCGCTCGTTGCTCGCGAAGATCTTGCCGACCACCGGGATGTCGCTGAGGCCGGGGATGCCCTTGAGCACCGTGCGTTCGTTGTCGCGGATCAAGCCGGCCAGCAGGTTGGTCTCGCCGTCGCGCAGCCGAATCGTCGTCGTGATCGACCGGGTGCCGAACGTCGGCAGTCCCGAGTAGCCGGTGCCTGACAGGCTGCTCACCTCGATCTTCACCGCCAGCGTCACGTCGTCGTTGTGATGGGTGCGCGGCGTGATGTCGATGTTCACGCCGACGTTGCGGTAGGTGAACGACGTGATGGGCTGCTGGTTCACGCCACCGGTCGCGATCGGCGCGAAGGTGACCTGCGGCACCGGCACTTCCTCGCCGAACTTGGCCTGGGCCGGCAGGCCGTCCGACGTACGCAGCTGTGGATTGGCCAGCGTGCGCGTGTCGCTGTCCTGCTTGAGCAGGCGGTAGTAGAGGCCCGGCAGGTTCGTGAAGAAGATGTCGCCCTTGCCCAGGTTGGTCAGCTGTTCGAGCGTCAGGCCGCCCTCCTGGTTGATGTCCACCTGGCCGCCGATACCGACGCCATCGGTGCCCGGCGAGAGGATCTGGATGCCGTACTGCTTGAAGCGGGTGCGGTCGATCTCGAGCAGTTCGACGTCGATGACCACCTCGGCGCGGGCCTTGTCGATGGCCGCAATCAGCCGCGAGGCTGCCTCGATGCGCTCCGGCGTGTCCTTGATCGAGATGGCGTTGGTCGCGGTGATGGGGGAGAGGCGCCGCGCGTCGACGACGATGCGCAGCAGGTCGAGCGTCTCCTTGAGGTCCGCGTTGCTCAGGTAGAACGTGCGGATGACCTCTTCCTCGTATTCGCGTCGCTTGGCTGCCGTGTCGGGCACGACGGTGACGGTGCGCGGGGCGGTCGTGCGCCAGAACGTGCCGGTGGCCCGGCCGATCGCGTCGAGCGCCGTCGGGAGCGTCGCGCCGCGCAGGTCGATCGACAGCGGCACGCTGCGGAACTGGGGGTCGAACACGACGCTGATGTCGGCAAATCGCGCCAGCGACGTCAGCACGTCGCGGCTGCCGGCGTCGCGGAAGACCAGCGAGTCGGGCACCGTGACGTCGGGCAGGTCGCGACCCTGCGGCGGCAGGGCCCGCGCGCGACTGATCAGCGACTCCAGTTGCGTGGTGCCTTCCTTGCGCACCGCCATCTTGGTCCGCAGCGCGGTCCGCATCTCGCGGACGGCGCCCTCGGCGTCGCCGTTGGCGGGATTGAGCTCGAGCGCCAGCTGGAACTCGACGAGCGCCTCCTCGTACTTGCCCGCGCCCGAGAGTCGGCGGCCCTTCGCGTAGTGCGCGGCCGAGGCGCGCAGCTTCGCTCGCTTCAATGCGGTGGTGACTTCCCGGTTGTCGGGGTCGGCCACCGCCGCCTGCGTGTAGGCGACGATTGCCTGATCGAAGTCCTCGCGCTGCTCGGCCAACTCCCCGACCTTGTAGGGCTTGGGCGCGCTGGCACAGGCGGTCGCCAGGACGAGAACGGCCACCGCGACCAGGCGCGCCCCGGGCAGGCGCCGCCGCGACTCACTCCTGCGTGACGACATCGACGCCCTTCGGCATGGAGAAGCGGAACTTGCCCTCGGCCACGCCGACATTCTCGCGCAGATTGGTGAAGCTGAACGTGGAAGTGCCTCCCTGGCCGTCGACGACGATCAACTGGCGCATCACGAAGGTCGTCGCGTCGACCACCAGCGTGAGGGTCTCGTACTCGGGCTCCTTGCGCACCGGCCGCAGCTTCAGGGCGCGGGTGCCGACCATCGGAGCCTGGACTTCCTCGACGGTGAAGTCGCGCAGGAGGTCGCCGCGGCCCGCCAGAAAGAGGATCGGCGTCGGCACCCGTCCGGCTTCGGGCATGGCGCTCACGCGCACCTGCCGATCGGCGGGCACGTAGAAGTACATCCGCATGCCGTCGGCGACGAACAGCTTCTTCTCCGGCGCTTCGTAGTCCCACCGCATCCGGCCCGGCTTCCGGATGGCCACTGTCCCCCGCTCGACGGTGCGCCGTTTCAGGGCCCCGCCCACGTACGACTGCTCGAAGGCAGCCGTGAAGTCCTTCACCTGCTGATAGTGCGCCTGGATGGAGCGGGCGAGTGCGTCACCCGTTCCCTGCGCCAGTACCTCGGCAGGACCGGCGATCGTCGCGAGGCCCAGGCAGGCGGCCGACAGGAAGAAGCGTCTCGTGTGCATGGTCGTGTCCCGTGCGCCGCCTCAGCGGCGGCCCGTTCGCTTGGCGGCCACGAACGCCCGGATGGCGTCGACGTTGCCCGTGTTGAGCACCTGCGCCCTGGTCAGCCCGGCGCGCCGGGCCAACCCGACGCCGAACCGCATCTGCCGCCCGAGCCGCTCGGCCATGTGGCAGTCGCTGTCCACGAGGATCGGCGCGCCGATCGACGCGGCGAGCTCGGCCAGCGGCGCGTCCAGGTCGAGGTGGCCCGGGGCGCCGTCGATCTCGACCGCCGTCCCCGTGCGCGCGGCCTCTTCGAACAGACGCGCGAAGGCCAGGGCGTAGCCGGGTTGTCGCCCGGGCGACCGGTTGGCGGGATGGGTGATCACGTTCACGAGCGGATGGGCCAGGACCCGTTCGTAGCGTTGCAGGATGCGCGCCGGCGAGTGGCCGAAGCTCTCGTGCATCGAGGCCAGCACGATGTCGAGGCGTTCGAGCACGGAATCGGGGACGTCGAGGCTGCCGTCCTCCTGGATGTCGCACTCGATGCCCTGCAGGATGGTGATGTCGGGGACCAGCGCCCGCACTGCGGCGATCTCTTCGGCTTGCTCGGCGAGCCGTTCCAGGCTCAGCACCCGCGACGCGCGCGACGTCGGGGAATGATCGGTGATCGCCATGTAGCGATAGCCGAGCGCTCGTGCGGCGTGCACCATGCCGGCCACGCTGTCGCGGCCGTCGCTGTACACCGTGTGCATGTGCAGGTCGCCGCGGATGTCCGCCACTTCGATCAGGGTCGGCAGGTTCCCGGCGTCGGCGGTGGCCAGGATGTCGGGGCGGCCGCGCAACTCCACGGGCACCAGGGGCAACCCCAGCCTCTCGTACACGGCGGCCTCGTCGACGACGGGCACCGCGGCATCGCCCTCGAGTAGCGCATCGCGCGACAGCGTGAAGCCGCGCGCGGTGGCCCGTGCGGCAAGGGCGCGGACGTGCAGGCGCGGCCCCGTGTACCAGAGCAGGCTCGTCGGCGCCGCATCGGGAGTCGTCGCGTGCACGACGATCGGCTCCGGGTCGGCGGCCAGGGCGACCCCACGCGACCCGGCCACGACCAGTACCTCGCGTGGCAACGTGTCCACCACGCGTCGCACCCAGCCCTCCGGGTCGGCGGTCACGGCCAGGACGGCCACGTCAGGGCTCAGCGGGTCGGTCCGCCTGAGTCCGCCGAGCAGGTGCCATGCCTCCGGGGCGCCAGCGGCCGCCGCCAGCTCCTTGCGGGCCTGCTTGGCCTGCATCCACGCGCGTCCCAGCGGCACGTGTCCCTCGTCGGCGTCGGGCGGGATGAGCGCGTCGACCAGCTCGTCGGGCAGGTGGCGGGCCAGGTCGGCGTCCAGGAGGAGATCCTCGTCGGCGACCCGGTGGCGCAGGGGATGCTGCCCGTGGCGGATCAAGGCGCGCGCGCCGGCCGGGAGCCGGCGGTGCAGGAGCGCGATCTCGTCGTGGTCGATGCGGCGCAGCCGCTCGAGCAACTCCGCGTCGCGGGCGGTCAACAGGCCCTGGGAGTCGAGCGAGCGGCGGATGAGGCTCCACGGCGTGCGCGACTGATGGTCGGCGATGCGCCGGATCGCGGTCGAGACGCGGGCCCAGTGAGCGGCGTCGTGGGTGCGCCCGAGCGCGCGCGACAGGCCGGCCAGGTGGTCGAGCGCATCGGCGACGGCGACGGCAGAGCGGCGGCGGAGGTGGAACAGGGCTCGGCTCCGGGCTCAGTGCATGCGGCAGCTGCCGGGACCACGCGGGTCGCCGCAACTGCCGCAGGCACCCGGGGCGGCGGCGACCGCCGAACCGCCCGCATGTGCTGCGAAGGTCGAGATCTGCTTGCGGAGCTCGGGGTGCTCACAGGCCGGGCACAGCTCGGGCTGCTTGCCGTTCAGGACGATGGCTTCGAAGCGGTGGCCGCAGTGGTCGCAGCGGTATTCGAAGATGGGCACGGTAGGGGCATTATAGAAATGCCGAATGCCGAATGCCTAATGCAGGATGCCGAATGCCTAATGCAGGCCCAAGGCCCAAGGCCCAAGGCCCAAGGCCCAAGGCCCAAGGCCCAAGGCCCAAGGCCCAAGGCCCAAGGCCCAAGGCCCCCTCGAGTGTGCTACACTCTGCGTTCGGTCGAGGCGCGGTGACGCTGCCTGAGGCCGACGCGGCCCCGCCCGGGGCCGCTCGACAGGGAGTGGGCGGCTAGCTCAGCTGGGAGAGCGCCGCGTTCGCAACGCGGAGGTCGGGAGTTCGAGCCTCCTGCCGTCCACCAAATCTCCTCATGACGCCGCACGAGCCACTGGCCGGTGCGGCGTTCGTCGTTTCTGCCCGTCGACAGGGCCGGTAGGTTCGCGGCGCCGGCCGGCTCGCCGTCGGGCTGCCGCGTGCGCTTCCGCTTACCTGACCTGCATGGCCGGCTCGCGCGGTGATGCCGTCTGCATCACACCGGGAGGCCGGCGTGCAGGCTGCGGGCGCAGTGGTCATCGGCACGTGCATTGCTCCTTCTGGACCGGGCCTGTTCCAGGCCCAGGAGGTGGACACACGTCGATGCTTCGTCTACTCACCCCCGCGCTGTGCACGGGCGCCCTGATGTTCGGCATGGCAACCCAGGCCGACGCTGCGCTGCTGTTCCTGGCGGCACCCAACTTCGTCCAACCCGACGAGAACCTGCTCTTCAACGGTGACGGGCTGTTGAGTGGCCCCGGCCTGATGGTGCAGGGGGCGACCAACCAGACCGCAACGATCTTCAACCTGACGGGCACGGTCGACCTGGTGACGCCGGCCGCGGGGCAGGCGCGCGTCGAGGACGAAGCCGGCACCGGATTCGACCGCTTGCTTGTCGATGCGCTCGACCCGGCCCTGTACTTCACCGAGTTCGAGGCGAACCTCAACGCGGGCGCCGATGGGGTGGCCACCATCAAGGCCCTCAGCGCGCTCGGGGAGACCTACACCTTCCAGTTCGGCGTCAACGCCGGTGGACAGAACTTCTTCGGGATCAAGGCGACCGAAGGCGATGCCATCGACACGGTGCTGATCCTCACCAACGGGGCGCTGCAGGACGTTCGGCAAATCCGGCTCGGCGGCGTCGGCCCCAGGGACGGTGGCGACACGGGGGGAGGCGACGTGCCGGAACCCACGTCTCTCATGCTGGTCGGCGGGGCGCTCCTCGCCATGACGGCATCGAGGCGTCGCGGGTAGGCGGCCATGGCGCCTCAGGGACCAACTGGCCGGTCCCTGGGGCGCGATCGCCGGTCGAGGTGTCGCCGTCAGGTCGCACCTCGACCGGCATGCGTCACTCCCGAGGCCCCGGCCTGCCGCCCGGAGAGGCCAACGGCGCTGGCACGCGCCTTGGTGCAAGGAGGGCAGGCAGCCTCTCGGGACGTGGATGACGTGTCCCGAGCCTTGAGCCGCCGAGGAGGCCAGATGTCGTTCCTTCCCCGCATCGTCGCACCCCGTGCCCTGCCCGCTGTGGCCATGCTGCTCGTCGCAGGCGCCTGCGCCCCCGCACCGTCGGCCACGACGACCATGCCGCCGCCGACAACGGCCGCGGCGTCGTCCCCGGTGCTCCTGTCCTGCCCGACCGGGCAGCAGCCGCTCCTCCGACAGGTGGTCGTTGGCAACACCCTCGTCCCGCAGGTCGAGTGCGTGACGGCCCCCGGCCCGGCGGTGCAGGCGGCGCTCGCGCCGGCGCCCGGGGCGGCGGCGCCGCCCGCCTATGCGCCCATGGTGGTTCCTGCGGCGGCTCCGATGGCCGTGGCACCCGCCCCCGTCGCCTGGTCGAGTGATCCGCGTCCCGCCCCGGTGCGGACCGTCGTGCGCCGTCCGGCAGCGCGCCGGGTCGTGTACGACGACGTGGAGGAGATCCAGCGGCCGTCGCGGCGTTCGTGGCAGAAGAGCGCGCTCATCATCGGCTCGGCGGCAGGTGTCGGGGCCGGCGTGGGCGCAGCCACCGGCGGCAAGAAGGGCGCGCTCATCGGCGCGGCGGTCGGTGGTGGCGCGGCGACCCTCTGGGATCAGGTGACGCGTCGCCAGCCGCGTTGAGGCGGCACGCACGGTCGGCTCTGTCATGGGGCGCGCTCCCGGCGGGGCGCGCCCGGTTTGCGTTTATACTTCAGCAGTCTTCCGTGTGCGCGAGCGCCGGATTTCCCGATCACTCCAGAGGATAGACGTCTTCGTATGAGCAAGGTCCGTCGGATTGGTGTACTCACCGGTGGCGGGGATGCCCCCGGCCTGAACGCGGTCATCCGCGCCGTGGTCAAGTCGTCGTACAACCACGGCATCGAGTGCCTCGGCCTCGAGAACAGCTTCGATGGGCTGCTCGAGACCAACCGCCACACCGTGCTCACGCCGCGCAACGTGACGGGCATCCTGCGCCTCGGCGGCACGATCCTCGGCACGGTCAACCGCGGCAACCCGTTCCTCAAGCCGATCGAGACCTCCGACGGCCCGCGCGACTACGCGGAGCGCTGCATGGAGATGTTCCACAAGCTGAAGATCGACGGCGTGGTCGTCATCGGCGGCGATGGGACGCTCTCCATCGCGCACGAGTTCAACAAGAAGGGGATGCCGATCATCGGCGTGCCCAAGACGATCGACAACGACATCGTCGGCACGACCAACTGCTTCGGCTTCGACACGGCGGTCACCTTCGCCACCGACGCCATCGATCGCCTCCACACGACCGCGCAGGCGCACCAGCGCGTCATGGTCGTCGAGGTGATGGGCCGGTACGCCGGCTGGATCGCGCTCTACTCGGGCGTGGCCGGCGGTGCCGACGTGATCATGATCCCGGAGATTCCGTACGACATCGAGACCGTCGCGCGGCGAATCAAGGAGCGTGATTCCTTCGGCGCCAAGTTCAGCATCGTGGTGGTCGCCGAGGGCGCCGTGCCCAAGGGCGGCAAGGTGTCGCTCGTCAAGGCGGCCGACGGCGGCTACGTGGAGCGGCTCGGTGGCGTCGGGCACCGCATCGCGGCGGAACTCGAGAAGCTCACCGGCAAGGAGACGCGCACGGTGGTGCTCGGGCACCTGCAGCGCGGCGGGTCGCCCACCAGCTTCGATCGCATGCTCGCCACGCGCTTCGGCGCGATGGCCGTCGAACTGCTGATGAAGGGCGAGAGCGACCGCATGGTCGCCTTCCACCCGCCCGAAATCGGGTCGGTGCCCCTGGCCGACGTCGGCGGCAAGATGCGCCTCGTCCCGGCCGACGGCGACGTCGTCCGCACCGCCAAGTCGCTCGGGATCAGCTTCGGGGACGAGTAGGCTCAGGGCTCACGCCTCAGGGCTCAGAAACACCACGGGCGCCCCCTCACCGGGGCGCCCGTTTTCGTCGTCCTTGCCGTGCAGAATGCTCTCTGAGCCTTGAGCCTTGAGCCCTGAGCCCTGAGCCCTGAGCCCTGGGCCCGCGTCACGCCATCGGGTCATCGAAAATCGCGCGCAGCGCCTCGTGATCGTGCGTGTGGCCCAGCGCCAGCATCAGCTTGATGCGCGCCTTCACGCCACTGAGGCGGCCGGCGAAGATGAGTCCCAGGTCGCGCAGGCCGCGGCCACCGCCCTCGTAACCGTAGCGCTCGCGCACGCTCCCGGCGCCGCAGCGCGAGGTCAGCACCACCGGCAGGCCGGCCCGCACCGCCGCGGCCAGGTCGTCGAGCATCGCGGGCGGCACGTTGCCGCGTCCCAGCGCCTCGATCACCAGGCCCTTGGCGCCACTGGCCAAAGAGCAGCGCACGAAGCGCCCGTCGGCGCCCGCCGCGACCTTGATGAGGTCCACGTCGGGCTCGAGTCGTCGCACCCGCAGCAGCCCATCGGCCTCCGGGTCGCTCCAGGCCCGCTCACGTGGCGTGTCGCGCAGGTAGCGCACCACGCCGGCATCGACGACGCCCACCGGGCCGAACTCGCGGGACTGGAACGACGCCGCGGCCTCGGTGTGCACCTTCTCGACCTCCCGAGCCGACAGGATCTGCTCGTTCATGGCCACCATCACGCCGCGCCCACGCGAGTCGGCGGCGCCGGCGACCTGGACGGCGTGCACGAGGTTGGCCGGCCCGTCCCAGCTCGGCTCGGACATCGTGCGAATCGCCCCGACCAGCACCACCGGCTTGTCGGTGCGCAACGCGATGTCGAGGAAGTACGCGGTCTCCTCGAGCGTGTCGGTACCGTGCGTGACGACGACGCCGTCGATGTCGGGACGTTCGAGCCAGGCGGCGACGCGGCGGGCCAGTCGCCACATGTGTTCGGGAGTGACGTGCGGGCCGGGGAGCTGCGAGACGTCCTCGAGCTCGATGTCGGCGACGTCGGCCAGCTGCGGGACGTGCGCGAGGATGTCGTCGCCGCGCATGGCCGGGACGGCCGATCCCGATCGCGCGTCGATGCGCATCGAGATCGTGCCGCCGGTGAAGAGGATGGCGACGGTGGGGCGGGTCACACCGTGAGGAGTTCCTGGTCCTTCTTCTTCTGCAGGTCGTCGATCAGGTGCACGTGCTGGTCGGTCATCTTCTGCACCTCGTCGAGCCCGCGGCGCTCGTCGTCCTCGGAGATGGCCGAGTCCTTGAGCAGCTTCTTCAGGCGGTCGTTGGCGTCGCGACGCACCTGGCGCACCCCATTGCGGGCTTCCTCGGCCAGCTTGTGGATCACCTTGGTGAGTTCCTTGCGGCGCTCCTCGGTCAGGGCGGGGAGGGGGATGCGCACGACCTTGCCGTCGTTGGCGGGGTTGAGCCCGAGGTTGGCGGCGCGGATCGCCTTCTCGATCGCGCCCATCAGGCTCTGATCGAAGGGCTGCGCGACGATCAGCGTCGACTCTGGCACCGACAGCTGCGCCACCTGGTTGAGCGGCATCGAGGTGCCGTAGGCTTCGACGTGCACGTTGTCGAGCAGCGCCGTCGAGGCGCGACCGGTGCGCACGCCCGTCATCTCGCGCTTGAGGTGATCGACCACCGCGCCCATGCGCTTGCGCGACTCGTCGTACAGCGACTTCAGATCCGAGACGTCCATCGTCGTGTGTCCTGCTCCGTGTTCAGGCCGTGACCAGCGAGCCCACCGGCTCGCCCATGATCGCGCGGCGCATGCTGCCGCGTGCGTTCAGGTCGAGCACCACGATGGGCATCTTGTTGTCCATGCAGAGGGAGATCGCCGTCGCGTCCATCACCTGCAGCCCCTGCTCGAGGACCTGCAGGTAGGTGATGCGATCGTACCGGGTGGCAGTGGGGTCCTTCTTGGGGTCGGCGGTGTAGATGCCGTCGACCTTGGTCGCCTTCATGATGACGTCGGCCTTGACCTCCATCGCGCGCAGCGCGGCAGCCGTGTCGGTCGTGAAGTACGGGTTGCCGGTGCCGGCGGCAAACACCACCACGCGACCCTTCTCGAGGTGGCGGATGGCACGGCGTCGGATGAAGGGCTCGGCCACCGCGCGCATCTCGATGGCGGTCAGCACCCGCGTCGGCACGCCGTGGTGCTCGAGGCCGTCCTGCAGCGCGAGGCCGTTCATCACCGTCGCGAGCATGCCCATGTAGTCGGCGGTCGCGCGATCCATGCCGCGGGCGCTGCCGGCCATGCCGCGGAAGATGTTGCCGCCACCGATGACGATCGCGACCTGGACGCCGATGGCGCGGATCTCGGCCACGTCCTCGGCGATGCGAGTGACCACGGCGGGGTCGACACCATAGCCCTGGTCACCCATGAGTGCTTCGCCGGACAGCTTGAGAAGGACGCGGGAGTACGCGGGACGTGACGACATGCCGGGCGAGATTATAACCGCGCAGACGCACGACGGGCGGCAGGGGAGCGCTCGGTGGTGACGACGGGCTCACGGCTCAGGGCTCAAGGCTCAGAGAGCATCCAGCACGCTGACTGCTCAGCACTCGAGGCTTGGAGCGCAACCCGCGAGACACCAAACGCAGAACGGGCGCCCCGGTGAGGAGGCGCCCGTGGTGTTTCTGAGCCCTGAGCCTTGAGCCCTGAGCCTGCTTACGCCTGGCTCGCCTCGCCGACCTTGAAGCGCGCGAAGCCCTTGATGGCCACCGGCGCGCCGATGGCCTTCGAGACGGCCTCGACGGCCTGCGACACCTTCACCTTCGGGTCGCGGATCGTGGGCTGGTCCACCAGGCACACCTGCTCGTAGAACGCGCCGAGCTTGCCCTCGATGATCTTCTCGATCACGTTGGCCGGCTTGCCGGACTCGGCCATCTGCGCGCGGTAGATCTCCTTCTCCTTCTCCACGTCGGCCGCCGGCACCTCGGCGCGCGTCGTGTAGGCCGGGGCGGCGGCGGCGATGTGCATCGCGAGCTCGTTCACGAACGCCTTGAAGGCTTCGTGCTGCGTCGCCTCGCCCTTCGCGCCGTCGATCTGCACCAGCACGCCGATCTTGCCGCCCATGTGGCTGTAGCTGCCCACGTAGTCGGCGCTCAGCTTCGCGGTGCGCGGCACGGCCATGTTCTCGCCGACCTTGGCGATCTCGGCCGTGATGCGCTGCCCGATCGGGCCGTCGGCGGCCACCAGCGCGGCATGCGGCTGGTCGCTCGTGAACACCGTGTTCGTGATCTCCTCGACGAGGGCCTTGAAGCCGTCGTTGCGGGCCACGAAGTCGGTCTCGCAGTTCACCTCGGCGAGGACGCCGAGCGTGCGGTCGTCGTTGAGGCGGATGCCGACCACGCCCTCCGACGCGACGCGGCCGGCGCGCTTGGCGGCCTGCGCGAGTCCGCGCTTGCGGAGGTACTCGATCGCGGCCTCGACGTCGCCGTTGCTCTCGGTGAGCGCCGTCTTGCACTCCATCATGCCCGCGCCGGTACGCTCGCGCAGGTTCTTGACCATCTCAGCGGTGATTGCCATCGGTGTGGATTCCAGGAAGAGGACGAAGAGTGGAGCGCCGGCAGGCGCCCCGGCAGACACACGAAACGCCGGCCGAGACTGCGGTCGGCCGGCGTTCGGACACAGCGCCGCGACGGGCGGCCTCGATTACACCGAGGCCGGCGTGGCGGGTTCGGACTTGGGGGCGGCGACGCGAGGCGCCTGCCGCTGCTGGGCGCGCAGGGGCTCGCCGGACTTGCCGACGGCCTCGCCATCGGGTCCGACCACCACGGGCGCCTCGGCCTGCGCCGACTCGCGGACGCCACGGCCCGCGATCACCGCGTCGGCGATGCGCGAGGCGAAGAGGCGGATGGCGCGGAGCGCGTCGTCGTTGCCCGGCACCGCGAAGTTCACCTGATCCGGATCGCAGTTGGTGTCGACGATGCCGATGACCGGGATCTTCAGCTTGCGGGCCTCGTCCACGGCGATCTGCTCGTGCTTGGTGTCGACGATGAACACCGCGTCGGGCAGGCGATCCATGTGACGGATGCCGTCGAGGTTCTTCTGGAGCTTGCGCTTCTCCTTCTCGAGCCGCGCGATCTCCTTCTTCGACAGCATGTCGTAGCGGCCGTCGGTCTCCATGGCCTCGAGGTCGCGCAGGCGCGCCAGCGAGCGCTGGATGGTGGAGAAGTTGGTGAGGAGGCCGCCGAGCCACCGCTGGTTGACGTGGTACATGCCACAGCGGGCGGCTTCCTCGGCAATCGCTTCCTGCGCCTGCCGCTTGGTGCCGACAAACAGCAGCGTCCGGCCCTCGCTGGCCAGCTGCATCACGAACTGCTCGGCGTCGCGGAACAGGCGCGCGGTCTTGCCGAGGTCGATGATGTAGATGCCATTGCGCTCGCCGAAGATGTACGGCTTCATCTTCGGGTTCCAGCGCTTGGTCTGGTGGCCGAAGTGCACACCAGCCTCGAGCAGGTCTTTGACAGCGATCGGGGTCAAGCTTCCTCCAACACCTTCTCGGACGCCTCTTGCGTCCCATGTCGTTACGTTCCGGGCGGATGGCCCGGACTCGCTTCCTGCGCCGGGAGCGACGGCGTCGCTCCCGGGTCCTGCACTAGCGCTTGCTGAACTGGAAGCGCTTGCGCGCGCCAGCCAGGCCGTACTTCTTGCGTTCCTTGGCGCGCTGGTCGCGCGTCAGCAGGCCGGCCTTCTTCAGGCGCCCGCGCAGCTCTGCGTTGTACAGGCAGAGCGCCCGCGCGATGCCCAGGCGCAGCGCGCCGGCCATGCCCGAGATGCCGCCACCGGCGGTCGTCGCGACCACGTCGAACTTGTCGAGGGTCTCGGTCAGCACGAGCGGCGAGCGGACCTGCAGGCGCAGCGACTCGGTGTTGACCGCGTCGGCAATCGGCTTGTGGTTGATCGTGATCTGGCCGGAGCCAGGGCGCAGGAAAACACGAGCCGTCGAGGACTTGCGACGCCCGGTGCCGTAGTACTGGATGACTGCCACGGTGGTTACTCGACCTCGAGGGACTGGGGCTTCTGCGCCGCGTGCGGATGGTCGGCGCGCTCGTAGACGTTCAGCTTCCGGTACATCTGGTCGCCCATCTTCGTCTTGGGGAGCATCCCGCGGATGGCTTCCTCCATCAGGCGCGCCGGGCGACGCTTCCGAAGGTCCTTGGCGCGCTCTTCACGCAACCCACCTTCGTAACCGGAGTGATACCGGTACAGCTTCTGTTCTTCCTTCTGCCCGGTCAGCACGGCCTGGCCCGCGTTGACCACGACGACGTGATCACCGCAGTCGATGTACGGCGTGTAGGTCGGCTTGTGCTTGCCCTGCAGGACCTTGGCGGCCAGGCTGGCCACCCGCCCGAGCGACTGGCCTGCCGCATCGATGACGTGCCAGCGTCGCTCGATGGACTTGGCGCTCGGAATGAACGTGCTCATGATGACCCTTTTGCTCCTTGCTGACACACAGCAAAAGGAGAGGATACGCGCCTCATGCGAGGGCTGTCAACAACTTCGCGGTGAGGCGGCGTCGCCGCCGCCCCGAACCCTGGTACGCGGGCCCACGCCCGCCCCACCGCCAGACTTTCCAACCCCTGACGATACCACCTCTTCAGTAGGCCCCGGCGGCTGACTGCCCTTGGGTAGCCGATGGTCGCTACGCCGGCACCCCCTGTCACAAAACTGCCAGCCTACCGACGACCTCCGCGTGCGGATTCGGCCACGGTGGAGCAATTTGGGCGACTGCCGATTGCATTTCTGGTTGGCACCGCCCTTGCCTCTCTGTGTGGCGGTTACGAACCTGCCGTCGGGCATGACGCCAGCGGTGGGAGTTCCCGGATTCACAGGTGAGGTCGGCGTGCTGTTCCGCAAACAGAAACCCGTCGTCGGGCTGGACATCGGGTCGAGCGCCATCAAGGCGGTCGAGCTCAAGGCCTCGGGCAAGGGCTGGAAGGTGGTCGCCTTCGGCGTCGAGCCGTTGCCGCCCGACACCATCGTCGACGGCGCGATCATCGACGGCACCGCCGTCGCCGACGCGATCCGTCGCCTGTTCGACCGCCTCGGCATCAAGAACAAGGAGGTCGCCGCCTCCCTGTCCGGCAACGCCGTCATCGTCAAGAAGATCACGCTGCCGGCGATGACCGACGCCGAACTGTCGACCTCCATCACCTGGGAGGCCGAGCAGTACATCCCATTCGACATCCAGGACGTCAACCTGGACTACCAGGTGCTGAGCCGGCCGCCCAAGGCCGCCGCCGGCGCCACCATGGACGTCCTCCTGGTGGCCGCCAAGAAGGAGACGATCGCCGACTACACCGGCGTGATCGCGCAGGCCGGCAAGCTGCCGGCCATCGTCGACGTCGATGCCTTCGCGCTGCAGAACGCCTACGAAGCCAACTACGGCACCCGCGATGCGATCGTCGCCCTGCTCAACATCGGGGCCAGCGCCATCAACATCAACATCGTCCGCGGCGACCAGTCGCTGTTCACCCGCGACGTGCCGATCGGCGGTAACGCCTACACCGAGGCCCTGCAGAAGGACTTCCAGATCGCGCAGGAAAGCGCCGACCTGCTCAAGCGCGGTTATCCGGCCGACGGCCTCGACCCGACGCAGACCGGCCCGAGCCTCCAGATGGTGACCGAGGCCGTGCTGCTCGAGGTGCAGAAGACGCTCGACTTCTTCCGCGGCACCACCGGGGCCGACCACATCGACCTGCTCATGGTGACCGGCGGGGCCTCGCAGGTCGCCGGCCTCGTGGAAGCCCTGCAGGAACGCCTCGGATACCCGGTCGAGTTGCTCGACCCGTTCAAGACCGTCAGCTTCGACGCCGCCAAATTCGGCGTGCCCGTGCTGTCGGAGGCTGCTGCCGCCGCCACGGTGGCCGTTGGCCTCGCCCTCCGAAGGAAGGGGGACCGATGATTCGCGTCAACCTCCTCGCCAGCGAACAGCAGCGGACCGCCGCGCCCGCGTTCTCCGGTCTGAGCGCCAACAAGGTCCACATCCTCGGGGCTGCGCTGGTCGCCCTGTGCGTGGCCGCTGCCGGCTACCGGCACCTCGACCTGCAGGCGCAGCAGAGCAATGCCGACCGCCAGCTGGCCGCGGCGCGCGCCGAAGAGCAGCGGCTCAAGGCCGTCACCGAGGAACTCGCGCGGTTCGAGGCCCAGACGGCGCTGTTGCAGCAGCGCGTCGCCTTGATCGAGCAGCTCCGCAAGGGCCAGCGCTCGCCGGTGACCCTGCTGGACCAGGTCAGCAGGCAGCTGCCCGACCGCCTGTGGCTCACGACCCTCAACCAGGCGGGCGCCGACGTCACGCTCGAGGGCCGCACGACCACGCTCACCGCGCTGTCGGACCTGATCGGGAACCTCGAGAACTCCGGCGTGTTCAGCCGCCCCGTCGAGATCGTCAGCAGCGAGATCGAGAGCGGGCGCGGGCAGGCCGACCTGATGAAGTTCACCGTGCGCGCCACGTTCCCGATGGGCGACATCGAGCCGCCCGCCGACGCGGCGCCCGCTCGCCCTGGCGCCGCTGCCCGGCCGCCGGTCGGTCGCTGAGGAGCCTGCCATGGAACTCGGACTGAACAAGTTGCCGTGGTGGGGCCAGCTGGCCCTGTACGTGGTGCTCGGCGCCGGACTCGTCGCGACGCACCACTACATGTACGCCGTGGACATGGAAGCCAAGGTGGCCCGCACGCACGCCCAGCGCCGGACGATCGAGACCGGCATCGCCCGCGCTCGTGTGGAGGAGCGACGCCTGCCGGAGTTCCGCTCGCGCATCGCGGAGCTGAACGCACGGCTCGCCGCACTGCGCAACGTGCTGCCGGAGCAGAAGGACGTGGGCGATCTCCTGCGCCGCATCCAGACGCTCGCGACCCAGTCCAACCTGACCATCCGCGGCTTCAAGCCGCAGCCGGTGGCGCAGCGGCAGCAGCACGCCGAATGGCCCATCTCGTTGCAGCTCGAGGGCACGTACCACGACCTCGGCGCCTTCTTCGACAAGGTCAGCCGGATGCCGCGCATCATCAACATCTCCGGCATCAACATCAAGGCGCACGCGACCACCGAGCCATCGCCGGCCACCGTGGACGCGCAGTGCACCGTCACCACGTTCGTCCTCATGGAAGCGCCGGCGCCCGGCGCCCGGCCCGGGGCGCGCCCGGCTGGCGCCGGCGCCCGTCCGCCCGTTGCAGCGCGCTGAGGTGTCGTCATGCTGCTGAAACTGACCTGCCGCGTCGTGCTGTTGTCGGTCGCGATCGCCGTGCCGGGCTTTGCCCAGGCCGCCGGCACGACCACCAGGACTCCCGCCACTCCCGTGACCGCGCCGAAGGGGACCGCGCCTGCAGCCAAGGCGCCGGCCGCCCCCGAGGACCGGGCCGGCTACGACCCGGCGGGGCGCCGCGACCCGTTCGTGAGCCTCATGTCGCGCGGCGAGTCCAGGCTGCCGATGGCCGGGCGACCCTCCGGCGTGCGCGGCCTGCTGATCGGCGAGCTGAGCGTGCGCGGCGTCCTGCGCACCAACGGGGCGCTGCTGGCCATCGTGCAGGCCCCCGACAACAAGACCTACACCCTCCACCCCGGCGACACGCTCTACGACGGCACCGTCAAGGTCGTGGGCGCCGACGCCGTCGTCTTCCTGCAGCGGGTCGAGGATCCGCTGTCTCCCGTGAAGCAGCGGGAGATCCGCAAGTCCCTGAGAAACACAGAGGAGTTCCGATGATGCGCCCGCGCACGCCGATCCTCGCAGCCCTCACGGCGGTCCTCGTCGCCGGCGTCCCCTCACGGGCGCTGGTGGCGGCCGTCCCCGTGACGCCTCGCGAGGTCTTGCAGCTGGTCCAGGATGGACAGCGCCTGCTCATCGACACGCCAGGTGGCGTGTCTTCGGCACCGGCCGCGAGGCCGGCCGGTCAGGCCGCCGACCCGGAGGCCGCACGCACGCTGACCGCCGTGCGGGCCACCCGGGAGGACGGCGACGTGCTGGTCACCCTCGAGGGTGACGGCAAGCTCGCGGCCACCGCCGTGCAGGTGCCCGACGCGACACCGGCACGCCTGGTGCTCGACTTCGCCGGCGTCGCCCACAAGGTGGCCGCCACCACGCCCGTCAACGCCGGGCTGGTGCGGCGCGTGCGCGTCGCACGCAACAGTGCCACGCCGCTGGTGACGCGCGTCGTGATCGACCTGTCGGGCACCTTCCTCTACAAGGTGCGGCCGGCCGCCGACCAGCGTTCGCTGGTCGTGACGATCGGTAACCCGTCGCAGCGCGCCCGTCGCGACGACGAGGCACTGAGCCGCGCATTCGGCGCAGCGCCGGCGCCGGCGGTCACGCGGGCGGCGACGCGTCCGGCGACACCCGCTCCGACCCCGGGTCCCGCCCCGACCCCGGCCCCGGTCGCTGCCAGCGCCAAGGTCGCCGAGGCGCCGCCGCCCGCCGCGCCGCGTCCCGCCGTCCGACGGACGACGACGCCGGCGCCGGTGCCGTCGGCACAGGTGGCCACCGAGCCGCCCGCCGTGACGACGACGCAGGCGATGAGCGGTGGCAAGTACACGGGCCATCCGATCTCGCTCGACTTCCAGGGCGTGGACCTGCGCGCCGTGCTCCGCACGTTTGCCGAGGTCACGGGCCTGAACCTGGTGATTGACCCCGGCGTCAAGGGCGTGGTCGACGTGACGCTGCGCGACGTGCCGTGGGACCAGGCGCTCGAGATGATCCTGCGCGCCAACCAGCTGGCCTACAGCGTCGACGGCACCATCGTCCGCATCGCCCCGATGGCGACCTTCTCGACCGAGGCGGCCGATCGCCGCAAGCAGGCCGAGGAGCGCCTGCGCGAGCTGGCGGTCTCCAAGAAGGAGTACCGCACGGTGCGCCTCTCCTACGCCAACGCGAAGGACGTCGCCCAGCTGGTGGCCAAGACCGGCCTCACCACGTACGGCGAGGTGCAGGTCGACGAGAACACCAACACGCTGATCCTGTTCGACATCCCCGACGGCATCACCAAGGCGCAGCAGCTGCTCGGCGAACTCGATCGGCCGCAGGCGCAGGTGGAGATCGAGGCGCGGATCGTGCGCACCACCAAGAGCGCGGCGCGCGAGCTCGGGCTGCTCTGGGGCTTCGGGGGCAAGGCGACCCCCGAGCTGGGCAACACGTTGCCGCTCGCGTTCCCGAACTCGGTGGTGGCCGGCGGCGTGGCCGGCTCGGTCAACACCGCCGCCGACAACGCCTTCCTCAAGCTCGGGAGCATCAACGGCGCCTTCAACCTCGACGTGGCGCTGTCGGCCCTCGAGACCCAGGGGCGCGTGAGCATCATGCTGCGGCCTCGCGTGGTCACCCAGAACAACGTCAAGGCGACGATCACGCGCGGCCAGGAGATTCCCTACACGACGCTGCAGACGCCGGCCGGCGGCGATGGCGTCAACGTGATCCAGCCGGTGCCGCAGGTGCAGTTCAAGACGGCTGCGCTCACCCTGAACGTGACCCCGCGCATCACCGAGGCCAACACGGTGATCCTCGACGTCGACGTCGACAACGGCTCGCCGGGCCAGGTCGAGGCCAACGGCAACCGATCCATCAACACCCAGCGCGTCACCACGCGCGTGCTCGTCGCCGACCAGGGAACCACGGTCATCGGCGGCATCAACGAAGCCGTCACCCAGTTCACCGAGGACCGGACGCCGGGCCTCTACAAGGTGCCGCTCATCGGCCGTCTCTTCCGCCGCGACTCGTCGACCGACGACGAGGGCGAACTGCTCATCTTCATCACGCCGCGCATCCTGCGGGACGGAGGACCCGTCAAATGAGACTCTCGCGATACCTCTCGCAGCGTGGGCGGGCGCGCACGACGCGCGCCGCGGCCCTCGGCCTGCTGCTCGCCGCCACTGCACTGGCCGGCGGCTGCAGCAGCACCGTCACGACGGGGCAGGGCTCGTCCTACCTCGTGATCCAGCGGCTCGAAGGCGCCTCCGGCGCCGAGAGCGGCACCTACACCTCCGTGCTGCGGTCCGACGTGCTCACCAAGGGGAGCATCTTCGAGGACAACGGCCGCGTGACGATGTCGCTGGCGATGAAGGACGTCGCCACCGGGCCGACGACCAACAACCTGATCACGCTCAATCGCTACCGGGTCGAGTTCCGCCGCACCGACGGCCGCAACACGCCCGGCGAGGACGTCCCCTACGCCTTCGAGGGCGCCATCACCGGCACGATCGGCGAGTCGGCGTCGAGCATCGGGTTCTCGCTGGTGCGAGCCCAGGCCAAGCTCGAGAAGCCGCTGGTCACCCTGGTGGGCATCCGCGGCGGCGCCTTGATCATCTCGACGATTGCCGACGTCACGTTCTTCGGCAAGGACCAGACCGGCCGCGACGCGACCGTGACCGGCTCCATCAGCGTCAACTTCGCCGACTGGGCGGACCCCGAGTAAGCCAGGTGCAGCCATGATGACCGCACGACGTTCCTCGCTTCTGCTGCTTGCCCTGGCAGGCCTGTGGGTCTCGACGGCCTGCACGTCCAAGCCCGACATCCCGAAGGCGACCGGCCCCTCCGAACTCGGCCTGTCCCTGCAGGTGCTGGCCTCGCCCGACGTCCTGAACACCGATGGCATGTCGACGTCGCAGATCACCGTCACCGCGCGCGGGCCCAACAGCGAGCCCAAGGCCGGCGTGCCCCTGCGCGCCGACATCCGCGTCAACGGCGCCATCGTCGACCTCGGCAGCCTGTCGTCCAAGCAGCTGAGCACCGGCGGCGACGGGCGCGCCACCGTGGTGTACACCGCGCCTCCCGGCGGGCTGAGCGGCAACGCCGACCGCGGCAACGTCGTGCAGGTCGCCTTCTCGCCCCTCAGCGGCGACTACGCCAACGCGGTGGAGCGCGCCGTCAGCATCCGTCTGGTGCCGCTCGGGACGATCGTCTTCCCCGGCCAGCCGATCGCCAACTTCTCCTGGAGACCCACCGAGCCGTATGCCATGGACGAAGTGACGCTGGACGCCGGGCTGTCGAAGGACTGCCCGCTCAACGCGACCGCGCCGTCCGACTGCTACGACTCGCCGACGCTGCAGTACGAGTGGAACATGGACGATCGCGGCATCATCCTGCAGGGCCGCGTCATCAAGTACCAGTTCCCGCAGCGCGGGGACTACTTCGTGAAGCTCACCGTCACCAACGCGCTGGGCAACAAGGTCTCGGTGACCAAGCAGATCGACGTGCTCGCGCGCCCGTAGCCCGCGAGCCAGCCAGGAACGCCGCGTCATGCCGACGGGGAACCCGCTCGAACAGCTCCGGCGCCGCATGCAGTCGCATGCGACGCCGGCCGCCTTTGCCGCCCTCGCGGAGGAACATCGCCGCGCGGGACGCCTCGACGAGGCCATCGCGGTGTGCCGCGACGGCCTGGCGCGCTATCCCGCCTACGTGTCGGCGCGCGTGACCCTCGGGCGCGCGCTTCTCGACACCGGCGACCTGGCGGGTGCGCTCGAGGAACTCGAGCAGGCCGTGGCGCAGGCCCCGGACAACTTCGCCGCCGTCCGGGCGCTGCAGGCCGCGCACGCTGCGGCAGGCGCCGCACCGCCGCCGCCGCCCTCGGCCGACCTCGTCCTGCACGCGCCGACGACCGACGACACGGCCGACATCGCCGGCGATCTCCTGGCCCGCGCGATGGGCACGGGCGTGGACGGGCCGCAGGAGTTCGGACTCGGGCCCGACTGGTCGCTGCCGGAACCGCCGCCGATCCCGGACGCGGCCCCTCCGCTGCCGCACCCTCCGGCCTCCGAACAGGCGGACACGGCGGTCGCCGTCGCCCACGGCGACGCGCCGACGATGTGCTTCACGCCGCCCCATGTGCAGGGCGAGGAGCCGGCCGGCATCTGGCCGGTGCCGGCCCCTCCGCTCACCAGCGACCCGGTCACCGACGCCGCGCCCGTCTTCTCGTGGGCCCTGGATCCGCCCGCCGGGGAACACCCCGAGAGCGACGGGGGGCAGGCCGCGGTGTCGCAGATGCCGCCGGCGAGCATCTGGGACGCCCCGACCATCGACGCGCCCCTGGCCAGCCTCCTGCCATCGGCCATCGACGAGGCTGCCGTGGCCGCGCCTGCTGCATCGACGCCAATGTCGGACGCCGATGCCGGGGTCGAGGCCGCTGCGCCGATCGAGGCCACGCCGGTCGATCCGCCGCCTTCGGGCTTCTGGAGCGACTTCGGCGATGTCGGCACCGGCGCCAGTGATCCGGTGCCGTTCTCGGGGTGGGGCGAGCTGCCCATCCCGGAGTCCGACGCGTCTCCCGCAGGCGCCTCATGGGGCGACGATGCCGCCGGGGCGTGGGCATCGCAGGACGGCCCCTCGGCGGCCTGGACGCTGCCAGGAGCCGACGAGGTGTCCACGACGCCGTTCCAGGACGTGCTGGGCCAGGAGGTGGAGCGGCCGGTGCCGGCATCGTTCGCCGAGCGCGAGGCCACGGGTGTCGATCCCGTGCCCTTCGGCGACGCCACCGAGCCCGACCCGTCCGCGACGCCGTGGCAGGGTACCCTGGCGTCGGCCCTCGAAGAGGTCTTCACGCGCGCCGGCACCGCGCCCGGCGCGTCGCTGGAGCCACCGACGAGCGAGGTCACGGCTGTCCGCATGGCGATGGCCGACCTGGCCGTGGAAGCGGCCATCGAGGACGCCGCGCAGCCCGACACGGCGCCGGCGCTGGCCTCGCTCGAGCAGTTGCTGGCCAACGTCCGGGCCCGCCGCGCCTCGCTGTTCACCGGCTTGCCGTCGTAGGCGCCTCCCGTCCGGGACTACACTGGGGCGCCGTGCGCGCCCCGGACCCCCTGCCGCCCTTCGACTTCCGCAATCGGCTGGCCCGTGCCACGGCCGCCCTGCGGGCGGCGCAGGCCGACCTGCTCGTCGTCTCGCACCTGCCGAACCTCCGGTATCTCTCGGGGCTCGAGGCGACCGCTGGCGCCGGTGTCCTGACCGCCGACGGCCACCTCCACCTGCTGGTCGATCCCCGCTACGAAGCGGCAGCCGCGGTTCGGGCCGCCGAGGTCGGCGCCGACCTGCTGACCCCCGTCCACACCGCCGACACTCCCACGCCCGCGTGGATCGCCCGCCACTGCGTCTTCCTGGGCGCCCGTCGGCTGGTGGTGGAGAGCCGTGCGTTGTCGCTCCACGACGCGCGGCAGATGCAGTCGGCGCTGGAGGCGGCAGGGTGGGGCGGCGAGTTGGTCGAGACCCCGCTCGACGTGGTGGAAGGCCTGCGGCGCGTCAAGGATCCGGTCGAACTGGCGCTCCTGCGGGAGGGCGGTGCCCGCCTCTCGGACGCGGCCCGGTCCATCCTTGCCGACCGGGTGGCCCGGCCCGGACGGACGGAACTCGAGGTGGCGGCCGAGATCGACGCAAGGGTCCGTGCAGTCGGGTTTTCGCGGGCCGCGTTCGACACGATCGTGGCCAGCGGGCCCCGCAGCGCCTTCCCGCACGCCCGCCCGACCGCCCGCCGCCTCGAGGCCGGCGATGTGGTGGTGCTGGACTTCGGGGGCGTGTACGGCGGATACTGCGTCGATTTGACCCGGACCGTGAGTCTGGGGCACCCTTCGTCCGAGGTCGACCGCCAGTACCACGCGGTCCGCGCGGCGCAGCAGGCCGGATGCGCCGCGGTTGGCCCGGGCGTGCTGCCGGCCCACGTGGACCGGGCAGCCCGGCAGGTGCTCGAGGCTGCAGGCCTCGGGGAGACATTCGGACACGGCACGGGACACGGCCTCGGCCTCGAAGTACACGAGGCCCCGCGGTTGGCGCGCCCTCGGCCGGAAGACGCTGCCCAGCCCCCCCTCGAGGCTGGCGTGGCCTGCACCATCGAACCGGGGGCATACGTGACAGGCCGCGCCGGCATCCGCATCGAGGACGATGTCGTGGTGACGGTGGACGGACACGAATCGATCACCGACGTGCCCCTCGGCTGGCCGACCGCACACTGACGATGACACTCGACGAAATCAAGCAGATCCTCGACCTGGTCCGTGAACACGAGCTCTCCGAGTTCGAGCTGGAACAGGAAGGCGTCAAGCTGCGGGTCCGCAAGAAGGGCCAGGACGCCCCCGCCGTGGTCGTGGGTCCCGGCCACTCGATCCCCATGCCCGTCATGGCGCCCGGCCTGCTCGCCGCCCCGGCACCCCCGGAGGCGTCGGCGCCCGAGGTGACCGAGACCGAGGGCGTCGAGCTCGCGGTGGTGAAGTCGCCGATCGTCGGCACGTTCTACCGCGCGCCCGAGCCCACCGCGTCGCCCTTCGTCAACGTCGGCGACACGGTGCGCAAGAACCAGGTCCTGTGCCTGATCGAGGCCATGAAGCTGATGAACGAGATCGTCTCGGAGTACGACGGCGAGATCGTGCAGATCTTCGTCGAGAACGGCCAGCCCGTGCAGTACGGCGAGCGGCTGTTCGCCGTGCGCGCGCGCTAGACAGGGACGATCGCGTGTTCAAGAAGATTCTGATTGCCAACCGCGGCGAGATCGCGCTGCGGGTGATCTGCGCGTGCCGCGAGATGGGGATCAAGACGGTCGCCGTCTTCAGCGAGGCCGACGAGCACAGCCTCCACGTGCGCTTCGCCGACGAGGCGGTGTGCATCGGGCCGGCCCGCAGCAGCGAGAGCTACCTGCACGTGCCCGCCATCATCAGCGCCGCCGAGATCACCGGCGCCGATGCCATCCACCCGGGCTACGGCTTCCTCTCCGAGAGCGCCTACCTCGCCGAGGTGTGCGAGGCCTGCCACATCAAGTTCATCGGGCCGAGCCCGTCGGTCATCCGGCTGATGGGCGAGAAGTCGCGGGCCCGCCGCGCGATGAAGAAGGCGGGCGTGAGCACGCTGCCCGGCAGCGAGGGACCGGTCGAGAGCGACGAGGAGGCGCAGAAGGTCGCCGCCGAACTCGGGTACCCGGTCATCATCAAGGCCAGCAACGGTGGCGGCGGGCGCGGCATGCGCATCGTCCGCTCGGGCGACGAACTCCTGCAGGCGCTGCGCACGGCGCAACGCGAGGCGCAGGCCGCCTTCGGCATCGGCGACGTCTACCTCGAGAAGTACCTCGAGGCGCCCCGCCACATCGAGGTCCAGATCCTCGGTGACGAGCACGGCAACGTGGTGCACCTCGGCGAGCGCGAATGCTCGGTGCAGCGTCGGCACCAGAAGCTGATCGAGGAAGCGCCCTCGGCGGTGATCACCGAGAAGCAGCGCAAGGCCCTCGGCAAGATGGTGGTCGATGCCGCGAAGGCCGTCGGCTACGCCAGCGCCGGCACGTTCGAGTTCCTCATGGACGCGCACAACAACCTGTACTTCATCGAGGCGAACACCCGCCTGCAGGTGGAGCACGGCGTCACGGAACTGGTCACCGGCATCGACATCGTCAAGGAGCAGATCCGCGTCGCCGCCGGCGAACGGCTCTCGTTCACGCAGGACGACGTGAAGATCAGCGGTCACGCGATCGAGTGCCGCATCAACGCCGAGAACCCGAACACGTTCGCGCCGAGCCCCGGCCGCGTCGATGCGTTCTGCCTTCCCGGCGGACCCGGCATCCGCGTCGACACGTTCATCCACGCGGAGGCGACCGTGCCGCCCAACTACGACTCGCTGGTGGCCAAGCTGATGTCGTACGGCCGGACGCGCGAGGAGGCGATCGCGCGGATGCGCCGCGCCCTCGAGATGACGGTGGTGGAGGGCATCCACACCTCCGTGCCGATGCACCTGCGCATCCTCGCCGACGAGGACTTCCAGCAGGCGCGCATCTCGACCGCGTTCATGGATCGATTCCTGGCGCCACCCACGCCGCCACCGGCGTAGGCCGCGATGGCCACCGCGCACGCCGCGCCGCGACGGGCCTTCCCGTCGCGGCTGTATGCCATCGCCGACGCCGACGTCGCGGCGAGCGCCGGGTGGACCGTGCCCGACCTGGCCGAGGCCTTCCTCGACGCCGGCGTGCGCGTCATCCAGATTCGCGCCAAGGAGGCCGCCGCGCGCGACGTCCTCGGGTGGCTCGACCGGCTGGCGCCGCGGGCCGGCGAGGCCTGGATCCTCACCAACGATCGCGTCGATCTCGCCCTGGTGGCGGGCACGCGGCACGTCCACCTCGGACAGGACGACCTGCCCGTCGCGGATGCGCGCGCGCTGCTCGGCGAGGCGGCGATCATCGGCCTCTCGACGCACACGGTCGCCCAGGTCGACGAGGCGGGCGCCCTGCCGCTCGACTACGTGGCCGTCGGGCCGGTCTTCGGCACGGCGACCAAGGCCACAGGGTACGCGGCAGTGGGGACGGCCCTGATCACCGAGGCGCGTCGCCGGCTCGACGCGCAGGACGGGAGCCGCGGCCTGCCGCTGGTCGCCATCGGCGGCATCACCCTGGCGCGCGCGCCGCAGGTGATCGAGGCCGGCGCCTCGGCCGTGGTGGTGATCAGCGACCTCGTGCAGGGCGGCAACCCGCGCGGCCGGGCCAGCGAGTACCTGCGGGCGTTGGGCGAAATCTGACGGCGACGCCGTCGGCGCGGGTGGTCCTTGCGAGGCGGTGCGCCGACCCCGGGGTGGGCTCGACTCAGCCGGGTATAATGCGGCGCTGACGCTTGCCATCACCCCAGTGCGCTCCGCGCCTTGGGCTCACCATCCGGGGGAAACCGCTTGGCCAGTACTCTGTTCCGTACCAAGTCCATCGACCGCCTGCTCGTCGAAGGCGCTGCCACGGGAGAAGGCACGCTGAAGCGCACGCTGGGCTCGGGCGCGCTCATCGCGCTCGGGATCGGGGCGATCATCGGCGCCGGCCTGTTCGTGCGCACCGCGGCCGCGATCGCGGACCGGGCGGGTCCGTCGGTGACGATCGCCTTTCTCGTGGCCGCCCTCGGGTGCGCCTTCGCGGGCCTCTGCTACGCGGAGTTCGCGTCGATGATCCCGATCGCCGGCAGCGCCTACACCTACTCGTACGCGACGATGGGCGAGCTGGTGGCGTGGATCATCGGCTGGGACCTGATCCTGGAGTACGCCGTCGGCGCGGCGACGGTCGCGATCGCCTGGAGCGAGTACCTGAACAAGGTGCTCGAGTTCGTCGGGTTACAGATACCGTACGCGTGGTGTCATTCGCCGTTCCAGGTCGACGCGGTCACGGGCGCCCACGGCATCCTGAACGTGCCCGCCGTCTTCGTCCTGTCGGCGCTGACGGCGCTGCTGGTGCGCGGCACGCAGGAGTCGGCCTGGGTGAACAACCTGATCGTGATCACGAAGGTCTCGATCGTGCTGCTGGTGATCGTGCTCGGCTGGGGCTTCATCAACCCGGCCAACCACACGCCGTACATCCCGGCGGCGTCGCTCTACACGACGCCCGAGGGCATCACGCACAACTACGGCGGCGTCATGGGGATCCTCGGGGCAGCGGGCGTGGTCTTCTTCGCCTACATCGGCTTCGACGCGGTATCGACGGCGGCGCAGGAAGCCAAGAACCCGAAGCGCGACATGCCGATCGGCATCCTCGGCTCGCTGGTGATCTGCTCGGTGCTGTACGTGCTGTTCGCGCACGTGCTGAGCGGCATCGCCACGGTGCAGGACTTCCGCAGCACCGGTCGCGAGGCGTCGGTGGCCTTCGCGATCACCAAGTACATGACGGGCTACGGGTGGCTCGCCAAGTTCGTCACCGTCGCCATCCTCGCCGGCTTCTCGTCGGTGATCCTGGTGATGCTCCTCGGGCAGTCGCGGGTGTTCTACTCGATGAGCAAGGACGGCCTGGTGCCGAAGTTCTTCTCCGATCTGCACCCGACCCACAAGACGCCGCACAAGTCGAACTGGTTCTTCTTCGTCTTCACGGCGCTGTTTGCCGCCTTCGTGCCCGGCGACATCGTCGGCGAGATGACCAGCATCGGCACGTTGTTCGCCTTCATGCTGGTGTGCGCGGGTGTGTGGATCATGCGCGTCAAGCGGCCCGACATCCCGCGTGGCTTCACGGTGCCGGCCGTGCCGCTGGTGGCGGTGCTCGGCATCCTCACGTGCGGCGCCATGGTGTACGGGCTGGGGTGGACCAACTGGATCCGGCTCGGTGCCTGGCTGGCCATCGGCCTGGTCATCTACTTCGGGTACGGCAAGCAGCACAGCCACCTGAACGCGGGAGCATGACGTGGCGGCGGTGACGCTGGACGGGGCGGCGCTCGCACGCCGCATGCGAGAGGACCTGCAACCGGAGGTGGCCGCCTTCACGGCGCGGGCCGGGCGACCGCCCGGCCTGGCGCTCGTGCTGGTGGGGGACGACCCGGCCTCGCACGTCTACGTCGGCAGCAAGCGCACCCACGGCGCCGAGGTGGGCTTCCGCGTCGACCTCCACCAGCGGCCCGCCGACACGTCGCTGGAGGAGGTGCTCGCGCTGGTCCGCGACCTCAACGCCGCCCCGGACATCGACGGCATCCTCGTCCAGTCGCCGCTGCCATCGGCGATGGGGGCCGACGCCGCGCGTCGCGTGTTCGAGACGATCGATCCCGCCAAGGACGTTGACGGTTTCACGGCCGAGAACGTCGGGCGGCTCGTGCAGAACCGCGAGGGGCTGGTGGCCTGCACGCCGGCCGGCATCATCGAGCTGCTCGAGCGGCAGGGCATCGCCATCGCCGGCAAGCGGGCCGTCGTCATCGGCCGCAGCGACATCGTCGGCAAGCCGATGGCGCTGCTGTTGCTGCACCGGCACGCCACGGTGACGATCGCGCACTCGAGGACGCCGGACCTGCCGGCCGTGTGCCGCGAGGCCGACATCCTGGTCGCGGCGATCGGCCGCGCCGGGTTCGTGACGCCCGACTTCGTCAAGCCCGGCGCCGCGGTGATCGACGTCGGCATGAACGCGGTGACGAGCGAGGCCGACGTCATCGGCTTCTTCGGCGCCGACTCGAAGCGGCACGAGGCCTGGCGCAAGCGGGGGAGCGTGCTGATGGGCGACGTGCACCCCGCCGTCGCCGACGTGGCCGGCGCGTTGACCCCCGTGCCTGGAGGCGTCGGGCCGCTCACCATCGCGATGCTGATGCGCAACACGCTGACCGCGGCCGAGCGCCGCGTGCGGTAAGGGCGGAGCGGGCGACGGTCGACCTGAAGGTCGACCGCCACGAATCGCGATCTGTTCGTGGGCGTCGACCTTCAGGTCGACGCTCGGCTTTCCCCTGATGCTCGTGCGTGCAACCGCGCCACAAGCGCGTCCACCTGCGCGTCGGTATCGTCGAACGTGCCGTCGGTGATCACCACCTCGTCGGCGGCCTTCACCTTCTCGGCAATCGGCCACTGCGCCGCGAGACGCACGTCGGCAGCCTCGGCCGACAACCCGTCGCGCGCCATCAGGCGCTCGCGCTGCCGCGCCGGATCGCAGGCGACGACCACCACCACGTCGAAGTCGGCGGTGCGGCCCGTCTCGAACAACAGCGGGATGTCGGCGATCGCCGGGCCGCGGTAGCCCTGGCGCGCGAGTTGCCGCTGCCAGGCGTCGATGCGGCGGCGGACCTCGGGGTGGATGATGCCTTCGAGATCGGCGCGGGCGGCCGCATCGGCGAAGACGATCGCGCCGAGCCTGGCGCGGTCGAGGGCGCCGCCATCGGTGAGCACCTCGCGCCCGAACCGCGCGACCACCGCCCGCAGGCCATCGGTGCCGGGGGCCACGGCCTCGCGCGCCAGCCGATCGGCGTCGATGGTGGGGAGGCCTGCCTCGGCGAGGCGTCGCGTCACGTAGGACTTGCCGGTGGCGATGCCGCCGGTCAGCCCGACGCGCAGCACGCCATCAGGCATCGGTGTCCTCGGTGGGCCGCGCCGGCGCGAGCCGGTCCTCGACGAACGAGTTCCACTCGTGGCAGTGCGGGCACCGCCAGATCAGCTCCTTGCTGCGGTAGCGGCAGCGCAGGCAGATGTGCGGATCCCTGTAGAACACGGCGTCGCGGCTGTGCGCGACGTAGCGATCGACGGCCCCGGGGTCGAGGTGCAGGGCCAGCAGGATGTCCCACGCCATCTGGTGGGCCAGCAGCGCGTGCGGGTTGATCGCCAGTGCCGCCAGCGCCATCTGCAGCGCGTCGTCGGGGCGGCCGGCGCGGAGCATGTGCCGGGCCAGGGCGAGGCGGGCGCGCCAGTCCTGCGGGTGATCGGTCGCGATCCGGCGGAACAGGTGCTCGAAGGCCTCGGCGCGGCCCGCCGCGGTGTAGGCGTCGCCGAGGCGCTCGGCCACCAGGTGGGCCCGCGTCGGCATCGACGCCACGAGGCGTTCCCAGATCTCGACGGCGCCGGCCATGTCGCCGGCATCGCGCCGCACGTCGCCGAGGTTCAGGTACGCCGGCACCACTTCCGCATCGAGCTCGATGGCCTGCTCGAAGTGGCGGCGCGCCGCCGGCAGGTCCTGGCGCGAGAGCGCCTGCATGCCCAGTTCGTTCTCCAGGAATGCCTGGATCTGCAGGTGTCGCCTGGTCTGCTGCTCGGGCTCGTCCTCCCGGGCCAGCTCACGCCGCACGCGATAGGCCTCCGCCCACTGGTTCTGGTCCTCGTACAGCTTCTGCAACTGCAGCAGCGCGTGCTCGTTGCTCGGGTCGAGGCGCAGCACCTCGCCGAAGGCCTCGTGGGCGCGGTCGACGAACCCGCCGCGCGTGAAGTCGAGGCCGAGGCAGAGCAGGGCATAGGTGTGTTCGAGCTTGCTGATGCGCGGCCGCTGCAGGATCTGCTGGTGGATCTGGATCGCGCGGCCCACGAGGCCCTTCTCGCGATAGAGATTGCCGAGGATCATGTGGATCTCGACCGCGTCCTCGTCGACGCGCGCCGCCTGGCTCAGCTCCTCGATGGCGTGATCGAGCTGGTTGGCCACCAGGAAGTTGAGGCCCTGGATGTAGTGCGGCGACTGGCGCGCCTTGCGGCGGTCGATCCAGCGGCCTTCGTGCAGCTTGTAGCGCTCCCACGCCTTGCCCGAGGCCAGGCCGAGGAGGAATGCGACGAGCGCGGAGAGGAGGGGCAGGTAGTCGGCTATCACGGGCGTCGGTCGGCGTCGGCGTCGATGAGCGCGTCCCAGCGCCCCTGCGCACGCAGGATGTCCTCGATGAGGGAGCGCGCCGCGCCCCGGCCTCCGGGGCACGGACTCACGACGTGGGCGGCAGCCCGCACTTCGGGCACCGCGTCGGCCGGGCAGGCCGCCAGGCCCACCCGCCGCATCACCGGCAGGTCTACCACATCGTCGCCCATGTACGCGATGGAGTCGACCGACCAGCCGTGCGCGGCCACCAGGTCGTCGAGCGCGGCCGCCTTGTCGGCGACGCCCTGCCGCACCGGGTCGAGCCCCAGTTGCCTGGCGCGGTGCAGGGTGGAGGCCGAGTGCCGCGCCGAGATGACCCCCACCACCAGCCCGGCACGCCGGGCGATGACGATGCCGGCGCCGTCCTTGATGTCGAAGCGCTTGCTCTCGCTGCCGTCGGCGTGGACGTACACGCCCCCGTCGGTGAGCACGCCATCGACGTCGAACAGCAGCACGCGGATGTTCCGCGCCCGGGCCGTCACGTCCGGCGAGGCCTGCGTCGACATCAGAACAACTCCGTTCGCCACAGGTCGTGGATGTGCAGGACGCCGGTGGGGCGCCCGTCGGCGCCCACCACCGGCACCGACGTGATGCGCCGCGCCTCCATCACCTGGAGCGCCTCGGCGGCGAGCACGTCGCCGGCGATCGTCACGGGCCGCGGCGTCATGATCTCGCGGGCGGTCCGGCGCGCCACGTCGGCCTCGCGCATCATCAGGCGGCGCAGGTCGCCGTCGGTGATGATGCCCACCAGCCGCCCCGCCTCGTCGACCACGCAGGTCATGCCGAGCCCCTTGCGGCTCATCTCGTAGATCACCTCGCGCAGCGGCGTCGCCTCGGGCACCGACGGCATCGTCTCGCCGGCGTGCATCAACTGCGACACCCGCATCAGCCGCTTGCCGAGCGAGCCGCCCGGGTGCCGGTACGCGAAGTCGTCGGCGCGGAAGCCCTTCTCGGTCAGCAGCACCATGGCGAGGGCATCGCCGAGCGCGAGCGCCGCGGTGGTGCTCGCCGTCGGCGCGAGGTTCAGCGGGCAGGCCTCTTCGTCGACGCCGCAATCGAGGTGGACGTCGGCCAGTTGCGCCAGCGTCGACTGCGGGGCGCCGGTCATGCCGATCAGGCGCGCCCCGAGCCGCTTGACGATCTCGACCAGCCGCACGACCTCCGCCGTCTCGCCGCCATAGGACAACGCCACCACGACGTCGCCCTCGGTCACCACCCCGAGGTCGCCGTGCAGGGCCTCGGCCGGGTGCAGGAAGAAGGCGGGCGTGCCCGTGCTCGCCAGGGTGGCGGCGATCTTCCGGCAGATCAGGCCGGACTTGCCCATGCCGGTGACGATGACGCGCCCCCGGCAGGCCGCCAGCAGTCGCACCGCATCGATGAAGCGCCCGTCGAGGCGCGCCACCAGCCCCTCGACCGCGTTGGCCTCGATGCGCAGCACGCGGGCCGCCAGGTCCAGCGAGCGATGCGTGGATGCGCCGGACTCGGGTATCGCCGTCATGGCCCTCAGGCGCGCGACGCCGCGTGCACGCGCAGCAGCCGGTTGAGGAGCGCGGGCAACCGGTCGACGCGCAGCGCGTTCTCGGCGTCCGACCTGGCCCGCGCCGGGTCCTCGTGCACTTCCATGAACACGCCGTCGACGCCGGCCGCGACGCCGGCGCAGGCCATCGTCTCGATGTAGGCGGCCTGGCCTGCGGTGCGGCCGTCGCCGGCGCCCGGCAGCTGCAGGCTGTGGGTCACGTCGTAGATGACCGGCGCCCCGAGCGCGCGCAGCTGCGGGAAGGCGCGCATGTCCACCACGAGGTTGTGGTACCCGAACGACGTGCCCCGCTCGGTGAGCAGCACGCGCGCGTTGCCCGACTCGCGCACCTTCTCCAGCGGGTACTTCATGTCGTCGGGCGCCAGGAACTGGCCCTTCTTGATGTTGACGACCGCCCCGGTCCTGGCCGCTGCCACCAGCAGGTCCGTCTGTCGGCACAGGAAGGCCGGAATCTGCAGCACGTCGGCCACCTCGGCGACGGGTGCGGCCTGGGACGGCTCGTGGATGTCGGTGAGGATGGGGAGGCCGACCTCTTCCTTCACCCGCGCCAGGGTCTTCAGGCCGGCGGCGAGGCCGGGTCCGCGAAACGACGCGAGCGAGGTGCGGTTGGCCTTGTCGAAGGAGGCCTTGAAGATGAGTGGCATCCCCGCCACCCGCGCGATCGACGCGAGGATGTGGGCGAGGTCGAGCGCATGCGCGTCACTCTCGATGACGCACGGGCCGGCCACCAGCACCAACTGGCCGGTCCCGAACGTCACCGGCCCGACGTGAACCGGTTGCACCCCGACATTATAGGGTGACGACACGCCGCGGCGCAGTGCCCGGCCGGACGCTCAGGCGAGCGTCTCGGCGGGCGCGGCGGCGCGCCGCGCGGCCAGCGCGTGCTGGTGCGTGGCCTCCACGAAGCCGGCAAACAGCGGGTGGGGCTTCAGGGGCTTCGACTTGAACTCGGGGTGGAACTGCACCGCGATGAACCACGGGTGGGTGGGCAGTTCCACCATCTCGACGAACTTGCCGTCGAGCGAGCGGCCGACGATCTCGAGGCCCTTCTCCGTGATCGCCGGCTCGTAGAGGCAATTGAACTCGTAGCGGTGCCGATGCCGCTCGTGGATCACGTCGGCGCCATAGAGTCGGTGCGAGAGCGAGCCCGGCTTCAACTGGCACGCATACGAGCCAAGCCGCATCGTCCCCCCGAGGTCGTCGACCCCGAGCAGGTCGCGCAACTTGTAGATGACCTTGTCGGTCGTGTCGGGCGCCACCTCCGTGCTGTCGGCGTCGACGATGCCGCACACGTTCCGGGCGTACTCGACGGTTGCCCACTGGAAGCCGTAGCAGATCCCGAAGAACGGGATGTTGCGCTGGCGGGCCACCTCGACCGCCTTCATCATCCCGCGCGTGCCGCGGTTGCCGAAGCCGCCCGGGACGAGGATGCCGTCGGCGCCGTCGAGTTCGTGCTCGCCGCCTTCCACCTCGAGGGCCTCGGCCTCGATCCACTTGATGTTGACCTTCAGCCGGTGCTTGAAGCCGCCGTGGAACAGCGCCTCGGTGAGGCTCTTGTACGAGTCCTCGAGGCCGACGTACTTGCCGACGACGTGGATCGTCACTTCGTCCTGCGGGTGCCGGATCCTGTCGAGCAGTTCTTCCCATTGCCCGGCGGGGCGCGGCGTGTCGGGCAGCGACAACTGCTTGAGGACGATGTGGTCGATGCCTTCCTCGGCCAGCGCCAGGGGCACCTCGTAGACGCTCGACACGTCGCGCGCGGTGATCACGGCGTCCTCGTTGACGTCGCAGAACAGCGCGATCTTCCGCTTGATGTCGCGCGGCAGCGTGCGATCGGTGCGGCACAGCAGGATGTCGGGCTGGATGCCGATCGATCGCAGGTCGCGCACGCTGTGCTGGGTCGGCTTGGTCTTCAACTCACCGGCCGTGCTCACGTGCGGCACGAGCGTGAGGTGGATGTAGAGCGTGTTCTCGCGGCCGACATCCTGGCGGAACTGGCGGATCGCCTCGAGGAAGGGCAGGCTCTCGATGTCGCCCACCGTGCCGCCGATCTCGACCAGCACCACGTCGACGCCGTCCGACACGGCGAGGATGCTCTCCTTGATCGCGTTGGTGATGTGCGGGATGACCTGGACGGTGGCGCCGAGGTAGTCGCCGCGACGCTCACGCTGGATCACCGAGAGATAGATCTTGCCGGTCGTCCAGTTGGAGTTCCTCGAGGCGACCGTGTTGGTGAAGCGCTCGTAGTGCCCGAGGTCGAGGTCGCCTTCGGTCCCGTCGTCGGTCACGTACACCTCGCCGTGCTGGTACGGCGACATCGTCCCGGGATCGACGTTGATGTACGGGTCGAACTTCTGCATCGTGACCTTGTAGCCGTGGTCCTCGAGCAGGGCGCCGATCGAGGCGGCCGCGAGGCCCTTGCCCAGCGAGGACACCACGCCACCGGTGACGAAGATGTACTTGACGGGCTTGTGCGGCGGCGAAGTCTGCATGGTGGGCATCAGGATGTGGCGGGCGTCGCGAGCAGGCGACGCACCCGTTCGAGGTCGTCCGGGGTGTCCACGCCGAGCGCCTCGTGTCGCGACTCGACGGTCATGATCGCGTACCCGTGCTCGAGGGCACGCAGTTGCTCGAGCGACTCGCTCAGCTCGAGGGGCGTCGGCGGGAGCGCCGCGAACGCCAGCAGGAAGTCGCGGCGGTACACGTACAGCCCGACGTGCTTGTACCAGGTCACCGGCGTGCCGGGATCGCGCAGGAACGGCACGGCGGCGCGCGTGAAGTAGAGCGCACGCCCTCGCAGGTCGGTCACGACCTTCACCACGGCCGGGCTCGCGATCTCGGCCGGGTCGGTGATGCGGTAGCGCACCGTGCTCATCACCAGCGACGGATCGTCGAGGCACGCCTGCACGGCATCGTCGATCATCGCCGGCGCGAGGGTGGGCTCGTCGCCCTGGACGTTGACGATGAGCGCGTCGGCCAGTTGCGCCGCCACTTCGGCCACGCGCTCGCTGCCCGTGCGGTGGTCGGGCGAGGTCATCACGACCTCGCCGCCGAAGGCCCGCACGGCCTCGAACACCCGCAGGTCGTCGGTGGCGACGATCACGCGCGACAAGGCGCGGGCCTCGCTCGCCCGACGATAGACGTGCTCGATCATCGGCCGACCATGGATGTCGGCGAGGGGCTTGCCAGGGAGTCGCGTCGAAGAGAATCGTGCCGGGATGACGGCCACAGCCGTCGCAGGTGCCTTGGGGATGGAGCCGGCACTGTGCAGCACGCGGAATTCTAGCACGCGCGGCGGCAGGCGCCGGCGCGAACCCGACGGTCGTGCGCGCCCGCTGCTAGCATGTAGCCATGTCGCGCTCGGTGCTGGCCGCGGTGCTCCTGGCGGTCGCCGCGGCGGCCTGGGTCTGGCTGGTGCCGCCAGCGCTGGCGCCATGGCCGCCCGCCGCCGCACGCGTCGCCGAGGTGCCGGCCCCGGCGGTGGTGCCGACGGTGCACCTGCCGCGCCTGGCGGCCGAGCCGCCGGCCGGCCCGCGCGCACCCGAGCAGGGGCGCAATCCCTTCCTGCCCGCCGCCGTGCCGCCGCGGCCCGATCGCGCGCCATCGCTCGACACCCGGCCGGTCGCGCCACCGGAGGCCGTGATGCCATCCGCCCCGGCCTACCCCCGTCTCGACCTGATCGGCGTGGCCGAGGCGCGCGAGGGCGCTGGCATGGTACGCATCGCCGTCATTGCCGGGCCGCGCGGCGTGCATCACGCGCGGCCGGGTGACCTGCTCGAGCAGGTCTACCGGGTGGAGCGGGTGACCCCGACGGGCGCCGACGTGCGCCTCCTGCCCGAGGACCGGGTGGTGCATCTCGGGCTTCGCCCGTGAGGCGTATAATCGATGGGCTCGGGATGTGCGCGGACGGGCCACGCACCAACTTGGTGCAAGACGCTCGCATGCACGTTGTCGGCGCGAGTTACACCCTGTTCACACGGGCTTTTGAACAGGGTTTTCCACAGCTTCTGTGAATATCGTCTGACGAGCCACAGGGGCGTGACCTAAACCTCTCGGACCACCATCCATGCCGCAGTTCACGCACCTCACCGCGCCCACCGAGGGCGCGCCCGTCACCCGGCAAGGCAACTCCCTGGTCGTGCCGGATCGTCCCATCCTCCCGTTCATCGAAGGCGACGGCATCGGCCCCGACATCTGGCGGGCCAGCGTGCGTGTGTTCGACGCGGCCGTGCAGAAGGCCTACGGGGGCAAGCGCCAGGTGGTCTGGTTCGAGGTCCTCGCCGGCGAGAAGGCCTTCAACACCGTCAACGAGTGGCTGCCTGCCGACACGCTCACCGCGTTCCGCGAGTACCTGGTCGGCATCAAGGGCCCGCTCACCACGCCGGTCGGCGGCGGCATCCGCTCGCTGAACGTGGCGCTGCGCCAGGAACTCGATCTCTACACCTGCCTCCGGCCGGTGCGGTACTTCCAGGGCATGGAGACGCCGGTCAAGCGTCCCGACCTGGTCGACATGGTGATCTTCCGCGAGAACACCGAGGACATCTACGCCGGCATCGAGTTCGCCGAAGGCACGCCGGAAGTGGAGACGCTCAAGGGCCTCCTCAAGCAGGCGTTCCCGAAGCCGTACGGCAAGATCCGCTTCCCCGACACGGTGGGCCTGGGCATCAAGCCGGTGTCGCGCGAGGGCACCGAGCGCCTGGTGCGCGCCGCCATCGAGTACGCGATCGCCAACAAGCGCAAGAGCGTCACGCTCGTGCACAAGGGCAACATCATGAAGTTCACGGAAGGCGCCTTCCGTGACTGGGGCTACGAGCTCGCCAAGCGCGAGTTCGGCGCCGTGGAGCTCGATGGCGGGCCGTGGTGCACGCTGCCCAACGGCATCGTCATCAAGGACGCCATCGCCGACGCGTTCCTGCAGCAGATCCTGACGCGCCCGGCCGAGTACGACGTCATCGCCACGCTCAACCTCAATGGCGACTACATCTCCGACGCGCTGGCCGCACAGGTCGGCGGCATCGGCATCGCCCCCGGCGGCAACATCAACTACGTCACCGGCCACGCCGTGTTCGAGGCCACCCACGGCACCGCGCCCAAGTACGCCAATCAGGACAAGGTGAACCCCGGTTCCGTGATCCTGTCGGGCGAGATGATGTTCCGCTTCCTCGGCTGGGGCGAGGCGGCCGACCTGATCGTCAAGGGCCTCGAGAACGCCATCGCCGCCAAGACCGTCACCTACGATCTCGCGCGCCTCATCGCAGGCTCGACCGAGCTCTCGTGCTCGGCCTTCGGCGACGCGGTCATCAGCCACATGTAGCAGCGGCTTCGCCGCCGCGAGACGGGAATCGGGAAGCGGGAATCGGGAATCGCCGAGGCATGCGCGGTTCCGACTCCCGACTCCCGACTCCCCATTCCCGGCGCCGGGACCGTGTTCGTTGCCGACGGCCAACGGCCGGCGGCTGTCCATCAGGAGTCAACCAGAATGAACCGCAAAGTGACCGTCGTCGGCGGGGCCGGCAACGTTGGCGCCACGGTGGCGCGTTCGATCGCCAACCGCGAACTGGCCGATGTCGTCATCATCGACATCGCCGACACCAAGGCGCAGGGCATCGCGCTCGACATCCTGCAGACCTGCCCGGTCGAGGGCAGCGACACCCGCGTCGTCGGCGGCAGCGACTACGCCCTGTCGGCCGGGTCGGACGTCGTCGTCATCACGTCGGGCGTGCCGCGCAAGCCGGGCATGAGCCGCGACGACCTGCTGTCGGTCAACTACAAGATCATGCAGGACGTCACGGCCAACGTGATGAAGCACTCGCCCGACGCGATCATCATCGTCGTGGCCAACCCGCTCGACGCGATGGCGCAGGCCGTCTATCGCCTCAGCGGCCTGCCGCGCGAGCGCGTGATCGGCATGGCCGGCGTGCTCGACTCGGCCCGCATGCGCGCCTTCATCGCCACCGAGCTCAGCGTGTCGGTGGAGAACGTGCACGCCTTCGTGCTCGGCGGCCACGGCGACACGATGGTGCCGCTGCCGCGCTACTCGACGGTGGCGGGGATCCCCATCACCGAACTGCTGCCCGAGGATCGCATCAAGGCGATCTGCGATCGGACCGCCAACGGCGGCGCCGAAATCACCAAGCTGGTGGGCACGAGCGCGTGGTACGCGCCGGGCCAGTCGTCGGCACGCATGGTCGAGGCCATCCTGAAGGACAAGAAGCTCATCGAGCCCTGCTCGGTGTTTCTCACCGGCGAGTACGGGGTCAACGACCAGTTCCTCGGCGTGCCCGTGAAGCTCGGCGCCAAGGGCGTGGAGCAGGTCATCGAGATCACGCTGCAGGACGATGAGAAGGCCGCGCTGATGAAGTCGGCGGCCGCGGTGAAGGAACTCACGACGGTCATCGGCGTGTAAGCGCGCCTGCCGGCCTCGGCCTGCACGTCACGCGATGGACAGGGGCGGTTCCGGGCACTCCCGGAGCCGCCCCTGTTGTTCATGCCCGCGCGAAGATCAGTGACGCGTTGGTGCCCCCGAACCCGAACGAGTTGGTGATCGCGCAGGTCATCGGGCGCGGCTGCGCGACGTGCGGCACGAGGTCGAGTGGCACCTCCAGGTCGCAGCGATCGAGGTTGATGGTCGGCGGCGCGACCTGATCCCGCAGCGCCAGGACCGTCAGGCCCGCCTCGAGCGCGCCGGCACCGCCGAGCAGGTGGCCGGTCATCGACTTGGTCGAACTCACCGCCAGTGACGCCGCGTGTCCACCGAAGACGCCGGCGATGGCCATCGCCTCGGCCCGGTCGCCGAGCGGCGTGGACGTCGCGTGCGCGTTGACGTAGCCGATCGCCTCCGGCCGAAGCCCCGCGTCGTCGAGGGCCGCTCGCATCGCGCGGGCGACGCCGTTGCCGTCAGGCGGTGGCGCGGTGACGTGATGCGCGTCGCCGCTCATGCCGTAGCCCACCAGTTCGGCCAGGACGGTGGCCCCGCGCCGTGCGGCGGCCTCCGCCTCCTCGAGCACGAGCACGCCGGCCCCTTCTCCGACCACGAAGCCGTCACGGTCGGCGTCCCACGGCCGGCTGGCGCGCGCCGGGTCGTCGTTGCGCTGCGAGAGCGCGCGCATGGCCGCGAATCCGGCAATGCCCAGCGGCGAGATCGCGGCCTCGGCGCCGCCGCAGATCATGGCGTCGGCCTGTCCGTGCTGGATCAGCCGGTAGGCGTCGCCTACGGCATGCGCCCCGGTCGTGCAGGCAGTGGCGACGGCGGTGTTGGGGCCTCGCGCGCCGAATCGCATCGAGACCTGGCCGGCCGCCAGGTTGACGATGGCCGACAGGATGAAGAAGGGCGACACCCGATCCGGACCGCGTTCGAGCAACGTCCGGTGCTCGCGTTCGATCACCTCGAACCCGCCGATGCCGCTGCCGATCGACACGCCGACGCGGTCGCGCGTCGCCTCGTCGATGACCAGGCCGCTCTGGTCCACGGCCATGTGGGCGGCGGCGATCGCGAACTGGATGAAGCGCGCGCACTTCTTGAGTTCCTTGCGCTCGATCCACTGCAGCGGGTCGAAGCCCTTCACCTCGGCGGCGAAGCGGGTCGAGTGGGCGCTGGCGTCGAACAGCGTGATCGGCGCCACGCCCGCCCGACCTTGCAGCGCGGCCTGCCACGTGGCCTCGGTGCCGACGCCGAGCGGCGACACGAGACCGATGCCGGTGACGACGACGCGGCGGGTCATGCGCCGACTCCGAGTCGCGCGCGCAGCCAATCGGGGGCCTGCGGACCTGCCGCGATGCGATGGGTCCGCGGCGTGATCGGATGGCCGGTGCCCGCCTCGACCAGGATCGGCTCCACCTGACGTCCGGTCGCCCGGTCTTTCACGACCACGGCGGCGCCCTCGGGCGCGAAGTGGCGGTTGCCCCAGGCGAGCAGGGCGATGAGCACCGGCCGGAAATCGTGGCCGACCTCGGTCAGGACGTATTCGTGGCGCACCGGGCGTGTCGAGTAGCCGCGGCGTTCGAACAGGCCAGCCGCGACCAGCCCGTTGAGCCGGCGGGTGAGCGTGGTGGGCGCGATGGGCAGCGCGCGCTGGAAGTCGTCGAACCGCGAGGCCCCGAGGAAGGCCTCACGAAGGATCAGGATGCTCCACCACTCGCCGACCCGGTCGAGGCTGCGGGCGATGGGGCAGGGCATGTCGGCAAAACTGCGGGCGCGCACGAGGGTTCCTCCGCTCGACAGCGTAGCGCACTGACTATCATCATGCAAGTAACAGCGCAGTCATCGCATGGGCCCCGGCCTTCGCGGTCGGGGAGCAATGACGAAGGGCGACCCGGAAGTCCAGGTCGCCCTTGTGTGTCGTGCGCGTGTGCGCGGGGGCCAGGCACCCCGTCCGCCCTGGCGCGCCAGCGTGTGCCGGCGGCGGGCCGATTACCTCACGCCCGTGAGCGAGGCCTTCAGGTAGTCGCGGTTCATCTTCGCGATGTTGGTGATCCTGATTTCCTTCGGGCACACGGCTTCGCACTCGCCCTCGTTGGAGCAGGCGCCGAAGCCCTCGATGTCCATCTGCTCGACCATCCGGATCGTGCGTCGGGTCTTCTCGGCCTGGCCCTGGGGCAGCAGGTTGAGGTGCGCGAGCTTGGCCGAGGTGAACAGTGCCGCCGATGCGTTCTTGCAGGCCGCCACGCACGCGCCGCACTGGATGCAGGCGGCGGCGTCGAAGGCCTCGTCGGCAATCGTCTTGGGCACCGGGATGGCGTTGGCGTCGGGCGCCGCCCCGACGTTCATCGAGACGTAGCCGCCGGCGCGCACCACCCGGTCGAGCGCGCTGCGATCGACCACGAGGTCCTTGACGACGGGGAAGGCGGCGGCGCGCCACGGCTCGATCGTGATGGTGTCGCCGTTGCGGAACCGGCGCATGTGCAACTGGCACACCGTGGTGCCCGGGTCGGGGCCGTGGGCGACGCCGTTCACCATGCACCCGCACGTGCCGCAGATGCCCTCACGGCAGTCGGAGTCGAAGGCAATCGGCTCCTCGCCCCGCTTGATGAGGCCCTCGTTGACGACGTCGAGCATCTCGAGGAACGACATGTCCGGCGAGATGTTCTCCGCCTTGTACTCGACGAGCCGCCCGGGCGTCGCGGGATTGGGCTGGCGCCAGACGCGCAGTGTCAGATTCAGTGCACCCATCGTGTTCTCATCCCTCGCGGGTCGTAGCCGCCGACCTTCAGGTCGGCGGGCAGCAGAGGACCCCAGTCGGCCGCGGCTCGCGTCGACCTGAAGGTCGACGCCTACTTGTAGCTACGCTGTGACGGCTTGACGTACTCGAACGTCAGCGGCTCCACGTGGCGCACCGGCGACTTGCCGACGCCGGTGAACTCCCAGGCGGCCGCGTGCGCGAACTGCTCGTCGTTGCGCTGCGCCTCGTTGTCGGGCGTCTGGAACTCCTCGCGGAAGTGCCCGCCGCACGATTCCTCGCGGGTCAGCGCGTCGAGCGCCAGCAACTCCGCGAACTCGAGGTAGTCGGCGACGCGGCCGGCGTACTCGAGGTTCTTGTTCATGTTGTTCGGCTCGCCCGGCACCGACACGTTCTGCCAGAACTCCTCGCGGAGCCTGGGGATCTCGGTCAGCGCCTTCTTCAGGCCGTCGGCGGTGCGCGACATGCCGACGTAGTCCCACACCACGTGCCCGAGCTGCCGGTGCAGTTCGCGCGGCGTCTTGCTGCCCTTGACCGACAGCAGGCGCGTGATCTGCGACTGCGCGTTGTGGGCGGCCTCGGCGAAGGCGTCGTGGTCGGTGGTCACCTTCTTCAGCGACGTGTTCGCGAGGTAGTGGCTGAGCGTGTACGGGATGACGAAGTAGCCGTCGGCCAGCCCCTGCATCAGCGCGCTCGCGCCGAGACGGTTGGCGCCGTGGTCGGAGAAGTTCGCCTCGCCGAGCACGTGCAGGCCCGGGATGGTCGACATGAGGTTGTAGTCCACCCACAGGCCACCCATCGTGTAGTGCACCGCGGGGTAGATCCGCATCGGCACCTCGTACGGGTTGTCGTCGGTGATCTTCTGGTACATGTCGAACAGGTTGCCGTACCGCTGCTTGATCACGTCCTTGCCGAGCCGGTTGATCGAGTCGGCGAAGTCGAGGTACACCGACAACCCGGTGTCGCCGACGCCGCGGCCCTCGTCGCACACGAACTTGGCAGCGCGCGAGGCGACGTCGCGCGGCACGAGGTTGCCGAAGCTCGGGTACCGCCGCTCGAGGTAGTAGTCGCGCTCGGCCTCGGGAATCTGCTGCGGCGGCCGCTTGTCGCCCGGATTCTTCGGCACCCACACGCGCCCGTCGTTGCGCAGGCTCTCGCTCATGAGCGTGAGCTTGCTCTGGTGGTCGCCCGACACCGGGATGCAGGTGGGGTGGATCTGGGTGAAGCACGGGTTGGCGAACAGCGCCCCGCGCTTGTGGGCGCGCCAGGCCGCCGTCACGTTGCTGTTCACCGCGTTGGTGGACAGGTAGTACACCGTGCCGTACCCGCCGGTGGCGAGCAGCACCGCGTCGCCAGCCCACTTCTCCAGCTCGCCGGTCACCAGGTTGCGGGTGATGATCCCGCGGGCCTGCCCGTCGACGATGACCACGTCGAGCATCTCGCGCTGGGGCATCAGCTTGACCGTGCCCGCGTCGACCTGCCGCATCATCGACTGGTAGGCGCCGATCAGCAGCTGCTGGCCCGTCTGGCCACGCGCGTAGAACGTGCGCGAGACCTGCGCGCCGCCGAACGAGCGGTTGTCGAGCAGCCCGCCGTACTCGCGCGCGAACGGCACCCCCTGCGCCACGCACTGGTCGATGATGTCGACGCTGACCTGCGCGAGGCGGTACACGTTGGCCTCGCGGGCCCGATAGTCGCCGCCCTTCACCGTGTCGTAGAACAGCCGGTAGATGCTGTCGCCGTCGTTGCGGTAGTTCTTCGCGGCGTTGATGCCGCCCTGCGCGGCGATCGAGTGGGCGCGGCGCGGGCTGTCGTGGATGCAGAAGGTGAGGACGTTGTAGCCGAGCTCACCGAGGGCCGCCGACGCCGAGGCGCCGGCCAGGCCCGTGCCCACGCAGAGGACGGTGAGCTTGCGGCGGTTGGCCGGGTTCACCAGCTTCGATTCGAACTTGTGACGATCCCACTTGCCTTCGATGGGACCACCAGGCACCTTGCTGTCGAGCGTCATCTCGGCGTCCTAGTGAGCGAAGAACATGAACAGCGGCAGCACTGCGAAGCCGCCGGCGATCACCACGGCGAGCACCCGGCCGGCGACCACCAGGGACCGGCCCCAGCGCTGGTTCGAGAGCCCGAGCGACTGCGCGGCGCTCGAGATGCCGTGGTTCAGGTGCATCCCGATGAGCCCCATCGCCACGACGTAGAACCCCACGTACAGCGGGTTCTGGTAGATCTCGGCGACCAGGCGGAACAGGTCGCGATGCCCCGTCGCCTCGTCGACGTACCAGGTCCCGAACTTGAAGGTCTTGATGTGGATGACCACGAAGACCAGGATGAACAGGCCGGTGAGCGCCATCGTCGTCGACGACCACGTCTTGCGGCTCGTGTGGCCCGCCCACTTCTTCTCCGCGTAGGCGGCAGGACGCGCCGCCGAGTTGCGGCGGTAGTTCAGCATCGTCTTGCCGGCGTGCAGGAAGAAGATGCCGACCAGCCCGGCCTCCACCAGGTAGAGGAGTGGCCCGAGCCCTTCCAGCTTGTGGGCGTAGGCGTTGAACGCCTCGGCGCCGACCAGCAGCGACAGGTTGCCGGCCAGGTGCCCGACCAGGAACCCGAAGAGCAGGAGGCCGGTGAGGCCGATGAGGATCTTGGACCCGACCGTGGACGAAAAGAACGTGGGGCGACTGGACATGTCAGACTCCGCAGCCCGACACGCCTGCACAGGCGTCCGGCTGCGTCGAGGAAGGCACTGAACTGTCGGATGACATCTGGCGTTGGGCGGCGACGCTGGTGGATGGGCATCCCCGTGAGGTGCGCGGCAGCCCGAACCCCCGGAATGGTATACCCGCCGGGTCCGGCGGGCAACGGGATCGCGCCCACGAGGCTTGACCATCCCCCATCGGGATGCTGATGATAGGGACGCTGCCGCGGTCCAGATCGATCCCGCGCACGCGGTCCGGCCCGTTCGTTCGCGCCACCGATCACCACGTCCAAGGATTCCCGGTGAAGATTCACGAGTATCAGGCAAAGGCCATCCTGGCCCGGCACGGCGTGCCGGTGCCCCGCGGGGAAGTCGCATTCTCGGTCGAGGAGGCGGGCGCCATCGCCCGGCGTCTCGGTGGGGGCGTGACCGTCGTCAAGGCCCAGATCCACGCAGGTGGCCGTGGCAAGGGTGGCGGCGTCAAGGTCGTCAAGGACGCGGCGGCCGCCGAGGAGATGGCCAAGCAGATCCTCGGCATGACCCTGGTGACCCACCAGACCGGCCCCGAGGGCCGCAAGGTCGAGCGCCTCCTGATCGAGGAGGGCGTCAAGATCGCCAAGGAGCTGTACCTCGGCCTCCTGGTCGACCGCGCCGCCGGCTGCCCCGTGTTGATGGCCAGCGCCGAGGGTGGCATGGACATCGAGGAGGTCGCCGAGAAGAACCCCGACGCCATCAAGAAGGTCGCCATCAGCCCGGTGACCGGCCTGACCGGGTTCCAGGCCCGCCAGCTCGCCTTCGGCATCGGCCTGGCGCCCGAGCACGTCAACAAGGCCGTCAAGGTGATGCAGCAGATCTACGAGGCCTTCGTCGCCACCGACGCCTCGCTGATCGAGATCAACCCGCTGATCGTCACCGAGGGCGGCGACGTCATCGCCCTCGACGCCAAGGTGACCTTCGACGACAACGCCCTCTACCGCCACCAGGACTTCCGCGACCTGCGCGACCTGGCCGAGGAAGACCCGCTCGAGATCGAGGCCAGCAAGTACTCGCTGAACTACATCCGCCTCGACGGCACGATCGGCTGCATGGTCAACGGCGCCGGCCTTGCCATGGCGACCATGGACATCATCAAGCTGGCCGGCGGGCAGCCGGCCAACTTCCTCGACGTCGGCGGCGGCGCCAACGCCGAGCAGATCAAGAACGCCTTCCGCATCCTGATGTCGGACAAGAACGTGAAGGCCGTGCTGATCAACATCTTCGGCGGCATCCTGCGCTGCGACGTCCTGGCCGAGGGCGTCATCGCCGCCGTCACGGACCTCGGCGTGCCGGTCCCGATCGTCATCCGCATGGAAGGCACCAACGTGGAGCAGGGCAAGGCCATGCTCCGTGAGAGCGGACTCAACTTCACCACCGCGGACACGATGGGCGAGGCGGCCGACAAGGTCGTCGCCCTGGCGCGCTAGAGGAACCCGGACACGACCATGGCCGTTCTGATCGACAAGTCGACCCGTCTCATCGTCCAGGGCCTCACCGGGCGCGAGGGCACCTTCCACGCCAAGGCCGCCGCGGCCTATGGCACCAACGTCGTCGGAGGCGTCACGCCCGGCAAGGGCGGCACCACCCACGAGGGCTTCCCGGTGTTCAACACCGTGGCCGACGCGGTCGCCAAGACCGGCGCCAACGCCTCGGTGATCTTCGTGCCGCCGCCGTTTGCCGCCGACGCCATCATGGAGGGCGCCGACGCCGGCCTCGAGCTGATCGTGTGCATCACCGAGGGCATCCCGGTGCTCGACACGATGAAGGCGCTCCACTTCATGAAGGGCAAGAAGAGCCGCCTAATCGGCCCCAACTGCCCGGGCCTGATCACGGCGGGGCAGGCCAAGGCCGGCATCATCCCCGGTCACATCTGCACCGAGGGCCGCGTCGGCATCGTGTCCAAGAGCGGCACGCTGACCTACGAGGCCATCCACCAGCTCACCAAGCTGGGCCTCGGCCAGACGACCTGCATCGGCATCGGTGGCGACCCGCTCATCGGCACCACCTTCATCGATGCCCTCGAGCTGTTCGCCAACGACGCGCAGACCGAGGCGGTGGTGATGATCGGCGAGATCGGCGGGTCGGCCGAGCAGGAAGCGGCCGCCTGGATCCAGGCCAACTTCAAGAAGCCGGTCGTCGGCTTCATCGCCGGCCAGACCGCGCCGCCGGGACGCCGCATGGGACACGCCGGCGCGATCATCTCCGGTGGCAAGGGCACGGCCGACGAGAAGATGGCGGCCCTGTCGGCCGCCGGCGTGACGGTGGTGAAGAGCCCGGCCGACATCGGCGCGGCGATCGCCAGCCGTCTCTAAGTGCCCTGAAATGTCGCGGATGTCGGAGGCCGGGGAATGCCGGCCTTCGGCCTCTCGGCCTTCCCGGCATTTGTTATGATGCCTCGGATGGGCACCTGCCACGCCGGTCGCGTGGCCGCGTGGCGTCCCACCTCGAGGCAGATAGAATGGCTTCCTCCGACCTGCTGGCCGCGCCAGCAGCCGTCTCGTCGCCCACCCGCGTCAACGACTTCAGCATCCAGGTCGCCACGGTCAATGGCTCGGGGAGCCAGACCGCCAACCTCGTCCTGCTCCGCTCCATCTTCCAGATGGGCGTGCCGGTCTCGGGCAAGAACCTCTTCCCGTCCAACATCGCCGGGCTGCCGACCTGGTACACCATCCGGGCCAACAAGGACGGCTACATCGCGCGCAAGAAGGAAATCGACCTCCTCGTCGCGATGAACCCCGAGACGGCGCACGAGGACGTCATGGCCCTCGAGCCGGGCTGCGCGGTGGTCTACGACGAGCCGCTCAAGCTCGACGCCCTGCGCGCCGACCTCGTGTTCTATCCGGTGCCGTTCGACAAGATCGTCGCCGAGGTGTGCCCCGACGCCCGCCTGCGCCGCCTCGTGCGCAACATGATCTACGACGGCATCCTGTCGCGCCTGCTCGACATCGACCTGGCCGAGATGGACAAGGCGCTGACCCGGCAGCTGAAGCGCAAGGCCAAGGCGCTCGCCCTCAACCAGGCGGCGCTGCAGGCCGGGTTCGCCTACGCCGACGCCACCTTCGCCGACCGTCCCGTGCCGCTCAAGGTGGCGCGGATGTCCGAGACGCAGGATCTGATCCTGATCGACGGCAACAGCGCCGCGGCGCTCGGCTGCCTGATGGCCGGCGTCACCGTCGTCGCCTGGTATCCGATCACGCCGTCCTCGTCGCTGTGCGAGACGCTGATCGACTACCTCCGCAAGTACCGCATGGACCCCGAGACCGGCAAGGCGACGTTCGCGGTCGTGCAGGCCGAGGACGAGATCGCGGCGCTCGGCATGGTGGTCGGCGCCTCGTGGGCCGGTGCGCGCTCGATGACGTCCACGTCGGGCCCCGGCATCTCGCTGATGGCGGAGTTCACGGGCCTGGCCTACTACGCCGAGTTGCCTGCGGTGATCTTCGACGTGCAACGCGTCGGCCCCTCGACGGGCCTGCCGACGCGCACCGCGCAAGGCGACATCGCGTTTGCGGCCGGCCTCTCGCACGGCGACACGCGGCACATCCTGCTGCTGCCGGCCTCGGTGAGCGAGGCGTACACGATGTCGATCGACGCGTTCGACCTCGCGGAGCGCTTCCAGACGCCCATCTTCGTCATGACCGACCTCGACCTCGGCATGAACACCTGGATGGCCGAGACGTTCCCGTACCCCGAGACGCCGCTCGACCGCGGCAAGGTGCTCACGCCCGAGACGCTGCAGGCGATCGGCGAGTGGGGCCGGTACAAGGACGTCGACGGCGACGGCATCCCGTACCGCACGCTGCCCGGCCAGGGGCCGGCCTTCTTCACGCGCGGGTCCGGGCACAACGCCAAGGCGCAGTACAGCGAGAAGCCCGACGACTACACCACCAACATCGATCGGCTGCTGCGCAAGTTCGAGACGGCGCGGGCGCACGTGCCGCAGCCCGAGCTCGACCAGCACGAGCGGGCGCGCATCGGCATCATCGCCTACGGCACGTCGCACTGGGCGATCGTCGAGAGCCGCGACCAGCTGCGCGCCGAGGCCGGCATCGAGACGTCGTACCTGCGCCTGCGCGCCTACCCGTTCACGCACCAGGTGGGCGAGTTCATCGACGCTCACGATCGCGTCTACGTGGTCGAGCAGAACCGCGACGGCCAGATGTTCGGCCTGCTGCGCCAGGAGCTCTCCGGATCGCAGATCAGCAAGCTGACCAGCGTCCGTCACTACAACGGGCTGCCCATCGACGCCCGTTCGGTCACCGAGGAGATCCGCGCCCACGAGGGGCGCATGGCCCTGCCGCCCGAGACGTCGCCCGAGGACGCCATCGTCGGGGCAGAGGAGGCCGTCTAGCCGTGTCCACTCCCGCCGTCCCGACGCCGCCCAAGAAGGTCAACCGCATCAACCTCGAGGCCGCCGCCTATCGCGGCGCCAAGACGACGCTGTGCGCCGGGTGCGGCCACAACGCCATCAGCGAGCGCATCATCGACGCGTTCTACGAGATGGGCGTCGAGCCGACGCGGGTGATGAAGTTCTCGGGCATCGGTTGCTCGAGCAAGAGCCCCGCGTACTTCCTCGGCACCGCGCACGGCTTCAACTCCGTGCACGGTCGCATGCCGTCGGTGGCCACCGGCGCGTTGCTGGCCAACAAGACGATGCTCGGCATCGGCGTGAGCGGCGACGGCGACACCGGCGCCATCGGCGTCGGGCAGTTCGTGCACCTGATGCGCCGCAACCTGCCCCTCATCTACATCGTCGAGGACAACGGCTGCTACGGGCTCACCAAGGGGCAGTTCTCGCCGACGGCCGACCTCGGGAGCACGCTCAAGAACGGCGTGGTCAACGACCTGCCGCCGATCGACCTCTGCGCCCTGGCCATCGAGCTCGGCGCGACGTTCGTGGCGCGATCGTTCTCGGGCGACAAGAAGCAGCTGCTGTCGATCCTGAAGGCGGCCATCGCGCACAAGGGCACCTGCCTCATCGACGTGATCTCGCCGTGCGTGACCTTCAACGACCACGAAGGCTCCACCAAGAGCTACGCGTACGCCAAGGAACACGACGAGGTCGTCAACGAGATCAGCTTCGTGCCGTTCTTCGAGGACATCTCGGTGGACTACGAGGAGGGCAGCGCGACGCCGGTGAAGATGCACGACGGCTCGACGCTCATCCTGCGCAAGCTGGAGTCGTCGCACAACCCCACCGACAAGCTCGAGGCGCGCCGCACGCTGCACGAGACCATGCGGCGCGGCGAGTTCGCGACCGGCATCATCTACATCGAGCCGGACGCGACCGACTTCCTCAGCCTGCTCAACACGGTGGACGAGCCGCTCGCCAGCCTCCCGATCTCGAGGACGCGCCCGCCCAGGTCGGTGCTCGACGAGGTCATGGAGAAGCACAAGTGACGTTTGACGTTTAACGTTTAGCGCCGAACGCCGAACGCCGAACGCCGAACGCCCGTCGACCTGAAGGTCGACGGCTACGCGCGCCGCCGTTCGGCGATTCCCGATTCCCAACTCCCGACTCCCGACTCCCGACTCCCGATTCCCGAACTCATGGAACGTACCTTCGCCATCATCAAACCCGACGCCGTCAAGAACGCCGTCATCGGCCGCATCCTTGCCCGCATCGAGCAGGAGGGCTTCCGCATCGTCGCGATGCGGCTCCAGCACCTCTCCAAGCGCGAAGCCGAGGGCTTCTACGCCGTGCACAAGGAGAAGCCCTTCTTCGGCGGGCTGACCGACTTCATGTCGTCGGGCCCCTGCGTGCTCCTGTGCCTCGAGGCACCGGACGCGATCAAGAAGTGGCGCACGCTGATGGGGGCGACCAACCCGGCCAACGCCGAGGAGGGCACGCTGCGCAAGGAGTTCGGCGCCTCCATCGACAACAACGCCACCCACGGGTCGGATGCGCCGGAGACGGCCGCGTTCGAGCTGGGCTACTTCTTCCGCGGCCTGGAACTGTAGCGACCCCTGCCCGCGATGGGACGTTCCCTCGTCGTCGTCGGACTGATCATCGCGGGCATCGGTGCGCTGATGATGCTGGGGGTGCCGCTCGGGCGGCTCCCCGGCGACATCGTCGTCTCGCGCGGGCGGGGCACCTTCTACTTCCCGATCGTCACCTCCATCGTCCTCAGCATCCTGCTGACGGTGCTGATGTCGCTGTTCCGGCGGTAGGCCGGCCGCTTCGCCTATGTCCATCAAGTCCGATCGCTGGATCCGTCGCATGGCCCTCGAACACGGCATGATCGAGCCGTTCGAGGACCGGCAGGTGCGCGAGGGCGTGGTGTCCTTCGGCCTGTCGTCGTACGGCTACGACATCCGCGTCGCCGACGAGTTCAAGGTCTTCACGAACATCAACAACACGGTGATCGATCCGAAGAACTTCGATCCCCGCAGCTTCGTGGACATCAGGACCGACGTCTGCATCGTGCCGCCGAACTCGTTCGCGCTGGCCCGCACGATCGAGTACTTCCGCATCCCGCGCGACGTGCTCACGGTGTGCCTCGGCAAGTCGACCTACGCCCGTTGCGGCATCATCGTCAACGTCACGCCGTTCGAGCCGGAATGGGAGGGCTACGTGACGCTGGAGATCAGCAACACGACGCCGCTGCCGGCCCGCATCTACGCCAACGAGGGCATCGCGCAGGTGCTGTTCTTCCAGGGCGACGAGCCCTGCGAAGTCTCCTACGCCGACAAGAAGGGGAAGTACCTCAAGCAGACCGGCGTCACGCTGCCGAAGCTGTGAGTCGGCCGTGAGGCGAGAAACACGAAGGGCCCGGGAACCCGGGCCCTTCGTCGTTTCAGGCTCAGGGCGGGGTGGGACACCCCGCCCTGCCGCAGTGGTGGCGCTACCAGATCAGGCGGAAGCCGAGCTGGATGAAGCGCTGGAAGTTCGACTGGCTGGTGACGTTCCGGTTGATCCGGCCGAAGTCGGCCGACGTCACCGTCTGGTTGTAGTCGCGCTCGTCGTACATCGGGCTGTTCAGCAGGTTGAACGCCTCGAGGCGGAACTGGAAGCGCAGCCGGTTGGTGATCTGCGTCGTCTTGGCGAGGTTCATGTCCACCTGCCAGTAGCCGGGGCGGCGGAACTCGTCGTAGCGGAACATCGCGGTCCGGCGCTGGAACGCCTCACGCACCAGGAAGTACGGCTGGGTGCAGCCGTAGGACTGCGACACCGACAGCAGGTCGTAGTTGCCGGTGGTCGCATTGCGCTGCGCGACGCAGGGCTTCACGCCGTAGATGAACTGGCCGTCCTTCTTGCCGGCCAGCGCGACGTCCTTGAGGTTGACACCCGGCGCGAGGTCGATGTTGCCGGGCATGTTCCACGGCTGGCCGGTCTGGTAGACGAAAGCCGGCGCCACCGACCAGCCGCCGAGCAGGTAGCCGAGGACGCTCTTCTCGCCGCGGTACCACGGCAGTTCCCACACGCCGGTGGCGACGACGCGGTGCTCGCGGTGCGAGTAGTACGGCCCCTCGTGCAGCAACCGCGAGACGTTGTCCACGAATGCGTCGCCGACGGTGCCACCCGACTGGTTGGCGCCCGTCTCGGTCCAGCGCGGCACGTACGTGTAGCCGACGTTGACGGTCACGCCCTTGGCCATGCGCTTGTTGGCGACGAACTGGAACGAGTCGTACTGCATCTTGCCGAGGTTCTGCTGGCTCTGGGTGATGCCGCCGAACGCGTTGTACGGCCGCGCCAGCTCGAAGCGCGACAGGTTGGCCGCGGTGAAGCGGTTGGTGCCCTCGAAGCCGGGGACGCCGAAGTACGGGTTCGGGATCTGCTGGTCACAGAACGTGCGGCTGCCGCCCAGCGTCACGTCGCAGCGGGCCTGGAACTCCGCGGAGGGCTCGTTGTACCCGCCCCAGTTGCCCTCGAGGTCGTAGCTCCGGCTGCCGGCGTACGTGACGTCGAGCGAGATGCGCCAGGGCAGCTCACGCTGGAAGCCGATCGAGAACTGGTGGACGTTGGGCACGATGAAGTCGGGGTTGACGAAGTTCGGGTTGCGCCCGAGGAACGTCAGCGCCCCGAGGGAGTTGCCCGGTGCGTCCTGGATGCCGCTCGGCCACGGGTTGGACAGGTTGTAGGTCGGCGTGCGGCCGCCGTCGTTGGACGCGATCAGCGGCGTGCTGTTGCTGAAGCCCGCGTTGTACCCCTGCGTCGTCGGGTTGAGGAAGAACTTGCCGTACCCGCCGCGGATGACCGTCTTGTCGTTGAGCGAGTAGGCGAAGCCGGCACGCGCCTGGTAGTTGTTCTTGTCGAGGCGGTACGGCTGTTCGGGCGCGCCGTTGACGCCCGCGAACGTGAGGCCGCCCATGACCTGCTGGCCCACCCGTGCCGACACCGGATTGACGATCGTCGGGTCGAACACGTAGTTCAGCATGTTGTTCTCTTCGCTGACGGCGCTGTTGTAGTCCCAGCGGAAGCCGAGGTTCAACGTCAGCTTGTCGGTGATCCGCCAGTCGTCCTGGACCCACGGCGCGACGTACATCCAGTTGTAGTGCGGCATGGGGTTCACGTCGACGTTGCCGCCACTCGGCGCGCCGAGCAGGAACGAGGCGAAGGCGTTGCCCTCCAGTACGCTCGTGCTGTTGAGGGTGCTGCGCGTGAACTGCCGCGTGAACGAGATGTTGCCGCCCGAGTTGTTGTAGTTCTCGTTGAAGACGTTGGTCGAACGCAGGTCGAGGCCGGCGCGGATGTTGTGCTTGCCGCGGGTCATCGAGATGTTCGGCTGCAGGGAGTAGTTGCGGTTGCGGTTCGGGCTCGAGCCGCGCGACAGCTGGACGTACTCCTCCATGTTGATCACGGGGAAGATGCCGTTGACGGCCTTGCTGGGCATCTGGCTCACGAGGCTCGACGGCCAGAACTCCGTGGAGTCGAAGCCGAGCGACTCCTCCGAGTAGCTCCACTCGAGGAAGTACGTGTAGCTGGCGCGCAGGTTGAACACGGTGCCGGCGCCGAAGATGTGCACCCAGTCACCGACCAGGGCACGGTTGGCGCGCCACAGCGGCAACTGGCCGTTCTGCGCCGGACCGCTCCGGATCGCCGTGGTGTTGCGGATCTCGTTGCGCTCGTTCTCGCCCCAGCGGAAGAACACGCGGTCGTTCGGGCTGAAGTTGTGGTCGACCTTGCCGACCCAGTTCCAGAACACGTCGCGGTTGAAGTGCTCGGGATAGTCCAGGTTGTTCTGCCACGGGGCCGCGCCGGCCAGCTGGTAGTTCGGCGTCGGGTAGTACTTCATGATCGCCCGCGCGGTCGGCGAGATGCGGTCGGCCGGGATGATGTTGCCGGGGAACGGATCGCGCGTCCACACGCCGTTGACGTCGCGGCCGGTGGCCGGGTCGTAGATGATGATCTGCCGCCCGTTCTGGTCGACCAGGCCGCTGAAGTCGCCGTTCTTGAACGCCTCGGTCGGCACCGTCGAGTTCAGGGGCGACGGCGTGCCCTCCCGGTACCGCTCGCCCGTGAACAGGAAGAACGTCTTGTTCTTCCAGATCGGCCCGTCGACGCTGAACCCGTACTGATCGATGTACTGGTCGGTCTTGGGCAGGTTGCGGGAGTTGAGGAGGAAGGAGTTGGCGGCGAGCGCCTTGCGCCGCATGTAGTCGTAGCCGACGCCGTGGAAGGAGTTGGTGCCCGACTTCAGCGACATGTTGACGACGCCGCCGGCGGTGCGGCCGTACTGCGCGTCGTAGGAGTTGACCGCGACCTTGAACTCCTGCACCGCCTCGGCGGGCGGCACGAACGCGATGTTGTTGCCGCCCTGGTTGGCGTTGTTGGGGGCGCCGTCGAGCAGGAACTCGTTGTTGCGGTTCTGGCCGCCGTTCATCGAGAAGTCGGCCAGCGCGCCGTTGTCGAACGGACGGAGGTAGATCGCCGCGCCGTTGTAGTTGACGCCGGCGACCAGCGTCGCCAGGGCCATCGGGCTGCGTGATTGCAACGGCAGCTCGGCGATGCGCGCGCTGTCGATGACCGTGCCGCGGCTGGCGTTGCTGGTCTCCAGCAACGGGCCTTCGCTGGTGACGGTGACCTCCTCGGTCATCGCGCCGACCTCGAGCTGCGCGTTGATCTCGGCCACCTGGCTCACCTGCAGGCGCAGGCCGTTGCTGGCGAACTTCTTGAAACCCGCCAGTTCCACCGTGACGTTGTACAGACCGGGCCGAAGGAAGGGCACGGTGTAGTCGCCCTGCTCGTTGGTCGTGGTCGAGGCGATTTCGTTCGTCTCGACGTTCTGCACGGACACCGTCGCACCCGGCAGGGCCGCGCCGCTACTGTCCAGCACCTGTCCCTTCACTGTCGCGCGGAACTCCTGCGCTGTCGCAGTGGGGGCGATCAGCGCCAGGATCGCGAGCAACAGGACCGTGTAAGTGGTTCTCCGCATTCGGTGCTCCTCCAGGTCGTCGGGCCTTCGCATCCGTCGTTCGGTGACGCCGAGCCTGCCACAAGCTAGCGCCATCCCGACCGCGTTCACGAGCGCGGGGACGTCGCTGGAGGGAGAGCGGAACTCGTCGTGGGGCGAAGCCTATTCAGCACCGGAGTCGTTGTCAACCGGGACGGCGGTCGGGCGTCTGCGCCGCGGCCCCGCCGCCCCTCGGGGCAACGGCGACGCGGCCTCGGGAACTGCGCAGGCTGCCGGGCGTGAATGGGGAGACGGGTCGGTGAAGGCTTACCGGAGTCGCCAGCCGAGGCCGACGCCGATCTCGTGGCGCCAGGCGCCATCGGAGTTGGTGGGCGTCGTCAGCTGCCCCGCGAGCAGGTACGAGGCGCGCCCCTCGATGCGGCGCGAGACGCGGAACAGCACGCCCACGGTGAACACCTGATCCCAGCCCGACCGCTCCTGCCACGAGAGCCCGTCGTTGAAGCCCGGGGGCGGCGAGGGGCGGAACTCGTACCGGATCGGGTCGTCGAAGTAGGACACGCCCCCGCCCACGAACGCGCGCACCGGGTGGGTCGGCTGGCCACCGAGATACGCCGCGGTGACGTGCCCGTGCCAGGCCGTACGCGCCGGGCGGACCAGCGTGAGCGCCGGGAGCGTCCCCCCGCCCCCGCCGTAGGCTGCGTCGAAGCCGGGCAGGCGGACGTACCCCACCTGCCCGGTCAGGAGCAGTCGATCGACGGGGCGCACGGACACGTAGGGACGCAGGTAGGGCCCCGGCGCGCCCTCGTCGGCGCGGTCACACGCCAGGACCGGGGTCGGGATGCCGTCGTAGCTGCCCGGGCAACTGATGCTGAGCAACGCGCCCACGACGAGCGGCGGGCCCGGAAGTGGTTGGGCCGCGACGGGCTGCGGGACGACGAGGATGGTACTGGTCAGGACGAGCCAGACGGCGACGCGGGGTGACATCTCACATTCCTCCGTTCGGGAATGCGAGAGCGGCCGCCGAACTGGCTCACGCCCTGCCGTCTCAGGCGGGCGTCTGTTCGCGCTCGAGCAGGAAGTGCAGCAAGTCGATGCGGGTCAGGATGGAAATCGGCCGCCGCGCCTCGTCCACCACGACCACCGCCGCGCTCTTGCGCAGGGATTCCTCCAGCGTCGAAATCGGCGTCTGTGCGCCGACCACCGGGACGTACCGGTTCATGACCTTCGAGACCAGCGCGTGCGCGGTGCCCTCGCCCGACCCGAGGAACGCCATCACATCGGCCTCCGAGACGATGCCGACGAGCACGCCCCCGGAGGTGACCGGCAGCTGCGAGATGCCACGATCCCGCATGACCTGCACGACCTGGGCGAGCGTCTGCGTGTCCTCGGCCAGGACGAGGGGCGGCCGCGCCCCCGCCTCGCCGGCGCAGATGTCGCCGACCCGCGCGTCGACCGTGCGCGTCTGGAAGAACCCGTTGTCGCGCATCCACTTGTCGTCGACGAACTTGGTCATGTAGTTGCGCACGCCGTCGGCCAGCAGCACGACGCAGTTCTGGCCGCGGCCGAGGCTCCCGGCCTTCTGCAGCGCGGCGTACATCGCCGAACCGGACGAGCCGCCGACCAGGAGGCCCTCCTCCCGGATGAGGCGACGCGCGAGCAGGAAGGACGGCTGGTCGGTCGTCTTGACCCACTCGTCGACGAGGGAGCGGTCGAGCACGTCGGGGATGAAGTCGTAGCCGATGCCCTCGACCTTGTACGTCGACACGTCGCTGCCGCCGCCGAGGATGGAGCCGACCGGGTCGACGCCGATGATCCGGCACGAGGGCCGCACTTCCTTCACCTTGCGCGCCACGCCGGTGATGGTTCCGCCGGTGCCAGCCGCGATGACGACCATGTCGACCGCGCCGTCGAGGTCGTCGAGAATCTCCTGCCCGGTCGTCTCGTAGTGCACCTGCGGGTTGGAGGGGTTGCCGTACTGATCGAGGATGTGCGCGTTGGGCAACTGCGACTGCAGGCGCCGGGCGACGCTGATGTGGCTCTCGGGCGAGTCGAAGGCCGCCTCGGTGGGCGTGCGGATGATCTCGGCGCCGAGCGCCTCGAGCACGACCTGCTTCTCGCGGCTCATCTTCTCGGGCATCGTGATGATGACCCGATAGCCGCGCACCGCGCCGGCCAGGGCGATCCCGATGCCGGTGTTGCCGCTCGTCGGCTCGATGAGCGTGTCGCCCGGCTTGATGCGGCCCGCCTTCTCTGCCGCGTCGACCATCGCCAGCCCGATCCGATCCTTGACCGAGCCACCCGGATTGAGGAACTCGCACTTCGCGTACAGGTTGCACTCGAGGTGCGCCCCGAGGCGGTTGAGCTTGATGAGCGGCGTGCGACCGATGGCGTCGAGGATGGAGTTGAGCAGCATGTGGGCGTCCGTGCGTCCATCGTACCGGAACCCGGGGCGCCGAGCCCGGCGCCTCCCGGCGATGGGGCAGGGGAGTTGCACGTCTTGCTCACCCATGGGCGGTTCCTGGATTCTGGACCTCATCAACTCGCTCGGCTATCCGGGCATCGCGCTCCTCATGTGCCTGGAGAATCTCTTTCCGCCGATCCCGTCGGAGCTGATCATGCCGCTGGCCGGCGCGCTGGCGACTCGAGGGAACCTGTCGCTGCCTGGCGTGGTCGTGGCGGGCACCGCGGGCTCGCTCGTCGGGCAAGCCGCCTGGTACTGGCTCGGGTGGCATGTGGGCGAGCGTCGGCTCCGGCAGCTCGTCGAGCGGCACGGCCGCTGGTTGACCCTGGCGCCCGGGGACATCGATCGCGCCAGAGACTGGCTGGTGCGCCACGGGGTGATCGCGCTCATGATCGGGCGGCTGGTCCCCACGGTCCGCACGTTGATCTCGTTGCCCGCCGGCCTGGCGCGCGTGCCGCCCTGGCGCTTCTTCCTCTACTCGGCCGTGGGAACCTCCGCATGGACCGGCGCGCTGGCGCTCGCCGGGTACGGCCTGCAAGCACGGTTCACGCGCGTCAACGACGTGCTCGGGCCCGCCTCCACGGCCATCGTCGCCTCGATGGTCGGCTGGTACCTCTGGCGCGTGGCGACGCATCGACAGGGCCGGGCCGCGACTCCAGCCAGCCATGACGCGACGACCCCCTGAAGGGCTCCGGTACACTGGCCGCATGGCCGTGTGGGAAGCGAAGCGAATGGGCGGGCCCGTGCTGCTGGCCGCCGCGCTCTGCCTGGCAGTGCTGCCACTGGCGGGATGCGATCGCCTGTATTACAAGGCGATGAAGAAGGTCGGCTTCGAGAAGCGCGACATCCTGGTCAAACGCGTCAAGGAAGCGCGCGAGTCGCAGGCCCGGGCCCAGCAGGACTTCAAGACGGCCATGGAGCGGCTCAAGGAGATCGTCGACGTCGAGGGCGGCGATCTCGAAGCGACCTACGATCGCCTGAACAAGGAACTCGAACGCAGCGAGGGGCGGGCCAGAGACGTGCGCGACCGCATCGAAGGCGTGCGCGGCGTGTCGAAGGACCTGTTCAAGGAGTGGCAGGACGAATTGGGGAAGTACTCGGACCGTGCCCTGCGCGCCGAGAGCGAGCGCGAGCTCCGCGAGACCCGCCGACGCACCGAGGCCCTGATCGCCTCGCTCGAGCGCGTCGAGAAGAAGATCGACCCGGTACTCAAGCCGCTGCGCGATCGCGTCCTGTTCCTCAAGCACAACCTCAATGCGCGTGCGCTCGGCGCGCTCTCGAAGGAACTGGTCGCGGTGTCCAGGGACGTCGATGCGCTGGTGGCCGACATGGCCAAGGCGATCGGCGAGGCCGACGCGTACCTGGCGACGATGGAGCAGGCGCAGCGGGCGAGTTGACGCTACCCCTCGATCGGCAGTTCCTTGTCTGCCAGTCTCACCACGCCGTGTAGCCGCCGTCCATCACGATGGCGGCGCCGGTGACGTACGACGAGGCGGGGCTGGCGAGGAAGACGGCGAGCGGACCGATCTCGGGCGGATTGCCGGGGCGTCCCATCGGGATGTGCTTGACGAAGGCCTCGATGACGTCGGGGCGCTTCTCGTTCCACTCGCGATTGACGTCGGTCATGAACAGCCCCGGGCAGATCGCGTTCACGGTGATGCCGTGCGGCGCCCAGTCGACGGCCGCGCAGCGGGTGAAGTGCACCACCGCCGCCTTCAACGTCTCGTAGTCACGGCCGCCGATGCCGCGGTTGGCGATGAGGCCACTGATCGACCCGATGTTGATGATGCGCCCCGGTCGCCCGTCGGCGATCATCGCCCCGCCGAAGATTCGGGTCGGCACGACCACGCTGTGCAGGTTGAGGTCGATCGAGGTGCGCCACGTCGACAGCGGCTCGTCCTGGATGGCGCCCGCCGTCACCCGGTTGCCGACGTTGTTGATGAGGATGTCGATCGGCCCCAGCGTGTCGCGGATGACGAGGCAGGCCGCCTCGCACGCCGCCGGGTCGGCCATGTCCACCAGGTGTGTCCAGGCCTGCCTGCCGCGCGCCCGGATGTCGGCAGCGGTGCGATCGAGGGTCTCCTGCGTGCGGCCGGTGATGACGACGTCGGCGCCGGCATCGGCGAGCGCGAGCGCCATCTCGCGGCCCAGGCCGCGACTGGCGCCCGACACCAACGCACGACGGCCGTCGAGGCGGAACAGGTCGAGGGTAGTCACGGCGCGCATCATAGCCGAACGTCGAACGCCGAACGCCGAACGCCGAACGCACGATGCCTACCGGTGCCCGCTGCCCGCCGGTGCGCGGTTTGCCCGGTGCCCGGTGCCCGTCCCCCCGCGCCGCGTCAGCGCCGGCGCGCGATCTGGCGCACGTGGTGACGCGTGTGGCTCCAGTGGAACCGACGCCACTGGTCGACGGTGAAGCCGCCGAGGATGGGGTGAGTGGCGACGCGTGCGGCAGGGGCGAACGCCGCCGCGCAGCGCACCGCTGCCTCGTCGAGGGCCTGCAGGCTGCGGCGCGCATACGCGAGGGCCTCGGCGCCCGCCATCCCCTCTGGCAACGTCATGGCCGGCGCCCTGGCCCCGGTGGGGAACCAGCCCACGTCGACGATCAGCCACGTGAAGAGACGCTGCCGCCATGCCGGCGCCGTGCCCTTCGGCGCGCCGTCGTGCACGCACTTGTCAAGGATGTACGCCGTGGCCGCGTAGGCCTTGCCCAGGTGCTCCAGGATCGCGGCGCGTGACCATCGTCCAGGGGCGCCGGTTTCCCAGTCCGACGACGTGAAGTCGCGGGTGGCCGAGTCGATCAGGTCAAGCGCGCGTTGCAGATGGGGATCGGTGAGCATGTCGCTGCTCACCGGACGCGCTCGGGCAGCGTCAGAGCCTCGTCGAGCAGGGCCCGCAGGTGTCGCAGGCGCGCCTGCCCGTCGGGTGGGTTGTGGTAGCCGATGCGTCGCTCCTCCGCGGTCAGGTCGGCGAAGTCCTTTGCCGGCTCGAACTGCGAGCCTTCGTGCCACTCGTTGAACGAGTTGACGTACGCGAGGAAGAAGCGCCGCGAGCCGTTGCTGGTCGTCGGCCTGGCCTGCAAGCCCGTGGTGGCCTCGAACGACTCGCCGATGCGCGCGAGCGCGCTCGCCTGTGCCGCCCGGCGAGCCGCCGAATCCGTCCAGTCGGGGTGCGCGCCACCGGGCTCGAACCCGAGCGGGCCGCCGTAGCAGGGGTCGACCTCCGGGGGCGGCGGGGGCTGGCGATCCGGGTACCTGTCGAACCCGGGGTTCACGTTGAAGGAGAAGACGAGGCCGACGTCGGTGGCATCCTGCGCGATGCGCGTCCACTGCGGCGGCGTGACGAAGTTGTCGTAGACGGCGAGGCCGTCGAAGCCGGCGGCGCCGGTGCGCCCCACGTCGAGCGAGTCGGCCAGCAACCACACCCGCGAGAAGTCGCGTCGCGTCGCCTCGCGCACCGCATCGGTCTGCCGACGCCAGTCGTCGTCGGACGTGTAGTCGGGCACCTGGAAAATCCGCCCGACGCAGTCCTGGACCTGGCTGGGAAGGATGGTGCGGAAGGACTTGAACACGGGCGCGACGCGGCCTCCGCCCTCGTCGAGCAGCAGGAACGCGTCCCAGCCCCGCTTGTCACCGTACTCGCGCAGCAGGTACAGCACGTCGTCGGCGTAGCTGCGCGAGCGGTCGTCGCGGTACGGCTCCATGTGGAAGGCCACCTTGATGTCGTGGTCGCGCATCACGTCCAGCACGCGCGGCACGGCCAGGTCGGTGTAGTCGCCGCGGCCCCACCAACTCAGGTTGATCGCGCCTGCCCCGGCCTCGGCGATCCAGCGGGCGTGCTGCTCGAGCACCCGCAGGTCGTACGTGTCGTACGGCCCCAGCCGCGGCATCGACGAGGCGGTGATGTCGGTCGGCGGCGTGTGGTCGGCATCGTTCCAGTGGAACCAGGGCTCGGTGTCGTACCAGGGGTAGTACTCGAACACGAATCGGCGACGGAGGTCGGGAAAGCGGGCCGCGAGCGTCGCGGCCGACGTGCCGGGGGCGGCCTGCGTCGCCCCGGCCCCGAGCGATGGCCCGACCGTGCCCGGCGAGGCAATCGACGAGGCGCCTCGCCAGTGGCGTGCCGGATCGGGCAGCCCCAGCCAGGCCCGCTCGGCGGGCGTGCGGGGCAGCAGGCCCCGGCGTGGCGCAGCGAGGCCGAGGCCCGGAACCGTGGGGAGCGCGGCCCCCGCCGCAGCGGCGGCCAGGCCGGCAAGGAAGGCGCGTCGGGAACGGGGCATGGCGTCCACGTTCCAGCGTACACTCGTTCGGATGCCCTCGGGTGGGGCATCCCGCCTGATGCCTCGTCCCGTCCACATCGCCTTCCTCGGGTGCGGATTCATCACCCGGGTCCACTGCGGGCACCTGCGCCGCCTCGGTCCAGAGGTGGCGGTGGGGTTCGCCAGTCGCGACCTGGCCAAGGCCGACGCGTACCGGCGGGATTTCGGCGGGTTCGCCGCCTGGGACGGGTACGAGGCAGCCATCGACGACCCGCGGGTCGACGCGGTGGTGATCGCCGTGCCGCCGCGCTACCACCTCGAGCTGACGCTCCGGGCGCTCGCCGCCGGGCGCCACGTGCTCGTGGAGAAGCCGGCGTTCCCCGCCATGGCCGACTACCTCACCGTGCTGGAGGCGCGCGATCGCGCCGGACGTGTGGTCATCGTCGGCGAGAACGATCACTACAAGCCGCTGGCCGTGACCCTCCGCCGCCTCCTCGCCGAGGGCCTGGTGGGGGACCTGGTGTTCGCGCACTTCACGACCATCGCGCACCGCCTCAAGGCGGCCGACGACTGGCGCAACGACGAGTCGATGGCCGGCGGCGACGCCTTCTTCGAGGAAGGCATCCACTGGCTGCACGTGGCGGGCAGCCTCGGCCCCACCATCGTCAGGGCGCACGGGTACCGGCCCGCGGTATCGCCAGAGGGGCCCGATCGTCGAGCCAAGAGCCTGCTCGTCTCGTTCACCTACGACTCCGGGGCCGTCGGTTCGCTGTACTACTCGCGGGAGGTGCCCTCGCTGTTGCGCGGCCTGCGGCTGTCGAAGCTGTTCGGCCGCGAGGGCGTGATCACGTTCGAGAGCAATGGCGGCTTCGTCGTGGCGCGTCGGCGCGGGCAGTTGCCGCGGCTCATCCTGCCAGGGTTCCGTGACATCCGCGGCTATCAGGCGATGTATCGCGACTTCGTCAACGGCATCCGTACCGGACAGCCGCCGGAGATGCGTCTCGAGCGGGCAATCGAGGATCAACAGCTGATGGACCAGATCATGGCGACCGCCGCGGAGGTCGCGTGAGCACCACGGAGGTGGCGGGCTACGACCTGGTGGTCGTCGGGTCGGGGGCCGGCGGCGGCACCCTCGCCCACGCGCTGGCCGGCCGCGGGCTGCGCATTCTCGTCCTGGAGCGCGGTCACGAGGTTCCGTCCGAGGCGGAGAACTGGGACCCGGCCGCGGTGTGGCAGGCGCTCCGTTACCGCGCGACGGAACGGTGGGTGGACGGCGCCGGTGAGGAGTTCCAGCCCTACACGCACTACAACGTCGGCGGCAACACGAAGTACTGGGGCAGCGTGCTGTATCGGCTGCGCCGCGAGGACTTCGGCGAGATCGTGCACCGCGACGGCGTGTCGCCGGCCTGGCCCATCACCTACGAGGAGCTGGCGCCGTGGTACGAGCGCGCCGAGCGCCTGTACCACGTGCACGGCGACGCCACGGCCGATCCCACCGAGCCACCCCGCGGCCCGTTCCCGCACGCGCCCGTGCCACATGCGCCGGCGATGGTGCGCGTGATCGAGGGCTTGCGTGCGCAGGGCCTGCACCCGTCGCCACTGCCGCTGGCGCTGGTCGATCCTGGCCTGCCGGGCGGCTGCCGCCTCTGCAACACGTGCAACTCGTTCCCGTGCCGGATCCACCGCAAGGGCGACGCGGATGTCTGCTGCGTCCGACCGGCGGTGCAGGCGGGCGTGACGTTGTGGACCGGGGCGCGGGTGACGCGGGTGCTGACCACCGCCGACGGCTCGCGGGTCACGGGCGTCGAGGTCGAACGCGACGGCCGGACACTGCGCGTCGAGGCGCCGCTGCTGGTGCTGGCCTGTGGCGCGGTCAACTCCGCGGCGTTGCTCCTGCGCTCGGCGACTGCCCGGCATCCGCGCGGACTCGCCAATTCGTCGGGCCTGGTCGGCCGCCGCTACATGGCGCACCTGGCGACGATGATGCAGGGGTTCCACCCGTTCCGGCCGAACGACACGGTGTTCCAGAAGACGGTGGCGATCAACGACTTCTACCTGCGCGGGCCCGGCGTGTCCTATCCACTCGGGCAGATCCAGTCGCAGGGCCGCACGCACGGCATCATGGCCAAGGTCGTCGGCGACACCTGGTTCCGTGGCACGGTCACCTGGATTCCGGTGTGGGCCTACGACGCATGGGTGGCCCGCGGCGTCGACTGGCTGGCGATGTCGGAGGACCTGCCGAGCGAGGACAATCGCGTCACGCTCACCGAGGACGGCCGGATCCGGCTCACGTACGCGCCCAACAACGTCGGCGCGCACGAGCAACTGGTCCGGGAGGCGACGCGCATGCTCAAGCGCCTCGGCTTCTGGAAGGTGATGACCGCATCGCACCGGGCCAAGAACACGACGCACCAGTGCGGGACGCTCGTCTTCGGCCGCGACCCGGCCCGCTCGGTGCTCGACACCTGGTGCCGCGCCCACGACCTGCCGAACCTCTACGTCGTCGACGGGTCGTTCTTTCCCTCGTCGGCGGCCGTCAATCCCGGCCTCACGATCATCGCGCAGGCCCTGCGCGTGGCCGATCACCTGCGGCGCACGGTGCTGCGCCTTCCGGAGGACGCCGCCACCGGCACGGCCGCGGCGCACAGCGCATGAAGGTCCAGTCGTTCAGCCACGTCGGGATCACCGTCTCCGACTTCAACCGCTTCGTGCAGTACTACTGGGACGTGTTCGGCTGCCCGCTCGTCGGCGTGTCGGAGGCTCCACCCGAGCGGGTACGCGCCTTCTTCGGCGTCGGGCGCGATCATCCCGCCCCGGCGTGCAAGATCGGCTGGATCCGCGTGCCCGGTGGCGCGACGCTCGAGATCTTCGGCTTCGAGCCGAAGCTGCCGCCGGAACGCATCCCGTGGAACAAGGTGGGGCAGACGCACTTCAGCTTCAACGTCCGCAACGTGCACAAGTGGCACGACTACCTGCGGGCCAAGGGCGTGGAGATCGTCACCACGCCGGAGCAGTCGCCGCGCGGGCACTGGTTCTTCTTCGTGCGCGACTTCGACGGCAACCTGATCGAGATGATCGACCTCAAGCACATGTACTACGTGCTCGGGTGGCTCGGGCCGCTCGGCGGCTGGCTGTTCCGTCGCGGCATGTACAAGGACTACTACGCGCGCTGAGTCGTCGCGCGACCCCGCCTGATGCACCGAAGGCCGGACCCGAGGGGCCCGGCCTTCTCCATGCCATTCCGCAGCGCCGGCGACCTGAGGCGGCTACTTCCGGCGATTCACCTTCGGCGCCGCCTGGCTGACGGCGATCTGCGTGCCCGCGATCGTGATGGTGGTGCTGCGCGCGCTGCTGCTGTTGGCCTGCGTGGTCACCGTCACCGTGCCGCTGCCGGTGCCGGCGCCGGTGCTCATGCCGACCCAGGTCACGGCCGCGTCGTTGGCGGTCGACCAGCTGCATCCCGCCGTGGCCGTTACCGTCACCGACTTGGAGCCGCCTGTCGAGGCGAACGACAGTGACGTCGTCGAGACCGAGTACGAGCAGGTGGGCGTGGTCGGCGTGGTCGGCGTCGTCGTGCCGCCGACGCTCTTGAAGGCGGCGACCGTCGCGATGTTGGCCGCCAGGGCGCGGGCGTTGTCCTGCGTGCTCGTGCCCATCACGCGGCCGTTGTAGTACAGCGTCGGGCTCGACAGGTAGGGCACCCGCGTCGCGCTGCCGTAGGACAGCAGCGTGCGGAAGGCGCCGGCCGGATCCTGGTAGCCGTACGCGTACGGCGTGGAGGCCGCGCTCGAGGCGTTGGCCGGGTCATGGTGCAGTCCCTGGTTGTGGCCCACTTCGTGTGCGAACGAGAGGTTGCTCACCGCGCACGAGCGATCCACCACATTGAAGGCGTAGGGTGCGTACGAGGTGGACACGGTCGTCATGATGCCGCCGTAGCCGCAGTAGCCGTTGTTCCGGTAGCCCTCGCCGAACAGGGTGACGATGTCGGCGCCGACCTCGTCGCGCTTCGCGTGCACGTCGTTGAGGTAGGCGTCGGTCGTGCCGCGCAGGTTGCTCAGGTCGGTGGTGATGCTGGCGGGGTTCTCGGTGTAATTGACCTGCCCGGCGTAGACCAGGTTGAGCACCGCGTTGACGCCGCTGTTGGCGTACACCAGGTTGGCGTTGTCGATGGAGGCCAGGGCCAGGCTGTTCATGGCCGCCGCGCCACCGGCGGCCAGTTCGGCGCTCGGCGTCCAGACGACCATCACGTCGACCTGCACGGGGGTGCCCGTCAGGGCATCGACCGTCGCCGGCCCGTCGGCGCCAGCCACCACCTGGTCACCCACGAAGTTGCCCGGATCCTCGAGAATCTCGAAGTTGATGCCCTCGAACTCGGGGTCGTCGGTCGGGAAGGCGGCCGAGTCGATTTCGGCGATGCTGTACTGACCGTCGGGCTCGAGGCCGATTTCGAAGACCCGGCCGTCGGCAAAGACGGTGCCCGTCATGACGCCGCGCGCCATGGCGAGGACCGCCTGCTCGCCGTTGTCGCCTCGGCCGATCCAGACGAGCTGGTCGGCGGCCGGCTGCTTGATGCGCGTCCGGGTGAGCACCGGCTGGACGTCGTCGAACAACCGCAGGCGCATCGTGGGGGCGTTGAGGGCGTTCAGGTTCAGGCGGGCCTTCCGTACCCGGCGGCTCGGGACGTCGCGACGCGAGGCGTTGGAGCCCCCCTGTGCAGCGACGAAGAGGTCCGGGGCGGACTGGGCCTGAACCGGCGTGGGAGCGACCGTCGTGACGACGGCGAGAAGGACAGCAGCAGCGAGGGCGAGCGATCGAGGCATGGTGATGGGCGTGTGCACAAAGGGGCGACACGCTGTCTCCCCGTGGTGCACGTGGCGATCCAAGTGCATTTCGCAATGGAATCAACAACTTGCGTGGATAATGCGTCGCTGCTCCCCCAACGTCGCGTCCTAAATCTGACGCCAGAATTACACTTTGGATCCCCAGCTCAACAAGTCAATTTGCCCATGGAATTACGAATGTCGTCGAATGGCTGACTTCGCACGCGCGACAATGTTTTTGGTCGGGCTTGAGCTAACCAAAATCAACTAGGTAGAGGTCAAATGGCATTACGGTATTGGCTGATGAAGGTGGAGCCTTCGGCCTACACGATCGACGATCTTGAAAGAGACGGCCGGACCAGTTGGGAGGGGGTGAGGAACTTCCAGGCCCGCAATCTCATGCGCGACGAGATGCAGGTCGGCGACAAGGTCCTCTTCTATGCGTCCAACGCGTCGCCGTCAGGGGTGACGGGGTTGGCCGAGGTCGTGCGGGCCGCCTATCCGGACCCGTCGGCGTGGACCAAGGGGCACGTGTACTTCGATCCGAAGAGCGACCCGGCCGCTCCGACCTGGTACATGGTCGACATCGGCTACGTGGCCACCTTCGAGACGACCATCGCGCTGGAGACGCTGAAGGCCACCCCGGGTCTCGAGCACATGATGGTCACCCGCAAGGGCAGTCGCCTCTCGGTGCAACCGGTCACGGCGGCCGAGTACGAGATCGTCGTGAAGCTGGGCCGCAAGCGGAAATGAGCGGGTGGCCCGAACCCTGCTAGGGTTCAGGCATGGCATTGCTGGACCGCCTCAGGGCGGAACTGGAGACAGGGGGCGCGCGCATGGCGGGCGCGCACGTGCGCGTCCGACTGCCGCTGAGGCAGGGCCTGATCGACGGACTGCTGGCGCACCTGCCCGGCGTGCCGGCAGGGCTGGCCGTCGCGCTCGGGCCGCAACTGCAGGTGCAGGTGCGGTATGGCGGGCTGCACGCCAACGCCCGCATCCGCCCGTCGGCGACGCTCCGGCCGCGTCCCGAACTGACCGTCGAGCTCGCCTCTCAACTGGTCGCCTGGGGCCTCCGCACAGTGGCCCTGCCGCCCTTCGTGCGCCTCGACGGGCGCCTTGTGCGGGTGGCGCTCGACCAAGGCCCGCTTCACGCGCTGGCGCCGCTGTGGCGCCACGTCCGATCCCTGACGTTCATCCCCACAACCGACGGCCTCGAAGTGGACCTCGAGGCGCGAGTCGACCCCGAGGCACCCCGATGAGCGAACGACGCCTTCTCGCCTGGCTGCAGCAGCAGGTGGCCGCCGGACTTCCAGCGATCGCCGGGACGCGGGTCACCGCGTCGGTGCCCTTGCAGGTGGCCCTCGTCAACGAGCTGATTGCGGAAGCGCTCGCTGACGCAACGACCGCCGCTCCACAGCGCGCTGCGGCGACGCCGACCGCCATCGACGCCACCGCGCTGTTGCGTCACGTCCGATCGGTGCGGGTGGAAGCCGCGCCCGGCGTGATCACGCTGGATGTCGCGCTGGCGATAGGCGAGTGACGACGGCGATCAGGCCTTCACGCGTGATGGGTTTGGGCAGGTGGGCCTGGAAGCCCGCCTCGAGCGCCCGCCGGCGATCGTCGTCGCGCACCAGTGCGGTCATGGCCACCGCGGGCGTGCGCGCCTGGCCGCTCGGAAGGGCACGCACGGCGCGGATGAACGCATACCCGTCCACGCCGGGCATCCCGACGTCGGCCACCAGCACGTCCGGGCGGTAGTCGCAGAGCACGGCGAGTCCTTCGTCGGCTGATTCGGCCGTGGCCACGTCGGCGCCGTGGCTGCGGAGGAACTGCGCGGCAATCTCGCGCGCGTCCTCATCGTCGTCGACGACCAGCACGCGGAGCGGCGCCTGCGCCGTCCTGAGCGGGGCCGCGAGACCGGACGGCGCCTCGGGCGCGGTGCCGGTGCCCGCGCTCGCCGGCGCGCGCAGGGCGGGCATGCACACGGTGAAGGTGGCGCCGAGTCCCTCGCCGCGGCTGTCGGCCCGCACCGTGCCGCCGTGCATCTCGACGATCTGCCGGACCAGGGCGAGGCCGATGCCCAGGCCGCTGTGCCGACGCGTCGTCGAGCCGTCGGCCTGCCGGAAGCGATCGAAGACATGCGGCAGGAAATGGGGGGCGATGCCGGCCCCCGTGTCGCTCACGCGGATGCAATGCTGAGCGCCTTGCGACACGACTTCGACCCGGACGGCCCCGCCGGGCTCGGTGAACTTGACCGCGTTGACGAGCAGGTTCCAGCAGACCTGCTGGAGCCGGTCGGGGTCGCCGTGCACGCGAGCGCCCTCGGCGGCCACGCACTGCAGGCGCAGACTGCGGGCCGCGGCGGCCGGCGTCACCGCGAGCACGGCGTCGTGCACGACCGAGGCGAGGTCCACCGTCTGGGGATCCAGCCGCAGCTTGCCGGCGCTCATCCGGCTCAGGTCGAGCAGATCGTCGATCAACTGCGTCTGCAACCGCGCGTTGCGCGCGATCGTCGCCAGCCCCGACTGCAGCGCCTCGGAGGACCGCGGTCCTGACTGGAGGATCTGCGCCCATCCCAGGATGGCGTTGAGCGGCGTCCGCAGTTCATGGGAGACGGTCCCGAGGAACTCGTCGCGCAGCAGGGTTGCCTGCTCGGCCTCCTGTCGCGCGGCGCGTTCCCGCGTCAGCAACTCCTCGCGCTCCTGCTCCACGCGCCACCTGTCGGTGACGTCCATGGTCACGCCGACCAGGCGCGTCAGCTGCCCGGTCGCGTCGAACACGCCCGTGCAGGTCTCGTCGAGATGCACCACGCGCCCGTCCGGCCTGACGAACCGGTAGGTGAGGCGCACGGTCGGCTGGCGGATGGACATCGGGCCGGTCGTCCGGGCGACGCGCGCCCGGTCGTCCTCGTGGACGTGCGCGAGGTAGGACTGCACGGTACCCCGGTCGGACAGGCCGGCCGGCAGGCCCAGGATCTCGGCGCATTCCGGCGTGCGTGTCACCGCGCCGGTCTCCAGGTCGACCTCGAAGCCGAACGAGCGCGCGGCCGCCAACGCGAGGTGCAGCCGGTGCTCGCGGTCGCGCAACGCGTCCTTCCCACGCCGCTCGTCGGCGACCACGGCGAGCACCAGACAGGTGAACGAGGCGGCCGTCACGAACTGCTGCAGCAGCACGTAGCGGACGTCGGGCTCGAAGCTGCTGCCGAGGACACCGACGCCCATGGTGGTGCCGGCCACGCCGATGAGGGTGGCGGGCAGCAGCGCCAGGGTGGCGCCCCGCACGCCGAAGGCCAGGCTGCTCCACAGCAGCACCGGGAATACCAACCACGTGCGGGCCAGCGCGGTCGGGGTACCGAAGAAGACCCAGGCGCTGACCGCCGACGTCGCGGCCACGCACGCCAGCAACCAGCCCCAGTCACGCCCGCGTCGTGGCCACGGCTGCCCCGCACCCCAGGCCAGCGCCAGCGACGTGACCACCAGCACCCCACCGATGCTGCCCATCCACCAACGCAGCCAGGTGGCGGCGTAGGCGCCCGACGCGACCTCGCCGACCGCCTCCATCGCGCTCACGCCGATGGTGGCGCCGACCGAGGCGGCGATCAGGCCGCCCACGGCCAGCCACAGTACGTCCCGCAGGCGGGTCAAGGCCGGGTCGAGGCGGCCCCAGCGTTCGATGGCGTACGCGCCGGCGTAGACCGCGGCCGTGTTGGCCAGCGCGATGGCCGGCATCAGCCACGGCGTGCGCGCCGTGCCCGCGAGCCAGAACGCGAGCAGGCGAGCCATGAAGATCGCGGGCCAGTAGCCACGGCCGAACAGGATCAGGGCGGCCAGCGCCGCGCCGACGCCCGGGAAGATGGGGGTGCCAGTCCGCCCGTCCGAGGCCCAGAAGGTGCTGAAGTGTGCCGTGACCAGATACACCACGCCCACGACGACAGTGAGGGCGCTGCCTCGGAGCAGGCGTGTCGCGACGGCGGGCGACGGTGTGAGGCGGGGCATCGGGTGGGGGAGCCCACCCGATGGTAGTGCAAGTGCGGCTCAGCCGCGCGGACCGCGTCCGCCGCCGGGACGGCTGCCGCTCGGCGGCGCGCCTCCGCCGGGGGGAGGGCCACTCGGCCGTTGGCCACCGCCCCCATGCGGGCCCATGCCGCTGGGCGGCATGCCGCCGCCAGGAGGCGGTCCGCTGGGGCGGGTGCCGCCCCCGCTCGGATTGCGAGGGCGTGTGCCCTGCGCGGCGGCGCCGCCGGCCATGCCCAGCAGGGCAGCAGCCGTCGAGGCACCGATCAGCAGTCGTCGCAGCGCGACACGGCGGCCCGGATTCTTCACGTCGGACATCAGGTCTCCTTCGGACAAGGCAGGTCGAGTCAGCTTAGGGCAGCTCGACTGGAGAAGACCCGTGAAGAATCTGTGACACCGACGAGCCCACTCAGGCGTGGGCGGCCGCGAACTCCTCGTACGTGCCCTTCCAGTCCTCGATCCCGTCCTTCGAGCAGGACCACACGCGTGTGCCGACCTCGTCGATCAGGTCCTCGTCGTGGGTCACGAGGAAGACCGTGCCCTCGTACTTCTGCAGCGCGACGTTCAGCGCGTTGATCGACTCGAGGTCGAGGTGGTTGGTCGGCTCGTCGAGCACGAGCACGTTCGGCTTCAGCAGCATCAGCCGGCAGAAGAGCAGCCGGGCCGTCTCGCCGCCCGACAACGCCGCCGTCGGCTTGTGGCCTTCCTCGCCGCTGAACAGCATCTGCCCAAGCAGGCCGTGGATGTCCTGCCGGTGCGCGTCGGGCGCGAAGGAGTGCAGCCACTCGACGGCCGTCGTGCCGTGCGGGATCGCGCCGGTGTGGTCCTGGGAGAAGTAGCCCACCGACACCTCGTGGCCCCAGCGGACGGTGCCCTCGTCGCGGCCGGCCGGGTCGCGGTCGACCCCGGGCGCGTCGGCGAGCAGGGCGCGCAGCAGCGTCGTCTTGCCGACGCCGTTGCGGCCGACGATCACGACCTTCTCGCCGCGGTTGACGATGGCCGTGAAGTCGCGCACGACCTCGAGGTCGCCATAGGCCTTCGACACGCCCTTGCACTCCAGCGCGAGCTTGCCCGACGGGCGCTCGATGCGGAAGTTGATGAACGGGCGCTGGATGTTGGACCGCGCGAGGTCGTTGGTCTGCAGGCGCTCGACTTCCTTCTTGCGCGACGTCACCTGGCTCGAGCGCGTGCCGGCCGAGAACCGCGCGATGAACTCGTTGAGCTGCGCGATCTTCTTCTCGCGCTGCGCGTTGTCGGCCTCGATCCGCGACCGGATCTGCGTCTTGGCGAGCACCATGTCGTCGTACCCGCCGGTGTAGGTGATGATCGTCTCGTAGTCGATGTCGGCGATGTGCGTGCAGACGGCGTTCAGGAAGTGCCGATCGTGCGAGATCACGATCAGCGATCCCTCGTACCGGACGAGGAAGTCCTTGAGCCAGTGGATCGAATCGAGGTCCAGGTGGTTGGTCGGCTCGTCCAGCAGGAGGGCCTGCGGGTGCCCGAACAGTGCCTGCGCCAGCAGCACGCGCACCTTCTGCCCGCCCTGCAGCTCGCGCATCTTCTTCTCGTGCAGCGCGTCGGGGATGTCGAGGCCCGCCAGCAGGATCGCCGCGTCGCTCTCCGCGCTGTAGCCGTCCTCCTCGCCGACGATGCCCTCGAGCTCGCCGAGGCGCATCCCGTCCTCGTCGGTCATGTCGTGCTTCTCGTAGAGCCGATCGCGCTCCTCGAGGGCCGACCACAGCCGCGCATTGCCCATGATGACGGTGTCGACGACGCGGAACTCGTCGAAGGCGAACTGGTCCTGGCGCAGGATGCCGAGCTTCTCCGGACGGACGACCGAGCCCTTCTGGGGCTGCAGCTCACCCGTGAGCAGCTTCATGAACGTCGACTTGCCGGCGCCGTTCGGGCCGGTGAGGCCGTAGCGCCGGCCTGCCGAGAAGGTCGTGGTGACGTCGTCGAAGAGGACCTTCGACCCGTACCGCATCGAGACGCCGTGGACTGCAATCATGGGAAGCCTCGCGGCACCTGCCGCAAACCTCTGATTGTAGCAGCCGCGGATCGGGGAGCGCTGATTCGGGGGCGCTGGCCGGGCAGTTCAGCCCTCGCCCTGCAGCAACGCCCGCACCCTCGCGAGCGCGTCGGCCTGGATGGCCGGTGGCAGGTCGCGCACCTCCTCGCTCCGACAGAGCGCGATGGCGCGGCGCAGGCTGGCAGCCATGCGACCGCAGCACTCGCAGGTGGCGAGGTGGGCGTCGAGCGCGGCCATCTGCTCCGGTCCCAGGTCGCCCTCGAGATAGGCCGACAGCTCGAGCAGTTGCTGCTGGCAGCGGGGCGACACCGCGCCCGGGTCGGTGCTCATGGCGTGGGCTCCAGGGCGGCGCGCAGGGCGACGCGCGCCCGGTGCAGGCGTTGCTTGACGTTGTCCTCGGAGATCTGCACGACCTCGGCGACCTCGCGGGTGGAAAGGCCCTCGAGGTCGCGCAGCACGATCACCTCCCGCTGCGGGCCGGGAAGGGTCAGGAGGGCCTTGCGCAACTGGGCCCGGCGGTCGGCGGCCTCGAGCGCGTCCTCGGGGTTCTCACCCGTGTCCGCCGGTTCGAGCACACGCGCGTCGTCGTGGGGCCCCGCGTCGTCGAGCGACAGCAGGTGGGCGGGCTCGGCGACCCGGCGGCGGCGATTGAGCAGGCAGGCGTTCCTGACGGTGCGGTACAGCCAGGCCTTGAAGGCGTTCGGGTCGCGGATGGCGCGGGCGTGCTTGTAGGTGCTGACCAGCGCCTCCTGCATCACGTCCTCGGTCTCGTCGGTCCGGCCGCAGACCATCACGCTGAACCGGTAGGCGGAGGCCTGCGCGCGCAGGAGCAGGCGCTCCATGGCCTCGGGGTCGCCCTCCGCGGCATCCCGGACCAACGCGGCGTAGTCGTCGGCCGGTGTCACGTTTGTCGCGGAAGCGGCATCCATGCCCCTGATGATACGTACGTCTTCGATTTCCGTCATCGGCGCGGTCCTGCTCGTCGTCGCGATGCCGGCAGCGCCCCTGCGGGCGCAGGCGCCCCTGACGCTGCGGGACGCCATCGCGCGGGCGCAGGCCGGCAACCCCGACGCCAGGATTGCGGCGCTCGCCGAGCAGGAAGCCGTCCACCGCGTCACCCAGGCGCGCGCCGGCTACCTGCCGCGGGTGGATGCGACCGAAGCCTGGCAGCGCGGCAATCAACCCGTATTCGTCTTCGGCTCGCTGCTCGCGCAGCGGCAGTTCACGGCCGCCGACTTCGCGCTCGAGGCCCTCAACCATCCCGATGCCGTCGACAACTTCCGGCTGGCCGTGGGCGCCGAGCAGTCGGTGTGGGATGGCGGGGCGACGCGCGCCCGGGTCCGCGCCGCCGAACTCGGCGTGCGGCTGGCGGCCTCGGGACGCCTCACGGCCACGCAGGCGCTCGCGGTCGCGGCGACCCAGGCCTTTGGACAGGTGCTGCAGGCCGAGGCCTCGCTGCAGGCGGCCCGGGCGGCGCTCGAGGCGGCCGACGGCGACCTGAAGCTGGCACGCGATCGCCGCGACGCCGGCCTGGTTACCGAGGCCGACGTGCTCGCCGTCGAGGTCCACCGGGCGGCGGTCGAAGAGGGCCGACTGCGCGCCACCCTGGCGGCCGATCTCGCGCGCGCCGACCTGAACCGCGTGATGGGAGAGCCGCTCGACGCCGCCTTCGTGCTCGCCCCCCTCGCGCCCTCGTCGGCCGCGCCCGTCGCGGACACGGCAGCCCTCGAGGCCGAGGCGCTCCGGCAGCGGCCCGAACTGCAGCAGGCGCGGCTGATGGTGGACCTGGCCGGCGCGCAGGTCGCCGAGGCGCGCGCCAGCTACATGCCGCAGGTCTTCGCGCAGGGCGGCTGGGAAGGCAACGGCGGTGCGTGGGCCGACCGCTCCGGCAGCTGGGGCGTCGGCGCCGGCGTGCGGATCAACCTGTTTCGCGGCATGGCCGACAAGGCGCGCATCGCGGAGGTCACGGAAGCCTCGCGGCGGCGGGCCCTGGAGCGCGAGCGGGCCGAGACCGGGGTGCGCCTCGAGGTCCGAGCCGCCGCGTCGCGCCTGACGTCGGCCCGGGCGCGAGAAGCCCTGGCGGCGACCGTCGTCGCGCAGGCCGCCGAGCGACAGCGCATCGTGCGCGACCGCTACGAGCAGGGGCTGGCCGACGTCACCGCCCTCCTGCGGGCCGCCGAGGCGGTGGTGCAGGCCCATGAACAACAGTTGCGCGCTCGCGTCGACGTGTCGGTGGAGTCGGCCGGCCTCGACCGCGCGCTCGGACGATAGCAATCATGTACAGCATCACTTACGGGAATCGGCAGTCGGGAGTCGGGAATCGACCCGCCCGCGCTGGGGCCGGCATCGCCCTCGTTGCGGGAGCCGCGCTTGTTGCAGGGGCGTGCGGCGGGAGTCACGACAGGCCGGGGACGGCAGAGAAGAAGGCGCCGGTGGCGGTATCGACGGTCACGGTCGCCAGGGCGCCGCACGCGGCGCTCGTCGAGGCAGGCGGGCTGGTGCAGGCTCGCACGACGGCCGTCGTCACCAGCCGGCTGATGGCGCCGGTGCGAGAGGTGCGCGTCCAGCCCGGCGATCGTGTCCGCGCCGGTCAGGTGCTCGTCGTGCTCGACGACCGCGACCTGGGCGCCACCGCACGCGGCGCCCAGTCGTCGGCGCTGGCGGCCGAGCAGGCCGTGACCGCCGGTAGCGCCGACCGTCGCGCCGCAGAGGCGGGCCTGGCGCTGGCCAGGGCGTCCTACGACCGCGTCGTCGCCCTGCACGGGCGCAAGTCGGCGACGACGCAGGAACTCGACCAGGCGACGGCGTCCTTCCGGGCCGCCGAGGCGCAGCTTGCCGCGATCGATGCGCGGATCCAGCAGGCGCAGGCCTCGCTGGCCAGCGCCCGGGCCGGGAGCGAGGCGGCGTCGGTGACCGCCGGCTTCGCGGTCGTGACGGCGCCGTTTGCCGGCGTCGTCGCCGAGAAACTCGTCGAGCCCGGCAACATGGCTGCGCCCGGCATGCCCCTGCTGCGGCTCGAGGACGACGGCGCGTTGAGGCTCGACGTCCGGGTGGACGCCTCCAGGGTGGCGGGCCTGACGGTGGGCCAGCAGGTCGACGTGGAGGTCGATGCGGCCTCGCCGGTGCTCCTGCGGGGCACCGTCAGCGAGGTCGCACGGGCCATGGATGCCGACGCGCGCGCCTACCTGCTCAAGATCGCCCTGCCCGGCGACGCGCGCCTGCGCTCCGGGATGTTCGGCCGGGTCCGCTTCGCAGGCGCTCCGGTCGCGGCGATGCTCGTCCCGTCTTCGGCGATCGTGCGCCACGGGCAGGTCACCTCCGTGTTCGTCGCCGACGGCGACGTGGCACGCCTGCGCATGGTCGTGGTCGGCCGGACCCTGCCGGAAGGCATCGAGGTGGTGACCGGTCTCGGTGATGGCGAGCGTGTCGTGTCCACGCCTCCCATCGGACTCACCGACGGCACGCCGCTGCGGGCGGGAGCGAAGTGATGGCGAGGCTGGGCACAGCGGGCCGCATCGCGGCCGCCTTCATCCACTCGAAGCTGACACCGCTGCTCATCGTCGCGTCGATGGCCCTCGGCCTGATGGCCGTGCTCGGGCTGCCGCGGGAAGAGGAGCCGCAGATCATCGTGCCGATGGTCGACGTGTTCGTCGACCTTCCCGGCGCGACACCCGCCGAGGTGGAGCAGCGCATCACCCGGCCGGTGGAGAAGCTGTTGTGGGAGATTCCGGGCGTCGAGTACGTCTACTCGACGTCGAGCCCCGGGCGGTCGATGGTCATCGTGCGCTTCAGGGTCGGCCAGAACCAGGAAGACGCGATGGTTCGGCTCAACCAGAAGCTGCACGCCAACATGGACCGGATCCCGCCAGGCGCGCAGGGCCCGCTCGTCAAGCTCCGCTCGATCGACGACGTGCCGATCCTCGGGATCACCCTGTGGTCCACCCGGTACGACGACCACCAGCTGCGCCTGCTCGCCGGGCAGCTGCACGATGCGATCAAGGAGGTGCCCGACGTGTCCGAGGTCGACATCCTCGGCGGTCGGCCCCGGGTCGCGACCGTCGAGATCGACCCGGCGCGCCTCGACGTGTACGGCATCGACCCGCTCATGGTCCGCAGTGCGGTCCAGGGCAACGCGCGTTCCTCCGCGCCCGGGCCGCTGGTCGGCGGTCAGGCCAGCACCCTCGAGGCCGGGGTCCGCCTCGAGACGGTGGAGCAGTTGCGCGACGTCGTGGTCGCCTCCCGTGCGGGTCGGCCGGTGCGGCTGTCGGACGTGGCGACGGTGTCGGACCGCGACGCCGATCCGGCGACGTACGTGCGCCACCACGTGCGCGGACAGGGCGCCGCCCCGGCCGTGACGATGGCCGTCGCCAAGCGTGCGGGCACCAACGCCACCTCCGTCGCGCGACACGTGCTCGCCAAGGTGGACGCCCTGAAGGGCACGCTGATTCCCGCCGACGTGCACGTCGAGATCACGAGGGATTACGGCGAGACCGCAGCCGAGAAGAGCAACGAACTGCTGTACCACATGGCCATCGCGGTCGTGTCGGTGTCGCTGCTCATCTGGCTGGCGCTCGGCCGGCGCGAGGCCCTGGTCGTGATGGTCGCCATCCCGGTCACCCTCGCGCTGACGCTGTTCATGTTCTACCTCTACGGGTACACGCTGAATCGCATCACGCTCTTCGCGTTGATCTTCTCGATCGGCATCCTGGTCGACGACGCGATCGTGGTGGTGGAGAACATGGTCCGGCACGCGCGCATGAGCACAGGCGCGTCCGACGGGCTGACTTCGATCGCGCTCCGCGCCGTCGACGAAGTGGGCAACCCGACGATCCTCGCCACCCTCACCGTCGTGGCCGCCATCCTGCCGATGGCCTTCGTCGGCGGGCTGATGGGGCCGTACATGCGACCGATTCCGGTCGGTGCGTCGGCGGCCATGGTGTTCTCGCTCATCGTCGCGTTCGTGGTGACGCCCTGGGCCGCGGTGCGCCTGCTGCATCCGGACGGCGGGCACCACGACGACCGCGAGGACGCGCTCACCCGGTGGTACCGCCGGGCGATGGGGCCGCTCATCGCCGACAGCCGGCGTCGCTGGGTGTTCCTCGGGGGCGTGGTGTTCCTGCTGCTGGCGGCGATGGCGCTGGTGCCGCTCAAGCTCGTCACGGTCAAGATGCTGCCGTTCGACAACAAGAGCGAATTCCAGGTCATCGTCGACATGCCCGAGGGCACCACCCTCGAGCAGACGGCCGCCGTCACCGCGCGTCTGGCGACGATGGCGCTCGAGGATCCGGCCGTCAAGGACGTGCAGGACTACGTCGGCACGGCGTCGCCCCACAACTTCAACGGGTTGGTGCGGCACTACTTCCTGCGCCAGGCGCCACACCTCGGCGACCTGCAGGTCAACCTGCTGCCCAAGCACGAGCGGGCCGAGCAGAGCCACCAGATCGCGCGGCGGATGCGCGAGCGATTGCTGCCGATTGCCAGGGCGGCCGGGGCGACCATCCAGGTGGCCGAGGTGCCCCCTGGGCCGCCGGTGCTGCAGACCCTCGTGGCCGAGATCTACGGACCGGACCTGAAGCGTCGCAACGAGGTCGCCACCAGGATCCGCGAGATCTTCCAGCGGACGCCGGGCGTGGTCGACACCGACTGGTACGTCGAGGATCCACAGCCCAAGCTGTCGCTGGTCGTCGACGAGGAGAAGGCGGCCGCGGCCGGCATCGCACCCGCGACGGTGGCTGGCCTGGTCCGCATGGCGGGCAGCGGCGAGTCGGCGGGCCTGCTGCACGACGACGCGTCTCGCGAGGACGTACCCGTGCTGCTGCGCCTGCCGCGCGAGCAGCGCCACGATCTCGAGGCCTTCCGGGCCCTGCGTCTCGCGGGAGCGCATCAGGTGTCGATCGGCGAGCTGACGCGGCTCGAGACCCGGACGGAGGACGTCAGCCTCTATCACAAGAACCTGCTGCCGGTGACCTACGTGACCGGCGACCTGGCTGGCGAGGACGAGAGCCCCGTCTACGCCATCATGCGGATGAACGAGGCGATTGCGAAGCTCACGCTGCCCGAGGGGCATGGCGTGGAGATCTTCAACGCCGTGCAGCCGGAGCAGACCGCCGTGCCGTCGATGAAGTGGGACGGCGAGTGGCACGTCACCATCGAGGTCTTCCGCGATCTCGGCCTGGCGTTCGGCGTCGTGCTGATCCTCATCTACATCCTGGTGGTCGGCTGGTTCGGCTCGTTCCAGACGCCGCTGCTGATCATGATCGCGATCCCGTTCTCGCTCGTCGGCATCCTGCCGGCGCACGCGGCCATGGGCGCGTTCTTCACCGCCACCTCGATGATCGGCTTCATCGCGGGTGCCGGGATCGTCGTCCGCAATTCGATCATCCTGGTGGACTTCATCGAACTGCGTGTCCGCGAGGGCATGCCGCTCGAGGAGGCCGTCGTGGATGCGGGGGCCGTACGGTTCCGGCCGATGGCGCTCACCGCAGCGGCCGTCATCGTCGGCGCCGGGGTGATCCTGTTCGACCCGATCTTCCAGGGACTCGCCGTCTCCCTGATGGCCGGCGAGGTCGCCTCGCTCCTGCTGTCACGAATGGCCGTGCCGGTCCTCTATTACATGGCGGCGAAGCGCCGGGCGGTCGTGCCGGCGCCCGCGGCGATCGCGCCGGTGGAGGCGCACTGACATCATGGCTTCACAGCAACCAACCCACGCACCACGTCCCCTCGACATGCACATCTGCCGGGACCGCACCTTCACCATCCATCGCGGGCTGCGAATGCTGGCGGGCGTGGTGGTGGTCACTTCGGTGCTGCTCGGGATGTTCGTGCACCGGAACTGGCTCTACCTGACGCTGTTTGCAGGCTTGAACCTCTTCCAGTCGTCGCTCACCAACTGGTGCCCCGCGGTACCGCTGCTGCGCAAGGGCGGCTGCCGCTGACGCGGCTCACGGGTTGCGGAGGAGCGCCGCCACCGCGATCGGCGCGATCGCGCCGTCGGTGATGGTGATGTACATCACCTGCAGGTCAGGGCTGCCCGTGGGCATCAGGAAGTGGTAGTCGTCGATGTAGCCCTCGGCGCGCGCGTCGAGCACCGAGCCGTCGGGCCACAGGAACACCACGTCGCGCGCGGCGTCCTGTGGTTCCCAGTCCTCGAAGTCCACCCGGTCGGGCGCACCCGTGAGCGCGCCGTCGGCGTAGATCAGCTTCTTCGGGCCGAGGAACGGCAGGTTCGACGTGGCGCGTCCTTCCTGGATCGACGGGTCGCCGTAGTAGAGCCGATAGCGGACGCCGCCAGCGTGCAGCGGGAACGCCGCCTGCGCGCTGGTGAACAGCTTGGGACATCCGTCCTCGCGATACTGCACGACCCAGCGCGTGCCGTCCCACACCGCGTAGCCATGGTTGTGTGAGGCCGGCGCGCAGCCCTCGACGCGATCGGTGGTGAACACCATGAACGTGCCGGCCGACAGATCCCAGTGCGGCGCGTCCATGGTCGGCCACGCGACCTTGAACTGGCGGGCGTTGCGGATGCGCGGGTTGCCCTCGACGTCGCCTTCGACGGCGATGGCCACCGTGGGGGCGCACCCGCCACCTGCCGCATAGTCGGCCGCCGTCTCGCACGTGCTGCCCGGGCCGGCATTGAAGTCGAGGCCGCGATAGCCGTCCTTGCTGTCGATCCACATGGCGCGCGTGCGCCCATCGGCGCCCTGTGCCTCGAAGAACAGCCGCACGAAGCCACCATCGGGGTGCGTCACCGGGACGCCCTGGCCGGTTGCCAGCGATGCCACCAGGGGCGTCGGCGCAGTCGGCGACAGGAGCCCGCTCGATCCCGCCCGGCTGCTGAACGACAGGAAGGTCTCCGGGACCGCCGGGTCGGCGCCACCGGCCGCCACCGCGGCCGCCAGGGACTGTCGGCGGTCACGCGGCATCGGTCCGTAGTACAGCTGCACCTGCCCGGCCACGTCGCCGGCGTCGGCGCCGAAGCGCGTGGCGCTGAGGCGTGCGTTGCCGTCGGCCACGATCGTCGTCAGGCGGTCGACCGTGTGCCCGGCGCCCACCAACTGCCAGTACTCGGTGGCGGTGGTGGCCTCCACTGCCGGCGAGGCCTCCCAGCGCGTGCACGCCTCGTCCTGGCATGCCAGCACCGTGACGACGTAGGTGGTGTCCGCCTTCAGCCCGGTCAGTGTGACGTCGGTCGCGTGAGCGGCCAGCGACACGCGGGGGCCGGTGCCCTGCACCGCCTCGCGCGCGACGACCACGAGGTGATCGGCGCGGTCAGGTCGTGCCCAGGACACGGCCAGGCGGCTGGAGGACGCCAGGGGCCGTTCCCCCACGGAGCTGCTGACGAGGGGGCCGACGATGACGTCGCGCGGAGGATCGCCCGCCCACGCGGGCGTCGCTCCCAGCAGCAGGACGATGGCAGCAGCGCTCGCGACACTCGGGTGCATGGAGGCTCCATGCCGGGGATACCTCGATCAACGGGCGTCAGCTCCCGGGCGAACGGCTGACGGCACGGACGCGCGCTCCCGACGGGTCTCGGGGAAGAAGCGCTCGGGCGCCTGCAGCATGGCGTCGTCGCCAGAGGATAGCGTGTGCGCAAAGAACGCGCGGACGAGTGCCCGCGTGATCTCGAGGCCGCGGAGCCCGTCGATCTGGCCCACCTTCATCCAGCGTTCCGCAGGCGTCGTCAGGAGGTCCTCGAAGAGTGCCGCGTCGGGGAAGTTCAGGTGGCGTGTCCCGGCGACACGGATGCGGAACGCAGCCGGCGACGCCGAGGACATCCGTGCCCAGTCGTCGGTGCGCCGACCCTCGCTCCTCTCCAGCCCCTCGCGGACGCGGTCACGATGCTCCGGGGACGGGAACGCCGGCGCCTCGTCGATCGTCGGTGACTCGGAGCTGATCAGGAGAAGGGGGCGCGTCGGCCGGATTTCGAGCACCGATCCCATCGGGTCGCCATCGAGGTTCACGGCGCTGCGGATGGTCGGCTCGCTGGCCGCCAGGACGTGCGCCATCGTCCCGCCGAGGGAGTGCCCGACGGCACCGAGTCGCGACAGATCGAGCCTGCCCCGGAGGGGGCTGCCCGAATCGGCATCGAGCGCGGGGATGCGTCGGGTCACGAAGCGCGCATCCTCGTGCACGTGCTGCTGGTCGGTCCCGATCGCCGCGCCGATGCCGAGCGTGCGTTCGACCTCACGCCCATCGGGGAACCGTACCAGGTCGGCGAACCCGGGCGATCCGAATCCCACGACGACGTAGCCGTGACTGGCGAGATCCTCGGCCAGCCCGCTGTAGTCGGTGGGAAGCCAGCCGAGTCCGGGCATGAGCAGCAGCACCGGGAAGCGGGTGGTTCCCGGCAGGAGGGGCGCATCGGTGCGCGCCGACACGTGGTACGCGCGCAGGGCGTCCACGAAGGGCCCGCCGAACCGCTTCCCGAGGCGCGACAGCCGTGCCTCGTTCCAGGGCGCGGGCAGCGGCAGTTCGGCGCTGGGCGTGCTGGAGCCCTCCGCGGGGTACCAGATCGTGACGGTGACCTCTCGCCGTCGGGCCGGGTCCACGGGGTCGGGCCGGCCGTCATCACGCCACGTCTCGAAACGCCGGCCGACGGCGTGTGGACCGGACGGCTGCAAGGAGGTGGCGGCCTGAGCGTCAGGCGAGCCCGCGGCCATGGTGAGCATGGCGAACAGGCGCAGGAGTGGGCCGAATCGGGAAAAGGTGAGTCGTGAACGGAACACGCCCCTAATGACGGAATCCCGAGCCGGCTCGTTCGCCCGTTCGTCCCGACAAGCCGCATCCGCCGGTGCCGGACGGGGGTAGACTGGCCAGCCATGCTCACATCCGCTTACCGCAAGTCAGGGGCTCGCGCATCGCTGGCGACGGTGTGCGTCGCGGGGTTCTCGTTGGTCGGCCTTGCCGCCGACTGGCCGGCGTTCACGCCGGGGCGTTGGCAGATCGACAGGACGATGGAGACGGGCGGGCGAACACCGGAAAAGGTGTCGCGCACCGAGTGCCTCGATCCCACCGCCGAGCACCGATCCCAGCGCGAGATCCTCACCAGGGCCGGTTGCCAGTTCTCGCCGGTGAGCCAGAGCGGAACGACGTACCGGTTCACGGCCACGTGCAAGATGGCGGGGACCACGTCGACCTCGACGTCGGTGCTCGAGGTGCGCAGCGCCGAGGCCTACACGATCATCATCGACTCGGTCACCAACGGCGCGAAGAGCCATGAGGTGTTGACGGCGCGGCGGCTGGGCGCCTGCGCGAAGTAGGAGGATTCGATGGCGACCACCCGTCGTGAGGTGCTTCGCCGGGCGGCGGTGGCCGTTGCCCTGCCGGTGCTCGGGACGCGTGCCGAGGCCCGTCCGCAGGCCACGCCACGCCCACGAACCATCCTGGCGATCGGCGCTCACTTCGACGATTGCGAGATCGGCGCCGGCGGCCTGATCCTCAAGGCGGTGCGTCGCGGGCACCGGGTCGTCGTCCTCAACCTGGTGGGTGACTACTCGACCTGGGACGTCACGAGGGGCCGCGAGGCCCGCATCCGTCAGCGCAGCGACGAGATCGCCCGGTCGATGGGCGTGGAGAAGCGCTACCTGTCGTTCGGCTACCAGCAGGTGGTCGACGACCTGGCCACCATCAAGGCGATCGCCGAGGTCGTTGTCGACGTCCGGCCCGACGTGACGCTGATGAACGATCGCGACGAGCGCGGCCGGGCCCCTGCCGATCACGCCGTGGCCGGCATCGTCGCCGAGAAGGCGGTGCGCAACGCGGCGACCATCCTCGGCGGGCTGACCGTGACGTACGGGCGCGAGATGTACGCCTACGAGGTCGATCCGCAACGCAGCTTCCCGGCAGACGTGTTCGTCGACGTCGGCGCCGAGATCGGCGACGTCGTCGAGATCGTCAACACGTTCCGCCAGCTGAACGCCGAGGCGCCGATCGCGAAGGATGCAGCGCGCGTCGACGCCAGGACCACGCTCCATCCGGGCGGACGCGAACTGGCGCTGACGCCGTGGGGCGAGATCAAGCTGAGCACGGCCCGGGTGCGCGGCCTGCAGGGCGGCGTGCGCTTCGCCGAGGCGTACCGAGCGCTGGACATGCCCGCCGTCGGGCGACGCGTGCTCGACGAGATCGCCGGCTGAAACGTGACGGCTGGCCACGCCGGGCGGCGCGGTGGCTCGCCGGCCGGCCACGCGCGGCGGCCGGCGCCGGTGGTATCGTGGTCCCGCGCACGCCGGGCTGACGGGCCCGTCGGCCTCCGCCGGCCCGCCGCGCCCGACTCGGGGCTCTCGTGCAGGCACCCACCCCGGGCCTGGAATGCGCCCGACTCCCGACTCCCGATTCCCGATTCCCGACTCCCGTCCATGGACACGCTCAACGGACTCCCTCTCGTCGCCCCCAAGGTCACGCCGGTGCTCGACCCGGCCTTCCGGCCCGCCGTGCTCGCGGTGCGCGCCTACCGGGCCCAGGTGGCCGCCGCCGGCGGCGGCGTGCCGGTGCGCCTCGCCATCGAGCAGGCCGATGGCTCCGTCTTCCGCTTCGACATTGCCGTGCTGCCGGCCTCGCATGCCGATGCCGCGGGCAATGCCGCGTTCGTCGAGCGCTTCGTGAAGTTCCTGCTCTGGTCGCGTGGCGGCTGGAAGGTGTACATCGACGGGCCCGCCGACCTGGCGGCGTCGCTCGAGGCCCATTACAGCGAGACGGCCACCGGGCGCTTCGATGCCGATCTGGTGGCGTTCCGGATGTTCGATCACCCGATTGAAGTGGTGCACACCAGCGACCTGCCGGCCGAGCGTTCGGTCACCCGGCCGCTGGGGCGGCACCTCGAGGGCAACCGCATCGGGTTCGACCTCGGCGGCAGCGATCGCAAGGTCGCCGCCGTGGTGAACGGGGAGGTGGTGTTCAGCGAGGAGACGGTGTGGGATCCCTACCACAAGCCCGATCCGCAGTACCACTTCGACGGGATCATGGACTCGCTGAAGAAGGCCGCGGAGCACCTGCCGCGCGTCGATGCCATCGGCGGCAGCGCAGCGGGCGTGTACGTCAACAACCGCGTCAAGGCCGGCTCGCTGTTCCGCGGCGTGCCGCAGGACCTGTTCGATGCGCGCGTGAAGGGCATCTTCTTCGAGGTGAAGAAGGCGTGGAACGACGTGCCGTTCGAGGTCGTCAACGACGGCGAGGTCACCGCCCTGGCCGGCTCGATGTCGCTCGGCAAGAACGCGATCCTGGGGATTGCGCTGGGCACGAGCACGGCGGCCGGCTACGTCACGCGCGACGGCAACATCACCTCGTGGCTGAACGAACTGGCGTTCGTGCCCGTCGCCTTCAATCCCGACGCGCCGGTCGACGAGTGGTCGGGTGACTTCGGGGTCGGCTCGCAGTACTTCTCGCAGCAGGCGGTGGGCCGCCTCGCGCCGGTGGCCGGCATCGAGACGCCCGCCGACATGGGCCTGCCCGAGAAGCTGAAGGTCGTCCAGAAGCTGCGCGCCGAGGGGCATGCCGGCGCGAAGCAGATCTACGAGACGCTGGGGACGTACCTCGGGTACGGCGTGGCGCACTTTGCCGACTTCTACGACATCGCGCACGTGCTCGTGCTCGGCCGCGTGACGTCGGGCCCCGGCGGCGACGACATCGTCAACGGCGCCCGCCATGTGCTGGAGGTCGAGTTCCCCGAGCTCGCCTCACGGATCACGTTCCACGTGCCCGACGAGAAGGACAAGCGGCACGGACAGGCCATTGCGGCCGCGAGCCTGCCGGAGGTGACGCGATGAGCGGGCCGACGCCGTACCACGATTTCGTCGCGGGGATCGCGCGGTCGATGCAGCAGGGCAAGCAGTTCCCGCTCGGCGGCTTCCCGATGCCGACGCACCCGCCGGTCGCCCCCGACGCGCCCCGCGCGCTCATCTTCTCGCCGCACCCCGACGACGAGTGCATCATCGGCGGGCTGGCGTTGCGCCTGCTGCGCGAGTCGGGCTATCGGGTCGTCAACGTGGCCGTGACGCAGGGCAGCAACAAGGCGCGGCAGCAGGGCCGCTGGGACGAGCTGGCGCTGGCCTGCGCGTACCTCGGCTTCGACCTCGTGCAGACCATCCCGGGCGGCCTCGAGAAGATCAACGCGAAGACGCGCGCCACCGATCCCGCGCACTGGGCGAGCTGTGTCGACGTGATCGCGCGCATCCTCGCCGAGCACCAGCCACGCGTCGTCTTCTTCCCGCACGAGACCGACTGGAACAGCTCGCACATCGGCACGTACCACCTGCTCGTCGACGCGCTGGCCAGGCAGGCTGCCGACTTCAGCTGCCACGTCGTCGAGACCGAGTTCTGGGGCGCGATGTCGACGCCGAACCTGATGGTGGAATCGAGCGTGCAGGACCTGGCCGACATGATGGCGGCCCTGTCGTTCCACGTCGGCGAGGTGCAGCGCAATCCGTATCACCTGCTCGTCCCGGCCTGGATGCAGGACAACGTGCGCCGCGGCGGCGAGGTGGTCGGCGGCCAGGGCGGCGCGGCGCCGGACTTCCCGTTCGCGACGATCTACCGCCTGCGCCGGTGGAACGACGGCGGCCTGCACTACACCTACGACGGCGGACGCATCCTCGCCGCCGGGGTCGATCCGGCGACGTTGTTCGGCTGAGTCGTCGGCCGGCAGGCAGGGGCCGGGCCTCCAGCTCCTGGCAGGCAGCGCATGGGCGCTGCCGCTCACGTTGCGGCGCGGGTCGCCGATTCCTTTCGAAGGTGCGTCCGGGGCCTTGCCGGGCGCTCCCTCGCTGTCTGCATGACTGCTGCACCTCTCCCTCATGACGAGGCCGAGCGACTCCGGGCGCTGGACCGGTACGCCATCCTCGACTCGCCACCCGAGGCCGACTTCGACGACCTCACGGCGATCGCCGCCGCGGTCTGCGGCACGCCGATCGCGCTGCTGTCGTTGGTCGACCGCGACCGCCAGTGGTTCAAGAGCCGGTACGGGCTCGACGTCGCCGAGACTGCACGGGAGCTGGCGTTCTGCGCCCACGCCATCCTGCAGGCAGACGTCTTCGAGGTCGCCGACGCACTCGAGGACCCGCGCTTTGCCGACAGCGCGCTGGTGAACGGCGCGCCGTTCATCCGGTCCTATGCCGGCATGCCGCTCGAGACCCCCGACGGCCAGCGGCTCGGCACGCTGTGCGTCATCGATCGCCAGCCACGAACGCTCACGCCGCTGCAGCACGACGTGCTGCGCCGACTGGCCCGGCAGGCCGTCGCGCAACTCGAGCTGCGGCGCACGTCCCGGCTGCTGCGCGACCAGTCCGACCACCTGCGGGCCCTCGCGTCGGTGGTGACGCGCACCAGCAACCCGGTCTCCATCACCGATGCCGATCGTCGGCTCACGTGGGTGAACCCGGCCTTCGAGGCGACCACCGGCTTCACTCTGGCCGAGGCGACCGGTCACCGGTTGTCCGACCTGCTGCGCTTCGAGGAACTCGATCCGGGGCAATGGAAGCAGGTGGGAGCGGCGCTCGATGCGAGGAAGCCGGTGCGCACCCGCCTGCTCTCGAGGCGTGCCGACGGGCAGCGATTCTGGGACGACGTGGACATCGCGCCGCTGTTCGACGAGACGCAGACCTTCGTCGGGTACTGCGCCATCCAGAGCGACGTGACGGCGCTGGTGCAGGCCGAGCAGGCGCAGCGCATCCAGCTGGCCCTGAGTCAGGCGGTCGCCGCCGTGCAGCAGGGCCTGATCGACGGGGCCGCGCTGGGCACCATCGTGGAGCGCGCCCTCGAGCGGGCGATGACCCTCCTCGGCGGTGCACAAGGCCTGGTGGCAGACGTGCACGGTGGCTACGGCGCCGAGCATCTCACGGCCCGCGCGCTGCTCAACTCCGCGTGGACGCCGGAAGAGCGCGATCGGCAACGTCAACGCCTCGAGGACGGCGTGCGGTGGCGCACGTTGCCGGGGCCCGTGCGGAGCGCGGTCGCCTCCGGACGCGCGACCAGGCTCGTGGGCGACGAGGCGCAGCGCGCCGCGGCCATCCTGCTCGAGTCGTCGGCGCCGACCTCGACGCTGGCCCTGCTCCCCGTCACCACCGGCGGCCGCACGCTGGCGTTGCTGGCGATCGCGAACCCCTGCGAGGACGTCGACGATCCGGGCACGCTGCTCGCGCCGCTGCTCGCCGTCGTCGGCGAGGCCATCACCAGCCACCGGCAGGCCGAGGCACGTCGGCTCAGCGAACAGGCCCTCGAGCAGGAGCGGCGCCGCCTGCGCCTGGCCCTCCTGGCCTCCAACGTCGGCGTCTTCGAACTCGACGTCGCGAGCGGCGAGTTGTCATGGGACTGGCGCATGTGGGACATGCACGGGGTCGAGCCGCGCACCACGGGGTGGACGCTGGCCGACTGGGTGAGCCTGCTGCATCCCGAGGACGCCGACCGGGCGATCGACGAGTTCGTCGCGACCTCGGACTCCGAGCGTCTCCTCGAGGCCCAGTACCGCATCGTGCGCCCGGACGGCTGCGTGCGTCACCTGCGCGCCAACGGGCAGGTGTTCGAGAGCGACGGCCGACGCGTCCTGCTCGGCGTGAACCTCGACGTCACCGGCGACGTGGAACTGCAGCACGAGCTCAACGACCAGCGCCTCAAGGCAGAATCGGCGACGGCTGCCAAGGCGCAGTTCCTCGCCACCATGAGTCACGAGATCCGCACGCCCATGAACGGCGTGCTCGGGATGCTCGAACTCCTGCTGCGCAGCGACCTCACGCCGGAGCAGCACGAGACGGCGACCATGGCCCACGTCTCGGCCAGCGCGCTGTTGCACATCCTGAACGACATCCTCGACCTCTCCAAGCTCGAGGCGCAGCAGGTCGTGCTCGAGACGATCGCGTTCGAGCCGTCCCGCCTCGTGGGCGACACGCTCGCCCTGCTCTCGCCACGCGCGCTGGAGAAGCACCTCACCCTGGCCTCGGAAGTGGATCCGGCGCTGCCGGCCTGGCTGGAGGCCGATCCGACGCGGATCCGCCAGGTATTGCTGAACCTGGTGGGCAACGCCATCAAGTTCACCGCCCGCGGCGACGTCCGCGTGCGTCTCCGCAGGGCCGACACGCATGACACCCTGCTGCGGGTGGAGGTCCAGGACAGCGGCGAGGGTATCTCGCCGGAGGTGCAGGCGCGGCTCTTCCAGCGCTTCGTGCAGGCCGACGCGTCGACGACGCGGCGGCACGGCGGCACGGGGCTGGGGCTGGCCATCTGTCGCCAATTGGTGGAGCTGATGGGCGGCGAGATCGGGGTCGAGAGCGTGCCTGGCGAGGGGAGTCTGTTCTGGTTCACCGTACCGGTGCGCGTGACGCAGGCACCGGCACGCCGCCTCGACGTGCAGCACGCGACTGCGCCCGTCGCACTCCAGCTGCCGCTGCGCATCCTCGTGGCCGAGGACAATCTGGTCAACCAGCGCCTGGTGCGCGCGTTCCTCGCGCCGGGGCGTCACGAGGTCGTCATGGTCGGCGATGGAGCGGCGGCCGTCGCCGCGCTCGACGAGGGGACCTACGACGTGGTGCTCATGGACGTGCAGATGCCCGGCATGGACGGGTTGCAGGCCACGGCGGCCATTCGCGCGCGGACCACGCCCGACCACGCAGTGCCCATCATCGCGCTCACGGCCAACGCGATGTCGGGCGATCGGGAACGCTACCTGGCCAGCGGCTTCACCGACTACGTCTCCAAGCCGATGACGATGCGCTCGCTGACCGAGGCGCTGGCCCGCGTGTGTGCCCGCGAAGGCGACGTGCGGCGCAGCGCCTGACGCCGCGCGTCACGGCGGCGTCGTGTCCTTCGTGAAGAGCGCATCGAGGCGGCCTGACGTCGCGATTGCGTCAAGGTGCGCCGCCACCCGGGCCATCGCCGCCGCGCGTGTCGCGTAGGTGACCAGGCGCACTTCGTCGCCGCCAGGGCTGTACGACACCTCGTAGACGACGCCTTCCACTTCGATGCGCGGCGTGTCGGCCGCCGACGCATCCGGATCGCGTCGCACGCCCCCCAGCTCGGTGAGCAGGATGTCGACGACGGCGTCGCGCAGCGGCCGGCCCCCCGGCGACAGCAGGTACGTCTGGTATCCGCCGTCCCGGGCCTCCGAGAGCGCTCCGCGGTACGGCAGCAGGGGAGCGTCGGGGCGCGCGTCGAGCACGTCGGCGCCCGCCTCCGATCGCACCCAGTGGAAGTGGTGCGCGAACCATGCCGGCGTGATGTCCAGCTCCGGCGTGCGGTAGCGCATCCGCGTGCGATCGATCGGCGTCACCGTGGTCGCGCCGGTGTCGAGTCGCAGCGTCGCGATGGCCGGTTCGGTGTCGTAGCCGTTGCCCGGGGCGAACCACGCCATCGTCCGCGCGTCGGGTGACAGCGCCAGCGGTGGGCGGTCCTGCTCGTGCATCGGCTCACTCGGCCAGCCGTGCGGCGACAGGGCCGGCGTGCGAGTGTCGAGCAGCATCGGCCCGACGACGTACACCCCCGGGTCGCGGAATGTCGTCGTGTCGAGCCACTGGCGTTGGGCGCGCGGCTCGCTGGTCGTCGCGCGGTCGAGTGCCAGGAGGTTCCAGGCCGGGGCGCTGGCGTCGCACGGCATCGGCGCGGCGCTTGCGGCCGCGGCGAGGAGGCGGCAGCCATCGTCGCCAGCAGCCAGGAGGGTCCAGGGCTCGCGGCTGACCAGGGCGACCCACGTCAGCGACTCGGCGCCCGGAACCGGCGCGCCGTTGCGTCGGACCCGGTACTCGCCGCTCACCTGCAGGTCCTCGCCCCGGAACCGCGTGAACCAGCGAGCGATGGTCTCGACGGTGAAAGGCCCCGCCTGCTGCGAACGGACGGGATCACTGCTGCGCAACACCCGGAAGCGGTATGCCGACGGTGCTGCACCTGCCCGGCCTGCCGACGCCGGGATGGCGATCCACGCACTCCACTGCCGGTCGCTCTGGCCGGGGCGGCGTGGCAGGGGCGGGAGCACGGATGCGAGGGGCGCGCCGGCGACGGTCACGTTGACGACAGGCGTGCCGCGCGAGGTGAAGATCGGCGCGACGCCCGGCACGACCCACGCCCCGTTCACCAGGTGCGCATCCTCGAGGAACAGCGGTCCGGCCTCCTCGCGGCGCACCGTCGAACCACTGAGCGTGCCGAGGCGGACCTCGCCGGCGCCGGCCTCGGCACGAGGCGCGGGCTGCCCGGCGGGCCACTGCAACTCGATGGCGAGCAAGAGCGTCTCGCCATCGATCTCGGGCGGAACGTCGGCCAGCAACCGGGCGGCCGACCCCACGGCTCCGGCCACCGTCAGCACCACGGCCGTCGCCAGGCCGAGCGCCTTCAGCGCCGTCATGCCGGGGATGGTGGCGACGCCTCGCGCCAGCGCCAGGCCGACCAGCGTTCCGGCGCCGCCGCTGAGCAGGGCAGTGAAGACGACGAAGAACCCCGACGCGCCCTCGCGCGAGGAGATGTGGTACCAGTCGACGCACAAGGCGGCGACGACACCACCGGCCAGCAGCGCAACGGCGCCGGCCAACAGCGCAACCAGCAGCGATGAGATCCAGGACATGAGGCATGCGGGCGTGCGCGCTGCCCAGCGGGCACGTCCCGTACTGTCAACGTGATCGAGGCGACAGGCGAACGGCCGAGCGTGCGGATGCGGACACTTCGTTCGGGAGCGGACGGTTTCGAACGCGGGAGCGTCGCGACTCGTCTTGGCCGCCATGATGAACTGGCTGACTCCCTGCCTCCTGTTGGCGCTCGTCGCCTGCCCCGCCGTGGCGCGCGAGGACGCGCCCTTCGATTACGACCCGTCGGCCGCCCTGCGGCTCCAATCCGCGCTGGTGCGGGAGGCCGAGGGCATCCGTACCTATGCCATCAGCTTCGACAGCCCTCGCGGCGGACGGGTGACGGGGAAGCTGTTCGTGCCGCCGGTTCCCGCCGGGCAGCGCCTCGCGGGCGTGGTGATGGCGCATGGTGCCCCCGGCAGCACGGAGCACATGGACCCACGCGCGCTGTTCGTGGCGCGCAAGGGCGCGGTCGTGATCGGCATCGACGCGGCGTTCGCGCGACGCGATCCTCGCGATCCGATCAGCTTCACGCCGCGAGATGCCGAGGAGCAGATTCAGACGATCGTGGACATGCGACGCGCGATCGATGTGCTGGTGGCGCGCCCCGACGTCGACCCGACCCGGATCGGCTTCATCGGCGGCAGTTACGGGGCGGCCATGGGCGGCATCCTCGCCGGGGTCGAGCCGCGCGTGCGCGCCTTCGTGCTGGCCGTGGGCGACGCGGGCTTCATCGCGCACTTCACGGCCTCAGGCGGAGGGTGGCTGCCGCCGGTCAGCGAACTGCCTGCCCTGCAACGCGAGGCCTGGCTGGCCGCGATGCGGCCAATCTCCGGCGAGGTGTTCTTTCCGCGCGCCGACGGGGCCCGGGTGCTGCTCCAGAACGGCCGGCTCGACGAGGCCGTGCTGCCGCACGTCGCCGCCGCGTTCCACGCGATCGCACCCGAGGGCACCGAGAAGCGCTGGTACGACGCCGGACATCGGCTGCCGCCGTCGCACTTTGCCGATCAGCTCGAGTTCCTGCACCGCCGCATCGGCACCGCCGCGCCGACGAAGGAAGATCTGGCGGGACCCTACAGGTGAATGCCGGGAATGCAGGGAATGCCGAGAATTCCGAGAATGCCGGAAGGGAGAAGGGAGAAGGGAGAAGGGAAGGAAGGGGAGGCCGGGACGGCGGTCACGCGTCGAGCGATCCGGTGATCGTCACGCGAAGACCGCCGTCGATCGGATGATCGAAGGCGAGCGTGAGGTCGAGCAGGCGCGCGGCGTCGGCGACGATCGCGAGGCCCAGGCCCTGCCCGTCCGGGCGCCGCGTGCGCGCGTCGGCGCCGCGTGAACGCGCCGTGAGCAGGGCGTCGAGGTCGTCGGCCGGGATGCCCGGGCCATCGTCGAGCACGGTGAGCGTGTAGCGGGCACGATCGCAATCGAGCACCACGGCCACGTGCCCGCCCGGGCGGTTGTACTGGATCGCGTTGTCAACGAGGTTGCCGAGCGCCTGCTCGAGCAGGGTGAGGTCGGTGATCGTCGTGACCGCTTCGGCAGGGACGCCGTGCTGCAACGTCACCTCACGGGCCCGCGCCAGGACGCCCAGGCGCACCACGACGCGCTCGACGAGCCCGACGAGGTCGACCGGGTGTCGCTCGACGGCCCGCGCGCCGTCGAGTCTCGCTGCGGCGCCGAGGTTGCGCAGCAGCGAGCCGAGATAGTGCGCCTCCTCCACGGCGTGCCTGACGCGTCGACGGGCCTGGTCGCCCAGGGCGGCGTCCGACTCCAGCGCGGCGAGATGTCCCTGCAGCGCGCTCAACGGGACCGCGATGTCGTGGGTCGTGTTGGCCACGAACTCGCGCAGTGTCTCGCCCCGTGCCTCGACGTCGAGCAGGTGAGCCCGGACACTCGCGCCCGCCGCGTTGAAGGCCGCGGCCAGGTCGGTGATCTCGTCGGTCCGGCCGCCCATGACAATGGGAGCGGCGTAGCGTCGTTGGGCCGAGGCATGGACCGCCGCCGTCAGGGCCTTCAGCCGTGTGAGCACCGGACCGGCGGCCAGCCACGTCGCGCCGAGGACACCCACCAGACTGACGGCGAGGGCTGCCAGCTGATCGCGCCTGACGCCCGGCCGCGGGCGCAGTCGGGCGACCGCGAACGCGCAGCGACGTCCGGTGGGGGCCGGGAAGGCGAGTGCGATGCCGGCGCCGGCGGGTGTCGGCCAGGTGCCCGACCACGTGCGGCCGGCTGCGAGGGCGTCGCGTTGGTCGTCCGTCAGCGCCGGAGCACTCGCGGCCAGAGGCGTGAACCGCGCATCGTAGCCGAGGAACTCCACGGCGGCGGGCCCCGGGGGGCCGCCAGGCGGCGCTGGCGGCGGCGCATCCTCGGGGCGGACACGCCCGCTCCCGCACACGTCTCCGCCGTCCTGCAGGCGCAGGCTGACCAGTCGCTGCACGGTGTCTTCCATGCCGCGGTGGCGCGCCCGGTCGGCGACGACGGTGAGCAACGCCGCCAGCGGGACCAGCACGCCCAGGCTCGTCACGGCCAGGCGGGTGCGGAGCGTCACGGCGCTGGCTCCGCAAGCCGGTAGCCGACGCCCCAGACCGTGCCGACGAGACGCCCGGCGGCACCCAGCTTCTTGCGCAGCCGCGACACGTGCACGTCCAGCGTGCGCTCGTCGCCGTCGCGTTCCGGATCCAGGGCCGACTGGACGAGGGCGGCGCGCGACACGGCGGCCCCGGGGCGCCGCGCCAGCGCGGCGAGGATGGCGAACTCCGCGCGCGTCAGGTCGACCGGGGTGCCCTCGACGGTGACGCGCCGCGTGTCGGGATCGACGCGTAGCGGTCCGAAGTCGATGGCGCGGCCGGCGTCGGCGAGGGCCGGGCGGCGGAGCCGGGCCCGCACGCGCGCGAGCAGTTCCTCCGGCCAGAACGGCTTGGCGAGGTAGTCGTCGGCGCCGAGCTCGAAGGCGCGCACCTTGTCGCGGGTGTCCTGCCGCGCGCTGAGCACCAGCACGGGCACCGGGTGGGCCCGCTCGCGAATCCGCTTGAGCACGTCGAGTCCGTGCGCCCCCGGCAGCATCAGGTCGAGCACCACGAGGCTGGCCGCGCCCAGGTCGTCGTCCTCCACGGCGTCGCCGCGCGTCCGCCACGTCACGTCGAAGCCGGCCGCCGCCAGGTTGTCGGCGACCTGCCGGCCCAGTCGGTCGTCGTCTTCCACGAGGAGGATGCGGGCGCGCACGGCGAGACTCACGATGGCGTCACCACCTTACGCAAATCTGAAGGTCCGCGCTTCAGGATTCCGCAAGGCGCCGCCCGTATGGTCCTGGCATGGAGGCACGCACATGCGATTGATTGGCATCACGGCCCTGGTGGTCCTGGCCACCGCCTGCAACTCGGGCTCCCCCACGGCGCCCACCACGTCGACGACGGCGAGCGCCTCGACGAGCGCCACCCCGGTCGCCGCCGGCGTCGACACACGCGGCATCTACGCGCAGTTCCAGTCGGCCGTCACGGTCGCGCAGTCGGGCACCACGGTCAGCCTGCGCTCCAACGGCGTGCCCGACCACGTGAGCCCCTACTGGGGTCGCGGGCACGCCATGTACGAGGCGCCGCACGCCGGCATGGTGATGGCCCCCAACCAGATCGCCACGCAGTCGCTGTCCATGCAGGTGGCTGCCTCGCCGGCCGTCGGCACCGCCTCGGACACACCCCTGGGCCCCATCGGCATCGCCGTCAACGGCGTGGCCATCTTCAACCAGTACGCGGCGGGGCGTTCGCCGCTCGCGCAGGAGATCCTGACGTTCGATCGGTTCAACGGCCACCCGCAGCAGACCGGCCAGTACCACTACCACGTCGAACCCCTCTGGCTCACGTCCAACCGCGGCGCCGACAGCCTGATCGGCGTGCTGCTCGATGGCTTCCCGGTGTACGGGCCTCGCGACCAGGACGGGTCGGTGCCGTCGGCGCTCGACAGCTGCAACGGACACACGCACGCGACGCGCGAGGTGCCGGCAGGCATCTACCACTATCACGTGGTGTCGGCCCCACCGTACATCTCGGGCTGCTTCCGCGGCGCCGCCGGGAGGCTGGGGTGATCGCGCGGAGCCTGCTGCTGGTGACCCTGGTCGTCCTGTCCCTCGAAACGCCCCCGGCACCGGCCCTCGGGGAGGTGGAGACCAGGTATGCCGACGGCACGCTGGCCTCGCGCGAGACCCTGAAGGGCGGCGTGCGCGAGGGCGTGGCACGCACCTGGTGGCCGAACGGACGGCTGCGCTCGCAGTCGACTCACCGCAACGGCGCGTACCACGGCGAGTACCGCACGTGGCGCAGCAATGGGCAGCCCTACGAGCTCCGGCACTACGTCGATGGCCGGGAGGAGGGCGTGCAGCAGTCCTGGGACGAGCAGGGACGGCTCTATCTCAATTACGAAGTGCGTGCCGGGCGACGGTACGGGTTCGTCAATGCCTACCCGTGCGCGCCGGGCACGATGACGGGAGCACCGGTCGCGAGGCCTCGATCATGACGACCAGAGGATTCGCAGCCCTCGCCATCGGCACGGCCGTGATCGCCGCACTGGTCCTGCCGGTTCACGGTGGGCCACCGCCGGCCGTCGATGCGCCGCTGCCGTACTACGACGAGGCGACCTTCACCCCGCACTGGTCGCCGGTGGCGCACCGGGTCGGGCCCTTCCGCCTGCAGGCACACACCGGCGCGCCGTTCACCGACGATGACGTGCGGGGGCAGGTGCACGTCGTGAGCTTCCTGTATACGCAGTGTCCCAACATCTGCCCGCGACTGATGGGCAGCCTGCGCACCGTCGCGGACCGCACGCGTGGCACGGGCCTGCGCGTCGTCGCGTACTCGGTGACGCCAGAAACGGACACGCCGGCGATCCTTGCCGCGTTCGCGTCCCGCAACCGCGCTGATGCCGACACGTGGACGTTCGTGACTGGCGCGCGCACCGAGATCTCGCGACTCGCGCGCGACCGCTACTTCGCGATGGACGCGCGTTCGCCGTCAGGAGAGGACGGCGCGCCACTGGTGCACTCGGAGAAGCTGCTCCTGGTCGACGGCGGCGGGCGCATCCGCGGGATCTACAACGGACTGCAGCCCGCGGAGCTGGATCACCTCGTCGAGGACGCGGCACTGCTGACGGGCGCGGGGGGCGATCGTCCACCGGGCTAACGGGCGGCCGCTCGCCGCAGGCGGTCGTGCACGGCCTGCCAGGCCGCACCGGCAGGCGGCTGCGCGACGAGGATGACGTCGGCTCCGGTGGCATCGAGTGCACGCAGATGCGCGTACAGTCGTCGACCGAACGCGTGCGCATCGGCATCGGCGTCGATTCCGGCGCTGACGCCCGAGAGAGCGCCCGCACCGGGAGCGAGGACGGCCACCTGCTCGCCGCGCGTCCTGTGCGCGTCGATGGCGCCGGCCAGCGATCCGGGCTCGACGATCTCGACGGGCGTCCGCGGTGCGTAGTGGGAGACGACGCTGCCAGGCACGCGCGGCACCTCGCCGGAGACCTCGCCGAGTCCACCCGCTGCGGACGCAATCTCCTCGGCCGTGATGCGCCCTGGCCTCAGTACCCGCGGCAGGTCGGTGGTGCAGTCGACGATGGTCGACTCCAGGCCGACGTCGCAGGGGCCGCCATCGAGCACGAGGGCGACTTCCTCGCCGAGATCGGCGCGCACGTGCGCGGCGGTGGTCGGGCTGACGCGGCCGTAACGATTGGCCGACGGCGCGGCGAGTCCGCCGTCGAAGGCCTGCAGCACGGCCTGCGCGACCGGGTGCGCGGGGACACGCAGCGCCACCGTGTCCTGCCCGCCGGTCACCTGGGGCAGCACGTGATCGGCCTTGGGAAGCACCAGGGTGAGGGGGCCGGGCCAGAAGCGGTGCGCCAGTGCGGCAGCCGCCGCTGTCCAGGTGCGGGTCCACGTGCGCGCCGCGTCGGCGTCGCGCACATGGACGATCACCGGGTGCGTGGCCGGTCGTCCCTTGATGGCGAAGATGCGGGCGACGGCTGCAGGATTGGAGGCGTCGCCGGCGAGCCCGTAGACCGTTTCGGTCGGCAGCCCGACGACGTGGCCGGCACGAAGGGCCGTGACGGCCGCGTGGATGTCCTCGGCGCGGACCATCGTTCGATGATACCCGGGTGGGACGAACCGGCCCGTGGGCCGGTCCGCGTCACACCAGGCCCTTCTTCACGTCGGCCAGGATGGCATTTGCGGCGGCGAGGCCCGAGAGGCAGGCGCCTTCCATGAAGCCCTGCCAGGAGTAGAACGAGTCGGTGTGCTCGCCTGCGAAGTGCAGGTGTCCCGCGCGCTGGCCCTCGTAGCCGGCGACGGTCGTGAACTGCCCGGGCCTGTAGCAGGTGTAGGAGCCCAGGGCCCACGGCGAGGTCGGCCACGGCGCGAGTGCCGCGCGGTACGCACGACCGTCGCGCGAGGCCGCTGCCGCCACCCCGGGCCACACGGTGTCGAGGTCGCCCAGCCATGCGCTGACCTGCGACTGGAGCCGGTCCACGCGCAGTTGCGCGCCACGAGGGCCGGAGGCGAAGTCGGTGAGGATCGCGCCGGCGCCGTGACGCGTCGGGTTGGTTTCCCACACCTGCTGCACGTTGGCCAGGTCGGTGTAGGCCGAGCCGTTGCCACCGTACTGCGTTGACCAGGGCGCGGAACCGAAGCCGACCATCGTCTTGGCGTTGGTGCCGTAGCCGAGGGTGTCGATGGCGTGCCGCTTCCCGTTCGACAGGCCCAGCGACGGATCGAGGTCGAGCGTGCGCAGGACGGAGAAGGGCAGCGTCACCACCACGACGTCGGCCGTGACCGGGGCGCCGCTCGCGAACCGGAGCTCGTAGTCGCCGAAGGCCGTGCGGCGCAGTCCTCGCAGGGCGCGCCCGTACTCGACGACGCCGCTGAAATCGGCCAGCAGTCCCTGGGCGATCCGGTCGTTGCCGTCGACCACGTGATAGCGCTCGTCGCTGAACACGCCCCAGGGTTGCCAATAGGAGCGGCGGTCGGCGTGGATGAACAGCAGCAGGTTCAGGCACGACTGCTGGCTCGCCGGCAGCCCGTACTCGCCCTCGTACGCGATGGTGATCAGCGCGCGGATCAGCGGCAGGTCCGCCGCCCGCGTCGCCAGGTAGGTGGCCAGGTCGGTGTTGTCGAGCGCGACGTCACCCGGCGTCGAGCTGAAGGCGGTCGGCGCTCCCGACGACGTCTTCATGTCCTCGCGCATCCGCGGCGCGAGCACACGGTACTCGGCGATGACCTCGTCCTCGGTGTAGTGCGTGCCGCCGAAGAAGAAGGTCTCCTCGCCGGGTTGCTTGCCCATGTCCTCCAGCGCCAGGCCGAACCGGTTGGCCAGGCCGAGCATGGTCTTGTGCTGCGTGTCGATCAACTCGCCGCCGAGCTCGGCGACCTGGCCGGGGAAGAAGCCCCGGAGGGATCGACATCGACCGCCGACGCGAGCCTGTCCCTCGTACACCACCGGCACGATGCCGCCCGACTGCAGGCGATCGGCGCAGAGCAGGCCCGCCAATCCGGCGCCGACGATGGCGACGCGTGGCGCCCCGGCCGCGCTCACCCGACCGCCGGCGGCAACAGCCGCCAGGGCCGCCGTATGCGCGAGGAAGGCACGGCGCGACGGTGACGGCGGGGTGACCGCGGGAGCCTGTGGCGTGGTGGGGGCGGCGGCGCGCATGACGCGCGCCAGGCGATTGAAGAGGGGGCTGCGTCCGGGCATGAGTTCGACAAGGGTAACGTCAGGGCCGGGCGCGACCGAACGGCCGCTCGCCGCCGGAGTGGCCGTGCCCGAGGGTAAGATGCGGCCATGCGCAGAACCGTGATCGGGCTGGTGGTGGCCCTGGCGGTCGCCTCGGCGATGCCAGCGCGTGCGGAGGTGACGGTGCAGCGGGTGGCGTGCCCCGGACAGGGACAGTGCGTGCGGATGACCAACGGAACGGTGGAGGTGCTGCTGGCCACCGAGATCGGCCCGCGCATCCTGCGCTACGGCTTCGTGGGAGGCGACAACCTCCTGGGCTGGGTGCCCGAGACGACGGTCAAGACGGCACTCGGCGACTGGAAGCCGTGGGGCGGGCACCGGCTGTGGGCCGGGCCCGAGCACATGCCCCGCAGCTACTCGCCCGACAACGCGCCGGTCGACGTCAAGGTCGAGGGCCGCACCGCCACGCTCACGCAGGACGTGGAGCCCCGGACCGGACTGCGCAAGGTGATGACGGTGACGCTGGCCGAGACCGGCTCGGGCGTGACCGTCGGCCACCGCCTCGAGAACACGTCGTTGTGGGACATCCAGGTCGCGCCCTGGGCGCTGACGATCATGAACGGCGGCGGCACGGTGATCCTGCCGCAGGAGCCGTATGCCAGCCACGACGACGCGCTGTTGCCGGTGCGGCAGGTGACGTTGTGGGCGTACACGGACCTGTCGGACCCGCGTTGGCAGATCGGGCCGAAGTTCCTGCGGCTGCACAACGACGCGGCGCGCCAGGGTTCCCAGAAGATCGGGATTGCCAACCACCAGAACTGGGCGGCGTACCACCGGGCCGGGCAGCTGTTCGTCAAGCGTTACGACTGGAAGGACGGGGCGACCTACCCTGACGGCGGCGTCAACACCGAGACCTACACCGCCGGCGCCTTCATCGAGCTCGAGACGCTCGGCGTGCTCGCCTCGCTGCCGCCGGGCGGATCGGCGGCGCACGAGGAGCGGTGGTTCCTGTTCAGGGACGTCGCGCAGCCGAAGGCCGACGACGATCTGGCGCGCGTGCTGGCGCCGTTGCTCGCCAGCACGCACTGAAGAGCCCCGCTACACCTGCGACGGCACTTCGAAGCCCTGGCGGTAGGCGGGGCGCCTCAACAGGGCGTCGGCGGCCGGCGCGCCGACGAACTGCTCCTTCGCGCCGTCGAACCGCAGCGCCTGCTCGGTGCGGTACGAGATGTTGGCCAGGTGGCACAGCGATGTCGACAGGTGCCCCTCGTGGATGTCGGCGTGCAGCTCGGCCTTGCGGTTCGCGCGCAGGGCCTCGATGAAATTGGCCCAGTGGTTGCCGTCGGGCGTGTCCGGCTTCGACCCGGCGATGGGCTCGCGGCTGCGTCCCTTGAACGCCCGCCAGGTGCCGCCGCTGATCTCCAGCCACCCGTCCTCGCCGAAGAACAGGTTGCCCACCTCCTGGCCCTGGCTGCCCTCGTGATTGGTGTAGCGGCCGCGCGTCTCCATCTCGAGCAGCGTGCCGTCGGCGTACTTGTAGGTCGCCGTCTGCGTGTTCGGCGTCTCCTGCGTGGTGCGATCGTGCCCGTAGGCCTCGACGTCGCCGTACACGCGTCTCCCCGGCGTCTGCGTCGCATCGTCGGTGCGGAAGCCGTAGATGCCGCCGGCCGAGTACACCGTCACCGGGTGCTCGTCCTTGCGCAGGCCCCAGCGCGCGATGTCGAGCTGGTGCGGTCCGGTGTTGCCCGTGTCGCCGTTGCCGGTGTTCCAGTACCAGTGCCAGTTGTAGTGGGTGCGCTTCTCGGCGTAGGGCTGCCACGCGGCCGGCCCGACCCACATGTCGTAATGGAACTCCGCCGGCGTCGGTCCCTCCTTGGCGACGCCATAGGAGTCGCGCGCCTTGAAGCAGAGTGCGCGCGCCATGTAGAGCTTGCCGATGCCGCCGCCGTGCAGGAACGCGATCGCCTCACGCACCGCGATGCCCGATCGGTTGTTGAGGCCCACCTGCACGAACCGGTCGTACTTGCGGGCGGCCTCGATCATCCGCCGGCCTTCCCAGATGTTGTGGGAGGCGGGCTTCTCGACGTACACGTGCTTGCCCGCCTGCACCGCCCAGATCATCGCCAGCGCGTGCCAGTGGTTGGGCACGACGATCGAGACGGCGTCGATGGTCTTGTCCTCGAACACCTTGCGCAGGTCCCACTGCGTCGTCGGCGTGATGCCGGACTTGCCGGACACGAGGGACACCGCGGGAGCCCAGAGGCGCTCGTCGACGTCGCACACGGTGCGGACGGCGACGTTGTGGCTGTCCTTCAGGCCGCACCAGGCGTTCAGGTGCACGGTGCCCTGGTTGCGGACGCCGATCACCGCGAGGTTGATGCGGTCGTTGGCGCCCTGGATGGCGGCGTAGGACTTCGCGCTCGTGCCGAGGCTGGCGATGGTGGCGCCGGCCGTGCCGAGGAGGCCCTGCTTGATGAACTGGCGACGAGGTGTGTGGGTCATGGGGCGACGCGCGGGATGCGCGGACGCGCGGAGTATAGATCGCGGGCGCCCTCGGGTGGGCGTCGCCACTCGCCGTGACGGGAGAGGGCGACGCCGACCCGGGCGATGAGCCGATCTCGCGGCGCCCGTCGCATTCGGTGGTGAAGGAGTTCACCGATGCTGCCGCGCGCTGTCCTGCTGTCCCTCCTGCTCCTGCTGTGTCCGCGGCTGACCCACGCCCAGTCCGCTGCGTCGCTTCCCGCGCCGCCACCGGCGCTCCTCGTGAGCGGCGGCTACGTGGCCTTCGCCGACGACGGGCGGATCGACCACGGGATGGGCGGCCTCGGCCTGGAGTGGCGGGCGATGCCTCACCTGGCCGCTAGCGGCGATCTGTCGTACATGGTCGGGCCGGGGAGCGACAGAGACCTGCTGTTGGCAGCGACCGTTCGGGCGAGCGTGCTCCGGTGGAGTCGCCCCGTGGTGCCGTACGCGCTGGTTGCGGCCGGCGCGCTGTGGCACAGCGCGCGCGTGTTCGGTGCCGACTACTCCGACGTCGGCATGCTCTTGCAGGTCGGTGGGGGCGTCCGTATCGCTGCGGGACGGCGCGTCTTCATCGCGCCCGAGTTCGCCATCGGCGGCCCGCCGCACATCCGCGCGACGCTCACGGTGGGCGTCACGCTGCGGTGAACGCCCTCGTGGCAACGCCGATCAGGACTGCCCGTCACGGCGCGGCGCGCCGCGCCCGGACGTCAGCGTCAGGGACGCGACGCTCACGCGCCGGCGCCGGTCGCCTCACTTCGGCCGGGCGGGGCTGATCATGATGTGGGCGCCTGGCGTGCCGGGGAACATCAGCCATGGCGCCCCGGGTGCCGGGGTGAGCGGCAGTCCGGTGGACTCGGCCGTCGCGCCGGGCGTGTAGATCACCCAGCGGGTGTAGCTGTTGGTGACCGTGCCGGCCGCCGCGTCGAAGCCGGTGCCCTGGACGATCGTCAGCAGCGTCGGCACCGCCGGCATCTTCAGCGTCCCGGCCTCGATCTCCTTGTAGCGGACGTCGCCGGCGGGGCCGCGGCCCTTCGAGCCGGCCGACGCGAGTTCGCGCCCGCGTGCCATGAACGGCTCGAGGTCCTTGTGGTAGCAGGCGACGGAGAACTCGGCGACCCCGGGGTCGTCGGCCAGGCAGACCAGCGAGCCGGTCCCGCGGCGGAGCGTGGTGTGCTTGCCCTGTGCGTCGAAGCCGATGACGGTCGCCGTCGCGCGCTGGTCGGCGGGGGCGGCCTGCACGGCACCGGCGATCTGGACGTCGGGCGACGGGATGGTGGCCGGCGTGGCGGGCGCCTGCGCGCCGAGGGCGAGGGTGGCGAGGATTGCGGCAGCTGTCATGGGGTCTCCTTGCCGCGGAGCATACACGAGACGCTCACCGCTGGAGCGCCTTGTCGACGAACGCGAACAGCTCGCTGGTGACCGGGTCGCCTGGCGTCCCGATGTCGTCGTTGATCCTGCCGTGCGTCGTGTCGCGACCGCTGACGATCGTCGCGGTGACACCGGCCGCCTCGAGGGCCGCCTTCATGCGGCGCGCCTGCGCGCCGGTGTCGGCGTTCTCGCTCACGTGCACGATGAGGAAGGGCGGGATGGCCTTGCCGGCGGCCACGTGCGTGACCGGCGAGAAGTCGCGATGCCTGGCCGGGTCGTTGCCGAACTTCTGGCGATGTCCGAACGTCGGCAGCGGCAGGCCGTGCACGCGGGCGCGGGTTTCGGCGACCTCGATGATCGCCCGGATGTCGAACGTGTCGGCATCGACGGGCACGCACCCCTTGATGAACGCCAGCGACTGGCCGGCCGCCTTCAGGCGCCGGTCGTCGACGCACATCAGGGCCGCGAGCTGGCCGCCCGACGAGTGGCCCATCACCAGCACGCGCGACGGGTCTCCGCCGTACTCGGCGACGTGCGCGCGGACCCAGGCCAGGGCCGTATGCACGTCCGACACGACGTCCTCCATCGGCGACCCGGGCAACAGCCGGTGGTTGATCGACACGAACACGAAGCCGCGCTCGGTGAAGGCCTTCGGCTTGGAGGCCACCAGGCCCTTGTGGCCGGTCTGCCAACCCCCGCCGTGGATCCAGAAGACGACCGGCAGGCCCCTGGCGCCGGCCGGTGCATGGATGTCGAGCACCTGCCGCGGATGGCCGCCGGCCACGTACGGCACGTCCTGCGCCACGGTGATCTGCGCCGACGCAGGTGCAGACGGGCAGATCAGGGCGACGAGAAGCACGGTGAAGGCGATGAGGATGCGCACGGGCGCGGAGCATACCACTCGTGCCGGGCTTCGGGAGGGCACCGGGTCACTCGGCCCGCCAGGCGGGATGCCCTATGATCCCGGCCCATGACTGCTGGTGAGGCCCTCCCTCGTCGCGTGCTGCCGCCCCTGCGTCGCTGGCTGGAACTGCTGGTCACGGCCGGCCTCATCGCCGGTGGCGCCTGGTACGTGTGGGACTGGTGGCGCAACCGTGGGTCCGAGCTGAACATCTCCTGCTTCGCCTACCGCGACATCAATCGCAACGGCATCTACGACACGGCCGACCGACCCTACGCGGGCCTCGAGGTCGCGTTGTTCCGGCCGCGGGGCGATGCCGTGGGCGCGGTGTCGAACATCTCCGGGTTCACCAACTTCCCGATGTCGGCCACCAAGTGGGCGGCGCCGATCAACGAGCCGGGCGCCTACCGCATCGAGGCGCGCCCGCCCAAGGGATGGGTCGTCACCTCACGCAACGGCGAGCAGGAGTTCTCGTTCAAGAGGCTCGACGGCTCACCGGCAGGCCTGGTGGCCGAGCGCACGCTCATCCCCGTCGGCATCGCTCCTGAACTGACCATCTCGGGCAGCGTGGCGGTCGATGGGGCACCGGTGACCATCAGGGCGTTGTCGCCCAGCGGCGATCTCGAGTATCCGAAGGTCGAGGCCTCGGGCGCGTTCACGTTTCCGGCCGAGGCGGGCGAGTGGCAGCTCACGTTCTCGCAGCGGGCCGCGCAGGTGGTGCGCCGCGTGACCGTGCGTGACTACGCGGTCGTGCTCTCGCGGGTCGTCGTCGGGGCGACCGCGCCCCCGTCGCGGACCGAGTCCCGGGTGGTCGACTTCGACACGCTGACGCCATCCGACACGCTCTACGAGGTGCCGCGCGGCTACGCCGGCCTCGACTGGTACAACTGGGTCGCGACGCACCAGAAGATGTACAAGTCCGACGGCATGATCAACGGCACCACCTCGTCGGAGTACTTCGCCTACAACAGCTCGGGGCACCCGGCCACGATCTCCCGCGCGCAGCCCTTCGACCTGGCGGGCACGCACATCGGCGTGGCCTGGCCCAACGCCGAGCGCTTCGACATCGAGGTCCGCGCGTGGCGGGGCACCGATCTGGCCTACACCGACAGGCTGCGCGGCCGGGTGGCCGGCCCCGTGTACTTCGACGCCGACTATCGCGGGATCACGCGCATCGAGATGCGCTCGCTGGGGTACTGGCAGGTCGTGCTCGACGACCTCATGTATCGCATCGACCCGACAGCGCCGGCCGCGGACGGGCCGGCGCCGGCAGGCGCGTCGGCTCGCCCCAGTGCGCCACCTGCGACCGCGGCGTCACGTCCGGCCGCGGCCGGCTCTTGAGCCTGTGGCGCACGGCCACATCGGCCGTGCCGGTGGCGGCGGAAGGCTGACATACATTGCTCTCGCGGCAGCGAATGCCGATAAGCTGTGTGGCGCGGCGGCCGCCTGCAGGGTGAGCCGGCATGGGCAATCAATGGTGATGCATGGGTGAAATGGTCCTGTATGGGCTCGCGGGCTTTGCGGCGTCCCTGGTCGATGGCGCATTGGGCATGGGCTTTGGTCCGACGAGCTCGAGCATCCTGCTGAGCACCGGGCTTGCGCCCACGGCGGTGTCGGCGTCGGTCAACATCGCCAAGGTCGCCACGGGAGCCGTCGGTGCCATCTCGCACTGGCGATTCCGCAACCTCGACCGGGAACTCGTGCTCCGCCTGGCGATCCCCGGGTGCGTCGGGGCGCTGATTGGCGTCACCGTCCTTTCGAACGTCAAGGGCTCGACCATCCGGCCGTATCTCGCGATGCTCCTGACCCTGGTGGGCGTCCGGATCCTGCTGCGCTTCTCGCGCCCCCTGCCGCCGAAGGTCAAGGACACGGTGCCCATCGAGGGCTCGACCAAGCGAGAGCTGATCTACGACAAGCGCGGCGTGCGGACCGCCGGGTTCCTGGGCGGGATCACCAACGGGATGATCGGTGCGTGGGGACCGGTGGTCACGCCCTTCCTGCTGCACCGCGGCGTGCGTCCGCGCTTCGCGATCGGCTCGGTCAACACGGCCGAAATCGCTGTGGCGTCGACGGCGGCGTTCTCGCTGATCGCCGCGGTCGGCAGCGGCGGTTTCAAGCCTTCGGTCATTGTCCCGATGCTGCTCGGTGGAGTCGTGGCGGCCCCGGTGGCGGCCTGGGCGACGCGTCGCATCCCGGCCCGCCTGATGGGCGTGTCGGTGGCCGGCCTGCTGCTGCTGACCAATGCCAAGGAACTGATCGCCTGGGCGGGCCTGCGGTCCGCCGCCGCCATCTATGGCGTGTACGGCGTCATCCTCGTCGCCGTCCTCATCGCCGCCCTCCGTCCCCATCCCGCGCCGCCGGCCGAGCCCACCGCGAGCGACGCGTCCTCGCCCAACTGAACGCGTCCGGTTCGTTGCCGCGGCAACGCCCGCCGCGGCGTGGCGTGCCGTAGCGCCCTCTGCCCATCACGCCGGAAGCCACAGCACCGGCGGCGGTCGACGCCGACGTGGCGCCGCGGCGGCGCGCCCTTGCGGTCCTGCGAGGCATCGACCCTGCCGATGCGCGCCCGGTCGTCGGCCGCCACGGTCAAAGGATTGCCTGGGAGGAGCGGCAGGAGAAGCGCTCGGTCGTCCGGTTGAATGGCGTGGTGCAGGGCACTGCGCACGACGAGATCGCGGCGATCCGCTTCAGCGCCAGCGGCGAGCGCTTCGCCTACGCGGCCAGGGACGGCAAGGTGTGGCAATTCGTCGTGGATGGCACGGCGTCGGCGGCCTACGAGGCGGTCGGTGGCCTGCAGTTCAGCGAGGACGGCCACCGCGTGGCGTTCAGCGCGAAGAGGGACGGCAAATGGCTTGTCGTGGTGGACGGAGTGTCGGGTCGGCCCTACGACGAAGTGGGTGCACCGATGCTCAGCGCGGATGGCAGTCGCGTCATCTACCCGGCCAAGCGAAACAGGAAGTGGGTCGTCGTCGAGAACGGGCAGGAGCGCGGACCGGAGGCGGACAAGATCTGGCTGGGGGAGTACCACGTGGGGAGGTACGTCATCACCGGCATGTCGTGGGCGTTCCCTGAACCGCGCTCGGAGGCTGGAGCCACTCCGCAGCCGCATCGTTACGCATACTACGTGCAGGCCAAGGACGGCTGGGTGCCCCCCGATTCGGCGACAACGGCGCCGTGTCCTACGTGGGTGTGTCCGGTGACACGCTCGTCCTGATGGCCGATGATGCGCGCGTGAAAGAGGTTGCCTGGAAAGGCGCCGACTGCACCGCCCTCAGCCTGGCTGGTGAGCATGCCGTGTTCGTGGCGAGTGACGGCGACAGCACGTACCGCGTCTTCGTGGACGGGCGCCAGGTGGCCGAGCACACGGCTCGGCGTCTGGACAATGTCCGGACGTCGCTGAGCGGTGAGACCGTTCACGTCGCCTACGACCTCACGCAGCGTGATGCCAGCGGCAAGGCGACCTCGGTCGTCGCGGTCGACGGCGCGGCAGGACCGGTCTACGACGAGATCCTCTCCGCGGGGATTCCGACCATCTCCGTGGAAGGCACGGTCACCTACGTCGCGCGGCGCGGTCGGCAGTTCGTACGCGTGACTCAGGTGCCCGAGACCTAGACACCGGGCGCGACGGGCCCGGGTTCCGGCCGGAACCCGGGACGCCCTCCTGCTGGCCAGCGTGAGCATCGCGCGTCGTGCTCGATCACGAACTCGAGAGCGACCACCAGCGCTGGCGGCACGGGCGCGACGCGACATGTCGCACGTGACGCCTCACGACTACGGCTCTTCCTGACGCCACATCAGGTGGTGACCGATAGCCGCAGTGCACGTCTGCGCGGACGATCGGGGGTGGTGCGAGACCCGTCCGGCCATGCCAACGCCCATCACTGCGCGCACGTCCGCTTCGCTGGTCCTCGACCTGGCGACCTATCTGACTGAGTGCTATGCCGCAGTTCCGCTCGTCACCGCAGCCCTGGCAGGGCTCCGCGAGCCTCCTCGGCGCCGCGGTGCAGGACTGCACCTCGGACTGATCGAGACGGCGCTGGATCCACGACTGGCGGACCTGTGCGGCGCATCCCTCATCGTCGCCAACTTCGCGGGAACCACGCACCCGGCTCGTGCGCTCGTCGACCACGGCACGTACTCCGCGTCCTTGCTGGTCGGACAGGGGCGCCGACACGTGCTCGGGCTCGTCCCGCGCGCCCACCTGTCGGTCGTGCTGGTTGCCGAGGGCTCCGGCGTCGCGCGACCGTCGGTCGTGGCCAGGGCGATCGACTGGCTGTCCACGCGCACCACGCTGGTGGCCTTGCCGCTTGGCACCACGGCGTGGGACGACGAACTCGCCGCCGGTATCGACCGTGCACACGCGCGGGGCGTGCGGGTGTTCGCGGCAGCCGGCAACCTTCACCCTCAGCCCATCCTGTTCCCGGCGCGCCACGCCGGCGCCATCGCGGTAGCCGCACTCGATGGCGCGGGGCGCCTCAGTGCCGACGGCTGCCGCTGGCCTGCGCTCGACCTGACCGCACCCGGTGTCGGGATCCCGGGCGCCATCGACGACGACCGTGCCGAGTGGCGGAGCGGTTCCTCGGTTGCGTGCGTCGTGGCGGCCGGCCTCCAGTGCCTTTGCGCGTCGTCCCGGTCGCCGCCAGCGTGCGTACCTGTCACGGCGGCGACATGACGTCTCCGCCGCGTCGCATCATCACCCCGCCAGCAGGAGGCATGTCATGCCAGGCATCATCGCGTCCAATACCGTCGACCTGACCCACCCGAAGGTCCGCGCCGTCGCCAAGCGGGTGCTCCATACGTTCCTCATCGCATCGGAACGGGCCGTCGCCAGCGAAGCCGAGCCCGCCACCTACAAGATCCCGTCACAGGCCAACAGCGCGGAGCAGATCTTCCGCTCCCGGTTCCTCGCTCTCGAGCCGAGCGTGCGCCAGGCCGCAACCGCACGCGTGATGCCACTCGTGAAGGCACCGAAGTCGACACGCGAACAGCACTTCGGCGATCTCGGCGGCCTCGACCTCCGACTCGCGACGCCCATCGTGGACGTCGTGAAGAACCTGCCATTCCCGGCGACACTGAAGTTCCCGATCGGCGAACTTCACGGCCTGCACGTGCCGACGGACCTGCTGCACGTGGGGCTGGTGCCGCAGCAATCGCTGCATCATCTGGAGATGCGCATCCACAAGGTCCGCTGCGTGGACGAGTGCAACCCGGAATGGGCCGGCGACGACGAGATCGCGCTCGGAGGCTCCGACACCGACGAGACCGGAGACACGCGCAAGCTGTCGGAGTTCCGCGTCGGCAACAGCTTCGACGACGGTGATGAGAAGGTCTACTCGCCGCCGAAGGTCTTCACGTCGTTCAACATGCTCGAAGGGTCCGAGTGGCCCAAGAGCTACTTCGTGACGATGGTGCTCGCCGAGAAGGACATGGGAGGGCTGGGCGACTTCCTCAACAAGCTGGTCGATGCCGTGAAGGGGCACCTGCTGGAGGCGCTGACGACAGCGGTCGGCGGCGCAATCGGTTCCGCGCTCGGGCCGCTCGGCGCGATCATCGGCGCGGCGCTCGGCTGGGTCGTGGGCAGGATCTTCGAGTGGCTCAAGTCGTGGTGGAGCGACGACGTGTTCCCGCCCCAGACGGTCTCGGTGACCCTCGACTCGCTCGCCTCGCGGTGGAGCGGCGGCGCGACCGACAGCCCGCAGTACGTCGCTCGGTTCGCCGCGCACGGCGGCACCTACGACGTGACGTACGACTGGCGGCTTGCCGCCGCCTAGCGGCGTGACGGGCGGGGAAGTGGCCTCCGCCCGTCCACCCCATTCCAGGCCGGGCCGGTTCCCGTCACAGGGCGACCGGCCCGTCTTGCGCCGGCGTGCTGACGTGACGCGATGCCCACGGAATCGCGAGGCCAGCGCGGCATGCGGGTTTCCGGACCGTGGCTGGGCAATACCCGGAAACGACAAAAGCCACGATTGCTCGTGGCTTTCAGCGGCTGTCCTGTATTGGTTGCGGGGGCGGGATTTGAACCCGCGACCTTTGGGTTATGAGCCCAACGAGCTACCAGGCTGCTCCACCCCGCGTCACCGATGTCTGGAAGCGACGGGCGCTCCCGAACAACTTCACCACCTTAGCATGCACGCCGCGATCGGTCAAACGCATTCCCGTCAGCGGCGGGCGGCCGTCGGCGGTGTCGAGCTGCCGGGCGCGGCCTGCTCGGGCGTGTCGCGCAGGATGATCAGCAACTCGCCGTCCTTGATCAGCCCGAGTTCCTCGCGCGCGAGTTCCTCGACCGCCGATTCGTCCTCGCGCAATCGGCGGATGTCGTCGGTGAGCGCGGCGTTCTGCGCGTGCAGGTCGTCGATGGAGGTCTGCAGCGTGCTCAGCACCTCGCGCTGCTGCATGTTGGCAAACACGCCGCGATCCCCGAACACGCCGTCGACGATGGCGAGCACGAGTACGATCCCGAGCGCGCCCCGCACCAGGCGTCGGCGCATCGCCGACACGGCCTGCCCGCCGGTCGCGCGACGCGACGTGGGACGGGATCCGCGCAGGGGTTCAGGAGCAGACATTACGAGCCATGAGGACGATACAGGATTCCGGATCGGCAGACAACGACGGATCGCACGACTCGACCGACGATCAGGTGGTGATCGCGCTGACCACGTGGCCCGACGAGGACGATGCCGTTGCCGCGGTCGCGCGACGGCTCGTCGAGGGCGGCCTGGCGGCCTGTGTCACGCGCCTGCCGCGGCACCGCGTCACCTACCGCTGGCAGGGGGCAATCGAGGAAGCCGAGGAGCACCAGTGGGTGATCAAGACGACGCGTCACGCCCTGCCGGCGTTGTGGGAGGCCGTCCGTGCCGCGCACCCGTACGAGACGCCGGAGTGGCTGGTGCTCGACGTGGCCGGCGGCAGTGACGCCTACCTGCAGTGGGTGAGGGCCAACACGTCAATCTGAAATTGGAGAATGTGAAATTCTCGAGCGCGGGTCTGCGGCACCGCGCCTTCAAGGCCTCTCGAGCGAGGGAAGGCCGTCAGGCCGAGCCGCCGAGCATTTCAAATTTCCGATTTCAAAGTGTCAGAGCACCGCCAGCGCCTGCTCCAGGTCGGCCTTGAGGTCGTCCACGTCCTCGATGCCCACCGAGAGGCGCACGAGGCTGTCGGTCACGCCCAACGCCGCGCGTCGCTCCGGCGGCACCGACGCGTGCGTCATCGACGCCGGGTGCGAGATCAGGCTCTCGACGCCGCCGAGGCTCTCGGCCAGCGCGAACAGCCTGGTCCGCTCGAGCACGGCTTGCGCGCGGGCCGGCGTCCCGGCGTCGAACGACACCATGCCCGTGTACCCGCGCATCTGGCGCTGCGCCAGCGCGTGCTGCGGGTGCGCCGGCAGGCCGGGGTAGTGCACGCGCGGCACCTTCGGGTGCGCCGCCAGGTACTCGGCAATGGCCTGGCCGTTGGCGTTGTGAGCCGCCATCCGCACCGCGAGCGTCTTGGTGCCGCGCAGGATCAGCCAGGAGTCGAAGGCGCTCAGGATGGCACCCGCCGCGTTCTGGTAGAACTTCAGCCACTCGGCGTGCGCGGCGTGCTTGACCACGACCATGCCGCCGACGCTGTCGGAGTGCCCGTTGAGGTACTTCGTCGTGCTGTGCAGGACGATGTCGGCGCCGACCAGCAGCGGTTGCTGGACGGCCGGGCTCGCGAAGGTGTTGTCGACCACCACCGTCACGTCGCCGTGCGCGTGGGCCGCTGCCGAGAGCGCGGCGATGTCGGCCAGGCGCAGCACCGGATTGGTCGGCGTCTCGAGGAACAGCATCCGCGTCCGGGCCGTGAACGCCTGCCGCGTCGCCTCCTCGTCGGAGGTGTCCACGTACGTGAAGTCGATCCCCGACTTGCGCAGCACGCGCTCGAACAATCGATACGTGCCACCGTACGTATTGTCTGTGACCACCACGTGATCGCCGGGCGAGAGCAACGACAGCACGGCGTTGATGGCGGCCATGCCCGAGGCCCAGCCGAAGCCGGCCGTCCCGCCCTCGAGCGCGGCGACGTTGGCCTCGATGGCCGCGCGCGTCGGGTTGCTCGTGCGTGCGTACTCATGCCCCTTGTGCCGCCCGAGGCCCTCCTGCACGTAGGTCGAGGTCTGGTAGAGCGGCGTGATGATGGCGCCGGTCGCCTCGTCGGGCGCCTGCCCGGCGTGGATGCAGAGGGTGGAGAAGCGGGCAGTGGGGTCGACGATCACGACAATCCTCTCGGGAAAGGCGAAAAGCGCGATGGTATCATTCGGCCACTGCTGGCCTGACGCGCACATGACCGTGCGCTGCGCGGGGCCGAGACCGCATGCCGCCTGACTCGCCCGGCTCGGTGCGCCTCGAAGCGCCCCCTGCGCACGACCTGCTGCCGCTGCCGTCGGCGCGCGCCCTGCTGTTGCAGCACTGGGCGGGCCGCGTCCTGCTCGCCGGCCTGCTCTCGCGCGTGCTGCTCGCAGTCGCCGGCCTGGCCACCGGACCAGCCGATACGCTGGAGACCCTGCGTCGCCTTGCGACGGCCGCCGTGATCGTCGGTGGCGCCGTCGTCCTGTGGCGCGTGAGCCGCGTGTTGCGGCAGCGCCTGCTCTGGCGCGTCCGCCGCAAGCTGATCCTGTCGTACTTCTTCATCGGGGTCGTGCCGGCCGCCCTGATCTTCCTGTTCTTCCTGATCGTCGGTGCGCTCACGCTGCTGAGCTTCAGCTCGTACCTCGTGAAGGAGAAGCTGGCCGACCTGCAGGCGCAGGGCCGCGTCTACGCCGACATGGCGGCCGTCGAGCTGCAGCAGACCCGCACGACCGCCGACGCGCGCGACCTGCTCAGGCGCAAGGTCGCGGCCGGCGCCCGCACGTACCCGGGCATCTCGATCGCGCTGCTGCCGATGAACGGCGAGGCGCGCGATGCGGCGATCACGGTCGGCGCCTGGGATCACGGCACGGCGCCCACCTCCATTCCGGAGTGGCTGGTGCGCCAGGGGCCGTCGGCAGTGGTCATCCCGGTGACCGAGGCCGCCGGCGTCGCGGCCGGCGCACGCCTGATCGTGCGCAGCGTGTCCTGGATCGGCGCGGCCGGTACCGCGCGCCGGGCCGTCGTCGTCGACCTGCCGCTCGACGACGCCGCGGCGGGCGTGATCCGGGAGGAGACCGGGATCCGTCTCGGCGGCCTCGCGCGGCCCATGAACGCCTCGAGCAGCGCGGATCCGTGCGCGGTGCCCGAAGGGCGCGAGATCCGCGTCGAGGCCTCACCGACGGTGCTCTCGTGGGTGAACTTCCTCGACGTGACCGACTGGAACAGCGGCGGCAGCTGCAAGCTGGGGCTGCAGATCCAGCCGAGCCTCGCGCACGTCTACCGCCGCATCACCGAGGCACAGGCGATCGGCGGCGGCATGTCCTTCGGCCAGCTGCTGCTCATCGTGCTGCTGATCATCGGCAGCCTGTTCCTGGTGATCCAGACGGTGGCCTTCGTGATGGGCGTGAGCCTGGCGCGATCGATCACCGGGTCGATCCACGAGCTGTTCGAGGGGACCCGCCGGGTGCAGGCCGAGGATCTCTCCCACCGCATCCGCGTGCGGACGCGCGACCAGTTCGGCGCGCTCGCCTCGTCGTTCAACTCGATGGTGGAGACCATCGAGGAACTGCTCGAGCAGAAGGTGGTCAAGGAGCGCCTGCAGCAGGAGCTGCAGATTGCGCGCGACATCCAGACGTCGCTGCTGCCCTCCGAGACGTTGCGTCGCGGCGACGTGACCCTGGCGGCGGCCTGCCGCCCGGCGCGCGAGATCGGCGGCGACTACTGCGACTTCTTCCCGCTGGACGAGGATCGCATCGGGCTGCTGGTGGCCGACGTCTCGGGCAAGGGCGCCTCGGCGGCGCTGTACATGGCGGAGCTGAAGGGGCTGATGCTCGCCTTGTCCAAGACGCACCAGTCGCCGCGCGCGCTGCTCGGCGAGGTCAATCGCGTGCTGTCGACCAACATGGGCCGCACCAGCTTCGTGACGATGACCTATGCGGTGCTCGACCTGCGGCAGCGCACGCTCACCCACGCGCGCGCCGGCCACACGCCGCTGATCCACCTGCGGGCGGGCGATGCCTTCCCGCGGACGCGCCTGCTGGCGCCCGAGGGACTGGTGCTCGGGGTCCGCATGGAGTCGGTGCGCGCCAGGTTCGAGGGCATGCTCAAGGAGCACACGCTCACGCTGGCGCCCGGCGACGTGCTCGTGATGTTCACCGATGGCATCAGCGAGGCGATGAACGGCGTCCGCGACCTGTACGGCGAGGACCGCCTCTGCCTGTGCGTCGAGGAGAATGCGGCCCTGGAACCCGACGCCCTGTGCGACGAGATCTTCGAGAGCGTCCGCGAGTTCGCCGATGGCGCCGAGCAGCACGACGACATGACCATGATCGTGCTGAAGGTGTCGGCCGACGCGGCGCCGATGGCCGTCGCTGGGGCGGCCGAGGCGGGCGCGTGACCAGGCGCGTCGTCGTCTGCACCACCCAGTCGGAGGCCGAGGCCGCGCTCGTCGTCGGCCTGCTCGAGGCCGAGGGGCTGTCGCCGGTCATCGAACGATCGCCGCTGCGCAGCGTGTTCCCGGTGCCCATCGCCTTCTTCGGGCAACTGCGCATCACGGTGCCCGCCGAGGAAGCGGAGGAGGCGTCGCGCCTGCTGCGTCGCTACGACGCCCCGCCGTCCCCGGGACCGAAGGTCGTGCCGCTGCGCGACGATCTCGGTCCGCTCGAGTCCGCGATCGGGTATCGCTTCCGCGATCGCGGCTACCTCGAGCAGGCGCTGACGCACCGCTCGCGTGCCCACGAGGACGGCAAGGGCGCCGAGTCCACCAACGAGTCGTTCGAGTTCCTCGGCGACGCGGTGCTCGGCTTCGTCATCGCCGATCTCGTCTTCGAGGAATACCCGCAGTCGGACGAGGGGCAGAAGAGCAAGATGAAGGCCTCGCTGGTGTCGTACACGGCGCTGGCGCGCGTCGCCGAGTCGATCGATCTCGGCACGCACCTGCGCCTGGGCCGCGGCGAGGAGAAGACCGGCGGCCGGCAGAAGCCCGTGCTGCTCGCCGACGCCTGCGAGGCGCTGATCGCCGCCGTCTACCTCGATGGGGGGCTTGCCGCCGCGCGGGCCCTGATCCTGCGCCTGCTCGCGCCGCTGCTCGAGGAGACGCGCGCCCGCGGGTTGAGCGTGGCCGGCGCCGGGGACTTCAAGTCGTCACTCCAGGAATACCTGCAGGCGCGGCGCCAGCCGCCGCCGGCATATCGCATCGTCGACCAGGCCGGTCCCGATCACGACAAGGTGTTCACGGTGGACGTGGCCGCGGCGGGACAGGTGCTCGCGCAGGCGTCCGGGCGCAGTCGCAAGGAGGCCGAGCAGCAGGCGGCGCGCCGCGCGCTCGAGGCGCTGCGGGAGGGCTCAGTCGATCTCGATGATGCCGCCCGGCGATGAGGCGGGGCGGGCGACGGCCACCGCCACGTCGGGCAGGGTCGCCAGACGCTCGAGGGCGAAGCGCTGCGTCTCGCGCGCCACGAGCGCATCGGACGGCGCGCCGGGCCCGTTGTTGAGTCGCACCCACAGCCGCAGCAACGGGTCGGTCACGGTGTACCGCTTGCGCTCGACGGTGAGCAGGTCCACGTCGAGCATCCACGACAGGTAGTCCTTGGTCGAGCCCGGGGTGCGGTTGAGGCGCTGCGCGATCTGCGTGAGCGTCAGTGGCTGCTGCTCCGACAGCACGTCGAGGATGGCGCGCAGGGCGCCGTAGCCGCGCGCCCGCTGCAGCCGCACTTCGTAGGACAGCCGCAGGCGCCGCTCGAGTGCGCTGCCGCAGAGCATCTGCTCGGTGAGCGCGCCGACCGGATCGGCCAGGCCGTGGCGCCGGGCCTCGCGGAGCGCGGCGCCCACCAGCACGGCGTAGCCGACGCGTCCGCCGGTCAGGGCGCGTACCTGCTGTCGCTCCAGCGGGTCGAGCCCGGCCAGCGCCTCGCCGTCGCGCTCGTCGTCGGCTGCGTCGTCGAGCAGCACCGGCGTGACGCGCGGCCACGCACCGGCCAGCTTGGTGCCCCGGTGTCTGAAGCGCGTCGCGAGCACGAAGCGGTTCTCGGAGGCGCCGAGCGCCGACCCCGTCTCGGCCATCAGCGTCTTGAGTCCGGGGAAGCTCTCGAAGGTCCGCAGGTCGAGTACCTCGTCGAGCAGGAAAGTGAAGGGGCGACCCGACGCGGCGCGGGCGCGGGTGAGGAGCACGAGGATTGCGGCGTACGCATCGCGCGGCGTGGCCAGCGACGCGGGCGCGGGCAGCGCCGGCCCGTCTTCGGCGACGCGCACGTGGCGCAGCAGCGAGCGGTAGCACTGCTCGGGCGTCGTGGCGAGGCGCTCGACGTCGAGATAGACGGGCGTCGTGTCGCCGTCGAGGCGCGCGAGCACCCCGTGCAGCGCATGCGTGCGCCCGGCACTGCACCCGCCGATCAACAGCGGGATGCCCGGTGTGGGCGAGGCAAGCACGGACAGCACGCGGTCGATCAGGGGCATGGGCGGAGGGACTAGAGCCTACGGAGCGGGGGAGGCACTGTCAACCTCCCGAGAGGGCATGCCCGGGTGGCGTGGGCGCACGGCGGTTTGCTAGGATGTCGTGTTCCGTAGTCGTGCCGTCGCACGACGAGTTCCCGTCGAAGACATTCCCGTCATGAACATTGCCGTGTTGGGTGCCCAGTGGGGTGATGAGGGCAAGGGCAAGATCGTCGACCTCCTCACGCCGAACTTCTCGTTCGTCACGCGCTACCAGGGCGGGCACAACGCCGGCCACACGGTGTACGTGAACGGGCGCAAGTTCATCCTGCGCCTGCTGCCCTCCGGCATCCTGCACCCCTCGGTGTCGTGTGTCATCGGCAACGGGCTCGTGGTCGACCCGCAGGCACTGTTTGCCGAGATCGACGAGATCACCGCGGCCGGCATCGACGTCACCGGCCGGCTGTTCGTCAGCAGCAAGGCGCACCTGATCCTGCCGTACCACAAGGAACTCGACGTCCTGTCGGAGGCCAAGCGCGGCGAGCGGAAGATCGGCACCACCTCGCGCGGCATCGGCCCGGCCTACGAGGACAAGATCGGCCGCCGCGGCATCCGCGTCGGCGACCTGTCCGATCGCGCATCGCGGCAGATGCTCGAGGACGCGGTCCGGCACAACGTCGAGGCGCGCAATCACCTGATTCCCGATGCGCACATGGACTGGCGCGAGGTGCTGGCCGGCCTCGACGCGATCTGGGTCCGCCTGCAGCCGTTCGTCACCGACGTCTCCGTGCTGCTCGACTCGGCCATCCGCGCCGGCAAGCGTGTGATGTTCGAGGGCGCGCAGGGCACGCTGCTCGACATCGACCACGGCACCTATCCGTACGTGACGTCGTCGAACGCGACCACCGGCGGCATCTGCACCGGCCTCGGGATCGGCCCCAAGCACATCACCGGCGTGATGGGCGTGGCCAAGGCCTACACCACGCGGGTCGGCGAGGGGCCGTTCCCGAGCGAACTGCTCGACGACATGGGGCAGAAGCTCCGCGACGGCGGCAGCGAGTACGGATCGGTGACCGGGCGTCCGCGCCGCTGCGGCTGGTTCGATGCGGTCGCCCTGCGCTATGCCGTGCGGGTCAACGGCCTCGATGCGCTCGCCATCACCAAGATGGACGTGCTCGACGGCTTCCCGTCGCTGCAGATCTGCACGGCGTACCGGGACCGCGAGACGGGCGAGACCATCGAGCACTTCCCGTCGGAGATCGGGCAGCTGGCGCGCTGCGAGCCGGTGTACCGCGAGGTGCCGGGGTGGACGGCGCCGACCGCCGGCGTCAAGCGCTTCGAGGACCTGCCCGCCGAGGCGCGCGCCTACATCGCCACGCTGGAGGAGGTGTGCGGCGTGCCCGTCGCGCTGATCTCCACCGGCTCCGATCGACTCGAGACCATCCTGCGCAGCGACTCGATCGCCGCGCGCTGGTTCACGCTGCCCGCCTGACATGGCCACCCTTCCCGCATCCGGCGCCTCCTCGCGGGTCGCCGCGCGGGAACTTGCCGACGAGCTGGTAGCGCTGCGCTGCCGCGGCCTCGTCAAGCGGTACGGCGCGGTGGTCGCCGTCGACGGCCTCGACCTCGAGGTCCGCACCGGCGAGTGCTTCGGCCTGCTCGGCCCCAACGGCGCCGGCAAGACCACCACCATCGAAATCCTCGAAGGTCTGACGACGCCCGACGCCGGCGACGTCGAGGTGCTCGGCATGCGCTGGGCCAGCGACGGCGATCGCCTCCGGCAGCGCCTCGGCATCCAGCTCCAGGAGACGCAGCTCAACGAGAAGCTGACCGCCACGGAGCTGCTGCGGTTGTTCCGCTCGTTCTACGCCCAGGGACCGACCGTCGACGCGCTGCTGGCCAGCGTCGGCCTCGAGTCCAAGCGCGACGCGTGGTACGGGAAGCTGTCGGGCGGGCAGAAGCAGCGCCTCGCCCTGGCCTGTGCGCTCGCCGGCGACCCGGACCTGCTGTTCCTCGACGAGCCCACGACGGGTCTGGACCCGCAGTCACGCCGCCAGCTGTGGGACCTGCTGGCCGCCTACAAGCAGCGCGGGCGGACCGTGCTCATCACCACGCACTACATGGACGAGGCGCAGGTGCTCTGCGACCGCGTCGCGATCGTCGACCAGGGCAAGGTGATCGCGCTCGGCACACCGCTCGAGCTCATCGCCTCGCTGGGCGCCGAGCACGTCGTGGAGTTCGCGCTCGCCGAGGACGCGGCGATGCCGACCCTCGAGGCGCTCGGCGGCCTGCCCGGCGTGCGGCGCGCCTCGCTGGCCGACGGCCGGGGCACGCTCATCGTCGCGCGCCTGCACGAGGCGCTGCCGGCGCTGCTGGCGCTGGTGGCCGACCCGGAGGCCTTCACGCTGCTGACGACCCACAGCGCGACACTCGAGGACGTGTTCGTCTCGCTCACCGGCCGCCACCTGAGGGATGTGTAAGCGATGTCGGCCTTGCGTGAACTGACCCTGTCGCGCTTCCGCGAGTTCCTGCGCGAACCCGAGGCGGTGTTCTGGGTGTTCGCCTTCCCGGTGATGCTGTCGTGTGCGCTCGGCCTGGCCTTTCGCAACCAGGGCACGCCCGACGTGCTGGTCGGCGTGCTGCATGCGCCGGCCACCGCGTCGACCGCGCCTGGCGTCGATGCCGTGCTCGGCAGGACGGCAGGCGTGCGCATGAAGGTGGTGTCGCGCGCCGAGGCCGATGTGGCCCTGCGCAACGGCGCGATCCACCTGCTGGTGGTGCCGGGGACGCCGGTGACCTACGAGTTCGATCCCAGCCGGCCGGAGAGTCGGGTGGCGCGGTTCGTCGTCGACGATGCGCTGCAGCGCGCGGCGGGCCGCGCGCCGGCGGTGCCGGTGGCCGACCGCCTGGTCACGGTGCCGGGATCGCGGTACATCGACTGGGTGGTGCCGGGCCTGCTCGGCATGAACATCATGGGCACCGGCATGTGGAGCGTCGGGTTCTCGGTCGTGCAGGCACGCGTGCGCAAGCTGCTCAAGCGACTGGTGGCGACCCCGATGCGTCGCCGCGACTACCTGCTGTCGCACATGGCCTCGCGGCTGATCTTCCTGGTGCTGGAGGTCGGCGCGCTGCTCGGGTTCGCCGTGCTCGTCTTCGGTGTGCCCGTGCACGGCTCGTGGCTGCTGCTGATGGCCTTGTGCCTGCTCGGCGCGCTGACCTTCTCGGGGCTCGGCCTGCTCGTCGCGAGCCGCTCGCAGACGGTGGAGGGCGTGTCGGGGCTGATGAACCTCGTGATGGTCCCGATGTGGGTGTTCTCCGGCGTCTTCTTCGCCTCGGAGAATTTCCCGGCGGTGATGCAGCCGGCCATCGCCCTGCTGCCGCTGACGGCGCTGAACCAGGCGCTGCGCGGCGTGATGATCGACGGCAGCGGCCTGGCGGCGCTGGTCCCGCAGGTCGCCGTGCTCGGGACCTGGATGGTGGCCAGCTTCGCCGCGGCGCTCCGCCTCTTCCGCTGGCGCTAGTCGAAGCGCCTTCCCTGCAATGCAGGCCCGCGGCCGGCAGTCGCCCCGGGCCACCAGAACCACAGGAGTGTGCATGACCCCAGAACAGGCCACGTTCCTTGCCACACAGTTTGCCGACCTGATGACCCGCGAGGCCCGCACGACGGCGAAGGTGCTGCGCGCGGTGCCCGACAGCGGCCGGGACTACCGCCCCGATCCGCGCTCGCGGTCGGCGTGGGAACTGGCCACGCACATCGCCCAGAGCGACGTGTGGTTCCTCGACTGCATCATCGCCGGCGCGTTCGCCTCGGACGGGGCCAAGGGCAAGGCGCTGCTCGACTCGTTTGCCACCATCGCGGACGTGGTCGCGTTCCACGAGCGGGAGGTGCCGGCGCGACTGGCCGCGGTCCGCGCGATGTCGGGCGAGGCGCTGGCCGCCTCGGTGAGCTTCTTCGGGATGATCGAGGCGCCCAACGCCACGTACCTGGGCCTGGCCAACAACCACGGCATCCACCACCGTGGGCAACTGGCGGCGTACCTGCGCGCCATGGGGTCGACGGTGCCGGCCCTCTACGGCGAGAGCGCCGACGAGAAGATGTGAGGGGCGGCGCCGGCCGGGGGCGCCGGCCCGCTGCTAGACTGGGAGACGTGCGCCTGTAGCTCAGTCGGTAGAGCAGCGGCCTTTTAAGCCGTTGGTCGTGGGTTCGAGTCCCACCGGGCGCACCACGCGCGCCGCGCGTGGTGCGCGCCGGCCGGCCTCAGGCGCTCGGCTCCGCCTTCGGCTCGCCTCGCGCTCGAGTCCCACCGGGCGCGGTGTGTAGAGCGACAGTGATATTGACCCCCTCGCGACACTAAATCTGACCCCCTCGGGAGGAGGACAGATGGAGCGAGCTGAGCGGGGTTTGGTACCTCTCGACCAGGAGGTCCTGGTGCTCGAGGGGGAGGTGGTGGCCTCGATCCGCGCGCTGGCGGCGCGCGGGGTCGGGAGCAAGCGGATTGCGGCGACGCTGGGCGTGGCACGCAATACGGTGAAGCGGTACCTGCGGACGGCCGTCCCAGCGGGCGTGCAGGTGCGGCCCCAGGCGCGGTGCTTGAGCGAGGCGGCCCGCGCCGAGGCGCGCCGGCTCTACGAGGGCGTCGCGGAGGGTAATGCGGTGGTGGCGCATCGGCTGCTCGCCGAGCAGGGCGTGGCCGTCAGCGTGCGGACGGTCGAGCGCGCGGTGCGCGATCTGCGGCGGGCCCGCCGCGTGGCGGAGGTCGCGACCGTGCGCGTCGAGACCGCGCCTGGCGAGCAGCTGCAGGTCGACTTCGGACAGAAACGCGTCGAGATCGCCGGCACCGCGGTACGCCTCCACCTGCTCGTCGCCGTGTTGAGTTACTCGCGGCGGATCTTTGTCAAAGCGTTCCTGCACGAGCGCCAGGATGAGTGGCGCGAGGGATTGGCCGCGGCGTTCCAGCACTTCGGCGGCGTCACCCGCACCGTGCTGGGCGATAACGCGCGGGCCCTGGTCAGCGGGCGCGACGTCGCGACCAGCACCGTGCACTTTCATCCGGCCGACCTGGCCTTCTGCCGCGACTGGGATGTGCAGCCACGGGCGTGTGCGCCCTATCGCGCACGCACGAAAGGCAAGACGGAGTCGGGCGTCAAATACGTCAAGCGAAACGCCCTCGCCGGTCTGACGTTCGCGTCGCTCGAGACGCATCTGGCGACGTGGATGGCGCTGGCCGATCAGCGGATCCACGGCACGACCCATGAGGCGCCGGCCGTACGGTTTTCGCGTGACGAGCAGCCGGCGCTGCGTCCGCTGCCCCTGCGCGCCCTGCCGCGGCGCGAGCAGCGGGTGCGGCGACGCGTTGCCGCCGATGCGTTGGTCGACATCGACACGGTGCGCTACAGCGTGCCGCATCCGTTGGTGCGCGAGCACGTCGAAGTCGCGATCGGCGACGACACCGTGCGCATCTATCACGGCGGCCAGCTGGTCGCCACGCATCGGCGGTCGTTCGGGCCGCACACCTGCGTCATCGACCCGGCCCACTGGGCTGGGCTCTGGCGGACCACCGTGTCCACGCGGCAGGAGGCGGTCGTCGCGGCGCCGCTGGCGTCGCTCGGGCGCTCCCTGCAGGATTACGCGGTCCTGATCGGGGGACCGGCATGAGCGTCGTGACGCAGGCGCGTGTCGTCGAGCATCTGCAGCGGTTGCGCCTCGGATACCTGGCCGAGCGGCTCGACGCCGCGTTGGCCGAGGCGGCCCGGAGCGAGCCCACGTACCTCGACTTCCTCGACCAGCTGTTGCAGCAGGAGACGGCGGCCAAGCAGCGCAAGCGCATCGCGATGGGTATTCAGATCGCGCACTTCCCGACGGTCAAGACGCTCGACGACTTCGACTTCAAGTTCCAGGCGTCGATCGATCAGCGGCTCGTGCGCGAGCTGGCGACCGGCCGGTTCATCAGCCAGGCGGAGAATGTGTTGATCTTCGGCCCGCCCGGCGTCGGCAAGACGCACCTCGCGATTGGTCTGGGCCGCGCAGCCGTCGAGAGCGGACATTCGGTACTGTTCACCAGTGCTACCGCCCTGATCGGCGCGCTGGCCAAGAGCGAGACCGAGGGGCAGTTGGCCGAGCGGCTCACGTTCTACAGCAAGCCCAAGCTGCTGATCATCGACGAGCTGGGCTACCTGCCCTTCGAGCGCCGCAGCGCACACCTGTTCTTCCAGCTCGTGGCCCGGCGCTACGAGCGCGGCGGCACGCTGATCACCACCAACCAGCTGGTGACGCAGTGGGGCACGGTCTTTGGCGACGAGGTGCTGGCCGCAGCGATCCTCGACCGCCTCCTGCATCACAGCTACACGCTGATGGTCCAGGGCGAGAGCTATCGGTTGCGGCAGAAGAAGAAGGCGGGGCTGCTCGGCCAGAGCAGTCGACGCGAGGCGTGACCGCGCCCGCCGTGGAGCCCGTCGTGCTCGGCGGGGCACAGACCGCCCCGCCTCCGCGCGCCGGGCCCCACGGCGGAGACCGGCACACACCCAAGCTGGATCAACAGAAGGAGGGGGTCACTTTTGTTGTCGGCAGGGGGTCAATTCCTCCTGTCGCTTGACACGGTGGTGAGCGTGCTGTCGTGCCTTGGGCCGTCGCCTTCGGCTCGGCCCGATCGGCTCGACGCGTTGGCGCGGCGCGCATTGTGACGTCACACTGACCGGGGTGCAGGAAGCGTGGCGGGATGCGTGGGGCCATTGGCGGGGTGCGTGTCGCCTGCGGCTCGGCCCGATCCGCTCGCGCGTCGGCGCGGCGCGCATTGTGACGTCACACTGACCGGGGTGCAGGGAGCGTGGCGTGGTGCGTGGGGCTGTCGCCTTCGGCTCGGCCCGATCGGCTCGACGCGTTGGCGCGGCGCGCATTGTGACGTCACACTACCGGGGTGCAGGGAGCGTGGCGGGGTGCGTGGGGCCGTCGCCTGCGGCTCGGCCCGATCCGCTCGCGCGTCGGCGCGGCGCGCATTGTGACGTCACACTACCGGGGTGCAGGGAGCGTGGCGTGGTGCCTGGGGCCGTCGCCTGCGGCTCGGCCCGTTCGGCTCGAACGCCGCGGGTGCGCCGCGGAGCGGCCTCGCGGCCTCGCAGCATTCATCAGCGCGCCGGCGCGCTCGACCACAGGCGATAGGCGGCAGTCATGGCCACCGCGGCGGTGACCAGCGGCAGGGCTCGACTGAGGTCGGAGAGGGCGGCGCCCGTGTACGCGCTGTGGCGCAGCGGCACCCGCGAGCGCGCGCCCGTGGCGACGTGAGGTCCGGCCGGGACGTCGAGGTTCCCGTCGCGCAGGTCGTCGGCCGGGGCGCCTTGCTGGGCGCGGAACATGAGACGGCGCATCCACGCGTCGGTGAGGCGTGGTGCCAGCGCCCCCGACAGCGTGATCGCGCGTCCCACGCCGCCCACCGTGATCTCCCGCACCGGGCGTTCGGCGCAGCGAAGGATGGCGCGGGCCACGACGTCGGCGCTGTAGAGCGGCGGCGGGGCCTCCACGTCGAAGGCCATGTAGTTGCGCGCATGGTCGAAGAACGGCGTGTCGATCGCCGATGGCTTCACCAGGCAGACGGCAATCGGCAGGCCGGCCTCGGTCACCTCGAGTCGCAGCGCGTCGGAGAACGCCCGCACCGCGTGTTTCGACGCGCTGTAGGCCCCCTGCAGTGGCAACGCCAGGTCCGAGGCGATGCTGCCGACGTTGACGATGACGCCGCCGCGGGCGCCGAAGTGCCTGACCGCCGCGCGACACCCGTGCACCACGCCCCACACGTTCACGTCGAACAGGCGCCGCTGATCCTCGAGCGGGACATCGGTCACCCGGCCGTACACCGAGACGCCCGCGTTGTTCACCCAGGTGTGCACCTGCCCGAACGCCGCCTCTGCCGCCTTCATCACCTGCATGACCTGGTCCGCGTCGGCGACGTCGGCGACGCAGCCGAGGGCGACGCGCCGACCTGTGGCGTATCGGTCGAGCTCACCGACGACGCGATCGAGCGCGTCGCGGTCGCGACCGACGAGCACGACACGCGCACCTCGCCGCGCCGCCAGACGCGCCGTGGCCAGCCCGATGCCGCTCGTGGCGCCGGTGATGACCAGCACCTGATCCTTCAAGGCAATCCGCTTCATGGCCCCCGACGTTTGCAAGCACGGCGCCAATCGTCGCGCGCCGCTCGAGCCCGACCGCCATGTTTCGCTCTTGGCCATCCCGTCGATCCCCGAGCCGCGATCCCCGATTCCCGATACACTGCACCCATCGTGGCGTCCCTCAAGCTGGCCAACCTGTGGCGCGTCATCAGCGACGTCGATCTCGAGCGGATCCGCGCCTCGGCCCGCACGCCCTTCGAATTGCTCGTCGTCGCCGAGGACGAGGCTCTGGGGCAGCGCGTTCGGGCCGGGCTCGCCGCCGTGCCGGGCGGGCACGTGCACACCTACGTGGTTGTCGTGCATCCCGACACGTTGCGTCATCGACCCACGACGCCGCTGGCCGTCGTGCTGGCCTCGGCCATGCCCGACCTGTCGCTGGCGATGAAGGGGGCCGACGAGCAGTGCATTCGGTCGCGCTGGCCGAGGATCACAGTGGTCGTCGGCACCGAGGAGCCCGCCGCTGCAGCCAGGAGGCTCGGCGAAGAGGCGCGGGTCGCCGTGACCGATCCCCTCAATCCCCCTCGAGGCCTGCTCACGGCCATCGTCGGGCTCGTCGAGGGTGATGCCCGCCTGGCGGTGGCGGCAGCGCTCCCGGCCTTCCGTCCCATCGTCGCCGAGCGCATCGTCGACGAGACCGCGAAGGCCAACGCGTCGTTCGCGGTCACCACCGGGCTGGCCGAGACCATCCCGGTCCTCACTGCGCCACTGAACCTCGGCGACATGGTGGTGCTGACCAAGAACCAGCTGATCATGGGCTACAAGATTGCGCTGGCCGCCGGCCGCAACGACGAGCCGCGGGCGATGATGGCCGAGATTCTGGGTGTGATCGGTGGAGGCTTCCTGTTCCGGCAGGTCGCCCGCCAGTTGGTCGGGCTGATCCCGGTGGCCGGGCTCGTCCCGAAGGTCGCCATCGCGTATGCCGGCACCTACGCGATGGGCCGCGCCCTGACGGCATGGGCGCTGGCAGGCGTCGAGGTGACGCCAGAGTCGCTGTCGCGGTACACCGCGGAGGGTCTGGAACGCGGCCGGGGACTCGCGCAACAACTGCTGGAGCAGGTGAAGTCGTCCATGCCAGCGGCGCCGCGGAGTTGGGGCAGGCTCCGTGGCTGGTTGCCCATGCGGCAGCGCCGTGGCACCCCGACGGACAGGCAGGCCTGATCCCATGCGCATGGCCGTGATCGTCAATCCGGCGGCGGGCACGGCCGACGACCGCGCTCCCGTGGAGGAACTGCGGGCCAGGCTGACGGGGGCCGGGCACTCCGCCGAGTGGCTGGAGACGACCGGGCCGGGCCAGGCGCGTCGCCTCGCCGCCTCGGCCTCGACCGGCTGCGACGCCGTGATCGCGGCGGGGGGTGATGGCACCCTCAACGAAGTGGTCAACGGCCTGGCCGATGCGGACGCCCTCGGCAGGGTCGCCGTGGCGGTGCTGCCCATCGGCACCGGCAACGACTTCGCGCGCAGCCTGGGCGTGGAGGCGCCGACTGCCGCGCTCGACGCCATCGTGTCGGGCGCCACGCGTGCCATCGACCTGGCGATGCTGGGCGATCGCGCCTTCCTGAACGCCTCTGCCGGCGGCTTCACGGCGGAGACCTCGGCACACGTGAACAGCGCGTTGAAGCAGGCGGTCGGGCGCGCTGCGTATCTGGTTGGCGGCGTGCGCGCGTTCCTCGAGCACGAGCCGGTCCCCGCCCGCGTCGAGGCCGACGGGCGCGTGATCGAGGACGACCTCCGCCTGTTCGCGGTGTGCAACGGTGCGTGGATCGGCGGCGGACACCAGCTCGCGCCGACGGCACGGCCCGACGACGGCGTGATGGAGGTCTGCCTGGTGCGCGCGCGGTCGGCGCTCGACTTCATCGCGCTGCTGCCGCGCCTGTCGGTGGGCACGCACGTGGACGACGAGGACGTCGCCTACTTCAGGGCCCGGGCCGTCACCTGCTCGTTCGGGCGCCCCATCAAGGTCAACACCGACGGCGAGGTCCTCGAGGCGTCGCAGTGTGCTTACACGTTGAGGCCGGGCGCGGTGCGCTTCCTCTGCCCGGCGCCCGGCGCCTAGTACTCCCAGGCGAACCCGCCGCGCACCTCGGTGCCGGGCCCGACCACCTGTCCGACCAGCCGCAGCGAGTGCCCGAGGCCCACCGCCACGCGTCCGCCACCCTTCCAGGCATTCTCCTCGCGGTAGCGGATGTGCTCGACCATCGGGCCCGCCTCCACGCGTCCGAACCGCCGGCTCACGTGGATGCCGTCGAGCGCGCCCGCGTACTTGACGACGGTTTCCATTTCCTCCGTCGCCGACGCGTCCTCGGACCCGGCCACCGGTTGCTGGTACTCGCCGAGTGACTGGACCCAGACGCCCTGGGAGATCCAGTGCTCATCCTCGTACACCCAGCGCGCCGTGATCATCGGCCCCGGCTCGTTCTCGCGGCCGAAGCCCCAGGCCACGCCGGGAATGACGCGGAGCCCGCCGACGCGGAGCTCCCAGCCGAGGCCGGCCACCCCGATGTCGTTGCCTTCGACCCCGAAGTACCGGATCTCGGCGCGGAGCGGCGACCCGAGTCTCAGGCTCGCGCCACCCGACTGGAAGATGCTCGACCCCGCGAGCTCCACCTCGATCCGCGGCGAGTGATGGTCCTCGTGGCCCTCGGCGTGCTCGGCCAGCGTCGCGGACTGATGGCCCTCGTGGACCGGTGGCTCCTGTGCAGCGGCGGGCAGGGTCCAGCCACTGATCACGAGCAGCGCGGCGAGTGTTGTCGGTAGCGATCGAATCGACACGCCAACCACTATTGCACCGGCCGACCGGTGGCGACTGCTCGACCTAGGGCCAGCCGGAATGGAAACGGATTTGCTGGCCACGGAGGTGCGGGCCGGGAGGGCCCTGAGTTGGCGATAAAATGGTCGGTCGTGAGTTCCACCCCGGACGGTGGCAAGCCCGCCGAGCCCTCCCGCGTCGGCCAGTACCGCATCGAGCAGCGCCTGGGCGCCGGTGGCATGGGGGCGGTGTATCGCGCGTTCGACGAGTCGCTGCAGCGGCCCGTCGCCATCAAGCGCCTGCTGCCGACGATGGCCGACCAGTCACGCAGCCTCCGGTTCCGCCGCGAGGCCCGCATGGCCGCGCGCCTCAATCATCCAGCCATCGTCCACATCTACGAGATCGTCGAGACGGCCGACGGCGACTGGATCGTCATGGAACTGGTCGAGGGCAAGACCCTCGACCGGTTGCTCCGTGAAGGGCGCATGGACATCGGCCGGGCCGTGCGGGTGGCGCGCGAGATCGCCGAGGGGTTGTCCGAGGCGCACGCGCAGGGCATCGTCCACCGCGACCTGAAAGCGACCAACGTGATGGTCACCGCGGCCGGTCGCGTGAAGATCCTCGATTTCGGCCTCGCCAAGGCGTGGCAGGGCGACGTCGACCAGGAGATTTCGACCCCGGGCACGGTGGTCGGCACGTGTCACGCGATGTCGCCGGAGCAGGCGCAGGGCCTGACGGTGGACCACCGGTCCGACCTGTTCTCTCTGGGCTCGCTGCTCTACGAGTTGCTGACCGGGATGTCGCCGTTCCACGCGGCCACGCCCACCGAGACGCTGGCGCGGATCTGCGCGTACGAGCCGGATCCGGTCGCCTCGCTCGAACCGGCGATTCCGCCGGCGCTCGCCGAGCTCACCCACCGTCTCCTGAGCAAGTCGGCGGCGCAGCGACCGCAGGGCAGCTGGGAGGTGGCCGCGGCGCTCGAGCGCATCGAACGGGCCGGCGGCCTCGACAAGGGCGCGCGTCGCGCCGTCGCGCCGGCGGCGACGGAGGTGTTCACGCAGGTCGAGGGCGCCACGCCGCCGCCGAGCGCGCGTCCCTCGCCACCGCCGCTGACGAGCACGGAACGCCGGCAGATGACGGTCCTCTGCTGCGAGCTGGCCGATGCGGCCAGCCCGGGCACCGAGCCCGGCGAGGCCTTCGATCCCGAGAGCCTGTACGAGCTGATGATGCAGCTGCGCCCCCTGGCGCTGCAGGCCGTGCAGCGGTACGACGGCACCCTCGGCACCGCCATGGGGCACCGGTTGCTGGTGTACTTCGGTTATCCGCAGGCGCACGAGGACGACGCGTGGCGGGCCGTGCGCACGGGGCTCGACCTGGTTGGGGAAGTGGAGGCACAGCTGGCCGCCGTCCCCGGCCTCGGGCGGGTGGTGCCGGCCCTGCGTGTCGGCATCCACACCGGCACGGCGGTCGTCACGACGAGCCCCGGGGCACCGGAACCCGTGGTCCTCGGAGCAACGCTGGACGTCGCGTTGCGCCTGCTCGCCTCGGCGGCGCCCGGCGCCGTGGTCGTGAGCGGCGCCACCCGATCGCTGGTGCACCGCGGCGTGGTGGCCGAACCGTTGCCGTCGCTGGCCCACGGATCGGGGTCAGGGGTCGGCATCGCCGCCTGGCGGATGCGCGACGGCCAGGACGGCGGCGACGACGCGGTGTTCGACCTGTCGCCGATCGTCGGCCGCGAGCGCGAGCTCGCGCTGCTCGAGGCACGCTGGCAGGACGCCCGGGCCGGTCACGGTCACGCTGTGCTGATCACCGGCGAGCCCGGCATCGGCAAGTCCAGGCTGCTGCGCGCCACGCGCGAACGACTCGATGCCGCGCAGGGCAACGCGCCCCTGCGCTGGATGGCCACGCACGGCACCCCCTACACGCAGAACACGCCGATGCACGCCGTGGTGCAGTGGCTGCAGCGCCTGCTCGCGACCGCGCCCGGCCCGACGCCGGCGGCGCGGCTGGTCGGGCTGCTGGACGACCACGGCCTGGGCGAGGCCGTGCCGCTCGTGGCGGGCCTCCTCGGGATCGCGGTACCACCCGACCGGCCGCTGCGTGCGATGCCGCCGGAGCGGCAGCGCGAGGAGACGCTCGACGCGCTCGTGGCGCTGGTGCTGGAGATGGCGCAGCGCGAGCCGCTGGTGCTGCTGATCGAGGATCTGCACTGGCTCGACGCGACGACGCTGGCGTGGCTGGACCGCCTGATCGATCAGGCGCAGTCGGCGCCGCTGCTGCTCGTGATGACGCTGCGGCCCAACACGCTCGAGGTGCCGTGGGCGGCGAGGGCGCAGGTGACGCAGGTCACGCTCGGCGCGCTCGCGCAGGAGGAGGTCGAGCGCCTGATCCGGGCGCTGGTCGGCGACGGCGCGCTGCTGCCGCAGGTGCAGGCGCAGATCGTGGCGCGCACCGACGGTGTCCCGCTGTTCGTGGAGGAACTCACGCGGTCGGTGATGGAAGGGGGCACCTCGTCGCACGACTCGGCGGAATGGCGCGAGTTGCCGGCGACATTGCGCGAGTCGCTCACGACGCGCCTGGCGCGGCTGGGGCCGGCCAAGGAAGTCGCGCAACTGGCCTCGGTCATCGGCCGGGCGTTCACGCTGCCGTTGTTGTCGGCGGTATCGGCGCATCCGCCGGACCAGCTCGAGCGCGAACTGCGGCAACTGGTGCAGTCGGGACTCGTGCACCGGCGCGGCTTCGGGGTGGCGGCCCGCTACGCCTTCAAGCACGCGCTCGTGCGCGACGCCGCCTACGACTCGCTGCTGCGCCGGGAGCGGCAGCAGATTCACCTCCGCATCGCCGCCGCGCTCGAGGAACTGCAGCGCACCAACGGCGAGGAGGCATCGCACGAGTTGCTCGCGCACCACTACATGTCGGCCGAGCGCTTCGCGCCGGCCTTCGAGCACTGGCTGGCGGCCGGGCAGTCGGCGATGGGTCGCTACGCCCACGCCGAGGCCATCGGCCACCTGCGGCAGGCCCTCACCGCGTTGGCGGCGCTACCGCCGACGGCGGAACGCGACCGCAAGGAGATCGGCGCGCGTGGCGCGCTGGTACTGTCGCTCGGCATGGTGCACGGCCTGGGCTCGCCCGAGGTCGAGGCCACGCAGGAGCGCCTGCTCGCGCTGGTCACGCAGGTCGGCGACGTGCCGCATGAACTGGCGTTCGGCCTGTGGAACTTCTACGCGAGCCGCGGCAAGCTCCGGCGCGCCCGCGAGCTGGCGCAGCAGCGCCTCGAGTACGGCGTGGCGCACGGCGACGGCGACGCGCGGCTCCTCGGCCTGTACACCAGCGCGGCGGCGGACCTCTTCCTGGGGCATTTCGCGCAGGCACGCGACAACTTCGAGACGCTGCTGTCGCTCTACCCGCCCGACGGCCTTGCCACCCGCGCGATTGCCTACGACATCGGCGCCGTCGCACGGTCGTTGCTGGCCGACGTCCGCTGGCTGCTCGGCGAGCCGGCACGGGCGATCCAGGCGGCGGAAGACGCCCTGCTGGAGGCGCGGCAGCGATCGCCGTTCACCGAGTCGGTCGCACTGGTCAACCGCATGGCGATGGCCCTGTCCATGGAGGACGCGGCCGGATCGGCGACCGCCACCGAGGCGCTCATCGCGCTCAGCACCGAGCACGGCTACCAGTACTGGACCGTGTTCTGGCAGATCAGCCGGGCGGTGCAGGCGCTCCGCGGTCCCGAGCCGCCGGCCGACGTCGATGCCGCCATCGAGCAGGGCGCCACCGCGATCGCCATCATGCGGAACGCCTACGCCAGCTCCCTGCAGTGCAGCCGCTACCTCGCCTGGATGGCCGACGCGAGCCTCCGGCAGGGGCGGGTCGAGCGGGCAAGGGCCTTCCTGTCCGAGGCGTTCGCGGTCACCGAGGACGAGGGCGAGCGCTACTGGGAGGCCGAACTGCACCGACTCGACGGACGCGTGCGCGCGGCCGAGGGCCGCGACACGGCGGCGTGTGTCGAGGCCTGCCAGCGGGCGATCGAGGTGGCGCGCGCGCAGCGGGCCCGGACGTTCGAACTGCGGGCCGCCATCGACCTGGCACGCCTGCTCGGCGCCGACGGGCGCTCGGCAGAGGCGGCCGCCCTGCTGCGGCCGCTCGTCGACGCGTGGGGAGAGGCTGGCGGCGCCGACGTCGTGGCCGCCCAGGCCCTGGTCTGAACCCTCAGTTCACGCCGGGACGGCGCTCACCGCCGCCGGTACGACCCCCGCCGCCAGTCGGCGTTCCTTCTGCTTGTACAGGTACAGGAACACGCCGTCGACGACGGCCGACGTGCAGCCGATCGTCAGCAGGAACCAGTCGTCGGGGAAGTGGATGAAGAAGAACACCACGACGAGCGCCGAGCCCGCGGCGCGCAGCCAGTTGGCGTTCCAGGAGAAGTTCTCGAGGGTCGGCTGCCGCAGCATCAGCGGCACGTAGAGGAACGAGATCGACAGCTGGATCAGGTAGGCCGACCGTCCGCCGACCGAGTTGTCGAGGCCCTGGTGGTGCAGGAAGTAGGTGGCCGCTCCCGCGGCCACGGCGATGGCCAGGCACATCGGGATGAACACGCTGCGCGGCGTCAGCTGCGGCACCGTCAGCTGCTTGGCGCCGAGGAAGAGCACGCCGTAACTGAAGATCAGGCCGGCATCGAGGAAGAACCACACGTAGTTGGCGCCCTGGAACAGCATGCCCAGGTCGTTCTGCGCCAGGAAGCTCCACACGAACTCCCACGCGACGTCGCAACAACCGGCGAAGACCGGCATCTCGACATACTTCAGGACGAAGATGTTGCGGATGTAGATCGCGTAGGCGATCACCCACAGCAGGCAGCCCATGCCGTAGAAGAACAGCTCGGTGCCGGTGTAGTCCTGCCAGTTGATCCAGACGATGGCGGTCATCGGGTCCCTTCCGTGGTGGTGAGGCCAGCGCTCCGCGGCTGGCGCTATCTGAACGCTGAGCCCTGCAGGTCGAACCGATCGAAGGGCACGGAGAACTCGACCTCGCCGCGGCGGTCGACCTCCACCATGCCCTGCAACACGAGTTGGGCGAGGTGTGCGGCGAAGGCGTCGTGGTGGCCGGTCCACTGTCCCGCGCGCAGGACCCACGTCAGGATCGCCTTCAGCAGCCGGTGGCCGTGCAGCGGCCCGAAGCCGACACGGGCGAGTTCCTCGGGCGACATCAGCTCGGTCATGCACAAGTGCGGAGCGAACCCGAGGCCGCACAGGCGAGCCACCGGCGGCAGCAGCCGCTCCATCATCGCGAGGTTGTCCTCGGCCAGCGTGACGCCGTAGGGGTTGGCCTCGGGCGCGGTGTTGTTGCGCGCCACGTAGGCGGCGTAGAACTCCGCCGCCTCGGTGAGCGTGGCCGGCACGAGGCTGTCGTCGTGCGGGTCGCCCGGCGGGTGGATCCCCATCAGCACGGCGAACACCCGCCACAGGTAGTACAGGTCCTCCGCCTCCTGGTCGGCCAGCGGCAGGCCGAGGCGTCGGATGCCGACCACCAGCAGGTACGAGAACGCCATGATCGTGGCGAGCATGTCCTCGTGGTTGACCGGCACGCCGTAGCTGGCGCGGAAGTGCGGGCGATACTGGTCGGCCAGGACCCGGATGCCCGCGTGCAGCAGCCGCAGCTTCTTGGCCGTCACGATGGCGCTGCCGCCGTCGAGGAACGCGCGGTGGTCGGAGACGTTGACCAGCAGTTGCACGACGCCCATCAGCCGCTCGTACGGGTGCCGTTCGAGGTTGCGCGAGATCGACAGGATGTGCGTCAGGCACGGCGCCGCGTAGCCGCGCGGCAGGCTCGACGCGAGGAGCACCACCACCGACGGGAGGGCGTTCTTCAGGAACGCGCTGGAGCCGTGCTGCAGCCGCGACGGCTGCACCCAGGGCGGCAGGCCGCCGGCATCGCGCATGAACGCGTGCAGCGCTTCGGGCGCGTCGGCGGGCAGGGGGGTGGCATTGCCCTGCAGGTGCCGGAAGGCGCGCCCTACCGCGCCCGCGCCGCCTTCGTCGCGCAGCCGGGCGACCGCGGCGTCGGCCAGCGGGTCGCCGGCCTGGCGCAGGCCGTCGAGGAACGTCCGGTCGGACCACTTGGACATGCGTCTGCCAATCCCTTCGGAGGTCAGGGCGGGATTGTATGTCAGGTCGGGGTGGCGCGCATGGTGATCGCGTAAGGCCTCGCCCACGCGACCGATCGGGTCAGGGGACCTGTGCGAGGGCGCGCAGCCGCGTCGCAAGCCTGTGCCTGGACGGAACTCCGCCCGGGTAGACCCGTCAGGTCGGCGGTTGACCGGCCGGGGGCGGAGGCATGTCGAACAGGTCGTGCCCATCCACCAGGATCGTCGGCGTGGGGTAGCCGCGACGCGGGTCCTGCGCGTCGAGCCTGGTGGTGTCGACCTCCTCGTAGCCGCCGACGAGGGCGGCATCGGCGAGGGCGGCGCCGAGTCGCGCCCGCAGCGGCACGGTGTCGGCGCACCCGGGGCGCGTCAGGAGGATCACGGTCGGCGGCATGCGTGACGGGTGACAGGGCGCCTACGGCATGTACTGGCCGCCGTTGACCTCGACGACCTGGCCGGTCACGTAGCCCGAGGCCTGATCGGACGCCAGGTACAGGAACGTGCCGGCGCATTCCTCGGCCGTGCCGAGGCGGCCGACCGGGATGCTGGCGCGCATCGCCTCGAGCTGCGCGGGCGTCGAGTAGCGCTCGTGGAACGGCGTGGTCACCACGCCGGGCGACACGGCGTTGACCCTGATGTTGTCGGGCGCGAGCTCGCGCGCCCACCCGTGCGTGACCGTCGAGATGAAGCCCTTGGCGCCGGCGTACAGCACGGCGCCGCCGGCCCCACCGGTGCGTGCGGCAATCGAGGTCACGTTGATGATGTTGCCGCGCCCCTGCGCACGCATGATCGGCACGACCTCGTGCACCAGCATCACGACCTGCGTGACGTTGAGGGCGAGGACCTGCTGCAGGTGCGCCGCGGTGTACTCGGCGATGCCGCGCCGCCCGAGCATCCCGCCGGCGTTGTTGACGAGCACGTCGATGCGGCCGTAGCGGGCCATCGTCTCGGCGACGATGCGCGGCACGGCGTCGGTGCCGCCGAGGTCGCCCTGCGTGAGCAGCACCGGCGCGCCGAGGGACTCTGCGTCCTGCGCGACCCTGCGGGCGGCGTCCTCGCTGGCGTTGTAGTGAAGGGCCAGCCGGCTGCCGGCGCGCGCGAAGGCGAGCGCGGCCGCGGCGCCGATGCCGGTCGATGCGCCGGTGATCAGGACGACGCGATCACGCAGGTCGGTCACGAAGGTCTCCATCGGCTCGCGATCCTAGCAGGCGGCGGGTCAGGCGTGCAGCGGCGGCACCCAGCCGGCCAGGCTCCGGCTGATGTACGCATCGTCTGAGGCCAGGATGGCGTCGATGCTGCCGTCGAAGGTGATCACGCCACCGTCGAGGACGAGGAAGGTCACCTCCTTGGCGCTGCGGTGCGGCGCGGCGACGATCGCCATGCCGCCGGGCGTCGCGACGGCTTCGTGGCCGGCGAGGTAGAAGGCATCCTCCAGCTGGTGGGTGACGAGGATCATCGTGACGTGCTCGACGTCGCGGAGCGCGAGGATGGCGGCATCGACGGTCTTGGCCGTAATCGGGTCGAGGCCCGAGGTGGGTTCGTCGAGGAGGAGCAGGCGCGGCTGGGCGGCCATGGCCCGCGCCACGGCGACGCGGCGGCGCTGGCCGCCCGAGAGCTCCGCCGGGCTACGGTCGATGAACTCCCGCAAGCCAGTGGCGGTCAGCATCGCGTCGACGCGCGCCTGGATCTCCGCCGCCGGCATCCGATGTTCGTCCTCGAGCTTGAAGCCGACGTTCTCGCCGACGGTGAGGGAGTCGAACAGGGCGCCTTCCTGGAACAGCATGCCGATGTCGTCGCGCACCGTCATGAGCCGGCGCTCGGGCATGTCGTCGATGCGCACGCCATGGATGCGAATCACGCCGGAATCGGGGCGGACGAGGCCGAGAATCAGCTTCAGGATGAGGGACTTGCCACCCCCGCTCGGCCCCATGAGGATGGCCATGTGGCCGTCGGGGATCGAGAAGCTCACGTCGCGGAGGACCTCGACGTCGTCGAACGCGAGTGCCACGTGCTCGAACGCGACGGCAGGCGTCTCGTTCGTCGGTGCGTCCATGGGGACACCCCCTCTGGAAGCACTATACGCCTGTGCTGGCCAGGCGCCACGCGACGGGTGCCTCGGGACGCGGTCGGTGATGGCCGACACCGCGAATCGACTCGTGCGGCACTTCAGGATGCCGGCGCGGATCTGGTTGCACCTGTAGCAACGGACGTCCAGTCGAGATTCGGGCATGCCAGGTTCGGGGTAGAGTGCGCGTCATGGCGAAGAAGACGACCAAGCGCGCATCCACCAAGCGCACGCTCATCGATACCGGCCGGGACAAGCGGCTGGTCAAGCGCAGCGCCGAGGGCACCTTCAAGGAGTCGGACGACCTGGGGCAGTCGTTGGCGGCGGACCGGCGGCGGGTGGCGAAGAAAGCCGTCAAGCCCGGATACGGCGATCAGGGCGATCAGCCGCGGGTCACCAAGCGGGCCGCGAAGAAGCGGTAAGCGCGCTACTTCGCGCGCAAGTCGCGGAACTCGTCGTCGGTGGTGAGCGTGAACCAGCCGACGGACGTCTGTAGAGAGCCCGGGGTGATCACGCTCCGGGGGACTCGCGAGCGCATCGCCAACCCCTGTGGGGCGGCCATGTCACGCCTGTCGTCGGAATGATCCGTCACTCGTGTGACAGGAGCGGCCCGAAGGGAGTTGGCGTCCCCAGCGGGATTCGAACCCGCGTTTCAGCCTTGAAAGGGCCGCGTCCTGGGCCTCTGGACGATGGGGACGGAGGGGGTGCTGCTGAGGGCACGGGCCCGGGAGGGCCGGCCGACCCCCAAGGGTACCACAGGCGAGGTACCCTGCCTCGGTGACGTCCCGGCCCACACACCTGCGCCTCGCCCTCGCGCAACTGCGCATCGTGCCCGGCGAGCGTGAAGCGACACTCGCCCGCGCACTCGCGCGCATCGACGAGGCCGCCGCGGCCGGCGCCGACCTCGTCCTGCTCCCTGAGGCATTGCCTCTCGGCTGGATGGCGCCCGATTCGGCCCGCCTCGCCGACGCCATCCCCGACGGCCCGACCTGCGCCGCCTTCCGCGCCGCCGCGCGCCGCGCCGGCGTCTGGGTCTGCTCTGGCATCGTCGAGCGGGCCGAGGCCGCTGTCTACAACGCGGCCGTGCTCATCGACGACACCGGCGTCGTTCGCCTGCACCATCGCAAGATCAACGAGCTCGACATCGCCGCCGGCACCTACGCCCGCGGCGACCGCCTCGGCGTGACCGAGTCACCGTGGGGACGCCTCGGCCTGCTGATCTGCGCCGACGCCTTCGCCGAGGGCGAGGTGATCAGCCGCACGCTGGCCCGCATGGGCGCGCGCCTCCTGCTGTCGCCGTGCGCGTGGGCCGTGCCGCCCGACCACGACAACGCCGCGACGCCGTACGGCGAGCTGTGGCGTCGGTGCTACGGCGCGGTCGCGCGCGACGAGCATGTGTGGGTCGCCGGGGCGAGCAACGTCGGGCCGATCACCGCAGGGGCGTGGGCGGGGCACGCGTGCATCGGCTGCTCCCTGGTCGTCGCGCCGAGCGGGACGTCGGTGCTGCAGGGACCCTACGGGGCCGACGCGGACGCCCTGCTGCTGGTCGACGTGGCGATCGACTGAGGCGGGGCCGGCGGCTGTCTGTCGGCCACGCTGTGCGCGGCGGGCGGCGCGGGCGTTCTAGGGGCATGTCCCTTCGCGAACGTGCGCGCGCCGTGCTGCTGGCCGACCAACCCATCGCACACGAACTCCTCGCCATGGCGGGGCGGAACGAGCGACCCGTGCCGGCTGCCCGCATCGGCGTGAGCATGGCGTCGGTGCGCACCTTCGTCGAGGGCGAGCCCGGCTGGCCGGCGGAAGCCCGCAACGCGGAGGAACTCGACGGCCAGATCCAGGTGGAGGCGGTCGTGGTGGCGCATGGCCGCCCTGCGATGCTCGTCCAGCGCAATCGCATCCAGCTGCCGGAATCGCCGGAGTTGCGTCGCCGGCTCGAGGCCACGCGGGCGCGGTTCGAGTCACGGCTGGCCAGCGTCGGGCGCATCGAGCTGACCGGCCATCCGCGCCTGCACCAGGCGGGCACGGCATGGATCGTCGCCGAGCACCTGGTGGTGACCAACGCGCACGTCGCCGAGGAGTTCACGGCGCGCGAGCAGACCCACCTCGTGTTCCGGCGGGCCTTCGGGCAGGACACCATGGCGGCCCGCGTCGACCTGCGGGAGGAGTACGTGGCCGACGGGGCGACCGAGGAGTTCGAGGTCGGCGTCGATCAGGTGCTCTACCTGGCCGACCTGGCCGATGCGCAGGCGCCGGACCTCGCGCTGCTCAGGCTCTCGCCCGGTTCCGGCGCGCTGCCCCCGCCCATCCCGTTCGCCGACGTGCCCCTCGACTGGGGCCGCGACGTCGCCGTGGTCGGCTATCCGGCGGAAGACCCGCTCGGCACGCCCAGCGCCGACGTCGCCCGGCGGCTGTTCGGCGGCATCTACGGCGTCAAGCGTTTCTCACCCGGGCGCATCTCGGCGATGCCGACGGGCGCGTGGGCCTTCTCCCACGACGCGACGACCCTCGGAGGCAGTTCGGGATCGGCCGTGCTCGATCTCGAGACCGGCGGCGCGCTCGGCGTCCACTTCTCCGGCACCCTCGAGCGCGCCAACTACGCGGTGCGCGGCGGCTACGTGCTCGATGCCATCACGGCGATCCGGCCGATGGTGACGGTGCCGGCCACGCCGCCGCCGTCCCCCGAGGTGCCAGCCGAGCCGCCCGTCGTCCATCCCGCGATCGCCGGCTACGAGACGCGCGACGGCTACCGCGACGACTTCCTGGGCGCGGCCGTGCCCACCGCGCCGCTGCCGACCATCGTGCAGGACGCCGACGTCCTCGAAGTGGAGTGGCAGGGCCGACCATGGCGGGAGATTCCGTACCGGCACTTCTCGGTGGTGATGAGCCGCGCCCGCCGGCTCTGTTACGTCAGCGCCGTCAACATCGACGGCGCCCGCAGCGTGCCCCATCTCCGTCGGCGGGACTGGCGCCTCGATCCGCGCATCCCGGAGGCCCGGCAGCTCGAGGGACCGGTGTACGGCAACGCGCCGCGTTTCAGCCGCGGCCACATGACGCGCCGCGAGGACCCGGCCTGGGGCGAGACGCGCGCCGAGGCCGAGGAGGGCAATGCCGACTCCATGCACCTGGCCAACGCCGTGCCGCAGATGCAACCCTTCAACGCCGGCATCTGGCTCGGGCTCGAGGATTACGCGCTCCAGAACGCCCGCGAGGACGACCAGAAGATCTCGGTCTTCACCGGCCCCGTGCTGCGCGACGACGACCCGGTGTTCGAGGGCGTGGCGGTGCCGGTCGAGTGCTGGAAGGTGATCGTCTTCGTGCACGACGAGACGCAGCGCCTCAGCGTGTCGGGGTACCTCCTGTCGCAGCGCGGGTTCCTGCCGCACCGCGAGGCGGTGTTCGGCGCCTACGAGACCTTCCAGGTGCCGCTGACGACGATCGAGCAGCGCGCTGGCCTGCGGTTCGGCCCGCTCACGGCCCTCGACGTCCACGCGCACGCCCCCGAGGCCACGGTGCGTCCGCTCCTGTCGCCCGACGACATCCGCTGGCGGTGACCGGCCCCGGCGCTCAGCGCGAGGCGCGCTCCGCGATGAACTGCGCCACGATGGCGTCGGCGTCGGCATCGTCGACCAGGCCGAGACGCAGCGCCCGGGTGACGTCGAAGGCGCCCGGCCACGATCGCATCATCCGGGCTACCGCCTCATCGTGCGTCAGGGCCACCCGTGCCCGCACCGCCGGGCCAGCCGCCCGTTCGAGCGCGTCGAGCAGGTCGGCGGGCGTCACCGTGAGGCCCGGCAGGTTCAGCGTCCGAACCGCGCCGATGGCATCGCCGGCGACCGCGCCCATCGCCGCGAGGTTGGCCGTCGTCGTCGCCGGCGAGGCCACCCACATCCGCGTGTCGAGCGGGACCGGACACGCCGAGTCGACGCCGGCGAGTGGCTCGCGGACGATGCCGCTCACGAAACTCGACATGGCGGAGTTGGGCGCGCCCGGGCGCACGGCGACGGTCGGCACCCGCACGGCCACGCCGTCGACGATCCCGCGGCGCGTCGCCTCGAGCAGCAGCAGTTCCGCGATCGCCTTGGTGACGCCGTAGGTCGTCGCCGGACGCAACACGAAGTCGTCCGGGACCACGTCGGGCAGCGGGCCGCCGAACACGGCAATCGTGCTCGCGAAGACGAACCGCGGCGGGCGCGGCAGGGCACGGCACATGTCGAGCAGGGCCCGCATGCCGCCGACGTTGACCTCCTCGGCCAGCGCCGGCTCCGCCTCCGACTGTCCGCTCAGCACCGCCGCCATGTGCCAGATCGTCGTCAGGGCGGGATCGGCCAGCGTGGCCAGGAAGCCGGGGTCGGTCACGCTGCCCACGCACGACGTGACGCGCGGGTCGGCGAGCGGGCTGGCGACGCGATCGACGCACAGGACGCGGTCCGGGACCGGGTGAGCCGTGCCGCCGCCGAGCAGGGCCGTGATCAGTCGCGAACCGAGGAACCCGGCGCCGCCGGTGACGAGGACGGTCATGGACGTAGGCTCTCCGCGCGCCGCTCCGGACGCGCCGGCTCATGCTACCGTTCGCGGCGTGATGGCACCAGCACGCATCGCCCTGGTGACGGGCGCGGGTAGTGGGATCGGGCAGGCCGTCTCGGTCGGCCTGCTCCGCGATGGATGGCACGTGGCACTGGTCGGTCGACGCGCCACCGCGCTCGAGGAGACGGCCGCGCTGGCCGAGGGGGCCGCCGGGCGTGCCCGGGTCCTGCCGGCCGACGTCACCGATCCGGCCGCGGTGCGTCGCGTGTTCGGTGCGGTGCGTGAGGCCTGGGGGCGACTCGACCTGCTGTTCAACAACGCGGGGGTGTCGGCGCCGGCCGTGCCGCTCGAAGACCTCACGGTGGAGCAGTGGCGGGCCGTGGTCGAGGTCAACCTCACCGGCGTGTTCCTGTGCACGCAGGAAGCGGTGCGGCTGATGAAGGCGCAATCGCCGCGCGGCGGCCGCATCATCAACAACGGGTCCATCTCGGCGCACGTCCCGCGCCCCCACTCCGCTCCGTACGCCGCCACCAAGCACGCGGTCACCGGGCTGACCCGGGCGACGGCGCTCGAGGGTCGCGCGTTCGACATCGCCTGCGGGCAAATCGACATCGGCAATGCCGCGACCGACATGGCGCGCGGCTATGCCAAGGGCGTGTTGCAGCCCAATGGCAGCCTGGCCGTCGAGCCCCTGCTCGACGTGCAGCACGTGGTCGACGCCGTGCGCTACATGGCCGGGCTGCCGGTGACCGCCAATGTGCCGTTTCTCACGGTAATGGCCACCGGGATGCCCTACATGGGGCGGGGCTGAGCGCCCGCCGGCGGCCGTCCGGCAGAACTTACGCGCCGGTCGCGTAAGGTCTGCAGACACGGGCCCGCGCGCCGCGTCGAGTCACATTGTCGTCATTGCCGTACGGGCGCGGCACAGGTCTTGCCACTCTGCAAGGACGATCGGCGCCTTCGTCCCGGGCGCCGCTCGGACTCCCTCCATGCCATTCTTCTCGAGCCTCTTCCAGGCGTGTGCGCGGTCGTGTGTCAACGACACGGTCGCCCGTTGCGCCAGCGTTCTCCTCCTCCTGTGGTGCGTCGGAAGCGCGCCCGGCTTCGCGCAGGGCGTCAAGCTCAGCTGGGATCCACCGACGACCGGGTCAGACGTCTCCTACGTGCTGCAGTACGGAACCGTGCCGGGCATCTACCCGAACTCGGTGCCCGTGAGCTTCGGTGTCACCTCGCACCAGGTCGCCGACCTCGCCCCGGGCACCTACTACTTCGTCGTGCGAGCGATCGACAGGCGCGGGGTGTCGAGCACCTTCTCGAACGCCATTCGCGTCGACCTCGGCGACCCCTCGCCGCCGCCCCCGCCACCACCCCCGCCGCCGCCCACCGAGGAACCCGTCGACCCGCCGCCCGATCCCGGCTCGGAACCGCCGCCATCGACGCGGACGACCCTCACCGTCTCGACGGCGCAGGAACTCCAGGACGCGCTGCGCACCGCGCCGTCGTCGAGCACGGTCCTGCTCGAGCCCGGGACGTACGCGCTGGCCGAGCCCCTCGCCGTGGCCGGCGTCGACGACCTCGAGATTCGTGGCCGCACCGGCCGGCGCGAGGACGTGACCCTGCTGGCGCCAGACGGGTGGGATCAACCGTTGCTGTCGGTGACCCGGTCGGACAGCTTCAGGGTGGCCGACCTGACCATCGACGCAGGCACCGGCCTGGCGTTCCGCTTCGGCGACGAGGTCCACCGGCCGCGCCTCCAGCGGCTCCGGGTGCTCGGTGGCGGCGCCTTCGTGCTCTCGACGCGGCATGCCTCCGGCGACGGCGCGCACGAGGGCTGGATCACCCGCTGCCGCTTCGAGGTGCCGGAAGTCGTGGGTACGCTGCCGGTCGGCATCGACGTGCGCGGCGGCTACGGGTGGGTGGTGAGCGACAGCGTGTTCACCTATCCCGCCAGCGGCAGGATGCCAGGATCGGCCATCCTGATGTGGCAGGGGGCCGAGGACTCGCTCGTCGAGCGCAACGTGTTCGTGAGGGGCGCACGCGAAATCGTCTACGGACTCGACCCGCGTCGCCCGAACCAGCATGCCGGTGGGCTGGTACGCAACAACATGATCACGAGGGCCGGCACGTCGGGGGCCCGCGGGCCGGCGATCTCGATCCTCGATGCCCCCCGGGCCGTGGTCGCGCACAACAGCATCCTGCTGAGCGGCACCAGCAGCGTCGGCATCGAGTTCGCCCACCCCGACACGCGCTACGTCCTCATCTGGAACAACCTGCTCGATGGCGCGGTGAGGGCACGCGACGGCGCCTCGGCATCGCGCCGGACCAACCTCACGACGGCCACGCCTGCGATGTTCGTGGCCCCGGCGTTCGGTGACCTGCACCTGCGAAGAGACAACGCCGGCGCGGCGCTCGCCAAAGGCACGCCGAGCACCTACGGACCCCTCGACATCGATGGCCATGCCCGGCCGTCCGGCATCGCGCCTGATCTGGGGGCCGACCAGGTCGTCAGGTAAGCGCTTCGCACCGCGTCCGCCCGGCGACCTGGCGGTTGGCCGTTCCGCAGCAGGCTCGGTGCGGGACGGTCGCCACCGCGTCGGTACGGTTCGTGCTTACGCATCAGGTGCCCCCAGTGTCCGCACAGGCCGAGATGACAGTTGTGTCACCCGGCCTGCAGGCTTGTCTGTCGCCGCGTCGGCGACGGAGGGCGGCGCGGTGACGGGACGGGCCGGCCGTGGCCGGTGGGAGCATCGATGCGAGGCAGGCACCGGCGATGGGGCGTGGCGGTGGTGGGGGTTGCGACGGCCCTCGGGCTGACGGTCGTGGCGCAGGGACCGCCGCCATCCACCCCGTACCCGATCCTCTTCGTGACGCAGGTGCCGGTGCCGCAGGACTTCACGACCGTCGGCGCCGTGTTCGGGAACCACCGCGCGTCGCTCGACGCGGTCGCCCGCGGCGGCGACCTCTGGATCCGCTACCCTGATGGCGCGCTGAAGAACCTCACGGCAGCCGCCGGCTTCGGCGCGACGGGCCTGCAGGGCGCGACGGCGATCGCGGTGCGCGAGCCGAGCGTGCACTGGAGCGGCACGCGGGCCGTCTTCAGCATGGTGGTGGGCGGCTCGGAGCAGCGCTACGCCTACAGCCCCGACTGGCGGTGGCAGCTGTACGAGATCACCGGCCTCGGGCCCGCCGACACACCGGTGATCACCAAGGTGCCGCGGCAGCCGACCGCGTACAACAACGTCAGCCCGATCTACGGCACCGACGACCGCATCCTGTTCACGTCGGACCGACCACGCGGCGGCGAGTCCCACCTGTACCCGCAGCTCGACGAGTACGAGGAGGCGCCGGTGGTCAGTGGCATCTGGAGCCTCGACCCGGCCAGCGGCGACCTGTTCCTCGTGCAGCACTCGCCGTCGGGGTCGTTCTCGCCGCAGATCGACAGCTTCGGACGTCTGGTGTACATCCGCTGGGACCACCTGCAGCGCGACCAGCAGGCCGATGCCGACTCCCGTGCCTCGACCGCGTACGGCACCTACGGCACGTTCAACTACGCCGACGAATCGGCCGGCGCCGCCCGCCTGTCATCGCGGGCGGAGGTCTTCCCGGAGCCGCGCGGCTCGCGCACGGACCTCCTCGCTGGCACCAACATCGTCGGGCACTCGTTCAACGACTTCTTCCCGTGGATGGTGGAGGAGGACGGCAGCGGCGAAGAGACGCTCAACCACGTCGGCCGTCACGAGTTCCTCGGCTACTTCGACGCGAGCTTCGACGACGATCCCAACCTGGTCTACCACCACTCGCAGTCGCCCCGCCTGAACGCCAACACGATCAACGGCTTCATCCAGATCAAGGAGTCGCCGGCGGCGCCCGGCACCTACTACGGCATCGACGCGCCGGAGTTCTCGACCCACGCCAGCGGGCAGATCATCAGCACCTACGGACCACCCGAGCACAATCCGGATGCGATGACGATTACGTACGTCACCCACCGCGACACGAGCTCGTACACGGACACGCCGTCGCCGAACCATTCCGGCCTGTATCGCAACCCGCTGCCGCTGTCGGACGGACGGCTCGTGGCGGTGCACACGCCGGAGACGCGCCGCGACCAGAACACCGGCACGACCGCCGCGCCCGGGTCGCGCTACGACTTCCGGCTCACCCTGCTGAAGCAGGCCGGTGGCGTCTTCGTGCCGGACGTGCGCCTCACGCCCGGCATCACCAAGACCCTCTCCTACTGGAGTCCCGACGTGCTCGTCACCTACTCGGGGCCGTTGTGGGAACTCGATCCCGTCGAGGTGAGGCCGCGCACGCGGCCAGCCAGCCACAGGGCGCCGCTGCCTGCCGAGGAGCAGCAGGTCCTGGCGGAGCAGGGCATCACCCCGGCCCGGCTGGAAGCGTGGCTGAAGGCCAACGACCTCGCGCTGATCGTCAGCCACGACGTCACGACGCGCGATCACAGCGACAGGCAGCAGCCGTTCAACCTGCGCGTGCATGGCGGCGGCGCGCAGACGATCGGCGCGGCGGGCAAGGTCTACGACGTCGCCTTCCTGCAGCTCGTGCAGGCCGATCAGCTGCGCGGCATCGGCGGGACGGCGTCGCCGCGACCCGGGCGGCGGGTGCTGGGGCAGTTCCTGCACGATCCCCGCGTGCGCAACCCCATCACGCCCGGCGCGCCCCCGGGGAGCGTGGCGATCGCGGCCGATGGCTCGGTGGCGGCCTTCGTGCCGGCCCGTCGTGCGCTCTCCTGGCAGTTGACCGACGCTGCCGGCGTGCCGGTGGTGCGCGAGCGCCTCTGGATCACGATGCGGCCGGGCGAGGTGCGCGTGTGCAAGTCGTGCCACGGCGTCAACACCACGGACCAGGCCGGTCACGGCCCGCCCACCCACGCGCCGCAGGCCCTGCGCCAGTTGCTGACCTACTGGGTCGAGCAGCTCGAGGGCGGCGGCGCGGCAGGTCCGGTGCCGCTCACCGTCGTGAAGGCCGGCGCAGGCAGCGGCGTGGTGGCGAGCTCGCCCGGTGGGATGGCCTGTGGCACGACGTGCACCGCCTCGCTGACCGCAGGCACCGTGGTCACGCTCTCGGCATCGCCTGCCGCAGGCAGTCGCTTCGAGGGCTGGTCCGGTGGGCCCTGCACCGGCACGTCGACGTGCAGCCTCACCCTCGCGGCGGCGACGACCGTCACCGCGACCTTCGTGCCCGACGCCGCGACGCCCGCGACGTTCACCCGGTACCTCGCCGAAGGCGTCGCCAGCGACTTCTTCGACACGCGCCTAGTGCTCGCCAACGTCGGCGCCCGCGCCGCCGCGACGACGCTCGAGTTCCTCCGCGACGACGGCCTCACCGTCACGCAGCAGGTCACCGTGCCGGCGCTCGCCTCGCGCGCCGTGGACGCCGGAGCCATCGAAGGCCTCGCCGGGCATGCCTTCGGCACCGTGGTCTCCTCGGACGCGCCGCTCGCGGTGGATCGCACCGTGTCGTGGCACGACCCGGCGGGCGTCACCTACGGCGCGCATGCCGAGACCAGCCTGCCCGGGCCGTCGGCCCGCTGGTACCTGGCCGAGGGCGCGACGCACAGCGGGTTCGACCTCTTCTACCTGCTGCAGAATCCCTCGGCCGCGCCGGTGGACGTCCGCGTGCGCTACCTGCGTCCGGCGGGGCCGCCACTGGAGAAGGCCTACACCATTCCGGCGCGCACGCGCATGAACATCTGGGTGGACCAGGAGGTGTTCGGCGACGGTCAGGCGCGCTGGCTCGCCGACACCGACGTGTCGGCGGTCATCGAGGCGACGGCCGGCGTGATCGTCGAGCGCGCGATGTACTACACGCGAGGTGCGCAGGTGTTCCGCGCCGGCCACGAGAGCGCGGGCGTCACCGCGGCTGCCCTGGCGTGGTACCTGGCCGAGGGCGCGACCGGGCCCTTCTTCGATCTGTTCCTCCTGGTCGCCAACCCGTCGGAGCAGCCTGCGGAGATCGCCGTCACGTACCTCCTGCCGGATGGCAGCACGGTGCGTCACACCCATCGCGTCGGCGCCCTGCAGCGCTACACGATCTGGGTGGATCAGGCTGCTGCGGCACTGGCCGACACGGCCGTGTCGATGGTCGTCGAGTCCACCAACGGCGTGCCGATCGTCGTCGAACGGTCGATGTGGTGGCCCGGCGACAACCGCGCCTGGACCGAGGCCCACAACGCGCCAGGCACGACGGCGACCGGCATCGCGTGGGCGGTCGCCGACGGCGAGGTGTCCGACGACGCGGCTCGGCGCGTCACGTACTACCTCGTGGCCAATCCCGGGGCGGACGCCGCGCAGGTGAAGGTGACGCTGCTGTTCGACGACGGGTCGCCCGTGGCGACACGCACGTATCCGGTCGCGGCGCGCAGCCGGTTCGGGATCAGCGTGCGCGACGAGTTCCCCGGCGCCATCGGCAAGCGGTTCGGCGCGCTCATCGAAAGCCTCGGCGCTCGGCCGGCGCCGATCGTGGTGGAGCGGGCGATGTACGCCGACGGCGGCGGCGAGCACTGGGCCTCGGGGACCAACCTCGTCGCGACGCGCCTTCGCTGAGCCGGTACCGCGTCGCCGGTCGCGGGTGAGACACTAGCGCGGTGATCGGCCGGGCGCACAGGTGGTTCGCGGCGCAGCCGCGTGTGGTGCAGGTCGTGGTGGTGATGGCGCTGCTGACCGGCGTCGTGGCGACCGCGTGGATCTGGAAGCAGACCTGGGCCGTGCATCGCCTGACCCGGGGTGTCGGGGATACGTGGTTCCACACGGCCGACGGCAAGCGCTGGTTCCGCCTCGACGAGCAGCGCCGCGACGTGCCGCTGGCCAGCATCGCCCCGGCGTTGCAGCACGCCTTCGTCGCCGTCGAGGACCACCGCTTCTACCGCCACATCGGCCTCGACCCGATCGGGCTCGGACGTGCCGTGTACCGCAACACGCTGACCGGCCGCAGCGAGGGGGCGAGCACGATCACGCAGCAGCTAGCGCGAACGCTGTTCCTGTCCAATCGCAAGAGCTACACCCGCAAGATCCGGGAGGCGGTCATCTCGCTGCAGATGGAACTGCAGCTGACCAAGGCCCAGATCCTCGAGCTCTACCTCAATCGCATCTACCTCAGCGCCGGCGTGTACGGCGTCGAGCCGATGGCGCAGCGTGTCTTCGGCAAGAGCGCGAAGGATCTGTCGCTGGCCGAGAGCGCCTTCATCGCCGGTCTGGCGCGGGCCCCGGCGGCACTGTCGCCCTGGTCCAACCTGGACGGCGCGGTGGCGCGCAGCCATGTCGTCCTCGGGCGGATGCGCGAGGCGGGGTTCATCACCGACGCGGAAGAGCGCGCGGCGCGCCGGCAACGCATCCGGGTGCGGCCGTACCAGCCGACGAGCACCGCCAGCGACGCCTATGCCCGAGCCTACGTGCGGCAACTGTTCCGCGATTCGCTCGGTGGCGATCACCCGCCCGACTGGCGCGTCGACACCACGATCGTGCCGTCGCTGCAGGAAGCGGCCGACCGCGTCGTCCGCGAGGGCCTCGGCCGCTTCGGCAAGCGGGATCTCCAGGCCGCGCTCGTCGCCATGGACCCCGCCACCGGCGACGTCCTCGCGCTGGTGGGCGGCCGCGACCCGGCGGCCTCGCCGTTCAATCGCGCGACGCGCAGTCGTCGGCAGCCGGGGTCGGCCTTCAAGCCCTTCGTGTTCGCCGCTGCGCTCGAGCAGGGGTACTCGCCGCTCAGCGTGCTCGACGGGCTCGATCGAATCACGCCGCAGGGCCCCGACGAATGGGCGCCGGAGAATGCCTCGGGCGAGGTGCGTCCGGAGCTCACCCTGCGCGCCGCCCTCGTCGTGTCCGACAACCGGGCCGCCAGCTTGCTGCAGCAACGGGTCGGCACGCGACGGGTGATGCGCGTTGCCGGTGACGCCGGCTTGCGCGACCTGCCCAACGTGCCCTCCCTTGCGCTCGGCACCGGTTTGGTCACCCCCCTCGAACTGACCACCGCCTTCGCGATGTTTCCCAATGGCGGGCACTCGGTGCGGCCGCGGGCCATCCTGCGCATCCTCGACGACGACCGCAGCGTGGCGTTCGCGACGCCGGTGGTGCGCGAGAACGTGATCGCGCCCGAGGTGGCGTTCCAGATGGTCTCGCTGCTGCAGGACGTGGTGGACCGCGGCACGGCCGCCTCGGCACGGCGCATGGGCGTGCGCTTCCCGGCCGGTGGCAAGACGGGCACGACCGACGACTTCAAGGACGCCTGGTTCGTGGGCTTCTCGTCGTCGATCGTCGTGGGGGTCTGGGTCGGCTTCGATCAGCCGGCGACGATCGGGCGCGAGGCCTACGGGTCACGGTACGCGCTGCCCATCTGGGCCGATTTCATGCGGCGCGCCGCGCGCGTACGGCGACCCGAGGCGTTCGAGCGGCCAGCGGGACTGCGCGAGGAGACCTTCTGCCGCGTCTCGTACAAGCGTCCCGTCCAGGGATGCCCCGTGTACACCGAGTATCTCAAGCGCGGCGACGAGGCACCTGACCAACGATGCCCGATTCATCGGGGCACACTGCGGCAGCGAATTGCGCGCACCATCGAAGGCTGGACGGCCGAACTGGCTCGCCGACTGCGCGGTCTCTTCAGGTAGTCACGAGACCACTGCCTGTCCTTCGATCAGGCATCGCTGCACATGGGCTCGCGCCGCCGCAGGCCGAGCCTGTGACGGGTGGCACAGTTCTTCCTTCTGTCATGGGCATGCAGTCACGTTCCGGCGCGATCGGGCGTGCGGGACGTATGCGAACGACAGGAGACGCAGCGAATGGCAACACACAGGGCGATTCCGGGAGCCAACCTGCCGGAGACCGGCACGAGCAGCCGCAAGGGCCGCGGCGCCGAGGTCGGGACCGGCGCGTCATCATTCTCCGACAGCCAGTCGACGGGCATGCTGGCCGGTGAAACCGGCCTCGGCGCCGGGTTCGGGACCGGCAGCACCAATCAGGACAGTGACTCGAACGCGTCACGCGCGTATCCCCGCGCCGTCGGCGTGATGGATCAGGTCAAGCAGACGGCCTCGAGCCGTGTGAACGAGCAGAAGGTGCGCGCGGCCGACGGGCTGGGCTCGGTGGCCAACGCCATCCGGCAGGCGAGCGAGCACATGCGCGCCGAGAACCAGACGCTTGCATCGTACGCGGACACGGCGGTGGACCAGATTCAACTGTTCGCCGACCGCATGCGCGACAAGGATCCCGCCGAGATGGTGCGCGACGTCGAGCGCTTCGCACGGCGCAATCCGGGCGCGTTCGTCGGCGGTGCCTTCCTGCTGGGTCTCGGCCTGGCCAGGTTCCTGAAGAGCTCGAGCGCCTATGAGCTCGGCGACGGGGACGTGCCCCATCACGACTCGGGTTTCGGTGAGGGCGCGAGTCGCCTGACGACGCCCCTGCCGGGGCAGACGGGGTTCACCGCGCCAATCGGCGGCCCGTCGCGTTCCGGTGATTCCGGTATCGGCGGCAGCCTCGGCCTCGACCCGGCGCCGGGGATCACCAGCTGACCTCGCTACCCAGCAAGGAGAACGCGATGGACGCACCACGCACGGAGCGAACGATCGGTGAGCTGTTCGCCGACCTGTCGCAGAAGACGTCGCTCCTGATCCGCCAGGAAGTGCAGTTGGCGAGGACGGAACTGTCGCAGAAGACCGCGCAGGTCGGACGCGCGGGCGCGATGCTCGGCGCGGGCGGGCTGGTCGCCAACGCCGCGTTGCTCACATTGGTCACCACGGTGGTGTTGCTGCTCGTGCAGCTCGGGCTCGATGCGTGGGCGGCCGCAGGCCTCACGGCCGTGCTGCTGGCCGGCGTCGGCTACGTGCTGGTGCGGGCCGGGCTTCGTCAGCTCAGGCAGCCGCTGACACCCGTCGAGACCGTGGATTCGCTGAAGGAGACCGCACAGTGGCTGAAGAACGAAACCCGGTGATGCCGCCGCCCATGCCGATGGCGCCGGACCTGCCCGCGCCCGTCCCGCTGGCGGCGAGCGAGATCGACGACGTCGACGTGCCTCCGGCGGGCGCCCGTCCGGGGCTGCGCGCCGATCAACTCGACGCGACGATGGCGGGCGGCGCCATCGCGTCGGGCGCGACACCGCCGATTGGCGCGGGCTCGGACGATCCCGACGTCATCCGCGAACAGATCGAGCGCACGCGCGAGGACATGAGCCAGACGATCAACGAACTGCAGGAACGCCTCAGCCCGCAGCACCTCGCACAACAGGCCAGGGCCAGCGTGCGAGAGGCGACGGTGGGGCGCGTGCAGCACCTGGTCGGCACGGCAGGCGACAGCGCGTCGCAGGCCGCACGTCGAGCGCAGGAAGCGGCGGCGCCGCTCGTGGAGCAGGCCCGCCAGCACCCGATGTCCGTGGGCCTGGCCAGTGCCGGCGTGGGCCTGGTGTGGTGGATGATGCGCCGCTCTTCCGGCGCCAAGACCTGGAGCAGGGACGACATGTACGACTGGGACGATGACGACATGATGGTACGCGGCGAATACGGGACGACGGCGCGACGCGACCAGGACGGTGACGCGTGGCGTGATCGTCGCGGGGCGTGGGGCGGGATGCTGCGCGAGAACCCCGTGCCGGCGGCGATTGCGGCGGCGAGCATCGGCTACATGCTCTGGACGCGCCGGAGTGGCATGGTCAGTGACGACATGTCCACGTGGTCTGCCGATGGCGATTCGTACGCTGGCGGCACCACGGCGGCGGTGGCCGACAAGGCGCGCGAGATGCGGCGTCAGGCACGCGAGACGGCATCGTCGGTCGGCGAGCAGGTGAGCGAGACCGTACGTGACGCGCAGGCCAAGGCTGGCGAGGTGTCGCGCGCCGTCTCCAGGCGCTGGGACACGGCCCGCGTCCAGACCTCGACGCAGTTCGAGCGCTGGATGCAGGAGAACCCGATGGCGGTCGGCGTCGCGGCGCTGGCTGCCGGCGCGGTGCTCGGACTGAGCGTGCCGCGCTCACGCGTCGAGGACCGCACGCTCGGCGCGACGCGCGACGCGTTGGTCGACAAGGCCAGCGAGTCGGCCCAGCAACTCACGTCGCAGGTGCGTGAGAAGGTCCAGGAGATGGCCGACAAGGCGACGAGCGAGGACGCCGGTGCGACGCCGGCCCCCGGTGCCTCGTCGAGCAGCATCGGCGCCATGGGGGCGGGCATGTGAACCACGTGACCGACCCCGGTCGTGAGCTGCCGGCTCCGACCGAGGGGGCTGCGCCCGAGTGGGCGTGGCCCCCGAGCCCAGACGACCTCGCGTCGATCGCCTCGATCGACGTCGAGGCATTCGCACGTGGCGACGGGACAGGCCAGGACCTGCACCGGTCGGTCGAGGTGCGTCCCTGGTTGTCGTCGACCACCTCGATTCGTCCCCGCCGCCTGAGTGCCATCGTCCCGCTCGCCGCCGCTGCGGTGGTCGCCATGGGCCTGCTGGCGCCGCGTGAGCCGGTCATCCTGCCGATCGCCACCAGTCCCGCCGCGCCGCTCGCCGACGTGCTGTCCGGGCCACAACAGGCCTCGATGGCCCGGGCGGAGGCCGACACGAGCAGCATTGCGCGGCCCGTGACATCCAGGGCGATCGCCGCACCCTCGCGCGTCCGTTCGGGCGCCGCGGTGGCGATTGCCGAGCCAGCCAGCGGCACGAGGAACGGGACCGCTGCGCCGGGTGTTCGTCCCGTTCAGGCCCGTGCGGTCCTCGACACGCGCGCCCTCGAGGCGTCTCCCGCGCCGCCCCTCACGCCAGCCCCCACCGCAGCGACGATGGCGACCGATGCGGCGCCGCCCGTGTCCGACTCGACCCGCGCCGCGTATGCCGCCACGGTGCTCGCTGGTGGCGCCGTCGATGACGCGGCGCCCGCGTCGATCGTGCCGACGCCGATCCCTGAGGCTCGGACCACAATCCCGACCGACGACGAGCCGTCGATTCGCGACGTCCTTCACCGGTACGGCCGGGCCTATTCGCGCCTCGATGCGTCGGCGGCACGCGCCGTCTGGCCGGGCGTCGATGCGCGCGCGCTCGAACGGGCGTTCGCGGGCCTCCGGTCGCAGCAGGTGGAACTCGGCGACTGCCGCGTCATGCTCGATCGCGCGGCCCGGGCCGCCAGCGCCACCTGCAGCGGATCGCAAGCCTGGGTCCCGCGGGTCGGCGACGCCTCGCCGCGTGTGGAGCCTCGCCAGTGGCGGTTCCGGCTCTCCCGCGCCGACCGCGACGGCTGGCGGATCGACTCGGTGCAGAGCAGGTAAGCCTGTACTGACCTGTCCCAGGGGCGGCGTCGGCGGTGTGACGCGACGGCATCACCGACCGATCGAGTATTCGATGCCCACGGTCAGCGTCGGCGCGATGCGCAAGCCGTTGCCGGCGACCGGCACGAACGCGTGCGCGCCAATCAGCCACGTCCCGGTCAGGTTCCACTTGGCGCCGAGCGCCGCCTGCAAGGTGTGCGACGTCTCGCCCTCGGGCACGAGGCGCAGCGTGTCCACGCCCGCGATCGACGGATGCGGCGCGGCGGCCAGCACGATGCGGCCCGGCGCGTCGAGGCGGCGCCCGAGCAGTTCGCCCACGATGGTCAGCGTTCGCGTCGCCGCGATCGTCGTGGCCACCTGGTACTGCCAGCCGTCGACCGCGCCCCCGCGCGCCACGCCTGCGCTGCCGTGGACGGCCACCCGCGCCGCCTCGGCCGAGGCGACGATGCTGGCGAGGAGGGCAGTGCGGCCCGCGCCGAGAAGGTCGGCTTCCCGGCCGGTGGGAAGGCGGACGTCGACGACGCCGGCCAGGCCGCTGCCTCGCGTGCCGACGAGACGTACCTTGCTCCGCAACGCGACGTCACCTAACCCGCTGGCCGTCGCGTCGGCGCTGGCCTGCTCCACCGACGTGCCGCGATAGGTGTTCACGCGACGGCCCTGCACGTCGAGCGACACCACGGGCACCACCACGCCGACGTCGACCCGCTCATGCACGCCGGCGAGTGCCGTCAGCGTGAGCGTTCGGCTCTCGATGGCCAGCGACAGCGTCTCGACGTCGAACGGCGCCGGTTCGTCGCGGAACTGGTTGCCGCTGGTGACCAGCGTCGCGTCGCGCAGCGGGCGCCCGCCGAGTCGGGTGACGACGCGGCGCGTCCACGTCGCGCCGAACGTCAGTCGCCCGGCGCCGGTGGTCAGGCTGCGCTCGGTGAAGAACGGCCCGAAGTGCTCGCTCGCGCGCTCCGGCGTACCGAGTCCCGGATTGAGCCGGTAGACGAAGCCTGGCGAGGCCGGGCTCACCGGCTGGAGCGCGAGTTCCCCCTGCAACTGGCGGCCGACGGTCTCGCGCGCGGCCAGCGCGGCGGCCGCGTCGCGCGCGAAGTCACCGGTAGGCACCGCCTGGTTGGTGAACAGGAACGTCAGGACGTCGGCCAGCGGGGCCTGCGCACGCGCCGCGGCCGACGCGAGGACCATCCAGCCGGAAAGCCCGACGATCGCCACGCGGAGGAACCGGTCCGTGCCTGATCCCGACGGCCACCGTCGGCTCACGGCACCGCCCCATCGTCCTGCCCATTGCCATTGGCGACCTGGACCCTGGTGGCGTCGATGGCGCCGTCGGGGCGCCGCGTGCCGCGTACGTCGACACTCGCGCCGTTGACCACCCGTTCGCATCGATCCGCGATGAAGTGGGTGGCCGTCGACGTCCTGACGAGGCGACCGTCGACCTGGAACGTCAGCGTCGGGCAGGTACCCGCGCGGTTCGAGACCCGCCCTTCCAGGCGAACCTCCTCGACGACGGGCGCCGTCGGGGGAGGGCCGGGGTCAGGGGACGGGGTGGGCGGCGTCGGCGTGGGCTCCGGAGGCGTGGGCTCCGGTGCTGGGGGCGCAGGCGTTGGCGGAGCTGGCGGCGACGGCGGTCCCGGTGTCGGCGGCGGTGCTGGTGGCGCGGGGGCAGGCGGCGCGGGCGTGGGCGGCGCTGGCGTGGGCGGTGCTGGATCGCCAGGAGGCGCAGGCGAAGGTGTCGGGCCGGGCGCCGGCGCGGGCGCAGGAGTCGGCGGCGCGGGTGACGGTGTCGGTGACGGGCCAGGCGGGGCAGGGTCGCCCACGACCGGCGGCGCCGGCGGACCCGGAGCCGGTGCTGGTGATGGCGCCGGCGTGGTCGGCGGGACGCCGGGGCCGGGCATCGTCGGCACGGGCGCGTCCTGCGCGGCGATCCACTCCACGCTGCCGACCCTGACGGTCGCGGTGCGCGGCGAGCCCTCGTTGGCGGCCACGGTCACCACCAGTGAGCCTCGTCCGGTGCCGCGGGCGCTGCCGTCGAGGGCCAGCCAGGTGACGTCGGTGACCGCCGCCCACGCGCAGCCATCGGGCACCTGCACGTCCACCCGCGCGCTGCCGCCGTCGGCCGCGAACCGCCGTCCAGGCGAATCGAGGAGCAGGCGACACGCCGCGGCGGCCTGCTGCACCTCGAGGCGGCTGTCGTTCACGTTGACCACCGCCACGCGTGGCAGGCCGGCCGGGTTGGGCGCTGCGGTCACTGCGAGCGTGGCATTGCCCTGCCCACTGGACGGCGACGTCACGGCGAGCCAGTCGGCGGTACTGCGCGCCTCCCAGGTGCATTCGCGGTTGACCGTGACCGACACGCTCGCCGTGCCGCCCTCGGCGGCCAGCACCGGCGCGGAGGCGCCGGTGGCGAGGCCCACGGCACAGCGCGTGATCGCCGTGGGAGCGGTGGTCTGTGTGGAGGAGGAACCGCCGCACCCGACGGTGAGCAGGGCCAGCACGAGCGACGGCGCGACACGCCAGCGGACCGCCGGCCGTCCTGTTGGTCGTGAATACAGTGTGTCGCGGACTGTACAGCAGGTGCTGCGCGTCATGGTGTGGCGCGCGCCGCACGACGGGCGTGGGACGCGTCGGGCTTGCTTCAGTGCAAGCCGCAGACCACGTCGCGTTGAACGCTATGCGTCAGTCGCCGTCGAGCAATGACCAGCGTTCCTGCCGGTAGACCCAGACCCGCGCGCGTCCCACCGCGAAGGTGCGACCGATGAGCCGGGCCTCTGCCATGGACGACAGCGTCTCGCACACCTGACGGCCCGTGGCGTCTTCCACACGCCAGCCCTGCCCGGTCTGCCGCAGGACGAGATCACGAGACGAGAGCTTCGGGGGGAGTTGCTGCTGCACGACCACGTCGCCTCCTTTGACGATCCGATCGCGTCATCGGTGCCCGCCCATCACGCGTCGGGACCTGTGCGCAACGGCGAGAGTCACACAGGGAAACGGGCGGCAGGCGTGCGGGCCGTGCGAGGGCCCGGCCGCCCCCTTTCAGAGGAGGAGACAGTCCATGAAGCGAGTCCTGCACATCCTTACGGCTGGCCTGTGTGTCCTCGGCGCGGCTGCGCCGGCGTTGGCGCAATCGCAGCCGGCGCGCGTGGTCGTGGTCCATGGCATTCCCGGCGGCGCCGTCGGCGCAGCGGCCGACCTGCCCGTCGACGTGTCGGTCAACGGCGCGTGTGCGTTGCCGGGCTTCCGGTACCGGCAGATCGTCGGGCCACTGGCGTTGCCCGCCGGCACGATCAGCGTCGCCGTCCACCCGGCCAATCCCTCGCGGCCGTGCGGCCTGCCGGCGATCATCGGACCGGCCAACATCACGCTGAACCCCAACGAGGATGCCGCGATCATCGCGCACCTGACGGCGGCCGGCGCGCCGACCGCGAGCAAGTACACCGTGGACCTCACGCCGACCGTGAACAACAAGTCGCGCGTCCACGTGTTCCACACGGCCGCGGCGCCGGCCGTCGACGTCTACCTCGGCGCCGACTACGGTTCGTTCAGCCAGACCGCGTTCCTGGTGCGGCAGTTGACCAACAGGGAAGGCGCCGTCTCGACCGTGCCGACGGGCAACTGGCAACTGGTGGCGGCGGTCTCCGGGACGGTCGCGCCCGTCATCGGACCCGCACACGTCAACATCGGGCCCGACGCCGCGTTCCTGTTCTTCATCGTCGGCGCCCCGGGCAGCAACACCCTCGACGTGGTGGTGAAGGACTACACCAACCTCGGGCGTCCCTGATCCGGGCGGGTCAGGTGCGATGCGCGGCGATGGCCTGTTCGGCCTGCCACAGGTGGCGCCGGGCGTGGACCGGCAGGATGGCGAACGCCGCGTACAGGTTGTAGGAGGCGCGCGCGTCGAAGGGCGACAAGATCGACAGGCGGTCGAGCGCCAGCCCCGACGCGCGCGCCAGGCTCTCGCGTACGCGATCGTGCGCGGCACGAAGGGCTGCCACGTCGGCGTCGGGCGTGCGCGTGGCGGCGGGGACGAACGCCGGTCCGGTCCTGCTGCGCAGCCGGCGATACGGCGGCTCGAGCACCCAGATCAGCAGGCGGCCCAGCAGTCCTGGCGAGAACGGTCCGTCGCCGGTGATGCCGCGCGCATGTCCGTCGGCGATGGCGGCATCGATCCGCGCCAGCATCGCATCGACAGACAGCACCAGGTGCTGCACGCACTCCGAGGGCGACCATCCGCCCTCGGGCGTGCGGCGCGCCCACGCCTCGGGCGTGCAGCGGGCTGCCAGCGCCGCGGCGCGCGCATCTGCCTGCTCGAGGCCCTCGCGAATCCGGGCGTACTGCTCGGCGGCGTTCATGTGTCCTCCGGTGCGGGGGCGAACACGAGCGGCCGGAAGAACGAGGGCGCGTGGAACGTCGGACCGTCGGGCACCGACCAGGCCGCGTACACCGCGCCGTCCTCCGGTCGTTCGGGACCGCCGGGCCGCTTGATGCGAAACGCGTTGAAATGCCAGCTGTCGCCGGCGGTGACCGGCAGGCAGGCGGCGACGCGCGCCGACAGCGAGGCGAAGTCGGCAAACGGCATCCAGGCGATCGCCGTCCAGTCGTCCGACCCGGGCGCGCGGTGGACGCGCGTCTGCAGCCCCTCGAAGTCCCACTCCAGGTGCACGCGTCGCTCCGGGGCGAGGCGCTCGATGTGCAGGTCGCAGACGACGTTGGCCGGCGTGACCTCGAGTTCGGCGTAGTCCTCGCCCGACCGGGTCGGGTCGAGGAACACCTCGACCACTTCGGTGTCCCACAGGCAGTCGTCGCGTCGCGTGCGTGTCGCCCACGGCGCCCGATCCTGCACGTCCCAGCGCACGGCGATGCCCTCGTCGTGCCACACCGCCCGGAACGTGGTCGCCAGTCCCTCGGGTCCCCACGTGATGGCCATCGCGTGATCCCACCCGGCGCCGCCGAGGAGCTCGGCGACGCCGACCCCGGCTCGCGCGACCCGATAGGTGGCGGGCTGCCGCGTCGACTCGGGGCCGCGGTACATCTCGACCATCAGAGCACCGACGAGGAGAGGAGCGAGTACACGTCGAGCAGGCGGCGCTGCGCGTTGACCGGGTCGCCGCCGGCCGGCACCGAGACGGGCACGTACGAGCCGTCGGTGCGCAGCACGCGGGCACGGTCGGTGTCGGAGAGCAGCGTCTCGAGCACCACGTCGCGCAAGTGCGCCTTCAGGTCGGGTTGATGCACGGGGCAGAGCACCTCGACGCGACGATCGAGGTTGCGTTCCATCAGGTCGGCGCTGCCGATGTACACCTCGGGGTCACCGCCGTTCTCGAAGTAGTAGATGCGCGAGTGCTCGAGGAAGCGTCCGACGATCGATCGCACGGTGATCGTGTCGGAGATCCCGGGGATGCCCGGGCGCAGGCAGCACACGCCCCGCACGATGAGGTCGGCGCGCACGCCGCACTGGCTGGCGCGATAGAGGTTGCGCACCATGCCCGGGTCGGCCACGGCGTTGAGCTTGAAGATCAGCCGCGCCGGGCGACCGTTGCGCTGGTGCTCGCATTCGCGGTCGATCAGCGCCTTCAGCTGCGTGCGCAGCCCGACCGGCGCGACCAGCAGCTGGTCGTACGCCCGCCGGTTCGAATAGCCCGTGAGGTAGTTGAACACCTCGGAGATGTCGTCGACGATGGCGTAGTCGGAGGTGAACAGGCCGATGTCGGTGTAGACGGCCGCCGTCGCCCGGTTGTAGTTGCCCGTCCCGACGTGCGCGTAGCGGCGGATGCCTTCCTGCTCCTTGCGCACGATGAGGCACAGCTTCGCGTGCGTCTTGAGGCTCACCACGCCGTACACCACGTGGATGCCGGCCGCTTCCATGCGGTTGGCCCACGCGATGTTGTTCTTCTCGTCGAACCGAGCCTTGAGCTCGACCAGCACGGCCACCTGCTTGCCCTGCTCGGCCGCCTCCACGAGCATGTCGACCAGCGGCGAGTTGGATCCGATCCGGTACAGCGTCATCTTGATTGCGATGACCTGCGGATCCTCCACGGCGGCGCGCAGGAACGCCTCCACCGACGAGAAGCTGTCGAACGGATGGTGCACCAGGACGTCCTCCTCGCGGAGGTCGTCGAAGATCTCGGTGTAGCCCGACCAGATGCTGCGCGGTGAGAACGGCGCGTCCTTCAGGTGAGGCAGGTGCAACTTCGTCAACTGGTGCCAGTCGTCCCAGTCCATCCGCTCGCGCGTGCGCGACACGATGTCCTCGTCGATCTCGAAGTTCTCGACGAGGATGTTGAGCACCCGCCGCGGCATCGTGTCCTCGACCTCGAGCAGGCACAGCGCGCCGTACCGTAGCTGCTTCAGGCTCCGGTCGACGGTCTCGAGCAGGTCGTCGGCCTCGTCCTCCTGGATCACCATGTCGGTGTCGCGGATGATCCGGAACAGGTGCGCCGACTGCAGCTCCGTGCCCGGGAACAGCAGCTGCAGGTTGGCGCGCACCACGTCCTCCAGGAACACGAACGTGGCGCCGCCGTTGCCCGCGGGATCGGCCGGCACCGGGATGAAGCGATCCAGCGTGGCCGGGATCTTCACGCGCGCGAACTTGGTCCGCCCGCCGTGCTTGACCACGACCGCGAAATTCCGGCTCAGGTTCGAGATGTACGGGAACGGGTGACCCGGATCGAAGGCGAGCGGGGTCAGGACGGGGAGGATCTCGGCGCGGAAGTAGTCGGCCAGATGCGCCCGCAGCTGGTCGGTGTACTCGTCGGGCTCGAGGATGCGGACCTGTTCGGCGGCCAGGGCGGGCCGCAGCTGTTCACGCCAGCACCGCGTCAGCGACGCCATCATCTCGGCGGCGCGCGCCCGGGTCGCCGCGAGCTGCTGCTCGGTGTTCAGGCCGTCGGGGCTGACGTCCTCGATGCCGGCCCGGTACTTCTTCAGCAGGGTCGCCACCCGCACCATGAAGAACTCGTCGAGGTTGGTGGCGACGATGGCGAGGAACTTGACGCGCTCGAGCAGCGGGTGCGAAGGGTCGAGCGCCTGATTCAGCACGCGCTGGTTGAACTCCAGCCAGCTCAGCTCCCGGTTGATGTAGAGCGAAGGGTGCTCGAGGTTGCCGGGGTCGCACTGCGACCAGTCCGTGCGCTGCGCCGGCAAACGGACGCGCCGCTTGCCTGCGCGGCCGCGTGAGGGACGAACCTTGGTCGGGGGTGTGGCGTTCATGGACTCGCGCCCGGGCGATTTCGAGCCGATGATAACAAAGCGGCGTCCCGCAGCCCGTCGGTGACGCGCGTGCCTGCCGCCGAACGGCGTCCATGCAGATCACTCTCCTGCCGCCCTTGTTGCCCTCGGAGGTCGTGACCCCGGTGCAGGTGCCCGGGGCCTTCGCGCCGGGCGTCCGCATCATGGCGACGGTGCTCGGCACCAACGCCGACGGCGCCACCCTGCTGTCGCTCCTGGGCTCCCAGGTCGCCACCGGCGCGCCGATGCACTACCCCCAGGGCACGCGGCTGCGGCTCGAGGTGGTGCAGGGGGGCGACCAGCCGTTGCTGCGTTTGATCGGTGCCGAAGCGGCAGCGCCGGACGGGCCGTCCAGCGCCCCACCGGTCGATGTACCGGCCGGTGCACCGGTCTCCCAGGCGACATACGGCTTCGCGGCGGCCGTCCTCGCGGCCCGGGATGCCCCCGACGTGCGGGCCGCGGCGCTCGGCGTGGCCCGGTGGCTCCCGGCACTGGTCTCGTCAGGCGTGATCAGCGACGCGCAGGCGCATGCGCTGGTGCGATCCCTGGCGCCGGTGCCGATCCCGACGCCCCCCGCAGGAACGCCCGAGGCCGCGCAGGCCGCAGAGGCCGTGGCACGGGCGCTCGCCGAACGGGTGGCCGACGGCGGCGTCCTGCTCGAGCGTCGCCTCGCCGACGTGGTGCGACACGCGCGATCGAACGCCGAGACACTGGCGTCGCACGACGTCCGCTCGCGCCTGGCGCTGGTGTCCGCGCTGCTGGCGGAGGGGCCTGCGGGGCTCGACGGCGCGCGGGAGGCGGTCCGCACGCTGCAGGACGCCCTGCTGGCCGAGCAGGCGCGGACGGCGGCGCACCTTGCCCGCGACGGCGTGGTCGACCTCCGCATCCCGCTGCAGGTGGACGGACAGGACGCGGAGATGCGACTGCGGATGCGTGTCGCACGCGAAGCGCCCGAGCAGGGAGGCGCGGACGACCCGGCGCCCTGGCGTCAGGTGCGCCTCGACCTCACGCTCGAGGGGCTTGGTCGGGTGCAGGTGAGGCTCGGCGTGGTGGGTTCCGAGGTGCGCACCGAGTTCATCGTCGAAGGGCTCGACGCTGCCGATCGCCTCGAGGCGGGCCTGGCCGATCTGGGTGTGGCCCTGGAGAGTGCTGGCTTCGCGCATGCCCTGTCGCGGGTCGTGGTGGATCCGGTGCGGGCGTGTTCGCCCGACGAACTGCCGGACCTGCCGACGCAGCGCACCATCCTGGATGCCCGCGCATGACCGACTCCCCGATGGCGCCGCGCCGGCGCGCGGCCGCGCTGCGCTACGTGCCTGGGGAGACGGCGGCGCCGGAGGTCGTGGCGACAGGGGAGGGCGCGCTCGCCGAACGGATCATCGCGCTGGCCCGGGAGCACGGCATCCCGATTCACGAGAGCCCCGACCTCGTGACTCTGCTCACCCGGCTGCCGCCGGAGACGGCCATCCCGCCGGAACTCTATCGCGCCGTCGCGGAAGTCATCGCGTTCCTGTTACGGACCGCGGCCCGGCGCTGATCGCGGCCGAATGCGGCCGGGTGGGTCACCCGGCCCTGCCGCCGTGCGGCATCGACGGTAGAGCGCGGTGTCCCTTTCGACCCGGTCGGGGGATCACCGCGCCGCTGTGCCAGGCGCCTACTTCGCGCTGATGGCGACGGCCTGCTTCATCGTGCCCCAGTGGATCTCGAGGTTGCTGCCCACCACGGCGATGGTCAACTGCTCGGCCGGGCTCGACAGCGTACCGGCCGTCATCGGCGTGCGGCCAAGGTCCTGGCCCTGCGTGTACTCGGTGCCCCACTGACCGGTCTGCTTGTTGACGATCAGCTGCCAGGGCGAGCCGGGCAGCGTGTAGAGCGTGTAGGTGCCTGCCGGCACGGCGAGGGTGCCGATCTGCAGCGCCTTGTCGGTCTTCAGGGTCGTCGCCTCGTCGGCTCCGGTGCGGTAGACCTTGCCTGCGGGCGCCAGCGCGTCGAGGCTGCGGCCCTTCAGGTACGGGCGACCGTAGACGATGGTCACGGTGGCGGCACCCACCTTGTACTCGACGGTCTCGTGGGGGCTGCCGCCCTTTCCGGGCGTTGACGACACCACCTTCTGAGCGAAGGCGGTGGAGGGCAGGGCCAGCGGGGCAACGACAACGGCAGCAGCCGCGGTCAGGGTCAGGATCGCACGACGCATTCGATTCCTCCAGAAAGGCCTGCCCAACGGCAGGCGAACACTGCACTATAGCGCGGCTAGAGGATCTTCTGGCCGAGCGCCGAGGCGGCCAGTTCCGCGGCGAGCACGGCCGTCGTGTTCTGTACGTCGAGCACCGGGTTGACCTCGACGAGATCGAGGGCCATGACGCGCCGGGCATCGGCCAGCATCTCCATCACCATGTGCGCCTCGCGGTAGTCCAGGCCGCCGCGCACCGGCGTGCCGACACCGGGGGCGACCGCAGGGTCACACACGTCGAGGTCGAACGAGACGTGGATGCCCGCCGTGCCCGCCGAGGCGATCGCGATGGCCTGCTCCATGACCGCGGCGACGCCCTGCCTGTCGATGTCCTTCATGGTGAAGACGTGCACGCCCGCCGCGCGCACCTCTTCCTTCTCGCGCTCGTCGAGGTTCCTGATGCCAACCAGCACCGTGTGCTGCGGGAGGACCTTCGGTTCGTACCCACCCACGAGCGCCAGTTCGCGCGGATCCTCGCCGAGCAGGGCCGCCAGTGGCATCCCGTGCACGTTGCCCGACACCGTCGTCGCCGGCGTGTTCATGTCGGCGTGCGCGTCGACCCACAGCAGACCGATTGGCTGGCCCTGCCGGCGCGCGAACGCCGCCGTCGCCGCGACCGACCCGGCGCCCAGGCTGTGATCGCCGCCGATCACGATCGGGAACGCGTGCTCCAGGTGCGAGGCCAGCGCCCGCTCGTAGAGCGCGTCGCATACCGACTGGATGTCGTGCACGTACTTCTTCTTCGGGTCGCCTTCTTCGCGCGTCTCCGGTGTGGGCGTCACGATGTCGCCCCGATCCAGGACGTGGTGGCCGAGGGCGGTGAGCCGATCGGCGATGCCCGCGATGCGCACCGCCGACGGCCCCATGTCCACCCCGCGCCGCCCGCCGCCGAGGTCCAGCGGCACTCCGATCAGGTGGATGTCGGCCATCGCCGTCTCCTCGTCAGCGCTTCAGGCTGATCGACACGCCCTCGCTGCCGGGCGCGACGATCGAGGTGAGCAGGTCGGCCCGGCCGTTCACCGTGCCCAGGAAGTCCTGCATGTCCGCACCCTTGTTGATCACGTTGTGGGCCAGGATGAGGCCGCCGCGTCGGACGCGCGGGAACGTCATGTCGAAGTACTTCTGGTAATCGGGCTTCCACGCGTCGATGAACACGAAGTCGAACGTGCCCGGCTCGGCCGGCACGGCCTTGAAGGCGTCGCCGGCCACCACCTTCACCACGTCGCCGAGGCCGGCCGCCGCGATGTTGGCCTGCAGTTCCTTCGAGCGGACCGGGTCGTACTCGATGGTGGTGAGCGTCCCTCCGGTCTCGCGCAGGCCAAGCCCCATCCAGATGGCGCTGTAGCCGCTCGCGCCGCCGATCTCGATTGCCTTCTTCGTCCGGTTGGCCACGATCATCAACCGCAGGAACCGCCCATCTTCCTCGGAGATCGCGAGCTGCCCCTTGTCGGCCTCGCGGATGCGGGTCAGCAACTGCTGCAGTTCGGGTGTCAGCGCCGGCAGGGCCGCGACCTCCTGCGGCGTGCGCAGCGCGGTGGTCGCGTCCGCCTCCGCCGGGCTCGCGGAGGCCGTCGGGGTCGACGCGGCAGGCGTCGAGGCCTGCTGGCAGCCGAGGGAGAAGAACGCGCTGCACGCCAGGGCAGCAGGAAGTCGGAGCGATCGGGTCGCGAACATGCGGCGAGAATTCTACCCTTCGCCGCGCGCGCGCCAGCGGTCGAGCAGGGTCCGGATGGCCGCACGGGCGTCGGTGGCGACGTCTGGGATGCCGACGGCACGGAAGCCGCTGCCGCAGACGGCAATCGAGGGCAGCGCGCCGAGCACCTCGTCGATGCGGCGGACTCGGGCGCCGTGGCCGACCTCGTGCTGCGGGCTGGTTCGTGTCCAGCGGACCACGCGCGTGAGCAGGGGGGGCGCCTCGACGCCGAACCGCCGCTGCCACGTCTGGTGCGCGATGCCGACCAGTGTCTCGTCGGACTGCGCGAGCGCCGCCTCGTCGAACGCACCTCCGAAGAAGCCCCTGAGCACCACCCGGTCGGCAGGGGCACGCCCCGCCCACTTGTTGCTCAACCAACTGGTGGCCAGCAGCGGTTCACGACCGGGACCCGGCGTGGAGACGTAGCCACTGCCGTGCATCGGGCGCGCAATTGCCGTGCGCGCGTACACCGCAAGCACGCCGGCGCTCGAGACGTACGGGATGCCCGACGCCAGGCCGGCCGCCTCCGGCGCGACCGGGCCCAGCCAGCCGGCGACCACGCCCGCCGGCGCGGCCAGCAGCAGGAGGTCGGCCTCGAGCCGGTCGCCGGTCGTGGTTCCTACCTGCCAGCCGTGTCCGGCCCGGGCGATGGCGGTGGCGCCGACACCCAGGCGCACCGTGCCAGCCGGGAGCGCGTCCACGAGGGCCTCGACGAGGAAGGCCATGCCGTTGGGGAAACTGCGGAAGGCGCCGCCCTCGGTGGCGCGCTGGCCCTGGCGTCGGAGGGCCAGGAGGACGCTCCGGCCGTCGCGCTCGACGTGCGCCAGTTGCGGCAGCACGGCCTCCACCGAGAGCCTGTCGAGATCGCCGGCGTGGATGCCGCCGAGCAGGGGCTGGGCGATCCGCTCGGCCGCCTCCGCGCCGAATCGGCGCCGGAAGAACGCCCCGGCGCTCTCGTCCCCACCGGTCCGCCGCCGTGGCACGAGCGGCTCGAGCGCGACGCGCAACTTGCCGGCGGGGGAGAGCAGCGTCGAGCGCAGGAACGGGCCAGGCCGCGTCGCGATGCCGAAGGCGCCGCCCTCCGGCAGGGCGTGCAACTGGCCGTCGCGCAGGACGAACGCCCCGCGTGGCGGCGACATCGCAATCAGGCGTCCCTCGATGCCGAGTTCACGGCAGAGGGTCATTGCCCCCGGCTTGCTCACCAGGAACGCGTCCGGACCGGTATCGAGGACCACGTCCTCGACGACGTCGGTGCGAATGACCCCGCCTGCCCGCGTCTGGGCCTCGAGGACGACGGCGCCGACGCCCTGCCGATGGCACTCCCACGCGGCGCTGAGCCCGGCGATCCCGCCGCCGAGCACCAGCACCCGTGGAGCCCCGCCCGTCATCGCGCGGTCGAGGTGAGCGAGTGCACCAGCCGGGCGACCCGCTGGATGACCTCGGGCGACGTCATGGGCAGGACGCCATGGCCGAGGTTGAAGATGTGGCCCGGCCGTCCGCCGGCGCGGCTCACGATGTCCTCGACCGCGGCGCGGACCCGCGACCACGGGCCGAGCAGCAGGGTGGGGTCGAGGTTGCCCTGGATCCCCTTGTCGGTGCCGATGAGCTGCCAGGCGCGGTCGAGCGGCGTGCGCCAGTCGGCGCCGACGACGTCGCTGCCGGCGGTGGCCATGTCCTCGAGCAGCATCGCCGTGCCGACGCCGAAATGAATCGACGGTACGTCGAGGTCGGCGATGGCGTCGAAGACCCGCCGGGTGTGGGGCAGGGCGAACTCGCGGTAATCGGCAGGGCCGAGTTGGCCGACCCACGAATCGAAGACCTGGACGGCATCGACACCGGCCGCAATCTGGGCGCGGAGGTAGGTCCCGGCCATGTCGGCGAGGCGTCCGCAGAGCGTGTGCCACGCCTCGGGCTCGGCGTACATCATCGCCTTGGTGCGGGCGAAGTCCTTCGAGGGGCCGCCCTCGATGGCGTAGGACGCCAGGGTGAAGGGGGCGCCGACAAAGCCGATGAGCGGCACGTCGAGCTGGGGTTTGAGCTGCCGGATGGTCTGCAGGACGTGCCCGAGTGACGTTTCGGGGTCGATGGGGCGCAGCCGCTCGACGTCGGCCGCCGATCGGATGGGGTCGTCGAAGGCGGGGCCCTCGCCCTTCACGAAATCGAAGGTCAGCCCCATCGGCTCGAGCGGCAAGAGCAGGTCCGAGAACAGGATGGCGGCATCGACCTCGATGGCCTCGACCGGCTGGAGGGTGACCTGGGCGGCGAGATCGGGGGTGCGGCAGAGCTCCAGGAGGCTGTACTGCTGGCGAAGTGCCCGATATTCCGGCATGTATCGTCCGGCCTGGCGCATGAACCAGACGGGGGTGGCGTCGACGGGCTGGCGCCGGCAGGCGCGGAGGAATCGGTCGTTCACGGTCGAGACAATGGGGCTAAGTAGCCTGAAAACAGGGCGTTAGGGATTCCGGATGGCCTGTGGCAGAATAGGGACCGCCGAGCGCAACTCGCTGGCGATTGGTTACATATCCATGCTAGCATTCCCCGTTTGCCGCCGCGTGGCAGGCGCGGGGCACGCCGGCACCCATTGTGGGGCCGCGGAGGCTGTGTGGCGATTCTGATCCGTCCGGTACGCGAACAGTTCGAGCACGACCGAGTCATCCGGGCGTTGGAACTCTCGTTCGGCGAGAAATTCGTCGTCGAGGTGAACGTCGGGGACGAACGTCGCGTGTCCATCAAGACGGGCACGGGCCAGGCCTACCCGGACCTCATCCTCACGCCCCGGGACGCCGCCGGCAAGCCGCATGCGGTGATCGAGGTCGAGACCGGCGAGTCGGTCAACAACCTCGAGGCCATGTACCAGTGGGTCCTGTTTGCCAAGGCCCGCGCGCAGTTCCGGCTCTACGTGCCGGTTGCCTGCATCGACGCCACCCGCCGCCTCTGCGCCCAGCACTCGATCGCTCCCGCCGAAATCTGGTCGTACGGATCCCTGGGAGGCGACCAGATCCGACTCGAGCGCGTGTTCCGCGACCCGGCACTGCCTGCCGAGCCCGGTGTGCCGACCGACACGCCGCTGGTCGACATCGTCTCGATCAAGACCCGCCGGGCCAGCGACATCGAGGCTGCCGTCGAGTCGGCCATCCAGAACCCGCGCCGCGACGAAACGCCCATCGACAGCCGCCGCGCCATCGCCGAGGCGGCTGCGGCTGCCGCCGCGGAACCCCTGCGTCTCCCGCCGCTGAAGGCCAAGCCGTCCAAGGCCAAGATGGCCAAGCCGGCCAAGGCGGCGACGCCGGCGCCCGCACCTGCAGGGGCACCGGCACCGGCCGTCGATGCGTCAGGCAAGAAGGCGCCCGCGCCGCCGGTCGTCCTGTCGGAGGCTGCCGCACGGGCGAAGGCGGCCATCAAGGAAGCGGCCGAGAAGCGTGCGCCCGCACGGATGGCGGCCGCGGCAGAGGCGGCGGCCAGGTCCGCGCCGGCCCCCGTACCCGTTCCTGCGCCAGTCGTCGATCCGGTGGCGTCGCCCGCGCCCGTACCCGTATCGAAGGCGACGCCGAAGGTGCCCGCGGTCAAGCCGGAGCCCGCCAAGGCGGCGCCAGCCAAGCCCGCGACCCCCAAGCCCGCCGCTGGCAAGCCGGCTGTGGCCCGCCAGGTCCCCGAGAAGGCCGCCGTCGCCAGGCCGAGCGGCACCGGCAAGGCCGCCGCTGGCAAGCCCGCGCCAACCAGGGGCGCGGTCGGCAAGCCGGTTGCCGCCAAGCCGGCCCCGGCCAAGCCGGCCCCGGCCAAGTCGATCCCGGCCAGGTCGGCCACGCCCAAGTCGGCCAAGCCCGCCAAGGTGGCCAAGCCATCGGCCGGCAGGGCGGTGGCCCCGGCCGCACGCAAAGCGGCGGCCGCTCGCCCCGCGGCCAAGCCGGCCAAGCCGGTCAAGCCCGCGCGCGCCGTGACGGCCAAGCCCGGCAAGGCCAAGGCGGCGGCCCGTCCTCAGGCGTCGGGCGCGACCAAGGCGTCGGCCAAGAAGTCGGCGCCCGCGCGTTCGTCGCGAGCGGTCGTCACGCCGAAGGGGAGCCGCGCCGCGGTCGCCCGCCCGGCAACCAAGGCGCGTCCGTCGGCCCGTCCCACGGCCAAGGCGGCGCGACCGGCCGCACGTCCCGCCTCCCCGGCAGCCAAGACCGTCAAGGGCGGCCGGCCGTCGCCTCGTCGTCCCGCGGTGAAGGCGCCGGCGCGCAGCGCTGCGGCCAAGCCGAAGCGGAAGTAAGGACGAGACACGCGTGCCGCTGATCCGACTGGCCCGGGACAAGCGCGGCCTCGATACCCTGTACCTGTTGCACCAGCGTCCTGATGGTCGCGGGGAGACGCGCTTGCGTGTCCTCTACTTCTGCGCCATGCCGCAGGGGCAGTCGTTCGGGCGAGGCCCCCTCGATCCAGGGACCCAGCGTGCCCTCGAGCAGCGCTATCCGGACGTGTCGTTCGACTGGCCGGCGCTGCTCAAGGAGATCGAGCAGCGGCGCCTGCCGCCGCCGATCGAGCCGCAGGCACGTCGGGGCCGTCCGCCCGGCAAGGCCGAACGGCGCCCGCCCGCGTCTGAACCTCCGGCCGACAAGGCCGCCGCCGGCAAGCGGAAGCGCCGGCGCGGCGGGCAGGGCGGCGCGCAGGAGCGTGCCGCAGGCGACCGGCCCGACACGCCCGGCGCCACAGCGGCCCCTATAATCGAATGATGCCTGTACGACTGAGCCGACTCGGCACGCTGTTGGCGGCGGCCCTGCTCGGCGTGGCGACCCTTTCCGCGCAGCAAGCCCCGCCGGCCGCACCGCCCCAGGCCCCCCCGCAGGCGCCGGCACCGGCGGCGCCGCCGGAACAGCCGCGCGCCGACTTCAGCACCGTCACCAGCCTCGTCAGCACCGACGTCATCCCGCGTGACGGCGCCGGGCAGTTCCTCGCCGACCTGAAGAAGGAAGACTTCGTGGTGGTCGAGGACGGCGTCCAGCAGACGGTGGCCTCCCTCACGCTGGTGCACGGCGGCCGCTACTTCAACCTCGCTGCGCCACCGCCGGCGCCCGTCGAGGAAGGCATGGTGCTGCCGCCACCGCGTCCCGTGAACGACGCGGCCGGGCGCATCTTCATGCTGTTTGTCGACGACCTGCACCTCGACTTCCGGCAGACGCCGCGCATCCGCGACCTGTTCAAGAAGATCTCGACGCAGTTGATTCACGACGGCGACATGTTCGGCATCGTGTCCACCGGCCCGTCCTCGATCTCGGTGGACCTGACCTATGACCGCAAGCGCCTCGACGAGTCGATCAAGAAGATCAGCGGCAGCGGCCTGAAGCCGAAGGACATCCTCGAGCAGCCCAACGGCCAGCAGGGCAACCAGGAACTCCGCTACCGCGCGCACGTGGCCTTCAGCACGGCCTTCGACCTGATGCGGGAACTCGAGAAGGTGCAGAACCGCCGGAAGGCGCTCATCTTCGTGAGCAACGGGTTCGACTTCGACCCCTTCCCGCAGGGACGGCTGCAGCGCGACGCGCTCTACGGCTACAACCAGACCGGGATGGACCCGCGTGACCCTGCGGCCGTGACCAACCGGCAGGGGCAGCAGTTCGCCGATGCCGACCTCGCGCGCGAGCTGGCCGACCTCACGCGCGCGGCCAATCGCGCCAACGCCACCATCTACACGATCGACCCGCGCGGCCTGGTCGGCGGCGCCGAGATGGACGACGAGGTCGACATGGTGGAATGGGGCAACCACGTTCGCAAGACGCAGGACAGCCTGCGCGTGCTCGCCGAGGAGACCGGCGGCACCGCCGTGGTCAACCAGAACGACTTCGAGCGCGCGCTCAAGAAGATCGACGCCGAGACGAGCGACTACTACGTGCTCGGCTACTACTCGAGCAATCCCGACCCGACCCGCAAGCGGCGGGCCATCGAAGTGAAGGTCACCCGCCCGGGTGTCAACGTGTGGGCGCGCAAGGGCTACGCGCTCAAGACGCCGAAGGACGACGACAAGAGCAAGTGACGTTCGACGTGTAACGTGTGACGTCAAGCGCCAAGCGCAGACCGTCAAACGTCAAACGTCAAACGTCAAACGTCAAAGGGCCGCCGTGCGCAGTGCGCAGGCGGCCCTTTTCTCGTCCGGGCGTGTCAGCGCGCGCTGCGGCGCTTGCTCGCCGTCGTGGCCGGCTTGGCGGCGACCTTCCGCGCCGGGCGGCTGGTCGACGGCCGACGCGTCGGCGTCGTGGCCCGCGGGGCCGCCGGCCGGGCGGTGCCGAAGAACTCCCCGTGCACCGCGCGCACCGCGTTGTCGAGGTCGCTGCGGGTGATCACGCAGCTCACCTTCATCTCCGAGGTGCTGATGCAGTCGATGTTGACGCCCACCTTCGCGAGGGCCGTGAACATCCGCGCCGCGAGGCCGGGCGTCGACGCGATGCGCGAGCCGACGATGGCGATCTTGGCCACGTCGAGATCGACCTGGACTTCGCCGACGATCTTCTTCTTCCGCCAGGTCCGCGCGAGTTCCTCGATGCGGTCGACCTGGTCGTTGTCGGTCACGAACGTGATGCGGTTCCGGTCGTGGCTCGGCGCGGCCTGGATGATCAGGCGGACGTTGACGTCCTCCCGCGCGAGGTCGCGGAAGATCGCCGCCGCCAGCCCGGGTTCGTCGCGCACCTCCAGGAGGGTGACCTTGGCGATCTTCTTGTCCGACGTGATCCCGACGACTGCGGCGTTCTCCATCACTCCTCCACGAATCCACGTGCCCTGGCGTCGATGGAACGTCGACCGCACATGGATGGGCACGTCGTACTGCATGCAGATCTCGGCCGCCCGGGGGTGCAGCACCTTGGCGCCGCTGGCCGCCAGCTCGATGGCCTCTTCGTAACTCAGCTCGGGCACCATTCTGGCGCCCTCGACGGCGTTCGGGTCGGCCGTGTACACCCCGTCCACGTCGGTGCAGATCTCGCAGACGGGCGCCTGCAACGCCGCCGCCAGGGCGGCGCCGGTGATGTCGCCGCCGCCACGCCCGAGCGTGGTGACCTCGTGGTCGCTCGTCACGCCCTGGAAGCCGGCGACGATCACCACGCGGCCGCTCTCGAGCTCGTGCACCAGGCGGCCAGTCTCCACGTTGGCGATGCGCGCCTTGTTGAACGAGCCGTCGGTGCGGATGCCGCACTGCGCCGCGGTCAGCGACACGGCTGGCACGCCGCGATCCTGCAGCGCGAGGCTGAGCAGCGACACGGCAATCGTCTCGCCACAGGCCAGCAACTGGTCCATCTCGCGTCCGGCCGGGTGGCGGGACACCTGGTTGGCCATGCCGATCAGCTGATCGGTGGTCTTGCCCATCGCGGAGACCGCCACCACCATGTGCCTGGCCTCGGCCTGGCAGGCGATGATGCGGTCGGCGACGTTGCGGATGTGCTCGGGCGTGGCGACCGAACTGCCGCCGTACTTCTGGACCAGGAGCTTCGAGCGTACGAAGCGACTCATGCGCCTTCCTCGCCCACGCCCGCGAGCGTTCCCGCGAGGTAGGCATCGACGTCGTCGAGTGAGCGGCTGATGCGGACGGCCCTGGCCACGCGCTCGGTCATGATGTCGGCCGTCTTGTAGCCGTTGCCGGTGATGCAGACCACGATGGATTCATCGGCGGGGATGCGCCCCTGGGCAATCAGCTTGCGCGTCACGGCGACGGTCGTGCCGCCGGCCGGCTCGGTGAAGATGCCTTCCGTGTCGGCCAGCAGGTTGATGCCGTCGAGGATCTCCTCGTCGGTCACCATCTCACCCCAGCCGCCCGACTCGCGCAAGACCTCGAGCACCTGGAACCCGTCGGCGGGGTTGCCGATCGCGATCGACTTGGCAATCGTCGACGGCTTGACGGGGTCGGGGTAGTCCAGGCCCTGATGCAGCGCCCGGACCACCGGGGCCGATCCGGCCGCCTGCGCGCCGTACATCTTCGGCAGCTCGCCGTCGGCCAGGCCGAGTTGCTGCAGCTCGCGGAAGCCGCGGAAGATGCGCGGCAGCAGCGTGCCCCCGGCGACCGGCGACACGACGTGCTGCGGAAAGCGCCACCCGAGCTGCTCGACGATCTCGAACCCCATCGTCTTGGCGCCCTCGGCGTAGTAACTCCGCAGGTTGATGTTGGCAAAGCCCCATCCGTGCTTGTCGGCCACCTGCGAGCAGAGCCGGTTCACGTCGTCGTAGTTGCCGCGCACGGCGAGCAGCGTCGGGTGGTACACCGCCGAGCCGAGCACCTTGTAGGGCTCGAGGTCGTCGGGGATGAAGACGAAGCACTTCAGGCCGAGGCGCGCCGCGTGCGCCGCCACGCTGTTGCCGAGGTTGCCGGTGGACGCGCACCCGAACGTGTCGAAGCCGAGTTCGACGGCGCGCGTCGCCGCCACCGACACCACGCGGTCCTTGTACGAGAGCGTCGGATGGTTGACGCCATCGTCCTTGACGTAGAGCTCACGGACACCGAGGCGCGCGGCCAGGCGCGGCGCCGGGACGAGCGGCGTGAACCCCGAGCCGAAGCCGGTGAGGGGCTCGCCGGTGATCGGCAGCAGCTCGCGGTAGCGCCAGATGTTGCGGGGGCGGGCGGCGATGGCCTCGCGCGTCAGCGTGGCGCGGGCCTTCTCGTAGTCGTACACCGGCTCGAGCGGGCCGAAGCACTGGTCGCAGACGTAGGTGGCCTCCGCGGGGAACGCGGCGTGGCACACGTGGCATTGCAAACCGATCAGCGTGGACACGATGGGAGTTCCTTACCCGTGGGACACGGCCAGCGGCGTGGCGTGCGCCGGCTGGTGGATGTCGAGCACGCGAATGGTGACGGCAGGGTCGATCGTGGCGTAGGCGCCGCGCAGCGCCTCGACGACCGGGGCAGGATCGCCGCCGACGCACACCGCGACGGACGGCCCCGCGCCGGAGAGGAAGGCGCCGAGCTTGCCCGGCACCTCGAGGGCAAGCACGGCCTCGAGGCCGGGCACGAGCGCCGCGCGGTACGGCTGGTGGAGGCGGTCCTCGAAGGCGTCGCGCAGCACGTCGGTGCGCCCGGTGGCGACCGCCTGCATCAGCAGGGCGACGCGCTGCACGTTGAAGATCGCGTCGCCTCGCGACACCTGCGCCGGCAGCACGGCCCGCGCGGTCTTGGTGAGCAGCGCGCTGGAAGGCGTGGCGACGACCAGGCGCACCGCCTCGGGCCAGCGTGAGGCAACCGCGACGACGTGCCCGTCCGGTCGCACGCAGCCGGCCACCAGGCCGCCGAGAATCGCCGCGGTGACGTTGTCGGGGTGTCCCTCGATCGCCGTGATGACGTCGATGAGCAGCGAGTCGGTCACGCCGGGCATCACCAGCGCGGCCAGTCGTCCGCCAGCCACCAGGGCAGCGGCGCTGCTGCCCAGGCCGGCGCACGGCGGGATGTCGCAGGTGACCGTCACGTCCACCGAGGGCACGGTCGCCAGGCCGAGCGCCGCGCGGACGGCCTCGAAGCCGGTGGCGATGAAGTTGTCGCCCGGTGGGACCGCGCCGGTGAAGGTGCACCGGACCTGGCCGCGACCGTCGTCGGTGATCGCGGTGACGTCGGCGCGCAGGTACAACTCCAGCGCGAGGCCCAGGGCGTCGAACCCCGGGCCGAGGTTCGACGTCGATGCCGGCACGACGACCGTGGAGAGCGGGCGGGCAGCGGTCATGCGAGGACGGGCAGGCAGAGGGGCGGGGTCACGTGGAACGGCAACGTCTCGATCTCACGCAAGGCCCGCGCCATGGCGCTGGTCGGACAGGCTTCGAGCGTGATCACGAACGGCAGGCGTTCCTTCGTGTTGCCCGGCTCCTGCAGGACGGCGTCGATGTTGATCCCGTGCGCCGAGAAGATCGACGCGAGGCTGGCGATGATGCCGGGCTGGTCGCGCACGACCAGGCGCAGGTAGTACGGCGCGACCGTCAGGTTGCTGACCGAGGCGGGCGCCGCGGTCGCGGGCCACGAGGCCGGCGCGCCGCCGGCCCGCCGCGCGATGGCCAGCAGGTCAGACACCACGGCGACCGCCGTCGGGAAGCCGCCGGCGCCATAGCCCGAGAAGGTCGTCTCCTTGCCATACACGCCGCCGGCGACGATGAGGTTCTGGCTGCCGATGACGCGCGCCAGCGGCGAGGTGAGCGGCACGAGTGCCGGGCCGACCCGCGCCTCCACCGAGCCATCGACCACCGACACGCGCGAGACCTGCCGGATCGTCGCCTGCAGTCGGCGCGCGTACACGAAGTCGTCGTCGCTGATGGTCCGGATGGACTCGGCCGGTACGCTGGCCGGGGCGAGGTCCAGTCCGAGACCGACGCGGGCGAGGATGCAGAGCTTGGCGCGCGCGTCGTAACCCTCGAGGTCGTCTGTCGGGTCGGCCTCCGCGAAGCCGAGTTGCTGGGCCTCGGCGAGCGCGGCGTCGAACGGCAGGCCCGCCGACTCCATGCGCGTCAGGATGTAGTTGCAGGTCCCGTTGAGGATGCCCGACACCGTCGTCAGGCGGTCGCCGGCGATGCCCTCGCGCAGGCCCCGCACGACGGGAATGCCGCCGCCGACGGCGGCCTCGAACAACAGGTCGACGCCGCGTCGGGCCGCCTGGGCGAGCAGCGCCTGGCCGTGCGTGGCAATCAGCTGCTTGTTGGCCGTGACGACCGGGATGCCTGCCTCGATCGCCCGTTCATGCCAGCTCCGCGCCGGTTCGAGGCCACCGGTCACCTCGACGATGACGTCCGGGCCCGCGTCGAGGACGTCCTCGATGCGCTCGGTCCAGGTGACCGAGGAGGGCACCCAGTCGACCTGCTTGCGGGCGACGTTGCGATTGAAGACGTGCGTGAGCGTCAACAGGCCGTCGGTCCGTTCCACGAGCAACCGCGCCACCGACTGGCCGACGGTACCGAATCCGAGCAACCCCACGGACAGAGCCATCCGGTGAATTCTACAGGTAATGCGGATATGCGCATGGCTGGATGCAGCGAGGTATGACGGACAAACGCCGACGGCGGACGCCGGACGCCGAAGGCCGGGCGTTCCAGCCCGAGCGCGCGGCTTCCGACGTCCGGCCCCGGCCCTTGAAGCGAAAAAGGGGCCGGACGGGTGCGAGTCGTCCGGCCCAAGGAGGGACGTGCGTACTGGCTTGTGTGGTGCGGCACGCGTGTCCGCGTGCTGGGCGCACACTACTGCTTATGCGCACATCAAGGGAAATAGAATGATGTTATCGGTCGAATGCGGGGGCGTTATGCGCGACTGGGCTGGTCCGCGTTTCGCTCAGGCGTGCACGTCAGGGCCGATGCGGTCCCGGCCCGGGGGCGGGATCACCCGCAGCCTCGGCTTCACGCGCTCGAAGGATGCCAGTACTTCCTGCACGGCCCGCGGCACGCGATTGGCGCGGACGTAGACCCAGCCGGTCTCGCGGATGAGGGTCTGGCCGACGATGCGGGCACAGAAGAACTGTCCGGAGGCGACCTCGCGTGCGACGCTCTGGTACGAGATGATCGACAGGCCGAGCCCGGCGCGTACCAGCGCCTTGATGATCTCGACGTTCTCCGTCTCGGTCACGATCTGCGGCGCGATCTGGTTGCGCAGGAAGAATTCGTCGACGACACGGCGGGTGTTGGAGCCGGTCTCGAACAGCACGAAGGGCTGATCGCGGAGGTCGGCGGGCGTCACGCGGGCCTTGCTCGCCAGCGGGTGGTTCGGCGAGGAGACGACCAGCAGTTCCTCCTGCAGGGCCGGCACGGTCACCAGATCCGGGTCGTTGATGGGCAGCGTGAGCAGGGCCACGTCGGCCAGCCCCGAGCGCAGACCCGTCAGGCACTTGTCGGTGGCCCCGGCGGTGATCTTGATCTCGGCGTCCGGGTGGTGCTTCCGGAAGTCGCGAAGGAGGGCGGGAAAGACGTACAGGCTGACCGTCATGCCACCGGCCAGCCGCACCGGTCCGATCAGCGAGGCTTGCGTATCGGTGATCCGCGCGACGGTTTCCTTGAGGTCCAGGAACACCCGATGGCTCAGCTGCAGCAGGGCTTCGCCGGCCGGGGTGATGCGGATGCGCCGCCCGATCCGCAGGAACACCGCTTCGTTCAGTTCCTCCTCGAGCAGCAGCACCTGCCGGCTGATGGCCGACTGCGACACGTTGAGCTTCACGCCGGCGGCAGTGAACGAACCGGTTTCCGCGATGGCGCGGATGATCTCGAGTTGGCGCAGGTCCATGAGCGGCGGGAGGGTGGCCGCAGCGTACCAGAAGGGGGAGCAATCAGGAATCCACGCCCCGCGGCGGCGCGGCCGCGGCGACGCGGCGCGTCGGACCACGGCGCGGGCCGACGCGCCCCGAGACCGGGCCGGTGGTCAGGCCGGCCGGTGCCGGAGCGTCAACGAGCCGGGGCGCGGTAGGCCGGCGCCGGCACGACGGTGGTGGTCGAGGCGGTGGCGACCGCCCGTCGGCGACGCGCCATCACGGCGTGGTTGCGGCGATGGCTCTGGTCGCCACAGCTGGTGCTCTTCTCTTCGACGTACGTCACCACGCTGATGGTGCCGGCATCCCGATAGTGCCCGACCAGGCATCCACAGGACAGCGTCTCGAATCCCAACAGCTTCACGATGCTCATGACCGCCCCCCGCCCTTGACCCGCTCCGGCGCACCCCCGCGCCAGATGTCGATCATCCATGCACGTGTCGTGCCGCCATTGGCCAGCTTGCCACGAGGCCGACAACGGCCTGCATTCCTTGTCACTTCTCGGGATTGTGCCAGCCGGATGTCACCATCGTGTGACGCCGGAACGCGTTTCGTGGTCTCTCGAAGGGCCATAAACTTCACAAATTCGTATCTGCCCTGCGAAAAGTTGGAGTAGGGGCAGCGGGACGCGCCGCCCCCCATGTATGATCCGCGAGTGCACACAAGCATGACGGTCAGGCGACAGGTCATGGCGCTCGGCGTGGTGTTCTTCCTCGGCAGCGGGGCGCAGGCGCAACAAGGGGCGGCAACGCTCGCCACGCGGCTACTGGGGCAGGCCGACGTCGCGGCCGCCGTCGCCGCGGCCGACACGCTCGAGCCCTGGGTGATCGACCAACAGGTGGCCCTCTGTGAGGTGCCGGCCCCGCCTTTCAAGGAGCAGGCCCGAGCAGAGGTCGTGCGGCGGGCCTTCGCGGATCTGGGCCTGCGACGGGTCCGCGTCGACGCGGTCGGCAACGTCATCGGGGAACGCGACGGCACGAGCGCGGCCGGACCGCACCTGGTGTTCAGCGCGCACCTCGATACGGTGTTCCCCGACGGCACCGTCGTGAAGGTCCGGCGGGAGGGCACGCGATTGCTGGGGCCGGGCATCACCGACGACTGCCGTGGGCTGGCCGTGCTCCTCGGCGTCGTCAAGGCCATCGGAGAGGCCGGCGTGAAGGCCCCGGGCCGCATCTCCTTCGTGGCGACCGTCGGCGAGGAAGGGCTCGGTGACCTCCGGGGCGTGAAGCACCTGTTCGGCCCCAGCGGCCTCGGACGCATCGACCGCTTCGTGTCGATCGATGGGGCGGGGCTCGAGATCACCAACGGCGGCGTCGGCAGCAAGCGGTATCGCGTCACCTTCACGGGGCCCGGCGGCCACAGTTACGGTGCGTTCGGGATGCCCAACCCCATCCACGCGCTCGGGCGGGCGGTTGCCGCCATCGGCGCGCTCGACGTGCCCGCGACGCCGAAGACCACCTTCAACGTCGGACGGATCGGCGGCGGGACGTCGGTGAACTCCATCCCCTTCGAGGCCTGGATGGAGGTGGACCTGCGTTCCGAGTCGGCGAGGAGCCTTGCCGATCTGGACACGCGGGTCCGCAGTGCCATCGAGGCGGCCGTGGTCGCCGAGAACGGTCGCTGGCGGCATGCGAGCAAGGTCAAAGCCGACGTGAGGCTGGTGGGAGACCGACCGGCTGGTCGGACGGCCGACACCTCCGACATCGTCCTGGCGGCCCGGTCGGTCCTCGAGGCGCTGAAGCAACCGGTGGTGCTCGACACGTCCTCCACGGACGCGAACGTGCCGATGAATCTGGGCATCCCGGCCATCACGATCGGTGGCGGCGGAACGGGGCAGGGTTCGCATTCCCTCGACGAATCCTTCGATTCCCGCGACGCCGTTGTCGGGTTGCGGCAGGCCATCCTGCTCGCGGCGGCGCTCGCCCAGCCCTGAGGCGCGGAGGTCGGCGCGACCGGCCGACGGCCACGTCCGGCCGCCATGTCCGCCACGTGGACATCGCGGCACGACTTTCGCGATGCATGGGTTGCAAGTGCTTGCAAGGAAAGGCTCCTGTAAAGACAATCTGCTAGACTGACGATGTCCCTTACAGAGGCCCCTCGCCCTTCCTAAGGACCCAAGGAATGCTCCAGCTCGTCGGACGTCGTTCGCTGCGCACGGTGATCGTGCTCGCCCTGTCGCTCGGCGTGTGTGGCCTGGTCGGCGTGACCGGGGCCGATGGCGCCACCAGGTCTCGCACCACCGCCAAGCGCAGCAGCGCCAAGCCTCAGGCCTCTCGTGCCTCGACCAGCCGGTCCAGGAGCGCACAGGCGTCGCGGTCGCGCAGCAGCCGTACGACACGCTATTCGGCATCAAAGTCCCGGCAGCGTCGGCTCGCGATGGCGCGGGCACGGCAGGCGGCGTATGCCCGGCAACTCGTCGAGATCCAGACGCCGCAGTTCAAGGCCGGGGCCAACGGGCAGTTGGTGCCGGACGTCCGGGCCGGCGCGGCGATCATCTACAACCCGGCCACCCATCAGGTGCTCTACGAGAGCAACGCGCAGACGCCCCGCTCGATCGCCAGCATCACCAAGGTGATGACCGCAGTGGCGTTTCTCGAGAACGAGGTGGATCTTGCGCGTCGGGTGACCGTGCACCCCGACGATCTGCGTGGAGCATCGACCACCTACCTGCGTCGCAACGACGAGGTGTCGATCCAGCAGCTGCTTCACCTGTTGCTCATCGGTTCGGACAACGTCGCGGCGCGCACGCTGGCCCGGCACTCGCTGTACGGTCCGGTCGGCTTCGTCGAGCGCATGAACCAGAAGGCGGCAGAGCTCGGGCTGTCCAGCACGCATTACTACGATCCGTCGGGGCTCTACGCCGAGAACGTGTCGTCGGCCTTCGACATGGCCCGGCTGATCTCCTTCGCCGCCGGCGACGAGCGCATCGCCTCCATCATGCGGATGAAGGAGTACCAGTTTGCCGCGCCGACCCGCACGGTGACGCTGCACAACACCAACCACCTCGTCGGCACCGACGTCGACGTGCGCGGGGGCAAGACCGGCTTCATCTCCAAGTCGGGCTACTGTCTGGCCACGCTGCTGCGCCTGCCCCAGGGCGACCAGGTCGCCGTCGTCGTGCTCGGCGCTCGCAGCAACCCGGGACGCTTCTGGGAGACACGCCACCTCTTCAACTGGCTCGCCGGCAAGGCGCCGGCCATCCTGGCGACCCAGACCCCGGAACAGCAGGACTGAACACGCGGCTCACCCACTGAGCCTCGAAGGCTGACGGCAGGCCACAGGTCCCCGCCTGTGGCCTTTCTGCGTGTGGTTGTCACGTCGCCCCGGCGATGGGCATCCGTAAGGCCGGGATGATCCGTTGCGCTACACTGGTCGTGGCGCCACGTCCGTCCCCGGCGCCCCTATCCACACGCAATGGCCAAAGCTCCCCGATCGCGCAAGGTTCCCTCCGTCGACCCGACACCCGCTCCGCCGCAGGCGCCTGACGCCGCGGGCGCCGCGGATCAAGTGATGCCGAAGAAGGCGAGCACCTCGTCACGGGCGCGCCGTCCGAAGGCGGCGGATGCGCCCGCCCAGGTGGACCCGGCGTCGACGAAGGCTCCGGCTACCGGCTCGTCGGGCAAGAGCGCGGCGACGTCGGCGCGGCAGGGCGCCGCCAGGAAGTCCACGACCGCCCGCAAACCGGCCCCGCGGGCGGTGGGGGGCAAGTCGACGCCCGCTCCCGCGGCGCCTCGCGTGCGCAAGGCCCGAACGTTGGCCGAGGCCGTCCAGGCGGCCGGGGACGTGCCCTCAGCCGTCGACCCGGTGGTGCCCATGCCGCCGTCGTCCGACGTCGTTGCGCCATCGCCCGACGTGGTCCCGGCCCCGCCGTTGCCCGCCGAGCCAGCCGCGTCCGAGCTCGTGGCCGCAGGTCCCGCGCCGACGCTGGGCGGGCACGGTCGTCCCTTGCGCATCCTGATGGTGGCCAGTGAGGCCGTGCCTTTTGCCAAGACCGGCGGCCTTGCCGACGTCGTCGCCGCGCTGCCGAAGGCGCTGGGGAGCCTGGGCCACGACGTCACCGTCGTCATCCCGCGCTATCGCGGCATCGCGGTCGAGGGCTCGCCGACGACGAGCTTTGCCGTCGCCATGGGCGGCCATCACTACCACGCCGACGTGTTCGTGAAGGAAACCAGCCCGGGCGTGCGCGTCGCCCTGGTGGACCACCCGGCGTTCTTCGATCGCGACGCCCTGTACGGCCTGGGCAGCCACGATTACGGGGACAACCCGCGCCGCTTCGCGTTCCTCTGTCTCGCCGCCCTCGAGTTCGCCCGCCTCGAAGGGCAGCCCGTCGACATCGTGCACGCGCACGACTGGCAGGGCGGGCTGGCGCCCGTGTACGTCAAGACCCGCTACGCCACCGATCCCGTCCTCGGCGGCGCCGCGACGATCTTCACGATTCACAACATCGCTTACCAGGGCACGTGCTCGTCGGAGTGGCTGCCGCAGCTCGGGCTGGGCTGGGAACTGTTCACCACCGATGGCCTGGAGTTCTGGCTGCACGCCAGCCTGCTCAAGGGCGGCATCATGTTCGCCGACCTGGTGACGACGGTCAGCCCGCGGTATGCGCAGGAGTTGATGACCCCCGAATTCGCCTTCGGATTCGAGGGCATCATCAGACACCGCGCCGCCGACCTGGTGGGCATCCTGAACGGCATCGACGCCGAGGTGTGGAACCCGGCCACCGACCGGCACATCCCCCGGCCCTTCGGGCTCGACGACATGAGCGGCAAGGCTGAAGCCAAGCGCCAGCTGCTCGAGACCTACGGCCTCTCGGGCGGCGACGACGCGCGGCAGCGGCCGCTCATCGCGATGATCTCGCGGATGGTCGACCAGAAGGGCCTCGACATCATCGCGTCGGCATCCGAGCAGTTGCCGCATCTCGGGGCGTCGTTCGTCATCCTCGGCACGGGCGAACCCTGGTACGAGGAGATGTGGCGTTCGCTGGCGCGCCGGTACCCTGACCGCGTCGGGGTGCGGATCGGCTTCGACGAGCCGCTGTCGCACCTCATCGAGGCGGGCGCCGACCTCTTCATGATGCCGTCCAGGTTCGAGCCGTGCGGACTCAACCAGATGTACAGCCTGAGGTATGGCACACTACCAGTAGTGCGTGCCACGGGTGGCCTCGACGACACCGTCGAGAACTATGAACCGGCGACCGGAGCCGGCAACGGCTTCAAGTTCCATGACGCGAGTGGTGAGGCGCTGCTTGGAACGCTCCGCTGGGCGTTGCACGTCTTTCACAACGAGCCCGAGCGCTGGCAGCAGTTGCAGCGCGCGGGCATGGCAGTCGACTTTTCCTGGACCGCGTCGGCGCGCGCGTACCTCGAGGCCTACGGGCGGGCGAGGGCGCGCATGGCGGGCGGGACGGTGGTGCCCGCCTGAGGGCGGGGCAGGCGAGAGGACACAACGATGGCTTCCGAGAACGTGCAGGTGCTGACCGACGCGAATTTCATGCAGGTGATCGGCAGCACGGATCAACCCGTGCTCGTCGACTTCTGGGCGGAGTGGTGCGGACCCTGCCGCATGATTGCGCCGGCCGTCGAGGCGCTGGCCGACGAGCTGAACGGCAAGGCCGTCATCGGCAAGCTCGACGTCGACAGCAACCCGAACGTGCCGGGCAACTTCGGCATCCGGTCGATCCCCGCGCTCCTGGTGTTCAAGGGCGGGCAGTTGGTCGACCAGACGATCGGCGTGCAGTCCAAGGATGCTCTGAAGCGTCTCCTCGAACGGCACATGTAGGAACGCGGCTCGGCTGAGCCGCGCCACACGTGCGGAATGCCGGATCCACGACCGCCCCCGGGGGGCGCTGTCGTGGATGGCACTCCGCATTTGCTGCGTCAGGGAACAGGATTGCGACTATGAGTGACGACGTGCGCGACGTGGTGATCATCGGCTCGGGCCCGGCTGGCCTGACGGCGGCGCTGTACACCGCGCGGGCCAACCTGCATCCGCTGGTCATCGAGGGCCTGCAGCCAGGTGGCCAGTTGACCATCACCACCATGGTGGAGAACTGGCCGGGGCACAAGGATGGCGTCATGGGGCCGCAGCTCATGGCCGACATGCGCGCGCAGGCCGAGCACTTCGGGACCGCGTTCATGTCGGGCCTGGTCGAGCGCGTCGACCTGTCGCAGCGCCCGTTCACGCTGACGCTGGACGGCGGGCAGGTGATCCGGTCTCGCACCCTGATCGTGGCGACCGGCGCGTCGGCCAAGCTGCTCGGGTTGCCGTCGGAGATGAAGCTGATGGGCCGCGGCGTGAGCACGTGCGCGACCTGCGACGGCTTCTTCTTCCGCAATCGCCCGGTCGCCATCGTCGGCGGCGGCGACACGGCCATCGAGGAAGCGCTCTACCTCTCGAAGCTGGCCTCGCACGTCACCGTGATCCATCGGCGAGACACGCTTCGCGCGTCGAAGATCATGCAGGACAAGGCATTTGCGAACCCGAAGATCTCCTTCCGCTGGAACACCGAGGTGGAGGAGATCGTCGCCGACGAGCGCGGCGACGTGAACGGCGCCCGCCTGCGCGACACGAAGACGGGCGTCGTCGACACGCTGGCCGTCGATGGCGTGTTCGTCGCCATCGGGCACACGCCGAACACCGCGCTGTTCAAGGGCCAGCTCGACATGGACGAGGGCGGTTATCTCGTGACCACGGGCGTGCGTACCAACGTGGCCGGCGTGTTCGCCGCCGGCGACGTGCAGGATCCGGTCTATCGGCAGGCGATCACGTCGGCCGGCGCCGGGTGCATGGCGGCGATCGACGCAGAGCGCTGGCTCGAGCTCGGCGACGCGGAGTATCACCACGGCGCCGCCGCGACCGCCAGCGCCTGACGGCGCCAGGCGCTGCATGCCGGGAAGTCCGGGAAGGCCGGCGGACCTCCCGACATTCGGCATCGCGACATTCGGAATTCACGCGCGGTGAGGGCCGTCAGCCCTCACCCCCGCGTGATCCAGCCCCCTCCCAGCACCTCGTCGCCGTCGTAGAACACCGCGGCCTGTCCGGGCGTGATCGCGTACTGCGGCGCGTCGAACTCGACACGCGCGTGCGAGGCATCGAGCGCGCGGATGGTCGCCGGCGCGGCTGCGTGGCGATGCCGGATCTGCACCTCGGCGCGCACCGCCCCGTCGGGCACGCGTCCCGACACCCAGTTGACGTCCTGCACCTCGCAGGTGGTGGCTTCGAGCGCGCTGCGCGGGCCGACGACGACGTCGCGCGAGTCGGGCTCGATGGCCACCACGTAGAGCGGCACGCCCACCGACAGGCGCAGGCCCTTGCGCTGGCCGATCGTGAAGTGGTGCACGCCATCGTGGGTGCCGAGGGCCCGGCCCTCGACGTCGACGATGCGGCCCGGGGGCGGCGTGCGATCGCCTGCGGCACGTGCCACGAACGCCGCCTGGTCGCGGTCGGGCACGAAACAGATCTCCTGCGAGTCCGGCTTCAGCGCCACGGGCAGTTCGCGCCGCGACGCGTAGGCGCGTACCGACGGCTTGTCGAGATGTCCGACCGGGAAGATTGCCCGCCCCAGCTGCGCCTGCGTCAGCGAGAACAGGAAGTACGACTGGTCCTTGCCGCGGTCGGCGCCGCGCAACAGGCGCCAGCCGCCGTCCTCGCGCCGCACCGACCGCACGTAGTGGCCCGTGGCGAGGCGGTCGGCGTCGAGTGCGCCGACCCGATCGAGGAGCGTGGCGAACTTCACTTCGCTGTTGCAGCGGGTGCACGGAATCGGCGTCCGTCCCGCCACGTAGTCGTCGACGAAGGGCGCCACGACCTGCGCGTGGAAGTGCGACTCGAAGTTGACGATGTAGTGCGGGATGCCGAGGCGACCGGCGACGCGCCGCGCGTCATGGAGGTCGTCGATCGTGCAGCAGGTGCCGAACGAGGCCTGTCCCTCCTGCTGGTCGTACAACTGCATCGACAGGCCGATCACCTCGTGGCCCTCGTCGACGAGCAGTGCGGCAGCGACCGACGAGTCGACGCCGCCCGACATGGCGACCGCGATTCGCATGCGTCAGGCCCCGCCGGGCATGCTGGCCAGCGGCGCGCGCCGGTCCGTCAGCGAACGCAGCCGCTCGACAAGGCCGGGCACCACGTCGAGCACGCGGCCGATCTCGTCGTCGGTGGTGTGCCGCCCGAGGCTGAAGCGCAGGGCATTCTGCGTGTCGTGCAGGGACAGGCCCATCGCCTTCAGCACGTGCGACGGCTCCAGCGTGCCCGAGGAGCAGGCCGAGCCGGTCGACACGGCGATGCCTTCGAGATCGAGCGCGATGAGCAGCGACTCGGCCTCGACGCCCTCGAACCCGATGCTGCTGGTGTTGGGGACGCGCGGCACCGTCCCGCCGTTGACGTGCGTGCCTGGGACGCGGGCCAGGATCTCCGTCTCGAGCCGGTTGCGAAGCGCGGCCTGCGTCGCAGCGTCGCTGGCGAGGCGCTCGCGCGCCAGGCGGGCCGCGACGCCGAAGCCGACGATGCCGGGCACGTTCTCCGTGCCGGCGCGCCGACTCCGCTCCTGCTTGCCACCGGTCATCGGCGACACCAGTCGGGTGCCACGCCGAATCCACAGCGCGCCGACGCCCTTGGGGCCGTACAGCTTGTGCGCCGACAGGCTCAGCAGGTCGACGTCGAGCTCGGTCACGTCGATGGGCGCCTTGCCGGCGCTCTGCACCGCGTCGGTGTGCACGAGGATGCCGCGGGCGTGGGCGAGTGCTGCGCAGGCAGCCACCGGTTGCAGCGTGCCGACCTCGTTGTTGGCGTGCATGAGGCTCAGTAGCGCCGTGTCGTCGGTCAAGGCGCTCGCCACCGCGTCGGGATCCACCACGCCGTCGCGCCCCGCCGCGACCCGGCTGACGCGCCAGCCGCGGCGCTCGAGGGCGCGCGCGGTGGTCAGGACCGCCTCGTGCTCGATGGCCGAGACCACCAGGTGGCGCTTGCCCAGAGGCTCGAGGGCCTCGGCCGCGCCGCGCAGCGCGAAGTTGTCGGCCTCGGTGCCGCCGCTCGTGAAGACGACCTCCGTCGGGCTGCCACCGATCAGGGCGGCGATCTCCTGCCGGGCATCGTCGAGGCGCGACTTGGCCATCTGGCCGAAATGGTGCACGCTGGACGCGTTGCCGTAGTCGTCACGCAGGGCCCGGGTGACCGCCTCGATGACGAGCGGGTCGACCGGCGTGGTGGCGTTGTGGTCCAGGTAGATGCGCGCGGAGGCGGCGGGCACGCGTCGATCGTATCACCCGCCGGTTCCCGTAAACCACAGCAATTGCGAGACCTAGACACGATCAGAGGGCTTGCGTATACTCCGCCGGACGTGGGGTCGACGCGCACCGGACCCCGACGGGAGACACCAACATGTGGAAACGCGATGACGCGCCGCGGCAACCAGCTGCCGCGCCGCCCACCCCGCCGCCGGCCCCGGCCGCCCCGCCTGCTGCGGCAGTCGATCCGGCCCCGGCCATGGCCCGGCCCACGCCTGGTCCAGGAGAACGTGCACCCATGAGCATGGGCAACATCGGCAAGTCGGTGATCATCAAGGGCGAACTCAGTGGCAGCGAGGACCTCACGATCGAGGGACAGGTCGAGGGGAAGATCGAGCTGAACAACAACGTGCTGACGATCGGGACCAACGCCAAGATCAAGGCGCAGGTCTTTGCCAAGACCGTCGTCGTGCTGGGTGAGGTCACCGGCAACATCAACGCGTCGGAGAAGGTCGACATCCGCGACAACGGGTCGGTCGACGGCGACATCACGTCCCCCAAGGTCGCCATCGCGGAAGGGGCGCACTTCCGGGGCGCCATCGACATGAACCGTGCTGGCGCGCCCAAGAGCCCCGCCAAGCCGGAGGCGACGCCCGTCAAGGCCTGAGGCCCCTGGCGACGCGGCGCCGCGCCTGGCGCCCGTCGCCGCCTCCTGTCCCGTCCGAGCCGTGACCGACACTCCCGACCGCTCCCTGGGTGCGCGCCTGTTCGGCTGGGCCAAGCGCGCCGATGGCCACGCCGACCCTGGCCGGAGCGGCCCCCCCGTGGGCACCAAGGTCCTGGCCAAGCTGCTCGCCGCGCTCACGCATCGGGAGGCGCCGGTGGTCGCCGACCTGGGACCGGTCGTCGGCAGCAACGTCTCCTTCCTCGGCGAACAACTCGGGTGCAAGCTGCGGGTCGAGGACCTGTACGCCGATATCGACAGGCTGACGCGCGAGCAGGCGCTCGACGCGATGCCCGCCTTCCTCGAGCGGCGTTTCGCCTTCGAGCCCGAGAGCCTGGACGCCGTCCTGTGCTGGGACGTGCTCGATTACCTCGACAAGCCGGCGGCCACGGTGCTCGGCAAGCAGGTCGTCCAGTGGGTCAAGCCCGGCGGCGTGGTGCTGTGTTTCTTCTCGACGGTGGCAGCGCCCGCACCGGTGTACACGCGGTACGTCATCGCCGACACCGACCACCTGATCTACCGCACCAGTCCTGCCACGCACGGCAAGCGCACGGTGTACCAGAACCGGGACTTCGACCGCCTGTTTCCGGGGCTGAGCGTGACCGAGAGCTTCCTGCTGCTCAACAAGACGCGCGAAGTCCTGCTCCGCAAGAAGGCCGCCGCGCCCGCCCGCGCGTGAGCCTGCACGTCACGCCCGAGGTCGGCCGTTTGAGGTAGCATCGGCCTGATTGCGGCGTCGATGCCGCCTCGCTCCCGACGAGGCCTGACCAGCGGGCTTCCGGGGCCTCGTTTCCTGGACGTGCCGACATGATCGATTTCGACCTGACCGAAGAGCACCGGCTGCTCGAGCAGACGGTGCGCGAGTGGGCAGCGCGCGAAGTGGCGCCCCACATCGCCGAACTGGACCGGGCCCACCGCTTCGACCCGCGCATCCTGCCGCAGATGGCCGACCTCGGCCTCCTCGGCGTGTGCATCCCGACCGAGTACGGCGGGGCCGGCATGGACTACATCAGCCTCGGCGTGGCGAGCGAGGAGCTCGAGTACGTCGACACGTCGCTGCGCGTGATCCTGTCGGTGCACGTCGGCCTCAACAGCCTGTCACTGCTCACATGGGGTACCGAGGCCCAGAAGCAGCAGTACCTCGTGCCGCAAGCCCAGGGACGGAAGATTGCGACCTTCGGCCTCACCGAGCCGGCGGCCGGCAGCGACGCACGCGGCATCCAGACCGTCGCCGTGAAGAAGGGCGATCACTACGTGCTGTCGGGCGAGAAGATGTGGATTTCTCTCGCCGACGTCGCCGACCACTTCCTGGTCATCGCCTGGAGCGACCTCGAGAAGAAGCGCGCCAAGGACCCCAGCGGACTCAGCGCCTTCATCGTGGAGCGCGCGTTCAAGGGCTTCTCGAGCGGCACTCTGACGCACAAGTGGGGCATCCTGGCGGGCAACACCGGGTTCTTCAAGATGGACGAGGTGGAGGTGCCCGTCGAGAATCTGCTCGGACGGGAGGGCGAGGGCTTCAAGATCGCCATGTTCGCGCTCGACCAGGGCCGCTATACGGTGGCTGCCGGCGCGACCGGCTTGATACGGGCGTGCCGTGACGCCAGCGTCAAGTACGCCAGGGAACGCCACACGTTCGGCGTCGAGATCGGCCAGCACCAACTGGTGAAGGAGATGCTCGCCCGCATGGAGGCCGACTACCAGCAGTCGCGGCTGCTGTGGCTGCGATCGGGCTGGCTCAAGAACGTCGGGCGCCGGAACACGAAGGAGACGAGCCTGGCCAAGTGGATGTCGACGGTGGCTTCCGAGCGCGCCGCCGGCGATGCCGTCCAGATCCACGGGGCCAACGGCTACTCCGACGAATATCCCGTCGGCCGCTACTACCGCAACTGCAAGGGTGCCGTGATCTACGAGGGCACGCGCGAGATCCACGCGCTGATGCAGGCCGACTACCTGCTCGGCTACCGCGCCGACAAGCCGACGCGTTGCGAACTGCCGGCCTACCAGGCCCAGACCGCGCACGCCTGAACCGCACGCGCCTGCAGCCCCCGCGTCGGCGCGGGGGCCCGGGCTCCCATCGTGAACCGCAACCTGCTCGCCATCGCCGGGGCCTGCTTCATCGGTTTCTCCGGCTTCACGCTCGTGATGCCGTTCCTGCCGATCTACTTCGGCCAACTCGGCATGCGCGACCCGGGCGACATCGCCCTGTGGTCGGGGCTCAGCCTCGGCGTCACGCCCGGCATGACGGCGCTGCTGGCTCCGCTCTGGGGCCGCGTCGCCGACCGCTACGGCAACAAGTTCCTCGTCCTGCGCTCCCTGGCCTGCTTCGTCATCACGATGGTGCTGTTCGGGCTGGTCACCCGCCCGTGGCACGTCTTCGGCCTGCGCGTCCTGCAGGGGTTCTTCGCCGGCTACGGCGCGCTGGCCGTGGCGATGGCGGCGCAGGCGGCGCCGCGCGAGCGCATGGCGACCGCCATCGGGACGGTGCAGACCGCCCAGCGGCTCGGACCCGCCGTCGGCCCGATCTTCGGCGGCGTGCTCGCCGTGGCGATCGGCATTCGCGCGTCGTTCTTCGTGTCGTCGCTGTTCTACCTGGCCGCCTTCGTGCTCGTGTGGCGCTGGTTCGACGAAGGCGGCGCGCCGCGCCAGCCGCGGCGGGCCGACGCCGTCAACGGACTCCGTTTCGCCAGCGGCGCCTCGCTCCAGCAGTTCGTGCTGCTGATGGGCGTCATCCTCGCCCTGCAACTCGTGGACAAGAGCTTCGGCCCGATCCTGCCGCTCTACCTGCAGCAACTCGGCGTGTCGGCCGAGCGCGTCGCGCCGGTCGCCGGCCTGCTGTTCTCGGGCGTGGCCTGTGCGGGCGCCGTGGGCAACATGGCGACCCAGCGGCTGCTGCACCGCTACGCCCCGCGGCCCGTGCTGCGCTACACCGCGATCGTCGCCGCGGTCGGGCTGCTGCCGTTCGTGTTCGGGGCGCCCGTGTGGCTGCTGATGGTGTCGACGCTGGTGTTCGGCCTGGCGATCGGGGTGGCGATGACCGCGTCGTTCACGGCCGCCGGGCACGTGATTCCGGAGGAGTCGCGGTCGACCGGCTTCGGGCTGCTGACCAGCGCCTCGCTGGTCGGCCTGTCGCTCAGCCCGGTGTTGAGCGGTGTGCTGGCCCGCACCAGCATCCGGAGCGTCTTCACGGCGGGCGTGATCACGCTCGGGGTGCTGGCCGCGACGGTCAGCTACGTGTTGCGTGACCGCGTCGAGGGCGCCACCTGGCCGTCGGTGGAGGAGACGTGAGCACGACGCCGGCGATCAGGGCCTTGCGGGCGGCCGGCGTCGCCTTCGAGGAGCATCCCTACCGGTACGAGGACCGCGGCGGCACCAGCGTCTCGGCGCGCGAACTCGGCGTCGACGAGCACCACGTCGTCAAGACGCTGGTCCTGCAGGACGACACCCGCCGGCTGCTCCTCGTGCTCATGCACGGCGACCGCGAGGTGTCGCTCAAGGGCCTGGCGCGGGTGCTGGGCGTCAAGCGCGTCGACCCGGCCGACGCCGCCGTCGCGCAGCGGGCCACCGGCTACCAGTTCGGCGGCACCTCGCCCTTCGGCACGCGTCAGCCGCTGCCGACCTATGTGGAGCAGACGATCCTCGACCTGCCCCGCATCTACATCAACGGCGGCAGCCGCGGCCTGCTGGTCAGCATCCATCCCGAGGTGCTCGTCCGGGTGCTCGACGCCACCCCCGTCACGGTCGCGATCGCGCCCTGACTGCGGGTGCTACCATGCCTGCAGTGACGGAACGTCAGGAACAGGGGCCCGCACAGGCGGGTCGCGAGCGCGCCGCGTTGGTCGGCCTGATCACCGGCCAGGCGCGCCGGACGCATGTCGAGGACGCGCTCGAGGAACTGGCCGGTCTTGCCGACGCGGCCGACGTCGTGCCCGTCCTGCGATTCATGCAGGAGCGCGATCGTCCCGATCCGGCCACCCTGATCGGCTCGGGCAAGCTCGCGCAGCTCAAGGCCGCGTGCGACGAGGCGGAGCTGTCGCTGGTCATCTTCGACCACGAGCTGACGCCGGCACAGCTGCGCAACATCGAGAAGGCGCTCGAGCGGCGCGTCATCGACCGGACCCAGCTGATCCTCGACATCTTCGCGCGGCGGGCGCGCACCCGGGAAGGGAAGCTGCAGGTCGAGCTGGCGCAGTTGCGCTACCTGTTGCCGCGCCTGGTCGGCGCGTCGGCGGCGCTGTCGCGGCTCGGTGGCGGCATCGGCACCCGCGGCCCCGGCGAGACCAAGCTCGAGACCGACCGGCGCCGCATCCGGGTACGCATCGGCGCGCTGGCCGACGAACTGGCCGAGGTGCGCCGGCGGCGAGGCCAGCTGCGCGACCGGCGACGCCGGACCGAGCTGCCTGCCGTCGCGCTGGTGGGGTACACCAACGCCGGCAAGACGACGCTCTTCAATCGCCTGACGCACGACACGGCGGTCGCCTCCGACGCGTTGTTCGTCACGCTCGACCCGCTGACCCGCGAACTGAAGCTGCCCAACCGGCAGCACGCGGCGCTCTCGGACACGGTCGGCTTCATCGACCGACTGCCGCACACGCTCGTCGCCGCCTTCCGGGCCACGCTCGAGGAGGTCGCCGACGCCGACCTGCTGCTGCACGTAGTGGACGCCTCGATCGAGGACTACGAGCGGCACATGCTCGCCGTCGACCGCGTCCTCGGCGAGGTGGACGCGGCAGAGGTGCCCACGTTGCTCGTATTCAACAAGGTGGACCGGCTCGATGCCGCGGCCCGCGAGCATCTGCGGCAGGCCTACGAGGGCTCGTTGCAGATCTCGGCCGCCACCGGCGACGGCGTGGACGATCTGCTCACGGAGGTGGCGCGCGCGCTGGCCCTCGACACGCGTCGGGTGACGCTGTCGTTCGACCAGGGCCGGCAGGAGGACCGCGAGGCCATCGAGCGGCTGTATCGCGTTGCCCGGGTGCTCAGCCACGACGCCGATGGCGACCGTGTCCGCATCGAGGCGGAAGTGCCGCGCCGGTTGATGCAACGCCTGCAGGAGGGCCTCTCGCTGTGACGCCGGTGTTGCGCCGCTGGCTGCTGGCGGCGACCGTGGGGCTGACCGTCGCAGCCGGGTGCGGGCGCCCCGCGCCGCCTCCCGTCGTGGCGCCCGGGAGCGAACGCTTCCCCGACTATCCCAAGCCGCTCGTGCCGACCGACCTGGCCCGACTGGCGCCGCCCGCGCAGGCCCACGAGCGGGCGTGGGCCCAACTGCAGTCCGGCGACCCGAAGGGCGCGGAGCGGACGCTGCGGGAGTCGTTGAAGAAGGCGCCCCGGTTCTATCCCTCCCAGGCGGCGCTCGGGTACGCGCGGCTGGCGCAGGCCGCCCACGCCGATGCGCTGCAATGGTTCGACCGCGCGCTCACCGCGAATGGCGATTACGTGCCGGCGCTGGTGGGACGAGGCGAGGCGCTTGTCGAACTCGGCAGGGAAGGGGAGGCCTTCGACGCCTACCAATCCGCCCTCGCCGAGGCTCCGGGCCAGCCCGTCGCGCTGCGTCGTGTCGAGGTCCTGCGGTTCCGGGCGGTGCAGAGCGACGTGGCGTCGGCGCAGGCAGCCCTGGCCGGCAATCGCCTCGACGAGGCGCGCGATCACTATGACCGCGCGCTGCGCGCCTCACCCGACAGCGGCTTCCTGCATCGGGATCTGGCCGACGTCGAGCTCAAGCTCGGCCACCTCGATCGCGCCCGGACGCTGGTGGACCGGGCGCTCGCGCTGGACGCGTCCGATGCCCGGGCCTACGCGATCCGCGGCGAAGTGAACGCGGCGGCAGCCGAGCCCGTGGCGGCCCTGGCCGACTTCCGGAAGGCGCTGGAACTCGATCCCGGCCTGACCGACCTCACCGCGCGCATCACCGAGATCGAGACCGGCCTGAAGGAAGCCTCGCTGCCCACCGAGTTCAAGGCCATCGGCGGGTCGCCACGCGTGACCAGGGGAGAGGTTGCCGCGCTGCTCGCCTACAAGGTGCCGGAGATCCTGCAGGCGGCGGCGCGCGGCACCGTGCTCATCACCGACAGCCGGAAGCACTGGGCGCAGTCTTCAATCCTGCTGGCGGCCCGCGCCGGCGCGATGGAGGTCTACCCGAACCACACCTTCCAGCCGAACGCCGGGATGACGCGCGGCGAGTTCGCGGCCGCCGTGGCGCGGGTGCTCAACCTGGTGGATGCCAGGGCGCCGCAACTGGCCAAGGGCTGGCGCGAGGCCCGCCTCGCCTTTGCCGACGTCCGCCCGGCGCACACGCTGTACGTGCCGATTTCGCGGGCCGTCGCCAGCGGCGTCATGACGCCACTGGAAGGCCAGACCTTCGGCATCAGTCGCCCGATGACCGGTGCCGATGCCGTGGCTGCCGTCGATCGCCTCGCGCGCATCGTCGAGGGGCTCGGTCCGCTGGCCGGTGCGGTGCCGCGTGGCGCCCAGCGTCCCTGACCCCGGATCAGAACCGTGCTGACCTTCGCAAACCAGCTCACGCTGCTGCGGATGTTGCTGATCCCGGTGTTCGCGATCCTGCTCGTGTACGGGCAGGTCGGCTGGGCGCTCACGGTGTTCGTGGTCGCCTCGGCGACCGACCTGCTCGACGGTTACGTGGCGCGACGGTCGGGCCCGACGACGCTCGGCGCGTGGCTCGATCCGGTTGCCGACAAGCTGTTGCTGCTCACGATGTTCGTGGTGCTGACGTTCCCGCTCCCGCACCTGACGCATCGCATCCCGCTGTGGCTGACGGTGGTGGTGGCGAGCCGCGACGTCGGGATCGTGCTGACGGTGTCGATCGTGAACCTGGCGCTCGGGCCGCGGACGTTCTACCCGTCGATCTGGGGGAAGCTGGCCACGGCCACCTTTGCGGCGACCGGCGTGGTGACCCTGTTCTACAACTGGCTGGCGACGCCATCGGCCGTCCCGGGCCTGTTCGCGATCGCCTCGGGCGTGATCACCGTGGTGAGCGCGCTGCACTACCTGCTCACGGCACAGCGCCCCGGCACGCAACCGTCCTGAGCCGGGGCGGGCCCCGCCGCGCTAGCCGAGCACCTTCTTGCGGAAGTACTCGATGGTGCGCGTCAGGCCGTCCTCGAGCGAGACCTTCGGCTCCCAGCCGAGCAGCGTGCGTGCCTTGGTGATGTCGGGACGGCGAACCTTCGGGTCGTCTTCCGGCAGCGGCCGATACACGAGCTGACTCGACGATCCCGTCATCCTGATGATCGTCTCGGCGATCTGCCTGATGGTCAACTCGTGCGGGTTGCCGATGTTGACCGGTTCGTTGATGTCCGAGTCCATGAGGCGGAGGATGCCGTCCACCAGGTCGGTCACGTAGCAGAAGCTGCGCGTCTGCGATCCGTCGCCGAAGATCGTCACGTCCTCGTTGCGCAACGCCTGGCTCATGAACGCCGGCACCGACCGGCCGTCGTTGACGCGCATGCGCGGGCCGTAGGTGTTGAAGATGCGCACGATCTTGGCGTCGACCCCGTGGTACCGGTGGTAGGCCATCGTCATGGCCTCGGCAAAGCGCTTCGCCTCGTCGTACACGCCGCGCGGGCCGACCGGGTTGACGTTGCCCCAGTAGGTCTCCTTCTGCGGGTGCTCGAGGGGGTCGCCGTAGACCTCGGACGTCGAGGCGAGCACGAAGCGCGCCTTCTTCTCCTTGGCGAGTCCGAGTGCCTTGTGCGTGCCGAGCGCGCCGACCTTCAGCGTCGGGATCGGCAGCTCGAGGTAGTCGATCGGGCTGGCCGGGCTCGCCCAGTGCAGCACGGCATCCACCGGCCCGTCGATGTAGATGTAGTTGGTGACGTCGTGCTTGATGAACGTGAAGTCCCGGTTGGCCAGGTGGGCGATGTTGGCGATGTCGCCCGTCAGGAGGTTGTCGATGCCCACCACCGTGTAGCCGCGGTCGAGCAGGGTCTCGGCGAGATGGGAGCCGATGAAGCCGGCGGCTCCCGTGATGACGACGCGAGGCATGTGTGGGATCTCAGTACGCGTGCTTGTGGAAGAACCCCTTGATCACGGTGAGCCACATGATCTTGAGGTCCAGCATCAACGACCAGTTCTCGATGTAGTAGAGGTCGTACTCGATGCGCTTCTCGATGGACGTGTTGCCGCGCCAGCCGTTGACCTGCGCCCAGCCCGTCAGGCCGGCGCGCACCTTGTGGCGCAGCATGTACTGCGGGATGCGCTGCTTGAACTGGTCGACGAAGAACGGGCGCTCCGGCCGCGGGCCGACCAGCGACATGTCGCCGCGCAGCACGTTCCAGAGCTGCGGCAGCTCGTCGAGGTTGCTGCGGCGCAGGAACTGGCCGATCGGCGTGCAGCGCGGGTCGTCTTCCACCGCCCAGACCGGGCCCGAGTTGCGCTCGGCCCCGTCGTACATCGAGCGGAACTTCCAGACGTGGAACGCCTTGCCGTCCAGCCCCATGCGCTCCTGGCGGAACAGCGCCGGGCCCGGCGAGGTGAGGCGGATGATCAACGTCAGCAGGCCCATGGGGATGGCCAGCACGATCAGGCTCGCGCCGGCCAGCACCACGTCCATCGTCCGCTTCAACACGGCATTGAGCCCGCGGAGCGGCACGTCGTGGATGTTGATGATCGGCAGCCCGTCGAGATCCTCGAGCCGGGCGCGCAGCGAGATGATCTGCAACAGGTCGGGGACGACGCGGATGTCGACGATCTCGCGGTTGGCGTTCTCGACCAGGGCGAGCATCTTGACGTGCTCGTCGAGCGGCAGGGCGATGTAGAGGTGGTCGATCTTCTCGCGCTGCAGGATCTCCGGCGTCTCCTCCAGCGTGCCGAGCAGCGGCAGGCCGCGGTACCCCAGGCTGGCGCCGCCCTCGGCCTTGTCGTCCACGAAGCCGATGACCTTCAGGCCCAGCTCCCGGTGCTCCAGGATCCGGTCGACGACGAGCCGGCCGAGGTCGCCGGCGCCGGCCACCAGCACGCGCTTGAGGCCGATGCCGGCGCGCCAGCGGCGCTCCAGCCAGTCGCGCACGGCGACGCGGGTGACGAAGGTGAGCGCGACGTTCAGGCAGAGGAACAGCCCCCACACCAGCTGGCTGACCTCGAAGACGCCCCGGTCCTTCAACGGATCGGGCACGTAGTAGGTCTGGACGTAAAGGGTGCTCACCACGCCGAGGACGACGGCCAGGACGCTGCCGACCAGGACGCCGAAGAAGTCGTCGATGCGGGACCGGCCCCGGCGGAGGCGATACACGCCGTGCAGGTTGAAGGCCAGGGGCACCAGGCCGCCGACGATCGGCGCCAGCCACAGGTACTGTTCGAAGGGCGGGTAGCCCTTGGTGACGGCGATGAGGCCCGAGTGGAAGCGGACCCAGTAGGCGAGCAGGAAGGCGATCACGCCCGACGCGGCGTCGACAGCCACGTGCAGCGCCACGAGGAGGCGGTTGTAGCGCCTTACCATCGCACCGCCTCCGGGGCGGCTTGTCGCAAGTCGGTCACGGCGTCGGTCAGTTCCTTGACGAATCGTTCTGTCGCAAACCGCTCCGCCTGCGCGCGGCAGGCAGCTGGAGCCGGGGGCCTGTCGAGCACCCGGCGGATCCCGCCGGCCAGGGCGTCCACGCCCTCGCCGGTCAATGCGCCCGTCTGGCCGTCCACGATCGTCTCGGTCGCGCCACCGCGGCCGAAGGCCACCACCGGGGTCCCACAGGCCTGCGCCTCGACGGGCACCAGGCCGAAATCTTCCTCGCCGGGCAGGAGCACCACTGCTGCCCGCCGGTACAGGTCACGCACCTCGGCGTCCGGCAGGGCGCCCAGGAACGTCACGCCCGTGCCGCCCATCCTGGAGAGGGCGCCGAACTCCGGCCCCTGCCCGACGATGCGGAGCGGCACCCCGAGCTGCCGGCACGCCGCCACGGCGACATCCACCCGCTTGTACGGCACCAGCGCCGAGACCACCAGCGCGTACCCCTCGCGGCGACTCTCGCCGGGCGTGAAGTACGTCGTGTCGACCGGCGGATAGACGACGGCCGACCGTCGATTATAGTACCGCCGGATCCTCCGCGCAACATACTGAGAAATCGCCACATAGCGGTCCGGACGTCCGCTGGTGCGCTGGTCCCAGCGCGCGAACCGGTCGAGCAGGTGCCGCATCACCGCCGCCCTGACCCGTCCCACCCGTTCGACGCCGAAGTACTGGTCGAACTGATCCCACGCATACCGCACGGGCGTGAAGCAGTAGCAGAGGTGGCGCGTCGGCGGGTGGGTCGGGACCGACTTGGCCGCGCAGTGACTGGTCGAGATCACCAGGTCGGCATCGCCGACGTCGAGGCCCTCGATGGCCCGCGGGTACAGCGGCAGCAGGTGGCGGTACAGCCGCGCCACGCCCGGGACCTGCTGCAGGAAGGAGGTCTGCGGCCGGTGGCGTTCGATGGTCGGCGAGACGCTGCCCGGGACGTGCAGCAGCGTGTGCAGCGACGCGTCCGGGAACTGCTCGCACAGCACCTCGAGCACGCGCTCGCCGCCACGCATGCCCGTCAGCCAGTCGTGCACGAGGGCGATGCGCGCCCCGGCCAGCCCGTCGCTCATCGGCCCGCCGCCGTCTCGCGGTAGATGCGCAGGATGGTCTCGGCCGTGCGGGTCCAGGAGTAGTGGGTCGCCCGCACCAGCCCGCGCTCGCGCATCTGCTGCCGCAGCGCCGGGTCGAGCAGGGCCCGGCGCAGCCCGTGCGCGATGGCGGTCGGCTCGCGCGGATCGACAAGGATGGCCGCGTCGCCCACCACTTCGGGCAGCGAGGAGACGTTGGAGGTGACCACCGGCGTCCCGCTGGCCATGGCCTCCAGCGGCGGCAGGCCGAAGCCCTCGTACAGGGACGGGAAGGCGAACACCGTGGCCAGCCGGTACAGCGCGGCGAGGGTCTGGTCGCCGACAAAGCCGAGGAACCGCACGTGCTTGTGCAGCTTGTGGCGGTGCACGGCCCGCCGCAGGGTGGGGTACTTGCTGATCTCGTCGCCGATGATGAGCAGCTTGGTGTTGGCCAGCGGGCCGGTCCGGACCAGCGCAAACGCCTCGATCAGCCGCTCGATGTTCTTGTGGGGCCGGATGTTGCCCACGTACAGCACGAACGGATCGTGCAGCTGGAAGCGCTCCTGCACGCGGGCGATGTCCTCGGCGGCCGGGCTGCGGTTGAAGCGTTCGTCGATGGCATTGGGCGCCACCGTGATCTTGCCCGGCGGGATCCGGTAGAACCGCAGGATGTCGCGCTTGGAGGCTTCCGACACCGTCAGCACGTGCGAGGAGCGGTGCGTGGCGCTCCACATGAACGTGCGGGCGTACGTGTAGGCCAGCCTGTTGGGCAGGTACTGCGGGAACATCAGGTGGATGCAGTCGTGGATCGTCACCACCGACGGGCAGGGGAGCAGCGGCGGCAGCACGTAATGCGGCGCGTGGAACAGGTCGACGCGCTCCCGCCGGAGCAGTGACGGGATGTTGAACTGCTCGCGCAGCGAGTAGTTGCCCGCAGTGCTGATCACCCCACGGAAGTTCGGCCCGACCGTGCAGGCGAACTCGAGATCGTCGGGGCGGCTGATCAGGACGTACTCGGTCTCGGTATCCAGCGTCGCCAGGCCGGCGACGACGTTGCGGACGTACGTGCCGATGCCGTAGTCGCGCAACTTCCGGATGTCGATGGCCACACGCATTCGGGGCGAGTCTAGCATTCGCCTGCACGGCTCCCGGCGATGCGCGCAGCCGCCCGGGCGGGAATGCCGTGATGCCCGAGCCCGGAGCCGCGTCGTCAGCTCGACCGACCGGTGATGTCGCGCGCCGCGAGGTACCACCGGAGCAGGCGGGCCCAGCGCGGATGGTGCTTGCGATAGAAGGCGAGCTGGCTGTCGCGATACCGCCGCGTGGTGGCGGTCGGGGCCGTGGCGCGTGATCGCCCGCGCAGGTGCGTGACGCTCACGTCCGGGGCGTAGAGGATCCCGTGGCCCGCGGCGCGCAGGGCCGCGCAGAAGTCGACGTCCTCGCAGTACATGAAGAAGCGCTCGTCGAGCAGGCCGACGGCCTCGGCCGCCGCGCGGCGCACCAGCAGGCAGGCGCCGCTGACCCAGTCCACCCACTGGCGACGCTGCATGTCGGCGGCGATGCGGGCCCGCACCGCCGCCGGACCTGCGGCCAGCAGCCGGCTCCGCACCTTCTGGCGGGCCTCGCCCAGCGGCGAGATCATCGGGCCGTAAGACAGCTCCTGTTGCCCGGTCCCGTCGAGCAGCCGCGGGCCGGCGGCTGCGGCGGCCGGCTCGTCGTCGAGCGCCGCGCAGAGCGCCTCGAGCTGTCCCGCCCCGACCAGGGTGTCGCTGTTGAGCAGGAGCACGTACGGGTGCGCGGTGGCGCGGATGCCGATGTTGTTGGCGGCGGCGAATCCGAGGTTCTCGGGGAGCCGGCGCAGCGGCACCTCCGGCCAGCGCGCCGCGATGGCGTCAGCGGTGCCGTCGCCCGAGTGGTTGTCCACCACGATGACGTCCCATGGCCGCGCCGGCGGGTGCGCGTGCACCGACGCCAGGCACGCAAGCGCATCCTCGCGGGCGTTGAAGGTGACGACGACGATCGAGACGCCGACGCTCACGGGCGTTGCCTCGCGGCATCGACGAGTGCCTGCCACACGAGGCGCGTGGCGTCCTCCCAGCGGTACTTCTGCACGGTGGCGTCGCCGGCCGCCACCTGCGCGATGCGGTCGACGGGTTCGCTCACGAGGCGCGCCAGGATCTGCGCCAATCCCATGGTGTCGCCGAGCTGGACGTACCGGCCCCCCTGGCCGTACACCTCACGCGCCACTGCCGTGTCGAGCACCACGGTGGGCACGCGATGGCGCATCGCTTCGAGGGGCGTCAGGCCGAAGCCTTCGTACTCGGACAGGAAGGCGAAGACCCCTGCCGAGGCATAGGCCGCTTCGAGGTCGGGGTCGGCGACGTAATCGCGCAGCCGTATCCCATCGGCGAGGCCGAGGCGGTCGGCCAGCGCCTGCAGGTCCTGGCGCGGGTGCGTCCGGTTCTCGCCGATGACCTCGAGCCGCAATGCCGGCACGGTACGCCGCGCCAGGGCGACCGCCTCGATCAGCATCGGGAGGTGGCGCCGCTCGAAGATCGAGCCGACGAACAGCACGACCGGTGTCGCCGGCGGCGGCGCCGGCGGTGGCGGTGGCGCGTCGTGATAGTCCACGGCCAGCGGCACCACCCGGAGGCGGTCGGCCGCGACGCCGAGGTGCTCCTGGATTTCGCGTGCCGAGAACTGCGTCAGCGTGAGCACGATGGCAGCGCGATGCGCGCTCCATCGGGCCATCAGGCGCAGCCGCAGGCCATGGCGCCACGCATACCACTCCGGGTGCGCGGCGAACGACACGTCGTGCATGGCCAGGACGACCGGCGTGCTCACCCGGAGGGGCGCCGTGTAGGCCGGCGAGAACAGCACGTCGACCTTGGCGTCCCGGACGGCGCGCGCCAGGGCATGCTGTTCCCACAGGGTGCCGGGCGTTCCTGGCACCAGGCGTGACGAGACCCTGGCGCCTCCCGTGCCCAGCGCCGCCTCGACGGCAATCGCGCCGGGCGAGAAGAGGATCAGTTCGGCGCCTGCGCAGGTCGGCCTCGCCTGCCAGCGGACCAGCAACTCGCGGAGGTAGCGACCCACGCCGGTCGGACGTCCGGCCAGTTCGCGCGCGTCCACGCCGATGCGCATCAGCGGGCCCTCCGCCGCGCCACGGCGTCCTCGTATGCCTGCCAGAGGCGTTGCGCCGAGCGGGCCCACGAGAACGTCGCGGCACGCGCGACGCCACGCTGGCGCAGTTGCTCCAGGCGGGCCGGCGAGGCCAGCAGGTCGGCGATGGCCTGCGCCATGCCGCGCGGGTCGTCGGGCTCGACCAGCACCGCCGCATCGCCACACACCTCGGGCAGCGCGCCGCGTCGCGAGGCGACGACGGGCACGCCGGCGGCCATGGCCTCGACGACCGGCAGGCCGAAGCCCTCGTCGAGGGAGGGCATGACGAGCAGGCGGGCCGCCTCGTAGAACCCGCGACGGTCGGCCTCTTCCACGTACCCGACGTGCTCGACCAGGCCGGCGAGCGGGGGACGGACGAGCCGCGCCAGCAACGGCGCCGCCGATGGCGGCGCGCCCCCAGCCAGTCGCAACGGAATCCGCACGCCGGCCGCCACCAGGTGCTCCCACGCGTCGAGCAGGCCGCCGACGTTCTTGCGTGGCTCGAGCGTGCCGATGCAGATGACCGGCCCTTCGGCCGGGACCGCCCGACGCGCGGTCCACGCCGGCGCGCCGTTGTGGCAGGTGACCACGGCCTGGGGCCGCACGCCCAGTCGCGTGACGACCTGCGCGGCGACCGTGGCGGACACGGTCACCACGAGGTCGGCGCGGCGCGCGTGGTCGGCGACCAGGACCGGATAGTCCCGCCGCACTTCCGCCGCCGTCGCCTCCGGGTGATCCAGGAAGAAGAGGTCGTGGATGGTCACGACCTGTGCCGCGCGCCGCGCCGGGATGAGCAGGGGCGTGGGCGAGTGGACGATGTCGTGGGCGCCGGCCAGCCACTCGATGGGCGGCCACTCGAGCCGGTGCCAGGCCCAGTTGAGGGCGCGGACCGGCACGCGGGCGTCGCTGGCCCGGATGCCGGGGGCAGGAGCCGACAGCCGATCCTTCCAGCTGCTCGAGAACACGGCGACCTCGCCACCGGCCGGGGCGGTGTCCTGCAGCGCGAGCGCCGTGCGGTGGACGTATTCGCCAACGCCCGTACGCGTCCGCAGGGCCGGGCGATAGTCGAGCAGCACCTTCACGGGACGTATGCTAGCGTAAGGCGTTCGGTCGTCTGTGCCTCGGCGCGTCAGGGCTGGCGTACGGATGGAGCGGGCATGCCGCCCCCGGACCGGAGGGATCAGACGTGAAGATTTCGGTGGTGGGGACGGGCTACGTGGGGCTCGTCGTCGGGGCGTGTTTCGCCGAGAACGGCAACGAGGTGATCTGCGTCGACAGCAACGTCGACAAGATCAAGGCGCTCAAGCGGGGCAAGATTCCCATCTACGAGCCCGGCCTGGAGGAGATCGTCAAGCGCAACTCCTCGGAGAAGCGGCTCACCTTCACCACCGACCTGCCCTCGGCCGTCAAGGCCACCGACATCATCTTCATCGCGGTGGGCACTCCTGAAGCCGAGGACGGCTCGGCCGACCTGAAGCACGTCCTCGGGGTGGCGCGCGACGTCGCCCGGGCGATGAACGGCTACAAGGTCATCGTCGACAAGAGCACGGTGCCGGTCGGGACGTCCGAGAAGGTCCGCGCCGTGATGGCCAAGGAGACCACGCATCCGTTCAGCGTGGTGAGCAACCCCGAGTTCCTCAAGCAGGGCGCCGCGGTCGACGATTTCCTCAAGCCCGATCGCGTGGTCATCGGCGCCGACGACGAGCGCGGCGGCAAGGTCATGACCGAGCTCTATGCGCCGTTCACGCGCACCGGCGCCCCGATCATGGTCATGGATTGCGCCAGCGCCGAGCTCTGCAAGTACGCCGCCAACGCGATGCTGGCGACGCGCATCTCGTTCATGAACGAGGTGGCGCGCGTCTGCGAGCTCTACGGCGCCAACGTCGACCAGGTGCGCCGTGCCGTGGCCTCCGACGCCCGCATCGGGCCGTCGTTCCTGTTCCCGGGCGTGGGGTATGGCGGCAGCTGCTTCCCGAAGGACGTCAAGGCCATCCTGAAGTTCTCCCGGGACAAGGGCTACGACTTCAAGATCCTCGAGGCCGTCGAGGACGTCAACGCGGCGCAGAAGAAGAAGCTGCTGCAGATGATGAAGCAGCGCCTCCGCTCGCTGAAGGGCAAGACGATCGGCGTGTGGGGGCTGGCGTTCAAGCCGCGCACCGACGACATGCGCGAGGCCCCGGCGATCACCATCATCGAGGGCCTGCTGAAGGCCGGCGCGACCGTGCAGGCCTACGACCCCGAGGCCCATGCGACCGCGAAGCGGATCTTCGGCGACCGGATCACGTACTGCAGGAACGCCTACGACGCCCTCAAGGGCGCCGATGCCCTGGCCCTGATCACCGAGTGGAACGAGTTCCGCGAGCCCGACTTCGCGCGCATGAAGAAGCGGATGAAGTCTCCGGTGATCTTCGACGGCCGCAACATCTACAAGCCGGAGGCCATCGCGGCCCAGGGCTTCGCGTACTACTCGATCGGACGGTAGCTGCATGGCCGTGCTCGTCACCGGCGGAGCCGGGTACATCGGCAGTCACTCGGTGAAGGCCCTCCTCAAGGCAGGACGCCGCGTGGTGGTGCTCGACGACTTCTCGGCGGGCCACCGCGGTGCCTGTGCGGCGCTGCAGACCATCGCGGCGCCGGGCCAGTTGACGGTGGTCGAGGCGGGCATCGGCGACACCGCCACCGTCGAGGCCACGTGCCGCGAGCACGGCGTCGACGCCGCGATGCACTTTGCGGCGTGGCTGTCGGTGGGCGACTCGGTGTCCGACCCGGCCGGGTACTACCGCAACAACGTCGTCGGCTCGCTCGGGCTGCTCGACGGCCTGCGGCGCGCCGGCGTCACGCGCCTGATCTTCTCGTCCACGTGCGCGACCTACGGCGAGCCGCAGCAGGTGCCGATCGACGAGACGCATCCGCAACGGCCGATCAACTCGTACGGCGAGACCAAGCTGGCCGTCGAGCGGGCGCTGCCGCATTTCGAGACCGCCTACGGCCTGAAGAGCATCGCGCTGCGGTATTTCAACGCCGCAGGGGCCGACCCCGACGGCCTGCTCGGCGAGGACCACGATCCCGAGATCCACATCATCCCGCGCGCCATCTTCGCCGCTCGCGGCACCGACAGCCTGAAGGTGTTCGGCGACGACTACCCGACGCCCGACGGCACCTGCCTGCGCGACTACATCCACGTCACCGACCTGGCCGACGCCCACGTCCGGGCCCTCGAGTCGCTCGAGCAGGGCGGCGCGTCGGCGCGGTTCAACGTCGGGACGGGCACCCCGCACTCGGTCAAGGAAGTGATCGACGCGGTGGCGCGCGTCGCCGGGCGGCCCGTGCCCTTCACCGTGGCGCCCCGGCGCGCCGGCGACCCGTCCACGCTCTATGCCGCCAACGGCGCGATCCGCGCGGCGCTCGGCTGGACGCCGCGCCACGCGGACCTCGACGCCATCGTCGGCACCGCCTGGCGGTGGTTCGATGCGCACCCCGATGGCTATGGCGACTGAGGACCGCGTCCACCGCGCGTGACTGTCCTGCTCCGGCTGCTCCGCTACGCGCGTCCCTATCGCGCCCGCATCGTCGCGGCCTTCGCGGCGATGGTGGCCTATGGGGCGGCGTCGGCGGGCGTCGTCTACCTGATCAAGCCGATCTTCGACCAGGCCCTCGGCAGCCAGTCGCAGCTGCCGACCATCGCGCTGGCGATTGTCGGCGTGTACCTGGTGAAGGGGCTTGGCGCGTACCTGTCGGCCTACCTGATGACCGACGTCGGGCAGCGCGTCGTGCGCGACATCCGCAACCAGATGTTCGGGCACGTGCTGGGGCAGTCGGCGGCGTTCTTCTCGCGGCGATCGACGGGGCAGCTCCTCTCGCGCGTCAACAACGACGTCAACCAGGTGCAGCAGGTGGTGTCGCAGACGCTCGGCGACATCATCCGCGAGGGCTTCGCGCTGGTCGGCTACATCGGGCTGCTCTTCTACCACGACGCCCGACTCGCGCTGGTGTCGCTGACCGGCGCGCCGGTGCTCATCTACCCGCTGGTGCGGCTCGGCCAGCGCGTCCGTCGCCGTGGCCGGCGCTCGCAGGAACAGCTCGAGGTCCTCACGCACATCACGGCCGAGGCGTTTGGCGGGCACCGCATCGTCAAGGCATTCGGTGCCGAGGCGCGCGAGCAGGCCCGCTTCGAGGAGGCCTCGCACCGGGTGTACCGCACCAACATGCAGGTGACCAGCACCGTGTCGGCGCTGCCGCCGCTCATGGAGTGGCTGGGGGGCATCGCCGTCGCGGCCATGCTCTGGTACGGCGCGTCGCAGATCGGCCGCGGGCGCCTGACGATGGGCGAGTTCATGCTCTTCGTCACGACGCTGTTCCTGATGTACGAGCCGATCAAGCGGCTCAGCCGCGTCAACGCGACGCTGCAGCAGGCGATGGCCGCCGCCCAGCGGATCTTCGAACTGCTCGACACCCACACCGAGGTCACCGATCGCCCGGGGGCAGTGCCGATGCCGCGGCCACGCACCGCCGTGGAGTTCCGTGAGGTCAGCTTCGCGTACGCCGATCGCGACAGGCGCACCGTGCTCGACGGCGTGTCGTTCCGCGTCGAGGCCGGCGAGATCATCGCCATCGTCGGGCTCAGCGGCGCCGGCAAGACGACGCTGGTCAACCTGCTGCCGCGGTTCTACGACGTGACCGGCGGCGCCATCCTCATCGACGGCATGGACATCCGCGACGCGACGCTCGCCTCGCTGCGCGCGCACATCGGCCTGGTGACGCAGGAGACCGTGCTGTTCGACGACACGATCGCGAGCAACATCGCGTACGGACGACCGGACGCGTCGGCCGCCGAGATCGAGGCCGCGGCGCGCGCTGCCCACGCCCACGAGTTCATCGCCATGTTGCCCGAGCGCTACGAGACGCGCATCGGCGAGCGGGGCGGCCGCCTGAGCGGCGGCCAGCGGCAGCGGCTGGCGATCGCGCGCGCCATCCTGAAGGACTCGCCGATCCTGGTGCTCGACGAGGCCACCTCCTCGCTCGACGCCGAGTCCGAGCGGCTCGTCCAGGAGGCGTTGCAGGCGCTGATGCGCAATCGCACGTCGTTCGTGATCGCGCACCGCCTGTCGACGGTGCGCAGCGCCGACCGCATCATCGTGCTCGAGCAGGGGCGCATCGTCGAGACCGGCCGGCACGACGAGTTGCTGGCGCGCGCCGGCGGGGTGTACAGCCGGTTGTACGCCTTGCAGATGTTCGGCAACGAGGCGGCTGCCGAGGGCAGAACAGTCACGGCCACGGCGGACGTGCCGTCGGGGCCCCCGAGGCCTGCCGCGGGACAGGCGACCACCGTTCCCGCGATGGAAGACCGATGATCGTGTCGATGACGGGTTTTGCGGCGGCCAGCCGCGAGACCGAGGACCTGGCGGTGACCGTCACGCTGCGCAGCGTGAACCACCGGCACCTCGACGTGCAGTTCCGCCTTCCGCAGTCGGTGCAGGCGCTCGAGCACGTGCTGCGCGCCACCGTGCAGCAGCGACTCGCCCGCGGGCGCGTCGAGGTGGCGATGACCGTGCAGGAACGCGTCGAGCCGGTCACGGTGGTGGAGTTCGACGAGACGATCGTCAACGCGGTGGGGGAGGCCGTGGCCCGGGCGCGCGCGTCGGGCGTGGTGGAGGGAGCGCTCCTGCCCGGCGACATGCTGCGGATTCCCCAGGTGCTCAAGGTGCGCGAGGAGCGGCCGGCCATCGATGCGGCGCGCCTCGAGACCGTCGTGACCGAGGTCCTCGACGAGGCCTTGCGGGCGCTCCAGGTGATGCGCTGCAAGGAAGGCGATTTCCTGGCCGCCGAGCTCGAGGAGCGGCGGCAGGCGCTGATCGGCCTGGTCGATGCCGTCGAGGAGGCCAGCCGTGAGGGGGCCGCGGCCATCCAGGAGCGGCTGTTACAACGCGTCGCGGAACTCCGGCTCGACCCGCAGGTCGATCCGACCCTGGTGGCGCAGGAGGTGGTCAAGTTCGTGGCCCGCTCGGAGATCCGGGAGGAACTGGTCCGGCTGCGGGCCCACCTGGCCCACTGGGTGGAGTTGGTGACGGGCGACGAGCCGGTCGGCCGCAAGCTCGACTTTCTTCTACAAGAGATGAACCGCGAGGTGAATACAATAGGCTCCAAGGCCGAGGGCGCCCGCGCCTCTGCCCTGGTGGTGACCGCCAAGGCCGAGCTCGAGAAACTGCGGGAGCAGGTCCAGAACGTGGAATGACGACCACCGCGCAGCAGCCGACTCACGTCCCGGGCGGGGGGCAGCTCTTCGTCGTGTCCGCGCCCTCGGGCACGGGCAAGACCACCGTGGTCGAACGCCTGGTTCAGGTCGTGCCGGGGCTGACCATGTCCCGGAGCTACACGTCGCGCAACGCGCGCGCCGGCGAGCGCGACGGGGTAGACTATAATTTCGTGTCCCGCGCCACCTTCGAGGCCATGGTGGCCCGCGGGGAGTTCCTCGAGCACGCCGACGTCTTCGGCAACCTGTACGGGACCGGCCGGGCCGATGCCGAGCAGCTGATGGCCTCGGGCAAGGACGTGGTCCTGGTCATCGACGTGCAGGGCGCTGGACAGGTCCGGGCGACCGGCATACCGCTGGTCACCGTGTTCGTCCTGCCGCCGTCGTTCGAGGTGCTCGAACAACGCCTCCGGGGGCGTGGCAAGGACCCGGACGCCGCGATCCGGCGCCGTCTCGACACGGCGCGGGGCGAGGTGGCGGCCTACGAGGACTACGACTACGTGGTCGTCAACGACGACCTCGATGCCTGCGTGACGGCGATGCGCAGCATCATCCTGGCCGAGCGGGTCCGTCGCACACGGATGCGACCCACGGCCGAGGCAATCCTGAAGACGTTCGGCGCCCAGCCGGTCGCCTGACGCGCGGCAGGGCCCCGAGAGCGCCCGGAGCAACGCCAGTACCCATGGTCGATCGCAGCACCCTCCCCAACGCCTTCGAGTTCGTCGTCGTGGCCTCGGCCCGTGCCAAGCAGCTGCTGCAGGGCTGCGTGCCCAAGGTCGAGCCGAGTGGCAAGCCGGCGCGCACGGCGCAACGTGAGGTCCTCGAGGGCCTCGTACAGCCCGTGTACTCCGACGAAGCCCCGATCGACCCGCAGGCGCCCACCCCGGTCTAGTCCGGCAGTCCCGCAGGAGGCACTCGGCATGGCCCTGGTGGCCGTCGGCGTCAGCGGAGGCATCAGCGCGTACAAGGCGGTCGAGGTGGTCCGCCTCCTCCAGAAGGCCGGCCACGAGGTCGCGGTCGTGATGACGCGCGCCGCGACGCGCTTTGTCGGCCCGCTCACCTTCGAGGCCATCACGCGCCGCCGCGTCGTCACCAGCCAGTGGACGCCGGGCGCCAACGCCGACATCGAGCACATCGCGCTCGCCTCCGACGCGGCGTTGTTCCTGGTGGTGCCGGCGACCGCCAACACCATCGCCAGGCTCGCCCATGGCCTGGCGGGCGATTTCCTGACGTCGCTGGCCCTGGCCACGCGGGCGCCCGTCCTGCTGGCGCCGGCGATGAACACGCACATGTACGACCATCCGGCCACGCAGGCCAACCTGGCCACCCTGCGGAGCCGAGGCGTCCACCTGGTCGAACCGGGCGAGGGCTACCTCGCCTGCGGCTGGGTGGGCAAGGGCCGGCTGGCCGAGCCCGACGTGATCGCGGCGGCCGCGCTGCGGCTCCTCGCCCCGTCGCGTGCGTTGGCCGGGCGGCGGGTCCTGGTGACCGCCGGGCCGACCTTCGAGGACCTCGATCCCGTCCGCTACCTCGGGAACCGTTCGAGCGGGCGCATGGGCATGGCCGTGGCGGCCGAGGCGGCGGCGCGAGGCGCCGATGTCACCCTGGTGCTCGGGCCTACCGCCGTCGAGCCGCCGGGCGGCATGCGCGTGGTGCGCGTCCGTTCCGCCCGGGAGATGCATGCCGCCGTCACCGAGGCGCGCGACCACGCCGATGCCATCGTGATGGCGGCCGCCGTTGCCGACTACGCGCCGGCCGGCGGGCCGGCCGGTGGCAAGGTCAAGAAGCAGGAAGGGCCGCTGACCGTGACGCTGGAGCGGACGGTCGACATCCTCGCGGACCTCGGAGGCTGGCGGGCCGGGCGTCCGCATCCCGTCCTGGTCGGCTTCGCCGCGGAGACGTCCGACGTGCTGGCCTACGCAGCGCGCAAGCGGGAATCCAAGCAGGTCGACCTGATCGTCGCCAACGACGTCAGCCAGGCCGGTGCCGGCTTCGAAGTGGACACCAACGTCGCGAGTTTCGTGACCGCCAGCGGGACGCAGTCGTTTCCCCTCGAAGCCAAGTCGGTGCTGGCCGCGCGCATCGTCGACTTCATCGCCGCCAGGCTCGCCCCGGCCGCCAGTGACCGCATGGTGCCAGCATGAGCGACGGCCAGGATCCCCGCGCGCAACTGCGTGCGCACCTGCAGTTCTACGCCGACCTCGGCATCGCCGGCTTCAGCCGCGACGCGGCGTGGACGGGGAGGCGGGCAGCGGAAGCCGGGCACCGGGCACCGGAGGAGCGCATCGCCAGTGCCTCGAATGCCCTGTCAGTCGAGCAGGACGCCTCGACGGCTGACGGCCGATTGCCGACGGCCGATCTCTCGGCGCTCGACTCCCTCGAGGCCCTGCGCGCCCACATCGGCCCACAGTGCACGCGCTGCAAGCTCTGTCAGCTCGGGCGCAAGCAGGTGGTCTTCGGCGTCGGCAACCCGCAGGCCGACCTGATGTTCGTCGGCGAGGCCCCCGGCTCGGACGAAGACGAGCAGGGCGTCCCGTTCGTCGGTCGGGCGGGGCAGCTGCTCACGAAGATCATCGAGGCGATCGAGATGCGTCGCGACGACGTGTACATCGCCAACGTCATCAAGTGCCGGCCGCCTGGCAATCGCAACCCCGAGCCGGACGAAGTGGCGGTGTGCGAGCCGTTCCTCTTCCGGCAGATCGACCTCGTGCGTCCCCGCGTCATCGTCGCGCTCGGCAAGTTCGCCGCGCAGAGCCTGTTGCGCACCGACACGCCGATCACCAAGCTGCGCGGACGTGTCCACCAGTTCCGCGGCGCCACGCTCGTGCCGACCTTCCATCCCGCGTACCTGCTCCGCAGCCCGGACAAGAAGCGCGAGACGTGGGAGGACATGAAGCTGGTGCGCTCCCTCCTGCGACAGGCCCCCGGCGAGACGGGCCCCGCCGCAGTCGAGGGCGGCGAGGCGCGCTGATGCGCCTGGTCCGCGTGGCCGTGCCCGTCCCGGGGCTCGGCCTGCTGACCTATCGCCTGCCGGACGGCCTGCAGGCGCCCCGCGGCACGCGCGTCATCGTGCCCGTCGGCCCGCGCAAGGTCACCGGCCTGGTCACCCACGACAACGCCCCGCCAGACGACGTCCCGGACCGCTTGCGGGACGTGCTGGAGGTGCTCGACGACGTTACGTTCCTGCCCGAGCCGGTGGTGGACCTCGCGTTGTGGGTCGGCGAGTACTACCTCGCCGGGCCGGGCGAGGTGATCTCGGCGGCGATGCCGCCCAAGGGCTGGCTGCGCGGCGACATGACCCTCACCCTGGCCGAGGACGCGGGTGAGGTGGAGGTGCACGGTGCCTTCGAGTTGCCGCTCGACGATCAGGTCGACGAGGCGGTGCTCGCGCTGTTGCGCGAGAAGGGACCGGTCCTGCGGCGGCAGGTGCCACGTGCCGTCGCGACGCGCCTGCGTGCGACCGACGTGACGCCCGACGTGGTCTCGCGCGCCGTGCGTCGCCTGCTCAGGCTGGGCCAGGTGCGGCTGCAACCCGTGGTCACCGGGAAGGCCGACGCGGCGCGCAAGCGTCGGTGGATTCGGCCCACCGCGCTCGCCAGCGAGCCCGCGAGCCAGCGCCTCGGGGCACGACAGGCCGCGGCGTGCGCCGTGCTGGTGGGCTCACCCGAGGGCGTCGACGCCAACGTGCTGCGCGACCAGGGCATCGGCAGCGAGGTGGTGCGTCGGTTGGTCGCGATGGGCCTGGCCACCGTGGAGTGGCGCGCCGTGGAGCGCGACCCGTTCGCGAGCGGCTCGGCGGGCGTGTCCGACGCGCTGGCCGCGCCGGCATTCCTCCCGCTGACGGGCGAGCAGGAGGCGACGCTGGCGACGCTCGAGCCGCTGCTCGAGCGCGGGTTCCACGCGGCCTTGTTGCACGGCGTGACCGGCAGCGGCAAGACGCAGGTCTACCTCCGGCTGGCGCGCGCGGCGCTGGCGCGCAACCGCGGCGTGCTGCTGCTGGTGCCCGAGATCGCCCTGACCTCCGCCGTCGCGTCGCTGTTCCGGCGGGCGTTCGGCGAACGCGTCGCGATCCAGCACTCCGGGCTGTCCGACGGCGAGCGCTACGACCAATGGCACCGCATCCGCCGCGGCGAAGTGGACGTGGTCATCGGCACGCGATCGGCGGTGTTCGCGCCGCTGCCCGACGTCGGGCTGGTGATCGTCGACGAGGAGCACGACACCGCCTACAAGCAGGAGGAGAGCCCGCGCTACCACGGGCGCGACGCCGCGCTGGTGCGGGCGCGGGACGCCGGGGCGCTGGCCGTGCTCGGGTCGGCCACCCCGTCGCTCGAGACGTGGCGCCATGCGTCGGAGGGACGGTATCGCCTCGTGCAGATGCGGCAGCGTGTCAACGATCGCCCGCTCGCCGAGGTGGAGACCATCGACATGCGCGACGTGCTCGCCACCGAGGGGCCGGACGTCGTGTTGAGCCAGCCGTTGCGCGAGGCGTTGCAGGCGTGTGTCGCCCGTCACGAACAGGCGATGGTGCTCCTCAACCGACGCGGGTACGCGCCATCGCTGCTGTGTCGCGGCTGCGGCAACAGCGCCGAGTGCCCCAACTGCGCGGTGACGCTCACGGTGCATCGTCGCGCCGGACAGGTGCGGTGTCATTACTGCGGGTACGCAGCCGCGCTCCCGACGGCGTGCCCCTCGTGCAAAGGCGAGTTCCTCGAGTACACGGGTGTGGGCACCGAGCGGGTGGAGCAGTCGGTGCTCGAGGCGGTGCCGGGCGCGCGCGTGGCGCGGGTGGACCGTGACACGATGCAGCGGCGCGGCGCCATCGGGCAGGTGCTCGCGCGGTTCGCGCGTCGCGAGCTCGACGTGCTGGTCGGCACGCAGATGATTGCCAAGGGCCACGACTTCCCGCAGGTGACGCTGGTCGGCGTGGTGTCGGCCGACATCGGCCTCGGCGTCGCGGACTTCCGCGCTGCGGAGCGCACGTTCCAGTTGCTCACGCAGGTGGCCGGCAGGGCGGGCCGGGGGGACATCCGCGGCACCGCGTTGGTGCAGACGCTGCATCCGCACCACTATGCGATCGGCATGGCGGCGCGGCAGGCCTACGACGAGTTCGTGGTGCGCGAGATGGAGTACCGCGAGCGCATGCGGTACCCGCCCTGGCTGTCGCTGATCAACATCGTGGTGCGGCACGCGTCGCTGGCGACCGCGCTCAAGGAGGCCGGACAGCTTGCCGACACGCTGCGGTCACTCGCGGCGGAGCGCTTCGGCGTGCTCGGGCCGGCGCCGGCGCCGCTCGGGCGGTTGCGCGGCGAGTCGCGCGTGCAGCTGTTCCTGAAGGGCCGCGACCGCGCGGCGATGCGTCAGGCGACCCGCCAGGCGATCAGCGGGATGCCGTCCTTGCAGAAGCGCGTGACGGTCGACGTCGATCCGCTGACGATGCTCTGAGGGTGGTCATTTGAAATTTGAAATTTGAAATTCTCGCGGGCGACGGCCTTCGGCCGGTCGCCCCGCTTGGCGCCTTGAGCGGCACGGCCGACAGGGCGGCCGCCGATCAATTTCAAATTTCGAATTTCAAATTGCTCGTGTCAGCTACCGGCCGCCGACGAAGTCCATCGGGCTGATCGGCACCGGCGTGAAGCTGAGGGCGAACATCGCCACGGCGACGACGGCCAGGGCGAGGCGCACGTTCCCGATGGGCAGGTGTTCCTCGCCGACCGGCGGGTGATCGAGGCCGAACGCGTAGGTCATCAGCACCAGCAGCACCGTCCACACCGCCCAGCTGTACGACACGAACACGGCCAGCCCCAGCAGGATCAGGACCGACACGAGCGTCACGTAGCGCGAGGCGCGTCCGACGATCGCGTGCACGATGTGGCCGCCGTCGAGTTGCCCGGCCGGAAAGAGGTTGAGGGCCGTCGCAAGCAGGCCGAACCACGCGGCAAAGCCCGTGGGGTGCATCACGAACAACGCACGGTCCGGCAGGGCGCCGAAGTAGAACTTCTGCAGCAAGGTCAGCAGCAGCGGATCGCCGAGGTTGAGTCCGCCCTGCAGCGCGAACTGGCGGGGCAGTCGCACGACGTACGAATGCGAGACGCCGTAGATGGCCAGGGGCAGCAGCACGAGGAAGCCGGCCAGCGGACCGGCGATGCCGACATCGAAGAGGGCGCGTCGGGTGCGCGGCAGCGCCATCCGGATCACCGCCCCGAGCGTACCGACGATCGAGAACATCGGAGCCGGCACGAAATACGGGAGCGATGCCGGGATCCGGTAATATCGACACGCGAAGTAGTGCCCGAGTTCATGCGAGCCGAGGATCAACAGCGCCGGCACGCTGAACCAGAGGCCGCCGAGCAAGGCCACGGGGGCCGTGACCACCACTCGCCGCGTGCCCACGGCCGAGACGTAGTTCAGGAAGAAGCTCGATCCGGCCCACGTCATCGTGACGAACGTGAGCACGAGCAGCAGCAGGTGGACCCAGCCGCGTGAACCGATGCGGACGGGGGCTTCCACGGGTGGCGTGAGTGGGCCGGTCGTCCACGCCTGATCCTGCGCCGACCAGCGAACCTGGCGCGCGTCGGAGAACGGATCCGGTTCGTCGCCGGGGCCGAAGGGGGGCGGAGGCAGGGGAGGCGTGGACACGGGCGGAGGAAGTTCAGCCGCCGATGTTCTGGAGATCCTTGCCCGGCTTGAACCGGATGGTGCGGCCCGGCGGGATGCGCACCTCCTTGCCCGTCCGGGGGTTGCGGCCAATGCCGCGCTTGCGGGGCTTCACCTGGAAGACGCCGAAGCCGCGCAATTCGATACGCTCGCCACGTTTCATGGCCTCGCGCATCGCCTCGAAGACGGCCTCGACGGCGATCTCGGCCTTCACCTTGGTGATGTCGGCAATCGTCGCCACTTCGTTGATGATGTCGACCTTGATCATCGTCAGCCGCTAAGAAGCATAGATTCAGGGGTTTAGCAGTGTCAATCCGCAAGATGCCCGCATGACAGGACCCTCCGCCCGCGCGCTGCCCACCGTGGTGCTCGTCGGACGCCCCAACGTGGGGAAGTCGACGCTCTTCAACCGCATCACGCGGACCCGCCGCGCCATCGTCAACGCGATGGCCGGGACGACGCGCGACGTCCTCGCGCACGAGGCGTCCTGGAACGAGGTGCCGTTGCGCCTGGTCGACACCGGCGGCATCTTCGGCCACACCGAGGATCCGCTGCACGACATGGTCGTGGAACACGGCAAGCGCGCCATTGCGCAGGCCGACCTCATCATCTTCGTGGTCGATGGCCGCGAAGGTCGCCTGCCGGGCGACGACGAGATTGCGGCCGCCGTGCGCACGACCAGCGCGCCGGTGCTGCTCGCCGTCAACAAGGCCGACGACAAGCGCGCGCGCGACCGCATGTACGAGTTCTTCTCGTTCGGCTTCGACCACGTCTTCGAGATCGCGGCCGAGCACGGCACGGGCGTGCCGGAACTGCTCGACGAGGCGCTGGCGCAGCTGAAGGCGGCCGGCAAGGTCGGCCGCAGCGGCAGCGAGGAGAACCCGGACGAGATCGCGGTCGCCATCGTCGGCCGGCCCAACGTCGGCAAGTCATCGCTGGTCAACCGGCTCCTGCGCGAGGAGCGGCTCATCGTCAGCGACATCCCCGGCACCACGCGCGACGCCATCGACACCGTGCTGCAGTGGCACAAGCGGACGTTCCGCATCGTCGACACGGCCGGGATCCGGCGGCCGGGCAAGGTGGCCAGCGCTCACGCCGTCGAGATGGTCAGCGTGCTCACGGCCAAGCGCGCCATGGAGCGGGCCGACGTCGCCGTGCTCGTGATCGATGCGTCGCAGGGCGCCACCGACCAGGACGCGGCCATTGCCGGTGAGGCGGAACGCCTCGGCTGCGGGATGATCATCGCGGCCAACAAGTGGGACCTCACCAAGGGGGAGGGCGACCGCTACTACAAGGATTTCGACGAGGAGCAGCGCTTCCGGATGAAGTTCCTCGACTACGCGCCGCTGCTGCACATCTCGGCGCTCACCGGCGAGCGCGCGCCCAAGCTGCTCGAGACCGTCGATCGGGTGGCCGCGGCCCGCAAGAAGCGCGTCACGACGGGCGAACTCAACCGCTTCGTCGAGCGCCTCGCGCGCGAGCATCCACCGTCGAGTCCCGACAAGAAGCACGTCAAGATCCTCTACGCCGCACAGACCGGTGTCGCGCCGCCCCAGTTCGTGTTCTTCACCAACGTGGCGACCGGCTTCCACTTCTCGTACGAGCGCTTCCTCATCAACAGCCTGCGCGAGACCTTCGGGTTCGAGGGCACGCCGATCCGCATCAGCGTCCGCAGGCGCGAGGGGCGTCGTCAGAGTCCGAAGGGCGAAGAGGGCAAGAGGGTCAGGAAGGCACGACCGACGTCGAAAGACTGAACGTTCGCCTTTGACAGGTCCTATACTTTCACCGTGCCCGACGTGGTGATTCCGGACAAGCCCGCGTTCAAGGCCGGGGAAGTGTGCGAGCTCGCGCAGATCCAGCCGTACGTGCTGCGCTCGTGGGAATCGGAGTTCCCCGACCTGGGGTTGTCGAAGACCCCCGGCGGCCCGCGAATCTACAGGCGCGCCGATGTCGAGCGGGTGCTGCGCATCCGTGAGCTCGTCTTCACCGAAGGGCTGACGCTCTCGGGCGTCCGCCGTCGCTTCGAGGCCGAGCAGCCACCGGCCCCGGACGACCTCTTCACCCTCGCCGCCGAGTTGCAGGCCGCCGAAGCCGCCAACGCCAGGCCGGTGACCGGCCGGGGTGCCCCGGCGCGGGAGGTGGCCGCTCCGGTCGTCGCCTCGGCGCCCGAGCCGGTCGTGTCCGAGGAGGCGCGTCTGAAGCTGGCCAAGGTCAAACAGGACATGCGCTCGCTGCTGGACCTGCTGGGGCCGCCCGGCGCGACCCCGCCCCCGGCGCCCGCCCGGCGCTCGCGACGCGCCTGATCCGCTGCTGCCCGGGACCGGCCAGGGTTCCTCCCTCCGCCCCGCGCCCGCTCGTCAGCCTCGCCAGGCTTCCATCAACCGCGTGTAACTCGCGCGACGTTCTGCGGTGTCGTGGACCACGGTGGTGACCATCACCTCCGATGCCCCGAAGGCGCGCGCCAGACCGCGTGCCTGTTCGGCCACGTCCGCGGCGGTGCCGAGCAGCAGGCGACTGCGGACGTGACCGACGATGGCGCGGTCGCCGGCGGTGAAGGCGTAGGCGCGTGCTTCCGCGACCGACGGCACCCGCTGGTGCACGTCGCCCCCGAGGAACCGCACCCAGAGCAGGTCGCCGCTCGACGCGAGGTCCTCGGCATGCGCCCTCGACTCGCCGCAGATCGCCGACACGGCCAGGATGGCCTCGGGTGACTCCCGTCGCGGCGTCGGGCGGAATGCGGTGCGGTAGATCTCGAAGGCTGCGAGCGCCGGGGCGGGGTCGATGTGGTACGCGAAGGCGAAGCCGAGTCCCAGCGTCGCCGCCAGTCGCGCCCCGAACGTGCTCGAGCCCAGCATCCACACCGGCGGGGCAGGCACGCCCGTCGGCATGGCGAGCACCGCACGACCGCCATCGGCGGTCGGCGCGTCCTCCAGGTAGGCGAGCAGGTCCTGCACGCGGTCCGGAAAGTCCTCGGCCATGAGGGCCTGAGGCGAGCGGCGCAATGCCAGCGAAGTGCGCTGGTCCGTGCCGGGGGCGCGACCGATGCCGAGGTCGATGCGACCCGGATGCAGGGCTTCGAGGACGCGGAACCATTCGGCGACCTTCAGCGGACTGTAGTTGGGCAGCATCACGCCGCCGGACCCGACGCGCAGGGTGCGGGTGGCGGCGGCGACCTGGCCGATGAGGATCTCGGGTGCCGGGCACGCGAGCGCGCCCGTGTTGTGGTGCTCGGCGAGCCAGAAGCGGTGATACCCGAGGGCCTCCACGTGCTGCGCCAACGTCACGGACTCGCGCAGGGCCGTTCCTGCCGTGGACCCGGACGGGAAGGGCGTGAGGTCGAGCACGGACAGGCGCGGCGAGGTCATGGAGCCATTGTGGAACGCCGGTCGCCCCTCGTGACCGGACCCTAGCCCCCGGCGCCTTGGTTGCGGTACACTCTGCGTTCGCGCCGTACGGCGCCGGTCGGGATGTAGCGCAGCCTGGTAGCGCACCTGAATGGGGTTCAGGGGGTCGCGAGTTCGAATCTCGCCATCCCGACCAATCCTCCCCCCCTCACAATTTCGCCACTCCGGTCGGCCGCCGCGGCCGCCGAGCCGTGCCGCGTGCCGCGTGCTGCGGGGGGGCGGGCTGTCGCCTGCGTAGCGGGGCTCGACGTGCCGATTACCCCGGGGATGCGACCCGCCCGTGGGGCGCGACGCGTCGCGTTTCACCGATGACCCGCCTCCTCGACGTGCTTTTGGGGTTGCTCGCCCTGTTCGGTCTACTCTCGCTGGCGGAGGGCAGCCTCGTCGCCGGCAGCGTGTCGATCCTCGTGGCGGGGGTCGGCGCCCTCGTCGTGCCTCGTGGCGCGGGCACGGCCAACCCGGCATGGGGCAGGGAAGCCGCCCACGTCGCCGACGTCATCGTCGACCAGGTGCTGTTCGATCACTTCGGGCTGAGCGACGCCGAACTCGAGGCGCTGGCGGCCGTCCTTCCCGAGCCGGTACGCGGCCCCGCGCCCTTCTGGTTCCTGTTGCATGCCGGCTGGCTGGTGCGCGAGGCCGCACGGCGACGGCACGGCGATGCCTTCGTCGAGCAGCTGCGCGCCGCCATGCGCGCGCGCCTGCGACTGAAGGGCGGCAATTTCGACGGCCCCCGGTGGTTTGCCACGCTCGACGGTGCGTTCACCCGTGCGGACGAGGCCATGCGACATCCCGAGGAGGGCGACCCGCCGCACACGCTGCGCGTCGCCCGCAGCCTGCTCGGCGCGAACGCGGGGAGTCCGTACGAGGGGCGCCTTGGCGTCGCCGCCGACGTGGACCGCCAACTGGCGACCTGCCTGCGCGCGCTCGAGGAACACCTGGCGCCGACGATCGATGCGCTGGCCGGGGTGGCGACGCCGGGCACAGCCACGCCTGCTGCCGAGGCCGCCTCGGCGGTCGTGGTGGAGGCAGGTCCACGCGAGCGTCTCCTCCTGCACCGCGATGGCAACGTGTTGTTCGCGCCCGAGCGCCGCGTCGTGACACCCGACGCCCTCGCGCAGGCCCGTGCCGACGACGCGCAGGAGTGCGAGGTCTTGCGGCAGCGCGCCGCCGACGTCCTGGCCGCCTCGGCCTCCGACGCGCATGGCTCGGACCCGACCCATTGCCAGGCACGGCTGGATGACCTGGCGGCGCTGATGGCGGCCTGCGCGCGCTACGGTTCGGCCGAGACGCTGGCGATCCGCGAGCAGTGCCGTACGGCGGCCCTCGACCTGGTGGGGGCGGCCCGCCACCGGCCGTCCTCGTCGCCCGAGCGCGATGCAACCTGGCAGGGATGGCTCGACAGCGAGGAGACACGCTTCAAGCGCCTGCCGGCGTCTTCGCCGGCGGACGGGATCGACGCCGTGCCCGAGGAGGACGTGGCGGCAATCGTCTGCTCGTGGACGCCCGACCGCATCCGCGACCTGGCCGCGCGCCTCGGCATCGACGGCCCGGAATGGCAGCGCCTGGTGCCACTGTGCGTGGAGCGCCTGCTGGCGGCCGAGCAGGAGGGGTATCCCGAAGAGCGCGTCGCCGAGCGGCTCGCCGCCCTTGGACGGCCGCGAGGGGTGCCGATGGGCCAGCCCGACGTCACGCCCGCCTGAGCCGCCGCGGTGGTGGTGCGCCGTGCGGCCGACGCCGCGGCCATCAGGTGCGCGGCGCTCGCCCTGCCGCCGCGAAGTGGTCGCGCGCCTTGCGCAGCGCCGCGACGCTCGGGCCACGGTGCCACAGCGTGATGCCGTGGAGCAGGTCGTGCGCCTTGCCCAGCGCCTCCCGTAGCAGGTCGGTGCCCTCGGGCAACGTCACGCCCGGGCGGTGCGCCAGCACGTCGAGTCCTTCGACGGCACGAGAGATGTCCGCGACCAGTTCATCGGCCAGCGCATCGAGGACGGGCAGGCGAGCCGCCAGGTCGTCGGTGTCGCGGGCGATCTCGATGACTGCCTGCACCCGTTGCTGCCAGCCACGCAGCGCGGCATGCACGGCGTGCACGTCGGTCGGCCTGGCGTGGTCGTTCACGGGCGCAACGCGGACAGGATGTCCATGGCGGTCTAGTTTGACAGCCTACCAACGGCTTCACAGAATGCGCGCATGACCTTCCTGCGGCGGGCGGCGTCGTGGGGGCTGGCGACCGGCCTCCTGGCCTCGGCCCTCGCTGCCGCGACGGCGGCCTCCGCGCCGGGCCAGGCGTCGTCGGCGGCGACCTCGACCCGCGTCTCGTTCACCCGCGACGTCCGGCCGCTGCTGTCGGACCGTTGCTTCCGCTGCCATGGCCCCGACCCGCGGACGCGCAAGGCCCGCCTGCGTCTCGACACCCGCGACGGGCTTTTCCAGGAACTCGAGGTCGGCACGGCGGTGGTCGTGCCAGGCGCGCCCGAGCGGAGCGAGTTGATCCGCCGCGTGTCCCTCGCGCCCGATGACGAGGACGTGATGCCTCCGGCCGACGCCCACCTGTCGCTCTCGGACGCGGAGAAGGCCCTGCTGCGCCAGTGGGTCGTCGAAGGCGCGGAGTTCCGCGGGCACTGGTCGTGGGAGCCGATCGTCGCGCCGGCCGTGCCGCCCACGTCCACGGGCCCGTCGCATCCGGTGGACGCCTTCGTGCGCGCCGCGCTCGCCGGGGACGGCATCGCGCCGTCGCCCCGCGCTGCGCCGGACGTGCTGCTCCGGCGCGTGACCTTCTCGCTCACCGGCTTGCCGCCGACGCCCGCCGAACTCGAGGCGTTCCGCGCCGACCCGTCCGAGGCTCGCTACGCAGCGGCGATCGAGCGCCTGCTGGCCTCGCCCGCGTACGGCGAGCGGATGGCGGCCGACTGGCTCGACCTGGCCCGGTACGCCGACACGTACGGCTACCAGGCCGACGTGACGCGGGACATGTCGCCCTACCGCGACTGGGTGATCGGCGCCTTCAACTCCAACCTGCCCTACGACCAGTTCCTGACGTGGCAGCTCGCGGGTGACCTGCTGCCGGGCGCGACGCGCGCGCAGCGGATCGCCACGGCGTTCAACCGCCTCCATCGCCAGACCAACGAGGGCGGCAGCATCGAGGCCGAGTTCCGCACCGAGTACGTGGCCGACCGCGTCAACACGTTCGGCACGGCGATGCTCGGCCTCGGGCTCGAATGCGCCCGCTGTCACGACCACAAGTTCGACCCGATCACCCAACGCGACTACTTCTCGCTGTTTGCGTTCTTCAACAGCATCGACGAGTCGGGCCTCTACTCGCACTTCACCAACGCGACGCCGTCGCCGTCGCTGCTGCTGTGGCCCTCGCACGCGCAGGAGGCGGCGCACGCGCGCGTGGTGCGCCGCATCGCCGCGCTCGAGCATCGGCTCGAGGGGCTCGCGCCTTCCACCGATCCGGCGTTCCAGCGCTGGCAGCGCAGCCCGTCGGCCATCGTGTCCCCGTCACCGATCGCCGCGTTCCCCTTCGACACCGTCGTGAACGGCACGACGCCCGGCCTGTCCGGAAAGGACAGCGCCACCCTCCAGGATGGCCCGGCACTGGTGGACGATGGGGAGGCAAGCGGCGGCAAGGCGTTGCGTTTCAGCGGCGACAACGCCGCCGTGCTCGGGTCGGTCCGTCAGTTCTCGCGCACCGACGCCTTCTCCGTGGCCCTGCGCATCAAGCCGACCGAGCGGCAGGATCGCGCCGTCGTGATTCATCAGTCGCGTGCCTGGACCGACGCGGGCAGTCGCGGATTCGAGCTCACCCTCGAGGACGGCCGGCCCTCGGCCGCGCTCGTGCACTTCTGGCCCGGCAACGCCATCGCCATTCGTGCGCGCGAGCCGTTGCCCCGCGGCGCCTGGTCCTCGGTGGTGGTCACGTACGACGGGTCGAGCCGGGCGTCAGGGCTCGCGCTCTACCTCGACGGCACGCCCGTGCCGGTCGACATCGTCCGTGACCGGCTCTACAAGGACATCCTGTACGACCCGGCGGCCGGCGACCTGCAGGCCAGGCCGACGCCGCTGACAATCGGTGCCCGCTTCCGCGACAGTGGATTCAGGAACGGGCTGGTCGACGACCTGCGCGTGTACGACGTCGCGCTGACGGCGGCGGAAGTCGCCGGACGTGTTCCCGGGGAGCCGCAAGCGGCGCGCGCCCATTACCTCGCGAGGGTGTCGCCCGAGGCGCAGCGGCTGCAGGCGCAATTGCGGCAGGCGCGGGTCGAGGAGCAGCGGCGAATCAGGCTCGTCCCGGAACTGATGGTGATGGAGGAACTGCCCGAGGCGCGTCCGGCGCACCTGCTCGCGCGCGGCGCCTACGACGCGCCCGGCCCGGTGGTGCCGCGCGACACGCCGGCCAGCCTGCCGCCCTTGCCGAAGGATCAGCCGCGCAACAGGCTCGGCCTGGCGCGCTGGCTCACCAGCCGCGACAACCCCCTCACGGCGCGGGTCGCCGTCAACCGCATCTGGAAGATGCATTTCGGTCGCGGCCTGGTGGCCTCGGCCGAGGACTTCGGCAGCCAGGGACGCCAGCCGACGCACCCCGAGCTGCTCGACTGGCTCGCCGCTCGCTTCATCGACAGCGGCTGGGACGTCAAGGCGATGCACCGCCTGATCGTCGGCTCGCAGACGTTCCAGCAGGCCTCCGACGCGTCTCCCGACCTGGTGCGACAGGATCCAGAGAATCTGCGACTCGCGCGCGGGCCGGCCGTGCGGTTGCCCGCCGAGCACGTGCGCGACAGCGCCCTCGCGGCGAGTGGGCTGCTGGTGCGGCGGGTCGGCGGGCGCAGCGTGAAGCCCTATCAGCCCGAGGGGCTCTGGGAGCAGTCGGGCACGGGGCAGAAGTACGTGCAGGATCACGGCGCCGCGCTGTACCGGCGCAGCCTCTACACGTTCTGGCGACGCACGTCGCCGCCGCCGTCGATGACGACCTTCGACGCGGTCTCGCGCGAGGTGTGCGTGGCGCGGCGCGAGACGACGCAGACGCCGCTGCAGGCGCTCGTGCTGTTGAACGACCCGCAGTTCGTCGAGGCGGCGCGGGTCCTCGCCGAGCGGTTGGTGCGCGCGCATCCATCCGACCCGGAGGCGCGCCATCGCGCGGCCTTTCTCGCACTGGCCGGCCGTCCGCCGACGGCCGCCGAGGCGCGGGTGCTCGCCGAGGCGGCCGCGCAGCAACGTCGGTTCGCGGCGGCCGATCCGAAGGCGGCCGCGCAGTGGCTCGCCGTCGGCGAGCGTCCGCGCGATGCGCGGCTGCCGGTCATCGACGTCGCGGCGACGATGGCCGTGACGACGTTGATCATGAACACCGAGGCCTTCGTGGTCACCCGATGAGGCGGGCCGGATGAGCATCCATCACTGCACGGGCGATCTGCCCACCGCCGGTCTCTCGCGGCGTGCGCTGCTGCAACGCGTCGGCATGGGCCTGGGCAGCGTGGCCCTCGGCAGTCTCGTGCACCCGCGCGTCGCCGCAGCGGCGGGCCCCACGGCGACGCCCGGCGTCCTCGGTCGCGCGCTGCACTTCACGCCTCGCGCCAGGCGGGTCATCTACCTGTTCATGGCGGGCGGCCCGTCGCAGATGGAGACGTTCGACGACAAGCCGGTACTGCGGGCGCGCAACGGCGAACAACTGCCCGATTCGGTGCGCCAGGGGCAGCGGCTCACGGGCATGTCCGGCAACCAGTCGTCGTTGCCGCTGGCCGGCTCGCAGTTCGGGTTCTCGCGGGCGGGCCGGTCGGGCACCTGGGTCTCCGACCTGCTGCCGCACACGGCGCGCGTGATCGACGAGCTCTGCGTCGTGCGGTCCATGTACACGGACGCGATCAACCACGATCCGGCGATCACGTTCTTCCAGACCGGGTCGCAGATCGCCGGGCGCCCGAGCATGGGCGCCTGGGTGCATTACGGCCTGGGCAGCGACACCGATGACCTGCCGGCCTTCGTCGTGCTGATCACGCCAGGAAAGGTCGATCAGCCGCTGTACTCCCGGCTGTGGGGGAGCGGCTTCCTGCCGTCGCAGCATCAGGGGGTGCAGTTCCGCAGCGGCAAGGACGCGGTCTTGTACCTGGCCAATCCTGCCGGCGTGAGTCCGCAGTCACGGCGCGCGCTCCTCGACCGCTTGCGCGACCTGCAGGCCGAGGCAGCGGCGCAGATCGGCGATGCGGAGGTCGACGCGCGCATCGCACAGTACGAGATGGCGTACCGGATGCAGGCCAGCGTGCCGGGCGTGATGGACTTGTCGGGCGAGACCGCGGAGACCTTCGAGCTGTACGGCCCCGACGCGCGGCAGCCGGGCACCTTCGCCGCCAATTGCCTGCTCGCGCGGCGCCTCGCCGAGCGGGGCGTGAAGTTCATCCAGCTGTATCACCAGGGCTGGGATCAGCACGACAGCCTGCCGAAAGGCATCGAGCGGCAGTGCCGCGAGACCGATCGCGCGAGCGCGGCACTGGTGACCGACCTGAAGCGACGCGGCCTGCTCGACGACACGCTCGTGGTGTGGGGCGGGGAGTTCGGTCGTACCAGCTATTCGCAGGGGAAGCTGACGGCGACCAACTACGGGCGCGATCACCATCCGCGCTGCTTCTCGATGTGGATGGCCGGCGGCGGCGTGAAGGCCGGCTACGTGCACGGCGCCACCGACGACTTCGGCTACAACATCGTCGACGGCGGCGTCCACGTGCACGACCTGCACGCGACGATGCTGCGGCTGCTCGGCGTGGACCACGAACGGCTCACGTACTTTCACCAGGGCCGCCGGTTCCGGTTGACCGACGTGCACGGGAAGGTCGTCGACGCGCTGCTGGCGTAGCGCGCGCTGCCTGCCGACCTGAAGGTCGGCAGGTACGAGCAGAAATGCGTAGGCGTCGACCTTCAGGTCGACGCGCACGCATGGTCGGAGCCTGTCCTACTGCTCGCCCGGGGACAGCTTGTTCAGGCGCATGTAGGTGACCACGTTGCCGTAGTGCAGGCCCGTGTGGGCGAGCAGATGCGCCGCGTAGTAGCTCTTGACGCGCGCGGTGCCGTTGGCCGTCTTCACCGTCTCGGCCAGCGTCGCGTCGGTGGCGGCCTTCAGTGCCGCGTCGCAGTAGTCGAACGCGCCGGTCAGCGCGGCGAGCACGTCGGCCTTGGCCAGTGGCGCGTCGGCGTCGACCTTGGGCCGCTTGCCGGGCGTGCCCGCCAGCCCGGAACAGATGCTGTAGCTCGCGTCGGCGATGTGCAGGAACTGCTTGCGCAGCGTGAAGACCTCCGGCGTCGCCTGGAATCCGTAGATCGATTCGGGGGCCTTGTTGGCCGCCGTCATCACCTGCGCCTTCACGGCTGCGAACTCGGTGCGGATGCCGTCGATGGCGGTCTGGGCCGCGGCGGGAACGGAGGAGAGGAGCAGGGCGGCAACGGCAAGCAGGGCAGGTCTCATTCGATGGTCTCCACGAAGGGGGTGCCCACGGCCGCAGCGATGTCGGCCAGCAGGCGGCTGTCGAGGGCCTGCGCGACCGGGTGGGCCTGCAGCGCCTCGTAGGAATCGAACACGGCCACGTAGCGCTCGTCGAGGAGTTCCCATTCCTCGAGGATGATCTTCTGCGCTCGCGTGAGGTACGCCGAGAGTGTACCCACTTGCGCCACCTTCACGCCCGTGAAGCGAAGCGTCCTGGGCACGTCACGGTTGCGGAAGTCCCAACCCACCAGTTCGACCGGCGCCATCTCACCGCGGGGCGCAGGCCGCGCGTCCCGGCGTCCGGCGACCAGTTCGAGCGCGGTGGTGACCAGGGCAGACAGGCTCTCGCCGCGCGCCGCCGCCAGGCTCCTGGCCGACTCCCAGACCGGTTGATCGCTGTCCTTCACGTACAACGTCACCTGAGGCATGAAGTACTCCTGTGGAAAAGTATACATGCACGTATACTTATCTCGACGCAATCCAAGGGAACTCGACAGGATCGCGGGGGCGCCCGGGTGCGCGCGGCACTGACCGCGGCCTGCCCCGAGGCACGCTGCCCGCGGGATGCATGGCGGGCGTGTTGGCCGACCGACGGTCGCTACGCCAGGTTCGGATCCCATGGTTTGAATAAGGTTTCCGCCTCGTCGAGCGTGCAGGGGCACGTATAAAGTGAACTAAGTATACAGCTATGTAGTGCCCGCGAAGCTCGGGCCGGCGACTTGCACTTCTCGTCGCCTCGACGTGCGTCCTGCTCGGCTGTGCGGCACAATGCGGCCGTGTCGTCACCGGTCAACGCCACGCGCTTCGAAGACGACGGGTTCGTGGTGGTCCGCGAGGCGTTTCCGCCAGCGGTCGCCGCCGAGTGTCGCGCCCTGTTGTGGCCGCAGACGGGGTGCGACCCGCGCGACCGGAGCACCTGGACACGTCCCGTGGTCCGCCTCGGCGATCAGGCCGCCGAACCATTCCGCGCCGCCGCCAATACGCCGGCCCTCCACGCCGCCTTCGACGTGTTGGTGGGCCCCGGCCGCTGGACCCCGCGGGTCAGCCTCGGCACCTGTCCCGTGCGGTTCCCCTCGCCAGAGGACCCCGGCGACGCCGGCTGGCACGTCGACGCCGGCTTCTACGCCGCCGACGGCTCCATGCGCCTCACGGTGGATTCCCGCGGCCGCGCGTTGCTGATGCTCTTCCTGTTCTCGGATACGGGCCCCGACGACGCCCCGACGCGGCTCCTGGTGGGGTCGCACCTGGACATCCCGCGATTGCTGCAGCCGGCCGGCCCGGACGGGCTGACGTTCATGGAACTGGCCCAGCGATTCCCGCCGTCGACGCTGGCGCGGCCGCTCGCCTTCGCCACCGGACGCGCCGGCGACGTGTTCCTCTGCCATCCGTTCCTGGTCCACGCGGCGCAACCGCACCACGGGACGATGCCGCGATTCCTCGCCCAGCCGCCGTTGCACCCGGCGGCGCCGCTGCAACTCGATCGCGCCGATGGCGCCTACTCGCCGGTCGAGCGTGCCATCCGCCGGGGCCTCGGGCATCCGCAGTGATGCGCTCGTGCCAAGCGATCGCCGCGACCTACGCGGTCCGTGCGTGCCTGTTGGCCGCCCTGATCCTGGTGGCGGGGACGCGGCCGGTGGCGGCGCACCCGGCGCCGTTCAGTTACCTCGACGTGAAGGTCTCGCCCGCCCGCCTCGACGGAACGTTGGTGCTGCACACCATCGACGTGGCCCGCGAAGTGGGGCTGCCGGATCCGCGCGCCCTGGCCGAACCGGCGACGGTGGCGCGTCACCTGGACGCCATCGTCACCCTGGTCACCACGCGTGCGGCCATCGAGGCGGACGGCACGCCCATCACCTGGCAGATCGACCGGGTGGAGCCTGTTCCGGGCCAGGACGCCGTGGCCATCGCCTGGCATGCGCAGTTGTCACGGTCGCCCGGCCTGCTGGGGATCGGCGCGCGTCTGTTCCCGGGCGAGTCCAATCACCAGACCTTCGTGACCGTGTATGAAGGCGATCAGGTGCGCTGGCAGGACGTGCTCGACAACCAGCGCTACCGCGCCGAGTACTTCACGGGCACGCGCCAGGGGCGGATGGCCGTGCTGCGGCGGTTCGTCGCCTCGGGCATCCACCACATCGCGATCGGCCCCGATCACATCCTCTTCATCATCGGGCTGCTGCTTCCGGGCGGCACGCTGCGGCGCCTGCTGGCGATCGTCACGGCCTTCACGGTCGGGCACAGCGTCACGCTGGCGCTGGCCACGTTGTCGATCGTCGACCCGCCCGCCCGCATCGTCGAGCCGCTGATCGCGCTCAGCATCGTCTTCGTCGGCGCCGACACGCTGCTGGTCGGGGGGCGTGGTCGCGACGTGCGGCTCTGGGTGGCGCTCGTCTTCGGCCTCGTGCACGGCTTCGGGTTCGCAGGCGTGCTGCGCGAGCAGGGCTTGCCACCGACCGCCCTTGGGGTATCGTTGTTCGCGTTCAACCTGGGCGTGGAGATCGGCCAGGCCGCCATCGTGGTGGTGGTCGCCTCCGCCATGGCGGCGGTGCGGCGTCGCGCGCCGCGGGTCGCCGAGCGGATCGTGGTCGTCGGCTCCGTGGTGGTGCTGCTGGCCGGCGCGTGGTGGTTCGTCGAGCGCACGTGGCTCTCGGCCCCCAGGTAAGGCCGGGTGTCTCACCCGGCCCAATGGTCAGGCGTCACGCAAGGAGCGGCGACATGCGAAGGTTCTTCCTCATCGGCGTCCTCGTGGCCTTCGGCGCCGCGGGCATCATGGCGCGGCAACCGGCGGGCGGGCCGCCGCAGGTGGCCGAGATCCTGAAGGTCAAGGACAACCTGTACGTGGTGAAGGGCGGCGGTGGCAACACGGCGGCCTTCATCACCAGAGCCGGCGTGGTCCTGGTGGACACCAAGCTCGCCAACTGGGGCGAGCGGATCATGCAGCAGGTGCGCACGGTCACCGACAAGCCGGTGACGACGATCATCAACACCCACACGCACGGGGATCACACGGGCAGCAACGAGTACTTCCCGGCGTCGGTCGAGGTGGTGGCGCACGTCAACACCAAGGCCAACATGGAGAAGATGCCGGCCTTCGCCGGCGAGAAGGCGCAGTTCCTGCCCGACCGGACCTACACCGACCGGTTGACGCTGGGCTCGGGCGACGAGCGCATCGAGTTGCGCCACTTCGGCCCCGGCCACACCAACGGCGACACCATCGTCGTCTTCCCGGCGTTGCGGGTGGCGCATACCGGCGACCTGTTCGCGGGCCTCGGGACGCCGCTCATCGACACGAAGAACGGCGGCACGGGCGTGGCGTACCCCGAGACCCTGAAGAAGGCGGCGGCCGGCATCTCCGGCGTCGACACGGTGATCCCCGGTCACGCCGACGTGATGCCCTGGAGCCGCTTCGTCGAGTTCGGGCAGTTCAACGCCGCGTTCCTCGCTGCCGTGCAACAGGCCATCAAGGACGGCAAGACGGCAGAGGAGGCCTTCGCGGGCCTGAAGCTGCCGGAGCAGTTCAAGGACTACCAGATCGGTCGAGGCCAGGCCAACGTGTCGGCCATCTATGCCGAGCTGAAGAAGTAAGCGGAGCCCTACGCGTGTCTGATCAGCAGGGCGGCGTGTCGCGCCGCGTGTTCCTCGGCGCGGCCGCCGGCCTCGCCTCCGTCATCCATCGTCCGGCCTTCGCCCAGCCGGCAGCGCCGAGTGACCAGTTGCGCCTCGCGTTGATTGGCGTCGGTGGCATGGGCACGGGGCGCCTCAAGGACTTCATCACCCACCCCGACGTGCGCATCGCGGCCATCTGCGACGTCGACAGCCGCCACCGCGACGCCGCCATCGCGCTGGTGAACGGCGCGCTCGGGTACGCGCCGGCAGGGGAGGGCGACTTCCGCCGCCTGCTCACCCGCAAGGACATCGACGCGGTCGCCATCCAGACGCCCGATCACTGGCACGCCATCACGGCGGTGCGCGCGATGGAGGCCGGCAAGGACGTGTTCGTCGAGAAGCCGCTTGCGTACAGCGTGGCGGAAGGGCGAGCCATGGCCGACGCCTCGACCCGCCATGCCCGGGTCACGCAGATGGGCAACCACATCCACAACACCGGGCGGAACTACCGCAACGTGGTGGAGCTGGTGAGGTCGGGCGCGCTGGGGCGCATCCACCGCGTGCAGTGCTGGAAGACGTGGGACGGTCCGCTGACCAACGGCGAACCGGCGACGCGCCCGGCCGAACTCGACTACGACTTCTGGCTCGGCCCCGCGCCGCGGCGCGAATACCACCCGCTCCGGTCGCACCGGTCCTTCCGCAACTTCTGGGACTACTCGGGCGGCACGTTCATCGACTTCTGGTGCCACATCGTCGACGTGGCCGTGTGGGCGCTCGACCTGAAGGCGCCGCGCAGCGTGTCGGCGATGGGCGGGCGATACGTCGTCAACGACGTCACCGAGACGCCGGACACGATGGAGGCGCTCCTCGAGTATCCCGAACTGCTGCTGTCGTTCAGCCTGCGTCCGGCGCCGCCGACGGGCTTCACGCACATGGGCGGTATCGGGTGCGTGTTCGAAGGCAGCGAGGCGACGCTGGTCACCAACTACGGCCGGCACGAGGTGTGGGTGAAGGGCAAGCTCGTCGAGGACTTCCCGCGGCCTGCCCAGAGCATCCCCGATTCGCCCGGGCACCTGCGCGAGTTCATCGACGCGATCAAGGCCCGCAACCTCGAGACCACGTGCAACGTGCGCTACGGTCATCGGCTGACGAAGCTGGGCCTGCTGTCCAACATCGCCTATCGCACCGGGCGCCGGCTGCACTGGGACGACACGCGCGAGCGGTTCGTCGGCGACGACGATGCGAACCGGTACCTTTCGCGGAAGTTCAGGAAGCCGTACGCGTTGTGACGTTTAACGTTTGACGTTTGACGTTTAACGCTCAACGCGGATCGCGGATCGGGCAACGCCGACCGCCGACCGCCGAACGAAGGCCTGTCCGCCGGAGCCTTGGCGGAGGCGGAACGTAGCCGTCGCCCTTGGGCGACGGTCAGGGATACGTCAGGGAGGACGCGAGAAGCGGCCCGATGCCGGTCAATTCTTCCTGAACAGGATCGTGTGCGTCACGCTGGCGTCGCCGCCTGACAGGTGGAGGCGTCCTGCCAGGAACGTGTAGCGGGTCGCGGCCTGGAGCGCGGTGAGGTAGCGGGTCTCGGTGGCGTTGGCGGCCTCCTCGGCGCACAGGCGGCGGGTGCCGGCGGTCGGCCCGACCTTCACGGTGCCGGGTGTCGACTCGGTCAGCGCGCCGGTGTAGCGGTTGCAGCCGGATGTGCCAGAGATCCGCCCATTCTCGTACGTCAGGGTCGGCGCCGTGATGCCGGCCGGCACGGGCGTGCCGTCGATCTCGACGGCGGTCCACGCGGCGCCGCCCAGGGTGGCGACCGAGAGCGTGCCAGTGACCACGGACGACTGCAGGCCCAGTCGGCCGCCCTGCAAGCGGTAGGTCCTGGTGGCCAGCTGCGTGGCGCAACACGCCGCGTCCTTCGGGCCGATCTCGACGACCTCGAGGACGATGTCGCGGCCAGCCAGGCGCAGGTCGCGGATCCTGGTGCGGTCGCCGACCAGGGTGGAACCGACGCTGGTGGCCTTGCCGCCGCGCAGGCCGACGACGGTCAGCACGACGCGCTCGCCGTTGCCGCCCTCGTTGGTGGCGATCACGGCAGCCGCGTCGGCACCGGGCGCGTCATCGAGGTCGCCGATGGCGGTCAGCGGCGCGAGCAGCGTGGCCGTGGGCCTGGAGGCCCCTCCCGGCGCGTACGGCGCCCCTTCGTACCGTCCGTCGACCAGCGTGATCGGCGTGTCGAAGGCGCCGAGAATGGTGGCCGAGGCCACGGCGCCGGCGGTCATGGCGGCCGGGGGGCCGGTGTTCACCCCAGCCTGCCTGGCCCCGCATCCGGCGAGCAGGCCAGTCGCCACCAGCAACATCGCCGCCCGCGCCCCCCCGGTCATCATCCACGGCATCCTGTCGACTCCTCGCGGTCGCGCGTCTCGGTTCGTGTTATTCAAGGACGCGATGCTCGACCCGCTCGTGCGCCTCGTCAGGCTCATTCACATGACGATTGGCATCAGTGAACCCAAGCCGGCCGAGGAGCGGACGATCGCGCTGGCGTGGCTGGCGCTCTTCCTCGCGCTCCTCGGCATTTTCGTCTTCGGACTCTTCGTGCTCGGCTGACGTTCCCTCGGGAGGTCTACCGGCCGGGTACGACGGGGGGCGCGGCACGGCCACGGCTGAGAGGGCGGCCGCCAGCGAGGCGCGGGACGACAGCAGTCTCGAGGACCATCTGGACATGCGGCACCCTTGGAGTGAAAGGAACTTCCGGACCGAGTGCTGAGCCGGGTACCTGTTGGTTCCCAGAGCGAGCAGTCGCCCCGGGCGCACGGATGTTCGCTGCCCCCGGGATGGCTCGTTGGTCAGGAGAGCGCCTCGGTCGTGAGGACCCGGCGCGAACCGGAGGCCGTGCCCCTCCGTCTGTGCTATCCATTGACCGCGCTCCGCGGACCTGCCTGAACGGCCGGGCAGGCTTGCCCCCGTCCGGCATCATGGTCGGCGGGAGGTCACACGCACCATGCAGGACGTCGTCCGCGCCACCACGCTCGGTCAGGGGACCTCCCCGCACGTCTCGTCCGAGGCGGCCCTCTCGCCGCGCCTGGTGAATCAGGCTGCGACACGGCTGTGCTGGGTGTCGCTGCTGGCGGCGGTGACCACCGTCGGCGCCTTCGTCATCCAGCGGCTGATCCAGCCCGAAATCGTCGAGGCCCAGCGCGATCCGGTCAATGCCCTGGCGCTGCTGGCAAACGTGTTGTGCGCCGCGGGGATCATCGCCCTGCAGCGCTACCGTGTCGTGCCGGCGGCCACCGTGCTGCAGCTGGGCATGGTCTTCGAACTGGTCGTGGCCTTCTCGATCTCGACGCTGGAGACGAGCCTGCCGTTCTCAGACGGGTTCGTGCGGGGCGGCTCCAACCTGGCCATCTGGATCGTCATCGTCGGCTTCCTGGTGCCCAACACGCCGCTGGTCACGCTGTCGGTGGCGCTGCTGGCGGCATCGACGTGGCCCATCGCCTACCTCATCAACCAGGCCCGTCTCGACCTGGCGCCCCTGCCGCTCAACCGCCTGCTGGCCTGGATCTTCGTGCCGTACTTCGCGGCGCTGCTGGCCTACTTCATCTCGCGTCGCGTCGAGCACATGGAGGCGGCGGCACGCAAGGCGCAGGACCTCGGCAGCTATTACCTCGAGTCGCTGATCGGCAAGGGCGGCATGGGGGAGGTCTGGCGGGCACGGCACAAGATGCTGGCGCGCGAGGCTGCCATCAAGATCATCAGGCCCGAGCTGATGCACGGCGCGACGGCCAGGCAGGCCGACGTCGCGGTGCGCCGCTTCGAGCGCGAAGCCCGGGTCACGGCCGACCTGCAGAGCCCGCACACCGTGTACCTCTACGACTTCGGGACCTCGCGCGAGGGGCACTTCTACTTCGTCATGGAACTGCTCGACGGCGTCAGCCTGCAGAAGCTGGTGCAGGTGTTCGGACCCCAGCCCGGCTCGCGCGTCATCCACCTGCTGCGGCAGGTGTGCCTGTCGCTCGAGGAGGCGCACGCCCGTGGACTGGTGCACCGTGACCTCAAGCCCTCCAACATCATGGCCTGCAAGGTGGCCCTGCAGCACGACTTCGTGAAGGTGCTCGATTTCGGGCTGGTCAAGCCGACGCAAGCCGAGGACCTCACGCACCTGACGATGGACGGCGTGTCGGCCGGCACGCCCGGCTACATCGCGCCGGAGATCGCGATGGGCGACGAGCGGATCGACGGTCGGGCCGACCTGTACACGCTCGGCTGCGTCGCCTACTTCCTGTTGACCGGCACCCTGGTCTTCAACGAGACCAGCCCGACGGCGATGGCCGTGGCCCACGTGCAGAAGTCGCCGGAGCCGCCCTCGGCGCGCACCGAGCTGCCGATCGCTGCCGACCTCGAGGCTGTCGTCATGCAGTGCCTGGCCAAGAAGCCGGGCGACAGGCCGACCAGCGCCCGGGCGCTGATCCGGTTGCTCGACGCGTGCGCGGAAGCCGACCAGTGGTGCGACGAGGATGCCGACGGCTGGTGGCGCACGCACCTGCCGCCCTCGTCCTCGCACCGCATTCCGGCCGTCGACCCGCAAGCACAGCCCTCGCCCGTCCTGGTACGCTGACGCCGCTCGTGGACATCCGCTCCCTCTCGCGCATGGCCATGACGGTGTCGGCCGTCATGCTCGCGCACCAGGTCGCCGGCAAGGCGGTGCGCGACGCGCTGTTCCTCGGCGCGCTGCCGGCTACCGACCTGCCGCGCATGGTGATCCTCGCGGCCGTGCTGTCGGTGCTCGCCGTGCCCGTGTACGCCCACCTGCTGGCCTGGGCGAGCCCGAAGCGGCTGGTGCCGGCCGGGTTCCTGCTCAGCGCGCTGGCTCACGCCGCCGAGTGGGTCGCCTACGGGCCGGGGCCGATCGTCCCGGCGCTCATCTACGTGCACGTGGCGGCCTTCGGGGCGCTGCTGCTGTCGGGGTTCTGGTCGCTGACCAGCGAGCTGTTCGATCCGCACTCGGCGCGCGAGCAGTTCGCGCGGATCGCCACGGCCGGTTCCCTGGGAGGCGTGTCGGGCGGCCTGGCGGTCGAGCGCATCGGCGCCTGGGCGACGCCGGCCGACTCCCTCCTCCTGCTGGCGGGACTGCACCTGGCGTGCGCCATCGGCTTGTGGCCCCTGTGCGCGGGCATGGTCGGGGGCGGTCGGCGCCGCGAGCCCGAGGCGACCTTCGGCGGCCGCCGCGTGTTCAGCGCGTCCCCGCAGGTCAAGGAGATCGCCCTGCTCGTCGTGCTCGGGACGGGCAGTGCGGCCATCGTCGACTACCTGCTCAAGTCGCGCGCCGCGGCCGAGTACAGCGGGGGACAGCTGCTGCAGTTCTTCGCCGTCTTCTACACCGTCGTGCAGGTCCTGACGTTCGTGGTGCAGGCCTTCGTGGCCGCCCCCCTGCAGAAGCAGATCGGCGTCGGGCGGTCGGTGACGTTGCTGCCGGTGGGGGTCGGCGTCGGCGCCGTGCTGTCGCTCTTCTTCCCGGCGACGCCGACCTTCGCGCTGGCCCGCGGCGCCGAATCCGTGCTGCGCGGGTCGTTGTTCCGGAGTGGCTACGAGCTGCTGTTCTCCTCGATGCCACCGGCCGAGAAGCGGCGCGTGAAGACGTTCCTCGACGTCGCCTGCGATCGCGCCGGTGATGCCCTGGGGGCCGGCGTCGTGCAGCTCCTGCTGCTGACCGGCCCGCTCTTCGTCGTCAACGAGATGCTCGGCGTGATGATCCTGATGGCGACGGCCAGCATCTGGATCGGGCAGCGGCTCGACGGCCTGTACCTGCAGGGCATCGAGCGGCGTCTCGTCGACCACGCCGAGGACCAGGACGTGGTGGGAGGCTTCGGCGATTTCGGCGGCCCCACGCTGGCCAGCCTCGAGATCCCGGTGGTGGCTTCGGCGCCCGTGCTCGAGGACGTGCAGCCGGCGCACCGTCCGCACGTGCCGGTGCAGGTGCTGCTCGACGAGCCGCTCGACCTGCTGCGCCAACTCCGATCGGGTGATCGGACCGTCGTGTCCGCGGCGCTCGAGTCGGCGCCGCGGTTCGAGGCCATGCACGTCGCGCAGACCATCCAGTTGCTGGCGTGGGACGACGTGACGCCGCTGGTGCGGAGGGCACTCGAGCACGTGGTGGACCGCCACTCGGGCCTGCTCGTCGACGCGCTGCTCGACGGCGGCACCGAGTTCGCCGTGCGGCGCCGGATCCCGCGGGTGCTCATCGGGGCCCCGACGCAACGGACGCTCGACGGGTTGGTGCTCGGCCTGTCGGACAGCCGGTTCGAGGTGCGCTACCAGTGCAGTCGCGCCATGGACCGGGTGCTGGTGGCCGAGCCGGGGCTGAAGGTCGATGCGGCCCGCATCCACCAGGTGGTCGAGCGCGAGTTGTCGGTGGCCAGGCCGGTGTGGAACGGCCATCGCCTGCTCGATCAGTTCGACAACGCCGACGCGGTCCTGTACCTCGACGAGCACCTGCGCGACCGGGCCAACCGCGCCCTCGAGCACGTGTTCTCGCTGCTGGTCACCGTGCTCCCGCGTGAGCCCGTGAAGGTGGCCTTCCGCGTCGTCCACAGCGAGGATCCGATGTTGCGCGGGCTGGCTCTCGAGTACCTCAATGGTGTCCTGCCCGAGCCCGTGCGGGCGCGGCTGTGGGAGGTGCTCGACGCCTCGGTCGGGCGTGCGGCGTCGGCCGCCGGATCGACCTCGGCCCTCGAGGCGCTGCTGCGTTCGCAGGAGGGGCTGCTGGAGCAGTTGGCGCGCACGCCGTCGCTCACACCGTCCGGCGCCGATGCTCCCGCGCAATCTGGCCCGCCAACGCCAGCCAGGCCACCGTCAGAGCCACGTTGAGCCAGGCGAAGGCGGCCACGCCGGCGCCCATGCCCGTGCCGACGCGGACGATCAGGGCCTGCGTCACGTCGCCCAGCCGCATGAAGAACGTGTCGATCGCGGCCTTGGCCTTGTACTTGGCCTCGCGGGTCGTCGGCAGGAAGAGCGCCTGGCGGACGGTGTTCTGGATCGAGTAGTCGGTGCTGTTCTCGAGCACCTTGAGCGCGCCGACCACCGCGAGCACCGGGGCGACGGCGATCACCGAGTAGTTCACCAGCGCCAGCACCGGCAACACGAAGAGCGCGCCGCGCACGCCGATGGCCCGCAGCAGGCGCGAGGTGACGAACAGTTGCAGCAGCAGGCCGAGCAGGTTGACGCGGCCGAAGAACGCGCCGTAGAAGGCGCCGATGTACCGCTGCCGCGCGCCGACGTCGCCGCCGGTGACGTGCGCGGCCGCATCGGCGACCACCAGCTTGCTCAGCAGGAACTCGCCCGAGGTGTTGACGATGTTGAGCAGCACCATCAGCGCCGCGATGAGCAGCAGGTAGCGGTCGGCGACGATCAGGGCAAAGCCGTTGCGGCCCTCGATCGGGGCGTCGCTCTGCCGCCGGCCGACGGCGTCGCTGCGCTGCACCTCGCGCCGGTTCACCACGACGATCAGGCCGAAGCAGACCGCGAGCAGGGCGGCGGTGCCGATCATCAGGGTGCCGGGATCGGCGGTCGTGTACGTGACCAGCGCCCCGGCGGCTTCGGCGCCGAGCCATGCCCCCAGCGAACTGCCGACGCCGATGAAGGGGAACAGGCGCCGGCCCTGACCCTCGGTGTAGACGTCGTTGGCGAAGGCCCAGAACTGGGAGATCACGAAGACGTTGAAGATGCCGAGCCAGATGTAGAACACGATGCCGACGGGCGTGCCGGCCGCCCTCAGGGAGGCGAACACCAGGAGGGTCGCGGCGAAGAAGGCATTGGACAGGCCGATGAGCGGCACGCGCGCGACCCGCGACGCCAGCCAGCCGTAGGCGGGCACGACCAGCAGGAGCAGGACGGCCTGGGCCGCCGACGAGTACGCCTTCACCTCCGCGCCGCCCTCGGTGAGGATGAGCGCCTCGCGTGCCGTCTTGAGGAGGTAGTACCCGGCCAGCAGCAGGAACACCGTGACCGCGAGCAGCAGGACGCCGAGGCCCTCGCCGGCGCGGACGTCGGCAAAGACCGAGAGCACCCGTTCCAGCGCGTTGCGCGGCGGCTCGCCGACGGTCCGGAAGTGCGGGAACGACTGCTGCGACTCGAGTTCGGGGTGGCTGACGAGGGTGCGGGGATCGTTCATCAGCGATAGAGACCCACGGGTGTCCAGTGGTCGCCCTGGCGACGGAAGTAGAACGCGACCGGCGTGGACCAGTGCCGGAACTGCGGGTGGACCGCGTGCACGCGCGCGACCACGAAGGCCTCCTGGGCGATCGCCGCCGGCAACTGGGCCTCCGGGATGTCGACGCTCACCGGACCGTCGACCGGCGTGTGGATGCCGGTGGCGTTGTCGAAGGCCTCCCATTGCACAACGTATCGGGACGGCGGGGCGCACACTCCGGCGTCGACCGCGGCGTTGGCGAAGCGGAGGCGCCCCTGCACGAGGACGGGCGACACCAGCGGCGTCACGCCGGTGAGCCACTGGCGGGCGATCGCGTCGCGCCGGCCGATCAGCGCCTGCGCCACCTGCGCGGTCGCCGCCGGATCGCTGTAGCGGCCCTGCTCGGCGAGCAGCCGCAGTTGTGCGTCGGTGAACGCCGCGACGCGACGCGCGCCCCAGAACGCGTCGTCGGGGCGCATGTTGAGGAATGCCGCGTTCGGGTACTCGGCCTTCCAGTCCGCCGGCTCGAACCCGTCGGCCGTGTAGGGGCCGACCGACGGATGGTACGGCGCGATGTGGCGTCGGGCCCAGGCCGGGGCCCACAGGCCGAACGTGCGCAGCACGCGCCAGGCCGTCGGCGCGTCGATCAGGTACGTGCGGCCCGACCGCGCGGTGTCCGGACCGGTGGTGCCGCTGCCCATGATCGAGCCGAAGTCGAACATGTAGTGGCGCAGCGCCGCGTGGTCGCCATCGCCCTCGATCATGTCGAGCGTGTTGTTGGCGCGCGAGTCGTCGTGGTTGACCCAGGCGGCGAACACGCGCGCCGCCCGCAACTCGCGCCGGTGCTCGTGCGGGTAGATGTCGTTGGGGTCGTCGTGCCTGGTGCCGTAGTAGCGGAACTGGCCGGCAGGCTTGCCCGGGGCGAAGCGACTGGCCAGGGCGCGGTACGTGCCGTCGGCACTGCGGGCGGCGCGCCAGAACAGGCGCTCGAGCGTCTCGCGCGTGAAGGGCTGCTTGCGGCCGTCGCGATCGCGGTACGTGGCGTCGGGCGCAATCGTGATCGTCGCCGGATCGACATAGACGATGTAGTTCTCGACGACGTGGTAGCCGAGTGCGTGGTAGAGCAGCGTGCCGATCATCTCGGCACCGGTCGCCAGTTGCGGGTGCCCGGGCGGATCGAACTCGATCTGGTAGAGCTGCTTGTCGTTCGCCCCGGTGATGGTGGCGCGGAAGCCGGGCTGCAGGCCGGTGTTCTTCCCGGCGACGATCGTCCAGGCGTCGGCGCGCAGCGTCTCGAACGAGTTCGGCCCCTGGGCCAGCGCCAGGTCGTCGATCGGTCGCTGCGTGATGCGATTGGTGAACCAGCTGGAGTCCGGCACTTCGTCAAGCGTGTTGACGTTCAGCGCCCGGATGTCGCGCCGATCGCCCTTGAGGGCGAAGGTGTTCTCGAGGAAGTCGTAGGACTGGCTCAGTTCCTGGGGTGCGACCTTGCTGGCGTCGACCACCATGTCGGCGTCCACCCAGAGGGGATCGTCGGCACGGAAGTGGATGGTGCGCGGCTCGTCGATCCGCGTGGCGCCAGCCACCAGCGCGGCCGCGAGGGCCAGGACGGCCACGCGGCGCAGGAACGAGGGCGGGGAAGGCCGTGACATCGGTCAGAAACTCGTGCTGAAGCCGACGATCAGGCGCGCGGTGCTCTCGCCGCCGAACGCCAGGTCGGCGCGCAGGGCGACGGCGTTGCTGTAGCCGAAGCGGAAGCCGACGCCATAGTTGTCGCGGAAGTCGCGCAGGCGGAAGTTGCTCCAGTCGGGCGCCACCTGGCCCGCGTCGTAGAAGACCGCCGCCATGAGGAACGGGTTGATCTCGTAACGATACTCGGCCGACACGAGGATCAGGCTGCGGTCGCGGAAGCGCTGGCGCTCGTACCCGCGGAGGCCGCGCGCCCCGCCCAGGGTGGGCATCAGGTAGAAGGGCACCTGCGCCTGCCCGAGGCCATCGGCATGCTGGGCGAGCACCCGCAGCGCGAGCACGCGACTGAGGTTCCAGAACGGGATGAACTGCTGCAGGTCGATGCGGGTGTCGGTGAAGGAGAACGCGCCGCCGTCCTGGTCGTCGAAGCGGCGCAACTGGAGGAGATACAGCCCGCCCTGGCGGGGATTGCCGGTGTCTCGTGTGTCGATCAGCGCGCCGAGGGTGGCCGTCACGTACGCCGGCTGGAAGGTCAGGCCCGGCGCCTCCGCCTCGGTGAACGCCTCCTGCGTGCCTGGCACGCGCGAGGCCTCCGACGAGGCTCCCAGGTCCGGAACCGCGTAGCCGACCGTCGCCGTACCCGTCAGCCACCGCGTCACCCGCACCGAGGCATGGCCCTCGACCTGCGTGGCCGACAGGCCGAAGCTGCTGCGGTCGTCGAACTCGGAGTCGGGGCCGGCGCCGTAGAACCGCTGCGCCGCCTCGTGGCGGCGCATCACGGTCAGGCCGACCTCGCCGGCGTCGCGCGGCAGGAAGGCGCGCGAGAAGTCGGCGCTCACCAGGTACGACTCTCTCAGCGAGCCCAGCCCGCGCAAGGTGAGGGCGCCCAGGGCTGTCGGCTGCCGGTAGCCGCCCCCCAGCGTGAAGCCGTTGCCCTCACCCACGCCGCCCACTTGCGCGAACCAGCCACGGGGTGGGTTGAAGATGCGCTGGAAGAGGCGTGCCTGCTCGATGAACGTGAAGGCCCGCTCCACCTTGTTGGGCGGCGGCGCCTCGGCGAGGGCCTCGCCCTTGGCGCGTCGCGCCCGTTCGATCTCGGCGGCCCGAGATTCCTCGGCCTGGCCGTGCGCGACACCACACGTCGTCACGAGGACGAGGCCAACGACACTGCCGACGCGCCGTACGCTCCGCGCCGCAGCCCGCGCAGCGCCGACCACTGCAGTGGTCCGGAGGAGGCACGGCCGCGTGTCGGTCATGAAGGGCTCATTAGACCAGAAGGCCCCGGAAGCGCCTACTCATCCGTATGGCAATTGGCCCGCCTCGGCGGCACCCTCGACCGGAGATCATCATGCGCATGCGGTGATGTCGACCAGGGTTGCCGGCGTGGAGGGCTGGGCGTACGGTGGCCCTGACAGCGCCGATCCACCGCTCTTCGACCGGTATCGGCGAGGGAGGTCACCATGGCCGAGGACAGTCCACCTTTCCAGGAAGGGCACGGCCGCCGTCACTGACGCCGACCGTGCCAGCCGGCGCGATCCCGCCGCTCGTGACCGCACGGACACCGTGGGCATCGACCCACACGGCAGCTGCCGGCGCCACGCGCACGAGGGCGAGATCGCATACAGCAGTGGTCCGCCGCGCAGGAGCGGCCGGGCATCGACATCCGAGTCGGAGGTGCGCACTGGACATGGACACGCCACCGAACAGGAACGCCGCGTAGGAGACAGGCGAGTTCCTGCGCGGCACGACCTGCAGGTCCACGCTGGCTGCGTGAGCGCCACGACACCGAGGCCCATGTGCCTCACGGCAACTGCCGACGCGCACGCCACGCTGCCAGCACGACCCGGACCGTCCGAACCACGAAAGGGAGAACACATCCGGCGGGCCCGATGCCTTCACGGCACCGGGCCCGTGTCATGTCTGCGGACCCGCCCTTGCATCGGCTCCCGACGTGACGTCCGCATGCCGGGAGCCGATCGCCGACTGGGCCGGCCTGAAAACGCGCCTCTCGCAGTTCGGCCCCGCGTGGGTCTTTCGCGGCCATGCCGGAGCCTCGTGGCCGCTCGCCACCGCCCTCGAGCGCGCTGACAGCGCCGACCGTGCCGCCGACGAGTGGCGCATGATCGATCACTTCAGGCGCCGGGCCGCCCTTCATCTGCCACCGCAACTCCAACTCACCGACGAGGACGTCTTCGGGTGGATGGCGCTGATGCAGCACTACGGGGCGCCGACGCGCCTGCTCGACGTGACGCGCTCGCCGTACGTCGCGGCCTTCTTCGCGCTCGAGGAGCCCGAGTGTGGCGACGAGACCGACGCCGCGATCTGGTGCATCGACACCCGGGCGTGCGCCGCGCAGGCCGCCAGCGCCGTCGAAGGTCACTGGGGCCTGGCCCCCGACGAGGCCGCCCGGATGGTCACTCATGAGCACGGCGCCCTGGTCCGGCGCCTCGTCTCGCCGCCGGGATGTTGCATCCCCGTCGTGTTCCCCGTCGAGCCCTGGCGCTTCGATCCGAGACAGAGTGCGCAGCAGGCCTGCTTCCTCTGCCCGGGCGACGTGAGCCGACCCATCCGTGGACTGCTCGATGCCGTGCCCGCTCCCCATGGCGCGCCAGCGATCGTGCAACTGACCGTGCCGCGCGCGACGCGCACCGAGGCACTCGACGACCTCTGGCGCATGAACGTGAGTCCCGCGTCGCTCTTTCCGAGTCTCGAAGGGCAGGCGCGCGCCTTGCGGATGCTGCTGACGCCCCGCGACTGACGCGTCGCGCTGCACGCGTCATGAACCGTGTCAACCCTGCGCAGTCCCACGCTGCTTCGGTGACGGTGGACGCCGCGCCCAGCGCGCCGTTGACGGCACGGACGCTCGGCAGCGTCCTTGCAACGGGTCGGGCGGCGCCGCGACGCGGTGCACGGCCAAAAGAAGACATGATGACCAGGATGGGGGGCAGTAGCGTGGGTGGCGCGCTGTCGACCGGTACCAACCCACCCACCAGCGTGACGCGTTCGTGACCTTCGGCCTCCGGGAGGAGCCCCGCATGACCAACACCATCAGCCTGCCCATCATTCCGCTCGATTTTCTCGGCTATGCCGATGACCGGACGCTCGACGCGACCGATCGCCCGTTGCTCGCCCTCGCCGAGGAAGATGTCGAGGAGGAGGTCGAGGACGACGAGGACGACGAAGACGACGAGGATGAAGACGACGAGGACCTCGAGGACGACGACGAGGAGGACGACCTCGACGACGAGGACGCCGACGACGAGGACGACCTCGAGGACGAAGACGACGAGGAAGAAGGCGAGTTGCAGGCGTAGGGAAGCCGGGGGGATTCGTCCCCTCGGCCCTGCTCACGCACGCGCGGCGGCGTAGAGCGCGTCGATGGTGCGGCTGACCTCGACGTGCGCCTCGCAATCGGCCTGGTAGCCGGAATCACGGGCGAGGCGCCGCGCCCAGTCCACCACCGCGCGCCCTCCCTAGGCGTCGGGCGGGGCACTGACCACGTGCGTGCGCGTGCCGTCGAGGCGCTCGGCCACGAAGTCGTGGAACGACCCGGCGACGTTGCACATCCGCAGGCCGCCGCGCGTGCCGTACAGCGCCACTTCCATCACCGCATCGCATCCGGCCGGGAGCCACCACGAGCACCCGAGCGTCGCGCTCGCCCCGCCCTCGAGGTCGAAGGCACACTGCGCGTGATCCTCGACCAGGGTCGGGTCGTGCCACCGGCGCCCCTGGGCGAACAGGACACTGCTCGACACGCGCGTCACGCCCGCGCCGGTGATCCAGGTCAGCAGGTCGAGCAGGTGCACGCCCAGGTCCATCAGGCAGCCGCCGCCGGCGAGATCGCGGGTTCCGTACCAGGCCTTGTCGGGTCCGTACGCGTTGTGGAAGGTCAGGGTGGCAGCGACGAGCGTGCCGATGGCGCCGGCCTGGAACTCGTCGCGGACGACGCGGGCGGCGTCGGTATAGCGGTAGGAGAAGTCGACGAGCAGCAAGCGGTTGGCGCGCCGCGCCGCGGCCACCACGGCTTCTGCCTCGTCTCCCGATCGCGCCAGTGGCTTCTGGCAGCACACGGCCAGTCCGGCGCGAAGGGCCAGCGCGGACTGCGTCGCGTGCAGGGCGGTGGGGGTGGCGACGACGAGGCCGTCGAGGTCCAGGCCGAGCAAGCCGTCCAGATCCTCGAGCGCGACGGCGCCCGGCGCGAGTCCGGCGGCCTCGCTGGCGGCCTCGGTCACCGGGTCGGCCACGGCGACGAGGTCGACGAGGTCGGCGGCCACGAGCGTTTCGAGGCGGTGCCTGCCGATCCAGCCCGCTCCCAGGGCGCCGACGCGAGGACGCCGCCGCATGTCAGGCACGACGCACCACCGCGGTCAGGAAGCCGTCGGGCCACGCCTGCATGACGCCGAGGGCATCGTCGCCCGAGCCCGCGAGCCTCATCACTGCCCCTGAGCGACGCGGGAGCGGGCGAGCTGGTGCAGCCCCATGGCCTCGGCCGCGTACGCCTCGAACTCGATGGCGCGGTGCTCGGCGGTGTGCGCCGCCAGGACGCGCTCCCGCGCGCGGAGTCCGAGCGTGCGCCGCGCGGCATCGGGCATGTCGAGGTACTGCTCGACGTCGGCCCGCGTCGCCGCCGGCAGGATCTCGATGTAGGGCTCGAAGAAGTCCTCGAGGCCGGGCCACTCGTCGCTGATGATCGCGGCGCCGCACGCGGCTGCCTCGAACAGCCGGACGCTGGGGGAGTGCCCCAGGCGGCGCATGTCGGCGCGGGTGAGGTTCAGCGTGAAGCGCTGGCCGCAGTAGAACGGCGCGTGCGCCGCCGGCGGCAGGTGGTCGACGCGATCGACGTTGGCAGGCCAGGCGACCGTGTCGGGATACATCGGCCCGGCGACCGCGTAGCGCCCCCAGGGCCGCGTGCGTGCGACGTCGAGCATCAGCGCCTCGAGTCCCGGCTGCCGATCGGGGGCATACGTGCCGAGGTAGCCGATGTCCCATCGGGTCTCCTCGACGACCGGCAGGTGGATGGTCGGGTCCACCGAGCAGCACAGCGCATGGGCGCGTGGCGCGCCCAGCGCGCACAGGCGATCGAGGGCGTGACCTGCCGTGAACGACAGGACCGAGTCGACCAGGCGCAGTTGATCGGGACGCAGGTACTCGCACGGCTGGCCGCTCTCGAGGGCGGCCAGGGTGATCGGCGTGTCGATGTCGTAGAACATCAGCACGCCGTTGGTGCTGCGCCGTGCCCACTCGAGGACCTCGGGGCCTTCCGGCACGCAGGACCCCACAATCACCACGTCGGCGGCCTCGACGGCCGACCGGTACTGGCAGGCCAGATCCTCCAGCGAGGTGTAGAAGCCCACCCGCACGCTGTCCCAGTCGCGCAGGTCACGGTGCGCGGCGTACCAGGGCACGTCGCGCTCGAGGAAGAGCACGTCGTGGCCGCGGCGGGCCAGCGCGCCGAGCAGGCTGCGGTAGGTGGTCGCGTGGCCGTTGCCCCACGACGAGCTGATGGAGAGACCCAGCACCACCACATGACAACGGTTCAGCATGCGTGCGCTCCGCGAGCGGGAACGGCGCCGCGGCGGCGGCCCCGGATGGACGACGTGACGCCGAGGACCGCCTCGACCCGCGCGGCGACCTGGTCGCCATAGGGCGACCAGCCCCTCGTGATCGGGCTCGAGGATGCGTCAGTCCCCTCGAGCGTGAACGCGCCATCACCGTCGTGGCGTCGCTATCGGAGGCGACAGGTCTGCAACCCACGTTCCGGCGCGAGTGCGACCGTCGCCAGCGCAAGCGGTCGCGGAAATCGAGCGAGGGATTGACCTTTCGGCACGCAGGCAAGGCAGTGGAGGGCGGCACGAGGCGCGCGTCGGGAACTCGTCCGACGTTGCGAACGGCAACGGCTGTCCGCAGGTGGTACACCCCGGCCGTTCTAGAAGTTCTAGAACGCCGTGCAGGGCGGGTACATCGCTTGCACGACGTCATCACGTGCCACCACTGCCGTCGTCTCCCGGGCCTGTCGACACTTCCACCCGCCGCATCGGGATCGACGCGTTCGGGCCGTGGTCCTCCAGCTGTCTCGAGCCGGCCCGCGACGTGCCGGTCGTCGAGCCCGACCATCCGTTCACCGACGCGTTCCTTTGCGAGCCTGACCCGCACGCCGACCTGCCGTCCCTGCCCGGGCTGGCCGGCCTCTGAGCCCGTGACTCGACCGCTCACGCGCGTGCTGCTGGTCGACCCCGAAGTCCCCGAGCGCGGCGGACTGGTGGCCGACCTGGAGGACCGGGGCTTTGCCGTCCGGATCGTGCGCGAAGGCGCGAGTGCCGAAGTGCAGGTGCGGCTGTGGCGGCCTCACGTGGTGCTGCTGGAACTGGTGCTGCCCGACGAGGACGGCCTCTCCTGGTTCACGCGCTGTCGCGGCCTCCTGGGGCACGCCCCGGTGATCGTCATCACGCGCCACGCCACGGTGCGGCGCGCCGTCGAGGCGTTGGGCGAAGGGATCGCGACGTTGCTCGAGAAGCCGGTGGACCTGCCGGTGCTGCTCGGGCACCTGCACCGGGCACTGGCGCGACGCGCGGCCCTGCTCGACGAGGCAGGACGCGCCGAGGTCGAGCCCGGCGTGGAGACGTTCGGTCGCCTGGTGTCACGGTCGCAGGGCATGCGCGATGCCTTCCGACTCGCCCGGGCGGCCGCGCCGACCGACGCCAACGTGCTCATCGTCGGCGAGAACGGCACGGGCAAGGAGCTGATGGCCTCGGCGCTGCACGACCACAGCCGGCGCGCGGGACACCCCTTCATCCGGCTGAACTGCGCCGCCATCCCGGGCGACCTCCTCGAGTCGGAGCTGTTCGGACATCGGCGCGGTGCGTTCACCGGCGCCTCGGTCGACAAGAAGGGCCTGCTGGAGGTCGCGCAGGGCGGGACCGTGCTGTTCGACGAGATCGCCGAGATGCCGACGGCGCTCCAGGTGAAGCTGCTGCGCGTGCTGCAGGAGCGCGAGTTCCGTCCGGTCGGCAGCCTCACCAGTCTGCGCGCCGACGTGCGGCTGCTGTGTGCCACCAACCTCGACCCGGCAGAGGCGGTTCGACGAGGCCAGCTGCGCGAGGACCTGTTCTTCCGGCTCAACACCATCGTGCTCAGCCTGCCGCCGTTACGCGATCGCGACGGCGACCTCCCGCTGCTGGCCACCCGGTTCATCGCGCAGTTCTCCGAACGCCACCGCCGACCGGTGAGCAGCATCGATGCGGCGGCGTTGCGGGTGCTCGAACGCCACGCGTGGCCCGGCAACGTGCGCGAACTCGAGCACGTCATCGAGCGCGCGGTGATCCTGTGCGCGGGCACCGACATCAGGGTGGAGGATCTGCCCGACACGGTGCGGCACCCGCTCGCGTCCGCCTTCCACACGTCGATGCCGATCGGGCAGTCGCTCGACGAGATCGAGCGCCTGGCGATCGTGCAGACCCTCGAGCGCACGCGCGGCAACAAGCGGGCCGCCGCCGCGCTGCTCGGCATCCATCGGCCCACCCTCTACAACAAGCTGCGCAAGTACGGCCTGTGGCGCGCCGACCCGATCAGCCCGTCGGCCGAGGAGTAGCCGTCCGCGCCAGCGCACGCAACCACTCGGCCACGCCCCAGGCCTGCGCGAAGCAGCCACGAGGGGCGTACGGCGGCTCGGCGTCGAAGATCTCGCTGACCGAGCCGATGCACGCCTGATCCAGGTGCGCGAGGCACGGCTCGACGAAGCGACGAGCGCCGGCGAGATCATCGGGATGGCGGGCCAGCCACGCGTCCACGAGAGGGCCAATCAACCAACTCCAGACCGTGCCCTGGTGGTAGGCCGCGTCACGCGCCCGGAGATCACCGAAGTACTGTCGCTGGTACTGGGCGTGTCGCGGCGAAAGCGATCGCAGGCCTACCGGCGTCAGCAGTTCGCGCCGCACCACGTCGAGCACCTCGTCCCAGTGCGCCCGGTCGAGCACCGGGAAGGCGAGGCTCATGGCCAGCAGCTGGTTGGGCCGGCATGCCGGGTCGTCGCCCGCCTCGCCGTCGACCACGTCGTTCAGGTGGCCGACCTCGGGGTTCCAGAAGCGGCGGTTGAACGACGCGCGCACGTCGGTGGCGTACGTCTCCAGCGTCGCCGCGGCAGCGGCATCGCCCGTCTCCCGCTCCCAGCCCGCGAGCAACCGCACGGCGTTGTACCAGAGCGCGTTGATCTCGACGGCCTTGCCGCGCCGCGGCGTCACGACCCAGTCGTCGACCTTGGCGTCCATCCACGTGAGTTGATAACCCTCTGCGCCCTGGCGCAGCAGGCCATCCTCGGGGTCCACCTCGATCCCGAAGCGCGTGCCGGCGCGGTGTGCCGCGACGATCCGCCGCAGCGCCGGCAGCAACTCGCGCAGCAGGAGGACGTCGTGGGTGCGCCGCTGGTAGCGGTCGATGGCGTGGAAGAACCACAGCGTGGCGTCGGCGGTGTGGTACAGCCCGTCGTTGTCCCCTTCGGGAAACATGTTGGGGATCAGGCCGTCGCGCACGTGGTAGGCGAAGGTCCGCAGGATGTCGCGGGCCTCGTTGGTCCTGCCGGTGCAGAGCGTGAGGCCCTCGAGCGAGATCATCGTGTCGCGGCCCCAGTCGGTGAACCACGGATAGCCCGCGATCACCGACCGCGCCTGGCCGCCGCTGGCGCGCACCAGCACGTGATCCAGCGTGCGCGAGGCGGGCGTCATCAGGAACTGATCGGCGGCGAGCACCAGCTCGGCCCCTGCGCCGGTCCGCACCGAAGGATCGGCGAGCGCCAGCAGCCTGGCGCGACGCGTGAGCTCCACCGCGAGGGCCTCGTCGGGATTGATCGCGGCCAGCGTGTCCCACGACTCGGCCGAGGCGATGATCGTGACCGGGGCCTCTGGCGTGAGGTCGGTCCGGAACCGGCCGGGGCTCCAGAGTGGCCCGGCATGGTCGTAGCCGCGCCGTTCCTCCACGAGGTAGCGCACGTCGCGGATGGCCTGGTCGTCGAACATGAACACGCCGGTCGCCGCGTGCAGGACGAGGCGGAGCGGCGGCAGGCCGCCATCGGCGACGACCTCGATGCGCTGACCTCGTGCGCTCACCGTGTAGCCATCGACGGGGGAGCGATCGACGGGGGCCTCGTGGGGGCGGAAGCCGACCATCGGCCGCAGCGACAGGCGCAGGCGGTCGGCGCCGTCGATCAGGCGGTAGCTGACGTGCACCGTGTTCTGCCCGTGCGGCATCAGCACGCGCTTCTCGACGATCGCCCCGTTGACGACGTAGCGCCACACGGGGAGGCCAGCCTCGAGGCGGAACTCGTCGAGGTGCAGGCCGGCGTCCAGCTGCGCCAGGCGTCCGGCGGCGCCGTGCAATCCCAGCCAGGCGCGCGTGCCGTCGCGCCACCCGAGGCGCTCCTCGAGATGGGTGAGCAGCATCGTCCGGCCGGCGGGCGCGGGCAACGCGGCCACCAGCAGGCCATGGAAGCGCCGGGTCAGCGCGCCCATGAGTGTTCCCGCGGCGTAGCCGCCGAGGCCATTGGTCACCAGCCACTCACGCGTACCGTCCTCCTCGAGGGTGGGAGCCTCGCCGGCCACGAAGGGGATCCGGCGCACCAGGGGCGCCAGTTCCGACAGCAGCGCGGCGTTGGTGGCATGAGCGGGAGCCGTGGTCACCTCCGTCATGCCGCCACCTCGCGATCGCGCACCGGTGTGGCCTGCAGCACGAGACACGCGTGTCCGGGGACGGGCCAGTGGCCCGACGTCCACGCCATCGTGCCTTGTCCGCCGTATGCCGGCTGCTCGCTCGACCACGCGTGCTGCCACTCGCGGCCGCCGGGGGGCGCCACGAGCGGGTCGGCCAGCGACGCCACGTCGCGGTCCGCCCCCATGTTCACCAGCACCAGCCAGTCGGCACCGCCGTCGCCGAAGTAGCGGAGGAGCAACAGGAAGGCGTCGGGCGTGCTCCCGTCGAGGCGATGCGCGCCGGCCAGGCGCGGCCTCCGCCGTCGCAGCGCGAGCAGGTCGGTGTGCAGCGCGAGCCATCGGCCCTGCTCGTCATCGTCGGGCGACCGACGCAGCTTGCAGCGGTGGAAGGCGTCGGGGCTGTGGGGCACGGCGAGGTTCGCCTGCACGTCCGGATCGCGCAAGCGCTCGAACTGCTCGAGGAACTGCCGTCGTCCGGCGGCCACCGCCTCGCGCAGGGGCGCAACGTGGTCGGCGAAGTAGAGGAAGGGCGCCCGCGACCCGAATTCCTGCCCCTGGAAGAGCATCGGGATTCCCGGCATGAGCAGGCACAGCGCGGTGAGCGCACGCAGGTCAGAGGGCCGTGCGAGATCGACGAGGCGGCGTCCCCGGTCCGTGTTGGCGACCTGATCGTGGTTCTCGAGGAAGTGCACCATGGTCGAGCGCGGCAGGTGCAGCGCCGGCGTGCCGCGCGCCTGCTTCTGCCAGGCGTAGTGCTGGCCCTGGAACAGGGCGCCCCAGCGGGCGCAGGCGAGCCACTCGGCCGGCGTGCCGTGGTAGTCGCTGAAGTAGGCCTCGTGCGTGCCGACCAGCGCCATGCGCGCGCTGTGGTGGAAGTCCTCGTTGTAGATGGCGTCGAGTCCGTGGCCGCCGTCGGCGACCGGCGTGACCAGGCGAGCGTGCTGTGGCTCGTTCTCGGCGGTGACGAGCACGCGCCGCGGGCCGGCCGTGGCCCGCGCCACGCGCGCGACCGCCGCCACCAGGTGCTCGGGCGAGGCATCGAAGATCTGCTGCGTGGCGTCGAGGCGGAAGCCGTCGACATGGAACTCGTCCACCCAGTACGCCACGTTGTCGAGGACCCACGCGCGCACCGGCGCGGACTCTGGCCCGTCGAAGTCGAGCGCGTCGCCCCACTCGTTGTCGTAGCGATCGGTGAAGTAGCCCTGCGAGAACTTGCGCAGGTAGTTCCCGTCGGGCCCGACGTGGTTGTAGACGACGTCGAGGACCACGGCGAGGCCGAGGGCGTGGGCGCGGTCGACGAACCGGCGCAGGTCGTCGGGCCGGCCGTACAGGCGCGACGGCGCATACAGGTTGACGCCGTCGTAGCCCCAGCCGAAGGCGCCAGGGAAGTCGGCCACCGGCATCACCTGCAGGACGGTGACCCCGAGCGCCGCCAGCGCCTCGAGCTGCGTCGTCGCCGCCGCCGTTGTGCCCTCCGGTGTGAAGGAGCCCAGGTGCAGTTCGTAGAGCACGGCGTGGTCGTGGTCGACGCCGGGCCAGTCGCCGTCCTCCCAGGTGTACGCGCGCGGATCGATCACCTCCGACAGGTCGTGCGGCCCGTCGGGCTGGAAACGCGAGGCCGGGTCCGGATAGGGCGTCGGGTCGTCGCCGAGAAGGAAGGCATACCGGCTCCCGGCCCGTCCCGGCACCTCGCCCGAATGATGGCCGTCGGGCTCTCTGGCCAGCACGTGACGCGCGGCGTCCATCACCACGGCGACGCGCGCGTGATCGGGCGCCCACACGCGCACGCTCACCATACCGGGCGCGATGATCTCTGCCCCGACGGACAAGCGGCGACTGGTGACGGGACGCGTGGGCAGGGGCGTGGACTCGACCATGGACGGCGGCAGGGCAAGGGGCATGCCTACCGGACGACACTGGTCTCGCGTCGTGGTAACTGCAGGAAGCGAGGCGCGACCTGATGCGTGGCCTGTAGGTGGCTGCGCCACGTGGTGCATTCCCGAACACGACCATGGATCACGATGGACCGTCGGGATGGCCATCGACGCCGGGCCTCAGCTCGTCGCCGGGAGGTACGCCGTCAGAGACACGCCCGTGTGGATGCCCCGGGTGGCGGTCCAGCTTCGGTCGCGATGAAGTGCAGTCGTTCGGCCTGCAGCGCAGCAGTGCACTCCTGCGAGGGCCGCGGCCCCTCACCACAAGAGTCCCCCTCGGGAGCCCTCAGCGTTCGCGGATTGCTGCGCGCGCATGGTGCGGCGCGCCGCGAGCTGAAGGCTCCCGCCGGGTCAGAGTGCCGCCCGTCGCGTTCCCGTGAACAGGTTGACCACCACGAGGATGAGCGCGAGCACGAGCAGGGCGTGAATCATCCCGCCCATCGTATAGGCGCTCACGGTACCGAGCAGCCACAGCACGAACAGGATCAAGGCCAGAGTCCAGAGCATGGTCACCTCCGGGGAAGGTCACTGCACGAAACGCGCCGACGAGTGCGCGTCCTGCCCGCTCCGTCATGCTCGTGATGGTCGATCCGCCGGCCCCAGACCGCACGCCGGCTTGCATCACTTCTTGCAGGCGATGGCTCCCGACACTCATTGCCGAGTGCCCTTCATGGAGTGGAGTTCGACGTGCGCACCAACCTCGGGACGTGGGAGCGGATTGGATCGGTTGCGGCAGGCGCGGGCCTGTTGTACGTCGCGGCGCGCCGGCCCGCGTGGCGACGTACCTCGCAGGCGGTCGGCGCCGGCCTGGTGATGCGGGGGATGTCGGGCGCGTGCCCCGTGAAGCAGGCCATGGTCGGTGACGGCAGACGCACCGACACCAGGCGTGCGCTCGGCGGGCCCGCTGGCATCCACGTGAGAGAGAAGGTCGTGATCAGGCGGCCGGCGCACGAGGTCTACGCGTTCTGGCGCGACTTCGAGAACCTCGCGCGGTTCCTGCGTCACGTCGAGCGCGTCGACGTGCTCGATGGCAGCCGGTCGCACTGGGTGGTCAAGGGACCCGGCGATATGCGGTTCCAGTGGGACGCCGAGATCCTGAGTGACGAGCCGGATGCGCTGATCTCGTGGAAGAGCATCGGCGAGGCCGACGTGGTGAGCGCCGGCAGCGTCATCTTCAAGCCGATGGGCGGCACCCACACCCAGGTCGCCGTGCACTTCCAGTACGCACCGCCGGGTGGGCGCGCAGCGCGGGCCATCGCCGCGTTGTTCGGCCACGACCCTGCCGCGCAGGTACGCGAGGACCTCGATCGTCTTCGCTCTCTGCTGGAAGGCCGCGAGGACGTGCGTCCGGAGGTGGTGGCCGCGGTCACGCCCGAGCCGCTTCCCGATCCAGGGCACCAGCCGTGGTGAGCCGGGTGCTGGTCGTCGCGTGGCTGGCGCTCGTTACGGTGGCCTGCGGGCCCCCGGGCTCCGACGTCCAGCGCGACGCGCACAACTCGCGCGACACCGGGCCGTGGCTGTCCCTCGGGCGATCGCGCTCGGCCGACGGCGCGCTGGTGGTGCACGTGACCGCGTCCTACCCGGAGCACGCCGAGACCATCGCGCAGAAGATCGTCAGGCAGAACTTCCCGACGTCGGCGCGGCCCATCCGGGTCGTCATCGACCCGACCGACGCGCAGGGGCAGCGCCGGGTGTTCCGGTGGGACGGCGTATCGCTCACGCCCGATACCGCACCGGAGGGCCTGCCGCCGCGCGCGTCCTCGCGCGCGGCGGGCGCAGGATCGGACGGGCACTGAGGCCAGGACGGGCGGCGACGGCGGGCCGGCTTCAGAGGCAGCCGGCCGGGTGCGGGCTGTGCTCGGCCAACAGCACGTCGATGGCCACGGCCAGGGCGTCCTCCGGGTCGGCGTCCGGGGCGACGAGGTCGGCGGCTGCGTGCGCCTCCGGCAGCGCGTGGGGCATGGCGACGCCCAGCCCGGCCCATCGCAACATGGGCACGTCGTTGTGGCTGTCGCCGAACGTCAGGACGTCCTCGCGCGCGACGCCGTAGTGGCGGGCGACGGCGGCCACACCGGTCGCCTTGGTGGCATCGGGGGCGTTGAACTCCAGCAGGTGCCTGGTGGTGATCACGACTTCCGCGTCGGCGCCGAGCTCGGCCGCCATCGTCGCCGCCCAGGCGTGCACCGCGTCGGTCTCGCCGAACCACAGGACCTTCAGCGGCGCGTGCCGTACCTCCTCGTCGAGATCGCGTGGCTCGATCCGGAGCGTGCCGTCGCGTTCGGCGAAGTTGTGCACGACCCACGGGCTGGTCGGCGCCGCCACGAACCCCTCGTCGGTGGCCAGCAGCACGTCGAAGCCTTCAGCACGCCCGCGCGCCAGCAGCTGCGCGGCAAGTGCCGCATCGACCGGCCGGCGCCAGAGCTGGTGGCCCGTGCTCGGATGCACGACGAGTGCGCCCTGGCTCGACACCACGTAGTCGTCGAGCCCGAGCCGCTGCTGGTAGATGGCCATGCTGTGGTGCTCCCGCCCGGAGGCAAGGATCACGCGACAGCCGGCGGCGCGCAGGCGGTCGATGGCCTCCCGGTTGGCCGGGCTGATCTGCTTGTCGGGGCCGACCAGCGTGTCGTCGATGTCGATCGCGGCAAGGCGATAGCGGAACGGCGGGCGAGCGGCCATCAGGAAATGATACCGCGCGCCCTCGCGCCGACCGCGGCCGTCACTTCACCTCGAGCAGGCTCACGTGCAGGTTGAGTTGGTGGTTGACGCGGAGGCCGACGACGCCATCGGTGTCGAGTTCCTTTGTGGGCACCCGCGCGACTTCGGTGCCGTTGACGAGGAAAGCGGTGGTGTCGGCAGCGACGCGGACCTCGAGTGCGTTCTTGACCGACTGCTGTCCCGCCTTGCGGTCGTCGAACTTCACGATCGCTGGACTCGGCGTCCAGTCCTTGACGGTGGCGGTCGTGCCGCCGGTGCGCCGCTTGATCAGGAACTCACCGGAGCGGCGAATCAGGAAGTACGTGTAGGCCTGCTGCGGCGTGTCGAGCGCCTTGCCCCCGATCAGCAGGCCGTAGCCCTCGCGACGCGTCCCGGGATCGAACTGGAAGATCTCGCTGCGCACGGTGTAGGCGCCGGTCGCCTTGCCGGCGGGCCGGTAGAGGATGGCCGCCGGTCCGGTCGTCACGTGCCAACCCGGCGGCATGGTGACAAAGGAGACACCGCTCGCGTCGGCCGTGCCGTGGTCCCCGCCGTCCACGCGCACCTGCCAGCCCTCGGGCACCTGCGGCGCGGCAGGCGCCTTGGCCTGGGGGACCGTCAACATCGCCAGCATCACGAGCATCTGCAGCATGGGTCACTCCTCGACGGAATCGGTCGACGGTGGTTCGGGCGTGGTGGCCGCAGACGGGCGGCCAAGCGCCTCGTCGCGCAGTGTCGTGTTGTCCCACGCGAGATCGAAGTGTCGATCCACGAAGTCCAGTGAGGCAAGCAGCTGGGCCGACTCGGCGATCCTGGCGCGGGCCGCGGAGAAGTACGAGCGGTCGTCGCCCCACTTGTCGGCGAGCGCGCGCACGCCCTGCTCGTCGTGGTCGCGGAACGCCTGGACGGCACGCCGGGCCTGGAACGCGCGATGGCCGAGCGCACGCAACGTCGCGTACCCCATGTCGCACGCGGTGCCGACGGTCTCCCGGTGCACCTCCGACACGCCGTCGCGCAGCAGCGCGTACGCCTCGGGCCGATCCGGCACCCGGACGATCAACCGCAGGTGCGGGAAATGTCGGCGCGCCACCTCGACGAGCCGCTCGGTGACCGCAAAGTCGTCGACCGCCACCACGAGGATGCGCGCCCGGGCCGCCCCGGCCGCCTGCAGCAGTTCGAGGCGGGTGGCGTCACCGTAGTAGGCCTCGAGGCCGAGGCGTCGCAGCACCTCGATCCGGTCGCCGTCGAGGTCGAGCACGGTGGTGCCGACGCCGCTCGCGCGCAGGAGCCGGCCGAGCGTGCTGCCGACCCGGCCGAAACCCGCGACGATCACCGGCGTGTCTTCGTCTGGGATGGCGTCGGCCTCGCGCGTCGGGGCCGCCCCGGCCAGTCGCGGTTCGACCAGGCGTGCATGGGCGAGCAGCAGGAGCGGGGTGGCGAGCATCGACAGCGCGACGGCGGCGACCAGTTGTCCGGCCTGCTGGTCGGGCAACACGCCCGCGCCGCGCGCCATGCCGAGGAGCACGAAGGCGAACTCGCCCACCTGGCAGAGCGCGGCAGCGATGAACAGCGCATCGGCCATGACGCTGCCCGCCCGGCGCGCGACCAGCACCAGGACCAGCGCCTTGAGCCCCATGATCCCCAACACCAGCGCGCCCAGCGATCCCGGGGCGGCCGCGACCAGCCGGAAGTCGATGCCGGCGCCGACCGAGATGAAGAAGAGGCCGAGCAGCAGGCCCTTGAAGGGCTCGATGTCGCCCTCGAGCTCGTGCCGGTACTCGCTGTCGGCGAGCACCACGCCCGCGAGGAAGGTGCCCAGCGCCGGGCTCAGCCCCACCGCCTGCATCAGCAGTGCGATCCCCACCACGAGCAACAGCGCCGTGGCCGTGAAGATCTCGCGCAGGCCCGTTCGCGCGATCGCCCGGAACACGGGACGCAGCAGGTAGCGCCCGCCCGCGACGATCGCGGCGACGGCGCCGAGCACGACGATCGCCTGTTGCCACCCTGGCAGCGCGCCCACGCCGTGCATCTCGGCCGCCGCTGGGGGCGGCGAGGTGGCCAGCAGCGGCAGGACCGCCAGGATCGGAATCACCGCGATGTCCTGCGAGAGCAGGATGGCGAAGATGCGCTGGCCGGCGTCGGTGCGCAGGCGGCCCGTCTCGGCGAGGCTCTGGAGCACGATGGCCGTCGACGACATCGCGATGATCACGCCGACGGCCAGCGCCATGCGCCAGGGCACGCCCAGCGCGACGCCCGCCGCGCAGCCCAGCGCCGCGGTCGCGACGATCTGCCCCCCGCCGAGGCCGACGACCGCGCCCCGCATCCGCCAGAGGGCCGCCGGACGCAGTTCGAGGCCGATCAGGAACAGCATCATCACGACGCCGAACTCGGCGACGTGCAGGACATCGCCCGCGCCGTCGGCCACCAGGCGCAGGCCGAACGGCCCGATGGCGATGCCGGCCAGGAGGTAGCCGAGGACCGCGCCCATGCCCAGGCGGCGGGCGAGCGGCACCGCGGCCACCGCGGCCGCGAGGTAGACGAAGGCCTGCGCGAGGAGGTTGTCGTGCATCACGCGTCCGCGACGAGGTCGTTGATGCGCGAGCCCTCGACGGCGCGCGCGAGGTCGAGCGTGCCGTCGCGGAGCGCGACGAGCAGTGCGCGGTACCGTCGCTCCGCGACGTCGAGGCCACCCTCGGCGTCGATGCGCAGCGCCCCGTGCACGACGAAGGGCGCCAGGTAGGTCATGCGGCACAGGAAGGCGGTCTGGTCGAACGGCGCGAGCAGTTGCCGCATCGTGAAGCGGTTGCGCCCGCCGATCTGGTAGGCCGACTCGGCGCCGCCGGTCGTCGTGGCATTCATCAGCAGCTTGCCGTCGAGGGCGTGGCCCTGCGAGCCGTACGCGAAGCCGTGCTCGAGCACCAGGTCGAGGTATTCCTTGAGCAGGGCCGGGGCGCTGTACCAGTAGAACGGGTGCTGCAGCACGATCACGTCGTGCGCGACCAGGCGCGCCTGCTCGGCCGCCACGTCGATCCGGAAGTCGGGATAGGCCTCGTAGAGGTCGTGGACGGTGATCTCGTCGAGGTCGGCAATCGCCTCGACCAGCCGCCGGTTCACCCGGGACTTCTCGTAGGCAGGGTGCGCGAACAGCACCAGCACGCGTGGCATGGACGCCGCATGATAGCCTGCCCAGCCGTGAGACGACGCCACAGCCTCCGACTCGCGCTCACCGTCGTCCTGGCCACGCTCGCCCTGGCCGTCCCCTCGGGCCAGTCCGGACGGTCGCCGGCCATGGCCCGCCCCCACGTCCTGCTGATCGTCGCCGACGACCTCGGCATCGGCGAGGTCTCCGCGTACGGCGCCACCGACGTGCGGACGCCGTCGATCGATCGGCTGGGTCGCGAGGGCGTGCGCTTCACCAGCGCGTACGCCAATGCGCCGGTGTGCTCGCCGACCCGCGCCGCGCTGATGACCGGCCAGCACCCCCCGATGGTCGGCGTGCCCGGCGTGATCCGCACCGACCCGGCCAACTCCTGGGGGGCGTTGCGGCGCGACCTGCGCCTGCTGCCGGAGGCACTGCGCGCGGTCGGCTATCGCACCGCCGCCGTGGGGAAGTGGCACCTCGGGCTCGAGCCCGGTGACCACCCGATGGATCGCGGCTTCGACGCGTTCACGGGCTTCCTGGGCGACATGATGGACGACTACGTCACCCATCGTCGTCACGGCATCAACTACATGCGCGACGGCCGCGACGCCATCGACCCGGCGGGCCACGCGACCGACCTGTTCACGCGCTGGGCGGTCGAGGCCGTGGACCGGCACGATCCCCGCTCGCCGCTCTTCCTCTACCTGGCCTACAACGCCCCGCACGTGCCGATCCAGCCGACGGCAGCATCGCTGGCCGAGGTGCGCGCGCGCATCCCCGGGATTGCCGAGCCGCGAGCGAAGTTGCTGGCCCTGGTCGAGCACATGGATGCCGGCATCGGCCAGGTGGTGGCGGCGCTCGAGCGCAAGCGGATGCTCGACGACACGCTCGTGATCTTCACCAGCGACAACGGCGGGGAAGTGCCGGCCGGCGCCACCAACAACGGGCTGCGCGGCGGCAAGCCGACGCTCCACGAAGGCGGGCTGCGGATCCCGACCGTGGTGCGATGGCCGCACGCGGCGTTCGCCGGACGCAGCGAGGGCACGCCCATCCAGTCGATGGATCTCGCCCCGACGATTGCGGGCGTGGCGCAAGCCGTGCTCGGCCCGGACGTCGCCGGGCGCGACCTGCGGCCTCTCCTGGCAGGCGCGCCGTGGGCTCCGCGTGATCTGCTGTTCAGCATCCGCGAAGGCCCGCGCCTCGGCGGCCAGGCCGTGTACGCGATGCGGCGTGGGGCGTGGACACTGGTCCAGCATCGCCCGCGCGCCCCGTTCGAGCTGTTCAACCTCGACGATGACCCGCTCCAGAAGGTGGACCGCAGCGGCGACGTCAATACGCCGCAGCGCGCCATGGTCGAGTCGCTGCAGTCGTTCATCGCTCGCGCTGAAGCGGTCCCGTACAGGCGCTGACGATCGCGGCGTGTATGCGCCGCGTACACGCGGCGCGAAGTTGCCGCGCCGCTGCCCTGATTTCGACTGTCGGGCCCGGCTGCGCGGCATTCCCGCCGCTGGTCCGGTCCTTGCTCTCCCTTTCGACACGTGTTTCGTCGGGCCTCCGCCCGACGCGAAAGGAGAAGCTGATGAGTCGGAACTTCATTCCGTGCCTCGGCCTCGCGCTGGGGGCCGCCATGATCGCCGGCACGCCAGCGATGGCCAGTGGCGCCGTCACGGCGGCGGTGATCCAGCAGGCGCAGGGAACGCAACGGGCTTCGGCCGACGCCAGCGATGACGTCGCGGATCGGGTCGAACAGCGCTGGTCGGCGGACAAGACGCTCGCCGACGCGGACCTGCAGGCGCGCATGGACGGCACGCGCCTGGTGATCGAGGGCGAGGTCGCCACGGCCGCGCAGCGACAGACGGCCGAGCGCCTGGCCAAGGGCGTCAAGGGCGTCTCGAGCATCGACAACCAGATCGCCATTCGCATGACGGCGGCCGGGACGTCGGCCAGTGAGGGCACCAAGGGATCGGTGCTCGCGGGCGACGTGAAGGATACGGCGCGCAAGGCGGGTGACAAGACCGAGGACGCGCTCGAGAAGACGGGTAGTGCCATCGGTGACGCCGCCGAGGCGACCAAGGACGCCGTGGTGACCGGCGCGAAGAAGACCCGCGACGTGGTGACGGCGACGCCCGAGAAGGTCGACGAGACCTGGATCACCAGCAAGATCGCCGGGAAGATCAACGCCGACGACGCGCTCGAGAACGTGGACGTCGACGTGAAGGTGAAGAAGAACGTCGTCACGATCACCGGCGACGTGCCGTCGCCCGAGCTGCGCGATCGCGTGCTCCGCATCGCCCGCGAGACCGAGGGCGTGAACCGGGTGGTCGACCAGATGACGGTGCGCCGCGCGCCGGAGCGCCAGCCATGAACCGCGCCACTGCCGAGGTGAAGTGGAAGGTGCTGCGCACCCGCATCAAGGAGACGTGGGGCGAGTTGACCGACGACGACCTCGACCGGTTCGACGGGCAGCGCGACAAGTTCGTCGGGCACATCCAGGAGCGGTACGGGATGTCGCGGGCCGACGTGGAGCGTCGGCTCCAGGAGATTGACGAGGCCGAGGGCAGCAGTTGGGGAGGTACCGCCCGCGGCTGACCTGCATGCAGTGCGGTGAGACGCACTGTCGGGCCGGGCAACAATCGGGGCGGGCCTGGACAGCCCGCCCCGCGGCGTTTCGATCCCGGTGGCGCCGAGCGCTGGGTGCGGTCAGTGCTGACTGGGGCGGACGTAGAGTCCGCGCGACGTGCGATGCAGGAAGTGCCGATCGACCAGCACTTCGAGCAGTTGTTCGCACTGCCGCGCATCGAGGTGCCACAGCCTGGCCGCTTGCGACGCGCTGAGCGACAGCCCGGGCATCTCGAGGTACTCGCCGACGACGCGCTGCAGCGCCTCGGGTCTGTTGAAAGACGGGTGGGCACGCTGGTTCATGCCGCCGCTCAGGAGCAAGCGGAATGCCACGTGCCCGCGAGCGCCGCGCCTACTCGGTCATCCGCTTGATGATCACCGCCTGTTGCCGCGCGTTGGCGGCGATCGCCTTGAGCCCTCGCTCCAGGACGTCGGGTCCCGCGTCGCCCGCACTCAGCAAGTCGGACCAGCCGAGAATCGCGTTCAGGGGCCCGCGCAGTTCGTGCGCCCACTTCGACATCGCGATGGTCGCGGGCGCGGCGGCGGGTTGAGGCGTGATCGTGTGGATGACGCCGAGCACGGCGCCGTCCTCGCTCGTCCATTCCGCGCTCGTATCCACGACCGGCACCGGCTCGCTCGCGTCGGTGACCAGGCGATAACCGACGGCACTGCCCGGTGCGGAAGTCGCGAGGCCGGCCCGGTCGTCGGGATGGACGAACCGCAGCCAGCCCTCCCCGACGTTGGCGTCGAGCGAACTGCCCGTCAGTGTCCGCCAGGCGCGGTTGACGTAGGTGACGCCCGTCGTCGGCGTCCACACACGCACCATGGCGGCGAGGTGGTCGAGCATCCGTTGGCAGGTCTCGTCGACGGCAGGGTGTCGCGAGGGGAGGTTCATGCCGTGGCCGCTTCTTCCTGCGGCGCCATCAGGCCGTACTTGCGCATCTTCGCGTACAGGGTGGGGCGATAGACGCCGAGGATGTCGGCCGCCGCGCGCTTGTTGCCGCGCGTGTAGGCCAGCGTCCGCACGATGGCCGCGCGTTCGACGTCCTCCAGGGTGCAGAGCGGGCTGGTGTCGTCGACCGTCGATCCGGAGCGGAACGACTCGGGCAGGTGACGCAGCTGGATCTCGCGTCCCGTCGCGACGATCACCGCGTGCTCCACCACGTGCTCGAGTTCACGGACGTTGCCGCGCCACACGTGCTTCATGAGCCGCTGCAGCACCGACGGGTGGTAGCGCACGACCTCACGCTCGTACTTCTCGGCGTAGCGCTGCAGGAACAACTGGGCGAGCACCGGGATGTCCTCGCGGCGTTCGCGCAGCGGCGGGATGTCGAGGACGACGGTGTTGATCCGGAAGTAGAGGTCCTCGCGGAAGCGATTGTCGGCCATCAACGTCTCGAGCCGCGCGTTGGTCGCACAGATGAGGCGGAAGTCCGGGGTGGTCATGCGCGTCTCGCCGAGGCGGCGCACCTGCTTCTCCTGCAGGACGCGCAGCAGCTTGACCTGCGCGTTGGCGGGCATCTCGCCGATTTCGTCGAGCAGCAGGGTGCCGCGATCGGCCGACTCGATCAGGCCCCGCTTGTCGGCCAGAGCGCCCGTGAAGGCGCCGCGCTTGTGCCCGAAGAGCTCGGACTCGAAGAGCTCGCCGGGAATGGCGCCGCAGTTGATCTTGATGATCGGCCCGCTGGCGCGAGGACTGCGCTCGTGGACCGCGTCGGCGACCAGCTCCTTGCCGGTGCCGTTCTCGCCGCGGATGAGGACCGACGCGTCGGTCGGCGCCACCAGCTGGATGAGGTCGAACAGGCGGCGCATCGACGGCGAGGTGCCGACAATGCGTCCGAGGCCGTCGCGGCGCTCGACGTTGAGGCGCAGGCGAGTCGCCTCGGCGTGCAGTTGGCGGTGCGCCAGGGCCTTGTCGAGCAGGGCGTCGAGGACGGCGAACTCCACCGGCTTCTCGACGAAGTTGAACGCGCCCTCGCGCATCGCCTCGACGGCCAGCGACACGCTGCCGTGGCCGGTCAGCATGATGACCTCGACCATGGGATCGGCCGTCTTCAGCTGGCGCAGCACCTCGAGCCCGCTCTGGTCAGGCAGCTCGTGGTCGAGCAGGACGACGTCTGGCCGGTGAGTGGTGAAGGAGGCCAGGGCCGACTGCCCGTCGGTGGCGACGGTCACCTCGTATTGCTTGCGTTCCAGGGCCAGCTTGAGCCACTCGTGGGTCTCGGGCTGGTCGTCGACATGCAGGATGCGTGCGGCCGGCATGGTGTCACGTGCGGTCATGCGGGGCTCCCGGGCCGAGTCGACCCTTGCCAAGGGGAAACCTTGGTGTGTTCAAAATTTGAACACAGTGCTGTGGATTACGGCCAGCGGTCTGGCGGAGTGTAAACATCGCCAATGGGGATGTGTCTCGATTTGACGCGGCCGGAAAGAGACGGCGTGAATTGCTGCTGCCTGAACGCATTGATTCATTGCACATGCCGTGCCGTGGTCGGGCCTGGTTGGCAACCCCGGCCGGCGACGCCGCCCCGGGGGCTCACCTTGCTATGCTGCGCGGATGGCAGCAGGTGGCCGGAGTGTCGTCGGGACGGTGCTGGTGCTGGTGGCAATCGCGCTGTTCGCCGTCGGCTGGCGGCTCACCGAGACCGACCGCTTCTTCCTGCTGCAGGCGGCGCGAACGACCGGCCAGGTGGTCGCGCACGAGTCCTACGTGCGCGAGGCCAAGAAAGTGGAGCAGCGGTACCGCCTGGTCGTGGCCTTCACGACCCCGGATGGGCAACGCGTCCGTTTTCGCAGCGTGTCGAGCTACGGGCGCCCTCCCTACGCGGTCGGCGAGGCGGTCCCGGTCCGGTACGATGCGAGCCAGCCGATGCGCGCCCGCGTGGACCGGCGCATCGAGTTCCTCGCGCCCGTCCTCATCTGGCTCGGCGGCGTGCTGTTGCTGGGGGGCACCGGAGTTGCGGTGGCGGTGTTCGGGCCCCGGGATGCCCGTGGCACCTCTCGCACCCGGCGATAGAAGAGGGCTCAAGGCTCAGGGCTCAGGTCCTGACACAACCGTCGGGCCGCGGGCCGACGCGGCCCATCCCGTTCGCGGCTCAGGGCCGAGACTCCACACCGGTAGGGCCGGGTGTCCCACCCGGCCGTTCTCTGCCGTTACGGCTCGTGGCGGAAATCGGCTTTCGCCTGTAGCCGCCCTAACGCTAGAGTCAGGGGATGCGCTTGCTCATCCGTCCGTGCCTGGTCGTGGCGCTCGGCGCCCTGTCGCTGGCCTCGACCGCCATTGCCCAGCCGCCCCCGCCAAAGGCCGAACGGGTCGCGTTCGCGGCCGGCGCCTCGTCGGCGGCGATCAAGGGGCAGTTGAAGGGTGACGAGACCATCGACTACGTGGTCAAGGCGGCGGCCGGCCAGACGATCACCGTCACCCTGGCGCCGACCAACAAGTCGACCTCGTTCAACGTGCTGCCGCCGGGCAGCGCCGACGCGGCCATGTACGTCTCCGATGGCGCGGCCTCGTACAAGGGCCGCCTGCCTGCCGACGGCGACTACAAGGTGCGCGTCTACCTGATCAGGGCGATCGCCCGTCGGGGGGCAGCCACCAGCTATGCGCTGACGATCGGCGTGACCGGCGCGCCGTTGCGTCCGCTCGCCTCGTCGGCCGATGCGCTCGTGCCGGGCACGCATCGCCACGCGGAAGCCTCGATCCCGTGCGTGGCCAATCCGTACGACACCGACAAGACGCCCAAGCCGTGCAAGGCCGGCGTGATTCGTCGGGGCCGTGACGGCACGGCCACCGTGGAGATCGAACTCGGCACGGCCGGCGTCCGGAACATCCTGTTCGAGAAGGGCAAGCCGACGGCGTCGGACGCCAGCGAGGCCATGTCGGTCGAGCGGAAGGGCGACACGACGATCGTCACGTTCCCGTCGGGCGAGCGCCACGAGATCCCCGACGCGTTGGTCACGGGCGGCTGAACGTCGCTGCCGGTCCTGCTGCTGTGTCGGGAATCGGCGAAGGGGTGGAGCGGGCTCCCGTCGGTCGGAGGAGCGTGGTCCGAAACACTTGCGAAAGGCGGATGCATGCCGCTCTTCGTCGCAGGGCTCGTCACTCTTGCGTCCGCGGCGGGTGCCGTGCATCTGCTGGCCAGGGGCGTCGTACAGGTGCCCTGCACCGTGGTTGTCGGCACGCTGGACAGAACGTCTCCGCCCGTACACGCCGATGCGCTCGTTGAGGGCATCCGGGGAGCGCGACTGCATCGTATCGAAGGGGTGGGGCACGCACCCAACTTTGAAGCGCCTGACGCCGTTGCCGAGTTGATCAGGGCGGCGTCGGCCAAGGCAGCGCCCGGGCATCCATCGGTGCCCTCCTGAGCGGCGCAGACTTCGGCCCGTCCCACACGTGCTGCTCGAACCTCGTCACGCTCTCGGCGCCGATTGCCGAGTGCCGAACGTCGCCAACCCGAACTGGAAGTTCTTGCAGCGCGTGTGGTGCGGGGGCAGGCCGTTGTAGCCGTCAGGCACGGGAGGAATGGGCAGCGCCCTGGCGTTCGTCACTTCGACCGTGTAGCCGTTGTACGTCGTCGCTGACGTCGTCGAGCCCTCCTCGTACCGGACAGGCAGATGGAGGTTCCGGTACTTCCGCTGGTCTTCCGGTCCCATCGCCACGCCGCAGATGTAGACGATCGGTGACACGTCCAGGAGGTCGAGGATGATGTCCACGCCACTGGAGGCATTGCGAGAGTGGAAGTTCGGCGCGCGGAGCCCCTTGAAGCAGCACTGGCAATGCGTCTCGGGGATGAAGCCCTTCACGTAGAAGGCCCAGATCAAGGAGAACCCTTGCACCCGCCCTGGCGGGAAGGCGGGGTGGGAGAAGCGGAGGATGATGGCGTCGGCCACGGCGATACCCCTGTCAGATGTCCACGTCCACGACAATGCACCTGGCCGAGGGCGGACGTGAGCCTGCGATCCGCCTGCTGACTGATCCGTTCGCGATGGAGAAATCGGGGAACAGCCCGGTTGGCAAGCTGTAGGTCGTTGATGCAGCGTGGGTTGGTGGAGCGGGCTACGGGAATCGAACCCGTCTAGCTGGCTTGGGAAGCCAGAGCATTACCACTATGCTAAGCCCGCACGCGCGGGAACCTTCAGTATTGTCCCCGGAACTCCGCAGAAGTCAACCGGCGCGGCTCGCCCTGGCCCCGGGGCATCCCACGCCGCCGAACCCGCCCCGGCCGCCCGCTCCCGGGCCACTCGCTCGAGGCGAGCACGCTTGACCCCGCCCGGAGAGACCGAACGACCGTCGCTGTCCTCGTGTGCGGCCTGCTGGCCGCCGTACGTCTGGCTCCGCCCCTCCTCGCGGGGAGTCCGGCGCCCACCTCGGTGACCATCGCCGGCAACCTCCAGTCGGAGCTGGGATGCCCGGGTGACTGGCAGCCCGAATGCGCCGTCACCGCCCTGACGTACGACGCCGGCGACGACGTGTGGCAGGGGACGTTCACGGTGCCTGCGGGCGCCCACGAGTTCAAGGCGGCACTGAACGGCTCCTGGGACGAGAGCTACGGCGGGCCCGGCGGCGCGAACATCCAGCTCCCGCTCGCCAGCGCCGCGAGCGTGAAGTTCTACTACGACCACAAGTCGCACTGGGTCACGACCAATCGCACCAGCGTGATCGCCGTCGTGGCCGGCAGCCACCAGTCCGAGCTGGGCTGCGGCTCTGACTGGGACCCGGGATGCCTGCGGTCGTGGCTGCAGGACCCCGAGGGCGACGGCACCTACACCTTCACCGCCACGGGCGTGCCGGCCGGGGCGTACGAAGCAAAGGTCGCCATCAACGAGGGCTGGGACGAGAACTACGGCGCGGGTGGCGCCCTCAACGGCGCGAACGTCGCCTTCACGGTGGGCGCCAGTGGCGTCGCGATCTTCTCGTACGACTCGGTCACGCACGTGCTGACGGTGAGCGGCGGGGCGCCCCTACCCGACAACACCGTGCAGTGGGACGGCCTGCTGCACGACTCGCGCGACACCCTGTATCGATCCCCGGGCGGCGCCGTGCCGGCCGGAACTCGCGTCACCCTCCGCTTCCGCACCTACCACGCCGACGTGACAGCGGTCACGCTGCGGGTCTACGACACCGATGCCGGCGCCGAACAGGTGCTGCCCATGCAGGTGGTCGCCAGCGACGTGCCCTGCTCGCCATCGTCCACCAGCAGTCCCGGGTGCGACTTGTGGGAGGCGACCGTCCAGCGGGGGCAGCCCGAGACCCTCTGGTACCGCTTCATCGTGTCCGACGGCACCGACACGGCCTACTACGCCGACCATCCGTCGCTCGATGGCGGACGCGGGATTGTGAGCGACGACATCCTGGACTACAGCTACGCGCTGTTGTTCCACGTGCCCGGATTCACCGTCCCGAGTTGGGCGCCCGGTGCGGTCATCTACCAGATCTTCCCGGACCGCTTCCGCAACGGGCGCGCCAACAACGACCTGCGCACCGGAAGCGCGCGCTACGCCGATCCGGTGCTCGCGCTCGACTGGCAGACCCTGCCCGAAGGCTACTGCCGGAACTACGCCGATGCCGCGACCAACTGCCCGTGGCGTTTCGATCCCGCGCCGCCGAGCTGGAGTCCGCTGGTCGAGATGCCGCGCGGGCGCGACTACTTCGGCGGCGATCTCCGCGGGATCGACCAGCAGGTCGAGTACCTGCAGGCCCTCGGCGTGAACACGCTCTACCTCAACCCGATCTTCGACGCCGCGTCCAACCACGGCTACGACACGCAGGACTACCTGCGCATCGACCCGGCCCTTGGCACGGCCAAGGACTGGGAGAACCTCGTCAAGCGCACCCAGCAGCGCGGCATGCGGCTGCTGCTCGACGGCGTCTTCAATCACGTGTCGTCCGACGGATCCTGGTTCGACCGGTACCGGCGCTACCAGAGGGTCGGCGCCTGCGAATCCGGCGCCTCTCCCTTCCGTCCCTGGTTCTACTTCAGGCCGGCGAGCGAACCCGGCCCGTGCGCGCCGTCGTCTCCGGGAGGCAACGACACCGCTTACGCCGGCTGGTTCGGCTTCGACAGCCTGCCGGTGCTGAACAAGTCCGTGCCGGCCGTGCACGCCTTCTTCCTGACAGGGCAGGGCAGCGTGGCTCGCCAGTGGCTGCGACAGGGCGCCGCCGGCTGGCGCCTCGACGTCATGGGCGACACGTCGTTCCCGGCGGGCTACTGGGAAGCGTTTCGCAGCGCCGTGAAGGACACCCGAGCGGACGCGCTCATCATCGGCGAGCTCTGGCAGAAGGACTCGGTGCTGCTGCGGCACCTGCGCGGCGACACGGCCGATGCCACGATGAACTATCGGCTGCGCGACGCCGTGCTCGGGTTGCTCGCGCCGCAACCGTTCGATGCCAAGGGGTTCCCGGACAGCGGGCGGCGGCTGCTGCCGTCGGAGTTCGCGGCACGGCTCGAGTCCATCCGCGAGAACTATCCCACCGCGTCGTACTTCGCGCTGATGAACCTGCTGGATAGCCACGACACCGAACGCGCGCTCTGGACGCTGACGCCGGGTGCGGAAACGGCCGCCGACAAGGAATGGAACCCGGCCAATCTCGCGGTGGGGAAGCGGAACTTCGCGCTGGCGTCCATGATCCAGTTCTTCATGCCGGGGGCGCCGACCGTGTACTACGGCGACGAGGTGGGCGTGACCGGCGACGACGATCCCGATGATCGGCGCACGTACCCGTGGCCGGATCTCGGCGGCACGCCCGACCTCGACCTGTTCGGACACTACCAATCCCTCATCGCCGTCCGCCGGCAGTCCGCGGCCCTGATCGCCGGCGACCTGCGCACGCTGCTCGCCGATGACGCCAACGATCTCGTGGCACTCGGGCGTCGCACCGACGCGCACGCGGCAGCGTTGCTGATCAACCGCGGCGACACGCCATGGACGTTCGCGGTGCCGATGAGCGGGTTCGTGCCGGAAGGCACCTCCTTCCACGTCGCGCATGGCGTCGGCGCGGCGCCGGGGGCCACGGTGTCGGTCGAGGGCCTGGCGCTCACGGTCGACGTGCCCGCGCAGGGCGCGCTGCTGCTGCTCACGGGAGCGATCGACCTGACGCCGCCCCCGCCCGCCACGGACCTCCGTGTCACTGCCGAGCAGGACGGCCGCGTCTCCCTCGCCTGGAGTGCCGTGCCTGGGGCGGCGGCGTACGTCGTCCATCGCAGTCCGGTGAGTGGCGGCGGCTTCACCCCGGTGTCGACTGCCCTGGGTACGACGACGTTCACCGATACCGGGCTTCGCAACGGCACGCCGTACTACTACGTGGTCCGCACCCTCGACGAGGTGGGCAACGAGGGGGCCTCGTCCAACGAGGTGCGTGCCATGCCGCGCCTGTCGATCGGGTGGGCCAACCTGCAGTGGCCGCCGACGATCACGCACACGATCAGTGCCGTGACCCGCACGTCCAGTGTGTACGGGCAGGCCTGGATCGACGGCGTGACCAACCAGCCCGGCCCCACGCCGTCGCTGCGGGCACAACTCGGATACGGCCCCTCGGGGAGTGATCCCGCGGCCGGCGCGTGGACGTGGGTGGATGCCGCCTTCCACACCGATGCGGGCAACAACGACGAGTTCGTGGCGAGCCTGTTGCCCGAGGCGACCGGGGCGTTCGATTACGCCTATCGCTACAGCACCACGAATGGCGGCGAGTGGATCTACGCCGACCTCGACGGTACGGGCAACGGCTACGCACCGGCGTCGGCAGGGAAGCTCACCGTCCAGGCGAGTAGCGACACGACGGCGCCGGCCACGCCGGCAGGCGTGAGCGTGGTGGGGCCACCGCCTCGAGCATCAGCCTCGCATGGTCGATGGGACCAGCTGATCCGTCGCTGTACGGTTACGAGATCCTGCGGGCGTCCACCAGCGGTGGACCGTATGTGCCGGTGGCCCTGGTGGCCGGCGCCACGAGCTACACGGATACGGCGGTCACTGCCGGGGCGACCTTCTACTACGTGCTTCGTGCGGTCGACCTGTCGTTCAACCGCTCGGCCATGTCTGCCGAGGTCGCCGCGAAGGCCCAGGCGCGGACGGTGACCGTCACATTCACGGTCACCGTTCCCTCGACCACCGAGGCCACCGGTCGGCAGGTGTACATCGCCGGCTCCCTCAATCGGCTCGACGGCGGGCTGCCGGAATGGAACCCCGGCGGTGTGGTGCTGTCGCGCCTGAACGCCACCACATGGCGGATCACCCTCACGGGCACGGAAGGGACGGCGCTGGAGTACAAGTACACGCTCGGCACCTGGGAGTACACCGAGAAGGACGACTCGTGTGCCGAGCTCCCGAACCGTCAGCTGACGCTGACCTATGGAAGCTCTGGCGTCCAGTCGTGGAACGACACCGTGATGCAGTGGCGCAACGTCGCGCCCTGCGGCAACTGAGGCGGGTTGCCGATGAGCGGCGTGCTCCGGTCCGGGCACGCCGCCATCTCGCGGTCGAGCCGGGCCGGGCCATCCCGGCGGCTGATACCTGACGCCACCGCAAGGCCGGGTTGCGCGCCCGCCTGTGTCGCTTTGAACGCGCCTGTAGGCCCGAGCTACAGGTTTTCTGCCGTTTCTTCGCTGTTTTCCCTTGCCGGTCGATTCCAGACGCGGTCCGCTTCTTGCCTCTCCTTGATGGCATGAGGCGGGCACGGGCTCGCCGTGAACCGCACCCCGGCCACGCCTCGCGTGAGTCGGAGCGTCAACCGGGCAAGACGGAGGAACGAAGCAATGAAGCGCACATTCCAGTGGGTGACGATGTTCACCGTGGCGGCGAGCATGACGGCGGCGGCCCAGCAGGCCGGCTCGTCGAGCACCTCGGCTACCTCGTCGTCGCAGCAAGCGGGGCAGAAGATCACCGTGCAGGGCTGTCTGCAGGCCGGCGGCGGCGCGGGCGCCTCGACCAGCAGCGGCACGTCCACCTACGGCAGCACCGGCAGCACCGGGTCGACCGGAGCCACCGGCTCGACCGGGTCCACCGGGAGCAGCACCACCGGCAGCACCAGCACCGGGAGCAGCGGCACCACCGGCTCGAGCGGCACGACGTCGTCCGGGACGCAGGGCGCCACCAGCCAGACCGGCCAGGCCGGCCAGGCCAACTACGGCGCCTCGGGCGCGGCGGCCAGCGGCGGCATGTACGTGCTCCGCGTGACCGATGGCTCGGGCAGCTCGCGCACCGGCATGCCGAGCGCGACCGGCGGGCAATCCGACGCGCGTTCGGCCGCCGGGCAGCAGGGCGGGCGCATGTACCACCTGATGGCCGATGGCTCGACCAACCTGGCGGCCCACGTCGGCCACCAGATCGAGGTGACCGGCACGTTGACCGGCCACGGCACCATGGGTCTCCACTCGGGCTCGGGCACGACGGGCAGCTCCGGCACGACCGGCAGCGGCGCGGCGGGCGCGGGCAGCGGCAGCTCGGGCTACACCGGTCAGGGCACGTCGGGTAGCGGCAGCACGGGCAGCGGCGCGGCCGGCGGCACGGGCAGCACGAGCGGCACCACGACGGGCAGCACGACCGGCAGCACGTCGTCCATGGGCTCGATGTCCGGCATGGCCGGTCAGGGCGACATGGCCGGAATGCTCCGCGTGACCAACGTCAAGATGATCGCGGCGACCTGCAAGTAGGCGTGGGGAACGGGAAAGGGCCCGCCCTGGCAGCAGCCGTGGGCGGGCCCTCATGTGTCTAGGCTCGGCAGTCGGCAGTCGGCAGTCGGCAGTCGGGAGTCGGGAGTCGGGAGTCGGGAGTCGGGAGTCGGGAGTCGGAGGCGGCAGCTGCGAGCGGCCGTCGACTGCCGACCCGCCGACTGCCCACTGCCGGCGGATGTCAGCCCCTGATGATGCCCAGGATCTCGTCGCGACGCTGCTCCATGATCGCCTGCGTCACGCCCTCGAGGTTGAGGCGGAGCAGCGGCTCGGTGTTGGACTTGCGCACGTTGAAGTGCCAGTCCGGGTACTCCACCGACACGCCGTCCAGGTGGTACACGTGGGCGTCCTTGTACTTCTCGCCGAGCAGCGCGATCTTCTCGTCGGCCAGTTCCATCGTCGCCAGCTTCGTGTTGATCTCGCCGGAGATGAAGTACTTCTCGCGCAGCGGCGCGAGCAGCTCGGCCAACGTCTTGCCCTTGCGCGACATCAGCTCCAGGATCAACAGCACCGGAATGAAGCCGTTGTCGGCGTAGAAGTTGTCGCGGAAGTAGTAGTGCCCCGTGACCTCGCCGCCGAAGATCGCGTTCTCGGCGCGCATGCGCTGCTTGATGAACGCATGACCCACGCGGCTCATGATCGCCGTCCCGCCGTACTGCCCGACGATGTCCTTCACGGCGTAGCTGGCACGGACGTCGTAGATGATCTTCTCGCCCGGGAACTTCAGCAGGAACGCCTCGGCGAGGAGCGCGGTGACGAAGTCGCCCGACACGAACTCGCCGGTCCCGTCGATGAAGAAGCAGCGGTCAGCGTCGCCGTCCCAGGCGATGCCGATGTCGGCCTTCTGCTCGAGCACCGTGCGGGTGGCCGTGCGGCGGTTCTCCTCGATGAGCGGGTTGGACTCGTGGTGGGGGAACGTGCCGTCCACCTCCATCGCCACGTGCGTCGTCCGGCAGGGGAGCCGCGCGAAGATCCGCGGACCGACGAGCCCGCCCATGCCGCTGCCGGCGTCGAGCACGCAGTTGAACGGCTTGATGATCGACGGGTCGATGAACCGGAAGATGTGCGCGAGGTAGTCGTCGAGCACGTCGCCGCGCTCGTAGCCGCCGATCGTCGGCGTCGACGGCGGCAGCTCGCGGGCCATGATCATCTCGCGGATTTCCTTGAGGCCCTGCTCGCCGCTGAGCGGCTTGGCGCCCTTCTCCACGAGCTTGATGCCGTTGTATTCCTTCGGGTTGTGCGACGCGGTGATCTGCGCGCCGCCGTCCAGCCCGTCGCGGCACACCGCGAAGTACATCACGTCGGTCGGCATCATTCCGTAATCGACGACGTCGCAGCCCTGCTGGCGCGCGCCCTCGATGAACGCGTCGGCCAGGCCGGGCGACGAAGTGCGCATGTCGCGCGTGACCGCGATGCGCTTCGCCTTCAGGTAGGTCACGAACGCGCCGCCGATGTCATGGGCGGCGGTCTCGTTGACCTCCGACGGATAGAGGCCCCGCACGTCGTAGGCCTTGAAGATCGAGGGGTTGACGACGTTCACGTCTGCCATGCGACTGTCCCGGCGCGCCGGGACCCGCGGGCCCGGCGCGCGAAAGCCCCGGGGCGGGGCGTCAGAGCTTGCTGAAGTCGGTGACGGTGCTGCGATCGCCGAGCATCCGGCCCTCGCTCAGCACGGTGTTGCGCCCGACGTGGCAGTTGCGGCCGACCAGCGCGCCGTCGAGGCTCGACTCGGCGCCCACGACCGTGTTGGCCCACACCACCGAGTCGCGCACCTGCGCCTGGTCGTCCACCTGGCACTGGCGACCGAGGACCGCGTACGGGCCGAGGCGCGCGCCGCGCCTGACCACCACGCCCTCGTCGAGGAAGCAGGGCCCCTCGATCTGCACGTCGTCTTCCAGGCGGGCGCCGAGGTCCACCACGCCGCCCGGCGCATCGAGGAACGGGGCAGCCTGGTAGCGACCGTCCATGATGTCGCGGTGCACCTGCCGGTACTTCTCGGGCGTGCCGATGTCGATCCAGTAGCCGTCGTTGACGTACGCCACGAACGTCTCGCCGTTGGCCACCAGCGACGGGAAGTACTGGCGCTCGATCGAGTAGTTCTCGTTGGCCGGGATGCGATCGAGCGTCTCTGGCTCGAGCACGTAGATGCCGGCGTTGATCGTGTTGCAGGTGATCTCGTCGGCCTTCGGCTTCTCGAGGAAACGCCTGACGTTGCCCTCGGCGTCGGTCTCCACCAGGCCGTACGCGCTGGGGTTGTCCACCGGCGTCAGCACGATCGTCGCCTTCGCCTTGCGCTCGCGGTGCCGCGCGATCACGGCCTGCAGGTCGATCTGCTGCAGCACGTCGCCGTTGAGCACGATGACCGAGTCCTGGACCGTCTGGGCCGAGAACTTGATGGCCCCGCCGGTGCCGAGCGGCTGCGGCTCCACGGCGTAAGAAATCTTGATCCCGAGCGCCTCGCCGTCGCCGAAGGTCTCCTCGATGCGCCTCGGCTGGTAGTTGAGGCTCAGGATCACCTCGGTGATCTCCGGCACCCGACGCAGCTGGTCCAGCTGGTACATCAGGAACGGCCGGTTGAAGATCGGGACGATGGGCTTGGGGGTGTTCAGCGTGAGGGGACGGAGGCGCGTGCCCTTGCCTCCGGCCAGCAGGATGGCCTTCATGTCAGCCCGACATCATACCGCACGCATCGGGGCGCACAGCCCGACGGGTACAATGGCGCCGCCCGCCCATGCTGAACCTCCCGAACATCCTCTCGGCCGTGCGGATCGTGCTCGTGCCGATCCTGGTCGTGGTGATGCTCACGCCTCCGCGCAGCTGGGAGTGGACCGGGCTGGGGCACAACTGGCTGGGGGCGCTGATCTTCGGCCTGGCCTCGCTGACCGACCTCGCCGACGGCTGGCTCGCCAGGCGCAATCGCCAGGTGACGGCGCTGGGCCAGTGGCTCGATCCGCTCGCCGACAAGCTCCTCGTGCTCGGCGCGCTCATCTCGCTCGTGCAGCTCGAACGCGCGCCGGCCTGGATGGTCACCATCCTGGTCGGCCGTGAGCTCGCGGTGACGGGGCTGCGCAGCGTCGCCACGGCGCGGGGCGTCGCCATGCCGGCCTCCGACCTCGGCAAGCGCAAGATGGCCGCGCAGGTCACCGCGATTCTCGGATTGCTGTTGGCGCCGAGCGTGCCGTTCCCCTTGAACTGGGTGGGCACCGTCGCGCTGTGGGTGATGCTGGCGCTGGCGATCTGGTCGGCGGTGGACTACTACCGACGCTTCAGCGCGGTGCTGAAGAACGACTGACGGCGCGGTCGGAGACCGCGCCCTACCCGCGAGGGACGGGCTTGGCGTCGACGCCGGAGGCCGGCGGCGGCGTGCCCGGCTTGACCACCGGCGTCGTGGTGGTGCCCTGGGCCGGCGGCGTCACCACACCCGACGCTCCGGGGGCTGCGGGCGCTCCAGGGGCGGCCGTCGGGCTGCCCTCGGTGCCGGGCGTACGCTGCGCCAGCGTCGTCTTGACCTGCTCCCGCAGCGCCGCGCCCTTGACGAGGAACTCGCTCTCGATGAATTCCTCCTCCAGCTTGTCCAGCAAGGGGAGGGCCTCCGCCTCGAGCCTGACGGTCACCAGGGCCTCGGCCAGGTAGTAGTACACCGCGTCGCGGCCGGTGAACTGCGGGTCTTCCTGCAGGACCTGGCGGAAGCGCGAGATGGCGCCGGGGTACCAGCGGGCCCGGTGGTAGAAGTAGCCCACCTTGTAAATCGACTCGCTGAGGCGGTCGCGCGCGATCCGTTCCTTTTCCTGGACGTCGGGCATCAACGGGCTGTTGGGGTAGCGGGTGCGGAAGGCCTCGAACTGCTCCAGCGCCGCCCTGGTCTCGGTCTGGTCGCGCTCGGCCTTCGGCATCTGCTCGAAGTGCGTCATCGCCAGCTTGAACTGCGCGTAGTCGGCCTTCTGGTGGGTCGGGAAGTACGACAGGAACTCCTGGAACTCGCGCTCGGCGCGCAGCTTGCCCTCGGTGGTGCCGTCGTTGAGGTACGCGTCGCCGAGCCCCAGCTTGGCGTCGGCGCGCAGCGGGCTCTGCGGGTAGCCGTCCACCAACTGCTGGAAGTACTCGCGGGCCGTGAACCACTTGCGGTCGGTCATCGAGGCCTGGCCCTGCTCGTACAAGTACTTGTCGGGCTCGGTGACCCCGGTGGGGATGTTGCCGCGCTTGGTGGCGCACGCGCCGGCCATCACCGCGAGGCCGAGCACCACTGCCAGCCGGAGACGTGCCATCACCATCGTCATGCGCGTTCGGTCCGTAGCCATGCGTATTCTTCTGTCAGTCCCTGCTCGAGCGTCACCGACGGGACGAAGCCGAGGTCGGCCCTCGCCCGGCTCGTGTCCGCGTACGTGTCGCGCATGTCGCCCTTCTGGGGCGGCTGCTGGTCGATCTCCACGGCGCGCCCGACGAGGCGCCCGATGATCTCGAACACCTGGTTGACGGTCACCCGCGACCCGCCGCCGATGTTGTACACGCGGCCCGGTGCGCCGAGGGTGGCCGCCGCGACCGTGGCGGTCACCGCATCGGCCACGTACGTGAAATCCCGCGTCTGCTCGCCGTCGCCGAAGCGCGTGAGCGGCTTGCCTGCCATGGCGGCCGTGAGGAAGCGATGGAACCCCATGTCGGGCCGCTGGCGGGGGCCGTACACGGTGAAATAGCGCAACGCCGTGAACGGCAGCCCATGGTTGGCAAAGTACAGGTGCCCGAGGTGCTCGGCGGCCAGCTTCGACACCCCGTACGGGGAGAGCGGCTGCAAGCGCTGATCCTCCCGCATCGGGATCGGGGCCTCGTCGCCGTACACCGAAGACGTCGAGGCATAGACGAAGCGCTCGAGCGGCCGGCCGGCGCACTCCTCGAGCAGCCGTTGCGTCGCGGCGATGTTGTTGCTCACGTAGACGCTGAAGTCGCGGCCCCAGCTCTTGCGGACGCCGGCCTGCGCGGCCAGGTGGAAGACGTGGGTGACGCCGTCGAGCAGGGCCGCCAGGTCGGTGTCGAGCAGGTCGTCCTCGACCAGTTCGAAGCGCGCCGACTGGCGTGCCCCGGCAAGGTTCGTCTCCTTGAGCGCGCGCGGGTAGTAGTCCGTGAAGCAATCGATGCCGACCACGTCGGCGCCCTGCGCCAGCAGGCGGTCGGTCAGCGTCGAGCCGATGAAGCCCGCCGCGCCGGTCACGAGTGCCCTCACGAGAAGATCTCCCTCAACGCCACCGGCAGGCGGCAGGGCCGCCCGTCGCGGTTGACGGGTACGTGCATCGTCCGGGCCGTCGCCAGCACGCGGGCGTCCTCCAGCCGGACCAGCTCATAGGTGAACTCGACCCGAAGCGCGCTCGCCATGCGGCCCGTCGTCCGGATCTCCAACTCGTCATCGTACCGCGCCGGGTGCAGGTACGTGCAAGTGGCCTCGATGACGGGCAGGCTCACGCCGTCGGCTTCGAGAGCCTTGTAGCTCCAGCCGAGCTGTCGCAGCAGCTCGACGCGGCCGACCTCGAACCAGGCGAAGTAGTTGCCGTGGTAGACCACCCCCATCTGGTCGGTCTCGGCATAGCGGACGCGGATGCGGGCAGCGCCCGCCACCCGGCTCATCGCGCGCCGCGCGCCTGCCAGCCACGCGTGCCGGCGGCCCGCAGGTCGGCCATCGCCGCGGCGGGATCGGCGGCGGCGAACACGGCCGCGCCAGCCACCAGCACGTCGCCTCCCGCGGCGACCACGGCTTCGGCCCGACCGGGATCGACCCCGCCGTCGACGGTGATCAGGGCCTGGCTCCCCGCCCGATCCAGGAAGTCGCGCAGCCGGCGCAGCCGGTCGTAGCTCCGCTCGATGAACGCCTGCCCGCCAAAGCCCGGGTTGACCGACATGAGGATGACGATGTCGAGGTCGGGCGCGATCTCGGCGAGCGTGTCGAGGGAGGTGGCCGGGTTGATCGCCACGCCCGGCCGAGCGCCCAGCTGCCGGATCCGATGCACCAACCGGTGCAGGTGGTCGGTGGCCTCCACGTGTACCGAGAGGGACGCCGCGCCGGCCTCCACGAACTGATCCACGTACCTTTCCGGCTCGACGATCATCAGGTGCACGTCGAGGGGCACCGGCGACACCCGCTTCAGGGCCGCGACGACGGGCAGGCCGATGCTGATGTTGGGCACGAAGCGGCCGTCCATCACGTCGACGTGAATCCAGTCGGCGCCGGCCGCCGCCACCTTCCGCACGTCTTCGCCGAGCGCGGCGAAGTCGGCGCTCAACACCGACGGCGCGAGACGCACGCTCACCGGCTGACCTCCAGGGAAATGGCGTCGCCGGGCGCAATCTGGAAGCCGCCGAGCGGCGACTGTCGCAGGACGATGCCGGGGGGAACGCCGGGGTAGGGCTGCTCGGCCACCAGCGCCACGCGGAAGCCCCGCACCCGCAGCACTTCCGCGGCCCGCTGGGCGTTGACGCCGATCAGGTCGGGCATGACGTAGGTGGCACCCCGCTCGCCGCGGTTGACCAGCAACGACACGGTGTCGGCCGCGGCGCCGGGCGCCGGGTTCTGCGACACGACGATGCCGGCGGGGAAGGCCGAGGAGCGGATGGCGGCGAGACCCCGGATGCCGACCCCCTCACTCTCGAGGCGCAGCTGCGCGGTGCGCTCAGTGAGGCCGGTCACGGCGGGCACGCGGCTCACGGTCGGCCCGGCACTCAACCACACCTTCACGCTGCGCGGGCGACGAGCGGTGCTGCCCGACACGGGATCCTGCGCGAGGATGAGGCCTGCCGGTACCTTCGGGTCGGAGCGCCGCGACTCTTCGACCTTGAGCGGCAGGCCGAGTTCGGTGAGCGAGGAACTGGCCTGGTTGACGGTGCGCCCACGCAGGTCGGGCACGCGCACGTCGCGCGTCCGCAGCGCGAGCCGCATCGCCATGCCGAACGAGACGGCGTACGTCAGCCCGAGCAAGGCCAGCAGCACGAGCAACTTGCCCGCGCCCCAGACCCGTCCGGTGAACCCTCGACCCGATTCCATCAGCACACCATTCTAGTCGGCAGTCGGCAGTGGGCAGTCGGCAGTCGGCAGTCGGCAGTCGGCAGTGGGCAGTGGGCAGTCGGCCGTTGGTCGTAGCCGTCGCCCTTGGGCGACGGTCAGTCATGGCCAGCCCAGGTCAGAGACCGTCGCGCGAGCGCGACGGCTACCGCATGGTCAAGGCTTCTGCAGGACCACGGCGTAGAAGGCGTCGAGGCCGTGCGCGTGCGGCCAGGTGCGCAGGGCACCCTCGTCGGTCAGCAGCGGCGCCATCGAGGCGGGCAGCGCTGCCGTGCGCAGGTCGATGCGCGTCAACTCGGGGTGGGCCACCAGCACGTCGGCTACCAGCGATTCGTTCTCCTCGGGCTCGCTCGAGCACGTGGCGTAGATCAGCCGGCCGCCGGGGGCCAGGGCCCGCAGACCTTCCTCGATGAGGGCGCGCTGCGTGGCCACCAGCGCTGGCAGGTCACCGGGGCCGCGCCGCCAGCGGACGTCGGGCTCGCGACGGAGCGTGCCGAGGCCGGAGCAGGGCGCATCCACCAGGACGGCATCGAGGCTTGCCGAGAACGGCAGGCGCGCCGCGTCGCTGCGTAGCACCGGGATGGCAGCGCCCGGGATCCGCGCCAGCGTCTGCGCCAGGAGCGTCACACGCCGGGCGCGCAAGTCGTTGGCCATCAGGCGGCTGCCCGCGGGCAGCCGGCCGTGCATGACCAGGCTCTTGCCGCCTGGCGACGCGCAGGCGTCGAGCACACGGCCCCGCGCCACGGTGGCGGCCACCAGCCCGACGGCCGCGGAGGCCTCGTCCTGAGCGTAGGCCCTGGCCTCGCGCAGCAGCGGCAGCGCGTCCTTGCCGGCGTCGAGCACCAGGCCGCCGGGCACGAAGCGCGTCGGCTGCCCGTGCAGGTCTTCCGGCAGGACGCCGCGGCCGGGCATCGGCCAGACGGTGACGTCGGCCGACGTGTTGTCGTGGCGGATCCAGGCCTCGGCCGCGTCGTAGCCGTGCCTGTCGACCCACCGCTCGACCAGCCAGCGCGGGTGCGATCCGGTGATGGCCAGGTAGGCGAGCGCCTGCTCGCGCCAGCGCGGGTCGCCGACCGGCACCCGTGGCGCGTCGGGCAGCCGCGGGAACCCATCGCGCACCACGCGGCGCAGCACGGCGTTCACCATGCCGGAGGCGCTGCGCGTGGGCCCGCGCTTGACGATCTCGACCGCGTCGTTGACGACGGCCGATGGCGGGGTTCGGGTCGCGTGCTGCAACTGGAAGAGCCCGAGCCGCAGCGTCGCGCGCACCTCCGGATCGAGCGAGGCCGGCTGCCGGTTGGTGAGGGCGTGGATGGCGAAATCGAGCGCGAGGCGCCAGCGTTCGACGCCAGAGGCCAGCTCCGTGAGCAGCGCCCGGTCGCGCGCGTCGGCAAGCCCGGCGTGCGCCTGCGCCAACGCCGACGGCAGGTCGATCCGACCGGCCTCGACGGCAACGAGCACGTCGGTGGCGGCGCGCCTCGCGGGCGCAATCACGGCGCCATCCCGGCGCGCAGGGGCTCGGCCGCGCGTCGCCCCTGCAGCCACTCCCGCGTCGTCATCGCCCGCTTCCCCTCGGGTTGCACGCGGCTGACCCGCAGGCAGCGCCCGTCGCCGCAGGCCAGCAGCGCCGCATCGCCGTCGACCCGCACGAGGCCGCCGGGCGGCACGTCACCCGCGGGCGTGTCGTCGGCCCTGGCCTCGCGCACCACGAGGCGCTGCCCGTCGACGTACGTGAAGGCCGACGGCCACGGCTGCATGCCACGCACGTGGCAGTCCAGGCTCCACGCCGACCGCGTCCAGTCGATGAGCCCCTCCTGCTTCTCGAGGCGCGGCGCCAGCGTCGCGGCCGCGTCGTCTTGCGGCACCTCCTCCACGGACTCGCCGCGGCCGATGCGATCCACCACGTCGCGCAGGAGCGACGCCCCGGCGACCGCGAGCCTCGCCTCGAGCGAGCCGCTCGTGTCGTCGGGACTGACGGGCACCTCGACCCGCGCGAGCATCGCCCCGGCATCGAGGGCGAGCACCACGCGCATGATGGTGACGCCGCTCACCGCATCGCCGTTGAGGACGGCACGCTGGATGGGCGAGGCGCCACGCCACGCCGGCAACAGCGAGGCGTGCACGTTGAGGAGCCCGCGCGGCGGGATGTCGAGCAGCACCTGGGGCAGCAGGCGGCCGTACGCCGCGACCACGCCGAGGTCGGCGTTCCAGGCGCGGAACGCGTCGAGGAACACGGGATCCTTCAGCCTGGTGGGCTGCAGGATCGGGACGCCCGCGACGACGGCGCGCTCCTTGACCGGCGCGTCGCTGACCTGCTGCCCGCGGCCGCGCGGACGATCGGGCTGCGTGACCACCCCGACCACCTCGTGCGAGGAGGCGAGCAGGGCGTCGAGCGTCGGCACGGCAAAGGCCGGGGTGCCGAAGAAGGCGATGCGGAGGGGCATGTCGGGAACCGTCGTGCTCACCACTTGCCCGCACGACGCAGGCGCTTGATGCGGCGGATGATCGCCCACCGGTAGACCGGCCGGAGGCGATCGAGGAACAACACGCCGTCGAGGTGATCGATCTCGTGCTGCAGGGCGCGCGCGAGGAGTCCTTCGGCGCGGATCTCGCGCACGTCACCGTCGGCATCCATCGCCCTGACGACCATGCGCAAGGGGCGAGGCACGGTGGCTTCGATGCCCGGCAGGCTGAGGCAGCCTTCTTCCTTCAACTGCAGGCCATCGCGTTCGAGGATCTCGGGGTTGATGAGCACGAGCAGCTGGTCGGCGCGCGAGCCCGCCGACAGGTCGATCAGGCAGAGACGCACCGACTCGCCGACCTGCGGCGCGGCCAGGCCGACGCCCGCCGCGGCGCGCAGCGTCTCGCGCATGTCGGCGATCAGCGTGTCGATCGCCGGCGTGATCGACTCGACGGGCGCGGCCTTCTGGTGGAGGACCGGGTCCCCGTACCGCAGGATCGGCCGGCGCATGCGTCAGGCTTCGGTCGGCGCGCCCGAGAACCGCTGCGCCACCCGCGCATCGACGCGCTGCATCTGGGCGCGGATGTCGTCGAGCGTGTCGGCGCCGTACCGCTCGATTACGGCGTCGGCAAGGACGAAGGCGACCATCGCCTCGGCGACGACGGCCGCCGCCGGCACCGCACACACGTCGCTGCGCTCGATCGCCGCCGGCGACTCCTGCATCGTCTGCAGGTCGACCGAGCGGAGGGGCTTCATCAGCGTGGAGATCGGCTTCATGTAGCCGCTGATGCGGAGGTCCTCGCCGTTGGTGACGCCGCCTTCGAGGCCGCCGGCGCGGTTGGTCGGGCGAGCGACGCCGATGGGACGGGACGGCGCACCCTCGGCAGGCAGGAGGATCTCGTCGTGCACCTGCGAGCCCGGGATCGAGGCGACGCCGACGCCCTTGCCGATGCCGACGGCCTTGATCGCCGGGATCGACATGACCGCCTGGGCGAGCCGGCCATCGAGCTTGCGGTCCCACTGCACGTACGAGCCGAGTCCGGCGGGAAGGCCGCGCACGACGACTTCGAAGGCCCCGCCGAGCGTGTCGCCCGCGGCGCGTGCGGCATCGATGGCCTCGATCATCTGCTGCTGCACCCCCTCGTCCACGCAGTGCAGCGGCGCCTCGTCGTCGATCGCGGCGATCTGCTCGAACGTGCAGGCCAACGGGTCGCCGGCCGACACCGCCCCGAGCGTGAACACGTGACTCACGATGCGGATGTCGAGCGCCGACAGCAGCTGCCGGGCCAGCGAACCGGCCGCGACGCGCGCCGCGGTTTCGCGCGCGCTGGCCCGCTCGAGGATGTCGCGCATGTCGTCGCGGTCGTACTTCAGCGCGCCGGCGAGATCGGCGTGGCCGGGCCGCGGCCGGGTGACCGGGGCGCGCCTGGCACCCGTCGCGTCGGCCGGCGCCTCCGGCCCGACATGCATCGTCTGCTGCCAGTTCTTCCAGTCGCGATTGCGGATCAGCATCGCCACCGGACTGCCGAGGGTCTGGCCCTTGCGCACGCCGCTGAGGATCTCTGCGGTATCGGTCTCGATCTGCATGCGGCGGCCGCGCCCGTAGCCGAGCTGCCGGCGTCGGAGCTCGCGGGCGAGCGCCTCCTGGTCGATCGGAAGGCCGGCGGGCAGACCTTCCACCATCGCAACGAGAGCCTGCCCGTGTGATTCACCGGCGGTGAGAAAGCGAAGCATCAACCCGCGATTCTACACGGCGGCCGGGCCGGGCAGCGTCGCGGTGGTAGTTCCTGCGCCGCCCGCTGCGGCCCGGCCTCGCAGATTCCGCAGGGCGGGCGGCGCGATCGCCGCAATTGCTGCGGAATCGCCGCAGCCGCGCGTGGCGAGTGGCTTGCTCCTGTGTCCACCCGTGAGCGGCATGGACGTGACGTCGATCCGGGGCGGGCGGCTGCTGTCCGGGCCGGGGGGCCTGCGCGACCTGGCCACGGGGTGGTCCGTACGGATCGACACCGTGCCCGGCATCGTCTCGGCGCCGACCGGCACGAGTTCGATCCTCGACCAGTGGGCCTGCCAGGACTGGCTGGGACGCTGGCGCACGCACCGCGTGATCGCCTCGAGCGGGGTGGCGGCGGATCTCACGATGGCAGTGCCGGACCTGGCCGACCCCGCGCCCGACAGCATCGGTGTCACGCACGCCGGAGACGCCGCGGGCTGGTGCGGGGTGGCGGCCGCGGCCCGGCGCGCCGGCTGGGTGCCGGTCCACGTCGCGCTGCTCCGTTGGCTCGATGCGCGCAGCGCCCGGGCGTGGCCGCCCCTGTGCGTGGCGGTCACAGCCGGCCAGGAGGAGGTGCCGGTCGCCCTGGCCTCCTGGGTCGCGCAGGGCGGGCGAGTCGCGGCGATGGCCACGACGGGGTTCACGCCGGTCGTCGGCGATGCGGAGGCGCTGCCGATCGTCGCCGCAACCGCGCCGGCGGCCTCCGCGCACGGTCGGCTCGTCCGCCGGGCGTGGCGGGCGAGGGGCCGCGGGCCCGCCGCGCCGTCGTTCCTCTGGTGTCGACCGTCGAGGGAAGGACCAATCCGCATGACTCATCTCGAACTGCTCGATGTCACGGCTGCCCTCGAGGAGGTGCGGCGCGACGAAGACGCCCTCGTGGTGACCTGCCGCGCGGTGCGACGGCACACCGGCGCCAGGCGCGCCGGCATCCTCGCAGTGCGCGGCACCGAGGTCCGCGTGCTGGCCACCGATGAGCCGTCGCCCGAGGCCGTGCACGCCTGGCGCCGTCTCTGCCTCGAGGACGGCCTGGATGGCCTGGCCTCGACAAGCGGCTGGCACGCATCGGGGCGGCACCAGGCCCGCGACGACCTGTACGTCCATGTCTGCGGCACCTGGCCGACGCGCGACGAGGCGGTGGCGCGGTCGGAGCTGCTGCCGGTCTTCGCGCGGCTCGCCTCCTCGCGCGTGCCGACGTCGGGGCCGTCGTCGGCGGCCAACTCGCCGCTGGCCGACACGCTGGTGGGCGAGAGCGTCGTGATGCGGGACGTGCGCGCGCAGATCGCCCTCGCGGCTCGCGCCCCGTTCCCGGTGTTGATTCGGGGGGAGAGCGGCTGTGGCAAGGAACTGGCCGCCCGGGCCATCCACGCGCTCGGGCCTCGTCGCCAGCGGCGCTGCGCCGCCATCAACTGCGCCGCGCTGCCCGACGACCTGATCGAGTCCGAGCTCTTCGGCCATGTGCGCGGTGCCTTCACCGGCGCTGCCGCCGATCGCACGGGTCTGTTCGACGAGGCCGACGGCGGCACCCTCTTCCTCGACGAAGTGGGCGAATTGGGCGCCCGCGCGCAGGCCAAGCTGTTGCGCGTGTTGCAGGACGGGGAAGTGCGGCGCGTCGGCGAGAACACGGCACACCGGGTCGACGTGCGGGTGATCGCGGCGACCAACGTGTCGCTGGAAGAGGCGGTCCGGCGCGGCACGTTCCGGGCCGACCTGTTCTACCGCCTCGACGTGGTGCGGGTGCGCATGCCGGCCCTGCGCGAGCGCCGCGAGGACATCCCGGCGCTGGCCCGGCACTTCTGGCGCGACTGCGCCGCGCGCGTCGGCAGCCGGGCCCGGCTCGAGGGGCCGGTGCTCGACGCCCTCGCGCAGCACGACTGGCCCGGCAACGTCCGGCAACTGCAGAACACCCTGGCGGCACTCGCGGTCCGCGTGCCGTCGCGCGGGCGCGTCGGCGTGGACGACCTGCCGCCGGAGTTGCGCCGCACCGACGCCTCCACGCCCTACGTCACCCGCGCCGGACTCGACGCGGCGCGCCGCGCCTTCGAGGCCACCTACGTCCGCGACGCGCTCTCGCGGGCCGGCGGCCGTCCGTCGCTGGCCGCCCGCGACCTCGGCCTCACCAGGCAGGGGCTCTCCAAGCTGGTGCGCCGGCTGCGCCTCGACGAGCCGGACGAGGGGCCTCGACTACCATAGGCGCCGACCCATGCTGCGTTTCCTCGTGCGTCGGCTCCTTCTCACCATCCCCGTGCTCCTCGGGGTGGCGACGATGGTGTTTGCGTTGATTCACCTGGTGCCGGGCGACCCGGCGGTCTCGATGCTCGGCGAGGCGGCCACGCCGGCCGACGTCGCGGCGCTGCGCGGCAAGCTCGGGCTCGACGACCCGCTGCCGGTGCAGTACGGGCGCTTCCTCTCCGATGCCGTCCGAGGGCGACTCGGGCAGTCGCTGCGCACGGGCCGGCCGGTCACCACCGAACTCTCCGAGAAGCTCGGGGCGACGGTCCTGCTGGCGGTCACCGCGATGGCCGTGGCGCTGGTGGTGGCGTTGCCGCTCGGCATCCTCGCGGCCGTGCGCGCCCACACCTGGGTAGACAGTGCCGCGATGGCCCTGGCGCTGGTGGGGGTGTCGATGCCGAACTTCTGGCTCGGGCCGTTGCTCGCGTTGTTGTTCGGCGTCACCCTCGGGTGGCTGCCGATCTCCGGGCGCGGACCGTCGAGCGAGATGCTGATCGGCTCGGTGCCGCGTGTGCCGCCCGAGTACCTCGTGCTGCCGGCGCTCACGCTCGGCCTCGCGCTCGCGGCCATCCTGGCGCGCATGACACGGGCCAGCCTGGTCGAGGAGCTCAAGGAGCTCTACGTGCGGGCGGCGCGGGCCCGCGGCCTGTCGCGTACCCGCACGGTCCTGCGCCACGCGCTGCGCAACGGCCTCATCCCGATCATCACGATCATCGGCCTGCAGTTCGGCGCCGTGCTGACGGGCACCATCATCACCGAGACGATCTTCGCGTGGCCCGGGCTCGGACGGCTGCTGATTCAGTCGATCCAGTTCCGCGACTACCCGATGGTGCAGGGGTGCATCCTGCTCATCGCGGTCACGTACGTGGCCGTCAACCTGCTCACCGACCTGGCCTACGGCGTGGCCGATCCCCGGATCCGGTACGAATGAACCTGCGCATCGGCCTCGTGCTCGTGGTGGCGACGGTGCTCGTGGCGGTGGCCGGCCCGTGGCTGGTGGCCTCCGATCCGCGGACGCAGGAGCTGGCCCTCCGCCTGGCCGGTCCCTCGCTGGCGCATCCGTTCGGGCTCGACGAACTGGGGCGCGACATCCTGGCGCGGCTGGTCGCGGGCGCGCGCATCTCGCTGCTGGTCGGCGTCTCGGTGGTGTCGGTGTCGGCCGCGATCGGCTTGCTTGTCGGTGGGGTCGCCGGCTATGCCGGGGGCTGGGTCGACACGCTGATCGGCCGGGTCATCGACGTGCTGATGGCTTTCCCGGGCATCCTGCTCGCGATTGCCCTGGTGGCCGCGCTCGGGCCCAGCCTCCGCAACGTGGTGCTGGCCCTGGCCGCCATCGGCTGGGTCGGCTACGCGCGGCTGGTGCGGGGCCAGGTGCTCAAGGCACGCGAGTTCGAGTACGTGCAGGCGGCGCGCAGCCTCGGGGCCTCGGCCGCCTGGGTGTTGGCCAGGCACGTGCTGCCCTCGGCGTACCCTGCGGTGCTGGTGCAGGCCACCCTCGGCATGGCGGGCGCCATCGTGGCCGAGGCGTCACTGAGCTTTCTCGGCCTTGGTGTCCAGCCGCCGACGCCGAGCTGGGGCGCCATGCTCGATGCCGGCCGGGGGCACCTCCTCGACGCGCCGCACCTGACGATCTTTCCGGGCATGGCCATCGCCCTGCTCGTCCTGGGCTTCAATTTCCTCGGCGACGGCCTGCGCGACCGCATCGACCCGAGGCGGGTGAAGTGACGCCTGACGCTCGAGGTAGCCGGGTGTCCTCACCCCGCCGTCGGCTGACGGCGCGGTTGCGTGCCCTGAGCGGAGTCGAAAGGGGACCGCGCCCGACCCTGCGCTCCCCCGGAGACGGCGCCCGACCTTGTCCGGCAGCCGCCCCGGAACAAAAGGTGAGTTGCGGTGTCCAACCAGACATCGGTACGCTCAGGAGGTGACTGCAGGGTGGCAGGGGAAGCGTCGATGAAGCCCGTCACACTCGACTGGGCCGGTGTCAGTGACGCCGAGGCCGCGCTGGTGTCGCGTTGCCTGGCGGGCGACGAACTGGCCTGCACCGAGCTGGTGGAGACCCACCAGCGCATGGTGTTCCAGCTCGCCTATCACCTCCTGGGCGACAAGGAAGAAGCCCTCGATCTGTCGCAGGACGTCTTCCTCACCGTCTTCCGGATGCTCGATCGCTTCCGTGGACAGTCTGCCCTCCGCACCTGGATCTACCGCATCGTCGTCAACCAGGCCCGCAACCGACAACGCTGGTGGCGTCGGCGCTACCAGTCGGCGCAGGTCCCCCTTGATGTCCACGTCTCGGCGCATGGCGACCTGGCGTCGCCGGCCGATGAATGTGGCCCCGAGCGGTTGTTGCGCCAGAAGGAACAGGCCGAGCGCGTGTGGCAGGCGCTGCGTGAACTGCCGTTCGACCAGCGCACGGCCCTCGTGCTCCGGGAGATCGACGGCCTCAGCTACGAGGAGATCGGCTTCTCGCTGAACGTCGCCGTCGGCACCGTCAAGTCGCGGCTGGCGCGGGCGCGCCAGTTGCTGCGTGCGGAGTTGCAGCAGTCATGACCACCACAGCGTGTCACGACATCGTCGAGCACCTGTCGGCGTACAGGGACGGGGAACTGTCGGTCACCGAGGACATCGACGTCGGCCAGCACCTGCGGGAGTGCGAAGCCTGCCGGCGGGTCCTGGAGGATCTCGACGACCTCGGGCAGATGCTGCGCGGCCGCGCGGCGCAGGCCTCGGCCACGATTGGCGACGAGCCGATCCGGCGGGGACTGGCCGGCGCCGTGGTGAGTCGCGTGCTCGCCGAGCAGGAGCAGTCCTGGCCGGTGCGCCTGCGCGAGGCCTTCGACGACATGCACCTGGTCTGGGCCGGGTTGAGCGCGACGGCCGCGGTGGTGGTCTGCGCCGGTGTCGCGGCCGCCCTGGTGTTGTTCGCGCCCGCCGCCGAGCGGTCCGACTCGCTCCGCGCCATGTTCACGATGATGGCGCTGCCCGGCACCGAACTCGAGCCGCTGCCGCTCGCGCCGGGGATGGAGGCGCCTCGTGTGTCGCCCGACGCCATCATGCCGCTGATGCTGGCCAATGACCTTTCGTCGGCCGACGACGAGGAGGTCGAGGTCGCGATTTCGGCAGTGGTGACTCGCGAGGGGCGCATCGAGCAGACGACGCTGCTCGAGGGCTCCGACAGCCATCAACTGGTCCAGTCGCTCGAGGACTCGGCGCGCTTCCAGCCGGCCAGTCGCGCTGGCAGTCCCGTTGCCGTGAGCCTGGTGTGGCTGGTGAGTCACACCACCGTGCGGCCGCCGATGGTCAAGCCGCAATCGTCGCGCCGGCTGCCGACCGACATCTCCACGTAGCGGGCGGGGCCTGGTCGGCCCTTCCTACCGCTTCGGCGCGATTTCGAGCGTCGCGAGGTTGGTGAGGCTGTCGGTGGCGCGTACCACCACCGGGCCGTCGCCGAGGTCGGCCAGCGGCACGGTGAACGTCTCCCGCAGGCCATCCATCACGCCATCGTCAGGGAAGACCGGGCGCCACTGCCCGTTGGCCAGGAGCACGTCCACGCGGTCGAGCGTGGACGCGCTGTCGATCACCTCGAAGGCAAGGCGGGTCGGCGCGGGCTGTCCTGCGGCCGGCTTGTCGGTGGGCACCTGGCGGACGTGGATCACGGGCGGCGTGTTGTCGACCGTGATCGGGCCGCCTTCCTTCTCGCCCGTGAGTGCCGTCCCGGTCGGATTGGCACGCCCATCGGTGGCGACGATGCGCACGAGGTATCGCGCATCGGGCAACTGCGACGTGTCCCACGTGTAGACGTTGCCGACGAGATCCCTGGCGAGCGTGCGCCAGGTGTCGGTGCCGACGCGGCGAACCAGCACCTGGAAGCGGAGGTCGTCCTTGTCGGGATCACTGGCGTCCCACTGGAACGTCTGGAAGCCTTTCTGGAACAGGCGGCGGCCGACCGCCGCGGCGGTGCTGGTCGGCGTCGCCGCGGCGATGGCCTGGTCGCGCGCCGGCGCAGGCGTCGTCGACTGGAAGCCGGCGAGGTCCGGCGGCTCCTGCGTGCCGTAGGGCTGTTGGAACACGACGCCCGCCGGGTGGAGGGTCAACGTGGTGACGCGCGGGCGCTGGTTGCGCGGCAGGTAGGTGAGCGTCACCTGGTCGAGGGCGGCCGCGCCCGTCAGGTCGACGCGCCACTGCAGGTAGCGTGCGGCGGGGCTGGCGATGCGCAGCACGCCCTGGTCGTCGCGCACCGGGACCCAGTCGGCCCAGGTGTCGTCGGGAGTCGACGTGTTGCCGCTGCGCGTGGCGAAACGCGCGCTGCTGCCGGTGGGCTGCTCGCCGTCCCAGCGGAGCACGCCCCACGCGGCGCCGGTGGTGGCGTCCTTCACCTCCGAGGTGTACTGGCCCGTGGCGGCGGGCGTCGCCGCCAGTTCCACCAGCTTGCCCGGGTTCGAGGCCGTGAGCAGGTATCGATCGCCGCGCGGGATGATCCGCGTCAGTTGCCGGGCCTGGACCTGCGCCAGGCGTGCGGTGCGTGCCGGCTCGCCGTCGACCGCGTACACGACGCCGTTGTCGGCAGCCACCAGCAGCCGACCCGTGTCGGTCGGCAGCAGGTCGAACGGCAGTTCGCCGGTCGCCTCCCAGTACGTGTCGACGAGGCCGTCGGCGCCGACTCGGTAGATGGCGCCCTTGCCGGAACCGCCCGCGCCTGCCGCAGGCGTGGCCGTGGTCGCCGGGGTGGCGCTGACCGTCGTCGAGTCGCCGACGGCAACGACCGTCACCTCGGTGGAGACCTGCGCGGATGTGGTGGACGAGGAAGTGGCCGGCGCGGGCGTGCTCGCGGCGGGCGTGGCGCCCGGTGAGACGGCCAGCACCCACACGGTCCCCTTCGCATCGGCGCGGATTGCCTGCACCTGCGTGTAGGGGCCGTCGAGCAGCGCGAATGGCCTGCCGCCCGGCGGGATTCGATAGAGGCGCCCGGGGCTGTCGGTGCCGACGAACACGTCGCCGGCGTCGGTGACGTGGAGCGCGGTGACGTTGGCCGCGGCGCTCTCGAAGATCTTCGTGGGCGTGCCGCCGGCCTTCGGCAGCCGGTACACGCGCCCCTTGCCGCCGGTGGCCACGTAGACCTGCTGCTCTCGATCGACGGCGATCGCCCAGACGTAGGTTTCCTCGGGGTCGAAGAACACCCTGGCAGTGCCGTCGCGCGCGATGCGGTACACCTTCCCGTCGGGCGAGGTGCCGGCCAGCAGTGCGTCGCCGTGCCAGGCCAGGGCGTGGACCTGGAGTTCCTCGCCGTCCCAGAACACGCGGGTCGTGTCGCCGGCGAGGGCGAGCACCTGGCCCTCGTTGCCGGTGCCGACGTAGGCCGTGCCGTCGGGAGCGGTCACCGCCGTCCACAGCGTCGGAACGGGGGCTTCGTGGAGCACGCGCGACGCGGGTCCGAGCGCCAGTCGCCCGTCGCGCGTCACGGCGACCTGCTCGCCGCGGCCGGCCATCCAGTGCTCGACGCTGGTCACCTCCCAGCGTGAGGGGCCGGCGGCCGACAGGGGCAGCGAGGCGAGGGCCGCGAGCGCGGCCGTCGCGAGCGACGATCGGGACGGAAGGGTCATGGAATGATTACGGAACGAGGGGCGTGATGGCGATCGTGCGCTGCCCGGTGGCGACCGCGTCGGCGGGAATCTCCCATTCGCCGAGCACGTCCTGGTCGAGCGAGGTGGCGACCACGCCGGGGGTCGCGCCGAGCACCTGCAGCACGCTGCCGGGAAGGGCGGGCAGGTCGCGGCCGTTGACGACCGAGCCGGCGGCGGGACGCACGAGCCGCACGTACCAGCGGTCGCCGCGACGCTGCTGGTTCAGCAGGCCGACCAGCTCGTCGACCGAGCGCGCCTGTTCGACCGTGCGTCGCCGTCCCTCGAGCTGCGCGAGCGTGGACCCGTCGATGATCTGCAGCTGCAGCGTCCCGGTGGCGCCCGGGGGAAGCGCGATGGACAGCGTGTGCAGCTGCGGCGTGCTGCGGAAGTTGCGCGTCTCGGCGCGCAGCGTGATCGTGTCGCCGGCGCGCGGGCGGGGCTCGGCGATCCAGGCGCGGTCGAGGCGGGTCGAGCGCTGCCGCTCCTCGGTGTCGAGGGTCAGCGCGATCGGCCCGAGGCGCGGGGTGCCGAGGTCGCTGCGCAGGACGGCGGCCAGCGGGGCGGCCACCGACGCGGCGGCCGTCGCGACGGCGCCGTCGCCGCCGAACACGTTGTCGAGGCGCAGCACGCTGGCCCCGACCTGCGCCGAGCCGGCGAGGCGCACCGTCGAGGCGCCGATCTCGCGCTGGTACGACTGCAGCACGTTGGCCACCGCGGCGTAGACGATGAGCGGTGAGAAGAGCTGGTCCTCGGACACCTCGAAGGCGAAGGTGCGCGCCGCGCTGCCATTGGCGCGCAGCGAGACGGTGAGCGGGATCGTCCGGGGCGTGACGCCCAGCGTGCCGCCGATCGCGGTCGCCCGGTCCTGATCCATCACGCCGACCACGTCACCCAGCTGCGCCAGCTTGATGGAGTTCAGCAGGCTCGGCACCACCGCGACGACCTGCGCGCGGGTCATCGGCAACTGCGCCGGCCCGAGGTTGAAGAACGGGTGGCCGAACGCCAGGACCCGCGTGCCCTCGACGCTGGTCACGGTGCCGGTCGCGCCGAGCGACAGGTCGCCCCGCACCAGGCTCACGCCCACCGCGTCGCCGGGCTGCAGCGGGCCGCCGTCAGCCACGGCCGCCCCGCCCGCGGACGCGCCTGCGCCGGCCGAGACCGGAGCGAACCCGGCCTCGCCGAGCGTGTCGGCCAACCATCGGCCGATGCCCGGGGCAAAGCCGCTCATCGACAGGGGCGTGGAAATCGGCCGCAACAGCGGCGAACTCGTCGACTCGACGCCGAGGTTGCGCAGTGCACTGGCCGGAACGGCGATGCCGTCGCGCCCCGGCAGGGATGCCAGGAACGCCTCGCGCAACGCCTCGGGCGTGAGCGTGGTGTCGAGCGGCCAGGCGGCGACGGCACGCAGGCCCGCCGCTGGCATCGACGTCGCGTCCTGCATCTCGGCGATCGGCGTGATGCCGGCGATCGGCGCCTTCGGGAACTGACCCATCGAGTACGCGACGGCGCCGACGAGCCGGCCGTCGATGTACACCGGGCTGCCGCTCATCCCGGCGATCACGCCGGTGTTCTCGAGACCTGCGCCCTCGAGCCTGGCGAGAATCACCTGCCGCCGGGGACCGACGACGCCGTCGAGCACGCCGAGGACGTGGGCCTTGAACCGGACCTGCTCGCCGCCCTCCATCCGGGTGAGGCCTTCGGCCACCTGGCCGCGCCTGATCTCGCTCACCGGGAACGTTGCCAGGCGCGCCGGCACGGGCGCGACGCACAGCAGGACGGCCAGTGCGACCAGGAGGACGCTGCGGCGCAGGCGAGATGGCGAGGAAGCAGGGAAGAGCAAGGTTCGGCCGTTATGACACGCGGGGGAGAGGGGGTCAAGCGAACCAGTGGCGCGCGTCATAACGTTGGACGCACGTTGACGCAGTTCGGACGACTCTGGTACGGTGCCTCTCACATGCGGGTCATCGCCGCCACCTCCTTCGTCTCGCAGCCGGCCTCCAGCCGCGTGCCGTTTTCGGCGCGGTATTGGTGGTGGTCTGGCTCCAGAGCCGAGGGGGCGGCCGTCTAGCCGCGTATCGACCAGCACCGTCACGACCGGAACCTGGCGCCCCTTCGGCCTCCGCCGAACGGGCGCTTTTTGTTTTTCACGACGAAAGATCCCCGGCTCGAGGCTCAGAGAACACACAGATGCCCGTCAGCATGCTTTCTGAGCCCTGAACCCTGAGTCCCGAGACTTCACGTATGCCGACCACCCTCGTCTCCACCCTGGCCGACCTGAGCGTCGACGCCCTGCCCGCCGCGCGGGCCGAGGCGCTGCGCGTTGCCGACCTGGTGGAGCTCAGGCTCGACCGGTTGCCGCCGTTGCCGGTGGCCGAGGTGATGGGGGAGGCCGCGAGCCGGGCCGTGGTGACGTTCCGGCCGGTCCGCGAAGGCGGGCGATTCGAGGGCGAGGAGTCGGCGCGCGAGGCGCGCCTGCGCGAGGCGCTGACGCACGGCGCGGCCTACGTGGACGTCGAGTGGGACGCGCCCTTTGCCGACGACTTCATCGCGGCGTTCCCGGGGCGGGTGATCCTGTCGCGACACGACTTCAAGGGGATGCCGGCCGACCTGGCCGCTCTGGTCTCGGCGATGGCGGCGCGCCGGCCGGGCGTCGTGAAGCTGGCGGTCACGCCGACCCGCCTCACCGACCAGCTCGCATTCCGCGCGGCGGCTCCGGCCGCTGGCGACGTGCCGCTGGTGCTCATCGCGATGGGCCCGGTGGGCCTGCCGTCGCGCCTGCTGCCCTCCCGGTTGGGATCGCACTGGACGTACGGCGGAGCGGCCGTTGCGCCGGGGCAGGTGCGTCCGGAGGTGATGCGCGCGCGCTACCGCGTCGGGCAGCAGGGACCGACCACGCAGGTGTTCGGCGTCGCGGGGCGGCCCATCAGCCACTCCTGGTCGCCGACGCTGCACAACGCGGCGCTTCGCGCGCTCGGCGTCGATGGCGTGTACGTCCCCTTCGAGGCGCAGGACATCGGCGACCTGCTCACGATGGCCGAGGCGCTCGACGTCCGCGGCCTCAGCGTCACCGCGCCGTTCAAGCTCGATGCGCTGGCGGCGGCCGTCCGCGCCGACGAGCTGGCGACGCGCCTCGGCGCCGCCAACACGCTGACCCGCGTGGAGGGCGGCTGGGCCGCGCGCAACACCGACGTCGAGGGCTTCCTCCAGCCGTTGCGCGACCGGCTCGCGCGCACCGGCCGGGTCCTGTCGGGCCTGCGGGTCGCGGTGCTCGGCGCCGGCGGCGCCGCCCGGGCCGTCGTCGCCGGCCTGGTCGACGCCGGGGCGGCGCCCACGGTGCATGCGCGTCGCCGCGAGCAGGCCGAGCAGCTCGTGGCGCTCGGCGCCCGCGCCGGCCAGGCCAGTCCCGAGCCCGGCACCTGGGACGTGCTGGTCAACACGACGCCGGTCGGCACCGCGTCGCACGACGGCGCCAGCGACGCCACGCCCATCGACGCCGACCGCCTGACGAGCGGTGGCCTCGTGTACGACCTCGTCTACAACCCGGGGCGCACCCGGCTGCTGCGCGAGGCGGCGGCTGCGGGGTGCGACACCCTCGGCGGGCTCGAGATGCTGATTGGCCAGGCGGGCGTGCAGGTGGCCACCTGGTTCGGCGTCGCCCCGCCGCTCGACGCCATGCGCGCCGCCATCCATGCCGAGGCCCCCCAGCTGGCCCTCGTGCCGGAGACCCCATGTCCGCGATGACCCAGACCACGTTCGAGGAATTCGTCGATCTCGCCGGCCGCGGCACCTTCGTGCCGGTGTGCCGCGAGCTGCTGGCCGACCTGCTCACGCCCGTTTCGGCGTTCCTGCGCGTTGCGGAACACTCCGATTACGCGTTCCTGTTCGAGAGCGTCGAGGGCGGCGAGCAGGTGGCGCGCTACTCGTTCCTCGGCAAGGACCCGTTCCTGGTCCTGCGGGCCCGCGACGGCAAGGCCGTGATGGAGCAGGGGGGGCAGGTGTCGGCCCTCGACGAGACGTTCGTCTCGGCGCTGCGGCGCATCATGGCGGAGTACCGGTCGCCCTTCGTGCCGGGCCTGCCGCGCTTCACCGGCGGCGCCGTCGGGTTCTTCGGCTACGACGCAGCGCCGTGGTTCGAGCCCAAGCTGCAGGAGACGTGGCAGGCCTACCGGGCCGCGCAGGATCCGCGCGACGAGGCGGCCTTCATGCTCTTCGACACGGTGCTCGCGTTCGACCACGTGAAGCACCGCATCCTGCTCATCGCCAATGCGCGCATCGCGCCCAGCGACGACCTGGCCTCGCTGTACCAGTTCGCCAACGCCCGGCTCGACTTCCTGCAACGCGAGCTCGAGCAGGCCCACGCGCAGCCGATCGCCGGGGGCGAGGCGGCGCCGGCGCCGCCGGTGGTCACGCCGCTGACCAGGCGCGAGGACTTCGAGCAGGCCGTCCGCACCGCGCAGGCCTACATCAAGAAGGGCGACATCTACCAGGTGGTGCTGTCGCAACGGTTCGACGTGCAGCTCGACGCCGACCCCTTCACGGTGTACCGCGCGCTGCGCCACGTGAACCCCTCGCCGTACATGTACTTCATGCGCGTCGGCGACCTCTCCATCGTCGGTTCGTCGCCCGAGATGCTGGTGCGCGTCGAGGCCGGGCAGGCCGAGACGCACCCGATCGCCGGAACGCGTCCGCGCGGCCGCACCCACGAGGAGGACCTGCGCCTCGGTGAGGAGCTGAAGCGCGACGAGAAGGAACGTGCCGAGCACGTGATGCTGGTCGACCTCGGGCGCAACGACCTCGGGCGCGTCTGCCAGTACGGCTCGGTGCGGGTGCCGCAGTTCATGACGCTCGAGCGCTACTCGCACGTCATGCACCTGGTGTCGCGCGTGGTCGGCACGCTGGCCGACGACGCCGACCGGCTCGACGCGCTGGTGTCGTGCTTCCCGGCCGGCACCGTGTCGGGCGCCCCGAAGATCCGGGCGATGGAGATCATCGCGGAACTCGAGGGGCGGCCGCGCGGCGTGTACGCGGGCGCGGTCGGCTACCTCGACTTCGCCGGCAACCTCGATTGCTGCATCGCCATCCGGACCGTCTGGATGCGCGATGGCCTCGCCTTCGTGCAGGCCGGCGCCGGCATCGTGGCCGACAGCCACCCGGCCGCCGAGTACGAAGAAACCCTGAACAAGGCGCGTGCCGTGCTCGGTGCGCTCGAACTCGCCCAGTCGCTCGGGCGCCACGCCGGGTAGCCATGGTCCTGCTGATCGACAACTACGACTCGTTCACCTACAACCTCGCGCAGTACTTCGGGGAACTGGGCGCCGAGGTGGCCGTGCACCGCAACGACCGGATCACGCTGGACGAGATTCGCGCGCTCGAGCCCTCGCACATCGTCATCTCGCCGGGGCCGGGCCGTCCTGAGCACGCCGGCGTGTCGGTCGACGTGCTGCGTACCTTCGGCCCCCACGTGCCGATTCTCGGCGTGTGCCTCGGGCATCAGGCGATGGGCTACGCTTTCGGCGGCCAGGTGGTGAACGCCCCGGTGCTGATGCACGGCAAGACGTCCGACGTCGAGCACGACGGCAAGGGCGTGTTCCGCGACATCCCGCAGGGGTTCACCGCGGCGCGCTACCACAGCCTCGTGGTCTCACCGGTCGGCCTGCCCGAGTCCCTCGAGGTGACCGCGCGGACGATGGGCGACGGCATCGTGATGGGCCTGCGCCATCGCGAGTACCCGATGCACGGCGTGCAGTTCCACCCGGAGTCGGTGCTCACCGGTCCGGGACACCACCTCCTGCGCAACTTCCTGGAGCTGTGATGTTCGCGCCCCTGCTCGAGAAACTGCAGCGGCACGTGCCGCTCACCACCGACGAGGCCGCCGCCGCGATGGCCGCCATCATGCGCGGCGAGGCCACGGCGGCGCAGGTCGCCGGTTTCCTGATGGCGCTGCGATCCAAGGGCGAGCGTCCCGAGGAACTGGTCGGGCTCGCACGGGCGATGCGCGCCGCGGCCGTTCCCCTGCCGCAGGCCTTCGCCGACGTGTTCGACACCTGCGGGACCGGCGGCGACAACGCGGGCACGGTGAACGTCTCGTCGATGGCGGCCGTCGTGCTCGCCGCATCCGGCGTGCGCGTTGCCAAGCACGGCAACCGCTCGGTGTCGAGTCGCAGCGGCAGCGCCGACGTCTTCGAGGCGCTCGGCGTCAACGTCGCCGCCACGCCGGCCGTGGTGGCGCGCTGCCTCGACGAAGTGGGCATCGCGTTCCTGTTCGCGCCGACCTTCCACCCGTCCATGAAGCACGCCGCGCCGGTGCGGCGCGAACTGGGCGTGCGCACCGCCTTCAACCTGCTCGGGCCGCTCACCAACCCTGCGGGCACCACCCGGCAGCTCGTCGGTGTGCCCCGGCCCGAGCTCACCGAACTGGTCGCGCGGGCGCTCGGCCTGCTCGGCTCGACGCACGTGTGGGTGGTGCACGCGGCCGACGGCCTCGACGAGCTGTCGACGACCGGCTACACGAAGGTGTCGGAGTGCCGCGGCGGGCTGCTGCGCACGTTCTTCGTGCACCCCGGCGCGTTCGGGCTGGCCAAGGCCACGCTCGCCGACCTGAAGGGCGGCGACGCGGCCTACAACGCCGACGTCGCGCGTCGCGTGCTCGCCGGCGAACCCGGACCGGTCCGCGACATCGTCCTCCTCAATGCCGGCGCCGGCCTGTTCATCGCCGGCCGCGTGCCCGCCGTGGCCGAAGGCGTCGCCGCCGCCGCGGCCGCGATCGACGACGGCCGGGCGGCCGCCACGTTGCGGCGGCTTGTCGAGGTCTCGCAGGCCTCCGTCGAGGCCACGGCATGACGATGCCCGCCACCCCGTCCGTGCTCGACACCATCGTCGCCGCCGCGCGTCGTCGCGTGGAGGTGGCGCGGGAGCGCCGGAGCCTCGCCGACCTGGAACGCGTGCTCATCGATCGCGCCGCGACCCCGCGTCCGGCAAGTGACCCGTCAGGGGGCCCGTCCGGGACGAACGGCGCGTTCACGCGCGCGCTGCAGGCGCCGGGCATCCGCGTGATCGCCGAATGCAAGCGGCGGTCGCCGTCCAGGGGGGTGCTGCGCCACGACTACGACCCCGTGGCGATTGCCGGCAGCTACGGGCGCGCGGGCGCGGCGGCCATCTCCGTGCTCACCGAACCGGGCTTCTTCGACGGCCAGCTCGATCACCTCGAGGCGGTTCACGCTGCCCACCCCGCGCTGCCGCTGCTGCGCAAGGACTTCGTCGTCGACGAGTACCAGATCGCCGAGGCCTCCGTGGCTGGCGCGTCGGCGGTGCTGCTGATCGTCGCGGCGCTCGAGCAGGCGGCGTTGCAGCGGCTGCTCGGCTACGCGGCGCAAGTCGGCCTCGACGTGCTCACCGAAGTGCACGACGAGGACGAGGCGCGCCGCGCCATCGACGCCGGCGCGGCGGTCGTCGGGGTGAACAACCGCAACCTGAAGACGCTGGCGGTGTCGCTGGACACGTCATACCGGGTGGCGCCCCTCATCGCGTCGGCCACCGTGCGCGTCGCGGAGAGCGGCCTGCGTTCCGGGGCGGACCTGGCGGCCTTGAGCGACGCGGGCTACGGGGCGTTCCTCATCGGCGAGCGCTTCATGACCGAGGCCGACCCCGGCGCCGGCCTGGCGCGGGTCCTCGCGGAGGCGACCGCCGCGCTGGAGGCCTCGCGGTGACCCGCATCAAGATCTGCGGGATCACGTCGGTCGACGACGCGCTCCTGGCGCTGGACGCGGGCGCCGACGCGATCGGGCTGATCTTCTGGCCGGGCAGCAGGCGCGCCGTCGACGTCGAGCGGGCCCGGGCGATCACCCGGGTGGTGCCGCCGCTGGTGGCGACGGTCGGCGTGTTCGTCGACGAGACGCCCGATCAGGTGCGCAGCATCGCCGACGCGGTGGGCCTGTCGGCGGTGCAACTGCACGGGCAGGAGACCCCATTGGACTGGGCGAGGTTCCCGCGGCCGGTCCTCAAGGCGATGCCCGTCGAGGCCTACGCCGACAGCCCGTGGCAGCAGGCACGTGCCGCCATCCTCGTGGACGCGCACGACCCGGTCACGATCGGCGGCACGGGACGCACGGTGGACTGGGAGGCGGCCAGGGCGATCGCGGCGACGCGCCGCCTGGTGCTGGCGGGCGGCCTGACGCCCGACAACGTCGGTGATGCGGTGCGGATGGTGCGCCCGTGGGGCGTGGATGTGGCGTCGGGCGTGGAGCAGGCGCCGGGCGTGAAGGATCCGGGCAAGGTGAGGGCATTCGTGCAGGCCGTGCGCGAGGCAAGGTGAATGGAATGGACGCGATGATGACGACAGGGCAGCAACAAGGGGGACGACCGGTGTTCGGCCGTCGCGACCCCGATGCCCGCGGGTACTTCGGCGAGTTCGGCGGGCGGTTCGTGCCCGAGACGCTCGTGGCGCCGATTCAGGCGCTCGAGGAGGCGTACCTGGCGGTGCGTCGCGACGAGGCGTTCATCGCCGAGTTCGAGCACCTCCTGCGGCAGTTCGTGGGGCGGCCGACGCCACTGTACGAGGCACGGCGCCTGACGGAGGCCTGTGGCGGCGCGACGATCCTGCTCAAGCGGGAAGACCTCGCGCACACCGGTGCCCACAAGATCAACAACGCCCTCGGGCAGGCGCTGCTGGCGCGCCGCATGGGCAAGACGCGCATCGTGGCCGAGACCGGCGCGGGGCAGCACGGGGTGGCCACGGCGACCGTGTGCGCGCTGCTCGGGCTGCAATGCGTCGTGTACATGGGCGTCGACGACATGGCCCGCCAGGCGCTGAACGTGTTCCGGATGCGGATGCTCGGCGCCGAGGTCCGGGGCGTCGACTCCGGCGCGCGGACGCTGAAGGATGCGATCAACGAGGCGATGCGTGACTGGGTCGCCACCGTGCGCGACACGTACTACCTGCTCGGGTCGGCGCTCGGCCCGCACCCGTACCCGCTGATGGTGCGCGAGTTCCAGTCGGTGATCGGCGAGGAGGCGCGGGCGCAGTGCCTGGCGACCTACGGACGACTGCCCGATGCCGCCCTCGCCTGCGTCGGCGGCGGCAGCAACGCGATGGGCCTGTTCGACGCGTTCGTGGCCGATCCGTCGGTGCGCCTGATCGGCGTCGAGGCCGGCGGGGAAGGGATCGTGGCGGGACGCCATGCGGCGCGTTTCGCCGGCGGCGTGCCGGGCGTGCTGCAAGGCACGCGCACGTGGGTGCTGCAGGACGAGGCCGGCAACATCTCGCTGACCCATTCGGTGTCGGCAGGCCTCGACTACGCCGCGGTCGGCCCTGAGCACGCCGACCTGCTGCAGAAGAAGCGCGCCGAGTACCGCTACGCCACCGATCCGGAGGCGCTGGCCGCCTTCCAGCGGCTCGGCCAACTCGAGGGCATCCTGCCGGCGCTGGAGTCGGCGCACGCGATTGCCGCCGTCGAGCAGGTGGCGCACGAGGTCGGCCCCGAGGGGATCGTCGTGGTCAACCTTTCCGGACGCGGCGACAAGGACGTGCAGAGCATCCAGCACCTGCTCGGAGATCAGGCATGAGCACGCGGATCGAACAGGCCTTCGCGCGGATGAAGACCGATCGACGCACCGGGCTTGTCGCCTTCGTCTCGGGCGGCGACCCCACGCTGGAGCGATCCGGCGAGGTCATCAGGGCGATCGACGAGGGCGGCGCGGACGTGATCGAGATCGGCGTGCCGTTCTCCGACCCGCTGGCCGACGGCCCCGAGATCCAGCGCGCGTCGGAGCGGGCGTTGCGGGCCGGCGCGACGCTGCGCGGGGTGCTCGACCTGGTCGGCGACCTGCGCAAGGACGTCGAGGCGCCGCTCGTGCTCTTCAGCTACGCCAATCCCGTCGTCCGCTTCGGCATCGAGGCCTTCGCCGCCCGTGCCGCCGAGGTCGGCGTCGACGGCGTGCTGCTGCTCGATCTGCCGCTCGAGGAGGCCGGCCCGACGCGAGACGTGCTCGTCGCTCACGGGCTCGCGCCCATCTTCCTGCTCTCGCCGACGACCACCGCCGAGCGCGTGCGCAAGGCCGATGCGCTCGGCAAGGGCTTCCTCTACGCCATCTCGCGGCTGGGCGTGACCGGCGTGCGCGAGCAGGTGGCCGACGACGCGCGGCAGTTGGTCGAGCGCCTGCGGCAGGACTCGACGCTGCCGATCGCGCTGGGCTTCGGCCTGTCGAGGCCCGAGCACATCCGCGACGTCGGCAGGTACGCCGACGCGGCCGTCGTCGGCAGCGCCCTGGTGGCGCAGGTCGCCAGGCACGGCCAGTCGCCGCAACTGGCCGACGAGGTCCGCGGGTTCGTGCGCTGGCTCACCGGACGGGAGGCACGGCCATGACCGACCCCGACTGGCGCATGCGCGCGCTGCGCGATCGGATCGACGCGCTCGACGAGCAGATCGTCGGGCTGTTGAACGAGCGTGCTGCGTGCGCGCTGGAGATCGGCGAGATCAAGCGGCGCATCGGCATGGCGATCTACCAGCCGGGCCGCGAGAAGGACGTGCTGGACCACGTGCGGCGCGTGAACCCGGGGCCCCTCGACGGCGACGCCGTGATGCGGCTCTTCGAGCGCATCATCGACGAGGCCAGGCGCCTCGAGCGCGTCACCGCGCAAGCGCAGGACGAAGGGAAGCGGGAGTGACGGCTGACGCCGGACACTGAACGCCGAACGCCGAACGCGGCATGTGGAACGCCGAAGCGATACGAAGGCCGACGGCCCGATGACCAGGGCCGTCCATTGTGGTTCCTGAAAGCGAGTACTGACATGGTCGTGGTGATGGAGGAACGCGCGAGCGAGGACCAGATCCAGCGCGTTGTCGCGCAACTGGTCCAGATGGGGTTCGACGTGCATCGATCCACCGGGTCGCTGCGCACCGTGATCGGCGCGGTCGGCGGCCAGGGCAAGCACGATCCGCGGCTGCTCGAGGTGCTCGACGGCGTGCAGGAGGTGATGCGCATCACCGAGCCCTACAAGCTGGCCAGCCGCACGTTCAAGAACGAGGACACGGTGGTCACCGTCGGCGACCTGCGCATCGGCGGCGACGAGGTGATCGTGATGGCCGGGCCGTGCTCGGCGGAGAACGAACAACAGGTCATGACGACGGCGGCGGCGGTGCGGCGCGCCGGCGCCAAGGTGCTGCGTGGCGGCGCGTTCAAGCCGCGGAGTTCGCCATACAGCTTCCAGGGGCTCGGCGAGGAGGGGCTGAAGCTGCTTCGCGCCGGCGCCGACGAGCACGGGCTCAAGCTGGTGTCCGAGGTGATGGACGTCAGCCAGATCGAGGTGATGGGCAAGTACGTCGACATCTACCAGGTCGGCGCCCGCAACATGCAGAACTTCACGCTGCTGCGGGAACTCGGCAAGGTGCGACGACCGGTGCTCCTCAAGCGCGGGATCTCGGCGACGATCGAGGAGTGGCTGCTGTCGGCCGAATACGTGCTGGCCGGCGGCAACATGGACGTGATCCTCTGCGAGCGGGGCATCCGCACCTTCGAGAGCTACACGCGCAACACGCTGGACATCTCGGCGATCCCCGTCGTGAAGAAGCTCAGTCACCTGCCGATCTTCGTGGACCCGAGCCACGGCACGGGCCGGCGCGACAAGGTCGCGCCGATGGCGCGCGCCGCGGTCGCCGCGGGCGCCGACGGGTTGCTGATCGAGGTCCACTGCGACCCCGACAACGCGCTCAGCGACGGCGCGCAGTCGATGTTCCCCGGGCAGTTCGAGCGGCTGATGGCCGAACTGCGCATCATCGCCCCGGCGATCGGCCGCAGCATCTGCCAGGAGCCGGTGGCGCGTCGCGGTTGGGGCCAGTGAGCGATCCGGCGCCCTTCGACCGCGTCCTGCTCGTCGGCTGCGGGCTGGTCGGCGGGTCGCTCGGACTGGCCATCCGCGCCGTGTGGCCGGAGGTGGCGATCACCGTGCTCGACCCGGCGGCCGACCCACGCGTGAAGGCGCACTTCACGCTCGTGTCGTCACCGGCCGCGGCGGCCGAGGCCGATCTCGTGGTGCTGGGCGCACCGGTGCTGGAGAACCTGCGCCTGCTCGACGCCTTCGCCCCGTACGTGGCTGCGCCGACCGTCGTCACCGATCTCGGCAGCACGAAGGGCGCGATGGTGCGGCACGCCCGGACGCACGCCGGCGTGTGCTTCCTCGGCGGGCATCCGATGTCGGGCAGCACGCACAGCGGCTTCGCGCACGCCGACGCCGGACTCTTCCTCGGTCGCCCGTGGATCCTCACGCCCGACGCCGAGAGTCCCCTCGGACCCGGTGCGGTGGGCGAGGCGCTGGCGCGACTGACGCAACTGGTCGTGGGCATCGGCGCGCGCCCGGTCGTGATGGGCGCCGACGAGCACGACCACGTGATGGCGTACGTGAGCCACCTGCCGCAGGTCGTGAGCAGCACGCTCATGGCCGTCACCGGCAGGGCCGTCACCAGCGACGGCCTGCAGTTCGCCGGCCCGGGGCTGGTGGACACCACGCGACTGGCCGGCAGTGCGCCGGCGCTGTGGCTGGACATCCTGGCCACCAACGCCACGTACGTCGGCCAGGCGCTCGACGCCTTGCGCGCCGCGTTGCCGACCCCGGACATGCTCGCTGGCGACGCCTCGGCCATGCAGCCTGTGCTGCAGGACGGGCGGCGGTGGCGGACGACGTTCGAGAGCCAGCGGCCGGCCCGCCCGTCGTCGCGCCTGCTGCACCGTCCGGCGACCCGCACGTTCCTCGAGATGCGCGCGGCGAGCCAGGTCGTGCCGTTCGCGTTCCCGGACGTGGATGCCGTGGTGCGCCGCCTCGATGTCGTGCCGGGCTCGCTGTACCGATACCTGTACCGCGAGGTCGGACGTCCGTGGCACTGGATCGACCGGTGGGACTGGAGTGACGCGCGCGTTGCCGAGCATCTCGCGTCGGGCGGGATCGAGATCTGGCTGCTGACGGTGGCGGGCACGCCGGCGGGCTACTTCGAGTTGCACCGGACCGCGCACGAGGTCGAGATCTGCTACTTCGGCCTGCTCCCCGAGTTCATCGGCCAGCGTCTCGGCCCGGCCCTGTTGACGGTCGCGGCACGCGAGGCGTGGGCCAGCCAGCCGGAGCGCGTGTGGCTCCACACCTGTTCGCTCGACCACCCGGCCGCGGTCCGCAACTACCAGCGCGTCGGCTTCGTGCCGTATCGACAGGAGCAGTACGACGCGAAGATTCCGGTGGATCGCGAATTGTAGACGGTGCGTCGACCTGAAGGTCGACGCCTACGCACCTGAAGGTCGTGGCCGCCGACCTTCAGGTCGGCGGTCCTGTTGGTCCCGGCCCCCGATCCGCGATCCCCGATCCGCGATCATGCTTATACTTCCATAAGCCATGAATAAGCAGATCGCGAGCGCCGACGAGGCCGTCGCCCTGATTCCTGATGGTGCCAGCATCATGATGGGCGGGTTCGGGCTCTGTGGCATTCCCGAAACCCTCATCGCCGCGCTCCATCGCCGGCGCACGCGGGACCTGACCGTGATCAGCAACAACGCCGGGGTGGACGACTTCGGCATCGGCATCCTGCTGAAGGCGCGCCAGGTGCGCAAGATGGTGAGCACCTACGTCGGCGAGAACAAGGAGTTCGAGCGCCAGTTCCTCACCAGGGAACTGGAGGTCGAGCTCATTCCGCAGGGCACGTTCGCCGAGCGCATCAGGGCGGGCGGCGCAGGGATCGGCGGCTTCTTCACGCCGACCGGCTACGGCACCGTCGTGGCGGAGGGCAAGGAGACCCGGGAGATCGACGGCGTGCACTACGTGTTCGAGTCCCCCCTGCGCGCCGACTTCGCCTTCGTGAAGGCACACCTCGGCGACACGCACGGCAATCTCGTGTACCGCCGCACCGCCCGCAATTTCAACCCGGTGATGGCGACGGCGGCGCGCGTCACGATCGCCGAGGTCGAGCAACTCGTCGCGCCCGGCGACATCGATCCGGACGTCGTCGTCACGCCCGGGATCTACGTCACGCACGTGCTGCGCGGCGGCCCGTACGAGAAGCGCATCGAGAAACGCATCACAGCACAGGGGTAGGGCGGGGTGTCCCACCCCGCCGTAGCGACCAACGGCGCGGTCGGAGACCGCGCCCTACCTGATCCGTCATGAGCCGGTGAGTCCATGGACAAACGTGACCGCATCATCCGTCGTGTGGCCGCCGAGTTGAAGGACGGCGACTACGTGAATCTGGGCATCGGGCTGCCGACGCTGGTGGCCGACCACGTGCCGCCGGGGATCGACATCGTGCTGCACTCGGAGAACGGCCTGCTCGGCGTGGGCCCGTACCCGTCGGAGGCCGAGGTCGACGCCGACCTGATCAACGCCGGCAAGGAGACCGTGACGGCGCTGCCGGGGGCTGCCTTCTTCAACGGTGCCGAGTCGTTCGCGATGGTGCGCGGCGGGCACATCGACCTCACCGTCCTCGGTGCCCTCGAGGTCGACGAGCAGGGGAACCTGGCCAACTGGATGGTGCCCGGCAAGATGGTCAAGGGGATGGGCGGGGCGATGGACCTGGTGGCGGGGGCGCGGCGGGTGGTCATCGCGATGGAGCACGCCACGCGCGACGGCCAGCCCAAGATCGTGCCGCGCTGCACCCTCCCGCTGACCGGCGTGCAGGTGGTGCACCGGATCGTCACCGAGCTCGCCGTGTTCGACGTGACCGGCGACGGACTGGTGCTGCGCGAGATCGCCGAGGACGCGTCGCTGGAGCAGGTGCACCGCCTGACGAGCGCGGCCTTCCGCATCGACGAACCGCTGGCGCGTTTCTGAACGGCGCCGCGATCGGTGCTACGGCAGTTCGGAAGGGTCGCGGATGCCGGCGCGCACCTGCACGAGGGTCGCCTGCCCGCCCACCACCTTGTCGCCCTTCTTCATGCGGAAGCGCACGGTGTAGCGGCCGGCCATCTCGTACGTGTGGGTGCTGCTGTAGTACCGCCGGATCTCGCTCTTGCCGGGCTCGTACGGAGCGCAGTCGGCCGTGTTCTCCGATGACGTGCCGTCGTCCCAGTCCCAGACGATGGTGGGGCAGTAGTACGGCTCGTAATCGAGTGCGCCACCCTTCATCTCGGCGCGCACCGTGACCTTCGCCGGGGAGAAGGCGATGAGCGGCGTGACCTTGATGTTGATCTCGGGGCGCCCCTCGTCGCGGGTCGCCCTGGCGTCCTTGTCCTGCGCGGAACCCTGGGCGGCCAGGGCCACGCCGGACACCACTGCCAGGACCGCTGCTGCCATCGTGCGCATCATCGCTCCGTCCTCGTCCGAGCACCTGCCACTACAGGCATCGTAGCATTCCGGCGGGCCGGGGACCGTCGGGGGCCGGCGGTATAGAATTCAGGGTCATGCCTTCGCGCGAGTTCTACACCATGCCCACGCTGCGGCTCGTCGTCGCGGCTCCGGCCGACGTCCAGGCGGACGTCGTGGTCGTCCCGGTCCCTTCCGAGGGCACGGTACCGGCGCTTCCCGACGGGCTGACGGCGGCCATCGGCGCTCTCCGCGACGGCAAGGAGTTGAAGGGCGAACCATTCGAGATGCACTGGCTCCGTGCCGACGAGCTGGCGTCGCCGCGCGTGCTGTTGCTCGGCGCGGGCTCCGGAGCGTCGATGTCCACCGACGTGGCGCGACGGCTCGGCACGACCGCCGGCCTGGCGGCGCGCAGCCGCGGACAGGGGCATGTCGCGGTTCTCGCGTCGGGGGCCTTGCAGGCCGAGGAGCACGTGCGTGCCCTGGCGGAGGGCCTGACGCTGGCGGCCTTCCATGTCGACGCCTACAAGACGAAGGATCGCAAGCTGGCCGACCTGCAGTCGGCCGCCATCGTGGTGAGCGAGGGTGCGGCCTCGACGCTGGCCGATGCGGTCGCGCTCGGCGGCGTCCTCGGCGAGGCGACCAACGTGGCTCGCGCCGTGGCGCACGAGCCGCCAAACGTCCTGACGCCAGCGGTGCTGGCCGAGCGGGCCGTCGAGCTGTTCGCGGGCACGCCGGTGTCGGTCGAGGTGCTCGACGAGGCGGCACTGCGCGACAAGCAGATGGGACTGCTGCTCGGCGTCGCACAGGGGAGTGTCAACGCACCCCGGATGATCGTGCTGACGTACGAACCCGATGCCAATCGGGAGTCGGGAGTCGGGAGTCGGGAGTCGCAGGACGCACCCGCGGCAGCCCCGGTGCTCGGCCTGGTGGGGAAGGCCGTGACGTTCGACACCGGCGGCATCTCGATCAAGCCCGCCGACAACATGGACCGCATGAAGTACGACATGTGCGGTGGCGCGGCCGTCCTGGGCGCCTTCCACGCACTGGCGCGGGTCGGTGCGCCGTGCAAGGTCATCGGCGTCATCCCTTCGGTGGAGAACATGCCCAGCGGCACGGCGTTCCGCCCCGGCGACGTCCTGACGGGCGCCAGTGGTCTCACCGTCGAGATCACCAACACCGACGCCGAGGGACGACTGATCCTGGGCGATGCCCTGTGGTACGCCCGGCAACTGGGCGCCACGCACCTGGTGGACATCGCGACCCTCACCGGCGCCTGCGCGGTCGCCCTCGGGCGCGTCGCCTCGGGGCTGTTCGGTACGCCGGACACCTGGCGCGACGCCGTGCGCGAGGCCGGGACGCGCGGTGGCGACTTCCTGTGGCCGCTGCCGATGACCGACGACTACAAGGAACTGCTCAAGAGCGACATCGCCGACATGGTCAATGCCGCCGGCACGCGGTACGGTGGGGCGATCAGCGCAGCCATCTTCCTCAAGGCGTTCGCCGGCGACGCGGCATGGGCGCACCTCGACATCGCCGGCACGGCGTGGGCCGACGAGCCGAAGCCGTATCAGCCGAAGGGCCCGACGGGCGTCGCCGTGCGTACCCTGATCGAACTGGCGCGCTCGGCGGGGAGCTGGGCGTAATCGATGGCGGTTCCCCAGGCGCCGACGACGTCGCCTGCCACACCGGCCACGCCGGCCACGCCGGCGGCGACGCAGGAGTCGGTGCCACCACCGCGAGAGACCGCGTCACCCACGGGCACGCCCGCCGGCAAGGGCACCCTGCGCCGGCCGGGTGAAGCGCCCCGCGACGTGCCGCTGATGTCGATCCAGAAGGACGAGGTTCGCGTCCAGGTCGGCCCGGTGACCCAGGGCACCGGCGTGGCCGACGTCCTGCTCGGCTCGCTCGGCATCGTCGCCGTGGCGGTGATTGCCGCGCTGGTGCTCGGGGCGCTGCTGGGCGCGGTGCTCGTGTTCGTCAAGCACCGCCTGGGGTGGGGCGGTCCGGAGCGCGACGCCGAGGATCACATCTCACTCACCGACAGGTAGATCTTCCGGGAAGATCACTGGCCATCGGGTAAGCCCGACGGCTTCATCCAATCGGGCGCGCCCGACGCGAGCTGCCAACCAGCGCGTGTAGCCGTCGCCCTTGGGCGCCGGTCATGCCGCAACGGCTACTGCGTGCGGGCTGCGGTGGTCGTCGCGCCCTTCAGCGAACGCTGGTAGCGCAGTAACCCGTCACGTAACGCTTCCGCGATCTCCTGGCGGTACGCCGCCGTCTTGAGGCGACGCCCTTCCTCGGGCGTGCTCACGAACCCGATTTCGCACAACACGCTCGGCATCGACGCGCCGATCAGCACGACGAACGGCGCCTGCTTGATGCCGCGATCGGGCAGGTCCGCCTCGCTCTTGCGCAGTCGCGAGACGAGGTTGCCCTGCACCAGTTCGGCGAGGTCGCGCGACTCGTCGAGCTTGTTGTTCAGCGTGATGGCCTTGACGATGTCGGGGAGCTGCCGCATGGAGCCCTTGGCGATGGCGTTCTCTCGCGCGGCCACTTCCTCGGCGTCGCTGTTGTTGGCGAAGTTGAGGATGAAGGTCTCCACGCCCTGCGCGGTCTTGCGGCGGCTCGAGTTGGCGTGAATCGACAGGAACAGATCCGCGTTCTGTCGGTTGGCGATCCGCGTGCGCTCCTCGAGCTCGATGAACTCGTCGGTGCGGCGCGTCATCACCACGTCGATGCCGGGTTCCTGCTTGAGCAGCTTCTCGAGCCGGAGCGCGACATCGAGCACGAGTTCGGCCTCGCGGATGCCCTCTCCGAGCGAGCCCACGTCGTGGCCGCCGTGGCCCGGGTCGATCACGATGCGCGAGACTCCCAACCCGAGCTGGCGGGCCAGCGAGTAGCTGCCCGAGCTGTTGGACTCGGGCGCCGACGGGGCCGTGGTGACGTTGGGCCCGGCGGGCGTGGTCGGCAGCGGCTCGTTGCGGACGGCCGTCTCCGGCCCGGGCGGTGGCGCTGGCGGCCTCGTCGACGGGAGCACGGCGGCGACCGAGGTCTTCGGTGCAGGGATCAGGGGCGGAGGCAGCCGCTGGCCGACTCCCGTGGACGGCGGCAGCGCCGGCGGCATCTTCTGCGTGAGCCCCGGCTCCCGGTACATGTCGAGCACGAGGCGATACGGGTTGTAGAGCGTGAACAGGCTGTGTCGAGCCACGCCCTGCGTGTCGAGGACCACGCGCACGATGCCACCCGGGTGGCTGCCGACGCGCACCTCGCGCACGACGTCACCGTCGGCGAAGGCGCGCACGCCCTCCTCGACCGCCGGGCCGAGTTTCGCGCCGCGCAGGTCGAAGAAGAGCCGCGACGGGTTCTGGAGCGCTTCCTCGTAGTAGGTCACCTCGCCATCGAGCTCGATGGTGACGCGCACGACCTCGGGCAACACGACGCGCTTCACCTCGCGCACGGTCGGCGCGTTCGCGGCGGCGCGCGTGACTGCAGGCGCCTTCGGGGCGGTCCCCTTCGGCACCGTCGGGGCGGGGGCAGGTGTCGCGGCAGGCGGGGCCGGGGGCTCGTCCATGTCGGCGGGCGGCGCGGGCTCGGCCTCCGCGGTGCGGATGTTGGCCTTGGCCAGCTCGGTGGCCGCCGGTGGGGGCGTGATCGGTTCGGCCCGCGCGTTCCGCTTGTCGGGCTCGGCCTTGGTCGTCTTCGGCGCGGCGGCGTTGATCTTGCGCAGCCGGGTCTGCGCGTCGCGCGCCAACGAGCTCGACGGGTATTCCTTCACGAGCCAGCGCAACATCTCCATCGCGCTGTCGCGCTCCTGGCGCGCGCCATAGGAGATGTTGGCGTCGTAGGCGAGGTTGGCGCCGTTCCAGAGGGCGTTGTCGGCGTAGCCGCTGGTCGGCCAGCGGCGGGCGATCGCCTCGTACTCCTCGATCACGGCGCGCATCTGCGAGAGCGGCGCCTTGCGCCGCGAGGTGCGCAGGGCGCGCTCGCGCGCCAGGGTCCGGTCGTAGGCCGCGCGGGCGGTGCGCGATTTGGACACCTGGCTGGCCGGAGCAGCAGTCTTCTTGGTCGTCGCCTTCTTCTTCTGCGCGGCCCCGGCGGGGACGCAGAGGACGAGCGCGAGGGCGGTCGCGGTGGCGATGATGCGGATCGTGCGTCGCATGCGGAGTCCTCAGCGCAGTTGCGCGTCCACCTCGTCGAAGTAGTCCTTGTCCACGAGCACCTCGCGGGCCTTGCCGCCCTGGCCGCTCGAGACGAGTCCTTCGGCTTCCATCATGTCGACGAGGCGTGCCGCGCGGCTGAACCCGATACGCAGCCGGCGCTGCAGGTAGCTGATCGACGCCTGTCCGCTGGACACCACGATCCGCGCCGCCTCGTCGTAGAGGTCGTCCTTGTCGAATCCACCGCCGCCGGCCTCGCCCGACTTCTCTTCGTCGGTGATCGAGCGGTCGTAGGTCGGCTGGCCCTGCTTGCGCAGGAAGCTCGCGAGGCGCGCGCTCTCCTGCTCGGAGATGTAGGCGCCGTGCAGGCGCATCACGCGCGAGGAGGCCGGCGGCAGGAAGAGCATGTCGCCCTTGCCGAGCAGGGCCTCGGCGCCGTTGGCGTCGAGAATCGTCCGCGAGTCCACCTTGGACGACACGCGGAACGAGATGCGCGACGGCATGTTGGCCTTGATCAGGCCGGTGATCACGTCCACCGACGGCCGCTGGGTGGCGAGGATCAGGTGGATGCCGACGGCGCGCGCCATCTGCGCGAGGCGGCAGATCGACTGCTCGACCTCGTTGGAGGCCACCATCATGAGGTCGGCCAGCTCGTCGATCACCACCACCACGAACGGCAGCGGCTTGAACGGCTCGCCGGTCTTGGCGTCGGTCCGCACCTCGCCAGCCTCCATGGCCGCCTTGAGGTTGCGGTTGAACTGCTCGATGTTGCGGACGCCGAACGCCGCGAGCGTCTTGTAGCGCTCTTCCATCTCGCGCACGGCCCAGCGCAGCGCATTGGCGGCGAGCTTGGGCTCCACCACGACTGGCGTGAGCAGGTGCGGGATGTCCTCGTACATGCCGAGTTCGAGGCGCTTGGGGTCGATCATGATGAAGCGCACCTGATCGGGCGTCGCCCGGTACAGGATGCTCGTCAGCATCGCGTTCAGGCCCACGGACTTGCCCGTGCCCGTCGATCCCGCGATCAGCAGGTGCGGCATCGTCGCGAGGTCACTGACGTACGGCTCGCCGTGGATGGTCTTGCCCAGCGCGACGGCCAGCTTCGAGGGCGACTTGCGGTAAGGCTCCGACTCGAGCAGCTCGCGCAGGGAGATCGCCTCGCGCTGCGGGTTCGGGATCTGGATGCCGACGGTGCTGCGGCCCGGGATGCGATCGATGAGCACCGACTCGGCGCGCATCGCCAGCGAGAGGTCCTCGGACAGGCCGGTGATCTTGCTGTACTTGACGCCGGCATCGGGCTTGAACTCGTAGGTCGTGACGACCGGACCGGGCAGGATCTGCACGACGTCGCCTTCGACCGAGAACTCGCGGCACTTGTCCTGCAGTTGCCGCGCGGCGTCCATCAGCTCGCGCTCGTCCACCTTGCGCTCGGCCTGCGGCGGGTCGAGCAGGGCGAGCGGCGGCAGCGTGTAGGCGCCCGGCTTGCGTTCGGCCGGCGCCTTCAGTTCCGGTTCGTCGAGCGACACCGGCGTCGGCCGCGACGGCACCTTCGGCCGGATCGCCGGCAGGTCCTTCACGACGCGCGCGGGATCGGGGCTGGCGCTGGCCACGGGCGCGGCCGGCGTCGGGCCGGGGCGAGGCCGCGGCCGGCGTCGATCCTCGGGCGGGGCGGCCACCGGCGTCTCCTCGAGGGCCTCCGTCGGGTCCTGAAGGGGCGCCGGTGTCGTCGCGGCCGGCTTGCCCTTGCCCTTGATCATCCGATCGATGTCCTCGGGCGAGGCGTTGGGCAGCCGCTTCTTCATCACCTCGCGGCGCTGTTCCTCGCGGCGACGCACCTCCTGCGCGGCCTTGCGCGCCTCCTGCCAGGTCGTCAGCCGCGCCCGCACCTTCTCGGCGGCAGCCGACGACAGGGCGCTGAGCGACACCTGCGTCGTCAGGATGAATCCCAGCAGGCCGGTGGAGAGGATGACGATGGCGCCGCCGGCGCGGTTGAAGTAGTGGACGGCGAGATCGGCGAGGACGGCGCCGAGATGTCCGCCGGCGGGCACCGACGTGTCGCCGGCGCGGGGCGAGCCGACCGCGAGGCCGAGCAGCGCCGCCAGGCAGAGCAGCAGCACGACGGCGCCGATCGACTTGGTGTAGCCGGCCGGGAGCGTGCGGCACCAGAAGTAGTGCCAGCCCGCGACCAGCAGCACCACGGGCACGAGGAACGAGGCATAGCCGAGCAACTGGAACGACGACTCGGCCACGAAGGCGCCGAAGCTGCCGGCGAAGTTGGCGGCCTGCTTGGGCGGGCCGGCGTAGAAGAACCAGGCTGGATCGCCCGGCGTGTAGCTCACCAGGGCCACGAACCAGAGCAGGGCGCCGAAGAACAGCGCCACGCCCAGCGCCTCGCTCGCGCGTCGCGACATCACGGATGCCGACATCAGATCTCCATCACCACCGGCACGATCAGCGGGCGTCGCCCCGCCTTGCGCCGCATCACCCGCTGCAGTTCCGCGCGCACGCGCTCCCGCAGCAACCCCACGTCCGTCCGTTCCTCGACCGAGGCCGCCAGCACGGCGTCGCGGATCATCGTCGTCGCGTCACGCAGCAACTGCTCGGAGGACTCGTCCACCACGAAGCCGCGCGTGATGATCTCCGGCGTGCCCTGCAGCGCGCCCGTCTGCATGTTGACGGCGAGCATCGGCACGATCAGCCCGTCGCCGGCCAGGTGCCGGCGATCGCGCAGCACCTCGTCGGCGACCTCGCCGGTGCGCGTGCCGTCGATCAGGCGCCGGCCGACCTCGGCCCGCCCGGCGACGGTGGCGCCCTCGCGGTCGAAGCGCAGCACGTCGCCGTTGTCGATCACCATCACGTCGGTGGTGCGCGACACCGCCTGCGCGACGCGCGCGTGCCGCGCCAGTTGACGGTACTCCCCGTGGATCGGCACGAAGTACTTCGGCCGCACCAGCGAGTGCATCAGCTTCAGCTCCTCGACGTGGCCGTGGCCCGACACGTGGACGTGCTTCTGGCCCTCGTAGATCACGTCGGCGCCGCGCACCGCCAGGTGGTTCATGACGCGGCCGATGGCGCGCTCGTTGCCCGGAATCGCCCGCGCCGAGAACACCACCACGTCGTCGTCATCGACCTTCACGAAGCGGTGGTCGTCGATGGCGATGCGCGACAACGCCGCGGCCGGCTCGCCCTGCGTGCCGGTGGTGATGCACACGACGTCGCTGGCGGGGAAGTCGCGCACCTCGGAGTCGCGGATGGCGACGCCCTGCGGGATGCGCAGGTAGCCGAGGCGCTGCGCGGTCTCGGAGTTGTCGATCATGCCGCGGCCGACGAAGGCCACGTGCCGGTCGAACTGCGCGGCGAGGTCGACGATCACCTGCATCCGGTGGATGCTCGAGGCGAACATCGCGACGACGATCTTTCCGGCGGTCGAGGTGAAGATCTCCTCGAAGCCGTCGATCACGTCGCGTTCCGAGCCGGCAACGCCGGGGCGATCGACATTGGTCGAGTCGGCAAACAGCGCGAGCACGCCCTGCTGGCCGAGTTCGGCCAGTCGCGGCAGGTCGGTGCGATCGCCGTCGAGCGGCGTGTGGTCGATCTTGAAGTCGCCGGTGTGCACGAGCACGCCCTGCGGCGTGTGGATCGCCAGCGCCAGGCAGTCGGGCATGCTGTGCGTGACGCGCAGGCACTCGATGGTGAACGGGCCGACCTGGACGCGATCCCCGGGGGCGACGGGCTTGAGCCGGTCGCGCACGTCGATGGCGTGCTGCTCGAGGCGGTGCTCGACCAGCGCCAGGGCCAGCTTCGACCCGTACACGGGGCCGGCGACCAGCGGCATGAGGTAGGGCAGCCCGCCGATGTGATCCTCGTGGCCGTGCGTGAGGAACACGGCGTCGACCTTGCGGCCGAGGCCCTCGAGGTACGCCAGGTCGGGGACCACGAGGTCCACGCCGGGCAGGTCCGGCTCGGCGAACATGACCCCGGCGTCGATCACGATGGTGGTCTCGCCACACGTGATCGCCATCGTGTTCATGCCGAACTCGCGGAGCCCGCCAAGGGGCACCACGTCGACAGGCAGGGCCTGCGCCTCGGGTACGGTCATCTCGCGTCGAATCACCAGAGCGTCGGCGTGAGCCGACAGCACGTCCGATCGCAGCGACATGCCGCGTCCGGAACTCACACGCGCTGCGCCACGTGCACCGGTCGAAGGTGGGGGACCGGGCCAGCGGACACGGACAGCCGGGGGACTGGCGGGAGCCAGGACCGGCGCTCTGGAATCAGACCCACTGGGTTGGGCTGAAACCGCTAAGTCCTACAACGTGCAAGAAGATAGCACAGTTGAATGGGCGCGTCGGCCAAGGCCGACGCCTACATCCAGGGGGACACGCCGCCCTACCCATGGTGTAGCCGTCGCGCTTGCGCGACGGGCAGGTCGACGCCTACAACGCCCGGGACGCGTCGGCCAGGCGGGCGAATTCCTCGAGCGTCAGTGTCTCGGGGCGGCGCGTGCCGTCGATGTCGGTGGCGCGCAACCACGCGCCCGCGTCGGCGCCCTCGCCCCGCGCCAACGCCCCGAGGCTGCTCGAGAGCATCTTGCGGCGCTGCGTGAACACGTGGCGGACGAGCGCGTCGAGGCGCGCCGGATCGGCGACGGGGACGCGGTCGGGCCTGAAGACCATCCGCACCACCGCGGAGTGGACCTTCGGCGGCGGCCGGAAGGCGCCGGGCGGCAGCACGAGCACGCGGCTGACGTCGGCCTGCTGAGCCATGGCGATGGCCAGCGGCCCGTAGTCGCGCGTCCCAGGGACGGCCACCAGTCGGTCGGCGACCTCCTTCTGCAGCATCAGGAACGCGTCGGCGAGCCGGCCGGCGCGGGCATGGCGGAGCAGGCGGCCGAGGATGGGCGTCGAGACGTTGTAGGGGAGGTTGGCGGCCATCCGGTACGGACGTTCCCCCGCGAACCAGACCTCCGGCGGCACGTCGAGGAAGTCTCCCTCGTGCACGTGGACGCCCGGGATGGCTCGCGCCCGTAACGCGGCGACGAGGTCGCGGTCGATCTCGACCGCATGCACCACGGCGCCGGTGCGCGCGATCGGCTCGGTCAACTGGCCGCGGCCCGGGCCGACCTCGAGGAACACCTCCCCGGCCTTCGGCGCGACGGCCGCGACGATCTTGGCGATCCAGGCCGGCTCGAGGAAGTGCTGGCCGAAGCGCTTGCGGGCCTGCACTAGTCGCCGCCCCCGTCCTGCTCCGCCCAGAACTTCTCCTCGACCTCCATGATCTCCTCTTCGGACATGCCGAAGTAGTGGCCGACCTCGTGGATGAGGGTCTCGGCGACCATCGCGACCAGGTCGTCCTCGTTGACGGCGTCCTCCTCGTGCGGCCCCTGGTACAGCACGATCTGGTCGGGTTCGCGATTGCCGTCGCCCCACTGGCGCTCGGTGATCGGCGTGCCGAGGTACAGCCCGTAGAGCGTGTCGGGCGGCTCGATCTCCATCTCGTGGAGGATCTCCTGCGGCGGATGATCCTCGACGATGATCGCGATGTTGCGCATCGCGTCTCGGAAGTCCGGCGGGATCAACGCGAGGGCCTCCTCGATCAGGCTGGCGAACTCGTCGCGGGTCATCGGGCACCGCCCTTCGCCGGCTTCGCCTTGACGGGCGGCGGGACGGCCTTGGGGACGGCCTTCGTCATGCGGCCTTCGGCCTTCGGAGGTTGTGGGTTCGTGGCCGTCGACCTTCCAGGTCGACGGTCAGCGATGTTCCCGGATGCTGCCGCCCTGGCGCGCTTCTTCACCGGCGCCACGAGGTCGAGCGGCCGCAGTCCGCCCACCTTGAACGGATACCGGCATACGTCGGCAACCTCGCACGCGTCGCACTGCGGCTTGGGCCGACACACGCGCCGACCGTGGAGGATGAGGCCGTCGGACAGGCGCGTCCAGTCGGCGGGCGGCAGCGCCGCACACAGGTCGCGCTCGACACCCTCCGGCGTCGTCTCGTGCGTGAGGCCGATGCGTTCGGCCACGCGCAGCACATGCCGGTCCACCGGCAATCCCGGGACGCCCAGGGCGTGCCCGAGAACGACGTTGGCGGTCTTGCGACCGACGCCGGGCAGCGCCGTGAGGGCAGCCATGTCGGCCGGCACGTCGCCCGCATGCTCGGCGACGAGGCGTTGCGACAGCGTGATGATCGCCTTGGCCTTGACCCGGAAGAAGCCGGTGGCGTGGATCAGCGGCTCGACGTCGGCCGGGTCGGCGGCAGCGAGGGCAGGCGCGTCGGGGTAGCGGGCAAACAGCGCCGGCGTCGTCTCGTTGACGCGCCTGTCGGTGGACTGTGCCGAGAGGACGGTGGCGATGAGCAGTTCGAAGGCGTTGCGGTACGCCAGTTCCGTGTCGGGAGCCGGGTAGTGCCGCAACAAGCGCTCGAGGACGGCTCGCGCGTCCACGAACGGTACGGACTCGGCAGCAGGTGTCGGGGAGGCGGGGGCCGCGCGGCGGGGCACGCCAAGGATGGTAGCAGGCGTCAGCAGGACGGCTGCAGGGCGAACACACGTACCTGCGCGTGCCGTTCGAGCGTCAGCAGTGGCGCTGCCGGATCCACCCAGCACGTGAGCGGGCCGAACGCCGCCTCGAAGGCGTCGCGGTCATCCGAGTCGTCGATGAGCAGTGCCCTGCGCCCCTGCGCACGCGCGGCGCGCGCCGCGGCAGCGAGCTCGTCGCGCGAGATGAGATCCCAGCGCACCGTGCGTGGTCCGCCGTAGAACCTGAGGCTGCCGCTGTGGAGTCGGGTGGCGGCGAACGCGCCGTCGAGGCCGGCCGCCTTCAACCGGTCCGGCAACTCGGCGAACCGCGACATCGCCGTGCGCGTGTGCCGCAGCTCCGATCGCTCCGTGAAGTGCAGTTGCCAGCCCAGGGCGATGAGCACGAGCCCTGCGAAGACCAACGGCCGCGCCGCCGTCAGCGCCGACCACGTGATCACCGCGCCCACCACCAGCACGGGCAGGGCAGGAAGCAGGAAGCGGGCAAACGTCCAGTGAGGCCACGGCAGGTACACGAGGTACAGCCCGACCGTGGTGCCGGCAAGCAGCACCACCGCCGCGGGCACGCGGGAGGTGCGGACCAGACCGACGAGCCAGGCGACGCCGCCCAGGACGGTCACCGGCGACAGCGCCTGCCACAGCCACATGGTGTAGCGCGCAAGGTTGGTCGGCACGTGTGCGACCGAGAACAGTTGGCCGGGCGCGCCGTAGCCTGTGGCCAGTGGCGCCCCATAGAGGGTCGCCTGGTGCCAGGCGAGCCACCCGACGGCGGGCAGCATCGCGGTGACGGCGAGGCTCGCGACGCGCCAGCCCTGCACCTGCACGGCCCGCAAGGCGATGGCTGCGGCCAGAGGAGCGAGGTTGGGTCGCACCAGGATGGCCGCGCCTGCCAGGGCCCCTGCCAGCAGCGCGGCGACCCATCGACGCCCGGCAGGCCCGCGACCGGCGCACACGAAACTGCCCGTCCAGTACGCCGCGGCCAGGGTGTCGCTCATCGGCACGATCGCCTGGGCCAGGACGATGGGGCAGGTGGCGACCAGCAGTGCGGCCACCGGCCCCGTGCGCTCGTCGCCGAGTTGTCGGCCGAGCGCCCAGGTGCCCCAGACCATCGCGAGGGCCGCCAGCGGCGAGACGAGGTACATCGCCCAGGGATGCGCCAGGCTCGCCAGCGCCATGTGCAGGGACGTGCCCGGCGGATACAACGCGACGGCTGCGGGGACCGGCGCCGAGCGGAAGACATAGCCCAGGGGCACGGCAGCGCCGGCATACAGATCGCCGAGTCCGGTCACCCACTCGGGATGCACCAGCGAGCCGGCGCGCCAGTCGAACGCCTGCTGCACGTAGCCGTACATGTCGGCTGCCGCAGCGTACGGAGCCAGGTGCACGCCGACGAACGCGACCTGCGCCGCGAGGGCGACGACCAGCCAGGGACGGGCGGCGCCCGGCCACGGGAGGGCCGCCCTGCCGGAGAGGGCGCGGCCGGCCAGCCACGCGAGGCTCGCGAGGACGAACGGGCGCAGGACGTGCGATGACGAGAGGCGGAGCCCGGCCAGCGAGGTCTGGAAGCCGCCGGTGGCCCAGGTGAGGACGGCGACGAGCATGCCGATGGCGGCAACCGCCTGAAGGGCGGGCGCGATCAGGGGCGAGCGGCCAGGGCGCGACGATGAGGCATCAGGCGATGCGGTGGGCTGGCCCATTGGCGTGTGACGCAGGCCAGACTACCGCGCGGCCCGGCGTTCCGCCAGCCAATCGATGGCCGCACGGAACGAACCGGCCGACCCGGGGTGCCCCGGGCCGGCCGAAGGAACGACGTCAGAAGTCGAACCGGACGCCGAACTGGAACTGGCGCGGCGGCTGCGCGCCGGTGATGGTGCCGAACGCGACGTCGTTGGCGTTCACGTTGGGGTTCTGCAGGTTCACCGTGTTGAACAGGTTGAAGCAGTCGAAGATCGGCGTCAGGTTGTAGCGGCCGCCGAACCGGAAGTTCTTGCGCAGCGAGATGTCCATCTGCGAGAACGCCGGGCCCTCGATCTGGCCCACGGTCGCCGAGCCGCGCCGATCCTCGGGCGGGTTGGCGAAGGCCGACGTGTTGAACCAGCGGCTCTCGTCGCCGTCGATGTCCACCTCGCCGCCGACGTACTCGGCGCGGCGGCTGCCGATCGACGAGTTGCCGACCGGCGTCAGGTACTGGCCCGACTGCCACCGGTACTTGCTGCTGGCCTCCCAGCCGCCGAGGACCGCCTCGAGGACGCCGCCGCGATCACGCAGCCACGGAATGCGGTAGGTCAGCGTGTTGATGAACGCGTGACGACGGTCGAACGTCGCCGGGCCGTAGAAGAAGTCCAGGTCGTTGGCGCCGTCGACCGTGTCGTTGTCGCCGTTGCCGCTGGCGTTGGTGAGCACGCGACCGAGCGTGTACGAGATGGTGAACTGGAAGTCGCCGCTGCGCTTGGCGCCGTACAACTGCATCGAGTGGTACTGCGAGCTCGCGTCGCTGACGCGCATCCGGATCGACGAGTAGCCCTTGTAGGGCCGCAGGAAATTCTCCGAGACGCGCTCGGCGGCGGGCAGCGCGGCGTTGGCGCGCAGGGCGTCGAAGCTGGCGCGGTTGATGTCGGGCTGGCGGATCAGGCTGCGGCCCGTGTTGCCGACGTACGTGGCCTCGGCGAAGTAGCCTCGCCCGAACTGGCGCTGCACGCCGATGCTGTAGTTGGTCTGGTACGGCAGCTTCATGTTGGGGTCGATCGCGTTGATCGTGCCCACCGCGCCCACCGCGCCGGCCGCGCCGCTCGACGGGTTGGCGATGTTGAAGTTCTCGTACACCGTGTTGGCGAGCACCGGCGGCAGGTTCAGCTGCGAGAACACGACGTTGCCTTCGGGCTTGTCGTAGAACAGGCCGACGCCGCCGCGGATGGCCGTCTCCGGGTTGAGCGAGTACGCGAAGCTGAAACGGGGCATGAACAGGTGCTGCGCTTCGTACAACCCGCGCGGCGCGCCGAACGGAATCTTGTCGTAGTCACCACCACTGATCAGGTCGACGCGGCCGACCTGATCCGCGGGGATGCCGTCTCCGGCCATGACCAGGCCGTTGAAGCGGTTGCCGACGCCGGGGACGAGCAGGCCGTTGGTGCGCACGATGACGGCCTGGTTCGGGTCGTACCGCGACGGGTCGAAGTTCACGAGGTTGTTGCCCGACGTGTAGGTGGGCGTCGAGTACTCGTACCGGAGGCCGACCTCGAGGCTCAGGTTGTTGCGCACGCGCCACGTGTCGGACACGAAGCCCTGATACGTGGTGAAGCGGAAGAAGCCGACCGGGTCGGCCGAGGCCTCGTCGTACGTGCGGAAGTTGCCGAGCAGCATGTCGCCGACCGAGTTGCCCGTGCTGTTGGGGTTGCCGCCGCTGTTGAAGTTCACCGACCCGAAGTAGTTGCCGCGGCCGTTCTGGTCCTTGCGGTTGCGCGAGATGGCCACGCCCGTGCGCACCGAGTGGTTGCCCTTGATCCAGGTGATCGTGTCCTGGAAGGTGATGTCGGTGGTGGGCGAGAGGAGCGCGAAGTTCGGGCCCGTCACCCCGGCAAAGCCGGCCAGCGACACGTTGGGGATGCCGCCTGCCACGTAGCCGGGCTCGTTGAACAACTCGGGATACTGGAACCCGAACGTGTCGCGCAGCCAGAAGTCACCGACCGGCTTGATGCGCTGACCGTTCCACGAGGCGCCGACCTTGGCCTCGTTGATGAAGTTGGTGCTCAGCACGTACGTGTGGCCGATCTGGTAGCTGGTGCCCGGACGCGAGCGGTCGGTCGGCACGGTGGGCATCGAGGCCCCCGAGAAGGTGCCGAACGGCTCGACCAGGTTGTACTCGTCGTGGATGTAGCGGCCGTAGATACGCTGCTTCTGCGTCGCCTGCCAGTCGATGCGGATGATGTCCTGCCGCTGCTCGAACGGGTTGTACTCCTGGAACGTCGCGTTGTTGGCCGTCGGTGTGTCGGTGAACGAGGCCGCCTTGCCCTGCATGGCGCGGTAGATGTTGGCAAACGCGCGGCCATCGGGGGTGATCCGGCTCTGCGGGATCACGTTGCCCGGGAACTGCTGCCCGGTCTGCGGGTCGCGGAGGATGCCGTCGTCGGCCGTGCCGACGATGCCGTCGGCGCCGCGCAGGCGGAACGAGAGGTCGCCATTGAGTTCGGCCGTCGTCGGCACGGTGACGCGGTTCGGGTTGGTGAACCGGTTGATGGTGCGGTACTGCTGGCCGCCGAAGAAGAACAGCTTGTTCTTCAGGATCGGGCCGCCGAGGGCGCCCTCGAAGTTGCGGAACTCGAGGGGCGGCTTGGTGCGGTTGCCGCTGGCGTCGCGCGGGGCGAAGTAGTTCGGCTCGTCGAACTTCTCGTCGCGGATGTCGTAGCGGGCGGTGCCGCGGAAGCGGTTGGTGCCGCTGCGCGTCACGACGTTGACGACGGCGCCGGAGTTGCGGCCCTGCTCGGCGGAGAAGTTCGAGGTCTGGATCTTGACCTGGTCGATGAAGCTCAGGCTCACGTTGTTGATCTGCGAGCCGTTGGAGCCGGAGTCGAGGTTCGACGTGCCGTCGACGGTCAGGTTGTTGGTGTTGCCGCGGTTGCCATTGATCGACTGCCCGGTGACGCTCAAGCTCGTGGCGAGCGCCAGGGGGTCGAAGTCGGTGGCGACGGCGCCGGGGATGAGCGACGCCAGCTCGAGGTAGTTGCGGCCGTTGAAGGCCAGATCCTTGATCTGCGTCTGGTCGATGGTGCGCGAGACTTCGCCCGAGGTGCGGTTGACCACTTCGCCGGCGACCGCGGTGACTTCGACCGACTCGGTCAGTTCACCCACGCCGAGCGCGAAGTCGGTGGTGATGCGGGCGTCGGCGCCCAACTGGATGCCCGTCTTCTGCTGGCGTCGGAACCCCTGCAGCTCGGCCGTGACGCTGTAGGCGCCGACCGGGAGGCTCGTGACGGTGAACAGGCCGTTCTCGTCGGTGACGACCGTGCGGGTGAAGCCGGTGCCTTCGTTGAGGACGGTCACGGTGGCGCCGGGGAGGACGCCGCCGGAGCTGTCACTGACATGGCCGTCGATGCGGCCGGTGATGTTCTGGGCGGCGGCGGGAAGGACGCCGAGGCCGAGAATGAGGCAGGCGTGCGCGAGCGTCCACAACGTTCGTTGGGCCCGCGATCGCAAGTCGAGCGACATCGTGACTCCTTAAGTAGCCGAGTGGTCTGACAAGTTGCCCGCCTATAGTCAGTCCGTCACAGAACGATGTCAATTGCGAAAAGATTGCGTTGCGGCCGCCGTCGCGCCCGCCTTGGTCCATGGCCGTCGGGCCCTGGCCCGCCCGTCCCGAGGAGTCCGTCGTGTCCCGTCCAATCGCCACGGTCGTCGCGTTGGTGCTGGTGCTGTCGGGAGGCCCCGGGAACACCGACCCGGCGAGCGCCGCACCCCCGGCGGCCCCGTCCGAGTGGACCGCGCGCTGGGCGGCGCCAGCGGACGCTTCCCCGTTTGCCTACGGCGTGTACCACTTCCGTCGCGCGTTCGACCTCCCGACGGTGCCGGCGCGGTTCGTGGTGCACGTCAGCGCCGACAATCGCTACCAGTTGTTCGTGAACGGCACGCGCGTGGTCTCGGGACCCGCCCGCGGGCACCTGTCGGCCTGGCCCTACGAGACCATCGACCTCGCCCCGCAGCTGCGGGCCGGGCGCAACGTGCTGGCGGCCGTGGTCTGGAACCTCGGCGAGCACGCGCCGCTGGCGCAGCACACCTGGCAGACGGGGCTGATGGTGCAGGGGGACGGCCCCGCCGAGCGTGTCGTCGACACGCCGTCCCATTGGGTGGCGACGCGCAATGCGGCGTACACGCCGGTGACCGTGGACTTCGCCACGGTGCGCGGCTACTGGGCGGCCGGGGCCGCCGAGCGTGTCGACGGCACGCAGTATCCGTGGGGATGGGAGCAGCCCGACTTCGACGCGGCGGGATGGTCGCCGGCCGTCGCCGGGCCGCCGGCCCGTCCGCGGGAGGCGCGCGACGCCGCCAGTCGTCACATGCTCGTCCCGCGGGGGATCCCGCTGATGGAGGAGCGGGTGGAGCGCATCGCCCGGCATCGCGAGACGGCCACCGCCGGCATCCCGGAGGGGTTCCCGGCCGTGCCGGTGGACATTCGCGTCGGTGCCCGCGAGCGCCGGCGCATCCTGCTGGACCGTACGCTGCTGACCACGGCCTACCCGGAGCTGGAAGTGTCGGGCGGCAGGGGGGCGCGCATCGGCGTGCGCTACGCCGAGGCGCTCTACGCGGGACCGAAGGGCAACGCCAAGGGGCATCGCGACGAGGTCGCCGGCAAGACGTTGGCCGGCTACGGCGATGAGTTCCTTCCCGACGGCGGTGCCCGTCGCGTGTTCCGGCCGCTGTGGTGGCGCACGTATCGGTACGTCGAGCTGACGATCGAGACCGCCGCGGAGCCGATGGTGGTGCACGACGTCCGGTCGGTGGCCACCAGCTATCCGTTCGAGCAGACCGCCCGCTTCGCCGCCGATCGCGCCGACCTCGACCGGATGCTCGAGGTCGGCTGGCGCACGGCCCGCGTGTGCGCCCACGAGACGTACATGGACTGCCCGTACTACGAGCAGTTGCAGTACGCCGGCGACACGCGGATCCAGGCCCTCGTCTCGTACTTCATGAGCGGCGACGGCCGGCTCGCACGCCAGGCCATCGAGGCGCTCGACGCCTCGCGCACGTTCGAGGGCCTCACGTTCAGCCGCGCGCCCTCGCGCCTGCCGCAGTACATCCCGCCGTTCTCGTTGTGGTGGATCGGCATGGTCCACGACTACTGGCGCTACCAGGACGACGAGGCGTTCGTCCGCGCGCAGCTGCCGGGCATGCGGGCCGTGCTCGAGTACTTTGCGGCGAGGCAAGGGCCCGACGGCCACCTGCGAGACGTCGGCTGGTGGAACTTCGTCGACTGGGTCGACGCGTGGCCCAACGGCGTGCCGCCAGTGGGCAAGGCCGGCGAGTCGGCGCCGCTCGACCTGCAGCTGCTGCTCGCATACCAGTACGCGGCCGATCTCGAGTCGGCGCTCGGCGCGCGGGCGCAGGCCGAGGCGTACCTCGCCTCGGCGGGGCAGTTGCGCGAGGCCGTCCGTCGTCGCTACTGGCAGCCGGAGCGACGCGTGTTCGCCGATGTCGGCGACGGCAGTCGCATCTCGCAACACACGCAAGCACTGGCCCTGCTCGCCGGCGTCGTCGACACGGCGGAGCAGGCTGCGCTGGCCGGGCGGATGCTGAGCGACGCAGACATGGCGCCCGCATCGATCTACTTCAGGTACTACGTGCACCAGGCCGTGGTCCGTGGCGGCCTCGGTGACCGGTACCTGGACCTGTTGGGGGAGTGGCGCCGCATGCTCGACCTCGGCCTCACGACGTGGGCCGAGAGGGCGGAACCGACGCGGTCGGACGCGCACGCGTGGGGCGCCAGTCCGAACATCGAGTTCCTGCGCACGGTGCTCGGCGTCGACAGCGCCGCGCCCGGCTTCCGCCGCGTGGTGATCGAGCCACACCTCGGCGCGCTCACCAGGGTGTCCGGGCGGGTGCCGCACCCGAAGGGCTTCGTGGACGTGCGACTCGAGCGCCGCGGCTCGGGCGTCGAGGCCGAGGTGACGCTGCCCGCCGGTGTCGATGGCGAGTTCGTGTGGGGCAGCGAGCGCACGCCGCTCCGGGCTGGCACGCAGGTGATTGTCAAATGACGTGTAGGCGTCGCGCTTGCGCGACGCTCAGCGACGGATCACTGACCGTCGACCTGAAGGTCGACGGCTACACGTGGGGGAGGTCGACGGCTACACGTGGGGGAGGTCGACGGCTACGTCTGCTGCTCAGGCCCCAGCGCCCAGCGCCCAGCCCCTACAAGCTCCTTGTTCGCAGCTGTTCGAGCAGGTGGTCGCAACTGCGGACCGTGAGCGCCATGATCGTGAGCGTCGGGTTCTGGCAGGCGATGGAGGGGAAGCCCGACCCATCGGTCACGAGCAGGTTCGGAATCTCGTGCGCCTGCTGGAACTGGTTCAGGAACGACGTCTTCGGATCGGCCCCCATGCGGGCCGTGCCGACTTCGTGGATGCCGTAGCCGGGCACCTGGCGCTGGTTCAATCGCAGCTGGATGTTCCTGCCACCGAGCGCGTCGAGCATCTCGGCCGCCTGCACGGCCATGTCGCGGCGCATCGCGTACTCGTTGTCGCTCCAACGCATCGACACGCGCAGCACCGGGATGCCCCACGCATCGACGACGTCGCGGTCGATGGCGACGTGGTTCTCCTCGCGCGGCAGGCATTCGCCGAAGCCACCGAGACTGAACGACGTCACCGGCTCCTTCAGCGCCGCCTTGTACGCTGCGCCGAACCCGGGCGCGCTGCTGCGCAGGGCCGTGCTGCCGCCGCCCTGATACCCGTAGCCGCGCAGGAAATCGGGAGCTTTGGTGTCGGGCCTGCCGGGGAGATTGCGGAACCGCATCAGGTAGATGCCGTTCGGGCGCCTGGGACTGTCGGGTCCCATCACGGTGCCCGCGAGATCGGGGAACTCCGCACTCGCACCGCCACCCGAGATGTGGTCCATGAGGTACTTGCCGAGCACGCCGCTGCGGTTGGCCAGCCCGCCGGGGGCGCTGTTGAGCAGCAGGCGCGTCGACTCGAGCGCCTGCGCCGCGAGGATCACGACCTTGCCGTACACCTCGCGCGCCTGGCGCGTCGTGCGATCGACGTACAGGATGCCGCGGGCGCGGTTGGTCGCGGGGTCGGTGAGGACCTGCGCCGCCATCGCGCCGGTCACCAGCGTCGTGCGCCCCGTCTTCACCGCGTCGGCGACGGTGGTGAACGCGGCGTTGAAGTAGGAGTGCGTGGCGCAGCCGTGCTCGCACGGCCCGCAGTAGTGGCACGGCGCGCGTCCGTTCAGCGGCTTCGTGATGTTCGCCGAGCGCCCCAGCGTCATCGTGCGGCCGAACTGCGTGCGCAGCCGGTTACGGACGGCATGCTCGACGCACGACATGCCCATCGGCGGGTGGAATCGTCCGTCGGGCACGACCGCGTCGGCGCCCTCGTTCATCCCCGTGATGCCGACGTAGTCCTCGACGATGTCGTAGTAAGGAGCGAGGTCCGCATAAGACAAGGGCCAGTCGACGCCATGGCCGTCGAGGCTGGCGGCCTTGAAGTCGATGTCGCCGAGCCGATAGCTCTGTCGACCCCACACGTTGGTGCGGCCACCGACCACGCGCATGCGCCCCATCCAGGCGAACGGCTTGTCGCCCGGCGTGGTGTACGGCTCGTCGATGTCGTTGGCGAACCAGTCGTAGTTCCACTCGCGGCAGGCGTAGCAGTCCTTCTGCTTCGGCCGCGTGCGGCGCATCACCTGGTCGGCGCGGTTGCGGTACTCGAGGGCGTAGGCCGGGACGTGTTCCTTGTAGTCGGCATCGGTGAGGGCGCGTCCGGCCTCGAGCAGGCACACCTGCAGGCCCGCCTCGCTGAGACGCTTGGCGGCCCACCCGCCCGACGCCCCGGAGCCGACGATGACGACGTCGAAGGTCTTGCCGGCGACGCTGGCGGTGGTGGCCTGTGCTGTCTGCATTGGTGCCCTACGGAGGCGGCCGGGAAGGTAGGGCGCGGTGTCCCACCGCGCCGCTGTCATGACCAACGGCGGCGTGGGGACACGCCGCCCTACCACCGTGGTTCTACACGTTCCCCTTCTTCATCTCTTCCATCAGGTGATCGGTGGAGCGCACCGTGAGCGCCATGATGGTGAGCGTCGGGTTCTGGCAGCCGCCCGACGTGAAGCCGGACGCGTCGGTGACCAGCAGGTTCGGGATGTCGTGCGTCTGCTGGAACTGGTTGAGGACCGAGTTCTTCGGGTCGGCTCCCATGCGCGCGATGCCCATCTCGTGGATGCCGTAGCCCGGCACGCGATCGAGGAAGAAGAACGGTCTGATGTTCTTGCCGCCGGCGGCCTCGAGCATCTCGGCGGCGGCGTACCCCATGTCGGGGATCATCTTCTTCTCGTTCTCCTTCCACTCCATCGAGATGCGCAGCACCGGGATGCCGAACGCATCGACGACGTTGGGGTCGATCGAGACGTGATTGTCCTCGTAGGGGAGCACCTCGCCGAAGCCAGCGAACCGGAACTCGGTGAGCGCGTTGTCCTTGACGGCCTGCTTGTAGGCCGCGCCGAAGCCCGGCGCCGCGAAGTTGAAGCCCGCCGAGCCGCCGCCCTGGTAGCCGTACCCGCGCAGGAAGTCCTTGTGCTTCGCTTCCCCCGGCCGGTTGCGGAAGCGGATCGTGTAGGTGCCGTTGGGGCGGTTGGGCCCGTTGACGCTCGGCTTCGTCGGGTGATCCGGGAACTCGGCCGACGCGCCGCCGGCCACCCAGGTGTGGTCCATGAGGTACTTGCCGAGCACGCCGCTGCTGTTGGCCAGGCCGCCCGGCGCGCTGTTGAGCAGGATGCGCACCGACTCGAGTGCCTGCGCGGCGAGGATCACGACGCGCGCGTTGACTTCCTTCAGCTGCCGCGTGGTGCGGTCGATGTAGGACACGCCGCGGGCCTTCTTGCCGCTCGCGTCCATCAGCACCTGGTAGACCATCGCGTTCTGCACCAGCGTGCACTTGCCGGTCTTGAGCGCGTCGGCCACGGTGGTGAACGCCGAGTTGAAGTACGAGTGCGTCTGGCAGCCGCGCTCGCACGGCCCGCAGTAGTGGCACGGCGCGCGGCCGTTGAGCGGCTTGGTGATGTTGGCGGCGCGGCCGATCGTCAGCGTGCGATTGAAGGCCTTCTTCAGCACGCCTCGCACGTGGTGCTCGGCGCAACTCATGCCCATCGCCGGGTGGAAACGGCTGTCGGGCAGCATCGGGTCGTTCTCGGCCTGGCCCGAAATCCCGACGTAGTCCTCGACGAGGTCGTAGTAGGACTCGAGGTCCTTGTAGGAAATCGGCCAGTCGATGCCGTGGCCGTCGAGGCTGGCGGCCTTGAAGTCGTAGTCGCTGAAGCGGTAGCTCTGGCGACCCCACACGTTGGTGCGCCCGCCGATGATGCGGGTGCGGCCCTGCCACGAGAACGGCTTGCCGTTGGGCGTGGTGTAGGGCTCGTCGTTGTCGTTGACGAACCAGTCGTAGTTGTACTCGGTGCAGGCGTAGCAGTCCTTCTGTCGCGGTCGCGTCTCGCGGATCCGGTCGTTGGCCCGGTTGCGATAGGCCAGGGCGTAGGCGGGGACGTGCTCCTTGTAGTCGGCGTCGGTCAGGGCGCGACCCGCGTCGAGCATCAGCACGTTGACGCCGGCCTCGGCGAGCCGCTTGGCGGCCCAGCCGCCCGAGGCGCCCGATCCCACCACGATCACGTCGTACGTCCGACCCGCTGCATCACGAGAGGCTTGCGCCACTGGCCTGGCTCCTGGCTGAAGAAAGAGAAGTGGCCGCAGCATAGCCATTCGGCTCAGAGTGGGTCAAATCGTCCAGACCTGCCGATCCCTGTGGTAACGTTTGCGCACTACCCGTCGCTCCCGAGGAGATGTCGCGCATGAAGGAAGGTCGCACCCTGCCGGTCATCCAGCCCGCGCCCGAGGCGGGGCTCTCGCGCCGTGCGGCGCTGCAGTCGCTGGCCGCCGGTCTCGGCGCCTCGCTCGCCGTGCCCGGCGTGGCGGCGGCCGACGAGCATCCCGTCCACAAGCACGTGGCCCAGGTCGCCGAGCAGGCGCGCAAGCCCGGGGCACGACCCGCGGCGGCCTTCAAGCCCGCCACCTTCGACGCCCACCAGTACGCCACCGTGGTCGTCCTGGCCGACCTGATCGTGCCGGGCGCGAAGGCCTCCGGCACACCGGAGTTCCTCGACAAGCTGTTGACGGTGGAGTCGGCCGACACGCGACGCCGTTTCATCACCGCGCTTGGCGCCATGGACGGCGCGGCGCTCAAGGCGAAGCAGAAACCCTTCAAGGACCTCGCCCCGGCCGACCAGGTGGCGCTCCTCACCGAGGCGTCCAGCGGTGCGCCCAGCATGGAGATGCCGTCCTGGAAGAAGGGCGACCCCATTCCCGTGCCGATGCCGGCCCCGAAGCCGGCGACACTCCGCGATCACTTCGATCACATCAAGGGCTGGGTGTCGGGCATCTACTTCGCGTCGGAACCGGGCCTGAAGGAATTGGGCTACACCGGCAACGTGTTCCACGAGAAGTACGAGGGCTGCACGCACGAGGGCAAGCACGCCTGACGCGTTGCCCCGGGCCGACCGCCAGGTCGGCCCGCTCCCCTTGCTGGTGATCGACGTGCCTCAGCTCGCGCGCGAGCGGCGTGCGAGCGAGCCCTTGGCCAGCGCCCTGAAGCTGCGCGCCGTGCGCAGTCCGTCGTGCCGGCGCAATGCCGCCGCGGGTTCGGTGGAGAGATCGAACAGGCTCAGCTGCGGGCCGTCAGCACTCAACCCGCTGGCCACGAGACTGACGCGCACTGGCGGGTCGCCGTATTTCCACAAGCGTGCCGCGAGCGCCCGCGCCACCGGCGCCAGGTCGGTGCGCTGGCGGGCCGCCTCGCGCAAGGTGAACGTGCGGCCGCGGAAGCGCTGGTCGGCGCCCATGACCCGTACCGTAAGGGCGTGCGCGAACGCGCCGAGCTGCGCCAGGCGCTGCGACACCTGGTCGGCCAGGTGCTCGGCCGCCAACTGCACGTCCTCCGATCCGACTGGCGGGGCCAGCGCAATCGCCCGCGTGAGGCTGCGCGGCAGCGTGGTGCTCGCCAGCGCCCGCGGCTCCTCGGCCCGCGCCATGCGCCACGCCGCGGCCCAGCCGCTGCCGATGACGGCTTCGGCCTCATGTGGCGCCAGCGCGGCGAACGCGCCAATCGTGGTGATGTTGCGATCGCCGAGACGCTCCCTGGCGGCCGCCGTGAGGCCGGGGAGCCAACGCAGGTCGAGCGGCGCCAGGAAGCGCTGGTCGTACCCCGGCAACACCTGCAGAAGGCCTGACGGTGCCACCAGCGCGGCCGCGACGCTGGCCGCCACTTCCGTGTCGGCCAGCCCGGCCGCCGTCGACAGCCCGAGTTCCTGCCGGATGGCCCGCTGCATGGCATCGGCCGCCGCAGCCGGCGTCCCGGACTTGACCGCCGACGCAGGGATGACGGCGCGATCGATCGACACCCAATCGACTTCCGTGCACCAGCGGCGCACCAGCTCGTCGAGCATCGAGGCCGTCTCCGCATAGCGGTCGAGGATGCCGGGCACGAAGCGCGCGGCCGGCGCCAGACGCGCCGCCTCCCGCAGCGGCATTCCCGATCGCACCCCGGCCGCTCGGGCGACTCGGCAGGCGGCCACGACCTGCCCGGGACCGTCCGGGGCGCCGCCGACGATGACGGGCACCTCTGGAGGCAGGCCTTCCCACCGGCGCTCGGCATCGACGACAAAATCCGGAAGCAGGAGCGTGAGCAGCGTGGCCATCGGCATTCCCTTGTTCAGACGTCTGGTGGCAAAGAAAGGGCGAAGCTGATCGGCGCGATGGGAAGCGGTGTGTGAGGCCTCCGCCTCGTCGAGGCAGCGCGTCCGAGCCCGGTTACGAGGGTCGGACGCGTTGCGGGAAAGAGTCTGACAGGGAGGGAGCGCGGGGCTTCAGTGGATCGGGTCGCCGGACCAGCCGGGGGCGCCCTGCTTCTGCGAGTCACCGAACGCGCGCATGTGCTCCTGGAGGGCCGCGATGAGCGTCGGGATGAACGGCACCGGGACGACGATCTTCGCCTTCACCGGCGCCTGCAGGACGTGTTCACGCTCGGCCTGCTGCACGTCCTGGGGCGACAGCGGCTGCACCTCGCAGAAGGTGAGCGTGAAGTCGAAGGGCGTGTTCGCCACCGCGCAGAAGTTGGCGTAGACGCGCGGGACGTCGGGCCCGTCGGCCGGGACGATGGTGAAGTTGATCTGCCGGGACTCGGGCGGCGGCTGCTGGCTCATGGCCTCAGTATCGCCGCATCACGCCGATCACCACGCCCTGCACCTGCACGTCGGCCGCCGGCACGATGATCGGCGCCATCGTCGGGTTGGCCGGCTGCAGGCGGACCTGATCGTTCTCCTTGTAGAACTTCTTGAGCGTCACGTCGGAGCCGGCCAGCAGCGCGATGACCATCTCGCCATTGCCGGCGGTCTTGCGATCCTCGACGATGACGAAGTCGCCATCGCGGATCTGCTCGTCGATCATCGAGTCGCCCTTGACGCGCAGCACGTAGGTGTCGCGCCGACCGACGAGCGCCTCGGGGACCGTGATGGTCTCGCTGCTCGTGATCGCCTCGATGGGACGACCCGCGGCCACGTAGCCGAGCAGCGGCAGTTCGAGGGCCCGGCCGCCGATGCGCGCCGGGATGAGCTCCACCGAGCGGCTGCGGTTCCAGGCCCGCTTGATGAACCCCTTCTCCTGCAGGTTCGTCAGGTGCTTGTGGACCGTCGCCAGCGACGACAGGCCGAAGCGCCGACCGACTTCCTCCAGGCTCGGCGCATAGCCGTGCTGCTGGATGAAGTCGTTGAGGTAGTCGAGGATTTCGCGCTGGCGTTTGGTGAGCGGCTGCACGATGGGAATTCTCCGGAAGCGCGCGCGCACCCGACCCGACAGTGGGCCTGCGCGACGATGGTCGGAGGGTATGCAAATAAAAAGCGAAAGTCAAGCGGCCCGGCCAAATCGCCGGTGCTAGACTCCAAACGGCAGTGGCTTCCATGCAGGACACCCGTCACGCGCCGCGCCGCGCTCGCCTCGCCGGCCTCTGGCTCGCCCTGGCCGTCACCCTCGGCCTGGTGGTGACGTCGCCCTCGCCGCGCGTGCTGGCGCATTCGCGCGCCCAGGGCAGCGCCGCTCTCGCCGACCGCATGCACGAGAAGCTCGAGTCGGTGGTGCGCTTCGGCGCGATCCCGCGCCTCGAGACGCAGGCCACGGTGTTCGAGGAAGCGGAAGTGAACGCCTACCTGGAGCACTACCTGCGCAGCGAGATTCCCCCGGGCATCGCGACGCCGACGCTGCGCATCCTCGGCGACAACCGGCTCAGCGCCACCGCGACGCTCGATCTCGACGCCATGAACGCCAGCCGCCCGCCGTCGGAGGGCTTCGACCCGTTGCGCGTGCTCAAGGGCAGCCTGCTCGCGAAGGTCAGCGGCCGGCTCGTCACCGAGAACGGCGGCGGGCATTTCGAGTTGGAGACGGCCGAACTCGGCGGCATTCCCCTGCCGCGTGCCCTCGTGTCGCAGCTGCTCGCGCGCTACGACGTCAACCTCGACGCGCCCTTCGACCTGCCCTCGTCCATCCGCGAGATCCGGGTCGAGCCCGGCCAGGTGACCGTCCTGCAGTGACGCAGGCCGATCCGCTCCTGGCCCCGCTGGCGACGCTGCCCGGCGTCGGGCCGACGCGTGCCGCCGCCCTCGCGTCGGCCGGCCTCCGCACGATCGAGGACCTGTTGCTGCGGTTCCCGCTCCGCTACGAGGACCGGGGCCACATCGTGCCGATCGGGTCGCTGCGCCCCGGCACGGCCACGGTGGCCGGCGAGGTCGTCGAGGCGCAGGTGAAGCCGACACGTCGGCCTCGATTCACGGTGTTCGAGCTGGTGGTCTCCGACCGGTCGGGCACGGCACGGGCGGTCTTCTTCAACCAGCGCTTCCTCGCGCAGGTGTTCCGTCCGGGCCAACGCGTCGTGCTGCACGGCAAGGTCGAGTGGACCAGCCTGGGCCCGCAGTTCCAGGGCCCGCAGTACGAGCTGGTCGACGTCACCACCGTGGAGGACGGCGAGAGCATCCACACGGGGCGCATCGTGCCGGTGTACGAGCGCGTCGGACCGCTCACCCCGAAGCTGCAGCGCGATCTCGTGGCGCGCGCGCTCGAGCGCTTGCCCGAGTCGATCGGCGATCCGCTGCCGCAGGAGGTGCGCCGCGCACGCGGCCTGCCCTTGCGGCGCGAGGCCCTGCTCGACACCCACTTCCCGCCGGAGGGCACCAGCGTCGACACGCTGAACGCCTTCCGCACGCCGGCGCAGGTGCGGCTGATCCTCGAGGAATTCGTGCTCTTCCAGCTGGCGCTGGCCGAGCAGCGGGCGCAGGTGGTCGTGACGCCGAAGCCGCACCGCATCGTGGTGACCGACGCGATCCGCGACCTGGCGCGCCAGGTGCTGCCGTTCGCGCTGACGGCCGGGCAGAAGCATGCGCTCAAGGAGATCGTCGAGGACCTGCAGCGCCCGACGGCGATGAACCGGTTGCTGCAGGGCGACGTCGGCGCGGGCAAGACCATCGTCGCGCTGCTGGCGGCCGTCGTCGCGATGGCCAACGGCCTGCAGGTGGTCCTGATGGCGCCCACCGAGCTGCTGGCCGAGCAGCACGCGCGGACCGTCGAGGCGCGGCTGGCGCCCACGCCGTTCCGCGCGGCGTTGCTCACCGGCAGCCAGCGCAGCCGGGCGCGTTCGGAGGCCCTGGCGCGGATCACGTCGGGGGAGGCCTCCCTGGTCATCGGGACGCACGCGGTCCTCGAGGATCCCGCCTCGTTCCCTCGCCTCGGGCTGGTGATCATCGACGAGCAACATCGCTTCGGCGTCGGGCAGCGCGCCCGCCTGCGCGACAAGGCGCGACAGCCGGACGTGCTCGTGATGACGGCGACGCCGATTCCCCGCACGCTCACCCTGACCGCCTACGGCGACCTCGACGTCTCGGTGATCCGCGACCTGCCGCCGGGCCGCCAGCCCGTGCAGACGACCGTGCGGCCCGAGACGCGCCGCGACGAGGCGTATGCCTTCGTTCGCGAGCAGGTGGGGGAGGGGCGGCAGGCCTACGTGGTCCTGCCGATCATCGAGGACAGCGAGAAGATCGACGTGCGGGCGGCGGTCGGCATGGAGGAGGAACTGCGTCATGGGGCGCTGGCGGGCCTGCGCCTCGGGCTGCTGCACGGCAAGCTCAAGGCGGCCGACAAGCAGGCCGTCATGCAGGCCTTCCTCGCCCATGAGGTGGACGTGCTGGTGACGACCACGGTGATCGAGGTCGGCGTGGACGTGCCGAACGCGAGCGTGATGGTGGTGGAGCACGCCGAGCGGTTCGGCCTGGCGCAGCTGCACCAGCTGCGCGGCCGCGTCGGCCGTGGCGCGGCGCGGAGCTACTGCGTGTTGCTGTTCGAACGGCCGCTGTCGGAGGACGCGCGCGAGCGGCTCGCCGCGATGGCCGAGACCACGGACGGCTTCGTGATCGCCGAACGTGACCTGGCCATCCGCGGTCCCGGCGACATGTTCGGCACGCGGCAGGCCGGTCTGCCGACCCTGCGCATCGGCGACCTTCGTCGCGACCAGGACCTGATGGCCGACGCCCACGGCCTGGCGCGCGACCTGGTGGCGCAGATGCCCGCCGACGCCCTCCCCCGACGGCTGGCCCGACAGGCGTGGTCGGGCCGCTTCAACCTGGCGCAGGTCGGCTGATGCGGATCATCGCCGGTGCCTTCAAGGGACGCGTGCTGCAGGCACCCTCGTGGGAGGGGTTGCGCCCGACCTCCGACCGCCTGCGCGAGACGCTCTTCAACATCCTCGCGCCGCGCATCGCCGGCGCGGTGGTGGCCGACGTGTGCGCGGGCACCGGCGCGGTGGGCCTCGAGGCCCTGAGCCGGGGCGCCGCGCACGTCACGTTCGTGGAGCAGGACCGGCGCGCCGTGGCGCTGATCGAAGCCAACGTCGGCCGGTGCGGCGTGTCCGGCGGCTATACTGTCGACCGTCGCGACGCGCTGGCGACCGGTCGTGAGGGCCGGGCGTTCGACATCGTGTTCGTGGATCCGCCCTACGCACAGCGCGACCTGGCGCCCTGGGTGGCGAGCGCCGCGCCGGTGCTGGCGCCCGGCGGTCTCGTGGTGCTCGAGCACGCGTCACGCCTCGAGCCGCCGGCCGCGGTCGCCGGGCTCGTCCTCGGACGTCGCCTGCGGCAGGGCGACAGCGCGCTGGCGTTCTACGCCGCCCCGGGAGGAGGGCCTGAATGAGCGAAGGACGGGCAGCGCTGGTCGCCGGATCGTTCGACCCGCCGACCCACGGACACCTCGACATCATCACCCGTGCCCGGCAGCTGTTCGGCCGCGTCGTCGTCGCCGTGCTGGTCAACCCCGGCAAGCAGCCGCTGTGCACGATCGAGGAGCGTCTCGCCATGATGCGTGGCAGCGTGGCGGGGCAGGCCGGCATCGACGTGGTCGCCTTCGAGGGCCTGCTCGTCGATGCGGCCCTGGCGCACCACGCCAGCGTGGTCGTGCGTGGCCTGCGCTCGTCGGCCGACTACGAGCACGAATGGCCGATGGCGCGCATGAACGCCGCGCTGCTTCCCGGCCTCGAGACCGTCTATCTCACGGCGTCGCCGCAATGGGCGCACGTGAGCTCGAGTCTCGTGCGCCAGATTCACACCCTCGGCGGTCCGATCGAGGCCTTCGTGCCCGCGGCCGTCGCCTCTCACCTGCGCAGCCGCGCCTGACGCGCCGCGCCATCCCGACCCCTGCATGCTCGCCGAACGCACCACCCGCATCGCGTCCTCGCCCACGATGAAGGGCCTCATCGCCGCCGAGCGCCTCCGCAAGGCGGGCGCCGACGTCGTCGACGTCAGCGCCGGGGAGCCCGACTTCCCGACGCCCGATCACGTGAAGGCGGCCGCCCACGCCGCCATCGACGCCAACTACACCAAGTACACGGCCAACTCGGGCTCCAGCGAGGTGAAGCAGGCGATCCTGGCGCGCTACCGCGCCGACTACGGCGTCGAGTACGACGAGAGCGAGGTGATCGTGTGCGCCGGCGGCAAGCAGGCGCTGCTGAACGCCGCGCTCGCCGTGTTCGGGCCCGGTGACGAGGTCATCACGCACATGCCCGGGTGGCCGACGCTGGTCGAGCAGATCAAGCTGGCCGACGCCACGCCGGTGATCGTCCGCACGTCGCCGGAGGACGGCTTCGCGCTGCGTGCCCAGGCGTTCATCGACGCGTTCACCGCGCGGACCCGCGCCGTGGTCATCAACTCGCCGGCCAACCCGACGGGGGCGCTGATGACCGAGGACGAGATGATCCGGCTGGCGGAGGCGTGCGCGCCACGCGGCATCTGGGTCGTCCTCGACCTCTGCTACGAGAAGCTGATCTACGACCCGGTGCCGCACAACCTGCCGGGCGTCCTGGCGGCGCGCATGCGCGAGCGCACGATCGTCACCGGCTCGGCATCGAAGGCCTACGCGATGACCGGATGGCGGTGCGGCTGGTTGCTGGCGACGCGCGAGGTCGTGGCGGCGGCCAACGCGCTCCAGAGCCATTGCACCAGTAACGTCTGCTCGATCACGCAGAAGGCCGTCGTCGCGGCGCTCACCGGGCCGCAGCAGTGCGTGACCGAGATGCTCGACGAGTACCGTCGGCGACGCGACGTGATTCAGGCGCTGATCGGCCGCGATCCCCGCCTGCGCTGCCTCACCCCGGCGGGGGCGTTCTACCTCTTCGTGGATGTGTCCGCGTTGCTCTCACCGGCTGGCTTGCGCACCAGCGCCGACTTCTGTCAGGCGATGCTCGAGGCGACGCACGTCGTGGTGACGGCCGGCGAGGCGTTCGACGCCCCGGGCTTCTTCCGCATCTCCTACGCGGCCTCGATCGATCGGCTCGAGGAGGCGGCGCGCCGCATCCACGCCTTCGTCGCCGACGTGGACGCCGGCAGGTACGCCAGGGCCTGATGACGGCCGACCGCCCCTACGGTGAGGTGACCGAGGCCTTCGTCGACGCGCTGCGGGCCGCCGTCGGCGCCGAGCACGTCCGCCTGGACGAGGAGGCGCGCGTCAGCTACGGCGCGGACATGCTCAAGAAGGGGCACCCGGCCGACGTGGTCGTGTGGCCGGCGACGACCGACGAGGTCGCGGCGGTCCTGCGCGCCTGCAGCGCGCACCGCGTGCCCGTGGTGCCGCGCGGGGCCGGCACCGGCTACACGGGCGGCGCGGTGCCCTCGCTGGGCGGCGTCGTGCTCGCGCTGTCGCGGATGAACCGGATCCTCGAGGTCGACGAGCAGAACCTGCTGGCCGTCGCCGAGCCGCATGTCATCACGGGTGACCTGCAGAAGGCCGTCGAGGCGGTGGGCCTGTTCTATCCGCCCGATCCGGCCAGCCTGTCGACGTCGACGATCGGCGGCAACGTCGCCGAGTGCGCCGGCGGCCCGCGCGCCTTCAAGTACGGCGTCACCAAGCGCTACGTGCTCGGGCTCGAGGCCGTGCTCCCGTCGGGCGAGATCATCCACACCGGCGGCAAGAGCGTGAAGAACGTCGTCGGTTACGACCTGACGCAGCTGCTGGTCGGGTCGGAAGGGACGCTGGCCGTGATCACGAAGATCATCGTGCGGCTGGTGCCTCTTCCGCCGCATCAGGTGACGCTGCGCGCGACCTTCGCGACGATTCAGGGCGCCGTCGACGCCGTCACCAACCTGATTCGGGCGCGCGTGGTGCCCTCGGCGCTCGAGCTGATCGACGGCGACTCGCTCGACGCCGTGGCGACCAACCTGGGCACCCGGGCGCTGGCGCCGGAGGGCACCGGCGCCGTGCTGCTGCTGGAGGTCGACGGGCTCGAGGCCACCGTGCAGGAAGAGGGACGACGCGTCGCGCAGGCGTGCCGCGATGCCGGGGCGACCGAGGTGCTGGTGGCCGAGGATGCGGTGACGCGCCAGGAGCTGTGGCACGTGCGACGATCGTTGAGCCTGTCGCTGAAGGTGCTGGCGCCGCTCAAGATCAACCACGACGTGGTGGTGCCCAAGGGGCGCATCCCCGAGCTGTTCGCGCTGGTCGAGCGGCTGCGGGCCGCCTCGCCCGGGGTGCGCATTCCCTGTTTCGGGCATGTCGGCGACGGCAACATCCACGTCAACATGATGCTCGACCCGTCGGACGCTGTGGCGATGGCGGCGGCGCGGGCGGCCGAGCGCGAGCTCTTCGCGGGGGTGGTGGCGCTCGAGGGGTCGATCAGCGGCGAGCACGGCATCGGCTTCTCCAAGATGCCGTTCGTCCCGCTGGAGCTGTCGCGCGTCGAGATCGACCTGCAGCGGCGGGTGAAGGCGGCCTTCGATCCGCTGAACATTCTCAATCCCGGGAAGATGTTCCCTGACGCTGGCAATTTGAAATTCGAGATTTGAAATTGATCGGCGGCCGGCCTGTCGGCCTTGCCGCGCGACACGTCCCGAGGGGCGGCGGCGAAGCCGCGCCCTCGAGCATTTCAAATGTCGAATTTCCAATTACTGGTTCGTGACCAGCAGCACCGTCTCCAGGTCGCGTGACGGATCGGGCCAGAGCAGGGTGCGGAGGCGCACGCCAGCCGGGTTGAAGTACTGCACCTCGGCGAGGGTGCGCGTCTTCAGGGCGTGCTCGGACGAGAGGCGGGCGAGGTCGTCCTTGGTGATCACGCAGAGCACGCGCTCGGGGCGCCGCAGGAACTCGACGACCTCGTGCGGCTGGACCAGGTCGGTCTGCTTGATGGTCGTGTAGAAGACCAGGTTGCGCACGAAAACGCGGTAGGTGGCCGAGGGCTCGTGCCCTTGGTAGGCCGAGGCGTACTTGCGCGCCATCACCTGCACCGGCTCGAGGTCGGCCGCCGACTGCACCGAGTACTGCAGCGAGAGCAGCGTCGCGATCGACGCCACTGCCATGGTCACGGGCAGGGCCCAGCGGCGCCGGCTCCAGCTCGCCACGAAGACCGACAGCGCCGCCGTCGTGATGATGCCGGTGCAGACCAGCGCCAGCGACGGCGTCAGGGCGAACAGCAGCGGCCGCGCCCGGTGCAGCAGGAGCCCCAGGATCAGGAACAGGATCGCGCACAGGGTGCCGCACCATGCGAGCGCCACCTGGCGCGTGGTGCGGGCCGTGGGCGACGGTCCCTCGTCGGGCAGGCGGGCGATGACGCTGCGGGCCAGCAGGAGGGCCATCGGCGGCAGCATCGGCAGGATGTAGCGCGGCTGCTTGCCGATCGAGGCCGAGTAGAACACGAACGGCACCAGCGCCCAGATGATGGCGCGCCACTCGGCACGGGTGACGAGTCGCTCGCGGCGGAACACCCGTCGCCAGGTGGGCAGCCACAGCAGGATGAAGGGCGACCACGGCATCAGGCCGCCGAGCACGATGGGCACGTAGAACCAGAGCGGCCGCGGTTCGTTGTAGCGGTCGGTCGCGAAGCGCTCCAGGTTCTCGCCGATGAAGAACCGGTGCATGTACGCCAGGCCGTGGTGCTGCGCCATGGCGATGAACCATGGCGCGGCCACCAGCAGGGCCAGCCCGCCCACCAGCAGCAGATCCACCACTCCGGGGAATCGCGAGGCCGTGTCGTCGCCTTCGGTGGCCTTGCGCTCCTTCCACCACGTGGCGGCGGCCGCGGCGACGGGCAGCGCGACTGCCACCGGCCCCTTGGCCAGCAGGCCGAGGCCCATCATCACGCCGGCGAACGCGAACCACAGGCGACGCCGCGCGACGGAGGTCGTGGCCGTCGCGATGGGGGAGCCGATGCCCTCGATGAGGCCCCAGGTCGTGGCGGCGATGAAGAAGGCCAGCGGCAGGTCGGGCAACGACAGCCGGCCGATGGAGAAGTAGCCGAAGCTGGTGGCGACCACCGTTGCCGCGAAGAAGCCGGTGCCGGCGTCGAACCAGCGGCGACCGACCAGGTAGGTGAGGATCGCCAGGCCGAGCCCGGCGAGCGCCGACGGGAAGCGCGCCGCCGCCTCGCCGACGCCAGCCGCCTTGTAGGCGATCGAGACGAGCCAGTAGTACAGGATCGGCTTCTGGAAGCGGAGCTCGTAGTTGTAGTAGGGGGTGAGCCAGTCGCCCGACGCGACCATCTCGCGGGACGCCTCGGCGTAGAACGCCTCGTCGGAGTCCCCGATGGCGCCGCGGCCCAGGCCTGCGAAAAACGTCAGGAAGCAGACCAGGCCGAGTATGAGGACATGCCGCGACACGCTGGCCCCGGATTCTACACCATGGGTTTTTTGGGCTATACTCGCCGCTCACCCCGCGGTTCCGGGATCGGCGTCGGCGCCACGCGTGCCCTCGCGTCCCTTCCGGCAACCCCTCTCCGTTCCACACCGCAGAACGCATGGCACCAGCACAGAAGCGATCCGGCGGCCGTCGCGGCCCCCGTCCCCAGGGGCCCCGCCGTCCCGCCAACGACATCCCCGACGTCGCCAACGATCCGCCGCTCGACCTGCCGCCCGAGGGCAGCGAGGCCACCCTGCGCATCGGGCAACTGAAGGAGATGAACATCCAGGCCCTGATGCAGGTGGCACAGGACCTGGGCGTGGTCGGGGCCACCGGCCTGCGCAAGCAGGAGTTGATCTTCCAGATCCTCAAGGCGCAGACCGAGCAGAGCGGCTTCATCTTCAGCGAAGGCGTGCTCGAGGTGCTGCCCGACGGCTTCGGCTTCCTGCGGGCCCCCGACTACAACTACCTGGCCGGCCCCGACGACATCTACGTGTCGCCGTCGCAGATCCGCAAGTTCGACCTGCAGACCGGCGACACCATCAGCGGCCAGATCCGCCCGCCCAAGGAAGGCGAGCGCTACTTCGCGCTGATCAAGGTCGAGGCCGTCAACTTCGAGACCCCGGAGTTCGCGCGCAACAAGGTCTTCTTCGAGAACCTCACGCCGCTGTACCCGCAGCGACGCTTCTCGCTCGAGACCTCGAAGGACAACATGTCGGCCCGCGTCCTCGACCTGATGACGCCGATCGGCAAGGGCCAGCGCGGCCTCATCGTCGCGCCACCCCGCACGGGCAAGACCATGCTGCTGCAGAACATCGCGCAGTCGGTGGTGCAGAACCACCCCGAGGTCTACCTGATCGTCCTGCTGATCGACGAGCGCCCCGAGGAAGTGACCGACATGCAGCGCTCGGTGCGCGGCGAGGTCATCAGCTCGACGTTCGACGAGCCGGCGCAGCGGCACGTGCAGGTGGCCGAGATGGTGATCGAGAAGGCCAAGCGCCTGGTCGAGCACAAGAAGGACGTGCTCATCCTGCTCGACTCGATCACCCGCCTGGCGCGCGCCTACAACAGCGTCGTGCCTCCGTCCGGCAAGGTCCTCACCGGTGGCGTCGACTCCAATGCGCTCCAGAAGCCGAAGCGCTTCTTCGGCGCGGCGCGCAACATCGAGGAGGGCGGATCGCTGACGATCATCGCCACCGCGCTGGTCGACACCGGCTCGCGCATGGACGAGGTGATCTTCGAGGAGTTCAAGGGGACCGGCAACATGGAGGTCCACCTCGATCGCAAGCTGGTGGACAAGCGCGTGTTCCCGGCGATCGACATCACCAAGAGCGGTACCCGCAAGGAGGAACTCCTCATCCCCAAGGAGGACCTCAACCGCATCTGGGTGTTGCGCAAGGTGATCAACCCGCTGTCGCCGACCGAGGCGATGGAACTGCTGATCGACAAGCTGGCCAAGGCCGGCAGCAACGCCGACTTCCTGAACGCGATGCATCGGCCCTGAGGGGCCGGTGCATCGCCTTCGATGCCGCGATGCCGGGAATGCCGTCAATGTCGAAGGCATTGCAGACTCCCGACATGCGCGGCATTTCCGGCATTTGTGCCATTGTCGTGCACTGACGGCGCGACGCGCCGTCAGTGCACGACGGCGTGCCGCTTCTCGAAGCGCAGCGCGCCGTCGACGAGGTCGAGCGTGATCTCGTCGCCCTCCACGAACTCGCCCTGCAGCACCTTCATCGCCAGCGGGTCGAGGACGCGTCGCTGCAGCGTCCGCTTCAGCGGCCGCGCGCCGTACAGCGGGTCGTACCCCTCGTCGACGAGCGCCTGGCGCGCCGTGTCGCTGAGGTGCAGCGTGAGCTTCCGCTCCTGCAGCCGCGCCAGCAGGCGCGCCATCTGCAGGTCGATGATCCGCCCCATGTGTGCCCGCCCGAGCGGGTGGAACACGATGATCTCGTCGACGCGGTTGATGAACTCGGGCCGGAAGTGCTGCCGCATCGCGTCGAGCACCTCGCGTCGCGTCCCCTCGTCCACGGTGCCGTCACGCAGCGCGCGCTCGGCCAGGAACTGGCTGCCGAGGTTCGACGTCATGATGACCACGGTGTTCTTGAAGTCCACCGTCCGCCCCCGGCCGTCGGTGAGCCGCCCGTCGTCGAGCACCTGCAGCAGCACGTTGAGCACCTCGGGGTGCGCCTTCTCGATTTCGTCGAACAGCACCACCGCGTAGGGGCGCCGCCGCACCGCCTCGGTGAGCTGGCCTGCCTCGTCGTAGCCGATGTAGCCGGGAGGCGCGCCGATCAGCCGCGACACCGCGTGCTTCTCCTGGTACTCCGACATGTCGATCCGCACCATGGCCTGCTCGTCGTCGAACAGGAACTCGGCGAGCGCGCGGGCCAGTTCCGTCTTGCCGACCCCGGTCGGTCCGAGGAACACGAAGCTGCCGAGCGGGCGGTTGGGGTCCTGCAGGCCGGCGCGGGCCCGTCGGATGGCGCTGGCCACCGCCAGGATCGCTTCATCCTGCCCGACCACGCGGTGGTGCAGCCGGTCCTCCATGTGCACCAGCTTCTGGACCTCGCCTTCCATCAACCGGCTGAGCGGGATGTGCGTCCACTTGCTCACGACCTCGGCGATGTCCTCCTCGTCGACCTCCTCCTTGAGCATGCGCGGGCCGGCGTCGGGGCCGGCCAGACGCGCCTCCTCGGCGGCGCGCTTGCGTTCCAGTTCGGGCAGCCGGCCGTACTGGAGCTCGGAGGCCTTCGCGTAGTCGCCGTCGCGCTGCGCCTGCTCGATCTGCTGGCGCACCTGTTCGATCTCGCCCGTGATCGCGCTGGTCGTCTGGATGGCCGCCTTCTCCTGCTCCCACTGCGACTGCAGACGCGTCCGCTCCTCCTTGAGTTCGGCCAGGTCCTTCTCGAGCTTGCCGAGGCGCTCCTGCGACGCCTGGTCGGTCTCCTTGCGCAGCGCCTCGCGCTCGATCTCGAGCTGCATGATGCGCCGCGACACCTCGTCGAGTTCGGCCGGCATGGAGTCGATCTCCATACGCAGGCGCGACGCCGCTTCGTCGACCAGGTCGATGGCCTTGTCGGGCAGGAACCGATCGGCGATGTAGCGGTGGCTGAGCACCGCGGCGGCCACCAGCGCGGAGTCCTTCAGCCGCACGGAGTGGTGCAGCTCGTACTTCTCGCGCAGGCCGCGCAGGATGCTGATCGTGTCCTCGACGCTCGGCTCGCCGACCAGGACCGGCTGGAAACGCCGCTCGAGCGCCGCGTCCTTCTCGATGTGCTTGCGGTACTCGTCGAGCGTCGTCGCGCCGATCGTGTGCAGTTCGCCACGCGCCAGCATCGGCTTGAGCATGTTCGAGGCGTCCAGCGAGCCCTCGGCCGCCCCCGCGCCCACGACGGTGTGCAGTTCGTCGATGAACAGCACGATCTCGCCCTGCGCGTTGGTGATCTCCTGCAGCACCGCCTTGAGCCGCTCCTCGAACTCGCCGCGGTACTTCGCGCCGGCCACCAGGGCGCCCATGTCGAGCCCGACGATGCGCTTGTCCTTCAGCCCCTCGGGCACGTCGCCGCGCACGATGCGCTGCGCGAGGCCCTCGACGATGGCGGTCTTGCCGACGCCGGGTTCGCCGATGAGCACCGGGTTGTTCTTCGTGCGGCGCGACAGCACCTGGATGACGCGCCGGATCTCGTCGTCGCGGCCGATCACCGGATCGAGCTTGCCGTCGCGCGCGGCGCGCGTCAGGTCGCGCCCGTACTTGTCGAGTGCCTCGTACTTGGCCTCCGGGCTCTGGTCGGTGACCCGCTGGGTGCCACGCACGGCCACCAGCGTATCGAGCACCTTGTCGCGCGTCGCGCCCACGGCCTGCAGCGCGAGGGTGGCCGGCGTCCGGCCGCCTTCACCGGCGATGGCGAGCAGGAAGTGCTCGGTGCTCAGGTACTCGTCCTTCAGCTGCGCCGCTTCCTTCTCGGCGGCCTCGAACAGGGCGCGCAGCCGCGGCCCGATACCGGGCTCGCTGCCACCGTAGGCGCGTGGACGCTTCTGCAGATCGGCGTCCAGGGTCCGCCCGAGGGCGACCGGATCGACCCCCATGCGGCGCAGCACCGACGGCACGATGCCGCCCTGCTGCCCGACCAGCGTCGCGAGCAGGTGCTCCGGGTCGATCTGGGCGTGGTTGAGTCGCGTGGCGAGTTGTTGCGCCGCGACGACGGCCTCCTGGGCCTTTTCGGTCAAGCGATTCAGGTTCACGGTCTCCCCCGTTCGATATCGAGTCGATCGAGAAAACGGTCTTCGTTGATGGACAGGCTCAGGGCCCAGGGCTTGAGCCGTGAGCCCTACACGGGCTGGACCTTCCGCAACTCCGCCAGCGCCTCGTAGTGGCGTCGTTCCTCCGGCGTCAGATCGGTGGGGACCTGGAGATCCAGCGTCACCAGCAGATCGCCTCGTTGCCCGGCCTGGCCCAGGATCGGGCGGCCGTGCCCGCGCAGCCGGAGGACTGCGCCAGGTCTGGTGCCCGCGGGCACCTTCGCGCGGACGCGCGGCCCGACCAGCGGCATCACCTCGATCTCGCCGCCGATCACCGCCACCGGGATGGGCACCGCCACCCGGGTGGCCAGGTCGTGGTCGCCGCGCGGCTCGAAGCGCGGGTGCGGCGCCAGCCTGACCCTGAAGAACACGTCGCCGCCGTCCGATGCCGCGCGGACCTTCTGCCCGTCGCGGATGCCGGCGGGGAAGCGGACCTCGAGCGACCGATCGCTGCCGGCGCCGGTGAGCGTGACCTTGCGGGTCGTGCCCATGAAGGCCTCTTCCAGCGAGATCGCCACGTCGTGCTCCTGCGGCACGTGGTGCCGTCGTCCTCGCGCCTTGGGCCGCGCCCCGCCCGCCTGGGCCCCGCCGAAGAACGTGGTGAAGAAGTCGGAGAAGGGGTTGGCCCCCTCGCCGAACATCTCCTGGAACTCCTCGGGCGACACGCTGCGGTAGCCGCCGCCCTGGGCGCCCGCCTGCGCCCCGGGAGCCCCCCCGAAGGGCCAGCCGCCGCCGCCGAACGGGCCGCCACCGCGCGGGTCGAACCCCTGGCGCTGGGCCTGCTCGTAGGCCTTCCAGTTGGCGCCGAGCTCGTCGTACTTGCGCCGCTTCTCGGCGTCGCCGAGCACTTCGTAGGCCTCGTTGATCTCCTTGAACTTGGCCTCGGCGGCACTGTTGCCGGGGTTCACGTCCGGATGATGCTTGCGCGCCAGCCGGCGGAAGGCCTGCTTGATCTCCTTTTCGGAGGCCGTCTTCGCCACGCCGAGGGTGGCGTAGTAGTCGCGAAAGTCCATGGGAGGCCTCCTCAGAGCCCGAGCATCGCGCTCAGGCGATCCAGTTCCTGCGCCAACCGGCGCACCGAGGCGCGCGACCAGTCACCGCCGCTGGTGATCGGTCGGATCCGACGCAGCACGTCGGCGACCTCGAGCAGGCGCTGCACGCCCGCCAGGTTGATGCCCGCCTCGTCGACCAGGTGCTTGATGACCCGCAGTCGCTCGAGCTCGTCGCGCGAGTACACCCGCATGCTGCCGAGCGTGCGCGTCGGCCGGACCAGCCCGAGCCGCTCGTACTTGCGGAGGGTCTGCGGGTGCATGCCGAGATGCCGCGCGGCCACGCTGATCAGCAGGAACTCGTCCTGCGGGCCCTCGAGTCGGGGACGGTCACCACTCATTGACACAGACCGAGTGTAGGCCTTGATACGAAGCGTGTCAATGTCATGCGGTGTCCCGAGTCAATGTGTCGGGGCGGCGCGGCCTGGCGCGGCGATGGGGCGTAGGCGTTGGCCGGAGGTTGCCGCATACTGGTCCTCTGTCCCTGCCGCGGGTATCGCACCCGAGGGGGTGGCAGCCGAGGCACGGAGACCGTTGGTAGTTTCTGACCTGATCACCATAGGCCTGCTGGTCCTGCTCGAAGGATTGCTGAGCGCGGACAACGCGCTCGTCCTCGCCATCCTCGTGCTGGGCCTGCCCCGCGAGCAGCAGCGCAAGGCGCTCCGCTACGGGATCGTCGGCGCCTTCGCCTTCCGCGCGCTGGCGACGTTCTTCGCGGCGTTCATGATCAAGCTCGCGTGGGTGAAGCTGGTCGGGGCGCTGTACCTGCTGTACCTGCCCTTCCAGCACTTCCGCGGCGGCGACCACGAGGACCGGCGGGCGATCAAGCCGGCGACCAGCTGGCTGGGCCTCGGGGTCTTCTGGACCACCGTGATCAAGGTCGAGCTGACCGACATCGTCTTCGCGGTGGACTCGATCCTGGTGGCCGTCGCGATGTCGCCCAAGCTCTGGGTCATCATCACCGGCGGCATCCTCGGCATCGTCGCGATGCGGCTGCTGATCGGGCAGCTGCTGGCGGTGGTGCAGCGGTTCCCGGCGCTGGTCGACGGCGCGTTCGTGATCATCGCGTGGGTGGGCATCAAGCTGCTCGTCGAGTACGGGCACCAGCTGGGATACGTGCACTTCGAGATCCCCAAGTGGCTGTCGCTGGGCCTGATCGTGGTGATCTTCGGCGGGTTCTACGGGTACGCGCGGCTGCAGGGCCCGGTGGAGATCCCGCCCGAGGCCGATGAGGCCGCGGAACTGCTGAAGGAGGAGTAGGCATGATCGAGATCCTCTACGAACACCCCGCATGGTTCGCCCGGTTGTTCGAGGCGCTCGACGCCAGGGGCGTGCCCTACCGTCGGACCCATGCCGCTTCGCTCCTGTTCACCCCGGACTGGCGGCACGACCCGGCGGCGCGCGCGGCAGCGCCCGACCTGCTGGTCAACCGCATGAGCCCGTCGGCCGACCGGCGCGGGCACGGACACGGGATCCTGCCCGTCCTGCAGTACGTGGCCTCGGCCGAGGCGGGCGGGGTGCGCGTGATCAACGGCGCCAGGGCGTACGGCTACGAGATCTCCAAGGCGCGCCAGATGGCGCTACTGGCCGATCTCGGGCTGCCGTTCCCGAAGACGCGCGTCATCAACGCGGCCGACCAGGCGGTGGCCGCGACCGAGGGGTTGCGCTGGCCAGTGGTCGTCAAGCCCAGTGTCGGGGGCAGCGGCGCCGGCGTGCTGCGTGTCGACCGCGAGGCCGACCTGCGCGCCGCCGTCGAGGCCGGGCAGTTGGACTTCGGCGTCGATCACCTGGCGCTGGTGCAGGAGTTCATCCCGGCGCGCGACGGCAAGATCACGCGCGTCGAAGTGCTGCAGGGCCGCTACCTGTACGCCATCGACATCCCGGTCACGGGGCAGAGCTTCAACCTGTGCCCCGCCGACCTGTGCGAACTGCCGGAGCCCGGCCAGACGACCGCGCCTGCCGCGCCCGTCGAACTGGGCGGCAACTGCGCCATCTCGCTGCCTTCGGCGGGGAAGCGCGCCGTGCAGGCCCACCCGCCGCAGGACATCATCGATGCGGTGATCCGCATGACCGATGCGGCCGGCTTCGACGTCGGCGGCGTCGAATACGTGGTTGACGACCGCGACGGGCGGCCGTACTTCTACGATCTGAACGCGCTGTCCAACTTCGTGGCCGATGCCCCGGCGGTGATCGGCTTCGACCCGTGGGTGCCGTTCGTGGATTTCCTGGTCGCGGCGCACGCCGAGGCCAGCCAACGACGCCGCGCCGTCGCGGCGGTCTGATCACACGAGTCGGGGGCGTGGCCCCCGTTGAAGGAGTAGAGACCGATGCCGTATCCCGAATTCCTGATCGCGCCGATGCGCGAAGAGCTCACCGAGGTCGGATTCACCGAATTGCGCACGGCAGCCGAGGTGGACCGTGCGGTGAACGAGAAGGGCACCACGCTGGTGGTGGTCAACTCGGTGTGCGGGTGCGCGGCGGGGAAGGCCCGTCCGGGCATCGCCCGTGCCATGCAGCACGGCACCAAGCCCGATCACGCCGTCACCGTGTTCGCAGGCGCCGACATCGAGGCCACCGACCGCGCCCGCTCGTACTTCACGGGCTATCCGCCCTCGTCGCCGTCGGTCGGGCTGCTGCGCGACGGGAAGCTGGTCTACATGATGGAGCGGCACCAGATCGAGGGGAACACCGCCGACGGCATCGCCGCCGCCCTCACCGCCGCCTTCGACAAGTACTGCGCCACCCAGAACGCGTGACCGTCATGGGCACGCCTTCGCGTGCCCACTCGTCCCGCGCCTGCGTGGAATGCCGCGATGCTGCGGCAAATACAGGTAGGGTGCGGTCTCCGACCGCGCCGTCAGCCAGCCAACGGCGGGGTGGGACGCCCCGCCCTACCTCACTGGCGAGACGGCGGGGGGCGGCAGCTCCGTCGCGTTGGGCTTGTCGGGATTGACCAGCATCAGCGGCCGGCCGCCCTTGTAGGTCTCCCACGTCCGGATCACCATCTCCGCCAGGGTGCCGATGAACGCCGGGTGGGCGTTGACGGCCGATGCGCGGGCCATCGGCAGGCCCAACTCCTCGCACGTCGCCCGCGCTTCGTGGTCGAGGTCGTAGAGCACCTCGATGTGGTCGCACACGAAGCCGATCGGGCTGAGGATCACCGCATCCAGTCCGCCGCGCGCGTGCTCGGCGCGCAGGTAGTCGTTGACGTCGGGCTCCAGCCACGGGTCTTCGGGACGCCCGCTACGGCTCTGGAACACGAGCGCCCAGTCGTCCATCCCGAGCCGGCGCGCCACTTCCGCCGCCGACACCTCCAGCTGCTTGCGGTACGTCGTCGCGCCCGTCATCGTGGCTGGGACGCTGTGCGCCGTGAAGACCAGGCGGGCCCCCGCCTGCAGGTGGGCCGGGAGCGTGTCGCGGGCCACCACCACGTGGTCGGCCACGGCCGTCAGGAAGCCGTCGTGGAGGTGCCAGTCGCCGACGTACGTCACGTCGACGGGGGGCAGGCCCGCCGCATGCACCGACTCGCGCGCCTGCAGCACGTTCTGCTTGTACTGCGTGCAGCTCGAATAGGACCGATGGGCCGCCGAGGTGACGCCGATCGCCCGCCGGATGCCGTCGCCCGCCATCCGGGCGATCACGTCCGGGAGCAGGGGTGTCCAGTTGCGCATCCCGACGTACACCGGAAGGTCGAGGCCGCGCCCCCGCAACTGCGTGCGCAGGCCCTCGGCCTGCGCCATCGTGTACGCCGTCAGCGGCGAGACGCCGCCGAACAGTTCGTAGTGATGGGCCACCTCCTCGATGCGCTGCGGCGGGATGCGGCGGCCTCGCAACACGTTGGCCAGGAAGGGGCGGATGTCGTCGAGGCCCTGCGGGCCTCCGAACGAAACGAGCAGGACGGCATCGAACGGGGCGGACATGCTGCGATCATAGACTCCGGCCTCGGCCCGGGCGGTGCACGGGCCGCCAGAGGGCCGCAGTCCACAGGCCTCAGGCTGCCTGTAGCCTGGAGGCCCTGGCCCCGACTCCGATTCCCGACTCCCGACTCCCGACTCCCGACCCCCGACTCCCGACTCCCGACTCCCGACTCCCGACTCCCGACTCCCGAAATCTCCATGCCCACCATCCTGGTCACCAACGACGACGGCATCGATTCCGAGGGCCTGCAGGCCCTCGCCGACGCGGTGCGCCCGCTCGGTCACGTGATCGTGTGCGCGCCCCTCGGCGAGGCGAGCGCCATCGGCCATGCGCTCACGCTCGCGCGGCCGCTCAGGCTCGTCCAGCGCGGCGAGGCCCGATTCGCTGTCGATGGCACGCCGGCCGACTGCGTCAACGTCGCCGTCGCGCACGTGCTGCATGGCGTGCTGCCCGACCTGGTGATCTCGGGCATCAACAAGGGCTGGAACGTCGGCGACGACGTGACCTACTCGGGAACGATTGGCGGGGCGCTCGAGGGCCTGTTGATGGGTGTGCCGGCCATCGCGGTCTCGATGCAGCGCGGCCCGACCTACGACTTCTCGCACGCCGCTGCGGCGGCCGGCCGGGTGGCCCGCGAGGTCCTCGCGCACGGACTGCCGCCGCGCGTGCTGCTCAACGTCAACGTGCCGCAGGGCGTGCCGACGGGATGGCAGGCGACCACGCAGGCCGCGCGGACGCACACCACGAGCGTGCTCCGGCGGGACGATCCCTGGGGACGTCCGTACTACTGGCTGGACGAGGGTCGGGTTGAGTGGGCGCCCGGGGAAGGCACCGACTTCAAGGCCGTGACGGCAGGGCGCATCTCGGTCACGCCGCTGCACGCCGACCTCACGGCGCACGGGGCGGTGGGGATGACGACGGCGCTGGTGGCACGCGCCGCCGGGCTCACGCCTGATAGTTGACGATCTGGCCCTTGCCCGAGGCGGCGGTCCCCTCGATGAGCCGGACCATCGCCTCGGCCTCCTTCTTCTTTTCCTGGAGCGCCTTGCTGATGGCCACGGTCGTGCGGTCCGTGCGAGCCGCGACGGTGCTGTCGCTGCCCGTGCTGATGAGAGGAGGAATCCCGGTCATACGAAGGCAATCGGCGGCTCCCGGTGGAACTTGAGAGGCCTCGCGATCTCGGCCGTTGCGGTGTCGCGTTTGACGAGCGCGAGGCGTGTGGTATCCTCCTCGGGTTGTCGGGGCGTGGCTCAGCCTGGTAGAGCGCTCGGTTCGGGACCGAGAGGTCGGAGGTTCGAATCCTCTCGCCCCGACCACGAAATCGAAAAGGCCGGATTCGCTGCACGCGGATCCGGCCTTTTCCTTTTGCACTGGCACGTTCACCCGCTGAGGCGTGCGGCCGGCCCGCCCTAACTGCTGGGATACCCTGAGGGCCATGCGCATCCGCACGGTTCTCGTCGTCCTGTCCGGCCTCCTCGCGTGCGCCGCGCCCACCGTCGGCGCGCAGCCTTCGTCGACCGGCCCCGGCAGCGCGCTCGCGGCACGCGTCCGCGCCTGGCGGCAGGCCCACGAGCGCGAGGTCCTGACCGAGCTGCGGGATCTCGTCGCGCTGCCCAACCTCGCCAGCGACGCCGAGGGCATCGCCCGCAACGCCGCACACCTGCAGGGCCTGCTGCAGCGGCGTGGGTTCGCGACGCGCCTGCTGACGGTGCCCGACGCGCCGCCTGCCGTGTACGGCAGCCTGGAGGTGCCCGGTGCCACGCGCACCGTCGTGTTCTATGCGCACTACGACGGCCAGCCGGTCACGCCTTCGGACTGGGCGACGCCGCCCTGGACCCCGGTGCTGCGTGCCGGCACCCTCGAAGCCGGCGCGCCCGTCATCGCCTGGGACGCGCTGCCGGCGACGATTCCCGGCGAGCATCGCCTCTACGGACGCGCCGCCTCGGACGACAAGGGCCCGATCGTCGCGTTGCTGGCCGGCCTCGACGCATTGAAGGCCGCCGGCGTGGCGCCGACGGTGAACCTGAAGGTGTTCCTGGAGGGCGAGGAGGAGGACGGGTCACCGAACCTCGAGCGCCTGCTGCGAGCGCATCGCGACACCCTGCGCGCCGACGCCTGGATCTTCGGCGACGGCCCCGTGCACCAGTCGCGCGCGCCGCTCGTGTCGTTCGGCGTGCGCGGGTCCATCCAGCTCGAGATCTCGACCTACGGTCCCGCCCGCGCCGTGCACAGCGGCCATTACGGCAACTGGGCGCCCAACCCCGCCGTCGATCTCGCGCACCTGATCACCAGCATGCGGGATGCCGATGGCCGGATCCTCATCAAGGGCATCGCCGAGGCCGTCCGTCCCCTCTCGGCGGCCGAGCGGGCGGCGCTCGACGCCGCGCCGGCCGAGGACGACGCGATCGCTCGCGCACTCGCGCTGGGACGCCGCGAGCAGGTGAGGAGTCGGCTGGTGGACGCCATCACGATTCCCGCCTTGAACGTGCGTGGCTTCCGTGCCGGCGAGGTGGGGGAGCGTGCCGCCAACGCGGTGCCGACGAGGGCCCAGGTCTCCATCGACTTCCGGCTGGTGCCCGACCTCACGCCGGAGGTGCTCACGCCGCTCGTCGAGGCGCACGTGCGCGCCCAGGGGTACCACATCGTGACCGGCAGCGAACCCGACGAGGAGACGCGCCGCGCGCACCCGCGCGTCGCGCGCCTCGACTGGGGACCCGGCTACCCGGGCTACCGGGCGTCGATGGACATGCCGGTGTCCAGGGCGATCGTGTCGATCGTCGCGCAGGCGCGCGGCGTGGCACCGGTGGTGATGCCGAACATGGGTGGGAGCCTGCCGCTGTACCTGTTTGCCGACATCCTGCAGGCGCCGCTGGTGAGCGTGCCGGTCGTCAACCACGACAACAACCAGCACGCCGCCAACGAGAACCTCCGCATCCAGAACCTCTGGGACGCGATCGAGACCTACGCCGTGCTGGTGGCACGCCTCGAGCCCGAGTGGGCAGCCGCGCGGTAGCGCCCAGCGCGGCGCCTCCAGCCGGTGCCCGGGGTCGGCCCACCGGTGCCAGGCACGAGGGGCTTCACGGCGCCTTCGGCAGTCGCGGTGGCAGCGCCGACTTGGGAAACTTCGCCACCACGGTGTAATTCGGATCGACGACGTTGGCCACGCGCGTGCTGCCGGCCTGCGAGACCACCTGGTAGGCGTCCATCCGGTCGAAGCCGTAGTCGTCCACGAGCCACTGGATCAGCTCGACCTGCGCGATGCGGAAGGCATCGACGAGCGGCCGGATGCTGCCGGCGACCATGATGTGCGTCTCGTCCTCGATGCGTGGCCACGCGATCTTGCGGCCCTTGATCACGTCGAACTGCAGCGTCACGTCCATCGTCGTCTCGAGCCCCGAGCCGACGATCTCGCCGTCGCCCTGCAGCGCGTGCCCGTCGCCGAAGTAGAAAAAGCCGCCCTCGTGGAAGACGGGCAGGTAGACGGTGGCGCCCTCCCGCACGTCGGAGGCGTCCATGTTGCCGCCGAAGTTGCCGGGCCACAGGCCGCCCCACGCTTCCTGCCCGGCCGGGGCCACGGCAACCCGGCCCAGCATCGGCCGCAAGGGGAGCTCGATGCGCTTGCTCGCCGAGTTGGGGATGTCGAGGATGCCGACGTTGCGCGCACGATCGAGCTGCCAGACGTAACGGCGGGCCGGCAGCGGATCGTTGAGGATGCGCGTCCGGTTGTCGCCGGCGACGGCGCTGATGCCATTGGGCACCACGGCCGACACCGCGGTGTCGCGGTTCGGGCGCACCTTCAGGATCTTCACGACGAGCGTGTCGTCGGGCGTGAGGCCCTCGATGACGAAGGGCCCGACCTCGCCCGGCCACGGCCCGCCGGCCCGGTCGTAGTAGTCGCCGGGCTTCGAGAACGTCTGCGACTCCACGACGTCGCCGGGCTTCAGGCGGAGCACCGGCTCGCGAACGGCGAACGTGGGCACGCCGGTCGTCGGCGTGAACTTGTGGACCTCGGCGAGCGTCGGCCGCGCAGGCAGGGCCAGCATCGCCGCAAGTCCGATCAGGCAGGGCAGGGAAGCGCGCATGGCGGGGCATGGTAGCGCGTCCCGCGGCGATGCGTTGCGTCAGGCAGGGGGCGCCGCACCGGCGGCGTCCTCGCGGCGCCGGGTGACTTCGGCGATGGCCGCGAGCAGGCGCGCGGGCTCGACGGGCTTGCCGACATGCGCGTCGAAGCCGGCATCCAGGACGCGGGCCCGGTCCTCGGCGCGCGTGAAGGCGGTGACGGCGATGGCGGGGGCGCGCCGGACGCGCGGGTGCGGAAACGATCGCAGCGCCCGGATCAGGTCGAAGCCGTCGCGTCCGGGCAGGCCGATGTCGCTCAGGACGATGTCGATCTGCAGGTCGCCGAGCAGGCGGAGGCCGTCGGCGACGGTGGCAGCGCCGACGGGGACGCCGCCGGCGTTCTCCAGCACCACGCTGAGCATCTCGCGCGAGTCGGCGTCGTCCTCGATCACGAGGATGGACTGGCCCCGCAGCGGGCTGGGAGCGCCGTCTTGCGGCGCCGGACTCTCTGCGGGCGTTGCGCCTTCGGCGGCCGCGACCCCGGTCGCAGGGAGCGACACGGTGAAGGTCGCGCCCAGGCCTTCGCCGGGACTGGTCACGGCGATCTCGCCGCCATGCATCTCCACCACCTGCCGCGCGATCGCGAGGCCGAGTCCGAGTCCCCCGTAACGACGAGCGGCGGGCGATTCCGACTGCCTGAAGCGGTCGAACACGAAGGGCAGGAAGTCGGCGGGGATGCCGATGCCGGTGTCGGTGACCTCGATGGTCACGCGGTGGGCGTCGTGGTGCAGGCGCGCAGTTATCGCGCCGCCCGCCGGCGTGAACTTCACCGCATTGGCCAACAGCTGGTCACAGGCCTGGCGCAGGCGCGTGGAATCGCCCCAGACCAGCGGGGCGCGGTCGGCGATCTGCACGTCGAGGCGAAGCCCCCGCGCATCGGCCAGCGGTCGGACGGCTTGCAGCGCCTGCAGCAGCACGTCGTCGAGCGCCACCGACTCCTGATCGAGCCGGACGTGGCCGGCGATCACCCGGCTCACGTCGAGCAACTGGTCGATGAGCTGTCGCTGCGCCTGGGCGTTGCGCTCGATCACGTCGAGGGCCCGCGCCTGGTCTGCCTCCGACAAGCCGCCTCGCTTGAGGAGTCCCGTCCAGCCGGTGATGGCATTGAGCGGCGTGCGAAGCTCGTGAGCCAGCGTCGCCAGGAACTCGTCCTTCATGCGAGCAGCGTCCTCGGCGGCCTGACGCGCTCGTTGCTCGGACGCCAGCAGGTGCTGGTTGGCTTCCATCAGCCGACGCTGGTCGTGGTCGTCCACCAGGATGCCTACCCAGCGCTCCACGTGGCCCTCGGGGTCGCGCACGGGCACGGCCCGCAACGCGTGCCAGCGCCACGTGTCGTCGGCGGCGCGGTGCACGCGGCAACGTGCCTCGTACGGCGCCTCCCGCCGGACCGCGCCGAGCCACCGCACCCGGATCCGCTGCAGATCCTGCGGATGCAGCGCGCGCTCCCACTCCTCGGGGCCGAGCGTGCCGACGACCTGCTGCAGGGCAGCGTTGAAGTAGGCCACTCGCCCGTCCGGGTGCGCCGCCCACACGAGGGCCGGCACCGCATCGACGACTGCCCGGAACGCGGCGTCGACCGGGTGGGACGCGTCAGGGCGTGGCGTGTCGTCTGTGGCCGCGGCGCCTGCGGTGACGACGAGCAGGACGCCTTCAAGGCCCCGCGCGGGCCCGCCTGTTCGGCGCGCGCGGACCAGGACGTGCCTCGGCGGGCCGTGGCCGGCGAGGGTCACGCGCCACTCGACGGGGCGATCGCCTCGCAGCGCCCGCTGCCAGGCGCGCCGCATCTCCTCGCATTCCGCGGGAGTGACCGCCGCGAACCACGTCCTGCGCTGCAGGCGGCCGGCGCCGAGGCCGAAGGCGTGCGCCCACCGCGGCTCGAGCTGCAGCAGGTCGGCGTCGGCGTCCCAGTGCCACGCGCCGAACTCGCCGTCGGCGATGGCCCGGAGCGCATCCGGAGAGACACGATGGGCGCTGAGCGGGAGGTCCGGCATCGGCGGGCCCGTATGCGTGGGCGAACCTTGCTACGGGCAGTGTACCGACATCCGCCGGCGGCGCACAGCAAGTTCTGTCGGTGATCACTTACAGCTCAGGTGCTGGAGGTGGCACGCCGTTCGCGACGCACGTTGCCGTGGCCGGCCTGCTGCGCGTCGGGTGCTCCGGATGGGACTACGCCCATTGGCGGGCGCGGTTCCACGCCGCGGGCGTGCCGCGGACCCGCTGGCTCGAGGGGTACGCCACGCGGTTCGACACCGTCGAGCTCAACAACTCGTTCTACCGCCTGCCTGCTCCGGAGACGTTCGCCAACTGGGCCGCCCGGGTGCCGCCGGGCTTCGTCTTCGCCGTCAAGGCAAGCCGGTACCTGACGCACATCAAGCGACTCCGCGACCCCGACGAGCCCATCCATCGGCTCCTGGCGCACGCCGAACACCTCGGGCCGGCACTGGGGCCGCTGCTGTATCAGTTGCCACCGCGATGGATGCCCGACCTCCATCGCCTGGAGCGCTTCGTGGCGGCGTTGCCGACCTGGTCGCCCGGACTCGACGTGCCGCGGGTCGGCCCTTTGGTGCACGTCATCGAGTTCAGGCACGAACACGGGGTGACCGACGAGGTGCTGGAGCTGCTGCGCGCCCACCGTGTAGGCGTGTGCCTGCACGACATGCCCGGCGGACCCACCGGCGCCGCGGCCCGCGCCGTCACCAGCGACACCCTCTACCTGAGGTTCCACGGGGCCACGCAGAAGTACGCCGGACGCTACGGCGATGCGGTGCTCGACGGGTGGGCGGACTTCCTCCGCCCCCACCTCGACGCAGGTCGCCGCGTGTTTGCGTACTTCAACAACGACATCGATGCGCAGGCGCCCGAGGATGCCGTACGACTGCGAGAACGCCTCATTGCGGGCTGAGTCAGCCGCCGCTACGGCTCTGCCGGATGCCTCGTCGCGGGTCGCCTTCACGTCCATCCGGGTTGGGCCGGGCGGAGTCTTCGGCGGCCTCACTGGCCTCCGCGGGACTCTCCGAGACGACGTGCCCGGCCAGGTCCCGTGCGGTGTCGTCCGGGCGGCGCAGCCGCTCGCGCTCCTGCTGCTCGACTTCGGCCGTCTCGCGGTTGCTGATGCCCGTGTGCTTTTCGGTCATGCCCCCTCGGGTGCAACCGCCGTACCGCCCGACCCCTGGCCGTGCAGCGCGCCGGACGTCGCTCTGGCGTCTCGTGCGGCGTGGGGCTTGCACGACTGCGCGGCAGACCGGCGCCGCGCGCGCCACAGCCAGGAGACGCACCTTGCCCAGCGCCACGCTCGACCCCGTGATCGACCGCCTCGCACGTTTCACGCTTGCGCCGATGCCGGTGGTGAGCCTCTACCTCGACCTGTCGGCCGACCAGCACGGCCGGCAGAATCACGAGGCCTTTCTCGCACGCGCCTTCGCCGATCCGGGCTCCACCTATGCGGCCGACTCGACCTTCCGCGAGTCGCTGGCGCGCGACGAGGCGCGCATCCGCACATGGCTGCAGGAACAGCTGCCGTCGCCGGCGCCGAGCGCGGTGGCCCTGTTCTCGTGCAACGGCGGCGAGGATCTCTTCGAGGCGATCGTGCTCGATACGCCCCTCGCCGGGCACCTGCTCTATGTCGACGAGGAGCCGCACCTGTTCCCGTTGGCGCGAGTGGCGGAGCAGTATGCGACGTATGCCGCGCTCGTGGTCAACACCAACACGGCCCGGCTGTTCGTGTGCGCCACCGGCGCGGTGCAACGAGCCGAGACGATCGAGAACGAGAAGACGCAGCGCGTCAGTGTCGGTGGCTGGTCACAGGCGCGCTTCCAGCGGCACGTGGACGACCTGCACCTGAAGCACATGAAGGAGGTGGCGGCCGCCGTCGAGCGTGTGGTCCGTGAGGACGGCGTGCGCGCCATCATTCTCGGGGGAGATGCGCAGGCCACGGCACTGCTGCGCAAGCAGTTGCACGAGAGCGTCGATGCACTGGTGATCGACGTGCTGCGCCTCGACGTCGGCTCGCCCGAGCAGGCCATCCTCGAGGCGACGCTGGAGCGGTTCCGCCGCAAGGATGAGGAGACCGACCGCGAGGTGGTCGATGCCCTGCTCGATGCCTACCGGTCGCGAGGACTTGCCACCGTCGGCGTCACCGGGGTGCGGGCCGCCCTCGACCGCGGACAGGTCGACCTGCTGCTGGTGCCGGCGGCACCAGCAGCACCAGCCGCCGATCATTCGTCGGCAGAGGCGTCCGACTCGGTGCCCGTCCAACAGCGCAGTCCTCCGGACGAATCACTGGTCGAGGCGCTGGTGACCGAGGCCCGTCGCACCAGCGCTGGCGTGCGCTTCATCGAGGACGGCTCGCTGCTCGAGCCCGCCAGCGGCGTCGGGGCGTTCCTGAGGTACAGAGTCTAGGCATGTCGGCTCAGGCCTCGGTATTCGAGACCCGAGCCGACGTTCACGAGGTCATGGGCGAGCTCAGCGCCCTGCCTTCCTGGTCGTCCGCGATGTGACCGCCGCGGCGGGGCCGGTGCGAGCGCCGGCCCCGGCCTTCGGATCCGGTCGGGCCTGCGCCAGTCGCGCCTTGTGCTCGCTGGTCACGACGTCGGCGCCCGGCCGCTCGCGGCCGGCGACCTTGTACTGACCCGGGTTGACGTTGTTGTTCTTGCTCATGCCCTGGTGTGCTTCACGGGGCGTGCCAGCGCCGCCACGCATCGCCAAGCATCGTCCCGCCCAGCCAGGTGACCAGCAGCGGCAGCGAGTAGATGAGCCACGCCAACGGGCCGAGCGCACTCGAGCGGAGCATCCAGCCGCACCAGCCCAGGAGCGGCAGGATGACCAGGAGCCGCGCCCCAGGCGAGGGGAGCGCCCGTGCCATCAGTGCGCCGCCGATCATCAGCAGTCCTGCCAGGACTCCCCATCGCCACAAGGCCACCCCATCGCGCCATACGCCAGGGCTCGTTTCATGGCCGCGCCAGTCGAGGCCGAGCACGACCGGTCCGAGGGCGAGGATCACCAGCGCGGTGATGAACACGGAACGCGAACCAGGGCGCATGCGCATGCCTCCGCAGGAACGTCAATGGGCCTGACAGGACTGGCATTCGACAGGACAGAAGCCGCCGGCCACCGACGTGCACCCGCCGCCGCTCGCCCCGCCGTCGCCGCCGCTGCTACCGGAGCCGCCGCCCCCACAGTACGCGGGATTGCTCACGGTACAGAAGCAGTAGACCACTTGCGCGTTGCAGCGCTGGCATGACCACGAGCCGGAGAACGGCCACCACCAACTGCTCGAGCTGCAGCCGTTGGTCTCGTAGCACTTGTCGTGCACGTCACAGCAGGCCCGGAATATCGACCCGTCGAGCCAGTGCAGGTTGTCGCACCCCGGTTCGTTCCGCACGGCGCCGGCCGCGCCCGCGATCGCCCACCAGCGCTGGGAGAGATCGCCGAGCACGTCCGAGACCACCTCGCGCGTGCGTGCGCCCACCAGGCCGGCCGCCAGCGCCGGCACCGGCGCGACGGCGCGAGCGACCAGCATGAACGGCACCGGCGCCGCGGGAGGAGCGGCCTCGTGGCGCGCGGCCATCGGCGTGACCGCGTCGAGCGTGCTCGCCGCCCCGGTGGCGAACTGATACGCCTGCACGTTGGCCCACCCCATCGTGGGCGTGAACGTCCAGCCGCCGCGGAGGCGCTCCGGCAGCACCACGCCCTGGCTGCCGCCCTCGATCTTCCACGTGAGCACCTGCGCCGTGTCGAACCAGCGAACGAACCCGCGCGGGGCGCCGGTGCGCGCATCGCGGATGGCGGCCGTGAAGCGCGAGTAGTCGATGCGCTTGCCGCCCGCCGGTCGCCGTTCGTGCCGGTCGATCGACGCCCGCACGATCACCTCGTCGAACGTCGTCTCCACCTCCTGCACCCGCGCGGCGAGTTGCCCGCTCGACACGCCGCGCCCCAGGGCCGCCCGGCTTCGCCGCAGGTGGCCATCCCACGCCCCATCGTCGCCGGCCACCTCGATGGCCCGACCGTCGGCGCGGGCGGCCTGCTCGTCCTCGTGGAGCGCATGGAGTTGGTGGGCCGCCCAGTCCAGGCTCACCGTCGCCTGGTCGGGCAGCGGAAACTCCGATGACGCGCCGCTCGACTGCCGCCACTGCACCCGCCGGGATCCGGCGGCCAGCGTCAGCCCTCCTTCGTCACGCCCGGCCCGCGACCGGAAGACCGCCTCGATGGCCTGGCCCTCCCCGCGCCGTACCTCCACGCTGCCCTCCGGGAAGGTGGCCACGACCCGGCGCGCCCGCGCCTCCAGGCCGTGGAATGTCGTGCCCATGTTGACGCTCTGCGCCAGGCTCACACCGGGCACGAGCAGGAGCAGGGCGGTCAGCACCGCCTGCGAGTGTCGACACATCGGACGCCTCCCTCCCGCCGGACCTCGCCGGCGGGCACGGAGCGGGCCAACCTCCCTGAACGTCCGTCATCCTTCTTCGCAAGGCACGGGCCAGTTCGACGTCGCTGCGGTTGCGCGTGAAATGTGCGCGGGACGCCTCTCTGGTGGCAGAAAGTGCGCACCGGGTCGCCCCCGACGCGTGGCAGATCCTGCCATCCTGACCGCGCCCCACGGGGCAGCCGAGACCGCGAGCGGCGGGCCGAGTGGAGACGTCGGTCCTGCTAGCATTAGGCGTTTTACCGGCGGGCATCGCGCCACGCCGGGCGGGCCGTGCGGGTCAAGGAGCAGAGCATGGGGCGAGCATCACGCGGGTGGCAGGTCATGGCGGCGGCAGTGGGCGTCCTCGCCCTCACGGGCACGGCCTGGGGGCAACCCGCACCAGCCGCGCCCGTGCCAGCGACCGCCAACGCGGCGCCGACGCCCGCGCCGAAGGGGCTGGCCGTCCTGTCCACGCTCAAGTGGCGCAACGTCGGTCCAGCGCGCGGCGGACGGTCCATCACCGCCATCGGCAGTGCCGCGCGACCGCAGGAGTACTACTTCGGCGCGACCGGTGGCGGGCTCTGGAAGACCACCGACGGCGGCCTCACCTGGAGTGCCGTCGGCGATGGGCAGTTCAAGACCTCGTCGGTCGGGGCCGTCGCGGTTGCTCCGTCGAACCCGGACGTCGTCTACGTGGGCTTCGGCGAGGTACAGCTGCGCGGCAACATCATCCAGGGCGACGGCGTCTACCGCTCGACGGACGGCGGCAAAACGTTCGTCCACGTCGGTCTCGCCCAGACCCGTGCCATCGGCCGGATTCGCGTCCACCCGACCAACCCTGACGTCGTCTGGGTCGCCGCCCTCGGTGAGCCGTATGCGAGGACCCCGGACCGCGGCGTCTACAGGTCGACCGACGGCGGCAAGTCGTGGACGAAGGTGCTCTTCCGCGACGAGGGCACCGGCGCGGTCGACCTCGTGGTCGACCCGACCAATCCCGACGTGCTCTACGCCTCGCTCTGGGAGGTGTTCCGCACCCCGCATTCGCTGTCGAGCGGCGGACCCGGCAGCGGCCTCTTCAAGTCCTTCGATGGCGGCGCCACGTGGACCGAGATCTCGCGTCGTCCGGGCCTGCCGACCGGCCTGCTCGGCAAGATCGGCGTCTCGGTGTCTGGCGCCGACGGCAACCGCGTGTACGCGATCATCGAAGCCGCCGACGGCGGCCTGTTCTCGACCGACGATGGCGGCTTGAACTGGAAGCGGGTGAGTGAGGATCGCAACATCCGGCAGCGCGCCTTCTACTACACCCGCGTGTACGCCGACCCGAAGGCCCGCGACACCGTGTACGTGCTCAACGTCGGCTTCCACAAGTCGGTCGACGGCGGGAAGAGCTTCAAGCCGATTCGGGTGCCGCACGGCGACAACCACGACCTGTGGATTGCTCCCGACAACCCGGCCCGCATGATCGAGGCCAATGATGGCGGGGCCAACGTCTCGATCAACGGCGGGCAGTCGTGGACGGGGCAGCAGTACCCGACCGCGCAGTTCTACAACGCGTTCACCACCTCCGACACGCCGTACATGATCTGCGGGGCGCAGCAGGACAACACCACCGCCTGCATCCCGAGCACCGGACCGGCCTCGGACTTCTACCCGGTGGGCGGCGGCGAGAGCGGCTACATCGCGCAGTCGCCGACCAACCCGGACGAGTTCTTCGCCGGCAGCTACGGCGGCATGTTGACGCGCTACGATCGCCGCACCAGGGTGACGCGCGCGGTGAACATCTGGCCGGACAACCCGATGGGGTACTCGGCCGGTGACATCACCGAGCGCTTCCAGTGGACCTACCCGATCGTCTTCTCGCCGATCGAGAAGGGCGTGCTCTACGCCGGATCGCAGCACGTCTGGCGGAGCGTGACCAACGGCGAGACGTGGGAGCGGATCAGCCCGGACCTCACGCGTCACGATCCGGCGACGCTCGGGCCGTCGGGCGGGCCGATCACGCTCGACCAGACCGGCGTCGAGACCTACGCGACGGTCTTCACCATCGCCCCGTCGCGTCGCGAGCGCGGCGTCGTCTGGGCCGGCAGCGACGATGGCCTGGTGCACGTGACGCGCGATGGCGGCAAGTCGTGGAAGAACGTGACGCCGAAGGCGCTGCCGGATTTCGCCCGCGTCAGCCTGATCGAGGCCTCGCCGCACAAGCCCGGCACGGCCTACCTCGCGGCCAACCGCTATCAGAAGGCCGACCGCGCCCCGTACGTCTTCCGCACCGACGACTACGGCGCGTCGTGGACCGCGATCACCGGCGGACTGCCCGCCGACGACTTCGCGCGCGTCATCCGCGAGGATGCCGTCAAGCCCGGCATGCTGTACCTCGGCACCGAGCACGGCATCCACGTCTCCTACGACAACGGCGGCACCTGGGAGTCGCTGCGCCTGAACCTGCCGGTCACCCCGGTGCACGGCATCGTCGTCCAGGGCAACGACCTGGTGATCGGCACGCACGGCCGCGCCTTCTGGGTCCTTGGCGACATCGCCGCGCTGCGGCAGTTCACGCCCGACCTCACCTCGAAGGCGCTGCACGTGTTCACGCCCGGCGTGGCGACGCGTCGCGTCGATGGCAGCCTGCCGATCGACTACCTCCTGAAGGCCGACGCGAAGGCCGTGACGATCGAGATCCTCGACGCACAGGGCAAGGTGCTGCGCACGTTGAAGAACGAGGCGCCGAAGCCGGATGCCGCAGCCGGCGGCGGCGACGACGACGAGGGCTTCGGTCCGCCTCCGGCGCGCGTCACGGGGAAGGCCGGGATGAACCGCTTCGGCTGGGACATGCGCGTGCAGGCGGCGCGTGACTTCCCGGGACTGATCATGTGGGCCGGCCGGGTCGCTGGGCCGATCGTCGTGCCGGGCCGGTACCAGGCCCGCGTGACGGCCGACGGCCAGACGCAGACCGTACCGCTCGAGATCGCGGCCGACCCGCGCAGCCGAGCGACGATGGCCGATCTGCAGGCGCAGTACGCGCTGGCGGCGAGGATCAACGGCGAGGTCAACGCCGCCAACGAGGCGGTGCTCCGCCTCCGCCACATCAAGCGACAGGTGGAGGAGCGCGTCAAGGCCAACGGCGAGCTGAAGTCCGCGGCAGACGCGCTGACCGCGCAACTGACCGGGATCGAAGGCGAGATCTACCAGTACCGCAATCGCAGCAGCCAGGACCCGCTGAACTATCCGATCAAGTTGAACAACAAGCTGGCAGCGCTGCAGGGGGTGGTCGAGGCCGGCGACGGCGCGCCGACCGCGCAGAGCGTCAAGGTGCACCAGGAACTGTCGGGGCGGCTGACCCAGGCGTTGGCACGCGTCGAGGCCCTGGTCGCCGGCGAGGTGGCCGCCTTCAACGCGACGCTCGCCTCGCGCAAGTTGCCGCCGGTGACGACGGCCGTGCCGACCATCGAGGAGGTCGCCAGGATGGGCACCTCGGTGGCCGACCTCGAGGCGGCTGCCGCCAACGAGCGGACGAGCACGCGGTTCTGGTGATCACATGCTCCGCGCGATGCACGTGATCGTCTCGGGCCGTGTGCAGGGGGTCGGCTTCCGCGCCTTCGTCGCCGATGCGGCGCGGTCGGAGGGCCTCGACGGCTGGGTGAAGAACCTCCCCGACGGATCGGTGGAAGTCCAGGCGGAGGGGGACGTCGAGGCGCTGCGGCGGCTCGAGTGGAAGCTGTGGCAGGGCCCGCCGATGTCGCGGGTTGACGAAGTGGCGACCGAGGACGTGGTGCCGACCGGCGCCACGGGCTTCCGGATCGCCTGAAGGCCGGTGCAGGACCCGTCGGGGGACGCCCGACGGCCATGACTCACACATCACATGACGACCGAACTGCTCAAAGGCAAGATCCGCCACGTGCCCGACTTTCCCAAGCCGGGCATCCTGTTCTACGACATCACCACGCTGCTACGCGATCCGGAAGGCCTGCGGCTGGCCCTCGACGCGATGGCCGCGCCCTTCACCGACACGCCGGTCGACCTCGTGGTGGGCATGGAGAGCCGCGGCTTCATCTTCGGCGCCGCGTTGGCCGATCGGCTTGGCGCCGGGTTCGTGCCGGTCCGCAAGCCGGGCAAGCTGCCGGCGCAGAGCGTGCGGGTGTCGTACGACCTCGAGTACGGCTCGGACGCGCTCGAGATCCACGCCGATGCGGTCGGCGCGGGGCAGCGCGTCCTCATCGTGGACGACCTGCTCGCCACCGGCGGGACGGCGCGAGCGACCATCGACCTGGTGCGGGGCCTGGGGGCGGAAATCGTCGCGTGTGCGTTCCTGGTCGAGCTGACGTTTCTCGATGGCAGGGCCAGGCTCGGCGACACCACCGTGCACGCGGTGCTGCCCTACGACGAGTGATCACAGGGGGCAGCGGGGCGCCTCGACGTGTCTCCCTCGTCGGTCCTCGCCGGTCGTTCCCGTTCTCCCTTGTCGCTTGCTCATGCGCGGCAGGGCAGTGCATCATGGCGGATGGTCCGGAGGAGGATGGCCAGCCAATCGGCGTGTCCTCCTGCGGTCACGGGAGCGTGTAGCTCAGACGGATAGAGCGGCCGCCTCCTAAGCGGCAGGTCCCCGGTTCGACTCCGGGCACGCTCACCATCGGCCCAGCGGGAGAGCCCGCGGGCCGGACGACGCCATGAACAAGACCGAACGCGAACAGCTCAAGCACAACGAAGCCGCCGACGCCATCGTCGCCGCCAGTTCCTACCTGTCCCGGTACGGGCGCACGCTGGGGCTGGCCGCCGTCGCCGTCCTCCTCCTGGTCGGCAGCGTGGCCGGCTATCGGGCGTTCAAGGCGCGGGCCGAGGAGCGAGCCCAGGCACAACTGGCGGCCGCCGTCGAGATCCTCAATGCCCCCGTGGCGCAGGCACCGGCGCCCGGACTGGCGCCCACGCCTCCAGCGCCGGGTACGTACGCCACGGAAGCGGCACGTGCCGATGCGGCGCTGAAGCAGCTGCTCGCGACCGCCGAGGGCTTCGGCAACACCGACGCCGGCATTCGGGCGCGCTACTACGCCGCCTCGCTGCATGCCGAGACCGGCCGCGTCAAGGAAGCCGCCGACCTCTACACCCAGGTGCGCGATGCTGCCGGTGCCTCGACCCTGCTCGGCCGCATGGCCTCGCTCGGCCTGGCGTCGATGCAGGTCCGCCAGAAGCAGTTCGACCCGGCGATCAAGGCGCTGCAGGAACTCGCGCAGCGCCGCGACGGGCCGTTGCCGGTCGATGCCGTCCTGGTCCAGCTCGCCGAGGCCTACCAGCAGGCCGGCCGCGCCGCCGAGGCGTCGCAGACGCTGCAGCGCGTGGTCGACGAGTTCCCGCAGAGCCCCTACGCCGCCGACGCACGGCAGCGGGTCGAGGCCCTGCAGGCCACCGCCAAGGTCTCCTGACCCCGTGAATCCCGCGCGCGCGCTCCAGACAGTCGCTGATCTCGGGGCGCGCGCCTTGTCGTCCACGCCGGTGGGCGACCTCCTCGACGCCGGCATGCGGCTGGCGCGCGAGGTCACCCAGAGCGATCACGCCGTCTTCTTCGAGGCCTCGCCCGGAGGCGACGCCCTCCTCATGCGGGCCGGCGTCGGCTGGCGGCCGGGCATCATCGGGCGCGTGTCGCTGAGCACGGGGCAGGGCTCCTTCGGCCGCTACATCCTGCAGCAGCCGACGCGCATCGTCGATGCGCTGCCGTCGCACCCGGAGTTCGGCCTGCCCGCCGTCCTGCGCGACCACCTCGTCGAATCGATGGCCTGCGTGCGCCTCGACGGGATCGGGCACCCGCTCGGCGTGGTCGCCGTGTTCAACGTCAACGACGGCCTGCCCAGCACCGAGCACCTCACGTTCCTGCAGGCGCTCGGCAACATCCTGGCCACGGCGGTGCTCCGGCAGGTCACCGAGGAAGGGCTGCTCCAGAGCCAGATCCGCCTGCAGAGCGTGCAGAAGATGGAGGCCATCGGGCGGCTGGCCGGCGGCATCGCGCACGACTTCAACAACCTCGTGCAGGCCATCGGCGGCTACACCGAGATCCTGCTGCGGCACCTCAAGGAAGGCGACCCGCTCCGTCGCAACGCCGAGGAAATCAAGAAGGCGGGCGACCGCGCTGCGGCCCTGACGCGGCAACTGCTCGCGTTCAGCCGCCAGCAGGTGCTGCAGCCGTCACTGCTCGACGTCAACCACGTCGTCAACCACGTGGAGCAACTGCTGACGCGGCTGATCGGCGAGGACATCGAGCTGCGGACCTACCTGGCCGACGACCTCTGGCCGGTGAAGGCCGACGCGGCGCAACTCGAGCAGGTCCTGATGAACCTTGCCGTCAACGCGCGCGACGCGATGAAGGATGGCGGGTTGCTCACCATCGAGACCGCCAACATGGAGCTCACGCGCTCGGAGGGGGAGCCGTTCGTGATCCTCGCCGGCCCGTACGTGCTCCTGGCGGTGACCGACACCGGGACCGGCATGAACGCCGAGACCAAGGCGCGCGCGTTCGAACCGTTCTTCACCACCAAGCCACCAGGGCAGGGCACCGGCCTCGGCCTGTCGATGGTCTACGGGATCGTCAAGCAGAGCGGCGGCTACATCTTCGTCGACAGCGAGCTCGGCGCGGGCACGCGGATCCGCATCTACCTGCCGCGCGCCGACGACGTGCCGCTGCCGTTCGAACCCGAGGAGCCGGCGGTGGCCGTGGCACAAGCACCGGCGGGACCTGTCGCAGCTGCGGAGGCGGCCCCCGCCCCGGTGGAGACGCTGTTGCTGGTCGAGGACGAAGAGGGCGTGCGCGAGCTGATTCACGAGTGGCTCGCGGCGCACGGGTTCACGGTGCACTCGGCCGAGGACGGGCAGCGCGCCCTCAACGTGGCCGAGGGCCTCGAGCAGCTCGACCTGGTGATCGCCGACGTCGTGATGCCCACGATGGGCGGGCCGGCGCTGGCCAAACGCCTGCTGCAGGCGCGTCCGGACCTGAAGGTGATCTTCGTGTCGGGCTATGCCGACGAGGCGATCGGGGATCGGCGGATGCTGGAGGACGGCGCCAGCTTCCTGCAGAAGCCCTTCACGCTCGAGGAACTGCTGGTGAAGGTGCGGGAGGTGCTCGCCGACCGCCGGCCTAGCCGAGGGCCTGGCGCGCCGCGTTGAAGAGGCCGGGCGCCCGCACGTCGGCGCGGGCCAACCACGCCGCATCGAGCTCGAGGTAGGGGAAGACCGCGTCTTCCAGCACGCCGTCTCCCTCGGGCGCGCAGCCGAACCCGTAGCGGTGGCTGAGGAGGTTGGCCGCATAGCAGATCGCGGCGGCCTGCGGATCGGCGGCTTCCTCGAAGGCGTGGTGGTGCTGCACGATGTCGCGCACCTCGTCGGGGACGTTCCAGAACCCCAGCGCCAGCGCGCCGCACAGCGCGTGGTGCTGCTTCACCGCCGACGCCAGCTCGTCGGCGCGAATCACCGCCCCGTGCTTCTCCTGGTACTGGTGGGCCGTCCGGAGCACGACCAGCTTGCCGATGTCGTGCAGCAACCCGCACAGGAACGCTTCCTCGACGTCGGCCCGCACGTGATCGGCCACCAGGTGCGCGACGTACGCGGTGCCCACCGCGTGCTCCATGAAGTTGTGCCCGTCGTGCCCGTACACGTCGGGTGACTTGAACTGCGACTGCATCGACACGGTCACCACGACGTTGCGCACCGTCCGCGTGCCGAGGCGCACCACCGCGTCAGAGACCGAACGCAGCGGCGACATCGCGCCGTAGAGCGCGGAGTTGGCCATGCCGAGCACGCGCGTGGCCAGCACCGGATCCTTGCTCACGACGGCGGCCAGCGTCGCGATGGTGACGTCGGGATCGCCCACCAGGTGGAGGACGCGCTGCGCCTGGTCGGGCAGCATCGGAATCGACAGGTCGTCGGGACGCAGCCACGGGTGGTCGCCGTTGCGGAGCGCCAGCGTGGCGCTGGTGGCCGCCGATCCTGCCGGAAGGCTCATGCGCGACGCACCTTGGCCGTCGTGATGACCAGTTCCACGAAGATTTCGTGATCCTGCATGCGGAAGGGCAGCATCGTGCGGCGCCCGTCGGTGAGTGGCGTCATGTAGAAGTCCGATCCCATGGTCACCGTCGGGATCGAGATCGCCCACGCGTCGCCATCGGTGGCCATGCGGGTGCGGAACGAGCCGGCAATCATGTTGGTGATCTCGCCGATCGCGTCGGCGACCTCCGGCTTGGAGGGCTCGGTCTGCTCGTCGAGACCCAGGAGCATGCGCGTGATGAAGCCGGCCCCGGCAAACGTCGCGTAGAACACGACCAGGCCGGAGCGCGATCCGCCGAAGCCGATCTGGCCGACGACGTTGCTCTGCGGCCGGAGGGCGTCCCCGTCGAGCGGGGTGCCTTCGGCGAGGGCGGTGCCCACCATGGTGCCGAACACGTCGATCGTGCACGCACGGAGGGTCTCGATCATGGGGACTGACGACTGGGCGTCGGCAGCGGCGGCCGGTGATGCCATGGTCCGCTCCTGGGTGGGCCTAGTGGGCCAGCACCGCGTCGATCTTTTCCTTGATGGTTTCGGGCGTGAAGGGCTTGACCACGTAGTTGTTGACCCCCGCCCGCAGCGCCTCGACGATGTCGTCCTTGGCCGCATTGGTGGTGACCATCAGTACGGGGAGCTTGTCCTTTCCGTCCATCGTCCGCAGCGCGCGGATGAACTCGATCCCGTTCATCTCCGGCATGTTCCAGTCGGTGATGACCAGGTCGACGGGGCCTTCCGACACCCGATCGATTCCTTCGCGCCCGTTGCCGGCCTCCACGATGTCCGTGTAGCCGATCTTGTTGAGCGTGTTGATGATGATGCGTCGCATCGTCGACGAATCGTCTACCACGAGAAAGCGCATACGCCTCCGACTTGCCGGTCCGGGGCGGGCGGCCTGCCCGACCCCTGCTGCCTCAGGGGCCTAATCGGCCCCACCCACGGCGGCTTGAGGTAGGATGACCGTCGCAAAGGAGCGACGTGTCCCCTTCCGAACCGTTGCCGGTGCCCTCCGAGGCCATCGGCGCCCCCGCGCGCGACCTCGGTGCCGGCGATCTCGTGTTCGCCAACCGCCTGATCACGCTCGAACTCGTGTTGCCCAACGTCACGCACGAGATCAACAACGCCCTCCAGGTCATCGGGGGACTCGGTGAGATCCTGGCGACAAGGCCCGGCATCTCCGACGACGTCGCACAGAAGTTGCAACGTATCCATGGGCAGTCGGTGCGGTGCTCGGGGCTGCTGCGCGAACTGCTCGGCTACGCGCGTCGAGACGAGGCGTCGCCGGTCACTGACGTCGCCCGCAGCCTCGACCGTGCATTGAACCTCAGGCGCTACCACCTTGCGCGTGCCCGGGTCACCGTCCACGTCGAGCCGCTGAGCGACGGGACCCACCTGGCGAGGATGGACTCGCAGCACTTCGAGCAGGTGGTGGTGAACCTGGTGCTCAACGCCGAGCAGGCGCTGATGGGGCGGCCCGATCCGGTGATTCGCCTGACCTATGGGCGGGATGGCGGCCAGCTGGTGCTGCAGGTCAGCGACAACGGGCCCGGCATCGACCAGGCGCGCGAAGGGGACTACTTCGCGCCGTTCATGACGACGCGCGACGGCGCGGTCGGGCTCGGGCTCACCGCCAGTCGAGCGCTGGCCAACGCGGCCGGCGGGGCGTTGCGGTTCACGGCGCCGTCGAGCGTCGAGTTGCGGGTTCCGGCGAAGTAGGCGGCACACTTCCCGCGTTCACGAGAAGAGGGGAATCGGCAGCGCCGGTTCCCCTCTTCTTCGTGCGCGTTCCGGTGTGTGCCCGCTGGCTCGCGGGCTAGGCGGTGGCGCTGATGTCGTCGGGCGGCGTGGCGACGTTGAGTCGATTCAGCTTGTCGATCAGCGTGGTCCGGCTCAACTGGAGCAGGCGAGCGGCCTGGCGCTTGTTGCCGCCGGTCTTCTCGAGGCACCGGACGATCAGCTCGCGCTCGAGCTGCGACACGACCTGCGTGAAGTTGATCCCCTCGTCGGGGATGGCCACGGTCGGCAGGAGTAGCGAGGCCGCCGGGGCCGAGATGTCCTCGGGCAACGCGCGCGCCTGGATCTCGGTGTCCTGACCGGTCATCGCCACGGCGTGCTCGATGGCGTTCTCGAGCTGGCGGATGTTGCCCGGCCAGCTGTAGTTCATGAGCGCCCGCATCGCGTCCTGGGTCAACGTGCGCGGCGGCAGGTTGTTGTTGCGGCAGGACTTCTGCACGAAGTGCCGGGCCAGCAGCGGGATGTCTTCCTTGCGGTCGCGCAGCGGCGGCAGCGTGATGGGAATCACGTGCAGCCGGTAGTAGAGATCCTCGCGGAACGTGCCGTCCTTGACCATCTTCTTGAGGTCGAGGTTGCTGGCCGCGATGATGCGGGCGTCGAACTTGATCGACCGGCTCTCGCCGACCCGCTCGATTTCCTTCTCCTGCAGCGCGCGCAGCAGCTTGGCCTGCATCTGCAGGCTCATCAGCGCCACTTCGTCGATGAAGAGCGTGCCCCGGTGGGCGAGTTCGAACCGGCCGACGCGTGCCTGCACGGCGCCCGTGAAGGCGCCCTTGGCGTGGCCGAAGAGCTCGGCCTCGGCCAGCGGTTCCGGGATGGCGGCCGCGTTGAAGGCAACGAACCGCTGATCGGCGCGCGGGCTGTTGTGGTGGATGGTGCGCGCGATCAGCTCCTTGCCCGTGCCGGTCTCGCCCTGAATCAGCACGGTGCTGTTCATCGGCGCCACCAACTCCAGGGTGGAGAAGACGTGGCGCATGGCCGAGCTGTGGCCGATCACGCTGTCGAACCGGTACCGGTCACGCAGTTGGGCGCGCAGTTCGGCGTTCTCCTCCCGCAACCGGCGCTGCTCGAGGGAGGTGGTCAGGATCCGGTTGAGCTGGGAGAGCTGGAACGGCTTGATGAGGAAGTCGATCGCCCCACGTCGCATCGCCGACACGGCCTCGGCCACGCCGCCGAAGCCGGTGACCATGACGGCCAGGATGTCGGGGTAGCGACCCACCGCGGCGTCGAGCACGTCCAGGCCGTCGGCGTCAGGCAGGCGCAGGTCGATGACGATGGCGTCGTAGGCAAAGCCCTTGAGCCGGTCCAGGGCATCGGCGCCATCGGGGCTCTGGGCCACGACGAAGCCTTGCTCCGTGAGGGATTCGGCAATGGTCTGACGAAGCTCGGCTTCGTCCTCGACCACGAGAACCGATGGCTGGGGGCGGGTTGTCACGGGCACCTCCGTACCGGACACGACGCGTGGGGCGCCGGCGGTCGCACGACCGTCAGCAGGGCGACCTGACGCGGAGCCCAGTATTGGGCTGAAGTATGTCGCATGTCAAACAGGATTGTCGGTCTGCCGACAGTACACCTTTAGGGTGAACCGGGGCGATGACGGGAAGGCGTCGGCCGGTCGTCAGTCGTCGATGGCACAGGTCTCGCCCATCACACCTGAGCGTGTCCTCGGATAGGATGACGCCGAGGACACACCGTGGCCCAGCGGCAGGAACGCCCGGCAGTACTGATCGTGGAAGACGAGGCGGACATCCGGGAACTGCTCTCGGAGTACTTCCGCGCGCGCAACTACGAGGCGGTGGGCGCGGCCGACGGCCGTGCGGCACTCCTGGCCATCGAGCGGGAGCCTGACCGATTTTCGTTGGTGATCACCGATCTGCACCTGCCTGGCGTCGACGGACTGGCGGTGCTCCGGGCGGCCAGGGCGGCCAATCCCGGTTGTTATGTGGTGATCGTCACCGGGTTTGCCTCGCTCGATTCGGCGATTCAGGCGGTGCGGCTCGGCGCCTACGACTACCTGACCAAGCCGTTCTCGCTCGGGCAGATCGACGTCGTGCTGCAGCGCATCCACGACATCCAGGTCCTGCACGCCGAGAACAAGCGACTGACCCGGCAGGTGTCCCAGAAGGACGCCGTGGACCTCCGGCAGGCATTGCTGCTCCGACTCGACGGCATCGAGACCCGCCTGACCCGCATCGAAGCGGCCCTCCGCGCCCGCACGATGTAGACCGGTGGCCGTTCGGCTGACCGAGCGTCGGTGCTCCGACGCTCCACGACGAGGCCGAGCCGACGGCAAATGCGAAAAAGCTTCGGGATCTGGCAGGGGCGCCATCCGGTGACGGGATGGCGTCGTTCTTGCTCTACCGCTGGGTGAAACGCGTCCGGACCGGAAATCGGCACCGTGACGCGGATCTTGAAACCCCGGACGAGCGATGCCGATCTCCTTTCCCACCTCCGACGCGCAGACGATGAGCGCGCTGCGTCGCACCCTCAGCCTGGCAGCCGCCAAGCAGGTGGTGTCGGCGAGCAACCTCGCCAACCTGAGCACCCCGGGCTACAAGGCCCAGGAAGTCGACTTCGACGAGACGCTCGACCAGCAGGTCGGCGGCGCGCGCCTGGCCGTGACCAACGGCAAGCACCTCGGCGGCGGTCCCGGCTCGGCCAGCGGCGTGTCGACCCGGGAACGGCAGGACGACGCCGCCCGTCGCGACGGCAACACCGTCCAGGTCGACCGCGAACTCCTCAACATGACCACGGCGGCTGGCGAGTTCGCTCGCGCGCAGACCGCCCTGGCCGCCAAGTTCCGCCTCGTGCGGTACGCCCTGAACGAGAGCCGGTAAGGAGCGGGCATGTCGAGTCTCTACAGCGCGGTCAACGTTGCCGCCAGCGCCCTGTCCGCCGAGCGGACGCGCATCGAGGTGGCGGTCTCCAACCTCGCCAACGCCGAGACGACTCGCACCGAGAGCGGCAAGCCGTATCGCCGCCGCGACGTCGTGCTGGCGTCGGACACCGTCCAGAGCTTCGACGGCGTCCTCGGGCGTGCCTCGGCCACCGGCGTCAAGGTCGCGGCCATCGTCGAGGACACCTCGAAGCCACGGCTGCGGTACGACCCCTCGCATCCCGACGCCAACAAGGACGGCGTGGTCGAGCTGCCCAACGTCGATCCGGCCGTCGAGATGGTGGACATGGTGGGCGCCTCGCGCGCCTATCAGGCCAACCTCACGGCCATCAACCTGATTCGCGACCTGGTGTCGCGCGCCCTCGAACTCGGAAGGTCGTAGCCATGGCCATCGACGCAATCACTGCCAAGGTCATCACCGGCGTCGGCACCGGCGCCGTCCCCGCCACGTCGTCGCTCGGCGGCGATGGCGGCGAGGGATTCGGCGCGGCGCTCTCCCGACTGGTCGACACGGTCGAGCAGAGCCACGCCGGAGCCAACCAGGCCGTCAACGGCATGCTGGCCGGCCAGACCGACGTCCACGACGCGATGATTGCCCTCCAGCGCGCGGACCTCACGCTGCAGTTCGGCGTGCAGGTGCGCAACAAGCTGATGAACGCCTACCAGGAAATCATGCGCATGCCCGTCTAGGGCACGCCCTCCGCCGCAGAGAGAGTCAGGGTTCATCGTGGCATTCCTACCCGTGCAGTGGCAGTCCGTGGTCGAGAGGAGCAAGGCCGTGCGCGCCTCGCTCTCCACCGGCCAACTGGTCTCCCTCGTGGCCGTGTTCGTCGGTGTCCTCGCGCTCGTGATCGGGTCGGCGTGGTACCTGAACCGCACCGAGTACCGTGTGCTGTTCAGCGACCTGAACGCCGAAGAGGCGGCCAGGGTCGTCGAGCGCCTCAAGGCCGACAACGTCGACTATCAGCTCCAGGACGGCGGCCGCACGGTGCTCGTCCCGGTGGCCAGCACCGACAACCTCCGGCTCCAGTTCGCCGGCGAGGGCATGCCGGCCAGCGGCCGCATCGGCTTCGAGATCTTCGACAAGGTGGCGTTCGGCCAGACCGAGTTCCTCGAGCACGTCAACTATCGTCGGGCCCTCGAGGGCGAGCTCGCGCGCACCATCACCACGCTCTCGGAGGTGCAGGCCGCCCGCGTCCACATCGCCATGGCCAAGGAGTCGCTGTTCGGCGCCAAGGAGCAGCCTGCCAAGGCCTCGGTCACGCTGACCCTCAAGGGCTCTCGCGCGCTGGCGCCGCAGGCCGCCGCCTCGATCACCAACCTCGTGGCGGCCAGCGTCGAGGGGCTCCGTCCCGAGCAGGTCGTGATCATCGACAACTACGGCCGTCCGCTGGCGCGCGGGCAGATGAGCCCCGACTCGGGCGACATGGCCGGGATCGACCTCGAGAAGCAGCAGAAGTACGAGCGCGATCTCGCCACGAGGGTCGTCGCTTTGCTCGAGCCGGTGGTCGGCGTCGAGCGCGTCCGCGCCAACGTCAACGTCCGCCTGCACGCCGCCTCCGAGGAGCAGACCAAGGAAGACTTCAACCCAGACCCGGTCATCCGCAGCAAGCAGGAGACCTACGAGGGCTCGCAGGCCGCGGTGGCTGCCGGCGTGGCGGGTGCGCGCGGCAACCTCCCGGCGCCGGTCGCGCCCGACGGCACCCCCGTCGCGCCGACGCCGACGCCGGCCGTCACCACCAGCGGACTGGCCAGGAGCAGCAACCTGACCAACTACGAGATCTCCAAGACCGTGACGCACACCATCCGCCCGCGCGGCGAGGTCGCCCGCGTCTCGGTCGCGGTGCTGGTCGACGACGAGCACGTGTCGACGGTGGCGCAGGACGGCTCGGTGACGACCAAGCGCAAGCCGCGCGACCCGGCCGCGATGCAGAAGCTCCAGAAGCTCGTCGCGGCGACGATCGGCCTCGACGCGCAGCGCGGCGATCAGGTCACCGTCGAGAACATCGCGTTCGAGGCCCCGGTGCCCGAGCCGGTCGTCACGCCCACGCTCTGGCAGCGCGTCTCCGACCAGAGCAGCGGGGCCGTGCGCGTGGTGGCCATCCTCCTGATGGTCGCCATGGTGCTGTTGCTGTTCGTGCGGCCGGTGGTCGGTCGCCTGTTGACGGTGCCGGGCGCCCACGACCACGCCACCATCAACATGCCGCAGCAACTGCCCAAGACCATCGAGGAGATCGAGGGCGAGATCGAGGCGCAGCTCGACGCCACGCCGGTCGAGGGCGACCGTCGCCAGCCGGTGCTCACGCGCCGCGTCGCCAACCTCGCGCACAAGGAACCCGAGAGCGCCGCCAAGCTGGTGCGCGGCTGGCTCGCCGAGAGCAAGGGAGCGCGGTGATGACCACGGCCCTGATGCCGCGGATGACCGATCTCAATGGCGTGCGCAAGGCCGCCATCCTCACGGTGCTGCTGGGAGAGAACGCCTCCGGCGAGCTCTTCAAGCACCTGAACGAGGAGGAGATCGAGATGATCGCCCGCGAGGTGGCCCTGCTCGGCCCCGTGCCGGCGGCGACCGCGACCGAGGTGCTCGAGGAGTTCCACACCATGTGGAAGGCCGCCGAGTACGTGACCAAGGGCGGCGTCGACTACGCATCGAAGCTCCTGGTCAAGTCCCTGGGACCGGATCTCGCCAAGCGCGTGCTCGATCGCGTGGTCAAGACCTTCGAGTCGTCGATGGCCTTCAACGGCCTGGAGAAGGCCGATCCGCAGCAGCTGTCCAAGTTCATCCAGAGCGAGCATCCGCAGACCATCGCGCTCATCCTCGCGCACCTGAAGCCGGGGCCGGCCGCGCAGTTGATGCAGAGCCTTCCCGAGGACCTGCGCGTCGAGGTCGTCACGCGCATGGCCAACCTGGAGGAGATCTCGCCCGAGGTGATCTCCCGCATCTCGGCGGTGATCGAGCAGCGCCTCAAGTCGCTCGGCGCGAGCACGCACGAGTCGTACGGCGGCGTGCGCGCGGTCGCCGAGCTCCTCAACCGGATCGATCGCGGCATCAGCCAGCCGGTCCTCGAGGCCATCGAGGCGCAGGCCCCGGAACTGGCCGTGTCGATCCGCCACCTGATGTTCGTGTTCGACGACCTGCTCCACGTCGACGACAACGCGCTGCGCGAGATCGTCCAGCGCGCCGACAAGAAGGTGCTGACCATCGCGCTGAAGGGCACGTCGGAGGACATCCGCAACCGCTTCTTCCAGAACATGTCCAAGCGCGCCGTGGACATGATCAGGGAAGAGATCGAGCTGCTCGGCGCCGTCCGCCTGCGCGAGGTGGAGAAGGCGCAGCAGGAGATCGTCGGCATCGCGCGCAAGCTCGAGGAAGAGGGCCTGCTGCAGACGGGCGCCGCCGCCGGGGAGCCGTATGTCACTTAGGACGCGACGGATCCGCGGCGAGGCGCTGCCGGTGGAGCGCTTCGCCTGGAGCCCCACCGAAACCGGTGGGCGCCCGGGCGGGAGCAACAGCGACGTCTGGGCGCCGCTCGAGGCGATGCCCGTGGTCGGCCACCAGCCGCCGCCGGCCGCACCCGAGCCCTACCAGCCGACGCCCGAACAGCAAGCGCAGCTGGCGGCCCTCGAGCGCGAAGCCTTCACCAAGGGCTATGCCCAGGGCGAGCGCGCCGGGCTGGAAGCCGGCGGCAAGCGCGCCGAGGCGATGCTGCGGCGCCTGGCGCAGACGCTGGAGGAGCTCTCGGGCCTGCGCGACAACATGGTGCGCCAGACCGAGCGCGAGCTGGTGCAGTTGTCGGTGGCCATCGCGCGGCGGATCCTGCAGCGGGAAGTCAGCGTCGACCCCGAGTTGACCGCGGCGCTGGCCCACATCGCGCTCGAGCGTCTTGGTGGCGCTGCGCCGGCCACGGTGCGGCTCCACCCCGACGACTACACCGTGGTGACGGCCGGGCAGGTCACGCCGCTCAGCGGACGGCAGGTCGAGATCCTGCCTGATCCCTCCGTGTCCCGCGGCGGCTGCCTCGTCGAATCGGAGTTCGGCTTCATCAACGCGTCGGTCGACGCGCAGGTGGACGAGATCGCACGCGCCGTGCTCGGCGAGCCCGTCGTCTCGCCGGTCAGCCGCCGCGGAGTCGCCTGATGGCCCTCATCGACCTTGCTGGCGGCTTCTCGCTGGCGCGCTATCACGAACAGGTCGCCTCGGCCGACCCGCTGCCGATGGTCGGCCAGGTCGTGCGCACCGTCGGCCTGCTCGTCGAGTCGAAGGGACCGCGCGTCCGCGTCGGCGAGCTCTGCGAACTGCAATCGCGTGACGGCGCTCCGCCGCTGATGCTGGAGGTCGTGGGCTTCCGCGACAACCTGCTGCAGTCGGTGCCGCTCGGCAGCACCACCGGGATTCGCCCGGGGGACCAGATCGTCTCGCGCGGCCGTCCGGCGTCGGTGCCGGTCGGTGACGCCCTGCTCGGACGCGTCATCGACGGCCTGTGCCGTCCGCTCGACGACCTCGGTCCGCTCGGCACCAGCGAAGTGGGGCCGTTGCACCCGCCACCGCTCAACCCGCTGGCCCGCCAGCCGATCGACATGCCGATCGGGACCGGCGTGCGCGCCATCGATGCGTTGCTGACCGTCGGCCGCGGCCAGCGCGTCGGCCTGTTCGGCGGCAGCGGCGTCGGCAAGAGCACGCTGCTCGGCATGATGGCGCGTGGCACCGCCGCCGACGTCGCCGTGATCGCGCTGGTGGGCGAGCGCGGCCGCGAGGTGCGCAGCTTCCTCGAGCACGACCTCGGGCCCGAGGGCCGGCGCCGCTCGGTGGTCGTCGTCTCGACCTCCGACAACCCGCCGCTGGTCCGACTGCGCGCCGCGTATGCCGCCACGGCGATCGCCGAGTGGTTCCGCGACCAGGGCAAGAACGTCCTGCTGATGATGGACTCGGTGACGCGCTTCGCGATGGCGCAGCGCGAGGTCGGGCTCGCGGCAGGGGAGCCGCCGACCGCGAAGGGCTACCCGCCGTCGGTGTTCGGCCTGCTGCCGGGATTGCTCGAGCGCGCCGGCAACGTGCAGGGGCGCGGCTCGATCACGGCGATCTACACCGTGCTTGTCGAGGGCGACGACACCAACGAGCCGGTGGCCGACAACGTGCGCGCCATCCTCGACGGCCACATCGTGCTGTCGCGATCGCTCGGCGCGCGCAATCACTACCCGGCCATCGACATCCTTCCGAGCGTCAGCCGCACCATGCCCGACGTGACCACGCCGGAGCACCGGATGAAGGCCGGTCGGGTGCGTGACTGGATGGCGTTGATCCGCGAGAACGAGGACCTCGTGTCGGTCGGGGCCTACGTCGCCGGCTCCAGCGCCCGCATCGACGATGCGCTGGCGCACCGCGAGGCGATCGATGCCTTCCTGAAGCAGCCCGCCGAGGATCTCGTGGACTACGAGTCGTCGGTGTCGTCGCTCGAGGCGCTGTAGGCATGGCGCCCCGTCCACGGCTGTCGCAGGCCCGACACTTTGCGCAGGCGCTGGCCCTTCCTACTCGACACAATCGGCATGGCTCGCTTCCGCTTTAGGCTCGAACCCGTCCTGCAGATGCGCCAGCGCGCCGAGGATCAGGCGCAGCAGGCCCTCGCACGCGCCGAACGGCAGCTCCAGGAGGCCGAACGCGGCCTGGCGCTGGCCGAGAACCGTCTCGGCGACGCCTACGCCGCCGCCAACGAGGCCGAGCGCGGCGGCGCCGACGTGATTCGGCTCACGTGGCATCGAAATTGGATTGTCGTCAAGACACGGGACGTGGAGGCTGCCCGCCTCGACGTCCGCGACCGGCTCGAGACCCGGGACCTGCGGCTCCGCCAAGCGCAGGAGGCGCGCAAGCAACGCCTGGTCCTCGCCCGGTTCAAGGATCGCGCGCAGCAGGCGTACGACGCCGACGTGGCCCGGCTGGAGATGCAGGCCATCGACGAACTCGCGACCATCAAGGCCGCGCGCAGGGCAGGAGACTTCCAGTGAGCACATCGGCCATCGGCACCACCACCGCACAGGGCCTTGCCGCCAACGCCGCGCAGGCGACCACGCGCGCGACCGGCACCCGCGACCTCGGACAGGACGCCTTCATGCGGCTGCTCACCACGCAGCTGCAGAACCAGGACCCGACCAAGCCGCAGGACAACGGCGAGTTCATCGCGCAGCTGGCCACGTTCAGCCAGCTCGAGAAGCTCACGATCATCTCCGACAAGCTCGATCAGATCGGCACCGCCCTCGGCGTGACGCTGACCGACACGGGCGCGTCCGGCACGTCCGGCACGAGCGGAGCCACCACCCCCAGCAGCACCGGCACCACCGGGACCAGCACCACGAAAGACGGAGGCAAGTGAAATGGCAGTCGGATCATTTTCCGCCGGGTTGTCGGGCCTCAACGCCAACGGCACCTACCTCAGCGTGATCGGCAACAATCTCGCGAACATCAACACGATTGCCTACAAGAGCAGCGCGGTCAGCTTCGCCGACCTCGTGAGCCAGACCGTCGGCGGCACCAGCATCAACCCGATGCAGGTCGGGCTCGGCGTGCTCACCGGCTCCATCTCCCCGGTGTTCAGCCAGGGCGCGATCGAGAACACCCGCGAGGCGACCAACGTCGCCATCCAGGGCAGCGGCTTCTTCGTCGTGCGCGGCGACAACGGCAACGCCTACACGCGTGCCGGCAACTTCGCCTTCAACGCCGACGGCGAGCTGGTGACTCCGGATGGCTGGCGCGTGCAGGGCTACACCGATCTCGATCCCGTGACCGGCGAGGTGGTGACCACCAACGGCCTGAAGGACATCGTCGTGCCGCCGGGCGTGCTCCGGCAGCCGGTGGCCACCAGCAACGTGCGCACGCTGATCAACCTCGACGCCAACGCCGATGTCACCGGCGCGCCCAACTTCACGACCCCAATCAAGATCTTCGACGCGCTCGGTTCGTCGCACGTGATCACGGTCAACTTCCAGAAGACCGGCGCCGGCGCCTGGACCTACACGGCCACCGTGCCGCAGGCGGAAGTCAACGGCGGGACCGGCGTGTTCCAGCTGGCGACCGGCAACCTGACCTTCAACGGCGCCGGCCAGCTGACGGCGCCGGCCGCCGACGTCACCTTCACGGCGCCGGCGACGTGGGCCAACGGCGCGGTGGGCACCAACATCACCTGGGACATCACGCCGCCGCCGGCCGACAAGCCGTCGATCACCAACTTCGCCTCCGCGTCGGAGACCTCGTCGATCACCCAGAACGGGTCGGCCGCCGGCCAGATCAGCAACATCTCGATCGACCCCGAGGGGCAGATCGTCGCCACGTTCGGCGCCGGGCAGACCGTCTCGGTGGGTCAGCTGGCGCTGGCCAACTTCAACAACCCGAAGGGCCTCGTGAAGCTGGGCGCCAACCGCTACGGCGAAAGCCAGTCGGCTGGCATCGCCAATGTCGGCACCGCCGGCACCGGCGGGCGCGGCACCCTGATCGGCAGTGCGATCGAGCAGTCCAACGTCGACATCGCGCAGGAGTTCACGCAGATGATCCTGGCGCAGCGCGGCTACCAGGCCAACTCGCGCACCATCACCACGTCGGACGAAGTGCTCCAGGAAACCCTGCAGCTGAAGCGGTAGTGACCTGACACGCCGGGCGGCCTCGCGGCCGCCCGTGCGACGCGCCTGGAGCCGCCATGAGCCTCGTCCCGTTCGCCCCGTCCACCGCTGCCGCCGTGCCGTCGGCCGTCTCCCGACCGGCGGGCTCGCCTGCCTCACCACGCGCCGGCGGCCCCCCCGCGGCCTCGCCGCGCAGTCAGGCCGTGGCCCGCGGGGGCGTCACGGCAACGCACCAGGCCAAGGGCCGGCAGGGCTTTGCCAGCGTGCTGGCCGCCGTCCAGGACCAGGAACCGCAGGAGGCCGCGGACCGGTCGCCCTCGTCGATAGCCTCCCCGGAAACGCGCGCCACCACCGGGGCGCCTGGCCCGTCGAGCCACGAGGCCGCCGAGAGCGAGGACGAGGCCGTTCCGGGAAACGACCTTCGGACGGCGTCGCCCGGCGACCCGCAGACGCCGTGGCTCCTGCTCGCGCTCGGGGCGGGCCCCTGGGCCGAGGTCGTGGCGCCGTCAGCCGACGGCGCACACGTGGGTGCCGAGGATGGCGGCGGGGACGCGGTGATCCTTGCGCTGGACGAACGTCTCGCGACGTCACCGGCCGAGCCCCCCGCGGCGCCAGGGTCGCAGCTCGTCGTGGCAGCGCCGCTCGCCGGCGAAGCGTTCGTCGTGGGCGCACCCGCGGGGAACCCCGTGGCGTCGTCCTCGGCGCCCGTCATCGAGAACGGCCGTCTCCAGGAACCGCCCACCGCGATGCCCACGGGGCCATTGGCAGCCGCCATGGCCCGCACGCCCAACGCCACGGGGCAGGCCTCGGCCGACCTGGAGACGAGCGCGACACCGTCAGGCGAGGCGACCCTGGGCGGCAGCCCTGATACTGCCCAGGCGGGAGTACCCGTCCAGGCGGAGCGCGCGTCGGTCGGTGCCACTCCTGCCGACGCGACGTCCACGGACCCGCCCGCGGTTCACGCGCCCGCGGCAGACATACGTGCCCGCTCGAGTGTCGCGAGCGGCGGCGGGGACCGATCGGCCCCCACGACCGCGGGAGAGGGAACCGACCGCGTGCCCGGCGGAGGCCAGGTTGCGCCGGGCGCGACCGCGAACCGGCTGGCCCAGGCGCTGGGCCGGGCGGTTGGCGCGCAGACGGACGCACCAGGGGCCGCGGTGCATCTGGTGCCGGTCGAGGCGAGTGCGACGCCGCCCTCGATGTCGCCGTCGGCGTCGCGGGCCACCGAGGTGCTCCTGCGTCTCGCGCAGGGCGGCGGTCCCGTGTCGCGCCGGGCGACCGAGTCGGCCGCCAGTGGCGCCTTCGCCCAGATGCTGTCCTCGGCGCTGCCGACGTCGGCGACGACGCCCGTCGGCGCGGCGCCACCGCCCTCGGCGCCGCTCCCGGTGGCGACCGGCGAACAGGTGCTGGCCCAGGTGGTGGCGTCGCTGAAGGTGCAGTGGAAGGACGGCATCGGGGAGGCCAAGCTCCACCTCCGACCGGATGCGCTCGGCCACGTCAGCGTGGCCCTCAAGGTCGAGGCTGGTGCGGTGACCGCGGTGGTCAAGGCCGACAACCCGCAGGTGCAGGAGTGGATTCTCCAGCACCAGTCGTCGCTGCGGCAGCAGATGGAAGCGGCCGGCCTGCGCCTCGACGACCTGGTGGTCTCGCCCGACGACCAGCGGCAGTCCGGCGGGCAGTCGCAGCCCGACGGGGAGGAGGCGCCGCATCGCCAGCCCCGGCGCGACCGCGATCAGGCCCGCGGCGACGGCGCCCGATTCGAGATGCTCCTCTGACTCGCCCGGTGTCGCCGCACCGTCACACCCGCCGGGGGAACGGCGGCCACCTGGCCGCGCCCGGCGGGCCAATCCTGCGAAATCGGCACTTTTCCGCGCTTCTTTAATCGCGCCGCTGGCCAGCCTCGCCGCCGGCGCGCGGCATCAGCCTTGCTCCCTCTCCTGGTGACCGCCTGAGCGCGGACGCAGGAGTGTCCATGAGCAAAGCTGCCGCGAAGTCCGACGACGCCCCCAAGAAGAAGGGCAAGCTCCCCCTCATCCTCGGCCTGGTGGTCCTCCTGGCAGGGGGTGGCGGTGGCGGCTACTGGTACTACGCCCGGCAGAAGGCTGCGGCGGCTGCCGCCTCCCAGGGCAGCGATCCGGGCAAGGCCAAGGCGGGTGAGCACGGCGAGGGCGGTCACGAGGCAGAGGCGAAGGAGGGTGGGGCGCTCCTGCCGCTCGACGTGTTCACCGTGAACCTGGCCGACACCGAGGCGCAACGGTTCCTCCGCACCAACGTGCAGCTGGTGATCGACGCCGACGAGGCCGCGCTGAAGGAGATCGAGGAGGAGAAGCTCCCGGTCGCCCGGGCCCGCTCGGTGGTGCTCGACCTGCTGTCGACGCAGAAGTCGGCCGACATCGCCACGGCGGAAGGCAAGGCCGCCCTCAAGAAGGCCATTGCCGCGCAGACGGCCAAGGCGATCCACCACGAGGTGCTCGATGTCCTCTTCTCCGACTTCGTCATCCAGTACTGACCTGTCGCTGCCGCCGGCCCTGGCCAGCTTCGGCGACGTCAGGATGCGCGTCGACGTCATCCTCGGCCGCGGCTCCATGACGCTGCGCGCCTGCCTCGGCCTGCAGCGGGGCAGCGTCGTGCGCCTCGCGCAGTCGGCGGGGCAGGACCTGTTCGTGCTCGTGAACGACGTGCCGGTGGCGCGCGGCGAGGTCGTGATCATCGACGACAGCGTGTCGCTGCGGCTCACCGAGTTCCGCCAGAAGGCGGCGAGCGAGGCGCTGGCGTGACCACGTTCCTGCTGGCGCAGGCGCAGGCCGTGCCCGTCACTCCGGGCTGGTCCGACGGCCCTGGCGTCGTGCGCACCCTGCTCTCGCTGATGGTGGTGATCGGCCTGATGGCCGGCTGCCTGTGGCTGATTCGCCGCAGCGGCTGGCAGGGCGGGCGCAAGGGCGCCCGCGCCGTGCAGGTGGAGACCGCCGTGGGGCTGGGCGATCGCCGCCAGCTCGTGATCGTGCAGGTCGAGGGGCGCCGGTTGCTGCTCGGCGTGACGCCCATGCACGTCTCGCTGGTCACCGAGCTGGCGGCCGGTGCCGCCTTTGCCGACACCCTCGCGGCGCAGGTCGGCCAGGCGCCGTCGGCAAGGGGGCAGGCGTGATGCGCCGCGTCCTGGTCACCGCAGCAGCCACCCTGGCGGTGTGGGCGGCGCTGGCCGCGCCGGTGCTCGCGCAGGCTGCCGGCAACACCCGCATCGACATCGACGGCATCGGCGCGATCTCGGCGCCGCTGCAGGTCGTGCTGCTGCTGACGCTCCTCAGCTTCATCCCGGCCATCCTGATGACGATGACCGCGTTCACGCGCATCGTCATCGTCTTCCACTTCCTGCGGCAGGCGCTCGGCACCCAGGAAGCGCCGTCCAACCAGATCCTGATCGGCCTCTCGCTGTTCCTCACCGTGTTCGTGATGGCGCCGGTCGGCGAGCAGGTGAACCAGGCCGCCGTGCAGCCGCTCATGAACGACCAGATCACGGTGACGCAGGCGCTCGAGCGCGGCACGCCGCCGCTGCGCGGCTTCATGCTCAAGCAGACGCGCGAGACCGACCTGGCGCTGTTCGTCGAGCTCGGCAAGGTGCCACGGCCCGACACGCCCGACGCCCTGCCGATGCGCGTGGTGATCCCGGCCTTCATCCTCTCGGAGATCAAGACCGGGTTCCAGATGGGGTTCTACCTGTTCGTCCCCTTTCTGCTCATCGATCTGGTGGTCTCCACCACGCTGCTGTCGATGGGCATGCTGCAGCTGCCGCCGGCGATGATCTCGCTGCCGTTCAAGATCATGCTGTTCGTGATGATCGACGGCTGGAACCTGCTGGTGTCGTCGCTGGTCCGCAGCTTCCTCTGAGGCCCCCATGTCCGAAGCCCTCGTCGTCGGTATCGTCCGCCAGGCCATCGAGCTGGCCATCCTCGTCAGCCTGCCGATGCTGCTGGCCGGCCTGGTGGCCGGCGTGCTGGTGAGCATCTTCCAGACGGTCACCAGCATCCAGGACAACGTGCTGGCGTTCATCCCGCGCGCCGCCGCGATCTTCCTCACGTTCGCGGTCACCTTCCCGTGGATGCTCCGGCTGATGTCGGGGTTCACGCGGCAGATGGTCACGCGGCTGCCCGAACTGGTGCGGTAGATGGACCTGTCGCCGCTCCTCGTGTTCGTGATCGCGCTGATCCGCCCGAGCCTGATCGTGATGGCGACGCCGCTGTACGGCGGGACGTACGCGCCGACGATGGCCAAGATCGGACTGCTGCTGGTGCTGGCGGCCTTCATGGCGCCGGTCATCGGCGTGCCGCGGACGCTGGCCTCGGGGATGCTCATCGCGGTGATGGTGCGAGAGGCGCTGATCGGCCTGGCGCTGGCGATGACGGTGCGCCTGCTGCAGGCCGGCGCCGAACTCGGCGGCTACCTCACCGGGTTCCAGATGGGGCTCTCGTACGCGGCCCTGGTCGACCCGCAGAGCGGCGTGCGCAACAACGTCCTGGCGGCCCTCTACGGATCGATCACCGTCATCGTGCTGCTGGTGACCAACGCGCACCACGAGCTGCTGCGCGCCCTCGCCGCCTCCTACGAGGCGCTGCCCATCGGCGGCGGCGCGGTGGCGACCAACCTGGCCGAGATGACGGCCGGGATGTTCGGGCTGATGTTCACGCTGGGCGTGCGGCTCTCGGCGCCGATCGTCATCACGCTGCTGCTGGTGGAGGTCGGGCTCGGCGTGATGGCGCGGGTCGCCCCGACGCTGAACCTGATGGTCACGGCCGCGCCGGTGCGCCTCCTCATCGGCTGGATGGCGTTGGCCCTGACCCTGCGGGTGCTGCCCGACATCCTGACGCGCGCCTTCCCGCAGGCGCTCACCCTCGGCGCCCGGACGGCCGCCGCGTTGCACTGACGCCATGGCCGAGGACCGCACAGAACAACCGACCGCGAAGCGCCGCCGGGATGCCCAGAGGAGAGGGCAGGTGGCGCGCAGCCGCGATCTCAACGACGCCTTCCACCTCGGCGCCGCGCTGATGGTATTGGCCTACTGGGGGCCGTCGATGATGGCCGGCCTCGGCACCGTGATGGCGTCGGGCATCACGCGCATGGGCGACGCGCGGGCGCAGGCGATCACCTCGGGCGAGGTCGTCAACCTGGCGCTGCAGGGCGTCTGGCAGCTGGCGTGGCTGGTGGCGCCGCTCGCCGTGGCCGCGGTGGTCGCCACCGCCGCGGCGACGCAGGCGCAGGGTGGCTTCATCATCGCCACCGAGGCGCTGCAGTTCGACCTGAACCGCCTGAACCCGTCCAACGGCTTCAAGCGCCTCGCGCCCAACCAGGCGGGCCTCAACCTGCTCAAGACGGTCATCGCCGCCACGGTGGTGGGGTGGGTGGCGTGGCTGGCGGTCCGGAGCCTGATGGACGAAGCGCCGCGCTTCGCCATGGTCGCGCCGCAGGCCTCGGCGATCAGCGCGTGGGGGCATGCGGTGGCGTTCCTCAAGCGTGCGGTGATCACCCTGCTGGCGCTGGCGGCGGCCGACTTCGGCGTGCAGAAGTGGCGCACCCTCGAGTCCTTGAAGATGACCAAGCAGGAAGTCAAGGACGAGATGAAGATGCAGGAGGGCAACCCGGAGATCAAGGCCCGGGTCCGCCGCGTGCAGCGCGAGATGCTGCGCAAGCGGATGCTCGCCGCCGTCCCCAGGGCGACCGTCGTGGTGACCAACCCGACGCACTTCGCCGTCGCCCTCCGCTACCAGCGCGGCCAGAGCGCACCCGAGGTCGTCGCCAAGGGCGCCGATGCCCTGGCCCTCAAGATCCGCACGATCGCCCGCGAGCACGGCGTGCCCATCGTCGAGAACCCCCCGCTGGCGCGGGCCATCTACCGGCAGGTCGAGGTGGGCGAGTCCATCCCCGGCGACCTGTTCGAGGCGGTGGCCGAGGTGCTGGCGTACCTGATTCGCCTCAAGCAGCTGGTGCTGTGAGGTAGAGGAGAACGCGCGTGTCCTCCCATCCCAAGCCGTTCGGGCCGTCCCAGTTGCTCGTGCCCGGTGTCGTCCTGCTGGTGCTGGCGCTGATGGTGCTGCCGCTGCCGCCGGTCCTGATGGACCTGCTGCTGTCGGTGGACATCGCCTTGTCGGTGGTGCTGCTGCTGACCGCCGTCTACGTGAAGGACCCGATCGAGTTCTCGGTGTTCCCGTCGTTGCTGCTGCTCCTGACGCTGCTGCGGCTGTCGCTCAACGTCGCGTCCACCCGCCTGATCCTGCTGCACGGCAACGAGGGGGTCGATGCCGCCGGCCACGTCATCATGTCGTTCGGCCAGTTCGTGGTGGGCGGCAACTTCGTCGTCGGCATCGTCGTGTTCCTGGTGTTGATCGCGATCCAGTACGTGGTCATCAACCACGGCGCGGTGCGCATCTCGGAAGTGACGGCGCGGTTCACCCTCGACGCCATGCCCGGCAAGCAGATGTCGATCGACGCCGACCTGAACGCCGGCACGATCGACGAGAAGGAAGCCAAGCGGCGTCGCGACAACGTCCGCAAGGAGGCCGACTTCTACGGCGCGATGGACGGCGCCATCCGCTTCACGCAGCGCGACTCGCTGGCGGCGCTGCTGATCACCGGCGTCAACATCGTCGCCGGCCTGATCATCGGCGTGATGCAGTACGAGATGGAACTGGTCGACGCGGCCAGGACCTTCACCATCCTGACGGTCGGCGAGGGCCTGGTGACCGCGATCCCCTCGCTGCTCGTCTCCATGTCGGGCGGCCTGATCACGACGCGCGCCTCGTCGGAGTCGTCGCTGGGGGAGGACGTGGCGGGGCAGTTGCTCACGCGCGTGCAGCCGCTGGCCATCGGCGCCGCCTTCCTGTTCTTCATGGGCCTGGTCCCCGGCCTGCCGAAGCTGGCCTTCTTCCTCGTCGCCGCGGCCTTCGGCCTGGCCGCCTACATGAACCGCGAGCCGGCGGCCAGCGACCTGTCCGACGAGGCGCTGGACACCGGCGGGGCGCCGATCCAGGCCGAGCCGAGCGTCGAGAACCTGGCCTCGGTGGACCCGCTGGCCGTGGAGGTGGGGTACGCCCTCATCTCGCTCGTCGACGAGCGGCAGGGCGGCACGCTGCTGCAGCGGGTGAAGTCCATCCGCCGGCAGATCGCCACCGAGACGGGCATGATCGTCCCGCCGGTGCACGTGGCCGACAACCTGCAGCTCGGGCCGCGCACGTATGCGCTGCTGGTCAAGGGCGTCGAGGTGGCGCGCGCCGACCTGATGCCCGACCGCCTGCTGGCCATCAACCCGGGGACCGCCACGGCGGCCATCGACGGCACCAACGCCCGGGAGCCCGCGTTCGGCCTGCCCGCCCTGTGGATCCGTGCCGAGCAGCGCGAGGCGGCCACGGCGGCCGGCTACACGGTGGTCGACCCGACGACGGCGCTGTCGACCCACCTGTCGGAGATCATCAGGAACTTCCTGCCCGACCTGTTGACGCGCCAGCACACCAAGGACATGGTGGACCGTGTCGCGCAGGCGTCGCCGCGGCTGGTCGACGACCTGATCCCGAAGCTCCTCGGCCTGGGCGACGTGCAGCGCGTGCTGCGCCAGCTGCTGCGCGAGCGGGTGCCGGTCAAGGATCTCACCACCATCCTGGAGGCCCTGGCCGACGCCGGCGCGCAGACCAAGGATCCCGATCAGCTGAACGAGGCCGTCCGGCAGGCGCTCGGCCGCGCCATCTGCCGGCAGCACCAGACCGACCAGGGCGAGCTGCCGACGATCAACCTGGCGCCGTCGCTCGAGGAGCGCCTGATGCAGGCCATCGTCCGCACCGAGCATGGGGTCGTCCTGGCCATCGACCCCAACGACGCGCAGCACATGGCGTCGCGCATCGCGCGGGCCCTCGAAACGGCGGTGGCACAGCCTGTGCTTTTGTGTTCGCCAGCACTGCGTCCGCACCTGTGGCGACTGTTCACCCGGGTGCTCCCGCAGATGGGGGTCCTCTCGCACAGCGAAGTGCCTCCGCACGTGAAGGTCGCACCGGTTGCCGTCCTCGAATAGGCCATGACTCCTCAGCGTTTTCGCAGTTCCAGCGTTCGTGACGCCCTTGCCCAGGCCAGGGAGGCCCTCGGGCCCTCGGCCCTCGTGCTGGGCACGCGCCTCGTGCCGGCCTCGGGCTGGCGTGGCTGGTTGGGCGGGCGTGAGGTCGAAGTCTCGGCATTCGCGCCGGCCGGGGTGTCGGAGAACCGACGGTCCCGTGAGTCCGAAACCGCACACCCCGCACACGCCCGCGGCGCCCAGCCGCCGGTCACCGACAGCCTGGTGGCGCGCCTGATTGCGACCGGCCTCGATCGCGACCTGGCCGAGGACGTCGTGGAGGCCATTCCGCAGGCGCGGCGTCGCGACATCTCGCAGGGCCAGTTGCGGCAGGCCCTGGCGGCCTCGCTGGCGCCGGTGGCCAGTCGCGGCCTGGCGCTCGGCGACGTCAACGTCTTCATCGGCCCCCCGGGCGTCGGCAAGACGACGACCATCGCCAAGATCGCGGCGCAGGCACGGGCCCGCGGCGAGCGCCGGTTCCGGCTGGTGGCGGCCGACGGGTATCGGGTCGGCGCCGTGGAGCAACTGCGGCTCTACGCGGATATCATCGGCAGCCCGTTCGTGGTGGCGCGCACGCCCGAGGAAGTCGGGGCCGCGGTGGCCAGCAGCAAGCTGCCGGTGCTGGTGGACACGCCCGGCCTGTCGCCGGCCAACGAGGAGGCGGCGGCCTTCTTCGAGGCGCTGTCGGCCCTGCCCGGCGTGCACACGCACCTGGTCGTGCCCGGCAGCACCACGCCGCGCGACTTCGAGCGGATCTGGGACCGGTTCGCCATGGCCGGTGCCGATCGCGTCGTGATGTCGAAGGTCGACGAGGCCGAGACCGTGATGCCGCTGGTGCGCGCCCTCCGCCAGCGCGCGCTGCCGGTCTCGCTCATCGGCCTGGGCCAGCGAGTCCCCGAGGACCTGGTCGAAGCGGATCCAGAAAGTCTCGCCGCGTGCCTGCTCGGGCAGGTGCCCGTGGTGCACGCATGAACGCCCCCGCGCGAAAGCGCCGGACAGGAGAAGAGGCCGTGTCGGTTATGTCCCATCAGGCGAGCTATGTGGACCGCGATCAGCTCGTGATCGCCCATGTCGGTCTCGTCAAGGCGATGGCCCATCGCCTCGCTCAGCGCCTCCCGGCGCAGGTCGAGATGACCGACCTGATCAGCGTCGGGGTCATGGGGCTGATCGACGCCGCGGGCCGGTACAAGGCCTCGATGGGCGTGCCGTTCGACGCCTTCGCCCGCCGTCGCGTGCAGGGCGCGATGCTCGACGCGCTGCGTGACCTCGACTGGGCGCCGCGCTCGCTGCGCCGCATGCGCCGCGAGCTCGATGGCGCGGTCGCCAAGCTGCGCGCCGAGTTGAAGCGCGAGCCGACCGAGGACGAGGTCGCCGGCCAGATGCAGATGTCGCCGGCCGAGTACGACAAGGCGATCGACCAGGTGCGGACCCTCGAGGTCGGCGCCATCCGTCAGCTCGACGCCACCGGCGAGGACGGGCAGCCGCTCCTCGAGCTGTGCATCGACGTCGACGAGGGCCCCGACGCCCAGCTCGAACGCAAGGAACTGCGGATGCTCCTCGCGCAGGCGATCATGGACCTGCCCGAGCGCGAGCGGCAGATCCTGGCGCTGTACTACGAGGAGGAGATGACCATGGCCGAGATCGGCGCGGTCATCGGCGTGTGCGAGTCGCGCGTGTCGCAGCTCCGTTCGCTGGCGCTGTCGCGGCTGCGCAGCAGCCTGAAGGCCCGGCTGCAGAAACCCGAGGCGCAGGCGTGAGCAAGATCCTTTCCCAGGACGAGATCGACGCGCTGTTGACGTCGGCCGCGGACCTGGAGAAGGCGGCGGTCAACGACCTGCCCCTCGAGGGCGAGTCGGTCATCGTCTACAACTTCCGCCGCCCCGACCGGGTCAACAAGGAACAGATCCGGTCGCTCCACTTCCTGCACGACCGCTTCGCGCGCAACATCTCGACGTCGCTCTCGGCGTACCTGCGCACCGTCACCGACGTCAACGTCACCTCGGTGGAGCAGTTCACGTACTCCGAGTTCCTGATGTCGCTGCCCGATCCCACGGCGTTCTATGCCATCTCCCTGACCCCCCTCGAGGGGCTCGGGGCGCTGGAGCTCAATCCGTCGGTGGCCTTCTCGATGATCGACCGGATGCTCGGCGGATCGGGGAAGGGTATGGCGCCGACGCGCGGATTGACCGAGATCGAACACAACGTGATCGACGGCGTGGTCAAGCTGGTGCTCGAGCACCTCACCGAGACGTGGCGCAACATCGTCGACGTCCGCTTCCGGGTCAATGGTCGGGACACCCGTCCCCAGATGCTGCAGGTGGCGGCCCCGAATGAAGTCGTCGTCCTCATCGGCTTCGACATCAAGATCGGCGACGCCCGCGGAATGTTGAATTTCTGCCTGCCGGCCACCGCCATCGAGACCGTCGGCGACTCGTTCACCCACACCTGGTACCGCACCCACCGCGAGCCGACCATGGACGACCGGCAGCAGTTCTGGCGCACGCTGGGCCACCTGCCGGTGGACGTCTCGGCCACCGTGGAGACGACCCTGCCGGCCCGCGACGTGCTCGACCTCGAGCCCGGCGACGTCATCGCCCTCGGCCATCGCCTTGGCGATCCGCTGCAGGTCCGGGTGTGCGACACCGTGAAGTTCGAGGCCTTCCCGATGCAGGACAACGGCCACGCCGGCGTCCGGCTGCTGCACCAGGTGTCCAGCGCGACCCACCCGGAGGCCGTCAATGGGTGACACCAAGTCCCTCCTCGACGCCCTCGCCACCAACCTCGGCGAGTCGCTCGGCGCGATGACCGGCACGGCGGTGCGCACCATGCCGACGGTCGGCGGGGCGACCGTCGACTGGCAGGTGCCGGTGCAGGTCGGCGGCAGCGCCGTCGGCACCGTGTGGGTCGGGCTGAGCCAGGACGGCGCCACGCAACTGGTCGCCGCCATCCTGGGCGATCCCAGCCTGGTCACCGACGCCGACATCGTCGACACGCTCAAGGAGCTCCTCGGCCAGGCGGCCGGGGCGCACGTGCACGGCGAGGGCAAGGGGCTCACCCTCACGGTCGACGCACCCGGGCCGGGCGCGACGCCGCTGATGCCCGACGCCCAGTACTACGACCTGATGGTCGGGGCGGCCGACCCGATCCGCCTGGTGGCCTGGGGCCGCACCATCGCCGGCCTGGCCCCGGAGCCGGCGCGCCCCGCGGCAGCGGCGATGCCCGCGCCGCCGGCGGCGCCGCCGGCACCGGTCCCGGTGGCCGCCGCCATGCCGCCGCCGCGCAACCTCGACGTCGTGCTCGACATCGAACTGCCGATCACGGTGCGTTTCGGCGAGACGCAGATGACGCTCGAGAACCTGGCCCGCCTCGGGCCGGGGTCGATGATCGACCTCGCACGTTCTCCCGACGATCCGGTCGACCTCCTGGTCAACGGCCACCTCGTGGCTCGCGGACAGGTCGTGGTGGTGTCGGGATGCTACGGCGTGCGCGTCAACGAGGTGGTCAGCCCCGCCGACCGCCTCCGCAGCCTGCAGATGTAGGGAGCCTGATGATGACGATCCCGATGTTGGTCCTGATGTCGCTGCTGGCGCTCTCCACCGGCGTGATCCTGCTGGTCGCGGCCCGCCTGGTGCGTGCCCTCCGCCACACCGTGGAACTGGAACAGCGCGTGGCGCGCCTGCAGGAAGGCCTCAACCTGCTGACCGATACCACCGAGACCGGCTTCCGCCAGGTGGCCACCGAACTCGAGCGCCTCGCGGCCCCGGGCGGGCAGCCCGTCGTGCATCAGCCGACCCCCGCGCCGGCCGTCCGACCGACCGCGGCGCGCCTGCGCGCTGCCACCCGCCGCGGGCGCTCCGTGAAGGAGATTGCCGCCGCCGAGCAGGTCTCGGAGGGCGAGGTCCGGCTGCGCCTCTCCCTGGCCGACGCGAGCGCGTCGGGGCGCACCCGCAAGATGGAGGCTGCCCGTGGCTCGCTGCGCGCATGAGCAGTGCCGCACCTGGCGCGTGGCGCTCTGGCTGCGCCGCGGCCTGACCTTCGACGGCGAGTGGTTCTGCAGCCCCGGCTGCCTCGCCGACGCGACGGCGCGCCGCCTCGAGGCCCTGCGGCCGCCGGTCATCGCCCGCGTGCCGACCATGCCGCCGGTGCGACTCGGCACCACCCTGGTCGCCTCGCGCAGCATCACCGCCGAGACACTCGAACGCGCGCTCGGCGGACAGGCGAGCAGCGGCCTGCGCCTCGGCGCGCAACTGCTCGCCATGGGCGCCGTCGACGAACCCACCATCACGCACGCCCTGGCTCGCCAGTCGGGCGTCGGATTCCTGACATCGGTCAATCCCACCTCCGTGCGCAAGCCGGTCGCCAACCTGTCGCGCACCGTCGTGCACGCGCTCGGGGTCGTGCCGCTCGAACTCGAACGTGACGGAACCCTGCGGATCGCCGTGGGCGCGCCCCTCCCGCGGATGGCCATCGCCGCCCTGCAATCGGGGACCGGCCTGCGCGTGCGCCCGTACCTGGTGAGCGACGCCGTGCTCCGTGCGTTGCTCGAGGCCTACGGGACCGATGCCGCACCCGCCAGGCCGTCGGGTGTCGGCCGTCTGTCAGCCGCCCAGGCCGCTCGACGGATTGCCGACGCTGCGCTCGCAGGACGCGCGGTTTCATGGCAGCACACGTGGGGACCGGGATTTGCATGGGTACGTCTCGACGGTGCATCAGGCCCTGAAGACCTGATCGTGGCGCCGTCGGTGACGGAGCAGACATGGCAGGTGGCACTTACGCAGCGCTGAGTGGATTGCAGACGCGGATGGAGCAGCTCGATCGGCTCGCCGCGGACATCGCCAACGCCAAGACCGCCGGATACAAGTCCGAGCGGGTCACCACGAACGCCGCCGAACGCCCCTCGTTCGGCAAGGCCCTGCAGGCCGCCATCGACGTGACGCCGGGACCGGGGCACCTCGACTTCCGCCCCGGCTCGATGGAGAAGACCGGACGGGACCTCGATTTCGCGATCGAGGGCAAGGGCTTCTTCGTCGTCGACACCCCGCAGGGCGCGCGCTACACCCGCAACGGCAACTTCCAGCTCGCCGCCGACGGCACGGTGACCACCGCCGACGGCCATCCGGTGCAGACCGCCAACGGGCCGCTCAAGGTCGCCAGGGGCGCCAGTGGACCGGTGAGTGTCTCCGACGATGGCACCGTGAGCGTCGGGACGCAGACAGTGGGGAAGTTCCGCGTCGTGGACTTCGGCGACTACTCGGAACTCCAGCGTGAGGAACTCGGGCGCTTCCGCGCGCCGGCCTCGGCGCAGCCCACCGACGCCGACGTCTCGGTGCGGTCGGGCGTGCTCGAGGCCTCCAACGTCTCGGTGGTCGACCGGATGGTCGCCCTCACCGAGGTCGCCCGCGGCTTCGAGGCGTTGCAGCGGGGGCTGAACATCCTCAGCACGGAACTCGACGGCCGCGCCATCACGGAGTTGGGGCGACGGTGACGTTTAACGTTTAACGCCTAACGCTTGACGCATAACGCGAAGGCCCAAGGCCCAAGGCCCAAAGGCCCAAGGCCCAAGGCCGAAGGGTGAGCCCGCACTTCGGCACACCGGTAATCGGCAGGAAGAGGACCAACATGATTCGAGCGATGTACACCGCCGCGAGTGGCATGAATGCGCAGCAGGCCAACATCGACAACATCGCGCACAACCTGGCCAACGTGAACACGTCGGGGTTCAAGAAGAGCCGCGTCGAGTTCGAGGACCTGGTGTACCAGCAGGTGAACGCCCCCGGCGCCGCGACCAACGCCACCGCCGAGGCCCCGGTCGGCATCGAGCTCGGACTCGGCGCCAAGCCCGTGGCCATCGCCCGTGACTTCGCGTCGGGCAACCTGCGCGCGACCAACTCGCCCTACGACGTGGCCATCGAGGGCCGCGGCTTCCTGCAGGTGACCCTGCCGGACGGGCAGACGGCCTACACGCGCTCGGGCAACCTCCACATGAACCAGGAGGGTTCGCTGGTGACCAGCGAAGGCTACATGCTCGAGCCCTCGATCACCATCCCGTCGAACGCGGTCTCGGTGACCATCTCGAAGGACGGCATCGTGTCGGCCACCCTGGCCGGCGAGAGCGCGCCGCAGCAGGTGGGCACCATCCAGATCGCGGCGTTCCAGAACCCGGCCGGCCTGCACGCCATGGGCGCCAACCTGTTCACGGTCACCACGGCGTCGGGCGACGCGATCACCGGCCTGCCGGGCACCGACGGCCTCGGCACGCTGCAGCAGGGGTTCCTCGAGGAATCCAACGTCAGCATCGTCGAGGAGATGGTCAACATGATCCTCGGCCAGCGTGCCTACGAGGCCAACTCGAAGGTGATTCGCACCGCCGACGAGATGCTCTCCCAGGTGAACAACCTTGCCCGCTGACCCTCGTTCGCCTCGCACGCGGTTGGCGCCCATGGCCGCCGTCGTCCTCGCGGTCCTGTCGCTGGCCGCGCCGCTCGGCGCGCAGCCCGCCGGCGACCTCGAGGCCGCCGTCGCGGCTGCGACGCAGGCGGTGCGCGAGGCGTTCGGCGGCGAGGCGGAGGTGACGATCACCGCGCCGGTGCTGACGCTGGCGCCGGGCGCCGGGCCGATCGTGCGAGCGGTCCCCGAACCGGCCAGCCGCACCGGCGGCCCGGTCCGCTTCGTGCTGTTCGGCGACGAGCACGCCACGCCGGCGCGGGTCGGACGACTCGGCGCGGTGGTGCATGTGGTGGCGCCGCACGTGCGGGCCCGGCAGAAGGTCGCGGCCGGCGAGGCGCTGACCGCAGATGCGCTGGAAGGCGTGCGCGATGACGTCGGTCGGCAGCCGCTCTCGCCGCTGCCCACGCTCGAGGCGGTGCGCGGCCTCACGACGCGCAAGGCACTGCAGGCCGGCGAGGTGGTGACGCGCCTCGCCGCCGTGGTGCCGGCGCTGGTCAACTCCGGCGACGAGGTCGTCACCATCGCGCGTGTCGGCGCGCTCGAAGTTCGCGGACGCGCCATCGCGGCGCAGTCCGGCACCCTGGGGCAGACCGTGATCGTGGTCAACCCGGACAGCAAGAAGCGCCTGCGCGGCCGTGTCGTGGCCGAGGCGCTCGTGGAGGTCCTCCATGCCTCGTAGCTCCTTCGTCCTCGCCCTGTGCGCCAGTGTCGTCCTGGCCAGCGGCGCCGCCGCACAGACGCAGACGCCCCTGCCGACCAAGCCGTCCAACAACGCGTACGACGCGGCCGTCGCCCGTCACCTCGAGACGGCCAGGATGCTGGCGCGCGCCACGGTGTCGCCGGCCAGCGACGAGGCCTCGATCGACTGGATCAGCGGCCTCACCTCGGACCGTCGCGCCTCGCGCGTCAACGACCTGATCACCATCCGGGTCATCGAGAACATCGAGTCGTCGGCAACGGCCGATTCGGCGCTCGACAAGGAGGGCCGGGGCACCGCGGGCGTCCCGACCCTGTTCGGCCTCGAGACCAAGTTCCCCTCGTCGGTGGACCCCGCGAACCTGATGAGCACCAACAGCGAGACGTCGTTCAAGGGCAGCGGCACGACGACGCGCACCAGCATGCTCACGGCGACGATGACGGCGCGCGTCAGCGAGGTGCTCCCCAATGGCGACCTGATGCTCGAGAGCGTCAAGGAACTCGACCTCAACGGCGAGCGACAGGTCGTCGTCCTGACCGGCGTGGTGCGCGCCCAGGACCTGCGTCGCAACAACCAGGTGCAGTCCACCCAGATCGCCAACCTGCGCATCCAGTACTACGGGCGCGGGCTGATGAAGGACAACCTGAAGCCGGGCTGGCTGGTCCGGATCATGAACAAGATCTTCTAGGCAGGCCGGCCTTCGTCATCCGGCCTCGGGCCTTCGAAGGGCACGAGGCGGGACGCACGACGGCCAACGACGCACACGGAGAACGACGATGACGCGGATGATGGCAGTGGGCGTGATGGTGGCGATGCTGGTGGCGGGCGCGGTCCCCCTCGGTGCGCGCAGCGCCAACACCATGCGGATCAAGGACGTCGCCTCCCTGGTCGGCGTCAGGCCGACGCCGCTCATCGGATACGGCCTGGTGATCGGCCTGAACCGGACCGGCGACAAGCGCCAGACGCTGTTCTCGAACCTGTCGCTGGCCAACACCCTCGAGCGCTTCGGCGTGGTCGTGACACCCGAGATGATGAAGGTCGAGAACGTCGCGGCGGTGCTGGTGAGCGCCGAGTTGCCGCCGTTTGCGCGGCCCGGCGTGCGCCTCGACATCACGGTGTCGTCGATCGGCGACGCCCGCAGCCTGCAGGGCGGCACGCTGGTGCCGACGCCGCTGCGCGGCACCGACGGCCAGGTGGTGGCGCTGGCGCAGGGTCCGCTCACCCTCGGCGGGTTCGGCGCCGGCAACGCCGCCAACGGCGTCCAGGTGAATCACCTGACGGCCGGCCGGGTGCCCGGCGGCGGCCTCGTCCAGGTGCAGCCACGGGGCGCGGTGCCCGACGGCGATCAGGTGATGCTCGCGCTCAACGCGCCGGATTTCTCGACGGCCTCGCGGCTGGCCGCCGTCGTCGACCAGGCACTGGGCACCGGCTCGGCCCGGGCCATCGACCCGGCCACCGTGACCATCACCGTGCCGGCGCACTACAAGGGCAACATCCCGGAGTTGATGGCGCGCATCGAGCCGTTGCCCGTGGAGTCGGACGCGCCGGCCCGGGTCGTCATCAACGAACGGACCGGCACGGTCGTCGTCGGCGCGCAGGTGACGCTGGGCGCCGCGGCGGTGGCCCATGGTTCGCTGGCGGTGCGCATCTCGACGCAGTTCGACGTGTCGCAGCCCAACCCGTCGTGGGGCCCGAGTCGCGGGCAGACCGTCGTCGTGCCCAATCAGCAGGTGGACGTCAAGGAGCGCGAGACGCGCCTGATCGCGCTCGAGGAAGGCGTGACGCTCGACGCGGTCGTGCGCGCCCTCAACTCGCTCGGCGTGACCCCGCGCGACATCATCGCCATCGTCCAGGCGCTCAAGGCCGCCGGCTCGCTGCGCGCGGAGATCGTCGTCATCTAGCGCCCCGCGCGCCCAGGTCCCGCCATGGCCGTCGACACCCGCACCCCGTCGCTCACGCTGCCCGCGCCCGGGCCCGATCGCCTCACGGCGCTCGATGGCCAGGCGACGCCGGCGGCCGAGCGGGAGAAGCTGTCCGAGCTCGCCGCGCAGTTCGAGTCGATGCTGATGCTCGAGATGATCAAGCAGATGCGCAAGTCGCTGCTCGACGAGGAAGGCCAGGGTGAGGGCCTCGGCAACGAGACCTACAGCTCGACGATCGACAGCGAACTGGCGATGCACCTGGCCAGGGCCGGCGGCATGGGCCTCACGCCGATGCTGGTGCAGGCGTGGGAGCGACAGCAGGCGGCGGTCGCGCCCGGCACGGTGCTGCCGCGAACCGAGGGCCTGCCCGTGTCCGGCCAGGGGGCTCCGTCGTTGACCGCGCCGGCGACGACCACCGGTGGCCGTGCCGGCAACCTGACCGCAACGCCTGCCGCGGTGTCGGTTGTCCGACCCATGCCCGGGTCGACAGCATCGGCCATGGGTGACGTGTCGAGCGAGCTTTCGCTCGAAATGTCCGGGCGGGTGAGCTCCGGTTACGGCTGGCGCGCCGATCCGTTCAAGGGACAGTCGAAGTTCCACGGCGGCATCGACCTTGCAGCGAGGTATGGCACCGACGTGCCCGCCGCTGCGGCCGGCACGGTGGTCACGGCCCAGGAACAGGGCGGCTACGGCCTGACGGTCGTCGTCAGGCACGCCAATGGATTCGAGTCACGGTACGCGCACCTCTCCTCGCTGGACGTCAAGGCGGGGGACACCGTGGCGCAGGGGCAGCAGGTCGGACGGGTCGGCAGCACCGGCCGGTCGACCGGGCCGCACCTGCATTTCGAGGTGACGCAGGCAGGGCGCCGGGTGGACCCGGAGCAGTTCGTCAGGAATTTGACGAGTGACATTAAAGGTCAGTGAACGGCTGCCGATTCCTGGTACAAGCGCCGGCTGTCCCGCCGTGCGCCACAGGAGTAGACGATGAAGATTCAGGGCGATCGCCCCTCGGGCGCACAGGACGCAGGCCAGACCCAGCAGGTCCAGAAGGCTGCGCCGCAGCGGGCGCAGGACGCTCGCGGCAAGGCGGAGGGCGGGGACCGGGTAGAGGTCTCGGCTGATGCACGCCTGCTCGGCAAGGCGGTGGATGCCGCCAACAAGGCCCCGGAGATTCGGCAGGACGTCGTTGACCGTGCCAAGGCCAAGCTGGCGGCCGGGCAGGTCGGCAACGATGCCGGCCGACTCGCGGACCGCCTGATCGACAGTCTGCTGTCGAAATAGGGTCGGGGGGCCACCCCCCGGCCGGAACGCGGAGCGTGGGGTGTGACTGAGACATCCCGACTGAGCACGACGGCGCAGGCTCTGGGGCTCGCCCTCGAGGCGCTGGCCGACGCGCTGGCGCAGGTTCGCCCGGAGGCGATCGAGGCCAGCGAACACCAGATCGAGGCGCGGGCACGGGCCTTCACGCAGGCCGCGGCCGAGGCCATCCGGACCGGCGACACGCTGGCGCCCGAACAGGCGATGGCGGTCACCGCCGCCCTGGCGCGTTGTCGTCGCCTGGGCTTCTCGCTGTCGCTCCTGACGGGACACCAACCCGTCGTCGCCGACGCCCCGCGCGGCTACACGCCCGTGGGACGCCCCCTCACGACCCCCGGTGGGGGCGCCTTCCTGACTGCGAGAGGCTGATGTCGCTGTTCGGCATGCTCGGGATGACGTCCAAGGCCCTCGACGCCCAGCGCTTCGGGCTGGACGTGACGGGGAACAACCTGGCCAACGTCAACACGCCCGGTTACACCAAGCGCGTCGCCGACTTCGGCGCGGTGCCGCCTCCCGACCGGTTCTCGGCCGGCATCGGCGTCGAGGTGCTCGGCGTGCGCTCGATGCGCGATCGGCTGTACGACCAGCGCCTGTACGACGAGTCACCGCTCGAACAGCAGCAGTCGGCGATGGCCGAGTCCCTGGGACTGGTCGAGGTCGCCCTCGGCAAGCCGGGAAGCTCGGTCGATGCCGATCTGGAAGACTTCTTCGACGCGTTCGCGGAACTCGCCGAGGCGCCCACGTCGGCCACCGCCCGCCAGCAGGTCCTGTCGGAAGGCGAGGCGCTGGCGCGCGCGTTCAATGGCATGGCCAGCCGCCTGACCGATGCGGCCAAGGCCACCGACCAGCGCGTCATCGAGGACGTCGAGAGCATCAACGAGCTCACCACCCGCATCGCCGCCCTGAACAAGTCGATCGGCTCGTCGCCCTCGTCGCAGACGCTGCACCTGCGCGACGAGCAGACCGAGGCCATCAAGGAGCTGTCGGGCATCCTGGGGACACAGGTGCTCGAACTGGCCGACGGGACCGTGCAGATCTCGACGCGCAGCGGCCGGCCCCTCGTGGTCGGCGCCGACAGCTACGCGCTGGCCGCCGTCGCGGGCATGCCGTCGGGCTACGCGCGCGTGCAGGCGGCCGACGGGACCGACATCACGCTCGAACTGACCGACGGCCACCTCGGTGGTGAACTGCACGTCCGCGACACCGACATCCCAGGCTATCAGGCGCAGCTCGACGAGCTGGCCTACGCGGTGGCCACCGAGGTCAACACCCTGCACGCGACGGGCTACGACCTGAACGGCAACCCGGGCGGCAACTTCTTCACGCCGCCGACCGGCGTGGCCGGCGCGGCGGCGGCCCTCAGGATGGACGCGACGCTGATGGCCAACCCGTCGCTGGTGGCGGCGGCGGGCATCCCGTCGTCGGGTGACAACCAGGTGGCGCGCAAGCTGGCCGACCTGCGCGATGCCTCGATCGTCAACGGCGACACCCCGGCCGAGGCGTGGACGGCGCTGGTGTACGACGTCGGCAGCGACGTCAGCCGCGCCGAGGCCGAGCAGGCGAGCCGCCAGGAGATCGTCAACCAGATCGAGCAGCTGCGCGACAGCGTGTCGGGCGTGTCGATCGACGAGGAGGCCGCGATGATGCTGCGCTACCAGCGCGCCTACGAGGCCAATGCGCGGTTCTTCTCGGTGATCGACCAGACCATCGAGACGTTGCTGTCCCTGAAGCGTTAGCGCGAGGTTGCCATGTACCGCGTCACCAACAACACGATCTTCCGCAACTCGCTCAACGACATCCAGTCGACGGCCGAGGCCTTCGCCCGCGCCCAGCAGCAGGTGTCGTCGGGGCGCCGCATCCAGCAGGCCAGCGACGACCCGTCGGCGGCCGCCGCCGGGCTGCGCGAGCGCGCCGAGATCCGCGCCACCGATCGGTATCGCGACGCCAACGACTCGGTCGACTCGCGCCTCCGCGTCACCGACTCGGTGCTCTCCGACATCATCTCGAGCATCACCACCGCCCAGACCAAGGCGGCGCAGGGACGCACCACCATCCTGACGCCGGCGCAGCGCGAGGCCGTGGCGCTCGAGATCGAGGGCGCCAAGGAAGCCATCTTCACGGCCATCAACACCAGCTACCGCGGCATCTACCTGTTCGCCGGTGCCGACACCTCGTCGGCGCCCTACACCAAGGCGGGCACCACCGTCTCGGCGTACCAGGGCGACAGCACCGTCGTGCAGGTCGACGTCTCCCGCACCTCGTCGGCGGCGGTGACCGTCGACGGCGGCAGCCTGCTGCAGGGCGGTGGCGGCAACGTGTTCCAGACGCTTGACGCGCTGGCGGCCGCCGTCCGCGCCGGCAACATGTCGGGCATCGACGGTGGCCTGCAGGACCTGCAGGCCACGTTCGACAGTGTGACGGCCGCGCAGGGCAAGGTCGGCGCCACCCTGAGCGCGCTGCCGGCCGAGAAACTCCGCCTCGACGAACTGCGGCGGGCCAGCGACACGCGCCGATCGCAGGCCGAGGAGATCAGCCTCGCCGAAGCCATCTCCGAGATGACGCGCGCCCAGCAGGCCCAGCAGGCCGCCATCGCTGCCGCGGGCCAGAACCAGAAGCGCTCGCTCATGGACTACCTGTGATGACCGCACCCGAGCAGTTGCCGTCCGACGCCATCCGCCTCGACACCGCCTTCGGCACCTTCGAGGTGGCGCCGGCCGACGTCGTCTCGTTTCCTGCCGGCCTCCCGGGCTTCGAGGAGTGCCGCCAGTTCGTGGTGCTCTCGTCGCGCGAGCTCGACCCCTTCAAGTGCCTCCAGTCGGTCGAGGGGCCGTCGGCCTCGTTCCTGGCCGTGGACCCGCGGCGGGTCTTCCCCGACTACCGATGCGTGCTCTCGGACGTCGACCGCGCGCGGCTCGGTGATCCCGACGAGGACGCCCTCGTGTGGCTCGCTGTCGTCACCGTCCAGGCCGAGCAGACCGTCGTCAACCTGCGCGCGCCGATCGTCGTCAATCCCGCGCGGATGCTGGGCTACCAGCTGATGCCCTCCAACAGCCTCTATCCGCTGCGGTTCGAACTCACGCAGCTCTACTGAGCAAGGACGCCCCGTCGTGCTCGTCTTCACGCGCCGCCGCAACGAAGCGATCATCGTGGCCGATGGCATCGAGATCCGGGTGCTCCGGGTCAGCAAGGACGCCGTGCGCCTCGGAGTGACGGCGCCGGCCGACGTGCCGGTGCACCGGCAGGAGGTCTACGACCAGATCCGCGAGGAGAACCGTCGGGCCGCCACGCCCACCGGGCTGCCGGCCGCGCTCTCGCAGCTCACCAAGGCCGCCGGCGGCGCGTCATGAGGCTCGACGACTGGCGGAACCTGCCGGCCGAGGCCATGCGCCCGGTCTACGAGGCGGAGAAGGCCCGCTGGTCGACGGGCCTGCAGTGGGATCTCGAGCCGTCGCTCCAGATTCTCGAGCACGCTCGCGCCGACGGCACCCTGCCGGGCCTGGTGGTGCGCGGACCGGGGCAGAGCATCGTCGGCTGGACATACTTCCTCGTGCAGCACGGCGTGCTGCAGGTCGGCGCGTTGCAGGCCAGGACGGCCGACGGCGTGCGGTTGCTGCTCGACGCGATCTTCAAGGCGCCCGAGGCGTCGCTGGCGCACGACATCCTGCTGTTCGTGTTCCCCGACAGCCCGGCCTGCGAGAGCGCCCTGCAGCGCCGACGGTTCGCGGTGACCCGCTACTGGTATCTGCGTCGGACGCTGGACCGCAGCTGCCAGGGGCCGATCGATCCGGCGTTGCGCCCGCTGGCCGAGGAGGATGGCCCCGATCTCGTCCGCCTGTTCTCCCGGGCGTATGCCGGCGTGCCCGGAGCGCGCTGCTTCGCGCCGCACGGGCGCCTCGAGGAGTGGGCGCAGTACCTGGGGCAGCTGACGCGCGGTGCCGCGCTCGGCCGCTTCGTGCCCGACGCCAGCCTGGTCCTGCCCGGCGCGCTCGCCGGGCAGTTGAACGGCGCGGCCATCGTGACCGCGTTGTCGGCGCGCACGCTCCACCTCGCGCAGATCGTCGTCGATCCGCTCGCGCGTCGGCAGCACCTGGCCAGCCGCCTGCTCGACGGCATGCTGTCGTGGGGCGTCTCGCACGACCGGGCCGTGGCGACGCTCCTGGTGAGCGAAGACAACGCCCATGCGCGCGCCCTGTACGACGTGCGTGGGTTCGTCCCCACCGGCTACTTCCTGCACGCCGAGCGTCCGCTCGGCCGACGCGTCCTCACGCCCGCCGCCGCGGCCAGCGCGTGACCCGCGGTTGAGAAGCTCGAACCTGCGGCGCGCCGCGCCATCTCCAGGTGAAGCTCCCTGATCCCTGAGCCCTGCCCAGCGCCTCGAGCCTGCTCGAGGTTCAGCCCCGCTGCGTGAACAGGCCTGCCGGCGCCTGTGGCTGCTGCAGGATGCGGCGGTAGGCCGCCAGCGTGGCTTCGCCCGCTTCGAGGCTCTGCGTGGCTGCGCGACGGTCCGCGTCGGCGCGCTGGAGCACCTGCAGGCTCTCGTCGTCGAGTTGCGTGATGTCGTTGACCAGGGCGGTCGCGCGCTGGTGACGCTCGGCCACGCCGGCGTACCCGGGCATCTGCCGCACGGCGTGCACCTGGGCGGCCAGTTGGGTGCGGAGCGGCAGGACCTGCTGTTCCAGCCCGGCGAGGGTGGCGAGCAGGTGTTCGCGTTCGAGGGCGAGGGCGGTGAGGGCTTCCGGGGTGGGGGAGGCGGGGAGGGCGTGCTGCCGCCTCGCCACGTCGTGCAGTTGCGCCAGCAGGGCCAGCTCGGCGTCGAGGCCGGTCCGGTAGTCGGCGAGCACCGTGGCGAGATCAGCAGTCATGGGAACCGGTCTCCCGGCGGTGCGGGCCGCTCAGCCGGCTTGCGCCGGATTCTGGGCCACGGCGGCCCAGGCATCGCGCAGCGGCGTCAGCAGCTTGATGGCTTCGTCCAGACCCGCCGGATCCAGCTGCGTGTTGGCCTCGTAGCACCGGCCGAGGATGTAAGTGTAGAGGCCGTCGAGGCGCTCGGCAACCTCGCCTCCCGCCTCCATGTTCAGCATGTTCTGCAGTTCCTGCACGATGGCCAGCCCGCGCGACAGCGCGTGCCGCTTGGCGATCAGGTCGCGGCGTGCCATCGCCTCGCGGGCCTGGCCGAGGAACTTGATGGCCCCGTCGTACAGCATCACGACGAGCTCGACCGGCGTGCGTGACTGCACCTGGGTCTGCAGGTAGGCCTGGGCACCCTTGTTGTACATGGCTGGATTCGGGCTGTGGGGAGCGGCGTACGCCAGAAGAGTCGACATGGGCGATGGTGTTTCCGTGTGCCTCAGAGGCTGCTGAGCGATGAGGAGAACGATCCCAGCTGGCTCTTGGAGGAGTTCAGCTGCGCGATCGCCAAATCGGCCGCAACGTACTCCTTCTGCAATGCTTCCTTGCGGATCGCCAGCCGCCGCTCCATCTCGCTGATGCGCTCACCGAGCTTGGTCAGCTGGTCGTCGAGGCGCGTGCGCGCCGTCGGGATGAGGCCGCCGCTGCTGGTGTAGTTGCTGACGGCGGTCTTCATCTTGTCGAAGGCGCCATCGAAGCCCGAGCCGCCCTGGAACAGGCTCATCACCGCCGTCCGGTCGGCCTTGATGGCCGCCTGCAGGTCGGCGTTGCGGAACTCGAGCTGGCCCGTGCGGTTGAACGAGAGGCCGACCTGCGCGAGCGAGGTGTACGTGTCGCCGGTGGGAATCTCCCCCGAGGCGACGCGACTCAGGCTGTTGCGCAGCTGCCGCACCAGCGGGTCGCCGCCGATGTTGTCGCGCTCCTTGTTGGCGAAGGCCTTGGTCTGCTGCTCGAGGAAGGTCTGCAGCTCGTTGTAGGCGCTGGTGAACTTCTTCACCAGTTCCTCGACCGACGACGTGTCTGCCGTGATGGTGATCACCACGGGCGCCGCGATCTGCTCCTGCAGCGTCAGGGTGACGCCAGGGATGGCGTTCTCGACGGTGTTGGAACTGCTGGTGACCGTCACGTTGTTGATCGACAGGACCGCATCCTGCGCGGCCTGCGCGTTGGTGCCGGGGAAGCTCACGCCGCCGCCACCGGTGAGGTTGTTGGTGACGGTGAACGCCTTGTCGGCGCCCGTCTCCTTGCCGGTCAGCACCAGCTGGTACGCGCCGCCGGTCGATCGCACGACCGAGGCCGTGACCCCGATGTCGGCCGTCTCGTTGATCGCGGCGGCCAGGCCGTTCATCGTCACGTCCCCGGTCACGGTGACGGTCTTGCCGCCGATGACCAGCGAGCCGCCGCTGGCGACCACCGTCGTGTCGGCGTCCGGCGTGGTGCCGTTGGTGGCGGTGACCTGCGCCTGGGCGAGGGCGCTGACGGTGAGCGAGTAGCTCCCCGTGGCGGCGCCGCTGGCGCTCGACGCCCTGACTGCCGACTCCTTGCTGACCGACGCCGTGGTCCCGCTGAAGGCCCTCGAGGACGCCAGGTCGCTGGCTGCCGACTCGAGCGCGCTCAGGCGTGTCGCGAGGGTGCCGAAGGCTGTCTTCTGTTTCTCGAGCTGCGCCTGCTGCGTCTGCAACTGCAGCACGGGCTGGCGCTCCTGCTGGTACAGGGCCTCGACGATGCTGTTGAAGTCGATGTTGTTGAAGCCGCTCAGCGTAATGGGACTGCTCATGGACACACGCCTCCGACGTCCGATCCCGGGCGTCTACTCCCTCAATCGGCAGTCTAGCGGGAAGCTGTAGGGGCGGCGAGTGCTGCGGGGCTGGGGGCTGGGCGTGGGGGCAGGGAAAAGGCGCCGGCCGGGCCCGGAGGTGCCCGACCGGCGCTAGGGTGCGAGTCCTTAGCCGCGGAGCAGCGAGAGGACCGCGGAGGTCTGGCCGTTGGCCTGGGCCAGGGCGGCGATGCCGGACTGGTTCAGGATGGAGAACCGGGTGAGGTTGGCCGACTCTTCCGCGATGTTGGCGTCGCGGATGCGGCTCTCGGCGGCCTTGTTGTTGACGATCTGGTTCTGCGCCAGGCTGATGGCGTAGCTGAGGCGGTTCTGCAGCTGACCGACCTGGCCCTGCACGGTGCCCAGCGAGGTCACGGCCGACGCGATGGAGGCCACCGCGGTCTGCGCGGCTGCCTGCGTCGTCAGATCGCCCGAGGCGATGCCGAGCGAGGTGGTGGTGACGGCGTTGATGCTGCCGCCGACCTTGCCGTTGGTGCTGTTGTTGCTCACGAACACCGAGAAGCCCTGCGCCGTGGCCAGGCCGGCCACGTTGGTCTCACGGTTGATCTCGTTGAGCACGTCGTCGAACTCGGCATCGAGCGTGGTGCGCGAGGTGCTGGTGGTCTGGCCCGAGGCCGCCTGCGTGGCGAGCGTCGAGAGGCGGTCGAGCAGCTTGGAGACGTTGTCGAGCGCGCCGTCCTTGATCTGCAGGTCCGACAGGCCATCGTTGGCGTTGCGGACGCCCTGGTTGAGCACCGCGACGGTGGAACGGTAGCCGTTGGCGACCGCGAGGCCGGCCGCATCGTCACCGGAGTTGTTGATGCGGAAGCCGCTGCTGACGCGCGTGAGGGCCGTACGCAGACCGATGTTGGTCGAGTACAGGTTGGCCTGGGCGTTGTTGGCGGCGACGTTGGTGATGACCGAGAAACTTGCCATGACGATCCTCCTTGACCGAGTCGGGTTCGCGTCCCTGCGAACCCGGTGGCACCGTCCGCGGTGCCGTTGTCGGGGTGGTAATCGGCCCTCGCTGGCGCGGCTTTAGTGCCGAGATCCGCGAGATGTTGTGCGGGGTGACGGCACGGCCACAAGACGGACAGGCCGTCCGGACTTGCGTCCGGACGGCCTGTCGGGGTGTCGTCAGGCGTGCCTGACGGGGGGCTAGCCGCGGAGCAGCGAGAGGACCGCGGAGGTCTGGCCGTTGGCCTGGGCCAGGGCGGCGATGCCGGACTGGTTCAGGATGGAGAAGCGGGTGAGGTTGGCCGACTCTTCCGCGATGTTGGCGTCGCGGATGCGGCTCTCGGCGGCCTTGTTGTTGACGATCTGGTTCTGCGCCAGGCTGATGGCGTAGCTGAGGCGGTTCTGCAACTGACCGACCTGGCCCTGCACGGTGCCCAGCGAGGTCACGGCCGACGCGATGGAGGCCACCGCGGTCTGCGCGGCTGCCTGCGTCGTCAGGTCGCCGGTGGCGATGCCGAGCGAGGTGGTGGTGACGGCGTTGATGCTGCCGCCGACCTTGCCGTTGGTGCTGTTGTTGCTCACGAACACCGAGAAGCCCTGCGCCGTGGCCAGGCCGGCCACGTTGGTCTCACGGTTGATCTCGTTGAGCACGTCGTCGAACTCGGCATCGAGCGTGGTGCGCGAGGTGCTGGTGGTCTGGCCCGAGGCCGCCTGCGTGGCGAGCGTCGAGAGGCGGTCGAGCAGCTTGGAGACGTTGTCGAGCGCGCCGTCCTTGATCTGCAGGTCCGACAGGCCATCGTTGGCGTTGCGGACGCCCTGGTTGAGCACCGCGACGGTGGAGCGGTAGCCGTTGGCGACCGCGAGGCCGGCCGCGTCATCACCGGAGTTGTTGATGCGGAAGCCGCTGCTGACGCGCGTGAGGGCCGTACGCAGACCGATGTTGGTCGAGTACAGGTTGGCCTGGGCGTTGTTGGCGGCGACGTTGGTGATGACCGAGAAACTTGCCATGACGATCCTCCTTGACCGTTGGACCCCGCTGGGGGCGGGCTCCGAGAGCACCATCCTTGGTGCCGTTCGGGAAGGTAATCGACTGGCCTGGCCCGACCTTTAACGGCCGGGGATCGCCGATCGCGGATCGCCAGGGGCGGGCCGCGCGCCGAGACGACGAGGCCCGCCGGCGCGAGGGCGACGACGGGCCTGTCCGCGGAGGGGAGGTCTCGAGGGCGTCAGCCGCGGAGCAGCGAGAGGACGGCGCTCGTGGACTGGTTGGCCTGCGCCAGGGCGGCGATGCCGGACTGGTTCAGGATCGAGTAGCGCGTCAGGTTGGCCGACTCCTCGGCGACGTTGGCGTCGCGGATGCGGCTCTCGGCGGCCTTGGTGTTGACGATCTGGCTCTGCGCGAGGTTGATCGCGTAGGAGAGCCGGTTCTGCAACTGACCCACCTGGCCCTGGACCGCGCCGAGGTTGGTGATGGCGGTGGTGACCGTGGACACCGCGGTCTGGGCGCCGCCCTGCGTGGAGATGTCCAGCCCCACCAGCCCGAGCGACGTGATGTCGACGTCGCCGATGGTGCCGGCCACGACGCCATTGCTGCCGTTGCTGCTCACGAACACGGAGAAGCCCTGCGAGGTGCCGGCGACGTCCAGGCGCGCCACGTTCGACTCGCGGCTGATTTCGCCGAGCACGTCGAGGAACTCGGCGCTCAGCGTGTTGCGCGAGGCCGTCGTCGTCTGGCCCGAGGCCGCCTGCGTGGCCAGCACGGCGAGACGGTCGAGCAGCTTGGACATGTTGTCGAGGGCGCCGTCCTTGATCTGCAGATCGGACAGCCCGTCGTTGGCGTTGCGCACGCCCTGCTGCAGGACGGCGACGTCGGAGCGATACCGGTTGGCGACCGCCAGGCCGGCCGCATCGTCGCCCGAGTAGTTGATGCGATACCCGCTCGACACGCGGGTCAGGGCCTGCCGCAGACCGATGTTGGTCTGGTACAGGTTGGCCTGCGCGTTGACCGCAGACACATTGGTGACGACCGAGAACGATGCCATGCCTACTCCTCCGGGTGCGGAGCCTTAAGGGGCTCACAAGGGCAAATCGGCGGGTGTGTGCGCAGCTTGAGCGGTAGGCGCACACGCGCCGCACACCGCCCTCTCACCAGCCACACCGGGACAATCCAACATCCATGCCGGTTTCCTGATCGGATTCGGGGCTGGCCTCCCGTTTGCTCCTGTCTGCAGCAGCATGGAGACCTCGATGCTCACACTTCGCGTAGATTCCACGTTAATCCCCGGCGTCAACGTGCCGATTACGGTCGATGCGGTGCTGTCGGCCGTCGAGCCGGTGCTCGCGCAAGGCAAGCGCATAGTGACGGCCGTCCGCATCAATGGTGTCGACGAACCGGCATTCCGCGAGTCCGGGGTGCTGGAGCGGGTCCTGCACGACGCCGATGCCCTCGACGTGGACACCACTCCGGCGGGGGAGATGGCTGCCTCGGCACTCGGTGACGCCCTGCGGTACCTGCCCGAGCTGTCGCAGGAAGCCCGCGGACTCGCGACGACGCTGCGTGGGGCCAGTGCGCAGGAGGCCGGTCCCCAACTGGCGCCGCTGGCCGACAACCTCGCGCTGCTGGCCGCCCTGGTCCATACCGCAGACCTCTGGGCGCGGCAGGCGGGCTTGGCACCGACCGACTGGTTGGGGGACGATGTGGCCGAGATCGACCGGGTGGCCGCCGTCCTGACGGGCGCGGCCGAGAGCGCGGATTGGGTTGCCGTCGCCGACGCCCTGGAACACGACCTGACCACGGCGCTCGCGTCCTGGCAGGTCAGGCTGGCCGAAGGCCGGGCGCAACTGCACGCCCTGCAGTCGGCGCCGGTGGCCTGACGGCCACCCACTCGAGCCGACGAGCGACCATGTCCACCGGCCCCAGAGGCCAGACCGGCCCCGCCTTCGTGCCCCTCGCGCGCCCCGACATGGGCGACGCCGAGTTGTCGGCACTCGCCGAGGTCATGGCGTCCGGCTGGCTGACGACCGGGCCGAAGGTGAAGGCCTTCGAGGCCGCCTTCGCGCAGTTCACCGGCGCACCGGAAGCGGTCGCCCTCAATTCCTGCACGGCGGGGCTGCACCTTTCGCTGCTGGCGTGCGGGGTCGGGCCGGGCGACCAGGTGCTTACCTCGCCGCTGACGTTCTGCGCCACGGCCAACACCGTGCTCCACGCCGGCGGGACCCCGGTCTTCGTGGACGTCGACCGGGACACCGGCACGATGGATCCCGGCGCGACGGCCGCGGCGGTGTCCGAGCGGACCCGAGTGCTGTTGCCGGTCCACTACGCGGGGCGGCCTGCCGACCCGCTGGCGTTCCGCGCCCTGGCCGACGCGCGAGGGCTCCGCCTGGTGGAGGACGCCGCGCACTGCATCGATGCGCGCGTCGACGGCCGCCGCATCGGCACCATCGCCGACTTCACCGCCTTCAGCTTCTACTCGACCAAGAACCTCGCCACCGGCGAAGGGGGGATGGTCACCACGGCCTCCTCCGAGGATGCCGACTGGATGCGGGTCGCCGCGCTGCACGGCCTGTCGCGCAACGCCTGGGCGCGCTACGCTCCCGGTGCGCCGGCGCAGTACGACGTGGAGATGCCCGGCTACAAGTACAACATGATGGACCTGCAGGCGGCGCTCGGCCTGGTGCAGCTCTCGCGCCTCGAGCAGATGCAGGCCCATCGCGAGGCGTTGTGGGCGCGATACGAAGCCGGGGTCGTGGGGCTGCCGCTGGTCCGCCCCGCGCCGCTGCCCGCCGGCTGGACCCATGCGCGCCACCTCTATACCGTCCTGGTGGACCCCGCGCACTGCGGCTGGACGCGCGATGCCCTCCAGGTTGCGCTCGCACGGGAAGGGATCGGCACGAGCGTCCATTTCCGCGCGCTGCACCTGCACACCTATTACGCGCAGCGCTTCGGGCTCGCGCGCGGCATGTTCCCGAACGCCGAGTACCACAGCGACCACTCCTTGTCCCTGCCGTTCTGGAGCGGGATGCCCCTTGCCGACGTCGATCGCGTGATCGAGACGCTCGACCGGCTGCTGGCGGCGGCCCCGTGACCTTCGCTCTCCTTCGCGTCGCGGCCGGACCTCGACTCGGACACGGCCACCTGCGTCGCGCCGAGGTGCTGGCGCGCGCGCTCGGCCGCCCGTGCGTCGTGAGCATCCGCGGACGCGGCGCGCCCGATCTCACGCTCCCGACCATTGCCGGCGGGGCCGCCGGCGCCATCCTCGATGCGGTGCGGCCACGCGTGCTGGTCCTCGACGATCCGAGGGAGCGCGCCAGCCGCCCGTGGTGCGTCGCGGCGCGACGCCGGTCGGTGCCGGTGGTCTCGATGCACGATCTCGGTCTGGGACCCCTCCCGTCCGACCTCGCGGTCGACGGCAGCATCGTCTGTCGCGGCCGGCTGCCGGCCAGGCGCGTGCTGCGCGGCCCCGCATATGCAACCGTTGCCGCGCGGCCAGCGCGGCGCGGCGATCAGGTGCGCCGCGTGCTGGTGTCGCTGGGCGGCGGCCCGCGCGCCGCCCTGACCCGTCGCATCGCGTCGACGCTGACGCGTCGGTGGCCGTCGCTCGACGTGATTGCCACGGGAGGCTCGGGGCCCGCCGATGGGTTCGCGTGGGTCGCGGCGCCGGCGGGCCTGTCGCCCTGGATGGCGCAGGTCGACGTGGCGGTGGTCGGTGGTGGCGTGACGCTCTACGAAGCCGTCGGCAGCGGCGTGCCGGCCATCGGCGTCGCCGTGGTGGCGGCCCAACGGCCCACCATCCGCGGCTTCGCGGCCCGAGGACTTGCGCTCGACGGCGGCCTGGCCGCCGGGGGTCGCGATGTCGTCCCGTCGGTGTGTCGCGCCATGACCAGGCTCCTTGCAGACGCGCCCTGGCGACGTCGCGTGGCGATCGAGGGACCGCGCCTCATCGACGGCCGCGGCGCGGATCGCGTGGCGCGGGCGATCCGCGACCTCGCGGAGGGACGCGGTCGTGCCTGAGCCTGTGGCGGTCATCTTCGACCTCGACGACACGCTCTACCGGGAGCGGCGGTTCGTGCTCAGTGGCCACGCGGCGCTGGCGCGGGTCGTGGCCGACGAGACCGGGATGCCGGCCCGGGTCCTCTTCCGGTTCCTGGCGCGCCGCTTCCGGCGTCACGGCAGGGAGGGGCTCCTGCAGGCGTTCTGCGCCGCCTACGCCCTGCCGGTCGCCGAGGTGCCGAGGTACGTCGAGATCATCAGGACCCATGCGCCGCGGCTGCGGCTGCCACGCACCTCGCGCGAGGTGCTCGCCGCGTTGCGGGGGCAGGGGCGTCGCCTGGGCGTGCTGACCAACGGCCTGCCCGGCACGCAGCGCGCCAAGGTGGCCGCGCTCGGCCTGGCCGCGCACGTCGACGTCGTGACGTACGCGCAGGAGCACGCTCCGGAAGGCAAGCCCGCCCGTGGATGCTTCGTCGCGGCTCTCCGCGCCCTCGGCGTCGACGCGGGCCGCGCCGTCTTCGTGGGCGACCATCCGCAGAAGGACATCGCCGGCGCCGCGGCCCTCGGCCTGCGTACGATCTGGCTGCCGGATCGGGCCACCGCGATCGCGACGACGCCGGCCGATGCCGTCGCGCGCACGCTCGCCGACGTGCCGCCCCTGGTGGCACGCTTGCTGGAGGATCGCCATGTCCGTGCCTGCTGAGATTGCCGGGCAGTCGATCGCGCCGGGCGCACCGATGCGCGTCATCGCCGAAATCGGCCTCAATCACAATGGCGACCCGTCGCTGGCGCATCGCCTGGTGGACGCCTGTGCCGATGCCGGCGCCTGGGCGGTCAAGCTGCAGGTCTTCGATGCCGACGAGCTGCTGGTGGCCGACGCGCCAGCGCCGGTGCACGTCCAGGCGGCCTCGCTGCGTGCCTTCTTCGGCCGCTTCGAACTGGCCGACGAGGCCTATGCGGACCTGGTCCAGCACGCCCGCGATCGGCAGCTGGCTGTCATCGCCACCGCCTTCGACAGCCGGTCGGTCGAGATGCTCGATGGTCTCGGCATCGACGCGTTCAAGGTGGCCAGCGGGGATCTGACCCACGTGATGCTCATCGAGCAGGTGGCCAGGACCGGACGTCCGGTGGTGCTGTCGACCGGCATGAGCAACGAGGGCGACGTCTGGAACGCCATCGACTGGGCGGTCGGGTCCGGAGCCCGGTCGCTCGCGCTGTTGCACTGCGTGTCGGCGTACCCGACGCCTGATGCGCAGCAGAACCTGCGTGCGGTGGGCACGCTGGCGGGCGAGTACAAGCTGCCCACCGGCCTGAGCGACCACGGGATGGGCGGCGACGCGGCGTTGCTGGCCTACGCGCAGGGGGCGACGTTGTACGAGCGTCACGTCCACCTGCCGGGCACCGATGCGATCGACGCACCCGTGTCGTCCTCGCCCGAACAGCTGCGGGACATCGTCGACCGTCTCGCGCGGGCGCACGCCGCGACGGGCGAGGGGCGCCGCGCCCCGATGCCGGCCGAGGTCGCCAACATCGTCCCCAGCCGGCGTGGGCTGTATGCGCGCCGGGCGATCGCGGCCGGGGCGCGCATCGAGGCGGCCGACGTCGCGGCCCTGCGACCGCAGGGCGCGCTCGGCGCCGAGTACGCCCGCGCCCTCATCGGCGCGCGTGCCCCGCGCGCCATTGCCGCGGGTGCCGCGTTCGAGCCCGCGGATCTCGGCCCGCACTCCGACGGAGGAGGCCACCGTGATCCGGCCTGACGTGCTGGTGACGGCGGCGTCGCGTCGCGTCGCGCTCGTCCGCGCGCTGCAGCAGGCGCAGGGGCGGCTGACGCCGCGCGGGCGCGTCATCGCCACCGACATCGACCCGTTCTCGCCGGCCGTGCACGTCGCCGACCTGGCCGCCGCGGTCCCGCGCAGCGACGCGCCCGACTACGTGGACGCGCTGCTGGACGTGTGCGTCGCCCACGACGTGGGCGTGCTCGTGCCGACCATCGACGACGAACTCGGGATCATCGCGCAGGCCGCTGACCGCTTCGCGCGCGCCGGCGTCGTGGTCATGGCACCGAGTGCCGCGACGGCGCACATCTGCCGAGACAAGCTGCGCACGGCCAGGCACCTGCAGTCGCATGGCATCCCCGTGGCCGACACGTGGACGCCCGACGAGGTGCGGGCGCGCGGCCTGCCGCCACCCTTGTTCGTCAAGCCGCGGCGCGGTCGTGGCAGCGTCGGCGCGTTCCCGGCCCTGACGCCGGCACACCTCGACTTCTTCCTCGAGTACGTCGAGGACCCCGTCGTGCAGCAGTACCTCGACGGTCCGGAGTACACGATCGACATGTTCTGCGACCTTCAGGGCCGGCCGATCTCGGTCGTGCCTCGCCAGCGCCTGGTGATCAGGTCGGGCGTGAGCGATCGCGGCCGCACCGTGAAGAGTCCCGTCCTGATGGACCTGGCGGTCCGGTGTGCCGAGGTGCTCGAGTTCCGCGGCGCCGTCAACGTGCAGTGCCGGGTCGTCGACGGCACGCCGATCATCTTCGAGATCAACCCGCGGTTCAGCGGCGGCATCCAGTTGACCCTCGCGGCGGGCGCCGACTTCGCGGAGTGGACGATCCGGGCGGGGCGCCGTGAGGCACTTCGCCCGTGCATCGGCGAGTTCACCGACGGCCTGCGGATGAGCAGCCACGAGGCCTCGCTCTTCCTCACCGACGCCGACGCCGAAGTGCTCGCGCCGAGGATGCGCAGCCTGGCCGGAGGGAACGCGTGACGGCGCTGGTCGTCCTGCAGGCGCGGCTCGGGTCGCACCGGCTGCCCGGCAAGGTGCTGGCCCCGATCGGTCGCTGGCCGCTGCTCGAGTACTGCGTCACCCGGCTGCGTGCGGCCGCGGTCGGTCCCGTGGTCGTCGCCACCACGACGCGTCCGGAGGACCGGGAGGTGGTCGCGGCTGCCGAGCGGCTCGGCGCGCAGGCCTTCGCCGGGCCGGAAGACGACGTGCTGGCGCGCTATGCGCTGGTGGCGCAGGCCCATCCCGACGCCGAGATCGTCCTCAGGGCCACCGCCGACAACCCGTTCGTGGACTCCGAGGCGCCCGCGCGCATCCTCAAGGCGCTCGCCGACGGTGCCGATTACGGCGTCGAGGAGGGCCTGCCTGTGGGGACGGCCGTGGAAGGCGTGCGTCGCGACATCCTGCTGCAGGCGCAGCGCGAGGCCTCGACGCCCTACGATCGCGAGCACGTGACGCCGTGGGTCCGCCGGGCCGAGGGCGTCGTGCGCACGGTCCCGTCCGCGCCGCCCGCGCTCCGGGCGCCCGACCTCCATCTCACCGTGGACACGCCCGCCGACCTCGCATTCGCCCGCTGCCTCGCCGATGCCCTGTGGGCCGACGGCCTCGACCCGCGTGCGGCGCCGCTGTCGCGGGTCATCGCGGCGGCGCGCCGCCTGCCCGCCCCGGAGGTCGCATGATCCGCGTCACTCGCCTCGATGGCACGGCGTTGCTGGTGAACATCGACCAGATCACGTGGATCGAGTTCAACCCCGACACCGTCATCGCGCTCGCCAACGGCGAGAAGCTGCTCGTCCGTGATGCGCCCGACGACATCGTCGCGCGGGTCCAGGAGTACAAGCGCGGGTTGCTGGCGCCGCCGGTGCGGGAGCGTCGTGGGGAGGTCACGGCGCTCCGCGCCGTGGAGTAGCGCGTGGCCACCAGGACCCCCGCTCGCGCCTGGGATTCGCTGTCGCTGATCGGGCTGCCACTCGGCGTGGCGATGATCGTCGGCGGACACGTGGCCGAGGGCGGGAAGCTCGCCTCGCTGCTGCAGGGCGCGGCCGCGCTCATCGTCTTCGGCGGCACGCTCGGCGCCGTCCTGCTCAGCCATCCGCTGCGTGACGTGAAGCAGGCCTGGCGCAGCCTTCGCGACGTGTTCGTCGACGACCTCCCGCCGGCCACCCAGGTGCTCGACGTGATCGGTCGCCTGGCGATCAAGGCCCGCAAGGACGGCATCCTCTCGCTCGAGGACGAACTGGACTCGATCCCCGATCCCTTCATGCGCCGCGGACTGCGCCTGGCGGTGGATGGCACCAACCCCACGACGCTCCGCGCCATGCTCGAAGCCGAGAACGACGGGCGCGAGGAGTTCGAGGAAGGTCCGGCGCGTGTGTACGAGGCGGCCGGCGGATACGCTCCGACGGTCGGCATCCTCGGCGCGGTGCTCGGGCTCATCCACGTGATGGAGAACCTCAGCGATCCGAGCAAGCTCGGCGCCGGCATCGCCGTGGCGTTCGTGGCCACGGTCTACGGCGTCGGATCGGCCAACCTGATCCTGTTGCCGATCGCGGCCAAGCTGCGCGGGCGGGCGCAGCGCCGGGCGCGGCGCCGCGAGGTGATCCTCGAAGGCGTGCTCGCGATCCAGGAAGGCCAGAACCCGCGGATGATCGACCAGAAGCTGCGCGGCCTGCTCGCCGCCGATGAAGCCGCAGCTCCGGCGGGGGCGAGGCGGAGGGCCGCGTGACGGCCGACCGGCGCGGGCGCCGCAAGCGCGTCGCGCACGCACCGAGTCACGAGCGTTGGCTGGTCTCCTACGCCGACTTCATCACCCTGCTGTTTGCGTTCTTCACGACGATGTACGCCATCTCCACCGTCGACGCCAGGAAGCTGTCGTCCATGGTGGAGTCGATGAACGAAGCCTTCGACTCGCGTGGCCTCGCGGTGCCGTCGCCCGACACGGCGCCGGCGCGCAAGGCCGATGGCAAGACGCGGGCCGTCCCCTCCCCGGAGGAGCGGGAGCGACGACTGGCGCAGATCATCAGGGAGCGTCTCGCGGGCACGGCCGTGGACGTCGAGATCGACAGGCGGGGCATCGTGGTGTCGCTGCGCGAGGCCGGCAGCTTCCCGACCGGGAGCGCGGATCTCGCGCCCGAGGCGCGCGAGATCCTGGCCGGGCTGGCGGCCACCATCGGCAGCGACCCCGACACGAAGCTCCGCGTCGAGGGGCATACCGACGACGTCCCGATCCAGGGCGGTCGGTTCCGGTCGAACTGGGAGCTCTCGACGGCACGCGCCACCTCGGTGGTCACGTTCCTGGTCGAGCAGGTCGGCGTCCTGCCAGCCCGCCTGTCGGCGGCCGGGTACGGCGAGTTCCACCCTCGCGTGCCCAACGACACCCCGGCCGATCGCGCCCGCAACCGGCGCGTCGACATCGTCATCCTCAATGAGGGCACCGCGCGGGCCGAGGAACCCGGCCGCGCCGGATCGCCCAACGGCGCCGCGGCCAGTTCAGCCCCCTCGAACCTCCCGAGCGGTCGCGTCTTCGCCGGGGAGTGATTCTCCTGCCGCCCGGCCGGCGTTCCGCCGACAGGCCCTCGCTTGGTGCGGCGGCCTGCGCGGCCCCCTGCTAAGATCGCGACGCGCATGCGCATCGCGCTCCTCCAGCTCGACCCCACCGTCGGGGCGCTCGACGCCAACGCCGCCCGCATCGAAGCGGCGGTGCGTGCCATCGGCAGCCGCGCCGACCTGTGCGTGACGCCCGAGATGGCACTGACCGGCTATCCACCGCGCGATCTCCTCTTGATGCCGGGCTTCGTGGCGCGCTGCCGTGAGGTCGCCGATCGCCTTGCCGCGTCGCTCGCGACCGCGCCGGGCGTGCTGCTGGGGATGCCCGTGCCCTCCGGCGTCGAGGCCGGCCGGCCGCTGCTCAATGCTGCGGTGCACCTGCGGGCAGGCACGGTGGGGGAGTCATTCGCCAAGACGCTGTTGCCCACCTACGACGTGTTCGACGAGGACCGGTATTTCGAGCCCGGTCGCGCCGTGGGGGCGCTCGCGGTGGGTGAGCGCCGCGTCGCGGTGAGCATCTGCGAGGACGTGTGGAACGACCCCGACGTCTGGACCACGCGTCGCTATGGCGGCGACCCGGTGGCGGCACTGCGCGACCTGGCGACGCCGGTCATGGTCAACATGTCGGCCTCGCCGTACGCGCAGGGCAAGCTGGCGCAGCGGGAGCGGCTGCTGGCGCACCTGGCGCGCAAGTACGGGGTGTGGGCGCTGTACGCCAACCAGGTCGGCGCCAACGACGACCTCGTCTTCGACGGGCGCTCCCTGGCCTTCGCACCCGACGGCACCTGTGTCGCCCGTGGCGCGGCGTTTGCCGAGGACACCGTCATCGTCGACACGTCCTCGCCGGTGCGTGCGGTCGTCCCTGACGAGACGCCCGTGGAGGCCGAGGTGTTCGCCGCGCTCGTGCTCGGCGTGCGCGACTACGCGCGCAAGTGCGGGTTCCGCGACGCGTTGCTGGGGCTCTCCGGAGGCATCGACTCGGCGCTCACGGCCGTCATCGCCGTCGAGGCCCTCGGACGCGAGCACGTGACCGGCGTGCTGATGCCGTCGCCGTACTCGAGCCAGGGCAGCGTGGCCGACGCCGAGACCCTTGCCGCCACGCTCGGCATCCGCACGCAGACGCTGCCGATCGCGCCGGTCATGACGGCCTACGACGGGGTGCTGGCCGGACCGTTCGCCGGCCTGGCGCCGGACGTGACCGAGGAGAACCTGCAGGCGCGCATCCGCGGCGCCCTGCTGATGGCGCTGTCCAACAAGACGGGCGCCCTGCTGCTCACCACCGGCAACAAGTCGGAACTGGCGACCGGCTACTGCACGCTGTACGGCGACATGAACGGGGCGCTGGCCGTGATCGCCGACGTCTACAAGACGCTGGTCTACCGGGTCGCGCGCTGGGTGAACCGCGGCGGCGTCGTCATTCCGGAGGCGACGATCACCAAGGCGCCGTCGGCGGAGCTCCGGCCGAACCAGACCGATCAGGACAGCCTGCCGCCGTACGACGTGCTCGACGCCATTCTCGAGGGCCACGTCGAGCGGTGCCTCGATGGCGCGGCGCTGGTCGAGGAAGGCTTCGACGGCGAGGTGGTGCGACAGGTGCTCCGCCTGGTCCGGATCTCCGAGTTCAAGCGCAAGCAGGCCGCGCCCGTGCTCAAGGTCACCTCGCGCGCGTTCGGCACCGGGTGGCGCATGCCGATCGCGCGGGCCTGAGCCGTCGCCACGCCAACCAACGGTAGTGGTGGCCCGCCGGAACCCCTACCGGCGGGGGGCAGGGGGGCGGGAAGGTCCAGCCATTGAAGTGAGGCGCGGCTCGGGCCGATTGCCCGTGCGGAGCGGCAGGTCGGTCCTGCTCTCCGGAGCCTCTCATGCACGGTTCTCTCGACGCGTCCTCGTTGCTCTCCCTGGTGTCGCCGCCCCCCGACTCGCCGCGCGCGTCGGCCGCCGCCGACCCGACCGGGGTCCTGACCCACGTGCAAGGCCTGTTGACCGCCGCAGCGGCGGCCGGCGTGGCCCCGACCTCTCTCTTGCTGTCGGCCCTGGCCCGCCGCGACCGGGCGCTCGCCGCCCGCGCCCGACGGACGGCCGAGTGGGCGCGCCTGTTGGCCGAGGCGATCGAACTCGACGACCAGGCCACGCAGGTCGCGCACGACGTGGCGCTGCTTGCCGACATCGGCGCGCTGGCCGTGGTGGCTCGCGCCGACAACCCCTGGCTGGAATGGCAGCGCCGGCGCGCGGCGCACGATCTGCTGCAGGCCGTGCCGGCCCTGGCGCACCTGGCGCCGGCGGCCCTCGCGGTGAGCGAGCGGTTCGACGGCGACGGCCTGCCGCTCGGCCTGCACGGCGACGAGATCCCGCTGGCTGCCCGCATCGCCCGCCTCGTGCGCGACTTCGACCTGGCCAGTCACGGATGGTGGCCCGGGCAGCCGGCTGCCGTCGGCATCCGGGCCTGCGCGGAACTGGTTGCGCTGGCGGGACAGACCGTCGACCCTGCCCTGGTCCACAGCTGGCTGCGCGTGCTCGACCGCGAGGTCGCGGCCGACGTCGCCTAGAGGATTCCTGACATGCTGCTCATCGTCGGGTCCCTGATCGTGCTCGGTTCGGTCGCCGGTGGCTTCCTCATGCACGGCGGCGTTCTCGGCGCGCTGTGGCAGCTGAACGAGTTCATCATCATCGGCGGCGCGGCGCTCGGGGCGCTGGTCATCGGCACGCCGATCTCGCTCATCAAGGCCCTGCTGGCGCGATTCGGCGGGTTCTTCCGGACCCCGCCGACCAAGGACATCTACCTCGACCTCCTGGCGCTCCAGTACCAGTTGTATCGCCTGACGCAGCAGTCGGGCGTCATGGCGCTCGAGGCCCATGTCGAGGAGCCGGAGAAGAGCACGATCTTCAGCAAGTTCCCGACGTTCCTGGCCAACCACCACGCGGTGTCGTTCCTGTCGGATTCGGTGCGCGTGATCATCCTCGGCGGCGTCACGCCGCACGACCTCGAGTCGCTGATGGACGAGGACCTCGAGGTGCACCACCACGAGGCGCTCAAGCCGGCGCAGACGCTCGGCAAGGTGGCCGACGCGCTGCCCGGGCTCGGCATCGTCGCCGCCGTGCTGGGCATCGTCATCACGATGCAGAAGATCGGCGGCCCGCCCGAGGAGATTGGCCACAGCGTCGCGGCGGCGCTGGTCGGTACCTTCCTCGGCATCCTGGCCTCGTACGGCTTCGTGCAGCCGATGTCGGTGGGGATGGAGCACCAGGTGGAGGCCGAAGGCCGCTACCTCACGTGCATCAAGGCCGGCCTGCTGGCCGTCTACAAGGGCTTCCCGCCGGCGATCGCCGTCGAGTTCGCTCGACGCACGCTGCCCGAGGACGTCCGCCCCACGTTCACCGAGACCGAGCAGGCCTGCAAGGGACAGAAGGCCGACGTCGCGGCCGCGGCCTAGGACAGCACGATGGCAGCCCAGCACGCGCCCGTCATCATCATCAAGAAGAAGAAGGGGGGCCATGGCGGCCACCACGGCGGGGCGTGGAAGGTCGCCTACGCCGACTTCGTGACGGCCATGATGGCGTTCTTCCTGGTGATGTGGCTGGTCAACCAGAGTCCTGCGGTCAAGAACGCGGTGGCCGGTTACTTCCAGGATCCCGGCATCTTCGAGTACGAGCACGGCAGGTCGCCCATCGCCGCGGGCGCCGGCATCGTCGGCAACGGGGCGGGCAGCAGCGCGACGCCCGACGTCGCGGCGGCGACCGCGGCGCTGCAGCGCGCGGCGGAGCGGATCAAGGAGAACATCAAGGCCATCCCCGGCTTCAAGAACCTCGAGGACCTGATCGAGATCAAGGTCACGGCCGAGGGCCTGCGCATCGAGCTGCAGGAGGGCGGCACCTCCACCTTCTTCGACTCGGGCAGTTCGCAGGTGAAGTCCGAGACCCGCGAGGTGCTCCAGATCATCGCCCGGGAACTCGCGCAGCTGCCACAGGCGATCGCCATCGAGGGGCACACCGACGCGCAGCCGTTCGGCAGGGACCACTCGTACACGAACTGGGAGCTGTCGGCCGACCGCGCCAACGCGGCGCGCCGCATCATGGAGGACGCAGGGCTGCCGCCGAGGCACGTGAAGGCGATCCGGGGATTCGCCGACACGATCCTGCGCACCCCCGAGGAGCCCCTGAACCCGCGCAACCGTCGGGTCTCGATCGTCGTGCAGAACGACCAGGTGCCGCGAATCGCGAAAGCCGCGGGCCAGGCGCCTGTGGCGCCGGAACATCCCTCGCCGGCCGCCCCGGAGGCGCATGCGGCCGCGACGACGGCGCCCCCTCAGGGGCACGCGTCCGCGCCGGCCGCGCACCCGGCCGAGGCGACGCGCCCCGGGCACTGACGCACTCGCTCGCGCCAGCCGCCGCTGTCGGATCGAAGGATGGTAATGTAACCCTCGAGCCGCGTGGCCGGCGCCCGCGGAGCGCCGCGACCTCCCCACGCCGCCGACGCGCACACCGTGAAAGCCCTGATCGTTGACGACGAACCGACCGTTCGCCTGCTCCTGTCGCGCATCCTCAGGCGCGAGGTCGATTGCGCGGTCACCGAGGCGACCAACGGCATCGAGGCCCTCGACCTGCTGGCTCGTCACCACTTCGATTTCGTCGTGATCGACATCATGATGCCGATCATGGACGGCATCGAGACGCTCGAAGCGATCAGGAACACGCCGCAACTGCGCACCCTGCCCGTCATGGTGCTGTCGGCGGTGCGCGACGAGGCGCAGGTGCGCCAGCTGGTGTCGCTCGGCGTCAGCGCCTACCTGACCAAGCCGCTCCGTCCCTCGGACGCGTCGGCGCGCGTGCAGCGCTTCGTGGCCTCGCTCGGCGCGAGCACGCACGCGCCGCAGCAGGGGCAGGGGAGGACGCTGCTCGGGCTGCCCGATGGCGCCCAGATCCTCGTGGTCGACGGCGATGCCGACTTCCGACACTTCGTGCGGTCGACGCTCGGCCACCAGTACGTGATCGCCGAAGCGGAGGGCGGCGCGCAGGGCCTGCGGGCCTGCCTCGACGGTCGGCCCGCCGCCATCCTGCTCGGACAGAATCTCGGCGCGGTGCCGGCGCCGCTGTTCCTGCGCAAGCTCCGCAGCCTGCCGACCCTGGCCTCGGTGCCCGTGGTGGTCGCCGGCTCGCGCGGCAACGAGGCCCCGTTGGCCGATGCCGACGCCATCATCCAGCGCACCTTCGTCCCCGAGGCGTTCAAGAAGCAGTTCGCCCGCCTGGTCACCGGCGGCTCGCCGGAGCAGCGGGTGCTGCTGGCCCGCCCGGAACTGCGCCCGCAGATGATCTCGGCGACCGAGCAGGTGTTCGGGATGATGCTCGGCATCGAGGTCTTCGCCGATGCCGTCGAGCCGCCGCCGCCGGCCGCCGGTGCCGACCACGCCTGCGTGGTGCTGTCGCTGCCGGCCGAGGACAGCGACCTCGAGTTCGGCGTGGCGACGGCCCGCGAGATGAGCGAGCGCATGACGGCGCTCTTCCTGCAAGGTGCCGAGGTCGTCACCGACGAGGACGTCGCATCGACCCTGCAGGAGGTGGCCAACATCATCAGCGGACGGCTCCAGAACGCCCTGCGCGGCCGCGGCGACGAGGTGACCATCGGCCTGCCGTTGGTGTCGGTGCTGGCCGAGACGCTGGCCGTGGCCGACACCTGGGCGGGCGTCGGCTTCCACAACGCGGCGGGCGACATCCGGTTCACGGCCTATCTGCGCCCGGTGCCGCGCCACGCGCCGACGACGGCTGGCGCCTCGGCGTCCTGAGCCCCGCCGTCGGGACGGTCCCGGGTTGAAGGCTGCCACGCCTCGTGCCGATTCCGCACATGTGACGTCCTGCGCGCACCCCCGGCCTCGATCCGACGAGCGGGGGCCATCATGAAGGCCCTGATCGTCGACGACCAGCCGAACGTGCGCCTGCTCCTGTCCCGGATCCTGCGCAGGAAAGCCGGTTGCACCGTCAGTGAAGCCACCAACGGCCTCGAGGCGCTCGACCTGCTGGGCCGGCAGCAGGTGGACTTCGTCGTGCTCGACGTGATGATGCCGCTCATGGACGGCATCGAGACGCTGGAGGCCATCAGGCGCACGCCGTCGCTGCGACACCTGCCGGTCATCGTGCTCTCGTCGGTTCGCGACGAGTCGAAGGTGCGACAACTGGTGCGTCACGGCATCTCGGCCTACCTGGCCAAGCCGCTGCGGCCGCTGGACGTGGCCGACCGCATCCAGGAGATCCTGGCGCGCCTCAAGGCGTCGCCCGGCCAGCCCTCGCGCAGCCTCTCGGGCGTGCCCAAGGGCTCGCGCGTCCTGGTCGTCGACGGCGACGCCGACTTCCGACGCATGGTCCGCGAGAGCCTGCGTGACTACATCGTCGTCGAGGCGGCGGCCGGGGCCGAAGGGTTGCGGACCTGCCTCGACCAGCGCCCGTCGCTGGTGATCGTCGGGCAGGACCTCGGGGCCATCGCCACGCCGATGCTGCTGCGCAAGCTGCGCAGCCTGCCCGAACTGTCGTCGGTCCGCGTCGTCGCGGCGGTGACCGGCGACGTCAACCAGCCGGTCGTCGACGCCGACGCCGTGCTGCAGCGGACCTTCGTCGCCGAGAGCTTCCGGCAGCAGTTCGCGCGGCTCGTCGTCGAGGAGCCTCCCGAGCAGCGCGCCCTTGCGTCGCGGGCCGATCTGCGGCCGCAGATGATCTCGGCCACCGAGCAGGTCTTCGGGATGATGCTCGGCATCGAAGTGCTCGCCACGCCGAGCAGCCAGCCGCCCGCGCCCGGCGACGACCTCGTGCGGGTCGCGCTGCGGCTCGACCGCGAGGATTGCGACCTCGAGTTCCTGATCTGCGCGCCGCGCGCCATGAGCGAGCGGATGACCGCGCAGTACCTGCAGGCCGGCGACGTGGTGACCGACGCGGACGTGTCGGCCACCCTGGGCGAGATGGCCACGATCATCAGCAGCCGCCTCCAGACCGCGCTCCGGCAGCGCGGGGAGGAGGTGTCGATCGGCGACCCGGTCGTGGCCCGCATCGGCCGCGATGCAGATCGCGACGCGCCCGGCATGCGGGTGTGCTACGCGACGCCGGCCCAGGACCTCCGCTTCATGACCACGCTGCGCGCCGTGCCCGCGCCCCGGCTGCCGTCGACAGCCCAGGCCGCACCCGCCGCCGCCCCGAGGACGACCCCGATGGACATGCCCCAGCCCCTGCCACCTCCCGTCGATGCCGAAGTGCTCGAGATGCTCGCCTCGCTCCAGGAACCGGGAGAGCCCGACCTGGTGGTCGAACTCGTGTCGCTGTTCCTGCGCGACACGCCCGAGCGCCTGCGCGACTTGCGCGGCCGGCCGCTCGAGGCCGGGCCGGTGGCCCGCGTGGCGCACTCGGTCAAGGGCAGCGCGGGCAACCTGGGCGCCTCGTACCTGCAGGAACTGGCCAGCCGGCTCGAACAGGCCGGCCACAGTGGCGCGCCGGCCGCCACGCTGGCGACGATGGCCGAGGCCGTGTGCGCGGAGTTCGGCCGCGTGGAGCAGCACCTGCAGGGCGTGCTCCGCGAGCGGGCCGGCAGTGGCACCGCCATCGGGCTCTGAAATGCCTTGCCTTGTCGGACGCTCGACCGTGTCGGACGCCGCACACACATAACCAAGGGCAGGACGCGCGAGGCCGCCGCGACGGATTCGCGGCTTTTGTGGAGGAATTGGTGCCGGCACGCGCTGGCACCGGACTTGAAGTCCAGCAGTGCGCCACGAGCTGCGCGCCAGCACGACGCCGACCGCCGCCCGGGCGTTCATCCCAACCACGTTGCGTCCCTCGCCAGGGAAGGGCGGGAGGCGCGGGGAGGAAGCCCACCATGGGAACGCCGAGGAACCGGGGCGCATTGGCCCTGAGTTCACAACAGACCGACCAGACACACGACGCCGACTTCGAACTCCTGACCCTGCGGGGACAGCTGGCCGCGCTCGACAAGAGCCAGGCCGTGATCGAGTTCGAGATGGACGGCACGATCATCAGCGCCAACGAGAACTTCCTGCATGCGCTCGGCTACCGCCTCGACGAGATCAAGGGGCAGCACCACCGCATGTTCGTTGAGCCCGCCTACGCGGCCAGTCGTGAGTACCAGCAGTTCTGGTCGGACCTGCGCGCCGGCAAGTACCAGGCCGCCGAGTACAAGCGGATCGGCAAGAACGGCAAGGAAGTCTGGATCCAGGCCTCCTACAACCCGATCATCGGACCCGACGGCAAGCCGTTCAAGGTCGTCAAGTACGCCACCGACACGACCCAGAGCAAGCTGCAGAGCGCCGACTATGCCGGCCAGCTCGCGGCCATCAGCAAGGCGCAGGCGGTGATCGAGTTCGAACTCGACGGCACCGTGCGTACCGCCAACGACAACTTCCTCACCACGCTCGGCTACCGCCTCGACGAGATCCAGGGCAAGCACCACCGGATGTTCGTCGAGCCGGCGTTCGCGCAGAGCCGCGAGTATCAGCAGTTCTGGGCCGACCTCGGCGCCGGCAAGTTCCAGGCCGCCGAGTACAAGCGCATCGGCAAGGGCGGGAAGGAAGTCTGGATCCAGGCCTCCTACAACCCGATCTTCGACCTCAACGGCCGCCCGTTCAAGGTCGTCAAGTTCGCCACCGACATCACGGCGAGCAAGCTCCGCAACGCCGACTTCGAAGGCCAGCTCGCAGCCATCAGCAAGGCGCAGGCGGTGATCGAGTTCGATCTCGACGGCACCATCCGCACCGCCAACGACAACTTCCTCGCGACGCTCGGTTACCGTCTCGACGAGGTGCAGGGCAAGCACCACCGCATGTTCGTGGAGCCGGCCTACGCGGCCAGCAGCGAGTACCAGCAGTTCTGGGCCGACCTCCGGGCCGGCCGCTACCAGGCCGCCGAGTACAGGCGCCTGGGCAAGGGCGGCAAGGAGGTCTGGATTCAGGCCTCGTACAACCCGATCCTCGACATGAACGGCGCCCCGTTCAAGGTCGTCAAGTACGCCACCGACATCACCGAGCGCGTCCGGCAGCAGGAACGCCTCAAGCAGCTGCTGCTGCAGATCTCGGCCCATGCCGACACCCTGGCGAGCTCGGCCGAGGAACTCACGGCGGTGAGCACCCAGATGGGCGCCAACGCCGAGGAGACCTCCGCGCAGGCCAACGTCGTGTCGGCGGCCTCCGAGCAGGTGAGCCGCAACGTGCAGACGGTGGCCACCGGCACCGAGGAAATGGGCGCGAGCATCCGCGAGATCGCCAAGAACGCCGCCGACGCCGCCAAGGTGGCGTCGCAGGCGGTGCGCGTCGCCGACACCACCAACGCCACGGTCACCAAGCTCGGGGAGAGCAGCGCCGAGATCGGCAAGGTGATCAAGGTGATCACCTCGATTGCGCAGCAGACCAACCTGCTGGCCCTCAACGCCACCATCGAGGCGGCGCGGGCCGGCGAGGCCGGCAAGGGCTTCGCGGTGGTCGCCAACGAGGTCAAGGAGCTGGCCAAGGAGACCGCCAAGGCGACCGAGGACATCAGCCAGAAGATCGAGGCGATCCAGGGCGACACGCGCGGGGCGACGCAGGCGATCGCCGAGATCAGCGCGATCATCAACCAGATCAACGACATCTCCGGCACCATCGCCAGCGCGGTGGAGGAACAGACGGCGACCGCCAACGAGATCTCGCGCAACGTCACCGAGGCGGCGCGCGGCACGGCGGAGATCGCCCAGAACATCACGGGCGTCGCCCAGGCGGCGCGCAGCACGAGCGACGGCGCCTCCGACTCGCAGAACGCGTCGGCCGGCCTGGCCAAGCTCGCCAGCGAGCTGCAGCAGCTCGTGTCCGGGTTCAAGGCGTAAGTCGCCGCGGACCTATCGCAGGTTCATGTCGGCGGACTGTCATGGTCGACGCACCATCGGCAGTCCGCCCGCTGGACCCCGCGATTCCCTCAGCCATCCGGGCCGAACCCGTGCAGTTCCGCCTGGCACGTCCCTTGAAGCTCAGCACCGACATCGCAGGCATCGGCGGGGCAGTCACATTCAAGACTGCAATCCGACAGTCGATTCCTGTGCGTAGCCAGACTGCCCTTCGGCACCCTGGCGCGGAGGCAACGCCGTGAGCGAGTCCGACGATCTCATTCGAGAATTCCTGATCGAAAGCCACGAGGGCCTGGATCGGCTCGATCAGGACCTGGTGGAGCTGGAGAAGGATCCGCGCAACCGCGAGACGCTCGGCAGCGTCTTCCGGGCCATCCACACGATCAAGGGGACCTGCGGCTTCCTCGGCTTCACCAAGCTCGAGGGCGTGAGCCACGTGGGCGAGAGCCTCCTGAGCCGCCTGCGCGATGGCGACATGGTGCTCGATGCCGACATCACCACGGGCCTGCTGGGCATGGTGGACGCCATCCGCGAGATCCTGGCGGCCATCGAGAGCACGGGGGCCGAGGGCGATGCCGACTACACCGCCGTCATCCAGCGGCTGCAGGAACTGAACGAGCAGAAGGGCCAGGCCGCCAGGACGGTGGCCGCTCCCGCGGCGCCGCCCGTCGCCGCGCCCGCCGTCGTCGAAGTGCCGTCCGCCGCCGCGCCGGCCGCACCGGCCCCGCCGCCCCCGGCTCCGGTGGCCGAGGCCGTCGTGGCGCATGCCGAGGACGCCGAGCCGGTGACCACCGACGATCGCAAGGGCGCCGTGTCCGACAGCTCGCTGCGGGTCGACGTCGGCCTGGTCGACAAGCTGATGAACCTGGTCGGCGAGCTGGTGCTGGCGCGCAACCAGATCCTGCAGTTCACCACCACGCAGAACGACGCCTCCTTCGTCAACGCGACGCAGCGCCTGAACCTGGTCACCTCCGAGCTGCAGGAAGGCGTCATGAAGACGCGCATGCAGCCGATCGGCAACGTGTGGAGCAAGTTCCCGCGCGTCGTCCGCGACCTCGCCTCGATGTGCGGCAAGCAGGTCCGCATCGAGATGGAGGGCAAGGAGACCGACCTCGATCGCACGATCATCGAGGCGATCAAGGATCCGCTCACCCACATCATCCGCAACTCGGTGGACCACGGCATCGAGTCGCCGGCCGACCGCATCGCGCGCGGCAAGCGCGCCGAGGGCACCATCCGGCTGCGGGCCTTCCACGAGGGTGGGCAGATCAACATCGAGATCAGTGACGACGGCGCCGGCATCGCCGCCGAGAAGGTGCGGCAGCGCGCGCTGCAGCGCGGCCTGGTCACCACCGACCAGTCGCAGCGCCTCTCGGACCACGACGTCATCAAGCTGATCTTCCTGCCGGGGTTCTCGACCGCCGAGAAGATCACCAACGTGTCGGGCCGTGGCGTCGGGATGGACGTCGTCAAGACGAACATCGAGAAGATCGGCGGCACCGTCGACATCCAGAGCGTGGCCGGCAGCGGCACGACGCTCAAGATCAAGATCCCGCTCACCCTGGCCATCATCCCGGCGCTGATGGTCTCCTCGGGCGGCGAGCGCTTCGCCATCCCGCAGGTCAGCCTCCTCGAGCTGGTGCGCCTCGAGGGCATGCAGGCCTCGTCGGGCATCGAGCGGATCGGCAAGGCGCTGTTCTATCGCCTGCGCGGCAACCTCCTGCCGCTCGTCCACCTGCACTCGGCGCTGCGCCTCGACCCGGTCAACACGACCGACGATGCGGTCAACATCGTGGTGCTCAAGGCCGACCAGCGGCAGTTCGGGCTGGTGGTCGAGACGGTGCACGACACCGAGGAGATTGTGGTCAAGCCGCTCGGCAAGCAGCTCAAGGGCCTCACCGCCTTCGCCGGCGCGACGATCATGGGCGACGGGCGGGTGGCGCTGATCCTCGACGTGCTCGGCCTCGGCCAGATGGCGCAGGTCGTCTCCGAGACACGGTCGTCCGGCAACGCCGCCGCCGCGAGTTCCGAGGCCGCCGCGTCGACCTCGGAGGACACGCGCACGCTGCTGGTCTTCCAGGCCTCCGAGCGCGACCGCATGGCGCTGCCGCTGTCGCTGGTCGCCCGCCTCGAGGAGTTCCCGCGCAGCCTGCTCGAGCAGTCGGGCGACCGGACCGTGGTGCAGTACCGCGGCGAGATCCTGCCGCTCGTCTCGCTGGCGCGCTACTTCCACCGGCCGGAGGCTCAGGTCGACCCGCTGCAGGTCATCGTCTTCTCGTTCCACGACCAGCACGTCGGGCTGATCGTCGAGCGCATCGTCGACATCGTGCAGCAGGTGGTGGTGGTCGACCAGCGGCATCGCCGCCGCGGCATCATCGGGTCGACCGTGCTGCAGCAGCAGGTCACCGACCTGCTCGATGCCGATGCCGTCATCGCCGATGCCGGGCTCTTCGAAGCCGCGGTCGCGTGAGGTCCGTCATGACGCCCAGTGAATTCGCCCATGCCACCGACCAGCGGACCCCTCCGCGCCAGGTCGCGACGTTCATGCTGGACCAGCTGTACTTCGGCGTCGAGGTGCTCAAGGTGCAGGAGGTGATCCGGTACCAGGAGCTCACCCGCATCCCGCTGGCGCCGCCCGTCGTCGAGGGGTTGATCAACCTGCGGGGCCAGATCGTCACCGCGATCGAGTTGCGGCGCCGCCTCGGGCTCGCCGACCGCAAGGACGGCGCGTTGCCGATGAACGTGGTGGTCCGCACGTCCGACGGCGTCGTCAGCCTGCTGGTCGACGAGATCGGCGACGTCGTCGAGGTTGCCGAGGCCCAGTTCGAGCAGGCGCCGGACACGCTGGCCGGGCCGACGCGCGACCTGGTGCGCGGCGTGTACAAGCTGAAGGACCGCCTGCTGCTGCTCCTCGACGAGGAGCGCGCGGCCGTCGTCGACGGCAGCGATGCGGGCGAGCGCGCCCACTAGAGCGGCCGCGGCCGACGACAAGGAGCTCCCCCCGATGTCCACTGCGACCGTGGCGGCCGTGCCGCTCACCACCCTGTTCGAGCGCCTCGGCGGCGTGCCGGCCATCAAGGCGGCCGTCGACGCGTTCTACGTGCGCGTCCTGGCCGACGAGGCCCTCGCGCCCCACTTCGCCGGCGTCAACATGCGCTGGCTCAAGGGCCGGCAGAACGCCTTCTTCATCCAGGCGCTCGGCGGGCCGCAGGTGTACCGGGGGCGCGACATGAAGACGGCGCACGCGCACCTGGCGATCACGGCAGAGGACTTCGGGCGGGTCGCCACGCACCTGTCGGCCGCCCTCGCCGAGGTCGGGGTGCCGGCGCCACTGGTGGCCGAAGTGATCGCGGCGGTCGCGCCGCTGCAGTCGGATGTCGTCAACACCACGGCCGCGGCCACGACGCCGCGCCCGGTCCCGCAGGGCGGGACGCGTTCCCGCAAGAAGGAGTCCTCGATGGCCAACGGTCGGTTCAAGGGCGGGGTCATGGCGGCCGTCGCCGAAGAGAACATCTCGGCGGCGCAGGCAGTGGCGGGGGAGAGCGAGGTCGCGAAGTACCGCGAGCAGCTCGCGACGATCCAGGACGAGCTGGCGCGCAACACGGCGATGCTCGATCTCGCGCCGATCAACATCATGTACGTGGACCTCGACCTGACGCTCCGCTACATGAACCCGGCGTCGACGCAGACGCTCAGGACGCTCGAGCACCTGCTGCCCGTCAAGGTCGACGACATGATCGGCACGTCGATCGACGTCTTCCACAAGAACCCCGCGCACCAGCGGCGGCTGCTCGCCGACCCGAAGAACCTGCCGTACCACGCGCAGATCCACGTCGGTCCGGAGACCCTCGAGCTCGAGGTCCACGCCGTCACCGACCGCGCCGGCGCCTACATCGGCGCGATGGCGACCTGGGCGGTCGTGACCGAGAAGCTGAAGCTCGAGGCCGAGATGGCGCGCGTGATGAGCATGATGGAGAGCGCGCCCATCAACATCATGTACGCGGATCGCGACCTCTGCATCCGCTACGTGAATGCCGCCTCGAAGGCGACGCTCAAGACCATCGAACACCTCCTGCCCATCAAGGCCGACCAGATCCTCGGGCAGAACATCGACATCTTCCACAAGAACCCGTCGCACCAGCGCCGGATGCTCGCCGACCCGACCAACCTGCCGCACAAGGCCAACATCCGCCTCGGCGAGGAGACCCTCGAGCTGCAGGTGAGCGCCGTCCGCGACCACAAGGGCGAGTACGTCGGCACGATGGTCAGCTGGGCCGTGATCACCGACAGCGTGCGACTGGCCGAGGAAGCCCGCCTGTCGCGGGAGCGGGAGCGGCAGGCCGCGCAGGAGCTGCAGCAGAAGGTCGACGCGATCCTCGACGTGGTCAATGCCGCGGCGGCCGGCGACCTGACGCGCGAGGTGCCCGTGCACGGCGCCGACGCCATCGGCCAGATGGGCGAGGGGCTGCAGAAGTTCCTCGCCGACCTGCGCGCCAGCGTCGGGGCGATCGCCCACAACGCGCAGACCCTGGCGAGCTCGTCGGAGGAACTCACGGCGGTCGCGACGCAGATGGGCGCCAACGCCGAGGAGACCTCCGCGCAGGCCAACGTCGTGTCGGCGGCCTCCGAGGAAGTCTCGCGCAACGTCCAGACGGTGGCCACCGGCACCGAGGAGATGGGCGCGAGCATCCGCGAGATCGCCAAGAACGCCAACGACGCCGCCAAGGTGGCGACGCAGGCGGTGCGCGTGGCCGAGACCACCAACAGCACCGTGGCCAAGCTCGGGGAGAGCAGCGCCGAGATCGGCAAGGTGATCAAGGTGATCACCTCGATTGCGCAGCAGACCAACCTGCTGGCCCTCAACGCCACCATCGAGGCGGCGCGGGCCGGCGAGGCCGGCAAGGGCTTCGCGGTAGTCGCCAACGAGGTCAAGGAGCTGGCCAAGGAGACCGCCAAGGCGACCGAGGACATCAGCCAGAAGATCGAGGCGATTCAGGGCGACACGCGCGGGGCGACGCAGGCGATTGCCGAGATCAGCGCGATCATCAACCAGATCAACGACATCTCGAACACGATCGCCAGCGCGGTGGAGGAGCAGACGGCCACCACCAACGAGATCGCCCGCAACGTCACCGAGGCCGCACGCGGCAGCGCCGAGATCGCGCAGAACATCACAGGCGTCGCCCAGGCGGCGCGCAGCACGAGCGACGGCGCCTCCGACTCGCAGAACGCGGCGTCGGGCCTGGCGCGCATGGCCTCCGAGCTGCAGCAGCTCATCTCGCGCTTCCGCTACTGATCGCCCTCGTCGGGGCGGCCCCAGCGGCCGCCCCGGTTCCCCCAGCCGCCTCCGTCATGTCCCTCGTCCTGCTCGGCGTCGACTTCCGTCAGGCGGCCCTCGATCTCCGGGTGGCCCTGTCCTACGACGCGCCGGCGGCGCGCGCCCTGCTCGCGCGGGCCCGCGAAGTCGAGGGGCTGCGCGAGGCCGCCATCCTCTCGACCTGCAACCGCACGGAGTTCTACCTGGTGGTCGACCACCAGGACGCCGCCGCGCGTTGGCTGCAGCTGCTGCGGCGCGACCGCCCGACGGCACGCGCGACCGATCCGGCGTGCCTGCTGACGCGCCACGTCGACGCGGCGGCCGCCGGCCATCTCTTCGCCGTGGCGGCGGGACTCGACTCGGCCATCCTCGGCGATGCCCACGTCAATGGCCAGGTCAAGCGCGCCTACGACCAGGCCCGCGAGGCCGGCACGCTCGGGCCCGTCCTGCATCGCGCCTTCCAGCAGGCCTTCGCCGTGGCCAAGCGGGTGCGGCGCGAGACGGCGCTCGGTCGCGGGCACGTGAGCATCGGCGGCTGTGTCGCGCACCAGCTCGCGTACGCGGCGCCGCTGGCCCGCCGGGTGAGCATCATCGGGACGGGCGCCGTGGCGACCGACGTGGCTCGCCACCTGGCCAAGCGCGGCATCTACGACCTGACGATCGTCAGCAAGGATCGGGGCAGGGCCACCGAGCTGGCCACCCACGTCGGCGGCCGCGGCGCGGTGGTGCCGCAGTTGGAGGACTGGCTCGCCGATGCCGATGTTGTAATTGGCGCGACCGGTACCTCGGTGCCGGTCCTGACCTCCGCCATGCTCGCACTCGCCGGAAGCGCCTCGTCCGCACGCCAGGGCCACCGGCCATCGCGCCTGGTGGTCTGCGATCTCGGCGTGCCGCGCAACGTCGACGCCGACATCGAGGCGCGGGTCTTCACCATCGACGACATCCGGGCGCGGCAGGACGCGGCCCTGACGGCGCGCGAGTCGGCCGTGCCCGCGGCCCGTCGCCTGGTCGACGCGGCGGTGGAAGGCTGGACCGCCTGGCACAGGGAGCGCGCGCTCGTGCCGGCCATCGTCGGACTGTACGCGCGTGAACGGGCCCGCCGCGAGGAGATGGCGGCGAGGCTGTGGGGGCGGGCTGGCCGGGCGCAGGTGCACCTCGACGCGCGCCTCCGGCGGGCGGGCCGTCAGTTGCTGCATCGACAGGTCGTGGCCCTGCGCGCCAAGGCGGCAGGGTATCCAGGGACACCCGGCGGCCCCGCCGCGCGCGTCACCGTGCAGGGATGAGATTATGAAAGCACTCGTCGTTGATGATTCCCGGGCCATGCGCCTGATGCTGTCCCGGATGCTGCAGGACCTCGGCTTCGAGGTCGCACAGGCGGGGCATGGCCGCGAGGCCCTGACCCACCTGCAGCAGCACGAGGACACCGATCTCGCGCTGGTCGACTGGAACATGCCGGAGATGAACGGGCTCGAGCTGGTGGAGGCGGTGCGGCAGGACACGCGGTTTGCCAACCTCCGCATGATGATGGTGACCACCGAGACCGAGATGTCGCAGATGGCCCGCGCCCTCGGCGCCGGCGCCAACGAGTACGTGATGAAGCCCTTCACGCGCGACGTGATCGCGGACAAGCTGCGCCTGCTCGGACTGACCCAGTAGATCCCGAAAGCCTCCCGCCATGTCCCGCATCCGTGTGCTCATCGTGGACGATGCCGTCGTCGTGAGGCGACTGGTCTCCGATGCGCTGGCCGACGATCCCGAGATCGAGGTGGTCGGCACCGCGGCCAACGGCCGCATCGCCCTGCAGAAGATCCCGCAGGTCAATCCCGATGTCGTCACGATGGATGTGGAGATGCCGGAGCTCAACGGCATCGAGACCGTCCGCGCGCTGCGGCCGACGTACCCGAAGCTGCCGGTGATCATGTTCAGCACGCTCACCGAGCGTGGCGGCACGGCGACGCTCGATGCCCTCGCGGCGGGCGCCTCCGACTACGTGACCAAGCCGGCCAACGTCGGCAGCGTGGCGCTCGCGCAGCAGCGCGTCCGCGAGGACCTGATCCCGCGCATCAAGACGCTGGCGGGCCGGATCGTGGTGCCGGTGGCGGCTGCAAGGCCGACCGCGCCGCCCGTTCCCCCGGCGCCCCGGGGCGCCGCCACGTCGGCTCGCCCGTCGCATCTCGGCGACGCGCGCCCGTCGATCGTCGCCATCGGCGTGTCCACGGGAGGGCCGAACGCGTTGGCGGCGCTCATCCCGTCCCTGCCGGCCGACCTGCGGGTGCCGGTGGTGATCACGCAGCACATGCCGCCGATGTTCACGCGGCTGCTGGCCGAGCGACTGAACCAGCAATCGCCCCTCGAGGTACGCGAAGGCGCCCCCGGCATGCTCGTGACGCCGGGGACGGTGACGATCGCGCCCGGCGACTACCACATGGTGCTCGAGCGCCAGGGCACGGAGGTGCGCGTGGCACTCAACCAGGACCCGCCGGAGAACTCCTGCCGGCCCGCCGTCGATCCCATGTTCCGGTCGGTGGTGGCCCTCTACGGCCACCGCACGCTGGGGGTGATCCTCACGGGCATGGGGCAGGACGGGCTGCGCGGGTGCGAGGGCATCCGCGATGCCGGAGGGCAGGTCCTGGCACAGGACGAGGCCAGCAGCGTCGTGTGGGGCATGCCCGGATTCGTCGTCCGCGCGGGGCTCGCCGACAAGGTGCTGCCGCTGCCGGACATCGCCGCAGAGATCACGCGGCGCGTGACTGCGACTACGACGACCGGCTGGATCGCATCCCAGCCGGTGATCCCCCGCGACAGCCGTCGCACGGAAGTGGTGTGAGCATGGCGATCACCCAGGCAGAGTTCGACATCGTCCGGACCCTGATTCGCGCGGAAGCCGGTATCGTGCTCGAGCAGGGCAAGGAATACCTGGTCGAGGCGCGCATCAGCCCGCTGGCCCGACGCGAAGGGTTCGCCTCGTCGGCAGAACTCATCGCGAAGCTGGTCGGTCCCAAGGGCCCGCTGCACGTCAAGGTCGTCGAGGCGATGACGACCAACGAGACCATCTTCTTCCGTGACATCGAGCCCTTCGAGGTCCTGCGGAAGGAAGTCCTGCCGGCGATGATGGAAGCCCGTCGCGCGACCCGGCGACTCCACATCTGGTGCGGCGCGTCCTCGACGGGACAGGAGCCGTACTCGATCGCGATGACGCTGCTCGACATGCCGGAACTGGCCAACTGGACGGTCGAGATCCTGGCCACCGACATCTCGACCGACGTGCTGACGCGCGCCCGCAACGGCCTCTACTCGCAGCTCGAGGTGAACCGCGGACTGCCCGCGACGCACCTGGTGAAGTACTTCGAGAAGAAGGGCCTCGAGTGGCAGATCAACCAGAAGCTGCGCTCGATGGTCCGCTTCGAGTACCTGAACCTGATGAAGCCGCTGCCGGCCATGACCGCGCCCGACATCGTCTTCCTCCGCAACGTGCTCATCTACTTCGACACGGTCGACAAGAGCGCCATTCTCTCGAGGATCCGGACGGCGATGCGCCAGGACGGCTTCCTCTTCCTGGGCGCCGCCGAGACGACGCGCAACCTCGACGACCGGTTCGAGCGGCTGCCGTACAGCAAGACCGGTTGCTACCGCATCTCTTCGGAGCCGCAGCCGGCGCTGCGCGCCCTGGCCTAGCCCGAGGACGGAGACGCCATGCAGTACCTGGAGCAGGAAATCATCTCCCTGACGCAGTACATCTGGGGTGCGACCCTGAACCTCGAGGCGACGCCTCACGACACGCCCGTGACGCCGATGCCCGGAGGGCGGACGCTCGACGGGGTGATCAACATCACCGGTGCGTGGGCCGGCGCCCTCGTGCTGCAGGTGCCCGAGCACGTGGCGCGGCGGGCGGCGGCGGTCATGTTCGAGGTGCCCGAGGCCTCGGCCTCGCTCGAGGACATGCAGGACGCGGTGGGCGAACTCACCAACATGACCGGTGGCAACGTCAAGGCGCTGCTCGACGGGCATTGCCAGCTGTCGCTGCCCGCGGTCGTCGAGGGCCGCGACTACTCGATTCGCGTGCCTGGCAGCGAAGCCGTGACGCGGGTGACCTTCGACATCGACGGCGAGCCGTTCGTGGTGAGCCTGCTGGCCCGCAGCGACGCCAACCGCTCGGCCGAGCGGCGCTCGGCTTCGGTCGCCTAGCCCGCGCACCGGAACGAGCGGCAGGACCCGGGGGCGGCGCGAGGCGCCGCCCTTCGTCGTTTGCGCACGGGTGTGCCGCGGTCTCGCTCCGGGAGCCAGGGGCGTACACAGGTGTCGGCCGGATCGCCGCAGAAAGAATCCGCCCGCGGCGACGAGCGCCGGGGCGGTGGGGGAGAGTCGCGCGATGCGCTCGGGAGCGGGCCTCGCGGGCCAGTGGCTTGGCGGTCACCGGGGAGTCGATCGCCGCGTCCTGCAGGCGATGCTCACGTATCGTCCCGCACGTCGGGGCCTGGGGTGCCCCGCTCCCGATCTCGAGTCGTGCCGAGGGCCAGGGCCACGGGGGCCGAGCGCCCCGCACCCTGAGCCTCGGGTCGTCGCCTAGGTATGGCTGGCGCCGGCCGGGTCGGCCAGCCACGTGAAGGCGGGGTTGGGACCGTCGGCGCCGCGCACGAAATCGACCTCCCAGGTGCCCTGCCAGTTGCTGAACTGGAACTTGTCGCCCTTCACCCAGTCGATCTTGTGACCGAGGGCTTCCATGCCCTGCTTGATGTTGGCGTTGAACCAGCTCTCGGCCTCGGTCTTGGTGGCCGGCACGGCGCCTGCCGCGCTTGCCAGGCTTGCGAAGGCGTCCTTGGCGGACTTCTCGACGTTCTGCTCGCGGTCGAAGTTGAAGCCCTCGAACAGGTCGCGACGCAGCGCGCCCTTGGACAGCGTCTGCAGCCCGGTGGCCTGCGTCGAGGAGGCCGACAGCGTGCCGTTGGCCGTCTGGATGCCGCCCATCAACTGCGTGAGGAACGAGCCGAACTCGTCCTGCCCGAGCTGTCCATCGCTGTTGGCATCGAAGGTCTTGATCAGCGTCTGCGCCAGATCCTGGACGGCGGTCGCCGACGTGGCCTGCACTGTGCTCATGGTGTCCTGTGCCTCCCGGGAGCGCCGGCTCCCGTGCTCGATCCCTCAATCGAGCAAAGCGGGTGCCAGCCTCGGCAGAGCGCATTCATGCCGCTCGCCCGCGGGCCGATTCCCGTCGTATCAGCAGGAATCGGCCGTGATGCGGGCGCGGCCGTCCTGGCGCCAGCGCCTGACAGCCTGCGCGAGGTGTCGTTGAACCGACAGGCAGGGCCGTCGGTACGTCGGCCTGCGCGGCGGGTGGCCAGGGGCGGTTGACGCCGCGCTCCCTCGCCACAACAATCGACGCATGCGTCCAGCCTCGTCCCCTCGTCGCCTCGCCACCCTCGTCCTGCTGTTGGCTGCCGGCCTGCTCGCAGCCCCGACCACGCGCGCCGCCGAGGACGCCGGCAAGGTGTATGGGGAGGGCGTGACGGCCAAGCGGGCGGTCCCCATTGCCGCGTTGCTCGACAAGCCGACCGCGCACACGGGGAAGACCGTGCGCGTGGATGGCGTGGTGACGCAGGTCTGCCAGTCGATGGGGTGCTGGATCGAGATCGGGGATCCTGCCCTCGGCCGGGGCGTGCGCTTCAAGGCGAAGGACGGCGTGATCGTGTTCCCGAAGGAAGCGGTGGGACGCAAGGTGTCGGCGCAGGGCACGTTCGAGGAGATCGCGACCTCGCCGGTCCGGGAGGCGCACGCCGAGCATGCCCGGTCCGCCGAGAACAGCGGCAAGCCGCCGGTGACCACCCCGGCCGAGAAGATCTACTGGGTGCGCGTGACCGGCGCGGTCCTCTACTGATGCCACACGGTGGGGCGTTGCCCGCTGACGTGCTCGAGGCCCAGCGTCGGAAGGCCGAGGCCATCGGTCTGCCGGCCACCAGACGGCACATCCTGCTCTGCTGCGATCAGGCCAAGCCCAAGTGCTGCGACCGTGAGCGGTCCATCGTCGCCTGGGACCACCTCAAGGCGCGCCTGCTCGCGCTCGGCCTCGCCGACCAGGGAGGCGTGGCCCGCACCAAGGCCAACTGCCTGCGGATCTGCCTGGGCGGTCCGATCGCCGTGGTCTACCCCGAGGGCACCTGGTACGGTGCCTGCGATCCCCCGGTGCTCGATCGGATCATCGACGAGCACCTGATCGGCGGGCGGGTCGTGGAGGAATACGTGATCGCGATCCAGCCGCTCGGCGGCTGACCGGCCATCACGAATGCCGCGATGCCGTCAGCCGAACGTCGAAGGGCGACGGCGCAACAGGACAGGCCCGAAGAGCAAGGCCGACGGCCGAATGACGACGGCCGTCAGTGAACGGTGTACGGCCCGCGGAGATCGAACCTCGCGATGTCGACGTCGAAGGTCTCGCCGGTGGGCGTCACCATCTGATAGGTGCCCACCATCGAGCCGAGGGGGGTCGCGAGCGGGCAGCCCGAGGTGTATTCGAAGGCCTCGCCCGGCATCAGCACCGGTTGCTCGCCGACGACGCCCGGGCCGCGAACTTCCTCGACACGGCCGTCTCCGTCGGTGATGATCCAGTGGCGGTTCTGCAACTGGACGGTGAGATCGCCGGTGTTCTCGATGCGGATCGTGTACAGGAAGAACCAGTGCTGACGTTCCGGATTCGAGTGCTCGGGAGAGAAGCGTGCGTCCACGCTGACGCGAATGCCTCGCGTCGTGGCCGTCGAGGAGCTCATCTGGAGCTCCGGTGCACGGTGACCGCTGTCATGGAGCGATTGTAGTATGGTGCCGGCAGGGGAATGCGGCACGTGCCTGCAGGCTCAGGTCGTGCGGTCGTCCCGTGGTGGGATGTTCGTCCTGTGCCGGCGCTCGCAGCGCGACGCGCGCTTCCCGAAGTATCCGGCCCTGCCGCGGTCGCAGTGCGCGGGCTACGACCCTCCTCCTGCCGACGTACCCGACGTGCCCGAGTCCTCCACCCCTGTCTCGATCCTGATTCGTGTCGCCACCAGCGACGACGTGCCGGTCATCCGCGGCTTCATCGAGCAACTGGCCGACTACGAGCGCCTGCGGCACGAAGTGCTGGCCACCGACGACGGGTTGCGGGACACGCTCTTCGGGCCCCGTCCGGCGGCCGAGGTGCTCATCGCCACCGTCGACGGGCAGGATGTCGGCTTCGCCTTGTTCTTCCAGACGTATTCCACGTTCCTGGCCCGCCCCGGCATCCACCTCGAGGACCTGTTCGTGGTGCCCGAGGCGCGAGGGGCTGGCGTCGGGCGTGCGCTGCTGGCGCGGGTGGCGGCACTGGCCGAGGCCCGGGGCTGTGGCCGTCTCGAGTGGGCCGTGCTGACCTGGAACGAACCGGCCATCGGCTTCTATCGTCGACTCGGGGCAATTCCCCTTGACGAATGGCAGACCTACCGTCTAGATCGAGAAGGCATTCGGGCCCTCGCCGCCAGCACCGTTCCCCCTCCCACGCACCATGACTGACGCGCCCGGTATCCCTCCCACCGACGACGAGGCCTTCGACAACGACCCGGCGCTCGATGCCACGGTCGAACTGCTCAATCGCGCCCAGCAGGGCGATGCGGAGGCGGTCAACCTGCTGTTCAGCCGGTACCTGCCGCCCCTCCGACGGTGGGCGCGCGGGCGGCTGCCTCAGTACGCCCGCGACCTGCTCGAAACCGAGGATCTCGTGCAGGAAACACTGGTGCACGCCTTCCGGCGCCTCAAGGGCTTCGAGATGCGGCACGACGGGGCGCTGCATGCCTACCTCCGGCAGGCGGTGATCAACCGTATCCGCGACGAGGTGCGGCGCGCGCAGCGGCGACCGGCCCCCGAGGAGCTCGAGGCCGACCAGCACACCGACAACACCGCGTCGCCGCTCGAGTCGGCCATCGGCACCCAGGCCGTGGAGCGCTACGAAGGCGCGTTGTCGCGTCTCCGGGACGAAGACCGCCAGGCGATCGTCGCAAGGGTAGAGCTCGGGTTGTCCTACGCCGAGGTGGCGCAGGCGCTCGGCAAGAGTTCCCCTGATGCGGCGCGGATGGCCGTGGCCCGGGCGCTGGTGAAGCTGGCGCAGGAGATGGGCAAGCCATCGGCGCCCGCCGATCCCCGGTAAGCGTGTCCTCAGCTCATCCCGATCTCCGCAGCTTCCTGCGTCGGCTCAAGGGCGACGGCGACCTCGTGGTCGTCGACGCCCCGGTCGATGCCCGTCTCGAAGTCGCCGAAATCCACCGGCGGGTGATTGCGGCCGGCGGCCCGGCGCTGCTGTTCACGCGCGTCAAGGGCGCGGCATTCCCGCTGGTCACCAACCTGTTCGGGACCCCGTCGCGGGCCGCGCAGGCCTTCGGCGACCACCCCCTGGCCTTCATCAAGGGCCTGGTGCGGCTGGTGCAGGACATGCCGCCGACCCCGGCCAAGCTGTGGCAGGCGCGCGATCTGGCGACGGCCGCCGCGCGCGTCGGGCTGCGGCGGGTCGAGCGCGGCCCCGTCACCGAGGTGATGACGTCGGAGGTGCGCCTCGACCAACTGCCGGCGTTGCAGTTGTGGCCAGAGGACGGCGGGCCGTTCGTGACCCTGCCGCTCGTCTACACCGAGCATCCCGACGGGCACGGCCACAACCTCGGCATGTACCGCATGCACGTGCACGGGCCCTCGCACACCGGCATGCACTGGCAGATCGGCAAGGGCGGTGGGTTCCACTACCAGCTGGCCGAGCAGCGCGACCAGCCCTTGTCGGTCACGGTGTTCCTGGGCGGGCCACCGGCGCTGATCCTCTCGGCGATCGCGCCGCTGCCGGAGAACGTGCCGGAACTGCTGCTGGCCTCGCTGATCGCCGGCAAGCGCCTGCCGCTGGTCGAAGGCGCGGCGCCGCATCCGCTGGTGGCCGACGCCGAGTTCGCGCTCATCGGCGAGGTGGCCCCGCACGTGCGGCACCCCGAGGGCCCCTTCGGCGATCATTACGGGTACTACTCGCTGCAGCACGACTACCCGGTGTTCCGCGTCCGCCGCCTCGCTCACCGGCACGACGCCATCTACCCGGCGACGGTGGTGGGGAAGCCCCGCCAGGAGGACTTCTTCATCGGCGACCTGCTGCAGGACCTGCTGTCGCCGCTGTTCCCCCTGGTGATGCCGGCCGTGCGACAGCTCTGGAGCTACGGCGAGACGGGCTACCACTCCCTGGCCGCCGCGGTGGTCAGGGAGCGCTACGGACGCGAGGCGCTGGGCAGCGCGTTCCGGATTCTGGGCGAGGGGCAACTCGCCCTGACGAAGTTCCTGTTGCTGACCGACGGTGACGTGGACCTGCGCGACTTCCGGGCCACGCTCACCCACGTGCTGGCGCGCACGCGACCGGAGACGGACCTCTACGTCTTCAGCCACACGGCGATGGACACGCTCGACTACACCGGCCCCATGGTCAACAAGGGTTCCAAGGGCGTGCTGATGGGCCTCGGCGCGCCGGTGCGCGACCTGCCGCAGGCGTTCCACTCCGCCGAGTTGCCACAGGGCGTCACGACGGCACGCGTCTACTGCCCTGGGTGCCTCGTGATCGACGGGCCGTCGTATGCCGACGAGCCCGAGGCGGCCGCGCGCCTCGTGGCCCATCCGGCCTTTGCCGACTGGCCGCTCGTGGTGCTGAGCGACGAGCCGCTGCGCGCGACTGCCAGCGACATGAACTTCCTGTGGACGACGTTCACGCGCTTCGAGCCGGCGGCCGACATCCACGCCGCGTCGCAGCGCGTGGTGCGCCACCATGTCAGCTACGCGCCGCCGATCCTCATCGACGCGCGCATGAAGCCGTGGTTCCCGAAGGAAGTGGAGTGCGATCCCGACACCGCAGCGCTCGTCGAGCGACGTTGGAAGGAGTACTTCCCGCATCGCCGCATCGAGATGGGCGATAGCCACCGCGGGCATCTCGACCCGCCAGCCTCCAGGTAGGGCGCGGTCTCCGACCGCGCCGTCAAGCCGCCAACGGCGGGGTGGGACACCCCGCCCTACCTCCGCGTGGAACGCCAGTCGCGCCAGAGCCACCGCAGCGTGTCGGGGAAGATCGCGCGGCCGTGGCGGTTGTTGTGGAAGCCCTTGCCGAACTCGAAGCGGTAGTCGTAGCCGGCCCACGCCAGTGAGCTGGCCAGCGTCTGGTTGGCCAGCGGCCAGCTGCCGTGGACGTTGTCGAGGTCGTTGGCGCCGTCCTGCAGGAACACGCGAATCGGCTTGCGCGGCGTCTTGCGCACCAGCGCCTGGTAGTTGTGGCCGCCCTCCCGCAGGGTGGCGCCGCTCGCGATGTTGGTGAAGCTGCCGATCCACGACACGACCTTGCTGAACGCGTCGGGACGCTCCCACGCCACCGTGAAGGCGCAGATGCCCCCCGAACTCGCGCCGACGATCGCACGACCGGCCGCATCGTGCCGGAGGGTCACCGTCTTCTCGACTTCAGGGAGTATTTCCTCGAGGAGGAAGCGGGCGTAGCGGTCCGACAGCGTGTCGTACTCGACGCTGCGGTTCGACTTGCCGTCGGCGAAGGTGCCCGGGTTGATGAAGAGCGCGACGGTGACCGGCATGTCGCCCGAGGCGATCAGATTGTCGAGCACGGTAGGCACCCACGTCCGCACGCCGGCGCCGTCCTGGAACACCATCACCGCGGACGGCACGTCCTGCCGATGTTGCGCCGGTACGTACACCCACCAGTCGCGCGTCGTGCCCGCGAAGATCGTGCTGGACCAGGGCGCTTGCGCCGTCGTGACGCCGCGCGGTACGCCCGGGTGCTCGAGGCTGTCGGCGTGGACCTCGTACACCTCGAGTTGTCCGCCGCCGAGGCGCTGCGTGCCATTGGCGAAGTGCCAGCTGAAGGCATCGCCATGCGCCAGCGTCGCCACCACCGCATGCACCCCGGTCGTGCCGATGCGGACGAGCCGCCTGGTGAAGTGGACGCCGTCGGACTCGACGATCGGCACCGGTGCGTCGGCGGCCAGCGGCACGGGCACCTCCAGCGCCCATGCCACCTGTCGCCCGTCGATCTTCGGAGCGGCCGTGCCGGCCAGCAGCGCCTCGCGGCCGCCGAACCACGCGCGCACGCGTTCGGCGAGGCGCTCGGCCTCGGCGCCGGCGGGACCCGCCGCCAGCGCGGCGTCGAGCGCCTGCGGCGTGAGGTCGCCGACCGCCGTCTGTGCCGACGCCGACGCGGCGGCGAGCAGCAGCGCCGCGAGGGCGCACACGACGGCGCGCCGCATCACGGAGCGAAGGACCGCTGGAACAGCGCGGCAATCGCCGCCGTGCCGGCCGGCGTCAGGGTGCGGGTGCCGGTGCCGGTGAAGTGCACGTGCTCGATCTTCGGCAGGTCGGCGCCGGTGCGTGCCACCCACTGCCGGTCGTCCCAGGTGAACCAGCCTTCCTTCTCCTGGTCGAAGACGTGCAGCGGCTTGTTGCACAGCTTGGCGAACTCCGCACCCCAGCCGGTGCCGCCCTTCACGTGGTTGTCGGGGAGGATCGTCCCGACGACGTAGATCTCCTGCCCGCTGTTGACCTGATACCAGATGCTCTGGAGCACCTTGCGGAAGGTCGGCGTGTCGGTGTAGCGCCGGTTCATCAGCTGCGACACGTAGGCGAGGCTCACGTCGCCGGCCTTGAGCTCCTCGTGGTTGAGCATGCGCAGGCCGCGCGTGCGCACGGCGATGTGTCCTTCGAAGCCGAAGTTCACCTCCTCGATGCCGAACCGCTCCGCTTGCGCGCCGAACTCCGCCTCGGCCCCCGGGGCCCCACCGCTGAACAGGATGTAGTCGTTGCGATCCACGTCGATCCTCGCCTCGGCCGCGTGGCACACGCGGCCCTCCCGTGACTCGTCACGTGCCGGCAGCGGTGGCGGTCGGAGACCGGACGCGCGCGGCGCCCCACGCCGCCTTCCGCGTGCCGGGGGCAGTGTAGCCCGTCCAGACGCCCTTCCGGTAGGATCGTCGCCGTGACTGTCTTCGTGCCGGACCCCACGCTCGATACCACGTTCGCCTCGGCTCCCGGAGGCTCCCGGGCGCGTGCGGAGGTGCCCGAAGCGGAACGCTGGAACCTCGCCGACATCTTCCCGTCGTGGGAGGCCTGGAAGGCCGCCTTCGACGACCTCGAGGGACGCGTCCGCGGCTATGCGACGCGCAAGGGGACGTTGGCCTCGGGACCGGGTGCGCTGCTCGAGGCCCTGCGCGAGTCCGACACGATGGGGCAGCTGGCCTACAAGGTCTGGTATTTCGCCTCGCTGGCCCACGACGAGGATCAGCGCGACAACGCGGTCGGGGCCCGCCGGCAACAGGTGCAGCTGCTGTTCGCGCAGTGGCGCCAGGCGACGGCGTGGTTCAACCCCGAACTGCTGGCCGTGCCACTCGACACGTTGCGTGCCTGGATGGACGCCGATGCCGGCCTGGCCGTCTACCGCTTCATGATCGAGAACCTGTTCCGGCAGCAGGAACACGTCCTCGACGAGCGTGGCGAGCACCTGCTGTCGCTGGCGGCGCAGCTGACGCGCGTGCCCGACGACGCCTACGAGGCGCTGTCGACGGCCGACATGCGCTTCCCGACGATCGAGTTGAGCACCGGCGAGCAGGTGCAGGTGACCTACCCGCGCTATCGCGCGCTGCTGGCGACCAACCGCGTGCAGGCCGACCGCGCGCGGGCGTTCGAGGCGCACCACGGCGCCTTCGAGGCGTCGATCAACACCTACGCGGCGCTCTACAACGGCGTGCTGCAGCGTGACTGGTACCAGGCCCGGGCGCGTGGCTACGCGACGACCCTCGAGGCCGCGCTGCACGGCGACAACATCCCGGTGGCCGTCGTCGAGAACCTGATCGCCTCGGCGCGCGCCAACGTCGGCGCCTTCCAGCGCTACGAGAAGCTCCGCCGCCGCGCACTGAAGCTCGACACGTACCACCTGTACGACGGCTCGATCCCGCTGGTCGACTTCCGCGAGCACTACCCGTACGAGCAGGTGGTCGCGTGGATCGTCGAGTCGGTGGCGCCGCTCGGGCCGACCTACCAGCAGCGGCTCGCCGACGGCTTCGCCCGTCGCTGGGTGGACATCTACGAGAACGACGGCAAGCGCTCGGGCGCCTATTCGGCGCCGGTCTACGGCGTGCACCCGTACGTGCTCATGAACTACAACGACACGCTCGACGCCGCGTTCACGCTGGCCCACGAGATGGGACACTCGATGCACACGGTGCTGTCGCACGAGCGGCAGCCCTTCGTGTACTCCGACTACACGATCTTCGTCGCCGAGGTGCCCTCGACGCTGAGCGAGGCGTTGCTGCTCGACTACCGCCTCGCGCACGCGACCGACCCGCTCGAGCGCATCGTGCTGCTGCAGCATGCGATCGACGGCATCACCGGCACCTTCTTCACGCAGGTGATGTTCGCCGACTGGGAACTGCAGGCGCATCGTCTCGTGGAAGCCGGCGAGCCGGTGACCGCCGACGGGCTGAGCGCGCTGTACGACCAGACGCTGCGCGCCTACCACGGTGACGCCATCGACTACGACGCGCTGTCGCGCGTGACCTGGGCGCGCATCCCGCACTTCTTCGGCTCGCCGTACTACGTCTACCAGTACGCCACCTGCTACGCCACGAGCGCGCGCCTGCTCGTGGGCCTGCGCGACGGCGACCCGGCGGTGCGCGAGGCGACGATCGCCCGCTACCTGGAGCTGCTGGCCGCCGGCGGCAGCGATTACCCGATGGCGTTGTTGCAGCAGGCGGGGATCGACCTCGCCGAGCCGTCGACCGTCGGCGCCGTCGCCACCCTCCTCGACACGCTGGTCGACCAGCTCGAGGAGGCCCTCGGGACCCGCGGGCTCCTCTGAAGGACATCCATGTTGCGCAAACCCGTCGTGCTCATCACGGGCGCGGGCGGTGAGATCGGCCACGGCCTCATCACCCGCCTCGCTGCTTCCGGCCGTCAACGCATCGTCACGCTCGACCTGACGCGACTCGATCCGGAGATCGGCCGGCTGGTGACGCGGGAGTTCACCGGGTCGATCCTCGACACGGCGCTGCTCGAGCGCATCCTGGCCGAGTTCGAGATCGACCTGGTCTTCCACCTCGCGGCGTTGCTGTCGACGCGCTCCGAGTTCACGCCGGTGATGGCGCACCAGGTGAATGTCGAGGGCACCCTGACGCTGCTCGAGTTCGCGCAGAAGGAAGGCGAGTCGCACGGCCGCCCGGTGGTGTTCGTCTATCCGTCCAGCATTGCGGCCTACGGGTTGCCCGATGCCGAGACACGCAAGGCAGCCGGCCGCGTCAACGAGGACCAGCACACGACGCCGACGACGATGTACGGCTGTAACAAGCTGTATTGCGAGTTGCTCGGCACGTACTACGCCCGGCATTACAAGCAGCTCTCCGCGGCGCCTGCCGCGAGTCGGGTCGACTTCCGTGCCATCCGCTTCCCGGGACTGATCTCGGCGGCGACGTTGCCCTCTGGAGGCACGTCGGACTACGCGCCGGAGATGCTGCATGCCGCGGCCCGCGGCGAGGCCTACGACTGCTTCGTGCGGCCCGACACGCGCATCCCGTTCATGGCGATGCCCGATGCCGTGGAGGCGCTGCTCAAGCTGGCCGCGGCGCCGCGCTGGGAGCTGACGCGCACCGCCTACAACATCGGTGCCTTCAACCCGTCGGCCGAGGAGATCCGGGCGCGCGTCCTGCACGCGTTCCCCGACGCGCAGATCGGCTTCGAGATCGACACCAAGCGGCAGGGCATCGTCGACAGCTGGCCCGAGGACGTCGACGACTCCGCGGCGCGTGCCGACTGGGGCTTCGCCCCGGCCTACGACTTCGACCGCGCCTTCGACGAGTACCTGCTGCCCGCCATCAAGGCCCGCTACGCCGACGGCGGCGCCTGACGGCCGTCGTCATTCGGCCGTCGGCCGTGCGTCGAGCTGAAGCTCGACGCCCACGAACGGCATGGCCGCATGGCCTCGTGGCCGTCGATCTTCTTCGTGACCGTCGACCTTCAGGTCGACGGTCAGTGATGCCCGGCAGATCCTGAGGTGGCCGCGAAGGCCCTCGTGGGGTGAGCCCCGCGTCATTCGCCGACGCGCGACCGCCGCTCGCCGGAACCGGATGGCGGTCAGTCTCCACGCCTCGTATCGTCACCGTGGGAGCAACGACGTGACGACGATGGCGCTGGAACGCAGGGCGATGGGCGGTGGGTGGCGGTGGCGCGGCAGCCTCGAGCACGGAGGCGTGGTCGCGGCGCTGCTGGCGGGCCTGGTGTGCCTGTGGAGCGCGGTGGCCGTGCTGGTGGCGCTGCTCGCACAGCCGGAGCCGACCATGGCGACGCTGGAGCGGCATGGCGTGCGGGGCGTACCGATGGTCGTCGTGGAGGGTTCGGTGACGGTGCTTGACCGACTGCGGGCCCGTACGACGGGGGCAACGCGATGAGCCGGCACGAGTGCCGCTCGACCCGCGGGCAGACCATCGTCACCGGCCTGATGTTCCTGATGTCGGGCGTCGCGCTGCTCGGCGTGATGCGTGGCTGGTGGGTCGTGGAGCGGTACTGGGACTACTGGCCGCTCGTCTTCGTCTTCCCGGCGATCAACAAGCTGATGGGGCCGCCGCCGGAACGGCACCTGGTCGCCGGCCTCGCCTGGCTGGGGCTCGCCGTGGCCCTGCTCGGGCGCAACCTCGGCTGGGTGCACTGGCAGGCGCGCACGGCGGCGCCGGTGCTGCTGGTCGTGGCTGGCAGTCGCCTGATTTACCTGGCGGTCACGCGCAACCGGAGCCTGCGATGACCCGCGAACGCCCGCGTTCGGCCGGGCAGGCGCTGGCCGGCCTGGGCCTGCTCGCGGCTGGAGGCCTGCTCTTCGCACACAACCTCGACCTCATCGACATGCGCCAGTACTGGCGCTACTGGGGCGCGATCCCGCTGCTGATCGGCATGGCGAAGCTGCTGGCCGGCGGGTCCCGGGGCGACAGGGGCCTCGGCGTGCTGCTGTCGATCGTCGGCGGCAGCCAACTCGCCAAGGCGCTCGGCTACTGGTCGCCGTCGCCGGCCGACGTCGTCGCGCTGATCTTCATCGGCATCGGCCTGCACTTCATCCTGCGTGGCCTGTTCGGGCGGCCCGAGCCCGAAGTGCGGTCCGATTCCTCCGACTGGATCTCGGCGTTCGCCTTGCTGTCGGGTTTCGAGCGCTCCGTCAACGCACAGGCGTTCAGGGGCGGGGACATCACGGCCGTGATGGGTGGGTGCGAACTCGACCTGCGGGCGGCGTCGATGCGGGCGCCGGCGAGCATCGACGTGTTCGTCATGTGGGGCGGGATCGAGATCAAGGTGCCCGAGGACTGGACGGTCGACCTGCAGGGCGTGCCGTTGTTGGCCGGCTTCGTCGACAAGACGAGGGCCCCGGCGGTGGCCACCGAGAAGCGTCTCGTCATCCGTGGCGTCGCGTTGATGGGCGGCGTCGAGATCAGGAACTGACGCGTGCACCCGCTGCTGGGCCGGGGCGCCGGCCTCTCCGTGTACCTGGGGCTGTGGCTGGTGCTGGGCGCCGGCGCCGCCACGACGCTGGTGCTGCGCCTCGGCTGGCCGTGGGGCGCGGCCCTGAGCGGGGCGGTGCCGCTGGCGCTGGTCTACGGCGTGGTCTGCCTGGCGGCCTGGTACGTGTGCCGCGCGTTCCCGCTGGAAGGCGCCGGCTCGCTGGCGCGCGTGCTGCTCGCGCAGGGCAGCGCGGCCCTGCTGACCAGTGCACTCTGGGTCGCGGTCGCGCAGTGGTGGATGCCGGCGCACGGTGCCTCGTCCTCGCCCTGGACGCGCGACGGCACGCTGCTGCTGACCGGCGTCGGCGTGCTGCTGTTCCTGCTGTCGGCGGCCATGCATTACGTGTTCCTCGCCTTGCAGGCGCAGGCGGCCGCCAGGCGTCAGGCGCTCGAGTCGGCGGTGCTCGCGAGGGAAGCGGAACTGCGAGCGCTGCGGGCGCAGGTCAACCCGCACTTCCTGTTCAACAGCCTGCATTCGATTGGCGCGCTGGCCGGAACGCGCCCGGCCTCGGCTCGCGAGATGGCCATCGCACTCGGCGAGTTCCTCAGGCAGAGTCTCCGGCTGGGCAGCCAGTCGAGCGTGCCGCTGCGCCAGGAGGTGGACCTGACCCGGCAGTACCTGGACATCGAGCAGGTGCGCTTCGGGGATCGCCTTCAGGTCAGCGTCGAGGTCGAGCCGGCGGCCGGGGAGGTGCTGGTGCCGCCGCTGCTCCTGCAGCCGCTGGTCGAGAACGCCATCAAGCACGGCGTGGCCGGACTCCTCGACGGTGGGCTGGTGCACCTGCAGGCGCGTCGTGAGGGCAACACCTGCGTGGTGACGGTGCGCAACCGGTTCGATCGCGAGTCGGCGCCACGGGCGGGTACCGGCACGGGCCTGCGCAACGTGCGTGACCGCCTGGCGACGCACTTCGGGGCCTCGGCGACGTTCGAGGCGCGAGCCGAGGAGGAGGACTACATCGTGACGCTCACGTTTCCGCAGACGACCGCTCGGTCCGAAGGCCTTTCGTCATGACCGGACGCGTGCTGCGGGTCCTCGTGGTCGACGATGAGGCGCTGGCCCGACAGGTGGCGGTCGAGTACCTCGGGCGTTGCGCCGACGTCGAGGTCGCCGGCGAGTGCGCCAACGGGTACGAGGCGGTCAAGGCCGTCAGCGACGCCATGCCGGACGTGCTCCTGCTCGACGTCCAGATGCCGAAGCTGTCGGGATTCGACGTGCTGGAACTGGTCGGGCCCGGCCCGGCCGTGATCTTCGCGACGGCGCACGACGAGTTCGCCCTGAAGGCGTTCGAGGTCCATGCGGTCGACTACCTGCTCAAGCCGTACAGCGAGGCGCGACTGGTCGCCGCGCTCGACCGGGCGCGCGAGCGCCTGGCCGCGCGAGCGGCCCAGCCCGCCGATCAGCTGCGCACGGCGTTGCGCGCGGTGCGCATCACCCGCGTCCTGGTGCGTGACGGCGCCAAGGTGTTCGTCGTGCCGGTGGACGCCGTCGAGCACGTGCAGGCCCAGGACGACTACGTGCTGATCCACGCACAGGGCCGCAACCTGCTGAAGGAGCAGCCGATCAGTAGTCTTGAGGCCCAGCTCGACCCGGACCGGTTCGTCAGGATCCACCGGTCCTGGCTCATCAACCTGGCCCACCTCGACCGGGTCGAACTCGAGGCCAAGGACCGCCGTGTGGCAATCCTGCGCGACGGCACCCGCCTGCCCGTGAGCCGCACGGGCCACCAGCGCCTGCAGGCGGCCCTGGGCCAGGGGTGATGCCAGACAGGTCTGGACCTCGACCGTCCGCCCCTTCCGCCCCCGGGGGGCGGCGGGTGACCTCGACCCACGTCCAGTTTGCATTGTTGCATCAATGCATGTAGATTCGCGTATGTGAAGGACCTGTCTGCCTTCTGTCGGTTGTTGGGCGACGACGTGCGCCTGCGGCTCATTCGCCTGTTGGGCAAGGAACAGCTCAACGTGAAGGAACTGACGGCGATTCTCGGCATCGCGCAGTCGGGGGTGTCGCGCCATCTGGGCCTGCTCCGCAAGAGCGGCCTGGTCGAGGAACGGCGCGAGGGCGGGTTCGCCTACTACTCGCTGCGCCCCGATGGCGCCGGGGTGGCCCGGCCCATGTGGGAGGCCCTCGAGGCATCGCTCCCGACCGCCGACGATGACGACGAGCTGAAGGCCGACGACGCGCGCCTGCTCGAGGTGCTTCGCCTGCGCAAGGAGGACTTCACGGCGCACGGCAGCAGCGCCGGACAGCTGGTGCCGGGCCGTAGCTGGGCGGCGTGGAGCCGGGCCCTCGGCCACCTGCTCCCGCCCCTGGTCGTCGCCGACGCCGGCTGCGGTGAGGGCTACCTCTCCATGGAGGCGGCGCGCTGGGCCGAGCAGGTGGTCGCGATCGACAGTTCGCGCGAGGTGCTCAAGCGGGCGCGGCAACTGGCCCGCAAGCGTGGCATCGCCAACATCACCTGGAAGGAAGGGCGGATCGAGGCGTTGCCGCTCGAGGACGCCTCGGTGGACGTGGTGCTGCTGTCGCAGGCCCTGCATCACGTGCCCAAGCCCGATGCGGCGCTGTGCGAGGCGGTGCGGGCCCTCAGGCCGGGCGGCACCGTGCTGGTGCTCGACCTGCGGGCGCATGGGCAGGACTGGGTGCGCGAGCGCCTCGGCGACCGGTGGCTGGGCTTCCGGGACGAGTCGCTCGAGGACTGGATGTTCCGGGCAGGGCTCGAGGACGTGCGCGTCGAGGTCGGCGCGCGGTTGAAGGGTGATCCGTTCACCGTGCTCGTCGCCAGCGGCCGCAAGGCCGGCGGCTCGAAGGGCGCGGGACGCGGCAGCGTCGGTCACGCGACGCGGGGGAGTGTGCGATGAGCAATGCGACTGCACTGAAGTTGAAGGAAGCCTGTCGACGCCGGCTGCTGTTCATCGACGGCGCGATGGGCACGATGGTGCAGCGTCACCAGCTCACCGAGGCGGACTACCGCGGCGAGCGCTTCAAGGATCACCCCGACGACCTGCGCGGCAACAACGACCTGCTGGTCCTGACCCGGCCCGACGTCATCCAGGGCATCCACGAGCAGTACCTGGCGGCCGGGGCCGATATCGTCGAGACCAACACCTTCAATGCGACGGCGATCGTGCAGGCCGAGTACGGCCTGGCCGATCTCGCGCATGAACTGAACGTGGCGGCGGCCCGGGTGGCGCGCGCCGCCGTCGACGCGTACACCGCGAAGACGCCCGCGCAGCCCCGCTACGTCGCCGGCGCGATCGGGCCGTTGAACCGCACGCTGTCGCTGTCGCCCGACGTCAACGATCCGGCCTACCGGGCCGTGACGTTCGACGAGGTGGTCGCCGCCTACGAGGTGCAGGTGGAGGGCCTGCTGGACGGCGGCGTGGACGTGCTGCTGGTCGAGACCATCTTCGACACGCTGAACGCCAAGGCGGCGGCCATGGCGATTCGTCGGGTGTTCGACCGCCGGCACGTCGAGATCCCGGTGATGATCTCGGTGACGGTCACCGATCGCAGCGGCCGCACGCTCTCGGGCCAGACCGTCGAGGCGTTCTGGATCTCGATTGCGCACATCCGGCCGTTCAGCGTCGGCCTGAACTGCGCGCTGGGCGCCGAGGACATGCGTCCGTACCTGAAGGACCTGGCGACGATCGCCGACTGCTTCGTCTCGTGCTACCCGAACGCCGGGCTGCCCAATGCCTTCGGGGGCTACGACGAGACGCCCGAGCAGATGGCGGGCGTGCTCGCCGGGTACGCGCGCGAGGGGTTGCTGAACATCATCGGCGGCTGCTGCGGCACCACGCCCGACCACATCGCGGCGATGGTGAAGGCCTGCCAGGGCGTGACGCCGCGCGCGGTGCCGACCGACATCCCGCGCTACAGCCGCTTCTCGGGCCTCGAGCCGCTCGAGATCCGCCCCGACAGCATCTTCCAGATGATCGGCGAGCGGACCAACGTGACCGGATCGGCGAAGTTCGCGCGCCTGATCAAGGCCGGCGACTTCACCGCCGCCGTCGACGTGGCCACCGAGCAGGTGCGCAACGGCGCCAACGTGCTCGACGTGAACATGGACGAGGGCATGCTCGACTCGGAGGCGAGCATGACGACGTTCCTCAACCTGCTCGCGACCGAGCCGGAAGTGGCGCGCGTGCCGTTCATGATCGACAGCTCGAAGTGGACGGTGCTCGAGGCCGGCCTGAAGTGCGTGCAGGGCAAGGCGATCGTCAATTCGATCAGCCTGAAGGAGGGCGAGGCCGACTTCCTGGCCAAGGCCAGCCTGGTGCGGGCGTACGGCGCGGCCGTGATCGTGATGGCCTTCGACGAGGCCGGACAGGCCGACACGATCGAGCGCAAGGTGGCGATCTGCCAGCGGGCGTATCGCCTGCTCACCGAGCAGGTGCAGTTTCCGCCCGAGGACATCATCTTCGACCCCAACGTGCTGGCCATCGCCACCGGGCTCGAGGAGCACAACGCGTACGCCATCAACTTCATCGAGGCGACGCGCCAGATCCGCGCGACCTGCCCGGGCGCGCTCGTGAGCGGCGGCATCAGCAACCTGTCGTTCAGCTTCCGCGGCAACGACGTGGTGCGCGAGGCCATCCACTCGGCCTTCCTGTTCCACGCCATCAAGGCCGGACTGACGATGGGCATCGTCAATGCCGGGCAGCTCGCGGTGTACGAGGACATCCCGAAGGACCTGCTCGCGCTGGTCGAGGACGTGCTGTTCAACCGTCGTCCCGACGCCACCGAGCGCCTGGTCGCGCACGCCGAACGGGTCAAGGGCACAGGGACCAGGCGCGAGGCCGACCTCGGGTGGCGCGAGGCTACGGTGCAGGCGCGCCTGGCCTACGCCCTCGTGCATGGCGTGGTCGACTTCATCGAGGCCGACGTCGAGGAGGCCCGGCAGCAGTACGCGCGTCCGCTCGAGGTGATCGAGGGCCCGCTGATGGACGGCATGAAGACCGTCGGCGAGCTGTTCGGTGCCGGCAAGATGTTCCTGCCGCAGGTGGTCAAGAGCGCCCGGGCGATGAAGCGCGCCGTGGCGGTGCTGCTGCCGTACATGGAGGCCGAGAAGGCCGCCGGCGGGGCGCGCACGCAGGGCAAGGTGCTCATCGCCACCGTCAAGGGTGACGTCCACGACATCGGCAAGAACATCGTGTCGGTGGTGCTGGCCTGCAACAACTACGAAGTGGTCGACCTCGGCGTGATGGTGCCGACGGCGAAGATCCTCGACGCGGCCGTCGAGCACCAGGTGGACGTCGTCGGGCTGAGCGGCCTGATCACGCCGTCGCTCGACGAGATGGTCGGCGTGGCGCGCGAGATGGAGCGGCGCGGCATGCGCCTGCCGCTGCTGATCGGTGGCGCGACCACGAGTCCGCAGCACACCGCCGTGAAGATCGCCCCGGAGTACTCGGGACTCGCCGTGCACGTGCTCGACGCGTCGCGCGCCGTCGGCGTGGTGTCCAGCGTGCTGTCGTCCACGCAAGGCGAGACCTTCGCGGCCGGCGTGCGCGCCGAGCAGGCTCGCATGCGCGACATGCACCAGAAGCGCCAGGAGAAGCCCATCCTGTCGCTGCGACAGGCGCGCGAGAACCGCACGAAGATCGACTGGGCGGCCGAGGCGCTGCCGACCCCCTCGTTCACGGGCCGACGCGAGGTGGTGGTGCCGATCGGCACGCTGCGGCCGTACATCGACTGGACCTTCTTCTTCAACGCCTGGGAACTCAAGGGGAAGGTGCCGACGATCTTCGACCACCCGCAGTACGGGGCCGAGGCGAGGTCGCTGTACGAGAACGCCCTCGCGATGCTCGATCGAATCGAGGCCGAGGAGGCGCTGACCTGCCGCGCCGTCTATGGGTTCTGGCCGGCCAACGCCGAGGGCGACGACATCGTGGCGTACGCCGACGACGGCCGGACGCGTGAAGTGGCGCGCTTCCCGATGCTGCGGCAGCAGGAGCCCAAGCCCGACGCGAAGCCGAATCGTTCGCTGGCCGACTTCATCGCGCCGGTCGGCGCGGGCGCGGACCACCTCGGCGCGTTTGCCGTCACCGTGCACGGGGCCGAGGGGCTGGCCAAGGCGCACGAGGCCGCCAACGACGACTACAACGCGATCATGGTCAAGTTGCTGGCCGATCGCCTGGCCGAGGCCGGGGCCGAGTACCTGCATCAGCAGGCGCGCCACGAGTGGGGCTACGGCGCCGACGAGCAATTGACGGCCGAGGACCTCGTGGCGGAGAAGTACCGCGGGATCCGGCCGGCGTTCGGGTACCCGGCGTGCCCGGACCACACCGAGAAGCGGACTCTGTTCCGGCTGCTCGGGGCCGAGGCCATCGGCGTGTCGCTCACCGAGAGCTGCGCGATGTGGCCGGCGGCCAGCGTGTCGGGCCTCTACTTCTCCCACCCCCAGGCGGCGTACTTCATGATCGGCCGACTCGGGGAGGATCAGGTGGAGGATTACGCCCGGCGCAAGGGCATGACGCGAGAAGAAGCCGAGCGGTGGCTGGCGCCGAACCTCGCGTACGCCGCGGTGGGCGTCGGCGCCTGCTGAGGCAATTTGGAATTTGACATTTGAAATTGATGGGGCGGCCGGCCTGTCGGCCTTGCCGCTCGACACATCCCGAGGCGGCGGCGGAGCAGCGCCCCGCGAGAATTTCGAATTCCGAATTTCAAATTGCCAGGGGCCGCGCTCTTTGCGGCCCTTCTCGTTTATCCGGCTTGACGGGTGAAGTACTCGGTGCTACTGTCAATCCGGATAAAGTGATGAATCACCTCGCCCTCCCGGTCCTCGCGCACCTGAACGTCCTCGGCGACGTCCTGCGTGCGCGCCTGCTCCTCGTGCTCGAGGGGCAGACGCTGTCGGTCGGCGAGCTCTGCGACATTCTGCAACTCCCCCAGTCCACCATCAGTCGGCATCTCAAGACGCTGACCGATGGCGGGTGGGCGCAGGTCCGCCGCGAAGGGACGAGCCGCCTGTACTCGCTCGTGCCCGAGGACCTCGACGAGGCGTCGGTCGAGTTGTGGCGGGTCGTCAAGGCCCACCTGGCGACGATGCCGGCGGTGGCTCAGGACCGGGTGCGGTTGGCGCGCGTGCTGGCCGACCGGCGAGCCGAGTCGGCGGCCTTCTTCTCGCGATCGGCGGGCGAGTGGGATGCCCTCCGCGACGACCTCTACGGCAGCACATTCCACCTCGAGGGCCTGCTGGCCGTCCTTGACCCGTCGTGGACCGTGGCCGACCTCGGTTGCGGCACCGGCCGGACGTCCTCCGTCCTGGCGCCCTTCGTGCGGCAGGTGGTGGCCGTCGACGCCTCGGCAGAGATGCTGACGGCGGCACGGGGCCGGCTCAAGGCGGTCGAGAACGTCGACCTTCGGGAGGGCGCGCTCGAGGCGCTGCCCATCGCCGATGGCTCGGTGGATCTCGCGCTCCTGGTGCTCGTGCTGCATCACCTGGGCGATCCGGCGGCGGCGCTGCGCGAGGCGCGTCGCGTGCTCGTCCCGGGCGGGCGGTTGCTGGTGATCGACATGCAGCCTCACGACCGCGACGAGTACCGTGGCCAGATGGGGCACGTGTGGCTCGGGTTCTCCGAGGCGCAGATTGGCCGGCTGCTCGTGGGCGCCGGCTTCACGGGAGCACGGGTGGTGCCGCTGCCTCCCGCGCCGGCCGTCCGCGGCCCGGCGCTCTTCGTTGCCTCCGCCTCCGCCAGAGCTTCGGCGGATCAGGCGGTTCCTGTCAGATAGTTCGGACACGACGGGCCGGCTCGCATGAGCGTGGCCCATTTGAAGCCGCGGGACCACACCGCGAAGGAGCAATCGAATGACCCCTGCAGTCGCAACCGAGACGTTGCACGCGTTTGCCCAGGCCGAGCAGGCCGGGCGCCCGGCCTTCAAGGTCAAGAACCTCGCCGAGGCCGACTTCGGTCGCAAGGAGATCCGGCTGGCCGAGCAGGAGATGCCCGGCCTGATGGCGATCCGCGAGGAGTACGCCGGCAAGAAGCCGCTCGCGGGCGTGAAGATCATGGGCAGCCTGCACATGACCGTCCAGACGGCCGTGCTGATCGAGACGCTCGACATCCTCGGCGCCGACGTCCGCTGGGTGTCGTGCAACATCTTCTCGACGCAGGATCACGCCGCCGCGGCGGTGGTGGTCGGTCGCCCGGAGACCGGCGGCACGGTGCAGAACCCGAAGGGCATCCCGGTCTTTGCGTGGAAGGGCGAGACGCTCGACGAGTACTGGTGGTGCACGAAGGAAGCCCTCGTGTGGCCCGACGGCTCCGGCCCCGAGCAGATCGTCGACGACGGCGGCGACGCGACGCTGTTCGTGCACAAGGCGCTCGAGTACGGCACGGCCGACAAGGTGCCGGCGTTCAACGCCGAGACCGAACCCGAGGAGTGGGGCATCATCCTCCGCACGCTGCGCGAGGAACTCGGCAAGGCGCCCGAGCAGTGGCAGGCGATCGCCCGCGGCATCAAGGGCGTGAGCGAGGAGACCACGACCGGCGTGCACCGCCTGTACGAGATGATGGCCGCCGGTTCGCTGCTGTTCCCGGCCATCAACGTCAACGACGCGGTGACCAAGAGCAAGTTCGACAACCTGTACGGCTGCCGCCACTCGCTGACCGACGGCATCATGCGCGCCAGCGACGTGATGCTCTCGGGCAAGGTGGCCGTGGTGTGCGGCTACGGCGACGTCGGCAAGGGCTGCGCGCAGTCGCTGCGCGGCCAGGGCGCCCGCGTCATCGTCACCGAGATCGATCCCATCTGCGCGCTGCAGGCGGCGATGGAAGGCTACCAGGTGACGACGCTCGACGAGGTGCTGTCGACGGCCGACATCTTCATCACCGCGACCGGCAACAAGAACATCATCACCGCCGACCACATGGCGAAGATGAAGGACAAGGCGATCGTCGGCAACATCGGCCACTTCGACAACGAGATCGACATGGCCGGCCTGAAGAAGGTGCCGGGCATCGAGCGGATCAACATCAAGCCGCAGTACGACGAGTGGCGCTTCGCCGACGGCCACAGCGTGATGATCCTCGCGGAAGGACGCCTGCTGAACCTCGGCTGCGCGACCGGCCACCCGAGCTTCGTGATGTCGGCCTCGTTCACCAACCAGGTGATGGCGCAGATCGAGCTCCACACCAACAACAGCGCGTACGAGAAGAAGGTGTACACGCTGCCCAAGCGCCTCGACGAGAAGGTGGCGCGCCTGCACCTCGACAAGCTCGGGGTCAAGCTGACGGTGCTCGCCAAGGAGCAGGCCGACTACATCGGCGTGCCGGTCGAGGGGCCGTACAAGCCGGAGCACTATCGCTACTAGGCGGTGATGCCGGAATGCCGGAATGCCGGAATGCCGAAGTGAATCACGAGGCTGAGGGCGGAAGGTAGATGGCAAGGGCGGGCCTGCTCCTGGCAACAGGGGCGGGCCCGTTCTGCAGGTGCGTCACGCCCGGCATCGGCTCATGCTCATCTCGCCCACACCACCGCCGTGGCCGTCCGCGCCGACACGTACACGCGGCTGAACAGCGACGCCGGCAGCAGCCCGACCTCTGGCGACATCGGCCACGCCTCGCGCGGCAACCGCACCACCGGCACCGCCGGGAGGTCCAGGCGGTCGAAATGCAGCGACGCATGGTGCTCGACCTCCACGGACCGGCGCCCGACGTGCGTGTCGAGGTCGGCTCGTCCCCGGCTGGCCACGGGCACCTCCCCGATGGTGGCGCGGGCCGCCGTCGCCTCCATCACCAGCACGTCGGCGCCAGAGTCCAGCACCAGGCCGACCCGGTCGCCCGCGGTCGCCACCTCGACGACAGGCCGGCCGACACTCCACCCCAGCGGCAGGACGACGCCGGCCGGCGGCGGCTCGAAGCGCCCGACGCGCAGGCGCCGGCGCGGCAGGTCGAGCAGGTAGTCGTACCGCGCCAGGACGTCCTGCCCGAGGATGCCGGCGGCCTCGGGCGCCGCCCGCCGGACGGCCGCAAGATCGTGGACGGCGACCTCCAGCTCATGTCGCTCGGGCATCCCGACGAGCCTGAAGTTCGTCAGATGTGCCGTGGCCACCGTGGCGCTGCCCCCGAGGGTGCCGATCCGTGTCGTGCCCCCGGCCGGCAGGGCGAGCGAGGCGGCCAGTTCCGTCGAGAGGGTCGTGCCGGTGGCGGCCGTGTCGAGCACGAACCAGGCCCGCCGCCCGGCCGCGACCTCGACTTCGACAAGTGGCAAGCCGCCTGAGCCGATCCTCAGGGGATACTCCACCGTGACCATGGGCGTTCGGTTCGCTTCGGGAACTCCGGGGGCCACCAGCATCGTCAACAGCAGCACGATCGACGTCACGCGTCCTCCTTGGAAGGGCCGGTGCGCGTGGGTACGACACGGTTTTCCGAGCGACGTGACGGAATCCTGAGGTTCTCGATGAACGGCGTGATTTACCGGTTCGGCGAGGTCGAGGTGGACGTCCAGGGACGCGACGTCCGCCTGGCCGGGCAGCGCGTGGCCATCGAGCCGAAGGCCCTCGACGTGCTCCTGCTGCTGCTGGCCGAGGCGGGGCGCGTGGTGGACAAGCGGCGACTGCTGAGCGAAGTGTGGGCCGACGTGCACGTCACCGACGGCTCGCTGGCGCGCGCCGTGACGCAGGTGCGGCGGGCGCTGGGCGACGACATCCGAGCGCCCCGCTTCATCGAGACGGTGCCCACCCGCGGGTACCGATTCATCGGCCAGCTGTCGAGCAGGCCGGCACCCGAACCGCCTCCGGGGGCCGTTGATGGCGCCGCCGCCGACCCGCCGAGGACGACCGACCGGCCGGCCACCAGCGCGGCGTCGGCTGTCGGCAGCGCGGTCGGCGCGTGGCGTCGACGTGCCTGGCTCGGCGCCGTGGCCACGCTGGTCCTCGTGGTGGCCATTGCCACCGCCCTGGCCCTGCGGCGGCCCGCGGCGCCGCTCGTGGCGGGCGCCGAGGACATGGGCGGACTCCTGCTCGGCGCGGCGGAACACGCGGCGGTCCAGTTGACGACCTCCAGAGGGTTCGACGCCGACCCGGCGCTGTCGCCGGACGGCGCGCAGGTGGCCTACAGCTCGGATGCGTCGGGGGCACTCGAGATCATGGTGCGCTCCCGGGTGTCGCCCGGCCTCGCGCGCGCGCTCACCAGCAACGGGGGCGACAATGTCGACCCCGCGTGGTCGGCCGACGGCCAATGGGTGGCCTATCACTCCCGGAAGTACGGTGGCATCTGGATCGTGCCGGCCGGCGGGGGGCCGGCGCGTCAGGTGGCGGCCGAGGGCTCGTCGCCGAGCTGGTCGCCCGACGGACGTCGTCTCGTCTACCAGACTGCCGGCAGCGCCGACGTGCTCGGTGGCACGGGCGGCTCACCGAGCACGCTCGCCATCGTCGACCTGGCCGACGGCCGGGTCCACGCGCTCACGCGTCCCGGCACGCCGCAAGGCTTCCATGGCAACCCCGTATGGATGCCCGGTCACGACACCATCGTGTTCGTGTCGGTGCAGGTGCCGGCCGCCGACGTCTGGGAGGTCACGCCCGGACGCGCGCCGGTGCGGCTCGGGCCGTGCCACGCGACCTGTCGTCCGTTCGCGTTCCGCAAGGGCGGAACGACCTGGGTCGGAGCGGTCCGGGGCGCCAAGGCGGGGGAGTTGTGGACGGCGCCGGTGAGTGCCGACGGTCACGTGGAGGTGTCGAGGGCCCGCCGTACCGCGATGCCGCGGACGGCCAGCATCACCGACATCGCGGTGTCGCGCGACGGCAGCACGCTGGCATTCTCCAACGCCGAGCGGACGAGCGAGGCCTGGTCGCTCGAACTGCCAGGAGGCGCCGCGCGGGCCGGCTTGACGCCGCGCGTGCTGCTGGCCGAGCGGCGGCCCCGGTACAGCGAGTTGAGCTTCTCGCCAGACGGGTCACGACTTGCCTACACGACGTCGCGTCTCGGCGACCGCCCAGAGCCGTGGATTCACGACCTGTCGACCGGGCAGTCGCATCCGCTGCCATCGCCGGTGGCCGGTTTCGTGCGTGGCTGGCTGCCCGATGGCCGCCACGTCGTGATGGTCGATCCCGCTGCGCCCTTCGGCCTGCAGTCGGTCGACGTGACGACCGGCCTGGCCAAGCCACTGGCCACTTTCGAGGCCTGGCGCCGCGAGCCCGATGCGGCCAGGCGCCTCTTCACCATGCGCCTGACGCCGGACGGCCGTCGCTTCCTGTTCACCACCGAGGCGGCGGGTCGCGCCGGTCTCTGGCTCGGTGCCCTCGACAGGGTGGGCGAGGCGACCCCGCTGGCCGCCGACGCGAGCTTCGGCGCGTGGTCCTCCGACGGCACGCGGGTCACCGTGCAGCGCATGCGTGGATGGCGCTCCGGCGTCGGGATCATGCGTCCGGGCGATGCCGCCATGACCGCGCTGGTGGAGGATGCCGATCTGGCCTGGCCGAACGATTGGTCGCCCGACGACCGATTCATCGTGTACGCCGCGATGCGGGGCGGCCGTTGGACGCTCGAGGCCGTCGAGGTCGGCAGCCGCCGGGTCACGACGTTGACGAGTCCCGGTGGACCCACCGAGTACGTGCGGTGGCCTGTGTGGTCGCCACGAGGCGACCGTGTCGTGTACGAACGCGGCTACTGGACCGGGAACGTCTGGGTGGCCTCCTTGTCTGCCGCCACCGAGGCGACCGGTCACCCCGGCACATAGGCTGGGCATCAGGCACGAGGACGGGGCGGCGCGCGGCCTGCGATAGCATTGGTCGCGGCCATGCTCCTCGCCATCGCCCTGGCAGGCATCCTCGCGCTGATCCTGCTGCTGGCCGTCGCGCGTCTCAACGCCTTTCTCGGCTTCCTGCTGGTCTGCCTGGGCGTCGGGTTGGCGGCAGGCCTGTCGCCGGTGCAGGCGGCCGCCTCCATCCAGAAGGGACTCGGCGACACGCTCGGCTCGCTGGCGATCGTCATCGGCCTCGGCGCGATGCTGGGCAAGATCGTCGCCGAGAGCGGCGCGGCGCAACGCATCGCCAGCAGCCTGATGCGCCTCAGTGGACCGGCCTACGTCCAGTGGGCACTGATGGTCACCGGCTTCATCGTCGGCCTGCCCCTGTTCTATGCGGTGGGGTTCGTGCTGGTGGTGCCCCTCATCTTCAGCGTCGCGGCGCAATACCGGCTGCCGACCATCTACGTCGGCCTGCCGATGCTCGCGGCGCTGTCGGTGACCCACGGATACCTGCCGCCCCATCCGGCCCCCGCGGCGCTCGTGCAGCAGTTCCACGCCGACATGGGCCTCACGCTGCTGTACGGCATCGTGATCGCCATTCCCGCCATCCTAGTCGCCGGGCCGTTCTACTCGCGCTTCATCCGCGACCTCGACCCGCGCCCGCACGACACGTTCGTGGCGCCGCTCAAGCCGGAAGCCGAGCTGCCGTCGCTGGCCGCCAGTCTGGTGAGCGCGCTCCTGCCGGTCGTCATGCTCGCCTCGGGCGCCGTGCTGCAACCGCTGGTCGGCGGTGGGGGAGCGGCATCGGTCGCGCGGGCGCTGTCGGACCCGACGCTGGCGATGCTGACCGCCGTCCTCGCCGCTGGCGCCCTGCTCGGGCTGGGGCAGGGGCGCACGCTGGGCCAGGTAATGGCCTGGTGCGAGCGCGCCGTGTCCGACGTGGCGATGATGCTGCTGATCGTCGGCGGGGCGGGCGCCTTCAAGCAGGTGCTCACCGACGCGGGCGCGAGCCGTGCGATCGCCGAGCTGCTGTTGGCCGTGCCGGCGCCGCCCCTGGTGCTGGCCTGGGCGATGGCCGGCCTGGTGCGCGTGTGCGTGGGCTCGGCCACGGTCGCCGGCCTGACGACGGCGGGCCTGGTGGCGCCACTGGTGGCCAGGGGCGCGGTCGATGCGAACCTGATGGTCCTGGCGACCGGCGCTGGCAGCCTCCTGCTGTCGCATGTCAACGACGGGGCGTTCTGGTTGTTCAAGGAGTACTTCAACGTCACCGTCGCCGAGTGCTTCCGCACCTGGACGGTCATGGAGACCATCGTGTCCATCGTCGGCCTGATCGGGGTGCTGGTGCTGGACATCTGGATCTAGGAAGATCACGGACCGTCCCGTCTTCGCGCTTCGCGCTTCGGCGGACAGCGCTGTCTCCAGCCCGGCCTTTTCCCGACTCCCGTTTCCCGACTCCCGTTTCCCGACTCCCGACTCCCGACTCCCGACTCCCGACTCCCGACTCTGACCATGCCTACCGCTGACGAACGCTTTGCCGCCCTCGGCCTCGAACTCCCGCCCGCGCCCAAGCCGATGGGCGTCTACAAGCCGGCCTTGATCGAGGGCACGTACCTGTACGTGTCCGGACACGGCACGATGAAGCCCGACGGATCGATGATCGTCGGCAAGGTGGGCCAGGACCTCGACGCGGACGCCGGCAAACTCGCGGCGCGGCAGGTCGGCCTGTCGATGATCGCGACCATCAAGGCGACGGTCGGCTCGCTCGATCGCATCGAGCGCGTGGTCAAGGTGCTCGGCATGGTGTGGGCCACCCCGGAGTTCGACCGGCACCCGTTCGTGATCAACGGCTGCAGCGAGCTCTTCTCGGCCATCTGGGGCGAGGAGAAGGGCGTCGGCGTCCGCAGCGCGGTCGGCATGGGCTCGCTGCCCGGCAACATCCCCGTCGAGATCGAGGCGCTGTTCCGCCTGAAGGACGCGTAGATGTTGCTCGTCGACGCGCACCTCGACCTCTCGATGAATGCGCTGGAGTGGAACCGCGACCTGCGCCTGCCGGTCGAGGCGATTCGGGCGCGGGAGGCGGGACTCACCGACAAGCCGGATCGTGGGCGCGGCACCGTGTCGCTCCCCGAACTGCGGCGGGGGCGGATCGGGCTCGTCGTGGCCACGCAGATCGCACGGTACGTGGCGCCGGGCAACCCGCTGCCGGGATGGCACTCGGCCGAGCAGGCGTGGGCCCAGACGCAGGGGCAGCTGGCGTGGTACCGCGAGATGGAGCGGGCCGGCGAGATGCGCGCCATCACCGACCTGGCCTCGCTCGAGGCGCACCTGGCCGCCTGGATGGCGCCCGGTGGCGACGTGCAGGCGCTGCCGATCGGCTACATCCGGAGCCTCGAAGGCGCCGACTCGCTGGTCACCGTCGACTACCTGGAACGGGCCGTGCGTGACGGCCTGCGGGCCGTCGGGCCTGCGCATTACGGCCCGGGCCGGTACGCGCCCGGGACCCACACGAGCGGGCGCCTCGAGGCACAGGGGCCGGCGCTGCTGGCGGCGATGGAGCGCCTCGGGGTCATCCTCGACGTCACGCACCTGAGCGACGACAGCCTGTGGCAGGCGCTCGACCTGTTCGGCGGCGCGGTCTGGGCCAGCCATCACAACGCCCGCGCGCTGGTCGACGACCAGCGCCAGCTACCCGACGACCAGATCAAGGCCATCGTCGCGCGTGGCGCCGTCATCGGTGCGTCGTGTGATGCCTGGATGATCGTGCCCGGCTGGGTACGCGGCAGATCGACGCCGCAGTCGACCGGGTGCACGTTCGAGCGACTGGCCGATCACGTGGTGCACATCTGCGAGCTGGCGGGATCGACCCGGCATGTGTGCATCGGCTCCGACCTCGATGGCGCCTTCGGCACCGAGCAGACGCCCGCCGACCTCGACACGTGCGTCGACCTGCATCGCCTGTGCGACGTGCTGGCCGCCCGGGGATTCTCCGAGGACGATCTCGAGGGGTTCCGCTGGCGCAACGTCGTCGAGTTCCTTCGCGCCCACTGGGCCGGACGGGAGTGGATCGCATGAAGAGACGGCAGTTCGTGCAGGCGTGCGCCGCGACGCTCGGCGCACTGGCCGCGCCGGCCGGTGCGGCCGGGGGGGCGCAGGCCGCCGCGGGGACGCTGAAGGTGATGACCTTCAACATCCGCTACGGCACGGCCAACGACGGCGAGGACCACTGGGACAAGCGCAAGGACTTCCTCGTCGACGTGATGCGCCAGGAGGCGGCCGACGTCGTCGGCATGCAGGAAGCGCTGTTCCCCCAACTGGACTACATCCTGAAGGCGCTGCCCGGCTACGCGATGGTGGGCGTGGGTCGCGACAACGGCGTGCGCGCCGGCGAGTACTCCTGCGTGCTGTATCGCACCGCGGCGCTGTCAGTGAACCGCAGCGACACCTTCTGGTTCTCGGACACGCCGGAGCAGGTCGCGTCGAAGTCGTGGGGCAACACGATCACGCGCATCTGCACGTGGGCACAGTTCACGACACCCGACGGCCGGCCCCTGTACGTGTACAACGTGCATCTGGACCACCAGTCGCAGCCCTCGCGGGAGAAGTCGGTGGCACTGCTGCGGGCACGCATCGCGGCGCGCGACCCGCAGGCGCCGGCCATCGTCACCGGCGATTTCAACGCCGGCGAGAAGAACCCGGCCGTGGTGTCGATGCTCGACGGCGGCCTGTTCCGCGACACGTTCCGGACGAGGCATCCCGATGCGTCGCCGGTGGGCACGTTCACCGGCTTCAAGTTCGGCCAGGTGAACGGCGAGAAGATCGACCACATCTTCGCAACGAGCGAGTGGGAGATCGTCGATGCCGCGATCGTCCGCACCGACCGGAACCAGCGGTATCCGTCGGATCATTTCCCGGTGACCGCGACGCTGCGCCTGCGGTAGGGGACGGCTCAACCGTGATGGCTCACTGATCCGCGCGTCGGTCAAGGCCGACGCCTACGGTCGCCGCAGGTGTAGCCGTCGCCCTTGGCGACGGTCAGTGATGTGGATGGAGGTCGTCTTGCGAGTGTTCACACGCCTCGGACCTGCGGGTCACGTGCTCGGCGCACTGCTGGTGACGGGCACGTCGATGCTCGCGCAGCCGCCCGTCGCGCCGGCCTCGGGGGCACAGGCCCTTACCGGCGCGGAACTGGTGCGGGCCACGTACACCAAGTACGAATACCTGGTTCCGATGCGCGACGGCGTGCGCCTGTTCACCGCCGTGTACGTGCCCAAGGACTCGTCGCGCACCTACCCGTTCCTGCTGACGCGGACGCCGTACAGCGTCGCGCCCTACGGCGTGGACAAGTACCCGACGCAACTGGGTTCCGAGCCACTCCAGAAGGAGGGCTTCATCTTCGTGCGGCAGGACGCGCGCGGCCGGTACATGTCGGAGGGCGAGTTCCGTCAGGTGCGTCCGTTCAACCCGGGGACGGGGCCGAAGGACGTCGACGAGCGCACCGACACGTACGACACCATCGAGTGGCTGCTCGCCCACGTGCCCAACCACAACGGCCGCGTCGGGATGATCGGCATCTCGCAGCCGGGGTTCCACGTGGCTGCGAGCATCATCGACTCGCACCCGGCGCTCAAGGCGGCCTCGCCGCAGGCGCCGACGGCCGACTACTACATGGGCGACGACGTGTACCACAACGGCGCGTTCATGCTGGGGGCCAACTTCGGGTTCTATTCGCGCTTCGCGCCACGCGGCGACACCCCCGCGCCGCCGCGCCCGTCGATCGCCTTCGACCCCGGCACGCCCGACATGTACGACTTCTTCCTGCGCACGCCGGTGCCGCTCGCCCGCATGAACGCGGAGTTGTTCGGCGGCAAGGCCGACTACTGGCAGGAGATCGTCGACCACACCACCTACGACGCCTTCTGGAAGCAGCGCTCGCTGTGGCGCTTCATGGACAAGGTGAGGTGCGCCGTGCTGAACGTGGGCGGCTGGTTCGACGCCGAGGATCCCGTCGGGCCGTTCCACATCTACCGCGCCGTCGAGCAGAGGAACCCCGGCATCGTCAACAGCATCGTGATGGGCCCGTGGTCACATGGCGGGTGGTCGCGGGGGCCCGGGCAGACCCTCGGCAACCTCGACTTCGCGATCCGCACCGGCGAGTTCTATCGCGAGAAGATCGAGTTCCCGTTCTTCATGGCGCACCTGAAGGACGCGCCCGCGCAGTTGCCCGAGGCGTGGATGTTCCTGACGGGCCTCAACGAGTTCCGGCGGCTCGACACGTGGCCGCCGAAGGGCCTCGCGCCGAAGACCCTGTACCTGGGCGAGCGGGGGAGTCTCACCGACCGCAGGCCACAGGGAAGCGGGCAGTACGACGAGTACGTCAGTGACCCGTCGCGGCCTGTGCCGTACGTCGGCTACGTCGCCGGCGGCTTCACCTTCGACTACATGACCGAGGATCAGCGCTTCGCCAGCCGCCGGCCCGACGTGCTGGTGTACCAGACGCCGCCGCTCGAGGAGGACCTGGTGGTGGCCGGGCCGATCCAGGTGGCGCTGCAGGTGTCCACGTCGGGGACCGACGCCGACTTCGTGGTCAAGGTGATCGACGTGTATCCGGACGATTACCCGACACCTGAGCGGCCGGCCGGCGCACCGACGCGCAGCGACGCCGTGAAGATGGGCGGGTACCAGCAACTGGTGCGCGGCGAGCCGTTCCGCGCCAAGTTCCGCAAGGGATTCGAGACCCCCGTGCCGATGGTGCCGGGCGAGCCCACCGCCATCACCTACGACCTGCCCGACGTGTACCACGCGTTCAGGCGCGGCCACCGAATCATGGTGCAGGTGCAGAGCTCCTGGTTCCCGCTGGTGGATCGGAATCCCCAGGTGTTCATGGACATTCCGAAGGCCACGCCGGCCGACTTCCGCCCCGCCACCCAGCGTGTCTACCGCTCCGGCGCGCGCCCGTCCTCGATCACCGTGATGGCCGAAGACGCCAGGTGAGGCCGGGGTGCAGGAGTGGCGGCATGTGCCGTCCGAGCCTCGAGCCCTGGGGCTCGAACCCGTAGGCTACTGCCGCCGGAGCCGGCCCGTGAGCGTCAGCGTCTCGGTGCCGCGCGTCACCTTCGCCGTGACGGCGTCGCCCCACTGCTTGCGGTCGATGAAGGCCCGCACCTCGACGTCGCGCCTGATCGGCTGGTCGTCGAGCGCCATCAGCACGTCGCCCGCCTTGATGCCCATCGCGGCGGCCGTCGAGCCTGGCGACACCATCAGCACCGTGTTCGGCTGTTCGCCGCTGCTGCGGAACGAGACGCCGAACGTCGGGAAGAGCGGATAGGTCTCGGTCGGCACGCCCCACACGATGTCGGCCACCGACGCGCGGATCGTCTCGGGCTTGTCGGGGGCGGTGGCAATCGGCATCACCGTCGCGACGCGCTTGTCGGTGTAGGCCTTCGCCTGCCGGGCGATGCCGAGGTTGTACGCCACGTGGCCGCTGCCGACGAGCACGACGACGATGGCCTTGGGGTCGGGGTTGTCCTTGACCAACTGGGCGGCGTGGAACCCCATGGTGGCGTCCCAGGTGCTCTGGGCCTCGACCATCTTCTGCAGCACGTCGGCCGGCATCCCGGCGCCGTGCGTGTCGCTGCCGCCGCCGACGTAGGCGACAAACAGTTGCTTGTGCTCCTCGTTGGTCGTGTCGATCGTCGGCGCCAACTGTCCGCGCTCCATCCCGCCGATGCCCGCCAGGCCACGGCGACCGACCTGCGACACGATGGCCCGGGGCGCGTTGACGCCGCGGATTGGCAGCCGGTACTGCCTGGCCAACAGGAACACGTCGCGGTAGTAGCCCCAGGGATAGCCCCAGTAGTCGTACCAGCCCGACTCGCGCAGCAGCGTCGGCTCGTCGATGCCGCCGCGCAGCCAGCGGTCGAACGGCGCCGTCGGCGCCTCGGCCGGGAACATCTCGAGGCCGATGGTCACCCGTCGCCCGGCACGCTGCAGCGCCGCGATCACCTGGGCCTGCACGCGATGCGACTCGATGGACGTGTGCGACTCGCCGACGAGCACGATGGCGGCGTCGGCCAGCGACGCCGCGACCTCGTCGGGCGAGATGTCGACGCCCCTGCGGGTGTCGTGTATCTGGTCGACCACGAGCGCGATGGTCTTCGTGCGGCGCCCGGGATCGCCGAGCTCGAGGTTGAAGGGCTCCCGCTGCGCGAGCGCGGGCAGCGGCGCCAGTGACAGGAGCGCCGCGAGCAGGCGCGACAGGCGTCGGCCGCTCACTTGGCCCCCAGCGCCTGCACGGCCTCGAGCACTTCGGCGGCATGCTCCTCGACCTTGACGCCATCCCAGCGCCGCACGACCGTGCCGGCGCCGTCGATGAGGTAGCTGACGCGCGCGATCCCCATGTACTTGCGCCCGTACATGCTCTTCTCCTGCCACACCCCGTACTGCTCGCATACCGCGTGGTCCTCGTCGGCGAGCAGCGGGAACGTGAGGCCGTACTTGCTGGCGAACTTCGCCTTGCTCTTCGTGTCGAGGATGCTGATGCCGAAGACCCGGGCCTTCACCTTCGTGAAGTCGGGCAGCGCCTCCTGGAACCCGCACGCTTCCTTCGTGCAGCCCGAGGTGTCGTCCTTCGGGTAGAAGAACAGGACCACCGGGTGGCCCTTGTGATCGGCCAGCCTGTGGATGGTGCCGTCCTGGTCGGGGAGCGCGAATGCGGGAGCCTTCATGCCGGGGTCGATCAGTGCCATGTGCGGATGAGTCCTCGTGGTCATTATCAACGGTCGGGCCCGCCGGCCCAATCGCGCCGGGCGCCCCTGCCGGGGCGGGGAGCTCGGGAGGAGCGTGTCCGGCTCGTCCAGTACACTAGGGATAGATGTCCCGTCCGGTCCATCCGTCCCGGTGTCGCGCGTAGCCGTGCCTGCAGGCCCCATCAAGTGCGTGCACGCGCCGCGTGACGGGCGGAGCCTCACCGGCGACGTCCGGCTGCTCGAGGGATTCCACTCCGACGCCCTCGGCAACGACCGCGACGTCCTCGTGTGGTTGCCTCCCGGATACGACCACGATGAGGCTCGCCGCTTCCCGGTGTTGTACCTGCACGACGGGCAGAACCTCTTCGACACCAGCACGTCGTTTGCCGGCACCGAATGGGGGGTGGACGAGACCGCCGAGCGCCTCGTCCACCAAGGCCGCGTCGCGCCGCTCATCATCGTCGCCATCAACCACGCCGGGGCGCAGCGGGCCGACGAGTTCGCGCCGACCCGCGACGTCCACCGCCATGCCGGCGGGCAGGCCGGCGCGTACGCCCGCTTCCTTGTCGACGAACTGAAGCCGTGGGTGGATGGGGCGTTCAGGACCCGCACCGACGCCGCGCACACGGCGCTGGGCGGCTCGTCGCTGGGAGGGCTGGTGACGCTGCACATCGGGCTCGAGCACCCGACGACGTTCGGCGCCCTGGCGGTGATGTCGCCGTCGATCTGGTGGGACCGCCGCGCCGTGCTGACCCGCGTGGAGGGCCTGCCGGGTCGCCTGCCGTGGCGTATCTGGCTCGACGTCGGGACCGCCGAGGGACGCGACACGGTGCGCAACGCACGCGCGCTCAAGGGCGTGCTGGTGGCCAAGGGCTGGCGGGTCGGGACCGACCTGCACTATCTCGAGGCGCCGGACGCCCCGCACTCCGAGTCGGCGTGGGCCGAGCGCGTGGGGCCGCTGCTCGAGTTCCTGTTCCCGGTCGGATGACGGCTACTGTCCGGACTTCTTGATCGCCGCGACCTCGGCGGCGACCTCTTCCTTCGCCTTCCGCTCCTTGCGCTTCCTGAAGGCGTTCTTGATGGCGCCGACCGTGGCGCCGCTCACCGGCACGCCGGCCGGGTAGAGCTGCGCGCGATGCTCGGTGGGGATGGTCAGCGACTGCATCTGGTAGTGGTAGATGGGATACCAGGGGCGGACGTAACCGGGCGTCGCGGTGGTCTGGTCGTAGATCCAGCCGAAGTGGTAATCGAGGTCCTCCGGGGCTTCCTCGACGCGCACCGAGTAGTCGGCGCGGACCGGGCCGATGAACTTCGACTCGGTGGGCTGGGTGGCGAACGTGCGCCGAATGCGCTCGAGGTCGGCGGCCTGGCGAGCCGCCGGCTGCTGGGCGTGGACGGGGGAGGAGCCGATGCCAACTCCCAGCAGCAGGACCGTGGCGATGAACGGTCGTGTCGGCGGCATATTCATAGGACGCCCCATTCGAAGGGGCGGTCGGTGGTCGCCGGTGCGGCCACCAACCGCCGCGGGTACTGCCGAGAATGCCGGGAATGCCGAATGCCGGAACGTCAAGGGCCAGAGGCCGAAGGCCGTAGGCCGACCGACGAAGGCCGTCAGGATTCCAGCAACAGGTGCCCCGGATCCTCGATGTATTCCTTGATCTTCACCAGGAACTGCACCGCTTCGAGCCCGTCCACGATCCGGTGGTCGTAGGACAGGGCCAGATACATCATCGGTCGCACGACCACCTGGCCCTTGATGGCGACCGGACGGTCCTCGATCTTGTGCAACCCGAGGATGCCGACCTGCGGCGGGTTCAGGATCGGCGTGCTGAGCAGTGAGCCGAAGACGCCGCCGTTGGTGATCGTGAAGGAGCCGCCCTTCAGGTCCTCGAGCGTCAGCGTGTTGTTCTTGGCGCGCGCGGCGAAATCGCGGATGGCCAGCTCGATGCCCGCGAACGACAGCTGCTCGGCCGACCGGATCACGGGGACCACCAGCCCCTGCTCGGCGCCGACGGCGATGCCGACGTCGTAGTAGTGCTTGAGCACCATCTCCTCGCCCTGAATCTCGGCGTTGAGGCGGGGGAAGGCCTTCAGGGCGGCGACGGCGGCCTTGACGAAGAACGAGGCGATGCCGATCCCGACGCCGTGCCGCTTGGCGAACTGCTCCTTGCGGCGCTCGCGCAGGGCCATCAGCTCGGTCATGTCCACCTCGTTGAAGGTGGTGAGCATGGCCGCCGTGCGCTGCGCCTCGACGAGGTTGCGGGCAATCGTCAGCCGGCGCTTGGACATCCGCACCCGCTCCTCGGTGCGGCTGCCCGGCACGATCGCGGGGCGCGGGGGCGCCACCGGCGCGGGGGCCGGCTTTGCGGCCGGGGGCGGCGTCGCGGCGGCCGGCGCCTGGGCCTGGCCGGCGGCGGCCTGCACGTCGCGGCGCATCACGCGGCCGGCGTCGCCGGTGCCCTGCACCTGCGCCATGTCCACCTGATGGACCTCGGCCGCCTTGCGGGCGGCCGGCGTGGCGCGCGGCCCATCGGCGGCGCCCGCCGGCGCTGCGGCCACCGCGGGCGTCACGGCTTCGGGAGGCGCGGGGGTGGCCGACGCGGGGGCATCGGCGGCAGCGCTGGCACCCGCGGCGCCGACCTCGATCTCCGCCAACGGCTCGCCGACCTTCACGTCCTCGCCTTCCTGCCGGATGATCTTCGCCAGCACTCCGGCCTGATCGGCATTCACCTCGAGATCGATCTTCTCGGTCTCGAGTTCGACGAGCGCGTCACCGACGGCGACGGCCTCGCCTTCCTTCTTCAGCCAGCGCGCGACGCGCGCCTCGACCACCGACTCGCCGAGCTGCGGGACCACCACCTGTGCGGCCATGTGTGCTCTCTACGCCTTTGCCTTGACGCGGCCGCGCGAGGCGCGCGGCGCGGGAGCGGTGGGGGCGTACGCCTCGGCCACCAGCATCTTCTGGTTGATCATGTGCCACGCCAGCGAGCCCTCCGAGGGGCTGGCGCTGCGCGGGCGCCCGACGTACCGCAGGAAACGACGGTCGTCGAGCAGTTCCTCGAAACAGGGGCGGAAGAAGTCCCAGGCCCCCATGTTCAGCGGCTCTTCCTGCAGCCACACGACGTCGGCGGCGTTGGGGTAGCGGTCGAGCACCGCGGCGACGTCCTCGCTCGGGAACGGGTAGAGCTGCTCGATGCGGCAGATCGCCGTGGTGCGATCGGACTGGCGCTGCTCGGCCGACACGAGATCGACGTAGACCTTGCCGCTGCAGAACACGACGCGCGTCACCTCGCGCGCCCGCGCCTGCGCCTCGACGTCGTCGATGACCGGCCGCCAGGCCCCGTCCTCGAACTCACGCGGCGTCGAGGCCACCAGCGGGTGGCGCAACAGGCTCTTCGGCGTCAGCACGATGAGGGGGAGCGGGTCGGTGGTGAGCAGCAGCGCCTGCCGGCGCAACAGGTGGAAGTACTGCGCGGCCGTCGTGCAGTTGGCCATGCGCAGGTTGATGTCGGCCGCCGCGCCGAGGAACCGCTCGGGACGGGCGCTCGAGTGCTCGGGGCCCTGGCCTTCGTAGCCGTGCGGCAGCAGCAGCACCAGCGACGGCGTCTGCCCCCACTTGGCGCGCGCCGACGTCACGAACTGATCGAGCATCACCTGCGCGCCGTTGATGAAGTCGCCGTATTGCGCCTCCCAGATCACCATCCGATCGGGCGCCTGCACGTTGTACCCGTACTCGAAGCCGATCGTGGCGTTCTCGCTGAGCGGGCTGTTGTGGATCTCGAAGCTCGCGCGTGCCTGCGGCAGACGTTGCAGCGGGATGTCGATGGCGCCGGTCTGCACGTCGCGGAACGCCGCGTGGCGATGGCTGAACGTGCCGCGCTGGACGTCTTCGCCGGTGAGCCGGATCGGGATGCCGTCGGCGAGGATGCTGGCGTAGGCGAGTTCCTCGGCGGTGGCCCAGTCGATGGACCGCTCGTCGGGCGAGTCGAAGATCGCCTTGCGGCGCTCGCGGCCGCGATCGAGCTTGCGGTGACCCTCGAAGCCCGCCGGGCGGGTCAGCAGCGCCTCGTTCATGGCCCGCAGGTCGGTGAGGGGCACCGACGTCTTGACCTGGCGTGCAGCACCGGCCGGCGGCGCCTCGGGAATCGGGTTGACGATGGCTTCCTCGGGCTTGAGCTGCGCGTACACCTGCTCCAGCGCCGCCATGCGTCGCTCGACCATCGGTTGCGCCAGGCCCGTCTTGCCCGTGGCCTTCTCCACCCAGGCCGCCCATTGCTCGCGCACCGTCGGGTGATTGGCGATGCGCTGGTACATCAGCGGTTGCGTGAAGCCCGGCTCGTCGCCCTCGTTGTGCCCGTAGCGACGGTAGCCGACCAGATCGATCAGGAAGTCGCGCTGGAAGCGGGCGCGGTACGCCCAGGCCATGCGCGCCGCCGCGATGCAGGCGATCGGGTCGTCGGCGTTGACGTGGACGATCGGAATCTTGAAGCCGCGCGCCAGGCCGCTGGCGTACGAGGTCGAGTACGACTCGGACGGCACCGCCGTGAACCCGAGCTGGTTGTTGGCGATGATGTGGATCGTGCCGCCGGCCGTGTAGCCGTCGAGGCGACCGAGGTTGAGCGTCTCGGCCACGATGCCCTGGCCGGGGAACGCCGCGTCGCCGTGAATGAGCACCGGCAGCGTGCGGTCGGCGTCGAACACCGGGCGCCCCGGCTTGTCGGCATCGGTGCCTGCCGCGCGCGCCATGCCGGCGACCACCGGGTTGACGAACTCGAGGTGACTCGGGTTGGGGGCCATCGACACGTGCAGGTCGCTGCCCACCTTGCGGAGCGCGCCGGCGTGGTACTTCACGTCGCCGGTCCAGCCCAGATCGATGCGGTAGCCGGTGCGCGTCGTCGCCGGATCCTTGAACTCGGCGAGGATCTGCTCGTAGGGCTTGCCGAGGACGTGGGCGAGCACGTTGAGGCGGCCGCGATGGGCCATGCCGATGAGCACGTGCTGCAGTCCTGCATCCTCGGCGCCGTCGATGACGATGTCGAGGATGGGGATCAGCATGTCGAGCCCCTCGACCGAGAAGCGCGTCTTGCCGGGGAAGGTGCGGTGCAGGAACCGCTCGAACGTCTCCACCTCGGTGATGCGGTCGAGCAGGGCCTCGGCGTCGATCGGTGAGGACGGCGGCTGGAAGCGTCCGCTCTCGACCGCCAGCCGGAGCCACTCGCGCTCCTCGGGGATGAACACCTGCGCGAAGTCGTAGCCGGTGCGCGTGCAGTAGGCGCGGCGGAGCGCGTCCATGGCCGCCGCCGCGTTGGGTTGCCCCTCGGCCAGCGGCCCGCTCACGACGGCCGCCGGCAGGCGCCGCAGGTCGTCCTCGGTGATGCCGTGCGCCTGCGGATCCAGGGCCGGGTCGCCGGTCGGCCTCGACCCCAGCGGGTCGATCTGGGCCGCGAGGTGTCCGTAGCGGCGAATCGACTCGGCCAGCGTCGCGGCCCCGACGACGGCGCGCAGGTCGGCCGTGGAGGCCTGGCCCGTCGAGGCCGCCGAGGGAGGTTCAGGGGGCGTCCACTGCTCGAAGTAGGCGCGCGTCTGCGCGTCCACGGCGGTGGGGTCCTGCCGGTAGCGATCGTAGAGTTCGAGGACGTACCCGGCGTTCAGACCCTGGAACTCGTTCCATCCACCCATACAGATCCCGAATTCTATCGCACCCGCCACTGTTCCTTGGGCAACGACAGCAACAGGTAGCGCAGGCGGAGGGCGCGCACGGCATCGGCGTAACCGTCCTTCGGGATCTCGCCGGCCAGCAGGCGGCGGCGCAGCTGGCGGATTTCGTAGCGATACAGGTCGTTCACCTGGCCACGAAGCAGGTCGACGGTCGTATCGGGCCGGGGACGCAACCCATGGGAGGCCAGCGCGTCGAGGACGAGGGAGGAGAAGGCGGACAAGGCTACAGCCTACAGCCTGCCGGCCGACGGCGGCCGTCTGCGCCGACCGCCAACTGCCGACTGCCGCTCTAGAACGCGAAGTAGATGAAGTCCAGCGACGTGCGGCTGCGCAGCACCAGGATGGTGGCGAACATGACGCCGACGGCGACGGCCTGCCAGGCCACCGTGCTGGTCGGCACGTCGGCCTCGCGGACCGCCGGGCGGTCGCTGTACGACCGGCCCTGCCACAGCGTCCACAGGCTGTGTGCCCACAGCGGCAGCGAGAACGACAGCGCGATGAGCGCCAGGTAGTAGCCGGCCTGCCGTTCGGCCAGCGGCGCCGTGCCGGGCACGAGCGTGACGTCGCGCCACAGCATCGCCGCATCGCCCTCACGGAACAGCAGCCACCCGACGTGCACGAGCACGAACATCAGCGCCCACTGCGGCAGCGCGCGCCAGATGGGCAGGCGATGGCGGCCCGGATGCCTGCCGAGGCCGCGGATGGCACCCCACACGCGCTCGATGACCAGCAGCAGGCCGTGGTAGGCGCCCCACAACACGAAGTTCCACGCCGCCCCGTGCCACAGGCCCGACAGCAGGAACGTGATGAAGACGTTGGCGAGCGTGCGCGGCAGGCCGTGACGGGACCCGCCCAGCGGGATGTACAGGTAGTCGCGGAACCACGACGACAGCGAGATGTGCCACCGGCGCCAGAAGTCCGACGGCGAGACCGCCAGGTACGGGTGGTCGAAGTTCTTCATGAGGTCGAACCCGAGCCACCGGGCACTGCCTCGCGCGATGTCGGTGTAGGCCGAGAAGTCCGCGTAGATCTGCACGCCGAACGCGAAGACTCCCGCCCACAGCATCTCGAAGCCCGGATCCTTCATCGCGAACACCCGGTTGGCGATGATGCCGACGTTGTCGGCGATGACCAGCTTCTTGAAGAACCCCCAGGCCATCAGCACCAGGGCGTCGCGGGCCACCACCAGGTTGAACACGCGCGGCGCCAGCACGCGCGGCACCAGCGCCTCCGCGCGCTCGATCGGGCCGGCGACCAGTTGCGGGAAGAAGGACACGAACAACGCAAAGTCACGCAGCGATCGACAGGCCCGCAGGCGACCCCGATAGACGTCGATCGTGTAGCTCAGGCTCTGGAACGTGTAGAACGAGATGCCGACCGGCAGGGCCAGCTTCAGCAGCGGCAACGAGGCCTCGATGCCGAGCGCGCCAAGGCCCGACTGCACGCTGCCGACGAAGAAGTCGAAGTACTTGAACGTGCCGAGCACCGCAAGGTTGGACACCAGGCTGCCCAGCAGCCAGCGGCGCCGCGCCACCCGCTCGGACGGCGACGGATGGGCGAAGGCGTCGGCGCTCCGCGATGGGTCGGGATCCATGCGCAGGGCGACCCACCAGTCCACCAGCGTCGTGCCGCCGAGCAGGATGCAGAACCACGGCTCGAACCAGCCGTAGAAGACGTAGCTGGCCACCAGCAGCAGCCAGTTCTGGCCGCCGTGCGGCAGCCGCCAGTAGACGGCCGTGACCAGCAGGAAGAAGACGACGAAGTCCAGGCTGTGGAAGATCACCGGAACAGCCTGTTCAGGTTGGCGCGGAACTGCCGCGTGTAGCGCTGGCGATGGGCGCGCGCGATGTGGTCGCCGTCCTCGTACATCGCGAGCGTCTGCATCGGGTCGCCGGTGTCGTCGTGGAAGTACATGCCCTCGCGCTCGGCATAGGCGCGGAACTGCTTCATGTACTCCTGCATGCGGGGCGACTGCGGCGGCGCCTTGTTACCGACGGGGCGACGCTGGACGCGCACGAAGCACACCTTCATGCCGTGCTGCTTGGCCAGATCCACGATGAGGGGCAGCACCGACCGCGGCATGTTGCGCGCGAAGTCGGCTTCCTTGTCCTCGGCCGCCTGCAGGTCGGCCGCAGCCATCGGGCGCAGCCGGTCGAGACCCATGATCTCGAAATTGAGCTTGTCGAGAAAGGCGCGCCTCCCGGGCTCGTCGGCGGTCCAGAGGCGCGTCGGCCAGTCGTAGAACTGGCGCTCGACGTAGGCATTGGCCCGGTCGATGTCGTACGCGGTGTTGACCGCCTGGTGCACCCGGAACCATGCCCCCCGCATCCGCGCCGCGATGACGTCGTCGAGCGCCGGTTCCTGCTCGTGCGCGACCTCGTCGAGCGACCAGCGGAACGGTCCCGTGAGCCTGAACAGGGGGTCGGTCATGTTCAGATCCCGGAAGAAGAAGAACGTGACCTTCGGCCGCTCGCCGCTGGCGATCAGGTAGTTCTTGAAACTGAGGTACCAGTACGCCGGCCCGGTGCCGGCCCGCGCCAGCATCGCCACGTCCTGGCCGAGCAGGCCGGCGAGGTACCCGGCGTCGATCCGGGTGCCCAGCATCGAGTCGCCGATGAACACGTAGGACGGGTGCAGCCGCTTGAGGTCCTCGATCGGGCCCGGACGGAACGCGATGCGCTCGCGCGAGGCCTCGAGTGCCGGCAGGTAGCTCGGTTGCACCGCCCGCGTCGACAGCCGCGCCATCGCCGGTCGCCAGATCAACGGCACCACCAGGACGGCGGCCAGGATGGCGATCAGGCGGACCACGCCGGCACGCGACCATTCGGCCGGGGGCACACGGGGCAACGCGTGGGGATGGTGGGGAGGAAGGGGCGTTTCGGGCACGTACGGGCGGGGAAAGTATAGAACGCCGAACGCCGAACGCCGAACGGGGCGCGGGCCACAGTCGACAGGCCACACCCCGCCGCCGCGCCTCCACCGTCGGGCGCGCCTCGGCCTACTCGGGCAGTCGGGTGGCGAGCGAGACGCCGCCGGCCGCGAAATCGCCGCGGTAGGAGGCCACTTCCACGACGATGGGCACGCGCCGCCGGGGCACCTCGGGCGACAGCGTCACACGGTGCTCGAGCGAGGTCAGCGTGGCGCCGCACCGCTTGCCGACGATCTCGGGGAACTCCTGGCGCATCCAGAGCGTGGTGCGCTGGGGCAGCAGGTTCGGCGTGCGGCTCACGCGGGTGCCATCGCTGCAGGCGACGTCGACCCGCACCTGCGCGAGGTAGGGTTCGGTGGTGGCCACCAGGAGGAACGTGTCCCAGCCGCCCGCGGCGGCATCGACGGGGATGTCGGCCACGCCCCAGGCCAGGCCGCTGGCGGTCGCGCCGATCTCGGTGTGGTTCTCGCGCCAGGATGCCGCCGTCGGACCGGGCCACCACATCGTGCGCTCGGCGACGATGGGTGCGGTGGCGGTGAGACGGGCGCTGACCTGCGTGCTGGCCAGGGCGGGCGCTTCCTGCGCCACCCAGATGGTGCGGCGCGACTGCGGCGCCAGGGTGTAGGACCGGGCGATGGGCGTCGCCGCGCCCGAGGTGTCGGCCGGATCGATGGCCGGGTCGTACTCGACGCTCACCGTGACGGGTGTGGTGGCCGGATTGGACAGCAGCAGGTACGTGTCGAAGAAGGGGCCGGTGGCGCCCTCGGCGAAGAACCACGTGGTGGCCGGGGCGATCACGCCGCTGGCCACGCTGCCGGCCGCGAACGGCTCGCCGGGGGCGTCGCGGTACATCGCGCGCTCGGCCACGATCGGTTGCGAGCCGTCCACGGTGGTCGCGAACTCGGCCGCATTCAGGGGCGCGCCCTCCTGGTTGACCCACACGGTGGCGCGCGACCGCGCCGGCACCACGTGGGTCCGGGTCTCGACCACGCCGGTGGCGAGCAGGTAGCGCATCGTCACGGTGGCGGGCGTGTCGCCGGGGTTCTGGAGCAGGAAGAACGTCTGCAGGCCGGCAATCGTCGCCCCCTCGGCAAAGTGCCAGGTCGGGCCGGGCGATGCCACGCCCGTCCCCGAGTGACTTCCGTACTGGCCCGAGCGATCCCAGGTCATGCGTCGCTCGGCGACGAGCGGCACGGGGCTTTCGACGACAGTGGCGAATTCACTGAAGGGCAGTCCTAGTGACGACACCTCCACATATGCCGGCCCTTGCGCCGGCACGGTGACTGGCCTGGAGGCGGTGGCTCCGTCGGGGCCGAGGAACCGCAGGTTGGCCGTGACCGTCGTCGTGGAGGGGTTGTAGAGGGCGACACTGGTGGCGAAGAACGCGCCATCGGCGCCTTCCGCGAAATGGCGGACGGGTGTGCCGTAGGGGTGAGTGCCTGCGGCGTACTCCTGCAGGCTCGACGCGCCATCGCCGTCCGGGTCGAGCACGGCGTCGGCTGCATTCGAGGGGGCGAGGCCGAAGGTCGCCTCCCACACGTCATGCATGCCGTCGCGATCGGCGTCGAGGCGGGCGATGTAGGTGCGTTGCGGCGTGGGATCGGACGTCCCGCCGTCGCCGAGCGTCGCGACGAGGGTGCTGCCGTCACCACTCAGGTGGGTCGAGAGCACGCGGTAGCGACCAGCGGGTGTATCGAGGGGATCGAGCACAGGCGTCACCAGGCCCGTGAGGCGATCGACGACGCGCACCTGCTGGCCGGTGATGGAGGAGTACTCGCCGGTGAGCAGGACGAACCGCGCATCGTCGCTGACGTCGTGAAAATAGGTGCGGCCGAGCGCCGCCGCTACGAGGACTGTCTGGCCCGTGACACGGTGTACCAGTGCGGCACGTGGCTCGTCGCTGCCTCGGGTCCGACCCGTGAAGCCGACCCAATGGCCGTCGCCGCTCATCTTCACGTCCGGCCAGGGCAGCGGTGGGTGGGGTTCCGGTGCCAGCTCTGGATGGGTAATCGGAAGGATACGCGAACGCTGTTGCGGGACGTCGCCGACCATGAGTTCGTAGTGGGCGATGTTGTCGACGGCCAGGAACCAGCCTCGCTTGAATGCCACGTGCGTACCGTCGGCCGTCATCGTCAGCGGTTCCCGCGTGCAGCCCAGTCGCGGGAACGTACCTGTAGGACACGTCGCGCCAAATCGTTTCGGCGGTTGCCCGGCGCCGCCGACGGCGAAGGACGCGTATCCCGGGATCAGCGGGTCGTACGCGCCCACCAGGGCTCCGCCGTCGGACACGGCCTGAACCCGGATATCCGCTGTTGCTGTAGAGAAGATGTCCTGCTCCTCGCCGGTGACCAGATGACGAATGCGCACGGTGCTGCCTGCCGCGTACGCAGCGTAGGCGAGGAATGCACCGTCGGGCGAGAGGGTCGCCGTCACGAACTGCCGCTCGGCCGTCTGCATCGGCCGGCTGTCGAAGAGGACGGCGCCCGTGCCGGTCTCGAGCACGAGTACGTAGCCGCCAGAGCCCGGTGAGCCAACGTCGAGGAGGACGCGCGTGCCATCCCGCGTGATTTGCCGGATGGAGGCATTGGCGATGCCGTCGAGCCCAGGCACGGGTTGGGCGATGGGTGAGGATTGCCCGAGCGCCAGGGCGGCGCCGAGAGGCAAGCATGCGACGAGGGCTGCGCAGCACCGGAGGGTGGTGCCGCGGAATGTCCGGGTGCAGGACATGACCTCTCCTTACTGTGTCCTCTGGATGCCACGGCGCCGGCGACGTGCACTTGCCCGGCACCCGACCATCTGTAACACGCCGACGCGTCCTGCACATCCACGCCGCACATCACAAGACGTGCATCTCATGCTCCGGCAAGTGTCGATGCAAGGGGCCGCGCTCGCATGCGCACGTCCGGCCGACATGGCAGTGGCGGCTGCGCGACGCGACAGGCTGCGGGCCACCTGCGCAGCCCGGAGCCCGTCGCCCGTACGTCACTCGGGCAGGCGCGTGGCGAGCGAGACGCCGCCGGCCGCGAAGTCGCCGCGGTAGGTGGCCACTTCCACCACGATGGGCACGCGGCGCGGTGGCGCGGACGGCGCCGAGGCGACGACGTGCTCGAGCGAGGTCAGCGTGGCGCCGCACCGCTTGCCGACGATCTCCGGGAATTCCTGGCGCATCCAGAGCGTGGTGCGCTGGGGCAGCAGGTTGGGCGTCCGGCTGACGCGGGTGCCGTCGCTGCAGACGACATCGACCCGCACCTGCGCGAGGTAGGGTTCGGTGGTGGCCACCAGGAGGAACGTGTCCCAGCCGCCCGCGGCGGCCTCGACGGGGATGTCGGCCACGCCCCAGGCCAGGCCGCTGGCGGTCGCGCCGATCTCGGTGTGGTTCTCGCGCCAGGATGCCGCCGTCGGACCGGGCCACCACATCGTGCGCTCGGCGACGATGGGTGCGGTGGCGGTGAGACGGGCGCTGACCTGCGTGCTGGCCAGGGCGGGCGCTTCCTGCGCCACCCAGATGGTGCGGCGCGACTGCGGCGCCAGGGTGTAGGACCGGGCGATGGGGGTCGCCGCGCCCGAGGTGTCGGCCGGGTCGATGGCCGGGTCGTACTCGACGCTCACCGTGACGGGTGTGGTGGCCGGATTGGACAGCAGCAGGTACGTGTCGAAGAAGGGGCCGGTGGCGCCCTCGGCGAAGAACCACGTGGTGGCCGGAGCGCTCACGCCGCTGGCCACGCTGCCGGCCGCGAAGGTCTCGCCGGGGGCGTCGCGGTACATCGCGCGCTCGGCCACGATCGGTTGCGAGCCGTCCACGGTGGTCGCGAACTCGGCCGCATTCAGGGGCGCGCCCTCCTGGTTGACCCACACGGTGGCGCGCGACCGCGCCGGCACCACGTGGGTCCGGGTCTCGACCATGCCGGTGGCGAGCAGGTAGCGCATCGTCACGGTGGCGGGCGCGTCGCCGGGGTTCTGGAGGAGGAAGAACGTCTGCAAACCGGCAATCGTCGCCCCCTCGGCAAAGTGCCACTGGGCACGCGGTTGGTCGACACCCGTGCCACTGTGGCTGCCGTACTGCCGGGCACGGTCCCACGCCATCCGACGTTCGGCCACAAGCGTCGCCGGGCCCTCGACGACAATCGAGAACTCGGAGAACGGCAAGCCGAGCGTGTCGGGATCGAGGTACGCGGGACTGCCGGCGGCGAGTGAGACGGGTGTACTCGCCGTGGCGCCCTCGGGCCCCAGGAAGGTCACCACGGCGGTCACCGCCGACGCGGTGGGATTGAGCAGCGCCAGGCTGGTGGTGAAGAAACTGCCCGAGGCGCCCTCGGCGAAGTAGCGCACGGGGGCCGCCAGCGGGTGAGTGCCTGCGGCGTACTCCTGCGCGGTCGTCCGGCCGTCGTTGTCGGGGTCGAGCGCCCCGCTCGGCGTCGATGTGTCGAGACCGAAGAGCGTCTCCCACGCGTCGTGCAGGTTGTCGCCATCAGCGTCGAGCCTGGCCACGAAGGCCTCGGCCGACGCGGGCGTGACGGTGCCGCCCTGATCGATGGGCATCGTGGTGAACACCACGAGGCGTCCATCGGCACTGAGGGCCGCCGTCGCCACCACGCGCCCGGCAGACGGCACCAACTCCTGCGCGAGGCCGGACACGCGGTCAAGCACGAGCGTGCGAGGTCGATCCAGTTGCCGGCGCACCAGCAGCAGCCGCCCGTCGTCGGACATGCCCAGCACGGTGTCGCTGGCGAGCGACGGGGACGGCGACCGGACCTCGCGGGTCTGCGGCACCAGCAGGTTCCATCCCCCACGGGTGCCGACGTAGGCCTGCACGGCGGCCAGCGTGCCTGCGGAGTTCAGGTAGTACGGCGCGCTGAACAGGTCGATGGCCCTGCCGTCCTGGGTAGGGCCCGCGGTGACGCACGACGCCGAGCCACCAGCCAGCGGTGCGAGCACCAGGTCGCTGCCCGACGGCCGCGGCGTGGCACCGTCGCCCGCGGCAGACCAGAAGCGCACGTACGCCACCTGGCTGCCGTCGGTGGTGACCCTGGCCGGCCCGATGAGCACGTCGCTGACGGCCTCCGGGCGGGCGGGGCAGGGGTTGGTGAGCGCGCGGGTCGTGTCGTCGGTCAGCAGGTGCGTCGGCGCAGTCGCCTGGGTTCCGCTCACGTACACGATCACGCCGGCGTCGGTGATGTCCTCCACGCCCAGTGACGGGCCGCTGAGCCTGACCCGCTCGGTCGCCGCCACGATGTCGCGGACCCGCAGTTCGGTGGCGCCGCCGGCTGCGGCGACGAAGGCGAGCAGGCGCCCGTCGGGCGACAGTGCCACGTTGGGGGCGCTCGTGGTGCGCGCTAGCGTCGTGCCGGTGGCGACCTCCAGTCCCGTCGTGGTGTCCACGACGCGCCACGCCTGGGTGGTGGCGCCGGCTGCCGGCGTGTCGACCCACAGGACCAACCGACCGTCGCGGGACAGGTCGGGCGCATAGGGACTGGCCAGGCGCGCCGCCGCGTCGAGCGCCGGCAGGCGAACGACGGTGGCGACGGGGACGCCGGCGGGTTGTGCGGTGGCGGACGAGCCGGCGAGGGCAACGCAGGCGACGAGCCGCGCGGCCGACAGCCCGGCGCGGCGAACGTGAGGGGATCCGTGTGGCATCACGACGCGAGCGAGAGCACGTCGCGTGCCCGAATGCCGGGCCCGATCTCAGGGGCCGTTGCCGCTCGTCAGTGCCCCCGCGGGGCTGTCGAGCAACGCTGCGTCCGTATGAGGAATGAACAGTCGCCGTCCACCCGCACGAGGCGCGGGAGGACGGCCTGATCAGAATCTTCTTACGGCTTGGCGCCGACCCTCATGCGCAACTCCAGCACGCCCTGCCGGCGCATGACGTCGCCGAAGATGTGCTGCTGGATCTCCTGATCGAACAGGTTGATCACCTTCAACGAGACCGTGAAGGTGTCGGTGAGCCGGTAGCCGACCGTGCCGTTGACGAGCGTGAACGCGTCGGTGTAGCCGTGATACCGCGAGTCGAGGACGTCCTGCCAGTAGGCGTCGCTGGCGTAGCTCACCGACAGGTTGCCGAGCATGCGGACGCCCGTGTAGTTCCCACCGACATTCACGCGGTGCCGCGAGGGGAGGTTGAGCTCGGAGATGTCGAAGCCCGTCGGCACCGGCTTGGGCTGGTACGAGTAGTTGGCAAAGCCCGTCCACCCGCCGGCGAGGTCGGCATCGACGCCGAGTTCGAGCCCCTTCTGCCTCACCTTGCCGAAGTTCAGGTAGGTGAACGACGAGGGCAGCCCGTTGCCGGGGCCGAACCGGCCCGACAGGTAGATCAGCTCGAGGGCGGCGGGCGGCAGCGGCCACCCGGGTGGCGGGTTGGTGGCGCGGTACGACCCGTTCTGCGTGAAGAAGATCGAGTTCTTGCTGTCGTTGACGTAGAACGCCGCGCTCACCGTGGCGCGGTTGGCGATGACGCCCGAGTAGCCGAGTTCGTACGCGTCGAGCGACTCCTCCGACAGGTCGGGGTTGCCGACGGCGGCGACCGGGAAGTTGTACACGCGGCCGGCCAGGGCCGGATTCAGCGCTCCGAGATCGAGCTGGTTGATGATCGTCGTGTCGAGGAAGTTGTTGACCAGCGAGGGGGCACGGTACGCGCGGTTGTACGAGACACGCACGGTGTGGGCCGGGCCGGGCTTGAACATCAGCGTGGTGCGCGGCGAGAACACCACGTTGTCGAGCACGGAGAACCTGTCGAGGCGGCCGCCGACGACCCAGCGCCACATCGACGACAGGAAGATCTCGTCCTGCAGGTAGGCGCCGCCCTCGGTGCGCGAGTCCTCGCCGGGCGCCAACGACAGATCGAAGGCGTTGTAGCGGAAGTTGCCGCCCATGCTCAGGACGTGGCGCGTGCCGATGGTCGCCAGGTGCCCCGCCTCGACGTCGAAGGTCGTGTTCTTGAAGATGAACGGCAGCGGCTTGCCGTCGACCCCGACCGCGAGCAGGTTGGTGGCGCTGCCGTCGACGCGGTTGACGAAGGTGTTCAGCCGCGTCGCGCCGCGCGAGTAGTTCACCTTGCCGTAGGCGAGGTAGGTGCCGCGATCGATGTCGAACGGGCCGATGCCCGTGTGGATCATGCCCTCGGTGCCCGAGAAGCCGCCCTGCATCACGACCTTCTGCCGGCCGTCGGGATGGTCGTAGTCGAGGCGTGCGTCGAACTTCGGCTGGCGCGTGCCGCTGTTGCCGAAGTCGGGGTACCGGGTGCCGGTGCCGTTGTCGATGGTGCCCGACGGCCGGGCCATCGCGTCCTGCTGGTAGTAGCCCGTGGTGACCTTGTAGGCCCACCGCTCGTTGACCGCCGCGGCGTGGCTCGCACTGACCGAGAACAGGTTGCCGCGGCTGCGCTCCACGCCGTCGGCGTCGCGCCCGAACATGCCGGCGCTCAGCGAGAACGCCGTGCCCTGCAGGTCACGCGGGCTCTTGGTGATGATGTTGACGACGCCGGTCAGCGCATTGGCGCCCCACACGGCGGAGGCCGGGCCGCGGATCACCTCGATCTGCTTGATTTCCTGCGGGTCGATCGGCAGGAAGTCCCAGGCGATGAACCCGAAGAAGTCCTGGTAGATGCTGCGGCCATCGACGAGGGCGAGCTGCGAGGTGGCCAGGGTGCCTGTCGCGGCGCGGGAGGTGATGTTGATGTCGCGCGCGGAGGTCTGCGTGACGTTCAGGCCGGGAACCGCCCGGAGCAGGTCGGCGTAGTTGGTGGCCGGCGAATTCTGGATCACCGCCTCGTCGATCAGGGTGACGGTGGCGGGGGCGTTGACCAGCGCCTGCTCGGTGCGCGAGGCGCTGACGACGACTTCTTCCTCGTACTTCTGCTTCTCCTGGGCCTCAGCCTCCGGCGGCGGCTGAGGCGCCGGTTGGGACGGGGCCGGTGCGGGAGGTTGCGCCGAGGCCGGCGCCTGGGCGTGGACGGTCGAGGCGCACGGGCTCCATGCGAGGAGCAGCGCCGACGCAACGACGGACGCGAGGCAACGAGTCATGGATCGGAGCTCAACCTTACGCTTGTGAGGACCGCCCTGCAACCGTCCGCCGCTAGACGTCGAGCTCGTCGGCCTCCTCGGCGCGGTCCATGATGAACCGGAAGCGCGCCGAGGCGTCCTTGCCCATCAGCTCGTTGATCACCCGGTCGGTGGTCAACTGGTCGGCGATCGTCACCCGCAGCAACCGACGCGTCTTGGGGTTCAGCGTCGTCTCCCAGAGCACCTTGGGCATCATCTCGCCGAGACCCTTGAAGCGCGTGATGTCCGGCTTGGCGCGCCCCGTCACCTTCTTCACGATTGCATCGCGCTGCGCGTCGTCCTGCGCCCAGTAGGTCTCCTTGCCGACGTCGATGCGGAACAGGGGCGGCTGCGCCAGGTAGACCCGCCCGCCGGTGATCAGCTGCGGCATGTGCCGGTAGATGAACGTGAGCAGCAGCGTGGCGATGTGGTGGCCGTCGGAGTCGGCGTCGGCCAGGATGATGATGCGGCCGTAGCGCAGGCGCGCCAGGTCGAACTGCTTGCCGACCCCGCAGCCGAGCGCGGTCACCAGGTCGGCCAGCTCCTTGTTCTCGAGGACCTTGGCGGTCGAGGCGCTCTCGGTGTTGAGGACCTTGCCGCGCAGCGGCAGAATCGCCTGCCGCACCCGGTCGCGCCCCTGCTTGGCCGACCCGCCGGCCGAATCGCCTTCGACGATGAAGATCTCGCTGAGGCCGCGATTGGTGGTGGTGCAGTCGGAGAGCTTGCCGGGCAGCGTGAGGCGATGCGCCGTCGCGGACTTGCGGGTCACTTCCTGCTGCGCCGCGCGACTGGCCTCGCGGGCCCGGGCCGCCAGGATCACCCGGGCGACGATCGCCTCGGCAATCGAGATGTTCGAGTTGAGCCAGTGCTCGAGGGCCGGCCGCACCAGGCCGTCCACCGCCGACATCACCTCGGGATTGTTGAGCCGATCCTTGGTCTGCCCCTGGAACTGCGGTTCCTCGACGAACACGCTCAGGACGCCGACCAGCCCTTCGCGCAGGTCCTCGGCGGTGAGCGTGACGCCGCGCGGCGTGAGGTTGTGCGTCTCGATGAAGTTGCGCATCGCCTTGCCGAGGCCGGCGCGCAGGCCGTTCTCGTGCGTGCCGCCGGAGCCGGTCGGGATGCCGTTGACGTAACTGCGCAGGTGCTCGTCGGTGGACTCGGTCCACTGCAGGGCGAGGTCGAGGCGCAGGGCGCCGTCGCGCGACACGACGAACGCGGCGTCGTGGACCGGCCTGGCGCCACGCTCGGCGACCAGCTTCTTCAGGTAGTCGGCCAGGCCCTCGGCGTGGTTGTAGGTGACCTTCTGCCCGGTGACCTCGTTCTCGAAGGTGATCTTCAGGCCGCGGTGCAGGTAGCTGGCGATCTCGAGACGCTGCGCAATGGTCTCGGCATCGAACTCGATCCTGGGGAAGATCGTGGCATCGGGGTGGAAGAAGACGGTGGTGCCGGTGCCGCGGGCCGGGCCGAGCTTCTTCACCGTGCCCTGCGGCACGCCCTGCTTGAAGCGCTGCTCCCAGAGGAAGCCGTCGCGCTTGACGGTGGCGACCAGTTCCTTGGAGAGGGCGTTGACCACCGAGGCGCCGACGCCGTGCAGCCCGCCCGACGTCTTGTAGTTGCCCTGCTCGAACTTCCCGCCGGCATGCAGGACGGTGAAGATGACCTCGAGGGCGGTCTTCTTCGTCTTCGGGTGCTCGTCGACCGGGATGCCGCGCCCGTCGTCGACGACGGTGATCGAACTGCCGTCGGCGTGCAGCGTGACGCCGATCTGGCTGGCGTGGCCGTTCATCGCCTCGTCGATCGCGTTGTCGAGGATCTCCCAGACGAGGTGGTGCAGGCCGGCGGCCCCGACGCCGCCGATGTACATGCCGGGGCGCTTGCGGACCGGCTCGAGGCCCTCGAGGACGGTGATGTCTTTGGCGGTGTAGGACGTGCTCATTCAGCGGGAGTCGGGAATCGGGAATCGGGAGTGCCGGCCCGTCTCCCCACAGGATACGGCACAGGCGGATAAAAAGCGAAAGGCGGCCGACGCGAGCGCGTCGACCGCCTGACGAAGCAAGAAGCCAGAAGCGGGGCAGGGGCAGAAGAAGGGGGAAGGGATGCGCCGAGCGCATCCGACTCCCGATTCCCGACTCCCGATTCCCGTTCTACTTGATGAAGAGCATCTCCCGATAGGTCGGCAGCGGCCAGTCGTTGGACGGCACGATCTGCTCGATCGCGTCACCGGTCTCGCGCAGGGCGTTCATCGCCGGGACGATCTTGTCGCGCATGTACTTGGCGTGCTTGTGCGAGTCGCCGTTGCCCTCGTGGGCGAGCGCCTTCACCAGGGCGTCGGTGCGCTGCTTGAAGGTGTCGGTCAGCTTGGTCAGCTCGGTCAGGAGCTTCTTGGCTTCCTTGCTCTGCACGCCGGCGGCCTTGCCCGCCGCGACCGACTGCGCGACCTGGGTCAGGTACGCGAGGGCGGCCGGCAGGATGTACCGGTTGGCCATCAGCACCATGGTCTGCGCCTCGATGTTGATCGCCTTGTTGTAGGCCTCGAAGTTGATCTCGAGGCGCGCCTCGAGCTCGCGCTTGTTGAGGACCTTGTAGTCCTCGAACAGCTTGATGGCCTCGGGCGTGGTCAGCTGCGGCAGGGCATCGACCGTGTTGCGCAGGTTGAGCAGGCCGCGCTTGCCGGCCTCCTTCTGCCACGCCTCGGAATAGCCGTTGCCGTTGAAGATGATCCGCTTGTTCTCCTTGACCAGCTTGACCAGGAGCTTGCCGACCGCGTCCTCGAGCTCGGCGCCCTTCTCGACCGCCTTCTCGAGCTCGGTGGCGATGTAGTCGAGCGACTCGGCGACGGCGACGTTGAGCACGATGTTCGGGAACGCGATGCTCTGGTTGGAGGAGACCGCGCGGAACTCGAACTTGTTGCCGGTGAAGGCGAACGGGCTCGTGCGGTTGCGGTCGCCGGCGTCGCGCGGCAGCTTGGGCAGGACGTCCACGCCGGTCTCGAGCAGGCCGCCGTGCGTGGTGCTGCGCGTCGCGCCCTTCTCGATCTGCTCGAAGATGCTGGTGAGCATGTCGCCGAGGAAGATCGAGATGATCGCCGGCGGCGCCTCGTTGGCGCCGAGGCGGTGGTCGTTGCCGGCGCTGGCGACGCTCATGCGGAGCAGGCCCTGGTACTTGTTGACCGCGCGCATGACGGCGGCGCAGAAGACCAGGAACTGGATGTTGTCGTGCGGCGTGTCGCCCGGGTTCAGGAGGTTGTTGCCCTCGCTGTCGCCCATGCTCCAGTTGACGTGCTTGCCCGAGCCGTTGACGCCCGCAAACGGCTTCTCGTGGAGCAGGCAGGCCAGGCCGTGCTTGGGGGCGACGCGCTTGAGCGTCTCCATGACCATCATCTGGTGGTCGGTGGCGACGTTGGCCTGCTCGAAGATCGGCGCGATTTCGTACTGGCTCGGGGCGACCTCGTTGTGGCGCGTCTTGACCGGCACGCCGATGGCGTAGAGCTCGTCCTCGACCTCGCGCATGCAGGCCAGGACCCGCTCGGGGATCGAGCCGAAGTACTGGTCCTCGAGTTCCTGGCCCTTGGGCGGCTTGGCCCCGAACAACGTGCGGCCGGCGCCGATCAGGTCGGGACGCGAGTAGTAGAAGTTGGCGTCGATCAGGAAGTATTCCTGCTCGGGCCCGCAGGTGGTCATGACGCGATCGGCGGTCGAGCCGAACAGCTTCAGGATGCGCACGGCCTGCTTGGAGAGCGCCTCGATGGAGCGGAGCAGCGGCGTCTTCTTGTCGAGCGACTCACCGGTCCAGCTGACGAACGCGCTCGGGATCACCAGCGTGGTCCCGGAGGCGGTCTTGTAGATCCAGGGCGGGCTGGTCGGGTCCCACGCCGTGTAGCCACGCGCCTCGAACGTGGAGCGCATGCCCCCGGACGGGAACGAGGAGGCGTCGGGCTCGCCCTTGATCAGTTCCTTGCCGCTGAACTCGGTGACGGCCTTGCCCTCGGCGGTGGGCGAGAGGAAGGCGTCGTGCTTCTCGGCGGTGATGCCGGTGAGCGGCTGGAACCAGTGCGTGTAATGGGTGGCGCCGTGCTCGAGCGCCCAGTCCTTCACGGCGACCGCGACGGCATCGGCGACCGACACATCGAGGGCCTCGCCCCGGGTGATGGTGCGGCGCAGGGCCTTGTAGACCGGGCGCGGCAGCTTGATGCGCTGGACGGCGTCGCTGAAGACGAGCCGGCCGAAGTCGTCGGCGGAGCGGGGGGCGGTACGGGACGCTGGGCCCGTGATGGCCCACTCCCGGATGGCGCGAATGGCTTCGCGCGACGCAGCAGAACCCATGGTGATGTGTGCCTCGCGAGGAGAAAAAAGACGGCGCGGGCGCGGCATTGCACCCGACGCGAGTGGCGGCAGTATGCCGTATCCATCACGGTTCAGCAAGGGCGCTGACACGGTTTGTTGAAACGCTAACTTTAAGAGAACAAGTGGATAGAGCCGTCCGCGTCGGAGCGGAAGGGCGACGTGGCCGAGCCGCAGCCACGAGGACCGGGTCGACCTCCGCCAATGGGACGGAAAGTGGCTCCATGCCGCTAGAATGGGCCCGTGACGACCACCAGCCTCAGCCCCCGTGAACGGGCGGCCCAGGACGCGGCGGCCCTCGTGGCCCTGCTGCGGGCCACCCCCACCACCACCGTTTCCACCCAGCTGATCGAACTCGGCGAGCACCTCGAACGGGCGATCCAGGCCTTCCACATGGAGGCGATCCGCTTCCGCGCGTACACGATGAGCCGACTGATCAAGCAGCACGGCAGCGAGCTGCCGGCCGAGGTCGCGCCCCGCATGGAGGCGCTGCTGCACGATCTGGAAGCCGCGGGGTTCCAGACCAAGTCGGTCACGGCCTGAACACGACGGCCTTCGGCGTTCGGCCTTCGGCCTTGGTGGAATCTCGGCATCGCGGCATCGCGGCATTCCTGATCGCCGCCGAGGCCCTCAGGCCCGAGGCGACGGTCAGGGCCGAGGCGGCGGGAACCTGTGGTGGTAGCCCGCGAACTTCTCGTTCACCTGCGTGCGGTCGTCCTTGCCGGTGACCGCCGCGACCGCCGCGATCATGTCGGCAGCCGCATCCCAGCCCACCGAGTTGGTCTCCTCGTAGTGGCCCGCCGGACGGCCCATGGCCTGCCCGTAGCGGCACGATCCGAGGACGGCCTCGCGCGCGGCATCGGGCAGTGACGCCGCGGCGGCCGGATCCTCGACGAGCGCCTTGCAGCGCGCGCCAGCAACGGCATCGGGGAAGTCGATGAGGCCCGCTGCGTGCAAGCGCGCACACGTGCCCGGGCCCGCGAGCTTGTCGGCCACGCACAGCACGCGGTAGTTGTCGAGCGGCAGGATGTACCCGAGTTCGTCGTTGCCCAGCCCGACGGCCCACTTGTGCGTCCCCGGGAGCATGCGCTTGACGTACCCCGGGATGCCGATCCGGTCGGGCGCCACATGGTGCTCGGGCGTCTCGTCGGCCCAGCGTCGTGGGGTCGCCTTGATGGCGCGCGGCAGGCCCATCACCAGTTCCCCGGGCACCTCGCCCGGCAGGAACGCCATCGTGACCTCGCCGATGCGCAGCAGGCTGACGGCCGTGCGCGTGTGGTCGCCCTTGCGGATCGGGCCGACGACCGGGTCGGTCTCCACCGCCCGCTTGTCGTCGACGCACGTGGCGGCGGTCTTGGGCCCGGTCGCCGGGCACGAGAACAGTTCCCCCGGCTTGAAGCCGAGTGCGGCGCGGCCGGACTGCGGGTCGACCACCGCCAGCTTGCGGAAGCCGATGTTGGACATGCGGGTGAAGAACGCCTGGTGCGTCACCGTGAGCGGCCCCGGCGCGAGCGGCCCGGCATCGCGCAGCAGGCCTTCGACGGCGGCGCCCAGTTGCTCGCCGATCAGGATCGCCTTGCGGAAGTTGCGCACCTTGAAGTCCTTGCCGACGCTGCCGGGCGGGACCGCCGCCGGCGGCGGCGTGTAGCCGTCGCCGATCGGGGCCCGCTCGTTCACTTCCCAGACGGGCACGTCGAGTGGCGAGGCCATCGCGCCGACCGCGCCGTTGACGTACACGACTTCGCCGCCGACGCGCCGCCCCAGCCAGCGGGCGAGCGCCCCGGGGTAGTCGGCCGTGAGGTACCGCCCCTGTGCGTCGCAGGCCGCGTCGGCCCAGGCCAGCGTGCGGCACGCAGCGGCGATCCGCTCGCGCGGCGGCGACCAGTTCAGGGTGCTCTCGGGATGGTTGGCCCAGTTGACCAGCGTGGCGATGACGCGCCCGTCGGTGGCACGGGCCTGCAGTACCCCGAGCGTCGGGTCGTACACGCGCAGGCCGCCGAGGTCGCTGCCCCCGAAGTAGTGCACGCCCTCGGCGACCCGCAGGGTGGCCGGCTCGAGCCGCTCGATCGCCTCGCGCACGGCGTCGCGGGCCTGCTCCAGGAACAGGCGGTACCACTCCGGGTTCACGGCGAATGCGGTGTCGGGCCCATGGTGGTTGTGGGTGGCGTGCACCAGCACCTCGACCCGGTCCTTGCGCGCCTCGGGCAGCACTTCCCGGACCATGCGCCGTAGTTCCTCGGCGTCGGGGCGGAACACCATGTACACGTCGGCCGAGACGATCACCACGACACGATCGGCATCGCTGCGCTGCATCGCCAGCGCCCGGACGCGCAGGTCATCGCGCACCCAGTGGGCGTTGTCGCGCCCGTTGCCGACGGTCAGCGGCCCCTGGTCGAACTGCGCGGCGAACACGCCGGGATCGTCGGCGTCGGCATCGGGCGGGAGGCGCTCGGGGGACGCGTAGCCGGTGCCGCCGTCGACCGTCGGCAGGACCGAGCGGCTCGAGGCCCCGACGCGCCAGCCGGTGTCGGGCGGCGCCTCGGGGGCGGGACTACAGGCGGCGAGGATGAAGGCGCACAGGGCGACGACGCGAACCATGGCCCCGATCCTATCGCTCATCACCATGCGAGGCGCGGCGGGGCGGGATGCCCCGCCCGGCTATTCGGCGGGACCGACGACGACCGGCGGCGGCGGCACGATCCGCGTGAAGGTCCCGCGCTGCAGGAGCTCGCGTCCCTTGCCGCCGCGCGAGGTGACCTCGTACTTGGCGGTGCTCACCGTCTGCTCGGCGCCGCGCGAGGTCTCCACGACCATCAGGTCGCGGTCGCCGCGTGAGGCGATGAAGCCGAGCAGGCGATCGCGCGCCGCCTCGATCTTGATCAGGATCACGCCGCGGCCGGGGCCCGACAGCACGTTGACCTCCTCGACGGGGCACAGCATGGCGCGGGCCTCGCGGGTCGCGGCGATGATGGTCTCCTGGCCGGTCACCTGGACGACGCCGACGATCTCCGCGCCGTCCGGCAGCCGCGCGAACTTGCGGCCGGCGCGCGTGCTGGGCTCGAGGTAGGGCTCGAGGCTGAAGCGCAACGCGTAGCCGTCCGAGGTCGCCGCGAGCGCGTGGCGGGGCGGCGTGTCGCCCTCGGTCTTCGCCCGCAGGTCCGGGCTGACGCGCGGGTCGAGGCTCATCACCGCCACCACGCGCTCGCCGTCCTTGAACTTGAAGAGGCGCTGCACCGGCTCGCCGTAGCCGGTCGAGGCCGGCACGTCGACGAACCGGCAGGTGTAGGCGACCCCCAGGGTGGTGAACAGCACCAGCGTCGCGCGCGTGCTGCCGCCGACCGCGGCGAGCACTTCGTCGCCCTCGCGCAGCCGGGTCGTCGCCGGATCCTTGACCTCCTTCTGCCGCTTGATCCAGCCGTCGCGCGATACAACGACGACGTTGTCCTCCTCGATGATGAACGCGTCGGCGTCGTACTCGACGACGTCCTCGTCGCTGGCAAACGTCGTGCGACGGCGATCGGCGCGTGTGTCGCTGTACAGCTTCTGCACCTCGGCGATCTCGTTGCGGACCAGCGTCCAGCGGCCGGCCTCGTCGGCCAGCAAGGCGCGAATCTCGGCCAGCCGCTCGCGCTTGTCGGCCAGCTCGCGCTGCACCACGAGAATCTCGAGGCGCGCCAGGCGGTACACCTTCAGCTCGAGGATCGCGTCGGTCTGCTCCTCGTCAAGGCCGAAGCGCGTGATGATCTTGGCAGCCGCATCGGCCTTGCCGTCCGACTTGCGGACGATGTCCAGGATCTCGTCGAGCGCGTCGAAGACCTTCTCGAAGCCCTCGAGGATGTGCAGCCGCCGGACCAGGGTCGCGGCCTCGTGCTCGAGGCGACGCGCCACCACGTCCATCCGGAAGTGGAGGAAGTGCCAGAGCATCGCCTTGAGGTCGAGTCGCTCCGGACGGCCGATGTCGTCCTGCTCGGTGGGGATCAGGCAGGTGAGGTTGACCCCGAGGCTGATCTGCAGCGGCGTGTGCTTGCACAGGTACGCCATGACCAGCGCCTCGTCGGCGTCGCGCTTGATCTCGAGCTCGACGCGGATGTCGTCGGTGCTGACGTCGCGCACGTCGAGCAGGGGCGGCAGCTTCCGCGACACGACGAGGTCGGCGATGCGCGTGACCAGTTCCGACTTGTCGACCGTGTACGGGATGGCGGTGATCGTCACCACCTTGGTCGCGCGCCCGACCTCGCCCTGCTCCCACATGCCGCGCAGGCGGATCGCCCCGCTGCCGGTGCGGTAGATCTCCTTGAGTTCGTCTGGCGAGTTGAGGATCTGCCCGCCGGTGGGGAAGTCGGGCCCCTTCACGTAGCGGCACAACTGCAGCGTCGTCAGCTCGGGGTTGTCGATCAGGCGCAGCAACGCCGTGCAGACCTCGCCGAGGTGGTGCGGCGGGACGTTGGTCGCCATGCCGACGGCGATGCCCATCGCGCCGTTGATCAGCAGCGTCGGGACGCGCGAAGGCAGCACGACGGGCTCGCTGCGCGTGCCGTCGTAGTTGGGCCGGAACGGCACCGTGTCCTGGTCGAGCTCGGTGAGCAGTTCGTCGCTGATGCGGGCCAGGCGGCACTCGGTGTAACGCATGGCCGCGGCGCCGTCGCCGTCGAGCGAGCCGAAGTTGCCCGAGCCGTCGATCAGCGGGTAGCGCAGCGAGAAGGGCTGCGCCATGCGCACGAGGGTCTCGTACAGGGCGCTGTCGCCGTGCGGGTGGTAGTTGCCCATCACGTCGCCGACCACCTTGGCGCACTTGCGGTGCTTGGCGTCGGCGGTCAGGTTCTGCTGCCACATCGTGTAGAGGATGCGGCGCTGCACCGGCTTGAGGCCGTCGCGCACGTCGGGCAGGGCCCGCGAGGTGATGACCGACAGGGCGTAATTGAGGTAACGGGTCTGGGCGGCCTCGTGCAGCGGCACGACGGTCTCGCCCGGCCCGGAGGGCGGCGTGCCGCCGCCGTCAGGGGACTCGGGCAGGTCGAACAGGTTCGGTTCAGTCATTCAGGGGTTCACTGTCGGCCATCGGCCATCGGCCTTCGGGGCTGGCCGCTGCTTAGGCTACCTCAAGGCGAAGATCGTGCGAAAGCGATTTCATCCGACCGGTCGACGACCCCAAGCCCCAAGGCCCACGGCCCAAGGCCCACGGCCCAAAGCCCACGGCCGACTGTCGGCCTACTCGGCATCCGGCGGGGTGACCCTCGCCATCCAGGTGCGGTAGTCGTCGTAGCCCACGGCCGTCTGACGCTCGTGTGCCCGGGCGAGCAGGGCGTCGGCGGTCGCCGCGGCCAGCGGCCGCTTGCCGTCGAGGAACGTGGTCACCTGAGCGACCGCGGCCTCGGCTCGCGCCTCGGCGCCGGCGGCCACCCCTGACAGGTCGCGCGGGGTGTCCGGGTCCTGGATGCCGAGGTAGTGCTCGATGAGGTATCGCGCGACGTCCTTGGCGTGGAGTTCCGAGGCCTTGATGTTGCCGCGGCCGGTCACCACGTTGCCGACGCCGAAGACGCCGGGCACCGGCGCATACGCCCCGGTGTCCCAGTCGGCGTAGTCGTAGAAGGTGCCTTTCATGACGATGCCCGGCAGCGGCTCGGGAAGGCTGCCGATGGCGCTGACCACCAGCGGACTCCGCAACTCGAAGGTGCGCTCCGGCAGCGGCACGGCCTTGCCGTCGCGCATCTCGGTCTCGACGAACCTCGCGCCGACGACGTGCCCGTCCTCGACGAGCAGCGCCGTGGGCAGCGACATCGGGCGGACGCGGAACAGGAACTTCTCCTGCGCCTTGGCCAGCATCTTCTTGCGTACCGCCTCGATCTTGAGCACCTGGTCCGGCGTGGCGCCCTCGGGGGGCGTGGCCAGCGGCATGTCCTCGACGCGTCGTCGATAGAGCAGCCACGCGTCCTCGACGCCGAGCGCATGCGGGTCGGCGATGCCGTGGGCGGCGCAGGTGGCCGGGATGCCGGCGTGCTCGAGATCGTGCATGGAGACCTCGATGCCGCGCGCCGCCAGCGCCCGCCCGTAGGTCTCGAGCTGGAACACCTTGACGACGTCGATGGAGGCCAGGCCGCCGCCGATGCAGATGGCGCCCGGCGGCACGTCGTAGCGGCGACCGGCATAGCCGGCCTCGCAGGCGTGATTGAACCAGTAGATGAACGGGTTCTGGTAGACGAGCCCGCGGTCGATCCAGCGGTCGGCGTCGGGCACGTCGAGCGGGCGGTCGCGCCAGGCGCCGTTGGCCAGCAGCACCGCGCTGAAGCCCCAGGTGATCACGTCGTCGAAGGTCACGTCGGTGCCGAGGCGGGTGCGGGGCACGAAGTGGACGCCGGGCCTGTCGAGCCGGCCGTCGATGCGGCGGTACTCCATGCGGCGCTGGTCCCGGTGCCAGCGGGGCAGGCCATCCTCGATCTTGCCGTAGGGCCTGGCGTTCTGCTCGAAGACCACGACCTCGACGCCCCTGGCGGCGAGCATGTCGGCCGCCGTCGAGCCGGCGCATGCGCCGCCGAAGATCGCCACCACGTGCCTGTTCGTGTCGCCCATCGCTTACGTGACCTCCGGACGCGACTCGTCGGGCACCCGTTGCCCGAGGTCGACGACGATGCGTTGCCACTTGCCCTGGCGGAACCTGGCGATCGAGAGCAGGCACCGCGTCATGTGCCCGACGACGATGGCCCTCCAGATGTCCACCGGCTCGAACGTGCCGACGCGCTGCCAGAGCGCGCAGAGCCCGAGGGGGATGAGGACCTGCGAGACGATGGAGATGTAGAGCGGGCTGCGCGTGTCGCCGGAGCCCTGGAGCGCCCCGGTGTAGGCCAGCGCGACGGTCACGAACAGGCCCGACACGGCGAGGTGGCGGAGCAGGCTGCGTCCCAGCTCGTCGGTCACCGGATCGGTGACGCCGAAGATCGCCAGCAGCGGCCCCGGAATGGTGAGGAACAGCAAGCCCACCCCGACGGCCACCGCGAAGGCGAGCCGCGAACTGACGCCGACCGCCTGCCAGGCACGGTCGCCCTTGCCGGCGCCGAGGTTCTGGCCGACCACCGCGGCGGTGGCGCCCATCACCCCCACCGAGGTGAACGTGATGAGCGAGAACAGCTCCGTGTAGGAGATGGCGTAGGCGGCCTGGGCGTGGGCGCTCTGGGGCAGGGCGCCGATGTAGCGCAGCAGGAACACGCCGCCGACGTTCATGGCCACGCCCTGGAAGCCGGTCGGCAGGCCGAACTTGAACAGCTGCCGGATGATCGCCCAGTCGGGGCGTAACGCGGTGAGGCTGGGCAGGTGGATGGCGGCCGTGGGCGAGCGCATCGCCGCGAGCCCGAGCGCCGCGACGATGAGCGAAGCCGCGACGGTGCCCATGGCGGCCCCTGTCGCGCCGAAGGCCGGGATCGGCCCGGCGCCCCGGATCAGGACCACGTTGAAGAGCACGTTGAGCGTCGTGAGGATGATCCCGAGGCGCAGCGGCGTGCGCGGATCTCCGGCAGCGCGGAAGGCGCCCCCGAGCAGGAAGAACGTCAGCAGGCCGATGCCGCCGACGAACATGAGCCGCAGGAACGGCAGGGCGGCCTCCCGCACTTCAGGGGCGGCATTGATGAACAGGAGCAGGCGGGGGGAGAGCAGGTAGCCGACCGGCGCCATGATGCCGCCCGCCAGCACGAGCGACACCAGGAAGGCCTGGCCGACCGCATGATCGACGGCGTCGCGATCGCCGGCCCCGGCAAAGCGCGCCACGAGCACGCCCATCCCGGCGTACAACGAGCTGATGAAGACGATGACGACCAGGAAGATCTGCCAGCTGACGCCGATGGCGGCGTTGGCCGTGTAGCCGACGAAGTGGCCCACCAGGGCGTGATCGATGATGCCCTGCAGCCCCCCGATGGCGTTCTGCAGCATCGTCGGCCAGGCGATGCGCCAGACCGCCCGGCCGAGGGACCCCTCGATGATCGAGCGGTCGAAGTGCGTCGGGCGAGGTGGCGGCATGCGGGTACACGATAGCCCGACCGCCGCGACCGGTCGAGGCGTATGCTTCCAGAACGTCGGGATCAGCGGGTAGACTACCGGTTCTGTCGCGCGGCCGCCAGCCGCGCAGGATCCCTTCCGGAGAACGCGCAGCCATGTCCCTCTTCGATCGCTTCCGGCAGCCCAAGTGGAAGCATGCCGATGCGGCCGTCAGGCTCGAGGCAGTCAACGAGCTCGGTGACGACGCCCAGGACGTGCTGCGCACGCTGGCGCGCGAGGACGCCGACCCCGGCGTGCGGCGCCGGGCGGTCGCCCGCGTCGAGGACATCGCGACGCTGGCCAGCGTCGCCCGTGGCGACATGGACGAAGGCGTCCGGGCCGAGGCGCGCAAGCTGCTGATGGACCTGGCCACCGACGGGGGCGACGAGGCCGAGGGGCTGCAGGCGCTGGCCGGCCTGGACGACGAACGCGACCTGGCGGTGATTGCCCGCACGACGGAGGCCGAGGCAGTGGGGCTCGCCGCGCTGCGCCGGCTTTCGGCACCGCGCCTGGTGGGGAGCGTCGCCGGCCGGGCCGTTGCCAGCGGCATCCGTCTCGCGGCGCTGGCGCTGATTGCCGACCCGGCCGAGCGTCTCCTGGTGGCGCTCAACAGCGAGCACAAGGACGTGGCGCTCTCGGCGCTGGAGTCGCTGTCGGATGCCGACGCGCTCGAGCAGGTGGCCAACCGCGCCAAGAACAAACTGGTGGCGCGGCGGGCCCGGGCGCGACTGCGCGAGCAGCAGCCGGCGCCGGTCGAGGCGCCGGCCCCGGCGGGCGAGTTGAGCCGCGAACGCCTGTGCGACATGGTCGAGGGCCTGGTGCATGACGTGCGGCCCGAGGCGATCCAGGCGCCGCTGGATGCGGCCATCGAGGCGTGGCAGCAGTTGACGCCCGGCGACGGTGATGCGTCGCTGCTGCAGACCCGCTTCGACGCTGCCGTGGCGGCGGCGCGGGCACGGCTGGAACAGCTGCTGGCCGAAGCCGCGGCGGCGCGCGCCGAGGCGGAGGCACGCGCGGCGCAGGATGCGGGGCGCGTCGAGGTGTGCGCGACGCTGGAGGGGTACGCCGGCGACGACATCGAGGACGCCGTCACGGCGGCGCAGGCCGCATGGGGGGCGCTGGACGCCGAGCACGAGCCGGGCAGCGACGCCGTCAACCAGCGGTTCCTGGCGGCGATCGCGGCGCAGCGCGCACGCCTGGCGGCGCGGCTGGCCAACGCCGAACGTCATGCGCAACTGGCGGCGCTAGCCGAGGAGGCCGAGCAGCTGGCCTCCGACGACGATCTGGCGAGCGCGCACAAGCGCTGGGCCGACCTGCTGAAGCGCTGGACGTCGCTGGCGCAGGACGGCACGGCCGTCGATCCGGTGCTGGTGTCGCGCGTCAAGGCGGCCGAAGGCACGATCGCGACGCGCACCGCCGCAGTTCGCGAACAGGAGTCGGCCGCGCGGGCCGAGAATCTCAAGCGTGCCCTCGAGTCGGTCGAGCGCCTCGAGGCGGTGGCGGCCCGCGAGGACTTGCCCCTCAAGGACGCCGATCAGGCGTTGCGCGACGCTCGCACGACCGCCGAGCAGTTGGGCGCGTTGCCGTCGCGTGACGATCAGTCCGGTGTGGTCGAGCGACTGAAGAAGGTGCAGGCGCGGCTGATGGACGTGGTCCGCGACCTGCGCAGCGCCGACGACTGGAAGCGCTGGGCCAATGCCACCGTGCAGCAGGAGCTGTGCGAGAAGGTCGAAGCGCTCGCCCAGGTGGAGGCGCTGGCCGAGGTCGCCAGGCAACTCAAGGATCTGCGGGCCCATTGGAAACAGGCCAGTGCGGGCCCCCGCGGTGCGGAGGGCGACGCGCTGTGGCAGCGGTTCAAGGCCGGCGCCGACGCCGCGCAGGCCCGTGCCGACGCCTGGTTCGCGCAGCGGCAGGTCGAGGACGCGGCCGTGCTGCAGGAGAAGGCGCAGCTGGCCGAGCAGGCCGAAGCGCTGTCGGAGTCCTCCGACTGGCTCAAGACGGCCGATGCGCTCAAGGCGCTGCAGCAGCGCTGGAACAGCCTCGGGCATGCGCCCCGTGGCGAGGAAGGCAAGGCGCTGAACAACCGCTTCCGCGCCGCGTGCGACCGGTTCTTCACCCGCCGGAAGGAAGATCTGGCGCAGCGCAAGGACGTGTGGAGCGCCAACCAGGCAGTCAAGGAAGACCTGATCGCGCAGGCCGAGGCGATCGCCGACTCGACCGACTGGCAGGCCGGCGTCGAGAAGATCAAGGCGCTGCAGGCCTCGTGGAAGGCCAGCGGGCCGGTGAAGCGCCAGAAGTCCGAGCAGCTGTGGCTGAAGTTCCGGGCCGCGTGCGATCGCTTCTTCGAGCGCTACAAGAACCGCCATCAGGTGGAGTTCGACAGCCGGCGCGTCGGTCGCGAACAGGCGCTGGCCGATTTCGAGGCGCTTGCCGCTGCCGAGGGCGAGGCGCAGGACGGCGCCGCGGTGCTGGCCAGGGCCGAGCAGGCCTGGCACGCCTGGCGTTCGGGCCCGCCGCTGCCGCGCGACGTGGTGACTCCGATGCAGGACCGTTTCGCCGCGGCCGCCGCGACGCTGCTCGAACGCTATCCGGAGGCGTTCCGCCACTCGATCTTCGACCCGTCCACGACGCGGGGGCGCATGACCGAGCTGGTGCAGCAGGTCGAGCAGCTCGGCGTGCCGCAGCAGGCGCCGCAGGCGGCGGTGCAGGCCGCGCCTGCCGCGGCGCTGGCGACCATGCTCAAGGAAGCGCTGGCGTCCAACACCATCGGCGGTCGCGTCGACGACCAGACCAAGCGGCGCGCTGCCCAGGAGTCGGTGCGCGTGGCACGCAACGCCTGGAGCCGCCTCGGTCCGCTGGGCGGCCCCGAGGCCGCCGAGCTCGAACGCCGCTTCGCCGCCGCCTGCCGACGGTTCGACGACCCGCGAGAGGAGCGCGGCGAGCGCCGCGGCCCCAGACCGCCGCGCGGGCCGCGTGAAGAGAAGGGGAGAAGAGTAGAAGGGTAGAAGGAAAGAAGGCAGGGCGGGAAGGTCGAAGGCCTCGAAGGGCGAAGGAGGGAAGTCAGGACGGTCGAAGGGCGCGAGCCCTCCGCTCTGACTTTCCACCTTCGCCCTTCGTCTCTTGGTGGCCCTTCGTCCTTCCCGCTCTGTCTTCTTCCCTTCTACCCTTCTTTCCTTCTTACCTTGCTCTACCTGTCGTTCGGGTCTTCCAGGTACGTGTACCCGTGCAGACCCTCCTCGTAGAACCTGAGGAGGCGACCCGATTCGAGGTAGTCGAGGCGGCCGGCGCGGACCGCGGCCTCGACGTCCATCCGCATCTTGCCGAGCAGGTGCTCGACGTCGAACTCGACGTAATCGAGCACTTCCTTCACCGTGTCGCCCTTGATCACCGCGTCGAGGACGACCTCCTGCTTGTCGTTCAGCGTCACGTGCACCGCGTGCGTGTCGCCGAACAGGTTGTGCAGGTCGCCGAGGATCTCCTGGTAGGCGCCGACCATGAACACGCCGAGCAGGTAGGGCTCGTCCTTGATCGTGTGCAGCGGCAGCGTCTTCTTGACGTCGCGCCGATCGATGAACTGGTCGATCTTGCCGTCGGAGTCGCACGTGATGTCGCCGAGCACCGCATGCTGCGTCGGGCGCTCGTCGAGGCGGTGGATCGGCATCACCGGGAACAGCTGCCCGATCGCCCAGCTGTCGGGGATGGACTGGAACAGGGAGAAGTTGCAGAAGTACGTGTCCGACAGCATCTCGTCGAGCGACTGCAGGTCCTCGGGCACGTGGTCGAGGCCCGACACGAGCTTCTGCAGCTTGACGCAGATGTGCCAGTACAGGTTCTCGGCATGGCACCGCTGCTCGAGCGACAGGTAGCCGGCCGAGAACAGGTTCATCGCCATGTCGAGCGCCGCCTGCGCGTCGTGGTAGCTCTCGAGGGCATTGCGGCCGGTGAGGTTGCGCAGCGTCTCGATCAGGTCGGCCACCGGCTGCTCGAGATCGTCGGTGACGTCCTCGGGCACCCGCTCCTCGCCGAACTCCGAGACGCCCAGCACGTTGAACACCAGCAGGCTGTGGTACGCCGCGATGGCGCGGCCGCTCTCGGAGACGATCGTCGGGTGCGGCACCGACATCTCGTCGCAGATCTGCTGCAGGTGGTACACCACGTCGTTGGCGTACTCCTGCAGGGTGTAGTTCATGCTCGACTCGAAGTTGGTCTGCGAGCCGTCGTAGTCGACGCCGAGGCCGCCGCCCACGTCCATGTACTCGAGGCCGGCGCCGAGCTTGTGCAGCTCGCAGTAGATGCGCGCCGCCTCGACCAGCGCGCCCTTGACGATGCGGATGTTCGGGATCTGGCTGCCCAGGTGGAAGTGCAGCAGCTTGAAGCAGTCGCCCATGCCGCGTGACTTGAGCTCGTCCAGGCCGCGCATGATCTCGGTGACCGTCAGGCCGAACTTCGATCGATAGCCGCCCGAGCTCTGCCACCGGCCACTGCCGCGCGCGGCCAGCTTCACGCGGAAGCCGATCTGCGGGCGCACGCCGACCTTCTCGGCATAGTCGAGGATCAGCTGCAGCTCGGTGTACTTCTCGACGACGGGGATGATGTTGCGCCCGATCTTCTGGGCCAGCATCGCCATCTCGATGAACTCGGCGTCCTTGAAGCCGTTGCAGATGATCGGCGTGTCGTTGGAGGCCAGGGCTGCGACCGCCATCAGTTCGGGCTTGCTGCCCGCCTCGATGCCGAAGTTGTAGGGGCGCCCGAACTCGAGCACCTCCTCGACCACCTGCCGCTGCTGGTTCACCTTGATCGGGTACACGCACGTGTACTTGCCCGTGTACTGATGCTGCTGGATCGCGGCCTGGAAGGCCTCGTGGATGTCGCCCAGCCGGTGCTTCAGGATGTCGGGGAAGCGGACCAGGATGGGCAGGTTGATCCCACGCATCTGGAGCCGATCCATCAACTCCTTCAGGTCGATCGCCCGCGAGCGGTCCTTGGTCGGGTGCACCAGCACGTGGCCGTTCGCCCCGATCGAGAAATAGCCGTTGCCCCAGCGATCGATGTCGTACAACTCGGACGCGTCGACGGCGTTCCAGGAGTCGGTGGCGCTGGTGCCCGGCAGGGCGCGAGGCGAGACCGTGGTCATCCCGCCATCATAGGGCAATTGATCGGCAGTGGGCAGTCGGCGGGTCGGCAGTGGCTGTCACACGCGGCGTCCAGGGCGTAACCCGCGAGCCTCGCAGGCACCGCGGCCGTGGCATCCGATGCTCCGACTGCCCACCGCCGACTGCCGATTGCCGGCGGCGACGTCGTCACTTCTGCTTCCGGTACTGCGCGACGCGCACCGCGGCGTCGACGCTGCGCGTCTCGACCTTGGCGTTGACGATGCCGCCCTCCTCGAGCACCAGGCGGGGCGCGGCGATCTGGCCCTGCACGCGCGCGCCCTTGCGGATGTCGACGATCTCGGTCGCGGTGAACTTGCCGGAGGCCTCGCCGAGCACGGTCACGTCGCGCGCCAGCACGTCGGCCTCGACGTGCGCATCGGCCTCGAGGCGGACGCAGTGGTCGGGCGCGGCCAGGTGGCCGCGCAGGGTGCCGTGGATCGACAGGTCCTCCTCGGCGCTCACCGAGCCGGTGATCACGACGGTGGGACCGAGGACGGACGGACGGGAGTCGGGCGACGAGGGCGTGGGCTGCGTGGACATCTGGGTGTCGGGCGTCGATGCGAGGGTCGGGGCGTCACTCGGCACGCGAGCGACGCGCGACCCCGACACGGCATCGTAGCCGCTTGGCCGCCGGGAGGGAAGGGACGGCGCTGCGGCCGGGCCGGCGTCGCGGCGCCGACCCGAGCATGGGAGCGCCCTACCTGGTCATCGGACGCGGCCGGTTCCGGTACTTCTCGTAGAGCTCCGTGTGACGTGAGGTGAGTGGCACCGGCACGCCCTTGATGAACACGTGCGTGATCGCGCTGCGGATCTCGAGCGGATCGCCGCGGGTGACGACCAGGTTGGCCACCTTGCCGGGCTCGATGGATCCGACCTGGCCGTCGAGTCCGAGGATCGTCGCCGGCGCGAGCGTGATCGCCTTCAACGCCACGTCGCGCGGCAGGCCGAAGCCCACGGCCGTGCCGATCTCGTACGGCAGGTTCCGGGCGTCCGACGAGCTGTAGGTGGACAGGGCAAACGTCACGCCGGCCTTGTGCAGCAGGCCCGGCGCGCTCATCGTCGTGTCGTACGGATCGTCGTCGGAGGTCGGCAGGGCCTGTGTCGGGCCGAGGATGACCGGCACCTGCTTGTCGGCCAGCCACGCCGCGACCTTCCAGGCCTCGGCCGCGCCGACCAGCACCATCTTCTGCTTGTGCGTGTCGACGAAGAACGCGACCGCGTCGCGGATGTCGCGCTCGCGGTCGGCGCGCACGAGCCACGGCCGCTCACCGGCCACCACCGGCGCGAGCGCCTCGAGCTTCGAGTTGCGCTCGACCCGATCGCCGCCCGCGAGGCGGGCCGCGCGGTAGTCGCGCGCATCGGCGATCCAGCGCGCCAGCTCGCGCACCTGTCTGGCCTGCTCGTCGCGGGCCTCCCGGTACGGGCGCGTGCGCAGCGTGAACGTCGAGGTGTCGAACGTCCTGCCGCCGACGGTCGGCCAGCTCACCACCATCCCGACCGAGCGACGCAGCAGCATCTCCTCGATTGTCCAGCCGTCGAGATGGATCGCCGACGCCTGCCCGCCGATCACCGGGCCACCGCCGCCTGCGCCGGGCGCCGCCACGGCGTGCGTGATGCCGTTCACGCGCGCCACCGGGATGTGCTCGGTCGCCGGGTGAATCGCCGTCGCCGCGTCGATCTGCGGCGTGAACGCGCCGACTTCGGTGACGTCGTTGGTGGCCGACGCGGCGCCGATCTCGGTGAGGCCGATCTGGCTCATCGCATCGAAGAAGCCGGGCGAGACCTCGAGGCCCTTGCCGTCGATGATCTCGGCGCCGGCGGGCACCGGCGCGGTGGCGCCGACCGACAGGATGCGCCCGTCGGCGATGACCACGGTGGCGTTCTCGATGACGGGCCCCGACACGGTGTGCACGCGGGCACCGCGGATGGCCCAGGCGGTGGCCGGCGCCTGGGCGCGAGCCCCGACCACCACCACCACCGCCATCAGCGCCACGATCAACGCGGCGCGTGCGGGCCGGCGCAGCCTGGTGGTGCCGTGCCGCAGGTGGGTCGTGCGAGTCATCGGTGATCCTCCACGGCAGGAGTGGTTGCGGGCTTCGGGGTCGTGTCAGGGGCCGAGGGACGGGCGGGAGGCGCCGACGTCTTCTCCTTGTCCTTCAGCTCCTGCTTGCGTCGGGCGCGGACGTCGCGCTGCTGGAGATCCTTCTGGCGGTCGAAGTAGACGACGCCGTCGATGAAGACCTGCTGGGGCACGGCATACGTGCTGAGCGGGTGCGCGTCGTAGACGATCAGGTCGGCATCCTTGCCGACCTCGAGCGAGCCGACTCGCTTGTCGATGCCGAGCTGCCGGGCCGGGTTGATGGTGATCATCCGGAGGGCCTGCTCCTCGGTCATGCCGCCGTACTTGATGGTCTTGGCGGCCTCCTGGTTCAGGTGCCGGTGCTCCTCGGCGCTGTCGGAGTTGATCGACACCAGGACGCCGCGCTCGGTCATGATCGCCGCATTGTGCGGAATGGCATCGTAGGCCTCGAACTTGTAGGCCCACCAGTCGGAGAAGGTCGAGGCGCCAGCGCCGTGCCTCGCGATCTCGTCGGCCACCTTGTAGCCCTCGAGCACGTGCTGCAACGTCGCGATGCGGAACCCGAACTCCTCGGCCAGGCGCAGCAACTGCAGGATCTCGTCGGCGCGATACGAGTGCGCGTGGACGAGGCGCTTGCCCTCGAGGATCTCGACGAGCGGTTCGAGCTTCAGGTCGCGCCGCGGCGGCTGGGCGGTGCGGTCGCCGGCCTTGACCGCCGCCTCGTGCGCCTTCCACGCCGCCTGGTACGCACGCGCCTCGACGAATGCCTCGCGGATCACGTCGATCACGCCCATGCGCGTGGCGGGATAGCGTCGCTCCGATGACCCCGCGCCGCCGCCGCTGTTGGACCGCTTCGGGTTCTCGCCGAGCGCGAACTTGATCCCCGGCGGTGCGCCCTCGAACAGCAGCGCGCGGGCGTCCTTGCCCCACCGCAGCTTGATCACGGCGTTCTTGCCGCCGATCGCGTTGGCGCTCCCGTGCAGCACGTTGGCGGTCGTCACACCCCCCGCCAGGCCACGGTAGATGTCGATGTCGTCGGGATTGAGCACGTCCTCGGTGCCGACCATCGAGGTGACCGACAGGCTCGACTCGTTGACGGCGCCGTCGATCGCGATGTGGCTGTGCGCGTCGATGATCCCGGGCATCACGTACCGACCGGCGGCGTCGATCTCGGTGGCCCCGCGCGGCACGTCGACGTTGGCGCCGATCGCCGCGATCCGCCCGTTGCGGACCAGGATGGTGCCCTTCTCGATCGTCCCCTTGGTGATGGTGAGGATGGTCGCATTGCGGATGACCGTCACCTGCGACGAGGACTGCGCCGCCGCCGGCGAGGGCGCGAGCGCCACGGCCAGGGCTGCACAGAGCGCGAGGGTGGTCACGCGGATCATCGGTGGTCTCCTTCGCCCGGCCGCGGGGTGGCCTCGCGGGGGCCGCCGGCCGCGGGCGGCGTCTCGGCGGGCACGTCGAAGCGGCGACCGTCGACGAAGACGTGCCTGATCGCGGGCTTGTCGCCGAGCAGGTCGCCCTGCACCACCACGAGGTTGGCCACCTTGCCCGCCTCGAGGCTGCCGAGCCGATCCTGCACGCCGAAGATCTGCGCGGCATCGAGCGTGAGCGCCCGCAGGGCGGCGTCGGCCGACAGGCCGGCCTTCACGGCCTTGCGGATGTTGGCGAGGAACTCGCCGGGCGTCGCGAGCCCGTCGGAGTAGAAGGCGAACGGCACCTTCTGCTCGGCGAGCGCCCTCGGCGCGGCGGGTGCGCGGTCGCGCAATTCGAGCGCTTCCAGCAACTCGTCGGCGTCCGGATCGGCGTCGCGCGGCTTCTCCGGCCAGCGCGCGCTCACCAGCACCGGCACCCGGGCCTTCGCCAGCCGCGGCGCCGCCTCGGCGCCGCCATGGGCGCCGTAGATCACGGTCGGGACGTCGAGCTCCCGCCCCAGCGCCAGCGCCCGATCGATCTCCCGCGTGCGCACGGCAGGAAGCAGCACTGGCATCTTCGCCTGCAGGACTTGCTGGAGGGCGAGGGTGGCACGGTCGTGGTCGGGGCGTGCCTTGCCGCGCGGGTCCTGGTCGTACCGACGCTGCCGCTCCGCGCCGTCGCGCGTGTCGAGGAACAACTGCCGCACGTAGGCGATCACGCCCATCGGCGATCCCGGGAAGGTGAGTCCGCCGGCGGGAGGCGACAGCGAGACCGGCAGGGCGGCCGCGCTGCGGACGATGACGTCCTCACGGCGCTCGCCGCTCAGGTTCACGACCGCCGCCTGGCCGGGAAAGATGCCGCCCCGCGGCGCCGTCACCACCGTGGTCACGCCGCCGGTGCGCCACGTCTCGATGCGGCGGTCGTCGGCGCGGAACTCGTCGGCGGCCTGAATCCACGGGGTGGTGCCGGGACGATCCTCGGGACCGCGCACCGCGCGGGCCGGTGGGCGTGCTGCCGCGGGACCAGTCGTCGGCCCCGTGGCCGGCACGGCGCCGACCGCCGCGCCGACGCCGACGTCCGACAGGGCGTCGATCAGGCCCGGGTAGACCGTGAGCCCGGCGCCATCCATGACGATCGCCTCGGCGGGCACGTCCACGCGCGGGCCCACGGCCGTGATCACGCCGTTGGCCAGGACGATGGTGCCGCGCTCGATGGGCGCGCCCGACACGGGCACGATGCGGGCATTGCGGATGGCGATGGGCGCGACGGGCTGGGCCTGCGCGCCGGCCGACGCCAGCACGCACCACACCCCCGCCGCCGCGATGCGCAGGTGCGCAGCGATGACCAACGGAGCCTCCTGTGACGACAACGAAGGGCGCAGCGCCCGGGAAAGCGGGGATGCTACCGTGCAGGGCCGCACCGGGCAAGCTCGTTCCGTGTCAGTCGGGCGTCCCGCGCGCGTCATCCTGCGTCATCTGGGCGGCGACGATGACCACCAGCGCGGCGCCGGCATAGCCGAACCACGCGACGAGGCCGTCGCCGGGCGCGCGACTGTTCGGCAGCGCGCCGCTCGCCAGCACCAGCGCCAGCGTGACAAGATCGGCCGCAGCCCAGACCAGCGCCGGGCGGAGCACGTGCGCCGAGCGGTGCCACAGCTGGCGGCCGACGAGGATCCCGACCACGACGACCAGCACGCGCGCCGCGACCAGCCCGAGGGCCGCCGCACCCAGGCCGTCGGGCACGCGCGCCAGCAGTCGGGTGAGCGTGGATGCCAGTTCGAGGGGCGCGATCGCCACCAACCACGCCGTGGCGACGGCGCGCAGGGCGAGACGGAGCAGACTACCCATGTTGCGACTTGTGGAACGGCTGTTCGGCGAAGGGCGGCTGCACGACGCGCGGGCGGAGGCATCGCCGACGCCGGTGGCCTTCGAGCTCGACGTCTATCGCGACTGGTACGTCGAGGGAGCGGATCTCCTCCCGGGGGCGTGGGTGATCGAAGGTCATGTCCTCGCCGCTCCCGAGGTGCTGGCGGCCTGGACGGGCCGCGGCGATCCGTTCAGCCTGCACCTCGACGATGGCCGGCAACTCGCGGTCTTCATCCTCGACGGCGAGGGCCGCGTCGTCAACGTGGAGGGCACGAGCTTCACGACGTCGGCCCGATGAGACGCAACTGACGGATCAGGACACCCAGCGGACGACCGTCGGTGGCCGGACGGGCCACCTGCGGCACTTCGATCGACAGCACGTCGAGCTCGGGCGCGAGGAGCGCCGCAGGCACGGTGATGCGCCCGGCCCCTCGCCAGTCGTCCCGGAGCATCTGGCCGTTGACGCGGAGCGTGATCGGCTGCGCACCGCCACCGACGTCGGCGCCGATGGCGTCGAGGGCGAGCACGAGGTCGCGCGTCGCCCTGGCGCGGAAGGTCGCGGTGGCGACGGGGCGCGCGGTCCACTGGAACGTGACGCCCCGGTTGCGCTCGGCAGTATGCCACCCGTCGCGGGTCGCCACCGGCACTTCGAACGCCGTGTCGTCGTCGACGAGGCCGGACGGCCCGTCGAGCACCCGGGCCCCGTCGGGCATCGCGCAGACCTCGGCATGCTCGGGACGCGTGCTGGCGGAGGCGAGCCTGACCCACCAACGGGCCGGCGCGGTACCCGCACTGATCGCCGCGTGCCCCTGCAACTGCCGCGTGGAAGGGTGCAGGGCGATGCGCGTCATGTAGCGCTCCTGCCCGAGCGTGCCCTGCGGCACGGCATCGGCGCGCACGGCCTCGAGCAGGCGCGCCGCGTCGGCAGGCACCTGTCGGTCGAAAGTCGCGGACGACCACGCAGGACGCAGCGGCTCCAGCGGCAGTCCGCGTACCCCCGGTTCCGGCAGGTCCCGTGAGGCGACGTACAGCAGGGCAGGGGTCGCCGCCGATGCGCCGGCCAGCGGCACGCTCACGCGCGGGTGAGCGGTGAGCGTCGTCCAGGTCGCGCCTGCCGGGACGCAGACGGGGGTGCCCGTCACGCGGGCCTGTCGCCACATGGCGTGCGTGCCGAGTGCGATCGGCAGGCCGGCGCGCGGGGCGGCGGTCGTCCGCAACGCGACGTCCTGCGCGCGGTCGAGCACGACGAGGGCCGCGTGGCGGCTGCTGGCCAGGCGGGTGGGCGGGCTGTCGGCCGCGGCCTCGCCGCCGGTCGCGGTCGCCGACCAGGGGGCGAGGAGCGCCTGTCCGCCGACCAGCGTGCCCTCGACGAGCGAGAGGTCGACGCCGCCGTTGCCGTGCCGCGACTCGGCGCCGGCGCCGACCCGCGCGATGAGGCCGACGGCATCGCGCGCACCGATTGCGGCGCGCGGCAGGCCGACCCGTTCGAGGGCACGCAATCCCTGGGCGCCGGCATAGGGCAACGTGCCCGGCGAGATGCCGAACACGACCCACGCGCCATCCCGCGTGTCGGCGAGCAGGGCGGCGAGCGGCGCGTGCAGCGGCGCGTCGTCGGCCAGGAACCCGAGGCCCTGCACGCGCTCGATCAGCGAACCGCGCGCCAGCACCTCGCGACCGGAGGCCACGCACCGGGCCAGCGTATCGGGCGAGGCCGGGATCGTCTCGTCTCCGGAGAGCCGGGCGCGGCGCGTCATCGCCTCGTCGTCGGCGGCCACCAGGCCGCCGTGCGGCCGAGTCGCCAAGGCTCGCGCGATCGCCGGCGACGCCGAGCGCCAGGGCGCGGGCGCGACCACGGCGTGACGAAGCACCGGAATCGCGACCACCGCCAGCGCCAGGCACGCGGTCGCCGGGGCACGGTGGCGCGAGGCGCGCTGGGCCAGCCCGGACAGACCGAGGGCCAGCCAGGGCAGGGTCCAGGGCACGAGCAGCGCCGCCACCCTGGCCGGTGGGACCAGGCCGCTCATCGTGCAGCCGAGGCCGATGGCCAGCGCCACGACGGTCGCACGGCGCAGCCGTGGCGGGACGGAAGGACCGAACAGGCCGACGGCCGCCAGGGCGAGGCCGAACGCATGCAGGTCGTCGCGCCAGAGGCCGAGGGTGCGCTGCAGTGCCCACCACGCCGAGACGTCGACCAGTTCACCCGGACGGAGCACGTCGCCGAGCACGCGCCACGCCTGTCCGGCGGGAAGGCAGGAGACCGTGTCCCAGGCCTGGTGCAGTTGCCACGTGCGCAGAGCGGTGGCGGCCCCAGTCAGCACGACGGCCGCGACGAGGCGATGCCGCCATGGGGCCTCGGCCAGGAGGATCGCCGGCACGACGAGCCAGGCCGCCGATGGCGCCAGGGCGAGCGTCACGACGACCACGAGTCCGGGCAACCAGCGGCGGTCGGGGCGTGCCACCGACAGCACCGCCAGGCCGACCACGAGCACGGCCCGCGCGTCGAGTCCGGGTGCGGCCGTGCTCCAGGTCGAGCGGAGGAAGACCGCCGACGCAGCGACGGCCAGCGCGATGGCCACCGGCACGTCGAGGGTGCCGAGGGTCGCCAGCGCGACCAGTGCCACGCCCACGAGCAGGGCGAGCGAGGCGGCAGGCAGATCGGGCGAGATCGCCGACACGGCGTTCACGCGATCGATGGCGCGGGTGGCCAACGACAGGGCATCCACCTGAATGGACCACGGCCACTCCGCTTCCGGCCATGGCTGCGGTTGACGGCCGTCGAGGAGCCAGAGGGCCGCGATGACCAGGACGAGCAGGAGCAGGGAGACCCACGGGCGCGATCGCACCCGCATCAGAGGCGAGGAAGCGGACACTGGAAACCGTCGGTATAGTAGACCGGCCGCCCGGCGCTCGCATGTCCACCCGCCCCGAGACCACACCAGACACCCTGCGCCTGTCGACCGCGTGGCCATGGCTGGTGGCGGTGGTGGTGCTCGTGCTCGTCCGTTCGTGGCCCTACGCGTGGTGGCCCACCATCGCCTTCGATGCCGACCAGGCCGTCGTCGGCCTGATGGCCAAGCACATCGCCGAGTTCCGAGCCGCGCCGGTCTACCAGTACGCGCTGCCCTATGTGTTGATGGTCACCGCGTACGTCACGGCACCCTTCATGTGGGTGCTCGGCGCCACGCCGTTCGCGCTGAAGCTGCCGTTGGTCCTGATGAACGTGGCCGTCGCGCTGCTGCTCGTCGGCGCGATCATGCGGGCCGGCATCCGTCCGGGGTGGGCCGCGGTGCTGGCGACGCCGTCGATCGTGCCATCCGGCGTCGCGAGCGCCGGGTTGATGGACGCGCTCGGCATGACGGTCGAGCCGAACCTCTTCGTGCTGCTGTTGTGGTGGCTGCGGCCCGCGCCCATCGCCTTCGGCCTCGTCGCGGCCGTCGGCTTCCACGTGCGGGAGTTCGTGGCCTACGGCGTCGCCGCGGTGGTGGCCGTCGATCTCGTGAGGGGCGCCCTGCTGACCAGGGAAGGGCGAGCGCACTGGGTCGCGGTGGGACTGTCGGCGCTGGGCACGAGCGGGCTGATCGCGGGCTGGGCGCGCTTTGCCGCAACACGGGGCCCCGGCACCTGGCTGGGTGAGGACGGCGCGAGCAACCTCGGCACGCTCGGCAACGCGTTCTGCTTCGTGCCCGGCCAGGCGGTTCGCAACGTCGTCGAGCTCGGTGCGTCATACCTCGGCCTGCTGTGGGGCGCCGTCCCGGCGCCGTTGTCGGACGCCGCGGTCCACACGACGGTGCGACAGGGCCTGCCGTGGGCGTGGCTGGTCCTCGGGCTCCTGATGGTGGCGGCCTGCGCGCGCGTGGTGCTGGGGCTCGGCCGGCTGTGGGGCCGGCGAGACGAGGAACCGGTGACGCTCGGGCTGTTCCTGTGTCTCGTCGGCGCACAGGCCGTGCTGGTCTACGCGGTCAGCCGCTGCGGTTCCGTCACGGTGATCACGATCCGGTACGCCCTGCTCGGCGTCTTCCTGCCCACCGGGCTCGCGTTGTTGCTGTGGAGCTGCGGTGTCGGGCGCGCATGGCGTCAGGCGGCAGGCGCGACGTTGCTGGCGCTGGCCGCCCTCAACGTCTGGCCCCACGTGCAGCTCTGGCGAGAGCAGCTGCGGACCCCCTCGATTTCCAATCGGGAGTTGCTCGGGCCAGCCCTGGAGGCCCGCGGGCTGCGCTACGCCCGGTCGGATTACTGGACCGCCTACTACGTATCGTTCATCACGCAGGAACGCGTCATCGTCGGCGCCGACACGCTGTCGCGCATCGACGAGTACGAGCGCACGCTCGCCCGGCATGCGCCGGAGGTGGTACGCATCGGCACCAGGCCGTGCGGCGCGTCCGCGGCGATCGTCCCCGGCTACTTCGTCTGTCGCACCAACGTCCCGTGAACGAGCCACGACCTCCTGCATCGTCCGTGTCGGCCCGAGTGCGCGCCTACGTGGACATCGCGCGTCCCGACCACTGGTTCAAGAACGGCTTCATGCTGCTCGGCGTCGTGCTCGCGGTCTCGTACCAGCCGGGCGTCCTCGCTGGAGCCGCCTGGGGCCGGCTGGCGCTGGCCGTGCTCGCCACGTGCCTGGTGGCCTCGAGCAACTACGTCCTCAACGAGATCCTCGACGCCCCGAGCGACCGGCACCACCCCCTGAAGCGATCGCGGCCGATCCCGTCGGGGCGCGTGTGGCTGCCGATCGCGTGGGCGGAGTGGATCGGGTTGGCGGTGGTGGCCCTCTCGCTCGCCTGGAGCCTCAATCGCCCGTTCTTCTGGTCGGCGCTGTGGTTGTGGGTGATGGGCGTGCTCTACAACGTGCCGCCCATCCGCACGAAGGAGTGGCCGTACCTCGACGTCCTCAGCGAGTCGGTGAACAACCCGATCCGCCTGCTGCTCGGATGGTTCGCGCTCGTCGAGACGGTGGTGCCGCCCGTGTCGCTGGGCATCGCGTACTGGATGGCGGGAGCGTTCCTGATGGCGGTGAAGCGGTACGCCGAGTACCGGCACATCGGCAATCGGGAGGTGGCCGGCGCGTATCGCCGATCCTTCCGGCACTACACCGAGGAGCGGCTGCTGGTGTCGATCCTCTTCTACGCGGTCGTCGGCGCCGTCTTCGGCGGCGTGTTCCTCGTGCGTTACCACGTGGAACTGATCTTCACCACGCCGTTGATTGCCGGGCTGTTCGCGTACTACCTGCACCTCGGCACGCTTGCCGACAGCCCGGCGCAGCGCCCGGAGCGCCTGTACCGACACCGCGGGTTCATGGCCTACCTCGGGGTCAGCCTGGCGGCCTTCTGCCTGTTGCTGTTCACGAAGATGCCGGGGCTGTACACCTGGCTCGACGTGGAACCGTCGTCGATGCGGGCGCTCTGGCACCTGGGCGCGCACCCATCGCCGACCTACTCCGAGATGACCACCATGGACGAAGTCGCGCACGCCTACGTGCGCCTCGTACTGGCGCTCGGCGTCCACGACGCCGATGCCGTCGACGCGTACTACGGCCCCGCCGATCTGCAGGCGCAAGCCAGGACCGAGGCGCGGCCGCTCGACGCGATCGCGCGCGACGTCGCCGGACTGCGGGCGGCGCTGGACGCGCAGCCGCCGCCGGACCTCCCCGATGCCGCATGGCGACTCGGGATGCTCAAGGCGCAGGCGCGTGCGCTGGCCACGCGCGTCGCGATGACGGCCGGCCAGCGACTGCCCTTCGATCAGGAGTCGGCCGCGCTCTACGACGCCGTGGCGCCGACGCACGGCGCCGAGCACTTCGACGGGCTGATCGAGACCCTGGCTCGCGAACTCCCGGGTGAGGGCGACGTCCTGTCCCGGTACGAGTCGTTCAGGCGCGGCTTCGTCATCCCACCCGACAAGGTCGATGCCGTGTTCCGCGCGGCCATCGCCGCCTGCCGCGGCCGCACGCGGGCGCACGTCGCCTTGCCGGCCGGCGAGTCCTTCACCCTGGAGTACGTGAAGGGCAAGCCGTGGTCGGGCTACAACTGGTACAAGGGCGACTTCACGAGCGTGATCCAGGTGAACACCGACCTGCCGATCTTCATCGATCGCGCGCTCGACCTGGCGTGCCACGAGGGGTACCCGGGGCACCACGTGTACAACGTGCTCATCGAACAGCACCTCGTGCGGACGCGCGGCTGGATCGAGTGGTCGGTCTATCCGCTGTTCTCGCCGCAGAGCCTGATCGCGGAAGGCACCGCCAACTTCGGCATCGATGTGGCGTTCCCCGACGCCGAGCGGCTCGCCTTCGAGCGCGAAGTGCTGTTCCCGCTCGCGGGTCTCGACCCGGCGCAGGCGGCGCGCTACCACGAGGTGCAGCGTCTCGCCCGGCGCCTGTCGTACGCGGGCAACGAGGCGGCGCGGCGTTACCTCGACGGCACGATGACCCGCGAGCAGGCCGTCGCCTGGCTCCAACGCTATGCCCTCATGGGGCACGAGCGCGCCGAGCAGCGGATTCGCTTCTTCGACACGTACCGGAGCTACGTGATCAACTACAACCTCGGTCAGGACCTGGTCGAAGGGTACGTGACGGCGCAGGGCGGGGGCGCCGACGATCCGGCGCGACGGTGGAACGTGTTCCTCGACCTCTTGCGCCAGCCCCGGCTGCCGAGCGCCCTCGCGGGAGGCACGCGATGACTCGCCGTCATGCCCTGGCGTGCGCCGCGCTGGCCGCGTGGGTGTCGGGATGCGGCGCGCCGGCCGCGCAGTACACGCCGGAGCAGGCGGCGCGTGCCCGGACCACGCTGGAGACGGTGCAGGTGCGCGACGTGAAGGCGGGCACGGGCGAGCCCGCCGAGCAGGGCCGACGCCTGATCGTGCACTACGAAGGCTGGCTCTACGACAGCGCCACGGCCGACCACCGAGGGCAGCGCTTCGACGGCTCACGGCCATCGGGACGTCCGTTCGACTTCGTGCTCGGCGCCGGACAGGTCATCCCCGGATGGGAGCGCGGCGTGTCGGGCATGAAGGAAGGCGGCATCCGCCAGCTCGTCATCCCGTCGCGCCTGGCCTACGGCGCCGACGGATCGTCGCCGGTCATCCCGCCCGACGCCACGCTCGTGTTCGAGATCGAGCTGATCGACGTCAGGTAGTCCGCGTCCGCGGGAACAGCCGGTCGAAGTTGCCGCCGAAGATGGCCTGCCGGTCGGCATCGGCCACCGCCATGTCGTCGAGGACCCCGAGCTGCACGTCGCGGATCGCCGCGTGCCAGCCCCGCGGGAAGAAGGACGAGTCGGTGCCGAACAGCAGGCGTTCCGGTCCGAGGACGGCGAGCGCCTGCGTGAACACGTGCCGGAGCGTGAGGCCCGGGTTGTACTTCATCCAGGCGTTGGTCGACGAGGTGTCCACCAGCACGTTCGGGCACGTGTCGCCGAGCATCAGCAGCTCACGGAAGAACCCCGCGCCGAAGTGCGGCACGAGGATCGGCAGCGAGGGGTGCCGCAACGCGAGTCCCTGCAACTCCAGCGGATTGCCGAAACGCGCCTCGAAGGCGCTCGGCAGGCCCAGCTTCTTGCGGATGCCCACCGTCAGCACGCCGCAGTGCACGAACAGCGCCGCGCCGGGTGTCGCGGCGAGCTGGTCGACCAGCCCCAGCACCCGAGGATCGGACGGCAGGTAGCCGTGCATCGCGGGGAACAGGCACACGACGCGCATGCCGGGCTGCGAGAGGGCCCACGTCGCGCGCGTCAGGGCCCCCTCCTGCGTCGGGTCCAGCATGAAGGCGCCGACGAACCGGTCGGGATGCCGCGCCACCGCCCGCGCCACCTGCTCCTCCTCGCCGGGGACGCTGCCGATCAGCATCGCGCGCCCGACGCCCGCGGAGGTGAGCGCCTCCGCCCAGCGATCGGCCAGGGCCTCCGACGAGCCGGGGTGATCCCAGCCGACCAGCCGCGTCACCTCGAGGCCGGGCGCCTCGCCGGGCAGGGCCTTCTGGCGCCCGAGCACGTCGAAGAACCGCGGCGAGAAGAAGTGACAGTGGACGTCGTTGACGCGCAGCGGCACGTCGCCGGTGGCGCCCAGGCCGGGGGGCGGAAGCGTGGTCATGACGGGGACTCCTGGTGCGTCGCGGCCGCCGTCGTCGGCAGGCCGCCGGTGTGGATGAACAGGACGCGCGAGCCGCGGCGCAGGCGGCCGTCGCGGGCCATGGCGAACATCTCCGCCGCAGCCTTGGCCGTGTACGTCGGGTCGAGCAGGTAGCCCTCTTCGCGGGCCAGACGACGCAGCGCATCCTGGCTGGCGCCGGTGGGCAAGCCGTACCCCGGCTCGCGCTCGGGCCGGATCCACTCGCAGCGGGCCGGCGACGCGGCCAGCTCGATCGGCCAGCGGTACACGTCGATGGCCGCCTGCACGAGGTCGTTGGGGGAGGCGGCGTCGAAGCGCGCCATCGCGGCGCGCGACGACACGGCGACCGCGCGCACCGTGGCCCGGATGCCGGCCAGCGCGAGGCCCGCATACAGGCCCGCCGACGTCGAGCCGGTCCCGTAGGCGACCACCACCTCGTCGAACGGCCACTCGCCATCGAGCTGGTCGAGCAACTCGAGGATGGCCGAGGCGTACCCGGGCACCGAGGACGGCATGGTGGCCCCCGGCGGGATCCAGCAGCCCCCGGTCTCCGCCACCAGGCGCGCCGAGAGCTGCTGCGCCGCGGCCAGGTCGCCCCGGGACGGATCGGCCGTGTCCATCGGCGTGACGTGGACGTGCGCCCCGAACAGATGCGTCAGCGCAAGGTTGCCGGTCGGCGTGTCGGGCGCGCGGCCGCCGAGCACCACGTGGCAGTCGAGGCCGAGGCGACGCGCGGCCGCCGCCGTCATCATCGTGTGGTTCGAGGTGACCGGCCCGGCTGTGACCACCGAGCGGGCGCCCGCCGCCCGTGCGCTGCCCAGCACGAACTCCAGCTTGCGCGCCTTGTTGCCACCCATCGCGAGGCCGCTGCACTCGTCGCGCTTCATCCAGAGCTCGACACCCAGTGCCGCGCCCAGGCGTTCCAGGCGCACCAGTGGCGTCGGCCAGGTGCCGAGGGACACGCGGGGCAACGGCGCCAGGGCCGCGCGCAAGCGCTCGACATGGACCGTCATGAGGTGGCGTGCTCCGTCGCGGGAAATCGCCGCAGCATCTCCCCGATCCGCACGCGCCACAGCACCAGCAGCGCCGTGCCCACCATGAACAGCGAGACCGCCAGCCCCAGCCACAGGCCGATCACGCCCTGCCCGCCGCGGAAGCAGAGCCACCAGGCCAACGGCAACCCCGTGACCCAGTAGCCGACCAGGCTGACCAGCATCGGCACGCGCGTCTCGCCGAGGCCGCGCAGCGCCCCCGTCGTGGCCACCTGCAGGCCGTCGAACAACTGGAACGTCGCGGCCACGCCGAGCAGTTGCGAGCCGATCGCGATGACGGCGGCCTCGCGGGTGTACAGGCCGATGATCGCCGCCGGCGCCAGGAAGAACGCCGCCGCCGACGAGGTCATGAACGTCAGCACGAGGACGATCGCCGCCCATCCGGCGCGCCGCGCCGCAGGGCCGTCGCGCCGTCCCACGTGCTGCCCGACCAGCACGGCGGCGGCCGCCGACACGCCCAGCGGCACCATGAAGACGACGCTCGCGACGTTCAGGGCGATGTGGTGCGCCGCCTGCATCGGCGGCGTCAACTGCCCGGCCAGCGTCGTCACGGCGCTGAACACCCCGACCTCGAAGGTGAGGTGTGCGGCGGCCGGCAGGCCGAGGGCGAGCAGGCGCCGCAGGCGCGCGACCGGCAGCCGCCACGACACGTGCGTCGCGGCGGCGCCGCGATGCGCCTGCCACGTCACCCACGCGAGCACGGTGACCATGTACAGCCTGGAGACCACCGTCGCCCAGGCGGCGCCGCGGACCCCGAGCGCCGGCATCGGGCCGATGCCGTAGATCAGCAGCCAGTTCACCACCACGTTCACGAGGTTGGCCGTGGCCAGCGTGAAGGCGATCACGCCGACCCGCGAGAGGGCCTGCAGGTAGCGGCGGAGCGCTGCGTAGAGCAGCAACGGCGGCAGGCTCGTCGCCACGATGGGAAAGTAGGCGCGCACGTGCGGCAGCACGTCGGGGTGGAACCCCATGCGGGGCAAGGCCCACCACACCAGCCAGAGCAGCGCGGCCAGCGGTGGCGTCGACAGGACCGCCAGCCACACGCCCGACACCAGCCATCGGTCGCACTCCTGCCGGTCGCCGGCCCCGAACGCCTGCGACACCACCGTGTCGAGCCCGAGCAGCAGGCCCATCCCGAAGATGCCGATCGCGATGAACAGGGTGCTGCCGATCCCCGTCCCGCTGAGGGCTGCCGCCCCGAGCGGGCCGACCATCAGCGTGTCGACGACGCCCATTGCCATCCAGCCCAACTCGGCGGCGATGACCGGGACGGCCAGTCGGAACATCGGCTGTACCGCGTCCCGCAGGAAGGAGCCGCGCGGAGACATCCGCCCATCATAGCGGGCGACCGCTCGGCGCCGCTCGGCGGCCGGCAGGCTCGGCATCGGCGCGCGCCCGACATATGCTGCGGACATGTCCATCCCCGCCCGCATGCCAGCGGTCGAGATTCGCGAGTTCGGAGGTCCCGAGGTCCTCACGCTCGTCGACCGTCCCGTCCCGGTGCCCGGCCCGGGCGAAGTCCTCATCCACGTCGCCGCCGCCGGCGTCAACAGGCCGGACGTCTTCCAACGCAAGGGCGCCTATGCGCCGCCGCCCGGCACCTCGGACCTGCCGGGCCTCGAAGTGGCCGGCACCATCGTCGCCCGCGGCGCAGACGTGTCGCGGTGGCAGGACGGTGACCAGGTGTGCGCGCTCCTGGCTGGCGGTGGCTATGCGGGCTACGTCGTCGCTCCGGCCGGGCAGTGCCTGCCGCGGCCGGCCGGCCTTTCGATGGTCGAGGCAGCAGCGGTTCCGGAGACGTTCTTCACGGTCTGGACCAACGTGTTCGAACGCGGCGCCCTCCGACCGGGCGAGTCCTTGCTGGTGCATGGTGGGACGAGTGGCATCGGCACCACGGCCATCCAGTTGGCGGTCCGCCACGGGGCGACCGTGCTGGCCACCGCGGGCTCACCGGCCAAGTGCGCGGCCTGCGAGTCGCTCGGCGCGGCGCGCGCGTTCGACTATCGGCAGGTGGACTTCGTCGAGGCCGTCAGGGAGGCCACCGGCGGCCGCGGGGTCGACGTGATCCTCGACATGGTCGGCGGCGAGTACGTGGGGCGGAACCTGTCGGTGCTGGCCGACGATGGCCGTCTCGTGCAGATTGCCTTGCTGCAGGGCGCGAAGGCGACGATCGATGTCGGCGTGATCATGCGGCGCCGGCTGACGTTCACCGGGTCGACGTTGCGACCCCGTCCGGTCGCGGAGAAGGCCAGGTTGGCGGCGGCGCTCGAACAGCACGTGTGGCCGTGGCTGGAAGCGGGTGCCGTACGCCCGCAGATCTTCCGGACGTTCCCGCTGGCCGAGGCCGCCGCGGCGCACGCGCTGATGGAGTCGAGCGCGCACATCGGGAAGATCGTCCTGACGGCCTGATGTCAGCCCATCCCGCCGATGATGGCGCCGACCATGGCCGCCGCGGCCAGCAGGCGCGCGAGACGGTACCACGGCAGGGGGTCGGGAACGTCGGCGGTGAGCAGGGGCGCGGAACTCGGCAGCGGCATGACGAAGGCTCCTTCCCACGCTACGGAAGGACGCGCCCGGAGGTTCCCGCTCACAGTTCCAGCGCCGCCACGACCTGCTCGGCGATCGCCCGGATGGTGAGCGGGGCGGAACCCTCGGCCTTGTTGTTCACCAGCACGTAGACCGGCTGCTGGCGGCCGGCAGCGTCGGTGATCAGCCGGGTCACGTCGCGGCGCAACCTGTCGTCCTGCTCCACGACTCGGTTGAAGGGGCGGAAGGCGTCGCGCCGCGCCTCGTAGCGGGTGCCGGGGCGCAGGAGCAGCCGCACGACCATGAACGGGGCGGCGGCGACGTCCACCAGGCCCGCCTGCTCGCCGGGGAACGGCATCGCCGACCAGTAGTTGAGCACGTGCGCGGCGCCACACTGGCGCAGCACCGCGCCGTACTCGGGCGTCAGCAGGCGCCGATCGCGCAACTCCACCGACATCGGCAGGCTGCGGGGCAGCGCGTCGAGGAAGTGGCCGAGCTTGTCGGCGAAGGCGTGCGGCTCAAGGCGCGCATCGGGGGGGACGGGCGGGATCTCCAGCACGAACGGGCCGACGTGCCGCGCGAAGTGGAGCAACGCGGGCTCGACGACATCGGCCAGGAACCCTTCGGGGGACAGGAAGTCGGGATTGAGGACGGCGGCGCTGTCGTGACCGGTCCCGGGCAGGACCGGCGAGGCGTACATCGCCGGCACCTTCGCGCAGCAGGGGAAGCCTGGCGGCAACTGGCTCGCGTAGCGCCGCAGGTCCTCGGCCGTCAACGGCGCGTAGTAGCTGCGGTCGATGCCCACGGTGCCGAACAGCGGGTACCGCGCGTATTCGCGCAGGCCCTCGCGGGCGAGCTCGGCCTGCGTGCGCGGGCGGCGGTAGACGAGGCCCGCCCACCCGGGGAAGCTCCAACTGCTCGTGCCGAACCGGACGCCGGGAGGTATGCGGGCGCCGAGGTCCTTGATCTCGGCTGGCCAGTCAGCCTCCGACTCGGCACTGCCGTCGGCGCGGGACGGCGCGGGGGGCGTCAGGTCGAACAGGGAGAGTTGATCGTCGGGCACGGGGCAGGAGCGTTGGCGACGGGCTGAGGCGGCAGGCCACCGACCCCCGTCGGCCCGTCGGGGCAGGCGGGGCATGGACTCGTGCGGTGCGCCGTTCAAGGATACCGTGTAGCCATGAGTGTCGTGTCGCCCATGGTCGCGAAGCGGGTCGGGAGCGATGCCCCCGGCACCCGGCAACTGCTGATGCTCCACGGCATCTACGGACGCGGCCGGAACTGGCTGGCGGTCGCCCGGACGCTGGTCGAACGGCGTCCGGACTGGTGCTGCTGGCTGGCCGACATGCGGCATCACGGCGATGCCCATCCAGGACCGGAGTGCGGCACGCTCGACGCGCTGGCCGGCGACATCACCACGTGGGGAACGCCGCTGGGCGTCGTGCCCGACGCCGTGCTGGGACACTCCTTCGGCGGCAAGGTGGCGCTCGCGTACGCCGCCCGCGAGGCGCGTCGTCCGCTGCAGACCTGGGTCATCGACTCGACGCCCGAGGCCAAGCCGCCCTCGGGCAGTGCCTGGGACATGCTCGGGATCGTCAGGCGCCTGCCTCAGCAGTTCCGCTCACGGCAGGAGGCGATCGCGGGCATCGAGACTGGCGGCTTCAGCACCGAGGTCGCGCAGTGGATGTCGACGAACCTGGTGCACGAGGCCGACGCGTTCCGCTGGAAACTCGACTTCGACGTGATGGAGCAGTTGCTCCACGAGTTCTTCCGCACGTCGCTCTGGCCGGTGCTCGACCCCGGCGCGCCAGGGCACGACATCCACGTGCTCAAGGCCACGCAGTCGTCGGTGATCTCGGCCGAGGCCGTGGCGCGCATGGAGCGCCTGCAGGGGGCGGCGGCCGACGGGCGCGCCCGGGTCCACGTGCATCACCGCGAGGGCGGTCACTGGATCCACGCCGAGTCGCCCGGTGTCGTCGTCGATCTGCTGGCGGAGTGGTTGCCGCGCTGAGCGGATCGGCAGTCGGTCGACCTGAAGGTCGACCGCCACGAATCGATCAGTTCGTAGGCGTCGACATTCATGTCGACGCGCGAGGATGTCGGACGGACCGTTCAGCGCACCTTCTCGACGTTGCGCAGCGTCGCGAAGCTCGCCTGCGGCGTCAGGTGCACGCCGCGGACCCACGGCTGCGCCACCGCGACGTTCACCTTCGTCCACAGGCTCACGTACGGCGCCGCCGCGTGGATGCGGCGCTGCACCTCGAGGTACTGCGCCTTGCGCGTCACCGGGTCGGGGTTGGTGGTTGCCGTGTCGATCAGGGTGTCGACCGCGGGGTCGCTGAAGAAGCCGCGATTGAAGCCCGCCGGCGGCATCTGCGCCGAGTGGAACACGCGCCGCAGCATGTCCGGGTCGGTCACTCCCACCCACTGCAGCGTGAACAGCTGGAAACGCCCCTTCAGCACGTCGGCGTACAGCGTCGCGAACTCCTGCGTGCGGACGTCGACGGCGACGCCGACCCGGGCGAGGTCCTGCTGCAGGACGGCGGCCTGCAACCGCACGAACTCGGCGGTCGAGGTCTTGAGCGTCAGGCGCAGGCGCGGACGCGGACCCGGGCCGTCAGGGTCGGGGTAGCCAGCCGCGTCGAGCAGTCGGCCGGCCTCGGCCGGGTCATACGGCACCGGCCGCAGGTCGATCGGATGGGCCCACGACATCGGCGGGATGATGCCGGTCGCGGGGACGGCCAGGCCGCGCCGGAGGTGGGCGATGATGGCGTTCGTGTCGACGGCCAGGCCGAGGGCCCGTCGCACCCGCACGTCCTGCAGCACGGGGTCGCGGAGGTTCATGCCGACGTACGCGTAGTCGAGGCCGGGCGCGGTCACCACCTGCAGTCGGTCCTCGCGCTCGAGGGCCCGGGCGATGTCGGGGGCGATGTCGTTGACGACCAGGTCGATCGACCCGGTGCGCAGTTCGAGGCCGCGCATCGTGTCGTCGGGGATGACGCGCAGCACGATGCCGCCGTTGCGTGGCGCGCCCTCGAAGTACTCGCGGTACGGCGCTAGTTCCACGCGGTCTTCGGCCTGCATGCGCACGAAGCGGTACGGCCCCGCGCCGATCCGCGCCGGCGCGCCGGCGGGAGTGCCCTCCGGCACGATCCCCATCACGAGATTGACGGGGAACGACGCGAACGGCTCCTTCAGGCGGAACACCACCGTGCGCGGGTCCTCGACGTCCACCGCCTGCAGTTGCGCATAGGCGCCCTTGCGCGGCGAGAGGAAACCCTTGTCGAGGAAGCTGCGAAACGTGTAGGCGACGTCGGCGGCATCGAGCGCCGACCCGTCGTGGAAGCGCACGCCGTCGCGCAGGTGCGCCACGTAGGTGGTGGCGTCACGCATCTCGAGCCGCTCGGCGACCTCGGGCACCACCTGCAACTGGTCGTCGAGGCGCACCAGCGACGCGTAGACCAACTGGTGGACGCGCTGGCTCGCCTCGTCGCTGCCGACGCGTGGGTCGAGGTTGGTCGGGCCGACGGCGATGCCGACGATCACGGCATCGGTCTGACGGGCCGACCGGTCGCGGCATCCGGCGACGCCTGCCGCGAGCAGCGCCAGCAGCAGCGCCGCGTGAGCCGAGAGACGCCGTGCCGGTGCCCGGTGCCCGGAGCCCGGTGCCCGGCCCATCTTCATGCCTCCGCCTCGTCCTTCAACTCCGCCAACAGCGTCAGCGCCTGCAGCGGCGTCAGGGCGTTGACGTCGATCTCGCGCAGCCGGTCGCGCAGTCGATCGTCGGGCGGCGCCTGGAACAGCCCGAGCTGCTGCTGCGGGCCCTCGCGCGTCGCGGCCCCGGCGATGGTCGGTCGCCCGCCGCGCGCCAGTTCGTCCTGCTCGAGGCCGCTGAGAATCTCGCGGGCCCGGCGGATCACGCTGCCGGGGAGGCCGGCGAGGCGGGCGACCTGGATGCCGTAACTGCGATCGGAACGCCCCGGCACGACCTTGCGGAGGAACACGATCTGGTCCTGCCACTCGCGGACCAGCAGGTGGGCGTTGGCCACGCCCGGCAGCGCGTCGGCCAGGTCCGTCAGTTCGTGGTAGTGCGTGGCGAACAGGGTCTTCGGACGCGCCTTCGGGTTGGTCGCCAGGTGCTCGGCCACCGCCCAGGCGATGCTCAGGCCGTCGAAGGTGGACGTGCCCCGTCCGATCTCGTCGAGCACCACCAGGCTGCGCGAGGTCGCGGTGTTGAGGATGCTGGCCGTCTCCTGCATCTCCACCATGAACGTCGACTGGCCGCGGGCGATGTTGTCGGCGGCGCCGACCCGCGCGTAGATGCGGTCGACCACCGGCAGCTTGGCCTGTCGCGCCGGCACGAACGACCCGGCCTGCGCCATCAGGCAGAGCAGCGCGGTCTGCCGCAGGTAGGTGCTCTTGCCGCCCATGTTCGGGCCGGTGATGACCAGCAGCTGCTGCGTCGTGCCGTCGAGCGAGAGGTCGTTGGGCACGAACGCCTCGCGGGTCATCGTCTCGACCACCGGGTGCCGGCCCTCGACCACCGACAGGTCGTCGCCCTCGTGGAGGTGCGGCTTGGAGTAGTTCCGACGGGCCGCCACGTCGGCAAACGCCGCCAGCACGTCGAGCGTCGCCAGGGCGGTGGCGGTGGCCTGCAGGGCGGTGGCGTGGGCCGCCACCTCCTTGCGCAGCGACTCGAAGAGCGCCAGCTCGAGGGTGATCAGGTGCTCGTCGGCGTGCAGCACCTGCTCCTCGAACGCCTTCAGCCCGGGCGTGATGAAGCGCTCGCCACCGGCAATCGTCTGCTTGCGGATGTAGTCGGCCGGCACCGCGTGGAGGTTCGACTTGCTGACCTCGATGTAGTAGCCGAAGACGCGGTTGAAGCGGATCTTCAGCGACGCGATGCCCGTGCGCTGGCGCTCGGCCTCCTCCATCGCGGAGATGTCGCTCTTTCCGCTGCGGCTCAGGGAGCGCAGTCGGTCGATCTCGGGGTCGGCGCCGTCGCGGATCACGTCGCCGTCGCGGGCCAGCATCGGCGGCTCGTCGGCCAGCGTCGCGGCGATGCGTCCCCGCAACGCCGGCAGGTCGTCGAGTGCGGCCGACAGCTGCGCCAGCAGCGGTGCCTGCAGGCCGGCGAGGCCATCGCGCAGGCCCGGCACGGCGTCGAGCGAGCGGGCCAGGGCCACCAGGTCGCGCGGCCCGGCCGTGCCGAGCGCGGCGCGGGCGACCAGTCGCTGCACGTCGTACACCTGCCGCAGCGTCTCGCGGATCTGCCCGCGTTCCACCGCGCGAAAGGCCAGATCCTCCACGGCATCGAGCCGGTCGCGGATCGCGTCGAGCGCGACGAGCGGCTTGGTCAGCCAGGCGCGCAGCAGCCGCGCCCCCATCGCCGTGACCGTCTCGTCGAGCACGCCGAGCAGGGACACCTGCCGGTCGCCCTCGGTCGAGGCCAGCACCTCGAGGTGGCGCAGCGTCGTGGCGTCGATGATCAGCCCATCGCGCGTCTCGCGGTACGCCACGCTGCGGACGTGCGTGAGGTCGGCCTTCTGCGTGTCGCGCAGGTACTGCACGAGCGCGCCGGCGGCGCCGATCGCGCAGGGATGGCCGTCGAGACCGAAGCCGGTGAGCCCCGACGTCTGCAGCTGCTCGGTGAGGGCGCGCTGCGCGGCGTCGAGGCCGAACTGCCAGCCGTCGCGCCGGGTGATGGCCGGCAACGGCGTGCCGTCGGTGCGCAGCGGCTCGATGTCGGCCTCGCTGGGCAGCAGCAGCTCGCGCGGCGCCAGCACCCCGAGCTCCTCGCGCAGCAGGGCCGCCGCGTCGGGGCCGTCGAACTCGGTGGCCGCGAACTCGCCGGTCGACAACTCCGCCCAGGCGACGCCCCAGGTCGTGCCGCCCCGGGCCGGCGGCAGAATCGCCGCGAGCAGCGCCGGGGCGCGCGCGTCGAGGTACGCCGCGTCGGTCAGGGTGCCGGGCGTGACCACGCGGGTGACCTCGCGCTTGACCAGGCCCTTGGCGGTCTTCGGATCCTCGACCTGGTCGCAGATGGCGACGCTGAAGCCCTGGCGGATCAGCCGCGTGACGTAGCCGTCGGCCGCGTGGAAGGGCACGCCGCACATCGGGATGCCGGTGCCGGCGGCATCCTTGGAGCGCGAGGTGAGCGTCAGCTCGAGCGCCCGCGCGGCGACGACGGCGTCCTCGTAGAACACCTCGTAGAAGTCGCCCATGCGGAAGAACAGCAGGGCGTCGGGATGCTGGCGCTTGGCGTCCTGGTACTGGCGCATCGCCGGCGTCAGGGAGGCGGGCGGTGCTGTCAGGATGGAGTGGGACACGGAGGCGGAGGTCCGCTGCCCGGAGGCGCGGCCGTAGAATGAGCGGGGCCGTGAGGACCGCGGCCAGTCTAGCATGCTGGTTCTCGCCCTCGACTCCTCCACCCGCGCCGGCAGTCTCGCGCTCGCCAGGGACGGCCACCTCCTCGAGGCCCGCGCCGGTGACTCCGCCGTCCGGCACGCCGCGCGGTTGCCAGGCGACCTCACGGACCTCCTCGCCGACCACGGCTGCACCCTGGCCGATGTCGACCTGCTCGCGGTCGTCGTCGGACCGGGCGGCTTCACGGGACTGCGCGTCGGGCTGGCGACGGTGCAGGGTCTGGCCGTTGCGCTCGAGCGACCGGTGTTTGCCGCCACGAGCCTGGACCTGCTGGGCGAGGCCGGCGCCGCCCGGGCCGGCGGCGCCCCCTGGGTCGGCGCGTGGATGCACGGGATGCGCGGCGAGGTGTTCACGGCCCTGTACGCGATTGGCGACGACGGCCCACGCCCGGTGGTCGAGCCGTTCGTGGGCACCCCGGAGGAGGCCGCCGCCACCTGGCAGGTGGCCACCGACGGCGACATCGTCGTGCTGGGCGACGCCTGGCCGGCGATGGCGGCGCCGCTCGAGCTGGCGTTGGGCTCCCGCCTTCGTCCGGTCACCGCGCCCCTGCTGGCGGCCGTGCTCGCCGAGGCGGCCATGCGGCGGCCCGGTGAGGCCGTGGGTCCCGCCGCGCTCAGGCCCGCCTACGTGCGACGGCCCGACGCGGTGATCACGCGGGAGCGCGCCGGCCTGCCCGTCGGCGGTGACGTGACGTGATCGGCCTGGCCATCCACGAAGCCGGCCCGGAGGCCAGCACGGAGGTGGCGGCGCTCGAGGCCTCGAGTTTCGACGTGCCCTGGTCGGTCGATGCGGTGCGGGCGCTGCTGCAGGACGGGCTCACGCGGGCGTGGATCGCGGCGGCGGGCGGCCGGCCGCGCGGGGCGGCGATCCTGCGGGTGGTCGCAGGCGAGGGCGAGTTGCTGCGCATCGTCGTGCACCCCGACGACCGGCGTCACGGCGTCGGACGGGCGCTCTTGCGGGCCGTCCTGTCAGTGGCGGCTGACGCATGTCCGCTCGGCGTGCACCTCGAGGTCCGGGCCTCCAACGTCGCGGCCCGCCACCTGTACGCCCGTCAGGGGTTCGTCGATCACGGGCGTCGTCGCGACTACTATCAGGCGCCGCGCGAGGACGCCGTGTTGATGCATTGGCGCCCCGCCGCGAGGCCTTCTGGAGCGGATGGGCTGGACGGGGAAAACCTCACGCCCGGGGCCGAGAATTCCGCGTTGCGGGGCTGATCGGACGGTGGTAGAGTGCCCCTTGAACCCGGGGGAAGACCCTGAACGGTTCCCCCGCCAGCAAGGAGGCAGCAATGCCCGATGCGCAGGATCTGAAGGAGCAACTGCTCCGGACCGACGCGGAGTATCGCGAGCTCTACCGACTCCACCACGAGCTGGACGAGCAGATTCGGTCCATGTCCACCAACCCGCACCTGTCCGAGAGCGAGCAGCTCGAGGAAGTCCGCCTCAAGAAGCGCAAGCTCCAGCTCAAGGATCGGATGGAGGACATCGTCCGACGATACGAGGCCCCGCCGCCCACCGGTCCGGCCCCCAGCTTCGCCCACGCCTAGCGCGGGCGGACGATAGATTCGGTCCTCTCCGGGTGCCCGTCTCCACGGCGGGCACCGTGGTTCCCGCCCCGGGGCCACCTCGCGTGCCGCCGTCTCCCCGCGGCCGTGTACCCTGACAACATGAAGCTCGATCGCGCCGGATACCCCTTCATCGCCGGGTTCCTAGCTCCCGCAGCGTATCTCCTGCTCAAGAAGAAGCCCGCCGCCGGCTTGCCGCTGCTCGGCATGGCCGGCTTCATGGCGTACTTCTTCCGCGATCCCGAGCGCTACCCGCCCCAGCATCCCGACCTCGTCCTCTCGCCGGCCGACGGGCGGGTGATGGTGGCAGGGCCGGGTGAGCCGGGTGTCGCCCCGCCGGGGGAGTGGCAGCAGATCAGCATCTTCCTGTCGCCCATGGACGTGCACATCAACCGCGCGCCCTTCGGCGGCGAGATCACGCGGATTGCCTACACGCCCGGCAAGTTCCTGGCTGCCTACGACGAGCGGGCGGCGGCCGAGAACGAGCGCAACGAGGTGTGGATCAAGGATGGCGACCGCACCGTGGTCTTCCGGCAGGTGGTCGGCGTGCTGGCGCGCCGCGTCGTATGCCGGGTCCAGGTGGGCGACCAACTGCTGGCCGGGGAACGCTTCGGCCTGATGAAGTTCGGGTCGCGCATGGACGTGTTCGTCCCGCCGGGGTGCGTGCTCCAGGTCAAGCCCGGCGACGTCGTGCGAGGCGCCGAGAGCGTGATTGCACGCTGGCCGGAAGCCTGAGGGTAAGATCCCCGGTCATGATCAACGTGCTGCGGCGCCGCGACCCCGAGCAGCGCCGCCTCCGCCGCGGGATGTACCTGTTGCCCAGCCTGTTCACGCTGGCCAACATGTTCTGTGGCTACGCGTGCGTGATCTACGCCATGCGAGGCGAGTTCTCCACGGCGGCGCCGTTCATCGGCATCGCCGTGGTCCTCGACATGCTCGATGGGCGGATCGCCCGCATGACGGGCGCCACCAGTGACTTCGGCCGGGAGTTCGACTCGCTGGCCGACGTCATCTCCTTCGGGATCGCCCCGGCCGTGCTCGGGTACACCTGGGGGCTGTACACCTTCGGCCGGCTCGGCTGGGCGGTCGGCTTCCTGTACCTCTCGGCGGCCGCCATCCGCCTGGCGCGCTTCAACATCCAGTCCACCACCAACCCCGACAAGCGGTACTTCGTGGGCATGCCCAGTCCCGCGGCTGCCGGGGTTCCCGCCGCGACGGTCTTCTGGCTCCCGCAGGGGCTTCCGGCCGGGTGGATGGCCGCCCTGGCGTTGCCACTCCTGCTCGTGCCGGCGGCCCTGATGGTGAGCACCCTCCGGTATCGGTCCTTCAAGACCTTCAACCTCGGCAAGCGACGTCCGGCCAACGGCCTGATGGTGGTCGCCGTCGTGATCGCCGCGGTTGCGACCCACCCGCAGTGGGCGCTGGTGGCGATTGCCTACACCTACCTGGTGTCGGGATTCATCGGGTGGGCGCTCTCGCGGTGGCGCCCCCGCCCGGCCGATGAGGCCATGGCCGTCGCCACCCCGGTGGTCACGGCCCGCCAGGCGGCCGGTTCCGACGCGCACGACGCCTAGCCGGGCGTCTGGCGCGGCGTCCGTGCCTGGCCATCCGGGCCGGCCACGGGTACGTCGAGCGCGACGGTCGTACCGACGCCCTTCTGGCTCTGCACGTCGATGCGGCCCCCCATCAACTCCACATTGCGCCTGGCAATCGTGAGGCCGAGGCCGGTGCCCGCCGCCTTGGTCGAGAAGTAGGGCTCGAACAGGCGTGCGAGTGCCGCCGCGTCCATGCCCACGCCGGTGTCGGTGAGCGACACGCGCACCCAGTCGGGCGCCGGCCGCGACGCGCTCACCGTCACCGTGCCCCCCGACGGCATGGCGTGCAGCGCGTTCTCGATGATGTTGATCATCGCGCGACCGAGCAGGGCCCTGTCGATCAGCACGAGCGGCAGGTCGTCGGGCACGTGGGCCTCGACCCGCACGTTCGAGGGCAGCCCGATCCGGTAGCCGGACAGGACCTCCTCGACGAGGGTCGCCATCGGCGCCGGCTGCGGGCGCGCGGTGGGCGAGGAGGCGAAGCTGGCGAACTCGGACGAGATCTGCCGCAGCATGCGGACCTGCACGAGGATCGTGTCGACGCACTGCTCGAGCACCGGCGAGAGCGGCGTGCCGCGGTCGAGGTGCACGCGCCGCAGGTGCTCGGCCGAGAGCTGGATGGGCGTCAGCGGGTTCTTGATGTCGTGCGCGACCTGCCGTGCCATCTCGGCCCACGCCTCGAGCCGGTTGGTGCGCTGCAGCTGCTCGCGCTGCCGCGACAGCTCCGCGGCCATGCCGTTGAACGCCTCGACCAGCCCCTGCAGTTCGTCGGCCGTGCGGGCCACGACGTGCTGGTCGAGATCGCCTGCGGCGATGCGCCGGCTGGCGCGCGTCAGCCGTTGCACGGGGTCGCCGATGCGGCCCGAGATCGAGTAGCCGAGGAAGGCGCCCAGCAGGATGAAGACGACGGCGCCGAGGTTGACCGACCGATCGAGCTCGGCGATCTCGCGCTCGATCTCGCGCTGACGCAGGGTCATCGGCACGGTCAGGATGCCCTCGCGGGTGCCGATGCGGATCGGCGTGGCCGCCAGCTGGTAGGCGAGCGGGCCGATCTGATCCTCGCCGACGAAGGTCGGCAGCCGCTGCAGCATGATCGCCCGGTAGACCGTGTCGGGCGTGCGCTCGGGCAGCAGGCCCTGCGCGAACAGGTCGCGCTGGCTGGTGGCCAGCAGGGTCGGGCCGTCGAAGATGTTGACGTCCTGCTTGATCACCCGACTCATCCACACCATCACGTCGTCGGTGAGCGTGGTCGCGGTGACCAGCGCCGGTTGCTGCAGCGCGAGCGCCTCCTCGATGACCCGCTGCGCCACCGCCGCCGTGCGCGTCGCCTCGGCCTCGACGTCGGCGCGCAGCCGTGAGGCCACGAACGTCCGCACGACGAACGCCAGCGTCAGCACGGGAATCACCGACGTGGCCACGAAGGCCAGGAACAGCTTGCGCGTGAAGCTCGCCCGCACCTCGCGCACCAGCAGCGTCGCCGGCTGCGGCCCGCGGCGGTTGACGCGGTGCAGCACCGCATGGACCAGCAGCACCAGCACCAGGGCGACGCCGGCCAGCGTCGCGACCTCAGCGATGTGGACCAGGTGCTCGACCAGCGTCACCCGCGGCATGCTGATCACGTAGATGCCGGCGCGGTCGTTGGACACGTACAGGTCGTGCACGCGGGTGCCGCGCGTCTGCGTCGCCCAGAACGGCTCGCGTGTGCGGTAAGCCCGGTCGAACACGTCCGACGGCAGATCCCACACGCGCTCGCCCGAGCTGTAGATCGGCGTCCGCCCCCACCCGTAGACGATCAGGTCGATGCCGCGCGACGGCGCGCGGCGCGGCGACGTCCCGGCCCCCGACGCCGTCCCGCGCAGCAGGTCGTAGTACGGCCCCTGCGTCGACAGGAACGGCAGGGAACTGTAGTCCAGCATGACGTGGACGATGATGCCGCCCCGCACGCGGGTGTGACCGGTCGCGTCGCGCTCGCACACCGCGCGCTCGGCGTGGTACATGCTGCGCTCCTCGGAGCCGAACAGGCCGGCCTCGGCAAACACCGTCCAGGTGCATGCCTCGCTGCGCCACTGCGGCGGCACGGTCGCCTCGTACTCCGGGAAGTTGAAGCCGAACCGGCTCACCTGCGGACCTTCCGGCGCATAGATCTCGACGGCCGACGTCAACCCGCGATCGGCGAGGTCGGACTGCTGCCACAGGCCGTAGGCGGTGTCGGTGGGGACGCGGCCCGGCTCGCGCGGCAGTGCCGCAATCCGGTCGGCCAGGCCGCGCACCGCGTCGATCTGCGCCAGGGCGCGCGTGAGGTCTTCCCCGAGCGCCCGCCGATGGGTGATCACTTCGGGGGCGTACTGCGTGGCGACGAGGCTGCGTCGCGCGTGGTCGAGCGCGTGCAACAGCAGGGGGTACAGCAGGAGCGCGGGGAGCAGCAGCGCCGCGTAGGCCCAGAGCAGGCGACGCGCCTGTGTCCCGCGTCGGAACCACGACATGCCGCGGGCGCTGGCCAGGGCCGCTGCGCCGGCACACGACGCCATCGCGAGCAGCGCGAAGATCGGGAGGTCGAGGCCGCGCCAGCGCAGCACGACGAGCATCAGCACCAGCGGCGTCGTCCACAGAATCAGCGGCCACCAGAGGCGCCGCCACGGACCCAGGGTCGCCGTCCGCCAGCGGATGAGGCCGATGCGCAGCGCCAGCACGCTGCCCCAGAAGACCGACGCCCCGAGACCGAGCAGGCCGAGCAGCACCAGCAGGCGGCGCGGCTCGATCGGCGGCAGCAGCGCCAGCATCAACACGTCGAGCTCGGTGTGATCGACCGTGTCCTGCACGAGACGGGCGAGCAGGCCGAGCAGGCTGGCGATCACCAGCCCGGCCAGCAACTGGCCGCCGATGAACCGCAGCCGGCGGGGGAGCGGCCCGGTCGGCCGACGACGGACGCGTCGCATCGCCAGGCGCACGCGGCGGAGCGGGTCGACGGCCAGCATCACCGTGGCGAGTAGCAGGAACGCCGTGAGGCAGAGATCCAGCGGGGTCCGATGCAGCCAGGCGAGCCAGTCCCCCTGATAGACCGCGTCGGACCAACTGGGCAGCAGGTCCTGCAAGGGAATCCAGCCGTACCACCACAGGAGGCGGGCGACGACCAGGCTGAAGACGGCCAGGAACGTGAAGAGCCGATATCGTGGCGGTGGCAGCCAGCGACGCTCCCACGCGAGCACGCCAGCCAGCACCATCGCCACCGTTCCCAGGCAGGCCGCGCCGGCCCCCGCCAGACGTTGCCACCAGGCCCGCCGAAGGGCCCGGAGCGCGTCGTACGGCACCAGCACGTCGGCGAGCGGCTCGCCGGTGGGCGCCTGCAGGGTGAGCACGCGCGCCTCGCCGCGCGGGCTGGCATCGCCGAGGAACCTCGGGCGAAGCAGGACCGGCAGCAACGGGGTGTCGAGTTGGGCCTCGAGCGCGCCGCGTGCGTCCACGCGGGAACCGCCCGACAGGTTCTCCTCGGCCGCGAGCAGTCCGATGACGGGCACGGCGGCACCGGTGCCGCGCAGGGGCTCGATGTACACCAGTCGCAGGCCGAGCGCACCCGGCGCCACCACGAGCGACGGCCCCCGGTCGAGGCGCACCACCGGCAGGGCCTGGGGGCGTCCCGCCCAGGCAATCGCGGTGCCGTCGGCCGCGGCGATGGACAACGCGACGTCGGGGCCGCTCCGGCTGGTCACCTGGTCGAGGGCATCGAACAGCGGGCGCGGGTCGCGGCGCGGCGCGACCAGCGCCGGCACGATGGCCTGTTGGGCACGGAGGTCGTCGACGGCCCGGGCCAGGCGCTCGGCCTGCCGGGCGAACTGCGCGCGCACGTCGCGCTCGACGCGCGTCGCCGTGGCGTCCACGTCCGTGCCGAGACGCCACAGCAGCCACGCCGTGCCGACCAGCAGGAGCACGACCGTGCCCAGCGCGCCGGCGGCCAGCACGCGTGGGACGAGGCTGGGGGACCGGGGCGGCGTGGGCGCGTCGGGCATGAAGATGGGGGAATCTTACTCGGCCTTCTGACGTGCACGAGGGGCCGGCGGTCGTCGCTTCGTTATAGTGGAGGGGCGAGTCCGTCTCGCCGTCATGTCCATCCCGGCCCTCAAGCTCCCGATCAAGCGCGGCGCCTTGCTGGCGGCAGCCAACTGGCCGGTCGTCGTCGTCCAGTTCATCGCCGAGGCCACCTTCAAGATCCTGCTGGCGGTGCCAATCGTCGGTGGCACCTTCCTCGTGGCGCTGGCGCTGAATCAGGACGTCCAGGACGTGCTCGGCGACGACCTCGACCTGCGCCGCAGCGCGACGGGCGTCGCCACCTCGCTGCTCGAGCATCCGGTGGCGCTGGCCAGTTTCCTGGCGGCCCTGGCCGTGGTCGTGGCCGGAGGCTCGGCGCTGATGTTCATCCTCAAGGGCGGCACGCTCTCCGTGCTGGTCGAGGCGCAGCGGCACGCCGGGCCGGTCGAGCGCTATCCCGTGCGGCTCGCCCTGCTCCGGCGCGCGTCGCGCACCGACGTCGACGTGTTCCTGTCGGGCACGCGACGCCTCCGCCGGCGCTTCCTGCGCCTCGGCGCCTTCCTGTTGGCGACCTACGTCGTGTCGGGCGGCCTCTACCTCGCCGTGGTCGTGGCAGGGTACCGCGCGGTGGGCGAGGAAGGCTTCCTCGTCGGCTGGACCGTGATCGCGGCGATCTGCAGCGCGGCGCTGGTGGCCTGGCTGGCGATCGTCAACACCGGCTACCTGGTCCTGCAGATCATCATCGCGGCCAGCGACGTCTCGGTGCGGACGGCGGCGCGTGAGGCCGTGCGCCTTCTTCGTACCGACACCAACCGCACGCTCGGCGTCTTCCTCGTCACCGCCGGCCTGGTCGGCGTCGCCACCCTCGCCTCGCTCGTCGCGACCGCCGGGCTCGGCCTGATTTCGTTCGTGCCGTTCGTCGGCCTCACCGTGCTGCCGCTGCAACTGGTGGCCTGGTTGGTGCGCGGACTGGTCTTCCAGTACCTCGGGCTCGCGTCGGCAGGCGCCTACCTGTTCCTGTACGAGGTTCCCGCCGACGACGCGGCGGCGCCGGCGCTGTCCCAGGGAGTGCCCGCATGACGGCCATGGAGTCGCTGTTCTCGCGGATGGGCGCCCAGCTGACCGGGTCGGCCATCCGACAGATGGGGATCCTGGCCGCCGGTCGGCCCGACCTCATCTCGTTCGCCCCCGGCTATCCCGATCCCACGACGTTCGCCTGGGCGGCGTACCGCGACATCGCCGACGACCTGCTGCGCGCCGAGGACGGCGAGACCCTCCAGTACGGGCCGACGCGCGGCTTCACGCCGCTGATCGAGGCCCTCGTGCCCCGCCTGCGGGCCCGCGGCATCACCTGCACCGCCGACGAGATCCTGCTGACCACCGGGTCGCAGCAGGCCGTCGACCTGGTGACGCGCCTGTTTGTCGATCCCGGCGATGCCGTGCTCGTGGAACTGCCGACGTTCACCGGCGCCATCGCGGCGTTCCGCAGCGCGGGCGCACACCTGGCCGGCGTGCGGCAGGACGAGGAGGGACTCGACCTCGATCACCTCGATGCCGTGCTCGCCGAGCAGCGGGCCGCCGGCCGGCGCGTGAAGTTCCTGTACGTGATCCCGAACTTCCAGAATCCGACCGGCGGGCTGCTCTCGCTGTCGCGCCGCGCGGCGCTGCTGGCGTGGAGCCAGCGCACGGGTGTCCCCATCGTCGAAGACGACCCCTACGGCGACCTGTGGTTCCCGGACGTCACGCGTCCCGAGGACACCCGGCCGATGAAGGCCGACGACGAACACGGGCAGGTCATCTACCTGCAGAGCACGTCCAAGACGCTGGCGCCCACCTTCCGCACGGCCTGGATCGTCGCGCCGGCGGCAGTGATCGAGCGGCTCGACGTCGCCAAGCAGTCGGCCGACCTGTGTTCGAGTTCCCTCGACCAGCGCATCGTGCTCGAGGCGATCACGCGGGGCGTGCTCGATCGGCAGCTGCCGCGCCTGCGACAGGCCTACGCGGAGAAGCGCGACGCGATGAGTCGGGCGCTTGCCACCCACGTCGGCGATCTGGCGTCGTGGCGGCCGCCGCGCGGCGGATTCTTCCTGTGGGTGCAGTTGCCGGAGGGCGTCGACGCCCGCGCGCTGCTGCCGAGCGCCATCGAGGCGCAGGTGATCTACGTCGCCGGTGCGCCGTTCTTCGTCGATGGCACGGGCGCCAACGCCATGCGGTTGGCGTTCTCGGCCGCGACCGCGTCGCGGATCGAGGAGGGGATTGCCCGCCTCGCGCGGGTCATCAGGACGGCGGCGTGATGGCGATCTTCTCGCCGGGGATGTCGGTGAGTGGCTTGGCCGGCAGGCCGAACGCGTGCTCGAGCGCCACGAGCCGCCCGTCGGCAATCGCTGCGACCAGGTAGTCACCCGGCAGCGCGGCGCGCGTAATCACCACGGGCAGGCCCTCCAGCACCTCGAGGCGATTCTCGGTGAGCGCGAACTCGCCGACCGGCTTGCCGGTGTCCAGCGCATAACCGCGCAAATCGAGGGCGATACCGGCCGCCACCAGGGTATTGCCGACGCGGAGCGGGCCCGTGCGCGGCCGCCACGGCAGGGGCTGCCGCCACCGCTGCGCGCCGTGCCCGCGATCGAGGGCCCGCACCATGGTGTCCAGCGAACTGAAGAACACGCGATCGTCGTCGGCGATCGCGGCGCCCACCGGGTCGGCGCCCGCCCGCCACCTCCAGCGCACCCGTCCCTTGTCGTCGTCGAGGCAGTAGAAGAAGTTGTCGGTCGAGCCGACGTAGACGCGGGCGCCGAGCGGCGCGATGGTGACGATGCTGCCGCCAAGCGAGGTGGTCCAGATCGGCGCGCCGGTCTTGATCTGCAGCGCCCGCACCAGCCCGTCCGCTCCCGGCAGGTAGAGCCGCTCGCCGTTGATCGCCGGCGCGGCGACGACCGGAGCGCCGACCTTCTGCCGCCAGACCTCGGTCCCATCGTCGCCGCGCCAGGCCACGACCTCGCCGGTGTCGAGGGCGCCGATCACCCAGCCCGAGCGGGCAACGAGCGGGGCCGAGATGCCCGACGAGAGCGGCACCCGCCATGCGGCGCGCCCGGTAGCGGCCTCGAGGGCCTGCAAGGCGTCACCCCCGACGATGTAGACGTGGCCATCGGCGACGGCCGGGGCGACGGTGGTCGATACCTCGGCCTTCCACACCAGCGCCCCCGTCTCGGCGGTCACGCCGATCACGCCGCCGGTGGCCAGCGGCACGAACACCCGCGTGCCGTCGGTGGCTAGCGTGGCCGACGGTGGCCCGTCGAGCTCGGTACTCCAGCGCACGCGTAACGGGAACAGGGGCAGGGCGTGGGCGCCGGACGTGCCCTCGGCCTTCGCGGCCGTGGCGGGTGCCTTCGTCGGCGCCGCCGGGCCGGTCGCCTGGGCCGGTGCAGCGGGGCCTGGCGGCGGCGCTCCGCCGGCCTGCGCGACGGCAGGAGCGGCCGCGCCGGCGATCAGCGCCAGTGCCAAGGAAATGCGGTAAATGCCCGAAAGACCGCGAGATGTAGTGGTCTGGGTGCGAGGCACTTGGCTATAATAGCGGCTCCGCGCAGGCCGGTTCCCGAGATTCGGGCATCGGCATTCCGGCATCGGCATCCGTCAACCCCATGTCCCATCAGACGATCCTGATCCTCGACTTCGGATCGCAGGTGACGCAGCTCATCGCCCGTCGCGTGCGCGAGGCCCACGTCTACTGCGAGATCCACCCGCACGACGTGGCCGACGAGGTCATCCGACGCCTGGCGCCCATCGGGATCATCCTGTCGGGAAGCCACGGGAGTACCTACGAGGATCACCAACTCCGCGCGCCGGACCTGATCTGGGGCCTCGGCGTGCCCGTCCTCGGCATCTGTTACGGGATGCAGACCATGGCGGCGCAGCTCGGCGGACGGGTCGCCTGGAGTGATCACCGGGAGTTCGGGTACGCGGAGGTGCGGCCGCACGGGCACACGCGGCTGCTCGAGGATCTCGAGGACTTCCGCACGCCCGACGGGCACGCCATGCTCAAGGTGTGGATGAGCCACGGGGACTCGGTGGCCGACATGCCGCCGGGGTTCTCGCTGCTGGCCTCGACGCCGAGTTGCCCGATCGCGGGCATGGCCGACGAGGCGCGCGGGTATTACGCCGTGCAGTTCCACCCCGAGGTCACCCACACGCTGCAGGGCCAGGCGATCCTCACGCGGTTCGTGCGCGACATCTGTGGCGCGCGTGGCGACTGGCGGATGGGCGATTACGTGAGTGAAGCCGTGGCGCGCATCCGCGAGCAGGTGGGGCAGGACGAGGTCGTGCTCGGGCTCTCGGGCGGCGTCGACTCGAGCGTCGCGGCGGCGCTGATCCACAAGGCGATCGGCGATCAGCTCACGTGCGTGTTCGTCGATCACGGCCTGCTGCGGCTCAACGAGGCCGAACTGGTGATGCACATGTTCGCGGGCCGGTTGCACGCGAAGGTGCGGCACGTCGACGCGCGCGCCCAGTTCCTGGGGCACCTCGCCGGCGTGACCGACCCCGAGGCCAAGCGGAAGATCATCGGCCGCGAGTTCGTCGAGGTGTTCCAGCGGGAGGCCGCCGCGCTGACGCAGGCCAAGTGGCTGGCGCAGGGCACGATCTACCCCGACGTGGTCGAGTCGGGCGGGGCCAAGACGAAGAAGTCCAAGACCATCAAGAGCCACCACAACGTCGGCGGCCTGCCCGAGACGCTCGGCCTGCGGCTGCTGGAGCCGCTGCGCGAGTTGTTCAAGGACGAGGTGCGCGAGCTCGGGGTGGTGCTGGGCCTGCCACCGGAGATGGTCTATCGGCACCCGTTTCCGGGACCCGGCCTCGGGGTGCGGATCCTCGGCGAGGTGAAGGCCGAGTACGCCGACCTGTTGCGTCGCGCCGACGACATCTTCATCCACGAGTTGCGGCACACCATCGACGAGGCCACCGGCAGGACCTGGTACGACCTCACGAGCCAGGCCTTCGCCGTGTTCCTGCCGGTGCGCAGCGTCGGGGTGATGGGCGATGGGCGCACCTACGAGCACGTCGTCGCGCTGCGGGCCGTGCAGACCAGCGACTTCATGACCGCCGACTGGGCGCCGCTGCCGTACCCCTTGCTCAAGAAGGTGTCCAGCCGGATCATCAACGAGGTCCGCGGGATCAATCGCGTCGTGTACGACGTCAGCAGCAAGCCCCCGAGCACCATCGAGTGGGAGTGACGCGCGCGTGAAGGACTTCGTCCACCTCCACCTGCACACGGAGTACTCGTTGCTCGACGGCGCGTGCCGCGTCGACGAGCTGATGAAGGAAGCCGCGCGCCTCGGCATGCCGTCGCTGGCGGTGACCGAGCACGGCAACATGTTCTCGTCGGTGGTCTTCTACGACACCGCCAAGAAGCACGGCGTGCGGCCGATCCTCGGCTGCGAGGTCTACGTCGCGCCCGGCGACCGCCGCGACCGGAGCGGGGTGCCCGGCGAGACCCAGAACCATCTGGTGCTGCTGGCCGAGAACAACGTCGGCTACCACAACCTCATCAAGCTGGTGTCCTCGGGCTACACCGAGGGCTTCTACTACAAGCCCCGCATCGACAAGGAGTTGCTCCAGCAGCACAGCGCCGGCCTCATCGGCCTGAGCAGCTGCCTGAAGGGCGAGGTCGCCGAGGGCATCTACAAGGACAAGATCGACAAGGCGCGCACCGCTGCGGGGCAGTACGCCGAGATCCTCGGCAAGGGCAACTTCTTCCTCGAGATGCAGTACCAGGGGCTGCGCGAGCAGAAGATCGTCAACGACAGTCTGCCGTCGCTGGCCCGTGAGCTCGACCTGCCGATGGTCGTCACCAACGACGTGCACTACCTGCGGCACGGCGACCACAAGCCGCACGACATCCTGCTGTGCATCGGCACCGGGAAGTCCGTCAACGACGCACACCGCCTCAAGTACGGCTCCGACGAGTTCTACCTGAAGACCCCCGAGCAGATGTGGGAGCGGTTCGGTGAGTATCCGGACGCGCTGACCAACACCGCGCGCATCGCCGAGCGCTGCCACGTCGACCTCGACTCGAAGGTCTACCACCTCCCGAACTTCGACGTCCCGGAAGGGGAGACCCTCGACGATCACTTCGAGCGCATGACGCGCGAGGGCTTCGCCGCGCGCCTGCCGCGCCTGCGCGAGCTGATGTCGCGCGGCGCGCTGCGCCACACGCTCGAGGAGTACGAGACGCGACTCGACTACGAGATCGCGATGATCAAGAAGATGGGGTACACCGGGTACTTCCTCATCGTCTGGGACTTCATCCGGTACGCCCGCGAGCAGGGCATCCCCGTCGGGCCGGGCCGCGGCTCGGCGGCCGGCAGCGTCGTCGCCTGGTGCCTGCGCATCACCGACGTCGACCCGATCGAGTTCGACCTGATCTTCGAGCGCTTCCTGAACCCGGAACGCGTGTCGATGCCCGACATCGACATCGACTTCTGCGAGCGACGCCGCGGCGAGGTGATCGACTACGTCACGCGCAAGTACGGGCGCGAGAACGTCGCCCAGATCATCACGTTCGGGACGATGAAGGCCAAGGCCGTGGTGCGCGACGTCGGGCGCGTCATGGACATGACCTACGCCGAGGTCGACAAGGTCGCCAAGCTGATCCCGCCGGCCCTCGACATGACGCTCGAGAAGGCACTTGTCGAGAACCCGCTCCTCAAGCAGCTGCGCGACAGCGACCCGCGCGTCAAGGACCTGCTCGACATCGGCCAGCGCCTCGAGGGGATGACGCGGCACGCCTCGGTGCACGCCGCCGGCGTGGTGATCGCGCCGCGGGCGATCACCGACTTCGCGCCGCTGTACAAGGGGGCGCGCGACGAAATCGTCACGCAGTGGGCGATGAAGGAAATCGAGAGGATGGGGCTCCTCAAGATGGACTTCCTCGGCCTCAGCACGCTGACGCTGATCGACGACGCGCTCAAGGAGATCACGCGCACGACCGGGCAGGTCCTCGACATCGACGCGATCCCGATGGACGACGCCAGGACGTTCCAGCTGTTTGCCGAGGGGCAGACGGCCGGCGTGTTCCAGTTCGAGTCCTCGGGCATGCGCGAGGTGCTGCGCAAGGCCAAGCCGTCGCGCTTCGACGACCTCATCGCCCTCAATGCCCTGTACCGGCCCGGCCCGCTCGGCGCCGGCGTGGTCGACAGCTTCGTCAACCGTCGCCACGGGCGCGAGGAGATCACGTACATGGTCCCGCAGATGGAGCCCATCCTGCGCGACACGTACGGGGTCATCGCGTACCAGGAACAGGTCATGCGCGTGGCGCGCGACGTCGGCGGCTTCACGATGGGCGAGGCCGACCTGCTCCGCAAGGCCATGGGGAAGAAGGACCCCAAGGTCATGGCGGCGCAGCGCGACCGGTTCGTGGCGGGCGCCACCGCCAACGGCCTGTCGGAGAAGAAGGCCGGCGAGATCTTCGACCTGCTGGCGTACTTCGCCGGCTACGGCTTCAACAAGTCGCACTCGACCACCTACGCGCTGCTCGCGTACCAGACCGGCTACCTGAAGGCCAACTACCCGCGCTACTTCATGGCGGCGTTGCTGACCATCGAGGCGCAGAACACCGACAAGCTGTCGCAGTACCTCGGCGAGTGCCGCGACCTGGGCGTGCCGGTCCTGCCGCCCGACGTCAACCTCAGCCAGTTGCCCTTCACGGTCGAGCCTGAGGGCGTCCGCTTCGGGTTGACGGCCGTCAAGAACGTCGGCGAGGGGGCGATCCTGTCCATCCTCAGGGTCCGGCAGGAGCAGGGGGGACGCATCGAGTCGCTCGCCGCCCTGTGCGAGCACGCCGACCTGCGTCTGGTGAACAAGCGCGTGCTCGAGAGCCTGGCCAAGGCCGGGGCGCTCGACTCGCTCGCCCCGCCCCACGAGCCGATCGCCTCACGCCGGGCCCGCCTCTGCGCCGCGATCGACAGGGCCCTGGAGCAGGGCAACCGGCTGCAGAAGGACCGCGACCGGGGCCAGACGCAGTTGTTCGCCGCCCTGCTCGGGGGCGACGACGGCGACGAGACGCCGGCGGCCGACCTCGCCCTGCCCGATGCGGAGCCCTGGCCCTCGGCCCAGGTGCTCGCCTTCGAGAAGGAGGCCCTCGGCCTGTACCTCTCGGGGCACCCGCTGGCGGCGCACCAGGACGACCTGGCCAAGGCCGGCGCCCGGCCGATCGGCCAGTGCACCGAGGCGATGGCCGACGTGCTGGTGGGCGGCATCATCAGTGGCGTCCGGCAGGTGAAGACCAAGAAGGGCGACCGCATGGCGGCCTTCATGCTCGAAGACCTCGACGGTGCGCTCGAGGTGGTGGCCTTCCCCGAGACGTTCCGCCACCACGCCCCCCTGATCGAGAACGACCGCATGGTCCTGGTGCGGGGCAAGCTGGAGGCCGGCGACGACAGCGCGAAGATCCTGGCCAGCGAGATCAAGCCGCTTTCGTCGCTGAACGAGACGCTCTCGCGCGAGGTCGCCATCGCCCTGCGCACCCCCTCACGCCGGACCATCGAGGACGTGGCCGACATCCTGATGCGCCACCGCGGCGACAAGCGCGTGCGCCTCGATCTCGAGGTGCGCGACCTGCCGCGGCCGATGCGCGTCCGGCTGGACCTGCTGGCCGTGCAGGTGCGCGCCTCCGAGCAACTGGTGGCCGACCTCGAACGCGTGTGCGGCGTCGGGGCCGTCAAATTGCGGTAACCTGACTCGTCATGCCCGTGGACAGCCTCGAGTTCGAGGAGCCCGTCGCCGCCCTCCTGAAGGAGATCGATCACCTCACCGGCCAGCCCTCGACGCCGGAGCGCGCGGGCGAGATCGCCCGCCTGCAGGCGCGAGCCCGGCAGGTGCGCCAGGACATCTTCGCGCGGCTGACGCCGTGGCAGCGAGTGCTGGTGGCGCGCCACCCGCAGCGCCCCTACCTGCTCGACTACGCAGCCCGGCTCTGGCCCGGGTTCACCGAGATCCACGGCGACCGCCGCTTCGGTGACGACCAGGCCATCGTCGCCGGCTTTGCGCAGTACCACGACCAGCCGGTGCTGATCGTCGGCCACCAGAAGGGCCGCGACACGAAGCAGAAGATCGCCCGCAACTTCGGCTACGCGCGCCCCGAGGGCTATCGCAAGGCCCTCCGGGCGATGCAGATGGCCGCCAAGTTCAAGCGACCGATCATCTGCCTGGTGGACACCCCGGCCGCCTACCCCGGCATGGAGTCCGAAGAGCGGGGCATCGCCGAGGCGATCGCCCTGAACCTGCGCGAGATGGCCGTGCTCGACACGGCGATCGTCGTCGTGGTCACCGGCGAGGGCGGCAGCGGCGGCGCGCTCGGCATCGCGGTCGGCGACACCGTGCTGATGCAGGAGTACGCGGTCTACAGCGTGATTCCGCCCGAGGGCTGCGCGGCGATCCTGTGGCGCGACGCGGCCAAGAAGGTCGAGGCTGCCGACGCGCTGAAGATGACCGCCCCGGACCTGGTCGGGCGTGGCATCTGCGACGGCATCATCCCCGAGCCGCTCGGCGGCGCCCACCAGGACTACGACGAATCGGCACGCCGGCTCGACGAAGCCCTCTGGCCCGCCCTGCAGCAGGCGATGGGGTGGTCGTCGGCCGAGCGGCTCGACCGCCGCTACGAGAAGTTCCGCCGCATCGGCCGCGTCGGCGCCGAGATCGCCGGGTCGGCTTCCTGATCGGGTCCCCGCTCGGGACCCCCTGTCCATGCGCACGTTGATCTGGGACCCCGTCGTGTGTGACGAGACGGCCGCGCAGTCGCTGGCCGCGGCCCTCGACGTGTCTCCGGTCGTCGCCCGCCTGTTGTGCCATCGCGGCCACGGCGACCCCGAGGCAGCGCACCGGTTCCTCCACCCGGAACTGTCGCAGCTCTTCGATCCGTACCGGCTCGCCGACATGCGGCCGGCGGTCGAGCGCCTCTGCGCGGCGCTCGAGCGGCGCGAACGCATCGCCATCCACGGCGACTACGACGTGGACGGCGTCACCTCCACCGTGATCCTGCGCCGGGCCCTCGAACTGCTCGGCGGCGACGTCACGCACTTCATTCCCGAGCGGCTGCGCGACGGCTACGGGCTGCAGGTGCCCGCGGTGGAGCGCCTGCACGCCGAGGGGGTGCGCGTCATCGTGTCGGTGGACTGCGGCATCCGCAGCGCCGAGGCGGCCCGCCGCGCCCGGGAGCTCGGTGTCGACCTGATCATCACCGACCATCACGAGCCCGAGGCCGAGATCCCGGCGGCGCTGGCCGTGATCAATCCCAAGCGGCCCGACTGCACGTATCCGGACAAGCACCTGGCCGGCGTCGGTGTGGCGTTCAAGGTGGTGCAGGCGCTCTGCCAGCGCTTCGGGCGCGAGAAGTGGCTGCCGGCGTTCCTGAAGCTGGCCGCGATCGGCACGGTCGCCGACGTGGTGCCGCTGGTCGGCGAGAACCGCATCATCGCCAAGCTCGGTCTCGAGCGGCTCTCGCAGGGCCCGCACACCGTCGGCCTGCGGACGCTGCTGGAGTCGGCCGGCCTGCAGAACAAGGCCATCGACGGCTTCAACGTGTCGTTCGTGATCGCGCCGCGCATCAACGCCGCCGGCCGCATGAGTACGCCCGACCTCGCGACGCGCCTGTTGCTGGCCAGCGACGAGACGCAACTGGAGGAAGTGCGGCGGCTCGCCGAGCAGCTCGGCGAGGAGAACGCGCGGCGGCAGGCCTACGAGGCCGAGATCGTCGCCGAGGCGAGGAAGCAGGTGGAGACCGACATCCACGTCGGTGCCCACAACGTCCTGGTCGTCGCCGGCGAGGGCTGGCATCGCGGCGTCATCGGCATCGTCGCCTCCAAGCTGGTGGACGCGTTCTACAAGCCGACCATCGTGCTGTCGGTCGAGGACGGCCTCGCGCACGGGTCCTGCCGCTCCATCCCGGCCTTCGACATGCTCGGCGCGCTGGACACCTGCGCCGACCTGTTCCACAGGTACGGGGGACACAAGCAGGCGGCCGGCCTGACGATGGACGCCGGGCGCATCCCGGAGTTCCGCGAGCGCATCAACGCCCACGGACTCGAGCGCCTCGAGCCCACCGACCTGATGCCGCGGCTGCGCATCGACACGGCGCTCCGCTTCTCGGGCATCGACTCGCGGCTGATCGCCGGGCTCGAGCAGATGGCGCCCTTCGGGCTGGCCAACCCCAAGCCGGTGTTCGACGGCGCCGGCGTCGAGCTGGTGGGCGCCCCGCGGCGCATCAAGGAACGGCACCTGAAGATGCAGTTGCGGCAGGACGGGCGGATGTTCTCCGCCATGGCCTGGCGCGCCGCGGAGAAGGCCGGCCTCTGGGAGCAGCACCGGCAGGCACTGCAGTTGGCGTTCTCCCTCGACAAGCAGACGTTCCGGGGCGAGACGACCATCGAGCTCACCGTCGCCGATCTGCGCTGTCCGGACGCCGCGCCGGGAGTGTCCTGATGCGCGCGCGCCGCCTCCTGCGCTACCTGCTCGCGGCCTTCGCCCTCGGCTTTGCCACCTGGCTGGGCCTGCAGCTGCGCGGTCGCTCGATCACCACGGGCGAGGTGACCGACCCGCGGACCGACCCCAACGCGGTCGTGGAGTCGAGCGGCGGGTTGATCACGCGCACGAAGGGCGAAGCGCGCGACATGGACCTGCAGCACAAGGGGCTGCGCACGTATCCCGACGGCCGCACCGTGTTCCAGTCGGTCACCGTCACCGTGCCACCGCGCGACGATCGCCGCGGCTTCACGATCAGCGGCGACGAAGCCGAGGTGACCAAGGACAACGCGCAGGTCCGCCTGACCGGCAACCTGAAGCTGGTCACCACCGACAAGCTGACGATGACCGGGCCCGAGGCGACCTACGACTCCACCGACGGCATCATCCGCATCCCGGGCCAGGTGCAGTTCACGCGCGAGCGGATGACCGGGTCGTCGGTCGGCGCCACCTACGACAACGCGCGCGACGTCCTGTGGATGCTGGAGCAGGCACGCATCGACATCAGGCCGGACGGCAGGGGACAGGGCGAGACGCACATGCGCGCCGGGTCGGCGGGTTTCGCGCGCGCCGAACGCTACATCCGGCTCGACACGGCGGCCACGGTGAACCGCGAAGGGCAGGTCCTCTCGGGCGACAGCGTCACCGTGTTCATGCAACCGGCCGCCGACATCGTCGAGCTCGTCGAGTTGCGCGGGCAGTCGTCGGTGTCGTTGCCGGAGCCGCAGTCGCTGCAGCAACTGTCGGCCACCGACATCAACCTGGCGTACCAGCCCGACGGACGTTCGTTGCGGCAGGTCACGCTGGCCGAGCGGGCGACCGTGCAGTTCCGCGGGCAGGGCAAGGGCCCGGGGCGCAGCCTCGCGGCCTCGCTCATCGACATGCAACTCGACGCCGACGGCTCGACGATGACGGGACTGTCGGCGCAGGAGGCGGTGCAGTTGCGCGTCCCGCAGGATGGCGCGACGCCGGCCAGGAACATCAGCGGCGATACCCTCAACGGCATCGGCCAGCCGGGGCGCGGCCTGACGGGCGCGACGTTCAGCAAGAACGTGACCTTCAAGGAGACGCGCGCCGCCGGCCGCGGGCAGGCGGCCCTCGATCGGACGATCACGGCCACCGACACGCTGGACCTGCAGACCCGCGGTTCGCTCGAGTCGATCGACCGCGCGACGTTCGTGGGCGCGGTGGTGGTGAAGGACGAGAGCCGCACGGCAACGGCGCCGCGCCTGGTGTACCGCACCGAATCGGGCGACATCACGCTGAGCGCCGAGGGCACTGCGCTCACCGCCCGCATCGACGACACGCGCGGCTCGGTGCAGTCGCGCATCATCAACATCCTGGCCGGCGGCGACGACATCGTCGCGGAGACCGACGTGCGGTCGGTGCTGCAGGGCGGCGGCGACGGGCCGGCGCGGCCCGGCATGTTCAAGCAGGACCAACCGGTCAACGTCACGGCCAGCAAGCTGGAACGGCGCACCAAGAAGGCCGTCTACACCGGCGATGCCCAGATCTGGCAGGGGGCGACGTCCATCAAGGGCGACACCATCACGCTGGACGAGGAGTCGGGCAACCTCCTGGCGGTCGGCAAGGCGCGGACGGTGATGGAACTGGAAGAGAAGGACGCGGCGACCGGGAAGGTCGAGCGCAACGTGACGACGGGCACGGCCGGCGAACTGGAATACCAGGACAAGGAGCGCAAGGCGATCCTGCGCAACACGGCCCGCCTGGTGAGCACGCGTGACGGCGACCTGCGCGGCAACCGCATCGAGATGTACCTGCTCGAGGGCGGTCGCGAACTCGATCGCCTCGAGGCCTACGACGCGGTCACGCTGCAGACGGCGACCCGCCACGCCACGGGGGCGCGCCTGACCTACTTCACAAAGGACGGCCGCTACGTGATGGGCGGGACGCCGGTCGTCGTGCTGGAGCAGTTCCCCAACGAATGCCGCGAGACGACGGGCCGGCGCCTGACGTTCTACCGGACCTCGGACGTGATCTCGGTGGACGGCAACCAGTCCACCCGTACCCAGGGCCGCACCGCCGGCACGTGCCCCGCCCTGAGCAAGCCGGCCTGATGGCGATCCTGCAGACCGATCGACTCACGAAGGCCTACGGCGGGCGGACCGTCGTGGCTGGCGTCAGCCTCGAAGTGCAGTCGGGAGAGGTGGTAGGACTGCTCGGTCCCAACGGCGCCGGCAAGACCACCACCTTCTACATGTGTGTCGGCCTGACCCGGCCCGACTCCGGCACGGTCACCCTCGACGGCGCCGACGTGACGCAGGACCCGATTTACGTCCGCGCGAGGAAGGGCCTGGCCTACCTGCCGCAGGAGGCCTCGATCTTCCGCGGACTCACGGTCGAGCAGAACGTGCTGGCCATTCTCGAGACACTGCCGTTGGATGCTACACAGCGCCGGGCCCGGTGTCGGGAACTGCTGGCCGAGCTGTCGCTGTCGCACCTGGCGCGCGCCAAGGCCTACACGCTGTCGGGGGGGGAACGCCGGCGGGTAGAGATTACGCGGGCGCTCGTCAACAATCCCAAGTTCATCCTGCTGGACGAGCCGTTTGCCGGGATCGACCCGATTGCGGTGTCCGACATCCAGAAAATCATCTTCCACCTGAAAAATCGTGGCATCGGCGTGCTGATTACGGACCATAATGTGCGGGAGACCCTGAAGATCACCGATCGGGCGCACATTGTGCATGCGGGCACCATCTTCAAGAGCGGAACGCCGGGCGAACTGGCGGCCGACGAGGAGGTCAAACGTATTTACCTCGGGACCGATTTCCGGCTCGATTGAGACCTCCGTGTTCATGTAGCCCAGACCATGGCCATCACGCAGAAGCTCCAGACCCGCCTCTCGCAGAAGCTCGTCCTGACGCCCTCGTTGCAGCAGGCGATCAAGCTCCTGCCGATGACGACGCTCGAGCTGGCTGAGCTCCTGACTCAGGAAATCGTCGAGAATCCGATGCTCGAGGAGGTGCCCACCGAGGAGCTGCAGGCGGTGGAGCCCCAGGCACAGACCTCCGAGCCCGAGGCGCCGGAAGCGCCCAAGCCCGATCGGCCCGACGCCAACTGGGACGAGCAGGACTACGCCTACTTCTTCGGCGAGTACCTCGACGACGGCGGGTACCGATCGCGGATGCCGGTGGAGGTCAAGGAACTGCCGCCGATCGAGAACACGCTCTCGACCTCCGGCTCATTGGCCGATCATTTGCTCTGGCAGCTGTCGATGCGCCCCGACATCAGCGGGGTCCAGCGCGAGATCGGCGAGGCCATCATCGGCAACCTCAACGACGACGGGTATCTGATGGCGTCGGTGGACGAACTGGCGCAGATGGGCGGCTGGTCGGCGTCGCAGGTCGAGGCGGTCCTCTCCGTCCTCCAGCACCTGGATCCGGTCGGGGTCGCGGCGCGCGACCTGCAGGAGTGCCTGACCCTGCAGTTGCGCCACCTCGGGCACGCCGATACGCCAGCCGAGGTCATCGTCACCGAGCATCTGCGCCTGCTGCAGAACCACCAGGTGCCCGAGATCGCCAAGCGGATGGCGATGCCGATCGAGCAGCTCAAGGAGCACATCGAGATCATCAGGCATCTCGATCCCAAGCCCGGCAGCCGCTTCAACCCGGCCCCCTCGCAGTACGTGATGCCGGACGTCTACATCGTCAAGGTCGAGGACCAGTACGTCGCCGTGCTGAACGACGACGGGCTGCCGCAACTGCGGATCAGCCCCGTGTACAAGCGGCTCCTCGACAACAAGAACGACGAGTCGGCGGCCGAGACGCGCGCCTACGTGAAGGAGAAGTTCCGGTCGGCGCTGTGGCTGCTCAAGTCGGTGGACCAGCGGCAGAAGACCATCATCAAGGTCGCCAACTCGATCATCCAGTTCCAGAAGGAGTTCCTGGATCACGGGATCGAGCACCTGCGCCCGCTGGTGCTCCGCGACGTCGCCGAGGACATCGGCATGCACGAGAGCACGGTCAGCCGGGTGGTCAACAACAAGTACATGCACACGCCGCAGGGCGTGTTCGAGATGAAGTACTTCTTCCACAGCGGCATCAGCAGCTCGTTCGGCGAGAGCGTCTCGTCGGTGACGATCAAGCAGCGGATCCGCAAGATCATCGAGGCCGAGGACGGCCGCAAGCCGCTCAGCGACTCGAAGATCGTCAGCATCCTGCAGCGCGAGGGGCTCGTGCTCGCGCGCAGGACCATCGCGAAGTACCGCGAGGAACTTCGCATCCCGACGTCGAACCAGCGCAAGGTGCTGTACTAGCAACTCCGCGAAAGGACCGCAACATGCGGCTCGCGCTCACAGGGCGCAACCTCACCATCACCCCGGCCCTCCGACAAGCCGTCACCAGGCGGCTCGAGAAGCTGGATCGCCACCTCCACGACAGCATCACCACGGCGCAGGTCGCGCTCCAGGTCCAGAAGGACCGGGTGAAGGCCGACGTGCGCGTCCGCACGAGAGGCGACCACGACCTGAGCGGGCACGGCCTGGCGGCGACGGCGCAGGCCTCGGCCCTCGACGCCATCACGAAGATCGAGGCGCAGGCCAGCAAGGTGAAGGGGAAGTGGGAGGCGCGCCGGCGCGGTGCGGCGGCCAGGGCGGCGGCCCCCGAGCCGGTGGTCGTCGTCGAGGTCAAGGCGCCGAGGGCGCGCGTGGCCAGGGCGGTCGCCACCGCGGCGCCGAGGGTGGTCCGCGTGCGACGCTCGAGCCCCAAGCCGATGCGGCTCGAGGACGCGCTGTTGCGGGTCGACGCCCCGGCCGGCTCGGTGCTCGTCTTCCGTGACGCAGAGCTCGATCGCGTGCAGGTGCTCGTGCGTCGGGCCGACGGGCACGTCGGCCTCGTCGATCCCGACGCCTGATCCGGGCGGGCCGTCCATGGTCGCCATTCCCGAGTCCGGCCCGCAGAGCCTCACCGTCCGCGACCTCCTGGCGCGTTGCGCCGGGACGCCGCTCGGGGACCTGTCGGTGCGCGCCGGCGCGTCGGGCCTGGCGCGGCGCATCACGCGGGTCTCCCTCCAGAAGACGGGACTCGCCCTCACCGGCCAGCCCCAGTACCTGGAGGACGGCCGCGTGTTGCTGTTCGGCCGGTCAGAGGTCCAGTACCTGGCGAGCCTGGACGACGACGTACGCCGGCGCCGGCTCCGTGACGTGCTTCGTCCCGGCCTCCCCTGCATTGTCGTGACGGCCGGCTTGCCGGTCGACGCGGTGCTGATTGCCGAGGCCGACGCTCGGGGCGTGCCGGTGCTGTCCACCGACGTGCTCACGTCGGAGACGCTGGTGGCGCTGACCGGCGTGCTGGAAGAGGGGCTGGCGCCGGTCACCACGCTGCACGGCGTGCTCGTCGACATCCTCGGACTCGGGGTGCTGCTGCTCGGGGAGAGCGGCATCGGCAAGAGCGAGTGCGCGCTGGACCTGGTCGTGCGCGGTCACCGCCTGGTGGCCGACGACGCGGTCGAGATCACGCGGCGTGGGTCGGCGTTGATCGGCACGTCGCCACCGCTGACCCGGCACCACATGGAGGTGCGTGGGCTGGGCATCATGAACGTGCAGGACCTGTTCGGCGTGGCGTCGACGCGCCACAGCATGCAGGTCGAGTTCATCGTGCGGCTCGTCCGCTGGGACAGCCACACCGAGTACGAGCGGCTGGGCCTGGACGAGGCGACCGAGCCGCTGCTGGGCGTGCCGGTGCCGGTGGTGACGCTGCCGGTCGGCCCGGGGCGCAATATCGGGATCCTCGTCGAGGTGGCGGCGCGGCGCCACCTGCTGCTCGCGCGCGGGATCTCGGCCGCGCAACGTCTGGCCGCGCGCCTGGAGGCCGAGTTGCAGGCAGGAGAGTCATGAGCCGCTTCATCGTCCTCACGGGCTTGTCGGGGTCGGGCAAGACGCAGGCGATCCGCGCGCTGGAGGATCTGGGGTACTTCTGTGTCGACAACCTGCCTGTCGCGTTGATTCCGACCTTCGCCGAGCTCACGCAGCGGGCCGGCGGCGAGATCACCCGGGCGGCGGTCGTGGTCGACATCCGGGAGCGATCGCTGCTGCGTCACTTCCCGGAGGCGTACGAGAAGCTCCGGCAGATGCCGGGGCTCGAGCCGCGACTGATCTTCCTCGACGCCAGCGATGCGGCGCTGGTGCGCCGGTTCAGCGAGACGCGCCGCCCGCATCCGCTGGCCGAACACGAGTCGGTGAGCGAGGGCATCCGTCGGGAGCGCGAGCACCTGGCGGCCATCCGGGGGATGGCCGACCAGATCATCGACACCTCGGACATGACCGTGCACGAGTTGCGGCACGCCTTCATGGCGGCCTCGCGCGACACCGGCACGAGCGCGGGCCCCGTGGTGACGTTCCTGAGCTTCGGTTTCAAGCACGGCGTGCCGCTCGATGCCGACCTCGTGTTCGACGCGCGCTTCCTGCCCAACCCGCACTTCGTCCCGGAACTGCGCCCGCACACCGGGCGCGACGCCGAGGTGCGGGGCTTCCTCGAGCAGTACGAGGACTACGCCACGTTCCTGGCCAGGGTGGGCGACCTCCTCGAGTTCCTGCTGCCGCGCTACGCGACCGAGGGGAAGAGTTACGTCACGGTGGCGATCGGCTGCACGGGCGGCAAGCACCGCTCGGTGGCGATCGCCGAGGAGTTGAAGCGCCGCATGGGCAGCATCGAGGGCATCCGCCTGCGCGTGCGCCATCGCGACATCGCGCAGGAATAGCTGGGCGGCTGGCGTCACCGTCGCCCAAGGGCGACGGCTACCCGACCTCCGAGGTGTAGCTGCCGGCCCTGGCCGGCAGGCATGCGAGACGACGAATGGCAGATTCCGCACAGTCCCGACTCGGCGTGGTCGTGGTCACGCACGGGCAGCTCGCGCACGAACTGGTGAACGCCGCCGAGATGATCGCCGGTGAACTGGTGCGCTTCGAGGCCGTGTCGCTGGGGTGGCACGACGAGCCGAACGCGGCCAGCGACCAGATCGCGGCGGCCATCGCCCGCGTGCAGGGACCGTCGGGCGTGCTCGTGCTGACCGACATGTTCGGGGGGACGCCGAGCAACCTCGGCATCACCTTCCTGGAGGACGACAGGGTGGAGGTGATCACCGGCGTCAACCTGCCGATGCTGGTGAAGCTGGCCAACCTCGACCCGGCCAACCACGGGCTGCTCGGCATCGCGCGCCTGGTGCGCGAGCACGCGCGCGAGGCCATCCGCGTCGCGTCGGACCTGATGCGTCCCGACGCGGGATCGTAAGTCGATGGTGACGCGTGAAGTGGTCATCGTCAACCAGCTCGGGCTTCACGCCCGCGCCGCGGCGCGCTTCGTGCGCCTCGCGTCGCAGTACGCGGCGACGGTCCGTGTCGCGAAGGGATCGCGGGAACTCGACGGCAAGAGCATCCTGGGCCTGCTGCTGCTCGGGGCCGCCCGCGGCACGACCATCGTGATCCGCACCGAGGGCGGCGACGCGGAAGCGGCGGCCGACGCGCTGGCGGCGCTGGTGGCGGAAGGCTTCGGGGAGTCGTGACGTGCTGATGCTCACCGGCATCGCCGTCGCTCCCGGCGAGGCCATCGGCCCTGCCGTCGTCGCCCGCCTGCGCGCCCACGACGTCCGCTACCGGATCGCCGAGGAGGACGTCCCGTCGGAGCAGGCGCGGCTGGCGGCCGCGTCGGCACGGACGCGCACGCAGCTCGAGGACATCCGCGACCGCACCAGACACGTGCTGGGCAGCGAGCTCGCCGGGATGTTCGACGTGCAGATCCTGATGCTGTCCGACCCGCTGCTGCGAGAGCGGGCCGAGGCGCTGATCCGCGCCCGGCGCGTCAACGCCGAGTGGGCGGTCGTCGAGGCCGGCGAGGAGCTCGTGCAGCGCCTGCGCGCCATCGAGGATCCGTACCTGCAGGAGCGCCACGGCGACCTCACCGACGTGCTCGGCCGGATCCGCGCCAACCTGCAGAAGGTCGATGGCGACGCGAGCTGGCTCAACGCGCAGCTGGCCCGGTTCAACGAGCCCTGCGTGTTCGTCGCCGACGACCTGCCGGTGTCGGTCGCCGCGCAGCTGGACTGGTCCCGGCTCGCGGCGCTCGCCACCGACGCCGGGACGCGCACGGCACACACCGCCATCCTGGCCCGGTCGATGGGCGTGCCGGCGGTCGTCGGCCTGCAGGAGGCCACCCGGATGGTGCCTCCGGGGGCGACGCTGCTGGTGGACGGCACGACCGGCGTGATTGCCGTCGACCCGCCGCCATCGGTCGTCGAGGCGACGCGGCACCGGCTGCACGCCGTGGCGGTGCCTGCTGAATCGCTGTCGGGGCCGGCGCGCACCGCCGACGACGTGCCGGTCCTGCTGTTTGCCAACATCGAGCGGGCCGAGGACGTGCCGTTCGCGTGGCGGGAGGGCGCCGAGGGGCTCGGGCTCGTCCGCTCGGAGCTGCTGCTCGGCGGACAGCCGATCGGCCAGGTGAGCGAGCAGGCCCAGGTCGACGTGTACCGGGCCGTGCTCGACCACGCGGGCCCGCGCGAGGTCACCATCCGGACGTTCGACATCACGCCCGAGGAAGTCGGGTTGCCCGAGCAGATGGAGGTCGAGCCGCGCGAGCGGCTCGGGATGCGTGGCCTGCGCCTCGGCCTGGCGCGCCCCGAAGTCCTCGAGCGGCAGTTGCGCGCGCTGATCCGCGCCGGTGACGGCCGGCAACTGCGCATCATGTTCCCGTTCGTGACCAGCGCCGACGAGATGGCCCGCGCGGTGGCGATGCTGCACGCACAGGCCGAGCGACTCGGCCTGCCGGCCCCGCCGGCGGGCGCGATGGTCGAGGTGCCGGCGGCGGCGCTCGATGCGGGAGGGCTGGCGCGCCACGCCGCCTTCCTCAGCATCGGCACCAACGACCTGACGCAGTACACGCTGGCCGCCGACCGCAGCGACGTCCGCGTGCAGCACCTGTACGACCCGCGGCACCCGGCCGTGCTGCGCCTCATCCGGATGGTCGTGCGCGGGGCCCGACGTCATGGACGCCGCGTGGCGGTGTGCGGCGAGATGGCCTCCGACACCATCCTCGTGCAGGTGCTGCTCGGACTCGGCCTGCGCGAGTTCAGCATGGCCGCCACTTCGCTGCGCCAGGCACGCGAGGCCCTCGCCGGATGTTCGATCGCCGAAGCCCGCGACGCCGCACTCCGGGCGCTGTACGACGGCGACATCGCTGCGATCGACACCTCGCCGGCGGTCTGATGTTACAGTGTAGATGTCGATCTACACAGGTAACAACATGGCGCTGAACATCCGCAATGCCGAGGCCGAACGTCTGGCCGCGACCCTGGCCCGGCTCACCGGGGAGACCAAGACCGAGGCCGTGACCAGGGCGCTCGAGGACCGCATCGCTCGCGTGCGCGCGGAGCGGAGCGGCAGGCGGCTCGCCGACACCCTGGATGCGATCGCCGTGCGGTGCGCCAGCCTGCCGGTGCGCGACCGGCGGCCCGCCGACGAGATCCTGGGATACGACGACGCGGGGTTGCCGCGCTGATGGTGATCGACACCTCGGCGCTGCTCGCCATCCTGCAGGACGAACCGGAGCGGCGGGCGTTGAACGAGGCCATCGAAGCCGCCGCCGAGCGAGTCGTCTCGGTGGCGTCGTTCGTCGAGGCGTCCGTCGTCATCGAGGCGAGGTACGGGCTCGCCGGCGTCCGCGAACTCGACACGTTCATCGACAAGGCCGGCATCACCCTGGCTCCAGTGGATGTCGAACAGGCGCGCCTGGCGCGTGCGGCGTTCAGTCGCTTCGGACGGGGACGTCACAAGGCGGCGTTGAACTTCGGCGACTGCTTCACCTATGCGCTGGCTGCGAGCCGGGGAGAGTCGGTGCTCTTCAAGGGCGAGGACTTCGCGCACACCGACCTCACCCCGGCGCGCTGACCGTCGGCGCTCTGGGGATCGATGCCTGCCCGGCCAAGCCCGGCAGCTGCGCCTGCCTCAGGGGCAGCCGGATGGGCAGACCGCCGGACGGACCGCAGGGGTAGCCGGACAACAGGTCGCAGGACGGACACGCCGCAGGGGCAGCCGGACAACAGGCCGCAGGACGGACACGCCGCAGGGGTAGCCGTCGCCCTTGGGCGACGGACGGGGAGGCGCCGCGGTCGTTCGAGGCGCGAGGCGCCTCCGACGGCTCACACCGGCGCGTTGCCGTCAACGGTGGCGCGGGAGAAGTAGTAGAAGTTCTTCACCCAGACGTGCTCGCGGCACACGCGGTCGAACAGCGTCTCGGGAAGCGGCCCCCTGGCCGCCGCGGCCAGCGCCGCATCCACCTGCCCGGCGTCGGCGAGCGAGATGGCCAGGGTCGACACCCCGGGGTGAGTCAGCCCGAAGCGGATGGACAGTTCCACGAGGTCCATGCCGTGCTCGCGCGCGTCCTCGCGAAGGCGGTCGATGCGACGGAGATACTCGGCCACGACCTCGGGCGAGGCGTGCGCGAGCTTGACGTCGCGCGCCAGCGTCTCGCGCGTGGCCGCGCCGGCCAGCGCGCCCGAGTGGTCGAAGACGCATCGCGCGATGACGCCGACGCCGCGTTCGTCGGCCAGCGGCACGACGCTGACCAGGGGCCGCGACTCGAACGCGTTGAGCACCACCTGCACGGCGTCGACGCGGCAGTCGTCGACCAGCTTCAACACGCCGTCATGCTCGTGGTCCTGGGCGCTGACCCCGATGTGGCGCACCTTGCCGGCTTCGCGCAGGGCGTGCAGCGTCTCGAGCCACGCGGTCTCGTGGCTCCAGCGGTAGTACCACTGGTGCAACTGCACGAGGTCGAGGCAGTCGACGCCGAGCGTGCGGAGGCTCTCCTCGACCGAGGTGACGATGCTGCCTGGCGTGAACTGGACGTCCATGGGCACGTAGAAGCGCCAGTTCGAGATGTCGCGCGGCTTGACCTTGGTCGCGATGAGGGGCCGCGGCCCGCGCCACGCGCGCAGCGTGCGGGCGATCACCGCCTCGCTGTCACCGTAGTTGCGCGCCGTGTCGATCGACGTGATCCCGCGCTCGAGCGCCTGCAGCAGCGCCGACGACGCGCCGTCCGGGCGGTCGCCCGCGATGCGCATCGCGCCGAACGTGATGGGGGAGACGTGGAGGCCTGTGGCGCCGAGGGGGCGGGTCATGGAATGCCGGCAATGCCGCAGATGCACCGAATGCCGCAACACCTTAAGGCATTGCGGCATTCGGCATCGCGGCCTTCCGTCCAGGGTGCGAGCATCGCTCGCACGCTAGAAGGGAATGTCGTCGTCGCTGTCGCCGCCGACCGGCTCGAACCCGCCGGCGCTGCCACCCGGCGACGCGGTACCCGCGCCGGCCCCGCCACCGTAGCTGCCGCCGTAGTCGTAGTCGTCCTCGCTGCGGCCGCCGCCACCGCCGCGACCACCGCCGCCACCACCCAGCAACTGGATGCGGTCGGCCACGATCTCGGTCGTGTACCGCTTCTGCCCGTCCTTGTCGTCCCAGGAGCGGGTCTCGATGCGGCCCTCGACGTAGACCTGCTTGCCCTTCTTCAGGTAATCCTGCAGCGACTCGGCCTGCTTGCCGAGCAGCACGATGCGGTGCCACTCGGTCTTCTCGACCCAGTCGCCCGTCTTGCTGTCCTTGCGCCGATCCGTGGTCGCGATGCTGAAGCGCGCGATCGCGAAGCCGTTGCCGGTGAACTTGAGTTCCGCGTCCCGCCCGAGATTTCCGACCAGGATCGCCTTGTTGACGCTACCCATGCCTGCCTGCTCTCTCTCCACCCGGGCATCCCGGGTCCCTCACGCCCCCACGACCCCGTGGGGGTACCAGTTGTGCCTCCATGTCTCGATGGGCGCGAGAGTGACGACGTGCGCGCCCAGTCTCTGACACCGGCAATTCGAAATCTGAAATTCGAAATTCTCGGGGGGCGGGGCTTCGCCGCTGCCCCTCGCAACATCCCGAGCGGCAAGGCCGAGAGGCCGGCCGCCGATCAATTTCAAATTTCCAATTTCAAATTACTCCCGCGGGCGCCGGTTGAGGCCGTCGAGCACCTGCTTGGCCAGGACGGCGACCTCGCTCTGCGGGTAATTCCTGATCACCTGCTGGAACGACTCACGGGCGCGATCGTTGTCGCCGAGCAGGCTCAGTGCGACGCCGCGCTTGTACAGCGCCTGCGGCACACGGTCGCCGCTCGGGTAATCGGCGATCACCTTCTCGTAGGCGCCGACCGCCTCCTTGAACTTGCCATCGAGCTGGTACGACTCGCCGATGTAGAACTGCGCGTCGTCGGCCTTGTCGCTGGAGGGGAAGGAGCGGATGAACTGCTCGAAGCCCGAGATCGCCAGCGGCCACTGGCCGGCGGCGTAGTCGGCCTGCGCGGTGTCGAACATGCGCTGGGGAGAGAGGCCTCCGGCCGGGCCCGTCGGCACGACCGGCGCCGGCGCCGGCTGGGTGGGCGCGGCGCTCGGAGCGGTGGCCCCGGGGGCAGTCGTCGTCGGGGCCGGCGCGGGCACCATCGTGCCGTTCGGGCCGGGCACCATCGTGACGGGCGCGGGAACGATCTGCGCGGGCAGCGCGTTGACCGCATCCCGCAACGAGTTGAGTTCCTGCCCGAGCGTCCCGACCCGCGTGTTGTTCTCGTCGAGCCGCTCGCGCACGACGCGCAGGTCGCCACTCAGGTTGTCGATCAGCAGCTTCTGATCGGCGAACTGCTTGCGTGAGGTCGTGGCCTGATCGTCCAGTTTCGCGTTCAGCGCCTTGAGCGTGTCGCCGAGGGTCGCGAGCACGAGCTGCAGCTGCTGGTTCTGCTCCTGCAGCATGCGGATGTCGGCCATCAACTGCTGGTGCTCGCGGTTGGCGGCGTGGGCCGGCAGGGCCAGCCCCATGAGCAGGACGCCGGTCAGGGCGCCGATCACGATGCGCGTCATGATGCCTTCCTGGGTACGGCCTTACTTGCTGGTCACCACGAAATGCGCACGCCGGTTCTTCGCGTACGCCTCTTCGGTGGAGCCCGGGTCGAACGGGAACTCACTGCCGTAGGACACCGTCTTGAGGCGTTCGGCCGGGATCCCGAGCGAGATCAGATAGGCACGCGCCGCCTGCGCGCGCCGGTCACCCAGCGTGAGATTGTACTCGGCGGTCCCACGCTCGTCGCAGTGGCCCTCGATGGTCACCACCCAGCTCGGGTACTGCTTGAGGATGTCGGCGTTCTTCTGGAGGGTCGCCTGCATGTCGCCGGCGACGTCGGCGCTGTCGTAGCCGTAGAAGACGGGCTGCAGGGGCGACTCGCGATTCAGTTCGTCGAGCGACCGGGCGTTGTAGTCCACCACGTTGCTGCCGGCGATCGCCGGCTCGGCCGGCACCGAGGCCACTGGCGGCTCGGGCTCCGGCAGCGGGGCAGGGGGCGGCGGCGGGGCGTTGCCCACGGTGGTGCTGGCCGACGGCGGGGGCGGCGTCGGGCGCGCCACGGGCGGCTTCTTGCGACTGCAGGCCGTGGTGGTGGCGACCATCACCAGGCAGACGGCGATGAGGCGGACGAGGCGAACGGACATGCGGGACGTCTCCTTGTGGGCGTGGGGCCGCATCGGAATCAGCGGGACCAGCTGGGCTGCACGTTGTTGCCCGACTTGGTGACCTGGCGCAGGTCGTTGCCGTCGCGGGCGATGGTGAAAATCTGCGTCCGGCCGGCGCGCGTCGAGGCGAACGCGAGGTGCCGCCCGTTGGGCGCCCACGAGGGGCTCTCGTTGCTGCCGGTGCTGTCGGTGATCGTACGGATCTGGCCCTGCTCGAGGCCGAAGATCTTGATGTCGAATCCGGGGCCGTTGCGGCCGGCGTACGCGATCTCGTTGTAGGGGGCCGGCGACCAGGTGGCGCGGTCGGCCCACGATTCGTTGGTGATCCGGCGCGGCTGGCCGATGCCGTCGGCATCGACGATGTAGATCTGCGGCGATCCGGACCGGTCCGACGTGAAGGCGATCTGGTTGCCGGCCGGCGACCAGGTCGGCGTCGAGTCATTGCCGGGGTGACGGGTGACCCGGCGCAGGTTCGATCCGTCGCGGTTGACGACGTAGATCTCCATGTTGCCGTCGCGGTTGGTCATGAACGCGATCTTCGAGCCGTCGGGGGCGAACGCCGGGAGGAAGTTGTGCACCGTCTCGGTGCCGTTGGCCGGCTGGTCCATCTTGCCCTGGTAGATGTAGGACACGTAGATGTCCGGATAGCCGCGCCGGTACGACGTGTAGGCGATGGCTCGCCCGTCGGCCGACCAACTCGGGTTGATCGCGAGCGACCGGTTGACGGTCACCCGCCGCTGGCTCTCGCCGTCGTAGTCGGCGATGTAGATCTCCTTGATGCTGCGCTGCTCGACCGTGCCGCGCGCCGCCTCGCCATCGCGGTCGCTGGCGAAGGCCAGCTTGGTGCGCGCCACGCCGGCGAGCGAGCGCGTGTCCTTGTGCAGTTCGTCGGCGATGGTGTGGGCGAACGCACGCGGGTTGTTGGCCGACGCCGTGTACTCCTTGGCCCACATGCTGCGCTGCGACGACACGTCGAACAGGCGTGCCTGCACGGTCAGGCTCGAGGCATTCTGGCGCACCGTGCCGATCAGCACGTAGTTGGCGCCGAGTTCCTTCCACTGCGCGAAGGGCACCGTCTCCATCGACGTCGCGGGCGTGATCGGCGCGTAGGCGGCGCGAGGGATCAGGTCGAACTCGCGCTCGAACCGGAGATCGTCCCAGAGCACCTGCGCGATGGTCTCGGCCGGCCCTTTCAGGTCGGCGCCGGCGATGAACGACGGCACGGCGAGCCGTGGCGCGGCGCCGCCGCTCAGCGAGATCGCCGTGGAGATCTCGGTGGGCTGCTGCGTGGCCGGCGGCGTGCCCGCGGGTGGCGCCTGCGAGGCGGGCGGCTGCGCGGGCGGCGTCGTCGGGGCCTGCCGCACGTCCGGCGCGGCGAGCACCAGCACCGTGGAGGCGAGGGCCCCGAGGGCCGCGGTCAGGAGGAAGCGGGGAGCGGTCTTCGTCATGGGGTGAAGTTGAATTCCAGGTTCACCGTCAGCGTCGGGTTCGTGTACTCGCGCGGCAGTGGCGGCAGCTTGGTGAGCACCAGCGCTCGCTGGGCCGCCTGGTCGAGCAGGAAGTTGCGGCTGGTGCGCGCCACCGAGATCTCGCTGAGCGTGCCCTGGCGATCGATCACGAAGCGCATCACCGTCGAGCCGGTCGTGCCCTGCTGCTGTCGGAAGTTCCGCTGGATGATCTGCAGCATCTCGGACACGTAGCCCGGGCAGCAGAAGTTGCCCAGGTTGATCTGCCCGCCGGCACCACCACCGCCGGTCGAGAGGCCGATGCTGTCGCTCACGACGCCGGTGTCGGCCTTGGCCTGTCCCTCGCTGACGCGCGCGCCGGTGGTCGGCGTCCGGCCCCGGGCCTGCTCGGTCGTCGTCTGCGGGGGGGTGACCGGCTTCGGGGTGGCCTTCGGTGCCGTCCTGGTCGGCTCGGTCATCTCGGGCGGCTTGGCCGCGGGAGGAGTGACCGGGAGCGGTTTGGCCTCGGGCTTCGGCTCGACGGCCTGCTGCACGGGACGGCCCGACATCGTCGTCAACCCGCCGGCGCGCGGCCCGGGCGCGCCACCGAGGCTGATCGTCATCACGTTCTTCGGCTCGTCGCGATGGGTGCGCCACGAGGACGGCATCAGGGCCACCAGCAGGATCAGCGCGGCGTGCGCCGCCAGCGACAGCAGCACCATCCGCTTGAAGCCGTCGGGGCCGGAGGTCCGTCGCAGGGACGGCCCGCCGGCAAGCGCGAAGGAGGGCGTCGGGGCAGCCACGCGTCTGCTATCGCTCCCCGGGCAGGCGGGAAACCAGGCCGACCTTCTCGACGCCGGCGGCCTTGAGGGCGTCCATCACCGTCATCGTCTGCTGCACCGTGACGGCGCCGTCCGCGCGGAGGTAGACCGACTTGTCGGACTTGCCCTGCAGGGTCTGGCGCATCCGTTCCCCGAGCACGTCGACGCGGATGAACTCCTCGTTCAACTGCACGCGCCGGTCCTGCCCGAACGAGAGCGGGATCGTGACGAAGACGCGCTCGTTGCTCAGGTTCTGCGACCGACGCGCCACCGGGAGGTTGACGTCGAGGCCGCGCGTCATCATCGGCGCGGCGACCATGAAGATGATCAGCAGCACCAGCATGACGTCCACCAGCGGGACGACGTTGATCTCGGCCAGCGCGGTGGTGGCGACCATCCGCCCGCGCCGTCCCCGCCCCATCCCACCCCCGCCTGCCGCTTGTACCTTGGGCATGTGGTCTGTCCGGGACGGGGCCTAGGTGAAGTTGCGCTCGGAGATGTTGAGGAACTCCAGCGAGAAGTCCTCCATCGCCGATGCGAACCCGCGTACCTTGGCGGTGAAGTGGTTGTAGAAGTAGACGGCCGGGATGGCCGCGAACAGGCCGGCAGCCGTCGCGATCAGGGCCGAGGCAATGCCCGGCGCTACCACGGCCAGGTTGGAGGATCCCACCGCGCCAATCGCCTGGAACGCCGTCATGATCCCCCACACCGTCCCGAAGAGTCCGATGAAGGGCGTGATGCTCGCCGTCGTCGCCAGGAATCCCACGCGCTCCTCGAGCTTGGCCAACTCGGTGCCGCTGGCGCGCAGGAGCGCGCGGTCCACGGCCTCGAGACTCTTGAGCGTTGGACGAGGCACGCCCGCTGCCGGCTTGTCGCCCGTCCCACGCAACTGCGCGTTGAGCTCGCCGTAGCCGGCCTGGAACAGCCCCACGAGCGGGCTCTCGCCGAGCGACCGGCACACCGCCTGGACCTCGGAGAACTTGCTGCTGCGGCGGAAGACGTCCAGAAACTGGCGCGTCTGCGCGTCGGCCTTGCGGAACGCCCATGCCTTGTAGGCGACGATGCCCCAGGACACGACCGAAAAAAGGACGAGAAGGGCGAGGACGAGCTGCTCGATGAGCCCGGTCCGGGTGACGAGGGAAATGACGTCAGTCGCCGATTCCGCGGTCTCCGCCGCGGGCCCGGCCAGCTCCTGCAGGGCAAGAGCGCACACCCAGAGCGTCTGCAAACAGGCCTCCGCTATGCATGATGGATGCGCCGCTGGGAAGGCGCGAACATGCAAGCGTACCACGCCCCGAAAACAGGGGTCAACTCCATGATATCGTTGCAGTTCTGGTCATTCGGCGGGCCCGTCAGTCCCAGCGGTCGACCTGCGTCCCCTCGTCCATGATCCGGTTTCTCAGCATCCGTCACCTCGCGGTCATCGAGGCCCTCGACCTGTCGCTCGGCGACGGCCTGACCGTCCTCACCGGCGAGACCGGGGCCGGCAAGTCCGTCCTCGTGGAGGGCATCGGCCTGCTCCTCGGCGGCCGCGCGTCGGCCGACATGGTCCGTACGGGCGCGGCCGTGGCCTCCGTGCAGGCCATCATCGCCACGCCGGGCGGCGCCGAGGTCATCGTGCGGCGCGAGGTCTCGGCCGAGGGCCGGTCCCGCGCGTTCATCGACGACGTGCTGGTCACGGCGGGCACGATGCGCGAGCGCGTGTCCGGCTGGGTGGACCTGCACGGCCAGCACGAGCACCAGACCCTCCAACTGCCCGAGACGCACCTCGACCTGCTGGACCGGGTGGCAGGGCTGGCCGAGCCGCGGGCGGCGGTCGCCAGGGCGCACGGCGCGTGGGTCGCCGCCAGGGACGCCCTGGCGGCCACGCAGATGGATGCCCGCGAACGGTCCGCGCGAATCGACCTGCTGTCGTTCCAGTTGAGCGAAATCGACCGGGTGCAGCCGCTCGACGACGAGGATGAGCAGCTCGCGGCGACTCGTCTGGTGCTCTCCAATGCCGACCGCCTGCAGCGACTCGGGCGGGAGGCGTACGAGGCGCTCTACGAAGGAGAGCACTCGGCTCTGCAGAGCCTGGCCGTCGTGTGGAAGCGCGTCGACGAGCTCGCCCACCTCGACCCGGCCGCGCAGGCCTACGCCTCCCAGCGGGACGGCCTCAAGGCGCAACTCGACGACCTGGCGTTCTTCCTGCGGCAGTACGTCTCCGGCATCGACGCGTCTCCGGAGCGCCTGCAGGAAGTCGAGGATCGACTTGCCGCACTCGAGCGCCTGAAGCGCAAGTACGGGCCGAGCCTTGCCGATGTCCGGACGCGTCAGCGGACCTTGGGCGAGCAGTTGGCCGCCCTCCAGCAGCCGGAAGGGCAGCTGTCGGCCCTGCAGGCTGCGGCCGACGAGGCCGCCGCGACGTACCTGTCGCAGGCGCGCGAACTCTCGGCGGCGCGGCAGACAGCCGCGGGCCCCTTCACGGCGCACCTGCGTCGCGAACTGGCCGATCTCGCGATGCCTCACGCCGACGTGTCCTTCCGGTTCCAGGCGGCAACAGGGGAAGGCGAATGGCTGGTCACCGGCATCGACCGCGCGGAGTTGCTGCTCTCGGCCAACCCGGGCGAGGCGCCGCGGCCGCTGGCACGGGTGGCCTCCGGCGGTGAGCTGTCCCGGGTGATGCTCGCCGTCAAGGTCCTCGATGCGCCCGAGGCGACGGAGCGGACCCTGATTTTCGACGAGGTCGACGCCGGGATCGGTGGGCGCGTCGCCGACGCGGTTGGTGCCCGATTGCGAGCACTGTCGGGCCGGGCGCAGGTGCTGTGCGTGACGCATTTGCCGCAGGTGGCGGCATATGCCGACGCCCATATCCACATCGCCAAGCAGGTCGTGGCCGGCCGGACCCAGACGACGGCGACGCACCTGCACGGGGACGCGCGGGTGGAGGAGATTGCCCGGATGATGGCCGGCGACACCTCGGCCCCGATGCTCGAGGGGGCCAGGACGCTGCTGCACGCCAAGACGGTCGAGGCGAAGGTCCTCCCGGGGCGAAAGGCGAAAGGCGAAAGCGAAGCCGCAGCAAAAGGCGAAAGCGAAACTGCGGCGGCGAGTCGGAGGGGACGGGGACGTGGCGCGTAAGTACCTGGTCGAGGCCTACGGATGCCAGATGAACATGCACGACGGCGAACGGCTGGCCGGCCTGCTCGAGTCCGCGGGATTCGAGGCCACCGCCGATCCCGCAGACGCCGACGTGATCGTCATCAACACCTGCAGCGTGCGTGAGCGCGCGGAAGAGAAGCTGTTCACGCGCCTCGGCGAGTTCCGTGAGGCCGCGCAGGCCGTCGGCAACAGCCCGGTGATTGCCGTCACCGGCTGCGTCGCCCAACAGGAGGGGGCCGCGCTCCTGAAGCGGTCGCGTCTCATCGACGTGGTGGTCGGCACCCAACGCGTCAAGCAGCTCCCGATGCTCGTGACCCGCGCCCTCGAAGAGACGGTGGGGCCGCAGGTGGACATCAATCCCCACGAGGACGTCTCGTTCCCGCTGGGAATCGCGCGCCGCGCCGATTCGGTCAAGGCCTACGTGAACATCATCGAGGGCTGCAACGAGTTCTGCGCCTTCTGCGTCGTGCCTTACACGCGCGGTCACGAACGGATGCGGCCGTCGGCCGAGATCCTGGCCGAGGTGCGCGAAGCCGCCGCGCGCGGGCACCGCGAAATCCAGCTGCTGGGGCAGATCGTCAACCACTACCAGGCCCCAGACGATGCCGACTGCGATTTCGCGGGGCTGCTGGCGAAGGTCCACGACGTGCCCGGCGTGGAGCGCATCCGCTTTGCCAGTCCCCATCCGCGTCACGTGACCCCGCGCTTGCTCGAGGCGTACCGGACCCTGCCGAAGGTGTGTCGGCACCTGCATCTGCCGGTCCAGTCCGGCTCCACAAGGGTGCTGGCGGCCATGCGTCGGCGGTACTCGCGTGAGCGATACCTGGAGATCATCCAGGAGGTGCGCGAGGCGGTGCCCGGCATCTGTCTCAGCACCGACATGATCGTCGGCTTCCCGGGGGAGACCGCTGCCGACTTCGAGGACACCCTCAGCCTCACGGCGGCCGTCCGCTTCCACAGCATGTTCTCGTTCAAGTACTCGCCGCGGCCGCGAACGTTGGCCATCAAGCGGATGCCAGACGACGTGCCCGAGGACGAGAAGACGCGACGCATCGTCGAACTGCAGGCCTTGCAGCGCGCCATCCAGTCGGAGCTGCACCAGCAGTCGGTCGGCAAGGTCGAGACCGTGCTGGTCGATGCCACCAGTCGTCGCCGGGACCATGAGCTGTCGGGGCGGACGAGCGGGAACACGGTGGTCAACTTCCCTGGCGAGCCTGGGCTGCTGGGCCGGCTGGCTCGGGTTCGCATCACGGCCGCCGGTCCCAACAGCGTGCGCGGTGAACTGGTCGACGTGGAGGTCTCATGAGCGTGCGGATGCTGATCAAGGGACTGATGATGGACCCGGTGACCAACATGCCGATCCTCGTGCTGCGCGACGAGGATGGGGAGCGGACGCTCCCCATCTGGATCGGGATGTTCGAGGCCCATGCCGTGGCCCTTCAGCTGGAAAACAGCGCGTCGGCGCGGCCGATGACGCATGACCTGCTGAAGCACGTGATCGATGCGCTCGGCGGCACGGTGACGGAAGTGCACATCACGGACGTGCGCGAAGGCACGTTCTACGCGCTGGTCTCGCTCGCGGTGCAGGGCGAGGTCGTGGCCATCGACGCCCGGCCATCGGATGCCCTGGCGCTGGCCCTCCGCACGCGTGCGCCGGTGTACGTGTCCGAGCACGTCCTGTCGGACGCCCGGCCGCTCGAGGCGCCGACGCCGCAGGACACCGAGCGTCTGCAGCACTGGCTGGAGAGCCTCGATCCCGAGGACATGGGCAAGTACAAGATGTGAATGGGCGGGCATCCCGTAGAATGCGCGGGGGCGCTTCCGTTCGACCGCCGCCTCATTGCCGACCGTCGACGACCACTTGCCGCAAGATGATCCTGGCCATTGCCAACCAGAAGGGCGGCGTCGGAAAGACCACGACCGCCATCAACCTCGCTGCCGCCCTGGCCCTCCGGGGACGGCCGACGCTGCTCGTCGACCTCGATCCCCAGGCCAACAGCACGATGTCGTTCCTCGACATGGCGGCCGTGGGGCCGAACATGTTCGAGGCGTTGACGGGGGAGGGCGGGGCCACTCTGCCCTCGGTGATCCGGCCAACGAACCAGCCGCACCTGAGCATCGCTCCGGCTCGCATCGCGCTCGCGAAGCTCGAAGCCAAGCTCGTGGGAGAACTCGACGCGCATTTCCGGCTGAAGGAAAAGCTCGCCCCGCTCGAGGCGGAGTACCCCTACATCGTGATCGACTGCCCGCCGACGCTCGGGCTGTTGACGGTGAATGCCCTGGTGGCGGCGTCGCACCTCGTGGTGCCCATCCAGTCCTCCTACTTCGCCCTCGAAGGCACCGACGACCTGCTTGAAACCGTGAGCAAGGTCCAGGTGCGGGCGAACCCGTCGCTGCAGGTGCTGGGCGTGCTCATCACGATGCACGACAAGCGCACGAGCCTTGCGCGCGACATCCGTGACCAGATCCAGAAAGTGTTCGGCCCCAAGGTGTTCAAGACCGTGATCACGAAGAGCGTGCGGCTCGAGGAGAGCCCGGCGTACAAGGAAGCGATCTTCAGCTTCGCCCCGGAGTCGTCGGGCGCGTCGGAGTACTACAGCGTCAGCGAGGAGGTTCTCAGCCGTGTCTAAGCGCGGATTGCCGGAATCGGTGCGCATGCGCCATGACGCGCATTACGTCGAGACGCTCACGGCTTCGGCTGGTGCGCCCGTGGGCCGCATGATTCCGATCGAGCAGATCGACCCGAATCCCAACCAGCCTCGGCAAGTGATGGGGGACCTCACCGAGCTGATCTCGTCGGTGAAGGAACAGGGCCTCATCGAGCCGATCGTGGTCCGGCAGCGCGGGTCCCGCTTCCAGATCGTCGCCGGGGAGCGTCGCTACCAGGCGGCCGTCCGCGCCGGGATCGAGGAGTTGCCCGTGGTCATCCGCGATGTGGATGACGTGGGGATCCTCGAGATCGCGCTGGTCGAGAACATCCAGCGCAAGGACCTCACGCCGTTCGAGGAGGCCGAAGCACTCCACGCCCTGTGCCAGAAGGCCGGGTACACACACGAGACCCTCGCGCAGAAGCTTGGCAAGAGCCGCACGGTGATCACCGAGTCGCTCTCGCTGAACCAGATGCCCGAGCACATCAAGCAGCTTTGTCGGCTGGCCGACATTTCCTCCAAGTCGTTGCTTTTACAGGTAGTTAGGCAAGGCGAACCGGAGAAGATGGCAGCCCTGGTCGAGCAGATGTCGCGAAGCGGTGGCATGACGCGCCAGGAGCTCCGCGAGCAGGTCAAGAGCAAGACCGCCCGGCGTGGCGGGGCCCGGCCCAAGCCGTTCACGTTCAGCTACAAGGCGCCGACCAGGCAGTTCGCCTTCCAGCTCAGTTTCAAGAAGACCGACGTCGAGCCTGAAGAGGTCATCGAGACCCTCGAGCGCATCCTTGACGATCTGAAGGCGCAGCGATCACTCGCGGTCGAGCGCCCGGGTGAAGGGGCGGAGAGCGACGCGCCGTCGGCTCAGGACGAATAGGCCCCAGCCTTCAGATTCCAGTCGGCTCGAGCGTCAGTACGCCCTCGGTGGAGCGACAGGGCAGCCGGGGCACGCGGGGGCGGCATCCAACGAAACGACGCAACGCAGTACCCGGCTTCAATGGTTCAGACCCTGTAGTTAACATAATGTGTATTATCGGACTCATTGCATTTGCGTCCGACAATATCCCTGTTGAAGGTGTGTGTGGATGCTCTAAGGTGATTCGACCTAACGAATGACGGCCGCCGGTCGGCACGCCGCGCCCACCTCCGTTACCATGCTGCCCGAGCGCTCATGGGCATCGCCGCCGACCTCGCCATCGTCATCGTCGCCAGCCTCGCCGGCGGACTCGCTGCGCAGTTCCTCAAGCAGCCGCTGATCCTCGGCTACATCCTCGCGGGCGTGGTGATCGGCCCCCATTCCATCGGCCAGGCGATCACCAACACACACGACATCGAGCTGCTGGCCGAGGTCGGCGTCGCTTTGCTCCTGTTCGCGCTGGGCCTGGAGTTCTCGCTCAAGCAACTGCAGCCGGTGCGCGCCATCGCCCTGATCGGAACCCCGATCCAGATGGCATTGGTGATACTGCTCGGCTTCGGCGTCGGGTCCGTGCTCGGGTGGGACTGGCGGCCGTCCCTGTGGCTGGGGGCCGCCATCTCGCTGAGCAGCACCATGGTCATCCTGAAGACCCTGATGGCTCAGGGGCAGCTCGGCACCCTCTCGAGCCGCGTGATGGTGGGCATCCTGATCGCCCAGGACCTCCTGGTGGTGCCCCTGATGATCCTGCTGCCGACCCTCTCGCAGCCGGAAGCGGGTCTGCGAGCCGTTGCCGCGGCGGGCGTGAAGGCCGTGATCTTCCTCGCGCTGATGGTCGTGGTGGGCACCAGGTTCCTGCCGCGGCTGATGCAGTTCATCGCCGTCCGCCAGTCACGGGAGCTGTTCCTGCTCGCCATCACGGCGATCGGCCTCGGCATCGGCTACGTCACGTACCTGTTCGGCCTGTCCTTCGCCTTCGGCGCCTTCGTCGCCGGCCTGGTCCTCAGCGAATCCGATTACGCGCACCAGGCGCTGAGCGACATCATTCCGCTCCGCGACGTGTTCGGCATGCTGTTCTTCGCCTCGGTAGGCATGCTGATCGACCCGCGACAGTTGCTCACGATGGCCGGGCCGGTGGCGCTGTTGCTGATGGCGATCCTGATCGGAAAGGCGTTCATCCTGGGCGGCGTGTCGTACGCATTCGGCTACCGGAACGTCGTCCCGCTGGCCGTCGCGCTCGGCCTCTGGCAGATCGGCGAGTTCTCGTTCGTGCTCGGCAAGGTCGGCCTGGCCGCCGGGGGCCTCGATGCCTCGGCGTTCGCGCTGCTCCTGAACACGGCCGTCCTCAGCATGGTCCTGACGCCGCTGGTGTCCGGACTCACCTCGCCGGTCTACGCCTGGTGGCGACGGCGGTCCGACACCGAGCCGGTTCACACCATCAACATGCCAGCCGCCGGCGTGCGCGACCACGTGGTCATCGTGGGCGGCGGTCGCGTGGGCCGCTTCACGACGACCTTCCTGCGCCGCCTGCAGTTGCCTGCGGTACTGCTCGAGTTGGACTATCGCCGATTCGAACAGGCCCGGGAGGACGGGCTGACCGTGGTGTTCGGTGACGCGACTCAGGCGGTCGTGCTCGAGGCGGCACACGTCGCCCACGCGCGGCTCGTGCTGGTGACGGTGCCGGTCGTGAGCGTCACCGAAGCCATCATCGACGCGGTGCGGCGCCTCTCCCCCGTCGTCCGGATCGTCGCGCGGGCCGAGGGAGCCGAGCAGTTGAAGCAGTTGCAGGCACGGGGTATCACCGAGGTGGTCCAGCCGGAACTCGAGGCCGGGCTGGAGATGGTGCGCCAGTCGCTCCTGCATCTCGACTACGGTGTCGCCGAGGTGCACCGTGTGAGCACGCAACTCCGCCAGGAGATGTACGCGCCGCTGTTCGGCGACGACAGCGACTACCAGACGCTGGTGCAACTCGGGGCGGCAAGTCAGCTGTTCGATTTCGCGTGGGTCGAGGTCCACCCCGGCAGCCAGCTGGCGGGCGCGAGTCTCGGCGACCTGGGCATCCGGGCACGGACCGGGGCGACGGTCGTGGGCCTCATGCGCGACGGGCAGATGCAGCCCAACCCTGGCGCCGAGACGGCCCTCGAGCCGCACGACCTGCTGGCCATTGCCGGCACCCCGGACCAGCGCCGCGCGCTTTCGGCCCTCGCCAGCGCCGCGTCATGATGGTTGGAACCGACCGCGACTTCTGAAATGATCGTCTGATGAGCACGGCGCGGCATTCGCGCCCTGCCCCACGATCTCCCAGCATGCTCCGCACGCTCGACCGCTACATCATCCGCGAGACGCTCGCGCCGTTCGGGCTGACGCTCCTCATCCTGACGTTCCTGCTCCAGATCCCGACGATCATGGACGTCGCCGAGAAGCTGATCGCCAAGGGCGTGAACCTGCCGACGATCGGGCGCATCCTCCTGACGCTGCTCCCCTCGTCGTTGGCCTTGACCATCCCCATCAGTCTGCTCGTCGGTCTGCTGATGGCGCTGGGCCGGCTGTCAGCGGACCGCGAGGCGGTGGCCATGCAGGCCTGTGGCGTGAGCCTCTACCGGATCCTGAGGCCCGTCGGCCTGATGGCGGTGCTGGCGACCGCCGCCACCGCCTACACCATGATCGAGGCCATGCCGCGGGCCAACCAGACGTTCCGCGACATCACGTTCCGCATCATCCAGGCCAAGGCCGAGAGCGACGTCCGCCCTCGCGTGTTCTTCGAGGAGTTCCCGAACCTCGTCCTGTACGTGCGCGACGTGCCGGCCAACACCCGGGGCTGGAAGGGCGTCTTCCTCTCCGACACCCGGAACCCGGGCGAGCCGCAGTTGCTGACTGCCGACCGGGGGCACTTCGTGCTCGATCCGAAGACGCGCCGCGTGGATCTCATCCTCGAGGACGGGATCATGCACCGGTCGAAAGTCGACACCCCGGCGCAGTACGAGCTCCAGTCGTTCGAGTCGCTGACCGTGTCGCTCGATCCCGAGACGGTGTTCCCCCGACAGGGGCTGACACCCGGCGACAACGAGATGACCATCCCGCAGCTGCGGACAAAGGCCCGCCAGTTGCGAGAACAGGGCATGTCGCCGCACAACCCGATCATGGCCATCCAGCGCAAGTACACCATCCCGGTGGCCTGTCTGGTGTTCGGGCTCATCGCCCTCGGCCTGGGCGTGTCACACCGGAAGGATGGCAAGAACGCCGGTTTCGTGATCGGCATCGCCGTGGTGCTCGTGTACTACGTGCTGATGTACATGGGTGAGGCGTTGGCCAAGGGCCAGAAGGTGCCGGCGGAGTTCGCGCTCTGGATACCCAACGTGCTGCTGGGTGGGGCCGGGCTCGTCCTGCTGGTGATGAAGACGCGCGGCTACGAGTTCTCCCCCAGCCTCCGAATTCCCGTGCCGCAGGCTCTTGGCGGCCTGCTGCGCCGCGTCGGCGCCCCGTCGGTATCGTCCCGCGGGCGGGCGGTCACCGTCGAGGATGCCGCCCCCCGGCAGCCTGCGCAGGCGTCGGCGGCTGCCCCACGCCGAAGCGGCACGGTGGTCGTCATCAAGGTGCCTCAAGGCATCCTGCCGACGTTCAACATCCTGGATCGGTACCTGAGCCGCATCTACCTTCGGGTCTTCGGGGTCACCTTCCTGGGCATGCTGGCGGTGTTCTACATCGCCATCTTCACCGACTACAGCGAATACCTCTTCAAGGGCAAGACGACCGGGCAGACGCTGCTGAGTTTCTTCGCGTATTCGACACCGCAGTACACGTACTACATCACGGCCATGGCCGCACTTGTCGGCACGCTGGTCACCGTGGGCCTGCTCACCCGGACCAGTGAGCTGACAGTGATGCAGGCATGCGGGGTCTCGTTGTACCGCGCCGCGATTCCCATGCTGGCCTTCGGGTTGATGTGGAGCGGGGTGCTGTTCGGCATGGAGCAGAGCATCCTGGCAGCCTCCAACAGGCGTGCCGAGGAACTGCGCGACACCATCAGGAGCGGGACGCCGACCAGGAGCCGCTACGGCCTGGCTTCGCGGCAGTGGATGGCGGGCAGCAGCGGCGAGCTGTATCACTACGGGCGGTTCGATGCCCGCGCCGGCAGGCTCGAGGACCTCACCGTCTACACGTTCGGGACGCGCGGCTGGAACGTCACGGGGCGGACCTACGCCCGCGTGTCGACCAACATGAGCAGCACGACCTGGCGATCCGATCTCGGGTGGACCCGCACGTTCGGCGACCGCAACGCCGTGACCGACTTCGAGGTCTTCCCCACCCGCACCGTCACTCTCGAGACGGCCGACTATTTCGGCGTCGAGGAACCCGAAGCCGTGATGGCCGAGCGTCTCAAGCTCGGACAGCTTCGTGACCACATCGCCGAACTCGAGAAGGCCGGCTACAACACCGTGCCCTTGCAGGTGGCCATGCACCGGAAGATGGCCTTCCCGTTCATCACGCTGATCATGACGATGATTGCCATCCCGTTCGGCGTGACGACCGGGAGGAAGGGCACGCTGTTCGGGATCGGGATTGGCATCGTGCTCGCGATCCTCTACTGGACCACCCAGAGCCTGTTTGCCGCCGTGGGCAGCGCCGGTGTCCTGGCCCCGCCGATTGCGGCATGGGCGCCGAACATCCTCTTCGTCGCGGTGGCTGCCTATCTGGTCGTGTCGGCCCGCACCTGAGCACGTCTTGTCGGCCGGCCGACAAGAGCGCCAAACGGCTGTCTGCCAGGCATTTGCGTGGGCTATGCGCGCGGGTGGTGCGACTCGTACAAACGCTTCAGGCGCGCCTCGAGCACATGGGTGTAAATCTGCGTCGTCGACAGCGCGGCGTGCCCCAGCATCATCTGGATTGCCCTCAAGTCAGCCCCGCGATCCAGGAGGTGCGTGGCGAACGAGTGCCGCAGCACGTGCGGTGACACATCGCGCGTCACGCCCGCCTTCATCGCGTACGCCTTCAGGGCCTTCCAGAATCCCACCCGCGTGAGTGCCGCCGGTCCCCGCCCGCCTGGGAACAACCAGGGCGATCCCTGCCCCTTCAACAACCCTCGTCTTCCCTCTTCCAGGTAGGTCCGCAGCGAGCGGATCGCCTGCTCCCCCACCGGGACGATGCGCTGTTTGTCGCCCTTGCCGATACACGTCAGGAAGCCGACCTCCAGGTTCAGGTCGGAGGGGCGCAGCGTCACGAGTTCGGAGACGCGCAACCCCGTGGCGTACAGCAGATCCAGCATGGCTCGGTCGCGGAGGCCTCGAGGAGTGGAGAGATCGGGCGCCGCCAGCAGCGCGTCCACCTCGTCGAGTGACAGGTACCTTGGCAGCTCCCGCCAGGCACGCGGCGGACGCAGGTCGTCGGCCGGATTGGTGGCGATGACCCGCGACACCAGCAGGTGCTTGTAGAAGCCCCGCACGCCGGCCACCATGCGTGCCACGGAGCGCGGCGAGTAGCCCTCGGCCATCAGGCCGCGCACGAACGCTTCGAGGTCCTGAAGCGTCAGGGATTCGGGCGCCTTGCCGGTGCCGGCCGCATACCGCGCCAGCTGCACGAGGTCGCGGCTGTAGCTCTCCACCGACAGCGGCTGCAACCGCCGCACGACCCGCAGGTGATCGAGATACGCATCAATCCGGGCGTTGCTGGCGTGCTGTACGTCTCCATCCACATCGCCAGCATACCGGGGAAACCGCCGCAGGACGGGCGCGCACGACGGCCATGGAACTGCTGGTGACATCCCTGCGTCTCTAGGCATAGAATTCGAGGCATCGATGTCGATGTATCGAATTCGAGGTATCCGATGCCGCCACGCACCGACGCCCTTCAGGGCACGCTCACGCTGCTGATCCTCAAGACCCTCGACGCCGGGCCCCGCCATGGCTATGCGATCGCGCAGCACATCCAGAACACCTCCAATGCCCTGCTCCGAGTCGAGGAGGGCTCGCTCTATCCGGCCCTCCGCCGGCTGGAACAGGAGGGCTGGGTGAAGTCGTCCTGGAGCGTCACCGAGAGTCAGCGCAAGGCCCGGGTGTACGCCCTCACGCCGACCGGCCGGCGCCAGTTGGACGAGGAGGAAGCCAAGTGGCAGAAGCTCCTCCAGGGCGTGCGCCACGTCCTCAGGTTCGCCGAGTAAGGTCATGGGTTGGCTGAAGCGGCTCATCAACTCGACGACCCGGCGCGCCCGGATCGAGCAGGAACTGGTCGACGAGGTCACCTTCCACCGCGAGCAGCACGCGGCCGAGCTCGAGGCTGCCGGCTGGGCGCCTGAGGTCGCTCGGCGTGAGGCGCGCCGACGACTCGGTCTCCCAGGCCCGTGGGTGGCCGCCAGCGTCGAGCAGGACACTCTCCCCTGGCTGTCGACGTGGGCGCGCGAGACGCGACAGGCCGCCCGTGGGCTCCGCCGACGTCCCCTGCTGTTGGCCACCGCCGTGCTCACCCTCGCCCTCGGCGCCGGTGTGCTGCTGGCCACCTCCACGCTCGTCGATCGGGTGTTGCTGGCTCCCCTGCCCGTCCCGGGCGCCGACCGGCTCGTGGTGCTCGACGAGTCGCTCGCCGGGCAGAAGGTCGGCGGCAACCCGGCGCGCACGGCCGACTACGGGCGCGAGGTCGGCGGGCTGCGTGGCGTGATTGGGGTCTACGGCGAGCAGCTCGTGCTGGGGCGCGGCACCGAGGCGAGGTTCGTCCAGGCCATCCGCGCGGTGGGGCCCTTCCGCGACGTGCTGGGGATGACGGCCGCGAGGGGGCGGGTGTTCAGCGACGAGGAGCAGCGCGACGGGGCGTCCGTCCTGATGCTCAGCAACCGCGGCTGGCAGCGGCTCTTCGGCGGCAGCGAGTCGGTGGTCGGCGCCACCGTCACCCTGCGCGGTGCGCCGTACCAGATCGTCGGCATCCTCCCTCCGGAATTTGCCTACCCTGCCGACATCGACGTCTTCGCCCCGTCGGGTCCGGAGTACCAGCGCGCCCCGCGCGGCGGTAACTGGCTCATGGTCATCGGTCGCCTCGCGCCCGGCGCGACCCTTGCGAGCGTCGAGCAGGAGGCCCGTGCCGCGGCCCGCCGCTTCGGCGAGACGTACCCCACGCACGATCGGAACCTCGATGTGCGGCTCACCAGCCTCCAGTCCCATGAGGCGCGCGACGTGCGCTCCCCGCTGCTGATGGTCCTGGGCGCGGCGCTCGTGGTGTACCTGGTGGTCTGCGTCAACGTCGGCGGGCTGCTGTTCGTGCGGGCGATGGCCCGCGACCATGAGTCGTCGGTGCGGCTGGCCCTCGGCGCCGGGCCGTGGGCGATGTTGCGGTTGGCCTTCCACGAGGCGTTCCTGATCGCCGTCGCGGCCATGCCGCTGGCCTGGTACGTCGCCAGCCTCGTGCTGCGGTGGCTGGAGCGGGCACTGGCCGAGGACGTGACCGGCCTGACCGGCGTGACGATGGGGGCGCGCACGGTCGGGGCCGGACTGGGCGTGGTGCTGGTGACCACGCTCGTCCTCGCCGTGTGGCCGGCCTGGCACGTGCTCACGCGGCCCGCGCGCCCCGGAGCGGCGCTTCATGCCGCGACCGAGCCGCCGAGCCGCCGGCGCGTGCGGCGGCTGCTCGTCGGCACGCAGGTCGCCTGCAGTACGGTACTGCTCGTCCTCGCGCTGCTGTTCTCCGGGAGTCTGCAGGAGATGCTTCGTCGACCCCGCGGCTACGATGCCACGCACGTGGTCGCGATCCGTTACGACCTCGATTGGGAACAGCCCAAGGCCGAGATCGACGCCGTGGTGCGGCGCATCCTCGACGCGGTGAACGGCACGCCGGGCGTCGTGGCCGCCGGGGCGGTCGACCGCTTCCCCCTTCAGGGCGGCACCCAGTCCGGCTCGGTCCTCATCTACGGCGAGGCCGACGTCGCCCCCGGGCGGACCGACATCTCGGTGCGCTCGGCGACGCCCGACTATTTCCGCGCAATGGACATCCCGCTCGTGTCCGGTCGGGTGTTCGTCGACGAGGGGCCGGGAAGCGCGCGGTCGGAGGTAGTGGTGTCGTCGGCTTTTGCCCGCCGCCACTTCGGCAGCGTCGACCCGGTGGGACAGCGTCTCTGGCTCAGGTGGAAGGACGACACGCCGGCGTGGTCGGAGGTCGTCGGCGTCGTCGGTGACGTCCGGCAGACGTTCCGCGACGAGACGGCCGTCCCCGAGGTCTACCGGCCCTGGTCACGCGCCTACTGGCCGCTCGTGCACGTCGCAGCCCGCACCGACGGCACCCCGGACGCGGTGCGTCGCCTGCGCGCCTCCCTGCAGCGGGCGATCCCCGACCATCCCCTCGGCCTGCTCGCCCCGCTGGACGAGGCCGTGGATGCCGGGAGTCGGCAGGCGCGCGTGCTGACCCGCGTCATGGCCACCTGTGCGCTCGCTGCGGCGCTGCTGGCGGTCGTCGGCCTGTATGGCCTGCTCGCCAGCGAGATGGTGGCGCGTCGCCGGGAAGTCGGCATCCGCCTCGCCCTCGGCGCGCGGACGTGGTCGCTGCGCGCCTGGCTGTTGCGTCCCGGACTCTGGCTCACCACGGCCGGCGTCACCGTGGGGTTGCTCGCCAGCATCCCGGCGGCCCGCCTCCTCGAACAGCAGTTGTTCGGCATCCGCAGCGGCGATCTCTCCGTGCGCGCCATTGCCGCAGGCGTGCTCCTGTTTGCTGGCGTGGTGGCGGCGCTGGTACCGGCGTGCCGGATCGTGAGCGACCGTGCACTCAGCGGCTTGAGGTACGAGTGAGACACGCCGTGTCCCATCCCCTGATCCGGCTCGACGGCATCCGCAAGGTCTTCGCGGCCGACGATGTGGAGACGCATGCCCTCGACGGCATCGACCTCACGATCGATTTCGGCGAGTACGTCGCCATTGCCGGCCCGTCCGGCTGCGGCAAGTCCACGCTGCTCTCGATCCTCGGCCTGCTCGAGTCGCCCACCGAGGGACGCTACCTCCTCAACGGTCGCTCCGTGGACGGCCTGTCGACGGCCGAGCGGGCGCGCACGCGCAACCGCGAGATCGGCTTCGTCTTCCAGAGTTTCAACCTGATTGGCGACCTCACCGTCCACGAGAACGTCGAGCTGCCGTTGACCTACATGGGGATGTCGGCTGCCGATCGCCGCAAGCGCGTGAACGGGGCGCTCGAGCGGGTCGGCATGGCGCACCGGGCGCGCCACCTGCCGGCGCAGCTGTCCGGCGGTCAGCAGCAGCGCGTCGCCGTGGCACGCGCGGTGGTCACGCAGCCGTCCATCCTGCTGGCCGACGAGCCGACCGGCAACCTCGACTCGCGCAACGGCGAGGCCGTGATGCAGCTGCTGCGCGACCTGCATGGCGATGGCGCCACCATCTGCATGGTCACGCACGACCCGCGCTACGCTGCGCACGCGACACGGTCGGTGCACCTGTTCGACGGCCGGGTCGTCGTCGATGATCAGGTCAGGACGACCGCTGCTCCGCAGCCCCCAGGGTAGGCGCCGGCGCCGGTGGAACCGAGCGTTGATGGCGCGAGCGCGCCCCATGCCGCCACGGCCGGACGCGTGGCGCGCCCGCGTGACCGAGGCTGCGGTCACGCCGGTGCGGCTGGCTCTATTGCAGACTCATCAGTTGTAAACTGGGCGGACGCCGCGACCGACGCGGCAGACGAGAATCGAGCGCGATGAACTTCGATGACCCGAGTGTGTTGGCCCAACTTGACGCCCTGTCGGCGGAGGAACTCGATACGCTGGATTTCGGCGTCATCCGCATGCGCGAGGGCGGCGACGTCGAGGCCTACAATGCGTGCGAGTCGCGCATGGCCGGACTGTCCAGGGAGCGCGTGCTGGCACGCAACTTCTTCAGCGACGTTGCGCCATGCACGAACAACTACCTGATCGCCGAGCGCTTCCTGAGCGAGCCGGAACTGGACGCGACCCTCGACTATGTGTTCACGCTGCGCATGAAGCCCTCGCCGGTCACGCTGCGCCTGCTGCGATCGGCCGCCTCCCCTTACATGTACTTGCTGGTCAAGCGCTGACCTCGTGAGTCACGAATCCGCGTCCGGCGATCAGGAGTCGCTGCTCCAGTTCCTGTACCAGCTCCCCGTCGCCGTATGGCGCATGAGCGGCGCGGGCGAGATCGACCTGATGAACCCGCGCGCGGTCGCGCTGCTGGTGGCACTGGGCCTGCCCTCGCGCGCCGACCAGGGTTGGGCCATCCTGCAGGCGCTCGACCCGGCACTGGCCGACCTGTCGAGGGATCACCTCGGCGAGCCGGGGCTGGTGGCCGAGCAACGGCCGGTCGAGCGCCGCGATCCGCAGGGACAGGTGCGCCATCTGGCGCTGACGGCCATCATCGTGAACCCCGATTCGTGCATGGTCGCGATCGAGGACGTCACGAGCCGCGTCCTTCAGGAGCGGCAGTTGGCGCGGGAGCGGCAGAATCTGGCCGTCCTCCTGGAGGCATTGCAGGGGTACTTCGTGGTCATGCTCGGCCTCGACCTGCGCATCACGCAGTCCAATCGCTCCATCGAGCGCCTGCTCGGCCACGGGACGACGATCGTGGGGCGCCCCGGCGCCGAGTTGCTGCGCGCCGATTCCAGTGAACCGGTGGACCTGGCGGCGATGGCCGCACTCGCCGTCCGCCAGGGCTGGGCTTCGTTCGAGGCGGAGTACCAGTGCGCCGATGGCGGGGCGATCTGGGGCGACACGATCCTCTCGACCATCGTCGACGACGCAGGTGAGGCGGCCGCCTTCGTGATCGTGGCGCGGGACGTGAGCGAGCGGCGTCGGCGCGAGGTGACCTTGCTCGATGCGGCACTCACCGACCCCCTCACGCGGGCACTCAACCGCCGCGGCCTGGCCGCCCGCGTGGAGCCCTGGCTGGAGGACGCGCGGGCCGGCCGAGGCGAGACGATGACCGCCCTGGCCCTGGACATCGACTTCTTCAAGCGGGTCAACGACACCCATGGCCACGACGGCGGCGACGCGGTCCTGCGTCACGTCGGACAGCTGTTGGCCCAGCTGTTCCGGCGCGGCGACATTGTCGCTCGCCTCGGTGGCGAGGAGTTCGTGGTGCTGCTGAGGGACGTCCCGGAACACCAGGCCATGGCGATGGCCGAGCGGGTCCGCCGCGTGATCCAGGACACGCCGGTGCCCTTCAAGGAGGCGACGATCGCCATCACCACCTCCGTCGGCGTGGCCAGGGGCGACAACGTCACGGACGTCGCCAGGCTCCTGCACAGCGCCGACCTGGCGCTGTATCGCGCCAAGGCCGAGGGGCGCAACAGGGTGGTGGTCGCCGAGCCGCTCGACTGAACGGCCCGGTGCACCGCAGCGGCTCAGAGGTAGGCCGCGCCCACCATGATCTTGCGCACGCGCATGTACGGCGCGCCGTGCGAGATGTGGTTGATCTGGACCGGCTGGCCCTTGGCATCGCCTGTGGTGCCGTGCATCTCCCACGAGCCCTTGTTCGACACGGCGTCGAGGTTGCCGTAGAAGTCCGTCGTGATGGCGTTGTAGGTCACGTCGGCCACCATCCGCGTCTTCTTGCCGTTCTTGATCTCCCAGAACGCGTCGCCGCCGAACTGCCCGTTGTAGCGCTGCTGGTCGATCGAGTAGCTGCCGCGCCCGTCGATGAGCAGGCCATCCTTGGTGTCGGCGATGATCTCCTCGGCGCTCGGGGCCTTGTCGTCGCCGGGTTCGACGTGCACGTTGGGCATCCGCAGGAACGGGTAGTTGCGCCACGAGGTGGCGAACGTGCACCCGCGGCTCTCCTTCTCGCCCATGAAGTGCGCCGTCTCGCGGTTGGTCTGCAGGCCCACCAGGATGCCGTCGCGGATGATCGGCCACGACTGCGTCTTCACGCCGTCATCGTCGTAGCCCACGGTGCAGAGCGCGCCGGGCGTGGTGCGATCGGCGGTGACGTTGAACAGCTTGCTGCCGTACTTCAGCTTGCCGACGTCGGACAGCTTGATGAAGCTGGTGCCCGCGTAGTTGGCCTCGTAGCCCAGGATGCGATCGAGCTCGGTCGGGTGGCCGATGATCTCGTGGATCGTCAGCATCGAGTGCGAGGGCGTCATCACGATGTCCTTGAGCCCCGCGGTCACCGACGGCGCCATCGCGTGCTCGACCGCCTCGGCGGCGATGCGGTCGGCGTTCTCGAGCATGCCGCCGCCGGTCACCACCTCGTAGCCGCCCGTCCGGGCCTGCACGGTGTAGGTGCGGGTCTTGACCTTGCCACCGGCGCGCGCCGTCGCCGTGTAGCTCGGCGCCATGCGCCACGTCTCCTGCTCGATGTAGGAGCCCTCGCTCGAGGCGAAGTACTTCCACTCGTAGTCCTGGGCGATCGACGACTGCGTCCGGATGACGCCCTTGGTCTTCATCAACTGCTCGTTGATGCCGAGCAGGAAGGCGATCTTGTCGTCGAGCGACACGGTCGCCGGATCGACCTTGATCGGCGTGGCCCAGTACGTCTGGTAGCCCGGCGTCGGCGTCAGCTTGACGTCGAACCGCTTGGCCACGGCGCTCGCGCGCGCCACCTCCACGGCCTGGCGCGTGATGGCGCGCACCTGGTCCTCGGTGACGGTCGGGCTGCTGGCAAAGCCCCACACGCCGCTGTGCAGCACGCGGACACCGAAGCCGGCGCTCTCGTTGCGCCCGCCGCCCCCGCCGAATCCGCCGCCACCGCCGCCGCCACCGAACCCGCCGCCGCCGACGATGCGATCACGCACGGTGACCGAGTCGCTGACGTTGCGCGTGAAGCGGATGTCGCAGTACGTGGCGCCGAGGCGCCTGGCTTCGCCGAGCGCGACGTCGGACAGGCCCTTGAACTTCGACTCCAGCACCTTGCCCCTGGGCGACTGCGCGATCAGCGCGGCGACCAGGTCGCTGGAGGCGAGCGCCATCGAGGTGGCGCCCACGGTCTTGAGGAACTCTCGACGATTGCTGGACATGGCTGGCCTCAGACCGCGGGCGAGACGGACGTCATCGTGAAGTCCTCGATGCGCATCGCCGGAATCATCGCCGTGCCCGGCTGGTCGTAGGCCTCGCCGGTGTGCATCGGCTCGGGCGGGCCGAGCGCGCTGATGTTGTTGAGCCCGACCACCGGCGTCTCGTTCCAGCGGAAGTTCTGGACCGGCGCGGTGATCTCGCCGTTCTCGATGAGGAACAGGCCGTCGCGCGTCATGCCGGTGTAGAGGATGGACATCTGCTCCACCGGGCGCATGTACCAGAAGAACGAGACGAGCAGCCCGCGCTTGGTCGTCTTGATCATCTCCTCGACGGACGTGGTGCCGCCATCCATCACCAGGCTCAGCCCCGGCTGCGTCGCGGTCGGCTGCTTGCCGGTCTTCTGCGCCCAGTACCGGCTGTAGTACAGGTTCTTGACGACGCCCTTCTCGACCCAGGTGACGTCCTGCGCGGCGAGGCCGTCCTCGCCGATCGGCGACTGCCGCAGCACCGGGTGGTTGATCACCGACTTGATGGTGACGTTGTCGCCGAACAGCTTCTCGCCGACCTTGGTCTGCCCGCGTTCCTTGCCGCTCATGAAGCTGCGGCCTTCCTCGGCCGAACGCGCGTCCATCGACGTCAGCAGCAGCGACAGGAACCGGGCCGCCGGCCGCGGCTCGAGGATCACCGTGTAGTCACCGGGCTCGATGGCGCGCGGCTTCTGCGACTTCAGCGCCTTGTCGGCGGCCCGCTCGGTGATCGCCACCGGATCGATCTGGCTCACGTCCTTCAGCCCTGTCTGCCCCGCCCAGCCGGAGCCCGTCCCGTCGGGCGTGCGGCAGGTCAGGATGAGGCTCGCCTCGGCGTAGCGGAAGTACGAGAAGAGGCCCTCGCTGTTTGCGGTCGCCTGCGTCCAGTGCAGCTTCGGGATGTAGCCGGCGCCGACCACGCCCTTCTTCTCGCAGATGTCGAGGCTCTTCTTCACCATCGCGGCGCGCTCGGCCGGCCCGAAGTTGGCGGTGCGGTCGATCACGGCCTCGACGGGCACGTAGTTCTGCGGCGGCTTGACCAGCGGCATCGTCTCCGGGTTGTCCGGCTTGCGCCTGGCCAGCGCCTGCGCTTCCTCGATCGCCGTCTTCAGCGAGGCATCGTCGAACTGGTGCGTCACGGTACTGGCGCTCTTCTGCCCGTAGTAGACCGTGATGTTCACCTGCTGGTCGTGCTCGATCAGGTTCGCCGTGATGCTGGAATTGGCGTACCGCGTCGCCGACCGCTCCCCACCCTGGAAATCGACCTCGACCGCGTCGGCCTTGGCCATGTTCAGGATCTTGTCGGTGATCGCCTTCACTTCTTCGCGCGAATAACTCATCTCATCCCTCGAGAACACGGCCTGGGGCCCTCGGCCTTCGGCCTTCGTGAAGATCACGCACCTTCGAAGTCGCCCGACGCCGCTCATGGCCGGCCGCAACGACGAAGGCCGACGGCCGAATGAACGAAGTCCGTCGAGTGTCGTTACGAGAAGGCCGCGCCGACCATGACCTTGCGGATCAGGCAGGGCGACGAGCCGTGCGACGGGTAGTTGGACTGCACCGGCTGCCCCTTCGCGTCGCCGTCCATGCCGTGGTGCTCCCAGCTCTCGGGCGGTCCCACGGCGTCGAGGTTCGCCCAGAAGTCCGTGGTGATCGCGTTGTAGGTGAAGTCGGTCACCATCCGGGTGACCTTGCCGTTCTTGATCTCCCAGAAGGCGTTGCCGCCGAACTGCCCGTTGTAGCGCTGCTGGTCGATGCTGAAGCTGCCCGAGCCCTCGACGAGCACGCCGTCCTTCACGTCGGCGATCATCTGCTCGAGCGTCGGCGAGCCGGGCTTGCCCGGCTGCATCTGGATGTTGGGCATGCGCAGGAACGGGTAGTTGCGCCAGTGATTGGCGAACGTGCAGCCCCGGCTCTCGGTCTCGCCCATGTAGTGCGCGGTCTCGCGGTTGGTCTGCAGCCCCACCAGGATGCCGTCCTGGATGATCGGCCACCGCTGCGCCTTCACGCCGTCGTCATCGAAGCCCACCGTGCCGCACCCGCCGACGTGCGTGCGGTCGGCGTAGACGTTGAGCAGGGGGCTGCCGTACTTCAGCTTCTTGAGGTCCGACAGCTTCACGAAGCTCGTGCCGGCGTAGTTGGCCTCGTAGCCGACGATGCGGTCGAGCTCGGTGGGGTGGGCGATGATCTCGTGGATCGTCAGCGCGAGGTGCGACGGCTTGAGCACGAGATCCTTGAGGCCGGCCGACACGGGCGCCGCCATGCTGTGCTCGACGGCCTCGGCCGCGACACGCTCCGCATTGCCCTTCAGGTCCGCCTTCACGAGGAACTCGTATCCCGCGGTCGACGCGCCCGGCGTGTAGATACGCGTCTTGACCTGGCCCTTGGTGCGCGCTGTGGCCGACGTGCCGCACGAGCAGTAGTAGAGGCTCTGCTCGATGAACGAGCCCTCGCTGGTGACCAGGAACTTCCAGTCGTGCGAGAAGCTCACCTGCGCGGTGGCGAACAGGATCTGCTTGTTCTTCTGGATCTCGCTGGTCGCCTCGGTGAGGATCGCCAGCTTCTCCTCGAGCGGCACCTCGAACGGGTCGCGCTCGTGTGGCGTCTCGTAGAACTCGTCGTAGGCCGGCACGGGCGCCAGCTTCACGTCGAACCGCTTGGCCATCGCGCTCGCCCTGGCGATGTCGGTGGCCTGCTGCACCACGCGGCGGATCTCGTCCGGCGCGACGATCGGGCTGCTGGCAAAGCCCCACACGCCGGAGTGGATCACCCGCACACCGAACCCGTACGTGTCGGACACGCCGCCCCCCGGCGTCGCGCCGAAGCCGCCGAAGCTGAACCCGCCGGCGCTGGTCAGTTGCCCGTTCCGGACGTTCAGCGCCTGCGAACGCTTTCGTCCGAACCGGATGTCGGCGTAGGTGCAGCCCAGCGCCCTGGCCTGCTTCAGCGCGTCGGTGCCCCACGTGCGCCAGGGGCCCGACCGTGCCCGTGGTGATTGGGCCGAGGCGGGGGCCAGCCAGAGGTCCGACAGGGTGAGCGCCGCGCCGGCGACGCCGGCGGTCTTGAGGAAGTCTCGTCGATTCTGCGGCATGTCGTTTCGCGTCTGCCTTAGCGCTCGCGCTGCAGGCGGCGCAGGATCCACTCGAGGCCGAGGGCGGTGATGACGATCGCCGCGTACCACCAGGTCCGCGTCACGTACCGCCGCTCACCCGCCGGTGCGTCCAGCGCGGCCCGCAACGCCGAAAGGGCGCGCGGCGCCTCCGCCTCGCCGGCCGCCAGGGCACCCGATTCCGCCTGATGGCGCACCACGTCGGGCCAGCCGGCGACCAGTGCAGGTGGGCTTACCTGTATCACGGCTGCGTCCTCGGCCACCACTCGCCCGCCCCGCCGGGCACGAGCCGCGAGATGTATCCGTCGGTCCGCCGGCCAGGGGGCCGTGCCCCGCCACTGCCCCGGGCGCCCCGACCAGAGCGGGACCGAGGCAGGCCATCCCTCGACGGCCTCGACCGGCGTCACCTCCACCGCGTCGACGGCCACTCCCGGTGCGGCCGTGACCGCCAGCCCCACCACCTGGCCGTCCCCGGAGTGCCCCAGCCATGCCCGCAGCGACAATGGCGATGGCTGGTCGAGCGCCAGCGACGTCAGGAGCGCGCGCCATCCGCCCGCGAAGTCGGCGTCCTCATCGGCGCGCCAGCGCCAGGCATCGAGGGCGGTCACCATGACCACCCGTCCGGCGCCGATCGGCCGCCCCCACAGCACCGGCGTGCCTTCGTCGAAATACGCCAGGGGGCGGGCATCCGTTGCCGGTCGCGGCTCGATCCATTCACGGACGTGCCAGGCGTGTCGGCCGATGCGTGCGACCATCGTCGCACCGGATGTCCGGGTGGCGCCGAGCGGATGGGGCCACAGGCTCGTCCACGGTCCGGGCCCCGGCACCTCGTCGAGGATGAGGACCACGGTGTGACCGCGGTCCTGCACGGCGGTCTTCAGCCGGGCGACGTCGCGGGTGGTCAACGCATCGACGCCGCCGACCAGGGTGATCCCGGCGACATCGCGGCTGGTGGCCGGGCGAGGCTGCAGGTCGGTCCCGGTCACGAGTCCGGGCGCGACCCGCGTCTCGTTGCGAACGTCCACCCGCCGCGCCCCGTCGAGCGCGAGCCGTGCGAAGCGCGCTCCCCATGACGGCCGGGCCTCGAGGACGTCGACAGCCAGGGCGATGTCCCGCACGTGCACGTCGACGTCGGCCGGCGACGATGACCTGACCTGGCCGTCACCCATCCACTCGGCCACGGCACGAAGTCGGACTTGCCCTGGACGCGCCGGCACCCACGGCACCTCGATGCTGACCGCCGGGCGCAGCGGGTCGGCGTCGCCGGACTCCGCGACGGCGACGGCGGTGCCGGTCGCCCCATCGAGCAGCCGCACCCGCACGCGGCCGTGGCGTCGTGGCAGGTCGGTGACCATCGCGGTCACATCCACCCGCGCGCCAACGGCGGCCTGCACGGGGGCTCTCACGGACACGATCGACAGGGCCTCGCCAGCGGCGCGCAGCGCCAGCGCGGCGCCGCGGTCACGGAGGGAGGCCAGGACGGCGGCGGGATCCCCGAGCACGACACGGGCCGACGCGCGGCGCCCCCCGACGGCACCGGACTCGTCGGCGCGGCGCACGTCCGCCCAGGGCGAGGAGGCAGCCAGCCGCGCGACCCGCGCATCGGCGTCGGGAACACCCGGCATCACCTCGACGTCGAGCACGGGGCGCCGGGCCTGGGTGCAGCCCGGGTCCATCAGGCCACCGATGATGCCGGCGATGCCGGCCACCCGCAGCGCGGCGCGGACTGCCCTCACGGCCGACGCTCCCGGGCCGCGAGCCCGGCCTCGTCCGCCGAAGCCGCCAGGGGCACGACCAGGCGCGAAGGCGCCGCCGCGAGGAGGCGGGAGCGGAGCAGCCGCGCGATCCCGGCACGGTCGTCGCGGCCGGCGGCCTGCTGGACCTCCCTCACCCATGCGGCATCGGCACGGTCGAGCGCAATCAGACCCGGGAGCAGCACCGGCACCGAGGTGCCCGTCTGCTCGAGCCGCGCGAGCAGCGCGAGCGCGCGATCACGCTGCGTCTCGGGGAGCGGCCCGCGGGCCCACGTCGAGGGCGCCGCCTCGCTCCGGTCCCCCTGCAAGCGTCGCGCGCCATCGAGACGGACCGGTGCGGGCAAGGTCCGCATGAAATAGCGCGCCTTGCCGAATGCCGCCTGCAACGCCGACAACGCGTCGTACTCGTAAGGCAAGGCTTCCCTCAGGTCGGCGTCGGTGAGCCGGGCCTCGGCCTGCGCCATCTGGCGCACCGCCCTCGTGAGATCGCCCTGGCCGCGGTTGTCGAGGCGCCCCGCCTCCACCTCGTGCGAGTGCGCGGCCTCCTCGGCCTCGTCCTCCACTTCTCCGCCGAGCATGAAGACGAACTCGGCCCGCACCCGGCGCTGCGCGATGGCGAGCGCCTGCGCCTCGGCACGGTAGGCGTCAGGCGTCATCCGTGGGCGACGCTCGAGGAGCCGCTCGGTCAACAGGATCACCATGCGCTGGCTCAGGGCGAACTTCTCGTCCGGCTCGGGCAGGCTGAAGTCGCCGGCTGCCTGGGCGCCCTCCCGGGCGATCTCGATCAGGAAGCGCTCCGACTCCCCCGCGCCCTCGGCGCCCGGCCGCGCGTCGTGGGCCACCGCGTGGTACGCCACCGAGTCGCCGGGAGCGAGGCCGAGCCGCGAAAGATCCACGACATGCTCTGCTTCCCACGCAGTTGCGGAACGGCGCTCCAGCCGCACCGGCCATTCGCCGTCCTCGAACGTGAAGCTCTCGCCGCTGCCCGACACGCGCGTGTACAGCAGGCGCACCTCGCGCAGGCCGAGGTCGTCGCGCGCGGTGATGCGCACCCGTACCTGTCCGGTGGCGGTCGCACGCCGAAGGTCGGCGCCCGGGGCCGTGATCCGGACGTCCGGCGGGGCATCGGGGCGGACCATGACGACGATGGTGGCCAGCGGGGATCCGTGCGCGGTGCTGACGACGACGGCGTCCGACTGACGCAACTCCAGCGTGGCCTCGCGTGCGCCGCCACTCCCCGCGAGCGCGAGGACGTCGCTGCCGAGGCGCGCCGTCGCGCCGTCGGGCCAGCCCGTGAACCTCAGCTCAAGGCGCGAGCCTTCGAGGGCCTCCACTCGCGTCGCCCCGGACTGGGTTCGCGCAGGCTCGCCCGTGTAGGTTGGCGGCCGGACGGTGACCTGCCACTGGAGGGTCGCCGACGCGGTCCGCGTGGCGCTTCGTGGTTCGACTCTCGGATCGGAGCTCGATGGTGCCGTGCCGGCTCCGCGCCACAGCCACGGACCGGCCAGGGCCAGCGCCAGCGCCATCACTGCGCCCACCCATCGTCGTCTCGAGATGGGACGCGGCGGCACGGTCGTCGCCAGTGCCGTGCGCACCTGCCGCGCGAGGTGCGCCTCGACCATCGGTGCCAGCGCCGGCGACCGCTCGTGCCAGGCCTGCAGCGCATTGGCGAGGGCGGGCGTGGCCGCCTCGGCGGCGGTCACCAGCGGCGTCACCGATCGCAGCCCACGCGCCGACAGCAGTCCGGCGGCGGCGACGCTCAGGCCTGCGGCGGCGCCCGTGAGCAAGGCGTGTCCCCCGACAGCCCCCACCCACGCGTGCACGACCCTCGCGACCGCCATGCCGATCACCAGGTGCCAGCCGACAATGCCGACCCGCCAGCGCCGATGGGCGTCGCGCAACCAGGCCTCGATGACGCGATGGTCGGGCGCGCCATCGCGCATGCCGGCGTGTGGCTCGTCAGGCGGCATCGCGAACCTCCGGGCTGCCGTCGGCACGGCTGGCTCGCCGGCGCCACCACTCCTCCGTCAGAAGGAGCAGCAGCGCGAGTCCCCAGCACCAGCGCGTGTCCAGGCCGGCCGGGAGCGTCGTGACCGGCGGGGCCTGCGCCTGGCGGGTGGCGCGGGCGAGCGCCTCGGCCGGCCACATGACCGGCGCGAGGTCGATCTCCGGTCGTTCCAGGGCCTCGCGCCCCAGCGCCGTCGTCCAGAGCGCCAGCGGCGAGCCAGGCGTGGCGGCCAACGCCAGTTCGACGCGCGAGTCCGCGGCCCAGCCGGACAACAGTGGGCGCCCCACCGCGTCTGCCGCGAGGATGCGTACGCCCGGGGCAAGCTCGATGGCGCGCGCATCGCGTACCGACCGTTCGGCGGCCGCCCGCAGCCGCGGATCGCTCGCCAACGCGTCGAGGACGCCCACCGCCTCGCGCGTCGCCGCCTCGACGCGTGCCGCAGGCACCGCCGTGCCTGGCAGCCACAGGCGAAGGCGCACCGCACTGCGCACACGACTGGTCGAGGCGACCTCGCGCAGGCGCGCCGCTGCCGGGCCATCATCGGCTGCGGCTTCGATCGTCAGGCGCCCGCCCGAGGCCCGGGCGGGCGCGGCGGTGACGGGCGCGAGGCTGATGCCCACAGGCACGGGGATGTCGGCCAGGGCGCGGGGTGGCAGCGCCGTGGCGCGCCCGCTCCAGGCGATCGCGATCTCGGCGCGACCGGTGCGCGCCGCGCTGGTGGCGCGGGCGATGGCCTCCGGCAGTGCCTGCGTCGGGGCGGCAGCCGGGAGCAACTCGAACGACGCGGCGGTGCGCTGCCACTGCTCCACCGTCTCGGCGGCTGCGGGCGCGACCGATGCGTCGACCACGATCACGCGATGCAGGCGCGCGCGCCACGCCTCGAGGCGCGCCATCGTCATCAGTGTCGGGCCTGCCGCGGCCGCGGCAACGGCAGCGACGATCGCGGTGCGCAGCACCAGCAGTGGCCAGTCCTGCACGCGACGCAGGTGACGGGACACCGGGGAGGCGGCGCGGAGGAAGCGCAGCGTGGAGAACGGCCGGCGCGTCGGCTGCCTCCGGGACCACAGGTGAGCCACGAGCGGCAGGGCGACGCCGACCAGCAGCGCCCAGGCCCAGGGAGCTGCCCAGGTCACCGGGACCCGCCCGCGAGGGCCGCGCGCTGCTGCGAGAAGGCGCGCAGCACGGCGTCGAGTGGCGCGTCGGTGTGGGCATCGACGAACGTGATGCCTTCGCCCGCTGCGAACGACCGCCACCACCCGAGGAAGCGGCCGAGGCGTGCCACATAGGCGGCGCGGATGGCCGGCACACTGGTCACCACGCGCTCACCTGTTTCGAGATCCTCGAACGACACGTCACCGTCGTCGGGGAGCACCCGCTCCTCGGGCGTCAGCACATGGAACAGCACGACTTCGTGGCCCATCCGCCGCACTTCGCGCACGGCAGCCGTCGTGGCGTCGTCGTCGGCGAACAGGTCGGAAATCACTGCGACGATTCCCCGCCGGCCGAGTCGTGTCGCCGCCGTGCGGATGCCACGGGCCAGGGCCGTGCCGCCGCTGGGCTCGAGGCGGTCGAGTTGGCCGAGTACGCGCACCAGGTGCGGGCGCCCGGTGCGGGGCGGCAACTGCAGCCGCGGTTCGTCGCCATGCGCGATCAGGCCGACCGACTCGCCCTGCTGCACGAGCAGGTACGCCAGGGCCGCCGCCAGCACCGCGGCGACGCGCAGCTTGCTGACGCCGGGCGTCGACGACAGGGCCATCGATCGGCTCGCGTCGACCGCCAGCATCACCGGCCACTCCGTGGTCTCGCGGTAGACGCGCGTGAAAAGGCGATCCGTCCTCGCGTAGTGCTTCCAGTCGAGGTGCTTGAGATCGTCGCCCGGCAGGTAGGGGCGCATCTGCTGGAACTCGGCGCCAGAGCCGGTGAAGGGGCTGCGATGCGCCCCGAGTCGCGCCCCCTCCACGATGAGACGCGCGGCCAGTTCGAGGTCGGCGATGCGTGCCAGCAGCGCCGGGTCGAGTGCCAGCGTCGAGGGCGGCCCCGTCACGACCGCGCCGTCACCTCGTCGAGCAGGCGCGACACGAGCGCATCGGCGTCGACGCCTTCCGCTTCCGCCTGGAAGTTCACGAGGACGCGGTGGCGGAGCACCGGCAGGGCGAGTGCCCGGATGTCCTCGAGCGACACGGTCGCCCGGCCCTCGAGCAACGCGCGAGCCTTGCCGCACAGCAGTAACGCCTGACCGGCGCGCGGCCCGGCGCCCCAGCGGACGTAGGTGGTCACCGAGGCGGTGGCCTCCGGGGCGCCCGGGCGGGTGGCGCGCACCAGTCGCGCGGCGTAATCGATCACGTTGCTGGCGGCGGGGATTTCACGCACCAGCGCGTGCACGGCCGCGATGTCGGCGCCGGTCGCCACGACCTGCGCGGCGGCCTGAGGCGCCGCCGTCGTCTGCGCCAGCATCTGGCGCTCCTCGTCGGCGGTCGGGTATCCGATCACGACGTTGAGCAGGAAACGGTCGAGCTGGGCCTCGGGCAGGCTGTACGTGCCCTCCTGCTCGATGGGATTCTGGGTGGCCAGCACGAACTGGGGAGCGGGCAGATCGTACCGCACACCACCGACGGTGACCTGCCGTTCCTGCATCGCTTCGAGCAGCGCCGCCTGCGTGCGCGGCGGCGTGCGGTTGATCTCGTCGGCGAGCAGGATGTGCGCGAAGACGGGGCCGCGCATGAACCGCACTTCGCGGCGGCCGCTGCTGCGATCCTCCTCGATGACCTCTGCACCGACGATGTCGGACGGCATCAGGTCGGGGGTGAACTGGATGCGATTGAACGACAGGTCGACGGTGCGCGCCAGGGTCTTGATGATGAGCGTCTTGGCCAGGCCGGGCACGCCGCGCAGCAGGCAGTGTCCGCCGGCGAAGAAGCTGACAAGGATCTCGCGGAGCACGGCGCGCTGGCCGACGATCGTCCGTCCGAGCTCGGCCTCGAGGCGCTGGCCGAGCATGGCCGCCTCGTCGATCGGGAGCGCGCGGGTGGGCATGGGTGGCAGCGATTGTAGCAATCGGTCCTCGTGCCTCCCGACGACGGCGGGAGCCCAGGCGTTTCGTTGACAGCCTGGAAAGGCCCGCGCTACGCTTCAGCGGTTTTTCCGCGGTCGCCCCGAGTCACCCCTGATGCCGACGATGTCGAAGTGGGAAGCCCTCCCCACCGAAGCGATCAATCCCAACAGCCTCTCGCTCGACACCGCCTCGGTCGGCGACGTGATCGACCTGATGGTCAGCGAGGATCGCAAGGTGGTCGCCGCGGTCCATCGCGAGAAGGAACGCATCACCGCCGGCGTGCAGATGGTCACCGAGTCGTTCCGCAAGGGCGGGCGCGTGATCTTCGTGGGCGCCGGCACGAGCGGCCGCCTCGGCGTGGTCGAGGCGGCGGAGATGCCACCGACCTTCGGCGTGTCGACGACGCGCGTGCGCGCCCTCATGGCGGGCGGCAAGGACGCCGTGTTCCAGCCCAAGGAAGGCGTCGAGGACGACTACGAGGAAGGCGCGCGGGCCATCGCCCGGTTGCGTCCGCAGAAGCGCGACATCGTCATCGGCATCTCGGCCAGCGGCGTCACGCCCTTCGTGCGCGGGGCGCTCACCCGGGCCCGCAAGGCCGGCCTGCGCATCATCTTCGTGACCTGCTGGCCCGGCAGCGAGCTCCAGAACTTCGTCGACCTGATCATCGCGCCGGCCGTCGGCCCCGAGGTGCTCACCGGGTCCACCCGCCTGAAGGCCGGCACGGCTACCAAGATGGTGCTGAACATGCTCACGACCATCGCGATGGTCCGGAGCGGCAAGACGTACGGCAACCTGATGGTGGACGTCCAGGCGACCAACGACAAGCTGAAGGACCGGGCGCGGCGGATCATCACGATGGCCACGGGCGTCGACTACGAGACCGCCGGCAAGCTCCTCAAGTCGGCGCGCAACGACGTCAAGGCAGCCATCGTCATGCAGCGGACCGGCCTGCCGCTCTCCAAGGCCCTTGCCACGCTGCGCAAGTCGCACGACTCGGTGCGCGAGGCCGTGGGCGAGGACGTCGAGCCGCGCCTGCGCGCCCTCCTGGGCCTCGACAAGAAGTGACCCCAGCAATTTGAAATCGGACAATTTGAAATTGGTCGGCGGCCGGCCTGTCGGCCTTGCCGCTCGACACATCTCGTGGGGCGGCGGCGCAGCCGCGGCCCCGAGCATTTCAGATTTCAGATTTCGAATTACCTGATCTGCGCGGCGGCCTCGCTGTCGCAGATCAGCTCGACGTGTCCGTGCAGTTGCAGGAACGACGCGGGCATCTGCGTCGTCACCGGACCATTGATCATCGCCGCGACGGTGGCGGCCTTCCCGCTGCCGGTCACCAGCAGCATGATGCGGCGCGATTTCAGGATCGTCCCCATCCCCATCGTCATCGCCTCGGCAGGCACCTTCGCGGGATCGCCGTCGAAGAAGTCGGCGTTGGCCTTGCGCGACGGCTCGAGCAGCGTGACGCGATGCGTGCGCGCCTGCAGCGCGGCGTCGGGCTCGTTGAAGCCGATGTGCCCGTTGGCGCCGAGGCCGAGGATCATCAGGTCGATGCCACCGGCCGCTTCGATGGCTGCCTCGAAGCGCGCGCATTCGGCATCGGCGTCCGCGGCCAGGCCGTCGAGCACATGCCCCTGCCCGGCCGGCAGCCCGACGCGATCGAACAGGTGCTGCTTCATGTAGGCGCGGTAGCTGCCGGGGTGAGACTCGCCGATCCCGACGAACTCGTCGAGGTTGAAGCTGGTGACCTGCGAGAAATCGATCTCGCCGGCCGACGCGCGAGCCGCCAGTTCGTCGTACATGGCGATCGGGGTGCGGCCGGTCGGCAGGCCGAGCACGGCGCGAGGAGTGTCGAGGAGCAGGTCGGCGACGCGTTGGGCGGCGAGGTCGGCCACGTCCTGGGGCGAATCACAGAGCGAGATGATCACGAGTCTTGTACGAGGGAAGTGACGCGCCGCCCCGGGCTTCGGCCAGGGCCAGGCGCACGGCGCCAATCGCCGGGTCGGTAGTGAGCAGGCGGACCTCGCCGCCGGGGGCGGTCTCGGCCAGCCGGGCCCGCAGGGCGTCCTGCAGCCACGGCACCGCGAGGAACGCGCCGCCGGCCATCACCACCGGGAACGGTCCGGCGAGTTCCAGCTGGCGCACGACCGATCGCACGGCTGCCGCCAATTCGTCAGCGGCCACCGACGCGATGTTGGCGGCGACCTCGTCGCCGGCGTCGCGTGCCTGCTGCACGAGCGCTGCGCAGCGGGCGATGTCGCTCGGCTTGAGGTAGTGCCGGTAGACCTCGCGCACGAGCTGCTCGGGCCGGGTGACGCCGAAGAAGTCCAGGACCAGTGGCGTGAGGCTCGTGGCGGGTCCGCGCCCGTCGGCGGCGCGGACGACCGCGCGCAATGCCTGCCGACCGATCCAGAACCCGCTCCCCTCGTCGGCGAGGATGTATCCCCAGCCGCCGGCGCGAGCCGCCTCGCCGCGGTCGTTGCGTCCGTACGCGATCGATCCCGTGCCGGCGATCACGACGACGCCCGGGCCGACGCCGGCGCCGGCCACCAGGGCGATGAGCGCGTCGTTGGTGACGAGGATCCTGGCCCGCGCGCCGATGCGGCGCATGATGCCCTGGATGGTGGCGTTGTCCTCGGCACGATCGACGCCGGCGATCCCCAGACAGATCACGTCGGGGCGCAGGTGTCCCTCGCCGAGAGCTTCATCGATGACCTCGTGCAGGGTCTTCTCGACCGCCAGCTCGCCGTGAGCCGCCAGGTTCGCGCCGCCGCGTCGGGCCCGGGCGATCACCTCGCCGTGGCCATCGGCCAGCACGGCCTCGGTCTTGGTCCCCCCGGCGTCGATCCCGATCACGAGGGGTGGGGTGTGGCTGCCCGACATCACGCGAGGGCGAGTATATACTTCGCTTGCGCGTGCTCGTTCCTCGCGCGCGCCGGATCGATGCCCGTAGCCTCCCGCCGCGACCTCCTGCGGATCTCCCTCGCAACCCTGCTTCCTGCCGTGGCCTGGCCGCGCGATGGGGTCGCGCGTCCGCAGGCCGGTGGGGCGGAGATGCGGGGCATGTGGGTCACGCGGAGCTGGATGACCAGCCCCGCCCACGTGGCGCAGGTGGTCGACGACGCGGAACGGCACGGGCTCACGGCCGTGTTCGTGCAGGTCCGTGGCCGGGGCGACGCCTTCTACCTGGGCGGCCCCGACCCGCGCGCATCGCTGCTGGCCCGGCAACCGGCGAGCTTCGACCCGCTGGGGGAACTCGTCGGGCGGGCGCGGACCCGCGGCCTGCAGGTGCACGCGTGGCTGAACGTCAACCTGGTCGCCGGCGCCACCGCGATGCCGACCGCGACGCAGCACGTCGCCGTGCAGCATCCCGAGTGGCTCATGGTGCCGCGGCCGCTGGCCGACACGCTGTTGCCGATGTCGCCGCGTGATCCGCGCTACGCGGCGACGCTGGCCACGTGGAGCCGCAAGCAGTCGGCGACGATCGAGGGCGTGTTCGCCTCGCCGCTGCCCGAGGGCGCGCAGGACCGGCTCGAGGCCACCGTCGATCACCTCACCACGCGGTACGCCCTCGACGGCCTGCACCTCGATTACATCCGCTTCCCTTCACCGGAGTTCGACGTCAGCCGGGCGGCGCTGGCGGCCTTTCGCGCCTCGCTGGCTCTCGAGTTGACTCCCGCGGAACTGGCGACCCTCGACGGCCGCGCGGCGTCGCGACCGTTGGCCTTCATCGACACGTATGCCGCGCGCTGGGTCAGTTGGCGTCGCGAGCGGCTCACGCAGCTGGTGACGCGACTGGGCACCACCGCGCGCCGCAACCGCCCGGCGCTGAAGGTGACGGCCGCGGTCTGGCCCGACCCCGAGTACGCCCGCGACTACAAGCTGCAGGACTGGGCGCGCTGGCTGCGCGACGGCCTCATCGATGCCGCATGCCCGATGCTCTACATGTCGAGCGGGGCGACCTACGAGCGGCAACTGCAGGTGCTCGCCGATGGCGCCGCCGGCACGGTGTGGCCGGGCATCGGCGCCTACAAGATCGATCCGCTCGAGACTGCCCGGCGGGTGGCCGTGGCCCGGGCGCGCGGCTTCGGCGGCGTGCTGCTCTACTCGTACGACAGCATGTCGGCCGGCGTCGGCCGCCCGTCCACGTACCTGGCTGCCGTCCAGCGGCGGGCGTTCCCCGAGGGCGATTCGAGCCAGGCCGGTGCGGCCCGCTGACGTGCCACTCCTCGCGCCAGCCGCGGCGCTCCTCGCTGCCGCCGTCGACGACGGCCGACTGCCCGCGGCGGTGCTCGAAGTGGGCACTGTGTCGGGCGCGGCTGAACGTTTGGCCTTCGGCGCCCCCTCCGAGGCGGTCTTCGACCTCGCCTCGTTGACCAAGGTGCTCGGCACTGGCGTGCTGGCGACCCACCTGCTCGGGCGTCGGTTGCTCGACCCCGACGTGCCCGTCCGCGCCCTCGTGCCGGAATGGCGTGGCGCCGACCGCGGCAGCGTCCGGCTGCGCGATCTGCTGGCGCACGCCTCCGGACTGCCCGCGCACCTGCCGCTGTTCGAGCGCCACCGCGGCAGCGAGGCGATGGTGGCGGCCTGCGCGCGCGCGCCACTGGCCCATGCGCCCAGGACCGCCTCCACCTACAGCGACCTCGGATTCATCGTGCTGGGACGTGTGCTCGAGGCGATCACCGAGTCGCCCCTCGACGAGCAGGTGCACACCGTGCTGGATTGGCTGAGCGACGATGCGCCGCGGTTCGGGCCGCGGCCATGCACTCCCGAGGTCCAGGCGACCGGCCTCAGCCCCTGGCGCGGACGCCTCCTGTGTGGCGAGGTGCACGACGACAACGCGGCCGCGATGGGCGGCGTCGCCGGACACGCCGGGCTCTTCGGCACGGCGCGCGGCGTCGGCGACATCGCGAGAGCCGTGCTGCGGGGGTTGCAGGGCGGGGACTCGCCGCTTGCCCCGTCGTGGGCAGTGCGGGCATTCGCGCGTCGCTCACCGGTGCCGGGATCGTCGCGTGCCCTGGCCTGGGACACCGGGTTGCCGACCTCGTCGTGCGGGCCGTACCTGTCGCGGCAGGCGATCGGCCACACCGGATTCACGGGGACGTCGGTCTGGATCGATCCGACGCGGGACCTGTACGTCGTGCTGCTCACCAATCGCGTGGCGGGAAGAGCCACATCGAACGACATCGCGGACCTGCGACGCGCCGTCCACACCGCGATCGGCGCGGCATGGGCGGACCGGTCATGAGCCCGCGCGACAGCCAGGCGCCGCGCGCCCTGATGGCCTTGTTGAGCGCAGCGTTCGTCGCGCTCGGCGTCAGCATCGCGGCCATCGGCCCGGCCCTGCCCGAGTTTGCCGACGTCGCCGGACTGGCCGTGTCGGCGATGGGCGTGCTGTACAGCGCGCTGTTCGCGGGGTTCCTCGCCTCGCAGGTGTCGGCCGCCGTGCTGCTCGACCGTGTGGGTACCCGCCGCACCATCCTCACCGCAATCGCGGTCTTTGCGCTCGGCACCACGGGGCTGGCCCTGGCGCGCGACGGCGTCACGCTGCTGCTGGGGAGCGCGGTGCTCGGCGTCGGTTATGGCTTCGGCACCATTGCCATCAACCTGGTCGCCTCGCGATTGCTGACCCATCGCCCTGCGTTCGTGGTCAACCTGATCAACGCCCTCTACGGGGTGGGCACCGTGCTGGGCCCCTTGATCACGAGCGCCGTGCTCCGCAGCGGCGGCCAGGCCCGGTGGGTGCCCGCGGTGGGCGGCGCCTGCGCCATCCTGCTGCTGCCGTGGGCGTGGCGGGTGCTGCCCGACGACCCGCCCCCGCCGCACGTCGTGGCGGGCGGGCCCGCTCGCAAGACCGTCCCCACGGCCCTCGTGCTCATCGGCGTCCTCGTGTTCCTCTACGGCGGCGTCGAGTCGGGGTTCAGCGGCTGGGCGCCCACCTATCTCGAGCAGACGCTCGGGGTCACGCCGGCCGACGCCGCGCTCGCCATGTCGATCTACTGGCTGTCCTATCTTTCCGGCCGGGTGGTCTCCACGGTGATGGCCCTCCGGGTGGACCCGGCGACGGTGCTGTGGGGCGCCCTCGGCGTGCTGCTCGCGGGTGGCGTGTGCCTGGTGCTGGGCGTCGGGCAGCGCGTGCCGACGATGGCGGCGCTCGTCCTGCTCGGTGGCGCAACCGGACCGATCTACCCGTCGATGTTCGGTGTCGTGACCACGCGCTTCGCCGATCGCGCCGCGTTCGCCGTATCGACGGTGGCCGGCATCGGCTGCGTCGGGGCCATCCTGCTGCCCTGGGGGATGGGACTCACCCTGCCGCTGGCCGGCGGACGGGTGCTCGCCGCCATCCCGCTCCTGCTCTGCCTGGGCATGATCGCCGCCTTTCACGCCGCAGGGCCTCGTGCCCCCCGCTGACACGCCGGCGCCAGCGGCGAACGTGCGTCACTGACGACGAATCGTGTTGCCGTAGGGGTTGTTGGGCAGGCTGCCCGGCGACGGTGAGGACGGACCGGTCTGGCCACCCGGACGTCCCGGGCCCGGTCCGCCGGGTCGCTGGTTCTGGCCCGGCTGAGGCGACTGCACGCCGAAGAAGCGCGGCGTGATGTCCTCGATCGCGACCTCCCACTGGTCGTACTGCGTCCGTCCCTTCCAGGCGCGCAGCGACGTCTCCTTGCTGGTGCTGACCACGCCCCGGATGCCGCCGACCGCCCCGGAGGCGCCACCCATGCCCGGCTGAAGAACCTGTCCAGGCGCGCTCGACGTGCCACCGAAGGTCGTGCCGGGCGCCGTGGGTGAAGGCGATCCTCCAGCGGGCCGCCCCATCGAGGTGCCACTCCCCTGCGGCGCCGGCGCGCCGGGCCGCCCGCCGACCGGCAGCGTGGCGGTCATCCCCGGCGACACCTGCCCGACGCGCAGGATCGCGAAGTCCTTACCGGTCATCGGGTCCTTGTACTTCTTCCGCAGGTAGCGTTCCTTCACGAGGTCGTCGAGGTTGGCCGGCGAGGCTCCGGGGAGGCGACGCTGATACAGCGCCAATGCGTGCGCATATTGCTTGAGGCGGAACAGCAGTTCCTCCTCCTTCTCGCGCTTGGCCTGCTGCTTCCAGACCGGCATGGCCATGGTCATGAGGGTGAGCATGACCGCCAGCGCGACCAGCAGCACGGCCATCGCGTAGCCGCGCGCGTCTGACAAAGCCGGGGTCTGTTCGGGGGGCCTCATGCGTTTGGTATTCTTGCCAGTCATGCTAGCACCGCGTCATGCCGGCCGGCCGATGGCCTTGAGGGTCCTTCTCGGCATGGTGCCCCTGTCGGTCGCGTTGGTCGCCGGCGCCTGCAACAAGGCGCCGCTCACGGCCCCCACCGACTCGGCCGTCACGCTCTTCGCGGCCCAGACCGTCGTGGCGCTCAACGGCACCGTGGAGATCACGGCCAACGTCACCGAACCGGGTGGCGTTCCGGTGCAGAACGGCACCCAGGTCAACTTCACCACCACGCTGGGCACGATCGATCCGGCCGAAGCTCGTACCAGCGGCGGCAAGGCCACCGTACGGCTCAACGCCGGGGCGGCATCGGGGATCGCCCAGGTACGGGCCTTCTCCGGTGGTGCGCAGGCCGAGGCCATCGAGATTCGCGTCGGGGCAGCGGCGGCCTCGCAGCTCACCCTGACGGCCTCGCCCAGCGCGGTCGGGGCCAACGGCGGCACGGTCGATCTGGTGGCCGTCGCGACCGGCGAGAACAACCAGCGCCTGCCGGGCGTGCCGGTCACCTTCGGCACCAACGCGGGCAGCCTGCGCGACGCCACGGTCATCACCGACGGCAACGGCGAAGCGCGGACGCAGCTGACGACGACGCGGGAAGCGACCGTCACGGCGACGGTGGGGACGGTCCAGGCCACCACGACCGTGCGGGTGACCACGCGCCCCATCATCACGCTGACCGGGCCGTCGACCGCGGTGGGCGAAGGCGAGACGACGACCTTCACGGTCAACGTGCAGCCGCAGACCAACGGCGACCCGGTCCGCGACGTCGTCATCGACTTCGGCGACGGCGAGCGGCGCTCGCTTGGCGCCCTGACCGGCTCACGGACGGTCCAGAAGGTCTACGCGCGCAAGGGCACGTACCAGGTGACCGTGTCGGTGCTCGACACGGGCGGGGAGACGACCGCCGCGGTGACGACCGTGACGGTCGAGGAGCGGGCGATCAGCGTCACCTTGACGGCCTCGCCCTCGACCGCGGCCGCCAACACGGTGGTGCAGTTCACGGCAACCGCGTCGGGGACCAACATCGTCGCGTACAACTGGAACCTCGGCGACGGCGACACGCGCGTCACGACCGGCCCGACCACGAGCAAGGTCTACGGGACCGCGGGGCGTCGTCGGGTGTCGGTGGAAGTGGTCAATGCCGCGGGCCAGCGCGGCACTGCGACCATCGAGATCCTGATTCAGTAGCCTCGACGGGTGTGGGACTTGCCCCGTCGAGTCCAGAGAAGCGCCGGCGCGAGCGTCCGGCGCTTTTTCCGCGCGTCGGACGCGTTGAAACAAAGTGCTCTGATTGACGATGTGAAGGACAGTCGGTGCCGATCGAGCAACATGAATGTCGAAACGCCTCGATGTAGCTACAAAATTGTCTGATTCGCTCTCGCGACAGCATGCCGGCCAACTTCAAGTAACTGGCTGAAAATTAGACTCTTAGCTGTCCAGATCGAGACCCCGGGCCCAGCGACGGCACGCGGCTTGATAGAGAAAAGCGGTGCATGAACATTCCTGCACCACTCCTGTCTTCACGGACCTGCCGTTTCGGCGTCGTCCCGACCCTGTTCGCGGCCTGGCTGGTGTCGGCCGCTCCTGTCGCCGCCCAGACGACGGTTGCAGACGGCGCCGGCGCGGTCCCGGTCGGCACGTCGGCGGCGCTTGTCGAAAAAGTCACCCCCGTGGAGCAGGCGCAGGACGCCAGCGCCCCGCAGCCGACGACCCAGCCGGCCGAAGTCGCCACGCCGGGTCCCACCAATCCCTGGTTGCGGCTGTTCGGCCCGACGAAGGTGTCGACCACCGGCGACACGTACTACGCCTACAACGGCAACGAACCCTCCTCGGGCAAGAACGTGCTGCGCAACTTCGACGAGAACGACAACCAGTTCTCCGGCAGCTACTTCGAAGTCGCCTTCGAGCAGGTGCCGACCGAGAAGCGTCGCCTCGGGTTCCGGACCGACATCGGCTTCGGTCCCACCGCCACCTGGGTCAACTCCACCGATCCGGACGATGGCGCGCTGAAGTACCTCCAGCAGGCGTACGTCAGCGTGCTGGCGCCGGTCGGCCGTGGCCTGCAGTTCGACGTCGGCAAGTTCAACACCCCGATCGGCGCCGAACCGACCGAGACGGCATACAACTGGAACTACTCGCGGTCCCTGCTCTTCTCCTGGGCGGCGCCCTACTACCACCTCGGCGTGCGCGCATCGCTGCCGGTCAGCGACACGGTGTCGGTCTCGGGCTACCTCATCAACGGCTGGAACAACGCCCGCGACAACAACCGCGGCAAGACGATGGCGACCACGGTCAGCTGGAAGGTGACCCCGGCGCTGACCCTCTCGCAGGCCTGGATGGGCGGGCCTGAAGGGCCCAACGGCGCCGCCGGCTGGCGCAACCTGTACGACACGATCGCGACCTGGACGGTGAATCCCCGCCTCACCCTGATGACCAACATCGACATCGGCCGCGACACCGTGGGCGACGTCACCAACGCCTGGCAGGGCATCGCCGGCTACGGTCGGGTGACGGTCCTGCCGGCGTGGGCCCTGGCAACCCGCGTCGAGGTGTTCGAGGATCGTGATGGATACATGACGGGCACCGCCCAGACCATCAAGGAGCTCACCCTCACCAGCGAGCACACGCTGGTCAAGGGCCTCGCCCTGCGTGTCGAGTACCGGCGCGATTGGTCGGACGAAGACTTCTTCGAGTACCGCACCGACCAGTTCCGGCCCCAGCAGAACACCATCCTCTTCGGCTTCACGTACGCCGTGGCCACGCCCTGAGGGGACGGGCGGTCTGCGGTGCGGCGCCGCACCGGGCCGCACCAGCCGACTGCGTCATGCCGCGCGTATCGGGAGGCACATCCGGGCCGGATAGGCGTAGGCTTATGCCCGGATGTCGAGGCAACTGGTCGACCGGGTCGAGAGGGATCACCTCTCGGCCCTGCTGTCGCTCGGCCCGGTGTTGAGTGAGGCGCCCAACCTGAAGACGGCGCTGACGCGTGCCCTCGAACACGTGGCGGAGGCGGTGTCGGCCCGCAGCGGGCTGATCGCGCTCCGCGAGGGCGACGGGCGCGAACTCTCGGTGGCCGCGACCACCGGGATCAACTGGCAGACGGCGCAGCGGGTCAAGTATCGGGTCGGGGAAGGCATCATCGGGCGGGTCGTCGAGACCGGGCGCCCGGTGGTGGTCCCGAAAGCCAGCCAGGAGCCGCTGTTCCTGAACCGGACCGGCGTCCACACCAAGGCCGCCGCCGGCGGCGAGGACACCTCGTTCCTGTGCGTGCCCATCTGCGCTGCGGGCGCCTGCGTGGGTGCCGTCGGCCTGGCGCGCCCCCATCGGCCGGACGCCGACGTCGAGCGACTGATGCAGTTCCTCGGCGTCGTGGCCTCCCTCCTGGGGTACGCGGTGCGCGTCCACGCGCTGCAGCAGGCCGAACGGCAGCAACTGGTGGCCGAGAACGCCCAGCTCCGCGAGGAACTGCGGGCCCGCTACGATTTCCGCAACATCATCGGCAGCAGTCGCCCCATGCAGGCCCTGTTCGGGCAGGTCACGCAAGTGGCCCGCAGCCAGACCACCGCGCTGATCAGGGGGGAATCGGGGACCGGCAAGGAACTCATCGCCCACGCCATCCACTACCACTCGGCCCGCGCCAGCAAGCCGTTCGTGAAGGTCAACTGCGGCGCGCTGCCGGAGGGCCTCGTGGAGTCGGAGCTGTTCGGCCACGAGGCCGGCGCCTTCACCGACGCGCGGACCGCCAAGAAGGGCCGATTCGAGCTGGCGCACGGCGGCACGCTGTTCCTCGACGAGGTCGGTGAGTTGTCGCTGGGCACGCAGGTGAAGCTGCTGCGGGTGCTGCAGGAGCGCGAGTTCGAGCGGCTCGGCGGGACGCAGACCATTCGGGTCAACGTGCGGCTCATCGCCGCCACCAACCGCGACCTCGAGGAGGCGGTCAAGGCGCGGACCTTCCGTGAAGACCTGTACTACCGCCTCAATGTCTTCTCCCTGTTCCTCCCGCCCTTGCGCGACCGCAAGCCCGACATCCTGTTGCTGGCCGATCACTTCGTCGAGAAGTACGCCTCGGCGCACGGCAAGGACGTCCGCCGCCTCGCCACCACGGCCATCGACATGCTCATGAGCTATCACTGGCCCGGCAACGTCCGCGAACTGGAGAACTGCATCGAGCGGGCCGTCCTGGTCGCCGCCGGAGGCGTGATCCATGGACACGACCTGCCGCCGAGCCTGCAGACCGCCGAAGTCTCGGGCACCCTGCCGCGCGCGTCCCTGGCCGCTGCCACGGCCGCCCTGGAGACCGACCTCATCCAGGACGCGCTGAAGACGGCCGGTGGCAACCTCGCGCGGACGGCCCGCCTGCTGGACACCACCGAGCGCATCGTTGCCTACAAGGTGAAGAAGCTCGGGATCGACGTGGGTCGCTTCCGCCGCGAGTGAGGCGACACGAATGTCAGATCACACCTGATCGGGCGACAAAAATGTCGTAATCGTGCTGTAGGCATCTCCGGCAAATCGGCCGGAAGTCACACGCTGGCAACAGTTTGCAAAAGTCACAGCGTGGGTCACTGGTCGCGAGCATCGAAATTGCTACAGCAATCAGCCGAGTGGATGCGACCCGCGTGGGACACCGACGTCCCGCCCGGCAGGTCGCCTCCTTTCGGAGGATCGATGAACAACGCAGATGTGGCGTGGATGCTCGTGTCCACGGCCCTCGTGCTGCTGATGACCCCGGCCCTGGCCTTCTTCTACGGCGGGCTGGTCCGGTCCAAGAACGCGCTCAACACGATGATGATGTCGTTCATCTCGTTGGGCTTCGCGGGCGTGGCGTGGGCCCTGGTCGGCTACTCGCTCGCGTTCGCGCCCGGCACGGCCTGGATTGGCGGACTGAAGTTCGGCCTGCTCCGTGGCGTGACGCTGGACCCGCAGGGCACGATTCCCCATGTGCTGTTCATGGCATTCCAGGGGACGTTCGCGGTGATCACCGCCGCGCTCATCTCGGGCGCGATCGTCGAACGCATGCGCTTCGGCGCCTACATCGCGTTCATCAGCCTGTGGGTCGTGGCGGTGTACGCGCCGGTCGCGCACTGGGTGTGGGGCGGCGGTTGGCTGGCGACGATGGGCGCCCTGGACTTCGCTGGCGGCACGGTGGTGCATGTCAACGCGGCGGCCGCCGCCGCCGTGGCGGCGATCGTGGTCGGGCCACGGGCCGACCATGGCCGGCAGGCGATGCTGCCCCACAACGTGCCGTTCGTGCTGCTCGGCGCGGGACTGCTCTGGTTCGGCTGGTTCGGCTTCAATGCCGGCAGCGCGCTGTCGGCCAACGGCATCGCCGGCCTCGCCTTCACCAACACGATGCTGGCGCCGATGGCCACCCTGGTCGTCTGGACGCTCCTCGACGTGGTCCGCACGGGGCGGGTGACTGCCGTCGGCGGCGCCACCGGCATCGTCGTCGGGCTGGTCGCCATCACGCCGGCCGCCGGCTACATCAGCCCGGCCTCGTCGCTGGCGCTGGGCGCCCTGGCGGCGTTCCCGAGCTACTTCGCGATCATGTTGCGGGCGCGGACCCGTCTTGACGACTCGCTCGACGTGGTGGCCGCGCACGGCGTCGGCGGCACGGTGGGCGCGCTGCTCACCGGGGTGTTCGCCGACCAGGCGTGGAGCGGCGCCGCCAACGGGCTGCTCGGTGGCAATCCCGGCCAGATCGCGATCCAGGCGGCCGGCATCGGCGCGGCGCTCGCCTACAGCGTGGTGATGACCTTCGTGCTGCTCAAGCTGATCGGGCTCGTGCTGCCGCTGCGCGCCACGACGCGTGACGAGGCCCTTGGCCTCGACGTCAGCGACCATGGCGAAGAGGCGTACGCGCACGGGGACGGCGCCATCCTCATCGGCCCCGATCTCGCGCCCAGCGTGCTCGCGGGCGCGGCCGTATCGACCGAAGGAGGCCGGGCATGAAGATGATCGTCGCCATCGTGCGTCCCGAGCGCGTCAATGCCGTGCTCGAGGCCCTCTACCGCGTGCAGGTGCGCGGACTCACCATCAGCCGCGTGCAGGGGCACGGCGGCGAAACGGAACACGTCGAGAACTACCGCGGCACCACCGTCAAGATGTCGCTGGCCGAGAAGGTGCGCATCGAGATCGGCGTGAGCAACGGCTTCGTCGAGCCCACCATCGACGCAATCACGGAGGCTGCCCGCACCGGCGACGTCGGCGACGGGAAGATCTTCGTCCTGCCGGTCGAGCGCGTCGTGCGGATCCGTACCGGCGAGCAGGACCAGGACGCGGTCACGCCGGTGGCAGCGGTGACCCGCTAGCACTCGGCGCCACAGCGGATGATCGAGGTGCCCGGTTCGCACGCGGGCCCTCGACATCGCCCCACACCAGGGTGGTGAGCGCCCCGGCGCTCACCACTCGTTGTACGGCTGGCCGTTCATCGCGATGCGGTCCGAGCCGCTCTTGACGTTGTACACGCCGGGCTCGGCCGTCGGGTTGTTGGCGTCGGGCTCGGCGGGGATCTCCTGCCAGGTCGACGCCGACCTGGTGAAGGGGTCCTCGGGGAGGGCGCGGAGGTAGCCGTCGCTCACCAGGGCCTCGAGCGACGACGGGTACTTGTTCTTGTCGGCGTAGTACTGGTCGATCGCGTCGCGCATGCGGAACAGGTCCTCGCGCAGCACGGCCTCCTGCGCCAGGGTGACGGCGTTGCGGTAGCTGGCCATCGCCATGCCGGCGATGACGACGATCAGCGCCATCACCACCATCATCTCGAGGAGCGTGAAGCCCCGCCGTCGCCGCGCGCGCTCCACCGCCAGCTCGCGGATCACCATCGCCTCACCACTCGCTGTAGGGCGTGCCATCGAGTCCCGTCCCGCCTGCCTTGGAGTACACATCGAACACGTTCTGCCCGCCCCACGACGTCGAGTCGGGGCGATCCTGGTAGGAGCGCAGGCCCCACTCGGCGTCGCCCGTCAGCGGGTCGACGGGGATGCGCCTGAGGAAGCGCAGCTTGGTCTGCGTCGCGTCGCCGGCCTTGGTCACGCCCTTGACGAGCGTCTCGAGGTCCGGCGGGTAGCCCATGTCGTCGGGCTCGATCTCGAGGTTGGAGATCTGCTGCAGGTCGGCCGCGTCCTTGTAGCGATCGATGGCCGTGCGCAACTCCCGGAGGGTCCGCCGCAGTTCCACTTCCTTCTGCCGCTGGATGCCCACCTTGCTGAGCGGCAGCACCGCCGTGGCCATGATCAGGACGATGGCCGCGACCACCAGCAACTCAACGAACGTGTAGCCGTCCCGCGCGCCGCCAGCAGCGCGGCGCACCCGCCGCAGGCCGCCGAGGAGGATGTTCATCGCACGGTGACGGTCGCGGGCACCAGTTGCAGGCCCACGCTCGCCTGCTCGGGCGTGCTCGCCACGCCGGCCGGCGTGATGGAAGACTGTCCCGGCGCGATCGCCTCGAAGACGAGCGTGGCGATCAGCCCGGTGCCGGTGGCCCCGACCTGGTCACCGGGGCGGAGGGCGGTCAGGTCCACCCGGCCGACGCCGGGATCGACCTGCTGCGTGAAGGTCGGCGTGACTCCACCCTGCGCCAGGAAGGTGCCCGGCTGGACGGTCCGCACGCGCAAGACCGAAGGGTTGTAGGTCACCGACACGCTGATCGTCGAGACGCGCTGCGCGCCGGCAATCGTGATCGGCACCGTGTACGGTCCTCCGCCGACGGCAAACTGCGGCCCGGGCACGGTGATGGCGAGCCGCGCGGTCGGCGTCGGCGGCGCGGCAGCGGGCGGCGGCGGGGTCGCGGCCTGCGCTGCGCCGGCAGGCGCCTCCGGGACCGGCGTGATCGGCGTCGGCGGGGGCGCCGGCGTCGGCGCGGCCTGCGGCGACGGGGGCAGCACCGACGGCGTGGAGGTCACCTGCCCTGTCTGTGGCGTCACCACCGGCATCGTCGCCACTGGCTGCGGAACGGTGCCCGGCGCCGCGGCTGGTGCGGTGGCCGGGGCTGCCGGCGCGGCCTGCGCGTTCGGGTCGACGGCAATCAGCGGCGGCGCGCCCGTCAGGCCGAGGTTCTGCTGGCTGCCGATGTAGATCGGGTCGAGGTTCTCCTGCGTGATCTCCGACGATCGCACCAGGCGCGGCGTCATCAGGAACACGATGTCGGTCTGCGTGATCTGGTCGACGGTGTTGCCGAAGATGCGTCGCAGGATCGGGGTGTGCAGCAGCCCCGGGAAGCCGGTGAGCGCCCGCCGCTGGTCCTCGCGCAGCAGCCCCGCGAGCATCAGCGACTCGCCTTCCCGCATGCGGATGACCGAGGTCACCCGGCGGGTGCCGAAGGTCGGCAGGCTCTGGCCGGCGATGTCGATGTTGGCGCCGAGCGTGCTGCTCTCGACCTCGAGCTCCGACACGATCTCGCCTTCCAGCGTCACCCGCGGCGCGTTCAGCTTCACCTTGATGCCGACGGTGCGGTAGTTGAACTGGTTGATCGGGATGGTCGTCAGGCCGCCCCCGCCGAGGCCGCCGAACGTCGTGCTGGGCACCGGGATCTCGTCGCCGAGGTCCAGCGTGATCGTCTTGCCTTCCATGCCGCGCAGCTGCGGCTTGGCGATGATCTTGTTGTTGTTGTCGGTGGCCAGGAAGTTGACCACCGCCTGCGGCACGGTCAGGTAGAAGTCGGCCGCGCTGATCCCGCGGGTGATCGTGTTGAGGTTGAACGGCGGCTGGCCGCCCTCGCTGGCCGGAGGCGCCTCCGGCGAGAAGATCGCCCCCACCGCGTACTGCGACAGGTTCAGGCCCACTTCCTTGGCCCGCGCCCGGTTGACCTCGATGATCTCGACGTCGACGACGATCTCGGCGCGCGGCTTGTCGTTGTTGCGCACGACCTGGTCGATGATGTTCATCACCCGGTCGGAGGCGCGCACGGTGAGCGAGTTCTGCGTCTTGTTGGCGAGCACGCGCGGCTGCACGGGCAGGCCCGGCAGCTGCAGGATCTGCTGCACCGTCTGCACCAGCTCGGTCGCGTCGGCGTGCGACAGGTAGAAGGTGCGGATGACCTGCTCCTCGTACGCCGACCGTTTCGGCGGCGTGTCGGGGATGACCATGATCGTCCGCGGGTTGACGACCTTGTAGAAGTTGTTGGAGGCCGACATCACCTGGTTCAGTGCCTCCTCGAGCGACAGGCCGGTCAGGTCGACCGTGATCTGCGCCGGCCGGAAGGTCGACTCGAACATCACGTTGATGCCGGTGGCCTTGCCGATGAAGGTCAGCACGTCCTGCGACCCGGCCTGCGAGAACTTGATGTCCAGCGGATCGCGCGACGCCGGGTTGAGCAGCGGCGGCGCCGACCGCTGGCGCGCCGTCTCGCGCATCGCCTCGATGGCCGGCCGGGGGCGCGCGGCCTCGGCCCGCTCGCGCAGTTCCTTCTCGATTTCGGCGGCCCGCAGCATCGAGTTGCGGTTGGACGGGTCGTACTCGTAGACCTTGCGGTACTCCACGATCGCCAGTTCGAGGTCGCCCTTCTCGTCGGCCTCGCGTGCCACCTTGAGGTGCGCCATCGACGCCGTCTGCATTGCCTGCTGCAGCGCGCCCTTGTAGTCGGTGCGGTCGGGGTGTTCCTGGAGCGCCTCGCGGAAGTTGACCACCGCCTGGTCCCACTCCCCCTTGAGCCACGCCTCACGCCCGCGGTTGTACGCGCTCGACGAGGCGCACGCCGCCGCGCCGAGGCAGAGCCCCGCCAGCAGCACCCCCACGCCCGTCGCCCGCATCACCCGCTGCATCGTCACGCCTGTCTGCACGTTGCCTCGTCGTTGGTTGCCCACGCTCGCGCGCCCGGCCCGCCTCACCCGGTCAGGCGCACGGTCTGGCGCCCGCGGCCGTCGACGTACTCGATCTGGAGGGATTCCTCGCCGATCGACACGATCCGCCACCGGCCGTCGACGATCTCGCCCGCCCGGCCATAGTAGACGTTCTTGCCGTCGCTGAGGACGGCCACCTTGCCCACGTCGTGCCTCGACACGACACCGATGAACTTGACCGTGATCGGCGGCGGCGGAGGCGGCTGGGGTGGCCCCATCGGCACGACTGGCGGTGGCGGCGCCACCGGCGCGACCGGCTTGGCCGGCCCACTCGAGCCCGCGCCGGGCGGCGCCGGCTCGGCCGCACCGCCCCGGAACGGGTCGCGCCCCCCCTCCTGCGGGGCGGGTCGGTCCTCGCTCAACCGGTCGAGGCCGATGCCCTCGGCCAGCACGGCGGACGGCGTCTGCCCCGGCGCGGTGGGCGCGGACTGCGCCGGTGTCGGGGGCCGGACGGCTGCCGAGCCGGCCGGACTGCCGCCGAACTGCCACCACGCCACCAGGACCAGCACGGCCAGCAGGCCCAGGAGCAGCCGCACGCGCTGGCGCGACTCAGCGGCCATTGTCTGCCTTGAAGAAGGTCGAGAGCGTCAGGGCGGCTTCGAGTGGCTCGGCCTGGTCGTCCGACTGCACCACGCCGACCTCGCGCACGACGATGAAGTCGGGGCCGGTCTCGAGGCGGTACAGGAACTGCCGCAGGTTGCGGTAGGTGCCGTACACGTTCATCTTCAGCGTGGCGCGTACCAGCGTGCTGTCCTTGTCGACCTGATCCTGGTCGAAGCTGCGGTGGTCGTAGCTGAGGTCGGCCTCGCGCGCCAGCTGCGCGAGGCGCACGAAGGTGACCTGGCGGGCGGCGGCCTGGTTGGCCGGCAGCACCTGCGTGTAGAAGCGCTGCAGGTCGGTGGCGGCCTTCACGCTGCCGGCAGACGTCTGTCGGGCGTCGGCCAGCTCGCGCCCGGCAGTGGTGGCCGCCAGGCTGGCCGCGGTGGCGCGTTGGGTCAGGCCCTGCACGCGCGCCCGTAGCGGACCGACCACCAGCAGCAAGCCGACGAGGTTGGCGACGGCCAATACGCCCAGCCCGCCGACCAGAAGACGACGATCGGCAAGGATGCGAGCGGCGGGCACCATGTCAGTTCGCCCCCGCCGCAGCCGGTGCGGCCGCCGGTGCCGACTCGGGCGTCGGCGCGGGAGCGCCGGGGCCCAGGTATTCACCGATGCACACGACGTTGTACGTGCCGTCCTCGAGCAACTGCTCCTCGACCGACTGGAGACCGCGGAAGGCCCCGGCCGCCTCGAGGCGATCCATGAACGTGCCGACCGGCTCGACGCGCCGCGTGTTGACCACCAGCCGCACCATCAGGGCATCCCGCTCGAGCGACGGCGTCACCGCCTGCAGTCGGACGTCTGCCGGAATCGTGCGCTCGATGACGTTGAACAGCGCGGTCCAGGAGAAGGTGCGCGCATCGATCACCGCATTGGCCTCGCGGGCGGCCTTGATCGTCGCGTCGAGGCGGACGGCGTCGAGACGGCTCCGGACCTGTTGCGCCTCGCCGCGCAGGGCCGCTGCTCGACCCTCGTCGCGGGCGATGCGCGCCGCCAGCTCACGCTGCTGTCCGGTGAGCGACACGAGCTGCCAGACGGTCAGCAGGCTGAGGAGGCCGAGGCCGATGGCAAGCGTTGCCAGGACGGCCTGCACGGCGCGCTCGTTGTAGAACGGGCGCGTCGCGAGGTTGCCGCGCAGCATCATGCGCCGACTCCTTCGCGCAACACGAGGCCGGCCGGCGCCGCAATCTGGCCGACGAGGCCGTCGGTGGCGGTGACGCGATCGCCGAACGAGGCGACGCCCTGCAGCGACAACGGCGTGACGGCCGCGCCGAACAGCTCGCCGAGGTTGCGGGCGAGCGCCTCACGGTCCTCGACGTGCTGTCCGGCCACGAGGAGGACCCGCGCGAAGCCCTGCCCGCCGAGGCGGTCCTCGTAGAACATGCGGGTCTGGTGCACCACGTCGGCCACCGGTTCGGTGGCGTCGGCCGGACGGGTCCGGAAGAAGATGAGGGCGCCCTCTCGCAGGACGACCAGGGACGCGTACCCGGGCGTCACGTGCACGAGCAGGACGTCGCCGGCGCCGGAGGCCGCCGAGGTCCCGCCGAGCAGGGCGAGGTTGACGACGTTGAACGTGGCCAGGTCGACCGTCCCGGCATGCAGGCCGGCGGCGGCGCACGCCGCCTCGTACTCCTGCACGAGGTCGCGGCGCATGGCGGTGACCACCAGCGTGGTGGTCGGGCCGAGCGTCCCGCCGCGCGCCCACGCGACCTGGGCGTCCTCGACCGCGAACGGCATGGTCTTGCGCAACTGCAGGCGCACCAGTTGCTCGAGGTCGCGGGCGTTGGCCGGCAGCGTCTCGAACGGCAGCAACGACACCTTGCCGGCCGTGTCCGGCAGGGCGAGCGCAACGCGGCGGGCGCGGACGCCGGTCTGCTCCACCGCATCGCGGATGGCCGCCACGAGGGCGTCTCGCTGCACCACGTTGGTGGCGGTGAGCGAGGGCGTCACCGCGCCGGCCGGCAGTGCCGCGGTGCCGATCGCGCGGATGACCGGCGAGGCGCCGTCGCGCTCGACGTGGACGGCGGTGACGCGGCGCGTGTCGATGTACAGGCCGAGCGTCGGCGGGCGTGTCTGGAGCCAGGCAGGAAGCGACGGCATGTCAGTCGACGAAGGTGACCTTGTTGATCTCGCGCAGCGTCGTCTCGCCCGACAGGACACGCGAGACGGCCGACTCGCGCAGGAAGCGCATGCCTTCGTCGCGGACCGCGCGCTTGATCTCGGAGTTGGGGCGGCGCGCCAGAATCATGTCACGAATGGTGTCGGTGAGGTCGAGCAGCTCGCAGATGGCCATGCGCCCGCGATAGCCCGACCCGTTGCACTCCAGGCACCCGGTCCCCTCGTAGAACGTGTGGGTGTGCGCCAGCGACGGATCCATCCGCGCCTCGAGCAGCTGCGCCTCGGTGACCGTCGCCGGCCGCCGGCAGTCGTCGCAGATCTTGCGGACCAGCCGCTGCGCCAGCACGCAGTTCAGCGCCGACACGAACTGGTAGGCCTCGACGCCCATGTTCAGGAAGCGGCCCAGCACGTCGAGCACGTTGTTGGCGTGGACCGTCGTGAACACCAGGTGCCCGGTCAGCGCCGAGTTGATCGCGATCTGCGCCGTCTCGGCGTCGCGGATCTCGCCCACCATGATCTTGTCGGGATCGTGCCGCAGGATGCTGCGCAGCCCGCGCGCGAAGGTCAGGCCCTTCTTCTCGTTGATGGGAATCTGCACGATGCCCTTCAACTGGTACTCGACCGGATCCTCGATGGTGATGATCTTGTCCTCGACGGACTTGATCTCCGACAGCGCCGCATAGAGCGTCGTCGTCTTGCCCGAACCCGTCGGGCCGGTGACCAGCACCATCCCGTACGGCTCGCGGATGTACTTGCGGAAGCGGCGCAGCTCCTCCTCGGGGAAACCGAGGATGTCGAGCCGCAGTTCCCGGAACTGCTCGCTGATCGACTCCTTGTCGAGGATGCGGATCACCGCATCCTCGCCGTGCGCGCTCGGCATCACCGAGACGCGGAAGTCGATCGTCTTGCCGCGCATCCGCAGCTTGAAGCGGCCGTCCTGCGGCACGCGCTTCTCGGCGATGTCGAGCTCGGCCATCACCTTGATGCGCGAGATGATCGGGCCGGCGAAGCGCTTGTCGATCGGCCGCATGGCGGCCTGCAGCACGCCGTCGATGCGGTACTTGACGACCACCGCGTCGTCCTGCGTCTCGATGTGGATGTCGCTGGCGCGCCGCTGCAGCGCGGCGAAGACCGTCGAGTCGATCAGCTTGATGATCGGGCTGATGTCGCTGGTGAGCTTCTCGACCGAGAGCGACTCCTCGCCGCTCTCGTCTTCCTTGAGCAACTGCAGCTGGAAGCTCTCGGTCGCGTCCTCGAGCACCCGCTGGCTGCTCTCGGACTTCTTCAGCATCGCCTGGATGGCCGAGGCGGTGCCGACGGTCACCTTCAGGCGGGTGCCGAGCAACTGCTGCAGCTCGTCGATCATCAGCAGGTCGGTCGGGTCCGACACCACGATGACCAGCACGTCGCCCTCGCGCCGGTGCGGCACGAAGCCGTACCGGAGCATGACGTCGGCCGGGATCGACCGGAACAGGTCGTTGTCGAGATGGAACGCGTCCATGTCGACGAACTCGAGCCGATACCGCTCGGCCAGCCGCCGGGCCTCCTCGCGTTCGCGCGCCGCGCCGCCACGCCCGCCGTCAACGGCCGGCAACTCCGGCAACGGCAGGGCGGACGGGTCGGGCGGTCCGGGGGGAAGGGTCGATGTGCTCACGTTCACAGGCCTCCGCGGCTAGCTCAACGCCGACGACAGCTGGAAGACGGGCAGGTACAGCGCAATCAGCAGCGCGGCGATGACGATGCCCATGACGACCAGGAGGACCGGCTCGATCAGGAGCAGGAACCGCCCCAGCTTCGTCTCGATGTCCTCGTCGTAGAAGTCGGCGATGGCGTTCAGCATGTCCTGCAGGGCGCCGGTCGCCTCCCCCACCTCCACCATCTTCACTGAGACGTCCGGGAACTCGCCCTTGGCCGCCATCGCGGTCGACAGCGGCTGACCCTCCCGCACCTGGCGCGTGATGTCGGTCATCTGCGCCGCGATGTGGCGGTTGGACACCGACCGGCTGGCGACGTCGAGCGCGGTCACCAACGGGATGCCGCCCCCGAGGAGCGTGGCCAACGTGCGACTCAACTGCGAAGTCGCGAACTGGCGGGCAATCCCACCCAGCCCTGGCAACTGCAGGATGACCCGATCGAGGCGCTGCCGCTGCGCCGGTTGCTGCAGGAGCCAGCGGCCGCCGAAGACCGCGCCGACCGCCAGCAGGGCCAGCAGCGGCAACTGGCTGCGGATGCCGTTGGACAGGGCCACGATCATCCGCGTCGCCAGCGGCAGTTCCGCGCCGAACCCGGCATAGAAGTCGTTGAACTGCGGCACCACCCGCACCACGATGATCGCCACCACGCCGATGGAGAGCAGCGTCAGGACGGCCGGGTAGACCAGCGCGGAGACCACCTTGCGCCGGACCGCGCCGAGCACCTGCACGTAGGCCACGTACCGCCGCAGCACCTGCTCGAGGCTGCCGCTGCGCTCGCCGGCCATCAACGAGGCCGTGTAGATCGGCGTGACGTGGCGCGGGTGCGCCTCGAAGGCATCCGACAGCGCCGTGCCCGACCGCACCTTCTCGTACACGTCGTCGAGCACGCCCTTGAAGACCGGATTGGGGATGTTGCGGCGCAGGATGTCGAGCGACTGCACCAGCGGCATCCCGGCCTTCAGCAGGGTCGCCAGTTCCTGGTTGAAGACCAGGAACTCGTGCAGCTTGATGCGCCCGCCCGCCCCGGAGCGACGCAGGGCAGCCAGACCCGGGCGCGCCGACTTCAGGTCGAGGACGTAAAGGCCCTTCTCCTCGAGCTCACGCCGGAGCGCGGCCTCGCTCTCGGCCGTGAAGACGCCTTCGGAGATCTGTCCGGATGCGGTGGCCAGGCGGCAGCGGAACTCCATGCCTCAGGACACCCCGGCCAACTGCAGCACCTGGCGGACGTAGGCCTGCGTCTCCCGGAACGGCGGGATGCCCCCGAAGCGCTGCACCGCGCCGGCGCCCGCGTTGTAGGCGGCCACGGCGAGACGGACGTCGAACCGATCGAGGAGCTGGCGCAGGTGCCGCACGCCGGCGTCGATGTTGGACGCGGGATCGTAGGGGTTGCTGACCTGCAGTTCGCGCGCGGTGGCCGGCATCAGCTGCATCAGCCCCATGGCGCCCTTGCGAGAGCGGGCCCGCGCCTGGAAGCGCGATTCCACGGAGATGACCGCATGCACCAGGAGGGGGTCCACCTGATGGCGTTTCGCGGCCGCCTCGATCAGTGGCAGGTAGGGCCGGCTGCCCTCGTCGGCCAGGTCGCTGAGCGTTCGCCGGGTGACCGGCGGGGGCGCCGCCTCGGCCAGCTCGACTTCCGGCTCGGGGTACGGCACCTCGTCCGGGGCCACTCCCTTGATCAGGGCGACGTTGCAGGTCAGCTCTCCCCCGCCCCGCAACGCCAGCACCGCCGTGTCGCCGTCGACGCGCACGCTCCGGACCGAGACGGTGCGTCCGGTGCCGAGCGTGACGAGTTCTGCCGCGGCCAGGCCGGGCAGGAGGAGCACGAACGCCCCGCCGAGGACGGCCGCGAATGGACGGAGAAACACGGCTACAGAGTGTAGCAGGGGGTAGGTAGGGCGCGGTCTCCGACCGCGCCGTGCCTCGACTGCCGAGACCGGCCCAGAGTGGGAGGCGGCCGGGTGGGACACCCGGCCCTACCTGGGACGGCGGAACAGCTACTTCGGCTCGATGAAGGCGTGGAAGACGCGGATGCCGAGCTCGCGCGGGTCTGAGGACTTGGCGGCGGGGGTCTGCGCCGGCACGAACGCCTGGTTGACCTCGATGGTCACGTCGACGTTCTCGGCCTCGCCGAACTGCGCGGCCGTCACCGGGATGCGCCGGATGATCTCCTCGGTGGTGGTCAGGTTGTAGGTGTCGAGCACCGTGTCACCGATGCGCACCGTCACCACCTGGCCGGGCACCAGATCCGGACGGCCGTCGAAGTGCAGAAAGAAGGTGGCATCGCGGCGCGGGTTGCGAAGCGCGAGGGTGGCCGTCTTCTTGGTCCACTGCCACTCGACCTGTGCGTTCTCGGCCGCGACCTCGGCGTTATGCCAGCCGTCCTTGAACTGCACGAAGACGTTGTCGGAGGCCGGCAGCAGCTCGAGCGAGCCCGCCTTGTAGGCCCGCTGGCCGTCGTTCTCCCCACCCAGCGGCAGGCGCGCGCCGGTCTCGGGGTCGTACAGGCCGATGCGAATGGTCGCCTGGCCCATGTACGGATACTGCGGCACGAACATCGTGCGCACGTACTCGATCCGCTGCCCCGGCTTCCAGTCCTTGGTGGAGGTCGGCGGGAAGTGGTCGTCGGTCCACATCAGCTGGTCGTCGGAATCCAGGAAGTGGACAAGGACCCGGTACTCCTTGTCGAACGCGGGCGCATTGGCCGCCACGACGAATCGGTACGTCAGGTCGAGGGGGCTGCCGAGCGGCGCCTTGGCGCGGCTTGACGAGAACGTCGCGGTCGCGACGGGCGGCTGGGTGTCTTCCTTCTTCTTGCACCCGGCCACGGCAGAGAGGGCCATGGCCATGACGACGCAGGCGGCTAAGGGTTTCACGCCTCGGTACTCCTCGAAAACGAAGGGAACGGACATCACCAGGGTCCGGGAGCCCCCGGCAAACAGCCTAGGGTAAACCGTTGCGGCCTCAGGGGCAACATGCTAGAGTCCGCACGAATTCATGGGAGACGCCCTCGGACTCATCGAAACCCGTGGCCTCATCGGCGCCATCGAGGCGGCCGACGCGATGGTGAAGGCCGCGAACGTGCAGCTGATCGCCAAGGAATACATCGGGGCGGGGTACGTCACGGTGATGGCGCGCGGTGACGTCGGCGCCATCAAGGCGGCCACCGACGCCGGTGCCGCCGCGGCTCGCCGGGTCGGCGAGCTGATCTCGGTGCACGTGATTCCACGCCCCCACGCCGAAGTCGAGCGGATCCTCCCCAAGCCCGCCGCCCCGGCCGTCAAGTAGCCGCCTCCGGCCTCGCTGCGCATGGCCGACGTCTCAGCCGCGCCCCCGTCAGACAAGGACCTGGCCTCCATCGCCGAGGCCCGCGCCCTTGCGCGCGCCGCCCGCCTCGCGCAGGCCCAGTTGGCCGAACTGTCCCAGGCCCAGATTGACGCCATCGTCGATGGCATGGCGGCGGCCGTGCGTTCCGAAGTCGAGGCGCTGGCCCGGATGGCCCGCGAGGAGACCGGCTTCGGCGTCTACGAAGACAAGATCACCAAGAACCGCTTCGTGGCCGAGCAGGTGTACGAGTTCATCCGGCCGATGAAGACGGTCGGGGTGCTCCGCCGCGACGACACTCGCAAGATCATCGAGATCGCCGAGCCGTTCGGCGTGGTCGCCGGCATCGTCCCGACCACCAACCCGACCTCGACGGCGATGTACAAGATCCTCATCGCCCTCAAGGCCCGCTGCGCGATCGTCCTGAGCCCGCACCCGTCGGCGGCCCGTTGCATCAGTCGCACCGCCGAGATCATGGCGGCCGCCGCCGCCAGGGCTGGCGCCCCGGCCAACAGCATCGGCTGGATGCAGACGGTGACCCTCGAAGGCACGCAGGAGCTGATGCGGCAGCGTGAAGTCGCCGTCATCCTGGCGACCGGCGGCCTCGGCCTGGTGCGTGCCGCGTACTCGGCCGGCAAGCCGGCCTACGGCGTCGGCCCCGGCAACGCGCCGTGTTACGTCCACCAGAGCGCCGACGTGCCGAAGGCGGCGCGCGACATCATCCTCGGCAAGACCTTCGACAACGGCCTGCTCTGCTCGTCGCCGAACTCGATCGTCGCCGACAGGGCCATCGACCAACCCTTGAAGGCGGCCCTGGCCGCCAATGGCGGGCACTTCCTGTCGGCCGACGACGCCCAGAAGCTCGCGGGCGTCCTGGTGACGCCGCAGCGCCTGCCCAACCCTGCCCTCGTCGGTCGCACCGCCCTGGAGATCGCCCAGGCCGTCGGCCTGACCGTGCCGGCCGGGACCAGGGCGTTGATCGCCCAACTGGACGGCGTCGGGCGCGACTACCCGCTTTCGATCGAGAAGCTCTGCCCCGTGTTGTCGTACTACGTCGTCGACGACTGGAAGGCGGGCTGCGAGCGCTGCAAGGCGATCCTGCGCTACGGCGGGATGGGCCATACCATGTCGGTCCACGCCACCGACGACGACGTCGTCCTGCAGTTCGGCCTGCACAAGCCGGCCTTCCGGATCGTGGTGAACACGCCGACCACGCACGGGTCGGTGGGCCTGACGACCGGCCTCGATCCGGCCATGACGCTGGGGTGCGGCGGGTACGGCGGCAACATCACGTCCGACAACATCTCGCCGATGCACCTGCTGAACATCAAGCGGGTCGCCTACGAACTTCGTCCGGCGCCCGGCCCATCGCCGGCCGCCCGCCCGATGGCCATGGCTGCTGCCGATTCGAGCCTCCGCCCCGCCGTGCCCGAGCGCGTGCGCACACTGGACTCCTCTGCCCTGTCGGCCCGCATCGACGGGTTCCTGGCCAGCCGCGGAATCACGCCGGCCACCACGGTCGTCGTCGGCCCCGCCGAGGGCCACGTCGGTGGGGCCGCCACGTCTGCGCCAGCCCTGAACCCGGCCGCCGCCGCAGCGCCCCTGCCGCCGGCGCCGCTCGAGGTGCAGAACGTCGGGCCAGCCGTCGATTTCGTCTGTGAGGACGATGTCCGACAGGCCCTGCGGGCCGGTCAGCGCATCCGACTCGCCGCCCGGGCCATCGTCACTCCAGCGGCGCGGGAACTGGGCGACGCCAACGACGTGTTCGTGGACGCCTGAGTCCTGTCCGTCCGTCATACGGTTGTCTTGACCCCGGTCCCCGGGCGGTGCTACCTTCCGCGGGTCGCCGAACGGTCGGATCTCCGATCCAAGGCGTTGGATTCCTGTCCGACTTGATCGGACCCCAACTTCGTTCGCAGGTTTCGGCCTGCAGGGAACACCTGACCGGCTCCTCTCCCCCAGGAGCGAGCCACCCGCCGGTCGCACGCACGTTGTGCTGTTTGGTCCGGCAGGGGAGCGCCCAGATGCGACGAACGTTCGGGCTGCCGTTTGCAGTCCTCCTGGCGTCCGCGGCGTGCAGCCGCAATCCGGCACCGCAGGTGGCGGTGACGCCCCGTCCGCCCATGCCGGCCAACGAGGCCGCGGCTCCGGCCGCGCCGGCGCCGGTCGTCGACCCCGCCGCCGCGCTGATCGCGGAGGCCGACCGCCTGTACGCGCTCGGCGAACGCGAGTTGTCGCTGGGCCACCTCGAGCAGGCGCGTGCCGCCTTCGACAAGTCGCTCGACGTCCTGCTCGACGCGCCACAGGGAGCGCGGGTCGATCCGAAGCTGCGCCAGCACTTCGACCGGTTGGTCGACCGGATCGCCGCCCACGAGACGCTCGCCCTGCAGAAGGGCGACGGCTTCACGGAGAAGGCGTCCGAGCCGGCGGCCATCGATCAGTTGCTCGAGGTGGCGACCTTCGCACCGCCGGCCGCCCCGGCGCGGGTGGTCGAGCAGACGGTCCAGCTGGACCTCGCGCAGACCTCGCACGACATTCCCATCCCGCTGAACGATCGGGTGCTCGGCTACGTGGAGTTGTTCCAGGGCCGTCTCCGCGACTTCCTCGCCGGCGGGTTGCAGCGCGGCAGCAAGTACCTGCCGATGGTGCAGAGCGTGTTTCGGGCCGAGGGAGTGCCGCTCGACCTGGCCTACGTGCCGCTCATCGAGAGCGCGTTCAAGCCGACCGCCCTGTCCCGGGCCAGCGCCCGCGGCATGTGGCAGTTCATGCGCGGCACGGCCCTCGACCACGGCCTGAAGCAGGACTGGTACATCGACGAGCGGGCCGACCCGGAGAAGGCGACGCGCGCCGCGGCGAAGTACTTCAAGACGCTCTACAACATGTTCGACGACTGGCATCTCGCCATGGCGTCGTACAACGGCGGCCCCGGGCGCGTGCAGCGCGCCATGCGGGCCTCCGGCCTGAGCGACTTCTGGGAGCTCACCGCCGACGACCGGTACCTGCCGCGCGAGACCCGCGAGTACGTGCCGATGATCCTCGCGGCGGTGATCATCGCCAAGAACCCCACGCAGTACGGGTTCGAGGCGCCGGCCGTCGAGGCGCTCGAGTACGACAAGGTGCGGGTGGCCGGGGCGATCGACCTGCGGCGCGTCGCCGAGTGGACCGGCGCCTCGATCGACGAGATCCAGGCGCTCAACCCGGAACTGCGACGGTGGACCACGCCGTTGCGGTATCCCGAGTACGAGGTCAAGGTGCCGGCCGGAACCGGGCCGGCGCTGTCGGCTCGGCTGACGGCTGCGGATGCCTCGGAACTCTCGGCGTTGAAGTTCCACACGGTGCGTCGCCGCGAGTCGCTGGCCTCGATCGCCCGGACCCTCGGCGTGTCGAGGGGTGACCTGGCCGAAGCCAACGGCCTGGCCGTGAAGGCGTCCGTGCGCCCCGGCCAGCGCCTGCTGATTCCGCGGGCTCCGTCGGCGCCGTTGCTCGCGTCGGGGCCCCGGTCCGTGCCATCGCGTCCCGAGTCGGTGGCGGCCTCGCGCGCGGCGACCACGGAGGCCGACGAGGACGTGCGGGTGGTCACCCATCGCGTCAAGCGCGGCGAGACCCTGTACGCCATCGCCAGCAACTACGATGTCAGCGTGGCCGACCTGCGGACCTGGAACCGCATGAAGGGCAACCGCCTCGACATCGGCGACCGCCTGACCATCCGCGTCAATCGCGGGGGCGCCCGCGCCGCCGCCCAGTAGCGCGCAGTTCCTGCCGCAGCCGGCGCCGCCCGGCCGCGCAGTTGTTGCGTCCCGTCACCGTGAAACGCGTGAATTCCCGAGGGATGTCACGCGTTTTTCGTTTCACGCCGCGCGCACGCCGCTTGCACCCCGGGCGGCCATGCTCGCCTTCACCTACGCGGCGGCGCTGGTCGGTGTCGCCGCAGAACTGGTGCGCGTCGAAGCCGACGTCAGCTTCGGCCTGCCCGCCTTCACCGTCGTCGGCCTGCCCGATGCGAGCGTGCGCGAAAGCCGCGACCGGGTGCGCAGCGCCGTGCGGAGCGCCGGACTGGAGTTCCCGCCGCATCGCATCACGGTGAACCTCGCGCCCGCGGACCTGCGCAAAGCGGGAAGTAGTTTCGATCTGCCGATCGCCCTTGCCGTGCTGGCGGCGGCCGGTCAGGTGCCGGCCGAGGCGGTGGCCAGGGCGCTGGTACTCGGCGAGGTGGCCCTCGACGGCCGGGCGCTCCCTTGTCGCGGCGTGCTCCCGGCCACTCTCGCGGCACGCGCCGCTGGCCTCGACATGGTCGTCGTGCCACGCGCCAACGTCGCCGAGGCCCGCCTGGTGCCGGCCGTGGACGTCAGGGGCGCCGCGTCGCTCGGCGATGCGTTGCGGGCGCTGCGGGAGCCCGACCCGCCCACTCCCCTCCTCGTGCGCACCGGGCCGGTTTCGACGGTCGACCTCGCTGACGTGCACGGGCAGGCGCTGGCGCGGCGGGCGCTCGAAATCGCCGCGGCCGGAAACCACAACCTGCTGTTCTCGGGGCCGCCGGGCGCCGGGAAATCGATGCTGGCGCGGCGCCTTCCCGGCCTGCTCCCGCCGTGGTCCTTCGAGGAGGCGCTGGAGGCGACGGCGGTCCATTCGGCGGCCGGACTCGTGCCGCCCGATGGCGGGCTGCTGGGCGAGCGGCCGTTCCGGGCCCCACATCACACGGCCTCGACCGCGGCGCTCATCGGTGGCGGGCCGCAGCCGCGGCCGGGGGAGGTCAGCCTCGCCCATCACGGCGTGTTGTTGCTCGACGAACTCCCGGAGTTCGAGCGGCGCACGCTCGACGTGCTGCGGCAGCCCCTCGAAGAAGGCGTGGTCCATGTCGCGCGCGCCGCGCGAACGGTGACCTTCCCTGCCGGCTTCCTCCTGGTGGCGGCGATGAACCCGTGCCCGTGTGGCTACGCCGGCCATCCCCGCCGGGCGTGCCGATGCCGGCCGGGCGAGGCCGACCGCTACGCCTCCCGGGTGTCCGGGCCGCTGCTCGACCGCATCGACCTGGTCGTCCAGGTGCCACCCGTGGACCCGGGCGCCCTCACCAGTCGACTTCCGGACGCCGAGTCGACGGTGGTGGTCCGGAGCCGCGTGCTGGCCGCCAGGCAGCGCCAGCAGGCGCGACAGCGCGAGGTGAACAGTCGCCTGCAGGGGCGGCCGCTCGAGGCCCTGCGGCGCGACCCCGCCGTGTCCGACCTGCTCTCACAGGCGATGGCCCGGCTCGACCTGAGCGCGCGAGCCGCCGACCGACTGCTGCGGGTGGCGCGGACCATCGCCGATCTCGCCGGGACCGAGGGACTGCAGCGCAGCCATCTGGCAGAGGCGCTCCAGTACCGCCCATGCTAGACTGCCCGCCTGGTCGGTGCCTCCGCACCGCGCCTGCCCGTTCCTGCAAGCACCACGGTGGGAGAACCCGTCCGGAACGCGTCCGCGCGTCGCCGGTCGAGGAGACGTCATGCTGTCGACACGCTACAGCCTCATCATCGCCAATCGCCGCACGGGCGTGGTCCGTCGGCTGACGCTCTCGCTGCGTCCGGTGGTGGTGGTCGGTGTCGGGCTGTGCGTGCTCGTGATGCTGATGGTGCTCGGTGCGTCGCGCAAGGCGGCCTGGCAGCGGGCGTCGCTGGAGAGCGAACTGTCGGCCCTGCGCGCCGAGAACGAGACGATGCGCTCGGCGACCGGGGCGCTGACCTCCCAGATCACGTCGCTGCAGTCGGTCGTGGACGACATCTCGAAGCTGTCGCCGTCGGCCACCGAGCGGACGGCGATGGGACGGCTGCCCAAGGGCGTCCAGCAGTCGGCGCTCGGCGGCCTGTCGCCGGAAGCCGCGCGCATCGCCCTGACCGGGCCGACCGCGCAACCTGATGCCGTCGGGGTGGTGCGGCAGATGCTGTCGGCCCTCGAGTCGCGGCTGGAAACGGCCCGGCCCCGCCTCGAGCGCCGCGCCGCCCTGGCCCGCGCCACGCCGGCCATCTGGCCCGCCCTCGGCGCCCTGTCGTCGAGCTTCGGCACCCGCCGCGACCCCTTCACCGCGGCCGCGAGCATGCATCCGGGGCTCGACCTCGACGTCGACCTCGGTGATCCGGTCTTCGCCACGGCCGACGGCGTGGTGACCGACGCACGGTACCACCCCGAGTACGGCAACCTGGTGATCGTGTCGCACGGGTTCGGCATCGAGACCCGCTACGCCCACCTGTCCCGCTACCGGGTCCGCCCGGGGACCTCGGTGACGCGTGGGCAGGTCGTCGGCGAGGCGGGCTCGACCGGCCGCTCGACCGGTTCGCACCTCCACTACGAGGTGTGGATCGACGGTCGCCCCGTCAATCCGCTGCAGTACCTCGTGGCGCGCGACGCTCGTTAGCCGGCGCGGCAGGACCTGCGCTCCGGACGCGCAGGGTTGCCTCCCCTCCAGCCGTTCCCTACAATCGGAGGATCGCGGTGCCCGCTTCCGGGCCCGCCTCCTGGTAGACCCTTTGGTTCTCGATACCCTACTCGCCAAGGTCATCGGCACGCAGAACGAACGCGAGCTGAAGCGGATTCAGCCGCTCGTCGCTCGCATCAACGGGCTCGAGCCTGCCATGCAGCAGCTCACCGAGGCCCAGCTGCGTGGCAAGACCGCCGAGTTCAAGGAGCGCCTGGCGCGCGGCGAGTCGATCGACGACCTGCTGCCCGAGGCCTTCGCCGTCGTCCGGGAGGCCGGGCGTCGGGTGGTGCACATGCGCCACTACGACGTCCAGTTGATCGGCGGCATCGTCCTGCACCGCGGGCGCATCGCCGAGATGAAGACCGGCGAGGGCAAGACGCTGGTCGCGACGCTGCCGGCCTACCTCAACGCGCTGGCCGGCAAGGGCGTGCACGTCGTCACGGTGAACGACTACCTGGCCCGCCGCGACTCGGAGTGGATGGGCCGCATCTACCGCTACCTCGAGATGTCGGTCGGCGTCATCCAGCACGACCTGCGCGACGACGAGCGGCAGCGGCAGTACGCGGCCGACATCACCTACGGCACCAACAACGAGTTCGGGTTCGACTACCTGCGCGACAACATGAAGTTCGAGCTGTCGCAGATGGTGCAGCGGCCGCACTTCTACGCGATCGTCGACGAGGTGGACTCGATCCTCATCGACGAGGCGCGCACGCCGCTGATCATCTCGGGCCCGGCCGAGGAGTCCACCGACCTGTACTACGAGGTCGACCGCATCATCCCGAAGCTGAAGCCGGGCGCGGTGATCCAGGGACAGGTCAAGGCCGAGGAGCGCGAGGCGCTCGAGGCGACCGGCGACTACATCGTCGACGAGAAGCACAAGACGGCGACGCTGACCGAAGGCGGCATGGCGCACGCCGAGCAGCTGCTCGCGCACCGGCTGCAGCCCGGGGGGCTGTACGACCCGGCCAACATGCCCCTGCTCCACCACGTGCAGCAGGGCCTGCGGGCGCACACGCTGTTCCGTCGCGACGTCGACTACATGGTCAACGACGAGGGGCAGGTCGTCATCATCGACGAGTTCACCGGCCGCATCATGCCGGGGCGTCGCTGGAGCGACGGGTTGCACCAGGCCGTCGAGGCCAAGGAAGGCGTGAAGATCGAGCGCGAGAACCAGACGCTCGCGACCATCACCTTCCAGAACTACTTCCGCAAGTACGAGAAGCTCGCCGGCATGACCGGCACCGCCGACACCGAGGCGGAGGAGTTCAACAAGATCTACAAGCTCGACGTGATCTCGGTGCCGACCAACCGGCCGCTGATCCGCGTCGAGGAGCCCGACACCGTCTACCGCACGCAGCGCGAGAAGTACGACGCGATCGTCGAGGACATCGCGCAGCAGCAGGCCAAGGGGCGCCCGGTGCTGGTCGGCACGGTCTCGGTCGAGAAGTCCGAGCTGTTGTCGACGATGCTCAAGCGCAAGGGCGTCAAGCACGTGGTGCTCAACGCCAAGTACCACGCGCAGGAAGCCGAGATCGTCGCGCAGGCCGGTCGGCTGGGCAAGGTCACCGTGGCCACCAACATGGCCGGCCGCGGCACCGACATCCTGCTGGGCGGCAACGCCGAGCACATGGCCCGCCAGCAGTGCCTGGCCGAGGAAGTCGCCGAGAAGGTGCCGCGCGGCCAGGAGAAGTACGTCGACGACGAGGAGTTCGTCTACTTCCGCCACGTCGACAACTTCTACCGGGTGCCGACGCCGACCTGGAACGCGATCTTCAAGAGCTTCGACGACGAGTGTCGGGCCGAGCACGCGCAGGTGATCGCCCTCGGCGGCCTGCACATCGTCGGCACCGAGCGCCACGAGTCGCGGCGCATCGACAACCAGTTGCGCGGCCGGGCCGGTCGCCAGGGCGACCCGGGCTCCTCGCGCTTCTACCTGTCGCTCGAGGACGACCTGATGCGCATCTTCGGGTCGGCCAACATCTCGGGGCTGATGCAGCGCCTCGGGATGGAAGAAGGCGTGCCGATCGAGAGCCGGATGGTCACCCGGGCCATCCAGCGCGCGCAGAAGCAGGTCGAGGCCCAGAACTTCGGCATCCGCAAGCACCTGCTCGAGTACGACGACGTGATGAACAAGCAGCGCGAGAGCGTCTACGCGCTGCGTCGGCAGTTGCTCGAGGGCAGCATCCGCCTCGAGGACGGCGAGGTCGACTCGCGCGAGTACCTGATGGTGCTGGCCGAGGACCTGGTCGGCGCGCTGGTCAGCGAGTACGCCGGCGTGAAGGACCACCCCGAGCAGTGGGACCTGGCGCAGTTGCGCGAGGAGATCGAGCGGGTCTTCGGCGTCGACGAGCAGATCCTGCGTGACCTGCCGCTCGAGACGATGACCGCCGAGCAGATCCGCACCGAGCTCTGGGACGAGGTCGAGGACGCCTACGCGGAGAAGGAAGCGGCCGTCGGTCGCGACCTGCTGCAGCTGCCGGAGGAGGTCATCCCGCAGATCGCCGGACCCACCTTCTTCGAGCAGATGAAGACGGTGGAGGGTGACGCGCGCCTCTCGATGGCCGGTCGCAGCGTGCTGGCGCCGATCGAGCGCAACCTGATGCTGCAGGTGGTCGACGGGCAGTGGAAGGATCACCTCTACAGCCTCGATCACCTGAAGGAAGGCATCGGGCTGCGGGGCTACGGCCAGCGCGACCCGCTCGTCGAGTACAAGAAGGAGAGCTACGCGCTCTTCGAGGCGATGAAGCAGCGCGTCGACGAGGAGACCGTCCGCTACCTGTGGCGGCTGCGGCCGATGTTCGGCCGCTCGGAGCCCTCGCCCGCCGAGGCGCTCGAGGCCAGCGACGAGGCGACGGTGACCGCGCCCGCCGCGCCCGCGCCGCGCCAGGCCGCGCCGGTCCCGGCGGTGCAGCGGCCGCCGGCCACGCCCGACATCTTCCAGCGCCCGCAGCGCGTGCAGGAGAACCGGCCTGCGCCATCGTCGGCCGGCGCCCTGTTCGGCGCCCCCGCCGCCGCGGCAGCGGCGCCCCCCAGGCCGGCGCGCGTCGGCGGCGACGACGCCGGCGTGCGGACCGTGCGTCGCGACGTGCCGAAGGTCGGCCGCAACGACGACTGCCCCTGCGGCAGCGGCAAGAAGTACAAGAAGTGCCACGGGGCGGGCCTGTGACGCAGGCGATGGCGCGCGTCACCGCTCCCCGTCCGTTCGAACACCACGAGGCCGACGTCTGTCGGCCTTTCGTGTCTTCACGTGCCTGATCCCATGACGACCACGGACACCCTCGCCGCCCTCTCGCCCGCTGAACAAGTGGAGCGTGGCCTGCAGACCGCGCTCACCTTCGACGACATCCTCCTGGTGCCCCGCCGCTCGGAGATCCTGCCGACGCAGGTCGACGTGTCGTCCTGGTTCACGCGCAACATCCGCCTCAACGTGCCGCTGGCCAGCGCCGCGATGGACACGGTGACCGAGTCGTCGCTGGCCATCGCCGTCGCGCAGCAGGGCGGCATCGGCATCGTCCACAAGAACCTGCCGATCGAGGACCAGGCCAACGAGGTCGACCGGGTCAAGCGCTCCGAGAGCGGCATGATCGTCAACCCGATCACCCTGTCGCCCTCGCAGACGATCGCCGAGGCGCACCAGTTGATGCGCAAGTACCGCATCTCGGGCGTGCCGATCACCGAGGACGGCAGCAAGGAAGGCCGGCTGGTCGGCATCCTGACCAACCGCGACCTGCGGTTCGAGACGCGCCTGGAGCGGTCGATCCAGGAGATCATGACCCGTGAGAACCTGATTACGGTTCCAGTGGGCACGACGCTCGACCAGGCGCAGGACATCCTGCACCGCCACAAGGTCGAGAAGCTCCTGGTCGTCGACCACGAGTACCGGCTCAAGGGACTGATCACCGTCAAGGACATCCAGAAGGCGATCAAGTACCCGATGGCGTGCAAGGACCCGCTCGGCCGGCTGCGCGTCGGCGCGGCGGTCGGCATCGCCAAGGACACGATGGAGCGCGCCGCGGCGCTGGTCGCCGCGCACGTCGACGTGCTGGTCATCGACACGGCGCATGGCCATTCGGTCAACGTCCTCGAGATGGTCCGCAAGCTGCGGCACGCCTTCCCGAACGTCGACCTCGTGGCCGGCAACGTCGCCACCGGCGCGGCGACCGTCGACCTGATCAGGATCGGCGTCGACGCCGTGAAGGTGGGCATCGGCGCCGGCTCGATCTGCACCACCCGGGTGATCGCCGGCATCGGCGTGCCGATGGTCTCGGCGATCGCCGAGTGCGCGCGCGCCGCCCGGCCGCACGGCATTCCGGTGATCGCCGACGGCGGCATCCGGTATTCGGGCGACATCACCAAGGCAATCGCCGTCGGCGGCAGCACGGTGATGATCGGCAGCCTGTTTGCCGGCACCGACGAGAGCCCGGGCGAGGTCATCCTGTACCAGGGCCGCTCGTTCAAGGAGTACCGCGGCATGGGGTCGATCGGCGCGATGCGCAAGGGCTCGCGCGACCGCTACTTCCAGGACGAGTTCGAGCTGAACGCGATGACCGGCGAGGGCACCGACAAGCTCGTGCCCGAGGGCATCGAGGGGCGCGTGGCGCACAAGGGCTCGGTGTCTGCCATGGTCCACCAGCTGGTGGGCGGCCTGCGCGCCGGCATGGGCTACTGCGGCTGCGCCAACATCGAGGCGCTGCAGCGCGACGCCCAGTTGATCCGGATCACCCCGGCCGGGCAGCGCGAGAGCCACGTGCACGACGTGATCATCACCAAGGAAAGCCCGAACTACCGGATCGAACGGTAGCCTCCCGACGGGAGTCGGGAATCGGGAGTCGGGAGTCGCCGAGTACCCGGCAGGCACCACGGCTCCGAGGGCTGCCCGACTCCCCACTCCCGATTCCCGCGCGCAGCGAATAGAATGCGCGGCATGACTCGTCGTCTCCTCCCCTCCCTCGGGCTGTGCCTGCTCGCCCTCGGCGTCGCCGTGTCGGCGACGCAGCCCTCGGCCCCTCGTCAACTCCGCATCATCGCGTTCGGCGCGCACCCCGACGACGCCGAACTGAAGGCGGCAGGCGTCGCCTCGCTCTGGGCGGCCGCGGGCCACAAGGTGAAGTTCGTCGCCGCCACCAACGGCGACATCGGGCACTTCAGCGAGGCGGGCGGCCCACTGGCCCAGCGTCGCTACAAGGAAGTCCAGGAGTGTGCCCGGATCATGGGCATCACCACCGACGTGCTCGACATCCACGACGGTGAGCTCGAGCCGACGCTGGAGTACCGCCGCATGTTCGCGCGCAAGATCCGCGAGTGGCAGGCCGACATCGTGATGGGCCACCGTCCGTACGACTACCACCCGGACCACCGCTACGTCGGCGTCCTGCTCAACGACACCGCGGTCGTCGTCGGCGCGGCCTTCTTCGTGCAGGACACGCCGGCCACCACAGGCAATCCCATCTACCTGAACTACTCCGACAACTTCATCGACCCCAAGCCGTTCGAGCCGAGCGTCGTCGTGGACATCGACGCCGCCGCCGACAAGAAGTGGGCGTGCGTCAGCGCGATGCCCTCGCAGTTCGGCGACAAGGACTCCTGGCAGGGACGCACGCGGCCCGACGTGCCGGACGATCCGGTCAAGCGCCCGGCGTACCTCCTCGAACTGGCCAAGCAGCGCTCGGCCGCCGTCGCCGACCAGTACCGCGCCCAGCTCGTCGCGCGCTACGGCCAGGACCGCGGCTCCAAGGTGAAGTACGCCGAGGCGTTCCAGTTGAACCAGTACGGGCGCCAGGTGAAGCCGGCCGACCTCGACGGCATGTTCCCGAAGTAGGACGACGCAGCGGCCTCGGTCATTCGGCCTTCCGCCTGCGCCCTCCGGGCTACGGCGGACGGGTCGTAACGGCGTGTACTTGCCCGGCGCCCCTCGGCGCCGGGAGTCCTTCCCTCTCCGGGAGCTCTCATGAGAAGTCGTTCGTTCTCGGCCATCGCCTCCGCTGCGCTCGCCCTCGGCCTCGCTTCCTCGTCAACGTCGCTCACGGCGCAGCGTCCGCTCAACGTCATCGTCTTCGGGGCGCATCCCGACGATGCGGAGCTGCAGGCCGCGGGGGTGGCGGCGATGTGGGCCGCCAAGGGGCACCGCGTCAAGTTCGTCGCCGCGACCAATGGCGACATCGGCCACTTCTCGCAGGCCGGTGGCCCGCTGGCGCAGCGGCGCTACAGGGAGGTGCAGGAGTGCGCGCGGATCCTCGGCATCACCACCGACGTGCTCGACATCCACGACGGCGAACTGGTGCCCGATCTCGAGACGCGCCGCAAGTTCGCGCGCAAGATCCGGGAGTGGCAGGCCGACATCGTCATCGGCCACCGGCCCTACGACTATCACCCCGATCACCGCAACGTCGGCGTGCTCCTGAACGACACCGCGATCGTCGTGCAGGCGCCGTTCTTCGTGCCGGACACCCCCGCGACGCCGCGCAACCCGATCTACCTCAATTCCGCCGACGGCTTCGACGTGCCGAAGACGTTCGTGCCCGACGTCGTGGTCGACATCGACGCGGTCGCCGACAAGAAGTTCGCGTGCGTCGCGGCGATGCCCTCGCAGTTCGGCGACGCCGACTCCTGGCAGGGACGGACGCTCCCGAACATGCCGAAGGACGAGGCGGGCCGGAAGGCCTACATCGTCGAGACGGTGAAGGGCTGGCTCGCGGCGGGTGCCAACGAGTACCGCGCGCAGCTCATCGCCCGCTACGGGCAGGACCGCGGCTCGAAGGTGAAGTACGCGGAAGCCTTCCAGCTGAACCAGTACGGACGGCAGGTCAAGATCGCGGAACTCGACGCCTTGCTGCCGCGATAGATCGCGCGGCGAGACGCACCTCAGGACACGGCCGGCCGGCGCCGACGGCGCCGGCGCGGCGCGATGTCATCACGCGATCGCGCCGCAGGACGTGCGCACCACCAGCGTGCACTGCACGAAGATGTCGCGGGCGGGCCGTTCGGGGTGCGCCCGGCGCTCCAGCATCGCGGCAATCGCCGCTTCCCCGATCTGCCGGACCGGCTGCCGCACCGTGGTGAGCGGCACCGGCAGCCACGCCGCGTACTCCACGTCGTCCACCCCCGCCAGCCGGATGTCGCCCGGGATCGAGCAACCGAGGGCCAGCAACGTGTGCATCAGTTGCGCGGCCCCGCGATCGTGCGCGCAGACGATCGCGTCCGGACGGTGCGACTCGAGATACGCCCTCACCGCGTCACGGTCCCCGGGCGCGGGCAGCGGTCGTCGTGCGAGCGAGGCGTCGGCGTCGAGCGCGTCGAGCGCCTCGCGATAGCCGGCGCGCCGCCCATCGATGGTGGAGACGCCCGTCTCCCCGCCGAGGAAGGCGACGCGCCTGGCCCCGGCCCGCAGCAGGTGCTCGGTCACGGCATACCCGACGCGCCGGTTGTCGATGCCCACCAGATCGTACGGACCGCGCTTCGGATACGGGTACGCGGAACGGTCGAGGAGCACGAGCGGGATGCCCGCCGCGTCGAGTGCCTGCACGATCCGGACGTTCACGTCGTCGTCGGCCAGGCCCTCCATCGGCGCGAAGAACACGCCGTCGACGCGCCGGTTGATGTATTGCTGCACCCGCCCCCAGGCGGCCGAGGCCCGGTCGTGGGGGGCCGCCTCGCCGCCGCCCCAGAGGAATGCGTGGCCGCGCGATTCGGGCGCGGCGAGCAACCCCTGCACCAGCGGCTCGAAGATCTCGATGTCGGGCAAGTCGGGCACCAGCACGCCGAACGTGCAATCGACGGCAGCCGTCGCCGGAGGCCGCCGCACGAACGTGCCCGCCCCGACGCGCCGCTCCACGAGTCCCTGCAACTGCAGGTCGCGCACGGCCCGCCCCACCGTGATGCGCGAGGCACCGAACCGCTCGACCAGCTCGGCCTCGCTGGGAACCCGCCCGCCCGCTGGCAGTCGTCCGCTCTCGATGTCGCGCCGCAGGGCCTCGAAGACCACCTGGTACTTGGGAATGGCGAGGCCAGCGCGTTGCATGTCGAGATGTTATGACAACTCCAGGCGAAGCACCACCGTTCTTGTCAGTACGCCCAGTCGATACTCAAGCATTCATCGAATGTCGAAGTGTTTACGTAAACTTTACTGGTCAGACCACTATGCGATTGCTATGCTGTCTATCAGGAGGCCATGACGTGCTCCCGAGGAGTGATATGACAACCACGAACGAACCGGTGCACTTCCTGGTGGCCAGCGACTTCGACCAGACCCTCAGTTTCAACGACTCGGGGGTGGTGCTGAGCCAACTGATTGGCGCGTCGGGCTTCGAGGAAAAGGTTGCGGGGTTGGCGCGAAGCAACCTCGTGCACCAGGGGGGCGAGCTCGCCTACCTGCTCCGCCACGACCCCGAGTTCCGGGCCGTGCGTCGCGAGCACCTGGTCGAGGCCGGGCGCCGCGTCCGCCTGAAGCAGGACATCCCTCAGCTTGTCGACGTGCTGTCGCGCGGCATTCCGGGCTGCCGGTTCTCGTTCTACGTGATCTCGGCTGCGCCGCGCGAGGTGATCTGCGCCGCGCTGGACGGCGTGGTCCCGGCCGACCACATCCACGGCACCGAACTGGAGTTCGACGAGGTGTCCGGGGAGGTGACCGCCGTGAAGCACGTGCCGGCGGGCTACGGCAAGGTGGCCGTGCTCGAGCAGCTCGAGGCGCGCAGCAGCAGCCGTCCCGAGCACACCATCTACGTGGGCGACGGCAGTTCCGACGTCCACGTCATGCTCCACGTCAACAACCGCGACGGGTTCACGATCGCCGTCTCGGAGAACCGCCACCTCGCCCGCATCGCCCGCCGGACGCTCCTCAGCGACAGCGCCCTGAGCGTGATGGTGCCGATCCTCGGGCACGTGGCGGGCTGGAGTTCGACGCGCATCCGGGAGCTGTTTGCCGGCTACGGCCTCACGCTGCAGGACTGGGAGCGGGCCCGCACCGACCGCATCACCCTCGCCGAGATGCCGGCGCTGGTCCGGGCGGAATCGGCATGAGCACGCCCGATGCGATCGGTTGGGCGGCGACGGCCGTCTTCACGGCCTCCTACCTCACGCGTGGCCAGGAGCGGCTACGCCGTGTGCAGATGGCGGGGGCGACGCTCTGGCTGACCTACGGGCTGGTGATCGAGGCGCCGCCGGTGATCGGCTCGAACATCCTGGTGCTGAGCGCGGCGTGCTGGGCCGAGTACCGGCAGCGGCGTGAGGCGCGGGCCTCCCTCATCTCACCGTCAGCCACCGTCGTCGCGGACCGCGAGGCCCGCGACGGCGGCGGGGCGCAAGCCGAGGCCGAGGCCGCGTAGAGCCGGCGCGAGGTTGCCTCAGGAGCCGCCGATCGCGATGCGGCGCGCCGACTCGTCGACGATCGTGAATCTGACGTGGAGGGCGCCGGCAACGGGGCGCGCGAGCCGTTCCGGCCACTCGATCGCCAGCACGCCCTCCTCGGCCGTCTCGTCAAGGCCGAGCTCCTCGATCGACGCACTGCCCTGCGGCAAGCGGTAGAGATCCGCATGGTGGAGCGTGAGTCGCCCGCCCCGATATTCGTGGACCAGCGTGAAGGTGGGACTGCTGACCTGGTCGTCGGGGATGCCGAGACCTTCGGCGAGCCCGCGCACGAAGGCCGTCTTGCCGGCGCCGAGGTCGCCGTGCAGGAGCAGAACGGCGCCGGGCGCGAGCGTCGCCGCCAGGCGCTGCGCCAGCGCGCGCGTCCCGGCCTCCGAGGTGGTCGTCTCCTCGGTCACTCGTCCTCGTCGTCGCCGGGCTTGCGTTCGGCCGCGAGCTCGAGCACGGCGTCCCCGAGGTACGTCAGCAGATCCGAGGCCGTGAGCGCTGCCTCGCCGAGGTCGGCCATGGCCAGGTCGCCGGCGTGGCCGTGCAGGTACACGCCCAGACGCGCCGCCCCCTCCGCGTCGAGCAGTTGACCGAACCAGCCGGCGATCACGCCAGTGAGCACGTCCCCGGTGCCGCCGGTCGCCATCCCCGGATTGCCCGTCATGTTGATCGCCACGCTGCCTTCGGGGGCGGCCACGAGCGTGCGATGCCCCTTGAGCACGACATGCAACTGGTGCTGCTCGGCGAAGGTGCGGGCGGCCGTCAGGCGATCCTGCTGCACCTGCTCGGTGGAGATCCCGAGGAGCCGGGCCATCTCGCCCGGGTGCGGCGTGATGATCACGTCGTGCCCGTCGCGGCCCGCGAGTCGCTGCGCGTGCTCGCCCGCGAAGGCGTTCAGCGCGTCGGCGTCGAGCACGATGGGCACTCCGGCGCGCTCGACCACCCCGTGCACGAAGGCGCGGACGCCCTCGCCGGTGCCGAGTCCCGGTCCCATGGCGATCACGTCGGCCGAGGCGGCCAGCACCCGCTCGATGCCGTCGGGGATCACCTGGCCGTCGGCATCCTCGGGCAGGCCAATCGTCATGTACTCGGGCGCCATGGCCGCGAGGATCGGTTGCACCGACCTCGGCGTGGCGACGGTGACCAGCCCGGCGCCCGACCGGAGGGCTGCCATCGCGGCCAGGTGCGCGGCGCCGCTCTTGCCCATCGAGCCGGCGACGATCAGCACCCGCCCGAACTCGCCCTTGTGCGCCTCCGGGTCGCGTGGCTCGAGCACGCTGCGGATGGCGTCGCGCGTGATGACCTCCACGTGCGGGCCGTCGATCTGCTCGATCACCACGCCCGGGATGCCGATGTCGGCCACCACGAGATCGCCGCAGACGCGTTGGGCGGGCGGCAGGATGTGGCAGATCTTGGGGGCAGCGAGCGTCACGGTGACGGCAGCGCGGACGGCCTCCCCCTGCACCTCGTGCGTGTCGGCGAGCAGGCCGCTCGGCACGTCGACCGCGACCACCGGGATGCCGCTGCCGTTGAGGTCGCCGACGATGGTCGGGTACATGCCGTCGAGGGCCCGCTTGAGTCCCGTCCCGAAGATCGCGTCGACGATCAGGTCGCAGGTCGAGATCTCGGAGAAGTGCAGTTCCCACGCCTGCTCGTCGCCGATCTCGACGACCGACGCGCCGAGCCGCCCGAGCACCTCCAGGTTGTGCCGGGCGTCGCCGCGCACCTCGGCGAGCGGGCCGATCACGAACACCGACACGTCGAGCACCCGCTCGAGCAGCGTTCGGGCGATGACGAACCCGTCGCCGCCGTTGTTACCGTGGCCGGCGAGCACGGCGACGCGCCGCATGGCCAGGTTCGGGAACATCGCCTCGATGGCGGCCACGACCTGCCGGCCAGCGTTCTCCATCAGGACGAGCGACGGAATCCCGAGGTCCTGGATGGTGATCCGGTCCGCTTCACGCATCTGCGCCGCCGTCAGCACTCGCATGGATGCATGGTACCCTCCCCCGCTGTGCCAGTCGCGGTGAACATCGACGGCCGCCTGTACGGTCGTGACGAGGCGCGGGTGTCCGTGTTCGACCACGGGTTCCTGTTCGGCGAGGGCGTGTACGAGGTGCTCCGCACGTACGGCGGCCGCCCGTTCCTGTACCCGGAGCACATGCGACGGCTGCGGGCGTCGGCGGCGCGCATCGCGCTGGAGTGTCCCCTCGACGACGACCAGCTCCTTGTCCGTATCAGGGAGACCATGACGGCGGCGGCACTCGAGGGCGAGGCCTACGTGCGCATCCTGCTGACCCGCGGCGTCGGCGAGATCGTGTACGACCCGCAGGCCTGCCCGACACCGACGATCGTCATCATCGTCAAGCCGCACGTCGACCCGGCGCCCGACGCGCTCGCCCAGGGCGTGCGCATCGCCCTGGCATCGGTCGTCCGCAACCATCCCGGCAGCGTCGACCCCGCCATCAAGTCGAACAACCTGTTGAACAACGCGCTGGCCATGCAGCAGGCGCTGCGCGAGGGCGCTGCCGAGGCGCTGATGGAGAACCACCGCGGCGAGCTGTGCGAGTGCGCGCAGTCCAACATCTTCTTCGTCCGCGGCGGCGTGCTGCTCACGCCGCCCGTCGACGCGGGCCTGCTGGTCGGGGTGACGCGGCAGTTCGTACTCGAGGTCGCGGCCGCCGTCGGCGTGCCGGCCGAGGAGCGCACGCTGCGCCGCGAGGATCTCGCGACGGTGGACGAGGCATTCCTCACGAGCACGACCAAGGCGATCGTGCCGGTCGTGCAGGTGGGCGACGCCCGGATCGGGCCCGGCGTGCCCGGGCCGATCACGCGGCGGTTGATGGCAGGATTCGAGGCCGCGATTCCGGCGCGGCTTGCCTAGAAGAAATTTCAGAATCGCAGGATTTCAGAATTCATCACCACCGCCAACCTTCGACGCGCGGCGATGGTGATGAAATCGTGAACTCGGCAATTCTGAAATTTGCTACGCCGTGACCGGCTCTTCCGCGTACTCGGTCATCGGCGGGCACGCGCACACCAGGTGGCGGTCGCCGTACGGATTGTCGATACGGCCCACGGTCGGCCACACCTTGTGCGTGCGCAGCCACGGCAAGGGGAACGCCGCGGCGCTGCGGGGGTACGGCCGCGTCCACTCGTCGGCCATCACCACGGCCGCGGTGTGCGGCGCGTGCTTCAGCACGTTGTCCTTGGCGTCCACCTTGCCGTCGATCACCGCCTGGATCTCGGCGCGGATCGCCAGCATCGCGTCGCAGAAGCGATCGAGTTCGTCGCGCCCCTCGCTCTCGGTCGGCTCGATCATCAGCGTCCCGGGCACCGGGAACGACACGGTGGGCGCGTGGAAACCGAAGTCCATCAGGCGCTTGGCCACGTCCATCTCGTCGATGCCCGACGCCTGCTTGAGCGGCCGGAGGTCGAGGATCAGCTCGTGCGCCACGCGGCCCTCCCGGCCGGTGTACAGCACCTGGAACGGCCCCTCGAGGCGCGCCTTGATGTAGTTGGCGTTGAGGATCGCGTAGCGCGTCGCCTCGGTCATCCCCTCGCCCCCCAGCATCGACATGTACGCGTAGGAGATCAGCAGGATGAGCGCACTACCCCACGGCGCCGCCGAGATCGCGTGGATGCCGGTCGCGCCACCGCCGGTCGTCACCACCGGGTGCGAGGGCAGGTAGGGCGCGAGGTGACGCGCGACGCCAATCGGCCCCATGCCGGGACCGCCGCCGCCGTGCGGGATGGCGAACGTCTTGTGCAGGTTCAGGTGGCACACGTCGGCGCCGATGAGCGCCGGGCTGGTGAGCCCCACCTGCGCGTTCATGTTGGCGCCGTCCATGTACACCTGGCCGCCGTGCGCGTGCACGATCTCGCAGATCTCGCGGATGGCGTCCTCGTACACGCCATGGGTCGACGGGTAGGTGACCATGAGCGCCGCCAGCGTGTCCTTGTGCTGTTCGGCCTTGGCGCGCAGGTCGGCGAGATCGACGTTGCCGTTGGCGTCGCACGCCACCACGACGACCTTCATCCCCGCCATGACGGCGCTGGCCGGGTTGGTGCCGTGGGCCGACGAGGGAATCAGCGCCACGGTGCGGTGCGCATCGCCACGGGCGAGGTGGTAGGCGCGAATCACCATCAGGCCGGCCAGCTCGCCCTGCGCACCCGAGTTGGGCTGCAGCGACACGGCCGCGAAGCCGGTGATGTCGCACAGCATGCGCTCGAGGTCGCGGAAGATCTCCTGGTAGCCCGAGGCCTGCTCGACGGGCACGAACGGGTGCAGTCCCGCGAAGCCGGGCCAGGTGATCGGCAGCATCTCGGCGGCGGCGTTCAACTTCATCGTGCAGGAGCCGAGCGGGATCATCGACGTGTCCAGGCCGATGTCCTTGCGCTCGAGCCGCCGGATGAAGCGCGTGATCTGCAGTTCGGATCGGTGCTCGGTGAACACCGGGTGGGTGAGGAATGCCGAGGTCCGCTGCAGCGTCGCCGGGATCGCCGACCGCGCGCCATCAGCGACCTGCACACCGCGGCCGGTGGCCTTGGCGAACACGTTGGCCAGCAGCACCACGTCCTCGTCGGTGGTCGTCTCGTCGAGGCTGATGCCCACGGTGCCGTCGGCGAGGTAGCGGAGGTTCACCTGGTGCGCTTCCGCCGTGGCACGCAGCGTGGCGGCATCGACCCCCGACACGTGGAGGGTGTCGAAGTACACCGCGTTGTGCTGCGTGAGGCCCATCGCCGTGAGTGCGGCCGCCAGTTGCGCCGCCTGCCCGTGCACGCGCTCGCCGATCGCCCGCAGCCCTTCGGCGCCGTGGAAGACGGCGTAGAAGGCCGCGATGTTGGCCAGCAGCGCCTGCGCGGTGCAGATGTTGGAGGTCGCCTTCTCGCGGCGGATGTGCTGTTCGCGCGTCTGCAGCGCCATGCGGAACGCCGAGCCGCCCTGCGCGTCCACCGACACGCCGATGATGCGGCCGGGCGACTGGCGCACGTAGGCCTCGCGGGTGGCGAAGAACGCGGCGTGCGGGCCGCCGTAGCCGAGCGGCACGCCGAAGCGCTGGGCCGAGCCGTACACCACGTCGGCCCCCAGTTCCCCGGGCGGCACCAGCAGGGTCAGGGCGAGCAGGTCGGAGCCGACCGCCACCAGCGCGCCGGCGGCGTGCGCCGCCGCGATGAGCGGGGCGATGTCGGTGACCGCCCCGACGCCGTCCGGGTACTGCACGATCGCGCCGAACACGTCGTCTGCGAACGTCACCGCTCCGGCAGGCACGGTCTCGACCGTCAGGCCGAGCGGCTCGGCACGCGCGACCAGCAGTTCGAGGACCTGCGGGAAGACCTCGCCGATCACCAGGAAGCGCGTTGCCGCCGCCGGCTTCTTGCTCACGCGGCGCAACAGGGTCATCGCCTCGGCCGCGGCGGTGGCCTCGTCGAGCAGCGACGCGTTGGCCACGTCCATCCCCGTCAGGTCGCTGACGGCGGTCTGGAACGTCAGCAGGGCCTCGAGGCGGCCCTGGGCGATTTCGGCCTGGTAGGGCGTGTATGGCGTGTACCAGCCCGGGTTCTCGAGCACCATCCGCTGGATGACCGCGGGCGTGGCCGTCCCGTAGTATCCGGCGCCGATGAACGATCGGAAGCGCGCGTTCTTCGCCTCCAGCGTGCGCAACCGCGCCAGGAACGCCTGCTCGGTCTCGGCCGGCGGCTCGACGAGCGGCTCGGTGCGGCGGATGTGGGCCGGCACCACCTGATCGATCAGGGCGTCGAGGGAGGGCACGCCGAGGGCGTGCAGCATGCGGTCGCGGTCCTCGGGGCGGGGCCCGATGTGCCGAAGGGCAAACGCGTCAGTGGCCACTTGGGTCATGTGTGGGTACGGCGGGAACGGACGTGCGTGCCGGCGCTCGTGTGGCGCGCGGCTCTTCTTTGTGACGCCTCGGAGGCCGCGGCCGCCCCGTCGGAGCGGCCGCAGCTCGACGCGGCGGCGATCAGCCGACGTGCTGCGTGTACGCGGCGGCGTCGAGCAGGCTGTCCAGGTCGGAAGGATTGCTCGGGCGCACCCTGATGATCCACGCGCCGTGCGGGTCGCTGTTGACCTGCTCGGGTGCGCTGGTCAGCGCGTCGTTGACCGCGACGACCTCGCCGGCCACGGGCGAGAACAGCTCCGACACCGCCTTGACGGACTCGATCGTGCCGAACACCTCGCCCTGGGCGAGCACGCGGCCCACCTGCGGCAGTTCGACGAAGACGACGTCCCCGAGCTGCTGCTGGGCGTAGTCGGTGATGCCCACGTCGGCGGTGTCGGCCGTGGCGCGGATCCACTCGTGATCCTTGGTGTACTTCAGGTCGGCGGGATACATCGGCGTGCTCAGCTCCTCGGCCGCTTGTAGAACGGCATGGGGACGATGCGGGCGGCTGCGAGCCGGCCCCGCACTTCGACGTGCACCTGGCGATCGGGCTGCGCGACCGCCGTGGGCACGTAGGCCATCGCGATGGCCTTCTTGAGGAACGGCGTCTGCGTGCCGCTCGTGACGGTGCCCACCGCCTGCCCGTCGACGATGACGGGATAGCCGTGCCGCGCGATCGCGCGGTCGATCATCTCGAGGCCCACGAGCGTGCGCTCGACGCCACCGGCCTTCTGGGCGCGCAGCACGTCGGCGCCGTTGAAGGTCTCCTTCTTCCAGCCGACGATCCACCCGAGCCCGGCCTCGAGCACCGTGGTGGTCTCGTCCATGTCGTTGCCGAACAGGCGCATCGAGGCCTCGAGGCGGAGGGTGTCGCGGGCCCCGAGCCCGGCGGGCACGACGCCGGCCGACGCCCCGGCCTGCAGGATCGCCTGCCAGACGTGCGGCGCCTGTGCGGGGGGCACGAACACCTCGAAGCCGTCCTCGCCGGTATAGCCGGTGCGCGAGATCATGCCGCGCACGCCGGCGATCTCGCCGTTCTCGAACCAGTAGTACTTGATCGCCGCCAGGTCGACGGCGGTCAACGTCTGGAGCACCTCGGCGGCCAGCGGCCCCTGCAGCGCGAGCAGCGCGTACCGCTGGCTGTTGTTCACGGCCGGCGCGTCGGCGAACTCCTCGACCTGGCTGCGGATCCAGGCGTAGTCCTTCTCGATGTTCGAGGCGTTGACCACGAGCAGGAAGTGGTCGTCGGCCATGCGGTAGACGAGCAGGTCGTCGACGAACGTGCCCTGCGGCGTGGTCAGCGCGGAGTAGTGGATCTGGCCGACGGCGAGCCGCGAGGCATCGTTGGACGAGAACTTCTGGACCGCGGCGAGGGCGTCGGCGCCGGCGATCTCGATCTCGCCCATGTGGCTGACGTCGAACAGGCCCGCGCGAGTCCGCACGGCCATGTGTTCGTCGGTGATGCCGGAGTACTCGACGGGCATGTCCCAGCCGCCGAACGGCACCATCCGGGCCTTGTGGCCGAGGTGCGTCGCGTGCAGGGGCGTCTGCTTGAGAGGAGGCTGCGAGTGGGTCATGCCGCTGAAGGGGCGCGGCCCGGAGGGGCCGCAACCCTTCAACAATACAGGCTCAGGGGTGGGGGTTCAAGGAAGGCCGGCGGCCGTCGCCCGCGAGCGACGGCGCCAGGTCGGCTCCTAGGTGTTGGGGAGCGCCGTGCCCTTCACCTTGACATTGCGGAACGACACCGTGTTGCCGTGATCCTGCAGCAGGATGTGGCCGCTCTTGGCCTTGCCGAAGCCGGCGTAGTCCTTGTACTTGCTCGCGGCCACCAACTTGTCGAAGGCGGCGCTCGCGCGGTCGTACTCGATCAGCTTCGTGCCGTTCAGCCAGTGCTCCACCTTGGTGCCCCTGGAGACGATGTGCACGCTGTTCCACTCGCCGATTGGCTTGACCGGCTTGCTGGTCGGCGCGGCGATGAGGTCGTACAGCGACCCGAACGTCCGGTTGCCGTCGCGGCCCATCTTCGCGTCCGGATGCACCGCATCGTCGAGGAGCTGGTACTCGAGGCCGATGGCCGAGCCCTTGCCCGGCGTGCCGAGCTTCTCGGTGACGAAGTACTTGATGCCGCTGTTGGCGCCCTTGGACAGGCGCACGTCGGCCTTGAGCTCGAAATCGCCGTACTCGTCGACCGTGACGATGTCGCCGCCGTGTGCGGCTTCCCCTCCACCGGACTCGAGGACGGTGAGCAGGCCGTCCTTCACCTGCCACCCCTTCTGCGGGAAGGTGTCGGCGTGGGCGTTACGCCAGCCCTTGGTGGACGTGCCGTCGAAGAGCAGGCGCCAGCCGGCAGCCTTCTCCTCGGCCGTCAGCGTGTTGGCCGCCGCCTGCGCGGCGACCACGACCGCGCCGGTACCGGCCGGGGCCGTCGCCAGGACTGTCGCGCCGAGGCCTGCCGCGGTCGCCAGGCCGGCGAGCGGCAGGGACAAGCGGAACGAGGAACGCAAGTGCTTCATGGAATACTCCTGCGCCGCCCCGTGGCGACGCGATGGGAAGGATCCCCGTCACTGTAGTGCAGGCGTTCGTCATGTGTCGAGAGCCGGCGCCGGCCCATCATGGACCAGCGTGGCCAGCGGGCGTGTCGTCGGCGCGTATGCGGAAGAGCCCTGGCGCCGTGCCACCGACGCGGGCGCCGGCAGGTCCACCGGCGCCGCGCGTCGCGGCCGGCGCGGTTCCGACGAGGGCTGGTAGGCGAGGTAGGCGCACAGCGTGTGATAGCTGATGTCCAGCACGCGACAGGCCTCGCGCTTGTTCCCGTTGGCGCGCTCGAGCACGTAGCGTGCGTACCGGCTTCCCCACTCCCGCATGGTGTCGCCGGCCTGCTCTCCGGGCAGGAAGACCTCTCGGTACCGTCCCGTGACCGCGTCCGGCAGATCCTCGACCTTGATCAGGTGCGACTGGGCGAGCGTGACCGCTCGTTCGATGACGCGCTCGAGTTCGCGGACGTTGCCCGGCCATTCGTGCAAACGCAGCGCTTCCATGGCTTCGACCGACACCCGGTAGGGCTGCCCGTCTGCCGATCGCTGGAGGATGGCCTCGACCAGGTACGGGATGTCGTCGCGACGAGACCGCAGCGGCGGGACGCTGATCTCGATGGCGTTGAGCCGGTAGTACAGATCCCAGCGGAACTCGCCACGCCGGCAGAGGCTCTCGAGCGGTCGGTTCGTCGCCGCGATGACGCGCACGTCGACGCGCCTGCCTCCGTGGCCGCCGACGCGCTCGATGGTCGGCTCCTGGATGACGCGCAGCAACTTGGCCTGGGCCGACGACGAGAGGTCCGAGACCTCGTCGAGGAACAGCGTGCCTCCGTCGGCCAGTTCGAACTTGCCGCGGCGGCCACGCACGCCGGTGGCCGTTCGCTCCTCGATCCCGAACAGCTCCGCCTCGAGCAGTGACTCGACGATGGCCGCGCAGTTGAGGGGGACGAAGGGGCCTGACGCGCGATCGCTGAGGGCGTGGACGCGTCGGGCCACCAGTTCCTTCCCTGCGCCGCTCTCCCCCTGGACCAGCACGATGAACGGCTTGCGCGCCGCGCGGGCGATCCGCTCGTGCAGTTGACGCATCACTGGCGTCACCCCCAGCAGGCCCCCTTGCTCGGGCCCGAGAGTGCGGGTCACCGACCGGATGTCGGCCTTGCGCTCGAGATCGAGGATCAACGGCCCCAACGCCGCCAGGACGTCCACCAACGGCGCCGCGGCCCGCATTGCCTCGGCGGGACCCGCGGCCGTGACCCGCAAGGTGTCCGCTCCACCAGCGATGACGCCGCGACCACGCGAGAGATCGAGCGGTTCGCCGGCGAGATGGACGGTGGGATCGTTCAGCCCGACCGTCAATGTCAGCAGGCGCTCGAGCCCTTCGCGTACCTGCGTCTCCGCACGCAGGATCGTGACGGCTCGCTCGAGGAACACGGCGGGTTCGACGGACATGTCGTCAAGCGCGGCCGAGGCCGCAGCAGCTGGGTCGGTCATGATCTCTCTCGCTGGTGCCCCGTCGGGCACGATCAGGGGTGTCGCTCGGCACACCTTCAATCACTGCGCCATGGTCAGGTGGCTCGAGGTCGCCCCTGGCTGCCGTTGACGCCCCCACGGCGCAAGTGGGGCGAGAAGCCACGCCAGCCGGGTGTGTACCTGCTACTCATCTCGCCATGGCGTGTCGAAGCGCCACGCCGCTTCGTACTGCACGCCGTGGCGGGTGATGCGGCAGACCTCGCACCGCGCTACCCAGCCCTGTCGCAACACGAAGCCGGATTGTCCAGCCGGCACTCGTATCGCCATGGTGCGGCCCGGTCGCACGGGCTGCGCCAGTCGACACCGCAGCCCGTGCGCCGACCTGTCGAGCACCTCGAGGACCCGCGCACCGGGCACCTGCGGCGACTCGCCCGCCTCCCCCGGCGCCGTCCTCGGTTCACGGCGACGTTCGTTGATGACGAGCGTGCTCACCTCAACAGACCTCCCATGCGTCGCCGGCGCCCAGGCACGACAGCCTGACCCGTTGCGTGGTGCCGAGAACTCGCACCACGTAGATCGCCCCGGACGCCCCGACCACGTAGATCGAGGCCGAGGTTGCCGTGCCCCGCGCGGTGAAGGTCAGCCGTGGCGCCGCGCCGAGAACGACAGGATCGCTGCCGGCGGCGATCACGCCCGCGCCGTCGGCGGCAGGAAGGTCCCTGGGGACGTCAAGGGTCGCTCGTCCCTCCCGCACCACCATCGTCCATGGCCGGGCGATGTCGAGGCCGGCCAGGATGTCGGCGGCGGTGACGCCGTTGCCGTTGCCATCGACGACGACTCGCCAGAGCGCGCGGCCACGCAGGTCGAACTCCACCGCCAGCGTGCGGCGGGTCCGCCGCGCTTCCTGCGCCACGGCGCGCAGGTCGGCAGCGACCCCTCTCGCCGCCTCGCGCCCGGCGCGTTCCGCACGCATCCGGTCGAGCGCGTGCAGGCCATTGGCGCCGATCAGGCCGGTGAGGGCCACCACGATCAGCACCTCGGGGAGCGAGGCGCCCCGACGGGAGCGCCCCGCCTCGTCCTGGCTAGTCCTTGCTGGCACGGGCCTCGGCCGGCGCACCCACCGACAGGTACGGACGCAGCTTCAGGAACGACTTCTCGCCGATGCCCTGCACGTTCATCAGGTCTTCGAGCTTCTTGAACGGGCCGTTCTTCTCCCGGTACGAGACGATGCGCTGGGCCATGCTGGGGCCGATGCCGGGCAGGGCCTCGAACTGCGCGGCCGTGGCGGTGTTGACGTTGACCACCTGTGCGGGGGCCGCGGCGCGGGTCTCCTGCGCCCGGGCAGCGGCCGGGGCGACCGGCGCGAACAGGGCGACGAGTGCGAGGGCGGCGGGAAGCAGCGATCGGAACATGGGAACCTCCTGTGAGCGGCGCGCCACCATGGCGCGCGAGCGCACACGGCCGATGACGCGTCGCAGGGAGGTTGGCCCGCTGGATGTTCTCAGGCGACGACGACATGCGGCGCGTGTGCACGCAGTCCCATGGAGCAAGCCGCGGGCCAGGCCGCGCGCGGCGCCGACATTCGTCCGTAAGCCACAGCTCACGCAGGACTTCACGCCACGTCGGGCGGCAGGCGCCTGGTGAGCCGCTGGCCTCGGGACGCCAACTCGCGTTGTCGGATGGGTCCTGCAGTTACCCGGTCGACCGAGGGTCGCCGATGAGAAAGCCCGGCAACGTGCTCGCGGCGCGCGGCGCCTCTTCCCGGTCCTTCAGGGACACGCCGGTCAGGCGGCGGCGCCGCGCCTCGATCATCAGCGCCACCAGGCGACGGGCCGCCTCCGCAGGGGGCTGTCCTTGCGGCCGGATGTTCGAGATGCAGTTGCGCTCCGCGTCGGTGCGGCCTGGTCGCGGATCCCACGTCAGGTACGCGCCCAGGCTGTCGGGGGCGCTCAGGCCAGGACGCTCGCCGATCAGGACGACCACGAGCGGCACCCGCAGCGCTTCCCCGACGACGTCGCCGACCGCGACTCGCGCCTGCTCCACCACCGCGACCGGCGCGACCTGCCATCCACCTCCCTCGCGCAGGGCGCCGAGCACCTCACGCAGCATCGGCGCCGCGTGGGCCTGCGCCGCGCGCGACGACAGCCCGTCGCACACGACGAACGCCACGTCGTACGCATCGGCCCGGTACGGCAGGCCCAGCACGTCGAGCGCACGATGGCTGGCCTCGTCGAGCCGACGTCCGAGGTCGGGCCGCTGCAGGTAGGTCGCCCGGTCGGGCGCGGCGCTGTGCAGCGCCAGCGTGTCGAGGCCGAGCGCGCCAATCTCTGCCCGCACCCGCGGCACGTCCAGCGGATCGTGGACGGCATCCCGGGCCCTGGCGTGCGCCAGCGCGAACGCCAGCTGGGTCGCCGTCGGCAGGCTGACGCCGGCCCTGCCCAACCCGACGTGCGCCGGCGTGTACCTGCGCAAGGCGCTCCAGGGGTTGGTGACGACGGCGTCGCTCACGAGGGCTCTCCCAGCACGCGGGCGAAGGCCGGCGGCACCCCGGAACGATGCTCGCGCAACCGCGCCTCCCCACCGGGTGCGAGGATGGCCATGCGCTCGAGCCAGGCTTCGAACTCCGGCGCGGGGCGCAGGCCGAGCACGCGCCTCACGTACAGCGCGTCGTGGAACGAGGTGCTCTGATAGTTGAGCATCACGTCGTCGGCGCCAGGCACGCCCATCACGAAGGTGCAGCCGGCGGCGCCGAGCAGCGTGAGCAGCACGTCCATGTCGTCGGCGTCGGCCTCGGCGTGGTTGGTGTAGCAGACGTCGACGCCCATCGGCAGGCCGAGCAGCTTGCCGCAGCAATGATCCTCGAGGCCGGCGCGCGTGATCTGCTTGCCGTCGTAGAGGTATTCGGGGCCGATGAAGCCGACCACCGAGTTCACCAGCAGCGGCGAGAAGTGACGCGCCACCCCGTACGCGCGCGCCTCGAGGGTCTGCTGATCGCAGCCGTGGTGGGCGCCAGCCGAGAGGGCGCTGCCCTGCCCCGTCTCGAAGTACATCACGTTGGCGCCGAGGCCCGCATCGAAGGTGGCGCCCCGCTTCAGGGCCAGGGCCGCCTCGCGCGCCTCGACGAGGATGGACAGCGACACGCCGAAGCTCTCGTTGGTGCCTTGCGTGCCACCGATCGACTGGAACACCAGGTCGACGGGCGCGCCGCGTTCCATGGCCTGCAGCGTACTCGTCACGTGCGTGAGCACGCACGACTGCGTGGGGATCTCGTAGCGGCCGATCACCGCGTCGAGCATCTCGAGCAGGCGCACCACCTGCGCGACGTTGTCGAGCGCCGGGTTGATGCCGATCACGGCGTCGCCGGCCCCGTACAACAGGCCGTCGAGCACGCTGGCGGCGATACCGGCGAGATCGTCGGTCGGGTGGTTCGGCTGCAGGCGCGTGGCCATGCGACCGGGCAGGCCAATCGTGTTGCGCAAGCGGGTCACGACCCGCGCCTTGCGCGCCACCAGCACCAGATCCTGCACGCGCATGATCTTGGCCACGGCCGCCACCATCTCCGGCGTGAGCCCGCGTTGCACCGCCGACAGCGCCTCGGCGTCGACGTCGTCCGAGAGGAGCCACTCACGGAAGCTGCCGACCGTGTGATGCGAGACCGCCGCGAAGGCAGCCGCGTCGTGGGTGTCGACGATCAGGCGCGTCACATCGTCGGTCTCGTATGGGACGACGGCTTCGTGCAGGAACTGGCGCAGCGGCACGTCGGCCAGCGCCATCTGCGCCGCGGCCCGCTCCTCGGCCGAGCGCGCCGCCACGCCGGCGAGTTGGTCCCCCGAGCGCAGCGGCGTCGCGCGGGCGAGCAGCGTCCGCAGGTCGGCAAAGACGTGCCGCGTGCCGTCGACGACGTGCGCGAAGGTGCTCATGCGTCAGTGGTGGCCGGGCTCCTGCCCGTGCCTCACGAGCACGAACGACAGCAGTCCCAGGCCCATCATGCCGCCAAACCAGGCGGCGATCACCGGATTGAACCAGATCATCGTGACCAGGCACAGGCAGGCGGCGCCCAGCGCGAAGCCCGGCACCCAGGGGTAGCCTGGCGCCGTGAAGGGACGCGCGAGATCCGGCTGGAGGCGGCGGAGGCGGAACAGCGCGGCCATGCTCACGATGTACATCACGATCGCCCCGAACACCGACATGGTGACGATGGAGGCCGTCAGCGTCTGGCCGGCGATCGAGACGATGCCGTCGCTGAAGATGGCGGTGACGCCGACCAGGCCCCCGGCGAGGATGGCGACCCACGGGGTGTGCGTGCGCGGGTGGACACGCGCGAGCACGGCGGGCAGGTAGCCGGCGCGGGCCAGCGCGAACATCTGGCGCGAGTAGCCGATGATGATGCCGTGGAACGAGGCGACCAGCCCGAAGAGCCCGAGCCACAGCAGCATGTGCAGCCAGCCGCTCTGCGCCCCGACGACGCGCGCCATGGCCTGCGGGAGCGGGTCGTTGATGTTGGCCAGCTGCCGCCAGTCGCCGACCCCGCCGGCGGCCAGCATCACGCCCGCGGCGAGGGCCAGCAGCGTGACAATGCCGCCGATGTAGGCGCGCGGGATGGAGCGGTGCGGGTCGCGCACCTCCTCGGCGGCCATCGCCACCCCCTCGATGGCCAGGAAGAACCAGATCGCGAACGGCAGCGAGGCGACGATGCCCGCCAGGCTGCCGGGCGTGAAGGTGGCAGCCCCGCCCCATCCGCCCGCCAGGAAATGCTGCCACCGGAAGCCGGGCGCGACGACAGCCATGAACACGAGCAACTCGAAGATGGCCACCAGCGTGACCACCAGCTCGACGCTCGCGGCGATGGCCATCCCGGCGATGTTCAGCCCCATGAAGACGCCATACGCCGCGACGGCCACCCAGCGCGGCTCGAGCCACGCGTACTGCACGTGCATGTACGCGCCGATGGCCAGCGCGATCGCCGGCGGCGCGAACAGGAACTCGACGAGGGTGGCCATGCCGGCGATCACCGCGCCGACGGGACCGAAGGCCCGCCGCGCGTACTCGAAGGGGCCGCCGGCGTGCGGGATGGCGGTGGTGAGCTCGGTGAAGCTGAAGATGAACGTGGCGTACATCACCGCCACGAATGCCGACGCGACGAGGAAGCCCAGGGTGCCCGCTGAGGCCCAGCCGTAACTCCAGCCGAAGTACTCGCCCGAGATGACCAGGCCGACGGCGATGCCCCAGAGCTGGAACGTGCCGAGCGTGCGCTCGAGCGTCGGCGCCGACGACGAGGTCACCGGCCGCCGCCGATCAGGCGCCGACCCGGGTCGAGGCGAACCATTCGTAGGTGCGGCGCAGGCCTTCCTCGAGGTGCACGATCGGCGTGTAGCCGAGCAGGCGCGAGGCCTTGCTGATGTCGGCCAGCGAGTCGCGCACGTCGCCGACCCGTGGCGGGCCGTACACCGGGTCCACCGTGGCGCCGGTGATCCCCTTCAGCGTGCGGTAGACGTCGTTGAGGGAGATGCGACGGCCGGTGGCCACGTTGATCACCTGGCCGCTGGCCTCGTCGGGCGCGACGCTGGCGCGCAGCGCGCCGTCGACGACGTTGGCGACGTAGGTGAAGTCGCGCGTCTGCTCGCCGTCGCCGTGAATCGTCGGGCTGCGGCCCTCGACGAGGAACCGGATGAACAGCGACAGCACGCCCGAATACGCCGACGAGGGATCCTGGCGCGGGCCGAACACGTTGAAGTAGCGGATGGTCACCGTCGACAGCCCGTACAGCGTGGTGAACATCTGCATGTACTGTTCGCCCACGAGCTTCTGGAGCGCGTAGGGCGAGAGCGGGGCGGTCGGCATCTCCTCGTGCTTGGGCAGCGTGGCGGAGTTGCCGTACGCCGACGAGCTGCCGGCGTAGACGACGCGACGCACGCCGGCGTCACGCGCCGCCACGAGCAGGCTCAGCGTCGCATCGATGTTGGCCCGGTTGGAGGAGAGGGGATCCTCGACCGACCTGGGCACCGAGGGGATGGCCGCCTGGTGCAGCACGTACTCCACGCCCTCGACGGCCCGCCGGGCGAACGCCTCGTCGGCCAGGTCGCCCTGCAGGAACTCGACGTCATCGATGTGCGCCAGGTTCTCACGCTTGCCGGTGACGAGGCTGTCGGCCACGCGCACCCGGTCGCCCCGGGCGCGGAGCGCCTCCACCATGTGCGATCCGATGAAGCCTGCCCCGCCCGTCACCAGATAGAACGCCATCTCGTCCGCGTCTCCTCGCGCGCCTCGCGCGCACATCCAGACTCAAGTGCTGCAGTCGTCCGATAAGCCGAATTCTGTCGGCCCGCGCCCCCTTGCGGGCGCACGAGCGAGCGATCATTCCTCTGGGACCGGCATTGCTGACGGCCTCGAGCAACCTACCCGGAGGCTTCGGACGGGCCGTCCTCGAGCGCCTCCCTATTTGGTCTTGCTCCGTGCGGGGTTTTGCCTGCCACGTCCGTTGCCGGCCGCGCGGTGCGCTCTTACCGCACCTTTTCACCATTGCTTGCGCACCGAAGTGCGCGTCAGCTGTGTGTTTTCTGTGCCACTTTCCGTCGGGTTGCCCCGCCCGGGCGTTACCCGGCGCACTGCCCTGCGGAGTTCGGACTTTCCTCCAGCAACGGACTTGCGCCCATTGCCAGCGATCGCCTGGACGACTGCCGCAGAGGGATGATACCCGACGGCCTTCCCGGCGCGGACGGCCTTCGGATTCTCGCGCCCCCCGTCGTCACACGATGGCCGACCGCCGAATACCGACGGCCGGCTCTACCCGTCCTTCTCCTGGCTGATGTCGTACTGTTCGAGCTTCTTGTAGAGGTTGGAGCGCGGCGTGTCGATCACCTCGGCCGTCTTCGAGATGTTCCAGCCGTGCTCGCGCAGTTTCTCGACGAGGAACTCGCGCTCGACCTGCTCCTTGAATTCGCGCAGGGTCGTCGGCTTGGGCTGAGGTGGACGAGGCTCCGACACGCCGCCCGTCGGCGCCGACCCGGCCGACACCGGCACGCCGGCCGACCAGGGGTCGGGCACCAGCGGCGCCGCAACGCTGGGGGCCGACATCGCCATCGGGGCCGGTGATGGGGGCGCCGCAGGCGCGTGCACGGGCATGAAGGATGGGCCGTCGACGCGCAGGTACTGGCGCACGTCGGCGACGTCGATCACCTCGCCCCGCGCCATGATCAGGATGCGCTCGACGGTGTTCTTCAGCTCGCGGACGTTGCCGCGCCAGCGGTGCTGCTGCAACACGCCCAGCGCGTCGGGGGTGAAACGGCGGGCCCGCCCGCCCTCGGCCGCGAACAGCTCGGCGAAGTGCTTCACCAGCAGCGGGACGTCCTCGGGCCGCTCCCGCAGGGGCGGCACGTGCACCGGGATCACGCTGAGCCGGAAATAGAGGTCCTCGCGGAACGTGCCGTCGGCGATCGCCGCCTCGAGGTCCTTGTTGGTGGCGGCGATGACGCGCACGTCGACCTTGAGCGTGCGCTGCGAGCCGATGCGCTCGACCTCGCCCTCCTGCAGCACGCGCAGGACCTTGGCCTGCGTCTTCTGGCTCATGTCCCCGACCTCGTCGAGGAAGATCGTGCCGCGATCGGCCAGCTCGAACTTGCCGATCTGCTTGTCGGTGGCGCCGGTGAAGCTGCCCTTCTCGTGGCCGAACAGCTCGCTCTCGATCAACTCCTCGGGAATCGCCGCGCAGTTGACCTGCACGAAGCGCTCGCGCGACCGGAGGCTGTTGCGGTGGATCGCCCGGGCCACCAGTTCCTTGCCGACCCCGCTCTCGCCGAGCACCAGCACGGTGGCGTTGGTCGGCGCGGCGCGGCCGACGGCGTCCAGCACCTGCAGCAAGGCGGGACTCTGGCCCACCAGGTTGTAGCGCGCGTCCTCGGCGCCGCGGAGCCGACGGTTCTCCTGCTCGAGGCGACTCGCCTTGAGGCCGTTGCGCACGGTGAGCAGCACGCGCTCGGACGACAGCGGCTTCTCGATGAAGTCCATCGCGCCCAGGCGCGTGGCCTCCACGGCGGTGGCGACGGTGCCGTGCCCCGAGATCATGACGACGGGCAGCGACTCGTCCATCGCCTTGAGCCGCGCCAGCACTTCGAGCCCGTCGAGGCCGGGCATCTTGATGTCGGAGAAGACCAGGTCGGGCGCCTCGCTGCGTGCCATGGCGATGCCTTCCTCACCGGTGGCGGCCAGCAGGCACGCGTACCCCTCGTACTCGAGGATCATCCGCAGGCTCTCGCGGATCCCCGCTTCGTCGTCGATGACCAGGATGCGTCCGCTCATACAGGCTCAGGTCTCAAGGCTCAGGTCTCAGGCAGGCGGCCAGGTCGCCGGGTCGGCGAGCAGGCGCAGCAGGGTGGCTTCGTCGCCGATCGGCACGCCGAGGTCGCGCGCCTTGGCCAGCTTGCTACCGGCATCCTCGCCGGCGATGACCAGCGACGTCTTCTTGCTGACCGACCCGGCGACCTTGGCACCGAGCGCCGTGAGCCGTTCGGTCGCCTCGTCACGCGTCAGTGCCGCGAGCCCTCCGGTCAGGACGATGGTCCGCCCCTCCAGCGGCCCGGGGCCCTGCCCGTCGGCGACGGGGGCACCCATGTTCAGGCCGGCGGCCTCGAGCCGCGCCAGCAGGCGTGCCGTCTCCGGGGCATCGAAGAAGCGCCGCACGCTGGCGGCCACCACCGGGCCGATGTCGGGCACCGCCTGCAGCTGCGCCTCGCTGGCGCCCGCCAGGGCCGTCATCGTGCCGAACGCCGAGGCGAGGGCCTGCGCGCCGCGTTCGCCCACGTGGCGAATCCCGAGGCCGAAGATCAGGCGCCACAGGTCGTTGCGCCGACTGTTGTCGATCTGCGCGACCAGCGTCGTGGCCGACTTCTCGCCGAAGCGGCGCGGTGTGAGCGTGCGTGCCGGCGGCGTGGGCTCGTCGCCCTCGCCGCTCTTCCTGCGCGGCTGCGCCTCGAACTTCAGCTCCGCCAGGCCCTCGACCGTCAGGTGATAGAGGTCGGCGAAATCGCGCACGAGCTCCAGCGACACGAGCTTGTCGACGAGCGCCTCGCCGAGCCCGTCGATGTTCATCGCCCGTCGTCCCGCGAAGTGCTCGAGGCTCCGTCGCAGCCGGGCCGGGCAGCTCGGATTGGGGCAGCGCCACACGACCTCGTCCTCCGGCCGCTCGAGCGCACTGGCGCAGACCGGGCACCGGGTCGGCATCTCGAAGGGGGGCAACCCGGCCTGGCGACGCGAGACGATCGGCTTGACGATCTTCGGGATGACGTCGCCGCCCTTCTCGAGCAGCACCTCGTCGCCTGGCCTGATGTCCTTGCGGCGGATCTCCTCCTCGTTGTGGAGGGTCGCGTACTGGATCGTCGAACCGGCCAGCAGGACCGGTTCGAGCACGGCGAGCGGCGTGACCGCGCCGGTGCGCCCCACCTGCACGTCGATGCGGAGCAGCCGCGTGGTCGCCTGTTGCGCCGGGAACTTGTAGGCGGTGGCCCAGCGCGGGAACTTCGAGGTGAAGCCCAGGCGCTCGCGCTCGTCGCGGCGATCGACCTTGATGACGATGCCGTCGGTGTCGAACGGCAGCGACTGCCGGGTATCGGCCCAGGACGCGCAGAACGCCTTCACCGCATCGATGCCTTCGCAGCGCCGCCAGTGCTTCTCGACCGGCAGGCCCCACGTGCCGAGCGCGTGCATCAGCGCGGCCTGCGTCGCGGGCAACCCATCGTCGCCGGCCGCGTCCTCGGGCCGCACGGCATGGTAGAAGAAGGCGCGCAGCCCCCGCCTGGCAACCAGGGCGGGGTCGAGGTTGCGCAACGTGCCGGCGGCGGCGTTCCGGGGATTGGCGAAGAGCGGCTCGCCGTCGGCCTCGCGCTCCTCGTTCAGGCGCTCGAACGCCGGGCGGGGCAGGTAGATCTCGCCGCGCACCTCAAGGCGACCCGATGGCGCCTGCTTCAGGCGCAAGGGGATGGCCTGAATCGTGCGGACGTTGAGCGACACGTCCTCGCCCACCACGCCGTCGCCGCGGGTCACGCCGCGCACGAAGACGCCGTCCTCGTAGGTGACCGCGATGCTGAGGCCGTCGATCTTGAGCTCGGCGACGTAGGCGACCGCGTCCTCGCCACCGAGACCCTTGCGGACGCGCTCGTCGAAGGCCACGAGGTCCTCGTCGCTGTACGCGTTGTCGAGACTGAGCATCGGCCGCAGGTGCTCGGCCGTGGCGAAGCCCTCGGCAGGGCGTCCGCTCACCCGCTGCGTGGGCGAGTCGGGCGTGACCAGGTCGGGGTGGGCCGACTCGAGATCGCGCAACTGGCCGACGAGCGCGTCGTACTCGGCGTCCGAGATCTCCGGATCGTCGAGGACGTAGTACCGCTCCTCGTGGTGCCGGATGAGTGCGCGGAGCGCGTCGATGCGGTCGGCGGGCGCGGGCATGCGCCTAGGGTACCTAGCGATCGCGGGCGAGCACGTAGTCGGCCAGGCCGACCAACGCGTCGCGCTCCCGGCTCTCCGGGAACGAGGCGAGCTGCTCGCGGGCCTGCTCGGCGTACTCCCCGGCACGGCGGGTGACCTGCGGGATGATGTCGTACTCACGCAGCAGGCCGAGCAACTGCCGCCAGGCCTCTTCGCTGATGTCGGCGTCGCGAACGACCTGATCGATGATCGGCCGTGACTGCTCCGCGGCGCGATCGCGCAGCAGGATGATGGGCAGCGTCAGCTTGCCCTCGCGCAGGTCGCTGCCAATCGGCTTGCCGAGGGCGGCCTGGTCGGCGGTGTAGTCGAGCAGGTCGTCCACCAACTGGAACGCGATGCCGAGATTGAAGCCGTAATCCCAGAGCGCCTGTTCCTGCGCGGGCGTGATGTCGCCCACCATGCCGCCGATCTTCGAGGCGCCCGCGAACAGGTACGCCGTCTTGCGGCGGATGATGTCGAAGTGCTCGTCCTCGGTGATCTCGGTGTCGCCGTTCTTGGTGAGCTGGTAGAGCTCCCCCTCGATCATCTTCAGCGTGATGTCGCAGAGCACGCGGAGGACGTCGATGCGGTCGTACTGCAGGGCCATCCCGAGCGACTTGATGTAGAGGTAGTCGCCGAGCAGGACCGTGACGTCGTTGCCCCAGCGGGCATGCACCGCGAGGCGGCCGCGCCGCAGTTCCGAGTCGTCGATGATGTCGTCGTGGACCAGCGTCGCCGTGTGGATGAACTCGATGACCGAGGCATACAGCACGGCCATGTCGCTCTTGTCGTGCCCACCGGCCAGTCGGCTGGCCATCAGCATCACGGCCGGGCGCACGCGCTTGCCGCCGGTGTTCTGCAGGTACTTCCCGATCTCGGGGATCAGCTCGACGCGCGAGTCGATGTGGCGCAGGAAGGCCTGGTTGACGCGTTCCAGGTCGTCCCTGACGGGCTCGAACAACTGCGCAAGATCAGAGGGAGACGAGGAAGGCTGCACGTGCGGAACCTCAGGAATCTCAACACATTAGGGTAACGCTGTCAACGAGCGCTACCTGTTGGGCCCACCCCGTCGAACACGGCTTCGGCGTTGGCCTGCGCCTGCGCCCGCGCCTGAGCGAGCGACAGTCCTCGCACCTCCGCCAGGACCTCGAGCACCCTGGCCACGCGGGCCGGCTCGTTGCGGCCGCCGCGGTGCGGCGCCGGCGACAGGTACGGGCTGTCGGTTTCCACCAGCCACCGATCGGCGGGCACCCACGCCGCCACCTCCCGGAGCGCCCCGGCCCGTGGAAACGAGACGATGCCCGAGAAGGACAGGTGGAAGCCCCGGGCGATGGCCGCCTCGGCCAGCGCCTGGTCGCCCGTGAAGCAGTGGAACACGCCCCGCACGCGCCCCTGCCCCGACTCGTCGAGCACCGCGAGGGTATCGGCGTCGGCCTCCCGGGTGTGAATCACCACCGGCAGGTGGCGCTCCACCGCCAAGACCACCTGTGCCCCGAAGACCGCGCGCTGCGTCTCGCGCGGCGAGAAATCGTAGTGGTAGTCGAGGCCGATCTCACCGACCGCGACCGCACCCACCTCGTCAACGGCCGCCGCCACCACGTCGCGCACCCGGCCGGCGTCGACCTTGCCGGCATGGTGCGGATGCACGCCGGCCGCGAACCGCACCGCCGGCCAGGCCTCGCGCACTCGCGGCACCCTGTCGAATTCGACGCGGGTGGTCGCATCGAGGATGCAGATCGCACGCTCGACGCCTGCGGCGCGGGCCCGGTCCACGACGAGGTCGAGGTCCTCGGCGAACTCGTCGCCGGCGATGTGGCAGTGGGTGTCAATCAGCATCGAAACGGTTCACCTGTCAGCACTGTCGGAATTGCAGAATTGCAGGATTTCAGAATTTCACGAACGCTTCAGCACTTCGGAGCCTGACGTTGCTGTTGAATTTCCGAAATTCTGAGATTCTGCAATTCTGAAATCTCAGCGAATGCGGGTGCCGGGTGCGGGTGGCGTCTCGAACGAGATGAGTTGCGCCTTGCCGTCGGTGTCGGCGGCCAGGACCATCCCGTGCGACACGAGGCCCATCATCGGGCGGGGCGCCAAATTGGCCACGAACGCGATGGTGCGGCCGACGATCGCCTCGGGCGTGTACGACTCGGCAATGCCGGCCAGGATCGTGCGCTCCGACTCCGGGCCATCCTGCACGGTCAACTTGAGCAGCTTCTTCGACTTCGGCACGGCCTCGGCGGCCAGCACCTTGCCGACTCGCAACTCGACCTTCATGAAGTCGTCGATGGTGATGACCCCGCCCTCGGCTTCTGGTGCGGCGGCGACGGCCACCTGGACCGGCGTTGCGCCAGGAACGTGGGCGGTCGTGCCCGCGGGCGGTGCGGCGGAGGGGACGGGGGACGACTCTGGCTCGGACACGGAGGCAACTCCAGGCTTGGCGACGGTGACGGCCGGAGCCGTCACGGGAGGAACGACAGGGGCCGACTCGGCGCGCGGCCACAGCGCGTCGCCGGCCGCGACGGTGCGCGCGCCCTCGGCGCGCCACGTGCCGTCGGTGGCCAGGCGGCGTGTCGCCAGGGGCGACGGGTCGCCGAGGCGCGCGAGGATGGCCTGCGACGAGGCCGGCATGACGGGGCCGAGCAGCACGGCCGCCAGGCGCAGGCTCTCGGCCGCCGTGAAGAGCACCTCGTCGAGCGCCGCGGCGTTGGCGGGATCCTTGGCGAGGGTCCAGGGCGCCCGCTCGGCCAGGTACTCGTTGGTCGCATCCAGCAACCGGAACACCGACGCCACGCCCTGGTGCAGGGCGAAGGCGTCCATCGCTGCGCGGTACTCCCCCACCGTCGTCTCGGCGAGGTCACGCAGACGTGACGGCGAGGCGGTGGGCGTGAGGTGCCCCTGCCGGTACCGCGCACCCATCGCCGTGACGCGACTCACGAGGTTGCCGAGGTTGTTGGCCAGATCGGCGTTGTAGCGCTCCTCGAACCGCTCGAAGGTGAAGTCGCCGTCGGCGCCGTACGGAATCTCCTTGGTGAGGAACAGGCGCAGGGCATCGGCACCGAAGCGCTGCGCGGCCTCGAGCGGATCGACGGCGGTCCCGAGCGACTTGCTCATCTTCTCGCCCCGCAGGTGCACCCAGCCGTGGCCGAACACCTGCCGGGGCACCGGCAGCTTCGCGCTCATCAGCATCGCCGGCCAGATCACGCAGTGGAAGCGCGTGATGTCCTTGCCGACCACGTGCAGGTCGGCCGGCCACCACGTGTCGAACAGGGCCGGGTCGGTGCCCAGGCCGACCGCCGACGCGTAGTTGATCAAGGCGTCGAACCAGACGTACACCACCGAGCTCGGGTCGGTCGGGAGCGGGATGCCCCACGACTGCCCCGCCCGGCTGATCGAGATGTCCTCGAGGCCCGACTCGAGGAGACTCAGAATCTCGTTGCGACGGCTCTCCGGCTGCAGGAAGTCGGGGTGGTCGGCGAAGTGGGCGCGCAGGCGATCCCGGTAGGCCGACAGGCGGAAGAAGTGGTTGCGTTCCTTGATCCAGTCCGGCTTCGTGCGATGGATCGGGCAGAGTCCCTCGACCAGGTCCTTCTCCTGCTTGAAGGCCTCGCAGCCGACGCAGTACCACCCCTCGTAGTCGGCCTGGTACAGGTCGCCCGCGTCGGCAATCCGCCGGACGATGGTCTCGACCGCCGCCTTGTGGCGACCCTGCGTGGTGCGGATGAAGTCGTCGAACGACAGGTCGAGCGCCCGCCACACCTCGCGGAACTGGCCCTCCATGTCGTCGCAGTAGGCCAGGGGATCCTTGCCGAGCTCGCGGGCGCGACGGAACACGTTCTGCGAGTGCTCGTCGTTGCCCATCACGAAGTGCGTGTCGAGGCCGGCGAGGCGCTTGTACCGGGCGATGACGTCGGCCGTGATCTTCTCGTACGCGGTCCCGAGGTGGGGCCGGCTGTTGACGTAATCGATGGCGGTCGTGAGGTAGAAGCGAGGCATGGTCAGGTCGTCAGCGCGTCAGCTTGCCGAGGTCGCGAAGGCTGCAGTAGGTCGAGTCGCCGAGAATCACGTGGTCGACCACCGCGATTCCCATCACCTCGCCGGCCGCGACCATCCGCTGCGTGAGCGCCAGGTCCTCAGGGCTCGGCAGCGGATCGCCGGACGGGTGATTGTGGAACAGCACGAGTGCCGCGGCCCCGGCCAGCGCCGCCTCGCGGAACACGTCCCGCGGGTGCATCGTCGCCGCGTCGGCCGTGCCGCGGGTGAGCACGCGGGCGTGCAACACCCGATGCCGGGCGTCGAGCAACAACACCCCGCACTGCTCGACCTCAGCGCTCGCAAAGCGTGGCAGCAGGTATCGCGCCGCGTCCGCCGGCGCCGCCACCTGCAGCCGCGCCGGCGCGGCGCGCACCACGCTCCGGCGCCCCAGTTCCACCGCCGCGACGATGCGGCCGGCCGTCACCGGTCCGACACCACGGCGTCGGAGGGCGGCTGGCGAGACACGCGCCAGTCCCCGCAGTCCCCCGACCTCGCCCATGAGCCGATTGGCCAGGTCCAGCGCACTCGCCCCGCCATGGCCGTGTCCGACGACGATCGCGAGCAACTCGTTGTCGCCGAGGGCCGGAGCCCCGTGTTCGACCAGTTTCTCGCGCGGCCGGTCCTCGGGTGCCAGCGCCTTCATGGCCGGCGCGCCCCCGCTGACCCTGCCGGCCGCCGGGCCGAGCCCCACATGCTACTACGCCCTCTCGGTATACTCCTGCGCATGTTCGATCGTCCGGGCACGGGCCGACCCGTGCTGCGCGCCCTCGCCGCGGCGCTCGCTCTGGGGACCGTCGCCGCCTGCGCGGCGCCGCCGCAAAAGGAAATGGATCAAGCCGAAGGCGCCATCGCCACGGCGCGTGCCGCCGGCGCCCCGCAATACGCGACGGCGGAGTTCAGCGCCGCCGAGGACGCCCTGCGGCGTTCCCACGAGGCGGTCGGCCAGCGCGACTACCGTCAGGCCCTCAACCAGGCCCTCGACGCGCGCGAGCGGGCCCAGAATGCGGCCCGCGAGGCGGCAGACAAGAAGGCCGTCGCCCGCGGGCAGGCCGAGCGCGCCCTCACCGAAGCCGAACTCGCGCTTGCCACCGCCCAGCAGCGCCTCGGCTCCGCCGTCGCCGCCGGCCCGACCACCGGTCGGCGTGCCGTGTCGACCACCGCCGCGTTCAAGACCCTGCAGGAGACGATTGCCGCCGGCGAGAAAGGTCTGCAAGAAGCGCGCTCGCAGGTGCAAGCCCAGCGCTTTGCCGACGCCCTGGCGCTGGCCGCCCCCCTCACCGAGCGGATTCGGGCCGCAACCCGCACCTTCGACGAGGAGCGCGCGGCGGCGCCGGCGGCCCGAGGCGGCCGCCACGGGCGCTGAGGGGCAGGGTCGGCTGGCAGGAACTGCGAAGGACGCCGCTCGCGACCGGCGCAGCTTCCGCGATCAGAACAGGAGCGGGCCGATGAGCGCGAGCACGCCGACAATGGCCACGAAGCCGGCCACGTCCAGCCAGAAGCCGTAGCGGATCATCGCGCCGATCGGCACGTGCCCGCTGCTGTACACGATGGCGTTGGGCGCGGTCGAGATGGGCATCATGAAGCCCATCGAGGCGCCGAGGGTCGCCCCCAGCGCCGGCAGCATCGGGTCCACCTTCGAGGCCGTCGCCACCGCGATGGCGACCGGCACCACCATGTTGGCCGAGGCGGTGTTGGAGGTGGTCTCCGAGAGCAGGATCGCCACGCCCGTGAACACGGCCGTGAGCAGGACCACCCCGGCCCCCGGCAACCAGGCCGTCATCCCCTCGCCGATGGCGCGCGCCAGTCCCGTCGAGAACGCCAGGTCGCCCATCGCCAGGCCGCCGCCGTAGAGCAGCACGATTCCCCAGTCGATGCGGGCCGCCTCCTCCCAGGTGAGCGTGAAACGGCGAGCGTTCCAGTGCACCGGCAGCACGAACAGCAGCATCGCCCCGAGCATCGCGGCCACGCCTTCCGGTACCGAGGTCATGTAGCTGCGTGCCAGCGGCGAGTCGCCCTGCCCGAGCAAGGCCAGCACGCCGGGGAAGGTCCACAGCAGCACCGTGATGGCAAAGGCCAGCATCACGTTGCGTTGGGCACGCGTCACCGGACCGAGACGGGCCAGTTCCTCCCGGACGATCCGGGCGCTGGCCTCGCCGACTTCGATGCCGCGGGTGCTGGTGCGCGTGAAGTAGACCGCCAGGAACGCAAACAGGATCACGACCAACGGCACGCCGATGGCCATCCAGCGGAAGAAGCCGATGTGGGTGCCGGTGATGCGCTCGATGAGGCCGATGCCGATCAGGTTCGGCGGCGTCCCGACCGGGGTCGCCATCCCGCCCACCGAGGCGCCGAACGACGTGATGAGCATCATCGCCGTCGCGAAGCGGCGCAGGGCCTCGTCCTGGCCCGATACGCCGCGGCGCAGCTGCGCGACGATCGACACGCCGATCGGGAACAGCATCGCCGTCGTGGCGGTGTTGCTCATCCACATCGAGATCGTCGTGCCGACCAGCCCGTAGGTCACCAGGATGCGGGCGCCGCTGGTACCGACCCACGGCGAGGCCAGCGCGGTGAACGCGATGCGGCGGTCGAGGCCGTGCACGAACATGGCCTCGGCCAGGATGAAGCTGCCGATGAACAGGAAGATGATGGGGTCGGCAAACGGGGCCAACGCCGCCCGCGCGGGCGCCACCTGGCACACGATGGCGAGCACCGGGCCGAGGACCGCCGTCACCGCCATCGGCAGGGCCTCGGTAATCCAGAGGACCACCACCATCGCGAGGATGGCCGCCAGCCGGTGCGGCGCGGTATCGAGCGGCAGCGGCGAGACCCAGGCGAGGGCGAAGACGACTGGCCCGAGGAACAGGCCCCACGTGCGTCGGCGTCTGTTGAAGGCCTCCTCGGCCGGCGAGTAGGTCTCGACGGCGCCGATTGCCTCGTGCAACGTCCTCACGCCAGCCAGGTGCCTTCGCAGATCACTTCCGCCCACCCCGTCAGGAACACCCCATCGTCACGCCAGTCCACCCGTTGCCGGCCGCCCGGCGCCACGACCTCGACGCGCCGCTCGGCGCCCCCGTAGGCGGCCGCGGCCACGGCGGCCGCGCAGGAGCCGGTCCCCGAGGAGTGCGTGGGGCCGACGCCGCGCTCGTAGATGAGGATCTCGACTTCCGTCGGGCTCACCACGTGGGCCAGTTCGAGGTTGACGGCATCGGGAAACGCCGGGTGGCGCTGCAGGGCCGCGCCGATGCGGAGCATCTCGCGCGTGTCGAGGACGTCGACCAGCCAGACGGCCTGCGGATTGCCCATCCAGAGCGTGACGAGGGAGAGGGCGTCGCCATCGACCTCGATCTCCTGCCGCGTCAGGTGCTCGGGCGCGCCCATGGCTGCCCGGAAGACCGGCCGATGACGTTCGTCGCGCGACAGCAGTTCCAGCCGCTTGGGACCGGCATCGGTGTCGATGAGCAGCGTGTTGCCGGGGGCGATGCCCTGCTGCCGGGCCAACAGGGCGGCGAGCCCGCGGACGCCGTTGCCGGAGACCTCCGCGATGGACCCGTCGGCGTTGTACAACCGCATCCGCGCGCCGCTGCGCCGCTCCTCGAACAGGATCAGTCCGTCGGCGCCAACGCCCGTGGTCCGGCCGCACATCTGTCGTGCGAGTTCGGGCAGGTCGTCGCTGACGACGTCGGCAAACGTGGCGTAGAGGAAGTCGTTGCCGTAGGCGTGGGCTTTCCAGAAGTGCATGGGCCGGGAGTGGGGAGTCGGGAGTCGGGAGTCGGGCGGCCGAACACGTGGGTCGGGCGTCCCGCTCGCCGGCACCGGGCACCGGACGCGGATCGCCGCGGGCACAGGGTGTCAGAACTGCTTGCGGCTGTCGAGGAGCAACGTGACCGGGCCGTCGTTGACGAGGGCGACCTGCATGTCGGCCTGGAAGACCCCGGCCTCGACGGGCAGCCCGTGCGCCCGCCATGCCTCGAGCGCGCGCTCGTACCACGCGCGGGCCTCCTCCGGCCTGGCGGCCCCGTCCCACGACGGCCGTCGTCCCTTGCGGCAATCGCCGGCCAGGGTGAACTGCGACACCACGAGCAACGCCCCGCCGGCCTGCCGGATGTCGACGTTCATCCGGCCGTCGGCATCCGGGAACACGCGCAGCGCGGCGGTCTTGTCGACGATGTAGGCCAGGTCGGCCGCGGTGTCGCCCACCTCGACCCCGAGCAGCACCAGGAAGCCAGCCCCGATCTCGCCCGTCACCCGGCCCTCGACCGTGACCGACGCGGATCGGACGCGCTGGAGGACGGCCCTCACGAGACGCGCGGCGCCGCGGCGCGGCCGGTGCGACCGACGACCGGCAGCGGGTGCACCGAGGCACTTGCACGCCCCTCGTCATCGGCATCGACATGCCCGGCACGCGCCATCGCGTCCAGCGGGCTGAGCCGCCGATCGAGGAGGTGACGTGGATGGACGTTCTGCAGGGCCTTCAGCATCGACGCCTTGATCCCGGGATGCTCGCGCTCGAGGTCGCCGATCAGTCGCTTGAGGCGCTGCCGCTGCAGGCCGAGGTCGCCGCACGCCGGGCAGCAGCAGCCGACGATCGGCAGTTCCGAGGCGAGCGCGTAGTCGAGGGCGTCCTGTTCGGACACGTACACGAGCGGGCGGATCACCACGTGCCGCTCGTTGTCCGACACCAGCCGCGCCGGCATCGCCTTGAGCGCGCCGCCGAAGAACAGGTTCAGCAGCAGGGTCTCGATGAAGTCGTCGGCGTGATGGCCGAGCGCGATCTTGGTCGCCCCGACCTCGTCGGCGATGCGGTACAGCACGCCCCGGCGCAGCCGCGCGCACAGCGAGCACGGGGTGGCGTTGGCCTCGAGGAGGTCGTCCATGACCTCGCCGATCTCGGTGTGCTCGATGCGAATCTCCCAGCCGCGCTCCTCGCAGGTCTTCCGGATCACGTCGTGCTTGAAGTCCTTGTAGCCCGAGTCGACGTTGACGGCGACAAAGGAGAACGGGAACGGCGCCCGCCGGCGGATGACGTCGAGGATCTGCAGCAGGGCCCAGCTGTCCTTGCCACCCGAGAGGCCGACCATCACGCGGTCGTTCGGCTCGATGAGCCGGTGCTCGATCGACGCACGAGCGACGGCCTTGGCGATGCGGGATTCGAGCGAGGAAGCGTAGGACATATCAGCTCACTGACGATGGTAATGCCGGGAATGCTGCGATGCCGAATGCAGGAAGGTCGCAGGGCCGAGGCATCCCACCGCCGCTCATCTCGCAGGCGGCGGTGGCGCAGGCGGCGGCTGATACCGATCGTCGCGGTACAGCGGGCGAATCCGGATGCGCGCGCCGAGGAAGCGTCGGTCGTTCACGCCCTCGTCGAAGAGCGGGATGAAGCCTTCGCTTGCCGAGATGGAGATCGCGTACACGCGGTTGAGCGGCTGCCCGGGGATCGCCTTGTACGGGAACCCCTCGGGCATCCGGACCTTCACCACCTGGCCGCTCCTGGCGCCCGGGGCCACCTGCACCCGCTCCGCGCCCGTGTCGATGCGCACGACGGGCGCCGCCGCGCCGGTGGCGATCTCGATTTCGAGCGCGTCGATGGCCAACGACGTGAAGGCGCCGTCGGGATGCGGCCGGGCAGGCGCCCGCAGGATGATGTCGGCGCGCGACTCGCCGCGCACCCAGAACCACTCGCCCTCGCGGTTGTAGGCGTTGTCGTCGAGGAAGTAGGCCTGCACGGGCGGGTCGCCGGCCAGCGGCTGCTTGGCCCGCGACGGCGTCACGTTCACCGGGATGTCGTTGACGAGCGAGAGCTCGATCGGCAGCCACCGGAAGGCGCCGTACTTGGGGTGGGTCGCGGGGTTGAACGACGTGTAGAACGGGTTGGCGATCAACTGCGCGGTGAACAGCCCGCCCACCAGCGCCGCGGCGACGGCGGTGCGCACGGTGATGGCCGCCGGCACGAGGAAGAGGAACAGCGCGTAGTAGCCCAGGAAATAGCGGTTGCCGATCGGCCCGCCGCCGCCCGAGTACGTGAAGGGCATGTAGATCAGCAACGCCACGGACGCCAGGGCGAGCGCCAGGAGCACCAACCACTGGAACGGCTCGCGTCGATCGCGGCCGGCGAGCAGGAAGAGCCCGAGCGTCAGCATGCCCGGGAAGAAGTACGGCACCAGCCCGGTGTGACGCCCGAACAGGAAGTACACGACGTTGTGCCGCAGCACGGTGGTCAACGCGTCGCGGTTGAAGATGACGTCGGTGAGCAGCCCGTCGGTGGCCCGCACGATGCCGGTGGTGCCGAAGGTCGCTTCGGGCGACTGGAACGGGAAGCGTCCGTAGAACGTCGCCCGGTCGGCGCCGCCCCCCTGGTAGTTCATGTCGCCGCTGCTGATCCCGTTGACCAGGAACAGGCCGCCGGTCGCGGCCACGAAGGCGAGGCTGACGAGGGCGACGCGCCACCACTGCCGGCGCAGCAGCGCGAGCCACAGCACCGGCGCCGCGGCCAGCACGTTGAGGGGCTTGGAGAACGTGGCGATGCCGAGCAGGGCGCAGGCGATGACGTCGGACCACGGACCACGCAGCAGGCGTCCCCAGCCGTCCAGCCAGGTGCCGGTCGGCACGGCCGTCGGCGCGACTTCCTTGTAGGCCCAGAAGAAGAGCCCGAGCAGCACCAGCGCGAGGTTGAACAGCTCCGGCGTGAGCCACACGAAGTAGACCGGCGCGGCCGAGGCAAACAGGAACGCCACCGCGTAGGCGAGCGCCGCGGCCGATGACGACCGGGCGCGGACGAACGCATACACCGCGCCGAAGCACGCGGTGAGCAGCAGCGCGTGCAGCACGAGGAAGCCGTTGGTGCCGGCCAGCGCGATGAACGGCGCAGCGAAGAGCGGGTAGATGAACGACTTGCCGTAGTAGAGGCGATCGACGCGCGGGTCGGGCCCCTTCACCCACGCCACGAACGGCGGACGTGCCTGCAACTCGAGGTGCACGCTGCGTCCGCGCTTGAGGAAGATGCCCTCCGGGCCGCTGGGAAACTCGCGGTAGACCCGCACCAGGTCGCGGCGCTGGAACTGCAGGTCCCAGTCGCTGGCCAGGCTGTGGCCGATGCTGTAGTAGGTCGCCTCGTCGCTCTGGAATCCGAAGGCGACGACCGGGAACTTGACCGTCAGCGCGAAGCCGAGCAGCAGCACGCCGAGGATCAGCGTCGCAACGGCACCGGGATCGCTCCACACGCGCCCGAGCCGGGCGGCCCGGGGCACGTTCACGCCCGGCCCCCCGGGGCGCCGACGCCGATTGCCGGCGACGGCGGTCCGCTGTCGAGGAACGAGAGGTCCTCGCGCAACAGTCCCTGGCGCCTGGTCGGCCTCGACACCCGCGCCATCAACTCGTACAGGCGCTCCATCTTGCGAACGTAGGCCGCGATGTCGTAGCGGCGGCTGGTGCGCTGCGCCTCGGCGCCGAGGGCGGCGCGCCGCGCCGGGTCGCGTTCGAGGGCGACGACCGCATCGGCGATGGCCCGTCCGTCCTCCTTGGGCACGATGACCGCGTCGACCTGGTCACGCAGGATGTCGCGCAGCCCGTCGGCATCTGTCGAGACGATCGGCTTGCCCATCGCCAGCGCCTCGAACGAGGTGAGCGGCGTCCCTTCCCACAGCGACGGGAACACCACCAGGTCGTAGGCCGAGAGCACGGCCGCCACGTCGCGCTGGAAGCCGAGGAAGTGCAGACGATCGGTGATGCCGAGACTGCGCGCCTGCGCCTCGAGCTCGTCGCGCAACTCGCCTTCCCCGGCGATGTAGACGTGCGCCTCGGGGATCTGCTCGACGATCGGCCTGACGGCCTCCACCAGGTACCGGTTGCCCTTGGCCGGCATCAGCCGCGTGACCGTGCCGACGGCAAACGTTCCCGGCGCGATGCCGAGCGCGGCGCGTGCCGCCGCGATCTCCTGCGGACTGCGCGTGCGCCCGAACTCGTCGAGCGGCGCGCCGAGGTAGACGACCTTCATCTTCTCGGCCGGGATCTTGCGGGCCCGCACGGTGAACTCCGCGGTCGAGGCCGAGACCGCGATCGCCAGGTCCGTGTACGGGGCCAGGAGCGAGTCGGCCACCTGCTGGAACCACGGCGTCGTCGTGTGGTTGGCGTGCTCGTGCAGCAGCACCGCGGTGCCGCGCATCGCCGCGGCGATGCGGCCGAACGTCGTCGCGCCGTAGCCGTGCAGGTGCAGCACCTGCGTGCCCTTGCGATCCATGACCTTCAGGAGCGCGGTGAGCGTGGCGGGGTCGAACTTGCCCTTGTGCAGGTACGTGACGTCGATCCCGAACTGCTCGAGGGTGTCCTCGGAGGTGTCCTTCTTGCGCAGGCTCACCAACGACACGTCGAAGCGGCTGGCGTCGAAGCGCGGCAGCGTCCAGGCGAACAGGCGCTTGACGCCGTGCATCCGCGACCCGGTCCACCCGAGGTGGTCGCACACGTGCAGCACCGAAATCTTCTCGCTCACAACAGGCCCTGGGCGCGATACCACGCGATGGTGCGCCGGATGCCCTCCGGCAGGTCGACGGCCGGGGCGAAGCCCAGCTCCGTGCGGGCGCGCGTGATGTCGAAGGCGCGACTCTTCGTGTAGAAGTCCACCCGCCGACGGTACAGCGGCGGCTGCACCCGCAACGGGATGCACACGGCCTCGCAAGCCGCGCCGGCCAGCCAGAACGGCCACACCGGCAGGTGGAACGGCAGCGGCGCCACCTTCAGTTCGGCGGCGATCATCGCCACCAGCTCGTTCATCGTCGTGTAGCGCGGCCCGCCCAGGATGTACGTGCGGCCAGCCGCCGCCGGCACCTCGCCGCACAACCGGAATCCTTCACAGAGATCGTCGATGTAGGTGAGGTGATAGAAGACCTCGCCCGACCCCAGCACCGGGAACCGGCGGCGCGAGATGCCACGGAACATCTTGAGGAAGCGCAGGTCGCCGGGTCCGTAGATGCCGATCGGCCGCGCCACGACCACCTCGAGGCCGCCCTTGCGGCCCTCGAGCGTGGCCAGGCGCTCCCCTTCCAGCTTCGTTTCCTGGTAGACGTCGCCCGGGTTGAACGGCGCATCCTCGTTGGCCGGCGGGTTGGCCACGTGCCCGTGGACGCCGCCGGTGCTGCAGTGCACCACGCGGCGGGCGCCGGCCTGCCGCGCGCCGTCGATCACGTGCTGCACCCCCTGCACGTTGATGGCGCGATACGCGCTGTCGGGCTGGCCTGCTTCGCGGTACGTGGCGGCGATGTGGTAGACCACCTCGACCCCACGACACGCCGCGGCGACGGCCGCCGCATCGGTGAGATCGCCCTCGACGATCTCGACGCCAGCCTCCCGCAGCGACGCGACCTCCGGCCGCGCAAGGCTCTTCGCGCGCACGAACCCCCGCACCGCGACGCCGCGATGTCGCAGGTGGCGGGCCAGATGCCCGCCGGTGAACCCCGTGACGCCGGTGACCAGCGCCGTCACCGCGGCTCCTGTCCCGGCGCGGCCGGCGCACCGGTCACCGGGACCGTCCCGGCACCGCGCATCGAGGCCAGGAGCATCGCATAGGCGCGCCGCGTCCGGGTGAGGTACGACTCGCGGCTGTAGCGCTCGTCGGCGAGGCGCTGCGCCCCGGCGGCGACGCGCGCCGCCTCGGCCCGGTCGGCGAGCACCCGGGCGAGCCCGTCGGCCAGCGACGCGGCCGTCGGCTCCACGAGCACGGCCGACTCCGACGACAGCACCTGCGTGTGGGTGCGCAGGTTGGTGGCCACGATGGGGCGTCCCGATCGCAGGTACGAGTAGATCTTCAGCGGCGTGTTGGTGCCCGAGATCCGTGGGGACACCAGGACGTCGCAGGCGTCGACGAAGTGCGGGATCTCGGCGGGCGGCCGCTGGCCGGTCAGGACCAGCGGAGCGCCGACCGCCCTGGCCCGCGCCTCGAGCGCCGCGACCTGCTCGGGCGCGCCACCGACGACGAGCACGGCGGCGCCGGGGACGCGCGCCTTGAGGGCGACGCTCGCGTCGAGCAGGAGGTCGAGTCCCTGGTACTGCTCGAACGTGCCGGTGTACAACGCCACCGGTTGGCTGGCAGACAGGCCCCACCGGGCCCGTACGGCCTCCCGGCCGGGTCCCGGCGCCGGGTCGACGTCGCCCCCCATCACGTTCTCGATGAGCACGGCGCGGTCGCCGACGCCCATCTCGTGCACGGTGTCCTGCAACTCCTGGCAGATGGTGATCACCACCTGCGAGCCGCGGACCATGTAGTCCTCGGCCCGCTCGAACCCCCACCGCAACGCCTTCGACCGCGAATAGCGGAAGTTGTTGAGCTGCTGCGGCAGGCTCGAGTGCATGTCGTACAGGTGCGGCACCTTGAGCCGGCGCCCGAGCCACACGCCGAGCACGCCCATCTCCTCATGGGAGTGGATGGCGTCGTAGCGCTGCCCGCCGAAGAAGGCGACCCGCAGGATGGTGAGCGTGAGGCAGGCGTCGAGCACGATCTTGGTGAACGACGGCCCGATGGCCACCTTCCTGATGAACGGCGGCCGCCAGCACCTGATGATCCGGAGGTTGGGCAGGTCGACGTCGCGGCCGACCGGATAGGTGACCAGGTCGACGTGATGACCGTCCTCGACCAGGGCCTTGATGCGGTGGTACTCGCTGAACGGCGTGCCACGCGGCTCGAAGAACGGCTCCGGCGCGAGCATCAGGATTCGGAGCGGCGTGGCTGGGGGCGTCACGGTTCCAGGAAGGCGACCGGTCGCGGCGGTACCCCCGACGGGGGGCATCCGGCGCGGCCAAGCTCTCAAGTATAGACCAGCGGCTGACCTGCCGCGGCCGCCGCGGTCGTCGCGGCGCTCGGCCCGGCTGGCCCTCAGGAGGGTCGCGCGCGCCTGCGCCTAGACCCACTCCCGGGGCCATGGTACCGTCTCTCCCCTTGGGCCGCCGAAGCGGGGGCCCGGCCTGCCTCACTCCATGTCGCCCATCTCCGGTGGCGTGCGTCGCGCGTCCTCCTTCGCCCTCAAACTCAGCATCAGTGTCGGCTTGCTGGCGGTGTTGTTCCGCCAGACCGACGTGGGCGCCGTCGCCGCCCGGCTGCGGCAGGTCGAACCGGGCTGGATTGCGCTCGCCCTCCTCGTGCAGGCCGTGCTGCTGCTCGTGAGCGGATGGCGCTGGCGGCGGCTGCTGGTCACCCAGCACGTGGACGCGACGACCTGGCAGCTGACGCTCTCCTGCCTGGTGGCCAATTTCTTCAACAACTTCCTCCCCAGCAACATCGGCGGCGACTTCGTGCGGATCGCCGACACGGCCGGCGCGGCCGGGTCGCGGACCGTGGCGACGGCCGTCGTGCTGCTCGACCGCGTCCTCGGCCTGATCGCGCTGTTCGCCGTGGCGGCGTGCGGGTCCTTGCTCCTCCGTCACGCGCTGCCAGGTACCGGCTACCTCTGGATCCTGCTCATCGGCGGGGCCCTCGCGGCGGCCATCGTGGTGTCGCAACCGGCCCTGGTCACGCGTGGCCTGCGCCCACTCGCCCGCCTGCGGGAGGACTGGGTGACCGAGCGGCTGGGCCGGCTCGAGACAATGCTGGCCAAGGCGGGGGGCGACCGGGCCAGCCTGCTGCAGGCGTTCGGCGGCGCGCTCGTGGTCCAGGGGTTGGTCGTGGTGTTCTACGTGTGCGTGGCCCGCGGCCTGCACATCGACCTGCCGCTCCGCGACGCCATGGTCATCGTGCCGGTCAGCCTGGTGATCCAGCTCGCGCCGGTCTCCATCAACGGGTTCGGCGTGCGCGAAGCCGTCTTTTCCTACCTGTTCCGCATGCTGGGCCACCCGGTGGACGCCGGCCTCGCCCTGTCGATCGCCGGCGCGGCCCTGCTCATCCTCGCCTCGCTCCCCGGCGGCCTGATTTTTCTGCTGCGCAAGGAAGGACTGATGGTGCCCCCGCCATCGTCCGATATGCCTGAAGAGGAGGTGTAGTCCGCCGCACGGACGTGGCGGTCCTCCTTCGAACGAGCGAGGACGCTTCATGAGACCGACCCGAACCCTGATGCTCACGACGTGGATGGCCGCCGGCCTCGCGCTCGTGGGATGTGAATCGAGCAAGAGCCGCAATCCGCTCAGCCCGACGGTGGCCGGCCCGATCGCCGGCGTGACGATCACCGCCCCCAAGCCCCTCGAGCCGGTCAACAACCAGGAGTTGACGGCCGGCAGCACCCTGACCCTCCTCATCGAGAACGCCACCACGAGCGGTGAGCGCCCCATCTGGCTGCAGGTGGAGATCGCCACCGACACGGCGTTCCAGAACAAGGTCCACAGCGCCGACAAGGTCACGCCCGGCACCGGCGGCCGCACGACCTACACCGTGCCGGTCACGCTGCCAGCCGGCGGCGCCCGCTACTACTGGCGCGCCCGGGCACTCGACGGCGCCAACACCGGTGACTTCTCCGCCATCTCCACGTTCGTCCTGCAGGACGCCGTCGTGGTCGGCACACCGACCCCGGCCGGACCGACGGGAGGCACGACCCTGACCTCCAACGTGGCCTCGCTCACCGTCGCCAACGGCGCCGCGACCGGCCCGCTGGCCAGCCCGGTCTCCTATCGGTTCGAGCTGGCGACCGACGAGGCATTCGCCAACATGGTGGCGGTGTTGACGGTGGCGCGGACCTCCGGGACCACGACGACGGCCACGACCACGCCGCTGGCCTACAACACCGTCTACTTCTGGCGCGTGACCGCCAGCGACGGCGTGCGCACCAGCCCGGTGTCGCCGGTGGCGACCTTCCGGACGCCTGCGGCGCCCGTGGCGCCGACGCCCACGCCGAGCCCGACGCCGTCCCCGAGCCCGTCACCTTCCCCGGCGCCGTCTCCGTCTCCGTCGCCGAGCCCGTCGCCCGGTGGAGCCCGCACGCCCAATCCCGCCCCCGGCCAGCGCCTGCCGCTGCCCAACATGGCGTGGGTGGTCGAGGAGGTCGCGCGCCAGTACCCGTCGGCGCTGCGCAACTCCTGCCAGAGCAGCGGCGGCACCTGGGAGTTCATGGACCGAGTGGTCGATCGATTGCGCCAGTTCGACACGCGCTGGGGCTACAACGGCAAGCGCGGCAACACCAGCGACCCGTCGCAGGACGTCGTCGACTACAACTGGGGCTCCGAGCGCGACGAGGGGACGACCAACGTCTACATCATCGACATCATGGGCGGCCACTGCGGCTCCAACCCGACGCCGGCGTGGATCGACCAGACCGACGTGACCCTCCGCTCGGGCACGATCGGACGGTGGACCGGACGCGGCCGCTTCTGACGCACCACCGGCCGGGGGCGCCCGCCCCCGGCCATCCTTCCCGCACGGCCCGCTGAAGGTTGACAACGCTCAGCGGCTAACCAACAATCGAGTGTCCGACTCCCGGCGGACATCCTCGGCGTGGCGCCCTCGCGGGCCCGCGTCACACGTCAACACAACGGACGCCCACGAATCCGACCTGCCTTGCGGGAGATCGATACCTGTCCATGAATACACGAGCCCTCTTGATCCTCGGGCTGTTGCTGTCGCCCGCGGTGGCGTCGGCCCAGTCCTCGTCGTCTGCCGTCGAACAGCGGGTGTACATCCAGGTGGGAGGCGGCGCCCAGAGCGGGTCGCACAACCTCACCAACACTTCGACGTTCACGATTTACGGCGAGCAAGGCACCATCGCCGGCGCCCAGGAATACGGCGGCGGCGCCCTCTGGAACATCGGCGGTGGCTTCCGCGCGTGGCGCAACCTGCACCTCGCGCTGAACTTCACGCGCAACAGCGACACGATGGACACCGCCGTGACGGCGAGTGTGCCCCACCCGCTCTTCCTCAACCGGCCCCGCACCGCCAACCAGAGCATCGGCGGCCTGAAGCACGAAGAGAACGGCTTCCACCTCGCGGCGATGTGGGCGATCCCGGTCGGCGAGAACCTGCAGTTCGCCTTCGGCGGCGGCCCGTCGTTCGTGACGGTCAAGCACGACTTCGCCACCGATGCGCGCGTCGTCGAGCAGGACGCGGCGCCCAACTTCGCCACGGTGGCCATCCAGGACATCACGCTCTCGACGGCCGACAAGACGGCCGTCACGATCAACGTCGGCGCGGAACTGACGTACTTCCCGTTCGAACTCGGCGACTCGGGCAAGGTGGGAGCGACGGTGGGCTTCCGCTATGCCGGTGGCACGGTCGCCCTGCCCGGGTCGACCGGGGACGTGGACGTCAAGTACGGCGGTGCGCAGTTCTTCGGCGCCGTCCGTGTTTCCTTCTGATCCCGCGCGGACACCCAAGGACGGAACGCACATGAAGCACGCGATTCAACTCGGTCTCGTGGTCCTGCTCGCCGCCAGCGCGGCCTGCAGCAGCAACTCCAACCCCGTGTCGCCCAGCGGCACCCCCGGCTCTGGCGCCGTTGCCGCCGTGCCGGAAGGCACGCCCACGCTGAAGGCCAGCGTGCCGTCGTCGCCGGCGCCCGAGTCGGGCGCGACGACGACCCTCGGCCCGTCGAACACGATTCCCGTGACGCTGTCGGTGGCCAACGCCACGGCGACCCACGTGTCGACGGTGGCCGTGGCGCACCGCTTCCAGCTCTTCGAGGGCAGCACGCTCCTCGCCGAGCCTCTCGTGCCTGCCGGCAACGGTCGTACGAGCTGGACGGTGACCTCGCAGCTGAAGTTCGACACGACCTACACGTGGCGCGTCCGCGCCGAGTACGGCGACGCCTACGCGCAGTGGTCGCCGAACTGGACCTTCCGGACGCCGGCCGCGCCCGTGTCGGGCGCCAACCGCACGCCCGACCCGGCGCCGGGCACGCGCCTGCCGCTGCCCAACCGGTCGAACGTGGTCAACGCCGCCTTTGCGGCGCGCCCCGACCTCGTTCGCCGCTCGTGCCAGGAGCACGGTGGCACGTGGGAATTCATGGACTACCTCGTGGATGAACTCCGCAAGGAAGACAACCGCTGGGGCTACAACGGCAAGCGTGGCAACGCCAACGACCCGAGCCAGGACATCGTCGACTACCACTACGGCGCCGGGCCGAGCAACCTGAGCACGTCGGTCTACATCATCGACATCATGTTCGGCCACTGCGGCAACAGCCCGTCGCCGGCATGGATCGACCAGACGGCCGTGACCATCAACTCCGGCACCATCGGCCGCTGGATCGGCCGTGGCCGCTTCGTGAACTAGTCGTCGAACGACACACGCGCAGAAGGCAAGAGGCCGGTCGTCCCGAGTGGGGCGACCGGCCTCTTCGTGTCTGGCGGAGCGTCGGCCTTCGTCACTCGGCCGTCGGCCCTCGAGCCGCGAGCCCTGAGCCGTTCCCCTCGTTGCGGCATCACGGCATTGCGGCATTCATGAGAAGGAGTGGACCCAGCCCTCCCGGGGGCCAGGCCCACCCCTCCACGTGACCAGCGTTGCGAGGGCAACGCCGGCCCCGCCCTGCTGCGGCGCTAGCGGCGCGCCGCGACCTGCGCGCGCATCCGTCCGCTGATGGCGTACAGCGTGACGTTGCGCGTCCTGAACATGGGCACGAAGAGTTGGGGACGCGACGCCAGCAACGCCTCCAGTCGCGGATGCGCCTGCTTCTCGACGCCGCCCACCAACAACACGTCGATACGGAGGGCCTGCGCTTCCTGGAAGATCCCTTCCGGTGTCGTGCGGTCGAACATGCGCCTGATCCGCCCGCTGATCTCCTCGTAGGGGTGCAGCGGAATCATCGAGATCGGCAGCCCGCCCGACATTCGCCGCTCGGCGAAGGCCGGGATGTAGGCCCAGGTGGCCGGGTCGCGGGCGATCGGATCGACCTGCACGCGCGCGTCGAGCGGCGTCCGCTCGGCAATCCACCGCAACGCGTTCACCTCGTCGTGGCCGAGGACGAGCGTCCAGGGAAAACCCGCCGCCATCTGCCGGTTCGTGAGGTCCTGGCTGTTGTAGAGGTCGAGCACCACCGTCGGCAGCGTGGCCGTCACGAGCAGCGCGACGGTCGCAACGCCGATCGCGCTCCACCGACGCGCCGACGCGTGCAGCAGCCGCCATGCCGTCCAGCCGATCATCCCGCTCGAGAGAATCAGCAGCAGGTGGCCGGCGCGCCAGCCGACGTAGACGTCCTGGTGGTCGCGCACGTCGACGGCGTAGTAGTAGAACGCGCACACGACCAGGGCCACACCAGGGATCAGCACCCGGGTCTGACGCCTCCCGGTTCGCGCCAGCCACCATCCGCCCAAGGCCAGCAGCAGCAGGACCGGGCCGAGGCTCACCAGGGGGCCGATGAACGGATGCCGGGCCGCAATCGGATTGAGGCCGACAGTCACCAGCGGCGCGCCGTCGTCGCTCACCACATAGGACAGGGCCCGGCTCGCCCACACCGCAATGCCCAGCGGCACTGCCGCGACGGCGCCCTGCGCGATGCCGGTCGACCACGCACGGGCACGCACGATGACGACGCTGGCCACGAGCGCCAGCATCGTCGCCACCATCAGGGCCGAGAACGTGCTGATCAGCAGGCCGCACCCCAGCACGGTCGCGGCCATCGCGGCGGTGCGCACACGCGGCCGACTGCCCTGCTGCGCCATCAGCAGCAGCGCGGTGCAGGCCAGCGCGTAGCCGATCTGGTGCTGTGGCTGGTACAGCAAGAGGCGCTGCAGGCCGTCGATGGGCAAGGCCCCGAAGATCCACCGATCCACCGCATCGATGTTCAGGTAGCGCACGAGGTCCAGCGGGCGCGCCTGCCGCGCCAGGTCACTCAGTGCGATGAGTCCTTCCGGACTGGTACAGAGCACCACGGCCACGCAGCCGAGGGCAGATGGCACGGCCGCCCGCGCGAAGTGCTTGGCGAGTCCGTAGAGGAACCCGAGGAACATCGCCGCGGCGAACGCGGCATTGGCCAGCAGCAGGTGGTCGAGGCGCACCGCGCGACCGAGCGCGCGGTGTTCGAGCGCGGGAAACAGGTGCGCGAGCCAGTAGTAGTGCAGAGGCTGGTCGACGTGGTACGGGTTGCGCGGCAGCACGTCGCCCTTGCTGACCTCCGACACCACGGCCATGGCCCACACGAAATCCGCGGTGAAGTACGCGCGATAGGCGCGCCCTTCCGGCAGGTCGCGGCCGACCTGCGAGTAGGGGCGGGCGACGACCGCCGGCACCAGTAGCAGCACCAGCGCGACGGCAACGACGTCGCGGCGGTCAAACCGGGGCACCACCAGCCGCGTCCCCAGCGAGGGCGTCGCGGCGGCGAGCACGCACGCGACCAGTGGCGCGGCGACCAGCCACCATGCCGAGTGCCACCCGGGTAACCAGACCGCGAGCAGCACGAGGCTGCTCAGCGCAAAGCCGAGGGGCGGGCCGAGCAGCAGGGCCAACGGCCACGGCTGCCGCGTGTCGCGGTAGGCGCGGCGCAGGGCGATCACCCCGGGCGTGACCCACCAGAGGCCGACGGCCAGGAGCCAGAGCACCCGCCACGACGCGACGCACAGCCAGGCCGTGCCAAGCACCCCCACTGTTGCCGCGCCGATGGTGAGCCGGCGGGTGGCGGGCGACTGCGCGCTCACGCGCGACGCCTCCGGGTCGCACCGCCGTCGTTCCGTTCGACGACGACAATGGAGCGTTCGTGGAAGCGGAGTGTGCTGTCGCGCCGCCAGTCCCGGAGGACCGTCCGGAAGGCCCGATACCGGACGGCTTCGTCAGGCGTGAGCAGGCCGCTCTCGAGCCTGTCGAGCACCGCGAGTTCGAGCGTCTCGATGGTGCGGCCCGGGGCGAACGCAAGGAAGGCCCTGCCCTGGCCCAGCGGCACCAGAGACACGTGCGGCAGGCCGGCGAACACGTCCTGTCGGACGACGATCAGGAACTGCCGGGGGCCAATCGGCAACAGCTCGGCGTCGGGCGGGTCGGCTGGCGTTCCGCGTCGTCCCTCGGTGGCCAGGTCGAGCAGCTTGACGATGGCCCAGCCGAGGTCGGGATCGATCGCCTCGAGTTCGGCGATGGCGTCTTCGGGCAGCGTGAGTGCCACAAGACTGGCAGGCTTGCCGAACTTGGGGGGGCGACCCCGTGGAGGCATGCCGCATTTTCATCGACATAAACGCCGGTTTCAACCGAATTTTTTGTAGTTAATTCTCGGGATCCGAATCCCCTGTTCGTCGGGGACGGAAGCCCTCCCGAATCGCCGGGAGGGCGCGATCCCGGCCGGGGCGGCTGGCGGGCGCCTGCTATGATCCGGCGCCGTGGCCGAGGACACGTTCTACAAGTCGTTTTCCGAGAAGGAACTCACGGGGTTCGGCGCGGCGCGCCGGAGCCGCATCGAACGGACGCGCCTGGGTCTCCTCCATCAGGCGGTCCAGCCCCCGGGGCGGTTCGTCGAGATTGGCCCGGGCCATGGCACGCTCGGGGAACTCGCCCGTGCCGCGGGATGGGACTACACGGCGATCGAGGCGAGCGACCTGCTGATCGACGTCCTCACGAAGAAGGGCTTCAAGGTCGTGAAGGCCTTCACGCCGCCCATCCCGGGCGAGGATGCCTCGCTCGACGTCGTGTACGCCGACCAGGTGATGGAACACATGCCGGGCATCGACGCGGCCCGGGCCTTCACCGCCGACGCGCTTCGCCTGCTCAAGCCCGGCGGCGTCTTCTTCGTGGTGGTGCCCGACTACCTGAAGGAGCGCACGTTCTTCTGGGACGTCGACTACACGCACAACTTCGTGACCACCGAACGCCGGATGAAGCAGCTGTTCAACGACGGCGGCTTCGTGGTCGAGCGGGTGGTGCGGAGCATCGGCGTGGCCACGGGCCTGCGGCGCGACGCGCTGGCCGCCGCGGCCGTGTTGGCCAACGTCCCCGGGCTGAACACGCTGTCGCGCTGGACCGGCACCGAGGACCTGCTGTTCAAGGTGCGCAAGAACCTGTTCGAGACGCTGACGTTCGTGGCACGCAAGCCCCGCGCATGACGCGCTGGCTCGGCTCGGTGTGGGTGCGGGGCGCCATCACCGTCGCCATCCTCGCCTACCTGATGCGCCAGGTGGATGCCGGGGCCGCCCTCGGTGCGATGGTGCGCGCCGACCCCGTCGCGCTGCTCGTCGTGGCCGCCCTCGTGCTTCTGGACCGCGCGGTGATGATCTGGCGCTGGCTGCTGCTCCTGCGCGCCCAGGGCAGCCCCATCACGACGGGCACGGCGGCACGGATCTTCCTGGTCAGTTCATTCGTCGGCAGCTTCCTGCCCGCCGGGGTCGGGGGCGACGCGGCCCGAGCCTACGCGCTCGGGCAGCGCACCGCCCAGCGCGGCGCGGCGGTCGCCTCGGTCGCGGTGGATCGGATCCTGGGCGTGGTCGCCATCGCGCTGATGGGTGCACTCGGCGTGGCGGTGTACGCACGGACCCACCCCGATCCCCAGGTGCAGGCGGTCGCCGTGGCGAGCGCCGCCGCGGTGTTCGTGGGCTCCGGCGTCGCCGTATGGGCCGACCGATGGATCCGCTGGCTGCCCGCCTCCTGGCACGACTGGACCGCGGTCCGGCTGCCGCTCCGCATCGCCGACAGCGTCGCGGCCTATCGGGAGCAACCCCGCACCCTGGTCGCCGTCTTCGCGCTGTCGGTGCTGGTCCAACTGCTTCGTATCCTGCAGGCCTACGGGCTGGGCCTCGGCCTGAACCTTGCCGTGCCCTTCAGCTACTACCTCGTCTTCATGCCGGTGGGCCTGCTGATGCTGCTGCTGCCCATCTCGGTGAGCGGCTTCGGCCTGCCCCAGGTGTTCATGGTGTGGCTGCTCAGGCCGCAGGGTGTGCCCGACGAACTGTCCCTGGCCCTGTCGACCCTCATCGTGCTGTCGGGCCTGTTCGGCAACCTGCCGGGAGCGTGGCTCTACCTGAGGAACAGGTAATTTGAGATTGGAAATTTGAAATTCGGGGCGGCTTGGCCTGCGGCCTTCGCCGCGCGCGACGCAGTCGGCGCGCCACAATTTCGAATTTCAAATTTCGCATTGCTGGCGACCAGCTTGGTCCGACTTTGACTCCGGACCACAACAGGCTGTAGGATCAGGAACTTATGGCGCAAGTGTACGCGGCCAAGTATCTCGCCAAGGCCGCTCTCTCCGCTCCGCGGGACCTCGTCAACAGCTACATCGGCCGGGTGAAGGCGCTTCACCCGACCGTGTTGATTTTCCACGTCACCTTCGTGTGCGACGCCCGCTGCAACATGTGCAGCAACTGGACGCGTGGCAACCGCAAGGAGGACATGAGCCTGGAGCAGATCGAGAAGGTCTTCGACTCCCCGCTCTGGAAACACATCGAGAACGCCAGCATCTCGGGTGGGGAGCCGACGACCCGCAACGACCTGGTGGACATCGTCCGCGTGCTGATCGACAAGCTGCCCAAACTCCGGAAGCTGACGCTCAACACGACCGGCCTGACGCCGCATCGCGGCATCCCGATGCTCACCAAGATCGTGCAGATGTGCCACGAGCGGGGCGTCATCTTCAGCACCCGCGTGTCGATCGACGGCGTCGGCGACATGCACAACGAGGTGCGGCGCGTGAAGCGCGGCTTCGACAAGGCCGAGCAGACGATCGCGGCCATGAAGGAGCTCCAGAAGACGTACCCGTTCAACTTCGGGATCTCGACGACGATCTTCTCGATGAACCTCGACGATGCCGAGAACATCCTGGCGTGGGCGCGCCGGGAGAAGCTGGACATCGTGTTCAACATGGTCCGCTTCACCGAGGCCATGCTGGGCAACGCCGACCTGGCCAAGGACATCAAGCCGGTCAGCGAGGAGGAGCAGCGGATGCGCGAGTTCTTCATGGACCGCGTCCGCCACGACCCGCTGCTCGACGGGCAGAACTACATCTACCTGCACTACGCGGACATGATCGCCAACGGCTACCACCGCACGGCGCCCTGCCCGTTCCAGACGCAGGGGTTGATGCTGAACCCTGACGGCGGCATGTTCTTCTGCGAGAACAGCAACGTCGTCGGCAACGCCGTCACCGAGGATCCGGAGGCGGTCTACTTCGCCAAGGCCTCGCAGGCGCACCGCAACTACATCCGCGACGAGAAGTGCCCGACCTGCCTGAGCCCCTGCCAGATGAACGTGGCGGCCATCAAGCAGGTGGTGCCCTACGCGAAGTTCCTGGTGCGCGCCAGCGCCGAGAAGCGCAAGGCGGCGCGCCAGCCGATCGCCGCGACCGTCTGCCCCTGACCGCCACCGTCGCGTGGCACGACGAAGGCCGGGCACCCGCCCGGCCTTTCGTGTTCCTGCCCGTTGGCACGTCGGTCGAGGCCTCGCCTATGCCTGGCGCGACGACGCCAGGCGCGACGCGACGTCGGCCACGACCCGGGGCATCTCCTCGGCCAGCCTCCGCTCCGGGTGGTATCCCAACGCCCGGCGCGCGGCCGACACGTCGGCCACCGAGTGCCGGAGTTCCCCCGGCTGCGCGGCTTCGTACCGTGGCGAGACACCGCGCACACCTGCCGCGTCGATGGCCAGGCGCGCCAGCGCCGTGAGCGACGTGCCACGCCCGGTGCCGACGTTGTAGGTGCCCGGCGGCCGTCCGACCGCGGCGACCGTCGCCGCCGCCACGTCCTGCACGTGCACGAAGTCGCGTTGCTGCTCGCCGTCGCCGAAGATGACCGGCACTTCCCCACGCAGCAGCCGCGTCAGGAAGATGGTGATCACCCCGACGTAGGGGGTGTAGGCCTGGCCGGGACCGAAGGTGTTGAAGTAGCGCAGCACCGTGCACGGCACCCCGCGCATCGCCAGCACCTGTCGCGCCACGCCCTCGGCCGCCAGCTTGCCCACCCCGTACGGCGACTGCGGCGTCGTCGGGTGCGTCTCGGCCACCGGGTGGCCGTCGGGCGAGTCGGCATACACCGCCATCGACGAGGCCAGCGTGAACCACCGCACCCGCGACGGGTCGAGCGCGCGCACCAGGCAGGCGGTGCCCATCACGTTGGTGTCGAGGTCCTCGTAGAACCGCGCGAAGCTCCCGCGCACCGTGACCTGCGCCGCGAGGTGGAACACCACGTCGACGCCGTCGAGGGCGCGTCGCACGGCCGCCTCGTCGCGCACGTCGCCGTGGATGAACCGCGCAGCGGCGGGCACGGCCTCCCGGCGTCCCATCGACAGGTCGTCGAGGACGGTCACGGCCGCGCCGCCCGCCCTCAGGGCCGCGACGACGTGGGAGCCGATGAAGCCGGCGCCACCGGTCACCAGCGCATGACGGGGCGTCACGAGGTGACCTGCAGATCGAGGTCGGGGCAATAGACCAGGTGCTCGCCATCGGTCACCACCTGCGTCAGGTCGTGACGGGCCTCGACGTGCGCGCCGGGCATGATCACCGAGTCGACGATGCGGATCGGATGACGCACGATCACGTCGGGGCCGATGACGCTGTGCTCCACTACGGTGCCCGGCGCCAGCTGCGCCGAGGGCGACACCAACCGCGGCAGGCTCCGGCGCGCCAGTTCGGCCAGGTTGATCATCAGCAGGTCCTCGGCGCGCGTCAGGTTCAGGTCGCGGCTGACGATCGGATGGTGCCGCACCACCCAGCCGTCCTCGATCATGATCTGGATGCTGTCGGTGATCTCGTACTCGTCGCGCAGGGCGGTGCGGGGCGTCCGCCGGATGGCGTCGAAGATCCGCTCGTCGAACACGTAGAGCCCGCATCCCTTCAACCGCGTCGTCGAGAACCGGGGCTTCTCGATGACGCGACGCACGCGGCCCGCGTCGTCGGCGAGGATGGCGAAGTTGCGCCGCAGCATCTCGGGGTCGGGCTCTTCGCGACTCACCAGATTGGCATTGACTGCCCCGCACGACACCTCGTCCATCAGGGGCCGCAGCGGGCCGCACAGGTGGAACTGGATGTCGCCCAGCATGAGCACGAACGGGCCGTCGATGCGCGATTCCAGGGCCCCTACGGCGTGCGCCAGGCCGAGTGTCGTCTCCTGCTCGACGTACCGGATCCGCACCCCGAGGGTCGCGCCGTCGCCGAGCGCCGACGCCACCTGGTAGCCGCGATGCCCGACCACGATGTGGATGTCGGTAATCCCGGCCTCACGCATCACGTCGATCTGGTAGCCGAGCAACGGGCGGTTGAGGATGGGCAACACCGGCTTGGGCCGCTGCTCGGAGAAGGGGTACATGCGGGCACCCTTCCCCGCCGCGAGGATCACGCCGACCATCGGAGCGCTAGCCACGTGCGGCCTCCGTCACCTTGCAGCGCACCAGCTCGCGCATCACGCGCACCGCATCCACCGCGCGGATCTTCTTGCCCTCCTCGAACGTGCGCCCGGCGAAGCGGATGGGCACCTCCGTGAAGCGCGCCCCGCGCTGCGCCAGGCGCGCGGTGAACTCCGCCTCGAAGTCGAAGCCGTCGGCGTCGATGTGCAGGTCGGTCACCAGCGTCCTCCGGTAGGCCTTGTAGCAGGTCATGAGGTCGGAGACGCGCACGCCGTACAGCGCCCGCGTCGCGGCGCTCATCGTGTGGTTGCCCAGCCGGTTCAGCCAGCGCATCCCCGCGATGTGTCCCTTGAAGCGGCTCCCGTAGACGACGTCGGCCGACCCGAGCACCAGCGGCGCGAGCAGCGCCGGATAGTCGGCGGGGTCGTACTCGAGGTCGGCGTCCTGGTGCAGGAGCACGTCGCCGGTGGCCAGCGACCACAGGTGCTTGATGACGCCGCCGCGCCCGACGTTGCGGTCCATCAGCACGACGCGCAGCCCGGGCAGCCGCAATGCCTGCAGGATGTCGCGCGTGCCGTCGGTCGATCCGTCGTCGCCGGCGAGGATCTCGACCTCGAGGCCGGTGTCCACCGCCGCCACCGATCGCAGCAGGCGCTCCACGGTGTGGCGCTCGTTGTAGATGGGCACCAGGACGCTGAGCGTCCTGATCGCTCCGTTGCCGTTCATCGGTGCGTCTCCTGGACAGGGGCGGAGGGGCCCGGCACGCCGTCGGCGCCGTAGATGCCGATCAACAGGAAGGGCAGGTACCAGTTCACGTAGACCCCGGTGCCGTGGATCTTCCAGAGCTGGCTGGCGATGCCCATGGCGGCCATCAGCGCCGCCAGTTGTCGAGGGGTGCGGCCGCGCCCGAGCCACGCGCCGCTCACCATGAACGCCAGCGCCGCGGCGAACATGGGACTGCTCACCGACACGCCGGGCACCAGTTCGTTGCGCAGTCGCGCCCGCCAGCCATCGCGTCCCCCCCAGAACCCGAAGGGACTCTGGCCATACATGTCGGCGCCCTGGTGGTGCCCGACCGTGTCGTGCACCACCGTCGCGATCACGCTGCGCCCGGGTATCGGGCGCGTGCGCCACAGCACCGGGCCGCCGATGATCACCGCGGCCAGCGCCAGCCCTGCCACGAAGCGGGCGAGCGCCCGGCGGTCGTGTGCGTAGTAGCCGACCCAGGCCGGAACGAAGAACAACGGCGCGAAGACGGTGGCCACGCTGGCCGCCAGGGCAAACCCGGCCCACAGCGGGCGGGCCTCGAGAGCCAGGGCCAGCAGGGCGAGCGCCGTCGGCGCGACGTGGGAGATGAAGGTCACGCCACCGATGGACTCGTGCACGCCGCCGACGCCGAGCACGAAGGGACTCGCGAGGTAGAGAGCCAGCACGCCCCACGCGGCGGCGCTCCCGACCTGACGGCGCACGATCAGCCACAGCGCGCCCACGGCCAACAGATGCAGGCTCGCGGTGGCGAGTTGCGACGCCTGGGCCGGCGGCAGCAGGTAGTTATGACCGTACCGAATCTGCAGGTACTCGGGAGATGCGGGATTGGGGACCGTCGGGTCGAGCAGCGCCTGGAACGGCAGGTGGACCAGGAACAGCACCGGCCCGTAGCCGGCGGCGGCCGAGCCGCTCAGGACCGGGTCGCCGTACGGGAACCAGCCGCGCTCCCGCAGGCGCTGCGCCCCCAGGTTGGTGTAGAACCCCGCGTCGTCCGGAAAGCGGATCAGCGTGATGGCCAGGCTGAGCGCGAGGAGAGTCACGGCCGCGGCGCGCAGCGTGGGAGCCGTCACCGGTGGTCGCCAGAGGCCGGCCGCGTGTCGTCGACTCCGGAAGATGGCCGCCCCCGCCAGGGCGACGCTGAGCGCGACGATCGCGGTGAACGTCCAGTCCATCAACTGCCACGACACGGGGTCGTCGAGTCGGGACAGGTCGCTCGTGATGTCGAACAGGAGCAGGCCCAGCGCGAGCAGGCCGGCGAGTTCGGCGCGCCCTGGCGGGCCGGCAAAACCGATCAGGCACACGACCAGCGCAAAGAGCCAGAGCACACCCGCCTGGTCGGGCAGCACCGACTCGAGCAGCAGGGGCCCCTCGATGGATCGTAGCCGTTCGATCTGCGCCCGGGTCGTGCCCACCGGCCCGGGAAGCACCGGCTGTGGGCCGAAGACCGCGTTCTGGAGGTGCCGAACGGTGAGGATGTCGTGCGATCGATGTGCGGCCAGCACCCACACGACAGCCGTCAGGGCGATGGCCACCAGCATGAGACCCACGGCAAGGCCGCGCGCCTCACGCCGGCGCGGATCGTCGGTCCCCGGGGGCTCGGTGGTGGACACAAACCGAGGATAGGAGGCGATTTGAATTACGTCAAAAAAATTGCAAACTGATCAATTAAGCTCATGTAAATTCGGGAGCCGGGCCTCCCCAACCTTCGGGAGTCATGACGCGATCGATGGTCACCTCGCACCCGCGCGGGCACGCTCCCGAGGTATGCTCAACCATGCCCTCGTCGATCGCGTGGCAGTTCGCAGGACTGATGGCGCTCGTGCTCACGCTGGCCGGCTGGGACGTGCTGATGCCTCACGACGAACTCCTCCTCACTGCGAGCGGCGCGATGGCGCCGCTGCGCCGACGCCGCGGCCGCCCGCGCAAGTTCGACGAACCGTCACGGGTCGTGTCGCTCACGCTGCCCGAGTCGGTCATCGGCTCGCTCTCGCGCGTCAACGAGGACCTCGGCCACGCGGTGGCCGGACTGATCCAGGACCGCACCTCGCCGGCGCTGCGTGAGCCGGCCGAACTGGTCACGTTCGGCTCCCGCGCGGTGATCAGCGTCAGGCCCTCTCGCCTCCTCGAGCAGTACCTCGGCGTCTCCCTCGTGCCGTTGCCGGACGGTCGGGCCCTGATCGCACTCGACGAGCCGCGATCGGTCGCCGACCTCGAGCTGCGCATCCACGACCTGCTCGACGAGGGCGTCAGCAACGACGACGTGCGCGCGACGCTCGAAGGCCTGCGCAGCATCCTGCGCGAGGCGCGTCGGTCGGCCGACGTCGTCCTCGTCCCCCGCAACATCATCGTGCTGGAGACGCGCACCTCCGCCAGGCGCAGGCTGCCCGCCGACGAGGACGAAGCGGCCAGCTGACGGCCAGCCGCTTGCGATAGGCTTGCGCGTCATGGCTCCGGCGCGCCGCCTCCCTTCAGTCGTCCTCACCGTCCTCCTGGGGGCCGGCGTGCTGCTCGCACGCCAGCCCGCTCCCGCACCCGTTCCGGCTGTCGCGCCCGAACGGGTCACCTTCGACACGTGGCTCGATGGCCAGGCCAGGCAGGCTCTGGACGCGCGGCGTGCCCGCGTGGCGACGCTGGTCACGCGGGCCGACGTCGAGGCGCGGCAACGGGACGTCCGAACGGCGCTGCGCGCCTCGCTGGGGCTGCTCCCCGCCGTGTCCACGCCGCTCGGGGCGAGGGTCACCCGCACCACGGCGCGCCAGGGCTATCGCATCGAGCACGTGGTCTTCGAGAGCGCGCCGGGCTTCCGCGTGACGGCCAACGCCTACGTGCCCGAAGGGACCGGCCCCTTCCCGGCCGTCGTCGGCACCGCCGGGCACGCCGACGAGGGCAAGGCCTCGCCGGTCTATCAGCACGCCTGGGTGTCGCTGGCGCGGCGCGGCTTCCTCGTGCTGGCCATCGACCCCTTCGGACAGGGCGAGCGTCTCGAGTACCCCGACGCCGCCGGCACGGGTTCCCGGGTGGGCATCGGGACGCGTGAGCATTCGATGACGGGTCAGCAGGTGCTGCTGACCGGGCGCACGCTCGGCGCCTACATGGTGCGCGACATGCAGCGCGCGCTCGACTACCTGGCGAGCCGCCCTGACGTCGACGCGGCGCGGCTGGCGGTGGCCGGCAACTCGGGAGGCGGGACGCAGGCGGCGCTGCTGGGCGCGGTGGAGCCGCGGCTCGCTGCCGTGGTGGTCTCCTGCTACATGACCTCGTGGGCCGACATGTGGGACGTGCCGGGGCCACAGGACGCCGAGCAGATCCTGCCCGGCTTCGTCGGGCTGGGACTCGACTTCGCCGACTTCGCGCTCGCCGCCGCGCCGCGTGGCTTCCTGGTGAGCAGCGCGATCAAGGACTTCTTCCCGATCGCCGGCTCGAGGGCCGCCTCTGCCGAGCTGACCCGCCTGTACGACCTGCTCGGCGCCGGCGACCGGCTCGCGCGCGTGGAGAACGACGCGACCCACGGATGGACGCAGCCGTTGCGCGAGGGCGCATACCAGGCACTCGGGCGCTGGCTGGGGCGTCCGGGGCCGAGCGCCGAGGCGGCAGTGACCACCGAACCGGAGACCGCGCTCCGGGTCACCACGACCGGGCAGTTGGCGACCTCCGGCGGCAGCCACACCGTCCGTCAGTTGAACGCCGAAGAAGCTCGCACCCTCGCGAGGACTCGCCCGGCCGTGACCGACGACGCGCTGCGCCGCCTGCTACACCTCTACCGCACGGGTCCCCACGGCCGCATCGCCGAGCGCAGCGGCAGCGCGACGACGATGGCCGGTGAGCGCCTCGCCATCGAGCTGTACGACGGCCTGCGCCTGCCGGCGCGCTTCCGCGCCTCGACGACGCCGAGTCGCCGCGTGGTGCTGCTCCTCGACGATCGCGGGGCCATCCACCAGGATGCCGCCATCGACTCGCTCGCGCGCAGCGGGCAGCACGTGCTGGCGGTGGACGTGCGCGGCACGGGAGTCCTGGGGCCGCGCGCCGGCAGCAGCGGATACGGCGCCGACTACCAGTTCGCGGCGCGCGCCTGGCTGCTCGGCACCAGCGTGGTGACATGGCAGGTGCACGACATCCACGCGAGCCTCGCGGTGCTCGATGCCCTCGTGCCCGGCGGGGCTCCCGAGGTCACCATCCACGCGCGGGGCCAGACGGTGCCGGCCGCCGTGTTCGCGGCGCAGCACCTGCGCCCTGCAGGTCTGGTGCTCGAGGAGGGCCCGGTGAGCTACGAGGACGTCGCCAGCTCCGACACGCACGCGGGACTGACGCTGGCCGTGATGCCCGGCGTCCTGCAGGTCACCGACCTTCCCGAGCTGGTCGCGCGCCTGGCCCCCGTGCCGGTGAGGCTCGTGCGTCCGCGCGCCCCCGACGGAGGGGCGATCGCCGCTGCCGACGTCGGCCGCCGGTTCGGCAGCGCCATCCTCGGGAACGTGACCATCGACGCGCCGCGCTGAGCCTCGGCCCGCAGGGCAACCGGCAGCGCCACCGGCTACCGCCTAGGCGAACCCGCGGGTCTCGTCGGCCGACGGGCCATACGTACCGGGCAGCGGGATGTCGAGCAGCCGGAGGTACACGCCCAGCTGCGCGCGATGGTGGACCATGTGATTGAGCACCATGTTGCGGATCACGGCATGGCGCGGCAGCGACAGCACCACATGGCCGTTCCACCTGAAGGTCCAGGTGACGGCCAGGTCTTCGTCGGACGCCGTCGCGAGGAGCGCCCGCGCCGACGCGGCCCGGGAATCGAGCTCCGCGAGGATGGCCGGCAGCGACGACGCGTTGAAGGCCTTCATGTCCGGGCCGGGCTCGAAGACCTCGGTGGTCAGCGTCGTGGAGAGCCAGTGCGGCATCTCGGCCAGATGTGACGCGAGCCGACCGAGCGTCATCGACTTCTCGTGCGGCTTGAAGTCGAAGCGGTCCTCTGGCACCAACGCGATCATCTTGCGCGTCCTTGCGACTTCCTGGTCGAACTCGGGCACCAGCAGTTCAGCGATGGTCACGTGAACACCTCCGAGGCCGCATGTTCGCACGCGAGGCGGCGCCGCCGACCTCGTCCGGCAGCGGCGTTCGACTCCTACCTCGGCTTCCAATCCGCCAGGCGGTCGTTGCCCGGGCCCGTCGTGAGGGCGACGCGACGTCCCGGATCGCTGGTCGACACGAGCGCGAGATCCCAGTTCTCGCCGTCGTGGTGCTCGGGGCTGAGCGACACCACGAGCCACTGGCCATCAGGCGAGACGCGCGGGTAATAGCTCCAGAGGGTCGGGTTCGCGTGCGCGAGCGTCACCGCCCCGCTGGCGAGGTCACGCCGCTGGATGGCGGAGGGCTCGCGGTCGAGTTGCACGTTGAACAGGGCACGGCCGTCGGGCGTCCATGCGGGCCAGCAGGCGCCGCCGCTGGCCGGCACCGGTTCGGTCCGCCCCGTGGCGAGGTCGAGCAGGTGGACCTGGAAGTTCCAGAACGCGCCGACGCGCAGGGTCTGCGCGGCAAACGCGACCCGACGCCCGTCGGGCGACACGGCGGGCATGATGGCGCGACCGACGAAGTTGGTGGTCAGCCGCGTCGTCTGGCCGTCGGCCAACCGCACGCGATAGAGGTCACCGCGCGAGGCCCGGTCCGACGAGAACACCAGCGATTGCCCGTCGGGCAGCCAACTGGGATCGTGGTCGTTGCCGGGGTCGGTGGTCACGCGTCGCACCTGTGAGCCGTCGGCGCGCATCACGTAGACGTCGGTGTCGGGCGTCCCCGTCTCGGCGCCGGGTCCGTAGTGCGCGCGATTGGAGGTGAAGGCGATCCACTGCCCGTCCGGCGACCAGCGTGGGGCCTCGTCGCGCCAGTCGGCGCCACTGGTCAGCGCGCGCACCTGGCCGGTCGCCACGTCGAGCGTGAAGATCTTGGGTCGCCCCCGGACGTCGGACTGGAAGGCCAGCAGGCCGGCGGCCACGCCCCGGTACGGCTGCGCCGGCTGAGGCAGCGGTTCCGCGTCAGCGGCGACGGCGGCAGCGGGCCGGGCACTCACCGGCACGACGGCCGCCTCGCTGGCGCTCGGAGGCTCCGCTCCGGCACACGACGCGAGGACGACACCGAGGCCGATGATCGAGGGCCGCAGCGCCGACCTCAGGGCCGACAGAATGCCATCAGGTGCCAGCCGAAGCGCCGCACCCAGCCCCTCGGCAGGGCGTTGAAGGTGCCGACGAAGATCGAATTGTAGGCGGTCGCTTTCCATCCCTTGTGCAGCCTCGAGGCGACCGGGAACCGCTCGGGCACGATTTCCACGTCGCGGAACGGCGCCAGGAGCGCCTCGAACTCGGGGATGGAATAGAGCTTCAGGACCGGCGCGTCGCCGTGCTCGAGCCCCACCTTCATCACCTTCGACATCGCGTGCAGCCAGGACACGCGGTTGTAGACCATGAAGATGGCCACGCCCCCGGGCCGCAGCACGCGACGGGCCTCGGCCACCACGGCCGGCGCATCGGCGGCGTACTGCAGCACCCCATGGCAGTAGACGACGTCGAAGGACGCCTGGTCGAACGGCAGGGCTGCGCCATCGGCCACGCGCAGCTCGTCGGGCTGCAGGCCATGCAGGGCGAAGTTCTGCCGAGCCAGCTCGATCGAGGTCGACGCCAGGTCGACGCCGGTCACGCGTGCGCCGCCCCTGGCGAACCGCACCAGGTCGGTGCCGATGCCACAGCCGATCTCGAGCACCTGCTTGCCCGCGAAGCCGTTGAAGTCGACCAGGCGCGGCAGGTAATGGAGCTTGTCGAAGCGGTAGTCGTCGAGGTCGTCGAAGAACTCGCGCGTGCCCACCGGGTGGGTGGTCATCTCGAGGTCGTGAATGCGCGTGTTCCAGTAGGCGGCGACGTCGGCGGCGGTGACGGGGCCCTGCGGCCGGGCCGCGGTCGGGTGCATCCCGCTATCGTAGAATACGAGGCACGTGCGACGCGATCCGAGTCGACTCACCACCACCGAGTTCGACCTGCTCATCGTGGGCGCCGGCATCTACGGCGCGACGGTGGCCTGGGACGCCACCCAGCGCGGCCTGAAGGTCGCGCTGATCGACCGGGGCGACTTCGGCAGCGGCACGTCCTTCAACAACGCCAAGACGGTCCACGGTGGCGTCCGCTCGCTGCAGCGCGGCCACCTGGGCGAGATGCGGGAGTACCTGCGCGAGCGGCGCGCGCTCTCGCACATCCTCCCCCACCTGGTCCACCCGCTGCCCTTCCTGATGCCGACGAGCCGACGGCTCATGCGGCACAAGCTGGCGCTCGCCGCGTACTTCCGCCTCAACGACCTGCTGGCCCGCGATCGCAACGACCTGCCGGACCCGAGCAAGCACCTTCCCGCCAGCCGCGTCCTGTCACGCGACGAATGCCTGCGGCTCGCACCCTGGATCGATCCGCACGGCGTCACCGGCGGGATCGAGTGGCATGACGCCCAGTTCTCCAACAGCTCGCGTGCCGAACTGGCCTTCATCACCAGCGCCGTCCGCCAGGGCCTCGAGGCGGCCAATTACGTCCAGGCCGTGGGGCTGATCCGCCAGGACTCGGGACGGGTGGTCGGCGTGATGGCGCAGGAACACCTGCCGGACCCGGGGCCGCCCTTCCCCATCCGGGCGCGGGCCGTGCTGCTCGCCACGGGCGGCTGGACCGCTGACCTCGTGCGCGCCTGGGGCGCCGGCACGGCGCGCCGGGTGCCGCAGTGGTCGGTGGCGATGAACCTGGTCATCGAGGGCCTCGGCGGGACGCATGCCGTGGGGGGCAACGCGCGCGGCCGCCTCTTCTTCCTGGCCCCCTGGCGTGGCGCCACGATCGCCGGCACCAGCCACGACCCGTGGACCGCGACGGCCGAGCACCTGTCACCGCGACCGGAGTACGTGTCGCAGTTGCTCGCCGACCTGAACGTCGCCTTCCCGCGCGCCGGCATCACGGCTGCGGCGATCCGCCTGGTGCACCGCGGCCTGTTGCCGGCCTCCGAAGCCTCCGCCACCCGCGTCACGCTGCTGCGCGAGAGTCCCTTCATCGACCACGCGGAAGATGGCTGCCCGCAGCTCTACTCGCTGGTCGGCGTGCGATACACCACGGCGCGTCACTCGGCCGAGCGCGCCGTCGACACGCTCGTGCGCGCCCTCGATGCCAGCACGGCGCCCTGTGCGACGGCGACGACCAGGCTCGCCGGTGGCGAGATCGACCGCTTCGACGCGTTCCTCGCCGACGCCAGGCGCGCGGCCACCCCGGCGATCCCCGCCGCATTGATCGAGCGCCTCGTCTACAGCTACGGCACGGCGTGGCGCGACGTGGTGTCGTTGGCCGAGGGTCGCCCCGACCTGCTTCGTCCGCTCGGGAGCGTCGCTCGCGAAGGCGACGACGCGCCCGCGCCATCCAGGGCCGCCGCGCCCGGCGGGCCCGGGACCGACGTGACCGGCGCCGAGATCCTCTTTGCGGTGCGACAGGAGATGGCCGTGACGCTCGGTGATGCGCTGCTGCGACGCACCGAGGCCGGCTCGCGCGGCTACCCTGGCGCCGAGGCCACGGCCGCCGCGACCGACATCATGGGCGACGAACTGGGATGGTCGGCGACCCGCCGCGAGCGTGAACGGCAGGCGCTCGCGCGGACCTACGAGGCCGCGACGACGCGCGGCAACTGAACCGGGGCCTCGAGCGCATCCGCCCAGCGCTCGAACACCATCAGCGAGAACAACTGGTGCGCGTGATTGGCGCGCCCGTCGACGTGCTCGGCGATCAGCCGCGACACCTCGCGTGGCTCGAACAGGCCGCGGCGCACCAGGCGCGGCTCCGACAGCAGTTCCCGCATCAGCGGCTGCAGTTCCCGTCGCAGCCAGTTCTTCATCGGGATGCTGAAGCCCTCCTTCTTGCGGAAGAGGATGCTGTCGGGTAGCACGCCGCGGAGCGCCTGTTTCAGCACGATCTTCCGCTCGCTGCCGCGCACCTTGAGGTGGCCCGGCAAGGAGAACGCCAGTTCCATCACCTCGGGATCGAGGAACGGCGCGCGCGTCTCGAGCGACGTCGCCATGCTCATGCGATCGACCTTCACCAGGATGTCGTCGGCCAGGTAGACCCGCAGGTCCGCGTACAGCTCGCGATTGACGGCGTCGTCGGCGCGATACGCGCCGAGCGCCTCACGCACCTCGCGGTGCACGTCGCCGCCGAGCGCCGCCTCGCGCATCGCCGGCGTGTAGAGCCTGCGACGGGACGCCGGGTCCATGAACGTCATCCAGCGGTAGTGCCCGAGGTCATGGTCGGCGCTGGTGACGCCCTGCAGGAAGCGCTTGACCTTGTTCAGTGCGCCCTTCTTCTGCTCCGACGGGGGCACCAGTTGCGCGACGCGATCGGCGAGGCGCCAGGCGACGTCCGGGGTCACGCGCGTCAGGCGCGCCGCCAGCGCTTGCGCGGCGTAGGCGTCGTAGCCGCCGAACAACTCGTCGCCCCCGTCGCCGGCGAGCACGCCCTTGACGTGCTGACGCGCCAGGCGCGAGACCAGGTACGTCGGGAAGAACGAGACGTCGGCGAAGGGCTCGTCGAGGTGCGAGACCAGCGGATCGAACAGCGCCGCCACGTCGGCGGTGACCATGTCCTCGACGTGCGTGAGGCCGAACCGCTGCGCGATGGCCCGAGCGTACGGCAGCTCGTTGTAGCTCTGGTCACGGAAGCCCATGCTGAAGCTGGTCACCGTGACGCCGCGCCGCTTCGCCGACTCGGCCATGAACGCGGCGATCGCGCTCGAGTCGATGCCGCCCGACAGGAACACGCCCAGCGGTACGTCGGACATCATCTGGCGGTCCACCGCAGCCGACAGGGCCTCGCGGACCGCTACCGCCGCCTCCTCCGCGTCCCAGGCGCGCACCGGCGTCTCAGCGACGTCCCAGTACCGCGCCACGTGCACCTTGCCCTCGCGGTACACGAGGTAATGCGCCGCCGGCAGCTTGCGGATCGACGCAAACAGCGTGCGCGGCGCGATCACGTACTCGTAGGTGAGGAACTGGTCGAGCGAGGCGAGGTCGAAGGTGCGTGGCACCTCCGGACGCGCCAGCAGCGCCTTCACCTCCGAGCCGACGAACAGCCCCTGCGGCGTCGGCGCGTAGAACAACGGCTTCTCGCCCGCCCGGTCGCGCGCCGCCACCAGCGCCTGGGTGCGCTCGTCGTACAAGGCCACGGCGAACATGCCCCGCAGGCGCACGAACGCCTCGTAGCCCCACTCCTCGTACGCGTGGAGCACGGCCTCGATGTCGGACCCCGAGCGGAAGCGATGGCCCAGTCCGGTCAGTTGCGCCTTGAGCTCCGGGTAGTTGTAGATCTCCCCGTTGCCGACCACGTGGACGTTGCCGGCCTCGTTGGTGAAGGGCTGCTGCCCGCCGGGGATGTCCATGAAGGACAACCGGCGGAACCCGAGGCCGCCACCCGGGCGCGTGATCACGCCCTCGTCCTCGGGCCCGCGGTGCACGAGGGTGCGCGCCATGGCGCGCAGGGCTTCGGCGCTCACGAGCGCGCGGGGATCACGATCGGCGATGGCGACGATGCCGCACATGGGCTTACTTACGCTGGCAATTACGAATGCCGCGATGCCGGGATGGCGAAGTGCGGCGCGCCATCTCACGCGTCATTGGCACTCGCAGGTCGATACGTGATGGTGCCATGCCGGAATGCCCGGCGTCGGTCCCCCACACTCACGCATCCTCGGCTGTCGACGGACCGGTGGTCGCTCGTCGGTCACGGATCACCTTGGCCGGCGTGCCGACGGCGATCGCGTACTCCGGAATCTCGCCGACGACCACTGCGCCTGCCCCGATGATCGCATCCCTGCCGATCCGGGAACCGTCGGTCACCACCACGTGCGCGCCCAGCCACACGTGATCGCCGACGTCGATCCCCGCGGCCGTCCGGCCCTGATCGAGCACCGGCACGTCGACGCGATCGTAGAGGTGATCCCCACCGACGAGGTAGGTGTAGGCGGCGATGAGGACCTTCTTGCCGACCCGCACCCGCGAGGCCGAGAAGATCTCGGTGTTGAACCCGATGTTGGCCTCGTCCTCCACGACGATGTCGCCGTTCTTGCAGCTGAGGATGGCATTGCGGCCGAGGAAGACGCCGCGGCCGATCGTGATCCCGCGGTTGTCGCTGCCCTTGGCGTCCAGGCAGCATCCGTCGTCGACGACGACGTTGTCGGCGATGTGGATCTTGTGGGGATGCCGCAGGACGACGCCGGCGCCGAACGCCACGCCCCGACCGCACGAGCCGAGCAGGAGCGGATACAGCTTCGATCGGAGGAAGAGCCCCAGCGCGCCGGGGACACCCCAGCACAGCAACGTGATGAGCTCGTACCGAATCAGCGCCCAGCGGCCCGGCTTGCCGACGACGAGCTCGGCGTACCGCTGCGCCTTCGACTTGTTCTCGTCGAAGAGCTCGCGCTGGATCACGGTGATCCGCGCGTCGTGCTCGCGCGGGGCCTTCACCCCCGTGACAGCTCCCGCGGCCCGGTGCTGATGTCCACCGGCATGTGCGCCCCCTCGGGATGCTCCGGCGATGCCTCGACGATCTCGCGGATGGCGTAGGTGGGCTTGTCCTGCGATTCGTGATAGGTGCGCGCCTGCAGCTCTGCCAGCAGCCCCATCGTCAGCAGTTGCAGTCCCGACGAGACGAGAAGGATGCCGAACAGCAGCAGGGGCCGGTCGGCGATCGAGGTGTGCATGAACAGGCGCATGAACGCCAGGTACCCCATGATCAGCGCGCCCAGGCTGCCGAGGATGACGCCCACGAGCCCGAAGATCTGCAGCGGGCGCGTCGCGTAGTTCAGCAGGAACTTGACCGTGAGCAGGTCGAGGATCACCCGGATGGTCCGCGACAGGCCGTACTTCGAGCTGCCGGCACGCCGCGCCCGGTGATTGACCACGACCTCGGCGACCTTGACGCCGAACTCGCTGGCGATCGCCGGGATGAACCGGTGCATCTCGCCGTACAGCCGCAGCGGCTTGACCACCTCGGAGCGGAAAGCCTTGAGTGAGCAGCCGTAGTCGTGCAGGTCGACGCCGGTCGCGCGCGAGATCAGCCGGTTGGCGATCATCGACGGGATTCGCCGGGTGACCATCTTGTCCTTGCGGTCCTTGCGCCACCCGCAGACGATGTCGTGGCCCTGCTCGAGGCGGTCGACGAGCATCGGGATGTCCCTGGGGTCGTTCTGGAGGTCGCCGTCGGACGTGATGATGATCCGTCCGCGGGCATAGGCGAACCCTGCCGAGAAGGCGGGTGTCTGGCCGAAATTGCGCCGGAAGCGGATGATGCGGAAGCGCGCGTCCCGCGCCGGCAGCCTGGCCAGCAGGTCGGCGCTGCCATCGGTGCTGCCATCGTCGACCAGCAGCACCTCGTAGGTGCGGCCCCACGGATCGAGCGCCGCCGTGATCTCCTCGTACAGCGCCTCGATGTTGGGCGCCTCGTTGTAGATGGGGATGACGAGCGAGATCTCGGGCGGCATCAGGCGAACGCGGGATTATACCGCACCGACGTGCTGCGTCCGGCGCTGCCGGAGCAGGATCCAGCCCACCGCCGCCACCACCAGCACGAGCGCCAGGCCGAGCGAGATCTCGCGCATGTGCGCCTCGAGGAAGGCCATCGCCGCTTCGCCGTACCACCGGGCGAGGAGCGCCGTGAAGAAGTATCGGAATCCGCGCCCGAGGCCAATCGCGGTGACGAACTGCCAGAGGGGGATCTGGACGACGCCGGCGAGCAGGACGAAGACCTTGAAGGGCGCCGGCGGCGGCAGGATGGAGGGCACGAGCACCGCGAGCAGTCCCCACTTCTGGAAGGCGACGCGTCCCCGCTCCATCCGGTCGGCGCTGATCATCTTGCGCAGCACCCGCTCGCCCCCCTTGCGGGCCAGCAGGTACATCGACACGCACCCGAGCACCGAGCCCAGGGTCGTCATCAGCGCGTAGACGAACCACATCGACGGGTGCCGGGCCACCATCCAGATCAGCAACAGGTCGGGCACCTGGGGCAGCGACAGGGCGGACGAGTCGAGGAGGGCCACGAGGAACAGGCCCGGGGCGCCGAGACTCACGGCGAACGACTGGACGGTAGCGACGACTTTGGACATGCAGGAAAAAGCCGGAGACCGGGCCCCGACAGGCCCTCCGGGTGGCCGAGGTACTATGGCGGGATGGTCGGACCCCGGCCATCGTGATTATACCCGTGCCTGTTCCAGCCCCCGTCTCCGCCCGTCCCTGGTTCCTGCCGGTGCTCGGCGCCGCGGTCGCGCTCCTCGTCGGCAGCGTGGCCACGACCTATTACGCCGGCCAGGATCTCACCCTGAGCCACTACGATGCGAAGGCTCACCTGGTCGTGGCCCGGCGCATCTTCGACAGCCTGACGCCCGGCTGGCGGCAGATCGGGGCGGTGTGGCTCCCCCTGCCCCATGTGCTCAACGCCCTGCCCGTCCAGGTCGACGCCTGGTATCGGACCGGCCTGTCGGGGGTGGTCATCTCCATGCTGTCGTTTGCGGCAGCTGCTGCCGCCCTGTGCTGGCTGGTGGGCCGCCTCTCCGGATCCCGCTCGGCGGCCGTCGCGGCTCTGGCCGTCTTCGTCTACCAACCGGACCTGCTCTACCTGCAGTCCACCCCGATGACCGAGCCTCTGTTGCTGGGGCTGACCGTCTCGGGTATCGCCCTGCTCTATCACTGGACGACCTCTGGCGGCACCGCGCCGGCGTGGCCGGCCGGATTGGTGCTCGGCCTGGCCTGTCTGACCCGCTATGAGGCGTGGCCCATGACGGCCGCAGCCGGCCTGGTGGCGGTGCTGGTGCTCTGGCGGTCGGGCGTGCCCCTCGGCACGGCCGCGGCCCGCGCGTTGCGCGTCGGGGTCTGGCCACTCGGCGCCTTGCTTCTGTTCCTCGTCCTCAGCAAGGCGACGGTCGGCGCATGGCTGGTCACCGGGGGGTTCTACGAGCCGAACAACCCCGCGTACCGGAACCCGGCGAAGGCACTTGTCCAGGTCGGGTGGGGACTGGGCAAGGTGGGCGGCTGGCCCGTCGCGTGGACTGGCGCCGTCGCGGCCATCATCGTCTTCGTGCAGGGCCTGGCGCGACGCGACCGCCAGGCCTGGTGGTTCGCCCTCGCCCTGGCCGGATGTGCGGCACTGCCCTACTACGCGTTCGTCAGCGGCCACCCGTTCCGCATCCGGTACATGATCCTGCTGATCACCGCCGCCGCGGCCTGCATCGGCCTGCTGGTCTCGCTGGCGCCGAAGGCCTCGCGCGGCGTCGTGCTGTTGCTGGTGCTGGCCGGGCTCGGCTTCGACCGTCGACCGGTCGGCCTGACCTCGCCGATGGTGGCGGAGGCGCAGTGGGATCGCCCGCACCAGAAGGAGCGGCGCGCCGTCACGGCCTGCCTCATGGAGGCGTGGCGCGGCGAGCCCATCCTGGTGAGCATGGGGTCACTGGCGCACTACATGCAGGAGATGTCGGTGAACGGCCTCTCGCTGAAGCACTTCATCCACGAGGGGATCGGCGAGATCTGGTTCGAGGCGCTCAGGAGCCCGCGCCGCCACGCGGCCTTCATGCTCGTCGAGGAGAAGGCCGAAGGCGGCGACCAGTTGTTCCAGTTGGCTCAGAAGGACGCCGGCTTCCTCGACGGCTTCACGCGCACCTGTGAAGGCGGCGGCGTCGCGCTGTACGTGCGACGGTGAGGCGGGGCGCGGTGTGACACCGCGCCCTCCCCCGTGTCGTCACCGCAGCTTGAAGGCCACCGTGAAGAGGAACGCGTTGCCGCCCAGGTCGATCGTGTCGCCATAGAACCCGAGGTCCGGGTCCAGATCGGCCTTGGCCGTCGAGTAGCGCCACTCGCCACCCATCAGCACGCTGTTGCCGATCGGGAATCGCAGGCCGGCCAGGAACACCGGGCCGACCTCCATCCCGTCGTCGGTGAAGCTGTCGCGGAAGATCTCGCCGGTGCTGAAGTCCAGGAACTCGCCGACCTCGGTGTACTTCCACATGTTGAACTGCACGCCACCGCCCACGTAAGGCTGCACGCCCGCGTCGCGCGAGAGCGGGAACACCTTCGCCGTGACCGAGAACGGCACGTTGCGCAGCTTCATGTCCGACTCGATCTCGGTGCCGTCGCTGTCGACGAACCGCGAGTAGACCGTCGGCACGGTGCTGCCGTAGTAGTTCACGCCGGCGCCGACCTCGATGAACGACCCCAGGCTGATGGCGAAGTCGCCGCCGCCGGTGGCGCTGTCGAAGTCGTCGAGATTGAAGCTGAGGAAGGAGAGGTTCTGCCGGATGACGTCGTTCCGGTCGCGCGACTCCTCGCCCTTGACGAGGAAACCGCCGATGTTGCCGCCGATGACCACATCCTGCGCGGCCGCCGCGCCGCTGCACGCCAGCACCATCGCCCCGCTCGCCAACAACCGTCGCACCATGAGCTGTCTCCCCGCCTGAGTGGCGTTCCCGAAGGTCACGCCCCATGCGTGTCGCCTCCGGCTCTCGCGTCGCGGTGTCCCCGCGAGGGGAAGCGCACCCGACTGGACGGACTTCAAGCAAGGAGTGTGCCCTGGCTGATGTCCCCGGCAGGTGTCAGTCGGTCAGGCCGCCGCGCCGGCTGTAGAACTCGCCGAGCATGGCGAGCATCTCGTCATGGATCCGGCCGTTGGTGGCCAGCACCTGGGGCATCCGTGACTGGAACGGGATGCCCCGCCAATCGCTGACCCGCCCGCCGGCTTCCTCGACGATGAGCGCGCCCCCGCAGGAGTCCCAGGGCTTCAACGTGGCCTCGTAGAAGCCGTCCAGGCGACCGGCCGCGACGTAGCACAGGTCGAGTGCCGCCGACCCGAGGCGCCGCACCGCCCGGCTCCGTCCGAGGAAATGCCCGAACAGCGCCACCAGTTCCTCCCCGATCTCCGGCTGCTGCACGGTGTACGGGAAGCCGGTCACCAGCAGGCTCTCGATGACGGCGTCGGCGCCGCTGACGGCGATCCGCTCACCGTTGAGCCGCGCCCCCTGCCCGCGTTCGGCGGTGAACAGCTCGCGCCGCGTCGGGTCGTAGACCGCCGCGACGATCGCCTCGCCATCGAGTTCGAGGCCCAACGAGGCGCAGAAGATCGGCAGGCCGTGCGCGAAGTTGGTCGTGCCATCGATCGGGTCGAACACCCAGCAATATCCGGGCGCCGTGCGGGTGCGCAGATCGTCCTGCTGCAGTTCCTCGCCCAGGACCAGGTGATCCGGGAAGCGCTCGGCAATCAGGGCGCGGAACATGCGCTCGACGGCGACGTCGACCTCGGTGACCAGGTCGATCGTGCCCTTCTTGTCGATGCGCATCGGCCCGCCGAAGTGGGCCATCTGGATGGCGCCCGCCTTCTGGACGGCCTCGACCGCGGTGGCCAGGAGCAGGGGATCGGGAAGGTCGGACGGAACGTGGCTCATGCAGGAGGGGCCGACAGGCGCTTGCGCATGCGGACTTCCATGCCGCCTTCGGGCCGACGGCGCAACTGGACGTCGTCCATGAAGTTGCGCATGAAGAAGATACCGCGTCCGCTGGACTTGAGGAGGTTTTCCGGGGCCAGCGGGTCGGCTACTTCCTCCGGCTCGAACCCTTCCCCCTCGTCGGTGACCACGATCTCGAGGAAGTCCGGGCCATCGTCTGCCGGCAGGAAGGCGAAGTGCACGCCGACGTGCTTGGCCGGATCGAACTTGTTGCCGTGCCGAATCGCGTTGACCACCGACTCGCGCACCGAGACGCCGACCCAGTGGCCGGCATCTTCGTTGAGTTGCGCGCTGACGCACAGCTGGTCGCAGACCACCTGCACGTAGTCGAGGACATCGACGTGGCTGTTGAGCACCAGGGAGAGCGCTGCGCGGTCTGTGGGCATGCGGTCGGGTTTGGCGTGCATCATACACGGTCCCCTCTCATGAGGCCGCGCCACGGACCGCGGCGCGGGCGGGTGCGGATGCTACAGTGAAGCCCGCATGTCCGCCGAGTTCACCCGGACGGTCACCGTGCGGCCGGCGACCGCCCTCGAGGGCGTCGTCCGGGTACCGGGCGACACGTCCATCTCTCATCGATATGCGATGCTCGCGGCCCTGGCCGAGGGCGTCACGCGCATCAGCCGCTTCGCGCCGGCGCACGATTGCCAGAGCACGCTGCGCTGCCTCGAGCAACTGGGCACCGTCGTGTCGCGCCACGCGAGCTTCGACCGCGAGAGCGGCGCCGAGGTGCCGACTGTCCAGATAGTCGGCCGCGGGCTGCGCGGCCTGCAGTCCCCGTCCGGCGACCTCGACTGCGGCAACTCCGGCTCCACGCTGCGCATGCTCGCCGGCATCCTCGCGGCGCACCCGTTCACCAGCGTCCTGACCGGTGATGCCTCGCTGCGCCGGCGCCCGATGATGCCCGTGGTGACGCCCCTGCAGCAGATGGGCGCCGAGGTCACCTCGTTCAACGGTCGCCCACCGGTGAGCGTCACCGGCGGCCGCCTGGCGCCCATCACCTACCGGCCCGACACGGCGAGCGCGCAGGTCAAGACTGCCGTCCTGCTCGCGGGCCTGCAGACGCCGGGCACGACCACGGTCGAGGAGCCGGCCCGGACGCGCGATCACACGGAGCGCGCGCTCAGGGCCTTCGGCGCGACGCTCGACGTCCGCGGCAACGCGATCGCCATCAGTGGCGAGCAGGCGCTCGAGGGACGGGCGCTGGCCGTACCGGGCGATCCCTCCTCGGCGGCCTTCTGGGCCTGTGCCGCGGCGGCCCTGCCCGGCTCGTTCGTCGAACTGCGCGACGTCGGGCTGAACCCGAGCCGGACCGCCGTCTTCGACGTGCTGCGCCGGGTCGGCGCCGACGTCGACGTGCAGGTGGATCGCACCGACGCCGAGGAACCCGTCGGTCGGGTCCGCGTGCGTCACCGGGGACTGCGTGGCATCGAACTCACGGCTGCAGACGTCCCGGGGCTGATCGACGAACTGCCGGTCCTGGCCGCACTCGCCACCCACGGTGGCGAATTGCGCGTGACCGGCGCGGGTGAACTCCGGGCCAGGGAGAGCGACCGCATCACGGCGCTGGTCAACGGCCTGCGCGCGCTGGGCGCCGACGCCGACGAACTGCCCGACGGGTTCCACGTGCGCGGCTCCCGTCGGCTCCTCGGGGGCCAGGTGGACGCCGACGACCACCGCCTGGCCATGGCATTCGCCGTGGCCGGCCTCGGCGCGATGGAGCCGACGATCATCCGGGGCGCCGACGCCGTGACCGTGTCCTACCCCGGCTTCTTCGACGTCCTGGCCGCCCTGAGACGATGACCGCCGCTCCCACCGACAAGCTGTACCTGGTGGGCTTCATGGGCTCGGGCAAGACCACGGTGGCCCGTGCCCTCAGCCGTCGCCTCGGGTGGCGCGCCGTCGATCTCGACGAGGAGATCGAGCGACGCGAAGGCAGGACGGTGTCGCAGATCTTCGCCGAGCAGGGCGAGCCCTACTTCCGGAAGGTGGAGCGCGAGGTGCTGCTGGGGCTCCTGCCCGCCCGCCACGTGATCGTCGCCACCGGCGGGGGCACCTTCGTGCAGCCGGCCAACCGCGCCGACATCCTCGCCGATGGCGTTGCCGTGTGGCTCGACGCGCCGTTCTCGCGGATCGTCGACCGGGTGCCTTCCGATGGCCGTCGACCGTTGGCCGCCGACCGCGACGCGTTTGCCGCCCTGTTCGAGCAGCGCCGGGCGGCCTACCGTCTCGCCCACTTCCGCGTCGATGCGCAAGGTCGCGTCGACGCGCTGGTGGAGCGTATCCTCCACAGACTCGGGTGGTAGGCGTTCTATCTGGCCGCCCGCGACGTTTATAGACCGAAGAGCGTGCGCTACCTCGTCATCAGCGACATCCACGGCAACCTGCCGGCTTTGGCCGCGGTCCTGCGCGATTGCACGCCGGACCAGTACGATCGCGTGCTGGTGCTCGGCGATCTGGTCGGCTATGGCGCCGAGCCCGGCGATGTGATCGAGCGCATCCGGGCGCTCGCCCCGCACGTGGTGGTCCGGGGCAACCACGACAAGGCCGTGTGCGGCCTGATGGAACTGTACGGGTTCAACTCGCACGCCCGCGAGGCGGCGGAGTGGACCACGCGCACGCTCACGGAGGGACAGTTGGCCTACCTGCGGGACCTCCCGCCCGGCCCCCTCCTGGTCGACGATGTGCTGGAGGTGTGGCACGGGTCGCCCGCCGACGAGGACGCCTACCTGGTGTGGATCGACGACATCCGTGACGCTGCGGCACTGGGCCGTCGCCCGCTCTGCCTGTTCGGGCACACGCACGTGCAGGGCGCGTACGGATCCGGCGAGGGCCATCCCGTCGTCGAGAGCGGCGAGCACCGGACGCGGACCACGCTGTCCATCCGCCTCGAGGACCGGTGGCTGGTCAATCCCGGCTCGGTCGGCCAGCCGCGCGACGGCGATCCTCGCGCTGCCTACGCCATCGTCGACCTCGGGGCCCGCACCGTCACGCTCTGCCGCGTCGCCTACGACGTCGGGGCCGAGCAACAGGCCATCCGCGCCGCCGGACTGCCGGAACTGCTCGCCTCACGACTCGGCGAAGGCCGATAGGGCCGCGCTCACGCCTTGCGTTTTTCGTCCTGTCGCTTCTGCTGCGACCGCATCGCGTCCATGGCGGCCCGCGAGCCGAGAATCCAGCCAATCACGATGCCCACGAGCAAGGTCGCGGGGATGAAGATGAAGTGCCCGGCCGTCACGCGCGCCTACTTCCCCGCGGCGAGCCGCCGGGCGTCGTGCAGGTCGGCTTCGACGCGACCGAGCCGGCGCCACAGCATCAGCAGGTAGACGAGAATCGCCACCCACGCCACCGCGTAGGCCCCGATGACGAAGGGCGCCGCCGGCAGCTTCTCGTTGTCCGGAAGCTGGTCGATGGGGACGTACTCGTCCTGCGCCGCCGTGGTCGTCTTGCCGGGCTGCGTCTCGGGAGCCTGGGCCAGGGCCGGACGCACACCGACGGCGGCCAGCAGCGCGCACGCGAGTGCCAGGGAACGAGCGTAGCGGGTCACGAGGGTCGTCATGCTCAGCCTTCCGCGTCAGCGAGGAGGAGGTCCAGGGCGTCCTGCTGTTCGGCCAGCCGCACGCGCGTGCGCAGCAGCGCGAGGAACAGGAGCAGGAACGCCACCATGCACCAGTAGAACGGGAACTTCATGGCCGGTACCAGCGACGGCACCACCGTCGTCTTGGGATGCAGCGTCCGCCACACGTTGACCGACCAGTAGATGAACGGCACGTTGGCCATGCCGAAGAGCGCCACGCCGGCCGCCAGCTTCTCGGTGCCGGGCCCGCCGAAGCGGCGCAACAGCAGGTAGGCCGAGAACAGCAGCCAGAGGACGAGCGTCGAGGTGAGCCGCGCGTCCCACTGCCACCACACGCCCCACGCCTTGCGCGCCCACAGCGGCCCCGAGATCAGGACCACGATCCCGAACAGCACCGTCAGCTCGGCGGCGGCCTCGGCCAGGCGGTCGCTGCGCGCCCGTCCCCGCACCAGGTACGCGACGCTGGCGAACCCGCACGTGAACGTCGCCAGGAACATCATGATCGCCGCAGGCACGTGGAAGTAGAAGATCTTCTGGACGAGTCCCATCGTGGACTCGTAGGGGGCCTGCGCGATGAAGTACGGCGCGGCCAGGAACATGCCCATGGCGAGCACCAGCATCACGGGCACGCTGCGGTTCAGCATCTCAATTCTCCTTGGCGACCCTGGGCGCGGCTTCGGTCATCAGCGTGCCGAACGTCCACAGGGCGAGGATGGCGAACACCGCGTCAAAGCATACCAAGAGGGGCAGCCACAGCCCGACGATGCCGGGCACGTACGGATCGGCGAGAGCGGCAGCGGTGCCGCGCACGCCACCGATGATCACTGGCACGCTCATCGGATACAGCAGCAGCGGCAGCAGCACGTCGCGGGTCCGCGTCCGGGCCAGCATCGCGGCGAACAGCGTGCCGATGGCTGCATAGCCGGCCGTGCCGGTGGCCAGCAGGCCCGCCACCATCAACGGATGGCGGTCGAGCGGCATCTGGAAGAAGAGCGCCACCAGGGGCAGCAGCACCACCTCCACCGAGAACATCAGCGCCATCAGTCCCAGCCACTTGCCGAGGTACACGGCCGGCCGCGGCGTTGGCGATGCCAGCACCGCCATCAACGTGCCGGCCGACCGTTCCCGTTCGAACGTGCGCGCCATCGCCAGCGTGCCGGCCAGCGCCACCGTGACCCACAGCACGGCGGGACCGGCGTCGGGCACCGGCGTGCCCTCCCGCACGAGGCCGAACGAGAACACCAGCACGCACGCCAGCGCGAAGCACGCCGTGGTCAACAGCCCCTCACGCGAGCGCCATTCGATGCGCAGGTCCTTGGCCAGGAGCACGCCAGCCGCCCGCGCGATGTCGGCCAGCGATGCCTCAGCGGCGCCCGCGCCCACCGAATCGGACTGTCGCATCGTCCCTTCGGCGCTCGGCGTTCGTCGTCCGACGCTCTCCACGCCGGCGTTCCCCTGGACGGTCGGCGTACCGCGTTCCGCGTTCCCCGCATCCACCGCCGCCCGGTACGCGTCAGCGAGCGGCAACGAGCGATCGAGCGGCACGAGCACGCCCTGCCGGATGATCCCCGCCCGGTCGACCAGCGACTCGACGAGCAACAGGTCGTGCGTGGCCAGCACCACCAGTGTCCCGGCGTCGCGCAGCGCGGCGAGCCTGCCCACCATGCGACGCGCGCTCTCGTCGTCGAGGCCCGTGAACGGCTCGTCGAGCAGCAGGACGCGTGGCTGCGGCAACAGGACGCGCTCGAAGGCCAGGCGCTGACGCATGCCGCGCGAGAAGCGCTCCACGAAATCGTCGGCCCGATCGGCCAGGCGCGCCCGCTCGAGCGACGCGTCGACCAGCGCACCCACGTCGGAGAGGCCAGCGAGCCGCGCGAACAGTTCCAGGTTCTCGCGCGCCGTGAGCTCGCCATACAGCTGCGGTTCGTGGCCGAGCACGCCGATCAGGCGGCGGGGAGAGTCGAGGCCATCGGCCAGCGGATACCGTACGGTGCCACGCGACGGCTCGGCGAGCGTCGAAAGCACGCCGAGCAGGGTCGTCTTGCCCGAGCCGTTGGGCCCGAGCAAGCCGAACACCTCGCCCGGATAGCCTTCGAACGTGATGTCGCGCAGCACGCGGCGCCGTCCGAACTGGCGGGCGATCCGCGACGCGACCAGGAGTGGTTCCACCTACGACGCCTGGCGGATGGCTGGCGCTTGCCCCGCGCGGACGCGCTCGGCGTCCAGGAGCGCGTAGACGCCCTCGAGGTCGCGCAACACGGCATCGCGCTCGTCGCGGAGTTCCTCGGTGGCCGGCTCCCCGCCCTGCTCCAGTCGCTGAAGGCGGGCCAGAAGGGTGGTCCGCTGCGCTTCCAGGGCCTTGATCCGCGCGGTGGGGTCCACCGGCACGCGGAACATCACCCACAGCCCGGTGGCGACGACGAGCGCGGCGAGCGTGAGTGCCGTGTACCGCGGCCACACGGGATGGTGGGGCATGCCCTCGACGACCAGGGTCAGCGTCTCGCCAGCCTTCATGCCCGGGCCGGTCCCCGTCCAGTAGGCCTTGCCTTCGACGTCGGCCTGCTGCGACTGCGGCAGCGTCGGCGAGGCCAGCCGCGTGTCGCCGAGCCGGCGCAGGATCACGTTGGTGGCCATGCTCGCGACGGGCAACACGATCGACACCTCGCGACGACCGCCGGTGATCGGCAGTCGATAGGCGACCTGCGCGAGCGTGCGGCCTGGCGCAAACGGGCCTGCCACCACGAGCTTGCGTTCGAAGATGCGGGCGCTGGGTGCCGAGCCCTCGAGCAGGCTCGCCTGTTCGGCATCGGCGGGCAGCGTCACCTCGATCGGCTTGTCGACCGAGACCGGGGCGGCGCCGGCGTTGACGAACTCGAAGATGTGGAAGATCTCGAGCTTCTCCTCGGCGAAGTCGACGATGGTGCGCCACTGGGTGCCGAGCACCACGATGCCAGGGCGGGCAGGCAATGCCGGTGCTCCGGGAGGCGCCGCCGCCCCACTGGCGGGACCGCCAGCGGCGCCGCTCGCGGTGCCGTTGAGACCCGACACGAGAATCACGCGGAGGCCGCCCTTGGCCGGAACCTGGAAGGGCTGCGACGTCAGGGACTCGCCATCGACGGTGACCGTCGCCACCAGCGTCTTGCCGGCCCCGAGGCCAGCGAAGATGGCCCGCCCCGATTCGTCGGTCGGCGCCTTGTCGGTCACGCCATCGCCGCTGACCGAGACCTCCACGCCGACGGCGTTGTTCCCCATCGTCTGCCGCAACACGCGCACCGAGACGGAGCCGTCGGGCAGGTCCTGGCTCGGCAACGCCATGCCATTCATCTGCCGAAGATCTGGCATCTGCTGCGCAGCCGCCGGTCCACTGGCCGTCGACAGGATCAGCAGCGCCACCAACGCCCCCGCGAACACCATCCCTCGTGCCATCACAGCGTTGCTCCGCACGTCTTGCAGAACCGCGCGTCGGCGTCGTTGAGCGTCCGGCACTGCCCGCACTGCTGCGCGCTCACCTTCTTGCCGCCCTTCTGGGTCTTGAGGCCGGCCAGGTCGCTCGCGATGCGCTCGCGCAGTCCCGCCTCGCCAGCGTCGATGCGTTGCATCAGCCCCACGGCGCGCTGCCGCAGTCGGCCGACCATCTCGTCGAAGTCCGGCTCGGCGACCTTGCCCATCGCCTTGTCGAACTCCAGTTCCTTGATGCTGCGCAGCACGAGCTTCTTCTCGCGCTCGAGCGCGATGAGGTGCCGCGTCGATCGGCGGGCGTCGCCGACGACGCGCTCGGGCATCACCAGCGGCAGCAGCGTGCGGTGCAAGGCCGTGGCCGCCAGGGCGGCGGCGACGATGCCGATGCTGAGCAGGACGAGGTGTTCCGGGCGGGTGAAGCGCGGCTCCCGCCAGACGGCAGCCGTCGCCCCCACCAGCCCCAGGACGATGAAGAATTGCCAGGCGCGGGCGCCGCCGGAATCAGTCGAGGTCACGCAGTTCCTCGTCGAGCTTCTGCTGCCAGGCCTCGGCCTGCGTTGCCTCGACGGCGGGAGCCGCCTCCGGTCCATGCCGACGACGACTCCAGCGGAAGGCGGCTGCACCGGCGAAGATCGCGCCGGCCACGCCCACCGCGTAGGGGACCGCCCAGGCCAGGCGGTTGAACCCCTTGTCGATCGGCATGGCCAGGGGCTCCTGGCTGCCGTACTTCTGCACGTAGTAGTCGAGCACCTGCTCGCGCGTGTAGCCCTGCTTCACGAGGCCGGCCAGTTCGACGCGCATTTGCTCGGCGGTGCCGCACGTGCACTCCGAGAGGCGCTGGCGACCGCACGTGCCGCACATGCAGACGATCTGGCCCTGCATCTCGCGCTCGAACGGCGACATCGGCACGACCACCGTGCTCGCGCCCTCGACGTGCCCTTGCGCGTGCACGTGCACCGGGAACGCCGACGCCCCCAACAGCACCAGGAGCAGGAGGACCGTCGTGGACGAGCCCGTCGCGGCCCCCGCGGGCACCTTCACGGCGGCCGTCGCCAGCGCCCGCTCGGGCAGCAACGCGATGAGCGTGCCGATGGCGAGGATGCCGAAGCCGACCCAGATCCAGTTGACCAGCGGGTTGACCACGACGTGGAACGTCGCCGACTGCTGCTGTGCGTCGAAGCCGGCCAGCACGACGTAGAGGTCGTAGCCGATGGACCGCTGGATCGCCACCTCGGTGGTCGGCTCCTCGGTCCGCTTGTTGTAGAACCACTTGGCGGGAGCGATCGGGCCAATCTCCTTGCCGTCGCGGAACGCCACCATGCGCGCGGTGACCATCTGCTTCTGCGCGTCCTGCGTGATCGCAATCCCGTCGTGGCGCACCGAATACGGCCCGACCGTCACCGACTGCCCCGGCTTGAGGAGCAGCTGCTCCTCCTGCTTGAAGCCGTCGCCGGCAAAGCCCAGCGCCATCAGCACGATGCCGAGGTGGACGATGTAGCCGCCGTAGCGGCGCTGGTTGCGCGCCACCAGGCCGATCGCCGACGTGACCAGGTCCGAGCCCGAGTACTGCTGGCGCACCCGCGCGCCGCGCACGAACTCCTGCACGAGGGTCGCGGTCACGAACGCCGACAGCGCGAAGCACGTGCCCGACGACCACACACGGACGCCCAGCGCCACCAACCCGCCGCCGGTCACCACCGCCGCGACCACCGGCCAGAGGAACTGGTACCGGAGGTTGTCGATCGTCGACTTGCGCCAGGCCAGCAGCGGACCGATGCCCGTGAGGGCGAGCAGCGCCAGGCCGATGGGCAGCATCCACTTGTTGAAGAACGGCGGCCCGACCGTCAGCCGCTCGCCGGCCACCGCCTCGCTGAGCGTCGGGAACATCGTCGCGAACAGGACGAAGATGGCCGAGAACAGCAGGATCCAGTTGTTGGCCAGGAACGCCGCCTCACGCGAGATCCAGGAGTCGAGCTCGTGGCGGGCCCGCAGCAGCGGCAGGCGGTAGATCAGCAGGCCGAAGCTCACGACGAGCAGCACCGTCATGAACGCCGTGAACATGAAGGCCAGCTGCTTGTCCTCGCCGAACGCGTGCACCGACTGCACCACGCCGGAGCGGGTCATGAAGGTGCCGAAGATCGTCAGGAAGAACGTCGTGATCACCAGCGTCATGTTCCACACGCGGAGCATGCCGCGACGCTCCTGCACCATCACCGAATGCAGGAAGGCGGTCGCCGTGAACCACGGCAGCAGGCCGGCGTTCTCCACCGGATCCCAGCCCCAGTAGCCGCCCCAGCCGAGTTCCTCGTACGCCCAGATCATCCCGAGCGTGAGGCCGAGCGACAGGAACAGCCAGCTCACCATCGTCCAGCGCCGCACCGCGCGCAACCACGAGTCGTCGAGGTACCCGGTCGCCAGAGCCGCCATGCCGAACGCGAACGGGATCGTCATCCCGACGAAGCCGATGTACAGCGACGGCGGGTGGATGACCATGTAGACGTTCTGCAGGAGCGGGTTGAGCCCCTGCCCGTCCGGCGGGATGTCGGCCAGGTACGTCTCGAACGGGTTGTTGTGCACGACCATCAGGAAGAGGAAGAACATCTCCACGATGGCGATGACCGCCACGACGTACGGAATCAGCTCGCGGTGCGACTCGCGCGAGTTCCGGACCGCGATGGCCCCGAACACCGACAGCAGCAGCACCCAGAACATGATCGAGCCGTCGAGGCCGCCCCAGTACGCCGTCAGCTTGAACAACAGCGGCTGCGCGGCGTCGGAGTACCGATCGACGTACTTGATGGCGTAGCTGTCGGTGACGAAGGCGTACATGATGATCGCCGAGGCCACCGACATGAGGGCCGTCACGAGGTAGAAGGCCCCGATCCCGCTCTCGGTGAGGCGCGTCGACTGGCGCCGCGCGCCCGCGAGGCACGCCGTGGCGGCATAGGCCGCAACCACGAAGCAGGACAGGAGGAGGAACGTGCCGAGCGCTGGCATGGCGCGCTAGTTCGCGGCCGACGTCTGCTTGACGCCTGCGGGATGCGACGCGCCTCCCGGGTTGCCCGGGGAGCCGGCCTCGTACTTGGACGGACACTTCGCCATCACGCCATTGGGTTCCACGACGAACCCCTCCGGCCCGAGCGTCCCCTTCACCACCACCTCCGACCCGTCCTTGAACGTGTCGGGCACGATGCCGGTGTAGTTGGCCCTGACGACCTGTCCGCCGTACGCGACGTCGAAGCGGTAGTCCAGGGAGTCGGGCTTGCGCCGGATGTCGGACGCATGGCCGTGCAGCTGCAGGCGCTTGCCGTACCAGTTGGCCGGCTGGGTCATCACCTCGTTGACGTGCTTGTAGTACTGCGTATCCTCGCTGAGACTCGAGTACAGCATCGCGCTGAACGCCAGTCCCAGGACGAGGGTCGAGATCGCGATCTTGACGGTCTTGGATCCGCTCATGGTTTTGGGGAGGGGCGCGGGTGCACGAATGTCACCCCTCTGGCGGATTATGACGCCGGTTGGACGTACTTCGCCAGAAGTTTCGCCACCTGCGCCACCGGCAGGCCCACCACGTTCGGGTAGGAACCCTCGACACGGGTGACGAAGCGCGAGGCCCGTCCCTGGATGCCGTACGCACCGGCCTTGCCGAGCGGCTCGCCCGAGGCCACGTACCAGGCAATCTCCTCCTCGTCGAGCGGCGCGAACCACACCGTCGTCCGCTCCACGAAGGCCTCCTCACCATCGGCGTGGCGCAGGGTCACCCCGGTGTACACGTCGTGAGCCCGGCCCGAGAGCTGCCGCAGCATCGCCGCTGCCTCGGCGTCGTCTTCCGGCTTGTTCAGGATCACGCCCGCGCACACCACGGTGGTGTCGGCCGCGAGGACGATCTCCCCGGGCCCGCACGCCACGGCTCGCGCCTTTGCGTCCGCCAGCCTGCGGACCAGCGCTTCGCCGGTCTCGTCGGGCAGCGGCGTCTCGTCGACGTCGGTCGCCCGGACTTCGAAGGTGTAGCCGATCGCCGCCAGCAGCGCCGACCGGCGCGGCGACGAGGACGCGAGCACGAGCTTCATCTAGATCACCGAGAAGGTTCGTCCCGCATCGCCGAGCAGCTCGCGGAGCCGCCCCTCGATCACACGCCGATGCAGGTCGAGTTGTTCAGCCACCCGTCCGTCCTTGGCCCGCACGTAGATGACGCCATCGGCCTCACGGATGGGACTGCTCAGGCGCGCCATGGCCCCGCCCACGGCCAGATGCCACGACGCCTCGACCTTGCCCCAGCTGTGGGGTTGGGCGGCAATCAGTTTCATGATGGTGCCGGGCGCCAGTTCCTTGGAGGAGAACACGGCCGCAGCATAGCAGCCCCTGTCCGGGCGCCGTCGCGCCGGAGGCGCAGACCGGCGAGTCTACGAAAACCGACGCCTGCCCCCTCGGCATGGCGGTTCGGGTAGGCTGTACGGAGCCCCTCCCGGGGAGGTCCCCGCCATGCGCCAACGTCAGGCCGTCATCGTCTCCGCCGTTCGCACGCCCACCGGCAAGTTCCTCGGCGGGCTCAAGGATTTCACCGCGCCGCAACTCGGGGCCCTCGTGCTCCGGGAGGCCGTGACACGGGCGGGGCTGGCACCCGACGACATCGACGAGTGCATCCTCGGCAACGTCGTGTCGGCCGGGCTGGGCCAGCATCCGGCACGGCAGGCGGCCCTGACGGCTGGCCTGCCTGCCGAGGTGCCGGCGCTCAACGTGAACATGGTGTGCGGCTCGGGGCTACGTGCCGTCATGCTCGCCGCCCAGGGCATCGCCACAGGTGATCGCGACATCGTCGTTGCCGGCGGCATGGAGTCGATGAGCCAGGCGCCATACCTCCTCCCGCGGGCCCGCGAGGGGTTCCGCATGGGCCACGCGCAGGTGGTCGACAGCATGATCCAGGACGGCCTGTGGTGCGCGGTCGACAACTGGCACATGGGCATGACCGGCGAGGCCGTCGCCGGCAAGTACGGCATCGGCCGCGAGGCGCAGGACGCCTACGCGGTGCGCAGCCACCAGAAGGCGGCCCAGGCGCAGCGCGAGGGCGCCTTCTCGGCCGAGATCCTGCCGGTCACCATTCCGCAGAAGAAGGGTCCGGCCATCGTCGTCGACCGCGACGAGTCGGTGCGCGAGGACACGTCGGTCGAGGCGTTGGCGAAGTTGCGGCCGGCCTTCGATGCCAATGGCACCGTCACGGCCGGCAACGCGCCCGGGGTGAACGACGGCGCCGCCGCCCTGGTGATCGCGGCCGACGACGTGGCCGCCGAGCGCGGGCTCACGGTGCGGGCGCGCATCGTCGCGCAGGCGACCTCCGGCCTCGAGCCGAAGTGGGTGATGATGACCCCGGTGCCGGCCATCCGCACCGTCCTCGAGAAGGCCGACTGGACGATGGACTCGGTCGACCTGTTCGAGATCAACGAGGCGTTCTCGGTGCAGGCAATCGCCGTCACGGGAGAGTTGGGCATCCCCGAGGACAAGGTCAACGTCCACGGCGGCGCGGTGGCGCTCGGCCACCCGATCGGCGCCAGTGGCGCGCGCGTGCTCGTCACGCTGCTGCACGCGCTGGAACGCCGGAACCTCCGACGCGGCGTCGCCGCGTTGTGCCTCGGCGGCGGCAACGGCGTCGCCCTCGCGATCGAACGCCCCTGAGGACGCAGGCGTCGCCCCCGGCCGACGCCGTGACGCACATGACCAACATCCAACTGATAGGCGTGATCGGGTCGGGCACGATGGGCAACGGCATTGCGCAGACGTTCGCGCAGCGCGGGTTCGACGTGCGCCTCGTCGACGTGTCGGCGCCAGCGCTCGACAAGGCGAAGGCGACGATCAGCAAGAGCCTCGGCAAGTTCGTCGAGAAGGGCACGCTGAGCGCCGAGGATCGCGACGCGACGCTGGGGCGCCTCGCCTTCTTCGGCTCCATCGACCACCTCGCCGATGCCGACTACGTGGTCGAGGCGATCGTGGAGCAGCGCGACGCCAAGCGCGAGCTCTTCGCGAAGCTCGATGCGCTGGTGCGCGAAGACGTGGTGTTGGCGACCAACACGTCCTCGATCTCGATCACCGAGATCGCCGCGGCGACGCGTCGGCCCGAGCAGGTGCTCGGGATGCACTTCATGAACCCGGTGCCGTTGATGCAACTGGTCGAGTTGATCCGCGGCCAGGCGACGTCCGATGCGTCGATGGCGCTGGCCGAGGAGCTGTGCCGGCGCCTCGGGAAGACGGGCATCCCGGCGAGCGACTACCCCGGGTTCATCGCCAACCGGATCCTGATGCCGATGATCAACGAGGCGGTCTTCGCGCTGATGGAGGGCGTCGGCACGGCCGAGGCGATCGACTCGGTGATGAAGCTCGGGATGAACCACCCCATGGGGCCCCTCACGCTGGCCGACTTCATCGGCCTCGACGTGTGCGTCGCGATCCTCGACGTGCTGCACCAGGGGCTGGGCGATCCGAAGTACCGCGTCTGTCCCCTGCTCCGCCGGATGGTCGCGGCCGGCCACCTGGGGCGCAAGACGGGGCGCGGCTTCTACCACTACGCGTAGAGCGGGAATCGGGAGTCGGGAGTCGGGAGTCGGAGACAGGAGGTACGGACCGGCGCACGGCCGCTGTCAGAATCCCTCGGCCCTGCCGTCCACACAGCGTGATCACCTGCGCCGCAGGCCAGACGACGGGAGAAGCGCCCGCGGCCCGACGCGCCTCGATTCCCGACTCCCGTCTCCCGACTCCCGTCCGGATGCTCTGCTTACATCCGCTTGCCGGCCACGCGCGTGAGTCGCCAGTAGGCGAAGAAGGCGAGCGGGCCGATGCACAGGACTTCCCTGGCGACGGCGGTGAGGTTGTGCGCAAGGAAGCCCGGCACCCAGTACCGGCGGGAGATGGGCAGGAACAGGTGAAGGTCCGACTGGTAGAAGTCGGGCCGCAGCGGCCACAAGGCCATGACGCCGATCGGCGCCGTCGTGTCGTGGCCGAGCCAGTCGAGCAGGATGTGCGAGGCGTAGGCCAGGCTGGCGGCGATGGCCCAGCGCCACCCGCCGGTCAGGACGCGAGCGACCAGCAGCACCACGACCACGGCGCCGAGGCTGTGCGTGTACATGGAATGCACGCCGAACAGCAGGTCGATGTCGGGCAGCGCCCCGAGCGCGGCGAAGGGCAACATCGCCAGGACCGCGGTATCCACGGGACGCCGCGCGGCCGGCGGATCGAGGTGACGAACGAGGGTGCGGGGACCGGCGGCGAGCACGCCGACCGCCACACCGGCCAGCGCGTGCCCCAGGGGGCTGGGCATCCGGCGACAGTAGCAATCCTGCTCCACCCCGGCAACCTGAAGGGTGCAGATGCTGCGAGCCCTGTCCCCAGTGGCGAAAGTGCTCATCGCCCGCAAGTCACTAGGAACAGGACGCTTAATCACAATCTGTCGACAGACTTTCGCTTGACAGCCGGCTGGCACGCCCCTAGAATGACGAAGGCGTCAGCGAAGCGCCTGCCGCACGGCGGCACGGCTGGCCTGTCTGCCTTTTCCGACCGCAAGGAGTACGAGTGATGCCCGTTGACGACCTGAAGGAACGCGTGCGCGCCATCGAGATGGCCGTGGGCCAAATCGAGAAGCAGTTCGGCAAGGGCTCGATCATGCGGCTCGGGCAGAAGGATGCCGTGGCCATCCCGAGCATCTCGACCGGCTCGATCAGCCTCGATTACGCGCTCGGCGTCGGCGGCGTGCCTCGCGGCCGGGTGATCGAGGTGTTCGGGCCCGAGTCGTCGGGCAAGACGACACTGGCGCTGCAGGTGATTGCCCAGGCGCAGAAGCTGGGCGGCATGGCGGCGTTCGTCGACGCGGAGCATGCGCTCGACGCCTCCTACGCGCAGAAGCTCGGGGTGAACCTCGAGGACCTGCTGGTGTCGCAGCCCGACAACGGTGAGCAGGCCCTCGAGATCGTCGAGGTGCTGGTGCGCTCGGGCAGTGTCGACGTGGTGGTGGTCGACTCGGTGGCGGCGCTGGTGCCGCGCGCTGAGATCGAGGGCGAGATGGGCGACCAGCAGATGGGCTTGCAGGCGCGCCTCATGTCGCAGGCCTTGCGCAAGCTGACCGGCGTGGTGGCCAAGAGCAAGACCTGCCTCATCTTCATCAACCAGCTGCGCGAGAAGATCGGCGTGATGTTCGGCAACCCCGAAACGACGACCGGCGGGCGGGCGCTGAAGTTCTACTCGTCGGTCCGCATCGACATCCGCCGCATCGGCGCCATCAAGGACGGCGACCAGGTCACCGGTGGGCGCACGCGCGTCAAGATCGTGAAGAACAAGGTGGCGCCGCCGTTCCGCGAGGCCGAGTTCGACGTCATGTACGGCGAGGGCATCTCCAAGGAAGGCGACCTGCTCGACCTCGCCGTGGAGCGGAAGATCGTCGACAAGAGCGGCACGTGGTTCTCGTACAGCGGCGAGCGCCTCGGCCAGGGCCGCGAGAACGTGAAGCAGTTCCTGAAGGACAACCCGGCGACGTACCAGGCCATCGACGAGCGGCTCCGCAAGGAGTTGGGCCTCGCGCCGACGACTCCGGAGCCGGTCGCCGGCTGATCTCCGCGCCGCCCGTGCCCGCCCAGCGAAACGCCGGGCGGGGGCGGGGCGTTACAAGAAGTTGGTAGGGTTTGCGGAGGTCCGTCCCGGCGGATTTCCCTGGCCGCCTCCCCTGCCTCACACACTGCATGGAGAGATGGTCGGCTGCGCGCAGCCGACCCTACCCACTCACGCGAGGCTGTGCTATGCTTCGCGGGTTGTTCCGCCCGCTACTTCGTGCCGAGGTAGCTCAGTTGGTAGAGCATACGACTGAAAATCGTAGTGTCGCCAGTTCGATTCTGGCCCTCGGCACCATCTCCCCTCTCCAGTCAGTCACAAAGCCCTAGCGCGGCAGCTCGCCGCCTCCGGGTGTAGGCGTCGGCCTTGGCCGACGCGCGGACGTTCGCGCCGACAGCCTCACGGACGCGATCGGCTACGCTTGCCCTACCGGACGGTCGGCAGGCAGAACTCGATGCGGATCTTCGCCGTGATGTGCCTCGTTGCAGTCGCGGGCGGCACGAGCCTCGTGCCCGCACGCGACAATGCGCGCGCCTCGCAATCGGTCTCCAGCGCGCGTCCCACCACGACCGACCTGCTCCGACTCGCCGGCGAGCAGGTCGTCGCCTTTGGCCGGGATCTCGAGGGCATCGTGGCGCGCGAGGCGTACGTGCAGACGGTGCGGCAGTGGCCCGCCTCCGTTCCAAAGTCGCCTGGCAAGGGTCGCCTGATCGAGGAGCGGCACCTCCGGTCCGACCTGCTGCTGGTCCACGATCCGTCAGTGCCGTGGCAGATTCATCGCGACGTGCTCGCCGTCGACGGCCGCGACCTTGCGGGCCGGGAGGCACGCCTGCGTCAGCTGTTCTCGGCACCAGCGGCCGACGTGCGCGCACTGCTGCTGGCGATCGTCGAGGACAGCGCCCGCCACAACCTCGGACACATCGAGCGCAACATCAACATCCCGACGTTCCCGATGGTCGTCCTGCACCCTGAGAATCAGTGGCGGTTCGAGTTCCGCGACCGCGGCATGGTCGCCGAAAGTGGTCGCGCGGCTCGCCGGATCTCCTTCAGCGAGCGAGGGCGTCTGCGCGTCATCCGCGACCGCAACGGCCGGGATGTGCGGACCGAAGGCAGTTTCGTGCTGGACGGCGTCACCGGCGAGTTGCTGCGAGCCACCATGGAGCCGCGCGCCGCCGACCTCTATACCCATCTCGAGGTCACATTCGGCGCCGTCGATGGCGTGCCCCGCCGGGTGCCCGTGCAGATGTGGGAGTGGTACTGGCAGCAGGGCTCGCTGCGCGATCGGTATGTCGAGGGGCTGGCGACGTATGACTCATTCCGAAGGTTCACGACGGAAGTCGGTAGCCCTCGCGTTGTCGGCCCGCCTGACTGAGCAGCCCGAACCCGAGATCTACCAGCCTCAGGGTGCCACCGTCAGCCGAAGTTCCCGGAGCCAGCGGTTGCCCTGTGAATCGCCGCTCACCTGCAGCGTGTACGAGCCGTCCTGCAGCGATCCTGTCGGGATGCGAAATACCTGGGTACCAGGTCCGGCGCCCGCGTCGACCGGCATGGCCGCCTGGAGCGGCGCGTCACCGGCACGGCTCAGGCTGATTGTCAGCTGCCCCGGAGTCGCTTGACCGTCGAGAGGCACCGCGACGATGAGCTCCGGCTGCTGCGCTCGACTCACGCGAGTTCCGGCCAGGGGCTCGACGAGGTGCCCGCTGCGGGTCAGGAACGGATGGCCCTCTGCGACGTCCCCGCTCTTTATCGGAACCACCCTGCTGGCAAGGAACACGTCCCCGGCTGAGAACTTCGAAACGGCCGGCATGTCGAGGGACTTCACCCGCACGCTGCTGCGCCGGCCTGCTTCGTCATGGACGGCGCTCTCGACCGTGTACGGTCCCGGCGAAAGCACAGCCGCACACAGAAAGCGCAGTCGGGGTTGCTGCCCATTTCTGAGGGACAATGCCCCGTCCAGCACGTAGCGTTGCGCGAACGTCTGGATGACATCGCCGTTGAGCGCCCGCACGCGCGCCACCACGACGGCGACGCGTGAAGGTGTGGGTGCGCCAGCCGATGCCGTCAGGTGCTCGATGGGCACATCGACGACGATGGCAGCACGCCCGCCGTCATTCGACGGGACTCGAACAACATCCAGCATCGACGGAAACGCATTGGGAAGCGGTGACGCTTCCAAGGCCAGGACGGCCGGATCGCCGCGGGACAGCCACGGCTTCGAGGACTCGACGCGAGAAGCCACGAAGCCACGTCTGGCGGAAACCGACGTGCCGCGCCGGCGCACCTGTACCTTGAGTGGCCTGAATGTGCCATCCAGCGTCGGGTTCGTCGACGCGTACGTCAGGAGGTAATGATGACGGCGGTCGTCCTGCATCCGCCGGAGCACGACGTCGAAATCATTCCGATTTCGTACGAAGGTTCCGCCAGTGTCCTGAGCTAGCCGGCTCAATCCGGCGGTCTGGTCGAAGGACCGAGCATTCGTGTCCGGTCCTTCACCGCGGTCGAGTCCGCTTATCGCGGAGCACACGCTCACGCTCGGATCGCAATCGAGCATGGTCTTCGCCGCAGACTGAATCTGCTGGCTGGCGCGGTACTCATCACTGACAGTGGTCAGACCTGCACTGTTGATGATGTAGAAGCTGACGTTCGCCCGGTTCGCTTCGGCGATGAGTCGCTCGAAATCACCTTCGAGGTCCCGGGTCAGCAGCAGTCCTTCGGAGAAGAGCACCACGCTCTTTCGACCTGGCGGATCGGCCATTGCCTTGACCAGCAGCCTCAGGCCGCCAAGAGCCGCATAACCGGCTTGTACCCTCTCCAACTGCAGGAACTGCGTGGCGTCGTTGGCACCTGCGGGCGCAGGAAGGCCCGCCGCCTGGCGCAGCGCTCTCTCCGCGTCGTCCTCGGAACTCGCAACTCTGAAGCTGTACTCCCAGTTCGCACGCCTGCGCACGCTGTCGAGGGCTCGCACCAGAGACGGCTTCTGCCCCGTGAAGTCCTGGGCGACCTGCAACCGCGGGTCGAGCACGAAGATCCCCGTAGGTGGTAGGTCCGCGCCGAGAGCTTCGATGTGGGCGAGACTGGCGGCGTAGGCGAGCTGCCGAGGCTGAGGCGCGAGCCGATCGAACACAATGGCCGTGGGCAGTGCTCTGCGGTTGATTGCACCAGTGTTCGGACCGATCAACTGACTTGCAGACGCCGTAGTCGACACTGCGGCACTGTTCACACCCGCCTCGGGGAAACTCGCGCCCTGGCCAACCGCGGGCGCCTCGAAAGATAGGACCGACTGAAGCGCTCCATTCTCGCGAACCTCGAAATCCTGCCTTGCAAGGTCGAGGACAGGACGCCCTCGCGAATCACGGACGACGACGTCCACGGTCACCACAAGGGTTCCCTGCCGGAACGTTGGCTGGTCAGGTGCGGACTGCCCGTCACTGGCTGCAGGTTGCGCACAGAAACAGAGCAGAACAGCGACGGTCAGAACGCGAACGAATAACATCTGCGGCGCTCCTGGCCTCATCTCTGTGGCTGTTCGAGGAGTCTACCTTCTTCTGATGGCCGCGGTTCTACCGATATCTGCCTGACCTCGGCAGTAGCGAACATCGGCTGCATGCGCGTCCACGTCGAGAGCGCCTTGGATCCTCGGGCTACAATTGCCGGGAATTCCCAAGCTTCTTCGTCAGGTTCAGAGAGAGGTTCTGCATGATTGGCAGTCTCATGTACGGCTGCGTGATCGGCCTCGGTTTCTTTCTCGCGACGAAGGTGGCGCCCCAGCCGACCGGGTCGGTGATCTGGTGGAGCGCCCTGACGATTCAGCTCGGCATCGGCGCGAGGTTGTGCTGGCGGAGGACCGGCCTGCCGTTCGTCACTGCGGCCATGGCGATCGCCGCTGCCAGCTGTGCGCTCCTGGCAACGCTGGCCGCTGCCGGCATGGTCTACCCGGACCTCCCTGCCGCGTGGTGGCCTCTCATTGGTGCCAGCATGGTCGCCAGCCCTTCCTTGGCACTGGTCGAGTCACGAGTGAACCGAGCCAAGTGGGATCGATGGCGAGTGTCCTCGCAGCGGTGCAGCCTGTGGGACATCCTGCGGGGACGGCACATTCCGAATCTCCGTCAGGCGTCTGAGGTCGCGGCGAGGCGCTGAGGTCATGCCCAGGCCATGGCGCGCCCCCTGCTGGCGAGGAATGCGCTGCGAGGCCGTCCTCGCTGCCGCGCTCGTCGCCTCCGCTGCTGCCGAGCCTGCCATGCGGCGCCCTGCCGGCGTGGCGTTCATCCACCGGCATCCCTTCCGAGCGACTCAACCCACCTTCAATGCGAAGGTCACGAGGATCGTCCTCGACGTAGTCGTGCGCGGACGAGACCACAAACCGATCCCCGACCTGGAGGCGAAGGACTTCGAGGTACTCGAAGACGGGCGCGCTCGACCGCTGAGCAGCTTCGAGGAAGTGCGAATGCCTGCATCGATCGCGGGTCCGCGAACGAACGTGGGGCCGGAGCTGCAGGCAGGTGTTCCCGCGTCCGTCGACGTGCCGACGGTGGCCGTCATCTTCGAGGAACTTGGCCCCGAGGCACGACGGCTCGCCCGCCAGGCCGCTGTCTCGCTCGTCAACGGTGCGTCTCCAATCCGCGCCGGCGTCTTCGTGCTCCGGAATGGCCTGGAGCAGGTGCACCCCCTCACACTGGACCGTGACGCCCTGCGACGTGCGATCGATGCCGCCGCCGAGCGCCCGGGTTGCCCGGTGTTCGAGTCGCACCTGGGTCATCGTCAGGCACAGATGACGGCCTGCTCGCCGGCCGGCGAGTCACAGATGCATCGGCAACGTGGGGTCAACACCTTCGCGGGACTGACGGCCGTCGTCGACGCGCTCGCGGGCTTCCGCGGAAGAAAGTCGGTGGCGTTGTTCTCCGAGGGACTCGACCTGACCAGCGGCGCTCGGGGGCAGTTCGGCGATGACCGACGGAGCCGGTTCGAGGCCCTGATCGCCCGGGCCAGCGAAGCCAACGTGGCGTTCTACACGTTCGACGCGGCCGGTCTGCGCCTGCACACCACGGCGACTGGACAGCTGATGGAGGAGCCCCGCGCGGGCCTGTCCCTGTTGGCCCGAGAGACGGGTGGCGCCTTCGCCGACGGCAGCAACGGCCTGCGGCCCGCGGTCGCCCGGATGTGGGCCGACATGCAGCACTACTACCTGCTGTCGTTCGACTCCGATCGCGATGTCACCGGCAGTTCGGTACGGGTGCGGGTGCGCGTGAAGGTCCGTGGAGCCACCGTGCTCGTTCGTGATCGGTACGGCCGAGCCCCTGCCGGAGCCCAGCCCGGCTCCGTCCCGTAGCCCTTGCGGACCCCGGCGTCGCACGCCTAGGGTGTCCGGAGTCCCTTGGCCACCAGGGCGGCGACCACGACGATCACGAGATGAGCGCGAACACGTCCTCGTCCGTGTAGATGCCCTGGGCTCGCGCTTGCGGGACGAGTTCTGCCCGCGCGGCGGTAAGGCCGTCCAATGGTTCATCCTGATCCAAGGCCCGAAGGAACAACTCGCTCACCGTGAGGTGCTGGGCCTTCGCGCGTCGTTCCAAGCGCCGGCGCATGCCCCTCTGGACCCGAACGGTCAGCATTTCGTCCATGTGTGCGACCGTGCATACCGGGACGATCTGGGTCAATTGCCGGCGACACTCAGCGTGGCGGACCGCGTGTTGCGGGACGAGCATCAGCTTGACCCGTTACGTCACGCGTAATACCCTAACCCAGTGATTCGTTCCTTCCGGGACAAGGACGTGGAACTGCTGTTCAGCGACGTCCCGGTGAGGCGCTTCAGGGCCATCGAGCGACCTGCGCGGCGAAAGTTGTTGTACCTGCACCGCGCCCGCACCCTTGAAGACCTGAAGGTGCCGCCGGGGAACCATCTGGAGGCCCTCAAGGGAGACCACCGGGGGCAGCACAGCATCCGGATCAACGATCAGTGGCGCGTGTGCCTCACGTGGACGGACGGCGATGCACACGACGTCGAGATCGTGGATTACCACTGAGAGGCAGCCATGAAGACCACCAAGATGCTTGAACCGATTCCGCCGGGCGAGATTCTGATGGAAGAGTTCATGCGGCCGCTGGGCATCAGCATCAATGCGCTTGCCCGAGACCTGGCGGTACCGCCCAACCGCATCAGCGGCATCATCAACGGCACGCGGGCGATCACGGCGGACACGGCGCTCCGGCTCGGCAAGTACTTCGGCGTGTCTCCGGAGCTCTGGCTCGACCTGCAGTCGGACTTCGAGCTGCGCGTCGCGCGTCAGACCGTTTGGCCCATCGTGGCGGCGTCCGTGAAGACCAGGGTGGCGTGAGCCGAGCCGAGTGTCTGCTCCAATCGCGCTCTGAACCGACCCCGTGTCGAGACGGTCGTCTCGACAGTCGAAACGACAGTCATTCCGCACCGGTCGAAGCCGTATGTCGACAATGAATGACGCCTTTTCTTAGCCAGTTCGATTCTGGCCCTCGGCACCATTCCTTCCCCGTTCAATTCAGGCAGTTCAGGGTCCCCCTCCTGAGAGTCGGGTCCGCGCCGCGCGTGCGCGCCCCCGGCGCGCCGGGTTCATGGCGCGCATCCACGAATTGGCGCTTGGCGGCAGTCTCCGGCACAATCGCCCATCCCCATGACCGTCGGCCTTTCCCGCTTCGCGCTCACCTGCGCGGCCGCAGCGCTCGTCGTCGTGACCGCGCCAGGCACGCCGCACGCTGCCGCAACGCAATCCGCGCCACCGTGGAACGTGCTGCTGATCACCAATGACGAGCAGCGGCACGACGCGCTCGGCGCGGCCGGCAACCCGGTGATCAGGACGCCGAACATGGACCGCCTGGCACGCGAGGGCGTGCTGTTCGAGCGGAACTTCGTCCAGAGTCCGCAATGCGTGCCTTCGCGGTCCGCCATGCACACCGGTCGCTACCCGCATGTGACGCGCACGATGACCAACCAGCACGAGCTCCCCGAGGACGAGGAGACGCTGGCCGACATCCTCGACGCGCGCGGGTACGCCACGGCCGCGATCGGTGACGAACCCTTCGCGCCGACCAACGCCATGGGCGGCTTCCGGCAGTTCTACGCCACCGATCCGGACTGGCTGGCGTTGCTCGACGCCAAAGGCTGGGGACCGCGCGCCGCGGAGCACCGCGCTCGTGCACGCCGCGGTTTCCAGAACCTGCCCGCGCCATGGCCGGAGGAACTCGACGAGACGACCTACTTCGCGGGCAAGGCCATCGAGTACATCACCGGGCGCCGCGACCGCCCGTTCTTCCTGCACGTGAACTTCCGGCGGCCGCACTTCCCTTTCGACCCGCCCGCGCCATATGACCGCATGTACGCAGGCGCCTCGTTCCCGGCGTCGCACAGCCGCCCCGGCGAGATGGACGGCAAGCCGCCGTCGCACGCGCAGGCGCTGGCCGACACGGGCGGCGCGGACCTCCGCACGATGACCGCCGCCGATCTCGAGCAGATCAAGAGCTACTACTACGGGATGGTGTCGCTGAACGACACGCACATCGGGCGCATCCTGGACACGCTCGAGGCGCTCGGGCTCGCGTCACGAACCATCGTGATCGTGACGGCCGACCACGGCGAGATGCTCGGCGACCACGGCCTGCTGTTCAAGGCCGGGTACATGTACGACGAGGTGGTCCGCACGCCGCTGCTGATGCGCGCCCCCGGAAAGCTCCCCGCCGGGCGGCGCGTCACGACGCTGACCGAAGCCATCGACATCATGCCGACCGTCCTCGAGCTCCTGGAGATGGCGCCCTCGCCACGCATCCAGGGGCGCAGCCTGCTGCCGCAGGTTGCAGGAACGTCGGCCAGCCGCGACGCCGTCTACGCGGAGTTCCCCGCCACGAAGATGATCCGCACCGACGACTGGAAGCTGGTGCACTACGTCGGCCAGCCGCTCGGCGAACTGTACGACCTCCGGCAGGACCCGAACGAACTGCACAACCTGTTCGCCGACGAGGCGCACCGAGAGATCAAGGCGCAGCTGCTGGCGCGGCTCCTGGACTGGATGGTGCGCACTGCCGACCCGGCGTTGCCGCCGCGCCCGGGCACGAGGGCCGACTAGCCGGGTTCGATCGACAATTCCGCATGCCCATCCAGGCCTTCCTGGCTGCCGTGCTCGCGTTCCTGGCGTGCCTGTTCGCCGTGGTCGCGCCGATGGAACCGATGACCGGCCTCGACCTCTCCTCGGCCGACGGCGCGTTCCAGTGGGGACTGTTCTGGGTGATCCTCGCCGGCATCGGCGTGGGCCTCGGACGACAGCTCGACGAGCCGATCGCGCGGCTGCTCCCGTTCGCGCCCACCGGCCTCCTGCTGCTGGTGTTCCTCTCCAGCACGCAGCCCGGCACCACGCTGCACCTGGGACGCATGCGCGTGCCAGTGCCAGCCGTCCTCCTCGCGCTGGTGGGCGTCGGGCTCAGCGGCCTGGCCTGGTACGCCGGTACGTGGTACGCCTCGCGGGCCCACCGATACCTCGAAGACCAGTCCCGCGACTGACGACGAGGGAGGCCTCCCAGGTGCGCCGCCCGCGGCAGTCGTCGTGACCTCGCGCCAGCCGGGATGGAGCGTCATCGACCCGCGGCAGCGTCGGTCGCGCGACGGTGGTCAGGAGTTGGCCGAGCAGGGGCTACGTGACTGGCGGCGCGAAGCCTGCCGTCCCCTGCAGGCGCGCGGCGGCGGCGAGGCGCTGCTCGAGGGCGGCCTGCGCCGCGGCCAACGACCGGGCGTGCGCCTCGAGCACTGCCGCGAGATCACCGATGTGCGTCCCGGTGCCGGGCGACCGGTACGCCTGCACCGCCTGCAGTGCGGCCGCCGACGCGGCGTGATGCGCGATCGACTCCTGCCACTCCACCAAGCCCGGGACGCGCTGGGCCAGGAGCGCTCGCCCGCTGTGCAGGCCGATGACGACGTCCTGCGCGAGTTCGGCCAGCGGCCGCACCGAGGCGTCGCGCCCGGCCCGCAGCGCGAACTGCGCGAGCAGGGCGAGGCCGGCCACTTCGTCGCGCATGAGCGGCACCACGTCGCCGAGGCCAGGCACGTGGGTGATGTCGTCGATGGCCGGCAGCGCGGAGGGCCGTGCATCCATGGCCGACCCTTCTATCACGCGTCGTCACGAACTCGCGAGAAGGGCCCGCACGCGCTCGCGTTGGAGGCGCTCTGCCGGCGATCGCCCCGCCCCACTCGCCCACTGCCGGACCGCCTGTACCGTCACCCGATGTTCGACGACGGGCTGCCTGACCTCGACGGCGAGCGGCGCCGCCGGAGGCACCGGCGGCGTCCAGGCCTGGGCGCGAAACGCCTGCACGGCCAGGCCCACGGCCTCATAGAGACTCGACGCCATCACCGTCACGGCGTGGATGGTGCCGTCGGCGTCCTCGAACCGCACGGTGCAGAGCTTGGGTGGCACGAGGCGATCATAAGGCGAAACTTTCGCCCGCCCGCGACGGCGCCTGTGGTGGCGTCCGATGACGCCCCGTCATCGGGCCGTGCGCTCGGGATTCCAGGAATCAGCGGCGCGCCAGGCGGTCCGCGAGATCGGTGATCGTCCTGCGGTCTTCGGGCGCGAGGGATCGGAAGCAGGCCAGCAGGGCGTGCTCGGCAGTCCCGTCCACCGACGCGGCTGGAGGGACCAGCGGCACCGAGGCGGCAGGGGGGATCACGCTCGCGTCGGTGACACGGTGGATCAGGAGCTCACGCACCTGCCGCGCCAGTGCTTCGGCTCGATGCTGGTACAGCGCGGTGAGGTCGGTGTCGGCCCTGCGCGCCAGCTGGTAGAGATAATCCACTTCCTGCTGGTCGGGTGTCGGCAGTTCCCGCAATCGCTCCTGCAAGGTCCAGTGGGCCTCGCGCCAGGCGGCGATCAACTCGCGCTCGCGCACCCCAGCCGGCGCATCGCCGACGCCTCCGGACGACGGCGCCCGGAAGGGCACCACGGTGTGCGCGGACTCGCCGGAGTCTGCCGTGTGGTCGTCGCCGGGATGCCACGGGGGACGCATCACCCTTGGATAGACGCCGGGGACGGGCTGGTGGCCTCAGCCGAGGCTCCCGGCTACCACGTGCCGGTCGGCACGAGGGCGACCGGCAGGGCCGCCGCGGTCCGCGGCCCGGCATCGCGCCGCGGGCGGTACTGGAACTGGAACATCGCGATGTGGTTCTGGCGTTCTGGCCGCACGCCGAGGCGGAACACGTCCTGCCACATGTAGCCGGTCTCGATGGCCAGGTCGCGGGTCAGGGGATGCTGCACCCCGACGAACAGACGGTGCTGGTCCCACCCTGGTGAAGGTCCGAGCGTTGTGTGGTCCCAGTTGTAGAACAGTTCCTGGTGCAGCACGAGCGTCCACGACCGGGCGCCCGGCATGGGCCGCGTGACGCGTACCTGCTCGCGCACCCGGTGCGCCAGATCTCCCCACTGGGACAGGTAGCGCTGGTCCTCGCGCACCCGGACCTGCGGCGCCCATCGGCCGACGCGCGGCAGGGTGAAGGCGACCTGCTGGTACGCCTGGTGCTCGAACAGATTGCCCAGCGCCGTATGGCGGGGCACGAAGGCGTACGCCGCCCCGACCTGTACCTTCGGCGTGACGCGCTTGAGCACGCCTGCGCGCAGCACGATCTGGTCGAAGTGGTCGACGTTCTGGTTCCAGCGCGGCTGTGCCTCGAGCACCAGCGACCAGGTGCCCGCGACGGGGATCTGGCTGTTCCACTGCAGCCAGAGCTGCGCGTCCCAGTCATCGACGACGGCCTGCGCCTCCGCGCGACCGGCCCACAACGCGATCACCAGCACCGCTCGCAGCGCGGCGCGAGCGAGAGCAGGCGCGGGGTACATCACGGCGGACAGGCGATACGGCACGGCTGTATTACGCCTGATTATGCCCCAACACCTCGATCACGCGGACGGGCTGCGAAGGGTCCTGGCCACCTAGGTCTTCTTCTTCACGGGCGGTGCGTACGTGAACCAGGTGAAGAGCGTGTGCCCGTGGCGCTCGGCGCGTGCCGGCGTTCCCGGCACGTGCTGCCAGAGATAGCCGCCCTCGATGGTCAGCGACGGCGACATCTTCCGGAGTGCGGTCACGAAGAACCGGTTCTGGTCGTAGCCCTGCCGTGGTCCGCCGACGGTCTTGTCGAACGTGACGAACCACTCGTCCCACACCGCCACGGACCAGGGACTTGCGCCGATCGGGCGAACCAGTCGGCCGAGCGCGCGGAATCGGTGGGAAGTGTCGCCCCACTGCTCGAGGAACCGCTGCTCCTGCCGCAGGCGGATGGAGGGGGCCCACTTCCCTGCCTTGGGCAAGGTCGCACTCAGTTGTTCCCAGATCCGCTGCTCGTGGAAGACCGTGTCGCCGCTCCAGCGGGGGATGTACCCGTGCCCGGCCCACACCGTCACGCGGGGGCTGAGCCGGCGGCCCACCGCGGCCCGCAACAGCAACTGGTCCTTGTCCTGCATGTCGTTCTTCCAGCGCGGCTGCGCCTCGAGATGCACGACGTACTTCTCGCCGACCGGCACCTGCGCGAGCAGCAGCAACCAGAACTGCGTGTCGTGCACGGTATCGGGGGTCTGCGCTTGCGCAGCCCCCGTCGCCATCGCCATTACCGCCGCGATGAAGCCTGCCCTGAGGATGCCCACGACCTACTCCCGTTGACGAGGCGCTGGACGGCCCGCAGGCCCCCGGCCCGTTGCAGTGCGGGGATGAAGCACTGCGCCTGGAGGTCCTGGTCGTCCGCCGGGAGGCCCGCCACGTCGAACGCCAGCGCATCACGCGCCCCGGAAGCGGCCACGGCCACGGCCGCCCAGTAGCGAGCGGCGCCCACGGCAAGGACATCGGCATCGGCAGGCAGCCACGCCAATGCCGCCGCGATGTCGTGCACCCGCGCCTGGTCGTCGCTGACGTTGAAGGTGAGCCAGTGGTTGTGCGTGCGCTTCCGATCGGCCTTCGAGGTGCCCGTCTGGAACACCTGCAGCACGAGCACCGGCCGCCTGGCCTTCCTGGCGATCGCCACTTCCGGCAGCGCCGCCCCAGCGGGTGCCCCGTCGGGGTGGATGACGACGAGGGGGCGTCCCTTGCCTGGCGTCCAGAGGCTCGGCACGCGGTCGCCCTCGCCGCGCGTGATGGTGCCCGAGGCGTCACGGGTCACGCCGGCGAGACCGGGGAGCGCCACGGCGCGCGCCAGGCGGGCGCGAAGCTGGCCGAGATCGGTGGTGGCCTCCGCCTGTCGTGTGGCGGCGCGCCGCCAGTCGGTGAACAGGCCCTCGTAATCGAGCGCATGCGCCGGCAGCGTGCGCCCCATGAGCGCGAGCATGTCGCCGAGCCGCTCGACAGGCGCCGACCTCTCCTTGCCGTCGTCGCTGCGGCCGAACGCCTGCTGATCCATGAAGCGGTACACGTGCTCGCGCGTCTGCTGGTTGTAGTTGTGCGGCGCGTCGACCTGGTGCTGCGTCAGCTTGTCGCCGGCGCCGTACAGGTCGTAGATGCGCTTGATGGCCGGGTACTCCTCCTGCGGCACGTGCTTGGTCCAGTCGCCGGTGGCCGAGATCAGCAGCATCGGCTTGGGCGCGAACGTCGCGGCGATGTCGAGGTTGCTGATCCCCAGGCGCAGCCCGGGCGCGTTCTCGCAGGGGGAGCCTCCCTGCATGTAGGCCGACACCATGTTCACGGGTGCGGCGTAGGCGATGCGATCGTCGACCGCCGCCAGCAGGAACGTCTGCGTGCCGCCGCCGGAGGCGCCCGTGGCCCCGATGCGCGTGGCATCGACCTCGGGCAGCGCCGCCACGAAGTCGACCGCGCGGATGGAGTCCCACAGCTGCAGCCCGAGCGGGCCGAAGCCCCACAGCGTCTCGCGCGGCCCGCCGAAGGCATGGGGCACCTGCCGGGTGTCGTTGTAGCCGACCATGTCGTAGATGAAGACCACGTGGCCGCGGCGGGCGAGGTTGGCGGCGCGCATCGGCACCGACGCGAGCGGCTGGTGCTCGAGCCGCCCGTAGTTCCAGTGCCCATGCGGGGAGACGATCGCCGGGTGCTTGCCCGGGCTGGTCGGTACGTAGAGGTTGCCGCCGAGGAAGAAGCCCGGCCACGTCTCGAGCAGCACCTTCTCGATCGTGTAGCCGTCGCGCTCCAGCTTGCCGAAGCGCTGCGGGTTCAGCGGCGTCCTCTCGGGCATCGGGTCGAGACCGGCCGCCGTGAGGATGCGCGCCTTGACGCGGTCGCGGTGTGCCTCCCACGCCTCGCGCGTCGGAAAGGTGCCGAGCACCACGTGCGTGTCGGTGTCGGGCACCTCGACGTTGCGACGATCGGCGGGCGGCTGGACTGGCGCGGGCGCGGTGGGAACCGCGGGCGCCTGCAGCAGGAGGGCGATGAGCAGCGCGAGCATGGGCACAAAGAGTAGAAGAGTAGAAGAGCAGAAGGAAAGAAGGCAGGGCGGGAAGGGTGAAGGATTGAAGGGGGAAGGATCGAAGGGTGAAGGATGGAAGGGGGAAGGAGGCAGGGGTGAAGGGCTGAGCTTCCCTATGGCGTTGCGGGAGTCGCCCCACGGTGGTACCGTCTGCGGTGGAAGGACAGCCAGACTCAACGCCACGAGTTTCGAGCCCGCCTGACTCGATTCTGCTCGCGTGCCTGTGAGCGGGGACCCGCACGGTCTCCGGCATCTTCCGAGTGGCCTGTCTCACGGGCAGGCCGGCACGTCAGGCAAGGAGGAACGGCAGTGGCCAAGAGCCTGTTCGTCGGGAACATCCCCTATCAAATCAGCGAGCCCGAACTCGAGGAGATGTTCTCGCAGGCGGGAACAGTGGAAAGCGTCACCGTGATGCGTGATCGCATGACGGGTCGGCCACGCGGCTTCGCCTTCGTGTCGATGGCCAACGACGACGAGGCGCAGAAGGCGATCCAGCAGTTCGACGGTACCCAGCTGGGCGGCCGTGCCATTGCCGTCAACGAAGCGCGCCCGCGCCCCGAGCGCGGCCCGGGTGACTTCGGTGGTGGCGGTGGTGGATTCGGCGGCGGGGGCGGCGGGCGTCCCGGCGGCGGCGGTGGTCGTCGTCCCGGGGGCGGCGGTGGCCGCGGCGGCTACGGCGGCGGCAATCGTCGCGAGCCCCGCTGGTAACGGATTTCGCGAGACAGGCCGGCGGCACTCCCGCCGGCCTTCTGCATCTGTCCGCCCTGCCCTCGGCGGTCTCCTGTTGCCTCTCCGGCCATCGACGGCCCCGCGGCGTTCAGCACTCGCTGAGGCTCAGCGGGATGTGCACCGCCAGGCCGCCATCGGCGGTCTCCTTGTACTTGGCGCTCATGTCCAGCGCCGTCGTCCACATGGCGTGAATGACCGCGTCGAGCGGCACCTTGGCGTTGGCCGGATCGCTGGCCAGCGCGAGCTGTGACGCGGTAATCGCCTTGATCGCGCCCATCGTGTTGCGCTCGATGCAGGGGATTTGCACGAGGCCACCGACGGGATCGCACGTGAGCCCGAGGTGGTGCTCCATGGCGATTTCTGCCGCCATCAGCACCTGGCTCGGTGACCCTCCGCGCACCTCGGTGAGACCGGCCGCCGCCATCGCGGACGACACGCCAATCTCGGCCTGGCAGCCGCCCATCGCCGCAGAGATCGTCGCGCCCTTCTTGAAGAGGCAGCCGACCTCCGACGCCGTGAGCAGGAACCGCGCGATGCGATCGGGCGACCCTCCCTCCGGGCCGAACACGACGTCGTAGGCCAGCACCGCCGGCACGACGCCTGCCGCGCCATTGGTCGGCGCGGTGACCACGCGCCCGAAGCAGGCGTTCTCCTCGTTCACCGCCAGCGCGAACGCGGTCACCCAGTCGAGCGTCCAGGCGAAGTCGTCGCCGTGGGCGCGGATGGCCGCGAACCAGGCGTCCACGTCCGTGGTGGCAGGATGGCGGCCCGGCGCGGGACCGATCCCGGTCGGTGTGCTTCCCATCAACCGCGTGTTGATGTCGGCCGCACGCCGACGCACGTTGAGTCCACCGGGCAGCCGCCCCGGCGTGTGGCACCCACGGTGGATGCAGGCCCGCATCACGTCCCAGATGCGGGCGATGAACGCGCGCGTCTCGGCCTCCGGACGCCACGCCGCCTCGTTGGCCAGCACCACCGACGACACGGAGAGGCCGGCCTCCCCGCACCACCGCAACAGGTCCTCGGCGGTGTCGACCGGATAGGGCAACGTCACTGTCTCCCGCGACTGGCCCCGATCGTCCTCCCACACCACGAACCCGCCGCCCACGGAGAAGCAGGTGCGCTCGCGCACGGTGTCGCCGGACCACACCCCGGAGAAGCGGAGTCCGTTGGGGTGTTGCGGCAGCACTTCGTGAGTGTGGAAGTGCACCTGCAGCGCGACGACGTCGTGGCCGGGCAGCGCGACTGCCGCTTCGGCGAGCGCGCGGGTGACGCGGCCATGCACCTCGGTCATCTCGCATGTTTCGGGATCGGCCCCGATCAACCCGGCGACGACGGCGACGTCGGTGCCGTGGCCTCGGCCGGTCTTGGCCAGCGATCCGAAGAGGTGCACGTCGATGCGGCGCAGGCCGTCGAGGCCGGGCGACGCACCCCAGGCCGCGACGCACTGCTGGGCCGCGCGCCACGGTCCGAGCGTGTGGGAACTCGACGGGCCGACGCCGATCTTGAACATGTCGACGATCGAGAGTCGCTCGTCGGTCATGGCGGTCACGCCCGTGGCAGAGCCTCCTCGATGCGCGCGAGCTCCGCGTCCGACAGGCGGAAGTCCGCCGCGCCCACCACGCCATCGACCTGCGACGCCGACCGTCCGCCGACGATGGCTGCGGTCACCGCCGGATGGCGCAGCGTCCACGCGATGGCGACCTCGCCGGCCGACCTGCCGTGCGGCGCGCCGATGGTCTTGAGCACCTCGACCAGCGCCAGGTTGGCCGAGAGCTGTGGCTCCTGGTACTCCTTGTTGTTGCGTCGCCAGTCGCCAGCCGGCAGGTTCGCGACGCGCTCGCGTGTCATCGCGCCGGTCAACAGGCCCGACAACATGGGGCTGTACACGATGACGCCGATGCCGTGTTCGGCGCAGTACGGGAGGATCTCCGACTCGATGGCGCGCCTGAGCATCGAGTACGGGGGCTGCAGCGACGCGACGGGCGCAATCGCGCCGGCCGTCTTCAGGTCGTCGACCGTGAAGTTCGAGACGCCGATGTGCCGCACCTTCCCCTGCCGCTGCAGGTCCGCCAGCGTCTCCCAGGCCTCGGCGACGCTGCCCGGTGATGGCTCGGCCTGTGCCGCCCAGCGAGGCCAGTGCATCTGGTACAGGTCGATCGTCTCGACCTGGAGTCGGCGCAGGCTGTGCTCGACTTCCCGCCTGATCGACGGGCCCGACACGTCGTGGCGCACCACGCGGTCGTCGCCCCACACCAGGGTGCACTTGGTGAACACGTACGGGCGCTCGCGCCTCGGGATGTCGGCGAGGGCGCGCGCGACCACTTCTTCCGAGTGGCCGAGCCCGTACGCGGGGGCGGTGTCGATCCAGTTCATGCCGCGGGCGACCGCCTGCCGAATCGCCGCGATCGAGTCCGCATCGTCCTGCGGTCCCCAGCCGAAGCGCCACTCGCCGCCGATCGCCCAGGCGCCGAACCCGATGCTCGTGATGTGGAGGTCGGTGCGCCCGAGTTGTCGTGTCTGCATGCCCCGATCTTACGCGCTTCGACGTGGCGTCACGGTGCCCGCCTCGCTACGGCACCGGGGCGTTCAACACCACCGTGGCCGAGGCGGGTGGCAGCGAGTCGGGGGGCGCATTCACCACGAACCGGCTTCCGCCGGGCAGCGCGACGAAGTGACTGCGGACGTCGTAGCCGCGGAAGGGGATCGTGAACAGCGCCACAGGAGGCCGGATGACGGGCGTGGCCGTGTCGAAGTCGACCGCGGCACGCATGAGCGCCCGATTGAGCCCGTGGAAGTAGATGGTGCGGCCATCGGCGCTCCAGGCCGGCTCCCGTCCGTAGTCGCTCGACACGCGCCAGCGGCGGCCGTCGGCCGGCAGCGGCATCACCCAGACCTGCTGCCCCCCCGACTCGGGAGTCGAGTAGGCCAGGTAACGCCCGTCAGGGGACACCGCGGGGTGCTGGTCGTTGCTCGGCGACTGCACCAGCGGGATCTGGCCACCGCCGGCGAGCGCCCGTTGCCAGATGTCCCAGCCGCCCTGCTGGTCGAGGCGCTGGTAGATCAGCGAGCGACCGTCCGGCGTGATGTCGTAGGCGATCACCTGCGAATCGAACTCGACCAGCGACTGCTCCCGCTGGCCGCCGCCCGCCGACCTGCCGTACAGCGCGACCCGCTGATCGCGGTAGGAGATGAAGTAGACCGTGTGGCTGTCGGGCGACCACATCGGCGAGATGTCCTCCGCCGGATGCTGCGTGAGCCGGACCCGCGCCCGGCGCTCGAGGTCGTGCACCCAGATCTCGCGCGTGCCGGTCTCGGCGTCGATCTCTTCGTAGGCCAGCAGGCGCCCGTCGGGCGACAGCCGCATGTCGCGGGTTTCCGACGTGCCCAGCGTGTCGACCGTCGTGCCCGCGAGGTCAACGACCCGCATCGTGCGGGCGCCCTGCGCGCTGCCGACGAAGGCGACGATCGCCCGGGACGACTCGCTGCTGCCGACGCCGACACGGCCAGGCAGGGCCACCGAGAAATCGGCGTCCCCGGCCGCATAGGGATCGACGGCGACGCCGTCCACGACAGGCACCGGCTCGCCGATCAACGTTCCTGCGGCGACGTCGATCCGCAACGCCCGCACCTGCCCCTGCGTGACCAGGAACAGGCGCGTGCCGACCACCAGGGCGTTGGAGGGCGACTCGACGAGCGGGCGATCTTCGGCGTCCGGGCCATCGGAGGCGCGCGCCAGGAACAACGTCCGTCGCCCCGTACGCGCACTGATGGCCGAGTACACGAAGTGCGTGCCGTCGGGCAGCCATGACGGCCACGCGAGCGCGGTCCTCAGGCCCTGCCGCTGGGCGCGCACGACGCGCGGCGACCCGCCATTTGCCGGAACGATCATCAGCGAACTGCCATGGTCGACCGAGTACAGCAGGTTGCCGTCGGCGCTCCACGAGCCTGATGACGGGCGACGCGCCGGGGCGACCAGTTGCGGGTCGCCTCCGGAGGCGCGCATCTTCCACAGGGAGACACCGCGGAAGAAGGCAATCCACTGCCCGTCGGGCGACCAGAACGGATCGCGCGCCCCCTGGGTCTGCTCGAGTTCGACGGCGCCTACGTCGTTCATGCGCCGGAGGTGCAATCGCCCCGCGGAGGCGTACACCAGGCGGAGGCCATCGGGCGAGAGCGCGAGGTGCTGCACGTCCTCGCGCGGCCCCGGGGGCACCACCGCGAACCGGACCTCCTGTGGCACCGGCGGACGCGACGCCCACCACCATCCGCCCACCGACAGGCCGGCGACCAGCGCGCCGATCGTCGCCCCCACCGCGAGCAGGCGGCCGCTGCTGCGTGGGGGCGCCGCCTGCGGCTCCATCGGCACGAGCAAGCCCGAGAGCGCCATCTCGAACGCCCCGGCGCTCGGGTACCGGTCTGCGGCAGCGGTGGCCAGGGCACGCTCGACGACGCGGATGAACGCCACTGGCAGGTCGCTGCGGACGTCGGCCAGCGGCGTGCGGGCGCGCGCCTGGTGCGCCTCGCGCAGCGCCGTCGGCGAGTGTGCTTCCACCGGGACCGATCCCGTCACCAGCCGGTACAGCAGCACGCCCACGCTGTAGATGTCGCTCTGGATGCTGGCCTTGCCCCCCTCGAAGAGTTCGGGCGCCATGTACAGGGGCGTCCCCACCTCGTCGTGCACGAACGCGTCCTCGGCGGCGTCGAGATCGCGGCCGGTACCGAAGTCCATCAGCACGAGCCGCCCGTTGCGGTCGCGCATCACGTTCTGCGCCTTCACGTCGCGATGCAACAGGCCGGCGGCGTGCACCGCCGAGAGCGCCGAGCACACGTCGATGCCGATCAGCGCCACCTCGCGGGGATTGAACCGCCCGACGCGACCGAGCATGGCCTCCAGCGTCTCGCCCTCGACAAGTTCCATCCACAGGCCCACCAGCCCGTCGCGGCGCTCGGCGCCATAGATCGTGGCGACATGCGGGTGGCGGACGCGCGCCAGCAGCCGCGCCTCGCCGATCACGTCCTTGGCGGCGCGTTCGTCGCCACGTTCGCCCGTGAGCTTGAGGGCCACTTCGCGATCGAGTTGGGGATCCCACGCGCGGAAGACGTAGCCGCGCGCGCCCCGCCCGATCTCCGCGCGGATGGTGAGGTGTCCCCAGGGGTCGCCCGGGTGCACCGGGGGCGGCGGGAGGGCCGCCGGACCGGCCGGGTCGGGCAGCGTGTCGCGATGCAGGCGTGCGACCTCGGCCAGCACCTTCAGTTCCTCGACCACGCCACGCGTCTGCGTGTCGACGGCGAGCGCATTCCAGTCGATGGCCTCACCGTCGGCGACCTTGCGAGACACGAACTCGAAGAGCGCATCCGGATCGCGAATCATGCCGGGCGGTAGTGTACCGCTCAGGGCAGCGGTGCGTTCAGGATGACCGTGGCCGGCACCGAGGGGGCCTCGGCGGGCGGCACGTTGACGACCACGCGGCCCGGGCCCGCCAACCCGTAGTGGTACCGCACGTCGTAGCCGCGCAGCGGGAGCGTGAAGCGCAGGTCCGGCGGACCAAAGGCCGGCAAGTTGCCACCACCTTCAACGCGGACGCGCACCAGCTGGCGTTCATGCCCGTGGTAGTAGAGCCAGGCGCCATCGGCGCTCCACAGGGGCTGCCGGCCATGCTCCATCGAGACGCGCCAGCGCCGCCCATCGGTGGGCAACGGCTCGACGTACACCTGCCGCCCCTGTGATTCGGGCGACGAGTACGCCAGCCAGCGCCCGTCGGGCGAGAGCGCCGGCGTCTGCTCACTCGCCGGGCCGCCGACCAGCACCGTCGCGGCGCCACCATCGAGCGGCCGCATCCACACGTCCCATCCGCTCTGGACGCCCTCCTGCTGGTACAGCAGCCGCTTGCCATCGGGCGTCACCTGCGTCGGCAGTGCGGGCGCCTCGAAGATCCACAGGACGCGCTCGGGGCCGGTGCCGTCGGCCGGGGCCGACACGAGCGCCCCGGGAGGTGTCCGGTGGGAGAGGTAATACACGGTCAGGCCATCGGGCGACCACGTGGGCGCCACGTCGTGGGCGGGGTGTCTCGACAACCGCACCGGCGTCCCACCGTCGAGGCCCACCACCCAGATGTCACGCCCGCCCGTCTCCGGGTCGAGTCGCTCGTAGGCGACCCGCAGGCCATCCGGCGACACGGCGAGATCGCGCACGTCGCCGGCCACGAGGTCCCGCAACGCGTGCCCCGACTCGTCGAGGACGCGCACCGTGCGCTGCATCCGCAGCCCCCCGACGTACGCGATCGCGCCGGACTCGGAGACCGACAGCTCGACGCGGAACTCGTCGTAGGGGTCGGTGACGATCCCTCCGGCCAGCGGCCGGGGCGTCCCCACGAGGCGCGCCCGACCGGCGTCGAGCCGCTGTACCTGAAGGACGCCATCACGCACGAAGTACAGGTAGCCGCCCTGCGCCACCGCGTTGGACTCCAGCGCCATCACCTCGCGATCCGGAGTGTCGGCCGGCGCGGCGATCGGCCCGATGTAAAGCGCCCGTCGCCCGGTCCGCGCGTCGACGGCCGAGTACAGCACCTGCTCGCCGTCGGCCACGAAGGAAGGCCATCGCAGCGCCATGCGAAGGCCGGCCACCTGTGCGCGCACCACGCGTGACGTGCCGTCGGCGTTGAGGACCAGCAGCGAGGCGCCGTTCTCGACCGTGTACAGCAGCCGCCCATCGGGGAGCGCGGCACCAGACGAGGGCCGCCGCGCCGCCGCGACAAACTGCGGGCTGCCACCCGAGAACCGGACGCGCCACAGCGACGTACCGCCGAAGAAGTAGATCCACTGCCCGTCCTGCGAGAAGAACGGGTTGCGAGCCCCCAGCGGCGGCTCGAGCGCGGTCGAGGTCTCGTCATGCAGCGCCCGTACCCGCAGCCGACCGCCGGACGTGTAGGCGAGGCGCTGCCCATCGGGCGAGAACGCGACGCTCTCGACCTCGTCCCCTTCCGGCGTGACGTCGAACCGCACCTCGGGCGGCGGCGCCTGCCGCGTCATCCACGCCCCCAGCACCATCCCGATGCCGACGATGAGCGCGGCCAGCGCGGTGACGGCGCCAAGTCGCCCGAGTCGCCGGCGAGGCGGCGGCGGCGCTTCCGGCAGGGGCGTCCACAACGTGCCGAGCGCCGTGCCGAGGGCGCGCGCCGATGCGTGCCCCTGCCCCGGCGAGGGCGACAGCGCACGCTCGACGACCCTGATGTAGCCCAGCGGCAAGTCTGCCCGGACGTCGGCCAGCGGCCGCAGCGGTGTCCCCGGGTCGGTGCGCCCGGACACGAGCCGATGCAGCAGGAGCCCGACGCGCACCAGGTCGTCGGCGACGGCAGGACCGCTGCCGGAGCCGCCGTCCGGGCCGAGCAGTCCCCGGGCCGGGTCGTCGAGCGGCTGCGGCAGGTCGGGGAGCGCCTCCCGCGCCGCGTCGCGTCCGGCACCGAACGGGACGACGACGATGCGGCCGTTGCGATCGCGCACCACCTGCCGCGTGCTGAGGTCGCGATGCAGCACACCGGCCTCGTGCATCGCCTGCAACCCCTGACACACGTCGATGCCGATCAGGGCGGCCTCGCGGGCATTGAACCGGCCGACGTGCGCCAGCGTCGTCTCGAGCGTGTCGCCGTCGATCGTCTCGAGCCACACGCCAGTGGCGCCGCCACGGCGCTCGGCACCCAGCACCGCCGCGAGGTTGGGGTGGCGCACCTTGGCGAGCACCCGCGCCTCCCGCAGCAGGTCGCGTCGCGCCTCGGCGAGCGTGGCGCCACTCGCGATCGCGAGGATCACTTCCCTGCCGAGGCCAGGGTCCCACGCGCGGTAGACATGGCCGAGGGGCCCTGCTCCGAGTGCGCGGCGAATCGTGAGGTGTCCCCAGGCGTCGCCCGGAAACAGGGAGGACGTGTCTCGCACCATGCGGGCAGCGCCAGTCTAAACCTCGGTACACCTCACGCGTCACCGAATACGCACGAAAGCGGCAACGCCGCCTCGAGCCGCGCCAGGTACTCCGCCCGGCGAATCTCGGTGCCGCCGAACTGCGCCAGGTGCGGAGTCACCCACTGCGTGTCGAGCAGGACGAACCCCCGGGCCCGGAGTCGCTCCACCAGCGCGACGAGCGCGACCTTGGATGCGTCGGTGGCCGTGTGGAACATCGACTCGCCGAAGAAGGCGCCGCCCAGGGAGACGCCGTAGAGGCCACCGACGAGCTGGCCATCCTGCCAGGTCTCCACCGAATGCCCATGGCCGAGACGGAACAGCGCGAGGTAGCTCTGGAGGATGTCCTCGGTGATCCAGGTCTCCTCCCGATCGGCGCACGCCCGCATGACGGCTTCGTACGCGGTGTCGAACCGGACCTCGAACCGCGACTGCCGCACGACGCGGCGCAGCCGGGATGGCGCATGGAACGTGTCGAGCGGGATGATGCCGCGCGGATCGGGCGAGAACCACTCGATGCGGCCGCGACGTCCCGTCCCCATGGGGAACCAGCCCAGCGCGTAGGCGCGCAGGAGCAGGTCGGGGTCGAGGGTCTGCCGTGGGCGGGAACGCATGCGGCTGAAGGCTACGATAACCTGCCGATTCGGTCGGTGCGCGGAGGTCCCCTCAGCGCATGACGTCGCTCATCTTCGCGCCGCTGTAGCCGGTCATCTCGAGGTAGCCGACGCCGGCTACCGCCGACTGGCGACCGGCCTGCTCCTGGCGCCCCGACACGCGCACTGCGCCCTCCCAATACGTGACGTTGGTGGAGCGCCGCGTGCGCAGTTCCTGGGCATCGACGGCAGCCGACACCCGCAACGTCAGCCCGAGGCGCGGGATGGACACGTCCCACTCGACCGGGTACGAGGCGCCGCTCACGGGCGACCGCCACGAGCGCCGCGGCGTGAGCCGGAAGTCGGACACGGCCAGCGCCGTGGTGCGCCCGTCGCGCTCCACGAGGGTGCCGCTCGAGAAGGCGCTCGGGCGTCCGTCGTCGAGGCGCAGGGCGTACAGCATCAGCTCGCGACCGTCCTCGAGCTGGAGCGCGAACCAGTCCCAGCCCCGCGTGCCGGCGTCGAGGGCGCTCGTGCCGAACTCGTGATCCATCCAGCTCGAGCCCTCGACGGTGATCGTCCGCCCGTCGATGCGGACCGAACCGACCGTCGGCATGCGCGTGAGCGAATAGTAGTGCGAGGCGTTGCCGGGATCGACGCCCTTCCGGCTGTAGCCACGGTCTCCCTGCAGGACGGCGGGCTTGCCGGGCGAGAGCGTGAGATCGAGCGCGAAGCTTCCGGCGTCGGCCACGATACGGTGGCGTCCCTGGTCGTCGAGCGACGCGCGCCAGTCCTCGTTCCACACGTCGTAGCGGTCGGTGCGCGCGCCGGCCCAGTGGACGCCCGCCCGGTTGAGGCGATCGGCGAACCGGTGCTCGCGCCCCGAGGCGTCGGTCAGCGCCACGTGCGTCATGTAAAGGTCGCGCACCGCGAACGCCGACGGATTGGCCGGCGCAGCATCGACGCCGACGCGGAAGAAGGTGACCTGGTATCCGTACGCCCGCCCGGCGCCGTCGCGCACGTTCCCCGTGTAATACCACCACTCGATGCGGTACTCCGGGTGGGCCACGTGATCGGCGGGCACCCGCACCGGGCGGGCCGGTGTGGCACGCGCCCACGGGTCGTCGGCCGGTCGGCGCACGATCTCCGCCCCGGCCGTGCCCACCACCGCGATGACCATCGAGGTGACCACCGCCATCAGCACGCGCGTCATTCGTCCTCCTGCGGCGAGGCCGGCTCGCGCATCGCGCGTTGGGCGGGATACAGCCCGGCCAGCAGCGTGGTGATCACGACGAGCACCGACATCTGCGCGAGCGCTCCCCAGGGAATGGTCAGGTGGATGGTCCAGCCGAAACTCTGGAGGTTCACCACGTACACGAGGATCAGGGCGAGCAGTAGCCCCAGTGCCAGGCCGGCGACCTGGCTGATCGACCCGAGCATCGCCGCTTCGGCGATCACCATCGCCCGGACCTGCCCGCGACTCGCGCCGATCGCCCGCAGGATCCCGAGCTCGCGGCGCCTTTCGATCACCAGCGTCATGAGCGTGCCGATGATGCCCAGCAGCGCCACGACGATGGCGATTGCCTGCAGCGCATAAGTGATGGCGAACGTGCCGTCGAAGATGCGCAGCACCTCGGCCCGCAACGCCCGATTGGTATAGATGAACACGCCATCGGCGCCGTCGAGCCGCGACAGGAGGTCGTCGCGCACCGCGGCGGCGCGCTCGCCGTCGCGCAGGTACACCGTGAGTCCGGTGGGACGCTGCGCTCCGAAGTGCCTCGCCATGGTCGCCGTGTCCATCATGACCACGCCCCGGTCGGCCGAGTAGTCGAAGTACACGCCCGTCACGAGGAACTGCCCGGGCCCATGCGGCGTGGCCAGCGTGACGGTCTCCCCGGCCTGCACGCCGTAGCGGTTGGCGAACGGTTCCGAGACCACGACCGCGTCGCGCCCGCGGGCCGCCTCGAGTGCGACGGCCGCGGCTGGCCCGCTCGCCCGCCCCTGGCGACGCGAGTCCTCGCCCACCGCAGACTTGAACCGGAGTCCGCCGACGCGCGCCTGCAGCGCGAAATCTCCCGCGCCAAGATAGATGAGGCTGTTGCCGTACGGCATGGTGACGGTCACGAAGGCGTCGACGGCGACGACCTCGGGATGCGCGCGCACCACGTCCTCGACCGCACGCGAGATCGTCGGCGCGCGAGCGCCGCTGCGCCGCGACGCCGGCCCCACGAACAGGTCGGCCTTCAGGCTCTGCCCCACCCAGTCGACGACCGTCTGGCGAAAGCTGCCGACCATCACCGTGATGGCCACCATCATGGCCAGGCTCACGGCAAGGGCCGCGACGCTGACGGCGACGCGCGAGATCGCGCCCCCCAGCGCCGCGTGGGCGAGCCAGCCGCCGACCCCGAACAGCCGATACCAGGTGGCGCGGCCATGTCGCGCGGCAGACTGCAGCACCAGCGGCATCAGGAGCGCTGCGCCGAACACGAGCGCGAAGCTGGCGACGTACCCGGCCAGCGGGAGGCCGGCGATCGGTGGCGCCTGGCTGCAGAGCCCGGCCAGAACGAGCAAGGCCACGGCCGCCACGCGCGTGCCGCCCTGCCGGGCGGTCCGGGCCAGGGCGCGATCGGCGCCGCGCAGGACGGCGGTCGGCGGTACGGCGGCCGCCTCGCGCGCCGGCAGCCAGGCGGCCAGCAACGCCAGCGGCACACCGACCGCCACGGCCAGGGACAGGTCCACCCAGCCCAGGCGGGGAGGCGCGGCCCCGGCCTGTACGTACAGGGTGTTGACCGTCGCCGACGTGAGGCCGACGGTGGCGTCAGCCAGCAGGCGCGCCAGCGGGATGCCGAGCGAAACGCCGAGCACGCCGAACATCGCGCCCTCCCCGAGGAAGAGCGCCTGCACCTGCCGACGTGTGACGCCGAGCGCGCGCAGGGTCCCGATCTCCTGCCGTCGTGCCAGCACCGACACCGAGACGGCGTTGTAGACGAGGAAGAGCCCGACCAGCAGCGCGATCGACGACAGCGCGGTCAGGTTCAGGTGGAAGGCCGCCAGCATCTGCTCCACCTGCTGGCCACGTCGGGAGGGGCGCTGCACGACCAGCCCCACCGGCAACCGCGCGGCGATCGCGGCTTCGGCGACAGCGATGTCCACCCCGTCGTGCAGCTTCACGTCGAGGCGGTCGACGCGGCCGAGGCGCTCGAAGGCCCACTGCGCCGCCGCGATGTCCATCAACAGGAAGTTGCCGTCGAGCAGCCTGGCCGGCCCTTCGGCCTCCAGGAGTGCCCGGACGCGCAGGTCGCGGGGCCGATCGCTGACGATCACGCGCAGGGGATCCCCCACCTCGAGACCGTGCCGGTCGGCGAAGGCGCGGGTGATCACGGCGGCCGAGGGATCGGTCAGCAGGCCGAGGATGTCGGCAGCGGTCTGGGGGCGAGGCGCCGCGCCGGCGTCACCGACCTCGTAGTCGCGCACCGGGAAGTCGCGCAGGATGTCCACCCCGAGCACGCGCAGCAACTCGGTCCGAGGGGGGCTCCCCGGGGCGGCCTGCCCGCCGCCGACCACCGCCAGGATGTCGCCATCGATCACCGGCGACGTCACGCCGTACGCGCGCAGCCAATCCAACTGCGGAAGCACCTGCTCGTCGAGGCCGAATCCCGTCCCGGCGATCTCCAGCCCGGCCCGCCCCGAGGTCAGGTCCAGCGCCGTCTGGAAGCCGCGCACCGCGCTCGCGTTCGTCAGGCGGATCGCCAGGACGACGGCGATGCCCGCCGCGACGCCGACCACGGTGATGGCGGTCCGCAGTACCTCGGCACGGACGTGCCGGAGGATCAGTTGCCGGAACAGGCGCAGCATCACGCCGCCACGAAGACGCCATCCCGCATCTGCAGCGTCCGATGGGCGGCGGCGGCGATGTCGGGGGCGTGGGTCGCCAGGAGGATCGTCAGGCCGAGGGAGGCGTTGAGTTCCTGCAGGAGCGCCAGGACCCGACTGCCGTTGCCGGAGTCGAGGTTGCCGGTCGGCTCGTCGGCCACCAGAAGCGCCGGCGCGTGGATGATGGCGCGAGCGATGGCAGCCCGCTGCATCTCCCCGCCCGACACCTGGGCCGGATAGGCGTCGAGCCGGGCCGACAGGCCGACGCGGTCACCCAGGGCGCGGGCTCGGCTGGTCGCCTCGGTGGGCGACGTGCCGGCCAGCAGGAGCGGCAGGGCGACGTTCTCCACGAGGGTGAGGGTCGGCAGCAGGTTGAAGAACTGGAAGACGAACCCGACCCGGTCCCGCCGGACGCGGGTGAGGGTGTCGTCATCGAGGCGGGCCAGGTCGGTCTCGCCGAGCAGGATGCGGCCGGCGTCGGGCCGGTCCATCGCCCCGCAGAGGTGCAGCAGGGTGGACTTGCCGCACCCCGACGGCCCCATCAGGGCCACGAACTCGCCAGGCGCCACCGAGAACGACACGTCGGCCACGGCCGGTCGCTCCTGTCCCTCGTAGCGCTTGGTGACTGCCTCGACGCTCAACATCGCTCGTCCACCACTGCCGTCGCTCCTGCCCGATTCACCCAGCCACCCGACTGTATGACTGGTCACACCACCCGGGCGATTCGTCGCCATGCTCGACAGGCTCAAGCAGCGGCGTCCTCCTGCCGAAAGACAGGATCAGCCGCGGTTGGGGGAACTGCCGGGGTGCGCTTTAGAACAACGGCAGAAAAGTCGCCTGCATGGTAGCCTTTGTTTGCCCGGTCGTGCGCTTTCAACGCGACTTTCGTTGACCCGAGCAGTGCCAATGACAGCGATGGGCGCCGCCGTTGGCGAAATCCCGAGCTGGGCCGATTAAATCCGGGAGATCGGCAGCCGAACCGCGAGAGGGACGCGGGTCCACAACGCATGAAAAACCCAGAGACCGCCACGCTCATCGGCGTCAGCACCCAGATGGTGGAGCTGAAGCAGGAGATCCAGCGCATCGCCCGTTCCGATGCGAAGGTCCTGGTGACCGGAGAGAGCGGTGTGGGCAAGGAACTTGTCGCCCGCGCCATTCATTTCCACAGCCAGCGTGTCGACAAGCCCTTCGTCGCGATGAACTGCGCCGGCCTGCCGGAGACGCTGCTCGAGTCCGAGCTCTTCGGGCACGTCAAGGGGAGCTTCACGGGCGCCTATCGCGACAAGCCGGGCAAGCTCGAGTCGGCCGACACCGGCACCATGTTCCTCGACGAGGTCGGCGAGATGACCCTGCGCATGCAGGGCCTGCTGCTCCGTTTCCTCGAGACCGGCGAACTGCAGAAGGTCGGCGCCGACCACGGGGGCCGCAAGGTCAACGTCCGGATCGTCGCGGCGACCAATCGCAACCTGCAGGACCTCATCCAGAAGGAACAGTTCCGCGAGGACCTGTTCTACCGCCTCAACGTGATTCACTTCATGGTGCCGCCGCTGCGCGACCGGCGTGAAGACATCCCGTTGATGATCGAGCACTTCCTGCGCCGCTACACGGCGCTGGGCGGCCACAACCTGGTGCGCGGCTTCGAGCCGGAGGCGTTCCAGGCGCTGGTCGAGTACTCCTGGCCGGGAAACGTGCGCGAACTCGAGAACGTCATCGAGCGCCTCGTCGTGACGGGCCGACACGAACTCATCCGCATCGACGACCTGCCCCTGGAGATCAAGGCGCAGCGGGGCATGGCCCTGCGGCCCCGCCGGGAACGTCGTCGGACGGTGGCAGACGACTTGTATAGGAAGTTGGTCGAGGAGAAGCAGTCCTTCTGGACTGCTGTCTACCCGCTCTACATGGAGCGGGAGATCACCAAGCAGAACGTGCGCGACATCGTCCGCCGCGGCCTCGAGGAGGCCCGGGGGAATTACAAGATCGTGTGCAGGATGTTCAACATGGACCAAAACGACTACAAGCGGTTCCTGAACTTCCTCCGCAAGCACGACTGCCAGCTGCCATTCAAGGAGTTCCGCTGAAGGCCATGAGGATTCTGTCACCCACCCGAACCGTCGTCCTTGCGACCGCCGTGCTCTGCCCCACGCTCGCCCTGGCGCAGGCGCCGGCCGGGGTGCAGGCACCCGCGTCCGCCACGCCCGTCGTCGATGCCAACTACGTCATCGGCCCTGATGACGTGCTGGGCGTCGTGTTCTGGGAGCTCCCCACGCACGGCGGTGACGTGGTGGTCCGCCCCGACGGCAAGATCACCTTGCCGCTGATCAACGACATCCAGGCGGCCGGACTCACGCCGGACCAGCTGCGGACGTCGATCCGCACGGCCAGCGCCAAGTTCATCAAGGACCCTGACGTCACCATCATCGTCAAGCAGATCAACAGCAAGAAGGTCTTCGTGACGGGGCAGGTCGGCAAGCCCGGCCCGTATCCCATCACCCAGCCGACCACGGTGTTGCAGATGCTGGCCATCGCCGGCGGCCCCACCGACTTTGCCAAGAAGACCCGGATCTCGGTGATGCGCACCGTCAATGGCCAGACGACGAGCTTCAAGTTCAACTACAAGGACGTGATTCAAGGCAAGAAGCTCGAGCAGAACATCCTGCTGATGCCCGGAGACACGGTCGTCATCCCATGACCTTCCACCAGCGCGCGCGGCGACGGTTGGCGCACACCGCCCTCCCGGTGGCCTTCGCGTGTGTCCTGATGACCGCACAGGCACGGGCCCAGATGGTGGACACGAGTGCCTCGAGCCAGCGGCCCTACCGGGCGCTGTTCGGGGGCGCCGTCGAGGGCATCCGCGGCAATCAGTCGCTCATCGTCTCGGCCGCCGGTTTCGGCGGTTACGACGACGACATCTTCGCGCGGGGCAGCAATCCCAATGTCGGCCAGCCGCGTGTCGCGGGCACGTTCATCGGGTCCCAGGCGTCGATGGCCTACCAGCGGAAGTTCCAGTCGATGACGCTGGCAGCCAGTGGCGCGACGGCCAATCGGTACGTTACTGACAGCGGCGACTTCGTCACCACCTTCAGTGCGGCCAATGTGTCGCTAAGTGGCACCGCGTCGGCGCGCACGACCTGGCAGTTACAGCAGAGCGTCGGCTATCGCCCGTTCTTCACCCCGTCCGTGTACCCTCCGACCTCGGCGGTTGGACCGGCGGTTGGCGGCACGCCGGAGTTCAGCGGCGGCTTCGACGACCCCGACGTCGCGATCCCCGATGACTACACCATCGCCTCGGACCGTAACGGCATCCGGTTGATGACGCTGGGGCAACTGAACCGGCAGATCACCAAGCGCCAGCACCTCAATGTCCGCGGACGATACGGCAACACCGACTTCGGGTCGCAGGACCTCGACAGCGTCGAGAACAATCGCATGATGGCCGGCGTCGGCTACGCCTACGACGTGTCCAGATACCTGCAGGCCCAGGTGGGCTATGCGTATCGCACGTACAACACCACCGCCGAAGGCGTCTCGGCCATCCACAACATCAACATCGGCGTGAACTTCAACCGGCCGTTCGTCATGGGCGGCGGCCAGACGGTGCTGACCGTCACGCCCGGCACGGTGCTGGTGAATCGCGAACAGCTCAACGATGGCGACCAGGACGCAGGCAAGTTCCGCCTCCGTGTGGTCGGCACCGCGACGCTCACTCATACGTTCTCGCGGACCTGGCAGGGTTCGGTCTCGTACCTGCATTCGGTCGGCTTCATCGATGGCTTCGTGGAACCCGTCGAAGGCGACCGGGTGGTCGCAGCGCTGGGCGGTCTGCTGGCGCCGGCACTCGATCTGTCCATGACTGCCGGGTACACGAGCGGCGCCATCGGCATGCGCGAACGCAACTTCGACAGTGCCCTGGCCAGCGTGCGCCTCCGGCTCGCGCTGCACACCAACGCTGCGCTGTTCGCGCAGACCTTCTACTATCACTACTCCTACGATGAGGGCGTCGGCGACCAGGTACTCGCGGCGCCCGAGATGCGTCGTCTGGGTTTCAGGGCCGGCCTGAACATCTGGCTGCCCATCCTGCGCTAGGCGCGAGGAATCGACGTGCTTCCGACTCAGCAGATCTCGCCCGACTGGCTACTGGCCGTGCTTCGCCGACGGATGTGGCTCGTGATCCTTCCGTTGCTCTTCGGGGCGCTCGGAGGCGGGATCTACGCGAGCTTCCAGCCCAATCTCTATCGCTCCCAGGCGCTGGTCCTCGTCACCCCACCCCAACTGCCCACCAGCGTGGTGCGGCCCATGGTGACCATGTCGTTGCGAGAGCGCCTGCCGATGCTGGAGCAGGAAGTCCTCAGCCGGGCCCGTCTCGAGCGCATCATCCTCGACTTCGATCTCTACAAGTCCGAACGGGCCGAGCTGACGATGGAGGACGTGATCACGCGCATGCGGCGGGACATCAACGTCAACGTCGCCAAGGTCGCCACCCGGCGCCCCGACGGCCTGTCGTTCACCCTGTCGTACTCGTCGGAGGAGCCGCGCACGGCCTTTCGCGTCACCGAGCGGTTGGTGAGCCTGTTTGTCGACGAGAACGCCCGGCAGCGCGAGACGATCGCCGAGGGGACCGATCAGTTCCTCGAGGCCGAGGTGACGACGGCGCGGACGCGACTCGAGGAGACCGAGCGCCAGCTCGAGACCTACAAGAAACAGCACAGCGGCCAGCTGCCCGAGCAGCTGCAGGCCAATGTGACGGCCCTGCAGAACCTGCAGACGCAGATGCAGACACTGGGCGAGTCGATCACTCGCGACCGCACCGAGTTGTTGCTGGTCCAGCGCGAGCTGAACGACCTGACCGGCGCCAGTCCTGGCGGCGAGGAGTCGGGCGTCGTCGACCCGGGCCCCATCACCACGCCATATGACGAGGCGCTGGCCAAGGCGCGCACCCAGCTCGAGGCATTGGAGCTGCGGCTGACCTCGGACCACCCCGATGTCGTGCGCCAGCGCCGCACGGTGTCCGACCTCGAGGAGCGCGTCCAGGCGGCCCAGCTGCGTCGCCCCGTGACGCCGGGCGCGCCTGCGCCGGTGACGGGCCGGAACACGGCGGCCCTGCAGCGCAAGAATCGGCTGACCGAGCTCCGACAGCGCGAGGCGCTGCTGACACAGCAGGTGGCCAACAAGCAGAAGGACCTGCAGGCCCGTCAGGCGCAGTCGGCCGTGTACCAGTCGCGCGTCGACGCGGTCCCCTCGCGCGAGGCGGAGCTGGTGAGCCTGGTGCGAGATTACGAGACGCTCAAGGCGCGCTACAACACGCTGCTGGCCCGCAGCGAGGAAGCCAAGGTCGCTGCCAACATGGAGCGGCGACAGGTCAGCGAGCAGTTCCGGATCACCGAGCCGCCGCGGGTCCCCGAGAAGCCGTACAGCCCTGACCGGGTGCGGCTCACGATGCTGGCCGCAGCATCGGCACTGGCGGCCACGCTGCTGATCATCGGGATCCTGGAGTACCGCGACACGACCTTCCGGTCTGACGGGGACATCGTGCAGGCGTTGACGCTACCGGTGGTGGCCGTGGTGCCCAACCTCCTGACCGCCGACGAGCGGGTCGGGCGGCGCCGTCGCCGCTGGATGCTCGCTGCCAGTTGCGTGACCGCCCTGGTCATCGGGAGCGCGGTCCTGCTCTGGAAGCTGAGGTAGGCGTCGTCATGTACGAGCAGTTCTTCGGGCTGCGTGAGCGCCCATTCGACCTCACGCCGAACCCTCGCTACCTGTTCCTCACGAGCCGCTACAGGGAAGCCCTCGGCAACCTGGTGTATGGATTGGCCGGTCGGAAGGGGCTGACGGTCCTCACGGGCGAAGCGGGCACGGGCAAGACGACGCTGCTGACCGTGGCGCTCGCGCAGTGGCGCGAAGCCGGCCACCTCGTGGCGACGTTGCGCAACCCGACCATGGATCGGGCGGAGTTCCTGCAGTTCCTCGCGCAGGAATTCAGCCTGAGCCCCGAAGCCGCCGCGTCGAAGACCGTGATGCTGAAGGAGTTCGAGGGCCTTCTCCGGCAGCGCCATGAGGCCGGCCTGCTGACGGCCCTGGTCATCGATGAGGCCCACAGCCTGCCGACAGAGTTGCTGGAGGAGATCCGGCTTCTGGCCAACATCGAGACCCCGGACACCAAGCTCCTTCCGCTGATCCTCCTCGGGCAACCGGAGTTGGCCGACCGGCTCAACGACCCGAGCCTTCGCCAGTTGAAGCAGCGCGTCGCCTTGCGGTGCTCGCTCGTGCCCCTCGATCTGCGTGAGACCGCCGCCTACCTGGCCAAGCGCATTCAACTGGCCGGCGGTGACAGCCTCAACCTGTTCACGCGGGAAGCGGTGGGCGCCATCCACCACGGATCGGGCGGCATCCCCCGCCTCATCAACGTGATCGCGGACAACGCCCTCGTCAACGGCTTCGCGGCCGGGGTGCGCCCCGTCGGGCAGGACATCATCCGGGACGTGTGCGTCGACTTCGACCTCCCCGTGCAGGCAGCCGCGCCAGTCGTGGCGGTGCCGACGCCGGCCACGGTGGGCGCGCCCGCGGAGCCGGCGCCCACGCCGCCCGTAGCGAGCACTGCTCCGGTCACGCCCGCACCGGTGCGTATAGCGGCCGCCGAGACGCCCTCGCGCCCGCCCGGCATCCTGTCGGACGCGCGAGTGATCCCGATCGGGACGGCGGCGGCCGAGCACGACACCCCAAGCGCTGAAGCGACCTCATGGCTCTCGAGGTTGCTCCGGCCCTTCTCGTTCTTCAGCTTCAGAGGCCGATCATGAGCCGCATCGAACAGGCACTGTCCAGAGTCCAGCAGTCCGCACCGTCACCTGAGGACGCCACCCCGGACAGCACGCTCAGCGATCCATGGTCGGTGGAACCGCCGCTCCCCGGGCAGCCCCCCGTCGACGCGGCGCCCCCCGCATCTGCGGTCGAACCGGCGCCGTCCATGAGCGTGCCCGCCGTTGCGATCACGGCAGAGACGGCACCCGCTCGCGAGACCGCGCCTGATTTGTCGCCGGGCAGTGGCGACCGGCGCGTCGTGCCGGTCGGGCGGCTCTTCAAGGAAAAGGTGGTCGGGGGCCAGCTCCCCGCGCACGTGGTGGAGGAGTACCGCCGCCTCGGCGCCTTCGTCCATCACCTCCAGACCGAGCGAGGCGTCCGCGTCGTGATGGTCACCAGCGCGGTGGCCGGCGAAGGCAAGACGCTGACGGCGGCGAACCTCGGGGTCGTGCTGAGTGCGTCGTACGGCCGTTCGGTGCTCCTGGTGGATGCCGATCTTCGGCGTCCGTCCTTGCACCAGGTGTTCAACACCGTGTCGCTCAAGGGGCTCGGGGACATCCTCAGCGGGCGCGAAGCCCCGCCGCTCGTGCAGGTGAGCCCGCGCCTGACGCTGCTGACCGCCGGAGAACCCAACGCCGACCCACTGGGTGGCTTGACGTCGGATCGCATGCGCCAGGTGTTGAACGAGGCCCGCGACGCGTTCGACTTCGTGATTGTCGACACGCCCCCCGTCGGTCTGCTGACCGACGCCAACCTCCTGGCCGCCATGGTCGACGTGGCGCTGTTGGTGGTTCGCGCCATGTCGACGCCGTACGACCTCGTGAGGCGCGCCACCGAGGCGCTCGGGCGTCACCGGATTGCCGGCGTCGTCCTCAACCGCGCCGAGACCAGCGATCTGCACCAGTCCGACTACTACGACGACTACTACGCCGAGTCACGCTCGCGGCGTCAGGCCTGAGCTGACGTGGCCGCATTGCTCCAGCGGATCACCTGGCGAAACGCCGTCCTGATCCTGTTCGAAAGCGTGCTGCTGGTCGCGGCGCTCGCCGTGGCGACCTCGGTCCGTCTTGGCGTCGATGCCCTGCAGGGACCGCACGCCGTACAGACGCTGCTCAAGATCGGGTTGGTCGTCGGCGTGTGCCAGGTGTGCCTGTACTACGGCGAGCTGTACGACCTGCGCGTCGTCGCTGACCGGCGGGAACTGTTCGTCCGGGTACTCCAATCGCTCGGAGCCGCGTCGCTGGTCCTGGCAGCGCTCTATTACTGGTTCCCGGCTCTCGTCATCGGCCGCGGCGTCTTCCTGCTGGCGGCGGCCGCCGTGGTGAGTCTGGTCGCCGGCTGGCGCTTCGCCTTCGAGTGGGTCGCCGGCCGTGTCGGCCCGCGCGAGCGCCTGCTCGTCGTGGGCACCGGCGCGGCTGCGCTCACGCTGGCGGCGGAACTCCGCGGGCGACGCCGTGAACTGGGGGTGAAGATCATCGGCTTCGTCGACGCCGAAGGGATCCGCCCGCTCGGCGGCGAGGAGAAGGTGATCGGCAGCGTCGACGACATCCCCGCCATCGTCCGCGAGCACCAGGTGGACCGCGTCGTGGTGAGCCTGGCCGACGCGCGCGGCAAGCTGCCGATGGACAAGCTCCTCGACATGAAGCTGGCTGGCGTCGTGTTCGACCACCTGGCATCGGTGTACGAGGAGTACACGGGCAAGATCGCACTGGAGAACCTGCGACCGAGCTGGCTCATCTTCTCCGAAGGGTTCCGCAAGAGCGCCCTGTTGACGACGGCCAAGCGCGCGGCCGACATCCTGGCCGCGGTCCTGGGGCTGGTGATCGCCGCGCCGGTGATGGCAATCGTCGCCATTGCGGTGCGCATGACCTCCCACGGCCCCGCGCTCTATCACCAGGAACGGGTGGGCCAGCACGGGCGCACGTTCACGGTGCACAAGTTCCGCTCCATGCGCTCCGATGCCGAGGCCGCCACTGGCGCGGTGTGGGCGCAGCGCAACGACTCACGGGTCACCCCCGTGGGGGCCTTCCTCCGCAAGACGCGCCTCGACGAAATCCCGCAGTTGTGGAACGTGCTGAAGGGCGAGATGAGTCTCGTGGGCCCGCGCCCTGAGCGCCCGGAATTCGTGCGGATGCTCACCGAGCAGATCCCCTTCTACGGCCAGCGGCACAGCGTCAAGCCGGGCGTCACCGGTTGGGCGCAGGTGTCCTACACCTATGGCGCCTCGGTCGAGGACGCGATGGAGAAGCTGCAGTACGACCTCTACTACATCAAGAACCTGTCGATGAGCCTGGACCTGTTCGTGCTCTTCAAGACGGTGCAGACCGTCGTGCTCAAGCGCGGACAGTGAACACCGCCGGTCCGATGCCCCTTCACGTCACGCAAGCAACGAGGCCCCATTCGTGATCGACCTGCACATGCACACCACGGCGTCCGACGGACGCTGCACCCCGGAAGACCTCGTCCAGCGCTGCTGGGACAAGGGCATCAGGACGATGGCAGTGACCGACCACGACACGATGGCCGGCGTGGCGCCGACCCAGCGCGCGGCCGCGGCCAGGGGCATGACCTGCCTGCCGGGCATCGAGATCACCTCGGTGCACGGTGGCAAGGACGTCCACATGCTGGCGTACTTCCTCCCCGAGGACACGCCGGGCCTGCAGCCGATGCTCGCCGCCCAGCGCCAGCAGCGCGTCGACCGCGCCCTCGAGATCGCGAGTCGCCTCGAACGACTCGGCGCCCCGGTGGACAAGGACGCGATGATCGAGGCCGCGGCTGGCAGCGGCAAGTCGCTGGCCCGTCCCCAGATCGCACAGGCCCTCATCACCGCCGGGCACGTGGCGACGGTGGCCGAGGCATTCGACCGTTACCTCGGCGAGGACAGCCCGGCCTACGTCCCGCACACGGGCGTCTCTCCCGCCGAAGTCGTCGCCCTCGTGCTGTCCGGTGGCGGCATTCCGTCGATGGCGCACCCCGGGTATCGGCCGAAGGACGAGATCATCCCGGGGCTCGTCGAGGCCGGTCTCGTCGGTCTCGAGTGCTATCACAGCTCTCACGACGAGGCGGCCACGGCCCATTACCTCGCCATCGCGAAGCGCCACGGCCTGCTCGTGACCGGCGGCTCCGACTTCCACGGCCCCGGTACGCGGCGCGAGGAGTTCTTCGGCGTGGTCAACCTCCCGCAGGCGGATCTGGACGCCCTGCTCTCACGTGCCGGGCGGTGACCTCCGCAACCGCACCGGTCGACACCGGGGCACACGCGCGACAGGCATGACGCACTTCGGCCCGATACGACCCGCCCGCCCGGGTGACCCGACACGTCGATGACCATCGTCTGGCTCGTCGTCCTGGTGGCCTGTGTCGCCGTCCTCGGGTACGTCCTGGTGGGCTACCCGCTGCTGCTGCGTGCGATCGTCGGCGTGCGGGGGCCGCGACCCGTGGCCAGGGCGCCGATCACGCCACCGGTCAGCCTGATCATCTCGGCCTTCAACGAGGCAGATGTCATCGCCGCGAAGATCGAGAACGCGCTGGCGCTGGACTACCCCGCCGGCCTGTTGCAGATCGTGGTCATCTCCGACGCGTCCGACGACGGCACCGACGAGATCGTGGCCAGCTTCGCCGATCGCGGCGTCGTCCTGCGGCGGCAGGCGGAGCGGCGCGGCAAGACCGCAGGCCTCAATGCCACCGTGCCGTCGGTGTCGGGCGACATCGTCGTCTTCTCCGACGCCAACGCGATGTACCAGCCCGATGCGATACGCATGCTGGTGCGCAATTTCGCCGATCCCGCGGTGGGCTGCGTGACCGGCGAGGCGCGCTACCAGGGCGATGTCGACGGGGCCGCCGACGAGGGCGAGGGCGCCTACTGGAACTACGAGATCCAGTTGAAGCGCCTCGAGACGGCGGTCGGCTCGAGCGTCGGCGGCGACGGCGCCATCTACGCCATCCGGAAGCCGCTCTGGCAGACGCTGCCCGACGACGGCATCAACGACTTCCTCAATCCGCTGCAGATTGTCGCGGCCGGGTGGCGCGGCATCTACGAGCCCGACGCCATCTGCTACGAGGAGACCGCCGGCGACACGAGCAAGGAGTACCGCCGCCGCGTCCGTATCATCAGCCGGAGTTGGCGGGCGGTCTGGCTCGCCGCCGACGTGCTGAAGCCATGGAAGGTCGGCTTCTTCGCCGTTTCGATCGTCTCGCACAAGATCCTGCGGTGGTTCTCCGGCCTGTTCCTGCTCGGCATCGGCTTGTCCGCGATCGCCCTGCTCCTGCCGCTGGTCGTGGCCGCCGCCCCCTGGGTCTGGGCAGTGATGGCCCTCACCGTGCTGATCGTCATGGCGGTGCCCGAGAGCCGTCGCCTGTTGCAGGTGGCGTGGTACTTCGGCGTCCTGAACCTGGCGTCGGTCGTCGGCCTGGTCAAGGGGTCGTTCGGGAAGGTGTCGGGGGTGTGGAGCACGCCGCGACAGGCGTCCGCCGGCCCCCGAGGCAGCAGCGGCGTGGTCGATCTCTGGACCGGAAGTGCACTGCTGGCCTCGGTGCTGTTGCTGGCGTGGATCGGGGTGGAGTTCGAGGACCACCCGCGCCTGGTACGCGTCGTCTTCTGGAGTTCGCTCGCCCTCAGCTTCTACCTGTTTGCCGGGTACCCACTGGTGATCGCCGTGGCCCGCGTGTTCCGCCACCGCCCCGTCGTGAAGGAACCGCTGGCTACCCTGCCCTCCGTCTGCCTGCTCATCGCGGCTCACGACGAGGAGGACGTGATCGCCGGCAAGCTCGAGAACAGCCTCGCGCTCGATTACCCGCGCGAGCGCCTGCGCATCGTCGTCGCCTCCGACGGGTCACGCGATCGGACGAACGCGATCGCCCGTCGCTTCGCCGACCGCGGTGTCGAGTTGCTCCCCTTCCCCCAGCGCCGGGGCAAGATCGCGTCGATCGGCGCGGCCATGGAAGGCATCGACGAGGAGATCGTCGTCCTGACCGATGCCAACGCGTTCCTGCGCCCGGACGCCGTGAACGCCCTGGTGCGGAACTTCGCCAACCCGAACGTCGGCGCCGTCAGCGGCGACGTGATCCTGACCGGCGAGCGCGCGGCGCTGGCGCAACCGGAGGACCTCTACTACACGTACGAGCGTTGGTTGCAGCGGGTGGAGTCGGAACTCGGGTCGATGGTCGGCGTCGATGGCGCCCTCTACGCCGTGCGGCGCGATCTGTTCGTGACGCCGCCCGCCGACACGGTGCTCGACGACATGGCGGTGCCGATGGCCGTCATCCGCGCCGGGCGTCGCGTCGTGTTCGAGCCCGGCGCGATCGCCTTCGAGCACGGCTCGCGGTCGGCCTGGGAGGAATTCTCGCGCAAGACGCGCATCGTCGCCGGTGCGGTGCAGTTCCTGCAGCGCGGCCGCACCCAGATTCCCTGGCGGGCGCCGCAGGTCGTGTTCTCGTTGCTCTCGCACAAGGTGCTGCGCTGGCTGTCGCCGGTGCTGGGCGCCATCTTCTTCGTGTCGTGCTACGCGCTCCGCGACGAGGGACTCGCTTACGCATTCATCTGGTGGGGCGCGGTGGTCGCGATGGGCGTCGGCCTGCTCGGGTCCTTCCAGTCACTGCGCCGCCTGCTCCCGATCGGCGTTTGCTACTATTTCGGCATGGTCCACGTGGCCGCCGCGACCGGCATGCTGCGCGGCCTGATCGGCGGGCAGGCGGTGGCCTGGCGGCGGTTCCCGCGGACGCCGGTCAGCCCCGTATGAGTTCAGCCCTTTCCCGCGTGCGGCGGGCCCTCGCGCCGGCCGCCAAGACCCTCCTGCTCAGAACGGGAGGATTCCGCGCACTCCGGTCGCTGTCGCCCAGTCGCGGGGTCGCGATCCTGCGCTACCACGCCGTCTGCGGCCCCGAGGGGTACGCCTACGCCGACCCCGGCATCTGCGTGAGTCCGGAGGCCTTCGATGCGCACATCGCGTACCTGTCCGCGCAGTACGCGGTGCTGCCCCTTCCCGAAGCGGTCGCCCGCATCCGCGAGAAGCGGCCGCTGCCGCCCAACGCCGTCGCGATCACCTTCGATGACGGGTATGCCGACAACCTCGGCGCCGCCAGGACGCTGCACAAGTACGGCGTGGTCGGCACCTTCTACCTGACTGCCGATTGCCTCGCCGACGGACAACCCTTCTGGCCGACCGAGATCAAGACCCTCGTGGACCGGTTGCCCGGTCCCTCGGTCACGGTGCGCACGCCGCGTGAGCTGACCTTGCCGCTGGTCACCTCCGACGACCGCTACAGGGCCATCAAGGCATTCACGAAGCTGTGCAAGGGCAACCTGATTCCCGTGCGAGAGCAGCTTCGGACCGAACTCCGTGAACTGGCCGGGATGACGGCAGCGCCCACTCCCACCATGCTGACGTGGGAGCAGGTGCGGGAGATGGTGCGACTGGGCATGGACATGGGCGGACACACGCTCACGCACGCGAACCTGCCCAGTGCCGGCCCCGAGGCGGCGTGGCAGGAGATCGACGGGTGCCGTCGCGCGTTGCGCGAACGTCTGGGCGTGGAGGTCACACAGTTCTCCTACCCCAACGGCGGTGCCGAGCTGTACCACACCGAGCAGCTGCACCGGATGGTGGAGCGCGCCGGGTTCACTGGCGCGGCCACGTCGAGCAACGGGTTCGCCACGCTGGCCAGCGACCCCTACGCCATGGAACGTGTCGAGATCGAGGAGCGGCTCGAGGACCTGGTCTTCGCGCTCGAGGTCGAGCGATTCGCGTTCCGTCCCGCACCAAGGGCCGCGGCCCCGCAGACATGAGCGGCGCTCCTGACAGGCTGATCGGGCTGGGACGACGCCTGAGCAAGCTGCGCGCGATGTCGCCCACCGAACTCACCCACCGGCTGCGCTACAAGGCGGTGGTCACGCTCGAGCGGCGCGCGCACGCCCGCGGCAGGCTCGCGCCGGACAATCGACTCGCCGCCGCGCTGCGGCGCGATCTGCAAGGCGCTGGCTGGGAGTCGCGGCTGCTGCAGTCGCGGGCGGCGAGCGCGTCGCGATTCCTCCCCTCCATCGGCCAGCGTGGGGCGATGCGGACGTTGTTCGAGTCGCGCTACGCGGCCGAGCGTGACGACATGCGGCAGCGCGCCGCCGACACGCGTGCGCACCGCTTCTCGTTCTTCGGCGAGACGTTCGAGTACGGCCACGACATCGCCTGGCAGGACGACCCGGTGACGCGCAAGGCCTGGCCTGCCGCCTTCCACGCCGACGTGCCAGTGCACGGCGGCAACAAGGGCTACGGCGACGTCAAGCACGTCTGGGAACTGAGTCGACAGCAGTACCTGGTCGATCTCGGGCGCGCGGTCTTCCTCGATGACGACCGCGAGAGCCTGGCGTCGCTGCAGTTCCTGGTGCGGAGCTGGATGGCCGGCAACCCGTACGGGACCGGTGTCCACTGGTCCTGCGCCCTCGAGCCGGCGTTCCGGGCGTTCTCCTGGATCTGGTCGTACGCACTCACGTGGCACGCGCTCGAGGACGACTTCCACCTGGAGTGGCTGTGTGGCCTGTACGATGCCGCACGCTTCATCGAGCGACATCTCGAGCACTACTCGAGTCCGTACAACCATCTGGTCGGCGAGGCCGCCGCGCTCTACATGCTCGGTGCGACCTTCCCCGAATTCGCCGACGCGGAGCGCTGGCGCGCCACCGCACGCGCGGTCCTCGAAGGTCGCCTTGCCGAGCAGTTCTACGCCGACGGCGGCTCCGTCGAGCAGTCGACCTTCTATCACCACGCCAGCGTCGGTGACTACCTGCTGGCGGCACTGACGGCGCGCGCCATCGGCGAGGAATTCTCGCCGACCATCTGGCAGGCGATCGAACGCGGCATCGATTTCAGCGCGGCGCTCGTGCTACCCGACGGCCGCATCCCCGAGATCGGCGGCGCCGACGATGGCAAGCCGATCAGGATGGAGCACCTGACGCTCTGGGACTTCAGGCCCTACCAGGCGATGGGGGCCGTGCTGTTCCGTCGGGGCGACCTGAAGGCGATTGCCGGACGGTTCCACGAGGATGCGCTGTGGCTGCTCGGCACGGATGGCCTTGCGCAGTTCGACGCGCTGCCGGCCGCGTTGCCGGCGCGCACGTCGGTGGCGCTGCCGCACAGCGGCTACTACGTGCTGCGGAGCGACTGGTCGGCGACGGCCGACTACGTCTGCTTCGACTGCGGCGAGCAGGCTGCGGGCATGCGGCCCGATGGCATCCCGAACTCCATGCACGGCCACGCCGATTGCCTGTCGATCATCGTGAGCCTGCGGGGGCAGCGGGTCCTCATCGACTCGGGGTTCCACGCCTACAACTGCGGCGGCGCCTGGGAAGCGCACTTCCGGGAGACGGCCGCCCACAACACGGCGCGCATCGACGGACGCGACCAGGCGCTTCACCTGGGCAAGATGGCCTGGTCCAACAGCTACCGCGCCTTCCCGGAGGGCTGGCACGCCTCGGGACGCGAGGCGTGGACCGTCGGGGCGCACGATGGCTACGACCGGGCACCCGAGGGCGTCACCCATCGGCGGGCGGTCTGGTTGCGGGATGCCGGCTACGTGATCGTGTGTGACGAGTTCCTCGGGCAGGGCGAGCACGACATCGAGGTGAACTTCCAGTTCGCACCGGGACACGCGCTCGCTGCCGAGGGCGACAACTCGGTCCGCTTCGGCGACGTCGCCGCGCTGCACTGGGCCTCGCCGGTCGCCTGGACGTCCACGCTCGCCGACGGCGGCGACACCGGTCCGGACGCCGGGTGGATCGCGCCCAGCCTGGGCGTGAAGCAGGCCGCGCCGCGCCTGACCCTGCGGTGCCGCACGGCGGCGGCGCGCACCGTCCTGCTCACCGTGCTGGTGCCGGGCGGCGCGATCGACCAGCCGTGGACGGTCCACCGCGACGAAGATGGCCTGGTGGTGACTCGGGGCACGGCCATGACCGACCGCATCGGCGCTTCCCTTTCGAGTCGCGAGCCGCGCGATGCCGCATCCCTGGTGGAGATCACGCCCGCCAGTGGTGACCGCAGCATCGTGGTTGTCTCGGCGCCGCGCGGCCGGGTGGGTCCGACTCACCGTTCGACGGAGCAACGATGACAGACAGCACGACGCGCGGCCGCGTTCTCGAGGTCACGTCCTACCCCCCACCGCGGACGGGTTGGGCGGTGCGCACGGAGTTCGTGAAGCATCGACTCGACGCCGAGGGCCACCGCTGCGTGGTGCTCAACATCGGCCCGAGCCGCCACGTGCCGAGCGACGAGTACGAGACGATCGCCGGCGGCGGCGACCTGCTGCGCAAGGTGTGGCGCTACAGCCGCGACGGCTTCACGGTCCATGCCCACGCCAACGGTGATGCCTGGAAGGGCGCGTTGCTGGCCCTCGCGGTCCTGACCATCAGCCTGGTGCATGGCCGCCGCTCGGTGCTGACGTTCCACGCCGGCGCCATCCAGCGCTACTTCCCCGTGCACCGGTCGTGGGTACTGACGCCCTTGTACTGGCTGCTCTTCCTGCTGCCCCGCGACATCATCTGCAACAGCGACGCGGTCAAGGCCTGCATCCGCCAGTACGGCGTGCCGGCCAGCAAGATCACGCCGATCCCGGCCTTCAGCGCCCAGTACATGGAGTTCACGAAGGCCGACCTGCCTTCGTCACTGGAGACCTTCTTCGGGCGCTTCCCGCACGTCGTGTTCACCTACATCCGGCTGCGGACGCTGTTCTACCCGGTGACGTTGCTCGAGGCCGTCGCACGGATCGCCAGGCAGCGGCCGGACGTCGGCGTGGTGTTGTGTGGCGCGTCCGCCGGCCACTTCGATCCGGAGATCAAGGCAGCCTTCGAGCGGAAGTTCGCCGAGCTCGACATCGCCGATCGCGTCTGCATCCTCGAGGACCTCGGGCACGACGCCTTCCTCACCGCGCTGCAGCGGTCGGTGCTCTACCTGCGGACGCCGATCACCGACGGCGTGGCCTCGTCGGTCCTCGAGTCGATCGCGCTCGGCACGCCCGTCGTCGCCTGCGACAACGGGACGCGCCCGCCGGGCGTGGTCCTCTACCCCGCCGAGGACGCCGCGAAGATGGCCGAGGCGGTGCTGCACACGATCGACAACCGCGCCGAGGTGATGGCCAGGCAAGCCGGCGTCGAGGTGCGCGACACGGTGGCCGACGAGGTCGCCCTGCTCACGCGCTGACGCGCATGCGGATCCTCTATCACCACCGCACGCTCGGCGACGGCGCCGAGGGCATCCACATCGCCGAGATGGTGCGCGCGTTCCGGACCCTCGGGCACGAGGTGCGTGTGGTGGGTCCGGCCGCGGGCGACGGCGGTGCCCCTTCGCGGGCGTCACGGGTGAAGGACTGGCTGCCAGGGGTCGCCTTCGAGGCCGCATCGGCGGCCCTGAACGGCCCCGAGTACCTTTCGATGCGCCGTGAGATCCGTGAGTGGCGGCCCGACCTCGTGTACAAGCGACACGCCCGGTACGACATCGGACCTGCCATGGCGGCACGCACCGCGGGCGTCCCGATGGTCCTCGAAGTCAACGCCGTGTACTCGGCGCGGCCGTACCGCGACTTCGAGCCGCAGGCCCTGCAGCCCCTGGCCCGGCGGATGGAGCGAGCCGCCCTGCGCGCCGCGACCGTCGTGTATGCCGTGTCGTCGCCAATGGCGGCGCAGGTGGAGGCCCTGGCGGAGCGGGCATGCCTGACGCTCCCCAACGGCGCCGATCCGGATGCCTTCGATCCGGCACGTGTCGTCGCTGTCTCCGGGCCATGGTCGGCGTCCGGGAGAGTGATCGTGGGCTGGACCGGCGGCCTTCGTCCGTGGCACGGGCTCGACCTGCTGGTGGACGCGTTCGCGCAGTTGCCCTCACACGTCCGATTGCTGCTCGTGGGCGATGGCCCGGTGCGCGCTGACGTCGAACGCCAGGCCCGGACCTTGGGCGTCGCCGACCGCGTGTTCGTGACCGGGCGCGTCGGCCGCGACGCACTCCCAGGCTACGTGGCGGCCATGGACATCGGCGTGGTTGCCGACGAGCGCACCGCGGTGGCCTCGCCGATGAAGCTGCTGGAGTACATGGCCGCCGGCAAGGCTGTCGTTGCGCCCGACCTCCCGAACCTCCGGGACATCGTCACGCCCGGCCAGAACGGCGTGTTGTTCCCCCCTGGCGACATGATGGCTCTTCGCAGCGCGCTGGCGCGCCTGGCCGAGGACCGGGCCCTCAGGGCACGCCTCGGGATGGCCGCGCGCGCCCTGGTCGTGACCAGGCGCAACTGGGTCGCCATCGCTCACGACGTGCTCGCGGCCCTGGACTCGGCAGCCAGCCCGCCTCGCCGGCGCTCATCCGACTGAACCTGCGCCGCGCCGAGGGTGCGTCAGGCTGGCGATTGCTCGTCGCGAGACGGCCGCCGGTCGATGTAGGCACGGAACCAGTGCTCGAGCATGAGCAGGTTCCAGATCTGCCGGTGCGACTCGCGCACGCCTGCCGCGTGCTCGCGCAGCATGCGCTCGACGGCCTCACGCCTGAGGATGCCGCGCCGCACGGTGACCGGGTCGAGCAGGATCTCTCGCGCGAAGGACTGCAGGCTCGAGGCGAACCAGCGATCGAGCGGCACACCGAAGCCGGTCTTGGGCCGCTCCATGATCTCCGGCGGCAGCAGGCGCGCGGCGATCCGACGCAGCAGGTACTTCTTCGTGCCGCTGCGGATCTTGTAGTGGGACGGCAGGCTGGCAGCCAGTTCCATCAGTCGATGATCCAGCAGCGGCGACCGCGCCTCCAGCGAGTAGGCCATCGTGGCCACGTCCACCTTCACGAGCAGGTCGTCGACCAGGTACGAGCGGATGTCGACGTCCATCATCCGGTCGATCAGGTCGGGTCCCGTGCTCGACGCGAACAACGCGTCGAGCCGGGGGACCACGTCGACGTCCACCTGTGACAGGAACTCGGGCGTGCACATCTCGCGCTTGCGACGCGCATCGAAGTGCAGCATCGAGGCCGCATAGCGATGCTCCGGTGTCGCCCCGATGCGCTCGAGCACCCCGGCGGCACGACGGCCGAGTTCCCCGCCGACGGCCCGCGCGACCGGGGCCGCCACGGCCGCCGGCAGCCCGCGCAGCCCGCGCGGCACGGCATCGTACGGCGTGCCTTCGAGCGTCGCCGTGTACCGCCGGTACCCTGCGAAGCTCTCGTCGCCTCCGTCACCGTTCAGGGCCACGGTCACGTGCCGCCGGGTCATCTCCGCGAGGCAGAACGACGGCAACGCCGACGGGTCGGCATAGGGCTCGCCGTAGTGCCAGACGATCTTCGGGATGAGGCGTACCGCATCCGGCTCGACGATCAGTTCCTCGTGACGCGTCCCGTACTTCTGCGCCACCAGCCGGGCCGCGGGCAGTTCGTTGTACTGCTCCTCAGGGAAGCCGATCGAGAACGTCCGCACCGGTGATGACGAGTGCCGCGCCATCAGCGCGACGATGGTGCCCGAGTCGACGCCGCCGCTCAGGAAGGCGCCGAGCGGCACGTCGCTCACCATGCGGCAGGTCACCGCCCGCGTCAGCGACTCCTCCACCGCCTCGAGCGCCTCGTCTTCCGACAGGGTCGACTTCGGGACATAGGACAGCGACCAGTAGCGACGGATGTCGCACCGCCCGTCCTCGATCACCATCACATGCGCCGCCGGCAGCTTCTGCACGCCGGCGAACGCCGACCGTGGGGTCGGCACGTACTGGAAACTGAGGTAGTCGGCGATCGACTGCGGGTCCACCGACGCCGTGAACCCAGGGTCGCCGAAGAACGCGCGGACCTCGGAGGCGAAGGCCAGGCCGTCGGCGTCCTGACGATAGAACACGGGCTTCTTCCCGAGCCGGTCCCTGGCGATCAGGGCCCGCCGCGCGTCTGCGTCCCAGATCGCGAAGGCGAACATGCCCGCCAGGTGCTCCACGCACCCGTCGCCGTACTCGCGGTACGCCGCGAGGATGACCTCGGTATCGCTGTGCGACCGGAACCGGTGACCGCGCGCCTCGAGCCGGCCACGCAGTTCCTGGAAGTTGTAGATTTCGCCGTTGAAGGTGATGAACAGCCGGCCGTCCGCGCTGGCCATCGGCTGCGCGCCAGCCGGCGACAGGTCGATCACCGCGAGCCGGCGGTGGCCGAGGCCGACGGGGCCGTCGGACCACACGCCGCTGCCGTCGGGCCCGCGGTGACGCAGCAGGTCGCACATCGCCGTGACGTCGGCCGCCGAGACCGGCGCCGACGTCCTGTAGTTCACGCGTCCAGCGATGCCGCACATGCTGCGTCCCCTCCGGGGCCACGGGCGCTAGCCGTGGAGTCGACCTCGCGCTGCCAGTTCGGCGACCACGGCCTCGGCCGCCGCCTCGGGGGTCAAGGCCACCCCGTCGATGACGATCTCGGCGTGCTCGGGCGGCTCGTACGGCGAATCGATGCCCGTGAAGTGCTCGATCTGCCCGGCGCGGGCCTTGCGATAGAGTCCCTTGGAATCGCGCTGCTCGGCGACTTCGAGCGGCGTGTTGACGTAGACCTCCAGGAACTCGCCCTCCGCCATCCGGTCGCGCGCCAGCTGTCGTTCCGAGCGGAACGGCGAGATGAACGACACGAGGACGATCAGCCCCGCATCGGTCATCAGCCTGGCCACTTCGGCGACGCGCCTGATGTTCTCCACGCGGTCGGTGTCGGTGAACCCGAGGTCGCGATTGAGGCCATGCCGCACGTTGTCGCCGTCGAGCATGATGGTGTGGCGCCCGATGGCGTGCAGGCGCTTCTCGACGAGGTTGGCGATCGTCGACTTGCCGGCGCCAGAGAGGCCCGTGAACCACACGACGCAGGCCTTCTGGCCCTTCTGCCGGGCCCTCGCCTCGCGGTCGATCTCGAGCGCCTGCCAGTGCACGTTCTCGGCGCGCCGCAGCGCGAAGTGCATCAGGCCCGCGCCGACGGTGTCGTTGTTCAGCTTGTCGATGAACACGAACCCGCCGGTGTCGCGGTTCTCCGCGTACGGGTCGAACGCAATCGGCCGGTCGGTGCTCAGGTTGCACACGGCGATCTCGTTCAACTCGAGCTGCTTGCCCGGCTCGTGGACCAGCGTGTTGACGTTGACCTTGTACTTCAGCTCCGTGATGGTGCCCGTCACGGTGCTCGAGCCGATCTTCATCAGGTACGGACGCCCCGGGAGCATGGGCTCCTCGTGCATCCAGATCAACGTCACCTGGAACTGGTCGGCGACCGGTGGCGGCGCCGTCGCCGCGGCCAGCACGTCGCCCCGGCTCACGTCGATCTCGTCGGCCAGCGTGATGGTGATCGACTGCCCGGCCACCGCCTGCTCGAGGTCGCCGTCGTGGGTCACGATCCGCGCCACGGTGCTCTGCTTGCCGGAAGGCGACACGCGCAGCACGTCGCCCGGCCGCACGACGCCGGAGGCGATCTGGCCGGTGAAGCCGCGGAAGTCCTGGTTGGGCCGGTTGACCCACTGGACCGGCAGCCGGAACGGGGCCTTCTGCAGGTCCTCCTCCACCTCCACCGTCTCCAGGTGCGGCATCAGCGCCGGCCCCGTGTACCACGGCGTGTTCGGTGAAAGCTGGGTGATGTTGTCGCCCTCGAGCGCCGAAAGCGGGATCGGGACGATCTGGCGGAAGCCGAGTTGCTTGGAGAACTCCAGGTAGTCGGCGACGATGGCGTCGAACACGCCCTGGTCGTAGCCGACGGCGTCCATCTTGTTGACGGCGAGCACCACTTCCCGGATGCCGAGCAGCGACGTGATGAAGCTGTGGCGGCGCGTCTGCGTCAACACGCCCTTGCGCGCGTCGATCAGGATCACGGCCAGCGACGCCGTGGAGGCGCCGGTGACCATGTTCCGGGTGTACTGCTCGTGGCCCGGCGTGTCGGCGACGATGAACTTGCGACGATCGGTCGAGAAGAACCGGTAGGCGACGTCGATGGTGATGCCCTGCTCGCGCTCGGCGGCGAGGCCGTCGACCAGCAGCGCCAGGTCGATGCGATCGCCCTGGGTGCCGACCTTCTTGGAGTCGCGCTCCACGGCCGCGAGCTGATCCTCGAAGATCATCTGCGAGTCGTAGAGCAGGCGGCCGATCAACGTGCTCTTGCCGTCGTCGACGCTCCCGCAGGTGATGAAGCGCAGGAGGCTCTTGTGCTGGTGGGCGAGCAGGTAGGCGTCGATGTCCTGCGCGATGAGTTCGGACTTGTGGGCCATCAGAAGTAGCCCTCCTGCTTCTTCTTCTCCATCGAGGCGGCGGCGTCGTGGTCGATGACGCGGCCCTGGCGCTCTGAGGTCGTGGTGAGCAGCATCTCCTGGATGATCTCCGGCAAGGTGGCGGCCTCGCTCTCGATGCCGCCGGTGAGCGGGTAACAGCCCAGCGTGCGGAACCGGACCTTCTTCATCATCGGCACCTCGCCGGGATGCAGCGGCATGCGATCGTCGTCGACCATGATCAGCGTGCCGTCACGCTCCACGACGGGGCGCTCCTTGGCGAAGTAGAGGTCGGGCAGCGGGATGTTCTCGAGGTGGATGTACTGCCAGATGTCGAGCTCGGTCCAGTTCGACATCGGGAACACCCGGACGCTCTCGCCCTTCTGCTTGCGGGCGTTGTAGAGGCGCCACAGCTCCGGACGCTGGCGCTTGGGATCCCAGCGATGCTGCGCCGACCGGAACGAGAACACGCGCTCCTTGGCGCGCGACTTCTCCTCGTCGCGGCGCGCGCCGCCGAGCGCCATGTCGAACTTGTACATGTCGAGCGCCTGGCGCAGGGCCTGCGTCTTCATGACGTCGGTGTGGACCTGCGAGCCGGCCGAGAACGGGTTGATGCCGCGGGCGAGCCCTTCCTGGTTGGTGTGCACCAGCAGCTTGCACCCGAGGTTGGCCGTGTGTTCGTCGCGGAACCGGATCATCTCCCGGAACTTCCACTTCGTGTCGATGTGGAGCAACGGGAACGGCGGTGGGGCCGGGTAGAAGGCCTTCATCGCCACGTGGAGCATCGCGGCGCTGTCCTTGCCGACCGAGTAGAGCATCACCGGGTTCTCGGCCTCGGCGACGACCTCCCGCATGATGTGGATGCTTTCGGCTTCGAGCCGCTGCAGGTGCGTGAGCGTGGACATGGAAGTGTATGCGTCCGCCTTCGTGGTGGTTAACTGCCGTGATCGGCCCGGACGCCCAGCCGATCCAGGATCGCCTGGCGGGTGCTCGCCCAGGCCTCGAGTTTCCGCGCGCGCAACCGCTGCGCGCCGGCGCGAAACGCCGCCAGGTTGCCCTGCACCTCCCCGATGGCCGCGGCGATGGCCTCCGGGGTGTTGTCGACGTGGCACGCGCCTTCAGCGAAGAACTCCCGCAGGATCGGCCAGTCGGACACGATGACCGGCGTGCCCTGGTAGATCGCCTCGTACGCCCCCCGCAACATCGTGTGATCACGGGTCGTCAGCGTCATCACCACGTCGGCGCCGGTCAGCAACCCACCGAACGCCTCGGTAGTGACGAATCCGGTGAGCGTGACGTTGGCGGGCACGCGCGCCTTGAGGTCCGCCGACAGGTGCTTCGGGTTGCCCGTCATGAAGAACCGCACGTCCGGCAGCAGCGCCGCCGCCTGCAGCATCTCCGCGATGGGCTCGTCGTAGTTGAACGAGCACACCGCCACGACGGTGAAGGCCGCCGGCCGGGCGAACGGATCGATGGCCGGATAGACCACCGGCACGTCGGGCACCAGCGTGGCATGGGCGCCTGCCTCGCGCACGAGATCGGCGATGTGGGCGTTGTGCACCAGCGTCGTCGCCGCGCGACGGCAGAGCAACCGCTGCAGCCACTGCAGGTGGCGCCACCGCGGATGCATGAACGCGGCGGAGTGGGCGTCGAGGACGACCCGCGCGCCACGTCGCCAGGCATACAGGAACGCCGGCAGTGACGCAAACAGCGGCGGCGTCATCACGAACACCGCTTCGGGCCGCTCTCGTCGGAGCACCGCGGCCGTCTCGCGCCACTGCCCGAGATACTTCAGCAGGATGGTCGAGGCCCGGCTGCCGTATTCGGGGCGATAGATCATGAACGACCGGCCGCCGAGTTCGCGCGCCGTGTGATCGCTGCGGCTGCACGACTCCGCCCAGGACACGTAGGTCACGCGTCCCCCGCTCGCCCCAACCGCCCCGGAGTCCGTCATGCGCCCGAAGCGGCCACCATCGACGCGGAGGCGGATGCCCACGGGCGCAGTGCCCCGGCCAGTTCCGGGACGCCCACCAGATCGATCACCGTCCGACCGGCGGCGGCCGCCTGCAGCGTTGCGCCGTCGACGACCTTCTTGCCAACCACGATGATCTCGGCGTCGGCAATGGCCTCGTCGATCGTCGCCGCGGCCAGTTGGGCCACGTGCGGCAGGTGGTCTTCGATGTAGGCACGATTGCGGCCGAACACGCTGGTCAGTTCGACGTCCGGATCGAAGATGCGCAGCGGGACGCCCTTGCCGATCAGTGCCTCGGCCAGGCGAACGAACGGGCTCTCGCGCAGGTCGTCGCTGCCGTTCTTGAAGCTGAGCCCGAGCAGAGCGACCTTGCGCTTGCGCTTCTCGAGGATCGCATCGACCACTCGCTTGATGTGCGCGTCGTTGCTGGGAATGACGCTGTCGAGCAGGGGCGTGTGCAGGTCCCGGTCCTTGGCCACGTAGACCAGGGCGCGCAGGTCCTTCGGCAGGCACGAGCCGCCGAACCCGAAGCCCGGCCGCAGGTACTTCGGGGAGATGTTGAGGTCGTGGTCCTCACAGAAGATGCGCATCACCGTGTGGCCGTCGGCGCCGAGTTGCGAACACACCGCCCCGATCTCGTTGGCAAACGCCACCTTGATCGCGTGGTAGTTGTTGCTGGCGTACTTGACCATCGACGCTTCGTCGGGCCGGACGCGATGCACCGGAGCCCCGAGGTGAGCGTAGGCCTGCAACAGCACCTCACCCGCTTTCGGATGCGTCTCGCCGACGATCGTGAACGGCGGCTGCTCGAAGTCGGCCAGCGCGCTGCCCTCGCGAAGGAACTCGGGATTGACGCACACCCCGACCTCCTCCGGCACGCGACGTCCACTCGACTCCTGCAGGATCGGCACGAGGTGGCCTTCGACGACACCGGGCAGCACCGTACTCCGCACGGCGACCACATGGTAGGCAGATTGCCCCGCCAGCGCCTTGCCGATCTGCGCCATCACCCGCTCGAGATACGTGGTGTCGAGGCTGCCGTTGGGACGGCTCGGCGTCGCCACGCACACGAGGGACAGGTCGGAGGCCTGCACGGCCGCCGTCGCGTCGTCGGTGACCGACACGCGGTCCTCGGCGATCATCCGCCCAAGCAACTCGTCCAGGCCCGGCTCGCTGACCGGGGCCCTGCCGCTGCGGAGCAACGCGAGCTTGTTCGGGTCGAGGTCCACCCCGATCACGCGATGACCGGCAGCGGCCAGACAAGCCGCCGACACCGAACCGACGTATCCGAGGCCAAAGATGGCAATGTTCATGCAGGCTCCCACAGGCGACCACCGGCAACCGCGCGCCGACGCATCCCGACCGTCCGGAGACGGCTCACGGGACTCGGCATCGGTCGCCTCCCGATTGTGCCATGAGACTCACCGTCGAGCCGGACCGCTCCAACGGTCGCTGGACGAGTCACTGGTACACTCTGGCCGATCACTGCTGTACTCCTGACCGATGAGCGCACCATTCGTGAACCACCAATCGGCAATCCGGCTCGAAAGCACAGAAGGCCAGGCACGCCGGGCGCCAGGCCTCCGCGACTGAAGTCGGCATGCAGCCCCTAGCGCCCGGCGCGCCCGCGCCTGCCGTGTTCGCGCCCGTCCTGGACCGCCTCCGCACAGAAACGCCCGCCTTGTTCGGTGACGACGCGCGGCTGGTGCCCGTCGCGTACGAGGCGCGGCCCTTCTCGCACATCCTCCGTCTCGGACTTCATCGGGGGGCGCTCGACCACCCGTCGTCCTACTGCTTCCTGAAGATCTTCAAGCCCAAGCCGGTACCCGACGGCGAGGTGTTGATGCGGCAGCGTGTGGTGCACGACTTCGAGACCACCCGGCGAATCCATCAGGCGCTCTCGGCCGTCCCTGGCTGCGGGGCCGTCCGGCCGATCGTCTGCTATCCGGATCTGCTGGCCAGCATGACCGAAGAGGCGAGCGGCCAGACGCTACTGGCCGTGCTGGAGTCCGAGGCTGCCTGGTTCCCGGGCGTCGAGCGGTTGGCAGCCATGCGCGAGACGATGGCACGGACGGGGCGCTGGCTTCGCGCCTTCCAGACCATCGACCCCGGCGACGATCACGCCACGGTCGGCGAACTCCGCGACTACATCGACATCCGACTGACGCGCCTGGTCGAGGCCGGCAGCCGCATCGTGACCGGCCAGCGCCGCCATGCCCTGCTCCGCCGCATCGAAGAGCTCGGAGCCCGCCTCCCCCCCTCCGCGCTCCGCCGGGTGCCCATCCACGCCGACCTGGCTCCGGGAAACGTCCTCGTCGATGGCGACCGCATCGTGGTCCTCGATTTCGCCATGGCCTCGCGAGGGACGACGATGCACGATCTGGCCCGCCTCTATGTCCAGACGGACTTGCTGCGGGCCAAGCCGCAGTTCCGCAGGACCATCGTGGAAGCCCTCCTGCAGGCTCTGCTCGAAGGGTTCGCGCCGGGGCTCACCAATGCCGACCCGCTGTTCCGGCTGCTCTCGCTCCAGCACCGGATCAACCACCTCGGCACCCTGACCCTGCAACAGGCGCGCTTCCCGACCAACCTGTACAACCGGCGCTTGCGCGGTTTCCACGCGCGCTGGCTCGAGCGCGAACTGCAGATCGGCGCCTGATCGCCGATTGGTCGCACAGTACAATGCGGTCCCGGAGCCACGCCACGGCGTGGGTGGCGCACCCCGGAGAGAGCCCGTGCCCCAGCGATCCCCCCTGCCCCCGTTTGCGACCCCTGCGGAGCCCCTCGCGTGAGCGCCACCGCGGCCCTGTGGTTCCTGATCCTCGGCCTCACGGGCCTCATGTCCATCGCGCGTCCGACGTGGGCCATCGCGTTGTACATGGCGACCTTCTTCGCCGCCCCACAGAACTGGTGGTGGGGGGACGAGGTGCCGAACCTCCGTTACGCGCTGGTGGCCGGCTTCGTCCTCATCGTCACGGTGGTACTCAACAGGCCCCAGCCCCGCGAGGGACACCGATTCACGTTTTCGCACGCCGCAGCCCTGTTGATGACCGTCAACGCGACGTTCGTCCACTTCTTCCTGGCGCCCAAGCCGGCCATCAGCGTCGGCAACTACTCGGAACTGCTCAAGTACGTCCTGCTCGTGTTCCTGATGTGGCAGGCGATCCGCGACAAGCGCGACCTCCGCCTCGCGATCATGGCGATCGCTTTCGGCGCCGCCTACATCGGCTACGAGGTCACGATCAACGACCGGGGCTATTTCTCGGGCGGCCGACTCGAGGGCGTCGGCGCGCCTGGCGCCGATTCGGCCAACAGCCTGGCCTGCCTCCTCCTCACGACACTGCCGCTCACCGGCAGCCTGTTCGTCGACAGCCGCCTCTTCCACAAGCTGACGGTCCTGTTCTCGGCGCCGCTGTCGCTCAACGTCGTGCTGCTGTGCAACAGTCGCGGAGGCTTCCTCGGACTGATCGGCGCCGCGGCGTCGTTCCCGCTCCTCGCGCGCGGTGCGAGCCGCAAGCGCGCCCTCCAGACGCTGGCGCTCGGAAGCATCGCCCTCTTCTTCCTGCTCGGCAACCCGAAGATCTTCGACCGGTTCATGACGACGTTCGTCGGGTCCGAAGACCGTGACCAGTCAGCCGCCAGTCGCCTCGAATTCTGGGGCGCCGGCCTCGCGATGCTGCAGGATTACCCGTTGGGTGCAGGCGGTGGTGCCTTCAAGTACGTGCTGGGCGGCCGGTACCTGCGCGATGTCGGCGTGGAGGAAGATCGGTCGCTCCACAACGGATACCTCACCGAGGCCACGAGTTGGGGCGTGCAGGGCCTGGCCCTCCACCTGACGATGATTCTGGGGGCCGCGGTGCTGGCCTACCGAACCAGCAACAAGGCGCGCCTCGCCGGGAACCCCGACGGCGCGTTGACGGGTGTGTGCTTCGTGGTCGCCACCGCTGGCTACCTGATCCACTGCATGTTCGGGTCGTTCCTCGGCAACGAGTGGGGATTCTGGCTGGTGGCGTTGCTGTTGCGCTACTCGGAGCTCTACGACCCGGCCGTGGAAGCCCTCGCCTCGGCCCCGCCCGACCAGGCGATCGCGGCCTAGGACCTTCGAGGCCAGCGCGCAACCCGAACGGCTTCAGTAGAGCTGGGGTTGTTCCTTGTACCGCAGCCGCTTCTCGGACGCCTCGAAGCGCGTGCCTGGCCGCTGGAGCGCGTGGCCCAACCACCGAAGGCCACTCAGGCCGACCTCGAACTCGAGGTCGGTCATCGCCTCGCCCGTCAGGTAGCGGCGCAGAGCCAGCACCGGGGTCTGCGGGTAGTTGGGCCCGTTCCGGGTCGTGACGGCGCTGCGGACGCCCTCGGCGCGCAGGTCGGGCCACACGTCCTTGTCCCAGAGGCCAAGGGGGTAGCAGAAGTCGGTCACGGTCCGTCTGGTGAGCCGTTCGAGGACGGCCCGATTGCGCCGGACCTCCTCACGGACGACCTCACGGTTCTCGACGACGTTCCGGTGCGAGTGCGTGTGCAACTGGACGTCGAATCCCTGGGCCACCACGTCGCGAACTTCAGCGGCATTCAACCGATCCCAGTAGCGCGCCCGGATCTTCTCGTCCATGTCGACGCGGAGGGCCGCGGCGGCCGTTCGACAGTAGGTCCAGCGTGCCTCGCTGTCGAGGCAGCGCGCGTAGAAGGCCGACAGGACGTCACTGACGACACGCTCCCGCGCTGGCAAGGAGGTCAGGTCACAGGTGGCCGCCGGGTCGTGCGGCAGCCCCGTTGCCGTCGGTCCGGGCGCGTGCAGCACCATGTCGCGCAGCAACAGGTTGAACATCGGGTCGGCGGTCTCGATGTCGTTGGACACGGTGTAGACCGTGGCCGGCGCACCGTACTTCTTCAGGAGTGGAATGGCCGCGCCGAGGAAGTTGTAGAAGCCATCGTCGAACGTGAGCACGACCTGCCTGGGACCGATCCGTCCGGCCGCGTGCTGGGCGAGCGCCTCCTCGAGGGACACGATCCGGTACTGGCGCGCGAGGAAGGCCAGGCGCCGCTCGAACGTCGCCGGCGAGATGAACAGGGTCGGGAAGCGCCGGTGTTCGTCGGCCAGGCTGACCCCGTGGAAGCCGATCACGTTGAAGCCGTGCCGGGTCGCCACGCGCGCGGCCGCCACCAGGCCCGTGGCCCGGCTCGCCTGCAAGAGCACCTGCTTGACTGCCTGCTTGTCGGCCATCGGTGGTCACGCCCGTCCGGCGGATGACGCCTGCGCCAGGTACCGGCGCTCGATGGCGGTGTGCAATTGGTTGCACGCCGCCACCACCTCGGCAGGCACGTCGTCGAGCGTCGCGCGTCGGACCGATCGGTCGTGGATGCCGGCCAGATACGACTCGCGGCACGGTTGGCCGACAAAGTCGAAGACCCGGGGAAAGTGTGCGGCTGGGGCGCTCGACAGGTCCTCGTAGCGCACCACGAGCACGCGGGGGTGGTCGAAGAGGCCGAGATCGAGCACCAATCGGCTCCGAAGGTACCAGAGGATGGCGTTGGCGTGCTGCAGGGAGAGGCCGGGACGGTAGAGGGCGCGCGCCTCGGCCATCGCCTCGGCAGTCACGCCACCGCGACGCCAGTCGTCGTCGGGCAGCGTGCCGTCCATCAGCCCGCTGACGGCGACCCCGCCGCTGTCCCACTTGATCGAGGCGGAGCGAATCGTGTCCTCGGGGCGCCTGAAGATCCAGAGGACGCGCGAGGTCGGGAAGCGCGCGAGCAACTCCTGCGCCCGATGCGACTCGCTGAGCGGCTTGATCACGAGGACGGGAAACTGGCACGCCGCGAACAGGCGATCGAGCTCGGCGTCTGGCTGCAGGCGCCCATTCCGGAAGTAGGGCCGGGCTCCTTCGCGGTAGGTCAGGATGCCGGGGGCGCTCTCCAGGGCCACCAGAGGCACGCGCGTCCCGGAGCGCTGCGCGCCCATGATGAAGACAACGCGCGTGTCGGGCGCCCCGCCCTGCGTCAGGTTGAGCAGTCGGCGCCGGGCTTCCTTGGCGACGCGCCGGCTCTTGCGGACGAGGCGCTCAGGCAGGCTTTCGGCGGGGGCGTGGGATTCTCGCGACATTCGGCAGTCGAGACGGCCCGACGCCGACGGCACGTCGTGCGGAGCATTGGAGCGGTCGGGCCGGTTTGAGTATAGTCGCAGCGCTGACGTGCGCGCGCGCCCGTGGCCCGGCCCATCGACTTCATGCCTACTGACGCCACACCGGTCGTGTACATCGCGGGCTGCGGCCACAGCGGTTCCACCCTGCTCGCCTTGCTGCTCGACAGCCATCCCGAAATCGCCTGTGTCGGCGAGACGGCGGTCAAGCCCAAGATCCGGCGGCGGGGCGACAGCGCTTCCGCCACCTGCTCCTGCGGCCGCACCATCGGCGAGTGTCCGTTCTGGACGGCGGTCTTCGCGCAGGCCCGGGTGCTCGGCGAGGACCTCGGCCCCGAGCGGTGGGCCAATGACTACCGCTTCGAACAGCCGTTGGCGCAACGGGCGCTCAATCGCCTCTGCAACACGACGCGCGGCCGCGACCTGGTCCGGTGGGCCGCCGACCACGTACCCGGGTACCGCGGCCGTGTCGCCGCCATCGACACGGCCAACGTCGCCTTCATCAGGGCCATCCTGCACGCGCAGGGGGCCCGCGTGTTTGCCGACACCTCCAAGCGGACCCCACGCCTGGTCCACATGCTGCGCGTGCCTGAGCTCGACATGAAGCTGCTCCACCTCGTGCGCGACGTGCGGGGGTACGCCGCGTCGGCCAAGAAGCGTGGCATGTCGCCGGTCGATGCCGCTCGCACCTGGTACCGGGACCAGACGACGATTGCCGATGTGGCGCGCGCCTACCCTCAGGTCCCGTTCCACCGCGTCCGATACGAGGAGATGTGCGCCGACCCGGTCACGACCCTCCGGAACGTGTACGCGTTCTGCGGGGTCTCGCGCATCGACCCGCCGACCGCTGTCGATGCAACGGCGCACCACGTCCTGGGCAACAACATGCGCATGGGCGGAGCCATCCGCGTCCGCGTCGACGACAGCTGGAAGACCCGCCTCGACGCCGAGGAACTGCGGCAGGTCCTGGCCATCGCCGGTAGCCTGAATCGTGAGCTCGGGTTCGGCTGATCCGGCGGGCCCGGCCACGCGCCTGCCCGTCGTCTATGTCGTGGGGTCGAGCCACAGCGGCTCGACACTGCTCGCGCTGCTGGCGAGCCGGCACCCCGAGATGGCCAGCGTCGGCGAGGCGCACGTCAAGCCTTCCATTCGGCGCGAGGGCCGGGCGGCCGAGCAGCGCTGTTCCTGCGGCGAGACCATCGCCGCCTGCCCGTTCTGGAAGGCCGTGTTCGCGCGTGTCGCCCGTGCCGGCCTGGTGCTCGACGCCCGACACTGGGGAAACGACTACCGCTTCGAATCTCCCCTGCTGGACCGGCTGTTCACGAGAGAGACCTCCTCCATCCCGTTGCGGCGGCTTCGCCGATGGGCCTCGCGCCACCTCCCGATCCATCGCGCGCGCATGCGACGGGTCGATGCCGTCAACGTGGCGTTCCTGCAGGCGATCCTCGACGAGTCGGGCGGCCGCGTGGTGCTGGACTGCACCAAGCTGCCGACGCGCCTGACGCACCTGCTCGAGGTGCCGGAGATCGACGTCCGCGTGGTGTGGCTCACCCGCGATCCCCGGGGCGTGGCCTATTCGGCCCGGCGACGAGGTGAAGCCTTCGACGCCGCCGCGACCGTCTGGAGCCATGACCAGGCGGCGGCGGCCCATCTGCTGGCACCCCTGCCGGCCGACCGCCGCCTGCACTTGCGGTACGAGGACCTGTGCGTCGATCCGTTGGGCTCGCTCGGGCGCCTCTGGTCTTTTGCGGGTCTGGCGCCGATTGCACCATTGCCTGAGGTGGAGCCCGCCAGCCAGCACGTGCTGGGCAACCGGATGCGCATCACGGCTCGCCTGGAACTTCGTCAGGACGAGGCGTGGCGGAACGGGCTCACGACGGCGGAACAGGAACGCGTGCTCGCCATCACCGCACCCTGGGCCGCAAGGCTGGGGTATGGGTGATGCTGTAATAGGGCTCGCCCGGCAGCAGCCGGGCCGGGCGCCGCCACGACCGGCTCGCCAGAGAGACGAGGCACAGACAGGATGTCGCAGACGCCAACCGAAGGACGCACGCACGCTCCGCTGCTGATCATGGGGAGTCCGCGCTCCGGGACCACCTTCCTGTCGCAGATGGTCAACCGGTTCCTCGACATCCACATCTGCCGCGACAACGGGACGCTGCTCCGCTTCCACCGGAACCTGGCGCATTACCAGCCGCTGAGTGACGACGCCAATCTCCGGCGGCTGATCGCGCACCTGTTCGCCGACCGGTACTTCACCGAGCGACTGCGGCACCGTGGCATGTCGCTGAGCGAAGAGGAGCTGTTCGCGCGCGTGCCGCGCCGTACCTACGGCGGCGTCATCGAGGCCGTGTTCTCGGCGACCGCCGCCACGCACGGCAAGAGCAACTGGGGCTACAAGCGGGCGTCGTTCGCGCGCGTCACGGGCCACCAGATCGATGACCTGTTCCCGTCGGCGCGGTTCGTCCACTGCATCCGCGATGCCCGGGACGTGGTCCTGTCGATGCGCACGTCGACGGACCTCCTGCTCGAACGCAGCTGGCATTTCGGCGCTGTGGACTGGGTGTCACACCTGACGACCGGCCGCCAGCTCGGCGCCAGGCTCGGGCCGTCCCGCTACATGGAAGTCCGCTACGAGCAGTTCATGGCGACACCGGCCAAGGTGCTCACCGACATCATCGACTTCACCGGCGGCGACGCCGGGGCCGAGCGCCTCGATCGGATCTCGTCCGAGATCGGGGCGCTGCTCAAGGCCGACAACACGGAGAAGTGGCGGAAGAAGGTTCCACCCGACGCCATCCGCACGATCGAGCGCGTGGCCGGGGCCCTGCTGGCGGATCTGGGCTATCCGGTCATCAACCCGGGCGTGGTCGGACAGCCGGTTGGACTCGGTGAGCACCTGGCCCTGCACGCGGACCGCATCGCCAGCAACCTGTTCCGCACCCAGTTCGGCGTCATGGCCCGCTACCGTTGGGAAGTCGTGAAAGGCCACGCGCGCGCACGCCTCGGACGTCGTTGACCGACGTGGTACCCGGCACAACATCGGCAGTTTTGTAATCTCAGCGGCAAAATGGAAGCCGGCGCAGCCGCGCGCGCCGGCCCCGAAGTGGCGTCGCACCGGCCAAAACATCCCATCCGGTGTCGTAATCGCTACACGGGCGGCTCGCTTCATCGGCCGCCCTCACCTTTTCGTCGCCGGCGCCTTGGTCCCTTCTTTGCAACCTCGGATTGCCGTGGCGGCCTCCTGCCGCCACGGCGCGTGAGCACGCCACATGCCTCGTCTAACCTTCGTCAGTTGTTGCGTTCTCGCTCTCGGCTCGGCCGGACTGCTGCTCGGCCAAGGGAGACAAGCGTCGCCGGCCACGGGCAGCGCAGACGAGCATGCATACTTCGCCAGCCTGGTTGGCAGCAAGGACCACGTCGCGTCCTACAGCCTCCGCGATCCGGCCCAGCTCAAGCCCCGTCAGGACGGGGGCTACGCGCAGAGCGCCAAGCGTCCGCTGGCCGTCACGTACGCGCCCGGCGCCGACACGTACCCGCTCAAGCAGGACGCCGCCAAGATCCTGATCAGTCAGCGGGCCAACAGCCTTCCCAATCAGGTGCGGTTGCCGCTCCGACATGACCCGACGGGCTTCGTGGTCACGTGGGATGCCTGGTGGGGGGAGGAGTTCCAGTACGCCATCTCGGGCATCGAGGACTACAAGGCCTTCCAGTTGGAGTCGGGCGGCCGCATCTGGACCGAGGTCCGGGCGCGCTTCAGGCGTGCACAGCGGTTCCCTCGGGCGGTGGCCGTGATCGACGTCCGTCAGTACGGCGGCGCAGGCGACCGCAAGGGTTCCAAGGCGGGCGGCGTGAAGTTCGGCAGCGGCGGGCTCGGCGGCATCAAGGAAGCGTTCGCCATCGCCCCCGCCACCTGGACCCGGTACTGGGTGCGGCTCACGCCTCGCCCGGGCGGCGACGGCCGTTGGGACTTCTCGCTCTGGGTCGCCGACGAGACGCGCGACCCCGTCCTGCTCTACGACAAGGAAGGCGTACGGCCGAACGAGAAGTCGCAGCAGTGGGAGCGCTTCTGGCTCGAGTACAACACCTCCACCAAGGACATCAAGCCCGGGCGCCCCGAGTTGGTCGCGTACGCGCGCAACGTCGTCGTGCTCAGGCCCACGGTCGACATGAAGGACATTCTCCGACGGCCGATTGCCAAGGGCGACGGCCGCGGTTCGACAAGACGCGCGACCCCGTGAAGGGGGCGCGAGGAGCACCACACGTGAACGGCTCGCACCACTCCACACCGACATCGTCCCGCCACGGTCGCTGGCAAGGCACGGGACGCGCGCTTGTCCTGGCAGCCGGCCTGGTGGCCACGGTCGTGGCGACCCTGCCGGCGCAGAGCACGTCGCCGCACGCCTACTTCGATGCCCTCGTGGCCCGTCCCGATCACTGGAAGAGCTACAGCCTCCGCAGCCCCGGCCAGCTCGCTCGGCCCAAGGATGGCGGCTTTGCGGCCTCCAATTCCGACCCGCTCTCGGTGACCTACGACCCGGGCAACGACCTGGACCCCCACGCGCAGGACGCAGCCAAGGTGGTCATTCCCCCGTTCAACCTGCAGAGCGGCACGCAGCTGGTCAAGCCCATCAACGCCACCAGCCTGACGCTGGATCTCGCGGACCTCGACGGTGACGTGACCAAGGTGACCACCGCCCTGAACGCCAAGGGCGACCAGATTCGTGTGGGCAGCGAGATCATGGTGACGGCCACCGACGTGACGCCGCTGGACCGTGCCACCGGCATCGTGAAGCTCAGCAGGCGCGGCGCGTACGGGACGCAGGCCATGCCGCACCAGCCGGGCGAACGCGTGCACCTGTCAGGCAACAGCCTGGCCAACCAGATTCGCGTGCCGTTCGAGTCGTTCGACGGCGCCACCTGGTTCATCACCTGGGATGCCTACTTCACCGACAGTTTCCTGAACAACGGGATCGGCAACTTCAAGGCGTTCCAGCTGTCGTCCGACCAGTCCATCTGGCTGGAGCCACAGACCCACTTCGATGGCGCTCCCCTGGAGAAGCCGCCGTTCGACCCGGCGCGCCACGTGGCGGCTGCGGGACGACTGCGGTCCTACAACAACATCGGCGGCCCGGCCGACTGGCTGCTGTCGACCGGGAATCAGCTCGGACCCGGGATCACCGACAACAATCCCGTGATGCCGACGGTCAACGACTTCTTCATCGTGTACCCGAATCGGTGGACGCGATGGTGGATCCGCATCGAGCAGCGCGCCAACGACTACGACTACGTCGACCTGTGGATGGCAGATGAGCAGGTGGGGCCCGTACAGATCTACGACCGCGTACCGGTGAGTGTGCGGGGAGGACGCATCGACAAGTTCTACGTCGAGTTCAACACCTCGACGGCGCAGTTGCCCGACGGACGCCTGACCGACCTGCGCGACCTGGTCGCCTACGTCCGCAACATCGTGATCCTGCGCGACCCTCCGAAGGAGATCGGAGCGTTCCTGAGCCGACCCGGAGCTGGCCCGGCCGTGCTGCCGACGGCGCGTCCGCAGGCGCCGCGCAACCTCCGCATCAGTTCGCCCGTCGACTGATCGCCGCGACGATCAGTCGCGCGAGTAGCCGAGCGCGGTCGCGATGTCTGCGGTGTACTTCCACACGCGCTCGCGCTCTTCCTCCGCCCAGGCCCCGGCCTCGGGGAAGTTCCCGTGCTGCTGGGCATTGAGCTTGGCGCCGAGGACTTCCTGCACCCGCTCTCGCGGCGGCACCTCGACACCGCAGAATCCGAACACCGCCTGAAGCGTTTCGGGCCGGCCCTCGAACAGGTCCTCGGCACGCAGCGACAGCCGCCGCTCCGGCGGCAGGGTCGACATCCACGCGTGGGCGTCCGAGTTGGTCCGCGCCCACAGCCACGCGCAGCACTCGATCCGCGGCAGCGTGTTCCATGTCGCGGCCAGCGGTTCATCAGGACGCGGCCGCACGCGCGCGAAATCCCAGTCGTGCCCGGCGAAATAGCGCCGACGCATCGCGCTCCTGACGAACGCGAACGGGTCGCGATAGACGTGGATGAAGCGGCTGGCGGGAAAGGCCGTCGCGAGTGCGGGTGCGAGATACGTCAGGCGGTTGTTGGTCTCGACGTAGACCTTGCCCTTCTGGACAGCGCCGCGGACGAGGTCGTCCCGGGAGGCGAGCACCAGGTCGATCCAGTGGCGATCGGTGGCTACGCTCGCCCCGGCAAGGTAGGCGTCGTAGGAGGCCTTGATCAGGCGCGGGAACGGCTCGTGACTGGCCACGAGTCCCGGGGAAAGACCGGCCAGCGCCGTGAGCGTTTCGGTGCCGCCTCGTCCGGTCGACAGGACGAACACGCATGGATAGTCGGCCCAGCCGGTGGCATAGGCATGCTGCAACGAGAAGCCGGGCCGTCGCTGCGGGGCCGGGCCGGGCGCGAGGTTTCGCTCGACGCGGGAGAGGGCGCTGGCCAACCCGCGTTGGCACACCTGCAGGAACACTCGACGAGCCGACACGATTGCGCTCCTTCAGCGGGCGGACGAGGAGGTCTCGGTCCGCCGTCCCATGACATCGTCTATCCATGCGCCGAGTTGCGCCGCGCGCGCATCCCAGCTGTTGTCGCGAGCCCGAGCGCGCCGGGCTTCCGGCGTGCCCGTGCCCCCGTCGCGCAGCGCCTCGTTCAGTGCCGACGCCCAATCGTCGGGCGAGGTCGCGATGCGAATCACGTCCGCGAACGGGCGCACGGTCGGCAGGTCGGTCGAAATCACCGGCCGCCCGACCGCCAGGTACTCGTGCAGTTTCAACGGGTAGATGCCGGCGGTCCACGCCTCGCCGCTCGCCCGGTAACACATCAGGTTGGCGTCCATCGCGCCCATGTATCCGGGCAACGCCGCTGGCGACTTGAAGCCGAGCCAATGAACGTTGGTCCGCTGGCGCAAGCTGGCGGCGGCGGACTCGCCAACCGCATCGAGCCGACCCATCTGCCCGATCAGGACGAACTGCACGTCGGGGCGGCGCGCCGACAGGTCGGCCAGGAGTTCGAAGTCGACCTTCCGGTTGAGGGCGCCAGTGTACCCGACGCGCGGCCGCGGCAGCGCGGCCACGTCGGGCGGCCCCTCGGCCCACGAGAGCGGCGGTGCCGAGAACGCCGCATAGTCGGCGGCGTTGTCCAGCGTCTCGACGTGGCGCCCACTGATGGTCCGCAAGTACTCCGCGATGGGCGTGGAGGATCCGATCACGAGATCGGCGGCCCTGGCCAGTGCCTGCTCCTCGCGGTCGTACGTATGGGTCTGCTTCCCCTGCAGGTGATAGAGGTCGTACGCGTGAAAGACGAGTCGATCGCCCCCGATGCGACGCGCCAGCGGCCAGAACTTCGGGTGGAAGACGTAGGTGAGCACTGGCCCTGTCCCCAGCTCGCGGGCCAGGCGACGCAACCGACGCGCGGCAATGGCGTCGACCAGCTCCCCTGCCACGGCCGGGCGGTTCGGCCGCAGCAGCCACGAGGGCGGCGCATCGAGGTAGACATGGTCGGCCCGCACCACACGGCCACCCACCCCACCAGCGGGCCCCTTGCGGCGCCCGCGCTGCGGCACGCCGGTCGAGTACAGGATCGTGCGGCCGACGCCAAGGCGCGAGAGCAGTTGCTGACGATTCATCCACGGCCCCTCCCACGGGTTGGGCGCGAGTGCCAGGATGACCCCGGGCGTCGGTGCCGTCACTGCCCGCCTCCCGGAGAAGGCACGACCCGGCCGACGATGAGGGCGAGGCGCCCAGGCAGGAGATCCTCGGCGGTTTCGCGGACCAGCGCTCGCAGGCTGCCATAGGGACTGCCGATGATGAAGAGCACGAAGACCCCGGCCGCCAACGCCAGCGTGATCGCGAGCACCAGGAGCGACGAGGCGTGCGGCACCACGCGGGCCAGGCCACGGAGCGCAAGCATCAACACCGCGGCAAGCACGAGGGAGCACATCACCGCGGGCACTTGCGGGCGCAACAGCTCGCGCCACGACAGCCCGAGGGCGCGGCGTACCAGTGCCTGCATGCTCAACGTGAGCACCGCCGTCGCCACCGTCACCCCGAGCGCGGCCCCCGCGATGCCGCCGGCGCGGGTCCCGACATAGGCGCCGACCACGACCAGAACCGTCCCGATCGCCTGCCGACTCGCCTGCCGCCAGATTCCCCCAAGCGCTTCGTTGGCCTGGCTCCCGTAGTTGTTCAGCAATTTCAGTGCGCCGCCGACACACAGAATCTGGAAGGGCAACACGGCGGCGGCCCATCGCCGACCGTAGAGCACGTCGAACAGCGGGCCGGCGACGACGATGCACACGGTGAGGGCCGGGTAGCCCAGCATGGTCACGCTCAGGATCAACCGCTCGTAGGCACGCTGGAAGCGCTCGCGATCCTCGTTGATGATCGAGAAGATCCGGAAGGGAGCCTGTCCGAGCGTCAGGCGATTGACCAGCCGCCCCATCGTGCTGAAGGCCTTGTCGTAGAAGCCGAGCGACGCCATGTCCATCAGGCGGCCGACGACGAGGTTGTCGAGGTTGGCCGCCGCGTACTCGAGCAACCGCTTGGTCTGGACACCCAGGCCGTACGACAGCAGTTCACGCAGGGCGGCCCGTGAGAAACGCAGCGACGGTCGCCACCGGGCCAGGTACATCTGCAACAGGACGCGCAGTCCGGTGGCCGCGACCTGCCCGTACACGATGCTCCAGTAGCTCCACCCGGCCAGCGCGAGGGCGATCGTGGTCACCGAGCCCACCAGGCTGTCGGTCCAGTCCGCGAGCGCGATCGCCCGGAACTCCATGCGACGGGTGAGCATGGAGCTGGCCACGCTGCCAAACGGGCTGAGCACGAAACTCAGCGCCGCCACGCGCACGAGTTCTCCCGACTGTGGACTCTGGAAGAAGCGCCCGATGGCCGGGGCGCACAGGAACAGGACGCCATAGCTGACCAGGCCGGTTCCCAGGCTCACCAGGAACACCGACGACGTGTGCTCCTCTCGCACCTCCTTCACCCGCACGAGGGCGGCCCCGAACCCGAACTGCATCAGGCGCGCCGACAGCAGGACGAAGAACGACGCGGCAACGGCGACGCCGAACTCCTTCGGCGTGAGCAGGCGTGCCATGACCATCGAGAACGGCACGGCCATCAGTTCGTGGCCGCCCTGGCGAATGGCCGACCACGCCGCGCCCTTCTTGGCAACCTTGCCGTACGTCTCCCGCTGCTTCTTCTTTCCCCTGCCCTTCCCCTGGCCGGGGCCGCCTGCCTGCGTCACGGTGCCGTCCACCCGAGATTGCGCTCCAGCATCGACTCCAGCCGCACGTTGTGCGGCGCGTACGTCGCGGCAAGCCAGGCCCGTGTCGCCGCTTCGTCGGGCTCGACGCGCAGTGCCTGGCTGCGCGCCACATTGTACGGAGTGAACGCCGACGGCGCCCAGGGCCGCAGCCCGAGGAACTCGACGACCCGGGCGTACACCGACGCCGTCTCGCGAAAGAAGTCCTCGCTGCGCAGCACCAGAATCTGCTCCCGCGGGTAGACGGCAAACCAGCGCTCCAGTTGGTCGGCGTAGAAGCCGCGCGAGACGTAGGAGAAGTGCCGGTGCGCCTCGCCCTTGTACAACGGGTCGGCCTCGAGGCGCGCCACCTCGCCCGCCAGCGTCGCGTGCTCTTCGGTCATCGCCTGCAGGAGCGGACGCGTCTCGCGTCCCTGCCGCACCTGGTGACGATAGGACGACAACGCCCGGCTCACGGGATCACGCAGCAGCACCAGCACCCTCGCCTCGGGCACCAGCGCATGCATGCGGCCGGGCACGTGTGGATGGAACAGGTAGTACGGCGTCGCCTCGCCCGTCACCGCCGGAGTGCCCAACCGTCGCGCGTGCGCGTCGCGCGCCCACGCCAGCGGGAAATGCGCTCGATACCAGCGTGGGCCGCGGGCATACTCCCAGCCGAAGTAGTGCACTTCCTTCTTGAACGCCGGCAGGACATCGGGGTGCATGGCCAGGTACTGGTACAGGGAACTCGTACCGCCCTTCTGTGTCCCGATGATCACGAAGTCCGGCAGCACGCGCAGGGATGCGGTCGCCCTGCGCCAAGGGCCCGGAGACGGGTTGGCGGCCATTCAGGGATCCCCCGCGGCCGGGGCGGGACAGGGGGTGCGTCCGGATTCGGGTGTCCTCATCACAACCACCGCTCGAAGAAGGCCGCGACCGGCTCCACGAAGAACTCGTGCCCGCCCGGCTCGACGGCGAACGTGAATCGATCCGCCTGCCCGACGTCGGCGTACGCCCGGCCGACGATCACCTTGAAGGCGTCGGCCTTGCGCGGCGTGTTCGTGCGTCCGCGGCTCACCAGCACTGCTCGCGGAGCCAGGAGCCGGAACCAATCCTCCTGCCACAAGAGCGTGTTGATGCCCGGGAACGTGTGGCAGCCGTGAGGTGTCTGCTCCGCCTCGTCGTCATCGTTGCCGGCCACCCGCGCCGGACCGGTGTCACCACCGTAGCTCTGGCTCGCCACGACGCGCACCCGGTCGTCGACCACCGCGAGCATCACGGCAATCTCGCCGCCGAGCGATGCACCAGCAACGCCGAGCCTGGCCGGGTCGACGCCTTGCCATCGCGACAGGACCGTCAACGCGCGCCCCAGATCGTCCACCACGACGGCCTTGTAGAACGTGCCACTCTGCAGCGCCGTGGCCGCCACCGCCCGGTGCATCGGCGCGCCGGTGGATGACAGAAGACCGAACCCCCGCAGTTCCGGGGTGATCGTCACAAAGCCCCGCCGGGCCAGTTCCAGGGCAGCGCCGTGCTGGTAGTCCTTGCCCACCATCCCGGCGGTCGCTCGGGCGCCGCGGCCGTGCCCGGGCACGACGAGAATGCCTGCCCGCCGGCCACCGCGGGTCGGTTCGTGCACGAAGGCGGGCAGCGGCGTGCCATCAGCGGCCCGGAAGGTCACCAGTGTGCGCGTCACGTCCCCCACCGCCTCACGCGAGACGACGGTCACCTCGCTGGGTTGGTCGGCGGCCACGGCGAACCGGGCGCGAGCGCGCACGGCATCGCGCGTCTCCCGCTGCCAGGCCTCGATGGCTTCGCGACCACGTCCTTCCGGATAGGGGTGCACCGGCACCTGCGCCTCGGCCTGCCTGACGAGGAAAGGGTCGCCCGTGCCATCGAGCACGGGGCTGCGCGTCTCCCGTTCCCGGGACACCAGGTGCCCGAGGCGCGCCTGCAGGCCGGCACGGTCGGCGCCAATCGCGGTCACCACCAGCAACAGCAACAGGACCCCGCGGCGCGCCCAGCGCCAGGCGCCGCCCCCGCGACCGCTGCCACGCGCCAGGAATTCGTGCGCGGCCAGCAACCCCGCCGCCGATGCGGCCAGCGCTGTCAGCATGCCTGCCGCCTCATCGCGTCGCCCCCGCGTACACCGCCTCGTATCCCGCAATCATGGTCGGCAATCCGAAAGTCGTCGTGGCGCGCTGCCGCCCCATCCTGCCCATGCGCTCTCGCGCCGAAGCATCGCTCACCAGCCGGCCGATGGCGTCGGCCAGGGCCGCCGGTTGCGCCGGCGGTACCAGGCAGCCGGTCTCGCCATCCACCACGAGTTCGTCGGCCCCGCCAACCCTGGTGGACACGACGGCCACGCCGCTGGCCATCGCCTCGAGGATCGTATTCGGCATGCCCTCCGAGCGGGAGCACAGCACGTACACGTCGAGCGCGGCGAACAACCGCTCGACGTCTGCCTGGTGCCCGAGCAGGTGCACGCACTCACCGACCTCCAGCGCCGCAATCTGCGCCTCCAGGTCGGGACGCAGCGGTCCGTCGCCCGCGATCACGACCCGGAAGGCAAGCCCCTGCGCCTTCAGTCGTGCCGCAGCCTCGACCAGCCCCGCCTGATCCTTCACCGGCACGAGCCGTCCGGCGTGGCCGATCAGCACGAGATCGTCGGGCACGCCGAGGGCGTGCCGGGCCGCCGCGCGCGGCGTGGTGCCAAACCGCGACAAATCGACGCCGTTGCGCACCACCGTCACCCGCTCCAGGGGGATGCCGACCGTGGCCGCCATCCGCTCGGCCAGTCGCGAGGAGACCGACAGCAGCACGTCGACGCGGGGCCAGATCCAGCGCTGCACCCGCACCTGCGACGCCCCGAGCTGCAGCGTGCCGTGCTCGCCGTGCATGACCACCGGGACGCGAGCGAGGCGGGCGGCGACGAACCCCTCGACCAGGGTGCCCCACGCGTGCGTATGCACGATGTCCGGTCGCTCCCGCCGGAACGTCCGGTACAACTGCCACACCAGCCGCGGGTCGTTGCCGGGCCGGCGAGTCAGCTCGATCAGGCCAACGGAAGGATGCAGCAGCGCGCGCATCGTCGGGTTCGCGGTGGTCGTGCTGCAGATCGTGCTTTCGACCCCGCTGCCCACCAGTCCGTTCACGATCTTGATGAGCCCGTATTCCATTCCTCCGGGCTGGAGGTGATGGATCACGTGCAGGACGCGAATCGGCGGCCGGGTCGCGCTCACGACTCCCCTCCGTCGGCGGGCACGCCGGCGACGCGGAGCCGCTCCCAGTACTGCACGAGCGCCAGCCACTCGGCGCGCGCCTCCCCCGTGAGGGCGTCCACGCGGGTCCAGGCGCCCTCGTCACGGCGCACCTGCTGCTCGCGGATGTCATACACGATGCGTCCGCCGGCACGCGCGAACCCGATCTGGCGAGGGCGGCCGATCGTCCCGAGGTACTGGAAGACCGCGTGCCCCGGGCAGGCGCGGAACGCCGGCCTGACGGCCGACGCCGGCGCGGCCGCGAGCGCCTCGAGGATGGCGCCCCTCAGGTCGGCCTGCCCGACCGGTTCGCACGCCGCGAGGGCCAGGCCCGACACGATCAGGGGAATGCGGGTCTGCTGATCGTTGAGCACATAGCCATGCCCGAGGTACCCGTCCTCGAAGAGACTCTCGCCGTGGTCGGCCAGCACCACGATCGCTGGTTCCTCGCCGGCGTGGACGCGCACCAGATCGCGGAGGCGACCGATCGCGGCGTCGACGTTGGCCGCGGTGTTCCGGTACATCCGTCGCACGTCGTCTGCGCGCGCGTCGACGATGTCGCCCTGGGCGACGCGCACGTCGGACAGCAGCGGCCGCAGGCCGTCGTGCCAGTACGGATAGTGCGTGTCGTAGAAGTTCACGTACAGGAACAGGGGCCGAGTCCGCGCGCGGGTGCCGAGATACGTCGTCACGCGTTCGAGCACCACCTCGGTCGAGACGCCAAGGCTGCCGGCGGTCGCGAACCTGGTGTAACGCCGCGCCTTGTCCTGGCGGGCATCGTAGAAATGCGTCGCGCGAGAGGCGCCGATGTCGTACGCCCGGCCGCCGAACGACTCGTCCTGAGCCGAGAAATAGGCCGTGTCGTACCCGCGCCGCGCGAAGTCGTCGAGCAGCGTCCCGTCCGGCACGCGCCCCGCCAGCGCGCCCGTGAACAGGTGGTAGCGCGACTGCACCGTGTAGCCGTTGTGGGAGAAGGCCTGTACGGTGGACGCCCCGGCAGCGGCGAGGGCGTTGAGCACCGGCGTGACCTCTCGCGCACCCTCGCGTGCCCCGAGCAGGTCGGCGCGGAACGTCTCGAGGAACACGACCAGGACGGGCGGCGTGCGCGTGAACGTCACCGCCGGCGGCGAAGTGCTGCCGGCGCGCGCCATGACGGGCAGGTCGCCGCCGATCCCGTCCTCGTCGATCCCGTTACCGGGGATGTCGATGGCGTACGGGTAGATCCGCGCGTCGAAGGGCGCCGGATCGGCCGGTCGGGCCAGCAGGCCGTGCCCGTCGCGATCGACGTCGCTGGCCCACGTCACCAGGGTGCCGACGACCTGCCCGGCGGGCTTGCGGCGCAGCCCGTTGTCCTGCACGTCGCTGCTGACGCGCAACCACGTGCTCCCCGCCACCAGCAGCACGCCGCACGCCAGGGCGCCCACCAGCAGCTGCCAACCCGGCGCGGCCAGGACGCCGCCTGGCCAGCGCCTGTTCAGGACGCGCAGCAGCAAGCCGCACCCGGCGACCAGCGCGATCCCGAGGGCGACGGGCAGGAGCAACTGGGCCGACGACACCGCGAGGAGTTCCGAGGGCTTGCGCCCGACCAGATCGAACATCAGCCCGATGTCGAACGCGTCGCCGAGACGGGCCAGGATCTGGTACTGGACCAGGCTCGCCAGGACGAGCGGGCCGGCGGCCAACCCGACGGCGAGCAGGCGGCGCGCCAGGGCACCCCAGCGCATCCGCCCAGCCAGCCACAGGGCGAGCCCGACGCCGAAACCGGCGCATGTCGCATCGACGGCCAGTGAGCCGACGAGGAAGCACGCGCGATCAGCCCAGGTGGTCGCGACGTCGCGGGCCAGAAAGCCGCCCGAGAAGAATCCACGCTGCAGTTCGAGCAGCACGCCGTCGACCCCGGACGCGAGGACGGCGCCCGTCGCCGTCAGCCACACGGCCTCGCGCGCGCCCGGCCTCCTCATGCGGTGAGGTCCATCAGCACGTCGTGCAACCGTCGGGTCAACGTCGTGCCCTCGAGCTGCTCCAGGAAGGCAGCCGGCGCCACGTAGTCGGCCCCCAGCGTCGCGCGGCGACGCTGGAATTCGCGGAGCGCCTCCGCAATCGCGCGATCGTCGTCGGCGGCGACGACGATGCCGACCTTCCCGTCGGTGACGAGGTCGGCGACGGCGCCGGCTGAGGCCATCGCGAGAATCGGCTTGCGGGCCCACAGATACTCGTAAAGCTTCACCGGCACCTGCACGGCCGTGTCGGGCTGCACGACGAGCAGGACGTCGGCGGCCCGGAGGTATCCGAGGCTCTCGCCGTGCGACACGGGCGGCACGAACTCCACGGCGTGCGCGATGCCGAGCCGCGCCACCTCGTTGGCCGTATCGAACTCGCCGCCGGCGCCGCCGACCAACTGCAGGCGGAAGGCATCGGCGGGCATCGAGCCGTCGGTCAGCACCGTGGCCAGGGCCCGCAACAACGGCCGGGGATCGCGCGCCTGGTACAGATTGCCGGTGTGGCACAGGACCAGCGTCGAGGCCGGAGCCGTCCGCGCCACGGGCCGCAGCCCACGCTCGAGGGCCTCGCTGTCGAAGCCGTTCGGAATCGTGAGGAACTTGGACGCCATGGCCGGCGGATAGTGCGCCATGAAGTCCTGTTGCATGGGCCGCGTGTTGAGCACCACGCGCGACGCGCGGCCGATGGTCATGCGCTCGAGCCGCTGGTGGACCCACCCGGTCCACCCGCGGGTGCGCTGGTCGAGCACCCATGGCGCGCGTGACCACGGGTCCCGGAAGTCGGCGACCCAGGGCAGCTTCGTGCGCCGCGCGATCTCCGCAGCCGCCAGGTGCGGGGTGAACGGCGGCGCCGACGACAGGATCACGTCGAGGCGGTGTGCCCGAGCGAGCGCCGCGCCCTCAGGCACCGTGGGCAGCCACCAGGCCAGCTCCGGGTCGGGCGTGGTGGTCAGGTCCTGCCAGAACTTGCGGATGGTGCGCTCGACCCTCCCGCGCGGCCGAGACGCCCTCGCCGGCGCGGTGGTCGGGGCGCCCGCCGCCGTGCCTGCGGACGGCGCGGGAGGCGCCTCGGCGCGCCACGGCACGCGCGTGCGTCCCACCACGACCGATGCGGGGATCTCCCGCAGCAGGCGGTCGTCCACGGGCACTCCGGGGCGATACGACCGCGGATCCATCGTGAGGACCACGACGCGCCAGCCGAGTGCGTCGAGGTTCCGCGCGAAGCGCAGGAGGCGGTGAGTGCCCGCGCGTCGATCGGGGGGGAAGTTCGTCGTGACGATCAGGACACCGCGGCCGCCGGCCGGTGTCCCCGCCCGCGCCACTCGCTGGTCCATGGGCGCGGCTACCATGGGCGGTCGATGTCCGAGTCGCTGGTGCTCAGGAACCACGCGTCGGGCGCGTCCAGCCACTGGCGCACCGGATGTCCCTCGGGCCCGGCCACCAGGAACACTCTCTGCGGCGGGCGCGTGAGATAGCCCTGCCGCCGCAACTCCGCCTCGATCACCGGCTGGCGCAGGCCGACCGACACCAGGTCGACGCCGTCCTCGCGCGCCACGTCGTGCAACGCCCGGACGCACGCCCGGACCGACGCCGGCTCGCTCGGCGGGACGAGGATGTCGGTGACCACCGCGCGGCGGTAGCGGTACGCGCTGTCGGGCTCGCGCACGACGTACGCCACCGTCCCGAGCAGCCGCGCGCCCTGTCGCACGTCGAACGTCACCGATCGCTGGCCGGGCTGGCTGCGGTACTTCCATGTCAGGAAGGAGGCGTCGCGGACGACCGCCACCGGCACCGCCGCCGCCACTCGCTCCCACAACGCGTCGTGCTCGGCTCCAAAGGCGCCATCACGGACCACGTCCACGCCGCGCAGCGTTCCACCGCGCAACATCCCCAGGCGACGACGCGCGTCCAGGACCAGCGACGCGAGCGGACGCGTGGCCGGGTGGCCCTTGCCCGTCAGGACCCTCGCTCCGCGTACGGCGAGCGCGGCCAGCGGGAGCGGCGCGACCTCGACCCAGCCGAGGGCGAACTGCATCTCGCGCATCTGCGTCGTCTGTCCCAGCGACAGATTGAAGGGCACGTCCTCGAGCGCCTTCTTCACCAGCATCGGCCCCACGGCGCGGCCCCGGTACTTCTCGTGCACCATCGTCTCGACGAACCAGCCGGTGGTGAGCGTCTGGTCACCGACCTTGCACCGGACCGCGATCGCGCCGTGGTGCGCGACGACCCCGCTGGACGCGCGGTACACCCACACCATCGGCGCAACGCCGACGCGCCGCGCCGACTCCTCGAACATCCATCGCCAGCGGGGCTCGATGAGGCCCCACTCGCGCTGCGGGAACATCTCGTATTGCAGCGCGACAATCTCGTCGATCAGCTCCGGCGCGTAGCCGATCAGCCCGCGCGGGCGCGGGGTCGCAGTGGGCTCAGAAACGGAGTCCACCATCGACCTCGAGGATCTTGCCGTTCAGGTAATCGTTGACGATCACGAACTCGAGCGTCTCCTTGAACTCCTCCAGCGTGCCGAACCGCTTCTGCGGCGTGCGCTCCCGCAACTGCTCGAGGAACAGCGGGGGGATGGCGCGGGTCATCGGCGTCTCCACGAACCCCGGCGCGATGCCCACGACCCGGATGCCGTAGGGAGCCAGTTCCTGCGACCAGGTGACGGTCATGGCTGCGACGGCCGCCTTGCTGGCCGCGTAGGCCGTCTGCCCCGCGTTACCGAGGCGCGAGATCGACGAGATGTTCACGATGAGTCCCCCGCGCCGGCGGCGCAACATGCTCTCGCCGACCTGCCGGCTCATGAGGAACACGCTCGTGAGGTTGCTGTGCAGCGTCTCGTGCCAGTCGGCGGTCGAGTGCTGTCGTATGTGCCGCCCCAGGCGCGACACCAGCGCCTGATCGCGGAGCACGGCCGCGTTGTTGACCAGGATGTCCACGCCGCCGGATTGCTCGTCGATCTCGCGCACTGCCTGCACGACGGCCGCCTCGTCGCCCACGTCACAGCGGATGTGCCGCAGGTCGCCGTCGGGCTGCAGTTCGGCAACGGCCTGCGCCAGCGCCGCCTGGTCGCGATCGAGGATCCACACGGTGGCGCCCCTCGCGAGCAGGCGCTGCGCGAAGGCCTTGCCGATGCCCGACGCGCCGCCCGTGACGACCGCGATCGTCCCGGCAATCTTCACGCAGCAGACCCCTCGCGCTCGAGCAGCCTGACGATGTCGGCGATCGACTCGACCTCGATCGCGTCCTCGACCGGGATGTGCGTGCCGAACTGCTTCTGGATCTCCACCATCAGCGTCACGTGGCCGAGCGAGTCCCAGCCGGACACGTCGCCCGGGCCGACCTCGTCGGACAGTTCGTCCACCGACACCTTGAACAGGTGGGCGATCAGCTGCTTCAACTTCGTGGACACGTCGGTGTCGGTCATTGCTCTCCTCTTGCGTGCGCGTCGGTGCGCAGCACCCAGCGCGTGAGTCGCGATACCAGCGGGATGCCATCCCACGGCGTTTCGAAATGGCTTCCCTCGCCAGGGCGGGGGAAGCGACAGACGCCGCGCCGCGCGGCGCCCTCGGTGAACGTCTCGGTGTCCTCGGGGCCGAGCAGCGTGACGGCCGTCTGCACGTTCTCCGGGATGAGCGCGTGGACCTGCGCGAAGTCGTCGAACGGCATCACCTGCAGGAACCGGTTCGCGCACGTGACCAGGTCCTGCGGTCGATCGACGACCGACACGGTCCAACGCGTCTGCTCGTCGCGGAACAGCGTGCCGCCGTCGAGCAGGACCCGCGTGCGATCCAGGTGGATGCGGTAGGTCTCGCCGTAATCGAGCACGTGTCTCGGGATGGCCCGGGTCTGCTTGTCGAACTCGACGGCGAGCCGCTCGGTGAAGTGCTCCGCCTCGGCCCTCGTGCCCCTCACGAACAGCCATTGGGGCGACGAGCACGCCAGCTGATCGAAGTAGATGACGTCGATCGCCAGGCGTGTCAGCAATCGATCGGTGACCTCCCGCGGATCGACCACCGCCAGGCTGACGCGAGGGCCCAGGACGATGGTCTCCGTCTCCCAGCGGGCCGGCAGATCGCGGATGGCCTCGACCGCCTCGAGGCCGCCCCACGCCACGCGCACGTCGGCGGCGCGGCTCATGGCGACGTGCGCCTCGAGGTCCTCGCGCTCGAAGCTCACCACCAGCGTCTCGCGCGCCATCTCGGCGCCGGCCTCCGACAGGGCGGCGAGCCTGGCCAGCAACGGGGTGACGAAGTCGTCCTGCCGCGTACTCAGGCGGAGGATGCTGCGGTTGCCGGTCACCGACGCCAGGGCCCACGAGAACATCGCCAGCAGCGGCACGTTGCCCGCAATCCACTGCGCGACGGTACCGCGCGGAAGAATCCGGATGCTCTTGCGCCCGCCCACCGGCACGAACCGGTCGAGGGCCTCGGCCGAGGGCAACTCACGGGCCAGCGCCGCCTCGATGGACGAGTGGCGGAGGAACGTGGCAAGGAACGCGACGCCTGCCGCGGCCAGCGCCGGCGGGATGCCTGCCCGGTTCACGAGCAGATCGTCCGACAGCTGGTTCAGCGCCTCGCGCCGATCGGCACTGCTCGCTCGACTGGGACCGAGCGCCTGCGTCCATTCACGGATCTGCGCCGCGGCGCCCTGCTGCACGACGCTCATGCGACATCCCGGCGGGGCGTCATCGTGTCGCTGCAGCCCCGGACCTCGGCGCGCGGGGCCCGCCCGCGGAACGCGAACGCCCGGCCTCGCCGCCCGCATGCGCACCCGTCCTCCAACACGATCTCACCCAGGTCCTCGGTCAGCACGCTGTGGTTGGGCGCGCCGAGCGGCAGGCAGTTCACCAGTTGCAGCAACCCGGTCTCCCCCACGCCGGCCGGGTCCAGCGTATCGGCGCGGCGGACGACCACGTCAGCCCAGTAGGGGACGTGCTTCAGTCCCGCACGGCAGTCGGGATAGGGCACGCCCACCTGTTCCACCAGCCCGTAGAAGTCGATCACCCGGTGCGGTTCGAGCTGCCAGACGCCCGAAACCGTGGCATCGAACGCCTCGCGCGACACGGCCTCGCTGGTCAGCCGCTTCCAGCCACCACTGTGCAGCAGCACGCTGTCGGCGTGCATGGACCGACCGCCGCCTGCCGCCGCAATCGCCGCGTGGGCCTGGTACAGCAGGTAGGTGAAGCCGTAGCCGACGAACGGACGGTCGCCGATCGCCTCCAGGGCACGCGCGAGTGCCTCCGGGTCGAGCACCGGCTGGCCGCCCTCCAGACGCATCACGAAATGGAAGGTCTCGGCGAAATGCGCCAGGCTCAGGACGGCCGCCGCCCGCGCGCTGAGCGCCCCGCCTCGCACGGCCTCCTCGGCGTCGAACACCAGGTACGGCCTGGCGCCCTCGCCGATGAAGTCGGCCAGGATCGCCCGCGCCGACAACGAGGTCCGGCCGCGCGTGACCTTGTCCATGAAGATCCGCGACGGCTGCTGGCCGGTCGTCGACGACGAACGCACCGACACGGCCGAGGCCGCCGACTGCAGGTCGTACTCCTTGAAGGCGGTGACGGGCAGGAACGGCAGCTGCTCGACCGAGGTCACCTCGTCGTGCATGTGCCGCCGCCAGTCTCCCACGAGCAGTCGATACGGTGCGCACTGCTGCTCGTGGTGCGAGACCAGTTCCGTGAGCCGCGGCACGAGGTACGCCGCCTTCTCGGCCGGCGCGAGGCCGTACGGCGGCACGTTCGACAGAAACATCACTCGATCTCCCTGATGACCCACTCCGGATCATCGGCAGTGAGCAGCCGCCGCTGCACTTTACCGTTCGACGTCATCGGGAATCCGCGGACCTCCAGGAACCGCGTCGGGATGCGGATCGGGGTCACGTGCTCCCTCGCCGATGCCATCAGTTCCCGGCGCGTCACCGGCGCGCGCAGGCGGACGAAGGCCACCGGGACCGCCCCCCGCTGCGCGTCGGCAACCCCGCGCACGACCACCTGCTCGACCGCAGGATGCTGGGCGACCGCGTGCTCGACTTCGAGCGGCGACACCTTCTCCCCGCCCACGTTGAACACGTCGTCGTACCGGCCGCTGATGTAGATGTAGCCGTCACGCAGCGCCGCCATGTCGCCCGAGATCAGGAACCCGTCCGGCGTGAAGGCGGCAGCCGTCAACTCGGGATCGTTCAGGTAGCCGGCGGTGACATTCGGGCCGCGCACGACCAACATGCCCGCCTCGCCGTCCGGCAGGGGCTGCCAGGTCGCGGGATCGACCACCCGCACCTCCACACCCCGCATCGGCTTGCCGCAGGTCGCTTCCCCGAAGCGCGGATCGTCGTCGCGAATGTAGGCAATCCGGGGGGCCGCCTCGGTCATCCCGTAGTTGTTGAAGATCACCGCCGACGGGAAGATGTCACGCATCACCCCGAGCCGCGTCCGATCCAGCGCGGCGCCAGCCGAGCACACCACCCGCACCGACGGCATCGCGATCGGCGTCATCCCGTGGATCGTGCCCAACGCATGGAATGTCGAGGGCACGCCGCAGAACGAGGCCAGACCGAGCGACTCCACTCGCCGCGCCACCTTCACGGGATTGCGCATGGTCGGGAAGACGACGACCCGCCCCCCGACCGAGAGCTGGCAGAGGACCTGCGACACCAGGCCGTAGCTGTAGTGCAGCGGTAGCACCACGGCCGCGGAGTTCCACTGCGGGTAGTCGAGGTACTCGCTGATCGCGCTGCAGGAGTGCTCGAGATTCGCGTGCGACACCACGACGCCCTTCGGGTGTCCGGTCGTGCCTGACGTGAACAGGACCAGGGCAGGCATGTCGCTGCGGCCGGCCAGGTCGACCGAGGGGCCGTCCTCCCACAGGTCCGGGCGGGCAGGATCGACGATGCCCACCGCCCCGCTCTTCTCGACGATGTACTGCAGCGCCGCCGGTGGCAGTTCGGGATCCACCGGCACGGGCGTGCAGCCGGCGTACATGACCCCGAGCAGGAGCGCCACCGAGGGCGCCCCGGGCCGCATCGGGATCACGATGTATCGCCCGGGTCCGTATTGCCGGACCAGGACACCGCCGGCCGTGCGCGCGCGGTCCTTCAGTTGTCCGTACGTCCAACTCACATCGTCGTCTTCGAGCGCGAGCCGCGCCGGGTCGACGTACTCGAGTCGGTCCAGAAGCCAGACGTTCAACACTGGGCCGGAGCGCGGTCGCGAATCTCGCCGAGCCACGCCTCCATGTCCAGGTCTTCGGCGGTCACCGCGGAGGTGCGCATGCACGGGTCGGCGACGATGACCTCGCCCAGTTGCTGCCGATCGCGCGCATCGGCGAGCACCGCGGCGGCAGGCGACGGCAGTTCTCGCTGGAGCGCCGGCCGAATCAGGTCGCTGACCCGTGACAGCAGGCCGTCTGGCGTCATGCCGATCGCCGCCAGCAACTCCGGGGCGTTGGGCCTTGCCAGCATCCTCCGGAGTCCGGGCAGCAGCGCGACCGCATTGGCGTGGCCGTGTCCGACGCCGAATCGCGCGATCGAGTGCGCGAACGCGTGCACCAGGCCGACCGAGCAATGGGCGGCCGCCAGGCCGCCCAGGAAGCCGGCATCCATCAGGCGTGCGTGACGGTCGTACGCCTGGCCGTCGGAGAGGATGAGACGGAGACAGGAGATCGCCGCTTCCTTGGCCAGCCGCCCAGGCACGATGGACATCCACGCCTCGAACGCATGTGACAGGGCATCGGCCAGCGAGCACGCGAGCGTGAACTCGTCAACGCTCGACAGGAAGCGGCTGTCGAGGACGACCTCGTCGGCCAACAGGGCGGGCGAGACGACCGGCACCTTGCGTCCGTCCAGGGAGAGCACGGCGATCGTCGCCGCTTCGGCGCCGGACCCACACGTGGTCGGCACCAGGACGAGTTCGAGGTGGCGACGACGCTCCTGCCACTGCTCGGTGAGCCGCCCGTTGGCGTCCAGCGCGTCGACGGCGATGAGCCAGGCCAGCCGCGCTCCGTCCAGGACGGCTCCCCCACCCACTGCGACAATCCGACGCGGACGGGCGTTGCGGAGGACGTCCGCCGCTGCCAGACACATCTCCCAGGAGGGTTCCCCGGCAGGCTTGATGACCGTCCGGATCGAATCGAGGGCCGGTCCGGCCTTGGCCCATGCCTGGCCCAGATACGCGTGCACCGGGGCGGCACCCGAGACGAACAACACCGTGTCGGGCCACCTGTCGCCACCAGCCAGCGACTTGATGGCGCCGGTGCCATGGGTGACCAGCGGTGGGTGCCTGAATGTTGGGAACGCGAACGGCATCGTGAGGTAGGCGGAGGGTCTGACGAAAGTCTGATTATAGGCGGTCACGCCACGCGGCGGCGGTGATGCGGGGCCACGATAGGATACCGGCATGACTGGGGCCAAAGGCTCGTGAGCGCCATTGGGCGGGCATCAATCCTCCTGGTCGCCGCGTGCCTGACGGGCTGCGGCCCCGAAGCGCGGGCCGCCCGCGACGGCCGCGCCTGGCATGTCGATGTCTCCGCCTCGACCGCCGGCACCGGCGACCCGACTCATCCCTTTGGCACCATCGCTCAGGCGCTCGACGCTGCCGGGCCGGGCGACACGGTCGTCATCGCGACCGGCACGTATCACGAGACCCTGCGCCCACGCCGGGGCGGCGAGCCGACACGGCCGCTGGTGATACGCGGTGCAGACCCGGCACACCGTCCCATCGTCACGGCCCCCGGTCGCGTTGCCACGCTCGAGCATCCGTACCTTGTCCTCGACAACCTCGTCCTCGACGGCGAGTACGGACCGGACGACGCGGTGCGCGTCGCCGACCCTGCAGCCCATCTCGTGATGCGCCGCGTCGAGGTCAGGCGTGCAGGGCGCGATTGCGTCGACATGGCAGCGCCGTCGGACGTGCAGTTGGATGAGGTCCTGATCCATCACTGCCTCGATGCCCGTCACGGCCGGACCGACGCCCATGGTCTGGTGGCCGGCGCCGTGGAGCGCCTCACCGTCCGCCGCAGCGAGATCCACACGTTCTCCGGCGACGGCATCCAGCTCGATCCGGGGCGCACCGCCCCCGGATGGACCGAGGTGACGATCGAGTCGTCACGCATCTGGCTGGCACCGCTCGACGCGCCGGCCAACGGGTTCGCCGCCGGGGTGGTGCCGGGCGAGAACGCCATCGACACCAAGACCATCCGCCACGGCCGACGGGCGAAGCTCGACGTGAGGGACGTCGAGGCCTGGGGATTCGAGGGCGGCCTGATTCCGAACATGGCCGCCTTCAACATCAAGGAACGCGTCGATGCGACCTTCGACGGCGTCACCGTGCACCACAGCACGATCGGCTTCAGGCTACGGGGCCCCGGAGATCGCGGCGCCCGCGTCACGGTGCGCAACGCGGTGCTCCACCACCTGCGCACCGGCATCCGGCACGAGGACGACATCGCGCTGCTGCGCGTCGAACACGCCACGTTCGGTCGGGCCGTGGAGGTGCCGGTGGCTGCCGTGCAGGCGCCCAACGCGGAGGTGCAGTTGGCCAACCTGCTGCAGCTCCGGTCGTCGGCGTCGTCCGGCTTGGGGGACGAGATGATCGCCGTGGACGCGACAGCGTTCATCGACGCATCGCGCGACGACTACCGACTCGTGCCCACACGCCCGGCGCTCCGTGCGCCGGCGCGGGAGGCCGTCACCGTCGATCGCTCCGGACGAGCGCGGCCCTCCGGCGGGCCTCACGCCGTGGGCGCCTACGAGCCGTGACGGGGCCGGTCAGGAGGGCGAGGACTGCAGCGCCGTCACGGCCGAGACGAGCCGCGAGATCGCCGGCGTCGCCACGCCTTCACTCCGCGACCCGGCCGGCGCCTCGACGAACACCAGCGTGAGCGGTCGCTGGCCGAGCAGCAGCAACTCGGGCGCCTTGGTCAACTGGAAGAGGTACGGATTGCCGATCGTGCGGCCCTTGAAGAGCAAGGCGTACGCCGCCACGGTGCTGCCGCCGCCGGACCGCAGGACGTGCACGTCCAGGGGCCCGTGCTTGCCGTCCACCCGCTCCACCGACTCCCGTTCGTAGTCGGTCTCCGACACCGCGAGTTCCGGATGGTGATAGAGGCGCTTCATGTCGTACGAGCGCACCGCCAGCACCACGCTGCGGCTGCCACGTGCGTCGACGAACTCGCGCTCGACCCAGTCCTCGCTGTCGAACTCCTTCTTGATCGTCGTCGCGCGCCGGTCGGTCGGCATGGAAGCCGTGCCGTCGAGCACCTCCGGCAGCGCGTCACGCAGCGCCGGCGACTCGACGATCTTGCGCCCGACGTACGAGTTGACCACCGTCGGCACCAGCGCCAGCGCGAGCAGGACGAGGACCGGTGTCGCGTACCGCGCCGAGAGCATGCGGGTCACCCCTGCGTGGCCGGCTCCTTGGCCACGGATTGGGGCGGCGTCCCCAGCCAGAAGATCAGGGGCAGCGCGAGGACGAAGGTGAGGATGCCGGAGCCCTCGTGCATCCACGTCTCCAGCACCCCATTGCCGTAGGTCCTGACCAGCAGCACCAACAGCGACACCCGCAGGATGTTGGCGCCGATGGCAATCGGGGCGGCGGCGACGACCACGAGGACCCGGCGCCACGCGACCGGACAGAAGTACGCCGTCAGCAAGGCCACCGTCATCGCCGCATAGAGGGTGGAAAAGCCGCTGCACGCGTCGGCGACCAGCAGGCGCGACTCGCCGCTCAGCAGCGTGAGCCCGTCGCGGAACAGCGGCACGCCGAACATCGGCACGAGGTGCTCCACCCCGCCGGCCGTGAGGTGACGGAGCGCAAGGTGCAGCCGTTCGGTCACGCCGAGCGGGATCGGCAGCATGAACGCGAGGAACAGCAAGGGGAAGAGGATGGCTCGCGAGCGCGACGGCCCGAGGAACAGCCACGACAACCCCGGCGCCGCGACGACCATCGAGGCTGCCGAGAGCAGTTGCGTGTGCATGGCGCCATCGAGCACGTGCATGGCCAGCGCCGGCACGAGCCAGGCAAAGCCCCAGGCGCTGCCCTCCTCGACCGGCCCGTCGTAGCGTTCCAGCTCGTCGCGCACGAAGTACGCGACCACGAACGGGATCAGCATCCCGTGCGCGTTGTGCCAGACGCTCATCGTCCAGCGCTCCCAGAGCCACGACACGGTCGGCGCGTACAACGCCACGAGCGCCGCGAGCACCAGCCAGAGGCGAACGTCGGCCAGCGGACGCACCCGCGCGGTCGTCGTCGGGAGTGTCAGCGTGCTTGCCATGTCAGTTGCCGGACGCCGGAAGGGACGCCAGAGCCTTTCGAGCCGCATCACTGGCCGCGAACGGCCGCGCGACGGCCTTCTGCAGCGCCGCCCGCGCCTTCGGGATGTCGCCGCTGCCCTTGTACGCCTCGCCGAGGTGGTACTGGTACTCGGGATTGTCGGGATCCTTGGCCACCGCCTCGGTCAGCTCGCGCACCGCCTGCGGATACTGCTGCTTCTTGACGTAGATCCAGCCGAGCGTGTCGGCGACCGCGGCTTCGTTGGGCAGACGCCGCCTGGCCGTCTGCGCCAGTTGCAGCGCGACGTCGATGTTCCCGCGCCCCTCGGCATACATCCACGCCAGGTTGTTGGCTGCCACCGGCGCCTCGCGATCGATCTCGATGACGCGCTCGTATCGCTTCTGCGCCTCGTCGAGCCGGTTCATGCTCTGCAGCAGCATCGCGACCACCGTGTGCGGCCCGACCGCGCTGGGCTGCTGCCGGCTCAGTGCCTCGTACTCCTTCAGCGCCTGATCCGCCTTGTTCTGCATGAGGTACAGCTGGCCGAGCAGGCCGTACGTCTCGAGGTTGTTGGTGTCCAGCGCGAGTACCCGTCGCAGGGCCTTCTCGGCCTTGTCGAAGTTGCGCGTCGTCATGTAGGAACGCGCCGCGAGCTGCAGGTAACGGACGTTGTCGGGGTCCTTGGCCAGCAAGGCTTCCAGGCGGGCGACGGCCTGTTCCGGCTTGCGCTCGGCAACGTCGATGAGCGACAGGCCCTGCACGGCGTCCACCTGCCCCGGCTCGAGCTGCAACGCGCGCTCGAACGCCTGCCGCGCCCCGGCGACGTCACGCTGCAGCAGCCGCAGCGACCCGAGTTGACTCGACACGATGGCGACGTCGGGGAACTGCTTCTGCAACGGCGCCAGCGTCGCGGCTGCCGCCTTCAGATCGCCGGCCGCCATCTGGGCGCGTGCCACCATCAGGTGCGCCGTCGCATCCTGCGGCGCATTGCGCAGCGCGTCCTCGGCCGCCACCAGCGCCGCGCCGAACTCGCGCTGCCGGAGCAGCGCATTGGCCAGTTGCAGGTGGATGGCGGCCGCCTTCGGATTGAGTCGCACGGCCTCGCGCAGGCTCTTGACGCCTTCGGTGAGCATCGAGAGGTCCAGTTCGGCCAGACCCCGTTCGTAGTGGGCCGCCACCGACTCCGGTTGTGCTGCCGTCGCGGCCGTCGCCGCCGCGAGGGCTTCCTTGGCCTTGCCCTCGGCACGCAGCATGCGCGACTTGACCAGCAAGGCGTCGACGGACTTGGGGCTCTGTTTCAGGACCTCGTCGACGAGGCGGTACGCTTCGGTGGGATTCTTCTCGGCAAACGCCAGGCCGGCCAGCTTCAGCCGCGCCGGGCCGAAGCCCTCCTTCTCCTTGGCGAGGGCGTTCAAGAGTTCACGGGCTTCCTTCAGCTTGTTCAGCCGCAGGTAGTAGTCACCGAGGGCGATGCGCGAGGCGACGTCCTTCGGGTCGGCCGCGAGGGCCTTCAGGTACGGCTCGGCCGCGGCCGCGTTGCCGGTGGCCAGGTTGAACGTCACCAGGGCGCGATTGACCAGCTTGTTGTTGGGCTCCAGCCTGGACGCCTGTTGCAGTTCCGCCAGGGCCTCGTCGCGTCGATTGGTGCTCCAGAGGAAGTTGGCCAGCGCCAGCCGGGCAGGCACGGCCGACGGTTGCACCTCGACCGCCTTGCGGAAGGTCGCTTCGGCGACGTCAGCCTGTCCCTTGGCCAACTGCGCCGCGCCGAGGGCGGTGTAGCCACGGCTCTCCGACGGCGACAGCGCGACCGCCTCCTCGAGTTCCTTCAGGGCGCCGTCGATGTCCTTGGAGCCGGCGATGGCGTTGCCGAGCAGGATGCGCGCGTCGAGGCTCTTGGGGTCGGCCTGCAGCGCCTTCTCGGCGCGGCTGCGCGCCTCCTCGAACCGCCCCGACAGCAACATCACGCTGCCGGCCTTGATCTGGGCGTCGGCATTGCCCGGCAGCAGGTCGGCCGCGCGGATGTACTCCTGCACGGCGCGCCGGGTGTCCCCGGTCTCGGCGTACGCCTCGGCGAGCTTCAGGCGCGCCTCGCCGAACTTCGGGTCGGCCTTCAGCGCGTTCCGCAGCTGGACGATGGCGTCGTCGTACTTCTTGTCCGCCATCAACTTGGTTGCGCTGTCGTAGTACTGCTGGCGAACCACCGCGGGATCCTTGGAACACCCCACGGACATCGACAGCACGAGCACGACGCACCCGAGCCCTGCGGTCATCTTCGACATCATCTGCACCTGCGACTCCTCCGGGCTGACCCTGTCAGCCCACTATAGCGTGGCTGCTGCACCACGATCGGCCGCCAGCCAGTGGCGAGGCGCGATGCCGTGCCGCCACGAGTTCTCGGCCAGCGCGGCCACCTCGTACACGACATATCGGCGGTCGTAGCGCCGACTCCACCAGGGCCACGCGAGGCCCGACGGCGTGGGACAGGGCTCGACGCCGACGCTGGCGAGCCATCCTGCCGCCGACACCAGCCCGATCACCCGCCGCGTATGGTAGGGCGAGGTAACGACCAGGATCCGCCGGACGCCCTCCGCTGCCGCGAGGCGCCGGGCCGCCGCCAGCTCGTCGAACGTGTTCCGCACGCGCGGCGCGATCAGGCGGACACGGGGCGGGTCCACGCCGAGGCGACCGAGGACGTCGATCCGGTGGGCGCAGTCCTCGCAGTTGTGCAGGGTGACGACGACGGGCTGAGTCAGCCAGATGCGTGCGGTGGGCCACTGGCGTGCCAGACGGGCGGCATGGGGCAACCGCTCGGACTCATGGCTGCCGAGCACGAGGATGACCTCGGGGGAGGCGACGGGACGGCTCCGCACCAGCCACGGCCCGAGGGGCAGGGTGCCCACCAACAGCACCGCGACGACGCCGGCCAGCCACGCCGTCCACCGGCGTGGCGAGTGGCGACCATTCACCGGCGCACGTCAGGCGGGACTGCCGGACCGAAGGCCGCCAGGAGCGGCGCCGCCTCCGGGCGTTGGCCGACCTGTGGGTCGATCTTTCCCGCCTCCAGCCACTGCTGTCGCCCGCGATCGCCCGTGTCCTGTTTCAGCTGCACCAGCGCGAGATGCAGGCGGGCGTCCACCAGGCGCGGCGCGCGTCGGACGGCCTCCTGCAGCACACGGCCGGCCTCGTCGAGTTCGCCGGTGTGATAGAGCACCCACCCCAGCGTGTCGGCCACCGACGGCTCTCCGCGGCTCTGCTCGTAGGCCCGACGGGCCAGGCGGAGCGCCTCTGCGCGACCGTCGGGCTCGGTGGCGAGCACGTACGCGAGGTTGTTCTGCATCACCGTGTCGTCGGGCCGCACCGCCAGGACGGACCGATAGGCCTCGATGGCTTCCGCCCGTTCGGTGACGGGATTCAACGTGAGGCCGAGCAGCTGGCGGGCCGCCAGGTCGTCGGGGTGCGCGGCAATCCAGCTGCGCAGCAGTTCGAGGGCGCGCGGACGCTGCTCCTGGCCGAGACGCGCGCCAACGGCGACCTGCAGGGCGGCGGCCTCGACGGAGGGCGGCCGTTCCTGGCGACGCGCCTGGTCGACGCGGCGATCGAACATGGGCCGGGTCAGGCCCGACATCTCCTCACGCTCGTAGTCGGCAGGCGCGGGCTCGCTGCCGAACGGCCGACACAGGGGATCGCCGAGCACGACCGTTCGCCAGCCGAGGTATCGCGTCGCGAGCCCGAAGGCCTCCCCGAGCGAGCGCCCCGACAGGTACGCCGGGAGGAAGACGTGCGGCCGGGTGACGCCATCGACGTAGGGATCGGCCACGGCGCCGGCCCAGCCGGTGATGCCGGCCCTGACCCAGTCGCCGGCCAACCAGTCGGAGGACCCCTCGTGCCGTGCGTCCGGCCCCGGCGTCCCGGGCCGCCAGGCCGCGGGCGGCTCCTTGAACGTGCGCACGTCGCTGCTCGACATGCTGGCCCCGACGGCCCCCGGCACGAAGGACACCAGCGGTGCGCGCATCCTGAGCGACGGGTCGGCCGTGCCCCATGCGAAGTAGCCCAGCGCCGGAGCGCCACCGCTGATCGCCTGCGCCGTCTGGTCGAGGTCGACGACCGGGGTGGGCTGGCGTTCCCGGAGACGCTGCGCCGCAACCGGCAGCCACTGGTGCTCGGGCCCGGAGCCTGGGGACCGTCCGTCAAGCACGATGCGCACCTGCGCCGGTGGAGGGCCACACCGGGTCGCAAGGGCTTGGGCGTCCTCGCGGGTGAAGCCGTCGAGGCGGCTCACCAGATAGATGTCGTGGAGCCGACGGTCGAAGGCCGGCCACTGACCATCCGCCGCCGGACGCTCGGTGAACAAGGGATTGGGCAGCGGGCCAGGCCCGACCGGGGCGCCGGTCAGACGCCGATAGAGCAGCGCGAGGTTGGAGTCGACGCTCCCGAGGGGCATGCGTCCCCCGGCCTCGGCGAGCACCTTCAGCGGCACGCCGCGAGTGAGGACGATGTGGACGATGTCGTCGTGGGCGGCCCGGGTGTTCAGCCAGGCGGCGATGGGGCCCTCGATGCGCGCCAGGTACTCGGCGCGGGTGATCGATTCGGCAGCCGGGAGGTCGACCGCCACCACATGGTCGGCAGGGATGTCGCGCGCGGCGCGGTAGGCATCGGCCACCGCCGCCCCGTCGGCCACCTGTCGATTGACCACCACCAGCACGTCGCGGCGGGCCGCAACGGCCGTGCCGGGCGCCAGGGACAGGCCCACGAGCGCCAGGCCACACAGAATACGCAGGGACATGAGCCTCCAGGGCTGGCCTGCCCGGCCCGCCTCCGCCTACGATAGCGCAGCCAGGCGGTGAGCCTCAGCCGCTGGTTTGCACACCACCGAGGCCGTCCGAGGCGGCCTCGGCCGGCTCGAGCTCGGTTCTGGTGTGCTGGTAGACTGTGTTGCTGGCAGTCTTGATGCGGATGGTGTAGGCGATGGGCATCAAACCGAGCATCGGCTTCAGCGCCTCCAGCAGCGCCGGAGCGAGGCGGTCCTCATCGTCGGGGGTGAGCGAGGAAATGAAGTGGATGTCCATGCGTCTGTCGCCGCGGATATGCGACTAGCAAGGCTCGTACCGTAACGGTGGCAGACCTGCCCCGGTCCACATTCACTGGCATTTTTGTGCGCCTCTCGATGCCCAACGGCAGCTGTGTCTCGCCCAGAAACAACTAAAGTCAACATGGCAACCACCTTCCGCTCGGAAGCGTCGGATGACGGTGTCCGGCACGTGGCTCCGGCGGCCGGCTTGTCCGGGATCATCCTGGCGGGCGGGTCCGGCACGCGGCTGTATCCCGTGACCCGAGGCGTGTGCAAGCAGTTGGTGCCCGTCTACAACAAGCCGATGATCTACTACCCGCTGGCCACCCTGATGCTGGCGGGCATCCGCGACATCCTGATCATCACGACGCCCGAGGACGCCGACAGCTTCAAGCGGCTGCTCGGCGATGGCGCCGACCTGGGCCTGACCCTGTCCTACGCCGTGCAGCCGAGTCCCGATGGGCTCGCACAGGCCTTCGTCATCGGGCGCGACTTCGTGGGCGCGCGTCGGGTGGCGCTCGCGCTCGGCGACAACATCTTCTACGGGCACGGCCTGCCGGAGGTGCTGCAGGCCGCGGCGGCTCGCGCCGAAGGCGCCACGGTCTTCGGCTACGAGGTGCGCGACCCCGAGCGGTATGGCGTCGTGGAGTTCGGCCCGGACGGACGGGCGCTGAGCCTGGAGGAGAAGCCGGCCGCGCCGCGCTCGACCTGGGCGGTGACGGGGCTGTACTTCTACGACAATGCCGTCCTCGACATCGCGGCAGGCCTCGAGCCGTCGCCGCGGGGCGAGCTGGAGATCACCGACGTCAATCGCGTCTACCTGCAGCGCGGCAGCCTCCACGTCGAACGGTTCGGGCGGGGTTACGCCTGGCTCGACACGGGCACCCACGAATCGTTGCTGCAGGCCTCCCTCTTCGTGCAGACCATCGAGGAACGGCAAGGCCTGATGCTCGCATGCGTGGAGGAAATCGCCTGGCGCATGGGATACATCGACGCGGCCCAGGTCGAACGCATTGCGACGCCGATGCGGAAGAACTCCTACGGCCAGTACCTGCTGCGCCTCGTGGCCCAGGGGCGCTGACGTGCGCGTGCTGAAGACGGCGCTGCCAGGGGTCGTCATCATCGAGCCCCGGGTCTTCCGCGACGAGCGCGGCTTCTTCCTCGAGACCTACCACGCGACGCGGTACGCCGAGGCCGGCCTCGACGTCGCGTTCGTGCAGGATAACCACTCGCGTTCACGCAAGGGCACCCTGCGCGGCCTGCACTTCCAGCGCACCCGGCCGCAGGGCAAGCTGGTGCGGGTGGTCGAGGGCGAGATCTACGACGTGGCCGCCGACATCGACCCGTCGTCGCCGACCTACGGCCAGTGGGTCGGCGTCGCGCTGTCGGCCGACAACTTCCACCAGATCTACGTGCCGCCCGGCTATGCGCACGGCTTCTGCGTGGTCAGCGAGGTCGCGCAGGTCGAGTACAAGTGCACGGAGTTCTACGACCCGGCCGACGAGGGCGGGGTCATGTGGAACGACCCGGTGCTGGGCGTCAGCTGGCCGGTGGAGACGCCGGTGCTGTCGGAGCGCGACACGCGGCATCCGCCGCTCGCCCCCCCACGCTCCTGAGCCGACCGCGGGCATTTCGTTTGCCTGGCCGGATCCCTTCCGACGACAATTGCCCGCAGCCGTGGCCGACCGCCCTCTTCCGCTGAATGCGATGTCCATCGACGTGGAGGAGTACTTCCACGCCAGTGCCCTCGAGGCCGTCGCCCCGCGTCACCAGTGGGAGACGCTGCCGTCGCGCGTGGTGCCGACCACGCAGATGCTGCTCGAGTTGTTCGCGTCCCGACGCGTCAGGGCGACGTTCTTCGTGCTCGGCTGGGTGGCCGACCGGTATCCCGCCCTGGTGAGGGAAATTGCCGCGGCCGGTCACGAGATCGCCTCACACGGCTACTGGCACGAGATCGTCTACACCCTGACGCCCGACGCCTTCCGCGAGGACGTGCGACGCAGCAAGCAGTTGCTCGAGGACCTGGCCGGAACGGCCGTGCGCGGCTATCGCGCGCCGAGTTTCAGCATCACCAGGCGATCGCTGTGGGCCCTCGACGTGCTGCTCGAGGAAGGCTATGCCTACGACGCGAGCGTCTTCCCCGTCCATCACGATCGCTACGGCATCCCCGACGCGCCGCGGCACTCGTACACCGTCTCGAGGCCGGCCGGCACGCTGCAGGAAGTGCCTCCGTCCACCGTGCATGTCGCGGGACAGAACCTCGCGGTCGCCGGCGGCGGCTACTTCCGCCTCCTGCCCTACGGCTGGACGCGGGCTGGCATCAGTCGCCTGAACCGGCGCGAGGGCCGGTCGGCCATCTTCTACCTGCACCCCTGGGAGATCGACACCGAGCAGCCCCGGCTGCCGGTCGGCATGGCGACGCGACTGCGCCATTACGGCAACCTCGGGCGCACGATGGGCCGCCTCACTCGCCTCATCGACGAGTTCCGGTTCGCCCCGGTGGTCGACGTGGTCGCCGCGATGGGCCCCTTGCCCGCGCACACTCTGGACTGACCGGCAGCGCCCGGCGCCGGGCCTAGGACGACGCGCGGCTCAACACGGCGACGATGCGCTCGGCGGCCTTGCCGTCCCAGTACTCCGGCACGCGCGCGCCACGCCGCCCCTTCAACGCCTCCTCCACCGCGTCGGGCACCGACGCCGCATCGGTCCCCAGCAGCACGTTGGTGCCCTCGGTGACGGTGATGGGCCGCTCGGTGGAGTCGCGGAACGTGAGGCACGGCACGCCGAGCGCCGTCGTCTCCTCCTGGATGCCGCCCGAATCGGTGAAGACCAGCGCCGCGTTGTCCATGAGGCACAGGAAGTCGAGGTACCCCTGCGGCTCGACCACGCGCACCCCGGGCAGCGACGTGACGCGGTCCAGCAAGCCGAACTGCTGCAGCTTGCCCGACGTTCGGGGGTGGAACGGGATGATCGTCGGCAGCCGCGCCGCCACGGCTTCGACGGCACGCACGGTGTTGGCGGCCGCCTCGGGGGTGTCGACGTTGCTCGGCCGGTGCAGCGTGATGATCGCGTAGCCTTTCGGCGTACAGCCCAGGTCGGCGAGCACGGGACGGCGCGCAGCGGCCGCGCGATGCGTGACCAGGGTGTCGATCATCACGTTGCCCACGAAATGCACGCGCGCCGGGTCGATGCCCTCGGCCACGAGGTTGTCCAGGGCAGAGCGCTCGCTCGTGAACAGCCAGTCGGAGATCTGATCGGTGAGCACCCGGTTGATCTCCTCGGGCATCTGCCGGTCGCGGCTGCGCAGGCCGGCCTCCACGTGCGCCACGCCGACGCCGCGCTTGGCGGCCACCAGGGCGCAGGCAATCGTCGAGTTGACGTCGCCCACCACGAGCACGACGTCCGCGGGATGCTGGTCGAGGTCGGCGTCGAACAACTCCATCACCCGCGCGGTCTGCACGGCATGCGACCCGGAGCCCACGCCCAGATAGGCATCGGGTTGCGGCAGGCCCAGCTCGCGGAAGAAGAGCGTCGACATCCGTTCGTCGTAGTGCTGGCCGGTGTGCACCAGCCGGGGCTCGATCGCGTCGAGCGGACGCATGGCCGCGAGGATCGGGGCGACCTTCATGAAGTTGGGCCGGGCGCCCACGATGCATGTCACGCGCATTGGCAGGTCTGTCCTGGGCCGAGGCGGTAGGGGCCCGGCGCGGGACCACTGTAACCCAGCACGCCGCTGCGAGCGGGCCGCGCGGCGTCGGTCGCCCCCTCCTCGTCTCCGGCCGTTGGGCGCCGCCGAGCCTCCGCGGGCAGGCTGACCTCTGGTACCCTTTGGGGCGCGGTACGGCTCTCGCACCCCGAGTCGACCACGAGGCGCCAATCGTCCAATGAATCAGCAACTGCTTTCGCGCATCAGCGACCGGTCGGCGGTCGTCGGCATCATCGGCCAGGGCTACGTCGGGCTGCCCCTCGCGCTCGTGTTCGAGGAAGCGGGCTTCACGGTCCGCGGCTTCGATCTCGACCCCAAGAAGGTCGACGCCCTCAACCGCGGCGAGTCCTACATCCGCCACATCGGCGGCGACCGCGTGAAGGCCTCCATCGCGCGCGGGCGGTTCGTCGCCACGACCGACTTCGACCAGCTGCGCGAGTGCGACGCCATCCTCATCTGCGTGCCGACGCCGCTCGGCACGCACCGGGAACCGGACCTCTCCTACATCCACAACACCGCCAAGGCGATCGCCCCGCGGCTGCGCAAGGGACAGCTGGTGGTCCTCGAGTCCACCACCTATCCCGGCACGACCGACGAGGAAGTGCTGCCGATCCTCGAGACGACGGGCCTGCGCTGCCCCGACGACTTCCTGCTGGCGTTCTCGCCGGAGCGCGAGGACCCGGGCAACGCCCACTTCAACACCAAGACGATCCCCAAGGTCGTCGGCGGCGTGAACGACGCGTCGACCGAGGCCGCCGTGGCCCTCTATGCCGCCGGTGTGGACAAGGTGGTCCCGGTGTCGTCGGCGCGCGTCGCCGAGTCGTCCAAGCTGCTCGAGAACGTCTTCCGGTCGATCAACATCGCGCTGGTCAACGAGCTGAAGATCACCTTCGACCGCATGGGCATCAACGTGTGGGAAGTGATCGAGGCAGCGAAGACCAAGCCGTTCGGCTTCACCCCGTTCTATCCGGGCCCCGGGCTCGGCGGCCACTGCATCCCGCTCGATCCCTTCTACCTGTCCTGGAAGGCATCCGAGTTCGGCATGTGGACGCGGTTCATCGAGCTGGCCGGCGAGGTGAACACCTCGATGCCGCGCTACGTGGTGGGCAAGGTCGCCGACGCGCTCAACGACGCGCAGAAGAGCGTCAAGGGCTCGCGCATCCTGGTGCTGGGCCTGAGCTACAAGGAGAACATCGACGACGACCGCGAGTCGCCGTCGTACGAGCTCATCGAGTACCTGCAGGACAAGGGCGCGCACGTCGACTACTGCGACCCGTACTTCCCGCACGCGCGCCACGGCCGGCGGCACTCGCTCAACCTGTCGTCGGTGCCGTGCGACAACGCCACGTTCCGGAACTACGACGCGCTGCTGGTGTCCACGGCGCACGCCCAGTTCAAGGACGCCTCGCTGTATGCCGGCGTGCCCCTGGTGATCGACACCCGCAACATCGTGAAGGCATCGCCCGCCGGCCCGGTGACGGTGGTCCGGGCCTAGAGGCTTCCCATCGGGGGCAGGGCCGGGTCTCCGGCCCGGCCCTCAGCCGGCCGTCGCGCGGACCTCACCCACGCAGGTCATCCCGGCAAGGCCGCGGAACTCGACGCGATCCCCGTCCTCGAGGAATCGTCGCGTCTCCCCCGACGACAACGCCAGCGGCTCGGTGCCGCGCCACGTGCGCTCGAACAGGCAGCCGCGTGCCCCCGGCCGCGGGCCCGACACCGTGCCGGTACCCAGCAGATCCCCGGGGCGGAGGTTGCAGCCGTTGCTGGTGTGGTGCGCCACCAGTTGCGCGGGCGTCCACATGAGGTCACGCAGGTTGCTCGCGCTTACATGCTCGGGCGGGTGCTCCAGGTCGCGCATGCGCGCCGTCTGCAGGGTCACCTCGAGGTCCAGGTCGATCGCACCACGCGCCTGATCCTCCTCGTCCCACAGGTACGGCAACACCGGCGGGTCGTCGGCCTCCCGGCTCGCCGCCGCGACGCGGCGCGGCGCCAGCGCTTCCAGCGGCACCACCCAGGCCGAGATCGACGTCGCGAAGCTCTTGGACAGGAACGGGCCGAGCGGCTGGTACTCCCAGGCCTGGATGTCGCGCGCCGACCAGTCGTTCAGCAGCACCAGGCCGAACACCCGCTCGCGCGCCCGGGCGATCGGCACGGGCTCGCCGAGCGCGTTCTCCCCGCCGATCACCAGCCCTGCCTCGAGCTCGTAGTCGAGGCGCTGCGACGGGCCGAACACGGGCGCCGAAGCGCCCTGCGGCAGCGACTGCCCCACCGGCCGGGTCACCGGGGTGCCACTGACGACGATCGAGGAGGCGCGACCGTGATACCCGATCGGGACGTGCACGTAGTTGGGGTGCAGCGGCTGGTCGGGACGCAGCATCGTGCCGACGTTGAAGGCGTGGTGGCGCGAGGCGTAGAAGTCCGTGTAGTCGCCGACCGCCACCGGCAGGTGCATCGACACCGCCGCCAGCGGCACGATGCATTCGCGCACCAGGTCCCGCGCCGCCCGCCACCCCCCGGCATCGTCGACCAGCAACGCGTACAGGCGGTGTCGGAGCGACGTCCACGACGCCGGAGGCAAGGCCAGCAGCGGGTTCAGCGTCGAGGCGCGCAGCGCCGGCCTGAGGGCGCCATCGAGGTCGTCCACCAGGCCCGCATGCAGCGCGGCGAACAGATCCAGCACGTGGCCGCCGATCGCGACGCCGAGGCGAGGCACGTCCTGCCCGGTCGTCGTGAACGCCCCATACGGCAGGATCTGCAGGGCGAAGGACTGTGCCGGCGGGGCCACCTCGTCGAGCCAGGTGCGCGCGAGCGGATCGTGCGTGTGGTCGATCACCGCGAGGCTCCGGCGGTCGACAGCCGGCAGTCGGCGGTCCGGCGCGACCTGCAACGGACGCGGCCCGGGGGCCGAGGATTCATTGCAGCAGCCCGATGCCTCGGGCCTCGGTGACGGGTTCCTCGAACGAGCAGGTACCGATGCTGCGCACCAGGGCGCGGCCCGCGACGGCGAACTGGTCGAGCGGTCCCTCGATCACCGCGCCGTGGTCCCCCCTCCACTCGACCACGGAGTGACCGAGCCAGGACGGGGCACTGGAGACGCCGAGCAGGTGCGACACGGTGGCGCACACCTCCGGGCTCTGCGCCGCCGCACGGCCGGCTCCTTCCGCGATGCCGGCAGCCAGGACCAGGTTGAGGAAGCCGATCATCGGCCCGTGCTCGCCGCCCGGCCAGGATGCGTGCATGCCGCTGACGGCGTGGTGCAGGCCGGCGGTCGCCTTCGACACGACGCCACGGGCGACGCAGCCGCACAGGAACTCGGCGACCAGGTCGGCGCTCGGCACGCTGCCGATCGTCGTCCCGCCGGTGCGGACCTTGGCGTGCAGGCCAGCGTGCGCCACGGCATCGAGCAGGCGCTCGGTGTCGCCGCCGAGCGGCACCTCGCAGTACACCTCGAACCCGCGGCTCGCCCAGGCGCGCGCCGCCCGCACGTCCTCCACGCTGGTGACCTTCACTTCGAACGTGTCGACGATCGCGGCGCCGGCCAGGGCGTCGGCGTGGCGGCCGTTGAAGGCGCTCACGTGGGCCACGTCCGCCTGGGGGTCGGGTCCCCCCAGCGCGCTGAAGCGCCAGGAAACGGAGGCGTCGCCCGTCGGCAGGTACCGGAGGGCCGCCGCGCTCACCGCCTCGAGTTGCGAGGCGGGGACCACGAACCGGCCCAGCATCCAGCCGTCGCGCGACGCACGGTAGCGCGCGTAGCTGGCCAGGGCCTCTTCGAGGGGCTGACCGGCGGGCGGGAAGAGCCCCGCGTAGTCGAACAGCCCGGCGAGCAACGCGTGGGAGCGAGGCACCGGCGTGATTCTACAGGTTTCCACGCACGGCCTGTTCGCGCTCGATCGCCTCGAACAGCGCGCGGAAATTGCCCTTCCCGAACCCACGGCTGCCCTTGCGCTGGATGATCTCGTAGAACACCGTCGGGCGGTCCTCCACCGGCCGCGAGAACAACTGCAGGAGATAGCCTTCCTCGTCGCGGTCGACCAGGATCCCCAGCGAGCGGATCATGGCCAGTTCCTCGTCGATGGCGCCGACCCGCGCGGGCAGCAGGTCGTAATAGGAATCGGGCACGCTCAGGAACTCGACGCCGTTGGCACGCAGCGCCGACACGGTGCGGGCGATGTCCTGCGTGAGGAGCGCCACGTGCTGCACGCCAGGACCGCCGTAGAAGTCGAGGTATTCGTCGATCTGGCTCTTGCGCCGGCCCGGCGCCGGCTCGTTGAGCGGGAACTTGATCGCGTGCGAGTCGTCGCTCATCACGATGCTCATGAGCGCGCTGTACTCGGTGGAGATGTCCTTGTCGTCGAAGGAGATGAACCGCTCGAAGCCGAGCACATCGGAATACCAGCGCGCCCAGTGCTCCATCCGGCCGAGTTCGACGTTGCCGACCATGTGATCGATGCGCAGGATGCCGACGTCCTCGCCGGCGACGGGCCGCGACGCGTATCCGGGCAGGAACGGGCCGCTGTAATCGCGCAGCCCATAGAACGAATGGATGGTGTCGCCGTAGGTCCGGATGGCGGCATGCCGCACGCGGCCGTGCTCGTCGCTGAGCGTGCGGGGCTCGACCGCGGGCTCGGCCCCGCGACGGACCGCCTCGTGAAACGCCGCATCGGCGTCGTCGACGTGGAAGGCGATGTCCACGATGCCATCGCCATGGGCGTGGAGGTGCTCGGCCTCCGGCGAGTTGGCGCGATAGGGCGTGACGAGGACGAGGCGCGCCCGGCCCTGCTCGAGGGCATAGCAGGCGAGGTCGCGGTTGCCGGTCTCGAGGCCTGCGTAGGCCAACTGCGAGAACCCGAAGGCTTTCCGGTAGTAGAAGGCGGCTTGCTTGGCGTTGCCGACCACGTACTTGACGTGGTGGATGCTCCTGAGGCGCAGGGGGTTGCTGGGCACGTGAGGCCTCTCGCTACTCAAAAGTTGAGTTAATCAAGTCATAAGCATAATACCCTGACATACGAGGACAACCGGTCACCGAAGGCGCGCCGCGCGGATACGGTCCAGGGGGTACCGCCGCCCGCGCCACTCGATGCCGCCGGTCCCCAGGGCCATCCACGCTGCGCGCACCAGGATCCAGCAGAAGAGCAGCGTGGCCAGTGGATACATCACCACTTCCCCGCCCCGCCCCCCGTGCATGCGCGTGTGCGTCACGAACAACGTCACGGCCGCAGTGGCGACCGCGAGGTTCAGCCACCAGGTCGGGCCTGACGCGGTGAGGAGGGCCACGAAGGGCCAGACGTTGATGACCAGCAGCGCGACGACCGAGCCGGCGACGAGCGACACCCGGTAGTCGAGCCCCGCGAAGGCGTTCTTCATCAACCCGGCGACCAGCTCGCGCACGCTGGCGTACCACTCCACCGACACCAGGGCCCCCGAGAGCGCCAGGGCTTGCCGATGGCCATCCCCCTTGATCGCCCGACCGAGTTGCAGGTCGTCGTCGGGCGCCATCCTGACGCGGGCGTGCGTGCCGATCGCCTCGTACGTGCGTCGCCGCACGAGGTTGAATGCGCCGATGCCGATGGACTCGCGCGCGCCCGGCGTCGAGGCCCGCCAGGGCCGCATGAACAGCGTGAAATACAGGCCGAACGTCGCCACCATGCAGCGGAGCGCGAACGAGCGCGCCACGATGCGCGGGGCGACCGCCAGGTGATCGAGCCCGTCGGCCTCGAGGATGGCGACGGCACGCCGCACCGCGTCGGGTGCCATCACCACGTCGGCGTCGGTGAACAGGAGCAGCTCGCCCTCCGTCAGGCCGGCGCCGACCGACAGCGCGTGGTTCTTCCCCATCCACCCGTCGGGCAGGTCGGTGACGGTGGTCACACGGAGGGTCGGATGACGGCGGGCCAGTTCCTCGAGAATCTGCGGGGTGGCGTCGGTGGATCGGTCGTCGACGACGAGGATCTCGAGGGCTGGATAGTCCAGGGCGAGCACCGATTGCAGGGCCTCGGCGAGGTGACGTGCCTCGTTGCGCGCCGGAATCACCACCGAGAGGGACGGCCATCGGCCGGGGGGCGGCGCCGGCGGTCCGTCGAGGCGCCGCAGCCTGCGCATGCCGACGCCCACGTCGACCAGGGCGCCGAGGAACAACAGGAGGGTGACCGCGGCCAGCCAGGACATGCCCATCGGACGCGCCGACGCGCGGCGCAGTCTCGCCGGAGGCGGTGGGGCCGGCGCGGGCCGGCCCGGGAGTGGCCGCTATAATTCCGGGCAGTGCCGACGCTCACCGAGCCGATCACGCGCGCCCGCATCCTGATCGTCGACGACCAGGCGCCGAACATCCGCCTGCTCGAGCGCCTGCTGACGTCCGCGGGCTACCACCGGCTGTACTCGACGACGGCGCCCGAGCAGGTGGCGGCCCTGGTGCAGCAGGTCAGCCCCGACCTGATCCTGCTCGACCTGCACATGCCGGGCCTGGACGGCTTCGGGGTGATGCAGTTGCTGCAGGACCGCCTGAACGCCGAGCGATACCTCCCGATTCTGGTCGTCACCGCCGACCTGAGCGTCGAGGTGCGGCAGCGGGCCCTCGGGGCGGGTGCACGCGACTTCCTCAACAAGCCGTTCGACGCCGTCGAGGCCCTGCTCCGGATCCGCAACCTGCTGACCACCCGCTTCCTGTACCTGCAGTTGGACAAGCACAATCGCGGGCTCGAAGCGACGGTGCAGGAACGCACCCGGAAGCTCGAGATCGCCCGCGTCGAGATCCTCGAGCGTCTCGCGTTGGCCGCCGAGTTCCGCGACGACAACACGGGCGAGCACACGCGGCGCGTCGGTCGGGTGTCGGGCGCCATCGCGCGCGAACTCGGGCTGGCCGGCGACACGGTCCTGACCATCGAACGCGCAGCGCCGCTGCACGACGTGGGCAAGATCGGCATCCGCGACGCGATCCTCCTGAAGCCCGGGCCACTGACGCCCGCGGAGTTCGAGGAGATGAAGCGTCACACGGTGATCGGAGCCGACATCCTGTCGGGCAGCCAGGGCGCCCTGCTGCGGACCGCCGAGGACATCGCCCTCACGCACCACGAGCGCTGGGACGGCGCCGGCTACCCGTCTGGCCTTGCCGGGGCCGACATCCCGCTGGCCGGCCGCATCACCCACGTCGCCGACGTCTTCGACGCGATGACGCACCCGCGCGGCGCGCCGGCGCACGACCGATGCGACGAGGCCATCGGGCACATCAGGGACGAGGCCGGCTTCGCCTTCGACCCCGACGTGGTCGCCGCCTTCGCGGCCGTCGCCCGGCGCGACCGGCTGTTCTGATGGGACTGAAGGTCCGCGCCGGCTCACCGAGTACCTGAAGGATGACTGCCCCACCGCGAAGCGTCGAAGAGGCGTTCCGGCCCGAGATCCAGGGACTGCGCACCGTAGCCGCCCTCCTCGTGGCGGCCTACCACATCTGGTTTCGCCGCGTGTCAGGTGGGGTCGACGTGTTCTTCGTGGTGTCCGGGTTCCTGATCATCGGCTCGCTGGTGAGACAGATCGAGCGTTCCGGGCGCGTCGACTTCGGCAGCTACTCGGCGCGGCTGCTCGGGCGCTTGCTGCCGGCGGCTCTCACGGTGATCGCGGTGACGAGCCTGGCCGTGTACCTCCTGCTGCCTCGGGTCCTATGGGCTGACGCCATACGTGAGGCCCTGGCGTCGGCGGTGTATCTCGAGAACTGGCAACTCGCCCTCAACGCCGTCGACTATCTGGCCCGAGAAGAGACGCCCAGTCCCTTCATGCATTTCTGGGCGCTGTCGACCCAAGGCCAGTTCTACGTCCTCTGGCCGATCCTGTTGGTGGCGGCCGCACGCCTGGCCCACGCGAGTGGCCGGCCGGCGCGCGCAGGACTGCAGACGGCACTGGTCGTCGTTGGAGGCGTGTCGCTCGCGTTCTCCATCGTGGCCACGCGCCTCAATCAGCCGTTCACCTACTTCAACACCTTCGCCCGCCTGTGGGAGTTCGCACTCGGGGGGATGGTGTCGTTGTTCTTCGCGGGTCGGCCGCTGTCAACGATGGTCCGCACGCTCCTGGGATGGACGGGCCTGCTGGCGGTGGTCAGCTGCGGAGCCCTGCTGCCGGTCTCCCGCCTCTTCCCCGGGTATGCCGCGCTGTGGCCCACGCTCGCTGCGGCGCTGGTGCTCGTCGCCGGCACGAGTGGGTCCCGGTTCGGCGCAGACCGACTCCTGGCCGCGACGCCGCTGGTCGTCGTCGGCGACATCTCGTACGCGTTCTACCTGTGGCACTGGCCCTTGCTGGTGTTCTACCTCGCGTACTCGCAGCATCCGGAGGTCTCGCTGCTCGCCGGCCTCGGCATCATCGCCGTCGCCGGCGTCCTCGCCTGGCTCACGACGACCTTCATCGAGTCCCCGGTCCGGAAGGCCGCCGCGGGCCTATCGCCCGCCCGTACCCTGGCCGTGGCGGCAGTCTGCGGTGGGGTGCTCGTAGGGAGCCTTGCCGGATGGCAGGAGTACACCGCTCGGATCCGACGGGCGGCGCAACGCGCTGGCGCGCGCCACGACGGCGCCGCCTATCCCGGAGCTCGGGTCCTCATGGAACCCACCCTCGGGGCCGCGTTGGCGCCTCGGGCGCCGATACCCGAGCCTTTCGCGGTCAAGGGAGACCTGCCTGTCTCCTATCGCGACGGGTGCCACCAGGACGACAAGAGTGAAGTCGCGAAGGTCTGCCAGTACGGCCGCGCTGACGCCCGGCACACGATTGCGCTCGTCGGCGGGTCACACTCTGCCCAGTGGCTGCCTGCGCTGCAGGATCTTGCCGAGCGGCACGGCGTCAGGATCCTGAACCTGACCAAGAGTGCCTGTTGGTTCAGCGACGACCCGCGCACCGACAAGACACCAGGCCCTGCCGTGGCGTCATGTCTCCGCTGGAACCGCAAGGTGATCGAGGTCCTGCGCAACGCACGCCCCGATGCCGTGTTCACGATCCTCACCCGTGCCGTTCGAGACGTCGACTCGACGGCCGGCGAACGCAACCTGATCGAGTACGTGCCAGAGGGCTATGTGGCGAAGTTCCGCGAGCTCAGCGCGATGGGCATTGCGATCGTCGCCGTACGCGACAACCCCTGGAGCCGCCTCGACCCTGCGCAGTGCATCGACATGTTCGGGGCCTCGAGTCCTCGATGCCGCATGCGCCGGGACGACGTGCTGGGCCGCACCAATCCTGCCGACGGCAGGGATGACCTGCCGGCCGGCATGACCACCATCGACCTGTCACGGTACTTCTGCGACAGCATCGAATGTCGACCAGTCGTCGGCAACGTGCTCGTGTATCGAGACAAGCACCACATCACTGCCACATACATGCGCACGCTCTCGGCAGCCCTCGCACCGCATCTGGCGCCCTGGCTGGACTCGCCACCACTGTCACCCACCGTGGTCGCGGCTGGATCGGCCTCGGACGACCGCTAGCCTTCCGCTGGCCGGGCCGGCGCGGCCAGCAGCAACGAGACGCCCAGCGCCGCGCAGGAGGCGACCAGCCCCCACACCACTGGCGCCAGGCCGGCGACGCCGACGCCGCCCGTCGCCACGTGCAGCACCGCGGTCGTGATGATCCCTGCTAGCATCGACGTCAGCGCATCGGCGCGGCCGGCGCGGCGGACGAACAGGCCGGCCATCACCGGCACGAACAGGCCGGCGCTGAGCACGCTGTAGAACAGTTTCAGCGAGGTGACGATGCTGCCGGCCCAGATGGCGACGCCGACGCCGAGTGCGCCGCTCACCACCGAGGCGATGCGCACCACGCGCAGTTGATCGGCCTGGCTGGCCCCGGGCCGGAGATGGCCGGCGTACAGGTCGCGCGCCAACGACGTCGAGAGCATGAACAGCACCGCGTCGGCCGTGCTCACCTCGGCCGAGAACAGCGCCGCGAGCGCGAGCGCCCCGAGCCACGTCGGCAGGTCGTCGCGCAGCATCACCGGCAACGCGAGTTCGTGGTTGGCCAGGTCGGGGTGACCGACCCGGGCGAGCATGCCGAGCAGCGGCGGGATGGCGGCAAACACCAGCAGGACGACCGCGTTGGCCATGACGCCCAGCCGCACGGCCCGCTCGTCGCGGGCGCCGTAGACCTTCTGGACGAGACCCGGCGACACGACGAACGACGGGCCGAGGAGCGCGAGATACACGATGCCGCTCGGTCCATCCGACAGCGGGTGCCAATAGCCAGACGGGACCGTGGCTGGCAGGGACGCCGCGAGCCCCGCGGCAGGCCACGTCCACGGAATGGCCAGCGTCAAGCCGACCACCAGCACCACCACCTGCACCGCGTTCACGGTCGCCGAGGACAGCAGCCCGCCCGTCGCGAAGTACAGCGTGCTCACGAGGCCGCCGATCACGCACCCCCACGCGCGCGGCACGCCGGCAACCGTCTCGAGCAGGCCGGCCAGCGCGATCAACTGCGCCGCGAGGATCGCCAGGGAGCCGACCCACAGCAACGCCGCCATCAGGCCGCGGACCTCCGCGCCAAAACGCGCGTGGAGGTAATCGCCCAGGGTGCGATGGTCGCCGGCAACCGCTGCCCGCCAGATGCGCGGTCCCACCCAGAGCGCGAGCGCGACCGAGCCCACGCCCGCCGAGCCGACCCACCACCAGGCGGCGATCCCGTCGCGATACCCCAGCCCGGCCGCCCCGACCGTCGAGCCCGCCCCGATGTTGGCGGCGATGAGCGTCCCCGCGAGGAGGGTCGGCGAGAGCCGACGACCGGCGACGAAGAAGTCGGACGCCGTCGCATGCCGCGACGACCACCACCCGAGGAGGATGAGGCCTGCGGCGTACGCGAGCAGCGATGCGATCAGCATGCGGCGCTACCGCGCGCCCAGGCTGCGCGCCGACGGCAGGCCCGGCAGCGGCTCGGCGTGGCGTACGGCATTGACGATGGCCCGGGCCATGACGTCGGCGGCGAGCGCGCCGATCAGCCCGACGTCGGCCTGGCCGACGCGGCGTCCCGTCGCGAGCGCGAAGATGGTGTCGCCGTCCATCGGGGTGTGCACGGGCGCAATCGCGCGAGCGAAGCCATCGTGCGCCATGCGCGCCATGAGGTTGGCCTGCGTCTTGGTCAGCGACGCGTTGGTCGCGACGACGCCGATCGTCGTGTTCTCGGCGGCCGCGCCCGGCGCCGGAAGCCCTCGTCGCAGGAGGGCGCGCGCGTCGGCCAGGCCGCGGCCGTCCTCGGTCCGCACGCCGGCCACCACGGCGCCCGAGTCCGGATCGATCACGTCGCCGCGCGCGTTGACGGCCACCAGCGCCGCCACGACCGTGCCATCGGGCAAGCGGATGGAGGCACTCCCGACGCCGCCCTTCATGGCGCGCGCCAGGCCGTACATCTTCCCCACCGTGGCGCCCGCGCCGGCGCCGACGTTGCCCTGCGCCACCGGCGCGCTCGAAGCCGATGCCGCGGCCGAGCGACCGCAGGAGGCGTCCGGTCGAATCCGGCCATCGCCCACGCCGAGGTCGAAGAGGATGGCGGCAGGCACGATGGGAACGCGCAGGCCGCCCACCGGGAACCCGATGCCCTGGCCCTCGAGCCACGCCATCACGCCACTGGCCACGTCGAGGCCGAACGCGCTGCCACCAGCCAGCACGACCGCGTGCACCTGTTCCACGGTGTTCAGGGGATCGAGCAGATCGGTCTCGCGGGTGCCGGGGGCAGCCCCCCGGACATCCACGCCGCCAGTGGCGCCATCTCGCGCGACGATGACGGTGCATCCGGTGGGACGTTCGCTGCGCACCGCGTGACCGACGAGCAGACCTTCGACGTCGGTGAGCGTGCCGTTCATCGGGGGCGTGGCGTCCTGCCCGGGGGCGGCGAGCAGGGTCGTCGTCGCCAACACGGCCGCGACGAGAACCCGGCCTGGGGTGCGCATCCGCTCATGGTAATCGCAACACCTCGTCCAGCACGGGATCGAGGTACCGGAAGAACACCGAGGCGTACCGCTCGGCGCTCTCGTCGGTGAGATGCGAGCCGTCCATCGTCCGCAGGCCCTCGACCTCCGGGGCGACGAGCGGCACGCCGGTCATGTCGGCCAGCTGCCGCGCATGAGTCAGCGAGACGTCCGGCCCCGGCACCAGCACGAACACCAGCCGGGCACCGGCGGCCTCGACAGACTCCTTGAATGCCCTGGCCAGCGCCAGGTTGTGCGGGCGGACGACATCGCGCCCACTGTAGAAGCCGCGCAATCGGGCGCTCGCGCCGAACTCGGTGGCGATGAACCAGCTGCCGTCGCGCTCGGCGCGGTAGATGACGAACTCACGTTCGCCGTCGACCAGGTCGGGGACGTGGGGCACGACGCGGTGCAGGACCCGGCGCACCACGTGCGAGGCGTTGGCCTCGAACTCCGCCTTGCGCGCATCGAAGGCGGTGTCGGCCAGGACACGCTCGCCCCACGGCGAGGTGACGCCACCGAAGAAGTTGTCGACGTTGGCCAGGACCACCTTCGGCCGCAACCCGTGCCGCGTCATCACTTCCTGCGGAAAACGGTGCTGCTCCTGATGTCCGAAGCCGAGAGCGAACGGCCGGAGCCCGCGCGCCGTGAAGTAGCGGCGCAGGGCGTCGCCGCGCAGGGCGAACATCAGTCGGGAGTTGCCCATCAGGAGGACGTCGGCGCGACGCAGGTGCTGCAGCGACGCCTCGTCGAGCCCGTGGAACAGCACGTGATGGTCGACGTGACCGCCGCGATCGTGCGCGAGGTAATGGTCCGGCGGCGCCGGCTTCGCCGTCGCGATGTCGAGGTCGAAGCGGCGGAGCGCCGAGAACTTCCAGATGCCCCAGCCCTCGACCGCGCAGAAGACGAACGTCGCCAGCGCCAGCAGGACGGCACGCGCGGCCTTCCGGTCTCGCTTGGTCATCACTTGCAGGATACCCGCCTCCCGGCCGACTGCCGACTGCCGACTGCCGACTGCCGGTCAGAACTGGAAGTAGATGAAGGCGTTCGAGCTGCCGTAGGCGGTCAGGATGCCGTAGAGCAACGCGCCGGTCAGCGCCGCGCGTCGCATGGGCGTGAGGGGCGCCACCCACCCGTGCTCGACCAGCCAGGTCCAGGCGTGCGCGACGACAATCGGCAGCAGGAACGCCAGCCCGGTCCACATCTCCATGTTCAGCGTCGCCGGCTCCAGGCGTGCCACGTTGCGCAGGAACTGCAGGGCTCCCGGGAACGACTCGCTGCGGAAGAACACCCAGGCCACCAACACCACGACCTGCACGACCACGCCCCAGCCGGCGCGCAGCCACCACGCCCGCTGTTCGAGGCCGCGATGCAGGCCGAGCCAGCGCTCGATGGCCAGCGCCGACCCGTGCAGCCCGCCCCACACCACGTAGGTCCAGGCCGCCCCGTGCCACAGCCCGCCGAGCAGCATCACCACCAGCAGGTTGACGTACGTACGGCGCGGCGACACCCGGTTGCCGCCCAGCGGGACGTACAGGTAGTCGCGCAGCCAGCGCGACAGCGTGATGTGCCAGCGCTCCCAGAAGTTCTTGAAGGACCCGGCGATGTACGGACTGCGGAAGTTGACCGGCAACCGGTATCCGAGCAGGTAGGCACAGCCACGGGCGATCTGCGAGTACCCGGCGAAGTCACAGAAGATCTGGCCGCTGAACAGCAGGGCCAGCCAGACCATCACGACGCTGTTGCCATCCACCCGGTAGCCCTGGGCCCAGTACTTGTCCACGTAGCCGGCCAGGTTGTCGGCGCACACCATCTTGAGGAAGTAGCCCTCGACGATGAGCGCCAGTCCCGAAGCGACCACCGGCCAGTGGAGGCGCCGCACCCGCGGCATCTGTGGCAGGAACTCCGAGGCGCGGACGATCGGCCCCGCGACCAGCTGCGGAAAGAAGGCGATGAACAGGAGGAAGTCGCGGAAGCTCGCCAGCGCCCGCAGCTCCCGTCGGTAGACGTCGATCGTGTAGCTCATCGACTGGAACGTGTAGAAGCTGATGCCCATCGGGAGGACCACCGACCAGGTCGGCCGATCGAAGGGCAGGCCGACCCGCTCCGACGCCCACTGCAGGTTGTCGAGCGCGAACCCGAAATACTTGAAGAAGGCCAGCAGGCCCAGATTCGTGCCCAGGGACACGGCGAGGATGGCCTTGCGAGCACGCTCCGACCTGCCGGGCCGCTCCAGGGCCATGGCGGCCTGGTAGTCGATGGCGGCCGACAGCAGCAGGACCCACAGGTAGGCGGGAATGTGCCAGCCATAGAACACGAGGCTGGCTACCAGCAGGACCCAGACGTAGGGGCGCTCGACCTTGCGCCTGCCCACGGTGACGCGAGCGAGCCAGACGATCAGCAGAAGCGCCGCGAAGGCCCAGGAGACGAAATTCACGCCGGACCAGCGGGACGACCGCGACTCATCCCGACTGAAGCGTGGACAAACGGACGCATGGCTCATTACCATCGCATCAGCGTGCGTGGCCGTTCAACCCTGTCCGGGCTCTTGAACGACCGCCTGCCCCGGTGGTTGACCGGCCTCCTGGCCGTCACGCTGGCGGTATGTGCGGTCAGTGCGCCTTCCTACGCCCAGGACGCGGTCCCCCGCTGGCGGGCGGCCTTCGTCGACACCTTCAACAGCCGGGTCGGATCGCCTGAGGACGTCTCGCTGGTGGTCTCGCGCGCCGCCGCCATGCACGCCAACGTGCTGTACGTGCAGGTGCGACGGCGTGGCGACGCGTTCTACCTCGATTCGGGCGAGCCGGCCCCCGAGAACGTCGCCATCGATCCCGGTTTCGACCCGCTCGGGGACATCATCGCGAAGGCCCGTACGGCCGGCATCGAGGTGCATGCGCTGGTCACCCTCGGCCCGGTCTGGCACCTCTCGACCGCACCGTCCGACCCGCGCCACGTCTTCATCCGCCACGGTTTCAACGGCGGCCGCCTGGTCGAGGGCGCCGAGAACTGGCTGACCCGCACGCTGCAGCCCGACGGCAATGGCACCTCCATGGAGGGCTACCGGTTCGGCAACGACTACTGGCTCGACTTCGGCCACCCGGCCGCGGCGACCTACGTCGTCGACCTGGTGACGGCACTGGTGCAGCGCTACCCGGTCGACGGGTTGCGCATCGACGCCCTGCACTACCCCGAAGCTCCGTCGGGCAGCGCCAGCATCGGCTACAACGCCGTGTCGGTGGCACGCTTCCGGGCCCGCACCGGCCAGACGGGGCTGCCGGGCCAGGACGACGCCGCCTGGAGCGACTGGCGTCGCGAGCAGATTTCGGCCCTTACCCGTCGCGTGGCGCTCGCCGCGCTCGCCGTGCGCCCCTCGCTCGTGGTGAGTGTGTCGGCCAACGCCAGCGGCGCGCCCCCGCAAGGTGATTCGCGCGGCACCGTCGCGTACGGGCGCGTGTTCCAGGACTGGTTCCGATGGGCGGCCGACGGCTCGGTCGACGTCATCGTGCCGCAGGTCTACCGGCAGGAACACGTGACGTCCGGTGCTGACGAGTTCACCGGCTGGCTCACGTGGCTCGCCACGGCGCAGCCGGCGCGTCCCTTCGTGATCGGGCTCGGCGCCTACCAGAACTCCCTCGAGGGGACGATGCGGCAGGCCCGCGGCGCCCTCGATGCCGCAGGCCCGAGCGGCGGCATCACGTTCTTCTCCCTCGCAGCCAACAACGCCCCCGTCGTCAACAACCCGCTGTCGCAGCCGGTCGGTCGCGACACGCCGCAGCGGCCGGTCGAGGACTTCGCCTCCGCCCTGCGCACGGGACGCACCACCAGCGGTCAGGTGGTCGATCCCGGACAGCCGCCCCTGTTCCTCGTGCCCGTCCCGCGCCCGGCGACCCCCTGGAAGGACACCGTGGGCCACGTCCTCGGGACGCTCGAGGACGGCACGGGCGCCCCAGTGGACGGCGCGCAGGTTCGCCTCGATGCCGCGGGACGGACATCGGGCCCCTCCGACGTGGTGAGCGATGGTTCCGGTGTCTTCGCGGCGCCCGCGGTGGCCCCCGGCGCCTACCGGCTTCAGGTCGTGACCGCCAGCGGCAGCGCCTTCACGAGCGACTGCACCATCGAGGTCGGGGCGCGGAACGTGACGCGCATCACGCTGGCCGTCGACGCGGCGCGCCCCGGTGTCGCAATCTGTCGCTGACCGGCGAGGCTGGCTCGTCGCGGCTGCGCTGCTGGCCCTGACGAGCCCGACGTTCGCGCAGGCGCCTGCGCCCCCTGACCCCGACGCCTGCCGGGTCGTTCGTCTCTCGGACGTCGGCTGGACCGACGTCAGCGCGACCACGGCCGTGCTGGCCGACCTCCTCACCTCCCTCGGGTACGAGCCCCGCACCACGGTGCTGTCGGTGCCGGTGACGTTCGCCTCGCTCCGCAACGCCGACGTCGACGTCTTCCTCGGCAACTGGATGCCGTCGCAGCAGGAGATGCTGGCGCCCTACCTCGCCGATCACGCCGTGGACGTCGTGGCGACCAACCTGCGAGGCGCGCGCTACACGCTGGCGGTGCCCGCCTACCTCTGGGACGAAGGCCTGCGCGACTTCGCCGACATCGGGCGCTTCCGCCAGGCGCTGGGAGGGCGCATCCACGGCATCGAGCCCGGCAACGAGGCCAACGAGACCCTGCTGGCGATGATCAGGACGGGCGCGGCAGGCCTGCGGGGCTTCACCCTGGTGGAATCGAGCGAGCAGGGCATGCTGGCCGAGGTGGACCGCGCGGTGCGTGCACGTCGGCCCATCGTGTTCCTGGGATGGGCGCCCCATCCGATGAACACGCGCATCGCACTGCGGTACCTGTCGGGTGGCGACGCCTGGTTCGGGCCCGACTACGGCGGCGCCACCGTGCACACGCTGACGCGGCGCGGGTACGCGGCCGCCTGCCCCAACGTGGGTCGCCTCCTCCGCAACCTCGTCTTCACCGTCGACGAGGAGAACGCGTGGATGGACGCCATCCTGACGCAGCGTCGTTCGCCGGCCGAGGCCGCCCGCTCGTGGATCGCCTCCCACCCGGCGCGTCGCGAGGCGTGGCTGACGGGCGTGACGGCCCGCGTGCCGGTGTCCCCGCCCGGAGCCACCGGTGCCTTCGAGGGCGATCGCCGCGGATCGTTCGAGCGGCTGATCACCGCCCACAAGCTGCCTCTCGGCCGGGCGGCGACCACCCTGGTCGACGTCGCGCGAGGCCACGCGCGCGGCGGCTTCGACCTCGTGTCGCGCATCGTGGCGGCCGTGGTCGGCGGCGCGCACGCCGCGCTGACCCGCACGCCGGCCCCGCTCCTGATGGCGCTCCTGGTCGCCGCGGCGTGGTGGCGGCGACGCTCCCTCGCGCTTGCGGTCTTCGTGCTCGCGGCGCTGCTGCTGATCATGAATCTCGGGTACTGGGCCGCGACGCTGGAGACGCTCGCCCTCGTGCTCGTGGCGGCCGGTGTGAGCACCGCCATCGGCGTGCCCGTCGGCGTCCTGGCGGCTCGCGTGCCGGCGGTCGACGCGGCGCTGCGACCGGTGCTCGACCTGATGCAGACGCTGCCGACCTTCGTCTACCTCACGCCGACGCTCGTGCTCTTCGGCCTCGGTGTGGTGCCAGGCCTGCTGTCGACGGTGGTCTTCGCGCTGCCCGCGCCGATTCGCCTCACGCAGCTCGGCATCGCCTCGGTGCCGCGGCCGCTCGTCGAGGCCGGACAGGCCTTCGGCGCGACGCCATGGCAGCTGCTCACCAAGATCGAGTTGCCGAGCGCGGCGTCGGCCATCCTCACCGGCATCAGCCAGTGCATCATGCTCAGCCTCTCCATGGTCGTGATCGCCGCGCTGGTCGGGGCGGGCGGGCTCGGCGTCCCGGTGGTCCGCGCCCTGAACACGGTGCAGGTGGGGATGGGCATCGAGGCCGGCGTGGCGATCGTACTGGTCGCCATCATCCTCGATCGGCTCGCCCGCCCCAGCGATCGGAACGACCGCCGGTGAGCGACGTGCTCCGCTTCGACGCCGTGGACGTGCTCTTCCCACGCGGCCCGGCGCGCTCGCGGGCGCGACGGCTGGCCGCCGCGCTGGCCGACTGCGATGCCGGCGCGACGCGGACGGAGGTTGCCGAGCGCCACGACGTGCTGGTCGCGGTGCGCGCGGCCTCGCTCGGGGTCAGGCGTGGCGAGCTCTCGGTGCTGGTCGGCCCCTCCGGATCCGGCAAGTCGACGCTGCTGCGGACGGCCAACCGGCTCACCGCCGTGACGCGGGGGCACGTGTGGATCACCGACGGCGACAGCGACGTCGACGTCGCCACCTGCGACCAGGAGCGCCTCCGGCAGGTCCGACGGCGGCGCGTCGCCATGGTCTTCCAGCAGTTCGCGCTGCTGCCGACGCGCACGGTGGCCGAGAACGTCGCGCTCGGCCTCGAGTTGCGCGGCGATCCCCCGGCGACGCGTCGGGCCATCGTCGAGGAGAAGCTCGCGCTGGTCGGCCTGGCCGGTTGGGGCGACCGCGACGTGCGCGAGTTGTCGGGCGGCATGCAGCAGCGTGTCGGCATCGCGCGCGCGCTCGCCACCGACGCCGACGTGCTGTTGATGGACGAGCCGTTCTCGGCCGTCGATGCCCTGATGCGCCGGAAGCTGCAGGAGGAGCTACGCGCACTGCAGCAACGGGTGCGCAAGACCATCCTGTTCGTGACCCACGACCTCGAGGAGGCCGCGCTGCTCGGCGACCGGCTGTCGGTGATGCACGATGGCCGCCTCGTGCAGTCCGGGACGCTCGACGAGGTGCGCGCGGCGCCCGCCGACCCGGAGGTCGCGGCGTTCGTCGCGCAATTGCGGGGCGTCTAGGCGTCGCGCCTGCCCCGGTGCAGGCGTCGGGCTCGACCCGGGGCTGAAGGCGCCCGGCTTGCCTCGATGTGTAGGCGTCGGGCTCGCCTCGATGTGTAGGCGTCGGGCTTGCCCGACGCGCAGCGCGGCAGCACTGACTGACCGTCGCCCAAGGGCGACGGCTACGGTGTGAGCAGGGCGGCGGCTACGGTGTGAGCAGGGCGACGGCGACGACGATCGCGCCGGGCGCCAGCCCGTCACGACATGGCGCGTCACCACAGCCAGGCCGCGCCGCGCACGCCGCTCGAGTCCCCGTACATGGCCGGCACGAACCTCGTGTCGACGCGGTCGGAGAACACCCACTGCTCCCACAACGCAGGAACGTTGGTGAACAGGCGCCCGACGTTGGACAGGCCGCCGCCGGCCACGATGACGTCGGGATCGACGATGTTGATCAGGCTGGCGAGGGCGCGGGCCAGGCGCCGCTCGTAGCGCCGCCACGCGGCCTCGGCCTCGGCGTCGCCGCCCTCGGCCATCGTGAGCACCTGCGCCGCCGTCGCTTCGCGTCCGGCATGGTGCAGGAAGTCGCGGGCGAAGGCCGGACCCGACAGCCACGTCTCGATGCAGCCCGTCAGGCCGCAGTAGCAGGCGGGACCGGGATATTCGTCGTCCTCCGGCCAGGGCAGCATGTTGTGACCCCACTCCCCGCCCACGGCATTGGCGCCAATCACCGCGTTGCCGTTGACCACGAGTCCGCCACCGACCCCGGTGCCGAGAATCACGCCGAACACGACCGGCGCGCCCGCCGCCGCGCCGTCGGTGGCCTCCGACAGGGCGAGGCAGTTGGCGTCGTTGGCGAACCGGACCTGACGCCCGAGCACCCGCTGCAGATCCTCGGCGAAGGGCTGGCGGTTCAACCAGGTGGAGTTGGCGTTCTTGACCAGGCCGGTCGCCGGCGAGATCGCCCCGGGCATGCCGACGCCGACCGTGCCCGTCCTGCCCGTGGCGCTCTCGCAGCGGCGCACCAGTTCGCCGATCGCCGCCAGCGTGCCCTCGTAGTCGTGCCGCGGCGTCGGCAGCCGCTCGCGATGGAGCGATTCGCCGTGGTCGCCGAGTGCCAGAGCCTCGATCTTGGTGCCGCCCAGGTCGATTCCGATGCGCATGGCCGGCCGGCAGGGTAGCACGAGGCGCGGCCCCGACCCGACCATGCGCCGCCCCTGCCCCACAGGGCCATGCACCGACGCCCGACGACGCCGAAGCGGTACGCTTGTCGAGTGAAGAGTGACCAGACCTGGGAGGTCCAGGACGCCGATGCCGGGCAGCGCCTCGACAAGTTCCTGGCGGTCCCGGGCCGTGCCGCGTCTCGCAGCCGCGCCGCCGACGCGCTGGCGCGCGGCCGCGTCTTCGTCAACGACGAGGAGGTCGGCCTGCCGGCAGCGTCGAGGGAACTGGCCGTCGGCGACCGTATTCGCCTCTGGATGGACCGTCCGGGCTCGGCGGCGAAGGCCCCACGGCCTGCCGCACGTGACGGGCTCGACATCCTGCACGAGGACGAGTCGCTGGTCGTGGTCAACAAGCCTGCCGGCCTGCTCACCGTGCCGCTCGACGGCGAGAGCGCCACGCCATCCGTCTTGGCACTGCTCCACGACCGATACCGCTCGCACCGCACCCGGGCGCCGCTGGTCGTGCACCGGATCGACAAGGACACCTCGGGGCTCGTGCTCTTCGCCCTCACGGAACGGGCGCGGATGACCCTCGTGCACCAGTTCGCACGCCGCACGCCGACCCGCATCTACCTGGCGCTGGTCAACGGCCACCCGTCGCCCGCCGAGGGCATCTGGGAAGATCGGCTGAGCTGGGACGAGGAGGCCTTCGTGCAGCGACCGGCGCGCGAGGGCGATCCCGAGGCACGCGACGCGTCGTGCGCCTATCGCGTGGTGAGTCGGTTTGCCGAGACGACGCTCCTCGAGATCACCTTGCACACGGGCCGGCAAGGCCAGATTCGGGCACAGGCGCACTTGCGGGGCCACTCCCTGGTCGGCGATCGCCGCTACCGTCCACGCGAGGGAGCGCCGGGCCACGGCGTGCGGTTCCCGAGGCAGGCGTTGCACGCGCAACGCCTGGCCTTCGCGCATCCGGTCACCGGCGCGCAGGTCGAACTGACGGCGCCGCTGCCCGACGACCTGCGCGACCTGATCGATCGCCTGCGCAAGCAGGCCCGGCAGCAAGGGGGACGCGTCCCGTAGAATTGGGGAGTGGAGGTCCTCGACGAACCCCGTGAGCGCCCCGCCCTGCGCTGGTTGCCGCGCGCGGCCTGGGAAGGCGCGACCGGTTGGCTCGAGGCCCACGAGACGCAGCTCTGGTGGCTCCACAGCCTCTGGGCGCTCGCCTTCGGCATCGGCGTGATGTGGCTCGGCTCGCGCAACGTCGCGTACCTGCGCATCGCGGTGATCCACGTGGGGTTCATCTGGGTGACCAGCATGGCGCTGCCCTTCATCGTGCGGGGCGGCGGGTTGTCGCGCACGTGGCGGCTGCGCGCGCAACTGGTCATCAACTACTTGAACAAGAACTTCTACCAGCAGCTGCTGTTCTTCATCCTGCCCGTGTACTGGCTGAGCACGACGACGGGCAGCCGCAACGTGCTGTTCGTCGTGCTGCTGGCCACCGCGGCACTGCTCTCCACGATGGACCTGGTCTACGACCGGCACGTCGCGATGCGGCGCGTGCTGACCGCCCTGTTCTTCGCCTTCTCGGTGTTCGCCGGCGCGGCGGCGGCGCTGCCGATCCTCTGGCAGATCCGGTCGGCGCAGGCGCTGTGGATGGCGGCCGGGATCGCGGCCCTCGGCGCGACCACGCTGATCATGAGCGAGAAGCGGATCGACTGGCAGCGCACGTGGTTCGCCGGCGGGCTCATCGTGCTCGGCCTGTTCCTCATCGTCGAGTACGGCCGGCCGTTCATCCCGCCGGCGCCGCTGCGGATCCAGGCGGCAGCGTTCGGCACGCAGGTGGACATGCGCAACGGGCCGCAGATCCGCAAGGTGATCGCCGCGACGCCCAGCGACCCGCGTGGCCAGGTGTACGTGGTGACGGCGATCCACGCGCCGAGCGGGCTGCACGATCGGGTGCGGCACGTGTGGTACCTGGGGGACCAGGCGATCAAGCGTTCGCGGTGGTACGACGTCGATGGCGGCCGCAAGGAAGGCTACCGACTCTGGACGCCGCTGTCGCTGTCGCCAGACCTGGCCGGCAAGGCGCTGCACGTCGACGTCGAGACCGAAGGCGGCCAGCTCATCGGCCGGGCCTCGCTGCCCGCTGCCCCGACCATCGGGCCGGGGCAGTAGCCGTGCCCCGCTTTCGCCTCCTCGTCGAGTACAACGGCACCCGGTATTCCGGCTGGCAGGTGCAGCGCAACGCCCGCACCGTGCAGGGCGACCTGCTCGAGGCCGTCCAGAAGGTCACCGGCCGCCGGGACCGGGTCGAGGTCTACGGCGCGGGTCGCACCGACGCCGGCGTGCATGCATTGGGTCAGGTGGCGCACCTCGACGTCGCCACCACCCTGCCACCTGCGACGCTGCTGGCACGCCTCAACGAGGCGCTGCCCTCCGACATCTGCGTGCGCGACCTGCGCACGGTGCCGCACCGCTTCCACGCCAGGCACGATGCCGTGGCGCGCCGCTACGTGTACCAGGTGAGCCGGCGGCGCACGGCGTTCGCCAAGCCCTTCGTGTGGTGGGTGCGCGACCCGCTCGACGTCGAGGCCATGCGGCGTGGCGCGGCGCGACTGGTGGGTCGGCTCGACTACGAGGCGTTCACCGACGACGACGCCGACGAGAAGAGCACCATCGTGCAGGTCGATGCGGTGGAGATCGTCGAAGACGACGCGCTGGTCCTGATCAGGGTGACCGGCTCGCACTTCCTCTGGCGGATGGTGCGGCGCATGGTGGGCGTGCTCGTGCGAGTGGGCACGGGCGAGTTGCGCGAGGCCGACGTGACCCGGTTGCTGCGCGGCGACGGGGCCGAGGTGGCGCGCCTGACCGCGCCGGCCGCCGGGCTCTTCCTCGAGCAGGTGCTCTACCCGGGCGAGACGTTCGACGACCGGCCGCGGGGGCCGATGCGCATCGGCTGACGTCTCACCTCTGGAGGTTGCGCGTGCCCGCCACCGTGGTGTTCGACGGCGACTGCCTGTTCTGCCAGCGCTCCGTGCGCTTCATCCATCGTCACGACCGGCGCGACCGCTTCCGCTTCGCGGCGCGACAGGCCGCCGCGGGGACCCGCCTGCTGGCCGAGGCGGGCGTCGGCCTGGCCCCCAATTCGATGGTCCTGCTGGACGAGGAAGGGACCTGGCTGCGGTCCGACGCCGTCCTCCGCATCGCCGTCCAGTTGGGCCGCCCGTGGTCGGCCGCCGGTGTCCTCCTGCTGGTGCCGAGGCCGTTGCGGGATGCGGCCTACCGCGTGGTGGCCGCCATCCGGCACCGGATCTCCGGGATGCTGCCCGCCTGCGAACTGCCCGACGCGGCGCTGCGCGCCAAGATCCTGGAGTGAGACCGGAACGGCAGCGACGCCATTGCGTCAATTTGCGATTGCAGGTTCCGGCGAATTCGTTCAGATTGTGAAGGATTGGTCCTGGCAGGACGCCCGGCGGTCTCCGTCGCCCCCCACCCTCGCTCCCCGCGCGTCGCGTCGGTGCCCTGCGTCCCTGCCGTCCTGAACACTCCCATGGTGCGTCGATGACCGTCGTCTGTCTTGCGAGCTACTTCAAGGGCAACGAGTTCCTGCGCCAGCTGCGGCGCCGCGGCTGCCGCGTCGTGCTGGTGATCAAGGAGAAGCTCCGGGACGAGGACTGGGCGCGCGACAGCATCGACGAGACGCTCACGGTGCCCAATGCGGCCGGCGCGGACGTCTTCGTGGAGGTCGTCTCGGAGTTCGCCCGTCACAACCGCGTGGACCGCATCGTCGCCCTCGAGGAGTACGACGTCATGCACGCGGCGATGATCCGCGAGCACCTGCGCATCCCGGGCATGGGCACCACCACGGCGCGCCTGTTCCGCGACAAGCTGGCCATGCGCGTCAAGGCCTTCGAGGCCGGCATCCGCGTGCCCGACTTCGTCCACGTGCTCAACTACGACGAGATCCGCGGGTACATGCAGGCGGTGCCTGGCCCCTGGGTGCTCAAGCCCCGGTCGGACGTGTCGGCGGTCGGCATCCAGAAGCTGCACGACCCCGAGCTGGTCTGGCGCGCCATCGACGCCCTCGACGCGCGTCCGGTGGTGACCGAGCGATCCACGCACTACCTGCTCGAGAAGTTCGTCCCCGGGGACGTGTTCCACGTCGACTCCCTCGTGGAGGGCGGCGAGGTGATCTTCGCCGGGGTCAACCGGTACTGGCGACCACCGATGGAAGTGGCCCACTCGGGCGGCGTCTTCCTCACCAACACCGTGCGTCGCGGCTCGGACGAGGAGCGGGCGCTGCTGGAGATGAACCGGGCGCTGCTGACGACGCTGGGCTTCAAGCGCGGCGCCACGCACGCCGAGTTCATCCGCTCGGCCGACGGCGAGTTCTACTTCCTCGAAGTGGCCGGGCGCGTCGGCGGCGCGTTCATCGCCGACTCGCTCGAGGCAGCCACCGGCGTCAACGTCTGGCGCGAGTGGGCGAACCTGGAAATCGCCAGGGGCGAGGAGCCGTATGCGCTGCCGCCGCAGCGGGGCGACTACGCGGGGGTCGTGCTCGCCCTCGCCCGCCAGGAGTGGCCCGACACGGGCGCGTACACCGATCCGGAGATCGTGCTGCGCCCCGCCAAGCGCCATCACGTCGCGCTCATCGTCGGATCGCCCGACTACGATCGCGTGCAGCACCTGCTGGGCGAGTATGCGCGGCGATTCGAGCAGGACTTCCTGGCGGTCCTTCCCCCGATGGAGCGGCCTCAGTAATTCGAAATCTGAGATTTGCAATTCTCGCGCGCCGGCTGCGCCTGGCGCCAAGGCGGCCGAAGGCCAGGCCGCCGTCGAATTTCAAGTTTCAAATTTCACATCGCCACAATCACCGCAGCCGCCGCACGGCCACGTCGCGGTCGTGCGGGCTCGGGCCGCAGCCGAAGTGCCTGCGGAGCGCCTCGAGGCGATAGCGGAAGATCCGCTCCACGTCGTGCTGCACGAAGAAGCGGTTGACCAGTCCGCCCCCTGGCACCCGATACCGCACCGTGTCCTTCATCAACGTGCCCCCGTCGAGCGGCTCGAAGGTGTGGGTGTGGATCCACTCGAGGTACGGCCCGCGCAACTGCTCGTCCACGAAGCGACGGTTCGGTTCCCAGAGGCTGATGCGGGTGCGCCAACGCATCGGGAGGCCGCGCAGGCTGATGCGGTAGTCGATCAACGTACCTGCGTGCATCGGAATCGGCTTCGGGGTGAGGATCGCGAAGCGGAGCCAGGGCGGCGTCAGGATGTCCAGGTTGTGGGCGTCGCCGAAGAACGGGAAGACCTCGTCCACCGACTGCGGCAGCCACGCCGTGGTGGACAGTTCGAAGGTGGCCCGCTTCAGGGGACGATGGAGATCGATGGTGGCTGGCAACACGTCGGTGGTCATGCCATTCCGGAAGGACGCTCCCGGCGCGCCCGCGGTTTCCCCGCCCTCTACTCCTCCACGTAATCGAGGTCCTTCCCGAAGGTCTCCTCGAGGCCCCACAGGGCGACGTAGCTGATGGCCAGCGCCACCATGCCGACGATGATGGCGCTGCGCACGACGCCGACCTGCGGGCGCAGCCACGCCACCGACGAGGTCAGGAGCACCACCGATCCGCGCACCACGTTGGGCACCGTGGTCGTGGCCGTCGCCCGGATGTTCGTGCCGAACTGTTCCGAGGCGACCGTGACGAACACCGCCCAGTAGCCGACGCTGAACCCGAGCGCGACGCACAGCGCGTAGAAGCCGGTCAACGTGAAGGGCGCGAGGAAGAAGTAGGTGGCGACAAACACCGTCGTCAGCAGCTGGAAGAGCAGCACCACGCGGCGACGACTGCCGATGAACTGCGAGAAGAACCCGCTCGCGAAGTCGCCGCCCGCCAACCCGAGATAGGCGAACATCACCGCCCGCCCCGCCGCGGGGACTTCGGTCATGCCGAGCGCCTTGCCCAGTTCCGGCGAGAAGGTGATGAGGATGCCGATCACGTACCAGATCGGCACGCCGATCAGGATCACCGCGAAGTACTTGCGGGCTCGATCCCACCGGTTGAACAGCTGCAGCACGTTGCCCCGGCTGCTGCCGATCTGCTTGACGGCCTCGAACATGCCCGACTCGTACACGCCGATGCGCAGCGCCAGCAACGCGAAGCCCATCACGCCGCCGACGATGTAGGAGACGCGCCAGTCGAACATGTCGCCGACCAGCGCCGCGAAGACGGCGCCCAGGATGCCCGTCGCGGCGACGATGGTCGTGCCGTAGCCACGGGTCTCCTTCGGCATGATCTCGCTGACCAGCGTGATGCCGGCGCCCAGTTCACCGGCCAGGCCGATGCCGGCGATGAACCGCAGCCAGGCGTACGCCTCGACGCTCTGCACCCACGCGTTGGCGATGTTGGCCGCCGAGTACATGAAGATCGACCCGAACAGCACGCTGAGGCGGCCCTTGCGGTCCCCGAGCACGCCCCACAACAGCCCGCCGAGCAACATGCCGGTCATCTGCATGTTGAGCAGCCGCTCCCCGGCCCGCAGCAGCTCGTCGCCCTCGATGCCCAGGCTGCGCAGGCTGGGGACGCGGACGATGCTGAACAGGAGCAGGTCGTAGATGTCGACGAAGTAGCCGAGCGCCGCGACCATCACCGACAGGGTGATGGCGCGCTGGCTGTCGCGCGTGGCTGAGGGCTGAGCCATGGGTGGACGGGATACTTGCACAAGTTCAGGAATTTCAGAATTTCATGACCACCGCCAACCTTCGAGACGCTTCGGCGGTGGTGACATTCTGAAATTCTGCAATCCTGAAATGCCTACGCGGCGGTCCTTGGCGTCGGCTTCCACCCGGTCAGCCTGGAGCGCAGGCGGTTCCAGCCCTCGGTCGCCGCGAGGTCCTCGAAGACCGAGTAGGCCACCGGCGTGACCAGCAGCGTGAGCAGCAGCGACAGCGTCTGGCCGCCGATGACGACGACGGCAATCGTCCGGCGCTCCTCGGCGCCTGGGCCGGTGCCCAGCGCCAGCGGCAGCATGCCCCCGACCAGGGCGAGGGTCGTCATCAGGATCGGGCGCAGACGGTCACGGTTGGCCTGGATGATCGCCTCGCCGCGCGGCATGCCGTGCGCCCGCAGGTTGTTCATGTGGTCGATCTGCAGGATCGAGTTCTTCTTCACGACGCCGAACAGCACCAGGAGGCCGAGCGCCGAGAACAGGTTGAGCGTGTTGCCCGTCGCCCACAGCGACAGCAGCGCGAACGGCACCGAGAGCGGCAGCGACAACAGGATCGTGAACGGGTGGATGACGCTCTCGAACTGCGCGGCCAGGATCATGTACATGAAGATGACCGACAGCGAGAACGCCCAGAGGAACTCGACGAACGTCTTCTCGAGTTCCTTGCCGCGTCCGCCGATCGTGAAGACGTAGCCGGACGGCAGCTTCATGTCGTCGGCGGCCTGCCGCAGCACCGCGAGGCGGTCGGCGAGCGCGTAGCCCTGGGCGACGTTGCCGCGGACGCGCGCGTCGCGCTGGCGGTCGAGGCGGTCGACGCGCGACGGGCTGGTGGACTGCTCGATCGTCACGAGGTTGTCGAGGCGGATCAGCTTGCCATCGCGCGACGGCACGAGCAGGCGGCCGATGGTGGCGACGTCGCGGCGGTCGGCGTCGGTCAGGCGCAACTGCACGTCGTAGTCGTCGTTGATGGCCACGTCGCGATAGCGGGTCACCTCGTCGTCGCCGCCCACCAGGAGGCGCAGGGCCGAGGCGACGTCCTGGGTGTCGACGTCGAGGTCGGCCGACCGGGCCCGATCGATCTGCACGCGCAGCTCGGGACGATCGAGCTTGAGCGTGGTATCGGCATCGACGACGCCGAGTTCCGGCGCCTTCTTGCGGAGCTGCTCGGTGAAGCGCGCGAGGTCCTCGAGCACGGGCCCCTGCAACGACACGTCGATCTCGAACGGCCCGCCGCCGAAGTTGAACGACTGGACGTTGCGCGGGCCGCCGCGCAGGTCCGGGTACTTGCGGATCACGGCCCGGACGCGCCCCATCACCTCGCGCTGCGTGTAGTTGCCCTCGAAGGCCTTCCAGGGCTGCAGGCGGAGGGTCTCCTTCAGCAGCCGGCTGATGGAGAACAACCGCTCCTCGTGCGGCGCGATGCGGATGTACAGCTGCGCCTGGTTGACCGCACCGAGGAAGCTGCCACCGACCGTGGCCAGCACCGTCCGCACGCCCGGGATCCGCCGGACCTCCGACTCGATGCGACGCATGGCCTCGTCCATGGCCGCGACGCTGGTGCCCTCGGGCGCGTTCACGTTGCCCTCGAACTCGGCCTCGTCGACGTCGCTCGGCACGTACTCCTGCCGCACGAGGCCGTATAGCGGAATCGACGACAGCGCGACCACCAGTCCGATGGCCATCACGAGCGCGCGGTGCCGCATCGACCAGCCGAGGGCGCGCGTGTAGAACCCGTCGATGTGGCGGTAGAAGCCGGCGCGGGAACTGGCGCCGTGGCTCCCCTGGTGCTTGGCGACCTCGCCCTTGAGCAGCCTGGCGCTCATCATCGGCGTCAGCGTGAAGCTCACCAGCAGGCTGACCAGGATCGCCACCGCCGCCGTGATGCCGAACTGGTAGAGGAAACGTCCCGAGATGCTCGACATGAACGAGACCGGGATGAAGATCACGGCCAGGCTCAACGTGGTCGCCATCACCGGCAGCGCGATCTCCGCGGTCGCCGCCTTGGCCGCCGCGAAGCTGTCCATCTTCTTCTCTTCCACCCACCGGAAGATGTTCTCCAGCACCACGATCGCATCGTCGATGACGATGCCGACCATCAGCACCAGGGCGAGCATGGTGACGCTGTTCAGCGTGAAGTCGAGCGCGCGCATCACGCCGAACGTCGAGATCACCGAGGCGGGGATGGCGATGCCGGCGATGATCGTCGAGCGCCAGCTGCGCATGAAGAGCATCACCACCAGGCACGCCAGCACGCTGCCCAGCACGAGGTGGGTGTTGATCTCGTGCAGCGCGTTGTAGATGTAGGTCGACTGGTCGCGGATGACGTCGAGCTTCACGTCGGCAGGCAGCTGCGCCTGCACGCGCGGCATGACGTCCTTGATCCCCTCGATCACGGCCACCGTGTTGGCACCAGACTGGCGCCGCACCTCCATGATCACGGTGGGCTTGCCGTCGAGGCGCGCCAGGCTGCGCTGCTCCTTGGTGCCGTCCTCGACCCGACCGACGTCGCTGATCCGCAGCGGCACGCCGCCGCGGTTGGTGATCACGATGTTGGCGAAGTCGGCCGGCGTGGTGACGCGCCCCATCGTCCGGAGCACGCGCTCCTGCACGTCGGTCGTCACGTTGCCGCCCGGCAGGTCGGCGTTCTGGCGCACGAGGGCATCGCGCACGGCGCTCACCGGGATTCCGTAGGCGGCGAGGCGGTTGGCGTCGAGCCACACGCTGATGGCCCGCTCCTGGCCCCCGACGATGAGCACCTCGCCGACCCCCGGCCGACGCTCGAGCTGCACCTTGGCGACCTTGTCGGCCAGCTCGGTGAGCTCGCGCACCGACCGGTTGCCCGACAGCGCGATCGACATGACCGGCGTCGAGTCGTTGTCGAACTTGGCGATCACCGGCGGGCGGGCGTCGCGCGGCAGGCGACTGAGCACGGTCGCGACGCGGTCACGCACGTCCTGCGCCGCGACGTCGACGTCGCGGTTGAGGTCGAAGGTGACCAGCACCAGGGAAATGCCCTGGCCGGAGATGCTGCGGAGCTCGGAGATCCCCTCGACCGTGTTGATGACCTCCTCGAGCCGCTGGCTGACCAGCACCTCGACTTCCTCCGGCGAGGCGCCTGGCAGCACGGTCTGGACGCGCACGGTCGGCAGGTCGACCGACGGGAAGCGGTCGACCCCGAGCCCCAGGTAGGCGGCCGCGCCGACCACCACCAGCGACAGCACGATCATGCTGGCGAAGACCGGGCGGCGAATGCAGATGTCTGCGAGTTGGTGCATGGATTACTCGGCCTTCGTCATGCGGCCCTCGGCCTTCGGGCCCACGTCCGGCGTTCGGCGGTCGGCGTTGCTATGGATTCACCTTCACGGCCTCGCCGTCGACCAGGTTGCCCGGCTCGACGATGACGCGTTCGCCAGCCGTGAGGCCCTTCAACACCTCCACGGCCTTGCCCTCGCGACGGCCGAGCTCGATCCGACGCTCGACCACCTTGCCGTCCGCCACGGTCAGGACCTTCTCCACGCCGGCAAAGGAGACGATGGCGCTGGCCGGGACGACAATGGCCGGCGACGCCGAGGCAATGACGATGTCGGCGGTGGCAAACGAGCCAGGACGAATCGTGCCGGCCTGATTGCCCACCTCGGCCTCGATACGGAGCGACCGGCTCTGCTCGTCGATGGCGGGGCTGACGCGGACCACGCGTCCCTCGTAGCTGGTGGCGTCCCCTTCGACCCGCACCTTCACGGCCTGGCCGACCTTCACGCTGCTGGCGTCGCGCTCCGGCACGTCGGCCTGCAGGCGCAGCGGGTGCATCCGGACCAGCGTGGCGATGGGGGCGCCGGCGTTCACGTACTGCCCCGGCGACACCGTGCGCTCGCGGATGATGCCGTCGAAGGGCGCGATGAGCGTCGAGTCGCTCAGCTGCTGGCGCGCCAGGTCGAGCTCCGTCTTGCGCTGGGTCAGCAGCGCCTGTCGATTGCGGACCTCCTCGACGGCATCTTCGTAGCGCCCGTCGGCCACCTTGAGCGCCGCGTCGGCCGAGTCGAGCTCGGCGCGTGATGAGATGCCGCGGTCGACGAACGTCTTCACGCGGCTGTAGTTCAGCTTCGCCTCGTCCAGGACGGCCCGGGCCTGCCGCACGACGGCGGTCCGGTCAGGGTCGACCTCCTCGCTGGCGCCCTTCGGATCGAGTCCGAGGCGCGCGCGCGCCTGCTGCAGGGCCGCCTCGGCCTGCTCGACGCGCAGCTGGAAGTCGACGGGAGCAAGCCGGGCGATGGTCTGGCCGCGCTGGACGCGGCTGCCGAGGTCGACCGCAATGGTCTCGATCCGCCCTGCCACCTTGAACCCCAACGCAACCTGATCCTCGGCCGCCAGGGTCCCGCTCACCGTGACTGCCCGCTCGAGCGAGGCTTCCTGCGCCGGCCGGACGTTGACCGGCACCGGCGCGCCCTTGGGGGCGATGCCACGCCCGTCGCCCTTGGCGGCGGGGCTGCCCTGCCCGCCACCGCAGGCGGCCAGCCCGGCCGTGGCGGCCAGGACGAGCGACGTCAGCGCCGGCGAGCGGCGCGGGCGGATGGAGGACGCGACGACAGCGGACAGGTGGTGGGCAACGCGAGACATTTAACCGTCCTAGAGTACGACAGCGACGCCGCCGGCGCTTATCGCGGTCGGGCCATGCATAAGGGAGGGTACCGGGCGGGCGAGGGACGAGGGACGGGTACGCAGTCACAAGGAAGACAAGGCAGGAGGGACAGGAACAAGGGACCGAGGACCAGCCACGGGGGTCACGGCACGAGCGTCCCAAGCTCGCGTTTCCGCCGTTCCGACCGGCCGCTGCCGCACACCCAGCCTCGTCCCTCGTCCCCTGTGCCTCTCCCCTTGTCCCTTGTCTCCCTCGTGTCTTGCGTCCTCGTCCCTTGTCCCTGGCCGGAACGGTACAATTGCCCCGGCATGCATCCCTGGCACGACATCTACGTCGACGACCACCTCATCGCGAAGACCTTCCCCGTCGTCATCGAGGTGCCGATGGGGAGCAAGAACAAGTACGAGCTCGACAAGGAGTCGGGCCTGATGCGGCTGGACCGGGTGCTCTACAGCGCGGTCTACTACCCGGCCAACTACGGGTTCATCCCCCGGTCGTTCTGTGACGATGGCGACCCGCTCGACGCCCTGGTGCTCGGGCAGGAGCCGGTGCACCCCCTGACCGTGGTGCAGGCCCGGGCCATCGGCGTGATGCGGATGCGCGACGAGAAGGGGCTGGACGACAAGATCATCGCCGTCAGCACCCTCGACCCGGCGTTCAACGACTACATGGACCACACCCAGCTGCCGGGGCACACCCTTCGCGAGATCAAGCGCTTCTTCGAGGACTACAAGACCCTGGAGAACAAGGCCGTCGAGGTCACCGACTTCCTCGGTCCCGACGAAGCGGTGACGATCCTCCACGACGCGCTGGACATGTACCGGCGCCTGCGGCGGGGCGAGCTCTACGGCAAGTAGCTTCCCGGCCATCGGCCTTTCCATGTTGCAGGGACTCTTCGAAGGCTACCCATACTGGGTGCGTGCCACGCTGGCCGGGGTCATCGTGCTGGCACTCGCCTACCTGGTGGCCGAGCTGGTGTCGCGCGTGCTGGCGGCCCTGGTCGAACGCATCAACCGGCACGTCCCTGGTGACTTGAGCCAGCGCAAGTCCACCCGGGCGGCCCTGCGCCTGGTGCGCTTCATCATCACGCTGCTCGTCGCGGCGGTCCTGATCTTCCCTGCCATGTCGATGGTGGGGATCGAGTCGCGCATCGGCCTCTCGCCGGAGCACCTGGCGACCTGGCTGACGGGCTCGGGGTTGCGGATCGCCCTGATCGCCCTGCTGGCGTGGCTGGTGGTCCACGTGACCGGGCTCGTGGTGCGGCGGCTCGAAGGCGAGATCGGCACCTCGGCGACCGTCGACGTCATCGAGCGCGCCAAGCGGGCCCGGACCCTCGGCACCCTGATCCAGAACACCATCTACGTGCTGGTGTCGACCATCTCGCTGTTGATGATCCTGCGCGAGTTGAACGTCGACATCACGCCCATCCTGACCGGCGCCGGCATCGTCGGCCTGGCGGTCGGCTTCGGGGCCCAGTCGCTGGTCAAGGACATCATCAGCGGCTTCTTCCTGATCCTCGAGGACCAGATCCGGGTCGGCGACGTGGCCAACATCGACGGGACCGGCGGGCTGGTCGAGCGCATCACGCTGCGCACCATCATCCTGCGCGACGAGACGGGCACGGTCCACGTGATTCCCAACGGCAGCATCCAGCGGCTGTCGAACCAGACCAAGGACTTCTCGTTCTACGTGACCTCGGTGAGCGTCAACATCCGCGAGGACACCGACCGCGTCACGCAGGTGCTCACCCGGGTCGCCGACGGCATGCAGCAGGACGTCGAGTTCGCGCCGTTCATGCTCGGTCCGCTGGAGGTGCTGGGCGTCGACCGGTTCAACGATGCGGCCGTCGACGTGAAGATGCGGCTGAAGACGGTCCCCAGCAAGCAGTGGGTGATCGGCCGTGAGTTCCTGCGCCGCGTCAAGCGCAGCTTCGAGGACGAAGGCATCGAGCTGCCCGTCGCCCATCGCACGCTGTTGGTGAGCCAGGCGCCGATGGTGCCCCCCGACCCCGGCCCGGACACCCCGCCGCCGTCATGAGGTTTGCCGCCGCAGCGTTCGGCATGGCCGTCGCCCTGGGCGCCTGCCTGCTCTTCCAGGTCCAGTTCCTGCTGGCCAAGCTGGTGCTGCCCTGGTTCGGCGGAGCGCCCGCGGTGTGGTCGACGGCTCTGGTGATTTACCAGGCGCTGCTCCTGGCCGGCTACGCCTATGCGCACGGCATCGCGACGCGCGGCTCCCGCCGCCGGCAGCTGGCCACGCACGCCGCCCTGCTGGCCTCGGTGCTCGTGCTGCTCGGCCTTCGTGCGTTCGCGTGGCCGTCGCCGATCACTCCCGGCGAGGACTGGAAGCCGTCGCCTGCCGGCTCGCCGGTGTGGCAGATCACCGCGCTGATCGGCACGGCCGTGGGCCTGCCGTTCATGGTGCTGGCCAGCACCAGCCCACTCGTCCAGCGGTGGTACGCCGACCTGTTCCCCGACGATTCGCCGTACCGGTTGTACGCCCTGTCCAACGTCGGCTCGCTCCTCGGCCTGGTCACCTACCCGTTCCTGGTCGAGCCATATCTCGACGTGCGGCAGCAGGGCACGGCCTGGTCGGTGGGGTTCGCCGCTTACACCCTCGTCATGCTGGGCATCGTCGCCCGCATGCGACGGGTGCCGCCGGTCGCCGCGCCACGCCGCGCCGAAGCGTCGGCGCCGGCCGCCGCGCCGGCCCTCTCCACGCAGGCGTTGTGGCTGCTGCTGTCGGCCGTCCCTGCGGCGCTGCTGCAGGCCACGACGACCCGCCTGACGCAGGACATCGCCGCGATGCCCTTCCTCTGGATGGTGCCCCTGGCCCTGTACCTGCTGACCTTCATCGTGGCCTTCGAGATTCGCCGCGTGCCCGCGCGCACCACGCTGAGCGCCCTGACGACGCTGTGCCTCGTGCTGGCGCTGCCCGAGTGGCCGGTGGCCATCGGCATCGCCGTGACGCTCACGATGCTCTCGCTCGGCTGCCTGACCTTGCACGCCCACCTGGCCGTGCGCGCTCCGGCGCCGTCTGCCCTCACTCGCTACTACCTGCTGGTGTCGAGCGGTGGCGTGCTCGGGAGCGCCGTGGTCGGCCTCGGCGCGCCACTGCTCTTCACGAGCACCATCGAGTACCCGATCACGCTGATCGCGGTGCTGCTGGCGCTGGCCACCGTCAGGGCCATCGACGGACAGGCGACGCCGGGACCGGCGGGGGCCCGCCACCGCGCGATCGCGATGGCCCTCGCGTGGGTCGCCGGCATGGTCGGCGCCGGCCTCGTGCTGGCCACCTTCACCAGTGGCGCCGACGTGGTGCACGCCTCCCGCAGCTTCTTCGGTCCGGTGCGCGTGCGCGACGAAGTGCACCCCTCGGGCGCCCGCGTGCGCCTGTTGCAGCACGGCACCACGCTGCATGGGCAGCAGTTCCTCGACGAGGCGCGCAGGCGGGAGCCGATGGCCTATTACGCCCACGACAGCGGCATCGGTCGCGCCTTCGCCGCCGTGCATGCCTCCGCCACTCCGGTGCGCGTCGGCGTCGTCGGCCTCGGCACCGGCACGCTGGCCGTGTACGGTCGCCCCGGCGATGCCTTCACCTTCTTCGAGATCGACCGCCGCATCGTCGAGCTCTCCACCACCGAGACGCCAGTATTCCGGTACCTGCGCGACTCGCACGCCGAGGTGTCGGTGGTCGAGGGCGACGCCCGCCTCGCGCTCGAACGCGCGCCCGGGTCGGCGTTCGACATCCTGGTCATCGACGCGTTCTGCGGCGACGCCGTGCCGGCACACCTGGTGACGCGCGAGGCCTTCACGTTGTACGCCCGGCACCTGCGGCGCCGGGACAGCATCCTCGCGGTACACGTCTCGAGCCGCTACCTCGACCTTGAAGACATCGTGCAGGCCGGGGGCGCGGCGGCCGGGTTCAGCGCGGTGAGCGTCGAGCACGAGCCCGACGCGGGCCACGCCGTGAAGACCTCCTGGATGCTGCTGTCACGCGACCCCGCGCGCCTGTCCGGACTCGGTACGCCGCGTGCCGCGGGACCCGCCGAGGCCTGGACCGACGCCTCGAGCCACCTGCTCGACGCCCTCCGTTGGTGAACGCGTGAGCGCCGCGCTGCTGGGAACTGCCATCGCGATCGGCGCCTGCCTGCTGTTCCAGATCCAGTTCCTGCTGGCCAAGCTGGTGCTGCCGTGGTTCGGTGGCGCAGCGGCCGTCTGGTCCACCTGCCTGGTCGCGTTCCAGGTGCTGCTGCTGGCCGGCTACGGGTACGCGCACGCGCTGGCGCGCCGGCCACGTCACGTGCAGGTGCGCGTCCACGTCGGGCTGATCCTCACCACCCTGGCGTTGCTGGCCTGGCGGGCCATCAGGTGGCCGTCGCCGGTCACGCCCGGCGACACCTGGGCGCCCGGGCCGGGCGGATCGCCCGAGTGGCAGATCGGCCTGTTGCTGCTCACGGCGATCGGCTTGCCGTTCCTCGTGCTCGCCAGCACCAGTCCGCTCGTCCAGCACTGGTTCGCCGAGCGCTACCCGGGTCGATCCCCGTACCGCCTGTACGCCCTGTCGAATCTCGGGTCGCTGTTCGGACTGATCTCCTATCCGCTGCTGGTCGAACCCGCGCTCGACGTCCACGCCCAGGGTCGAGCATGGACGTGGCTCTTCGCGCTGTGCGCAGCGGCCCTGCTGGCGTGTGCGTTGGGGATGCGCGGCGTCGCGGTGCCGCGGCCATCGGTCGATGCGCCCACGGGCGAGGACGACGCACCCGGGCGCGACGCCCAGATCCTCTGGGTGGCGCTGGCCGCGGTTCCCGCCGCGCTGCTGCAGGCCACCACGACGCGAATCACGCAGGACATCGCCGCCGTGCCCTTCCTGTGGATGGTGCCGCTGGCCGTCTACCTGGTGACCTTCATCGTCGCCTTCGAGCGGCCGCGGTGGTACCACCGCACGCTGTTGACGCTGCTGGTGTCGCTTGGCGCGGCCGCGGCGCTCGTCGAGTGGTCGACGCGCGTCATGCTCGCGGTGACGGTGGCCGAACTGGCCGCCGTCGGGTGGTGCTTCCATGGCGAGCTGGCACTGCGGGCGCCGGCGCCAGCGTGGCTCACGCGCTTCTACCTGCTGGTCGCCGCGGGCGGTGCGCTGGGCAGCGGCCTGGTGGCGCTGGGCGCGCCGGTGGCCTTCGACGGCATCTACGAGTACCCGCTCGCCCTGGCCGCCGCCGCCTTCCTGCTGGCGCTGGTGCACGGCCTCGCGTCCGGAAGCGCCACATCCGCGCCCGGACGTCGCATCGGCGTCGCGGCGAGCCTCCTCCTGTCGATTCTCGGCGGGGTGCTGGCCGGCAAGACGTTCGTGGACTGGAAGACGTTCACCAGCGACGCGGTCTTCACGTCGCGCAGCTTCTACGGCGCGCTGCGAGTGCGCGAGACCGCCTTCGACAACGGCGATCGCTACCGCATCCTGCAGCACGGCACGACCATGCACGGACACCAGTACCTGGCATCGGACAAGGCCATGCGCCCGACGACCTACTACACGCCGACCAGCGGCGTCGGGCTGGCACTCGGCGCGCTCTCGACCCTGTCGCGGCCGGCGCGCGTCGGCGTGATCGGGCTGGGCACCGGCACGCTCGCCGCCTACGGGCGGTCCGGTGACGCATTCGTGTACTTCGAGATCGACCCGGACGTCGTCGCGTTGAGCATGGGGGACCGGCCGTGGTTCACGTACCTGCGCGACACGCCGGCCAGCGTCGAGATCGTGGACGGCGACGCGCGGCTCTCGCTGGCCGCCTCGGCTCCCCGCCGCTTCGACGTGTTCGCGGTCGATGCGTTCAGCGGCGACGCGGTGCCGGTGCACCTGCTCACGCAAGAGGCGTTCGCCATCTATGCCCGCCACCTGGCCGGCCCGCGGAGCGTGTTGGCGGTCCACGTGTCGAACCGGTACCTCGACCTCGAAGGCATTGTCGAGGCAGGGGGAGCCACGGCCGGGCTCGCCTCGGTGATCGTTCAGGACGACCTGGTCGACAACGACACCTCTCGCAGCACCTGGGTCCTGCTGGCCCGCGACCCCGGCGCGCTCACGACGTTCGGGGACGTCCGGCAGGCCCCGCGCGGCCGCCCCTGGACCGACACCTCCAGCCACCTGCTGGGGATCCTGCGCCGCTGACGCGCCGAGCCGGCGGCGTGTTGTAGCCTGTCGGTGTGCTGACCGTACCTGAAACCCTCGAAGGCTGGTGCCTGCTGCACCAGATGTTCCGTGTCTCCTGGCCGACGCTCGTGCAGGCCACCAACGACGAGCGCGCCGAACTGGCCGACGGCTTGCGTGGCTTCCTCGAGCAGAGCGTCGCCGGCGACGGCGCCACCATCGCCGTGGCGATGCTGGGCCACAAGGCCGACCTGATGCTGGTCCACGCGCGCCGCACGTTCGACGCGCTGGTGCAGGCACAACTGGACGTGAGCCGGTTGCCCATCGCCGAGGCGTTCGAGTCGACGACCTCCTATGTGTCGATCGTCGAGCTGGGCATGTACGAGATGACGGCCAAGATCCACGAGCAGCTCACCGAGCGTGGACTCGCGCACGGCACCGACGAGTACCGCGCCGCGCAGAAGGAGGCCATGCAGGCGCAGCAGGGACGCGTCAGCAGCCGCCTGTTCACGGCGTTCCCGTCTCGCCGCTACGTGTGCTTCTACCCGATGGACAAGCGGCGCGGCGAGATCAAGAACTGGTACAGCACGCCGTTCGACAAGCGCGCCGCCATGATGCGCGAGCACGGCCACATCGGCCGCCTCTACGCTGGCGAGGTCACGCAGATCATCTCGGGCTCGATCGGCTTCGACGACTGGGAGTGGGGCGTCGACCTGTTCGCCGACGACCCGGTGGTCTTCAAGAAGCTGATCTACGAGATGCGCTTCGACGAGGCGAGTGCCGACTACGGCGAGTTCGGCCCGTTCTACACCGGCGTCCAGTTCTCGCCCTCGCAGGTCGCCGAGTGGGTGGAAGGCCGCACGCCGACCCTCACAATTTGAAAGTCGAAACTTGAAATTCACGGGGGGCGGGGCTTCGCCGCCGCCCCTCGAGATGCTGCGCGCGGCAAGGCCGACAGGCCGGCCGCCGATCAATTTCAAATTTCACATTTCGAATTATCAGTAGCCACCACCAGGGCCGGACGCGACGGCGCCGCCCTTGGCTTCCTGCACGATCCTGACGCCGGCGCTCGCCCCGATCCGGGTGGCGCCGGCCTTGACCATCTCCTGCGCGCCGCTCAGGTCGCGCACACCACCCGCCGCCTTCACGCCCATCTCGGCGCCGACCACGCGACGCATCAGGGCCACGTCGGCAGGCGTGGCGCCGTGCTTGGCAAAGCCCGTCGACGTCTTCACGAACGTCGCGCCTGCCGCCTTGGACAGGGTGCAGGCCGTCACCTTCTCCTCGTCGGTCAGCAACGCCGTCTCGATGATCACCTTGCTGACGATGCCGGCGGCGCGACACACGTCGACCACGGCCTCGATGTCGAGCTGCACGGTGCGTACGTCGCCCGACTTGAGCGCGCCGATGTTGATCACCATGTCCACCTCGGTGGCGCCGTCGAAGATCACCCGCCGCGTCTCGTACTGCTTCACGTCGGCCGTCGTCGCCCCGAGGGGAAAGCCGACCACCGTACACACGCCCACGGCGCTGCCGCGCAGCAGGCGCGCGCACGAGGGGACCCACGTCGGGTTGACGCACACGGTGGCGAACGAGTACTGGCGCGCCTCGGCGCACAGCGTCTCGATCTCGGCGCGCGTCGCGTCGGGCTTGAGCAGGGTGTGGTCGATGAGGCCGGCCACCGACCCGGTCGGCGCCCCCGAGGCCTGCAGCCCGAGCCGCGACGCACCGGCGTCGAGCACCCCGCGTAGCCGGTCGGGACAGCACTCCGCGTGCAGGTCGTGGCACGGACAACGGCCGACGGGTCCGGCCACGCCGGTGGCGCGCAGGACTTCCTCGGTGATGATGGCGACGAGTCGATCGACGTCGAGGGCGGTGAAGGACACGGGAGTCGGGAGTCGGGAATCGGGAGTCGGGAATCGGGAGTCGGGAGTCGGGAGTCGGGAATCGGGAGTCGGGGGCTACCCGCGTGTCTTGTCGAGGCGCTGCAGCTTCAGCAATCTCCGGATGTAGCGCGGCTCGGTCATCGGCGTGGCCAGGAACGTGTCGACGATGGTCAGGGCGTCGGTGGTCGACAGCAGCGAAGCCCCGAGGGCCAGGACGTTGGCGCCGTTGTGCTGCCGTGCATAGCGCGCCAACGTCTCGTTCAGGCAGAGCGCCGCACGCACCCCCGCGACCTTGTTGGCCGCCATGGTGGAGCCCAGTCCCGCGCCGTCGATGACGATGCCGGCGTCGGCTTCCTTGCGCACCACGGCCAGCCCCACCTGCTCGGCGATGTCCGGGTAGTCGGCGGGCGCGGGCGCCGCCCCTTCCGGCCCCACCGCCGCCACGGCCAGTCCGCGTCCGCGCAGGGCCGACACGAGGAAGGCCTTGAGCGCCACGCCCGTGTGGTCGCTGCCGACGACGATTCGCCGCACCGGGGCGACCGGTACGAGGTCGGCGCCATCCCCCTCCACCGCCTGATCGGCACGGATGACGGTGATGCGCCGATCGCGGAGGGTGTCGGCGGCCAGCGGGGTGATGTGCCCCCTGGGCAACAGCTCCACCGTGCTGCCCTCGGGCAGCATGCGGGCGTCGGCCTCCGTGATCATCGCGAAACGTGCCATGTGTGCTAGCCTGCGCCGGTCGAATGGCCCTCGATCCCGAGTCCCTCCCCGACCACCCCACCCCGCTGCTGACGCAGGAGGCGATTACCGCCCGGGTGGCCGACCTCGCCGCACAGATCCGCGCTGATTATGCCAGCACCCGCGACCTGCACATGGTCTGCGTGCTGAAAGGCGCCTTCGTCTTCTTCTCGGACCTGGTCCGGGCGCTCGATCGGCGGGTGACCCTGGACTTCATCGTCGTCTCGAGCTACCAGAAGGCGACGCGGTCGTCGGGCGAGGTCCGCCTGGTCAAGGACCTCGACACCGGCATCGAAGGCCGCGACGTCATCATCGTCGAGGACATCGTCGACACCGGGCTCACGCTGACGTACCTGCAGGAGATCCTGCGGGCCCGCGGGCCGAGATCGCTGAAGACAGCCTGCCTGTTGAGCAAGCCCTCACGGCGCAAGGTGGAGGTCCCCGTGGACTACGTGGGTTTCACCATCGAGGACCGCTTCGTGATCGGCTACGGCCTCGACTACGCCGAGATCTACCGGAACCTGCCCTACATCGGCGTGCTCGACGAGGGATAGGTGGCAATTTGAAATTTGAAATTTGAAATTCCCGGCGGCTCGGCCTATCGGCCCTCGCCGCGCCAGGCGTAGCCGGCGCGCGAAGAATTTCGAATTTCCAATTTCAAATTACCTCGGCAGCGCCGCCTTCACGCGCTCGGCCATCTTCGCTGCCTCCGCGAGCACCTCGCCTGACGGCAGCGTCCTGACCACCCGGTCGTGCATCAGGACGCGGCCGTTGACGATCGTCGTCCGCACGTCGCTGCCCTTCGCGGCGTAGACGACCTGCGCGACGGGATCGAACATCGGCTGCAGGTGCGGCGCGCGCGTGTCGACGATGATCACGTCGGCGCGTCGTCCCGGCGTCAACTGGCCGATGCGATCGGCCATCCCGATCGCGGCCGCGCCCCGTCGCGTCGCCATCTCCAGCACGAGGGACGCCGGGGCTGCAGTGGGATCGTTGCGGACCACCTTCTGCAGGAAGGCCGCCTGGCGCATCGCCTCGAACATGTCCAGATCGTTGTTGCTCGCCGCGCCGTCGGTACCGAGGCCGAGCGGCACGCCCGCGGCCACGTAGGCGGCTACCGGCGCCGTGCCGCTGGCCAGCTTCATGTTGCTCTCCGGGTTGTGCGAGATGCCCATGCCGGCCCTCGCCGCCGTCGCGATGTCGTCGGGGCCGAGCCACACGCCGTGCGCGCCGAGGACGTGCGGGCCGAGCACCCCCAGCTTCGACAGATAGGCGGTCGGCGTCAGGCCGTGCGCCTTCAGCGAGTCGTCGCGCTCGGTCTTCGTCTCCTCGAGGTGGATCAGCAGCGGGATGCGCAGTTCGCGCGCCAGGCGGTCGGCCGCCTGCAACGTCTCGGCGCTGAGCGTGTACATCGAGTGCGGGGCCACCGCCGGCGTGACCAGCGGGTCGCCACGGAAGGCCGTGGCAAAGGCACGCGTGCGCGCCAGCGCCTCCTCGGGTGTCTTCGCGTCGCCGACGGGAAACTGGATGACGGTCTGCCCGAGCACGCCCCGCAGGCCCGCCTCGCGCGCGACCTTGGCCACTTCTTCCTCGAAGTAGTACATGTCGACGAAGGTCGTCGTCCCGCCGAGGATCATCTCCAGCGCCGCCAGCCGGGTGCCCGCCCGCACGAAGTCGGCGGCCACGGTCTTGCCCTCTGCCGGAAAGATGTACTTCGTCAGCCAGTCCTGCAGGTTGAGATCGTTGCCGAGCCCGCGGAACAGCACCATCGCGGCATGCGTGTGGGTGTTCACGAGGCCCGGCATCACGACCTGCCCGGTCGCATCGATCGTCTCGCTGGCGACGAAGCGAGCGGCAATCTCCTCGGGCGTGCCCACGCCGACGATGTCGGTGCCGGCGATGGCGATGGCGCCGGGCGCGAGAATGCGTCGTTGGTCGTCGACGGTGACGACCGTACCGCCGGTGATGACGATCGAGGCCGCCTGGCGGCCCTGCCCCGTCGGCCGCGCCGAGGAGGCGCCGGGGCCGGCGACGGCCAGCGCGGTGATGACGAGGAGGCGCAGGGCGCGCGCCACGGATGGCGTGAGGCGACGGAGACTCATCGGCGCGATCGTACAGGACTAATCAGCCGCGTTGACGCGCCGCCGCGCACTCCCTACGATGAGCCCGGATCCCTGACCGACATGCCTGGCTTGCGACGCCCCGTTGCAGGACCGGCGCGGTACGCCCTTGCCGCGGCGCTGACGCTCGCCCTGGGCACGGCCCAGGTGGCCCTGACGCCGCTGATCGGCCCTCGCTTCCCGTTCCTGCTGTTCTACGGCGCGGTCATCCTCTCGAGCCTGGCCGGCGGCCTCAGCGCCGGGCTGTTGTCGTTGGCCATCTCCTTGCTGTTCGTCAGCTATGCGCTGCTGGAGCCCGTGCGGCGCTGGGCGATCGACGACCCGGCGACGCTGGTGGCCCTGGGGATCTTCGCAACGATCGGCGTGTTGACGGCGGTGGGCGCGGAGCGACTCCAGCGAGCCCGGCGCGAGGCAGAAGACGCCCGCATGGCGCTGGAAGCGGAGGTGCGGGAGCGCACGGCTGCCCGCGATGCGCTCGCGGCGAGCGAGGCACGCTTCAGGGCCGCGCAGGACGCCTCGCTGCAGCCGTTCACCGTGCTCGAAGCCGTCCGCGACCAGGCCGGGGCCATCGTCGACTTCCGCTGGCTGTACGCCAATGCCGCCGCCGAACGCGCCCTGCACGCCTCGCTCACCGAGCTCACCGGCCGGCGGCTGCTGGACGTCGTGCCTGGAAACCGCGACACGCTGTTCCCGCTGTACTGCAGCGTGGTGACGACGCGCCAGCCGCATGACACGACGCTCCACTACCGGGCCGATGGCATCGACGGCTGGTACCGCAACATCGCCGTGCCGCTTGGCGATGGCGTCGCCGTCGCCTTCCTCGACATCACCGCCGAGAAGCAACTCGAGGCAGAACTGGCCTCCCGCGACGCCTACAAGGACCACTTCCTCGCCGTCCTCGCGCATGAACTGCGGCAACCGCTGCAGGCCATCACCGTGGCGGCGCGGGCGCTGCGCGACCCGGCGGCGGACCGCGGGCACGTCGCGCGCATCGTCGACCGCCAGGTGGCGCAGTTGTCGCGCCTCATCAGCGACCTGAACGACCTGACGCGCATCAAGCAGGGCCGACTCCAGTTCGAGACCGGCCCGTGCGATCTCTGCGACGTCATCACCGGCGCGGTCGACGGCCACAGGGAATGGCTCGCCGAGCACGGCGTCCGCCTGGAGGTGAAGGTGCCCGAAGCGCCGCTCGAGGTCTCGGCCGATGCCGCGCGACTGCAGCAGGCCCTGGCCAACCTCCTGCACAATGCCGCGCGCGCCACGCCCCCCGGCGGGACCGTGTCGATCGCGGCGACGCGGGACGGCGACGACGCCGTGGTGCGCGTGGTGGACACGGGCACCGGCATCGACCTCGAGTTGTTGCCGCAGATCTTCTCGTTGTTCCTGCAGGACGACCGGGCCGGGGCGGCGCGGCTGGGCGTTGGACTCGCCCTGGTCCACTCCATCGTCCTGCGGCACGGTGGCGCCGTGCACGTGCACAGCGACGGACCCGGCACTGGCGCCGCCTTCGAGATCCGTCTCCCGATGGCGACCCAGCTGGCGTCGCGCTAGATCGGCGCTGGCACGGCTCAGACGTTGAACCGGAACAGCAGCACGTCGCCGTCCTGCACGACGTACTCCTTGCCTTCCGAGCGGACGAGTCCCTGCTCGCGCGCCGGCTTCCAGCCGCCGACGCGGACGAAGTCGTCGAACGCCACCGTCTCGGCCCGGATGAAGCCCTTCTCGAAGTCGGTGTGGATGACGCCCGCGGCGGCCGGCGCCTTGTCGCCGGCATGAATGGTCCACGCGCGGACCTCCTTCTCGCCGGCAGTGAAGTAGCTGCGCAGGCCGAGCAGGTGGTACGCGGCGCGCGCCAGACGATCGAGCCCGGATTCGGTGAGCCCCAGCGACCCGAGGAACTCGGCGCGCTCCTCGGGCTCGAGTTCGGCCAGTTCGGCCTCCACCTTGGCGGAGAACACCACGACCTCCGCCGTCTCGTGCTCCTCGTCGATGCGCGCCTTCAGGGCCTCGACGAAGGCATTGCCGTCGGCCGCTTCGTCCTCGCGCACGTTCGCGGCGTACAGCACCGGCTTGGACGTGAGGAGGTTCAGCCCCTTGAAGGCGGGCCGCATCTCGTCGGTCGGCTCGTACAGGCGCGCCGGCTTGCCGGCTTCGAGGAGCGCCTTGACGGCCTCCACCATCGCGACTTCGGCCTTGGCTGCGGCGTCGCCGGAACGGGCCATCTTCACGGACTTCTCGAGGCGCTTCTCCACCGTCGACAGGTCGGCCAGGCCCAGCTCGATGTTGATGATCTCGCGGTCGCGCGACGGATCGGGCGCGCCCATCACGTGCTGGATGTTCTCGTCCTCGAAGCAGCGGATCACGTGGACGATGGCATCGACTTCGCGGATGTTGTGGAGGAACTGGTTGCCGAGGCCCTCGCCCTGGCTCGCGCCCTTCACCAGGCCGGCGATGTCGACGAACTCCACCGACGCGGGCACCGTGCGCTCGGGCGACACGAGTTCGGCCAGCGTGCCCAGGCGGTGATCGGGCACCGTGACGATCCCGGTGTTGGGCTCGATGGTGGCAAACGGGTAGTTGGCCACGAGGGCCCCGGCCGACGTGAGCGCGTTGAAGAGCGTGGACTTGCCGACGTTCGGGAGTCCGACGATGCCGAGTCGAAGCATGGGAAGAAGGGTCGCGGCCACGGACGGTCCATCCGCCCGGTCGCGAACTGCCCATTGTAGCGTGCCGCCCGCCGACCTGAAGGTCGGCGGCTACGTACCCACAGCCCGGCGACCTGGGACGGCGGCCATGACGCCGGCGGCAGGCGGGGTCCTGCCACTCCTGCTGATGGGAACGCTGTAGGCCGAATCCGACACGAATATCAGGCGGAAAACCGGCGGTTTCAGAGGGATACTGCGTCGACCGCCGGATTTCCGGCAGGAGCCCGCATGGCAGATCCTCTCGACCGTCGCTTGTTCCTCGCAGGCGCGGCAGCCACCCTCGGCGCCCTCCTCGGTGAGCGCGGCCTGTCGGCCGCTCACCTTCCGCCCCAGGACGAGCCCGTCTGGGAGGGGCCGCCCGTCAAGGTCGCCCTGATCGGCGTCGGCCCGTGGGGGCGCGAACTGCTCACCCACCTCTCCCGCGTCAACGCCCTGGCGCTGGTCGCCGTGTGCGACAGCTACGCGCCGTTCCTCAAGCGCGCGCAGGAGGCCGCCCCGAAAGCGCAGGCCGTGGCCGACTACAAGGCCGTGCTGGCGATGGCCGACGTCGAGGGCGTGATCATCGCGACGCCGACGCACACACACAAGGAAATCGTGCTGGCGGCGCTGCAGGCCGGCAAGCACGTCTACTGCGAGGCGCCGCTGGCTTCGACCGTCGACGACACGCGCGCCATCGCGCAGGCGGCCAAGGGCGCTGGCACGCTGGTCTTCGCGAGCGGGCTCCAGGGCCGCTCCAACGCGCTCCAGAAGCACGTATGGAACTTCGTGAAGTCCGGGGTGCTCGGCGAGACGGCCCTGGTGAAGGCGCAGTGGAACAAGAAGGACAGCTGGCGCCGCGCCGCGCCCACCCCGGAGCGCGAGAAAGTGGTCAACTGGCGGCTCGCCAGGGCGACGTCGGCGGGCCTGCCCGGCGAGATCGGCATCCACCACTTCGACCTCGCCACCAGCTACCTCGACAAGCTGCCCACCGCCGTGAGCGGCTCGAGCGCCCTCGTCGCCTGGAACGACGGCCGCGAGATCCCCGACTCGGTCACGTGCCTGTTCGAGTACGGCAAGGCGATCCGCGCGACGTACGCGGCGACCCTCACCAGTTCGTTCGGCGGCAGTTACGCGACCTTCCAGGGCAACAACAGCAGTCTGCTGGTGCGCGAGAAGCGCGCCTGGCTGTTCAAGGAAGCGGACTCGGCCCTGCTCGGGTGGGAAGTCTACGCCCGCAAGGAGCCGGTGCACGACGACGTCGGCATCGCCCTCGTGGCCGACGCCACCAAGATCCTCGCGGCCGGCAAGGAGCCGGGCAAGGATGGACCGGTCGAGCCCGAGCAGGAGGCGCTGTACCTTGCGCTCGACAACTTCGCCTGGGCGATGCGCGGCAAGGCCCCGGTGAACGCAGGCGCCCTCGAGGGCCTGCAAGCCACCGTGACGGCGATCAAGGCCCACGAGGCCTCGCTCACCGGCACGCGCATCGAGCTCGCACCCGAGTCGTTCACGCTGTAGCCAGACGGTCGGCGCCCGGGGCCGGCACGTGCGCCGGCCCGGACGGGCCGGCCGCGTCCACCACCAGAAGGAGCCGACACCCATGGCCACCGAGCACACCCCGGGCTTGTCCCGCCGGGACTTCATCCGCACCACCGCCGGCACGACCGCCGGCGCCGTCGCCGCGTCGATCGTCGCCGCCAGGCCCGCGAGCGCGCTGCCGCAGACCGCGAAGTCGGCGGGCCGCGTCCTTGGCGCCAACGACCGCATCAACTTCGCGGTGGTGGGGGTGAAGGGCATGGGCGGCGGCCACCTGCGCAACCTGGCGGGCGAGCTGACGCAGAACGACAACGTGCAGGTCGTCGCCATCTGCGACGTGTGGTCGAAGGCACGCGCCAAGGCCTGTGAGCTGAACAAGCTGCAGGAGTCGATCGCCTACCCGCACTACGACAAGATGATGGCCGCGGTCGGCAAGGACATCGACGCCGTCGTCGTCGCGACGCCGGACCACTGGCACGCCGCGCTGACGATCGCGTCGCTCAACGCCGGCAAGCACGTGTACGTCGAGAAGCCGATGACGCACACGCTCGAGGAGGCCTTCAAGGTGCAGGCCGCCGCGAAGGCGTCGGGCAAGCTGGTGCAGGTCGGCTCGCAAGGCTGCTCCGACCCGAAGTGGCTGAAGGCCCGCGAGGTCGTCAAGGCCGGCAAGCTCGGCAAGGTGTTGTGGGCCACCGGCAGCTACTGCCGCAACAACCCGAAGGGTGAGTGGAACTACGAGATCGATCCCGAGGGCACGCCCGAGACGATCGACTGGCAGACGTGGCTGGGCCCCGCCCCCAAGCGCGCCTTCAGCGCCGAGCGCTACTTCCGGTGGCGCAAGTACTGGGACTACGGCAACGGCATCATCGGCGACCTGTGGCCGCACCGACTGCACCCGTTGATGCTCGCGATGGACATCAAGGACTACCCGAGCCGCGTCGCCTGCATGGGCGGCGATCTGGTCGGCACCGACAAGGGACCGGGGCCGGACGGCAAGCCGTGGGGCGACCCGCGGGAAGTGGCCGACACCACCCTGATGATGGTCGAGTTCCCGTCGGGCCAGATGATCTTCCTGGCCGGGGCGACGACCAACGAGCGCGGCGTCGACGACGTGATCCGCGGCAACAAGGCGAACCTGCTGGCCGGCGGCACCAAGCTGCTCCTCCAGCCGGAGCGCCCCTACACCGACGAGATCGAGGCCAGCGACGAGTCCGTGCCCGATTCCGGTGAGTCGCACCTCAAGCACATGCGCAACTTCATCCAGTCGATGCGCACCAACACGCCACCCAACTGCGACATCGAACTCGGCGTGCGCGTGCAGACCATCGTCTCGATGGCCGAGACCGCGTATCGCCAGAAGCGCCAGGTCAGCTTCGACGAAACGAAGAAGCGCCTCACTTAGCGTCGATTCCCGAGCCGGCGAGCCCTGCCTCCCTCGCCGGTTCCTGGTGACGCCGGGCGCGGCATGTCCCTCCCTGCCGCTTCCGGCGTCGCCGCCCTGTCCGGAGGGCCGCGCCCGGCCACGCACCCGCGCGCGGCCGGACTTCCCGTGCGGCCCTCCGACTTCCCCCACCCAACCGCTCGCCGATTCGCGATCCCCGATCCGCGTTCCCCGATCCGCGTTCCGCCATACCCGTCTACCCTGTCCCCGTGCCTGCCCCCGTTCTCCTCGCCGTGCACGCCATGGCGACACGGTTCGAGCTCGTGCTGCACGGCGACGACGCCATGCGGCTCCGCGCGGCCGGCGAGGAGGCGCTCGCCGAGATCACGCGCGCCGAGCAGCTGCTCTCGGCTTACGCCCCGGCGAGCGACATCGGCCGCATCAACCGCGACGGCGCGGCCGGGCCGGTACGCGTCATGGCGGAGACCTGCCGCGTGCTGCGACAGTGCCTTGGACTGGCGCGGGCCACTCATGGGGCCTTCGACGTCACGGTGGGGCCGCTCGTCCGCCTGTGGCGAGCGGCTGGCGAGGTCGGCGTCGTGCCCGACGCCGCAGCCATTGCGGAGGCGCGGTTGCTCGTCGGCGCCGACCAGGTGATCGTCGACGAGGACGCGCTCACCGTCGCGCTCGCGCGCCCGGGCGTGGCCATCGACCTCGGCGCGGCCGGCAAGGGCTACGCCATCGATCTCGCGATCGGCGTGCTGCGCGAGCACGGCGTCACGTCGGCGCTGCTGCACGGGGGGACGAGCAGCGTGCACGTGATCGGGCACCCGCCTGGCGACGACGCCTGGCCCATCGGCTGGGACGGTCCGAATGGGGGCATCCGGCTGCGTGACGGCGCGCTGGCGGTCTCGGCCCCGCACGGTCGCGCCTTCGAGGTCGATGGCGTGTCGTACGGTCACGTGCTCGACCCGGCCACGGGCGAACCGGTCCAGCAGGCGCGGGGCGCCGGGGTGACCGGCCCCTCGTCGCTCGTGTGCGACGCCTGCTCCACGGCTCTGCTCGTGCGCGGCCCATCGTGGCTGCCGGAGTTCCGGCAGCGCTGGCCCGGGTACGACGGATGGACGAGATAACATCGGGCGCCTGCCCGGACAGAATGGAGCCATGTCCCCGCGTGCCGGTCAGCCGCAGCCCGTTCACGGCGCGATCCTGTTCGATCTCGACGGCACGCTGATTCGTGGCGACCTCGCCCGCTGGTATCTGCTCGACGCGATGCGGCGGCGGCCGGTCCGCATGCTGCCTGCGCTCCTGGTCGCCCCTCTCGTGCTGCCGCTCTTCCTCTCGCCGCGATGGCGGCGCCACGCCACGACCACGTTCTTCTGGATCGCGACGGTGGGGCGACGTCCGCGGGAGGTCTTCCGTGAGTTCCGCCGCTTCGCGCGCAGCTTCGTTGCGCCCCGGCCACCGTCGCGCACCAAGCTGCGTGGGCCGGCCATCGAGCGCCTGCGCGCCGAGAGCGAGCGCGGCGTGCCGGTCGCCGTGGTCACCGGCTGCGCGGCGCCTCTCGCGCACGCGTTCGTGCTGGCCCTCGGGCTGCCACGGGTGCGCGTGGTGGGATCGGTGGCCCGGTGGCGCGTCGGCGGACTCGTGATCGCCGTGCACTGCTACGGCGAGCGCAAGGTGCCTCTTGCCGAGGCCGCCGGCGTGCCGCCGCCCTGGCGTGCGTGCTACACCGACAGCGCCCGCGACGTGCCGCTGCTGCGTGCGTCTGCGGTCCGCGTGCTGGTCTGCCCGTCGGCGCAGACGCGTCGCGCCGTCGAGGCCGCGCTCGGCGGCCCCGTCCGGGTCGAGACCTGGTCCTGACGCGCGACGACGCGTCGCCGATTGCGTACCGGTTGGTGTGCGGGTAGAGTCGGGGCGTGCCGGTCCACCTCATCTCCCATCCCGTGGCCCGCGCGCTGCTGACGCAGCTGCGCGACAAGCAGACGCCCTCGCCCCTCTTCCGCCAGTACGCGCAGCGGTTGAGCGTGCTGATTGCGACCGAGGCGATGCGCGATCTCCCGACCGAGGTCATCACGGTCGAGACGCCGCTCGGACCCGCCGAGGGCGCGCGCATCGCGACCGACGTGGTGGTCGTCCCCGTCCTGCGCGCGGGACTGGGCATGCTGGAGGCGGTGTTGTCGGTGGTGCCGCACGCTCGCGTCGGGCACATCGGGCTGCAGCGCGACGAGGCGACCGCCGTCGCCTCGCAGTACTACGCGAAGTTCCCGGTGGGACTCGACGCCAGCGAAGTCCTGCTGATCGATCCCATGCTGGCCACCGGTGGCAGCGCCGTCGCCTCGCTCGAACTCCTCGCCTCGCGTGGCGCGCGTCGCCTGCGCCTGCTGTGCATCGTCGCGGCGCCCGAGGGCATCGCCGAGGTCGAGCGGCACTTCCCCGACGTGCAGGTCTACACCGCCGCCATCGACAGCCACCTGAACGCGCAGAAGTTCATCGTGCCCGGCCTCGGCGACTTCGGCGACCGCCTGTTCGGCACGGTGTAGCGACGGCCGGCGTCCGGTGTTGAAGGTGTAGCGGTCGACGCCTGCACCTACGGCAGGGTCGGGGGCGGCGGCATCGGAATCGCTGCGGGGCGGCGGCCCGTCCTGAGCAACTCCTCCATCCAGGCCTCCATGCGACCGTTCTGCTCCGGCGTCGTGTTGTGCCCTGTCGTCAGCGCCAGCATCCAGTGCTTCGGCGCCGTGATCACGTTGAACGCCGAGAAGATCGAGGTCGGCGGCACGGTCTCGTCGTTGTAGCCCCACGTGTAGATGCCGGGCGCCTTGACGCGGCGCGCGAAGTTGACCACGTCGTAGTACGGCAGCGTGCGGAGCGCCTCGGGCGTGGGCTTCGGGCCCGGCCGCGTCGGATGGAAGAAGTGCGGCCAGCCACCGGCACGCCCGTTCAGATAGCCGGTGAGATCGGCGAGCGCAGGGTACGTGGAGGAGAGGCCCTTGACGCGCGCGTCGAGGGCAGCGGTGACGATCGCGAGGGCGCCGCCCTGGCTGCCGCCGACGACGCCGAGGTTCGTGCCGTCGTAGTTGGGCAGGCTGGCGAGCACGTCGTTGGCGCGGACCGTCGAGAGGTACACGCGACGGTAGAAGAATCGATCGCGGTCCTCGACGTTGTTCATGAAGTAGCGATTCAGGCTGCCGGCGCCCAGCCCCGTGTACACCGCGGGGTCGAGCGTGACCGGCAGGCCGTGGATGCCGATCTGGAGCGTGATGATGCCGCGCTGGCACGGCGCGATGAGTCCGCGGTACGGCCGCACGCCCGCACCGGGCACCGACAGCAGCGCCGGGTACCGTCCGGGCGCTGACGGCTCGCACAGGATGCCGTAGATCCGGCTCGTGCCGGTGCCGTTGGGATCGAGTCCGACGGTCTGGAAGCTCACGTGCGACACCGTGATGCCCGGACCGCCATACGACGGCAGCAGCTCACGCGTCAGGTCGATGGGAATCCTTGCCAGCGCCGCCTTGCCGGCGTCCCAGAAGGCATCGAAGTCGGCCGGATCGGTGACGGTGGGCGCGAGCTTCTGCGGGTCGAAGCCGGCCGTGCCGAGGCCGCGATAGCTGCGGCCCTCGTGTTGCGCCGTACCGATGCACCGCAGGAAACCCGGAGTGCTCATCGTGCCGGCGTCGATGGTCACCGGCGCGGTGCCGCTGGTGATCTCCCTGGTCAGCGTCGGCGGCAGCATCTCCGGACCGCATCGCACCGTGACGGCGACGCCAGGGAGCGGATGCCCGTCGCGTCGCACCTCGACGCGGAACGACGCCGGCGCGCCGACGGGATAGGTCCACGATGGAACGGTCGGCGTGACGACGATCTCGGGAGTCCCCGTCACCACGTCCTGCGCGGCAACGGGAAGCGCGAGCCCCGTGGCTACGAGCGCACACGACAGGGCCAGGCGAACGTCAGGAAGATGGAGGAGTCGCATCGGTGGCGACATCGTACTCCGGTCGACGGCCGGCCTTCGTCATTCGGCCTTCGGCCTTCGTGGTCTGGCGTCCGACGTTCTGCGTTTGCCCGTTCGGCGTTCAGCCCTTGACGATGTAACCCCTGGCGAGGAGGTGCGGCCGAAGGCGATCGCGCAGGTCGCCCTGAAGCTCGATGGCGCCGTCGGCGACGGCGCCGCCCGTGCCGCACAGGCGCTTCAACTCGGCGCAAAGGTCCTTCAGGAAGGCGTCGTTGCGCGGCAGGCCGTCGACGACGGTCATGGTCTTGCCGCCGCGGCCCTTCTTCTCCATGCGGAGCCTGGCGGTGATGCGCGTCGGGAGGGGCTCCTGCGCTGCCCGCTGCGTGGAGCACTGGCAGTTGGTGGCGGGCCAGCCGCACTTCGGGCAGGTCTTCCCACCGTCGGACGAGTAGACGAGGCGCGAGCCGCGATCGGTCACGAGGCGATGATCACACGGCTCAGGGCTCAGGGCTCGAGGGGCATCGGTCCGAGCTCGAGGGGCAAGGCTTCCGGCTCAAGGCTCAGGGCTCAGGGCTCAGGGCTCAGGGCTCAGGGCTCAGAAAGCACGGTGAGGGGACATGGACGTATGCCCATGAGCCGTTTGGGGCACACTCCACACACTCCGTGATGATGCCAGCGCTGCGTGGGTCCGAGTTGCTCGTGTTGGCGTGGTGCGCCGTGGCGCTGCTGGTGTCGATGCGTCGACGCGTTCCGTCCACGGCGCGCATGCGCGTGGTGACGGGGATCCTCGGGCTTGGCGCGGTCGTGCGGTTGGTGGCGCTCCTCCCGGACACGGGCGTGGCAGTCGCCGTCCGCAACCTCGTGCCGGCCCTGTACGTGCTCGCGGCATACCGGATCTGCGGGGCATTCTTCCTCGCCCCCGACACGCGCCTGGAGGCGTGGCTGGTCGAGGTCGACCGCCGCGCGATGGGCGCTGCGCATCCCGAGCACTGGCTTCGGGATCAGCCGTGGCTGCTCGGCCTGCTGGAGGCGGCATACCTCGCGGTGTACGCGATGCTGCCGCTCGGCGCGTGGTCGGCGTGGGCTGCGGGCGGGGTCGACGCCGTGGACCAGTACTGGCGCGTGGTGTTTCCGGCCGAGGCGACGTGTTACCTGGCGCTCGCCTGGCTGCCCACGCGGCCGCCACGCACCCTCGAGGCGTGGACGACGGAGCTGCGGACGCGTTCTGCGCTGCGCGGCGCGAACGAATTCGTGCTGGCGCGCGGCAGTCACCTGATGAACACGATTCCGAGCGGTCACGCAGCCGGCGCCGCGGCGGTGGCCATGGCGCTCGTCGGGCTCGGGGCGCCCTGGGCGGCAGTCTTCGGGGCGACTGCCGCTGCCATCTGCGTGGCGACCGTAGTGGGTCGCTACCACTTCCTGGTCGACACGATCCTGGGCGTTGGCGTGGCGGCCGCGTGGTGGCTCGCGGTGCACGCCTGGGGGTGATGCGGAGCGCCCCGAGGACTTGCCTCACCCTGGCAGCTGCGCTATAGTCCGAGGTTCGTGCTGGTCGCGAGTGTGCGACCTGTCCGAAGCACTCCCCACCTCGAGTGCGCAGTTGGCTCAGCGGTAGAGCACCGCCTTCACACGGCGGGGGTCACTGGTTCGAATCCAGTACTGCGCACCATCCTCGCAGGGTCGATTCCGGTCACAACCGTGCTTCCTTTCCGGAAGCGTGCGCTGCCGCGCGTGGCGGTGTCTCCGACGCGCTGGCGAAGGGCCACCACGGGCCGGCTCTGCTATACTCCGCCGCCTCGAGCTCGAGTGCATGGCGGTCGGCGTCCTGAGGTCTCGGTCAGGAACCGGATCGCCCCGACTGTCCGGCCCACAGTGAATCGAATCGTGGGCGGGCGGACAGGTCACCGCAGGCAACTGCCGGAGTCGCCGTGTCAGCCAAGTCATTGGGATTCTGGCAGTGCTGGAGCCTCGTCGTCGGCGGCGCGATCGGCAGTGCCGTCTTCATGATGCCGGCCGTGATGGCACCGTACGGCCGCACCGGCCTCGTCGGCCTGGCCGCGGCCACCGCCGGGGCCCTGGCCATCGCGCTCACCCTCGGGCACCTGGCGCGCCGGATCACGTCCAGTGGCGGCTGCTACGCGTACACGCGCGCCGCATTCGGCGACTTCCCCGCCTTCCTCGTCGCCTGGGGATTCTGGATCAGCCTGTGGGTGTCGGTGGCCGCCATGGCGCTGGCGTGCGCGTCCTACGTCGGCGCGCTGGTGCCGGCCATCGCGGCGAGCCGCAGCGTGACGGTGGCCTGCGGCCTGGCGGCCGTCTGGCTCACCGTCGGCGTGAACTGCATCGGGGTGCGCGAGTCAGGGCTGGTGTCGCTGGTGACCACGGTGCTGAAGATCGCGCCGCTCCTGGTGGTGGGCCTCGGTGGCCTCTGGATCGGCGAGGCGGCGCCCCTGCCGGCCGCGACGGTGCCCGGCTCGCCGGTCATGCTCCTCGGCTCCGTGTTCGCGCTCGCGTTCTGGAACTTCGTGGGGATCGAGGCGGCGACCGTGCCCTCCGAGCACGTGACCAACTCGGCGCGTACCGTGCCGCGCGCGCTGCTGTGGGGCACGCTGACCGTCGGCGCGATCTACCTGCTCGTGTCGTACGTGTCGCTCACGCGCGTCGCGCCCGATGCGCTCCTCGCCTCTCGGGCGCCACTGGCCGACGTCGGACGCCAGGTGCTCGGCCCGCTCGCCGCCACGGTCATCACGCTCGGGGCCATCGTCTCGGTGGCAGGCTGCCTGAACGTCACGATGCTCGAGGCCGGCCAGACGGCGATGGCCGCTGCCCGCGACGGGTTGTTCCCCTCGCCGTTCGCCCGCCTGTCGCCGCAGGGCGTCCCGGCGCAGTCCTACATCGTCGCCGGCGGCCTCGCGAGCGGGCTGCTGCTCCTGAACGCCGCCGACGGCCTGGTGCACGCGTTCACGTTCATGGGCCTGCTCGCGACGCTCACCACCGTGGTGCCCTACGCCGCCGCGGCGCTGGCCAGCCTCGTGCTCGGACGCACGGGCCGCACCGATCCGGCCCGCAGCCGCCATGTCGCGGTCGCGATGTGCGCGCTGCTGGCGTGCGCCTGGGTGATCGCCAGCGTGGGTTGGTCGACGGCCGCCTGGGGCCTCGCATTGCTGGTCCTCGGCGTCCCCGTGTACGTCGGCCTCACCTTACGCGGCCCCGGACGCACCGTCGCGGCTCCTGCCCCCGGCGCACCGCCCTCGGGGGTCGTGGCCGACTGACGCGCCGGGCTCACGAACGCCGGTCGTCGGGCCGATGTGCAACATGAGGGCCGCCGCACGCGTCTAAGGAGTCGCCCGCACGCGCGGCACCGGACGCTCGCCGCGGCCCAGGCACTGTCGCCGGGGCCATGAGGCGCCTCGCCCGGTATGCCGCGTGGCCGGGGAATGCATGCGAAAACTCGCCCACATCTTCACCGACCTGCTCCTCGGCCCCGCGCCGACGCAAACGGGTACCGGGTCGCCAGGGCACCCCCATCCGGCCTCGCCCCGACGCCACGAGCGGGTCGCCGAGGTCGTGGTCGTCGATCACCCCGACGACCACCTGCACGACGTCCTCGCCAGGTTCCCGGCGGAGGGCGCCACCCTGCCCGCCGGACAGGCACCTCCCCGGCCGCGGCGTTCCGTGAAGCGGTAGCCGCCCGGCGTCCGGCCCCGGGCCCCGGGGCGACTAGCGCACCGCGAGCCCCTGCTTCTTCATCTCCTTGGCCGCCTCCTTCACGAGGTCCGCCAGGAGCTTGCGCGAGTCCTTCGGATTGCTGCTCTCGCTCGATCCGGCCCACAGCAACTTGTTCATCGGCACGCTGAACACCAGCGACTCGATCGAGACCACGTGGTCCTGGCGTGTGTACCCGGGGTCGTACATCGCGCCCCACCCGTAGCCGTAGTACCCCCACAGCGAGGTGTAGTACCCCTCCGTCCACGACGGCGGAACGTATGTGGTGCGCCGATCGTTGCCCACCAGCCGCAGCACCACCACCCCCTCCACGCCGGCCCGCTCGAACCAGCCGCGTGCCTGCTCGGTGTCCTTCAGGACCTCCTTCGGGATGGTCCGGTATGCGGCCACCGCCTCGATGCCGCGCGGCTTCAGTTGGTCGACCATGCCCTCCTCGCCCGACATGCGCAGGCTGTCGTCGGGCGACATCACCAGGACGACGACCTTCTTGCCGGTCAGCTGGACGCCGCGTGCTTCGGGCGCGGCCCACGTGGAGGTGAACTTCGTGCCGGCGAGCAGCACGACGGGCAGCGCCGCCGCGAGCACGACCGCGCGCATGAAGGTGCGAATCATCAGGACTCCTTGCGCCGAGCGCCGCCCGGCAGAACGACCATTGTACGGGGGCGTCAGGCCGCCGCGTGGGTCGTCCGCGAGGGCCACGCGACGCGTCCCGGAAGCGACGCGCGCCGCCGCGGTCAGTAGCGACAGCGCTGCGCGAGCAGGCCCGTGGCCTGCGACAGGTCGAGGTCGGCGACCAGCAGGCCGGCGACGCCGTACGGCTGCCAGGCCTGCACCGTCCCGTCCGGACGCGCGATGGCCGACGTGGTGGGCGACCCCTCGCTGGCGTAATTCACGGTCGCGACAAAGCAGGTGTTCTCGGCGGCGCGACACAGGACCGCCTTCTCGTGGAACGTGTTGCGCGGGTCGGCGAAGGTCGAGGGGCGGAACCCACCGGACTCCGCCTCGTGGAAGGCCTGGTGGAACACGATCTGCGCCCCGCGCCGGGCGGCCCACCGCACGGTCTCCGGGTAACGCCAGCCCTCGTGGCAAATGGTCACGCCGACCGTCACGCCCGCGACGACGCAGAGCACACGCCCGCCGCCGGGCGCGTAGAGGCCCTCCTCGGACGGATCGATCTGCACCTTGTCCTGCACCCCCACCACGGTGCCCGCCTCGTCGACCACCACGGCGCAGGCCCGCAGCGCCCCGTCCACCACCCGCTCGGTGCCGAGCACGACGCCGACCCGGTTGGCGGCGGCCAGCTGCGCCACTTCCGTGACGGCGCGGCCGAGGAAGGCGGGATCGGGCGGAGCCACGTGCTTGCCCGGCGCGCGATAGCCCGGCACGTAGCACTCCGGGAAGCACACGACTGCCGCACCGGCTGCGGCGGCCTCGACGATCGCCGCGCGAACCCGGTCGACGGCGTCGTCCGGGCCCGTGGGAAACGGCAGGTTGGCAAGGGCGACACGGCAGGTGCTCACGCGTCCAGTATGCGGCCCGCCCGGACCCGGCCTAGAAGTAGAGGCCGAGGCCGAGCGTCGGACCGGCGACGTGCTGCCGTGCCGTGAAGTCGAACGGTCCCAGCTCCTTGGTGAACCGGAACTGGAAGAAGCTGTAGCCGGCCGTGAAGCCGACGTGCGACCAGGGCTTCCAGTCGAGCCGTACGGCCGCTCCGAAGTCGGAGTCGGCGCCGACACCGAAGCCACCGTACTCGGCAATCGCGTGCAGTTCGAGGGTGTCGCCCACCTTGTGGTACCCCACGCCGACCAGCGGATCCCAGATCCCCGGCTTGCTCTCGAAGTCGTACCGGTCGAGCACGCGGGCCTCGTACTTGGTGGCCAGGCGGCGCACGCCACCCGACACGAAGAGGTCGCCGAACAGCTTGCGGCTCACGGTTGCGTGACCGTAGATGAGCGTGGCGTCGAGCTGGATGGACGGCAGGTCGATGTCGCCACCGACGGCCGCGTAGACGCCGTCGAAGTCGAACCGCCACGTGCCGTTGGTGGCCGCAAAGCCCACCAGGGCCGCACCGTCGAACCGCGTGTCCACGAGATCGACGCGCCCCGAACTGCCGCTGCCGACCCCACCGCCGCCGCCGCTGCCGCCACCGACGTCGAAGGGCAAGTCGACCTCCAGGCCCACGTTGATCGGCACCCACACCAGGATCGGATACACGGTGAACTTCCAGTCGCCCGATGACGACGTGCTCACCTGCTTTGTCGAGGCCGTGCCCTCTCGCGCCGCCGCGACCGATTCGGGTGCCGGCAGCACGCCGGGGAGGGTGAGCGAGAGCCGCGCGGGCACGTCGGTCGTGTCGGGCGCTTGCGCGGACGCAGGCGCCGCGAGCGCCAGCGTGCACGCCGAGGCGGTCAGGACGCGAAGCAGGACTGAGGACATCAGGACTCCAGGGATGGGGGATGAAACCGTCGCGGTCCACCGCCGCGCTCGGGTGATGCCGGCGCCCACCGGGCTAGGCCCGAACGAGTACCGACGTGATTACCTGCAGCAGCGCGGTACCGCGAAACGGCTTGGCGATGTACGCCGACGCGCCGTGCTGCAGGGCGTGCTCACGGGTCGCCGGGTCGTCGTGCGCGGTGATGAGCACGACGGGCAACCCCGGCCGGAGCGTCTTGAGGCGGGCGAGCAGGTCGAGCCCGGTCATGCCCGGCAGCTTCAGATCGGTGACGACGCACGCGGCCTCGGGAGTCACTCCCTCGGCGATGAGCGCCTCGCCACAAGGATACGCCATGGGCGTGAACCCGGCCGCCTCGAGCAGTCGACGCATCGCGTCCCGCAGGCTGTCGTCGTCGTCCACCACGATGACCACCGGACTGCCGGTCATCGGGTAACCATTCCCGACACACGGGGCACGCAAGGTCGACTCGAACGGAACGGCACAGTCGATGATCCGATGTCGGCGCGTCTGCGCCCAACCGAACGAGGGGCAAGGATCCTGCCCCAAGGGGCAACCGTCCTCATTGGCCGCCCGCCTGTGCCAGCCGCTCTGCCAGGCGCCCGAGTGCCGCCGCCGAGTCGACACCCAGCTTCTCCATCAGTCGGGCTCGATGCAGCTTGACGGTTCGTTCAGCGATGCGCAGGTCGTCGGCGATCTGCTTGTTCAAGCGACCCATCACGATGCCGTCGAAGACGTTCCGCTCGATTGGGGAGAGCCCTTCGAACAGGCGCTTGAGCGCCGCGGCGGCGCCGGCAGCGGCGCGCCGTTCCGTGTCCCGTCTCAGGGCATGCCCGACGGCCTCGACCAACGCGGCCCTGTCGATCGGCTTGGTCAGGAAGTCGACGGCCCCCGCCTTCATCGCCGCGACGCTCGCCGCCACGTCCGGGTGACCGGTCATCACGATCACCGGCAGGGCGACGCCCTTGCCGTGCAGCCCCGCCTGCAACTCCAGTCCGGACGGGCCGGGCAACTGCACGTCGAGCAGCACGCAGCCGTGGCGGTCCTCCGGCAAGTGCAACAGGAAGTCCCCGGTCGTCGCGTAGCCGCGCGCCTCGTGCCCCAGCGCCTCGAGGAGGCGCACCAGCGCCATCCGCAGCGACTCGTCGTCGTCGACCACGTGGATCACGGCCACCTCGCTCATGCCGCCCTCCCCACACCCGGATCGACGACCGCGTACGGCAGCACCATCGTGAAGACCGCGCCGCCGCCGTCGACGTTGGCCGCGCCGATACGGCCGCGATGGGCCTCGACGATGCTGCGGGCGATGGAAAGACCCAGGCCCATACCGGTCCGCTTCGTGGTGAAGAACGAGTCGAAGACCTTGTCCACCGGGACGGCCGTGATGCCCGGCCCCAGGTCGCGCACCGAGACGCTGACGTCGGCGGCGTGCCGCTGCACGCTGATCGTCACCGTCCGGCGTGCTTCCGGCAGGTCGGCCGTGGCGTCGAAGGCGTTGAGCACGAGGTTGATGAGCACCTGCTGGATCTGGATGCGGTCGGCCAGCACCGTGGAGCGCTCGACCGGCGTGGTGACGGTGAGGGCGGCACCTCGCCGCCGCGCCTCCGAGCGCAGCACCAATTCGCAGTCGGCGACGATCTCGTCGAGCACGACCGGCAGGCGCTCGACCTCGTTCTTCCGCAGCAGGGTTCGCAAGCGCTTGATCACCTCGCTGGCCCGTACATCGTCGCGTCGGATATCGGCCAGGATCTGCCGCAGCAGTTCCGGCTTCCCTGCACCCGACTCCAGGATCAGTTCCGCCGTGTCGGCGTTGCTCAGGATGGCGCCGAGGGGCTGGTTGATCTCGTGGGCCAGCGCCGCGGCGAGTTCGCCGGCCACGGCCAGCCGCGAGGCGTGCGCCAGTTCCAGGCGCGACTGCGCGACGCTGCTCTCGGCCTCGCGACGACGGCGACGCTCCCACAGCAGGCCGGCGATGAGCACCGTCTGCACGGCGATCACGCCCAGCGCGCCCAACACCTGGTTCCGGTCGCGCTCCCACAGGGACGGCTCACGGAAGTGCACCACCGTTGCTGCCGGCACCGCCCCGTCGCGGATGCCGAACCGACGCAACTCCCGCCAGTTGGCGTGCATCACTGCCGGCACGGTCGAGGGGACTCGGAGGGCCGAGGCGGCCGTACCGGCCAGCAACTGCGAGACCGCACGCCCCGCCTCGCGTCCCTGCGACTCGAAATCGGCCCAGTAGCCTCCGGTGATTCCCGCCTCGAGGAATGTGCTGGAGGCGCCGTAGACGGGGGCGCGCGTCGCCGCACGCATCGCCTTCACCGACTCGAAGGGGGTCATGAACACGCCGGCCCCATCCTGCTGGAAGCCGGGCGTGAACACCACGGCGTCATCGCCAAGAGCGCCGAGGCGCGCGACGACCTCGGCGGTCGGCAGGTCGGCCAGCACCTCGACCTTCGCGCGGGGGGGCAGGCGAGCCTGCTCGGCCAGGACGCGCTCGTACCAGATCCGGTCGCGCAGCACGCGCCGGCCGACGACGACCACCACGCGCGTCGCCTGCGGATGCCAGCGGAGTGCCTGCGCCACGGTCCTGGCGAACACGTCCTCGGTCGGCACGCCGACGACGCCTGGCGGCAGGGGGCCGAGTCGCACGAGATCCTCTCGGGTGGTCACGGCGTGCACCACGGCGACGCCCGGCGGCAACTGGTCGCGCCTCCGGAGCACGAAGGCGAGGGCCTCGCGCGCCGCCGCCACGACGACATCGGGCCGGAGGTGGCGATACTTGCGTATGAGGTGATCGGCGAGCGCGTCGTCGTACTCGGCGCCGTTGAAGCGCGCGGCGTCGAGGAACTCCTCGTAGATCTCGACCTCCTGCCCGGGCGGGTGCGGGAGTTCTGCACGGAAGCCCCGATCGAACTCGAGGACCGCCGGCAGCAGTCGGCCCACGGAGTAGAGGACAAGGACCCGCTTGGCCGCCTCGGCGTGCGCGGTCCCCGCGACGATCCACGACAGGGACACGGCAAGCAGGCCGAACAGGCGCGCGAGGCGCGTGGGTGACATCGCGAGGCAGCCGATGCGGCATGAGCGCCACACCGGGCTGTCTCAGATCACCGCACCCCGAGGGTCCTTGCCAACTGGACCAAGGCAGGGTCGCCGGGGACGACCAGCAGCAGCCGGCGCACGTACCCGCGCGCGCGGTTCACGTCGGAGGCCTTCTGGGCGATCCCCAGGCCCGCGTCGAGCAGGTCACGGTTGTCGGGATGACGCACCAGGGCGGCGTCGATCACCGCGAGCGCCTCGTCGTACTTGCGCTGGGATTCCAGGGCCAACGCGTAAGCGAAGGGATACCGCGGCACCTCCGGCCCGCGCGCCGCGGCCTGCTTCAGGAGGTCGACCGCCTCGAGGGCTCGCTGCTGGCGATACACCGAGAGGCCGAGGGCGTAGAGGACACCGGGATCGCCGGGAACGGCGACCAGCGCCCGGCGAAGCGTGGCCTCCGCCTTGACCTCGTCGCCGCCCTGCCGCTGCAGCTCCGCGAGGTTGACGTAGGCCGGGAGGAACCAGGGGGCGTATCTGGTGGCCGCCTCGTACTCGGCGATGGCACCCGCCACGTTGCCGCGGCGCTCCTCCATGAGCGCCAGGTTGACGTACGACTCCGGCCGATCGCCGTTGAAGACCTCCGACGTCCGCAGGTCCGCCATCGCGCGTTCGAGCGCCGCCCGCTGGCCGGCCGGCAGCCACTGTGCCGGCTCCCCGGCCAGCGCCGAGGCTGCATCGAGGCGGATGACCCGCATCGGGTCCTCGAGCAGGGCGCCGCCGACGCGGGCCCGCGCCGCCGGCTCGAGGCGGGACAGGCCCTGTGCCACCGACAGCCGCACGAGCGGCTGTGGATCGCGGGCCAGGGCATCGAGGGCCTGCTCGGCCTGTTCGGGCGCGGTGGCCGAGAGCCACTCGAGCGCGGTGGCTCTCGTGATGGCCGGCTGGGTGGCGTCCGACGCGATGGCCCTGAGCGGCCCGGCTGCATCGACACGGCCCTGCGCCGCCGCCGCGAACGCGGGGGCGAAGTGCGGGCGCTGCCGCCAGGCGGGTGTGCGCCACCGGTCGAGCGCCGCTGCCGCCCAGGCCGGCGTCTTGCCCTTGTGGCACGAGGTGCAGGTGTCGGGCGTGCCGAAGCGCTCCGAGAAATCGGGGCGCGGTACGCGGAAGCTGTGGTCGTGCCGCGCGTCGACGCCCATGTAGGTGACCGTGGGCATGTGGCAGGCCACGCACGACGCGCCCGGCGTGCCCGGCTCGTGCCCGTGATGGCTCCTGACATCGAAGGTCGTCGGCAGGTGGCACTGCGCGCACACCCCGTTGCCCTCCCCCTTCTGCTTCAGGCTGTGCGGATCGTGGCAGTCCGAGCAGGTCACGCCGGCGGCGTGCATCCGGCTCTGGAGGAACGAGCCGTAGTTGTAGACCTCGTCCTCCATCTGCCCGTCGGGCCGGTACAACCCCGCGGAGAGGAACGTCGGTCGATAGGACATCAGGAGGGGCTGCCCCGGCACGTGGGCGTCGACGCGCTCGGCGCGGCGCGCGTGGCACGGCGCACAGATCTCCACCTCGGCGCGCGTCGCACCGGGCGCCGGCGTCCGCGCCGCGATGCCCCTGGTGCCCTGCATGGTCCACGTCGCGCCGCGACGCTCCCGCAGGGACACCGTCAATCCCAGGTCGGTCGCCGACAGCGACGGATCGGCCTTGCCCGGGCCGTGCCGCTCGGCCCAGGCTACGTGCGCCGAGGCCGGACCGTGACACGACTCGCACGACACGTCGAGCTCCGACCACGTCGTCTTGTACGTGTCGGTGGCGCGGTCGTACGCCTTGCGGAGGTTGGTCGAGTGGCACGTCGCGCACTGCGCGTTCCAGTTCTGACTGAACCTGGTCCAGTGAAGGACGTCGGTGTGCGTCACCTTCTCGTCCGGGTACAGGTGGTACCAGCGCTGCCCGCCCTGTGCCTTCGGCCGCGCGTCCCAGGCGATGCTGAGCGCCTGGTATCGCCCGTCGGGGAAGCCGATCAGGTACTGCTGCAGCGGATAGACACCGAAGACGTAGGCCACCTCGAAGTCGCGCACCCGCCCGTCGGGCCCGTCCGTGGTGACGATGTACTTGCCGTCGCGGGTGGTGAACCGGCTGACCGTGCCGGCATAGGAGAACGTGGCATCCGAGAAGTCGCCCAGCACGGTGGCCGGCGTCGCCTCCTGCATCGCCAGATCATGGTGCGAGCCCTGATAGCGGGCGTTCTCCTCCTGGTGACACGTGACGCACCTGCCCCGTCCGACGTAGGTCGCCGAGGCGGCAAGCATCGCCGGGGCCGTCCCGCCGCCGGCCACGCTGGCCGGCTCACGCGAGGAGGAACAGCCGGTGGCCGTCAGCACGGCGACGAGGGCGGCGCCCACGAAGGCGCCGCGGATGCGGGACATCAGGCGGGCGGAATCGGGCACGACGGTCACACGAGTATCACAGCACGGCGGCCGGCAGGTGGCACTAGTACGACCAGCCGAGCGAGACGCTGATGCCGCCGTCCACCTTCTCGCGTCCGGAAGGCGGGTGCGTGTCGTAGCTGGTGTAGCCGTTCACGCTCGCGTAGAAATCGCCCCAGAACTCGAAGCGGACCGCGCTCTGGGTCTCGAGGCGCGTGCGTCGATCGCTGTTCAGCGCGTAGTAGGTGATCACCGATGACGTGAGGTCGACGCTCTTGTCGCGCGGGCTGAACCAGTCGAAGTTCGCGCCGAGCACGGCTTCGGGCCGGTCCGTGCCGGGCTGGCCGGTGAACCGTTCGCGGGTCCAGCCGACGCCCCCGTAGGCCTGCAGCATGGTGCTGTTGGACTGGGCCAGGTACCGGCCGATGCCGCCGCCCAGCACCGTGCGTCCTTCGAGGTCGAGTTCATCGTTGGCCTGGTACTGGCCCAGGGCCAGCGCCGACCAGCGAGGCCCGATGAACCGGTTGCCGTTGAGGGACGCCGACAGCCGCTGCACCCGGTCGGCGTCGTCGCGCAGCGTGGTCTGGCCGTTGAGCGACATCCGGCTCTCGTACCGCGTGTTCCGGAAGGTGTTGCTCGCGTTGAGCGTGTAGCGCGTCTCACGATTGGCCTTGGCGAAGCTGAACCCGAGGTCGATCGAACCATCGAACTGGTGCCAGATTCCCGCCTCCACCGGCGTGATCCGGACGATGTCGCCGAGCGCGACGTCGAGCCGGTCGGCGCCCGGCCGGATCAGCCCGGCACGACGTTCGCCGACCGCCACGATGGTGGCGAAGTACCGCTGCCCGCCCGCCATCTCGATCTGCAGTGGTCGTCCGCTGCCAATCCGCGTGACCCGGCTCCAGTAGACCTTGATCGTGTCGAACGCGTCGGTGTTGACACTCAGGCGGCCACGCGAGAGGCCCTTGATCTCGCACACGATGCCGTCGCCGTTCTCGAAGACGACGTAATCCAGCTTCGGCCCCGCGTCGGCCCTCGAGGCGACGACGAGCAGACACGCCACGACGCCGCAGACGAACCGGATCAGGCCGCGCACGCCCACAGCATCCACGGATGTGCGCCCCGCGTCCAGCGCGAAAGGCCCTGGAGCACCGCGGGTCGACCCAGGTCTCGTCCTGCGCGACGACCGTGCAGAGTGGCCCTTGAAGGAGATCTCGGCCTGCAGCGCGTCGACGACACGCCATCTCTCGGGGGGCGAGTCGACCGGCCAGGACGGCCAGCGGTGCCGCGCCAGCATCATGGAGGGTCGCGGCGGCTGGCCGCCGCGACCGCTGCCAACGGCCCGTCCCGCTTCGCCACTCCCGACGCCAACGCCCGGGCTCCCGCCCCGCGTTGCGACGGGAGTGCAGCGCTACTGCTTGCTGCTGCCCATGACCGATTCCATCACGCGATCGAGGTTGAAGCTGCCCGGCTTCTGGCGCGGCGGGTAGTCCTTGAAGGACTGCAGCCACCTGGCCACGTAGCCGCCGGCCGGCGCGATGGCGAACATGTGATCGAGGTACCAGCGCTGGTAGCCGATCGCGTGCTCGTCCTTGGCGCGCTCGAACGGATCCATCAGGAGGTTGGTGATGATCGGCGCGCGCAGCGGCGTGAAGGGCTGCAGCCACACGTCCATGCCGTGCGATTGCTGGGCGAGGAAGGTGATCTTCCAGGCCTCGTAGCGGAGCGCAGCCACGCTGCCGTCGTCGGTCCAGTAGATGAACTCCTTGCGCGGCCACTCGGCCTGGCCGCGCAGGGCAGGGCCGAGGTCGTAGCCGTCGATGTGCACCTTGTACGAGCGATCGCCGATCTTCATGCCGGTCAGCAGGCTGTTGACCGACGTCGTGTCACCGGCCGCGGCGAGCAGCGTCGGGAGCATGTCCTCGTGGGCGCCGATGTTGTTGACGATCGTGCCCGGCTTGATCGTGCCCGGCCACCTGATGAACGTGGGCACGCGGTAGCCGCCCTCCCAGTTCGTGTTCTTCTCGCCCTTGAACATCGTGGTGCCGCCGTCGGGCCACGTGAAGGTCTCGGCGCCGTTGTCGCTCGAGTACATCACGATGGTGTCGTCCTCGAAGCCGAGTTCCTTCAGCTTGTCGAGCAGGATGCCGACGTGGCCGTCGTGCTCCACCATCCCGTCGGCGTAGATGCCGAGGCCGGTCTTGCCCACCGAGCCGGGCTTGAGGTGCGTGAAGATGTGCATGCGGGTGGAGTTCCACCACATGAAGAACGGCTTGCCCGCGGCCTTGGCGCGGGTCATGAAGTCGATCGCCCTGGCGTTGACCTCCTCGTCGATCGTCTCCATGCGCTTCTTCGTGAGCGGACCGGTGTCGGTCATCCGTCCGTCGGCAAAGCTGTGGATGACGCCGCGCGGCCCGAACTTCTTCTTGAAGGCAGGATCCTTCGGGTAGTCGGGATTCTCGGGCTCCTCCTCGGCGTTGAGGTGGTACAGGTTGCCGAAGAACTCGTCGAAGCCGTGGTTGGTCGGCAGCGTCTCGTTGGAGTCGCCGAGGTGGTTCTTGCCGAACTGGCCCGTCATGTAGCCCTGCGCCTTGAGCAGGGTGGCGATGGTCGGGTCTTCCTTCTTCATGCCTTCGGGGGCACCCGGCAGGCCGACCTTGGTCAGGCCCGTGCGGATCGGCGACTGGCCCGTGATGAACGCGGCGCGGCCCGCCGTGCAGGACTGCTGCCCGTACCAGTCGGTGAACGTCGCGCCCTCGTTGGCGATGCGGTCGATGTTCGGGGTCCGGTACCCCATCATCCCGCGGTTGTTCGCGCTGATGTTGAACTGGCCGATGTCGTCGCCCCAGATGATCAGGATGTTCGGCTTCCTGGCCGCCTGCGCCGCCGCCGTACCGGCCCCGAGGGCGAGCACGCCGGCGCACGCGAGGACGACGGCCGTGAGCTTGTTGGTCGACTGCATGCGTTCTGTCTCCTCCGCGTCAGGTGAACCGGCCCGAGTCGGGACGGCCAGGGCTGTGGGCGTCATCGGCGGCTTGCGGGTCGGCGGTGTCGCGGCCCGACGCGCCGGCGGGCGCGACGTGGCTGCCGACCGGCAGACCCGGCCCCCGCCGGCATCATCACGCCCGGGCGAGGCCCTGCAAAGGCGAACGAGGGGCAGCGCCGTTGCCCCAAAGGGCATGGGCGCCGCGGCGCGGAAGGGTCAGGCCGACGAGAGGCGGGCGCGGACGGCCGCCGCGACGGAGAGCAGGGGGATCTGGACGAGCAGGTAGACGAAGGCGACCCACAGGAACTCCGCCTGTCGCCCGAGCGCCAGCGCCACGGCGAGCGCCGCAGCCACATTGCGTGTCGCGAACACGGCCCCGAGCACGAACCTGTCGTCGGCCGGTGCTGCGAGCAGGCGCGCGCAGGCGATACCGATCACGAACGACAGCGACACGAACGCCGCCATCGTCGTGATGGCGGCCCGCCACGGCACGGCGGGACGGCTCGCGGCGTCGGCGAGCACGAGCGCCATGAGCACCGCGAGGAGGGCGAACCCGGCGCGCTGCACGACCGGCAGCAGGCGCACCGCCTCCACCGGCCACCGCGCGCGAAGGGCCATCCCGAGGACGATGGGCGGCGCGAACACGAGCAGGACCTGGCGCACGAGCGTGCCGACTGGCGCCGGCACGGGCCCACCGTCCCCGGTCAGCAGTTCGAGGCCCGCCGATGCCAGCGGGATCGAGACGATGGCCGCGACGCAGGCGACGGCGGCGAGCGTCACGGCCAGCGCCGCGTTGGCGCGCGCCAGCAGGCTGTAGGTGGTCGACAGCCCTCCGGTCGGGCAGATCGACAGCAGGAGCAGGCCCCCTGCCACTGCCGCTCCCGGGTTCAGCAGCCGCGTCAGCCCCCACGCGAGCAATGGCATCGCCAGCACCGGCAGGGCGAGGCCGGAGACCACCAGAAGCGGCCGCTGCCGGATGGCCGCCAGGTCGGCCACGCGCACATCGAGGCCGACCGCGGCCAGCAGCAGCAGCGTGATCACCGGCGTGGCGAGGGCAACGACGCTGGCAAGCATGTGGAGCCCGAATGCTGCGCGACTACGGGGAAGAAGGCAAGGCGCGGCGCGGTGAGGGCCGACGCGAGCTATCGGAGGGTGGTCACCGACATCCCTCCCGACAGCGTCGCCTCCCCCACCGACACGAACACCTCCTGCCCGGACACAGCGACGCTCCAGGCCGTACGCCGGTCGAGCCGCGCCACCAGCGCCTCGATCAACGCCAGGTCGATGCTGCGCACCTCGATCGCCGCCCCCCGATGAATCGCCGCCCCCGCGAGCCGGCGCAGCCACTGCGCCGGATCCTTGTGGGGGTACACGACGACGCGCGCCGCGGCCTTGGCCGCCTTGTGCAAGCGGTCGGCGTCGGGCCAGCCGACCTCGATCCAGGTGCGAAGGGCGCCGGTGAGGTCTCGGACCGCCAGGGCCGGCTCCTCGGGCGACGACAGCCCGCCGGACGAGAACGCCAGGCCCTCGACGTACTCGAGCGCGTACGCCAGGACGCGCGTCACCAGGTACTCGTCCGATTCCGAAGGATGGCGGGCCACCCGCAGGGCCAGCGAGTCGTACACACCGCGGTCGTGGTCGGTGATGTCGAGGTCGATCGTGTAGACGGTTGCGGTGAGCGCCACCCCACGATTAGGCCACACGCGGGGACGCGCTAGAACCTCTTCTCGTTCCAGGCCGCCAGTTGGTCGAGCGTGCCGCCGGCAGGCCGGTAGCGTCGCGCCGTTGCGTCCCAGGCAAAGGTGCCCTCGTACCGTGTCCGGCGTTCGGGGGGATGGGGAGGCTCGCAATCGGTCTGCGCGTCGGCCGGCGCGCGCACCAGGTCGACGCGCGCCACCACCGTGGCCCACGGTCCCTTGCCCGGCCGGGCGTGCCAGGTCAGCGTCTCGGTGAATGCGTTGCCGCAGCCGCTCGATTCGCCCAACGTCTGCACCTCCGCAATGCGGCGGATGCGGCCGCCGACGACGTGGAACAGGGCCTCGATCAGGTAGGGCTGGCCGGCATTGTGATGCGTATTGCGAATGGCGAAGGCATCGCCCGTGCCGATCGACAGCCACGGCAGCTCGCCGAAGGCCGTGAACCGATCGAGCTTGACCTCCACGACGTCGGTAGGCGCCTCCTGCCCGGCCGGGAAGGCGGCGAGCACGGCCACCTCGTCGCCGAAGCCCCCGGCGGCCTCCTCCCCACGACGCACCGACCAGAGGAGCAGGTCCACCGGGCCGTCCGGCGAGCGCACGGTCGTCCGCTGCAGGTCCTCGAGTCGGGACCCGGCTGGCGCCAGGGCCCGTTCGCGTGACGTCCCGGGCAGACGGAGCACGGCGTCGTGTGCGAGGACCAGTGGATCACCGATGGTCGCCAGGCGGAAGACGCGACGGGCTCGCGCGTCGGCCTGGGGTGGATCGGCCGACACCGGCACCCCTGACAGCAGGGCGCCGATGAGCACGCAGGCGATCGGGAAGCGCACGCCCGGACCAACGTCGCCGGACGCATGGCCGAACAGGTCGGCGCGACTTGACTCCGCCGCCCGGCCGGCGCAACGTGATCGGTCTGGAGGACGTGTGCCACTGAAGCCTTTCCTGCCCGCCGGCCTCGCCGCGCTGGGCCTCCTGACGACCGCCGTGCCCACCCCCGCCCAGCCCGCCACCACCGCCGCCAGCAACCCGCTCCTGCAGGAGTGGACGGGCCCCTACGGCGGCGTGCCGCCCTGGGACAAGGTCGATCCGGCGCTGTTCAAGCCCGCCTTCCTGGCCGCCATCGACCTGCAGCGCAAGGAGATCGACGCGATCACGAGCAACCCGGCCCCACCCTCGTTCGCCAACACGATCGAGGCGCTGCAGCGCGCCGGGCGGGCCCTCGGGCGCATCGACGTGCTGTTCGGCGTGATGACCAACAACCGCAACGCTCCCGAGTACCAGGCGCTGGACCGCGAGCTGTCGCCGGTGTTCGCCGCTGCCGACGACGAGACCACCTTCAACGAGAAGCTGTTCGCGCGCGTCGCCGCCGTGCAGGCATCGATGGCCACGGCCGGCCTGACGCCGGAGCAGCAGCGCCTGACCCAGCGAACCTACGACGGCTTCGTGCGCCAGGGCGCGAAGCTGGGCGCCGCCCAGAAGAAGGAGCTCTCGCGGATCAACCAGGACCTGGCCAGCGCCTTTTCCGACTTCGCGACGAAGGTCCTCGCCGACGAGGACACCTGGACGACGCTCGACAGCGAGGCCGACCTCGCCGGACTGCCGCCCGCCCTCGTGTCCGCGTACAAGGCCGCCGCGGAGGAGCGCAAGCTGCCCGGCAAGTGGGCGGTCGTCAACACCCGTTCCTCGGTCGACCCGTTCCTGACCTTCTCCTCTCGCCGTGACCTGCGCGAGAAGGTGTGGAAGACCTTCAAGAGCCGCGGCGACAACGGCAACGCCAACGACACCAACGCGGTGATCGCCCGCATCGTCAAGCTGCGCGCCGAGCGCGCCGCGCTGCTCGGCTACCCCACCCATGCGCACTGGCGCATGGACGACACCATGGCCCGCGATCCGCAGAAGGCGATGGACCTCATGCTGCGCGTGTGGGCCCCGGCCGTGGCCCGCGTCAAGGAGGAGGTCGCCGACATGCAGGCGGTCGCCGCCAAGGAGGGCCAGGCGATCACCATCGAGCCCTGGGACTACCTGTACTACGCCGAGAAGGTGCGCAAGGCGAAGTACGCGCTCGACACCAACGAACTGAAGCCCTACTTCGAGCTGAACAACGTCATCGCGGCGTCGTACGCGATGGCCGAAAAGCTGTACGGCCTGACGTTCACCGAGATCACCGGCACCGTGCCCGTGTTCCATCCCGACGTGCGCGTGTACGAGGTCAAGGACAAGGCCACCGGCAGGCACGTCGGCGTCTACTACCGCGACGACTTCGCGCGCCAGTACAAGCGTTCCGGCGCGTGGGCGTCGGGCTACCGGGGGCAGCGCACCTTCGACGGCCCGGTCACCCCGATCACGTCCAACAACAACAACTTCGTCAAGGGCGCCGCCGGTGAACCGGTGCTCATCAGCCTCGACGACGCCAGGACGCTGTTCCACGAGTTCGGGCATGCCCTGCACGGGCTGTTGATGAACGTGACGTACCCGGGCCTGGCGGGCACGCCGCGCGACTTCGTGGAGTTCCCCAGCCAGGTGCACGAGAACTGGGTGCTCACGCGCGACCTGCTCGACACCTACTTCCGTCACTACAAGACCAGGGCCCCGATGCCGCAGGCACTGGTCGACAAGGTGAAGAACGCCGCGAAGTTCAACCAGGGCTACGCCACCGTCGAGTACCTCGCCTCGGCCATCGTCGACATGCGCCTGCACCTGCTGCCGGGGGGCGTCGTCGACGCGGACGCCTTCGAACGCGACACGCTGACGGCGATCGGCGCCCCGAAGGAAGTGGCCATGCGGCACCGCCTGCCGCAGTTCAACCACCTGTTCACCTCCGACTCGTACTCGGCGGGCTACTACAGCTACCTGTGGTCGGACGTGATGGCCTCCGACGCGTGGGCGGCGTTCGAGGAAGCGGGAAGTCCGTGGGATCCCGCCGTGGCAGGCAAGTTCAAGGACATCATCCTGGCGACCGGCAACCGCATCGACCGGGCGGAGGCGTACCGCCAGTTCCGCGGTCGTGAACCGGACGTCAACGCGCTGCTGGCCAACCGTGGCTTCCCGACGACCGCGCCCGCCAAGCGGTAAGCCGGCCCTGACGCCGCGCGGCGAGCGCGAGGCCCTCATCAGCGACCTCGAGGCCACGACGGTCTCGAGGCGCTTTCCCCGTCTCCAGCTCTCGCTGATCGTCGTCGGCGCGGGGCTTGGCGGATTCCTGACGTCGGTCGGCTTGCTGCACGCCGGGGTCGACGTGATGTGGCTCCGCTACGCCGTGGCGGTGGCGAGTGGCTACCTCGCGTTCCTCGCCCTGCTGCAGGTCTGGATCGCGCTGCACCGCTGGGAGCGGGCCGGAGACGGCGCCGATGGCGTGATCCATGACGGCGCCGATGGCGACACGTGGTCGTCGTCCTTCGCGGGCGGACGCAGCGGAGGCGGCGGGGGCGGCGCCCGGTGGGGCGACGGCGACGCGCGCGGGGTGGTCGCCCCGTCACACGCTCGCGCATCAACGGGGGGCACCGGCAGCGACTGGTTCGGCGGGTTGAGCGTCGACGCCGACGATGCCGCCTGGCTCGTCGTGGCTGGCGCGCTGGTGTGCGCGGGCGCCATCGCCGTCGGCTACGTGATCTGGATTGCGCCGGCGCTGCTCGCCGAAGTCATGCTCGATGCGGCGCTGGTCACCACCATGTACCGGCGACTCCGTCCGCACGACGTGCAGCACTGGAGCGTCGGCGTGATGCGTCGCACGTGGCTGCCCGCGCTCGTGGTGGCGTTGTGCCTGTCGGGCGCCGGGTACGCACTGCAGCGCGTCGCACCCGACGCACGCTCGATCGGCGGCGTGCTGGCGCACCTGTCGGAGTGACGCGCCGACGAACGACACCTCGATCGCATTGCTGTGGCGCGCTGGTGTTGACAGGCGTAAAGTCAGCAATGGCGGCGCTCCCCGGCGGCCGCGTGCCCATGATTGGTCTTCGTTCGCTCCTCGGTCGCGTCTCTCCCCTCGTCCTGACCGCGCTGATCGTCGGGCTTCCGGTGGCCGTCGCGGCCGCTGCGACCTGGGCGGCACTGCTGGCGCATCGCCGGGTGGTCGAGGCGATCGCGATGTCGGCAAGATCGACGGACCTGCAGCGCAGCGCGCGCGACGTGCTGTCGGCGGTGACCGATGCCGAGACCGGCACGCGAGGCTACCTCGTCACCGAGAATCCGCAGTTCCTCGACGCCTACGGCGCATCGGCCCCGCGCATCCCGGCACTGCTCGCCAGGCTGGAGACGGTGGCCGGCGCCGACGAGCGGGACCACGCCACCGAGGTGCGCCGCCTCGCGGAGAGCCGGATGCGGCTGATGGAGGCGCGACTGGCCCTGGCCCGGGCGGGCCGGTTCGCCGAGGCGCGCGCTGCCGTCGCCGATGGCGAGGGCAAGCGCGTCATGGACCGGCTGCGGGCGGCCGTGGCGCGGGTCGATGCCGATCAATCGACCCTGCAGGTCGCGAGGTCGGACGCGCTACGCCGGGCCTTGCGCGCCCAGTCGCTGACGCTGTGGACGATGCTGGCGGTGCTCGGCCTGACGCTGCTGGCCGGCGTCCGCGAACTGCTCCGACGCCTCCACCAGCACGAGCAGATCGTCACCATGTGCGCCTGGTCACATACCGTGCACGACGGGGACGCGTGGATCTCCATCGAGGACTACCTCCACCGTCACTACGGCGTGACGATCTCGCACGGCATCTCGCCGGAGCAGTTCGCCATCGCATCGCGGGCGATCGACGCCGTGCGCAAGCAACGCCAGCCGACGGCCTGACGATCGCCGCCTGCCGCAGTGACCGGCGATCCCGGCGGTCGGTCGGCAGGGGCAATTTTCCACGGATCTGCCACAACTTCCGATAGGGCATCGCCTAGGATGTGGCGCACCAGCAGCGCAGCTGGCCCCTTCCAGGAGAGTCAGATGTCCCGAGGCCTCGCCTCAGTCGCCGCCCTCGTGTGGCTCGGCGTGTCGGCCACCGTCGCCGCCCAGGCTCCCCAGGCCCCTCCGCCGGGCGGTCCCCAGGGCGGCCCGCCGGGCGGCCGCCCTCCCATGAACTTCCCCACGCCGAAGAACCTCCAGGTGCTCCCCAAGGAGATGGACGGGCGCGCGGTGGCCGGCGTGATGCGCGGCTTCACGCAGGCACTCGGCGTGCGCTGCGTGTACTGCCACGTCCCGGGCGCCAACGAGCAGGACCTCGGCACCTACGACTTCGCCAGCGACGAGAAGGCGAACAAGAAGGAGGCGCGGTCGATGCTGAAGTTCACCATGGCACTCAATCGCGACTTCCCCACCGACGTCGGTGATCCGCCGGCCGAGGGCGAGCGGCGCGTGACCTGCTGGACGTGCCATCGCGGCGAGAAGGAACCGCAGACGCGTCGGCCGGAGCAGCCTGGTGGTCCGGGCGCCCCGGGTGCGCCGGGCGGCCCTGGCGGGGCGCTGCCGCCGGGTCAGCCGGGACCGCCACCGCGGCCGCCGGCCATCTAGCGCGCAACTGCGGTAGCATGCGGCAGTCCACCCGATCGCCATCGCTTTTCCGGGAGAACGTACCGATGCGCCGTTTCGTGTCCCTCGCCGCGCTCCTGCTCTGCGGCACCGTCGTCATGGTGGCGGGCCAGGCGCAGCCTCCGGCCCCTGCCGCTCCACAGGCACCCGCGCCGGCGGGCGGCCCACCTGCCGACTGGCTGCCGCCGACACCGAAGAACCTCAAGCTCCTGCCCAAGGACACCGACCCGAAGCAGCTCATGGAGATCATGCGCGGCTTCAATGCGGCGATGGGCGTGCGCTGTGTCTACTGCCACGTCGCCGGCCCCGATCCGAACGACATGAGCGCGTACAACTTCGAGAGTGATCGCAAGGAGCACAAGGAAGCCACGCGGGCGATGATGAAGTACACCGACGCGGTGAACCAGGCGTTCCCGAAGGAGGTCGGCGAGGCTCCCAAGCCGGGCGAATCGTACGTGACGTGCTACACGTGCCACCAGGGCCAGCGGCACCCGCCCGTCAAGGCCAAGGCGCCGGCGACCCCCGGCGCGCCTGCCGCTCCGCCTCGGCCGTAGCAGCGTCGTGACCGCCCACGGGCGGATTGGCGCGACGCGGCGCACTGCCGCTCGTGAAGGACGAGTGGGCGTTCGGGACCGACGCCCACTTTTCTCGTTGACAATGTGTGTTCAAACATCTATTGTCATCACATGCAGACCGACCTGCAGGCGGAACTCAAGCAGACTCGCCCCTTCCGATCCCCCATCGAGGAAGCCTTCGTGGGCCTCCAGCGCACCGCGGCCGTGCTGGAGCACGCGCTGGAGACGGCGCTCAAGCCCTCGGGCATCACCAGCACCCAGTACAACGTGCTGCGGATCCTGCGCGGTGCCGGCGAACAGGGCCTGTGCCGGACCGAGGTCGGCGAGCGCATGGTGCGCCGTGTTCCGGACGTGACCCGCCTGCTGGACCGACTCGAGGAAGCCGGCTACATCGGCCGCACTCGCGGCGGCGACGACCGCCGCTACGTGACCACGCGCATCACCCCCGCAGGCCTCGCTGCCCTCGCGGACCTCGACACCATCGTCGGCAACTTCCTCGGCCGGTACGCCGGGGTGCTCGATGCCGACCAGTTGCAGGCACTCATCGGCGCGCTCACCGCGCTGCGCCGCGCCACCGACGACGCCTGACACGTCAACACCCGCTGCCCACGACCAACTGCCGGCCACCGGCTTCGATTCCAGGAGGAGACCACGCCATGACCACCGCCACCGACACCACCACGCTCGCCACCTACGCCGTCGACGCCGCGCACTCGGAGGCGGCCTTCACGGTCCGCCACCTCATCACCAAGGTGCGGGGCCGCTTCGCCGAGTTCGAGGGAACGATCCACTTCGATGCCGCCGACCCGACGCGGTCCGACGTGGCCTTCACGATCAAGGCCGCGAGCATCGACACCAACCAGAAGGACCGCGACGCGCACCTGCGCTCGGCCGACTTCTTCGAGGTCGAGAAGTACCCGACGATCACGTTCCGCAGCACGAGGATCGAGGCCGCTGGCGGCGAGGCCTACGCGGTGACCGGCGACTTCACCATCCGGGACGTCACGCGCAGCATCACGCTGCCGGTGACCTTCCTCGGCAAGGCCAAGGACCCGTGGGGCAACGAGCGCATCGCGTTCGAGGCCGAGTACACGGTCAACCGCAAGGATTACGGCCTGATGTGGAACGCCGCGCTCGAGACGGGCGGCTTCCTGGTGGGTGACGAGGTGAAGATCTCCCTGTCGGTGCAGGCCGTGCCCGCCCAGCAGTAACGGTCACGGACCGCGGGTCGCGGGGCTCCGCTCGAGGTCAGCCCCGCGTCCGCGGCACGTCCCGGCGTCCCCACCAGCGGCATGCCGGATACAGCAGCCCCACCACGGCGGCCCAGGCGACGTACGTGATCGGAAGCGCGTAGCCGAACCCCGGCGGAAAGGCGGCCGCAGGGCCGCCCATCGACGGCAGTGGCATCCAGGCGAACGACCAGGCCGCGCCTCCGTAGGTCCACCACGCCGCCGCCACCGCGAGCGCGTGCAGCAGGAAGAAGTGCGTGACGTAGAAGAACAGCGGCACCCGCCCGAAGACCAGGAACGGGTGGGACGGCCGTAGCGCGCGGCGGTCGAGCCAGGCCAGCAGCCACGCCGCCGGCCCCAGCGTCATCAGCAGGAACGCCAGCGACGGCGGGTACTTCGTCGTGTTCAGGAACGACACGAGGGTCATCACCGCCGACGGCTGCCGCGCCCAGGGCGACGGATCGCCGTACACGTTCAGGGTCCGGAGCACCACGAAGCCCAGCACGCCGATCAGGCCACCGGCCAGCAGCCACCGCCGCCTGACCTCGGGCGCCCAGGTGAAAATCGGCGCCATCGCGAACCCGGCCGCCATCACGGCCACCCACGGCACCAGCGGGTAGCCGACCACGGCCACCACGCCACCTGGCGTGATGACGCCCGGCACGTGCAGCACGCGCCACAGACCGGCCCACGCCCCGAGCGCTTCCGGGCGGATGCCGTCGGCGAGGTGGTGCAGCGCGATCACTGCCAGGCTCCCCCACAGCAGCAGGCGCAACGGCAGGTACTGCAGGGCGGCGAGCGCCATCATCGACACCCCGAGCATCCACAGTACCAGCAGCAGGACCGGCCAGGTCGGCGACAACGAGAACGTCATCGCTACGCGCATCACGGTGACCTCGAGGACGATCAGGCCGAGGCCCCGCCAGACCAGGTAGCGTGCGAGCGCGCCCGGCGACTGACCGGGACGCTGCAGGCGGAGCCACGCACCGGCCCCTGCAGCCCAGGCAAACACCGGCGCGCACAGATGGGTGATCCAGCGCGTGGCGAACAGCAGCGGCGTGGTCGTGGCAAGGTCGGTGGGCACGCCGGTCATCGCGCCCGCGTGGAAGAAGTCGCGGGCGTGGTCGATCGCCATCAGCACGATGACCAGGCCGCGCAGGGCGTCGAGGGCGGCGAGTCGCGAGGAGGATGCGGAAGACAACCTGACGCTCCGTGGGAGCGGCGATTCTACTGCCACTTCCGCGGGAACCATCCCGGCCGCACGCAGCGGATCACGCCAACCCGACCGTCGTGGCACATGCCCGGCAAGGCGGCTGACCGGCCGCACCCCGGTCGTGACGCGGCCGGTTCGGCGTAGTCTAGCGGCGTGTCGCTCGTCATCGAAGTCGCGTCCTTGCGCAAGGCGTACGGAAAGGTCCGGGCCGTGGAGGACGTGTCGTTCGACGTCCACGCCGGCGAGATCTTCGGCCTGATCGGGCCCAACGGCGCGGGCAAGACGACCACGCTCGAGTGCGTCGAGGGCCTGCGCCGCCCCGATGCCGGGCGTATCCGCGTGCTGGCGCGCGATCCGGCGCGCGAAGCCCGCGCACTGCACCCGCGGATCGGCGTGCAACTGCAGGAGGCTCACCTGCAGAAGCGCATCACGGTGCGTGAGGCCGTCACGCTCTGGAGCCGCCTGTACGCGCACACGGTCGATCCGGAGTTGCTCCTGCAGCAGTTGGGGCTGCAGGACAAGCGCGACAGCTGGTTCATGACGCTGTCGGGCGGACAGAAGCAGCGGCTGTTCATCGCGCTCGCGCTCATCCACGATCCCGAGGTCGTGTTCCTCGACGAGCTGACGACCGGACTCGACCCCCAGGCCCGGCGCGCCATCTGGGACCTGGTGCGAGGCATCAGGTCACGTGGCAAGACGGTGGTGCTCACCACCCACCTGATGGAAGAGGCCGAGCGCCTCTGCGACCGGGTGGCCATCATCGACCACGGGCGGATCATCGACGTCGGGGCGCCCGCCGATCTCGTGCGCCGCCACTGCCCCGAACAGGCCGTCAGGATCACGACCGACGACCACCGGATGCCTGCGCTGCTGGCCGCCTGCCGCTCGGTCACGCGCGTCGAGCCGGTGGCCGGCGGCTGCACCGCGCACGGCGCCTCATCGGACTTCCTCGATGACGTGCTGGCGTGCCTGTCGACCAACGGCGTGCACGTCGTGGCGCTCCAGTCACAGGTCGCCACCCTCGAGGACGTCTTCCTCCGACTCACCGGTCACTCCATTCGAGACTGACGGCATGCTGCGTGGACTCTGGACGCTCACCTGGATCGAGACCAAGATCTTCCTCCGCGAACCGCTCGGGGTCGTCGGCACGGTGGGCTTCCCCATCCTGCTCTTCCTGCTGATGCGACGGATGGGGCGTGGCGTCGCGCCGAGCGCGCTGCCACCGCTGCTCTCCAACGACCTGCCGATCTTCGCGGCGGTGATGTCGGCGGTGGGCGCGGTGATCTCGCTGGTGGCCATCGTCGCCATCTATCGCGAGGGCGGCATCCTCAAGCGCCTGCGCGCGACGCCGTTGCACCCGGTGACCATCCTGCTCTCGCACGTGATCGTCAAGCTCGGCTTCACCGCGGTGTCGCTCGCGGCGCTCGTGCTGGCCGGCGCGCGCAGCTTCGGCCCGGCTGCCGGCGTGCCGTTGGCGTCGTTCGCGCTGGCGCTCCTGTTCACGACGCTGTGCCTGCTCTCGATCGCGTTCATCATCGCGAGTCTCGTGCCCACGGCGCGATTCGCGCAGCCGCTCAGCACGCTGGTCGTCTACGCGATGCTCGGACTCTCGGGCCTGTTCGTCAGCATCGAGCGACTGCCGCCCGCGCTGCAGGCCGTGGCTCACCTATTGCCGCTGTCCTACGCGGTCTCGCTGCTGCGGGGCGTGTGGCGCGGCGACGGCTGGACGGCGCACCTCACCGAGATTACGGTGCTCACCGCGATGTTCCTCGCGGGCACCGCGATTGCCGCCCGCGTGTTCCGGTGGGAATAGCGCCAGCGATTGCCGATCACGACCCGGAGCCGTGGGTGTCGGTCGGCCGGGCTGCGGCTGGCCCGTCGGGCCACGGCACCAGCCATTCGATCGGCGCGTCAGTGGCGACGCCGGCCGGGCGCAATCCTGGCGAGGCCTGCAGGTCGCTCCATCGCAGCCGGCCGTGCACGCCCCACGGCAGCACACGCACGCGCCGCGCCGACGGCTCGACGCGCACCTCGACGAAACTCTGGAAGAACGGCGCCTCGTTGGAGTCGAACAACGCCGAGAGCCACTCGGCCGAGAACGGCCAGGCACCGAGGTCGCGCGTCCACCACCACGCGGGACGCCGCCACCACGGCGTCGAGGCCTCGATCTTGTCGGCCACGTCCTGACGCCGCGGATAGTGCGCCCACTCGCGTGTCGCTGGCGTGTCGGGCCACGCGAGTGCCGTGCCGAAGCTGAGATACGCCCCGCCGCCGCCGTTCACCCAGTGGTACATCGGCCTCGGCGCGGCGCCCGCGGCCGGCGGTTCGACGTAGTACTCGAGATCGTGGGTGTCGCCGGCCATGACGATGGCTGCGCCGTGCCGGCGCAGCAGGGCGTGGATGGCGGCAAACCCGGTCGGATCGTCGTCTTCACGATCGACCAGGTAGTGACCACCGGCGTAGAGCGGATGGCCGAGCACCGCCATGATGAACTTGCCCTGCGCAGCCTGCAGCGCCGACTGCAACCACGCCCACTGCTCGGCATCGACGCGGCGCGCGACGCCGGTGTCGACGGCGATGAGCGCGAACTCCTCGGTCTGCACCTGGAAGAACGACGCCCGCTGCCCCGCCACGCGCACGCCGTACTCGCGGCCGAGGCGGGCCGCGGTCGCGATCAGCGCCTCGATGTCGTGGTCGGTGGTGGTGGTGAGTCGCTCGTCGGCCTCGATGCGCGCCCGCATCGCCAGGCGGGCCGCCGAGGGTTCGAGGAAGGTCGCCGCGAAGCCCTCGAGCGCGTCGTACCAGTCGTGGTTGCCGGGAATGGCGTAGACGGGCACGCGCACCCCCTTGAACGGCAGCCAGAAGTTGGCCTCGTAGTTGCGCATCGCCCCCGTCGGGTAGACGACATCGGAGGAGAGCACGACGAAGCGCACGTCGGGCTGGGCCGCCGCCTGCCACAGCGAGTCGCGCAGCACGTGCTGTGACGCGTCGCCCTCGCCGGTGTCGCCGATCACGATGAACGAGAAGTCGCCGCGGGCCGGCAGGTGCGCCGGCGTCACGGCGAACGCCTGCGCCCCCGCGGCCGGCGGCCCGCTGGCCCGCACGCGCTGCACCATGGCCTCGCGCCACGTGTCGGTACGGGCCTCCGCCCACGAGTTCCAGACGCCCGCGGCCCAGTTCTCCGTGTCGAAGTACCAGCTCATGCCCCACACCGGCACCGTCGCCGCAATCACCGCCGACACCGGCAGCCCGATGCGCAGGCCGCGGCGCAGCGCCGTGCGCGGCGAGTATCTCGCCAGTCGCAGCCTGATCGCGAACCGCAGGCGTGCCTCGAGCCAGAACCTGGTCGCGCGCTGGCCGATGCGGACGAGGCGCGACGGCCACCCGCCGAGCGCGAGCGACCACGCCGCGCGCTCGAAGGGGCGCGTCAGCTTGCGGACGCCGAGCCGCGCCGGCACGACCACGAAGGCCGCCACCAGCAGCGCGATGCACCAATCGCCCAGCACCGCGACCGACGGCGACAACAGCCCGACGAGGGTGCGGTCGAAGCCCATGCGACCGGCGTGCAGCGCGAAGAGCGTCGCCGTGAAGCCGACGATCCACTCGCGATCGAACGGGCCGCGCGCGACTTCTTCGTCCTCGATGCGGTTGGCGATGACGATCAGCTCGGGGTGCTCGGCGAGTCCGAGGTCGACGAGCGCGCTGTCGCCCGCGTCGGTCGGCGCGAGGATCGGCGAGGCCAGGACGTTCCACGCCGAGCCCAGGATGCGCAGGAAGGCGGTGACGGCGATGGTGACCGGCTGCAGGTGCTCGCGCAGGATCAGGATCGCCAGACCTAGCACCAGGTTGCCGAGCAGCGGCAGGATCCAGACGCGAAGATCGGCGCCCTCGCGCCCTGCCCTGACGGCGGCCACGCCGCGCGACGCGTAGCGCAGCGCATCGATCAGGAACCACGCGCCCAGCACCACCATGAAGGCGCCCGCCACCAGCGAGCCGCCGTTGAGCACGAGCAACCCGATGAGGGCGGTGCTCGCGCCGTTGGACCAGGCCGCGCGCGCGTCGGCGTCGCGCGCCCGCCGCGACCCGTCGTACACCTCGAGCAGCCCGGCCAGCACGAGGAAGAAGCCGATGCGGTGCATCGTCGTGCCGCTGGCCAGCGGCGCGATCAACGAGAGCCCGGCCAGGACGAACAGCGCGAGCCCCACGCCACGCACGTGGGTGTCGGGGGGCCTCTGGTCGGGCAACGCGGGCTCGGGGAGTGGTGACACGATCGACGACGTGGGCGCGGGCGCGGTCGCCGACCGCGTGTCACGGGAGGCCGCCGGGGATCCCGCCCGTACCGCGCCGGCGCGGCGCGCCGGCCTAGTTCAGCTCACGCACCCAGATGTTGCGGAAGCTCAGGGGCTCGCTCGGATCGCCGTGGGCCTGCAGCTTGATCGGCGACTTGCCGTGCGCCTTGTACGACGGCTTGCCGATGTAGAGCGTTTCGCCCGTGAGCTCGTAGGCGTTCTGGACGAGCACGCCGTTGTGCAGCACCGTCACGCGGGCCGGCGACTTCAGCGTGCCGTCGGCGTTGAAGGCGGGCGCCGTCCACACCACGTCGTAGGCGTTCCACTCACCCGGCTTGCGCATCGCGTTGACCAGGGGCATCGCCTGCTTGTAGATGCTCGCGGCCTGCCCGTTGGCATAGGTGCGGTTCTGGTACGAGTCGAGGATCTGCAGTTCGTACCCCGCGTCGCCGCCGCCCGTGGAGGCCAGGAACAGGCCGCTGTTGCCGCGGCCCTGGTCCTTGCCGGTGATCGAGGCCGGGACGCGCCACTCGATGTGCAGCTGGTAGCTGCCGAAGGCCCGCCGCGTCTGGATGTTGCCCACCGGCTTGTTCACGGTGAACGTGCCGTCGGCGACCGTCCAGCCGGCGGGGCCGCCGCCCTTCACGTTCACCCACTCGTCGAGGTTCCTGCCGTCGAACAGCACGATCGCGTCCGACGGCGCCTGGGCGTCGGTCGCTCCCGGCGTGACCACCCGGGGCTCGGGATCCCAGACCTCGGTGTCCTTCGGGCTCGGCTTGGGTGCGGTCGGCGCCGACGGCTGTTGCGCGGCGAGGGTGGCAGCAAGCAGCGTGGCGAACAGGCACGCCGCAGACAGGGAGAGTCGGGTCGTCATGGCTGTGCGGCGACTATACCGCACGTGGACCGGACGCTGGCCACAGGGCCCGGGCCACGAGTCGGGGGCCGCGCGGGGGGCGCGGTCAGCGTGCCGGAGCACGCAGCGCGCCGAGGGCGGGCGTGCGTCGCTCGATGAAGCCGTCGGCGGCGGCCAAGCCGAACCAGGCCCAGTTGGCGTCGTAGTAGCGATCGTCGGCGCGCATCAACACGTCGAGCGCGTCGTCGCCCAGGTCGGTGTCCCTCCACTGGCGGGCACGCTCGGGCACCACCCGGGTCATGGCCGGCAGGAACGCCGCCGGGAAGCTGAGCGACGTCTCGCGGGTCAGCGGCCGGCCCGACGCGTCGTAGCTGGTCACGAAGCGACCATCGCGCGCGAGGATGCCGTCGAGGCGCCGGGCGAGGGTCGCTGCAAGCTCGCAGGCGCGCCGGTCGGCCTGCAGCCGGCAGGCCAGGTCGACGCGCCACACGATGCGGATGCTGTCGAACGAGAAGGTGCGCCCGAGCATGTGCCCCTCGGGCAGCGCCGACAGTTCCCCGTCGGGCGAGACGATGTTGAAGTCGACGGGCAGGGCTCCCGGGTCCGACGCCAGCGATCGCGCCAGCAGGCGGTAGCCGACGGCCGTGGCCTCCTCCCACCTGCCCTGCGGGTCGAGGCGGGCGAACCAGGCGAACGCGTAAGGATAGAAGTACGAGAGGTTGACGATGCGCTCGCGGCGCGCCCAGTTGCCGGCCGAGGGGAACCAGGCATCGCCGACCGGGATGCCGGTCTGCGTGCGAATCGCCCGCACCAGCGTCGCGGCCCGCGTGGCGTACGCCGGCTCGTCGAACACGATGGAAGCCAGGGCCAGCGCCCACGCGATCTCGATGTCGCCGTCGGTGGCGGTGTTGGCGTCGCGCACCCGCCCCGTGGCCGGGTCCCACAGCCACGAACGCAGTCCGTCCGGCCGATCGAGATGCGCCTCGGTCCACGCCAGCACGCGCCTGAACGTCGCCCGATCCCGCATCCACACGGCGCGCACGAGCGCGTAGGACTGCGCCTCGGAGGACACCTGGCCATCGCGCAGCGGATCGACCACCGCGCCGGACGGGCGCACGTATCGGCCGAGGAAACTGGACCACAGTGCCCCGAGCCGCGCGTCCGGCGTGCGCGGGGGGCCACCCGGGCGACACCCCGCTGCCGTCGCGATCACGAGGATCAGGAGGACCGCGGCCGGGCGGGCGAGCGTCATCGTCCGATCGGCACCTGCACGTCGAGCGTGATCCGCTGCACCCGATAGGCCATCTTGCGGTCGTCGAACACCATGCCGGACACGCCGACCGACACCGGGCCGGCATCGCGGCGCAGGCTGCCGACCGCCGAGTAGCCGAAGCCGCGGCGGCTCTCGCTCTCGAGGTACTGCGGCGTGGCCGACATGTCGATCTGCCACGGCCCACGCGTGACGATGGCCCGCAGCGTCGCACCCGCCGTGACCTGCTGCTCGGGGCTGAAGTATCGCGGGTCGGGGCGGGCCCACTGCTCGACGTAGCCGTAGGGCTGCAGGGCGACCCACGTGTCACGTCGGCTCGACAACGGCAGCTGGTACTGCAGGTAGGCCTGCGACTGCCGGTTCCCGTCGCTGAAGTCGCGCATCGCCACGTTGCCCTGCAGTTCCTGGTGGTCGGTGATCGGCAGCACGCCACCGACGCGCACGCCCGTCGCGTGGAAGTCGCCCGGGATGCTGGCCAGGTCCGTGATCCGGTTGTAGCGCATGCGGGCGTCCCACGTCTCGGCACGCCAGGGCGACTCGCGGAACGCTTCCACCTGGACGGCCTGGCCGCCCGTCTGGTGCCACGCACCGTCGACCCGCCACAGGGGCTGCGTCCTGCCGCGTGCCTGCTCGACGCCCACCTGCCCGCCGAGCGTCGTCCGTGCCGTCGGATACAGCCTGTCGATCAGGATCGTGCCGGCCGACCGGTCGAACTCCGTCGCGCCCTGGCTCACGCGTCCGGTCGCCCACTCGCCCGTGACTCGCGCCCGGTCGGTCGGCCACAGCGAGAAGCGCCCCGCCGCACTTGCATGACGGAAGTCGTTGGTGTCCCAGAAGACTTCGGTCGGCAGCCCGATCAGCGGCCGCCGCTCGGGGGCGAGTCCTTCGAGTCGCGAGGCGGCCTCCTCCGCGCCGGTGCGTGACGCCTCGGTGTAGTCCTGCCGCGCCCGCCAGAGGTCGCCGCGGTCGTGCGCGAGGTCGCCGCGCGCGAGCCAGAACTCCGAGGCCGGCGCGGCGCCGCGGGCGAGCGCCTCGCCGAACCGCACGTAGGCCTCCAGCGTCCGGCCACGCGCCTGCGCCGTGCGCGCCAGCCAGGCCAGCCACTCGCCCGTCACCGGCGCCGGCGCTTTGGTGTCGCGCAGCAGCTCCTCGAGAATCGCCGCCGCCTCGCGCGGTTCGCCGGCCAGGTGACGTGCCTGCGCCTCGACGTACAGCGCGTCGGTGCGCGCGCTCGCGTCGGCCCGCGCCCGCGACGCCCAGCGCGCCGCGTCGGCAGGATGGCCGGCGCCCAGATGCGCCCGCGCCAGTTCGAGTTCCAGACCCGCCGACGTCGAACCCGGCGCGGCAAGGTGGCGCTCGTACCACGCCAGCGCGTCGAGCGGCTGGTTGGCGGCCGCGTGCAGCCGCGCCGCCTCGAGGCACTGGGCGGCATCGGCGTGCCCGCTGCTCCAGGCTTCGTCGTACGCCGCCATCGCCGCTTCACCGCCGACCCGCGCCGCCGCCCAGGTGTACTGGCGCCAGTACGTCTCGCCACGCGCTGCGGCCGGCACCTGTCGCCAGGCGTCGAGCGCCGCACCGTGGCGTCCGCGCTGCGTCTCGAGCTCGGCGATCTTGATCCACAGGCCTGCCGTCGAGGGCGAGGCCGCCAGCAGGCGGTCGTACTCGGCGAGGGCGACGTCGGGGCGCTGGGCCGCCTCGGCCTGCCCGGCGAGCCAGCGACGCTCGTCGGGGGTAAGGCTCCGGTGCCGCGACAACGCCAGCAAGTGATCGACGGCCCGGCCGGCTTGCCCGCGATGGGTCTCGACGTCGGCCGCCACGCGAAGGAGGTCCGGATCGACCGGGCCGCGAAGCGCGACCGGCAACGCCTTCGCCGCGGCATCCCACGACGCGGCGTCGGCGTGAGCACGGACGATCTCGGCCTGGGTGGCCGGATCGTCGGCCCACGACGGCCTGGCGGCCACCGCGCGCGTCCACGCGTCGACGGCCGCACGAGGATCTCCCGCGCGCCGCCAGAGTCGGGCCTCCCGCGCCAGGCGCTCGGCGCTCGGCCCTTCGGCCCGATCGAGGCGCTGCAGGACGTCGATCGCCGCCCGGGTGCGGCCCTGCTGCTCGAGCAACACGCTCAGGTGGTCGAGCACCTCGGGCGACTTCTCGCCCGCGTGCACCGCCCGCTCGTAGGCGGCGATGGCGGCATGCGTCTGGCCGGAGGCCGACAGGTGTCTGGCCAGTGCCAGGAGCGCCGGGCCGCTTCCGCCCTCGACGGCCGCCAGTTGCGCAAGCGCCCGCGTCCGCGTCGCGTCGTCGCCGCGGCGGCGCGCCACCTCGGCGAGCAATGCCCATGCTGCTGCGTCGCGCGGGTGCGCCTCGAGCCACGCCGGCAGCAGCGTCGCGGCCCTGGCGTCGTCGCCGGCCCAGGCCGACGTGAAGGTGATCAGTTCACGGGAGGCGGGCGTGATCGGGAGCACCGCGGCGACGCGGGCCGCCTCGTCTCGCCTGCCACGCTCGGCCAAGGACCAGGCGTACCGGATGCGTGCCTCGGGTGTCAGCGCGCCCTGCGCGAGCAGGACGCGATAGTCGGCGTCGGCGTCGGCGGCACGACCGGCCTGCTGCATCGCCCAGGCACGCGCAGCACGCTCCTCCGCCGTCGGCGTCTCGCCCGGATGCTGCTCCCACAGGACGATCACGTCGTGCGTGCGCCCGAGTGCTGCCGCGACGCGCGCCTGCGAGCGCCATGACGCACGGTCGCCGAGCCCACGCCACGTCTCGTACGCTCCGGTGAGATCGCCCGACGCCTCCTGGGCCGTCGCGACGGCGTTGAGCGCCGCCTCGCGTCCGGCCGGGTCGACCGACGCGAGCCGCGTCCCGAGCTCGATGGCGCGAGGCCACTGGTGCGCCTGCATCGCAGCCTCGAGCGCGCGACCGAGCGCCACCACGTCGCGGGGATCGCGCGACAGGGTGCGGGCGGCCGCCTCGGCAAGGGCAGCGGGATCGCCCGACTGCGCCACCAGCGACAGCCAGCGGTGGCGGATCGGCAACGAGTCCGGGACCTCGACCGCCGCGAGCACGGGCAGCGCCTCTCGGCTCGCGCCACGACCGAGCAGTGCCGTCGCCAGGCCCAGGCGCGCTTCCGTGCGCGACGGGTCGAGCCGGAGCGCGGTGACGAAGGCCGCCTCGGCCTCGCGCCGACGCCCGCGCTCCTGCTCCACGCCACCGAGCAGTTCGAGGACGGCCGGGTCGCGCAGGTCCGCGGGCGAGAGCCCGCGCAACAGCGCCGCGGCTTGCTCGACACGACCAGCGCGCTGGAGCCTGGCCGCCTCGACGACCACCGACGGCGACTGTCGCGGCGCCATCCACCAGGCGGCCGCCAGGGCCGCGAGGAGCCACAGCGCCACCACCGCGACGCGAAGCTTACGAGTGCCGGGCCGGGAGGGCATAGAAGGTCACCGGGTCCCGCTCGCGCTGCCAGCTGTGCCGGTCGAGCGCGGCGATGCAGACGTGCGAGAGCGACCAGATCGCCATCGCCGACACGCAGGCGTTGGCTGCGACGATGCGGGGCGAGGTCGTGTGCATGAACAGGGCGTAGAAGGGGCCGATGGCGTTGGCCAGCAGCAACGCCAGCTGCGGCGTCAGCGCCACGACGGGCGGCCAGGCGCGCTTGCGGCGCGCCGGCTTCTGGTTGTTCACCGTGTAGCCCGGCTTGCTGCGCGGGTAGAACAGCGCGCGGATCGTGTTGGCGGCGTAGATCGGGAACAGCCCGACGAGCATCTGGAACTGCTTGCCCGGCTCGTGGTGACGGAACAGCCACCGCATCGCCAGGGTCATCGTGAGGAAGTACAGCGTGCGCCAGAGCGCGAAGTCGATCTCGCGCCCGGTGAGCACCGTGTGCCCGGTCACGTACGTCCAGATCGGGATCAGGTAGAAGAGCGGCGCGATGAATCCCGCGGTGATGTACGAGTACCCGATGATGAAGTAGTTGATGCGCTTCTGCCACGCGAGGCCGTGCTGCACCAGCGGATTGCGCCAGAAGAACAGGCGCATGGTGTCGAAGGCCCACTGGCCGCGCTGCTTGTACACCCCCCACACGGTGTCCGGCGCCAGGCCGGCCGCCAGCGGGTAGGGGTAGTAGATCGACTTCCAGCCCCGCGAGTGGAGCTCGTAGGACGTCGTCAGGTCCTCGACGAGGTTCCACGTGGCGAAGCCGCCGTTCTCGTCGAGCGCTTCCCGGCGGTACAGCACACCCGACCCGCACGACAGCACCATGTCGTGCGCGTCGAAGGCCGGCTGCAGCGTGTTGTAGAAGACCAGGTCCTGGCAGTAGAACGGGTCGCCCTCGGGCACCAGGAACGACTGCCGCGACTGCACGAACGCGGTCCGCGGGATCGTCAGGTAGGGTGCCATGCGCTCCAGGATGTCGGGCTCGGGCACCTGATCGGCGTCGAGGGTCATCACGTACTCGCCGCGTGCCCGCGCCAGCCCGTAGTTCAGGTTGCCGGCCTTGTAGTCCTTGTTGCCGGCGCCGTCCTTGGCGCGCGACACGTACACCGCGCCGAGCCGCGCCGAGAGCGCCTCGACCTCGTCGCTCCCCTTGTCGTCGAGCACGTAGACGGTCTTGATGCCGGGCCACCTCACGGCGAGCGCGGCCTCCAGCGTCCGCGTCACCACCGACAGCGGTTCGCCGCAGACCGTGATCAGGATGTCGGTGGGCACGGCCTTCAGGGCCATCGGTGCCACCACCGGCTTGAAGCGCATCCGCCATGCACCGGTGGACGCGAGCACGAACAACCCCAGGCAGCCGATCTCGGCGCCAAGGAAGGCGCCGCCGATCAGCGGATGGTTCCAGTCGATCACGCCCACCAGCCACAGCAGGTACGCCAGGCCAGTGACGATGGTGAGCATCGCCAGCCCCTGCGCACGCAGGCGGCGCACACGGTCCTCACGGTCGCCGTGACGCCGGTAGACGACGGTGTGGGGAGCGAGCAGTTCGACGAGGAACGGCCCGAGGACGGGAATACGCCCGAGCAGCCTCATGTCCTGCCTATCGGCATGAGGCGACCCTGCATGAATGCGGCGGCGCCTTCAGGGCAGCCTGGCGGCACGCACGCCGCGGCAGGGCCGCGCCCGCACGAGCACCGTGCAACGCACGTCGCCGCAGCTGCTCACCAGGTCCACCTCCGCCAGCGTGGCGCCGTCCCGAGCCGGATCGACGTGCGTCCAGCGCGTCGAGGCCGGTGCCTCGAGCTCACCCACCTCGCCGGCGCCTCGCAGCGACGTCAGCAGGCGCGCTCCCAGCATCCAGGCGAGGTCCTGCATGGTCGAGGCGATCGCCACGTCGTCGACGGCCCCGTGAGGACGCGCCATCGACGCGAGGACGCGGGCCACGTCGGGCGAGGCACGCAGCAGGAGGCGGTACTCGGCATCGGGACGGGTCATCGCGAGGGCAACCAGGGCGACCTCGTCGCCCACGGCCGCCGGTGGCGGGTCGGCGTCGACGTCGACCTGACGTCCGAGCTGCATGCCGAACACCTGCACGGCCGCGGCCTCGACGTGCGACCGCAGCGCACCCGCACCCGTCCCGGCCGGCAGGTCGGCGCACGGGTGCACGCCCGGCCGAGACGGCCTGGCGTGCCGCGACAGGAATCGCGTCAGTCGCTCGGTCACCTCGCCCGGGCGCAGCGGCTTGGTGACGTAGGTGCCCACGCCGAGCCCGATGGCTTCGCGAACCCGCGCTTCCTCGCGCACCGTCGACATGACCATCACGGGCAGGTCACGCAGCGTGTCGTCATGCCGGATGGCGTGCAGGGTCTCGAAGCCGTTCATCACCGGCATCAGCAGGTCGAGCAGCATGAAGTCGTACCCGCCACGCGCCAGCAGGTCGAGTGCCTCGACGCCGTTGCTGGCGTTGGCAGCCTGGCAGTCGAAGTCCCGCGCCAGGATGCGCGACAGGAGCAGGCGCACGGCCGGTTCGTCGTCGACGATCAGGGCGCGCATCACCACGGGGCCTCCGGCGCGGGCCTCGCGAGCCGCGCCAGCGCGTGGCGACCGTCGAGCACCTCCTGCTCGAGGGCGCGCGCCAGGGTCAGGGCCCTGGATGAACGGCGCTGCCCGCAGGCCAGCTCCAGTTGCGACGCCAGGTCGGCAGCCCGGGTCCAGCCGACGTTGCCGAGCGACGTGGTGAACCGATGCGCGAGAGCGGCCAGGTGATCGAGGTCGGCCGACGCGATGGCGCTGCGCAGCCCGGCCAGGCGCTCGGCGATGTCGCGCGACGCCGCCCCCGCCATGTCGCCGAGCACGCCGAGGCGGCGGAGTTCCACGAGCGCACCCGGGTCGAGCCCGCCTGCGCTGGACGGCAGTGGCGCTGCCGGCGCAGTCGCCGCCACCCCGAGCGGCCTGGCCACGTGGGCGGCGGGCAGCCATCGACGCAACGCGTCGAGCAACGCCGACGGGCGCGCCGGCTTGGCGAGGAAGTCGTTCATGCCGGCCGCCAGGCACGCCTGCCGCATGCCGGCCTGCACGCTGGCGCTCAGGCCGATGATCGGCAGGTCCGCGGCCGCGTGTTCGGCGCGCATCACGCGCGTCGCCTCGAGACCGTCCATGCCGGGCAGGCGGCAGTCCATGAACACCAGGTCGTAGTGGCGCGCACGGATCGCCGCGCATGCCTCCTCGCCCGTGGCGACGAGATCGGCAGTGACGCCGACGCTGTCGAGCACGCGTTCCACGAGCTGCTGGTTGGGGTCGTTGTCCTCCACCACCAACACGTGCCGCCCGGGCAGGGGCAACGTCGTCCCCTGCCGGAAGGGGGCCTGCGGTTGCAGCGTCGCCAGGACGTGGGCCAGCGCCGACAGCCGTACGGGCAGTCGAAGGTGCAGGCGTGCCCCCGCCGGGAATGCCGTGCCAGGCGGCAGCAGTTCCACGACCGGCGTGCCGGCGCGGGCGGCGACCTCCCGATGGCGGTCCGCCTGCGGGCTGCGCGGGTCGAGCAACAACGCGACGTGGTCTGCCGGCAGCGCTGCGCCGGGGACAACGAGCTTCGTGAGGCGGACGCCGAGTCGGGTGGCTTGCGCGTCGATGGACTCGGCAAGCAGCGCGTCCGGCGAAGCGAGGGCGACGCGCCCGGCGCACGCTGGCAGGGCGAGCCCGTCACGCCGCGTGCCACGCTCGAGGCGCAGGTCGATGCGGAAGCGACTGCCCCGGCCGGGCGCGGTCTCCACCTCGATCCGACTGCCCATCGCCGCCACGAGGCGCGACGCGATGGACAGGCCCAGCCCCGTCCCGCCGAACCGCCGGGCCGTCGCCTGGTCGGCCTGCATGAACGGCTCGAACAGCCGCGGCACGTCGTGCTGCGCCATGCCGATGCCGGTGTCCTCCACGTCGAGCCGACACACGACGTGCCGGCCCTCCTCCGCGAGGCACCGCAGCCGCAAGACCACGTGACCGGCCGGCGTGAACTTCACGGCGTTGCCGAGGAGATTGGCGAGCACCTGCCCGAGGCGCCGCGGATCGCCGCGCAGCACGTCGGGCAGCCGCGGATCGACGACCGCGGCGATCGACAGGCGGCGCGCGCCGGTCGTCGCGGCCGCGATGGCGACGGCTTCCTCGACGATGTCGCGCAGGAGGAAGTCGACGTGCTCGAACTCGAGGCGCCCCGACTCGAGGCGCGCCGAGTCGAGCAGGTCGTTGACGAGGGCGAGCAGGTGCTCGCCGCTCATGTGAATGGTCTCCACCAGGCTCGCTGCCTCGGGAGGCAGCGCCATCCGCCGCAGCAGCTCCGTCATCCCGATCACCGCGTTCAGCGGCGTCCGCACTTCGTGAGTGACGGTGGCCAGGAACTCTGGCCCGGTCGCATGGCCGGCGGCAGCGTGGGGAGCAGTCAACAGCCGAACACATCGGCGCGGCTCGTCACATCTTTAGATAGTCCGGCAGACATGCACGACGAATGAAGGATCCTCGCGAGTGATCGAGCCGCGTGTGCACCGCGGCCGCGGTCGAACGGCAGCTCGGCCATGGGTTCGTGTGTGATGAACGTGTTGCCCTTCACGCCCTGACCTTGGGATAGTTGTCGGGTTGCACATGCCCTCCTATCGTGGAACCGAGACGGCAATGAACGCTCCCGCGCGCATCGCGCTCGTCGATGACGACCCCTCGATTCGCCGGGGCGTGGCGCGCATGCTCGAGTTGAGCGGACTGCACGTGACGACGTTTCCGTCGGCCGAAGCCCTGCTCGCCCTCGACGCGGCCGCCGCGTTCGACTGCCTCGTGCTCGACATCCACCTGCCGGGCCTGAGCGGCCCCGACTGCTACGGCGACCTGCGGGCCCGCGGCGACGCGCCGCCGGCCGTGTTCATCACGGCGCACGACGCCAACGAGACCCAGGACATGCTGCAGCGCGTGGCGCCAGCCGCCTGCCTTCGCAAGCCGTTCCGCAGTCAGCAGCTGCTCCAGGCCATCCGCGACGCACTGCAGGCGCCGTCGGCCACGGCCGTGCACGGGTAGGTCGCTGCCGCCAGTGCCGCGCCGTCTCCTGCCATCGGGCACGGCCTCGCCAGCCGGCGTCGGTCTGGTACTGGCCGCCCTGGCGTTCCTGGCAACGCTCATCCCCGTCATGCCCGGCGGCATGAGCCAACGCCTGCTCGCCGTGCCCAGCCCGGGGGGGTCGCGCGAGGCCACGTCGCACTCGGCGCCGAGCGGCACGCAGGCCGGGATCGGGCAGGGCCGGCTCTGGGACAGTCACCGGCAGTGGATCCTCGCCGGCGGCACTGTGCTGGTGCTGCAATCGATCCTCATCGGTGGCCTGCTCTCCGAGCGGTGGCGACGCCGACGGTCGCAAGACGAACTGGCCCAGCGGCTGCGCATGCAGGCGCTGGTGGCGACCATCTCTTCCTCGTTCGCCGGCGCCTCGCCCGACCGCGTCGAGGCGCCGATGCTCGCGAGCCTCGAGGAGATCGGCCGGGTGCTCGGGACCAACGACTGCGCCCTCTGGGCCTGGCAGACGCCAGACCCCGCACCGCGGCTGCTCTGTCGCTGGGTGAACGAGCCCGGCGCCCTGCCCGTGCCGACGGTGCTCGACCAGGTGCTCTTGACGTGGGCGCGTCCCCGGCTCGAACGCGGCAAGGAAGTGCACGTATCGGACATCTCCGAGGTCGTCGCACCGGAGCGTCGGCACGGGGCGGGCCACGTGGTCTCCATGCTGCTGCTGCCGCTGCGCGTCGATGGGCGGGTGGTCGGCGTGCTGACCCTGGCGCACCCGCGCTCGCAGGACTGGACGCGACAGGTCATCGGTGACCTGCGTACCATCGGCGGCATCGTCGCCACGGCGGTCGTGCGAGCCCGGGCAGCCGCGTCGAGCCGCGCCCAGCTCGAGACGCTGGCGCAGGTCGACCGCATCGCCGGACTCGGGGAAGCCGCCGCCTCCATCGCGCACGAGCTCAGCCAGCCCCTTGCCGCCATCCTGAGCAACGCCGAGGTGGCGCATCACCTGCTCGGGCGCCCTGATCCGCCGCTGCACGAGGTGCGCGACATCCTGGCCGACGTGCTCGCCGACGACGAGCGCGCCGGCGGCATCATCCGCAACATGCGGACGACACTGCGCAAGCACCGGGTCGAGGCGATGCCGGTCCACGTCAACGTCGTGGCCACGGAGATCCGCCGACTCGTCGCCCACGACGCGCGCATGCGCCGCGCCAACATCGAGCTCCATCTCGGGCAGGGTGTGCCACTGGTGCACATCGACGAGACGCAATTGAAGCAGGTCCTCCTGAACCTGGTCGTCAACGCCGTCGATGCGATGGGCCACCTGCCGGTGCGGCAACCGGTGCAGCTGCGCACCGCGGCACGTGACGGCGGCGCGCTGGTGGAGGTGCGCGACTTCGGGCCGGGCATTCCGCCCGACGTCCTTCCGCGACTGTTCGACCCGTTCTTCACCACCAAGCCCGACGGGCTCGGCGTGGGCCTGGCCATCTCCCGCTCGATCATCGAGGCGGTCGGCGGACGCATCTCGGCGGCGCCAGCCGAAGGGGTCGGGGCCGTCTTCCGCGTCTGGCTGCCGGCGCACGCCGACGTCGGGACGGCGCGGGGACCGGCGTGACGCGGCGCATCCTGTCGTGCGTCCTGTGCCTGCTCACCTCCAGCGGTGCGCTGGGCGCGACCACCACTCGGCCGCTGGCCGACGTCACTCCCGAGGGGCTCGTGCACGGGGAGCCGTCCCTGTGGGAGACCTCGCAACCGTGGGTGGTCGTCGGGCTGTCGGCGCTCGCGCTGCAGACGGCCTTGATCTTCGGCCTGGTCGCCGAGCGGCGACGGCGGCGCGATTCGGAGGAACGCCTGGCCGCACGCCTGCGACAGCAGGCGCTGGTGGCCGACGTGTCGACCGACTTCGCCAACCTGCCCGACGGCGATCTGGCGCCGCACATCACGGCCGGCCTGGCGCACGTCGGGGTCGCACTGCAGGTGGCCGAGTGCGCGATGTGGACCGTCGACGATCCCGCCCGGCCCTCGCTCATCGCGCGGTGGCGCCTCGAGCCGGGCGCCACGAGCGCCTCGATGCTCGACGACGCCCTGCTCTGCTGGGCTGCGCCGCTGCTGCTGCACGGGGAGGTGGTGCACGTCGACGACGTGTCCGAGGTCCTCGAGGTCTCGATGGCCCGCGGCGAGGCACAGGGCACGGCGGCCCTGCTGGTGCCCCTGCTCGTCGACGGACGCGTCATGGCGGTGCTCTCGGTACGACACCGGGGCACGCGCCTCTCGTCGGAACGCATCACCGACGACCTGCGGACGGTCGGCGAGATGATGGCGGCGGCTCTCGTCCGGCGACGGATCGACGCGTCGATCCGTCATCAGCTCGACGCGCTGGCGCACGTCGACCGGGTCGCCGGACTCGGCGAGTTGGCCGCGTCGCTGTCACACGAGCTCAACCAGCCGCTGACGGCGATTCTGAGCAACGTCGAGGCCGCCATGACGATCCTGGAGCGGCCCGACCCGTCGGTCGCCGAGGTTCGGGCCATCCTGGCCGACGTGATTGCCGACACCGAACGGGCGAGCGGCATCATCAGGCACCTGCGCGCCATGCTCAGGAAGCAACACGTCGACGCGCAGCGAGTGGACGTCAATGCGGTGGTCACCGAGGTCGTGCAACTGGTGGAGCACGACACGCGCCTGCGCGGCAGCTCGCTCGACGTGTCGGTGCACGACCCACTGCCGGCCGTGCGGATCGACCCGACGCAGCTGAAGCAGGTGCTGTTGAATCTGGTGGTCAACGCTACCGACGCGATGGCGGCCCGCACGTCGAGGGAGGCCGTGCAACTGCGCACCTTCGTGCGCGACGGCGGCGTGGTGATCGAGGTCCGCGACCATGGGCCGGGTATCGCTGCCGGCGCGTTGCAGCGATTGTTCGACCCCTTCTTCACCACCAAGCCCAATGGCCTCGGGGTGGGGCTGGCCATCACCCGCTCGATCGTCGAAGCGGCGGGCGGGCTGATCACTGCGGAGAACGTCGCTGCCGGAGGAGCAGTCTTCCGCGTCTGGTTGCCGACCGCGCCTGCCGAGGGATGAGCCCGTGCGGCGCGCCGGGGCGGCCTACCGCTGCGCGACGGGACCGATGGGGGCCTCGAGCACGCCGATCCTGTCGAGGAGCAGCACGAGCTCGGGCACCGAGTTGACCCCCAGCTTGATGAGGCCCCTCGCGCGGTGGAACTTGATGGTGGCCAGCGTCAGGTTGAGGTCGTAGGCGATCTGCTTGTTCAGCTGGCCACGAGCGACCCCGAGGCACACTTCACGTTCGCGCGGCGTGAGTGATTCGTACCGGGCCCGCAGCCCGGCGAGTTCCTCGGCGCTGGCGAGCAGACTCCTGTGACGCTCGACCGCCTCCTCGACCGCGCGCAGGAGATCCTCGGATCGCACCGGCTTGGTGAGGAAGTCCATCGCACCGCCCTTGAGCGCCTGCGTGGTGGCCGGGATCGTGCCCTGCCCGCTCAGGAAGACGACCGGCTGCGTCCATCCGGCGGCCCGCAACCGCTGCTGGAACTCGAGGCCGGTCATGTCGGGCATCTGCAGGTCGACGAGCACACAGCCGAGCACCTGGGACGGCGGGCGCTCGAGGAACGCGAGGGGGCTCGGCACCGGATCCACCGTGTAACCGCCGAGGCGCAGCACGCGGCCGAGTGCAGTCAGGAAGCTCTCGTCATCGTCTACCGCGAAGACGGTGGCCGCCAGTGGCTGGGTCATGATTGGTCATGAATGCTAGCGCAAGGGCGTGGGCCTTGTGTAGGCAAATCGCCCCGGTGTCACGTTCCTGACACCTCCCCTCGCGGGCCGGGACGACGGCTCCGCCGTGTACCATCCGGGGCGCCGCGGCGACCTCGCCCGGGGGCCGATCGGGCGCACCGGGGGGCATGCGTAACGGCCCGAGGCATCGGGCCAGGCGCGCACGCCTCCGGACGGGTCCGGCCAGAGACCCGTCAGGAGATGCGTACGCGTTTTCGGGGGGCGGGCGGAGCGACTCAGCGCGCCGGCGGCGACGACATCCCGAAGGCCTGCGCGACAAGGCTGGCCTTGCCACCGAGGACTCCCAGGATCGGCGAGGCGGCGGGCACGGGCGTCCTGCCAAGCGACTCCTCGACTTTGGCCACGCGACCGAGCAGCTGCGTGGCCGTCGCGGTGGCGGGCTTGCCGTCAGCCACGGCCGACTTCAGGGCCCTGGCATCGTTCTTCAGCAGGTCGATGTCGCGCACGGACGCCTCGCGCGTCGTCTTGTCGATGGACTTGTCCTGCTTCAGGCCGGTGTCGACGGCCTTCTTCAGGCGATCGGCGTCGCGCGCCAGGCCTTCGGCTGCAGCCACGAGTTCCTTGTCGCCGATGCGACGGACCGGCGCGCCGGCGGGCATCGGGAACGCGGTGCCGTAGGCTGCGGCCAGGACCTTCAGGTTCTCGGCAAACCGGTTCCACTCGCTCTCGCCCCTGGTCGCTGCCTGGTCGCGCTTGAAGTAGGCGTCGATGGCAGTGGCCTTGCGCAGGAAGTCGGCGGCTTCCGTGCTCGCCGAGTAGTCCTTCTTGTACCGGTCCTCGAGCTTCTCGGCGGCATCGCTGAAGTCCTCGAGCGCGCGCTCGACGTTCACCTCGCCGGTCGGGCCGCGATAGATCGCCTTCTTCATCTGTGGATCGAGGGCGTCACGGAACCGGTCCTCCTCCGACGCAATCCTGGAGATCAGCTTCTCGAGTTCCTTGTCGGTGAGGCGTTCGGCCCGGGCCAGCGCCGGCACGAGGCACAGGACGGCAGCGGCGAGCGCCAGCAGGGTCTTCTTCATCGCACGTCTCTCCAGTAGGTCGGCCAGCACATGGGCGTGCGCGAGTCGCTCAGCGGAGGCGCGACACCCGTTGATGGATTGTCGTGACGCGGGCGCGTCCCTGCCAGTTGGACCTTGGCGCAGGCCCGGCGCCGCCCGTGACGCCCGTCACGTTTTCCCCGTTCTCGCCCACTCCGTTGCTGAGGTAGTGTGTGTCACGTCTTCGGAGGGCACGGATGGCCAGCGGGCGGTCGTGGGTGAAGTGGGTGGGCATCGGGTGTGGTGGAGCGCTCCTGCTCCTCGGCGGGTTCATCGCGGCGATCTTCTTCGTCGTCGGCCAGGCCACCGCCGAGCCCGAGAAGGTCGCGCGCGCCTTCGTCGAGGCGACGTCGCGCGCCGACTTTGCCGCCGCCCACGCGCTGTACTCGGCGCCGCTCAAGGAGCGCCAGTCGCTGCAGCAGTTGCAGGAGGCCGCCGCGGCCACCCCGTCGCTGTACAAGGTGACGGACCTGTCCTTCTCGTCGCGATCGGTCGACCAGACCGGCGCCGAGTTCAAGGGCACCGCCACGCTCGCCTCGGGGACGACGGTGCCGTGCCGTTTCAAGCTGGTCCGCGAGAAGGACGCGTGGCGCCTGATCGCGTACAACCTCGGTGGCGACGACTGACCGCGCCGCCTGTCCACGCCCCATGCGTCACGAAAGGCTCTTCATGCGTCCAATGGTCCTGCTGTCGTCGCTCCGCCTGCCTTCCCTCGTCCTGGTCGCGTCGCTGCCGATGCTGGCCGGCTGCACCCAGAACCTCAACGTCGAGTCGATCGGGCCCTCGATCACGCAGGGCGTGTCCGACCAGGTGGGCCTGAAACTGGCCAAGGTCTCCTGCCCGAGCGAGCCGCGGCCGCTCAAGAAGGACGACGTCTTCGAGTGCGTCGGCGACGTCGAGGGCGGCGGCACGCTGCGCATCGCCGTGACGCAGACCGACGACACGGGCAACATCACGTGGAAGGTCGCCAGAACGGAGGGCCTGCTCGACCTCTCCAAGGTGGAGGCCTCCATCGTCACCGGCCTCAAGCAGCAGGCGCAGGTCGACGCCAAGGCGACCTGCGGCGGCAAGTGGAAGGCCGCCAAGAAGGGCGACGCCTTCGACTGCAACGCCACCGCCCCCGACGGTACGCCCATCCCGATTGCCGTCACCGTGACCGACGACCAGGGCAACGTGAGCTGGGAGACCAAGTGATCGGCTAGCGGGTCGTCGTGATCGATTGAGCGACGACCACGCTCGTCGCGAAGGGCCGGCCCCGGTGCCGGCCTTTCGCGTTTCCGGTCGACGGCATGCCCATGCCCCCCCCGAGTTGGTCCATCATGACGGCCATGCGCCACTGGCGTCCGATGTTGCCCGCGCTGGTGCTCGTCCTGGTCGCAGGTCGCCAGATCCAGCTCGCGAAGGTGTCGGCACTCTCGGCCTGGAAGGGCGGCGGCTTCGGCATGTTCTCGACGGTCGATGACGCCCCCCATCGCACCCTGCGGGTGATCGTGGAGGCGGCGAACCGATCCGAGGAAGTCGCGATCGCGCCCTCGCTCGAGGACGACGTGGCGCGGGCGCTCACGCTGCCCGACCCGACACGCCTGCGTCGGCTGGCCGAGGCCGTGATCGCGCGCGAGCGACGGTACGCCCGTCCCGTCTCGCGCGTCCGCATCACCGTGTGGCGGCACGAGGTCGATCGCACGACGCTGGCCATGACCCCTGTGGTGCTCCGCGACTTCGGCCATGACGCGCCTCCGTGACTGGTGGCGCCCCGCGCACGCACCTGGCGTGCAGATGGCGCTCACGCTCGCCGCCATCGTCCTGCTGCTGCGGCCCATGGGCCCGTGGTACGTGCAGGCGCCGCTCCTGTTCATCGGCGCACTCGCCATCGTGCGGCCCGAGACGGCGCGCGTGCCGGGACTGTGGCTGGCCGCCGCCCTCGCCATCGGCGCACGGCTGGTGGTCGAGTGGCCGCTGCCCGACAACCACATCTACCTCACCGCGTACTGGTGCCTCGCCGCGGCCCTGGCCCTGCACGGCCAGGAGCCGGAGGCACACCTGGCCACGGCGTCGCGCCTCCTGCTGGCGCTGGCGATGACGCTCGCCGTGCTCTGGAAGGCGTTGCTCTCTCCCGACTACCTCGACCAGCGGTTCTTCCGCGTCACGCTCATCGAGGATCCACGCTTCGCGTCCGTGTCGATGCTGGCCGGCGGCCTGACCGATGCACAACTCGAGGAGAATCGCGCCGCGCTCGCGCCGCTGCCGGCAGGTGCCGAACTGCTCGACCCGCCGATCCTGCGCGAGCCGCGGCGGCTGCGCGTGCTGGCCGCGGGACTCACGTGGGGCGGCGTCGGCCTCGAGGCGCTGCTCGCGCTGGTGCTGTGGGTACCCGGCCGCCGCGCCCGACCCTGGCAGCACGCCCTGCTGCTGATCTTCTGCCTGGTGACGTACGCGGTCGCGCCGGTCGCGGGCTTCGGCTGGCTGCTGCTGATCATGGGCCTGTGCCTGTGCCGTCCCGATCAGCACGCGCTGCGCGCCACGTATGTCGCGACGTTCTTCGTGGTGCTGCTGGTGACCGAGATCCCATGGGCCACCGTGCTGCTGCACGCCTGGCGCACCGTCGCGGGCTGAGCGCGCTGCGCCGCCCCCGCCTCCCGACTCCCGACTCCCAGTCCCGACTCCCGACTCCCGCCTCCCGATTCCCGGTCCCCCGCCTACTTCAGCACGTCGAACATGTGGCTGTACTTGATGACCAGGCTGCGGTCGGTGCGCTCGGGACGCTGCACCAGGTCGTACAGGTACCGCGTGTCGTTGTACACGATGAACAGGCCGGTGTTGGCCGCCTGCAGCCATCCGAAGCGGATGTTCATCGACCACAGGTCGGCGCGGTCGTTGTACTGCAGCAGCGACTGGACGAACGTGCGGGGCGTGAACGAGTAGTTGACGCGCGAGCGCACCAGGTTGGTGCGGAAGTGGCCGCCCGGCAGGTCGACGTCGTTGAGGCTGTACGAGGTCTCGGTGGTGAACGCCTCGCCGACGCGCAACCGGAACGTGTGATTGGTGGTGACGCGGCTGCCGCCGAAGAAGCCGCCGATGTAGGTCTGCAGGTAGTAGCTGACCGGTGCGCCCAGGTTGGTCTGGAACACGAACTGGCCCTCGGCGTGGTCGTACGTCCCCGGTGGCACGAAGATCCCCGGGTAGATCTGGAACGGGGTGCGCACGCCCTCGGTGGTGAGGTTCATGCCGGTGTGCACCTCGTAGGCGTTGCGGAACTGCCAGTGGTTGTCGATGTGCGTGTACATCGTCTCCTGGAAGCCGTCGAAGCCCCAGAAGCTCCGGTACGAGGCGTGCGGCCGCACTTCCTGCAAGCCGAGGAAGTTGCTCGGGCGGAAGCGCGTCATGACGCGCACGTCAGGCTTGCGATAGCCGGCACGGGTGAGGAAGCCGACCTCCGGGTTGAAGTCGTTGCCCACCTGCTGGTAGCCGAGGTCGAGATCCCAGCGGCGCGTGTTGGTGCGCGAGCGCATGTTGAAGGCCGTGTCGGTCGGCTTGCCGTCGCCTTCGGTCGCGGAGACGAAGCCGGACAGGAAGGTCTGGAGGCCGATGCCGAGGCGGCCGTCGACGGCGTAGGTCCGCCCCGAGTCGTTCGGCCTGGCGTAGTCGCCCGAACCGGCGCGATTGGTGAAGAGCACGCCCAGCTGCGACCGGTTCGGCAATTCGCGATTGAGACGAATCACCGCGAAGTTGTTGCTCGGCACTGCCGCCGCGCCGGGGGCGGGGTCGAGGCTGTCGGTCTGCATGTCGAGCAGGCCGACGTTCCAGGCGCCGACCTTGCCCGACGCGCGACCGCCGCCGAGGATCGGGATGGGCCGCCCCGCGGGCGAGATGCCGATCGCCCGACTGAAGAAGAGATCGACCTCGCCGGGGTTGCCCACCGCGAAGAAGCCGGCGTTCTCGAGGAAGAACGGCCGCTTCTCCGGAAAGAACAGGTTGAAGCGATCGAGGTTGACCTGCTGGTCGTCGACCTCCACCTGCGCGAAGTCGGTGTTGATCGTCGCGTCGAGCGTCAGGCTCGGCGTGAGGTTGTACTTCAGGTCGCCGCCGACGTCGCCGAGCCAGTTGGTCTTCGCAGGGTTGACGCCGCTGGTCAGCACGTTGCCGAGCACGTACGGCATCAGCTTCAGGTTGCGGAACACCGGCACGGCGACGTCCTCGACCGTGCCCGCCAACGACACGCGGGTGATGGTGAACTGTCGCGGGATCGGCGCCCAGTACGACCGCTCGTTGCGCCGACGGATGTTGCGCTGGAAGTTGACGCCCCAGGTCTGCGCCCGGCCGGCCGGATACCGCAACGTCTTGAACGGGATGGCGAACTCGGCCGACCATCCGATGTCGGAGATGCGGGCGCGCACCTCCCACGCACCGTCCCAGTTCAGGTTGAAGCCGCTCCCCGACCCGCCCATCTGCATCTGGGCGTTGCTCAGCCCGCCTCCGCCCTGGCCCTCGTTGGTGACCTGGCCGTCGTACTCGATGCCTGCGGGGTTGGTGCCGAACACGAACCCGTTCTGCCGGTCCCGGTACGTGTCGAGGATCAGGCGGAACGAGTCGGTCTCCTCGAGGGGCGCATCGCGCCTTGCGTCGGAGACGATGATCCCCGACGGATCGGAGTCGTAGCACACGACGCCCACGTAGAGCCGGTCGGCGGTGACCCGGAACCGTACTTCGGTCCGCTCGGTCGAGGGCTGGCCTTCGAAGGGCTGCTCCTGCACGAAGCCGGACATCGGCACGACGTCCTTCCACGCCGGATCACCCAGTACGTCCCCGTCGAGGGTCGGGGCCGGTCCGGTCGATGCCCGGCCGGACGGACGCGGCATCAGCAGCGGCGAGGTCGCCTCGGCGGTGACCGGCTGCGCGGTGACGGGCGCCGCCGGCAGCAGGGCCAGCGCCGCCACGGCGAGCCACAAGAGCCACGGCCTGGGAGCGACGGAGTAACGGCGGGCGACCGACGAAGACGCGGGTTCTGGGGTCCGGTGAACGCGAGCGGAGGGCACGGGCTCGACCATCGTAAGTCGTGGGTTCGTCGGGAGCAATGCGAGAGCGCGACATGCGTGTCGACCTGAAGGTCGACACCCACGCCTACGGCGCGGTCGACACCCACGCCTACGGCGCGGTCGGCACCCACGCCTACGGCGCGGTCGGCACCCACGACTACGGCGCGGTCGGCACCCACGACTACGGCGCGGTCGGCACCCACGACTTCGGCGCGGTCGGCACCCACGACTACGGCGCGGTCGGCACCCACGACTGCGGCTCGGTCGACACCCAGGATCGGCCGGCGACGTACACTGGAGGCGCCGCACGCCCGAGGGGGCGCGGCCTCCCCACGATGATCCCCTGGCAGACCCTGGGCGAGGCGCTCACGCCCGATGGCACCCGCATCACGCTCCGCCAGCGGGGACACGAGTTCCTCCTGCTCGCCGACGGACGCAGCCTGATGCCGAGCACGATCACCGGTTCGGAGCAGGCCCTGGCGCTCGTCGGGTGCCGGCACCTGGCGAGCACGCCCCGCCCACGCGTGCTCATCGGCGGCCTCGGACTCGGCTTCACGGCGCGCGCCGCCCTCGACCTCCTGCCGGCCGACGCCTCGCTGGTGATCGCCGAACTGGTCCCCGAGGTGCGGGCGTGGAACGAGCAGTTGGTCGGTCACCTCGCCGGCCATCCGCTCGCCGACCCGCGGGTCACCGTGACGATCGGCGACGCGCTCGCGGTCATCAGGGCCGAGCGCGACGGGTTGGACGCCATACTCCTCGACGTCGACAATGGCCCCGCCGAGTTCGCGGCCCGCGGCAACGACGCGCTCTACGGCGCGGCGGGACTGGCGTCGATGCGCCAGCGACTGCGCCCCGGCGGGGTGCTCGCCGTCTGGTCGGCCTGGGAGGATCACCGCTTCGCCCGGCGCCTCACCTCGGCGGGCTTCGCCGTGACGCTGGAGCGCGTGCGCGGCCACGGTCGGCGCGGCGCCCGGCACCTGATCTACCGCGCCCTGCCGCGACGTTGACCCTGCGGACAATTCCGCGCGCGCCGGGGAATATGTCGCCGGCCGCGGGGTGGCCTGCCTGACCGACAGCGGAGAATGGCCGGATTCCCGGCGGTTCGCCCCGCCGGCGACGCCGGAACCTCGGCACATGGCCTGCAACGCATCGGGACAGGAGGCGAACGAATGCGCCACGTCATCACCAGCCAGCGACTCCGCACGCTGGCGGCCCTCGCCGCGTTGCTGCTCGCGAGCGTGACCGGCCTGCGGTTGCAGGCCCAGACCACCGACCGACACAATCCCGTCCGCGCCGCCTACATGCGGGCCCACTTCAGCCAGGTGCTCGAGATGCACGACGCCATCGCCCGCGGCAACCTCGCGGACGCGAAGGCCCGGGCCGCGTCGGTGGCGGAGGCATCGTTCAACACGCCCATGCCCGCCGGCAGCAAGGCCTTCGAGGGCACCCTCACGCAGGCCGCCAAGGAGGTCGCGACAGCCGCCACGCTCGCCGTCGCGGCACAGGCGACCGCGAAGATGCTCGGCACCTGCGGCCAGTGCCACAAGGCCAACAACGTCCGGGCGACCGTCCCGCCGGCCGCCGCCGCCGACGTCGGCGGCGTCGTGGGCCACATGCTCCTCCACCAGCACGGCCTCGACGCCCTGCTGGAGGGCATCGTCGCGCCGTCGGAATCGCAGTGGGTCGAGGGTGTGCGCACCTTCGCCAGCCCCAAGCTGGAGTCGGACACGGTGCCCAGCAAGATGCGCAAGAAGATGGAGCACGGCGAGACGGACCTCGCCGTGCTCGCCGGCCACGCCGCGCAGGCGCAGCGCACCCACGAGCGCGAGGAGTTCTACGGGCAGTTCCTGACCACGTGCGGCACCTGCCATGCCACGCAGGCCCGCTTCGCCGGCCCGTCCCGCAAGTGACCGAGGCGCGGGCGTTCGGAAGGCCGGACGCCCGCGTTGCTCTCCATGTGCGCCTGACCTGCCCGCGTCTCACGGCGCTCCTCTGCGCCCTGACGCTAGGCGGTGGTGTTTCCGTCGCGGCGGCCCCGCTCGACGCCTCTCGCCTCGATCCCTCGGGCTCCGGCCCGCGTGAGGGCCGACCGTTCAGCTACCAACTCACGCTCGTCGCCGCCTCCGACACCACGGCGGACGTCGAGGTGCACATTCCGAGCGGTGCCCTCCTGGTCGAGGCCACTGGCGCGAGCGGCGTGGTCCTCGACGCCGACGCGCGCCTGCTGCGATGGCAGGCGCGAGTGCCGGGCGGGGCGCCCGTCGTGGTCCGCCTGACGTTCCTCGCCGGTCTCGACGCCGGCGGACACACGCAGACCACCCGCGTGACACTGCGGCCCTGGCAGGGCGAGCCCACGTATCTCGCGCATCAGGCGGAGGTGGAGTCGCTGCCGACATCGCCGGCGCTGACACTGGGCGGCATCGGCGTGACGCCGGCCGGGGTGGCCGTACTCGCCTGGCTCGGCGTGATGGGACTGATGTGGGCCGTGCTGAGCGTGGCGCGTCCCCGCGCCGCCGCCTGGGCCACCATCGCAGTCATGGTGCCGGCGGGGTTCCTGGCCTACTTCGTGGCGCTGGCGCGCGAGGATCGGCGCATCGGCGCCTTGCCACCGACGACGTGCGTGGTCACCGATCGGGTGCTCGACAGCCGCACCGGCTCGTCGAGCACGTCTCGTGCCTCGGGCCAGACCACCGTGTACGCACCACGCCTCGGGCTGTCGTGGACCGACGGTCACGCCCGTCACGTCGCGCAGGGCTTCGGCACCGACAGTCGCCTCTCGCGAGGCAGCGCCGCCACCGCGGAGGCCGTCCTCACCCGCTATGCCCTTGGCGCCTCGGTGCCGTGCGCGATCGACGATCGCGATGCGCGACGCGCCTATGTGGAGCGCGGCTACGGCGGCGCGTACTTCTTCGCGCTCATCCCGCTGCCGCTCCTGCTCCTCGGGGTGTGGGGGCTGACCCGCGAGCGCACCCACCGCTGGTGAAGCGGCGACGTCCCACAGGGCGAGAACGCCGAAGGCACGACGCCAACGGCGACGACGCCCGAAGGCCGACGGCCGAATGACGAAGGCCGACTAGTACAGGAGTCGCGCCTTGATCGTGCCGTCGAGGGCCGCGATTTCCCGCCGCAGCGACGGCGTATCGGCGTCGGGATCGGCGTCGACGTCGATCACCACGTAGCCGATCCGCGCACTGGTCTGCAGGTACTGCGCGGCGACGTTGACGCGCGCCGCCGAGAAGACGTCGTTGACCCGTGACAGCACGCCCGGCCGGTTGTGGTGGATGTGCAGCACCCGGTGCTTGCCCGGATGCCCGGGCAGGGCGACCTCCGGGAAGTTCACCGCCGAGAGGGTCGAGCCGTTGTTGCTGTAGGTGAGCAGCTTCTCTGCCACCTCGACGCCGATCGCCTCCTGCGCCTCCGCGGTGCTGCCACCGATGTGGGGCGTGAGGATGACGTTGTCGAGACCGCGCAGCGGCGACTCGAACTGCTCCGAGTTGGACTCGGGCTCGTGCGGGAACACGTCGAGCGCGGCGCCCCCCAGGTGCCCCTCGCGCAGCGCCGCCGCGAGGGCGTCGATGTCGACGACCGTGCCGCGGGAGGCGTTGATCAGGTGCGCGCCCCGGCGCATCTGCTGCAGTTGTGCCGCACCGATCAGCCCCTGCGTCTGCGGCGTCTCCGGCACGTGCAGCGTCACCACGTCGGCCGCCGCGAGCAGCGCCTCCATCGACCGCACGGCCTGCGCGTTGCCGAGCGCGAGCTTGGCCACGATGTCGTAGAACAGCACGCGCATGCCGAGCGCCTCGGCCAGCACGCCCACCTGCGTCCCGATGTGCCCGTAGCCGACGATGCCGAGCGTCTTGCCGCGCACCTCGTGCGCGCCCGAGGGCGACTTGTCCCAGCCACCGCGATGCGCGCTGGCGTTGCGCCGGGGCACGTCGCGCAGCAGCAGCACGACTTCGGCAATCACCAGCTCCGCGACGCTGCGGGTGTTGGAGAACGGCGCGTTGAACACGGGCACGCCCAGCGTCTCGGCCGCCCGCAGGTCGATCTGGTTGGTGCCGATGCAGAACGCGCCGACGGCGATCAGCTTGGGCGCCGCCGCCAGCACCTCGGCCGTCAGCTGCGTCCGCGACCGGATCCCGAGCACGTGGGCGTCGGCAATCGCCTCGCGCAGCGCCGCGCCCTCGAGCGCCCGCCCGTGCTGGTGGATGTTGGAGTACCCGTCGGCACGGAACGCCTCCACGGCACTCTGGTGGACGTTCTCGAGCAGGACGACCTTGATCAGCGACTTGTCGAAGGAGACGGGCGAAGAGGCGGGAGCCACGGCCATACGCGAGGATCGTCGCCCGGCCTGCAAGGGGTTGTCAAAGCGCATGACACGGCCGGCCTCGCCTACCGCAGCCGCTCGTATGACACGAAGGCAAGCCGCGTGCTGTCGGGCGACCACGACGGCACGTTGATGGTGCCCTGGCCCCCGAAGAGCGGGAACAGCGTGCGCGGCGTGGCCTTCGGGTCGTCGATCGCCAGCAGCCGCAAGTGCACGTCCTTGTACGGGGGGTGCCCTTCCACGCTGGCCTCGAACGACACGAAGACGATCCAGCGGCCGTCCGGCGAGGGGTGGGGGAACCAGTCGCCGAACTGCTCGTCGAAGGTGACCTGCTGCTGCTCGCTGCCGTCGGGACGCATCCGCCAGATCCGCATGTGCCCGGTGCGCACGGAGTTGAAGTAGATCCAGCGGCCATCCGGCGTGTAATCCGGCCCATCGTCGAGTCCCTTGGCGGTGGTCAGGCGGGTCTCGGGGCCGCCGTCGACGGGCATCGTGTAGATGTCGAACTCGCCGTCGCGCTGGCCGACGTACGCGAGCGTCTTGCCGTCGGGCGACCAGCCATGCCAGTACGAGGGGGTCTTCGAGGTCAGCAGGCGCGGCGTCCCACCGCCGGCTGGCACCACGTACACGGACGAGGACGGGCGACAGCTCACGGCCAGCCAGGCGCCGTCGGGCGAGAACCCGTGGTCGTTGTTGCAGCCCTCGACGCCGCCGAGGTCGATCCTGCTGGGCGCGCCGCCCCCGACAGGGAGGCGATAGAGGCTGCCCTGCTGGTTGAAGACGAGGAAACGGCCATCGCGCGACCAGTTCGGCGCTTCGAAGCGCGTCTCGCTCCGGTGCACCACCTTGCGGGCGCCGGTACGAATGTCGAGGATCTCGAGGCGGCTCTCGTAGCGAGCCGCAGGGGCCTGGGGTGCGGCGGCCGGGGCGGCAGCCGGCGGCCCGGGCGCCGGCGGGGGCTGTGCGCTGGCGAGAGATGGCAGCGCGAGGGCGACTGTCAGCAGGAAGCGGACACGCATGGCCCGAATCCTACTCCCGAACGGTTACCGTAGCGGCCCCGAGCAGCCACACCCCGAACGTGCTCTGCACGTGGGTGAAGCCACCCGACGCCGCCCCGGGGGTGACGGCGCCGGGCGTGTGTGCGCGCCTCAGGCGGCGCGACGACGGCGGTACGCGACGCCGGCCAGCCCGATGGCTCCGAGGAGCATCGTCGCCGGTTCGGGCACGTCGTGGTCCGGCAGTGCCTCGAGGAAGTCGGCCGCCAGCAGTTCGTGCACCCGCGTCGTCGGGTGCGACGAATCCCACAGGATGCTTGCCAGCTCATCGTCAGCCGAGCAGACGTTGGTGCCGGGGCTGACGGGATTGCCCGACAGGCACGGCGTGAAGCCGCGGGTGAACCCGTACGTGGGATCGACGGCGAACTGCGTGAGCCGCGTCGAGACGTCCACGGTGGTGAGGCCGATGCCGGCCAGGTTCTGGCGCAGGCCCATCTGCTGGGCAAGCGTGTCGTTGAACGTCAGGGCGGCGGGATTGAAGACGGGCAGGTTCGGCACCAGGAAGTGACGCGCCCCTTTGGCATAGAGCAGGTCGACGGCAGAGGCCACGTTGAGGGCGGCGTTGGCGGCGGCCGCTTGCGCCTGCGCGGGGCCGAGCGTCGACCCGAGGAGGATGTCGTTGCCGCCCGCCCACAGGAAGTACAGGGCATTGGCATCGGCCGCGCCGGGATTCTGCAGGCCGTACAGCGGCAACTGCCCGGTCAGGACGCCGGTCGCGGGCCCGCTCAGCCCGTACAGCGCTGCGGTGTTGTCTGCCAGTCCCACCGCCGAGGGGACCAGGCTCGTGGCCGCACCGATGACGGCGTAGTTGGTCCCGCCTCCGGGCGCCAGCGCGGGGCTGAGCGGCGCCAGGCCCAACGATTGCGCCAGATAGTCGACCGCGACCGGGCCGTTGCTGGCCCGCCCCGGCGCGTACGGGGGCGGCGGAATGGTGCCCCCCGACAGCAGGGTGGCGTTGCCGACGTCCGACAGGCTGTCGCCGAAGACGTAGAGGGCAGTGAAGGGCGCGGCGGCGGCCGGGGCCGCGGCCATGGCCAGGGCAGACGCGAGGACGAAGCTCTTGAGTCGCATGCGGGTCTTTGGGAGCGCGGGAGCGCGCGTTCCTTGGACGCGGCGGCGCTCCCCCAGGATCCCGACCTTCGATAGCGGCCGAGGTGGCGCTCGTCAGGCCATGGCGAGGAACCGCACGTTCGGGTTCTCGCGCTCGCAGAACTGCAGGTCCCACTCCGAGGGGAACAGCAGCACGCGCCGCTCCTGCCGGTCGGTCGTCGAGAGCACGTTGTTCGGGAGCGTGAGGCGCACCCCGGCCTCGGCCTCCACCCACCGGGCGGCGACGTAGGAGAGCTTCTCGACCCGGCAGGCCACTCCGTACTCCTCCTTCATCCGCGCCTCGATGATGTCGAACTGCAGCGCGCCGACGACGCCGAGGATCGGATAGCGGGCGCCATGGATCGGGAAGACCACCTGCATCAGGCCTTCCTCCTCGAGCTGGCGCACCCCGTCGTCGAACTGCTTGAAGCGCACGTCCTGCAGGCGCAGCGCGCCGAAGTGCTCGGCCGGGAAGTGCGGAATCGGCGGGTAGACCACCGGCTGGCCCGCGTAGAGCGTGTCGCCGATGCCGAACCGGCCAGGGTTGACCAGGCCGACGACGTCGCCCGGGAACGCCTCCTCGATCGTCTCGCGATCGCGCCCGAAGAAGCGGCTCGGCCGCGAGAGCCGGACGTTCTGCTGCAGGCGGGTGTTGACCACCTGCATGTCCTTGGTCAGCGTGCCCGTGCACACGCGGACGAACGCCACCCGGTCGCGGTGCCTCGGGTTCATGTTCGCCTGGATCTTGAACACGAAGCCGCTGAAGTCCTGCCGCATCGGGTCGACGAGGTTCCCCTCGGCGTCCTCGCGCAGGCCGGGACACGGCGCGTACTGCACCAGCGCCTCGAGGAACGACTCGAGGCCGAAGTTGGTCAGGGCGCTGCCGAAGAACACGGCCGTCTGCCGACCGGCGCGATACGCGTCGAGGTCGAATGCCGTGCCGGCCGCCTCGAGCAGGTGCACGCCCTCGAGCAGTTCGTCGCGCGCCTGCTCGCCGAGCAGGTCCACCAGCGCCGGGTCGTCGGCGCCGGTCACGGTCACCGGCGCGCGGCGGGCGCTGCGCGCGATGCGCTCGTAGAACAGCACCTCCTGCCGGCGCAGGTCGAACACCCCCTTGAACCGGTCGCCGGTGCCGATCGGCCAGTTCATCGGCGCCGCCGACACCCCGAGCACGCGCTCGATCTCGTCGAGCAGGTCGAGCGGGTCGCGGCCCGGCAGGTCGAGCTTGTTGACGAACGTGAGCATCGGCAGCTTGCGCCGGCTCGCCACCTCGAACAGCTTGCGCGTCTGCGTCTCGATGCCCTTGGCCGCGTCGATCACCATCACCACGCTGTCGGCCGCCAACAGCGTGCGATAGGTGTCCTCGCTGAAGTCCTTGTGGCCCGGCGTGTCGAGCAGCGTGACGCGGCACCCGTGGAGTTCGAACTCCAGGGCCGCCGAGGTAATCGAGATGCCGCGCTCCCGCTCGATGTCCATCCAGTCGGACACCACGGCGCGCTGCGACGCCCGCCCCTTGACCGCGCCGGCCAGTTCGATGGCGCCGGCATAGAGCAGGGTCTTCTCGGTGAGCGTCGTCTTGCCCGCGTCCGGGTGGGAGATGATGGCGAACGTCCGGCGGCGCTCGACTTCGCGTCGGAAGCTCTCGGACACGGCAGGGGCCGGGACGGACATCCGATGATTGTCGCGCACTCCGGCCCGTCGCCGGAACCCCGTCCGGCGCGAGGCTCCGGTATGCTCTCGGCGGGCCTCCCCCACCCCTGACCGACATGAAGACACCGACGATCCTGTTGTCGCTCCTCCTCCTGGCCCGACCGGCCGCGCCCCAGACCGCGCTCCCCGCGCCCGTCCCGCCGAGCACCGACCCACGCGTCGCGCGGGTCAAGGCGGCCGTCCAGGCCGACGTGAAGTCGCAGGCCCTGTTCGACCTCGGCCAGCAGATGAACGACATGGTGTTCAGCTTCGCGGAACTCGGTTTCCAGGAGTTCGAGACCCAGAAGTACCTCACCGGCATCCTCGAGAAGGAGGGCTTCACGGTCGAGCGCGGCGTGGCCGGCATCCCGACGATGTGGGTGGCGCGCTGGGGATCCGGGTCGCCGGTGATCGCCCTCGGGTCCGACGTGGACTGCATCCCGCAGGCCTCGCAGAAGCCCGGCGTGGCCTATCGCGACCCGATCGTCGACGGCGCGCCGGGGCATGGCGAGGGTCACAACTCCGGGACGCCGCTCAACATCGTCGCCGCGCTTGCGGTCAAGCGCATGATGGCGCGCGAGAAGATTCCCGGCACGCTGGTCATCTGGCCGGGCATCGCCGAGGAACAGCTCGGCGCCAAGGCCTACTACGTGCGCGCCGGCCTGCTGAAGGACGTCGACGCGGTGCTCTACACGCACGTCGGCACCAACCTCGCCGCCGCCTGGGGCGACAGCGGCCTCAACGGCCTCGTGTCGGTGGAATACACGTTTGCCGGCGAGTCGGCGCACTCGGCGAGCGCGCCCTGGCGCGGCAAGTCGGCCCTCGACGCGGTGGAGCTGATGAACGCCGGCTGGAACGCCCGCCGCGAGCACCTGCGGCTGCAGCAGCGGTCCCATTACGTGATCACCAATGGCGGTGACCAACCCAACGTCGTGCCGCGCAACGCCAGCGTCTGGTACTTCTTCCGGGAGACCGACGAGGCCGGCATCCGCCGGATGTGGGCGATCGGCGACAGGATGGCCGAGGGCGCGGCGCTGATGACCGACACGAGCTGGTCGTCACGGGTGCTCGGGTCGGCGTGGCCCATCCACACCAACAAGGCCCTGGCCGAGGCGATGTACGCCAACATCGTCACCGTGGGCCTGCCGGCGTGGAGCGAGGCCGACATCACCCTGGCCAAGGCCACGCAGGCCGAACTCGGCGTGCCGGTCGTCGGCCTGGCGACGACGATCCCGGAGTTGAAGGGACGCGCCGAGATCCCCGACGACGAGAAGCGAGGCGGCGGCACCGACGACATCGGCGACATCTCGTGGACGGTGCCGACCCTCATGCTGAACTACCCGGCCAACTTCCAGGCCGGTCCGGGGCACAACTGGGCCAACGCCATCCCGATGGCCACGCCCATCGCCCACAAGGGCATCAACGTCGGCGCGCAGGCGCAGGCCATGACCATCGTCGACCTGCTGCTGCGGCCCGAGGTGCTCCGGGCAGCGAAGGACTACTTCGCCAACGTCCAGACGAAGGGCCAGACGTACACGCCCCTGATTCGACCGACCGACACGCCCGCGACGCACCTGAACAAGGGCATCCAGGACAAGTACCGACCGGCGCTCCAGAAGCTGTACTTCGACCCCACGAAGTACAAGACCTACCTCGAACAGCTCGGCATCACCTACCCGACCGTGCGCTCGACTTCCTCCGCCCGCTGATGACCCACACACGCCTCGCGCTCGTCCTCGCACTCACGCTGCTCTCCCCCACCGGTGTCCTCGCCCAGGCCAGGCCGACGCCGTCGCCGGCCGTCGACCCGCGGCTGGCGGCGCTCAAGACCGCCGTGCAGGCCGACGTCAGATCGCCGGCCCTGTTCGACCTCGGCCAGCAGATGACCGACATGGTCTTCAGCTTCGCCGAGCTGGGGTTCCAGGAGGTCGAGACACAGAAGTACCTGACCGGCATCCTCGAGAAGGAGGGCTTCCGCATCGAGCGGGGCTACGCCGGCATCCCGACGATGTGGGTGGCGCGTTGGGGTGCGGGTGCGCCGGTCATCGCGCTCGGGTCCGACGTCGACTGCATCCCGCAGGCCTCGCAGAAGCCCGGCGTCGCCTACCGTGACCCGATCGTCGATGGCGCCCCCGGGCACGGCGAGGGCCACAACTCGGGAACGCCGCTGAACATCGTGGCGGCCATCGCCGCCAAGCGGCAGATGGAGAAGGCGAAGTTGCCGGGCACGCTGGTGATCTGGCCCGGCATCGCCGAGGAACTCGTCGGCACCAAGGCGTACTACGTGCGGGCCGGCCTGTTCAAGGACGTGGACATCGTCCTCTACAACCACGTCGGCACCGACCTGGTCACCTCGTGGGGCGAGGCCCAGGGCAACGGGCTCGTCTCGGTGGAGTACACCTTCCAGGGCGAGTCGGCGCACTCGGCGGGCGCCCCCTGGCGCGGCAAGTCGGCGCTCGACGCCGTCGAGCTGATGAACGCCGGCTGGAACGCTCGCCGCGAGCACCTGCGGCTGCAGCAGCGATCGCACTACGTGATCACCAACGGCGGCGACCAGCCCAACGTCGTCCCGCGCAACGCCAGCGTCTGGTACTACTTCCGTGACACGACCTACGAATACATCAAGCGGCTGTGGGAGATCGGCGACCGGATGGCGCAGGGCGCCGCGCTGATGACCGACACCACGTGGACCTCGCGCGTCCTCGGCTCGGCATGGCCGCAGCACTACAACAAGCCGCTCGCCCTCACCATGCACGAGAACATCAAGGCGGTGGGCCTGCCCGCGTGGACGGAGGCCGACCTCACCCTCGCCAAGGCGACGCAGCGGGAGCTCGGCGTGCCGGTCGTCGGTCTCACCACGAAGGTGTCGGAGTTGAAGGGCCAGCAGGAGATCCCGGACGACGAGAAGCGCGGCGGCGGGTCGGACGACATCGGCGACATCTCGTGGACGGTGCCCACCGTGTCACTCCGCTTCCCTGCCAACTTCCAGGCCGGCCCGGGGCACAACTGGGCCAATGCCATCCCGATGGCGACGCCGATCGCGCACAAGGGTGTCAACCACGGCGCGCAGGTCGTCGCGATGACCGTGATCGACGTGCTGCTGCGCCCCGACATCGTCAAGGACGCCAGGGCCTACTTCACCGACGTGCAGACGAAGGATCGCAAGTACGTTCCGCTGATCCGGCACGGCGACCAGCCCGCCACGCACCTCAATACGGCCATCCAGGAGAAGTACCGACCAGCGCTGTCGAAGTACTACTACGACCCCTCGAAGTACAGGACGTACCTCGAGCAGCTGGGCATCACGTACCCGACGGTGCGGACGCCGACTGGCCCAACGCCATAGATGCAGGGCGCGGTGTCCCCACCGCGCCGTTCGTTCGCGTGTCGATGCGGTAGACCGACCGCCTCGCCGACGCGGCAATCACGCCCTCGGTGGGCGGTCGCGGGGGCCGTACTTCAACGCCTCGCCGAGTCCGTCATCGGGCCCTTCAAGACGGAGGTGATCCAGTCACGCGGCCCATGGCTCATGGTCGAGGCCGTGGAGTCTGCCACCTTGGCGTGGGTCCACTGGTTCAACAATCAGCGTCTGCCGGGGCTGCTGCGGTACGGCCCCCCCGGCGGAGTATGAAGCGCAGTACTATGCCGGTCAGGCGTCGGCGGCCTGACTCACACCAATAGCTCTCCAGTCATCCCGGGGCGGTTCAGCGGCAGGCCGCGAGTCGATCGTGACGAGACCTGATCTTCTACCTGGCGGCACACACGACAGGCCCCGCACGCGCACTGCGTCAATCCTGATTCTGCTGGGGGTCCTGGCGGTTGCCTTTGCCGCGTTCTGGCCCTCATTGCAGGGCGGCCTGGTCTCCGACGATTTCCAGTTCACGCGTCGCCCGTGGGGACTGAACTTTCTGGGTCACCTCGCAAGCGGCTGGGAACACCAACTCGGGCGTGCGACGGCGTACCGCCCGTTCACGGTGTTTACCTACGGACTCAACCAGTGGCTCTGGAGTAGCCCGGTCGGTTTTCACGCCGGCAACATCCTCATTCACGCGGTGGCGTCCGGCTTCGCGACCCTGCTGGCGCGACGGCTCGGGCTCGGTGCGACAGCCGCCGGTGTTTGCGGGGTACTGTTCGCCCTGCATCCTGTGCACGGCGAAGCCGTCAGCTGGATCTCGGGGCGAACGGCGACGCTGGCAGGTGCGCTGTCACTCGGGGCCATGTGGCTCGCCACGTTTCCCGGCGGCTACCACGCGGCGGCGGCGACCACGCTGGCCGCTCTCGCGATTCTCAGCTACGAGGGCGCGTTTCTGCTGCCCGCCATGCTGGTCGCGGTAGTGTGGTACCTGCAGCCGGCGCACGCCCCTGCCCCTCCCTGGCGCCGGGTCGCCCGCACGCTCGCACCATTGGCCGCGGTATGGCTGTTCTACGTCTTCATGCGATGGTTCGTGATCTCGGGACTGGAGCGCGATACCTGGGCGCTCTCGTCGGCGGTCACACGCGACGGATTCGCGTTGCCCGTGTCAGAGCGGGCATGGCGGAACACGCTCCAGTTGCTCACGCGAGTGCTCGGAGCCGGTTACGGCCTCCTCGCGTGGCAGAGTCGAACGTTCTTGCTGACCTCGATCTTGGTCGTGGTCGCTGCAATTCTTGCGTGGCGTCATTCTCGATCGTCGCGCCGACTGATTGCGCTCGCGATCGTCGTAAGCGCACTGGCGTTCGCCCCGTACGTGACCTACACGGGGTATGCCGACCGTTTCGCGTACCTGCCCTCGATCGGCGTGTGTGTGATCCTCGCTGCCGGTGTGCAGGCGGTCCTTGATCGAGACCGCTTCCTGGAAAGGGCGTGTGTCTCTGTCGCAGCCGTGGCGTTGGGCGCGCTGTGGGTACGGCAACTGGTGCTGTCCGAACGCGACTGGAATGAGGCGGGGGTAATCGCCGAGGCGATCACGACTCAAGCCGCCGCCTTGGGCTCGCCGCTGCCGCAGGGATCCAGCCTCCATGTGATCGGCGTGCCGTTGAATCTCCGCGGTGCCTACGTCTTCATCACCTACTTCGATCTCGCGGTGAGCCAGGCGCTGGCGCGATCCGATGTGAAGATATCCATGGACCCTGACCCCGCCGGCGCGTGCCCGACTGCTCCAGCGACGTCCTCGCTGTGCCTTCGTTGGGACGCTCAGCAACGCACGTTGTCAGTCGCGAGGTAGACGTAGTGGCGACGGAGAAAGAACCAGAGGCTGCTAGGGGCCGACGAGCATCGTCGTGAGCTCGTGGACGCTGTCGACGATGTGCGTGGGCGACTTGCTGGCCAGCAGGTCGCGGGTGGCGTAGCCCCACGTGACGGCGACCGACGCGATGGCCGCCGCACTGGCGGCCTCGATGTCCCGGCCCTCGTCGCCGACGCCCACCGCACGCGCCGGATCGATGCCGGCGCGACGGACGACCCGCCTGAACTTGCTCGCCTTGCCGAACAACGCGGCGCCGCACGCGAAGTCGTCGACCAGCCCGGAGAGCTCGGGGCCGAGCACCTGCCGGATCACGGCCTCGCCATTGGAGCTGACGACGGCGATCCGCACTCCCGCGCCGCGCAGCCGGCGCAGCAGGTCGTCGACGCCAGCGAAGAGCGCGATCTGGTCAGCCCGCTCCATCGCGACCCGCCGCATGTGCTGCACGATGCGCGGCAACTGCCACATCTTCACGCCCAGCGCCGCCATGACGACGCGGTTGTCCTGCCCGCGCAGCGCCGCGACGTCGACCTCCTCGAGCCGCCGGTAGCCGAACTGATCGGCCGCCTCCGCCATGGCGCGGCCCATCATGCGCCAGCTGTCGGCCAGGGTGCCGTCGAAGTCGAAGATGACGAGCGCGTACGGTGGCGTCATCGATCGGCGCGCCCGGCGCGCGAGGCTGCCCGGCCGCCGACGTTTGGCAACCCTCCGCCGGACTTTCCTGAGGTCTGGTCAATCATCGCCTGACATCCGGGAGGGATCGAGCTTTGCTCTGCCCATGCTCGATGCCTCCTCGTTTCTCGCACTCGATCCTCGCCACGGCGCTCGTCGCGCTCGTAGCCGCGCCCACTCAGGCCGCGACGCTGACGGCCGGCGTCGTCTTCGGCGCCGACAGCACCGGCAACACGTATCCCGGCTGGACATGGAACACGCTGGGCCAGCAGGACGACCCGCCGGTGCCCGCGTCGTCGCCGTACGATACCCGCAACGTCTGGAACCTGTACCTGTCGGGCACCGTGGCGCCCGCGCCACCCGCCTTCATCAACGGCTACAACGACGCACGCACCAACATCAGCGTCGACCTCGCGCCCGGCACGTACACCTTCGGGCTGTATGGCGATTCCACCGGGGCCGACATCCATCCGGCGCAGCACTTCGGGCTGAGCCTCTACTTCGGCGGCGACACGACCACCCCGGGCATCTCCGGCCTGACCGGCCCGAGCTGCGCGCTGTGTCCAGCAGGAAACGCCAACGCCACCAACCTGTTTGGCGACACGGGGAGTCAGGGCGCCAACTCCCTCACCTGGACCGACGGCCTGGTGCGCGTGACGCTGACCGATTTCTCCTGGGCGCTGTCGCGACAGGACACCGTGTGGGCGCACTATCACAACACGCCGCAGTACCCGAACGGCAACGGTCGGCTCGACTTCGTCGGGGCCCTGACGCTGAACGTCGAGGCCATCAGGGACGTGCCGGAGCCCGCGGCGCTGACGCTGCTCGGGCTGGCACTCCTGCCGGCGGTGCGGCGGCACACTCGTCGCTGAGACCTCGCACCTGTCGGGAGAGGGGGCGCCGGGCATGGCTGGCGCTCGCGTGACGGCCGGGTTGGAGCCGCTCGGCGTGGCGCCGATTGCGGGAACGTGGGCACGATCCTTCACGACCGCTCGCTGTTGCCCGAGGGCGACAGCGACCTGCTCGACATGGTCCAGGACACCTACGACCGGGCGCGGCGCGTGCTCGGCCCGACCGACGCGCGGCGCTACATCCGGCTGCGCGAGGACGACCTGTATCGGCACCTCGAGGCCCTCGGGCTCGAGGATGGCGTGCCGCGCGTGAAGGCGGTGTACGCCGCCTTCTGGCGCCTGCACGCCGGCATGTGACGTCGGGTCCCCCCGGGCGACGGCTGGCCGCCCGTCACTTCACCTTCGCCTGGGCCACCAGCAGTCCGAGCAGGCGTGTGTACTCCTGTTCCGCGCTCGCGAAGGCCGCCGTGTACTCGGCCTCCGGGATCCTGGCCTTCCGCCACTGCCCGTCGAAGCTCACCGTGCGGCCGCCGATCGTCGCCACGTCCGGCGCCTGGTTCCTGGCCGGCTTGACCGCCAGTCCGTTGGCCAGCAGGTCCTCGATCACGACCTTGCCTTCGGGGACCGAGGCGGCGTGCAGGTCCTGGTACGCCTCCTGGTACTTCCTGGTGAGCACGCGCTCACGCAACAGCACGGGCGCCTTGTAGGCGGCCGACACCACCATCAGCTGCAGGTCGGGCAACAGCATCGCGGCGACGAAGCGGGTGGGGTCCTTGGGATCCTCGGCCGCGATGAAGCGTGGCGCGCCCGGGGCCCCCTGCGAGGCCAGCGCCGCCGACAGCTCCCTGGCGATGGCCGCCGTCCCGCCCCCGGCCGCCGGCTGCGCGGTCGCGCCTGCCGCGACCATGAGCCCCGAGCCGAGAAGCGCCATCGCCACTCGAGTTCCCCACTGGATCATCGCCATCTGCCTCCGAAGCCGGGTACGCGCGAGGCGCCCGGGAATGCCTTGATCAGCCGATGAAGAGCGCGTCGTCATCGTCGCCGGCTCCGGAGGAGGGCCGGCGCCGTGGGGCGCCCTTCCTGATCGATCCGACCGCGGCCCGCAGGGCCGAGGCCAGCGCCATCCCCTCACGAGCTGGCGCGACGACGGCATTCTGTACCACGGCGAGCGTCTGATCCATACGTCGGGCCGCGGAGGTCAGCGCGACGTCGGCCTTCTCGGCCTGCTGGACGGCGAGCGCCGAGAGGCGCGCGGCGTCGGCGCTGATGACCGTGAGCCGCTCCATCAGCGGCTGCATGCCCTGCTCGACGCGCTGCTCGAGGCGAGCGACACGCGCCTGCAGCTGCCGGGCCGCGATGGCCCCGGCGATGATGGCGCCGACCTGCACGATCGCCATCACGAGGCAGGAGATGGCGATGATGGCGAGCCAGAGACTTGACGAATCGTTCATAAGGTTCCCGGCCGTCGGCATTCGGCCGGCGGCCTTCGCGGCGCCCACTGCATCCCGAAGGCCGAAGACCGACCGACGAAGGCCCCCTGCGTCAGAAGATGCTGACCTTCACGTTGAGGTACTTCTTCGGGTCCTTCTTGATCTCGGCCAGCAGGCCACGCAGCTCGCTGACCGCGCCGTTCATGTTGTCGTACAGCTGCTTGTCCTGCAGCAGCTTGCCCGCCGTGCCCTCACCCTTGTTCAGGCTCGTGACCAGCGCGTCGAGCCGGTTGACGACGGAGTCGAGGCGATTATAGAGCGCGTTGTCGGTGAGCAGCTTGCCGGCCGTCCCCTCGCCGTTCTTGAGGCCGGCGGTCACCGCGCGCAGGTTCTCGGTCGTCGAGGTCAGCGACCGGGCCAGCGCGTCGTCCTTGAGCAGCGTGCCGAGCGTGCCGCGGCCCTCCGCGATGCCGGTGGTCACCTGATCGAGGTTGGCCAGCGCCCGCTCCAGGTTCTTGGCGGCGGCCTGGTTGGAGATGAGCGTCCCGGCCGGCCCCTTGCCATTCTTGATGGCCGACACCACGTCGTCGGTGGCCTTCACGACGGCGTTCAGCTGCAGGTACAGCTCGTCCTGCGTGAACAGCTTGCCGACGGTGCCCTTGCCAGCCCGGATGTCCTCGATGAGCGCCGTCGCCTGCGCCAGTGTCTGCGTGGCGTTCTCGGCGACGTCGGCGATCTGCCCGGGTGTCTTGGAGGAGCGGATGTAGGCCCAGTCCTTCAGCGGCACGCCTTCGCTCGACGCCGAGATGTCCACCGCGCCCTCGCCCAGCAGGCTCACCGACCCGATCTGCGCCACCGAGCGGTCGGTGATCTTGTTGGCGACCTCCGGCCTGATCCGCAGCACCACTTCGACCACCGCGCCGTCGAAGTACACGTCGTCGACCGCGCCGACGTTGACGCCGGCGAGCCGGACCACCGATCCCGAGGCCAGGCCGCCCGCGTTCGGGAAGCGCGTCTTGAGGTGGAACTTGCCGGAGAAGATGCCGGCGTCACCGCCGACGGCGAAGATCAGCATCGTCGCGAGGACGAACGCCGCGACGGCGAGGATGCCGATCTTCAGCTGGGACCAGGCGAGGGTACGTGTGCGTGGCATGTGTCAGCTCAGGAAAAGCTCGAGGTAGGGATCGCCCGTGGCGCGCAGTTCGCTCGCCGTGCCCTCGAAGTGGATCAGCCCCTCGCGGAGCATCACGAACTCGGTCTGGGCCAGCTTCTCGGGCGTGGCCGGCACGATCTGGACCTTGCCGTCGGGGCCGCGGACCGCCATCTTCTCGGCCACCCAGAACGCGTCGCGCAACTGGTGGGTCACCACCAGCGAACTCACGCCCTCGATGTCGCGCAGCTTGACGATCTCGTCGTCGATCGTGATGGAGGTGATCGGGTCGAGGCCCGTGGTGGGCTCGTCGTACAGCAGGATGCGCGGCTGGAACGTCATCGCCCGGGCGATGGCCACGCGCCGGCGCTGCCCGCCGGAGAGCTGCGAGGGCATCTTGTCGATGTGCTCCTCGAGCTCGACCCAGCCGAGCACCTCCTCGACGCGTCGGTGCACCTGATCGAGGGGCATGTCGCTCTCCTCGTACAGCTTGTAGCCGACGTTCTCGCGCACCGACAGGGAGTCGAACAGGGCCCCTTCCTGGAACACCATCCCGACGTCGTCGCGCACCTTCATCATGTCGGACTCGCTGAGCGTGTCGACGCGGACGCCGTTGACCCAGATCTTGCCGGCCTGCGGCTTGAGCAGGCCGAGGATCAGCTTGAGGATGGTGCTCTTGCCGGCGCCGCTGGCGCCCAGGAAGATCTTCGAGTACCCGGCGCGCAGCTCGAAGCTGATGTCCTTCAGGATGACGTTGTCGCCGAACGCGAGGAAGACGCGTTCGAAGACGATGACCGGTTCACCGGGCGTCTTGACCCGCGACAGGCGCGTTTCGAGGGGGGTCGGCGTGCCCATGATCAGTAGAGGGTCGAGATGAGGAACTTGGTGATGATGAAGTCGAGCACCAGCACGGCGACCGACCCGGCGACCACCGCCTGCGTGGTGCTGCGCCCGACGCCCTGCGTGCCGCCCGTCGTGCGCATGCCGACGAAGCAGGCGATGCTCACCAGCGCGAAGCCGAGGAACACCGGCTTGATGAGCCCCATCCAGATGTCCTCGATGTAGAGGGCGACCACGACGGAGTTCCAGTACACGCTGGAGGCGACCCGCAGCTGCGTCACCGTGATGATCCACGCGCCGACGATGCCGACGAAGTCCGAGATCACCGTCAGGATCGGCACCATCACGACGCCGGCCAGCACGCGTGGCAGCGCCAGCTTGCGCACCGGGTCGGTGCCCAGCGCGCGCAGGGCGTTCAACTGGTCGGTCACCGCCATCGAGCCGAGTTCGGCGGCGATGCCCGAGCCGACGCGTCCGGTGACCATCAGCGCCGTCAGCACCGGGCCGAGTTCCTTGATCATCGACGCGCTGATCAGCCGCCCGACCACCGAGCGGGCGCCGAACTGGTCGAGGGTCATGCCCGACTGGAGGGCCAGGACCGCCCCGGTGAAGCCACCGGTCAGCAGCACGACGGTGAGCGACCCGACGCCGATCGCGTCGAGTTGCTCCACCACGTCCCGCCAGTAGAAGGGTCGGCTGGTCGCCGCTCGCGCCAGCGCCACGCACAGCTTGACGTACTCCTGGACCTCCAGGACGGCCTTCTTGGCCCAGCCGGTGAGGATCAATTGCATCGGTGAGTCGTGGCAGGGCGTCGCGCGACGCTCAGGCCCCGGGCGCCTCCACGCCGGCCAGCGCCAACCCGGGCTGGCGCAGGGTCTTGATCTGGTCGCGGAGCGCAGCGGCCTTCTCGAACTCCAGGTTCGCGGCGGCGGCCCGCATCTCGGCCTCGAGCCGCGCGAGGTGCGACGCCAGCTCGCCCTCGGACCTGAACGCCAGCGCCGGCGACGGCGCCACCGGCACGGTCAGGTAGTCGTGCTCCTCCACCGCGCCCATGCCCTCGTCGATGGCCCGGCGCACGCTGGTCGGCGTGATGCCGTGCTGCTCGTTGTAGGCCTGCTGCACCTCGCGGCGACGGCCCGTCTCCTCGATGCAGCGCTTCATCGAGTCGGTCATCGCGTCGGCGTAGAAGATGGCGCGTCCCTTGACGTTGCGGGCGGCGCGGCCGACGGTCTGGATCAGCGAGCCGCTCGAGCGCAGGAAGCCTTCCTTGTCGGCGTCGAGCACCGCCACCAGCGACACCTCGGGGAGGTCGAGGCCCTCGCGCAGCAGGTTGATGCCCACCAGCACGTCGAAGGTGCCACGGCGCAGGTCGCGCAGGATCTCGATGCGCTCGAGCGTGTCGATGTCGCTGTGCAGGTAGCGCACGCGGACCCCGAGCTCGTGGTAGTACTGCGTCAGGTCCTCGGCCATCCGCTTGGTGAGCGTGGTCACCAGCACGCGCTCGCCCTGCTCGACCCGCGCGCGGATCTCGCCGAGCAGGTCGTCCACCTGCCCGCGCACCGGACGGATGTCGATCTCGGGATCGAGCAGCCCCGTCGGCCGCACGATCTGCTCCACCACCACGCCGCCCGACATCGTGAGCTCGTAGGCGCCCGGCGTCGCGCTCACGAACAGCTGCTGGCCGACCCGCGCCTTCCACTCGTCGAAGTTGAGGGGACGGTTGTCCATCGCCGACGGCAACCGGAACCCGTACTCGACGAGCACTTCCTTGCGCGAGCGGTCACCGGCGTACATGCCGCGGATCTGCGGGATCGTCTGGTGGCTCTCGTCGATGATCGTCAGCGCGTCGGGCGGCAGGTAGTCGAGCAGCGTCGGCGGCGGCGCGCCGGGCGGGCGACCGGTCAGGTGCCGGGCGTAGTTCTCGATGCCGTGGCAGTAGCCGATCTCCTGCATCATCGCCAGGTCGAACATCGTCCGCTGGTGCAGCCGCTGCGCCTCGAGCAGGCGGCCTTCCTGCTCGAGCTGCGTCCGGCGCTCGACCAGTTCGGCCTTGATCGTCTCGATCGCCGTCTTGGTGCGGTCGCGCGACGTCACGAAGTGGCTCTTGGGGTAGATGGCCACCTTGTCGTGACGACGGAGCGTGCCGCCGGTGAGCGGGTCGATGGTCGAGAGCTCGTCGATCTCGTCGCCGAACAGCTCGATGCGGACCGCCTGCTCCTCGTACGAGGGGTACACCTCGATGACGTCGCCGCGGACGCGGAAGGTGCCGCGCGCGAAGTCGGCGTCGTTGCGCTCGTACTGGATCTCGACCAGCTTGCGCAGGATCTGGTCGCGGCCGATCGCCTGCCCGCGCTCGAGGGGCAGCATCAGCCCGTAATACGCCTCCGGCGAGCCGAGGCCGTAGATGCACGACACGCTGGACACGATGATGACGTCGCGTCGCTCGAACAGCGACCGCGTCGCCGAGAGCCGCATGCGGTCGATCTCGTCGTTGATGATCGCTTCCTTCTCGATGTACGAGTCCGTGGCCGGCATGTAGGCCTCGGGCTGGTAGTAGTCGTAGTAGGAGACGAAGTACTCGACGGCGTTGTGCGGGAAGAAGCGCTTGAACTCCTGATAGAGCTGCGCCGCCAGGGTCTTGTTGTGCACCATGACCAGCGCCGGGCGGTTCACCCGGGCGATCGCATGGGCCATGGTGAACGTCTTGCCCGACCCGGTGACCCCCAGCAGCGTCTGGCAGGGGTCGCCGCGTTCCAGCCCCGCCACCAGCTCGTCGATTGCCCGCGGCTGGTCGCCCCGGAGTTCGAAGGACGAGACCAGCTGGAATCGATCGTACGTGGAGGGCATGGGTGCAGGACGGATGCGTATCCCGCGGATCGTACCATCCCCACCGACTTTCGTCGGTAACATCCGACGCAAGTGACGCTTACGAGACACGCGGCGCAGCCGCAGGGCTCGCCCTGAGCGAGCAGGAGGCAGGGCTTCGGGCCTGCCTCCTGCGAGTCGAAGCGCTACGGCCGCGCCGCCTGCGCCTCTTCCGGGCGCAGCACCGCGAAGTAGCCCTTCCGGGAGCGGATCTTGGCCGCCTTGAGGTCGGTGCGGTTCAAGCGCACCTCGAGCTTGCGCCAACGCCCGTCGTTGGCCTGGTTGCTCGAGACGTAGCCAAGCAGGTAGCGGCCGTTGACGTCGGCGAGCACCTGTTCGTAGGCCACGTCGATGTCCTTCTTGGTCCCGGGGAAGAAGGCCAGCCCGCCGGTCGCCTCGGCCAGCGCCTGCAACCGCATCCGCTGCTCGAGCTTCTCGCGCGCACCCTGGTTCTCCAGGAAACCGACCACGTAGACCGTGACGTCGGCAGCCTTGAGCGCGGTCAGGGCGTCGGAATAGGACATGACGCTGCGCGTGTCACCGCCATCGGTGAAGGCGACCAGCACCTTCTCGCCGGCCTGGAACGAGGTGCCGTCGAGGTAGACGCCGAGCGCATCGTACAAGGCGGTCCAGCCGTCAGGCTTGCGGTTGCGCAACCGCTCCACGAAGCGCGGGAAATCGGCCTGGCCGAAGCGCGCCACGCGCACCTCGGTGTCGAAGTCCACCAGGGTGATGTCCTCGGCGCGCGGCAGCATGTTGCAGAACCTGACGGCCGCGGTCCGGGCCATCGACAGGTCGGCCGACATGCTGCCGGAGGTGTCGAACAGCAGCCCGATGTGCAGCGGGGGACGCTCGGTGTCGGCCGCCCCGGCAGGCGTGAACAGCTGGAGATCCTGGGGCCGACCATCCTCGAGGATGGAGAAATCGGCCCGGTCCAGCGTCGCCACGGCCTGGCCGGCCTTGTCGACCACCGCCACGCCGAGCCGGACCGTGTCCACGCCGGACCGGAATGCCGGCTGGGCGCGGCAGGGAACCGCGAGCGCCCAGAGCGAGAGAGCTGCCGCCGTGACGAAACGTGTCGTCATGCCAACCTCCGTGGGGGTGCCGGTCAGTGTACTTCAAGAACCGGGAGCCTCCTGCCGATCGTCGGAAGAGTATAATCGTGGTTTGGCTCGTGGGGGCTGCCCCGAGGCAGGCCCCCACCCACGTCAAATGAAGGCCCTGGCCGTCTGTCAGAACGAGCTCGTGATGCGCACCCTGCATGGGGTGCTCAGTCCGACCTTCGACCTCGAGTTCCTGGTCGAGAGCCGCCCACTGGCGCGGCGCCTCGCCGAGGAGGGGCTGAAGGTGACGGTGACCGACTGCAGTCGGTGCGACTCCTACGTCAAGGTCGACCTCAGCCCGAGCACCTGCGTCATCGTCGAGGACACGGGGCGCAAGAGCCTCAAGCGGCTGATCGGGGCCGTGCGGGATGCGGGGGGCACGCTCACCTACGTGGTGTCGACCGGGCCCTCGACCAGGCGGGCCGACGAGGCCAAGGCCGCCTTCCCCGACATCTTCACCCTCACGCTCGCCGAACTGCTCGCCCCGCAACTGCACGCCGAGCTCGAACGCAGCGTCACCCGCGCCAGGGTCCTGCAGTACCAACGCTACTTCGCCGACGCCGACCGCGTCCTGATCCTCCTGCACAACGAGCCGGACCCCGACGCCATGGCCAGCGGCCTGGCGTTGCGCAACCTGCTGCGGCGGACCAAGACGACGGCCATCATCGGCGCCGTGCACGGCGTGAGTCGCCCCGAGAACGTCCGGATGGCCCACCTGCTCGACATCCAGGTCGAGAAGGTCACGGCCGAGCAGTTCGCCAGCTTCGACCGCGTGGCCACGGTGGACGTGCAACCGCACTACTTCGGTGGGCACCTCCCCCACGTGGACCTGGTGGTGGATCACCACCCCGAGCAACCCGGGTACTCGGCGGTCTTCAAGGACATCCGCGCCGACTACGGCTCGACCAGCACCATCCTCACCGAACACCTCCGGGCCGTCGACATGAACGTGTCCGAGCGCGTCGCCACCGCGATGCTCTACGCGATCAAGTCCGACACGCTGTTCTTCGCGCGCCACACCAACCGGCAGGACCTCGACGCCTTCACGTACCTCTACCCGCTGGCCGATGCGGCGCTGATCCGCAAGATGGAAGGCGCCGACATCACGCTCGAGCGCCTGCAGACGGTGGTCAAGGGCCTGTCGGACAGCGAGCTGCGGGGCGACCTGTTCTTCGCCAGCCTCGGCGCCGTCCCGCGCGAGGACTTCATCACCTACACCGCGGACTTCTTCCTGCAGCTCGAGGAGACCAAGTGGACCTTCGTCACCGGCGTCGTCAACGACGCCCTGGTGCTGTCGGTCCGCAACCTGGGCTACTCACGCAACGCCGGGGAGTTCGTGCGCAAGTACTTCGGCGAGCTGGGCAGCGCCGGCGGCCACCGGGCGATGGCCAAGGCCGTGGTGCCGCTCGAGGCCTTCGCGGCGCGCCACGGCGCACGCACGCCGAAGGAGATCAACCGCGTGATTGCCGGGATGGCCGATCAGTTCATCCACGACACGGCGGCGGCGAAGAAGGACGAGAAGACCAGCACGGCGCTCGTGCCGACCCACTGACCGCAATTTGAAATTCGAAATTTGAAATTCTCGGCGGCTTGGCCTCCGGCCTTCGCCGCGCACGGCGCAGCCGGCGCTCCAGAATTTGGAATTTCAAATTTCAGATTGCCAGGGCCTGATCGACGTCGGCAATCAGGTCGTCGAGCGACTCCAGCCCCACCGACAGCCGCACCATCCCCCGCGTCACGTCGGCGCGCGCCAGCTGCTCGTCGCTCCAGCCGTACTGCGAGGTGAGCACGGGCAGCCCGCACAGGCTCTCCACGCCGCCGAGGCTGGTGGCGCGCTTGAACACCTGCACGCGATCGAAGAACCGCGCCGCCGCCTCGAACCCGCCCGCCAGGTCGATCGTCACCATGCCGCCGAAGCCACGCATCTGCCTGACCGCAACCGCGTGATCGGGATGATCGGGCAGGCCCGGGTAGATGACGCGCGCGATCCCCGGATGCCCCGAGAGCGCCCGCGCCAGGCCCAGCGCGTTCTCGTTGTGTCGCGCCATGCGCACGTCGAGCGTCTTGAGCCCGCGCGCCACGAGGGAGGCCGCTCCCGGATCGAGCATCGCGCCGATCAGCCGGCGCGACGGCACGAGGCGCTCAACCAGTGCCTGCGATCCGATGATCGCGCCGGCCGTCACGTCGGAGTGCCCGTTGAGGTACTTGGTCACGCTGTGCATCACAAGGTCGACGCCGAGCGTCAGCGGCTGCTGGTTGTATGGCGTCCCGAACGTGTTGTCCATCACCGACACGAGCCCCGCCGTGCGACAGGCGGCGGCGACGCGGGCGATGTCCACGCAGCGCAGCGTCGGGTTGATGGGAGACTCGAACCACAGCAGCTTCGTCTTCGGCCCCATCACCGAGGCGGGGTCCTGCAACTGCTCCATGGCGACGAACCGCGCCGTCACGCCGAACCGGGGCAGGAACGAGTTGAGCAGGTGGAACGTGCCGCCGTAGACGGCTGCGCTGCAGATCACCTCGTCGCCCGCCGACAGCAGCCCGAGCAGCGTGCTCGCCACCGCGCCCATCCCCGAGCCGAACACCATCGCGGCCTCGCCCTGCTCCGCCGCGGCGAGCTTGGCTTCGAGAGCGACCAGCGACGGGTTCTCGTAGCGGGAATAGAAGTACTTGCCCGTGCCGCCCTCGATGTAGGCCTGCAGGTCGGCGGTCGAATCGACGATGAAGGTGGTCGTCTCGTAGGTGGGCGTCGTGAGCGGCGCCGCGAGCGGCTGCGCGCCCTCGGCGGTATGGATCAAGCGGGTCGCCAGGCCCTGGCGCGGCGTGGTCATGGTCAGGAGCTCCGGAACTTTAGAATTTCAGAATTTCAGAATTGGAGAATTGCATCACCTTCAGTAGAGCGTCGAGGCCTGAAGTGGTTCTGGCAATTCTGAAATTCCTGAACTTCTGCAATTGACTATGTGAGCGGCAGGTCGTCCACGATGGGAGCGGGCGCCGGCGGCGTCTCGATGGCCTCGGCGCTGCCGCCGACGATCGGCACGATGAACTGCGCGTACGCATCGTCGTAGCCGCGCCGCACCAGTTCCGACAGGGCGGCGCGTCGATCCGAGCGCGCGTCGTGCGCGCCGGCGAGGTCGAAGGGGCCGAGCGGATTGTGCGCCGGCTGCACGTGGTACACGCTCGTGAAGCGATCGAAGAACGCGGTGGCCGCGTCGCGCACGCTCGCGCTCTCGTGGCCCGCGATGGCCTGCCCCAACCAGGCGCGGGGATCGGCACGGCGCGCCGACAGCGCATGCGGCCCCGGCAGGGGCGAGGCCGCGCTCACGAGGATGACCTGCTCGGCACCGGCGGCCGACACTTCCTCGAGCAGGCGAACCAGCGACTCCGGCCGATCGGCCACCAGGTGGGTCTCGCCACGCCAGGCGCCGTCGATCGGAAAGGTCAACGCGTGCGGTTCGGCCGCCAGCGGCACGGCCAGGGCGGCGCGCAGGCCGTCCATCGCGAGGTCGCGACCGGCGCCCAGCAGGTCGATCACCTCGGTCGCGCGCACGCCAGCGGTGTCCTCGGCGAAGAAGCGCCGGCGCCACGAATCCTGCAGCGCGGCGAACACGAGGTCGCGCCGCGTGTCGAGGTCGTGCACGACCAGCAGCAGTTCAGCCGAGCCCGGCTGCCCGAGGCCCTCGCCGATCATCTCGACGTAGCGTCGGCTCAGCGCCCGGGCATCGCGCGCCTGCGCACCGCCGGCGGCCGGGCCCGTCCAGAGCGCCTGCGCGAAGTGGGTGAAGGCCTGCTGGCCGTCGAGCGGCGCCCCGAGGGCCACCCACCATGGCCGCCCCTCGACGCGCCGACGGCCGCGGCTGCGGACTCGGAGCACATATTCGCCCACCAGGAACAACCCGGCAAACAGCAGCGACAGGACGGCCACGCGCGGGATGACGCTGGCAAACAGGGTGTGATCGAAGGTGGCCGCGATGGCGCCGACGAACACGGCGGCGATCCGCCCGTCCCGGTCGAGGCCGCTCAGTTGCACGGCGTACGCCAGCGGGTACAGCAGCGCGGCGACCACCTGCACCAGCACCGGGACTGCCAGCACCAGGAAGCAGAGGGCCAGCGCCCAGCCGACGACGCGCCACGACAGCCGCCACGGATACAACCGCGCGGCGCGCCCCCCACTCCAGGCGCCGGACGGTTGCCACAACCGGGCACCGCCGTCCAGGGCGGCCAGCATGGCGCTGGCGGCGCCCATGCCACGCCCCGCCACCAGGTCGACCTTGACGCCGGCCTCGGCGAGCGCCTGCATGACGCCGGCGTGGTAGGCCCCGGCCGAGCCGGTGCCGGTGAACACCAGTGCAGTACGCAGCCGCGGCGCGTAGGGCGATCCCGGCGCGGAGGCGGCGCCGGGCTCGCTAGTCGTGAATGGTGGCGAGCTTGACGAGCTCGAAGACACGCTGGCCATTGGGGGTGGGCACGGTGACCTCGTCGCCCTCTTGCTTGCCGAGCAGGGCGCGGCCGATCGGCGAGGCCGTCGAGATGAGCCCCTTGGCCCCATCCGCGTCCTCGGGCATGACGAGCTGGTAGGTGATCGTGCCGCCGCCCTCTTCGCGCAGCGTGACCGTCGACCCGAACGCCACCTTCCCGTGCGGGAGACGGTCGAGGTTCATCAACGAGATGTCGGCCATGCGCTTCTTCAGCATGCCGATGCGTGCCTGCAGGAAGGACTGCCGCTCCTTGGCCGCCTGGTACTCGGCGTTCTCCCGAAGGTCGCCGAGCTCGCGCGCACGCTGGATCTCCTTGGGGAGCTCGGTCTTGAGCTCGCGGTCAAGGGCAGAGATCTCGTCCTCGAACTTCCTCAGCAGTTGCGCTTTGACTTCCAGGGCCACGGGCGTTCCAGCGCTGGCACGACGCGGTCCGACGCGAGCACCCGATTGTGCCGGCGTGACCGCGTGTATTGGGCCAACGACCGGGAAATCTTACCATAGGGGTTCTGCGCGGCCGTCCCGCGCGACCATGCCCGATTCCACGATCACCAGCCGTCGCCATCCGCTCGTCGCTCGCTGCCGCGACGCCGCCGACGGCCACGGCGACGACGTCCTGCTCGACGGTCCCCATCTGGTCGGCGAAGCCCTCGCTGGCGGGCTTGCCGTGTCGCTGGTCCTGGTCGCCGAGGGCGCCGAGGCTCGCTCCGAGATCGCGGCCCTGACGCGGCAGGCTGCCGCGCGCGGCGTCGGCGTGCAGCCGGTGACCCCGGCCGTGCTCGACGCGGCGAGTCCCACGCGCACGCCGGCCGGCGTCCTCGCGCTCGCTTCCCTCGTCCTGCGGTCGCCCGGCGAACTCCTCGCCCCGTCGCCGGCACTGGTCACCATGGCAATCGACGTCCAGGATCCGGGCAACCTCGGCGCGCTCGTGCGCAGCAGCGAGGCGGCTGGCGCCACCGGCGTGCTCGCCGCCGGCAGCAGCGCGCACCCGCTCGGATGGAAGGCGTTGCGCGGCTCGATGGGCAGCGCCCTGCGCCTGCCGGTGGCACGCGAGGCCTCGGTGCGGCACGCGGCCGACGCCCTGCGCGCCGCCGGCCTGCGCCTGGTGGCCCTCGACGCGCGCGCCACGCAGGACCTGTACGCCGCCGACCTCACCGGCCCCCTGGCGGTGTGCGCCGGCTCGGAAGGCGCGGGGCTTCCTGCCGATCTGCTCCGCGAGGCCGACCTGCGTCTGCGCATCCCGATGCGCGCCCCCGTCGAGTCGCTCAACGTCGCCGTCGCCACGAGCCTCGTGCTGTTCGAGGTGGCGCGACAACGTCGGGAGTCGGCACTCGGGAATCGGGAATCGCGGATCGGCGCGGGGCAGGCATGAGCGAGCCGTCGCTGTTCGGTCCACCGCCCTCCGACGCCGACGGTGGCACGGCGCCCCGCCCCTCCGGGCACGTCCCGCTGGCCGACCGCATGCGGCCCCGCACGATCGACGAGATCGTCGGCCAGCAATCCCTGCTCGCGCCGGGCCGACCGCTGCGCGAGGCCATCGATCGCGACGTGCTGCAGTCGGTGATCCTCTGGGGCCCGCCGGGCACCGGCAAGACGACGCTCGCACGGGCCATCGCCCAGGCCACCGCGGCGCGCTACGTGGCCTTCAGCGCCGTGCTCTCGGGCGTCAAGGACGTCAAGCAGGTGATGGTCGATGCCGCCGCCGCGCGGCAACGCGACGGCGCCCGCACCGTCGTCTTCATCGACGAGATCCACCGCTTCAACCGCGCCCAGCAGGACGCGTTCCTGCCGCACGTCGAGGCCGGCGACATCGTGCTGATCGGCGCGACAACGGAGAACCCGTCGTTCGAGGTCAACGCCGCGTTGCTGTCGCGGTCCAAGGTGTTCGTCCTGCAGTCGCTCACCCCGGAGGCGGTCGTCACGATTCTCGAGCGGGCCCTGCGCGACACCGATCGCGGCCTCGGCGCCAGCGGCGTCGACGTCGAGGAGGGCGTGCTGCAGGCGATCGCCGTGCACGCCAACGGCGACGCGCGCAGCGCGCTCAACCTGCTCGAGCTCGCCGTCAGCGTCGTCCCCGAGGCGGAGCCACGCGTGCTCACGCGCGAGCACCTGCAGCCGCTCGTCTCACGGCGCACGCTGCGCTACGACAAGTCCGGCGAGGAGCACTTCAACCTCATCTCGGCGTTCCACAAGTCGCTGCGCAACAGCGATCCCGATGCCGCCGTGTACTGGCTGGCGCGGATGCTGGAGTCGGGCGAGGACCTGATGTACGTCGCGCGGCGGCTCGTGCGCTTCGCCTCGGAGGACGTCGGCAACGCCGACCCGCAGGCACTGGTCGTCTCGATCGCCGCGCAACAGGCCGCGCACCTGCTGGGCATGCCCGAGGCCAACACGGCGCTGGCGCAGGCGGCCGTCTACCTGGCGACGGCGCCCAAGAGCAACGCCGTCTACGCCGCGTACAACGAGGCCGCCGAGGCGGCCCGCCGCGACGAAGCCGAGCCGGTCCCGCTGCACCTGCGCAACGCCCCGACGCGCCTGATGAAGCAGCTCGACTACGGCAAGGGGTACCAGTACGCGCACGACGCCGCCGACGCGGTGACGGGCATGGACTGCCTGCCACCGGCCCTCCAGGGGCGGCAGTTCTACAGGCCGACCGATCGCGGCTTCGAGAAGGAGCTCACCCGCCGCCTCGAAGGATGGCGGGAGATCAAGAAGAAGCGCCGCACGCCAGGTGCGTGAGCGTCCCCGGGTAGGGCGCGAGTATGAAGTGGCTGGCCGGGTCAAGGGCAGATCAGTCCCGTCGCGGGGGCGCAGGCCCCCGCGCGGGGGGATACATCGGTCCTGCCTCGGGGGATCGGGCTGCTCCAGTCGAGTATTCGCGCTCAGGGGCGCACTAGGTTGCTGCGGGGCGGGGTCGCACATCGGTTCCTCGTGGTCGCCCGAAGGCGCCAGAACCGCCCTACTCGCGATCACCCGCGCGTGGCAGCCGACCCCAGCAGGGCGGTGCCGCCGTGGCGCGGTTACCCGGCCAGCGGCGCGGCGTTGGTCCGGTGCGGGTCGAAGCGGGTGCCATCCCGCCAGATCGCATACAGGATGCCGGTCAACTTGCGCGCCAAGGCCACGACGGCGACCTGGCGCCCGCGCCGGTGCTGCACGGCGTCGACCCAGTCGCGGAGCGGCCCCGGCTTCAGCGTCCGTTTCGCGCAGTGCGCGGCCTGGACGAGGCACCAGCGCAGGCTGCGGCTCCCCGCTTTGGTAATCCCCAGGTGACGCGTCCGCGCGCCACTCGAGTCCTGGCCGGGCACCAGCCCGACATACGCCTCCACCGCGTGCGCGCCGTCGAAGCGCGTGTGGTCGTCGAGCGCCGCCACAAACCGCACGGCGGTCACCGGGCCGACTCCGGGGACCGTCAGCAAGCGGCGCGCGACCGGGTCGCCCGTGGCCCAGGCCGTCACCTCGCGGTCGGCGTCCGCGATGGCGGCATGCAGGTGCTCCAGCAGCTGCAGCTGCCGGGCCACGTAGCTCGGGAGGGGCTCGCCTACCGCGGCGCGGACGCGCGCCCCGAAGGTGTGCACGCTGCCACTCGCCAGCCGGCGGCCCTGCGTCCGCAGCCAGCCGCGCACGGTATTGAGCAGGAGCGTGCGACTGCGCACCAGCCCGTCGCGCATGCCGCAGAGCGTCTTGGCCGCCCGCGCCTCGGCGCTCGGGATATGCACCGACGGCAGGTCGATGCGGCAGGACACCTCGCTGAGCACCTGCGCATCACGCCGGTCCGTCTTCATCCGGCGCGCCCCCACGCCCAGGGTCGGCGCCAGGGTCGCCGGCACCACCCGCACCTCATGCCCGGCCGCCCGTGCCGCGTCGGCCACCCAGAAGGCCTCACTGCACGTCTCGACAATCACTCGGCTGCCGGGCCGCTCGCCCAGGTACCGCGGCACCTCGTGCGTCCGCAGCCGCCGCTCCTCGACGACGGTCCCGTCGGGCCGCCGCACGCAAATCTGGGATTCCCTTCCGCCGAGATCGATTGCAACATGGTCCATGGCTGGCTCCTCTCACTGTGTGCCTCGAGCACGTGTCAGTGTGAGCGACGGGCCTCCCGTCAGCTCGCGGGGGCCAGCCACTTCATCCAATCTGTGTCCCACCGCGCCGGCGGCCAACGGCGGGGTGAGGACACCCCCGCCCTACCTCCCGGTTCCCGATTCCCGACTCCCGACTCCCGGGCTCTATATCCGCTGGAAGTTCTTCTCGATCTCGCGCCGCGTGAGGCGCAGCAGCACCGGGCGCCCGTGCGGGCACACCGTCGAGTAGGCGGTCGCGTGCAGTTCGTCGAGGATGAACTGCATCTTCTCGAGCGGCAGCGGGTCGTTGGCCTTGACGGCCGCATGGCACGCCATCGTCGCGGCGATGTGCTTGAGCACGTCGTCGACCCGGCCGGCCTTGTCGAAGCCTTCGAGGTCCTGCCCGAGCGCGCGCAGCGTCGGCTCGACGTCGCCCAGGCCGATCAACGCGGGCATCGCGCACACGCGAACCGACTTGCCGCCGAACGGCTCCACCTCGAAGCCGAGGCGCTCGAGGTCGCCCATGTGCGCCTCGATGCCGGCCACCTGCGACGCGTCCATCTCGAAGACCAGCGGCGTGAGCAACCGCTGGCTCTGGAGCGCCCCGCGCGTCAGTCGCTCGTGGATGCGCTCGTACAGCACGCGCTCGTGCGCCACGTGCTGGTCGACGATCGCGATGCCGTCCTGGTCGACCGCGAGGATGTACGTGTGCCGGAACTGGCCGAGCGGCTTCATCGGCCGGATGTCGTCGCCCGCGACCGGCTCGGCGCGGCCGACCGCCGCCGTCGCGCCCTCCAGGCCGGTGATTGCCGCGGTGAACGCGTCGTCGACCCGCCCGTCGGCGCGCGCCGGGACGCCTTGCGGATCGCCGGCGGGCCGCAGCGCGGTGTGTTCCCACGCCGCGAGCGGGTCGGGACGCGTCGCGAGCGCTGGCCCGGTCGTCTCGTCGGTCGCACCATGGCCCGAGGCCCCCTGGCCGGTCGCGACGACCCGCCAGGGGTCCTGGCGGAAGGTCGGGTCCGGGCGCAGGACGCCGGGCAGCATCGGCATCGCCGGCAACTGCGCGGGCGCAATCGGCGTCTGCAGGCGCAACTCCGGCACGGGCCCCGCGCCGAGCGCATCGCCGAGTGCCCGACGGAGCACCTCGTGCACCAGGCCCTGTTCGAGGAAGCGCACCTCGGCCTTGGTCGGATGCACGTTCACGTCGACCCGCTCGGGCGGGATCTCGATGAACAGGTGCACCTCGGGGCTGCGCTCCTTGACCGTCGCGACCGCGTAAGCCGCCTGGATCGCATGCGCGATCGTCTTGTCGCGGACGATGCGGCCGTTGACGTAGATGTTCTGTGGCCCACGCCGTGGCCCCTGCTCGGCGAGCGGCGCGATGTAGCCGTGCACGCGCATGCCGCCGCCCTCGCGGCGGACTTCCACGAGGTCGGGGCGCGCCTGGTAGATCTGGTAGAAGCGCTCGGCCACCTCGCTGGCCGGCGGACAGTCGAGCAGGGTGCGGCCGCCGCTCGTGAGCTGGAAGCCGATGGTCGGCGCGCCGAGCGCGAGTTGCGTCATCAGGCGCGAGACCTGGGCGGCCTCGGCCGATTCCGCCTTCAGGAACTTGCGGCGCGCGGGCAGGTTGTAGAACAGGTCGCGCACCTCGATCGTCGTGCCCTCCGGCGCGCCGATGTCGTGGATGCCGCGCAGATCGCCGCCGTCGATGCGGACCTCCACGCCGGTGAGCGCGCCGCGCGCCCGCGTGCGCAGCGCGAAGTGCGACACCGACGCGATGCTGGGCAGCGCCTCGCCGCGGAAGCCCAGCGTCCGGATGCCGTCGAGGTCGGCCGCCACCCTGATCTTGCTGGTGGCGTGGCGCTGCACGGCGAGCGCCGCGTCTTCCGGCGACATCCCCTCGCCGTCGTCCTCGACGCGGATCAGCGCGCGGCCACCCTGCTCGATGGCGACCGCGACGCGTCGCGCCCCGGCATCGAGCGCGTTCTCGACGAGTTCCTTGACGACCGAGGCCGGGCGCTCGACCACCTCGCCGGCGGCGATCTGGTTGGCCAGCGCGGGCGGCAGGACCGCAATCTTCACGTCAGACCCAGCCCCGGCGCTTGAAATACCAGATCATCCCGCCGCTCATCAGGAACATCACCACGACGACGTCCCAGAACTGGGCCTGCTCGCCGCCGGGCATCATCGGGATGTGCACGTTCATGCCGTACAGGCTGGTGAGCACCGTGAGCGGCATGAAGATCGTCGCGATGAGGGTCAGGACCTTCATCACCTCGTTCATGCGGTTGGACACGAACGAGAGGTGCGCGTCGAGCACGCCGGTGACCCGGTCGTGGAACGTGTTGGCCTCGTCGGCCAGGCGCACCAGGTGGTCGTGCACGTCGCGGAACCGGTAGCTGAGGGGCTCGTCGACGACGGGGAACTCGCGCCGGGCGAGCCGCGCGATGACGTCGCGTTGCGGCAGCACCACGCGGCGCAGCGCGCCGACGTCGCGCTTGATGGCCAGGATCTGGCGGACGATCTCCTGGTTGGTGGCCTCGAACACCGCCTCCTCGACCTCGTCGAGCCGTTCCTCCAGCGCACTGACCTCCGGCCGGTAGTTGTCCACCATCGTGTCGACGATGCGGTGCACGAGGGCCATGGTGCCCTGCGACATGACGAACCCGTGCCGCGGGCAGAGTCCCTGCACCGACGCAATCGACCGCGAGGTGCCGTCGTGGACGGTGACGAGGAAGTTGGGGCCGATGAAGAAGTCGATGTCGTGCGTCGAGAAGCCGCCCTGCTGCGTGGCGTTCCAGTCGATGCCGTGCAGGATGAGGTACAGGTAGCCGTCGTAGGGCTCGACCTTGGGATGATGCGACTCGCCCACCGCGTCCTCCACCGACAGTTCGTGGAAGTGGAAGACGTCGGCCAACAGCCGCCGCGTCACGGCCGAGTCGGCGTTGCCGAGATCGGCCCAGACGATCACCCCCGAATTCGGGGACAGCCACGTCGGGTCGATGGTGTCGGCGGCGCGCGTCTGGCCGTCGGCGTGCACGAAGACCGTGAGCGCGTCGGCGGGGGGCGAGACGATCGGCCCGCCGGCCGGCGCCTCGTCGGTCCTGATGGGAGGGGCTGCAGTCTCCATGGCCATCCTCAGCAGAACAGGGAGGGGCCGGGACAGGCAACAAAAAAAGGCTCAGGCCCAGGGCTCACGGCTCAGAGAGCATTCAGTGACAAGCACCCCAAAGGTCGCTCGCGGGATTCGCGGCGACCGGGACCAGCTCTGAATGGTTTCTGAGTCCTGAGCCTTGAGCCCTGAGCCTTCAGCGGGCCCCGAGTGCGTGCACCCGGGGCCCGTCGGGGCTGCTACTTCTTGCTCGCCGCGATGGCCGCCTGCGCCGCCGCGAGCCGCGCCACCGGGACGCGGAACGGCGAGCAGCTGACGTAGTCGAGGCCGAGGCTGTCGCAGAACTTGACCGAGTCGGGCTCGCCGCCGTGCTCACCGCAGATCCCGAGCTTGATGCCGGGGCGGCTGCTGCGGCCCTTCTCGACGGCGATGCGCATCAGCGCGCCGACGCCGGACTGGTCGATGGTCGCAAACGGGTTCTTCTTGACGATCTCCTCCTCCTCGTAGTGCGGGAGGAAGGAGCCCGAGTCGTCGCGCGACATGCCGAGGGTCGTCTGCGTGAGGTCGTTGGTGCCGAAGGAGAAGAACTCCGCCGTCTGCGCGATCTCGTCGGCGGTGACCGCACCGCGCGGCACCTCGATCATGGTGCCGACGCTGTACTTGATCGTCGTCTTGCGCTCCTTCTGCACCTGCGCGGCCACCTCGTGGACGATCGCCACCTGCAGGTCGAGCTCCTTCTTGAAGCCGACCAGCGGGATCATGATCTCGGGGTGGGCCTTGTAGCCCTTCTTGTTGGCGTCGGCAGCCGCCTCGAACACCGCGCGGGCCTGCATCGCGGTGATCTCGGGGTAGCTGATGCCGAGGCGGCAACCACGGAAGCCGAGCATCGGGTTGAACTCGTGCAGTTCATGCACCCGCTGCTGGATCTTCTCGACCGAGATGCCGAGCTTCTTCGCGAGATCCTTCTGCTGGTCCTCGGTGTTCGGGAGGAACTCGTGCAGCGGCGGATCGAGGAAGCGGATCGTCGCCGGGTACCCCTTCAGCTCCTTGAAGATGCCGAAGAAGTCCTCGCGCTGGTACGGGAGCAGCTTGTCGAGCGCCGCCTTCCGCGCCTCGAGCGTGTCGGCGAGGATCATCTCGCGCATCGCGTCGATGCGGTCGCCCTCGAAGAACATGTGCTCGGTGCGCGTCAGGCCGATGCCGACGGCGCCGAACGCCAGCGCGTTGCGGACCTGCTCCGGCGTGTCGGCGTTGGTGCGCACCGACATGCGCGTCGCCTCGCCGCACCACTTCATCAGCTGCACGAAGTTCTTGTACGTGCGGCCCTTCTTCGCCTCGGCGTCACCGGCCACCAGGCCCGCGATCACCTCGGAGGCGCCGGTCTCGATGTGGCCGGCGTACACCTCGCCCGCCGTGCCGTCGATCGACAGCCAGTCACCCTCGGCGTACGTCGTGCCGCCCACGGTCAGCGTGCGCTTGTCGTAGTCGACCTGCAGCGCCGCGGCGCCGCACACGCACACCTTGCCCATCTGGCGGGCCACCAGCGCGGCGTGCGACGACACGCCACCGCGCGCCGTGAGGATGCCCTCGGCGGCGATCATGCCGCGCAGGTCCTCGGGCGACGTCTCGATGCGGACCAGCAGGACCTTCTTGCCCTTCGCCGCCGCTTCCACGGCGCGATCGGCGTTGAAGTACACCTCGCCGGACGCCGCGCCGGGACCGGCCGGCAGGCCCTTGGCGATCACCGTCGACTTCTTCACCGCGGCACGGTCGAAGATCGGCGCCAGCACCTGGTCGAGCTGGTCGGCCGGCACGCGCATGACGGCGGTCTTCCAGTCGATGAGGCCTTCCTTCACCATCTCGGTCGCGATGCGGACCGCGGCCACGCCGGTGCGCTTGCCGTTGCGCGTCTGCAGCATGTAGACGACGCCGTCCTGGATCGTGAACTCGAAGTCCTGCATGTCCTTGAAGTGCGACTCCAGGACCTTGCGGATGCGCTCGAGCTCCTTGTAGGCCTTCGGCATCTGCTTGGCGAGCTCGGCCACCGGCTCCGGCGTGCGCACGCCGGCCACCACGTCCTCGCCCTGCGCGTTGAGCAGGAACTCGCCGTAGAACACCTTCTCGCCCGTCGCGGGGTCGCGCGTGAACGCCACGCCCGAGCCCGACGCGTCGCCGGTGTTGCCGAACACCATCGCCTGCACGTTGACGGCGGTGCCCCACTCGGCCGGGATGTTGTACTTGCGGCGGTAGACGATGGCGCGGTCGTTCATCCACGAGCCGAACACGGCGCCGACCGCCCCGTGCAGCTGCTGCCACGGATCGGCCGGGAACGCCTTGCCCGTGCGCTCCTTCACCAGCTTCTTGAAGCGGACGATGATCTCCTTGAGGTCGTCGGCCGACAGCTTGGTGTCCTCGAGGTGGCCGTTGCCGTACACCTCGTGCTTGTAGCCCTCGAGCACGGTCTCGAACGGCTCGTGGTCCTCGCCGGCGCGCTTCTGCACGCCGAGCACCACGTCGCCGTACATCTGGATGAAGCGGCGGTAGCAGTCCCACGCGAAGCGCGGGTTGCCGGTGGCGCGCTCGAGCGCGATCACCGTCTCGTCGTTCAGGCCGAGGTTGAGGATCGTGTCCATCATCCCCGGCATCGAGTCACGCGCGCCGGAGCGCACGGCGACCAGCAGCGGGAACTTGCTGGCGTCGCCGAACTTGTAGCCCATGACCTTCTCGATCTTCGCGATCCCGTTGCGGATCTGCGCGTCGAGGGCGGCCGGGTACGTGCGCTTGTTCGCGTAGTAGTACGTGCAGACCTCGGTGGTGATGGTGAAGCCGGCCGGCACGGGCAGGCCGATGCGCGCCATCTCGGCGAGGTTGGCGCCCTTGCCGCCGAGCAGCGGCTTCATCGAGCCGTTGCCGTCGGCCTTGCCGGCGCCCCAGCTGTACACGTACTTGTCGGCCTTCGCGGAAGCGGCCGGGGCGGCCTTGCGGCTCGCGGCCTTGCGGGGAGCGGCCTTGCGGGCGGGGGCGGACTTCCGGGTGGCGGGACGCGCGGCCTTGCCCGAGGGCTTGCTGGCGCGTGCGGCTTTCTTGGCCATGAACGCTATGACTCCTGTTGTGCGTGGGTGAAGGCGGGGCGCATCAGGCCTGGGGCCCCGCGATGGAGGACAGGTCCGCGATGGCCCGCACCGTGTCGCGCAGGACCGCCAGCAACCCCAGGCGGGCCTGCCGCAACGCGGCGTCGTCGGCCATCACGAAGACATCGGTGAAGAACTTGTCCACGGCCGGCCGCAGCGCGGCGACCTCCTGCAGGGCACGCACGTAATCGGCCTGCCCCACTGCCGCCGCGATGCTCGCCCGGCGCGACTCCAGCGCGTCGACGAGGGCCTGCTCGGCGGGTTCCTGCAGCGCCGCCCGGATGCCCGACAGGTCACGCTGCGGGTCGGCCGGCGGCACGTCCTTGACGATGTTGCTGGCGCGCTTGAAGAGGATGGCCAACGGCTCGAAGTCGGCCGACGGCCGCACGGCACGCAGCGCATCGAGCCGCTGCTTGGCCGAGAGGGGCGACAGGCCGGCGAGGCCCTGCCCCTCGGGCAGCACCGCCGCAATCTCGTCGGGCTTGTAGCCGCGCTTCTCGAACAGGAAGCGCAGGCGATCGACGACGAACGCCCCGAGCGCGTCGGCCTTCGCCGTCGGGTCCTTGACGACGCCCTGCGCCGCGTAGCCGGCCTGCGCCTGCGCGACCAGCGCGTCCAGCGCCACCGGGCGCGTCACGCCCCCGACCTCGGGCAGATCGACCAACACCTTGACGAGCCCCTGCGCCGCACGACGGAGCGCGAACGGATCACGCGTGCCGGTGGGCACCTCGCCCGCGGCGAAGAGGCCCACGAGCGTGTCCAGCCGATCGGCCACGGTCACGGCGGCCCAGGTGATCGCGGCCTCGCCGAGGTGCGCGGCGGTCGGCGGCTGCGCCGCCTCGACCCCGAGCGGCTGGTACTGGTGGTAGATCGCCTTCCAGACGGCCTCGCCCAGGCCGTCCTCGCGGGCGTAGATGCCGCCCATCTGGCCCTGCAGCTCGGTGAACTCGCGGACCATGTCGGTGGTCAGGTCCGCCTTGGCGAGCCGCCCCGCGGTGGCCGCCGCGTCGGCCTGCGCCGCCGTGCCGCCGAAGGCCTCGGTGACGATCCAGCGCGCGAGTTGCTCGAGACGCTGCGCCTTGGCGGCGTAGCTGCCGAGCGCCTTGTGGAACAGGAGGGTGTCGAGGCGCGCGAGCTTGGCCTCGAGCGGCGCACGACGGTCGGCATCCCAGAAGAAGCGGGCGTCACGCAGGCGGGCCGTCAGCACGCGCTCGGCGTTGATCGCGATCTTCTGCGGCTGCTCCACCTCGATGTTGGTCACCGCCAGGAAGGCGGGCAACAGCTTCTGCTGCTCGTCCAGCACCGGGAAGTAGTGCTGGTGGTGAATCATCGTCGTCGAGAGCACCTCGTCGGGGAGCGCGAGGAACTCGGGGGGGAACACGCCCGCGACCACCGACGGGTACTCGACCAGGTCGGCGACTTCGTGCAGCAGGGCCGGCTGCGACGCGACACGGCCGCCGAGGCGCCGCGCGTGCGCGTCGAGCTCGCGCACGAGGCGATCGTGCCGCTCGGAGTGCTCGAGCAGGACGAAGTGCTCGCCGAGCCGCTGCTTGTAGTCGCTGACGCTGCGCACCTTGACCGACCGTCCGGGGCGACCGCTCAGGGCCAGGAACCGGTGCCCGTAGGTGAGCGGCCCGGTCCGGATGTCCTGCACCAGGTTGGACTGGGCGCCCGGGTTGCGGCGGATGACGAACGGCACCACGCGGCCCCCGAACAGGAACAGCAGCCAGCGCACCGGGCGGCCGAACGTGAACTCGCCCTTGCCGTCGTCGAGCCAGGCGTCCCAGCGCATCTGCTTGGGGAAGGCCAGGTCGCGCAGCGTCGCCGCCAGGACGTCGGGCAGCACGTCGACGGTCGCCTTGCCCCGCTCGCGTCGCACCACCGAGAGGTACTCGCCCTTCGGGGTGGTGACGCGCTGCAGTTCGCCGACCTCCACGCCGTGCTTGCGCGCGAAGCCGACGGCGGCCGGCGTCGGCGCGCCGTCCGGACCGAAGGCCGCCGAGACGGCCGGGCCGCTGACGTTCTCCTCCAGGTCGCTCTGTCGCTCCGACAGGCGCGTGACATGCGCCGTGAGGCGGCGCGGCGTCGCGCTGCTCTCGACGGGGCCGTCGGTGGTGAGGCGGAAGTCCTTCAGCCGCTGCCCGAGCCGCTGCGCCAGTTGCTCGGTGAGGCCCGGCAGCCACGACGCGGGGAGTTCCTCGCAGCCGATCTCGAGCAGAAGTTCGCGATCCATCCGGTGGTCGAGTCCTCTCGGCTAGGCGCCGGCGACGGGAGCCTCGGCGTCGGCCCCCGCATATGCGCGGGCGATCGCCACGGCCAGTTGGCGGACGCGCAGGATGTAGGCCGTGCGCTCGGTGACCCCAATGCCGCCACTGGCATCGAGCGTGTTGAACAGGTGCGAGCACTTCAGGCAGTGCTCGAGGGCCGGCAGCACCAGGCCGTCGCCGATGAGCCCCTGCGACATCGCGTAGTGCTTGTCGAACAGGTCGCGGTTGAACGCGGCGAACGCCTCGCCGCCCATCCCGACCTGCCCGAACGCGTACTTGCTTTGCTCGACCTCGTCGCGGTGGCGTACGTCGCCGTACTTCACGCCCGGCGCCCACTCGAGGTCGTACACGTTGGTCACCTTCTGCAGGACCATCGCGAGGCGCTCGAGCCCATAGGTCAGCTCAGCGGAGATGGGCGACAACTCGAGGCCACCGGCCTGCTGGAAGTAGGTGAACTGCGTGATCTCCAGGCCGTCGAACAGGACCTGCCAGCCGATGCCCCACGCGCCGAGCGTCGGCGACTCCCAGTTGTCCTCCTCGAACCGGACGTCGTGGGCCCGCGTATCGATGCCGCAGGCCTCGAGGCTCTGGAGGTACAGGTACTGCACCTCGTCGGGCGCCGGCTTCAGGATCACCTGGAACTGGTGGTGCTTGTAGAGGCGATTGGGGTTCTCGCCGAAGCGGCCGTCGGCCGGCCGGCGCGAGGGCTGCACGTAGGCGACGTTCCAGTGCTGCGGCCCGAGCACCCGCAGGAACGTCTCGGGCGACATCGTGCCGGCGCCGACCTCGAGATCGAGGGGCTGCTGGAGCAGGCACCCCTGCGCGGCCCAGTACTGCGAGAGCTTGAAGATGAGGTCCTGAAAGGTCACGGGTTGATCTCACGCAGCACACGAGCCGCGCGCGGCTCGCGATCGAGGTGCCACACCAGCAACAGGCGATGCGCCGCCGCCAGTGGCCCGAGCGCCTCGCCCGGGATGGTCAGGTCGCCGAGCCGACCGGGCGCGACGTGCGCCGCCTCGGCCAGGAACTCCAGCGCCGCGGCCGGCATCGACACGCCCTGGGCATGCGAGGCGCATTGCCGGCACAGGAACCAGTGCGACCGGGGCTCGAGCACCGCCCCGCCGCGCAACGGCGCCCCGCACTGCGGGCACGCCTGAATCGAGGGGTACACCCCCTGCAGCCGCAACAGCCAGTACTCGAAGTACCGCGCCGTCCGGTCGGCCGCCACGCCCGACTCGAGCGCCTCGAGCACCGCCACCCCGAGGCGGTACAACCGCTCCTCCGGGTGATTGTCGGGCGCCCACTCGTCCAGCAACTCCGCGAAGTAGCTCGCGTAGGTGCAGGCCTCGCCGCCAATCGTCATCGGCGACCCGAGCACGTCGGCGTAGTCCAGCCGCACCAGCTCGCGTTGCTCGTGCTCCTGGTAGGCCACCCGCACGTGGGTGAACGGCTCCAGGGCCCCGCCGAACCGCCGGCGCGATCGGACGCCGCCCTTGGCCACCCCGCGCTTCTTCCCACGGTCCCGCGTGAGCAGCACCACGAGCCGGTCGCTCTCCCCGAGCCGGTACGTTCGCAGGACGAGCGCCTCGCCGGTGTGCAGCGGCATGCGGCCAGTCCGGTATTCTACCCCGCCCCGCCGAGATACTTGAGGAAAACGTGCCCCAGGCCGAGGAAGGCGAAGAACCCGAACACGTCGGTGAGGGTCGTGATGAACACCGAGGAGGCCAGCGCCGGGTCGATCTTGAGCGCCCGCAGGCCGAGTGGCACCAGCGTGCCCGCTGTCGCCGCCACGAACATGTTGATGATCATGGCCAGCGCCAGGATCATCCCCAGCCACCCGTCCCCCTGCACCAGCCACGCCGCCCCGGCCGCGACCACGCCGATGCCGACGCCGTTGCCGAGCCCGACCAGCGCTTCCTTGAACAGCGCCTTCTTCGAGTTGACGAACGTCAGCTCGCCGAGCGCGATGCCCCGGACGATGACGGTGAGCGTCTGCGTGCCGGCGTTGCCGCCCATGCCCGCCACGACCGGCATGAACACGGCCAGCGCCGTCGCCTGGCTGATCGTCGCCTCGAACATCTTGACGACCGCCGCCGCCAGGAACGCCGTCGCCAGGTTCACGTACAGCCACGGGAGCCGCTTGCGCAACGAGCTCAGGGCCGGCGAGAAGACGCTGTCGTCCGACGACACGCCCGCCAGGCGGTAGATGTCCTCGGTGGCCTCGTCCTTGATGACGTCGATCACGTCGTCGACCGTGATCACGCCGACAAGCTTGTTCTCGAGGTCGACGACCGGGATGGCCAGCAGGTTGTACGAGGCCACCTGCCGCGCCACTTCTTCCTGATCGGTGTCGACCCGCACGCTCAGGACTTCCCCGCCGGCGATGCGCTTGAGGGGGGTCTCGGGCGCCACCAGGAGCAGGCGCCGCAGGGAGGTGACGCCCACCAGGTGGTTCCGCTCGTCGGTGGTGTACAGGTAGAACACCATCTCGACGTCGCGCGCCGACTGCAGTTCGGTGATCGCCTCGCCCACCGTCAACTCCTCGGAGAGGGCGAAGACGTTGGGGTTCATGATGCGCCCGGCGGTGTACTCCGGGTACTCGAGGAGCTCCTCGACCTCGGTGTCCTGCTTGCCGCGCATCAGGTCGAGCACGCTGCGCGAGAGTTCCTCGGGCAGCGCCTCGATGATGGCCGCCGCGTCGTCGGACTCGAGTTCCTGGACGTACCGGGCGATCTCCTCGGCCGAGCGCCCTTCGAGCAGATGCGCGCCGATCTCGGGCCCGAGCTCGCTCAGGGCCTCCATGGCGTGCCGCGGGCTGCGGTCGAGGAGGACGTCGAAGGCGGTCTGCCGATCGCGGTCGGGCAGCTCGCCGAGCACGCCGGCCAGGTCGGCCGGGTGCTGTTTCTGCAGCAGGTTCAGCAGGTTGGCGCTCGCCCCGACGCGGATCAGCCTCTTGACGGAGGCGAGCACGACGTCGATCTTGCGCTGCGGCATGGAGGGGAGGGCGCGCGCGCCACGGGGCGTCACCACGACGCCCGGGCCCACACTGATCGGGTCAAGGTATCACGGGGGAGGACAACTGACGGCAGTGGGCAGTCGGCAGTCGGCAGTCGGGAAGGCAGTCGGCGGCACATCGTCGGCCCTCGCGTCTGCGCAACGGAGCCACCTCAGCCAACCGCGAGAACGCGTCAGGGCCTCGACGTGACCGTCGTCGGTGCGTTCGTGATGACGACGTTGTCGAGCGCGCCCTCGTCGGGACCGGTGTGATATTCGCCGCGGATTTCGAGGCTGGTCGCACTGGTCAGCACGCTGCGGATCTGCGCCTGAGTGGCCGGTGCGTTCCAGTTCCAGCGCCAGCCGCTGCCGGCCGTGAAGGAGACCGTGAACGTTCGCCAGTCCGTGCCCGGCGACTCCGGGAACCGGTACGAGATCCGGCCCGCCGGTCCGACCACCACCACGTCGTCCTCGAAGTTGCCGACGATGTCGGCCGACTGCTTCAGGTCGTAGCGAAGCGCGCCGTGTTCGGCCGACGCGAGCACCCGCAGGACGTTCTCGGGGGCGCTGAAGTACCACGTCTCCCCCAGCGCTTCATCCACGTGGGAGATGTAGCCGTCGGGGTGGCCGCCCGCCGCGTGCAGTTGCGGTTGGACAGCGCCGGTATCGCCAGACACGGACCAGCCGTGCGTGGTGCCGTCGAACCCATGGGCGACGAGGGTGCTTGCCTGCGAGTGCAGGTGTCCGGCACCGGCGATCACACCGGCGAGGATGCCGGCGAGCAGGCCGGCAACCGGGACAGTCGTTCGAATGGAAGGCATGCGACGGTGCACAAACGAGAAATCCTGAACCGACCCGTGGATCGGTCCAGGATTGATGCCGAAGGCCGAAGGCCGAACGCGGACGGCCGCCGACCTGCCTACGTCCAGCTGAAGCCCTGCGCCTCGAGCGGCAGCGACCGGATGCGCACGCCCGTCGCCGCAAAGATGGCGTTGGTGATCGCGGGAACCGCGGGTGGCATCGTCGGTTCGCCCAAGCCCGTCGGATCGAAGTCGGTCTCGAGGAACTTGACCTCGATGCTGGCCGGGGCGTGCGGCATGCGCGCCGGCTGGTACTCGTCAAGGTTCTTCTGCACCACGCGCCCCTTGTCGATGGTGATCGTCCACGACATCAGGTGGCTCATGCCCTCGATGAACCCGCCGTGCACGAGGTTCTCGGAGTGACTGGGGTTGACGATCTGGCGCCCCACGTCCACCGCGCACCACACGCGATTGACCTTGATGGCCTTCTTCGCGTCGACCGACACCTCGACCACATACGCGACGTAGCCGGCGTGGGCGTACTGGAACGCCACGCCCTTGCCGGTGCCCTTCGGCAGCGAGCCTCGACGGTCCCAGTCCGACATCGCCCGCACGGCTTCGAGCACGCCGCGCGCACGCACCGGGTTGAACCCGCCCGTCGCCCCGGGCCCGACCGGGTTGTTCAGCAGGTCGATGCGGTACTGCAGGGGATCCTTGCCGGCCGCGACGGCGACCTCGTCGATGAAGCCCTGCTTCACGAACGAGATGCCGTTGGTGGGTGGGGCGCGGAGGGCGCCGACGGGAATGCCGAACGGCACCACGTTCTCGGACGTGATCAACACGTTCTCGACGAAGCCGCGCGGGAACTCGTTGGCCGGCACCACGGAGTTCGTGCTGGCCACGAAGTCGCGATAGGCGATCAGCTTGCCGTTGGCATCGAGGCCCGCCTTGAAGAAGTGGTACCCCGTCGGACGGTACTGGTCGTGCGCCATGTCGTCCTCGCGCGACCAGAGCAGCTTGACCGGGACCGTCGGCAGCCCGGCGGCCACCCGCTCCTCGGACACCGTACGGGCGATCCGGGCGACTTCGACGTCGTAGTCGCTGACGAGCCGTCGGCCGAAACCTCCACCCGCACGCACGAGGTGGTACGTGATGTTCTCGGGCGGAATGCCGGCGCCAAGCGCCGGGTTCTGCTTGGACGGAATCTGGCTCGGCGACCAGATCTCGAGCTTCCCGTCGTGGTAGTGCGCCGTGGCGTTCTGCGGCTCGAGCGGCGCGTGCGACAAGAGCGGGAAGAAGTACTCGGCCTCGATGGTCTTGGCCGCGGTGCTGAAGGCCGCGTTGACGTCGCCGATCACGGCGCGCGGCGGGCCGGTCGGACGCTCGCCGGGGGCCGGCGGTGCCACCGGCGCCGGCAGAGGCGCAGTGGCCGCCTTGGCCGCCAGGGCGCGCGCCTGCGCCAGGTAGCCGGCGCTGCTCTGCGTCGCCACCGCGCCTTCGTCCCACACCACCTTCAGCGACGAGCGCGCGTCGTTGGCCAGCCACCAGTGGTCGGCGACGATCGCCACGCCCGAGGCCAGCGAGTTGTTGCCCTGCCCGGCAGGCTCGACGATGAAGGCGTGCCGGATGCCGGGCAGCTTCTTGATCTCGTCGAGATTGGCGCTGACGGCCTTCCCGCCGAAGACGTCGCACTTCACGAACACGGCGTGCAGCATGCCCGGGAACGCGACGTCGATGCTGAACACCGGACGCCCGGTCACGATGTCGAGGTTGTCGTAGCCGGGGATCCGCTTGCCGACGATGGTGAAGTCGCGCGGGTTCTTGAGGGCGGCCTCGATGGAGGCCTTCTCGGGGACGGGCAGCGTGGCCACCACGGACGCCAGCGACGCGTACGTCGCCGTCCGCTTGCTCGCCGCATGCGTCACCACGCCGGCCTTCGCCGTCAGTTCGGCCTGGGGCACGTTCCACTGCTGCGCGGCCGCGGCGAGCATCATCAGGCGGCCGCCGGCCCCCACCAGGCGCATGTTCTGGTAATTGGACGGAATCGCCCGGCTACCGCCCTCGAACTGTGCGCCGTACTTCGGGTCGAGATCGGCCTGCTTCAGCGTCACCTGCGCCCACTCGACGCCGAACTCGTCGGCGATGATCTGCGGCAGTGCGGTCCGGATGCCCTGTCCGGTCTCGGGGTTCTTCGAGATGATCGTGAACGTGTTGTTCGGGTTGACGGTGATGTAGGTGTTCGGCGCGAGTGACTCCGCCGACGCGCCCGGACCGCCCTGGCGTCCCTGCGCGGCGACGCCCGCGCCCGACAGGCCGATCAGAAGGCCGCCGCCGGCCAGCGCCGACACCTGCAGGAACGCACGCCTGTCGAGAGCCTTCGGTGATGGCACCATTACTCCGCCCTCCTGCCAGCCGCGGCCGCCGCCTTGATGGCCTGCTTGATCCGGATGTAGGTGCCGCAGCGACAGAAGTTGCCCTCCATGGCCGCATCGATCTGCGCATCGGTCGGGTTCGGCGTCTCCTTGAGCAGCGCCGAGGCCGCCATGAGCTGGCCGGCCTGGCAGTAGCCGCACTGCGGGACGTCGAGTTCCATCCAGGCGCGCTGGAGCGGATGCGACCCGTCGCGCGGCAGGCTCTCGATGGTCGTCACCGCGGCCGTGCCGACCGAGGAGATGTCCACGATGCACGAACGCATGGGCTGACCGTCGATCAGCACCGTGCAGGCGCCGCACTGGGCCACCCCGCAGCCGAACTTCGTGCCCTTCAGGTCCAGGACATCCCGGAGCACCCACAAGAGCGGCATGCGCTCGGGAACATCGACCGCGCGCGGCTCGCCATTCACGACGAGGGAATACTTCATCAGCGACACTCCTGCATTCGAATACGGGGCTCCACCCGGGCTGCTGGGAACTGCGGATATCTTAGCCCGTCGAGGTGCGGTCCGGACCTCCGACGGGTCGCGCCCCCCCCCTCGCGCTGCATTTCTGCCGGCCAGTTTCCGGATTTCGTGGGTGTCGCGGTTCAGCGGCCACGCGTCAGGCGTCGAGCGTCACTTCTTCCGCTTGGTCTGCGGCAACCCGAGTTCGTCGAGGGTCCTGTCGCTCTCGCGCCAGTCCTCCTTGACCTTCACGTGCAGGTCCAGGTAGACGCGCCGCTCGAAGAACGCCTCGATCTGCTTGCGGGCCGCGGTGCCGATGGCCTTGATCATCTCGCCGCCCTTGCCGACGATGATCGGCTTCTGCGACGGTTCCTCGACGAGGATGCTGCAGTAGATGGCCAGCGGCGCCTCCTCGTCCTCCTCGTCTTCTTCCCAGCGGTCCACGACGACCGCGGTGGTGAACGGGAGTTCGGCGCGCGTGTGCTGCAGCACCTGCTCGCGCACCATCTCGGCCGCCAGCGACCGCGCCGACTGGTCGGTGAGGTAGTCCTCCGGGTACAGCGGCGGCCCCTCGGGCAGGTGCGACAACAGCACGCGTTCGAGCGCCTCGACGTTGTCGCCGGTCGCGGCCGACACCGGCACGACGTCGGCAAACGCGTGCTTGCCGCTGAACCACTCGATCACCGGCAGCAGCTTGTGCTTCTTCAGCCGGTCGATCTTGTTCAGCACCAGCACCACCGGCTGCGCGATCTGCGGCAGCAGCCCGAGCAGGAACTCCGTGCCCCGGCCCACGTCCTCGGAGGCATCCACCACCAGCGCCACGACGTCGGCCTCGCGCGCCGCGCCAATCGCCGCGTCCACCATCCGGACGTTCATGCGGTGCATCGGCCGGTGCACGCCGGGCGTGTCCAGGAACAGGATCTGGCCGTCCGGCAGGTTCTTCGCCCCGAGGATGCGGGTGCGGGTCGTCTGCGGCTTGTCCGAGACGATGGCCAGGTGCGCGCCGACCATCCGGTTCAGCAGCGTCGACTTGCCCGCATTGGGGCGTCCGAGCAACGACACGAATCCGGACCGCATGGCTACGCCTCCCCTTCCGCCGGCAGGCGCCGGACTCGCACCTTCAGCACCCGACGCCGCTCCGCCTCGAGCACCTCGATGTCGAGGCCGTCCTCCACGACGTGCTCGCCGGCCAGCGGCACCCGGCCGAGGCGACTCAGCAGGTACCCGCCGATCGTCTCGAATCCCTCGCGCTCGATGTCGACGCCGAGCCGTTCGGTGAGTTCGTCGATGTCCACCTTGGCGCTGAACACCCAGGTGTCGTCGGGCTCCTCGACGATGGGATCCGCCTCGACGTCGTACTCGTCGCGGATCTCGCCGACCAGCTCCTCGACGAGGTCCTCCACGGTCACCAGCCCCGCCGTCCCGCCGTACTCGTCCACCACCAGCGCGGTCTGCGTGCGCGCCCGCTGCAGGTCCTTCAGGACGTCGTTGGCCCGGCGCGTCTCCGGCACCGCGTGCGCCGGACGCACCAGCGCCTCGAAGGACGCCTCGTCGGCCTGCTCGGCGCCCTTGAGGAAGACGTCCTTCAAGTGCACGAACCCGACCACGTCATCGAGGCTCTCGCGATACACGAGCAGCCGCGAGTACTCCGACTCGCGCAGCCGCGCCCGCAGGTCGCCGAGCGTCGCGTCGGCACGGATGCCGACGATGTCGGGGCGCGGGGTCATGACCTCCCGCACGAGACGGTCCTGGAAACCCACCATCGACCGGAACAGCTCGCGCGCGTCCTCTTCCTCCTCGGCGGCTTCCGGCGCGTCCTCGCCCGGCGTGGCCGCCTGCACCTCCTCGGCCGGCGGCTCGTCACCGTCGGCGCGGCGATCGGCGACGCCGTCGGCGCCCGCCACCAGCGTCGTGAGCGGCGCGAACGCCCGGGCGATGATCGTGAAGGACGGCAGCAGCAGGGTGAGCACCTGCTGGGGGTTCCGGCGGACGATCACCTGCGGCAGCACCAGGAAGCACACCACCACGAACAGGATCATCGACACCAGGAACACCCAGATGCCGTGATCGGTGCGCCCCACGCCCTCGACGTGCGCGAGGAGCACGGCGACGATGACCGTGTCGATGCCGAGCAGCACGCGGGCCGGGAAGAACAACGCCGGGGGGTCCTCGAGGAACGTCGTCAGGACGTCGCCCGATCCGCTCGAGCTCTCGGCCAGCAGCCGCAGCGAGAAGCGCATGATCGCGCTGAAGGCGGCCAGCACGGTGCCGAGGTAGACGGCCAGGCAGGCCAGCAGGAACACGATCAGCGGGATCACGCGCGCGACTCCCGCTCGATGAGGCCGGCGCGCAGGCCGCCCTTGCGGCGCAGCCGTGCCTCGACGCGCCGCATCCGTCCCTGGTCGGTCTCGTGGTCGTAGCCGAGCAGGTGCAGCAGGCCGTGCAGCGCGAGCACCTTCAGCTCGGTGCCGTACGCGTGCCCGGCCTCGCGCGCCTGGCGCCTCGCGACGCCCGTCGCGATGACGATGTCGCCGAGATGCCGCTGCTGCCCGCGCAGGCGCGGCCCGTCGTCGTCGGCCGGGAAGGACAGGACGTCGGTCGCGTAGTCCTTGCCGCGCCAGTCGCGGTTCATGCGGCGCATGGCCGCATCCCCAATCAGCACCAGGGTCACGGTGCCGCGCGCCCGGACCGGGGCCGTCGCGGCGAGCCACCGAGCGAGGCCAGGCGCACGCGCCGGGCGGCCGGCGCGCGTGCACACGGTGATGTCCAGGGTCGGAGGGTCCGCGTCCATGGCGTCAGGCCCGCGGGTTGCCGGGGGCGCCCGGGCCGCCGGCTTCCTGGGCCGCGTAGGCCTGGACGATCAACTGCACGAGCTTGTGCCGCACGACGTCGCGGTCGGTGAAGTGCACGAAGGCGAGGCCCTCGACCTTGTCGAGGATGCGGATCGCGTCGATCAGTCCCGACGGCCGGCCGTACGGCAGGTCGATCTGCGTGATGTCGCCGGTCACCACTGCCTTGCTGCCGAAACCCAGGCGGGTGAGGAACATCTTCATCTGCTCTGAGGTCGTGTTCTGCGCCTCGTCGAGGATCACGAACGCGTCGTTGAGCGTGCGCCCGCGCATGAAGGCCAGCGGCGCGACCTCGATGGTGCCGCGTTCGAGCAGGCGCTCGACCTTGTCGGCCTCGAGCATGTCGTACAGCGCGTCGTAGAGCGGCCGCAGGTACGGGTTGACCTTCTCCTGCAGGTCGCCGGGCAGGAAGCCGAGCTTCTCGCCGGCCTCGACCGCCGGACGCGTGAGCACGATCCGGCTCACCTTCTTGGCCAGCAGGCTGGCCACCGCCTGTGCCATCGCCAGGTACGTCTTGCCGGTGCCGGCCGGGCCGACACCGAAGACGATGTCGTGCTTCTCGATGGCCTCGAGGTAGGTGCGCTGCGTCGGCGTCTTGGGCACGACCTGTCGCTTGGCCGACGCCCGCACGCTGCCCTTCAGGAAGTGATCGCGGAGATCCAGGTCCGGATGCTCGGCGGCCAGGCGCATCGCGTCCTTGACCTCGCCACGCGCGAACCGGTAGCCATCGCGCAGCAGCGCGCCGAACTGCCCGACGAACGCCTCAACGCGGTCGAGGCGCTCGGAGGCGCCGTCCACGACGAGTTCGTGCCCGCTGGTGCGGACGCTCACGCCGAAGAGGTCTTCGAGCAGGCGCAGGTTGTCGTCGTAGGCGCCGAACAGGACGTCGACGCCCTGATCGGGGACCGGAATGGAGCGCGGGGCCGGGATGGCGATACCGATGTTCTCCTGCAAGACGGCCGGGCTCGGAGAGCCGGCTTTACCGTGGCGGCCAGCGCCGCCCCGTGCCTGCCCACCTGTGGCGCGGGGTCGACGCTAGCATGCCGCCTGCGGTCAGGCAAGCGGCTTGAGGTGCAGTTCCTTCCACTGTCGCGCGTCGACCGTGGACGGCGCATCCGACATCAGGTCGACGGCCGCGGCGGTCTTCGGGAACGCAATCACGTCGCGGATCGACGGCTCGCCGGCCAGCAGTGCCACGATGCGATCCAGGCCGAGCGCGATCCCCCCGTGGGGCGGCGTGCCGTACTCGAGCGCGTCGATGAAGAAGCCGAAGCGCAGTTTGGCGTCCTCGTCGCTGATGCCGAGCAGGCGGAACAGCTGCCGCTGGATCTCGGGGTCGTGGATACGGATGCTCCCGCCGCCGATCTCGCTGCCGTTGAGCACCAGGTCGTACGCCTTGGCGACACACTCGCCCGGCGCCTCGGTCATGCGCGGCAGGTCGGCGTCGGACGGCGACGTGAACGGGTGGTGCATCGCCACCCAGCGCTTCTCGTCCTCGTCCCAGTCGAACAACGGGAAGTCGACCACCCACAGGAACTCGAACTTCGCCGGATCCACGAGGTTGAAGCGCTTTGCGAGCGACAGCCGCAGCGCCCCGAGCAGCTTGGAGACCTGCGCCTCGGTGCCGGCCGTCATCAGCAGCAGGCCGTCGGTCCCGGCGCCGGTGGCCTCGAGCGCACGTGTCAGCGCCTCCTCACCCATCGCCTTGGCCGACGTGGCGAGGCCCTTCTCCGTCTGCCGGGCCCACAGCAGGCCGCCCGCCCCCATCTCGATGGCCTCGGCGACGATCTTGTCCACCTCGGCGCGCGAAATCTTCGCGCCGCCGGGCACGACCAGCCCACGCAGCACCCCGCCGCTGGCCAGCGCCTCGCGGACCGGGCCGAACGGCGTGTCGGCAAACAGCGCGCCGAGGTCCTGGATCTCCATGCCGAAGCGGAGGTCCGGCTTGTCGGAGCCGTACTTCGCCATGGCTTCAGCGTACGGCATCGTCCGGAAGGGCGTGTCGATCTGGATGCCGGCGACCGCGAAGATCTCCTTGATCAGCGGCTCGATGAGCGAGAACACCAGCTTCTGCGACGCAAACGAGATCTCGACGTCGACCTGCGTGAACTCGGGCTGCCGGTCGGCGCGCAGATCCTCGTCGCGGAAGCACTTGGTGATCTGGAAGTACCGATCCAGGCCGCTGATCATCAGGATCTGCTTGAAGATCTGCGGCGACTGCGGCAGCGCGAAGAACTCGCCCGGGTGCACGCGGCTCGGCACGAGGTAATCGCGGGCGCCTTCCGGCGTGCTCTTGGTGAGGATCGGCGTCTCGATCTCCAGGAACCCGTTGGCGTCGAAATACCGCCGGATCGCCATCGTCAGCTTGTGCCGCAGGATGATGTTCTTCTGCATCCGCTGGCGACGGAGGTCGAGGTAGCGGTAGCGCAGGCGCGTGTCCTCGGCGACGAACGACTCGTCGGCGATGGAGAACGGCGGGCGCTTGGCGTCGTTGAGCACGCGCAACTCGCCGATCCGGACCTCGACCTGGCCGGTGTCGAGCTTGTCGTTCACCGTCTCTGCCGACCGTGGCGCCACCTGTCCGAGGATGGCCACGACCATCTCGGTCTTGAGCTTCTTGGCCTGCCCGAGGATCGGCTCGGCCTCGGTGACCACCTGCGTCACGCCGTGACGGTCGCGGATGTCGAGGAAGATGACCGCGCCCATGTCGCGGACGCGGTGCACCCAGCCGAGCAACACGACCTCCTGGCCGACGTGCTCGGTCCGCAGTTGGCCGCAGGTGTGGGTTCTGTACAGTTCGCCGAGAAGATCCATTGGTGCAATCGTAGCGGCCGGGTTTGCCCGGCCGGAAGCAGGCGACAGGCCTGCAGGTACAGGTACAGCCTACAGGCTCCCTGAGGAGGCGGGCGTGAGGAGGTCGCGCAGCAGCGGACCGGCATCGGCACGCGGCAGCCGCCGCTGCTCGCCGCTGCGCAGGTCCTTGACCGTCAGCTCACCGGCCGCCTTCTCGTCCTCGCCCTCGATCACGACGAGCGGCACGCCCGTGGACGCCGCGTACTTGAACTGCTTGCCCAGCTTGTCGGCGTCGGGGTAGACCTCGACCCGCAGGCCATGTCGCCGCAAGGCGTGCGCCAGGGCCAGCGCCTCGCCGGCCGAGGACGCATTCCACTGCGCCACGAGCACGTCGGCCGCGGTCGCCGCGATGTGCGCCGGGAACATGCCCCGCTCGCCCATCACCACGAGGATGCGTTCGAGGCCCAGCGAGAACCCGGCGGCCGGCACCTGCTGCCCGAGGAACATCCCCACCAGGTTGTCGTACCGCCCACCGCCGCCGAGGCTGCCCGCCAGGTCGGGCACGGTCATCTCCATGATGCAGCCCGTGTAGTACGAGAGCCCCCGCGCCAGGCTCAGGTCGACGCGCAACTGCCCCGCCGCCGGCGTGTGCGCCGCCAGGGACAGCACCTCGCGCATTGTCGCGATGCCAGCCGTCGCCGCCTCGTGGCCGGCGACGAACGCCTCCACCCGGCTCAAGGCCGCTTCGTTGTCGGCGGCAACGGCCCCGGAGATCGCCGCCGCGCCCAGGATGCCCAGGACCGTGTCGGCGAGGGCCGGTGCGAGGCCGCGCTGCTCGTACTCGGCCTTCACGCCGTCCAGGCCGATCTTGTCGAGCTTGTCGAGCGCGACCAGCGCATCGCCGTGCCTGTCGGCAGGCACCCCCGCCACGTCCAGCACGCCGGCGAGCACCGCCCGATGGTTCAGGCGCAGGACGGCATCGGAGAATCCGAGGGCCTGCATGGCCTCGCAGGCCGCCGCGCACAGTTCGGCCTCGACCACGGGCGAGGTGGAGCCCGTCGCGTCGACGTCGCACTGGTAGAACTCGCGGAAGCGGCCACGGGCCGGCCGATCCGCCCGCCACACCGGCTGGATCTGGAACCGCTTGAAGTACCTGGGGAGCGCGCCGCGATGCTCGGCGACCACTCGGGACAGCGGCACGGTGAGGTCGTACCGCAGGGCGAGATCGGCCTGCCCGGACGCCTCGTGCTCGCCGCGCTTCAGGATCTTGAAGATGAGCTGATTGCCTTCCTCGCCGTACTTGCCGAGGAGCGTCTCGATGTTCTCGACGGCCGGGGTCTCGAGCGGCTCGAAGCCATAGCGCTCGTACACGCCGCGGATGACGCCAATCACGTAGGCGCGGCGACGGACGTCGGCCGGGAGGAAGTCCCGCATGCCGCGGGCAGGCGCTGTGGAAGCCATGCGATACCGCGGATCAGCCGCGGGAGTCCTCTGGGGCCATGTAGTCGAGCCGGTAGCCCACGTAGCGGGCGGCGTAGTCGAGGATGGACGCCACCTCGGCGTCGGTCAGTTCGCGCCGGACCTTGCCCGGGCTGCCCATCACCAGGGAGCGCGGCGGCACGACCGTCCGCTCGGTCACCAGCGTGCCGGCGGCGACGATCGAGTCGGCGCCGATGACCGCACCGTTGAGCACGATGGCGCCCATGCCGATCAGGCAGCGGTCGTCGATCGTGCAGCCGTGAATCAGGCACCCGTGGCCGATCGTCACCTTGTCGCCGATCGTCGTCGGGTGCGTGCCCCGCATCACGTGGACGATGGTGCCGTCCTGGACGTTGGATTGAGCGCCGATGCGGATGTGGTGGACGTCGCCGCGCACCACGCAGTTCATCCAGACGCTCGACTCCGGCCCGATCGTCACGTCGCCGATGACCTGGGCGCTCTGGTCGATGAAGACCGACGCGTCGAGCTGGGGCCATTGGCCACGGTACGGGCGGAGCATGAACGGGTGATTATAGCCGGGCACCGGGCACCGGGCACCGGGCAGCGGGCACCGGGCACCGGGCAGCGGGCAGCGGGCACCGGGCACCGGGCGCCGGGCACCGGGCAGCGGGCGGCGGGCGGCGGGCACCGGCGCCGGGCACCGGCCAGCGAGTAGCGGGTACCGGGTACGGGGTACCGGGAAGAGCGAAGGCCGAAGGCCGAAGGACCAAGGCCGACTGCGAAGCCCGAAGGTCGGAGTCCGCCAGTCCATGCGCGGGCCGCATCCAATAAATGCGGCGCATGATTGCCTAACGAATATAACTTTGACTTACGATGCCCACCCCGGCACCATGGAAGGGCATGGTGGTGGCGTATCAGGGAGAACCGGGAGCGTACAGCGAGGCAGCGGCCCAGAAGCACGCGCCGGACGCGACGCTCCTCCCCTGTCCCAGCTTCGAGGACGTGTTCCGCGCCGTCCAGGGCGGCACGGCCAGCCTCGGAGTCCTGCCCATCGAGAACTCGATCGGCGGCACCATCCACCGCAATTACGACCTGCTCCTCGAGCACCCGCTCCACATCGTCGGCGACGTCGAGCTCCGGGTGGTGCACAGCCTGATCGCGCTGCCGGGCACCACGATGGACCAGATCCGGCAGATCTACTCGCACCCGCAGGCCCTCGCCCAATGCGACCGCTACCTGCGGAACCTGCCCGGTGTGGAGGTGGTGGCCTCGTACGACACGGCCGGGAGCGTGAAGCTGATCAAGGACCGGCAATTGGCCGGCGCGGCGGCGATCGCCTCCGAGCGCGCGGCCGCGGTGTTCGGCCTGCAGGTGCTGCAATCGGGCATCCAGGACTTCGCCGACAACATCACCCGGTTCCTCGTGGTGTCGCCCGCGGCCGTCGACGCCGGCACCCCGACCAACAAGACCACCATCGTCTTCACCCTGTCCAACGAGGCCGGCGCGCTGTTCAAGGCGCTCAGCGTCTTCGCGCTGCGGGGCATCGACCTGACCAAGCTGGAATCGCGCCCGATCCCCGGGCGCCCCTGGGAGTACCTGTTCTACGTCGACCTCGCGGTCGGCGCGCAGGACGCGCGATGCGCGCGTGCCCTCGCCCATCTCGGCGAGTTCGCCCCCATGCTCCGCAACCTCGGGTCGTATCCCTCCACGCTGCTGCCCCGTTCGACGACCGCGCCTGCCCCCGTGGCAGCCGGAGCCCAGGCATGAGCGACCCGAAGAAGCACAAGAGCGCCGCCCTCACGGACGGCCCCAACCGCGCCGCTGCGCGCGCCATGTTGAAGGCCTGCGCCTTCACCGACGAGGACCTCGCCAAGCCGCTGGTCGGCATCGCGAACACGTGGACCGAGATCGGCCCGTGCAACTTCCACCTGCGGCGCCTGGCCGAGCACGTCAAGGACGGCGTGCGCAAGGCCGGCGGCACGCCGATGGAGTTCAACACGATCGCCGTGTCGGACGGCATCACGATGGGCGCCGAGGGCATGCGCGCCTCGCTGGTGAGCCGCGAGGTGATCGCCGACTCGATCGAACTGGTCACCTTCGGGCACCACCTCGACGCGGTCGTCATGCTGTGCGGCTGCGACAAGACGATTCCGGGGACGATCATGGCGCTGGCGCGCCTGAACATCCCGGGCGTGATCCTCTACGGCGGGTCGATCGATCCGGGCACCTGGCAGGGCAAGGACGTCACCATCCAGGACGTGTTCGAGGGCATCGGCGCGCAGGCCGCCGGGCGCATCACCCTGCTCGAACTCAAGGACCTCGAGGACAAGGCCTGCCCCGGCGCGGGCGCGTGCGGCGGCCAGTTCACCGCCAACACGATGGCCATGGTGGCCGAGTTCCTCGGCGTGGCGGCGATGGGCAGCGTGAGCATCCCGGCGACGCACCCGGCCAAGGAAGCGGCAGCCGAGCAGGCCGGTCGGCTGGCGATGGAGAACCTGGCGCGCAACGTCCGGCCGCGCGACCTGATCACGCGCACGTCGGTCGAGAACGCGATCGCCGGCGTCGTCGCGACCGGCGGCTCGACCAACGCGGTGATGCACCTGCTCGCGATCGCGGCCGAGGCCGGCGTGTCCCTGAGCATCGACGACTACAACCCGATCAACGACCGCACGCCGCTGCTCGCCGACCTGAAGCCGGGTGGGCGCTACGTGGCGGCCGACCTGCACAAGGCGGGCGGCACGGGCGTCGTGTGCCAGCGGCTCGTGCAGGCGGGCCTGATCGACGGCAGCGCGCCGACGGTCACCGGCCGGACCATCGGCGAGGAAGCCGCGGCGGTCGTCGAGACGCCCGGCCAGGACGTCGTGCGCCCGTTCGCCACGCCACTCAAGCCGACCGGCGGACTGCTCATCCTCAAGGGCAACATCGCGCCCGAGGGCTGCGTGGTGAAGGTTGCCGGCTCGTCGCTCGCCGGTCACCAGGGCCCGGCCCGGGTGTTCGAGGGCGAGGAAGCGGCCTTCGCGGCCGTGCAGGCCGGCAGCATCCAGGCAGGCGACGTCGTGGTCATCCGCCACGAGGGGCCGAAGGGTGGTCCCGGCATGCGCGAGATGCTCGGCGTGACGGCCGCCATCATGGGCGCCGGCCTCGGCGACAAGGTCGCCCTGCTCACCGACGGCCGCTTCTCGGGCGCGACGCGCGGCCTGATGGCCGGCCACGTCGCTCCCGAAGCCGTCAACGGCGGACCCATCGCGGCCATCCGCGACGGCGACGTCATCACCTTCGACCTCAAGAACCGCCGCCTCGACATGGCGGTGAGCGACGACGAGATCGCGCGGCGGCTCGCGGCGTACGTGCCACCGGCGCCGCGCTACACGACGGGAGTCATGGCCAAGTACGCCAGCCTCGTGTCGTCGGCCTCCGAGGGCGCCATCACGCGCCCGGCGGCCACCCTGGCCAATCCGACTCGGTAACCTCGTAGCCTGCAGCCCGTAGCCTGCAGCCTGCTTTCTGAGCCCTGAGCCTAGAGCCCTGAGCCTGTTATGAAGAAGACCGGAGCACAAATCCTGTGGGAGAGCCTGGTGCGCGAAGGCGTCACCTGCGTGTTCGGCTACCCCGGCGGCGCCATCCTGCCGGCGTACGACGCGATGCTCGACTACCCGATCCGCCACATCCTGGTGCGCCATGAGCAGGGCGCCACGCACATGGCCGACGGCTATGCGCGCGCCACCGGCCAGGTCGGCGTCGCCATCGCCACCAGCGGCCCCGGCGCGACCAACATGGTCACCGGCATCGCCACCGCGATGATGGACTCGGTGCCGATCGTCTGCATCACCGGCCAGGTGGGCAGCAAGGCCATCGGCTCGGATGCCTTCCAGGAGACCGACATCACGGGCATCACGCTGCCCGTGACCAAGCACAACTACCTGGTGACGCGCCCCGAGGACGTGGCGCGTGTCGTGCGCGAGGCGTTCTACGTCGCGCGCTCGGGCCGTCCGGGTCCGGTGCTGATCGACATCACGAAGGACTGCCAGCAGTCGTCGTGCGAGTTCGTGTGGCCCGACGCGCCGAAGCTGCGCGGCTACCGTCCTTCGCACACGCCGAGTTCGCGTGAGGTCGAGCAGGCGCTCGACCTGATCCACTCGGCCAAGCGCCCGATCATCCTCGCCGGCCGCGGCATCCAGCTGTCCAACGCGCGCGAGGCGGTGCTCAAGTTCGCCGAGCAGGCCAACGTGCCGATCGCGACGACGCTGCTCGGGCTGGGCGCGATCCCGGCGAGCCACCCGCTCAACCTCGGCATGATGGGCATGCACGGCGAAGCCTGGGTCAACACCGCGATCCAGGAAGCCGACCTGCTGCTCGCCTTCGGCATGCGCTTCGACGACCGGGTGACCGGCAACGTCAAGACGTACGCGCCCAACGCCAAGAAGATCCACATCGACATCGATCCGGCCGAGCTGAACAAGAACGTGCGCGTCGACGTCGGCCTGATTGGCGACCTGCGCGAGACGCTCGAGGGGTTGCTGCCGCGCATCGAGGCCTGCGACCGCACCGACTGGGTCTCGTACATCTCGATGCTCAAGGGCGACTCCGCCGTCCGCGACATCCAGAACCTCCCCGACAACGGCCACCTCTACGCCGCGCACGTCATCAACGACCTGTGGCGCGAGACCCGCGACCGCGAGACGATCGTCGTCACCGACGTCGGCCAGCACCAGATGTGGGAGGCGCAGTACTACAAGCACGAGGAGCCGCGCTCGCTGATCACGTCGGGCGGCCTCGGCACGATGGGCTTCGCGCTGCCGGCGGCGATCGGCGCCAAGGTGGCGCGGCCGGACGCCGAGGTGTGGGTCGTCGTCGGCGACGGCGGCTTCCAGATGACGATGTGCGAGCTGGCGACGATTGCGCAGGAAGGCATCGACATCAACATCGCCATCATCAACAACGGCTTCCTCGGCATGGTCCGGCAGTGGCAGGAGTTCTTCTACGAGCGCCGCTACGCCGCCACGCCGCTGGTCAACCCGGACTTCTGCAAGCTCACCGAGTCGTTCGGCCTGAAGGCCATGCGCGTCGAGACGCGCGGCGACGTCGTGCCGGCGGTGCGCGAGGCGCGCCGCCACCAGGGCACGGTGCTCATCGACTTCCGCGTCGAGCAGGAAGACTCGGTGTACCCGATGGTGCCGGCCGGCAACGACCTCCACAACATGATCCGGCGCCCGAGCGCCATCGTCGAGACGGGAGCGGACGCATGAACACCTTCGTGGTGCTCGTCGAAGACCATCCTGGCGTCCTGACCCGCGTGAGTGGGCTCATCCGGCGCCGCGGCTTCAACATCGACTCGATCACGGTCGGCCATACCGAGACCGCCGGCGTGTCGCGGATGACGATTGCCGTGGAGGCCGACGAGTTCGGCGCCCGCCGCATCGAAGCCAACCTGTACAAGCTGATCGAGGTGCTGCGCGTCGACAACGTGACGCGCCGCCCGTCGATCTTCCGCGAGCTGTGCATCCTCAAGGTGAAGACCACGCCCGAGACGCGGGCGCAGATCTTCCAGCTCGCGTCGGTGTATCGCGCGCGCATCATCGACGTCTCGCCCGAGTCGCTGGTGATCGAGATCACCGGCAACGAGGACAAGGTCCAGAGCCTGATCGACGTGCTCGATCCGTACGGCATCGTCGAGATGGCCCGCACCGGCCGGCTGGCGATGCTCCGCGGCACCGGCACGGCCAGCAAGCCGCCCGAAGACGAGCAGGACTTCGGCGCTGCCAAGGCCGAGGAAGACCTGATCTCGCACTCGGTGTAGGCTCGTCGGCCGGCTGAGGTCCAGCCGGCCGACACCTCAGCCCCTCCGCTCTTCCCGAAGGCCGACGGCCGAATGCCGATGGCCGCTCTTGCAACGAAGGCCGACGGCCGAACGCCGCCGGTCGCCTTTCCAACGAAGGCCGAAGGCCCATGGCCCAAGGCCGAGACCTCACGATGGCAGCTCACATCTTCTACGACAACGACGCCGACCTCTCCCTCATCCAGGGCAAGAAGGTGGCGATCATCGGCTATGGCTCGCAAGGACACGCGCACGCCCTCAACCTGAAGGACAGCGGCGTGGACGTGCGCATCGGCCTGCGCGCCGGCAGCACGTCGGCCGCCAAGGCCCAGGCTGCCGGCGTCCGCGTCGTGAGCGTCGCCGAGGCGGCCGCCGAAGCCGACGTCATCATGATGCTGGCACCCGACACGGTGCAGCCGGGCGTCTACAAGAAGGACATCGCGCCGCACCTCAAGGCCGGCAAGATGCTGATGTTCGCCCACGGCTTCAACATCCGCTACAACACCATCGTCCCGCCCGCCGACGTCGACGTGACGATGGTGGCGCCCAAGTCGCCGGGCCACCGCGTCCGCGAGGTGTTCGAGGAGGGTGGCGGCGTGCCGGGCCTGATCGCCATCCACCAGGACGCCACCGGCCAGGCGCGCGCGCTCACCATGTCCTACGCCAAGGGCATCGGCGTCACCCGGGCGGGGGTCATCGAGACGACCTTCACCGAGGAGACCGAGACCGACCTGTTCGGCGAGCAGGCCGTGCTGTGCGGCGGCACCGCGGAACTGGTGAAGGCGGGCTTCCAGACGCTCGTCGAGGCCGGGTACCAGCCGGAGATCGCGTACTTCGAGTGCCTGCACGAGCTCAAGCTGATCGTCGACCTGATGTACCGCGGCGGCCTGAACTACATGCGCTACTCGGTGAGTGACACCGCCGAGGCCGGCGACTACTACACCGGGCCGCGCATCGTGACCGACGAGACCCGCAAGGCCATGAAGCAGGTCCTGGCCGAGATCCAGGACGGCACGTTCGCCCGCAAGTGGATCAAGGAGAACGAGGACGGTCGCCCCTGGTTCAACAAGGTGCGCGCCGAGGAGCAGACGCAGACGCTCGAGGAGGTCGGCGCCAAGCTTCGCGCGATGATGCCGTTCCTCAACCCGGTCACGCACAAGCCGCAGGAGCAGAACGCGCCGGTGGCGTAGGCGCTGGCGCGCCTGCGCCAATTTGAAATTCCGGATTTCAAATTGCACGCGCAGTGAACCAGGAACGGTCGGTGGGTACAATGCGTCTCGTCTTCCGAGATGCTCATGCCCACCGGCCGTTTCGTCGTTTCAGGGGCCGCCGCGGCCCTCGTCGCGTTCCTTCTCGCTCCCCTGCCCTCGCGCGCGCAGACTGCCGCCGCGGTGGCGCCGCACGTCCCCACCGTCGACGAACTCGTCGAACTCGGGTCGGTCGCCGCCCCCACCGTCTCGCCTGACGGACGCTGGATCGCGTACGAGGAGACCCTCACCGACTGGGAGAAGGACGCGTTCGTCGCGCAGGTCTTCGTCGCCGACACGAAGACGGGCACCGTGGCGCAGCTGACGCGCGGACGGCAGATCGGCGACCTCGAGTGGTCGCCCGACAGCCGGTGGATCACCTTCCTGAGGAGCGTCGACGACAAGGCGCAGATCCACGCCATCAGGCCTGACGGCGGCGAGGCAATCGTGCTGACCAGGCACGATGCCGGGATCACCAACCACGAGTGGAGCCCTGACGGTCGCACCATCGTGTTCGCTGCCCCCGAGGGAGAGCCGGCCGCCGACAAGGCCCGCAAGGACGCCTACGGGGAGTTCACCGTCGTGCGTCGCGACTACCAGCCGGCGCACCTCTGGACGGTCGACGCGGTCGAGGCCATGAAGGCGCCGGCCAAGGGGCGCCAGCGCACGCGCGGCGCCGGGCGCCATGTGCAGGCCTTCGAGGTGTCGCCCGACGGCACGCGCGTCGCCTTCGGCGCGACGCGGACACCCGACCTGATCGACGGCGCCAGCTCCGACATCCACGTGCTCGACCTCGCCACCGACGCGGTGCGCGCGGTGGTGTCGCAGCCGGGGCCGGACACCAACCCCCGGTGGTCGCCCGACGGCACGCGGCTCGCGTTCGGGTCGGCGATGGGCGCCCCGAAGTACTTCCACGCCAACAGCCGCGTCGCCATCGTCAACGTCGCGGGCGGGCCCGCGACGTCGGTCACCGACGCGCTCGACGAGGATGCGAGCCTGGTGGCGTGGACGCCGACCGGCCTCTACGTGGCTGCCCTCCAGAAGACGGCGTCGCACCTGTTCCGCGTCGACCCGCAGGCGCGCACGGTGACGCGCGTGTCGTCGCCCGACGGCTTGATCATGCAGTCGGGCTCGTTCTCGGCCGATGGCCGGACCCTCGGCCTGATCGCCTCGTCGGGCACGACGCTGCCCGAGGTGTACGTGACCGACATCGCCACCTTCAGCCCTCGCGCGCTCACCACGCGGTCGACCCGCCTGGCCGGCTGGACGCTCGGCACGCGCGAGGTGATCAGCTGGAAGAGCCAGGACGGCGAGACGATCGAGGGCATCCTCGTGAAGCCGCGCGACTTCCAGCCAGGCCGCAAGTACCCGCTGCTCTGCGTCATCCACGGCGGCCCGACCGGTGTCGACCGACCGCAGGCCATCGACGCGCGCTACTACCCGTCGGACCTCTGGGTCGCGCGCGGCGCGCTCGTGCTCAAGGTGAACTACCGCGGCAGCGCCGGCTACGGGCAGCGCTTCCGCCAGTTGAACGTCCGCAACCTGGGCGTCGGCGACGCCTGGGACGTGCTGTCCGGCATCGACAGCCTGATCGCCAAGGGGATGGTGGACCCGAACCGGCTCGGCTGCATGGGCTGGAGCCAGGGCGGCTACATCTCCGCGTTCCTCACCACCTCGACGACGAGGTTCAGGGCAATCTCGGTGGGCGCCGGGATCTCCAACTGGGCGACGTACTACTACAACACCGACATCACGCCGTTCACGATCCAGTACCTCGACGCCGACCCGGCCACCGATCCGGACATCTACAAGAAGACGTCACCGATGTCGTACGTGATGGGCGCGAAGACGCCGACGCTGATCCAGCACGGCGAGTTCGACAAGCGGGTGCCGATCGCCAACGCCTACGAGCTGCGCCAGGGACTCGAGGACCGCGGCGTGCCGGTGGAGATGATCGTCTACAAGGGCTTCGGCCACGGCATCACGAAGCCGAAGTCGATGCGCGCGGTGATCCAGCACAATCTGGGCTGGTTCAACCACCACATCTTCGGCGACCCGCCGCCCGATCTCACGAAGGCGCCTGGGAAGCCTGCTGCGCCGTAGCAACAGGCTGCAGGCAACCCGCGCGTCGAGCTGACGGTTCGTGGGCGTCGACCTTCAGGTCGACGCTCATCGGCGGTTCGGCGCGCGTCGAGCTGAAGCTCGACGCCCAAGGACCTCGGAGGCGGTTCGTGGGCGTCGACCTTCAGGTCGACGCTCACCGCCCCTTCAACTGCGCCTGCAGGTCGCGCGCCGCGTCGGCAGCGGGACCGCCGAGCGCGAGCGCCTCGTCGATGCGCGGCTGCACCAGGTCGGCGTGCCCGGCGTTGGCGTGCGCGACGGCGGCGTTGTAGCGCGCCCACCCCTTCTGGTGCCGATGCTCGACGAGCGCCTTCTCGCGACGCGCGACGAGCGCCGCACGTGCCGTCGCCTCCAGGCGCGCCTCGCGCGCATCGGCGATGCGCTGCTCGAACGTGGGCGTGCGCGCGGCCAGGCACTCGAAGGCCTCGTCGAACCCCGGCGCCGACACCGCCCAGTCGCGGCGAATCAGGTAGACCGCCGCCCGGTCGAAATGCGCCTCGCACAGGCGCGACTCGAGGGCGATCGCCGCGTCGAAGTCCTTCAGGGCGTCGTCCTGGCGCTGCTGCTGGAAAGCGATGGCGCCACCGAGGTATGACAGGTCGGCGTTGACCATCAGGCTGCGCGCCGCGTCCACGGCGGCACGCGCGCCGTCGAGCCGCTTCAGGTTGTACAGGTTCCAGGCCTTCCAGTACTGCGCCTCGCCGACGTACCAGGTGCCGAGCGTGATCATGCGATCGGCGGCGGTCACGGCCTCCTCGTGCCGCCCGAGCCAACCCAGGCTCTTCATGCGTCCGAGCAACGCCTCGCGATGGTCGGGCACGCGCGCCAGCAGCGTGTCGTACGCCGCGAGCGACACCTCGAAGTCCTCCATGCGCTGGCGGACGTCGCCGGTCAGGGCGCGAGCCGGCACGAGGTCCGGCATGGCGGCGAGCGCGCGCGCGAACGCTTCCTCGGCCGACACGAGTCGCCCGCGCCCGAGTTCGGCTTCGCCCACGAGCACGTCCACCTCGTCGAACGTCGGGTGAGCCGCGTGGAAGGCGGTGACCTCCTCGAGCGACGATCGCAACAGTAGCAGCCGCGTGAACGTGAACGACGCGTCGTCGGCGTGACGCGTCGCCCATCGCTCTGGCGCGAGCAGCGGCGGCGTGCCACGCGTGGGAGGCTGCCCCTCGTCGGCGGTGACGATGGGGTTGGTGCCGGCGAGCGCGATCAGCAGCGTTGCGGCCCACGGGTCGGCGTCCGCGATGACCTCCAGGGCCTTGCGTCGCGACCGCCACGCCGCAAGTGTCGCCTGTCCGGGAAACTGCCCGGTGCCAGCCACGAGCGTCCCGCGACGCCAGGGCACGGCCTCGAGCACGTCGGTGGCCGCTGACGCGTCGTCGGCCGTGGCCACCGCCCGCAACCGCTCAGGCGCGTCCCGGTACGCGCCCGGGTACAGCCCGATCACGCGCTCCCGTAGTGCCAGATGCACGGCGGCGCGATACGCCCGTCCACCAAGCACCGCATCCGTGCGCACCGCGAGCGCCTGCTCGTAGGACTGCAGCGCGTCTGCCAGGCAGCGGTAACAACCCTCCGCCGCCCGGACATCTGCGGCAGCGACCTGCGCCGGCCACTGGTCGGGCGCGACCACCGGCGCGCGAGCCGGCCCGCACGCCGCTACCACCAACGCGAGCACGACGATGCCGAGCCAGGAGGCTGGTGCCCTCACGTCTTCCTTCCGTCGCCACCGGCGCGTCGGGCCAGCCCGACGCCTACACCTGAACCTCGTCGCCCCGCGCCCTGAGCCGCCCGCATGCGTACTCTCTGAGCCTTGAACCCTGAGCCTCGAGCCTACTTCTCCAGCGTGAAGCTCACCGTCACCGTCATGATGACCGGCACCGGCTCGCCGTTCAGCAGAGTCGGCTCGTACCGCCACTGGCGCACGGCATCCAGCGCGGCCTGATCGAGCATCGGCACGCCCCGAAGCACGCGAGCGTCCGCCACGGCGCCCTCGGTGTCCACCGTTGCCTCGATGATCACCACGCCACTCACGCCGGCAGCCTTGGCGTCCTCTGGGTAGATCGGGAAGGCGTTCGCGAGCCGCTTCGGCGGGCGCACGGTACCGCCGACGCGCAGCGGCTGCGGCGCCCCGGCTGCGAGCGTCCGCAGGGACTGTTCTGACCGTTCGACGAGCCCCGCGATGCGCGCGTAGTCCCCGACCGGCACATCGACCACGAGCAGCATCGGCGCCGCGACAGGGGCCTCGAACTGCCACTGCCTCACTGCCGACAGCGCTGCGTCGCGTGCCGCGGCGAGATCGGGCAGCACGCTGTCGGGCACGCGCGTGGTTGCCGGTGCTCCCACGAGTCGGGCCTCGGCAACGTGCCCGGCTGCATCGATCACCACGTGCGCGCGGAAGCGATAGGAGACGCCCGGATCGCTCCACGCCGGCTCGACGGCGACCGTCCGCCGCGGCGCCGGCGCGTCCAGCGTGGGCCGTACGGCCACGCGCTCGAGTGGCCCGGCGTCATCGGCCTGCAGGCTGCCCCAGGCCATCGGCGCCGCCGCGCGCAACGGCGCGACGACGGCCATGATGCCGCCGACGCCACCGCACACCACGACGAGCACGCCGCCGGTGATCCACCATCGCATGCGAGACATCTCCCCTCCCCTGCACATGACGGCCACGCGCTGCACCACGGCGTGGCGACGACTGCCGACATGCGTGCTCGGCGACAGCGCCGGCCGCAAGGTGCTGCACCACAGCAGCGCATCGACGTAGGACCGCAGCGTGCCGGTGCGCTCGACGACCACCGCGTCGACCTCGAACTCGCGCGACAGGCGCAGGCGTGCGAGCAGCCACCACACGGCGGGCTGCCACCAGAACAGCGCGCGCCAGACCTCGTCGGCCATCGCGGCGCCGATGTCCGAACGCCCGACGTGCGCCAGTTCATGGAGGTACACGGCGACACGCTCCTCGTCTGGCCGCTCGCGCAAGACCACGGGCACGAGGATCCGCGGCCGCAGTGCCCCGAACGTGCACGGGCCGGCCTGCGCGACGGCGATGACCGGCACGCGGTCGGCCGACAGATGCGGCAGGCGCGGCGCGGGGGCCAGTCGACGCGCCTGGTCGAGTGCGGGATCGTCGATGACGACGTCTCCGCGATCGGCAAGTGAAGACAGCCGGTGATGGCCGAGACGCAACCAGGCCAGCCGCGCCACCACGCCAAGGGCCCACACGCCAAGCAACACCGTGAGCGGCGTCCATCCCGTGGCGACAGGGAGCGCCGGCTCGAACGCCGCGGTCGTCGCGTCGACGAAGGAGGTCACGGGTGTCGGAAGCGGAGCTCGCCTGGGCAGGAAGGCCTGGACGAGCGGCATCAGCACCACGGCGACTGAGTTGCCGAGCCACCATGCCGTCAACATCCGCGGCACCCGGATCCGACAGGCGGCGGGCAGCGCAAGCGCCACCGCGCCGAGGACGGTCGACTGGATCAGCCACGCGGCGACGAAGGCATACGCGGACATCAGTCCTCCTTGTCGAGCAGCTTCCGGATCTCGGCGCGGTCGCTCGCCGAGAGCTTGCGGTCGGCCACCAGGTGGGCGACCAGCGAGTCGGCGGCGCCGTCGAAGACGCGGTCGACGAACTCCCGCACCAGGACACGCATCATCTGCCGTTGCGTTCGCAGGGGACGGTAGCGATGCGCGCGGGAATCGGCGTCGGCATCCTTGCCCAGCATCCCCTTCTGCTCGAGGATGCGCATCATCGTCAGGACGGTCGTGTACGCGAGGTCGTCGCGGCGCTCGCGGCGCAGCACGTCGTGCACCTCGCGCACCGTGGCCGTGCCGAGCCGCCACACGACCTTCATGATGGCCAGTTCCTGCGGGGTCAACGTCGTGGCCGGTGCCATGGCACTACGATCTACTAAGTATTTAGTTGTTCGTCAAGCACGAGCGTGGGACGGAGGCCTGCGTCATTCGGCGCCGGGAGCGCGTCGAGCTGAAGCTCGACGCCTACGCCTGCCTGGGTGAGGCGTTCGCGGCATTCGCGGCATTCCCGGCATTCCCCCCACTACGGCTGGAAGTTCACCGTCACGGTCAGCACGATCGACACCGGCTCGCCGTTGAGCCACGTGGGGGCGTACCGCCACTGCTTGACCGAGTCGATGGCGGCGGCATCGAGGCCGGGCATGCTGCGCACCGGCCGCGCGTCGACGACCGCACCGTCGGGATCGACGGTGATTTCGAGGATGACGACGCCGGAGATGCCAGCGGACAGGGCCTCGGCGGGATAGGTCGGCGGCACGTGACGGATCTTCGTGGGTGGTCCGACCACGCCCCCCACGCGCAGCGGCGGACGCGAACGGCCAGACGGCACCACCACGCCGTCGTCGTCGGACGTGCCGACGTAGGTCGAGAGCAGGAGGGGCGCCGTCGAGGGCGGCTCGAAGCGCCACTGCCTGACGGCCGCGAGCACTGCGGCCACTTCCGACGGGTCGCGCGGCAGGAGCGACGTCGGCGTGGTGACGCGCGCCTCGGCGACGCGCCCCTCGGCATCGATCACGAGGTTGACGCGCAGTCGCACCGCGCCGGTGGTGCCCGGCGGCCAGGCGGGAGCCACGTGCGACACCACACGCGGCAGCGCCACATCGGGCCCTGGTCGGGTCGCCACCTGCTCGAGCGGCCCTGGTCCTGCCTGGGTCGCCTGCGGCTGTGCGCCTGGCGATGCGACCGCCGCGACGCCCGGGAGCGTCACGAGCGCTGCAAGCGCCACGTCGCGGAGAAAGGCCGTCACGCTGGTCACTGCAGCGAGAACCTGCTGGTGACCGTCACGATGACCGGTACGGCAACGCCGTCGATGAGCGTCGGTGTGTATTTCCACTGCCTGACCGCCGCGAGCGCCGCCTCGTCGAGCATCGGCACGCCCTTGACGACCCTGGCGCTGGTCACATCGCCCTCTGGGCTGATCACCGCGTCGATGACGACAGTGCCGGTGATGCGGGCGGCCAACGCGTCCGGGGGATAGACCGGGGGCACGTCGACCAGCTTGCGTGGGGGGGGAATGTCGCCGCCCACCCGGATGGGCTTTCGCGCCGCCGCCTTCGCCGACGCCCCGGGCGATGCGAGCGCGACGTCCTCGGACACGCCGACGTCGGTCACCAGCAGGAGGGGCGCCACCGCGGGAGGCTCGAGCCGCCACTGGCGGACCGCGGCGAGCACCGCGAGGCCCGCACGCGCGTCAGGCGTCGCGGCAAGTGCCGGGACCACGTCGCCCATCGCCCCGACGGGCCTGGCCTTCGGATCGCCCACGAGGGTCTGCACGATGCGTGCGGTGCGAACCTTTCCCGTGTCGTCGACCACGGCCTGGACGCGGAATCGCCAGCGCTGCGTGACGGGCGTGGGCCACACCGGCGCCGGGCAGTCCAGGCAGCGTGGCAGGGTCGCACCGAGTGGCAGCACCTGCGCGTCGTGCTCCCCGGCCGGGATCTCGCTCGCATCGGCCACGAGGGGCACCGCGGCGCGCGGCGCGCTCGGTCGGGGGCGGGCGGTGACGGCGCCACTGGTGGCCGATCGCGGACTCTGCGCCTCGGCGGACGCGGTGACGAGCACGAGCGCGCAGGCCAGTGCCGTGCGCCCGACCAACCAGACGTGGGACATGGGGAGCAACCTCCGCATCGAGGATCGGCTAAACGCAACGCCTGTCAAGCGCGTCAGGCCTCGATGTCCGCGGGCACGTCGGCCTCGGGCGGCACGATGTCGATGTCGATCCACCCGCGCAGGCTGTTGACGAGCCAGACGCGCGTGGCCCGTGCGAGGTCGGCCGCGGTGAGGACGCCCTCCTCGACGCGCCCCTGCGACAGCAGCTCGGCGCGAAACACCCCGGGCAGCAATCCGCTCGCGACCGGCGGCGTGATGCGGCGTCCGTCCCGTTCGACGACGAGGTTACCCACGGTCCCCTCGGTGAGCTCGCCTCGCCCGTTCCACAGGATGACGTCGTCGAGGTCGGGGCGCGTCGCACGCGCCACGTCGTACATCTCGCGGCGGCTGGTCTTGTTGAAGAGCAGCGGGCTGCGTGGGTCCACGGGGGAGGCCGCCAGCCCGACCCGCCAGCGTCGCGGCGCGAGGTCGACTGGCACGGCCTCCGCGCTGGTGGTCCCGGCCCGATCCAGCCAGAGCCTGGCACGCCAGGTCCCGGTGGGATGCGCCGCGCACAACGCGTCGAGGTCGCGCGCCAGGCGCGCCTGGTCACACGGCCAGCCGAACAGGGCTGCAGAGGCGGTGACCCGCGCGACGTGCGCGTCACGCCTGAGAAGTCGTCCCTCCTCGAGCCGCATCGTCTCGAACAGCCGCGCATCGCCAGGCACCGCAGGCGGGCGCACGACGCGGGACTTGGCGAGGCACTCGGCCCACTCCTCCGCCGGGTCGGAGTCGGCCGTGATCCCGGCGCCGACGCCATACGTCATCTCGCCGGTGCCCCGGTCGAGCACGGCCGTGCGAATCGGGACGCTCGCCACCAGGTCACCGCCAGGCCGCAGCAGGGCGATCGCTCCCGTGTAGATGCCGCGTGGCCCGTGTTCCAGGTCGGCGATGAGTTCCATGGTGCGAACCTTCGGCGCGCCTGTCACGGATCCGCACGGGAAGGTGGCCGCGAGCAGGCCGGCCAGCGACGTCCCGGGGCGCAGCGTGGCGTCGATGGTCGACGTGAGCTGCCACACGGTCGGATAGCGCTCCAGCGCGCACAGGTCGCGGACCCGGACCGAGCCGGTCACGGCGACGCGCCCCAGGTCGTTGCGCAGGAGGTCGACGATCATCACGTTCTCGGCGCGAGCCTTGTCGCTCGCGACCAGGTCGGCGGCCAGGCGCGCATCCTCACCGGGCCAGCGTCCGCGGCGCGCGGTGCCCTTCATGGGGCGCGTCCTGATGCGATCCCCGCGCCGCTCGAGGAACAGCTCCGGCGACAGGCTCATGACGACCGCCTCGCCGATGTCGACGTACGCGGCGTAGTCGACGTGGGCCTGCTCGGCGCACGCCGCGAACCAGGACCCCGGGTCGTGCGGAAACGGGGCGGTCAGCGGAAACGTGTAGTTGACCTGATATGTATCGCCGGCGGCGATGTGCGCGTGGATGCGCCGCAGGTCTGCCGTGAACCTGCGCTCGTCGATGGCTGGCGCCCACGACGGAGCGGCCAGTTCGGCAGGAGCCACCTCGCGCACCGGTGCCTCGACGGCCTGGGCGATGTCGAAGGCGGCCGCCCACGCGAGCGGGACGGGCCCCGACGGCGGCTGCGTCACGCACGCGGCGTCGAAAGCGGGCGCGGCTTCGTAGGTCAGCAGCAGCACGACCCACCGACGAGCCCTGGCCTGCGCCTCGGCCCAGGCCACCACCTCAGGCACCTCATCCAGTCTGGTCGCGCGACGCACGTCGCTGGGCTGGTACAGGTCCACGTCCCAGGCAGCGTCGGTTGCGCCGGTTCCGAAGCGGGCCGTCGGGGTGGCTGCCATCGCATCGACGATAGCGCAGCGCCTGGCCGGGCATTCTCGACGGGGGTGGCAAGAGCTGCGCCCTTCCGTGCATCAGGCACGCTCCAGAGTTTGACTGGCATCGGCAGACGCACACTGTTTTACAAAGCGTTATCGCAATATTGAACTGAGAGCATTCATGCGGCTACACTCTCGATTCAACATTCGCGGCTCTGCCGCCTCCGAGGTGCCCCGTGAACGTGCGTGTACTCCCCTTCTTCGTCCTGACAGCTGTCGCGTTGGCGGCTCTCCTGCCCCGGTCGGCGCCGGCGGTTCCGGCCGGCGGACCGTGGCAGCCCGGTGATGTGGCCTGGATGCTCACGGCCACTGGGCTGGTCCTGCTGATGACACCCGGCCTGTCGTTCTTCTACGGCGGCATGGTCCGCTTCAAGAACGTCGTCTCCACCATGCTCCAGAGCTTCGTCGCCCTGGGCGTAATCAGCCTGCTCTGGGTCGTGGTCGGCTTCAGCCTGGCCTTCGGCGACAGCATCGGCGGCCTGATTGGCAACCCCCTGACGTTCTTCATGCTCGACGGCGTCGGTGCCGCCACCCATCCCGACCTCTCCCCGACCATCCCGCTGCTCCTGTTCGCGCTCTTCCAGTTGAAGTTCGCCATCATCACGCCCGCCCTGATCACCGGGGCGTTCGCCGAGCGGGTCCGGTTCTCCAGTTACCTGCTGTTCATGGTCTTGTTCAGCCTCGTCATCTACTCGCCGCTCGCGCACATGACCTGGCACCCGCAGGGCTGGCTGCGCCAGATGGGGGTCCTCGACTTCGCCGGTGGCACGGTGGTCCACATGTCGGCCGGCCTGGCGGCGCTGGCCGGGGCGCTGTCGCTCGGACGTCGCCAGAGCCATGTCGCCAACGAACCGCACGAGCCGGCCAACATCCCCTACGTCCTGCTCGGCACCGGCATGCTCTGGTTCGGGTGGTTCGGCTTCAACGCCGGGTCGGCGCTGGCCGCCAACGACGCCGCCGTGCTCGCCTTCGCCACCACCAACACCGCGTCGGCAGCCGCGATGCTCGGCTGGGTGTTCTTCGACATGGTGCGGGGGCGCAAGCCCTCGGCGATGGGGGCCTGCATCGGGGCCGTCGTCGGCCTGGTCGCCATCACGCCAGCGGCTGGCCTGGTGAGCATCCGCCACAGCATCGCCATCGGGTTGATCGCCAGCATCGTGTCCAACCTCGCCGTCCACTGGAAGTCGCAGAGCACGCTCGACGACACACTGGACGTGTTCCCGTGTCACGGGGTCGGCGGGATGGTCGGCATGCTGCTGACCGGCGTCTTCGCCAAGGACGTCGGCCTCGTCAACGGGCAGTGGCGGACGTTCGGCGTGCACCTGCTCGCCCTGGTGGTCGTCACGGCCTTCGCGTTCCTGGGGTCGTGGCTGCTCTACCGCGTCGTGGACACCCTGTGGCCGATGCGCGTCTCCCCCGACGCCGAGGCCGACGGCCTCGACCTCAGCCAGCACGGCGAAGTCGCCGCGACCTTCGATTCGTTGCCCGAGGAACGTCCCCTCCTCGAACACGTGGCCTGACCCTCCCTCCCAGCCGGGCCACACCTTCCGCTTCCGCGCTGCGCGCCGAAGCCTCGGCCTCCGACCCGCGGGCACCGGGTCGGAGGCCATTTTTCTGCGTTCTGCGATAATCGCCGGGTGATTCTCGATCGGTGGCAGCGCCCGCTCGGCCACCTGCGCATTTCGGTCACCGACCGCTGCAACCTGCGCTGCGCCTACTGCATGCCCGAGCCGGACTACGTCTGGCTCCCGCGCACGACCCTGCTGACCTTCGAGGAGCTGACGCGGGTGACGCGCCTGGTCAGCGCACTCGGCGTCCGCCACGTGCGGCTCACGGGCGGCGAGCCCCTGCTGCGCGCCCAGGTCACCGACCTGACCCGGCAACTGTCGGCGATCGGGTCGCTCGACGACATCGCGATGACGACCAACGGCGTGCTCCTCGCGCCACTGGCGCCCGGGCTTCGCGACGCCGGCCTGCGGCGGATCACCGTGAGCCTCGACACGCTGCGCGCCGACCGCTTCCGGGAACTGACCCGTCGCGATCAGCTCGACGACGTGCTGGCCGGCATCGAGGCCGCCAGCCTGGCATTCGGCCGCATCAAGATCGACACCGTGCTGATGCGCGGCACCAACGACGACGAGATCGAGCCGCTGCTGGCCTACGCCGCGCAACGGGGTGCGGAGATCCGCTTCATCGAATACATGGACGTGCCGGGCGCGACGCACTGGGACGCCGCGAAGGTGGTGTCGCGCGAGGAGATCCTCGCCCGCGTCGGGCGCGCCTTCGGCCCCGTGGAGGCGCTCCCCTCCGACGGCCCGGCGCCGGCGCTCCGCTACCGCCTCGCATCAGGCCAGGTGTTCGGCATCATCGCGTCGACGACGACGCCGTTCTGCGCCACGTGCGACCGCCTGCGCCTGACAGCCGACGGGCACCTGTTCTTCTGTCTGTATGCCACCAGGGGCCTCGACATCCGCACGCCGCTGCGCGACGGGGCCAGTGACGAGGAGCTCACCGCCCTGATCCGCACGGCATGGCAGGCCCGTACCGACCGCGGCGCGGAAGCACGCCTGGCGGCCCCCGATCGCGGCGCGTTCGTCGGCGTGGACGCCCTGCGCAAGTCTCCCCAGCTGGAGATGCACACGCGCGGCGGGTAGGGGTTCGGAAAGGTCCGGAGACCGCGCCCTACCTTCGTGCAATCACGTGTTCGCTGATGACGCTGCCGTCGAGGCGATGCATCCGCGCAACGAGGCGCTGCGTGTCGGCCTCGAGTCGAATCAGCGTCGCCGCCGCCGGCTGCGGACCGCCGCCGGTCAACTGCCCGAACGGGCGCGTCGCGTCGGGCGGAAGCCAGGCATGGCGATGGGTGTGGCCGGTGATCATCAGGTCGACCCGCCCGCGGACCAGCGTGTCGTGCCACTTGTCGCGGGCGTCGGCACCACCGTGGAAGGGCACCGGCTTCTCGCCGTACAGCGGAATGTGCACCACCACGACCCGGAACGGCGCATCGCGGACCTCGGCGCGCGTCAGGGCGTCGGCCAGCCAGGCGGCCTGTCGCGTCCGGTACGCATCGAAGGTCCCCAGTCCCGCATAGACCGGCGCGTCGTCGGGCTTGTCCTCGCCGGTGTCCAGCACGATGAAGGCCACCGGACCCTGGCGCAACGTGAAGAAGTAGTGCCGGTCCGGCGTGTCGAGCACGCGGCCGAGCGCGCGCGCCTCGGCGCCGCGCACGTCGTGATTGCCGCGCGCGAAGCACACCGGCCGCGCCGCGGCGTAGGCCATGCCGGCGGGGTACAGCAACTGCTCGGCGAGTTGCTGCTCGGTGGCGATGTCGTTGAACATGTCGCCGTTCCAGAACAGGAGATCGCCGGGCGCATCGGCAAGTTGCGTGAACAGGCCCTTCAGGGTGTCGGGCTGCTCGTGCGTGTCGTTGATGATGGCGGCCGACACGCGGCCCGCCGCGCCCGCATCCGGCGTCACGAAGCTGTAGGTGCGGCTCTCGTAGGGACGCCCCCGGCGGATGTCGTAGGCGCCGAGGAACGCGATGGGGACGCTCACCGCGCGATAGTGATAGCGGGTCCCCGGGCGCAATCCCTCGATGCGGACGCGCTGCACGCGCGCGTCAAGCGGCCGCAGCCCGTCGGCGTCGCCGCCGGCCATCGATCCCAGGGTCTCCCCCTCGCCGTACTCCACCCACCCCGTGCTCGTGTCGTTGACCGCCCAGGCGATCGACACCGACGTCGGCGTCAGCGCCTGCACGACCGGGGCACCGAGCACCTTGAAGTCCTGCGGCGGACGGACGATGCCGTCGGCGCCCGCCACGGCCGGCACGAACGCGCCCGCGACCGCCACCGAGCCCGAACGCAACCAGTCGCGCCTCGAGACCCCGCTCACGCCCGCTCCTGCAGCGTGATCGCCCGGATGTCGCTCGTCGTCCGCCAGCTCGCGATGCCGATGGGGCGGCAGGGGTTCATCTCGATCCGCACGTCCACCTCGCGGCCGGTGGTCTTCGCCTGGGTGACACGCGTCCCGTCGATGAATCCCTCGAGCAGGTCCGGCGTCACCTCGACCGCGAGGCGGTACCACTGCCCGTCCTTGAAGGTGAAGGTCTGGCTCGACTCGTTCTCCGAGGCGTCCAGGCCGTCGAGGCTCGAGAAGCCCACAACCGTGCCGCCCCAGCCGCCGACCACCAGGCTGCAGTGCGCCTTGCCCACCGGGAAGGTGATCGTGGAGAAGAAGTCCGACCCCTCCACGCGTCGTGCCTCCACCTCGAGCCGGTACCGCGGCCCGGGCACGGCGCCGGTCCACACGATGCCGGTCAGGTCGTAGCCGCGTTCCAGACGAATGGCGCCATCGACGACAGCGACCTGGCCTTCGCCGCCGAACGAAACCGGCTTCCACTGCCCCAGCGACTTGCCGTCGAACAACGCCACCGACGAGAGCGGCGCGACCTGCAGGCCGAACGGCGCGACGGCCAGCAGGCCGAGGGCCTGACGGCGGGTGACCGGCACGCCGCTGTTCAGCAACGGCCGGGGTTTCGTTGACGGTTGGAGAGAGGGCACGATGGCCCAAGCCTACAGGGAGTCCGTCGCGTGAAGAAACTCGTCATCGGATGCGGTCTCGGCCTCATCCTGTTCACCGTGGCCGCCAGCGCCGCGTTCTACTACTTCGTGTACCGCCCGGCGAAGTCCTTCGTCGGATCGTTGGCCGAGATCGGCGAGATCGCCGAGCTCGACGCCAAGGTGACCAACACGAAGGCGTTCAGCCCGCCGGCCGACGACGTCCTCACCGAGGCGCAGGTGCGGCGCTTCGTGTCGGTCCAGGAGGCCCTGCACGCCCGGATGGGCAATCGCGGCACCGAGTTGCAGGCCAAGTACAAGGCCCTCGACGCCAGGAGCACGGACGGCGTGGCGCTGACCGACGTGGTCGGCGTCTACAAGGACCTGTTCGGCACCATCGGCGAGGCCAAGCGGGCCCAGGTCGAGGCCCTCAACGCGCAGGGGTTCTCGGTCGAGGAGTACACATGGGTCAAGTCGCGCTTCTATGAAGCCGCCGGCGTCTCGGTGACGGGCATCGACTTCCGCGAGATGGCCAACGCGGTGAAGGACGGCGACATGAACGCGGTCAAGGAGATGGCCACCAGGGCCAACGAGGCCGCCAAGGCAGCCGGCGGTGCGGCAGCCCGGGCCACCACGCCCGGATCGGCCGACGCCGGGGCGGCCGCTGACACGCCAGCGGCGCCGATTGGTGATACGCCTGGCGTCGGCATCCCCGACGCCAACAAGACGCTCGTCGCGCCCTACAAGGACAAGGTCGCGACCTGGCTCATCTACGGCGCGTTCGGGCTCTGACATCGGCCGCTGGCGGCGGTGGCGTTCGCGGCACCGCGGCCTGGCCGCACGGCGGGTCAGGAGGCGTCGAGCATCGGCGCGACGCCTCGCCTCTCAGTGCATCGGATGCGGCAGGTCGAGGCCGAGCCGCGCCACCAACTGCTCCACCTCGAAACGCAGGAACGCGAACGACGGAATGACGAACAGCGTCGCCTGCATGCGCGAGGGGTCGTAGTCGGTCGCGATGACCTCCTCCGTCTTCCACCGCCGCCGATCCACGTCGTCGGACAGGGCGAACGGGATCTCGCCGGTGGACGAGAGGATACCGGCGCCGAACACCTTGGTCTCTCCGCGCTCCTGGATGAGGCCGAACTCGATGCTGAACCAGCTGAAGCGCTTCAGCGCGAGCACCTGCTCCCCGGAGGTCGCGGCCATCGCCGCCTGGCCGAGCCGCGTCAGCAGCGACGCGTAGTCGTGGTTCATCAGCGGCGGCACGTGCCCGAGACAATCGTGAATCATGTCGGGCTCGGGCGTGAACTCGGGATGCGACCCGTGCCGCAGGAACTGCGTCACCGGGAATCCCGACTCCGCGATGTACCCGTAGAAGGTGCGGTACGGGATCGGCCCCTCGGCCGGCACCAGGTGCATGCCGGTCTCGGCCGCGACGCGGGCGCTGAGATCGCGCAGCTGCGGGATCTCGTCGGCGCCGATGCCGAGCGCCCGCTTGGCATCGAGGTAGATGCGGCTGGCGTGTTGCCGGTGCAGCGCGTCGAGGCGAGGACTGACCTCGCGCCAGATGCGTGTCTCTTCCGCCGTGTAGGTGATCTGCGGCGGGCCGAGGCGTTCGAGCCGGTGGCGGCGACACAGGTCGAACAGTTGCTGGCGTCGTTGCACGTACGCGGCGTCGCCGAGCCCCGGATGCCCGGCCTCGAGGTCGAGGTGATCCGGATCCGGGGGCGCAATCATCAGGTCGGCCGCGATCTCGACCCCGTACTCGACAATGGTGGGCTTGGGCATGGCGGGCATCACTCTGCTGGCGCGACATTAGCGTCGCTAATGTTTTCAGAAGCAATTGCGGCCAGCATACACGCGCCCAACGCGCCGGACAAGTCAGCGGTTCGCCCCCGGTAGGGCGGGATGTCGCCCGCCCACGCAGGTAGGGCGGGGTGTCCCACCCCGCCGTGAGCCCCGTCGGTCGACCAACGGCGCGATGAGGACATCGCGCCCTACCTCACCGCCCCGCACCCTCGCGCTTCTCCCACCCTTCCGCGAACAGGTTGAAGTGCGTGCTGCCGCAGGGATGCGCCGCGCACACCGCCTCGTCGAGCTCGACGCCCAGCCCCGGCGCCGTCGGCAGCGCGAAGTAGCCGTCGACCACCGGCGGGCAGCCGGGGGCGGTGTCCTTCACCCACGGGTCGGCGAAGTCGTTGAAGTATTCCTGGATGCGGAAGTTGGTGGTGCAGGCCGCCAGGTGCAGGTTGGCGGCCGTCGAGATCTGCCCACCGACGTTGTGCGGCGCGCACGTCACGTAGTGCACGTCGGCCTGCGCCGCCAGCTTCTTGCTCTCGAGCAGGCCGCCGATGTGCGTGACGTCGAACTGCACCACGTCGGCTGCGCGCAGTTCGAAGAGCTCCCGGAACTCGTGGCGGGCGTGGATGCGCTCCCCCGTCGCGATGGTGATGCCAGGCAATTGCTCGCGCACACTGCGCAGCGCGGCCAGGTTCTCTGGCGGCACGGGCTCCTCGATCCAGCCGAGGCCGTACGGCTCGAGGAGGCGGGCGATCTGCACCGCCTGCACCGGCGAGAAGCGGCCGTGCATCTCGAGCAGGATCTCTGCGTCGGGGCCGATGGCATCGCGCACCGCCTCGACGAGCGCGACCACGCGGCGACGCTCGGCGACGTCCATCTCGTAGTAGCCGGGGCCGAACGGATCGAACTTCAACGCCGTGTAGCCCTTGGCGACCACGGCCTTCGCCGCCGCATGGAACTGCTCCGGCGTGCGCTCGACGCGATACCAGCCGTTGGCGTACGCGCGGATGCGGTCGCGCACCTGCCCGCCCAGCAGCCGGTACACCGGCTGGCCCAGCGCCTTGCCGACGATGTCCCAGCAGGCCATCTCGAAGAGGGCGATGCCGGAGCTCATGATCTCGCCGGCCCGCGAGTAGTCGTCGCGGCGCATGCGCATCACCAGCGACTCGATGTCGAACGGGTCGCGGCCGATGATGTGACGCGAGGCTGCCTGCGCGTACGCCTCGAGCGCATGCGGGTGATTCGGGATGCGCGACTCGCCGAGACCGGTGAGCCCTTCGTCGGTGTGGACGCGGCAGATCGTGAAGTTGCGCCACTCCGTGCCGACCAGGAGCGTCTCGATGTGCGTGACCTTCATCTCAGTGCGTCTCCGCGGGGATGCCGGGGGCATCGGGGGCGCCGACGGGCGACATGATGAGCGGCGCTGCCGCGCCGTCGGGCACCGGGCTCCTGGCATCGGGCCCCGGAGCGGATGAAGGGGCAGTCCCCGTCTGGCGTGCCAGCAGAGCGAGCCCCAGTTCGGCGCGGCGGACGCGCTCGCGGGCCATGTTGATCGCGACCGTCTCGAGGTGCAGGCCCGAGGGATAGATGTCGGGCGCGTTGCGCAGGCCGAACTTCACGTAGACCGGCGCCACCGACTCGATCAGTTGCGGAATCTCGTAGTGCCGCACGAAGCCGCCGAAGCCGTCGGGCACTTCCACGTACACGTCGAGCGGGATGTCGCAGTGCTGCCGGATGGCCGCCAGCTGCGCCAGCGACAGGTCGGTCGGCACGTTGATCGTCGTCGCGCCCTCGTCGGCGAGGACGGCGACGGCGAGCGGGTTGGCGGCCGCGAGCTGCACGCTGATCTTGATGACCAGGTCCTTCGGCAGGTGCCCTGCCTGCTTGGCGAGATCGAGGATGCGCAGCAGGCCCATGTCGGCCACCAGCACGCTGCGCACGCCCAACTCGGTTGCCCGGATCACGTCGTCCAACCCATGACGCACCTGGTCCTGGCCGCGCAACTGCGCGCCAAGTGTCTTGCCGGCCGGCGACACGATGGTCGCGCCCGTGTCCCACGCGGCGCGCGGACCGACGAACAGCGACAGCTCCATCCGCTCCGCGCGACACATCGCGCACATCTCGAGGATCTCGGCGTCGGTGAGCAGCATGATCCCCGAGCCCTGCGAGACGCGATGGATCGGCACACGACGCGCCTTTGCCTCGTCGAGCACGGCGGCAAGCACGCGCGGACCCTCGACGCTCGGGATCTCGACCCGATACTGCGCGCCGTCGGGGAAGCGATGCGGCGACGCGGGAAGGTCGTGGGCGTCGCCGGTGGGCAGGTCGAGTGCCCGCAGGAGGCGGGCGGCAGCGGATTCGGGAAGCGGCATGGGTCAGGCTCGCGGATCGAGAAGGACCTTGATGGCAGGTTCGGTGCGTGCGTCGAGCATCGCCAGCGCGCCGGCGACCTGCGTGAGCGGCAGGCGATGCGTGACGAGCGGCGACGGGTCGATCCGCCCCTCGTCGATGAGCCGCACGGCACGGCCGAACACGGCGGAGGGATACGCGAACACGGCCTCGAGGCGCGCGTCGCGGAACACCAGGGGATCGAAATTGAACGGCGTGGTGCGGTCGGAGCCCGCGATGCCCAGCACCGTGAGTCGCCCGCCGCGCGCGAGCACGTCGGCCGCGGCGACCTGCGCCAGCGGGTGCCCCGCCGCCTCGATCACGACGTCGGCGCCGCCGTCGAGCACGTCGCGCACCGCGGCGGCCAGGTCGGGCGCGTTGGCGCAGACCGTATCGGTGGCACCCACGGCACGCGCCACGCCGAAGGTCGTGTCGCGCACATCGGCGACGACGAGACGCGCGGGATGGCAGCCCGCCGCGCACGCCACCGCCAGGAGGCCGATGGGGCCCGCGCCGATCACCACCACGCGATCGGCCGGCGTGATCGCGCTCCGCTCCACGGCATGCAGCGCGCACGCCGTGGGCTCGGACAGGGCGGCGAGGGCCGTGTCGACGCGCTGCAGCGGATGGCAGAGGTCGGCGCGCGCGGCGACGTACTCGCGATATCCGCCGTCGCGCGTGAAGCCGTACTCGTCGTAGTTGGCGCACAGATGCGTGCGTCCGGCGCGGCAGGGCGCGCAGTGGCCGCAGAAGTGGTGCCCCTCGACGACGACGGGAGTGCCGGCCGACAGATGCGGATGAGCGGCCGACGTCTCGGCGACGACACCGGCCCACTCGTGGCCCGGCACCACCGGATAGCGCGTGAACGCCGCGTCGCGCGTGCCCTTGACGAGTTCGAGGTCGGACCCGCAGATGCCCACGGCCTCGACCCTCACGAGGACCTCACCGGCGCCAGGCACGGGCATGGCCTGATCCACCAGGCCGGCCGAGCCGGGCCGCTCGACGCGAAAGGCGCGCATGGAGCGGCATTATGTCGCACGGCGCGGCAAGCGCGCGCCGCCCCCTCGCGGGTCGTTCAGTGCGAGGCCAGGGTGGTCGGCGGGCCGAACAGCTGCAGGTTCTGGATCGACCAGGGCGGCGCCGCGTCCGGTGAGGCGGTCTGCGTGATGCGCAGGAACCGCGTGGTCACCGGTGCGAACGTGATGACGGTCGTGAGGCCGCGCCCGCTGCCCTCCGCGATGGCAGGGCTCCAGGTCACCCCGTCAGCCGACGTCTGGACGACGTACTGCCGGGGGTAACCGACGATCGTCACCGGTTGGCCGGTCACGTCGGGAGCAGGAGGGCCTCCGGGACGGGCCGTTGCCCCGGCCGCGCCCGCCGTCGGGGCGGCAGCTGCCCCGGCCCCCGCCGCGGCCGGACTCGCGGCCGGAGGCCGCACGATGGCGACCGAATCGAACTGCAGTTCGCTGACCGGCGTCGGTTCGGGGAACTCGATCTGGAACCACATGCCGGCCGCTTGCGGGACGAGCGACGTCCACGCCCCGCCGGCGGCAGTGAGGGCACGGGCGGCGGTCTCGGACTCATGGCTGGCGAGCGCGACCCACGTCGGCCGTGGGGCAATCAGCTGCGGCACGACCGAGCGCAGTTCCTCGACCGTCCAGTTGCCCTGGCGGCCGCGGCTCGCGGCCCGCACTCGCGCGACGTCGGCCGCGCTGATGAAGGCGGCGCGATTGCCGAAGCTGTTGCGGACGAACGACGTCACGTTGGCAATCCACTCGTCGGACTGGTCGCCCATCGGCGCCATGACGCCGCCGGGGTACGTGGTGCCCTCGATGGGGCCGGTCAGGCCGTGCAGCAGCGTGCGGATCGCGTAGTCGCGGTGACCGAGGAGCCGCGGTGAGCCGGCGAGCGGTGGCGCCATCCGGGTCCCGGCTGGCGCCCCGGCCAGCGGCGCGCCCTTGCCGTCCGTCCCGTGACAGGCGTAGCAGAGCTCGTCGTAGACGGCTTCACCGCGCTGCAGCGCCTCGCGCTGCGTGGCGGTCATGGTGCGGGAGGTGAAGCCGGGCGGCACCGGCGGCCGGAGGATCTGGTCGCCGATCTCGCGGACGCCGCGCGTCGGGCGGGTCGCCTGCGCGGCCTTCACGATCGCGGCGAGGTCGGTCACCTTCCACAGCTTCAGCGTGAGCATCGCCTGGATGACGACCGAGGTGTCCGCATCCTGGGTGAGCGCGCGCACATCCGCCACGAAGGACGTGTCGCCGGCGGTGAACAGCGACTCGCTCGCCCGCATCGCCTGGATGCGCATGTGCGGGCTCGGGTCCTTCATGAGCTCGCGCACGAGATCGGGTTCGAGCGCGCCGAGGCCCTCGAGCGTCCAGAGCGCGTGGAAGCGCGCCACCAGCGCCGTCGCCGTCCTCGCCTTCTCCACCAGCGCAGGCACGACGCGTCGATCCTGCCGGAGGACCAGCAGCCGCTGGGCGGTGTCGCGCCACCACCCGTTGGGGTGGTCGAGGTGCGCGACGAGCGCGTCGACACCCTCGCCAAGCATCCGCGGCCGCGTCGGGTCCGGCTGGTGATCGTCGTGCACGATCCGCCAGATGCGCCCGCGCCGCACGATCTTGTCGAACTGGTACTGCTCGATCTTCTTCCGCAGGTAGGTGCCCGGCTTCGTCCAGTTCGATTCCTGGATGATGCCGTGGTACATGTCGGCCACCAACACCGTGCCGTCCGGGGCCGTGGCGAGGTTCACGGGCCGGAACAGCGGGTCGGTGCTGAGGACGAACTCCGATCCCGGGTACGCATTGCGCAACTGCGTGAGCCCCTCGTTGACGTCGATCTTCGCGCGGCGGATCAGGCGTCCGACGGGCTCGGCAAACAGCAGGTCGCCGCGCAGGTCGGCCGGCAGGCGATGGCCGCGGACGATGTCGGGGCCGCACGTCGCGGTGAAGTGGTTCAGCGTGCCGATGGGTGTCCGCACGCGGGGCATGCCGCCCTGCACGTCCGCATAGCCGAACGCCGCCGGCCACACCTGCTCGAAGCCTTCCTCGAACTGATCGCGGACCGAGAACGAGCCGTAATGGATCGGCACCTGGAAGTTCATGGGGCCGCGCTCGCCACCCGCGTCCACGAACCACATCTTCCCGGCATCGTCCTGCGTGAGCCCCCACTGGCCGCCGTTGCGGCCGGTGGGCTCCTTCCTGATGCCGGACGGCGTCCAGCGGATCCGGAAGGCGTTGTAGGTGCTGTAGATCCAGTTGTCGAGCCCCCACACGAAGCCGCTCTGCTGGTGCTCCAGGTTGCCGCGGCGGCCGACCCCGCTGTAGAAGAGCGTCTTGCTGTCCGCGACGCCATCGCCGTTGGTGTCGCGGTACTCGTACATGTCGTCGCTGTCGGTCTCCATAGTGACGATGCTGCCGTCGAGCGGCAGGACGAACCTGGGCAGGACGAGGTTGTCGATGAAGACCGTGTGGCGGTCGTACTTGCCGTCGCCCTTCGTGCTCTCGTGGAGGCTGATGCGGCTGACCGGCGCATGCTGGTTGGTGCCGTCGGCATCGGGCATGTAGCCGCGCATCTCCGCGACGTACAGCCGCCCGTTGCCGTCGAAGGCCATCGCCACCGGGTTCTCGATCACCGGCTCGGCCAGCACGAGTTCCATGCGGTACCCGGGCGGCAGGATGAACCGGCGAGCCTGTTCCGCCGGGGTCAAGGCCTGCACGGGCGGCTTCGGCGAGAAGTCGGCGCCCGCGTCGTCGGCACGACGCGCGCGGGGCGCCTGCGCCCTGAGGGTCAGGGTCGTGAGCAACGCGACGGCGGCCACGACGACGATGACACGCCCGCCGCGCGAGACCTGCGGCGTCAGGTGCCTGAGAGAAGGCTGTCGCATGTTGCGCCTATCGTAGCGCGGTGGGCAGGTCGTCGCGCCGGTCGGGGCATGTCGACTCGCGCTGACGGCACGCGGGAAGCGGCTGGGTCGGCCTTCGACTTCGCGCAGGCCGCGCCGAGCGAAGTCGAGGGGCGGAGACCCGGCCCTACCTCCGGATCAGCGCGCGGCGTGCGTGGTCGGACCGTCGTAGATCTTCTCGCCGGCGCGGATGGCCACCTTCAGGATGTTCTCCTTCGGCGGCGTCGGGCACGTCGTGTACGGGTTGTACGCGCACGGCGGGTTGTACGCCCTGTTGAAGTCGATGACGTAGCGACCATCGCCGGTCGGCTCGGCGTACACGTAGCGCGTGCCGTACGTCTCGCGCCCCATCGTCGCGTCGCGGAAGATCACCTGCAGGCGGCCCTTGGTGCTCGTGAATGCCAGGACCCGGACCTTCTTGCCATCCCACGGGAACTCGAGTTGCCCCGGCGCCTGGTATGGCTCGGGATCACCGAGGATGTTGCGAACGTCGACGGTCCTGGCCTCCTCGAACGGCCTGAGCGTGGCCACCACGCGTGCCCCCTCCGACACCGGGAACCACTTCGGCCCCTGGAAGCCGATGCGGATCGGCGACTCGGGATCGCGCACGCGCATGGCCAGCCGCGGGCCGCTCTCGTGCAGATGGAACTCCACCTTGCCGACCCGCACCTTGTCGGGCGGCGTCGCGGGCTGCCCCGGCGCGCCGCGCTCAGCCTTCTTCAGCACCACCTCCGCCGGCGCGGGCTGTCCGTTGAGCAGCGCTTCGACACCCGGCTCGAAGCGGAGCGTCGCCACGCCCCCGGCAACCACCACCGTACCCACCTTCGCGGGCGCATGGCCGGTCGGGAGCGGGATGTCGCTCCCCGGCGCACTGCCGATCACGTACGTGCCGTCGGGCAGGAACGTCAGTCCGGCGACGCTGAGCCAGCCGTACTCGTCGCGCAGGGTCTGCTCGTACTGCTGACGCCAGTCGTCGACGCCGGGCGGGTTGCCGGGCGGGAATGCGCCGGCCGCCTCCTGGGCCAGGACCGGCGAGGCAAGCAACAGGGCCGCCAGGGCGGCAACGGAGAACGAACGTGAAAGCGTCATGCGACGGTACCGGCGGCACCGCCCGGCTTGCGAGGCAGCGCCTGAACTCGCAGTCGTGGCCGCGAGGATCGTGTTCAGGGACGACACCGGCGGGGGCCGGTGGGACACAAGGTCAGGGGGATGGGATCAACAACAACACGCGCAGCGCCGGGCGGCACTGGCGACGAGCATCGACGGCACGCGGAGCGAGGGCGTCGAGTCCATGAGTCGACAGTAGCGCGCGGCAGGCCCGGGCACAAGAGGCTATGACGCAGGCTGGGCGAGAATGACACGTGCCCGCGCTCCTCGGCGACCTGCTGCCCCCTCGACGTGATGCCTCCAGCGACGACCTGCTGGACCGGTTCCTGGACTACGTGTCCGGCCGGCGCCTCTCCCTCTATCCCGCGCAGGAAGAAGCCGTGCTGGCGCTGCTCGACGGACAGAACGTCATCCTCAACACGCCGACCGGCTCGGGCAAGTCACTGGTCGCCTCGGCCCTGCTGTTTGCGGCCCTCGCGCGGGGCGAGCGGGCCGTCTACACCTGCCCGATCAAGGCCCTGGTCAACGAGAAGTGGATGGACCTGTGTCGCGAGTTCGGTCCGGAGCACGTCGGCTTGTCGACCGGCGACGCGTCGGTCAACCGCGACGCGCCCATCCTCTGCTGCACCGCCGAGGTGCTGTCCAACATCGCGCTGCGGGAGGGTGGCGACGCCGACATCCAGCACGTCGTGATGGACGAGTTCCACTACTACGCCGATCGCGACCGCGGCGTGGCCTGGCAGGTGCCGTTGCTGACGATGCCGCAGGCGCGCTTCCTGCTGATGTCGGCGACCCTCGGCGACACGGCGCCGTTCGAGACCTCGCTGACCTCGCTCAACGGCCGGGGCTCGGTGACCATCAGGTCGGCGGTCCGCCCCGTGCCTCTGGAGTTCAGTTATTCGGAGGTCCCGCTCCCCCACGCGATCGAGGCGCTGGTCGAGGCGGGCAGGACGCCCGCGTACGTGGTGCACTTCACGCAGGCCGATGCAGCCAGCAGCGCGCAGGACTTCACCAGCCTGAAGATCTGCACGCGCGAGGAGAAGGCTCTGATTGCCGACCGCATCGCCGCGTTCGACTTCTCGAGCCCCTACGGCGGTCACATCCGCAAGTGGCTGCGGCATGGGATCGGCCTGCACCACGCCGGCCTGCTGCCGAAGTACCGCGTGCTCATCGAGCAGCTCGCGCAACAGGGCCTGCTGAAGGTGATCTGCGGCACCGACACGCTCGGCGCCGGCATCAACGTGCCCATCCGCACCGTCGTCTTCACCCGCTTGTGCAAGTTCGACGGCCAGAAGACCGCGCACCTCACCGCCCGCGACTTCCACCAGATCGCCGGCCGCGCCGGTCGCAAGGGGTTCGACGACCAGGGCTTCGTCGTCGTGCAGGCGCCCGAGCACGTGATCGAGAACCTGCGCCTGTCGGAGAAGGCGGCGCGCGACGGCAAGAAGGTGACCAAGCGCAAGCCGCCCGAGCACAACTACGTGCACTGGGACCAGAACACGCTGACGCGCCTGATCGGCGCTCCGCCGGAGCCGCTCGTGTCGCGCTTCCAGGTGACGCACGGCATGTTGCTGAACGTGCTGAGCCGCAAGACCGACGGCGTGGCAGCCATGCGCCAGTTGATCCGCGACTCGCACGAGTCCGACGCCGCCAAGGCCGGCCATCGTCGTCGCGCCTGGCAGTTGTTCCGCAGCCTCGTCTCACGCGGCATCGTCGAGATCGTGCCTCGCACGCCGGAAGGCGCCCGCGTGCGGGTGAACGTCGACCTGCAGGACGACTTCTCGATGAACCAGGCGCTGTCGCTGTACCTGATCGAGACGTTGCCGCTACTCGACCCCGACGAGCCGACGCACGCGCTCGACGTGCTGACGCTGGTCGAGTCGATCCTCGAGAACCCCGAGCTGATCCTCCGCCGGCAACTCGATCGCATCAAGGACCGCGCCGTCGCGCAGATGAAGGCCGACGGGATGGAGTACGAGCAGCGCATGGAGGAACTCGAGAAGCTCGAGTACCCCAAGCCGCTGCGGGACTTCGTGTACGACACGTTCAACGCCTTCGCCGACCGCCACCCCTGGGTCGGGCAGGAGAACATCCGCCCCAAGTCGATCGCGCGCGAGATGTACGAAACGGGCAAGTCGTTCGCCGAGTACGTCATGGAGTACGACCTCGAGCGGTCGGAGGGGCTGCTGCTCCGTCACCTGAACAGCGTCTACAAGGTCCTCAGCCAGACCGTGCCCGACGGCGCCAAGACCGACGACGTGCTCGAGGTGGAGTGGCACTTCAAGGCGCTGGTGCAGGGCGTGGACGCGAGCCTGGCCGACGAATGGGAGCGCATGCGGGATCCCGACTACGTGCCGCTGGCGGCAACCGGCGGCGGTCTCACGCTGCGGCCCGGGCGCCCGGCCGCGTACGACCTCACGGGCGATGCGCGGGCCTTCATGGCCGCGATTCGATCGCGGATCTTCCTGTGGCTGCGGCCGTGGGCTCACGGCGACCACGCCGCAGCCCTCGCGGTCCTCGACTCACCCGTCGCCGGCGACCTCGCGAGCGACACGCCATCGTGGACACCCGAACGACTCGCCGAGTCGCTCGCGGCCTACCTCGATGGGCACCTGGCGGTGCGCTTCGACCCGGAAGGGCGCAACACCAAGCACACGCACGTGGATCGCGACATCGATCCCGAGGCGTGGCGGGTGCAGCAGGTGCTCGTCGATCCCGAGGACCTGAACGACTGGATGGCGGAGTTCGAGGTGGACGTGCCCGCCTCGCGCGCGCGGCAGGCGCCGGTCATGCGCCTGCGCTCGATCGGCCCGATCGCCTGACGGTTCGTGAGCGTCGCCCAAGGGCGACGCCGACACCCGGGCGTCCGGGGGCGTCGGCCACGGGCGACACCTGCACCCGGGAGTCTGGGGCCGTCGGCCACTGGCGACGCCGACACCCGGGCGTCGTAGCCGTCGGCCTTGGCCGACGGTCAGCCATCTTGCCGGGAGTGCCGGCATGCGTTACCTGGTCCGCTGGTACACGCGGACGTAATCGACGAGCATCCGGTACGGCAGCGACGTCTCGTCGATGCCCTTCTCACCGCCCCACGCACCGCCGACGGCGACGTTCAGCAGCAGGTGGAACGGCCCGTCGAACGGCCATTCCGCCTTGCCGGCGCCGGCCGGCTTGTCGTAGCGGAAGTACTCCCGGTCGTCGAGCAGGATACGGACGTGGGACGCGTCCCACTCCACCGAATAGACGTGGAACGCCTCCGACACGTCGGCCACGGTCGTCCGGGCCGTCTTCTGCGTGCCGATGCTGTGGTGGTACGCCTTCGTGTGCACCGAGGCGTGGACGACGCCGTGGTCGAAGCCGACGTGCTCCATCACGTCGATCTCGCCATCGTCGGGCCACTTCATCTTGCCGGGCGTGGTGGCGAGCATCCAGATGGCTGGCCAGGAGCCGCGGCCACGCGGCAACATCGCCCGCACGTCGATGCGGCCGTACGTCCAGTCGCCCTTGCCCTTCGTGACGAGGCGCGCCGAAGTGTACGGCGCGCCCTGCCAGGCTTCCTTGCGCGCCTCGATGACGAGGTGCCCCGCCTCGACGCGCGCGTTCTCGGGGCGTCGCGCCGTGTAGAACTGCGGCTCGCGGTTGCCCCAGCCATGGCCGCCGACGTCGTAGCCCCACCTGGCGGGGTCGGGCAGGCCGTCGCGGTCGAACTCGTCCTGCCACACGAGGGTGTACCCCTGAGGCGTGGGCGGGACGGGCGCCTGGGCGTGAGCGGCGCGTGCCAGCAGGAGGCACGCGCCCAGCGCGATGGAGGAGGTCCGCATGCGCATCCCTACTTCGGCTGCGGTACATAGCGCAAGTACGGCTTCACGGCATGCCAGCCGTTCGGGTAGATCCCCTTGGCTTCCTCGTCGGAGACAGCGGTGCCGATGATCACGTCCTGGCCAGGCTTCCAGTCGGCAGGCGTGGCGACCTTGTGGCGTGCCGAGAGTTGCAGCGAATCGACGATGCGGAGGATCTCGTCGAAGTTGCGGCCGGCCGTCATCGGGTACGAGAGCACCAGCTTGATCTTCTTGTCGGGCCCGATCACGTACACGTTGCGGACGGTCGCGTTGTCGGCAGCCGTGCGGCCGTCGGACGTCTCGCCGGCGTCGGCCGGCAGCATGCCATACAGCTTCGACACGCTGAGGTCCGGGTCGCCGATCATCGGGTAGGTCACCGCCGCACCTTGCGTCTCCTCGATGTCCTTCGCCCACGCCTCGTGGCGATCCACCGGGTCGACGCTCAGCCCGATCACCTTGACGTTGCGCTTCTCGAACTCGGGCACCAGGCGCGCCACCGTGCCGAGCTCGGTCGTGCACACCGGCGTGAAGTCCTTGGGGTGCGAGAACAGGATGCCCCAGCTGTCGCCGAGCCACTCGTGGAAGCGGATGGGACCGTGCGTGGTGGTGGCGGTGAAATCGGGAGCGTTGGTGTTGATGGCGAGCGGACCGGACATCTGCGTCTGACCTCCTCCCGGACTCGTGCGCGCGTGCCGGGGAACGCGTCGGTGATATTCGCGCGACGCTCGGGGCCCGTCAAACGGCAGGGCGTGGCATATGACAGGAAGAGCCGGGAGTCGGGAATCGGGAGTCGGGAATCGGGAGTCGGGAGTCGGGAGTCGGGAATCGGGAAGCGGGAGTCGGGAGGCGGGAGTCGGGAGTCGGGAGCCTATCTGACCACCGGCGCGTGCACGTCGGTCGTGTAGCGGCGAAAGTCGTCGTAGGTGGCCTCGCCCTCGACGTACCGGTCGCGCTCCGGGACGTCGTGCACCCAGTACCACTCCCACATCCGCACCGGGACGCGCACCGGCAGTGCGTCGATCCGGCCGAAGGTGACCTCGAGATGCGCCTTGAGGTCGCCGCCCTGCGGCGTGAGGACGGCCCGGACGATCTCGCCCGTCTCCTCGTCGATGGCCAGCAACGCCTCCAGGGCGACGTCGCGCATGCGATCGCCGCGGATCAGGCGCGGCCGGCCGCGCTCCCGCAGGCGCACCAGGCGCACCCGCGCGCCGTCCTCGTGAAGTTGGCCCCGGTCGCTGGCGCGGAAGCGGTCGGCGTGGCTCGGGTGGACGAGGATCAGGGGGAAGGTCGGGACGTTGATGGTGCGCGTGACGTGACCGAGGTTGTGACGGGCGCTGTCCTCGGTGATGCGTCGCAGCCGATCCCTCGCGTCGACGGCCGGATCGGCAAACAGCTCGGCCAGGCGGGCGTCGCGGTCGCCCACCGGCTGGCCGTCGACGGTCAGCACGTCGCGGTGCAACTGCCACGGCGTGGCGGGATCGTGGACCAGGAGCAGCGAGCCGACCAGGCGGCGCGACTCGAGGATCGGCCCGGCCGCCGCCGGTTCCGGCAGGCGGCCCGTCCAGGGTCGGATGGTCTGGAGGTACTGCTCGCGCGCGACGATGCCCTGCAGTTCGCTGCCGAAGCGTTCGGCGGCCCGGCCGGCCCGCGCGAGCACCTCGCGCAGCGACAACGGCTCCTCCGCCCGCGGCCTGGCAGTCACGCTGGCCGCGAGCACGGCGACGAGGCAGCAGGCGATGCGGGCAGAGACACGTCGGGCGCGAGGAGCCGAAGCTCGTCGCGCCCGTTGTGGCACCGGCAATTTCACGATTTCAGAGTTTCACAATCTCACCACCGCCGCCAGCGGTCGATGCGGAGGCGGTGGTGAAATTGCTGCAATTCTGAAGTGCCTGCAACTCCGTCAGTTGACCGTCGGCTCCGGCTCGGCCTTCGGCTGGGCCGGGGCCTTCTTCAGGCCCTGGATCTGCAGGCCCGTCGCCAGCGCGGGGGCCGGCTCCTTCAGGACGTGCTGACGGTACAGGGCCGCCATGCGCTCGTTCTCGGCCTGCTTCTTGGCTTCCTCACGGGCGCGGAGCTTCTCCTCGCGGGCATTGCGGGCCACGCCGGCCTCGTCGAGGTCGGTCTGGCGGCTCTTGGCCACCGCGTCAGCGTCGAGGATCAGCGAGTGCTCCTTCGAGCTGAGGTTGACCGCCTTGCCGCCGGCGAAGATCTCGTGACGCCCATGCTCCTCGTACCACTTGGTGAGGGTGGCCGTCATGTGCATCTTCTCGATGATCTGGCGCCAGCCGATGCCCGTGTTGTAGGCGCAGAAGCTGATCTCGCCCTGCTGCGTCGCGTACGGGATGATGCAGCGCTCCGTGCGGCGGAAGTCGTAGTTGAACAGGTCCTGGAACCACATGCCGGCGATGAACAGGAAGTTCCAGCGGTCCTGCCGACGCAGCTCGATGTCCTGCAGGGTACGCTGCCCGTCGACGCGGCCGTAGTTCTTGCCGGTGGCGCCGAAGGTCTTGTCGAACTTCTTGATCAGGTCGGTCAGCTTGAAGTGCGTCGGCGACTTGAACGGGTCGTAGTTCTTGGCCAGCGCCAGCGACAGGCCGAGCATCGACAGGCGACGACCACGGGCGGCGTCGTTGACCCGCTGCAGGTCCCGGGCGAGCTGCTTGCCCTCGAGGAACGCCGTGACCGGCACGGCCTCCTTCGTTTCCTTGTCGATCATCACCGCCATGCCGACGCCGCAGTTGGGGTGGCAGCCGCACGAGAGGTTGCCCCACTCCTGCTGCGGCCCCTTCACCAGGTCGGCCCAGTCGGTGAACGTGCCCATGAACGAGATCGGGAACCAGTCGCGGGTCGGCTCGCCGATCTGCATCTGGTTCTTCACGTCGTGCGCCAGGTGCGACAGCGTGTAGCGCTGCGCGGCGCGGCGCTCGTCGGTGACCTCCTCGTCGCGGCCCGTGAACGACACCGGCTGGAACGAGAGGAACGAGATCTTGCGCGGGTTGTCGAGGGCGAACCGGATGATGCGGCCCACCTGCTCGTTGTTCACGCCGTTGACGATCGTCGTGACCGGGACGATGTCGACGCCGTTGGCCCAGAGGTTCTCGATGGCGCGCAGCTTGACGTCGAACAGGTTGCCGACGAGGCGGTGCGAGTTGGCCGCATTGCCGATGCCGTCGAACTGCAGATAGGCGTACCGGAGGCCGGCCTCGGCCGCGGCCTTGGCGAACTCGGGGCTCTTGGCGAACTCGATGCCGTTGGTGGCCGCCTGCACCGAGTTGTAGCCGACCTTCTTGGCGTAGCGGACCGCGTCGAGGAAGTACGGCGACAGCGTCGGCTCACCGCCCGAGAACTGCACCGACATCTGCCGGCGCGGCTTGATGGTGATGGCGTTGTCGAGCAGCGTCTTGATGTCTTCCCAGCTCAGCTCGTGGACGAACCCGACCTGGTTGGCGTCCATGAAGCAGGGGTCGCACATCATGTTGCAGCGGTTGGTGAGGTCGATGGTCAGCACCGATCCGCGGCCGTACTTGATCGTCGAGCTGCCGTGGTTGTGCAGCGTCTCGTCGTTGTGCGCCCGGATGTCGCTGCCCGGGTACGACTCCTCGAGGTGCTTGAAGAACGCCGGGTCGATCGCCATGACGTCCTCGAAGTGCCCGTGCTTGGGGCAATCCTTGACCATCAGGATCTTGCCGTCGCGCTCGAGGATGGTGGCCTTGATCTCGCCCACCTTCTCGTTCAGGAGCACCGACACGTCGCGCTTGCCGTCGAGGATCTCCTGCCGCGCCTCGCGGACGCAGGTCGGGCACAGCGAGTCGGTCTCACGCGGCCAGCCCAGGGGCGGCTTGACCTTCTCCCACGACTTCTGCAACGGCTTGTCCGACCACTTCGGCACGAATCCGGGGGCGCGGTTGATGGAATTGAGCGCATCGAACACCACCCACGCGCCCTTGGCGGCGTAGGTCAACCCCTTTTCGACGTACTTGATCGGCTTGTACGGCATCGTTGTCCTCGGTCCTCATCATGGGGCGCGGCTCGGGCCACTCCGGAGCACGCCTGATGTCAGCGGCGCAATTATGACGAGGGCCTTGTCCATCAGCCGTACTTTTCCCTGAAGCGGCAGTTTCCAGCGGTGAGTGGGCACCGGAACGCCCCAATGGGCACGCCACGGCCCGGTCACTGCCGCTGGGCTTCGTGCTCGCGTGCCCCACGTGCGCTGCGGCCGGACGCGGTCGCCGGTACACTACCCGTGGGCGGTCGCTCCCCGGCCGCCAGTCGCCCATGCAAGACGCTGTCTGGATCGTGCTCGCGCTCCTGCAGGGTCCCGCCCCTGTGGCCGCGGCCCCCCTGCCCCTCGTCGTCGACCCGATCGTCCTGCCGGCAAGTGCCGTGTCGGGCCGGTTGACGGCGCCGCCTGGGCCGCCGGCGCCAGTGGCCCGGGTTTCCGCGGCAAAGCCCGCCGCGCCCCGCAAGCCGGAGTTGGTGAAGGGCAAGGCCGAACTGTCGTACGTGTCCACCGGCGGCACGGCCTCGACCCAGACGATCGGCACCGGCGCCGAAGCGGTGTTCTCGCCCGGCCTCTGGCGGCTGGAGTCGCGGGGCAGCTTCCTGCGCACCCGGACCGATGGCACCGTGCGCGCGCGCCGCCTCACCGGCCAGTTCAAGACCGCCCGGCGGATCGGCGATGCGGCGGAGGTGTTCGCCCGGGCCAACTACCTGCGCAACACGTTCGCGGGCATCGACAACAGCGTCGACGGCGCGGCGGGCGTCACGGCCCTGCTCATCAAGGGCGAACCACAGCGGCTGGCGCTGGACTCGGGCTTCGGCTACATCGGCGAGGACCGGACGCGCGGCCCCGGCCGCTACCTGGCCACCATGGACCTCGGCCTGCGGCACCAGTGGGAGTTCACCCGGCGCAACCGCATCTCCAACGATGCCTCGGTCAAGGCCGACGTCGAGCGCACCAGCGACTGGCGGCTGTCGCACGTGGCCGCCCTGCAGGCCGCCCTCAACGCCGTCCTGGCCCTCAAGCTGTCACACGAGATCACCTACCGGAACGAGCCCGTCCCCGGCTTCACCAAGGCCGACACGGTGGCCGCGGCCGCCATCGTGGCGACCTTCTGACGACGGTACTGCAGGGATGGCCCCTTACTGCCGATAGTCCAGACACGATGGTGGCCCCAGACCCACGCTCCCCGACGCCCCTGACGCGCGAGCGCCTGCTCCGGCAGGCCGACGCGCTCGAGCCGCTCCCGGCCACGGCTACGCGGTTGGTCACGCTCCTCAGCCAGAGCGAGTGGATGATCCGCGACGTCGAGGAAGTGGTCAGGCTCGACCTCGGCCTCACCGCGCGCGTGCTCCGGTTCGCCAACTCCGCCTGGACGGCCCACTTGCCGTCGGTGAGCACGGTGCGCGATGCCCTGATGCGGATCGGCGTGGGCACGGCCCTGTCGCTGGCGATCGCCGAAGGCGTCCGGCCGCGGCTCCTCAAGCCCCTGCCGGCCTTCGACCTGCAGCCGGGCCGCCTCTGGCAGCACGCGGTCGCCGCCGCGCTGGCCACCGAGATCGTCACCCGGCGCGCCCGCACGCCGATCCCACCGGAAACCGTCACCGCGTCGCTGCTCCACGACGTGGGCAAGGTGGTGCTCGACGAGGCGATGGACGAGGCGACGCTGACCGCCCTCCGCACCGCCTGGACCAGCGGCAGCCTGTCGCGCATCGAGGCGGAGCGCCAGGTGCTCGGCATGGATCACGGTGAACTGGGCGGGTACGTGGCGCGCCACTGGGGCCTGCCCGAGCGCGTCGCCGCCGCCATCACGCATCACCACACGCCGGCCGCCGCGCGGAGCACGATCTGCGACGTGGTGCACCTGTCCAACGGCGTCGCCAAGCTGTCCGGCTTCGGCCCGCTCATCGCCGAGATCGACGGCCCGATCGAAGGCGACGTGCTGGCGCGCCTCAACTTCTCGCCCACCGACCTGCACACCTTCTGCTCGGAACTGACCGACCGGATGCGGACCGGGCAGGAGCGCTTCCACTGACGCTGGCAATTTGAAATTCGAAATTTGAAATTCTCGGGCGAGGGCCTTCGGCCCCTCGCCTCGGGTATATCGAGCGGCACGGCCGGAGGCCGGCCGCCCACAATTTCAAATTTCAAAATTCCAATTACCATCACGCGCATGACGGATGCGCGCGTGACGCCCGTGGTGATCGGCATCGCCGGGGGCTCGGGATCAGGCAAGACGACGGTCGTGCGGCGGCTCACCGCCTCGCTCGGCGATGCCCACGTGTCCGTGCTGGAGCACGACCGCTACTACCGCGACCGCAGCGACCTGCGCCTCGAGGAACGCGCCGCCCTCAACTACGACCATCCCGACTCGCTCGAGACCGACCTGCTGGTGGAGCACGTGCGCGCCTTGCGCGCCAGGCAGGCGGTCGAGGCGCCCCAGTACGACTTCGCGCGCCACAATCGCCTCGAGGCCAGCGACGTCATCGCGCCGCGCGCCGCGATCATCGTCGAGGGCATCCTGATCTTCGCCGACAAGGCGCTGCGCGAGCTGATGGACGTGAAGGTGTTCGTCGACGCCGACGACGACACGCGCTTCATCCGGCGCCTGCAGCGCGACATCGCCGAGCGCGGGCGCACCGTGCAGTCGGTCATCGACCAGTACCTGGGCACCGTCAAGCCGATGCACCTCGAGTTCGTGGAGCCGAGCAAGCGGTACGCCGACATCATCGTCCCGCAAGGCGGGCACAACGACGTCGCCATCGAGATGCTGCTGACGCTGGCGCGGGGCCTGGTGGCACGCGGCTGACAATTCGAAATTCGAACTTTGGAATTCTCGGGGGCGCGGCTACGCCGCCGCCCCTCGGGATCCTCGAGCGGCAAGGCCGACAGGCCGGCCGCCGATCAATTCCAGATTTCAAATCTCAAATTGCTAGGGCAGCTTGGTCGCCACCGCATTGGTGCCCGCCGCCCACTGCTGCCCGCCCGCGTCGCTGTACATCGCGCGCTCGACGACGATCGGCACGGCGCTGCTCTCGACGAGCAGGCCGACCCGCTTGCCGAGAGCACTGGGGAAGAATCCCGCGTCGCCCAGGGCGATGTTGAAGCGGCTGTTGGCGCCCACCGTGTAGACCTGCTGCTCGGGCGCGCCGGTCTCCGACACCATCGTCACCGTGATGGTCGCGCTGGTGCCCGACGGGTTGCTCACCAGCACGTAGGTCTTGGTGTTGCGCGCGCCGCCCACTTCCCCCTCGGCCAGAGCCCACCTTAACGCCGGGGCCGTCACGCCGCCGCTGTTGTGCGCCTCGCCCCATGTGCTCGAATCCCCCGGCCACCACATCGACCGCTCCACCAGGATGCCGACGCCGTTGTCGACGATCACGTCGGTCGAGACCGCGGTGTCGGCCAACCGTGCGTAGTCCGGGTTGCGGGCGATCAGGGTCGCATCGCGACCGAGGGCGTCGACCCAGACCGTGCCACGCGCCATCGCCGGCACCATTTCCCGGTGCTCGATGACGGTGCCGTCGCCGAGCAGGAACCGGAGACGCACGTTGGCGTCCTGGCTCGACGGGTTGGCGAGCAGGATGAAGAGGTCGAAGTAGCTGCCCGTGGCGCCCTCGGCGAGCAGCCAGCGCTCGGCCGGCGCCGTCAGGGCGACGCTGTCGTGGCCCGCCGTGAACACCTGGCCGTTGCGATCGAGGTACATGGCCCGCTCGGCGATGATCGGCGCCGAGGCGTCGATCCGCGCCGAGACTTCGGCGGCCTCGAGCGAGTCACCGTCGGACCAGCGCTCCATGTCCACCCAGACCGTCAGGCGGGCCCCCGGCGCCACGGTGTAGGACTTGGTCCGCGGGGCACGACCGGCGCGCAGGTACGTGATCGTCGTCTCGGCGGCTGCCGTACCCGGGTTCAACAGCAGGTAGAACGTGTTGAAGCCGGCCATCGTCGCGCCTTCGGCGAAGTACCAGGTGGTGCGCGGCGCCTCGGTGGCGCTCTCGGCGTGGCTGCCGTAGCCGGTGCCATCCCAGCTGACCGTGCGGTCGGCGACCACCAGCGTGCTCGACTCGATCGTCGTGGCGAACGAGTCGCGCACCCCGGCCACCGTGCCGACGTCCAGCGTCGCCCGCCGGCGCGGCGCGATCGTCACCCAGTGCTCGGTCGTGGTCACCACGCCGTCGGCATCGGGCGGCGTCGCGAAGCGGAGCTGCACGTAGGCCGTCACGGTCGCGCTCGGGTTGACCAGCGCGATGCGCGTCGCGAAGAACGTGTTCTGCACCCCTTCGGCGAGGTACCGCTGGACGACGCCGCGCGGATGCAGGCGACGCTGGTACTCCTGCAGGTTGGTGAGTCCGTCGCCGTCGGGGTCGCCGGTCGCGCCGTCGGCGCCGGTCCCGACCGCAGGATTCAGCCCGGCCTGAATCTCCCAGGCGTCCGGCAGGCCGTCGTTGTCGGTGTCGGTCGGGGCGATCACCGGCGAGGCCTCCTGCTGCACGGTCACGCCCTTGCCGGCGATGGTCACCGCGGCGCCGCGCGCCGTGCCGTTGTTGGCCGCCGCCACGTAACTGATGGTGCCCGGTCCTGTGCGGGTGGCCGGCCCCGACAGCGTGAGCCAGGACGCCGTGCTCGCCACGCTCCACGTGCAGGCGCTGCCGGTGTTGACCGAGAACGGCGTCACCACGCCGCCGCCGTAGCCGATCGACTGGACCGACGGCGTCACGTCGTACGTGCACGACCCGCCGCTGCCACTGTCGACCGGGTAGATGAACTGCAGCCCGGCGAGGTCGTCGGGGCCGATCGCCGGCGGCACCGGCGTCACCGTCTGGCAGCACGAGGGGTACATGATGTTGCTGGTCGCGTTGGCGACCGAGCCATCGGTCGGCGTGTGGCCAAGGCCGATGGCGTGCCCGACCTCGTGCTCGGCAACCCGCGCCAGGAACAGGGACTGACCCAGGGGCGCCATCTCCGCCTTCGTCGTGAAGATCACGAACCCGTAGGTGATCCTGGAGAAGGTGGTGCCGTTGACGATCCTGGTGGGGCTGCCCGAGCACGCGCCGCCGATGGCGATCACGCCGCTCGTGGTGATGTCGTCGTCAGGATCCTCGTAGGTGATCAGGCCGCCGCCGGGGACCGGCGGCGCGCCGCAGTTCAGCGTCGCGTTGGCGGCCACCACCCGCGTGCCGCCGTACACCAGGGTGATCGAAGCGGACGCGGGGTTGGTCCAGGCGGCCATCGCCTGCCCGAGTTCGGCCTCGCTGTTGCCCGAGTCCAGCGGTGGCGCGGTCAGCGTGTTGCGGTACCAGGTCACCGGCAGGCCGCTGTCGGCCTCGTGCCAGCGCATGTTGCCGAGGAGGCGGAAGCCTTCCACGGTCGGCATCACGGCGGCCACCTCGCCGATGGAAGGGGCGACGCCGGGAGAAGACAGCCGCGTCGGCGCCTGCCGGCGCACTGCCCGGACGGCGGCGTCGAAACTGGCCAGCGACCGACGGCCGGGTCCCGGCGTCGCCGCACCGACGAGGGGTTCGTCGGTGTCCTGGCGTACCAGTTCGGTGCCGGCGGCCGACTGGCGCACGCCGAAGATCGAACGCCCCATCGCCGACGGACGCCACCCGCCCGCCTTGCGCTCGACGAGGGCGACGATGTCGTCACCCACGAGGAACCGCGCGGCGCCGGGGACCACCAACGTGGTGTCGCCGACGGTGCCCCCGAGTTCACGGATCTCGATGACCCGATCGGTGCCGCCCGTGTAGTCGTCGACCACGCGGACACGCGCCACCGTCTCGATGGCGCCCGACCCGGCGCGGCGTTCGGTGCGGACCGACTCGACCCGTCCGCGCACGATGCGGTCAGCGGCGGCAATCTCCTCGGCGTCGGTACGTGCCTTGAGGGTGGCGGCAAGCGCAGGTGACGGTGCGCACGCCAGCCATGTGGCGCAGGCCAGCGCAGAGAGGGCAGCGAGCGAGGGACGTGGCGTCCGGGGAAGCGGGGACATGCCAACCCGCGACACTGCAACTCCCCTGCCGTCGAGTTTTCCAATATCGACGCCGTCACGGGGCCGTTTCCGCTCTGGCCCCGCGAGGGAGCAAGGGGCCGTGATTACGAAACTGCACGCGGCCTGACAGAAATGTGGCCGGAACCGACGGCCGTCTGCCCGGCGTCGGCACGGCAGGCTCGAACGGGCCAGGATGCCGCGCGCAAACCCGGGCAAATTCGCCGACCGACGCTTTATTCGAAATCAAATCCGACTGCGGGGATTTTTCTTCTTCTTTCTCCTATAATCCGAGGGTTTGCCGCCGTTCCCGATGGCCGGGTTCCTGCGGCAGCGGAGGCTTCGCATGACCTGGTTCCGTGGCGCCGCTCTGGCGGCCCTCGCCCTCCTGGCCACCGTGCCGCACGCGTTCGCGCAAGGCGCGTCGACGTGGTTCCTGGCCGAGGGCGCCAACAACAGCACCTTCACCGAGGAGATTCTCGTCGGCAACCCGTCCTCGCAGGCGCTCACGGTGACCGTCACCCTGCTGCCGCAGGCCGACGCGCAGGCCCCGACCCTGACCAAGTCGTTCCCGCTCGCGGCCTCGTCGCGGCTCACGGTGCGCCTCGGGTCCGACTTCAACCTCAACGGCAGCGCCTCGGCCCGCGTGACGGCCGTCGTGGCCAACACCACGACCCCGGCCGACATCGTCGTCGAGCGCACGATGTACTTCCAGGGCGCCACGCAGCCCGGCTCGCACAACGCCAGCGGCGTCACCCAGGACGGCCTCTCCGAGACCTGGACCCTGGCCGAGGGCACCGGCGGGGTGTTCGAGACCTTCGTCCTGGTGGCCAACCCGAACGCCACCCCGACCGAGGTGCGCGCCACGTACCTCACCGGTACCGGCCAGTCGTTCACCACCACCCAGACGGCGCCGGCCAACTCGCGCGTCACCTTCTACCCGCGCGGCGAGCACGTCGCCCTCGGATCGGCAGACTTCTCGACGGTGATCGAGTCGCTCACGCCCGGCAGCGAGGTGATCGCCGAGCGCGCGATGTACTTCGACGCCTTCAAGAGCGGCCACGATGCCCTGGGCGTGACCAGCCCGAGCACCACCTGGCTCTTCGCCGAGGGCAACACCGCCGGAAACGGCTCGATCGCCTTCGAGACCTTCCTGCTGCTGGCCAACACCAACAACACGGCCACCATCGCGACGGTGGACTACCTGCTCGACAGCGGCCAGGTGGTGACGATCAACTACCCGCTGCAGCCCCGTCAGCGCACTACCGTGTGGGTGGACCAGGAAGGCCGCGCCGTCGACGCCCGCCTCAAGGCGGCCGCCTTCGGCATGCGCGTCACGGCGACCCAGCCAATCGTGGCCGAGCGCGCGCTGTACTGGGGCACCCCGTTGGCCTCGGACCCGACCTGGGCACCGTTCCCCTGGCGTGAAGGCCATGCGACGGCCGGCGTGACGGCCGCGCAGGCCAAGTGGGCGTTCGCCGAGGGACAGCAGGGCGTCTTCGGCACGAGCGCGACGACGTTCAACACGTTCATGCTGCTGGCCAACCCCAACGGCACGCCGATCAAGGTGCAGGCGACGTTCGTCCGTGAAGACGGCAAGGGCATCGTGCGCTCGCTGTGCGTGCCGGCCAACTCGCGCGCCAACATCTGGACGGCCGACTTCGTGGAGTTGTCGGGCCAGCGCTTCGCCACCTTCCTCGAGTCGATTGCCAGTGCCGATCCCGCCTGCCCGGCGAGCGCTGGCGCGACGTTCGTGGCCGAGCGCGCCGTGTACTCGGGCGACGGCTTCCTGGCCGGTCACGTGAACGTCGGCACGCCGTGGACGGGCACCATCGCCACGCCGCCGGTGGCCCCGGCCTTCGCCATCACCGAGGTGTCGCCGTCGATCGGCCGCATCAGCGGTGGCCAGGCGGTCACGATTCGCGGCGGCGGCTTCCAGCAGGGCGCGAAGGTGTACTTCGACAACGCGGCCTGGACCGCCGATCGGAACGCCAACACGGTGCTCGCCGACGTCGACCAGGGCCAGAGCGTCGTCGTGTCGCAGGACGGCTCGACCATCACTCTGCTCACGCCGGCGCGCGACTTCTACAACGGCTACCAGACGGCCGGCCCGACCACCGTGCGCGTGGTCAACCCCGACGGCAGCAGCACGACGCTGACCAACGGCTTCACGTTCCGGCTGAACCTGCTCGCCTTCGGTGACGAGCACGTGCTCGGCGGCGGCCTCGCGACGCCATGGCCGAAGAGCCTCGAGAACCGGCTCAAGGCGTACCAGAAGGACCTCTACACGACGAGCGGCAGCGCCGCGCAGTCGCCGACCGGCCAGAAGGTGCTGCAGTTCGGCGAGTACGTGAAGGTGACCAACGCCGGCGTCGCCAACGAGTGCACCTCGGCCACCGGTCCCGGCTGCACCGGCACGGCGGGCTCGGCGCGCTTCCCGTCGCTGGCCGACCAGGTGAAGGCCGCCAACCTGTCCGACGAGTTCGATGGCGTCATCTTCGCCACGGGCGTCAACGACGTCGAGGCGGGCATCTCGGTCAACAGCGTGGCCAACGCCCTGCGCAGCATGGTGACCAGCGCCAAGAACCGCAAGATCACCATCTTCATGACCAAGTGGGAAGAGACCGCCATCGGCAGCCTCGACTCGACGTCGGTGAAGGCTCTGGGCGACGCGATCTGGGGCGTGACCACCGACACGTCGCTCGGCGCGGAGATCTATCGGCAGTCGCTGTTCCGGGTGCAGACCTCGGGCGGCACTCCCACGCAGTCGGGCGCCGACCAGGTGTCGAGCGACCTGCTCACCAAGGTCGCCCGCGAGTTCCCGCTGCAGCCCTGCGACCGCCGCAACGACAAGCCGGGCAAGGGCTGCCCGCTGAACCCGTAACGCACGCTCACGCCCTCGGACGCCGCACGCTCGTGCGTCCGAGGGCGCCGCTCGGCCTTGGGCCCTGGGCCCTGGGCCCTGGACCCTGGACCCTGGGCCCTGGGCCTTGGGCCTTGGGCCTTGAGTCTTGGGCCTTGGCGCTCGGGACTCGGAGCTTCTGACCTTTGAGCCGTGAGCCGTGAGCCCTGAGCCGTCAAGCCCTGAGCCCCTGCGCCTTGAGCCCTGAGCCCCAGCTGCCGCGAGCGCGCCGCGCACTCGCGGCCTTCGCCATCTGCCTGCTGCTCTCGGTGATCCACACCTGGCCGCTGGCATCCGCCCCGGCGACGCTGAGTCGCAACGACAACAAGGACACCGTCCTCAACACCTGGGCCATCACCTGGGTGGCGCATGCGTTGGTGACGGCGCCCTCGCGCGTGCTCGCGGGCAACATCTTCCATCCCGAACGCAACACCATCGCGTTCTCCGACCCGGTCATCATTCCGGGTGCGCTCTCGGTGCCGGTGCGCGCCGCGGGCGCCGGGCCGGTGCTGACCTACAACCTCTCGCTGCTGCTCGGATACGCGCTGTCGGCGTGGTCCATGTGGTGGCTGGCCTGGCGATGGACGGGGCGATTCTGGCCGGCCCTGGTCGCCGCCAGCCTGTACGCGTTCAACGCGCACTCCCTGGTGAGCATGGGCCACATCCAGGCCATCCACGCTTACGGGTTGCCGCTGCTCCTGGTGGCACTCGACGCCCTCGGCGACCCGCAGGAACGGCGCTGGTGGCACGGCGCGCTGGCCGGCGTCGCGACGGCGCTGCTGGCCCTGACCTCGGGCTACCTGGCCATCTTCGGCATCGTCTGCGGCCTGATCGTGCTGGTCGTGCGCCTGCGCGGCTGGCTGCAGCCGCCCTGGCGACCCCTCGTCGCCGGCGCCGTCGTCGGCAGCGTGCTCCTGGCGCTCCCCGTCGTGCCGGTGATGCACGCCTACCGCGAGATGCAGGCGACGCACGGCTTCGAGCGATCGCTCGACCTCGTCGCGGCGATGTCGGCCAACGGCGCGGCCTACATGGCCACGCCGGCGCGCGTCCACGAGGCGTGGGCGCGCCACGTGTACCAGACGCGTGAGCCGCGCGATTCCCTCTTCCCCGGAGTGGCCGCCGTGCTGCTGGCACTCGCGGCGTTGGGGTGGCGCAGCCCCCGGGCGATGGACGCGGCTGGCCGGCCGGCCCGCGCGGCCGATGGCACCGACGCCGTCCCGGCGTGGAGACACCCACACGTGCGCATCGCGATGGGCCTCGTTGCCGTCGGTCTCGTGCTGTCGTTCGGGCCAGCCACGCCGGTGTACCGCGCCTTCTACCATCTGGTGCCGTTCGCCAGCGGCGTGCGCGCCGCCTCTCGCTTCGGCGTCCTCCTGCTGACAGGCCTGGCCATCCTCGCGGCCTTCGGGGTCGCGGCGATGGCTCGACGATGGCCGCAGCGCGCCGGGGTCCTGGCAGGGCTTGCGCTGGTGGCGGTGAACGTCGAGGCGTTCCGTGGTCCTGTGCCGTACGTGCCGGCAGCTCCCATCTCGTCGGTGTACGCGGTGCTGGCGACCCGCCCCGACGGGGTCGTGGCCGAGATGCCGTTCTGGTGGCGCGGCATCGACGTGCCCCGCAACGCCAACTACATGCTCGACTCGACCACGCACTGGAAGCCGTTGCTCAACGGCTACAGCGGCTTCACGCCGGAATCGTATCGACGCCGGGCCGACGTCCTCTGGTACTTTCCATTCAGGAGCGCCAGTTTCGACGAACTGGACCGTGCCGGCGTGCGCTACCTCGTCCTCCACCTCGCGGAGTACGGCAGCCAGCGTCGCGAAGCCCGCGACCTGATCGACGCCTCGGGACGCTGGCGTGCGATCGCACGCGACGAGACCACGGTCCTGTACGAGCGCGTCCCGTAAGAGGAATCGTTCCACGTGCCTGCCATGCTTCGAGTCGCCGCGCTGTTCGTCTCCCTGTTGGTCGTGGTCGTGCCGGTGGCAGCCCAGGACGCCTCGCGCTGGTTCCTGGCCGAGGGCGCCAGCAACGCCGTGCTCGAGGAGGAAATCCTCGTCGCCAACCCGACCGCCTTGACGCTGGCCGTCACCGTGCGCCTGCTGCCCGACGCCAGCGCCGTCATCGCGCCGGGCGCCGTGTTGAGCAAGACGTTCCCCCTCGGCCCGACCAGCCGCCTCACGGTGCGGGTGGCGCAGGAGCTTCCGGGTCTGAACGGCGCCGCCTCTGCCGAGGTGTCGGCAACCGTCGCCAACTCGACGACCCCGGCCGACATCGTCGTCGAGCGCTCGATGTACTTCCCCGACGGCACGCGCCTCGGCGCGCACAACGCGAGCGGCGTCACGCAGGCCGAACCCCGCTGGATCCTCGCCGAGGGTGCGAGCGGCGCGTTCAGCACGTTCATCCTCGTGGCCAACCCCAACACCTCGTCGACCACCGTCCGCGTCAGGTATCTCAAGAGCACCGGCGAGGTGATCACGTTCACCCAGGCGCTCCCACCGAGCAGTCGGACGACCTTCTGGCCGCAGAACGACTACCCCACCCAGCTCGGGTCGGCCGAGTTCTCCACGGTGGTCGAGAGCCTCGAGGCCGGCGAGGACATCGTCGCGGAACGCGCGATGTACTTCGATCCGTCGACGACCGGCAGCGGCTTCGCCCGCAGTGGTCACGATGCGCTGGGGGTCCCCGAGGCGAGCAACACCTGGTACTTCGCCGAAGGCTTCACCGGCGGCAACGCGACGACGGCCTTCGAGACGTTCTTGCTGCTGGCCAACCCCAGCGACGCCGCGTCCACGGCCACGGTCACCTACCAGCTGGACTCCGGGCAGACCGTCGCACGCACGTACCCGCTCGGCCCCAACCAGCGACTCACCATCTGGGTGGATCAGGAAGGCCGCGAGGCGGACGCGCGGCTCAAGGCGGCCTCGTTCGGCATGACGGTCACCGCGACCCGGCCGATCGTCGCCGAGCGCGCCATGTACTGGGGCACGCCCTCGGCGGCCGACCCGTCCACGCCGACGTTCCCGTGGCGCGAAGGGCACGCGACGGCCGGATCCACCGTGCTGTCGCCGAAGTGGGCCTTTGCGGAGGGCCGCGACGGCGTCGACGCCGGCAATCGTCCGTACAGCACGTTCTTCCTGCTGTCCAACCCCTCGAACGCCGACGTCACCGTCAAGGCCACCTTCATGGCCGAGGACGGCGGCGGCCTCACGAGCACGGTGGTCGTCCCGGCGCGCGGCCGCGCCAACATCTGGCCGACGGCGGCCCTGCCGGAGTTCGCGGCGCTGGCCAATCGCCGCTTCGCGACGTTCCTCGAGAGCACGGGAGGCGCATCGTTCGTCGCCGAGCGTGCCGTGTACCTCTACGCCGACTTCGCCAGCGGCCACGTCAACATGGGGACGCCGTGGACCGGCGCAATCGTCAGCCCCTCGCGGGCACCGGGCGCGGTCACGGTGACCGGCTACACGCCCAGGGAGATGCGCCTCAGCGGCGGCGAGCTGATCACCATCACCGGCACGGGGTTCGCCGGCACGCCCGAGGTCACTGTGGATGGGCTGGCGGCGACGATCCAGTCGGCGACCGCCACGCAGATCACGGCGCTCGCGCCGCTGCGCACGGCGCTCACCGGCTTCGGCACGCTCGCGGCGAGCACCATCCGCCTGACGACCGCCGGCACGACGCAGACGGTCGGCACGTTCACGCGCCGGTTCCGGGTGCTGGCGATGGGCGACAGCATGACGTACGGCACGATCGTCGAGTACGCCCCGCCCGTGCCGCCGTCCACGACCCCGACCAGACTCCCCGCGTACCAGGCGGCGCTCCCCTACCCGGCGGGCCTGCAGGGCCTGCTCCGCGCCGACGCGCGGTTCGGGAGCGGCGCGACGGTCGACAACGAAGGCTATTCCGGGGAGTGCGTCACTACGGTCGGGTGCTCGAGCAATACCACCCGCGGCGTCGACCGGATCGTCACGCTGGTGGCCGCGAAGAAGTACGACGTCGTCGTGATTCTCGAGGGCTTCAACGACCAGAACGCAACGGTCTTCACCGGCACCACCATCGCCAACGGACTCCGAACGATGGGGCGCGCGGCGCGCGACTCCGGCGCCACCGTGGTGATGGGCCGCATCCACGTCATGCGCAGTGACCTCTGGTCTGCCATCGCCACAATGGCCACCGAGGAGAAGTTCCTGCGCGTGGACTTCGACACCCGCGTCGAGATCGGCGAGGACGGCGTGCACCCGACCCAGAACGGCTACGACCAGATGGCCAGCTTCGTCTACGGGGCCATCAAGGCGGCCATCAAGTAGGGCGGGTGCCGGATACCGGGCGCCGGGCAGCCGGCAGCGGGGCAACTGGTATGAGCACCGGCACGGCGGGCAGCGGCGGGGGCGGCAGCGTCTCGCCTTGCGGCCGAGATGGCGCCGGGCTACCCTGAAACCCCGGTCGTACCGATTTTCTCCAGATGAATTCGCCGTCAGCCTGGCCCCGGTTCGTGCTCGCGCTCCTCCTGTGCGTGGCGATGGCGGACCGGGCGGAGGCCCAGGGGTCCAGCACGTGGTTCCTGGCCGAGGGCGCCAGCAACGGCACGTTCGACGAGGACATCCTGGTCGGCAATCCGTCGGCAAGTGCGTTGACCGTCACGGTCAAGCTGCTCCCGGCCCCCGATGCCCTGATCACGCCTCCCGGCAGCCCGCTGGAGAAGACCTTCACCCTGCCGGCGACCGGTCGCCTCACGGTCAACATCAAGAAGGAGTTCGCGGCACTCAATGGCGCGGCCTCGGCCCAGGTCTCCGCAGTGGTGAAGGACACCAGCACGCCGGCCGACATCGTCGTCGAGCGGTCGATGTTCTTCCCGCTCAGCGGCACCCCCTACGCCGGTGGCACCGGCGCCAGCGGCGTGACCGCGCCGGCCACGCGCTGGATCCTTGCCGAGGGCGCCTCGGGCGTCTTCAGCACGTTCATCCTCATCGCCAACCCCGGCAGTCGAGCCGCGAGGGTCACGGCGCGCTACCTCAAGGGCGACGGGACCAGCGTCTCCGAGGCGATCACGGTGGAGGCGGGCAATCGCGCCACGCTCTGGCCCAGCGCCAATCCGAGGCTCGCCGACCAGGGCTTCTCGACCGTCGTGGAGTCGGACCAGCCGGTCGTCGCCGAGCGGGCGATGTACTTCGACGACTTCCGCAGCGGCCACGACGCGCTCGGCGTCACCGAGGGACGCCGCAGCTGGTACTTCGCAGAAGGGTTCACGGGCGGAAGCGCGACGACCGCGTTCGAGACGTTCCTGCTCATCGGCAACGACAACGCGCAGCCGGCGACGGTGACGGCCACCTACTTCCGCGACAGCGGCGCGCCGGTGACGCGCACCTACACCGTCCTGGCGCGGAGTCGCTTCAACATCTGGACCGACCAGGAGCGGGCCGACGACGGGACGCTGCTGTTGCCGTCGACGGCATTCTCGGTGCGCATCGACAGCTCGATCCCGATCGTCGCCGAACGCGCCGTCTACTGGGGCGCGCCCGCCGCCGACGATCCCACGACGCCGACGTTCCCGTGGAAGGAAGGGCACGTCGTGGCCGGCATCGCGCGGCCCGAGGTCAAGTGGGCCTTCGCCGAGGGCCGACAGGGTGACGATCCCGGCGGCGTCAGCTTCGACAGCTTCTTCCTGCTGGTGAACCCGAACGCGAGCGACATCGACGTGAAGGCGACGTTCGCCACCGAGGACGGCAGCGGCGTCACCGCGACGGTGAAGGTCCCGGCCAACACGCGCACCAACATCTGGCCGGCCGTGACCGGCAACCCCGAGACCGACCAGAAGTTCGCGCTGCTGCAGGGCCGGCGCTTCGCCGTCTTCCTGGAGAGCGTCGGCGCGGCGCCGCAGCCGTTCGTCGCCGAGCGCGCGATGTACTGGAGCGGCTTCGTCGGCGGCCACGCCAACGCCGGGACGCCGTGGACCGGCCCCATCAGCGAGCCGGCGGCCGCCCCGGCCGACGTGCAGGTGACCGGGATGACGCCGACGTCAGGGCGACTGACCGGCGGCACCCTCGTCACCATCACGGGGCAGAACTTCGGCCCCGCGCCGCAGGTCTCCTTCGGCGGACAGGCGGTGGCGGCGACCGTGAATCCGGCCGGCACCGAGATCTCGTTCACCGTGCCCGTGCGCACCGCGACGACCGGCTACGGCACGGCGGGCCCGACGGCGGTGACGCTGGCCAGTCAGGGCCGCTTCGTGAGGGCGCCATCGTTCACGCGCTACCTGACGATCCTCGCCTTCGGCGACAGCCTCACGTGGGGGCAGTACACCAACTACGTGCCTGGCACGACGCAGAAGATCTCGGGACAGGTCGCCCGGCCCTATCCGCGCGAGCTGAAGAACCTGCTGGCCGCCAACCCGCAGTTCGGCCCGTATGCGCTGGTGACCAATGCCGGGTGGCCGGGCGAGTACGTCACCACCAGCGGCGGCAACAGCAGCCCGGGCGGCGCCGTGCGCGCAGCCCGGTGCACGGCCGGCCAGCAGAACTGCTTCTACCCGACCAATCCCGACCCGCGCGACTACTTCGCGCCCTTCGACGTGGCGTTGTTCCTCGAGGGCGTCAACGACCTCAACGCCAACACGCCGACGTCACTGGTCGTCTCCTACATGAGGAACATGGTGATCGACGCCAAGGCGAAGGGCGCGCAGGTGGTGCTGGAGCTGTTCCAGTCCTACGGCAACGACATCTTCGGCAACCCGTCCACGACGCCGTCGCAGGTCACCGACTACAACAACCGGCTGGAGGCGCTGGCCGCGGAACAGCAGGTATTGCGCGAGCGCTATCCCGGGATCGACATGGGCCCCGACGGGCTGCACCCGAACCAGGCCGGCTACGACGAGATGGCGGCGATTGCCTACAACAAGGTGATCGACATCTTCCGTCGCTGCGGCGCGGCCGGGTGTTCGTAGGGATCGGGAATCGGGAATCGGGAATCGGGAGTCGGGAATCGGGAGTCGGGAATCGGCGCCGGCAGCGCTTATCGCACCCAGTACACGACGCGGACGGCCATGAGCACGGCGAGCACCGCGCCGTAGGCCATCGGCTCGCTCAGGTCCTTCCCCTTGACGATCCACAACAGGTGCACGACGCCGCAGACCGCCGCGAGGTAGGCCAGGCGGTGCAACGCCTGCCATCGCCGCCCGAGCCGCCGGATCCATCCTGTGGTGGAGGTGATCGCCAGTGGCAGCAGCGTGAGGAAGCCGGCGACCCCCACCGTGATGTACCGCCGCTTGGCGACGTCGGCGAAGATGGCCGCGGGATCGAAGAACTGGTCGAGCACCACGTACGTGGCCAGGTGCAGGCACACGTAGAAGAACGCGAACAGCCCCAGCAGGCGGCGCCACTGGATGACGCCGTTCCACCCGGTGAGGCGACGAACGGGCGTCACCGCCAGGCTGACCAGGAGCAGACGCAGCGCCCACTCCCCCGTCTCGTCGGTGATGTCGTCGATCGGGTTGGGGCTGAGCCCCCCGAACACGGCGCGATACACCAGCCACGCGAGCGGCGCGAGGCAGAGTATCCAGATGAGGGGCTTGGCTTGACGGGGAGTCACGTGGCGGGCTGGGGGGACGAACGGGACCGTCGCCCAAGGGCGACGGCTACGCGGTGGTTTCGGCGTTCGGCGTCAAACGTCAAACGTCAAACGTCAAACGTTAAACGTTAAACGTCAGTAATTCCTCTTCAGATCCATCCCCTTGTACAGCCCTGCCACCTGATCGGCGTAGCCGTTGAACATCAGGGTCTCGCGCCGGAAGAACTCGCCGATGCGGCGCTCCCGCGCCTGGCTCCAGCGCGGATGATCGACCTGCGGATTCACGTTGGAGTAGAAGCCGTATTCCTGCGGCGCGGACAGGTTCCAGGCCGTCTGCGGCTGGTTGGCCGTGAAGCGGATGCGGACGATCGACTTGGCGCTCTTGAAGCCGTACTTCCACGGCACCACGAGGCGCATCGGCGCGCCGTTCTGGTTCAGCAGTGTCTTGCCGTACAGCCCGACGGCCATGATCGTCAGCGGGTGCAGGGCCTCGTCGAGCCGCAGCCCCTCGCGGTACGGCCAATCGAGCACCGGCGAGCGCAGCCCGGGCATCTCCGCTGGACGCTGCACCGTGGTGAACTCGACGTAGCGGGCCTTGGCGGTCGGCTCCAGGCGCTTGATCAGGTCGCCGAGCGGGAAGCCCACCCACGGGATTACCATCGACCACGCCTCGACGCACCGCAGCCGGTAGACGCGCTCCTCGAGCGGAAACCACTTGAGGAAGTCCTCGAGGGCGTAGTCGCCGGGCTTGCCGACCTCGCCGTCGACCTTGACGGTCCAGGGCGACGGCTTGAACTTCCCGCTGTAGGCCTTCGGGTCGCTCTTGTCGGTGCCGAACTCGTAGAAGTTGTTGTAGCTGGTGATGTCCTCGAACGAGTTGAGCGTCTCGCCCGTGGTGCTGAGCGGACTCTTCCGGACGTTGGGCAGGGTCGTCTGCGCGGCGGCCTCGTCCACCGGCAACAAGGCGCCGGCGATCCCGCCCGCGGCGGCGCCGGCGGAGGCCCGCAGGAACGCGCGCCTGTCGAGGTACAGCCGTTCGTCGGTGATCTCGCGCGTCGGAATCTGCGGCGTGGTGCGAATCAGCATCGGTCCGTTCCGTCTTCTCCGGCGCCCTCGTGGGGCGCCCTGCCTGCATATGTGCCGACGAGGCGCTCCGGTGGCACCCCACACAGGTAGCGGCCCATCGTCCACCAGTTGCGCAGCGTCCGGCGCGCCCAGCCGTCGCGTTCCCATCGGCGTGCCGACGTCAGGGCCGGCACCCGCGACCGCCACGGCGGCCCCAGCCGCGCCAGGGCCCGCGCCAGGGCCACGTCTTCCATCAGCGGCAGGGGCGGGACGCCGCCCACCTGCTCGAGCGTGGTCCGCCGCACGAAGATCGCCTGATCCCCGTACGGCAACCGAAACAACCGCACGCGCGCCCGCACCATCGCCTCGATGGCCCGGGCCTGCCACGCCGGGGCATCCAGCCGCAACCGGAAGCAGCCCCAGTGATAGGACGCGCCCGGCGCCGCGGCGGTCACCTCGGCGCGCCAGCCCCGGCCGAGCCGCGTGTCGGCGTGCAACAGGAGGACCACGTCTCCGCGAGCCTCGGCAACCCCTGCGGCGAGCTGACGGCCACGCCCCGGCGCGGTGTCCAGCCAGGTGACGTCGCCGTGCGCACGTCGCAGCTCGTCGAGCGACCGGTCGGCCGCGTCGCCGTTGACCACGATCCACTGCTCGCCGGCCGCGCGCGCCTGGGCCAGCAGGCCGGCCAGGGCGTCGGTGTCGTGCCACACGGGCACCACGACCGTGAGGGTGGGCGGCACCGGACCGTCGGACATGGGCGCCCCGCATCGTGGCACACTGCGGGCGCACTCGTGCCACACGCTCCCGTCACCCTCGTCTTCGTCACGTGGAACGCCAGGCCGCACCTGGCACACGCGCTGCCACCGGCGCTGGCGACCGGCTGGCCCGTCGTTGTCGTGGACAATGCCTCCCTCGACGGCACGAACGAGTACGTGCGGCTGAGGGCGCCGCAGGTCGGCCTGGTGGCCGCCGACCGCAACCTCGGCTTCGCGGGGGGGGTCAACGCCGGCGTGCACGAGACCGACACGCCGTGGGTCCTGATCCTCAATCCCGACATCCTCGTGTCGCGGGAGGCGATCGAGCGCCTGCTCGCCGCAGGGGAAAGCGCTGACGACGTGGGGGCGGTCGGGGCGCAGCTGATCGGCCCCGACGGCATCCCGCAGGACTCCTACAGCCTGCGCCGGTTCCCGACCCTCGGCTCCATGGCCGCAGAACTCCTCCTGTGGCATCAGGTGTGGCGCGGCAACCCGGCTACCGCCCGCTACCTCGGCGCCGACCTGGACCGCCGCCAGGATCAGGACGCCGAGCAGCCCGCCGCGGCCTGCCTGCTGATCCGCAGGCGCGCCTTCGACGCGGTGCACGGCTTCGACACGGGCTTCCATCCGGCGTGGTTCGAGGACGTCGACTTCTGCCAGCGGCTGCGCGCCCAGGGATGGCGCATCCGTTACGTGGCCGACGCACACGTGCGGCACGAAGGCGGGGTCGCCATGCGCTCGCTTGGGCTCGGCTCGTTCTCGGCCATCTGGTATCGCAACCTGTTGCGCTACGTCGGCAAGCACGGCACGACGGCCATGCGGATGCTGATCCGCCCCCTGCTCGTTGTCGGGATGCTCCTCCGCGCCGTGATCAGCGTCCTGCGCGCCCGGCCCGCCGATGCCCGCGCCTACCTGCGCGTGATCCCGCTCGCCTTCAAGTCGGCCTGAGGCTCAGGGCTCAGGGGCCGCGGCAGAGGCTCACGGGACCGGCTGCCGATTCGCGATCCTGCGATCCGCCCTCCCCGGCGCCCGGTGCCCGGTGCCCGTCTGTATACTTTCCCCGTCTTCGATGCGTCTGGCCGCGCTGCTCCTCGCAATCCTCGTCATGCCCGCCGTTCACGGGCGACCGACGCTCGACGCGCAGGACCGGGCGGCCTTCCTCGGCTGGTTCACGTTGCTGGCCGACGCGCAGTTCTATCGCCCGACGCCCGACGTCACCGACTGCGCAGGGCTGGTCCGCCACGCGGCGCGTGAGGCGCTGCGGGAGCACACCCCCGAGTGGCTCCGACGCCTGGCGATTCCCGGCGGCCAGGTGCGCGCCGACGTGCGCGCGCGACTGGCCGCCACCGGCGACAGCCTGCCCCTTTTCCGGGTGTCGGGCGACACGCCGCCGCGCTACGCCGAGTTCGCCGACGCGCGCACCATCCTCCGGTTCAACGCCACGCTCGTCGGCCGCGACGCCGCGGCGGCGCGGCCTGGCGACCTGCTGGCCTTCCAGCAGGACACGCGTCGGATGCCCGAGCACCTGATGGTGTTCGTCGGGCAGTCGGCGTACGAGCCCGGCCGCCGCGATTGGGTGGTCTACCATACCGGCCCCGACACCGCGACGGGGACGCCCGGTGAGATGCGCAAGGCCACGCTGGCCGACCTGCGGCGCCACCCGGCGCCGCGCTGGCGTCCGGTGGCCGACAACCCCGCCTTCCTCGGGGTCTATCGACTGAGGGTGCCATGAGGATCCCCGGCCTCGCACGAGGCGTCGCCATGCTGTTCCGAACCCCGTCGCTTCGCGCCGCCCTGCTGGCGCCGCTGGCCGTGACCGCGCTGACCACGTCGCTGCTCGCCCAGGGCGACGAGGCCCGGCCCGCCGATCGCCCGGCCTTCTCGCTGTCGAGCAGCGAGATCTTCCGCAGCGCGGCTGCCCCGTACGTCACGCTCACGTTCGAGCGCCTCGACTCGCTCGACTTCCGGATCTACAAGGTCGACGACCCGGTCGCCTTCTTCGCGGGCCTCGAGGATCCGCACATGCTCGGCAGCGAGGAGTACGTGGTGCCGACCGAGCAGACCTGGCTCGAGCGGATTGCCGCGTGGAAGGCCGATCGCCGCGGCGACCTGCAGCGGTTCCTGCGCCGCCAGACCAGCCATGAGTACCGCGCCCACCGCCGCGCCGGCGCCGACAAGGCCACCGTGCAGCGCCGCGTGCAGCTCGGGCTGAAGGCCTACGCGCAGGTCCCGCTGCTCAACGACAAGCAGATCGTCGCGTCGTGGCGCGAGATGCTGCCGAAGCTGGCCGACGCCGACGTCCGGCGCATCCCCATCGAGGTCAAGGCGCCCGGCATCTACCTGGTCGAGGCCGTGCACGGCACGCAACTCGCCTACACGATCCTGATGGTCTCCGACGTCGCGCTCGTGACCAAGGTGGCGCCCGGCACCGTGCTCGCCTACCTGGTCGATCGCGTCAAGGGCCAGCCCGTCGCCGGCTGCGAGGTCACCGCCCTGGCCGACAAGGCGCGGTTGGGTACGGGCACCACCGACGCCCGTGGCCTGCTCGCGCTGCCCATCGCCGAGGCGCGGCCGGAGGACCTGATCACCGTCGCCCGCTGCGGCCAGCAGATGGTCGCGAGCACGCCGTCCACGTACGGCCTGGAGGCGCCGGCCCGCGAGCTGGTGGCCCACGTCTTCACCGACCGCCCCGTGTATCGCCCCGGTCACGTGGTGAAGGCCAAGGCCATCCTGCGCTGGCGCAACGGCACGGGCCTGCTGCCCTTCGACCAGCCGTCGGTGGAGATGAGCATCACCGACCGCACGGGCAAGGTGATCCAGCGGGTGCGCAAGGACGTCGACGCCTATGGTGCGGTCGACACGGAGGTGACGCTGCCGGAGGCCGCGCCCCTCGGTCATTACACCGTCGAGGTCGCCTCGGGCGAGCAGAAGGCCAGCGCCAGCTTCGAGGTGCAGGAGTACCGGAAGCCCGAATACGAGGTCAGCGTCACGCCGGCCGTGAAGATGGCCCGCCAGGGCCAGACGGTCACCGTGACCGTGAACGCGCGCTACTACTTCGGCCAGCCGGTGCGCGAGGCCGACGTGAAGCTGGCGGTGTTCCTCGGCCCGTACTACTCGCCGTTGCGGTGGGTCGACTCCGACGGCGAGGAGTCGGAGGGCAACAGCTATTTCTACGGTGACGAGATCGACACGCTCGAGGGGCGCCTCGACGCGAGCGGGCAGGCCACCTTCAAGGTCGACCTGCCCGTCCAGGACGAGAACCACGAGGACGTGCAGGTGCGCTTCGAGGCACGCGTCACCGACGCGAGCGACCTGGAAGTGAGCGGCAGTGGCCGCCTGGTAGCCACCTACGGCGATTTCCTGATCGCGACGCGCGCGACGCCGAGCGTGGCCCGTCCCGGCACGCCCGTCACGCTGCGGCTCCGCGCCGTGGACTACCGCGGCGGAGGCGTTGCCGCGGTGCCGGTCACCATCGACCTGGTGCGCACCTGGTGGGACGAGAACTCCGGCGAGCAGAAGCGCGAGGTGATCACCACCGGCACGGTCACCACCGGTGCCGACGGACGCGCCAGCTGGGAGACGAAGGCGCCGGCGGCAGGCGGCAGCTATCGCCTCGAGGCACGCGCGATGTCGGGCGACCGCCAGGTGACCGACGACAGCTTCGTGTGGGTGCCCGGCGCGACCGAGGAAGCGTACGAGAGCGACAGCGAATCGATCGAACTGGTCACCGACAAGGGCTCGTACGCGCCGGGCGAGACCGCTCGCGTCGCCGTGCGGGGCACCGCGCCGACGGTGCCCGTGCTGCTCACCAAGGAGGCGCGCAGCCTCACCTGGTACGACCTGCGCCAGCCGACCCGCGACGGCGTCTTCGACGTCGCCGTCACCGACGCGGACCTCGGCGACACCTGGGTGAACCTGCTCTACGTCAAGGACGACAAGGTCTACTACGCCGAGAAGAAGCTGCGCGTGCCGACCACCTCGCGGGCCCTCGCGCTCGAGATCACGGCCGACAAGGCGGTGTACCGCCCGGGCGAGCCGGGCACCTTCCGCGTGCGCGCCCTCGACGCCGCCGGCGCGCCCGTCCAGGCGCAGGTCGCCATCGGCGTCGTCGACGAGGCGCTCTACGGCGTGCGTCCCGACACCACCGAGGACCCGTTGCGCGTCTTCTACCGCACCGAGTACAGCCGCGTGTCCACCGACTACTCGCGGCAGTACTACTTCATGGGCTACTCCGGGACGCTCCGCCTGAAGCTGGCCGAGCGGCGCCGGCCGCTCTCGCTGGCCGACTTCAAGGGCGACACGCCCGGCCGTCCCCGGGTCCGCAAGCTCTTCCCGGATGCGATCTTCTGGAGCCCGTCGGTGGTCACCGGCCCGGACGGCACGGCGACCGTCAAGGTCGACTACCCCGATTCGCTCACGACGTGGCGCCTCACGGCGCGGGCGGTCACCCAGCAGACGCAGGCCGGCATGGGCGTGGCGCGCACGGTGACGACGCGCGACCTGCTGCTCCGCCTGGTGCCGCCGCGCTTCCTCACCGAGCGCGACGAGGTGCGCGTGCCGGTCATCGTGCACAACTACCAGGAGGGCGCTCCGGCGCCCGTGGAAGTCACGGCGAGCGCCACCGGGCTGGAGGCACGCTCGACCGGGCCTCAGGTGGTGACGGTGCCCAACGGCGGCGAGGCGCGCACCGAATGGGCCTTCGCCGCGAGCAGCGTCGGCACGGCGACGATCACCGCCGCCGCATCGGCGCCCGCCGCCAGCGATGCGATGGAGCTGTCGCTGCCGGTCAAGCCGTTCGGCGCCAGACGCGAGGCTGGTACGTCGGGCTCGACGCCGGCCGGCGCGACGCGCACCGTGGAGCTCGCCATTCCCGAGCAGTCAAATCCAGCCGCCCGCGCCGTGGTGGTGAGCGTGATGCCGTCGATGGCCGGTTCGCTGCTCGGCGCGCTGGACGATCTCGTCAACTACCCGTACGGCTGCACCGAGCAGACGGTGTCGAGCTTCGTGCCCAACCTGCTGGTGATGCGCACGCTCGACCAGTTGAAGCTGGCGCCGACCGAGCGGATGGGCATGCTCGATCGCGTCTCGCGCAGCGGCCTCGACAAGCTGCTGCGCCTGCAGCACGAGAACGGCGCGTGGGGCTGGTGGAAGACCGACGACGACCACCCGTTCATGACGGCTTACGCGCTGTACGGCCTGCTCGAGGCCAGGGCCGCCAGGCTCGAGGTGCCCTACGATGCGCTCCACAAGGGCGCCAACGCGCTCGCGCAGCAGCTGCAGCAGGCGCCGACCATGGTGCCGGAGCTGAAGGCGTATGCGGCCTACGTGCTCGCCCGGGCGGCCAAGGCCGACACGCGGCCCTCGGTGGACGGCTTCGAGCTGGCCGGCCTGGTCAACGAGCTGTGGGGTCGGCGCAGCGACATCACGCCATATGGCCAGGCGTGGCTCCTCCTGGCGCTGCACGCGCAGGGCGACGCGCGCGCTGGCGAACTGGCGGGCATGCTCTCGACGCGGGCGCAGACCCAGGGGGATCTCGCCTGGTGGCCCGCCGAGAACGACCCGCTGCTGGGCGACTGGGGCGACGCCACGGCCGACGCGACGGCGGCGGTCGTGCAGGCGCTCGCGGCCGTGCGCCCCACCGATCCGTTGATCGACCCGGCCGTGCGCTGGCTGCTCGCCAATCGCCAGAGCGGCTACACGTGGAACAGCACCAAGCAGACGGCGATGGTGCTCTACGGCCTGCTCGGCGCGATGCAGGGCCGCAAGGAGGCGCCGGCGGCAACCACGGTCACCATCACCGTGAACGGCCAGTCGCAGAGCGTGAGCTTCGCGCCCGAGGACTGGACGCGCCCCTTCCCGGCCGTCGTCACGCTCCCGGCATCGGCCGGCAAGAGCAGCGTGACGATCACCACCAACGGTGGGCCCGCCTACTGGACGGCGACCGCGCGCTATTACGACACTGCCGCCGGCCTCGAGCGCAGCGGGTCGCGCAAGCTGGCCCTGAGCCGCAAGTACTTCGCGCTGGCGCCGGTGCGCCGCGACGGCCGCGTCGTGTACGAGGAGCGCGCCTTCTCCGGCAGTGCTGCTCCGGGCGAGCTGATCCTCGTCCGCCTCGTCGTCGCCGGCGCCGACGACTGGCGGTACCTGATGATCGAGGACCCGATTCCCGCCGGCACCGAGGCCGTGACGCGCCCCGATCAGCTCGAACTCGCCAGGCCCCCCGACTGGACGTACGGCAGCCACCGCGAGTATCGCGACGACCGTGTCGCGCTGTTCCTCGATGCCCTGCCCGGCCGCGCCGAGTTCACCTACCTGCTGCGCGTCACCACCCCGGGACAGTTCCGGGCGATGCCGGCGCAGGTGGTCCCCATGTACGTGCCTGGCGTGCACGCGTCGAGCGCCGCGATGACGCTGACGGTGCCGAGCCCGCAGGAGTCGCCGCGATGATGGCCACCGTGCTCAGGACCGCCCTCTGGATCGGCGCGGTGGACGCGCTGGGGGGTGCGGCGTTGCTCGGCTTCCTGCACACGCCGGAAGCCAACGTCCTCATGCTGGCGGCCTCGGTGCTGCTCGTGGCGCTGGCCGCCGCCCTCCTCGTGCTGTCGTCGGCCTCGGCGGCACACGGGGTGGTGCATCACCGTGCGCCCTGGGCCAGCCTCGGCGCAGCGGTGCGCCACCTGCCGCTCATCCTGTTCACGATCGTCCTGCTCGGCATGGTCTGCGGCGGGGCCGGCTGGTTCGAGCGCTGGTGGATGGCCAACGCAGGCCAGGTGGATGCGGCCGCCATCGCTGCCGGCGACATCACGCGGACCGGTTGGCTGCACACCGCCGTGCACTGGATCGTCGTGCTGATCCAGTGGGTGCTCGTCCCGGCCTGGCTGGCCACCGCCCTGGCCTGGGCCGCCGGATACGAGCGACGCGACGTGCTGACGCTGAAGTGGCTGACCGCTGGCCTGCACTGGCGCCTCGTGCTCGTCACCCTGGCCGGCGTGGTGCTGTTGGTGTGGCTGCCGTGGCGCTGGGTCTACTGGCGACCGAAGGGCCTGCCGGCCACGACGGTGGAACTGGTGTTCACGGCGACCAAGCTCGTCGTCATCTATGCCCTGTCGCAGGTAGCCTGGGCGCTGTCGATCGTCACCGCTGCGCGTGCCGTGCCGCCTCCCGCCGGCGTGGTCGCGCCGCCGGCCTCCTCGGGCACACCTCCGCCACCGCCGCCACCGGCCACCACGGGCACTCGCCTCGACGAGCACGCCTGATGACGATGCTGCTTCCCCTGATGCTCCTTGCCGCGCCGGGCGCGACCGCCGTGGCCCAGGTCGCGCCACGGGTCGTCACGTGCCGCAGCATCGGGCTGGACCCTCTACGGATCTGGCGGCTGCAGCGGGCCGGTGACACGTGGCGGCTCGCCCACTGGCGGGGCCGCGTGGACGAGGGCGCAGCCGTGCGCGTCGCCCTTCCGGCCAGCGCGGACGTCCGCGTGTCCTCGGAGGCACTCGCCGTCCGCGGCAAGAGCAGCAACGGCGGAATCGACGTGACGTTGACGGGCACGCCGGCGGCTGCCACGCTCGACGTGTACATCAGTTACGAGCTCGAGGTGAACGTCGACGCCTCGCTCACGCCGAGGATCGACGAGATCGCCACGGACGGACCGATCGGCGTCCGATGCGAGGTCACACAGGACTAGGGACGTAGCCGTCGGCCCTGGCCGACGGTCTCCACGACACGAGAGAGGCACGATGATCGGACGACGGGAACTGATGGCGACGATGGCGGCCAGCGCGCTCGCGGGCGCGACGTCGCCGGCAATCGCGACACAGACGGGTGCGACGCGCGGGCTGCGCATCGGACAGGGGGCGCGATGGGTCTGCATCGGCGACTCGATCACCGACACCGGCCGCGCCAAGCCGATTGGCGAGGCGCCCAATGGGCTCGGCACGGGCTACGTGCTCCAGCTCGACGCGCTGCTGCAGGCGTGGTATCCGGCGCGCCGCATCCGCATGTTCAACGTCGGGACGAGCGGCCACAACGTGCGCGATCTCGCCGCCCGATGGCAGACCGACGTGTTCGACCTGAAGCCTGACTGGCTGTCGGTGATGATCGGCGCCAACGACGTGTGGCGGCAGTTCGATCGCGTCACGCAGCCTGAACGGTCGGTGCTGCCCGACGAGTACGAGCGCGTCTACGACGAGTTGCTCGCCAGGACGGTGCCGACGCTGAAGGGCGGGCTGATCCTGATCACGCCGTTCTTCCTGGAACTCCGCACCAACGACCCGATGCGTGCGCGCATGGACGAGTACGGCGCGATCGTCAAGAAGCTCGCCGCCAAGCACAAGGCGGTGCTCGTGGACAGCCAGGCCGCCTTCGACGTCGTGTTGAAGGACCTGCCGTCGCACATGATCAACTGGGACCGCGTGCACCTGAACCACATCGGCGCCGCCGTCCTGTCGCGCGCCATCCTCAACGCCGTCGGCTTCGAGTGGGTCTGAGGGGGTAGGGCGCGGTCTCCGACCGCGCCGTCCGCTACTTCGGACCCTTGGGTCCCTTCGGCCCCTTCGTGTCGCCCAGTTCGAGATCCGGCACGCCGAACTTGCCCTGCAGCGCCTGCAACTGCGCCAGGTCGATGGAGCCGACGATGTTGACCACGGTCACCTCGCGCGGCTCCACGCTCAGCACGGCGAGCCCGCCGGGACGATCGCCGTTGCGCCAGAGGTACACCGCCATGTCGCTGCCGTCCTTGGACGACTTGGCCGACATGAGGCGCGACCACTGGCCCGTCGCCAGTTGCCGGCGCACCGGCTCCAGCAAGGACGGGTCGAACGCCCCGTCCTTGGCAAACGTGAAGCTCTTCACGTAAATCCCCTTCAGCGACGACACAAGCGACTTCACCTGAGCGTCGTCAGGGCCGTTGCCCATGAAGGCGGCGGCCATGCCGAGCAGCGCCTGATCGACCGACACGTCGACCACGTCGGTGGCGCTGGCGCTGAGGCGCGACAGATCCGGCAGTTGCAGTTGCTGGCCACGGGCCGGGACGGCGACGAGCAGCCCGGACAGCACGACACACATCACGATCACTCGACGCATCACGGGCGTCCTTCCTTTTCTGGAGCCCCGGCAGCGGTCGCCGCCAGGGCGGGGGACACGGGGCGCACCACCTTGCGGTGCGCCGAGTTCAACTCACGGCTCGCGATCTGCAGCGCGAGCAGGACCTGGGCACGGGCCGCCAGGGCCTCGCGCCGGGTTTCGTACTCGTGCCACGCGAGGGGCCCGGCCAGCACCGCGAGCACGGTGGCGGCAATCGCCAGCAGGCGCGTGACGCGGTTGCGCGGCGCCGGCGTCGGCTGGATCTCGCGCTCGACGCGGGCGCGGACGCGCTGGGCGAAGCCGTCGGGCGGGTCGACGGGGGCGAGCGCTCGCCCGATCCGGGCATCGGGATTCATCGCAGGACCTCCCGCTGCAGGCGCGCCCGCAGCACACTCATGCCGCGGCGCAGGTGACTCTTGACGGTGTTCAGGGACATGTCGAGGGTCTCGGCGATCTCGGTCGGCGCGAGGTCGTCCATGTAGCGCAGCATCACCACCAGGCGCGGACGCGGCGCGAGCCGCTGCAGCGCACGGTGCACCAGGCGCGTCGCGAGCGGGTCACCCGCCGCGTGGCCCACCTGCGGCTCGGCGACCTCGTCGAGCGGCCGGGCCGGCTTGCGCACCCGCAGCGTGTCGATGATCCGGTGGGTCGTCGTCCGCCGCAGCCAGGCGCCCAGGTGGGCGGCCGACTCGATGCGCGCCAGGCTCGCGTGCAACTGCATGAAGACGTCCTGCGCGATTTCCTCGGCCAGCATCTGGTCCCGCACGGCGTGCCAGGCCAGCGTGTACACCCGCCGCTGGTGCCGCCGCACGAGCGCCTCGAAGGCGTCGAGGTCGCCTTGCCGGGCGCTGGCCAGGAGGCGCTGGTCGCGGTCGGCCAGGCCGGAGGAGGTGAGGAAGGTCGCTGGGGCGTTCATCGGCGCTCACCAGCCATATACGTAGGGAGGGCCCCCCGGGGGTGCATTGGGGATCGCGGACCGGGGATGGGGCCCGCCCCCTTCAGCGGAGGGCCCGCCAGGAGGCGAGGCCGTCCGGCAGGGCGCGCGCCACGCAGCCCGCCGCCCGGCCGTAGACCTCCTGCATGCGCTCGAGGCTGCCGGGGCGACGGATCTCGTCGTCGGTCGGGCATGGGCCGTCCTGCCGGGGCGCCAGCGCCCCTCGCGCGACGCCGTGCGCGAGCCCTTCGGCGAGCCAGGCGGGGCCGCTGGCGAGCAGGGGCCACGTGAGCACGTGCACGAACTCGTGAGCCAGGGTCGCTTCGATGGCGGTGATCGAGGGCTGTCCGGGCATCGGCGCCACATCGATACGGTATCGCTTGCCCCCGAGGGCGCGGGTACTCGCGCCGGTCCACCAGGCCCGCCCCGTTGCACGCTGGTACGCCTCGCGGGTCGGGTGGATCTCCACCCGCACGTCGCGGCCGTCCACGACCCCGAGCGCGTGACGCTCCAAGGCGAGCTGGCGCCGGGCGCGAGCCAGCAGTGTCGCGGCCTGCGGCTCCCACGCCGACGGCACCCGCAGCGCGACGATGTCCTGCCTGGCCTGGAGGGACGCGCCGGGCACGTAGGTGTCGAGAACCTCGGCCAGCGAGTCGCCGCGCGCGGCGAGCACCGTGGCGCCGCGCAGGCAGAGGCCGGCACCGTGTCCCTTGCCGAGGCCCGTGAAGCGATACCCGCGGCCCGTGCGCGTCACCTCGAACGTGTGGCTCTTGAGGACGTCCCAGCCGATGGCCCGCCCGACGACGTGCCGGAAGGTCGTGGCGTCGATGGAGGCCGGGGCGAGGCCGTCGAGCGCCAGCCGCGTCGGCATTCCGCCGGCGGCACGTGCCTCGATCCGGACGTCGCGCAGCACGTCGCCACGGTGTCCGGCCGACTGCAGCGCGGAGAGCAGCCGCGCGACCGGCACTTCGCTGGACCACTCCCCCACCTGGTGGCCCGCCGGGTCCGGGCCAGTCCGCGTCACGCGCTCATCGGGTCCGGCCCACAGGTCCGACGGCGAGACGAGGCGCCCGCCGCAGGAGGCCGAGTACGGCACGGCCACCACGCGCCCGCGGCGCGCCAGCAACAGTCCGGAGGTCCGCGCCGCCGCGGCCCGACTCCAGGAGGTCGCCGCGCCGAGCACCTGGCAGTGCGTCGTGTCGCAGAGGTCGTAGCCGTCGCGCGCGTGCCGCGTCGAGGGCGCGAGGGCGTAGCTGCGAACCGCCACGGCCAGCGCGTCGAGCGCCGCCGGTGGCATCGAGGACTCCCCCTCCGCCGCGACGACTCCCGCGACGTAGGTCTCGAGCGGCACCCGATCGACGCGAGGGGGGCCGGCGCCAGCCTCGCGCTCGCGGCCGACGCGCACGCGGGGCTGATCGGCCGCATCCGCGGCGTCCCACACGGCCCGTGCGAGGCGAGCGGCATCACGCCCGGGGACACCGGCGGCGCGAACCACGACGGCCTCGCCGGTTTCCGGACGCCACGCCACGACGCGGCCATCCTGCACACCCTCGCCGAGCAGGGTGGTGCCGGTCTTGGCACGCACCTCGTGCTGACCGTCACGCAGCGCGATTGCCGTGCCTTCGCGCGCTGCGCCACGCACGCCGCGGACGATCAGGTCGGCCCCGGCGCCGGCCGACGCGTCGACGTCCATCGCCGCCAGTACGATCCCGGCCCAGGCTCGCAAGCCGAGCCGAGGCCCCTCGAGGCCGAGCCCCACGAGGCCGATCGGGGCTGCGCCGAGCGGCGGCGCGCTGACACCGGCCGTTGCCGCCAACGCGCGGAACGTCTGCTCGAGGCTTCGCCGATCGAGTCGCTCCGCAAGGCGAACGAAGAAGTGATTGCAGGAGTGCGCGAGCGCGTCGTCGAGGGCGAGCGGTCGGCCGAGGTCGGGGTGGACACAGTCGACCTCGCGGCCCGCGACGCGCACGCGACGAGGACAGGCGAGGCGCAGGTCGGGGGTCACGAGCCCCTGCGCCACCGCGGCACGGGCGACCACCAGCTTGAACAGCGACCCCGCGTGGACCTCGTCGTCGAGGCGCTCGGCGAGGTTGGAGCCGAGCACCTGCCTGCCGGGCCAGGTGAGGCGCATCCACGCGACGCGCGCGAGGAGCGAGTCGCCCCCCGTCAGGCCGGTGCCATCGTCAGGTGAGACGTCGCTGCGGCCCGCCGACGACGACCTGGAAGAGACGTGGGGGCGCCCCGCGGGGGCCGGCGGATCTGCGGGAGCGCCGCAACCGGCGAGTAGCAGCGCGGCGAGTGCCGCGAGGCCGCGGGTCAGCAGCCGAGGAACGTGCGAGTCTCGTGCCACATCTGGTCGAGGTGCCCGAGCAACTGGTGGCCATCCTGCAGCAGGCGGAGCGACACGTTGGGCCGCCCCTGGCAGAACTCGATGACGCCCTGCGGCTTGACGACCTCGTCCTGCATGCCCTGGAAGATGAGCGTCGGCTGGTGCACCACGGCCTGATCCGCGTGGTAGGTCATCGCATCGCGGTAGAACTCGAAGTGCAGGTGGCGCGGCCGGTTCTCGCCGTAGTGGAAGAACTCGCGCGTGCCGGCGCGCTCCCACTCGTCGACCACGCCGGGACCGAAGTCGTCGCGCCGATCGTGCCCGAACAGCACGGCAGGCGCGAGCAACACGAGCTTCGCGATGGGATGGTGCGGCAGGACGGGCGCGAGCCGCGCGGCGGCGTTCCAGGCCACGAAGCCGCCCATGCTCGATCCCATCAACACGACCGGGCCCGGCGGTCCCTGGGCGATCACGCTCCCCACTTCGTCGAGCATGCGCGTGACCGTCAGGGTGCCGAAGTCGGGCGCGTTCAGGTCGGGCGTGACGACCGGGATGCCCACCTCGGCGAACCGCTCGGTGAAGAACTGCCCCTTGCCCGACTGCGGCGACGAGGCGAAGCCATGGAGGTACAGGACGCGGGTGATCAACGCATTACCAGCGACGTGGGCTAAATCTGGCCCTTGCAGCCCGGACGGCACTTGCACGGGATCTCGGCGGTGCCGCCCGTGTAGTAGTCGTACGAGAGTTCCTCGCCTGCCTCGATGGTGCGGCCGGCGCGGATCCAGATGATGCCGTCGATGATGTGGCTGTAGCAGTTCGGCTTGCAGGCGTGGTTGATGAAGCGCGCGACGTTGCCGCCGTACATCGCGTCGACGGCCCAGCGGGTGCTCAGCTCGAAGCACCAGATGCAGCCCTTCTCGAGGTACGCGACCTCGCGGTCGTGGCTTTCCTTGGCGCCCACCAACTGGCCCGCGTAGTAGATGATCCGCTTGTTCTTCGGGATGCGCTCGAGCGCGAACACGCCCCAGCCGTGCACGCCACTCCTGCGCCGCTCGATCGCCGGCAACGGGTAATCGTCGGGGAGCTTGACCACCTGGCCCGCGACGCGGGACTTCAGCTTGACCTTGGTGCCCTCGATGACGAGGGGAGCGTACTCGAAGCGGCGGGCCGATCCGTTCTTCTTGCTGCTGCCCTTGCGGGCCGTGACGCGCTGTGCCAACCAGTTGCCTCCGTGCGATCGCGGCATTGTAGCAGGAGGCGTCGTGCCCTCTCCGCGCCAGGACGGCTCAGATCACGCCGCGCGTTCGCAGGTCGGCGAGGGCGGCATCGTCGAGGCCCAGCAGCCCGCCGTAGATCTCGCGGTTGTGTGCGCCGAGGGGTGGGCCTGGCCACGTGGTGCGCCCCGGCGTCGACGAGAGTTGCGGCGCGATCGCGGGAATGGCCACGTCCTCGCCGGTGTCGACGGTGACGTGCTCGATGAGGCCGCGCGCGGCGAAGTGCGGGTCGGTCATCTGATCGGCCACCGAGTAGATCGGACCGCAGGGCACGTCGGCGGCATCGAGCAGCGCGAACGCCGTGTCGTACGGGTGCGTCGACGTCCACGCGCCGATGGCCTCGTCGATCTCGGCGGCATGCGGCACCCGGCCGTCGTTGGTCTGCAGGCGCGGGTCGTCGGCGAGATCGACGCGGCCGATGGTGCGCATCAAGCGCCGGAAGATGCTGTCGGCGTTGCCCCCGATGATGATGTAGCGGCCGTCGGCGCAGGGATACACGTTGGTCGGCACGATGCCGCTCACCGTCGAGCCGTGTCGTTCGCGCACCACGCCCGCGGTGGCGTACTCGGGCAGGGTCGACTCCATCAGGTTGAAGATCGACTCGTACAGCGCAACGTCCACGACCTGCCCCTCGCCGGTCCCCTTGCCGTCGCGATGATGCAGCGCGAGCAGCAGTCCGAGCACCGCGTGCAGGCCGCCGATCGTGTCGCCGAGACTGAGGTTGGCGCGGGCCGGTGGACGGTCGGGAAAGCCGTTGACGTAGCGCAGGCCGCCCATCCCCTCGGCGACCGCCGCAAACCCGGGACGCCGCGCGTACGGGCCCGTCTGCCCGAAGCCGGAGATGCGGACCATGATGAGCCGCGGGTTGATGGCCTTGAGCGCCTCGTAGCCGAGGCCCCAGGCCTCGAGGCGGCCCGGACGGAAGTTCTCGACCACCACGTCGCAGTGCTCGACGAGGCGACGCACCAGCGCCCTCGCCTCCTCCTGCCGCAGGTCGGCCGTGATGCAGCGCTTGTTACGGCCCATGGCGTACCACCACAGGGCCGTCCCGTTGTGCACGTGGCGCCAGGTGCGCAGCGGATCGCCACCGTCCGGGGGCTCCACCTTGATGACGTCTGCCCCGAAATACGCGAGCAGCATCGTCGAGAACGGCCCGGCGATCAGCTGGCCGAGTTCGAGGACGCGAAGGCCTTCCAGCGGCGCGGTCACGGGCCCATTCTAGCGGCCTTCGTCATGCGGCCTTCGGCCTTCGAGCCGCCACTCGATTCTGACGGGTTCCGGACGTAGCCGTCGACCTTGGTCGACGGACAGGGGACGTCAGGGGAGGACTCCGGCGCGCAGCGTCGCATTCCGGCATCGCGGCATTTCTGTGTACTATCCCTCTCTTATGGCTGCGAGCGCGAGCTTCGACATCACGTCCACCGTGGACCTGCAGGAAGTGGACAACGCCGTCAATCAGGCCCAGAAGGAGATCGGCCAGCGCTACGACTTCAAGGGCGCCAAGATCGAGATCGACTTCGACAAGGCCAAGAGCACCATCACGCTGCTCGCCGACGACGACTACAAGCTGTCGTCGGTGTGGGAGGTGCTCCAGAGCAAGATGTTCAAGCGTGGCGTGCCGATCAAGAACATGAAGCTGGGCGACAAGGAGTCGGCCGCCGGCAGCGCCGTGCGCCGCGTCGTCTCGCTGCAGCAGGGCATCCCCACCGAGGCCGCCAAGGCCATCGTCAAGTTCCTCAAGGACGAGGGGATGAAGAAGGTGCAGGCGACGATCATGGCCGAGCAGGTGCGCGTCAGCTCCAACTCGAAGGACGAACTGCAGGAGGCCATGAAGCGCCTCCGCGGTCACGACTTCGGCATCGAGCTGATGTTCGGGAACTATCGGTCGTAGGGAGCGCGGTTCGGGGATCGGGGATCGCGGATCGGGTAGGGCGGATCGGAGATCGCGGATCGGGTAGGGCGCGGTCTCCGACCGCGCCGTGAGTCGTAGCTGTCGACCTTCAAGACTCGCCGATATGCGCCTGCGGCGCGCGGCGAGTTCAGGTCGACAGTCAGCGCGGTGCGTCTTTCGGAAGCAGCGGCAGGCCGTACTGCACGACCCGCGTCTGCTCGAGGCGTGTCCGGGCCTGGGCCACCCCATCCTCGATCGACAGGCCGGCAGGTCTGGACGGCGATCCCAGGCGCTTGAGTTCGTTGATGGCCGCGAAGAAGTGGTGCGGCCCCTGGCCCTGGCTCGAGTACGGCGTCCGCGCGAACGCCAACGCCACCCGCTCGATGAGCAACGGCAACTGGTCGGCGCTCACGGGATCCGGAAACGCATCGAACGCCTCCTTCAGTGCGTCCAGGGCGACACGGAACCCGCGCGCCGAGGCTCGGGTCTCCTCAATCGTCTCCGGCTTGCCCACCGCCGTCCCATCGTCGAAGAAGGCGAACAGCGGCACGAGCACGGTGCCGTCATCAGGGCGCCAGCCGCTCACCGACGTCCGGCGCTCCTCGCCGGGCCGCCACGGAGCCACCGACCCTTGCCCGCTGCTGCCGGCAAACTCCCAGGAGCCGTCACGCCCCTGCCGGTATACCGCGATCTGGAACATGTGGATGTCGCGCGTCGCGGTGTTGACGAGCACGGCCGTCGGAGCGGGCCCCTGGCTCGTCACCGCGCGGATCTCGATGGGCACCCCGAACGACGGCGGTGCCGCGGCCCCTTGTGCCGCGGCCCCCTGGGCGTCACACGAGATGGCGCCGACCAGCATCGCAACCGAAAGTGCATACCTTCGCATGGAGACTCCTTTCGCAGGCCGGGGACTCGTGCCTGATGTTGCCGTGCTCAGGGTTGCGCGTCGCGATCTGGTCCGAACTGCCCCAGCAGCCCGCGCATCTCGCGATCTCGAGCCGGGGTTGCCCCACCAGGCGACATCAGCGAGCCGACCAGCACGACGCTCGACGACGGTATCCAGAGACGCATCACATCAGCCCCTGAACGCCGCGGTCGCGACGAACGGGTAGCGCTCCACCTGCCCGAGCGCGCGATCGACGCGGATGCGCGCGATGACGATAGCTTCCTCGTAGGTGCGGTCGCCGCGGAGCCGCTCGTCGAGCACCCGTGCGATCGTGTCGAGCCCCGCCTCGTACTGCTGCCGGGCACGCGGGGCCGCGGCACGCGCCAGGCCTTGCGAGAAGCGGTCGGCCAGCCTCACGAGGGCGGCGCGATCGGGCCGCTCCGGCACCGCCGCGAGCGCCTGCCCCATGTCGCGCGCGGCCACGTACTCCTCGCGCATCGCCGCGACCTCGGCGCGCGCTTGTTCGGCGTCGCCGGCCCAGGTCCCGTCCTCGTACAGGACGAACGTGGCGAGAACCTCGTACTCCGGAGCGAGTCCGTCGACGCGGATGGGCGCCGATCCGCCGAATCCCGGCCGCATGGGGTCGCGCGGCCGCACGACCACACGACGCAGCGGCCGCAGTCGGGCATGGCGGTCGCGCTGCAGCACCTGCACGCCGTAGGCAACCACGACCTTGTCGCTGTGATTGGTGACCCAGACGACCAACGGGGTACCGTGCGGGACGACGCGGATACCGCGTTCGGCGATCGAGAACTGCAGGGGCTCACCCGGACGGTGATCCTGCTGCGCCTCCGCCGCCGGCACTGCGGCGAGCAGCGCCGCGAGCCCCCACGCCGCGATCGATCCGAGCCGCTTGCGCATGTCCGGTGTCCGCTGTTCTGGTCCAGGCAAGGCTAGCGCCGGGCGCGCGCACGTTCAAGCTCGGCCGATCTCAGGGCTGCGGCACGGGTCCGCGGACGATCAGGATGGCGCCGCCAGGATCGCTGACGCCGGCAATCCGGCCGGCTGACGGCACGGTGTGCGCGAAGTGGGCGCAGCCTCCGAGCGACGCCGCCTCGCGCCACGCTGCATCGGCATCAGCCACGGCAACGATGGTGTTCCAGCGCGGTGGCACATCCCAGTCGGGATCGATGGGCAACACCCCACCTTCCTGATGCCCGCTGCGTTCGAGCACGACGTAGCTGTCGAAGGGCGCGAAGGCCGTCGTCCGGGCCTGCCAGCCGAAGAGACGGCTGTAGAACTGCACGGCGCGCGCCGGGTCACGCGTCAGCACCTCGATCCACCAGAGGCTGCCGACCACGTCGGTGACGGCAACGCCGAGGTCCGGCGAGGGCTGCCACAGCCCGAAGGTCGCCCCTTCGAGGTCGCGCAGACGAGCGATGCGGGCGACGCCGGCGATGTCGTCGCGGTCCACGATCGTGGCCCCGATGGTCGTCGCCGTCACCAGCGACGCCTCGAGGTCGGCGACCCGCACCATCGGCACCCACTCGTCGCCGTCTCCCTCGACGACGCGCGCGTGCGCCACCGCCTGGTCACCCATCCTGATGGTGATGTGACGCGGGTCGTCGGTAGCTGTGTCGAACGACCACGCCGGCAGCCATCGATCGTAGAAGGTGCGACTGCGTTCGAGATCGCGCGTGTACAGCATCGACGTGCAGCACGAACCGAAGCGAGGCTGCGCATTGGACATGTGTCGCCCTCGAACCTGACCGTCGACATGAATGTCGACGGCTACGTCCGGAGAACTCGGTTCCCTGCGACGGCGCCTCCTCCCCTGACGTGCCCTGAGCGTCGACCAAGGTCGACGCCTACGTCCGGAGAAGCCCGATCGTCGATTCAGGTTCGACTACCGGCACCCGGAACCCCGTACCCGGCACCCGGTTCAGATGCGCTTGATCACCATCAGCGTGATGTCGTCGAACTGCGGGGCGCCCTCGACGAACTCGTCGATGGCGTCGAGCAGGGCGGTGGTGATCGCCGTGGCCGGCCGGTGCCGTTCGCGCTCGACGATGTCGGCAAGGCGCTCGGAACCGAACTCGTCGAAGCTCTCGGTCTGGGCCTCGCTCACGCCGTCGGAGTACAACACCAGCACGTCGCCCTCGCGCAGGGTCAGGGCGACCTCCTCCCACACCATGCCCGGGAAGAGGCCGAGCGGCACGCCGGTGGCGCCGAGCCACACGCGCTGGCCATCGGCGCGGAGCAGCAGCGACTCGGTGTGCCCGCCACTCACGTAGCGACACTCCCCCGTATGCGGGTGCGCCAGCACCAGGGCGGCCGTGGCGTATTTGCTGCCGGGCGTGGTGGCGAACAGGAGCTCGTTGGCACGGCACGCGAGCTCGGCCAGCGAGGCTTCGCGCCCGAGCAGGGCCCGGAGCGTCGCCTGGATGGTGCTCATCAGGAGCGACGCCGCCAGGCCCTTGCCCGATACGTCGGCAACGCAGAACAGGCAGGCCTCGTCGTCGCCATCGGTGAGCGTGAGCACGTCGTAGTAGTCGCCGCCGACTTGCTGGGCGGGGCGGTTCATGGCCGCGACGTCGAAGCCGCTGAGCGACGGCAGGGCGGCGGGAAACAGGCCCTGCTGGATGCTGGCCGCCACCGCCAGCTCCTTCTCGTACTGCTTCTTGTCGAGGACCTCGCGGAAGTACCAGCAGTTGTCGAAGGCGACCACCGCCTGCGCCGCCATGCCCGCGCCGAGCTCGAGATCGGCCGGCGTGTACGACTGGCCGCCGGGACGCGGCCCGAGGGCCGCGAATCCGCAGACCTGCTCGCCGCTGCGCAGCGAGAACACCGCGCACAGCTTGTGGGCCTCGAACAGCGCGCGCAGCTCGGAGTCCTCGAGATCGGCCACCAGCGCCGCGTCCGGCAGGCGGTGCATCGCCTCCTGGTAGGTCGCCAGCGGCGGCAGTTTCACGCCCTGCTGACGCGAGACCGTTCCGAGGCCGTCGCGGCACACGGTGATGGCGTAGCGGGTCACCATCCACTGCCCGGCGACGGTGAGGCCGAAGATGCGCGCGACCTCCTCGACCTCGTTGACGCGCGAGAACGCGCGCCCGAGCTCCATCAGCGTGCGGAGCTCCTGGATCTTGCGATCGAGATCGCGATTGAGGCGGGTCGCCTGCGCATGGGCATTGGCATTGCTGATGCCGGTGGCGGCGATGCCGAGCAGGGCCTCGAGGAAGGCGCGTTCCTCCTCGTCGACGGTCGGCCGGGCCGGCGACGCTGTGGCGAGCAGGCCGACGGCGGGCACGCCGATCGGCAGGTGGTGGCGCAGGCCGAGCGCCGTGGCGCGCGCCTCGTCGAAGGGCTGCCCCAGCGTCGCCTCCGCCACGCCGCGCGACATCGCGACGCGCGGGCCGTCGCCGGCGTCGATGGCGATCACGGCGCGCGTGACGAGCAGGCGGCCCATCACCGTGCGCAGCAGGTGCTTGAGGAGGTTGTCGAGATCGAGAGAGGCGTGCAGCAGCTGCGCCGATTCCAGGAGGGACTCGAGGCGGCTGACCGAGACGTGCGCCACGAGCGGCCTATTTCTGGATGCGCTTGAGGAGACGGAGGCGATTGCGGTCGCCCGGGAGGATCTCGTAGGAGACCTCGTCCATGAGCGACTTCATCACCCGCAGGCCGAGGCCGCCGGTGCGGCGGTCGTGCACCATCTGCTCGACCGGCGTGGACGGGACCGCGGTCGGGTCGAAGCCCTCGCCTTCGTCGACGACCTCGATGCGGAGGGTCGCGGTGTCGAAGGTGGCCCGGACGGTCACTTCCTTGTTGGCGTCGTGGCCGTGGGCGTGCTCGATCACGTTGGCGCAGGCCTCGTCCACCGCGAGCTCGAGCTTGGCGACATCGTCATCGCCCAGACCCGCCTGCGAGCCGACGTTGGCGACGAACTCCCGGATCAGCGCCAGGTGCTCGGTGGCCGACGGCACTGTCAGGGTCAACGTCCGCTCGAGGGAGGTCATGGCGCTATGCCTCCCGGGTGGGGCTGGTCACGAAGCGCTGCACCGCGTCGGGCACGCTGTCGACCATGTCGTAGATCGCCTGGAAGCCCAGGATCTCGAAGATCTGCCGGACCTTCGGGGTGAGACCGCAGATCTTCAGGTCGCCGCCCTGCTCGCGAATCTGCTCGATGAAGCCCATGAAGACGCCGAGGCCGGCCGACGAGATGTAGGTCAGCTTCTCGCCGTCGACGACGATCCGCGAGCGGCTGGCGTCGAGCTCGGCCTGGATGGCCTGCTCGAAGGCCGGCGCCGTGTGTGCGTCGAGAAAGCCTTCGAGATGCAGCACCGAGACGTCGCCTTCAGCGGTCCGGTGCACCTTGAACGGGTGAGGCATCAGTATTCCTCGTCCGGATGGCCGCTAGTGTAGACGCAAAGCTCGAGCTCAGCCACCCTGCCACCGCTTATCATACGGCCGCCCATGTCCGTTCTCTCTGTCCTCTCCGGTCCGGCGCTCGTCATGGCGCCGATGACCAAGGGAGGCAACCTACCCTATCGACGCCTCTGCCAGGCATTCGGCGCCACGGTGACCATGAGCGAGATGGCCGTGGTCCGCAGCCTGCAACAGCGCCGACGCGCCGAATTCGCCCTTATCCAGCGTGCCCCCGACGAGCGCTGCTTCGGCGTGCAGCTCGCCGGCCGCTCCCCCGACGAGCTCCGGTGGGGCGCCGCCCTGGTCGCCGAACGCGGCGCCGATTTCGTCGACCTCAACCTCGGCTGCCCCATCGACGAGTTCACCCGTCGCGGGCTCGGCTCCGCGTTGCTCCGGCAGCCCCGTCGCATCGAGCGGCTCGTGGCGGCCATGAAGGAGGGCGCCGGCACCCTGCCGGTGACCGTCAAGATTCGACTCGGCTGGAATGAAGACGAGCGAAACGCGGTAGATGTTGCACGGGCGGCGGAAGCCGGTGGGGCCGATGCCCTGACGGTCCACGGACGGACCCGCTCGGCGCGGTACCGGTACCAGGCCGACTGGGTGGCCATCGGCGAGGTGGCGCAGGCCGTCCGCATCCCGGTGGTGGGCAACGGCGACATCCTGTTTCCCGAGGACATCGAGCGCAGCCGGGCGATTGCCGGCGTGCAGGCCGTGATGATCGCCCGCGGGGCGCTCATCAAGCCCTGGATCTTCGCCGAGGCGCTGGGGCGCCCGGTGGACGACTCGGCCGAGGGTCGGCTGGCCATCTACCGCGAGTACGTCCGCCTGGGGCGCGAGCACTTCGGCGACGACGAGCGCGGGTATACCCGCTTCCGGCCGTTCCTCGTATGGCACCTCGGCCTGTGGTGCCGCCATGTGCCGAGGGCCGAGGACGGCTCCTACGTGCCGATGCAGGAGCGCGCCGTGTTCGACAACCCACGCTCGCCGCTCGAGGCGCTGCTGGCGCGGCCGGAACCCGAAGTGCACGGCTGGATTGCCGACCGCCTGCTGGCCGGCGACGAGCTGCGCGCCGAGGATCTGCCCGCCGACATCGTCCCCGAAGCGCCCGCCGACCCGCGGGACCGGCGGGCGCCGGCAGAGACGCCGGCGGCAGGCTGATGGTGGCAATTCGAGATTGGAAATTTGAAATTCCTGGCGCTCGGCCTCCGGCCTTCGACGCGCCCGGCAACGCCGGCGCTCGAGCATTTCAAATGTCAGATTCTCCAATTGCCACCATCCGCGTCCCCACACGCATCGCCGATCTCGGCGGGTGGACGGACACGTGGTTCGCGGGGCATGGCGTCGTGTGCCATCTGGCCGTCTGGCCCGGGGTGGACGTGGTGCTTCAGGCGGTCGATGGGCCGCCAGGGGTGGACGTGCGGCTCGGCAACTTCGGGCGGACGTGGCGATGGACTCCGGGACTCGACGCACAAGCGACGCCTGATCCCCTGGTCGCCGCGTGCCTCGACGAGGCAGGTGTCCCCGAGGGGGGCTGGGTGCTGGACGTCGGGTCGGCCGTGCCGCCCGGGGCGTCGATGGGCACCTCGGCCAGCGTGTGCGTCGCGGTGCTGTCGGCGCTCCAGCGGCTCGCCGGGCGTTCGCCCGAGGCGGCAGACCTCGCGCGGCGCGCGCATGCCGTGGAAACCGACAGGCTCGGCCAGCAGAGCGGCATCCAGGATCAGTGGGCTGCGGCAGCCGGCGGCATCAACCTGATCACGATGGACGCCTACCCGCACGCGACGCGCGAGGCGCTCGTGGTGACGCCAGCGACGGTCGAGGCCCTGAACGCCCGGTTGCTCGTGGTGCTGCTGGCGCGCGGGCACGACTCCTCGGCGGTGCACCGCCTCGTCGTCAAGCAGTTGACCGATGCTGGCGCCGACGACCCGCGACTGGAAGCGCTGCGGCAGTGCGCGCGGGACGGCGCGGAGGCGCTGCGGGCCGGCGACCTGCGCTCGTACGGCGCGGTCCTCACCCGCAACACCGAGGCGCAGGCGGCGCTGCATCCGTCGCTGGTCAACGACGAGGCGCACGCGATCATCGGCGCCGTGACGGGGCCAGAGACCTTCGGCGTCAAGGTGAACGGCGCCGGCGGCGCCGGCGGCTCGCTCACGGTGCTGGCCGCCTCTCCCGAGGCGCGCGCACGACTGGCGGCGCGGGTGACCGCGAGCTGCCCCGGCGCGCGCGTGCTCGACGTGACGCTGGCCGAAGGGATGGCTCGGGACTGAGGGGGCGCGTCGAACACCGATCGCGCGCCGCCCGTACACTGCTGTGGTGGCTGCCCGCCCGGGCCCTGCTCGGGCGCGGCGCCTGCGGTGTCGCGGCGGTCGGCCGCCGCGACCATTCCCGGAGGACCGACATGAGGTGGATGACGATCAGTGCCCTGCTGGCGTGCCTGTGTGGCGTGACCCCGGCGATGGCCCAGGACGACGCTGAAGGCTGCAAGGATCACCCGCTGTTCACGCGCATGCCGGGCATGTACCTCGCCAGCTGCTCCGCCAGCCAGTTCGACATGCGGGCCTTCCCCGTCGGGGCGCCCGACAACGACGGGATGGTCAAGGGCGTCCAGGTCGAGGGTCCGGTGCAGTTCCTCAGCTATGCCATGAAGGAAGGGGTCACCCCGGCCAGCGGCCTGCAGTTGATGCGCAACTTCGAGAACGCCGCGAAGAAGGCCGGCGGGACCATCGAAGGACAGTGGCCGGGATGGTGCAAGGCCAAGTACGACGACGAGCACATGCCCGAGATGGGCAACGGGTGCATGAGCTACGGGCTGACGATGAAGTTCGTCAAGGGCGGCAAGGAGACCTGGGCGTTCTTCATGGCCAGCCAGGACGAGGGCACCTATGCGCTCACGGTCACGCAGCGCGAAGCCATGAAGCAGGAGGTCAGCGTCACCGAGATGGCCGACCAGTTGACGCGCGACGGTTTCATCACGCTCTACGTCACCTTCGACACCGGCAAGGCGACGCTCACGACCGACTCCGCCCAGACACTCGACGCCGCCGCCGCGGCGCTGAAGGCGGCCGCCGACCTGAAGATCGAGGTCGGTGGGCACACCGACAACGTCGGCACGCCCGAGGCGAACCTGAAGCTCTCCGACGAACGTGCGAAGGCCGTGATGGCCGCCTTGATCGAGCGCGGCGTGCCGGCCGCGCGGCTCACGGCAAAGGGCTATGGCCAGACCACGCCCGTCGCCGACAACCGCACGGAAGACGGCCGCGCCAAGAACCGGCGTGTGGAGTTGGTGAAGAAGTAGGCCCGGCGGCCCCTTCAGCCCTGGAGTCCTGCTCCAGACAGCAAGGCCGCAGTCTGGATGAGTGCCGCCTCGTCGCCGAAACCGCCGGCCTTGGTGACGACAGGCAGGCCGGGATGCCTGCCGCCGATCAGCGTGGCCATGGCGATGCCGGGCTGCAGTTCCCCGGTCAGCCATATGCTTCGCGCTCCGAGTGCGGCACAGACGGCGGCTGCGGTATCGCCACCGGTGAGTACCAGACCGGCAACCCGCCCGCGCTCGCACGCGCTGGCCACAATCGACGCGAGCCGCGCCGCCAGGGCGCGGCCATCGATCGGCATGTCGGGCACCCCGGAGGTCGTGAGCACGACGACCTGAGCGGCCGAAAGCGCGTCGACTACGCTCGCCGCGGTGGATGCAGCGCCCGACGCGTCGCCATCCTCGAGCAGCGAGCGTTCGGGATTGACGACGACGGCGCCGTCGCGCTGCAGGGCGCCGACTTGCGCGGCGGTCGCCGGGTGCCGACTGCCGGCGACGACGAGGACGGGGTGACGGCCTTGGGCCCGGGGCCTTGGGCCTTCGGGCGCGGTCAAGAGCACAGCGCCCAGTTCCTGACTGACGATGTGGGCGATGGCCCGTGCGAGACCCGCCGAGCCGCAGAGCACGCGCAGGGGCGAGGCGAACGCCGCAGCCGCCAGACGTGCGAGGTCGTCATCGTCTTCCGCGTCGGCGAGCCACACGCGGTTGTCGCTCGGTTCGGCAAGGCGACCGGCCACGTGCTCGACGCCGTGCTGCAGGTCGTCGCGCGACAGGCTGGCGATGGCGCCGCGAGCGGCGGGTGCGAAGAGCACGGCGAGATCGGAGGTGCCGACCTCGTTGCCGAACGTCGAGTCCTCCAGCGGCACGCCGTGCACGAATTGACGGCCGTGCACGGTCGTCCGGCCCTGGCTCGGGAAGGCGGGCGCGACGAGAGCGCGCCGCTCGCCCAGCGTCTCCAGCACCACCGCCAGGTCGTCCCCTGGATGCCCGCGCATCGTCGAGTCGACCTTCACGTACACGGGGACCGATGAGTCGCCGCGACGCCAGTCGGCGATGCGGACCGCGCAGCGTCGGATTGCCTCGGCGGCGTCTGCGCGCGACGAGGCTCGCGATTCGCTGCTGAGCACGAGGACGTCCGCGTCTGCGGGAATCGGCGCGTCTGGCGACAGCAGCACCACGGTGCGCAGGCCCACGGCCGCGAAGGCCGCGCCCGTGTCGGCCGCGCCCGTGAGGTCGTCGGCCAGGATCGCCAGCCGCTCGGTCACGCGCGGGAAGCTGCGGCGGCGCGCGCCCGCACCATCTGCAGCGCCACGTCGATGGCTGCGATCAGACTCTCGTCGCGTGCCTGGCCGGTGCCGGCGATGTCGAACGCCGTTCCGTGGTCCACCGACGTGCGGATGATGGGCAGGCCGAGGCTCACGTTGACGCCCTCGTCGAAGGCCAGCAGCTTCATCGGGATGTGCCCCTGGTCGTGGTACATCGCGACGACGATGTCGTAGGCGCCACGGACGGCGCGCAGGAACACGGTGTCGGGAGGCTGGGGGTCGGACACGTTCAATCCCCGTGCACGCGCCTCCTCGATGGCCGGCACGATCTCCCGTGCCTCCTGGCTGCCGAACAGGCCGCCCTCTCCCGCATGCGGGTTGAGGCCGGCGACGGCGATGCGCGGCGCGTCGATGCCGAGCGCGCGGCACGCCTGCGCGGCCAGGTCGATCACCTCCCCGACGCGCTGCCGCGTGACCCGCCCGATCGCCTCCTCGAGCGCGACGTGCGTGCTCACGTGCACGACGCGCAGCTTCGGTCCCACGAGCAGCATGCTGACCTTGTCGGCCTTCGTGCGGTCAGCCAGCAACTCCGTGTGGCCCGCGTAGGCATGTCCACCGAGGTTCATCGCGGCCTTGTTGATGGGGCCGGTGACGATGGCGTCGACCCGGTGCTGCAACGCCAGGTCGCAGGCGGCAAAGACGTACTCGACCGACGCGCGGCCGCTCGCGGCGCTCACCTGGCCGACGGGACAGTCGTCGGGCGGCGCGTTGGCGAGGTCGAGCACCGTGATGTGGCCGTCGAGGAAGCGGGCGTCACCCGGTGACCGCACGACCTCGTAGCGCGGCGCCGCTCCCGGAACGACGATGCTCGCTGCGCGCTCCAGGATGCGCACGTCGCCGACGACGATCGGCCGGCATCGCTCGTGGATCTCGTGTCGCGCCAGCGTCTTGATGGCGACCTCCGGACCAACGCCGGCCGGGTCGCCCATGGTGATCGCCAGCAGCGGCCGGGAGGGAGGCATGGGGGGATTGTCTTACAAGAAGGCTCAGGGCTCAGGGCTCAAGGCTCAGAGAGCACGGCTCACGGCTTACGGAGCTTGGGGCTGGGAGCTTGGGGCTGGGGCTGGGAGATTGGAGGCACATCGGGTAGGGCCGGCTCTCCGAGCCGGCCGTTGGCGGTGTCGCAGGGCGTACGCCGTTCGTAGGCGTCGACATTCATGTCGACGCGCGGCTTCGGCGGTCGTCAGGGCTCGTCCCTTCGACCTACCTGAAGTCGTGCGACGGCGTGCGCTGCTGGTCGCCGCCGAGGCCATCACGCGCGCGGCGCACGAATAGAGCGGAACAGCGTCATTTTGCGACGAGATGACATCTGACCGAAATGTTCAACTCATTGCTGACGACCTTCATGTTCTGGCAATTCTGGCCAAGGGTAACGGTTCGTTCGTTCTCCCACCGAGCTTTGAGCTCAGAAAGTGAGTAGGCGTCGGGTGGACCTGCGACTGAGGTACCGGCACCAACTGGCTGAGAAGCGCTCCTGACGGACAGTCTCGTGACATCGGCTGTCGTCGCAGGTCCTGCGAGAACGGTGATGTCAAGTACGAGCTGGCCGTTTGGAGAGGGCAAGCTTCCGGCCGCCCGACTACAGGATGGTCCAAAGGTCGCGGCCAAGATCAACAGAGCTCTGGCTATTCGAGTGCGCATGATCCGCGATCCTGGGCGAACGGGTGTCCGACGCTCAAATAGGCCTTTCTGGTCTTCAGCGAGCAATACCCGTTCATAGATCGTGCTCGGCACAAGGCGACAACCGGTCACTCGGTCGCTCAACAACAACCTCGACACTCTGTCTGACACGAATACTTCAAAAGAGTCCTCGAACACACACACGTCGCTGCCATCGTATCTGTCCGCATCTATTGCAATGCCCGTGGCCACTGAGTCCACCCCATGGCTCTTGACGGAGCCTGGCCTGATGCCAAACTTACCAGCTCGACCGCTCACGCATAGGCCGCTGTAGCCCCACTCCTGTCGCACCAACGAGCTCGCCCGACGTTCTGACCCTGGGTGAGACAAGTGGCAGGGCCACCAGACCAGACCACAGGAAGTCGGCAAGCTTCGGCTTGCCCATGTACTGCCTCACGCTGGGTCGCCAGGCCCGATCCGCTTTTCCCCGCTGAACGGATCGCCATTTCCCGGCTCCTCTGTGTCCCAGCGAAAAGCGCCCCTTGTCAAAGGGTCCACAAGCGCCCACAAGAGAACGCCGTCAGGACTGTCTACTCGTTCTGCGCCTTTCATAAACCCTGGTTGAAGACATGTCTGGTGTCCCTGTTCGTGGGGCCTCTGTAGTGCAGCTTGTCTCGGCGCCACAGATACACGTCTGGTCAGCGCTGGAGGAGGCAGTGAGCCGCCCGACCTCGCGTCCTGAGCCTACCTGAAGTCGTGCGACGGCGTGCGCACCTGGTCGCCGCCGAAAGCCATCACCCGCTCGGCGCGCACCGAAGTGACGCCCTCGAGTTGCTGCAGCACGCCCTCGACGACCAGGAAGGGCGCGCGCATGACGAGCGCGCGCTGGCGCTCGAAGACGTCGGGCCGCACGATGATGTTGGCCAGGCCCGCCTCGTCCTCGAGAGTGAGGAACACCATCCCCTTGGCCGTGCCCGGGCGCTGGCGCGTGATCACCGCGCCGGCGACGCGCACGCGACGCCCACCGCGCGTGCGCGCGAGTTCGTCGGACCGCAGCACGCCGCGCAACCGCAGGTCGGCGCGCCGCAGCGTCATCGGATGCGGCCCGATCGTCACGCCGCTGCCCTGGTAGTCGGCGACGATGCGCTCCATGGGAGTCATGGGGGGGAGCGGGCTTCCGCCTTCCGCCTTCGCCTGCTCACTGTCGCTGTGGCTTCGGCGGGACACGTCGGCCTTGGGCCCTGGGCCTTGGGCCTTCGCACGATTGCCATCGGCGTCGGCAGTCGGCAGTGGGCGGTCCACCTTCGCCCTCCGGGCTTCGGCGGACAGGTCGGCAGTCAGTTCACCGTCGGCCTTCGGCATTCGGCCGTCCGCCTTCGCCACGGCTTCGGCGGACAGGTCGGCCGTCGGAACAGCGTCCGCCTTCGCCTCCCGATCATCGTCGAGGCTTCGGCGGGACAAGTCGGGAGTCGGGAGACGGGAGTCGGGAGTCGCCGAGCCCTCCGTCGACACCATGGGCCCGCCCTCTTTCTGAGCCGTGAGCCTTGAGCCCTGAGCCGTGTCTCTGCCCACACTCACCGGGGCTGCCTCCTCGTCGAGCATCGCGAAGAGGTCGCCGGTCGGGCGCACGACGCGTTCGGCCTCCCACAAGGCGCCGCGGCGATCGGTGCCGAAGCTGTTGAGCGCGCCAAGGCTCGCGAGCGTGTTCAGTTCGTCGCGCCGGATGCCCGTCGCCGCGACCAGCGCGTCGAGGGAGGACCAGCGCAGGGGGACGGCAGTCGGCAGTCCGCCTTCGCCTGTCGGCTTCGGCGGGACGAGTCGGCGGTCCACCTTCGCCCCTTGGGCTTCGGCGGACACGTCGGCAGTCCGGCCCGGTGCCCGGCGCCCGGTGCCCGGTGCCCGACTCGCTTCGTCCTCCCAATCGTGCGCGCAGACGCTGCAGTAGATCCGACAGCCCTCGCGATGCACGTCGCGCTCGAACATCGAGGGGTCGTCGGCGCCGCATTTGGGGCAGATCACGGGACGGGAATCGGGAGTCGGGAGTCGGGAATCGCCGAGTCGGGAGTCGCCGAGCCCACCGTTGGCGTGATTCAGCATGCCTTCTGAGCCTTGAGCCCTGAGCCTTGAGCCGCTCTCTGAGCCCTGAGCCATGAGCCTCGAGCCGTTCCCTGAGCCGTCTGCGATCTTCCTTCCCACCTCTTCGCGCAGCCCCTGCACCATCAGGAAGCCCAGGCGCACGGCGCCCTCGTCGGTGATGCGGCAGTCCCAGTGCGAGTGCTGCACGTCCACCGGCAGGAAACGCACGCCGTGGCGCTGCGCGTCCTTGATCAGCGTCGCCGGGTGGTAGAACCCGAGCGGCTGGTTGTTGAGCAGCGCCGTGTAGAACGCCGCCGGGTAGTACGCCTTCAGCCAGGCGCTCGCGTACACGATCAGCGCGAAGCTCGCCGCGTGCGACTCCGGGAAGCCGTAGAGCGCGAACGACGAAATCGACTTCAGGATCGTCTCGGCCGTCTCGCCCGTGATGCCGCGCTCGGCCATGCCGCTGCGCAGCCGCCCCTCGATCTGCCGCATTCGCGCTTCCGACCGCTTGAAGCCCATCGCGCGACGCAACTCCTCGGCCTCGCCGCCCGAGAAGCCCGCCACCACCATCGCCATCCGCAGCAGCTGCTCCTGGAACAGCGGCACACCCAGCGTGCGCTTCAGGATCGGCTCGAGCGACGGATGCGCGTACACGACCGGCTCGTCACCACGCCGACGCGCAAGATACGGGTGCACCATCTGGCCGACGATCGGCCCCGGACGGATGATCGCCACCTCGACGACGAGATCGTAGAAGCAGCGGGGCTTGAGGCGCGGTAGCGTCGCCATCTGGGCGCGCGACTCGACCTGGAACAGCCCCACCGTGTCGGCCTCCTGCAGCATCTGGTAGACGACCGGGTCGTCGGGCGGCAGGTGCGCGAGGTCGATGGCCGGCGGTGGATCGGATTCGAGGTCGCCGCCACGTTCGGCGCGCGCCTGCTCGGCCGCCGTCGTGTTGACGATCGTGATCGCCTCCTGCAGCACCGCCAGCATGCCGAGGCCGAGGAGATCGACCTTGACGATCCCCATGTCGGCGCAGTCCTCCTTGTCCCACTGCACCACCACGCGCCCCGGCATGCTCGCCGGCTCGAGCGGCACCACATCGTCCAGCCGCCCCTGGCACAGCACCATGCCGCCCGAGTGCTGCCCGAGATGCCGCGGGATGTCCTGCATCTGCATCCAGAGGTCACCGAACTGGCGGATCTGCGGCAGGTCGGGATCGACGCCGAGTTCGCGCAGGTGGCGCGCCAGCGTGTCCTGCGGGTCCTTCCACTCGAAGGGACTCATCACCCTGGCGAGCGTGTCGATCATCTCGGGCGGGCAGCCGAGCACCTTCCCCACTTCACGCGCCGCGCTGCGGCCGCGATAGGTGATCACGTTGGCGGTCATCGCCGCGCCACGCTCGCCGTAGCGCGTGTAGAGGTACTGGATCGCCTGCTCGCGCCGATCGCCGCTCGGCAGGTCGAGGTCGATGTCGGGCCACTCGCCACGCTCCTCCGAGAGGAAGCGCTCGAACAGCAGCTCCATGCCGACCGGATCGACGGCGGTGATCCCGAGGCTGTAGCAGACAGCGCTGTTGGCCGCCGAGCCGCGCCCCTGCGCGAGGATGTCCTGCTGCCGGCAGTAGTTGACCAGGTCCCACACGATCAGGAAGTAGCCGGCGAGATCGAGCTTCTCGATCAGGTCGAGCTCGCGCGCGATCTGCCGTCGTGCCTTCTCGGTGAGCGGTCGGTAGCGCCAGTGCGCGCCGGCCTCGGTGATGCGCCGCAGGAACGAGATCTGCGTCTCACCGTCGGGCACCGGATAGTCCGGAAAGCGGTACCCGAGATTGGCCAGCGTGAAGTCGAGCCGATCTGCCAGCGCGCGCGTGTTGGCCACCGCCTGCGGCAGGTCGCGGAAGAGCGCCGCCATCTGCTTCGGCGACTTGAGGTACCGCTCCGCGTTGGCGGCCAGCCGACGCCCGGCGTGCTCGAGCGTCGTGCCGTGGCGGATGCACGTGAGCACGTCGTAGAGCGGCCGCGCCTCGGGCGTGGCGAAGCGCACGCCGTTGGTGGCCAGGAGCGGCACGCGATACGCCTCGGCCGCAGACACGAGGATACGATTGTCGGCCTCCTCGTCGCGCGTGAGGTGCCGCTGCACCTCGACGTGCACCTCCCCACGCCCGAACACCCCGACGAGCTGATCGAGCAGGCCCGCGACGCCATGCCGATCGGCAGCCAGCATGGGCCGTCCGACGATCGCGACGAGCCCGGCGACCTGCCCGTCGAGATCGGCCACCGTGAGTCCGCCCTGCCCCTTCGCGGCCGCGAGCTTCATCCGCGTGACCAGCCGACAGAGCGATCGATACCCCTCGGCCGACGCCACGAGCACGGGCAGCCGCCAGATGAGCGGCGCGTGCAGGGACGTGCGTGCCGGGTCGCGCAGCGGGTTGCCCGTCTGCATCGTGAGCTCCGCCCCGACGAGCGCCCGCAGCCCCGCCTTGCGCGCCGCCTGGTAGAACCGCGGCGCCCCGTACACGCCGTCGCGATCGAGCAGCGCGAGCGTGTCGTAGCCGAGCACCTTCGCCTGCTCGACCAGCGCTTCGGGCAACGAGGCGCCGTCGAGGAACGAGAAGGCCGAGGCGGTGTGGAGTTCGACGTAGGGCACGGGAGTCGGGAGTCGGGAGTCGGGAGTCGGGAGTCGGGAATCTGGGGTCGGGAACCGGGGCAGGCTCAGAACTCGGTCAGACGGCGTATCGCGTTGCCTGCTGGTCGGCGACTCCCGACTCCCGCATCCCGACTCCCGTCCGCAAAAAGCAAACAAAAGGCGAAACCATCGTCGTCGAAAAAGGCCCCGAAGGCGGGGCCGATGGAGTGACGATAGCGCAGCAAAGAAAAGGCGTAAAGGGACGAATTTACGCGGTATCTGCCGACCTTATGACCTCGAGGAAGGCGGGCCCCACATCTTCGGCCTTGCGCTGGCCGACCCCATAGATGTCGCGGAGGGCGGCTTCCGAGGTGGGGCGAAGCCGGGCCATCTCGCGGAGGGTCGTGTCGTGGAAGATGACGTACGGGGGCACCCCGCGGCCGCGCGCCAGGCCCAGCCGCACCTCGCGCAGGCGCTCGAAGAGGTCGCGGTCCACGCCCTCCCACGACTCGGTCTCGACGCGCGACCGGCGCGGACCGGCGTCCTTGGCGCGGCGTTTCTGGCGGAACAGCGCGAGCGGCTGCTCGCTGGTCCCGTCGCGCATCAATTGGCGCCCCTCGGGCGACAGCACGAGCACAGGATAGTCACCGGGCGTCTGGCGCAGGTAGCCGAGCGCCGTGAGTTGCTCGATGTACCCGCGGACCTCGGTGAGCGGCACGCCCGCGAACAGCCCGAACGTGCTCAGCTGCGCATGCCCACGTGCCGTGACCGCCTCCGATGCCTTGCCGATGAGCACGGTCGCGACGTGCGCCGCCCCGAACCGCTGCTCCACGCGCGCCACGCACGAGAGCACCTTCCGCGCGATCGTCACGGCATCGTCGACCAGTTCGAGTTCGCCGAGGCACACGTCGCAGGCGCCGCAGTCATCACGGTCGTAGGTCTCGCCGAAGTACTGCACGAGGTGCCGGTGGCGGCACCGCGTGCTCGCGGTGTAGCGCTCGATGTCGCGCAGCAGGCCCTGCGCCGACTCGGTGAGCTCGCCGTTCTTCTCGAGCATCACGCGCCACTTCAGGAAGTCGGCCGCCGACGTGATCAGCACGCACTCGGCCTCGAGACCGTCGCGGCCGGCGCGGCCCGACTCCTGCTGGTAGTGCTCGAGCGACTGCGGCGCGCCCGTGTGGATCACGAAGCGCACGTTCGAACGATGGATGCCCATGCCGAACGCCACCGTCGCCACCACGATGTCGGCGCGCTCGGTGAGGAAGGCCTCCTGATTGGCCGAGCGCTCGTCAGAGGTGAGGCCCGCGTGATACGGCACCGCGCTCCAGCCTTCCTCCACGAGCCAGGCCGCGAGCGCGTCCACTTCCTTGCGCGACGGGCAGTACACGATGCCGGCCTCGCCGCGATGCCGGCCCAGCACGTCGAGCACCTGCTTCTTCAACTGGTCGCGCAGCAGCACGCGGTACACGAGATTGGGGCGATCGAAGGATCCGACTTCCTCGAGCGCGTCGCGCAGGCCGAGCTGCGCCACGATGTCGCGCCGCACCCGCCCGGTGGCCGTCGCCGTGAACGCGTGGATGCTGGCGCCGGGCAACTGCGCGCGAATCTCGCCGAGCCGCCGGTACTCGGGCCGGAAGTCGTGCCCCCACTGGCTGATGCAGTGCGCCTCGTCGACGGCGATGAAGCTGACGCCGACCTGCGCCAGCCAGCGCACGAAGCGATCGCCGCCCTCGCCAACGAGCCGTTCGGGCGCCACGTACAGCAGCCGCGTCGTGCCCTCGCGCACGCCGCGCGTCACCTCGCGCTTCTGCTCCTCGTCGAGCGCGCTGTGGTAGCAGGCGGCCGGCACGCCGTTGGCGGTGAGCCCGTCCACCTGGTCCTTCATCAGCGAGATGAGCGGCGACACGACGACGGCCAGTCCCGGACGCAGCAGCGCCGGCGCCTGGAAGCACAGCGACTTGCCGCCGCCGGTGGGCATCACGAGCAGCGAGTCGCGACCGGCGAGGATCGCGTCCATCACCGCCCGCTGGTGCGGCCGGAACTGCGTATAGCCCCAGTACTTCGCGAGGACGTCTTCGAGGGTGGCGGGAGGGGACGCGGTCGAACTCACTACAGGAGCGATCGTAGCTGAATCGGCAATTGGAAATTTGGCCTCTTCCGGGATCAGCGTGGGTAGAGGTCCAGGCCGCCGCAGTGAAAGTAGATGGCGGTGGTGAAGTGGTGGGCATTGCGGAAGCCGCCGGCCTTGCGCTTGATGCTCATGATCTTGCTGTTGAGGCCTTCGGCCACGCCGTTGGTGATGGGGTGCCTGACGTAGCGCAGCACGCCGTCGAGGTGCCGGTGGAGCATGCGGGCCACCTGCTTGACGGGTTCCAGGCGCGAGCGGATCGCCCACCCGTACCAGCGGGCGAAGAAGCGGCGGACCGCGGCGCCCTGCCGGTAGGTCCAGAGGTCGCGTAACAGCTCCTTGATCGCCCAGGCGCGGCCGACTTTCAGGTGCTGCCCCTGCAGCGCCGCGAACGCGTCCGTGCGATCGGCGGGCAGACGGTCCTCGCCGTAGAGCCAGAGGTATTTCGTGCCGGTGAGGGGCGAGGTGCCCTGCTCGCGCAGGAAGGTCCGATGCTCCTGCTTGCGCACGGTGTCCACCGCGCGCGTCATCTCGCGCATGATGTGAAAGCGATCGAACACGATCTTGGTGTCGCCCTGCGGCAGGCCGTCGACGGTGGCCCGGATGTAGGCCGGCCACATGTCCATCGCGACGGCCTGCAGCGCCTCGCGCTGCTCGGTGGTCAGCTGCGCGTAGTAGCCCTGCAGGCTCGCTGCCGTCCGGTCCTCGGCGACGTGCTGCACGGTCGCGGTCTCGAGGTCACACACGATCGTGTGATACCGCTGCCCCTTGCGAAACGCCTTCTCGTCGACGCCCAGGTAGCGCCGCGGCGCCGCGGTGCGCCGCTGGAGCCCCCGCGCCACCGCGCGGTCCATCACCCCCCACGCCTCGTCCCACGTGACGCGCGCGATCCGGCACGCGCCCGTGACCGTGCTGCACTGCGTGATGAGGTCGATAATGAGCCGCTCGAGCAGCAGCGTGAATCGGCTCCGCGGCGCCGCCCAAGGCACCCCGACCTGCCGAACGCCGTGCGTGGGACAGTCGACGCGCGGCACCCGCGCATGCAGGAAGGTCTGGTACTGGCAGGTGTCGAGATGCCGCCAGACCCGCTCCTCGGCATGGTCATGGCCCGGCGCCGCCGTCCCGCAGTCCGGGCACGTCCAGCGCGTGTCCGCGGCATGCTCCACCCACAGATCGACGCGCTCGCCCGAGGTGTCCAACGCCACCCGTGCGATGTGCCAGGGCGCCTGCAAGCCGAGGATCGTTTCGAAGAGCTTCGTGTCCTGCATCCGGTGGATCTACGCCACCGCTCGGCTCGGCGCAAGGCCGGCGAGCAGGCCGCTCACCCGCCGAGTGGCCCGCGCAGCCGGCCCGAGCTGCCCACGCTATTCCCGGAAGGACCGAAATTTGAAATTTGAAATTCTCGCGGGGCGCGGCTTCGCCGCCGCCCCTCGGGATGTCTCGAGCGAGCGAAGGCCGGAGGCCGAGCCGCCGATCAATTTCAAATGTCAAATTTCAAATTGCCACCGGAGTGTCAGAGTTGCGCGCCCGTCCCGTCACGTACACTGTCGCCGCATCCATCCAGCCGGCGCGACAGGAGTCACCTCATGCAGATCAACCCCTACGTGATCTTCGACGGCCAGTGCCGTGAAGCGTTCTCGACCTACGCGCAGTGCCTCGGCGGCACCGTCACCTTCTCCACCTACGGCGACATGCCGGGTGGCATGCAGCAGCCCGGCCAGTCGCCCGACCGGATCATGCACGCACGGCTCGAGGCGCAAGGCACCGTGCTCCTGGGCTCGGATGGCCCCGGCGGCGAGACCCCGAAGGACTCGGTGTGGATCTCCCTCACGCTGCATGACACGAGCGAGGCCGAGCGCATCTTCGGGGCAATGGCCGAGGGCGGCCACGTCGTGATGCCGCTGGCCGAGACCTTCTGGGCGCCGCGCTTCGGGATGCTGAAGGATCGGTTCGGCGTCAGCTGGATGGTCAACTGCGAACGCCCCGCCTGAGGGCGGCCCGGCGGGACCACGGCATGTCATGAGTCATGAGCCATGACTCATGACTTCGTGGGCGTCGACGTTCACGTCGACGCAGGCCCCATCACCCCGTCGCGGGTGCGCAGGAACGAGGTGAGGAACAGCGTCGCGAGCAGCAGGTCGATGGCGCTCACCGCGAGGACGGCGGCCGCCACCCGCCCACCCATGAACAGCCACAGCGTCGGCAGGAAGAACGCGAGCTTCTCGACGATCGCCGGCAACATCAGCGGGCGGAAGCGACGCACGTCGCTGGCGATCACCAGGAACGCGAGCTGCCACGCCAGGGCCACGCCCACGAACCCGTAGAAGTGCTCGGGGTGCGTGATCGCTGGTGGGTAGTCGCGGCCGATCTGCGCCTCCATGAAGTACTGCGGCAACAGGACGACGAGGCCGTAGATGCCGGCCCCCATGAACACGCGTCGCGCGAAGCGCTCTCCGGACGTCACGGGTTAAGTGTACGAACGGTCGGGTTCCGGGTTCCGGGTTCCGGATTCCGGGCACCGGAAGTCGGATCACGGGAGACGGGCCGAAGGCCCACTGACGAAGGCCGGCCTGTCCGCGCCGGTGAAGCCCTGCGGGGGCGGGCAGGAGTACCATCAGCCACGGAAGAGGTGGACCCATGAGCACCCCGCTCACCGCGCGTCGATGGTCGCCCTATGCCGCAGGCGCCGGCATCGGCGTCCTGTCCTGGATCACCTTCTGGCTGATGGGCGAGGCGCTCGGCACCTCGACCTCCCTGGCCGGCGCCGCCGGCATCGTCGAGGCCGCCGTGAGCCCGGCACACGTGCGCGAGACGGCGTACCTCTCGGCACTCGTCGTGGCCAAGCCGCCGGTCGACTGGCAGATGGCGCTCGACCTGCTGCTGCCCGTGGGCGCGTTCCTCGCGTGGAGACTGGGCGGCGGCGAGTCGGTGCCGTCGATGCCCGAACACTGGCGACGACGATTCGGGCCGTCACGCGTGCGCCGCGACGTCGCGGCGTTCCTGGGCGGCGCGCTGATGGTGTTCGGCGCGCGCCTGGCCGGCGGCTGCACATCAGGTCATTGCATTTCCGGCGGCCTGCAGTTGGCCGTCTCGAGCTTCGTCTTCACCGCCGTGCTCTTCGTGGCCGGCATCGTCACCACCACGGCGTTGTATCGAGGCCTGAGCAACGTCGAAGGCCGAGCGGCCGGGGAGCGATGACCATGGCATTCGATGCGGGCGTCTTCGCTGCCGGACGCGTCCTGCTCGCGGGCGCGTTCACCGGGCTGGTATTCGGGTTCATCCTGCAGAAGGCCGGGATGACGCGCTCGATCAACATCCTGCGCCAGTTCCTGCTCGAGGACTTCACGATGGTGAAGGTCATGGTGACCGCCATCGTGGTCGGCGGGGTCGGCGTGCTCGGGTTGCACCAGGCCGGCCTGGTGACGACGCTGCACGTGAAGGCGACGCTGCTCGGCGCCAACGTGCTCGGCGGCGTGCTGTTCGGCGTCGGCATGGCGGTGCTGGGCCTGTGCCCGGGCACGGCGATCGCCGCGATCGGCGAAGGCAACCGTGATGCGGTGATTGGCGTGCTCGGGGGGATCGCCGGTGCGGGCCTCTACGCCGAGACGCACCCGTGGTTCGTCGCACACGTGCTGCCGCTCGGCGCGTGGGGCAAGCTCACGCTGCCGTCGATGACCGGCCTGCCGTGGGGCGTGTGGATGGCCGTCTTCGCACTCGTGGCGGTGCTGCTCGTGCGGCGCCTGCCCGGCACGGCGGAGTAGTGCCACAGGTAATTGGAAATTGGAAATTGGAAATTCACGGCGGCTTGGCCTTCCGGCCTTCGCCGCGCCAAGCGTCGCCGGCGCGCGAGAATTTCAAATTTCAAATTTCAAATTTCGATTGACCGTGGCAACGCGCGTTCAATCGATCTCCCCCTCCACCCACCACTGCCCCGTCCTCCGATCCTGGAAGACGCGATAGGCGGCGCCGGTTTCGAGGGCCACGTCCCACTCGTCGCGGTCCCACGCCCCGTCGACCTCGGTGGCGGGCTGCCACCAGGCGCCCGACGACCGCCAGGGACCGGCGGCCTGCACGATGGCGCCGTCGCGGAAGGCCGTGTCGCGTGAATGGATGCCGAAACGGAGCGCGGTCGGCACGCGTCCCTGGCCGATCACCACCTGCACGGGCCACGGCTGGCGCAAGCGCCGCACGTGATAGCCGGCCGTGTCGAGCCAGCCCTCGCGCGCGGCTTCCCGCTCGTCCTCGCGCGCGCGGCCCGCATCGCGCGTGGCCGAGAGCCCGAGCGCGGCCAGCAACGCCGCCGGGCCGCCGTCGGGCCCTTCCGCGCCCGACGGCGTGAACGGCGCCATCGCCACGTCCCCCGGCCGATGCGAGTCCACGAGCGCCGGCGCGCCGGTGCGCCCCTGCCCCATCAGCGCGGTGAGCCGCGCCTGCAGCGACGCGAGCTGGTCGTCCGATGGCAGGGCCTTCCGCAACAGCGAGAACTGCACGATGCGGCCCGGCACCGGCTCGACGTCCACGGTGACCTTGTCGATCGCGGCGTGCGGTGGGTGCGCCTCGAGATCGAGCAGCAGCAGCGTGCGCAGCACGCGGGCCTCGCGCACGGGCACCGGCAGGTCGATAGCGCGCACGTGCACCTGCCGATCGGTGAGTTGCAGCGAGAGCCGTACGACGGCAGCGGCGCGGTCACGCGCCTCGAGATGCGCGCAGAGCGGTTCGAGCACGCGGCCGAGCACGAACGAGAGCGGCTCGAGGCCGTCGATGGGCCATTCGAGTTCGAGGGACTGCACGAAGGCGACCTCGACGGGCTGCAGCCGCAGCGGGCGCGGGTCGAGGCCGACGGCCAGGCGCTGCAGCCAGAGGCCGCGATCGCCGAGCCTGGCCTGCAGGTCGGCGGCCGGCAGGCGGCCGAGGGCGCCACACGTGGTGACGCCCCAGCGCTGCAGCGTGGCCAGCACGTCGGGCCAGGGACGGCCCGGAGGCACCCGCAAGGGCGCCGCCGGCACGGTCGCCAGCGCCGCCGCAGGCGTGTCGGGGGCGCCGGCAGGGGCCGCTCCCGGGTTCACCAGGCCGAGCCCCGCCGACAACCGGTAGTTGCGCGCGCCGCCGAGACGACGCACCCGCCCGGGGCCGTCGAGCGCGAGGTCGACGCCGGGGAGCGCGCCGAGCGCCTCCACCGGCAAGGGGGAGAGGGCCGCGGCCATGTCGCGGCCCGTGACGATCGCCTCCACGCCCGCGCCCGCGAGCACGAGTGCGGCCACCCAGGTGGGCGCGATCGCCACCTGCACGACCAGGTCGTGCTCGAGGGCGAGCGCGCGCGCCGCGGCGGCGATCTCGTCAGGGCCGCCGAAGAGGCGCTGCAGGCCCGACACGTCGAGCACGATCGCGCCATCGGCCAGGGACTCCCAGCGTGGCGTCATGTCGGCCGCCACGGCCGACAGACGCGTCAGCAGGTCCTCACGCGCGAGGCCGGCCGGGGCGGAGGCGAGATGGAGGGCGGCGAACATGGCGGCAGCAGTGCACGTTCAGAATTTCAGAATTTCAGAATTTCACGACAGTCCGCGCTCGCCTCGTGCGATGCGTACGGAAATTGTGAAATTCCTGAAATCCTGAAATTCCTGTCAGCCCGCCAGGGCGACCTGCACCTCGCGCGACGGCTCGAGGCTGGTGCGGTGACCGACCACGCGCAGGGCGCAGTCCATGCCGGCGAGGCGGCAGGCGCGCGGGCTCTCGCCTTCCCAGCGCGGACGGCCCTGCACGCGGACCGACACGCCACCGGCGCTGCGCGTGACGGGCTCGGCGCCGAGCACCACGAGCACCGACTCGCGGCCCTCCACCGCGCGGTGCAGGCGCAGCCACGTGGAGGCCGGCACCTGCCGCAACGCGAACGCAGGCATGTCGCACAGGTCGAGCGCGATGACGCCGAAGCCGCCGGCCTGTGCCACCAGGTGCGCCGCCTTCAGGGCACGCTGCAGGACGGTGTGCGTGAGATCGGGATCGCCACGACGAGGCTTGAGCGCGAGCACGCCCGGCGACAACGGCAGGCCCCGCACCCACAGCACGTGCGACAGCCTGACGCCGGCCGCCGCCGCGCCAGCCGGGTCACCCCGATCCACCGTGTCGATCCACGCCGCGACGTCGCCGCGGGTGGTCGCCGCGGCCAGCGTCGACACCAGCACGCGCGTGCGTCCCGACGAGGCCGGGCCGACGATCTCGGAGACGTGGCCCCGCGGCCAGCCGCCGCCGAGCGTGGTGTCGAGTTCGGGCAGGCCCGTGGACAGCAGGCCGGTGGCCGGCACCCGCCCGGCCAGGGTGCCGTCGAGCCGACGGGCCTGCAGCAACGCTTCGAGATGCGCGCGTGAGCGTGGGAGCGACATTCGATTTTGTTTCGCCTCCCGAGCAGCGTACCACCTCGACGGGTCGGGGACAACATCGGGCGTGTGCATGGCCGCAGGACGAGTCGTCGGCGTCCTTCTGACACTTCCCTGCCTTCGACCCGGCAGACATTGACTTTTGTCAGGGTCACTCCGGAATGCTGTGGCGGTTTGGCTGCCTTTTCGTGCAACGGCGTCGGGCGCCCTGGCGGCTCACCTCTTGCACTCCGTGAACTGTCCGTTCAGGAACACTCCGTTCACGTTGGAGCGCGCATGTCCAAGATCGCCCTGCTGGCGTCCACCCTGCTACTCACCTCGTCGGCCACGGCCGGCGCCGACATCCTCTATCAGACCTCGACGATTGGTTCCTCGGCCCGCATCTCCGACTTCGGCCAGACGTCACAAACGGGCTTCCGCTCCTTCGACGACTTCACGTTGCTCACCAACGGGTCGGTCGAGACGGTTCGCTGGAGTGGGTTCTGGATCGACCTGTCGGCCCCGATCCCAACGGCAGCGCCGAGCCCGGACGTCCTGTCGTGGGACATCGCCTTCTTTGCCGACAATGGCGGCGTCCCCGGCGCGCCGCTGGTCACCCACTCGATCGCGGCCGGCGCCGTGACCAGCACGTTCCTCGGCATCGGACAGTTCAGCGTCGGCAACATCTACAACGTCGCCTACTACGACTATGCCGTGACCCTCCCCGCGGCGTTCACGGCCACGGCGCAGACCAAGTACTGGTTCTCCGTCCTCTCGCGTTCGGACATCTATGAGCCGGCTTTCGCCTGGAGCGGTGGCACCGGCAAGGACGACTTCTCATTCCAGCAGCAACTGGGGCCAGGAATGTCGGTCACCAGTGCAGGGGTCCGAGCACGGGATCGCGCCTTCACGCTCGAGGGCACCGTGCCGGTCCCGGAGCCGGCCTCGATCCTGCTGCTCGCCACTGGCGCCGCCGCCCTGCTGCACCGCCGCAAACGCCGGGCCTGACGGCCAGCGTCGCCTCCCATCTCCCCGGCTCGCGGGAGGGTGCCGCGTCCGACAGGAAAGCGCCGGCTTCCCGGTCGGGCGCGCCCCGTGGCCCAGCCCGGCCGGCACACCGCCGCACCACACCGTCGAGCCTGTGGAAAACGGCCGGCATGCCGGCGCCCTCGTCTACTAGGATGGAGGGAGCAGCCGCGCGCCGGGTGGACCGGCGCCAGGGCTGCCACAAGGGAGATTCCGGATGCGACGTCAGATCGGCATGACCTTCGGCGCCGCGGCGCTCATGGCCGCGGGACTCGTCGGCGCGGCCCAGGCGCCGATGGTTCACGTGAACCTGCAGGACGGCAAGGGTCAATCGGTCGGCATGGCGATGATCTCGCCGGCCAAGGAGGGCGTCTCGATCGCGCTCTCGCTCAAGAACCTGCCGGCGGGTGAACACGCCATCCACCTGCATGCGGTCGCCAAGTGCGAGGGTCCGGCGTTCACCTCGGCCGGCCCGCACTTCAACCCGACCACCAAGCAGCACGGTCTCGAGAACCCGAGCGGTCACCACGCGGGCGACATGCCCAACATCACCGTGGGCGCCAACGGCACGCTCGAGAAGACCATCACCAACACCGCCGTCACCCTCGGCGACGGCCCCAACTCGCTGTTCACCAACGGCGGCACCGCGCTGGTCATCCACGCCAAGGCCGACGACCTCAAGACCGACCCGGCTGGCAACGCCGGCGACCGCATCGCCTGCGGCACGATCACCAAGGCCGCGCACTAGGTCGCGACTGCGGCAATGCTGCGATGCCGGACTGCCGCGAGGGCAGACCGGCATTCGCGGCCGTCACGGCTGATTTCCCTCCTCCCCTGACGTAGCCCCTGACCGTCGCGCAAGCGCGACGGCTGCGTCCGATGAAGGCGTCCGGCGGTTCGGGGTCCGACGTCCGACGTTGAAGACTCGCCGATCTGCGCCTCCGGCGCGCGGCGAGTTCGGCGTTCGGCGTTCGGTCAAACGTCAAACGTCAGACGTCAGACGTTACTTGTCCTGCGCCCACAGCAACTGCGCCGCGTAGGCCCGGTGCGGACGCCAGGACTCGGCGCGCTGGCGCAGCGCGGCAGGCGACGGCCGCGCCCCGAACTCGCTCGCCGCCGCCCGCAGCAGGCCGATGTCGCTCGCCGGGAAGGCATCGGGATGCCGGAGCGCCCGCAAGGCGATGTACTGGGCCGTCCACTCCCCGATGCCGGGCACCATCGTCAGTCGGGCCACGATCACGTCGAGCGAGGCGTGCGGCTCGAACAGGTCGGCGCGCTCACACGCCGCGCGCGCCAGGGCCACGAGCGTGGCGCGCCGCGCCCCCGGCAGGCGCAACGGCGACAGGTCGGCCGCCAGGACCTCGACTGGCGTCGGGAACACATGCGTGAGGCCGGGACGCACCAGGTCGGGCGGCAGCGCCGGGCCGGCGAGCCGCACGACGTGCGACACCAGCGCCCTGGCCGCGCCGATGGTGACCTGTTGCCCGAGGACCGCCCGCACGGCGAGTTCGAACGGCTCCCAGCCTCCAGGCACACGCACGCCCTGATGGCGCGCCAACAGCGCGGCCATCCAGGGATCGTGCCGGAGGTGACGCCCCATGGCGGGACAATCGCGATCGAGATCGAGCACGCGCTCGAGCCGCGCGGCGATCTCCACAGGCGCGGCGGGCGCCCGCATCGCAAGACGCACCACGAAGCCCGACCGCTCAGGCGCGTGCGCGACCTGCACCACGCCCGGCACTCCGTCGATGCGCAGCGTGCGTGCGTAGCAGTCATCGCGCAGCGACTCGACGCCCTCGAGCGCCCGGCCCTGGAGCCACGCCCGCATCGACGACCAGTCGTATGGCCCCTGGTACCGGACAAACGCCTCGATGTGCGCCAGTGTGGTCATCTCCGTACCTGCATCATCACAGACTGGCGACCGGCGTCGGCCCGCACACTCCGGTTTCGCTCCCGGCGGCGGGTCCGGCCGTGAGGCGTTGTACGATCGCGCACACCCATGAACGCTGTCTCGATCTTCAACGACGTCATCGGTCCGGTGATGCGCGGGCCGTCGAGTTCGCACTGCGCCGCGGCACTCCGGATCGGTCGCCTGGCGCGCGACCTGATGGAGGGCGAGATCACCGACGTGCTCGTCGAGTTCGATCGCGCCGGCTCGCTGCCGACGACGCACGAGAGCCAGGGCAGCGACATGGGCCTGTTCGGCGGCCTGCTCGGCTGGGAGGCCGACGACGAGCGGTTGCCAGAGGCCGCGCGGGCACTGGCCGAGGCCGGGATCACGCACCGCATCGAGACGGTCGACGTCGGCGATCCCCACCCGAACACGTATCGGCTCACCCTCCGCAACGCGCGCGACACCCACGCGCTGATCGCCATCTCGACCGGCGGCGGCATGATGGAGGTGCTCGGCATCGACGGCGTCCCGATGACGATGGACGGCGGCTACCACGAGACGCTGATCTGGATGCGTCCGGGCCCGGTGCCGGCATTCGGGGACGCCGAGGTGATCGTCCACGAGGCCGGCGACCTGCAGATCGTGCAGGTCAAGGCGGCGCGCTTCGTGGCAACCGATGGTGTGGAGGCCATCGCCGTCAGGAGGCTCGCGCCGGTGCTGCCGGTGCCTTCTCGCAAGGACGTGCAGGTGCCCTTCGCCGGCAGTGAGGACATGCTGCGCCATGACGGGGATCGACGGACGCCCCTGTGGCAGTTGGCCGTCGAGTACGAGCGGGCCCGCGGTCGCTTCAGCGAGGACGAGGTAATCGAACGGATGATCGCCCTGGTGCGCATCCTGCGTCGGTCGATCGCCAGCGGCATCGCAGGCACCAGCTACGCCGATCGCATGCTCGGGCACCAGAGCGGCCGCTTCCAGGCGTCGATGGAGGCGGGGCGACTGCTCGACGGTGGCGCGCTGAACCGCATCGTGCTCTACGTGACGGCGTTGATGGAGGTCAAGAGCTCGATGGGCGTGATCATCGCGGCCCCGACGGCCGGGGCGTGCGCCGCGCTGCCCGGCGCCGTGATCGGCATGGCCGAGACCCTGGGACACGATGAGGAAGCGATGGCGAAGGCGATGCTCGCCGCCGGGCTGATCGGCGTCTTCATCGCCACGCGCTGGACCTTCGCGGCTGAAGTCGGTGGCTGCCAGGCCGAGGGAGGTGCCGCGGCCAGCATGGCCGCCGCCGCATTGGTCACGCTCGCCGGAGGAACGCGCGATCAGGCGATCGCGGCCGCATCGATGGCCTTGCAGAGCATGCTGGGACTCATCTGCGATCCCATCGCCGGGCGCGTCGAGGCCCCGTGCCTGGGCAAGAACGTCATGGCGGCCAGCAATGCGCTGTCGTGCGCGAACATGGCGCTGGCCGACTTCGACCCGCTGATTCCGCTCGATGAGGTCATCGACGCGGCGAAGGACGTGGCCAGCCGGATGCCACGCGAACATCGCTGCACGGCCCTCGGTGGCCTGGCCATCACCCCCACCTCACGGGCGATCGAGCAGCGACTGGCCGCCGCGACAGTCGCGGGCTGCGGCAACTGCGGCTGTCGTTGAGCGGTCAGGGCGCGTCGCTTCGCAATCGCGGTGCGGTGGCGGCGACCAGCATCGACACCGCCGTGTAGAGCACGACCACCACGACGAGCCATCTCACGGTCGCCAGGTCGAGCGATCGCACGATGAAGGCGGCCAGCAGCACGCCGGGGATGCCGCCCATCGTCAGGCCCAGCGCGGGCCGCAGGCTGTAGCGCTGCTTGCGGACGAAGCGCATGCTGGCCACGGGCATCATGAAGGCGCAGGCGCCCATCATGATGGGAAAGGCCGCCGTCGGGTTCATGCCGAGCAGGCTCACGAGGATCATGCACGGGGCATAGAAGCCCACCCCGAGCGTCATCAGGGCGCCCGCCACGGCTGCCCCGCCGATGCCGATGGCCAGTCTGGGGCCCTCGAGCCCGAGGGTGTCGCCCCCGCCTGGGAACCAGCCGAACTGCGTCATCACCATCAGCGATGCTGCGGCGAGCAGGGCGCCTCCCATGCCCATCTGGATGCGCCGGCGCGACAGACCGGCGACCACGCCAGCCCCGAACCATGCGCCCGCGGCGGCCGCGGCGATGAGCAGCACCAGCGTCCACGGGTCCACCGCGATGATGCCGATGTAGATCAGCGCCTGGACCGTGACCGGCAGGGAGTGGCCGACGTTGAGCGTACCCGGCATGAGGTCGTCGGGCACCAGGCGCCTGAGCCTGAAGATCACCGTCGTCGGCGCGAAGCTCCCGATGCCGAGCGTATCGAAGAAGTTGGTCACCAGGCCGACGGCGTGATGCTCGGCGGTCGGCAACCCGGGACTGGCCTCCGGGGGCGCCGTGCCGGGCGTGCGTGCCTCCCGCACGGCGGCCACCCACACCATCACGAAGCCCAGGGCGAGGGCCGACAGCAGGATCAGGAGCGCTGCGACCATCGAGCCTCCGTGGGCCTCACAGCGCCACCAGCGTGCCGAGCCCATCGGCCGCGGCGCGCTCGAGCACGAGGTGAGCCACCGCGACATCCTCGACGGCGAGACCAAGCGACTTGAAGACCACGACGTCGCTGGCCGCCTGGCGGATGGGGACGCGCGATCGGACCACCTCCCCCAGTTCCGCGCGGATGTGGTCGGCCCCGAAGCGACCTTCCGCGATGCCCTGTACGACGTCTCCCGACTCGACGAGCGCGGCAGCGCGCGAGTCGACGACCAGGCGCGCGGCCGATACGAGTTCGGGGTCCATTTCGCGCTGGTCGGGCCGGCACGCGCCGACCGACACCACGAGGGCACCGTCTTGCACCCAACGCCGGTCGAGCACGGGATGCGGCGACGAGGTGACGAGGACGATGAGGTCGGCGCCGCGGCTCGCGGCCTCGGCCGAGTCCGATGCGACGAGAGTGGCCGCCACCTCGGTCGATATCTCCCGCACGAATGCCGCGAGATCGGCCCGCGGGCTCCACACCCGCACCTCCTGCAGCGAGGGCGCCTCGGCGACGAGCGCCCGCAGGTGACTGCGCGCCTGGGCGCCACTGCCCAGCAACGCCATGCGACGCGGGGGCGCCCCCTGCAGGTGGCGCACCGCCACGGCCGACACCGCCGCGGTGCGCGCCTCGGTGATGTGTGACCCGTCCATCACCGCACGCAGCATCCCGGTTGCGTCGTCGAGCAGCAGGATGGTCGCGAAGTGACTCGGCAGGCCTTGTGCGCGATTGGCGTTGAAGACGGTCACCAGCTTCAGGCCCAGTGCCGCGTGCGAGGCGATGTGCGCCGGCATCAGACCGAGATAGGCGCGCTCGGGGCCGACGAGCATCGAGGACCGGAGCGGCTGCACGACGTCGCCCGCTGACAGGGCGCCGAGCGCAGCTTCCATGAGGCCCACCAGGTCGACGCCGACGAGGGCGCGCTGCACATCCTGGTGAGTCAACAACCTGACGAGTGGCGACATCGCTGAGCTCCGTGACGGGTCATCCTACGCGATCGCCCCCCTGCTACCGACGCGCACCGGAACCTCCCGTCCGTGCCCCTGACCGTCGCGCACGCGCGACGGCTACGTTCCGCCTTCGCCAAGGCTCCGGCTGACAGGCCGACTCCCCGCATTCGACGTCAAGCGTTGCGTTACGCGTTAAGCGTTACCGTCTTCCCCGTCCTGGCCGCCTCGTAGATCGCCATCATGGCGCGCAGGTCCTTGAGGCCCTCCTCGCCGGGGGTGCGCGGGTCGGCATTGGTCTTCACGCACTCGGCCATGTGGTCCATCTCGAGGGCGAACTGGTTCCGATCCGGCAGTGTCCGCTGCTCGACCGTGCCGCCGCGGATGACGCGCATGCGCAGGTCCGAGTAGCTGAGGGCCGGCTCGAGTTCGAAGGCGGCCTTCTCGGCGTGGACGCGGAAGCGGTTCAGCCCCACGCCGTAGCTCGACACGCAGTTGGCCAGGAGGCCGCTCGGGAAGCGGAGCTGGAAGTTGATCGTCTCCTCGACGCCATCGGCGAACCGCACGTCACCGGGCGTCGTGTACGCCATGGCGTTGATGGCAATCGGCTCCTCGCCCGAGAGGTACCGCGCGGCGTTGAGCGCATAGATGCCGATGTCCATCAGCGAGCCGCCACCCGCGAGGCCCTTGTTCAGGCGCCACTGTTTCGGATCGCCGATGCTGAAGCCGGCCTCGCAGAGGATGACCTTCGGCTTGCCGAACTCCTGCTCGCGCGCCATCCGGATCATCGCCATGTTGTACGGCTCGTATCGCAGGCGGTAGCCGATCATCAGCTTCTTCCCTGCTGCCTTCGCCGCCGCGATCATCGCCTCGCAGTCCTGCGGCGTGTTGGCCATCGGCTTCTCGCAGAGCACGTGCTTGCCAGCCTGGTGCGCCCGCACCGTGTACTCGCGGTGCATGCTGTTGGGCAACACGACGTACACGATGTCGACGTCGGGGTTGTCCTTGAGGCGGTCGTAGGTGTCGTAGCTGTAGATCCCCGACTCCGGCACGCCGTAAGCGGTGGCCAGCGTCTTCGCCTTGGCCGCGTCTCCACTCACCAGTGCCGTCACCCTGGCGTGCCGGCAGTGCGCGAACGCCGGCAGGATCTGGTTGATGGACAGGCTGCCGAGACCGACGATCGCGAACCCGAGCTTCTTCTCGGGCGGGCCCGGCAGGCGCGGCTGCGCCGCCGCACGGGCGCCTGCGAACGAGGCCGCGGCGAGCGACAGGCCGGTGGACTGGAGGAAACGACGGCGGGACGGGGTGTGCTGTTTCATCATCGGCTCAAGGCTCAGGGCTCATGGCTTACGGCTCAGGGCTCAGGACTCAGGGCTCAGGGACGAAGGCCCGAAGGCCCAAGGCCCTCAAGAGTTCAGCTTCATCGTGATCGCGTCCACATCGTAAACGCACCCGCCCCAGGTGCCGCCGCTGGCGGCCTGCAGGGCGGCCCAGAGGCGCGTCGCGGCGGGCAGCTGCGGGTGCGGGGCGAGGTCCGGATGCGGCTGGCGTGCGGCCAGGGTGTCGGCATCCGGCAGCAGCTCACCGCTGGCGGCGTCGAGGCGCACGAGATCGACCGTACCGGTGAGCGCCCGGGTGTCGATCAGCACCCGCACGAGGTCGCCGTCGCGCAGGCGGCCGAGCGGGCCGCCGGCGAGCGCCTCCGGGCCGACGTGGCCGACGCACGGGCCGGTGGACACGCCCGAGAAGCGGGCATCGGTGATGAGCGGCGTGCCCTTGAATGCGGGCAGGTGCTTCAGGGCGGAGGTCACCTGGTAGACCTCCTCCATTCCGGTACCCATCGGGCCGATGCCGGCCACCACGACCACCTCGCCGGGCTTCAGCGCGGTCTCGGGATCGTGGCCCTTGATGGCCGCGATCGCCGCCTTCTCGCTCGTGAACACGCGCGCCGGCCCGGTGTGCCGGAACACGCCGTCATCGCCGAGCAGGTCGCGGGCGATGGCGGTGCTCTTGACGATCGCGCCCTCGGGCGCGAGCGTTCCCCGCATGAAGCACACGGTGCTCGACAGGCCGGCGGCCGCGGCCGACGACGGCGGCATGATGACGCGGTCCGGGTCGACGCCGTCGCGGTCGCGCAGGATGGTGCGGCAGCGCACCCGTCGCTCGCTCTGCGCCCACCAGTCCAGCACGGCATCGAGGGTGAGGCCACTGGCGGTCGGCACGCTGGTGTCGAGCAGGCCGAGCGCCCGCAGGTGCAGCAGGACCTCCGGGACGCCACCGGCGAGGTGCACGCGGACGGTCGGATGCGGGCCCGCCGGCAAGGCGTCGACCAGCCGCGGCACGGCGCGGTTGACCGCCATCCAGTCCTCGATCGACGGCCGTCGGATGCCGGCCGCATGGGCGATGGCCGGCACGTGCAGCAGCAGGTTGGTCGAGCCGCCGAAGGCCGCATGCGCGACCATCGCATTGCGGATCGATGCCTCGGTGACCAGCGTGCGCGCCGACCATCCGAGCGCACGCTGCGCCTGCAGGCCATGCACGGCACGCGCGGCGCCGTCGAGCCAGATCGGCTGCCCGGAGGGCGCCAGCGCGCTGTGCACCGGGGCGAGCCCGATGGCCTCGGCCACCACCTGGGCCGACGCCGCCGTGCCGAGGAACTGGCACCCGCCGCCTGGTGAGGCACACGCACGGCAACCGAGCGCCGCAGCCTCCTCGAGCGAGATCAGGCCGTGCGAAAAGCGCGCGCCGATGGTCTGGATGGTGCCGGCGTCCTCGCCGCGGTCGGAGGGCAGGGTGACGCCTCCGGGCACGATGGCCACCGGCAGGTCGCCGGCCCCCGCGATCGCCATGAGCATCGCCGGCAGGCCCTTGTCGCACGTGGCCACGCCCAGCACGGCCGAACGCGTCGGCAGCGACCGGATCAATCGCCCGAGCACGGTTGCCGCGTCGTTGCGGTACGGCAGGCTGTCGAACATGCCGGGCGTGCCCTGCGAGCGGCCATCGCACGGGTCGGTGCAGAAGCCGGCGAACGGCGTCCACCCGGTGGCGCGACAGGTCAGGGCTGCCTCACGCATGAGGAGGCCCACTTCCCAGTGCCCGGTGTGGTAGCCGAGGGCCAGCGGCGTGCCGTCGGGCTCGCGCATGCCGCCCAGGGTGCTGAGGAGCAGCGCCTGGGGCTGGCGCACCGCGTCTGGCGCCCACCCCATGCCGACGTCGAGCGACCAGCCGAAGAGGTCGCCACTCGGCTTGTCGCGCAGGTCGTCGGGGGTGAACGGCAGCTGCCCCTCGGGACCGGGGGCAGCCGTGGTGATGTCGTAGATCGCGGCGACGCCGCGATCGAGGGCGAGGGGGACGGAAGGCGTGGACACCTTCCGTCGATGCTACTGCGAGTCGGGCCTCGCTAGCGCACGGCGGCCGACGCCGAGGTGCCGGCAGCCGGGGCGGGCACCAGGCGCGCGATGCGATCCGGCTGGTTGAACGCGATGTAGATCGCGCCGTCGGGCCCCATCACCACGTCGCGCAGGCGGCCGACGTTCTTGAACAGGACCTCCTGCTTCACGCCGGTCGGCGTCAGCTCGAGGCGGCGCAGTTCCTGGGCGGCCAGCGAGCCGAGGATCAGGTTCCCCTTCCACTGCGGGAACTTCGTCCCCGTGTAGAACCCGATGGACGACACCGCGATGGACGGCACCCAGTACGTGAGCGGCTGCTCCATCCCCGGCGCGGCGGTCTTGTCGGTCATCGGCGTGCCGTTGTAGTTCATCCCGTAGGTGATCACCGGCCAGCCGTAGTTCTTGCCCTTTTCCACGAGGTTCAGCTCGTCGCCGCCGCGCGGGCCGTGCTCCACGTCATACAGCGCGCCCGTCGTCGGGTGCATCGTGAGGCCCTGCGGATTGCGGTGGCCGTAGCTCCAGATGCTCTTGATGGCAGCGGCCTTGTTCGCGAACGGGTTGTCGGCCGGGATCGTGCCGTCCTCGTTGATGCGATGCACCTTGCCGTTGGGGCGGGTCACGTCCTGGGCGTCCTGCTGCTGGCCGCGCTCGCCGATCGAGAAGAACACGTGGCCCTTGCCGTCGAACACGAAGCGCGAACCGAAGTGGACGTTGCCCGTGCGGTAGGTCGCGGCGGGCGCCTTGAAGACCTGCTGGACGTCGGTGAGCGCGTTGCCCTTGAGCTTGGCGCGGATCACGGCCGTCATCGCCGAGTCGTTCTCGCCGGGATCGCTGTACGAGATGTAGATCCAGCCGTTCTTCGCGTACTGCGGGTGCACGCCGACATCGAGCAGGCCGCCCTGGCCCTTGGACCACACGGCCGGCACGCCCTGCACGGGTTCAGGCGCGAGCACGCCCTTGGCATCGGCGATGCGCAGGGTGCCGCCCTTCTCGGTGATCAACATCCGGCCGTCGGGCAGGAAGTCGAGGCCCCACGGCGTGTTCACGCCCTCGAGGACCGTCTCGAGCTTGAAGGCGTGCTTCTCGCTCTGCACGGTGACGTTGGCGGCCGGCGCGGCATAGTTGGCGCCGGCAGCCCTGGCCTTTCCGGCGGTTTCGCGGATGTAGACAACCATCGCGCGGATTTCCTCGTCGGTCAGCAGGCCGCCGAAGGCGGGCATGCCGGTGGCGACGCGCCCGTTCTTGATCGTGGCCGCGAGCGAGGCGTCGTCACCGTTACCGGAGACCCAGGTGTCGTCGAGCATGCTGGGCGCCTGCGCGCCCTGCATGTTGGGCCCATGGCAGCTGGCGCAGACGTCGGTCCAGACCTTGGCGACGTCCTTCTTGGGGGGCGGAGCCTGTGCAAGCAGGAGGGGGCCGCCGACGAGCGCAGCGGTGCCCACAAGGAGAGCGGAAATGCGAAGCAACATCCCGACAGCGTAGCAGAACAGACAAGAGTAGAAGAGCAAAAGGGCAGAAGAGCAGAAGGCAGGCCGGGAAGGCGGAAGGGCCAAGGAAAAAGTCCTTCGCCCTTCCCGCCCTGCCTTCTTACCTTCTACTCTTCTTACCTTCTACCCTTCGCGATACCACTCCTTCACCGGCTCGTAACTGACGCCGAGGTGGTCCAGGGCTTCCTTCGGGGCGCCCGTCCACTTGGCGACGAAGGTGTTGCCCTTGTAATCGAGGTCGGCGATGCCGATCTTGCTGGTGAAGAAGCCGGTGGCCGTCAGGTCGCGGACGGCGCTGAAGAAGCGGACGCCGTGGGAGTGCTCGGGCCTGGCCTTGGCCGGGTACGCGAGCGCGTCGCAGATCTGGGTCTGCTGCGCGGCCGTGCACTTCACGAACGGCTGGCCGAACTGCTTGCGGCACTCGCTGTCGACCCACTTGATCCCGCCGCGCATCAGGAGCTGGCGGTCGGGCTGGTCGATCATCATGAAGTCGATGAACTCGGGCACGCCGGCGTCGCTGGCGTTTCCCGAGCGCTCGTCCTTCGGGATGATCAGGTTGGCGAAGGCGGTGACCGTCGCGTACTCGTGCGCGGTGAAGAACTTCGGCTTGTACGGTGCCTTGGCCGTCGCGGCGGCCTTCTTCGCGGTCTGCGCGTGCTGGTGCGCCTGCTGGGCTTCGGCCTCGGTCCACGCGATCCCGGCCATGGCGGGCGCGGTGCCGAGCACCTTGAGCATCTTGCGTCGATTCATGTCGTCCATGGTCGCGTCCTAGATCGAGAGCGCCTTGCGCTGGTCGGCGATGTACTCGCAGGTGCGCCACGCGAGCGCCATGATCGTCCACGTCAGGTTCTTGTCGGCCTGCGAGACGAACGGGCCCGCGTCGGCGACAAACAGGTTCTTCACCTCGTGCGCCTGGCAGTACTTGTTGAGCGGCGCCGCGTTCGGGTCGTCGCCCATGCGGACGACGCCGGCCTCGTGGATGATGCGGCCGCCGGCCGCCAGGCCGTAGTCCTCCTCGGGCCCGGGGATCCTGCCGAGGACCGTGCCGCCCATCTCCTCGATGAGCGCCTTGAAGGTCTCCATCATGTGACGGGCCTGCAGCCGTTCCTCGTCGCCGAACTTCCAGTGGAAGCGCGGCACGGGGATGCCCCACTTGTCCACCACGTTCGGGTCGATGTCCATGTAGGTGTCCTTGTTGGGCACCATCTCGCCGCGGCCGGCAAAGCCGATCGTCGCGCCCCAGAGGCGCCGGTACTCGTCCTTCAGGCCCTTGCCATACCCGCCGCCCGATCCACCGGGGTGGCGCTCGATGCCGCCCATGAAGCCGAAGCCCGGCATGCGGCGTCCGCCGCCCGGCTCGATGTGGTAGCCACGCGGGAACGGCAGCTTGTCCTTCACGTTGTGGAGCCACCACGGCATGTAGAGGTGCATGCCGCCGGTGCCGTCCTCGTTGTGATTCGGCATCCCGACCATCTTCGGGATGAAGCCCGACAGGCTGGCGCCGGTCGAGTCGGTGAGGTACTTGCCCACCGCGCCGCTGCCGTTGGCCAGGCCGTTCGGGAAGCGCGCCGACTTGGAGTTCAGGAGCAGGCGGGCGCTCTCGCAGGCGCTGGCCGCGAGCACCACGATCCGGCCCTGGACCGTCTTCTCCTCACCGGTCGTCGTGTCGATGTACGACACGCCGGTGGCCTTGCCCTCGGCGTTGCTGAGCACCTCGCGCGCCATCGCGCCGGTGACGATCGTCAGCTTGCCGGTGGCCATCGCCGGGGGCAGCAGCACGGTCGGCGACTGGAAGTTCGAGTGCGTCGTGCAGCCGCGCCCGCACTGCGCACAGTAGTGGCACGCGGCGCGGCCGTTCAGCGGCCGGGTGAGGATCGACAAGCGCGACGGGACGCAGGCGATCTTCAGCTTGTCGGCGGCCTGCTTGAAGTACAGCTCGTAGGCGCGCGGCAGGGGCGGCGGCTGGAACTTGCCGTCCGGCTCGTTGTGCAGGCCCGTCTGCGCGGCGTGGTTGGTGCCGAAGATGCCGACGAACTCGTCGAGCTTGTCGTAGTACGGCTTGATGTCGTCGTAGGTGATCGGCCAGTCGTCGCCGAGGCCGTCGATGCTCTTGCGCCGGAAGTCGTCCGGTCCCCAGCGCAGCGAGATACGGCCCCAGTGGTTGGTGCGGCCGCCCAGCATGCGCGCCCGGAACCAGTCGAACTGCGACCCCTTGCCTGCCGTGTACGGCTCGCCCGGCAGTTCCCAGCCCCCCCACGCGGCGTCGAACTCGCCGAACGGACGCTCGGTCGGCGCGCCGCGACGTGGCGACTCGTAGGGCCAGCCCAGCATCTTGCCGTCGCGCGCCTGGTCCCACTGCGGACCGGCTTCGAGCATGCACACCTCGGCGCCAGCCTCGGTCAGCACCTTGGCGGCAATCCCGCCGCCGGCGCCCGAGCCGACGACGACCACGTCGTACACCTTCGGGGAACGGATGACTTGCATCTGCGAGTGAGCCTCGTAAAGGGTCAGAAAAGTCCGGACATCCGAGTGTACCCCGACAGGCGCGGAGGGCGGGCGCGGTCGGAGACGGGGCCTACCTCGATGCCGGTTGCTGCTGGGTGACGCAGTGGATGGAACCCATACCCCAGACCAGCGGTTCGCACTGGATCGGCACCACGCGCCGGGTCGGGAAGAGGTCCTGGAGCATCAACTCGGCGTGCGCGTCGTTCTCGTGGCCATACATCGGGGCCAGGACCACGCCGTTGGCGATGTAGAAGTTGGCGTAGCTGGCCGGCAGGCGATCGCCCTCGGCCATCACGTGCCCGCACCCGGGCAACGTCACGATGCGCCAGGGCGAGCCGTCGGGCTGCCGCGACGCCTGGAGCCGCGCGAGGTTGTCGGCCAGCGGCTTGTGGTTCGGGTCGGCGGGATCGTCCTCGACCAGCGTGACGATCGTGTCGCGGGCGACGAAACGGGTGATGTCGTCGACGTGCCCGTCGGTGTCGTCGCCCTCGATGCCCTCGCCGAGCCAGATCACCTGCTGCACGCCGAGATACAACCGGAGGTAGGCCTCGATCTCGTCGCGCGACTTCCCCGGGTTGCGATTCGGGTTGAGCAGGCACTGCTCCGTCGTGAGCACGGTGCCGGCGCCGTTGACGTCGATCGACCCGCCTTCGAGGATGATGCCCGGCTCGAACTTCGGGATCCCGGCCAGCGCATCGAGGCGCGCGGGCACCGACGCATCGCGCATCAGCGACTCGTACTTGCCGCCCCAGGCGTTGAAGCCCCAGTGGTTGAACGCCAGTTGCCCGTCCTGCCCGAGCAGGAAGTTCGGGCCGTAGTCGCGGATCCAGGAATCGACGGTCTCGATCGGAATCAGCTCGAGGTTGGCCAGCACGGCAGGCCGCCCCGCGCAGCGCCGACGCACGTCCTCGGCCACGCCCTCGTCGTCGACGAGCAGGCACACGCGCTCGTGCGGCGTGAGCGCGTCGAGGAACTGCAGGAAGATCTCCTGCACCTGCGGCACCCGGTCGGGCCAGGTGACCGGGTCCTTCGGCCACGTGAGCCACGTGGCGGCGTGCGGATGCCACTCGGCCGGCATGCGGTAGCCGCGCGCGGCAGGCGTCGCGGCGCTTGCCGCGCCGGAGCCGGAGCGGTCCATCGGTGCTTCGAGAACTGGCGACGGGCGAAGGCGGGTCACGGCTCGATCAGCCGCTGCGTGATCGGCGCGTAGGCGTCGATGCGGCGGTCGCGGAGGAACGGCCAGTTCTGGCGCGTCTGCTCGATCAACGACAGGTCGCACTCCACCAGCAGGGTCTCTTCCTTGTCGGACGAGGCCCTGGCGAGGATGCGGCCGAACGGATCGGCCACGAACGACTGTCCCCAGAACTGCAGCGAACCCTCGAGCCCGACGCGATTGACCGAGACCACGAATACGCCGTTGGCGATGGCGTGCGCGCGCTGCGCGGTCTCCCACGCCGTGTGCTGCGCGAGGTTCATCTCCTGCTTCTCGCCCGGCAGCCAGCCGATGGCGGTCGGGTAGAACAGGAACTGCGCGCCCTGCAGCGCCGTCAGGCGCGCCGCCTCCGGGAACCACTGGTCCCAGCACACGAGCACACCGCAGTTGCCCCGCGACGTCTGGTGCACGCGGAAGCCGAGGTCGCCCGGCGTGAAGTAGAACTTCTCGTAGTACAGCGGGTCGTCCGGGATGTGCATCTTCCGGTACTTCCCCACCACGCTGCCGTCCTGGTCGAAGATCACCGCGGTGTTGTGGTAGAGGCCGGCGGCGCGCCGTTCGAACAGCGACGACACGAGCACCACCTTGTGCTTGCGGGCCGCCCTGGCCAGCACCTCCGTCGTCGGCCCGGGGATCGGCTCGGCGAGCTTGAAGAGCTCGGTGTCCTCGGTCTGGCAGAAGTACTGCGACCGGAACAGCTCCTGCAGGCACACGATGGTCGCGCCCTGCTTTGCCGCCTCGCCGATGCGGGCGATGGCCTTCTTCAGGTTCTTGTCCGGATCGGGTGAGCAGGTCATCTGCACGAGCCCGACGACGGGATTCGGCGTGGTCTTCTTCTTGGCCATCACACCTCACGCGTAGCCGTCGACCTTCAGGTCGATGGTCATCCTCAGTCGCGCTGCGCGTCGAGCTGAAGCTCGACGCCTACGTCGTTTCGTTACTGACCGTAGTATTGCGCGCGCTTCATCTTGAGGAACTCGGCCGACCGGGCCAGTTCGTCGAGGCCGTTCATGCCGTCCTCGATCGAGATCCAGCCCTGGTAGCCGACCGAGGCCAGGATGCGGAAAATCGTGTCGTAGTCGTTGAGCCCCTTGCCCGTCTCGCCGTGCTTGAGCGCCGCGCTGTAGCCCGTGCTGCCGTCGCCCTGCTTCAGGTCCTCGAGCGTCGCCCCGGGCGCGAGGTAGCGGTCGGAGGCATGCATGCTGACGACGCGGTGCTTCACCTTGTCGAGGAAGGTCAGCGGATCGTAGCCGCCGACCAGCGCGTTGGACGGGTCGTACTGGACGCCGAAGTTCGGGTGATCGATCTGCTCGATGATCTCCAGGAACACGTCCTCGGCCTGCGCAAACTCCGGGTACGTCCAGTTGCCGTCCTTGTAGTGGTTCTCCATGCAGAGCACGACGTCGCGTTCGGCCGCGTAGTCGAGCGACGCGCGGATGCCGTCCACGGTGCGCTGCACGCCCTCGGCACGCGACATCCCCGGGAGCCGCTGTCCGCTCAACGTGCGGCAGTACCGCACGCCGAGCGCCACCGACATGTCGATGGCGTCCTTCTGCCGCTGCACCTGGCGCTTGCGTTCCTCGGCATCGGGATGCGTGAAGTCGGGCGAGAAGCACAGGAGCGACGACACCTGCCCGGTCTCCTCGAGCACGTCACGCACGCGCCTGGCCGCGTCGGGACCGAGCGGCGCGAGGAACCCGTCGTAGTGCTCGATGCCCTCGCCACCGAGGGCCTTCGCATCGCGCAGCCACTGGAGATAGTCCATCCGGCCGGCACACAACTCGTCGAAGTAGCACTTGGGGAAGACGGAGATACGGGGAGGCATCAGAGACTTTGAAATTTGAAATTCGAAATTCGTGGGAGTCGGCGCCAGCCGACTACCACGCCGGCGGCGCGCCGACAGGGTACTGCTCGAGGTCCATCACCGAGCCAGTCACGCAGGCGGCCGCATCCGACACATAGTAAGCGACCGCGTAGGCGATGTCGGCTGGCTCGAGCAGCCGGCCGAACGGGCGCGTCGCGACCGCCTCGGCGACCCACTCGTCGCCCTTGCCCTCCTGCTCGCGCTTCACCTTGCGCTCGCCCTCGGTCAGCGTCCAGCCGGCGTTGATCTGGTTGACGCGGATGCGTACCGCGTTCAGCTGCGCCGCCGCGTTCTTGGTCAGCGTCTGCAGCGCGCCCTTCGACGCGGAGTAGGCCGTCAGCTTCGGCTCGCCGATGTAGGCGTTGACCGAGCCGACGTTCAGGATGGCGCCGCCGCCGCGCGCCTCGAGGTGCGGCACCGCGGCCTGCATCAGGACGAACGGCGCCCGCACGTTGATGGCGAAGATGCGGTCCCAGTCCTCCATCCGCGTGCTGCGGACGTCGCCGCGCGACGTGTCCGCGGCGTTGTTGACCAGGATGTCCAGGTGGCCGAACCGGGCGACCGTCGCCTCGACCAGCCGGCGGCAGGACGCCTCGTCCACCAGATCGCACGGCTCGAAGTCGGCGCGGCCGCCGGCGGCGCCGATGGCCGCGAGCACGCCCTGCCCTGCCTCCCGGGATCGCCCGGTCACCATCACCGAGGCGCCCAGCGCTGCCAGCTGGAACGCGATGCCCTTGCCGATGCCGGAGGTGGAGCCGGTCACCAGGGCGACGCGGCCAGTCAGGTCGAAGGCGTGCGGAAGGTTCGGACGGGTCGGATCGCTCATGACGTTCAGGGTGTGTCCTCGACAGGGTCGTAGACGCGGCGGACCGGCTTGCGTCGGCCAATGCCGCCGAGTACCTCGGTTTCGATGACCAGGCCGCGCGGCGACACGAGCGTGAACGTCTCCTCGATCGACAGGCCGTCGTCCAGGTGAGTCTCGCGCACGAGGCGTCCCTTCTTCCAGCGCGTCTCGGTCTCGACGACGCCGTTGACGGCCTGGTGCTTCTCCGGCTTGCCGTCGGTCCGGTACTTCACCGTGCGACCATCGTCGAAGGTGAACGAGATGCTGGCCGCGTCCTGCGTGATCGTCAGGCGACGCGACGGCTGCACCAGTTCGCGCACCAGGTCGGCGCGCTGCTTGCGCGCCTCCGGCGTCATGGGCGTCATCACGCCCGTGGAGCCGTACCCCCCGAGCGGGGCACGTCCGGCCGTCCCGAAGCCGCCGAGCGTCATCGGCCCCGAGTCGTCCGCGCCGTCGCCCGTGCCGCCGACGTCACTCGCCTCGGCGTTGTAGCGCCACGTGCCGGCGAGACTGGCCGGCGGCTGCGCGCCGAGGTGCGCGATGCCGAGCACCGCGACCAGCCCGAGACTCGCAAGGCGGACACGCATGAGGGGAGTGTGACACGGGGCGGCGCGAGGCCGCCCCCCGGAGTGCTGCCGAGGATTACCGTCGCGGGCCGTCGGGACCGTGCGGCAGGAGCACCGACTTGATGACCTGCCCGCTGTGCATGCCCTCGAACGCCTCATGCCAGTGCTCGAGGCCGGTGCGCAGGCCGACCACCTTGTCGGCGCCGGTCCGGCCGCCGGCCAACAACGCGATGACGCGCTCCCACACCGGGTAGTTGTGGCTGAACGAGCCGTGCAGCTTGACGGCCTTCTGCACCAGAGGATTGAGGTTGATGGGCACCAGGTCCGGGGACCAGCCCACCTTCACGACCGTCCCGTCCGGCTTGCACATCTGGAGGGCGGCATCGAGCGGCCGGCTGGCCCCCGACGCGTCGCACACCACGTCGGCGCCGAGCGGGTCGAGTCCGCGCACGACCTCCTCGAGCGACTGGTTGTCGACGTCGACCACGTGCGTGGCGCCGAGTTCCATCGCCACCTGCAGGCGCTGCCGGTCGGCCGCGCGGCCCGCGACCACGAGCGGGTACGCGCCGCTCAGCGCCGCCATCTTCGCGCACAGCAGGCCGATCGGCCCGGGGCCGAGGACCACCACCAGCTGGCCCGGCTTGATGTCGGCGTTGACGCACATCGACTGGTACGCCACCGCGTGCGGCTCCGACAGGCACGCCAGGTCGAAGGGCAGACTGTCGGGGATGTGGTGGAGGCAGCGGGCGGGCACCCGGACGTACTGGGCCATCGCGCCGTCGATGCCGTAGCCGAACCCCTTGCGGGTCGGGCACAGATTGTAGCGACCGGTGCGGCACATCATGCACTCGCCGCAGATGTAGGCGGCCGTCTCGCTGACGACGCGATCGCCTTCCTTGAAGGCCTTGACGGCGCTGCCGACCTGCGCGATGACGCCGCCGAACTCGTGGCCGAGCGTCACCGGCGCGTTCACCGGCCAGCTGTGCGTCAGGTAGGCCTGGTGGACGTCGGAGCCGCAGACCGACGCGGCGCCGACGGCGAGCAGGACGTCGGTCGGCCCGATCTCGGGAATCGGCACCTCCCGCAGCGCCACCTGCAGCGGTTGATCGAGGCCGAACTGCACGACGGCGGGTTGGAGCGCGCCCATCTACTTGCCCTCCGGGAGGCGCTTGCCATCAGCGCTCCACTTCTTCAGCGGGGTCTTCCGGATCTCGGTGCTGATCTCGCGCAGCACGGTGTGCAGGTCGTTGCTCGACGTCTTGAACTCGTTGGCGTCGATCACCAGCGGCGCGCCGAGGACGACCAGCGGCGCCCCGTGCGCGGGACATTCGATGGCCTGCGGAATCGTCAGGCCGCCCACCGCCTGCACCGGCACGTTGACGGCGTTGACGATGGCGTCGAGCTCGTCCATCGGGCTGAGCCCCTTGATCAGGCCGCGCTCGTCGAACCCGATGTGGTGGATGATGTAGTCGCACCCCAGCGACTCGAGCCACTGCGCGTTCTTCACGCGGTCCTCGGCCACCATGTTGTCGCCCATTACCCTGATGCCGTAGTGGCGCGCCGCGTCGACGACGCGACGGATGGTGGCCTCGTGCGCACGGCCCATCACCACCACGAGGTCGGCACCGGCCTTGGCCATCATCTCGGCCTCGAGGTAGCCACCGTCCATCGTCTTGAGGTCGGCCACGATCGGGTGGTCGGGAAACTTCGCCCGGAGCTTCTCGACGGCGTGCAGGCCCTCGGCCAGCAACAGCGGCGTGCCGGCTTCGAGCCAGTCCACCCCTGCCTCGACGGCGATGGCCGCCGTGTCGAGGGCTTCGTCGATGTTGGTGAGGTCGAGCGAGATCTGGACGATCGGGAACGTCAGCGAATCGAGGCGAGACACGCTGGCATTCTACTGAAATGCTGCGAGGCCGAGAACGGCCGACAATGTCGGGGCCCCCGAGGGCCTCCACATTGCCGGCATTGCCGGCATTCCGGGCATTTCAGGAAATCTTCTCTGCCTTGTATCCGCCCTTGCCCTTGTCGACCATGTAGATGGCGCCGAAGATGGCGACCAGCAGGATGGGCAGCGCCGACCAGATGGGCAGCACCTGCTCGGTGCCGTAGGTCTCGCTCAGCCAGCCCATGACGGGGCCGGACAGGGCGGTGGCGAAGCTCCCCGTCGCGCCGATCACCGCCATGCCGAGGGCGCCCGAGCGCGGGAACCGCTCCGACGTGATGCCGATCATCGTCGGCCACCAGAACGCGATGCCGACGGCGAACACGCCGGCCCACAGGAAGGCGGCCGTGACCGTCGCCGCGTGGCTGAACATGTAGAGCCCGAAGGCGGCCACGATCGACGTCATCGCGATCAGCCCGGTCGGCGCGATCTTGTGCGACACGTTGTGACCGAACTGGCGCATCAGGTACATCACCATGTTGATCCACACCACCTGCAGGATCCCGGCCTGCGTGGCGCTCTGCGTGACGCGGTTGAAGATGGTGGGAATCCAGCTGCCGGCGCCCAGCTCGGTGCCCGCGGTGAGGATCATGCAGAACCACACCAGGATGAACAGGGGCCGCGCCAGGTCCTTGAACATGTCGCCGAACGGCACACCGGCCGCCTCGCGCTCGGTCGCGGGGAACTTCTGTCCCATGAACATCGCCAGGTAGATCACCGACGGAATCAGCAGCGTGAGCGTCTTGGCCTTCCAGCCGAACCCGGCCTGCGTCATCGCGAACGCCAGCACCCCGCCGATGACGATGCCGCCCGGGAACCAGGCGTGCAGCGTCGTGAGCTTGGCGGTCTTGTTCTGCGGGTAGATCGTCGCGATGAGCGGGTTGATGGCGGCCTCGACGAAGCCGTTGGCGACCCCCACGACCACCGTCGAGAGGAAGAAGGTGGTGAAGTTGGTCGAGAACACGGTCAGCAACGCGCCGACGATGTGGCCCGCCGCGGCCAGGCGCATGATCGTGCCCATGCCGAGCAGGTCGCACAGCGGGCCGCCGAACAGGATCGACAGGCCGAAGCCCCAGAACGCCGCCGTGGCGACCCACCCGGTCTGCACGTCGGTGAGCGACAGGTCCTGCTGCACCTGGCCCAGGATGTCGCCACGGATGGCAAACGACATGGCCGTGGCGATGAGCGCGACACAGCTGGCGATGAAGAGACGACGTTGGTTCATGGCGATGCGCGAGGCCCCTTGCGTGTGACCAACCCTCATGGCCGCGCACGGGTCGCCCGCGCCGCCGGCCGGTGATTGTCCGATTTCGGGGCAAAGCATACAACGGCTTCCGCCTCCGCCGCGGCTTCGGCGGACAGGTCGTTGACGGCAGTCGGCAGTGGGCGGTCGGCAGTCCACATGTCGCCCTCGCGCCCTTCAGCGCTTCGGCCCCTGCCCCTTCGGCGTTCGGCGTCGAACGTCAAACGTCAAACGTCAAACGTCAAACGTCAAACGTCAAACGTCAAACGTCAAACGTTAAACGTTAAACGTTAAACGTTAAGCGTTATATTCCCCCCATGTCCTGGATCGACGACTACGTGCAATCGGGCAAGGCCCTCGACGTCACGGTCACCCTGAGCCCGCGGCTGGCGCCCTGGCCCGGCCAGGAGGTGTGGGAGTTCACGCCGCTGCTGCGGATGGACAAGGGCGACGTCTGCAACGTGTCGATGTACCGCGTGTCCTGCCACGCCGGCACGCACGTCGACGCGCCGTGGCATTTCGGCATGAGCCCGCAGACCGTCGAGTCGATTCCGCTCGACCAGATGATCATCCCGGCGCGCCTGCTCGACCTGACGCACGTGCAGACGGCCATCTCCAAGGCCGACCTCGTCGGGAAGATCGAGGGGGCGAAGGCCGTGCTGTGCAAGACGACCAACTCCGGCACGCTCGAGAGCGGCGCGCCCTTCAACACCGAGTTCGTCTACATCGCCGAGGATGCGGCGCAGTACCTGGTGGAGTGCGGGGTCCGGACGGTCGGCGTGGACTACCTTTCCGTGGAGGGCTTCCACGCCCCGGAGCCGGTGACGCACCGCGCCCTGCTCGGCAACGACGTGTTCATCGTCGAGGGGCTCGACCTGACGAAGGCGGCGCCAGGCGAGTACCTGTTCGTGGTGCTGCCGCTGAAGGTGGAAGGTGCCGACGGCACGCCGGCGCGCGCCGTGTTGTTGTCGTAGCGTCCGGGTAGGGCGCGGTCGCCGACCGCGCCCTGTTGATTGCGGCCGGGTGGGACACCCGGCCCTACCTGTGTAGCGCGACGCCTACGCCTGACTGCGCCGTTCCCGCGGGTACAGGACGATCGCCGTCAGGTAGCAGAGCGCAATCGCGACGAGCAGCAGTCGGTAACCGGTGATCAGGGCCAGGTACTCCCCCACCCCGCCGAGCATCGCCCCGAGCAGGTTGGCCCCGTAGGCGAACGCCACGTTGTCGGCCTGCTTCAGGCTGCCGCTGAACAGGAGCCCCGCGAGCAGCACCGGGCTGAACGTCAGCAGCGAGTAGAAGGCCGTCTCGGCGGCCAGCGACCCGAAGCCGATGCTGCCGATCGGCAGCGCGTACGCGAGCGCCAGCAGCGCCAGCAGCGGCACGCCCACCGCCCACGGGTTGATCCGGGGCAGCCGGCCGGCCAGCCACGCGCCAAGGCCCGCCATGACCAGGACGGACGCAATCGTCGCCGAGGCCACCACCCACGTGGAACCCCAGATCAGCGCAAACTGCGTGATCGCCTTGGTTTCGAGAATCATGAAGCCGGCGCCGAGCACGAAGAACGGCACCAGCGGACGCACCGCGACGCCGCCGGCCAGCGCGCCGACCGCGCGCAGGGTGGCCCCCACCGCGAGCACCGACACGACCAGCACGCCGAGCAGCGCCCACGCGTAGTGCGTCGGCAGGTGCGGCTCGCGCATGTAGAGGAACGGCCAGTCGTCGGTGGCCGGGCGGATGGACGCGTCGCGGTCGAGCGGCAGGCCGGGACTCACGACGTCGGGATGGTTGTAGGCGGCCACCTTCTCGGGCGGCGTCGGCCACTGCGCGATGCGGTGCGTGCCGGGCCCGGCGATCATCACGCCCAGGTAGCCGTGTTCCTTGTGGATGTGCACCTTCGGCTCCTCGCCGAAGACGTTGCGCGCCGAGTTGGCCAGGCGGTCGACGAGCCACTTCTCGCGGAAGTAGTTGTAGACGACCAGTACCCCGCCCGGCTTCAGGCGCTCACGCGCGGCCCGGAAGGCCTCCTCGGTGAACATGAAGCTCTCGAGCCGCACCGCCGAGAACGACGACTGCAGCGTCAGCGAGTCGATCAGCGCGAACACGATCAGGTCGTATCGTTTCTCCGCCGTCCGCAGGTAGTGCCGGGCATCGTCGTTGACCACCGTGACGCGCGGGTCCTTGTACGGGCCCTCGGGGTGGTACTGCCGGCCGAGCCGCACGATGACCGGGTCGATCTCGACGGCGTCGACACGCTTCGCGCCGTGCTGCAGCGCCGACGCGACGTCGGTGCCCGAGCCCGCGCCGAGCACCAGCACGTCCTCGAACGTGTCGCCGAAGACCGTGTACGGCCACTGGTAGAAGTATTCCTTCTCGCGGACCGGGGCCATCGACTGGTGGAAGATGTTGTTCACCTCCACCACCGTCTCCTTGCCCTGGGTGTGCGCCGTGATCTTGTAGTACGGCGACCACAGCGTGTCGCCCGACAGCTGGTGCGCCACGCCGAGCGGCACGCCGAGCAGGACGATGCCCGACCAGGCCCAGCGCGCCGGCTGCTCGAGCAGGAAGGGCACGGCCGCGAGGAACCCGAGCCCGAACCAGGCGACCGGCGGGAGCTGGAGCGCCGACACCGTGCCGAATGCGATGACGCCGGCCAGGCTGCCGGCCAGGTTGATCAGGTAGGCGCGCAGCGGCGGGTGCGCGTTCATCTCGCGTCCGAGGCGCTGCGCCAGCGTGACGAACAGCGCGGCGACGCCGATGCACAGCAGCGGCAGGAACCACGTGCCCTCGACCGGCACCACGGCGTCGGTCGTGCCGCTCGAGAAGTAGATGCTCTCGGAGGTCTGCGGAACCGCGATGTCGATGCGCCCCACGGCGACGACGATCACCAGGACAGCCTGCAGGAGCGGGAACCAGCGCATCAGGTTGGTGCGCAGTGGCGCCAGCAGGCAGCCGACCCCGATGCCCAGGAAGCTGGCCAGCAGGATGAAGTTCGAGAAGTACGCGAGCAGGCGGATGTAGGCCGGCATCCACCGGATGAGCGCGACCTCGAGGAACAGGACGAGGAAGGAGATGAGGAAGAGGGGCCAGGCGGCCCCTCGCTTGTCGCCCGCTACCATCCCAGGATGCGCGCGAACATCAGCGGCGCGACGATCGTCGCATCCGACTCGATGATGAACTTCGGCGTGTCGATGCCGAGCTTGCCCCAGGTGATCTTCTCGTTGGGCACCGCCCCCGAGTACGAGCCGTAACTCGTGGTGGAGTCGCTGATCTGGCAGAAGTAGCCCCAGAGCGGCACCTCGGGACGCTGCAGGTCCTGGTGCAGCATCGGCACGACGCAGATCGGGAAGTCGCCGGCGATGCCGCCGCCGATCTGGAAGAAGCCGATCGAGGACCGCGGCGCGAGGTCCTGGTACCAGTCGGCCAGGCTCATCATGTACTCGATGCCGGTGCGCACCGTGTGGACGTTCTTCACGTCGCCCGAGATGCAGTGGCCCGAGTACATGTTGCCGAGCGTCGAGTCCTCCCAGCCCGGGACGAACATCGGCAGGTTGCGCTCCGCCGCCGCCATCATCCACGAGTCCTTCGGGTCGATCTGGTAGCTCTCCTTCAGCACGCCGCTGAGGAGGATCTCGTACATGAACTGGTGCGGGAACAGGCGCGTGCCGGCCTGGTCGTGCGCCACCCAGCGCTCGAGCACGGCCGACTCGATGCGCCGCATCGCCTCGTGCTCGGGGATGCACGTGTCGGTCACGCGGTTCATGTGGCGATCGAGCAACGCCTGCTCGTCGGCCGGGGTGAGGTCGCGGTAGTGCGGCACGCGCTCGTAGAAGTCGTGCGCCACGAGGTTGAACACGTCCTCCTCGAGGTTGGCGCCGGTGCACGAGATGCCGGTCACCTTGCCCTGGCGGATCATCTCGGCCAGCGAGCAGCCGAGTTCCGCGGTGCTCATGGCGCCGGCGAGGGTGACGAGCATGGACCCGCCCGAGGCCAGGTGCGCCGAGTAGGCATCGGCGGCGTCCTTCAGGGCGGCCGCGTTGAAGTGCCGGTAGTGACGATCGATGAACTGCGAGATGGGTCCGGACATAGATGGTTTCTTGAAATTTGAACGTTCAAATTTCAAATTGCTGGATTTCCCGTCGGGGCGTCAGCCTAGGTGAGCTTCTCGGACTTGGCGTCGAAGCCGACGACCTTGTTCTTGCGATAGGCGGTGACGCCGCCGGCGATGGCCGCCATGGCCTTGTAGCCCAGGTCGGCGTCGAGGTTCGGCTTCTGCCGCGTGCGCATCGCCTCGAGGAAGTCGTCCATGTGCGGGTGCTCGCCACGCACGAACGGCTGCACCGGGATCCGCAGTTCCTCGGCCCCGGTCTTCTTCATGAAGTCGTCCTTGTAGTCGCGATCGGGGATCACGACCATCTCGGTGTTCTGGAAGGACTCGCTGTCCTCGGCGACCATGATGGTGCCCTGCGAGCCGTGGAACACCAGCGGCGCGCCCTTGCCGCTGGTCACCGAGCAGGCCAGCTGCATCGTCCAGTCGCTGTAGTCGACGTTCATGAAGAACGTGTCGGGCACCTCGCGGTCCTTCTGCACGTAGATGCCGCCACTGGCGGTGACGCGCAGGGGGAACTCCGGGCCGACGGTCATCAGGATGGGCGAGACCGTGTGGTAGAAGAGGTCGGTCGCGATGCCGCCCGAGTAGTCCCAGTACTTGCGCCACCGGAAGTAGCGCGCCGGGTCCCAGTCACGCTTGGGGGCGTTGCCGATGAAGGCCTTCCAGTCGAGGTTCGACGGGTTCGCGTCCGGATCGATCCTGTAGTTCCACTCGTTGCCGCGCTTGGTGCTGTTGCGCCCGAAGCCGCCCGACGCCCACACCACCTCGCCGATCAGCCCGTCCTCGATCGCCTTCTTCGCCTTGTGGAAGTGATCGAGGGAGGTGTACTGGCTGCCCACCTGCAGGATCCGCCCGTTGGCCTTGACGTACTCGGCGATCTTGCGCGCCTCGTCGACCGTGTAGGTCATCGGCTTCTCGAGGTAGACGTCCTTGCCGGCCTCGAGCGCCGCCATCGCGTGCGCGAAGTGCCAGTGGTCGGGCGAGGAAATCACCACCGCATCGATGTCGGGACGCGTCACGAGCTCGCGGAAATCGTGGTAGACGGCCTTCTCGTCGACGCCGTTCTTCTCGCGGGCGAGCTGCTTGCGCTTCTCCCAGATGTCGTTGACCGCCACGGCCTGGACGTCGCCCCGGGCCTTGTTGCGGTTCATCACGTGGGTGATGTGCGTGTTCATGCGGCCGCCGCAGCCGACGAAGCCGACGTTGATGCGGTCGTTGGCGCCGAGAACCCGGCTCCTGGCCGGCGTCGACACGGGACGCGCGGTGGCGCCGACCGGGGTCGCGAGGGTGCCGGCGGCAGCCACGGCGCTCGCGCCCACGGTGCGGATGAAGTCTCGTCGGGTGGTCGATGGGGTCACGTCGGACGGTCCTCTCTGAGGCGTGGCGGGGCTGGGGGCCGCGCCCGTGCGCCGGGCCGTGCGCCACCGGTGCGCCGGAGCCCTGGCGAAGGCGCATTGTATCCTCTTCAGGATTGTCTTCGCCCGCAGCCACGCCACCGCCAACCGCCGTCCCGGACGCCCCCGTGACGGCTCTGCAGGCGGTGCTCAGGCGCCTCGGCGCGGCGCTGCTGTCGCGCGACTTCCGGACGCTCTGGATCGGGGCCTTCATCTCCACGGTCGGCACGTGGATGCAGAAGGTGGCGCAGAACTGGCTGGTGCTGTCGCTGACCGGGTCGGCCTGGTACCTCGGGCTGGACTCCTTCCTGGGCGAGTTGCCCATCCTGCTCTTCACGCTGGTCGGGGGCGTAATCGCCGACCGACACAACCGGCGGTTGCTGCTCATCAGTTCCCAGTTCGTCCAGCTCACGGCCGCGGCCCTGCTGGCCGGGCTGATCTGGTTCGACATGGTGCGCATCTGGCACGTGCTGACGCTCTCGTGCCTCACCGGCCTGGCGCAGGCCTTCGGCGGCCCGGCGTACCAGTCGCTCATCCCGTCGCTGGTGCCGAAGAAGGACCTGCCCAACGCGGTCGCGCTCAACTCGATCCAGTTCAACCTGTCGCGCGTGGTCGGCCCGATCCTCGCCGGCGCCGCGCTCGGGGCGCTCGGGCTGGCCGCCTGCTTCGGCCTCAACGCGCTGTCGTTCCTCGCCGTCGTGGCCGCCCTGCTCCTGTTGCGCGTGCCGCACGTGCCACCGGCCTCCAGCCGGCCGATGCTCACCGAGATGCGCGGCGGCCTCGGCTACGTCAAGCGCAACCCCACGCTGGTCTCGCTCATCGTCGTGGCCACGGCGCAGACGTTCCTCGGCCTGCCGATGCAGACCTTCCTGCCGGTGCTGGCGCAGCAGGAGTTCGGCCAGGGCGTCGACGCCTACACGCGCATGATGTCGTTCTCGGGCGCCGGCGCGGTGGTCGGCGCGCTCGGCGTCGCCTGGCTCGGCCGCTTCGACGGGATGGGCACGGTGCTGCTCCGCCTGCAGGTGGTGTTCAGCGTGCTGATGATCGCCATCGCGTGGTCACGGCTGCTGCCCCTCACCTACCTGCTGCTCTTTCTGGCCGGCGTGTCGACCATCATCACGACCTCGTTCGTCACCTCGCTGGTGCAACTGGTGGCGCCCGACGAGATGCGCGGCCGGGTCATGAGCATCTACATGGTGGCCTTCCGCGGCGGCATGCCGCTCGGCAGCCTCGCGAGCGGCGCGCTGGTCACGAGCCTCGGCCTGCCGCTCGCCCTCACGCTCAACGGCGTCCTGCTCTGCCTGGCCGCCGCCTGGTTCCTCACGAGGAGGCACGGTGTCGTCCGCATCTGATCGCAGCCGCCTGATCCGGCTGGGCGCCATCGCCATGGCCTTCGGTGTCGCGCTGGGAGCGTTCGGCGCCCACGGCCTGCGCAACCGCCTGACGCCGGACCTGCTCGCCGTCTACGAAACCGGCGTGCGCTATCACCTGGTGCACGGACTGGCGCTGTTCATCGCCGCCTGGCTGATCGGCGACACGCCGGGAGATGGTAGGGCGAGCCGCGCCGCGCGCCTCGCCGGACTGCTCTTCGCGGTCGGCATCCTGCTCTTCTCCGGCAGTCTCTACCTGCTCGCCCTGACCGGCGTGAGGACGTTCGGCGCGATCACCCCGCTCGGCGGCGTGGCGTGGATCGCCGCGTGGACGATCCTCGCGCTGCGCGTGCGCTGGTAATTTGAAATTGGAAATCTGAAATTGTCGCGGGCGACGGCCTTCGGCCTGTCGCCCTCGCAACATCTCGAGCGGCAAGGCCGACAGGCCGGCCGCCGATCAATTTCGAATTTCCAATATCAAATTGCCACATCAGTCGTGGCGGCACACCCACCAGTGGAGGACCTTGCGTGCGACGCGGTCCGACGGGTCGCACGGGTCGCTGCCGACCACAGTCGCGTGAGGGCCGGCCTTCAGCGCCTGCCGCGTGTACTCGCCGATCCGGATCGCCGACGAGGGCGACAACTGCACGCGCTCGCGCGACAGGAAGTCCACGTGGTACGACACCCAGTACGATGCCCACCCGTAGCGGTCGCCGTGCGCCACGAGGTCGTCGGCCAGGACGCGGTAGGCACTCGGCGGCGGCGTCGAGCGGTACTCACGCAGCAGTTGGACGTGACTCCAGGCCATCGCCCCCGCCCACGCGACGCACCCGAGGCCGATGGCGAACGAAAGGGTACGTCGGGTCGCCGGGTGACCGACGTCCGGCGAGACGGGAGCGGCTGGCGACAGCCGCACGAAAGCAAGCGCCGTGAGGCCCACGGGCGCGAAGGCCAGCAGCAGGTGGTACCTGATGGTGAACAGGCTCTGCACGTTGCATCCGGTGGCCACGCCGCCGAGGCCGAACAGGCCGGTCAGCAGGAGCATCAGCGGCAACAGCACGCGCGGATCGTCGGGCGCGCGCCCCGGCGGCAGCCAGCGCAGGCCACGCCTGGCGACGGCCACGAGCGCCGCCAGCCCGGCAAGCGCGAGCGGCACGGCGGCCCAGGGCACGCCGGTCGGCCGCGCCGAGAGGATGAGCGCGCCCGGGGGTTGCGCCTGCACGCCGAAGAACGTCGGCACGTTGTGGCCACCGAGCCACGCGAGGTTGCTGGCCATCACGCCCGGCGCCAGGCACACGCTCCGGGCCACCAGGTCGACGTTGGTGACGCCGTCCTCGAGCCGGGGCGGCGCCGCCTCGGGCCCGAACATCGAGGCGGTGTGCCGCAGCAGCGTCACGGTCTGGCGCGCCCCGAGGAACACCAGGGCGACCACCAGCCAGTGAGCGACGCGCCGCCGCGTGAACAGCTCGCCCGTCCACGCCTCGAGGACGACGATCGCCGCGGCTGCAAACAGCGTGAACTCGCGCTGCAGGAAGCCGAACGCGAACAGCAGGCCGAAGGCGACGGCCCGCCGCCGCACCATCCACAGCAGCAGGCCATAGAACAGCGGCTCGATCGTGCCGCCCTGCGCCTGCACCATCCGGCTCGCCGTCACCGGGGGCAGGGCGACGAACCACAGGGATGCCACCCCGGCCTGCCACGCGCGCAGCCCGGCGTCACGGACGAGCAGGCGGATCAGCAACGCGCCGGTGGCGACGTTGATCAGCAGCAGCGGCAGCTTGAGCCCGAAGACCGTCGGCGCACTCGCGAGGAACACGAGCGCCGCCATCCAGGCCTGCACGCCCATCATGTACAGCTGGCCGTAGAAGAACAGCGGCCAGGCCCGGCCCTCCGACAGGTGCAGGGCCATCAACCCGACGATGGCCTGGTCGGCGTCGAAGTCCGCCTGTTCGTAGTGGAGAAAGACCCAGGAACGAAGGACAATCAGCGCCGCCGCGGCGAGGATGGCCAGCCAGCAGGCCAGCGATGACGAGGAGCGGACGGGCGTGAGCACGAGATCGGCAGGACCGGCAGGCGGGCCCGGAACGGGCGCCCCGCCGACCTCGCGCATTGTACGCACGTCGGGCGTCGCGGGGCCGGCCCTGGCGGGCGCCCTCGTCATGATCACCGTTGCGCTGGCGGTGCCCTCCACCGCCTGGCTGCCGTACGCCCGGGGGCCTGCCACGGCTGACGCGTGGAACGCGGCACTCACCGGCGTGCAGGGGGGACTCGCCGCCGCGCAAATCGCGGTCGGCGCGACGGTCGGTAGCGGCGCCGCCATCGCCGGGGCCGTCCTGGTGGCGGCGGCGCTCGGCGCGGCGACGACGGCGATCCTGGCGCGCGCGCTCCTGCGATCGGGCCTGTCGCCCCTGCTGGCGAGCTTGCTGGCGATCGTCGCAGCCGCGGCGCCGCTGTCGGCCTGGCAGGCGTCGTCGCCTCTGGGCGCTGGCCCGCTCACGATGGCCAGCACCCTCGCGCTGTGGTGGCTGGTGTCGCGCCCCTCGTCATCGCTCCGGGCCGGCGTCGGCGTGCCCGTCGCGCTGGTGGCGTTGCTGGCGGTGGCGGAAGCCGTCGCGCACTGGCGCCACGGGTCGTCGCTCGGCGCCAGCCTTCAGGTGATGCGGGAAGACCTCGGCCTGATCGGGCTCACCCTGCTCCCGGCATGGCTGGGACCTGCCGCCCCGCAGGTGCCCCGCCGGTGGGCATGGCTCGGCCTGGTGGCGGTCACGCTGGTCACCACACCGCTGACACCCGCGCTGCGCGCGGCCGTGTTGCTGCCATGGGCATGGTGGCTGGTCGGCGCCGGCATCGCCCAACTCGTCGCCTGGCGGGGCCGGTGGGCGGGTCGATGGGCGGTGGCGGGACTGATCGCCTGGGCGACCCTGCACTCCGCCCAGGTGCCATGGGGCCATCAGCGGCAACAGGCGGCCCTCGTGCGTACATGGGCGGAGGGCGTGGCCGCTCACGTGTCGCCGGCCTCGCCCCTCGTGGTGGCGCCGTCGGCGCAGGGCCTGCTCGCGCGCGCGCTCGTCCCCGAGGCCGACGCACGGACCGTGGCGCCTGAGGCGACCGCGGCGGCGGCGCGAGCTGGACGACGGCCGATCCTCGTGGACATGCCGACCCGCGACCGGCTGCGCTGGCAGGGCGTCGCGCTCGACGAGGTCGGCGATGGCCTCGGGGCGCCGCTGGAGGCGGTGCTCGAGGCGCTGCCGCGGGGCATCGTGGCCGTCGCCGTCATCTCGCAGGACGCCGCGGCGCGCTTGTCGGCGCCGCAGTGGCGCGCCCTCGCGCGGATCGGCCTCCGACTCGCCGATGCGGGTCAGCCGCGAGCGCACGCCGTGGTCGGTCTCACCGGCACGCGAGTCGAAGGACTGGAGGTGGCGCAAGCCGGATCGGCGCGCCTCGATATGCAGCCGGGCGATCCGCTCGGCCGCACCGGCGCACGCGCGCCCGTCGACCTGCGCCTCGAGGCAGGGTCCAGTCGCGTCAGCGCCTGGTTACGAGGACAGCCCGTGCTCGAGGACGAACGCGGCCTCGCGCTGCTGTTCTTCAGCACGCGCGGGGACTTCCTCGCCTGGCGCAGTGGACCGCTGCCGTCAGGCCTCGACGGCCCCGCCCTTGGCGGCGGCCCACGGACGCGCAGCCAGGTGATCACCTCGCTGCCGTGCGTCGACATCGCTCCGGATCGCGGCGCGGCCATCGGCCACCTGGCGCAGGCCGGGGCACTGGGCCTCGTCACGTCCGGGCCGGGCACGATCGACGTCCGGTTGACCCGCGCGAGCGGCATCTCCGGCGACGTCCGCCTCGCCACACGGGCCAGGCCCGACGGGCCGACGCTGTCGACGGGCCAGCACGGCTCGTTCGCCCTCGCGTTCCCTTCGTCCGGCGCCATGGGACTCCTGCTGCGGGGCGCGGTGACCGATGCGCGGGCGACCAGTACCGTGGCGAGCCGGGTGTGTGCCGCGTGGCCGATGCTCCACCCCCTGGAGGTGACGCGCGAGCCCATCGAGATGCGCGTCGCGCCGAGCCTCGAAGCACATTTCGGGTACGGCTGGCACGACGCCGAGGTCGAGCCCGGCATGGGGCAGTTCCGCTGGATGGCGGGTGGACGCGCCGACCTGCTCTTCGCGTTCCGCTCACCCGGATCGCTGGTGTTCGCCCTCGACGCGCAGGGCCCGGGCGCCCCGGAGCCCGGCGACACCGTCACGCTTGCGGTGAACGGCGTCGGGCTCGCCGCCCACCCACTCATGCCCACCCGCGGGATCTACGAGTGGCCCGTCGAGGCGACCCACCTGCATGCGGGCCCGAACACCTTCACGCTGATCACCACGCGCACGCGTCGCCCTGCCGACCTGCGACCGGGGGCCGATGGGCGCACGCTCGGCCTGCTCGTCCGCGGATGGACGATCCGCCGCCAGGAGTAGCGCACCGAGCCGCACCGGGACATTCCCCGATATCGTTCGACAGGACCGCGTGATCACCTCGCAAGGTCGCGTGGTTGCACGCGTCGCCAATCACGACGAAACACTTACGCTTTCGTCTCTGACTCGGGGCCTCGAGTGCTCCCGACATCACGGCGCACGCGTTCTTCCGGCCGTGTCCGACAGGCGCGCGACTTGCAGGGCCGTCGTTCGAACGTGCGGTACCCGGTCCGAGCGCTCGCCCACCGAACGCGCCCGGTCCTCACCCTTATGAAGTGTCACGTCGGCGGACCGGCGGCCTGTCGCCGCCAGCCCTGGTGTGACTTCAGCGAGGTTCGTGCATGACCCGTCTCGTATTTCCGGCCATGGTGCTCGCCAGCGCCATCGCGCTCTCCGTCCCGGCGCCCCTCGTGGCGGCGCCGCCGTCACTCACCACCTGGCTCTTCGCCGAGGGCTCCACCAACGGCGCATTCGGCTTCGAGGAGGAGATCCTCATCGGCAACCCGAATGCGGTGCCGGTCGTGGTGACCTTCGAGCTGTTCACGCAGGACGGCCAGGCGCTCGCGCCGATCACGCGCACGGTGCCTGCGCGGGCCCGCTTCACCGAGAGCGTCAGGCAGCTGGCCGGCGACCGTGCCGGCATCGCGCTGAAGCTCACATCCGCCCTGCCGATCGTCGCCGAGCGGACGATGTACTGGGGCGGCGGCCTGTTCCGGCCCGAGGTCAAGGGCTATCGCGGCCGCGTCAGCGACATGCGCGGAGGCCACAGCGAGCACGGCACCGACGAGGGCGCCCGCACCTGGTACTTCGCCGAGGGCGAGGGCAAGTTCTTCAACACGTTCATCTCGGTGGCAAACCCCGGTGACACGCCGGCCAACGTCGTGGTCTCGTATCGCGACGACACCGGCACCGAGGTGAAGCAGGCCGAGGTCGTCCCTCCCCACGCGCGCCGCACCTTCTGGCCCACCGCCGTGCTGAGCCGGCGCCTGCAATCGGGCCGTGCCGGATTCGCGACCATCGTCACGTCGGACGTCGATGTCGTCGCAGAGCGGCAGATGTACTGGGGCGACGGTGCGCCCTCGGGGATCCGCGGCGGCCACGCCGCGATGGGGGTGTCGACGCCTGCGCTGACGTGGCTCTTCGCCGAGGGCATCCAGGGCAGCCTGACACCGGGCGGCGATCCGTCGTTCGACACGTTCGTGCTGCTGTTCAATCCCTCCACCGGCCCCATCGACGTGACCGTCGAGTTCTTCGGCCAGGCCGGCGTGAAGCTCGCGCAGGTGGTCCGCACCGTCGAGGCCGGCGCCCGTGGGGGCGTGTGGGCGAAGGAACTGCCCGCCCTTGCCAACCAGGCGTTCTCCATTCGAGCCACGGCCACCGTGCCGTTCGTGGCCGAGCGCGCCGTGTACTGGCGCGGGTTGTCGGAGGGCACGGCGACGGCCGGCGCCACCGAGCCGTCGCGGCAGTGGGGATTCGCCGAGGGCTTGCAGGGCGGCTTCCTCCGCTACCAGGACGATGACGACGACGACAAGCGCCGGTTCAACACGTTCTTCCCGATCTACAACCCCGGCACGACCGCGGCGACGGTGACCGTGCACTTCTACACGGAACACGGTGACACGGGCGTGAGCAAGACCATCACCGTGCCCGGCCAGTCGCGCGAGACGATATGGACCCTGCTCTACGACGAGCTCGCCAACCGCCGCTTCGCGACCTTCATTTCCTCCACCGAGCCGATCGTCGTCGAGCGCGTCGTGTACTGGGGCAAGGGGAACAAGGCGGGGCACGCGTCGCTGGGCATCCCGCTGCCCGACAGCCTGACGCTCACGGCCGCCACCAAGCTGCCGCCCGCCCCGCAGGTCACGGTCCGCGAAGTCGAGCCCTCGAAGGGCGCCACGACGGGCGGCACCGAAGTCGAGATCGAGGGCACCGGCCTGGGCAACACCGAGTTGGGCACCCAGGTCCTGTTCGGCGGCGTCCCGGCGCTGCGCCTGGAGGTCGAGCACGACCGTGAACTGAAGGCCATTGCGCCGCCGCACGCCCTCGGGCGGGTCGACATCACGCTCATCACCCGTGGCACGACGGTCGTCCTGCCGGGGGCCTTCACCTACGTCGCCCCGGGGGCGTCGGGCGACGACGATGACGACGAGGAGGCAGGCTCACCCGCGGCGGGCACGAAGGTCGAGATCGAGCCGCGATGGGGCCCGGCCGCCGGCGGGACCATCGTGAACGTGGAGGTCGAGAACGTGCTGGGCACGGTCATCGAACCCGGCAGCCAGGTGTTCTTCGGCACGGCGGCGGCCCGCGTGGTGAAGGTCGAGCGCAACGAGATCCGCGTCGTCGCCCCGGCGGGCGCGGCTGGCAAGGTCGAGGTGACGGTGGTCACCCGCGGCCAGGTCGTCGCGCGTGGGGTGTTCGAGTACTTCTAGACCACCTGCCGTTCGATAGGGCCTGACGTGAACGACGCAGACGCGTCCGTTCGGACGGACGAGGGCTCCGGACCATGGAACGGGTAAATCGTTCCGGATGGATTCCGGACACCCCTCGTCTGCCGACCGTCAGCGAATAGGGACGATTGCCGCCAGTCGCCGCGCGTCGGCCTCCATCCAGCCGTTTCCGGCTCCGGCCCATCAATTGCATCTGATGGGTCGGAAGCCGCGGCGCTACGGTGCCGACCTGCCGTCACCGATGTGACCTCAGGGATTTTTTCCGGATTATTTGTTTCACCAGTTTCGGAAGGCTTCTATAGTAGAGGCCGCCCGCGTCTGTCGGTGTCCCGGCCACCGAGTGGCTGACGCGCGTTCACCACGAGGTCGTTTCATGTTCAAAGCCGTCAAGCTGGCGTCGGTGGGGCTGTGTGCCCTGACCGCGCTCCTCTCCCCGGTTGCGGCGTCCGCCACGTCCGGACCCGACCTGACCACCTGGATCTTCGCCGAGGGCTCCACGAACGCGAGTTTCGGTTTCGAGCAGGAGATCCTGATCGGGAACCCGAACACGTCGGTCGTCACGCTGACCTTCAACCTGTTCACGCAGGACGGCGAGCAGTTGGCGCCCGTGGTCCGCACGGTCGCGCCGCTCTCGCGCACCGGCTTCAGCGTCCGTTCGCTGGTCGGTGATCGCGCAGGGGTGGCCCTGAAGCTCACGTCCAGCCTGCCGATCGTCGCCGAGCGCACCATGTACTGGGGCGGCGGCCTGTACCGTGGCGACAAGGTCTGGACGCAGAAGGTCAACGACATGCGCGGCGGCCACGCCGAGCACGGCGCGACCAGCGGCGCCAAGAAGTGGTACTTCGCCGAGGGCGAGGCGCGGTACTTCAACAGCTTCATCTCGGTGGCCAATCCGAACGCGGTGGCCACCAAGGTGCGCGCCACCTATCGCGACGACGCGGGGCGCAAGTACACCGACACCGAGATCGTGCCGGCGTTCGGCCGCCGCACCTTCTGGCCGACCGCGGCCATCGGCGACAAGCTGAAGGACGGCCAGGCCGGCTTTGCGACCGTCGTCGAGTCCCTCGCCGACAACAGCACCACCGACGACGCGTTCACCGGAGAGGCGCAGGACATCGTGGCCGAGCGCCAGATGTACTGGGGCGCCGGCATCCGCGGTGGCACCGTGGCGATGGGCATCACCGAGCCCGAGGACACGTGGCTGTTCGCCGAGGGCATCCAGGGCAGCCTTGCTCCCGGTGCGCCCGTGTACGAGACGTTCGTCCTGCTGTTCAACCCGAACGCCTCGCCGATCGACATCAAGGTGGAGTTCTTCGGCCAGGGCGGCGCGAAGCTCGCCGAGGTGACGCGCACGGTGGCGGCCGACGCGCGCGACAACGTCTGGGCCCGCGAGGTCGAGTACCCGGTCGGCTCCGGCCTGTACCCGCTCCGCAACGCCGCATTCTCGATTCGCACCACCTCGGCGGCGGAGTTCATCGCCGAACGCGCCGTCTACTGGGGCAGCTTCGCGGAAGGCTCGGCGACGGGCGGCGCCTCGGCGCCCGCCCTCAAGTGGGGTTTCGCGGAAGGCCAGCAGGGCGGCTTCCTGATGTACCAGGACGACAACGACACCGACAAGCGCCGGTTCAACACGTTCTTCCCGATCTACAACCCGGGGACGACGCCGGCAACGGTGACCGTGCACTTCTACACGGAGAACGGCGACACCGGCAACCAGGGTGTGACCAAGACCATCACGGTGCCCGGCCAGTCGCGCGAGACGGTGTGGACGCTGCTCTACGACGAGCTCGCCAACGGCAAGTTCGCGACGTTCTTCTCGTCGGATCAGCCGATCGTGGTCGAGCGCGCGATGTACTGGGGCCGCGGCAACAAGGCCGGCCACGCCGCACTCGGCACACCCTTCCCCGAGGGCTTCACGTTCTCGCCGGCCCCGAACGCCCGCACGATCCCGACGGCAACGCTCACCGTGACGCCCAACCGCGGCACCCCGACGGGCGGCACGGAAGTGAAGATCGAGGGCGCCGGCTTCGGCAACACCGAGTTCGGCACGCAGGTCCTGTTCGGCGGCGTGGCGGCCAGGGAGTTCGAGGTCGAGAACGACAGCCTGATCAAGGCGAAGACACCCGGCGGCAAGGGCCCCGTGGACGTGACCGTGATCACCAGGGGACAGACCGTGACGCTGCCCGGCGGCTTCACGTTCTTCGACCCGAACGCGGCCGGCCCGGCCGTGTCGTACAACATCCTCGGCACCGTGAGCGAGGTCGCTGCCGCCCGTCCCTTCGACCTCGCCAACTCGTGCAAGGAGACCGGCGGCAACAACACCTTCATGTTCGAGGTGGTGGCTGCCCTCCGCCTGAAGTACAACACCAACCGCTTCGGCCTCAACTGGAAGCGCGGCAACGTCGGCGACATGTCGCAGGACATCGTCAACTACTACACCGGCGCCGAGGGCACGAGCATGCGCAACAGCACGTCGGTGCGCATCTACGACATCGTCGGCGGGCACTGCGGCACCCGTCCCGTGCCCAACGGCGAGGACGTCACGCAGAAGACCATCGACGGCGGCACGGTCGGCAAGTGGACGACCGACCCGATGTGCACGAACTCGCGCTACCGCGACGCCAAGTACCCCAACGGCGACTGGCTGTTCCCGGAGTGCCGGCCATAGCACAGCCGCGATGCCGCGCTGCCGACGAAGAAAGGCAGGACGGCAGAGGGCACAACGGCTGACGTACGAAGGCCGACGGCCGGATGACGAAGGCCGATCAGCAGGACGACAGGGGCGCTCTCGAGTTTCGGGAGCGCCCCTTCTGCGTGCGGCGGTCGACGTTGCCATGGCCGAGATCGGTCAGCATCTACTGACCAGTTCGCGTCGCGGCTGTGATTGCAGTCGGCGTCCCGGGGTGCCTATAGTGCGAGACGCCCCGCCCACCTGACGGCTCCCGGCCGTCGATCATCTGGGCGCGGATTCCACCGAGGTCCCGCAATGCCCCACGCCAGTCTCGTCGCGACGGCCTGCCTCGCAGTCGCCGCCGCACTCGTGTCGCCCTCGCCGGCGCTCGCCCAATCCGACCTCCGGCACTGGTACTTCGCCGAAGGCTCCACCAACACCGTGCCCGGCTTCGCCTTCGAGGAGGAGATCCTCATCGGCAACCCCGGCGGCACCACTGCGGCGGTGACGCTGCGCTTCCTCCCCGCCGGAGGGGGCGCGCCGATCATCGGCACCACGACCGTCGCCCCCTACAGCCGACAGGGCATCAACGTGCGGCAGTTCGTGCCACGCGGCGATGCCGCCCTCGAGGTGATCTCGACGGCCGACGTCGTCGTCGAGCGCTCCATGTACTGGGGACGCGGTCTGTTCAACTTCGGGCCGGCCTACACGGGCGGCTCACCGGTCACCGACATGCGCGGCGGCCACAACGTGCTCGGCGCCAACGCGCCGCAACTCCGCTGGATGTTCGCCGAAGGTGCCATCGGCGGTCCGTACCAGTTCCAGACCTACGTCCTGGTCAGCAACCCGTCCACCGAGCCGGCCTACGTGCGGGTGAACCTGTTTCCCGGCACGGGCGGGCACCTGATCGAGGGCGCGTGGATCGCGCCGGGCAGCCGCGAGACGTTCTGGATCAACGACGTCGTGGCGCGGCAGATCGGGCCACGCGAGCGTCTCGAGTTCGCCATCGACGTCGAGTCGGCCAACAACGTGCCCGTGGTGGCGGAACGGGCGATGTACTGGGGCCCGTCGCTGCGGGGCGGTCACGCCGCGCTCGGTAGCCAGGCGGCGCCGACGTGGTACTTCGCCGAGGGCGCGCAGGGCGGCCCGGCCAGCTTCGACACGTACGTCCTTCTGTACAACCCGAACCCGAGTGCAGACGTGGACGTGGTGGTGGACTTCCTCGGGGTGTCGGGCGTGGTCAGAAGCGTCACCGAACGCGTGCCGGCGCAGGGCCGCCGCAACGTGTACGCGGGCCTGTATCCCGAACTGTCCGGAGACAACACCACCTTCGCGGTGCGCGCCCACTCGGCCAACGGCCAGCCCATCGTCGCCGAGCGCGCCGTGTACTGGCGAGGCCTGCGTGAAGGCACGGCCTCGGCCGGCGTGACGACGCCGGCGCGCAAGTGGGGGTTCGCCGACGGGCAGCAGGGCGGATTCGGCCAGTTCCAGGACGGCGGCGATCCTGACCCGCGTCACTTCGCGACGTACTACCTGGTGGCCAATCCCACCGCGCAGGCCGTGACGGTGCGCGCGGTGTACTACGTTGAGCCGCAGCCCGGTGAACCCGTGGCGGCCGGCGCCGAGACCACCGTACAGGTGCCGGCGTACTCGCGCCGCACGCTGTCGCCGGCCGAGCACCCGTCGCTGCACAACCGGAAGTTCGCTGCCTTCTTCGAGGCCAGCGATGCCGTCATCGTCGAGCGCGCCGTCTACTGGGGCATCGGGCTGCAGGGGGGCCATGCGAGCGCCGGCGCGATCCTGCCCGATGGCACGCCGTCGTTCGCGGCGCCGACGCCGACGGCGGCCCCGACGCTGCTGGCCATCAGCCCGAACCGGGGCGGCCCCGGCGGTGGCACGGTGGCGTACCTGTACGGGCACGGCCTCGGCCTGTTGTCGTGGCCGGGAGGAGAGACGACGATGGCGTTCGGCGTCACGCCGGTGCCGCGCGAGAACATCACGGTGCTCAACGGCGACACCATCCGGGTCGTCACGCCGGCGAGTGGCCTGGGCCTGTCGAGCGTGCTGGTGAACACGCGCGGCGTCGCGCTGGAACTGCCCGGCGCGTTCAGGTTCGCCGATCCGTTCCTGGCCGGGCCGCCCCTCAGCTTCGGCAGCCTCGAAGGCGTGGTGGCGGAGGTGGCGGCGGCGCGCCCGTTCGATCTGGCCAACTCCTGCAAGGAACGCGGCGGCACCAACACGTTCATGTTCGAGGTCGTCGCCGAGTTACGGCGGCGGTTCAACAGCACACGCTGGGGCCTGAACTGGAAGCGCGGCAACGTCGGCGACCTGTCGCAGGACATCGTCAACTACTACGCGGGTCCGGAAGGCAGCAACATGCGCAACAGCACAGCGGTGCGGATCTACGACACGGTCTCGGGCCATTGCGGCGCGAGGCCGGCGCCGTTCTGGGCCGACCAGACGGCCGCCACGCTGGCTGGCGGGACCGTCGGGCGGTGGACCACCGAGCCGATGTGCGCCATCCCGCGCTACCGCGACGCGATGTTCCCGAGTGGCGAGTGGATGTTCCCTGAGTGCCGGTAGCGCAAGGCCGGTGATGCCGGATGCCGGGCGCCCGTTCGCGTCCCGGCGTCCGGCGTTCGACGCCAGAGGTTCGGCGTTCGGCGTTCGGCGTTCGGCGTTCATGTGTCGGCGATTCGACACATTATTCGCGGTGAAATACCAAAACGACACGATTTGCGTGAAACTTATTTCGTGTATTACACTTCGTCGTTAAACCCTGCCGTGGCGACGAACAGCTGAGATTGCGGACCAGCTTGGTCGCCTATACAGTAGGAGTCTCCCTCGCCGCGCGGTGAATCCCAGTCGCCGTGTGCCGGCGCGGGTTTCATCGACGAGGGTGTTGCATGTACCGAGCGAAACGATTCGCGAGGGCCGCCGTGTGCGCGGCCGTCGCGTTGCTGATGACAGGACCTGCGCGTGCGCAGGATTTCACCACGTGGCTGTTCGCCGAGGGCTCGACCAGCGGGCTGCTCGGCTTCGAGAAGGAACTCCTCCTCGCCAACCCCAATGCGCAGGACGTGCAGGTCACGATTGCGGCCTTCACGCAGGACGGCGACCCGATTGCGCCGTTCGTCCTGACGCTGCCGCCCCTCAGTCGCACCGGCGTCAACGTGCGTTCCCTGCCCGGGGTCGGTGATCGCGCCGGCATCGCGCTGCGCGTCACGGCGACCGGGCCGATCATCGCAGAGCGCACGATGTACTGGGGCGGCGGCCTGTTCCGCGGCGGTCGCCTCTGGGCCTCGCCGGTCAGCGACATGCGCGGCGGCCACAACGAGAAGGGCGTGGAGGCGGGCTCCTACACCTGGTACTTCGCCGAGGGCGAGGGCAAGTTCTTCAACACCTTCATCTCGGTGGCCAACCCCAACGCCGTGCCGACGCGCGTGCGCGTGCGGTACCTCGACGATCGCGGCGCGGCCGTCACGCAGGAGCAGGTGATCGCCGCCAATGCGCGCTTCACCTTCTGGCCCACCGCCGTCCTCAGCCCGCGCTTCCAGCCGGGACAGGCGGGCTTTGCGACGATCGTCGAGGCGATCGACGACGCCAACGTCGGTCCGAAGCAGGTGATCGTTGCCGAGCGCCAGATGTACTGGGGCCCGGGCGCGCCCTTCGGCATCCGTGGTGGTCATGCCGCCATGGGCGTCACGCAGCCGTCAGCCACGTGGATGTTCGCCGAGGGCATCCAGGGCAGCACGCTGAACTTCGACACCTACCTCCTCCTCTTCAACCAGAACGCCACGCCGACCACGGTCACCGTGAAGTTCTACGCTGACGGCGGCACCGAGCTCGCGACGGTCACCCGGACGATCCCGGCGCTGGCCCGCGACAACGTCCCGACGTCGACGGTCCCGGCGCTGGCCGGCCAGGCCTTCGCGATGGAGGTCACCGCGACCCAGCCGATCGTCGCCGAGCGCGCCGTCTACTGGCGCGGTCTGCTCGAGGGCCACGCGACGGCAGGCGCGACCGCGCCCGCCAGGAAGTGGGGCTTCGCCGAGGGCCTGCAGGGCGGGTTCCTGATGTACCAGGACGCGAGCCAGACCGACAAGCGCCGCTTCAACACGTTCTTCCCCATCTACAACCCCGGGGCCAGCGCGGCCACCGTCACGGCGTACTTCTACACCGAGGGCGCCAATACCGGGGTCACCAAGACCATCACGGTGCCGGCCCGCTCGCGCGCCACCATCTGGCCGCTGCTCTATCCCGAGCTCGCCAACAGGAAGTTCGCCACCTTCTTCTCGTCCGATCAGGCCATCGTCGCCGAGCGCGTCGTGTACTGGGGCAACGGGTTCACGGCCGGCCACGCCTCCCTCGGCACTCCCCTGCCGGACGGCTTCGCGCTGACCGCGCCGTCGCTGCCGCCCGCGGCGCCCGGCACCACGCTCACCGTGACGCCCGGCCGCGGCGTCCCGACCGGCGGCACGACGGTCGAAATCGAGGGCACCGGCTTCGGCCACAACGACGTCGGGACGCGCGTGCTGTTCGGCGGAGTCCCGGCCACGTCCTTCGAGGTGGAAACCGACACCCTGATCCGGGCGGTGACGCCGCCGGGGGCGCAGGGCAAGGTGGACGTCACCGTCGAGACGCGCGGCCAGACGATCGTCGCCCCGCAGGCGTTCGAGTACTTCAACCCCTGGGCCGCCACCGGCACGCCATACAACACCTTCCGCGCCAACGCCGGCTTCGGCTGTACGGGCGGCGGTCGCCCCTGCCAGATCATGCCGTCGTTCCTGAACGTGGTGTCCGACATGGCGCGGCGCCAGCCGTTCGACATCGCCAACTCGTGCCGGGCGTTCGGCGGCAACGAGAAGTTCATGGAGGACGTGGTCGCCGAGCTGCGCATCCGGACGGGCACCAACCGCTGGGCCCTGAACATCAAGCGCGGCAACCAGGGCCTGTCGGAGGACATCGTGACCTACTACTACGGTCCTGAAGGCTCCGACATGCGCAACAGCACGCAGGTGTTCATCGTCGACATCATCGCCAACCACTGCAACCCGGCGAACCGGAGCGGTGGCGCGCCGTTCTGGCTCGACCAGACGCAGGCGACCTTCGACGGCGGCACCATCGGCCGCTGGACGCTGGGCGAGATGTGCAAGAGCCCGCGCTACCGCGATGCGGTGAACCCGAACACGGGCGCGTTCCTCTTCCCGGAATGCCGGTGACATGACGACTCGGGCCCGATGCCTCTGGTGTCGGGCCCGAGCCCTTCGGCCGTGGGTCCTGGGCCTTCGGCCTGCCCTCGCTCTCCCCTCCGCACTCCGGCATCGCGGCATTCCGGCATTGGAATGATCTGGGCTACTCTGCCTCCGTGATTGTCCGACCCGACGGCGACAGCTGGCTCCTCATCAGGCAACCTGACCACGCTGCCATGGCCGCAGACCTGCTGGGCCACTGGCAGGCCGATGGCGTGCCCGCGAGGCCGACGCTCGACGTGCTGCTCGCCGCCACGCGCGCCCACGATTGCGGATGGGCCGAGGAGGACGATGCCCCGACGGTCAATCCGGAGACCGGCGCGCCGTGGGACTTCATCCACCTGCCGCTGGAACGGCGCCAGGCCGTGTGGGCGCGCGCGCTGCGCCTGCTCGCCGACACGCCGCACGTCGCCGCGCTGGTCGCCCACCACGCCCTCACCGCCTACGCGCGCTACGACGGCGACCCGGCGTGGCACGAGTTCTTCCGCACGATGACCCGGGAACGCGACAGCCGCGTCGCCGAGCTCGCCGCTGGCGGCGCCGGTTCGTTCGATGGCTTCCTGCGCGACTACGCGTCGCTCCGATCGGCGGACCTGATCTCGCTCGCGCTGTGCCACGGATGGCAGGACAGGTTCGAGCTCGATTACTACAAGGGCGTGCCCGATGGGCCGACGCTGACGCTCACGCCCGACCCGTTCGACGGTGCCGTGGTCGCCTGGCGCGTGCCGGCGCGGCGCATCGCCCGACGCGCGTACGGCTCGGACACCGAACTGCGTGAGGCCGTTGCCGCCGCACCGGTCGAGTGGCTGCAAGGCCAGGTGCAGGGACGCCCGGAGCCCCTCCCCTCATGAGCCGCATCCTGGTCGTCGAGGACGATCCCGACATCGCCGAGCTGCTGCGTCACTTCCTCGAGCGCGGCGGGCACGTCGTCGAAGCGATCACGCAGGGCTCGGACGCGCTCGGACGCCTGCGCGAGCAGGCCGCCGACCTCGTCATCCTCGACCGCATGCTGCCCGGCATCGACGGCCTCGAGGTGTGCCGCCAGGTGCGCGCGACGCCGGCGATTGCCGACCTGCCCATCATCATGGTCACGGCCCGCGCCGAGGAGAGCGACCGCATTGTCGGACTCGAACTCGGCGCCGACGACTACATCACCAAGCCCTTCAGCGCCAAGGAAGTGGTCGCGCGCGTGAACGCCCTGCTGCGCCGGTCGTCCCGCGGCCTCGGGCGGGCCGGCGAGGCGCCCGGCGGCACGGCCGCGCCGCCCCCGGCGCGGGTGCTCGAATACGGCTCGCTCCGTGTCGACCTCGAGCAGCACGTCGTGACCCTCGACGACCGCGAGGTCCGTCTCACCGCCAAGGAGTTCCTCCTGCTGCAGTACTTCCTCGAGCACCGCGGCCGTGTGCTGTCGCGCGACCTCATGCTCACCGACGTGTGGGGCTACCAGTACACGGGCGGCTCCCGGACCGTCGATGTCCACGTGCGCCGCCTGCGCGAGAAGCTGCCGCTGCTCACCGAGGCGATCGAGACGGTCAAGCAGTTCGGGTACAAGCTGCGCTAGCCCCGTGCGCATTCCCACCTTCGTCATCCTCACGGCACTGCAGACGGCGCTCTTCACGCCGCTGTTCATGCTCGGCGTCGCGTGGACGACGGGCCAGCCCCTGGAGGCGACACCCGCCTTCCTGCTGCGGGTGGCACTGGTCGGCATCGTCACGGCGGCCGTGTCCGCCGTGATCACCGGATGGATGGCCTCGACGGTGGTTGACGACCGCATCGGCGACGTCGTGACCGCCATCCGCGCCCTGGCGACCGGGGAACCGCACCGCCCGTTGCCCGAGACCCGGGGCGATGCGCTGGGTCGCGTCGCGCGGGCCGTCAATGCCGCGGCCAACGCGCTCGAGATCCGGCTGGGCGACCTCACGCGCGACCGCGCCCGACTCGAAGCGGTGCTGTCGGGCATGGTCGAGGGCGTCCTGGTGGTCAACGAGCAGGGTCAGGTGCAGATCGCCAACGAGGCCGCGCGGCAGTTGCTGCGGCTGGACGCCTCCCCGATCGGCCGCAAGTACGTCGAGCTGATCCGCCACCCCGACATCGCCCGCCAGATCGGCCAGGCCCTGCAGGGCGAGCGGCCCGGTGGCCTCGAGCTGTCGATTGGCCGCGACGGCCAGACGTTCGTCGCCCGGTGTTCGCCGGCCATCACGCCCGGCAGCCGGGGGGCCGTGCTGGTGCTGCACGACATCAGCGACCTGCGTCGCGCCGATCGCATCCGCCGCGACTTCGTGGCCAACGTGTCGCACGAGCTGCGCACGCCGCTGACGGCGATTCGTGGCTACGTCGAGGCCCTGCTCGACGGCCCGGAGCACTCGGCCGAGTCGACGCGGTTCCTCGAGATCATCGCCAGGCACTCATGGCGGATGGAGCGGTTGGTGAAGGACCTGCTCCGGCTGGCGCGGCTCGACGCCGGACAAGAGCGGCTCGACCTTGCCGACGCGTCGGTGGAGGGACTCTTCACCGCCGTCACGGGCGACCTGCAGACACTCACCGACGGCCGACGCCAGCAGGTGTCCATCGACGTGTCGCCCGCCGACCTCGCGCTGCGCTGCGACCCGGCCAAGATGCACGACGTGTTGCGCAACCTCGTCGAGAACGCCTGCGCCTACACGCCCGAGGGCAGCCGCATCGAGCTCTCCGCGCGCGCCGACGCACGGCACGTGCGGCTGACGGTCGCCGACACCGGCCAGGGCATCCCCGATGCGGAACTGCCGCGCATCTTCGAGCGGTTCTATCGCGTCGACAAGGCGCGGTCGCGCGATTCGGGCGGCACGGGCCTGGGGCTGTCCATCGTCCGGCACCTCGTCGGACTGCACGGCGGCACGGTCAGCGCCAGCAACCGCCCCGAGGGCGGCGCCGTGTTCACGATCACGCTCCCGCGGGTCTGATTGGGCATTCCGCGATTTCAGAATTTCAGACGTTCACCATTGCACGAACGGCTCGGAACACTCTGAACACCCGCAATCCCGCAATCCCGCAATCCTGAAATCCTGAAATTCTGAAATTCTGAAATTCTCACAAGCTTGTCCGGCGCGTGACCAGGTCGGCGAGCAGGCCCATGAGCGCGACCTGGATCGCGGTGAGGATCAGGATCGCCGCGCCGACGCCGAACGCCCCCGTGCGCGAGAAGTCGAGCCCCGCCTTGATCGCGCCGAGCACCAGCAGCGCAGCCGCCGTCGGCAGGAAGACGTTCAGCGGCCGGAAGGTGACCACCATCCGCACGATCAGGAGGAAGAAGTTCAGCGTGTCGCGCACCGGGCGGATCGACGAGGCGCCGGTACGACGGTAGTAGTCGATCGGCACGTACTCGACGCGGTAGCCGTTGATGTGCGAGGCGAGCGTGATCGTCGAGGTGAACGAGAAGCCCTGAGGGTACAGGCCGAAGAAGCGCTCCGCGAGGTCGCGACGGAACACGCGCATGCCCGAGTTGAGGTCGGGGATGCGGTGGCCGCTCAGTACGTTGGCCACGCGGGTCAGCAGCCACTTGACCGGCCGGCGCAGTGCCGGCACGTGCACGCTCCCGCCGGTGCGCGCCCCCACCACCATGTCCGCCTCCTCGGCGCGCTGCAGCAGGTCCGGAAGGCGGGCGATCGGATAGGTACCGTCGGCGTCGAGGATGGCGATGAGCGGGTGCGAGGTGGCGCGAATCCCGGTCTTGAGTGCGGCGCCGTATCCGCGATTGGCGCGGTGGCGCACGACGCGCGCGCCGGCTGCCGCCAGCGCCGTCGCCGTGCCGTCGGCCGAGCCGTCGTCGACGACCAGGACCTCGTACTCGCGCCCGGTCGATCGCATCGTCTCGTCGACGGTGCCGAGCGTCGAGGCGATGGCGCCTTCCTCGTTGTAGACCGGGATGATGATCGAGACGGCTTCGGGCATCGGCATCAGGGGCGCCAGGCCGCGGCCCAGCGCACGAGCGTCACCAGGCCCCACAGCTTGAATGCGTGGTTGGCGCGGCCGGCGACGTGCGCTTCCATCATCGCCTGTACGGGGGCCGGATCGAGCGCCGGAATGGCGGCGAGCGCGGCCGGAGACAGGCTGTCGCGCAGCATCGGCTGGAGCGGCCCGCGGAACCACGTCGCCAGCGGTGCGTGGAATCCCGCCTTCGTGCGGTCGACGATCTCGTCGGGGACCAGGCCGCGCATGGCCTCCTTGAAGATCACCTTGGTGTCCCGTCCGCGCAGTTTCCAGGTCCACGGGATGCGGGCGCCGAGTTCCACCAGCCGGTAGTCCAGCCACGGCTCGCGCGCCTCGAGCCCGAACGCCATCGTCGTGCGGTCCACCTTCGGAAGGATCGAGTCGGCCAGGAACGTCTTGACGTCCACGTGGAACAGGCGGTCCATCACCTCCGGCGCGCCGGAAGCGAGATAGGCGGCCAGGAACGGCGCCTCGGGGGCGCCCTCTCGATCGGCCGCCGCCTTGACGTCCGGACGCAGCAGGCTGGCGCGCTCGGCTGGCGTGCAGATGGTGCGCCAGTGATAGTGCGCCTTCTCCGGCGCCTCGCCTGCCCCGGCCACGAACTGGCGCAGCGCGTAGTCAAGGCTCATCTTGCCGGTCGAGGCCGGCAGGGCATCGACGACCGGCGCGACGATGCGCTGGCGGAACCAGCGCGGGAGGGCCCGCCACACGCGGGCCGCCCGGTCGGCGTGGTACACGGCGTAGCCGCCGAACACCTCGTCGCCGCCGTCACCCGACAGGACGACGGTGACGTGCTGCCGGGTCTGCTCGGCGAGGCGGAACATCGGCACCATCGAGATGTCGGCCACCGGGCAGTCGGCATGCCAGACGAGCCGATCGAGGCTGCTCTCGACGTCGCTCGCACGGCACACCACCTCGTGATGCGTCAGGTCGTAGCGCCCGGCGACCAGCGCGGCGAACGGGCCCTCGTCGAAGGACGCCTCCTCGAAACGCACGCTGAAGGTGTGCAGCGGTCCCCGGTGGCGTGGCCGCATGAAGTGCACGACGGCCGACGAGTCGAGTCCGCCGCTCAGGAAGGCACCAAGCGGCACGTCCGAGACCAGGCGCAGCCGCACGGCGTCGTCGCACAGCGCTCGGATCTCCTCGATGGCCGACGCACGATCGGTGAGCTGGTCCTGCCCGAACCGGACGTCCCACCAGGACTCCAGGTGCACGCCCGAGGCGTCGGCCGTCAGCAGGTGCCCCGGCGGCACCTGCGCGATCTCGCGCCAGATGGTGCGCGGGCCCGGCACGTAGTTGAGCGCGAGGAACGCGTCGAGCGCCGCGGGGTCGAGCGTGCGCTGCACGCCGGGCACGGCCAGGAGCGCCTTGATCTCCGAGCCGAACACGAGCCGCCCGTCCTGATGCGTGTAGTAGAGCGGCTTGACGCCGAGGCGATCACGCACCAGCCACAGCCGGCGCGCGCCACGGTCCCACACCGCGAACGCGAACATCCCGTTGAAGCGGCCGAGCGCCGCCGGCCCCCACTCCTCCCACGCGTGCGCGATGACTTCCGTGTCGGTGCGGGAGGCGAACACGTGACCGCGCGCGAGGAGGTCGGCGCGGATCTCGGCGAAGTTGTAGATCTCGCCGTTGTAGCAGACCTGGGTCCGGCCCTCCTCCGAGCCGATGGGCTGGCGCCCGGCGTCCGAGACGTCGATCACGCTGAGGCGTCGATGCGCGAAGCCGAGCCCCGGCTCGACCAGGAACCCGTCGGCGTCAGGTCCCCTGTGGCAGAGGCGGTCCGCCATGGCGCCCAGCCACGCCTGCTCCACTGGTCCGCCATCCTGGCGATGGATTCCCGCGATTCCGCACACGTGCCCGGCGATCGTAGCAGACGGGTCCGCTGACCGCCCCCCGCGTCCTGCCGGGGACCGACGCCGCGTGTAACACCGAGGGATCAGGCATTTAACGCGCACGTAACCCACCCGTCGTGGTGCGGTGACGCCCCGCCGCGATCCTTCATGGGGCGTTCCGCGGCCCGGCATGCTCGCGGACAGGCCCCCATCACCGAGGACCTACATGAGATCGTTCCGAAGCATCCTGATGTTCCTGGCGCTCGCCCTGGCGGCGCTGGCGCCGAGCGTCGCCCGTGCCCAACAGACCGAGTCGCGCATCGTCGGGGTCGTCGCCGACCAGAGCCAGTCGCTCCTTCCGGGGGTGACCGTCACCGCCGTGTCGAAGGAGACCGGCGCCGAGCGGCAGGCCGTGACCGGCGCCGACGGCGCCTATGCGATCACCAACCTGAGCCGAGGCACCTGGGTGGTGCGCGCCGCACTGGACGGCTTCGGCCCCGTGGAGCACGTGGTGGTGCTCGGCGTCGGCGACGTCAAGACCGTCAACGCCGCGCTGAGCGTCGCCGCGGTCGCCGAGACGGTCAACGTCACCGCCGATTCTGGCGTGATCGACGCCTCGTCGGCCAAGATCGGCGTGAACGTGACACCGGAGGAAGTCGACAACCTGCCGGTGAACGGGCGCAACTTCGCCAACCTGATGACGCTCTCGCCCGGCGCGACGACCGATGGCAACGGCGGCTGGAGCAGCATCCGCTTCAACGGCAAGTCGAACCAGCAGAACTACCTGAACTACGACGGCGTGGACGGGACGTACGTGTGGGATGCGAGCCCCGGCTACCTGAGCGCGACGGGCTCGCAATTCCGCCTCCAGACGTCGATGGAGTCGGTCGCGGAGTTCCGGGTCAACGCCGGGCTGGCGCCGGCCGAGAGCGGCCTGGGCACCGGTGGCAACATCACCGTGGTGACCAAGAGCGGCAGCAACCGCTTCACGGGCTCCGCCTTCGAATACTTCCGGGACGACGCGCTCGACGCCGCCAACGCGTACGACGACATCAAGCAGCCCCTGCGCCTCGACCAGTTCGGCGGGTCCCTGGGCGGGCCGATCGCGACCAACCGCGTGTTCTTCTTCGGCAGTTACGAAGGCCTGCGTCAGGAGACCGGCCTGAACTTCATCGAGTCGGTGCCGAGCGATCTGGCCCGGGCACAGGTGCTCGCCGGCATCCCCACGACGGCGGGCGGCGGCCGCTCGCCGGAGCGCACGCGCGCCATCGCGCCGTTGCTGGCCGGCTTCCCCACCGAGACGCTCGGCTCGAGCAACCCGCTGATCGGCCGCACCGCGGCAGGCGGCGTGGCCACGCAGCGCGAAGATGCCTTCACGGGGCGCCTGGACTGGCGCCTGTCCAACAGCCAGAACTTCTACGTGCGCTACCTGTACAGCGACGGCGAGATCGACACGCCGGACCAGACGGTGACGCCGCGACGGGTCTTGGCGACCCAGACACCGCAGAACTTCGTCGCCAACTGGCAGTCGATCGTCAGGCCGACCGTGATCAACGAGTTCAAGGTGGGCATCAACCGGCCGTTCACCGACGCGGTGGCCTTCGGCCCGGCGGGCTATCCGGCCGAGCAGGTGTCGCTCTCGGGAGCCGTGGGGTCGTCGTCGATCGACGGCCGCGGCGCGACCGGCATCGCGCGGTCGGGCCTGCAGATCCGCGCCTCGAGCGCCGCACAGGGGGCCGGCTCGATCTTCGAGCCCACGACGGTGTCCTTCTCGGACGCCCTGACGATGACGCGTGGCGCGCACACGTTCAAGGTCGGCGGTGAGTACCGGTCGATCAACGCGGGCTTCCAGTTCCTCGGCGGCGACACGTACGAGTTCAACAGCATCGCCGACTTCATCGACAACCGGCCGAACCGCGTCCAGCGCGCGCTCGATTCGCCGCAGTTCACCGCCCAGCAGTTCTACGCCATCGGGTACGTGCAGGACTCGTGGCGTCCTACCGCGAAGCTGACGCTCGACCTGGGCCTGCGGTACGAGTTCTATTCGGTGGTCCGCGAGAAGAACGATCTGGCCATGCCGTTCTTCATCGAGGAGAACGACTTCTCGACCGATGCCCGCAACTTCTACAACCCCGACTACAACAATTTCGGTCCGCGGCTGGCCGCCACCTACCTCCTGAACGAGAAGACGGTGGTGCGCAGCGGCTTCGGCGTGTACTACGGCCCCGGCCAGTTCGAGGACCGCATCCAGCCGATCGAGAACTCGATCAGCCGTTCCTCGGTCAGCGCCGCCGACGTGGCCAACAACGGGCTGCAGTACCCGGTGAGCGACGACGTGTTCCGGAGCACGCTCTCGGTGCGCGGCTACACGCACGACCGCCCCGACGAGTACAACGTGCAGTACGGCGTCAGCGTGCAGCGCGAGCTGCCGTGGGCCACCAACCTGAGCATCGGCTATACGGGCAGCCTGGGCCGCCAGTTGTTCCAGCGTGGCGTGGCCAACCTCATCGACCCGGTGACGCTGCGTCGTCCACGTCCGGAGGTCGGACAGGTCGACTTCAAGACGTCCGGCGGGCACAGCCAGTACGACGCCCTGCAGCTCGGGCTGACACGTCGGTTCCGTGGCGGCCTGACCGGCGGCCTGCAGTACCAGTACGCGCACAACACCGGCACCACGCAGGGATCCAACGAGGCATCGACGGCGCAGAACACGTTCGACTTCGAGACCGAGCAGGGCCCCAACGCGAGCGACATCAGGCACAGCACCAACGCCAGCCTGGTGTACCTGTTCCCCGGCCAGGGCCTCTGGACGGGTGGCTGGCGCGTCGGCGGCATCCTCAATGCCCGGAGCGGCCTGCCGATCAACGTGACGATCGCGCGGCCCGACAACGTCACGCTCAACGGCGTCGCCGTGGCCAACATCCCGGGCGGCAACTCGCGCGGCACCCAGCGTCCCGATCTGGTGCCGGGTGTCGACCCGTACCTCAAGGACGGCGACGTGCGGTGGCTCAACCCGGCGGCGTTCGCGACGCCGCAGCCCGGCACCTTCGGCAACCTGCCGCGCAACTACCTCCGCGGGCCGGGCTTCTGGCAGGTGGACCTGATGGCGAGCAAGGACTTCCGCTTTGCCGGCCGCCAGGGGCTCCAGTTCCGTGTCGAGCTGTTCAACATCACCAACGAGTTGAATTACGCGCAGCCCGCCGCCTCTCTCCCCAACGGCGCCCCCGGCGTCGCCTTCAACGACACGACGGCCGGCGCCACGTTCGGCTACATGCTCGGCCCGCTCAACCGCACGATCGGCCTCGGTACGCAGCGGCAGGCGCAGTTGTCGGTGCGGTACACCTTCTAGGGGGCGGGAGTCGGGAGTCGGGAGTCGGGAGTCGGGAGTCGGGAGTCGGGAGTCGGGAGTCGGGGACGGGGACGGGCTTGGCGCGAGAGCGGACCCCGTCGCATACGAAAGGCCTGCCGGAGTCTTCCAGCAGGCCTTTCGTGTCATTCGGCGTCCGGCGGGCGTTCGCGTTCGGCGTTCGGCATTCGGACAAAAAAAGGGCCCCGTTCTGCCGGAGCCCTCGGTCGTCCAGTGCGCCGCCCCGGAGATATCCCGGGTGCAGCGCAGTACCACTGTCGCGCCAACGCGTGTCGCCGTGATGACGCGCGGCTCACGTCTCCGCGACGAGGCGCACCGACATCGCCTCCGCACTGGCCGGGCAGGCGCCACGGAACTCGGCCGACGCGTGGAGTGCCTCTGGCACGTCGGCCCGCGCGATGGGCACGAAGCCGAAGCGCGGGAAGTACCGCGCCGCCGTCGTCGTCAACAGGATCACGTCGTGGACACCTGCCGACCGGGCGTGGTCGAGCGCCGCCGTCACCAGTACGGTACCGAGCCCCTCGCCGGGCTCGGCCACGGCCACCGAGCGGAGCAGCGCGGCATCGCCGTACACCTCGAGGCCTGCCACGCCCGTGATCGCGCCGCCCTGCTCGGCCACCACGAAGTGCGCGAGGTGGTCGGCGGCCCCGGCGGTGGGCAGTGCGTGGCGCGTGAGCAGGGCCTCGATTGCCGGCCAGTCACCCGGGGCAGCCCGTCGCACACGCACACTCATCGCGCCAGCGGCTTGCGGGCCCGCACGAACCCGCTGAAGAAGCGCCCGTCGGCCGCGGTGAGGTCGCCCACGGCCTGGCCGGCGTCGCGGAAGTAGGCCTCGGCATCTGCGGCCGCGTACTCGCGCCACGGTTCGACCGAGACCTCCTCGAAGCCCGCGGCGCGCAGTCCGCCGATGTATTCGTCCTCGGTCAGGGCGCCGGCGATGCAGCCCACCCACAGGCCCATGTTGTGCCGGACATCGGCAGGCACGTCGCCGCGCACGAGCACGTCGGAGACGGCGAAGCGGCCGCCCGGCTTCAGCACGCGGAAGGCCTCGTGCAGGACGCGCGGCTTGTCGGCCGACAGGTTGATGACGCAATTGGAGATGATCACGTCGACCGACGCGTCGGGCAGCGGGATGGCCTCGATGGTGCCCTCGAGGAACTCCGCGTTGGTGATCCCGGCACGGGCCTGGTTGCGTCGGGCCAGGGCGAGCATGTCGCCGGTCATGTCGAGCCCGTAGGCCTTGCCCGTCGGGCCGACGCGGCGCGCGGAGAGCAGCACGTCGATCCCGCCGCCCGACCCGAGGTCGAGCACCACCTGGCCCGGTGCCAGGTCGATCAGGGCGGTCGGGTTGCCGCATCCCAGCGACGCCTGCAGCGCCTCCGGGGGAATCGCGCCGATCTCCTCGGGCGAATAGAGCCCGCCCGTGATCGGGTCGTCGCAGCACCCGGTCGTGCCGCAACATCCGGAGGTCGGCCCCGGCTGCTCCACCGACGCCGCGAACTTCCCGTATCTCTCCTGCACCACTGCCCTGATGTCGGTCATGACCCCTCCAGGCCTTGCTACCGCGATCGCCGTCACGCGTCACGCGTTACGCGTCATGCGACACCGACGACGCCCCTGACCGTCGACATGAACGTCGACGGCCACGAGTGCGGGAGCGAGGTTGGCTGCCCGACGCGGCGGTCGACCTTCACGCCGACCGTCCGGCGTTCGGCGTTCGGCGTTCGCGTCGACGTATTCGCCAATGCGAATACACTATGGACACTGTATCCGCGTGGACGTATATTTGTCAACGCGAATACACTTCGCAGGACATCGACGCATGCCGCAGCCCCGAAGTTCCACCGCCGTCACCGACATCGCCGAGGTCTGCGCCGCGTTGGCCGACCCGACGCGCCTGCGCATCCTCTCGCTCCTGGCCGACGGCGAGATCTGCGTGTGTCACATCCACGAAAGCCTCGACATTCCACAGCCCACCGCGTCGCGCCACCTCGCCTACCTGCGGCGCACCGGGCTGGTGCAGACCCGGCGAGCCGGCCTGTGGGTGCACTACCGCGTGGCCGACAGCCTCGCGCCGCAGGTGCGCCACGCGCTCGACGCCGTGCTGCACGCCGTCGGCCACTGCCCTGAACCGGTGGCTGACGGTCGTCAACTCGCACGCACCACGGGCCGCCCCGTGACGACGATGGTCTCCCGCGTCGCCGGCTGCTGCGCGCCCCCCGAACCGACCGCGACGCCACGCACGCGTCGCTCCTCCTCGCCGAGGCTGACTCCATGAGCACTGCCCCTGCGCGCGTGATCTTTGCGTGCATCCACAACGCCGGCCGTTCGCAGATGGCGGCGGCGATGTTCAACCTCGCGGCCGATCCGACCCGGGCCAGGGGCGTCTCCGCCGGCACGGCGCCGGGGCCGCGCGTCCATCCGGTCGTGGTCGATGCGATGCACGAACTCGGCGTCGACCTGTCGGGCGCGCAGCCGCAGTTGCTCACCGACGACCTCGCGGCAGGCGCCGCGATGCTGATCACGATGGGCTGCGGCGAGGCCTGCCCCCACGTGCCCGGCCTCGAGCGCGACGACTGGCCGCTGCAGGACCCCAAGGACCGTCCCATGGAGGAGGTCCGCGTCATCCGTGACGACATCGCGCGTCGCGTGCAGGCGCTGCTCGCCCGCAAGGGCTGGGCGCGCCCCGAAGGAGCGCAGGCATGACCCGCATCGACGTCTTCGACCCACCTCTCTGCTGCTCGTCCGGCGTCTGTGGGCCGTCGGTGGACCCGTTGCTCGCGGCGTTCGCGGCCGACGTGCAGTGGCTCGGCCAGCAGGGCGTGGAGGTGGTACGTCACAACCTCGCGCAGGCGCCGCAGGACTTCGTCAGCACGGCCGTCGTCAAGGAGCTGCTCTCGCTCGAAGGCGAGGCGTGCCTGCCCGTCGTCCTGGTGAACGGCGAGGTGCTGCAGCGAGGCGCCTATCCGCGACGGGAGGCGCTGGCCCGGGCTGCCGGTCTCGCGCCGGCGGCCTCGACCGCCAAGCCGCGTCTCAAGCTGTCGATGGTCGGCAACGGCTGCACGCCGGGCTCGGGCTGCTGCTGATGTCTCCGCTCGACGCGCTGGCGACCGGGGCGACACGCATCCTGTTCTTCACCGGCAAGGGAGGCGTCGGCAAGACGTCGGTGGCGTGCGCCACGGCGGTGCGCCTCGCCGACGCCGGCAAGCGGGTGCTGCTCGTATCCACCGACCCGGCGTCGAACCTCGACGAGGTGCTCGGCACGGCCCTCGACGGCACGCCGCGCGACGTTGCGGGGGTGCGCGGGCTGCAGGCCCTGAACATCGACCCGGAGGCCGCCGCGCACGCCTATCGCGAGCGTGTCGTGGGTCCGTATCGGGGGGTGCTGCCGGCATCGGCGGTGGCCCGGATCGAGGAGCAACTCTCCGGTGCCTGCACGCTGGAGATTGCCGCGTTCGACGCCTTCACGGCCCTGCTGGCCGGTGGCGGGCCGGCAGCGACTGCCGATCACGTGGTCTTCGACACGGCTCCGACCGGACACACCCTCCGGCTGCTGGCCTTGCCGGCCGCGTGGACCGGGTTCATCGACACCAACACCACGGGCACGTCGTGCCTCGGTCCGCTCGCGGGCCTGCAGGGGCGCGTCGACGCCTACCGGCGCAGCCTCGACGCCTTGCAGGACGCCGCGACCACCACCATGGTGCTGGTCACCCGCCCCGACGCCTCACCCGTGGCCGAGGCCGCCCGCACGAGCACCGAGTTGCGCGCCCTGGGCATCGGCGCGCAGAGGCTCGTGGTCAACGGCCTGTTCCGGGCCACCGACCCGAGCGATGCGCTCGCCGTGGCACTCGAGCAACGCGGCCGGGCATCGATCGCGAGGCTGCCCGACGCTCTCAGCGGGCTGCCGCGACTCGAAATCGCGCTGAGCGGCATCGCGCCCATGGGCATCGACGGCCTGCGCGCCTTCGGCCAGGCCCAGGGCCTCCCGGTTGCCCCGGCGACGCCCGACGTGGACGCCGACCCGCTGGACGAACTCGTCGAGTCGATTGCCGCCACCGGACGCGGCGTGGTCTTCACGATGGGCAAGGGCGGGGTGGGCAAGACGACGATTGCCGCGGCGATTGCCGTACGCCTCGCCGATCGCGGGCACGAGGTGCACCTGACGACGACCGATCCCGCCGCACACGTCGCCGCGACGATCGGCGAAGCGGTCCCGCGCCTGCACGTGACGCGGATCGATCCCGTCGCAGAAACGCGCGCCTACACCGCCGAGGTGCTGGCCACCGCCGGCGCCGGACTCGATGTCGAGGGACGCGCCCTGCTCGAGGAGGACCTGCGGTCGCCCTGCACCGAGGAGATCGCGGTGTTTCGCGCCTTCGCGCGCGCCGTCGACGCCGGGACGAGGGGCTTCGTCGTGCTCGACACGGCGCCGACCGGGCACACGTTGCTCCTGCTCGACGCCGCCGAGGCCTACCACCGCGAGGTGGCGCGCGCCAGCACCGGAACGCTGCCAGAGGCCGTTGGCCAGTTGCTGCCCCGACTGCGCGACCCGCAGTTCAGCCGCGTGCTGCTCGTCACGCTGCCCGAGGCGACGCCGGTGCACGAGGCGGCGCACCTGCAGGCCGACCTGGCGCGCGCCGGCATCGCGCCCTTCGCGTGGGTGGTGAACCAGAGCCTCGCCGTCACGCCCGGCGTGCACGACCCGCTGCTTCGCCAACGAGCGGCCCGCGAGGTGCCCTGGATCGAGGAAGTGGTCCAACGGCATGCGCCACGGACGGCCTGTGTCGCGATGCATGCCGACGCGCCGGTGGGGGCCGACGCGCTGCGACGCCTCGCAGGATGCGGCTCGCCCGTGCGCGGCTAGATCCCGTCGGCTACTCCGACAGGTGCACGTCGTCGGGGTCGAGCACCTGCACCTCGCCTTCCGTCGTGGCGATCACGGGCGCGACGGAGGCTTCGGCGGGCACCGACGGCAGATTGTCGGCAAAGGCCAGGCCGAACAGCTCCCACGACGTCTGGAACAGCGCCGCGATGATCGGGCCGATGATGAACCCGAGGGCGCCGAACATCATGATCCCGCCGAGCGTCGAGAACAGGATCATGAGGTCGTGCATCTCCGTGTCACGACCGACCAGCCGCGGGCGGAGCACGTTGTCGATCGATCCGACCACGAGGCCGCAGAACGCCGCCAGCATCACCGCGCGTCCCCAGTCGCCCGTCAGCCCCAGGTACAGGCAGGTCGGCACCCACACGAGGGCGCCGCCCAGCATCGGGATCACCGACAGCACGACCATGATCGCGCCCCAGAACGACGCATGCTCGACGCCAGCCACCCAGAAGGCGATACCGGCCGTCGTCCCCTGGACCAGGCCGATCACCAGCGTGCCCTTGAGGGTGGCGCGCGTCACCGACACGAACTTGTCGAGAAGAAGGTCTCGCTCGCCCTCGCGCAACGGCAGGAACCGGCGCATCGCCTGGAGCAGGTCCGGGCCGTCAAGCAGGAGGAAGAACACGGTGTAGAGCAGGATGAAGAAGTTGAACAGGGCCGACACCGTGCCGAGTGTCGTGTCCGAGAGCGACGACACCACGAACCCGCCCGCGCTGGCCGCCCACTGCCCTGCCTTCTGCAGGATCTCCTCACGGTAGGGCTCGAAGTACTCCCCGTAGGGCATGCGCTCCAGCACCGGCCCGAGCATGCTCGGCTGCGACGAGACGCGCTCGATCCACGGCCGGACGCTGGCGCTGAGCCGGATGGCTTCCGTGGTCACCATGTAGGCCACGAGCCCCAGCGGCGCCGCGACGACGATCACGCCGACGAGCAGCGTTGCCGCGGCGGCCAGCGGACGTCGGCCGCGAAGGACGCCGACCAACCGCTGGAACAGCGGATAGGCAAGCCCCGCGAAGATCGCCGCCAGCAGGATCGTCAGCAGGAAGCTGCGGATCATGCCGAGGAACACGACCGTGATCCCCAGCACGAAGATCAGCAGGAAGGCGCGGCGGAACCGGTTCTCTCGAAAGGGCAGCGGCTGGCCGAGGACGTCTGACGCGATGGGCACGACGCCCCATGATAGCCGCGACCAGGGCTGCCCCTGCGCGCGACACGTCACGCGTGACGCCTCGTCGAGCCGGCGCGGCCGCTACCGCAGGTCGCGCACGGCCGGCCACCCCTCGAGGCCGGTGGCCTGTTCCACGCCGCGCAGGATGGCGTGCGATGCGGCCTCGGCCGCCACGGCACCGATGGCCGTCAGCGAGGCCGACGACGTCACCCGTCCCGTCGAGATGGTGATCACCTGATCGCCGTCGCCGTTGGTGTGGTACGGGTTGATGGCCCGCGCAGCGCCGGTGTTGGCCATCATCGCCAGCTTGGTGAGGCTGGTCTTGTCCAGCGCCGCGTTGGTCGCGATGACCGTGAGCGTCGTGGCCCGGAACGGCTCGTCGTCGAGGCGGCGTTCCGCTCGCGGACCGACCGCCTCGAGATCGCGTCGCAGTTGCGCGGCGCTGTCGACGAACGTGCGGCCGTCCAGGTTGCGGGCGCCCGCCACGATCCGTCCCGTCCTCCAGTCCCGGATGTCACCCGCCGCGTTGACGACGCTCAGCGCCGCGACGACGATGTCGCCGGCCCGCACCGCGACCGTCCCGACGCCGCCCTTCATCCCGCCCATCTTGCGGCCGCGAAACATCTTGCCGACGGTCGCCCCGGCCCCCACCCCGACACTGCCCTCGGCCACCGCGGCCGAGGTCGCCGCCTCGCAGGCGCGGATGGCCAGGCCCGCATCCGGCCGGATGCGACCATCGCCCAGCGCGAGGTCATCGATCACCGCCCCGACCACGATCGGGATGCGGACGTTGGGGATGCCCCAGTCGTAGCCGACCTTCTGCTGTTCGAGGTAGCGCACCACGCCGCTCACGGCCTCGAGTCCCATCGGGCCGCCGCCGGTGAGCAGCAGTCCGTGGATGTGCTGCAGTGGGCTGACGGGTTGCAGCATCACGCCGAGCATCTCGCCGGGCGCGGATCCGTCGTAGTCCACCCCGGCGATCACCGGCGCGTCGAAGAGGATGGCGGTGCACCCGGTGGGGCGTCGCGGGTCGGTCGCGTGTCCCACTCGAATGCCCGGGACGTCGGTCAGCGACCCGGCGCCCTGCGCTGTCCCCTGAGCCGCCGCAGGGGCGAACCTTGCGGCCGCCAGGCTGCCGGCAAGCGCGGTCGAGCACTCACGGACGAAACGACGACGGCTGTGCATGGGCGGACTCTACACTCAGCCGGCCAGCCTGCTCAACGCGAACGAGGGCCCCGACGCTCCTCCGGGCGGCAGACGCTCCCGGTCAGTGCGCAATGTCGACACGCGGAGGCCCGAAACCCAGAATTTACGCATCCGTCACGACCGGGAAACGGGCCGGCCGTAGCGTGGATGGCACGCATGCACCTTCCTCAGCGCTTGCCCTCCTGCTCCTGGAGTCCGACGTGACGCCTGCGCCCATGCCGGGCCACGACGCCAGGTCGCCGGCCATGTTGGCAGCGTCCCCGCCCACCCGCATCCTGGTCGTCGAGGACGAGCACGACATCGCGGGCCTGGTGAAGCACGCGCTGGAGCGGGAGCCGGGCACCCGTGTCGAGATGGTCGCCAGCGGCGATGCCGCCCTGCGCGCCGTGGCCGAGCGCCCCCCCGACCTCATCGTGCTGGATCTCAACCTTCCGGTGCTCTCGGGATTCGAGGTCTGCCGCATCCTCCGATCGCGCCCGGCCACCAGGCACCTGCCGATCATCATGCTCACGGCACGCACGACGGAGGTCGATCGCGTGTCGGGCCTCGATCTCGGCGCCGACGACTACGTCACCAAGCCCTTCAGCCTGCGTGAGCTGGCGGCGCGCGTCCGCGCCGTGTTGCGGCGGCCACGCGAGGCCCCGGAACGCTCGGCCACCACCGCGGTGTACCGCGGCGAGCGCCTGACGGCAGACTTCTCCGCCGTCGCGGTCCACGTCGATGGCGCGCCCGTGCGGCTCACGCGTCGGGAGTTCGAACTGCTGCAGTACCTGGTGGAGAACCGCGGCCGCGTGCTCTCGCGCGATCGGCTGCTCGAGCAGGTGTGGGGCTACGACACGCAGATCGAGACGCGATCGGTCGACGTCCACATCGGGCGGCTGCGCGCGAAGCTGGGGCCGGCGGGCGCGCAGATCGAGACGGTCGTGGGTCTGGGCTACAAGTTCACGGAGTCGTAGCCGGCGCGGCGTGAGTGCAGGCGCGGTCGCCCGGACCGCCCACGTCACGTCCGGGGCCGGTCAGTCGGCCCCGACCACCTTCAGTACGCCGTAGGTCACCGCGCCGACGGTCGCGGCCGCCGGAATGGTGAGCACCCACGCCCACACGATCCGGCTGGCGACGCCCCAGCGGACGGCCGAGAGGCGCCGCGTGGCGCCGACGCCGACGATCGAGCCCGTGATCGTGTGCGTGGTGCTGATGCCCACGCCCATGAGCGTCGCGATGAGGATGGCCACGGCCGCTCCGGTCTCGGCGGCGAACCCGCCCACCGGCGCCAGCTTGGTGATCTTGGTGCCCATCGTCCTGACGATGCGCCAGCCACCCGACAGCGTGCCGAGCCCGATCGCCAGGTGCGCCGACAGGACCACCCAGAACGGCACGTCGAAGGTGGAGATGTAGCCGGCGGTGAAGAGCACGCCGGTGATGATGCCCATCGTCTTCTGGGCGTCGTTGGCGCCGTGCATGAGGCTGAAGAGGGCCGCCGACAGCAGCTGCAGCCGGCGGAACAGCGCGTCGACGCGGGCTGGCGCCGTCCGGCGGAAGATCCAGAAGGTGGCCGTCATCGTGCCGAGGCCGACCATCAGGCCCACCGTCGGAGCGATGACGATGAAGATGAGCGTCTTGGTCCAGCCCGACCAGATGATGGCTGGCAGCCCGGCCTTGGCCACGGCCGCCCCGGCGTAGCCGCCGAACAGGGCGTGCGACGAGCTGGTGGGCAGGCCGTAGTACCAGGTGATCAGGTTCCAGACGATGGCGCCGGTCAGCCCTGCGCCGATCACGGCGAAGGTCACCACCTTCAGATCGACCATGCCGGAGCCGACGGTCTTGGCCACCGCCGTGCCGAACGCGAACGCGGCGACGAAGTTGAAGAAGGCGGCCCAGATGACCGCCTGGCCGGGCGACAGGACGCGCGTCGACACCACCGTGGCGATGGAGTTGGCGGCGTCGTGGAAGCCGTTGATGTAGTCGAACGCCAGCGCCAGGATGACCAGGACGATGACGACGGGGAGGGCTGCGTCCATGAGAGCGGGCGTGGCCTAGGCGTACTTGACGACGACGCCTTCAATCTCGTTGGCGACGTCCTCGCATTCGTCGGTGGCCCGCTCGAGCAGGTCGAGGATTTCCTTCCACTTCATGACCTCGATGGCGTTGGTCTCCTCGGAGAACAGCCGGCCGATGGCCTCGCGATGGATCTGGTCGGCCTCGTTCTCGAGCCGGTTGATCTCGACCACGAAGGGGTCGATGCCCTGGCGGCTCTCGAGCTTCTGCGTGGCCAGCAGGATCTGGTCGGCGCACTTCTGGATGATGGCGGCCAGTTCGCGGGCGCCGTACCGCAGCGACTGCACGCGATAGAGGCGGATGCAGCCACCGGCGGCGTCCATCATGTCCATGACGTTGTCCAGGTACAGGATCAGCGTGTGGATGTCCTCGCGGTCCAGCGGCGTGACGAAGGTCTGGTTGAGGCGATGGAGCGCATCGTGGGCGACCTGGTCGCACTGGTGCTCGAGCGCCTTCAGTTCGTCGGCGGCGTCCCAGCGCGGCATGTCGCCGGAGAGCATGTCGACGAGCACGGCCGAGGCCTTCTTGATCTCCTGGGCCAGTTGGATGAAGTCGTCGAAGAACCGGCCGTCTTTGGGAATCAGGCTGAATCGAGCCACACCGTCTCCTAGGCGAACACGCGTGGTTGGTCCGAGGGGATCACGACCGAGGCACCGAGGTGGGCGGGAGCGTCACACGCATGGACGAGAACCGTCGCGCAGGCCCCGCGGCACGCGAAGGCGAGGCCATCATATCCCTGAGGTAAGGGCCCTCCCTGTAAATTCGGCGTAAACAAGTGGCGGGGCGAGGCACATTGGTGGCACGTACGCTCTGCCGGGGCGGGCACCTTGCCAGTTGGCCACGACGGGAACTAAGGTGAGGGCACCATGCATTCGGTGCTGACCCTCATCCTGGGTGGTGGCCGCGGGAACCGGCTCTTCCCGCTCACGTGGACCCGCTCCAAGCCGGCCGTGCCGATCGGCGGCAAGTACCGCCTCATCGACGTGCCGGTGAGCAACTGCCTGCACGCCAACCTGCGCCGCATCTTCGTGCTCACGCAGTTCAACTCGGCGTCGCTCAACCGGCACGTGGCCCAGAGCTACCGCCTCGACCACTTCTCGCAGGGCTTCGTCGACATCCTCGCCGCCGAGCAGACGCCCGACAGCACCTCGTGGTTCCAGGGGACCGCCGATGCGGTGCGGCAGGCGTGGCGGCACTTCCACTCGATGCCGGCCGACCACATCCTGATCCTGGCCGGCGACCACCTGTACCGGATGAACCTGGGCGAGTTGATCACCGACCACATCGAGCAGGACGCCGACGTGACGATCGCCGCGCAGCCGTGCGATCCGGAGACCTCCACCCAGATGGGGATCTTCCTGTTCGACGGGGCCGGCCAGATCTCGGGCTTCGAGGAGAAGCCGAACCTCGAGCGCCTCGGGCAGATCGGCCAGAGCGTCCCCCGCGACAGCCGCGTCGCCTCCTGGATCTCGCCGCAACGCCCCTTCATCGCGTCGATGGGGATTTACGTGTTCTCCAAGCAGGTGCTGCTCGACGCGCTCGAGCAGTACGCCGATGCGGTCGACTTCGGCAAGGAGATCATCCCGGCGGTGATCAACACGCACCGGGTGCGCGCCTTCCTGTACCGGGGCTACTGGGAGGACGTCGGGACCATCGGGTCGTTCTTCGAGGCGAACCTGAAGCTCACCGACCCCAGGCCGGCCTTCACGTTCCACGACGCGACCTGCCCGATCTACACGCATCCGCGCTTCCTCGCCGGCTCCACCCTCCAGGGCGCGCGCGTCAACCGGGCCGTCGTCGCCGAGGGATGCGTGCTCGACCAGTGCGAGATCGACCGCGCCGTGGTGGGCATCCGCACGCAGGTGCGCGCCGGCGCGAAGATCACCAACACCGTGCTGCTCGGCGCCGACTACTACAACCGCGAAGTGGACGACACCGGCGTGCCGCTCGGCATCGGCAAGGACGTGGTGCTCGACCGGGTGATCGTCGACAAGAACGCGCGCGTCGGCGACGGCGCGCGACTGGTCAACGCCGCCGGCGTCCAGGAGGCCGACGGCAACGGCTACTTCATCCGCGAGGGCATCATCATCGTGCCCAAGGGCGCGACGATCTCGCCGGGCACGATCGTCTGACGGCCAAAAGAACGGCCTCGTGCCGGGAGGCACGAGGCCGGCGCTCCCAGGGTCGGGAACGTCGTCTGGGGAGAGTTGGTCAGGCGGTGGCGCGCACCGGCGGCTCCAGTGCCTGCACCTCGGCGCCGGCGTCCACGAACCGCTCGGCGGCCTGGTCCCACACCGTGACCTTGGCCCGCTTCAGGTCGAAGTACCACCCGTACAACCGCAAGGTCCCGGCCTCGAGGCCCCGCGCCACCGATGGGTAGGTGCGCAGGCGATCGAGTTGCTCGATGACGTTGGTCCGCGCCAAGTCGTTGTGAGGCGAGGTGGCCGACGGATGCACCGGCGCCTTCCCCATCCCCATCGTGGCGTGCCGCGTGAGCGACGAGGTGCCGTGCGACAGCCAACGCGACAGCGAGCCGCCCAGCGTCTCGTGACCGCCGAGCAGCGCCTTCATGGCGCCGCACTCCGAGTGCCCGCACACGACGATGCTGTGCACCTTCAACACGTCGACGGCGAACTCGATCGCCGAGCCCACCGAGTCGTCTCCGCCGGGCGCCTGCGTCCACGAAGGCACGATGTTGCCGATGTTGCGGAGTACGAAGATGTCGCCCGGATCGGCGTTGACCAGGTCGGCCGGCACGATGCGCGAGTCGGCGCAGGTGATGAAGAGGGCCTGCGGGGTCTGGCCGACGTCGGCCAGGTGGCTCAGCAGCGGCCTGACGTCGCGGGAGGTCGTCGCGTTGAAGGCGGCCGCCCCCTGCAGCAGGGGCTCGGTCCCGTCGGTCGCGGTCGCCGCCATCGACGTCTCCTTGCGCGCCCGGCGCCGGAGCGCCCCGAGCAGGCCGTCGAGGCGCGACTTGTCGAAGTGCGGCGTGCCCTTGGCCGCGTTGGCGTACCAGTGCTCGTGCAGTTCGTCGATGTCCACGGTGCCGCCGAGGCGCTCGTGCGACACGCGCCAGGCGTGGAGCGCCTCGAAGGCGGCGTGATCCATGAAGTCCACCGTCAGGTCCACGTCCACGTGGCTGCCGGCCGGAATCCGCTCGAGGGCCGTCGTCAGGCTCGGAATGCCCACGAAGGTCATCGAGCCGCCGATCCGCACGTGGTAGCGCCCCTGGTCTTCCTCCACCTGCACGTTGGTCTCCGACAGCCGCTTGAGCAGGAGCACCACGGCGAGGGCCAGCCCGACGCCGATCCCCGGCAGGAGCCCGAGCACGACCACGCCGGTGACGGTGATGAGGTAGATCAGCGACTCCCGGAAGGTCATCAACGTGCGGATGTGGTGGGCGTCGACGAGCCGCATCCCCACGTGCACCAGCAGGCCGGCCAGCACGCAGAGCGGGATCATCTCGATCCCCCAGCCGAGCAACAGCACGAACAGCAGGATCCAGACGCTGTGCAGGATGGCCGACAGCTGCGACTTGGCCCCGGCGTTGATGTTGGCCGACGACCTGACGATGACGCCCGTCACCGGCAAGCCGCCGAGCAGGCCGGAGATCGTGTTGGCCAGCCCCTGGCCGACGAGCTCCCGATCGAGGTTGGCGCGTGGGCCATCGTGGAGTTTGTCGGTCGCGACGGCGCACAGCAGGGATTCCACGCTGGCTACGGCCGCTACCGTGACCCCACCGATCAATACCGCCGTCCAGTGTGCGGCCGAGGGCCACGCCGCCAATTGCAGCCCCGCGGAAAAGCCGCCCTGCAGGTTGATGCGCTCGACGTCGAGACCGAGCAGTAGCGACGCGCCAGTGGCCGTCATGACCGCCACCAGGGAGGCGGGCACGGCCGAGAGCGGCCTGGGCACCCACTGCCAGGCCAGCAACAGCGCGATCGTCGCCAGTCCGAGGAACGCCGCCGGCGCGTGCAGGTCGCGCAACTGCGCCGGCAACTCCTGCAGGTTCTTCAGCGCGTGGCTCTCCGGCGCGCCACCGAGCACGACGTGCAGCTGAGCCAGCGCAATCGTGATACCAATGCCTGCGAGCATGCCGTGGACCACGGCCGGCGAGACCGCGAGACAGAGCCGGGCGATGCGCGCCGCGCCGAGGGCCATCTGGATGAGACCGCCCAGCACGATCGCCGCGCCGACGAGCCGCCAGTCGCCGAACTGCTCGACGAGGCCGAACACGATGGCGGTGAGCCCGGCCGCAGGACCGGTCACCTGCAGCGGTGCGCCGGCGACCACGCCGGTGACCAGGCCACCGACGATGCCGGCGATGAGGCCGGCCATGATGGGAGCGCCCGACGCCAGCGCGATGCCGAGCGACAACGGGATGGCGATGAGGAACACGACCAGCGACGCCAGGACGTCCTGGCGCGGCGCGGAGAAGAGTCCCGGACGACGGGCCGGGGGCGCAGCAAGCGTGACGTTGGACCTGGCCATGGGTTCCCTACTATGCATGTCCGGGCCGCAGGCGAAGTGACGGACTTGATCGGATTGGTGTGATGTTTCGGTGATGGCAAGCGAAGTCGTTTCCTATCAGTGCGATGACGTCGTCATCGACATGCGCGCGGGACGCGTCCTGCGAGCCGGGACAGCCGTGCCGCTCGAGCCCAAGGCCTACGACCTGCTCGTGCTGCTGGTCTCGCGCGCGGGTGAGCTGGTGACCCGGCAGGAGGTGCTCGATCGGGTGTGGGCCGGGGTCTACGTCACCGATAACGCCGTGGCGCGCGTGGTGGCGCAGATCCGCCGGGCGCTGGGCGACTCGGCCCGTGATTCGCGGTTCATCGAGACGGTGCCGACGCGGGGTTACCGCTTCATCGCCCCCGTCACCCGGCAGGTGGCGCCGCCGGTCCTCCCCGAGGCCACGCCCGAGCCGGCCGTGGCGCCGCCGCCGACCACCGCATGGGCCGACCGCCCCGCCGAGCCGCCCGGCCGGGCCCGCGAGCCGGTCGGGCCATCGGCGCCGGTCAGCCATCCGTGGTGGGCCGCCGGGTTCGCGCTGCTCGCGCTCGTCGCGGTCCTGCTGGCATGGCGCTCCCAGGGCCCCACGACGGCCCGACGCGGCGCCGTCGAAGCCACCTCGCGACAACAGGTCACCTCGTCGGCGGCGCTCGACGCCTACCCGGCCTGGTCGCCTGACGGCCAGTCGCTCGCCTACGCCAGCGACCGCAGCGGCAGGTTCGAGATCCTGATCCGCGATCTCGCGCTCGGCGGCGACCGACTCGCGCTCACCGCCGACGGCCAGCACAACGTCCAGCCGGCGTGGTCGCCCGACGGGTCAGCGGTGGCCTACCATTCGTCGGGGCGCGGCGGCATCTGGATCGTCTCGCGCACCGGCGGCACGCCGCGCCAGGTGTCGACCTTCGGCTCGCGCCCGTCGTGGTCGCCCGACGGCAAGCGGCTCGCGTTCCAGGGCGGCGCCTACACCGAGCCGGGCGCCTCCGCGTTCGAGACCTTCGGACCGTCGAGCCTGTGGGTCGTGGACGCCGCCGGGGGCACTCCCCGCAGGGTCACCGAGGGCTGGCGCCCCGAGGGCAGCCATGCGCGGCCGACCTGGTTCCCCGACGGGCGACGCCTCTTCTTTGCCAGCCAGGGCCTCCACGCGACTTCCTTCTGGACGGTCGACCTCGCCTCGGGTGCGCTGACGCGCGTGCACGAGGCCGGCACCCGCGCCCTCGACGCCACGCTCGCCCCCGACGGACGGGCGGTCTACTACGTCCGCCTCGAGGACCACAGCGAGGTCTGGACGCTGCCGCTCACGCCCGAGGGCACGGCGGGTGGCCCCGAGCAGCGACTGTTGCCCCCGGGCGAACTGGACCTGCGCTTCGTCGCCGTCCACCCGGCAGGCAAGGCCATGGCCTACGTCGCCATGTCGACGGTGAGCGGCCTGCGCACGCTGCCCCTCCGGCGCGATGGTCTGCCCGCCGGCCCGTCGGTGCGATTGGCCGAGGACGCCGTGCGCACGGCCCGCCGCCCCTCGTTCAGTCCCGATGCGCGGCAGGTCGCCTTCGAGCGCCAGGCCGCAGGACAGCCGCCCGGCCTCTGGCTGCTCGACCTCGCGGCGGGCCGGGTCCGCCCACTGACCCGTCCCGGCATCGCCGCACGCGATCCGGTGTGGAGTGCCGACGGGCAGTTCGTCTACCACGAGACCGGGGACGGCGCCGACGCCACGTTGCAGGCCTGGCGGGTGGCCGATGGCACGTCCAGGATCGTGACGCGCCTGGCCGACGGCGGCGACGTCCTGTTGCGGCCGCGGCTCTCGCCCGACGGGACGACGCTGGCCTACACCCGGTCGGCCGAGGGCCAGCTCGAGGTCTGGACGCGCGACCTTGCCCGGGGACGCGCGACGCGGGTGGCGCGACTGGGCGACGGGGTCGCCTTTCCGGTGTGGTCACCGGATGGTCGTGCGGTGGCCGTGGACGTGTGGCGCGACGGCCACGCGCAGGCGCACGTGGTCGACCTGGCGACCGGCGCGGTGACGCAGGTCTCGAGGGACGTCGAGCACGCGTGGGTCCGGAGCTGGTCGCCCGACGGGCAGCGCGTCTCGTTTGCCGGCGCGCGCGACGGACGATGGAACGTCTGGACGGTAGGCCGCGACGGACGAGACCCGCGCCAGCTCACCAACTACGGCGACGAGCACCACTACGTGCGCAATCCGGAGTGGGCGCCGACCGGCGACCGCCTCGTCTACGAGTTCGCCAGCTTCTCGGGAAACGTCTGGGTGGTCGGCCTGCCCTGATCAGGCGCGGTCGCCGATCAGCCGCAACTGCCTCGGCGTCAGGAACCACTCGAGACGCCCGGGGCCCCGCGTCCCGAGGCCCTGCGTCCCGATGGCCATCGCGGCGCCCTTGCGGAACTCGAGCGGTCCCTGCAGGTGCAGCAGCGCGGCGGCCAGTTCCGACAGCATCGGCTCGTGCCCGACGAGGACCACCGTGCCCGACAGGCTGCGGGCGCGGAGCGCGCTGATGACGGTGGCCGGCCCCGTGTCCGGCCGCAAGGCCTCGAACAACGACAAGCGCGGGGACGGCGTCAGGGCCTTGGCCAGGATCTCCGCGGTCTGGCAGGTCCGCACCAGCGGACTGGTGAGCAGGGCATCGACCGGGGCGATCACTTCCGCCAGTCCGCGGGCCGCCGCCTTCCACTTGCGGAGGCCGTCGCGGCTGAGCGGCCGCTGCTCATCGTCGGGCCACGCGCTGCCCTGTTCCTCCGCAATGGCGTGCCGCACCAGCACGAGACGGACTTCAGCGTCCATCGGGTCTCCTGATCCGTCCGGGCACCGGCCCGCGGACACGCGGGGCGATCCGGTCGAGGGTGTCGTCGGCAATCCGCGTCAGTGCTGACGCCGATCGCAGGTACGCGGCGTGCAGTTGCGCCGACTCGGTCTCGAGGGCCGCGACGACGCGCGCCGCCTCGTGCTGCAGGTCCTCGCCCGGCGCCGCCTCGGGCAGGTCGTGCAGCAGCGTGAGGAGGACATCCAGGTCGTGTAGCCGGCCGAGCACGTCCTGCGCGGCCTTCAATCGGGCGAGGGGGCGCGTGAGCCGGACCAGCCCTGCCTCGGCCGTCATCTCGAGCGCATATCGCAACTTCTTGGTGGCGATACGCACCTCGTGCAGGGGCTCGGGGTGGTAGAGAGCCCCGGTGCGAACGATGCGGTCACGCAGGTCCCGCGCACGGTCGGCGAGCCGGCGCGCCAGGGTCGTGCGCCACGTGAGGTCGCCGGATGCGGCCCGCACCGCTTCGAAGGCCTCGAGTTCTGTCGCGAGCACGGCCACCTGATGCGGCGACAGGGCGGCTCGCAGGTCGGACACAGGCTCGCGCCGACGACGGGCCAGGTCGCGGAGCCAGGCGCGCCGGAGGCGCTGGGCATCGCGGCCTTGCCAGTCGCGCTCGGCCAGCATCTGACCGGCGACGTCGAGTTCCCGCACCGGTCCGAGGGCGCGCGTGAGGTCCCGCAGTCGCCGACGCAATGGCTTGAGCCGCACCTCGTCGAGGCCGCGGCCGAGCACGGGTGCCACCTCGCGCAACCGCCGTGACGCGACCCGCGCCTGGTGCACGCCCTCGACCTGCCCTCGCCGGGCGCCGCGCACGTGGGCCCGGAGGGCGGCGTGGCGGCGCGCGATCAGCGCCGCCAGATCGCGCGGCGGCACGAGGCGGCGAGGGCGGCGCGGGTCGGCCATCGAACGACCACTCTAGCATCGCGCACGCTGGCCAGATCGCCGATTTTACGAGATTGAAACAACCGTGAAACGCGCGTCCGCTAGTCTGCCCCGATGCACCGGAGCCGGAGAGCCCTCGCCTGCTGCCTGGTCCTCGTGACCATCGCAGCGGGTGCCTGCCGGCCCGCCCCGGCACCGGCACATGCGGTGATCACCATCGACGGATCCAGCACCGTCTACCCGCTCGCCGAGGCGATGGCCGAGGACTTCCGGCGGGCCGAGCCAGGCACGCGGGTGACCATCGGCGTGGCCGGCACCAGCGGCGGGCTGCGTCGCTTCTGTCGCGGCGAACTCGACCTCGCGACCGCATCGAGGCCCATCACCCGGCAGGAAGCCGCCAGCTGCGAAGCGGCCGGCGTCCGCTTCATCGAGGTCCCCATCGCCTACGACGGCATCGTCATCGCGGTGCACCCGTCCAACACGTGGGTCGACGCCCTGTCGATCGCGGATCTGCGGCAGCTGTGGCGCCACGAAGCGCAGGGTCGGCTGGTGCGGTGGGCACAGTGGAAGCCGGGATATCCGGACCGCGAGATTCACCTCTTCGGGGCGGGCGTCGACTCGGGCACCTTCGACTACTTCACCGGCGTGGTGACTGGCGCCCCCCGCGACAGTCGGGGCGACTACACGGCGAGCGAGGACGACAACATGCTCGTGCAGGGCGTGGCGACCGACCCCGACGCGCTCGGCTACTTCGGGTTCGCGTACTACGAGGCCCACAAGGAGTACCTGCGGGCCGTGCCGATCCGGGCGCGCGACGACGGCGAGGCGGTGGCGCCGACGCGTGAGTCGATTCGCACCGGCGTCTACCGGCCACTCGCCCGGCCCGTGTACTTCTACGCGAGCGTTCGCGCGCTGGGCCGCGACGAGGTGCGGCGCCTGCTCGACTACTGCATGACGCATGGGCCGGAACTTGCCGAGGACGTGGGCTACGTCCCGCTGTCACCCGCCGAGCAGGCCGACGCCCGCGCGCGTCTGGCGCGGGAGCGGGTCCACTCATGACCGGGCGCACGCGCGTGATCCTCGAGGGGCTCGTCGAACGGGCTCTGGCCGCCTGCGCGGTGCTGTCGATCGCGGTGACGGCGGGCATCGTCATCGTGCTGGCGTGGGAGGCGGCGGCGTTCTTCCGCGAGGTGTCGCCAATCGCGTTCCTGACGGGCCGCACCTGGACGCCGCTGTTCATCGACCCTCAGTACGGGGTGCTGCCGTTGGTGGCCGGGACGCTGCTGGTCACCGCCATCGCGCTGCTGGTGGCGGTGCCGGCCGGCCTGGTGAGCGCCCTGTACCTGTCGGAGTACGCGCCGGGACGCGTGCGCCGCGTCGCCAAGCCCGTGCTCGAACTGCTCGCGGGCGTGCCGACCGTCGTGTACGGCTACTTCGCGCTGCTGTTCGTCACGCCGATGCTGCGGACGGTGCTCCCGGGCATGTCCGGGTACAACGCGCTCGCGCCGGGGCTGGTGATGGGCCTGATGATCCTGCCGCTCGTCTCGTCACTCTGCGAGGACGCGCTCTCCGCGGTGCCGCGCGGATTGCGCGAGGCGGCCTTCGCGCTCGGGGCCACCCGCCTGCAGGCGGCGGTCGGCGTCGTGCTCCCGGCGGCGGTGTCCGGCGTCGCATCGGCCGTCGTGCTCGCGGTGTCGCGGGCCATCGGCGAGACGATGATCGTGGCGATCGCCGCAGGGCAGCAGCCGCGGCTGACGGCCAATCCGCTGGTGCCCGTCGAGACGATGACGGCGTTCATCGTGCAGGTCAGCCTCGGTGACGTGCCGGCCGGCACGCGGGAGTTCCGGACGATCTTCGCCGTCGGCGCCCTGCTGTTCTGCGGCACGTTCGTGCTCAACCTGTGCAGCGACTGGCTGCGGCGTCGGCTGCCGGGAGTGACGCCATGACCGGCGCGGCGGGACACGACCGCGGCTTCCACGCGCTGGGCCTCGCCGTCCTCGCTCTCGCGTTGCTGGGGCTCGGCCTGCTGCTCTGGGACGTGGCCCGCGACGGCGCGGGACGTCTGTCGTGGGCGTTCCTGACGGGGTTTCCCTCGAGACGGGCGGCGTCGGCGGGCCTGCTGCCCGCGCTGGCCGGCAGCGTGTGGATCGTGGTGCTCGCCGCGGCGATGGCGGTGCCCATCGGCCTCGGCGCCGCCATCGCGCTCGAGGAATACGGCGGGCGGGGACGCGGGTGGCGGCTGATCGAGATCAACCTGGCGACGCTGGCCGGCGTGCCGTCGATCATCTACGGTCTGCTCGGCCTCGGCGTGTTCGTGCGGGCGCTCGGCATGGAACGAACGGTGCTGTCGGGCGCGGCCACCCTGGCGCTGCTCATGCTGCCGCTGGTGATCATCACGGCGCGCGAGTCGCTGCGGGCGGTGCCACGCGACCTGCGCGAGGGATCGCTGGCGTTGGGCGCCACCAAGTGGCAGACCATCTGGCACCAGGTGCTGCCGGCGGCGCTTCCGGGCGTGCTGACGGGCGTGATCCTGGCGGTCGCACGGGTCATCGGCGAGGCGGCGCCGCTCATCGTCGTCGGCGCGTTGAGCTACGTGCCGTTCGTGCCCGACGGCCCCCGCTCGCCGTTCACGGCGTTGCCGGTGCAGATCTTCGCGTGGGTGTCGAGGCCGGGCGCGGGATTCCGGACCAACGCTGCGGCCGCCATCCTCGTGCTGCTGTTCGTGCTGCTCGTGCTCAACGGCCTGGCCATCTGGGTGCGCGACCGATCGAACCGCCGGAGGACGGCCTGATGGGTCCGCAGCACCCGTCGCGGCTGTCGGCGGCGACGCGCATCGAGGCTGGCGCGCCGCCCAAGATCGAGGTCCGCGACCTGAGCGTCAGCTTCGGCGCGATCCGGGCCCTCGACCGCGTCGCGCTCGCCGTGCAACCCCGCACGGTCACGGCGTTGATCGGTCCCTCCGGCTGTGGCAAGACGACCCTGCTGCGGTCGCTGAACCGCATGAACGACATCGTGCCGGAGACCCGCGTCGAGGGCACGGTGCTGCTCGATGGCGGGTCGATCTACGGCCCCGGCACCGACGTGGTGGCCCTGCGTCGCCGCGTCGGGATGGTGTTCCAGCGCTCCAACCCGTTCCCCCGCTCGGTGTTCGAGAACGTCGCCTACGGGCTGCGCGTCAACGGCGTCACGGAGCGCCGCGAGGTGGCCGAGCGGGTGGAAGAGAGCCTGCGCGCCGCAGCGCTCTGGGGTGAGGTCCGCGACCGCCTGCACGCTTCGGCCTTGTCGCTGTCGGGCGGCCAGCAACAGCGCCTGTGCATCGCGCGGGCGCTGGCCGTCCAGCCCGACGTGTTGCTGATGGACGAGCCCGCCTCGGCGCTGGACCCCATCGCGACGCAACACATCGAGGAACTGATTCACACGCTCAAGCGGGCCTACACGATCGTCATCGTGACCCACAACATGCAGCAGGCGGCGCGCCTGTCGGACGTGACGGCCTTCCTCTGGCGCGGACAGGTGGTCGAGTGCGGCACCACGGCGGACGTCTTCACCGCGCCGCGCGAGAAGCTCACCGAGGACTACGTGACCGGACGGTGCGGATGATGGTGAACGAACCCACCACCCGGCTGGTGCCGCAGGTCCAGGAACACCTCGAAGCGCTGAAGGAGCGGCTGCTCGTGATGGGCGGGCTGGCCGAGGAGCAGGTGCGGCTGGTCACGGCGGCGCTGGTCGAGCGCGATGTCGATCTTGCCGCGCGCGTGCAGGCCAGCGACGAGCCGCTCAACGCCCTGCACAAGGAGATCGACCAGCGCTGCGTCCGGGTGCTGGCGCTGCACCAGCCCGTGGCGATCGACCTGCGCGCCGTCCTGGCCGCCGTCAAGATCAACACCGATCTCGAGCGGGTGGGCGATCTGGCGGTCAACGTGGCCGAAGCCGTCCAGCGCTACCTCCAGTACCCCCCGGTGGAACTGGCCGACCGCATCCCGCGCATGGCCGCGCTGGCCCAGCACATGTTGCGCGATGCCCTCGACGCCTACGTGCGGCAGGCGGTGCCCCTGGCCGAGCACGTGCTTGACACCGACGACCTCGTCGACGACCTGAAGGACGCGGTGTCGGCCGACCTGCTGCCCGTGATGCAGGCTGCCCCGGACCTGATTGCCCCGGCCCTCGACGTGATCCTCGTCGCTCGCCATCTCGAACGCATCGCCGACCACGCGACCAACATCGCCGAGGACGTCATCTTCATGGTGTCGGCCCGCGACGTGCGGCATCACGGACCGTAGCAGGCGTCGGTCGGAGTCGGCAAGCGGGAGTCGGGAGTCGGCGGGGACGTTTGAGGGCCGACGCCCGTCACAGGATCATGGCGCGCGGAACGTCTCCGCGGCTGCTACGATGGCCCCGTGCCCGAGCCCGACCTCTGTGTATACTGTCGCAAGCAGCCGGTGGACCCGCGCTGGCAGCCGTTCTGCAGTGAACGGTGCCACTTGCTGGATCTCGCCCACTGGCTCGACGGCGACTACCGCGTCGAGGGTCCGGCGGATGGCGCGCCGCCAGACATGGAGCCGGACGACCCCGAGGCGGCCGACCTGTAGGCGCCTCCCCCGCTGAAGCGACGCGATGGCTGACACGCTCACAATCACCGACAACCGCACTGGCAAGCAGTACGAGGTGCCCGTCACCGACGGCACGATCAAGGCCATCGACCTGCGACAGATCAAGGTCGACGATGATGACTTCGGGTTGATGACGTACGACCCGGCCTTCACCAACACCGCGTCCTGCCGCAGCGCGATCACCTACATCGACGGCGACAAGGGCATCCTCGAGTACCGCGGCTACCCGATCGAGCAGCTGGCCGAGAAGTCGACCTACCTCGAGGTGGCCTACCTGCTGGTGTTCGGCGAACTGCCGACCGCCGCGCAGCTGGCCGAGTGGATCGACGGGGTCACCACGCACACGCTGCTGCACGAGAACATCAAGCACCTGATGCGCGGATTCCGGTACGACGCGCACCCGATGGGCGTGTTCCTCAGCACCGTGGGAGCGCTGTCGACGTTCTACCCGGATGCCAAGAAGGTCCACGATCCGGCCATCCGCCTGAGCCACATCAAGAAGCTGATCGCCAAGACGCCGACCATCGCCGCTTACGCGTACCGTCACTCCACCGGGCGCTTCTACGTCTACCCGGACAACAACCTCTCCTTCGCCGGCAACTTCCTGAACATGCTGTTCAAGATGACCGAGGCCAAGTACGAGGTGAACCCGGTCCTCGAGCGTGCGCTCGACATCCTCTTCATCCTGCACGCCGATCACGAGCAGAACTGCGGCACCAACGCCATGCGGGCGATCGGCAGCTCCGAGGTCGACCCCTATTCGGCGATGGCGGGAGCCGCCGCGGCCCTCTACGGCCCGCTGCACGGTGGCGCCAACGAAGCCGTGCTGACGATGCTCCGGCAGATCGGCAACAAGGCCAACGTCCCCGACTTCATCAAGAAGGTGAAGGCCGGCGAGGGACGCCTGATGGGATTCGGCCACCGCGTGTACAAGTCGTACGACCCGCGGGCCAAGATCATCAAGAAGACGGCCTACGAGGTCTTCGACGTCACCGGCACCAGCCCGCTGCTCGACCTGGCCCTCGAACTCGAGCGGATCGCGCTCGAGGACGAGTACTTCGTCAAGCGCAAGCTGTATCCGAACGTCGACTTCTACTCGGGCCTCATCTACGAGGCGCTCGGCTTCGCGCCCGAGATGTTCACGGTGCTCTTCGCCATCCCCCGCACGGCGGGCTGGGTGGCGCAGTGGGACGAACTGCACCGCGACGCCGACCAGAAGATCGCCCGGCCTCGCCAGATCTACACGGGCCACCGCACGCGCGACTACGTGGCGATGGACAAGCGCCAGTAATTCGAAACTGAAATTCTGAAATTCACGGGGCGAGGGCCTGCCGGCCTCTCGCCTCGTTGTGTTTCGGCGCGTCGGAATGTTCGCGCGGGGAAGGCCGAAGGCCAAGCCGCCGAGCATTTCAAGTTCCAGATTTCAAATCACCCGCGTCAGTCGTCGAGCAGGCCGCCCGGACGCCCCGGCGACTCCTCGTCGGTCGACGGGCGCGTCGCCAACCACACCGAGAACGCTCCCAGCACGAACACGACGACGGCCCAGCGCGTGGCCTCGTTGATGCCGTTGCGAATGGTGCCGCGCATCCGGTCGGGGAGTGACGCCGGCGGCCCGAGCCGCAATTCGTGGCGCGCCTGATCGAGCAGGTACTGCTTCTCGCCCCGGCTCACGAGCAGTCCGAAGATGCCGTTCCACACCAGGAACGCCGTGAACAGGCAGAGCCCGTACGCCAGCCGCCGCGCGCGACGCGTCGTCATCCGCGGATCCCCCGGCCGCGACGCCGACGCACCAGCGTCCGCCAGGCCAGCACCACGAGCGCCAGCACCATGATGGTGTAGCGCACCCAGTCGGGCACCGTCCCCGTCTGCACCTGGCCCATGAACAGCGCGGCCAGGATCAGGATGATCAGGCCGATCACGAGCATCAATTGCCGCCCGCGAGCCGGCGGCCGCGCCGGAGCGTGCCTGGGCACGAAGGTCGCCTGGCCACAGCGATAGCAGATGAGCGCCTTGTCGGCGATCTCGGTCCCGCAGGTCGTACAGGTCTTGGGCATGGAAGCGGCAGTCGGCAGTCGGCAGTGGGCAGTGGGCCGTCGGCGGCAGTCGGCGGTCGGGCCCTCGACGGGGGGCCGGCAACAGGGCCTTGCGCCTGGCGCGCGGGACCGCCGAACTCCGAGTCTACAATGACTCGGTGCTGCCCATCCGCGACGTCATCCCCTCGCGAACGACGCCGTTTGTGACGATGGCGCTCATCGCGATCAACGTGGCGGTCTTCCTGGCGATGCCGGGGAGCGACACCCCTGAGTACGAGCCATTCCTGCGCGCGTGGGGACTGACGCCGGCCGCCTTCACGTGGCCGGCCGTCGTGACGGCGATGTTCGTGCACGCCGGGTTCGGGCACCTCTTCAGCAATATGCTGTTCCTGTGGATCTTCGGCGACAACGTCGAGGACCGGGTGGGGCACCTGCGGTTCCTGGTGTTCTACGGCTTGTGCGGCCTGGCGGCCGCGCTGCTGCAGGTGGGGATCGAGCGCGGATCGACGGTGCCCATGGTCGGGGCCAGCGGTGCGATCGCGGGGGTGCTCGGCGCCTACCTGATCATGTTCCCGCAGTCACGCGTGCTCACCTTCGTGTTCGTCACGTTCCTCGAGGTGCCGGCGTCGCTGTTGCTCGGCCTCTGGTTCGCCACGCAGTTGCTGAGCGGGATCGGCGCACTCGCGGTAGTGCGGCCCGAGGACATGGGCGGCGTGGCGTTCTGGGCCCATGCTGGCGGCTTTGCCGCGGGTGCGTCGCTCGTGTTGCTCTTCCGGCGCCCCGAGCGGATGCGCGTGGAGTGGTGGGACCAGGTGGCAGGCTAGAGCCGCAAGCCGTGACGACGGAGGGCCGCGCCCTGTCGCACGCCCCTCGGAGGCTGAGCGATGCACGGAGTCCACGGTGCAGGATGAGCGCGCCCATGCGCTCGAGCGCGTGCGACTGTTGTCGCGTCCGTCCGATGACGTGACGGAGCTCGTCTGGGCGGCCCCGGCGCGACGCCGCTTTCCCGCCCGCCTGACCGGCACGGTCGGCCTGTGCGTGAAGATGGGCCCGGCCCACGTCGTCCAGGCCGAGGGACGCGTGCTCGACTACCCGGCCGACGCATTGTGCGTGCGCGCCCCCTCCGTGGTCTGGGCGTGCGACGACACCGGTCCGAGCGGGTTCGTCTCCATCGACATCGACGCAAGTCGCCTGCCGGCACGTCAGCCGCGCCGCATGGCCTTCGCGAGCCCGGAGGCCGGACGGACCGCGCTGGCACTGATGCGCCGGGTGTCGGACCAGCACCAGCCGCCGCTCGCCCGCGACGAAGCCGTGGCCGCCCTGGTCGCCCTGGCGACGACGGTCCTCGGTGGGCGTGGTGATCCCGATCCGGTGGAGCCGCGCGTGCGTCTCGAGCGGATTCGCGCCTTCCTTCACAGCACACTCGATGCGCCGGTGTCGCTGGCTGACCTGGCCCGCGCCTCGGGCCTGCACAAGGACGTGCTCGTGCGGGCCTTCCGGCGCGCGTATGGCATCCCCCCGTACCGGTACCACCTGCTCGCCCGCGTCGATCGCGCGCGGGTCGCGCTCTCGCGCGGCATGCTCGTCGCCGATGTGGCGACGGCCCTGGGATTTGCCGACCAGGCACACCTGACCCGGGTCTTCCGTCGGGTCATGGGGATGCCACCGGGCGCGTATCGGCGCCGGCTGCACACAGGGCCGGCGCCCAGGTCGATTTCGTTCAAGACCTGACGGTGGGGCGTGCTGTCACAGTACGCACATGACCGGTCAGTTTCCTGTCCTGTTCGATTCGGGGGGCGTGCCTCTGGCCGGCCTCCTGCACGCGCCCGAGGCGGGATTGGCCCCCGGCACACCGCTCGTCATCGTCACCGGGTCGTGGCTCACCGTGAAGGAGCAGATGCCGGCCGTCTACGCCCGGCGGCTCGCCACGGCAGGCTATGCCGCGCTGACCTTCGACTTCGCCGGCTTCGGCGCCAGCGGTGGCTCGCCCCGGCAGGTCGAGATGCCGACGCGCAAGATCGGCGACATCCGGGGAGCCGCCGATTTCGTGCTGCGGCAGTGGGGCCTCTCGCGTCCGCTCGGCCTTCTCTCCATCTGCGCCAGCGCCCAGTACGCGCTGGCGGCGCTGGCCGCGGGCGCTCCCATCCGGGCCTTTGCCAGCGTCGCAGGCTGGTACCACGATGCTGAGACCGTGAAAGCCTTCTATGGCGGCGACCAGGGCGTGGCCAGCCGGCTCGCCCGGGCGGCGGCCGCCGCGCAGGCACTGGCGGCCGGCGAGTCTCCACGCCTGGTGCCGGCGTATGCCGACGGCGACGATCGTGCCGGCATGTTCTTTCCCGTGGACTACTACGCGCGCCCGGAGCGCGGCGCGGTCGCGACGTGGCGCAACGAGATGGACGAGATGAGCTGGCTGCACTGGCTCACGTTCGATGGCCTCGGCGCGGCGGCGCGCGTCTCGACACCCACGCTGTTGGTGCACGGCGACGGCTGCGTGCTGCCCGCTCACGTGCGGCAGGTGCACGACGCCTTGCAGGGTCCGCGGCAGCTCGCCTGGGTCGAGGGGCAGCAGACCGATTTCTACGATGACCCGGAGCACGTGGATCGCGCGCTGGCGCACGTGCTGCCCTGGTTCGCCGACACGCTTCGCGGAGGGCCGCATGCTGGATGACCGTGCGCGGCTCCTCGACCTGGTCGCGAGCCTGGCCCTCGCCATCGACATGCGGCGGTGGGACGACGTCCTCGACTGCTTCGCACCGCGGGTGCGGGTGGACTACACGTCACTCTTCGGCGGGGAGGCGGCCACTCTGACGCGCAACGACCTGGTTGCGGGTTGGCAAGGGCTCGTCCCGGGGTTCACGCGCACGCAGCACACGATCGGGTCCGTCTTGGTACGCGTGGACGGCGGCGGAGCGAGCGCCCTGGCGCCAGTGATCGGACACCACTTCCTGACCGATCCTTCCCCGCCGGACGGCGACTGCTGGGTCGTCGGAGGCCGGTACGAGTGGACGTTCACCCGTGCCGATGGCACGTGGCGCATCGACGCGATGACGCTGGCCGCCGCCTGGCAGCAGGGCAACGCCGCCCTGCCCCAGCTGGCGCGCGAGCGCCTCAGCGCATCGGCGTGACCGCGGCAGCCTGCTCGCGCAACCGCAGGGCCAGGCGCGCGATGTACTCCTGTTCGCGCGCCGGCACGTCCTTGCCCGGCGCGGGCGCGGCGGCCGCAGCGAGGCGGATCGGTGCTGCGAGGTCGCCGAGGGCCACCAGCGTGTCGAGCGCCAGCATGGTGGCGTGGTGTCCCACGGCACGGTAGTCCAGCAGCGCCGACAGCGATTCGAACGCCCGCGCGCGGGCCTGCGGCGAACCGTGGCGCACCAGGGCGTCTGCCGCCGCGACGCGCGGTGCCACGTCGTCGGTCAGCAGTGCCAGCAGCGCGGCCTCGTGCGCCGCCACAGCCGACGCGCCGAGCAGGCGCAGGCCGGTGGCACTCCAGTACCGCACCGCGGCATCCCGGTCGCCCAGCCCGCGGCGCAGCGTCTCGGCGGCCCCGGCATCGCGCATCGACGCCATCCAGGCGTGCTCGAGAACGCGTTCCACCGGGAACGCCGTCCCATCGCGTCCCAGGTCGAACGCCGTGCGCGTGCCCCGGCGGCGGTGCATGTCGCCCTCGGGCAGCAGGCCGAGGTCACGCGAGGCGATCAGGTGACGGCGGAGTGCGGCGCGGCATCGCTCCAGCGCCGCCCGGTGGGCGGGGTCGCCGGCGAGGTTGCGGACGGCATCCGGATCGGCACGGAGGTCGTAGAGTTCCTCCGGCGCCTTCTCGCGCCAGAACGAATCCTGTGCCGGCGTGAGCTGCCCGGCGTCGTGCCTGGCCTTCCACACCTGTGTCGTCGGCGTCTCGAACATGTAGGCGAGGTACTCGCCCTGCCTGCGATCGGGACGGAAGTTGCGGATGTAGAGATACCGGCCGTCGGTGATGGCGCGCGACATGTCGACGCGTTCGTCCATCCGATCCCGGCCGGCCTGCAGCCACGCGCGCGGCGACGCCGCGAACGGTCCCATGAACGCCTGCCCCTGCATCCAGGCCGGCGGGCGGATTCCTGCCGCGCTGAGCATCGACGGACCGAGATCCATCAGGCTGACCAGTCGGTCGAGCGCCTTGCCGGCGCTGTACCCCTCGGGTGCCAGGTGCCTGAAGCGCTGCGGGACGTGCACGATGAGCGGCACGTCGAGGCCCGCTGGATACAGCCAGCGCTTGCCTCGCGGCAGTCCCACGCCGTGGTCGCCCCAGTACACGACGATCGTCGACTCGGCCAGCCCGTCGGCCTCGAGTTCGGCAAGGCGCGCCTCGACCTCGCGGTCCATCTCGGTCAGCTTGTCGTAGTACTGGGCCCAGTCCTGCCTGACCTCTGGCGTGTCGGGGTGATAGGGCGGCACCCGCACCTTCGCCGGGTCGTGAACCGCGGTGTGCGGACGTCGCCGGATCTGGCTCTCGTGCGTCGTGACGCTGTTGAAGACGGCGAAGAAGGGCTGGCCAGGTCGCCGGCCACGCCAATGAGCGGTCTTCGACGAGTCGTCCCAGGTGCCGGCGGGCGTCGGGTGGTTGTAGTCCTCCTTCACGTTGTTGGACGTGTAGTACCCCGCCGCGCGCAGCAGTGCCGGAAACATCGGCATGTCGCCCGGGAGCGGCACCTCGCTGCGCATGTTGTGGCCGCCGGTGGTCTGCGGAGACAGGCCGGTGATGATGGCGGTGCGTGACGGCGCGCACACCGGCGCGGCGGCCCAGGCGCGCGTGAACCGCACGCCGCGGGCGGCGAGCCGGTCGAGCGCGGGCGTGGTGGCGTACGCGTCGCCGTACGCGCCGAGTTGCGGCCCGTTGTCCTCGCTCGAGAGCCAGAGGATGTTGGGCTGCTCCTGAGCGAGCGCGATCGACGCCGTCGCGAGGAGGGACACGAGCACGAGGGCCTGGATCAGGAGCCTTCGAGTGCACATGGGGCGAGAGGCTATCACTTCGGGCTCGGGGCTCGGGACTCGGGACTGAGGACTGAGGACTCAGGGCTGAAGGCTGAGGGCTCAAGGCTCAGAGAGCATTCTGAATGGACTCGGAGCCGCGGCGCTCGTGCCGGAGCTGGCCTGGGGTGCTCGAGCCTCGAGCCTCGCTCTAGCTCTTGAGCCGACGCCTGATGTCGCGCGACGTGCGGGCGATGTCGACGATGATGCGCTCGAGTTCGCGGGCGTAGGCGTCGTCGGGCATGAACCCCTTCTTGCGTCGGAGTTCGTCGAGCTCGGTCTCGAGCGTGTTGCGTCGGCCGATGAGCAGCGTGACGCTGGGGTCGCCCGTGGCGGTGGCCGGGTCGGGATCGAGGAACACCCGGCTGGCCAGCAGGCCGTCGTCGCCCGCCTTGGCCAGGTCGCGGCCGACGCCGTCGCCGGTGTCGTCGAGCAGTGCCCGTTCGACCGACAGCTGACCGCGCTGCTGGTAGTAGCGCTTGGACGCGTCGGCCGCGTAGGCGAACGCTTCCCAGATCGAGATGCGCCCGTCCTTGTCGAGGTCGGACTCTGCGGCCTCGGGCGTGAACGCCGCGACGAAGTGCTCCCCGAACACGGTGTCGTACTTCTGCTGCGGCGAATCGGTGGCGGTGACGACCACGCGGTTGGGCGCCGACAGGGCCGCGAGGAACGGAAAGCTCGCGCTGGCGGTCTGCACGAACACCACGCGCCCTGGCATGCCCTGCAATGCGTCGCGCCAGTCGCGCGCGGTCAGGTCGGGGCCCACGAGGTTGAACTTGGCGTCGACGCCGTCGAAGGTGCCGTGGCCGAACAGGACGATGAGCAGCGTGTCGTCGGCGCCCTGCGCGGCCTTCAGGGTCGCCAGCGCCTGCCGGAGATTGACCGCCGTCGAGGCCTGCAGGCCCTCGCCGGCCTGTTCGGCGAGCACCGTCACGCGCGAGGCGGGCACGCCCAATCGCGTCGTGAGCTGCGTGACCAGGGTCTCGCGCCACTGCTTCTGGCGCGCCGCGTACTCCTCGCTGCCGGCGGCACCCGAAACCACGAGCACACGCGACTGAGGCGGCCGCGGCGGCGCTCCCTGGCCGTACGCAGTCGCCGCAGCCAGCCACAGGCCAACGCCGACCACCCCGGTCATCAGCACTCGCGGACTCATCGCAACCCCCATCGTCGGCGCAGTGCCCACTCGGTGCCGAGCACCATGCAGAGCCCCAGGAAACTCCAGCCATTGTGCCAGAGGTCGCGTTCGACGAGACGCGCGGTGGGCGAGGCGGCTGCCTTGCGGATCAGCGCCGGAAGCCCCTCGAGATCGCTCCGGTCGAGGCGGGTCCCTCCGGTCGACTCGGCGAGCCGCTGCAGCAGGGCGTCGTTGCGTCGAGGGTCCACGAACTCGGGGTCCTGCCCGCCGGCGAACACCTGCACGCTGCTGCGGCCGAGCGAGGCGCCCGCACGCTGCGCCTCGACGTCGAGCCGGTGCACGCCGGCATTCAGCGTGAGCAGCGTCGCGCGGTAGAGGCCGGGCTCGCCGGCGTCGAGCACGGCCGGCAGCGTCCGCGTCGCGCCCCCCGGCTCCTCGACGCGCACCTGCACGTTCGCATCACCGATGGGCTCGAATTCCGGCGAGACGACGCGCACGGCGATCGGCGTGGGCGCACCGATCGAGGGGGCCTCGACCTCGACGGCGACGCGGGCCGGCGCCTGCACGGCGAGCCACCGCAACGCCTGGCGCCAGAAGGTCTCGTACGCGAGGTTGCTGGCCGGGAGTCCCATCCGCCATCGCCACGCGCCCTCGCCGGTGAAGACGAGCGTGCGACCGCGCCCGGCGCGCTGCACGGCGACCAGTGGCTGCGGTTCCCCTGCCGGGCCCGACACCATCGCGAGAATCTCGGCCCCCGGCCGCGGGCGACCGACCGCCGCCGCCGCGGCCAGCGACGGCAGGCTGCTCCACGGCGAGACGGAGGCATCGCTGCCGGGCGCCGGCGTAAGGGTCATCACCGGGTGCCGCTGCCCTGCCGAGGTCAGATCGATCCGGGTTCCCTGCCGCGAACTGGCCGCCGCGGCCGCGTTGATGGCGCCCGCGCCCCGCGCCTCGACGCCGAGCACGCGCCCGAGCTCGGTGCCGATCACGCCGCGCTCGCCGAACGAACGCGCGCCGATGATCGCCAGACCGCCGCCCCGCTGCTCGACGAACGACAGCAGCATGTCGAGCTGCGCGCGGCTGAGGAAGTCGGCCTCGACGTTGCCGAGCACGATGGCCGCGTACCTGAACAACTGCTCGCGGGTCTTCGGGAACCCGTCCACGAGCGCCGCGGTGCGCGACGCCGCGCCCTGCACGTAGAACGTCGGATCGCCGTTCTCCTTGCGGCCCTTGCGCACGACGATGTCGACGTCGAGGCCGGTGTCGCGGGCGAGCGCGCGCGTCAGGAAGTTGTGCTCGAAACCGGGAGCGCCCTCCAGGATCAGGACGGCGTGCGGCTCGCCAGGCGCTGGCACGAACACCGTCCCCCGGTTGTTGGCCGCGGTGAGCTCGCCGGCCACCTCGGCGACCTCCACGCGATACTCGGTGGCGGCCGTCCGCGGCGGCGTCACGCGGAAGCGTTCGCGCACGGGTTGGCTGTTCCCGGGCAGGCGCACCTGCCGGACCTCGAGCGGCCGGCCGTTCTCGAGCAGGCGCACGTCCACCGTGTCGCGTGGACCGTGCGACACCAGGCTGGCCGTCACCTCGGCCACCGAGTCGACCACGGAGACGTCGCTCACCGCCACATCGCGGACCTCGCGATCGATCACGCTGCCCGCCGCGCCGACGCCGATGGTGAAGACGGGCAACGTCCCCGGCGAGGGCGGCACCGGCGTGGAGGCCGCTCCGTCACTGACGAGCACCATCCCCACGAACTCGCCGGCCGCCGCGCGCTCGGCCATCGCCGAGGCCGCGCCGGCCAGATCGGAGCCGCGACCGCCGCCGGTGAGCGCGTCTTCCGAGGGGATCTCGCGGAGCGCGTCGGCGGCCGCGAACACGCGCAGGTCGAAGTCGCCCTGGAGCAGGGGTCGCAGGCGGGTGGCGACCAGTTGGCGGGCTCGCTGCAACCGCGTCTCGGTGCCCTGCGCGTCGGGCAACTGCATCGAACGCGAGTCGTCGACCACCACGGCGACGGCACGGCCGGTGGCGGCGGGCGCCGGCTCGAGACGCACCGGGCGCATCAGGATGATCGCGACGCCGGCGAGCGCCAGGGTGCGCAGCGCCACCAGCAGCAGCCAGCGCCCGGGCGAGAGGACGGTGCGCGCGTGCCGGTACGCGGCGACCGCGAAGAGCACGAGCGCCAGGCCACCGACTCCCCAGGCCCACGGTGGCAGGGCATGCGCGAACCGGATACCCAACGTCAGCGGGACTCCGGGCGTCGGCTCAGCGACTGGTAATAGCGCACGACCGACTCGGCGTAGCGGTCGGGGACCTTGTCGCGCAAGGGGGCCTGCACCCGCTCGGCCGCCTCACGCTCGGCGAGGCGCTGGGCGATCGACGCCTCGTAGCGGTCCATGGCGTTGGCGACGCCCTTGCGCAACGACTCCCACCGGGCGAAGTCCTGCTTGAAGGCCTCGGTGCCGGGGGCAGAGCGACTGAACTCGTGGCCCTCGGGCGTGGCCATCCGGCCACCGCGGTCCTGCCCGCCGTCGCGCCCCTGCACCATGCGGGCGGCGTCCTGCAGCTCGCGGGCGTACTCCTGCTGCAGTTGCCGCAACTGCTCGAGCGTGTCGCCGGCCTGGCCTCTCCCCTGCCCCTGCGCCGAGCCGCGCGAGCCGGCCTGCGACGCCTGTTGATCGCCACGCGGCCCTTGCTGTGCGGCACTGGAACTTCCGCGCTGCCCCTGCTGGCCGTCGGCACGCTCCTGCTGGCCGCCCTGCGTCGGGGCCCCGTTGGCCTCGCGCTCCGCCTGCTGCGCCAGCTGAGCGATCCGATCCTCGAGCGAGCGCAAGCGATCGCGGAGATCCCGTGCGTCGGACAGCCGCTCCGAGAGCGCCTGCGTCTCGCCGGTGCCGCGGCCGCTCGCCTGCCCGGCCAGCGCCGACACGCGGTCGAGGACGCGCGCAGCGTCGCGCTGCTGCCGGGCCAGGTCGGTGCCCTGCGGCGTGCCGCCCTCGCGCAACTGCCGCGCGGCCTGCTGCAACTGCTCGGCAGCCTTGCTGCGCTGCAGTTCGCGCGAGGCCTGCCCCAAGGGGTCACGTGCCGGGTCCGCCCCGCGGGCGAGCTCGCGCACCTGCCGCTCCAGTGAAGCCACACGGTCGGCGAGGCGCCCCTGCTCACCGGCCAGCTGGCGTCGCCGCTCGTTGGCCGACGCGCCGCTCTGGGGCTGGCCGAGCTCGCCCGCCTGCTGCGCCAGCTGGCGCTGGGCCTCCGCGAGCTGCCGCGCCTCGAGCTGCACGTCGCCGGCCGCGCGCTGCCGCTCGCCGGGAGTGCCGGCCTGCAGCGCGCGCTCGGCGTCGCGGAGGGCCTGTGCCGATCGGGATCCGCGCGCGGCGGCCTGTTCCGGCGACTGCTGCTGCAGCTGCGAGGTGGCTTCGCCCATCTGCTGTGCCGCCTCGCGCAGGCGATCACGCGACGCGTTGGAGGCCCCCTGCGACTGCCCACCGCCGGAGGACGCCTGCTGGCCCTGTTGCCCTTGCTGGCCGCGCGACTGTCCGGACTGCTGCCCCTGCTGGCTGGCCTGCTGCTGGCCGTTCTGCTGCTGCTCGCTGCCCTGCTGCCCCGCCTGGGCCGACTGCTGGGACTGCTGGGACTGCTGCCCGTTCTGCATCTGCTGGGCGAGCTGCTGCGCCTCCTGCTGCAGCCGCTGCTGCTCGCGCGTCAGCCGCTCGAGGCGACGCTTTGCTTCTTCCGCAGTCAGCTGCGAGCGCTCGCGCGCCAGCTGCTGCTGCTCGCGCGCCAGGTCGTCCTGCCGGCGCGCCAGCTCGCGGATCCGATCGAGGGCCGACTGGCCCTTGGTGGCCTCCTGGCGCGACTCGACGCTGCTCTGCTGCTGGTAGTTGGTCTGCTGGCGCATCAGCTCCTGATCGAACAGGGCCGAGAGGTCCTCGTTGCCGGTGCGCATCCGACCGCTGCCCTGCCCGCCCTGCTGGCGTGCCAGCTGCCGCCGCCGGATCTCCGCTTCGGCCTTCAGTAGCTCGTTGAGGGCGGTCATCTCGTGCGTGATCGCGCTGCGCGTGTCGAGCTTGTCGAGCTGCGCCACGGCGCGGTCCATCGCCTCGCCGGCTGCCTGCAGCGGTACCGGGGGCGCCTCCGCCTCGGCGGGGTCGACGCCCCGGCGTCGGCGCGGCGAGGGAGACGGTGCGCCGCCGGCCCCGGCCGCCTGCTGCCGCAGCTTCTCGCGCACCTCGGCCTGGGCCCGGCCGACCGCCTTGATGTCGGTGGCCGAGCGTCCGCCGGCCGCGCGGCGTTCGAGCTTCCACGTCGCCGACACGACGTCCTTCTGCGCGGCCACCAGGTCGTCCATCTCGCCGCCGCCCCCGCCACCACCGGCCATCGCGCTGCTCTGCGCCGCCGTGAACTCCTGGGCGGTCGGCTTGACCTCGAGGAAGAAGATGTCGCTGCGCGCCTCGGTCGATCGCTTGCCCCGGCCGATGTCGCGCGCCCGGGCGTAATAGCTCACGAAGTCGCCCGGCTTGACGTCGAGATCCTCGAGGTAGATGGTGTGCGCGCCGCTCACGGCCGTCGCCCCGCCGCCGCCCAGCGGCACCACCTTCTCGGGCCCGCCGCGCACCGCGTAGACGAGCTCGAGCGCCTGCACGCCGTAGTCGTCCTCGGCGCGCGCCTCGAGCCGGACCTCCTCGAGGCGAGTGGCCCCGCGGTCGCCGGCCGGCCTGATGATGCGGACGTCGGGCGGACGGTCGTCCATCACGCGCACGAAGTACTCGGTCTCGTCGCCGTTGGCGATCGCGTCGATGTCGGTGAGGGCGATGCGATACGCGCCATCACGCGCGACGGTGAACGCCACCTCGCCGGCCTTGTCGCCCACCAGCGACAGCGGCAGCGCGCGCGCGCCCTCGCCATCGGTGGCGCGCAGCTCGGCGGCACGCAACGCCTTGCTCGTGCGCACCCGCACGGTGACCGTGGTGCCGGCCGGCGCATAGATGTCGCCGGTGTCGGTCTCGGTGCGCGGCTTCAGTCCGGAGAACGACGGATACACGTACGAGAGGTCGATGCCCTCGACGCGCGGGCGGTCGAGCGCCTCGACACGATAGCGGTCCGATCGCAGCCCGCCGGCGACGACCCGGTACGAGAAGTCGCGATCGACCGACGGGATGCGCACTTCGTACACGCCGTCGGGGCGACGCGTCAGGGCCCCGGCCGCCCGGACCCCTTCGCCTTCCACCTGCAGCGTCGGCGCGGCGACGTCGAGATCGCGCGGCGCGCCCTCGACCGCCGCCGTGATCGTCAGCGGCGTCCCCTTCACCAGTCGCTGGGCACCGGGGGTGACGCGCAGCGTGAGCGACGGCGGCGCCACGACGAAGCGCGCCGTGCGCGCCGCGCGCACCGCCGTCGGCGCGGCCAGTCCCGCCGCGACGAGTACCGAGGCCACCGCCGCACCGGCCCAGAGCATCGCCCGGCGCCGGTCGTCGGGGTCGATGATCCGCGCCTCGTCGAGGCGCGCGAGCGCGTCAGCGGCATCGGCCTGGACGATCGCGCCGAGCGGGCTGCGCTCGACGGCGGGGTCGAGGGCCGTCCGCAACGTCGCCTCGAGCTCGGGGCACTGCTCCTCCACCAGGCGCGCCATGCGTTCGGCTGCCGGGTGAGCCAGCGCGCGTCGGCGCATCCACCATGCCGCTGCGGCGACGATGCAGGCCACCAGCGCCCCGGAAGCCAGCAGCGGCCAGCGCCCGAGGGGCCGGAGACGGTCGACCAACGCCCACGCCAGCAGCACGCCGGTGACCACGGCGGTCGTGCGCGCCACCACGCGCAGCCAGCGTACGCGCCACCACGCCACGGCAAGGCCCTCGAGCGATCGGCGGACCGGATCCAGTGCAGGACTCACGACACTCCCTCCGTGGCGACACGGGGCCGGCGGGCGAGCACGCTCTCGACAAGGAGCGTCAGCCCGAGCAAGGCGATCCCGTAGCGCCACCATCCCTGATCACGCTCGAGCCGTACGGCTTCCACACGCGCGACGCGCGCCTCGTCGGCCGGCGGCCGCGCGATGGCCTGTGCGAATTCCTCGACGCCGATGGCGGTCTGGTCGGCCTCCGAGACGTCCACGTTGACGGCCGCCTCCTGCCCGCGGGGGCCGACGGGCCAGATGCCGGGGCGCTGGTACCGCGGATCCTCGATGGTCGCCAGCGCGACGCGCTGCCCCGCGCCATCCCCCAACAGGTGTCGCGCCAGCTCGCCGATCAGCGGCACGAAGGCGGCCTGCACCGGCAGGTTGTTCCACTGGCGACCGAGGTCGGTCGCCAGCACCAGCAGGTGCCCGGCTCCGACGCGCGCCTCGGCGATCGCGGGTCGGCCATTCGAGAAGCGCACGATGGTGCTGGCCGGCGCGGCGACCCCCATGTCGCACGCGTCCGCCACGTCGGTCCGGGCCAGATCCTGGCGCGCCTCGCCGAGCGCGGCGAGCATCGGGTGGCGGGGATCCTCGACCACCAGGCTGCCGGGCGGCCCCTGTCGGTCGTTGCGCCCGCCGAGCGTGATGCCGAACGGGCGCGTCACGACGTCGGCGACGCGTGGGTCGAGGCCGGGACCGCAGGCCACGACGAGGCGGCCGCCGTCGCGAACGAAGGGTTCCAGCGAGGCCACCGCGCGCCTGTCGATGCCGGTGGCCGACAGCCAGATCACGAGGTCGCCGGCACGCTGGGCCACCGCGTCCCGACCGAACGCCGCCGCGCCGGTGGCCACCTGCACGGTGAAGCCTGTGGCCGCCGACGCCCCGAGCGCCCCGAAGGCCCGGTCCACGAAGAGCGCGCGGGGGCGATCCACCTCGTCGCCGACCAGCACGTGCACGCGAGTCGGAGCCGTGTCGCGCAGCACCGCGAAGCGCTGGTCGTCGGCCGGGAAGCCGCCCTCGTGTCGCACGCGCGCCACGAAGCCGCCCGGGGCGTGCGGGCCCGGAAACACGAGTTCCCGGGACACGCCGCCGTCGAGCGACACCTGCTGGGTGGCGCCGCCGCCGTCGAGGCGGCCGAGGGTCACCGTCAACTCGGCGGGCACCTGCCCGGCGTTGCTCACCACGACGCGCGCCTGCTCACGCGACACCACCAGGTCGCGCAGCAGGACGTTGTCGACCCGCGCGCCGACCGCCCGCACGTCGAGCCGGACGTTGTCGGGCAGGCTCGTCGTGCCGCGCGACCAGCCACCCGCCTGCATGTCGGTGACCAGGACGATGCGCCCGGCGCGGCCGTCGAGCAGCCCGCGGGCCGCCTCGAGGGGACCGGCGTATCGCGTCGCGCCGGGACCGGCCTGCAGCGTCGCCAACTGCGCGCGTACGGCACCGTGATCGGTGCTCGGCTCGGCCACCACCTGCGCACGGTCGGCGAAGGTCACCAGGCCGACGGGCGTCGAGCCGGGCAACTCGTCGAGCGCGGCGGTCGCCGCCCGGCGCGCCGCGTCGAGGCGTCCGGGAGCCCCCATGCTGTAGGACAGGTCCATCGCGATGACGACCGGCGGCACGACGGGGACGTCCCCGCGCAGGTACGGCCGCGCGAACGCCAGCGCCAGCAACGCAAGGGCGATCACGCGCAGGAGCAAGAGCCAGGGATCCTGAATCCGCTGGCGCTCCTGCCGCTCGATCGTGCGCTTCTGCAGGAAGCGCACGGCCGTGAACGGCACCGGCGGCGCAACCTCGCGACGGAACAGGTGCAGCACGATCGGCACGGCGATCGCGGCGAGCCCGGCGAGGAAGATCGGCGCGAGCAGGCCCATCGCTAGAGGGTCCTCCCGCGGGCGCCCAGCCAGCCGAGCAGCGACAGGTCGAGCGGCGCGCTGGTCCGCGCCAGCTGGTAGTCGACGCCCGCCGCGCGCAGTTCGGTGACGTAGGTCTCGCGCCACGCCCCGACGGCGTCGAGGTAGGCCTGCCGGGCCGACGCGCCATGCGTCAGGATCTCCTCACCGGTCTCGACGTCGCGGAACGTGCCGGCCTGCTCGAAGGGGAACGTCAGCTCGGCCTCGTCGAGCACGTGGAAGACGACCACTTCCATGCCGCGCGCGCGGAGCAGCCGCAGGCCCTCCACCACGCGCGCCTGGTCGTCGAGCAGGTCGGAGCAGACGACGATGAGCCCGCGTCGCCGCAGCCGATCGGTGACCTGCTTGAGCGCCGCCGCCGTGTCCGACGTGGCGCCGGGGCGGGCATGATCGAGGGCCACGAGCAGTCGCGTCAGCTGCCCCGCCTTGACCGCCGACGGCACGTAGTCGCGCAGCCGGTCGTCGTAGAGGCCGAGCCCCACCGCGTCGCGCTGCCCCGTCAGCAGGTACGCCAACGCTGCCGTCAGGCACTGCGCGTACTGCAGCTTGGTCATGCCCGTCCCGCTGCGATACGCCATCGACGCGCTGGTGTCGACCAGCAACTGCACCTCGACGTTCGTGTCGTGCTCGAATTTCTTGACGTAATGGCGATCGCTGCGCGCGTAGACCTTCCAGTCCACCGTGCCGGGGTCGTCGCCGGGCATGTACTGCCGGTACTCGGCGAACTCGACGCTCGACCCGCGGAACGGGCTGCGATGCAGCCCGAGCAACAGGCCTTCGACAATCGTGCGAGCCTTCAGCTCGAGCGTGCCCAGGCCGGCGACCACCTCCGGCGACAGGAACCGCGATGGGCCCGGCGCGGACACGGCCATGGCGATCAGGCCAGCCCGCTGGAGGGCGGCGTGATGCGCTCGAGCAGGCGCGCGACGACCGCGTCGGTGGTGAGCCCCTCGGACTCGGCCTGGAAGTTGATCAGCACGCGATGGCGGAACACCGGCGCCGCCAGGGTCCGGATGTCCTCAGGCGTCACGAACGCGCGGCCGAGGGTGAGGGCCCGCGCCTTGGCCCCGAGCACCAGCGCCTGCGAGGCCCGCAGGCCCGCGCCCCACTTCACGTACTTCCGGACGAAGTCGGGGACGTTGGGCTCGGTCGGCCGGGTGGCCGCCGACAGCCGCACGGCGTAGCGCGCGACGTCCTCCGCGATCACGACGTGACGCACCAGTTGCTGAATCTGCAGGATGTCCTCGCGCGACAGCACGCGCTCGGGCGTCTCGCGCCGCACGCCGGTGGTCTGCGTCACCACCTTCACCTCGTCGTCTTCCGGGAGGTAGGTCATGACGATGTTGAACAGGAAGCGATCGAGCTGGGCCTCGGGCAGCGGGTACGTGCCTTCGAGCTCGATCGGGTTCTGCGTCGCCAGCACGAAGAACGGCGGCTCGAGTTCGTAACTGCGGCCGGCGGCCGTCACGTGCCCTTCCTGCATGGCTTCGAGGAGCGCCGCCTGCGTCTTGGGCGGCGTGCGGTTGATCTCGTCGGCCAGCAGGAGCTGCGTGAAGACCGGGCCGCGGACGAAACGCAGCGCCCGGATGCCATCGGCCTCGTCGAGCACCTCGGTGCCGGTGATGTCGGACGGCATGAGGTCGGGCGTGAACTGGATGCGGCGGAACCCGAGGTCGAGGATCTGCGCCAGCGTCCGCACCAGCAGCGTCTTGGCCAGGCCGGGCACGCCGGTCAGCAGGCAGTGGCCACCGGCGAACAGGGCCGCCAGCACGAGGTCCACCGAGGCGTCCTGTCCCACCACCACCTTGCGCAGCTCCGTCAGGACGCGGGCGCGGCTCTCGGCCACCCGGGCGACGAGCGCACGGGCCTCGTCGGCGGTGAGGGGCTGCGGTTTCTGCTGCGCGATGTCGTTCACTCGATCCTCATGCGAAGGCTCAGGGCTCAAGGCTCGGAGTTCTCGGTCGTGGCGTCAAGGCTACGGGCTCGACGCTCAGAGAGCACTCTTCCAGGCTGTGTGCTTTCTGAGCCATGAGCCCTGAGCCTGGAGCCCCTAATGCGTCAGCGTGTAGATGACCTCGTTGATCATCATCCGGTACGCCTGCGCGGTGTGTTGTATGTACCCCGGGTACTGCTCGGCGTTGGACCACTCCCAGCCGTCGCCCATGTCGGTGTTCCAGTTCAGGAGCACCATGGCGCGGCCGTTGTCGTCCTCGATGGCGCGCAGTTCCGGATTGATGCCGCCCTTCTCCCACGTGCGCCCGGCGAAGAACGAGCCGAGCCCCGGGACCTGCGGGAACCCGTCGAGCTGGTAGAAGCACGAGAAGATCGGGTGTGACGGCGGCAGGGTGATCACCTTCCGCTCCGGGAACACCCGCTTCATCTCCTGCAGCACGTTCTCCATCTCGATGTCGCCGTGGAAGTCGTCCATCACGGCGGTGCCACCGCGCAGGAGGAACTCCCGAAGGATCGGCACCTCGGATTCCTTCAGCCGGAGCGTCCCGGGTTCCACGAAGTAGACCCACGGATGGTTGAACAGCTCGGGGTCCTCGATTCGCAGCACCACCGGCTCGCCGACGTCGATGTTGGTGACCGACCGCAGGCGGCGCGACAGGTTCTGCTCGGCGGCCGGCCCATCGATGGCCCACGAATCGCTCCAGTACCGCGCCCGGAACTGCTGGGCGTTGTGGGCGTCGTAGCGGATGCGGGTGAACTGCCAGCGCAGGCCGGCGAACCGCGGGTCGCTGTCCTGCCCGAGTTGCGCCCACACGCGGGGCAGCAGCGAGGGGCCCAGCAGCGCGGCCGCGCAGACGAGCACGCCGATCGCGCCCCGTACACGCCCGCGCCGCCCGGCTTCCCGGTACCAGGCGGTCCACCCGAGGCGCCCGCTCATCGCCTGTCTCCTCCCCCGGGGCCATCGATGATGCGCAGCAGCAACTCCTGCGCCCGCTCGTGGCGCGGCGTCGTCTCGAGCGCCCTGATGAGGTGACGCTTGGCTTCGTCGCTCCGTCCCGAGCGCATCGTCGCTTCGGCGAGCGAGGTCAGGGCCTCGGCGGGATTGGTCGGTCCGGCATCGACCGCCGCCTTGAGCTCGCGAAGCGCCGTGGGGACGTCGCCGCGGGCCAGGGCCAGATCGCCGAGGGCCGTGTGCGCGGCCGCGTCGAAGGGGTCGATCTCGATGACCCGCTCGGCGGCCCGCTGCCGCAACGCCGCGTCCTCCGGCGCTTGCGCTTGCGCCACCAGCTGGCGCAGCGTCTGCGCCGCGGTGTGGTCGCGATCGAGCACCTCGACCATGAAGCGCCGGGCGTCGGCAGCCTGTTCCTGCTTCAGCGCCGTCGAGGCCAGCAGGCGCCAGGGGCTCGCGTCCCCCGAGGCGAAGGGCACCAGTGCGGCCGCGCGCTCCAGCACCACACGGGCGCCGGCCAGGTCGCCAAGCCGCAGCAGCGGCGAGGCCGCCACCATCTGCAGCCGGAAATTGCCGGCGTGCTGATCGGCGAACGCCTTCCAGTCGGCGGCCGTGGCGGTCCGGCCGGGGGGCGGGGCGTCCACCTCGGTAAGGGCCGGCACGTAGGGGCCGTACTTCTGCTTCACGTAGGCGTCGAACTCGGGCTGCAGGGTCTCCCAGGTGCGGCCGTAGGCACGCGTCAGCGCGGCCTCGTTGTCGAGTCCCTCGCCGAAACTCCGCACGAACGCCTGCAGCTTCTCGTCGCCGTGCGTCTCCACCAGGTAGGCCACGAGCACCGACGCCTGCTGGTACGCGAGGTTGATCGTCTCGATCTTGGCAAAGCCGCTGTTGAGGTCCTTGAGCGGCAACAGGCGTCCGGTCGCATACGCCTGCGCGAACAGCAGCTCGGACTCCCTGCCCCACCCGGCGCGGGCCCGCGTCTCCTCGAAGGTCGAAATGCCCTCGCTGAGCCAGCGCGGCAACCGGTTGCCCGACATCTGGAGCGTGATCACGTGCGCCAGTTCGTGCCACAGCACCGCCGCCCAGTTGAACGTGCCCGGCGGACGCGCCTTGGGCGAGTCCATCGTCACGACCTTGCCGAAGCACGCGCCGAGCGCCCCGAGCATGCCGGGCAGGCCCATGGTGCGCACGGCGAAGTCGTCGTGGCGCGGGAAGACCTCGACCAGGATGGGCCCCTGCGGGGTGAACGCGTACCGCTTCGACAGATCGGCCAGCGCCTGCTCGGCGAGCGGCACCAGGTACGGTTGCAGCACGGGGGCTTCGGCCTCGTGCAACCTCACCACCAGGTTGCGCGCCGGCACGGACACGAACTTCTCGAGCCCGTCGAGCATCGTCAGCAGGTTGTACGTGACGGTGTCGAACGGGTCCTTCGTGAAGGCGGCATCGAGCGCCGCGCGCGCGCCGGCCTCGTCACCCGTGCGCAGCAGGTGCAGGCCGAGCGAGGCCTGCGCACGACTGTTCTCCGGATCGAACTCGACGGCCTGGCGCAGGAAGCGCACCGCCTCCTCGAAGCGGTACTGGCGAGCGACACGCTCGCCGATGATGCGGGGCACGTCCGGGTTGCGCTCGCGCACCGCCATCGCCCGTTGCGTGAAGGCGGCGACGTCGGCTGGCCGGTCCTCGATCTGCGCGATGGCCGCCGACAGCGCCAGCGCCTCCACGTGCCGGGGGTTGATCGCCAGCACCTGCTCGAGTCCGGCGCGAGCCTCGGGCCGCTTGCTGGCATCGAGCGCCTCGGCGGCCAGCAGCACGATGGCGTCGGGGTTGGACGGATCGATGGCCAGCGCCTCACGTGCCGCGGCCTCGGCGGCCGTCGGGTTGCTGTCGGCGAGCGACCGGGCCAGCCCGACCATGGCGGGTACGTAGCGGCTGTCGGCCTTCAGGGCGGTCTCGTACGAGGAGCGCGCCTCGGCCTCGTTGAACTTCTCGAGGAACAGGTCGCCCCACCGCGTGTGGATCTGCGCGTCGTCGGGCGACAGGTTGGTGGCGCTCTGGAAGTACGAGTTGGCCAGTCGCACCTGCGTGAGCGCCTGCGCCGCGCGCGCCGCGCGTCCGATCGCGGTGCCGGTCCGCTGCGCCTGACCGGCTCGGAGGATGGCCGACCACAGCGGCACGGCCTCGTCGCGCCGGCCGAGCAGCGTCAGCAGTTCAGCGAGCGCAACGGCCGGCTCGCCGGTCGGCTGCTCGACGAGCGCCACCCGGTACGACTGCTCGGCCTCGTCGTACGCGCCACGACGCTCGGCCGCGCGGCCCGAGATGTAGGCCCTGGCCCACGGCACGTCAGCCGCCTGCGCGAGCGCCTCGTCGAACCTGCCCTCGACCAGCGGACGACGCCACGCGGGCACGACCTCAGGGGCCGGCTCGCTGGCGGCGGGCTGTTGCGAGACGCCGGGGGTGATGATCCGCGGGACGGTGAACGCCGGCGGCGCGCCCTGCGCGCGGGTGAAGGTCGCTGGCAGGCAGAGGCCACCGACGACGAATGCGATGCGGAGCAAAGCCCGCATCGCCTGGCGGGCTGGGGATGCACCCGTGGCGTGCCACCGCGACATCTGCGCCTGTGCCCGCATTATATGCACACGCTCCCGTCGACCCTGCCCCTTCGGCTTCGCCTCAGGGTGAGTCCCTCGACTGCACTCAGGCAACCCGACGAGGACCCCACGTCCACGCCGCTCGTGCTCAGTAGGACGTGCCGCGCCGCCGTTCGGATGGCGCCATGACGCTCAGTAGACCTGGCGCCACGTGAAATGGAGCACCGCGAGGGCGACCTGGAGCCCGAAGCCGGCCAGCAGCACGTGCTGGAGGACCTGCCCGCGCAGTCGCCAGCCCAGGTAGATGAACATCGGGAACAGGGTCGAGGTCACCCGACCCATCGACAGGAAGCCGCCCATGAAGAGCGGCGGCAGGACCATCACGAGCAGGAACGCGCTCCAGGCCCAGCCCAGGCGACGACCGACGGGCCAGCTCACGCCGATGACCAGGAATGTCGCCGCCATGTTGAGCAGTTCGACGGCGTGGACCACCGAATACGTGTACACCCCCAGGCCCATCAGGTCGCGCCAGCGCTGCATCGCGAGCACGTGCACGCCCGAGAAGTGGCGCCCCCACGCGGCGTGCGCCTTCATCCACAGGAACCACTCACCGCTCTGGGCATAGAGGAACGCCGTGAAGGCGAGCATTCCGAGACCGGCACACGCGGCAGTCGACATCGCGGCGGCCAGCGTCTGCCAGCGCCACCGATCGCGCCGCCACATGTCGAGGGCGAGCAGGCCGAGCGGCACGCTCAGGAAGCAGCCGTTGGGGCGTGACAGGCCGGCCAGCAACCCGAACGCGGCGGCCGGCAGCCACCGACGGTGACGGAAGTGCCACGTGGCCCCCGTCGCCGCCAACAGGAACAGCCCTTCGGTGTAGACCGCCCCGTAGAAGAACCCGAACGGATAGGTGGCGATGAGCGCGAGGGCGCTCGTCGCGGCCGCCTCGTCGCCCGTCAACTCGCGGGCCAACCGGAACAGGTACGCCAGCGCCCACACGAACGCGAGCACGGAGACCAGGAACCCGGCCTGCAGCAGCCGCACCTTGCGCCGCTCGGTGAACGCCTCGAAGCTGTCGGTCGGATCGTCCGGTGACCCCCATCGCGCGCCGAGCAACGCCGCGGCCGTGCGGACGGTGAGCGGGTAGGCCGGAAAGAAGGCCACGTTGGTCTGCGTCTGCGCGTTGCCCCAGTAGTTGTAGCCGCCCTCCGCAATCGTCACGTACCAGCCGGCATCCCACCGTCCGAGGAGGTTGCGCCACTCGTTCTGCGCCATGCGGAACGGCGGCGCGGCCTGCGGATACCCGATCACCACCACCGCGAGGTAGGTGGCGTACAGCACCAGCACCCGGGTCGTGAACACCCAGGGCAGCGCCGCCCGCACGCCCCGGTCCTGCCGCACGGCGCGCCAGCGACGGGCGACGCGCGACCACCACGAGTCGCCGCGCCAGGCCCACGCGCGCAGCGCCAGCAGCGCTGCCGCCACCACGCCGAGCCGCCACGGCGACTCCGCGGTGATCCGCAGGTCGTCGAAGCGCACGCGCAGGCCGCCGGTGAGCAGGGCAGACAGCAGCAGCACCACCACCACCCCGATCGCGGTGTCGAGCAGCCGCAGCCACACCGGGCGAGGGGCGTCGGTGCCAGGAACGGCGTCGACGGTCATGCGCGGGAGGCCAGGCCGAGCGCGCGTTCCTCGACGCGGATCCGCCACAGGAGAATCAGGCCGAACGTCACGCCGAACAGGGTACCGGTGAACGGCGCGCGCATCCACCACGCGATGCCGACGACCTCGAGCCCGACGCCGACGTAGTTGGGATGACGAAGCCACCGATATATGCCCGACGCGACCAGCGGCGCTCCCGGCAGGACGAGCACGCGGAAACTCCAGCGGTCGCCGAGCGTCGCAATCGCCAGGTACTTGATGGCCTTTCCTGCCAGGAAGATGCCCAGTCCTGCGAGGGCCGGCATCGACCATGCCGCCGCGCGCCACCACGCCTCGAGGCAGACGAGCAGGAATCCGGCCGGGTAGGCGACCCGCATCCACCGATAGCTCGGGTCGTCGACAACGCGGGCGCCGCGGGCCAGGAGACGCCGTTCGTTGGCCGTCGACCGCAGCGCCTCGAGCCCCATGGTGCCGAACGCGACCAGCAGGCCGACCACCGGCATCGACCAGGCGCTCGTCATGCGGCCCTGGCGCGAGCCCGGCTGACGTCGCCGGCGGTCGCGATCACGAGCCGCAACACCGCGGGCGCCAACGAGGCCCCCAGCGCCCCGAGCCGCACGCCCATCGGCGATCCGACCAGTGCCCGCAGGGCCCGGTTGAAGCGGAGCTTGGCCCCGAACGCCTCGCGTCGTGCGGCGGCCAGCTGCCCGAGCACGCGAGCATCGACGCTGGCGCCGGCCGACAGGATGGCCTCGGCGGCGAGCGCGCCGCCACGCAGCGCCAGGTGCAACCCGTCGCCGGTCATCGGATCCACGAAGCCCGCCGCGTCACCCGCCAGCAGCAGGCCAGGCACGCCGACCCCGCTGGCATCGACCGCCAGGGGCCCCAGGGTGACGGCCGGCGCCACCTGCCGCGCCGCGCGACAGCGCTCGCGCAACACCGGGTCGTGCCTGACCAGGCTCCAGAGACGCGCGCCGGGGTCGCCCATGCCCGTGCGATCCGCGGTCACCAGGCACAGGTTGGCGAGCCCGCCTTCGGCTGGCGCGACGCCGATGTAGTAGCCGTCACGCACGTGCATCTCGCCGCGGCGTCCGAGCCCCTCGACACCCTCGGCGTAGGTGCCCACCGCCCAGCGCCGTGGCGTGCGCGGATGGCTGACCAACCCGAGGGCCAGGCCGAGCGGCGAGCGTCGCCCGTCGGCGGCCACCGTCCATCGCGCCCCGATCGTCGACCGTCGCCCCGCCGCGTCGCGCGTCACGACGCCGTCGACGCGGCCGTCGTGCAGGTGCGGCGAGACGACGTGCACGCCGGTCCGCACGTCGACGCCTGCCGCGGCAGCGGCGGCGAGCAGGTGCGCATCGAGCCGCGCCCGTGGCCACGCCCGGCCGACGAGACCGTCGCCGTAACGGCCGTCGATGGCCACCCCCGTCCCACCCGTCACGAGCATGCCGTCGAGTGGCAGGCCCTCCGTGGCCACGGGTCCCGCCAGGCCCATCTGCTCCAGCAGCGCCATGGCGCCAGGGTTGAGGGTGTCGCCGCAGAGCTTGTGCCGCGGGAACGTCTCCCTGTCGACCAGCACCACGCGGGCGCCCCCGCGCGCCAACGTGAGCGCCGCGAGGGCACCGGCGGGCCCGGCGCCGGCGACGACGACGTCGGCGGCCCTCATGGCCGGCGCATGCCTCGTGCGCGTGTCGTCATGACGCCCGGCCGAGCACGACGGCGCTGTTCTTGGAGCCGAACCCGAGGCAGTTGCACAGCGCGGCCTCGACCTCGGCGGCGCGGCCCTCGTTGGGGAGCACGTCCATGTCGCACGCCGGGTCGAGCGACCGCACGTTGATCGTCGGTGGCAGGAAGCCGCGCTGCAGAGCCAGCGCGGTGGTCACCACGCCGCAGGCGCCGCTCGCCCCTTGTGGATGCCCCACCATCGACTTGGTGGACGACCCTGGCACGCGATCGGCGTACCCGTCGAAGACCTCGCGGACGCAGCGGATCTCGATGGCGTCGTTCAGCTGCGTCGACGTGCCGTGGAAGTTCACGTAGCCGATCGACTCGGGGGCGCGCCCGGCGCGATCGAGGGCCATGCGCATCGCGCGGACGATCTGCACGCCTTCGGGATCCATCTGCACACGGTGATAGGCGTCGCAGGTCGAGCCGTAGCCTTCGACGGCGGCGTAGATGGTCGCGCCGCGCGCCCGGGCGCGGTCCTCGCGCTCGAGGACGTACATCCACGCGCCTTCGCCGAGGACGAACCCGTCGCGGGTGGCGTCGAACGGACGCGAGGCCTGCTCCGGCACGTCGTTGAACGCCGTCGACACGACGCGCATGCGCGAGAAGCCGAAGATCATGCCCGGCGTCACGCACGCGTCGACGCCACCGCACAGCAGCACGTCGGCCTCGCCCGCCCGCAGCAGGCCGAGGGCGTAGCCCGTGGCGTCGGTCGAGCTGGTGCACCCGGTGGACAGGACGTGGCTGATGCCGTGCGCCTGCAGGGCCATCGAGATCTCGCTCGACAGCATGCCGCAGATGGAGATGGGAATCGCGTACGGGGTGACGCGCTTCTGCCCGTCGGTGAAGAACTCGCGGTACTGCTTCTCGCCGAGCTCGATGCCTCCGCCGCCGGTGCCGATGATCACGCCCGCGCCGGGCTCGCCGATGCGCAGGCCGGCATCGGCCCAGGCCTCGCGCGCCGCGATGACGCCCGCCAGCGAGGCGCGGGAGTACCGCTTCGCCTCCGCGCGATCACGCAGCACGTCGTCGACGGCACGGGGATCGAGATCGGGGTGGATGTCCGGACGCGGGGCATGCTCGATCGACAGCGCCGGCAACGGCGCGGCGACCTGGCACGCGTAGGGGCTGGGGTCGAACTCGTCGATGCGGCGCGTGCCGCTGGCGCCCCGCCGGACGTGATCCCAGAAGCACTCCCGGCCCGCACCGAACGGCGATGCGACGCCGATGCCCGAGATGACGATGCGGGGTGGAGGCCCCATGGGCGGCACTATACTATGCCGCCTCGAGCTGAACGGTGCCTGCCTCCGCGTCTTCGTCCGTGTTCGTCCGCGCGCTGCAATGGGTCGGCGCCATCCTCTTCGTGTGGTCGCTCGCGTGGGGCGGCAGGGCCTATTTCCAGCGGTTCGACGCGGTCGCTCCGGCCGGCTCGTCGGGCCTCGTGCCACTGCTGATCGACGTGGCCCTCTTTTCCGCTTTCGCGCTGCACCACAGCGTGCTGGCACGCACGCCACTGAAACAGTGGCTGCACGCGCGGGTCGGCCCCGACGTCGAGCGCGCCCTCTACGTGATCCTGGCCAGCTCGCTGTTCTTCGCCTGCACCTGGGGATGGCGGCCACTACCGGGCACGTGGTACGCGCTCACCGGCGCGTGGTGGTGGGTCGGCGCCGCCGTCCAATGGCTCGGCGTGGCGGTCACCTTGCTGGCCGCTCGGACCTTGAGCCTGAAGGAACTGATGGGGCTCGACCCGGCGCGCCAGGTCAGATCGACCACCGAACCGCCGACGCTGGAGACACGCGGCCTCTACCGCCTCGTGCGCCATCCGATCTATTTCGGATGGGTGCTGTTCGTCGGCGGCGCGCCGCTGATGACCTCGACGCGCCTGCTGTTCGCGGTGGTGAGCGTCCTGTACCTGGTCATCGCAATCCCGTTCGAGGAGCGCGGCCTGATCGAGAACTTCGGCGAGCCGTACCGCGCGTACCGCCGCACCGTGCGGTGGCGGATGGTGCCCGGCATCTACTGACGCTGGCAATTTGAGATTCGAGATTGGAAATTCGCGCGGCGCTGGCCTTCGGCCACGCGCCTCCGGACGTCTCGAGCGTCAAGGCCGACAGGCCGGCCGCCGGTCAATTTCAAATGTCAAATTTCAAATTGCCAGGTGCTCCAGGTGGTGCTGCACGTGCCCGGCGATGATCCAGGCGAGCGCGCGCACCGAGATCGGATGCCCGTTGGCGATCCCCCGTCGACTGGCGGCCTGCTCCGGCAGGCCTTCCACCAGGGCGATGGTCGCGCGGCGCACCGCCGCGAACTCGTCGAGCGCCTGGGCCACCGTCCGCCGTGACGCCCCGCTCTCGCGGGCCCACGCGTCCTGATCGAACCCCGGCAACTCGGCCGCATCGCCGCGGGCGAACCAGAGCAACCGGAACGCGAACACCCGTTCGGTGTCGCTCAGGTGCGTGATCATGTCGAGGAGCGACCACTTGCCCGGCGCCAGCGGCAGCGCCGCTTGCTCGTCGGCCACCCCCGCCAGTCGAGCCTCGAGTTCGCCTGGCTGCCGGTACAACCGCTCCAGCCAGGCGCCGTCGGGCACCCTCGCCACGTAACCCGCGTAGAACGCGCCGTACTCATCAGCCTGGGGACGCATCGCCAGCATGGCCGGATGATAGCGCGCCCCCCGGGTCGCCCGCTGATAGACTGACCGTGGGCGACGCGCGGCCTCAGGACTGCGCCCCGCCCTCTCGGGGCGCCCCGGCCAATCGCCCGGGTCCACGGACACGACGCGGCGTCCCGACGTCAAATGGTGAGGAGCCGCGGCACGGAGCCCGGCTCCCCGTTCCGGAGATGACGATTCGTGGCTGACGCCGCACAGGATCCCCCGCTCCCTTCGCGCCTGCCCGTCCTGCCGCTGCGCAGCACGGTGGTGTTCCCGCTGACGGTGCAGCCGCTCGCCGTGAACCGTGCCGTGTCGGTGGACGCGGTGAACCGTGCGCTGGCCGGGGACCGGATGCTCGTCCTGGTGATGCAGGTCGGCGATGCCGAGGACCCGCAGCCGAACCAGTTGCGCAAGGTGGGCACCGTCGCCGTCATCCGCCAGATGGCCAAGGGCGCGATGGGTCTCCAGATCCTGGTCGAGGGCGTCGCGCGCGTGCGCCTCGACGAAGTGACCCGCGACGGCAACGTGATGGACGCCGCCATCACCGCGGCCCCCGAGCCGGATACCGCGGGCCTCGAGATCGACGCCTACCTGCGGACGCTGCGCGACCTGGTGGAGAAGGCGTTCTCGCTGGCGACCGGCCTGTCGCCCGACCTGCGCTCGATCGTCTCGGGCATCGACGAGCCCCTGCGGCTGGTCTACCTGCTGGCGACGCTGATCGACATGAAGCCCGAGGACAAGCAACTCCTCCTCGAGCAGGACGATCTCCGGGTGAAGTTGAGCGCCATCACGGCGGCCCTCCGCCGCGAGGTGGAGTTGCTCGAGCTGAAGGGGAAGATCGAGTCACAGGCGCAGCAGGAGATGAGCGACGCGCAGCGACAGTACTACCTGCGGCAGCAGCTCAAGGCGATCCAGTCGGAACTCGGTGAGGAGGAAGGCCAGGAGATCGCCGAGCTCCGCAAGCGCATCGACGAGGCGAAGCTGCCCGAGGCCGTGCTGAAGCAGGCGACCCGCGAGGTGGACCGCCTCGAGCGGATGTCGCAGGCCTCGCCCGAGTACCAGATGCTGCGCACGTACCTCGACTGGGTGCTCGAGGTGCCGTGGAGCGTCACCACCGAAGACCGCCTCGACCCGCGCGCCGCGCGCGTCGTGCTCGACGAGGACCACTACGATCTCGAGAAGGTCAAGGACCGCATCGTCGAGTACCTCGCGGTGCGCAAGCTGAAGAACGACATGAAGGGCCCGATCCTGTGCTTCGCGGGCCCCCCGGGTGTCGGCAAGACGTCGCTCGGGCAGTCGATCGCGCGGGCGATGAACCGCAAGTTCGTGCGCATCTCGCTCGGCGGCGTGCGCGACGAGGCCGAGATCCGCGGGCACCGGCGCACCTACATCGGCTCGATGCCCGGGCGTTTGGTGCAGGCGCTGAAGCAGGCCGGGTCGATGAACCCCGTGTTCATGCTCGACGAGATCGACAAGCTGCAGGCGGGCGGCTTCTCGGGCGATCCTGCGGCCGCGATGCTGGAGGTGCTCGACCCGGCGCAGAACCACACGTTCCGCGACCATTACCTCGAGGTGCCCGTGGACCTGTCGAAGGTGCTGTTCATCGCCACCGCGAACAACCTGGGCACGGTGCACCCGGCGCTGCTCGATCGCATGGAGATCATCAGCCTGAGCGGGTACACCGAGGAGGACAAGGCGCACATCGCGCGTCGGTATCTCATCCCGCGGCAGATGAAGGAGCACGGCCTGCCCGCCGACGGCCTCGAACTCACCGACGCGGCGCTGAGCCGCGTGGTGCGGGAGTACACGCGCGAAGCCGGCGTGCGCAACCTGGAACGACAGGTCGGCACCATCGCGCGCAAGCTGGCCGCACGCGTCGCCGGCGTCGACACGACGTTCCGCGACCGCGGGGCCGACGACGCCGTGGCGACCGTGGACATGCCCATCCCTGGCCAGCCCGGCGACGGACCGCAGATGCCGCCGCCCCCGCCAGGCCCCGAGCCGGACCAGGCGCCGCGCCAGGATCCCGACCCGCGTGAGACGCCCGGCGTGCCCCATCCCGACGAGGCGCCCGAGGGCGACCCGCCGCCGGCGCAGGATCCGGATCGCGACGATCCCGAGGCCCCCATCGGCGACCCGATGAAGACGCCGGACCTGCCGGTGATGAGTGGCGTCACGCTCGACGCGCCCTTCAAGGTCGACGGCGACGACGTGCCGGAGTATCTCGGGCCGCCGAAGATCAAGAACGACGCGCCATTCCGCTTGTCGCGGCCAGGCGTGGTCACCGGGTTGGCCTGGACCGAGACCGGCGGCGACGTGCTCTACGTCGAAGCCACCCTGCTGCCGGGCGGCAAGGGACAGCTGGTGCTGACCGGTCAGCTCGGGAACGTGATGCAGGAGTCAGCGCGCGCCGCACTGAGTCACGTACGCTCCCGCGCCGCCGCGCTCGGCATCCCTGCCGACCTGTTCGGGTCGCATGATCTCCACCTGCACGTGCCGGCGGGAGCGATCCCCAAGGACGGTCCGTCGGCCGGCGTCACCATGGCCACGGCGATCCTCTCGGCAGCCCGCCAGGTGCCGGTCAAGAACGATGTGGCGATGACCGGCGAGATCACCCTCAGTGGCCTGGTGCTGCCTGTCGGCGGCATCAAGGAGAAGGCCCTCGCCGCGCGCCGGCACGGTGTCAAGCTGATGCTGCTGCCGGCCCAGAACGAGGACGATCTCGACGAACTGTCGGCCGAGGCGCGCAAGGACATGACCTTCCGGCCGGTCTCCACCTTCGAGGAGGTCGTCGCGATCGCGCTCGGGGACGCACCGGCGCCGGCGACCACGAGCGAGACATCGCCGCCGGCGGCCACACCCGCGGAGCCGGCCGTCGCCGGCTGACGCGTGGCCGTCGCGTTCTGCATCTCCGGGCACGGCTTCGGGCACGCCAGCCGGCAGGTCGAGGTCATCAACGCGTTCGGGGCCTTGCGCCCCGACGTGCCGATCACGATCTTCACGGAGGCGTCGCCCTGGCTGCTGGACCGGACCGTGCGCGTCCCGGTGGCGCGTCGCCCGTGGGCCGTCGACACGGGGGCCATCCAGCGCGACAGCCTTCGGTTGGACATCCCCGCCACGCTCGAGGCAGCGCGTGGATTCGAACAGGAGGCCGACGCGTCAGCCGTCGCCCTGGCGGATGCGCTGAGGGCAAACGGCACGCGGGTGGTGGTCTGCGACGCGCCGGCAATGCCTTGCACCGCGGCCGTCCTCGCCGGGGCTCGCGCCATCGTCCTGGCCAACTTCACGTGGGACTGGATCTACGAGGACTTCACCGCCGACCATCCGGGGTTCGACGACCTGCCCCGGCGTCTCGGGCGGCGCTACGCCGAGGCCGAGGCGGCATGGCGGCTCCCGATGTACGGCGGCTTCTCGACGGTCCGGACCGTGCTCGATTTCCCGTGGGTCGCGCGACGGGCGCGGCGCGACCCGTCCGAGACCCGCCGCCTGCTCGGCATGGACCAGGGCCGCCCGCACGTGCTCGTCTCGTTCGGCGGCTATGGGGTGGCGGGCATGACACTGGCGCAGCACGACGGGGCGCCGTACCGGCTGGTCCTGTCCTCGGGCGCCCAGCATGGCAGCACGGACGCGCCCGCCGATGCCCTGCACGCCGACCGCGACCGCCTCGAGGCGCTCGACCTGCGCTACGAGGACCTGGTGGCGGCGTGCGACGTGGTCGTGTCCAAGCCCGGCTACGGCATCGTGTCGGAATGCGTGGCCAACGGCACGGCCCTGCTCTACACCGATCGCGGGCGCTTCCGCGAATATCCGGTGATGGTCGAGCAGATGCCGTCGGTGCTGCGCTGCCGATTCCTGGCCAGCGAGGCGCTGGCCAACGCGCGCTGGGATGAGGATGTCGAGGCGCTGCTCGGGCAGCCGCATCCTGCCGAGCGACCGCTGGTCAACGGCGCCGACGTGGCTGCGGGCATGCTCAGCGCGATGGCCTGATCGAAGGCCGACGGCCCGATGACGAAGGCCGACTGAAGCACAAAGGGCGCCGCAAGGCGCCCTTCAGGTCTCAGTCCTTGATGCAGGTGACCAGCGACCAGATCCTGGGGATGTTGACCTTTTCGATCGAGACCGGCTGGAGATTGGCCTGGGCGAGGAAGGCCGGCAGGTCGAGGTCGGACTTGAAGCCGATGTGGACCATCAGCGGCGAGATGAGCCGCTCGGCCTTCGACAACAGCTTGTTGGGGCTGAGGAAGTGGTTCAGGAAGATGATGCGGCCCCCGGGCTTGCACACCCGGCGCATCTCCTGCGCCACCTTGACCGGGTCGGGAACGACGCTGATCAGGTACGGCGCGTAGACGATGTCGAAGGCGTTGTCGTCGAACTTGAGGTCCTGCGCGTCCATCTGCAGCAGTCGGACGTTCTTCAGGCCCTTGCGAGCGACGCGCTCGCGCGCCTTCTCGAGCATGGCATCGGAGTAGTCGATGCCCGTGATCTCGGTGTTGCTCGGGTACATCGCGCAGTTGATGCCGGTGCCGACGCCCACCTCGAGAATCCTGTCGCCGGGGTGGATCTGCATGCGCTGGAGCGCCTGCACACGCCCGGGGTGCAGCGTGGGCCCGAACGTGAGGTCGTAGACGCTCGCGAGACGGTCGTAGACCTTCTCGACGAAGTCGTTCTCGACAGCCGTCACCGACAGTGCGCGAGTGGCGGCGTCGCCCTGCAGCACCTCTTCGTCGGTACGCGTCCGATCCTGCCCCAACAATGCCATCAATCGGCTCTCCTGCTGCGAACGATGCGGAAGTCTACCACGGCCCCGTTGCTCACGCGGATTGCCCCACCTGGGGCAGGAGGTCCTCCGACCTCGTCAGGGCGCCGAGCACGTCCAGCGCCGTCGCCACCCGACCACCGGCGGCTGCGACGATGATGCCAGCGACCAGCGGCCGGATCGCCACGACGAGTTCACGGGCGATCGTGAGCGCCTCCTCATGCACGCGACCGGTCCGCTCGGCCTCTGCCATGCGCGTCACCAGAGCCTCGGGCACGCTCACGCCGGGTTCCTCGTTGGCCAACTGCTCGGCCTGACGCGCGCTCTCGAAGGGGCGCACGATGGCCAGCACCGGCACCCGCTGCTCGGTCGTCTCGTCGAGGAACTGCCGCAGCGCGTCGACGTCGTAGATGGGGCCCATGACCACGAACTCGGCGCCGGCCTCCACCTTGTACCGATAGCGCGAGAGCTCACGCTCGGGCATCACCGCCGTCGGGTTGGCCGCGACGCCGATGTGGAAGCCGGTGGGCACCCCGATGGGCTGGCCCCCCACATCCTCGCCGCGGTTGAAGCGGGCGGCGACGTTGGTCAGGCCGATCGAATCGACATCGAACACCGCGGTGGCGTCCGGATAGGCAGACCGGCGCAAGGGCCGTCCCGTCACCAACAGGAGGTTGCGCAGCCCGAGCGCGTGCGCGCCAAGCAGGTCCGCCTGCATGGCGTGCAGGCTGTGGTCGCGGCAGCTGTATTCCAGGATGGCCTCGACACCGGCACTCTGCTCCACGGTGACGGCACTGGCCAGGGCGCTCATGCGGGCTCGCGTGCCCGACCCGTCGCTCACCAGCACCACATCGAGGCCGTTGATGCGGGCCTCGCGCGCCTGCTGCGCGATGCGGTCGTGTCCGAAGCCGGCCGGCGGCACCAACTCGACGCCGGTCACGAAACGCCCCCGCCGCAGGGCATTGGCCAGGCGCGATCTCGACTCGACCGGCACGGGCGTCACGGCTTCGCGCACCGGGGTGGTCCCGGTCACCGAGGGCGACGTCGGGGCCGGCGCTCCGAGGGCGTGTACGGCAAGGGCGATCTGGCGCACGTGATCGGGGGTGGTGCCGCAGCAGCCGCCGATCAGCCGCACGCCGGCGCCGACGAACCGCCGCGCGTACGACGCCATGTAGTCGGGCGAGCAGAGATACAGGTTGCGGCCGTCGACGTCGCGGGGCTTGCCCGCGTTGGGCATCGCGGCGAGCAGCGTACCGGGCACGACCTTGGCCAGCCGTTCGACCGTGTCGAGCATCGCCGCCGGTCCGACGCTGCAGTTGACGCCGATGACGTCGGCGCCGAACTCCACCAGTTGCGGCCCGAACTGCTCGACCGGTGTGCCGTCCAGCGTGTTGCCGTCCTCGGCGGTGGTCAGCATCGCGACGACCGGGCGATCACTGACGCTGCGGATGGCCCGGATGGCGGCGCCGATCTCGCTGACGTCCCGGAAGGTCTCCAGCACGAAGAGGTCGACGCCCCCGTCGGCCAGGCCACGCGCCTGCTCGGCGAAGATCGCCGCCGCCTCGTCGAGGCCCGTCTTGCCCCACGGCTCGACGCGCACGCCGAGCGGCCCGATCGAGCCGGCCACCCACGCCCCGTCGCGCGCCGCATGGCGCGCGATGCGCGCGCCGGCCACGTTGATCGCGTGCACCTTCTCGGCCAGCCCGAAGCTGGCCAGCTTCAGGCGATTGGCGCCGAAGGTGTTGGTCTCGATGATCTCGGCGCCGGCGCGCACGTAGGCCTGATGGACCCCGACGACGAGGTCGGGCTCGGTGAGATTCAGGTCCTCGAACGCGCGATTGAGGAAGACGCCGCGGGCGTAGAGCTGGGTGCCCATCGCGCCATCGCAGATGAGCACCCGAGCGCGCAGGGCGTCGAGGAAGGACTCGGTCACGGACGGGGTTACTTGCGCGCCGCCGGCGCCTGAGCCTGGCCAGGCACGGGGACGAGGAGGTCTTCCTTGTCCCACACGAAGTCGTCCTTGCTGTACACGGCCAGTTCGTAGTCCTTGCCCATGAAGATGGCAGACACGGGACAGGCCTCTTCGCAGTACCCGCAGAAGATGCAGCGGGTCTTGTGGATCTGATATGTGCGGGCGTAACGCGGCCCGGCCATCACGCTGCCGTCGTTCTCGGCAGGTTCGAGGTAGATCGCATCGGCGGGACATGCCACGGCGCAGAGCCCGCATGCCACGCACTTCTCCAACCCGTTCTCGTCGCGCATCAAGACCTGCTTGCCGCGCCACTTCGGGAACATCGGAACCTTCTCGTCCGGGTAGTTCACGCTGATGGGCTTCTTGAACATGTGCCCGAGCGTGGTCTTGAACCCGACGATCCAGGGACGAATCATCTGTCTGAGCCTCCGGTGGGCCCCGTCGCCCCACCAGGGCACGGAACCACTTCGTAGTGTAACAACAAGAACGACATGCGGGTATCGAAGGTGGCAGGGGACGGGCCCGGCGCCGCTCGAATTAGTCTACCCCTGCAGAGACAAGAGTCGCGAAGTCTGGATCAATCATCCCTCTTGAGGGTACGGGAGCGTCCGCCGGCTCAGGCGGAGAAAGCTCGGCCCTTTGGCGCATTTGCTGCATAATCAGCGCTCAACAATGAAGCTCACCCATTTCGTCGCTGCCCTCTCCTTCTTCGTCGGCCTGTCTTCCAGCGCTCCGGCGCAGGCGGCGCCGATCTCGGCCACGGGTCAGGTCTCCCTCGGTGTCGCGGACTGGACGCCGGCCGTCCTCATCAACGTCGGGACCACCTTCAACTTCACCTACTCCCTGTTCACGGGCGGCACCGGCGCCCTGACCATCGTTCCGGGCTTCGTCCCGCCGGCCGTGAACCCGGCGGCCGCCGTGGTCACCCAGTCGATCACCGCCACGGTGGGCGCGCCGGTCAGCTTCGATGCCGCCTGGGGCGACTTCACGGGCACGGTGACCACCGCCGCCCTGAACCCGGGCAGCACGTCGACCAACCGATCGGTGTCGGTGACGGCCTTCGGCACCTTCGTGCCGCAGGGGCTGGTCAGCACGTTCACGCCGGGCCCGATGAGCCTCACCTTCTCGGCCACCCAGACGCGCATCGGCGGCCGCCGTAGCGACGACGAACTCGGATCCGTGTCGGCGTCGTACACGGTGGCCTCGACGGTGCGCCGCATTCCGGAGCCTGCGAGCCTCACGCTGGCCGGCCTGGCCCTCGCCTCCGCAGGCCTGTTGCGTCGACGTCGGCGCTGACCGGCTCGGCCTGAATCCGGATCCGACCTGGCCGGACGCGCCCTGCGGCGTGCCCGGCCGTCGTGTTTCTGCAGCCGCCGGCCGGCGCCGACCAGCGACAGCCCGGCCGGAGGTTACACTGCCCTGTGCCCCAGGGTCCGCGCTTCCTGACGTTCGAGCAGTACCTGCTCGTGACGCAAATCGTGCAGCTGGCCGCCGTGGCCGCGCTGTCGACGATGCTGGTGCGGTTCCGGAGGTTTCGCACGCTCCTGCTGACCGAGCGCCGCGACTGGCCGGAGCGGGTCAAGTTCATCGGCGCCCTCGGCATCCCGCTGTCAGCAGGCGTCGCCAGCCGGCTGCTCCTCAATTACGCGGCTGCTGACGTCTCCCTCGGCGGCGCCTACATGGCCGGCCTGGTCGCCGGTCCCTACGCCGGCGCCATCGTCGGCGCCATGGTGGGGCTCACCGCGATGGCCGGCGGCGAGTGGATCGCGGTGCCGCTGTACGTCGGTTGCGGCTTCGCCGGCGGCGGCCTCCGCGAGATCTGCCCCAAGGATGCCATCTGGCACTTCTCCCCGTTCGTGCTGACCGGGTTGCTGCGCTACCTCTGGAAGCTGGTGCGCCGGTTCGAGGTGGACTGGCAGATGCTGCTCATCGCGGCGCCGCTGGCGCTCGAGGTGCTGCATCAGGCCCTCGGCCATCGTTACGGCATCGAACGCCTGTTCTTCTTCCCGGCGCACTCTCCCGGCATGCTGGCCCTGACGCTGCTCGCCACGACGCTCACCGTGGCCATCCCCATCAAGGTCTGGAATTCGGCGCGGATCGAGCACAAGCTGCAGGAGCAGGAGGCGCTCCTGCTCGAGGCGCGCATCGAGGCGCTCACCAGCCAGATCAACCCGCACTTCCTCTTCAACACCCTGACGTCCATCTCGTCGTTGATCCGCACGCGCCCCGACACCGCACGCATGCTGATCAACCGGCTCTCGGGGTTGCTGCGCCGCCGCCTGCGCGCCCACGACCACTTCGTGTCCCTGCGCGACGAACTGACGGCGGTCGACGAGTACCTCGACATCGAGTGCGTGCGTTTCGGCCCGTCGCTCCGGGTGGACAAGGACATCGATCCGGCGACCCTCGACCAGGTCGTGCCGAGCATGATCCTGCAGCCCCTCGTGGAGAACTCGATCAAGCACGGCCTGGCCGACAAGCTCGGCGATCGCGTGATCACCCTCCGGTCGCAGCGACAGGCCGGCCTCCTGGTCCTGGAGGTCGTCGACAACGGCGTCGGCATCGACGACACCCGGCCCGCCCGCAGCACCGGCAGCGGCAGCAGCATCGGGCTGGCCAACGTGGCGGAACGCCTGCGGGTCATGTACGGCGCCCAGGGTCGCCTGTCGATCGACAGTGCAGCGGACCAGGGCACGCGGGTGCGGCTGGAGATCCCGGACATCCTGCTGCCAGGGAGGCGGACGGCGTAAAATGAAGGTCAGCGTCCTTGTGGTCGACGACGAACAGCTGGCGCGGGAGGAACTGTGTTACCTCCTCTCGAAGGACGCCTCGGTCGAGGTGACCGGCCAGGCCGACAACGGCATCGCGGCGCTCGACCTGCTGGACGACCTCGAGCCCGACATCGTCTTTCTCGACGTGCAGATGCCGGGGCTGACGGGGTTCGAGGTGGCGCGGCAGCTCGCGCAGCGGCCGCGGCCGCCACACGTGGTGTTCGTGACGGCGTTCGACCAGTACGCGCTGGACGCCTTCACGGTGAACGCGGTCGACTACCTGCTCAAGCCGGTGGAGCCGGCGCGCCTCGAGGAGGCGCTGGCTCGGGCCCGTAGCCGCATCGACCGGGCACGGTCGGGAGTCGTGTCGCCGCAGGCGCTGGCCGAGATCGTGGAAGCGGTGGCCGCGCGGCAGGCGCGGCGATCGCCCATCGTCGTCAAGGTCGACGACCGCATCCTGCTGGTGCAGGCCGAGGATCTCGTGTACGCCTCATTGAACGAGGACGAGGTCACGATCGTAGCCAGTCAGGTGACGGGGACGTCCAATTACCGGACGCTCGACGAGTTGCAGGCCCAGCTCGACCAGGCGACGTTCTGGCGGGTCCATCGCTCGTACCTCGTCAACATCAACAAGATCAAGGAGATAGTCCCCTGGTTCAGCCGGAATTTCATCCTGAGGATGCGCGACGCGAAGTCGACGGAGATCCCCGTGAGCCGGGCGCAGACCAAGCGGCTCCGGGACTACCTGCAGCTCTGACGATCGAGCCGACGCCGTCCGGCTTCTCCCCCGTGGTCGGGCCCAACCCGCCGTCCGGCTTCACCCCGGTCGTGGCGCCGGTGAGCGCCCAGGCCGCCGACGAAGCGCTCAGGGCCGCAACGGCAGAGGTGCGTCGCCCCTCGATCTGGATGCGCGCCGCCGAGGAACTCTTCACGTGGTTCAAGACGCTGGCCTCGGCCGCCGTCTACGCCACGCTCATCGTCACCTTCGGGTTCCAGGTGGCGCGGGTCGAGGGCCAGAGCATGGCCCCCACCCTGTCGGATCAGGACCGGCTGATCGTCAACAAGGCGATCTACAAGGTCGGCGAGCCGCAGCGCGGCGACATCGTCATGCTGTGGTACCCGGTGGATCCGGACAAGTCGTTCGTCAAGCGCGTGATCGCCGAGCCACGCGATCGCGTGCGCATCGTCGACGGGCGCGTGTTCGTCAACGACGTCCAGCTCGAGGACGCCTACGTGCCGTCCGAGTACCGGGGGCACGACGACTGGGGGCCGCAGGAGATTCCGGAGGGCTACTACTTCGTGATGGGCGACCACCGGAACAACAGCTCCGACAGCCGCCACTGGGGCACGGTCCCCAAGAAGTACATCATCGGCAAGGTGCAGTTGCGCTGGTGGCCGCTGCCCCGGGCGACGGTGTTCGAGTGAAGCCCCCCGTCGCAGGCGACAGGCCGACGGCCTGATCGCCTGCCGTGGGTCGGCCCGAGCCGTTCACCCTCGCGCGCCCTCGCCCCCCGTGCCGCCGCCCTCGCCGGCCCGCGCACCGAGTTCCCGATCGATCTCCAGCAGGGCCCGCGCATCGCTGCCCGCCATCTCGAGCTTGGCGATGACGTCGCGCGCCGACTTCTCTTCCTCGACCTGCTCGGTCACGAACCACTGCATCTCCACCACGGCCGCGAAGTCCTTCTCCTGCATCGCGATCTCGTAGAGGGCGTCGATCTGCTTGCTGACCTGCTCTTCCTGGGCGAGCGACGCGCGGAACACCTCGAGCAGCGTGCGTACGGGCACGGTCTCCACGTGAATCTGGCGAAGGGTCACGCCGTAGTTGCGCGCGTGGATGAAGTCGAACAGGCGCAGGGCATGCCCACGCTCTTCCTCGCTCTGCACGCGGAACCAGTGCGCCGCGCCCGGGAAGTTGAGCTGCTCGCACACGCCCGACATCGCCAGGTAGCTGTGCGACGCCGAAAGCTCGTTGTTCACCTGATCGTTGATGGCCTCGTACACCCGGGAACTCATGCATCCTCCTCGAAAAACGGTTGGTGGGTCGCGACACGTCAGGCGAGACGGGCGCCCTACGGATTCTCGTACAGCCGATCGACGACGGCCTGCCAGCGTTCGAGCACGACGCGGCGACGCAGCTTGAGCGTCGGCGTCAGCTCACCACCGGCGATGCTGAACTCGGTGGGCAGCAGCGCCACCTTCTTCAGGCGCTCGAACTGCGCGAGATCGCGGTTGAGCGGCTCGACCACTTCCTGGTAGAGCGAGACCACGTCTTCACGCACGACCAGTTCCTCGCGCGGGCCGAGGGGCATGCCCAGCAGCTTGAGACGATGCTCGAGTTGCGGGAAGTTGGGCACGATCAGCACGGCCGGGAACTTGCGCGCCTCGCCGACGATCATCGCCTCGGCCACCAGCGGGTGCCTCTTCAGCAGCGCCTCGATCGGCGCCGGCGCGATCTTCTTGCCCCCCGAGGTGACCAGCAGTTCCTTCTTGCGGTCGGTGATCGTCAGGTAGCCGTCGTCGCTCAGCGTGCCGATGTCGCCGGTGTGGAACCAGCCGTCCGGTTCGAGCACGGCTGCGGTGTCGTCGGGCCGCTGCCAGTAGCCCTTCATGATGTTCGGGCCGCGCGCCAGGATCTCGCCGTCGTCGCCGATGGCGAGTTCCACCCCGTCCACCGCGCACCCGACGGTCCCGAACCGCGGTCGCGTGCGCGGGTTGACGGTGAGCACCGGCGAGGTCTCGGTGAGGCCGTAGCCCTCGATGAGCGGGATGCCGACGGCGTTGAAGAACACCGCGATGTGCGCCGGCAGGGGCGCGCTGCCCGACACGGCGAGCTTCAGCCGACCGCCGACCTTCTCGCGGATCTTCGCGGCGACCAGGCTGTCGGCCACGGCCTCCTGCATCTTGAGCAGCGGCGACAGGGACCGGCCGGAAATGCGCGCCGCCGACGCCTCGGTGCCGATGCGCACGGCCCACTCGAACAGGCGGCGACGGAAGGCAGGCGCGTTGGCCGCGACCTCGTGGATCTTCGCGTGCAACTTCTCGTACACGCGCGGCACGCCGGTCATCACCGTGGGCCGCGCCAGTTGCAGGTCGCGGGCCAGCGTGTCGAGCGACTCGGCATGGCACACCGTGAGGCCCTCGTACATGTAGAGGTACGTGACCATGCGCTCGAACACGTGGCTCAGCGGCAGGTAGCTCAGGGCGACGTCCTGCGGCGTGAGTTCGAGCACCGGCGAGACCGCGCGAAGGTTCGACAGCACGTTCTCGTGCGTCAGCATCACGCCCTTGGGCTCGCCCGTCGTGCCCGACGTGTAGATGATCGTGAGCAGGTCGTCGGGCCTGACCGCGGCGATGCCGGCCTCGTACCGCGCCACGGCGCCAGGATCGGCAGCCCGCGCCGTGCCGCGCTCCACCAGGCCCTCGAGCCGGAGCACCGTGTGGCTGCCGCGCACGGCGGCGGGCGGCACCTCGTCGGTGAACACGACGATGAACTCGAGCTCGGGGAGCAGGTGTCGCACCGAGAGGATCTTCTCGGCCTGCGTGGCGTCGGACACGAACACGCCGCGGGCACCCGAGTCCTGCAGGATGAAGCGGGCCTGCTGCCCCGAGATGGTCGGATAGATCGGCACGGTGACCAGCCGCGCCGTCACGATGCCCATGTCGGCCAGGACCCACTCCTGGCGCGTCTCGGACATGATCGCCACGCGATCGCCGGGCGCCATGCCCATGTCCGTGAGCGCCAGCCCGATGGCGCGCACGCGCTCGACGAAGGCCGACGTCGAGCAGGGCACCAGCCCCGACGCCGTGCAGACCTGCAGCAGGTCGGGGCGGGGGTACGTCCGCAGAAGGTCTCCCGGCAGCTGCGCCAGTGACGAGATGCGTGAGGCGATTGAGGGTGGGAAGCGATGGGAGCGGACTTGCGACGCGACGGCAACGGGCATGCGGGGCACCTCGGGGTCCGGTGTCGGGCCGACGCGGCCGGGCACCGTCTCTCCCAGTTCAGGATGTGCGTGCCTTGAAGGTACCACTTTGCCCGCCGCGCTTCTCGACGAGCCGGATCCGGTCGATGACCATCTCCCTGTCCACGGCCTTCAGCATGTCGTAGACGGTGAGTCCCGCGACCGCCACGGCCGTCAGCGCCTCCATCTCGACACCCGTCTGCCCGGTGGTCCGCACGCTGGCCTCGATCGCGATCCCGCCGCGCGCCAGTTCGACCGAGACGTCGACCCCGCTCAACGGCAGGGGATGGCACAGCGGGATGAGCGTCGCCGTCCCCTTGGCGGCCATGATCCCGGCGATGCGCGCCGCTTGCAGGGGGTCGCCCTTCTTCACGGTGCCGGTGCGCACCAGTCGACGCGCCGCTGCCGAGACGTGGACGAAGCCACGCGCCACCGCCACGCGATGGGTCACCGGCTTGGCCGAGACGTCCACCATCCGGACGCGGCCCTCGGCGTCGGCGTGCGTGAGCGCGCGGGGCCTACGGGGCGACGTGGCCATGGGCGAGGAAGAACGAGAGGCTCTCGAAGGTGACGGTGAGGTCCATGCTCTTCAACTTCACGTGGGACGGGACACGCAGGTTCCCGGGGGAGAAGTTCAGGATCGCACGGATGCCGGTGGCCACGACGTCGTCGACCGTGCCCTGGGCCGCCTCGGCCGGCACGCTGATGACGGCGATGTCGATCTTCTCCCGCTCGACCAGCCGCGCGAGGTCGCGGACGTGCCGGATCGGGACGCCGCTGCGGGAGTACTGCCCCACCTTCTCCCTGGCCGTGTCGAGCAGCGACACGACGTCGAAGCCGTCCACCCTGAATCCGGGGTAGTCGGCCAGGGCGAGCCCGAGGTTGCCGGCGCCGATGATCACCACCTTGATGCTGCGGTCCAGGCCGAGGATCTGCCGCAGGTGGCGCTTGAGGTCCTTGACGTAGTAGCCGACCCCGCGGATGCCGAACTCGCCGAAATGCGCCAGGTCCTTGCGGATCTGCGCCGCATTCAGCTGGAACTGCGCCTCCAGCCCCTGCGAGGAGACGGTCTTGACCCCGGCGGCGTCGAGCGCCTCGAGGCACCGCAGGTAGACGGACAACCGCGCCGTGGTGAGTTCGGAGACCTGGTCCCCACCGGGCCGGTCACGCGCGAGGTCGGACACGGAGGACAGGATAAGACATCAGGCGACGGGCCCCACGGAGGGAGGACATCACCGAGAGGACGCACACCAGGGAGGCAGCCACTGTCGGCCGTCAGCCTGGTCGGCGATGGTCTCAGAAGAACGGAACTCCCGGCCGCAGCACCACCTGGAAGAACAACAGGGTCAACATCACGGCCACCGCCGGACCAGCCACCTGCAGGCCGGAGGCGCCGCCGAGCGGAGTGACGCGCGCGGCCGGCCAGGACCACGCCTGCACCCACGCGATGCCGACCAGGGTCACGATGACGGGGGGCCCGACGACTTCGGGCAGTTCCCGCGGCACGCGAAACGCGATGATCGGCAGGATCGCAACCAGCGCCGGGACCGTCGCCAATCGCAGGACGACGCGGGCCCGCGGGCCGGCGGTGGCCAGTGCGCCAGGGTCGTCGACCATCGCCAGCACCGCTCTCGTCACGGTGAGCGCGACCGCCACGATCGCAACCACCGCCAGAACGGCAGCCGTCGTCTGCAGGCCATCACCGAGCCCGATGAAAGCGAAGGCCCGTCCGACGTCGCTGCGCGCGTCGAGGACCGCCGCCACCACCTGCAGCAACGCCTGCACCGCCCCCTGGTACGTCATCCAGATCAGGAACAGCGTGGTCGTCGGGCGCCGCGTGGTGGCACGCCGCAGCAGCAGGCACACCGCCGCGGAGACCAGGATGGCGAGGGCGCCGGTCCCCTGGAACAACTCGGCAAGGGGGTGATCGCCGCCCCAGTCATGGTTGTTGTGATAGAGGACCGGCCGCAGGCCGGGCGTGAGGGCCTTCGGCACCACGAGGAAGAGTTCCTGGATGAAGAACGTGACGTTGAACGCCAGCGTGTAGAGCAGCGCCGACGAGCAGCTCGCCCTCCAGTTCCACGGGGGCACTGCTGATGCGACGCCCGGACGCGGCCGCGACGCGAGCACCGCGCCGAGCGCGTTGGCGACCAGAGGGGCGGCGACCAGCAGCAACAGCGCCGCAAGTCCTGTGATTCGGGCGGCCATGGGTCGCCTCATCATAGCCACGCGATGGCGGACAGCGTGGGCTCGAGGCCCTCGCGTGTCCCGTTGTCACCTGATCTGCGGTACCTTCCCCCTCCATGGCCCAGCCCACGTTCACCCCGTATGTGCCCCCGGACCAGGCCCCGCCGGAGTTCACGGCCAAGGCCGTGCTCCTCGGCGCCCTCTTCGGCCTGCTGTTCGGCGCCTCCACCGTCTACCTCGGGTTGCGGGCCGGACTGACCGTGAGCGCGTCGATTCCCATCGCGGTGCTCGCCATCTCGGTCCTGAAGAAGTTCGGCGGCTCCACCATCCTGGAGAACAACATCGTCCAGACGATCGGCTCCGCAGGAGAGTCGGTCGCCGCCGGCGTGGTGTTCACGATCCCGGCCCTCATCTTCCTCACGCCCTACGGCCCGGCCTATTTCAACTACTTCCAGATCACCATGCTGGCCTTTGCCGGCGGCATCCTCGGCGTGCTGCTCATGGTGCCGCTCCGCCGGGCGCTGATCGTGAAGGAGCACGGCGTGCTCCCCTACCCCGAGGGCGCCGCCTGCGCCGACGTGCTCATCGCCGGCGAACGCGGCGGGCAGTTGGCGACGCTCGTGTTCCAGGGACTCGGGATTGGCGCCCTGTTCAAGGCGCTCCCCTGGATCTTCCAGCTCGTACGCACCGAGGTGGGTTACACGACGCCGAAGACCAGCGCCTTCCCCAACGCGACCCTCAACGTCGACATCTCGCCCGAGTACATGGGCGTGGGGTACGTCATCGGGCCCCGCATCGCCGGCGAGATGGTGGCCGGTGGCGTGCTCTCCTGGATGGTGCTGCTGCCCCTGCTGACGATCCTCGGCGCCTACATGCCGACGCCCTTCCCGCCCGCTCCGCCCGACGGCCTGCGGATCGTCGACATGGCGCCGGGCCAGATCTGGAGCCAGTACATCCGGTACATCGGCGCCGGCGCGGTGCTCGCGGCGGGCCTGATCACGCTGGCACGCACGATTCCGACGATCATCGGCTCGTTTCGCGACTCGGTGAAGGACTTCCGCGCCGACTCGGCCGGCCGCACGCAACTGCGCACCGAGCGGGACGTGCCGGTGGCGGTCGTCCTCGGCGGCACGTTGCTGCTCGCGGTGGTGCTCGCGATCGCGCCCGGCATGCCGACGCAGGGCAACCCGCTGGCCGCGGCGCTCGTCGTCATCTTCGGCTTCTTCTTCGTGACGGTGGCCTCGCGCATCGTCGGCCTCATCGGGAGTTCGTCGAGCCCGGTGTCCGGCATGACGATCGCCACGCTCATCCTGACGTGCACGATCTTCGTGAGCATCGGCTGGACCGGCGATGTCTACGCGCCCATCGCCCTCACCGTCGGCGCCGTCGTGTGCATCGCCGCGGCCAACGCGGGGGCGACGTCGCAGGACCTCAAGACCGGCTTCCTGGTCGGTGCCACGCCCCGCTCACAGCAAATCGGTCTGGTGATCGGCGTGCTGGTGTCGGCCCTCATCATCGGCGTCACGACGCTGTACCTCCACAAGGTCATGGTCATCGGTTCCAACGCGCTGCCGGCGCCGCAGGCCACCCTGATGTCGACCATCATCAAGGGCCTCCTGAGCCAGAACCTGCCGTGGGGCCTCGTCCTCACCGGCGTGTTCATCGCCGTCACGATGGAACTGTGCGGAGTGCGGTCGCTGTCGTTCGCGGTCGGCGCCTACCTGCCGATCGCGACGACCGCGCCGATCTTCGTCGGAGGCGTGGTGCGCTGGCTGGTCGAGCGCTCGACGGGCCAGCACGAAGAGTCCGAGGTCAGCGCCGGCACCCTGTTCAGTTCGGGCCTGATTGCGGGCGGATCGATCGCGGGCATCATCTACGCGGTGCTCTACGGCTCGCGGGAGTACATGCCGACGGCCCTGCGGGTCGAGGACGCCCAGGAGAGCCTCGGCCGCATCCCGGCGCTGCACGAAGGCACGGTCGGGCACCTGATCGGACTGGTCGTCTTCCTCGGGCTGGGCGTCATCCTGGCGCGGGTCGGCCGACGTCGCGTCAACTGAGACGGCTCGGCCGGCGTCGTATCACCATATGCTCCAGCGCGCGTTCGCCCTTGCCCTCGTCCTGGTCCTGGCCGGCAGCGTCCCGGCCCGCGCCCAACTACGGGCGGAGACCTCGTCGGGGCGCAAGGCGACGACGCTCGACGCGCTGGTCGCGTACGCCGGCTTCTACCACCTGCAGGCCGTACGGGTGCGCGGCAAGCTCGTCACCGACCAGGTCGGCACGGCGTTGCTGAGCGGGCAGACCCGCCTGCTGACCGTCGGCGAGGCCGCCGTGGCGCAGGTGGAAGGCGAAGTCGAAGCCACCGGCACGTTCATCGACGTCGGGCGCCTGCAGCAGGACGACCAGCGCGTCGGCACCTACAGCCTGGTCGCCCTGTCGCAGAAGGTCCTGCAGCGCGACTGGCCCGGGCAGGGCGAATTGCCGGTCCTGCTCGTCTCCGAGGTGAAGAAGTCCGAGCCGCTCACCGCGGCGTCGGTGCGCGCGCTCGCGCTCGAGCCGGCGCGGTTCGAGGGGCAGTCGGTGACCGTGAGCGGCCGGTTCCGCGGCCGGAACCTGTTCGGCGACCAGCCTGCGGCCCCGGCCCGCAGCAAGTTCGACTTCGTGATCCAGTTGGCCGACGCCAGCGTCTGGGTCGTCGGCCGGCGCCCCAAGGGCCCGGGCTTCGACCTCAACGTCGAAGCCCGCGTCGACACCGGCCGCTGGCTGGAGATCCAGGGCGACCTCCGCACGGCCAAGGGCCTGGTCTACATCGAGGCCATCTCGATCAGGACGACGCAGGCGGTCACCGACGCGGCACCGGCCGAGACGGTCACGGAAGTCGCGCCGCCCCCGCCCGCGCCGCAGGTCGTGTTCAGCACACCGACGGCCAACGAGATCGACGTGCCGGCCGACGCCCGGGTACGAATCCAGTTCTCCCGCGACATGACCGCCGAGTCGTTCAAGGGCAACGTCCAGGCCGCCTACGACCCGAAGGAGGCCGCCGAGCGCGGCGTCCCCCAGACGCAGCCGCCGCCGTTCGTCGCCAACTACGACCAGGGCCGGCGGATGCTCGAGCTGAAGTTCTCGGGCCCGTTCGATCGCTTCCGCACCGTGATCATCCGGCTCGCGCCCGGCATCGTCGCCTTCGACAACCAGCCGCTCGCCCCTTACGAGTTGCGCTTCACCGTCGGCGGCTGACCGGTCGCGGGCGGGGCTCCGGCCACGGCCAGGTCGACCAGCAGGCGCGCGATGCTCGCCCAGGCACGGTCGGCACGCACCGCCTTGCGCACGTCGGCGAGCCGCCGGGCCTGATCGGCGGCATGCTCGACGAGCGCCACCACCTCGCGTGCCAGGCGCGCGCCCCGGAAGTCGTCGTCGACCAGTTCCGGCACGACGAACTCGCCAGCGACCCGGTTCGGCCATGCCTCGAACGGCACCACGCGGCCCCCCAGGCTCGGCGCAACGGCCTGCGCGGCGCGTTCGGTCCACGTCCGTCGACGCGCGAGCAGCAGCGGCGTCCCCAACAGGGCCGCCAACAGCGTCGTCTCGCCATCGCTGCAGAGGGCGACATCGGCCGCCGTCACCACGGTGCGCGCCGGCGCGGCATGCACGGTGACACCGGGTGCGCCGCCAAGGAGCCGACGCGCCGGGTCGGCCTGCGCCGCGCCCGATACCGCGATGGCGACCTGGAGACGCTCGCCACTTCCCTGCCAGTGCCGCAGCGCCTCGCGGAGCACCGGCGCCAGGCACGGCAGGTCGCCGCCGGCCGCGCCCGCGCACACGGCCACCACGGGCAGATCCTCACCGAGCCCCAGCGTGCGGCGCGCCGCCGCGCGGTCCTCCGCCAGCGGCAACGTCACGTCGTCGGCCATCGGATGGCCGACGCGGTGCACTGTCGCCCCGGCCGCCAGCAAGTCCTCCACGTCGTCGATGGGCGACGCAATCACGAGATCGCAGGCCGCCGCGAGCCGTGAGGCCGGCCACGGCCACTGGATGCGGGCAGGCCCTGCCAGGATCGCCACCGGCACGCCATGCCGACGCAAGCGCCTGCCCAGCCTCGCCTGCCCCACCCGGCCACCGCCCACCAACAGCGCCGCGTCGACGGGCGTGCGCTGCAGACCGGACGTCAGCGAGCCGCTGATGGCGATGTCGCGGGTGTCCTCGCGGGCCAGCGCGATGCCCCCGAGGCGAGAGACGTCCAGCGACGGTGCCACGGTACGCAAGGCCCGCACCACGCCGACGGCAAGACCGTCGGCGTCGGACTCGAGCACCGCCACGAGCAGGTGCAGCACGGCGTCAGGCGGGCTGGTCGCCGAGCAGGGCGCGGCGGCGACGGGCGAACAGGCGCTTCAGGCTCCCGATGACCATGGAGAGCGCGACCAGCGACACCACGAACGCAATCGCGACGACGGCGAGGGCGAGGACGGGGTACCTCAGCGCGAGCATGGCCAGCCCGAGCACGAAGACGTCCTCCGACAGGCTCAGGATCCAGTTGGAAAACGGCTCTGGGCTCGCATTCACGGTGACGCGCGCGCCCGCCTTGGTCAGGTGGCTCGAGGCCGCGAGCCCGCCGCCGAGCAACGCGACGAGCCCCTGCATCAGGGGAGAGGCCTCGCCGAGCGTGCTGACGGCGATCAGCGCGCCGCCAAGGGGACGGATGGCGGTGTGGACGCTGTCCCACAGCGTGTCGACCCAGGGAATCTTGTCGGCGACGAACTCGATGACGAACAGGGCCAGTGCCGAGTAGATGATCGCGTCGTGGTCGAACACCTTGAACTGCGCGGGCAGCGAGACCCACCCGTACCGAGCGGCGAGGCCGAGGATGCCGACGGTGGCGTACAGGTTGACGCCCGCGGTCATCGAGAAGCCGAGGGTGCGGCCCAGCGTCACGAGGATGTCCATGTCTGCGCTCCTCGGGAGCACCCGGCGCCCCCGCCTCTCAGGCTACCCCGAAGCGTGTCCGGGCGGCGGGGTGAGTCGCTCAGCCGCGCGTCGACGCGGCATCGGCGGCCGCCGCCTCGACCAGCAGGCGGGCCACCTCGTTGCGCACGCGCTCGGTGAGCTCGTCGCGCTGCGCGATCTGCAGACCGACGGTCTCGACCGGGGGCCCGAAATGGACGCGCACCGTCGTCGGCCAGATCAACGGGCTGCCCGGTCGCATGGCGCGCGCCGCTCCGAAGATCGCCGTCGGCACGATCGGCGCCTGGGCCTTGAGCGCGAGCACGAAGGCGCCCTTCTTGAACGGCAGCAACTCGCCGGTCCGGCTGCGGGTGCCCTCGGGGAACATCAACAGTGAGTTGCCCGACTGCACGCTCGCGGTGGCCCGATCGATGGCCTGCGTGGCGCGCTCGCGGTTCTCGCGCTCGATGGGGACGAACCCCACCTGGTCGAAGCCACGGCCCAGGATCGGCGTCTTGCGCAGCACGGCCTTGTAGACGACCTTCAGCTTCGGCGTCAGGCTGCGCAGCACGGCGAACAGGATGGGGGGCTCGACGTTGCTCGCGTGGTTGACCGTGTAGAGCGCGGAGCGGTGGTGCTGGATGTACTCGCTGCCGACCACCTCGGCGCGGATGCCCAGGATGGCCATGGCGATCCGGACGCAGTTGATGCCGAGGACGATCAGGTGCCGGTGGGTGTTGGTCAGGAGGGCGACGAGCAGCGCCGGCGTGCCGATGATCACGATGTACGCAATCACGAAGACGTAGGCGACGATGCTGCGGATGGCGGTGATCAGCGTGAACACGTGGGCGTCTGTCTCGGCCGGGGAAAGGCGGGCGCTCTACGCGAAAGAGCCCGGCGATCTTTCGACCACCGGGCTCCCCGCGGTTTCATCGGGAACCGTGGACTGCGCGGAACCTAATTGCCGCTGAGGGCGCGGCGAGCCGTTGCACGAGACGCCGTCGCCACCTTCGGCGCGACCACCTTGGCCGCCATGGCGACTGCCGGCCGGCGAGCCGGGGTGGTCTCGTCCTTGGTCTTGAAACACCGGCACAGGGCTTCGTCGACCATGGTCTCGACGCCGGCCATCGGCTGGTGGGTGACTTCGGAGATTTCCGAGATGACGAGGAAGCGGGCCCTGTCGAGCATGCGCTTCTCGCGGAAGGAGAGGTTCTTCGACTTGCTGAGGTAACAGAGGCTCTTCAGTACTTCGACCACATCGTAGATGGAGCCCGTTCGCATCCGATCCGAGTTGTCCTTGAAGCGACCCTTCCAGTTCTGGTGACTGTCGATGTTGCCGTCGGAAAGCAAACCGTACAGCTTCTGGATTTCTTCGTCGCACACCGCGCGGCGAAGGCCGACGCTCTCGACGTTGTTGACGGGCACGAGCACCGTCGTCTCGTTTGCCACCATGCGCAATTGATAGAAATCGCACACGGTTCCCAGAATCGTCTTGGTCTCGATTCGTTCAACGACACCGAGGCCATGATTCGGGTAGATGACCTTGTCACCGACCTGAAATGTCACAGGCACCCCTCTCTCCGGAATGATGCACAGGTAGCGGTTCCAGCGATATGGTCCGAGAAACGCTGTCAGTATAGCGTAGAACGTGAGCGTCTTCCCAGCCACCGAGACCCGCCATCCAACCAGGTGCGGGGCCGGGACGTCGTAAGGGCGCCGGCAGGCCCGCGTTCGACTGCCGTGGAGAGACCACACCGATGAGTTTACGCGTGTTCCGTTCGCTCGGCGCTCTGTCCATGGCACTCACCATGTTGGCGCCCCCGCTTGCCCTGCAGGCGGCCGGGCCTGCGCCGGCAGCGGGCCAGCCGACGCTGGCGCCCTACGTGCCCACCCCACAGGACGTCGTCGAGCGGATGCTCACCATGGCCGGGGTCGGCGCCAACGACGTGGTCATCGACCTCGGCTCGGGAGACGGCCGGCTGGTCGTGACGGCGGCAAAGAAGTTCGGGGCCCGGGGCATCGGCATCGACATCGATCCGGCCCGCATCGCCGAGGGGCGGGCCAATGCCAAGGCGGCAGGGGTCGAGTCCCGCGTCGAGTTCCGACAGCAGGATGCGTTGGAGGCCGACCTCTCGCAGGCGACCGTGGTCACGCTCTATCTCCTGTCGTCCTCGAACGTGAAGCTGCGGCCACGACTGCTGAGCCAGTTGAAGCCGGGTGCGCGCGTCGTGTCGCACCAGTTCGGTATGGGCGATTGGCAGCCGGACAAGGTCGAAACGTTCACCGACGCCAACGGCACCAGCCGCACGCTCTACCTCTGGACGGTCGGCGCCAACACGCCGAAGCCCTGACCTCGGCCGCCGCCCGGCAGGGCCGCGTCACGAATCGGCGGCGTTTTGGTAGACTGCCGTCCGCGCCCGCTTGGCGAAATGGCAGACGCAGGGGACTCAAAATCCCCCGCCCGCAAGGGCATCTCGGTTCGAGTCCGAGAGCGGGCACCATACTTCTTCCTCGGCATCCCATGACCTCCTGGGCTGGCCTGCTCCTCGCCGCGACGAGCCTCTGGGCGATGCTCTCGCTCGTCCTCGGCCAGCCGACGCCCGGCAACGCCCGGACGCGGATGGCGTTCGTGCTCGCTTGGGGGATGGGCGTGCTCGGCGCGGGATGGCTGGCCCACAGGGGCCCGACCAGGCTCAGATCACGCTGACCCGGCCGATGCCAGCAGTCGCCACGGCTGGCCCCGAATCGGGGGCCCTCGTCCGCACGCTTGCCGGGCTCTCGCGCTACGAATGCCGACACTCGGGCAGTTGCTGTCGGGCGGGGTGGCCCATCCCGGTCGAGCCAGCACCGCTGCTGCTCCTGCGCCAAGGACTCGTCGCTGGGCGGGTGTCCACACGAGCAGATGTGGCCGTTGAAGAGGGCAATATACTCGGTCGTTTGACCGACGGCGAGTGCGGTTTTCATGCGAGTCACGCCGAGCAGCCGGGGTGCACGCTCGAGCAGCAGCTCGGCCATCTGGCCCTTCCCCACAGCTGCCGCCAGTTCCCCCGGATCCTGCTGCTCGACGCGCGGGGCTGGCAGCAGACCCTGTCGGCGTGGTGTGGCTCCTCGGCCGCGCTCCTGCTCGATGACTCGGTCAGCACCGCAGGATTTCTATCGTTCGCCCTCATTGAGGCTGTCCCAAGGGTCCATGTCGAGGGCCTCGATGCGAGCACGACATGGCCTCCGCTCCTGAGACCGGGTGTCCTGGCGGGCCACGATGGCTATGCCGCCTGGGAGCGGGTCGTGCTTGCCGACCTCCTGCCGAGGGCCGGCACCGCCCACTCGCTCACGGTCGTGCTAGAGACGTTGGTCCACTTCACGTCTGCGGTGAGAGAATGGCAGGCCACAGACGCCGCCCTGGTTGATTTTGTCGACAAGCACGCTCGCGCCCTCCAGTGGCGCGGCAGGCGCGCGACCGCGGACGGCGACGACCCCCTGGGATATCTGCTGAAAGACCTAATAAATAACGTACCCGAGGACTGGCGACCGTCAGACTGGCCTGCCGACCTGCCGGAGCCTTCGTCGGACGATCGTCCACTGACGCGCCCACATGCCGAACGCGCCCTGGCGCGGTACCTCGGCACGCGGCTGTGCGCGTCATGGGTGGCGTATCAGGGTGAGGGCTTGCTGTCGGTCACCGGGTCGCTGATCGCCTGCCACGCGCTGGTCGTCCTGGCGCTGACGTCGAGTCCTGACGCCCCCATGACATTTGGCCGAATGACCAATGCATTGCGCGCCGCCGACTGGCTGGTGCTGCACCTCCTCGATCGCGACCGATGGGCCGCGTCGTGCAGCGAGAGCGAAAGCTTCAGCGGAGCGACACGCCTTCACGCGTTGGTGGCGGCGGCCGGGGCCCGCCTCGATCGCATCCGATGGGCCTCCCGCCTGGACGACACCGGGGCCGGCTGAAGGGCGCGGAAGGTCGAGCCTAAGGGTTGGAGGGGGTGTCGAACGCCGCGACGGCCGCCGCCGCCGCCGCGAGCGCCTCCTGTCGGCGCTCGGCCTCTCGCGCCGCCGCGTCGAGCGCCGTGCGCCCGGCCTCCACGGCCTGAGTGGCCGACGCGAGCCGCGCGCGCGCGGCCTCGAACTCCCGCTCGGCGTCGTTCAACTCGCCGGAAGCAGCCTCGAGGGCACGCTCGAGTTCCACCCGCCGTTCCCGGGCCAGAGCCTCGCGCTCCTGGGCATCGGAGAGACGGGCCTCGGCGGCCAGCCGCTGTGGGTCGGGCGCGCGCGGCACCGCGGGTTCGGGCGTCGCCTGGCGGGCCACGATCTCGAAGCGCCGGGCAGGGGGTGGCGCTCCTGCTGGCAGGACCAGGCCGGCGAGGGCCTGCAGTCCCGGCAACGGCACCTCCTCCACCAACTGGCCGTGCGCGAGTCGCCCGTCCCGTCCGTGTGCGGCCAGCGCCTCGAACGAGGCGCGGACCGGACCGGCAAGGCTCTCGCCGATGCCCATCGCCTCGCTCGAGGCCATCGACAGGGCCTCGTCCACCGCCGCCTGGACGGCCTGGTCGCGCAGGCGCAGGGTGAGCGAGAGATCGGCGTCGCCGTCCCCGAGGAGCCGAGCCTGCTGCGCGGCACGCGCCGCCATGCCGGCGTCGAGCAGCGCGTCGTACGCCGGGCGGGCGCGCCAGAACACCTGATTCACCAGGTGCGCGGCGCGCGAGGGCTTGGCCGCGGTCGCGAGTCGGGCCGCCACGTCCTTGTGCCCGCTCGCCTTCAACTGCGAGACGACGGCGCGCCGGCGCGTGATGAACTCGGCCAGCGGGCCCTGATAGAGCGAGGCCAGCGCCGCGCTCGTGTCGACCATGGCGCCCTCGTCGGCAGTCCGTGTCGGCATCAGCAGAGGCCCAGGCCTTCCGCGCGCAACCACGCCCGCGAGGTCGCGTAGTCGGGGCAGACTGCGGCGACCTCCGCCCAGAATCGGGGCGAGTGATTCGGTTGCCTGAGGTGCATCAGCTCGTGGAGCAGCACGTAGTCGCACACCTCCGCCGGCATCTGCAGCAGCCGCCAGTTGAGCGCGATGCTGCCGTCGCGCGAACAGGACCCCCAGCGCGAACGCTGGCTGCGCACCGTGACTCGTGACACCGTGAGGTCGTGCCGCGCGGCGAACGCCAGCAGGCGCGGTGGCAACTCGGCGGCCGCACGGGCCCGCATGAGGGGTTCGATCACGGGCCGGTAGTCGTCGCGCGGAGGCACCGTGGCCACAAGGTCGCCGCAGCGCACCACGACGCGGGTCGCGTCGACCTGCGCCACGTCCAGGATCACCGGCAGGCCGCGCCACCAGATGCGCTGGCCCTGACGCCACCGCAGGTCGTGCCGCCGCCCGGCAATCTCCTGCCGCCGCTCGTCGATCCAGCGCGTGCGGGTCCTGACGAAGGCCTCGGCCTCGCGCCGCGATCCGTAACGCGGGATCGTCACGCGCACCGTCGCGTCGGGCAGCACCCGGAGGATGTAGCGGCGCGCGCGGCCGTTGCGCACGAAGGTGAGCGCCGGCGAAGGCATCGCCGGCGAAGGCGCCACGGCCAGCATCGGCGCCGCCTCGTCGCGTTCGGCGCACTCGCGCCAGGGGAACGACAGCTGTGCCGGACGACTCACACCTGCTCCTTGAGCAACGATGCCAGCAGTTCCTGGCCGCGCGTCAGCACGCTGCGGCGTTGCCAGTCCTCGCGCGCCACCGGCTGGCTGGCCGCCAGATCCTCCTCGAACAGGTCGGTCATCGCGGCCACGAAGCCCGTGTCGCACACGCACACGCTCGTCTCCTCGTTGTGGGCGAAGGACCGGTTGTCGAAGTTGCTGGTGCCCACGGTACACCAGCAGCCGTCCACGAGCATGACCTTCTGGTGCAGCATCGAGTGGTGATACTCGTACAGACGCACGCCGCCGTCCAGCAGGACGCCGTAGAGCCGGCGGCTGTTCTGACGGGCCAGCCAGTTGTCGGTGCGGCGTCCGGTCATGAGGACCCGCACCTGCACGCCCCGCGCGACCGCCTCCACCAGCGTGTCGATCGCGGTCTCGTCGGGCACGAAGTAGGGATTGACGATGTCGATGCGGCGTCGCGCCGAGACGATGGCCAGGTAGTACATCAGCCGCGCCGATGACGCGCCGGCATCCGGCGACGAGTGGATCACCTGCACCTCGAGCGGCCCGGCCTCTCGCCGCGGCGGGAAGAACGCCTCGCCCTGCACGATCTCGCCCGTCGTGCGCAGCCAGTTCTGCGCGAACCCCGACAGCAGCGGCCCGACGGCTGGCCCCTCCAGGCGGAACATCATGTCGCGCCACTCGTCGGGCGGCTGCGCCGTGCCGCGCCAGTGATCGGCGATGCCCGCCCCGCCGGTGAACCCGACGCGGCCGTCGACCACCACCGTCTTGCGGTGCGTCCGGTTGTTGAACCGCCCGACGGTGTACCACCGGATCGGCGTGTACCAGGCGATCTGGCAGCCGGCCTCCGACAGCGTGGCGTACGCGCGCTCGCCGAGCGTCGCTGATCCCACGGCATCGAGCAGCAGCTTGACCTGCACGCCGGCGCGGGCCCGCTCGGCCAGCACCGCGCAGAACGCCTCGGCCGTCTCGCCCGCCCAGAAGATGTACTGCTCGATGCAGATCGACCGCCGCGCCTGTCGCAGTGCCGCCAGCATCGCCGGGTAGAACGCGTCGCCGTTGTTGAGGATGTCGATCCGGTTGCCCGGCACGAAGTCGACGCCCGTCACCCCGATCATCGTGTCGAGGAAGCCGCGCGACCCCGCCGGGTCGGTGTGCTCGAGGCCGAGGCGCGGCGGCCGCTCGGCCGGCCGCAGCACGAACGTCACGAAGGCGAGCGCCAGCATTCCGGCCGACCAGTACCAGCGATCCTGGATCAGGAACCAGCCGGTCAGCAGGGCCCATGGCTGCCAGAGCCAGATCACCCGGCGGATGCGCGTGCTGAGCCACGGGGCGCCGCGCGGCCGGCGCTGCTCCTGCAGGGTGCGCCAGCGACGCGGAACCGGGCGCTGACGCAAGGCGTCCAGGTGCGCCCTGGGCCGCGACGAGGGACCGCGCCGGGGGGAAGCCATGGAGGCCGGGACGGCCTTGTGTATCATCGCGGCGTGTTCGCGATCAACGCCATCCATACGCTGGCCTTCGCCGGCGTCGTGCTGTTTGCCGGCTACGCGATCCGGCGTCGCCTCGGGTGGCTGGCGCGACTGAACATCCCGGCGCCGGTCATCGGCGGCCTGCTGGTCTCGATCGCGATGACCGTCGGCTACGCGCGCGGCCACGTGCCGTTCACGTTCGACACCACCCTGCGCGATCCCCTCATGATCGCGTTCTTCACCAGCGTCGGCTTCGGCGCCAGCGTCGGCCTCCTCAAGCGCGGCGGTCCGCTCGTGCTGTGGTTCCTCGCCGCCTCCACGGTCTTCACCGTCCTGCAGAACGTGCTCGGCGTGGTCGCGGCGCGCCTGCTCGGTCAGCCGCCACTGTTCGGCGTGCTCGCCGGTTCGGTCACTCTGGCCGGCGGCCCCGCCACCGGCCTCGCCTTCGCGCCCCTCTTCGAGCAGGCCGGCGTCGCCGGCGCCGAGACCATCGCCGTGGCGGCCGCCATGGCGGGCATCGTCACCGGCGGCCTGCTCGGCGGCCCGGTCGGCACGTGGCTCATCGAGCACCGGCTCCACCGGGGCCTGCGCCCCGGCGGCGGACACGAGGACCTCGTCGCCCACCATGTGGTGGAGTCGGCGCTGCCCGGATCGGCCGAGGCTCCCGGCAGCGAGGACCGCGAAGCCTACGCCCTGTTGAAGGCCACCGCGCTGCTGCTCTTCGCCATGTGGGTCGGCGCCGGCATCAGCGACTGGCTCACCGCGATGGGCGTCATCCTGCCCCGCTACATCGGCGCGATGCTCGCGGCCATCGTGCTCAGGAACCTCGACGAGTTCACCGGCTGGTTCGGCATCTCGCAGGCCATCATCGACGACCTCGGCACGGTCGCCCTGGCGTTCTTCATCGCCATCGCGCTGATGACGCTCAAGCTGTGGCAGCTCGCCGGCCTGGCCCTGCCTCTCGCCCTGCTGCTGGTCGTGCAGGTCGTCTTCGTGGCGCTGGTCGCGCCGCCGCTCATCTTCCGACTCATGGGACGCGATTACGACGCGGCCGTCATGTCGAGTGGCTTCATCGGGTTCATGCTCGGCACCACCGCCAATGCGATGGCCAACATGGAGGCCCTCTCGGAGCGGTACGGCCCCGCCCCCCGGGCCTTCCTCGTGGTGCCGATGGTCGGGGCCTTCTTCATCGACGTGGTCAACAACGTCGTGATCACGACCTTCCTCAACATCTACCGGTAAGGTCCGACGGTCGGCGGCAGGGTCCTGCGATTCCGGTCTCATCGGCGTGGCATCGGCCGGGCGGCCGGCAGGCTCGCCAGTCGACGACGGGCATCGGTGAACGCCGCGCTCGTCCGACGGCCGGCCGGCGCCCGGGCCACCAACTGGCTCAGCTCGCGCACCCGGCTGGCCGGCGCCGGATGCGTCGACAGGAACTGCGCCACCGACCCCGGCGACCGTCCCTCCTGCCGCGCCAGCACCTGCATGAACTCGAGCAACCCGCGCGGATCGTAGCCAGCTCGCTGCAGCAGGCCGACCCCCTCGCGATCGGCCTCGCGCTCGTCGTCTCTCGAGAACTTCAGCATGAAGGAGTTGGCCGTGACGCCGGCCGCCACCTGCGCTGCCGCGGCGCCGGCCCCGCGGTCGCCGACGATGGCGCCGAGCAACCCGAGCAACCCGTTGGCGACGGTCCCCTTGGTGATCTGCTGCGCCGCGTGCCGCTCCGAGATGTGCGCGATCTCGTGCGCCAGGACGCCGGCCAGCTGCGCTTCGGCGTCGGCCGCCTCGAGGACGCCGCGATGCACCCACACGGGGCCGCCGGGCAGGGCGAAGGCATTCAGTTCACGGTAGTCGGCCACCGAAAAGCTGTACGGGTAGGCTTCTCCTGACGCGTGTGACGCCAGCCGCGCGCCCAGATCGGCCACGTAGGCGCGGACTCGGGGGTCGGAGACCTCGGGCGTCTGACGCCGCAACTCCTCCTGGGCCTGCCGGCCCAGCTGCACCTCGTCGCGCACCGAGATCAGCTGGAACGCCGCCACACCGGCCGATGTCAACGAGAGCGCCAGGAGCAGGGAGCCTGTTCGTCGAGCGAATGCACAGGGTCGTGACATGCCGCCAGCCGGTGCAAAGCGGCTGCCATGGGCCAGCTCGACGAGCCGGGAGTCGGGAGTCGGGAGTCGACTCGATCCCCGACAGGTCCCGGCTCGAGGCTCTTCAGGGCATCGGCTGCGCGGGCCCGAGTCTCGAGAGGCGCTGCTTGAGCGCGGAGAACTCCGCACTGTCGCGACGGCCCGGCTCGGCATCGGCGATGAGGAGGCCGAGGTCGCGCACACGGCTCTTCGGATCGGGATGGGTCGAGAAGAAGCGCGCGACCGCGTTGGGCGAGCGCCCCTGCTGCGCGTCGAGCATCTGCATGAACTCGAGCAAGCCGCGCGGATCGTATCCGGCCTGTTCCAGGATCCGCACGCCTTCGCGGTCGGCCTGCTTCTCGTCGTTGCGGGAGAACTTGAGCAGCACGCTGCTCGCGGTGACCATGGCCGCGAGGTTGACCGCCTGCGCGCGCCAGTCATCGTCCCTGCCGTCGATGGCCGCGGCGATCGCCCACAGGATCCCCGTCGTGACCAGGCTCTTGGTCATGTGCCTGGCCGAGTGACGCTGCGACACATGCGCGATTTCGTGGGCGAGGACACCGGCGACCTGCGCCTCGTTCTCGGCCGCGTCGAGCACCCCGCGGTTGATCCAGATCGGCCCGCCCGGCAGGGCGAAGGCGTTCAGGTCGCGATAATCGGCCGTCGTGAAGCTGTACGGGTAGTCGGCGCCCGACGCGTAACCGGCCAGTTCTCGGCCGAGGCCGTCGACGTACTGGCGCACGCCATGATCCCGCACCACCGGCACCTCACGGAGCAGTTCGGCCTGCGCCTCGCGTCCCATCTGGATTTCGTCCTGCACCGACAACAGCGCGACCGCGGCGACGCTCCCCGATCCCATGGCCACCGCCAGGGTGATCGCCGTCGTCGACCGCGCGACACGGGAGAGGATGGTAGGCATGCCCGGCGACTCTGCAATCGGACTGCCACTGTCGAGCCGCCTTGCCGTCTGGTGAAGCGGACACTCGGGGGCGGCCGCCGAGCCGTGACCGCCGCCTTCGGTTGACGCTGCGTAGTCCGTAGGATACAAACCGATGGTGACTGAACCAGAACGCCCGGCCGGCGCGCCCTCCGGGGGACCTACCCCGGAAGAAATCAGCGCGCGCCTGGAGGCGCTCCTCAAGAGAACGCACGCACTCCGGGCCGAGCGGGCCGCGTCCCCGACCGGCCCGCCCCTCAGCGTCACGTGGCCCCCACCTGACCGCGAGCTCGACCACTACGACGTGGTGGATGTCCACAACGACGAGGGGCAGGGAGCCCAGGGCGCGTCCGTCGCGGCGCCGGCCTCGGCAACGCCTGCCGCACCCGCGCAGTCCTTCTCGCGGCCGGATTGGAGTGAGTTGCGCCTGCGGACGTCGCCTGTCGAGGTGCCCGAGCGCTCCCCGTGGATCGGCGTCGTCGCCGCGCTCCTGGCCGTGCTGGCGCTGGCCGAAGCCGGCTACATCTGGTATCTCCACTCGGCCCAGCCCGTCGTGACCGAGGGGCACCTTCGCGTCGATGGCCCCGACGGCGCCGAGGTGCGGATCGACGGCCAGCCGGTGGGCCGTGCCCCGGTCGAGCAGGACCTCGCCCCGGGTGTGTATCAGGTCGAGGTCCAGGATGGAGGCTCGGCCGTGCGCGCCGAGCGGGTGGCCATCAGCCGTGGGCGCACGGTCGTCCTTCTGCCACTCACCTCTCCGGCGTCCGCCGCCCAGGCGGGGCCGCAGGGGCAGGCGACCGCAGCCGACGGGACGCTCGCCTCGCCGGCGCCGGGCTCGGTCGCTGCCGCCGGCGGGGCCGACGCGGTGTCCGAGACGACCGGTGCCGTCGCCATCGAGAGCACGCCGCCCGGCTTGCCCGTCACGATGGGCGGCCGCCCGCGCGGCGTCACGCCCATCACGCTCGGACAGATCAAGCCGGGACGTCACGACGTGCTCGTCGGAGGCAGCGCCCGGCAGGTGGACGTCCGCGCCGGCCAGGTCACGACGCTGCGTGTCTCGCGCTGACGACACCGCCGCACGGCGCTTCCTGCGCTGGAGCCTGCGCGGCGCCCTGGCGGCCGTGGTCCTGGCCTACCCCACGGCGATTGCGTACCTGATGGCCAACGAGGTCTCGCTGGTCTTCGTGCCGCCGCAGACGACGCCGGCCGTCCCGCCCGCTCTCGCCGCGGGCCTCGAGCAACTGCCTCGCAGCCTGCCGGACGGCGCGAGGGGTCGGCTGTGGGTGCTGCGCCAGCCGGCGACACCGCAGGCGCCGTGGGCCGTCTACCTGCACGGGAACGGCGCCACCGTCGGTGCCTCGGTCAACGTCGAGCGGTACCAGCACCTCCGCGATCTCGGGCTGCAGGTCGTGGCTCCCGAGTACCCCGGCTACGGCGGGCTCCCCGGGGTCCCGTCGGAGCAGGGACTCGTCGCGGCGGCACGCGACGCCTACGCGTGGCTGCGATCGCAGGGCGTCGCGCCGACGCGCATCGTGATCTACGGCTGGTCGCTGGGATCGGGCCTGGCCACGGCGCTGGCCAGCGAGGTGGACGAGCGCGCGGTCATCCTCGAGGGCGCGTTCACCGGCGTCGACGATCGCGCCGCGGAACTGTACCCGTGGCTGCCGATCCGGCTGATGATCCGCACGCGGTTCGCCTCGCGCGATCGCATCGGCGCGATCGGCAGCCCGCTGCTGCTCCTGCATGCGGCCGACGACACCATCGTCCCGTACGCGCACGGCCAACGCCTGCTCACGCTGGCTCGTGAGCCGAAGACGCTGGTCACCCTGACGGGGGGCCACGTGCACCCCAACCGCGCAGACGCGGCGCGCTACCTCGCCGCCATCCGGACGTTCCTGGCGACGTCTCTCGGCAGCGACGCGCCCGCCGCGTCGCGCTGAGCGGACCTCGTCCGGTCCGCCCGGCGACGCCTCACGCCTGACCGTCCCGCGGCGGCGTCGCCCGTGCCGCGTCGCCGAGCCCGGCCGGCTCGACGTGCACCAACACGTCACTCACTTCCTCGACGTCGAGCCTGATCCGCTCGCGAACCCGCGTGGCGATGTCGTGGCCGGCGTCGACCGAAATCCATCCGTCGACCTCGAGGTGCAGGTCGACGTGGTACTGGAGGCCGGTCTTGCGGCCGAACAGCTTCTCGACGCCACGTACGCCGTCGACGCGACAGGCGACGCGCCGCACCTGGTCGAGCAGCGATTCGGGCGGCATCGTGTCGATCAGGTCCGCCGAGGTGGAGCGCACCACCCCGAGCCCCGCCACGATCACGAAGACGCCGACCAGCACGCCGCCGACGTGGTCGGCGGCCCGGTAGGTCTCCGGGTCGTACAGCGTGAGTCCGAGGGCCAGGATCGCCGCCAGCGACGACAGCACGTCGACACTGTCGTTCCAGGCATCGGCCAGTAGCGCCTGGCTGCCGGTCCGGCGGCTCACGCGCACCTTGGAGACCATGAGGGCGGTCTTGACGGCCAGGGCGATCGCCAGAGGCCACAGGGTGTAGGTCGCGGGCGGCGGATGGACGGCGTAGACGTCGCGGAGCGCGTGTACCGCGATCGATCCGCCGATGACGAACAGCGCCAGGCCGATCAGCAGGCCGGTGAGCGTCTCGGCGCGGCCATGGCCGTAGGGGTGGCGGTGGTCGGCGGGGCGCGACGCGTACCAGAAGCCGAAGAGCACCGCCAGCGACGCCACGACGTCGGCGGCGAACTCGATGCCCGACGCGACGACGGTCAGCGAACCGCCGCGCGTCCCCACGCTGACGTTGAGGGCCGCGAGCAGCGCGTTGACCACGACGCTGATCGCGGCGACGCGCCGCCCGGAGTGCAGGCCACGGGGGGCCGGCGCGCGCGGCTCGGAGGACGGGGTCACCTCAGAAGAAGGCCCTGGCGTGCCACGTCTCCGAGGCCGGCGACTCCCAGCGGCCGGCGCGCAGGGCGCCGACGGTGGGCACCGTGTTGTCGAAGACGGTCGTGGCCAGGTCGACGCCGCCGCTGGCGACGGCATCGGCGAACGCCTCCCGCGAGACGCGCCGCACCGCCTCGCCGTCGCGGTAGAAGACCGAGGCGTGATCGAGCAGGTCGACGCCGAGTTGCTGTCCCAACCCCTTCATGGTCCGGACCAGGCTGTCGACCGAGCAGCCGGACACGCCGGAGGCGGCCTCGTCAACGCCGACGAGCAGGAACTGGTCGTGGCGCAGCTCGCGCGCGCAGGCCAGCGGCACCTTGTGGGCGTTCCACTGGTCGAGGAACGCGTCGGCGGCGGTCAGGAGCGCATCGCGTTCCTGTGAGTCGAGGGGACGCGCCGCGGCAAAGACCCACAAGCGGGCCGAGTCGGGCAACGAGGCGAAGGGCTGGCGTGGCATCGGTCGAAAGGAGGAAGCAGGTCGGGCTCCCAGTCTACTGGTTGCGCCGGGCAGGAGAAGTATGCGATTCTGACGCGCCGCCTTCCAGCCGAGTACCGCATCGAGCCCATCAGTCTTTTCCCCGCCTTCTCCGTAACCCAGTTCCCCGTGGTGTCCCGCATCGCTGCATGCGTCGTTCACCTGTTTACCGCCAGACGGAGGCCTGGCCAGCCCGTGAGGACGTCGTGAGCGTTCGCTTATTCATTGGAAACCTTCCGTACAGTGCCACCGAAGCCGACTTGCGCGCCCTCTTCTCCGAGGTCGCGGAGCCGCAACAGGTGGTGCTACCGACCGACCGCGAGACAGGACGTCCACGCGGCTTTGCGTTCGTCGACTTCGCCGAGCGCGAGCACGCTGAACAGGTGGTGCAGCGGTACAACGGCCAACCCTTCAACGGTCGTCCCCTCGCCGTCAGCGAGGCGCGCGCCCGTGAGGATCGTCCCGCGGGACCGCGTCCCGGCGGGTACGGCGGACCGCGCCCCGGTGGCCCCGGCGGCTACGGTGGAGGTGGGTACGGCGGCGGCGCTCCGCGGCCGGGCGGCTTCGGTGGGCCGCGGCCCGAGGGGGGAGGCGGCTTCGGCGGTCCCCGCCCCGGTGGCCCTCCGCGCCCGTTCGTCCCGCGCGATCCGGGCATGCCGCCGCCTGCCGGCGACAGCCGACGCGCGCGGGGTCCGGCCAAGGGACCGGCCCGCAAGCAGACCTACGAGAAGGGTCCCCGCGGCCCCATCAAGGAGCGTCCGGTCAGCCGGTTGTACGACGAGGACGAGGATCTGGAAGCCTCGGTCGAGTTCGACGATCCCGCAGCCAGCCGCAAGGATCCGGACGTCGACCAGCCCGATGACGTGACGGACGACGAAGAGTGAGCCCACGCCCTGAACGAGGCGCCCGGACCGGCCGCAGCCGGTCCGGTCCGCGTCGCCCCCCCGCCCGCCCCCAGGCGTCGGCCCGCAACGCGGAGTTGCTGGCCAAGTTCGAGACCCTCACGCCTGACACCGCGCCACGGCGTTTTGCCGACCTGATCACGGTGCCCGAGTTGCTGCTGGGCGTCGAGGACCGACGGTTCGAGCAGACCACGCCCATCCAGAGCGCCGTGTTCGACACCGTGGCCGCCGGGCACGACCTGGTCGCCTGCGCCGAGACCGGCACGGGCAAGACCGCGGCGTTCCTGCTCCCGCTGATGCAGCGGCTCCTGCAGGAGAACCGCGAGCGCGAAGGCTCGGCCCGCATCCTCGTGCTCGCGCCGACCCGCGAGCTCGCCGTGCAGATCGAGGACGACGTGCAGGGGTTCGGGTACCACACCTCGATGCGCTGCGCGGCCGTCTTCGGCGGCGTCGGCATGGACATGCAGGAACAGGCCCTCAAGGCCGGCGTCGACATCGTCGTCGCCACGCCGGGGCGCCTGATGGACCACCTGCGCGCCGGGATCGCCAAGTTCGACGGGCTGGAGATCCTCGTCCTCGACGAGGCGGACCGCATGCTCGACATGGGGTTCTGGCCCGACGTGAAGTTCATCGTGTCGCAGCTGCCCACCGACCGGGCGCGGCAGACGCTGCTCTTCTCGGCGACGATGCCCGAGGAGATCATGGGCTTCGCGCTCGAGATCATGCGCAGCCCGAAGCTGGTGCAGATCGGGTCGCGCAACGCGCCGGCCGCCACGATCACGCACAAGGCCGAACTGCTCGGGCGGCACGAGAAGACCGCGTGGCTGGCCAGGTTCCTGCGCCGAGCCAGCGGGCCGACGCTGGTGTTCTCGGCGACCAAGCGGGGCGCCGATCGGCTCGCCCGCGACCTGCAGTCACAGGGCATCCGCGCCGCCGCGCTGCACGCCGACCGCACGCAGCAGGATCGGCTGCGGGCCGTCGAGGGATTCAAGTCAGGGACGCACAAGGTGCTGGTGGCGACCGACATCGCCGCCCGCGGCCTCGACATCGACGCCATCGAGACGGTCGTCAACGTCGAGGTGCCGTTCAACCGCGAGGCCTACGTGCACCGCGTCGGTCGCGCCGGTCGCGCCGGGTCGACCGGCACGGCGATCACGCTGGTGTCGCCCGACGAACGGCAGGACATGGAAGCGATCGCCGACGCGTTCGGGCTCGTGCTCTTCGAGGACGCGCACCAGGAACTCGTCGAGGCCGGCGAGCAGGTGGATGGCCCCGACGGCGTGACCCCCATCGCGCCGACAGAGCCCGCGCCGCCACGCGCCCGTCGGCCTCGTCGTCCGCGTGGCACGGTCACCGCCGTCGCGACGCCGGAAGCCGACGCGCCAGCCCCGGATTCGGCGGAAGGCGCGGCACACGTCGACGGCGAGCCGGGCGAGGCGCCAGAGGCCACCACCGCCGACGGCGACGCACCCAGGAAGCGCCGCCGCCGGCGCCGGCGGCGCAGCGGACCGCGTGCCGAGGGCGTCGAGGCCGCGGCAGACGACGCGCCGCCATCAGGCGGTGAGGATCAGGACACCGAGGCCTAGGCCTGCAGTTCGAGCGTGGGTTGTCCGGTCGCTTCCCAGCGTACCGGGTCGCCCACGCGCACCACCCCGCCGGTCACCACTTCGCCGTACACCCCGCCGCCGAGGTCGGCCGCCAGCGCAGCGCGCAGGCCGTCGGCCGCCTCGTCCATGCGTTCGCAGGGACGCGTCTCGCCCTTGATGCGCACGCGCGCCTCCCCCAGGCACAGGATGTCGCCGCGACGCAGGTCGAGGACGATGCCGCCGACCATCACGTTGGCGCGCCGCACCGAGGGGTCGGGCACCCAGCCCAGCGTCGACTCGACACGCCGCCAGCGCTCCTCGCTGATCAGCGTGACCTGCCGGAAGCGCGACCGATCGGCGCTGCCGAGCACGCCCTGGCCTTCCACGAAGGTCACCTCCCGCGCCTCGTCCATCGGGCCGCGATGCGCCCGCTTCACCCAGAGCGCTTCGACGCGGCCGTGCTGCGTTCCGTCGACCTGATCCACCATGGTGTTCGTGCGTGCCCTCGTCACGGTCCTCGTCGTCCTGCCGCTGGCGTTGCCGCTCGTGCAGAGCGCCGCCCCGCACGCCTACAGCATCGCCCATCGCGGTGCCTCCGCGTATGCGCCGGAACACACGCTGGAGGCTTACCGGCTCTCGTGAAGGGCAAGGCCGGCCTGTTCCCCGAGTTGAAGGGCCCCGGCCGCCTGCGGGCCAAGGGCCTCAGCCTCGAGGATGCCGTGGTGGCGGCCCTCACCCACAACGGACTCACCGAGGCCAGCGTGCAGGGGCGTCCGGTCGTCTGGCGGCAGTCTTTGGAGGAAGAAAGCCTGCAGGTGCTGGCGGCGCGGCGGCCTGCCGTGCCGCGGACCTTCCTGCTGGGGAACGACGAGGCCGCCCGGCGCTGGGTCACGGCCGACGGCCTGCGCAGGGCGATCGAGACCGACCGGGTGGACGGCCTGTTCACCGACAACCCGGACCTGTTTCCGCGGAGCCGCCCCTACGGCCAGGGCCGACGGCTGCAACTCCCGACTCCCGTCCAGGACGCGCCGCGCGTCACCGCTGCCGGCGGCGAGGGGGATTGGGCGGGAAGGTGCTCCTCAGCCAGAAGATCACCCGGCCGAGGGCCCACGACAGCACCATCAGGGCCGTGATCCCGAGCACGAGCACCACCAGGGGCCGACTCATGCGGCCATCCACGTCGTCATGCGCCGATCTTAGGCCGTGACCGGGTGGACCGCATCGCCGTCCGCCAGGAGGGTAGAATGACGGGATTGCCCAGCCGCGCTCGCGCGCCGGGCTTCACAGAAGGCTGCGAGGCGCGAACCGCACGTGGAGTATCTGATCCGCCATTACGGGCTCGAACAGGGCGCCCTCGAGATTGAATACATCGAGGAATTCTTCGGCGAGTTCGCCCGCCGCAAGACGTCAGCCGAGATCACCGCTCGACTCGCCGATCGCGAGCATCTCATCGTGATGGCGGTGGCCGCCCTCCCCGACGACCCCGGCTCCCTGGTGCCCGTCGCCTACAAGGTGTGCCACGAGCTGTTCGCCAACGAGTCGGATCCGCGCCTGGCCGACCTCGCGGCCCAGCTCGAGGACGTCGTGCAGTTCGACGGCCGGCGCGTGCTCTACAGCTGGATCGGTGGCACGCGGATCGACTGGCGTGGCCAGGGCCAGTTCCGCGCGCTCACCGAGGAGCAGGAAGCCTGGGCGGTGAGCGCGGGCTTCGATGAAGTGGTCGTCAAGACGAAGAACCGCCACTACGAGATGCGCGGCACGCTGGCCAACCTGCACTTCAACGTGATCAAGTACGCGCCCAACCCGATCGAGAACCTCGAGTCCAAGGTGTTCCTGAGCAAGCAGCTCGGGCCGCACGTGCTCGACCTGCATCGCAGCGCGCGGACCCGCCTCGAGGACGGTCGCCGCTAGGCTGATGGTGATGCCGGATTCGTGGACGCCCGACCGTCGCCGGGCCGATCGCCGGCCGGTCACCATCGCCTGCCACGCCGTCGTGCAGGGCGAGGACGAGCCGTGGCGGGTCCACGAGCTGAGTGCCGGTGGGATGGTCGTGGCATCGACGCGGCCGCTCGCGGCGGGCGATTCGCTGCGCTTCACCCTCGGTGCCGGTGCGACGACCATCGGGCCGCTCGACGGACACGTCGCCCACAGTCGCCTGATCCTCGCCGTGCGCTATGGCGAGCCGCCGGCGTGCCTGGCGGGAGTGGCGTTCCAGCACGTGTCGCCCGCGCACGCCGCACAGTTGTCGGCGCTGCTGCAGGCCCTCGACGCCCCCCGCGTCACCCTCTTGCAGGACCATTCATGACCATCGCTCGTCTCCATCGCACCATCGGCGTCAAGGTCGGCCACGTCCAGGTCGGCGGGGGCGCCCCGGTCGTCGTCCAGTCGATGACCAACACCGACACCGCCGACGTCGCCGGGACGGTGTCCCAGGTCGCGGCGCTCGCGGCCGCCGGCTCGGAGATCGTCCGCGTCACCGTCAACGTGCCCGAAGCGGCCGCCGCGGTCCCCGAAATCAAGCGCCGGCTGCTCGACCAGGGCTGCACGGTCCCGATCGTCGGCGACTTCCACTACAACGGTCACCTGCTGCTGACGCGATATCCCGAGTGCGCCAGGGCGCTGGACAAGTACCGGATCAACCCGGGGAACGTCGGCACCGGCGCGCGGCGCGACGAGCAGTTCGCGATGATCTGTGCCGTGGCGCGCGAGCACGACAAGCCCGTGCGGATCGGCGTCAACGGTGGGTCGCTGAACCAGGAACTGGTGATGCGCCGCATGCAGGAGAACACCGACGGCAACCTCGGCAAGTCGTCGGACGAGATCCTGAACGACTGCATGGTGGAGTCGGCCGTCACCTCGACCGAGCTGGCGCTCGAGGCCGGGTTGCGCGAGGACCAGATCATCATCTCGTGCAAGGTGTCGCGGCCGCTCCATCTGATCGACGTCTACCGTCGGCTCGCCCGGGCGACGCGCCAGCCGCTCCACCTCGGGCTCACCGAGGCGGGCATGGGCATGAAGGGCCTGGTGTGGTCGTCGACCGCGATGGGCGTCCTGCTGCACGAGGGCATCGGCGACACGATCCGCGTGTCGTTGACGCCGCGGCCCGACGGCGATCGCTGCGAGGAGGTCTACGCGGCATGCGAGATCCTGCAGGCCCTCGGCCTGCGGGCCTTCAGTCCGAGCGTGACCGCCTGTCCCGGGTGCGGCCGCACCACCAGCACCACCTTCCAGGAACTGGCCGAGCGCATCCAGGGTTACATCCGCGAACGGATGCCGACCTGGAAGCAGGAGTACGAGGGCGTCGAGGAGATGACCCTCGCCGTGATGGGGTGCGTGGTGAACGGCCCGGGCGAGTCCAAGGCGGCCAACATCGGCATCTCGCTGCCCGGCACGGGCGAAGCGCCCAACTGCCCCGTCTTCATCGATGGCCGGCACGCGATGACGCTGCGCGGCACGTATGAGGAACTCTCGGCGCAGTTCCAGGCGCTGGTCGAGGACTACGTGGCGACGCGCTACCGCAGGTTGACGCTTGACGTCTAACGCTTGACGGGGCTCAGCACTCAGGGCTCGAGGCTCAGGCGAAGCGCCCAGGCGAAGAGGTACCGACGTCAAACGTCAGACGTCAAACGTCAGACGTCAGACGCCAGACGTCAGCCCCCTACGGCAGCGGCATGGCCACGGCGTTGGTGCCGGCGGCCCAGGTCGTGGTCGCCGTGCTGCTGTACGAGGCCCGCTCCACCACCAGGGGCGCCGTGCCCGTCACGCTCTCGACCAGCACGCTGAACCGGCCGCTGGCCACTTCCGGGAAGGTCGCGGCCACGTCCAGCGAGTACCGCCCGTTGGCCGTCACCGTGTCCTGCACCGTCCGCCCCGCGCCCTGCTCGGTCAGCAGCGTGAACTTCACGCCCGCCGCCGTCGCGCCCGTGTTGGCCACCAGCACGTAGGTGCTCGCCTGCCCTGGGCCCCCGGCCTCGCCGTCGGCTACCAGCCACCGCGCCGCCGTCGTCGTCGTGCCACGGCTGTTGTGCGCTTCCACCCACTCGCCGTCCGGTGTCGCCCGCCACCACATCGAGCGCTCCACCACCACCGGCGTCGCCGTCAGGCACTCCACCACCACGCTCACTTCCGCGTTGGCCAGTTCCGGCGCTTCCTGGTCCACCCAGATGGTCAACCGGCTCTGGGCCGCGGCCGTGTAGGTCTTGACCAGCGGCGCCTTGCCCGCCCGCAGGTAGCTCACCCGCAGCTGCGCGGCCGCCGTGTTCGGGTTGGCAATCAGCACGAACTCGTCGAAGGTCCCGCCCGTCGCGCCCTCGGCCAGGAACCACCGCAACGCCGGCGCGTCCACCGCCGCGCTGTTGTGCCCGGCCGAGAACAGCTCGTTGCCGTTGTTGCGGTACATCGACCGCTCCACCACTACTGGCACGTCGTTGAGCGAGGTGATGCTGGCCGACATCTCCGCCGCGGCCAGTGCCGGATCGTCCTTGTTCACCCAGATGTTGGTCCGCGACAGGGGCGCCACCGGGTGGATCTTCTCGATCCGCTGCCCGGTCGCCAGCAGGTACTGCACCTTGACCTGCGCCGCCGTCGTCGTCGGGTTCTGCAGCAGGTAGAACGTGTTGAACCCGGCAATCGTCGCGCCCTCGGCCAGCACCCACGAGGTGCGCGGGGCCTCGACGCCGATCTCGCTGTGCGCGCCGTACGCCAGCCCGCCGGCCGCCCACGTCATCGTCCGCTCCACGCCGATCACCTTCGGCGCCTCGAACAGCGTCGCGAACGCCTCGGAAGCCAACGCCGGCCGGTTGTTCTCGTCGATGGTCAGCCGGGCCCGCGCCGGCAGCGTCACCTGCATCGGCGTCGCGGTCCCCTGCGTGTCGGTGAAGGTCACCGTCACCGGCACCGCCTCGTCGTGCGGGTTGGCCAGCGCAAACCGCGTCTGGAAGAACCCGCCCGACGCCCCTTCGGCAAAGTACCGCGTGAACGTCGCCGCGGGGTCGACATATGTGTAGGCGTTCACCGCAGTCACCGACAGGCCATCGCCGTTGCGCACGAGCACGCTCGCGACGCCGGCGGGACGGGCCGGTGCGCGAACCGTGATCATGTCGGCTGCGCGGGTGACCACGGCAGCGGCGACGCCGCCGATGGTGACGCTGCTGCTGGCAAAGCCGCTGCCGACGATGGTCACCGTGTTGCCACCGGCCATGGGCCCGGAGGGAGGAAGCACCTGCGTGATGGCGGGGCCACCGGCCACGTAGGTGTAGGCGCTCGCCTTCCAGGCCAGCTGCGAGTCGGGATTGGTCACCGTGATGCCGACCACCGCCTCGGCATGCGGAGGCATCTGCGCCACGATGCGCGTCGCGGTCACCGAGAGCACCTTTGCGGTGAGCGAATTGATGGAGACGCTCAGGCCGGGCTTGAAGTTGGTTCCGTCGATGGTCACTTCGGTGCCGCCCGCTGCGGGCCCGCGCGCCGGCGTCACCGTGGTCACGGTCGGGGCGGCGCCCCGGTACGTGAACGCCTGCGGCACCTGCACGCCGTTGCCATCGGGGTTGACGACCGAGATCGCGACAATGCCCTCGGCGCCGGCGGGGGTGCGGGCGACCAGGCGCGTGGTCGTCACGTTGGAGACCACGGCGGCGGCATTGCCGAACCTGACGACCACGCCGTTCTGGAAATTCGTGCCCGTGATGACCACATCGGTGCCACCGGTCACCGGCCCGAAGGCGGGCCCGAAGCTGGTGACGGTCGGCGCAGTGGGGGCCACGCCGGTCCCGACGACCACGCGGACCTCGTTGGAGTACCCGCTGTACACGTTGGCCGCGTTGAACGCGCGGATCGCGAAGTAGTACGTGCCGTCAGACAGGTTGGTGAACTCGTGGGTGACGGCCGACGGCGCCAGCGTCACCGAGGTCGTGTACGTGCCGGGGAGCCGGCCGTACGCAAGGACATACCCGGCCAGGTCGGCTTCGGTGTTGGCGTCCCAGTAGAGCCGCACGTTCCCGGCTGCCGCCTGCCCGACCTGCGCCCACAGGAGGAGGAATCCCACCAGGAGGGCGCGCAGCAGCGGGGAGCAGGTTCGACGATCCACGCCCGAGGTCAGGGCAACGGGCGTGCCCCTGACTCGACCGATGCAATCACGCGAATTCCCGAGGAATTCGGCGAACCTGCCGTTCGTCAGGCATTGTGCCGGAGGTGCCCGATCACAGATTCGTATGCCGTCTTACGCGATTGGTGCGCCCTGCCTGGGTCATGCCTCACGAGCCGTGCCTAGGGCAGCGGCATCGCCACGGCGTTGGTGCCTGCCGCCCAGGTCGTGGTCGCCGTGCTGCTGTACGAGGCCCGCTCCACCACCAGGGGCGCCGTGCCCGTCACGCTCTCGACCAGCACGCTGAACCGGCCGCTGGCCACTTCCGGGAAGGTCGCGGCCACGTCCAGCGAGTACCGCCCGTTGGCCGTCACCGTGTCCTGCACCGTCCGCCCCGCGCCCTGCTCGGTCAGCAGCGTGAACTTCACGCCCGTCGCTGTCGCGCCCGTGTTGGCCACCAGCACGTAGGTGCTCGCCTGTCCCGGCCCCCCGGCCTCGCCGTCGGCCACCAGCCACCGCGCCGCCGTCGTCGTCGTGCCACGGCTGTTGTGCGCCTCCACCCACTCGCCGGCCGGCGTTGCCCGCCACCACATCGACCGCTCCACCACCACCGGCGTCGCCGTCAGGCACTCCACCACCACGCTCACTTCCGCGTTGGCCAGTTCCGGCGCTTCCTGGTCCACCCAGATGGTCAACCGGCTCTGGGCCGCGGCCGTGTAGGTCTTGACCAGCGGCGCCTTGCCCGCCCGCAGGTAACTCACCCGCAGCTGCGCGGCCGCCGTGTTCGGGTTGGCAATCAGCACGAACTCGTCGAAGGTCCCGCCCGTCGCGCCCTCGGCCAGGAACCACCGCAACGCCGGCGCGTCCACCGCCGCGCTGTTGTGCCCGGCCGAGAACAGCTCGTTGCCGTTGTTGCGGTACATCGACCGCTCCACCACCACTGGCACGTCGTTGAGCGAGGTGATGCTGGCCGACATCTCCGCCGCGGCCAGTGCCGGATCGTCCTTGTTCACCCAGATGTTGGTCCGCGACAGGGGCGCCACCGGGTGGATCTTCTCGATCCGCTGCCCGGTCGCCAGCAGGTACTGCACCTTGACCTGCGCCGCCGTCGTCGTCGGGTTCTGCAGCAGGTAGAAGGTATTGAACCCGGCAATGGTCGCGCCCTCGGCCAGCACCCACGAGGTGCGCGGGGCCTCGACGCCGATCTCGCTGTGCGCGCCGTAGGCCGGCCCGCCGGCCGCCCACGTCATCGTCCGCTCCACTCCGATCACCTTCGGCGCCTCGAACTTGGTCGCGAACGCCTCGGAAGCCAGCGCCGGCCGATTGTTCTCGTCGATCGTGAGCCGGGCCCGCGCCGGCAGGGTCACCTGCATCGGCGTCGCGGTGCCCTGCGTGTCGGTGAAGGTCACCGTCACCGGCACCGCCTCGTCGTGCGGGTTGGCCAGCGCAAACCGCGTCTGGAAGAACCCGCCCGACGCGCCCTCGGCGAAGTACCGCGTGAAGGGCGCCGGGGCGGACGTCTGCTCGTAAGTGAAACTGGCCGGCGCCACCGCCGACTGACCGCCTGCCGTCACCAGCGACACGCCCACGGTCCCCGCCGGGTGCGCCGGCGTTTCGGCGCTAACCACCGTGTCGCTCGACGACAGCACCCTGGCCGGCCGACCGTCCACCGCCACCGTCGGCTGTGCGCCGAATCGCTGCCCCGTGATCGTGATGACGGTGCCGCCCGCGACCGGTCCCTTCGCAGGTGTCACCGAGGTGATGACCGGCGTGGTGTCGTCGTAGCCATAGCCGTTGACGAGCGTCGCCGACTGTCCGTCGGCATTCTTCACGAGCACGCTCACCGCACCGCTGGTGTGGGCGGGCGCCTTGACGACGAGCGTGTCGGGCGCGAGCGAGGCGATCACTGCCGGCACGCCGCCGAACGACACCGTGGCGCCTGCCGCGAACGCTGATCCGCTGATCGTCACGGCATTTCCACCCTCGGTCGGTCCGTTGGCGGGAGCCACCGCCGTGATCGTCGGCGCGGCGTTCACGTACGTGTAGACGGCAGGGGCCCAGGCCAGCTGCGCATCGGGGTTGGTGACGGTGAGTCCGACGGTCGCGGGCGCGTGGGCCGGCATGCGAATCACCAGCCGCGACGCCGTGACCGAGATCACCGTCGCGGGCAGGGCATCGACCGACACGCTCACGCCCGCATCGAAGTCGGCGCCGTCCACCTGCACCTCGGTGCCGCCGACACTGGCGCCGATGGCCGGCGTGACCGACGTGATGCGCGGCGCCGGGCCGCGGTACGTGAACGCGTTGGGCAGTTCGACGCCGTTGCCATCAGGGTTCACGACGCTGATCGCGACGGTCCCCCTCGACTGTGCGGGCGTCCGAGCGACGAGCCGGGTGGTCGTCACGCTCGACACCGTGGCCGCGATCGCGCCGAAGCGGACGATCACGCCGTTCTGGAAGTTGGTGCCCGTGATGACCACGTCGGTGCCGCCCGAGGTCGGGCCCAGCGCCGGTGCGAAGCTGCTGATCGCCGGCAGCGCCGACGCCACGTAGGTGAACGCCGCGGCACGGCTCGCCGTGCCGCCGTCGGGATTGGTGACCGTCACCGCCGCCGCGCCCGCCGCGCCCGCCGGCGTCCGGGCGGAGATCGCCGTCGCCGACACCGAGAGGACCGTCGCGGCCGCGGATCCGACCCGCACGGTGGCGCCTGCCACAAAGCCGCTGCCGGCGATGGTCAGGGTCGTACCGCCCTGGGTCGTGCCCGTCGCGGGCGTGACCGAGGTGATCGCCGGTGTGGAGATGGACGGGGCCAGCGTGACGACCACCTCGTTGGAGTAGGCGCTGTGCTGCCCGGCCACGTTGAAGGCTCGGATGGCGAAGTAGTACGTGCCATCGACCAGGCCGGTCACGTCCTGGGTCACCGCCGTGGCGGGGACGGTCAGCGACTGGCTGTAGCTGCCAGGCGAGGTGCCCCACACGAGCACGTAGCCCGCGAGATCGGGCTCGGTGTTGGCGTCCCACGAGAGGCGCACGGAACCGGCGACGGCGTGTTCGACCTGCGCAACGAGCAGGAGGCACAACGCCAGGAACGAGCGACGGAGGTGGCTGGCGAGGCCCGGGCGTACCATGCCCCCGAAGTGGGCACGGCGCATGCCCTGGTGGCGTCGCCGCAGGATCGCTGGATTTCTGCGGGAATCGGCACAGGTGGCATGTCTGCGCGTGTGAAGACGGTCACAACCCGATTACGTTTTTGAAGCAACAATGTCGAAACTTTGTTATTCACCACCATGGATAGTGTTCGCTGAAGGTTGACCCACCTTGGATAGCGTGCGGCACGGTGCGTTCGTCGCCGGCTGGGGTGAACAATGGGAACATCGCCGGCGTCCTGACGTAAGGGTCTTGCAGGAGATCCCATGCAACTGCCGTCGCGTGCCCTGTGGGCCGGTGCCCTGTTCCCCTTCGCCTTGCTCTCAGGGGGCTGCGAGCTGATGATCGCCGGGCCTCGCGCCCAGGCGTCGGACCGCTGGGAGAAGACCTACGCCGTCAACCCCGGCGCCCGCCTCGAGATCGAGAACACCAACGGCGCCATCCAGGTGTCGACGCACGAGGCGCCGTCCTTCCAGGTCGTCGCCCACCGCACCGCACGAGCCGTGAGCGAGCAAGGGGCACGCGAGCTGCTCGAACGCACTCGCCTGGAAGCAGGAGCCACCGCCGACCTCGTGCGCCTGGTCACCCCCCGTTCCCAGGGCTTCACCAAGGGGCAGCAGGTGGACGTGCGCTACGAGATCCTCGTCCCCTCGAGCGCCTCCGTCACCCTCACGACCGTCAACGGACGGGTCGAAGTGACAGGCGTGGCCGGCGCCGTGGCGCTCGAGACCGTCAACGGCGGCATCGACGCGCGCGCCATCCCGACCCTCACCAAGGCCGAGACCGTCAACGGCAGCGTCCGGCTCGAACTCGCCGGCCTGCCCGGACCGGGCGCCCGGATCGAAACCGTGAACGGCAGCGTCAGCGTCTCGCTGCCCTCGCGCGCTGCCGCCGACGTCTCGGTGCGGACCGTGAACGGCGCCATCACGGTCGACGGATTCAGCCAGTTGCAGGAAGGCGAGCGTCGCCGCCGGCATTTCGAGGGCAAGGTCAACGGCGGCGGACCCACGTTGCGCGTCGAGACGGTCAACGGTGGGGTGACGATCAACGGCGGCGCGGCGCCGGCCACGGCGACGGCCGCCGACGCAGAGTCCCGCTGACGATGTCGCCGGCGCCGACCAGGACCCGCGCGACAGCGTCGTAGCGCGCGACCCCCTCGGCCACACGGTTCGCCTTCAGGAACCGGTCGTAGGTCTGCCACGCAATCAGCTGCACCCACGGGCGCTGCTCGGCCAGCCGCGCCGCAATCGCCCGCAGGTCGGCGCGGGGGCCCTCGCCCAGGGCCGCCAGCACGCGCTGACGCCGCTCACGATCCAGTCCCGTCAGCACATGGGGCAGCACGGCCAGGCCGCTGCTGTACTTGAGCGCCGCCGAGCCACGCTGGCACGCCAGCCAGGCCACGATGCTCGCATCGGCCTCGTCGGCAAAGCCGGCCAGGTGCGCGTACTCGTGCGCCGCGAGCGCCGGCAGTTCCATCGGCAACACACGGCTGTTGAGCAGCACCTCGAGGCCGAACGGGTTGGTCATCCCGTCGATGCCCGCGTTCCGGAAGTACACGTCCAGCATCGTGCGGCGGGGCCTCGGCAGCCACGGCGTCCAGGGTTGCCCGACCTGCGACAACGCGTCGGCCATCAGGGGAGCGAGCACTGACGGCAGTTCGGGCCGCGACGGAAAGCCGGCTGCGTGCGCCGCGCCGTGCAGGGCATTGAGCTGGGCGACGAGCCCCGCCGCAAAGGCTTCGCCGCGCTCCACGGTCACCTCCGCGGGCGTCAGGCCGAGGCGGACCTCGACCGTCGGCACCTGGTAGTGCCAGCCCCAGGCCAGCAGGAAGACCAGCCACGCGGCGGCGACTGCGGCCAGGCCGAGCACCACGGGCATCGGCCGCAACAGTGCGAGGCGGCGCGACCAGACCAGCCACGCCAGTGCGCCCACGAGCACCAGCAGGCACGCGTCCATGGCCGACACGGGCAACCTTGCGCTGACGCGCGAGACGAGTGGTTGCAGCGCCTCGTAGCCCCGACGCCACGCCGCGAGGACGGGCGCCGGCAGGCGCGCGGCAGCCGTCAGCGCGGCGAGGGCGACGAGGAGGACGGCGGCGACGAGGCGACGGGGTCCTGCCCCGTGATGAGCCGGATGCCGCGCTGGTGCGTGAGGTAAGCCCATGCCCACTGGACGAGGACGGCCAACCGATTGCGGAACCCGGTCAGCTTGAGGACGTGAATGAAGAGCCACAGCCACCACGCAAGGGCCCCGGAGAACCGCCAGCGTCCGCCGAAATCGGCTATCGCCGAGTGCCGGCCGATGGTGGCGAGGTTGCCCAGATCGTGATACCGGAACGGCCGTGGCGGCTGGTTGCCGAAGCGTCGGAGGATGTTCTCGACGGCGTGCGCGCCCTGCTGCATCGCGACCTGCGCGACGCCGGGCAGCAACCGGCCGTCCTGCTCGACATGCGCGAGGTCGCCGACGACGTACACGTCGTCGAGGCCGGGCACGGTGAGGTCCGGCTGGACGATCACGCGGCCGACACGGTCCACCTCGACGCCCAGCGAGCGACCGAGCGGCGAGGCCGCGACGCCGGCGGCCCACAGCACCGTCGACGCCTCGATGCGGCTGCCGTCGGCCAGCGTGACGCCCTGCGCGTCGATCGCGGTGACGGGCGTCTGCTTGCGCACCTTGACGCCGAGCCGCACGAGCGACGCTTCGGCTCGTGCCTGCAGGTCCTCGGGAAAGGCACCGAGGATCCGTGGCCCGGCTTCCACGAGCAACACCTGCGCGCAGCTGGTGTCGATGGCGCGGAAGTCGCGCGCGATCGAGTGATTGGCCAGTTCGGCGAGGGCGCCGGCCAGCTCCACGCCGGTCGGCCCGCCTCCCACGATCACGAACGTCAGCGCGCGACTGCGGGCCTCGGCATCGGGCGTGCGTTCGGCCTCCTCGAACGCCAGCAGCAGGTGGCGGCGGATCAGCCCCGCGTCCTCGAGGGTCTTCAGGCCGGGCGCGTGCGCCTGCCACTCGTCGTGGCCGAAGTAGGCATGTGTCGCCCCGGTCGCCAGGATCAGCGCGTCGTAGCCGAGTTGCCCGACGTCGAGGTGCAGGACGCGCGCCTGCGTGTCCACCCGCTGCGCCTCGCCGAGCAGCACCTGCACGTTCTGCTGACGACGCAGGATCCACCGGATCGGCGACGCGATGTCGCCCGGCGACAGGCCGGCCGTTGCCACCTGGTACAGCAGCGGCTGGAACACGTGATGGTTGCGACGGTCGACGAGCACGACGTCGACGTCGGCCCAACGCAGGGCGCGCGCCGCCTGCAGTCCGCCGAAGCCGCCGCCGACGATCACCACGCGCCGGCGTCCGGGCGTGGTGCGCACGGCGACGCGGGCGTCGCCGCCGGGCACCGACCCGGTCATCGCGTCCCCCCGACCGGCACGGGGGCGGCAGTGGCCGGGCGGACGACTCCCGGGCCGAGCAGTCCGCGCCCGGCCCGCTGTCCGGTCAGCTTCCCGTCCCGCACGGTCACCACCCCGTTGACCACCACGGCGCGCATGCCTTCAGGGTACTGCCTCGGACGCTCGAAGGTGGCGCGATCGCGGATGGTGGCCGGGTCGAACGCGACGAGATCGGCGAACCAGCCCGGCCGCAACTGGCCCCGCTCGGCGATGCCCATCTGGGCGGCCGCGCCACTGGTCATCCTGCGGATCATCTCGGGCAGCGCCACGAGCTGCTCGTCGCGCACGTAGCGTCCCAGCACTCGCGGAAAGGTGCCGAACCCGCGCGGATGCGGACGGCCGACCGCCATCGGCCCGTCGGCCGGCTGTGCCGACGAGTCGCTGCCGATGCTCACCCACGGCTGCCGCAGCACCTCGCGCACGTCGTCTTCGTGCATCAGCGCGTACAGCGCGGCCACGTGCCCGTCGTGCTCGATCAACAGGTCGAAGAAGACGTCCCAGGGATCCCGGCCGCGCTGCTGCGCGACCTCGGTCAGCGTGCGCCCGATCACCGACGTGTCGCCGCCCTGCCGCACGTCGGCGATGGTCACGCCGTCGAACCCGGCGCTCCGCAGGAAGTTCTCCCAGCCATCGTGGCCCCGGGTGATGTCGCGCTTGATGCGGGCCCGGGTCGCTGGATCGGCGATGCGTCGCAGCATGGCGGTGTCGCCGCCGTCGTGCACCCAGTCGGGCAGCGAGGCGTCGAGACTGGTCCCCGCGACCGGATACGGGTAGGCAGTCGCCGACACGTCGAGCCCGCGGGCACGCGCCCGCTCGATGCGCGCGACGATCGCCGGCATCGACTTCCACTTGCTGCGCGTGGCGACCTTGAGGTGATAGACGACCACCGGGATGTCGGCCTGCTCGGCGATGGTGATGGCCTCGTCGAGCGCCGTCTCCAGCCTGTCCCCTTCACCGCGGATGTGCGACACGTAGCGCCCGCCGTGCGCGGCGGCCGTCCGCGCCAGCGTGACGATCTCGTCGGTGCTCGCATACGACCCGGGCGGGTAGATCAAGGCGCTGGAGAGGCCGAACGCGCCCTCGCGCATCGCCTTGTCGAGGCGACGACGCATCTCCTCGAGTTCCTCCGGCCGGGCGTCGCGCTGCGCCGTGCCGACCACGTCGACGCGCAATTGGTTGAGGGGCGCCAGCGTGCCGACGTTCACCGTGATGCCGCGCCCGGCCAGCCGCGTCAGGAACCCGTCGACGCCGCCCCAGTCGAAGGCGATCCCGAGCCTGGTGAGGAACGGCAGGTCGGCCGAGCCGGGAATCCACAGCGCCGGCGTGCTCGCTTCGCCGATGATCTCCGACGTGATGCCCTGGAGCACGTGACTCGCCCCGGCGCCGTCCTCGAGCAGCGTGCGTCCCGATTGCCCCTGCGTGTCGATGAACCCGGGCGCGACGACCAGTCCCGTCGCGTCGAGCGTCGCGACGCTGGCGCGCCCCGACAGATCGCCGATCGCCACGATCCGATCGCCCTTGACCCCGACGTCGGCACGCATCGCCGGCGTGCCGGTGCCATCCAGCACCCAGCCGCCGCGCACGGCGAGATCGAACTCGGGTGGCACCGCCCGGCACCCGCTGAGGGCGACGGCCAGCGCTGCCACGACGGTCCAGCGGAACGCAGACGAGGTGCGTCGCCGACGGGCGGATGCGTCGGCGGTGATGCACGTGACGAGGGGTCCGGGGCACCCAGGCATGCTGTGCCAGAATACCGGCAGTGCCTGCCAATCCCCGCCGAAGAAGCCCGACCGTCGTCGAAACCGCCTGTCCGCTGGACTGTCCCGACTGCTGCAGCCTGAGGGTCAGCGTCGAGCAGGGACGCGTCACGGCGGTCGACGCCGGACCGGCGAGCCCCACCACCGGCATGTTCATCTGCGGCAAGGTGCGCCGCTTCACCGAGCACCTGTATGGCGAGCAGCGGCTGCTGACGCCGGAGATCCGCGACGGAGCCAAGGGGCTCGGCAAGTTCCGGCGCGCCACCTGGGAAGAGGCGATGTCGCTCATCGCCGATCGGATCCGGGAGGCCCGCGACCAGTTCGGCGGCGAGTCGATCCTTCCCTACTCGTACGGGGGCTCCAACGGCTTGCTGACCCACCAGAGCACCGACGCCGACCTCTGGCGGGCGCTCGGCGCCTCCCGTTTGGCCCGCACCGTGTGTGCCGCACCGACCGGAGTGGCGGCGCAAGCCATGTACGGGAAGATGGCGGGCGTCGCCTACGAGGACTACGCCAGGGCACGCCTGATCATCGTCTGGGGCGCGAACCCCTCCGGCTCCGGCATCCATCTGGTGCCCTTCCTGAAGCAGGCACGCGAGGCTGGCGCGACGCTGGTCGTCATCGATCCCAGGGCCACGCCCCTGGCGCGCCTGGCGGACCTGCACCTGCCGGTGCGACCGGGCACCGACCTCGTCCTCGCGCTCGGCCTGGCGCGCGACCTGTTCGCGCGCGGCGCCGTGGACGAGGCGTTCCTCGCGCGCCACGCCTCCGGCGTCGAGGCGTTCCGCGAACGCGCCCTGCCGTGGACCTTCGATCGCGTCGCGGCCATCACGGGCCTGCCCGAGGCGGCCCTGCAGCGGCTCGCCGACCTGTACGCGACGACCAGGCCGTCGGTGATCCGCTGCGGCTGGGGGCTCGAGCGCAATCGCAACGGCACCGAGGCGGTGATGGCCGTGCTGGCGCTGCCGGCGCTCGTGAACGCCTTCGGGGTGTCCGGCGGCGGCTTCACGATGAGCAACAGCGGGGCGTGGAAGATCGATGGCGAGCGCTGGCGGCGACACCCCGAGCCGACGACGCGCGTGATCAACATGAACCAGCTCGGCGAGGCGCTCGCGCCGGCCACCACCCCGCCGGTGAAGGTGCTGTTCGTCTACAACAGCAACGCCCTGGTGACCTCGCCGGACATGAACCGGATCCAGCAGGGTCTGCAGCGCGACGACCTGTTCACCGTGGTCTTCGACCAGGTGCGCACCGACACGGCGCGGCTGGCCGACGTGATCCTGCCGGCCACCACCTTCCTCGAGCACTACGACATCACGCGCGGCTACGGCAACTACGCGATGCAGTTGGTCAAGCCGGTGATCGAGCCGATCGGCGAAGCGCGCCCCAACGTCGTGGTCTTCAGCGACCTGGCCGCACGCCTCGGCCTCGGCGAGGAAGAGGACGAGACCGACGCGCTGCTGCGCGTCACCGCCGGCCTGCCCGAGGACCTCGCCGCCAGGGTGATGGACCAGCAGGCCGTGCCGCCGCCGTCAGGGGCGCGACCGGTGCAGATGGTCGACGTGTTCCCGAACACGCCCGACGGTCGCATCCATCTCTACCCGGAGACGCTGGCGACGCAGGGGCCGCTCTACAGCTACGAGCCCGACCCGGCCTCGGCCGAGTTCCCCCTCGCCCTGATCTCGCCGGCGAGCGAGAAGACGATCAGTTCGACCTTCGGGCAACTGCGCACCAATGTCGCGCGCCTGCAGATCCACCCGGCCGACGCCGAGCGTCGCGCCATCGGCGATGGCGACCCGGTACGCGCCTTCAACGCCCTCGGCGACGTGCACTGCATCGCGCAGGTGACCCCGCTCGTCGCGCAGGGCGTCGTCAGCCTGCCCAAGGGGCTGTGGCGGCAGAGCACCATGAATGGCGAGACGGCCAACGCGCTGGCGCCGGCCACCCTCGAGCGGCACTCGGGCGGCGCCTGCTTCAACGACGCACGCGTCGAGGTGGCGCGCATCGTCAGCGCGTCAGTCGGCAGCTCGGAAGTCAGCCTCTTCGTGCCCGCCAGCCCGCGCGACGTGCACTGACGGCCCGCGCGCCGCAGTTTCGGGCTCGGGAGGCCGGCCAGGCCAGCCCGCCGGTCATCGCGGTCGCAGGCGGACGGTCAGGCTGCGCTGCTCGGCGCGATAGCAGACGCGGTCGTCGCACGCCTGGTATCGCACCAGCAGCGTGATCGGCACACCGTCGGCCGACGTACGCACCTGATCGCGCAGGCGCCCCTTGACCGTGAACCCGCGCGTCACGCGGAACGGCCTCGTGTAGACGTTGGAGGTCTCTCCCGTCGGCGCGAACACCGAGATCTCCGAGGCCGGATAGGCGTGCGAGCCGCCGACCAGGTCGGGGCGCGACTCGAACTCCAGCCGGAACGCCGTATAGCCCTCGGCGTCGTGTGCATAGATGTGCATGCGCGGTGAGGGCGTGACCGCCAGCGTGATGCTGCCGGTGCCGTCGGGACCGACGCGCGACTCCCCCACGACCTGGGCCTGCAGGTGACGGGTCTGGATCCCCCCTTCGGGCAGGTCCGCCTCGCCCGGCAACACCAGGGCGGGCTGGCCCGGACGGCCCTGGGCGACCAGCACGAGGGGCGCGGCGATGACCAGCAGCGCGCAGGCGGCGAGGACTCGCATACCTCGATTACACCACGGCCGTGAGCCAGGCCACGCCGTAAGGCGGCAGGTGCACGGTCAGGCGGTCGCCCTCGGGGCGGTGGGTCCGGCGCGACAACACGTCCACCCACATCTCGGCCGGTCCCGTGACTGCCGACGGCACGTCGGCCACCTGCGACTCCGCCGTGACGTTGACCAGGGCCAGCAGCCGTTGCACGCCGGGCCGTTCCCGCAGGACGCCGAAGACGTGCGGCCCGAGATCGAGCACGGCCTGTGAGGCCGCCGGATGGAACGCCGGCTGCGCGACGCGGCGACGCACCAGGCGACGCATGCGCCGGCCGACCTGTGACTCCCGGCTGGCCCGGTCCTCGAGGGCCCGCACCAACGTCGCCTCGTCGTACGTCCGCCGGTTGATGCTGCGCTTCTCGGCCCCCCGGCGCACCGTCTCGGTGTCGTTGGTGGCCCCGAACAGCGTCGGCAGGTAGATGCCGGGGACGCCCTGCAGCACCAGCGCGAGGGCCCGCGCCGCCACGAAGCGGGCCACCTGCAGCGCCTGCGGCTCGCCGGCGTCGTCGCGATTGAGCGCGCTGTACCACGTGATGTTCAGCTCGTACGGACTCTCGGTGCCATCGCCGTTGGACCGGTACGAGACGTACCCGCCGTGGGCCCGGGTGCGCGCGACCAGGTCACCGATCTGCTCGTCGGTCAGGATGCCGCGGGCGCCGAGCAGGCCCACGCCGTCGTGCGACGACAGGAAGTTGAAGAACGTCGTCGTCGGCGAGGGCGGCGCCAGGGTGCGGGCCCACCGGGCCAGCGCGTCGCACGAGCCCGTGTGGAACGTATGGAGCACCAGCGGCGGCAACGCGAAGTTGTAGACCAGTTGCGCCTCGTCCGAGCCGTCGCCGAAGTAGGAGACGTTGTCGACGTGCGGCACGTTGGTCTCGGTGATGAGCGCCACGGCCGGCGCCGCCGCATCGAGCACCGCGCGGAACAACTGCACCACGGCATGTGTCTCGCGCAGGTGCGCGCAGCTGGTCCCCAGTTCGCGCCAGATGTAGGTGACCGCATCGAGGCGCACGAGATCGGCGCCGCGCCGCACGTAGGCGAGCAGGATCTCGACGACCCGCAGCAGCACGCGGGGGTTGCGGAAATTCAGGTCGACCTGGTCGGGCGAGAAGGTGGTCCAGACGTACCGCGTGCCATCGAGGGTTGCGAAGGGCGTGAGGAGGTCCGAGGTGCGCGGCCGCAGGATCAGGCGCAGGTAGTCGGGAGCGATGGCGTCGCGCGTGGTGAAGGCCACGAAGAAGTCCTCGTAGCCGGGGCGACGGTCGCGGAAGTGCTGGAACCAGCGGGACCGGCTCGACGCGTGGTTGAAGACGCCGTCGAACATCAGCCGGAACTCGCCCGCGAGCGCCGCGATGTCGTCCCACGTGCCCAGCCGCGGGTCGACCTCTTCGTAGTCGATGATCGCGAAGCCGCGGTCGGACGAGTACGGGAAGAACGGCAGGATGTGCACGGTGTTCATGGCGCCACGCATGAAGCGGCGCAGGAACCGCGCGAGTACCTGCAGCGGCGGGTGGCCCGGAGAGGTCAGCAGGTCGCCGTAGGTGATCAGGACGACGTCGCGCTCGCTGAAGCGATCCTCGGGGCGGAAGGCCGCCTCGCGCCTGCGCAGGTCGTCGCTCTTGTGGGCCTCGTGGACGCGCAACAGGCGTTCGAGTTCGGGGAGGATGCCATCCACCGCGTCCTCGCCGTACATCACGCCGAGGAGCCTGGCGAAGCGGCGCCGCTGGTCGTCGGTCAGGCGAACGGCGGGACGGGTGTAGTCGGGCTCGGTCGCGTAGGGGACGGGTCGGCCGCCGGGGGTCGCAGGAGCGCCCGTGGGCCGGGAGTCGAGGGCCATGGGTCACCCTAGCAGACCGATGGCGCCACGGAGCTCAGCCATGGTCGGCGACCCGACGGGCGATCACGAATCTGTCGGTCCGCCGGCCGGAACCGTGCTCCAGCGCCTGCGCCGCGCGCCGATCTTGCCCGTTTCGCGCTCGACGGCTGAGGCATGGCACTTGCTCTGCCCCTGTGCGTGGCGACCCCGGCACACGCAGTCCGAGCAGCGGCCGACGGCCCCGAGGGGGCAGTACGGGCGGCGTTCGGACACGTGCGGCCCCTCTACATCCCGGTCCAGCTCGACGGCCTGGTGATGGACTCGGTGGTCGACTTCCACCTCTACCTGCAGACCTCGCCGGGCCACTTCATCCTGTTCCGCGGGCCCGACCTCGAGTTCACGACCGTCCACCATCAGCGGCTGCTGGCCAACAACGTCCAGACCCTGTGGCTGAAGGGAGACGAGCGCCGCCGGTACGAACAGTACGTCGAGCGACACCTCGAGACGTTGCTGGCCAACCCGCAGATCGCCACCCCGCGCAAGGTGGAACTGCTGCGGTCGGCAGCCCAGACGACCCTCGAGTCGATCATGGTGGACCCGCGGCACACCGACGCGGTGCCCCGGACGCGCCGGGTCGCCAACCAGACCGTGCAACTCATCGTGCGCGAGAAGGAGGCGCTGGCCCACATGGCCGCCCTCATGGCGCGCGATTACGACACCGTCCGTCACTCGATGAACGTCAGCGTCTTCGCCACGGGCCTGGCGGTGGCGGCCGGCGTCAAGAATGCCAGCGACCTGCGCGACATCGCGCTCGGCGGCCTGCTGCACGACATCGGCAAGAGCGAACTGCCACGGGAACTGATCGTCAAGCCGGGTGCGTACACCGAGGAGGAGATGGCGCTGATGCGCACCCACGTGGTGCGCGGCGAGGCCATCCTGCAGCAGGACGGCCGGATGGGGTCGCTCGGCATGGTCGTCGTGTCGCAGCACCACGAGCGGCTCACGGGCCTGGGCTACCCGCGGGCGCTCGAGCCGCAGCACATCCACCTGTTCGGCCGCATCGCCGCGATCTCGGACGTCTACGATGCGATGACCAGCGACCGCAGCTACCAGCGGGCGATGAAGCCCGTCGATGCCCTGCACCTGATGTCCACGCACCTGGCCTCCCACTTCGACCAGGACCTGCTGCAGCAGTTCGTCAAGTCACTGCGCGCGCCGCGTCCACAAGCGTAGCGACGGACGCCCTTCGGCCTTCGGCATTCGCATCGCCGCATCGCGGCACTATCCTGTCCGCATGCTCCGTTGCTCCTGGTGCGGCACCGACCCGCTGTATGTCGCCTACCACGACGAGGAATGGGGCGTACCGCTCCATGACGACCGCGCGTTGTTCGAACTGCTGATTCTCGAGGGCGCCCAGGCTGGGCTGAGCTGGCTGACCGTCCTGCGCAAGCGTCCGGCGTACAGGGAGGCGTTCCACGGCTTCGACATCGCCCGTGTCGCCGCGTACGGCGAGGAGGACGTGGCCCGGCTGCTCGCCAACCCGGGGATCGTGCGCAACCGCCTGAAGGTGCGTGGCGCCATTCGCACCGCCCGCGCCGTGCTCGACCTGCAGGCCGCGCACGGCTCGCTCGACGCCTTCCTCTGGGCCTTCGTCGGCGGTACGCCCCGGATCAACAGGCCCGCCACGTTGGCCGACGTGCCCACGGTCACGCGCGAGGCGACGGCGATGAGCCGGGCGCTCGTCAAGGCGGGCGCCACCTTCGTCGGCCCGACGATCTGCTACGCGTTCATGCAGGCGGCGGGACTGGTCAACGACCACGTCGCGACGTGCTGGAAGGCGCCGGCTGCCTGACGCGCCACGAGTCGTGCGCTCATGACTCACGAAACGGAACTCGCGCCGGCCGCCCTCCGTCTCCTGCCCCGTGCCTGCTGCCGTTTCCACCGGGCTGGACGCGCTTCGTGCCAATCCGCTCCGCACGCTGCTGTCCACGGTCGGCGTCGTGATGGGTGCCGCCTCGCTCGCCGCCGTGCTCTCCCTGGGCGACGGCGCCGAGTCGTTCGCCCGTGAACGCATCGCCTACGAAGGCATGCAGCGCGTGGCGGTCGAGGCGAAGACGTCCGACCTGATCGACGGACACCGGGTCCCCCGGGAGCGGTACCCGATCTTCACGCCCGACGACGCGCAGGCCGTGGCGACCGTCCTGCCGGGCACCGAGGTGCGCCTCGAGGAGACCGGCACCGCCCTCACCGGCTGCTCGTCGCCCGGATGCGCCGCCGCGCCTGGCGCACCCGCTCCCCACGCCGTGCGGATGCTGGGTCTCTGGCAGGCTGGACGGCAGGCCGCGCCGCCGCTGATGGCGGGCCGGTGGTTCACCGAGGACGAGTTGCGCACCGGCGCGCGCGTCGCCGTGACGACTCCGCACACCGTGCGCATCGTCGCGGGGCAGGAGCCGGCCATCGGCCAGTTGCTCACGCTCGGGCGGGCGTCGTATCGCGTCGTCGGCCTGGTGGCCGACCGGCCCGGCAAACCGGAACTCACGGTGACGGTGCCCCTCGACACGGCCGCGGATGCGCTGGTGCCGGTGCCGCAGCCGCGGGCTCGGTCGCTGGTCGTCGTGGTCGACACCGTGGAGCAGGCGCCCGACACCCGCGCCAGGCTGGAACGCCTGGTGCAAGCCCGCGCCGACTGGCGAGGCCAGGCACAGGTGATTGCGCACGGGCCCGAACGCCTGGCACAGGTCGCCCAGGGCATCCTGGTCATGAAGCTGCTGCTCGGGGCCTTCACGTCGATCTCGCTGCTGGTCGGCGGCATCGGCATCATGAACGTCCTGCTGGCGTCGGTCGCGGAGCGCACCCGCGAGGTCGGCATCAGGAAGGCCGTCGGGGCTCGGCGGCGCGACATCCTGGCGCAGTTCCTCACCGAGTCGGTCGCCATCTCCGCCACGGGCAGCCTCATCGGGGTGATCGCCGGACTGGCCGGCGCCTACCTGGTCACCGCCGTCATCCGCGCGCGCACGGAGGCCCTGCTCTACGCCTCGGTCAGCGTGAGCACGATCGTGGTGAGTGCCGCCGCGGCGCTCGTCGTCGGCCTGGTGTTCGGCACCTACCCCGCCCTGCGGGCGGCACGCCTCTCGCCGATCGAGGCGATCGTCCGCGAGTGAGACGCGCCGCCGGCAATCGCCGGCGATCAGAACGAGAAATAGAAGACGAGATCGACGCCGTAGCGCTCGATGCGCTGCGTGAGCGAGCGGTTGCCGGCACTGAGGCCGTCGCCCTCCGCGACGTTGCCCTGCAGGCGCAGGAAGTCGGCCAGACGGTACTCGAGCAGGAACTGCGACACCTGCTGGTTGCCGAACTGCTGACGGAAGCGCAGGAAGAGATCCTGCGTGACCTGCTGGCCGATCACCACCGCGGGGTTGACGCGGCCCGTCGGATCGGTCGTCTCCACGTCGAACTGGTCGAGGTCGAGCGTGCTGCCGATCGCCTCGGCCAGCGGCGACACCACGAAACCGGCGGCGATGCCACCGGCGCGCTGGGCCAGCGAGTTCTGCTGGCCGGTGCCCAGCTGGTTGAGCGGCTGGTTGAACACGATCAGCGCCAGGATGTCGCCCTCGTCGAGCGGCGGCGTGGACGACAGGGAGAGTTCCGGCTTGCGCGCCGTGCCCTGGATGCGGACGCGCGCCTCGACGCCCTGGATGACTCGCTGCGCGGTCAGGTCGAGGCGCGGGTCGATCTCCTCGTTGCCGCGGAACAGGATCTGGCCGTCGCGCACCAGGTCGAACCGCCGCCCCTGGTACGAGTAGATGCCGCGCACGGTGTTCACCGACCCCAACAGCACGAGCGGCTTGCCCGCCGTCTTGGCGACCCGGAAGTTGCCGCCCAGCGTGGCGTTCAGGTCGCCCACCGAGGCCCGGGCCGCCTCGATGCTCTGCCCCCGCACCACGAGGTTGTCGGGGATGCGCACCTGGATGTTGAGGGCCGTGTCCGCGAACACACTGCTGGCGTCGGCGGCTGCCGCCTTCGCAGCGGCGGCTGGAGCAGCGGCTGGCGCGGCGGCGGGCGCCGCGGGTGATGCGGCGGATGGCGCGGTGGCTGGTGCGGCAGCGGGCGCCGAACCCTCGGCCGCCGGCGGCACGGGCGTGCTGGCCACCGGCCGTCCGGTCGACGGATCGCCAAGTGGGCCGGGCGGCGGCGCGCCGGGCGTTCCCGGCGCCGGCGGTGGCGAGGCCGGCACGGTACCCACGACGAAGGTGTTCTGCCCGTCGACCAGTTGCGGGATGCGATCGTCCTCGCCGAGCAGGTCCGGCACGATCTCGCCGCGCAGGCGCGCGGTGGGAATGCCCTGGTACTCGGCCTGCGTCGCGTAGGCCGAGTCGGTGAACTGCGGCAGGATCTCGTCGAGTTCGAGGCGCCCGTCGGACACCTCGAGGGTGCCCTCGACGACCGGCGCCAGCAGCGTGCCGCTGATGGTGAGATCGGTGTGCAGGTCGAGCAGGCCGAACTCGTTGTCCAGGACGCGGAAGTCCTTGCCCTGCATGCGCAACTTGACGGTGCGCGCCTGCTCGCGACTGAGCCCCAGTTCCCCCTGGACGGTCAGCAGGTCGCCGTTGTCGGTCTCGACCCCGAGTTCGCTGATAACGACGCGCTCCTCCTCGAACGACAGGACGGCATCGAGGTTCTTGTAGGTCACGCCGGTGAGCGGCAGCACGAACGTGCCCTTCATCAGGAACAGCGCGCCCTCGATGTGCGGGTCGCGCCCCGATCCGGTCACGCGGACGTCGATTTGCGCCTGCCCGCCCAGCCTGGTGACCTGCGGTGTGATGCCTTCCGCCAGGGCGAGGTCGATCGGCGTCGAGACGATGGCCACGTCGAGCCGGTCGGCGGCCGTCGACGCGACGTGCTCGTCCGAACGCCCCTCGAGAATGGTGCGAGGGACGACGCCCTTGGCCGTGAGGCGCGCAAAGCCGTCCTTGACGAGTTCGACGTCGACGAGCGCCAGCATGCCGTCGAAGGTCACGCGGCCGCCGACACGCTGCACGTCGATGTTGCGGATGCGTCCCTGCGTGAGGGCGAACGTGCCGTCGGCGAGCGGCCGCTCGCGGGTGCCACCGAGCGTCGCCGTGCCCTCGAGGATCCCGTCGGCCGGCGTGTCCACGGCGGCCAGCAGGAGCACGTCGCCCACGTCCACCGCGGTGGCCTGCACCCGCAGCGACGACTCCGCGTCGTCCTGCAGGCCCACCGTGCCCTCGACGGCGAGACGCTGCGCCCCATTGGCGAGCTCGAGCGCGCCGATCGTCGCCTGCCGCGTCGTGAACACGGCCCGAGCCGTGGTGCCGGGCGCCAGCCCCCAGCGCACGCCATTGCGCGCGATGTCGAGCCGCTCGAGTTGCAGCCGCTGGCGGCTGGCCTCGAGGGCGAGCGCGCCCCTGGCGGCGAGGTCGCGGAGGCCGTCGCTCCCGGTGACGTCGAACCGGACCTGATCCTGCGTGTAGCCGACCGTGCCGTTGGCGACCGGCCACACCTGCCCGGCCACCTGCACCTGCTGCGCGTCCACCGACGCCTGGACGTCGATGCGCTCGACATCGAAGTCGGGCAGGCGCACGGCGTACTGCGCGGTCACCGTGCCCGCGGCGGCCGTATCGCCGTAGGCGACCTGGTCGCCGGCGACGGTGCCGGTGACGAGGAAGTCGGCGCGCGTCCCGGTGATGCGCCCTTCCGTCGTGGCCGCTCCCGTCAACGGCAGGTCGGCGATCCTGGCGAGGTCGACCAGTGAGGTCGCCTCGACCCGGTACGTGAAGTCCGAGGCGTCGTCGGTCCCGATGCCCACGCGGCCACGGCCCGACAGCGTGAACCCGTCGCCGGCGCCCTCGAGACGTGACAGATCGAGCCGTCCCTGGTCGAGCACGACGTCGGCCGAGAGATCGCGGAACGGCACCTTGAAGAGCGTGGGGTGGTCGAGGCTCACCGTTCCGGTCAGGCCCAGCGTGTCGAGCGAGACGGCGCCGACATCGGGCACCGTGACGCGCGCATCGACCGTGCCGTCGAGCGTCCCCGTGGCCGAGGGGGTACCCGTCACGGTTTCGAGCTCGAAGCCCTGCACGCGACCCTTCGCCGCCAGCTCGAGGCGGTCACCGTCCAGGGTGACGTCGTAGGCCATCTCGGGGAGCGACCCGCCGTAGATGGTCGTGTCGGAGAGCGTGCCGGTCGCGGTCACGCGCAGGCCGGCGGCCCCGCGCTGCTCACCGGCCGCGTCGAAGGTGCCGTTGACGACGCCGGCCAGGCGAGCCTCGGTCATGGCCGGCACCTGCAGCGCCGCCCCCAGCCGCTGCACGTCGAGGCCGGCGACGGTGCCGGTCGCCCCGAAGGTGAAGCCGGCCGGCGTGCGCGCGAAGCGCCCCGTGGTGCCGTCGGCGAGCGTGGCGCCCTCGATCGTCGAGGGTGCGAGCGTGACGTCGGCAACCACCGCCGACAGCGGCCCCTTCACGGCATATCGCCCGGCGATCGCGGTCTGCAGCCGGGGCACGCGCAGGGCGGCTGGCAGGTTGCGCAGGTCGACGCCGGCGACACGCCCCGCGAGGTCGAGCGCGAGCTCGCGCTGGCCGCTCCCCGCGACGGCGATGGTCCCGGTGGTGGTCGCGGTCCCCCCGTAGGCGTTGGCTGACGCATCCAGGGTGATGGTGCGGCCGTCGATCCGGCCCTTCGCACGGACGTTGGTCGCCGCGTACCCGTAGGCGCCAGCGCGCGAGCCGCGGAACTCGAACGAGCCGTCGGTCGGGAAGCCCTCGGCGGCCGAGGGGAAGCGCAGGTCGAAGGTCGCCTCGCCGGTGATGCGGCCTGCCGCGTCGCGACTCTTGAGGATCGGCGCGAGCGTGAGGTCGGCCACCGCGAGCTTGCCGGCGACGCCGCGCGTCGGCCCGGTGGTGTCGATCGTGATCGCGCCCCTGGCGGTCCCGGCTTCCGACTGCGTGATGTCCACGTCCAGGCCGAGCGCGTCGAGCGTGCCGGTGACGCCGACGCGCAATCGCGGGTGCAGCGCGAAGTTGGCCGCCGGGACGAGCCTGGCGATCTCGGGCAGCGACACCGGCTGCCCGGCGACCTGCAGGTCGAAGGCCCACGGCGCCGACGGCTGGGCACGGGTCAGCGTGCCGTTCACGCCCAGGGTGGACTCGCCGGTCCGGACCGACAGATCCTGGAAGCGCCAGCCGGTCGGGACGCTGACGAAACGCCCGGCGAGTGCCCGCATGTCGAGGTCGGGCTGACCGGCGCGAAACGTCAGCCGGCGGACGTCGACGCTCAGCTCACGAGGGCTGCTGGCGATGCTGCCCTCGAAGGCGAGCCCCTCGATCCGGCGCGGGATGGCCTGCGACCGCGGCACGCCCACTTCGCGGACGGTGACGCGCCCGTCGGTGACGCGGACGTCGGGGAGCGAGAACGTGGCGCGGGGCTTGTTCGGGTCGGCTGGCGGACGCGGCTTCAGCAGGTGCGCGACGTTCCACCCTTGCGGCGTACGGACGGCGTCGATCTCGGGACGCTCGATGTCGATCCGCTGCACCACCCGGCCCTTCGACAGCAGGTCCCCGAGGCCGTACGAGAGCCGGACCCGGCCGACACGCACGACGGTCGCGCCCTGCTGGTCGAGGGCGACGTCGCGCAACGTGATGCCGCGATAGAGATCTCCCTCGACCGCGCCGATCACGAGGTGGCCCTCGAGTGCCTGGTCGGCCTGGCGCATCGCCAGTCGCCGCAGCCGCTCGCGGAACCAAGCCGTCTGCGTGAGGACCGCAGCCGCGGCCACCAGACCCACGAGCAGGACGGTCAGGACCGCCAGGGCGCGCAGCGCCCGTCGTCCCCGTGTCATGGTCAGAACGCCTGCCCGATGCTGAAGTGGATCCGCCAGCGGCGGGGCTCGGGCTCGCCGTTGACGAGCAGGCCCTCGATGCGCGTGACCTGGTAGCCGAGATCGACACGCACGGGGCCGATGGGGGTGCGATACCGCAGGCCCGGGCCGACGTCCACGCGCAGGTCGTCGAGGTTGATGTCGAAGCTCTCGTACCAGACGTTGCCGGCATCGACGAAGGCCACGACCGAGAGTTGTCCGAACGCCGGGACGCGGAGTTCCCCCGAGCTCTCGAACATCGAGTGGCCGCCGATCGGGTTGCCACTGAACGTGAGCGGGGCGATCTCGAAGCGCCCCCAGCCGCGCAGGCTGGCCGACCCACCCAGGAAGTACCGCTTGAAGAACGGCACGTTGCGCGCCAGCACGCCGTCGGCCTCGATGGTCCCGACGCGCGCCCGTCCCGCCAGGACGAGCGGGCCGAACGTGTGGTACTTGCGCGCCTCCACGGTGTACTCGCGGTAGTTGTAGTCACCGGGCAGCCACTGCCCTGCCTGCTCGACGTGCGCCTGCAGCAGGTAGCCGCTGCGCGCGTCGATCAGGTTGGGCGTGGTGTTCCTGTTCAGGTCGACGGCGAGCGCGATCAGCTGGCCCTTGGCGCGGCCGGTGTTCGGGTTGAGGCCAAGCGCGATCAGGTCGTCGTAGAACGCCGGATCCTCGAGCGCCTGCTCGGAGACGGTGTAGTCCTCGAACTCGTCCACGAAGGTGACCGACAGCGTGGTCAGCGACTGCTTGCGGCGCACCGGATCGCTCCGCTCGCGCTGCTTGGCGAACGTCACCCGTCCGCCCTTGGTCGTCAGCTCGTAGGCCGGCTCGTTGGCGTACCAGTACTGGGCGCCGACGCTCATCGAGATGCCACGCCGGAACAGCGACGGCTCCTCCACGTTGGCGCGGACGCCGCGATCGAGGGACGACCAGCGCAGCGTCGCCTGCGCCGTGCGGGCGCCGCCGAAGAAGTTCAGGTGGCGCAACGTCGTCGTGATGCGCGCCTTCTCCTCGCTGCCGTAGCCGGGCGTCAACGACAGCCGCCGCGGCTTGGCCTGCGTGAGCACCACTTCCACGGGCACGGGCGCGCCGATCGTCCCGTTCGGCTCGGCGTTGACCGAGACGAACTGGAAGATCTCGCGGTTGTACAGGCGCCGCTGGCTGTCGACGACCCGGCTGATGCGGAACTGCTGCCCTTCCTTCATGGACAGCAGCGACTTCACCCGGCCGTCGCTCACGCCGTCGTTGCCCCGGACGGTGATGCGGCCGAAGGTCGAGACCGGGCCCGGCTCCGCGATGACGTACAGGGAGACGTGCCCCGGCTGCGTGCCCTCGCCCTCGAGTACGTTGACCGACGCATACGCGTATCCCCGCTCCTGCAGGACGGCGAGGGTGGCATTGCGGGTGTTGCGGACGTCGCCCTGCACGCGTCGCTGCCCCGCGGCCAGGGACACCCGGCTGCGTACCGCCTCCTGGTCGCGGGGTGCGAGGACCTCGAACCCGAAGGTCTGGACGCTGTCGATGATGACCGGCGGCCCCTGTTCGACCTGCACCCGCAGGTCGACGGCGCGGGCCTTGACGTCCTTGTCGATGTCGACGCGGGTGACCCGGGCCTGCGGCCAGCCCTGATCGGACAGGAACGCGATGATGCGATAGAGGTCGGCCTGCAGTTGCCGTGCGCTGAAGTAGCGGTCCTTGCCGAGGAATGGAATCAACCCGCCGCTTTCGCGGGTCGCCAGGACGCTCGTGATCTGCTTGACGTCCAGCCCTGACACACCGTGTATGTCGAAGCTACGCACCTTGAGGCGGACCTCGCTGGCGCCCTCCTCCTGCGCCGACGCCGGCCCGCAGGCCACCAGCCACGCCAGGCAGCAGGCGCGCAGGCCCCGCCGCAGTGCTCGTCCCGTCACGCGTTCCATGTTGCCTGCGTTGGTACGGCGCCGACAACGTGAACCACAGAAAAAGAAAGGGCGCCCTCACGGACGCCCCAGGTGGTGCACGAAGTCACGGCCCGGCTTATTCGGCCGTGCCTCCCTCGGGAAGACGGCCGCGCCCGCCACGGCTGGCGCGCCCCCCCTTCCGGCCCGCCGCGCGAGCCTCCTCCGAAGTCCATTCGTGCGCGGTGCCCTTCATGTGTGCCGCGCGCCCGCCCTTGCTGGCGATTTCACGCTGCTTTTCCGGGGACATGGATGCGAATCCCCGCCGTTCCTTGCGTCGCGGTTCGCCCTGCTCGCTCATGTTGTCATTGCTCACGGTGAAGCCTCCCCTCAACGACTCGGACGCTCGCGGAAGTGCCTTGCGACCCTGTCGAAAGTCACCCTCACCTCTACAACAACCGTGCCAGCCTGAGGCGGTTTGTCCCACCCCGTCCGTGCGAGAACAGGCGCACTACCGCAAGTTAGGAATCAACAGGGCCTCCCAGGCTCATCCGTGTCTGAAAACCCAACAGTAATTCCTACACAGCCGTTGGCTTTTGCTCAGGTAGTCCCCCGGGCACCAGCAACGCCGACAGCAGCGCCACGGCCGACACGCCCGCCCCCAGGACGAAGGCCCGGTGCAGGCCGAGTGCGAGCGCGACGGGGGTCTGTCCCCCGACCGGGACGGCCGCCGCCACCACGGCCCCCATCACGGCCACCCCGATGGCGCCGCCGATGCTGCGCGTGAACTGCCCCAGCGAGGTGGCCACGCCGAGTTGCTCGCGCGCCACCGTCCCCTGCACGGCCAACAGCAACGACAGCATCGTCATGCCCATGCCGATGCCCATCAGGCCCAGATCGACGCGCATCTTCCACATCGGGCTGTCCAGCCCCACCATCGCCAGGCCGACGAAGCCGACGGTGACGAAGGACAGGCCGCCGATGATGAAGGGCCGGAACCCGAACCTCGGGATCAGCCGCCCCGTGACGATCGAGGTGAGCACCCAACCGAGGAGCAAGGGCGTGAGCACACTTCCGGCCTCGCGCGCCGATCGGCCCAGCGCCGCCTGCACGTACAGCGGCACGAACGCCAGCGCGCCGAAGATGCCGATGCCGAGCAACGTTCCGGTCAGGGTGGTGGTGGCCACCATGCGCTGGCCGAGGAGCGACACCGGCAGCAGCGGGTGCTCGGTGCGCCGCTCGCGGGCCACGAACACGACACCAAGCAGTACGGCGCCGGCATAGAGGGCGCGCACCACGCCGGGTGACAACGTCGCGTCGCGCACGCCGGTCTGGTTCAGGGCGAGCATCAGCGCCGACACGGCGGCCATGAGCAGGGCCGCGCCCACGTAGTCGACGTCTCCCTTGCGCTCGGCGTGCCGGTCGACGAGGTAGGTGCCCACCAGCCAGGCGGCGACCAGGCCGAACGGCAGGTTCATGAAGAAGATCCACCGCCAGGACGCGCTTTCGGTCAGCACCGCGCCGACCAGCGGGCCGGCCACCGACGAGACGCCCCACACGGCGGCGAAGAGCCCCTGGGCCCGGGCGCGCTCCTCGAGGGTGAACATGTCGCCCATGATGACCATGCCGAGCGGCAGCATCCCGCCCGCGCCGATGCCCTGCAGCGCCCGGTAGGCGATCAGTTGCGTCATCGACGTCGCCGCCCCACACAGCATCGACCCGACGATGAACAAGCCGAGCGCGAGGAGGTACGGTCGGCGCCGTCCGTGGACGTCGGCCAGTCGCCCCCACACCGGGGTCGTCACGGTGGACGTGAGCATGTAGCCGGAGAACACCCAGCTGTAGTGCGCCAGGCCACCGAACTGGTCCACCACCGTGGGCATCGCGGTGGCGACGATCGTCGCTTCCATGGCCGCGAGGAAGCTGCCCCCGAGCACGCCGAGGGTGACCAGGAGTCGGCGCGAGGAGCGCAGGCGATGGAGCAAGGACATGTCTAGGGCTCTGGTACGATCGCCCCATGCGTACCGTGCATTGCGTGAAGCTGGGGCGGGAACTGCCGGCGCTCGAGGAAGCCCCGTGGCCGGGACCGCTCGGACAGCGTATCTACGATAGCGTGTCCCAGGAGGCCTGGGACATGTGGGAAGAGCGGATGAAGATGATCCTGAACGAATATCGCCTGATGCCGTGGCAGAAGGAGGCGCAGGATCTGGTGGCCAAGCACATGGAGGAGTACTTCTTCGGAGAGGGCGCGTCCTTGCCTCCGGGGTACACGCCTAGCTCGACGACGTAGGCGTCCCATCGACCACCACGCGCAGCCGACGCGCCGCCGCCTCCAGGGTCGCGATCACGTCGTCTGGCTGCGCGCCCTGGGCGTACACCACCGCGACGCTGGTGCGGCCGCCTCCGGGCCTCAGCTGTTCCCCTCGCTGCGCCAGGACCTCGAGTCCGGTCACCCACGACATCGCGCCGACCTGGTCGACGCCCTCGATGGCCACGAGGCGTCCGGGCTCGGCCGCGTGCAACGCCAGCATCCCGCTCGCAATGGCCTGATGGCCGTAGCGATCGAGCGGACGCCCCAGCGCGTGCGCCAGCAGCGCGTCCTCGAACGTGCAGCGCGTGCGATCGGGCGCCACGACCGGGAGGGCGCGCGCCAGGCGCGCCGACGGCGGTCGCGGCGCCACCGACAGGACCACGATGTCCTGGCCGTCGACGCGACAGGTCGCATGCACCGGGCCATGGTGCAGGCCCAGCGCGAGCGCGGCACGGGCGACGTGGCCAGCCACCACGTGTTGCTCCTCGGGCGGCATGCGGGCCGGGCTCACGAGCAGGCGGCCGGTCGTCGCCGACGGGCCCGTCACGGTGAGTTCCTCGAAGAGCGCGAACACGCGGAGCGCACCGGCTTCGAGCACACCGTCGACGACGACGCCGCGACCCGGCACGATCCCTTCGACGATCAGGTCGCGGGTGGCCGAACTCCCTGCGTCGGCGCCCTCGCCGTCCAGGACCGCGGCCCATGACCGGCGTGCGTCGAGGAAGGCGTCCCACGAGTCGCAGCGCAGCGCGCCGCCCGGCGCGGCGGTGTCGCTGGCCGACACCAGGCACGGGAAGCGCACGCGGGCCAGCAGGCCGAGATCGTCGTCACCACCAGCGGGGACGCCGACAAACCACGGCGTCGGCAGTCCGGCGGCCAGGAATCGGCCACGCATGCGCAGCCGGTCGGCGCAGAGCGCCACGGCCTCGGGTGCGTGGAAGGGCAGGTTGCGGTCACGGGCGACGTGGGCAGCCAGCCACGCTGGACCCGGCCCGATGACGAGGACGCCGTCGATGGTCGCGCCATCGAGAGCGCGTCGCACACGATCGACCTGCGCCGGATCGCGCGCGAAGGACGCCGCAATCGCCCCGTCGCCCAGGGCCGCGGGAAGGGCGTCGACGCGGTCGGACACGATCCGCACGTCGGCCCCGGCCCGGCTGGCCGCCTCGGCGAATGCCTGCACCTCGGCGCCAGTTCCAGCGGTGAACAGCAGGACGGTGCGGCGAGACGCGATCACGGTCCCAGTGTAGCCGCCCGAACTGTCCGGCAGGCAGGCCTCTCCCCGCGCCAACGCGAAGGGCCCGCCGGCATCCGGCCCCCGCCGGATTACACTAGGGGGTTGTGGCTGACACGATGACCATCGCAGAGCCTGTGCGCGCGCCCCGGGTGCTGGTGACGGGCGGATCCGGCTTCCTCGGCATCAACCTGCTGCGCTACCTGCATGCGCGGGGATACGCGACCTCGTCGCTCGACATCGAGCCCTTCGGATACCCCGACATGACGCCGCACGTGCGCGTGGTGCTCGGCGACATCCGGAAGCGCGCCGACGTGGACACCGCGCTCGAGGGCTGCACGCACGTGGTCCATTGCGCCGCGGCGCTGCCGCTCTACTCGCCCGAGGACATCCACACGACCGACGTCGTCGGCACCCGCATCATGCTGGAGGCGTCGCGCGACCATGGCGTCGCGCGGTTCGTCCACATCTCGTCCACGGCCGTCTACGGCATCCCGGACCACCATCCCCTGAAGGAGGATGACGCGCTGCACGGCGTGGGCCCCTACGGGATCGCCAAGGTCGAGGCCGAGGGGGTCGCCGAGAGCTTCCGGAAGGCGGGCATGGTGGTGCCCGTACTGCGGCCCAAGTCGTTCATCGGACCCGAGCGCCTCGGCGTGTTCGCGCTGCTGTACGACTGGGCGCTCGACCAGCGCAACTTCCCGATGATCGGCAACGGGCGCAACCGCTACCAGTTGCTCGACGTCGAGGACCTGTGCGAGGCGATCGTGCGCTGCCTCGAGTTGCCCGTCGAGGCGGTGAACGACACGTTCAACATCGGCGCCAAGGAATTCCTCACCATGCGCGAGGATTACCAGGTGGTGCTCGATCGCGCCGGGTTCGGCAGGAAGATCGTCGGCTTCCCGGCGGCCCCGGCCATCTGGGGCCTGCGGTTCCTCGAGGCGCTCGGGGTATCGCCGCTGTACAAGTGGGTCTACGAGACGGCGTCGAAGGACTCGTTCGTCTCGATCGAGAAGGCCGAGCGCCAGTTGCAGTTCACGCCGAAGTACTCGAACCGCGACGCGCTGCTGCGGAACTTCGAGTGGTACATCGCGCACAAGGATTCGTTCGCGCAGGCCTCGGGCATCTCGCACCGGGTGCCGTGGAAGCAGGGCGCGATCGGGCTGTTGAAGAAGTTCTTCTAGGGATTCGCGGATCGGGTTCCGCGGATCGCGGATCGGAATGCCGGGCGATCGACGCCGCGGCCAGAGGGATACAGATGCCGAAACTGACGATCGAGGGAGTGGGGACGTACGACGTGCCGCAGGGGCAGCGGCTGGTGCTGGCCATCGAGCAGCAGGGCGTGGACATCCTCCACGCCTGCGGCGGCAATGCCCGCTGCACCACCTGCCGCGTCGAGTTCATCGAGGGCGAGCCCTCGACGATGACGCGCGCCGAGAAGGAGAAGCTCGAGCAGAAGGGGCTCACGGGCGTGCGCCTCTCGTGCCAGATCGCCTGCGACCACGACATGACCGTGCGCGCGATCAGCCGCCTGGAAGGCTCCGGCCGCGCCGACGCCGGCGGCCCGCCGGATCCGGCGATCCAGCCGCCGCCGGAGTGGGTGTGAGGCTGGCGGCTCGGTCGTGAGTCATCAGTCATGAGTCATGAGTCATGACCGGCAAGGACTGAAGGGGCAAGGGGCAAGGTAGAAGGACAAAGGAGCCGGATGGCAGTTTCTGCCTCCGGCTCCTCGTCGTTGTGATGGCAGGTCTTGACTCGCCGCCGTAGGTCGGCGACCGGCAGATGGCGTTTTGTGAGGTGGCGCGTTGGCACACGCGCTGCAGAAGGTCTGCGACATGCGACATGACATCCATGATCGCGCCTTCGTGTTTGCCGTGCGCGTCTGCGCACTCAGCGACGATCCGTGGTTCAAGGACATCGTTCGCCGGGCCATCAGCCGACAGCTCGTGGCGTCGGCGACGTCGGTAGGCGCAAACCTGTCGGAAGCCACGGCGGCGCAGTCGAAGCCCGACTTCGTTGCCAAGGTGGCCATCTCGAAAAAGGAAATCGGCGAGGCGCAGTGGTGGCTGCGCCTCGCCGAAGCCGTCGGGGTGTTCGAGAAGCCTGTCCTGCAGGAGCTGCGAGTCGAAGCCACGTCGGTCGGGCAGGTGATCTCCGCGATCTCCCGATCAGCGCGCAGATGACAGCCGGCACCGCCCCTGGGTCTTCTCCCCTTCTCCCCTTGTCCCTTGCCCCTTTCCCCTTTGCTCGTCATGAGTCATGACTCATGAGTCATGACTGTGGCTCCCGCTACTTCACCCCGTGCATCAACCGGTTCAGCACCGGCGACACCGCCAGCAGGATCACGCCCGAGATCACCAGGGCCCAGAAGCCGAACGTGTACCCGCCCAGTGCCGAGGCCGTCGTCATGCCGGTCTCGCCGCTCACGTACCCGGCGAAGATGCCCGACAGGTTGTTGCCGATCCCGGTCGAGAGGAACCACCCGCCCATGCCGAAGCCCACCAGGCGCACCGGCGCGAGCTTGGTGACCATCGAGAGGCCGATCGGCGACAGGCAGAGCTCGCCCACCGACTGGATCACGTAGACCATGAAGAGCGTCCAGAACGGGATCTTGCCGGCAGCGTCGACCAGGCTCGAGAGCGCGAACATCAGCAGCAGGAACGCCAGGCCGTTGAACACCAGGCCGAGGCCGAACTTGCGCGGGATCGACGGGTTCCACTCCCCCAGCTTCACCCACACCCAGGCCACCACCGGCGCCAGGCCGATGATCGCGATCGAGTTGACCGACTGGAACCAGGCGACCGGGAACGTCCAGTCGCCGAACTGCCGGTCGACGATCTTGTCGGCCAGGAAGGTGAACGAGCTGCCCGCCTGCTCGAAGAACATCCAGAACATCACGTTGAAGGCGAAGATGATCAGCATCGCGATCGCCTTGTCGCGCGCCACCGGCCCGTTGCGCACGCCCTCGGCCAGCAGCAGCGCGCACAACCCGACGAACATCGCGGTGAGCACGTACTGCAGCGTCGTGGCGCCCAGTTGCGCCAGCAGCACCCACATCACCGGGATGGCCACCAGGCACCCGACCGCCACGTAGGCCACCGTCTGCACGCCCTCGAGGCCGACGACCGGCGCGCCGATGCCCTGCAACTGCCGGCGCCCGAACCAGAACCACACCAGGCTCACCAGCATGCCCAGGCCCGAGGCGATGAACACGTACTTGTAGGCCGGCATCGCCGCCGTGCCGAACACCTGCTCGGCCAGCCAGCCGGTCAGGACGGGCGCGAGGAAGGCCCCCGCGTTGATGCCCATGTAGAAGATGGTGAAGCCGGAGTCGCGCCGCCCATCCGATTGCGCGTAGAGCTTGCCGACCATCGCGGAGATGTTCGGCTTGAACAGGCCGTTGCCGACGATCACCGTGGCGAGGCCGAACTCGAAGATCCGCGGGTCGGGCACCGCGATCATGAAGAGCCCGCACGCCATGATCACCGCACCGAGCAGGATCGACCGCTGGTAGCCGAGGATCTTGTCGGCCACGTAGCCGCCGAAGATCGCCGCCGCGTAGACCAGTGCGAGGTACGCGCCGTACAGCTGGCTGGCCGGCTCCTCGCCCGTCGGGCTGCCGGCATGGAACTGCGCGACGATGTAGAGGACCAGCGCCCAGCGGATGCCGTAGAAGGCGAAGCGCTCCCAGAACTCCGTCATGAACAGCATCCACAGCGGTCGTGGATGCCCCAGCACCTCGCCGAACGCCGGAATCGGCGCTTCGGCCGAGGTCGAACCCGTGCCTCCGCTCATGCAGGCTCCTTCGTCGCGGCGCAGGTGCCGGTCCGGGCCCGCTCGTATCGCGACATAAGCGACACAAATAGCACAGGTACGCGCGCCATGCCGCCTAGAATGAGCGGATGCCCGTGGCGCCGCCGCCCGCTCCCGATTCGCAGGGTCCCCTTCGTCGCGACGTCCGCCTGCTCGGCGAGTTGCTCGGACACGTCATCCTCGAGCAGGAGGGCCAGGCCCTCTACGACGCCGAAGAGCGCGTGCGCCAGACCTCGCGCGCCGGCGACTTCGACGCCGTCAAGGACCTCGTGGCCGATCTGCCGATCGACGAGCAGGGCCGGCTGGTGCGCGCCTTCTCGCTGTACTTCCAGTTGGCCAACCTCGCCGAGCAGCACCACCGGATCCGTCGGCGCCGGCAGTACGCCGTCGAGCGCCGGGTGGCCGCCGAGTCGCTCGACGCCGCCTTCCAGCAGTTGCAGGCCGCCGGCGTCACGAGCGGGCAGCTGCGCGACGCCTCGCGGCGCGTGTCGCTCGAACTGGTCCTCACCGCGCACCCCACCGAGGCGACGCGGCGCACGGTGCTGACCGCGCAGTTGCAGATCAGCGCGTTGCTGCACCGCCTCGACGACCCGCAGCTGTCCGATCCGGGCCGCCGCGACATCGAGGACGCGCTCGCCGAGCAGATCACGACGCTGTGGCAGACCGACGAGACCCGCGCCAAGCGGCCGCGCGTCGTCGACGAGATCCGCCACGGCCTGTGGTTCTTCGAGCAGAGCCTGTTCGACGTCGCGCCGGCACTGGTCGGCGACTACCGGCGCCGGATCCCGGGCGCGCCCCTGCCGCTCCGCTTCGGCAGCTGGATCGGCGGTGACCAGGACGGCAACCCCAACGCCGGCCCGGCGACACTCCGAGCCGCGGCGCACCGTGCGCGAGAGCTCGTGCTCCGCCGCTACGCCGACGAGGTGCGCGAGCTCGCGCGCACGATGGGTGTCTCGCGCACGCTGGTGGAGGTCAACGAGGCCCTGCTCACCTCCATTGCCGCCGACGAGCAGCGCCTCCCCGGCCTCGGCACCGGCGAGAGCACCGCTTCGGCCGACGACGAGCCGTACCGACGCAAGCTGTGGCTGATGCACCACCGCCTGCTGGCGACGGCGGAGAACCAGCCGGGCGGCTACGGCCACGTCCACGAGTTCGTCGCCGACCTCGAGGTCATCGACGCGTCGCTGCGCGCACATCGCGGCGAGCGCATCGCCAACGGGCGCCTGGCCGCGCTCCGCCGGCGCGTCGAGCTCTTCGGCTTCCACGTCGCCAAGCTCGACGTGCGCGTGCATTGCCGCGACCTGACGGCGCAGGCCGATCGCGTCAAGGAGACCTTGCAGGTGGTGGCCGACCTGCAGCGACAGCACGGCCCCGCGGCGTGCGACACGCTGATCCTGTCGGGCACGACAGGCGCCGAGCCGGTGCTGCAGGCCGTGGAGCTCGCGCGCGGCGCGGGCCTCACGATGTCGATCGTGCCGCTGTTCGAATCCATCGACGACCTGCAGCGCGCCGGCAGCATCGTCGAGGCGCTGGCGACCTCGCCGGAGTACGGCGCGGTACTCGAGGCCAGGCGACGCCGGATGGAGGTGATGGTCGGCTACTCGGACTCGGCCAAGGACGGCGGCTACCTCGCCGCGCAGTGGGAGATCTACCGCGCGCAGGAAGACCTGTCGGCCGTTGCGGCCAGGCATCGCCTCGAGCTGACGATCTTCCACGGTCGCGGCGGCAGCACCGGGCGCGGCGGCGGCCCCACCCACGCCGCGATTCTCGCGCAGCCTGGCGGCCACGCCCGCGGGCGCCTCAAGCTGACCGAACAGGGCGAGACCATCTCGTTCAAGTACGGCCTGCCCGGCCTGGCGTATCGCAACCTCGAGGCGGCGCTCTCGGCGACGCTGCTGTCGGTCTTCCCGAACGTCACGGGGTCGAGTGCGCCCGCCTACGGCCGCGAGCTGATGGCGCAGGCGGCGCGCGCCTCGGAACAGGCGTTCCGCGCGTTCGTATGGCAGAACCCGGCCTTCGTGCCGTTCTTCCGGTCGTTCACGCCCGTCGACGAACTGGCGCTGCTCGAGATCGGTTCGCGGCCGGCACGCCGGCCGTCGGCCGATGCCGAGTACCTGCAGTCGTTGCGGGCGATTCCCTGGGTGTTCTCGTGGACGCAGAACCGGTCGCTGCTGCCGGCGTGGTTCGGGTGCGGGAGCGGCCTGGCGCCGCTGCTGGAGACGCCGCAAGGCCTCGAGCAACTGCGGCGCCTCTATCGCGACTGGCCGTTCTTCCGCTCGATCGTCGAGAACCTGGAGATGACGCTGGCCAAGTCGAGCCTCGAGATCGCCAAGGCCTACCTCGACCTCGTGCCGGAAAGCGCCGATCCCGACGGCCACTTCGCGCGCATCGCCGACGAACACGCGCGCACCACCGACGTCGTGCTGCGCATCGTTGAAGCGGACCGCCTGCTCGATCGGCACCCGGTCGTGCAGCGCACCATCCGCCTGCGCAACCCCTACGTCAACCCGATCAACGCCATGCAGGTGGCTCTGCTGCGCGCGCACCGGGGCGGCGACCCCGACGCCGCGCGCCCGCTGGTGCGGACGATCGCCGGCATCACGGCGGGGTTGCGGAATTCTGGCTGATGAAGCCGGGATCACTGACCGTCGACGTGAACGTCGACGGCCACGAAACGTGCTGTTCGTGGGCGCCGACGTTTACGTCGGCGCTCCGCCATTGCCGGCGTTCCCGGCATCGCGGCATCACTTCCTGGCCGCGGTCACCTTGTCGCCGTCCTTCAGCGTGCGGAGCACCTGGAAGGGGCCTGAGACGACTTCGGTGCCGGGCTCGACGCCGGCCACCTCGATCAGCAGCCCGCCGATGATGCCGGTCTTCACCGGCACGAACCGCGCCGTGCCGTCCTTGACGACGAAGACGCCGGTCGCGTCGTCTTCCCGCCCGGCGAGCTGACGCAGCACCACCGCCTGCAGCGGCACGACGATGGCGTTGGGCCGCTCGTCGGTGAGGATCTCGGCGTCGCAGGTCAGGCCGGGACGCAGGCCGGTGTCGGCATCGGTGATGCGCACGACGACGCGGAACTCGCGCGCCGCGGCCGTCGCAGCGGCGCCGGTCGGCGGTGGCAGCGCGCCGGTACCGATCTCGATGACCTTGCCGCTGAACGTGCGGCCGGGCACGGCGTCGAGCGAGACGGTCGCCGGCTGCCCGAGCTTCAGGCGCATCACGTCGGCCTCGGCGACCTTGATCTCCGCGTTGATGTCGGTGAGGTCGGAGATGGTCATCAGCGTGGTGCCCGGCTGGTTCTGGATGCCGATCACGACCATCTCGCCCTGCCGGACCTGCATGCGCGACACCACACCGTCGATGGGCGAGGTGATCTCGGTCTTCGAGAGGAGGTCGCCGGCGCCGGCGGCCTGGGCGCGCGCCTGCTGCTGACGGCGCTCGGCGGTCCGGATGCTCTCGTCGGCCCGCGCGACCGCCGCCTGGGCGGCGGCCAGCTGCGCCCGGGCGCCATCGGCGGCGGCCTGGGCGGTGTCACGCTCGGCAGCCGAGACGAGCCGTTCCTTGAACAACGCCTCGACGCGCCGCTGGTTCGCCTCCGTCTCGGCGACGCGGGCGCGGGCGGCCTCGATGTCGGCGCGTGCCGCGCGCGCCTGCTCACGAGCCGCCACCTGCTCGGCAGCGAGGGCCTGGACGCCGGCCGTGGCGGCATCGCGCTGGCTGCGCGCCTGCACCGGGTCGAGCCGCGCGAGCACCTGGCCGGCGCGGACCTGGTCGCCTTCCTTCACGCGCAGGTCGTCGATGCGGCCCATCACGCTCGACCCGATGTCGGCGTAGCGATCGGCCACGATCTCGCCCGAGGCGGTCACGAAGGCCTGCAGGCGGGGACGGCGCGTCACGGCGGCCGTGTCCACCTCGATGCCGGCCGGGCCACGACGGGCGACGAGGGCTGCTGCTGCCACGAGCCCCAGCACCAGGGCTCCGATCACGAGGGTGCGTCGACGCATTGCCGGCTTAGGACGCGCACGAGGTCGGGCGAGTCCCGGACCTGGCGCAATCTCCGGCATGATGATGCACCGGGACGCCCCCGTCGGGCGTCAGAGCAGCCACGTGCCCGCGCCCCGTTCCCTCACCCGCCTGCGCAACGCGCTCACGCAGGCTGCCGCCACCGCCCGTGGCAATCCGCTACGGTCGTCGCTCGCGACGCTGGCCGTCGCGACCGCGGTGGCCACCATGCTTCTCACCACCGCGGGGCTGGAGGGCGTGCGCCAGTACGCGCTCGCCGTCGGCGCCCGGACCGTCGGCAGCAACACGTTCGTGGTCGCGCAGGTCGTCGCCGGTCAGTTGAGTCGGCAGGAAGTGGCGGACCGCCTGCGCCGCAATCCGCCCATCCGGCGCGCCGACGCGCGCTACCTCGATCGAGTGGCTCGCGAGGCAATCCTCGTCGCGCCGACGACGCAGCGAGCCGCCGACATCAGCGCCGGCGGGCGCAAGTACGAGGCGGCCAACGTCAACGGGACGACGGCGGAGCTGTCGCGCATCCGCGACCTCGACATCGGCGAGGGCCGCTTCTTCCTCCCCGCCGAGGACCAGCAGGCGGCGCAGGTGGCCGTGATCGGCAACGAAATCGCGACCACGTTGTTCCCGGCATCCGACCCGCTCGGGCAGGTCGTGCGCCTCGGTGGGCGCGGCTTCCGCGTCATCGGCCTGGTGCGTCCGCAGGGCACGGGCGGCGGCGTCTCGCTCGATCGCTACGTGTACATCCCGCTGACCGCGTTCGAGCGCACCTTCGGCGCACCGGCGACGCTGCAGGTCTTCGCCACCGGGCGCAACATTCCCTCCGAGGAAGCCGAGGGCGCGGCGCGTGCCGGCATGCGGGCCCGCCGGCAGCTGCAACCCGGCAGGCCGGACACGTTCGACATCCTCTCCCCCGAGGCCGCCCGGACGTTCGTCCTCCGGCTGTCCGACCGCATCGGCGCGGCCGCCATCCCCATCGCCTTCATGGCCCTGCTCGCCGCGGTCGTCGTGGTGACCAACACGGTGCTGGTGTCGGTGGCGCAGCGGACGCGCGAGATCGGCATCCGCCGGGCGCTCGGCGCCACACGCAGCGAGGTGACGACCGAAGTGGTGGCCGAGGCACTGCTGACGGCGGTGGTCGGCGGGGCCATCGGGCTGGCGGTGGCCTGGGGCGTGCTCTCGCTGGCCGGCCGGCTCGCCGGTCTCGCCCTGCCGGTGCCGCTGACGACCGCGCTGTGGAGCCTGGCCGCGGCGGGCGGCGCGGGCGTGATCGCCGGCTGGTACCCGGCGCGCATCGCCTCACGCATCGACCCGATCGAGGCCCTGCGACAGGAATGAGTCACGCGCGCATGGGCATGTCGCAGCGGCTCCGGCTGTGGCGCGAGATCGTCGGGCTCGCCTTCTCCTCGGTGCGCGCCAACCTGTCGCGGTCGATCCTGGCCAGCGTCGGGATCGTCATCGGCATCGTCACCGTGGTGCTGGTCGCCTCGGTGCTCGCCAACGTGCGCAATCAGGTCGCGCTCCTGTTCCGGGAGCTGGGCACCGAGAACATCTTCGCGTTCCACCTGACGGGCGACCCGTACGCGGCGGCGTCGGAGCGGGAGGCCCAGCGCAAGCCGCTCCAACCCGAGTTCGCGCCGGTCATCGCGCGGCTCGCCCCGTCGGTCCGGGAAGTGGCGGTGCAGGTGATCGTGCCGACGGTGATCGACGGCCGGCCGCTGGTGGCCCGGGCCGGCGGCGCGGAGTCGGACACCGTGCTGGTCGAGGGCGCCTCGCCGAACCTGTACGAGGTGATCGGCGCCGAGTTCGCCGCCGGGCGGCCGTTCACCGAGCTGGAAGACCGCTCGGGCGCCCGGGTGTGCGTGATCGGCGCGAGCCTGTCGCGCGCGCTCTTCGGCGGACGCACGGCGGTCGGGCGCACGCTGCAGCTCTCGGGCGACACTTACACGGTGGTCGGCGAGATCGCGCCGCGCAGGGGCGGGTTCTTCGGCGAGAACCGGCAGGACTCCGTGCTGGCGCTGCCAACCGGCACGGTGAAGCGCCGGTACCCTGGCGTGGATCGGACCGTGCTCTACATCCGGGCGAAGCCGGGCCTGCGCGAAGCGGCGCGTGCCGAGGCCGATTTCGTCCTGCGGCGGCTCCGCGGCCTCGCGCCCGACGCCCCCAACGACTTCAACCTCTCGTCGGCCGACCAGATCATCCGCACGTTCGACCAGGTGAGCGCCGCCATCGGCGCCGTCACGGTCGCGCTGGCGGCCGTGAGCCTGCTCATCGGCGGCATCGGCATCGCCAACGTGATGGTGATCGCGGTGACCGAGCGGACGCGTGAGATCGGCGTGCGCCTCGCGCTCGGCGCGCCCCGATCCGCGGTGCTGCAGCAGTTCCTGGTGGAAGCCGCCGTGCTCTCGGGCATCGGCGGGCTGGCCGGCGTCCTGCTCGCGGTCGGCCTGGGCCTGCTCGCCTCGTTGTTCGTCAGCGGGTTCTCGGCGGTGCCCCCGGGATGGGCGGTCGCGGCGGGGCTGGGCATGTCGATCGGCACCGGCATCCTGGCCGGGTACCTGCCGGCCCGGCGGGCCGCCCGCCTCGATCCCGTCGAGGCCCTGCGCTACGAGTGATTCACGCGCCGGCGCTCACGGATTGGCCGCCGCGGTCGGGTTCACCAACCGCGCCACGAAGCCGCCCACCTCGGTGCCCACGTCCGACGACCAGGCGTGGCCGCCCACCACCTCGTAGGGCTCGACGACGACGAACCGCCCGGCCAGCATGTCGAGATCGGCCTTGAACTTGTCGGCCGTGTAGTACGCGTCGTCGCGGCCGCGCCCGATCAGCACCGCCGGGCACTGCGTCAGCGGTCGCACATGCAGTTCGGGCGGGACGTCGCCACCGAACACGGCGAGGCCGTCGACCCGTCGCGCCCCGAGCACGGCGGCGCGCCAGGCCATCGCCACCCCCTGCGAGTAGCCGATGTACACGAGCGCCTGCGGCTCCCCGGTGTGGTGGATGGCCTCGGTCACGACGCTGCGCACGTAGCGGAGGTTGTCCTCGATGGCGTCCTCCCGATCCTGCGACGTCATCCAGCTGGCCACGACCTGGCGGGAGCGGTCGTAGAAACGGTGCAGCCCCTGGATGCTGACCAGCGTCCAGTTGGCCAGTTCGGGAATCGCCTCGAGCCGTTCGAGATGGGCCTCCGCCGATTCGCCGTACCCGTGGAAGCCGACCGCCATCGGTGCATTGCGAATCGGCCCCAGGTCGGGCGACTCCGGTACGCGCAGGAGGTAGCGGCCGTGAATCGGAGTGACGATGGCGAGATCGCGTGGCGAGGTGGACATCGGAATCGATCGATGCAATACAAGACGCATGCCGACGACGGTGGGCCTCATTTCCGATACACACGGGCTGGTGCGCGCATCGGCGATGCATGCCTTGAACGGGGTCGCGTTGATTTTGCACGCTGGCGACGTCGGCAGTCGCGACGTCCTGATCGAGCTCGGTGCGCTGGCGCCGGTCCACGCGGTCTTCGGCAACGTGGACGACGCGCACACGCCGGGGCTGGAGGCCCACCAGTGGTTGACCGTCGAGGGCTGGCAGGTCCACGTCAGTCACGGCCACGAGCTGCGCCGCCCGGACCCGGAGGCCCTCCTCCATCGCTACCGGGATGCCGGGATCATCGTCTTCGGTCACACCCACCGCGCCCTGGTGCACCGGGCCGGCGGCCGCCTGGTCATCAATCCCGGCGCGGCCGGGCCGAAGCGCTTCGACGTGGTGCCCAGCGTCGCGCGCCTCACCCTCTCGCCTGGCCAGGCCGACGTGGAGATCATCGAGCTGACGTGAGGGGTCGCTCACGGCTCACGCTCACGGCGGCAGCTCGAGCTCCCAGCGCTGGCCTCGGGCGCCCAGTCGCCGAAGGTCGTCGCCTGGCATAGACTGGCCGCCATCCAGGAGAGGACGCGCACATGGCGCAGGACTACGACGTGATCGTGGTGGGCTCGGGTGCGGGCGGCGCGACCGCCGCGCTGGTGCTGGTGAACGCAGGCGCGCGGGTGCTGATGCTCGAGGCCGGCCGCATGCTGACCCCGGCTGCCGATTTCATGTCCCACCAGATGCCGTGGGACTTGAAGTTCCGCGGCGAGGGGCCGCCGGGCAAGTACGACGGGCTCTGGAAGATCAACGAGTACACCGCGCACCTGTACACCAATCCTCGCGAAGACACCTACGACGCGCCGGATCGCTTCCACTGGACACGGCTGCGGGCGGTCGGCGGTCGCACCAACACCTGGGGCCGCTCCTGCTTCCGTCACGGGCCGCTGGACTTCAAGCCGGCGTCGCGACAGGGGTACGGCGACGACTGGCCGCTCGACTACGAGGACCTCGCGCCCTACTACGACAAGGTGGAGCGGTTGGTGGGCATCGCCGGCGAGGCCGACCGGTACACGAACATGCCCGACGGCATCTATGCCGGGCCACCGCACCCGTGGCGCTGCACCGAGCGCGACCTCAAGGCGGCCTGCGACCGGATTGGCGTGCCGGTGCTCAGCGAGCGGACGGCGGCCCTCAGCGTGCCGCACGACGGCCGACCGAAGTGCCACTACTGCTCCGGGTGCGGCCGTGGCTGCCCCGTCGGCGCGCGGTTCAGCACGCTGGACGCGATCGTGCCGAAGCTGCAGGGCCGACCGAACTTCACCCTGCGAACCCATGCCGTGGCGCGTGAGGTCCTGGTCGACGATCGGGGGCGCGCCCGGGGCGTGGCCTTCATCGACGCCCGCACCCGGCAGGACGAGGAGGTGACGGCGCGGGCCGTGGTGCTGGCGGCGAGCACCGTGGAGACCGGCAGGCTGCTCCTCAACTCGCGGTCGCGGCAACACCCCGACGGCCTGGCCAACTCGAGCGGCCGGTTGGGCCATCACCTGATGGACACGATCAAGAGCGGCCCGATGGTCGGCATCCTGCCGACGTGGCGCAACCGGCCGCGGGTGAACGACGACGGCGCCGGTGGCAGTCACGCCACCATCCCGCGCTTCAACTACGGGCGACGCACCGGGTACCACGGCGGCTACTTCATCCTGCTCGGCACCGGCTTCGGCCGCAGCGCCACGGCGGCGCAGGGCATCCCCGGCTACGGCGCGTCGCTCAAGGACGAGATCTACAGCCGCTACGGCAGCGTGCTCTCGCTGCGCGGCTACGGCGAGTGCCTGTCACGCTACGAGAATCGCTTCGAGATCGACCCGGCCCGCACCGACGCGTTCGGGATCCCGCAAGTCCGGTTCACCTGCGGTCACGGCGACAACGAACGCCGGATGATGGACGACATGTACGGGTGGATGGAGCAGATCCTCCGTGCTTGTGGCGCCGAGATCCTGCCCTACGAGAAGCGACTCGAACCGCTCGGCGACGCCACCCACGAATGCGGCACGGCCCGCATGGGGATCGACCCGAAGACCAGCGTGCTGAACCGCTGGGGCCAGGCCCACGACGTGCCCAACCTGTTCGTGACCGACGCCAGCGGGTTCGTGACCAGTCCCGGCACCCACGGCATCACCACCTGGATCATGGCGCTCGCCTGGCGTGCCAGCGAGTACCTGGCCGAGGGCCTGCGGACGGGAGATGTGGGATGACCGACCTCAACCGACGACTCGTGCTCGCGCTCCTCGGCGCCGGGATCGCCCGGGTGCACCTCGAAGCCGCCGCCGGCGCACTGGCGCGCTGGCAACCGTCGCCAGGGCCGTACCAGCCGACCTTCTTCACCGCGGACGAGCACCGCCTGCTCGAGGCGCTCTCCGAGTGCATCATCCCGACGACGCCGCGGTCGCCCGGCGCACGCGCGGCGCGCGTGGCCGAGTTCATCGACCTCGTGGTGGCGCATGGCCCCGGCGCGACGCAGGACGACTGGCGAACCCAACTCGCGGCGTTCGATGCCACGTGCACGCGCACGGCCGGCGGCCCCTTCGCCACGCTCGACGAGGCGGCACGACGACGCGTGCTCGACGCGGTGAGCGCCCGCGAGCGGGCGCTGGACGGCGACGACGTGCGGGCGTTCGCACGCGTCAAGCAGGCCACCATCGACGCCTACTACACGTCGGAGATCGGCTTGCGGCAGGAGCTCGGCTACCTGGGGCCGCAGATGCTCGCGACGTTCCCGGGCTGCCAGCGGCAGGCCTAGGCGGCCGTCACTCGCCGAACAGCGCGGCGCGATCGACGAACCATGCGACGTCGCCGGGGGCGTCGAGCAGCAGCGTCGCTGGCGCATCGGCCAACGGCGAGTCCTCGCCGAGCACCCGCACGAGGGCCTGGTGCTTGTCGATGCCGGCCACCAGCACCAGGATCGTGCGCGCGGCGCGGATGACGCGTGGCGTGATCGTGAGCCGCCATGTGTCCATCGCCGGCACGTGCACGGCGGCGGCGCAGGGGCCGGCAGCGAGGTCGCCCTCGAGCAGGGGCGAGCCCGGGAACAGCGAGGCCGTGTGGGCGTCGGCGCCCATGCCGAGCAGCAGCAGGTCGAAGGTCGGCGCCGGGCGCTCCTGGCGGGCTGCGAGGGCGCGCAGCGCCTCGTCGTAGGCCGACGCCGCCTCGGCAGGCGAACGCTCCCCTTCGAGGCGATGCACCTGCGACGCGGGGATCGGCACGACGTCGAGCAGCGACTCCCGCGCCATGCGGTAGTTGCTCTCCCGGTCGTCGGGCAGCACCGTCCGTTCGTCGCCGAACCACGCGTGGACGTGCGCCCAGCCGTCGAACGGGAGCGCCGCGAGCGCCTGGTACAGCGCCGCGGGCGTGCGCCCGCCGGCCAGCGCCAGGTGCGCCTCGCCCCGCCACGCCATCGCGGCCTCGATCACCGCCAGCACCTCGCTGGCGGCCGCCGCGGCCAGGGCATCGGGCGTCGCGGCCAGGCGCAGCACGGCTCCACGCGGCATGCCGATCGTCGTCACGGGCGGCGCCACTCGCGGCCGTCGCGCTCCAGCAGTTCGTGGGACTCCTCGGGCCCCCAGCTCCCCGACTCGTAGCAGGGCGGCGCCGGCTGCGACTGCCACGCTTCGAGAATGGGCATCACCACCTGCCAGCCGACCTCGGTGCTGTCGGCGCGGTGGAACAGCGTCTGGTCGCCGGTGAGCGCGTCGTACAGCAGCGTCTCGTAGCCGGTCGACGGCGTCTGCGCGAAGGCATCGTCGTACTTGAAGTCCATCGCGACGGTCTCGAGGTCCAGGGCCTGGCCGGGGACCTTGGCATCGACGTGGAGCGTGATGCCCTCCTCCGGCTGGACGCGGATCACCAGCACGTTGCAGTTCAGGCTGCGGACCCCCGTGTCGCGGAACATCATGAACGGCGGCTGCCGGAAGTGGACGGCGATCTCCGACACGCGGCGCGCCAGCCGCTTGCCGGTGCGGAGGTAGAACGGCACGCCGGCCCAGCGCCAGTTCTCGATCTGCAGGCGCAGGGCCACGAAGGTCTCGGTGGTCGACCCGGCCGCCACCCGGTCCTCCTGTGGGTAGCCCTTGACCGGGACGTCCTTGACGCGACCGCTGGCGTACTGCGCCCGCACCACGTCGCGCTGCACCATCGCCCTGGTGAACGGCGCGATGGCCTGCAGCACCTTGAGTCGCTCGTCACGCACGGCATCGGCGTCGAAGGAGATGGGCGGCTCCATCGCGGTGAGGGCCAGCAGCATGAACAGGTGGTTCTGCACCATGTCGCGCAGCGCGCCGGCCGCGTCGTAGTAGCCGCCGCGCGATCCGATGCCGTCCGACTCGGCGACGGTGATCTGCACGTGATCGACGTACCGGCGGTTCCAGATCGGCTCGAAGATGCTGTTGGCGAACCTGAAGATCATCAGGTTCTGCACGGTCTCCTTGCCGAGGTAGTGATCGATTCGGTAGATCTGCCGCTCGTTCAGCACGGCGGCCAGCGCCCGGTTGAGCGCCTGCGCCGACGCCAGGTCGCTGCCGAACGGCTTCTCCACGATCACGCGCCGCCAGCCGCCGGCGGCGGCCTCGTCGAGCAACCCGGCCTGGCCGAGTCCGGCGGCGATCGGCGCGAACAACTGCGGCGGCGTCGCCAGGTAGAACAACGCATTGCCGCCCGTGCCGTGCTCGGCCTGCAGTTCCGCCAGGCGGGCGGCGATGTCGGCGTAGAGCGCCGGCTGCTCGACGTCGCCGACGACCACGCCGATGCGCCCGAGGAACCAGCCACGTTCTTCATCGGTGAGCGGCGTGTCGAGGTGCTCGTCGGCGGTCCGCAACACGTCCTCGGCGAGCGTGCCACCCACGTCGGCCTGGCGGATCACCGCGAGGAAGGCGAACCCGGCGGGCAGGGCGTCGGCCCGCCGCAGGTTGATCAGCGCCGGTACCAGCTTCCGGCGCGTGAGGTCGCCGGAGGCGCCGAACCCGACGAAGACGGCCGGGTCGGCCGGCGTGATGGGTGCGCGACGCGACGGGCCGGTCGTCGGTGTGCTCACTGGTACGTCGCCTCCACCGCCTGCCGCAGCGCCTGCAGGCCGGCGAACACGTCGGGGCCCAGGTGCACGCGCAGGGCGCGCCTCCCCCGTTCCTCGAGGACGCCGAAGTCGCCGCGCGCCTGCGCCGCCTTGACCACGCCGAACGTGAAGTCACGCCCGGGCACCTCGAGATCCTGCGCGTCGTCGCAGGTGATCTGCAGGAACACGCCGGAGTTGGGGCCGCCCTTGTACGCCTGTCCGGTCGAATGCAGGAAGCGCGGCCCGAAGCCGAGGCAGGTGGCCGCGCCCGACTGCGCACGTATCACCGCGCGAATCTCCTGGAGCGCCGCGACGTTGTCGGTGGTCATGTCGATGTAGGCGAGCAGGGCCACGTAGTCGCCGCCGCCGATCCGCTTCAGGTGCGCAGCGATGGCTTCGCCGGGCGTCGCCACCGGGCCGAGGGCGCGGACGTTGGCCTCGTCGGCGAAGATCGCGAGGTCGGCGTCGAGCACCACCGGCGCCTCGGCGGGCAGCGCCCCCTCCTTCTCGAACGCGTCGGTCAGCGCTCGCGTCTTGATCTTGCTCGCCTCGACGTCGGGCTGGTCGAACGGGTTGATGCCGAGGACCGAGCCGGCCACGGCCGTCGCGATCTCCCAACGGAAGAACTCCTGGCCGAGCGCGTACGCGTCGCGCACGTCGATCTGCACGACCGGCTGGCCGGCGCGGTTGAGTTGCTCGACGAACGCGTCCTGCGCAGCCTCGGGCGCCGAGGCGAGGCGCACGTAGACGAACAGCCGGTCGGCGCCGTACGTCGAGGCGTCGCCCTCGGGCTCGAGGTCGACCGGGATGACCGCCGTGCCGTTCTTGCCAGTGGACTCGGCCACCAGTTGCTCGAGCCACGCACCGAGCGGGGCGATGTCGGGCGAGGCGATGATCGTCAGCTTGTCGCGGCCCGCGAGGGCGGCCTCGCCGATGACGATGCCGAGGGCGACGCCCGGGTTGTTGGCGGCATCCTCGCGACGGCACGCATCGGCCATCTGCGCGGCCTCGCCGAGCAGCCGCGCCACGTCGACCCCACCGAGCGCCGCCGGCACCGTGCCGAACGCCGACAGCACCGAGAAGCGGCCGCCCACCGTCGGCTCGCCGAACGCGATGGCCCGGAACCCGTCGCGCTCGGCCACTTTCTGCATCTGCGATCCCGGATCGGTGATCGCCACCACGTGACGGCCGGCCGCCTCGGCGCCGACCACCTGCACCAGGCGGTGGAAGAAGTACGCGAGGAACACGTTGGGCTCGAGCGTGCTGCCCGACTTGCTGGCCACCAGCACGAGCGTCGTGCTGAGGTCGACGGCCTCGTCGAAGCGCTTCACCTGGGCCGGGTCGGTCGAGTCGAGCACGTGCAGTCGCGGCGCCCCCGGCGCCCCGCCGATCACGCGCGACACCACCTCAGGGCCCAGGCTCGATCCGCCCATGCCGAGCAGGAGCACGTCGGTGAAGCCCTCGTCGCGGATGGCCTGCGCCAGCGCGGCGCGCGCCGGCAGCTCCTTGCGCTGCTGCTCGATGACGTCGAGCCAGCCCAGCCACTTCTCCTCGCCGCTGTTGGTCCAGAGCGACGCGTCCTTGGTCCAGAGCCGGGCCACGCGACGCTCGGCCGTCCAGAGTGCGAGCGTGCGGGCAATCGCCTCGGCCAGCGAGCCGGGCTGCAGGGTAAGCGGGGTGGCAGTCACGGCGACCAGTGTAATCCGGCCCGGACGGGACCTCGGGCACCGGGCACCGGGCACCGGGCGCCGGGCGCAGCGCGCCGGACATCGGGCACCGGGCGTAGCCGTCGCCCCTGGGCGACGGGCAGCCAATGCCGCTGAGGCGGCCTCGCACCTCTCGCGGTAGGCTTGCCCATGGCCCTCGAGGAATATCGGCGCAAGCGCGACTTCACGAAGACGCCCGAGCCGGCAGGCGATACGGGCGCCTCGGCCCGGGACGTGCCCGCCCGGTTCTTCTGCGTGCAGAAGCACCTCGCCACGGCGCTGCACTACGACTTCCGCATCGAGCACGAGGGCGTCCTGCTGTCGTGGGCCGTGCCCAAGGGCCCCTCGCTCGATCCCGCGACCAAGCGGCTGGCGATGCACGTCGAGGACCACCCGCTGGAGTACGGCGAGTTCGAGGGCGTGATCCCCGAGGGCTACGGCGCCGGCGTCGTCATGCTCTGGGACGTCGGCACGTGGGAGCCCGAGACCGACGACGTGGACGCCGCCCTGAAGAAGGGCGACCTCAAGATGAAGCTGAATGGCTACAAGTTGAAGGGGTCGTGGGTCCTGGTACGAACCCGGGGATGGGGCGAGCGGAAGGCCGCCAAGGACGACGGGCGGTCCTGGCTGCTCATCAAGCACAAGGACGAGTGGGCCGGCCAGGTCGACATCACCGAGTTCGCCCCGAAGAGCGTGAAGAGCGGCGGATCGTTCCGCGAGATCCTCGCGCAGGACGCGCCCGACGTATGGCTCAGCAACCGCGGCAACACGGGTGACGCGTCACTCGAAACGCTGGCCGAGGTGCTGCGCAAGCTCGACACGATCGAGCCGCTGCCCGGGGACAAGACTCGAGCCGCCGCCAAGGGCACCGCGAGAAAGAAACGCTAGCCAGGCCGTCCGGCTCGGGCTCAGGGCTCAGAGATCACGCTCAATGGGTTCTGAGCCTTGAGCCTGACGCCTTGAGCCTTGGTTCGGCGGTCAGCGTTCAGCGGTCAGCGGTCAGCAATCGCCACCGAAATCCCCACCTTCTTCTCGCCGACGAAGTGCGGGAACACCGCCACCACGCGTCCCTGCGATGCGTCGATGCCGTTGTAGTCGCCGAACGCCGCATCGGCCGTCGTCGTGAAGGGCGCAAGCGGCACCGGCCCCGACGTCCAGGTGCGGCCGCCATCGGCGCTGCGCGCCAGCACGACGCGCGTCTCGGTGCCCGTCGGCCCGACCCGTTCGTGGTAGACCACGTGAAGGTCGCCCGTCGAGGCGTCGAGCGCCAGCCACACGAAGAACTGCGGCACGCCGTTGCCCTGCGCGTCGGCATTCACGCGCACCGGCGTGGTCCACGTGTGGCCCTTGTCCGAAGACGACGAGACGAACACGTCCGGGTCACCATGGCGCGCGTCGACCCACGCGACGTACACCGTGCCACGACGCGGGCCGTCCGAGCCGTCCACCACCGTCACGGGCATGCCGTTGCTGCGCGACAGCGCCGGGATGTCGATGTCCCACCCGCCCGGGATGGCCGACACGAGGCGCTCCTCGCCGAACGTCACGCCGCCGTCGTCGGACCTGTCGATCACCAGGCCTGCCGGCCCCGACCAGGCCACGTACACCTCGCCGTCCGGTCCTGCCGCCGGTACCGCCCCCTCGACCGTGTCATCGTCGTCGAGGCAGGTGCCCTGCCGGTCGGAGATGCGTAGCGGCACCGCGAACGAACGCCCGCCATCGGTGGAGCGCGAGAAATGGATCTCGCTGCGGCAGTCGGCCCTCGTGGTGTTGTACTCGTCGAACCGCGTCCACGCGACGTACACGCTGCCCCGCCGAGGCGAGCGGGCCCCGCGATCGACCCCGGGCCACGGCTTGTCCTCGAACGGCGCGACGGTGTTGCGGTGATCGATGACCGCGATGGGCGCATCCCATCCGCCCGTCGCCGCATCACGACGGCGGACGAAGATGCCGTTGCGGGCCAGCGTCGGCCGGGCCACCCGCAGCCCGTCGAACGCGATGTAGGAGTGATACAGCGTACCGTCCGGCCCGAACGTCACCGCGTCGTCGCCCTGCGTCGCGCGGCGCTCCGGATTGGCCGCCAGTTCCTCGCGCCACGTGCTCCCGCCATCGCGCGACTCGAAAAGCACGTTGCGCACGCGGGTCCCGCCGGGTCTATTGACCTGGTACGCCGACACGACGATGTGGTCGCGGTTGGTGGGGTCGATGGCCACCGAGACCTCCGCGGTGTTCGGGGCATCGGGCCCGGTGACGCGCACGACGCGCACCGCCGGACCCTGCGCCTCGCCGACGACCAGCGTCAGCGCGGCGAGCGTGGCGAGAGTGAGGGAGTGGACGACGAGCCGCACCGGCGCAGGATAGCCGAGTCGCCCGGGTGGAACCGGCGCGCGCCCGTCGGCCAAGGCCGACGGCTACGCGGCTGTTGATGTCCCCGGCGTCCGACGTCCGGTGCCCACGACCGGTGCCCGGTGGCCAGCGTCCGGTGACCGCCGCCCGGACGACCGGTGCCCGCCGCCCGTGCGACCGGAGCTTCGGTGCCCGGCGCCCGGTGCCCGGTGCCCTGTCTTGTATGCTGCCCCCGTGACGGCGCGTCGCGCGGGACTCGTGGGACTGGGGCTGATGGCAGCCGCCGCGTGCCTGCTCTGGCTCCTCACCCCGGAGCCCCTCGTCCTCACGCCCGTGCCGGGCCAGCCGAGGCTCTGGCGCGGCGCGTACCACGTCCACAGCACGCGCTCCGACGGCAGCGGCTCGCCCGACGCGATCGCGACGGCGGCGGCGCGGGCTGGCCTCGACTTCGTGATCCTCACCGACCACGGCGACGCAACGCGCCTTCCCGACCCGCCGCGGGTCGTGGAGGGCGTGCTCCTCATCGACGGCGTCGAGATCAGCACCGACGACGGGCACTACGTCGCACTCGACCTGCCGCGTGCCCCCTACCCGCTGGCGGGCGAGGGGCGCGCCGTGGCCGAGGACGTGCGTCGACTCGGTGGACTGGGCATCCTCGCGCACCCCGACTCGCCGCGCCCGGCGCTCGCCTGGCATGACCCGTCAGTGGATGGCGACGGGTTCGAGTGGATCAACGCCGACAGCACCTGGCGCTCGGCGCCGACGACGTCGCTGCTCGGGCGCCTGGCGGTGTACCCCTTCAACGGCGCAGTGGCGCTCGTCGGCCTGGCGCACTACCCCACCGCCCTGCTGGCCGACCGCGATCGACCGTCGCGGCCGCCACAGCTTGCGCTCGCCGCCGTCGATGCGCACGCCCGCATCGGCTGGAAGCGCGAGGCCGACCCGATGGACGACGGCCGGACGCTGGCGCGGTTTCCCGGATACGTGGCCAGCTTCGGCACCTTCGGCCTGGTCGTGCCGTGGCTCGACGGCGCCCCGACGGGCGATGCGTCGCGCGATGCCCGCGTCGTGCTCGACGCCATCAGGCACCGTGTGGCGTACAGCGCGGTGTTCGGCCTCGCCGACGCCCCATGGCTCGCCCTCGACCTGCTCGAGCCGGCTGATGCGGCCCTGCCTGGGCCGGATGCCCGTGGCGCGGCCCGCCTCCTCGTGCGGCACAACGGCCCGGCAGGCTCGGTGGTGCGCGTGACGCGCAACGGCACACCCTGGCGAGACGTCGCGCCATCGGCGGAGGGCGTGCCGCTGGGGGCCAACGACCCGCCCGGCATCTATCGCGCCCAACTGTGGCGCGCGCCGTCGGGCGGGGGACCTGCCCTGCCGCTGGCCATCAGCCCGGCACGCGGGCACAACCTCCCGGTCGCTCCGAGCGTGCCCCCCGGTGACCGGGACACCGCAGGCGAAGGGACGGCCGTGGCCCTGCGGGGCTGGCACGGCGAGCACGATGCGGCATCTCGCGTCGACGTCGTGGCAGGCGCTGCCGACGCGGTGGTCGCGGCCCGACTGGCGTTGGCACCAGGCGCACGCACCAGCCAGTTCGCGGCGCTCGTCGGCGACCTGGCGAGTCCGCCGCCGTCCGGTGCCGTGCTCGAGCTCGACGTATCGGCCTCGGGCCCCATGCGGCTGTCGGTCCAACTCCGGGAGCCGCGTCCGGGCGAAGGCCTGCGGTGGCGCCATTCGGCCTACGTGGACAGCACCAGGCGCCTCGTCAGGCTGCCGCTGGAGGACTTCCGGCCGATCCGCCCAGCCACCGGCCCGCCGGCCCTCGACCGCCTCCATGCGCTGCTGCTGGTGATGGACACCGTCAACGCGCGCCCCGGCGACGCACGCGCGCTGACGGTGCATGCGGCCCGCTGGACGCGCGGCCGCTAGAATGGACGGAGCGCCCCGCTCCCGCCGGGCGTCCCACACCTCGTATGGAAAAGATCATCGTCCACTCCCATTTCCACACCGGGCATCGGCAGCTCGGCTACCCCGGCAAGTGCAAGTGGGTCCACGGCCACACGTGGCGCGGCACCGTGACGGTGTCGTGCGAAGCCTTCCCGCGCGACGAGCTCGACATGGCGCTCGACTTCGGCGACCTGAAGGCCGTGATGCGGTTCCTCGACCACAAGATGCTCGTGACCGAGCAGGACTCGACGTTCCTGAACTCCGAGCTGTTCGAGCCCGAGGGCGTGGTCCTGCTGAAGGGCAAGGGTCCCAGCGTGGAGAACGTGGCGCTCTACGTCTGGGAGCACGTCGTCGCCCACATCCAGGACAAGTTCCCGGGGCGCGGCATCACCTACACGGTGGAAGTGCTGATCCAGGAGACCGAGAACAACATCTTCGTCGTCGAGAAGACCGCGACGATCTAGAAGCGCCAAGGTCGGGCGCGGTGGCCTCGCCGCGCCGCTGTCGATCACGGCCGCCTGGGACACGCGGGCCTACCTGAACGCGAAGAAGCGGATCCCGAACTGGCAGAACGCCGCGCCGACGAGCGTCATGGCCAGGCCCCAGGTGAGCATGCGGCGGAACAGGAGTGGCGTCTGCTCGCCGGCGGGAAGCGCGGCGATGCAGAGCGCGCCGATGGTCGAGAGCGGCGACACGTCCACGAGCGCCGCGCCGACGTTGATGCTGAGGGCAATCTGCAACGGATCGCCGCCGCCCAGCTTCGCGACGAGCGACGGGATGGCCGGCAGGAACGTCGGATAGACCACCCCCGACGTCGAGCTGTAGGTCGAGATCGCACCAGTCACGAAGGCGATCACGCCGTTGACGCTGGCCGGCGTCGCGATGCGCGCCAGCGCGCCGCTGAACAGGTCGAGGCCGCCCGTGCCCTCGAGCACGCCGATCAGCACGCTGACGCCGCACACCATCACGATCACCGCCCAGGGCACCTGCCGCAGCATCGCGCCGTCCTCGCACGCGCGCAGCAGCACGAGCACCGACGCGGCCGCGAACGCGGCGAGACCCAGGTTCACCTTGAGCCCCACCACGGCGACGACCCACGCCGCGCCCACCGCGAGCGTCAGCCAGTGCTGACGGGTCAACGGCGGTACCTCACCGACGTCGACGCGCGTGTCGTCGCGCAGCAGGCGCGGACCGCCGAAGGCGAGCCACGCGAGCCCGGCGGCGAGCAGGTGGGCGACGAAGTTGGCCGCAAACACCTGCCAGGCGTGTCCCGGCACCCCCGCCTTCACCATCCCGGCCGCCACGATCACGCCCACCGCGCTGAACGGCGACAGGTTGCCCGCGTTGGCGCCGTTGCCGATCATCAGCGCCGCGAGCAGGGGCGAGAGCCCGGCCTGCACGCCCGCCGCCATGCCGACCGGCGCGAGCAGCGCGGATGCGGCGATCGCGCCCGGCCCCATCGCGCTGACCGTGCACGAGAGGCCGAACAGCATCGCGGGCAACCAGCCGGCGCGTCCGCCACACGCGCGCAAGGCGCGCTGGGTGAGCGCCGCCATCGTGCCGTTGGCCTGCGTGATGCCGAACAGGAGCGTCACGCCGAGCAGCGTCACGAACAGCGAGGCCGGGAACACGGCCATCAGCGCGTCGGGCTTCCAGCCTGCGACGTAGACCGCGATCGGCCAGGCCAGCGCCACGGCGAGCACGCCGACGTTGAGCCGCGTGCCGAAGCTCGCCGCCATCACCAGCACGAGGGCGAGCACGGACAGCGCCGCGGGGCTCATCGGCGCGTGTCCACTGGCGGGAGCAGGTGCTTCTGCACCTTGCCGAGCGCCGTCCGCGGCAAGGCGTCGACAACGACGAACGCTCGCGGCACCTTGAAGGAGGCCACCTGCGCGCGCAGGGCGGCCTCGACGGCCGACGTGTCGATGCCCTGGCCCACCAGGTACGCCACCGGCACCTCGCCACGCACCGCGTCGGGCACGCCGACGACGGCGGCCTCGCGTACGCCGGGGAGGGTCGTGAGCACTTCCTCGATTTCGCGCGGGTAGATGTTGAAGCCGCCGGCGATGATGAGATCGCTGCGGCGGCCCTGCAGCGTGATGTAGCCGTCGGCCGCGCGGCACCCGAGGTCGCCCGTGCGAAACCAGCCGTCGACGAAGGCCGCGGCGGTCGCTTCGGGTCGATTCCAGTACCCCGCGCAGACGTTCGGCCCCTGCACCCAGAGTTCGCCGGTCTCGTCGGTGCCGACCGGCGCGCCGCCGTCGTCGAGGATGCGCACGGCCGTCATCGGCAACGGCAGGCCCACGGTGCCCGGTCGGCGTTCCCCCACCAGCGGGTTGCTGACGTTCATCAGCGTCTCGGTCATGCCGTAACGCTCCAGGATGACGTGACCGAAGCGCGCCGCGAACGCCTCGAGGACCTGCGCAGGCAGTGGCGCCGAGCCCGAGACGAAAAGGCGCATCCGCGCGCCAATGGCCTGCGCCTGCGCCGCCGGCGTCTCGAGCAGCCGCACGTACATGGTCGGCACGCCGAAGAAGAGCGTCGGCCGGTACTCCTCGAACCAGCCGACGGCCTTGTCGTGCTCGAAGCGCTCCACGAGTCGCATGTGACAGCCGCTGGCCAGCCAGCACTGCACGCCGTTGCCGAGGCCGTGGACGTGGAACAGCGGCAGCGCGGCCAGATACCGGTCGGCGTGGGTGATGTCCCAGGCCGCGAGCAGCGCGAGCGCGTTGGCGGCGAAGTTGCCCTGGGTGAGCACCGCGCCCTTGGCGACGCCCGTCGTCCCCGACGTGTAGACGAGCGCCGCCGGCGTCGCCGCGTCGGCACGCACGGCGACTCGCTCGGCGGGATGGGTGCCGGCCTCGGCCTCGACCACATCCACATCCCACACCGGCAGGCCCGCGAAGTCGCCGACGCGATCGGCGGTGGTCACGACGGCGCGCGGCGCCGCGTCGGCGAGGATGTGGCCGATCTCGCGGCCGCGGTAGAGCACGTTGATCGGCACCAGGATGACGCCGCGCTTGATCGCGGCGATCCACAGGTCGATGACCGCGGGTCGATTGGGGAGGCAGAACGCCAGCAGATCGCCAGGGGCCACGCCGCGGGCGGCCAGCAGGTGGGCCCATCGGTTGCTGCGCGCCTCGAGGTCGCCGAACGTGAAGGCGCGTCGGACGCCGCCGGCATCGAACTCGAGAGCCGGCGTGTCGGGGCGTCCGAGGAGCGACAGGTCGTATAGGCTCAGCAGCGACATCGAGACCCGAACGATATCGCTCCCGGCGGCATGGCGTCCACGCACGGCGGTCGGGCACGCGCCTCGGGCGGCGCGGCTCGGGAGGCGGGCCGTCCATGTTTTCGCGCGTCGGTGAGGCGCGCGCGTAACGACGCGCCCGTGCCTGAACGCACAAGGCGGCCTCGTGGATTTGGCTCGTGCATTGCCGATGGTTGAGGCGTACCGTCGTGACTCATCCATGGTCATGCGTCGGCCGGCTCCGCTGCGGCAGCGACGCGTCGTGGCGTGCAGGTCGACGGCGTGGCATCCAGCCGCGTCCCGCCTGATCGTCGCCGCCGTGGACGGGTTCCGAGGAGGAACGATGAACCGACGTCTTGGGCGCCTCTGTGTGCTCGCAGCAGTGGTCGTGGTCGCGCCGATGGCCATGGTGGCGCAGGCCCAGCAACCGGCGGCTTCGCCGTGGACGCCCGCCAAGCTGCTGATCTATCGCGAAGAGGTCAAGCCCGGCCACGCGCCAGCGCACGCCGCGAACGAGGCGGCCTGGTCGGCGGCCTTCAGGCAGGCCGATGCCCCGAGTCGCTGGGTGGCGATGACCTCGATGATGGGCCCGGGCGAGGCGTGGTTCCTCTCGGGCTACGAGAGCTACGAGGCGATGCAGAAGGTCGAGGACGGCATGGACGCCGTCGCGACGCTGCGCGCGGCCGACGACAAGTTCTCCGCCCAGGAGAGCGAGCACCTGTCGCGCACGACCGCCATCATGACCGGCTTCCGGCCGGGCCTGAGCTACCAGCCTGCCGTCGACCTGCCGACCATGCGGTACGTGCAGGTGGACGTGGTGCGGGTGAAGCAGGGACACGACCGCGAGTTCCGCATGGCGTGGCGCGCGATGGCCGAGGCCCACGCGAAGGCCAAGATGGACGAGCACTGGTCGGTGTACGAGGTCGAGGCCGGCACCGACGACCTCACGTTCTTCTTCTTCTACCCGAAGCAGTCCCTGGCCGGGATCGACGCGGCAGGCCCGATGCACGGCAGCGACGCGTTCCGCGACGCGGTCGGCGAGAGTGGCCGCATCCAGATGCGCGAGATGTACCAGGCATCCATCTCGTCTTCGATGACTTACGTGTTCAGGATGCGCCCGTCGATGAGCACGGTCAGCAAGCAGTGGCTCGACGCCGACCCGACGTTCTGGACGGTCAAGGCGCCGGAACCGGTGGCCGCCGCGGCCCCGGCGCGCAAGAAGTAGGCAGGTTCCCCTGGGGCCGGCGCCTGCCGGCCCCAGGGCCCGTCACTTGATCTTGAGGCCCGAGGCGAGCATCTTCACGCGCTCTGCCAGGGCCGCGTCGCTGCCGCCGAGCGCCACCATCTGGTCGAAGTGCGCCTGCATCTTCTGCACCCGCGCCTGGTCGTCGGGACCGCAGGGGCACCCCTTCTTGAAGCCGCCGAAGTAGGCCCAGGCCGCGCCCCATCGCGGCATCCACCACTTGGGCGCCAGTTCCGCGGCCTTCTCGAGCGGCGCAATCGCCTTCTCGAACTCCTTCTTGTCCTTCAGCGCCAGGCCGAGCACGGCATACCCCATCGGGTTGGTATAGCCTGCGGTGGCGGTCGCCTTCTGCAACGTGTCGATGCTGCGATCGACCTGCTTGGACTCGTAGAGCACCGCGCCGAGCTCGGTCAGGATGCCGGGGTCGGCCGCATCGAGGGCCGCGGCCTTCTCCATCGCCGCGAGCGCACCGGGCACGTCCTTCTTCTGCTCGCGCAGAATCCGGCCCTGGCCGTAATGCGCCTGGGCGAGCCTGGCGTCGAGGCGGACGGCGTTGCCGTACGCGGCCAGCGCCTGGTCGTACTGCTTGTCCTGTTCGAGCAGCCGCCCGTGCAGGTACTGGGCCTGCGCGTTGTCGGGCAGCGCGGCCGCCGCGGCGGCCGCCGGCGCCTTCGCGTTCTCGAAGTCGTTGACGCGCACGAGCACGTCGGCCAGGCCGAGCAGTGCCTCCGGTTGCCTGGGGTCGATGGCCAGCACCGCCCGGAACTGCTGCGCGGCCTCGGGGAGGCGGCCCTGCTTCTGCTGGATTCGGCCGAGCGCGAGCAGCAAGGCCTTGTCCTGGGGATTGGCCGCGATGGCCGCATACAGGTCGGGCAGCGCCCTGGCCTCGTCGCCCGTCGCGAGGTAGGCGCGACCGCGCACCGCGTACAGGTCCTTCCGGCCGGGCTCGGCATCGAGCGCCGCGGTGGCGGCGGCGATCGTCCCGGCATGATCGCCCTTGGCGCCGAGCACCTGCGCCAGCTGCGCGCTCGTGGCCGCGCGCTTGGGCTCGAGCTCGAGCGCCTTCTTGAGCGGCGCCTCCGCGTCGGCCTGCCGTCCCGCGGCGATCAGCGCCTCGCCCAAGGCGGCATGGACCGCCGCCTGCCCTGGCACCGCCTTGACGGCGGCTTCGCAGGCCGCCACGGCTTCCGGGCTCTTGAGCTTCACGAGCGACTGCGCCCGGATCACGTGCGCCTCCGGGCGGGCGGGGTCGATGGCCAGCACCGCCGCCGCCTGCTCCGCGGCATCGCCGTAGCGCTGGGCCTCGAAGTGGCCGGTGGCCAGTCCCATGTGCGCTCGCGCCTTCTCGGCGCCGGTGAGCGAGGACACCGCCAGGTTGTAGTTCACGAGCGCGCAGTCCCAGTTCTTCTGCGACTCGCAGACGGTCGCGAGCTTGAAGGCGGCCTGCGCTTGCCTGGGATCCAGTTCGATGATCGCCTTCAGGTAGGCCTCGGCCTTCGGCAGGTCGTTGGCGGCGATGAACTTGTCGGCCTCCTCCATCAGCCGCGGGATGTCCTTCGGCTTGAGCTTCGACTTCTCCTGCGCGTCCATGGTGACCGACAGCCCGGCAAGCAGGACCACGGCGCACGCCGGGGTCCACGCGAACATGCGCATGGCGGAACTCCTCTGGTGGGTTGAGGGCCGCATCCTAGCAGAAATCACGGCCCTGTCCGGCACCACGGCCGGCTGCATGTAGACTCTGTCCATGGTCGATGCCGAACTGCTCGAAATCCTCGTGTGCCCCGAGGACAAGACTCCCGTCACCCTGGCCAGCCCCGACACGCTCGCGACGCTCAACGCCCGCATCGCGGCCGGCGGCGTGAAGACCCGCGGCGGTGCGCCAGTGACCGAAGCGGTCACCGAAGGCCTGGTCCGCGCCGACGGCAAGTACCTGTACCCGGTGCGCGAGGACATTCCCGTGATGCTCATCGACGAGGCCATCGCGCTCTGATGGACCGGCGGCGCTTCGTCGCGACCGCCGCGAGCCTCGGCACGGCGGCCGTCACCCCCTCCGTCCTGCCGGCAGCGGCACACGCACAACCGGCTCCCGCCGACGGCGCCGCCGACCGCGCCGCGTGGCTCGCGCGCGTCGACCGCATCTTCCTGCCGGTGCTGCGCGCCCTCGCGCAGGGGCGCCTGCGTGCCACCATGCCGGTGGAGACGGTGCCCGGCGCCACCGGCCGCGAGGCGGTCACGCACCTCGAGGCCGTGGGCCGCACGCTCATGGGCCTGGCGCCGTGGCTCGCCCTCCCGGCGAGCGCCGACGCCGAGGGACGCACCCGGGCCGCCGCGATCGACCTGATTCGCGCCGGCCTCGATCACGGCACCCGCCCCGGCGGTCCCGACCGGCTCAACTTCAACGAAGGCTCACAACCGCTGGTCGACGCGGCCTTCCTGGCCCAGGCCTTCCTGCGCGCGCCGGCGATCTGGACCGGCCTGCCCGAGGCCACCCGCACGCGGTTGGTCGACGCGTTCCGATCGGCACGCGTGATCCTGCCGGGCTTCAACAACTGGCTGTTGTTCGCCGCGACGGTCGAAGCGTTCCTGAAGAAGGCCGGCGACCCGACGTGGGACCGCATGCGCGTCGACTACGCGCTGCGCCAGCACGAGCAGTGGTACAAGGGCGACGGCATCTACGGCGACGGTCCGCAGTTCCACTTCGACTACTACAACGCCTTCGTCATCCAGCCGATGCTCGTCGACGTGCTCGACGCCTGCGCCGACGACCGGCCGGCCTGGCAGGCGATGCGTGAGCCGGTGCTGACGCGGGCGCGGCGGTTCGCCGCCATCCAGGAACGCCTCATCGCTCCTGACGGCTCGTATCCGCCGGTCGGCCGCTCGCTCGCCTATCGCTGCGGCGCGTTCCAGGGGCTCGCGCAGGCGGCGTTGCGCAAGGATCTTCCCGGGGACGTGACACCCGGCCAGGCCCGCGCCGCGCTGTCGGCGGTCATCGCGCGCACGCTGGATGCGCCCGGCACCGTCGACGCCGGCGGCTGGCTCACGCTGGGCCTGTGCGGCCACCAACCCGGCATCGCCGAGACCTACATCTCCACCGGCAGCCTGTACCTCTGCTCGGCCGCGTTCCTGCCCCTCGGACTCCCGGCCAGTGACCCGTTCTGGACCGAGCCGGCGCGCGCCTGGACGGCCAAGCGCGCCTTCGCCGGCGAGCCGATCCCCATCGACAAGGCCATTTCGTAGACGTCGGCCTTGGCCGACGGTCAACGCGCTGGCGCAATGCGCGTCGAGCAGGCTCGACGCCTACGGCCGCTTTGACCCGAGGCTGATCAGGTTCGCCACGATCCGGTACGCGCCCGGCACGCCGTCGGGCAGTTCGCGGAACCAGCTGTAGGCCGAGTACACGTAGTGCCCCTTGCCCAGCCGCGCGTACACCAGGCCGCCCTTCTGCTCGGTGTCCCAGGGGTCGTGGCTCTCCAGCAGCGGCGTGTACTGCGGATCGAAGGTCTGGAAACCGTAGGCGTTCCGCTCCTGGCGCCAGTTGCGGAAGTCGTCAAGCGTGATGCGGTTCGGCGTCGTGAACACCGGGTGCGTCGGCTCGAGGATCGTGACCGGCGCATCCTCGTCGGTCACGCGTGACCCGATCTCGGCCGGGAACGGCGTCAGCTTCTTCTGCGTGTAGACCTCGTGCTGCTCCTGCACGATGAGCGTGCCGCCGTTGCGCACGTAGTCGAGCAGGCGCCCGTGGTTGGCCACGAAGTCGGGCCGCACCTCGGAGGCGCGGACGCCGACCATGATCGTGTCGTAGCGGGCGAGATCACCCGACGCGACGTCGTTGGGCGTGAGCAGCGTGACCGGCACGCCGAGGCGCTTCAGCCCCTCGGGCACCTCGTCGCCCGTGCCCATGATGTAGCCGACGGTGACGGGCGCCACCGTCACGTCCACCAGTCGCAGGTCGAAGCGCGCCGGCTCGTACATCCGGTGCGTCTGGATGTGCGGGTAGGCGATGGTCCGCAGCCGGTGCGCGTACGTGCGTCCGCCCGACACGGCCCTCGCCGTGAACACGTGACTGCCCTGCGCGACGCCCTTCGGCGGCGCGACGGCAAAGGTCGCCGTGGCGCTCTGGCCCGCCTGCTCGATGGTGAAGGCCGCCCTGGCCGGCGTGGCCGTCCAGCCGGAGGGCATGTCGAGCGACACCTCGCCGCTGATCGCCGCAGGCGCCTGGCTGTCGATGCGCACGGTGACCTGGCGCGACGCACCCACCGACGACAGGGCCACGACGTCCAGGCCGGGGGTGACCTGCACCGACAGCGCCGGCACGACCTCGAGGTTGCGCCGCAGTTCGCCGCGCACCGGATCGACGATGCGGAACTGCACGGGCACGGTGACCTCGACGGGCGTGCCCGCCACGGTGATCGTGGTGCGACCGCTGGCGACCGCGGGCGCGAACGGCATGTGGCGCGGCGCGTCGGCCGGCCAGGCGAACACGTCGCCCCGCGCTGGCGCCTCGAGCCAGTACGGCTGCGTGATGCGCGCATCCGCTGCCGCCGTCACGGCGAACGACGCCTCGACGCTCGGCTGCTCACGAAGGAAGCGCGCCATGAAGCCGCGTCCCGTGAACTGCGGCGCCTCGGCGAGCGGCGCCTGCGTCCAGCCGATCGGCAGCGTGAGCGTCGGCGGCGCCACCGTGACGGTGAGATCCGGCGCCGCGGGCACGAATGCGCGGACGCTGACGCTGACCTGCCCGCCCGGCGTCACCGTTTCGCTGGTCGCCAACGCCTCGACATGCACGCCCGACGCATGGACCAACGCGTCCTCCCACTGGCGAATCTCCTGATCCAGCAGGAAGGCGGCCTCCGCTCTCGCCGCCTCCGGCGCCGACAGCGTGGCAAGGGCCGCACGCGCCTCGCGCGCCGCAGTCAGGCCCCGCGCCAGCACCGGCAGCAGCGTCGTCGGCTGCCGCACGTCGACACGCGAGAGCGCTTCGCTGGCCGAGGACGCCATGACGCCGAGTGGCGCGGCGATCGCCCCGTCGGGGAGGCCGGCCAGTCGGGCCAGCCCGGCGATCGACGTGTCGATGCCGTCGAACACCGACTGCTCGCGCTCGACGCGCGGCACCCACGACTCGACCAGGCGCAGGCCCGTGGTCTGCGGGCCATGCAGCTGCGCGCCGCCCATCTCCTGCGTCTTGTGCTGTGACCGGCCTTCCGCGGCGATCTGCGCGTACGTCCGGCCGAGCGCCGGATCGAACACGCCCGTCTGGAGCGTGAGCGTCGGTGGCTCCGGCTGGTTGGGTCCGAACCGCATGCCCACGTAGAGCTTTTTCACCTGCCACGGCCGCAGCCCTTCCGCGATCTGCTCGGGGAACTGCGCAGGGTCGGCCGCCGCCTTGACGGCAATGGGCGTGAGCGCGCCCGCGAGCTGGTGGTTCCCGTGCCCGTCGGCCGAGGTGCCCGAGAACCGTGACGCGACGACGAGCGGCCGGTAGGTGCGCAGGACGCGCACCATGTCACCGAGCGGCACGTCGCGCCCGCCCCACTTGCGCTCGGTCTCCGGCATGTTGACCGTGTAGCCGAAGTCGACGACGCGCGTGAAGAACTGCTCGCCGCCGTCGAGGGCTCGCGCCTGCAGCAGCTCCTCCGTGCGGATGACGCCGAGCGCCTCGTAGAACTCGGGGCCGAGGACGTTCTGCCCGCCCTCGCCGCGATTCAGGGAAAGGTACGCCACCCGCGCGTGGTCGCCACGCGCCAGCCGCGCGATGAGCGCGCTGTCCTCATCGTCGGGGTGCGCGCCGGTGTGCATCGCGCTGGCGGTCGTGGTGAGCCGCTGCAGCTTCTGGATCAGGCCGGCCGCGCCCTCCCTGTACGGCGACCGGACCTGGGCCTGCAGGGAGATGAGGGAGAGGGCCGCGACGAGGCCCGCCACGGCGAGGCGTGTGCGCATGCTGCGATGGTAATTTGAAATTCGAAATTTGAAATTCTCGAGGCGACGGCCTTCGGCCTGTCGCCCTCGCGGCATATCGAGCGGCGAAGGGCAAAGCCCGAGCCGCCGGGAATTTCAAATGTCACATTTCCAATTGCGCGCGGAAGTCGCGGACGGCGCGCAGCACGACGTCCTGCTCGATGAGGAACGCGTCGTGCCCGTGCGGCGATTCGAGCCAGAACAGCTCACCCGCTGGCAGGTCGCGGGCCAGGCCGCGCATTTCGTCGGGCAGGTACAAGACGTCGCTGTCGATGCCGACCACCAGCGCTGGCTGGTGGAGGCGCGCGAGAGCCGCCTGCACGCCACCGCGTCCCCGGCCGACGTCATGCGAGTCGAGCACGTGCGTGAGGGTGACGTACGCCCGCGCGTCGAAGCGATCGACGAGCTTCTCGCCGTGCCGGTGCAGCCAGCGGGTCACCGACGGCGCCGAGGCGTCGTGCCGACCGGCGCCGAAGCGCGCCTCGAAGGCCTGCGCGCTCCGGTAGGAGATCATGCCCATCATCCGAGCCGCGGCCAGTCCCTTCGCCGCACGGCCGTGCGGCCACTCCGGGTCGGCAAAGATGGCCTGCCGCTGCACCTCGGCCAGGGCCATCGCCCAGGGCGCGTGCACGGCGGGCGCCGCGAGCACCGCGATGGCCTCGACCATCCCGGGGTACAGCAGCGCCCACTCCAGCGCCTGCATGCCGCCCATCGACCCGCCGATCACCAGGCGCAACCGACGCACGCCGAGCGCCTCGAGCAACTGGCGCTGCACGTGCACGACGTCGCGGATCGTCACGGCCGGCGCCTCGGGCTGCCTGCCGAACACCGCGTCCCATTCCGGGGTCCCCGGCCCGGTCGATCCGTAGCAGCTGCCGAGGACGTTGCTGCAGACGACGTAATCGCGTGACGGATCGAGGGCACCGTGCGGGCCGATGAGGCCTCCCCACCAGTCCGACACGTCCGACGAGCCCGTCAGCGCGTGACACACGAGGACCGCGTTGTCACCGCCGGGCGCCAGGGTCCCCCACGTGTGGTACGCGACCGACACGCGCGGCAGCACCACGCCCGACTCGAGCGTGACCGGCGCCGGCAGCAGGTGCTGCCGGCGGTCGCTGGTCACGGCGGCGTTCACGGTCGGGCCCTAGCCCCGCACCTGCGCGAAGGCTTGCGCGAAGTCGGCCTTGATGTCCTCGATGTGCTCGATGCCCACCGAGACGCGAATCAGGTCCGGCGTCACGCCGCTGGCCAGCTGCTCGGCCTCCGAGAGCTGCTGGTGCGTCGTGGTGTTGGGGTGGATGACCAGCGTCTTGGCGTCGCCGACGTTGGCCAGGTGGCTCGCCAGCTTGACCGAGTCGATGAACTTCCGGCCGGCGTCGCGCCCGCCCTTGATTCCGAAGGACAGCATCGCGCCGAAGCCGTGGGTGAGGTACTGCCTGGCGAGCGCGTGGCTCGGGTGCTCGGCCAGGCCCGGGTAGTTGACCCATTCCACGCCGTCCTGCTGCTTCAGCCACGTCGCCAGTTCCAGCGCGTTGTCGGCGTGGCGCTGCACGCGCAGCGACAGCGTCTCGAGCCCCTGCAGGAACAGGAACGAGTTGAAGGGGCTGACCGACGGACCGAAGTCGCGCAGGCCCTCGACGCGCGCGCGGATGATGAAGGCGATGTTGCCGAACGGGCCATTGACGCCGAAGGGCTCCGTGAAGACGAGGCCGTGGTAGCCCGGCGCCGGGTCGGTGAACAGCGGGAACTTGCCCGATGCCCAGTCGAACTTGCCCGCGTCGACGATCACGCCGCCGATCGAGGTGCCGTGGCCGCCGATCCACTTGGTGGCCGAGGCGACGACGATGTCGGCGCCGTGGTCGATCGGCCGGCAGATGTAGCCGGCGCACCCGAAGGTGTTGTCGACGATCAGCGGGATGCCGTTGTCGTGCGCCAGCCTGGCGAGCGCCGCCAGATCGGGCACGTTGTAGCGCGGGTTGCCGATCGACTCGACGTAGAGCGCCTTGGTCTTGTCGTCGATGGCCCTGGCAAAGCCCTCCACGCCGTCGCCGTCGACGAACTTCACGCCGATGCCGAGCCGCGGCAGCGCCACCTTGAACTGGTTGTAGGTGCCGCCGTACAGGTAGCTGGTCGAGACGATGTTGTCGCCCGCCTGCGCGATCGTCGAGATCGCGAGGAACTGCGCCGCCTGCCCGCTGCTGGTGGCCAGGGCCGCCACGCCGCCCTCGAGCGCCGCCACGCGCTGCTCGAAGACGTCGGTGGTCGGGTTCATGATGCGCGTGTAGATGTTGCCGAATTCCTGCAGCGCGAAGAGGCGGGCGCCGTGATCGGCGTCGTTGAACGTGTACGAGGAGGTCTGGTAGATCGGCACCGCGCGGGCATTGGTCCCGGGGGCGGGTTGCTGGCCGGCGTGCACCTGCAGCGTCTCGAAGCGGTACTGGCTCATGAATCGATCCTCACGCGCACGGTGGCGCGGCTGGCCGTCGGCTGGCGGGTGACCCGCCCGGGACGGGGTCGGGTCTGAAACGGCGCGGGTGGGCGGGGCCTACCCGGACGCTCCGGCCCGGACGACTGCCTGCATGGCACGACAGGAGACCCGGGTGACGGAGCCCATGTCTCCCAGTATCTGGAGCGGCCCGAGGCTCAGCAAGGTGGCCGCGCGTCATAGCGCCGCCGCTCCCTGTCCCTGTAATCGCAATCGGTCCCCCGAACCCGACACGGCCCGCGCCAGCGTGCCGGACGGGCACAACTCAGCGGTGACTGGCGTATCGTGAAGCCGTCATCATGCCATCTCCTCGCACCGCCGAGCACCTGCGCCTGGAAGCCGCACTCAGCCGCGACAACCATTGGCGGCGCTGGGGGCCCTATGTCAGTGACCGCGCCTGGGGCACGGTGCGCGAGGACTACAGCCGCGACGGCGACGCGTGGCACTACTTCCCGCACGACCACGCGCGCTCGCGCGCCTATCGCTGGAACGAGGACGGCATCGGGGGCCTGAGCGACCGCCGCCAGGAGATCTGCCTGGCCCTCGCCTTCTGGAACGGCGCGGATCCGATCCTCAAGGAACGGTTCTTCGGCCTGACGGGCCCCGAGGGCAATCACGGCGAGGATCCCAAGGAGTACTACTTCTACCTCGACTCGACGCCGACCCACTCGTACATGCGGATGCTCTACAAGTATCCGCAGCGTGCCTTTCCCTACGACCAGCTCGTGGCCCGCAACCGCGAGCGCAGCCGCGACGAGCCGGAGTTCGAGCTCATCGACACGGGCATCTTCGACGACCACCGGTACTTCGACATCACCATCGAGTACGCCAAGGCCGACGAGGAGGACGTCCTGCTGCAGGTCACCGTGGTGAACCGCGGGCCGGACGCCGCACCGATCCACGTGCTGCCCACCCTGTGGTTCCGCAACACCTGGTCGTGGCGCCTCGGGGCGCACAAGCCGTCGCTGCACGCGCTGCCGTCGACGGGCCCCGTCGCGGCGCTGCGCGCCGACACGCGGCACTACGGCGCCCGCTACGCGATCTTCGAGGGGCGCCCTCCGCTGCTCTTCTGCGACAACGAGACCAACACGCGACGCCTGTACGGCGACCCCGACGGCCCGAGTTGCCCCAAGGACGGCATCAACGACTACGTGGTCGGTGGCGCGACGGCGGCCGTCAACGGCGCGGGGATGGGGACCAAGGCCGCCGCTCACTACGTGCTCGACGTGCCGGCCGGCGGCAGCCGCGTCGTCCGCGTGCGCTTCACCCCGACGCCACCGTCGCCGACGACCTTCGACGACTTCGACGGCGTGCTCGCGACGCGCCTGGCCGAGGCCGACGCGTTCTACGCGACGGTGATCCCCGCACACCTGTCGCCGGACGAGGCGCGGGTGATGCGGCAGGCCCTGGGCGGCATGCTCTGGAGCAAGCAGTTCTACCACTACGACGTGAAGACCTGGCGCGAGGGCGATCCCGCCCAGCCGCCGCCACCGCGCGGCGGCCGGCGCGACGCGCGCAACAGCGAGTGGACGCACCTGTACAACGACGACGTCATCTCGATGCCGGACAAGTGGGAGTACCCCTGGTACGCCGCCTGGGATCTCGCCTTCCACTGCGTCCCGCTGGCGCTGGTCGACAGCGACTTCGCCAAGCGCCAGCTGCTGCTGATGCTGCGCGAGTGGTACATGCACCCGAATGGCCAGGTGCCGGCCTACGAGTGGAACTTCAGCGACGTCAACCCGCCGGTCCACGCCTGGGCGGCCTGGCAGGTCTACTGCCTGGAGCGCGATCGCACCGGCACCGGCGACCTGGCCTTCCTCGAGCGCGTCTTCCACAAGCTGCTGCTCAACTTCACGTGGTGGGTGAACCGCAAGGACGAGGGCGGCAACAACGTCTTCGAGGGCGGCTTCCTCGGCCTGGACAACATCGGGGTCTTCGACCGCTCGCAGCCCTTGCCCGGTGGCATCTACCTCGAACAGTCCGACGGCACCAGCTGGATGGCGATGTACTCGCTGAACCTGCTGACCATCGCACTGGAGCTGGCGCGCCACGATGCGGCCTACGAGGACGTGGCGAGCAAGTTCTGGGAGCACTTCCTGTTCATCAGCTACGCGATGGCGCACCAGGAACAGGGCGAGGACGTCAACCTGTGGGACGAGGAGGACGGCTTCTTCTACGACATCCTGCGGCTCGGGCGCGGGCAGTACCAGCGCGTCCGGATCCGGTCGATGGTCGGCCTCATCCCGCTGTTCGCCGTGGCGACACTCGAGGCGCGGGATCTCGAGACCTTGCCGGCGTTCCGCCGCCGGATGCGCTGGTTCCTCGAGCACCGGCCCGAGTTCGCCGCCAGCATCGCCCTGATGCACGTGCCGGGGCAGCAGGCCCGCCTCCTGCTGTCGCTGGTCTCACCCGACCGGCTGTCGCGTGTGCTCGGGTACATGCTCGACGAGCGCGAGTTCCTCTCGCCGTTCGGCGTCCGCGCCCTCTCGCGCTACCACGAGCAGCATCCCTTCTCGGTCATCGTCGGCGGCGTCGAGCACCGCGTCGACTACGAGCCCGGCGAGTCGTGCACCCCGCTGTTCGGCGGCAACTCCAACTGGCGGGGACCGATCTGGTTCCCGGTCAACTTCCTGCTGATCGAGTCGCTGCGTACGTTGCACCACTACCTCGGGCCCGAGTACCGCGTCGAATGCCCGACCGGCTCCGGCCGGCACCTGACGCTGGCCGAAGTGGCCGACGACATCGCGCGCCGGCTCACGAGCCTCTTCATGCCCGGGCAGGACGGGCGGCGTCCCGTGTTCGGGGCCGAGGACCGCTTCGCCCGCGATCCGCTCTGGCACGACCTCGTGCCGTTCCACGAGTACTTCCACGCCGACACCGGCAAGGGCATCGGCGCCAGTCACCAGACCGGCTGGACGGGCCTGGTGGCGAGCCTGTTACACAAGAAGCCGGTGGCAATCTGAAATTGGACATCTGAAATTCTCGTGGGGCGCGGCTGCGCCGCCGCCCCTCGGGATGTGTCGAGCGGCAAGGCCGACAGGCCAGCCGCCGATCAATTTCGAATGTCGAATTTCAAACTGTCGGCAGGCGTAGCGTGAAGGTCGTCTCACCCGGACAACTGGCGACCGTCACCGTACCGCCGTGGCGCACGACGATGGCACGGACGATGGAGAGACCGAGCCCGCTGCCCTGGCGCGTCGCGGCGCGCGAGGGGTCGGCCTTGTAGAACCGATCGAACACGTGCGCGAGGTGCTCGGTCGGGATGCCCGGCCCGGTATCGCTCACGGTCACGACGATCGCCTCCGCCGTGGCGCTGGCCGCCATGCGCACCGTGCCGCCCGACGGGGTGTAGCGCAGCGCGTTGGCCACGAGGTTGTCGATGGCCTGCTCGAGGCGGTGCGGGTCGCCGTAGGCCTGGTCGGCCGACTCGTCCACCGCGATCGCCAGCGCGACGCCCGCGTCGGCCGCGACCGGCTCGTTGCGCCGGGCCACCTGCTCGAGGAGCCGGCCGACGGCAAAGACGCGCATCTCGAAGTCGCCGACGCCGTTCTCGAGGCGCGCGACGTCGAGCAGGTCCGCGACCAGCCGCTCCAGCCGTCGGGTCTCGCGCTCCAGCGTCGCGAAGTATCGGGTGCGCCGGTCGTCGTCTGCCGCGATTTCCGGCATCTGCAACGTCTCGATGAACCCCCGCATCGCGGTCAGCGGCGTCTTCAGCTCGTGTGACACGTCGGCCAGCATCTGCCGCCGCAACTGGTCGACGCGCCTGAGCGCCTCGTCGCGCTCCACCAACTGCTCGCCCATGCGGTTGAAGGCCCGCGCGACCCGCGCGACCTCGTCGCCACCCGTTTCGCACGCGCGCGCCTTGAGGTCGCCTTCGCGCATCGCCTCGGCCGCCGCCTCGAGGGCCGACAGCTTCCGGCGGGCCGGCGTGACGACGAACCATGCGGCCGCCACCGAGCCGCCGAGGAGCAGGAGGAGGCCCGACCAGGAGAGGAAGCGACCGGCCTCGTGCAGCAGTCCGCGGGACTCGAACATGAGCACCGCGAGGCCGCGCAGCTGCCCGTTGACGTGGATCGGCGCCGTCACCATCGGGCCGACCTCGCTCTCGACATGCCGACGGGGCGGCGACGGGAGCAACTGGCGCGCGAAGGTCAGCTGCTCGGGCGGCATGGGCGCCTCGGGAGCGCCCGCGACGGTCCCGTCGGTCATCACGGCGTACAGCAACGGCCAGTCGGGGTACTGCTCGCGCTGCAGGCGCTTGAGGTCCACTCGTCCCCCACGCTCGAGGGCCGTCGAGTACTCGAGCGCCAGTTCCTGCACCACCCCGTGCGGGGAACGGTGCGGGTCGCGCGACAGGTTGCGCCACTGGTACGTGAAGAGCAGACCCTGGACGAGCGAGATGCCGATCACCAGCACGACGAAGCTGACACCGATGCGCCAGTACAGGCTGCGCCACCAGGCCACGGCAGAGTGTCCCATCACCACAAGCTCACCACGCAAGTGTGGAGAAAGTGTGGCGGCACCAACGATCGTTGGTGTCGATCCATCCGCCACGAGTAGGCATCGTCCTACGCGTTGGGGCCGGGTGCACGGACTTCCCCACCCCTTGGGGGATTTCCGACAGCGCTCGCGGCGCGGTCGGCGGACATGGCGCGCGATTTCGGCCCTCCCGACGTGGCACGCATCGTGCTCCAGTGACTGGCGTGCTTACCGCACGCCTTCTTCTCGTGTCGCAGGCCCCCGAGGCCGGACACACCTGCCCGCGCGGGGCGTTCAGGCTCGCGTCATCGCGCGTTCAACTGCACCAATCGTTCCTCTCGACACGTAGTTCATCTCACTGAGCCAGGGCACCCTGCCCATCCCCCGCCGCGCCGACCGCCATCGGCGCGCGGGGACCACTTCTCAGTGCGTCTGCAGTTGCTCCGCCAGTCGATCGAGCCCCAGCAGCGCCGGGTTGCGTCGCTGTGCCTCGCGGCAGGCCCGCAGCGCCAACGCTCGTCGCCCGAGGCGACCGAGCGCCTCGGCCTCGGCCATGTGCCAGAGATCCTCGCGCAGCAGGCTGCGCTCGGCGCGCAGCACCCCGAGGAAGCGCAACGCCTTGTCGGGATCGACCGCGAGGAAGGAGTCCCAGAAGGCCCAGGCCCGCGACTCGCTCACCAGGGCCTTGAGTTGCGGAGCGATCGACGATAGTCGCTCGACGTACGTGTGGTCGCGTCGCACGCAGGCCGCCCCGTGCGCGCCGATGGCCGCGCGCCGCGCCTCGTCGGCGAGCACCCGCGACACGACGGCCGCCGGTGACTCGTCGCGATCGATCGTCACGAGGTGCTCACCGGGCGTGAAGAGTGCCGCGGCCTCCTCGGCCTGATCGGTGATCACGGTGCACCCGCAGGCCATCGCCTCGAACACCCGCATGTTGAGGCTGGCGCGGCCGTGCGCGCGGGTGACGTTGAGCGTGACGCGTGCCCGCTGGTAGATGTCGCGCAGCCGGTCGCGCTCGGGCACGAAGCCCCGGTAGCTCGCCGCGAGCACCGGGTCGGTCGTCCACGCGGCCTCGTCGTAGCCGTAGATGGCCAGGCCGTGCGGCGCCACGGCCCTGAGGGCCGCCATCCGTTCCGGCGTCGGACCTCCCGAGAACACGACCGGCAGGTCCCGCAGGCCATCGCCGGGCGGGGGAAAGAACATCGCCTCGTTGACGGCCATCGGCAGGTACTCGGCGGCCACCCCGTAGCGCTGCAGGTCGGCCAGCGCCTGCCGATCCCAGCAGAAGACGCGCACGTCGGCTCGCTGGGCACGCGCGACCCACGGCGCGGTCGCGGCGTCGACGGGCCGGTCGAACGGCACCCCGAAGTCGTAGAAGAAGCAGGCGACCGGGGCGCGCGCGGCATCGGCCAGCGTCCAGGAGTCACCGGGGACCTCCCGCAGGAAGGGCGGGACGATGGCCTCGATGCCGTAGCTGAGGACGAGGTCGGGCGCAAAGGCCCGCACCTGCTCGTCGACGCGCCCGAGCGCTTCCCGATAGGCGTCGGGGCCACGCGCCGCGGTTCCCTGCTGCAACGCGTCGAAGTCGATCCAGTGGACGACATGGCCCAGACGGCGGGCCGCCTCGGCCAGGTCGAAGGCCACGTACCGGGCGAAGCTCCGCTGCCGGATCGAGACGACCATCTTCATGGGGTGGATCCTGGCGCGGTGCCACGCGCGGGCAAAGTGGTGTACAACACGAAGGATGTGCGTGCGGGAGCGATCCCGGGCGGATTATTCGCGCTCGACCGTTCGCGTGCAAGGCCCCATCCCGGATCCTTCGACCTCATAACCGATGACCCCGACCCTTCTCGTCCTGGCTGCCGGCATGGGCAGCCGCTACGGCGGCCTCAAGCAACTCGACCCCATGGGTCCGCACGGCGAGACCGTGATGGACTACGCCATCTTCGATGCGCTGCGCGCCGGCTTCGGGAAGGTCGTCTTCGTCATCCGCCGCGACTTCGAACAGGACTTCAGGCAGCAGGTCCTGTCGCGCTACGAAGGGCGCATCGACGCCGCCTACTGCTTCCAGGACATGGACGAGTTGCCCGGCGGCTTCACCCGTCCGGCCGACCGCACCAAGCCCTGGGGCACGACCCACGCGATCCTGGCGGCGCGCGACGTGATCACGACGCCATTTGCCGCGATCAACGCCGACGACTTCTACGGCCAGCACTCCTACCAGGTGCTGCACGACTTCCTCGCCGACCCGGCGCGGCAGCAGGACCCGACCCGGTACGCGATGGTCGGCTTCACGCTGCGCACCACGCTGTCGCCGCACGGCACGGTGGCGCGCGGCGTCTGCGTCACCGACGCGCAGGGCCACCTGGCGTCGATCCGCGAACTCACCAAGGTCCTGCCGGTCGGCGACCACGTGGAGAACCAGGACGGGACGGTGCCGCCCGAGCGACTCACGGGGCAGGAACCGGTCTCGATGAACATGTGGGGCTTCACGCCGGCGCTGTTCCCGCAGATCGAGGCGGTCTTCGAGGAGTTCCTGGCGCGCGACGGGCAGGACCTCAAGTCGGAGTGCTACATCCCGGCGACCGTCGACGTGCTGATCAACCGGGGCCAGTGCGTGGTGGAGGTGCTGCCGACCACGAGCCGCTGGTTCGGGGTCACCTACCGCGAGGACAAGCCCGGCGTCGTCGCCGCCATGGCCGATCTGGCGTCCAGCGGCGCCTACCCCGCGCCCCTCTTCGGCTGACGGATGGCGCAGGCACCGCCACGCGACCTGCGCGCCCTCGGCGCGCGGTTCCAGATCCTCGGAACCCAGGTCGCCGCCGCGCCCTACGGCAGCGGCCACATCAACGAGACGTACGCGGCCACCTACGATCAGGCCGGCACGCCGGTGCGCTACATCCACCAGCGCATCAACGGCCACGTGTTCCGCGAGCCCGAACGGCTCATGGACAACGTGGCCCGCGTGCTCACCCACGCCGCGACCCGCCTGGCCCACCTGCCCGACGCGTCGCGCCGCGCCCTCACGCTCGTGCCGGCGCGCGACGGCCGGCCCTTCGTCGTCGACGCTGACGGCGCGGTGTGGCGCACGTACCTGTTCATCGAGCGCACGCGCACCTACGACATCGTCGAGACACCGCAGCAGGCCGAGGCGGCGGCGCGGGCATTCGGCGCCTTCCAGGCCCAGGTCGCCGACCTGCCGGGCGAGCGCCTGCACGACACGATCCCCGACTTCCACCACACGCGGCGACGCTTCGACGCCTTCGTGCGCGCGGTCGACGGCGACCCGTGCAATCGCGCGCAGGGCTGCCGCGAGCTGATCGACCAGCTCCTGGCGCACGAGGCCGATGCCGACCGCCTGCTCGCCGCCGCGGCCGCGGGCGACATCCCCGAGCGGGTCACCCACAACGACACGAAGATCAACAACGTGATGATCGACGTCGCCTCCGGCGAGGCGCTCTGCGTCGTCGATCTCGACACGACGATGCCGGGGTTGGCGCCCATCGACTTCGGCGACATGGTGCGCACGGCGACCAATGCCGCCGCCGAGGACGAGCCCGACGCGTCGCGCGTGGCGTCGCGGCCAGAGATGTTCGAGGCGCTCGTGCGCGGATACCTCTCGTCGGCGGGCGACTTCCTCCGTCCTGCCGAGGTCGCCTGGCTGGCGTTCGCGGGCCAGTTGCTGGCGTTCGAGCAGGCGATCCGGTTCCTGGCCGACCACCTCCAGGGCGATACGTACTACCGCGTCCATCGCCAGCACCACAACCTCGAACGGGCCCGCGCCCAGGTGGCCCTGATGACCTCGATCGAGCGCCAGCGGGACGCGTACGAAGCCGTCGTGCGTCGCTACGCGCGGGGGTAGGCAGGGACCGGGCACCGGGCACCGGGGACCGGGCACCGGACGTCACCGACGGTGTTCGTCATGCGGCCTTGTCAGTCGGCCTTCGTCATTCGGCCTTCGGCCTTCGATCCTTTGTCTTGTACCTTCTACCCTTCTACCCTTCTACCCTTCTACCCTGAGCCCTGAGCCCTGAGCCCTGAGCCCTGAGCCCTCAGCCTGCCGCATTCCAGGCATCGCGGCTCACTCGATCCTCCACCTCACCGGCGTCGCCCAGGCCTGCCAGAGCGCGTCGAGGCGCGCCGCATCGGGAGCGCCGTCGAACACCACGAAGCGGTAACGGAGCCGGAAGGGCTCGCCGGGGCGCAGCGTCAACGCGCCCGCCTGCTGCGGCGCGAAGTTCAGGAAGGGCTCGGTGGGATGGATGCGGACCGGCTGCGGTGACTGCACGTTGTCGGGGTGCGACAGCATGGCGATGCCTGCCCGCTGCCCGTCGACGAGCCCGCCCATCGCCATCCACGTCGCCCGGGTGCCATGCCCTGTGGTGCGGGTACGTCCCGCCGACGTGATGACGGCGGCCTTGTCGGCCCCGTCCCAGTCGTGGCGACCGCGGACACCGACGCCGCCGTAGCGGTAGGGTGGCAGGTCGAGCGGCAGCCCGCCGGTGAGCGCTTGCGTGATCTCGACGTCGAAGACGTGCCACGGTCGGTCGGACGTCGGCCACGCATAGGCGATCACGCGCCAGTCCTCGAGCAGCACCGTCGTCGGCGTCGGGGCCGAGAGGTCCATGTAGCGATGCCGCGTGTCGAAGCCGGCGGTGAGCGGCCCCGACCACGTGCGGCTCAGGCGCTCGAACTCCACGGCGCCGGTCCTGTCGGCCATGTTCCAGAAGTCGGGCGAGCGTCCGTCGAAGCGGGTGCGCGTCCACGCCGCCCAGATGCCGTGATGGTGACGATGATTGGGGGGATAGTCCTCGGTGACGCGACGCCCGGAGGGCGTGGTGACGGGATGGATGTAGCCGCCACGCGTGAACACCTCGTCCACACCACGTGGCAGGGGCCCTGGCTCCCCGACGTACGTGAAGGCCGGCCGGCCGTCGACGGCGACCCTGACGTGCGACACGTCGCGCGTCGCCGTGACCCGATCGGCCCGCGCCGGCCGCATCGCGGGTTCGATGCGGAACACGGTCGTCGTGCCGGCACGCAGCCGCGGCAGCAGGATCCAGGCCTCGCGATAGGGCCCGATCTGCAGCGGCACGACCTCGCCATCGTCTTCCCGACGCAATTGCAGGTCGGCGCCGCGCACCCGGGGCGGCAGTTGGACCTGCGCCCACGCCTCGGCCCGGTCGACCTCGCCGGCGTCGACGATCAGCCGCGGCAGCGTCGACGAGGGCGTCGTCGGCTGCGCGAGCGGCGTGGCGAGGGCGCCCAGGGCGACCACGATCGCGGCCCACAGGATGCGCATGGCCGGCAGCGTAGCGCACCCGCTTGTCCAGCAATTCGGGGAATCCTGCTCACGGGGGCCGGCCCACCGGCCCCGGGGGTCAGGTGGGCCGCCCAACGCTCGCCTCGGCGCAGGACCGGTGCTGTCTGCCGTCCGAGGACGCGGGCCGGGGCTTGGCCCTCCGTGCCCGGCACGCGTGACCTCCCGTTTGTCCCCAGATGATGCAAACGAGCAAAGTGGCCGAACCACTTCAAGAATCCGGAGCGGCCCGATCCAATCCGCCGAAGATCCCGACCGCCGCGTCGCCCGCGGGCTGAACTCATGCATTTGCATTAGCCGCCACGCGCGGGTCAACTACCTGCCAGACAACGAGTTAACGATTCCGGGTCATTTTGGACACTTGTTACAGACGAGTGGCGTAAAGGTTGCACCATCAACGGTCGCTGTCTGTACAACCCCCTATTCGGAGGTGTGAGTGACCCCTGTTCGAACCCTTCTAGCTCGAGGCCTGGCCATCGTGATGGCGGCAGCAATGACGCTGCTTCCCGCGAATGTCTCGGCGCAAGCCCTGTACGGCACGATTGCCGGTACGGTCGTCGATGACTCTGGCGCTGCCATCCCTGGCGCCACCGTCACGGTCATCAACCAGGGCACTGGTCTCGAGGTCTCCGGTGTGACCGACGAGACTGGCGCCTATGCGATCCGCAACCTGCAGCCCGGCACCTACACGGTGAAGGCCTCCCTGCAGGGCTTCAAGGAGTACATCCAGACCGGCCTGCCGGTGGCGCAGAACGAGACGTCGCGTGTGGACGCGAAGCTCGAGGTCGGCGCGCTGACCGAGTCGGTGACGGTCACGACCGAGGCGGCCCTCCTGAAGACGGACAAGGCCGACGTGTCGGTGAACCTCAAGCCGGCCGACGTGGTCAACCTCCCGCTGAACCAGTACCGCAACTACCAGGGCCTGATGAACCTGGTGCCCGGCGCGACGCCGGTCGGTTTCCAGAACGCGCAGACCGACACGCCGGGCCGCGCGCTGACGACCAACGTCAACGGCACCAACCGCAACAACAACGTGACCCGTATCGACGGCGCGGCCTCCATCAACGTGTGGCTGCCGCACCACGTGGGCTACGTGGCGCCGGTGGAGACGATCGAGACGGTCAACATCTCGACCAACTCGTTCGACGCCAGCCAGGGCATGACGGGCGGCGCGGCGGTCTCGGTGGCCACCAAGTCGGGCACCAACGAGCTCCGCGGCTCGGCCTTCTACTTCCGCAACCAGGATGAGTTCAACGCGCGTCAGGCCTACTTCTCGGCGGCCGACAACCCGAACTCCAGCGTCGACATCCTCGGCGGCACGGTGGGTGGCCCGATCAAGAAGAACCGCCTGTTCTACTTCGGCGGCTGGGAGCGCAACCTCGAGAAGAACTCGCGCATCGACATCTACACGGTGCCGACCGCGCGGATGCGCAACGGCGACTTCAGCGAGGTGCTCGCGTTCAACCCGAACTTCCGCCTGTACGACCCGAACACGGGCGACCCCGCCACCGGCGCGGGCCGTACCGAGTTTGCCAATGCGCAGATCCCGATGGAGCGCATGTCGACGCAGTCGCGCGCCATCCAGGCGCTCTACCCGCTGCCGAACGCGACCGGTACCAACAACGGCACGCAGAACAACTACGAGATCGCCCGCTTCCCCGAGGCCAAGCGCGACAACCTCGACTTCAAGGTCAACTGGAACCGCACGGCGGCCAACCAGATCTGGGGCAAGTACTCGACCATGATCGCCTCGGTGCAGGACCTGTTCTACCTGCCGTTCGAGGAAGCCGGTGGCGGCGACACGACCGTGAAGGTGTGGTCGGTCGGCCAGACCTACACGATCACCCCGACCCTCATCTGGGACGCCACGTTCGGCTACAACAACATGACGCACCAGTCGCAGGGGCCTGACTTCGGCACCAACTACGGCCTCGACGTGTTCCGCATCCCCGGCACCAACAACGCCGGCGTGACGGGCCCCGGTTCGACGGGCGAGTACCTCGACTACTACTCGGGCATGCCGGCCTTCAACCCCGGTGTGTCGACGCTCGGCAACAACGCCGGCTGGACGCCGGTGACGCGTGACGAGGTCAACTACACGTTCTCGACCAACGTGACCAAGGTCGCGGGCAAGCACGAGATCCGCTCGGGCTTCGACTACGTCAAGCTCGGCCTCGACCACTGGCAGCCGGAGATCAACAACCCGCGCGGCAACTTCAACTTCGGCGGCGGCATCACCGGCGTGCCCGGCTATGCCACGCTGGCGTGGAACAACTACGCGGCGTTCCAGCTCGGCCTGATGAGCGACTTCGGCAAGTCGGTGCAGTTCGAGAAGATGACGGGTCGCGAGAACCAGTTCGGCGTGTACATCAACGACCGCTGGCAGGTGAACGACAAGCTGACGGTCAACGCCGGTCTGCGTTACGAGTACTACCCGCTCATGAGCCGTGAGAGCCGCGGCATCGAGCAGCTCGACCTGAGCACCTTCACCGTGCGCCTCGGTGGCGTCGGTGGCAACCCTGAAGAGCTCAACGGTCTCAACCCGTCGAAGGGCCTGTTCGCGCCGCGCCTCGGCGCTGCCTACCGCCTGAACGACGACACGGTGCTGCGCGCCGGCTACGGCCGTACGTTCAACCCGATGCCGTGGTCGCGCCCGATGCGCGGCTTCTACCCGCTGACGATCGCCTACACCGGCGCCGGCCCGAACGGGTTCATCCCCTACGGCTCGCTCGCCAACGGCATCCCGGGCGCCCCGAACCCCGACGTGGCCAGCGGCAACGTGCCGCTCCCGCGCGGCGTCGACATGCGCTCGCCCGAGGCCGGCAACATCGAGCGCGGCACGATCGACTCCTGGAACGTGTTCATCGAGCGCCGCCTCCCCGGTGACCTCTCGCTGAGCACGGGCTACGTGGGCACCGCCACCAACAACGGCTACGCCGACCTGAACCTGAACTGGGCCGAGTCCGGCGGCAACGTCAACCGCCAGTACTTCACCCAGGCGGGCAACGCCAGCATCCTGTCGTGGGGGTCGCGCACCAAGGCGCGCTACCACTCGCTGCAGATGGCCCTGAACCGCCCGTTCAAGAACGGCCTGCTCCTCAAGGGCGCCTACACCTTCTCGAAGGCGCTCAACGAGACCGACGACGACGGCTGGGTGGGCCTGACGTGGAACCAGCCCTCGCAGATCGCCCGCAACTACGCGCGCGCCGGCTACGACCGTCCGCACATGCTCCAGATGGGCTTCGTGTACGAGCTGCCCTTCTTCAAGGATCAGGGCGGCGCCCTGTACACGCTCCTCGGCGCGTGGCAGGTCAACGGCATCGCGTCGTGGGTCTCGGGCACGCCGTTCTCGGTGGGCGGTGACAACGGCCTGCTCCAGCAGGTCGGCGGCTTCCAGTCGGCCCAGGTGACGGGCGAGCTCAAGGGTGGCTTCGGTACGGCCGGCCCGAACGAGCCGTGGTACGACCCGTCGCAGTTCAGCCAGCCCGGCAACCGCTGGGGCAACTCGGGCCGCAACGCCTTCCGCGGACCCGCGAACTGGAACCTCGACTTCTCGCTCTTCAAGGCGTTCCCGATCGGCCGCTACCGCATGGAGTTCCGTGCGGAGTCGACCAACGTGTTCAACCACACGCAGTGGGGGAACCCGGTCACCGGCCTGACCGACCCGAACTTCATGCGCATCCGTTCGCTCGCCCGCAACCCGCGGCGCGTGCAGCTCGGCCTGCGCTTCGCGTTCTAAATGGGTAGGGCCGGCTCTCCGAGCCGGCCGTCCCACCAAGCTCTGACGTCTCCCCACGCGGGGTGACTTCGCCCCGGTACCCGAGAGGGTGCCGGGGCGTTTTTCTTGTAGCGGTCCAAGGGAACAGGGACGAGGGGACGAGTCACGAGGGCGGCCAGGGACAAGGGAGGAGAGAGCAAGGGACGAGGGACGTCCGTCCTGAGGCCGAGCGACATGGAGCGCGACGTGGTGAGGGAGGAGGGGCAGGCGCACAGCGCCCCATCACTACCGACCGCCCTGGGCACCCAGCACCGCAGCTCCCAGTTCCCGGCCGCATCCATGCTGTAATGCCGTCGTGGCCGTCCTCCCGTTCGCCCCCCTGCTGCTGGCCGGCACGCTGGCCCTGCAGGCGCCCGCGGACTGGCGCAGCGTGCCCCTCGACAGCTACCCTCCCGACGCACGCACCCAGATCGGCGCCGCCCGCGACGCCGTGGCGGCCAGGCCAGCCGATGCAACCGCCGTCGGCGAACTGGCGCTGGTGCTGCACGCCTGGGAACAGTACGAACTCGCCGCGCAGGCATACGCCGAGGCGCAGCGGCTCGCCCCGGACGACGTGACATGGTGGGCGCTCTCGGGCGTGCTCGCCACCCGCATGGGCCGTCACGACACGGCGGTCACCGCGTATGCCCGCGCCGCAGCGCTCTCCCCCACCCCGCTCCTGCTGTTGCGGTACGCCGACGCGCTGCTCGAGCAGGCGCGGCTCGAAGAGGCACGCAAGGCCTACGAACGCGCCGTGCAGATGGCCGAAGCCGAGCCTGCCGCGCGTTATGGCCTCGGCCGCGTCGCGGTGGCATCGGGCGACCCGACACGTGCGCGCGCCGAGTTCGAGCGGGCGGTGGCGCTGGTGCCGACGTTCGGCGCCGCCCATTACGCGCTGGCCCTGCTCCAGCGCAAGGCCGGCGAGATGGACGCGGCGCGGGTCTCGATCGCCCGTCAGCAGCAATGCCTGGCGTGCTGGCCGATGCCACCCGACCCCTACTCGGCTCGCCTGGCGTCGGTGCGCACCGACGCGTCGGCGCTCCTGCAGCGGGGCATCGACGAAGCCTCACGCGCAGATGCCGCCCCGGCCATCGTCCTGCACGAGGAGGCGGTGGCGAAGAACCCCGACCTCCTGCAAGCACGCGTGAACCTGATCACGCTCTACGGACGGACCGGCAACCTGCCGAAGGCCGAGTCGCACTACCAGGCGGTGGTCGCCAGCGGCACGCAGCTCGCCGAGGCGCATCACGCCTTCGGCCTCGCGCTGCTCGCGCTGAAGGAACCGGCGCGGGCGCAGGCCATCCTGCGGCTGGCCATCGCGGCCAATCCGCAGGATGCCGAGGCCCACAACGCTCTCGGGCTGATTGCCGAGACCACCGGCCAGGCGGCAGAGGCAGAGGCCGGATACCGGGCCGCTGCGGCGGCCATGCCGCGACAACGCGGCTTCCACTTCAACCTCGCGCGCGCGCTCGTCAGCCGCGGCCAACTCGACGAGGCCCTCGCGGTGCTGGTGCCACTGGCCTCACCCGACGATGCGGAGAGCGTGCGGTACGTCTACGCCGCGAGCGCGGTCCTTGCTCGCAAGGGCGACGCCGCGGGCGCGCGCCGCCTCGGCGAGGACGCCCTGGCGCGGGCCCGTCGGCACGGGCAGGCCGACCTGGCCGCGGCCATCGAGCGCGACCTTCAGAGGCTCAAGTGAAGCGCACCGTGCTCCTGCCCACGCTGGTCATCGTCGCCTCGGTCGGCGGCGGGCTGGCGCTGTCGGGCCAACAGCCAGGCAGCCCCCGGTTCGAGGACGTGGCCGAGGCCACCGGCCTGCGCTTCGTGCACGACAACGGCGCGCGTGGCGACTACTGGCTCACCGAGATCATGGGCGCTGGTGCCGCGCTGTTCGACTACGACGATGACGGCGACCTCGACGTGTTCCTGGTGCAGGGTGCGCCGGGGACGGCGCAGGACCGGGCACCGGCTGCGGGGACCGGGAATCTGACGCCAGGCACCGCGTCGCGGGCACCTGAGCCCGCGACGTCGCGCCTGTTCCGGAACGACCTGGAGAAGCCGGGGGGCACCCTGCGGTTCACCGACGTGACCGCGCAGGCCGGCGTCGGGCTCGTGGCGCAGGGCATGGGCACCGCGGTAGGCGACTACGACGGCGACGGCGATGTCGACCTGTACGTGACGACCTACGGCGACAACGTGCTGTACAGGAACGAGGGCCAGGGCCGCTTCCGCGACGTGACGCAGGAGGCCGGCGCGAACGACCCGCGCTGGAGCACGGCGGCCGCCTTCGTCGACTACGACCGCGACGGCGACCTCGACCTGTTCGTGGGCAACTACGTGGATTTCACGCCGGCCGGCAACAAGCCGTGCATGGAGGCGGCTGGGCTGCGCGATTACTGTGCGCCCGTGGCGTACCGGCCAGTGCCGGATCGGCTGCTGCGCAACCGTGGCAACGGCACCTTCGAGGACGTCACCGCCGCGGCCGGCCTCACCCGGGCCGACGGCAACGCGCTCGGCGTCGCGGTGAGCGACTTCGACGCCGACGGCTGGCCTGACATCTACGTCGCCAACGACGCCACCCCGAACCAGCTCTGGATCAACCGGCACGATGGCACGTTCGAGGACCTCGGGCCGCTGTCGGGGACCGCGTACAACGCCGCGGGGCGCCCGGAGGGCAGCATGGGCATCGCCGCCGGCGACTACGACCGTGACGGCGACGACGACCTGGTGGTGACCAACATCATCGGCGAGACGTTCGTCCTCTACGAGAACGACGGCACCGGCGCCTTCGAGGATCGAAGGGCGGCCGTCGGCCTGTCGTCGGCCACGGCGATGATGACCGGCTTCGGGGCCGACTGGTTCGACGCCGACAACGACGGGTGGCTCGAGTTGTTCATCGCCAACGGCGCGGTGAACCTGATCCCGTCGCTGCGCGCGACGCCCAACCCGTTCAGGCAGCGCAACCAGTTGTTCACCACGAGGCCCGCGGCCAGCGTCGCGGCCAAGGCCGCTGGCCGGGCGCCCGCGCCGCCCGTCCGCCTCACGGAGCTGACGACCCAGGCAGGACCGGGCCTCGAACTCGTGGAGGTGAGCCGCGGCGCGGCCTTCGGCGACATCGACCTCGATGGGCGCGTGGACGTGCTGGTGACCAACAACGGCGGGCCGGTCCGGCTGCTGCGCAACGTCTCCAGCGCGACCGGCCACTGGCTGCGGTTGTCGTTGGCGGCGGCAACCGGCAATCGGCGCGCGCTCGGCGCGTCGGTACGCGTCGACCTCCCTGGCGCGCCGCCGGTCGTGCGCCGGGTGCGTTCGGGCGGCAGCTACCTGTCTTCCTCGGACACCCGACTGCACATCGGACTCGGCTCCGCGACCGGCCCCGTCGACGCCACGATCACCTGGCCGGACGGGGTGACCCAGAGGGTCGCGGGCCTGACCGTCGATCGAGAGCATGTCATCCGGCGCCCGTAAGTGGTGCGGTCGGCAAGACTCTACAGGACAAAGCGTCACATCCAGCGACGAACACCTCGCTCGAGGCGTACGCTGGCGCGAGCCCGGCGGGCGTTTTCGCGGATAATCGCGGGCCAATGCCGACCCGCCGCCAGTTCCTCGCGACCGTCCCCGCCATCGCCGCCGCCGAGCGCGGGCGCGCCGCGCGTGGCCAGTCACAGCCGGCCACGTCCGTCGCCCAGCCGGCCGCGCCTGCGTGGTTGGGGTCGATCAGCGCCGACATCATGCGGCTCGTCGAGGCGAGCCTGGCCACCAGCCGAGGCTGGGATCGGCTCGCGGAACTTTGCGACACCTTCGGCAGCCGACTCACCGGCTCGCGCAACCTGGAACTCGCCATCGACTGGGCCGCCGAGGCGATGCGTCGCGACGGCCTCGATCGCGTCAGGCTGCAACCCACCAGGGCCCCGCATTGGGTACGCGGAGACGAGTCGCTCGAGCTCGTGACGCCTGCCCCGTCTCCTCTGGTGATGCTCGGCCTCGGGGGCAGTGTCGGCACGCCCGGCGACGGCATCACGGCACCGCTGCTCGTGGTGCGGAGCTTCGACGAGCTGAACGCCCGCGCCGCCGAGGCCAGGGGTCGCATCGTGCTGTTCGACGTGCCCTTCACGTCCTACGGGCAGACGGTGGCCTACCGGGCGATCGGCCCGAGCCAGGCCGCCCGACACGGGGCCGTGGCCGCGCTCGTGCGCTCGGTCGGCCCCATCGGCCTGCGCACGCCCCACACCGGCGCGTTGACCTACCAGGCCGGCGTCCCGCAGATCCCCGCCGCAGCCATTCCCGTGGAGGACGCCCAGCGCCTGTCGCGCCTGCTCGCCCGCTCGGTGCCCGTGACGCTCCGGCTGCGCATGGCGGCACGGACGCTGCCAGATGCCGACTCGGCCAACGTGATCGGCGAGATCACCGGGCGTGAGCGCCCCGAGGAGGTCGTGCTGCTCGGGGGCCATTTCGACTCGTGGGACCCGGCTGGCGGCGCCTCCGACGACGGCGTCGGCTGCATCGTCACCTGGGAAGCCGCGCGGCTGATGGCCCAGCTCGGGATGCGGCCCCGGCGCACCGTGCGCGTCGTGCTGTTCACCAACGAGGAGAACGGGCTGCGCGGCGGCCTGGCCTATCGCGACGGCTTCGCGGCCGACGCCGGCGCCCACGTGCTCGCACTGGAGTCGGACATCGGCGTGTTCGAGCCCATGCGACTCGGGTTCACCGGCAACGACCGGGCGCGCCAGATGATGGCCGACGTGGTGGATCTCCTCCGCCCCATCGGCTTCCCGCCGCTGGGACCCGGCGGCGGCGGCGCCGACATCGGGCCCATCGCGCAGCTCGGGCAGACGCCGACCATGGCGCTCTCGGGCGATGCGTCGAAGTACTTCGTGATCCACCACACGCCCGCCGACACGGTCGAGCGCATCGACCCGCGCGAGGTCGCCAAGGCGGCGGCGGGCATCGCCGCGGTCGCCTGGGCGGCGGCGGAGATGGAGACGCCACTGCCGCGCTAGGCCACGCGCATCGGACGCCCGGCGCCCGGTGCCCGATCCCCGGCGCCCGATCCCCGGTGCCCGGTGCCCGGACGATGGTATGTTGGCCAACGGAGGGTTTCTCGTGACGCAGAACGTCGTGGCACGCTTGGCCAGCGGGCTCGTGGGGGCGCTGGCGCTGGCCGGCGTGGTGGTGACGGCGCAGCAGAAGGCGCCGACGATCGTGGTCTACAAGACGCCGACGTGCGGGTGCTGCACCAAGTGGGTCGAGCACCTGCAGGCCGCCGGCTTCACGGTGCAGACGCAGCACCGTGACGACCTGACCATCATCAGGCAGACGCACAAGGTGCCGCCGACGGCGACCTCGTGCCACACCGCGCTCGTCGGACCGTACGTGGTCGAAGGACACGTGCCGGCCGCCGACGTGAAGCGCATGCTCGCCGAGCAGCCGAAGATCAAGGGCATCGCCGTCGCCGGCATGCCGGTCGGCTCGCCGGGCATGGAAGGCCCGGCGCCGCAGAAGTACGACACGGTGGCCTTCACCGAGGCCGGCAAGATCACCGTGTTCGCAAAGCACTAGGTAGGGCGCGGTCTCCGACCGCGCCGTTGGCACACGGCCCACGGCTCAAGGCTCAAGGCTCAGAAGGCATTCCGACTTCGCTCCGGATGCCATCTGAGCCCTCGCCTGCCCTCGCGCCCCCCGTCGGACAACTCGCCAAGCGCCGCCGGCGCAGATGGCGAGTCTTCAAGTCCGACGGCTACGTCCGTCGGCATCCATCAGGATGCTCCCTGAGCCCTGAGCCGTGAGCCTTTGAGCCCTATTTGAACGCCGCGCGCAGCTGCGCGATCGCCTTGGGCACTGCCGTCTCGGCCGGCGCCTTCCCCTCGAACTCCAGCGACACGTAGCCGCGGTACTGCTGCGCGGCGAGGATCCTGGCAATCCGCGTGTAGTCGATGTCGAGCGAGTACCACTCGCCGCCGCCCTCATACGTCTTGGCCTGCACGAAGACCGTCTTGGGGGCAATCTTCTCGAACTGCGCGTACTGGTCGTCGAGGAAGTTGCCCGTGTCGGCCAGCACGCCGAGCCACGGCGAGTTCACCGCGTCGACGATCCGCATCAGGCCGTCGGCGGTGCGCGCCAGGCCCCAGTGGTTCTCGAGGGCGAGGACCACGCCGAGCTTCTCGGCGGTGGGCAGCAGCTTCTCGATCGACTCGATGCACCAGGCGAAGCCCTGGTCCTCGGTCACGCCCGGCAGCACCGGCTCGATGCCGCGGTTCTTCATCAGGTCGTCGAACGACTTGGTGGTGTTCCAGCGGCCCGTGTTGAGGCGCAGGCACGGAATGCCCATCGCGTAGGCCAGCTCCATGCACTTGACCGTGTGGTCGATGTTCTTCTGGCGCTCGGCGGCGTCGGGGAACACGAAGCCCTGGTGGATCGACAGCGCGATGAGGTCGATGCCGTTGACGAAGGCGTGCTTCTTCAGCGACTGCAGGTAGGCGTTGTCCTCGCGCGGCATCTGCCGGTGCAGGAGGTCGACGCCCTCGACGCCCACCGCGGCGGCGTGCTCGATCACCTTCTCGAGCGGGTATGGCTGGTCGGCCGGACGGAAGTGCCAGTACGAGTACGACGACACACCGAGCTTGACGCGCCCGGGCCCCTTGCCGAGGCTGGCCGGCGCCTGCGCGCCAGCGGTGGACGTGAACGGGAGGGCCGCAGCAGCCGCGGCCGTGCCAGCGGCGCCGAGCAGGGCGCGACGTGAGAGGGACATGCGAGTGGAACTCCTTCGGGGAACGGCCTTGGGCCTTGGGCCATCGGCCTTCGGCCTTCGGAACGCGCGAGTAGGCGCCGAGCTTCAGCTCGACGCGTCCGTTGACCATCGACCTGGGTCGAAGGCTACATCTTAAGGGCAGCCGCCCGCTCGATGGCGGCGATGACCGCGTCGACCTCGGCGTCGGTGGTCGGGCGTCCCACGCTGATGCGCAGGTTGGTCAGGCCGGGCGCGCGACCGATGGCGGTGAGCACGTGCGACGCTTCGCCGGTCGCCGACGTGCAGGCCGAACTCGTCGACACGCACACGTCGTCGCCCAGCGCCGCGAGGAGCGCGTCGCCGGCAGGCCCCGCGAGGCTGACGTTCAGGTTGTTGGGCAGCCGCGCGTCAGGCATCGCGACGGGGTCGGGCCCGTTGAGCAGCACATCGGGGAACGCCGCGCGCAGCGCCATCCACAGTCGGTCGCGGAGAGCCTGTTGCGTGCGCCGGTCGTGCTCGAGGTCCTCGACCGCGAGGGCTACGGCCTCGGCCAGGCCGACGATGCCGGGGACGTTGAGGGTGCCACTCCGGAGGCCGCCTTCGTGCCCGCCGCCGTCCAGTTGTGGCGCCAGCGCACAGGGCGTGCGCACGTAGAGCGCGCCGACGCCCTTCGGGCCATACATCTTGTGCCCGCTCATCGAGAGCAGGTCCACCTGCAGCGACCGCACGTCCACCGGCAGCTTGCCGAACGACTGCGTCGCGTCGGTGTGGAACAGCACGCCGCGCGCCCGACAGAGCGCGCCGATCGCGGCCAGGTCGTGCACCACGCCGATCTCGTTGTTGGCGTGCATCAGCGACACGAGGATCGTGTCGGGGCGCAACGCCGCCTCGACCGCGTCCACCGACAGCCGGCCGTCGGTGGCCACCGGCAGGATCGTCAGGTCGATGCCCTCGTCGCGCAGCGCCTTGCAGGCGTTGAGCACGCACTTGTGCTCGGTCGCGGCGGTCACGACGTGGCGACCACGCTGCCGGCAGATGCGGGCCACGCCCTTGATGGCGAGGTTGTTCGACTCGGTGGAGCCGGAGGTGAAGACGATCTCGCGCGGCGAGGCCGCCCCCACGGCGGTGGCAATCCGCTGGCGCGCCTGCTCCACGGCGGCGCGGGCCTGCAGGCCGACGCGATGGCTGGTGCTCGCCGGGTTGCCGAACACCTCCATGAAGTAGGGCGCCATGGCGCCGAACACACGGGGATCGACGGGCGTCGTCGCGTGGTAGTCGAGGTAGATGGGTGCTGCTGGCATGGCCGACCGACAGGGTCAGTCCGGATTCTCCCCTACTCTTCGCCCCACGGCCAACCCTGCCGGGGGCCTATGACGCTCGGCTAGGGCCAGCTGACCACGACGTCGCTGAAAACCTGCCCGTTCACGCCCACCCACCGGAGCGTGGCCTTGCCCTCGGCCATGCGCAGTAGATCGTCGGACCGCGCCGTGAAGCGCGACGCATCGCCCGAGCGCTCGCCGTCGAGCGGGCTCGCCGCGAGTTCGAGTCGCACCGTGCGGCCGCTGGTCTCGACATCCACGAGCACCACGGGCTGCGCGATGCGCTGTCCGGGCTGCCCCTCGGCGTCCAGGATGTACACGGTCAGCTCGCCGGTGTCGGGCACCAACACGACCTCCGCATGGGCCACGTGTGCGCCCAGGGGCACGATCTTGCCGCCGTGCGGCGGCTGGTCGGCGTGGGTCTCGGTCTCCTCGAAGACCTTCGCGGTCGCCTCCTCCAGGGCCTTGGGCGCCACCGGCGCCTCCGCGGTCGAAGCAGCGTCGGGCTCGGACGCGGGCTCCGACGAGCAGGCAGCCACGCTGCCAGCGACCACCAGGGCGAGCAGCACCCGGCGCACGGGCCAGGCAGGGACGGTCATGAGCATCTCCTTCCGACTCACAGGGCAACGGCGTGGTCCCCGACCGTGCCGATCTCGCGGGACGCAGGCGATCCCGCCCGAGGGGCTCGCCTTACAGGTCTGTCGTGTCACTGACGACTCTGCGCGACGCATCGCGGCCGACGCCGCGCCGTGGGGCGCACGCCCTGCCTCGATGCACGATGCGCACCACCGACAGGATTGTAGCCACCAGGCCGCGAGGCGCTAGCCCACGTACTGGCGCAGGAGGCGATCGATGGTGATCGCGGGGTCGCGGCACCAGCCGGTGTGCGCCGGCGAGGTCTGGATGACGGTGCTGCGCGGCGCGACCAGCCAGTGGAAGCGCTGCCGCGGCGGCAGCTCGCCGATCGGGCCGGCATCGTCGTGTCCGCGGGCCACCGCCTCGAACGCCGCCAGGTGACTCCGCACGGCCTCGAGGTCGACGCCAGGGGAGAGGGCCAGCAGGCGCGCCTCGTCGAGGGCGATGCGCGTGTCGAGGAAGCGCAGCGTCGGGCACGAGACGATCACTCCCGCGTTGACGAACTCCTCGCGCGCGACGAGCGGCACGACGCGGATCACCGCGTAGTCATACGCGTGGCCGTCGCGCACGGGCCGCCTCCTCGACGAAGGGCCGGGCGCCCTCGACCCGGGTCCGCAGGTACGACGCATACGCGGCCCGCTCCTGGGCGGCGCCGTCGGGCGGCAGCCACGCGTCGGGGACGAGCGAGGCCACCGCGGCGATGGCATCGGGCGTGAGCCGCGGCGCCAGCCGGGCATCGGCCCCCGCGAGGTCGGAGGCCCGCGGCAGCAGCACGTGCTCCTTGATGCGCGTGAAGGGGTCGTCGACGCGCGCCGCGAAGTCGGCGGCGTCCGTCCCGTGATGGAAGTACAGGCACGCGCCGTGGTCGATGAGCCACGCCCGGCGGTGCCACATCAGCAGGTTGGTGTTGCGGGCGGTGCGATCGACGTTGCTGGTGTAGGCGTCGAACCACACGATCTCCGACGCCAGCGCGGCATCGAGGCGATCGGCGACCGGGTCGAAGCCGACGGCGCCCGGCAGGTAGTCGAGCGCGAGGTTGAGGCCGGCACTGGCCCGGATCAGCTCCTGGATCTCCGGGTCGGGCTCGGTGCGCGCCAGGTCGGGGTCGAGATCGACGAACACGAGCTCGGGAACGGGCAGGCCCAGGGTTCGCGCGACTTCGCCGGCCACCAGCTCGGCGACGAGCGCCCGCGCCCCCTGCCCCGCCCCGCGGAACTTGAGCACGTACAGCCCGTCATCGTCGGCCTCGACGATGGCCGGCAACGACCCGCCCTCACGGAGCGGCGTCACATAGCGGGTGACGCGGACGGTTCGGAGAGACAGCATCGGAAATTTCAGAATTGCAGGGATTTCAGAATTTCAGGAGCAGAGTCAGCAGGTCGATCCGCTGACCCTGCCAATGAAATTGTGAAAGTCTGAAATTGTGAAATGCCGCGCCCTCTACCTGGCTTCCGCGTCCTTCTTCTCGTTGAACATCACGGCGAAGAGGGCCAGGACGAGGGCAGCGAAGGCGGCCGGCACGACCCAGATGGCCGGCCAGTTGTGGCTGGCCGCGCCGAGTTCGTACATGCCGAGCACGCGGCCGAAGACCAGCGAGCCGATGAACATGCCGGCGCCGAGCGTGACGAACGCGATGAAGCCCTGCGCCGCACCACGCAGGTGCCCGGGCGCCTTCTTGTCGACGTAGATCTGGCCGGTGACGAAGAAGAAGTCGTAGCACACGCCGTGCAGCAGGATGCCGATGTAGAGCATCCACATCCCGGCGTCGGCATTGCCGAACGCGAAGAGCGTGTAGCGCACGACCCAGGCAGCCATGCCGACGATCAGCATCCACTTGACGCCGAGCCGCGCGAAGAAGAACGGCATCAGCAGCATGAAGCCGATCTCGGACCACTGCCCGAGCGTCATCTTGGCGGCGACGGCCGGGACGCCGATCTCGCTGAGGAACGTGCCGGCCAGCCCGTAGTAGAACTGCAGCGGGATGCAGATGAGGAACGAGCCGATCACGAAGATCGCGAACGAGCGTTCCTTCATCAGCGCGAGCGCGTCGAGGCCGAGGATGTTGCGCAACGTCGCCGCGCCGGTCGCGGTGGGCGGCGTGTGCGGCAGCGCGAAGCTGTAGAGGCCCAGCAGCGCCGACGAGACCGCCGCGACGCGGAACATGCCGGCGCTGGTCCCGAAGCCCATCAGCCCGATCACCGAGCCGGCGACGATCCAGCCGATGGTGCCGAGCACGCGGACCGCCGGGAACTCCTTGCCCGGGTCGGTCATCTGCCGGAACGACAGCGAGTTGGCCAGCGCCAGCGTCGGCATGTAGCAGAGCGTGTACACCAGCAGGACCCCGTAGAACGAGGTGAAGTCGGTGAGCGTCGAGACGTAGAACAACAGCGCCGCGCCGACCAGGTGCAGCACCGCGAGGATCTTCTCGGTGGCGAAGTAGCGGTCGGCGACCATCCCGACGAAGAACGGCGACACGATGGCCGCCAGCGCGGTGGCGCCGTACGCGAGGCCGATCTCCCCGCCGCTGAACTTCAGGACCTCATTGAGGTACGGCCCCATCGTGACGTACCACGTACCCCACACGAAGTACGTGAGGAACATCAGGATGGAGAGCTTGACGCGGGTGGCGGTGGGCATCTACTTCAGGTCCTTGATCCGGATGTTGCGGAACTCGACGAGGTCGCCGTGGTCCTGCAGCACGATGTGGCCGCGCGCCGCCTTGCCGTACATCGGCCACACCTTGAACTTGCTCTCGGCCACCATCTTCGTCCACTCGGGGCTGCCGAATTCGTAGGTGACCACCTTCGTGCCGTTCAGCCAGTGCTCGACGTGGTTGCCATGGACGACGATCTTCGCGGTGTTCCACTCGCCGGCCGGCTTGCTGACGGCAGCGCTCGGCGCGATCAGGTCGTAGTTGGCGCCGGCGAGACGGTCGGGCCCGTTCTTGGCGTCGGGGTGCCGCTCGTTGTCGAGAATCTGGTACTCGGGACCGCTCCAGTACGGCGCGTCCCCCTGCGTGACCACGCGGTACATGATCCCGCTGTTGCCGCCGACGGCGATCCGGTAGTCGAGCTCGAGCTCGAAGCTGCCGTACTGCCCCACGGTCATCAGGTCGCCGCCCTTGTCGGTGCGGGCGAGGATGCCGTCCTTGACGGTCCAGCCGGCCGGCGGCGCCTCGCTCTTGAACGAGCGCCAGCCCGCCAGGGTCTTGCCGTCGAACAGCGGCGTCCAGCCATCCTTGCCGGCCGGTTGCGCGATCGCCGAAGCGCCCATCGCCAGCGTGGCGACGAACGCGAGGATTCCCATACGCGTCATCGAACGAACTCCTCGGAGCACGGGCAGAGTGCAGGCGCCGTGTGGGCGCCATGGTATCCGGCTTTGGGCCGGCAGGACAGGGATGGCGGGAGGATCAGGCCGCAGGTGGGGTGGCCTGCACCGGCGGGACCGTCGGCGAGGGCCGCGCGGCACTGGCCGTCGTCGGCACGGCGGCCGCGTCGGTGCCGCCCTCGTACTGACAGGCCGGCACGGCCACGCCGCTGAGCGCCACGAACAGCAGCGCACGCGCCGCCCTACGGCGCGGCGCGGCCGCTGCAATTCGAAATTCGAAATTCGAAATGCTCAATCGACTCGACCTCTTCGCGGTCGAGTGGCCTCCCGTCTCAGGAGGCCACCGACCCACGAATTTCAAATTTCCAATCTCAAATTGCCGGCGTCAGTTGGTCGCCTGCCCCGGCATCGGCACCGGCGGCGTGGCGATCGGGCCCAGTTGCAGCGTCGCCGGCATCAGCGACTCGGTCGAGGCCATCGCCTCGTCCCAGGTGATGGCCTTGCCGCTGTAGGCCGACATCCGGCCCATGATCGCGGTCATCGTCGAATCGACGGTGTAGGGCAGCTCGTTGACGTGGACACCACCGCGGATGGCCTTGATCAGGTCGATGTGCTCCTGCACGTACGGGCTGATCGGATCCTTGTCGCCCTTCCAGGTGGTGGCGCCGGCGATCTCGTACTTGTCGCACTGCGCCGTGCCCTTGGTGCCGACCAGGGCCTCGGAGACGCTGTTGGCGCAGTTGTCGATCTGACGGCACATGCTGAGCATGTGTGACCCGTCGGGGTACTCGTAGTCGACCGCGAAGTGGTCGAAGATGTGGCCGTACGCCTTGTCGGTGCGGACCTGGCGGCCGCCCATCGCCATCGCCTTCACCGGGTGCCCCTGCTTGGCCCAGTTGATGACGTCGAGGTTGTGGATGTGCTGCTCGACGATGTGGTCACCGGAGAGCCAGGTGAAGTACAGCCAGTTGCGGACCTGCCATTCCATGTCGGACCAGGCCGGCTGCCGGTCACGCTTCCACAGGAAGCCCTGGTTCCAGTAGGCCCGCATCGCCACGATGTCGCCGATCGCGCCGCCGTGGACGCGCTTCATCGTCTCGATGTAACCCTGTTGATGGTGCCGCTGGAGCCCCGTGACCACCGAGAGCTTCTTGGCGTTGGCCTGTGCCGACAGCGCCATCACCTTCTTGATGCCGGGCGTGTCCACCGCCACCGGCTTCTCGCAGAAGACATGCTTGCCGGCGGCAAGCGCCGCCTCCAGATGGCTCGGGCGGAATCCCGGAGGCGAGGCCAGGATCACGTAGTTCACCTCCGGGTGCGCGACCACCTTCTGGTAGCCGTCGAAGCCCGTGAACACGTGCTCCGGCTTCACCGCCGCGCGCGCGCCGTATTGCTGCGACAGGCGCTTGAGCGCCTGCTCGCTGCGATCCCCGAACATGTCGGCCACGGCCACCAGGCGCACGCCGGTCTCGTGCCCCTTGAACACGTCGGCCACCGCGCCCGACCCGCGCCCGCCGGCGCCGATCAGGCCGATGCGGATCTCGTCGCTGCCTTGCGCGTGCGCCCCGGGGATCACGCCCCAGCCAGACGCCAGGCCGCTGCCCACGGCCGCAGCCGTCGTCGTCTTCAGGAAATCGCGTCGGGTCGAACCGGTTTGCTCTGACATCTCGATACCTCGTTGGCCATCTGCGGCCTCTGTAGGCGTCGAGCTTCAGCTCGACGCTCACCGTGCGGGCATCACCGACCGTCGACCTGAAGGTCGACGGCTACGACGCGGGCCCACATTACTTCTGCGTTCGGCGTTGAACGTTAGACGTCAAACGTCAACCGTCAACGGTCCCCGCTCTCCTTGATCACCTGGCTCTTGATCCCCTTCAGGTTCGGCTGCTCCTCGAGCGCGCGCACCACGCGGAAGCCGACGTGGTCGGCGTCGGTGTGCCAGTAGATGCTCTGGGGGACCTGCGGATCGCGCTGGCTCCAGTCCTCGTGCGACGGCTGGCGGTTGGCGTAGCGGAGCTTGTCGGCGCCCTCGATGAACGAGCCGCCGCGGGTGGGGTGCGGGTACCGCTTGTCGGTCGGGATCGCCACCGGCTGCGTCGCCTTGGCGCCCCACTCGGCGTAGCGGTTCTCCGCGTACATGTCGAGCACCCACTCGGCGACGTTGCCGAGCATGTCGTGCAGGCCGAACGCATTGGGCGCCTTGGTGCCGACCTTGTGCGGCGTTTCCTTGGCGTTGCCCGAGTGCCAGGCCTGCTCCTCGAGGTTCGCGGGCTTCGCACCCGTGTCGCCGGCGCGGGCCGCATACTCCCACTCGGCTTCGGTCGGCAGCCGGTACGCCTTGCCCGTCACCTTCGAGAGCCAGCGGCAGTACTCCATCGCCGCGTGCTGCGTCATCGCCAGAGCGGGCATCTTGCCCTTGCCGTAGCCCTTGGCCTCGTCGCCGTAGGCGCGCGACGGCTTGGTGACCGCATCGACCGCATCGCCCGCGCCGCCATCACCGGTGCGCGCACCGGTGTTGCCGACGAACGCGAACTGGTCGTACTCGTCCCAGGTCACTTCCGTCTTGCCGATCCAGAACGGCTTGAGGGTGACCTCCACCTGCGGTCCCTCGTCGGCATCGCGGCCGGCTTCGGAGGCGGGACTGCCCATGAGGAACGTGCCGCCGGGCACCGCCACCATCTCGAAGGTCACGCTGCTGTTCGGGATGGTCTCGGTGTACGAGGCGGGGGGAGTGGATTTCGGCGCAGGCTGCGCCATCAGCGCGGCGGCACCTGCTGACAGGAGGGCCGACAGCACCACTCCTGCCTTGGGTAACCCGCCCCGCCGCCATGAAGGAAGACGATGAGGAAACACGATGAGGCGGAGTGTATCGCCAAGCTGCGGCGAAGGAAAGCAAAAGGGCGGAGCGACATGTGTCGCCCCGCCCTCGATAGCCTGCAGGCTGCTGGCTGCAGCCTGCCTGCGTCAGCCGTCTAGAACTCTCGAGGGCGTCCCACGGACGCCTTCGAGTGAGCGTGTTGACTGAGGCCGCCGTGGCGGCCGGAGGTCAACTTAGAAGAGCACCCGCACGCCGAGCTGCACGTCGCGACGGTTGCCGTCCTTCGACGTGATGCGGCCGAACGTGCCGCTGAGCGGGTTGGCGTCGATGCCGCCCAGGTTCGGGTGGTTCAGGAAGTTGAAGCACTCCGCACGGAGCTGCAGCTTGCGGTTGCCGCCCATGTTGAAGTTCTTGAACAGGGCGATGTCCCACTGCATCTCGCCCGGGTTGTAGTAGGCGTTGCGCGGCGAGTTGCCGAACGTGCCGTTGGCCGGGCGGACGAAGACGCTGGTGTCGAGCGCCTCGGTGCCGGGACCGGTGTAGAGCTGGAAGTTCGTGCTCGACGGTCCGGTCTGGCTCCACGGCTGGCCGAAGCCCGCGTCGCCGACGCCGGCGATGTCCTGGGCGCTCTGGCCGACCGTGAACGGCGTGCCCGAGCGCATGAAGGTCGCGCCCGAGATCTGCCAGCCACCGAGCAGGTTGCCCATCAGCGTGGTCTGGTCACGGAAGATCGGCAGGTCGTAGATGTAGTAGAAGTTCAGGATCTGCCGGCGGTCGAAGCTCGACGGCCCCCAGAAGATCGTGTCGTCGTAGGTGTTCCACAGCACGTTGCGCTTGTCCGAGCCGTTGTCCTCCGACTTGGACAGCGTGTACGCGAAGCCCACCTTCAGGCCGTTCGTGTAGCGGCGGTCGGCCGAGATCTGCAGCGAGTTGTAGATCGAGCGGCCCGCGTTCTCCGACAGGCGGATGACGCCGTACCCCTTGTAGGGACGGAGCGCGGCGATGTTGACGCCCGGGTTCTGGTACAGCGTGCCGAGCGGCAGCTGGTTGATGTTGCGCTCGCGCTGCAGGTACAGGCCGCGACGCCCGACGTAGGTCACGTCGAGGATGAACCCGAACGGAATCTCGCGCTGCACGCCCGCCGACCAGATGTACGAGGTCGGGTGCTTGAACACGAGGTCCTGCGCGGTGGCGCCAATCGGCAGGTTGCTGGCGCTCACGCCCACGCCGCCCGGATTGTCGGCGATGCCGTTGGCCACGGTGGCCTGCGGCTGGAACGGCACGTTGCCGCCGAGCAGCGTCGAGTCGTTCAGCGTCACGCGGTTGTGGAACATGCCGAGGCTGGCGCGCATGACCGTCTTGTCGTTCCACTGGTAGGTGGCGCCGAAGCGCGGCTCGAAGACGTTCTTGTGCGTCTCGGAGAAGCCGCGGTCGTAGCCCTGGAACAGGCGGAGCACCGCCGGGTCGTTGGCGATGACCGACTGCTGGCCCTCACCGAGGAAGCCCTCGCCGGGCAGGATCATGCCGTTGTAGCGGACGCCGCCCGAGAGCGTGCCATTGGCCGGGTTGACCGTCGGCGCGAACGCCGGGTTGTAGGCGCTCTCGGCGAACGTCGCGATGTTGTTGGTCGTCGAGTACCAGGGCGGCCAGTACACGTAGCGGAACCCGCCTTCGACCGTCAGCTTGGCCGTCGGGCGCCACGAGTCCTGCACGAAGGCGTCGACCGCGAGCGCACGCCACTTGGTCAGGTTGCGCTGGCCGAGCTCGGCGTAGTTCGAGAACAGGCCCATCGCCACGTTGGCCACGCCCACGCCGGTGCCGCCAGCGCGCCCGTCGAGGAACTCGAAGCGGCCGTTCTGGTTGTTGGTCGAGCCGGGGATGGCGCTGACGTTGATCTGGTCGAAGTCGTCCTGGCCCGAGTACTCGAACTGCACGCCGGCCTTGAACGTGTGACGGCCGCGCACGTACGTGCTCACGTCCTGCCACGTGTGGATCGGGCCCGACGAGAACGCCGGGTACGGACCACCGTCGATCTCCGAGAAGTTGCTGATCGACACCGTCGGAATCTTGTCGACGATCTCCTTCTCCTGGAAGATGTACGGGTAGTTGATGCCCGAGTTGCTGCGCTTGTAGAGGCCCGTCTCGGTGAACACGTTGATGAACACGTCGTCACGCGAGAACGTGTAGCTGAACTCGTTCACCCAGTTGCTCTTGATGCTCGAGGTCCAGCTCGCGGTCTGCGTGAAGTTCGGGCGCTCCCAGTCGGTGCGCGCAAACGGGAACGAGCCGCGGAACGCGTCGACCGCCACCCAGTTGGAGCGCGAGAAGCGGTAGGCGAACTGGTTGCCGGCGTTCGGACGGAAGTCGAGGCGGATGTTGTCCTTGCGCTGATCCTGCGGGTTCTCGCTGTTCTGGATCAGGTTGGCCGAGCCCTGGCGGAAGCCGGGCGTCGGCTGCGGGTAGGTGTTGAGGATCGCCAGCCCGTTGGCCGAGAGGCGGTTGGCCGGGATGATGTTGCCCGGGAACGGCTGGCCCGTCAGCGGGTCGATGATCGCGATTGCGGCGCGGAAGCCGTTGTTCGGATCGAGCAGCTCGCTGAAGTCGCCCTGGCGCATCTTGAGCGTCGGCACCGTCGCGGTGTTGGTCGCCACCTGGAAGAAGTTCACCCACTCCTGCGCGCCGAAGAAGAACAGGCGGTTCTTCAGGATCGGGCCGCCCACCGAGTAGCCGTACTGCTTGAAGTCGAACGGCGCCGGGCCGCTGTTCTCGACCGGGTTGGTCGAGCGGTTGCGGGCCCAGGTGTTGGCCTGCAGCGACTCGTCGCGGTAGAAGAACGAGGCGTTGCCGCTGAAGCGGTTGCTGCCGCTCTTGGTCACGAAGCGGATCTGGCCGCCGCTGGCGCGCCCGTACTCCGGCATGTAGTTGCCGGTCAGCACCTGCACTTCCTGCAGCGCGTCGACGTTCTGCACGCCGACGATCGCGCCCGCCGAGCGGGTGCGGATGGCCGTCGCGCCGTCCACCGTGATGTTGTTCTCGTCCGAGCGGCTGCCGTTGATGTTGAAGCCGCCGTTGGAGAGGCTGGAGAAGCCGTAGTTGTTGAAGGAGCCGCCGCTCACGCCGGCCTTCAGGCCCGCCACGCCGATCGGGTTGCGACCGTTGAAGGAGAGCTGCTCGATGTCCTTGGCCTCGACCGTCTTGCGGAGGGCCACGTCGGTCTGCAGCCGGGCCGCTTCCGCGACCACGGTGACCTCTTCGGACAGTTCGCCGGTCTCGAGCGTGAAGTCGAGGGTCTGGCGACCGGCCGCGTCGGCCTGCACGCCCGTGCGGCTCGCCTTCTTGAAGCCCTGCAGTTCCGCGCTGATGTTGTACTGCCCCGGCAGCAGCGTCGAGAACGTGTAGAAGCCGGATTCGTCGGACACCGCGGTGTCGACGACGCCACTGGCGATGTTGGTGGCCGTCACCGTGACGCCGGGCATCACTCCGCCCTGTTGGTCACGAACGGTGCCGGAGATGGCCGAGCGTTCGAACTGCGCGAACGCGGGCGTACCGGCGAGCAGCAGCACGGCAACCGCCAACAGGCGTTGCAGGCTCCTCCCCACGTGGACCTTCCCCATAAGTGCGTTCCTTCCTTCGTGTGTGTTGCCGGAGCCTGCGCCCCGACCTGCCCGCCTGGCACTGCACCTGCCGTCCCTGCGCCCCAGCGGCGCCGTGCCGGGGACGGCCGTAACTGCCTCGCGCGCCGGGCATCCACCGCGCGTCGCAGAACTCGCAATCGCCACCGCCCGACCGGGCAAGCGACGACCTCCCTGATCACCGTCTAGTTGTCTCGCCACTCCATGACGCACCTCCGGCAGACACCGTCCCCGTTGCGGCCGAATCGGGGGCCGCCCCGGGGGGCGCCTGACGCCTTCAAACTGCCTGCATGCAGGGGCATGGAGCGAGGAAAACCTCAAAGGGTTTAACACAGCCACTCTGCGCGGTCAAGGCGAGTAGCGCACCAGTGGTCCCACATTGACCCAGAAGTGGACTAACCAATTTGGCGCCAAGTTGCGCCGTATACCCTCTCTGTAGTACTTCTCCCGGTGCAAACGCACACCCCCGACAGGGCCGAGTGGTTCGACCAGTGCTCCCGGTCACACCCCGTGCGGCCACGCGTCACAACCGGGCCCGCCCGCGGCCCCACGGAGGTCCGATGCCCGACCGACGACAATTCCTGCACGCCGCCGGCGCCACTGCCGTCGCCGCCACCCTGCCCGCCCGCAGCTACGCCCGCATCCTCGGCGCCAACGACCGCGTCCGCGTCGGCATCGTCGGCTTCTCCGACCGCTGCCGCGGCAGCCTGATCCCCGCCTTCCAGCAGCACGCCGCCGGCATGAACTTCGAGCTCGTCGCCGTCTCCGACCTCTGGAGCCTGCGCCGGGAGGCCGGCAGCGCCGCGCTCCAGAAGCTCGGACAGTCTTCACCGATCGTGTGTCGGAACAACGACGAGCTCTACGCCCGCAAGGACGTCGACGCCGTGATCGTCGCCACCGCCGACTTCCAGCACGCGCAGCACGGGGTCGAGGCAGTTCGCGCCGGCCGCGACGCCTACGTCGAGAAGCCGATGGCCAACACCATGGAGGACGCGCGCGCCCTCCGCAAGGCGGTCAAGGACACCGGCAAGATCGTCCAGATCGGCACGCAGCGCCGCAGCGCGAAGAACTACCAGCAGGCCTACGAGTACCTCAAGTCCGGCAAGTTCGGCGACATCGTCGCCGTCGAGATGACCTGGAACGTCAACCAGCCCGGACGCTGGCGGCGCCCCGGCCTGGTCGACAAGCTGCGCCAGGAGGACACCGACTGGACGCGCTGGCAGCTCAATCGCCCCAAGGAAGCCTTCGACCCGCGCAAGTACCTCGAGTTCCGGCTGTTCTGGCCGTACTCCTCAGGCATTCCCGATCAGTGGCTCGTGCACCAGATCGACACCGTCCACTGGTTCACCGGCTACCCGCGGCCGCGCAGCGTCGTCGCCAACGGCGGCATCTACCTGTGGCGCGACGGGCGCCGCAACTGGGACACGTTCACCGGCGTGTACGACTACGGCCCGCTCGACGACACGACCAAGGGCTTCCAGGTGATCTACAGCTCGCGCATGACCAACGCCGCTGGCGACGTGAAGGAGTACTACTACTCCAACGGCGGCATGCTCGATCTGGACAAGAACACCGTGACCGACACCGGTGGCCTGAAGGAGAACCACGCCAAGGCCATGGGCATGAAGGCCAACCTCCTGCCCTCGATGTCGATCGCCGAGGCCGCCGCCATGCAGACCGGTGCCGACACCGGCGCCGACGACGCGACGTCGGCCAACATGAAGAACTGGATGGAGTGCGTGCGCAGCCGCAAGACGCCCAACGCCAGCGTCGAGGCCGGCTACAGCCACTCGGTGGCGCTGTGCATGACGATCGCCGCCATCCAGACGGGCCAGCGGATCACGTTCGACGACGCCACGCAGGAGGTCGTCGTCGGTGGACAAGGAGTCAGCAGTGCAGCGCGACGCTAGGTACACGACGGGCACCGGGCAACGGGTTCCGGGCACCGGGTCCACACGCACGCAACGGACCGCCACGATGGCCCTCGTCGGCGCCCTCGCGTTGGGAGGCATCGCCGTGAGCGCACAGGCGCCGAAGGTGGCCATCAGGAGTCTGCCGGCGGAGAAGAAGGTGGAGGTCACCGTGGACGGCAAGCCGTTCACCACCTACATGTGGCCCGACACGCTGGAGAAGCCGGTGCTGTACCCGATCAGCACCGCGGCGGGCACGGTGATCACCCGCGGCTTCCCGACGCTTCCGGGCGAACGAACGGATCACCCGCACCACGTCGGCTTGTGGTTCAACTACGGCGACGTCGACGGCTTCGACTTCTGGAACAACTCCGACGCGATCAAGCCGGATCAGAAGCCGAAGATGGGGTCGGTCAAGCACCGCGAGGTGGTCAAGGCCGAGAGCAAGGGCGACCACGCCACCCTGCAGGTGAAGGCCGACTGGGTGTCGGGCGACGGCAAGACGCGCCTGCACGAGACGACGACGTTCACCTTCCGCGCGGCCGCCGGCGGCGTGCGGATGATCGACCGCGTGACGACGCTGGCGGCGGCCAGGGGCACCGGCACGGTGAAGCTGACCGACAACAAGGAAGGCACGCTCGGCCTGCGCGTCATCAGGGCCCTCGAGGATCCGGACGAGAAGGGCAACACCGCCGCCGGCTCCACCGGCAAGTACCTCTCCAGCGAGGGCAAGGTCGGCAAGGACGTGTGGGGCACCCGCGGCACGTGGACCAAACTCAGTGGCCAGGTCGACGGCAAGGACGTGACCGTCGCCATCATCGACAGCCCCGGCAACCCGGGGTACCCCACGTACTGGCACGCCCGCGGGTACGGCCTGTTCGCGGCCAATCCGCTCGGCCAGGCCGCGCTCAGCAACAACAAGGACACGCTGAACTTCTCCATCAGCGAAGGCAAGCCGGCCACCTTCAGGTACCGCATCCTCGTGCTCGACGCCAACCCGACGGCCGAGCAGATGCAGAAGTACGCGGCCGGCTGGGCTGCGACCAGCAACGGCTCCTGAGCGTCGAACGAAGCAGGAACCCGGAAGGCAGGGGCCCGTTGGTCCTCAACAGGCCCTGCCGAAGACCGGCCCGGTCTTGCCCTGACCGAAGGCGAAGGGCACAGCGGCCCAGCCCGCCCACTCCGGCGCGGGCGCCGATGGCAAGCTGGGCCTACCGTCGCGGGTAGGCGCTGTCCTACACTGTGTGACTGCAGGCCACCCGGCCGCGCACTTCGAGGACGCACGAACGATGGTGAATGCACGGATGGTGGGCGCCGCCTGTCTGGCGCTCGTGATGGCGGCTGGCACAGGGTCGACGATCGCGCTGGCGCAGGCCGCCAAGAAGAAGACCGCGAGCAAGGCCAAGGGCGCCGATGGCCCGGTCCCGACGCCGGAGGAAGTGGCGTCGGCCGAGGACATCTACAAGACCAAGTGCGCCGTCTGCCACACGCTCGACGGCAACTCGCCCATCGTGAACATGAACTTCGCCGACGGCGAGTGGCGGCACGGTTCGAGCGTGAAGGACGTGATCAACACGATCACCAACGGCGTGCAGGGCACGGCCATGATGCCCTTCAAGACGCAGTTCAGCCCTGGCGAGATCGCCGCCCTCGCCCGCAAGGTCCGCGGCTTCGACCCGAAGCTGAAATAGGGCCACAGGGCCCGGTAGGGCGGCGTGTCCCACGCCGCCGTGAGTCGATAGCGGCGCGGTGGACACCGCGCCCTACCTTCCCTACATCTCGAACGCAATCACCGTGTCGTACTCGTCGCGCGCCGACGGGTCGAGCGTGAGCAGCACCGTTCCATCGGGCTGGACGGCAAAGCGCGCCGGCGCGCCGCCCTTGAGGTACGCGGCACGTTTCGGGGTGCCGCCGAGCGACGGGATGGCGAGCGCCTCGTCCTGCCACTCGAGCACGTGGACGTACACGGTGCTTCCCTTCTTCGTCGTCACGCCCCACGATCGCGGCGCCACCGGACCCTGACGAGTGCCGTAGATCGACGCGCCGTAGGTCTTCAGCCAGGCGCCGATCTGCTCGAGCCGCTCGACGTGCTCCGGCTGGATCCGGCCATCGGGCATGGGGCCGACGTTGAGGAGGAAGTTCGCGCCCGCGCCCGACGCGCGCACCAGGTACTGCACCAGTTCCTTCGTGCTCTTGTGCCGCCGATCCTGCAGGTTGAAGCCCCACGCGCCGTTGATGGTCTCGCAGGTCTCCTTGGGCAGCGCCCCGATGGCGGTGGTGTTGAACCCGGCCGTGTTGGCGCCAGGCAGGTCCTTCTCGAACATCTGGAAATCCTCGCCCGGGAACGGCAGCTGGTGGTGATTGCTGCCGACGAGCGCGGCCGGCTGGAGCCTGTGAATCAGCTGGTAGGTGCGCGCCAGCTTCCAGTCCTCGCCGGCCTTGTCCCACTGCCCGTCGAACCAGATGCCGCCGATGGGGCCGTACTGCGTGAGCAGCTCGGTGAGCTGCGTGTCCATGTACCGCAGGTAGGCGTCGAAGTCGCCCTTCTCGGGACGCTCGCTGTCGCGTCCGGTGCGGCCGCGCGGGAAGTAGTCGGGGTGATGCCAGTCGAGTTGCGAGTGGTAGAAGAAGACCTTGATGCCTTCCTTGCGCGCCTCGTCCACGAGCATCCGGATCACGTCCTTGCCGTAGGGCGTGCGCTCGACGATGTCGTAGTCGGACACCTTCGAGTCGAACATCGCGAAGCCGTCGTGGTGCTTGCTGGTGATGGTGATGTACTTCATGCCCGCCGCCCTGGCGATGCGCACCCATTCGGCGGCGTCGTAGCGGATCGGGTTGAAGAAGGCCGGCAGCTTCTCGTAGGTCTTCGCGGGGATGCGCTGGTTGTTCATCACCCACTCGCCGTCGCCGAGCACGCTGTAGACGCCCCAGTGGATGAACAGCCCGAACCGCGCGTTCTCGAACCACTGGCGCGCCTCGAGGTTCTCCCTCGTCGGGGTGTACTGGTACGACGTCTTCCGGTTGACGTCCTCGCCCTCGGGCGGTTGCGCGAGGGCGGTGACGGGGGCCAGCGCCAGGACGGCGGCTGCGACGGCCAGGATGCGGACGCTCATGCGCCCTATGGTAGTCGTGATCGTCAGGTAGGGCCGCCGTGAGACGACAGCGGCGCGGTGGGACACCGCGCCCTACCTCTTTCCCAGTTGCTGGAGGATGAAGGCGTACTCGAGCGCCACCTGCTCGAGGCGCGTGAAGCGACCGGACCGGCCGCCGTGCCCGGCTTCCATGTTGACCCGGAACAGCACCGGCGACGACGACGTGTCGAGCGTGCGCAGCTTCGCCACGTACTTGGCCGGCTCCCAGTACTGCACCTGCGAGTCCCACAGGCCGGTCGTCACGAGCATCGCGGGATAGGCCTTCTTCTGCAGCTGATCGTAGGGCGAGTACGACAGCATGTAGTCGTAGAACTCCTTCTTCTTCGGGTTGCCCCACTCGTCGAACTCGTTGGTGGTGAGCGGAATCGACTCGTCCAGCATCGTCGTCACGACGTCGACGAAGGGCACGTGCGACACGATGCCGCGATAGCGCTCGGGCGCGAGGTTGGCCACCGCGCCCATCAGCAGGCCGCCGGCGCTGCCGCCCATCGCGAAGACCTTGTCGGCCGCGGCGTACTTTCGGGCCACGAGCGCCTCGGTCACGTCCACGAAGTCGGTGAAGGTGTTCTTCTTCTTGAGCAGCTTGCCGTCCTCGTACCAGTGCCGGCCGAGTTCCTGGCCGCCACGGATGTGCGCGATGGCCATCACGAAGCCGCGGTCGAGCAGGCTCAGCCAGTCGGTGCGGAACGCGGGATCCGACGAGATGCCGTACGAGCCGTACGCGTACAGGTACAGCGGCGCGGAGCCGTCGCGCGGCGTCTCCTTGCGGTACACGATCGACACCGGCACCTTGACGCCGTCGCGGGCCGGCACCCAGATGCGCTCGGTGGCGTAGCGCGCCTTGTCGAAACCGCCGAGGACGGGGGTCTCCTTGACGAGCGTGCGCGCGCCGGTCGTCATGTCGAGGTCGTAGATCGTGCTCGGCGTGGTCAGCGACGTGTACGAGTAGCGCAGGACCGTGGTGTTGGCCTCGCGGTTGACGCCGAGGCCCATCACGTAGGCGGGCTCGTCTGACGCGACGTCACGGGACGCCCCCGCCGCGTCGAGGATGCGCAGCCGCTGCAGGCCGTCGCGCCGCTCCCCCACCACCACGTAGCGGTCGAAGGGCTCGACGCCCGACACGAACACGTCGTCGCGATGTGGCACGAGGTCCTTCCACTGGTCGCGCTGGCCGATGGCAGCGTCGGTGGCCTCGACGACGCGGAAGTTCTTCGCCTTGTAGTTGGTGCGGATGATCCAGTGCGTGCCGACGTGATCGGCGTCGTACTCGAAGTCGCGCTCGCGAGGCACGAGCACGCGGAAGGCGGCCGTCGGCTGGTCGGCCGGGATGCAACGCGCCTCGCTCGACACCGTGCTGCTGACGCCGATGCAGAGGAACCGGTCGTCCTTGGTGCGGCTGACGCCCATGTAGAAGCTGTCGTCGGGCTCCTCGTACACCAGGACGTCGGTGGACGGGTCGGTGCCCACGACGTGCCGCTTGACGCGCTTGGAGAGCAGCGTCTTCGGGTCGATCTCGACGTAGAAGACGGTCTTGTTGTCGGCCGCCCACGCGACGTTGCCCGAGGTGCCGGTGATCTTCTCCGGCAGCAGCGCCCCGGTCGCGATGTCCTTGAACTGGATGACGTACTGGCGCCGCCCCACCGTGTCGGTCGAATAGGCGAGCCGCGCGTTGTCGAGCGACACGTCCCACTGGCCGAGCGAGAAGTACTGGTGCCCCTCGGCGAGCGCGTTCTGGTCCACCAGCACCTGCTCGGCGCCCCCGGCGACCGGCCGACGGACGTTGACCGCGTAGTCCTTGCCGGCCACGAATCGGCTGGAATACAGGAAGCCGCGCATCCGCCAGGCCGGCTGCTCGTCGTCCTGCTTGTAGCGCCCCTTCAGTTCCTCGAACAGCTGCGCGCGAAGCGCCTTCACCGGGGCCATGACGGCCTCGGTGTAGGCGTTCTCGGCCTCCAGGTGCTTCAGCAACTCGGGCGACTTGCGGGTGTCGTCGCGCAGCCAGTAGTACGGATCGACACGGTCGCCGTTGGGCGAGGCGACGGTGTGCGGCTTCTGCGCCGCGACCGGCGGCGTCGGCGTCTGGGCCATCAGGGGCGCGGTGGCGGCGACGAGGGCCGCGCTGACGAGAAGGGAGAGGCGGGGTTCCATGGGCTGAGGTTCGGTTCGTCGCCGTCGACCTTGGTCGACGGTCAGTGATGTTCCCGGAGACGGTCGGCAGCTCGAACCACGTCGAGGCGATGGGGAGGCCGCCCAGGCGGCCTCCCCATTCCTACCCTACACGTTGCAGAGCTGGACCGCCTCGCGCAATGACGTGAGCGGGTCGCGCGTCGGGATGAACTCGTGGGCGAAGTATCCCTGGTAGCCCTTGTCGACCACCCACTTGGCAATCGTCTTCCACTGCAGTTCCTGGGTGTCGTCCAGTTCGTTGCGCCCGGGCACGCCGCCCGTGTGCAGGTGCGCGATGTACTCCCAGTTCTCGCCCATGGTCCGGAGGATGTCCCCCTCCATGATCTGCATGTGGTAGATGTCGTAGAGCAGCTTGATGCGCGGCGACCCGACCCGCTTGCAGATGTCCACGCCGTACGCGGTGTGATCGCCGATGTAGTCCTTGTGGTTGACCTTGCTGTTGAGCAGTTCGACCACCACGGTCACGCCCTCGGCCTCGGCCACCGGCTTGATCCGATTGAGGCAGGCGACGCTGTTGGCCTTGGCCTCCTCGAGATCCTGCCCGCGGCGATTGCCGAAGAACGTGATCACGTTGGGGACGCCGGCCTTGGCTGCCTTCGGGATCATCTCGGTGAGCGAGGCGACGATGCCGTCGTGGAACTTCGTGTTGTTGATGCCGTCCGGGATGGACCGCACCGCCGGGAAGCCCGTCGAACACACCAGGCCGAAGTCGCGCTTGGCGATGGTCCACTCCTCCTCGGTGAGGAGGTCGACGGCGGGCAGCCCCATCTCGGCGCACGCCTTGAAGAACTCCGGCAGCGGAATCTTGTTGTAGCACCAGCGGCAGACCGACTGCTTCAGGCGGCCGGAGCCGGGCTTGGCCGCTTGCGCGCCGGCCACGGCCGGCAGCGCCGCGCCTGCGGCGGTCAGCGCGGCGGCGCCGAGGAGTTCACGACGGGTGACGTCGGACATGGGACGAGGTCTCCTTGAATGGGCGGATTGTACACGCTGGGCCTTGGGGCCGGGGCCTTGGGCCTTGGTTCTTCAGCCTTCGACCTTCCGGCATCGCAGCATTCCCGGCATCGCAGCATTCAGCTGGTGAGCGCGGCCCGACCGCGCTCACCAACTATGCATGGTGCCGTCAAGCTTCCGGTTCACCGGCAGGTACGCCGGATCGTACGGGTACTGCGCGGCCAGCGCCTCGTCGATGTCCACGCCCAGGCCGGGGGCGTCGCCGGGGTGCATGAAGCCGTCGCGGTACGAGTACTCGTGCGGGAAGACGACGTCGGTCTCGGCGTTGTGCGGCATGTGCTCCTGGATGCCGAAGTTGTGCACGCTGAGGTCGAAGTGCAGCGCCGCCGCCATGCACACCGGGCTCAGGTCGGTCGCGCCGTGGCTGCCGGTGCGCACCTGGTACAACTCGGCGAGCGCCGCGATCTTGCGCAGGTGCGAGATCCCGCCCGCGTGCACCACCGTCGTCCGCACGTAGTCGATCAGTTGCTCCTGAATCAGCTGCTGGCAGTCGAAGATCGCGTTGAACACCTCGCCCACCGCGATCGGCGTCACGGTGTGCTGCCGGATCAGCCGGAAGGCGTCCTGCTGCTCGGCAGGCGTCGGATCCTCCATCCAGAACAGGTGATACGGCTCGAGGGACCGCCCGGCACGGGCCGCCTCGATCGGGGTCAGCCGGTGGTGCACGTCGTGCAACAGGTCGATCTCGTCGCCGAACTCGGCGCGGATCCGCTCGAACAGGCGCGGGATGAACGTCAGGTAGGCCTCGGTGCTCCAGCGGTGCTCCGACACCCCGCCCTTCTCCGCCGGCTCGTACGGACGATCGCCCTTGGCGACCCCGTACGTGCTGTGCAGGCCGGGAATGCCAGACTGCACGCGGATGGCGGTGTAGCCGAGGTCCAGGTGATGCGCGACGGCCTTGACGGCCTGGTCGACGTCGGTGCCGTTGGCGTGGCAGTACACCCGCACCGCCTCGCGAGAGGCGCCACCGAGCAGCTGGTACACGGGCAGGTTCGCCACCTTGCCCTTGATGTCCCAGAGCGCCGTGTCGACGGCCGCAATCGCGCTCATGGTGACCGGGCCGCGCCGCCAGTAGGCGCCCTTGTACAGGAACTGCCAGATGTCCTCGATGCGCCGCGCATCGCGGCCGATCAGCAGTGGCGCGACGTGGTCGGTCAGGTAGCTCGCCACCGCGAGCTCACGGCCGTTGAGGGTGGCATCGCCGAGCCCGTGGACGCCGTCCTCGGTCACGATCTTCAGCGTGACGAAGTTGCGCCCCGGGCAGGTGACGATGACGCGAGCGTCGACGATCTTCATGGTCGTGGCGCGTCGACCTGAAGGTCGACGCCTACAGCTGTTCGTAGCGGTCGACCTTCAGGTCGACCGACTGAGGTCGCCCGTCCTACCGCTGCACTCGTCCGCTGCCGTCGCCCTTCACGAGGCGCTCGACCTCGTCGACGGTGACGCGGTTGAAGTCGCCGGGGATGGTCTGCTTGAGCGCGCTCGCGGCGACGGCGAACCGCAGCGCGTCGATCGGCGACTTGCCCGAGACCAGGCCGTAGATCAGCCCGCCGGCAAAGCTGTCGCCGCCGCCGATGCGGTCCACGAGCCGCACCTCGTAGTGCTGGCTGCGCTGGAAGTCACCGGTCGCCTTCTCGTAGATGCAGGCACTCCAGCCGTTGTCGCTGGCCGAGTGGCTCTCGCGCAGCGTGATGGCGATCAGCTGGCAGTCGAACGTCTCGGCAACCTCCGCGGCCGTCGCCTTGTACGCCTCGAGGTTCAGCTCGCCGGTCGTGACGTCGGTGCCGTGCACGTCGAACCCCAGCACGGACTGGATGTCCTCCTCGTTGGCGATGACGACGTCCACCCACTCCATGAGCGGGCGCATCACCGACTGCGCCTTCTTCTCGGACCACAGCTTCTTGCGGAAGTTGAGGTCCATGCTCACGGTGGCGCCCGCCGCCTTGGCCGCCTGCAGCGCCTCCTTCGTGCACGCCGCGGCGTCGTCACCGAGCGCCGGGGTGATGCCGGTGCAGTGGAACCACTTCGCGCCCTCGAGGATCGGGCCCCAGTTCACCGTGCCGGGCTTCAGTTCGGCGATGGCCGAGCGGGCGCGGTCGTAGATGACCTGCGAGGCACGCTGGCTCGCCGAGCTCTCGGCGTAGTAGACGCCGATGCGATCGCCGCCGCGCAGGATGTGCTCGGTGCGCACGCCCTCGGCGCGCAGCGCCTTCACGGCGGCCTCGCCGATCGCATGCGACGGCAGGCGCGTGACGTAGTGGCTCTCGCACCCGAACGCCGCCAGGCTGACGGCGACGTTGGCCTCGCCGCCGCCGAAGGTGGCGACGAACTGCTGGGTCTGGAGGAAGCGCTCGAACCCCGGGGGGCTGAGGCGGAGCATGATTTCGCCGAAGCAGACAGTCTTGATCATGGTCTCGGGGGCGGCCTTCGGCAGTCGGCCGTCGGCCCGCTGATTTCGCGTAGCCGTCGACCTTCAGGTCGACGGTCAGCGTCGCGCCGAAGCTCGACGCCTACACCTTCCTTGCAGCCGCCACGCTCTCGACCACGGTGCGGGCGTTCTCGGCGATCTGCGCGAAGTCGTTGGCGGCGAGCGCCTTGGCGTCCACCAGGTTGCTGCCGACGCCGACCGCGCAGGCGCCGGCCCTGATCCAGTCGCCGGCGTTGGTGAGCGTGACGCCGCCGGTCGGCATCAGCTTCACCTGCGGCAGCGGCGCCTTGACGTCCTTGATGTAGCCGGGCCCGAGCGTCGTCGCCGGGAAGACCTTGACGACGTCGGCGCCGGCCTGCCAGGCGGTGAGGATCTCGGTGGGCGTGAAGCAGCCGGGCATCACCGCGACGTCGTAGCGATGCGCCAGCTCGATGGTCGGCAGGCTGAGCACGGGCGAGACGAGATACGTCGCGCCGGCGAGGATCACCTGGCGGGCCGTCTCGGGATCGAGCACCGTGCCGGCGCCGAGCTGGAAGCCGGCGGGCAGGTCCTTCGCCAACTGCTCGATCAGGCCGACGGCACCCGGCACGGTCATGGTCACTTCCATGGCCGTGACGCCGCCCTCGATCAGGGCATCGACCACGTTGCGCAGCTTGCCGGCATCCTTGAGGCGGATGACGGCCACCACGCCGCTCTGCTCGATCGCGCGGACCACGTCGGTCCGACTCATGCCACGCCTTCCTTTCCGGGGGCCGGCAGTTCCAGCGTCGCCGGCGTCATCTTCGGCACCAGCAGGTGGACCACGCCGAGTGCCAGGAGGTACAGGGTGCCGGCCGCGACGAAGATCGGCACGTAGTTGTTGCCCGAGGCATCGAGCCACACGCCGACGGCAATCTGCATGATCGCGCCGCCGCAGGCACCCATCATGCCGCCGAAGCCGATGACGCTACCGACGGCGCGCCGCGGGAACATGTCGCTCACCAGCGTGTAGACGTTGGCGCTCCACGCCTGGTGACCGGCGGCGGCCACGCTCACCAGCAGCACCGAGGTCCAGAGCGAGTCGGCCTGGGCCGCGAAGACGATCGGGGTGACGCTGATGGCGAAGATCAGCATCGTGAGCTTGCGCGCGGCGTTGACCGTGTAGCCCTTCTGGATCAACTTCGAGCTCACGTAGCCGCCGGCGACACTGCCGAAGTCGGCGATCAGGTAGATCGTCGCCAACGGCAGCATCGCGCCCTTGATGTCGACCTTGTGCACCTTCAGCAGGAAGTCGGGCAGCCAGGTGAGGTAGAGCCACCACACCGGGTCGGTCATGAACTTGGCGACCGCGTAGGCCCACACCTGCCGGCGCGGGTTGAGGATGATCGCGACGACGAGGCCGCCGACGAAGAACGAGACGGCGACGAGCCTGGCGCTGAAGAACGTGGCCGCCACCGTGCCGCTCACGAAGCATACCGCGGCGACGATCCCGGCCAGCAGGAGGCCGGGCACCTTGTAGGCGGCGCTGTCGGGTGGGTCGCTCTCGATCAGCGCCAGTTCGGCCGCGTTGACGTGCGGGTGCTGGCGCGGCGACTTGTACTGCCAGAGCCACACGCCCAGCCACACGAAGCCCACCGCGCCCGTGCCGAAGAAGGCCCAGTACCAGCCGTAGCGGAACAGGATGATCGGCACGACGATCGGCGTGAGCAGCGCACCGATGTTCGTGCCGGCATTGAAGAGCCCCGTCGCCAGCGCCCGCTCCTTCTGCGGGAACCACTCGGCGATGCTGCGCACCGAGCCGGGGAAGATCGCCGCTTCGCCGATGCCGAGCAGCACGCGGCACAGCGCGAAGCCGGCCACCGAGGCCGACATGGTCAGCCCCAGCGCCCCGAAGGCGCCCTGCACGGCGCTGCCGATTTCGGGCGCCTCGGCGTGCAGCATCGCTGCGACGCTCCACAGGCAGATGGCGATGGCCAGCCCGCGACGGGTGCCGATGCGGTCGATCATCCAGCCCGAGGCCAGCATGCCGACCATGTAGGCGACCTGGAAGAAGAAGTTGATGTACCCGAACTCGGTGTTGGTCCAGCCGAATTCCTGGGTGAGGGGCGCCTTGAGGACCGCCAGGACGTTGCGGTCGATGTAGTTGATCGTCGCGGCGAAGAACAGCAGCGCGCAGATCACCCACCGGACGCGCGTGGCCGCGCCTGCCGTGGTGGGGGGAGCGGCACCGTGGGACAGGGCGGCGTCAGCCTGGGCCATGCAAGTCTCCGGTCCGACGCTACTGGTTCACGCCGCTGGCGAGGAAGCCGCCGTCGACGACGAGCACCTCGCCGGTGACGAAGGAGGCGGCCGGCGACGCCAGGTACACGGCCGCGCCGGCGAGCTCGGGGATGCTGCCGAACCGCTTCATCGGTGTCCGCATCAGGAACTCCTTGCCGCGACCGGTGCCGTCGAGCAGTTGCGCGTTGAGGTCGGTACGGAACACGCCCGGGGCGACGGCGTTCACGGTCACGCCGTGCGGCGCCCATTCGATGGCGAGCGACTTGGTGAGCGAGGCCACCGCCGCCTTGCTCGCGGCGTAGGCCGCCACCTCGTACAGCGCGACGAACGAGGACAGCGAGGCGATGTTGATGATGCGTCCCCACTTGCGCTCGATCATCGAGGGACCGAACACCTGGCAGGCGCGGAGCGTGCCCGTGAGGTTGGTCTCGAGGATGGCGGCCCAGTCGGCCTCGTCGACCTCGAGCGTCGGCGAGCGCTTGGTCCGTCCGGCGCAGTTGATCAGGATGTCGGTCGGGCCGAGTTGCGTGGCCACGCCGTCGCGCAAGGCGACCAGCGATGCGCGGTCGGCGACGTCCACGGCGATGCGGGCGCTGCGGCGGCCCATGCCCTCGATCTCGGCGGCGGCCTCGTCCACCAGCCCCTGCCGGCGGCCAGTGGCCACCACGTCCGCGCCGGCCTCCGCCAGGCCGCGCGCCATGGCGCGGCCGATGCCCGACGTGCCGCCGATCACCACGGCGACACGGCCACTCAAATCGAATCCCTGGAACATGTGCAGTCCGTCGCTCCGTCAGGCTCGCCGTGGGTGACGGCGCGCGTGAAGCGCCCGGTCGTCGGACGAGCAGGTGTTGGGCCCGCAAAACCTATCAGGCAGGCCCCGCGAAATCAAGGAAGGTCCCCCACCTGCGCCCTAGCCCGCGGCGGCGACCACCACGGGCGGAGGGGCGGCGGCCTCGTCGCCGAAGCCGGCCTCCGACGCCTGCCGGTCGCGGGCCCGCGACAGGTGCGCATCCATCGCCCGACGCGCCCGCTCCGGATCGCGCGAGCGCAGGGCCTGATAGATGCCGCGGTGCAGTTCCGCCGCCTCCTTGAGGTCGGTCCCCTGCTCGGCCGTGCGGCGTCGATGCTCGTAGAAGATCTCCGACACCATCTCCACCAGCGAGGCGAGGATCGGGTTGCCGGCGGCCGCGGCCACCGCGCGGTGGAACCGGATGTCGTGCACCAGGAAGGCCTGCGGGTCGTCCATCGACGCGTACATGCCGGTGATCTCCTCGGAGATCGACGCCAGCTGATCGCCGGTGGCGCGCTCGGCCGCCAGGCCCGCCACGCCGACTTCGAGCACGCGTCGCGCCTCGAACATCTCGTCGCGCGTGAACCCGTGCAGCGCCGCCAGGAAGCTGAGGGGCTCGCTGCCGAGCGTCGGCGGGCCGCCACGGATGAACGTGCCCGCGCCGTGGCGCGACTGCACCACGCCCATGGCCGAGAGCGCGCGCAACCCGGCGCGCACGCTGGGGCGGCTCACCCCGACGCGGAGGGCCAGTTCGCGCTCGGCCGGCAGCCGGTCACCCGGCCGCAGCGCTCCACGCTCGATGAGCTCACGGACGTGCGCGACGACGAGTTCCGCGGCTACGCCCTCGAACGGTTTCTTGGAGGTGCGTTGCTTCTCTGTGGTCATACCAGTATCCCGGATGACACGTGCTGGTTGTTGGCCAGCGCACGCTATCACCCGCCACCGGGCGTGTCAATTGTCAACACAGCGACCCAGTCGGCCTGCGCAGGTCCTGCCGCCCGCTCCCGTCGTCGGCGGCCGATTTTCTGAAGCGAGGCGCTGCCAGACCGCAAAGGTATGACCAATCTGCATCGATCCGAAAGTTCGGAAGGGAAACAACAAGAACATGGACGTGGCAGGGGCGTGAGCTGGACTCGACGATCCCCGATCCGCGATCTCTGATCCCCGATCCCCGAAACGATCAACGCCCGGCCATCCGTGAGGACGACCGGGCGCTGACAGGTGAACGGGGGACCTGCCCCCGACTCCCGACTCCCGACTCCCGACTCCCGACTCCCGATTCCCGACTCCCGATTCCCGACTCTACAGCGTCGCCACCGCCGTCCAGACGTTGCCGTTGCGGTGGCTGGCCAGCACGGCGTCGATGATCGCGTTGGCGCGCCAGCCGTCCTCGAACGAGGCGAAATGGGCCGGCCGCTCCGACATCGGCTTGCCTTCGGCGATGTGCTCGTAGACGGCCTTGAGCACGTTGCGGAACGCGTCGGGCCAGGCCTCCTGGTGGCCGCCCGGCAGCTTGGCCAGGCCAGCGACGTCGGGGTCCATCAGTGACGGATCCTTCTGGAGGATCACGTTGCCCTTGCTGCGGTTGCCGATCCAGAGCTCGTTCTGCTGCTCCTGATGCCACCGCAGCGACGCCTGGCTGCCGCTGATCTCGAGCCAGAGGTCGTTCTTGTGACCGGCGTGCACCTGTCCGACCGTGAAGGCGCCCTTGGCGCCGTTCTCGAAGCGCACCAGCACCGAGCACAGGTCCTCGACCTTGATGTCCACCGGCTCGTACTGGTCGTCGGCTCCGGCCTGCGCGAAGGCGATGCGCGCCCCGACCGGCTTCTTGCGCACCGGGATGACGGTGGTCAGGTCCGACAGGACGTGCGTGATCCGCAGGCCCGAGACGTGCTGCGCCAGGTCGCACCAGTGCGACCCGATGTCGCCCATCGCCGACGACTCGCCGCCCTTGTCGGGCTCGAGCCGCCAGCTGTAGTCGGTCTCGTACAGCAGCCAGTCCTGCAGGTAGGCGCCGTGGATGAAGCGCGGCAGGCCGATCTCGCCCTTGGCGATCATCGTGCGCGCCTGCTGCACCAGCGGGTTGCCGCGGTAGTTGAACGTGACCGCGTGCACCACGCCCTTCGCGGTGGCCGCGTCGAGCAGTTCCCGGGCCTGCGCCGAGGTCATGGCCAGCGGCTTGTCCGACACGATGTGCTTGCCGGCCGCGATCGCCGCCATGTTCACCGGGTGGTGCATGTAGTTGGGCGTCGCGTTGTGCACCACCTGGATGTCGGGGTCGGCCAGCAGGTCCTGGTAGTTCCCGTACGACTTGGGCACGCCCAGCGCCTGGGCCTTGGACCGCGCCAGTTCCTCGTTGAAGTCGGCGATCGCCACGACGTCCACGAACCCCAGCCGCCGCACCGCCTCCAGGTGGTGGGGTCCGATGAACCCCGCCCCGACCAGACCCATCCCGATTCGCTTCACAGGCATCTCCTCACCGGTTGTACGACTTCAGAATTTCAGAATTGCAGAATTTCAGAATTGCAGAATTTCAGAATTGCACGAAGGTCGAGAGGTACTGAAATTCTGCAATTCTGCAATTCCGCAATTCACAGGTTCCCCGTCCGCATCTGTTCCTTCACGTAGTCCATGGCGCGCCAGCAGAGCGCCATGATCATCCACGTCGGGTTCTGGCAGCTCGCCGACACGAAGATGCTGCCGTCGACCACGAACAGGTTCCTGATGTCGTGCGTCTGGCCGAACGAGTTGGTCACCGAGGTCTTCGGGTCGGTCCCCATGCGGGCCGTGCCCATCTCGTGGATCGACCAGCCCTCGGTGAGGATGTTGCGCCGCACGACGATGTCGGTGGCCCCGGCGGCACGAAGCATCTCCTCGGCCGTGTCGGCCATGTCGGCCGCCATCTTCTTCTCGTTGTCGCTGAAGGTGTAGTCGAACTTCAGCACCGGGATGCCCCACGCGTCCTTGACCTCGGGATCGAGGAAGACGCGGTTCTCCTTGCGGGCCAGCACCTCGCCGAAGCCGCCGTAGTTGACGCGCGCCGGGTAGTTGGCGCGGACCGTCTTCTTGAAGGCGGCGCCGAAGCCCGGCGTCTCGGCGGCGTTGGCCGGGAACTCCGCCGCGCCGCTCGCGCCCTGGAAGCCGTAGCCCCGGATGAAGTCGGGGTGCTTGTCGGTGACGTTGCGGAACCTGACGATGTACGTGCTCTGCGGCCGGCCATCGTCGTTGGTCGGGGCGGTGCCGACGCGCGACGGCAGGATCCCGCTCGCGCCCGGCCCCATCACGTGCTCGCAGAAGTAGTGGCCCACGACGCCCGACGAGTTGGCCGTGCCGTTGGCGCGGGTCGCCGACTTGCTGTTCAGCAGCAGCCGTGTCGACTCGAGGCACGAGGCGGCCAGGATGACGATCCGGCCGCGGAAGTCCATGACCTCCTTCGTGTTCTTGTCGATCACCCGCACGCCGGTCGCCTTGTTGGTGCGGTCGTCGACGAGCACCTCCGACACGACCGAGTCGGTGCGCACGACGAGGTTGCCCGTGTCGCGCGCCGGGAAGATCAGCGCCGCCGGCGAGTGGAACGCCGCGTTCAGGTCGCAGCCGCGACCGCAGCGACCCCGGCCCATGCACCGGGCGCGATACTTGTTGTTCAGCACGCCGTCGGTGGTCACGCCGGCGCGACCGGCGATCAGCTTGCGGCCCATCTTCGCGATGGCGCGCTGCACCTGCACCTCGCCGCAATTGAGCTTGAGCGGCCGCTGGAACAGGCCATCGGGCAGGTGCGGGATGCCTTCCTTGGTACCCGTGATGCCGAGCAGCGTGTCGACCGTGTCGTAGTAGGGCGAGATGTCGGCGTACGAGATCGGCCAGTCCTCGCCGAAGCCGTCGTGGCTCTTCGCCTTGAGGTCGAGGTCGGAGAAGCGCAGCGACACGCGGCCCCACAGGTTCGTCTTGCCGCCGAGCACGCGGGCCCGCACCCACGCGTACGGCGTGCCGGTGATCGGGTGCTCCTTCTCGTTGACGATCCAGTCCTTCGTGAAGTGATTGCCCGAGTAGGCCATCACCTTCTTGTACTTCTGCATCTCGGGCGTGAGCCCGTACGGCCGGTCGAGCGTGCGGTACTCGGCGGCCTGCAGCGCGAACTCGCCGACCGGCAGGCGGTGCCGACGGAGGTCCTTGTACGGCCACTCCATCGTCTTGTACTCCTTCTGCGGATCGAGCATGCGCCCGGCCTCGAGAAGGAGCACCTTGATGCCCGCCTGCGCGAGCTGGAAGGCGGCCATGCCGCCGGCGGCGCCGGAGCCGACGACGATCGCGTCGAAGGGCTCCTTGCCCGGCGTGACGGGGGCCGAGGGCTGGAGGTCGTGCATGTGCATGGGTCAGGCCTTCGCCTGGGCCTTCTGGCCGCAGTGGGGACAGTCCTTGCCGTCCTCGGTGAGGCAACCCACGAACTCCGGCAGGTACTGGTTGCCCTTGTACTGCAGGTCCTGCTGGATGCCGATCTCCGAGGTGTAGTAGCCGCGGATGGTGGCGTCCTTGGCCGACCTGAAGAACTGCTCCACGGGGGTGGTCGGCTGCGCCTCGTTGGCGCTGATGGCGGTGAGCAGCGCCTCGACCTGCGCGGCCTGCAGCTTGACGAACGGCACCTTGTGCGCGGCCACCGCGGCGGCGTCGAGCGCCGCCAGGCCAGAGGTCCAGGCGGCCTGCAGCGCGGCGTCCGACTCCGACAGCAGCAGGTCGATGTAATCGGCGACGCGCGCGGCGCGGGCGCCCGGCGAGTGCGCGTCGGTGGGGATGATGGCCTCGGTCAGGGCGTCGACCGTGGCGTACTGCGCGGGCGTGAGGGCCTTGAGCTTCGGCGCGGCCTTGGTGCGCTGCAGCGCCTCGAAGGCGAGCACGCCCTCGTCCGACAGTACCGGCAGCATCGCGATCGTGCCGACGCTGGTGCCGACCGCCTTGAGCAGCGAGCGCCGGCTCAGGCCGGCTCCGGGATCGTTCATCTCGTTCATCACATGCCTTCCGGTTGCAGGGACACGCTGGTGCCGGTGCGTGCCGATTCGTACAGGGCCTCCACCAGCGCCACGCTGCGCCGTCCCTCCCGGGCGTCGCACGCCGGCCGACGACCGGCCCCCAGGGCATCGACGAAGTCCTCGACGACGCGGCGGTGGGGAGACGCATCGGCGACGACCGCCGTCGACGCGCTCTTGGTCGCACTGGTGAGCGTCGTGCCGTCGACGTGTCCGCTCTTGAGGTCCCATCCGGCGATGCGGTCGTGCTCGAGGATCAGGGTGCCCTCGGTCCCGGTGATCTCGACGCGGCGAGGATAGCCCGGGTACGCCGCGGTGGTCGCCTGGAACGTGCCGATCGCGCCCGAGGCGAAGGCCAGCGAGGCCACCAGCGTGTCCTCGACGCGGATGTCGTGCAGCACGGTGGCGGCACGCGCCTGCACGCTGGCGACGTCGCCCAGCAGGAACAGCAGCAGATCGACGGTGTGGATGGCCTGGTTGATGAGGGCGCCGCCGCCGTCGAGCGACGGGGTGCCGCGCCAGGGCGCCGACCGGTAGTACTCCGGTGCTCGGTACCACTTGACGCGGGCGTCGACCAGCAGCACGCGCCCGAGTCGGCCTGCCGCGATCGCGTCGCGCGCCTCGACGAACGCCGGCGTGCACCGGTCCTGGTAGAAGACACCGAGCTTCACGCCGGCACGCTCGACCGCCGCGATGGCAGTGTCGACGCGCTCGACGGTGATGTCGAGCGGCTTCTCGGTGAGCACGTGACACCCGCGCGATGCGGCGAGCGCGATCTCGTCGGCGTGCACGCCCGACGGACTGCCGATGCAGACCAGGTCGATCGCGTGCGCATCGAGCAGCGCGGCCAGCGAGGGCGCCGCGGCCAGCGCGTACCGCTCGGCAAGCGCGCCGACCTTGGCGGCGTTGGATCCGCACACCGCCACCGCCTCGAGCCCGGGCACCTCGGCCACGGCCCGGATGTGCGTGTCGCTGATGTTGCCGCCGCCGGTGAACCCGACCCGCAGGATCACCCTCGTCCCCCCTGCTGCGCTGTCACAGAAGGCGAGGATATGTCAGGGCCGCGTCGGGGGACAAACATCGGGAATCGGGAATCGGGAGTCGGGAGTCGGGAGTCGGGAGTCGGGAATCGGGATCGGGAGTCGGGCGGCGTGGCGGCCCCCGAACGGCCTTCGTCATTCGGCCGTCGGCCTTCGTTGTAGCCGTCGGCCTTGGCCGACGGGCAGGACCGCCCTCGGCCGCGATCTGACTGCCGGCCAGGGCCGGCCGCTACATCGCTGAGCCGTGCGCCGTAAGCATTGAGCCTACTTCTTCACCCACTCGAACACGGCGCGCTGACTCTGCAGCTTCGCCTGGAGGGCGGTCGGCGACACCGCCTGCACGGGGATGTCGGCGTCGATGGCCATCCTCGCGGCCACGCCGGCGGCCTGGCCGATGATCATGTACTGCGGCTCCATGCGGAGCGTCGAGTACGCCACGTGGCTGGCCGAGAAGGCCACCGGCACCAGCAGGTTGGTGGCCTGGGTCCGCTTGGGCAGCATCACCCGGTAGGGGATCTGATAGGGCGTCACCGACACCTGCATGTCGCCCTCGTTCTCGGCGAACCCCTCGGCGTTGACGATGCGCTGGATGTTGTGCGAGTCGCTGTTGTACGAGCCCATCCCGATGACGTCGGGCTTGCGCAGGTCGGTCTGGATGTCCTTCTGCGAGACGACGAACTCCCCCACCATGCGGCGCGCCTCCCGCACGTAGAGCTGGTGCGGCCAGTGGCCGGTGTCGACGAACTCGTCCTTGCACAGTCCCCAGGGCGCCATTGCCGCGTGCAATGCGGCAGGCACCTGCGGGTCGTGCTGCAGGAAGTACAGGAAGCCCTGCACGTAGTCCACGTGCGCCTGCCAGATGCGGGCGCGGGTGGCGTAGTCGCCGTCGGCGTATCCGTAGTTGCCGCCGATGTAGTCGGTCGAGAAGGCGCCGTTGTTGTTGGTGTCGGTCTTGCCGTTCGGGAGCGGGTCGGGCTTCATCACGTCCCAGAGCGACCACGGCTGCTTCAGGCGCCCGCGCGGATCGCCCTTCTGCACCTGCGCCTCCGGGGCGAGCGCGGCCTCGCGCTTGACCGCGTCCATCGCGGCAAGCATCTTCGCCAGCAGCGCGTACCGGGCTGGCGAGTAGCCGGCCGGCTTCGGAAACGGCACGCGGTTGTCGGCCCGCTGCGTCATGCACACCCGGAAGTTGTAGGCCTGCAGCTTCGTGTCGGCGCTGCCCGCCGGGGCCTTCGGCTCCCCCGAGATCTCGGGCAGGAGGCGCCCGGTCTCGTCGCGCGCCGGGACCGACACCTGGAACTGGTGCAGGGGCGTGCGGTCGCGGACGCCGGCCAGCGACTCGCCGTACTGCTCGACGCCCTCACGGCCGAAGGTGTAGCTCACACCTGCCTGCGCCATCAGATCGCCTTCGTAGGTCGAGTCGACGAAGACCTTCGCGCGGAACTCGGCGCCGTTCTCCAGCCGGATGGCCGTCACCTGCGTCCCCTCCTTCGTGACGCCCGTCTTCTCCACCAGCCGGTGCCGGTAGAAGACCTGCACCCCGGCCTCTGCCGCCCACTCGCGGAAGATGGCCTCGGCGACGTGCGGCTCGAGGTACCACTGGATCGGCGTGCCGTACTTCTTCCCGGCGCGTTCGTAGTACTCGAGCGCGTAGCCGCCGATCACCTCCTTCTTGCCGAAGTCGGTCCAGCCGAGGCCGCCCGACACCATGCCACCGAGGTGATCGCGCGGCTCGAGCAGCGCCACCTTTGCGCCCTCGCGTGCCGCGGCAATGGCCGTGACGACCCCGCCGGCGGTTCCGCCGTACACGACGACGTCGAAAGAACGCGGCTGGGCCGTGGCGGTGGCGACGAGTCCCAGCGTGGCGACAAGGGCGAGGGCAATGGCACTACGCATGGCAATTTGAAAGTTGAAATTCGAAATTCTTGGGGGGCGCGGCTGCGCCGCCGACCCTCGGGATCTGGCGCGCGGCACGGCCGACAGGCCGGCCGCCGATCAATTTGAAATGTCGAATCTCAAATTGCGCGTCACTTGGTCACCGTCAGCGTCGTCGCCGTCGCCAGGCCGTGCTTGTGGAGCCAGAGGCCGGCCAGCGCCGGCCACGTGCCGATCGGGCCTTCCTTCTCCCCGAGGCCGAAGCCGTGTCGACCGCCCTCGTAGAGGTGGAGCTCGACCTCGACGCCGGCTTTCCGCATCGCCTGCACGAACAGCAGGCTGTTCTCCGGCGGCACGCCCGTGTCGCCCGTGGTGTGCACGAGGAACACCGGCGGGGTCTGCGCGGTGACGCGACGCTCCGACGACATCTCGGCCATCTGCGCCGCCGTCGCCTCGGCGCCGAGCAGGTTGGTCCGCGAGCCCTTGTGCACCCAGGCGTCCTCGGTGAACGTGATCACCGGATAGATGAGGATGGCCGCGTCCGGACGGCTGCTCACACGATCGATCGGGTCACTTGCCGACGCGTCGCCCGACGTGAACTGGGTGGCCGCGGTGCTGGCCAGGTGCCCGCCGGCCGAGAACCCGAGGATGCCCACCCGGCCGTCCAGCCCCCAGTCCTTTGCATGAGCCCGCACGTACCGGATGGCGCGCAGCGCGTCAGACAGCGGCGCGGGATGACGGTAGGGAGAGACGCGGTAGCGCGCGACGAAGGCCGTGATGCCCACCGTGTTCAGCCAGCGCGCGATGGGCTCGCCCTCGTGCGCGGCGCGACCACGATAGCCACCGCCCGGCAGCACGACGAACGCCGCGCCGGTGGCGGTACCCGGCGCGGGCTGGTACACCGTCAGGGCCGGCGTGTCCTCCGGGCCGGCGCCCGTGGCGAGGGGCGCCGCGGACGGCCACAGCCGGATCTCGGTGCCCGTCGGCGGGAGTTGAGCGTGGGCGGTTCCGGACATCAGGAGGAGCAGACAAGCACACACGAGTCGACGCATACGCCTCGCCAATCGGAATCGACCGCAGTCGGACACGGCCGGCTGGGACAGCCGGCCCTGCCCCACATCATTGTCGCGGCGTGTTATAGCATGCAGCCCGTCCAGCGTCCGATTCCCGGTTCCCGATCCGCGACCCGTGATTCCCGGTGCCCGGCACCCGGTGCCCGGCGCCCGTCCTGTTTATGACCTACCTCCTCGGCATCGACGTCGGCACGGGCGGCACCCGTGCCCTGATCCTCGACGAGTCCGGCGTCGTCATCGCGTCGGCCACCGCCGACCACGCACCGTTCGCCTCGCCGCGCACCGGCTGGGCCGAGCAGGATCCCGACGACTGGTGGCGGGCCTGCCGGCAGGCCGTGCCGCGTGCCCTGCAGGACGCGGGGCTGCAGCCTTCCGACATCGCCGCCATCGGCCTGAGCGGCCAGATGCACGGCGCCACGCTCCTCGACGGGGCGGGAGCGGTGGTGCGTCCGGCGCTGATCTGGTGCGACCAGCGCACGCAGGCCGAGTGCGACGAGTTGACGACGCGCATCGGCGCCGACCAGTTGATCGCCTGGACCAGCAACCCGGCGCTGACGGGGTTCACGCTGCCCAAGCTGCTCTGGGTGCGTCGCACCGAGCCCGACGCCTGGGCACGCGTGCGACACGTCCTGCTGCCGAAGGACTACATCCGGTACAAGCTGACCGGGGGGTTGGCGACCGACGTCGCCGATGCCTCGGGCACGCTGCTGTTCGACGTCGCACGGCGCCGGTGGTCGAGCGAGATGCTGGCCGCCACCGATCTCGGCGCCAGCCTGCTGCCCGAGGCGATGGAAGGGCCGCAGGTCACCGGATCGCTGACGGCCGCCGGGGCCGAGGCCGTGGGCCTGGTGGCTGGCATTCCGGTCGTGGCCGGGGGCGGCGACCAGGCGGCGGGCGCCGTCGGGATGGGAATCGTCCGCGCCGGCGCGGTGAGCGCGACGATCGGCACGTCGGGCGTCGTGTTCGCGGCCACCGATCGCCCGGCCCTCGACCCGAAAGGACGCGTGCACACGTTCTGTCACGCGGTGCCCGGGCGCTGGCACGTGATGGGCGTCACGCAGGCGGCCGGCCTGTCGCTCCGCTGGTTCCGCGACCGGTTCGGCTCCGGTCCCGACGATGGTCGCGATCCGTACGAACGGCTGACCGACGAGGCGATGGCGGCCCCGGCCGGCGCCGACGGCGTGCTCTGGGCGCCATACCTGATGGGTGAGCGCACCCCACATCTGGACGCCGATGCGCGCGCCGCCCTGGTGGGGCTCGCCGCGTCGCACACGCGGGGACACGTCATCCGCGCCATCCTCGAAGGCGTGGCCTTCAGCCTGCAGGACAGCTTCACGATCCTGCGAGAGATGCAGGTACCTGTCGAGGGCATCCGCCTGGGCGGCGGGGGGGCCCGGTCGCCCCTGTGGCGGCAGGTGCAGGCCGACGTCTACGGTCAGGCCGTGCAGACGGTGGCTGCCGAAGAGGGCGCGGCGTACGGCGCCGGCCTCCTCGCCGGCGTCGGTGCGGGCGTGTGGCCCGACGTCGACACCGCCTGCCAACGCGTCGTCCGCGTGACCAGCGAGGTCGAGCCGGGCGAGGCGCAGCCCGTGTTGGCCAGGCAGTACGAGGCGTACCGGGTGCTGTATCCGGCGTTGAAGCAGGTGCGCGACGCGCTCGAGGTCAAGCGGTAGGGCGGGGTGTCCCACCCCGCCGCGCCCTCCCGGCGCGCAGACGCGTCAAAGCAGCATGCGCACCCTGACGACCCGTGTCCTTCTCGCCGCGGCGCTCGCCGTGCTGACCACCACCATGCCCGACGCCCAGGCTCCGGCCTCGCTCTACGACCTCTCCACCACCACCCTCGACGGCAAGCCCGCCCCGCTGTCGGCCTACAAGGGCACCGTGACCCTCGTGGTGAACACCGCCAGCCAGTGCGGCTACACCCCGCAGTACGCAGGCCTTCAGAAGCTGCACGACCAGCTGAAGGGCCAGGGCTTCTCGGTCCTCGGCTTCCCGAGCAACGACTTCGGCGGGCAGGAACCGGGCAGCGCGCAGGAGATTGCCACGTTCTGCCAGCGCAACTACGGGGTGAGCTTCCCGATGTTCAGCAAGGTCGTCACCAGGGCCGGGCAGGGCCAGTCGCCGGTGTACGCCTTCCTCGGCGCATCGGGACAGTTGCCCGGCTGGAACTTCTCGAAGTATCTCGTCGGCAAGGACGGCAAGGTGAAGGCCTTCTTCCCCAGCGCAGTGACGCCCGACGACCCGGCGCTGCGCAAGGCGATTGCCGACGCGTTGGCGTCCTGACCCCGGCCGGGCCCCGGGGGCGCAGTTTGCCCCGGAGTGGGACCAAGTCGCGCAGTGATCTACACTGCAGCGCGAAACTCGTTCGGGCCGGGTCAGCGCGACCCGGCCGACCTCCCTCCAGGAGACGCCTGCAGTGTCCGACGCCTACACGCCGCAACCCGCCCACAAGTTCTCGTTCGGCCTCTGGACCATCAGCAACCGGGGCCGCGACCCCTTCGGTGAGCCGGTGCGCGAGCCGTTGGCTCCCAACGACGCCGTCGCGATGCTTGGCGAGGTCGGCGCGTGGGGCGTGAACCTGCACGACAACGACCTCGTGCCGATCGACGCCACCCCGAGCGAGCGCGACCGCATCGTCCGCGAGTTCAAGGCGGCGATGCAGCAGCACGGGGTGGTCTGCCCGATGGCGACGGTGAGCCTGTTCACCGATCCCGTCTTCCGCGACGGCGCCTTCACGGCCAACGACCCGCAGGTCCGCGCCTACGCGGTGCAGAAGACGATGAGCGCGATGGATCTCGGCGCCGAGCTCGGCGCGAACATCTTCGTGCTCTGGGGCGGTCGCGAGGGCACCGAAACCGACGCGTGCCGGCGCGGCGACGACGCGGTCAAGCGCCTCAGGGAGGCGGTGGACTTCCTCTGCGAGTACAACATCGCGCAGGGTTACCAGTACAGGTTCGCGCTCGAGGCCAAGCCGAACGAGCCGCGTGGCGACATCTACATGGCCACGACCGGCAATTACCTCGGTTTCATCCCGACCCTGGCCCATCCGGAGATGGTCGGCGTGAATCCGGAGGTCGCTCACGAGACGATGGCGGGCCTGAACTTCACGCACGCGGTCGCCCAGGCGTGGGAGGCCGGCAAGCTGTTCCACATCGACCTGAACGACCAGAATCCCGGCCGCTACGACCAGGACTTCCGCTTCGGCGCCGCGAACCTGCGTGGGGCGTTCTTCCTGGTGAAGTTCCTCGAGGACGTGGGCTACGACGGGCCGCGCCACTTCGACGCGCACGCCTACCGCACCGAGGACTACGAGGGCGTCAAGGACTTCGCCCGCGGGTGCATGCGGACCTACCTGATCATGAAGGAGAAGGCGGCGCGCTGGAACGCCGACGCCGAGATCCAGGCCATCGTCAAGGAGGCCCACGGCGACAACGCGACGGTGGGCACGTTCAGCGCCGACGCCGCGCGCGCGCTCGCCAACCGGGCCTTCGACCGCAAGGCGATCGCCAGCAAGGGCCTCGCCTACGAGCGCCTCGATCAGCTGACCAACGAGATCATCCTCGGCGTGCGATGAATTTGAAATTTGAAGTTTGAAATTCTCACGGGCGCGCGGCTCTCGCCGCGCTGCCCCTTCGAGATATCGCGAGCGAGCAAGGCCGAGAGGCCAAGCCGCCCCGATTTCAAATGTCACATTTCAAATTGCCACCTCTCGTCACAGGGTCAGCGATAGGCCACCCAGCACGCTGACCGTGGTCCCGCGGTCGTCCGGAAAGGCGATGGCGCCCTGCAGCATCAGCAGGCGCGCCTCGCCGCGGATCGACAGCCGTCCCATGAAGCCTCGGCTCGCCGGCGCGAGGCGCCAGCGCAGTCCGGCGCCCCCGAAGTACGTCCAGCCGTTCTCCGCCGTCGTGCGGGGTTCATCGAGCTGCCGCAAGTACCCGCCGCCGCCGAAGACGTACGGCGCGAGCCGCCCTTCCCAGCGATAGTGCACCGACACGTCAGCGGTCGCTTGCGTGAGTCTCGAGGTGGCCGTCACGTCCGGGGCACCCTCGGTGTCGGCAGAAATCGCGACCGCGAAGTCCGGGCGCGCGTAGCTCGCGGCCCCCTCGACCCACACCGCGCGCCACACCCGCACGCCGACCCGCCCCTCGACAAGGGGCGCCGATCGCTGCGTGGTCGTGGTGGCAAACAGCGCCGTCTGGCCGCTGGTCGGCACGGAGTTGGTCAACATCAGGGCATCCCTGCTGCCCAGCTCGATGCTGCCGAACAGGCCGCCGAGCGCGCTCAGCTCGACGCGTGACGCTCGAGGCGTCGGCGCCATGGCCGTCCCGCCCGGGTCCTGCGCATACGCAGGCGCGGCGCACAGTGCGAGCCCGAGGCATGTCCCGACGACGCCCCTGGCGAGGCGCGTCGATACGCGCCGCGTGGGGAATGCCGGTGACGCACCGCCGACCGCCAACTGCGGCCTGCCGACCGACTCCCGGCTCCCGACTCCCGACTCCCGCTTCCCGCTCACTTGGCCACCACGTCGATCGTGATGCTCGGCACGTTGCCACCCTTGGGCACGAAGATCGCCTTGTCCGAGAACGCCACGCGGAAGTTGGCATCGACGCGCGGCCCGTCGATGAAGCTGGTCACGTCGGCGTCGTCGAGCGGCTCGACGCGCAGCACCACCGGCCCGGGCTCGATGCCCGCCAGCACGAAGCCGCCGCTCTCGTCGAGCGTGAAGCCGCCGACGAGCGCGCCCGTGCGCAGGTGCATCGCCACGACGTGCGCGCCGTACACCCCGAGCCCGCCCTTGACGACGCGCCCCGAGATGCTGCCCGTCGCGGCGCGGAAGCCGGCGTCGGGGTAGATGTCCGAGATGCCGGCGATGTCGTCGGGCAGCAGGCGGCGGCCATCGACGTTGCCGGGGGCGAAGGCGATCGGGAACATCACCGCGCCGGCCGAGAGCACGCGTCGTCCCGAGCCGACCTGCTCGGTCTCGCCGAGCGCCGAATGCCCGAGCCCGACGAGATGACCGACCTCGTGGGTGGCGATCGATTCGAGGTCGAAGCGCCCGGCCTGCCCTGTCGGGGCGACCGACCAGGGGAAGGCCGCGTTGAAGAACACGTCGGCCTCGAGAAGGGTGCCCGTGGCGACGTCGATCGTGTAGCTGGTTGCGCCGAGCGTGCGATCGAGTTCCGGCCGGCTCGCGAAGGCGAGCTGGGTGACGCCGTCGTTGTCGGCGAGGTCCCGGTCGGTGACGCCGCCGCTCGCGAAGCGGATGCTCGCGCTCGGCACGCCTTCCCACGTGGCGAACGAGCGGGCCACCGTCTCGCGGAACTCGGCGCCGGTCACCGTCGCCGTACCGCGCGACCCGACCACGTAGGTCACCGGCGCGGCGTCGGGCCACTTCAGCACCAGCGAGCGCGTCCCGATGGTGTAGCCGAACTTCAGGTAGGCCGACGTCGGCGCCGCGGCAGCGAGGGCGATGAGCGCGACCAGCGCGGCATGGACGCGGGAAGGTCTCACGGCTGTCCCCCGGCGAGCAGCGTGCGGACCTGCGCCTCGATCTCCTCGATCGGGCGCGGCAGCCTGGCGACGTCACCGCGTGGTCCGGCCGTCGTCGCCGGCGCGAGCACGCGCAGCCCGCCGTCGGGTCCGGCGGTCACGCGCAGTGCGCCCTGGTACAGGCCGACGACGCTGTAACCGCCGCGCGGGTGTGCGACCAGAAACCAGGCGTAGCGCTCGCCGTCGGCCACCGCCGGCACGCCCGGCACGCGGGTCTCGGTCGTGCCGAGCCTGCCGCCGGCGAGCCGCACGTAGACCGGGCCGTCGACCTCGCCTTTCCAGGCCGCCGCCGCACCGCGCACGAGCACCATGCGCTCGGCGCCGTCCGGCCCGGCCACCACGCGCACGTCCTCGATGGTGCCGTCCACGATGAGGTCTGCCGCCTCGACGAGTTGGGCCAGGGTGAGTGGCACCACCACGGAAGCCGCGGGATGGCTCCAGGCGAGGGGGGCCATCGACAGCACCATCCCCAACAGCACGCCCCACCCCGCTCGGATCAGGTGTCGTCGCATCAGTCGCGTGTCCTCACGTCTGCGCCGCGCCGGCCGCGGCCACCTCGAGCACGGCACGCGCGGCCCGCGCCGACGCTCCGCTCCCACCGAGCGCTTGCACGACGCCGGCCAGGTCGACGCGCATGCGGTCGGCATAGACCGTGTCCCGAAGGATCCGCAGCGTCTCGTCGCAGACCCGATCGGCCGTGAAATCGTCCTGAATCAGTTCCGGCACGATCCGGCGGCCGGCAATCAGGTTCACCATGCCGAAGGTGTCGACCTTGACGAACGGGCGACCGAGCCGATACGTGAGTGGCGACAAGCGATACACGATGACCATCGGCTTGCCATGCAGCGCGGTCTGCACGGTGGCCGTGCCCGAGGCGGTGATCACCGCGTCGCTGGCGGCGAGCACCGCGTCGGTGTCGCCGGCATGCAACCCGATCGGCAGGTGGCTGCGGCGCGCGGGCTCGAACAGCTCGTCGGGCAGTCCGGGCGCGCGGGCGACCAGGAACTGCAGGTCGGGCTCGGCCTCGCGCAGCCGCCCGCAGGCCTCGAGCAGCGTCGGCAGCGTGCTGGCGACCTCGTTGCGGCGGCTCCCCGGCAGGAGCGCGATGGTGCGCGCGTCGTGCGACAGGCCGTGCTGCGTGAGCAACGGGTCGCGTCCCAGGTGCCTGTCGATGAGGTCGATGAGCGGGTGCCCGACGAACTCCACCGGCACGCCGGCCTGTTCGTAGAGCGGCTGCTCGAACGGGAAGATGACCAGGACGCGGTCGGCAAACCGCTTGATCACCTGCATGCGGCCCGGCCGCCAGGCCCAGAGTTGCGGCCCGATGTAGTACACGACGGGGATGCCGCGCGCGTGCAGCGCCTGGCCGAGGCGGAAGTTGAAGTCAGCGAAGTCGATGGCGACGAACACGTCGGGCCGACGCCGGATCGCCTGGTCGACGAGGTGGCGATACATGCGCCAGGTGCGCGGCAGCGTGCGCAGCACCTCGGACAGCCCGGTCACGGCCAGCCCCTCGTACGACCCGAGGAGCTGCCCGCCGGCCGCCGCCAGGCGCGGCCCGCCGAAGCCGAACACCTCGACGCCGGGGGCCTGGGCGCGCAGCGCCGAGGCCAGGGCGCCAGCGTACAGGTCGCCCGAGGGCTCCCCGCAGGAGATCATCACGCCGGGCACGGCCGGCTAGCGTCCTGGCGCCAGGGCAGGCGCGGCGCCCTTGCGGCGCAGCGACGGGCTGGTCAGGTCGACGTCCGCCAGCGGCAGGACCTCGACGTTGTCGATGCCGACGGCCTCGAGCTGCGGCAGCACCTGGCGCGCGTCGCCGACCAGCACGATCGACAGCCGCCCCGGTTTGATGAACTGCCGCGACACGCGCTGGATGTCGTCGCTGGTGACCGCGTTCACCCGGTCCCGGTAGGTCTCGAGGTCCTTGACGTCGAGGTCGTAGAACAGCAGGTTCAGCACCTGCAGCGCGATCTCGTCGGGCGTCTCGATGCTGAGCGGGAAGCTGCCAGCCAGGTAGGCCTGCGCGCCCATCAGCTCACGATCGCCGACCGGCTCGCGGACCAGCCGCCAGAACTCGTCGATGGCCAACCGGAGCGCCTCGCCGGTCGTTGACGTCTGCGTGTCGGTCTCGGCGATGATCGATCCGGCCTGCTTGAACGCGTCCATGTCGGCCGACGCCCCGTAGGTCAGCCCCTTCTCGGACCGCAGCACGTTCTGGAGCCGGTTGGCGCCCTCGCCGCCGAGGATCTTGGTGGCGAGGTTGAGCGACATGTAGTCCTCGTGCTTGCGCGGGATGGCGACGTGCCCGGCGCGGATCTCGGTCTGCACCGCGTTGGGACGATCGACGAGCACCACGCGCCGCGTCGGCTCGGGCACCTCGCTGACGGTGATGGCCGGCGGGTCGTGCGGCGCCCACTTGCCGAACGCGCGCTCCACCCCGGCAAAGGCCTCCTCCACGCTGACGTCGCCGACCACCGCGATCATCGCGTTGTTGGGCGAGAACCACGCCTTGTGGAACGCCACCAGGTCGTCGCGCGTGATGCTGCGCAGCGAGTCGGGCGTGCCGTTGCCGGGCAGTCCGTAGGGATGGAAGCCGTAGACGAGGCGGTCGATGACCGCGTCGGCGACGAACTCGGGGTCCTGCATGTTGACCCCCATCGCCGAGAGGGCCTGCTCGCGGACGCGGTCGAGTTCCTCCTGCGGGAACGAGGGCGCCTGCACCACCTCGGACACGAGGTCGAGCGCGAGGTCGAAGCTGTCCTTGAGGACCAGGATGTTGACGTACGAGAGGTCGGTGCCCGCGCCCGATCCGAGCGCGCCGCCGACGTAGTCTATGGTGTCGGAGATCTGCTCGGACGATCGCGTCTTCGTGCCCTGGTCGAGCAGCGCGCCGACCATCGCCGCGACGCCGGGCTTGCCCACCGGATCCTGCGCCGACCCGGCCTTGACCAGCAGGCGGAGGCTCACGGCCGGCTGCTCGTTCTGCGACACGACCACCACGCGGAGGCCGTTGGACAGCGTGCGGATCTCGTACGGCGGGATCTTGATGTCGCGGGCCGCGAGCGGGCGCGGCGGACGCTCCTGCGCGCACAGCGGCGAGCTGACGGCGACCAGGACGGCAATCGCCCCGATGAAGAGGGCCTGCAGGGACTGCCGCATCACTGGCCACCTCCGGAGCGCTGGCCCCGCGGCATCACCGTGAGCACCATGCGGCTCTGCGGCGTGAAATAGGTCTTCGCGACGCGCTGGACGTCGGCGGCGGTCATCTTCTGGAAGATGTCGAACTCGCCGTCGGCGGTCCCGACGTCGCCCTTGTGCAGCACCACGGCATGGGCGAGGACGCCGGCCTTCTGCTGCACGGTCTGGCGTCCGAGCACGTAGTCGCGGGCGAACTGGTTCTTGCTCCGCTGCAGCTCGCGCTCGCTGATCGGTTCCTTCACCAGCTTGTCCATCTCCTCGATGAGCGCCGAGGCCACCTGCTCCGGCGTGCGGCCGGGCGCGACGATCGCGACGGCGTAGAACAGGTTGGGATGCTCGATCAGGTTGGCCTGACCGAAGGCCGAGAGCGCCAGGCGTTCCTTGTAGACCAGTCGCTGGTAGATGCGCGAACTGGTGCCGTCGGAGAGGACCTTGGCGGCGATGTGCAGCGGGTACGAGTCGGGATTGCCGTCGTAGGTGATCGGGTAGGCGACCACCACGGCCGGCAACGGCCAGTCTTCCTCGATCGTCACCCGCAGTTCCCTGGTGCGGGCCGGCTCGGCGGGGATGTTGCGCGGCACCGTGCCGGTCGGCTTCTCGACCTTGCTGAACTCCTTCTCCACCAGCTGCCGGGCGATGGCGGGGTCGAAGTCGCCGGCGATCACCAGCAGGGCGTTGTCGGGCCGGTAGTACGTGCGGTGGAACTCGCGCACGTCGTCGATGCTCGCCGCCTCGAGGTCGGCCATGCTGCCGATCACGGGGTGCTTGTAGGGGTGCGTGGTGAACGCCTTGTCGTAGATGATCTCCGACAACCGGCCGTACGGCTGGTTCTCGACCCGCTGCCGCCGCTCTTCCTTGACGACCTCGCGCTCGGTCTTGAAGGTCGACTCCTCGACGCGCAGCGAGGCCATGCGATCGGCCTCGAGCCACAGCGTGAGCGGCAGGTACTGCGCCGGCACCGTCTGCCAGAACACCGTGGTGTCCTCGGTGGTGTAGGCATTGCTCTGCCCGCCCACCGACGCGATGTACGAGGTGTGCGCCTCGGGCTGCACGTTGCGGCTGCCCTTGAACATCATGTGCTCGAACAGGTGCGCGAAGCCGGTGCGGCCCGGCTTCTCGTCCTTGGAACCCACGTGGTACCAGAGGGTCACGTGCACGATCGGCGTCGAGTGATCCTCGAGCAGGATGACCCGCAGCCCGTTGGGCAGCGTGTAGTCGTCGAACTTGAATGCCGGGGGCCGAACCGAGGTGGCCTGGGTCGGCGTCACGAACGCCCCGGCCACGACGCAGGCGGCCAGCGCGGCGGCCGCAACGGGCCGAACGAGCATGCGTGTCATTGTCCCAATTATGCAGGCAGTGTGCCTGCCCTCCACAGGATTGGGACGATCAGGCGTCGCCGGTGGCCTCAGCCCCTGCAGCGGCCGGTTCCTGCCGGCCTTCGAGCGCCTCGAGCCGACGCTGCAGGTCGGCCACCTGCTTGCGCAGCGCCGGCAGGGTCCGGAACACCGCCGACGACTTGAGCCAGTCGCGGTTGTCGATCGCCGGATAACCGGACACGAACGCCTTGTCGGGCAGCGAGTTCGGGATGCCCGTCTGCGCGGTGGCGCGCACGCCCTTGCCGATCGTCAGGTGCCCGGCAACCCCGACCTGTCCCGCCAGGACCGTCCCCGCCCCCACGGTGGTGCTGCCGGCGATGCCCACCTGCGACACGAGGATCACCCGCTCGCCCAGTTCGACGCCATGCCCGATCTGCACCAGGTTGTCGATCTTGGTGCCGGCCCCGATGACCGTGGCCCCGATCGGCGGCCGGTCGATCGCCGTCGACACACCGATCTCCACGTCGTCGCCCACCACCACCGTGCCGACCTGCGGGATCTTGAGCATCGTCCCGGTCGCGTCGGCCGCGAACCCGAAGCCGTCGCTGCCGATGACCGCATGGTCCTGCACCACGACCCGGTGCCCGAGCGTGACGCGCTCGCGGATGCTCACGTGCGGGTGCAGGAGGCAGTCGTCACCCAGCACGGCGCCTTCCCCGACCGTCGCATGCGCCCGGACCACCGTGCGCGCCCCGAGGACCGCCCCGGCGCCGATCCACGCGTAAGGCCCGATCGACACGTCCTCCCCCAGCACGACGCCCGCCTCGACGACCGCCGTCGGGTGCACGCCGACCGGCGGAGCCGGCTGCGGGTGCAGCAGGCCCAGGGCCCGCGCGAACGCGACGTAGGGCTCCCCGGTGCGGAGGGCGGCCACGCCTTCGGGCACGGGCACGCCCTCGGCGGCAATCACCGCCGAGGCCTGCGTCGTCGCGAGGGTGCGGGCGTACCGCGGGTTCGAAAAGAAGGAGACCTCGCCCGGACCGGCGGTCTCCAGGGAGGCTACCCGGGTGATCGACAGGTCGCCGTCCCCTTCGAGGCGGCAGCCCAGATGCTCGGCGAGGTCGCGCAACGTCACGCTGCGCAGTGTAGCCGAGGGATGGGATGGCGCCGAGGGCGTCAGGCGCGCGCCGGGACCATGCGCGCCACGAACAACGGGAGATCCTCGAGCCGCAGCCGCATGGCGATGTCCAGGACGATGGGCTCGCGCGCGTCGCCGGGCAGGTCGAGCGCGCCGCGCAGTTCCGACAAGGCCGGCGTCGGCGCCATGTGCCAGATCACCGCGCGCAGGCCGTGGCGGGCGCCGCGCCACGAGAGATAGCGCGCCACGACGAAGAAGCCGAGGAAGTACGCCAGCACGTTGGGTCCGGGCAGTAGCGCCAGCGCCCCCGAGGCGACGAACAGGATCGTCGTGGTGACCAGCCACAGCAGGTGCCGGTCGCCGTCCTTGCGCAGGGAGGTGCGCATCACCTGCAGCGCCTGCTCGCCCGGCACGTCGTCGGGATGGTGCAGCCGGGCCTGCGTGTGCTTGCGGAGGTGCCAGAGGAGGCGCTGCTCGTTGATGTGCTCCGCGGCGCCGCGCAGGGTGCGCTGCTGCAGGCGTCCCCACCACGTCGGCGCGTCAGGCAGGTCCTCTCCGCGGGCCCGACGACGACGCTCCTGCTCGGCTTCGGCCAGCATGTGGCGGAACCGGTCGGCGAGCCGGCGGAACAGTCCGCGCTCGACGTCCGGCTCGAGGGGTTCGGCGTCCTCGGCGGGTTCGCAGTAGGGCTCGAGCCGGCCCGCGGCAATCGGGATCAGATAGACGTCGAACATCGTGCGTCGCGCAGTTCCTACGATAGCACCCGGTCCAGACGTGACCACGACGCGACGCGTCATGCGAGTGCCGCGAGGCTGCGGACGAGATCGGGCGGCGGGCGCGGGCGCCGGGCAGCGGACCTCGGGCAGCGTGCGCCGGGCGCGCCGGGCACCGGGCAGCGGACCTCGGGCGCCAGAGCAGGGCCACCGCGGCAGCTGACCGGCCCAGGGACCGATCCGGCTCGCGCCTGCTACGCTGCCTCGATGATGTCCACGTCACTGGTCTGGCTGACCTTGTGCCTTGCCGCCCTCCAGGGCGTCGCTCCGCTGCGCCTGGACCTGCGCGTCTTCCGCGGGACCGTCGAGGTCACCCGCGACACCGCGGTGACGGTGTATCCGACCGGCGTGCGGACCGGCGGTGTGGCGGCGCCCCTGGTTCCCTCAGGCGAGCGCCGCGCCACGCTGGCCGCCGGACAGTACGACTTGCAGCTGCTGCAGCAGCGGGACGGCGCGGTGTCGGGGATCGCCTGGACGACGCTGCGGTTGCTCGTGGACTACCCCGGCGAGGGCGGGCACCACCTCGAAGTGATCAACTTCGACAAGACCTACGGCGCGGTGCAGGTGCGGCACGCGGGTGCGGGATGGTCGGTGAGGCTGCTGCGCCGCGACGGCGCCGAGGTCGCGCGTGGCGTGCCGGGCGACGGTTATCAACTGCTCGTCGCGCCTGCCGGCACCTACGACATCGCCATCGTGGGACCACAGCCCGGCCGGATCCACGACGTCGAGGTGAAGCCGAACCTCACGGCGGTCAGGAGTTTCTGACGGGTAGCCCGTCGGCAGTCGGCAGTGGCGCGAAACGGCTAGTCGGCAGAGGGACGCGGGGCGCGCTTGCGCTGCGGCCCGCGCGGTCCCCTCGGCTGGGAGAGATCGGGTTTGCCGGCGGCTTCCCAGGCGCCGATGATGTGCGCCGCCACGGCCGCGATGGCCTGGTTCACCCGCTGCTCGAGGATGGGCGCGGCTCCGGCCTCTGCAAATCGCGTGAAGTAGGCCTCGTCGTAGAGGTCGCCCGTACCGATCGCCTGCCGGTCGGCCTCGAGGACCCTGGTGGCCAGCGCCGCACCCTCGATGAGCGTGGCGAACGTCGCGTCGCGAGGCGAGGCGATCGGCGCGACGGCCGTCGGCGCGATGCGCAGCGTCGGCTTCATCCGGGCGAACAACTCGGTCTCGAAGCGACTGTGGATGCCGTGCTGTCCCGTCACCTGCCCGTCGTAGTTGACCACCGCGTGGAAGGGCACGTGCGCGTCGCCGACGTAGTGGCTCAACACGGAGGCGAAGAACACCGCGTTGTCGACGGCATAGCCGGGGCCGTCGGGTCGCGCCAGTTCCTCGAAGGTGCGGCGCAGGCGGCCGTGGATCTCCGACACCCGCCACGGCAGGGTCCCCTCGCGATGCACTTTCTCCGGTCCGAACTTCGCGATGGCTTCGTCGTAGCCACGCGGCAGGGCCTCGAACGGGCTCGGCCCGTAGGCGTCCAGGTCGAGGAAGTGGCGCGGTGGCTCGTCCTCGACGCCGACGTTGCGCCAGAGGTCGGGGTCGATGGCGTGCTCGATGAACGCCGTCCGCTGCCGCTCGAACAGTTCCCGGAGGCCCGGCGGCAACAGCGCGATGACGCGATCGGCGATGAACTTGTGGGCCTCGAATCCCCACGCCGAGGATTCGGAGGGAGTCGACAGGACGAGCAACAGGGGCAGCGCCCAGAGGGCGACGCGCAGGCGAGCACACATCACCCGCACATTGTAGGGGCTGACAGAGGCCCCGGCTCGCTGAGCCTTCTCGTCGGCCTTCGGCCTTCGGCCATTGTCTCGAGCCGTGAGCCCCCTTCCGCATCCCCGGCATCGCGGCATTCGCTAGAATGCCACCCGCATGTCCCGCTTCAGCCCCGACGAGATCGACCGCGTGGCCGCCCTCGCCCAACTCCGCCTGTCCGACGAGCTCCGCGACCGCCTTGCCGCCGACCTCGCGCAGATCCTCGACTACGTGGATCGCCTGCAGGCCGTCCCCACCGACGGCGTCCCGCTCACGTCGCACATCGTCGAGGGCGCGGGTGACCTCCGGCCCGACCAGCCCCGCCCGTCGCTGAGCGTGCACGAGGCGCTGGCCAACGCCACCGACGCCAACGAGAAGGCCGGCCTGTTCCGGGTACCGCGGGTGATTGGCGCATGAGCGCCCTCGACATGCGCCCGGCAGGCGCGCTGGCTGCCACCGAGGCGGCGCTCGCGGCGGTGACCGCCGCCGCGCCGTTGAACGCGGTGCTGGCGACCACGGAGGCCCGAGCTCGCGCCAGGGCCGCCGCGATCGACGCCTTGCCCGCCGCCGAACGTGAGGCGCTGCCACTGGCCGGCGTGCCGATCGCGCTCAAGGACAACATCTGCGCGCGCGGCACGCGCACCACGGCGGGCTCGCGCATCCTCGAGCAGTTCGTCGCCCCCTACGACGCCACGGTCGTCGAGCGGCTCGACGCGGCCGGCGCGGTCATCGTCGCCAAGTGCAATTGCGACGAGTTCGCGATGGGCTCGTCCAACGAGAACTCGGCGTACGGCGCCGTCCGCAACCCGTGGGCGCACGACCGCACGCCCGGCGGATCGAGCGGCGGGTCGGCCGCCGTCGTGGCCGCAGGCGTGGTGCCCGTGGCGCTCGGATCGGACACGGGCGGGTCGATCCGCCAGCCGGCCTCCTTCTGCGGCATCGTCGGCCTCAAGCCGACGTACGGGCGGGTGTCACGCTACGGCCTCATCGCCTACGGATCCTCGCTCGACCAGATCGGTCCGCTGACCCGCACGGTGCGCGAGGCGGGCCACGTGCTGGCGGCGATTGCCGGCCCCGACCCGCGCGACGCGACCACCGTGCATGCCCCGGCCTTCGAGGTGCCCGGACCGGAGGCCCCGCTTCAGGGCCTGCGGGTCGGCGTGCCGCGTGCGCTGCTGGCCTCCGGTGTCGACGACGACGTCCGCCATGCGGTGGAGCAAGCGCTGGCCACGATGGTGGCCGGCGGCGCCGTGCTGCACGACATCGAGCTGCCGCACGCCGAGTACGCGATCCCCACGTACTACCTCGTGGCGACGGCCGAAGCCAGCGCCAACCTCGCGCGTTACGACGGGGTGCGTTTCGGTCATCGCGCCCCGGCGGGTGACTACGACGACCTCGCGTCGATGTACGCCGCCTCCCGCAGCCAGGGATTCGGGGCCGAGGTGGTGCGGCGCATCCTGCTCGGCACCTACGTGCTGAGCGCCGGCTACTACGACGCCTACTACCGCAAGGCGCAGCAGGTGCGCACGCTGATCACCCGCGACTACGAGCGCGCCTTCGCCAGCGTCGACGTGGTGGCGATGCCGACCGCGCCGACCACCGCCTTCCGCCTCGGCGAGAAGGTGGAGGACCCGCTGCAGATGTACCTTGCCGACGTGTTCACGGTGAGCGCCAACCTGTCGGGTCTGCCGGCGATCAGCGTGCCGTGTGGCCGCGACGGCGCCGGCCTGCCGGTGGGGCTGCAATTGACGGCGGCCGCCTTTGCCGAGACCATGCTGCTGCGGGCTGCCGCGGCCTACGAGGACGCGCGGGGCGCGTTCCCGTCGCCCGCCTGACCGGTCACTCGTCCACACGGGGAGCACCTGCCCATGTGCCGCAACATCAAGACGCTGTTCAACTTCGACCCGCCAGCCACCGACGACGAGATCCGCGCCTCGGCCCTGCAGTTCGTGCGCAAGCTGAGCGGGTTCACGCGGCCGTCACAGGCCAACGCGGCGGCGTTCGACAAGGCCGTCGACGAGGTCACCGCGGCGGCCCGGACGCTGATCGCGTCGCTGTCGACGACGGCGGCACCGCGCGATCGCGGTATCGAGGCCGAGAAGGCGCGCGTCCGCTCGCGGGTCCGCTACGGCCGCGCCTGAGACCCCGGGCCGTTCCGGGGCCTAGGCCGCGGCCAGCGCCGCCGTGCCCTTGACGGCCAGCCAGACAAGTCCGGCGACCAGCAGCAGCGGCACCAGCGGCAGCGCGAACACGGCGAGCAGTGCGAGCAGGCCGACGCCGCCCACCACAAGGGCCACCATCAGGCCGACCACCATCCCGATGCCGCCCAGCGCCAGGCCCAACGCGCCGAAGACCGCGCCGAACACCAGCCCCAGGAGCGCCTTGAGCAACATCAGCGGCAGGAAGACGATCCAGAGCACCACCCGCAACGCGGCCCACGCCATCGCGAGCCCGGCCAACGCCAGCATCGCGGCGGCCCCGAACCCGAGCACGAACAGAGTCGTCATCGCTGTTCCCCTTGCCGGGATTTGACGAGTCGGCGCCCCGGCGTGTTCAGCCGCCCCGGAACCTTCCCGTCGTCCTTCCCACTTCCGCCTTCCCCCCCTCCGTTCTTCGTTCGCCGTTCGGCGTTCGGCGTTCGGCGTTCGCAGCGTTCAGCCTTCCCTGCCGCATCCCCCGATGCGCTATCGTCCTCCCGTGGCCCACGATGCCGACCTGCTGGCGCGTCTCGACGCGTTGGCCGAGCTGCTGCCGCTGCTCGCCGGTGCGCTCGACATCCGCGAGGTGTTCCCGCACCTGTCGCGGGTGACGCAACGCGTGCTCCCCCACGACGCGCTCGCCCTTGGCCTGCTGGGCGCCGACGGCGAGTCCCTGGAGATGCACGCGCTGTCGTCCGCGGTGGATTTCCTCCGGCCGGACCGCATCCACGTGCCTCCGGAGATGCGCTACCTGCTGACGACGCCCTGGGCCTACCTGCTGTGCGACGACATGGCCGAGGACCCCTTGATGAGGCACATCCCCGCCGTGCCTGCGGGGTTGAAGGGGTCCTTGAGGGTGCCCGTCAAGCGCGAGGGCAAGGCGCTCGGCGGCCTCAACTTCATGTCGCGGGCGCGGGCGGCCTTCACCGAAGCGGATGTCCCCGTGGCGCAACGCGTCGCGGAGTACGTGGCGCTCGCCCTCGCTCACAAGGACCTGGCCGACGCCGCGGCGCGGGCCGCGGAAGCCCGCGAACGCGCGGCGATGCTCGAGCAGCGCGTCCGCTCGCTCACCGACGAACTCGCCGTGCTCGGGCGAGGGGCGCCGCGTCGCATGGTCGGCGCCTCGGCGGCGTGGCGGCAGGCCGTGGCAGAGGCCGCGCAGGTCGCCCCCACCGACACGACCGTGCTGCTCGCCGGTGAATCCGGCACGGGCAAGGAGGTGCTTGCCCGCTTCATCCACGGCGCCTCGCCCCGGGCCGCCGGACCGTTCCTGGCCATCAACTGCGCGGCGCTGCCCGAGCCGCTCCTCGAGTCCGAGCTGTTCGGGCACGAGCGCGGGGCCTTCACCGGCGCCACGCAGGCACGTCCGGGCCTGATCGAGCGCGCGGCCGGCGGGGTGCTGCTGCTCGACGAGGTCGGCGAACTGTCGCCAGGCGCGCAGGCCAAACTGCTGCGCGTGTTGCAGGAGCGGGAGTTCCAGCGACTCGGGGGAACCCGCCCGCTGCGCGCCGACGTGCGCGTCATCGGCGCGACGCACCGCGACCTGCGGACCATGGTCGAGCGCGGCACCTTCCGGGAGGACCTGTTCTACCGGCTCCACATCTTCGCCATCACGCTCCCGCCGCTGCGCGAGCGCCCCGACGACGTGCTGCCGTTGGCCGAGGCGCTGCTCGAGGACATCGGACGGCAGTTGGGGCGGCGCGTCGCGGGCCTGTCGCGTGAGGCCGTGCCGCGCCTGCTCGCCTACCCCTGGCCGGGCAACGTCCGCGAACTGCGGAACGTGCTCGAGCGCGCGGCCATCCTGGCCGGCGGCGGGTTGATCACCTCGGACCACCTCGCGCTGGCCCCGCTGCCCATCCGGGCGACCGAGCCCGTCCCCGCGGCAGCGCCGGGGGCAACGGCAGCGTTTGCGGCGCCTGATCCCGTCCTCGCCACTCGTGCGACGCTGCCCGACGTCGAGCGCCGGATGGTCGAAGCCGCCCTGGTGGCCGCGCGCTACAACAAGTCGCGGGCGGCGAAGGCTCTCGGCCTGACGCGCGCGCAGTTGTACGTCCGCCTCAAGCGTCACGGGCTTGACGGCGAGACCGCCTGACACACTGCACATTTACAGACAGATCGCCGATATCTGCGCACACTGCCAACTCCAGGCAACCAGTGCTCCGATCAGACACTGCCGCATAAAGTCCACAGAAGCAATCAGATAAGAACATCCCTGCGGCGAGTGCTCGCGGAGGCGCGCTCCTTGCTCATGAGCCTGTCGGATTCGCCCATGAGCCAGACACACGTGGAACAGGTCATCGGACGCCTCGCCACCGACGAGCACTGGCGGGCCGCGTACCGGCGCGCCCCGGCCGAGACCCTCGACGCCCTCACCAGCGCCGCGGCCCTCGACGTCACCCCCACCGAACGACGGGCCTTGCTGGCCCTTTCAGCTGACGCCCTCGACAGCTTCGCCCGAGCCCTCGATCCGCGGCTGCAGCGCCTGGAGGTGTCGCGATGAAGTCACCGATGCTGTGCGCCGCACTGGTGGCGGTGGCTGCGGCCGTGGTGACTCCGCAGACCGTCGCCCAGCCGCTGCCGCTGACGCTCGCCGACGCCACCGCGCGGGCCCTCGAGCACCTGCCCGAGATCGCCATCCAGCGCGACGCCATCACGCTGGCCGCGCAGGGCCAGACGCGCGCCGAAGCCGCCTACGACCCGGTCCTGCGACTTGACGGTCGGGTCCGGACGCGCACCGATCCCCTGAACACCCTGTTTGTCGGCGCCCCGCCAGGGGCCCTGGCGCCACGCACCAACAGCCTCGTCGGGAGCGCATCCTGGAGCCGCCTCTTCGAGAGCGGCGCGACCCTCACTGCCAGCGGCGCCACGTCCTTCGAGTCGCTCACGAGCCGCTTCGCGTTGCTGACGCCGGCGTATCTGACCAGCGTCGGGGTCGAGGTCCGGCAGCCACTGCTGGCGGGACGGAAGATCGACCAGCAGCGACGAGCGCTGAAGGTCTCGGCCCTCGACGTGACCCGCTCGCGCGCCGCGCTCGAACGGTTGGTCACCGAGACGGTTGCGGCCGTGGAACGCGCCTACTGGGCGGTGCGGGCCGCCCGCGACGATGTCCGTATCCGCGAGCAGTCCCTCACCCTGGCGGAGGCACAGCGGCAGGACACGGCCGACCGGATCCAGGCGGGCATCGCCGCCGAGGCCGAGATCGCCGCGCCGGTCGCCGAGATCGCCCGTCGGCGCGCCGACCTGGTCCGCGCCCGCGACGAGGCGATCCGCGCCGACATCGCCCTCCGACAGCTCATGGCGGGCACCGCCGACTCCGCGACGTGGTCGCTGGCCTACGATCTGGCCGACGAGCCTCCCGCGCCGAGTGATCCGGAGGCGATCGAGGCGCTGGTGGCCGATGCCCTCGCGCGCCGGCCCGAGATGGCCGACATGGATGCCGCGCGAGCGATTGCCGCCCTCGACACCCGGTTGGCCCAGGAACGCGCGCGCACGCAGATGGACCTGGTGGCCGCCTACAACCTGCGCGGCCTGGCGGGCGGCGAGAACCCCGACCTCTACGTGCCCTTCCCCGGGGCAACGGTGACATTGCCCGAGGATCAACTGGGCGGGCTGGACGACTCGCTGCAGACCCTGGTGACGCACCGCTTCTCCGACATCTACGTCGGCGTGAGCGTGGCGCTGCCGATCGGGCGACGAGCCGCCAAGGCCGACGTCGTCGCCGCCACCCTGGCCGAGCGTCGCACGGCCCTGCAGCGCGACCAGATCGGCCAGCGCATCGCCACCGAGGTACGCACCGCGTCGGCACGGCTGGCCGCGGCCCGCGAACGCCTCGAGGCCACCAGCGCACTCGAGGCGGCCGCCACCGACCTGCTGGCCGCCGAGCAGGCACGCTTCGAGGCCGGGCAGAGCACCAACTTCTTCGTGCTCACCAGGCAGACCGAGCTGGCGCAGGCCACCCTGGCCAGCACCGCGGCCCGGATCGAGGTCGCCCGCGCCAACAGCGAGTTGCTGCGCGCCACCGGCCGCCTCCTCGAGCGGCGCGGGATCCTTGTCGACGGCCCCACGCCCCCACCCGCCGCGCCGGTGTCGTCCGCCAGCGCGTCCCCCTACCGGTTCCCCACTTCCACGGCGCGCCTGACGCCCGTGCCCACAGGTGCCGCGCGATGAACCGCCCATCGACTGTCGTTCTCACCGTCCTCGTCCTCACGCTCGCCGGGGCGGCATGCCGCCGCGGCCCCGTCGACGAGAGGATTCACCTCAACGGCCGCATCGAAGCGCCGCTGGTCGACGTCGCGCCACGCATCCAGGGCCGGGTGCTCGAGGTGCTCGTCCGCGAAGGCGATCGCGTCAAGGCCGGCGACCTGTTGATTCGGCTCGACCTCGCCGAGACCGCGCTGGCGCCGGACCGCGACGCGCAGGCGGTCGCCGCGGCCGAGGCGCGCGTTCGCGACCTCGCGTCTGGCAGCCGCGCCGCCGAGATTGCAGCGGCCGAGGCCGAGCGCGCCGACCGCGCCGCCGCGCTGTCGCTGGCCCGCGAGGAACTCGCCCGGCAGCAGCAACTGCGGTCCACCCGCGTCGGCACGCAGCGCGACCTGGATCGCGCACGGTCGGACGTGACGCGCGCCGAGGCCGCCGTCGAGTCCGCCACGCAGCGCCTGACGCTGGTGCGTCAGGGGTTCCGGCAGTGGCAGACCCGCGCTGCCGAGGCAGAACTCGGACGTGCCCAGCGCGTCAAGGCGCAGTCGGACATCGTCGTGCGGGAGGCCGAGTTGCGCGCGCCGAGCGATGCCGTGGTCCTGCACCGGCTGGTGGAACCGGGCGCCCTCCTCAATCCGGGCCAGCCGGCCGTGACACTCGGTCTGGAGTCGCGGCTGTACGTGCGGACCTTCATCCCCGAGCCCCGCCTCGGCCAGGTGCGCCAGGGCCAGGCCGTGCAGGTGCAGGTGGACGCGTTCCCCGGCCAGACCTTCCCCGCGCGGGTGACCGAGATCTCACCGTCCGCGGAGTTCACCCCCAAGGCTGTCGAGACCCGCGCCGAGCGCGTGAACCTCGTGTACGCCGCCAAGGTGGATCTCGACGCCGGGTGGAAGGCGCCGCTGGTGCCGGGACAGCCCGCCGAGGTCCTCGCGCCCCCGCCGACGCGAGGTGCACAGTGAGCGACACGATGATCACGCTCGAGCAGGTCGGACGCCGCTTCGGCGCCACCGAGGCCTTGCGCGGCGTCACGCTGACGATTCCCCGCGGCGAGCTCTTCGCGCTGCTCGGCCCCGATGGCGCCGGCAAGACGACCCTGTTCCGGCTGGTCGCGAACCTGATCGCCCCCACCACCGGCCAGGTGCGCGTCGAGGGCGTCCGGACGTTCGGCCTCGTGCCGCAGCGGTTCTCGCTGTACGAGGACCTGACGATCGACGAGAACCTGCACCTGCGCGCGAGGCTGTACGACGTGCCCGACCGCGTCGCGAAGCCGCGCATGGCGGAACTGTTGGCGCGCGTCGGCCTCGAACGCTTCCGGTCACGGCTGGCCGGCGCCCTGTCGGGCGGCATGAAGCAGAAGCTGTCGCTGGTGAGCGCGCTGCTCACGCAGCCCGAGCTCCTGCTGCTCGACGAGCCGACGACCGGCGTCGACCCGGTGTCGCGCCGCGAGTTCTGGATTCTCCTCAACCAGCTGCACCACGAGGGCCTCACGCTGCTGGTCTCGACGCCGTACATGGACGAGGCCGAGTACGCCTCACGCATCGCCTTCCTCGATCGGGGACGCATCACGGCCGTCGGCACGCGCGACGAGGTGGTGGCCAGCTACCCGCGCGCGCTGGTCGAGGTGCGCAGCCAGGACCGCATGCCGATCCGCCGCCGCCTGGCCGCGTTGCCCGGCGTCGACGACGTGTCGCTGTTCGGGACGCGCCTGCACGTGCGCGGCCGCGGCGCCGACGGCAACGCCCTGCACCGTGAGGTACGCGAGGCGCTCGGCGACGACGTCGGCGACGCGGACGTGCGCGTGATCCCGCCGTCGCTCGAGGACGTCTTCGTCTGGAACGGCGAGACGTCGCGCGAGGTGCGGGCGTGAACGGCGGCGCGCTGGTCACCGCTCAGGGCCTCACCCGCCGTTTCGGCAGTTTCGTCGCCGTACGCGAGATCGACGTCGAGATTCCGCGCGGCAAGGTCTTCGGCTTCCTCGGCCCCAACGGCTCGGGCAAGTCGACGACCATCCGCATGCTCGCCGGCCTGCTCGCGCCGTCGGCGGGTCGGGTCACGGGCATGGGCGGCCTCGAGTTGCCGCGCGACGTCGAGGCGTGGAAGCGACGCCTCGGCTACATGAGCCAGAAGTTCTCGCTGTACCTCGACCTGACGGTGGAGGAGAACCTGCGCTTCTTCGGCTCGGTGTACGGCCTCGGCCGGGCGGACCTGCAGGGGCGCATCGACGCGCTGGCCGACCGGCTGGCGTTCGGTCCCGAACGCGGGCGCCTCACCGAGGGCCTGTCCACCGGCCTGCGGCAGCGGGTGGCCCTCGCGGCGGCGCTGCTGCACGAGCCCGAGCTGCTGTTCCTCGACGAGCCGACGGGCGGCGTCGACCCGTCGGGGCGTCGGATGTTCTGGGACCTGATCTACGAGCTGGCGGCCGACCGCGGCATGACGGTGCTGGTCACTACCCACTACATGGACGAGGCCGAGCAGTGCGACCGGCTCGCCTTCATCCTCGACGGCGAGATCATCGCCGACGGATCGCCGGTGGCGCTCAAGGCGCACCTGGCCGACCGCCTGTACGAGGTCGAGATCGCGCACGACGCCTTTGCCGCCCTCGCGGAGCTGCGGCCGACGGGCGCCTTCGAGGACGTCTACCTGGCCGGCCGACGACTGCGGGCGGTGCTGCATGCGGGTGCGGAACGCGAAGGGCTGGCGCGGCTGGCGCCGTATGGCCACGCCGGGGTCGCCGACCCGTCGCTCGAGGACGTGTTCGTGTCGCTGGCCCGCTCGCGCGCCCGGGCCGGGGAGGAGGCGGCATGAGACGCCTGCTCGCGCTCACCTGGAAGGAGTTCATGCAGCTCAAGCGCGATCGCCTGACGCTGCGCATGATCATCATGGTGCCGTTGATGCAGACCCTGGTGTTCGGGTATGCCATCAACTACGACGTCAAGCACCTCAAGACCGTGGTGCTCGACGAGAGCCGCTCCTACGACAGCCGGGAGCTGGTGGCGCGGCTCACCGCCAGCCAGTACTTCGACGTCGTCGGGCGCGTCGACTCGCTCGGGGAGCTGCAGCTGGCGCTCGATTCGGCGAGGGCCAGCGTCGGCCTGGTGATCGACCGGGACTACGGCGCCAACCGGCACAGGGGCAAGCCGGCCTCGGCGCTGCTGGTGGTCAACGCGTCGGACACGACCACGGCGACGCAGGCGATGTCGATTGCCAGCGGCGTCGCCACGCAGCTGTCGATCCAGACCCTGGCGCGGCGCGGCAACTGGCGCGAGGCGTCGCTGCCGATCGACCTGCACGTGCGGCCCTGGTACAACCCCGACCTGCGCACCGCGACCTTCGTGATTCCCGGCCTGCTGGCGATCATCCTGACGTTCACGCTGATCCAGTTCACGGCCGGGGCGATCGTGCGGGAACGCGAGCTCGGGACGCTCGAGCAGTTGCAGGTGACGCCGGTCACGCGCACGCAGCTGATCGTCGGCAAGCTGATGCCGTTCATCGTGATCGGCTACGTGCAGCTGACGATCACCGTGTTGCTGATGCTGTTCCTGTTCGAGATCCCGATCGCCGGCAGCCTGCTGCTGCTCTACGCGGTGGCGTTCCTGTTCATCGCGGCGGTGCTCGGGCTCGGCATGCTGCTCTCGACGATCGCGCAGACGCAGCGGCAGGCGCAGCAGTTGTCGATGCTGTTCCTGCTGCCGTTCGTGTTCCTGTCGGGCTACGTCTTCCCCATCGACGGCATGCCGCCGCTGTTCCAGGCGATCTCGCGGATCATCCCGGCCCGCTACTTCATCGAGATCCTGCGCGGCATCGTGCTGCGCGGCGCCGGCGCGCGCGAGTTGTGGGAGCCGATTGCGTGGCTGGCGTTCTACACCGTGGCGATCATCGGCCTTGCCGTGCTGCGCTTCCGCAAGACCGCCGCCTGACACACGAAGGGCGCGAGGACGGCCGACCACCGTCTCGCGCCCGCACACGCCCTGGCGAGCGGCCGGCTCGGCGAGCCGGCCCTGCCCACCCCCTTAGCTGACCGCCACCTCGATCTGCCGCGGCTTGGCTTCAGCCTTGACCGGCAGCGTGATGACGAGCACGCCGTCCTTGAACTCGGCGCGCACCTTCTCGGTGTCGATGCGCGTGGGCAGCGAGAAGGACCGACTGAACGCCCCGTAGGACCGCTCGATGCGGTGGTACTGCTCCTGCTTGACCTCGGCGTCGCGCTTGCGCTCGCCGCGCAGCGTCAGCGTGTTGTTCTCGACGCGCAGGTCGATGTCCTCGCGCGCGATGCCAGGCAGTTCCGCCTTCAGCACGATCTCCTGCTGCGCGTTCTCGTAGATGTCGACGGCCGGGAACCACTCGCCGCGCTGCGTGAGGTCGTCGTCGTAGCGGCGGGTGTACGCGTCGCCGAAGATGCGGTTGATGCGGTCCTGCATCGTGGCCAGTTCACGGAACGGATCGAATCGCACCATGCTCATGTCGTCCTCCTCAGAAATCCGGAGACGGCTATCGAGGCCATCCCCCTTCCCTGTCCTGCTCGATCTCATCCGCCCGCCGGAATGCCCGGCCAGGCGGCCTGGCGAACCGTATGTCGATCGCCAACGGTGTCACTATACGAACGACATGAGCGCGTGTCAAGCATTTTATGTGCGCGTTATACACTCACATTAAACAAATATGGCCGTCGGCTGACAACTGCAGGCCTCGGCCTCGACCGACGGTCAGTGCCGCGCCGCTGCGTGTCGGGCAAGCCCGACACCTACGCACACCGAAGCCCGACACTTACGGACACCGAAGCCCGACACCTACGGACACCGAAGCCGGACACCTGCGCACGCCCTCGCTCGGCGCCCTGCCACCCGTGCCTCCCCTCGCCAACCTGCGCGGGGCGTGCGATCATCGCCTCATGCTGTCGTTTCCAGAGGCGGCCGAACTCGCCGACGAGGTTCGTCGGCTCTTCGAGGACCTGCAGCAGGCCCATGACGCCGCCCCGGGTGGCCTCTACGCGCCTCCCATGGACGTCGTCGAGCGGGAGGACTCGCTCGAGGTGGTGATGGACCTCGCCGGCGTGTCGCCCGACGATGTCCGGGTGCTGTTCAAGAACAACACGCTGGTGATTGCCGGGTGCAAGTGGCCAGCCGGCACGCCGCCGGCGCGCGCCACCGCCTACCACCTCGTCGAGCGCAGTTTCGGCCGCTTCGCGCGGGCCGTGCGCGTCACCACGACGCTCGACCTCGCCAATGCGCGGGCCACCATGAGCGAGGGCGAACTGCGCGTGCGACTGCCCCGGCTCAACGCCGGGCACGAGTTCGTGATCCCGATCGAGAAAGTCGTCTAGGCGCCGGATGCGCATCCTCTTCATCGGCGACATCTTCGCCAAGGTCGGTCGCGACCTCGTGCGACGCGCCGTGCCTGCCCTGGTCCGCACCCGCGGCATCGACCTGGTGATCGCCAACGGCGAGAACGCCGCGGGCGGGTTCGGACTCACGCGCGACATCTCGAAGGAACTGTTCGACACGGGCATCGCCGTGATGACCTCCGGCAACCACGTGTGGGACAAGCGCGAGATCCTCGGCTTCATCGACGAGGAGCCGCGCCTGCTGCGCCCGTTCAACTACCCGGCCGGCACGCCCGGCCGCGGGTCGACGATCGTCACGCTCTCGAGCGGCACGCGGGTCGCGATCCTGAACCTGATGGGCCGCGTGTTCATGACCGCCCTCGACGACCCCTTCTCGATCGGGCGCGCCGAGGCCGAACGCCTCCGGCAACACGCCGACGTCCTCCTGGTCGACTTCCACGCCGAGGCCACGTCGGAGAAGGTGGCGCTCGGGTGGCACCTCGACGGCATCGCCACGGCCGTCGTCGGCACGCACACGCACGTGCAGACCGCCGATGCGCAGGTGCTGCCAGGCGGCACGGCGTACTGCACCGACGTCGGCATGACCGGGCCCCACGACGGCGTGATCGGCGTCGAGCGTGGCCCGATCATCCAGCGGTTCCTCACCGGCCTGCCGACCAGGTTCGACACCGCGAGCGGCATGCCGCGACTGCACGCCGTCATCGTCACGGCCGACGTCGCGACGGGCGCCGCGACGGCCATCGAGCGCCTCAGCCTCACCCCCACCGACATCGAGGACCTCCGGTGAGTTCGCTGTTCGACCTCCCGTTCGAGGATGCGCCCCTCGACCCGGAGGACCTGCGCCCCGTCGAACCGGCCAGGCTCGACAAGCCGCCCGTCGCGCCCGTCGGCGCGGAGCGACGCCGCGATGAGGAGCCGGTCGTGGCGCCACGCCCACGCGAGGCGACGGCCGCCCCGGCCCGGCCGGTTGTCCTCACGGTCAGCGCCATCACGCAGGCGGTGCGCGGCACGCTCGAGCGCGACTTCCCGCGCGTGTGGGTGGAAGGCGAACTCACCGACTGCTCGGAGAAGGGTGGACACCTCTACTTCACGCTGAAGGACGCGAGTGCCCGGCTCGGCGCGATCATGTGGCGCACCGATGCGGCACGCCTGCGGTTCCGCCTCGCCAACGGCATGCAGGTCATCGCCCGCGGCCGGATTTCGGTGTACGTGCCCACGGGGCGCTACCAGCTGTACGTGGACGGCATCGAGCCCAAGGGCGCCGGCGCCCTGCAGGTGGCCTTCGAGCAACTGAAGAAGCGCCTGCAGGCCGAGGGCCTGTTCGATCCGGCCCGCAAGCGTCCCCTGCCGCTGCTGCCGCGCGCCATCGGCGTCGTGACCTCGCTCGAGGGGGCGGCGCTGCGCGACGTGATCCGCGTGCTGCGCACCCGGCACGCGCCGGCCGACATCGTCATCGCGCCGACCCGCGTGCAAGGCGACGAGGCGGGTCCCGAGATCGCGCGGGCCATCGCCCGCATCGCCCGCGTGCCCAACGTCGACGTGTTGATCGTCGGCCGCGGCGGCGGCTCGGCCGAGGACCTCAAGGCCTTCAACGAGGAAGTGGTGGCGCGGGCCATCGCCGCGTGCAAGGTGCCGGTGATTTCGGCGGTCGGGCACGAGGTCGACACGACCATCGCGGATCTCGTCGCCGACGTGCGTGCCGCGACGCCGTCGCATGCCGCCGAACTGGTGGTGGGTCAGGCCAGCGCCTTCCGCGAGCGCATTGCGACCGCCCGCCGCCAGATGTCACTGCTGCTGCGCAGTCGCCTCGACAGGCAGCGCGCGCGCCTGCTGCACGTCGAGCAACGACCGGCCTTCGCGCGCTTCCGCGACCGGGTCTTCGACCGCGACCGCCAGCGCCTCGACCTGCACGAGCGCCTCGTCGGGGCGCTCCGCCTCCGCCTGCGCGACGACCGGCGTCGGCTCGACGACCTCGCGCGCCGCCTCGACGAACAGCATCCGCAACGCCAGCTCACGGCGCGGCTGCGCCGCCTGTCGGCGCTGGACGAGCGCCTCGCGGTGTCGATGCGGCAGCGCCAGGCGCAGGCCGCCGCCGCCCTGCAGACGCACCGTGACCGACTCGCGCGGGTCGGGCTCGAGGCGCGCGTCGCGCAGGCCTGCCGGCGCGTCGATGCGCACCTCGCACGCGCGCGGCAGGCGGTCGAGCTGTCCTGGCATCGCGGCGATCGACAGTTGACGGCCCTGGCCGGGCAACTCCACGCCCTCAGCCCGCTCGGCACGCTGGCGCGCGGCTACGCCATCTGCTGGAATGCCTCGGGCACCGCCATCGTGCGCAGCGTCGAGCAGGTGCGCCCCGGTGAGCAGGTGCAGGTGCAACTGCCCGACGGGCGACTGCAGTGCGAGGTCGACGGCGCCGCGCCCGGCCTTCCCCCACGTCCATGACCGACCCTACCGACTTCGAACACGCCCTGGCCGAACTCGACGGCATCGTCCGCAGCCTCGAACAGGGGGACCAGCCCCTCGAGCAATCACTCGCGCTGTTCGAGCGCGGCGTGACGCTCTCCCGCTTCTGCCACGAGAAGCTGACCGACGCCGAGAAGCGCATCCAGGTGCTCACACAGGGCGGCGGCCTGCGCGACGAGACGGCCGCCTTCGAGAAGGACCTGCATCCCCGGCAGTCCGACCGCGGATGAGCGCCTCCGACTTCGAGACGTTCGCCGACGGCTGCCGGCGCGACCTGGAACGGGCGCTGGCCGAGTGGCTGCCGACGCCCCCCGAGGCGTGTCCCGAGCGCCTGCACGAGGCGATGCGATACAGCCTCCTGGCCGGCGGCAAGCGCCTCCGTCCCGTGCTGGTACTCGCCGCCGCCGACGCGGTCGGCCTGGGCCATCCCGACGCACGCCGCCTCGCCCTGCCGGCCGCCTGCGCGCTCGAGATGATCCACACCTACTCGCTGATCCACGACGACCTGCCGGCGATGGACGACGACACGCTGCGGCGTGGCCGCCCCACCAACCACGTCGTGTACGGCGAGGCCCTGGCCATCCTGGCGGGTGACGGCCTGCTCACCGAGGCGTTCGCGCTCCTGGCCCGCGAGCCGGCGTTGGACGGTCCCGCCATCGCCAGCCGCAAGCTGCAGGCGATGGCCCTCATCGGGCGGGCGGCCGGGGCCTGGGGCATGGTGGGGGGCCAGGTGCTCGATCTGCAGTGGGAGGGCGCGGCCCGCCAGGCGCGCGCCGAGGACGATCTCGCCCGCCTGCGGGACGTGCACGCGCGCAAGACCGGCGCCCTGATGCGCGCGGCCGTGGGCGCTGGCGCCATCATGGCTGGCGGCACCCCCGAGCAGGTGGCCGCCGTCGATGCCTACGGGGTCGAACTCGGCCTCTGCTTCCAGATCGTCGACGACGTGCTCGACGTCGAGGGTGATGCCTCGTCGCTCGGCAAGAGCGCGGGCAAGGACGCGGCGGTTGGCAAGCTGACCTACCCGGCCCTGTTCGGCGTCGAGGGCAGCCGGCAGCGCGCCCGCGAGTGTGCCGAGCGCGGGCATGCCGCGCTCGCGGCGGCCGGCCTGTCCGGTCATCTGCCGGCCATCCTCGACTGGACCCTGACCCGCCGCCAGTGACCGACCGCGCTGCCCGTGTGAGGCTCGATCAGCTGCTCGTGCAGCGCGGACACGCGGCCTCGCGCGAGCGGGCGCGCGCGCTGATCCTGGCCGGGCACGTGACGCTGCCGGGGACCACCAGTTCCCCCAAGCCCGGCCACCTGGTGCGCGAGGATGCCGACGTCCAGGTGCGACAGGCCGACCATCCCTACGTCGGGCGCGGCGCCCTGAAGCTGGTGCACGCCCTCGACACCTTCGGCATCGCCGTGGAGGGCCGCGAGGCGCTCGACATCGGGGCGTCGACCGGCGGCTTCACCGACGTGCTGCTGCGCCGCGGCGCCGCGCACGTCGTGGCGCTCGACGTCGGCCACAACCAGATGGACTGGCGGTTGCGGTCCGATCCGCGCGTCAGTTGCCTCGAACGCATCAACGCCCGGCACCTGGTGCCCGCCGACCTGCCCGAGGGCCACCGGGCGTTCGACATCGTCACCGCCGACGTGTCGTTCATCTCCCTGCGGTACATTCTCCCCGTCGTGCCGCCGCTGTTGCGGCCGGGCGCCGACGTCGTCACGCTGGTCAAGCCGCAGTTCGAGGCTGGTCGCGACGAGGTCGGCAAGCACGGCATCGTGCGCGACGAGGCGGTGCGGGCGCGGGTGCTCGCCGAGGTCGTGGCGACCGCCGCTGCGCTGGGGCTGGACGTGCAGGCGCACGCGGCCTCGCCCATCGAGGGCATGGAAGGCAATCGCGAGTGGCTCGCCCACTTCAGGAGTCGTGCATGAGTGCCCCCGTCAATCGCGTCGGCCTGGTGGCCAAGCCCGGCCTGTTCGAGGCGGCCGACCTGCTGCATGAACTGGGCACGTGGCTGCGCCAGCACGGCATCACGCCGTGCTACGAGACGGCGACGGCCGGCCTCTCGCGCCGCCCGCTCCCCGGAGAGCACTGCGACGCGGAGCACCTCGGGCGCGACGAGCAGTTGCTCATCGTGCTGGGCGGCGACGGCACGTTGCTCGGCACGGCCGGTCGCCTGGCCACCGGCGGCTACGACGTGCCGGTCGTGGCGGTGAACTTCGGCAGCCTCGGGTTCCTGACCGAGGTGCGGGTCACCGAGGTGTACGACGCCATCGCGCAGGCGCTCGCCGGCACCGCGCACGAGGAACGGCGCCTCATGCTCGAGGCGATCGTGCGGCGGCCCGACGGGACGCGCCTCCGGCACGTCGCGCTCAACGACGTGGTGATCACCAAGGGGGCGCTCTCGCGGATGATCGATCTGGTGGCGTCGGCCGACGGGCAGCTGATCGCCCGCTTCAAGGCCGACGGCCTGATCGTCGCCTCGCCGACCGGATCGACCGCCTACAACCTCTCGGCCGGCGGCCCGATCGTCCACCCGGCCGTCGACGCGCTGGTGCTGACGCCGATCGCCCCGCACACGCTCACCAACCGCCCGGTGATGCTGCCGGCCTCGGTCGCGATCGAGATCGTGCTGGCCGGCGACATCCCGCGCTCGCCGCGCGAGGAGACCTACGTCACCTTCGACGGGCAGACCGGCGACGCGATTGGCCCTGGCGACACCGTGTCGATTCACAAGGCGCCGTACGAACTCCGCCTGCTCAAGCCGTCATCGCACGGCTATTTCCAGGTGCTGCGCCAGAAGCTGCGCTGGGCAGAGCGCTGACGCTGGCAATCTGAAATTCGAAATTTGAAATTCCCGGCGGCTTGGCCTTCGGCCTCCGCCGCGCCAGGCGCAGCCGGCGCTCGAGAATTTCAAATCTCCAATTTCGAATTACCTCCTCGCGCGGAAGTACTCGACCTGCCACTTCTGCACGTTCCGGTTGTGTTCCGGAAGCGTGCTCGCGAAGGCGTGCGAGCCGTCGTTGCGGCTGACGAAGTAGAGATAGTCGACCTTCGCAGGCGAGATCGTCGCCTCGATGGCCGCACGGCCCGGCGAGGCGATCGGCCCGGGAGGCAGTCCGGGATAGCGGTAGGTGTTGTACGGCGAGTCGAACATCAGGTCGCCCTTGCGGATGTTGCCGTTCCACTTCCCCGCCCGCTTGAGGGCGTAGATGACCGTCGGGTCGGCCTGCATCGGCATGCCGATGCGGAAGCGGTTGCGATACACGGCCGCAACGAGCGGCCGCTCCTCGGCGCGCGCGGTCTCCTTCTCGACGAGCGCCGCAATCGACATGATCTGCCGCACGGTGAGGCCGGTCGCCCTGGCCTGCCGTCGCAGGTCGTCGTCGAACACCGTCGTGAACCGCTTGACCATGCGTCCCACCATGGCCCTGGCCGAGATGCGGCGCGGCAGGCTGTAGGTGTCGGGGAACAGGTAGCCCTCGAGCGTATCGGCCTGGGGATCGACCTCGGCGATCAACGACGGGTCGCGCGACGCCTCCACGAACGCGTCGGCGCTGCCCAGCCCGCTCTGCCCGAACAGGACGGCCATCTCCTGCGCCGTCAGGCCCTCGGGGAACGTCAACGACACCAGATACACGTCGCCCTTCGCGAGCCTCTCGATGACCTCGGCCGGCGTCGACGCGCCCTCGAAGCGGTACTCGCCCGCCTTCAGCGACCGCCCGCGCGCAAACGTCCGCACCGCGAGGCGGAAGGTGAGCGGGTCGCGGATCACGCCCGCCTCCACCAGGCGACGGCCGATGCCCGCCGTGCTCTCCCCTTGCGGAATCTCGATGAACTGCTCGCCGGAGAACCCGGCGAAGGGCGCGGTCACGCGCTGGCGCACCCACAGGCCGGCCCCGAGGGCGACCAGCAGGAGGACGAGCAGCAGGAACAGGAGGAAGCGCTTCACGCGGGCGAGATCCTTTGTCGGGTGTCGAGATATTCCTGCAGCAGCACGGCGGCGGCCGCCGCGTCCAGTTGCGCCTTGCGTCGGCGCCAGTCCTTCTCGCGGGTCGCCAGCAGGGCCTCGGCCTCGACGCTCGTCAGCCGCTCGTCGAGCGGCACCACCGGCACCGCAATCCGTCGCGACAGGCGCGCCACGAAGTCGAGGGCCGCCGGCGTGAAGTCGGTCGGGCTGCCGTCGAGGCGCCGCGGCACGCCCACCACCACGGTCTCGAGTGGCTCATCGTCGGCCTGGGCGCGGGCAATCACGTCGAGCAACGCGCCCCACTGCGCCTTGAGCGACGGCCCCTGCACCACCTCGAGCGGCCGCGCCAACGTTCCCGACGCATCGCTGATGGCCACGCCGGTGCGACGGGCACCGAGATCGAACGCCAGCACACGCACGGCGAACAGGGTAACAGGGGCACCTGGTCATTCGGCCTGCGTCACTCGGCCGTCGGCCTTCGTGGCTCCTCGTCGGCGCTCGGCGTTCGGCGTTCGGCGTTACCCTGAACCCGTGCTGTTCCTCTCGCTCCTGCTGGCCGCGCAGTTGGCCACGCTGCAGCAGGCCTCGCCGAGCACGACGCCGGCCGAGCCGACCCAGGCGTCGCCGCTCGTGCAGGCGGCCGAGGCCGCCAAGGCGCAGCAGGCGACGCGCGAGCGGATCGCTGCGCTGACGAGAGAGGCCGAGGTCCTCAAGCGCCAGTCGAAGTCGGTGCTCGACGAACTGCGCAAGCTGGAGGTCGAGCGCAACCTCCAGTTGGCGCGAGAGGCGGAGGCGCGGCAGGCGATCGCCGTCCTCGGTGGCGACATCGCGAAGCTCACCGCGCGGCAGGACGAGCTGCAGGGCACCCTCGATCGCGAGCGCCCCGCCGTGGCCGCGCGCCTCCGGCGGCTCCAGCGGCTCGGGCGCGTCGGCTACGCGCGCATCGCGTGGAACGCGAAGAGCGCGCAAGCCGTCGGTCGGGCGGCGCGCCTGATGAACTACCTGGCGCGTGACGACGGGCGACGGCTGGCCGAGTACCGCCAGAACGCCGACGAGCTGGCGCAGACCCGATCCCTGCTGGCCGTGCGGCAGCGCGATGCCCGCGCCCTGCAGGCCGAAGCGCGGACGCGTCGGCTCGCGGCCGAGGCGGCCGCCATCCGCAAGCAGGACCTGCTCGCGTCGCTGGAGCAGGAGACGGCGGAACGGGAGCGCTGGCTGTCCGAACTGGTCGCCGCCCGCGCGCGGCTCGACTCGACGATGGCCGCCCGCATCGAAGGGCGCCCCGCAGCGCCGGCGGTTCCCACCGCGCCGCCGGTCGACCGCGTGCCGCTCGGCGCTCGCCGCCGGCAGTTGCCCTGGCCGGTCGACGGCCAGGTGGCGGGCCGCTTCGGTCGCCAGCGCGATCCGCGTTTCGGCACCACGACGGTGAGTAACGGCATCACGATCGCCGCCGACGCCGGCAAGCCGGTGCGGGCCATCCATCCCGGCACGGTCGTGTTCGCCGGCACGTTCACGGGCTTCGGCCAGCTGGTGATCGTCGACCACGGGCGGCAGGCCTACTCGCTGTACGGCTACCTGTCGCTGGTCGGCGTCCAACGGGGAGCCACCATCGACGCCGGCGCGATCGTCGGTCAGGTGGGCGACGCCCCTGATGGGCAGCCGGGGCTGTACCTGGAGGTTCGCGTCGACGGACGTCCGGTCAATCCCCTAGAATGGTTGGCACGCGCCCAGTGAGCATCCCGGCATTCCCGGCATTCCCCGCATCGCGGCATCACGAATGACCACCCGTACCCGCTACCTCGTGCTCGCTCTCACCACCCCGCTCGTCGTGTTCACGCTCGTGGGTGGACTGCTGGGCCAGCAGCGCACCACCCCGGGCGCCTATCCGCACCTGCGGGTGTTCGACGACGTGGTGTCGTTGATCTTCGGCAGCTACGTGGAGGAACCGAGCGCCGACACGGTGCTCGACGGCGCGATGCTGGGCCTGGCCGAGGGCCTGGATCCGGACAGCTCCTGGCTGGACGCCTCGCAGGTCAAGGGCATCGACGGCAGCGCGGCCTCCGCCTCGGGCACCACCGGCCTCTCGCTGACGCGCCAGTACTACCTGCGCGTGGTGGCGGCGCGCGATGGCTCGCCGGCGGCCAAGGCGGGCCTGCACACCGGCGACTACATTCGCGCCATCGACGGCAAGTCGACCCGGCACATGTCGCTCTTCCAGGGCGAGCGCCTCCTGCGCGGTCCCGAAGGGTCGAAGGTCACCCTCACCGTCCTGCGCGGCAGCCAGACCGACACGCACGAGGTCGTCCTGACGCGCGTCGCGCCGCTGCCGGTGGCGGTGACCACGACGATGCCGGCGCCCGGTGTCGGGCTCCTGCGCGTGGCGGCCTTCGGCGAACGCACCCCGCAGCAGCTGCGGGAGGCCGTGGCGCAGGCGGTCACCCAGGGCGCGACGCAGGTGCTCATCGACCTGCGACACACGGCCGAGGGCGATCCCGCGCTGGGCGCCGAGGCCGCGCGGCCCTTCGTCAAGACCGGCACGCTGGCCATTCGCGAGGCGCGCAACCAGGGGCAGCAGAAGGTCGAGGCGCGGGCGGGCGACGGCAGCCTCACGCTGCCGGTCACCCTGCTGACCACCAACGGCACTTCTCAGGCCGCGGAGGTCTTCGCAGCGGCGCTGGTGGAGAACGATCGCGCCCGGATCATCGGCGAGCGGACGCTCGGCCGGGCGGCGGCGCAGAAGCTGGTGAAGCTGCCCGATGGCAGCGGCCTGTGGCTCACGTACGCGCGATGGCTGTCGCCCAAGGGCACCGCCATCCACGGCACGGGGCTGGTCCCTGCCGTGCCGGTGGCCGAGCCCGACGTGGAGTTTGGCGCGCCACTCGGCGACGAGGACCCGATCCTGGACAAGGCCCTCGAGACCATCGGGGCCCGGACCGCGCCGGCCAAGGCGGCCGCCTGACTCGGGCGCGCGCGTCGACGGCCGGTCCTCTGGCGGGTTGCACGCCCATACCACTTCGCTGTACCATGCCTGTTCGCACGTGCACTTGTGCGAACGGCTGTAGGCGCGTAGCTCAGGGGTTAGAGCGCCTGCTTGACACGCAGGAGGTCGGCGGTTCGATTCCGCCCGTGCCTACCATTTCCAGCCACCCGCCCACCGGTTGTTGCTCCAGCCGGCTCCGGCTGTGGAGACCAGTGTTCGCGGCATGACACCCGTCGTCGTCACGCTTCCCGACGGATCCACGCGATCCGTCGCTGCAGGTACGCCCGTCCGGGACGTCGCGGCCGACGTGTCTCCGCGTCTTGCCAAGGCTGCCCTGGCGGCCAAGGTCGACGACGAGGTGGTCGACCTCTCGTGCCCGCTCGACAGGGACGCGCGCGTCCAGATCCTCACGGCCGACGGCCCAGACGCGCTGAAGGTGTTCCGGCACAGCACGGCCCACCTGTTGGCCGCGGCGGTCACGAAGCTGTTCCCCGGCACGCAATGCGGCATCGGGCCGGTGATCGACGAGCCGCCGGGCTTCTACTACGACTTCGTGGTGGAGCGGCCGTTCGTGCCGGAGGACCTCGAGAAGATCGAGGCCGAGATGCGCCGCTTGGCGCAGGCCGACGAGGTCTTCGAGCGGCAGATGTGGTCGCGCGACGAGGCGCTGCGGTTCTTCGCCGATCGTGGCGAGCCGCTGAAGGTGCAGCTGATCGAGGAGAACACGCAGGGGCAGTCGGAGGTCTCGGTCTACACGATCAAGGACCGCGACACCTTCGTGGACTTCTGCCGCGGGCCGCACGTGCCCTCGACGGGCAAGCTGAAGGCCTTCAAGCTCACGACGACGTCGAGCGCGTACTGGAAGGGCGACGCGAAGAACCAGCCGATGCAGCGGGTGTACGGCACGGCGTTCTTCAGCGACAAGGACCTGCAGGCGCACCTGGCGCGGATCGAGGAAGCGAAGAAGCGGGACCACCGCAAGGTGGGCAAGGAACTCGGCCTGTTCATGTTCCACCCGTGGGCGCCGGGCGCGGCCTTCTGGCTGCACAAGGGCACGCTGCTGTACAACGGCCTGGCCGAGTACATGCGCAAGGTGCTCTACCCCGCCGGCTACGACGAGGTGAAGACCCCCATCGTCTTCAACAAGGCGCTGTGGGAGACGTCGGGGCACTGGCACCACTACCGCGAGAACATGTTCGTGCTCGAGGGCGACGAGGGCGAGGACATGGCGCTCAAGGCCATGAACTGCCCCGGGCACATGCTGGTGTTCGCCAGCCAGGTGCGGTCGTACCGCGACCTGCCGATTCGCTTCCACGAGCAGACGGCGCTGCACCGCAACGAGGCGTCGGGCGTGCTCGGCGGCCTGACGCGGGTGCGGCAGTTCTCGCAGGACGACGCCCACTGCTTCGTGATGCAGGAGCAGATCGGCGAGGAAGTGCAGCGGCTGCTCGGGCTCGTGCAGCAGGTGTACGGCGACCTCGGGCTGACGTACGAGGTGAAGCTGTCGACGCGGCCGGAGCAGTACCTGGGCCAGCGCGAGACGTGGGATCACGCCGAGGCGCAGCTGAAGCTGGCGCTCGAGTCGGCCGGCCAGGCGTACACGATCAACGAGGGCGACGGCGCGTTCTACGGGCCGAAGATCGACTTCGACGTGACCGACGCGATTGGCCGCAAGTGGCAGTGCGCGACGATCCAGCTGGACTACCAGCTGCCGGAGCGCTTCGACCTGAAGTACGTCGGGGCCGACAACGCCGAGCACCGGCCGGTGGTCATCCACCGGGCGATCTTCGGCAGCTTCGAGCGGTTCATCGCGCTGCTGATCGAGCACTTCGCCGGGGCGTTTCCGCTCTGGCTGGCGCCGCTGCAGGCCGTGGTGCTGCCCATCGCCGATCGCCACGCGGCCTATGCCGCCGAGGTGCAGGCGCAGCTGAAGGCGGCGGGCCTGCGGGTCGGGCTCGATGACCGGCAGGAGAAGATCGGGTACAAGATCCGGGAAGCCCAGTTGCAGAAGGTGCCGTATATGCTGGTGGTTGGCGACAAGGAAGTCGCCGAGGGCACGGTGTCGGTCCGCAGCCGGCAGGGCGGGGATCTCGGGAGCCGCACGGTGGCCGCGTTCGTCGCGGACGCGGACGCCGAGGTCACGAGCAAGGGCCGGGAACCGCAACCGGTCGGGATCTAGGGAGCGTTCCGGGGCGCCGGCCAGGGGGTCGGCTCACGGGACGCGTTCAAGGAGGTCGTTATCGCGTTCGACAATCGCATGCGGGGTCCCCGACGGGACGACAGGGTCCGGATCAACGAGCGCATTCGTGTGCGCGAGGTCCGGGTGATCGACGAGACAGGCGCGCAGTTGGGGATCATGGCACCGGCGCAGGCCGTCGCCCTGGCCCGGTCCAAGGGCCTGGACCTCGTCGAAGTCGCTGCCACGGCCGTGCCGCCGGTCTGCCGTATCACCGATTACGGCAAGTACCAGTACAACGAGCAGAAGAAGCAGCGGCAGGCCCGCAAGCACCAGAAGACCATCGAGGTGAAGGAAGTCAAGTTCCGTCCGAAGGTCGACCTGCACGATTACGACTTCAAGAAGCGCAACATCTCGCGCTTCCTGCACGAGGGCGACAAGGTCAAGGCCGTGGTGTTCTTCCGCGGTCGTGAAATCGCCCACCCGGAGATCGGGCGCCGGATTCTCGAGCGGCTGATCAACGAGCTGAACGAGATCGCGGTGGCCGAGAACATCCCGCGGATGGAGGGCAACACCATGCACACCATCCTGTCGGGACGTCCGGGCCTGAAGAAGATCGAGAAGCCCTCGAAGCCGGAGCGCGAGCCGCGTCCGGAGAACATCGAGGACGAGCCGGAGATGACCGACGAGGAACTGCGCGTCGCGGCCAAGGCCGCGGCCGACGAGACCGCGGCGGCCAACGTGGCGGCACCAGCCGCCGAGCCGGCCGAGTAGGATCCGCGGCGCCATGGCGGCGCCGCAGGACGACCGGATGCGTCGCTGGCATCCGTTGGAAGGGCGCCGTGTGGCGCCCGGAGAGATGAACGAGTCAGATCATGCCGAAACTCAAGACCCACAAGGGCGCCTCGAAGCGGTTCAAGCGCACCGCCTCTGGCAAGTTCCTGCGCGGCAGCGCGTTCAAGCGGCACATCCTGACGAGCAAGACCACCAAGCGCAAGCGCGCGCTGCGTGGCACCGTGCTCGTCTCGGCCCAGGATCAGGGCCGGCTGGAGCTGATGCTGCCGTACAAGTGAGCGCAGGTAATTTCACGATTGCAGAATTGCAGAATTTCGCGCCCGGCCTCAGGAGTTCGAGCAGTGCCGGGTCCTGAAGTTCTGAAATTCGAGATTCTGAAATTTTGGAGCGGTCCGGGTCCCCAAGTCGGTCGAAAGCCGCCCCGAGGCTGCGGAGAGAGCAATGCCGAGAGTCAAGCGTGGCACGGTGCGCCGTGCAAAGCGCGAGAAGTTGTTGACCCTTGCCAAGGGGTACTACGCCAACAAGAGCAAGCTGTACCGCTTCGCCAAGGAAGCGGTCGACCGTGCCCTGAAGAGCGCGTTCGTCGGCCGTCGCCGCAAGAAGCGCGACTTCCGCCGCCTGTGGATCGTCCGTATCAACGCGGCCGCCCGGCAGCAGGGCATCAGCTACTCGCAGTTCATCGCGGGCCTCAACCGCGCCGGCATCACCGTCGACCGGAAGATGCTGGCCGAACTGGCCGTGAACGAGCCGGCCGCCTTTGCCGCGCTGACCACGCGTGCCAAGGACGCCCTCAAGCCGCAGACCGCTTAGGAATTGCAGAATTTCAGGAATTTCAGAATTTCTCTACCAGCATCAGCAGCTCGACGCGCTGACCATGGTGATGACATTCTGAGATTGTGACATTCTGAAAGTGACGGGGGCCGCCTTCGCGGGCGCGCCCCCGTTTCTGTTTGCACAGGTAATTGCACAATTTCACGATTTGAGAATTTCACACCACCGCCGTCCTTCTCGGGCTGCGGATGGCAGAGGAATTCTGAAATTCTGGGATTCTGAAATTGACGATGACTGACCTCTCCTCCTCCGTGTCCGCCCTGCGCGCCGAGTTCGACGCGGCCCTGGCGGCCGTCGCCTCGGCGGCCGACCTGCAGGCGTTGCGCGACCGCTTCCTCGGGCGCAAGAACGGCCTCGTGACGGCGTTGTATGGCGAGATCGGCAAGGCGCCGGCAGACCAGAAGCGCGAGATCGGGAGGCTGGCCAACGAGCTGAAGCAGGCCGTGGAGGCCGGGCTCGAGGCGCGCAAGGCCACGCTCGGCGCGTCTGCGACCCGCGCCGCCGGCCTGGACCTGACGCTGGCGCCTCGCCCACTCCCCGTCGGCTCGCGTCACCCGCTCAACGCGATGCGCGAGCGCATCGAGCGCATCTTCGTGCGCATGGGCTACGAGATCCTCGACGGCCCCGAGACCGAGGACGACTGGCACTGCTTCGAGGCGCTGAACATGCCGGCCGAGCACCCGGCGCGCGACGCGCAGGACACGCTCTACCTCGCGCAGCCGTTCGTGCAGGGCGTGCGCGCGACCGGCGAGCCCGGCGCGGGCGTCACGCTGCGGCCGGCGACGCTGCTGCGCACGCACACGTCGGCGATGCAGATCCGGTACATGGAGCGGCACGCGCCGCCCATCCGGATCATCGCGCCGGGTCGCGTCTACCGGCGAGACAACCTCGACCTCACGCACACGCCGATGTTCCAGCAGGTCGAGGCGCTCGTCGTCGGTGAGCAGGTGACGATGGCCGACCTGAAGGGCACGCTGCTCGGCTTCGCGCGCGAGTTCTTCGACCCGAAGACGCCGATCATGTTCAAGCCGTCGTTCTTCCCGTACACCGAGCCGAGCGCCGAGGTGTTCGTCGGTTGCCAGTCGTGCTTCGGCAGCGGCTGCTCGATGTGCAAGCGCACCGGCTGGATCGAGATCGGCGGCAGCGGCATGGTGCACCCCTCGGTGTTCGAGGCCGTCGGCATCGATCCCGAGCGGTACACCGGCTTCGCCTTCGGCATGGGCATCGAGCGCCTCGCGCTGCTCGCCCATCGCGTCGACGACATCAGGGCGTTCTACGAGAACGACCTCCGCTTCCTGGAGCAGTTCGCGTCGTGAGAATCCTCGTCTCGTGGTTGAAGGAATACGTCGACGTCCCCGTCGCGATCGACCAGCTCGCCAGGGACCTCACCATGCGCGGCTTCGAGGTCGCGTCGGTGGATCCTGTCGAGGGGCGCCCCGAGGACGCGGTGATCGACTTCGAGATCACCGCCAACCGCCCCGACTGCCTGAGCGTGATCGGGATGGCGCGCGAAGTGGCGGTGAAGTACGGGGGCTCGCTGCGCTCGCCGGCAGCGGCCTTGGGGCTTCGGCCTTCCACCTTCGCCAAGGCTACGGCGGACGAGTCGGCCTTCGACGGTGAGAACCCGGTGCCCGGTGCCCGGAACCCGGTGCCCGGCGAACTTCGCGTCACCGTCGCGCGCCCGGACCTCTGCCCCGTCTACTCCGCGGCCGTGATGGACGTCACCGTCGGTCCGTCGCCGGCGTGGCTGGTCGAGCGCCTCACCCTCAGCGGCGTACGCTCGATCAACAACATCGTCGACGTCACCAACTACGTGTTGCTGGAGTTGAACCAGCCGCTGCACGCCTTCGACCTGGCCACCATCGCGGGCGGCCATCTCGACGTGCGCACGGCCACGGCCGGCGAGCGCCTCACGACCCTCGACGGCGTCGAGCGCACGCTGGCCGACGACATGCTGGTGATCGCCGACGATGCCGGCGCGCAGGCGGTCGCTGGCGTGATGGGCGGGGGCGCGACGGAGATCAGTGCCGCGACGAAGACGATCGCGCTCGAGAGCGCGTACTTCGAGCCGACGCAGGTGCGACGCACGCGCCGACGCCTGAACCTGTCCACCGAGGCGTCGTACCGCTTCGAGCGTGGCGTGGATCGGTCGATGCCCGTGCGCGCGCTTCGTCGCGCGGTGCAGTTGATCACCGAGATCGGCGCGGGCACCCAGCGTGGCGGCGAGATCGTCGTCGGCGAGCCGGCGCCGGCGCCGCGGACCGTGGGCCTGCGCTGGCCACGCATCGCGCGCGTGCTGGGCATGGAGGTGCCGGCGTCCGAGGTCGAGGACATCCTGACGTCGCTCGGCTTCCACCTCGCGGCGCTCGAGGGCGACGAGGCGCCAACGCGGCAGCGGCAGGCGACCTGGGACGTCACGGTCCCCGGCTGGCGTGGCGACGTGACGCGCGAGGAGGACCTCATCGAGGAGGTCGCGCGCTGCGCCGGCTACGAGCGCCTGCCGGTGACCTTCCCTGCGCTCTCGGCGCCGCCGGCGCGCCCGGCGCCGCGCCTGGTGCGCGATGCGCGCGTCCGCGATCTGCTGGTGGGCGCCGGGTTCGCCGAGGCGGTCACGTTCACCTTCATCGAGAAGGGCGCCGCCGCGCCGTTCGATTCGGCTCCGGTCGCGATCGCCAACCCGCTGTCCGAGCTGTTCGCGGTGCTGCGGCCGTCGCTGCTGCCCGGCGTGATCGACAGCCTCTCGCACAACCGTCGACGCGAGCAGCGCGACATCCGCCTGTTCGAGCTCGGCACGCGGTTCACCACGGCGCACGGCGAGTCGCGCAGCGTGGCGATCGCGTGGACCGGCGCGGCGTCCGCCGAGCACTGGAGCGGCAGCGGTCGCCTCGTGGATCTCTACGACGTGCTCGGCGTGCTGCAGCGGCTCGCCGACCTGTTGCGCGTGACCATCGACGTCGCGCCGGCCGAACATCCGGCGCTGGTGCCTGGACGGGCGGCCACGCTGGTCGTCGTCGCGGCCGACGGGACGCGCGCCGACGTCGGTTGGGCCGGGCAGCTCGCGCCCGTGCTCGCCGAAGCCCGGGGACTCCCCGCCGGCGACGCCGTGATGGTGGCCGAACTCGACCTCGACCTCGCGGCACCGCAGTGGAATCCCGATCACCAGGCGGTGATGCAGCCCCTGCCGCGGCACCCGTCGGTGGTGCGCGACCTGTCGATCGTGGTCGCGGCTGACTTGCCGGCTGCCAGGGTTCGTGGCACGATTCAGGCGTCTGCCCCCGCCACGCTGGTGGGGGTGCGCGAATTCGATCGTTACCAGGGCAAGTCGCTGCCGGAGGGCAAGGTGAGCCTGTCACTGAGGCTGACCTTCCGTGCGGCCGAGCGCACGCTGACGGACGCCGAGGTGCAGCATGCCACCGACGCCATCCTCGCGGCGCTGGTCGCCGAACACGGCGCCACCCTGCGCTAATCGGCCTGCCGCAAGGCAGGCCAGGGAGCCTGCACCATGAGCACCACCACCACGACCGCCGATCTCGGGGTCGTCGAGCGCCTCGACGAGAAGATCCGCCAGTTGATCGCCCTCGTCGAGAAGAGCCGGGCCGAGTCGGCCAAGCTGCGCACCGAGAACGAGCGGCTCGGCAAGGAAGTGGATGCGCTGCAGGCGCAGCTCACCGACGCCGCCGGGGTGGCCGCCGAGCTCCAGTCCATGCGCGAGGAGCGGGATCAGGTGCGGACGCGCGTGGCCGACATGCTGGCCCAGCTCGACGCCCTCCAGATGTGATGTGCCGGTGAACGCGCGCCACCCCGTGGACGACGAGACGCCGCTCGGCGAGCAGGCCACACCGAACCACGTGGTGGTGGTCGACATCCAGGGCCTGCGGTACCCGATCCGCAGCGCGCTCGATCCCGCGTACGTCCACAAGCTCGCCCGCTACGTCGAGCGCACGATGGACGCAGCCTCCTCGGCGGTGCCCATCGGCGAGTCGACCAAGCTGGCCGTCCTTGCGGCGCTGAACATCGCTGACGAGGCGCTCCGGAGCCGCGACGAAGAATCGCGCGTGGCCTCGGAGCTCGTCGAGAAGGCGGCCGAACTCGAGCGCCTCATCGACGCCGTCCTCGCCAAACACGGGCAATTCGAAATCTGAAAGTTGAGAATGCTCGGCGGCTCGGCCTCCGGCCGTCGCTCGCTCGAGACATCCCGCGGGGAGCCGGCGCAGCCGCGCCCCCGAGAATTTCAAATCTCAAATTTCCAATTGCCTGCTACACTCGCCCTTGCCTGCGTTGTGCGTGATGGGTAGAGGCTCGCTTGAGCCGATGTTCTTTACCCCAAGCGAATCGCGACGGCCGCGTGGTGTGCATGCCTCCGCAGAGAGGAAGCCTGAAGCGCGGCTCTTACAGTGGTTCCACCTGCTTCCGCAGGTTCAACGACCTCCCCACACGGCAACGCGGGATTTTTCTTCAGGCGGCCCTTTCCCCGCGTCCTGACAACGCCCCACCGGCGCGTCCGGTCGGGTGGGACCGAACGGCTGCACGCGGTCCAGTCCCCTTACTCGGTGAGCAGTAGTCTAGGCTTGCCTTGGCGCGGGGGTTCGGGCCACAGTCGAGCCACCCATGGGCCAGTGGACCACCCTCGAACTGCTCGGACTGGCGCTCGACGCCCTGGCCGCTCTCGCCGTCATGGCGTGGGTCGCGTGGGCCCGCAAGCGCCTGAAGGCCGACACCAGCCACGCCCGCGAGCAGGCCGCCCAGATCCTCGCCAGCGCCGAGCGCGAGGCCGAATCACGCCGCAAGGAAGCCGAACTGGCCGGCAAGGAACGCGCGCATGCCCTGCTGCTCGAGGCCGAGCGCAGCGCGCGCGAGCTGCACGAGGCCGCGCGGACGGCCGAGCAACACGCCGCCGAGCAACTGCGGGTCGCCAGCGAACGCACCGCCACGCTGATCCAGCGTGAACAGGATCTGAGCCGCCGCCACGACGAGGCCCAGCAGCGGCAGGCGGCCCAGGCCGCCATCGAGCAACAGGTCCGGGCCCGGCTCGCCCAGGCCGACGAGCGGCACGCCGAGGCCATGAAGGAATTGCAGCGGGTCTCCGGGCTCACCGCCGACGAGGCCAAGGCCGAACTCCTGCGGCACGTCGAGCACGACGCGCGCCGCGACGCCGCGCACCTGATCAAGCGCCTCGAGGCCGAGGCCCGCGAGCAGGCCGGCGCACGGGCCCGCCAGATCATCACCGAGGCCATCCAGCGCAGTGCCGCCGAGCACGCCATCGAGACGACCGTGTCGGTGGTCGACCTGCCCAGCGACGACATGAAGGGCCGCATCATCGGCCGCGAGGGCCGCAACATCCGCGCCCTCGAGCAGGCCACCGGCGTCGAGCTCATCGTCGACGACACGCCCGGCGCGATCATCCTGTCGAGTTTCGACCCCTTTCGTCGCGAGGTGGCCCGGCAGTCCATCGAGAAGCTGATTGCCGACGGCCGGATCCATCCGGCGCGCATCGAGGAGGTCGTCGACAAGGTGCGCAGCGAGCTCGAGGACGCGGTGCGCCGCGACGGCGAGGCGGCGGCCTTCGAGCTCGGTCTCCACGACGTGCATCCGGAGCTCCTGCGTCTGATGGGGCGCCTCAAGTTCCGCACCAGCTACGGCCAGAACGTCCTCAGTCACAGCAAGGAGGTCGCGTTCCTCGCCGGTGTGATGGCTCGCGAGCTCGGGCTCGACGCGCACGTGAGCGTACGCGCCGCCTTCCTGCACGACGTCGGCAAGGCGGTCGATCGCGAGATGGAGGGCACCCACCTCGAGATCGGCCTCGACCTGCTGCGCAAGCACGGCGAGCGTCCGTCGGTGATCGATGCCGTGGCCGCGCACCACATGGACATCGACTGGCCGTCACTCGAGGCGATGATCGTGCAGGCCGCCGACGCGATTTCGGCGGCCCGTCCGGGTGCGAGGCGCGACATCCTCGAGTCGTACGTCAAGCGCCTCGAGAAGCTCGAGGACATCGCGTCGAGCTTCAAGGGGGTGGCGCGCTCCTTCGCGCTGCAGGCCGGCCGCGAGATCCGCATCCTGGTGCAGAGCGAGCAGGTGTCCGACGAGGATGCCGTGTGGCTCTCCAAGGACATCGCGCGCCGCATCGAGAACGAGCTCGAGTACCCCGGCCAGATCAAGGTCACGGTCATCCGGGAGACCCGCGCCGTGGAGATCGCCCGCTGACCATGGATCGCCAGGTGCCCCCGGGGTGGGACCACGCCCCGTCGGCGACGTGCGCGCAGGTTGGCGAGCACGCGCTGATCCGCTGGATCACGGGTCGGCTCGCGGCCCCCGCGTCTGCCGACCTCCTCGTCGACGTCGGCGACGATGCAGCGGTCGTCAGGCCGCGGCGCAACCACGTCGACGTGCTGACGACGGACGTCATGGTCGACGGGGTCCATTTCAGCCGCGCGTTCAGCGACGCGCGCGACGTCGGGCACCGCGCCCTGCACGTGAACCTGAGCGACGTCGCGGCGATGGGCGCCGAGCCCCGTTGGGCCCTGCTCTCGCTGGGACTGCCGGGCGACCTCGAGGCCCGCTGGGTGGCCGACCTCGTCGACGGACTTGTCGAGGCCGCCGAGGCCATGCGCGTGCGCCTCATCGGCGGCAACATCTCGCGGTCCCCGGCCCTGTTCGTCGACGTCACCGTGAGCGGCACGGCCAAGCCGCGCCACGTGCTCCGGCGCAGCGGCGCGCGGGTGGGCGACGAGCTGTACGTCAGCGGTGAGGTCGGCGCCGCAGCTGCCGGCCTCGCCTGGCTGCAGCTGGCTGGCGGCGGCGCTCCCCTCCGACTGCTCGCGGGGCACACGAGTCCCGACGCCCCGACAACGGGTTCCCCCGATGGGGCCGGGTCTCAGGAAGGGGTCGTGCCCGCCGAGCTCGAGCTGGCCGTCACGCGGTACCGCCGGCCGGAGGCACGGGTCGCCCTCGGCGTGCAGGTCGGCCGTAACAAGGCCGCCTCGGCCTGCATGGACACGAGCGACGGCCTTGCCGACGCCCTCCGCCAACTGGCCGCGGCCAGCGGCGTGGGCATGCGAATCGAGGCCGCAGCCCTGCCCTGCTCCCCCGCCATCGCGCCGGTGGCCGCCGCCACGGGCGCCGACCCGGAGGTGCTCGCCTGGTCGGGCGGCGAGGATTACGAGTTGGTGTTCGCCGTGCCTCGACGCAGCCGCCGCCGTTTCATGCACGCGACGACACGCAAGGGCCTGCCGCCGGTGACCCGGATTGGCGTCTGCACCAGGGACGCCGATGTCTGTATCGTGGAGGCCGACGGACGCGTGCGTCCCGTTCCCGGGGGGTTCGAGCACTTCGGAGGGCGCGACTAGTGCTCCTCACCCGCTCGCTGCGCCGTCGCATCGTCGTCGCGGCGGCCGCCGCCCTCGGTTTCGTGCTGCTGTACGAGAGTCCGATCTTCGACTCGGAGTACATGCCGAGCGCCTTCCGGCGCACGCGTGGCACGGCGCCCGTCATGCAGCCCGGGCCGCCGGACCCACAGGACGTCGCCTCGCCGGCGCCTGGCCTGCGCCTGCGGTTCCGCGCCACGGCGTATTGCAAGGGGACCACCACCGCGTCTGGCGCCGGGATCCAGACGGGCATCGCCGCGGCCGACCCCGACCTGCTGCCCGTCGGCTCGGTCATTCGCGTCGAGGGCCTGAGCCCCCGCTACAACGGCATCTACACGATCCTCGACACGGGGCCGCGCGTGAAGGGCCGGCAGATCGACGTCTACATGTGGAACTGCAACGAGGCGCTCTCGTTCGGCCGTCGGACGATCGGCCTGCAGGTCATTCGCCTCGGCTGGAATCCGCGAACCAGCACGCCCGACCGGGTCAGGCAGGAGTTCCGCCGCCGCGAGGCGCAGGCCGACGCCCCCGACGCGCCCGCCGCCGGCAGCAAGGCGCCGGAGGCGACATCCGGATCCCAGTCCTCTTCCGCGCCGCCGCCGGTGCCCAAGTCCTGATGGATCTCCTCCTCGAAGCCACCCGTCGCGCCGAGCGCGAGCACTTCTGGTTCAAGGGCTTCCGCGCGTTCGTCGCTCCCCTGGTGGCCCGCGCCGCGGCCGCGCATCCGCCCCTCCGCCTGCTGGATTGCGGGTGTGGCACGGGGGTGAACCTGCCGCTGCTGGCGCAGCACGGGACCGCGTTCGGATTCGACCTGACGTGGACCGGCCTGAAGTTCGCCAAGGACCACGGCACTCGTCGCCTCGCGCAGGCGAGCGTGGTGCAGGTGCCCTTTCGCGACGGGGCCTTCGACCTCGTGACGTGCTTCGACGTGCTGCAGTGCCTCGCGCCGGAGGTCGGCCGGACGGTGCTGGCGGAGTTCCACCGGATCCTCGCGCCTGGCGGCCATCTGGTGATGAACGTCGCGGCGCTCGAGGCGCTGCGGGGCGATCACGCCGTGCTGGCCGAGGAGGCCCACCGCTATGAGCGCGGCGAACTGCACGGGATGGTGGAGGCCGCCGGCTTCCACGTGGAGCGGCTCACCTTCACCAACGCCTCGCTCTTCCCGCTGATGTTCGGGTCGCGCTGGTGGCAGAGGCGACGTGGCCTCAAGCCCGCCGAGGAAGCGCACGGCGAGATCAGCATCCCGCCAGCGCCGGTCAACCACGCGCTCACGGCCCTGCTCAAGGGGGAGGCGGCGCTCGTGCGCCGACTCGACATGCCCATCGGGAGTTCATTGCTCCTGCTGGCGCAGAAGCGCGCCGCGTCGCAGCCGTGAGGTAAACGGACGCGCTCGCTCGTCCGTAGTCGAGGCACAATCACCAGACCGGGCCGGCGCCCGGCCAGCCCGATGGACTCCCACCAACAGGACGAGCCGCCCGCCGCGGCGAACGGCAACGACGGCACCAGGCCCTGCCCACAGCGGCTCGACAGCGTCGCCGCGCTCGCTTCAGGCATGGCCCATGACCTGAACAACGCGTTCACGCCGTTGCTGATGGTCACCGACATGCTTCGCCCGCACGTGCACGACGCGGCCGGCCTGGGCCTGCTCGCGCTCCTCGAGGACAGCGTGCAGCGCGGGGCGGCGGTGGTCCGGCAGGTGATGGCCTTCAGTCGCGGGCTGCAGGGCCAGCGCACCCGCGTGCACGTCGGGCACATCGCGCAGGTCCTCGAGCGCCGGTTGCAGGATCTCCACGGCCAGGCACCGGGCTTCACGCTGCTCCTGCAGGACGACCTGTGGGCGGTGCGAGCCGACCCGGCGCTGCTCCACGAACTGTTGTGGCACCTGTGCTCGCGGGCGCTGGACGCGCAGCCGGTCGGCGGGCACGTGACCGTCACGATCAGGAACGTCACCCACGACGCCCCCCTCGCCGGCGTGACCGGCGAGATCCCGGCCGGCGATTACGTGGTCATCGCGCTGCGCGACAGCGGGCTACCGGTGTCGGGCAGGGTTCTGGCCAGGATCGCGGCCGGCGAGCCCCACGGCGCAGAGGATCAATGGTTGGCCCGCGTACTCGCCATCACGAGCAGCCACGACGGTTTCCTGCGTGTCGAGGGCGAGGAGGCGGGCAAGCGGACCCTGAAGATCCTGCTGCCGATCGCCGAGCCGCGCGATCTCGCATCGTGGCACGACCCGGAACCCGGGGCCGACCTGGAGGGCCGGGGCGAGCTGGTGCTGGTGGTCGACGATGAGGACGCGGTGCGCCTGACGATCGCCCACACCCTGGAGCGCCACGGCTACCTGACGATGCAGGCGGCCGACGGTGGCCGCGCCGTCACCCTGTACGGCGAGCACCGACATGACGTCGCGCTGGTGATCGTCGATCTCGCGATGCCCGACCTCGGCGGCTGGGCGACGATCGCCGCGCTTCGCAAGCTCGAGCCAGAGGTGCGCCTCGTGGCCTCGACGGGCGACGCGGCCGGGGGGCACCGGGCCACCGGCGCGCACCTCGGCGTGCGTCACGTCATCAAGAAGCCCTACACCGTCGAGGCGTTGCTACGGACCGTGCGCCAGGCCCTCGACGCTCCATCACCATCGGCGGACTGAGGCCTCACGGCTTGCTGCTCACGGCCTGGGAAGGCCGGGGCGTCGCGGGTGGGCGTCGACATCCGGCCAACGCCTGGACGGCCCCCTCGAACGGTGCGACGCACGGTCACGCGTCGCGCACGGCGCGCAGCGGGTCGACACGCGCCGCGCGGAGGGCCGGCAAGCCCGCCGCGAGCAGCGCCACCGCCGTCATCACCACGAGCACGGCCAGTTGCGCCGTGAGGTCGCGTCCGCTGGTGCCGAACAGCAGGTGCTCGGCCTGCCTGGCGGTCCACCACGCCGCGGGCAGTCCCAGGGCGAACGCCGCCGCACAGAGCCGGAACGCGTCGCGCAGCACCAGCTGTCTCACTGACCGAGGCGAGGCCCCCAGCGCCAACCGGATGCCGATCTCACGCCGCCGCGTGGAGACGCTGCTGGCCAGCACGCCGTACGTGCCAATCGCGCCGAGGAGCAGCACGACGCCGCCGAACGCCGACAGCAGCGAGAGCAGGGCACTGGTGCCTGCCAGCGAGGCATCGACAAGGCCCCGCAAGGGGCCCAGCTTGCTGACGGGTACGTCGGGATGGGTGGCGCGCACCACCTGGCGCAGCTCACGCCCCACCTGCAGCCACGGCGCCGACGACTCGACGAACACCGTCAGGTCGCGCGGCACGTCCTGGCCGTAGGGCACGTGGAAAGCCAGGGGCGCGTCGGCCGCGAGTCCGGCATGCCGGACGTCGCCGACCACGCCCACCACCCGACGCCAGGTGGGCTGCCACACGTAGCGAATCCGCTTGCCGATCGGATCCTGGCCCGGCCAGTACCGCCGGACGAAGGCCTCGTTGACCAGCACGACGAGGTCGCCCGAGGACGCGTCGGCCTCGACGAAGTCGCGCCCGCGCAGGACTGGCTGATCGACGGCGTCGAGGTAGCCGGGCGTGGTCACGAGGCGCGAGGCCGTGTGCGCCGGTGCGCCGGGCGCCACTGGATGCCCTTCGATGTCGATGGCGAACGCGAGCGGACCCGCATCGAGTGGGGCGGCGCTGGCAAACCCGACCGCCGACACCTGTGGCAGGCCGGCCAGGCGGTCCCTGACGTTCGCATAGAAGGTGGCGCACGCCGCGTCGTCGGCACAGGCGGCGCGATCCGGCGTCAGCAGGGCCGAGACCACGTCGCCGGCGTCGAAGCCCGGCGAGACGCGCGCGAGGTTCCAGAGCGAGCGCGAGAGCAGCACGCTGCCGCTCACCAGCACCACCGCGGACGCCAGTTGTGCCACCACCAGCGCCTTGACCACGACCTGCCGGCCGGCAGTGGTCGCCACGCCACCGTCGTTGGTCTTCAGGAACGGGAGCAGGTCGATACGCGCGATGCGCCAGGCCGGCAACAGGCCGAACACGAGTCCGGTCAGCAGGGTGAAGCCGAGGCACCCGAGCCACGCGCGGACGTCGAGGGACGGCGCGGCGAGGCGAGGCATGTCGGGCGGCAGCCACGCCTGCAACGCGGTCAATGCCACATGGGCGACGCCCCAGCCGAGCAGGCCTCCACACATCCAGAGTGCGAGCGTCTCGGTCAGCAGCTGTCGCGCGAGTCGTCGGCTCGACGCGCCGATCGCGGCGCGCAGCGCGAACTCGCGTTCGCGCACCACGGCGCGCGCGAGCACGAGCGTCGCGACGTTGGCGCAGGCAGTCAGGAGCAGCAGGCCGACGGCCAGGCCGAGGAGGAGCAGGCGCTGGCGGACATCGCCGACGAGGCTCTCGAGGAGGGGCAAGGCGGCGATCTCCGCGCCGAACACGTCAGGCATGCGCCACGGGTAGCTGTCGCGGATGATCGGTGCCATGCGGCGGAGGTCGCCGGTCGCGGCCTGGACGCCGCCGCCGTCACGCACGCGCGCCAGGAACTGGTAGTAGCTGCTGCCCCACAACTCCGGCGGTGGAAGCCCGCGTGTCGTCGCCGGCAGGACCACGTCGGGGTCGGCGAGCGGCCCGAGTGCGCCGGCCGGCAGCACGCCCACCACTTCACGCGTGGTGCCGTCGATTCGCACGCTCTGCCCGACGATGTCGTCCCGGCCGGCGAAGCGACGCTGCCAGAGGCCATGCGCGAGCAGCACGACGGGGGCCGAGCGGCCGTCCATGTCGTCCGGCGTGAACGAGCGGCCGAGGCGCGGCGCGATGCCGAGCATCGGCAGGACGCCCGCCGAGATGCGACTGGCGCGCAGGCGCTGCGGCTCGGCGATGGCGCCCAGGTTGACTTCGATCTCCGGCTGCAGGATCCCCACCTCGGCAAGGACGGTCGTGTTGGCCGCGATCACGTCCAGGGCGCCAGGCGCCACGACCTGGTCGGCACGCACGAGCCGATCGGCCGCCGGGAACGGCAGCGGTCGCAACAGCACGGCGTCGATGACGGTGAACATCGCCGTGGCGCTGCCGATGCCGAGTGCCAGCGTGAGCACGGCGGCCACCATCGTGCCCGGCGCGCGCAGCGCGGCCCGCCACCCGGCGCGGACGTCGCGCAACGCATCCCCCCACAGCCGCACGCCCCTGGCGTCGCGGCACTGCTCGGCGACGACGTCGGGCGAGCCGAACTCGCGACGCGCGCGGGTGCGGGCCTCGGCCGAATCCAGCCCCTGCTCCACATAGGCGGCGACCTGCGCCTCGAGGTGGAAGGCGATCTCGTCGGCCAGGTCCTGCTCGGCACGTGCGCCGCCGAGCAATGCCCGCAGGCGGTATCGAAGACGGGTCAGCAGCCGCATCGGCGGACTCCTAGGTGGTGCGGACGACCAGGGCGATCGCGGCCGACAGACGCTCCCATTGGGCGGTCTCCTCGGCGACGCGGCGACGACCGGCTCGCGTCAGGGCGTAGTACTTGGCGCGGCGACGGTTCTCGCTCTCGCCCCAGGTCGACGTGATCCAGCCCTGTTCCTCGAGCTTGTGGAGCGCCGGGTACAAGGAGCCCTGCTGGACCTGCAACACCTCGTCGGACAACTGGCGGATGCGGTGGCCGATGGCCCAGCCGTGCATCGACTCGAGCTGCAACACGCGAAGGATGAGCAGATCGAGCATGCCCTGCAGCATGTCGGGCGGACGACTCATGGACGCTCCTCTAGGTTACCGAGAGGAGCAGGGTACACCACTCCCCTCGGTTACCGAAAGGACGGCGCCGGGGCTCGGAAGGTTCCACCGACGCGCCGACCCGGGGGGCCGCCCTCAGTGAGCCGCCGGCCGCGGCAGCTCACTCGTCGCCGAGGTGTCGGCCGGGCACGAGGTAGTCGCGCACGTACTCGGTGACGGCCTGGGCCAGCGGCGTGGGCGCCGCGTCGTACCCGGCCGCGCGCAGCCGCGAGACGTCGGCCAGGGTGTGGTACTGGTACGTCGCCCGCAGCGTCTCGGGCATGTCCACGAAGGTGATGCGCTCGGGCCGTCCGAGCGCGGTGAACATCGGACGCACGAGGTCGAGCCACGTGCGCGCCTGTCCCGTCCCCATGTTGAAGAGGCCGCTCGCGCCGTGCGCCGCGACGTGGAGCGTCATGTCCACCACGTCCTTGACGTACACGAAATCGCGCTGCTGCTCGCCATCGCGGTAGTCGGGACGGTGACTGCGGAACAGGCGGATCTCGCCGTCGGCGAGGATCTGCGCGTACGCCTTGTGCACCACCGACCGCATCTCGCCCTTGTGGTCCTCGTTGGGGCCGAACACGTTGAAGAAGCGCAGCCCCGCGACCCGGCCGAGCAGGCCCTCGTCGCGCGCCCACCGATCGAACAGCAGCTTCGAGTAGCCGTACATGTTCAGCGGCCGCAGCGCCTCGATCGACGCCGGGTCGTCGTCCATGCCGGCCGCGCCGTCGCCGTAGGTCGCCGCCGACGAGGCGTACACGAAGGCCGAGCCGCGGCCCAGTGCCCAGCGGCACAGGTCCTTGCTGAACTCGTAGTTGTTCCGGGCGAGATAGGCCGCGTCCTGCTCGGTGGTCGCCGAGCAGGCGCCCATGTGCAGCACGAGGTCGAAGGCGCCGAGGGCGCCAGACTCGAGTCGCGGCAGCAGGTCGCCGGCCTCGAGGTAGTCCTCGAACCGCAGCGCGCGCAGGTTGCGCCACTTCGGGCCGGTGCCGAGGTGGTCGGCGATGACGATGCGCGAGGTGCCGCGCGCGTTGAGGCCCCACACGAGGGCCGATCCGATGAAGCCCGCGCCGCCGGTGACCAGCACGCGTGCACGTCCGAGGTCGATCATTCAGGTTCCCTGCGGGGCCGGCATGTGCCCCTGATACTGCAACTCGTACAACCGATGATAGATCCCGCGAAGGGCCAGCAGCTCCTGGTGCGTCCCGGCCTCGCGCAATTCGCCGCGGTGGAGCACCAGGATGCGGTCCATGTCCTGGATGGTCGACAGGCGGTGCGCGATGGCAATGGTGGTGCGGCCCGCCATCAGCACGTGCAGCGCATCGCGGATCAGGTTCTCGGTCTCGGTGTCGACGCTCGACGTGGCCTCGTCGAGGATCAGGATCTGCGGATCGAAGGCCAGCGCGCGGGCGAACGAGAGCAGTTGCTTCTGCCCGACCGACAGCGTGGCGCCGCGCTCGGCTACCGGGGTGTCGTAGCCCTGCGGCAGGTCGCGGATGAACACGTCGGCGTGCACCGCCTCCGCGGCGGCGCGCACCCGTGCGTCGCTGATGTCGTCGCGCCCCAGCCGGATGTTGCCGGCGATGGTGCCCGAGAACAGGTACACGTCCTGCAGGACCAGCGCGAAGTGCGATCGCAGGTCGGCCAGCGTCATCTCGCGCAGGTCCCGGCCGTCGAGCGTGATGCGGCCGCTGGTCACGTCGTAGAACCGCAGCAGCAGGTTGATCAGCGTGCTCTTGCCCGACCCGGTGGCGCCGACGATCCCGATCCGCTGCCCCGGCTCCACGGTGAACGACACGTGCTTCAGGACGTCCACGCCGGGGTTGTAGGCAAACGACACGTCGTCCACCACGATGCGGCCCGCGCCGAGCGCGGGCCGGTCGGCGGCCTTCGACCTTGGGCCTTGGGCAATCGAGGGCGCGACACCCCCTTCTTCCCTGGCGTTTGTCAAGGCCGAAGGCCCAGGGCCCAAGGCCCCGGAATCGCTGATGCGGACCGGCGTGTCCAGCAGCCCGAACAGCCGTTCTGACGACGCCATCGCCGCCTGCAGCAGGTTGAACTTCTCGGACATGTCCGAGATGGGCCGGAAGAAGCGCTGCGCGTACTGGGTGAAGGCGACCAGGGTGCCGATGGTGAGCGTGCCGCCCAGCACCCAGCCGCCGCCGAACCAGAGGATCAGCGCCGTCGACAGGGCGCCGATCAACTCGATGGCCGGGTAGAAGACCGCGTAGTAGTAGATCGACCGCAGGTTGGCGTCGCGGTGCTCGCCGTTGACCCGCTGGAACTCCTCGAAGGCCCGGCCCTCGCGGCGGAACAACTGCACGGTCGCCATCCCCGTGAGGTTCTCCTGCAGGAACGCGTTCAGCCGCGACACCCACGTCCGCACCTCACGGTACGACTCGCGCACGTTGCGGCGGAACCACTGCGTCACCATCAGGATCAGGGGCAGCACGCAGAACGTCAGCAGCGCCAGCCGCCAGTCGAGCGAGACCAGCACGGCGATGATGCCGCACAGCGACAGCAGGTCGCCGAACACCGACACCACGCCCGACGTGAACAGGTCGTTGATCGCGTCGACGTCGCTGGTCACGCGCGTCATGAGGCGACCGACCGGGTTGCGGTCGTAGTAGGCGAGATCGAGGCGCTGCAGGTGGTCGTAGACCTGCCGCCGCAGGTCGTACATGATCCGCTGCCCCAGCATCTGCAGCGTCGTCGTCTGCACGAACTCGGCGACGAACGCGCCGATCAGGGTCCCCAGGTACAGGAGCGCGACAACGCCGACGCCACGCAGGTCCCCCGTCGCGATGTGCTGGTCGATGGCGCGCTTGACGAGCACCGGCTGCGCCAGCTGGAAGCCGACGCCGACGATGATCGCGGCCAGCGCCAGGAGCGCGCGGCCCCAGTACGGCCGCAGGTAGCCGATCAGCCGGCGCATCAGCCGGCTGTCGTACGCCTTGCCGAGGATCTCGTCGTCGTGGGCAGCCATCAGGAGGTCGCCAGCTCCGCCTCGAGCTGCTGTTGCCGCACGAGCTCGGCGTAGGGCCCGCCCGCCTGCGCGAGGGTGGCGTGGGTGCCGCGCTCGACGATGCGCCCCTCGTCGAGCACGATGATCAGGTCGGCGTGACGCACCGCGGAGATGCGGTGGGCCACGATGATCGTCGTGCGGTCGGCGGTGACCTCGCGCAGCCGCGTGAGGATCTCCTCCTCCGTGTACGTGTCCACGGCCGACAGCGCGTCGTCGAACACCAGGACCGGGGCGTCGGTCATCAGCGCACGCGCGATGGCGGTGCGCTGCTTCTGCCCGCCCGACAGCGTCAGGCCGCGCTCGCCGACGCGCGTCGCGTAGCCGTCGGCAAACTGCGCCACGTCCTTGTCGAGGCGCGCAATCGCAGCGACCTCCTCCACGCGCCGCCGCGTCGCCTCGCCGGGCGCCGACATCGAGCCGAAGGTGATGTTCTCCTCCAGCGACGCACTGAAGAGGAAGGTCTCCTGCGGCACGAACGCGATGGCGCCTCGCAGGTCGCCCAGCCGCACCTCGCGGACATCGTGGCCGTCGAGGAAGACCGTGCCCGGCGGCGGGTCGTATTGCCGGACGAGCAGGTGCACCAGCGTGGACTTGCCGGTGCCCGTTCCCCCGACGATGGCGAGGGTGGAGCCGGCCGGCACGTGCAGGTCGATTTCGTGCAGCACGGCGGGCCCCGTGGCGTACGCGAAGGTGAGGTCGCGCACCCGCAGGTCACCGCGCACGGGTCGGGGCAACGGACGCGCCGAGGGGGCGTCGACGATCGAGGGAGCGGTATCGAGCACGTCGAGCATGCGCTGCCACGACGCGGTGCCGCGCTGGATCAGGTTGGTGACCCATCCGAACGCAATGAGCGGCCACGCCAGCTGGCCGAGGTAGCCGTTGAAGGCGACGAACTCGCCGAGCGTCAGGTCGCCCCGGATCACCTTTTGCCCGCCGAGGTACAGGAACGCGACGATCGCCAGGCCGAAGCCGAGCGTCATGCTCGGGTAGAAGCAGGCCTGCAGCAGGATGAGCGTCCGGTTGCGCGCGACGTACTCGTCGTTGGCCGCCAGGAACTTGCGCCGCTCGGCGTCCTCCTGCCCGTACGCGCGCACGACCCGGACGCCGGCGAGCGACTCCTGGGCGATGGCGCTGATTTCGGACAGCTGTGCCTGGATGCGCTGGAAGCGGTGGTGGATGGCCTGCCCGAACTGCTTGACCATCAGCGACACCAGCGGCAGGCCGGTCACCAGCATGAGCGTGAGCCACGGGTCGAGCGACAGCATCATGCCGATGGCCGCGACCGCCAGCACGCCCGTCGAGACGGCGTACATCGCGGCGGGGCCGACCATCATGCGGACGGCGCCGAGGTCGGCCGACGCACGCGACATGAGGTCGCCGGTGCGTGCCGTGTCGAAGTACGCCCGTGGCAGGCGCTGCAACTGCGCGAAGAAGTCGTTGCGGAGGTCGTACTCGATCTCGCGCGACGCGCCGACGATGAGCCGGCGCATGAAGTAGCGGAACAGCCCGCCCCCGGCCGAGATGGCGAGCACGGCCGCCGCATACCCGCCGATCTTGGCGTGGGTCACCCCGGCCGTCAGGTCATCGACGGCGTACTTCAGCACCCAGGGCGTGAGCAGGGTGAAGAGGTTGGAGAAGACGGCGCACGTCAGTCCCAGGGCGATGGGGCGCCGGTAACGGCCGAGATACGGTCCCAACCGGCGCAAGGCGGAGAACACTGCTTGATTATAGGGAGTCCGAGGTTCCTGGTCGGGGCGTGTGGCCGCAGAGGTAGCCGTCGACCTCGGTCGACGGTCAGTGATGATTCGAAACCCGTCTGACTGCCGGCCAAGGCCGGCAGCTACATCCAAGGCCGGCAGCTACATCCCAAGGCCGGCAGCTACATCCCAAGGCCGGCGAGCGACAGCCGAAGGCCGGGGACGACATCAGGAAGGTCGGTGGCGCCCCCTACAGAAGCCAGATTGAACGTCCGATAGGGGTGGCTATGAAGGTGCGACGACTCTTCGCGATGCCGGCCGGGGTGGCCCTGGCGTGGATCCTGGCGACAAGCACGGCCCTGGCGCAGTACACCCCCCTCGGGCGGCCGCAATCCAATGCGGCGACCGGCGAGAAGTACAACGTCGAGATCGCCTATGGGGTCTGGAATCCCACGCCGGAGATCGTCTTCTCCAGCGAGCAGTTCGGCATCCTCGGCAGCGACATCAACCTGTCGGAGGACCTCGACGTGCTCAAGGCCAAGTTCCAGGCCTTCCGCCTCGTGCTGCGGCCGGGCCGCAAGCACAAGTTCCGGGGCGAGTACATCCCGATCAGGTACGACGTCGACACGGTGCTGCGTCGCAACCTGATCTTCAACGGCGTGCTCTACCCGGTCGGCCTGCCCATCCAGGGCGAGTTCAAGTGGAACGCCTGGCGGGCCGGATACGAATACGACTTCATCTACCGCGACCGTGGGTTCCTCGGCTTCCTCATCGAGGCCAAGTACACCGACGTGCGCGCCGAGTTGACGACGCCGATCACCAGCGAGTACGCGGAAGCCAAGGCGCCGATCCCGGCGATCGGCCTCGTGGGACGCGGATACATCCTCCCCAACCTCGCCATCGGCGGCGAGTTCTCGGCGTTCCGGCTGCCCGAGAACGAGGACCGCGACTACTCGGGCCGGTACTACGACTTCGACGCGTACGCGACCTTCAACTTCACCAACAACCTCGGCGTGACGGGCGGGTATCGTCGGCTGACGCTGGGCTACCAGGTGGACAACGACTTCGGCGACTTCATCATGAACGGCTACTACCTGATGGGCGTGGCGCGCTTCTAGGACCGGCGGCTTCGGGCCCGAGGCTCAGGGCTCAGGGCTCAGAAGGCGTACCCTCCTCCCCAGTCCTGACGCCCACCGTCGGACGAGACCGACGGCTACGTCCGGGCAAAGAGGCAGCAAGAGGCTCCGGATCCGTCGCCAGGGAGTGGCGCGCTACCGGGCGGAGATCCAGGCGGCGAGCCAGCGCTGGTCACCGCCGGTGGTGCCCTGTCCGGGCCGGAAACCGCCGCGCGTCTCGATCCGCAGCCGCCCCTGCTGCGGCGTCATCGTCGCCGTCCGCACCTCCCCCGGCCCCAGCGTCAGGCGCCCGCTCGCTCGCCCGGTCCACGTCACCGTGACCGGGGCGGTGCCGGCGCGCAGGTCCACGACAACCGGCCCGTCACCGGTGACACCCACGGTCACCGCCGCGTCGCCAGCAAGCCAGGCGCCGTCGGCTTCCGGGTAGATGCCGTCCTCGGGGAGCAGCCACACACGATCGCCGATGGCGTGCAGTCGGGTGGCTGGCGCCGGGCTGTCGTCGGCCCGGATCTCGTCGGCCACGATCCAGGTGCGTCGGACGCTGGCGGCGGCCTCCCGGGACGCTTTCACCACGAGTTCCTGCACCGGCACGCCGAGCACGAAGGGCACCGACACCGCGGCACCCGCCGGCTGGAGGTCGGCCGCGAAGCGCGCCGTTCGTCCGTCGCCGAGCGACACCCCGAGGCGTGCGCCCGGCCCGCCCCCATCGGCCCACAGGCGATACCGCCCCGCCGGCAGATCGTCGATGCGGAGCAGCGTGTAGTCGGCGGCCCCCGTCCGTCGTCGCGAGTCGAGTTCGACATCGAACCAGGTGCGCGTCCGTCCGGTCGGTGGCGGCGTGATCGCGACCAGCACGTCCCGAGGCGACGAGGCGCGTCGCGCAAGGTAACGGACCTGCGAGGCGACCGGTTGCAGGGCTGGCGCCCGGTGACCCGCACGCACCGTGGCCGACGCCACGGGCACCACCACGAGCCCGAGCGTGAGCATCGATGCCACGGGCGTCAGTCGTCCGCGGCGCTCGGCGAGTCGCCACCCGGCCCACGCGACGGCCAGGAGTGCCGCCCAAGCGAACGCATCGTGCACGACCACGTGTGGCGGGTCGCGGTGCGCCGCCGGCAACGCCGACACGAGGTCGACGAGGGGACTGGCCCACGTGAGCACGCGCGCCCGCCCGTCGCGGACGTTGTAGGCCAACGCTCCGTGGTCGGCGACGACCAGCGCGGTGGTGCACGCCAGCGACACGACGAGCGCCGCCATGGCCAGGTGTCGCGACGCCCGGGTGCGCAGAGACTGCCAGCCGAGCGCGATGAACGGCGCCAGCGGCAGTACCAGCGGCACGAGGAAGCGCGCCGGCGCCGAGAGGCCGCCCCACCACATGCGGTAGGCGCCGACCGTCGACGTATAGAGCGCGGCGAGGGCCACCACCAACACCGACACCCACCAGGCACCTGGTCGTTCCCGGCGCACCGACAACCGCAGGGCGCCCAGTGCCAGGACCAGCACTGGGGCCGTCGAGAGCAGCCCGAACTGCTGGTCGACGAGCAGCCCGGGCAGCCCCGGGCGCAGGTGCGCGAGTGCCATCTGGGTGTACGCGCCGTACGGCGCCGACGGGTCAGGCGTGCCGTAGATCCAGACGAAGCACCCGAACCACGCGGCCGCGGCGATTGCCGCCGGTACGACGAACGCGGCGAGGGCCCGCCAGTCGCGCCGGACGAGCAGCGTCGCGGCACTCGCCGCGCCGAGCCCGACCGAGATCAGCGCGTAGCGCGTGTGCAGCCAGGGCAACAGCCCGAGCGCGAGCGACGCCAGCGCCCACGGGGCCGCCGACGGCCGGGCGGCAGACCCGGGCCCACCACTGCTGACGGCCTCGCGCAGCAACACGCCGATGGCCAGCAGCGCGAGCGCCGACGCCGGCGCGTCGGGGAAGATCGCCGCGCCGTGCAGGAAGAACGGCGCCGCGCCCACGGTGGCCAGGGTCGCGACCCAACTGGCCGTCACGTCGCCGGTCACCTGCCAGCTCACGCGCCACGCGAGCCACGCACCGAACATCGCGAACAGGACGAGCGTCGCCACGGCGCCCCGGTATCCGGCCACGGCGAAACCGGGAACGAGCAGCGCCGGCAGCCCCGGCGCATGCACCGAGTAGATCTGGCCGTCGGTGCCGCGGGCCAGGTAGCTCGGGGGCAGGGGCCGCGGGTGGTATGTCGCGTAGTCGGCCCGCGCGTGGTTGTCCTCGATGCGCAGGTCGCGATCGAGGAGCAGGCTCTGGGTGATGACCAGGTAGTCGGGTTCGTCGCCCTTCGGGTGCTGCGGCGCGGTGTGCCACGCCGTGGCGAGGAGCGCCACGCCGGTGACGGCCGCGGCGAACCACGGGGCCCGCGTGGGTGCGCCGAGCATGCCGCCGAGCGGCCGGGCGAGCAGGCGAAACGCGTCAGCGTGGACGTACGTGACGCAGGCGAGCCACCAGCCGACGGCGAGGGGGCCGGTCCATGCCAGCCAGGCCGCCGGGATGGGCAGCGGCAGCCACGGCAGCACCACCGGCGAGACGAGCGCGAGCGCGACGAGCGGGCCGGGCGAGCGCGAGCCCCTGGCCAGGCCGATCGCCGACAAGGCCAGGAGCGGCAGCAGGAAGGACAGGAAGGCACTGGGGGGACCGATCAGGCCGATGCGGGCGGGCGCGTCGAGGGAGCGGACGGTGACGGTTCCGGTCGCCAGCCAGCCCCCGAGCGCGAGGGCCGCAGCCGTCAGCAGCGGCACCAGGGCGCGCATCGGGCGGCATGCTACCATACGCCCCCTATGCCGTCGGGACGCGCCGCGACCTGGAGCGGCCGCCTGGTGCTGGGCCTGCTGCTCGCCATCGCCATGACGTGGCCCATGGCCGGCAAGTTCGACCGCGCGGCCCGCCTGAACTTCGGCGACGGCGAGTGGAGCGTCTGGAACGTCACCTGGGTCGCCCACGCCCTGACCACGGCGCCCGGCTCCCTCTTCCAGGCCAACATCTTTCACCCCGATCGCGACACCCTCGCCTACTCCGAGGCCAATGTCGTCACGGGCCTGCTCGGCGCGCCGTTCCACCTGGCGACCGGCGGCAATCCGTACGCGACCCACAACGGCGCGATCCTGACCGCACTCGTCCTCGCCTTCGTCTTCGCGTGGGGCTTTGCCGAGACGCTCGGCGCCTCGAGCGCGATGGCCGCGGCGTTCGCCGTGGCGTTCACGTACTGTCCGTACCTGTTCGCCCGCACGGCGCACATCCAGTTGATGATGACGTTCGGCCTGCCGCTGGCGCTGCAGGCCTTCCACCGACTGGTGGCGCGCCCCTCGGCTGGCCGCGGCGCGTGGCTCGGCGTGACGCTGGCGATTCAGGCGTTGGCGTGCGCGTACTTCGGCATCTTCGCCGGCCTCACGGTGGGTCTCGGCACGCTCTACTTCGCGGCGACGCGCGGCCTCTGGCGCTCACGCGGCTACTGGGTCGCCATCGCGCTCGGCGCGGTCGTCAGCCTGGCGCTCGTCGGGCCGTTCTTCCTGCCGTACATCCGCGTGCAGAAGGAACTCGGCTTCACGCGCCTGCTCGAGGACGCCGCCATGTACTCGGCCGACTGGCAGGCGTGGCTGGCTTCGTCGGCGTGGGCACACCGGTGGATGCTGCCGTGGCTCGGCCACTGGAACGAGGTGTTGTTCCCCGGCTTCCTGCTGACGGCGCTGGGCCTCGCCGGTCTGGTTTTCGGGTTACGCAAGCCGTTCGTGGCCGTCGACGTTCACGTCGACGGTCCGGCGCCGACCCCACATACCCCCTCGCCCCTCGACGCGCCGTATCGCCGCGAGACGACGATCTTCTACGGCATGGTCGGCACGATCGCGTTCTGGGCCAGCTTCGGCCCCAAGGCGTACCTCTACACGGCGCTCTACTACGGCATCCCGATCTTCACGTTCCTGCGCGCGCCGGGTCGCTTCGGCATCCTCGTGTCGCTGGCGCTCGGGGTACTCGCGCTGGTCGCGCTGCGCACGTGGACGGAACGGCGCCCGGCCCGCACGCAACTGATGGCGGGCTCACTCGTCGCGCTGCTCTTCACGGCGGAATACGCCACGGCGCCGATCCGCCTCGAGGATGCCGCACCGGCTCCCGAGGCCCATCGTCGCCTCGCGACGCTGCCGCCAGGCGCGGTGGTCGAACTGCCCTTCTGGTACATCCGCACCGACTTCCCGCGCCACTCGCGGTACATGCTGCTCTCGACGTACCACTGGCACCCGCTCGTGAACGGCTACAGCGACCACATCCCGCAGTGGTTCCGCGACGAGGTGGTGCGCATCAGCAGCTTCCCCACCGCCGAGTCGCTGCAGATCGTGGTCGACCGCCACCAGGCGAAGTACGCGATCTTCCACACGCGGCACTACGACAGCCGCAGCCGGATGCGCCTGCGCGAGCGGCTCGAGCAGTACAGGGACTACGTGCGGCCCCTCTTCACCGAAGGCGACGTGTGGCTCTACGAGATCGTCGGGGCGCCGCGCTAGCGTTCTTCGTGCTCCTCGCGCTGGCGCACACGTGGCCGCTGGTCACCGCGCCGGCCACGCTCTCGCGCACCGACAGCGCCGACGGCCTGCTCAACCAGTGGATCCTCGGCTGGGTGGCGCACGCCCTCGCGACGCAACCGCTGTCGCTGTTCGACGCCAACATCTTCTTCCCCGAGCCGCGCACGCTGGCGTTCTCGGAACACCTCGTGGTGCCCGCCCTCTTCTCGGCCCCCGTCTTCTGGGCAGGCGGCGGGCCGGTGCTCGCCTACAACGTCACGCTCTGGATCGGCCTCGCGCTCACCGGGTGGACGATGGCGTTGGTGGTGCACCGGTGGACGGGCGACTGGTACGCCGCGCTGCTGGCTGGCAGCCTCGCCGCCTTCAACACCGACACGCTCACGCGCATGGCCCACATCCAGGCGATGCACGTCGAGTTCCTGCCGCTGGCCCTGCTTGCGCTCGACGACACGCTGCGCTCGGGATCGCGTCGCGACGCCCTGCGCCTCGGGCTCTACGCCGCGCTGCAGATGCTCTGCTCGGGCTACCTGCTGGTGATGACCGGCGTGTCGCTGGCCGTCGGCGTACTGGTGCGGCCGCGCGACTGGCTCGGCGCCCGGGCGAGGACCGTGCTGCCGTCCCTGGCGCTCGCCATCGGTGTGATGGCGCTTCTTTGCGCGCCGTTCCTGCTCCAGTACTACCGCGTCCAGCAGGATCAGGGCCTCACGCGCTCGGTGGACGAAGTGCGCCAGTACGCCGGGGCGTGGGCCAACTTCGTGGCGACCGGTGCGCGCGTCCATTACGAGACGTGGAACGCCAGCCTCTATCGACAGGCCAACTCCGCAGCCTTCCCGGGCGTGACCCCATGGCTGCTCGCGCTCGTCGCGGTCGGCGCCGGCATCGCCTGGCGTGACCCGCGGGCCCGCACGTGGCTCGCCATCGGGCTGGTGGGCGCGGCGTTGAGCTTCGGACCGGAGTTGCCAGGCTATGCCGTGCTGTATCGCGTCGTGCCGATCCTGCAGGGCATCCGCGCCGTCGCCCGCTTCGCGCTGCTGCCGCTGCTGGCCGTCGGCGTGCTCGGTGCGTTCGGCCTCGCATGGCTGCGCACGCGCCTCGAGGCGCGCGGCGCGGGCCGCGCGGCGCACGCCCTCGGCGTGGCGGCAGTGGTGCTCGTGAACGTCGAGAACACGCGCGTGCCGATGGGGTTCGTCGAGTTCGACGGCATCCCCGCCATGTACCAGGCACTCGCACGCGAGCCGAACGCCATCGTCGCGGAACTGCCGTTCCCCGAGCCGGCGCGCGTCGCCGTCAACGCGGCCGCCGTGCAGGCCTCCACGGCGCATTGGAAGCCGCTGCTCAACGGGTACTCCGGCTACACGCCCAGGAGCTACGTGGACCACTACCTGGCGTTCCAGGGCTTCCCCGGCACCGACAGCATCGATGCCCTCCGCCGCGCCGGCGTCACCCACATCGTCGTCCACGTCGGCCAGGCTCCCGATGCCGTGGCCGCCTTGCAGAAGATGCCGGCCGTGACGCTGCTCGCGTCCGACACCGAACGCCGCATCTATCGGATACGGTGATGCTGACCGACTCGCAGGTGCCCAGCCGGGTCTGTGACGGCCCCTTGCCGGTCGGACTGAAGTTCGACCGCCACGAACCTCGTGGGTCGCGGGCGTCATCAAGCACTCCGTGGGCGTCGACGTTCACGTCAACGCACGGAACTCACATTCCTGCTGGCCCGGCTCGGACAGCCGGCCCTACCTTACGATGCTGACACCCTCAGAGAAAGCGTCCCGGTTCACCGAGTCGGTCATCCGCGAGATGACCCGCGTGGCGCTCGCCCACGGCGCCGTCAACCTCTCGCAAGGATTCCCCGACTTCCCCGCTCCCGACGAGGTCAAGGCTGCGGCTGTACGTGCCGTCGAGGCCGACGTCAACCAGTACGCGGTCACCTGGGGAGCCGCGCCGCTGCGCGCCGCGATCGGCGAGCACATGCAGCGGCACTACGACGTCGCCATCGAACCGGATCGCCAGGTGACGGTGTGCTGCGGATCCACCGAGGCCATGATTGCGACGCTGCTCGCGACGGTGAATCCCGGCGACGAGGTGATCGTCTTCGAGCCGTACTACGAGAACTACGGGCCCGACGCCATCCTCTCCGGCGCGACGCCACGCTACGTGCGCCTGCACGAGCCCGGCTGGACGATCGACCCGGATGAACTGCGCGCCGCCGTCACGCCGAGGACACGCGCCATCATCCTGAACTCGCCGCACAACCCGACCGGCAAGGTGTTCACGCGCGAGGAACTGCAGTTGGTGGCCGACCTGTGTCAAGAGCACGACCTGCTGGCGATCACCGACGAGATCTACGAGTTCATCGTGTACGGCGAGGCGCGGCACGTCCCGCTCTGCACCTTGCCCGGTATGGCGGAACGGACCGTCACCATCAGCAGCCTGTCAAAGTCGTTCAGCGTGACCGGCTGGCGCATCGGCTGGGCCATCGCGCCGCCGTCGTTGGCCGGGGCGATTCGCAAGGTGCACGACTTCCTGACGGTCGGCGCGCCGGCGCCGCTGCAGGACGCGGCGGCTTTCGCGCTGCGCATGCCCGACGCGTACTTCACGTCGCTCGCGGCGCACTACGACATGCGACGGCAGCGCTGCGTCGCGATGCTCGAGCGCTGCGGCTTCGCGCCACGCGTGCCCGACGGCGCGTACTACGTGATGACCGACACGCGCGAGCCGCTCGCCCGCGTCCGGGCGAAGGGTCGCGGACCCGAGTCCGACGATGACGTGAGCGTGGCGCGGTGGCTGGCGGCGGAGGTGGGAGTGGCGGCAGTGCCGGGCAGCAGCTTCTACCGCCCGGGAACCGGCGGCCGCGCGTGCCTGCGCTTCTGCTTCTGCAAGAAGGAGGAGACGCTGGCCGCCGCGGAGGAACGCCTCTTCGCGGTGTTCGTGTAATTTGAGATTTGAAATTTGAAATGGCCCGGCGGCCGGCCTCCCGGCCTGGCCGCTTGGGGCGTCCCGAGGGGCGACGGCGAAGCCGCGCCCCGCGAGAATTTCAAATGTCCAATTTCGAATTGCCGCGTTCCCGCTTCACCCAGGCATTGGCGAGGAGCGGCAACAACACCACCTGCGCGATCGCCGCGGGCAGGCCCGGCAGCATCGCGGCCTGGAGGTAGACGGGGAACGCGGTCGTAATCGCGCCAGTCACCACCATCACGGCGAGGAACACGAGCCGACCGCCGATCACCGAGGCGAGCGCGGCCTCGAACCGTCCACGGTGCAGCACCTGCACCATGAAGCCGGCAATGGCGCCGTAGGCGGCGAGTTCGAAGGTCATCGACGGCAGCACCGCGGGTCGCGGCATGCCGGTCATCAGGTAGCTCAGGACGGGCGAGGCCGCGCCGATGATCGCGCCGGAGCGCCAGCCGTAGACGAGGCCGGCGAGGATCGCGGGCCAGTGCATCGGCAACAACTGCCGCACGGGCAGGGCCAGCGCGTGGATCGCGGCGGGCAGGGCCCAGGCGGCGGCCAACAGCAGGCCGAGCTGGATCGTCAGTGCGCGCGGATGCCGGGCCGGCAGCGTCCAGGCCGGCGCGTGGGTCGAATGGGTCTGGGCCACGCCGGAGATTCTACTCCGCGAGGACGTCGGCGTAGAGGCGGCGGTAGTCCACGGCCGTGCCCAGGATCTTCTTGACGTACATCTGGGTCTCGGGGAACGGGATGTCGTCGATGAACTCGGCCTGTTCGAGACCGCCCCGCTCGGCCTTCCACCGGATCACGCGCGCCGCGCCGGCGTTGTAGGCGGCCAGGGCATACGGCACGCCGTCGTGGTTGCGAATCAGGGTGGCGAGGTAGCGGGTTCCCAGGCGGACGTTGGTCTCCGGGTCGGTCAGTCGCTGGGTCGTGAACCGCGGCACGCCCTCGGCGCGCGCCAGTTGGCGCCCCGTCGACGGCAGGATCTGCATCAGCCCCCAGGCGTTGGCCGGCGACCGCACGTCGGCCACGTACGACGACTCCTGCGCGATGAGAGCGGCGACCAGGAACGGGTCGAGGCCGTGCTGCGCCGAGTAGCGCTTGATGTACGGGACGTAGTCGATCGGGAAGATCACTTCCTGGATGGCGCGCGGCAGCGCATCGCCGCGCACCGACAGGTACTGCGGGTACGCCTGCCGCATCGTGTTGATGGCGGGGCGATTCTCGCCCTGCTGACGGTAGACCCACGCCAGCGTCGCGTCGAGCTTGGGCGAGCGACCGTGGGCGCGCTGCGCGTGCGTGATCTCGGCGATCGCCTCGTCGAACATGCCCGCGGCGACCAGCCACGTGATCAGGTCGGCGGTCGGTGGCGGGCTCGCGGCCGCCATTCGTGCATCGGGCACCATGGGCGAGGCGCCGTCGCCCGGGCCATCGCCCAGCGCGTCGGCCTCTCCCCCGTCGATCGCCACCCCCATGCCACTCGAGGCGGCCATGGTCGCCGGCGTCGGCAACGGCGCGCCGAGCCGGCCGAGCGCCTCGGCGGCCAGTCGCCCGTAGTACGAGTGCAGGTAGTCGACGACGGCCAGGGACAGTCGCTGGGTCGCGCCCGCGGTGTCACCCTGCTTCTCGTGCGCCCGGCCCGACCAGTAGATCCACGCCGGACGGGTGTTGGCGCGCGGGATGCTCGCCGCCGCCAGGTCGAACACGCGCGCGGCCTCGTCGTAGCGGCCGGCGCGATAGGACCACCAGCCGTACTTCCAGGCGGCGCGCTCGGCGTACCGGCCCGACGGGTTGCGGTCGAACAGGCGGCGGAAGATTGTCGCGGCCTCGGCGTCCGCGTCGGCCTTCACGAGCGCGATGGCATGCTCGCTGAGCGCGCGCTCGATCCACGCGTCGGCCGCGGTACCTGCCGGGGTGGCGGCCATCGCGTCGAGGGCCTCGCGGTACTCGGCGGCACGGCCCTGCTCACGGAGGGCCACGGCGGCCAGGTACTGTGCCTCGCCGTGTCCGACCCCGCGTGCCGCGAGGTCGCCGAGCGTGGCCAGTTGCGTCGCGCAGCGCTTCAACGCACAGGCCGCCTGTGCCAGGCGCAGGTTGAGGCGGTCGCGGCGCGCCTGCGCTTCGGCCGCATCGGGGCTGGCGGCCAGCAGCGGCTCGAGCAGCTTCAAGGCGGCTTCGGCGTCGGCGGCGCGGCCAGCGGCGAGCAGGGCCTCGGCACGCGTGAGGTCGTGCGGGAAGGCGTCGGGAGTGCCGACGGCCGCCGTGTTCAACGTGGTTTCTGCCTGGCGAAGCGCCGAGGCGGCGAGTTCACTCGTGGGGAACTCGTAGTACAGGCGCAACCAGAGGCGCGCCGCGTCCTGCGGCCGCCCTGCCGCGCGTGTCGCGGTGGCCCACTGGTCGAGCGCCACGTCGCGCTGGCTCGTGAGTGCCGGATACAGTTCCTCGTAGAGCGCCGCCGCGCCAGCCGCGTCGCCAAGGCTCAGTGCCGCCTCGGCTTCGGCCGACAGGGTCAGGACACGCAGGCGACCGGCCGAGAGCGATCGCCTCAAGCCCGCCAGCCGCGCGCGCGCCGGCTCCGGCCGACGAAGACGCAGGTCGCACAGGGCGCGGTAATAGGTGGCATAGGGCTCGAGCGGCGTGCCGTCGAGGCGCGCCTCCTCGAGCGCCGTCAGCGCCTCGGAATAGCGGGTGGTCCGGACGGCCTCGGCCGCGCTGCGCAGGGCGCGAACCCCGGCTCGCCGCGCAATCGCGTCGCGCTCGGCCCCCGCCGGTACCAGCCATGCCTCGTCCAGGGTGGCTGGCACAGGGGGATGCGGCGTCGGCGCAAGCTGCTGGGCGGCCTTCGGAGCGAAGGAGACGCGCGGCCACCAGTCGCCTCCGAACGTGCCCGCCGACACGAGGACGGCCAGCCCGGCCGTGAGTACCCACACGTGGCGTCGTGTCGGGCGAGCGGCGGGCGTGGGAGTAGGCGTCGGCATTCGGGCGATTCTGTTGGCGAGTGCTCGACCGCAGTCGATCACTCGGCGCGACTACGAGCCGGTACGGAGCAAGGTTGCGTCGCCGTTGGCCAGCGTCCTGACGAGTTCCTCGTCGAACAGCGCCTCGCGACCAGGCACGGCCTCGGGCACGCGTTGCCGGTACGTGCGGCGGGCGCGCTCGATGTCGTCGCCGAGCCGGGTGCCGAGATCGCCTGCGGCGCGACCGGCCATCACGTCGGCTTCCCGATTCAGACGAATCTCCGAGACGAGCAGCCGAGCCACGCGCCTGGCCTGCTCGAGCGCGTCGCCCATTGACGTCTCCAGCGTCGGGCGCTGCACCACACGGAGGTGGGGCGGCATCGGCACCACCACGGCCGGCTTGCTGGCCCGGGCATAGCCGGCCGCGCGCATGGCGGTGAGCGTTTCCAGGCAGCGAGCCGCGTGGCGCGCGAGCACCTCCACCGCGTCGGACCACCCCGGCGGCAAGGCCTGCGGATCGTCTCCGCCGTCGGCATACACGAGCGCGGCGGCCTGCCCGCCGATCGCCACCGGGACGGCCAGTCCCTGATGGCCGTCCGGGAGCGCCGCCAGGCCGAGCACCGGGCCATGACCGTCGCCTTCGACGATGGCCGGGCGAGCGCTGTCGAGGATGGCCTTGAGATCGGCGTGCTCGGGAAGATGGAGGTCGGCGCCAATGCCCGGGGCATCGGCCGGGAAGCCGTGCCGGCGCCAGATGCGCGCCCTGTCCTGCTGGAACACGAGGACGGCGGACCTGGGCGCCTGGGCGGCCAATCCCTCGGCGAGCGCGTCGAGCACCTCGCTCAGCGTGGTGGCGTCGTCCATGCCGCTGACGGCGTGGGCGAGGGCCTGCACGTGGGTGGCGACATCCTGACGGGCCAGGCGGGACGACTCGAGGAGAGCGGCCGCGCGCCCCTGTTCGTTCTGGAGCGAGGCCTGCCGGACCGCTTCGGCCAGGGCGCGTTCGGCCTCGGCGAGCGCCGCGTCGGCTTCCTCGCGCATGGCGCCGATCTGGCGAGCCTGGGCCTCGCGGTCGCGGGTGAGCTGCTCCTCGAGGTCGGCCAGGCGGGAGTCGCGGGCCGCGAGGTCGGCGTTCAGTTCCTCGATCCGCCTGGAGAGCTCGGCAGCGGCGGTGGCGTGCGCGGCTTCGGCGTCGGCGCCGGCGGCCCCCGCAGCGGCCGTCAACTCGTCGGTGAGGGCCGCGAGTCGGCCTCGCAGGTCCTCGTCGAGGCGGCGGACCGCCGCCTGTGCGGCCTCGGTGATGCGGGTCTCGAGCGACATGGTCGTCCTGGGGTGGCGAGCGTCCTGGTCCCACAACGAGAACTGGCTGGCCGTGCGGGGATTATGCGAGGCCCATACCAGCCCGTCAAGGCAGGAAAAGCCGAGGAATTTCGCGAATTTTCTTGTAGTACCCGAATGCGAGTGGAGGTAGACTGTCAATATCGTCGATCGTCCGTCACTCGTGGCATGGCCAGTCCTGCCACGGTGTCGGCCGGGCGACGGGCAGTCGTGGGTCACGGCCCGCGGCGGCATCTCCAGGGGGGCGTCACGGCTTCGACGGAGGTGTGGAACCGTGGGATGCGTGCCGAGGACTCCGAGCTTCCTCGTTAAACCGTTCGGAAACCAAATGTAACTGCGGAACCGCAGCTTGCACTCGCCGCTTAATTAACGGCGACGCGTCACCCCAGAGCGCCCTCGACCGGGGATGACGCGCCATTCAGAGGGCTGGCCCCCGCTCGGTGTTCCGGCAGGCGGGGGCGAGACTTACCGGGACTGGCTGTCAGGTTTTTCTCGCCGCTCTTCGAGCCTGCCAGTGAGATTTCAAGAGCGGACACGCACGTAGATTTCTGCGGGGATGCGCCCTCGGACGCGGGTTCGACTCCCGCCGCCTCCACCACTTAAGTCATTCTAGCAGAATGATTTACAGAGTCAACCCCGACCCTTCTCCACGATTTCTCCACGGAGAGGGTCGGCGGAGCGGGGCCCGTTGAGCAGCGCGATGGCCTGATCGAGCGCGCTCGGCGAGAGGTGCATGTACCTCTGCGTCGTCGCGAGGTTCTCGTGACCGGCGAGTTCCTGGATGGCCCGCGCGGGAGCGCCCTTCATGGCCAGGTGGCTGCAGAAGGAGTGGCGGAGGATGTGGACGCCCTGCCGGACGCCTGCCCGCTTGGCGGCCCGCTTCATCCAGTCCTGCACCTCCTTCTGGGTCAGCCCGACGCCGTAGCGGTCGTGCAGCACACGCATCCGCTTGTCCTGGTACTTGAGGAGCGCCGCCTCCAGCCGGTCGCTCAGGGGCACGTACCGGACCCTGCCCCCCTTCGTGGCGGTGACGTGGCCCTTCCAGTCCGACCGCTCGATCACGAGCTGGCGCTTCTGCCAGTTCACGTCTCGCCACTCCAGCGCCATCATCTCGCCGCACCTGAGCCCGGCGTCGCCGCCCAGCAGGACGATGAGGTGCGCCATCGGGTGCAGAGCCTCAGCCGCGGCCAGCAGGCGCTCGTACTCGTGGAAGTCGTAGAACCGCGCGGTGGTCTTGGGCACCTTGAGAAGCCGCACGGCGCAAGGCATCTGCTCGATGACGCCCCACTCCACCGCCGTCTTCAGCAGCTTGTTCAACACCGTGAGGACGTTGTTGACCGTCTTCGGGGACCGACTGGTGAGGGCCGACTTCAGGCGCTGTACCGATTCGTTGTCAATCGCATGGAGGGGCGTGCGGCCCATGTGCGGAAGCAGATGGACGCGCAGGATCGTCTCTTTCGCGGCCAGCCCACTGGGCTTCTGCCGCTCAGCCCTGGCGTGGCCATCCATGAACCTGGGCGCAAACTCGCGAAGGCGAGGACTGTCGGTACGAGAGGGGCTGGGCGCGGTGTTGTTCAGGAGCAGTTCGCGTTCGCGATTCTGCCCCCACCGCAACGCGGCGGACCGAGAGGTCACGGGAGCCTTCTTCCGTTCCCTCCACGGCTTGCCGTTCGGGAGAACGAGCCGGAGGTCCACCTCCCACTCGTTCGTTCCTCGGTACTTCCTGACTCGGACGCTCATCACGCATCTCCTCGTGACGGCGAACGACTTGTGGCCAGAGCAGTCTAGCAGCGCTGCCCTTCTTCGGCACCTCGGTATGGCATAGGGCCTTGGCTAGGCCTTGGCAAGGTGCTATGACATGCTGCAGGCCATGGCGATCGCCCACTCAGCCGAGCAACTACGCCGTGAGCTGCTTCAGCGACGTAGCAACCTCGAAGCAGAACTCCAACGCGTCGAGACCGCCTTGGCGGCACTGAACGGTTTACAGGGAGTCGGGGATATCCACCTCGATGGAGATGATTGGTCCTCGCTGGGGATGATTGAAGCAGCACGCAAGCTGCTTGAGGAATCAGGCCAGCCCATGTCGACTCGCTCTCTGGTCGAGGAAATGCTTCGCAGAGGCGTGCGGACCCGCTCAAAGAAGCCAATTGCGACCCTGTACGTGGTCTTGCGCGAAGCACCCGGTTTCGCCTTCGACCGGGCACGGCGGGCCTGGACGCTAGCGACAGGAAAGGCCGGTCGCTCTGAGGTGACAGCGGTGACGGTTGCGGAAGATGCCCTCCCTGGCGAGCACCATCGCGCGTCCTCAGGCGTCAGACGCCGGTCGTATCGCACGTCCAGTGGGTGAGACAGCACAGGCCTGTCAAGCCCGTCACGCTGACAAGCCCCCCCTGCTACTATCCACGCGAAAAGACCTAGCTAGCACATGGCCAAGAAGAAGGTAGTACCCGCAAACGGCAGAGGCGAGATCGGGTTCGAGGCCAAGCTGTGGGCCACCGCCGACGCCCTCCGCAACAACATGGACGCGGCCGAGTACAAGCACGTCGTTCTCGGCCTCATCTTCCTGAAGTACATCTCCGACGCCTTCGAGGCGAAGCACGAGGAGCTGCTGGCGCAGAAGGCGCACGGCGCCGACCCCGAGGACCCCGACGAGTACCAGGCCGCGAACGTGTTCTGGGTGCCCAAAGAGGCGCGCTGGTCGTTCCTGATGGCCAACGCACCGCAGCCCAACATCGGCGCCCTCGTGGACGCTGCGATGGAGGCGGTCGAGAAGGCCAACCCCTCGCTGAAGGGCGTGCTGCCCAAGGACTACGCGCGTCCCGGCCTCGACAAGACCAGGCTCGGCCAGATCATCAACCTGGTCGGCGACATCGCCCTCGGCGGCAGCGCCTCGAAGTCGAAGGACGTGCTCGGGCGGGTGTACGAGTACTTCCTCGCGAAGTTCGCCAGTGCCGAGGGCAAGAACGGGGGGCAGTTCTACACGCCGTCCTACGTGGTGCGCCTGCTCGTGGAGATGCTCGCGCCGTACAGGGGCCGCGTGTACGACCCCTGCTGCGGCTCGGGCGGGATGTTCGTGCAGAGCGAGAAGTTCGTCGAAGCGCACAGCGGGCGCATCGGCGACATCTCCATCTACGGCCAGGAGTCGAACTACACCACCTGGCGGTTGGCGAAGATGAACCTCGCCATCCGAGGTATCGACGCGCAGATCAAGCATGGCGACACGTTCCACGCCGACCAGCACCCGGACCTGAAGGCCGACTTCGTCCTGGCCAACCCGCCCTTCAACGACAGCGACTGGCGCGGGGACCTGCTGAAGGACGACAAGCGGTGGGTGTACGGGGTGCCGCCGGCTGGGAATGCGAACTACGCCTGGATTCAGCACTTCCTCCACCACCTCTCGCCGACTGGCACCGCCGGCTTCGTCCTCGCGAACGGGTCCATGTCCTCGAACCAGTCAGGCGAGGCCGAGATCCGGAAGGCGCTCGTCGAGGCCGACCTGGTGGATTGCATGGTGGCCCTGCCTGGCCAGTTGTTCTACTCGACTCAGATTCCCGTGTGCCTCTGGTTCCTGACGCGGGACAAGAAGGGCGGAGGCAAGCGGGACCGGCGCGGCGAGACGCTGTTCATCGACGCGAGGAACATGGGGACGCTCGTTGATCGCACCCGGAAAGAACTGACCGCCGAGGACATCGCGAAGGTGGCGGGGGCGTACCACGCCTGGCGGGGGGAGAAGGCCGCGGATGCTTACGGGGATGTGGCGGGGTTCTGCAAGGCAGCGAGGCGCGAGACCATCGCGGCGCAGGGGCACGTCCTCACACCTGGCCGTTTCGTGGGCACTGTGGCCGACGACGAAGTCGAAGGTGCCTTTGGCGAGCGGATGTCGGAACTGACTTCGACGCTCATTGAACAGCGGCGAGATGCCGCACGGCTCGACCATGCCATCGACCTGGCACTAGCGGAGTGTGGGCATGGTCGGTGAAGAGTGGCTCTCTTGTCCGTTCGCGGACGTGATTGATTTCCAAGAAGGGCCCGGCATCCTCGCCAAGGACTTCCATGACTCGGGAGTGCCGCTCATTCGGCTTTCCGGCCTCGACAGAGGCGCCTCACTATTGTCGGGGTGCAACTTCCTCGACCCCGCCATGGTTCGAAAACGGTGGGCGCATTTCGCCCTGCAACAAGGAGACATCCTCCTGAGCACGTCTGCTTCCCTCGGGCGACTTGCCGTTGTTGGCGAGGAGGGAGTTGGTGCGATCGCCTATACGGGGCTGATTCGAATGCGCCCTAAGGACGGAAGGCTCGTCGCCTCCTTCATCAGGTACCTACTGGAAGGACCTGAGTTCCAGAAGCAAGTGGAGGCCATGGGTGCGGGAAGTGTCATCAGGCACTTCGGTCCGATGCACTTGAGACAGATGCACGTGACATTGCCTCCGGTTGTTGAGCAACAGGCGATCGTCTCGCTCCTTGCGGCACTCGACGGCAAGATCGACCTGAACCGCCGCATGAGCGAGACGCTGGAGGCGATGGCACTGACGATTTTCGCGGAGCGAGTTCAGGGTAGAGGGCAGACCCAAAAGGCGCGTGAACTCATCGCACGCGGGTTGTTGGAGATCGGCGACGGGTATCGCGCAAAGAACTCCGAGCTCGGATCGCCGGGCCTACCGTTCATCCGGGCTGGAAACCTGAACGGCGAGATCGACACCGTCAAGGCTGAGCGTCTGTGCGATGCCAGCGCTGCCCTCGCCGGTTCCAAGACCAGTAAGCCGGGCGATGTCGTATTCACGTCGAAAGGCACGGTTGGACGATTCGCGCGAGTAACCGACTACACGCCAGAGTGTGTGTACTCGCCTCAGGTGTGCTACTGGCGGTCGCTTGAGCCTCGGCTGATTCCTCCCTCTTTACTGTTCTTATGGATGAAGAGCGCCGACATGATGCGGCAGATCATGGCCGTTGCAGGGCAGACCGACATGGCTCCATACGTGTCTCTGCGGGATCAGCGCCAGATGGATGTACCGCTCTACTCAGGAGAGGCCTTGCGGACGGCAGAATTACTCGAACCGATGCTGCATCGCCAGGCGGTTCTGTTCGCTGAGAATCGAACGTTGGCGTCTCTTCGCGATCTTCTCCTCCCCAAGCTCATCTCCGGCGAACTGCGTATCAAGGTAGCCGAGAAGTTGGTGGAGGCTGCGCCGGCATGAGCTGGACGGAGGACATCCAGAAGTCGATGGCGGCGTTCGAGCAGGTGGCGGCGCTCGCGGGCCACCCGCTGGCTGCCGACCACATTGTCGTCGAGTACCTGGACGCGCCATACACGGCCATCACGCCTGCCGACCGGGACGATGGCCGTGTATGGCTTCTGGGGGCATGGACGCTGGCTCAAAGTCGGCATCGCCGGGCCGAAGAGTGGAGCGAGGTTCTGCAGCCAGCACTATCGGGCGGGCAGCGCGCCCAGTACGTTGGCGGCCTCGCTCGCAGCAGACCCCGAGATGGCAGCCATCGCGGGCTTCGACCCTGCGGATGCGGGAGCGTGGATCAAGTCGGCTACGCACCGGGTCAACATCCTGATGCCGACCTCCGAGCCGAGGGAATTGCTGGCGCTGCTCGAAGCGTTCCTGCACCTGCGCCTTCGGCCGCGCTACGAGCGGTGTTAGGTGACGGCAGTGACAGCAGTGACGGGAGAGTACGGAGTCTCTGAGGCGATGCGGGGTACGGAGAAGGTGATCTCCCTCTCCTGGCCGCCCGACCCCAACGTGTCCATCGAGTACTAGCCAGGGGTAGACTCCCGTCCAGCATCCAATGAGCCCATCGAACTTCGCGGAGTCGCAGGTCGAGGACGCCACTCTGGAGTGGCTGGAGGCGCTTGGCTATGCGCGCCTCTACGGCCCCGACATCCTCCCGAGTGGGGCATGTCCAGAGCGCACCTCGGACGACTGCCGCGACGTGCTGCTCCTGGGTAGGGTGCGTGCGGCACTGGCCAGGCTGAATCCCTCCCTTCCCAGCGAGGCCCTCGACGAGGCCCTCCGCAAGTTGCAGAGGGTCGCAGCCGCCACCCTCCTTGAGCGGAATCGCATCGTCCACCGATTCCTGGTGGATGGCATCCCCGTCGAGTACCGCAGGCAGGACGGGTCGATCGCCGGGGCGCAGGCCGCCCTCATCGACTTTACGAATCCAGCGAGGAACGACTTCCTCGCGGTAAACCAGTTCACCGTGGTGGAGGGGCACCACAACCGCCGCCCGGATGTCGTGGTGTTCGTGAACGGCCTCCCGCTGGCCGTCCTCGAGCTGAAGAACGCCGCCGACACCAAGGCCGACGTGTGGCAGGCCTTCAAGCAACTCCAGACGTACCAGCTCCAGATCCCGACCCTGTTCTCGACGAACGCGGTGATGGTGGCGTCGGACGGACACGAGGCCCGCATCGGGACGGTTGGCGCTGGCAAGGAGTGGTTCAAGCCCTGGAAGACCGTCGACGGCGTGGTGGATGGCCCAGCGGGCATCTCCCAGCTTCAAGTCCTACTCCAGGGCGTGTTCGAGCCCGCCCGCTTCCTCACCCTCGTCCGCCACTTCCTCGTGTTCGAGGATTCCGGCGCCGGGAAGCTGGTGAAGAAGATGGCAGGCTACCACCAGTTCCATGCGGTGAACACCGCGCTGGCGGAGACCCTCCGTGCAGTTGCCCCACCTGCCGTCACGCCCGTCACTGCTGTCACTGGCGTGGCCGAGGCGCGGGGCCGCTACGGGACGGCGCAGAGCGGGGGCGATGTCGGCGACCGCCGCGTCGGTGTCGTGTGGCACACGCAGGGCTCGGGCAAGTCCCTGACGATGGCGTTCTACGCGGGCCGGGTGATCGTCGAGAAGGCTATGGAGAACCCAACCCTCGTCGTCCTCACCGACCGCAACGACCTCGACGACCAGTTGTTCGGGACGTTCGCGGCGTGCCAGGAGTTGCTCCGGCAGCCGCCCGTGCAGGCCGCTGATCGCCGCGACCTACGCGAGAAGCTGAAGGTCGCGGGCGGTGGGGTCGTCTTCACCACCATCCAGAAGTTCCTCCCCGACGAGCGTGGCGACAAGCACCCCCTCCTCTCCGACCGCCGCAACATCGTCGTTATCGCCGACGAGGCCCACCGCTCCCAGTACGACTTCATCGACGGGTTCGCGGCGCACATGCGCCACGCGCTCCCGAACGCCTCCTTCATCGGCTTCACCGGCACGCCGATCGAGCAGACGGACGCCAACACGCGGGCCGTGTTCGGCGACTACATCTCCGTCTACGACATCCAGAAGGCCGTCGCCGATGGCGCGACCGTCCCCATCTATTACGAGAGCCGCCTGGCGAAGCTCGCCCTGCGCGAGGAAGAGAAGCCGCACCTCGACGCCAACTTCGAGGAGGTGGCCGAGGGCGAGGAGGTCGAGCGGAAGGAGAAGCTGAAGTCCCGGTGGGCGCAACTGGAGGCCCTGGCGGGCTCGGAGAGGCGGCTGAAGCTCATCGCCGCCGACCTCGTCGAGCACTTCGAGAAGCGCACCGAGGCGATGCAGGGCAAGGGCATGGTCGTGTGCATGAGCCGTCGGATCTGCGTGGCCCTGTACAACGAGATCGTCGCGCTCCGCCCCGAGTGGCACTCCGACGACGATGAGAAGGGGCAGCTCAAGGTGGTGATGACGGGTTCGGCCACCGACAGCCTGGAGTTCCAGCCGCATATCCGCAGCAAGGCCCGGCGCGAGGCGCTTGCCCTGCGCTTCCGCAACGCCGCCGACCCGTTCCGCCTGGTCATCGTGCGCGACATGTGGCTCACCGGCTTCGACTGCCCGAGCCTGCATACGCTCTACGCCGATAAGCCGATGCGCGGGCACGGCCTCATGCAGGCCATTGCCCGCGTGAACCGGGTTTTCAAGGACAAGCCGGGTGGGCTGGTGGTGGACTATCTGGGGCTCGCGGACGAGCTGAAGAAGGCACTGGCCACTTACACGCAGGGGGGAGGCGGGGGCGAGCCCACGATCGACAAGGCCCGCGCCGTCGCTCTCCTGCTGGAGAAGCACGAGGTGTGCGTCGCCATGTTCCACGGCTTCGACTGGAGCGTGTGGAAGACGGGCAAGCCGGCCGAGCGCCTCAACCTCCTGACCGCCGCGCAGGACCACATCCTCGGCCTGGAGAAGGGCAAGGAGCGCTACTTGCAGGCCGTGAAGGAGCTCTCGGTCGCATTCGCGCTGGCCGTGCCGGACGAGGCTGCCATCGCCATCCGCGAAGACGTGGACTTCTTCCAGTCCGTCCGCGCCGTCATCCTCAAGAAGGTCAAGGGCGAGCAGAAGTCCGACGAGGAACTCGACTCCGCCGTGCGCCAGATCGTCTCCCAGGCGCTGGTGGCCGACCAGGTCGTGGACATCTTCCAGGCCGCGGGATTGAAGAAGCCGGACATCTCCATCCTCTCCGATGAGTTCCTCGCGGATGTGCGCAAGATGCCGCACAAGAACGTTGCCGTGGAGCTACTGCGGAAGCTCCTGGCCGGGGAAATCAAGACGCGAGGCAAGCGCAACGTGGTGATGGGCCGCTCCTTCGCCGACATGCTGGAGGCGGCGATTCGTAAGTACCAGAACCGGGCCATCCACACCGCCGAAGTGATCGAGGAACTGATCCGCCTGGCCAAGGAGATGCGCGAGGCGACCGCGCGGGGAGAGCAGCTCGGGCTGAACGACGACGAGGTGGCGTTCTACGACGCCCTGGGCACGAGCGACAGCGCGGTGCAGGTGATGGGCGACGACGCGCTGAAGACCATCGCGCGGGAGCTGACCGACATCCTGCGGAAGAACGTCACCATCGACTGGACGCTGCGCGAGAACGTCCGCGCGAACCTCCGCGTGCTGGTGAAGCGGGTGCTCCGCAAGTACGGGTATCCCCCGGACAAGCAGGACGCGGCGGTGAAGACGGTGCTAGAGCAAGCCGAGACCCTCTCGGCGGAGTGGGTGACGGCATGACGGATGACAGGTGGACGCCGCCCTCGTGGCGCGATGAGGGGCCTGGTAGCGGACAGCACGACATCCCGCTGGTCGCGCATCCTTACTCAGAGTTGCAGACTCGGGAATTCTGGATCGCGTGCTGCACAGAGTGGCACGAGCGCGGGAGGACCGACGCCGAGATCCTGGGCGCCTGGAAGAGACTCGCAGACCCCGAAGAGCGGAAGTTCATCGTGCTTTGGGGAGACCAGCCCGAATACGGCTGGCCTGAAGCGACGGTCGCTATGGCCATGATCGACGAGGGCTTTACGTGCTGGACCGGCGTACAGTTCTTCCCCAGGAACGGAGGCATCGTCGGCTCCGAGCGTCAGGCACGCGTCACCGCCCAGGCGCTCGCCCTGTTCCATGACTCCGGCCATCGATTGCCGCCCGATTACTACCGACGCCTGAACGCGAAGCAGGAGATGCGCAACCCGGACCTCGTGTGCTTCAACCCAAAAACCCGCGAGTGGCGGTTCATCGAGTGCAAGCACAAGGACCGGATTGACCCGAAGCAGTTGAACGCACTCGCCTTCCTGCATGACCTCACCGGGGCGCGCGTGGAAGTGCGCCGTGTCGTTCGGCCGGGCGGCAAGGTGAAGAAGTCCGTTGCTGGGACGGGGCGCTATCGCCTGGCGCCATAGCCCTCTTCCGTTATGACAGCCTTACCCCTTGCGACCTTCCTGAGGGGCGCGTAGTCTCCCAATAGCATTCCGAGTGGAGTCGCGTCACCCGCGATTCCCGGCAACCTGGGACGGACAGCCCAAGGTGCCTGCTTCGCCAGCAACACGGCGAAGCGATGTGGCGGCGCTCCTAGCGCCTGCAACGAAACGGTCCGTGCGCGATGGACTCGCGTACTCCGGGATGCCTCAGGCACTGCGGTGCCAGAAGGGCGAGTCCCAGCAGTTCTAGGTTCCCATCAGTCACAGTTCAACACTCTTGCCGCCCCGCGGATGTCGTCGTGCGCCCACTCGGCAGCAGACGCGGATTCGCGAGGTCAAACACCGGCATTCGATGGAGTGCCGCTCGAAAGAGGGGGTAAGGACCATGGCAACCAACCGTCTAGGGGGTGAGTTCGAGAGCGCGATTCGAGCGATGCGCGTGCTGCGGAAACAGAAGCTCCAGGAGGTCTCGCAGATCGAGCAGAACATTGCCAACTTCGAGGGAATGCTCCAGGGGATGCCTGAGGTGCAGGCCAAGCTCGCGGCCCTAGGGAATACCGATAACCGCTATGAGGGCATGAGCATCCCCAAGGCGGCGGCCCAGTTTCTGCTCGAAGCCAAAGGAGAACCGGCCACGACCAAGGAGATCGCAGCGGCACTGCTCAGCGGCGGGATTCAGACTGGGAGCAAGAACTTCGACGCGACCTTCTATACGCTTTTGCGGGAGAGCACGCGGCCGAGGTTCCGGCGCACACCCGATGGCCGCGGCTGGTGGCTGAAGGACTCGGACCTGCCAAACGGGAACTGGGGGGCTTGAGGGAACGCCACCTCCGCCCCCCAAGACCCGCAGCAAGCCTCACTAAGCCAAGGGTGCGTAGGGGAGGCCGAGCGCAGCCACTCGGCCTCCTCAACTCGCCTCACCGCAGCCGGGTCGCGATTGCGTTGGTGCCGGCAGCTAGCGGCACTCCTTCTGCATCCGAGTACATGGCCCGCTCGACCACGATCTGGGGCACCGTCGCACCTTCCGTTGCGCCGAGCGCCTCTACTATGACTCCGAACCGCTTCCCTTCGACCTGTGTACCAAAGTCCGGGCCTATCGCGGCGTTCATGCGTGACTGCGGCAGCAGGGGATAAATCTTCTCCAGTTTTTGGCCGTTCTCAAAGCAGAGCGTCACCTTCGCCCTGCCGGCGTACGATGACGTGTTGGCCACAAGCACGTAGGTCTGAGTATTCCTCAGTCCTCCTACTTCCCCTTCAGCCAACGCCCAGGCGATGCCGGTTTCAATCGCGCCGCTCGAGTTGTGAGCCTCGTGCCATGTATTGCCGTCGCCGGGCCACCACATCGCCCTTTCGACAACCAGTCCGACGCCGTTGGTGGACTCCACGGTCGTCGAGAGCGCGACATTCTCCAACGGGTAGCCTGGTACTCCGGGGATCGTGTCGTAGTCGACCCAAATCCCTGAACGCGAATTGGCGGGCGCCGTCATCGTCTTCGCGTACGTCGTGCCGTTCGCAAGCAGGTATGTGACTCGCACGTCCGCCGCCGTGTCAGACGGATTCGCGATCAACACGAACTGATCGAAGAAGGGCCCGGTGTTGCCCTCTGCCAGGAACCACCGGATTGCTGGCGTAGTCACGCCCATGCTCTCGTGCCCGGCGTTGAACGTCCGCCCCTGGTTGGAACGGTACATGGCTCGCTCGACGATGATCGGAGTGCCGTCCTGAGTCTCGATGACGGCACTCACCTCTTCTGCCGCGAGGGCCCGGCCCAGTCCGGGGAACTCCTCCACATTCACCCAGATGTTCGTCCTGGAGAGCGCCGGCAACAGGTACACCTTTTCCAACGGCGGCCCGGAACCCCGCAGGTAGCGCACCCTGGCCGTTGTTGCGGTATTTCCTGGGTTCTGCAGCAGGTAGAACAGCGAAAAACCGCTATGGGTGGCGCCCTCGGCCAGGTACCAGGTACGAGACGGGTTTGCCGTGGCCGTCTCCGCGTGGGATCCGTATCCACCGCCCCATGACATCGTTCGATCCACCACGAGCGGTACCGTCGAACGCACCTGTGTCGAGAACTCCGCCGATTCGAGCCCGGGCACTTGCCTTGGCCAGAGCGTGGCTCGCGTCCCGGCAGCCAGGGTCATCGTCTGGGTGATGGGTGCCGCGCCACTGCGGAAGTACCCAATCGCGATCGTGGCTGTCGTCGTCCCCGGATTGAGGAGCGCCAACTGCGTATCGAAGAACGTACCCGTCGCCCCTTCGGCCAGGTAGCTGTCGTACGTGGGGGCAGCATCCTGGTTGACTACGATTGTACTTCCCGCCACGGTCAAGGTGCCGGACCTGGAAAGAACACCCTGATTGGGGTCTGCGGTGATCGTGAGCAGTTGCGAACCCGACCCTGCTGCTGGAGACACCGTCAACCATGACCGATTGCTGACGGCAGTCCACGAGGCGTCCGCATGTGATGCAGTCAGGAGAACTCGGGACACGGCGCCGTCTCCTCCGACTGACATCGAAGTGGAAGACAGCGAGTACGTTGCCGCCGCGCCCGGCTGTGTGACCAGAATCGATCGCCCGCCGACGGTGACGACGGCTGCCCTCTGAAGGGTACTGGCAGCATTCGAGCTGGCCGTGAGGCTCACCGAACCACTCCCAACGCCGTTCAATGGGGCGACGGATACCCATGGTGCACTGCTTACGGCACTCCATGCGGCATCAGTCCGGTTCGCTGCCACTGTGATCGACTGGGTGCCACCGTCCACGGGCGCCATCCAAGTGGACGGAGACACGGTGATCGACGGCGCTGGAAGCGGACAACTGTACAGGTCGACGTCATCGACCGTGAAATTGGAGAACCCGTTGGTGGTGCCCGTATACCTGAAGGCGACGTTGTGGACAGCGCCATCCGCGTACGGGGTGACGTCAACTTCCCAGGAGATGTACGTTGACGACGGCGTCGAGAGCTCCGTGATCGTCTGGACTACGGCACCGTCCACGAGCACCGTCAAGGTGTCGGTGTACGGGTCCGAGACAGAGCCATTGCGAAGGTAGAAGCGGAGGGACAGGCTGCTCGATCTCGGGAGCACCATGTTCTGTGAGACCGTTGACACCTCAGGCTGCGAGGCGCCGCCGAACCACGCCCATCCCCCGCCAGTCCTTGGCGGTGCGGTCCCCCCGCCGGTGCCGCACCCGCTTGTGGGGCCACACAACGGGGTCGTGAACACCTGAGACGATTGGGTCCATGCCGGCCAGGGCGCGCCCGCCTCGAACCCACCATCCGTGACACCGCCTGCGACTGTCGAGCAGGTCGCACTGGCAGCGCCATCTTGATTGATCGAAACCGCGGTGCCAGCCACCAGAAGCACACCTGCTCGAGCGGAGGTAGAGGCATTCGCAGGCGTTGAGAACGACACAGTGGCGCTTCCTGAACCGACGGACGCACTGGTCAAGGAAATCCAGTTGGCCTCCGAGGCGGCAGTCCATGCACAACCAGCCTGCGTGGTAACGAACACGCTGCCGGCACCTCCCGCTGCCGTTCCGTACAGACTCGTGGGCGACACCGAGTAGGTGCAAGTCGGCGGAGGTGGTGTGACCCCGCAACTCCATGCGCTAGCTTGGCTGTTCAGCGGAACCGGCTGGCCGGAGTAGAAGTCGAAGTAGTTGTCGTCAGTGTCTACGCACCCTCCGCCACGCCGAAAGGCGGCGCTGTAGCCCATGGATCGGGTGTAAGGGTCTCCCTCAGCGAACTCAGTCGAGAAGCCATACCCGAAGAGGTCGCTGACTTTATCGAGAGACGTCATCAAATAGAGCGAGCCCCCTGACGTTGAGAGGTCGATCGAGCCGGTAGCATCCGGTGTGGGAAGCGGCCGAGGCTGAGAGATCGAACCGTTCAACTTGATCAGGTAGTACTTGCCAGGACCGATAGAACCGGAAAGGCGAAGGGTGCTCGGAAAACTTGAGGAGAACCGAAAGTACCTAAGCTCCCAACCGGAAAGGCTGACAGACGAATACCCGTTGTTGTGCAGCTCGACGTAGTCGTTGCTCCATCCAGACCCTGTCAGCCATCCGCCATCGGCGTATACCTGGCTGATGACTACCTGAGCCCTCGAGTGAGACGCGAACGATACGAAAGAGGCGAGCAAGAAGGCAAGCCGGAGGACCTTGACAAGAACATCCTGAACTGTGCGGCTCACGTTGGTTCCTGTCAGATGTCGCCCTGAAGCAAACATCTGAATCGACATTGGCAGGTCGAAGAAGGATGCAGTGACGGCAGGGCCCACATGCACGGCTCCTCGACTGACTGGCGGTGACCTCGCGTAGAGCGCGAGTGCTCGATCGTGGAGAAAAACATGCTCACCGCGCGGATCTGTGTCCGCGCTCAGGAGGGAGCCTGAGCCTATCGAAATGTGTCTCGCCGTGCAACCGCTGCTCGTGGCATCGGGAAGGAGCATGTGACGGTGTCAGATCCAAACGCGCAGCCGCCGCGCTGTGCTATTGAGTTTGGAATAGCGGTACGCCCGTAAAGGCACTAAGGTTAGAAGCGATAGGAGATCGAGTGGCGGCGGCGCCCAACCGCCGCCCCTCTGTGCGACATCGTGTGACGGTAGCTACGACCAGCTCTAGTCGACGCCCTCGGTCGCCAACTGGCGGTAGCCGATCAGGACGAACCTGGTATTGCGGTTGCGGTCAAAGGTGACGTCGATGCCCTCCTCGGCGAGCGCCGGAACAAGCCTGCGCATCAGGTCACCAAGCCCACTCGGCGCGTTCGGCAGGCCACCAACCTCGGTCTTGACCAGGTAGGTGAGCAGGTCCGACATCGTGCCCTTCCACTCCTTACCACCCGCGCTGTGAGCGCTGTCCACGAGGCAGATGAGCGCCGCAAGCAAGCCGTCGTACTCGTGGAGGGCGCGGCGCGCTGCGTTCCGGCGCACCTCGGTCATGAGGTTGATGAAGGTTCCCGGCGGCCAGCCAAGCGAGGGCTCGGCGTTGTGAACCCACACCGCGGAGTCCGCGAGCCTCGGCAGCCCCGTCGGCTCGGGGAGGTGACGACGAGAGAGGGAGCAAGCCACAGCATCGTAGAGCGCACCGAGGATGAGAGGCCGCACGGCGCCGAAGTCGCGCCACAGTTCATCCTCGGACCTCCTGACCTTGATCGGCTGCAACTCGATCGGGATCGTGCGCTCCAGCAGGTCCGGCCGCCTGGCGAGGCTGATGATGCCGTTGAGAACCATGGGGCGGCTGTATTCCAGCACCATCTCCTTGGCGTCGTGATACAGGGCACGCCCGCTCCAGCCGCCGCCCGTCGAGATGCGGCAGAGGGCATCGGACATTTGAGGGCTGATCTGGCTCATGTTGTCGAACGACAACAGGTATGCGTTGTGCGCGGCAATTGCCAAGTCGCGGTCGTTGGACGGAGCCGAACGCGCCGTGGCGAGGCTGGGGTCGATCAGGGCACGAATCACGCGGGCGAGCGTCGTCTTGGAAGCGCCCTGGGGCCCGGTGATCTCCAGGATCGGATATGGGCCACTCGGCCGGCAGCACGCCACGAGGAAGCCCACCAGCCGCTGAAAGTGGTCGTGGCTGGCGTTGACGAAGGGACGAAGCAGTTCCAGCGACCCGCCCGGCGCAGGCGTCGGCAACGCGGCCATCGCCGAAGGCCGGCGGAACATCAGCGTCGCACTAGGCACCACCGTCCAGCCGGAGGCGGTGATCTGCACGGCGCGACCGACTTCGTCACCCAGATCCACCTCCACTACATGGCTGTTCTCCCGGGAGCCGAGGCGGAGGAACAGGTCCCTTTCCTCGCCACCGAACCTCGCCTTCCCGGAGAGCGCACGCACGGCCACGTCGAGCGCGTGCGCACTCGGCGGAACGCCGTACGTGGCGTAGAACCGCTGCCCCAGCCAGTCGCCCACCTCGTCCGAGGTGACGGCAAGCACCCTGCTGCCCTCGCCCACCGGGACCATGGCGTACGACTGCTTCCTGGTGCTGTGGAACAGCATCATCCCGCTCGTGTCCGCCAGTTCCATGAGACGCGCAAGCTGGTCCGGCCCGTCCCGGCCGTCACTGCCGTCACTTGCCCGCTGCAGCCCCACCATCTGGTGCGGCGTGCCCTGATTGGCTTCCGTCATTGTTCCCTTCGATGCGTTCGCGCGTGCCCGCTTTTGCACGCCGACGGCAAGGTTTACCTTGTCGCAATACCTAGTCTACAGCTAGTTCGCGAGACGAACACGATCAGAATCGATTAAGTTCAATTTTTTCTGACGCTTGGCTCCCTATTGACAGGCTGAGAACGCCGCATTTCAGCCCCTTCGACTAGGTTGACGCGGGGCTCAGCTTTCAGCTTGCCGGGGCAAGGGGAGAGCGGTCCGTGGGCATGGGGTTGGCGGCGGGTACGATCGATCGCCCGCAGCCTGGCAGCAGGACGACGCGGCGAGTCACCTCACCAACGCCTAGCCATAGCTAGTTTCTGGTGGCTGCCCGCTAGACACGATCGCCGGGCCGATGAAGACCCGCCCTCGCCTCACTCCGTGGACGGGGCGCAGCGATGGGTCCGCTGGAGAGATGCTGGTGGAGGGGCGGCTGCAAAGCGCCGTGGCGCGGGAGATGGGCCGGTCGCGGGTGACGGTCAAGAAGTGCCCCCCGCAAGTGGCTTGGCGTGCCGCCCAGCGGGCGCCGACGCCGCGCTTCGCGCCGCTCGTGTCGCGCTACCTTATTGGGCCGGGTTTCTGGCGGCCTGCCGTGCACGAGGACTAGGGCGGCGTGGCCCCGGGCAAGGCCGTGCGCCTGCAGCCGCTGACGTCGAACCCGCGGCCGACTCGTTTGAAGGCGATCAACACGGCGCCGCTGGCGAAGCTCGATGGCCGTGTCGACGCGCATCGTCTGCACCATCGCCATCGCGGAGCGCCTCGCCGAGGAAGCCGGCCAGCTATGGGCCATCGACGTGCCCGTTTGTCGCAGAGGCGCCGACGACGCTCAGCATCTCGCCGCGGTGGCGCTCGCGGACATGATTCTGCCGGCCACGTCCCGCGCCATTGGTGGCGCACACGCGCGCTGAAGCAGACGGGGATGGCGCGCCACTCTGAAGCCCTCGCGCGGCAGTCGCACGCGTCACCCATGTTTTCTGGCGTAAGGCCCACGCAGCTCTGCCCTCCAGGCGCGGACTGGAGCGACCTTGTCCCCGGCCACGGCGACCGTCACCAGGCGAAGGAGCATTCTTCGCGGCGAGTATCCCTACTGCCACGCTTGATTGGTTCGCATGCTAGATTCATTGCGTCTAGGGCCAGAGCTACAAGGCACCCACAGACTTGCTCTGTGTCGGTGTCCCTACTCACGAGGAGTGTTTAGCGATGCGGTTCATTTGGTCTCGTCTTGGGAGTTCCTTTGCCAGATGCCTGCCGTCGTCAGTTGGCTCTATCGCTCTGGGCCTTACGTTGGCCTCCCTGCCATCCATGGCGTCAGCATCTCCCCTGTCGCCGTGCGTTTACGACAAGTACAGACGCCCGACTTTTTGCACATTCCCAGTAACGCTCACGCTCTCGGCGGATGATGCACTCGCGGGCGTCGGGCTTTCGATCGAGCTAGCTCCCACGTTGGTCTTTCCCGCGCCCACACAGGTGTTTGCGCTCGGTCCGGTGACGGCGTACGGGTGGCTTAGAGGGCAGCCAACGCTGGGGACATTGGCACCTGGGCTCAATAGCCCCATCATGGTCTCGATCTTTCGGCCAAGCGACCCGACCGTCCGTGCCGAGTACCAGATTCCGCTGGATCCGGCGAACGCCCTGAAGTTTGCTCAGCTACGCGGTGCGGCCCATTTCCTGCTGACCAAGCCCGACGACTTCGGCTATCCGTACTTTGGCGGCCCCTTCTTGGCGCTTGACGCGAACGGCGACTACCAGCTGAGGGGAAACTTCCACATCACTGCATACGTAGCGGAGCCGGCGACAATCGCGTTACTTCTGCCAGCAGCGGCCGTTCTCTGGAGACGGCGACGCCGGATTGACCGATAGCGGACTGGTGCTTGAGTAGCTGGGCTGGTGGGCCGGCTCATGCCGCTGTGGAGCGTCCGTCGAGATGGCCGCAAACAAGGGCGTGGGTGGTGGACCAGGCACATAGGTCGGGCACGCTCGCGTCACTGCAGGGGTCACGCCCCTTCGCACCCCTGCGATTTTCCTGGCGGCAATTAACACCAGCCCGGGGTGGGGGTGCTGGCGGGGGGCGGGGGGGAGGAGTTGCGCATTCTGCGCCAACGGAGGATCTGTGGGCGAGCGTCCTGAAGCCAAGTCGGCATTGCTACATCAAGACTACTCGGCGCGGATACCTTTCAGGTTGCTGCAGGGCACAGAGATCGCGCTCGACACCGAGCACGTCTTCAGTTTCGATGGAAAGCCCGCAAGACTTGGCCGCCGTGGCGACTGGTACATCCTTCGCGTCGATGGGTGCCTTGGTCAGCCCGAGGGCGAGCGGCTACGCGAGAAGCTCACCGCCGTGTTGCAGGTTGCAGCAGCGAGTCTCCATTGGCCACTGCAGCTCGAACGCAGTGTAGGGCATATCGCCTGGTCACCTGATCCGGAACGGAGCGCAGAACATCTGGGCTTCACTGAACCCGTTCATGGACTCGGTGATGGATACCTACCATCGGTCTTTCCCACTGACCGGGAGCCGCGGTGGATCTACATGGGGGACGTGACCGCCACCGTTCGTCGCAACCCCGCCAGCCTCTCCGCGGAGATGGCGGCTCGATGCTCTCTAGCTAGTGTCGACCTGGAGCTACAGCTAGCACTCGACTTCTACTTCTCGCACTTCACCCTCGGCACAAGAACCGCTCGCCTGATTGCGCTGGTGATCTGCTTGGAGACGCTGCGAGACGAGTCGCCCAACCCGCCAGTGGTCGGCGAACTGGTCGAGCGTTGGCAGAGAGAGGCCAAGGCGAGCGCCGATTCGGCAGGCGAGCCGGAGGTAGTGCACGCACTGAACCAGCTTGCGCAGAGTGTTGGCTACCTGAAGCAGACCTCCCTGACCCGCCAGATCAAGTCCCTCGTAGGCAAGGCTTACGCGTCTGGGCCCAGCAGTGAACAGGAGGAGGCGGTCAGGGCGGCGGGAGACTGCTACCGAATCCGAAGCCTGATTGCGCATGGCAGCGCGGTCAGCGATGAGAGTGTGCGCCAGGCTGTGTCGGCACTAGAGGAGCTAGTCCCGCGCGTCCTTCTGCATCGCGCCACTGCCCCGTCTCAGTAATGGACTGTTTTCTGAGACGCTCCATTGACCGGGCCGACCGCGGGGATCGCCGTGCGTTTCCAGGCGAAAGTGAGCGGGTCGGCGGCAGGGTTTGTTGAGACACCTCGGTCCACGCGGTCTGCTAGGGTGGTAGGCGAGCACGGGCATCAATGCAGGGCGCCGCGCTAGCCCTCGCCGCTGCGGGCCTCGTGCCGGATTCGGAGGTCAGGTTGTTGCTCTTGCGGTTCCGCAGCATGGTGGCCGTTGCAGTCCCGCTTGTCTTGCTGGCCGTAGGTTGCCTAGCCGGGTCTGGCTGGATCGCGTGGGCCGCATCCGGGCCTGAGCGTTGGTCGGCCGTTGCTGGTCTTTTAGCCGTGACCACCGCTTCCATCGCCGCGCTGGTCACCATGGAGACCGTCGCCATACACCGTGACCAGATGCAGCCAGCGGTTCACGTCGTCCTGGACACCTACTCTAGGTATGGCCTTTCTGTTCTTCGGTTGGTGAACACGGGCGGCGGGGTGGCTCGCAACGTGAGAGTCGAGTGGCGGGTACCACTCGTGGTGGCAGGCAAACCAGCCGACCGACTGTTCTGCCAGCCTGTCCCGGCAATCCTTCCTGGCCGCGACACGCACGTTCTAGTCGGTGCAAGCCACAGCGTGGTTACTGGGAACAGCGACCGCGCGGTCAGCGGCACCACGTTCTGGGAGGACAGCTCGGGCCAGCAGCACGTCCAAACGTTCCAGATCGACACGGAGGTACTGCTAAGGGCGCTTTCGTACGACAACGAGGAGGTCAGGACAGGCTACGAACTCCAGAAGATCCCCGGCGTGCTGAAGAGCCTCAAGGTGGAACTCGTCAGGATTCGGCAAGTGCTGGAGGAACGCGAGGCAGCGGCCCCCAGCCGAGAACCCGATTCGCCCTAGGCAGCGACTAGCAGCCGATGAGCCGTCGCCGCCGACACCCCCAGTCGCTTGGCAGCATCGCGTACGCTCAGCCCCGCTAGCTCCGCCCGCTGGCTCTCAGTCAGCCGCTGCCTCTTCGGCCTCCCCAACCGCCTCCCCTGCGCCTTCGCCCTAGCTAGCCCCGCCTTCACCCTCTCCGCGATCCGCGCCCGCTCGAACTCGGCCATCGCCGAGAGGATGTGGAGTTGGAGACGTCCTGCTGGCGTCGAGGTGTCGATGCCCTCCCCCAGGGTGACGAAGGCGATGCCGAGGGCCTGCAGTTCATCGAGGAACAGGACGAGATGGCGGAGGTTGCGCCCGAGGCGATCGAGCCTCCACACCACCAGGACATCGAACCTCCGCCGCTTGGCGTCCTTCAGGAGCGCATCGAGGGAGGGGCGGGACTCCTTCGCCCCGCTGACCCCGTGATCGACGTACTCCCTCGCCTGCCACTGGCGGTGGGAGACGTAGGAGCGAAGCTCGCGCAGTTGGTTCTCGGGTTCCTGATCGAGGGTGGAGACACGGGCGTACAGGGCAGCGCGCATGGGGGATGGAGGTGGGAGGTGTGACCCGGAGGTCACGAGTGGGTGGTGACAGGGTGTGGTGACAGGGTGACGGCAGTGACGGCGCGGCCCTGGCTAGCAACCGCCCTCGCGAGAATCTTGGGAGTCCAGGACGTTCCTATCGAGGGCGGGAGGAAGGACGTGACTACCGCACTAGGGAGATGGAGAGAGGGAGGATGTCGCGGGAGCCGTGCGCATCACCCCCTTCCCTGCCGTCATCGCCGTCACGCCGTCACGTCCAAGGCGTCCATCCGGTCCACCTCGCCTGCCCTGCTCTCCCCTGCATCACTTCTTCCACAACAAGGTAAAAGGGCTGGACGAGACGGACGGCAAGGACTCCTGCACTTCACTGCAGCGAGGGCGCCCCCTCGTCCTCCTCGCGCTCGGCCAGCCTGGTCCGCGCAAGGCACGAGCGGCACGGGTCGTCCGGCTTGCACTCCGGCTGTCCCTCACAGGCGAACGAGGCGAACGTCTGCATCATGTCGTCCCACGTCGCGTCTTCGAGTTCCTCCCGTCGATCCTCCAGCCGACGACGAGCAAGGCGCAGGCGATGCTGGAGTCGTGCGATGACACGAGATGACGGCTTCTCCTTCTCCCGTTCATGGCGCAGGCTGGCGCGAAGTTCTCCAACGCGAAGTTCCGCCTCCATCACATCCGTCCGTGCCAGGTCGAATGCATACCCACCGGGGAGCGACTGGCCCGTGTGGGCTACGGCGGCCTGAGTTGCCGCGAGTCGAGCCCGAGCGACCTCGACCTTCTTCCACAGGCGCAGCAGGCGAACGTGTTCGCGGGTCAGACGGTACAACGCCGGGAAGGGCCGTACCCCGTTGGGCGCAGCCGCCTTCATCACGCCCGTGTTGGAGCGGATCCAGTGGTTCAGGTCGAAGAGGCGATCAGCGTAGGAGACGTGCGGGTCGAAGGCGTAGTGGGGCTTGCGAGGCTTCATGATCACTCCGGTGGAGAAGCCGAAATCCTTCTCCAAGATTTCTCCACGGACCCGCCGTTTCTGGGCCCGTGGAGCTGGTTGCCGTAGTGATGCAGGCAGCGAAAGAAGCCCGATTCTATTGGCCTCAACTCGCCACAAGTCGTTTGCCATCAACACTTTGACGCGGGTTCGACTCCCGCCGCCTCCACCATTCGACTCGCCCACCGTCTCGCCTCCGGCGAGCCGGCAGGCTCGCTCATGGCGAGCCACCGCGGGTCGAATGCCCTGAGCGAACGCACGGTGAGCCGCAGGCGAACCGGGCGTGAGTCGAAGGGCCCTTAGCACCCGAATCCAGTTCCATTCGACTCGCCCACCGTCTCGCCTCCGGCGAGCCGGCGACGCCCTGAGCGAGGACGCCCTGCGTCCGAGTCGAAGGGCAGGCTCGCTCATGGCGAGCCACCGCGGGTCGAATGCCCTGAGCGAGTGGACAGTGAGCCGCAGGCGAACTGGCCACGAGTCGAAGGGCTTCCCCTCTGCCCGACGACGATGCCATCGTCGTCCAACCGTGCACTACGTCTACATCCTGCGGTGTGCTGACGACTCGCTCTACGTCGGCGAGACGAGCGATGTGGTCGCGCGGGTCCTTACCCACCGGGCCGGCGAGGCCTCAGGCTTCACGAGTCAGCGCCTTCCGGTCACGCTCGTGTATGCCGAACAGCACACCGACAGGCTTCGAGCGCGGGCACGTGAACGGCAACTGAAGCGCTGGACGCGGGTCAAGAAGGAAGCGCTCATCGCCGGCGACCTGGCGCTGCTGAAGCGCCTGTGACCCTGTGATGCGCAGGTCAGCAAGGCACGTTCAAGGCGCGACATAGCCCGGACGCGCGACCACGGTTCCAGCGCGCTGGCGCAGGCGCACGTCCAGCCGGTGCCAGCCTCGCGGATTGTCCGCCCGCGGCGTGAACGACAGCAGGTAGCGCTGACGATACCGGTCGAGGATGCGGCCGAACGCGTCGGCGAGTGCCGCGTTGCGCTCGAGGCGCACGACTTCGCCGCCAGTCGCTTCGGCCAGCCTGTCCATCAACCGCACCAGGTCTCCAGGCGAGGCAGCCAACCAGGACCGCGTGCGGAAGTACGTCGCATCGCGTGGGCTCGGTGCCGCTGACGGCAGGCCCGCGGCGACGGGCACGACCGTGACCGACGCCTGGCGCAGCGCCTCGAGCACCCGCCCGGCCGTCGTCCAACTCGCCGTGTCGGCGCCATCGGTGAAGACCAGGAGGAGGGCGGGGCGCGTATCCGCTCGCGCCAATTGGCTGCCCACGAGCAGGGCGTCGAGCAGCGTCGTCGCTCCCAAGGCCGGGACGCGCGCGAGATCATCGAGGCGCACCATGGTCGGGACGTCGGAGACGTGATGGACGCGCACCCGGTCCGCGAACGTGAGGAGCGACACGCGGTCGCCCGCCGTGAGCCGGTCCAGCAGGCCGCGGACGGCCCCCTCGAGGCGCGACCGGACGTCACCGGCCACGCTGCCGCTCAGGTCGAGCGCCACGATGACGTGCGCGCTGTCGGTCGTCCCGAGCGCCCGCACCTCCTGCTCCACCCCGTTGTCGCGCACGAGGAAGTCGGCAGCGGTCAGCCCCATGATCGGGCGCCCCTCGTGGTGCACGAACGCGTCGATGGTGACGACGTCTACCCGCGCGCGCAGCGTCACCTCCTGCCCTCGTGTGACGACGCTTCCTACATTCACGAGCAAAGCGATCACCGTAGCCACCACGGTACGCGTCACGGGCGCAGCCCTCGCCGCAACGGCCCGAGCACGGCCTCCACATCATCGCGGCGGCCGCCGACGTACACGCTCCACGCGTCGGGGAGATCGTCTGTCGGTGCCGACGAGCCTGCCAGGGTACGGGCCAGCACGAGCCCCTGCTCCGCGTCATCAGGCAGCGACAGGCCCAGCAGGGCCAGCACCGCCGATTGCCGGGTGCGGGCATCGGCGCTGGCAGCCCGGTACGACTCGGCCGCGCGGCCAACCTTGCCGCGACGCTCGTACGCCTCGCCCGTGAAGAGCACGGCGAGGGCACAGACCGACGAGGCACAGGGCGGTGTCACGAGCGGTGCGAGCATCGTCAGCGCCCGGTCCGCCTCACCGCGATCCAGCCACGTGCGCGCCAGACGCAGACGTGCTTCGGGATGGGAAGGCCTGGCGTCGAGGACCCGCTCGTACCATCGGGCCGCTGACGCCCAGTACCGGCGGGCGAGCACGGCGCGATCCACACGCCCGGTGACGCCCCCCGCCGCGCTGCCGCTCCCGATCGCGCCTTGTGCGCCGACCGCCTCGGGCACCACGAACGTCTGCCCGCCGCTCGCCCCGCCGGTGACGATGCGCGCGGTGCGCTCGCGCACCACCCCGCGCAGCAGGTCATGCTCGGCCTGCAGATCCGGAAGCTGCCGCGGCAGGCGCATCCCCTGCCCCACCTGCTCCGCCTCCGCGACCCGGCCGGTGTTCAGGAGGAACTGCATGAGGCCAACCTGCGCCCATGCCCGGAACGCGCCCAGGGCGGGCTCGGTGGATCGTTCCACGGCGGCGACAGCGTCGATGCCCTGACGCAGCGCCTGTTCGAGGGGTATAAACCGCGGGTCATCCGCGACGCGTGCCGAAAGCGGCAGCAGCGATTCAAGCGGCACAAGCACCGCGCCCTGCAGTCGACGCACGGACTGCCGCCGCTCGTCGCTGCCGGCCCGCGACGCACCAAGGTCCTGGCGAATCCGCGCGAGCGCCGCCGAGACTTCGGGCTCTCGCCCCTGCTGCAAGGAACCATCAAGCGCCCGGGTCGCCGCGACGTAGTCACCGGCGAGGTAGAGATCGATCACCGCGAGCCACGCGTCAGGGACCGCGGCGCGGAGCCCGCCTCCCGCCAGCAGCCAGCAGCCTGCCAGAAGAGCCAGGCCAAGCCCTACACGTGAGGGAGGCGACGACCGCGACTGCACACGGACACGCATGCACAAGGGTGGCCGCGGCTACTGCTGGAGGTCGGCCTGCAGCATCTCGAGCACCTGGGGCAGGTCTCGGACGACGGTTTCCCAGATGATGGGGATACTCACGCCGAAGTACTCATGCGCGAGCAGGTTCCGGAGATCGCGCATGTCGCGCCACGGCACCGCTGCCAACCGGCGCACGGTGTCCTCGTCCACATGGCGCGCGGCTTCACCGATCACCTCGAGATTTCGCACCACGGCATCGACGGTCATGTCGTCTGCCGCAAACGACTCCCGGGTGTGCGTGGCCGTGTACCGGCGGATCCGTGTGATGGCCTCGATGATGTCCTGCAGGCGCAGTGACGAGTCCCTAGGCGGCACGCACGGCCTCATTGAGGATGCGTTCCCGCATCTGCGGCTTGAGCGCGTCGCGAGTGACGAGGTCGACGCGCCGTCCCAACAGGTGCTCCAGGCGCCGACGCAGGCGCGAGAACTCGAAGAGGGAGACGGGGCGGTCGAACTCCACCAAGACGTCGACATCGCTGTCGGGGCGAAGCTCCCCCCGCGCCGCCGAGCCGAACACCCAGAGTCCACTCACGGCATGCGTGTGCAGTTCTGGAAGATGACCAGCCAGGACGGCAAGGACCTCGGCGGGATTGGACATGGCGTCGCCGTGCTGATTGTACCGCTCGCCTCGGAGCCGAGCGTGCCGGCGCTCCATCTCCGGTCCGGCGGCGGGAACGGGCTCCCGCGGCCTCCCCTATTCCTCCACGACTGGGGGTGACTCGGGAGGACTGCGGTGAACTGGGGTGCACTCACGGAGAATGGGCTAACTGTGGCACTTGCAGGGGTTAACGCCAGAAGTCGCGCGCCTGCAATGACTTGCACGGCTGAGAGTCAACCGGTTCGACTCCCGCCGCCTCCACCAACCTAAGTGACTGACCATCAGTCACTTAGGAGCAACAGTTCAGTTCCGTTCCCGCCTCCCCTCCCGTATTTCTCCCCGGAGTGGGTCGATTCGCGCGTAGGCGCGGAAGCCAGTTCATCGAAATCCGGCGTGTTCTGTGCTCCGGCTAAGGCGGACACGGGCGCGGTTCCCGCCGCCTCCCCTCATCCGTGAGCGTCCCCGATCATCGCGCACCAGACGATGGTGGCGTCGTGCCTTCGCAGGTCTCCGTGGAGGTAGGGGCGCGATTCCGACCGGTACCGTTCTCGGAGTGCCGCTCCGTCAGCGTTCCACCAGTGGCAGTTCCACCGTGACGAGACGTCCCTCGACCACATCGACGACGCGTCCCTGCGCGGCCATCAACGCTCGCCGCTCCTCGTGACCGAGCCGGTCGTAAGCGCTGCGTGCCTTGGGCGAAAGCGCCACGAGCCGGTACCGCCCTGGCCGGAGAGCCCCTGCGGTGAAGCTGCCATCCGCCGTGACGGTCGCAATGCGGCCAGCGGACTGATGTCTGCGTGGGGCCTCGACACTGTTACCAGGCAGTACCAGCACGGACGATCCCCTCAGGGCGTCCGCGCTTCCCGCGACGCGCCCCGCACACCGGACGGACGCGACGAGACGAGCAGCACGACGCCGTCCACGGTGCCAGTGACCGGAAACTCGCGGCCCTCGAACACGTCCTCGCCATCGATCAGCACGGACTTGAGCCACCAGTCGGGCGGCAGTCCCTGCACGTGCAGTTGCTGGTGACCAAGCACGTCACGCAGGGTGAACGTCAGGTCGCTGATTGTCGACGAGGCCATCGATCCCGATTGCAGGAAGTGTCTCGCCGCCACCGACGACGTGACGACCTCGAGCGGTCGATCGTGCAGGGTCGTGACGTCGCCCCCCTCGACCTCGACGCGGCCACGCACGACCGCACCGAAGCCAATCGGCACCGCGACCTCGACGACCGGCTCGCCAGCCACGGCCATCTCCGCCCAGCCGGCGCGACGCCGGTTCATGCCCTGCGGAGTGACACCCATCAACTCTTCCGCGACCACGCGGTAGCGTCCGGGCGCGACATCGAGGAGCTCGAACAACCCGTCCGGCTGGGGCCTGGCCGACGCCATCGCAAACTGCACCCCAGGATCGATGAGGTGCAGGGAGACGCTCAGCTGCGTGCTCGTCGCCGCCTCACCCGGCACGACCACCCGCCCGACCACTCGCGACAGGCGTCCTGCGCCGAGTCGGACATCGAGGATCGCCGCCTCCCCGGCCCGCACATCGACGAACTCGGCGGCCGACAGCTCGGAGGTGCTGGTGGCGAATGCTGGCAGGGACTCGGGCTCGTTCCCCTGCAACCTGACGGCACCTCGACCCGAGGGGCCCGGCGGCACCACGCGCACGGTGTACGTCGCGGGCATCAGCCCATGCGCACGGTAGACACCACGGTCGTCGGTGACGGCGGTGCCGCCCAGAGGCATCAGGACCTCCTGCCCGGGAAGTCGCCCCAGTGCCGTGACCCTGCCGCCGACGACAGGTTCGCCGTGATGGTCGAGGACACGCCCCGTCAGGACACCCCCCGTCAGGAGGCGCACGTCGCCCAGGTCGATGGTGCCGCCTCCACGCAACGTCACCTGTCGCGGTGACTGGTTCGTGCCCGGCCCGTCGTAGAACCCCTGGCGCTGCACGTGCACGAAGTACACGCCGTCCGGCAGGCGCTCGATCGTGAACCCACCAAGGCCGTCGGTGCGGGTGGAGAACTGGGCCTGCCCCTCCCCTTCCGCGGCGCGCCAACTGGCCCAGATCGTGGCGCCGCGCAGCGGCTGCCCGTTCCCGCCCTCGACGACGCGACCGCGGAGGGTGCCGGTGCCGTCAGGCCGTGCCGCGGGCGGCGACGACACGCCCATCACGACCCCAGATCGCATCTGAGCGAAGAGGTGCGCGATGCCCGGCGAACCGAACGCCACGCCGGTCAATAGCACGGCCGCGGCCCACAGGCGACGCGACCTCACGGCACCTCCATCACGATCACGGCCTCCGGCGTTTCCCCTTCCGGGACGGAGACCACGCGGGCACGCGGAAGAAGCTCCCTGAGGTAGTCGGGATCCCCGAGGTCGTCGCCGCGAGCCGTCGCCGCCGGGACCGCCACGAGGCGATACGAGCCCGGGCGCAGCATGTCGATCGACCACGTGCCGTCCTCCACCGGTCTCACCATGAAGGTGTTGGCGACGACCGGCCGTCCCCACCTGCGCGCGTCGTCGTCGAAGCCGATGACGACGGCATCGGTCGCCGGTCCGCCAGCAGACGTGACGACGCGGCCGCGCAGTCCACTGGGCCTGGTGCTCACGACGAGCTCGACGTCAACGACGGTGCGGGCGACGCCGAAGTCGTGGCCGTCGGTGGCATCGACTCCCCCGACGCGCACAGCGCGGGTCCACCAACCGGCGGGTCCGTTGCCGATGCGCAGCACCGAAGGGCCGCGCACGCCGACGAGCTCGAACGTCAAGTCCGGCCTCACCTGCGCCCGCGCCTGTGGATTCCACGTGCGCGAGGCGCTGATCGACGTCGCCTGGACGCGCACGTCGCGGCCGCGCAGCTGAGAGGCGTCTCCCTCCACCACGAGTCGCCCTTGTACCGTGGTCCCCGGCTGCGTCCGCAGGATGAGGCCGCGCACGTCGCCGCTGACGTCGACGTCGAGCATCCCGACTTCGCTGCGTGCCAGTTGCGTCGCGCGTTCCTCCCGCGTCCCGGAGTCGATGCGTGGCGACACCGTGAGCGTGTAGGCGCCTGGCGCGACACCAAGGATCGTGAACGTGCCATTGCCGTTCACAGGCGTCGAGGTGCCCTGCGTCACCCGCCATCCTTCGCGAGGCTGAAGGCCGACGAACCCCTCGGTGACGAGCTTGCCGGCGCTGTCGATGACGCTCCCCGCCACCGTGGCGACCGTAGCTTCGACGAGGTGGATGTGCGCTTCGGCCTCGTCGCCCGGGCCAACGCGAATCGGCTGCGCCTCGTGCAGGGCGGTGGCCGACGGGGCAAAGGTGGGCACGAGCTCGCGTTCGGGTGTCTCGGCGAATGTGGCACGTGGTGCCGATGCCTGCGGCGGAATGGCCGACACGACATAGCGGCCTGGTGCGAGCCCGAAGACGCGGAACTCGCCGAGGTCGTTGGTAGTGGCCTGCGAGCCTGCCTGAAGGCGCGACACTCCGTCCACCGAGCGTAACTGCTCAGCCCGGACGGTGACGCGATCGGCCGGGTAGCCGTTCGCATCCAGTACGCGGCCGCTGATCACCGCACTCCGCACCAAGCCGAACTCGAGCGGGCCGGCGACGGCCCCCGGCCCGACGACGAGTTGCCGTGCAGGGGTGCTGGGCGAGGCCTGGCCGAGTTGCTGCTGCACGTAACCGGAGCGCCGCACGATGACCGCGTACTCGCCGGGGTCGAGCTCACCGAGCGAGAAGCGGCCATCGGCGTCCGTGCGCGTGGCTGCTGGTGGGCGCGAGTCCTGGCGTTCGGCGATCCGGGTCCCGTCCGGCAGGCGCTGCCGCACGGCGAGGACGAACGCGCCTCGCAGCGGACGCGAGGTCTCGGCGTCGATCACACGGCCGAACATTCGCGCATCACTCGCAGGCGACGCAGGCAGTGGCGCGGGGCGGCTATCGCGCGGTGGCGCCGTGGCGGAGGCAGGCGATGGCGGCTGCGCCGCGAGCAAGGCGGCGCCGCATGCGCACGGCAGGACGAGCACCGCACAACGCATCACCTGCGACCTCCTGCGCGCGGACCATCCAGTCACGCGCGGCTCCCGAGCTCTCGAGATGCGCGAGGTCGATGACGGCAACTGCAGCGACCACCGCGACGTGTTCACCTGCCAGGGAGGGCTGACGCGCCGCAGGGTACCACGAGGGCTGCTGCGTCAGGAGGGGCCCAGCGCAGGCCTTGGCTCAGCATCAAGCCTGTCGTCTCGCCGCGCTGGACAGGTGCCGGAGGCGGTGGTCGTAGCGTTGCTGCGCGCGAACCGATGGCATCTCCATGACGGCTGTGCGGACCCTGGGATGCGAGAGACCGCAGCAAGCGCGAGCCGGCGGCAACATTCCCTTGAACAACTATTCCTCTCAAGGCATACTGCAGCATGGCCTGGGAGGTCGAGGGCACCGACACGTTCGCGGATTGGTTCGTGCGGTTGTCCGAGGACGAACAGGTCGATGTGGGTCGTGTGGTCGAGTTGCTGGTCGAACACGGTCCGTCGCTGCCCTTCCCCTACTCGTCGGGCATCCACGGCTCACGCCATCGGCACATGCGCGAGTTGCGCATCCAGCACGCGGGGCGGCCGTACCGGGTGCTCTACGCCTTCGACCCGCGCCGCGCGGCGATCCTGTTGCTCGGCGGCGACAAGACCGGGCAGGACCGCTGGTACGAGCAGCACGTGCCGGTGGCCGACGACCTGTACGACGAATACCTCGCGGCCCTGGCGAAGGAAGGCCTGCTATGAAGCGACAGTCCTGGACGGACATCAAGACCCGCGTCACCCCGGCCACTCGGGCGCGCATCGAGTCGGAGGCGCGGAGCCTCAGCGACCAGCTCCACCTGTCGCAGCTGCGCAAGGCCAAGGGGCTGACGCAGGAAGCTATGGCCGAGCTCCTGGGCGTGACTCAGGCGGAAGTATCGAAGATGGAACGCCGCAGTGAGCTGTACATCGGCACGCTCAAGAAGTTCATCGAAGCGATGGACGGCGAACTCGTACTCGCCGCGCGCTTCCCGGACGGGACCGAGGTGCCGATCCGATTGGCCGAGCCTGAGCAGGTGACCTAGGACTGCCCCGCACGGCCCGGACGGTGTCGCTGGCGGCGGGAACCGGCTCCCGCGGCCTCCCCTATTCCTCCACGACCGGGGAGGATTCAGGAGTACTGGGGAGAATGGGAGTGTACTGGGGAGAACTGACCCAAATGCTGCCTACGCAGGGGTTAGCACCAGAAGCTGCGCGCCTGCAATGACTTGCACGGCTGAGAGTCAACCGGTTCGACTCCCGCCGCCTCCACCATTCGACTCGCCCACCGTCTCGCCTCCGGCGAGCCGGCAGGCTCGCTCATGGCGAGCCACCGCGGGTCGAATGCCCTGAGCGAACGCACGGTGAGCCGCAGGCGAACCGGGCGTGAGTCGAAGGGCCCTTAGCACCCGAATCCAGTTCCATTCGACTCGCCCACCGTCTCGCCTCCGGCGAGCCGGCGACGCCCTGAGCGAGGACGCCCTGCGTCCGAGTCGAAGGGCAGGCTCGCTCATGGCGAGCCACCGCGGGTCGAATGCCCTGAGCGAGTGGACAGTGAGCCGCAGGCGAACTGGCCACGAGTCGAAGGGCTTCCCCTCTGCCCGACGACGGTGCCATCGTCGTCCAACCGTGCACTACGTCTACATCCTGCGGTGTGCTGACGACTCGCTCTACGTCGGCGAGACGAGCGATGTGGTCGCGCGGGTCCTTACCCACCGGGCCGGCGAGGCCTCAGGCTTCACGAGTCAGCGCCTTCCGGTCACGCTCGTGTATGCCGAACAGCACACCGACAGGCTTCGAGCGCGGGCACGTGAACGGCAACTGAAGCGCTGGACGCGGGTCAAGAAGGAAGCGCTCATCGCCGGCGACCTGGCGCTGCTGAAGCGCCTGTGACCCTGTGATGCGCAGGTCAGCAAGGCACGTTCAAGGCGCGACATAGCCCGGACGCGCGACCACGGTTCCAGCGCGCTGGCGCAGGCGCACGTCCAGCCGGTGCCAGCCTCGCGGATTGTCCGCCCGCGGCGTGAACGACAGCAGGTAGCGCTGACGATACCGGTCGAGGATGCGGCCGAACGCGTCGGCGAGTGCCGCGTTGCGCTCGAGGCGCACGACTTCGCCGCCAGTCGCTTCGGCCAGCCTGTCCATCAACCGCACCAGGTCTCCAGGCGAGGCAGCCAACCAGGACCGCGTGCGGAAGTACGTCGCATCGCGTGGGCTCGGTGCCGCTGACGGCAGGCCCGCGGCGACGGGCACGACCGTGACCGACGCCTGGCGCAGCGCCTCGAGCACCCGCCCGGCCGTCGTCCAACTCGCCGTGTCGGCGCCATCGGTGAAGACCAGGAGGAGGGCGGGGCGCGTATCCGCTCGCGCCAATTGGCTGCCCACGAGCAGGGCGTCGAGCAGCGTCGTCGCTCCCAAGGCCGGGACGCGCGCGAGATCATCGAGGCGCACCATGGTCGGGACGTCGGAGACGTGATGGACGCGCACCCGGTCCGCGAACGTGAGGAGCGACACGCGGTCGCCCGCCGTGAGCCGGTCCAGCAGGCCGCGGACTGCCCCCTCGAGGCGCGACCGGACGTCACCGGCCACGCTGCCGCTCAGGTCGAGCGCCACGATGACGTGCGCGCTGTCGGTCGTCCCGAGCGCCCGCACCTCCTGCTCCACCCCGTTGTCGCGCACGAGGAAGTCGGCAGCGGTCAGCCCCATGATCGGGCGCCCCTCGTGGTGCACGAACGCGTCGATGGTGACGACGTCTACCCGCGCGCGCAGCGTCACCTCCTGCCCTCGTGTGACGACGCTTCCTACATTCACGAGCAAAGCGATCACCGTAGCCACCACGGTACGCGTCACGGGCGCAGCCCTCGCCGCAACGGCCCGAGCACGGCCTCCACATCATCGCGGCGGCCGCCGACGTACACGCTCCACGCGTCGGGGAGATCGTCTGTCGGTGCCGACGAGCCTGCCAGGGTACGGGCCAGCACGAGCCCCTGCTCCGCGTCATCAGGCAGCGACAGGCCCAGCAGGGCCAGCACCGCCGATTGCCGGGTGCGGGCATCGGCGCTGGCAGCCCGGTACGACTCGGCCGCGCGGCCAACCTCGCCGCGACGCTCGTACGCCTCGCCCGTGAAGAGCACGGCGAGGGCACAGACCGACGAGGCACAGGGCGGTGTCACGAGCGGTGCGAGCATCGTCAGCGCCCGGTCCGCCTCACCGCGATCCAGCCACGTGCGCGCCAGACGCAGACGTGCTTCGGGATGGGAAGGCCTGGCGTCGAGGACCCGCTCGTACCATCGGGCCGCTGACGCCCAGTACCGGCGGGCGAGCACGGCGCGATCCACACGCCCGGTGACGCCCCCCGCCGCGCTGCCGCTCCCGATCGCGCCTTGTGCGCCGACCGCCTCGGGCACCACGAACGTCTGCCCGCCGCTCGCCCCGCCGGTGACGATGCGCGCGGTGCGCTCGCGCACCACCCCGCGCAGCAGGTCATGCTCGGCCTGCAGATCCGGAAGCTGCCGCGGCAGGCGCATCCCCTGCCCCACCTGCTCCGCCTCCGCGACCCGGCCGGTGTTCAGGAGGAACTGCATGAGGCCAACCTGGGCCCATGCCCGGAACGCGCCCAGGGCGGGCTCGGTGGATCGTTCCACGGCGGCCACAGCGTCGATGCCCTGACGCAGCGCCTGTTCGAGGGGTGGAAACCGCGGGTCATCCGCGACGCGCACCGAAACCGGCAGCAGCGATTCAAGCGGCACGAGTACCGCGCCCTGCAGTCGACGCACGGACTGCCGTCGCTCGTCGCTGTCGGCCCGCGACGCGCCAAGGTCCTGGCGAATCCGCGCGAGCGCCGCCGAGACGTCGGGCTCGCGCTCCTGCTGGAGGGAGGCATCGATTGCGCGTGTCGCCACGGCGTAGTCGCCGGCGAGATAGAGATCGATCACCGCGAGCCACGCGTCAGGGACGGCGGCGCGGAGCCCTCCTCCCGCCAGCAGCCAGCAGCCTGCGAGAAGAGCCAGTCCAAGCCCTACACGTGAGGGATGCGACTGCCGCGACTGCACAGGGACACGCATGCACAAGGGTGGCCGCGGCTACTGCTGGTGGTCGGCCTGCAGCATCTCGAGCACCTGAGGCAGGTCTCGGACGACGGTCTCCCAGATGATGGGGATACTCACGCCGAAGTACTCATGCGCGAGCAGGTTCCGGAGATCGCGCATGTCGCGCCACGGCACCGCTGCCAACCGGCGCACGGTGTCCTCGTCCACATGGCGCGCGGCTTCACCGATCACCTCGAGATTTCGCACCACGGCATCGACGGTCATGTCGTCTGCCGCAAACGACTCCAGGGTGTGCGTGGCCGTGTACCGGCGGATCCGTGTGATGGCCTCGATGATGTCCTGCAGGCGCAGTGACGAGTCCCTAGGCGGCACGCACGGCCTCATTGAGGATGCGTTCCCGCATCTGCGGCTTGAGCGCGTCGCGAGTGACGAGGTCGACGCGCCGTCCCAACAGGTGCTCCAGGCGCCGACGCAGGCGCGAGAACTCGAAGAGGGAGACGGGCCGGTCGAACTCCACCAAAACGTCGACGTCGCTATCGGGGCGAAGCTCCCCGCGCGCCGCCGAGCCGAACACCCAGAGTCCACTCACGGCATGCGTGTGCAGTTCTGGAAGATGACCAGCCAGGACGGCAAGGACCTCGGCGGGATTGGACATGGCGTCGCCGTGCTGATTGTACCGCTCGCCTCGTGACCCGAGCGTGCCGCGCTCCACTCCGGTCCGGCGGCGGGAACGGGCTCCCGCGGCCTCCCCTATCCCTCCCCGACTGGGGGGGACTCGGGAGGACTGCGGTGAACTGGGGTGCACTCACGGAGAATGGGCTAACTGTGGCACTTGCAGGGGTTAGCACCAGAAGCTGCGCGCCTGCAATGACTTGCACGGCTGAGAGTCAACCGGTTCGACTCCCGCCGCCTCCACCAGTCGTCCAGAGCTGTCCGCAGGCGTCCATGGTGTTCCATGGACGTCCGGCTCTGCTTCACGAAAACCCCAACAATTCACGGGTTACTGGTCGGTCGGCTGCGCGTGTCGCTGCCATCGTCCGCGGCGCACCCGTGCGCCGCGGAGGTACTTCTGGGGGTATCCGACGATTTGGGGGTATCGATACCCTGGGGTATCGACCAGCCGACCTGCCCACGAGTCCAGTCGCTCACGCCCTGCCGATCCTCTAGGACCCGCCTCAGCGCCGATGTCTTACACGGCGTCAGCGTCCAGCGAAGCGAGCTCAAGAACGTACGCGACCTGCCACGTCAGTCAGCGTCACCAGCAGCGTCATCGGACTCACCGGGGCCTCCGTGAAACCCGCCTGCAGGTAGAACTGCTTGGCCGACGGCGAGAGGGCGTGGACAAGCACGGCGCGGATGCCCACAATCTCGGCCGCCTGCAGGGTGCGCAGCAGCGCGTCGCGCAACAACGCCCGCCCCAGCCCGCGGCCCTGGTAGGCCCGGTCCACCGCCAGCCGCGCGAGCACCATCACGGGGATCGGATCCGGCATGTTCCGCCGCACGCGCCCGGTCACGGCCTCGTGGGCCACGGCGCCGGTGGCCAGGGCATAGAAGCCGACCACGCGACCGGATGCGCAGACGACGTAGGTACGGGACGCGCCGAGCGCTTCGTTGGTCAACGCGCGCCGTTTCAACCAGAGGTCCAGATCGGGCGTGCCGGAATCGAACGCCGCGATGTCGTGATGTGCGTCCAGGTGCTCTGGAGCGCCCACGTCGGCGTCCCGATTCATCGCTCCCAAGGGGCTTTGGTAGCCAGCAGTTTCTTGAGCCGCGGGTTCGGCGTCGGCCGCGCATCCAGCAGGGCCGTGAACGTGGCCCACGCATCCGCGTCCAGCCGGAAATAGCGTTGATCGAGCAGCACGGTCGTCGCCTCGCGGGTCGCGGCGTCGAGCATGAACGCGGTGCGGTCCTTGCCGGACGCCTCAGCGGCGCGGTCGATCAGAGCGCGCTGGTCGTCGGGAATGCGGAGGCTGATGCTCGTGCGCGGGCAGGATGCGGCGTTCGCCATGGGATCTCCCGGGTGCAGTGACCACCCACCCTGACTCTAGCGGAGATGTATATACGTCGTCAATACAGCACGGACAGCACGGTCTGCGCAGGCGCGTTCACCGGCCCACGAACGCCACTGCCGAGGCGACGCCGGTGGCATACGAGGGTTGCGTGGTCGCCGTCCGCCAGTTGACGACCAAGGACTCCGCATCTCGTCGCACCCGTGGGCACGCGCTCCGCGGCCATGGCGAAGCGTGCGACGCCGACCTCCAACCACAGGGGCAGTGGATGCACCGCTCGGGGAAGCACGATGCGCGTCGTAGCGCTCCGCAGTGCCTCCCTTGTCGTCCGTGACGGGTTCACTTGACCAACGACGTAGACCCGCCACGGCCGCTCGTGAGTGACAGCCGCGCGGTCAGGGATTCCTGGCGATGTACCCCTCGCGCGCGACGACGGTCCCCGCTCGATTGCGCAGGCGGACATCGAGGCGATGCCACCCGCGCTTGCCGACACCGGTCGGGGTGAACGACAGCAGGTAACGCTGACGGTACCGAGCCAGGATGGAGGCGAACGTCTCCGCAAGACGAGCGTCCCGGCGAACACGGAGGAACTCGCCGCCCGTGATGTCGGCCAGCACCTGCAGCATCCGTAAGGAGTCGCCAGGCGTCGGGGCGACCCATGAAGGATGCTGGAAGTACACGGTGGTCGATGGGGTGATCATCGTCGTCGGCAACCCCGCCCCTACCGGATAGACCACGACATCGGTGCGCTGCAGGACCGCGGTCGCCCTGGTGACGGTGTTCCAGCTCGAGGTATCTGCGCCGTCGGTGAACAACAGGAAGGCCGCCGGCCGCTGGTCGATCCTGGCCAGCATGCTGCCCAGGACCACGGCGTCGTGCAATGTCGTCGAGCCCGTCGCGGCCATCCCCTCGAGCACGTGGTCGAGCTTGACATCGGGCACCTCGGCCCGGGCCAGCACGCGCAGCCGATCGTCAAAGGTGAACAGCGACAGTCGGTCCCGAGCCGTGAGCTGGCCCGTCACGGCCCGCACGGCATTGCGCAGTTGCCGTAGCACGTCTCCATCCACGCTGCCACTCAGGTCGAGGCCGATGATGACGTGCGCGCTGTCGGTCGTACCAATCGCGTTGATGCGTTGCTCGACGCCGTTGTCGCGCACGATGAAGTCTGCCGGAACGAGTCCGGCGAGCGGCTGGCCGTCCAGGTGCACGAAGGCGTCGATTGTCACCACTTCCACCACGGCACGAAATAGCGGGGCCGGTTCCTGCGCGGTCAGGCGCATCGCAGGCCCGCTCGTGGCCGCAATCAGGCTCGCGACGACGATGGTGGCAGTCGATGCCCGCTTCGGTCTCACGGCACCATCGCCTCGCGCAGCGGCCGCAGCACTGCGTTGACGTTCTGCCGACGCCCGCGCAGGTACACACTCCACGCGTCAGGCCCATCGAGCGCGGCGAGGGGTGTCCGCTCGGCGAAGTGTCCGATGAGTCGAGCGCCCGTGGCGACATCGCCCGCCCTTACCGCCAGTTGCATGAGGGCGACGAGAGCCGACTGCCGTACGTCGCTCAGGCTCGCGGCATGCGCATAGGCCATCGCGGCGTCGTCATTCGCGCGGAGCATCTCGTGCGCCTCACCCGCGAACAGCGATGCAAGCGCGCAATGGGTCGTGCCGTACGGGCTCGTGAGCAGCGGCTGCAACGTGCGGAGCGCCTCCTGTGGCTGCTTGAGGTCGACCAATACCCGGCCGAGGTGCAACGTCGCCTCTAGGTGGGCCGGCGCGTTCGCGAGGACACGTCGATACCAGCCCGCGGCGTCCTCGAGGGTTCGGGTCATGCGGCGCAGCCGCGACTCCGGCTCGATCTCCTCGTTGTCGCGACGCACGGCCTCCGCCGCCGGCAGGCGCGCGATCGACTCCTCGACCATCCCCCTCAGGAGAAAGACCTCGACGCGCGGGGCTACATCGCCCTCGGCCAGCCGGACCTGCTGCGCATGTGCCTTGAAGTCTCCGTAGCGAGCGTTGTTCATCAGGAACTGCAGGTACGCAATCTGCCACCACGTCCTGAATCGTCGCTGCCGCGCGCGTTCCTCGGCGCCTGATCGCAGCGGGTCGGTCAGGTCGTCATCACCGAGTTGCTTCCATGCCTCCATCGCAGCGGTCTCGTACGCCTTCATGGGTGGAAGCAGGCGCATGCGCGTCGACAGCAATGACAGGATTTCCAGTGGGAGCAGTGCCGCCGCCTGCACCCGGCGAATGGCAAGGCGCCGCTCGTCGTGCGCGTTCACGCCGACTTCGGCAGCTCGGGCCGACGCCATCCACGCGTCGAGCGCTTCGCGCGACTGGATCGTGACCTCCTCAGTCGACAGGCGCAAGACGGAGGGCACACTGTCCTCTGCACCCGCGAGGTAGGCGTCTACGGCGCGAGCCCACGCGGAATTCTTGCCAGAGACATCCTGTGCGCCAGCCCGCACGGCCGCTATCGCCAGCAGGATCCCCGCCAGATACACGCGCCGCCAGCCATCTTCCAGGGCATCGGCAAACATCATGGTCACCAGGGGCTACATCGCATTATAGGTCGTCCGTCGCGCTGCCCGCCGACGACTGTCGTGAAAGTGGGGCCTGACCACTTCGAGGGATCGATGAGGGTGTGGCATGCTGTGGCTACGAACCAGTAACGTCTGGGGCTGCCTTGCGTGTGTCCGTCGCCACCACGCTCACGGGTGTGCTCGCCCTTCCAGTCGGAGGCCACTCATAGGCGCTGTAGCGGCGTTCCGACCGTCGAGTTCACGCGCGCGGCTCATTTGGCCCGTCAGCCGACTGTCCGAAGGAGGTTTGCGATGGCACGACGACGTCACACGCTGTGGGCGTGCCTGGCCGTCACGGTCGGGCTTGGATGGCTTGCTCAAGCGCAGGGTGGAGACGGCGAGTCGATACTGAGGGCTCGTGAAGCGGCTCTTGCAGCGCGTGACGCGGGTGCGGTGATGGCGCTGTTTGCCGACGATGCCGTGGTGGGCACGTCGAGCGGTCGGGTGCTTGTCGGCAAGGAGCAGATTCGCGGGTGGGTCACCGATCAAATCGACCGGCAGCAGCGTGAGGAGGCAGCCACGCGGCAGGCACAGGGCAATAAGCTGGTTTGGTCTGGCACGGTCTATCGAGATGACTGGCAGAAGCTTGGCGTCTCACCGCTCGAAGTCAAGCAGGACGCCGTCATTCAAGATGGCAAGATCAAGTTCTTCAACACCACCTTCTCGCCGGAGTCGTGGACAAAGCTCCAGGCAGCGCGCAAGAAGAACTGAATCGCCGCGGACACGAGTGGCTCAATAAGGAGCTGAAGCTGGTCTGTTCCGCCTAATCGAAGCTCACGCGCAGCGTGAGCGAAGTCTGGATCGGTGTCAGGGCTTCGAGTTTTGCTCGATGTGTCATCGAAGCGTGAATGCAGTCGGCAACAACGAATGTCGTGGAAGTCTTTGGGACAAAGGCGTTGTGGGCGTCCCACCTACTGGCGGGACACATCAAGCCGAGTGTGGGGGTATTTCTGGGGGTACGTATCTCAGCAGCAATAACATGGAAGTCGTTGTGCGTCAGTGGCTTAACATCGCGTCATTCGACTCCCGCCGCCTCCACCATTCGACTCGCCCACCGTCTCGCCTCCGGCGAGCCGGCGACGCCCTGAGCGAGGACGCCCTGCGTCAGAGTCTAAGGGCTTCCCCTATCCCCGACGACGATGCCATTGTCGTCCCACCGTGCACTACGTCTACATCCTGCGCTGTGCTGACGACTCGCTCTACGTCGGCGAGACGAGCGATGTGGTCGCGCGTGTCCTTACCCACCAGGCCGGCGAGGCCTCAGGGCTTCACGAGTCAGCGCCTTCCGGTCACGCTCGTGTACGCCGAACGACACCCTGACACCCTTCGAGCGCGGGCACGTGAACGCCAACTGAAGCGCTGGACGCGGGCGAAGGAGGCGCTCATCGCCGGTGACCTGGCGCTGCTGAAGTGGCCCTGATGCAGTGCAGGTCGAAGGCCTCTTGCGCGGCAGCATCGATCGCCCGCAGGAACTCGCCGAACGGCGGTGACGGGCATTCGGGCGGCTGCGGTCGCACATCTCAGCCACTGGGGCGCAGGGTTCCCGAGGCTGCGCTCCGGTTATCCTGAGCCAACAATCCGCTCAGAGAGGGAGCCATGGGGCGAATCACACTCGTCGTCGTGTGCGTGTGGGCTTCGACGGTCGTCATGCCGTCAGCGCAGCAGCCGGCGCTGCGTAGCGCGACGACGACGATTCTTTTCGACGTGGTGGTCCGCGACGGCAAGGGTATACCCGTACGCGACCTCACCCCGACGGACTTCGAACTCAGTGAAGATGGGGCGCGCCAGACGATCACGGCGATCTTCGGCCCCGGCGGTCGTGCCCTCGATGCATCAACGGCGGGGACCAGTCCACGTGAGCCGGCAATCCCGAGCGCGGTGGCCGGAACTCCACTTGTCGCCAGCCCCGGAGCAGACGCCGGGGAGCCGCCGTCGGTCGTCGCCTTCGTCTTCGACCAGTTGTCTCCCGAGGCGCGCGCCATGGCCGCACGCGTCGCCGACGCCATGCTGGCCGGCATGCCGACGCGCGACTGGGTGGGGCTGTTCGCGCTCGAGCACCGCTTGCACATCGCGCAGGACTTCACGCAGGACCGGACCGCGGCCAGGACGGCGCTGTCGGCGCTGGCGCAGCGGCCCATGGTGGTCAAGGACGCGAGCGCGACGCAGTCGACGAGGACCGGCATCGATCTCGACCCGAGCGTCTCCCCTACTGTCGGCGCCGAGTCACGCGGAGGCGCACAGGACTTCGCGACCCGCCAGCGGCTGCTGAATGGCGCCGGGCCGGAGCGCCTGCTGTACGCGATGGAAATGCGCATGGCGGAGACCTACGAGCGGTACACGCGCGACGTGCAGGGGCAGATGGCGGCGGTGGGACTCCGTGCCATCGCCACCGGCATGTCAGGCCTGACGGGCCGCAAGGCGGTGGTCCTGTTCTCGGAAGGACTCCCGCTCTCGGACCAGGCGCGCACGCTGTTCGACACGATGGTCGCGGCCGCCAATCGCGCCGGCGTGACCTTCTATCCGGTGGACGCCGCAGGTCTCCGTGCTCACAGCGCCGTGGCGGCGACCGCGCGTGAGCAGGACTATGCCGGCCGGGTGGCGCTCGGCGACGAGGGGCGGTCACAGGGCGCGTGGACGCGTGACCTGGAGAAGCAGGCCGACCTCGTCCGCTCGGATGGCACCGCCTCGCTCGCGCGCCTCGCGAAGGAGACCGGCGGTCTGCTCCTCGAGAACACCAACAACGTCGAGCGGATCGCGAAGCGGATTGCCGGGGATCAGGCGTCGCACTACCTGCTCGCGTACACACCGGCGCGGGGTGAGATGGACGGCACGTACCGCCGCGTGACAGTCAAGGTGAAACGCAAGGGCGCCACCGCCACGCATCGGTCAGGCTACTGGGCCGTGGCAACCATGCCGTGACGCTGTGGACCGGTCTTGACATCACGGCGGCCGGACACCGGATCCCGCTGCCTCCCCTGTTCCTCCATGACTGGGGAGAAACCCGGTTCCGAAACCTGCAGAGGTCCCTCCGCCAGAGCGGGGTGCGTATGACCCGAACTCATGCCCGCAGGAATCACGGTGCCGCAAGCTGACCGACCGGCGACTGCGTCCTATTCGTGCAAGCACGGGGAGAGCTTCCATGTTCATGACTCGCAACCACCAGCGCCGTGTTGTCGGCGCCTTCGCCGCCTGCCTGGCAGGCCTCACGTTGACGATGGCTCAGCCCGAGGCCATCCAGGGGGTGCGCTTCACTGCCACGGCCTCGGGTCCGACCGGTGAGCTCGGCCCGGTCGAAATCGTCATCAACCGCTTCTCGACAACGGTGGAGAAGAACCGCTTCATGGACACCTTCGCCGAGCGCGGCCCGGCCGGCCTCCAGGAAGCGCTCCAGCAGGCGCCGTCGATAGGCCGCCTCGCCGCGCCAGGCGACCAGGGGTTCGAGCTTCGGTACGCGGCCGAGTTGCGCGGCGAGAACGGAGAGCGCCACGTCATCGTCGCCAGCGATCAGGGCATGTCCTTCCTCGAAGCCGCCGATCGTCCGCGCTCTGCCGACTATCCGTTCACGGTGATCCAGTTGCAGATCGACAGGAACGGCCAGGGCCGTGGCCTGGCCTCGGCGTACTCGACCATCACCCTGGACACGGTGCAGGGCTCGATCGTGCTCGAGAATCTCGGCGACCAGCCGGTGATGCTGACGAACCTGCAGTTGCAGCGGAAGGGCGGCCGCGAGTAGCGGCGGCCAGATCCATACGCCGGCGGTGCCGCGCCGCCGCGCTAAACCATGATGTCGACAACGAGCTTGCCGGTCGCAGAACCGTCTTCGATGGCCGCCAGTCCGACGTCCACCGTGTCCCATGTGAGCCGCCTCGGGTCGAGCACAGGCCTGAGGCGCCCGTCGTCGACCAAACGGGCGGCCATCCGCAGGATCTCACCGTGGTGCGCGCGCCCCTTTCCCGTGAGCAGGGGCAATAGCGTGAACACGCCAGAGTAGGTCGCGCCGCGGAACGACAAGGGCGCCAGCGAGTGGATGCCCCAGCCGAGCGCGCTGACCACGTGTCCGGTGTACGCCCGCACCGCTCCGAACGAGGCGTCGAGCGTCGCCCCGCCCACCGTGTCGAAGATGACGTCGAATCCTTCTCCGCCCGTGTACCGCTCGACGTACTGCTCCACCGACGTGGTCGTGTAGTCGATGGCGGTCGCACCGAGGCCTTCGATGAAGGCCTGCTGCGCCGCCTTGCCCGTGGCAAAGACTTCGGCGCCGTGTGCCCGGGCGATCTGGATGGCCACGGAACCGATGCCGCCAGCACCGCCGTGGACGAGCACGCGCTGCCCTGCACCGACGTGGGCTCGATCCACCAGCCCTTCCCAGGCCGTGATGACGACCAGCGGCAGGGCGGCTGCTTCTCGACTGGTGAGTGTCGTCGGCTTGCGCGCGAGCAGTTCGGCGTCGACCGATGCGAACTCCGCCAGGGAGCCCTGGTGACCGCCGACCCCGCCGGTCATGCCGTACACCTCATCGCCCGGGCCGAACTCGGCGACACCCGGTCCCACCGCCTCGACGACGCCGGCCATGTCGAGCCCGAGCACGGCGGGGAGCGGATGCCGCGCGTGGTCGGCGCGCCCGGCGCGGATCTTCGTGTCCAGCGGATTGAGGCCACTCGCGTGAATGCGTACGAGTGCTTCCCCGGGGCCCGGATCGGGCCGCTCGATGAGCGTCTGCCGGAGCGGCGCGCCGTAGGCGTCCAGTACCAACGCCCTCATCGAGGGTGGACTCTGTGGTGCGAACGTGAGTGCTTCGCGCATGAGAGGGTCCTGGCCTGAGGAGTGTAACCGCACGCGTGACAGGACGGGCCGCGCTGTGACGTCTCAAGGGACACGATGCCTGACCGGCACGAGCCGGAACTCCACCGTGCTCTGGTCGATGGTCGCGTGCACGGGAGACTCAGCCATCTCGGTCATGATCCCCGTCGCGCTTCGCCGTCCGTCCGCGACTGACGCCCACGCGACGATGTCGACGATCGTGCCGTCCTTGTCCTGGGCGATGCGTCGCCAGCGGAAGCCGGGCTGTCGTCGCAGGTAGTCATCGATGTCGGCATTCGCGGCGATGAAGTCGGCGCCAGTGAGACCGTCACGGAGCCGAAAGGTCGTGATCTCGAGTGCTTCGGGCATGCACGGATCCTCCGAGGTTGACGGCTCAGCCCTGCCCCGCCGCGCGCACGACGTCGGCGGCGTCGCCCATCGTGTCGCGGCCGATCAGGACGCCATCATGCGGGTCGTGCACGTCGACCACCTCGGTGCCGTGCGACGCGACCAGCGCGCCGTCGATGAGATGTGCCGCGGCAATGCGGACGGCGCGAGGGGAAGCGACGGGGGCGAGAGATGCGACGCTCGACATGACACACTCCGTGATCGAAGGGCCGTGATGTGACGAGGTTCAGCGACGGTCAGGCGGTCGGCAGCGGAAGAATAGACTGGCCAGCGTCGATGTCGATCGAGGCGCTGATCGCGCTCCATCGGTCGGCGTCGGCCGAGCGGGCGCGCTCCGCCTCACGGGCGAGCCGGAGCGCATCACTCCCCAGCAGGATGTGCGGCGGGAGGCGGTCGGCCGCGGCGAGGCGCAGGATGAGTCGTGCGACCCTGGCCGGGTCGCCCGGCTCGTTCCCCCAGTAGCCCGCGAGTTGGCGCACGGTTGCGCCAACCGAGGCTTCGTAGTCCGGGAGGACCGGCTCGTGCCGCGCGTTGGCCCGCGCGCCCCACCTCGTGCGCATCGCGCCCGGCTCCAGTGCGGTCACCACCACGCCGAACGCCGCGACCTCGAGTGCCACGCTCTCCGTGAAGCCGCCGACGGCCCACTTCGCCGCGTGGTAGGCCGCGTTTCCGGGCCAGGCGGTGCGTCCGCCGAGTGAAGAGATCTGGATGATGTGTCCGCGGCGCTGGCGGCGCATCACGGGGAGCGCCGCGCGCGTCATGTGCACGACCCCGAACAGCGACGTCTCGACAAGCCGGCGGAACTCGTCGGAAGGGACCTGCTCGAATGGCCGGAGGTCGCCGTAGCCGGCATTGTTGATCAGCACGTCGAGTCGGCCGAACGTGTCGACGGCGGACTCGACCGCCGCTCGCCCCTGCGCTTCGTCGGTCACGTCGAGCGGTGGCGTCAGCACCCGTTCGCCGTAGCGAGTACGGAGGTCGTCGACCTGCCTGGGGTCGCGCGCTGTCGCCACCACCTGGTGCCCGGCCTCGAGCGCCGCCTCGGCGATCGCGCGTCCCAATCCTCCTCCGCTCCCCGTGACGAGCCAGACGTGTGGCATGGTCCTTCTCCTGGATGATGGTCAGTTGGTCATCGCAACGGCGGCCCCTTGCACGTGGTCAGTGCAACGCGTGCCAGACCGTTTCCAGCCCGGTCCGGCAGAGGACCCTGGCGCGCTTCGGATCCCGGAGCATGAACTCGATCGTGGTGGCGGCACATGAGGAGACGAGGGCCCCGGCGTAACGAATCGGCGCGTCCTTCAGTGGCCCGGTGGCGCCGGCCCGACGGATGAGCGCGAAGACGGGTGCCGCATACGCGTACGCCGCGTCCCGGATTTCGGTGGTGACAAGGTCCGAGATATTGAGCTGCGCCTGCGCACGTCGCTTGTCAGGGTTCGAGGTGCCCCACCGGGTCCACGCGCTCCAGAGCTGTTCGAACTGCGTCCGCGTGTCGGCCTCCGGCGAGATCGCTGCGACCACGGCGTCGGTGAGTTCTGTGGTCAACTCCTGGTACAGCGCGTTGAACAGCCCGGCCTTGGTCTCGAAGTAGGTAAAGACCGAACCGTGCGGTATGCCCGCGCGAGCGGCGATCTCTGCTGTCGGTGCACCGAGGCCCTGCTCCGCAATGAGGGCGGTCGTCGCGCTGAGAATGGCCTTGCGTCGGTCCTCACTCTTCGGCCGTGCCATGCGGACTCTCCAGGAGGGTCGCGAACCTCACCGTCATGACTCGAATAATGAGTGCCTACTCACTCTTTGTCAAGGGCAATGGTGACTCCGACTTGCCGTGCCGAGAGCCCGATAAGCGCAGCACACCTCGCAGTGGCATCTGCGTGCGCGCCTGCTCGATGGCGAGAAGGACGCTGGCTCTGTCGGCAGGATGCGCTGGTGACCGATGGCATGGCTGCGTTGGCCGCCAGCGGCTGTGCCGCTACTCGCCTCGTGCCGGGACGGCACGTCCTGAAGAAGCACGCTGGCAGGCACTCGCCCCGGGCCGGGATGCGACGTCGGCCAGCGATCAGCGCTCGCCCGCCGTGGTGAAGGCGCGGCGCAGAAGGTGCACTGGATTGCGACCGCCCTGGCTCTGCCCGGGGATCACGTGACGGATACGCGGGCGCCCCGCCGGGTCGTCTGGTGCCGCCACGACCAGGTAGGCCGACTGCGCGGTCTGCGCGCCGCAGCGCCGGTCACCGCCTCGCAGCGCGCCGGCCTCGAGGGCCACCAGCAGACGCTCGGCGAGCGGACGTCCAGCACTCCGCGTGAACGCTTCCATGGTTGCAGTCAACACGTCCTGGCCGGCGAGAGTATTGCCCTGCACGCTCACCCCGGGCGCGAGCAGGTGTCCGGCTCCCGCGTGCGTGCGAGCGCCGGTAAATGCCGCCGGCCGATCGAAGAAGCCCAGCGCCACGACCCCGTACTGCTGCTCCTCGAACGTGTCGTCGAACGTCGGGTGGCTGATCGCGGCGACGATGGCGCTCGGGCTGCCACCATCGGCCAGCAATCGTACGCCACGCCGCCGGGCGGCCCCGTTGGACATCGCTTGCGCCACCATGGCCCCGCGTCCGGGCGCGAGTGCGACGATGCCGGCGACAAACGGTGTGCACGACGCCCCGGCGCTGCCGACCTCACGCGTCCGTGCATCGACCGCGACGAGCGACCAGGTGGCAGCCGCGGGCGTCACGCCCAGGTGGATCGACAGGGCCACGCCGATGCTGACGTACGCGAAACGCACCGAGCGGCGAATGATCATGCGGAGTGAATACGGAGTGGAACCCCACCGGTTCCTTCAGCACGCGCTCGACGCGACCGGCGCAAGGCCCTCACGTCACCTGAGCTCGGTCCGATCGGTCGGCGATGGCAATGAGGCCAACATCATGCGCGAAGTAGTGCCGGAGCTGCTCTACTCAGGCCTGCGAGGCGTCAGGCTTCACGAGTCTGCGCCTTCCGTTCACGCCCGTGGACGTCGAGCAGCACCCCGACAGGCTTTCGAGCGCGGGCACGTGAGCGTCAACTGAAGCGATGGACGCGTCAAGAAGGAAGCGCTCATCGCCGCCGACCTGGCGCTGCTCACGCGCGTGTGAAGCGAGCGCAAGCGCTGACCGCCACGGCTGTCGCTGCCACCGCGACGACGGTCATGCACGCCAGGCGATGGCGGATGGTCACGGCGTCACCGGCGGCGGCTGCGCCAGGACAGCGAGGCCGCGTTCCGCCGCGGCAGTGGCGAGCGCCTCGTACAGCGCCGCCGCGCGCGCCTGGGCATGACTGGAGCCGGCACGCCACGCGATGGTGACGGCCTTCGGGTACAGCACCAGGCGCTCGAGCAGGTCGTGCAGTGTATGGAAGGCCTGTCCATCGGCGCGATAGACGGTCTGCCCCGTCCACTCCTCGGACTCGACGACGACGAGGCGCACCGGCGGGCCGCCGACAAACGGCGAGAACTCCTGCCGGCAGGCCTGCGTGACGCAGGAGTCCCGCACACGCAGCCGGTCCTCGGCCGTGGTCAGCCAGCCGCGCCCACGCAGCAGCGCTTCGCGCAAGGCGCGCGCCAGTCCGAGTTCCTGTGACGCAGGATCGTCGACGCTGGGCATCGTGACGTGCAATTCGTCGGCACGGCCCTCCCACCGCTGGTGCCAGGCCTCCAGCCGACGCCAGAGGGCGACACGAGCGGAGGCCGTCCCGATGCGCGCCAGGGCACGCGCCGCACTGGCGGCCACACGGGAGCGCTCGTGCCACAAGGCCTCGACCAGCGCGCTTTCCGGCACGTGCTGCGGCCACACGCGCGCCAGCGTGTCTGGAAGCTCGTCTCGACAATAGGAGCGACTGTCGCTCAAGTGCTCGCGCAGCAAGCGCGGTCCCCCCTCGCCGTCGACGGCGAGGGCGCAAGCGACGACGCTCGCGCGGGCAGCGCAGGAGGCCGGTTCGCCATTTGGCCACTCCACGAGCGCGGCACACGTCCGCGGCGTTGCCAACCGGACGATCGTGGGCAGCAGTCCGCGCGCCATCGCGCCTTGCCCGTCCTGCAGATCCGAGAGTGGTGTCGACTGCGCGCGCGCATCGGCGAGGTGACGCTCCAGTGCCTGCGTCAGGGCCGGGGTGTCCGCCGACGCGAGACGCAGCGCCCTGGTGCTGAAGCGGAATCGACCCGCGACCACGTCCTCGCGCGACAGGCGCGCGGCCTCGTCTGGTGCCAGCTCCCCGAGGCGAACCAGCGCCGCGTCCCGCGCCTCGCGTTCGACGTCCGGCGCGGAGACCAGTTGCCGCAGGACGGGCAGCATGGATGGACCGGCGACGTGTCCCCACCGGTACGACAGCATGAGCCCCTGCTGCGCCGAATCGAGTCGATCGAACACGGCCGGGAGCACACCCGCGACGTTCACGGGCGGAGCAGGCGGACAGTGCGCCGGCGGCTCATCGGTGAACGAGACGCTGGCGCGGGCCACGTCCGCGGGGCCGCCGCGGAGCCCGGCGGCCAGAGCCTGTCCCTGCCAGTACGACACCTGACAGGCATACCGGCGCATGCGCTCGCGAGCGCGCAAGGCAGCACCCGTGCCCTGGTCCGGCTGGTCCTCTTGGGTGTCGCGCGGCATGGCGATCATGACGTCCAGAAATGCGGCGATGGCCGGAATGGCGTCATTGACCGCGCGCGAGGCAGTGGCCAGCCCCTCGCGCAGGACTTTCAGCGCCTCTGTCCGATGCTGCGTCCCATAGAGCCCGAAACGGAGCTCGTGCCCCTCGGTGCCCACTCGGTTCACCTCGCCCTCGAGCCTCAGGATGCGACGCGCGAGTTCCTCCGCCGCTCGAGGGCCTTCTGCGAACCGCAGTGCCCGCGAAGGCAGCATCGTGATGGCGCCCGCATCGAGCACGGGCGCCGTGATCTGCAGTGTCAGCAGATTCGACACGACCACCACCGGGTCACGGGGCGGCGTCACGTTCGCGTCGCGAAAGCGGTGCGACTCGACGTACAGCACGTACGTTCCCGGCCGCACGAAGCGGACGTGTTCGTTGACGTCCAGCGAGAGTGTCGTCAGCCCGTCGAGCGGCGCGGGAGGGGTCGCCATGCCTCCGCCAACGAAGCCGAACCCCATGGCACGGTAGTAGTCGCGCAGCGGGTCTTCCACGCCCGAGGCCGGGACGACAACGACCCGGTCGATGCCAAGGCGGCCGCTGCGGTCGTACGCGATGGCGTCGAAGAGGGGGCGCGCCCCCGAGTCGTCCCGAAACTCGAGGTCGAGGGTCAGGCGTTCACCTTGCGCAAACCGCAGTTTCCCGAGGGCCGTGCGGACCACGAGCGACAACCCAGGCGGGTTGGCGGCCAGCCGAGCCGCGTGCGCTGGGCGCGCCGGCGCCACGTCTGCCTGCTCGACGTCCTGAGCCCGGGCGCTGCACTCGCACAGAAGAGCCGCAATAGCGCTGAGCGCCAGCCGCACGAACACGCGCATGCCACCCGCTCCATCTACCCGCATGCGATCTTGGACACCGTTCTCGGGCAAACGGTCAGCGTGCGCCGTTCCAGCGAACACGGCGACTGAAGGAGCGTGACGCGTCGTGTCGGCGCGACGCGAGGGGAGCCCGTCGATGCGGTAGTGTAGGCGGATGCTCCAGAGACTCCTGTGCGTGATGGCCGCAATCCTCACGTTGGCTGGCGAGGCGACCGCCCAGACGGGTCCCCTCGGCGTCGGCCTGGCCGAGATCGAGATCACGCCGCCCCTCGGCTATCGGATGGACGGCTACTTCACAGAGCGCCTGAGCACCGGCACGAAGGATCCACTGAAGGCCAGGGCGATCGTCTTCACCCAGGGCACGACGAAGACGGCGCTGGTCGTCGCCGACCTGATTGGTGTCCCGCAGGGACTGACCACGGAGGTCCGCGCACTGGCGGCGCAGAAGACCGGGATCCCGGTCGCCAACATCGCGATCACGGCGACACACACCCATACCGGCCCGATGTTCTCGGGTCCGCGGGCCCGCCTGTTCAGTGAGCAGGCTGCCGCCAGGCTCGGGGCCGATCCACTGGCCTCGGTGAAGTATCCCGAGATGCTGCGCGATCGGCTCGTGGAGGTGATCGTGACCGCCAACGCCGGTGTGTCACCGGCGTCACTCGAGTTCGCGCTGGCCAACGAGGACCGAGTCTCCTTCAATCGCCGGTTCCACATGAAGGACGGCACCGTGCGCTTCAATCCCGGGACCCTGAATCCGGACATCGTGCGCGTCGCTGGTCCCACCGATCCTGACGTGCCCTTCGTGCTGATCACCAAGGGTGGCAGTCCGGTCGGTGCCCTGACGGTGTTCGCGCTGCACCTCGACACGATGGGCGGCGGCACGGCGTACTCCGCCGATTACCCCGGACACCTCGAACAGGAGCTGCGTCGCGAGTTCGGCGACGGGTTCATCTCGGTCTTCGGTCTCGGCACCTGCGGCGACATCAACCACCTCGACGTCAGTGGCCGGCGGCGGCTGAACTCGCACTCGATCGGACTCCAACTGGCCGCGGACGTGCTGTCGGCGCGCCCGCGTACGCCGATCACGACGCCGTCGCTCGGCGCGGCGTCCGCCGTGGTCACGCTGCCCCTGCGTCCGGTGTCGGACGCCAAGGTCGCCGCGGCGCGCGCCGACATGACCAAGGTGGGGACGGACGCGTTGCCGTTCCTGACGCAGGTGGACATCGTCTCCACGCTGGACCTCGCGAGCCGCGAGCCGAACCTGCAGGCCGAGGTGCAGGTCTTCCGCCTGGCGTCGGACCTGGCCATCGTGCTGCTCCCCGGCGAGGTGTTCGTCGACCTCGGTCTGGCCATCAAGCGCGCCTCGCCGTTCACGCACACGCTGGTCATCGAGTTGAGCAACGACAACCCCGCGTATATCCCGACCGAGAAGGCCTTCGCGGAGGGCAGCTACGAGACGGTGAACTCGCGCATCGCGCCCGGTGGTGGCGAACGGTTGGTGGCCGAAGCCATCCGGTTGCTGAAGAGCGCCGCGGCACGGTAGCCCTGCCCGCTGGTCGGGGCAAGAGGAATCCGCCGGCGCCTCACCGACTGGCGGGCGAGGTGGTGGCCCGCGAGGCCGGTCTCACATCCAGCGACCTGTTGTACCCGCCGAACAGCCGCACTGGCGACCAGGCCGGAAGGATGGGCTCCAGATCCGGGACCAGATGCGTGTACGCGCCCGCGGCATGCACGGCAATCCCGCCAGTGATGGTCAGCACGGACTCGATGTGCGGAATCTCGTCTTCGGGCACGGCGAAGTAGTCGCGGCTGAGCAGGGCCATGTCGGCGTACTGGCCGGGCGCGATGCGCCCCTTGAGGTGCCCTTCGCCACTGAACCAGGCGCTGCCAACCGTGAACAGCTCGAGGGCTCTGGCACGATCGAGCCGATTGGCCTTGGACAGCAGCGGTGTGCCGCCGACACTCCTGCCCGACACCAGCCAGTACAGCACCAGCCACGGGTTGTAACTGGCGACGCGCGTCCCATCAGTGCCCAGGCCAACCGGGATCCCTGCCGCCAGCAACTGCCTGACGGGCGGGGCGTGCGCGGCCGCCGCCGCACCATAGCGGGCGATGAAATCCTCTCCGGCAAACGCCATCCGTCCCTGGACCATCACGCCGCCGCCGAGCGCCTTGATCCGCGCGATGTTGGCTGGTCGGATCGTCTCGACGTGGTCGAGCGCCCAACGCAGGTCCGTCAGCCCCGGCCGGCCTTCGGCCTTCTCCTCGCGGTGGACCGTCTCGAGCACCGACAGGATCCGGTCGATGGTCTCGTCATACGTCGCATGGAGGCGAAGCGGCCAGCGATGCCGCACCAGCGTGCGGACGGCGGCGGTCAACTCCTCGCGCCAGGCCGGGTTCGCGTCGAGGTCGGGGCGGGCGGCGCGAAAGTTCTCGAAGTCTCCTGCCGACCAGACCAGCGTTTCACCGGCCCCTTCGAGCACCAGACCATTCTCGTGGTGGACGTCGAGGTTGGCGCCGAGTCGCTCGCTGCCCACCCAGCGCTGGATGTCTGCCAGTTCCTGCCCCGGAGTCTGGGCGAACAGGTAGTGCGAGATGCGCAGCGGCAGCCCGGTCGTGCGCGCGAGGTCGACGGTCGCCGCATACTGCGCCGGATAGGCATGCCCGCCGCCACCGGCGTCGATGGCCGACGTCACACCGAACCGGTTGATCTCGCGATAGAAGTGGCGCGCCGACGATGCCTGCGCTTCGGGGGACAGTTCTCCGAGGCGGGCCACGGCCTGATAGAGAATCGTCGGGCGGGGCGTCGCGAGGATGCGGCCGGTCGGCTGCCCATCGGCCCCCTTCTCGATCGTGCCGCCCTCGGGCGCGGACGTGTCGCGCAGTCGCGCCACCTCGATGCCCTTCCTGTTGTAGATGCCCCCACTGTACAGATGGAGCACGAAGACCGGCGTGTCGGGCGCTGCGCGTGTCAGGTCCTCGGGCGTTGGCATGCGCTTCTCGGCAAACTGGTAGGGCGACCATCCCCCGATGACGCGGACCCACTGCCCCTCTGGCGTGCGTTCTGCGGCACGACGCACCATGTCGAGCGCCTGCGCGAGCGTCGGCACACCGTCCCACCGCAACTCGGCCGCGTAGTAGCGGGCGGCTCGCGTCGGGTGCAGGTGCGAGTCGTTGAGACCCGGGATCAGGCGTCGACGCTGCGCATCGATGACCGTGGTGGACGGCGCACGCAGGGCCAGCATCGCCGCATCCGACCCGATGGCGATGATCTTTTCGCCCTTCACGGCCACCGCGGACGGCCCGACCGCGACGGGGGCCTGGGTCGCAATCCGTGCGTTGTGGATGATCAGGCTGGGCACGTCCTGTGCCCTGACAACGGCGGTCGTGGACAGCAGCACCGCCGCCAACGATGCTCGGGTCAGCCTCTTCATGCCTGCCTCCAATCAGAATCGGTACGTGGCCCACGCCGCGACGAAGCGGGTGGTGCGACCCGGGCCGGACTCGCGGATGAACGGGCCGGCGGTGAACAGCGATGCGTCACCGGTCAGTGACAGCCGCCTGGTGACCTGCCATTCCGCTTCGATGCCCGGCGAATGCCCGACGAACCGCGAACGGGTGCCTTCACCGGAGCGCAACACGTTGCCCGCCAGGTCATAGATCCCGTCGTCGACCTGCCGTCGCCAGAACATCAGCCAGCTCGCCGTGACGATGACGGTGCGGCGGAGCGTGATCGACACCTGTGGATGCAGGTCACTGTGATTGGACGGACCGGCGGAGGCGATCAGCCCGAAGTACGCGCCCTTCGGAAACAGCGGGTTGAATGTCCCGAGGCGGTCGTCGTCGCGATCGCGATCGCCGCTGGTCACGTCGGTTCGCATCCCGACCCTCACCCATCCGGGCGACGTGTCGAGGCGGTACCCGACATCCGACGCCAGGGTCCAGGCCCGGATGTCGGCACGCGCGAATCTCCCCGCCTGGACCACCCCCTCCACGTTGTAGTCGAGCGCCCCCCGACTGCCCCACGCGCGGGCGCCCACCGAGTGCCGCAGTTCGCGGCCGCTCCCTTGATCGAAAGTCGCGGCGGCCCGCCGGTACCCGAGGTAGTACAGGTCCACGCCTCGCTGCCTCCGGTCGTCGTATCTGACCGCGTAGAGCCCCCACAACGACCGTCCTGTGTCGGATGCGTCGTCGAACACGCCCGGCGCGGTGCCGACATAGCGGCCACCGAACGCGTCGAGGCGCCATCCGTGTCGCGTCACGATGATGCTGGCCGCGTCGAACGTCTGCCGCACGTTGGGTCCTTCACGTGCGCTGACGAGGCGCTGCGAACCGAAGGCCAGCTCCTGGCGACCGATGCGCCACGCGACCGAACCACGCGAGACCTCCACGAACGCCTGATGAAGGTCGAGCTGATCTTCGTCCGGGGGGCGCGGGCCTCCCGCACGCCCGATCTCGATCCCGCTCTTCAGCTCGCCGTACAGTCGCACCCGGCGCCAGATGCGCGCGTCGAGGCGCCACATGTAGCGCTGCAGCCAGTAACCGTCGTGATCTGGGGGCTCGGCGCCCCACTCCTCGTTGGCGAATCGCTCGAACTGCTGCCGCATCTGGCCACCCAGCCTGACCGACGGCCCTGGAGCCGTCTCGCCGGCGGCGATGGGCACCTGGGCGGCCGCACCGGTGGCCAGCACCAGCAGGCCGGCCACAGCACCGGTGACGCGAACCCCCTGTGCATGGGTCACGCAGCGCCGCCTACTTGCTCGAGTCCCTCGCGGACTCCTGCGCCCGCCTGTAGCTCTCGGCGACGGCGCGGTAGTTGGGCACGAGTTCCGCGTAGAGCGCGCCCCACTGTGCGGCATCCGGACGATTCCAGGTGCGGTGCGTCTCGCTGAGCATCGTGTTGGTCGTGAGGGGGACGATCCCGGCCTGCGTCATCCGGGCCAGCGTGGCGTCGACGGCCATGTCGCTGACATCGCCCGAGGCGTCCATCACGGCGTAGACCTTGTAGCCGTCAGCCTTGGCCTGCAGGGCAGGAAAGGCGACGCACACGCTGGTCCACACGCCAGCCATGACCAGCGTCTTGCGCCCGGTCGCCTCGACCGCCTTGACGAAGTCGGCGTTGTCCCAGGCGCTCACTTCGCCCTTGCGCGCGACATAGCGGGCACTCGGCGCCACGGCCGTCAGTTCCTCCATGATCGGGCCGTTGGTGCCGCCCGGCTCCGACGCCGTGTAGATGATCGGCATCCGGCCCAGCTCGGCGATCCTGGCCAGGGCGACGGTGTTGGCGCGCAGGTCCCGCACGGGCACGTCCTTGACGGTCTGGAACAGGCCGGTCTGGTGGTCGAGCAGCAGGACCACGGTGTCGTCCGGATCAAGGAGCGCGGCGCGGGCGGCAGCGGTGGGCTGCCTCGACAGGCCGGCGATCGGCGCGGCAGGCCTCGCCTCCCGCACCTGCGCTCGCGCCGGCGGCTCCATGGACTGGGCGATGAATGCGGCGAGGGCTGCCAGCACCAGGCAGCCGGCTGGCATCAGTATGTTGCGGTGCAGTGACGTCACGGCTCTCTCCTTGCGGGATGTCGGGAATTGACGAACCCGATGTTGTGTCGCCGTCGCCGATTGCACATCCCTCGATCCGGTAGCGGTGACCTACCACTCGCAGAGCTCCGAGCGGCGTAGGCACATTACCGCCAGGTCGCCTGGCGTATCGCGCCGCCGAGACGCCCGCATCCGCCGCGTCCCTGTGGACATTCACAGGTCCACTCTCCCTCCTTCGGGTGATGTGGCCCGCCTCACAGGTCCCTAAGCTGTCTTCAACTGCACACGCAGCGGCAGGTCTCAGGCCGAAGGTGCTGGTGACGAGGCGACTCGTCGTGGAGTGACCACCCTGGTGTGCTGATTCAGCGTGTGACGCGCACCGCGCGTCGTGAGGGACTCCAGATGACGAAGACGAATCGATTCGAACCATTCCTGGCGTCGGTTGGTGGGTCGCGGCGGCGGTTCCTGGTGACCCTGGGGGCGGTCGGCGCGCTCGCGCTGCGACCGCGGCAGCTCGAGGCCGAGGACGAGGGCGTCGTCGGCCTGGCACGGAGGTCGGCCATCGACGCGGACATCGTCACGCACCCGGTCTCCGAGCGAGTGGTGATGCTCGAGGGCTCGGGCGGCAACATCACGGTGGTTGCGGGACGAGACGCGACGATCCTCGTGGATGCCGGCTTCCCGGTGTCGCGCGCCCGCATCCTCGCCGCGGTGCAGCGCCATAGCACGGCGCCGATCACGCACGTCGTCAACACGCACTGGCACTTCGACCATACCGACGGCAACGCCTGGCTGCACGACTCCGGTGCGGTCATCGTGGGGCATGCCCGGACACACCAGCACATGTCCACCAGCACGCATGTCCAGGGCTGGCGCCACACCTTCCCGCCGGCACCGGAGGCCGCGCGCCCGGGCCTCGTGGTCGGCGACCTGCACAAGCTCGATGCCAACGGCGTCGCCGTGCTACTGCGCCACTACCCGCCCGGTCACACCGACTCCGATCTCTCCGTTCACCTGATCGACAGCAACGTCCTGGTGACGGGTGATACGTGGTGGAACGGTCACTACCCATTCATCGACTACTCGACGGGCGGCAGCATCGACGGTGCCATTACCGCAGCCGAGACCAACCTTGCGGCAGCCGACGAGCGGACGCGCGTGGTGCCGGGGCACGGACCGGTTGGCAGCCGGGGCGACCTGCGGGAGTTCCGGGACATGCTCCTGCACGCCCGCGATGCCGTCGGGGCGCTCAAGAAGCAGGGACGCTCGCTCGAAGAGGTGGTCGCCGCCAGGCCGCTCGCCCGCTACGACGCCACATGGGGCGGCTTCCTCGTGCCATCGCCCATGTTCGTCGGGCTCGTGTACCAGGGCTGCTGACCGACTCGAGGGAGAACATGATGAACGACCTGGCACGACTGGCCATCGCCGCCCACGGCGGACTCGACACCTGGCGACAGTTCTCGCGCGTCACCGCACGCCTCGTCAATGGCGGAGCGCTGTGGCACCTCAAGGGCGTGCCGGGCGTGCTCGATGACGTGCACGTGACGGCCGACCTCCGTCGCCCGTGGGCCTCGCACGCTCCGTTCCGCCAGCCCGACCTGCGCACGGCCTTCACGCCCGACCGCGTGGCCATCGAGCGCATCGATGGCACCGTGATCGAGGAACGACGCGACCCGCGCGCCGCGTTCGCGGGGCACACGCTCGAGACGCCCTGGGACGACCTACACCTGGCCTACTTCGCCGGCTATGCGATGTGGACGTACCTGACCACGCCGTTCGTCCTCGCGTGGCCCGGAGTCACCTCGGACGAGGTCGCCCCGTGGCAGGAAGATGCACGGACGGAATGGCGGCGGCTGCGTGTGACGTTTCCCGAGACGATCGCCACGCACAGCCGGGAGCAGACCTTCTACTTCGATCGAGAGGGGCTGCTGCAACGGCAGGACTACGCGGTGGACGTCATGGGCGGCACCACCGCCGCGCACTACGTCTCCCGTCACGAGACGATCGCCGGGATCGTCGTTCCCACCCGGCGACTGGTGTATCCGCCGCTTGCCGACAATCGTCCGGACCAGGCGCTGCTCGTCGTCTCGATCGACCTGAGCGACATCGCGTTCACCTAGGCGAGGCAGGCGGCACCTGGCGCTGACTCGCGGCGATCGCCGGACGCACCGGCGCTGGCGTGAGCAGTCGCCTGGCGCCGCCCCCGGACGGTTGCCGGCGCACCCACGGCCGCCCCCGACAGCAGACGAACACAGCTGATCATGCTCCGCGCACCGAGACCGTGTTCTGCCCACCCCAGTCAGCGCCACGAGCGAGGGCGTCACGTGGTCGGCCGCGGCTCAGCGGTCATTCGTGAACTGAACTCAAGCGAGATCGATGCTGACGATGAGCGGATTGGCGACCGCAGTCCCGTCGGGCTGCCGAGGGGAGACGCGACTCGTGCCTCTACGCGATGACGCTCGGCTGGCGTGGTTCACCGAGGCACGGGATGGTGACGGCAAACGTCGTCCCCGGCCCTTCGTTGGGAGTGGCTCGGAGGTGACCGCCGTGCTTCTCGATGATCGATCGGCTCAAGGCCAGGCCGATCCCCATGCCGTCGGCCTTGGTGCTGTAGAACGGCTCGTACATCCGGAGGTCCACACCTGGCTGCAGGCCACAGCCGGCATCCGTGACGCTGAGGCGCACCCAGCCGGCGGCGTCGAGGGCGGTGCCGAGCCGCACCTCTCGCCGGAGATCCGGGACGTCGCTGACCGCCTCGATGGCGTTGCGCAACAGGTTCATGATCACCTGCTGGATCTGGACGCGGTCGGCACTCACCGGTGGCAGGCCCGCCGCCAGCGCGGTGTTCATCCTCACGCGAGCCTTGTCGCAGTCGGATCTGAGGAGCGCGACGACCTCGAGGGCCGCGTCGTTCAGGTCGATCCCGTCCGTGGCGGGTTCGTGCCGGTCCCGGAACAGGGCGCGCACCCGGGCGACGATATCGGCAGCACGGGTCGCGTCGCGCATGGTCCGCGTCATGGCGTCGAGTGCGCCATCGAGCTGCGGCGTGTCGCGCGTCAGCATCCGGACGGCGGTGCCACAGTTGGTGACGATGCCGGTCAGGGGCTGGTTCAGTTCGTGCGCGATCGAGGCCGACAACAGCCCCAATGTGGCGACCCGCTGCGCCTGGACCAGCTCCAGCTGCACCTGGTGGTGCCGTCGCTGCTCCTCCTGCAAACGCCGTGACTCGGTGAGATCCCGGTAGATGATGTAGCCCGCGCCGCCAGTCCCGTTCGTGGAGATGGGCACGCAGACGACCGAGACGGAGACCCGCGTCCCGTCCTTGTGGGTCCGGACCGTCTCCACCTCGAATGCCTCGTCGGCCAGGGCCAGCCGGTGAAACAACCCTTCGGCTTCTTCCTGACGGTCGTCGGGAACGATCAGGTCCCTCGTCCGCCGGCCGAGCGCTTCGGCCGCGGAGTAACCGAAGATCCGAGTGAACGAGGGATTGACGCGCACGATCCGCGAGTCGCCGTCCACCATGGCAATGGCGGCCGGCACCCGTGCGAAGAGCTCGTCGAGGCGATTCTTCTGCTCGTCGATCTCTTCACCGAAGCGGGCGAGCATCCGCAGGTCGTCCTCGAGCACCTCGCGACAATGCCGCAGCAGGTCCTGATGGACGTCGCCGTAGGCATTGGCCTTGCTATCCAGCACACACACGGTGCCGAAGACGCGGCCGTCGGGCCAGATCACCGGGAAGCCCAGGTACGACACCATGCCGACACCGAGCTCTGGCGCGGACAGCCACGCAACGTCCTCCAGGGCGTTCTCGACCAGAAGTGGCGCCCGCGTCTTGATGACTTCTTCGCAGTAGGTGCCGATATCGAGGGCAAACAGCTGGTCGATCGGGAACGGGTTGCCAGGCGAGGCGCTGGACACGACCGTCCGATAGCACGTGCAGAGTGGCGCCTCGATCATGGTGATGACCGCCGAGGGCACGCCAACCAGCTTGGCCACGACGTCCAGGAGTCGCTGCCACTTGTCCAACACTTCCGGTGTGAGGTCCATGCCATTACTCGCCGCCGCCGCGACCCGGCGTCCGGGCGTTCCTGTGCCTGCCGGCCGTCGTGCCCGTGATCCTCGCCCGGCCAGCGCCATGCCGTTCGCCGGGCCTCGGCAACGAGCTGGCGATGCCCGCTGATCAGCAGTTCCCGGAGACCGCCGAGTGCGGACCGCGTCCTGCATCGGCGCTGCGCTATGGCGCAGTTGTCGATGTCGGCCGGCAATATCTGACAAAGCGCGGCGCGGGCAGCCTCAACGTCGCAGCCATGGTGACCAGCTCGGCCAGCGAGTCCGCCTCCATCTTCCGCATGACCTGGCCCCTGTGGGCCTTCACGGTGATCTCGCTGATGCCGAGCTCCCACGCCACCTGCTTGTTCAGCAAGCCAGCCACCACGAGTCCCATGACGTCACGCTCCCGAGGCGTCAGGCTTGCGTAGCGGTGACCCAGCGCCCGCAGCACCGATTGCCGCATCAGCGCGGTCTCGCTCGTGGCCAGGGCGTGGCGGACGGCATCGAGCAGCACGTCGTTGTCGAACGGCTTGGTCAGGAACTCGATGGCGCCCGCCTTCATCGCCCGCACGGTCATCGGCACGTCGGCCTGCCCGGTGATGAAGATGATGGGCATCCCGGCGCGGTCGCCGAGCTGCCGCTGCAGCTCGAGCCCGTCCAGGTCCGGAAGGCTGACGTCCAGGACGAGGCACATCGGGGCGTCCAAGGGAGGCGTGGCCAGGAACGCGTGCGCCGAGTCGAACATGCAAGGGCGCCACCCCGCCCCCGCAATCAGGGGCTCGAGCGACTCGCGCACGGACACATCGTCGTCGACGACGAACACGACACCCGCAGTCTCGACCATGGAGGGCACTCCCGACGGGTTGTCACGATGGAGGCGCATGCCACCTGCCTGCGCCGCTCGGACGACAGCGTGCGCCCTTGCGCCACGCGCACGCCATTGCACTTAGGTATCGATCGATGCGTCCCCGCGCACGCCCTGAACTCTTCACGACCACTCGACGACACGACGCTCGCGACCGAACCGCTCGACCGTTGGGCAGTGCGCCACGGACGAGACGACCTGGGCCGCGGCCACGGTCGCCCGAGCAGCTGGGGTGGATACGACGCCAGCACGGCACACGCTGGCGGCTGCAACGTCGAGGTCACGTTACGCCGGTAGGCAGTCGAGGGTCTGTGATTGCAAGGCAGGTTACCGCACACCTCACTCGCGGGCAACGTCCTTCCACGCCAGGCCAGGCCTGCGGCGATCTGCAGCCGTCGACGACGTGCGCTGGGCCGTTGTCCCGCCGCCGCGTCACGACATACGTCAGTACACACGAACGCATGTGCCGCCACTGATGAGGTTCACGCAGGGATCGCGCGACCGGCGTGGGCCTGCTCAGGCTCCGACGGCCACTCAGCGAGTTCTCAGCGCCGCCGCGACAGCGTCGACCAGCGCAGCGACACTGAATGGCTTGGCCAGCACCGCGACGGCGCCGGCGGCCATCAGCCGTGGCCCGATTCGGTCGTCGAGCCTGGCGGAGATGAACACCGTCGGAACCACGCTCCCCCGCCGCAGCAACTCTTCGTGTAACTCGGGACCGCTCAGGCCCGGCAGGCCGATGTCGAGGATCAGGCAATGCGTGCGGGCCTGTGCACGCGCATCCAGGAACGCCTCGGCCGACGCGAACGCTTCCACACGCCACCCCGCGTCTGCGAGGAGATCGGGCAACGACTCACGCACGGACACATCGTCGTCCACCACTGCCACCAACGCCGGCTGGGTCATCACGGTCACTCGTCGGCCCACACCATGTGTGACGCTGACGACTCAAGGTCGAGGCCTCGCCCACGGCACGGCGACGGCCCGGTTCTGGCTACCACCGTGCCGGACGTGGTCCACGATGTCGCGGGTTGTGACAGGTCGACCACCGGCGCCCAGCCTAAGGAGCGAGCGGCCCTCGCACCATTGCACCTTGGTATCGATCGGCGGCCTTGCGGAGGCTCGCTGGCGTCAGCCGAATGTGAACGAGAAGACCTGGGCGCCCGGCAGCGCGAACTCGATCGCGAACTGGCGCGCCCTGATGGGCTGTGGCTGTCGAATCAGCTGGTGCAGTCGGGGTTCACTGACGACACCGTCGCCCGCGGCATCCACGTCGTGGCCGTGTGCGGCGCCCGGCGGCGCACCGTCGAGCAGCACCCTGAAGGGGATCGGCGTGCCGTCGCTGGCCGGGGCCATCACCAGATGGAGGTCACGGGCCTGGAAGCCGCAGGCGACACGTGCCGACCGTTCCTGCGCGACCGCCGCCTCGGGCCCGGCGGTCCACGCGCCGCCCAGGGCCCAGGCGTTCAAGGCCAGGGGCGTTGGCGCCGTGTACGTGCGGCGGCCACGCTGCAGGCCTCCCGGCGAGGCGAACCGCTGCTGCCGTGCGCGTCCCAGGTACATCTCGGGAGACTGCAGGCTGGCCCAGTCCGCCTGGAGTTCGAACCTCTCGGCCACCACCTGCCCGGGATGCGACGGTGACGCCAGGCGCCCTGCCTCGGCCAGTGCGTCGCGGATGGCCCGCTCCGACGCGTCGTACTCACCCTCGCCGAAGTGCCGGCGCCGGAGCTGGCCGTCCTTGCCGAACACGTAGAGGGCGGGCCAGGAGTGATTGTCGAAGGCGCGCCAGATGGCGTAGTCGTTGTCCACCACCATCGGGTACCCGAGCGCGAGCCTGGCGATCGATCGCCGGACGTGCGCCAGATCGCGCTCGAACGTGAACTCCGGCGTGTGCACGCCGACCATCGTGAGCTGCGGGTACGCCTGCGTCCACGCGCGCACGTGCGGCAGCGTGCGCAGCCAGTTGATACAGGTGAAGGTGCCGAACTGTACGGCGACGACCGCGCCACCGAGCGCCGCGGGATCGGGACGCGGCGCGTTCAGCCAGGGCGACCCGCCCCAGAGCGCCCGGAGCGCTTCCGGTCCGGCGGCACCAGCCCGGGGGAACAGATCCAGCCCTGCCGCCGCGACGGTCATCGCAGCCGCACCGATGAAGTGGCGCCGGTCCGGTGGCATCAGCATGTGTCTCCCCTGGCGTGCCGGCGAGTGAGCGCGGTCACGCCCGCGTCGCTTCGGCAACTGGCTCCTCGATCACGCCACAGGCGGAGGCCGCCGGTCCATTGCACCAACGTGTCGGCCGGCACGGGCCGTCGCACCGGCGCCACACGCTCGATGCCTCGATACCTTCGTGCAATGGCGCCGCGACTGCCCCCGGCGTCCAATGGCCTCGTGTGCTCGTGCGCTGCCGATGCGGGTGCCTCTCCGGGCCTGACGGCGACGCCGCAACGCACCGGCCGGCGGCGGCGCGGAACCCGGCCTGTAGCCACGGACGCCTGCCACGCGCCGACGCGACACTCGTCACGACGAAGGAGTCGAATCATGAACACCACACAGGAACAGCGTGCGGAGCCGACCACCGACGGGCTCACCCCGCCCCTTCTCGACCTCAAACTCGAGGTGGTCGTCGTTCCCGTCTCGGACGTCGACCGGGCGCGACAGTTCTACGAGGGCCTCGGCTGGCGGCTGGACGCCGACTTCTCGCATGGCGACAGCTGGCGACTGGTGCAGATGACCCCGCCGGGCTCGCCGTGCTCCATCATGTTCGGCCGGGGCTTCACCGACGCGGCGCCGGGGACGGTCAAGGGGACGTTCCTGGTGGTGGACGACATCGACGCGGCCCGCCGGCAACTGGCGCGCCACGGCGTCGCGGTCAGCGAGGCCTTCCATTTCGATCACGGCTTGCTGAACACGCGCGGTACCTCGCGGGTGCCCGGCCGCGATCCGCAGGGGCGGTCGTACTTTTCCTTTGCGGCCTTCAGTGATCCCGACGGCAACGAATGGCTGCTGCAGGAGGTCACCTCACGCCTCCCGGGGCGCGGCTTCGCCTCCGACGCCGCCACGCTCACCGCCCTCTTCCGTGAGGCCGAGGGCCGTCACGGCCAGCACGAGGGCAGCGCCCCGCCACACCACTGGTCGGACTGGTATGCAGGCTACGTCGTGGCGCGGCAGCGTGGCGACTCGCCCGAGCAGGCCATCGAGGCGGCCGCGCGCGTGTTGTCGGAACGGCACGGCCAGTCAGCGCCCATCGCCTGACCTGCCGCTCGGCCGACCGCAGGGCGTCGCCCGGGAGCTCACATGCGAAGGCGGACCTCACGTCTCGTGAGGTCCGTCCGTTGCGCGTCGGCCTCGACCGACGTGTGGCGCACGTCCGGGTCGGGACTGCCGCGGTCAGCGCCGTCTGGCGTCCCTGGAGGGCGGATAGTCCTGCAACATCTTCTCGACCGAGCCGACGATGGTCGCGCTCCGCTTCTTCGGGTCTTCCGACAGCACCTTCATCCCGGTGCCGCGCCAGATGGCCTTCCGGCTCGACGCGTCGAAGATGTCGAGTACGAGCGTGCCGACGGTGTAGCTCGTCGACGACGTGGTGGCCGAGCCGAACGACGAGCCCCGCCATTCCCAGTCCCCACCGATGTCAGTGTAGAAGGTGTGCAGGGTCTGCGCCTGCTCGGTCGCCGTGTGCACGGCAATCGCGAGGTCGGCGTCGGCCGCAACCAGTCGTAGCCCTCGAGCGGTCAGGCCAGTGACGACCGCGTCGGTGATCCGTTGATTGATCAGCGGGCTGGACGTGGACGGTTCCTTCAGCCACATGAAGGTGGCATACCGCCGGAAGTCGGCGTCCGGATCGTGGTCGGTCCTGACCGACTGAGCGAGTGCCGTGCCGGCTCCCAGCAGCAGGACCGCAAGGACGAGGGACGAGGGACCGCGCGACATCAGAACCTCCTTGACGTGTGGTGAGCGAATGGCCCCGCCGTGAATGGATGGGCATCGCCAGGGCGACGCACTCGTGGCCACGCACCGAGCTTGCCCGGCCTGCCCGACGCGATCCATCAGACTTACGTATCGGCGACGCCGCGTACAGCGCGGGCCGGCCCCGCCACGTAGCCGCAGCACAGCGACACGATCGTGCAATGGCGCGGTCGGCGGCGCCGTGCTGTAGTGGGATCCGGTCCGGGGAGCACACTCCCGCGCGGCGACGCTTCGCCCGGACGACGAGACGCTCGTGGCCATGCGCCAGACACATCAGCCTCGTGCCGGCGAGATCGCGGAGCCTCTTTCCGCGAGCGCACCCGTCCGTCTCGCCCATGGCGAGACCTGGGCACGCGCCGGCCGCGCGTCCGGGCTCGTCCAACTACCCGGCCTCGAGGCATGGGTCCATTCGCAGCCCGCCGCGCAGGGCGAGTGCGGCGGCGACGTCCAGGTACTCTCCGTATGCCCGGTCGGCCAGGTGGCGCGGATTGCACTGGCCGACGTGAGCGGTCACGGCAACGCCGTCGCGGCCTTCGGCGCGATCCTCCGCGACATGGTGCAGGACTCCCTGAGCGCGCTCGAGCAGCGGTCGCTACTGCGCGAACTCAATCGCGCGGTCGGCGCGCGCCTCGCCTCGCTGCACTATGTGACGATGGTCGCCGCCGGCTGGCACAGCCATCGCGCCGTGCTCGTCCTCTCGAGCGCCGGGCATCCACCGTCTTTGTGGTATCGAGCCGACGCTGGCCAGTGGCGATGGTTGGAAAGCCGCAGGACCACCTCGCGCCGGGCCACGGGCCTTCCCCTGGGGTTGCTGCCGGACGTGTCGTACGGCAGCCGCGCGCTGCACCTCGGGCCTGGCGACATCGTGCTCCTCTACAGCGACGGCGTGTCCGAGGCGCTCGACAGCCGCGGAGAGGAACTGGGCCGCCCTGGCCTGCTGACGCTCGCACGCGCGCTCGACGTGCGGTCCGCTGAGGCATTCGGTCTGGCGTTGGCCGCATCGCTCGAACGGTATCGCGGCGACGCCGCTGCTGTTGACGACGTGTCGTTCGTCGTGCTCAAGCGACCGGACGGCCCGATACCTTCGTCCGATGGCACGCGCGGCGCCGGCCTGCTGTGATGAGGCGCAGGAGGAGAACATGCGCAGACTGGATCCAGCAGGTCGCCCGCTGGCGCGAGCGGCAGGAGTGTTCATGGGAGCATCGATGGCGATGGCGCTCGTCGCCATGCCGACCGTGTCGTCGGAGCCGGCATCGGCCGCGGCGAGCGCCGCGATCTCGGCGGGCAGGCTCCCGGACGGCTATCGAGACTGGCGCCTGGTCTCGGTCGCACGGGAGGAGGGTGACCTCGACGACATCCGTGCCGTCCTCGGCAACGACGTGGCAATCGAGGCGTACCGTGGTGGACGCACGTCCTTCCCGGATGGGACGGTGATCGCGCGGCTCGCGTGGAGTTACGAATCGTCGGAGGAGAACGACCGCAGCTTCGGCCGCAAGCAGTCGTTCGTGGCTGGCCATCCGAAGAACGGCGTCCAGTTCATGGTCAAGGATGCCAGCAAGTACGCCGAGACGGGCGGCTGGCTGTACGCGCACTTCGAGGACGGCCAGGCGTCGCGCGACGCGGCGCAGTTGAACGCGTGCTTCCAGTGCCACAAGGCGGTGAGCGGGCGCGACTACGTGTTCACGCGGTACGCCAGGTAAGGCGGCCCGCGCCGTCGGGGTCGTCGCCGCGCCCATCGCGCGGCGACCCCTTGTCGCGGGCCCAGCCGTCACGCGCCCGGTCGCCTCAGCGCTCCGCGCGCGGCGCGCGCCGCATCGACGCGAGATCGGCGAAGCTGCGATTGAGCATCCGGCTGAACGCCGGGAACGGATGGATCAGGTCGGCCAGGGTGTCGATCGGCGTGCCGACGCGGATGGCGAGCATCAGCTCACCGATGATCTCGCCAGCTCGCGGCGCCAGGATGCTGGCGCCCAGCAGCGTGCCGAGGCGCCTGTCCGCCACCAGCTTGAGCACGCCGCCGTGGAAATCATGGATGTACCCTCGCGCCGTCTCGCCGGGATCACTGGTCGACACGATCACGTCGGCGCCGTCGGCGCGCGCGGCGGCCTCGGACAGGCCGACCGACGCCACCTCGGGATCGGTGAACGTCACACGGGCAACGGCCGAGTGACTGGCACGCGCGTCCTCGCCGCGCAGGCGGCGGGCGATGACGCGCCCGTGATAATCGGCCAGGTGCGTGAAACCGCCGAGGCCGGCAGCATCGCCTGCCACGAACACGCCCGGCGTGACCTCGAGCGTCGACGGATCCACCCGCAACCATCCCTTGTCCCCCTGCGGCAGGCCGGCGGCCTGCCAGGCCTCGACCCGCGGGCGGCGACCGGTCGCCACGAGGAGGCGCTCGGCGCGCACCTCGGCGCCAGAGCGCAGGCGCAGGCACACCAGGTCGCCCTCCGCGTCGCGATCGATCCCGATGCACGGGTCGGCCACGTGCACCGTGACGCCCTCTGCTTCGAGGTGCGTGCGGATCGCCGCGCCGACCTCGGGCTCCTCGAGGGCCAGCAGGTGGTCCGCCGCCTCGATGACGGTGACCTGGCATCCGAATCGGGCATAGGCCTGCCCGAGCTCCAGTCCGATCGGGCCGCCGCCGAGCACCGCGAGCGAACGCGGCAGGGCTGCGGGCAGTGTCGCCTGCCGATTGGTCCAGTACTCGACCAGGTGGAGGCCGTCTATCGGCGGAACCGCTGCCACGCTCCCGTTCGCGATCACGAGGCCACGCGTGGCCGTCAACTGGCGCGAACCGACCCTGACGGTGCGCGCGTCGAGAAGCGCACCATCACCTCGTATCAGGGTGGCGCCCTTGGCCTGCAGGGCGGCGGCCGGGCGGCTGTCGTCGAGGTCGCGCGCCATCCACAACGCGCGCCTGGCGATCCGGCCGAAGTCGACGTCCCATTCGACGCGCGAGGCCGACAGCGTCCGGGCCCGCCCGCATTCCGCGAGGACCTCGCCGGATCGCACCAGCGTCTTCGATGGGATGCAGCCCCAGTACGGGCACTCGCCTCCCACCAGTTCACGCTCGACGATCGCCAGCGTCAGGCCGCTGTCGGCAAGTCCCTCGGCAAGCGCTTCTGCCGCGACGCCACCACCGAGACACACCACGTCGAACTGTTCCGTCATCGTCCGCCCTCCTTCCGTCCCTGCGTCCGCAGCTCAGCGGATGTGGTCGTTCCAGTACCGTGTGAATCGCGACCTCGAGCGTGGCGGTCGTAGTCGTTGCCTCGGGCTGCCATGGCCAGGGGAGATCAGGCGGTCGGCGCGACCGACAGTGGCGCGGCCGCCATCGTCGCGAGCTCGGCATGGCTACCGGGGCCATCCACGTGCCTGGCTGGGCGGCGGTCGACCATCAGGCGCAGCAGTTCGGGGCGGCTGTAGTGCCCGCGGGCATCCATCACCTGCTTGCGACGATCGATCGCCGCGAAGTCCAGGTCGGCGATGACCACCCCCTCGCCGGTCCGAACCGGCTCGCCGATCACCCGGCCGTCTGGAGCGACGATCGCGGTGAAGCAACCACCCGAGATGGCACCGATCGGGCCGGCAGTGTCGCTGGCGATCTGCGCCTGCTGCCCCGCATCGAGCCACGCGGTCGCGCAGACCACGAAGCAAGCGGACTCCAGCGCGTGCTGCCGGACGTTGACTTCGGTCTGTTCGGCGAACAGGCTGCCGAAGATCGAGCCCGGGTACATCGCCGAGTGAATCTCCTCCCCGTCGGCCATCAGCGCGTATCGCGCCAGCGGATTGTAGTGCTCCCAGCAGGCCAGTTGCCCGATCCGGCCGGCCTGGCTGTCGATGGCGACCAGCCCGGAGCCGTCACCCTGGCCCCACACCATGCGCTCGTGGTATGTCGGTGAAATCTTGCGCCGGCGCTGGAGCAGCCGACCGTCGGCGTCGAACAGGAGCTGCGTGTTGTACAACGTCCCGTGATCCCGCTCGTTGACGCCGATCGACACGACCACGCCGGCCTCCCGGCACGCGTCACCGATGGCGTCGGTGGCCGGCGACGGCACGGTGACCGCCTCGTGCAACAGGCGCTGGTGCTCGCGTCCGGCGATGATCTGATGGGCCGGCTGGATGAACGAGAAGTACGGGTAGTACGGCACCACCGTCTCGGGGAACGTGGCGAACCGTACGCCCAGCCGCCCGAGGTCCCGTATCGATCGGATCACCTTGTCGACCGTGCCCTCCCGGCTGTACAGCACCGGACTGAGCTGGACCGCCGCCGCCTTCACCACACGCATGGCCGCCTCCTGGGAGTCTGCCGCCGAGCCCGCCCCCACGGGCTCCGGTGGGTTGCGAAACCGCGGACGCCATTCACAACTGATCTACCGCCAGCACCGCGTCCGCGAAGTGGCGCGGCGCCTCTTGCGGGAGGTTGTGGCCGATCCCGCCGGCGATGTCGCGGTGCTGGTACGGGCCCGTGAACCGAAGGGCATACGCCCGGCTGGCAGGGTGCGGGGCTCCGTCGGCGTCGCCCTGCAGCGTGATCGAGGGCACGGCGATGGCCGGCGCACGCGCCAGCGTCGCCTCCAGCGCGTCGTATTGCGGCTCGCCCGGCGCCAGGCCCAGCCGCCAGCGATAGTTGTGGATGACGATGGCGGCGTGATCGGGGTTGTCGAACGCGGCGGCTGTCCGGGCGAAGGTCGCCTCGTCGAACGACCACCGCGGCGATGCCAGCCTCCACATCAATGCGGTGAACTCGCGACGGAACTCCTGGTAGCCCTGCGCCCCCCGCTCGGTGGCGAAGTAGTACTGGTACCACCACGCGTGCTCGTCGTGCGGGGGGAGCGGCCGGCGGTTCAGGTCGCGATTGCCGATCAGGTATCCACTCACGGCCACCATGCCGCGACACCGCTCCGGCCAGAGTGCGGCAACGATGTTGGCGGTGCGGGCTCCCCAGTCGAACCCGCCGATCACGGCGGCCCGAATGCCGAGCGCGTCCATGAGGGCGATGACGTCGAGCGCGACGGCCGCCTGCTGCGCGTTCCTCGGCTGGCTGGCGGAAAGGAACGTCGTTGCGCCGAAACCGCGGAGGTACGGCACCACGACCCGGCGGCCGGCCGACACCAGTCGCGGCACCACGTCGGCGAAGCTGTGGATGTCGTAGGGCCACCCGTGGAGGAGGATGACCGGCGGCGCTTCCGGGGGGCCGACGTCGACGTAGCCGACGTCGAGCACGCCGGCGACGACGTGCTTGATCGGCCCGAACGCGCTCAGGCCGCGCCGCTCCGACGCGGGCTTCGGATGGCCCGGCTCGGCCGCGACGCGTGGAGTCAGGCATGGCGCGCCAGGCAGTGCCAGCGCCATACCGAGGAAGCGACGGCGATCGCAGCCGGTCGCCGTGCATCTCGATGACGTAAAGGGCTCGCCGGTCACGTTTCCATTCGACTACACGGCACAGCGGGCTTCCATTGGACGATGGTGTCGGTGCGCCTAGGTCCGCAGGTACTGGTGGACGAAAGCGATGGCGTTCGATCCCTCGCCGACTGCCGACGCGACGCGCTTGCTGTTGCCGCTCCGCACGTCGCCGACCGCGAAGACGCCCGGGCGGCTGGTCTCGAGCAGGTAGGGCGGCCGTGCGAGCGGCCAGGATGCGGCCGCCAGATCCTCGGGGGTGAGGTCGGGACCGGTCCTGATGAAGCCGCGCGGGTCGAGCGCCACGCGGCCCTCCAGCCAGGCGGTGTTGGGCAGCGCGCCGGCCATCACGAAGACGTGACCCACCGCGTGGACCTCGATCTCGCCACCGGGCCCTCGCCACCCGACGGCCTCGAGGTGATTGCTGCCCCGCACCCAGGCCAGTTCCGAGCGCGTGTGCAGCGTGATGCGCTCGTGGTCCTCGATGCGCCGGATCAGGTACCGCGACATCGTCTCCGTCAGCCCGTCACCACGCACCAGCATGTGGACGTGCCTGGCGGTCTGCGCCAGGAACACGGCCGCCTGGCCGGCGGAGTTGCCACCACCGATCACCACGACATCCTCGCCGGTGCAGACCTGCGCTTCCATGGGTGTGGCCGCGTAGTAGACCCCGGCCCCCTCGAACCGCGGCAGATCGTCGACCGGCGGCTTGCGGTACTCCGCGCCGGTGGCAATCACCACCGCGCGAGCCGGTACCGGAGGGCCGCCGTCGATGCGCACCGCGTAGGCGTCCGGCCCACCCGCGAGCTCGGTGGCGCCCTTGGCGACGACCACCTGCGCGCCGAACTTCAGTGCCTGCGTGTGCGCGCGATCGGTCAGCTCCTGTCCAGCGATCCCGTTGGGGAAGCCGAGGTAGTTCTCGATACGGGAGCTCGTGCCCGCCTGTCCTCCCGGCGCGTTCGCCTCGGCGACCAGGACATCGAGTCCCTCGGACGCGGCGTAGACGGCCGCCGCGAGGCCGGCTGGCCCAGCGCCGATGACCACCACGTCCCGCACACGCGCCTGATCGATCGCCTCGTTGAAGCCGAGACACTCGGCCACCTGCTGGTTGGTCGGATTGCGCAGCACGGTCTCGCCGCGGCAGATCAGCACCGGGACGTCGTCGAGCGACACCTGGAAGCGCTCGAGCATCTCCTGGGCGTCGGCATCGTGATCGAGGTCGATGTACCCGAAGGGATGACCGTTGCGAATCAGGAACGCCTTGAGGCGCAGGGTGCTGGCGCAGTGGTTCGACCCGATCACGACGGCATCGCCGAGGCCATGGGCGATCAGCTCGACCCGCCTCAGGATGAAGGCGCGCATCACGATGTCGCCGAGCTCGGCATCGGTCTGCACGAGCCGCAGCAGTTGCTCTCGCTCCACCTCGAGGACCTCGCCCGGCTCGCTGACCAGCGCGCGCACCAGCGAGCGGCGCCCCGCGATCATGCTGGCCTCGCCCAGGAACGCACCCGGCCGGTGCGTGACGATGAGGGTCTCGGCGCTACCGGACGAGCGGAGGATCTGCACGGCGCCGGTCAGCACCACGTAGAACGGCACATGCGCCTGGCCCACCTCCACGAGGCGCTGGCCGGCCGCAATCGGCCTGCGGTGCCCATGCGCCGCGATACGCGCGACCTGGGCAGGGGTGAGGGTCGGGAAGATCCGGTCGGGCGTCCCGACGCTGCGCAAGGCGATCTGGGTCTCAGGCACGGTCATCCCCGGTGTGGCCGTCGGTACAATCGGCGGCGTTGCTCGCGAAGGCGCCGACCGGCCGACGATTGGCGCGACCCGATCATGATGCACCCCGATCACACCGCGGGCAGCGTTGGCGAATCCATAGGACCATAGTGTGAGTTCCACCTCGGCCGCGGCCCTCTCCACCACACAGCCTGGTGGCTGCGGGCCGACGCTCAGCGGCCATGCGGGCACGTGTCAGGAGTGTGCGGCTCGACCGGCCCGGCGCGCCTCACTCGTTCGGGTGAGGAAAGCATTCACGCCTGAGTGGGCAGTGCCGTAGCGACATGTCGGGATGTGCCGGGACGTGTCAGCCGCTACCTTCGTGGCATCACACGAAGGAGTCCCGCATGTACATGAGCTCGACTCGCACCGCTGCCGCCACTGTCGCGCTCGATTCATCGTCGCCGTTCGCCCTTCAGCCGACCGTGTTCCTCGTCGAGGAGGACGATGGGCTTCGAGAGGAACTGGAGCTGCTGGTCGAGGTGCATGGGTGGCGCGCCGAGACGTTCCCCTCCCTCGACGCCTTCCTCGCCAACGCTCGCGACGCTGCGCCGGCCTGTCTGGTGATCGACGTGCCGCTCGCCGGTTCCCTCGGGGGCACGCTTCAGGAGCGACTGGCGACCGAACGGCAGGACCTGCCGGTCGTGTGGATCACCAGGCACGCCGACGTGCCCGGCACCGTGGGGGCGATGCGCGCGGGCGCGGTCAGCGTGCTGCTGAAGCCAGTCGACGACGACCAGCTGCTGGCGGCCATCCGTGACGGACTCGAGCGCAGTCGTGACCGGTTCGTGCGGCAGGCCCGCACCCGGGTGCTTGGTCGGCGCTACCAGTCCCTGACGCGGCGCGAGCGCGAGGTAATGGTCCTCGTGGTCGCCGGCCTGCTGAACAAGCAGGTGGGCGCCGAGCTCGGGATCAGTGAAATCACCGTGAAGGCCCACCGTGGCAAGGTCATGCGCAAGATGCGCGCCGACTCGCTGCCGGCCCTCGTCACGATGGCCGATGCCTTGGGGCTCCCGGTGCCATCGGTCGACCTCCGGTCGGTCACCGACGCGCGCGTGCGGTGGGAATGACGATCTGCTTGCCGCATCGCGGGACCCGGCCGCTATGAGTGGTCGCCATTGGCGGTGAGACCAGGCCGTGAACGACGCACCGATCGCGCGCGCGCATCGGACGCACCCCGGCGGCGGAGCCAGGGCCCCAGCCGTCTCGTCAGGCGGGGCATGACCACCCACGTCAGCAGTGCGATGCTGACCGCTGACGACATCGCGACGTTTGCCAGCAGGGGCAAGTGCGCCGGTTGCAGCGCATACGCGGTGGCCGAGGTGATCGGCATCAGCGTCAGCCAGGTGAGGAGCGCCATCTTCCAACGTACCGGCCTGGCTGACGTCCGGGTCGAGGTCTGGTCCATGAGTCGCATCTCGTGCCACATGCGACCACGGTCGCCATTGCACCTAGGTATCGCCCGGGACGCCGCGCTTCACTCAGGGAGTCGATCGGCACCAGGGTCGGGTCCCCCACGCCGAATCGTCCGCATGCGACACCATCGTGCAATGGCGCGCCAGCGCCCCGCCTTGGTGTGATGCGGGTGGTCCGACGCAGACGTGGCGATCACGACGCGTCGCGCAATGAAGGAGCGCCGACATGCTGACTCGGTACGACACTCTCGCGGCGTACATCGCCGCGTCGTTCGGATTGTGTGCGCTGGGTGCCTTCGGCCTGAACGCAGCCGTCGGAAGCGCAGGCGCGCCGACGGCCGGCGCCAGCGCGCGTCCAGGAACCGCGGGCGTCGCCTACCCCAACATGCCTGCGTTGGCGCCGATCGGGGTCCGCATGGACAGGTACCAGGAGGTACCGCGGGAGGCGCGAGGCGCACCCATCGATCCTGCCAAGGGCTATCGCCTGCAGCAGCTCGGCGAGGGCCTGTTCATGGTGACCGATGGCGCCTACCAGTCGATGTTCCTGGTCTACGAGGCGGGCGTCGTGGTCGTGGATGCCCCGCCCTCCTACGCTGCGCGCATCCGGTCGGCCATCGCCGAGGTCACCGACCAGCCGATCACCCACGTGGTGTACAGCCACCATCACGTCGACCACATCGCCGGCGTGAGGCAGCTCGGTGGTACTCCGATCATCATCGCCCACGAGGAGACGAACCGACTGTTGGCCAGGGACAAGGATCCTGACCGGCCGCTGGCATCGGTGACGTTCCGCGACCGGTACACCGTGCGCGCGGGCACACAGCGCCTCGAGCTCACCTACCACGGAGTGGCCCACGCGCCGGGCAACATCTTCATCCACGCCCCCAGGCAGCGAACGTTGATGGTCGTCGACGTCGTGTTCCCGGGCTGGATGCCGTGGCGCCGGTTTGCCGTCGCCCACGACGTCCCGAACGTCTTCCAGCAGGTGGAGGAGATCAGCCGGTGGGACTTCGACACCCTGGTCGGCGGCCACGTGGCGCGGACGGGCACCAGGGACGACGTGCTCACGCAACTGGCGTTCATGAAGGACCTGAAGGCGGCGGCCGGGGCCGCCCTCGAGGCCACCGTGCCAGGGGAGGGACTGCACGAAGCGGATCGCGCCGAAAACCCGTGGGCGCGGTTCGACCACTACATCGACCGCGTCGCGCTCGCCTGCGTGAACGAGCTGACCCCGAAGTGGGCGAGCCGCCTGGCCGCCTTCGACGTCTACGTCTGGGATCAGTGCTTCACCATGGAACAGAGCCTGCGCATCGACTAGCCCGAGCGGCCTGTCGCCGGCCGGCACGCTCAGGCCAGGCGACGCACCGTCTCCTGCAACCCGGCGGCTTGTGGTCCGTAGCCAGGACGCACCGGTTCGGCGCCGTAGTTGCCAGGCGTGATGTTCGGCGGTCGTCTGAGGCACTCGCGCAGAGCGGCGCGTCCGAATCCGGTTGTCATCGCTCGACGCCGACCAGCTGCCAACCGGTTCGATTGCGGCGGAAGGTGAAGGACGCGGGTGACGCCCACCGCGGGTGCTGCGGATGCAGGCCGGTGATCCGCACGCCCACGAAGTCGCCCCGTGCCAGCAGGCCCTCCGGAGCAGGCGCCTGCAGCTCGGTGACCCGAACCTCCGCACCTTCAGCGGTCCGGATACCGGTCGCGTTGTCGAGCGTGAACCAGCGAAGCGTGTAGGCGTGCGCCGGCGTCGCCGCGCCGGCATCGACGGCGGCGTTGGCGAAACGGAGCACGCCGTCGGGGCCGAGCGTCGGGTCGACGACAGGACACACACCGTTGAGGAAGGCCCGCACGACCTTGTCGCGGCGTGCAATCAGTGTCCGCGTCACGTAGTCCGTGGCCGCCGGGTCGCTGTAGCGGGCCTTCTCCACCACACCGCGCACCATGGCGTCGGTGAAACGCCCAACGATGCGGGCGGCCCAGAAGGCGTCATCGGGTCGCATGTTGTCGAAGGCCGGATTCGGGTACTCGGGCCGCCAGGCGCGCGGGTCGAACGCCGCCGATTCGAAGCGGCCGACCGATGCTGGCACCTCGGGATAGTCGATGCGCATCCACGGCCGAACGTAGAGGCCGAGGGTGACCAGCGTCAGCCAGCCGGGGCGCGCCTCGAAGATGTACTCGTTGCCGGCACGCGGCGTCTGCGCGAATACCGTGCCGCTCCCCAGGATCGATCCGAAGTCGAACATGTAGTGACGAATCCACGAGTGCCCGTTGCCGGTCTCGAGCATGTCGAGGCTGTTCACGCCGCGCGAATCGTCGTGGTTCAGCCACGCACCGAACACCCGCGCGGCCCGCAGCGACCGACGGTGCTCGTGCGGAACGATGTCGTTGGGGTCATCCGGCCTGGTGCCCGAGTAGCGGAAGTTCCCGAGTGGACGCCCGGCGGCGAACCGGCTGACCAGCACCCGATAGCGCCCGTCCGACTGACGGGCTGCACGCGCGAACACGACGTCGAGGTCGTGCTGATCCATCGGCCGGCGGCGACCGTTCAGTGGATCGCGAATCGTGGCAGTGTCCGACATGCGCAGCGCCGCCCGGTCGATCTCCGCGAGATGCACCTCCACCACCGAGTAGCCGATGGCATGGTAGAAGGCCGTCCCGATCACCTCGGCGGCGCTCGCCATCTCGGGATGGGCCGGGGGATCGATCTCGATCTGGTAGACCTGGCCATCGGTCCCCGTCATGCGAAACCCGGGCTGGACGCCGCTGCTCTTGCCGCCGCTCACCAGCCAGCCCGCAACGTCCACATCGTGCTGCCGGTCAGGTCCGCGCACCACGTCCGCGACACTGAGAGGCGCGCGTCCGATGCGATTGGTGAACCAGCTGGAGTCGGGTACTTCGTCGACGGTGTTGACGTCGAGCGCTCGCACGTCGCGGCGCTCGCCCGGGTGGCCGAACGAGTGCGCGAGGAAATCGTAGCCATTGGTGTCCTCGAGCGGCACTGCATTCGAGGCGTCCAACGCCCGGTCGTCGTCGACCTGGATCGGATCATCAGGGAAGAAGCGTGGTCCGGCGCCGGTGGCCGGTACTGCCAGGGTCGCGGCTGCCAACGTCGCAGCAAGCCATGGGCGTCGGAACGGCCGGGGCATCAGAACACTCCTCCCCACACGAGATACAGGTGGCGACCATCACGGCTGCCGAAGGCGGCGTCGACCCTGAAGATCACGCCGTTGTTGGTGTTGACGCGGAATCCGAATCCGTAGTCGCTCTGCAGGCCGTGCAGGTCGAGGTCGCGGCGTTCGAGTGGCGTCTTCCCGGCGTCGTAGAACAAGGCACCGTCGAGCCCACTCCAGATCTCCCATCGGTACTCGGCCTGCAGCAGCAGGGCATGTGGTCCGCGGAACCGCTGGTTGCGGAAGCCGCGCAACGAGTCGTTGCCGCCCAGGGCGGGCATGAGGAAGAAGGGAATGGTGCCGCCCCCACGAGGATCGGAGGTCGAGACGAAGCCCCTCAGGCCGATCACCCGACGCCCGCCGAGGAAGCCGACGAAGTGCCGCAGGTCCACCTCGGTGCGGTCGAAACCGTAGGACCCGCCGGTGCGGTCGTCGAAGCGCGAGAACTCCAGGCGGTAGAGGCCACCGCTGCGGGCATACCGCGGGCGGCGCGTGTCCAGTTCGGCGAAGGCGCTCGTCCGGAGGAAGTCGGCGCGGGCGTCCAGGCCCGGCGCCGTCTCGGGTGTGAAGATCTGGTCCACGCCCGGCCGCCCGTCGTCGTTGCCCTCGCCGAGCCGCGGAGTCAGGTACTCCAGCCCTCCGCCCGCCACCAGGCCTGGGACCAGCGTCACGCCGGCGCGCCCGCCGGCCATGGTGTTGCGGACGGCGTAGTCGGCCTGGTCACCGCGAGCGGAACCAGGACCAAGGCCGAAGTAGTACTCACGGACGTACTCGCGCCGCCCCGCCCAGCCCTCGACGTCGAGCCGTCCCTCGAGCAGCGAGGGGAAACGGACGCGCCCCTCGGCCGCGACGTAGCCAACGGTCGACATCGCGCCGAAGACGTCAGCCGCGCCGGTGTGGCGGAGCAGATCGCGGTCGCGGAAGCCCACGCCGAACGAGAAGCCGCTGCCGACCGCCAGCGAACCCAGCTTCGGGTAGAAGCCCTCCCGGGCGACCGCGAAGATGCCTCGGGTCTCAGCCACGCGCATGCCGCGCTCGAGCGCGTTCGGCTCGTAGGCGTGGGTCGCCTGGCGCTTCGCCTCGCGCTCGTCCCGGAACTGTGCGGCTCGGGTGGCGGGTTGGCCGCCGCTGCCGCCCTGCGCGCGCGCTGGCGCGGACGGCCCCAGGGCGAGGCAGGCAGCTACGAGGCACCGCGCCGCGTGCCGCGGGACGCCGAATCGCCGGCGGAACGAGATGGGCAAAGCGGTGGTCGTCGACGATGTCCCGATCACGGATCCTCCGGGGGAATCAGCGAGTGTTGTCAGGTGTGTCGGTGGGCGTCCTCGGATCGAGCCGGCGAGCTCCCCGTCGGATGCCGCAGCAGCGCAGCCGGCGAGACTCACCGGGTGATCCGCAGTTCCCCGTGGGGGTGCTGCCTCGCAGCCTCGCGTCGGAACACGACGATTGCGCCGGTCCCGCCGATGCCCGCCAGCAGCACCGCAGTCGTGACGACGCCGTTCACGTGACCCAGCCTCAAGGCGACGGTCGACAGACCAATCGATGTCCACATGCTCGCGATCGCCGCCGCCTTCGCGCGACGTGGCATCGGCACGCGCGGGTCCAGGTACTTCGTGTGGCGCGCCCACCGCGGATCCGAGCGCAGTCGCCGCTCGAGAGCGGGCGAACTACGGGCCAGCAACCACGACCCGGCCAACACGAACACCGTGCTGGGCATTCCCGGGACCACCGCACCGATCGCCCCCAGCCCCACACAGACCAGCCCTGCGGCCGTCAGCCACCACCTCGGACGAGCCGGCGGCGACTGCGTTGCCGCCGACGGGGGTGTCGAGACTGCGGGCGCCTCCTCTGATGGAGATCTCCTCATGGCGCCACCTCGGACTCCGCGTGCGACGCATCCGGCCCTTGCGCCCAGCCTCCCCCGAACGGACACCCGGCGCGCTCCAGCGATGCCTGCCGGCCCTTCCACCCACCGGTGCGGTGCGCCACCGACACCTCGTAGATGCCGCGACGGGCGGCCAGGATGGGGTCGTCCGATAGCTCGATGCCGTCGGTCACCCGGGTGGGGTCGTGCATCATCACCGGGTCGCCGATCTCCTCGATCGTCGTGGGACGTGTCATCGCAAGTCGCCCGATGGTCACGCGTGGACGATCGTCGGGCCACGGTGCGTTCGGGTCGTCAGTCGGATCCCCTTCTCCCGCCAGTTGCAGGACCAGGTCGAACCCGACCGGGCCTTCCCGCAGGCGGTCCTCGAGTTCCTCGAACAGGTGGGAGGGCGAGTGTCGACGCAAGTCTTCGATTGGTTGACTTGCGATGCCGGCTCGAGGCTCCCAGTGGTAGCGTGCGTACACGACTTCGCCAGCCGCGTTCACGAAGCGGAAGGCATGGAGGGCGTGGTAGGACGTGCAGGCAAAACTGACGGCAGCCGGCAGTTGCTGCCGCAGCCCCACGGCATGCGCCACCCATGGCCGGGTCGAGAGGAACTGCCCGACCCTGGCCATGTCGGGCTGCCCGGTTGCCGGGTCCGGTCGGGCGGCCTGGCCGAGCATGAGCAGCTCCTCCGGCGTCCGGGTGAAGAACAGCGTGATCGGCAGCGCCACCAGATCCGTCGTCGTACCGTCGGGTAGATAGAACCGCGTGGCCATGGAGACCGAGCCGGCCGGCCCCCACGGATTTCCCGACGGACTGTTGGAATGGCGCACCGTGACCGGCACCGGCTGCCCCTGCAGGTGCACCGCACGGCTGATCTGCCGAGCCTGCGGCGTTGCCGTGAATGTCCCGATGTAGTAGCGGCCTTGCGCGTGGATGCCACGGTACCCGGGGTGAAATCCCTGAGACTTGTGGATCAGGTCCACGAGCTGTGTCGCGAGCCGGTACTGGTGGCTGTTCATGTCGATACTCCCGGTGAACGTGGGTCAGTTGGCGGCGTCCAGCAGCGCGTCCAGGGCCTTCCTGACCTTGAGCGCCTTCCACACGTCGCGCACCGACGCATCGGTGTAGGCACCGTAGAACGCCATGGCCGACACCTGGTGCTTGGCGATGAAGTCCTTGATCCCGGGATTTCGCACGCCGGGATAGTCGACGACTTCCTGGAACAGCAGATCGATCTCGTCGGGGATGATGGTGGCGAAGTCGTCGATGTAGGATTCCCAGTCGCCATCGAAGGTCGATGCGAAGATGCATCGGGTGTCGTTGTCGAAGATGACGAAGCGCAGGTCGTGCACCGTGCCGATGCGGTCGGTGTTCCTGGCCCGTTCGTCGGTGAAGCCTCCGAAGGCGGCGCGCATGCGCTCCGCACCACCCGGCTTGAGCGGCATGATCACCGTGAACTCGTTCCACTGTCCCTTCCGCGTTCCCGGCCGTGCGATGGCTTCCTGCTGCGTGGTCATGTCGTGTCCCTTGCTGACGGGGTTGATTGGTTCAGCCCGCCCATTCGTGCTGCCCACTTCCGTCACTTTTTCCTTAAGCATTGGGCGTGCCATCGGCCTGTGCTCCGGCGTTGTCGCGAAAATGCGAGCACACGCCACTCCTTCCGGTTCCCATCCCTGTCTCGAGTGGCGCTGCGCCGTGCTCGCATGTTCTCCACTGTCAACCCGTTGCCACCCGAGGGCCGGACCCGCTTCCACCCATCCCGGCCACCGCGCCCGTCATGGATGCGTGGCCTCGGCCAGCCATCGCAGACCGGCCAGGCCGGGCAGGAACACGTGCTCCCCACCACGCGTCGCGGTGAACTCGGGCAGTCCCGTCAGCCGGCGACGGACCGGCCTGGCCGGATAGACGAAGTCATCGGCGCGATCCCGGCGCCCGCCGATCGGGTCCGAGCGCAGGCCCTGCGACACGAAACCGCCGTCGTTGACCCACTCCGCCTGCACGAACTCGAACTGTCGCCCCGGATTGGCATTGATGAGGGCGAGGACAATGCCGCGGTCCTGCCCGTCGTCCTCGATCACCCCCTCAGGCAGCATCGGTCCATAGGCGGCGCCACGCCTGAGCAGCCGGTGGAGTCGCGCGTTGGCCATGGTGTCCTGCAGTCCGTCACGTGGATTGACACGACGGATGTGACAACCGACGGGCGTCTTCTGCCCGTTCCGGTCGTCATCGAAGTAGGCGAAGTCGTTGTTGCGACGCGGGTCGTCGACGATCGCCGGATTGTCGGCGTCCGGCGACAGTGCCAGGGGACAGCCACTACGCCACCGGCCCATCATCTTCGCCGCGACCTTCTCCTGGCCGGCGGCGTCGGCTGCGCACTCCTGCAGGTACCGGCGGAATGCCGCAACATCCTGGTGAATCTTGCGGATCGCGATGTAGGTGCCGTTGCGCCAGAGCGCCTCCGGACCAGGGCCGGTCGCCAGTTGGCCGAGCTCGTTCTCGTAGCCGAGGATGAACTCACCCGCCTTGGTCGGCGTGCCCTGGCCGGGAAGCGGCTCACCACCCTGCCCTTCGATGAACGGACGGCTGATGCCGTCGGCGAAGCCGAAGTGCTCGCGCAGCGTCGGAGGCACGCCGACGTCGAGGCGTGCCGCCACCTCGATGCCGCTGAGGCCCTTCAACGCCCGTTGGCCAATCGCCACCTTGGCGTCCCTGCCCTCCGGTGTACGGGCCATGATCAGGAGGCCGGCGTGGAAGCCGTTGCTGCCGTGGGGAAAGTTCCACTGGGCTGGTGCACTCCGGCCGACGTCGCCCAGACGCTCGCTCCGCGCCGCCATGCCCTGGCGGAACTCTATCGGGAACCCGCCGAGGATCTCGTCGGCGAGACCGAGCCGCCGCAGGCCCTCCCACGTGAACGCCACGTTGAGCCAGGCGTCGTCCTTTGGAGCGGCCCAATCGGCAGCAGACGTGACGCGTGGAATGAGTCGTCGCAGCATCGTCCGCGCCGCGCCGGCGTCGTTGATGCGAAACACGATGTAGGCGCCGTAGTAGGGCATCGGACGGTTGTTCAGTACGGTGCCCTGTATGTCATCGAGCTCGAGTTGCATGGTCGTCATCTCCAAGGTTTCATTGCGACACGCCGGCATGTCGCGCCTCCTGTAGCGCTCGCGCTATAGCCCCGACATCGCCCACGGCTGCACGTGAGGCCCCCCGCGGCGGCGGATCCTCCGTGCGACACCGTGGCCGGCCTGCGCTGCGCGCGTCACACCCGCACTACCGCCAGCGGCTGGCTGCCGCGTCGGCATGCGTGTCTGGCGGGAGCACGGCTGATGCCGTTGGTCGCGTGCGGCGACGTCCGCCCCAACGTGTTGCCTCGAGAGGACTTGAGTGATTGGCGGGGCCTCGCTCGACGACGCGCGGTGTGAACCGGCCATCACGCGCCAGTCCGCTGACACTGACGACCCCGGCCGCGCCCGTGCAGGCGACCGGCGGCCGTCACTCCGCGTCAGGGGTGCGCCATCGGCGCTGGGCGCCGGCGTCTGAAGGCGTGACGGCGACGTGTGACGCTGGCCGCGTCACTGGCCGAGCTGCCACGACGAGGGGGGCCGCGTGATCCCGAGGCGCCTCATACGAAACAGCAAGGTCGATCGGTTCATCCCGAGCACCGACGCCGCCCCTCGGGGGCCGGCCACGACGCCGTTGGTCGCCGCCAGCGTCGTCAGGATGTGCGCGCGCTCCATGTCCTCCATGGTCCGGGGCTGGGGCGCGTGTGCCCCATGACCGACGGGCCGGAACGTCTGCGGCGGCAACTGCAACACGGCACCGGTGGTGAGGATGACGGCCCGCTCGATCACGTTCTGCAGTTCGCGGATGTTGCCCGGCCACTCATGTCCGACCAGCGCGTCCATCGTTCCGTCCGGGATGACGCTGATGCTCCGGCCGAGGCGGCCAGCGAACCGTTCGACGAAGTGGCGCACCAGGAGGGGGATGTCGGCACGCCGCTCGCGCAGGGCCGGCACGCGAATGGGAAAGACATTGAAGCGGTAGAAGAGATCAGCGCGGAACTGTCCGGCAGCAACGAGGCTGGCGAGGTCCCGATTGGTCGCGGCGACGATCCTGGCATCACTCCGAACGGTTCGTGTACTTCCGAGGCGCTCGAACTCGTGTTCCTGCAGGACCCGCAACAGTTTGGGCTGCAGCTCCATCGGCATCTCACCGATCTCGTCCAGGAAGACGCTGCCGCGGGTGGCGATCTCGAACCGGCCCGCCCTGGCGTTCACGGCGCCCGTGAAGGCACCGCGTTCGTGACCGAACAACTCGCTCTCGAGCAGCCCCGACGGTATGGCCGCGCAGTTCATCTTCACGAAAGCGTGCGCCCCCCGCGCGCTGAGCTCGTGAATCGCCCGGGCGACCAGTTCCTTGCCGGTTCCGGTTTCGCCCTCGATCAGCACCGTCGCGTCGGTCGGCGCGACCGTCCGCACTAGCGTCAGGACTTCAGTCAATGCTCGGCTCGAGCCGACGATGCCAAGGTGCCGGCGAGCCGAGTCGCCATGCGAGTCGCTTCCCCTCGAGCCGCCGTGACCGCCTTCTGCCGCTGCCAGATTCATGATCGCCCTTTCGCTGCCAGTGAGCCCCGACGGATGCCCACTGTGCAAAGCGCTCGCCATCACAAACTGCGTGACATCGGCCTACAGCCTTCCAGAGGGCCGCACCGTTTTTCGTTTGTTGTCACGAGATCTCGTGACGCGATCAGTACGCGGCCCTGAACGCCCGCTTGTCGATGCCGAGCGCCTTGATCCTCGAATCGAGCGTTGTCGCGGCCATCTTCAGCTTGGCCGCCGCACCCGCGGGACCGGACACACGCCCTCTGGTTTCCTTCAGCGCCGCCTCGATGAGGCTCCGCTCCTGCTGAGCCAGTTGATCGGGCAGCGCGAGTGGCCGACCGTCTTCCATCGTCGGTTCACGATGGAGCCAGGTGGCGTCGATGGACAGGGTGTCGGTCTCGGCGATGATCACCGCGCGCTCGAGGACGTTCTGCAGTTCCCGCACGTTCCCCGGCCAATCGTATGCCTTCAGCAGTTCGAGGCTCTTGGTGCTGATGCTCGCGACCCGCTTGCCGACGTTCCTGGCGAGCCGGCTGACGAAGTACTGCACGAGGAGGGGAATGTCCTCAGCGCGATCCCGTAACGGCGGTATCGCGATCGGAAAGACGTTCAACCGGTAGAACAGGTCGGCGCGGAACGCACCGTTGCCGACCTCCCTGCTGAGGTCACGATTGGTGGCGGCGACGATCCGCACGTTCGCGCGTAGCGGCCGGCTTCCGCCGAGGCGCTCGAACTCGCGTTCCTGGATGACGCGGAGCAGCGACACCTGCGTCTCCAGCGGCAACTCGCCGACCTCGTCGAGAAAGAGCGTCCCGCCCTCGGCAAGCTCGAACCGCCCGGCCCGCCGTTGCACCGCGCCGGTGAATGCCCCCTTCTCGTGACCGAACAGCTCTGATGCGATGAGCGCCGGAGGGATCGCAGCGCAATTGACGCTGACGAAGGGGTGCACCGCTCGCCGCGATCGCTTGTGGATCGCCCGGGCGACGAGTTCCTTGCCCGTGCCCGTCTCTCCCAGGATGAGGACCGTCGAGTCGGTTGGCGCCACCTTGGCGAGATTGGCCAGGACGGTGCGCAGGCGAGGCGAAGTTCCGACGATCTCCTCGAACATCGTCGCCTGGTCGATCGCCTCGCGCAGGGCCACGTTCTCCGTCCTTACGCGGTCCTCGGCACGCTTGCGCTCGTCGATGTCGACGCCGCTGACATACCAGCGGACGACCCGTCCGTGCTCGTCGATCAGGGGTTCGTGCCGGATGAGGTGCCAGCGATACTCGCCGTCGTGCCGTCGAAGGCGGGCCTCGATCTCACACGGCGTCCCCGTGGCGAGCGCCGAGCCGACACGCGCCCGCACCGAGGCCAGATCCTCGGGCGCGTAGACGAGCGCTCGGTGATCATCGGCCGTCGACACCGTCCGATCCGCCAGGTCCGTGCCAAGGTAGCGCCGTCCCGCACTGTTGATGTACGAGACGCGACCATCGGTGTCGAGCGCGCAGACCGACACTGGCAGCGAGTCGATGAGCAACCTGAGCTCACGCTCGTCCTGGCGGATGCGATGCTCGGCCTGCGCCAGTTCCGTGAATGCCCGCGCGTTGGCGACGGCCGCAGCGGCGTGATCGGCGAACATGCGCAGCCACTTGAACTCCTCGACATCGATCGACTGGCGTCGGAAGACACCGAGCACCCCCAGCGTCTGATCCCGATAGATCAGTGGTTGCCCGGCAAAGCTGACGATCCCTTCGTCGCGAACCCAGTCCTGGTGCTTCAGGTGCTCGGACAGCGGGTCGGTGAGCAGCAGTCCTTCGCGGGTGGCGGCGATCGAGCCAACCTTCAGCCGCCCCATAGGAATACGCCGGAAATTGCCATCGGTTCGCGTCCACGACTCGCCGTGCACCGATGCACCGGCGCTGGCCGCCAGGTGCAGGCAGACCGATTGGTCGGGGCACATCGACCGCAGCCGGCACGACGCACATTGGTCACCCGCGGCGGCTATCCAGACGCGCGACAGCGCCACTCCCGGGCGCTCTCGCAGGCCATCGACAATGTGCTGCAGCACGCGATCGACGGTTCGTTCACCGGCGATCCTCAAGGCCAGTTCCTGCAGGGCTTCGAAGTTCACGGACGCCCTGGCCGAGCGACGAATGACGCGCACTCCATGCCGGAGGGACCTTTCTGAAATGGATGCCGGCGATTCTACCCCCTCGTGTCGCGGATCCGCTCAGCCATACCGACGTCCGGTGCCGCGACGCGCCCCGTCAGGTCGTCAGGGATGCCTTACCGATCCGACGTGGCTATCGTCGCTGGCCGTCGCACACCCACGACGACGCAACAGACGAGCTTCGACCAGGCGACGCGGCGGCCTCCGCTGCTCGCGACGTGTTCGCGGCGTGACAGATGGCAACCGGTTGGCACGAGCCGGTCAGGCCTCGGCCCGCGTGCGGCGGCGCCACACGATGGCAAGCACCGCGCTTGCCCGCTGTTATTGGCCTTGTTTCTCCGAAACCGAGTTCTTCACCGGACGTGCGTTGGCCCTACCGAGCGCTCGTGGCACGGCGGGTGCACACGGCCGTGGCATGTTCAACGAAACCGAGCTGATCGCCAACGACCGCCAGGTGCTGTACGCGTGGACCCGCGAGCCCTCCGGCCCCACGCGGGGCGTGGTGGCCCACGTGCACGGCATGGGGGAACACAGCCGCCGGTACGACCACCTTTCGGCCTACTGGGCGGCTCGCGGTTACGCGTCGGCAGGCTTCGATCAACGCGGGCATGGCCGCTCGCCGGGACCTCGTGGCCACACCCCCTCGTACGAGCAGCTGCTCGACGACGTCGCCGCGTTCTTGGAGTCCGTGACGGAGAAGTGGGGCGACCTGCCAGTCACGCTCTATGGGCACAGCATGGGTGGGAATGTCGTCCTGAGCTATGGACTTCAACGCCAGCCCGCACTCGCCGTCGTCGCCTCTGCCCCGTACCTGCGCTTCGCGCGCGAGCCGACACCCGGCCGTCTGGTGCTGGCCCGCGCACTGACACACCTGGCGCCGGCCGTGAGCTTCGCCAACGGTCTCGAGCTGGCGGCGCTGTCTCGCGACCCGCTTGTCGTCGAGGCATTCCGGGCCGACCCGCTCGTCCATGACCGGGTCACCGCCACCTTCTTTGCCGAGATTCGAGCCGCGGCGGCCAGTGTGCTGGCGCGGGCTGCAGACACGGCGCGCCCCACCCTGGTCATGCACGGCGACGCCGATCGGATCACCGCAGCGTCGGCCTCACGGGAGTATGTCGAACGGACGCACGGACGCGCGACGCTGAAAGTGTGGCCAGGCTACTACCACGAGTTGCACAACGAGCCCGGTTGGGAGGCTGTCGCAGCATACGTCCTGTCCTGGATGGAAGGTGTCCCTCACCCCGCCCGTCCGATGAACGACTCCCGGTCCTCGTGACTGCCCGATGATGCCTCAGGCACTCGCCGCAGGCCGTCCCCGTGACGCGGAGACCCTGGACGCGCGACAGACGCGACTGTTCGCCCGGAGCGTGATCGGGATAGGCGCCGGCATCCTGACCGGACTCCTGCTCGGGGACGCGGTGCGGGCCCTCGAATTCGTCTCCGACGGCTTCGTCCGATTACTGCAGGTCAACGTCCTGCCGTACCTGCTCGGATCGCTGATCGCAAGCCTTGGCATGCGCGGCAGCGGCGAGATCAGGCTGGTGGCCAGGTACGGGGTGACCTTCCTGCTTTTCGTCTGGGGACTGACGCTCGTTCTCGTCATGCTGTGTTCGCGCGCCCTACCGGCGTCCGGCGGCACACCCTTCTTCGGCCCGTCGGCGACTCCGCCAGCGATGGACTGGCTGGACCTCTACATCCCCTCGAATCTCTTCCACGCGTTGGCCAACAATCTCATTCCTGCCGTGGTCCTCTTCGGGGTGCTTGCAGGTCTTGCGCTGGGCCAGTTGCACTCCGAGCGCAAGGTGATCCTCCTTCAGGTGCTCGGCGCCTTCAATGAGACGATGGCCGGCGTCAGCCGCATGATCCTCACGCTGACCCCATACGGTCTCTTTGCGTCGGTGGCAGTCACCGCCGGGGAGTTCAGGCCCGATCAACTCCTGCGCCTCCATGTGTGGCTGCACTATTACGCCGTCGGGTCGCTCCTGTTGGCCCTGTGGATCCTGCCGGCGCTCGCCTCCAGCTTCACGGCCGTGCCCTACGGACGCCTCCTTCGGTCCATGCGAAGTGCCATCCTGGCGGCGGCTGCCGCCGGCGACGTGCTCGTCGTGCTGCCACTCATCTCCGAGTCGGCAAAGGCACTCCTGGCCGAGCGGGGGGTGGATGCCGAGTCAGCCGATGGTGCCGTCAGTGTCGCGGTGCCGCTGCTCTACAACTTTCCGCACGCCGGAAAGGTGCTGAGCCTCGCCTTCCTGCCCTATGCTGCCTGGTTTGCAGGTTCGACCCTCACGTCGCACCAAGTCCTGCTGTTGGTATCCGCAGGCCCCCTGAGCCTGTTCGGCAGCATCAACGCGGCGATGCCGTTCCTGCTCGACCTCCTGCATCTTCCCGCCGACCTCATCGGACTCTTCACGGTGTCCGGTGTGATCAACAGCCGATTCGGCTCCATGGCGGCCGCCGCGCACACCGCGTGCCTCTCACTGCTCGTCTCGGCGGCGGTCCTCGGGCGCATCACGGTGGCGCCAAGGACGTGGGCGCGCTACGTCGTGATCACGACCGCCCTCATCACGGCCTTCATCGGCGGGACGAGAGCGGGGCTGACATGGGTGCTGCCGGCCACTCCAGGAGGGCTGCAAGCCCTGGCCCCACTGGCGGTCCGCCCGCCGCTCGCGCGCATCGTCGAGCCGGTCGACGATGGCGAGCCTCCGCAGGCCGGCCAGCGACTGCTGGAGATCCGGACGCGCGGCGTCCTGCGTGTCGGGTACTTTCGCGACGCGCTCCCCTGGGCATTCACGAACGGCACGGGGGAGGCGGTCGGGCTGGACATCGAAGCCGCACACCGCCTTGCACGGGAGCTGCAGCTGTCGCTGGCCCTGGTGGCGGTGGAACGTACGACTGCCGCGCGCGACTTGACGGCCGGGCGTGTCGACATCCTGATGAGCGGAGTGACGGCGACCGTACCGCGAGTGCTCTCGATGGAACTGTCGCGTCCATACGGCGCCGAGCACCTGGGCTTCCTGGTACGCGACTTCGACCGGGGACGATTCGAGACGATGGACGCACTGGATCGCGGAAAGGGGATGGTGATTGCACTACCACCGGTCGATGGTGCCGCGGCTGTCGCGAAGCGGGTCGCGCCCCTGGCGACGGTCAGGACCTATCGCCTGGTCGACCAGGCCTTGACGGAGCCTTCCGTGACGGCGGTGCTGATGCCCCTCGAACGGGCCCATTACTGGAGCAGGGTGCACCCCGAACTGTCGGCCGTTCGGCCCCCGGACCTCACCACGTCGACCGTGACCGTCTATGCGATGCCCCGAGGCGAGGACGACCTGCGAGAGGTGGTCGACGTCTGGCTGGACACTCGGCGCGCCAGCGGTGACGCCGACGAGGCTGTCGACTATTGGATTCGCGGCGTCGCGTTCTCGTCCCGCACCCCGCGATGGAGCATCCTGAAGGACGTGCTCGGCTGGAAAGGGTTCTAGTGTCCACGCCGCCGATCAGCCACCTGCTCAGCGCTTCGCGTTGAAGTCCTTCGTGCACGTCTCGCAGATGCCGTGCGTGACCTGGGTGCCGGCGGCGTGGAGATACGCCTCGAGATCGCTCCACTCGCCGCCCGGCGACTGGATGCGCCGACACCAGGAACACACCGGGAGCAGACGCTCGAGTTGACGGATGCGGGCGAGCGCCGCCTCGGCCTCGCGCTTGGCCGCGAGCAGCTCCTGTTCGTACCGCCGCCGCTCGCTGGCATCCAGCAGCGTGAAGCGCACCAGCGGCACGGGCCCGCCGGGGCCGGCCACCGGGCGCGCGACGGCGTTGTACAGCACGGGCAGTCGGCTCCCGTCGGCACGCTGGATGTCTGCGGCGATTTCCCGCACCACGCCGGAGACGCGCAGGATCGCCGCCATGTGCGTCTCGTGGAAGATGCGGCTGCCGGGCGTGAGGAGATCCTGGAACTTCCGGCCGTCGACCAATGCCGATCCGGTATAGCCGGTCCACTCGGCGAAGGTGGCATTGGCCCTGATGATGCGACCGTTCAGGAGCGTCGAGACGTACCCGCAGGGCGCGCGCTCGTACAGATCCTCGATGGACTCCTCGGGGATGTGCGGAAGCGCAACGTCCTCGGGACGGCCGGTCATCTGAGGAAGTCCCGCATGGCGCGAATCACGGCGTCGGGTTCGGACATGTGCGGACAGTGCCCCGAGGTTTCGACGGCCACCAGCTGACTTCCGGGGATCTGCCGATGGACGTAGTCGCCCACCGCGACGGGCGCAATCGGATCGTCGGTGCACTGCAGCACCAGCGTCCTGGCCTGGATGTGCGGCAGGTCCTCACGGTTGTCGGCGAGAAAGGTGGCGCGTGCGAAACCCTCGGCAGCCCTGGGATCGGTGCGGCAGAAGCTCTCGGTGAGTTCCGCTTCGAGATCCGGGCGGTCGGGTCGGCCCATGATGACCGGCGCCATCTGCCTCGACCATCCCAGGTGGTTGCTGGCCAGCGTGTCGAGCAGATCGTCGATGTCCCGCTGTTCGAACCCGCCGACGTAGTCCGCCGTGTTGACGTAGCGCGGCGAGGGGCCGACGAGCACGAGGTGATCGAACAGGCCCGGTCGCAACCGCGCGGCCAGGATCCCGATGGTCGCCCCGACCGAGTGACCGACCATGACGCCGCCCTGCACGCCGAGGCTCTCCGCGATCTCGACGAGATCCTCGGCGTAGGCGCCGAGGCTGGCATACCGCTGCGCGGAGTAGGCCGACGGGTCGGCGTTTCCGGAGCCGACATGATCGTAGAGGACGACCCGATGGTCGGCCTCGAACGCGGGCGACACGGCCCGCCAGACGCCCTGCGCGCAGCCGAAGCCGTGGACGAACACCATGGCCCGGCCGTCAGCGCGGCCGGAGATCCGGACGTTGTTCCGGATGACGAGAGGGGACACCATCACTCTAAGAGTCGGCACTGTCGTCTCTTCACATTACTCGAAGACGACGTACCCTGCGGTAGCGGCCGCCCCGCTGCCAACCGGCGTGCACCGTTCCGCAGATCCGGAGACTTCCCGGACTGACGGCGGGGCGTCGCCTGTGCATCCCGCTCAGTGTGCGGGAAGCTCCAACGGGGTCCCCCTGGTGGACGCCGGCAGGTGACACGGAAGGAATCCGGGGACGCTCGCGCCGTTGCACGCCGTCGGTGTCACGACGACTGCGGCGCGCCGATGGTCGCCGACGTCGCCGTGGCACTGCGGAATGACCGCGCGAACAGGTGCTCGAGCGACAACGTGCCGCCGCCTCGCGTCAGCAGCGTCAGCAGGATCGACGTCCACACCAGGTGCTCGATCCAGGCGTCGGGATACACGAACAGCTGGATGGTGACGATCATGCCGAAGAAGGGCAACGTCGCCAGGCGGGTGCCCAGCCCGGCGATCAGCAGCGACGAGAAGACCAGCTCGTTGAACGTCGCCATGCGCGCCATCAGCACCGGGTCGGCGAGGGGCACCTTGTACTCGTCCCGGAACAACAGCAGCGTCAGCTCCCACGAGCGATACTTGAGCAGCCCGGCGTTGAGGAACACCGCGCCGATGCCCACACGCATCAACAGGAGCATCAGCGACAGCGGTACCCGCTCCAGTGCATCGACGCCACTTCGTACGAGGCCTGCGGCGGCCATGAACGTGCTGCGGACGTCGGTCGTCATCGCGCGCCTCCAGGCGTCATGCCGAGCGTGGTGAAGAGCTGTTCGTCGAGGGCGCCCAGCAGGGCCGCCCCGGGGTCGAACCGTGGGTCGGTCGTCAGCGCGCGTGCCGCAGCGTCACCGAGCGTCAGACCGCTGGCCAGTGCCGTCCGGAAGACGAAGCTCCCCCGATCGAGCCTCTGGAACTGCAGCGCTCCCCTGCTCCCGCGCACCTGCACGCAGACCGGCTCGGGGGTCAGTGTCCAGATGTCGGGACTGGCGTCGCGCAGGTACAACGACATCAACGCGTCCACGGGCCAGTCCGCCTCGAGGTAGTGACATCCGTCCTGCAGGGAGACGCACTGCTCCAGGAGCTCGTCTGCGGCGAACGAGGCGAGGTCCGCGCGCATGACCGGCGCCGCGTCCACGCAGACCGACACGCGGCCCAGGTGCCAATCGAGCGCGGAGAAGTCCGGCACGTAGTCCAGCGCTGCCAGTTCCGGCCACGACGCGAGGAACGCCGGAAAGGCGTCGCCGTACTCCGCCATGCACGGCATGGTGGGGGGGCACTGCTCGACGAACTCCACCGCGGCGTGTTCCAGCCGTGATGCGCCGACGAGCCAGGCCGTCGCAGGGAACCTGCCGGTGACCACGGCGGTCAGGCTCATCAGGTAGTGACGACGATGAATCCTCAGGCGCCGCAGAGGATCGCGCCCGCCGACCATCGTCCCCCGCAGCGACGCGTCGTCACCCCGCACGACCGCCCGCCGAATCCGGTGCTGGAGGTCAGCGAGCGCCATGCGCCACCTCACCTGCCAGGGTCGCGTCCACGAGCGCATCGGCGTGCTGCGCTTCCCCGACCAGCGTCGCGACGCTCGGGATGTCGTTGTCCCACTCGATCAGCGTCGGCCTCGGCCCGAAGCGCTGCACGGCGTAGGCGTACAACTCCCACGCGGCGCCATCGACGTGCGCTCCGTGAGTGTCGATGAGGATCGTCGCGCCCGGCGTCGCCTCGTCGTCCTCGACGGTGAATCCACCGAGGTGCAGTTCGCCGATGGCACCTGTCGGGAGACCGTCCAGGTAGGCGCGCGGGTCGCTGCCCAGGTTGTGGCCGCTCACGTGGACGTTGCTGACGTCGCACAGGAGCCGGCAACCGGTGCGGTCCACCAGCTCGTTGAGGAAGGTCACCTCGGTCATCGTGGATCCGGCGAACCCCAGATAATTGGAGGGATTCTCGATGAGGAACGGCCGTCCGAACGCATCCTGCACCTCGAGCACATGAGCCGCGACCAGGGCCAACGTCTCGTCGTCATAGGGCAGCGGCAGGAGGTCGTTGAGATACTCGGTGCCGTGTGTGGACCACGCGAGGTGACCTGAAAGCAGCACCGGCTCGACCCGTTCGACGAAGGCACGAACACGTCGCAGGTGCTGCCGGTCGACCCCGGTCGCGCTGCCGACCGACACGCCGACGGTGTGCACGGAAATCGGATAGGTGCGTGCCAGGTCCAGCAGCAGCTCGGTGGCGTGCGGGTTGGCCAGGAAGTTCTCCGGGTGAACCTCCAGCCAACCCACCGCCGGACGGGTGGCCACCGCCTCTTCGAGGTGCGGCAATCTCAGGCCGACGCCGGCGCGCGTCGGGGTGCGATGGGTCGATGGCATGACGTGGCCTCGTCGTCCTGCGTCTTGCCTACTTCGGCGTCTTGCTGCCGCCGACGATGCGTTCGCAGTAGCCTTCGGGCACGAAAATCCATGCCTTCGGGTCGGCGTCGCGCTTCGAGCTGCCGCCGCAGGAGTTGTTGCCCATCGAGGCGCAGTCGTTCTTGCCGGCCTTGGCCACGCCGTAGCACTTCTCGGCCTTGAAGCTCGGGGCGTCGACGTGCTTCTGGGCCGACAGGAGAGCGGGGGCGGCAATCGCAGTGGCGAAGGCGGTGGCGACGATGTAGCGGGTGTTCATGTGCACTCCTCGGAGATGATCCGGCGCCGTCAGGGCGCCGCGATGACGATCAGAGCCGTCAGAAGAGGAGTTCGGGGCAGGACGCTGAAAGGTTACGATCCCGCTGGGGATGGGCGACACCGACCTGTTCGACCAGCAGTTGCGGTTGCTGATGCGCGACGTCCAGGCGGGCGACAAGGCGGCGTACGTCGCCGTGCTGTCGGCCGTCACGCCGCGGCTGCGGCGCTTCATCCGGGCGCAGCGGCGCTTCCTCGACGAGGCAGACGTAGAGGATCTGGTGCAGGACGTCCTCCTGTCGCTGCACGGGTCGCTGGCGACCTACGACGTGTCGCGGCCGTTCATGCCCTGGGTGCTGGTGATTGCGCGATACCGGCTTGCCGATGCCGCCCGCCGCCACTCGGGCCATGCGCGCGAGGTGCGCGCCGGCGACGTCGGCGTAACCTTGGACGACGTCTCGGCGAACCCCGTAGATGACGGAGTCGGTGATCTCGAGGCCCTGCAGGCCGCGATTGGTCACCTGCCGGCCGGCCAGCGGCAGGCCATCGAGCTGCTGAAGCTGCAGGAGCTGTCGCTGAAGGAGGCGGCGGCGGCAACAGGCGCCAGCGTCGGCGCACTGAAGGTGGCGACCCACCGCGCCATGCACTCGCTCCGACGCCTGCTCGGCGCGGCACAGGCAGACGATGAACACCGATGAACTGATCCAGCGGCTGGGCGACGACCTGGCCCCCGTCACGCCGCTCGCGCCCCCGGCACGACGCGCCGCGGGGTGGCTGCTCGGCGCTGCCGCCTACGTCGGCGGCATGGCCGCGCTCGCCGTCTCGCGGCATGGCCACGCCGCCGTCACGGCCGAGCCGCTCTACGTCGCGCAGCAGGCCACGGTCGTCGTCATGGCCGCCAGTGCCGCCGTCGCCGCGTTCGCGTCGGTCGTACCGGGCAGGAACCGCAAGTGGCTCGCCGTCCCACTCGTGCCGGCGGCGGTGGCGATCCTGCTGCTCGCCCTCGGCTGCATCGGCGATCTCCATCGCCTCGGCAGCCTGGGCGTGGGCGCCGAGACCGACTGGCCGTGCGTCATCTCGATCGCCGTCGGTGGCGTGGCGTTGTGGGGCGTCGCCATGACGATGCTGCGACGTGGCGCGGCGCTCTCGGCACGCACCACCGGCGCGCTGGCGGCGTTGGCGGCCCTGGGCGCCGCCAACCTGGAAGCGTGCGTCACGCGCCCGCACGCATTCACCATCACCATCGTCGTCTGGCACGGCCTGACGGCCATCGTCCTGCTGGCGGTCCTGAGCAGCGTGGCGCCCCGGGTGCTGCCCTGGCCGATCGTCGGCCGTCCGGCCCGCCGTTGAACCCCAGGCCTGAGGAACCCTGCCGCCTTCGCGTCTGGGCGTCCCGCGTGCTGATTGCCATGGACCCACGTCGATGCGCCGGCCTCGCACGGGAGACCGGCGCGGCATGAGCTATCGGACGATGTCGCGTCCGCCGTGCGTGGTGAACTCGCGCTCGAGCTCCGCGGCATGGGCCTCGTCGCGGGCCCGCGTGCCCAGCACGATGCCGCCCTCACGAATGCCGCGGTCGTAGACCTGCGCGCGCTCCTCGGGAATGCCCGCGCCGATCAGCGCGCCGAGCAGCGAGCCTGCCGCGCCGCCGGCGCCAGCGCCCGCGAGTGCGCCCGCGATGGGTCCGGCAACGACCAGCCCGAGGCCGGGAATGGCGACGGCCGAGGCCGCCGCGAGCAGCGCGCCCAGCGCCGCGCCGATGCCCATGCCGGTGGCACCGCCGATGCCGGCGCCTTCAGCGGCCTTGCTGCCCTGCTCGAGTTCCTTGCCGGGCTCGGCGCCACTGAAGTTGCGCTTGCGGGTCTCGTCCGACATCAGCACGTCGATGTCGTCGGCCTTGTAGCCGTGCGTGGTGGTCAGGTGGTCGTACGCGCGGCTTGCCTGCTCGGGCGTGTTGTAGAGGCCGGTGACGAGCGGGCGCGTCACGGCTGACGTGCGTGCCGTCGACGGGCTGCCGACCGCGTCGTTGCTCTGCTGGCGGGCCCGTCCCATCGCGTTCTCGGCCTCGCCTTCCCGTTCCATGCGGTCCAGACCGAGCAGCGACCCGGTGGCGTCCTTGGCCGCGCCCTTCACCCGCTGGGCGGTCGCCGACACTTCCTCGCCGACGGTGCCGGTACCGCTGGTCCCTGTGGTCGTGTAGCCAGTGCCGCTGGTGACGGTCCGGTTGGGCACGCCGTCGGTCTCATCGAAGACGTCGTTGCGGGCTTGTCGGGCCCGACCCTCGGCATTCTCCAACTCACCTTGACGCTCGAGGCTGGGGTTGCCCGTCACCGACCCCACCGCATCCTTGGCAGCACCCTTCACGCGTTCGCCGAATGCAGACAGTTCTTCGGTCGCGCTATCGTCTCGACGGTTGATGTCGTTGGCCATGTCGTCTCTCCAAGCTGAGCAAAGCGATCCGGCCCATCCGGCCCGCCGCAATCCCAGTGGAGGTCGCAAGGACACTGCCATCGACATTTGGGCGACGAATGGCGAGAAACGCCACGACGCCCCTCCCCCATGTGTATCGTTGACGGGCGGGTTGCAGCATGACGCACGACGCTGCCGCTGTGCTTTCCAACTCGTGCGGGCGACGGGATACGATGACTCAGGGTGGCGCGTTCAGGACATGGGTGCGGCGGATGGAAAGGACCACGTGCCGTCGAGGATCGCCTGCCGGGGCCGGTAGAGACGAACCATGTAGTTCCACCCCTGGCGCACCGGGAGGCAGTTCGGCGTCGACTTCGAGCAGTTGCCGAACTGGATCGTGATGGCGCCGTCCTCGCTTTTCTTGCCGGTGATGCTGTTGATGGCGTAGGCGTTCAGGTCGTTGCGGTTGAAGTAGCCCTCGGCGGTGTAGGCGGTCACCGACCAGAAGGCGTCCACGGGCACGTCCTTGACCGTCAGCCGGTAGGGCGTCCTGCCGTCGTTCTTCTCCGGGAACACGTTCAGGTACACCGCGTCCTTGTCCGGGTTGAGTCCCCAGCCCGACGCCGCGGCCGCGATGCGACGCACCGGGTCGACAGCCTCCTTGTTCGGACCGGCGGCGTAGCGCAGGTCCGGGATGGTGCTGGACAACGCGATCAGCGCCTCGCGGACCTTCTTCTGGCTGACCGGATCCCACTGCGGCACCTCGAACGTGCCCGGGCCACCAGGCTGGCTGACGGTGATGGCGTCCTGCAGCGCGTTGGCCGCCTTCATGTCCGCCGGGTCGGCAGGGTCGGCCAGGATGCGGATGCCGACCATCGCATAGCGGGTGCCCACGGTTTCCTTCGTCAGGGTGAGCGCACCGCCGCCGTAGGCGACCTGCGGGTTGTAATGGTCCTGGTTGATGACCAGTGCCGACTGGAAGCGCGTCCCCGGATCAGGCAAGGTGATGGTGACCGGACCGGCCTCGAGGTCGAACACCGCCGACGAGTAGATCGTGTCGCGGTTGAGCCGCACGATCAGTTGCCGGTCGACGGGCGCAGGCTCGCGCGTGTGCTTGAAGTGCCCGAACGCGCCGTCCTTGACCTGCGCGGCCATGTAGACGTCGGACTCGGCGCGCACGAAGTTGTCCGGCGTCACGATCACCTTGCCATCGGCGGTCTTGCGCCAGAACCGCGGATCGTCAAGGTCCGGCACCGTCCGCGCCGTTGCAGCGGGAGCGGCAGGCGCGGGGGACGCGGCGGGCGGCGTGGACGTCGAGGTGACGGGCGCCGGCGATGCGGTGTCGGCGCGCCCGCAGGCGGCAACGGCCACCAGCGCCACACACGCGCAGGCAAGGGCAGGCGCGGGACTGCTCACCGAACGGCGTCGGGCGGAATCGATACGCATGACACTCCTTACTGGTCTACCTGCTGGGAGACGGCAGCCAGTTCGGCTGCCGCTCCCGGGTGGTGACTCCCGGTGATCGGAGCGTACGGCGCGCGGCCCACGGGCACATCCGCGCAAGCACCCGCCCGGTCACGGGAGAACCACGCGGTCGAGGGACCGGGATTCCACGGGGGGCGCACACTCGCGCGACGGGCGGACAGGTCGCTGGTCGTTCGCCGTGTCAGGTCGGCCACGCGCCAAGCGCGCGCCGCACGGCCACCAGCTGGCCGACGTGGTACGCGGCATGGTCGGCCGCCAGCAGGAAGGCGCGGAGGTACGTGTGGTCCGGGGCGCCGGTGGGCACCGGGCGGCCGAGATCCTCGACGGTCGTGGCCAGGGCCTGCAACGCCCTGCGGTCAGCCCGACAGCGCTCGAGCGTGTCGGCCCACGCCGCATCGGACGGCGGCGCCGCGGCCGCCGGCCAGTAGTCCTCGGGCCAGCGCCGCGTGTGCACGTAGGTCGGGCTGGTGCAGTACTCGAGGATGTCGGCTTGCGCGATACGGATGTGCTCCAGCAACTCCCATGGCGAGTGCGGGAAGCCGGCAACGCGGGCACCGCGTCGATCGGCAGGCAGCCCGGCGACGGCCTGCTCGAGCGAGACGTGCGCGTCCTCCCACTCGAGCAGGCGGACCAGGTGGGCGCGGACGGCATCGGGCGATGTGGTCATGGTGCCTCCGACTGTACTGCCTTCTCCCGCAAGAGGGCGCTCACGGCTGGGCCAGCGCCACCCTGAAGCCGTAGTCGGTGTAGCGGTAGGACGGATCGAGCCGGCTACGCGCGGCGCAGCGGCTGATGGTGACCGCGTGCCGCCACGACCCGCCACGCGACGCGCGGCGGACGCCGGCGTCCGGCCCGAGTGGCTGGCGTGACGGGGAGGCGCGATAGTAATCGGACGCGTACCAGTCCGCGCACCACTCGTGCACGTTGGCCGCGATGCCGTACAGCCCGAACGGGTTCGGCTCCCCCAGCGTCACCGGCCATGGACCGTCGAGTGGACCACGACCTCCCTGCGGCATCCACCCAGGAATGGCCTCGCCCCATGGATACCGCTGCCCGTCGATGCCGCCTCGCGCGGCACGTTCCCACTCCGCCTCGGTCGGCAGCCGCACCGGCGTGCCTGCCGCGGCACGCCAACGGCAGTACGCCTGGCAGTCGAGCCAACTCACGCCGACGACGGGACGATCGGGGATCGTGGAGAACAGCGACCACTCGCGAGGGCGCTCGTGGCCGGTCGCGTCGAGGAACTGCGCGTAGGCCCGGCACGTCACCGGATACACCGCGAGGGCGAAGGCGGCCACCCACACACGGTGTACCGGCGCCTCCTCGGCCGGGCCATCGTCGCTGCCCATCTCGAACCAGCCTTCGGGGATGCGCGCGAAGACCTCGTCGAGGCCAGGGGCGGTCATCAGCGGATCGCGTCGAGTCCCTCGGTCAGCTCGATCAGCGTGCCCCAGGGATCGGTGATGAACGCGATGTCGATGCCGAGCTCGGGCACCTTGCGGACGTTCTCGGCCACGATGCCGAGTCCCTGCAGCCTGCGCAGGAACGCCGGCAGGTCGTGCACCTCGAACCCGACGTGGTCCACCACCCGGCCCTTCGTGGCGACCACCGGTCGCGGCGACGCGGTGAAGTTCAATCCCACACCCGGCAGCGTCGCCCGCAGGAACCGGTTGCCGGCCGCCGGGGCAGCGGCGCTCGCGCCCAGGACCTTCACATACCAGGCCTGCATCGCCTCGCGATCCGGCCCGAAGAAGTGGACGTGATTCAGCGCGACGGGCGCAACCTGCCCGCTGACCTGGACGAGTTCCACCTTGAGATCGTCGGGGCCGAGCACGAAGGCGATCGGGGCGCCGCCCGCCGGGTTGGTCGCCATGTCGTCGGTCACGGTCCACTCGGCGGGCACCGCCTCGCGGGTGATCATCCGGTGACCGGCGGCCTTGAGCCGCGCGATCACCGGGCGCAGGTCTGGAACCGACAAGCCGAGGTGATCGGCCGTGGTCCCGACCGAGCCACCGGTCGGCACCTGCTCACGCAGGAAGACGAGCACGTTGGGGAACGTGACCACCTGCCGGCCGGCGATGGTGACGGGCACGCCGCCGAGGCCGTCGACCAGGAACGCCGTGTGCGCCGCCACGCTCGTCGCATTGACGTGGTGATGCCCGTAGACGACGGCCGCGTCACTGGCGGCAGTCAACTGCGCCGACGCCGGAGAGGCCTGCAGCAGGACGAGGGCGCAGAGGCACAGGACGGACACGGCCGCACGCATGGGGACGCAGTGTACTGCAGCGCGCAGGACGCGTCAGTCGGGCAAGCGGACGCGATGACGGTCGTCCTGGGTGGACAGCCGCGTGACCAGCAACATCCCAGGCGCGCCCGACGGCGGCGCGAACCTCTGGTCGACGATGGGCGCGCCGGGAGCGCCAGGCAATCTTCCGCTTTGCCGCTGCAAAGGCAGGGCTTAAGATGCGGCTCTTGGTACGGTCGGAGATCAGCCACTATCGCATCGTCCGGAAGTTGGGGTCGGGCGGGATGGGTGAGGTCTTTCTTGCGGAAGACACCACGCTCGGCCGCAAGGTCGCCATCAAGATGCTGCCCGACACCAACGTCGGCAGCGAGGTGGCACGTCGACGGCTGATCAACGAGGCCAGGGCCGCCGCGGCGCTCGATCACCCCAACATCTGCGCCATCCACGAGATCGGCGAAGAGGACGGCTGCGTCTTCGTCGTCATGCAGTACGTCGAAGGCGAGACGCTGGCCGAGCGCATCGCCCGCCAGCCACTCTCGCCCGCCGACGTGCTGGACATCGGCATCCAGGCGACCCAGGCCCTGGAAGCGGCGCACGCCGCCGGCGTGATTCACCGCGACATCAAGCCCCAGAACATCATCGTCACGCCACGCGGCCAGCTGAAGATCCTGGACTTCGGGTTGGCGAAACTGGCGCCGGCCGACCTGGCCGACACGCAGACCAGCGAGCGCCTCACGCTGGCCGGCACCGTGCTCGGCACGCCGGCCTTCATGTCGCCGGAGCAGTTGCGCGGCCTGGACATCGACGCGCGCGCCGACATCTACGCGCTCGGCGCCACGCTCTACGAGTGCGCCACCGGCCGGGCGGCCTTCGGCGGCGGCACGCTGGTGGACGTGGCGATGCGGGTGATGAGCGTCACGCCGCCGCCACCCTCCGAGGTCAACACGGCGATGCCGCCGGCGCTGGACGCGATCATCGCGAAGGCGATGGCCAGGGATGCGTCGGCGCGCTACCAGTCGGCGCGGCTGCTCCACGACGATCTGCGCGGACTCGAGCACTCGCTCGCCGGGGCGACGCTGCCGCCGACCGTGACCGGCCCGGCGCCCGTGCCCGTGGGCGGCAGGTCCGTCCGATTCTGGACGCTGGTGGCGACGTCGACCGTCGCCCTGCTCGGCGCGGCGTGGTTCGGATCCGGGCTGCTGCGGTCGACCCGTCACCAGCCTCCTCCCGAGGCCGTCGTGTGGTACGACCGCGGCACCACGGCGATGCGCGAGGGCGCGTACTTCCAGGCGAGCAAGGCACTCGAGCGCGCCCTGGCCCTCGACGGGGCCTTCGCCATGGCGCGGGTGCGGCGGGCCGAGGCGTACACGGAGATGGGCCTCACCGACCGGGCCCGCGACGACCTGCTGCAGGCCATGGCGCTGGTGCCCGATCGCTCGGCGCTCTCGGTCACCGAGTCGACGTACGTGGACGCGGTCGCGGCCACGCTGAGCCGGGACCTCAGGACGGCGGTCGACAAGTACGCGCTGATCGCCGACACGGCCGCCGACGCGGACAAGTCGGCCGCCTACGTCGACCTCGGCCGCGCCCATGAGCGCAACGAGGATCTCGATCGCGCGATCGACGCGTACGCCACGGCGAGCCGGCTCGATCCGCAGGCTGGCACCGCGTTCCTGCGATCGGGCATCCTCTACGGCCGTCGCCAGCAGGTGAAGGAAGCCGAGACGGCCTTCTCGAAGGCGGAGGACATCTACCGGGCGATGTCGAGTCAGGAAGGCCTGGCCGAGGTGTACTACCAGAAGGGCACGCTGCTGGCCCGGCTCCGGCGCGTGCCCGAGGCCAGGGCCGCCCTCGAGCAGTCGCTGGCGATCTCGCGCGCGTCGTCCAGTGAGTACCAGGCCATCCGGACGTCGCTGCAACTGAGCAACGTGTACTACGCGGCCGGTGACAGCACCCGAGCCAAGACGATCGCCGCCGACGCCGTCCAGGCGGCGCAGCGCCTCAACAGCCGCTCGCTGGCCACCAACGGCCTGATCGACCTCGGATACACGCTGCTGGCGCGTGGCGAGTTCGTCGAGACGCGCGGCTACCTGCAGCAGGCGCTGGATCTGGCCCGTGAGGACAAGGCGCCGCGCCTCGAAGCGCGCGCCCGCCTCGCGCTCGGCAGCCTGAGCACGCAGGACGGTGCCCTCGACGAGGCGATCGCCCACCTCACGGCGGCGCTGAAGTTCTTCCAGCCGGCGGGCTACCGCACCGAGACGTCCAACGCCCTGATCCTGCTGGGGCGGGCCTACGTGGACAAGGGTGACTACGCGGTCGCGATGAAGGCCTTCAGCGAGCAGTTGGCGCTGGCCAGGCAGTCAGGCGACCCGGCACGACTGGCGGCCGCGCATTCCAGCATCGGGGTGCTGCTCGGCGACAACCAGGAGCAGTACGCCGAGGCCCTGCCCCACTTCGCCGAGAGCTACCGCATCAACAGGTCGACCGGCGCGCGCATCGCCATGGGGTGGGACCAGATCAATCGTGCTTCTTCGCTGTCGGCGCTGGGCCGGTATGACGAGGCGCGCGCCTCGCTCGACGAAGCGCACGACATCGCCGCCGAGCCCGAGGCCGGATTCAAGTCGCAGCTGGCCTGGGTAGAGGTGATCCGCGCGCAGATGGCCCTGAGCTTGGGCGACCGCGGCGTCGCCAGGACGCGTGCCGCGGCGGCGCTCGCCCTGTCGGAACCCGACTACAAGGAAGCCGCGCTCCAGGCCAGGCAGACGCTCGCGACCGTCGAGGTGATGTCGGGCGCCCGGGAGAAGGCGATCGCGCTCGTCGGGGAGGCCGTCGCCACCGCCCGGACCCTGAAGGTGCCGCGCCTCGTGTCGACGGCGCTGCTCGCGTCGGCCGAGGTGCGCATGGCCGCCGGTGATGCCGCGGGCGCGCTCGCCGACGCGCAGGCCGCGCAGCCTGTCTTCGCGGCGGGCGGACAGCAGGAATCGGCATGGCGTGCGTGGCTGGTGATGGCACGCGCGAGGCAATCGGCAGGCAACAGCTCGCAGGCCCAGGATGACGCGGCCCACGCGGAGGCCAGTCGCGCCGCGCTGCAGGCACGTTGGGGCGACGATGCGTACCGCGGGTACGAACGGCGTCCCGACATCCAGGCCCGCTTGACGGCACTCGCGCAGCTGCGTGGGTCGCCACGGTCGGTCAACCCACGAAAGGAGACAACGCATGGCAAGCAAGCAAGGTGATCCGGGCGGCGGTCAGGGTGGCGGCGGCACGAAGAAGGTCGCGAAGACGACCGCCAAGAAGGCGGTGAAGAAGACGGCCGCGAAGAAGAAGTAGCGGTTCACGATGGTCGGCCGCAGGGGACTCCCCGGCGGCCGACCCGTCCCGCCCCGGCGCGGTGACGCGCGCCCGGCGCCGACGGAGGAACATGGCTGAAGTCGAGATCGGCAAGCGGCGGGCCCTGATGGACATCGCCCGCGCACGCAACGGGCGACGCACCGAGCAGGACCTCGACACCTTCCTCGAGCGAGCCGAGAAGCGGGCCGGCCTCTCCAGGGAGGAGCGCCTGCGCATCGTCGAGCAGGCGCTGCTGGTGATGGAGATGAACTACGTCCACCTGCCGATGAAGCGGGCCATCCACGCCATCGACCCCATCCAGCAGCTCAAGCTCCTCAGGTTCCAACTCGCCGAGTGGAACGCTTCGCTCGAGCCCACGATCGACTTCCATCGGCGGATGCTGTCGATCTTCGGGTCGACGCGCGACCTGCACACGCTCTACCTGCTGCCGCAGCCGTTCCGTGACTGCACCGCGTTCCTGCCCTTCCTCATCGAGCAATGCTTCGACCGCAGCGGTGAGCACTTCATCGTGACGCGCACGGCGCTGCGCGACGAGGACGCGCGGTGCCAGTCGGAGGACGGTCGCGAGGCACGGTTCGAGCGCGGCGTGGAGGTGCTGGCGTGGAACGGCGTGCCGATCGCGCGAGCCATCGAGATCAACGGCGAGTCGCAGGCCGGGAGCAACCCCGATGCACGGTTCGCGCGCGGCCTCGACAACCTGACGATCCGTCCGCTCAACAGCACCCTGCCTCCCGACGAGATGTGGGTGGACATCGTCTTCCGCGCCAACAACGGTGTCGTCGCGACCCATCGGTCGTCCTGGCTGGTGCACACGACCCGCGACACCGGCGACGACGCGGCCTGGTCGAGCAGCAAGCGGACCGCACTCGACGTCAAGCGGACGCGCATCCTCGAGGTCAAGAAGGACCTCTACCCGCGCGCCGACGCCGAGACGCTCGGCTCGATCGAGGACGTCCTGTACGCGGTGAAGAAGACGGTGCGCGGCCAGGCCCTGGGCTACATCCGCATCTTCAGCTTCGACGTCGAGGACGCGCGGCGCTTCCGCACGGCGTTCGCCCGGCTGATCACCAGGGACGGCTTTCCGCAGGATGGCCTGGTCATCGACGTACGCGGCAACCCGGGCGGCAACATCCGCGCGGCCGAATCGCTGCTGCAGTTGCTCACGCCCAACACCATCGAACCGGAGTCGTTCGAGTTTCTCAACACGCCGCTGAACTTCCAGATCTGCAAGTTCGCGCCTGACGACTGGAACCTCGAGCGATGGCTGCCCTCGATCGGCGACTCGGTGATGACCGGCGCGACCTACTCGGCGGGCTTCCCGCTCACGCTCGAGCCGCTGTGCAACGGCGTCGGCCAGGTGTACTACGGCCCGGTCGTGCTGATCACCGACGCCCTGTCCTACAGCGCCACGGACATTTTCGCCGCCGGCTTCCAGGACAACGAGGTGGGCCCCGTGCTCGGGACCAGCGGCAACACCGGCGCCGGCGGCGCCAACTTCTGGTCGCTCGACGACCTGCTGCGAGCGCAGGAACAGGCTCCGACCTCGCCGTTCAGGAAGCTGCCCAGGGGCGCCGAGCTCATCGTCGCGATGCGGCGAAGCGTGCGGGTCGGCCTGCGCGCCGGCTCGCCGCTCGAGGAGTTCGGCGTCCTGCCCGACGTGCTGCACTACATGACCAGGCGCGACATCCTGAGCGACAACGTCGACCTGCTGTCGCGGGCAGCACGGCTGATTCGGCAACGGCCGTCGTACCGACTGTCGGTGACGCCCGTCGGCGGCAACGGCGCCCGCCGCGTCCTGGTCACCGCGGCGTCCACGGTGCCAACCTCGAGGGACAGCCGCAGGATCGCCCGGGTGGACCTGTACGTGGACGGTCGACCGGTCCCCTCGATCGACGCCGTGGACGGCGCCGTTGCGCCCACCGAGGTGGAGATTGCCGGCCCTGGCCGGTCACGCCACGCCTTCGAGGCACAGGCCTGGGACGGCGCGGGGAAGCTCGTCGCCGTCTGCCGCGCGAGCATCCGATAGACGCCGCGGCGCCCGCTCGAGCGACCGGCGTGCCCTTGCTCGGGCGACGTTCATCAGGGTTCGCCAGGGACGCGGCCCGCATCCCCGCTCGCCGTCATCCAGGCATCCAGCTCGGCACGCAGGGTTCGCAGCCGACTGGCGTGGCGCGGGTCGCCCGCCAGGTTGCGCCGTTCCTCCGGATCGGCGCGCAGGTCGTAGAGTTCCTCGGCCGGGCGCTGGTGGTACCGCGCGACCACTGCGGCGGCGGCCGGGTCGGTCGCCGCCTTCTTGCGCCAGCTCGCGAAGTAGCCCGCGCCGTCCACCGGCTTGCCGCGATCGATGTGCGTCGTGAAGGTGCGCTCCGGCTGCAGGTTGCGGATGTACTTCCAGTCGGCGGTCCGGACGCTCCGGATCGGGTACACGTTCATCGGCGGGTCGCTGGTGTGTGTCGTGAAGATGCGCCCCCGATGCGTCGTCGTCCGGCCGAGCAGCACGCCGGCAAACGATCGACCGTCGAGGCCCGGCGGCGCCTGGCCGCCGGCGACCTCGATCAGCGTCGGCAACAGGTCCACCCAACTCACCATCGCGTCCGTGCGCCCCCCGGCGGCAATCCTGCCCGGCCACACGGCAATCATCGGCGTGCGGATGCCGGCGTCGTACAGCGTCCACTTGGCGAACGGCCACTGCGCGCCGTTGTCGGCCGAGAACAGGAAGAACGTGTTCGGTCCGAGCACCTCTCGCGCGGCGTCGTAGGCCTGGCCCAGTTCGCTGTCCATGCGGCCGACCGCGGCGTAGTACTGCGCGCGCATCTCGCGCGTCTCCGGCGTATCGACGTGCGTCGCCGGCACGCGTGGCGACGGCCGGGCGTCGGCCCCGGCCTCGGGCCACGGGACGTGCGGCCAGTTGGTGCCGAAGAGGATGCACAACGGCTTGCCCGGCTTGCGCTGGCGCAGCCACGCTATCCCGTTGGCGATCGCCACGTCGTCATGGAAGGTGTCGTGCGCGAAATGGTCGAAGCCGTAGTCGGCCGTGTACTTGTAGTGGGCGACCTTGCCGAAGGCGACCACCTCGTAGCCGAGGGCCTGCAGGTACGCCGGCAGGGTGCGGATGTCCGGCCGCGGCTTCGAGTGGTTGGCCTCGGCGCCATTGCGGGCCGGCATCAGGCCGGTGAGGAAGGCGGCGCGACTGGGCGCACAACTGGGTGAGGCGACGAACGCCCGGTCGAAGGTCAGGCCGGCGCGTGACAGGCGGTCCATCGACGGCGTCCTGATGTCCGTCGACCCGTAGACGCTCGAGTCGAGGACGCTGTGGTCGTCGGCGATGAAGACGACGATGTCGGGAGGACGCGACTGCGCCGTCGCCGCCCCGGCGAGGGGCAGGCTCAGCATCCACGCCGCCGCGACCGCGGTCCACAGATCTCTCACGCTCATCTGTCTCTCAACCGGCAGGCCTGCATCGATCGCCGCTGATTGTGACGCGAGGACGCGCCGGGCGCCACGGGAGACATCCGGCGGTGCGCCAGCGCGTCGGGCGAGGGCGGGCGCGCCGTGCCCCTCGTCATCGCTCGCCGCGTTACCGCCCGACCCGTCCTGAGTCAGCGTGATGCTGTCGTAGCCGCGGGACTTGTCCCGCGGTCAGTGATCTACCCGGGAGATCTACCTGTCGATCAGAGCGGGGTCCACGCATCGGCGCCCTGCAGATCGGCCTTCGTCATCAGTCGATGCAGGCCGGGCTTCCGGCGGCCGTCGGCCAGCGCCGCGCAGAACGCGCCGACCTCGTCGGCCGTGATCCACTCGGGCCGCCCGCGGCTGCGCGATCGCGAGTACACGGGGCCCAGCACCAACTGGCTCACCCCGACACCCGTGCGCTCGAGCTCCGTCATCAGCATGCGCGACAGCATCTGCTGCGCGGCGGCGCCGACCGACACGGGACCGGCGCCAGGGTATGGCTCCTCGGCCGAGAACCCGTTGATCAGCACATACGTCCCGCGGCGCCGCTGCACCAGGGCCGGCAGCAGGGCGCGGGCCGCGAGGAAGTGCGTGTGCAGGATGTCGTGCAGCACGCGCTGCCACGTCGCCCAGTCGGTCTCGATCACCGGCGGACCCTGGTACCAGCCGCCGAGCGCCGCCACGACGACCTCCACGGGCGCGTACGACTCGGCCTGCGCCGCGATGGCGGCGGCCCCGTCGGGCGTCCCGATGTCGGCGGCCACACCGACCAGCCGATCGACGACGGCCGTAGCCATCCTCTGCCTCAGCGCCGCAAGCCGCGCCTCGCTGCGCGATGGCACGACGACGGTCGCCCCCTCGTCGAGGAAGGTCCGCACGATGCCCTCGCCGACGTTGCCGGCGCCCCCGGCAACCACCACGACACGCTCCTGCCCCTCCGTCATGCCTCGATCCTTCCTGATGTGCCGGTTCTTCCATACAGCCATGGCGCCAGCACACGAGTGAGCCATGGCATCGCGACCCACGTGAGCAGCGCCACGGGGATGGCGGTGTTCAGCGCGACGTTGACGACGAACGGCATCGGCACCGGCATGAGCAGGCGGGCGAGCACCAGGGCCATCGGATACAACGCGACCCAGGTCGTCACCGCCATCTTCCAGGCAGGCGGCGGCGTGGTCGGGACCCGGCCGTCGGGCAGCGTGAACCAGGTCTCGAGGCCGGTGCGCACCTGCGGTGCATCCGCGGCGCGACTGAACGTGTCCGCCTCCGCAAGCAGCGACCGCTCCGCGGCCGAGGCGCGCCACGCCTGCAGCGACGCCTCCGAGTCGAAGCGCACGAGCACGAAGTACTCTCCCGACGCGGCGCCGATGACCGAGGTGCCCTCGTGGCCCGGGGCGCGCGACGCCGCCGCTACGTAGCGCGAGGCCCACGCCTCGAAGCGGGCGCGGTCGGACGGCCCGACGACGCGCTCGTGCACCAGCTTGCTCGGCACCACGACGTTGGTGATGGTCATCTCACTCCCCTCCCAGCCAATGCGAGACGCGCGGCGGCGCGCCGCGGTGGAACGCGCGCACGGCGCCCTCGAGCTCGCGATCGGCGTGGGTGACGCGATCGTGCTGGCGCAGGTGCTCGGCCCACGAGTCGACGAAGAAGACCTCGACGTGGCGCGCCGGATCGGCCGCGTCCACCATCACGTGCCACGTCGTCGCCCCGTCGCGCAGCCGGACCGCGCGCAGGCGCTGCATGGCGCGCCGGAACGCCGGCACGTCGTCGGGCGCGACTTGGTATTCCACGGTCACCAGCACCGGCCCGCGGTCGTCGTGGACCGGCACGGCCGTTTGCGGCTCGGGCCAGTGCCGCGCCGGATCGAGGTCGGCGGCCGCGGTGGCCAGCGGCCAGCGCCACATCGTCAGCGCGCTCGCTGCCGACACCACCGCAGCCAGCAGCAACGCGCCACGCACGCCGAGCCGCTCGGCGGCAACGCCCCAGCCAGCGCTGGCGAACGCCGACCCGCCCTGGAACACGAGCAGGTACACGGCCAGCGCCCGGGCCTTGACCCACGCTGGCGCCGACGCCTGCACCGCGACGTTGAACGTCGACATGAGCCCGAGCCACGCGACGCCTCCCACCCCCATCAGTGCGAGCAGCGCGGCCGGCTGGGCGATCAGGCCGAGGCCGGCCGTCACGGCGCCGAACACCACGGCGCCGAGGGCGGCGAGGCGGTTGGCGCCGATCCGTGCCCGCAGCCGCGGCAACCACACGGCGCCGGCCAGGGCGCCCGCACCGATGGCGCCGAGCAGCACGCCGTATCCGAGCGCGTCGAAGCCGAGTTCGCGCTGGGCGCGCACCGGTAACAACGCCCACAGGGCGCTGCCGCCGGCGATGAACGTCGCCGTGCGGACGTTGACCGCGCGCATCGCCGGAGCGTGACGAACGTAGTGCAGCCCGGAGCGCATCGCCGTGACGAGGTGTTCCGGCATGCGCCGCGCGCGCGGCGGGCCGCCGTCCCACCGCCACACGACGACGAGCGTGGCCAGGAACGAAGCGGCGTTCACGAGGAACGCCAGGCCCGGAGAGTACGCGGCGACGAGCACGCCCCCGAGGGCCGGTCCCAGGGCGCGAGCGATGTTCAGCGAGACACTCGACAGCGCAACCGCCGCCGGCAGGTCGGCGCGCGGCACCACGTCGGGCACGACCGACTGGAACGCCGGGGTCGACGCCGCGGCACCGACCCCGATGGCGAACGTGAGCGCCAGCAGGCCCCAGGGTGTCACCAGGTTCGACAGCGTCAGCACGCCAAGCAGTGTCGCGGCAGCCAGCGACCACGCTTGCGCCCAGAGCATCAGTCGGCGGCGATCGACGATGTCGGCGAGCGCACCGGCCGGCAGGGCCAGGAAGAACACCGGCAGGCTGGTGGCGGTCTGGACGAGGGCGACGAGCGCCGGCGTCGAGATCTCGCTCATCAACCACGCGGCGCCGACGTTCTGCACCCACGTGCCGACGTTGCTCACGACGCTCGCGATCCACAGGCCGCGGAAGACCGGATGCCGCAGCGGCGCCCACGCCGAGGCCTGCGCGGGGAGGGCCGAGGGTGGAGCGGGACTGGAGGACACCATGGGTCAGAACCGGTAGGTGACCCAACTGGCGAAGTAGCCGATGTGGCGGGCGTGACCCGTGTCGCGCAGGAACGGGCCCGGGACGAAGGTCGCGACGTTGAACGTCGCCGTGGTGCGCGGCGCGAGATCGACGGTGACCTCGAGTCCCGGCTGGTGCCCGACGAAGCGCGTGTCGCTGGTCGCGCCGGCGCGCAGCAGGGCGCCCGGTATGTCGTAGAGCCCGTCGCGCAGGCTGTGCCGCCAGAGTACGAGCCAGTCCAGCGTGGCCTCGATCCGCGGGCCGATGCGGGCGGTGACCTGCGGGTGCACGTCCCGGTGGTTCGACGGCCCGGTCGGCGCGATGAGCCCGAAGTAGGCGCCCTTCGGGTACATCGCGTTGAACGTCTGCAGGTCCGGATCGCGAGGGTCCGCGTCGCCGCTGGTCACGTCGGCCCGCAGCCCGGCCCGCACGAGGCCGTCGGCCCCGAAGGTGTATCCGGTGTCGGAGGCGACGGTCCACGCACGGATGCGGCCGGCGCCGAAGCTCCCGCCCTGCCACACGCCCTCGAAGTTGTAGTCGAGCGCGCCGGGGCCGGGTCGCCGCCACCACCGCGTGCCGACGCTGTGGCGTCGCTCGCGACCGCGCCCCTGCTCGTAGCCGGCGATGCGTCGCCGCGCACCGAGGTAGTACGCGTCCACACCCGACCGCCCGCGGTTCCGGTGCCGGACCGCGTACACGCCCCACAGGCCGCGCGCGTCGTTGGTGCCGTCGTCGAACACGCCGGGATCGGTCTCGACAGGGCGCGTCCAGAAGGCGTCCACCTGCCAGCCCGCCGAGGCCCAGGCGAGGCGGACGCCGTCGAACGACTGGCGCACGTTGGGGCCCTCCCGGACCGCCACGAGGCGCGACGATCCGTACGCCAGTTCCTGTCGGCCGACGATCACTGCCCAGCCGCGGCCGAGACGCACGTCGGCGAATGCCTGGTGCAGATCGAGCTGGTCCTCGTCGGGGACGCGCGCCGGCCCTTCGCGGCCGCCGATCAGTCCACTCTTCAGCTCGACCTTGACGCGAAGGCGATCGCTGACGTGAGCGTCGGCGCGCACCATCAGCCTCAGCAGGCCGTAGCGGTCGTCGCGCACGCCGGTGTCGCCCCACTCCTCGTTGCGGAAGGCCTCGAAGAAGGGCCGCACCTCCCCGCCGACGTCGAGGCGCGGCGGGGTCGGTGCTGGCGCCTGCGCCGGCGCGTGCGAAGCGCCGACGAGGAGCAGCGCCATCGCCAAGAGGGCATCAGAAAGCAAAGCAGTCGCACCCGGTCGACCACCACGCTGGCTGCGGGGCATGGTGGGCACACACGTGGACGCGCTGCTGGGCCACCGGGCCGGCGGCACTCCTGGCATACCCGCCATAGGCCGCCACGGGCGACCACGACGGGCTCACCGGCAGCGGTGGCGGCGCGAGCGACGAGAACTCTCCGGCCGCGTACACCACGTTCCCGCCGACCATCGTCAGCACCGACTCGAGACGACTCACCTCCTCGTCGGGCACGGAGAAGTAGTCGGCCGACAGCACCGTGACGTCGCCCAGGTAGCCCTCCGACAGCAGGCCTTTCACGTCCTGCTCCCCCGAGAACCACGCACTGCCGTGGGTCCAGAGCCGCAGGGCTTCGGTGCGGTCGAGGCGCCGCGACGGCGGATACAGCATCAGGCCGCCGACGGTGCGCCCACTGGTCAGCCAACTCAGGGCGACGAACGGGTTGTAGCTCGCGACGCGCGTCGCGTCCGTGCCGGCGCCTACCGGGACGCCGGCCCTGCGCATCTCCGGAATCGGCGGCGCCAGCGCCGCCGCCGCCGCGCCATACCGATCGACGAAGTACTCGCCCTGGAACGCCATGCGGTGCTGGATGGCGATGCCGCCGCCCAGCGCCGCGACCCGATCGATGTTGCGGGGCGAGATGGTCTCGGCGTGGTCGAGCATCCAGCGCAGGCCGGCAAACGGCACGTCGCGATGCACGCGCTCGAACACGTCGAGGAACCGCGTGATCGACTCGTCGTAGGTGGCGTGCAGGCGGAAGGGCCAGCGGTGCTCGACGAGGAGGCGGACGACACGCTCGAGGTCGCCTTCCATGCGGGCGGCGAGTTCAGGACGCGGCTCGAGGAAGTCCTCGAAGTCGGCCGCCGAGAACACCAGCATCTCGCCGGCGCCGTTCATGCGGTAGAACTCGTCGCCGGCGCCGGGCCGGGTGAGGCCGATCCAGCGCTGGAAGTCCTCGTACTCGCCCTGCGGCTTCTGGGTGAACAGGTTGTACGCGACCCGCACCGTCATCTGCCTGTCTCGGTGCAGGCGCTCGATCACCGCGTAGTCGTCGGGGTAGTTCTGGTACCCGCCGCCGGCATCGATGACGCTGGTCACGCCCAGCCGGTTGAGCTCGCGCATGAACTGCCGCGTCGAGTTCACCTGATCCTCGAGCGGCAGCGTCGGCCCCTTGGCGAGCGTGGAGTACAGGATCAGCGCGTTCGGCTGCGCGATGAGCAGCCCGGTCGGCTCGCCATGCCGGTCTCGCTGGATCCGTCCGCCCGGCGGGTCCCGCGTCGCCCGGGTGTAACCCACCGCGCGCAGTGCTGCGGCGTTGAGCAGCGCCCGGTCGTAGAGGTGCAGCACGAACACCGGCGTCTCCGGAGCGGCGGCGTTGATCTCGTCGAGCGTCGGCATGCGGCGCTCGGCGAACTGGAACTCGGAGAAGCCGCCGACCACCCGCACCCACTGCGGCGCCGGCGTCCGCTGCGCCTGCTCGCGCAGGCGCTTCAGGGCCTCGGCCAGCGACGGCAGCCCGTCCCAACGCAACTCGAGGTTGTAGTGCAGTCCTCCGCGAATGAGATGCGTGTGCGAGTCGATGAGCCCGGGGATGGCGGTCCGCCCCCGCAGGTCGACGACGCGGGTGTCGGTGCCCCGGTGGGCCATGACCTCGGCGTCGGCGCCGACGGCGACGATGCGGCCGCTCCGTACGGCCAGGGCCTGGGCCGTCGGCCGGCGGCGATCGAGGGTCGTGATCGCGCCATTGTGGAGGACGACGTCGGCGGCGGGCGGCTGCACGTCGTTCACCTTACGCGTTGGTCAGGGCCGGCCCGGCTTCGGAGGCATGCTCGCCGAGGGCCCATTTCGAGAAGCGCACCTGGATGCCGTACGGCGTGTGCGCCTTGAGGATGTCCATCACGCCGTCGTAGGTCTCGCCGCGGGCCCAGTCCTGCTGCAGTTCGAAGGTCATCTGCAGCGACGTCATCGGCACGGCGCCGGCCTGCACCAGGCGCTGGACGGCGCGCTCGTGGGCCTCGCGCGACACGTCGCCGCACGCGTCGGTGGGCACGTACACCTCGTAGCCCTCGCGCAGCAGGTCGAGCGACGGGAACATCACGCAGGCCTCGGTCCACAGGCCCGCCAGCACGATCTTCTTGCGGCCGAGCGCCGCGACACCGGCGCGGAAGCCCGGGTCCAGCCACGCGTTGATGCTCGTGCGGTCGACGACCGACAGGCCCGGGAACAGCTCCGTGACCTCGGGCATGAAAGGCCCGGCAAAGGTGTCCTGGGCGACCGTCGACAGCAGCACGGGCAGTCCGAACAGCCTGGCGGACTTGGCGAGCACCTGCACGTTGTGGACGACACTCAGGCGGTCATGGGACTCGACGCCCTGGTACATGGCCGGCTGGAAGTCGATCAGCACGAGCGCGGCGTTGGCCGGCGACAGCATTTCCTGGAAGGACATCCATCTCTCCTCGAAGGGACGACTACGGAGCCGCGGACCGGGCACTGCGCCGGGCACGCGAGGCAGAGCGACCTGAGCCTCCATCAGTGTGGCGACGGGCGCGACGCCGCGGAAGCGTCGAAGGAGGCAAGTCGATCTACGCCCTTGGATGTAGGACGACGTGCGGATGAAGAAGCGGCCAGCCCGGCCGTTCCATGGCCGTGGTACGCAGCGGTCGCTACGTGATCGCGACAAGGCCGCGACGGAGCGCGATCGTCACCGCCTCGGTACGGCTCGACGCCTGCAGCTTGCCGAGGATGCTGTTGACGTGGACCTTGACGGTGCTCTCGGCGAGCGCGAGCGCGCCGCCGATCTCGCGGTTGGTGCGTCCGTGCGTCATGAGCTGCAACACGTCGAGCTCGCGCGGCGTGAGCACCCCGCCCTGCAGGCGTTCGGCGAGCTTGCCGGCGATATGCGACGGCAGGTAGGGGCGACCGCGGTGCACGTCGCGCATGCACTGCAGCAGGTCGTCCGGCGAGGCGTCCTTCAGCAGATACGACTTGGCGCCGGCCCGCAACCCGCTGTAGATGTCCTCGTCGCCGTCGAAGGTGGTGAGGACGATGATGCGCGCCGTCAGGTGGCGCTCCCGGATGCGGGTGATCGCTTCCACGCCACCCATGCCGGGCATCCGCAGATCCATCAGCGTGACGTCCGGCCGGTGGGTGTCGAACGCGGCAACCGCGCCGGCGCCATCGGCGGCCTGGGCGACCACGGCGAGACCGGCGCGCGTCATGATCGCGACCAGGCCCTCGCGGAAGACCGGGTGGTCGTCGACGACGAGCACGCGGATCGGCGCCTCGGTCGTCTCGGCCGTTGTCACGCCTGCGCGCCTCCCGGCGGCAGGGGCAGCCATGCGTCGATGGCCGTGCCCTGCGGGGACGACTCGACGGCGAACGCACCGCCGAGGCGCTCGACGCGCTCCCGCATGCTGGTCATCCCGTAGCCCTGGTACGCCGCCCCCGTGTCGAACCCGGCGCCGTCGTCGCTCACGCAGACGCGGACGTCGGCGTCGCCGTACCGCACGTCGACCACGACCTGCCGCGCGGCGGCGTGCCGCTGGACGTTGGTGAGGGCCTCCTGGATGACGCGCAGCACGGCCTGCCCGACGTCCGGGGGCAACTGTGCAGGCACACCCCGCTCCTCGATCACGACGTCGAGGCCACTCTCATCGCGGACGCGGGCCGCGGCCGCGTGTATCCGTCGCGACAAATCCTCGGGAGCCATGTGCGGTTGCAGGGCCCACACGGCGCGGCGCGCCTCGGCCAGTCCCTCACGAGCCATGTCCGCAGCGCGGCCGAGCCGCTCGGCGACGTCCGCCCGATCGTCGAGGTTGCGACGCGCCGCCTCGACCTGCGCCAGCAGGCCGGTGAAGGCCTGGGCCAGGGTGTCGTGCATGTCGCGGGCGAGGCGCGACCGCTCCTGCACGACCGCCGTGGCACGCGTGTCCTCGGCCAGGCGAGTGAGCTCGATCGCGAGGGCGGCGTGCGCCGCGAGCGCCTGTCCCACCCGGACGTGTTCCTCCGTGAAGGGCAGCGTGGACGTGCGACGCGCGGTGAGGAAGCCGACCAGCCGGTCGTGCATGAACAGCGGCAGGTTGAGGACCGTGGTCACGCCCTGCGCCACGAGGTAGTCCCGGTCGTCGGGCCGGATCAGCGGATCGGTCGCGACGTCGTGCACCAGCGGGCGCCGGCAACGGAACACCGCCTGGACGATCGGCGATTCGTCCTCCAGGTCGATCGGGCCACGCATCGCCGGGTGCAGCGACTCGACGGCGGACAGCACACGGCCGCCCTCGTACGAGAACGCCGGCTGGACGTGCCGGCCGTCGTGCTGGGTCACCCAGATCCCCGCGCCTTCGGCCTGCAACTGCTGGGCGATGGCCCGCAGCAGGTAGGCGAGGAACGCGTCGAGCCGCGGCTCGGAGGCGAGCGCTTCGGCGACGGCGCTCATCGTGTCGACCTGCGACCGCACCACCTCCTCGGCCTCGCGCCGTTGCGCCACTTCACGCTGCAGGGCGCGGGCGACCTCGCGCAGCGCGGCGGCGCTGCGCTCCCGCTCGATCACGCGGCCGAGCTGCGTGCCGGCTTGCGCGATGACGTCGGCCACATCGTCGTCGCGCGGCCGCGGCTCGAGCGCGAAGCATTCGAGGACCGCGGCGACTTCCGGGCCGACCTCGATCGGGAAGGCGGCGGCGGCCGAGAGCCCGCAGGCCCGCGCCAGGCGGATGCGCTCGCCGTCGCCCGGTTCGTCGGCGCCCGTGCACCAGGCCACCTCACCGGTCTCGACGACGCGGCGGCTGAAACCGAGTGCGTCCACCCGCGTGATCTGCCCGGCATGATCGATGAAGGGGGCGATCCTCGACTCGCAGTCCGCCCGGACGTGCCACGCGCCGACCGACGCCACGCGGGTGGGGTTGGCGACGTCGACCAGGAAGACGTGCGCGAGGTCCCAGCCCGTCACCGTGCAGAGCCCCGGCAGCACGCAGGCCAGCACGTCCTGCAGCGACGATGCGGCGTTGGCGGCCGCGGCGACATGGTGCAGCAGGTGCACGAGCGCCATGGCGCGGTCGGAGCCGAGCGGCAAGCGGTCGAGGTCGTTCATGACGGGCGCGCCATCCAGCATAGCGTGGGTTCGCGCCGTCATCATCCTCCCGACACGGCGACGGCGCTGGCGCGCGCGTCGCTCCCGTTCCGGGGCGCGCCGCCTCCCACCGGCCGCATGGGGTTGTCGTCTTTCGGCCCCATCCTGCGATCCATGGAGCAGGAGGGCGAGTGCCTTTCGCACTCGCGACGCGCTCATGTTCCGTCACATCATCCCGTTCGCCGCGGCCACATTGCTCGCCACGGCCGTCGTCCACGCGCAGCCGCCGGCCGGCGTGCCTGCAGGCCTCGAGCCGCCAGCCGGCGTGCATCCCTACCTGACGCTCCACGCCGAGGGCACGCAGAACTACATGTGCGTCCTGTCACCCACCGGCTTCGGCTGGCTGTTCTACGGCCCACAGGCGACGCTGACCGGCGCCGATGAGGCGCAGGTGGCGACGCACTTCCTGAGCCCGAATCCCGATCAACAGGGCGCTGCCCGCCCGACCTGGCAGCACTCCGGCGACACCAGCGCGATCTGGGCGGCGGCCATCGCGTCGTCGACCGACCCGGCCTTCGTGGCGCCCGGGGCGATCCCGTGGCTGCTCCTTGCGGTGGTGGGCGACGAAGCGGGACCGGGCGGTGGCACGTTCTTCCCGGGCACGACCCACATCCAGCGCGTCAACACCGCGGGAGGGCAGGCGCCTGCGACGGGCTGCAAGACCGCCCGGGACGTCGGCAAGAAGGCACTCGTGCCCTACAGCACCGACTACGTGTTCTATCGGTGACCACGGCAGCGCAGGGTGGGATCGCTCACCGACCGCCCTGCGACACCACAGCGGCGCGCAGGCGTGCATTCTCGATCTCGAGCGCCTGCAGTCGCTCTTCCATCGGCCGCACGACCGCCTGAATCTCCTCGGCGGTGTAGCGCGGCGTGATGTGCTGCGGGCAGTTCCAGTCGAACGCCTCGATGTGGACCACGAACACGCGTTCGATGACCGCCTTGTAGCCGGGCGTGCGGACCCGCTCGATCCAGTCGCGCGCCGAATCGCCGTCGAGCACGTCGACGCGTCCGAGGATCTTCAGGCGGGCCTGCTGCGGGTAGTCCACCATGATGATCGCCACGCGGTTGTCGGTGAGCAGGTTCCCCGTGCTGATGAACTGCTTGTTGCCTCGGAAGTCGCCGAGCGCCAGCGTCCGGTCGTCGATCACCTTGACGAAGCCCTTCGGGCCGCCGCGATGCTGCACGTAGGGCCACCCCGTCGAACCGACGGTCGCCCAGTACAAGCTGTCGCGAGATGCGAGGAAGTCCGTCTCGGCGGGTCCGAGCGCCTGCGTCGACGGCGACGCCCGCTCCATCCGCGCGTACTGCTGCCGACTGCCGTACCGGGCCTGCAGTTGCTGGACCGCCGGGGTGAAGGCCAGTGAACCGAAACTCATGTGGAGCCTCCGCGAGGGTGAGCGAACGAACGGCGTGCAGCGGACCGACTTCATGCGATGCTGGCGCCGCGCAATCAAGCGCACAGCGTGAGGACGCGTGGCCAGGCCCCTCCATCCCATCGTGCTCGGCGGGTTGCTCGTCGGCATCCTGGACATCGCCGCGGCGTTCGCCGTGCACGGGTTGTATGCCGGTGTTCCGCCGCGCTCCATTCTGCAGGCAATCGCCAGCGGCCTGCTCGGCCGCGAGGCCTTTCGGGGTGGCGCCGCCACCGCCGCCCTCGGGCTGGCGCTGCACTTCGTGATTGCCTTCGCGGTGGTCGCCACCTACTACCTGCTGAGCCGGCGATGGCACGTGCTGGTCCGCCGGGCGGTCCCCTGCGGACTCGCGTATGGGGTCGCGGTCTACCTGGTGATGAACCGCGTCGTGCTGCCGCTGTCGCGCGTCACGACCAGGCCATCCCCCTGGGTGATCATCGCCGTGATGATCGTCGTGCACATGGTCTGCGTCGGGCTGCCGACCGCCCTCGTCGTGCGGCGCGGAGAACGTCGCCACGCGTCCGCGGCGCTGGGCTGACGCGCGACGAGTGATTACGGAGGCTGGCACAAATGCCACCGGCGTCGTCAAGACCTGCAGGCGCCGAGCGCCAACGACGCCGCCTCCTCACTGAGCGCGGGTGCCGAACGACACGGGCCCGGTCAGGTCCGGGAGATGGGCGTGCCACCAGGCCATCGCATCGGTGGGCGACCACTGGCGCGGCAGGCGGCAGGCGTCGCAGCGGATCAGCACCTCGCCAGCGTCCTGGGGTCGCCTCGCGGGATCCTTCTCCAGGCACGCCATCACGAGGGCCTCGAGGTCGGCCGGGACGGGTCGTGGCGCCACCTGCGAGGGCGGGGTCGGCAGGGTGTGGACGTGGTGGACGTAGGCCCGCGTCGGTGGGCCGCCCTCGAAGACCTGCAGCCCCGTGAGCATGTAGTAGGCGACGCATCCGAGCGCCTACACGTCGACACGGCGGTCCACTTCGCTGCCCAGGATGACCTCGGGGGCCATGTAGGCCGGTGTCCCGAGCGCCGTCCCCGGGTCGGTCAGCAAGGTGGGGGCAGAGCCGTGCGCGGGGTCGGTGCGGAACGTGACCAGGCCGAAGTCCAGGACCTTCGCGAAGTCGTACTCGAGCCCCATCCGGCAGACGTAGATGTTCGCCGGCTTGACGTCGCGGTGAATCAGCCCGCCGGCGTGCGCCTCCGCCAGCGAGTGACACACCTGACGCAGGAGGAACACCGCCCGTTCCGGGAGGACCGGTCCGAACTCCTGCACCAGCGACTCGAGGTCGCGGCCCGAGAGCAACTCCATCGCGTAGTAGAAGCGGTCGTCCTCGGTGGCCCCGAAGTCGAAGATGCGGATGCTGTGCGCCGACTGCAACTGGGCGGTCGCCTGTGCCTCGCGCTCGAATCGCCTGAGCAGGTTGCGCGCCTGATCCGCGCTGGCAGCCCCGAGCACCTGAAGTCGGATCAGCTTGATCGCCGCGTCGCGCGCCAGCAGGCGGTGCCGCGCCCGCCACACCTCACCCATGCCGCCGGCGCCGAGCCGTTCGATGAGTGCATAGCTGCCGAGTTCCCGCGCGGCGCGCAAACGGCCGCCGATCCGATCGACGATCACCGACGGGATCACGGCGGCGGCGGCCCACAGGTAGTTCGGCAGGTACACCAGCGCTGCGGTCGCGAGCGACGGCACGGGACGCCCCGTCGCCGCGGCCAGGCCGATGGCCAACGGCCCCATCGAGGCGGCGCCGATGGTGGCGGCGGCGACCCGACGCGGCGTCGACGGCGCGATGACCGCCGTCAGGAGGATCACCATCATGATCCACGAGGGCTGCCCCGGATTGAGGGTGCCCGGTCCGCGCGCCCACACCTCGAGCATCGCGACATGTGCCGCGTTCGAGACCGCCAGCCACGGGCCGACGTCCACTCGAGTGCCGCTCGACTGCCGCGCCCGCGACAGGTACCCCCACAGGCCCGTCGCCGTCGTCGCGGCACTGAAGGAGATCACGAGCGCGGCCAGCGAGGGGGCAACGCCGGCCACCTTCGGGGTCACCCACGCTTCCATGCCCGTCGCAAGCCCCCACAGCACGCCGCTGACGAGACAGAACCACCGGACGCGGCCGACCTGATCCGCGATCATGTCGGTCGGGAGCGGCGCGACAAGCCCGACCTGGGTCGGCGCCAGTTCGCTGCGTTCGCGCATGCCGAGGCGGATCACGACCGCCGCTCCATGCGGCACCGACGGCCCCCCACGCGCGCCGACGGACGCCGACCGCTACCGCTCACGCCTCGGCCTCGAACATCGCGACTTCCCGCGACAGGTTCCGGAGCGCGACCTGCGTCTCGATCAGCATCGCGCCGCAGCCGCAGGCGAGCCCGACGACCCCGGCTGCGCCGGCCGCGAGCGCCAGGCGCGTCGCCCACGCCGTCACCGGCCCCGCCGAGGCGGACGTCGCCGCCGCGACGACACACAGCAGCGCCACCGCGGCAAACGACCCGAGCGCGACGAAGAAGCATCGCTGCGCGGCGAGCAGGAGTCGTGTCCGGCGCTTGAGGTCCTGCAACTGATCGCGCAGCGCCTCGCGCTGCGTGTCCGAGGCCCGGGGGTCGGCCAGGTCCGCAAGGACGACGCGCGTGCGGTCCACCACACGCACCAGGCGGTTGCCCATGCCGAGCGTCAGCACCGACGAGGCATTGGTCAGCACGGCTGGCGCGACGATTGCCGCAAGCACGCTCAACTGCGGTTCCACGGCCTTCCCTCTACAGCAACTGCTCGATGGTGATTGGCAGGCGACCGACGCGGCGGCCGGTTGCGTGGAACACCGCGTTGGCAATCGCGGGAGCAACGCCGACCAACGCCAACTCGCCGATGCCCTTGACGCCCAGCGGATTGACGTGGGGGTCGTGCTCCTCGACGAAGATCGCCTCGAGGGCCGGCATGTCCGCGTGCACCGGCACGAGGTAGTCGGCCAGCGTCGCGTTGACGACCCGTCCAGACGATCGATCGATCACGGTGTGCTCGAGGAGCGCCATGCCGATGCCGCCGACCATCCCGCCCAGCACCTGACTCAGCGCCAGGCGCGGGTTGACGATGCGGCCGGCGCCGTAGGCCCCGACGAGCCGACGCATCCGGACGAGGCCCAGGTCGGGATCCACCGCCACTTCCGCGAACACCGCGCCGAACGCCTGCATCGAGAACCGCTCCGACTCGGTGGAGGGCCTGACGGTCTCGGTGGCGTCGATCGCCTCGAGGCCGGCCCGCGCGAGGACCTCCTGGTAGCGGGTGCGCCGCGTCGCGTCCTGCCGGACCCACAGCTGCCCGTCCGCGGCATCCACCTCACCGGGCCGCGTGCCGTGCAGGGGCGAGCGCTCGTCGGCGACGGCCAGATCGATCAGCCGCCGACGCGCCGCCTCACACGCGGCGTACACCGCTGGACCGACGCTGGCCATCGTCTGGGAGCCGCCATGTGACGGGGCGTACGGGAACGTCGAGTCGCCAAGCACGACCCTGACGCGATCGGGCGCCACTCCCAGCGCGTCGCTGGCCACCTGGGTCAGCGACGTGTACGTGCCCGGCCCCATGTCGCTCGCAGAGCTCTCGACCACCGCCCGCCCGTCGGCGAGCACGCGCACGCGCGCGCCGGCCGCTCCGCGCAACGTGTGATACGCCGCTGTCGCCATGCCCCAGCCCAGCAGCCAGCGCCCGTCGCGCATGGAACGCGGCTCGAGCGTGCGAGATGCCCATCCGAAGCGCGCCGCCCCCTCCCGGTAGCACGCAAGGGTCGAGCGGCTGGAGAACGGGAGGCCGGCATGCGCATCCGACGTGGGTTCGTTGCGGATGCGTAGGTCGAGGGGATCGATCCGCAGCGCGTACGCCAGCTCGTCGAGCGCGCACTCGAGCGCGAAAGCGCCGCTCGCCGTACCCGGCGCCCGCATGAACACCGGCGTGTGCGTGTCGAGCGGTGCCAGACGGTACCGCAGGCGCACGTGCGGGCACGCATACAGCAATCCGGTCACTTCATGGAGGCGCTCGGTGTACTGCTCGTACGTCGACGTCTCGCCGGTGCCCTCGTGGACGATCGTCTGCAACCGCCCCTCACGATTGGCGCCGACGGCCAGCCGCTGCCACGTCTCGGGGCGGTGGCCGGTGCCGGCGTACATCTGCCGCCGCGTCAGTGTCAGCCGGACCGGCCGACCCGTGACCCGTGCGGCCAACGCCGCCAGCGTCACGTGTCCCCACGCCCGCAGCGTCGTGCCGAACGCGCCGCCGACCAACGGCGAGATGACGTGTACCTGTTCGGGCAGCAACCCGAACACGGCCGCCAGTTCATCGCGCACCGTGACCACCCACTGGCTCTTGTCCCAGAGCGTCAGTCGATCCCCGTCCCAGCGCGCGACCGTCGCGTGTGGCTCCATCGGGTTGTGCTGCTGCCTCGCGATGCGGTACTCGCGGTCGACGCGCACGTCGGCACGCGCCAACGCCTGCTCCGGCGCGCCGCGCACGTGGTCGGCCGGGACCCGCGAGTCGGCCGACCGCCCTGCCTCGGGTACGATGGCCTCGCGCCGGGCCGCCTCGAAGTCGAGCCGAGCCGGCGCACTGGCGTACTGGACGAGGACCAGCGACGCGGCGTGCTCGGCCTGCTCCAGCGTCTCGGCCACCACCACGGCGACCGGCTGCCCGTTGAACCGCACGACGTCGTCCTGCAGCACGTGCAGGCGCTCGCCGTGCGGGTCGAGGACGCTGCGGTGAGGCCGGTACGGCAGGCGCGGTGCGTTGAGGTGCGTCAGCACGGCGACGACGCCGGGGGTCCGCTCCGCCCGCGAGGTGTCGAGCCCGACGATCCGCCCCGTCGCGATGGTGCTGGTGACCAGCACGGCATGCGCCAGGGACGGCAACGTGATGTCGGCGGCATAGGCGGCGCGTCCGGTGACCTTGAGTTCGCCATCCACCCGCCGCAGCGGACTGCCGATCGCGGGACTCATGCTCGTCCTCCGACGTGCTCGAGGGCCCGGACGATGGTCCGGGGCAGCAGCGTGAGCTTGAAGGCGTTCTGCGGCAGTGACTGCGCTCCCACCAGCGAACGGTCCGCGGCCTGTCGCCAGACCTCGGGCCGATTCGGCTGTCCGACCAGGGCCTGCTCGACGGCGGGCAGCCGCCACGGAATCGTGCCGACGCCACCTGCGGCAACTCGCGCATCGCGAATGACCTCGCCGTCGAGGTCGAGGGCCACGGCGGCCGATACCAGCGCGAACTCGTACGAGGCCCGGTCCCGCACCTTCAGGTAGTGCGACCGACGCGTGTGCGGACCGGCCGGGACGCTGACGCGCAGGATCAACTCGTCCTGATGGAGCGTGTGCTCGAGCTGGGGCGTCGTGCCGGGGCGCCGGTGCAGCTCGGAGAGCGGCAGCAGGCGCCGGCCTCGGCTTCCCTGCACTTCCAGCACCGCGTCGAACGCCAGCAGGACGACGGCGAGGTCGGAAGCGTGCGTGGCGATGCACGCCTCGCTCGTGCCGAAGATGGCGTGCATGCGGTGTTCGCCCGTCCGGGCCGGGCACCCCGATCCCGGTTCGCGCTTGTTGCACGGGGTGCCAGGATCGCGAAAGTACGTGCAGCGGGTCCGCTGCAGGAGGTTTCCCGCGATCGAGGCCATGTTGCGAATCTGCGGTGAGGCGCTGAGCAGCAAGGCCTCGCTGATCGCCGGGTAGGCGGTGGCGACCCCTGGATGGCGCGCCACGTCGGCCATCCGCGCCAGCGCGCCGAGCACCAGCCCCGCGTCGCCGACCTCCACCTCGGCGTGGGCGAGTCGGGACACGTCCACCAGCGCGGTGGGGCGTTCGACGTGCTCGCGCATCAGGTCGACCAGCGTCGTGCCGCCGGCGAGGAAGCGGGCGCCGCGCGATGCGGCATCAATCGCCATCGCGTCGTCGGCTGCCCGCGTGAACGTGAAGGGGTCCATGGCGTCACTTCCCGTCCGCGAGCTGCAGGATGGCCGTGGCGATGCCGTGGTACGCGCCGCAGCGACAGAGATTGCCGCTCATCCACTCACGCACCTCGTCCGCGCTGCGAGCCCGCCCTTCCGCGAGACACCCGAGGGCCGACATGACCTGACCGGCCGTGCAGAAGCCGCACTGCAGCGCCTCGTGCGCGACGAACGCCTCCTGCAACGGGTGCAGGCCGTCGGGTGCGCCGATCCCCTCGATGGTCGTGACCTCGCGTTCGTGGCAGGTGACCGTCAGCGTCAGGCAGGCGAGCGCAGGCCGGCCGTCGATGTGCACGGTGCAGGCGCCGCAGGCGCCGTGATTGCAGCCCTTCCTGGTGCCGGTCAGCCCGAGGCGGTCGCGCAGCAGGTCCAGCAGTGACGTCCGGGAGTCGCCCGACAGGACCTGCCGATGACCGTTGACCGTGATCGTCGTGGAGACTGGAGCCATCGTCGACGCTCCCCCGTCCGTCGTGCGGACGTTCGCCTGGCCCGGGGCAACGACGCCCCGAGCGCCGGCCGCCAGTCCGCCGCCGGTCTGCAATGTGCGCCCGAGGAAGTCCCGCCTGGTCCACATCGCCTCACCCACCTCGTGCGATCAGATGGGCTGCGTCCAGGCGGCCGCCTGGTGCTTCTTGAGCATGTCTTCGATGGCCTTGGGGACGACGTTGCGGAAGAGACCCGTGTCGGCCGGGACGATCGCGATCATCCTGTCGATCATCTCCTGCGGGTCCATCCGACCCTCTGGCGTCGCGAAGAAGTCGTCGAAGCCCTTGCGCAGGTCGGCGCGCTTGGTGAAGTGCTTGCTGTCGTCGAGCCAGCGGAACGGGTTGTCGGCCATCGTCTCGTTGTAGCCGGTGTAGTAGGCGCCCGGATTGATCGTCTGGACCTTGATGCCGTAGGCCGCCAGCTCCTGCTGCAACGCCTCGGCGATCGACTCGAGCGCGTGCTTGGTGGACACGTAGGTCCCCCAGTTGGCCGGCGTGAACAGGCCGCCCATCGACGACGTGAAGACGACCTTGCCCTTCTTCCCCTCGGCGACCCACTTGCGGACCACGCCCTGGGTCAGCACGAGCGGCAGGAAGACGTTGATCTCGAAGTTCCGCCGGACCAGATCGACCGGAATCTCCCACACGGGCCCCGCTTCGCCCTGGGCGGCGTTGTTCCACAGCACGTCGAAGTCCCACGACTGCGCCTGGGCGATGTCGTAGGGATCGGTGAGGTCGAGTCGCTCGACCCGGACGTTCGACAACCCGAGGGCCGCGACTTCCTGGCGGAGCGGCATCACCTGCGGCGACACCTGCACGGTGGCGATGACCGTGTGCCCGTTGCGCGCCATGCCGATCGCCGCGCCCTTCCCGAACCCCGAACCTGCCCCGGTCACCAGAATCGTCTTCGACATCGTGTCCTCTCCTGTCGTGTGCGTGTACGCGTCACCTGGTCGACAGTGCACTGGCCAGGACGGCCGCGGCCGCCTGCGCGATCTGCTGGTCCTGACTGACGGCCCCGCCCGACACCCCGACCGCCCCGAGCCACTCGCCCGCCGCGCTACGCAGCGGCACGCCGCCGCCGAACGGCGCGAGCCCGTCGTTGGACAACTCGAGGGCCGGCGCCGGCGCCCCGGGCCGGCAGTACTCCCAGACCGCGTCGCTGTCGGCCTGGAACAGCGCCGACGTGCGCGCCTTCTTGAGTGCGACGTCGATCGACCCGAGCACGGCGCCGTCCATGCGGCTGAACGCCTTGAGGTGCACGCCGGCATCGACCACCGCCACGATGACCGGCACGCCGAGGGCCTGGGCCGTGGCCTCTGCCGCGTCGACCACGGCCCGCGCCTGTTGCGAGGTGAGTGGCATCAGGACTCTCCAATCGTGTGAACGCGGGCGGTCATTGCACGACGCGATCCATCTGGCGTCGACCACCGGGTGCCCGTGATCGCGCCCCGCGTATTGCGTGCGTCTGCGCTTGCGCGTCCGTCTCGACACCCGGCGTGTCGTCCGGTCGTCGCAAGCAGTGCTGAAGGATCCTTTAGGCGCGACGACGGGTCAGGCATGGCATGATCGGGAGCGTCGCGCCATCTTCCAGGGGCCCCAATGCATCAGCTCGAGCGGAACCACGCGTCCGGACTCGGCCCGACGGCGCTCGGCATCTCCACGCTGGTGGATGCCCTGCCCGTGCTGGCGTGCACGGGTCGCGCCGACGGCACGGGCCTGGAGTTCGCCAACCGCCGCTTCGTCGAGTACACCGGCGCCGCCACGGCACAGCTGTCGGGCTGGGGCTGGACCACCTGCATCCACGCCGACGACCGCGAGCGCGTCCTCGACGAACTCGCAGCGGCGCTCGATCGACCGCTCGAGCTCGAATTGCGACTGCGCGGTGCCGACGGCACCCATCGCTGGTTCCTGTTGCGCGCCGAGCCGTGGCGCGACACGTCGGAGACCGTGGTCGGCTGGTGCGGCGTTCTCACCGACATCGAGCGCCAGCATCGGGCCTTCGACAGCCTGCCGGGCATCGTCTGCACCAACACGCCCGAGGGCAAGATCGAGGACGTCAACGCGGCGGCGGTCGAGTTCTACGGCCGCTCGCGCGAGGACCTCCGCAACTGGGCCGTGGCCGTGCACCCGGACGATGTGCCGATGGTCGTCGCCAGGAAGGCGCAGGCCGTCGCGACCGGCGAGCCGATGGACTTCGACGTCCGCAATCGTCGTGCCGACGGCGTGTACCGCTGGCTCCACTGCCGATCGCTGCCGCAGCGCGACCGCGAGGGCCGCATCGTCCGCTGGTACAGCCTGCTCACCGACATCGACGATCGCCGACAGGCCGAAGAAGCCCTGCGGTCGCGCGAGCGGGAGTACCGCTCGATCATCGATACCGTCCCGGGCCTGGTGGCGATCTGGACACCGGACGGCCGTGCCGAGTTCGTCAACGCGCAACTGCTGGCCTACATCGGGCAGGACCTCACGGCCATCCAGGGCTGGCAGGCCAGCGACATCATCCATGCCGACGACCGCCCGCGCGTCACCGCGGCGTGGGCCCATGCCATGACGTCCGGCGAGCCCTTCGACAGCGAGCATCGCCTGCGGCGCAGCGACGGGGTGTATCGCTGGTTCCACGTGCGGGCCGTGCCCGATCGCGACCCGGACGGCCACATCATCAGGTGGCCGGTGCTGATCACCGACGTCGATGCGCGCAAGCGCGCCGAGGAGGAACGGCGCCGGAGCGAGGCCTTCCTCGTCGAGGTCCAGCGCCTGAGCCGCACGGGTGGCTTCCGCTACGATCCCGTCGCCGACCGCGTCGAGAGCTCGGCCGAGATCGAGCGCGCGTACGGGGTGCGCCCCGGCGACGACGTGACCAGTCCCGCGTTCTGGTTCGGGCGCATCCATCCCGACGACCGGCCGCGCGTGCAGGCCGCCTTCGAGCAGTGCGTGCGTGCGCGCACCGCCTATCGCGCCGACTACCGCATCCTCCGCGGCGACGGCACCATCGGCTACCAGTACGCCGTGGGACGGCCCGTCCTCGACGCGGCAGGCGATCTCGTCGAGTACATCGGCGCGTCGATGGACATGACCGACCAGTGGCTGGCCAGCCAGGAACTGGCGCAGGCCTCGCGGGCCATCGGCGAGATGCAGGGGAAGCTGTCGCGAGCCGCGCAGGTGGCCACGGTCGGCGAGCTGGCGGCGGCCATCGCCCACGAAGTGAACCAGCCGCTGGCGGCCGTGGTGACCAACGCCCACGCGTGCCTGCGGTGGCTGTCCGGCCCGACGCCCAACGTCGAGCGCGCCGTGGAGGCGGCCGAACGCATCGCAAGCGACGGCCGCGATGCCGCCGACGTGGTGACGCGCGTCCGTTCGCTCTTCAAGCGCACACCGACGGAGAACGCGCTGCTCGACCTCAACGAAGTGATCCGCGAGGTCCTCCGGCTGCTGGAGGTAGAGTTCACGCGCAAGCAGGTGGTCGTCGCGAGCATCCTGGACCCGACCCTGTCCGGAGTCCGCGGCGATCGCGTCCAACTGCAGCAGTTGGTCTGGAACCTGGCGGTGAACGCCCTGGAAGCGGTGGCGGGCGTGACGGACCGGGAACGCCACGTGTCCGTACTGTCGCGCCGTTCCGGGCCACACGCGCTGCTCGAGGTGTCCGACAACGGGAGCGGCCTGAGCCACCCCGACGTCGTGTTCGAGCCCTTCTTCACCACCAAGGCCGACGGACTCGGGATGGGACTGACCATCTGCCGGTCGATCGCCACCGCGCACGGCGGGCGCCTCTCCGCGGTCAGCCACGGCGACCGCGGCACCACCTTCTCGTTCACCATGCCACTGGCGCCGGACGGCCGGCCATGACCGCAGATCACCCGACCGTCTTCGTGGTCGATGACGACGCGCGGGTCAGGACGGCGGTGGCCGATCTGCTCGCCGCAGCAGGACACCGCGTCTCGGTGTTTGCCTCCGCCACGCAATACCTCGAAGCCGAGACGCCAGACGCGCCAGGCTGCCTCGTGCTCGACCTCGAACTGCCCGACATGCATGGCCTCGACCTGCAACGGGGGCTGACAGACCGCGGCGGGCCGCCGATCGTGTTCATCACCGGCCACGGCGACGTGCCCTCGTCGGTGCGCGCGATGAAGGCCGGGGCCGTCGAGTTCCTGCTGAAGCCGTTCGGCGATCGTGAGCTGCTCGCGGCCGTCGAGGACGCGATCGGTCGCGATCGCGACGCGCGGGCGAGGCGCGCTGCCGCCGACGAGGTGCGTCGCCGCCATGCGCGACTGACGCGGCGCGAGCGCGAGGTGCTGTCGTACGTGGTCTGTGGCTTTGCCAACAAGCACACGGCCGCCGAGCTCGGCACGAGCGAGATCACGATCGGCGTCCACCGCGGACAGGTCATGCGGAAGATGGGGGCGCACTCCCTGGCGGAGCTGATCAGGTTCGCGGACACGCTCGGCATCCGGGCGCCGGCGCCGCGCGTCACTGAATGAACCTATAGCTGTTCGCGGCCCGTGCCCGCGGCTACGATGCCGGTGTCGTGGGCGCCCCGGGGTCATCGCCATCCGATTCTCCTCGCGTCGTCGCGGCGGTTGACGACGATCGGCGGATCCGGGCGTCGATGCAGAGCGTGCTCGAGTCGGCGGGATTCGAGGCGGAGACCTTCGCGTCGGCCGAGGCCTTCCTCGACACGGATGTGATGCACCGTGCCGGATGTGTCGTCGCCGACGTTCGCCTGCCCGGCATCGACGGGTTCGAACTCCATCGGCGTCTCCGCGCGGCGCGGCCGACGCTCCCGGTCATTTTCGTGACGGCGTACGACGACGACGAGGCGCGCCGGCGTGCGCTTCGTGACGGCGCCCTCGCCTTCATGGGCAAGCCCTTCGACGCGGCCGAGCTGCTCGCGTACGTCGGCGCGGCCCTCGCGAGGTGACGCGCATGGCCACGCGTGAACGATGGGGTCGATGATGGCGGTCGAGTTGATCGGGAACAGCGAAGCGCTCAGGAGCGTACGGGACGCCATCGAGCTGATCGCCCCGGTGGACAGTTCGGTGCTGCTGCTCGGCGAGACGGGCACCGGCAAGGAAGTGGTGGCGCGCGCCATCCACGCCGCCGGGCCGCGCCGGGCCGGCCCGTTCGTCGCGGTCAACTGTGCCGCCCTGCCAGCCGGTCTCCTCGAGAGCGAGCTGTTCGGGCACGAGCGGGGTGCCTTCACCGGCGCCCTGGCCCAGTCCGACGGCCGCTTCGCAGCCGCGCACCGCGGCACCCTGTTCCTCGACGAGATCGGCGATCTGCCGCTCGAGCTGCAGCCCAAGCTGCTGCGCGCGCTGCAAGAGCGCCAGATCGAACGGCTGGGAAGCGGGGGACGGGCCGTCGACGTCGACGTCCGGGTGATCGCGGCCACCCATCAGGACGTGTTCGACATGGTGCAGCGGCGCGCCTTCCGCGCCGACCTGTACTATCGCCTCAACGTCTTCCCGATCGTCATTCCGCCGCTGCGCCAGCGCCGCGAGGACATCCCGCTGCTGGTCCGCCACTTCGTGCGCACATTTGCCCGGCGTCACGGCAGGCACGTGCCCGAAGTGCCGAGCGCCCTGCTCGATCGCCTGGCCGACCAGCCCTGGCCGGGCAACGTGCGCGAGTTGCAGAACGTGGTCGAGCGCGCGGTGATCGCGACGCGCGGCGAGACGCTCGCGACGCCACACGGCCTCGGGCCGCTGCCGGTGCTGCAGGGCACCTCGCTGCGCACCCTGGCCGACGTCGAGCGCGATCACATCATCGAGACGCTGCGCAGCACCAACGGCGTCATCGGCGGCTGGAATGGCGCCGCATCGCGCCTGGGCCTGCCACGCACGACGCTGCTCGCACGCATGCAGCGGCTCGGCATCCCCAGGCAGGCCTCATCAGCGCCGGGGGCCCGCGCGCTGGTCACCCGCGACGACAGCCCCTGAACCACGGTGGCCTGCGTCCACGTGAGAACACCCGTCCTGCCGCGCGTCAGACGGTCCCCCCAGCGTCCACCGTCGTTCGTCCACCCGAAGCACAGGAGCGTGTCCATGTCATCCAGCAGCCTGCCCCAGGACCACCCGACCCGAGACGAGAGGGGAGGCCACTCGCGTGATCGGCTCGAGCCAGTCACCCGGGCGTTCATCGACAGCCTGGCGGGGGCGCCGCCGTTGTACACGATGTCGCCGGCGGCCGCGCACAAGGTACTCACCGACCTGCAGTCCGCGCCTGTGCCGGCGCCCCCGGCCGACGTCGTCGACACGACGTTCCCGGTGGGCCCGACGGGCGAGACCCGCATCCGCATCGTGCGACCGCAGGGCGCCAGGGGGCCGTTGCCGCTCCTGCTCTATTGTCATGGCGGCGGGTGGGTGCTGGGCGACACCATCACCCACGATCGGCTGGTTCGTGAGCTGGCGGCCGGCGTCGGCGCGACCGTCGTCTTCGTGGACTACGTCAACTCACCCGAGGCCAGGTACCCGACGCAGAACGAGCAGGCGTACGCCTCGTTGGTCCACGCCGTGGCGCACGCGGCGGACCTCGGCATCGATCCCTCGCGCGTCGCCGTGGCGGGCGACAGCGTGGGCGGCAACATGGCCGCCGCCCTGACGTTGATGGCCAAGGCGCGGCAGGGGCCCAGCATCGCATACCAGGTGCTGTTCTACCCGCTGCTGGACTACCTGTCGGACCGGCCGTCGTACCGGCAGTACGCCGATGGCCCGTGGCTCATCGCCGACACGATGAAGTGGATGTTCGACCTGCAGGGCCTCGATGGCAGCGAGACCGACGTCACGGCCTACCCGGTGCGCGCGAGCGTGGAGCAACTGCGCGGGCTGCCCGACTGCCTGCTGATCACCGACGGTGACATCCTGCAGGACGAGGGCGAGGAGTATGCGTCGAAGCTCTCCGCCGCCGGGGTGCGCGTGACGTCGGTGCGCTACAACCAGACGGTCCACGACTTCGTGATGCTCAACCCGCTCGCCGAGACGCCGGCAGCGCGAGGGGCGATTGCCCAGGCGATCACCGCGCTCCGCGGCGCCCTGCATCCCGGCAGCTGAAGCACCGACCGGGCCCGGTCGGCGAGGCACCACCGCGCCAGGGTCGGGGCTGCTTCGCCGGCCTCACGGACGAGACCTGCGGGGTATGCTGAGCATCGATTCAGTCAAGGAGGCCTCATGCATCGAGTCCCGCTCGCGGTCGTGTGCGCGTGCGTCATGGCGACCGTCGTGCCGTCGGCACAGCAAGCGGCACCGCCAGCGTCGGCCCCGGACAAGCCGGTCGTGGCCGTGATCGGCACGGGCACGCTCGCCGGGACGCTCGGCCCGGCGATCGGCCGCGCCGGGTACCGCGTGGTCTACGGCAGCCGCGATCCGGTCCGCGACTCGGTGCGCGCGCTCGTGGCGAGGAGCGGGCCGAATGCGGCCGCCGTCACGCCTCGCGACGCAACCGCCGCCGCGGCGATCGTCGTCCTGGCGGTCCCGAGGAACGTGCTCGACGAGGTCAGCGACGGCCTGGGGACGCTGGACGGCAAGATCGTCATCGACGTGAGTGGTGGACAGAAGCGGGTCGCAGCCGATGGCTACCTGGAACTCGTCCCGGGGCCGTCGGGAAGCGAACGCCTCCAGTCCCGGCACGCGACGGCCCGAGTGGTGAGGGTCAACCTGCCCCTGATGGCGTACTTCGTCGATCCGCTGCTGGTCGGCACGCCACCGACGATCCTGATTGCCGGCAACGACCCGCGCGCTCGGGAGTCGGTGGCGCGGCTCATCTTCGACCTCGGCCTCGATCCCTGGGACGCCGGTCCGCTCCGCTTCGCCCAGGTGTTCGACGCGATCAACACCATGGCCCTCGTGCCAGCGCAGCAGGGCCGGAACGAGGGGTACGAGCTTCGCCTGATGCCGAGCGCTCCCCTGTCGTGCTTCGCGGACATGTCGCAGCTGTTCGGATTCGGCCGCCCCGGCGAACTGGAGAACGTCCGCCCGTTCCCGCGACGTGCCCCGCCGATTCCCTGCGAGGAATGGCGACGACGCCTCGGCTGGTGATTGGTGGGGCGAGTGGCGGGCAGCGGCTGCCTCTACACCCCTCGGACGGCTGATGCCGCGATGGCCCGGGGCACCTGCCCCGTCAGCCCAGCGGCGTCGCGGGCGTCACGTCCGGCTTGGCGACCATCCGCCGGTGTCCGCACCACTGGCAACGCGCGTACAACGTGTCCCTGGACCGGACGTCGACCTGCAGCGGGAGGTGACACGACGGGCAGTCGGGCAGCGCGAGTCGACGCACGCGGCGATCCGCGGGAGGCGTCTGCGAGCGTCGGGTGGGCGCGAGGTTGCTGACCATGTCGGGTCGTCGATCAGGTCATCGGCATGCGCGGCGGTCACGTGAATGACCCGGAGCCGGCCAGTCGCGGCGTCGATGCGGCCCCGGGTGCGAGGCCAGGCGCCCGTCGTACCAGTCGATCACGGGCACCGTCGACCAATCCGTGGCATGACGACTCGTTCTCGACGCGCCTCGAGCAGCTCGACCATGAAGTGCTTGCGGTTGGCCTCCGTACCGACTCGTAGTTTTTTCGCCGACGACTGCGTGTAATTTCACGCGCCGCCGCCGAAAGCCGGTTGCTGGCCTGACGCGCCGACACGTATGGTGCGGTCACGGCACACGGCACACGTCGATCGGAAGGCTCGTGCGGCATTCATGGGCCGCCCGATCGCGCCACGCCCCCACGTCCGCCCGGAAACCTAGCTGAAGGATCGCCATGGGCAAGTTGCATGCACTCCTCCCCACGCTCGCGGTGACGGCCCCCCTGCACCCCGACCAGCACTCGCCGGTGCGCGAGCGAGCCCGGGAGCACGCCGAGGAGGTGAGCCCCGGCCAGGAGGCGTTCGCCGCGGCCCTGGCCCATGAACTGACGCAGCCGCTTGCGGCGCTCATCCTCAACGCAGAGGCGGCCCGTGTGCTGGCCACACGCCTGCCGGCCACGGCCGATCAGGGCGGGGCCCTGGCCGACACGCTGGTCGACATCGAGCGGGAGGCCGCGCGAGCCGCGACCGTGATTGACGGACTGCGTGCGCTCTTCAGCGGCGAACGGCTGACCGCCGGCCGGGCGACCGTCAACGACGCGCTGCGGGCCGCGATCGCGGAAGTGGCCGTGGCGATGGACGAGTGCGGCGTGCGCGCGCACCTGGCGCTGACCGAACCGCTACCAGACGTCTGCGGGCAGCAGACGCTTCTCTACCTGATGTTCCTGAACCTGATGGTGAATGCGATACAGGCGATGGCCGCCACACCGCCGGGTGAGCGGGAGCTGTACGTGGGGAGCCGGCAGGACGGCGACCGCATCCTCGTCACCGTTGCCGACACGGGCTGTGGGTTCCCGGCCGCACTTCGCAGCCGCATCTTCGATCGCGGCGTCTCGACCAAGACCGGTCATCTCGGCGTCGGCCTGGCTCTGGTCAAGCGGATCGCCGACGTCCATGGCGGCCGGCTCGACGTCGACGCCTCGGCGCGCCGGGGCACCGCGTTCGTCATCGCGTTCCCGCCGGCCGCGACCATGCCGTCATGCGCGACTGCCATCCGGACAGGTGCTCGTGGAACGCCCTGATGCGCGACACGTCATGCATGTGGAGTACGGACGAGCACATGGAGCCGGTCATCGACGAGGCCTTTCGACGCGGCCGGTGCCGTACCTCGAGGCGACGCCGGGCTCGCGGATTGTCGACCCGACACGTCGACGACAGCACGTTGCCGGAGCGCTGCGGTCACGAGCGTGCGGTCACGCTCTGCGGGGCAGTGCCTGCCGGTACGGTGATCTGCACGGCCGAGCCGGCGCCCCGGGTGCTCCGCACGTCGAGCGTGCCTCCCACCAGCAACAGGCGCTCGCGGATGCTCAGGAGGCCGAGGCCGGGAGCGCTCCGCGACGGGCTCGCCACGAGGGCGGTGTCGAACCCCTTCCCGCCGTCGGTCACCGTGATCTGCAGCTGGTCACCGGGCACCCTGACGACGGCGACCGCGGCACGGCCGACCTGTGCATGCTTTGCGCAGTTGAAGAGCAGCTCCCGCACCGAAATGAAGACGAGGGTGCGCAGATCGCGTGCCTGCAGGTCGGCATCCTCGCCGACGGTCAGCGCCACCTCGAGGCCGTGCTTGTGCTTCATCCAGTCGACCAGCCATTCCAGCATCGGGCGCAGGCCGTCCTGCCGAAACGCCGGGGGGGCGAGCTCGATCGCCAGCGACCGCACCGAGCCGATGGCCTCGTCGAGATCCTGCCGCGCCGTTTCCAGGGCGTCGCGGTTGAGGCCCTGAGCGCCGTCGACCCGCCTCGCCACGCGGTCCAGGCCGAGCTTCACCCCGAAGAGGAGTTGCTGGACACCGTCGTGAAGCGTGCGCGACAGCCCCTCGCGCGCGTGCTGCTCGGCCAGGGTCAACTCCGTCGTGAGGACCCGCAGACGCTGGTTGTAGAGCTCGAGGGTGACCGCCTGTGCCTTTCGAGCCGCTTCCTCGCGCCAGCGCGTGCTGATGTCGCTCACGAAGGCGAACACGAGGCGCCCGTCCTGCGTCTGGACCACGGCGCTGCGCACTTCGACCGGGACCTGCGAGCCGTCCTTGCGCGCCGCGATGAGCTCCCGCCCTTCATCGTTGACGTCAGGCGCGTTCCAGAACGACGAGAGACAGGGCGTCTGGCCGTTCACGGGTCCGGAGGGCACCAGCGTCGAGCACGGCTTGCCGAGCAACTGGTCCGGCAACCACCCGAACGTCTTCTCGACCGCTGGATTGGCCGACCGGATGACGCCGTGCTCATCGACGCCGAGGATGGCCTGCGGCGCGGTGGCGAAGAGCGCGTGCAGGACGCTGGCATCTGACTGGTGCTGGGCCTCGAGGCTCCGGATGGCCTGGGCGGCCCACCGGCGCTCCGTGATGTCTCGCACGACGCCCTGCCAACGGCCGTCGGGAAGACGAAGGGCGAGCACTTCCCCGAGGAAGGTCGAGCCGTCGGACCGGCGGCAGGACCGCTCGTCCTGCACGAGCCCACCCGCATCGGCCCGAGGCAGCAGCGCCGGTGCCGTGTCGCCGAAGACCAACAGGTCGTGCAGCATGCGTTCGCGCAGGTCCGCGAGCCCGTACCGGAACATCCGGCATGCGGCCTGGTTGGCGTCGAGCACGCGTCCCGCGCCGTCGAGCACGAAGATCCCTTCCGGCAACTGCTCGGCGAGTCCCCGGTACCGCGCCTCGCTCGCCTGAAGGGCGTCCGAGATCGCCTTCTGCCGAGTGACGTCACGGCCGATCACGACCGCGCCGATGATGCGGCCGCTGCCGTCTCGCACCGGTGCCAGGTTGTAGCTGCCGATCCAGGATTCGCCCGTGTCCTTGCGGCGCAGGTGGTACTCCTGGTTGACGGCCACCTCGCCGCGGAGAGCCCGTGGCACCGCCCATTGCTCCAGGGGAACGACGTCGCCCGACGACAGCGACACTTCGATCAAGGCGGGATACTCCGCGAGCGTCTGAACGCATGCCGCCCGGCACGGGAACCGGTGGAAGGCGACGAACGCGTCGTTGAAGAGCACGAACCGACCGGCCAGGTCGGAGATGAAGACGGCGTCGGTCATTGCCTCGAGCGCCGCCCGCAACATCGACTCACTGGCGTGTCCGGTCGCCAGCAACCCGAGGTCGCCCGGCGACGTCCCGCCATCGGCAGCCGTGGTGGCTTGGTCGACCGGCGCGCTGGGTTGACCCGTCTCCATCGACATCACGCTCCACGCGCCGTCCCGGGTGACGGCCGCACCACCCTACAGCCTGCCCGGAGGCCGACGCGACCAGAGTGTCAGTGGCGCAGGCGGGACACCATCAGGGAATCCCGTACATGCTCTGCCGACCGCGCGATCGGGCGATCCCGCGAGCGCCGACCGCAGGCCTCAATCGGGCGACACGCGAAGGCTGCACGCGAGAGGGACACGCGTTCGCCCCGGCTGACCGCGACGATGCCGCCGATGCACCAGGCTGCTACGGGATTGCCGTACGCCCGATGCGTGCGCCCACGGATTCCCCACCCCGCGCAGGGGGCGGAGCATTGGACGAAGCAGGCACGCACGCCTGTCCGAGGCCCGCCATGATGACCGAGGATCAGTCGGAGGTCATTGCTTACCTGAGTCAGCCGTCCACGCATGGAAGCGAGACGGTGGAGCGACTGGAGACCCACGCCTCGATGGTGTTCCTGGTGGGCCGGCACGCCCTGAAGCTGAAGCGGGCGGTGAAGTACGACTATCTCGACTACTCCTCCTGCGAGAAGCGCCATCGGATGTGCGAGGCGGAACTGCGGCTGAACCGGCGCGCCGCACCGGCGCTGTACGAGCGGCTGGTGCCGATCACGCAGGAAGCGGACGGGCAACTGGCGCTGGCCGGCAGGGGACCGGTGGCCGACTGGCTGGTCAGCATGCAGCGCTTCGACCAGGAGGCCCTGTTCGATCGGCTGGCGACGCGCCAGGCCCTGCCCCTCGAACTGATGGCGCCGCTCGGCGAGGCGATCGGACGGTTGCACCAGCGGGCCGCGCCGCGCCCCGACCACGGGGGCGTCGACGGAATGGCGCGGGTGATCACCGGCAACGCCCGCGCCTTCCAGCGTGCGGAGGACGTCCTCGATCCGGTGACGACGCGCCGGCTGATCGGCGCCCAGCAGGCACTCCTCGCCCGGCACGAGGCCCGCCTGGAGGCACGCCGCGAGCAGGGTCTCGTGAGGTACTGCCACGGCGACCTCCACCTCCGCAACATCGTGCTCCTCGACGGCACGCCGACCCTGTTCGACGCGATCGAGTTCAACGAGGACCTGGCCTGCATCGACGTCCTGTACGACCTGGCGTTCCTGCTGATGGATCTGTGGCGCCTCGGGCTGCGCGACCACGCCAACGCGGTGTGGAACGCATACCTCTGGCTCACCACGGATTTCGGCGGCATGCCGTTGCTGCCGCTGTTCCTGTCGTGCCGGGCGGCGATCAGGGCCAAGACGAGCCTGGCCACCGCCGACCTGGCGACCGACACCGCGCAGCGCGACGCCGCGCGCGCCCTGGCGCGTCGCTACCTCGCGCTGGCCGAGGCCTTCCTCGCGCCAGCGGCGCCCCTGGTGCTCGCGATCGGTGGCGTGCCCGGTACGGGCAAGTCCACCGTCGCGCGCGCCGCCGCGTCATCGCTCGGCGCACCACCAGGAGCGGTCGTGGTGCGCAGTGACGCGCTGCGCAAGTGGCTCCATGGCGTGACGCCGACGACGCGGCTCGGCCCCGAGGGGTACACCCCCGAGGAGACACGGCACGTGTACGGCGCGCTGTCGGAACGGTGTCAGGTCGTCGCCGGCACCGGCTACGCAGTCGTCGCCGACGCGGTGCTCGGCCGGCCCGAGGGACGCGCCGCCGTCCAGGCCGCCGCGACCACCTGCGGCGTCCCCTTCCGTGGCGTCTGGCTCGAGGCACCGCTCGAGGTGTTGACCGCGCGCGTCGTCGCACGGACCGGTGATGCGTCGGACGCCGACGCGCACGAAGTCGAGCGCCAGCGACGCGCCGTGACGCCTCCGGCCGACTGGCCGCGCATCGATGCGTCGCAACCGGTCGAGCGGGTGCTCGCCGACGTGCTCGCGCACGCCGGTGCCTGCGAGGAGATGACGCAATGACCGAGACACGGGACATCATCGTGGTGGCCGTCGACTTCAGCGAGACCTCCGAAGATGCGTGGGCCGCGGCCTGCCGCCTGGCGGCGCGCACCGACAGCGAGATCCACCTGCTGCACGTCTGTCCCGACCCCTTCCGCCAGGCCTGGACGGTGGAGGGCGTCGGCTTGGACTTCCCGGCCCTGGCCGACGAGTGGCGCAAGCAGGCCAGCGAGCGACTCGAGGCGATCGCGCCGCGCGCGGGCCTGGCCAACGACCGCATCACCCGCGTGGTGATCACGGGCGTCCCGCACACGGCGATCACCGACTACGCCAGCGGCGTGCAGGCCGATCTGATCGTCGTCGGCACGCACGGCTACGGCCCGATCAAGCACATGCTGCTCGGCAGCGTGGCCGAGCGCGTCGTCCGACAGGCGCCGTGCCCGGTGATGACCGTGCCCCATCGTTCGGTGGGCTCGGCTGCGGCCATGGCGCCGCCCGTGAAGGCCACGGCCTGACACACCCGCGCCCCTGGCGCGAACGTTCACGATCTCCGACGACACGCCTGCCGTCGCACGGAGCCTGCCATGACCAGCGTCGACATCGTTGCCAGCCAGTCGGCCGCAAGTGCCCTGACGAGAACCCCGGTGCAGCTGCGCGACGGGAGTACCTTCGTCCTCGGTCCGATGACGCCAGGGGACGAGGCGGCCGTCGTCGAGTTCCTGCAGCAGCTTCCCGAGGGTGACCTGCCGGTCGGCGCGAAGGGCCCACGCCGCGTCGCCGCGCTCGCGGCGGAGGTCTGCGGCATGGGCCACGGGCCGGGACAGGGCGCGCTGATGGCGGTGGTGCGCGTCCGCGGCGTCCTGCGGACGCTGGCGCTCGGGTGGTATGCAGCGGCGGTGGACCGGTGTGCCGAGGCCGTCCTCGTGGTGCACCCGGATTGGCGTCATCGCGGGCTCGGCACGGCGCTGCTGTCCGGCCTCTCCCGTGCCGCCCTCGCGCAGGGGCTGGCCACCTGCCGCGTCACCGCTCCTGACGACGATCCGCGGCGGCTGGGCGTGCTGACGGGCAGCGGCCTGCCCGTCCGCATCGTGCACCACGCCGGTCGCAGCCACGCCGAGATCGACCTGACCCAGACCGACACCAGCCTCAGCATCGCCGCAGCCCGCGAGCAGGAGAGCGTCGCGGCATCGCTGCGGCAGTTGCTCGCGCCGCGCTCGGTGGCCGTGATCGGCGCCTCCCGCGACCCGCGTCGCATGGGGCGACGCATCCTCGATGCGCTGGTGCGCGGCGGCTTCGGCGGCACGATCGTGCCGGTGAACCCCTACGCGACCGACATTGCAGGGATTCCCGCCTGCCACAGCATCGCCGCTGCTCCGGGCCCCCTCGACCTCGCGATCATCGCGGTCCGGTCCGAGACCGTACCGGCCGTGCTCGCCGAGTGCGGGCACGCCGGCGTGCGCACCGTCGCCGTGGTGACGTCCGGGTTCGCCGAAACCGACCCGGTGGGACGAGCCGTCCAGGATCGCATGCGTGACGAGGCCCTTGTCGACGGCATGCGGCTGTTGGGCCCCAACGGGATGGGCATCATCAACGCCAGCCGGCACGTGCGCCTGAACGCCTCGCTGGCGCCGTCCCTGCCGGCCGGCGGCGGCGTCGCGCTCGCCGCGCAGAGCGGCGGCGTCGCGCTCGCCGCGCTCGAGCTCGCGGCGCGCCGCGGCCTCGGGTTCTCGACCATCGTCAGCCTCGGCAACGAAGCCGACGTGACGAGCAGCGATCTCCTGCTGTACGGTGCGGCCGCCGCCGAGACCTCGGTCCTCCTGTTCTACCTCGAGTCGCTCGGCGCCCCCAGGCACTTCAGCCGCATCGCCAGGCGCGTGAGCCGGAGCAAGCCCATCGTCGTCATGAAGTCGGGACGCACGCAAGCGGGCACGCGAGCCGCGTCGAGCCACACCGCCGGCCTGCTGTCGCCTGACGAGGCAGCCGACGCGATGTTCCGCCAGGCCGGCGTGACCCGCGTCGACACGATCGACGAGATGCTGGACCTCGCGCTCCTGCTCGATACGCAGCCACTGCCGTTGGGCAACAGGGTCGCGGTGCTGACCAACACGGGCGGTCCCGGCACGCTCGCCGCAGACGCCTGTGAGGCCCGCGGTCTCGTCCTGCCCGTGTTCGGTGACGAGGCGGCCGGTGCGCTGGCTGCCTTCCTGCCGGCGCACGCCAGCGTGCGCAACCCTGTCGACCTCACCGCCGCTGCGGACGAACAGGGCTACTACCGCGCGGTCCGCTGCGCCCTGTCGAGTGGAGATGCCGACGCGTTGCTGATCATCTACACGGAAGTCGATCGCCGGCACACGTCCGGCGTGCTTGCCGCCATCGAGAAGGCGGTGTGCCGAGCCCGCGGCGACGGGCACGACGCCGTCCCGGTCCTGGCCTGCATCCTGGCCGCCAGCCGGGAGCCGCTGCCGCTCCACGCCTGGGACGAGGTGATCCCGGTCTACCCGATGCCGGAGCAGGCGGCGCGAGCGCTGGCGCACGCGCAGGCCCATGCGCGCTGGCGCGAGACACCTGCCGGAGCCTACACGGCGATCGAACCGGCCCGCACTCATGCCGTCCGCACCGTGTGCCGCTGCGCTCGTGACGCGCGGGGGAGCACCTGGTTGACCTTCGACGAGCTCATCGCCGTGTTCGACGCGCTGGACTGGCCCTTCGTCGGGCGCGTGGCGCGCACCGCGAGCGACGCGTGTGCCCACGCGGCGATGTACGGCTACCCCGTCGCGATGAAGGCGGCGCCGCCGTCGGTCATCCACAAGGCCGCCGCAGGCGCCGTGCGCCTCGACCTGCGGGACGACTCGGCCGTGTCCTCGGCATTCACCGCCCTGCGTGCGCTCCTGATGGAGAACGGCGACCAGGCGGAGGCCGACATCCTCGTGCAACCGATGATCACCGACGCCGTCGAGATGTTCTGCGGCCTGCGGCAGGATGCCCGCTTCGGTCCCATGCTGGCCGTGGGCAGCGGCGGGACGGCCGTGGAGGCGCTGCGCGATGCGTGCATCGCGCCCTGCCCGATCACCGACCTCGAGGCCAGGGACCTGGTCCGGCGGACGCACGGTGGCGCCCGACTGGCCGCAACGCCCGACGGTGCGCCGTCCGATCTCGCGGCCTTCGAGGAACTGGCGGCGCGCGTCTCGCAGCTCGGCGCCTCGGTGCCCGACATCCTCGAGCTCGACCTGAATCCGGTGATGGTGCAGCGCGATCGGCGCGGCGTGGTGCTGGTCGACGCGCGCCTGCGCGTCGGCCCAGCACCAGCCTGACTCACCGGCATGCACCGCGCAGGACGCCGAACGGACACGCCCTCCCCCCGGAACGGACGCCGCACCGCGTCACGCCCCTGGAGGCCGAGGGGCGTGCTCACTCGGTGGGGTGCACCTGGATCGTCTCGAGGTACTTCACCAGGTTGCGGATGCGCAAGGTCGCCGACGCGTTGCCGACGGTGTTCCTGAAGATGGGGCCCCACACCGGCATCTCCAGCGAGCCGTGCGCCGCGGGCATCTTGTCGTCGCCGGCGATGACGCGCTCGAGGGCGATGTTGTCGAACTTGCCTTTTCGCTTGGCGATCGTCGTCAGGTCGGGCACCGGCATCTTGAGCGCCGGCGCCACCGGCCCCTGCCCCTTGCCGTCGAGCCCGTGGCACGAGGCGCAGTAGGCGACGAAGTTGGACCGACCCTGCACTGAGGGAACCGGGTCCATGGTCTTCTGCTTGACGACGGGCGGTGCCTGCGGGGCAGCCTGCTGGGCAGCCTGCGGGGCGATCAGGGCGCAGGCCAGAATGACGCCGAGCGCCGACGGCATGACGAACGGGCGGATGCGATGCGTGGACATAGGCCTCCTGTTGCCTGCCAGCACGCCTGGACGCTCGTCCTCTTCCATCGGGTCGCGCCAGTGGCGTGGCGACCGAATGGTCGGACATGTGCCGAGCCGGGACCATCGGGGTTGCGTGGCGCGAGTGTACGGCCCTGACCTACAGGAGATCCGGAGAAGACCCGGTCGGCATCACGGCCGCCCGCGCCCGCCGGTCAGCGCGTGCCGTGGCCTTCGGCCCACAGCACCGCCAACCGCGTCAACTCACGGCCGGTGCGAATGCCGGCCTTGTGCTTGATGTGCGCATAGTGCGCCTCGACCGTCTTGAACGCCACGTGCAGCTCGTTGGCGATCTCCCGGGTCGACATGCCCCGGCCCAGCAACTGCACGACGTGCCGTTCCCGGTCGGACAAGGCATCGAACGGGTGCCCCTCGGCACCACCGGGCTTCTGCCGGCCGATGCCTGACAGGATGCGATCGGCGGTCACGTCACTCACCCAGATCTTGCCCTCGCCGACGCGGTGGACCGCGGCGACGAGGTCGCTGGCGGCCTGGGTCTTCTCGACGTAGCCGTGGGCGCCGGCCCGCAGCGCGCGCACGGCGTGGGTGCCCTCGTCGAGCGCCGACAGCACGAGGATGCGCACATCCGGCGCTCGCGCCTTCAGCAGCGGAATGAGGTCGAGGCCGCTCTCGTTCCCGAGCGTCAGGTCGAGCAGCACCACCCGCGGGCGCAGGCGCGCCACGAGCGCCAGGGCCTCGGCCGACGTTGCCGCCAGGCCGTCGACACGCAGGTGCGGGTCGTCGCGGAGCATGGCCGCCAGCCCGCGCAACACGACGGGGTGGTCATCGACGACCACCAAGGAGATGGGCGCAGCCGGAGTGCTCGTGACTGGCTGGAGATTGTCCATGTCGCCCACACTCGCGCCTGTGGCCACCGGTGCGCCATCAGGGAATCCCATATGGAGGCATCAGCCGAGGGCCGACGCGGAGGCGGCGTAACACAACAGGTCGCGGGCCGTCTGCAACCCGAGGCGTGCCTTCATGTTCGCGCAGTGCGTCTCCACGGTCTTGACCGACAGGCCGAGTCGCCCCGCCACCTGGTCCACGGGGAGCCCCTGCCCCAGCAGGTGGAGCACCTCCCGCTGGCGCAGGCTCAGTCGATGCGCAGGCGGCAACTCGCTTCCGCCCGCGACCCGCAGCCGTCCCTCGTGTCCGCAGAGCAACTGCTCGGCGAGCCGGGCACTCACATGCCGCTCGCCGACGGCAACGCTCCGGAGCGCCCGACGTATCTCCTCGGGGGGCGCGCCCTTCATCAGGTACCCGCACGCCCCATCGTCGAGCGCCCGCATGGCGTGGAACCGTTCCTCGTGCGCCGAGAACACCAGGATGCGCGCCGTCGGATGGCGCGCGAGCATCAGGCGCACGCCCGCCATCTCTTTGTCGTCAGGCAACCGCAGGTCGAAGACGACGACGTCGGGTCGCTCGGCCTCGACGAGCGCCAGCGCTCCCGCCAGGCTGCCGGCTTCACCGCAGACGTCGAACTCCGCCCAGTCGCCGATCACCTCGCGCAGGCCGCGCCTGAGCATCGGATGGTCGTCGATCAACGCGACGCGGCAACGACGCGTGCGAGTGGGGGGAAACGGGGTGCCGAATGGCGGGCGCATCGAGGCTCCATGGACGGTGGGGAACCGGCAGGCGCGCCTCGGCGGCCGGCCAGGTCCCCATGGGCGCGAGTCGGGCGGCCGATGACACCCCACACTCGACCACAGAACCGGCGGCGATTCAATTACCCATTCATGTGAGCATCAGCACTCGTTGAACGTGAGGCCTTCTGCTCATGGCGCGGCCCGGTGGCGGCCTCGCCACTCCCCTGGCGCCGCCTACGCCCGACTCCGTATCACCAGCACGTCGATGCACGCCGCCGCCCACGCCTCGTCCACGGCGAGCGCCCGCTGGAGCTGGTCGATCAGCCGCTTCTCGCCGTCGGCGATGCGACCGTCGACCAGGACCAGTTCGACGGCCAGCGCGAACAGCGCGGGGCGCAATGGCTCGGGCACGACCGCCGCACAGGCCGTGAGGACGTCCTCGATCGGCTCGCGTCCCACCAGATCCACTGCGGCAGACAGCAACGCCTGCAGGTGCTCGGGCGTGACGTCACGGAACAGCCGCATGCTGGCCAGCAGGCCGTCGAGCCGGACCTTCTCGGTGGGCGCCAGTGCCCCGTCGGCGGCGACGGCCGCGACCAGGAGCGTTGCGCCGGCCTCACGCAAGGTGAGGGGCGTTGCGGCTGTCGAGTGCTGCTGTAACACCTTGTCGATGAGCGTCATGTCAGGCCCCTGCTCTTTGTGTGGCGACGCGTCGCGTCGGGTCGGTGTGCACGAGGGGCCGCGCCAGCGCGTCCAGCACCATGGCGTCGGTCACCTCCGAGAAGTCGTCGAAGAACTGCCCCACGGCCATCAGGTCGCGCGCCGGGTGCAGGCAGACGACCTCGTCGGCCTCGGCACGCACCCGCAGGAGGGCCGACGGCGGCGCCACGGCGACGGCCACGATCACCTGTCGCGGCGCGCGCGCCCGCACCGCGCGGACGGCGGCCACCATCGACGACCCGGTGGCGATGCCGTCGTCGACGATGATCACGATGCGGCCAGCGCGATCGATGGGGCCGCGTACGCCCGAATAGAGCTCCCGCTTCTGCCGCAGGACCTCGGTCTGCCTGCGGATCTCCTCGCGCACGTGCGCCTCGCCCGCCCGTACGAGCCCGCTGTCGCACAGCACGGTGCCGTGCTCGTCGACGGCCCCGATGGCCAGTTCGGGCTGGCCAGGGGCGCGCAGCTTGCGCACCAGCACCACGTCGAGGTCGCCGTCGAGCGCGTCGGCGAGGACGCGGGCCATCGGTACGGCGCCGCGCGGCACACCCAGGACGAGCGGATGCTGCCCGCGGTACGGGAACAGGCGAGTGGCCAGCAGGTGGGCAGCTTCGGAGCGGTTCAGGAAATGCATGGGACCTCTCCACGCGAAGGAGTGGCCGCGAGTCCCCGACGATCGACACGGCCTGCCGACCATGCGCCGTCGGCAGCCAGCACGTACGCCCCGGCCGGGGTACGCCGGAGGAAGCCGGCCTCCAGGAGCACGCTCAGCAGGGCCGTGCCGGTCGTCGGTTCATGGGCGCCTCGGTCGGACGGGAATCGTCAGGCCGCAGTCTCGCGTCCCCTCGACAGCGAGCCCATCGGGGTGCGCGACGCAGCCCTACGGGAAGGCCCTAGCCGCCTGGGCCCGACGCCTGGAGGCTCGCCGCGTGGCACAGACCTCGGACAGGCGGGCCAGGGGCAGGGTCGGGAAAGTCCGGCCGCCGCCCTCCGGCGTTCCCCGAGGGACACCCGGTTGCCCCGATGGAGCACCCAGCGCGAGGGGAACACGATGCTGCGAGCACGCCTCCCGGAGTAGCGGTCATGACACCGAGAACCGGCGAAGTACCTGCCATGCGCGCCATGCCTGCCTCGAGCGGGCCGGTCGACGGCGACGTGGTGGTGTCGCAACAGGTGAACGAACCGGCACGATTCCTCGTGCGTGAAGTGCCGCATCCGCCCGTCCTGAGCCTGCCGTCGCGGCGCGACGCGGTGGGGCTGGGCACACGCTTCGCCAAGCTGCACCTGGTGGACCTGTGGCTCGTCGAAGGGCACGTGCTCACCCGTCTCGAGCGCCGCCGGCGCCCCGCGCTTGCCAACGCCACACGTCTCGCCGCCGCGGCGGCGGTGAGCGCCGACCTGTGATCGGGTGTCGCCTCAGGGAGGCAACGTTCGTCCGCAGCGCCCAGCTGACGACGGCACTGGCCGCCTCGCCCGTGTAGCCGCTGAAGCCCTATCGCGTCCCGGCGTCCTCGGGGCGACCGGTGCCCCACTGACGCCACGAGCCTTGACGCACCTCTCGTCCCAGGCGCTTGACGGCCCGATCCGCCACCAGGAGCGCCAGCGCGAACGGCACCGGCACCAGCCAGGCGAGGCCGTCGATGGGCGCCGTGCCGAAGATGGCCTGCCCCGGCCCGGTGTAGGCGATGCCCACCATCAGCAGGAGCTCGAGCGCGATGCCCGCCACGAGCAGCGGGTTGAGATGCTGCCACCACGCCCCGGCCGCGAGCGCCCGATGTCGGCAGGCCAGGACGTTGGCCACCTGCATCACCACGATGGCCGCCAGGCAGGCCGTGGTGGCCGCGACATGGCCGGAACGGGGACGGACGATCAGGAACGCGGTCATCGCTGCGGCAGCCTCGAACACGCCGAGGAAGAGGTACGCCCGCACCAGCAGCGCACCGGTGATGAGGCGTGACGTCGGGGCCCGGGGCGGACGACTCATGACGTCGGGCTCGGCCGGTTCGGTGCCGAGGCCCAGCGCCGGCACGAGGTCGGTGCCGAGGTCCACGGCCAGGATCTGCGGCACGGTGAGGGCGAGCGGCCAGCCGAGCAGGGCGTAGGCGAGATAGGGCACCGCCTCGGGCACGTTCGACGTGAGGATGTAGGTGAGGAACTTGCGGATGTTGTCGTACACGGCGCGCCCTTCCTCCACGGCCGCAACGATGCTGGCGAAGTTGTCGTCGAGCAGCACCATGTCCGACGCCTCCCGCGCCACGTCGCTGCCCGTGTCGCCCATGGCGATGCCGATGTCGGCAGCGCGGAGCGCCGGCGCGTCGTTCACGCCGTCGCCGGTGGCCGCCACGACGGCGCCGTGCCGCTGCAGGGTCTGCACCACCCGCAGCTTCTGCTCGGGCGCCATCCGTGCGAAGAGCACGTCGGGCGCCTCGAGGGCGGCCCACAGCTGCACGTCGGTCAACTGCGCCACGTCGTGTCCGGTGAGCACGCGAGGGGCCTCGACGTACAGACCGATCTCTCGCCCGATGGCCAGCGCCGTCACGGGGTGGTCGCCGGTGATCATCACGACGCGGATGCCGGCGGCGTGGCAGCGGGCAATCGCCGTCGGCACCTCGGGCCGTGGCGGATCCTCGAGCCCGACCAGGCCGTCGAGGGTGAGCTGCTGATCGGGCGCGGCGTCGGCCGGCAGCGCTGCCACCTCGCGATGGGCCATCGCCAGCACGCGCAGTCCCCGCTCCGCGAGGGCTGCCTGCGTCTGCTCGGCGGCCGTGCGGTCGGCCGGGGTGATCGCGCGAGCCTGGCTCCCCTCCGGGATCAGGGAGCAGAGCGGGAGCACCGTCTCCAGCGCGCCCTTCACGTGGACCACCAGCCCCGCACCGTTGCGGTGCACGGTGACCAGGCGCAGGCGTAGCGCATCGAACGGGACCTCGTCGATCTTCTCGGCGTCCGCGGCCCCTGCCGCCACGGCAGCCTCGACAAGCGCGACTTCCATCGGATCGCCGCACCACCGCCCGGCGGCATCGCCGACCAGTCCGTGGCAGCGGCGCGCGCCCTGCAGCACCGACAACACGGCAGGTTCGGCGGTGCGCCGCCAGGCGCCCTCCTCGTACTGCCCGCCCGCCGCGGCGATGACGCGGAGCGCCATCCGGTTCTCCGTCAGCGTGCCGGTCTTGTCCGTGCAGATGACGGTCGTGCCCCCGAGTGCCTCCACGGCGGTGAGCCGTCGCACGAGCACGTTGCGGCGCGCCATGCGCCGCGAGGCCATCGCCAGCGCGAGCGTGAGGGTCGGCAGCAGCCCTTCCGGGACGTTGGCGACGATGATGCCGACGGCGAAGACGAGGTTGCCCCATCGCGACAGGCCGAGGGCTTCCCCGAGCATGAACACGCCGGCGCCGGCGGCCAGGGCGAGGACGGTGATCACGCGGCTGAGACGGGAGATCTCACGCTGGAGTGGCGAGGCGACGACGGCGACGCCTTGCGTCAGGCGCGCCACCCGCCCGAACTCCGTGTGCATGCCGGTGGCCAGCACCACCGCCCGCCCACGCCCGGACACCACCGAGGTGCCGGCCAGCAGCGCATTACGCGAGCGCACCAGCACCGGCTCGTCGTCGGGCGCGGCGTCCCTGGGAACCGGATGCGACTCGCCCGTCAGGGTGCTGGTGTCGATGCGGAGGCCGTGTGCCTCGAGCAGCCGGCAGTCGGCGGCGATGCTGTCGCCGGCCTCGACCTGCACCACGTCGCCCGGGACGAGCGATTCGGCGGGCAGGCGCGCGGCGCGTCCATCGCGCCACACCGTCACCTCGTGCGGCAGGAGGCGCTGCAGCGCCTGGAACGCCTCCTCGGCGTGGTAGACCTGCCAGAACGCGAACAGCCCGTTGACGAGGATCACGGCGACGATGGCCCAGGCCAGCCGGTCCATCTGCTGCCCGGGCGCCATCACGTGCGCCGTCACGGCGAGGGCGGCGGCCAGCCACAGGACGAGCGCGAAGACGTGCGTGAACTGCGCGGCGAACTGCAGCGCCAGGGGCGCGCGCGGGGCGCGTTCGAGGTGGTTGACGCCGAACTCCCGCTGCCGGCGCGTCGCCTCGCGCGACGACAACCCGGTGGGCGTGGTGCCGAGACTCCCCAGCAACTCGTCGATGGGCGACTGGTGCGCGGACATTTCGCCTCCGGGCCAGGCGAGCCGCACGGCACCCGATGGGGAGGAGTTCACGGCGCGCCCCAAACTTCCGCACCGGTCCGCCGCGATGCGTGGTGTCAGCGAAGCAATTCGTCAGCCATCGACTGTGGAAGCAAGGAGCCTGCCTGTCGCACGGCGACGGGCAACCCGGCCGCGTCCGTCAGAACGTCGGACGCCTGATGCCGAGCTTCTGCATGCGCGAGTGGAGCGTGGTGCGCCGGAGCCCGAGGCGCGCCGCCGCGCCGTGCGGCCCGCCGATGCGCCCACCGGCATCGCGCAGCGCGCTCAGGATCGCGTCCCGCTCCTGCGACGCGAGCGACCGCGACCCGGGCACGGCAGCGGCGGCCTGGTCACCGGTCGGGACCGGTGCCGCCACCTCGCGCAGCACGTCGGCCGGCAGCACGAGGTCGGGCCCGGGCGAGAGGATCACGGCGCGCTCGATGACGTTCTGCAGTTCCCGGATGTTGCCAGGCCAGTGCCACGCGCGCAGCACGTCCATCGACGCGGCGGGCACGCGCAGCACGCCGCGGCGCATCTCGCGGCCGAACGTCCGCAGGAAGTGCTCCACCAGCAGCGGGATGTCGTCGCGTCGTTCCCGCAGCGGCGGGACGACCAGCGGGAAGACGTTGAGGCGATAGAACAGGTCGCTGCGGAACTCGCCGGTCGCCACCATGTCGGACAGGGGCCGGTGCGTCGCGGCGATCAACCGCACGTCGACGGCGATCGTCCGGGTGCCGCCGACCCGCTCGAACTCGCGCTCCTGCAAGGCCCGCAGCAGCTTCGGTTGCACGTCGAGCGGCAGGTCGCCCACCTCGTCGAGGAACAGCGAGCCGCGGTGCGCGATCTCCAGGCGCCCGACCTTGGCCGCCACGGCGCCGGTGAAGGCGCCCTTCTCGTGGCCGAACAGTTCGCTCTCCACCAGCCCCTGCGGCAGCGATGCGGAGTTGACGCGCACGAACGTGCGGTCCCGCCGGCGACTCAGGTCGTGCAGGGCACGCGCCAGCAGTTCCTTGCCGGTGCCCGTCTCGCCGAGCAGCAGCACCGTGGCATCGGTCGGCGCCACCGTACGGACCTGGTCGAGGAGCCGGCGCATGGCCTCGCTGGTCCCGACGATCCGAGAGACGTCGAGGCGCTTGGCCACTTCGTCCTCGAGGTACTGCTTCTCCTCGGCCAGTCGGTCCTTGAGGCTCGAGATCTCCTGGTAGGCGAGGCGGTTGGCCACCCCGATGGCGAGTTGCCCGGCGACCTCGCCGAGCAGCGCGGCCTCGTCCTCGGTGAACGGCCGGTCGTTCCGGCGGCCGAGCGTCAGCGCGCCGACGACCCCGCGGGGCCCGATGAGGGGAACACTGCACACGCCGTCGATGCCGACGCCCCGCAGCGCCGCCGACCAGGGATCAGCCTGACCGATCACGGTCGACGTCTGCGCCTGCCTGGTCACGATGGCGCGGGCGGGGGGCGCGGCGGCCGGGATCGGCGCGCCCTGCGGCTCGAGCAGGCCGCGGGCGTCGTGGTGCGTGCGGACGATCTCGGTCAACGCCTCCCCTGCGGCCCCGCCGGCCACGACCACCGACGCGAAGTCGTGCGGCAGGTCGCGCCGGAGCCGCTCGAGCGCCGCCAGCGGACTGCCGTCGCTGTCGCCGACCAGCGCGTTGTGCAGGTCGAGCATCAGCTGCAGCCGATCGCGCTTGACGACCAGGTCGCGGTGATAGCGCTCGGCCTGGTCCTGGGCGCGCCGACGCGCCAGCGTCGACGCCACCATGTCGGCCACCGTCTGCAGCAGGTGGCGCTCCTCCGGCAGGAAGATCGCCGCCTCGCCGAGCGTCGGCGGTACGGAGCGATACGCGACGGCCAGGCTGCCGCCGACCTCGGCGCCCCCGAAGTCGGTGGTGATCATCCACGGCGTCTCGGTCCAGTCGGCCGCCTGCACCGTCTCCTGCCCGACGCGAATGCGGCAGGTCGCCAGGTGCGGCACCTGGAAGGCCGCGGGCAACAAGGCCACGAGTGCCTCCAGCAGCGCCCGCGTGGCCAGGTCGGCCCGGTCCAGCAACCGCGACGCCTGATGCACCACCCGCAGTTCCTTCACCCGCTCCGACAGTTCGGCGAGCACCTGGTGGGCCTGGTCGCGCTGCGCCTGCAGTTCTCCCTGCAGGCGCGCCAGCGACTGGACGTGCAGTGCGTGCTCGATGGCCAGCGCGATCAGGCTGGCCGCCTGCGACGCGAGGGCCCCCACGTCGCCGTCGCCGTCGTCGGCGTCGTACCGGGCGATGGCCAGGGTGCCGAGACGGGCGCGCGGCGTCGACAGCGGCAACCAGTGGACGGTCCGGAAGCCGGAGCGGGCAAGCGCGGTGAAGGTGGGATGGAGGTGGGTTTCCCCCGCCGCCAGCCGGTCGACCCGCGGCGCCTGCTCGAGCCACACCCAGCCGGCCGGGCCGTAGTCGACCGGGACTTCGGTGATGGTGCCGAGATACTCGCGCAGCGGCTCGGGAACGGCGCGGTGCTCGGCCATCACCATGCGCAGCGACAGGACCTGGCGCACCGGATCGTGCAGCAGCACGCCCACGGCATCGAACGGGGTGATCTCGGCCAGGCGGGCGGCCACCGCATCGAGCAGCGGCTCGAGCGACTCGTGGGAGGCGATGTCGGTGGCCAGGCGGAACAGCGCATCCGCGCTCGCGGCGTCAGGCGCACCGTGGGAGGGCCATGGCACTGCTGTCGAGCTTCCACTGCCGTTCGTCAGGTGTCAAGCCGTTTCGTCACCTGACGACATGTCGACGAATGTCGACACGCCGGGAATCGAGATCGGTGGCAAGACCACGGATTCCGGCCGATCTCTGGCGCTTCACGTGCTGGCAACGACACTGCACCGTCTGTGGCCGTGGAGACGCTCCCCCTCGATCACGATGAACCCTCGATTGACCACACGCCCCTCGCGCCCGACACGGACGGTGCCCGACGGCGCCGGGCGCTGTGGACACCCGCGCAGCCGCCGGCCGACGAGCGCGCGAGATTGCAAGCACTGTGGGCGTACGAGATCGGCCCGGAGCCCGACCCCGTCCTCGACGAGCTGACCGCGCTGGCGGCCCGCCTCTGCGAAGCGCCGATCAGCCTGGTGTCGCTGGTCGACGACGCGCGGCAGTGGTTCAAGTCGCGGCGGGGACTTGCCGTCGGCGAGACCCACCGCGACGAGGCGTTCTGCGGCTACACCATCCTCGCCCCGGGCGAGTTCCTCGAGATCGCCGACACCCGGGCCGACCCGCGCTTCGAGGGCCATCCGATGGTCACCAGGGCGCCCTACATCCGCTACTACGCCGGGGTCCCCCTCGTGACGCCCACCGGACACGCCATCGGCACCCTCTGCGTCCTCGACACGACGCCGCGCCGATTGACGGCGCTGCAGCGCGATCTGCTGCAGATCCTCGCCAGGCATGCGCTCCAGCACCTGGAGCTCGCGCGGCAGGCGCGGTCGCTGGCCTCGCTCCTGGCGGCGGAACAGCGGGCCGCCGACGCGCTCCGCGAGAAGACCGCCATGCTCGAAGCGATCATGAACACGAGCGTCGCCGCCATCGTCCAGGTCTCGCCGGGTGGCGACATCACGTACGCCAATCCGCGTGCCGAGCAGATCCTCGGCCTGACGCGCGACGCGATCGTCGGACGGACCTACGACGCGCCGGCGTGGCGGCACACCGCGCCCGACGGCGGCCCGTGGCCCGCCGACGCGCAGCCGTTCGCCCGCATCCTGGCCTCGCGGGCCCCGGTCTGGGACGTCGAGCACGGCATCGAATGGCCCGACGGGCGGTGGCGGCTCCTGGCGATCAACGGCGCGCCGATCCTCGACGACGCAGGCGAGGTGTCGAGCGTGGTGTTCTCGGTCAGCGACATCACGGAACGGCGCCGGAGCGAGGAGGCGCGCGCCCGCCTCGAGACCGAGCTCCGCCAGGCCGAGAAGATGCAGGCGCTCGGTCGGCTGGCGGCGGGCATGACGCACGACCTGAACAACCTGCTCACCATCATCCTCGGCAACGTGGAACTGGCCCGTTCCGGCGGGACGGCGGGGCGTCCGGTCGAGGACATGCTCAACGACGTCGCCACGGCGGCCCAGCGCGCCCGCGAGCTCGTCGCGCAGGTCCTCACGTCGACCACGCGCCAGCCGCGCGCGGTGCATCGGCGCGTCGACGTCCGCACCATCGTCGACGAAGTGGCGCGGCTGATGGCCCCGACGCTGCCGGCCGCGATCGACCTGATCGTCGATGCCGACGAGCGGCCGCCCGCCGTCTCGGCCGCGCCGGCGCAGTTGCACCAGGTGCTGATGAACCTGTGCGTCAATGCCGTCCACGCCATGGCGTCCGGCCAGGGGCACGTGGTCATCGGCCTGCACGGCCGCGACGTGGACGGCGGCGGCGCCGACGGGCTGGCGCCGGGTCGGCACCTGTCGCTCTCGGTGAGCGACACGGGCATCGGCATGGACGCCTACGTGCAGGACCGCATCTTCGATCCGTTCTTCAGCACGCGCGTCCCTGGCGAAGGCTCGGGCCTAGGGCTCTCGGTCGTGCAGGGCATCGTCAAGGCGCACGGCGGCGCCATCCGGGTCGAGAGCCGTGTCGGCCGCGGCACCACGATCGAGGTGCTGCTGCCGGCGTGCGCCGAAGAGCCCGAGTGCTCGTGACGGATCAGAAGCGCACCCCGACGCCGATCGACGAGCCGAAGCTGGAGGTGGCGCAGGCCGAGCCGCACGGCGGCGCGCTGCCGCGATGCCAGACGCGCAGCACCCCGAGGTCGGCGCGCACCAGCCACCGCGACGAGGGATAGAGCTCGACGACGCCGCCGATGTCGAGCGCGAACTCGGGTCGATACTCGGGTACCGCGAGCAACAGCAGCGCGCACACGTCACCCAGGCAGTCGACGCCGCGATCGGTGAGCGACGTGACGCCGGGGCGCACCCTGGCGAACAGGCCGATGCGGTCGCCACGGTAGCCCGCCTTGACGCCGAACAGGGCCGTCGATCGACGACGCTCGTAGCGCAGGCCCGCCGTGCGCCCGTCGGCCTGCACGCTGCTGAGGGTGAACTCGTCGTCGGGCACGAACTGGTACTCGCCCTCGAGGCCCAGCCACCGGGTGAGGTTCACCGTGAGGCGGCCGCCGACGCCGACGCTGGTGTCGGGCGCCTCGGCCAGGGCCAACGCGCTCACCAGGCCACCGACCTCGACGCGTGGCACCGACGTCTGGGCCACCGCGTCGGGCACGGTCGCCGCCACCACGAACATCACCCCGATCACCACGCGCCTCACCCACTCGACTCTCTGCATCGCTCCCTCGCCTTGACGGCACTCGTTCGGCATCGCGGTGCGACGTTCGTGCAAGGCCGGTGCCGCTACCGGCTGCGATTGGTCACGGCTCTACCGCCGTTCATCCCACGACGAGTCCTCCGCGCAGGACGATTCAGCGAGGCGTGTCGCCTGTGTGCAACACCTCGGGGCCGTCCCACGCGCCGTTCGGGCGACGCGGGGACGGTCGCGAGCTGAGCCGCCACCATCGGGCACGACGCGAGGACGTCGGGCGCGGCGTGATCGACGGAAATGGGCCGACATCTGCACCGGTGCGGCTGAGCCACGCCCGATGTGACACACTGGATCAGGACACACGCGCCGCGGGCGATGGCGGCCCCTTGCCAGGGTGGCATGGGCGACGCTCGCGGTCCCTCGTGCACGCCTGGCCTTGCGGCCGGCGACGAGGCCCACATCGAAGGGAGACAGGGTGAGCCGAAAAGGAAAGATGACGCAAGTGAAGCTGCAGCGTGAGCGTGCGCTCGCCGACCGTCGCCGCGAGAAGCAGGCACGGCGCGCGGCCCCGAAGGAACAGTCTGGCGCGCAGAACGGCGCGGAGGATCCGGACCTGGCAGGCATCCAGTTGGGTCCGCAGCCGCCACAGGAGTGGCAGATCGACGAATAGCTCCCCTTTCACCCCCGGGGAGTACAATGCCGCGCGACCCATCCCCCAGGAGGAATCATGCGGCAAGGACTTTCGATGCTCGCGATGGCGCTGTGCCTCGCGATTGCGTCCGTCACCATCCATGCGGCCGACGTCACCGGCAAGTGGACGGCCCAGGTGGCCGGCCGCGATGGGCAGACGCGCGAGCAGATCTTCACGTTCAAGGTCGAGGGCGAGAAGCTGACGGGCACCGTCTCCGGCATGCCGGGCGGCAGCGACGCCGAGATCAGGAACGGCTCGGTCAAGGGCGACGACGTGGCCTTCAGCGTCGTGCGCAGTTGGCAGGGCAACGAGGTGACCATGCTCTACAAGGGCAAGGTCACCGGTAACGAGATCAGCTTCACCCAGACACGCGAGGGGGCCGACACGCCGCCGCGGCAGTTCACCGCCCGGCGCGTCACGTCCTGAGCCCCCCGCACGCGGGCGCGGCGCCGTCACGGCCCCGCGCCTGCCCGCAGCCGCCGCCCGGCGGCCGCACGGCCGTGGCATAGTGTGCGCCATGCCGACATCCCAACGCGGGACGGACCTGCCGCCCGCTCACGGCGCCCTGCCCCCGTGGTCGGTCGCCGACCTCCCCGCGCCGCCGCCCTTCTCGATCCGCAACGCCTTCAAGGTGATCGGCCCCGGCGCCATCATGGCGGCCACGTCGGTGGGCGGTGGCGAGTGGCTCGTCGGCCCGGCGGCGGCCGTGAAGTACTCGGCGGCGATCTTCCTGGTGGCGACGGTCGCGATCGTGCTGCAGGTGCTGTTCAACCTGGAGGCGATCCGCTACACGCTCTACACGGGCGAGCCCATCTACGGCGGCATCCTCCGCCTCAAGCCCGGGGCGAAGTTCTGGGCCGCCTTCTACAGCATCCTCGGCTTCTTCCAGCTCGGCTGGCCGGCGCTGGCCGGCAGCGCGGCGGCCACCCTGCTCGGCGCCGCGATGGGACGGATGCCCGGCGCCCCGGAACAGGCCACGCAAGGCTGGATTGCCAGCGGCCTCATCGTCGCCGTCGTCCTGATCCTGTCGTTCGGCGGCACGATCGAGCGGATGCTCGAGCAGTTCGCCTGGACCATGCTGGCGGTGGTCTTCGGCTTCCTCGTCGTGGTCAACGTCCTGTTCGTGCCGGCGGCGCACTGGTGGCAGACCTTCACCGGCTTCTTCAGCCTCGCCGGCCTGCCGCAGCCGATGGACTGGGCGCTGATCGGCGCGCTGGCCGCGACCGCCGGGTCTGGCGGCATGGGTAACCTGACGGTCACCAATTGGCTGCGCGACAAGGGCTTCGGCATGGGCGCGCTGGTCGGCGCCATCCCGAGCGCGGTGGGCGGGCACGAAATCACCCTGTCGCACGTCGGCACGGTGTTCCCGACCACGCCGGCCAACATGGCGCGGTGGCGGGACTGGATGCGGTACGTCCAGGTGGACCAGGTGTGGGTGTGGGGCCTGTTCTGCTTCGTCGGGATGTTCCTCAACGTCAACCTGGCGACCGCGGTGATCCCGCACGGCACCGACCTGCAGGGCCTGGCCGCCGGGGCGTATCAGGCCGAGTACCTCAGCCGCGTCTGGAAGGGCTTCTGGTTCCTCACGCTGTTCAACGGCTTCTGGGTGCTGTTCAAGACGCAGCTGGGCAACACCGACATCCTGGTGCGCACGATCACCGACGCCGTGTGGATGGCCAGCCCCGGTGCCCGGGCCGCCTCCAACATCCGCACGATCTACTACGGCGTGCTGGTCACCTTCTCGATCTGGAGCGCGGTCGTCATCCAGTCCGCTTCGCCGTTCCAGTTGTTCAAGATCCTCGCCAACATGGCCGGGGTGGTGCTGATGATCGCCGGCGTGCAGATCTTCATCGTCAACCGGCGCTTCCTGCCGCCGGCGGTGCGTCCGCCGCTGTGGCGCGAGGCAGGCCTGCTGCTGTGCGCCGCGTTCTACGCCTTCTTCGTGTACTTCGTGGCGCGCGACCTGCTGCGCGGCTGGTTCTGAGACGCGCCCCCGGTGGGCCGCCTCACCTGAACAGCTGCACGTGCAGCGCGCCGACCTCGCGCACCACCGACATCACGTAGAAGAGCGGGCTGCCGACGCGGCTGACCGGCACCGGACTGGTCACGACGTCCATGCCGGCGCGGCGACACAGGACGCGCGCCCGGAACACGTGGTAGCTGTCGCTCACCACCAGCGCGCGCCGCCAGCCGTGGCGCGCCATGATCCCGCCGGCGTTGCGGGCGTTCTCCGCGGTCGTGCGACTTGTCTCCTCGAGGACGATCCGATCGCGAGGCACGCCGTGGCGCATCAGGACTTCGCGACAGCCGTCGGCCTCGCTGCGCTGAATCCAGGCATCGGGCCCGATGCCTCCCGCGCAGATCACCATGCCGGCGAACCCCTGCGTCCACAGGTCGGCCGCGTGCTCCGAACGGCGCGTCAGCGCCTTGCCGGGCGCCCCTTCGTCGGTCAGGGCGGCCCCCAGGACGACGATGACGTCGGCCGGGGCCGGTCGGTCGATCATCCCGACGCTCACGACCGCCGCGACGAGCACCGCACACACCATCGCCCAGGCCACGACGACGCGCCGAACGAAACGCATCACCACACGGAAGACGCGCCTCACCGCCTGCCCTCCGCGCGCGTGCGACCGACCATCCGGCTGCCATCGCCCCCGTGCCGGCTCACCTGGCGCCATTGAACATCGCGAGACTCCACCATGGGCTCGATCATCCCGCCATCGCCGACGTCGTGCACGGCCTGAGTGCCACTCGATGCGCCCATCGAAGCGTCCCAGGGGTTCGTCTGGCGCCCGCGAACCGCGCTCTCCCCGTCCCTGGCCCGCGGTGCACAGGCTCAGGTCGGTGATGCTCGCACGACCCTTGTCAGTTGGCGGATAGCAGCGCACGCCCGGCCCGAGCCACACTCTTGCTGAGCCAGCGAGTCGTATTGAGGCACAGAGGGTGGAGGCGCCGACGTGGAACATGTGAAGAGGCATCGGAGAACCGGCCGGCACCTGCGCGGCCTCGTGGTGGGCCTGTTGTGCGTGCTGGGTGCGGGCGGTTCCGTATCGGCCCAGCCGGCCGGGCTGTCCGCGGCTGAACGCGATGTCGTGCGCCGCGTGAAGGAATCCAGCATCCGCGAGGCCACGGCCGCGCTCGCCAGCGATCGCATGGAGGGCCGCGGCACCCTCCAGCCGGGTGGCGAACGGGCGGCGGCGTGGATCGCCGATCGGATGAAACGGCTCGGCCTCGCGCCTGGCGGCGACGGCGGCTCGTACTTGCAGCAGGTGCCCCTGCGGGCCACCGAGTTCGTCCCTCCCACCCACGTGCGGGTCGACGACGTCGATCTCCCCTATGGCACCGACTGGTCGACCCTGGGCACGTTTGCCGACCTGCAGACGACGGCCCCGGTGGTGTTCGTGGGCTACGGACTGGTGTCGAAGACCTTCGGGCGCGACGACCTGAAGGACGCCGACCTGCGGGGCAAGATCGTGGTGGTGGTGGACGGCCCGCCGGCCGGCGTCACACAGCAGAAGTGGGACGAGATCTCCAAGGATGCCGACCTGGTCCCTACCCTGCTCGCGCGCGGCATCGTCGGCTTCATCAACATCCCGAGCGGACGGGGGCTGTACCCACGGCCGTTCGTGATCGATCAGACGGCTCGACGGAGCATCAGCGCGCCGACCACCGACGCTCCGAGTTCGGTGCCGTTGATGTTCTTCAGCACGGCGGGCGCCGAGCGGCTGCTGGCCGGCTCGGGCAGGACGCTGGCCCAGGCGGTCGCCGAAGCCGACAGCGCGACGTTCCGTCCGTTTCCGCTCACCGCGAAGGTCGACGTGCAGTTCAGGTTGTCACGCAAGGACGGCACGTCGCCCAACGTGATCGGCGTGATCAAGGGCAGCGATCCGTCGTTGGCCGCCGAGGCCGTCGTGTTCTCGGCCCACTACGATGCGTTCGGCGTGATGCGGCAGGCTGTGTTCAACGGCGCGGCCGACAACGCGATCGGCGTGGCCGAGATGCTGTCGGTGGCCGAGGCCTTCGCGAAAGCAAAGGCACGCCCCCGCCGCTCGCTCGTGTTCATCGCCTTCACCGCCGAGGAGTACGGCCTGCTGGGTTCGCGCCACTACGTCGCCCATCCCACCTGGGATCTCGCCAGGACCGCCGCCGTCCTGAACCTCGACGGCATCGGCACCGAGATCATGGGACCGGTGAAGGACATGGTGGCGTACGGCGCGCCCCTCAACTCGATGGGAGCGCTGTTTGCGGAGGTCGCACGCGCCTACGGCATCACGCCGATGGACGACCCGATCCCGGAGGCCGGCGTGTTCTCCCGGTCGGATCACTTCCCCTTCGCCGAGCGGGGCGTGCCGGGCCTGATGCTGGTGGGCTCCCCGGTGGAGACTGGCGCGGCCTTCAAGGAGCGCTTCGAGGCCTTCGAGGCCACCAGGTACCACCAGCCGTCCGACGACATCTACCGCGACTGGTACTGGAAGGGCGCGCGGACGGTGGCCGACATGATGGCGCTCATCGGCCACCGCGTCGCGCAGGCCGACGCGATGCCGACCTTCAACGCGGGCACCCCGTACTCCGTCACCCGCGGCCAGGCGCCGGAGGCCGGCAAGCCCTAGCGACGGCAGGCATCAGCCGGGCGTGTACCAGATGGGCGACGTGTAGGCACGCTCCTGGATGCTCGCGGGCACGTCCGTGGGCGATGGGACGCCGAAGATCAGGAAGTCTTTCAGCACCGCCTGGCGCACGTGCTCGAGCGGCGGCTCTCGCCCGTCCGCACGCCCGGTGATCAGCACGAGGTGGGCTCCGTAGGGTGACTCGATGGGACCCTGCCATTGCCCGACGGGCACGGCGCGGATCGCCTCGGCAAACCGGGCCCCGAAGATGCCGGCAATCTGCTCAGCGCTGGCGTCGTCGGTGTGTGGGCGCATCCTACGAGGCGCGCGGCGGCAGCGCATCGGGGGAGTTGCGCGGTCATGGATGTGGAAATCACCTGGCAGAGGTGGCGATGGCGGCACCGCCGGCGCTACTGGCGGCGAACCACCGTCGACGTCGGCAGCCGAACCGTCACGATGGCGCCGGGCGCGCCATTGGCCAGTTCGAGCCGACCACCGTGGGCCCGCGCCACCCTGGCCGCCACTGCGAGGCCGAGCCCGGATCCATCGCGCTTGGTCGTGGCCAGACCAGCCGGGTAGGCCAGGACGGCCGCCGGAAAGCCCGGGCCGTTGTCGGCCACCGTGATCACGAGTTCGCCGGCTGCCTCCCGCGCCTCGATCACCACCTGGCCCCGGTCGCGCGCCCCCGACAGGGCGTGCAACGCGTTGACGACGAGGTTGTCGACGACGCGCTCGAGTTGCACAAGGTCGCCGCGCACGCGTAGATCGCGTCCGCATCGCACCGCGATGCCGATGCCAGACGTCGCGGCCGGTCGCGCGTGCCGCTCTGCACAACCGACCAGCCACTCGGCCACGCCGATGTCGGATCGCTCCGTCCGCTCATCGCGCACCAGCGCCAGGACGTGACGCACGATGGCGTCGGCCCGCGCGACGTCTGCCGCCAGGTCGGCGAACACCTCGCGGACCCCGTCGAGCGACACCGGGTCGCAGCGAAGGTGATGCGCCGCCGCGTCGAGGTTGGCCATCAACGCCGCGAGCGGTTGCGCCAGTTCGTGCGCGACCATGGCCGCCGCGATGCCCTTCCGCTGCAACCGGCGCCTGGGCTCGATCGCGCCTCGCCATGAGGCGGTCGTTGCGAGGGTGTGCGTATGCATGTCAATCCCCTTGCTGCTTCCGTGACGAGGGCCGATCCGGAGGAAGGTGACCAGCGGTGTTCAATCGACGCGCCGCAGCGGCGGTTGCGTCCACGCGCCCGACAGCGCCTCGGGCCTGGGCCAGTAGAGGCGCAGGGTGGTCCAGAAGGGCCCGGCGGGCGCAGGCAGCCAATTCGATTCCTTGCCGGGGCCCGGGGACTCGTGCTGGATGTAGAGCGTGATGCCGCCGTCCGGGTCGCGGGCCAGCCCCGGCAGCATCGCCGAGTTGATCAGGTAGCGCTCCAGCGGATTGGCGTACAGCAAGCTCTCCGGCAACTGATAGAGCGTCAGTGACCAGAACGAGTGGACCGGCGGCAACTGGCCGGGGCCGAAGCGCAGTTGGTAGCGGTGCGTGCCGGCGAGCGGCTTGCCGTCGGCGTCGACCCAATAGGCCGGGTACAGCGCCTCTTCCCGCGAGTTGCCGTAGATGCCCAGGACGGCGGCCGAGAAGCGGAACATGTAGTTGTTGGCGAGGAACTCGCGGGTACCGAAGGCATCCGCGGCGTTCTTCTTGCCGGTGTCGATCTGCTCCCGCTTGAAGGTGTCGAACGCCTGCCAGGCGTCGGCCATGCCGGCCGCGAGCGCCTCGCGCATCTCCGGCGCGAGGGCGGCGACGTCGAACGGCCTGCCAGCCGCCACGCCGATGCGCGCCAGCCGCCCGCGGAGCGCGACTTCGGTGGGGTGCGGCGGGCAGAACTGCAGCAGGAAGTTCAGCACGGTGAAGAACTGCAGCGACTGACGGTCGCCGGCGCGCAGGGGCGGCGTGAAGGTCAGCGGCGGCGCGGGCGGCGGTGATGGTCGCCGCAGGAACGCCGACAGCGGCTGCACGGTGTACCTGGCCTGAATCGCCTTGACCTTCGCGAGATCGTCTGGTGCGAAGAGCTGCGTGCGGAACTGCGCCGAAGCCAGTGCGGTCTCCGACCGGATCACGCGCTCGATACCCGGCGGAGTCTCGCCCTGCCACCCCGGTCCGGCGATGGCGAAGCTGCCGCCATCGTTCCCGGTGGTCCGGCTGCCGAGATAGTCGAAGTTGTGCGTGTACAGATCGATCAGCTGCAGACTCCAGTACCGCCCCTCCTCGATCGGCGGCACCGTCACCACGATGGGCTCGGTGCGGAGATCGAGGCCGACCCAGGAGTAGGGTGTGTCGGAGTTCGGCGTCTGGATCGCGCGGTCCGCCGGCGTGTACACGCGCGGGATGTTGACCAGCTCGTTGTACGGGCCCTTGTAGTCGGAACTCGAGGTGTCGACGAAGTAGGAGTACTGGATCCGGTAGTTCTCGACGATCGGGAAGCCGAACAGCACGGCTTCCTTCGCGAGTTGGCGTGCCTCCGCCGGGCCGACCGCGGGCGCGGCTCCGTCGCGCTGGGCGCGGCCGGGCAAGCCCGACGAAGCAACGGCGAGCAGCAGGATCAGCGTGATCGGGTGGGCGTGACTGGACATTGCAGGCTCATTCCTTTCCCGAGCAGGGCGGCATGGCAGCGCCGACGACGGTCCCTTGCACCATCGGGGTCCTCACCGCGTGCGTTGCTGCGGATACAGCAAGGCGACGGTGAAGCGCACCTGGTGGCCCGGGCTGCCGAGTGGACGCTCGACGTTGCGGTAGTACTGCACGCCGAGGTTCATCGGTCGGCCGTTGAACACCGTGGTGCGCACGATGCCGAGGCCGAGCGGCACCGTCCACTCGTCGCCGCTGGGGGCGTCCCAGTTGCCCGTGATGAGCGGTGCGAACGAAAGCGCCCATCCGGCCCCGAAGTTGTAGTTCACGAAGGGCTGCGCGGTGAGCAGGTGCGTTTCGGGCGCATCACCGCCGTCGCTCACCGGCCAGTACTGGCTCACCAGCGCGCCGATGACGAACGGGCCCGCGTTGCGCACCACGACGACGCCGAGCCCTGCGGCCCACGTCCCGGTCTCGAAGGGCGCGGCCGTGGCGGTGGGCAGCGAGAACACCGGTCCGATGCCCCACGTGAGGGCACCCGGACGCGAGGGCGTGAAGAAGACCTGCGCCTGCACGTCGCCGAGCCCGCTGAAGCGCGTGGACTCCGGCCCCGGCACGCTGTTGATCGGCACGATCGTCCTGGCAATCACGTTGATCCCGTCGGTGAGGCGGAACGGGATGACCGGTTGCACGTTGACGTTGAGCGCGCTGGCGTCGCCAAGGTCACCACCCGAGTTGAAGTTCACCTGAAAGGGGATCGTCGTGAGCGCCGCGACCGGGTTCTGCGTCGCCTTGGCGAGGGCCGCCGCATCGGTGGCAGGGGTCGCCGGCGCTGGTGACTGCGCGCGGGCCACAGTGCCCGTCAGCAGGGCGATGCCCAGCCATGCCGCCGCGCGCACGCGCGAGGCGATCACATGGCCGGTCATGACCGGCCCCCACGCGTTCCGCTCAACGACGACCGCGACGCGGGCGCCGACGGGGCGGGCAGGTGCAGCGGGCGCATCAGCACGTTGACCAGGAGGTTGAACGCGCCACCCTCGGTGGCAACGCGGGCGCCCGTCTCCCACTGGTAACGGGCCGTCACCGATCCGTAGACAGTGCGCTTCCAGGCCAGGGCCATCGAGACCTCGGGGCCGACGGCGAACACGCGGTTGCGTCCCCTCACCAGCACATCGGCCCGCGGCGGAAGCCGGTCGTCGCCGACCTTCCAGCTGGCGTAGTAGGCAAGGCCCGCGCTCAGTCCGCCGCCGAGGAAGTCATGGCCGACGCCGCCTTCGAGGTTGAGGACCGGTCCGGCGCGCAGTTCGGTGTCGCGCTTGTCGGAGTGCACCACGAACGTCGCCGTGGTCGCGGCGTGCCAGAGGCGCGCCGCATCGAGATACACCGTCGTCCCCGCGAGGAACTCGTGCGCCCACATGCCGAGGCCGGTGTCGCCTTCCTCGGCGTCGCCGAATCGTCCGGTCGGCACGTACAGCCCGTACCCGGCGATGACGTCGGTGCGGGGCGATCGCCAACCGAGCGTGATGGGCTGCACGAAGATGTCGGTCAGGCCGGCACCGGGATCCTCGTCGATGCGCCCACCCTGCAGCCGATTGTTGGCACCGGGGATGACGACGGTGAAGCCGTAGGTACCACCGGCGATGGTCCGCGCGGTGACCACCGACACGCCAACACCGAACAGCGCGCTGTCCACCTGTCCTCGCGCGACGACGTCGCCGGCGCGGTCCTTCAGGACGTCAGCGCTGTACAGATAGAGCGGCGCGAAGACGTATCCACCCGGTGGTGCCTGCGATCCGGCCTTGAGTCCGAGATCGCCGCGCATGCTGGGGCTGTTGAGTTGCGCGCGCACCGGCCCGGCGGCCACGCCACAGGCGATGGCCACGGCCACGAGCGACGCACCTGCCGTGACAGGGTTCCACCTCATGCTGCCTCCGTTCACCGGGCGTGAGCTGCCGCGACGGCAGCATGCACGGGATGAAGGCCATGCTAGGGAACGGCGGGCGTGGCAGCATCGGGCCAACCCCGCGAGTGGCAGGCGTGGAAACTACGTGGCGGCGCGATTTTTTTCGACGGGCACCGGCGACGGCGGCACGGGGGCGGGCTCGATCGGCAGCGACACGTGCATCGTCGTGCCCTCGCCGGGGACGCCATGGATGTCGAACGTCCCCGACAGGAGTCGCACCCGCTCACCGATGCTGGTCAGCCCCAGCCCGCGCCGGCTGCGACGCCCCGCCTCGCCGATGCCGCGGCCATCGTCGGCCACCTCGAGGTGCACGCGCGTGGCGCCGCGCGTGAGCGTGACGGTCACCTGTCGCGCCTGCGCGTGCACGCGCACGTTCTGGAGCGCCTCCTGCGCGATCCGGTACAAGCACAGCGCGACCGCTGCCGGCAGATCCCGGCACTCACCCGACGCATGGAGACGCACCACGATGCCGGTGTCGGACGCCAGCTCGGCGCAGCGCTCGCGGAGGGTCTCGACGAGGCCGACGTGCTCCAACGCGCCGGGATGGAGGTCGTGCGACAGCTCGCGCAGGTCGCCCGACAGCGCCTTGGCGTCGGCCTGCACCTGGCCGATCGCCTCCGCCACGGAGGGCGCCAGTTCGGCAGCGACGCGACGGACGCGGCCGAGCCCGATCGCGATCGAGGCCATGCGCTGCCCGAGGTCGTCGTGGAGGTCGCGAGCGATCCTGGCCCGCTCCTCGTCGCGGGCCGTGAGCAGGCGCTCGGTCAGGTCCTGCAACCGCACGTAGCTGGCGCGGAGCTCGGCCTGGGCGCGCGCCCGGTGATGGCGCTGCACCAGCACGAGCGCGACCAGGGCCGACTGGAACAGGCCGATGGCCAAGGCGCCGATGACCGTGCCGCGGTAGTCACGCCACAGGCTCGGTGGCCGTGAATGCACGCGGCTCCCGGGCGGGAGGCGATCCTCGTCGATGCCCCAGCGTGCCAGTTGCCTGGCGTCGAACACCGACGGCACGTAGGCCGACACCGGCACCGTCATGGTTCGCGGCGGGGCGCCCGACAGCCGTTCGAGGACGTGGCGCCCGGCCGCCCGCCCGACGATCGCGTAGTCGGGGAGCGGACCTCCCACCAGGCCGCTCGACAGGTTGTCGCCGACGATGGTGAACAGCGGGCGCGACGCGGCCCTGGCCAGGCGCGGCACCACCTCGCCTGGTTCGTAGTACTGCCCGTCCCGATCCTGCTGGAACGAGAACACGATCGGCACCGTATCGGTGGGCAGGTCGGCCAGTCGTGCGAGCAGGCGCGGCATCGGCAGGTCGACGAGATCCTCGACCTCGAGCCCGTGGGCGCGAATCTGGGGTATCCACCACGCCTCGCGCACCAGTTCGTGCGCCGATGCGCCGCGCACCACCGCGATGCGGCGCGTGCCGGGCAGCAGGCGGCCGATCACGTCCAGCAAGTGCGGCAGCGGGTTCTCCATGACGACGCCGGAGGCCGTGGGATGGGTGGCAGCGATGTCGATCGACAGCGCCCCGAGGGTGCTGTACACGATGGGGACGTCGTTCCACGGGTTGTCCGGACGGCGCTCGAAGAGCTGCAGCGTCGCCTGCTGGCGCACCACGATGGCGTCGATGCGGCGACGGCGATACTTGCGATGCAGCCAGTCGCGGAACTCGGCGACGTACGACTGGTCGCCCCCGAAGCGGGCCTGATCGAACGACTCGCGGTACAGCGTCGGCCGCGGCCCGTCGGCGTTGAGCGCCTGCCGGAGTCCGTCGGCGAACGCGCGGTTGTACGGGCGGTCAGGGTCGTCGGGCGACACGAACAGGATGGCCGGAGCGTCGCCGGCCGGCGGCTGTGCCGGTGCCTGCGCGACGGCCGATCGCGGGCCGCAGGCCAGGGCGACGCCGAGCAGGAGCACGGACACGCCGTACCATCGGCCCACAGTCAGAAGGTGGTCGTACACTGCAGGCTCACCCGACGGAGTGGCGCCGCCACGAACGTGGCGCCGGCGCCCGATGTCACGTATCGCGTGTTGGCGAGGTTGAACGCGACGACGCCCACCGAGACGGGCGAATCGCCCGGGCGATACCACGCCGATGCGTCGAGTCGCCGGTAGGCTGGCGCGACAATCAGGTTGTCGCGCGTGGTGAAGCGGGACGACACCGCGACCACCCCGCCGGCCACGGTCAGGGGCCTGCCCTGCCCCCACGGAAGGCGCGCGGTGATCCACGCGTGCGCGGCATGACGCGGGGCGTTCGGCAGGTGGTTGCCCTCCGCCCCCGTGGCGTCGCGCGTGATGGCCGTCGCCGTCCAGGCGTACCCGCTGCGCACCGACAGCCACGAGGTGAGCGCCCCGAGGGCCTCGACCTCGACTCCGCGACTCTCCGCCTGGCCAATCTGCCGGAACGCGCCGCGACCATCCGCCTCCGCGACGTTGGTCCGTCGGATGTGGAAGCCGGCCGCCGTCACGCTCAGGCGCCGACGGCCGACTTCGGCCTTGATGCCGGCTTCGAGCAGCGCGTGGCGCGCCGGGGCGAGCGCCCGGCCATCGGGGTCGAACTGGCCCGGCGTCGGCGGCTCGAATCCCGACGAGGCGTTCGCGTAGACCGACCACCACGGCCGACCCAGCCAGACCACGCCGAGGCCGGGGCTGACGACGGTGTCTGCCGAGGAGGCCTGCTGCCCGTCGGCGATCCGCTGGTCGACGGCAATGCGACTCCACCGGATCGATGGCACCAGCGTGACGCGGCCGCCGACCCCGACCTGATCGCTCGCGTACAGGCCGGCCCGCCCGATGTCGTACGCGGAACGTCGCGACGGGGGCGCCAGTTGTGGGGGATAGGACGGCATGGTGACGTCCAGCGGCGTGGCGGGCCCGCTCGCGATGGAGCGGTCGGCCGTGCTCAGCCCTGCTTCGAGGCCGGTTACGAGGCGATGCCGGAGGCGACCGGTCGTGAACGTGCTGACGGCGAAGGTGTCGGTCTGGTACTCGTGCCAAGTGCTGTCCTCGTCGTAGGCGATGCGCTGGGCCGTACGGCCGTCGGCCGACAGCCCCACGAGCCCTTGCCCCTCGATGTCGCCGTCGATCCGGGTGTAGCGCCCGGCCGCGTGCAGGCTGGCGCTGCGCCCGAGGGCGACGTCGTAGCGCACGCCCGGGGACAGGTTGCTGCCCACCCATCCCTCCTCCGGGGCGTTCACGTTGAGATCCCAGGGATATCCCGAGAAGTCACCTCGCTGCGCTGACGGCGTCGCGGGGACGAGGTGGCGGTAGGCACGCCCGCGCTGTCGGTACCATTCGGTGTCCACGGTCAGCGATCCGGTCGTGCCGATGTCCACGGCCAGCGTCGGCAGCAGGCTGATGCGGCGCTCGTCGTTGTCGAAGCCGTTGTCGAGACCTTCGACCGCCGCGATCACCCGGTAGCGCACCCGCCTCGACGCCGCGATCGGTCCGGTGACGTCGGCCGTGCCCCGCAGCAGCCCTGCCCCACCGATGGTCCCGCTGAACTCGCGTCGGCCGACCGGCAGCGGCTTCTTCAGCACCATGTTGACCAGCGCGCCCGGACTGCCGTCACCGTACAGCACCGAGGCTGCCCCGCGCAGGTACTGGACCCGATCGACCGCCGCGACTTCGCGCACGCTCCAGGCGTAGGTGCGCAGCCCGTCGCGCCGCAGGTCGTAGAAGTCGATCGGGAATCCTCGCGCCACGGCAAGGCCTCGCTCGTCCAACGGCGTGAGGCCGACGGTGTAGTCATGGGCCTGCGAGAGATTGAGCGCGCCGAGGTCGTCGAGGGTGCGCCTGTCGACGACCGTGACGCTCCGCGGCGTCTCGAGGATCGGACTCTCGGCCTTGGTGGCAATCGACGCATCACGCACCACGGCGCCCGGCTCCGGCGCGACCACCACGGTCTCGTCGCTCAGCAGTAGCCTGCCCCCCACTTCGCGGATGGTCGTCGTCGAGGCCTCCGACGATGGCTCGGCAGATGGCGGCTGCGTTTGCCTCGCCATGGCCGTGCCGGTGGCCATCGTGCACGTCGCGACCAGCAGGCCTGCGGCCAGGGCCCGGCGCCATCTGCGCCGCGAGACAGGCCGCCGAGCTTCGCGTTTCGGGCTGAACACGGCGGGATCTTCGACAGCGAATGTCGGGCTCGACTTACACGATTGAGGACACGCTGTCAGGTCCCCGCGCAGTCCACCGACCCGGGCTCGGAGGGAGAGACGCACCGAAGCCACGGAAGGATTCCGGCTGAGCTCGAAGTCCGTGGTTACGGATGGCGTGACGGCGGGGCGGGGCGCACGCTCGAGGAGAGATATACGCGGCGCGCCAGCGCCGCCAGCACGGCCGGGACCAGTTCCTCGCCGGCGTCCGGCTTGGCGACGTAGCCGCGCACCCCGATGGCCAGGGCACGATTGACGCACGACGGATCGACGTCGATCGTCACGAGCACGATGCAGGCGTGGGCATCGCGCGCCAGCAGCCGCTCGGCGGCGTCAAGGCCACTCAGGCGCGGCAAGCCGATGTCGCACACGATGGCGTCGGGGGCCAGGGCCGTGGAGTGCGCCAGGAGGGCCTCGCCATCGGCGACCTCCGCCACGACGTCGAACACTTCCCCGAGCAGCGCGCGCAGCACCGCCGCCATCGGGGCATGGTCCTCGGCGAGCACGACGCGGCAGCGGGGCATGGCGGGGTCAGGCGACCGCCCCTTGACGATCGCCGCTCGGGCGCAGTCATGCTAGGCGCCGCAGCGGCGACGCACATCCGGTGAACCCCGTGAGCAGGCGGCGGAAACTACGCGGTGGCGCGCCCGCTCATTGCGGCACGATGTGCTGCTTGATCGCGATCCGCACCAGGTCGGCGGTGCTCTCGCAGCCGAGTCGATCCATCAACTGCGCCTTGTGGCCTTCGACGGTACGCACCGAGATGTCCAGTTCGGACGCGATCTCCTTCATGCGCTTGCCGAGCGCGACGAGGCGCAACACCTGCCGCTGCCGGTCCGACAGCGTCGAGACCGCATCGGGAGGAGCGGCCATCTGCCGCAGCACGTGCGCGGTGAGGCGGGGCGTCAGGTAGGTGCGGCCGCCGACGACGGCCTTGATCGCCACCAGCAGTTCCTCGCCCGCATCCTCCTTGAGCAGGTACCCCGACGCCCCGAGACGCAGCGCCTCGGCGGCCAGTTCCGGCGATCGGTGCATCGTCAGGAAGATGAAGCGGGCCGTGCAACCGACCATCCGGAGGTGCCGCATGGCATCGATGCCGCTCAGTTCAGGCATCTCCACGTCGGTCACGATGACGTCGGGCTTCAGGCGCGTGGCGGCCTCCACCAGTTCACGCCCGTCGTGCGCAGCGCCGAGCAGGTCGGCCACATCCGCCACGATGCGTCCGAGTCCGTCGGCCACCATCGAGTGGTCGTCGGCGACGAGGATCCTGGTGCGCACGCATGCCTCCGTGGATTGAAGGGGTCCGGGCGCGAGTGTGCCATCAGGTCGGATCAGCCGACAAGCTCAGCAACGTGTCGCTGCAGCCTCGCCTCGTGCCGCGAACTCGCTGACGATCCCGGCCAGCGCCGCGACCTGCACGGGCTTGGCGATGTGGCCGTCCATGCCGGCCTGCAGGCAGCGTTGCACCTCGCTGGCCATCGCGTGCGCGGTCATGGCGATGATCGGCACGCGCGGCAATCCGAGGCGGGCCTCGCGTTCGCGCACGGCTGCCGTGGCGTCGAACCCCGACAGGTGCGGCATCTGCAGATCCATCAGGATGATGTCGTATGCGCCCTGCTCGGCCGCCGCGACGGCAGCGGCGCCGTCGGGCGCGACGACGACCCGGTGGCCGGCCCGGCTCAGGGCGGCCACGGCAATCCGCTGGTTCACCGGATGGTCCTCGGCCAGCAGGATGGACAGCGGACGCAGCGACGCCGCGGGACGCGCCAGGGCCGTGCCGTGGCGCAGCGCGGCATCGGTCCGCACGTGACCGACGCGTGCCGTGAACCGGAACGACGTCCCGACGCCCGGTTGGCTCTCGACGCTGATGGCGCCGCCCATCATCTGCACGAGCCGGGTGGAGATCGACAAACCGAGGCCGGTGCCGCCGTACAGCCGGCTCGTGGATCCATCGGCCTGCGTGAACGCCTCGAAGATGCGCGACTGCGTGTCCAGGGGAATGCCGATCCCCGTGTCGGTCACCCTGAACGCCAGCGTCAGTCCCTGCTCGTCGCTCCTGTCGACCGACACGTCGAGCCGCACCGATCCCTCCCTGGTGAACTTCAGGGCGTTGTCGAGCAGGTTGAGCAACACCTGGCGCAGGCGATCGCCATCGGCGACCACGTGGACGGGCAGGTCGGGCGCCACCGTGCAGTCGAAGGCGAGGCCCTTCTGTTCGGCCTTGAACCGTAGCGTCCGCATCACGCCGTCGAGGCAGTCGCGCAGGTCGAGCGGCACGGGCGAGATCTCGAGCTTGCCGGCCTCGATCTTCGAGAAGTCGAGGATGTCGTTGATCACGCGAAGCAGCGCCTGCGCCGAGTCACGCACCACTCTGAGGTGTCGCTGCGTCTCGCCATCGGCGGCCGACTCGAGCGCGAGGTCGGTCATCCCGATGATGCCGTTCATCGGCGTGCGGATCTCGTGGCTCATGTTGGCCAGGAACTCGCCCTTGGCCTTGCTGGCGTCCTCGGCGCGGATCTTGGCCTCGTGCAGCGCCCGGGTCCGTTCCTCGACCTGCCGCTCGAGGTCGCGGTGGCGGGCGTGCATCACCGCGGTGCGCGCCCGCACGCCTCCGGCGATCAGGCCGGCGGCGATGAGGCCGAGCAGGCCCCTGAACCACCAGGTCTCGTGGAAGAACGGCTGGACGTCGATGGCGAGCGAGGCAGCCACCGGGCCGCGCCGGCCCTCCGGATCGATCGCCCGCACCTCGAAGGTGACGCGGCGGGGCGGCAGCCACGTGTAGTAGGCGACGCGGCGCGTGTCGGCGGCGACCCACTCGGGGTCGACGCCGGTGAGCCGGTACTCGAACCGGGTGCGATGGGCTTGCGCGACGTCGGGCGTGGTGTAGTCGATCGCGAGGCCACGCGGCCCGGGCGGGACGACCACCGCCCTGTCGCTGAACGGTCCGTCGATCACCTGCCGCGGCTCGCCGAGCGACACGCGCTCGATCACCGCCGTCGGCACGCGCCCACCGCTGCCGAGGCGCGCCGGCTCGAGCGACACGACCCCCTTCAGCGTGGAGAACCAGAGCAGGCCCTGCGCGTCGCGTATCGCCACGCCCTGCGACCCGCTGGTGCCCTCCTGGCTGCGCAGCCCGTCGCCCTTGTCGAAGAAGAGCGGCGTCACGCGACGGCGCGCCCCCCGTGCCACGTCGTCGAGCTCGGCGAGCCCGACCCGGAAGATGCCGCGCTTGCTCGACGCCCAGAGCTGCTGCCGGTCGTCGGTCAGCACGCCGAACACGCCGTCGTCGGGCATGCCCTGCTCCGGCGTGAACGCCACCACGCTGTCCTGGCGGATGCGGGCCAGGCCACTGCGCGAGCCCACCCAGATGGTGCCGACCGGTCCTTCGTACAACGACACGATGTCGTCGCCGGGCAACCCCTGCGCCCTGGTGAACACGCGCAGTTGCCCGTCGGGACGACGCCGGACGAGCCCGCCGCTGTTGGTGGCGACCCAGACGTCGTGAGAGGCGGTCTCGAGGATCCAGCGGACGCCACTGCGGAATGCCGTGCTGCCGGGCACCAGCGGCTCGAAGCGGTCGCCGACGCGCTTGTCGAGGCCGGAGAAGGTCCCGACCAGGAGGGTGCCGTCGTGCAGCCACCGCAACGCCCAGACGCGGTTCTCCGACAACCCGTCGGCGCGCGTCCAGGTGCGCCAGCCGCGCCCCTCCCGACGCGACACGCCGCCCTCGCTGCCCACCCAGAGCGAGTCGTCCGGACCGCCGGTGACCACCCACACGCTGTTGCTCGGGAGCCCCTCGACGTGGGTGATGGCCCGGTGGGGGCCGGCGCGATCGATCCGGTTCAAGCCCCCGCCGTCGGTCCCCACCCACAGGACGCCGTGAGCGTCCTCGTGCAGTCCGAAGGTGCGATCGATCGACAGGCCTTCGTCGGTGCCTGTCGGGGTGAATGCGCCGTCGGACAGCCGGCTGAGGCCGACGCCGTAGCCGCCGATCCAGAGCGCGTGGTCGCGATCCTCGAACAGGCTGCGTATGGGCGTCCGGACGACGCCGCCGGCGCGGGCCCCCGGTGTGAACCTGCCGTCGACCAGCCGCGCCAGGCCGGCGCTGGTGCCGACCCACAGGTTGCCGTCCCGATCCTCGTCGAGGGCCCAGACGTTGTCGGAGGGCAGCCCATCGGCGTCGTCGAAGTGGGTCAGCCGTCCATCGGCGAGACGCCAGAGGCCGGCGGCGTACGTGCCGAACCACATGGCCCCCGATCGGTCCTGCGCCATGCTCCAGATCACCGAACCGGTCAGGGCCGACGGCGGCAGCGCCGGAAGGATCCGACCATCGGCGATTCGCGAGACGCCCGCGCCGTCGGTGCCCACCCAGATCACGCCATCACGGGCCTGCACCATCGACCGGACCTGGTCGTGCGCGAGGCCTCGGGATCGAGTGAAGGTCTCGAAGCGGCCGCCCGACAGGCGCAGCACGCCGGCGCCGAACGTGCCCACCCACAGCGCGCCGGCGCGATCCACCAGCAGGCACGACACCGCCGCGTCAGGGAGCCCTTCCCGGGCGCCGACCACGTTGAAACGGCCATCACGCAGCCGGACCAGGCCGTGCGGCTGCAGTCCGATCCAGAGCGAGCCATCGGGCCCCTCGGCCAGGGCGCGGACGTTGTGTCGGGCAAGGGCCGGCGTGTTGTGCCGGTCGAAGGTGGTGAAACGGACGCCGTCGAAGCGGACCAACCCGGCGTCGGTGCCGAGCCAGATGTAGCCGTCCCGCGTCTGGACGATGGCCTGCACCGTGTTCTGCGTCAGGCCGTCGGCGGCATCCCAGGACTGCCGGACGTACTGCGAGACCAGGCGCGCCGGGTCGAGCGCCTCGACCGGCCGGGACAGCGTCAGGGATGCCAGCGCCAGGCACACGGACAGGAGGCGCGGCGCGCGCCGGCCGCATGTTCCGCCCCGCAGTGCCTCCCTGACCATCCTGAGTCCCTCAATCGGCAGGGCAGGTTCCCTGCTCCAGCGAGGACCGTGAGGGCCCGCAGCCACCTCGGACGACCGGAGTCGTCGTCGGTGGCCGTGCGGGCGCGGTGCCGCTCAGTAGCGCTGTCGCACCGAGACGTTCAGTCCGGCGATCTTGACGGTGGTCTTGCGGGTCGACCCATTGCCGTTGGCGGTGGTGGTGACGACCACCGTGCCGCTGCCGGTCCCGCCCGTGGTGTTGAGCGACACCCAACCCGACGACTCGGTGGCCGTCCAGGCGCAGCCGCTCGGAGCGGTCACCGACACCGACTTCGAGCCTCCACCCACCGGAAACGTCAGCGATGTGGCCGACAGCGCGTAGGTGCACGAGGGCGACGTGGTTGGCGTGGTCGTGGTCGAGCCGCCCCTGAACGCGGCGACGGTGGCGGCGTTCAGGGACAACGTGCGCGCGTTGTCCTCGGTGCTGGTGCCCGTGGGACGTCCGCCGTACGTCGTGAGCGGACTGGACAGGTACGGGATGCGCACCATCGAGCCGTAGGACAGCACCGTGCGGAACGCGCCGGACGGATCCTGGTAGCCGTAGGCGTAGGGCTGCGAGGGCGTCAGGCCGCCCGCGTCGGCGCGGTTGTGCAGCATCCCCTGGTTGTGCCCGACCTCGTGGGCGTACGAGAGGTTGCCCAGCGAGCAGCCGCGGTCCACGACGTTGAACGCCGAGGAGGCGAAGCTCGAGGAGAGCGGGGTCATGATGTAGCCGTAGCCGCACGAGCCGGTGCCGCTGTACTCGCCGAGCATGGTCACGATGTCAGCGGCATACGTGTCGCGCAGGGCATGGATGCCGTCGGCCTTGCCGTCGGTCGGCGACCGCAGGCTGGCCACGTCGGTGCTCGCGCTCGTGGTCTCCGTGAAGCTGATGGGGCCAGCGTAGGCCAGCGTCAGGCGCACGTTCACGCCGCTGTTGACGTACACCTGGTTGGCATTGGCCACGAGGTTCAGGGCGAGGCTGTCCATCGCGGCGCGACCGCCGCCGGCGGTCTCCGACCGCGGGGTCCACACGATCATCACGGCGATGTCGGTGGGCGTGCCCGTCAGGCTGAACTCCCCGGTCGGGGTGTTGGCGACCGGGTCGGTGACGACCTCGCTCACGAGGTCGAGGCCGGCCGCCGCGTCGTCGGGATCCTCGGTGGGGAACGCCGCCGGGTCGATCTCCACGACGCGGTAGTCGCCACCCGGGTCGCGCGTGATCTCGAAGATCCCGAACGGCATGTGTACCGTGCCGGTCAACACGCCGGCGGCCACCGTGATGACGGCCTGCGCGCCGAACTCGTCCTTGCCCACCCATACGAGGCGGTCCGGACCGGGCTGGTCGACCAGCACGCGGTCGACGGTCACCACGACATCGTCGAAGAGGTCGAGCTTGATGCTCTCACGCGCGAGCGCCGGCAAGCTGACACGCACTGGCCGCGAACGTCGCCCCATCGCCACACCCTGTGGGCGTGTCGTGGACGCTTGCGACGGAAGCAGCAGGTCTGAGGGTTGTGCCAGGGCGGTGTTGGGAGCCAGGGCGAGGAGGGCGAGGAGGGTGCCGACGGCGACGGACTTCAGCATGGATTGGCTACGTATGCAGGAGAGGGAAACAGTCGGCCCTCGTCATGCACATTGCGGTCCATGCTCGACAGCAGAGATGGACGCGACGATTTCGCGTCCTATTTACACCGTCTCGCCCCAGACTGTCGGGAAGCCTTACGACAAACTTACACGGGGGTGCCGCCGACCAGCGCGGCACCCCGACCTGCCCATGCCTCAGCGCGCCGTGCCCTTGACCGGCGTGAGGACGATGTTCCGATACTCCACGGGGCCGTGGTCGCCCTGCAGGTAGAGCGGTCCTGGCTCGCCTTCCTTGCTGTCGAGGGCGCCGCCGGTGATGCCCGGAATCTCACGGTTGCAGATGACCATCGTGCCGTTCAGCGTGAGGGTCAGCATCCGCCCCACGAGGGTGACGTCCATCGTCTGCCACTCGCCCGCCGGACGCGCCGCCGCCTCGCTCGGGGCGATGAACCCGTAGAGCCCGCCGAGGTGGTGCGACGACGGCTCGAGCCCGTAGGCATCGTCGATCTGCAGTTCATGGCGACCGCGAAGATAGATCCCGCTGTTGGAGCCCTTGGGCACCCGGAACTCGACGTGCAGCTTGAAGTCCTCGAACGTCCGGGTGGTGACGAGATTGGCCCCGCTCCTGGCGTTGACCAGAACCCCGTCCTTGACGCTCCACTGGCTCTCGCCGCGCCCGTGCGGCTGCCAGCCCTCGAGCGACGCCCTGGCCAGGAGCGTGATCGGTTCGCCGAACACGGGCTTGCCGGCCCGGCGCAGCGCCGGGGCGCGCGTGCCCGTCCACTTCACCACCTGCCCATCGCCCATCGTCGTCGAGCCGCTGATGCGCTCGCCCTCGACGCGGCCCTCGAAGGTGATGTCCTTCGGGTTGCTCTCCCACTGCGGGGGGATCGCGAAGCGGAAGGTGCCGTCGGCGAACTCGATCTTCGCGATCGGCCGAGCGCTGCCGCCGCTGCCCACGAACTGGCCGACGAGGGTCGCGGTACCGGAGCGCTCGACCTCCAGCCACGAAGGCGCCGTCTGCGCACCGCGTTCGACGACGAGATCCCAGCGCCCGATCAGCGCATCGGAGGGCTGCGGCGCCTGTGCGTACGCTCCCGTGGACCCCACTGCCGCCAGCAAGACCACTGCGGCCCCTGCCACCCGACCGATCATCGTGTCTCCTCGATAACGAACCGTGCCGGCCGATGACCAAGGCGCGGCGGCCGGCCTCGTCGCGCTGCGCGCCACGGTACGGGTTCGTTGCCGGGCAATCAAGGGCCTTCTTCGGCAGCGCGGCATGCCGAGCGGTCCCGGGCGCCGCGAGGACGCGTGGTCGGCTCGACACTTGACGGCGGCCCCGCCGCGTGACATGAAGCGCCATGCGCAGCGTGGAGCGCCACGACGGGAGGCGGACGTGAGGTTCGGGTTGCTGACGGTGACGTACGCGGGCTTGTTCTACGACGGCCCCGCCCTGAGCCTGATCGAACAGGTCCGCAAGGCGCGGCACCTCGGCTTCGACGGCCTGTCGATCGAGACCAAGCGTCCGGTGGCCTCGCCGCTCGACCTGACGCGCGCCGACCGCGCCGCCGTTCGCGCCGCCGCCGACGGCGAGGGCATCGAGCTCTGTGCGATCGAGAGCATGTCCAACTTCGCCAGCCCGGTGATGGAGGAGCGCGAGAACAACCTGGCGATGATGCGCCTGGTGCTCGACCTGGCCGTGGACCTCGGCGTGCCGCTGGTCAAGGTCTTCGCGGCCTGGCCGGGCCTGGTCGACGACGAGGACGACACGGCGACCTACGTGCCGTACGAGCGCGGCAACTACTACAGCCGGCTCTACCCGGCCGACCTCCGCCGATGGCAACGCGCCCTCGACGGCCTGCGGGAGACTGCCGACCTCGCCGCCGAGCGCGGGCTGACGCTCGCCCTGCAGAACCACGCCCCGGTGCTGCGCCCCGGCTACGAGGACACCCTCGCGATGATCCGCGAGCTCGATCGCCCGAACGTGGGAGCCTGCCTCGACGCGCCCTTGTTCAAGGAGCGGCAGTCCGATGCCTACATGACCGAGGCGGTCCGGGCCTGTGGCGAGCACGTCCTGCTGACGCACTACGGCGCCTGGAACTTCGTCGACGCGCCGGATGGCGGCGTCGCCCAGGGGCCGTGCCCGTCGTTCGGTGGTCCGGTGAACTACGCGCGCTATCTGGCGGAGCTGCAGCGGATCGGCTACGACGGCTACCTCGTCTCCGAGTACTGCCTGCCGTGCGTGGTCGACCACCGCGTCGCCGGCATCGAGGAGGTCGATCGCGCGACCGCCATGGCCCTCGCCTACATGAAGCGCCTGGTCGCCTCCACCGTTCCGGCATGAGGTGAGACGCGGAGCGGCGCGGTGAGTCCCCGCGCCATCCGCATGTTTCGGCCAGCGGTCGGCGTACACTGCCGCGTCGTGCCGACCCGCATCCTCCTGTCGCTCCTGATCGCCCTCCCGGCGACCGCCCTGCTGGCGCAGCCGCCCGCCCTCGACGCGGCAACGGCACGCATGCGCGCCGATCTCGAGGTCCTGACGTCGGCCGAGTCGGCCGGACGCGCGTCGCTCACGCCCGGCAGCCATGCCGTGGCGCAGTACCTGGTCGGGCGCCTGCGCGATGCCGGACTGCGCCCGGCCGACGGCGACGCCTACCTGCAGCGCTTCGACCTCGTGCCGCTGCACCTCGACCGCGAGCGATCGTCGGTCGTGGTGCGGCGTGGCAGTGACGAGCAGCGATTCGCGCCCCTGTCGGTCGCCTTCCCCGCGCCGACGTCGCCGGTGGACCTCACGCTGGACGTCGTCTTCGCCGGCTTCGGCATCACGGCGCCGGAGTTCGGCTACGACGACTACGCGGGCCTCGACGTGCGCGGCAAGGCGGTGCTCGTCTTCGATCACGAGCCACAGGAAGACGACACCCGCTCGCCATTGCACGGCGCCGGCTTCACGCTGCACGCCAACGCGTGGCAGAAGACGCGCACGGCCCAACAGCACGGCGCCGCGGCCGTGCTGCTCGTCACCGAACCGATCAACACGCATCGCACGGCGCCGCGTCCTCCCGAACGCGCCAACGCCCCGGCGCAGGCGCTCGTCGCGGGGGCGCTCGGCATCCCGCGCGTCACGCTTCCCGCCGACGCCGCCGTCGCCCTGCTGCGGGGCACGGGCCGTGCGCCCGCCGACCTGCAGCGGGCCATCGACGCCACGGGCCGCCCCGCGTCGCAGGCGCTGCCGGGCGTGACGGTCTCGCTGCGCGCCGTCAACGGCGCCGACGCCACGCCCCAGCCCTCATGGAACGTCGTCGGCCTGCTGCCGGGCACCGATCCCCGCCTCCGCGACGAGACGATCATGGTGACGTCGCACTACGACCACCTCGGGGTGCAGCAGGGGCGCCTCTACCCTGGCGCCAACGACAACGGGTCGGGCACGGTGGCCATGGTGGAAGTGGCACGCCAACTGGCCGGCGCCCGCCTCGCACGCAGCGTCCTCTTCGTGTCGTTCGGGTCCGAGGAGCAGTTGATGCTCGGCTCGTATCACTACGCGGCGCACCCGTTGCGCCCGCTGCCGACGACGCGCGCGGTGCTCAACCTCGACATGGTGGGACGCAACGAGGCGCACACGCCCGAGAGCGAGGGCGCCTACGAGATCACCGCGGGCCGGAGCGATCAGCTCAACCTGGTCGGCGCGGCCTACAGTCCGGACCTGGCGGCCGTCCTCCGGCAGGCCGCGCCGGCCGCGGGCCTGACCCTGAGCGACAAGTTCGATCGCGAGTCGTCCATGCGGACGCTGTTCCGCTGCGACCACCTGCCGTTCCTGCAGCACGGCGTGCCGGCCGTCTGGCTGTTCGGTGGGTTCCATCCCGGCTACCACGAGCCGAGCGACACGATCGATCGCGTGGACTTCGACAAGATGGCGCGGACAGTCAGGCTGACGGTCGAAGCGGTGAAGGCCCTGGCGAACTCGGACGCACCGCCGAAGTTTCGGTACTGATCGGGCGGCGGACGCCGGGTACCGGGCATCGGGCACCGGGTACCGGGCACCGGGCACCGGGCACCGAGCACCGGGTACCGAGTACCGGGTACCGAGTACCGGGTACCGGGCACCGAGCACCGGGTACCGGGCACCGAGCACCGAGTACCGGGCACCGGTTGAGGGGCGCCGGGCACCGGCGATTGGGCATCGGGGCAGGTCTGGTACTCGGCCTCCGGGGCTTGTGCCCCCCCGCGCTACACTCGCCAACGCCCCATGACGAGACCGGGCTTGCCGCCGCTCCGGGCCCGTGCGACGAGCCTGCTGGTGCTCGTGGCGCTGGCGTGCGTCGCGACGCTCGTCGCGCAGCAGCCCGGGCCCACGTTTCGCGCGACGACCGACCTGGTCGTCATCGACATGGTCGCCGTCGATCGGGATGGCCGGTTCGTCGCCGACCTGCGTCCGGACGAGATCGAGGTGAAGGAGGACGGCAAGCGTCAGCCGGTCCAGTTGCTGCGTGTGGTGGGCGACGAAGACGCCTCCACGTCGCGGGGGATGGCGACGGTCGTGCCGGGCGGCGCCGCGCAGGCCGGCAGCCCTGCTCCTGCCCCGAAAGTTGCGGCGGCGCTGCGGCGGCTGGTCATCGTCGTCGACACGCTGTCGCTCTCGATCGACGCCGTTCCGCGGGTGCGCGATGCGCTGCGCGCCGCCATCGCTGACGTGCCGCGCGACATGCCCGTCGCCGTGCTGAGCGTCGGCGGCGACCTGATCGTCGATCAGCCGTTCACCACCGACGTCGCCCTCCTCGGCGCGGCGATCGCGAGGCTGGCGCCGCAACTCGATCCCCCGGTCGGCGTGCGCGGCATCTTCGACGCCGTCGATCGGGCGTGCGCGGCCACGTCCGAGCAGCGGCGCGTCGCCGAGATCGCGATCGAGGCCGGCGAGCAGATGCTGCGCGACGCGCAGGCGCGCAGCGCCGCCACCAGCGAAGCGCTGCAGCGGCTCGCCACGCGTCTCGGCGCGCTCGACGGCCGCAAGCACCTCGTGCTGTATTCGTCGGGCCATGCGATCAGCCCGCTGTCGCAGGCGGTGGACGCGATTGCCGCGGCGCTGTCGGCCTGCACCGGCCTCGACCCGATGCAGGCGCGCCGCGACGCCACGTCGGCCCTCGGGCGCATGGAGAACCAGGCGACGGCGGCGGGGCTGCGGCAGGTCGTCGCCGCCGCCAACAGGGCACAGATCACCTTCTACACGATCGATCCGGCAGGAGTGACGACGAGCGCGATCATGCCGTCGACACGCGGCACGGCCCAGACCGGCGGGCAGGGTCCGCTGTTTGCCTATGCCGGCCTGCGCGGTGACGCGGGCCGCGACTACGTGGAAGGCCTCGCCGCCGAGACCGGCGGCCTCACCGTGAAGTCCAACGACATGGCCACGGTGCTGCGGCGCGCTGCCGACGACGCGCGACGCTACTACCTGCTCGGCTATGTCCCGCCAGCCAGCAGGAGCAAGGACGAGCTGCGGAAGATCACCGTGTCGATCACGCGCGGCGGCGTGTCGGTGCGCTACCGCAAGGGCTACATGTCGACACCGGCGCCGACGGCAGTGGCGCCGACGGAGGCCGAGCGCGCCATCGAGGAGGCGCTCGCCTCGCCCGAACGTTTCGCCGACGAGGCCATCGACGTCAATCCGACCGTGGAAGGCGACACGCTGACGATCGAGGTCCTGGTGCCCCAGGCGGCGATCACGTTCAGCGGAGCCGGAGATCACCGCGAGGCGGCGTTCGCCGTCCACGCGCAGGTGGAACCCGCGAGGCGGGAAGACTCGGGGCGATCGCGCGCTGCCAGGGACGCCTCGGCGAGTCGGCCCTCGCCATTGCCAGGCAAGGACATCGTCCTCGAGGTGACCTCGGAGGACTACGCGCGCATCGTCGCCGCCGGCACGCTCCGGGTCGTGCTCACGGCGCCCGCCCCGCGCACGCCGTCCCGACTCGTGGTGGCCGTTCGAGATGCCGGTGGATGGATCGCGACACGCGTCGTGCCCTGTTGCGGGGCCGCTTCCGCCGGGGGCGCTGGCGCGGCCGGGGACGCCGCGCCGTTGCTCGAGCAGGCCGCCGCGCAGGTGGAGGCGTTCGTCGCGCGGTTCTCCAACGTCGTGATGGAGGAGACACTGACGCAGACGTACACGGCGGCGCCCTCGACACTCGGCGGCCGCTACTCGCGCGTGCTGACGCCCGGCGCCACGGCCAGGCGCGCGCTGCGGTCGGACTTCCTGCTCGTGCGCCCCGCGTCGACGGTCTTCTGGCTCGCCTTCCGCGACGTGCTCGAGGTCGACGGACGTCCCGTGGTGGATCGGCAAGGCCGGCTCGAACAGCTCTTCCTGCAAGAGGGACGCTCGGGCATCGCCGAGGCGCAACGCATCGCCGCCGCGGGCGCGGCGTACTTCCTGGGGGCGCGCACGCGCACGACCACCAGTCCCGTGTTCGCGCTCGCGTTCCTGCAACCTCACCACCAGTCCCGCTTCGCATACACGATCGAGAAGGGCCGGGCGACAGGCACGCGCACGCTGGTCGCGCGCGAGGTGCAGGAACCCACCCTCCTCCGCACCGAGAGCGGCGGCAACCTCCCGATCCGCGCCCGGTACGAGATCGACGTGACGAGCGGCGTCGTGCGCATGAGCGAGGTGTCGCTCACCACCCTCGCCGAGCAGCTGGTCCTGCGCACGACCTTCGAGGTGGATGCCCGGACCAACGCGGTGGTGCCCGCCACGCTGCGAGAGGAGCAGATCGCCCGCGACGGCGCGCGCCTGCTCACCACCGCGACGTACGGCCGCGTCCGCACGTTCGGCGTGACGACGAGCGAGGCCGTCCCCTGAACGCGCCGGTGCTGTCGACGACGGCTCGCCTGCTGCTCCTGGGCGCGGCGCCGCTGGCCGCCTCGGCGGTCGTACTGGCGATCGCTCCCGTCGGGCGCGCCGTGTGGCTGCAGCAGACAGGCGCCGTCATGCTGGCCCTGGCGATCGCCGGGGGCGGACGCGCGCTCCGGGGCCGCGTGCACGTGCCGGTCGTCGTCGTGATGGCGGTGGCACTGGCCGGACTCGCGGCGCCGCTCCTCCTCGACGAACGACCGCCCCGCCGCTGGCTCGCCGTCGGAGCTGTCCGCCTGTACATGGCGCCCTTGTTGCTCCCGGTGTTCCTGCACGCGCAGCACGTGCTGGCGCGATCGGGTGTGCATAGGTCGCGGCTCGCCGGAGCCGCGACCTGCCTCGCAGGCTTCGCCCTCGTGCTGCACCCGGATGCCTCGCAGCTCCTCGCCGTGCTGGCGGCGCTGGTGGCGACGTACTGGCTCGTGGATCGTCGGCAGGGCGGCGCGCGCCTGGCGTGGCCCAAGCTCGTCCTCGCCCCGGCGTGCGCATGGGCGTTCTGGCGACCCGATCCTCTTCAACCCGTGCCCCACGTGGAGGGCGTCGTGGCGCTGGCGTTCGCCCACTCGACTGCGACAGGCGCGCTGGTGCTGGCCGCCCAGCTGTCGTTCCTGCTCGGGCTGTGGCGCCTCGGCGCGCTGACGCACGGCGCGCTGACCGGCATCGCCGCCTACTACGCCGTGCTGTTCCTGTGCGCGCACGCCGGGCTGACGCCGGCGCCGCTCATCGGATACGGCGCCGCGCCCTGGCTCGGGTACGGGCTCCTGGCGGCGATGACGCCGGACCATCGGCCTTCCCCTGCGTAGCCGCCGACGTTCACGTCGGCGGGCTGCGGTCAGGAGCGGGGCGTCATTCGTGCCCGGCGGCGCGCTCCGCGCGCCGGCGCTCGGCCGACGTGTAGGCGGCGTTCAACTGCAGCAGCCGCATCGCGAAGAGCATGAAGTTGAACCCCGCGACGGTCGGCACGATCATCCACCAGCCCGTGTACCAGTCGATCCAGAAGAGCGCCGGCCCGACGATCAGCAGGACGGTCGCGATGATGGTGTTCCGCCGCCGGCTGCCGACGTGCCCCTCGATCGCGGTGGCGCGCGAGGGGTGCACCACGGTGAGCAGCGGCGGACCGCTGCGTCCGGCCGCATCGAAGACGTCGAAGCGCACACCCGGATGCAGGTCGGCCTGGCGCCGGCACAGGGACTCGGCCTCGGCGAGCGTGTCGGCAATGGTGCAGGTGGCCGCCTCGTGGCTGGTCGGCACGCCGTCCAGGCTGCAGGGCCCACCGCCCTCGAGCCGCGTGGCGAAGATCGCGACCTGCCCCGGCTGGATCAGCTCCATCCAGTCGCGCGGCGTGCGCGACGCGTCGTACAGGCGGACCGTCTGGACGGTCACCTGGCGCCCACGCGCCCGCCCCGGCCGGCCCGGACGGCCGCCGCCGTGATCGGCGACGCCTGATGCCCCCAGGCCTGACGGACATAGGTGAGGATTGCCGCGAGCTGGTCGTCTGGCAACCCCGCGAGCGGCGGCATCACCGCGTATGCCGGATCCTCGTCGCGGCCGTTGAGCACGATCCTGATGAGGGCCTCGGGCGGCCCGAGCACGCGGGGCGATCCCACCAGCGGCGGCGCCACCGCCGGCAGGCCGCGGCCATTGGGCTGATGGCAGGCGGCGCAGATCGCGAAGTCCTTGCGGCCCCGCTCGACGCGCGCCGCCAGCACCGGATCCCTGGGCGCGGCCGACGTGATCTCCGGCGCCGCGGCCCTGGCGGCCTTCATCCCCTCGAGCACGGCCTCGCGCTGCCACGCCGGACGTCCGCTGCCCTCCGACGACAGACGCCGCAGCAACGCCCGGCCCTCCGGCCGTCCTTCGCCGGCCACCGCCGTGGCCAGCGCGATCACCAGCGCGCGGTGCCCGGGCCGGTCCGTCTCCCACAGCGCGGTGCTGGTGACCATCTCCAGCGTCTCCCGGGAGCGCCCCTCGTGCCCGCTCATGAACGCATCCACGAAGAACGGGGCATCCACGTCGCGACGCAGCAACTGCATGCGTGCGTCCTCAGCGGCGCGGCTTCGCGTCTCGCCCAGCGAGTACAACAGCTGGCGGCGCACCGTGACGTCAGGGTCGTCGACCAGCCGCAGCACGGCGGCACCGACCGCCGGATCGCCGAGCCGCGTTTCTGCCAGCCGCAGCGCAGCGCTCCGCACGTGCGGCGAGGCATCGGCCAGGCCCGACAGCACGACCCCATCGTCGGCGGCGCCGAGGCCGTCGAGGGTCCACAGCGCGTGCAGGCGGACGCGAGGGTCGGCATGCGTTGTCGCGAGCGCGCGGACCGCGGGCACGGCGAGCTGGGAGCGCGAGGCGACGATCATCCGCTGCGCGGTGTCGCGCCAGTGGCCGTTCGGGTGCGACAGCAACGCCACCCAGCCGGCCACGTCGCCGCGACGGACCACCGGTGGCGTCGGCACCGGCCGACCCTCGTGGACGATGCGATAGATTCGCCCCATGCCGTTGAAGGGCTGCTGCAGCCCGCGCGACACGGCCTGGTTGCGCAGGAACGTCGTGAGGAAGATGTGTCCCTCGATGATCCCGCGATACATGTCGGCGACGTAGAGCGCGCCGTCCGGGCCGTTGGCGGTGTACACCGGGCGCACCCGCTCGTCGTTGGAGAACAGGAACTCGCGCCGGTCATAGGCGTTACGGCTCGTGAGGATGCCGTCCTGCTCGCTGACGATCGAGCGGCGGATCAGGCGTCCGGCCGACTCGCCGACGAAGACGTTGCCGCGGTACTCCTCGGGGAACTGATCGCCGCGGTACACCAGCGGCGCCGCGTTGGCCGTGAACACCTTGAGCTTCCCATCGTCGTGCAGCTGGGCGCGGCGGTTGACGCCCGGCGTGATGGCGTGCGGCCAGACCTCGTTGTCCTGGCCGATTCGAACGTCGATGCCACCGCTCGCGGTGTACTGGGGGTTGCGCGCGGTGTAGGACGTGGGGACCAGGCTGCCTCGGATGTGGTCGCCGTTGTAACTGAAGAACAGCCGCCCCCAGTCGTCGTGGGACATGCCCCACTGCCCCGCCAGGCGACCGGCCGGCGAGCGCAGCGGGGTGGCGTTGACCAGCCGCAGGCGGTCGCCCACCTGCAGGCCATACGCCCAGTTGTCGAGCGTCCACGACGGGCTGCTCGGCGCCAGGTGCGGATTGACCGGAATCGGCAGGCCGTCCTGCAGCACGACGCGGGTGTCGGCCTTGTCGTCGCCGTCGGTGTCGCGCAGCAGCAGCACCTGCGGCAGCGCGAACAGGATGACGCCGCCGTCCACCAACTGGAACCCGCGCGGCCAGTCCATCTGGGCGAACACGGTGCGCGTGTCGAGGCGTCCGTCGCCGTCGGTGTCGGTGAGCACGACGAGCCGGCTGGCGGGGGTCGGCTCCGACGGCAGGCCGAGCACGTCGCGCAGCGGCCAGTTGTACGAGGGCCACTCCAGCACCCACAGCCGGTTGCGCTCGTCGAACGCGAACGAGATCGGGTCCTGCACCAGCGGCTCGGCAGCGACCAGTTCGATGCGGAACCCGGGGGGCAGTTCCATCATCCGCATCGACTCCTCCGGTGTGCGGACCGGCGCGGGAGGAATCACCCAGTGCGGCGGCGGCGCCCCGGTGTCGATCGCGGCGCGATCGCCGACCTGGGCCGACACGCCCACGACGGCGGCCACGATCGCCGCGAGGAGTGCAGCGGCCAGGACGCGACCCGTCACGCGCGCGTTCACTTGCCGACCGTGACCGCGATGAAGTCCACCGTGGTGACCTTGCCGGCGCGACCCGTGCCGGACACCGAGATCTTCGAGGCCGCCGGCGGTCGGTTCGGGTCGAAGAGGGTCGGCCGGACGTTGTTGAACTCGGCGTCGGCGACCGGATCGGCCACGTAGTAGGTCGCCTTGGGGATGTGCCGCACGTCGCTGCCCGCGGTCGCGAGCAGCGACGTCAGGTCGGCGAAGATCTCGCGCACCTGGGTGGCCGGATCGGCAGATCGCCCAGACAACCCCGAGACGAAGATGGGACGCCCGGCGAAGATGCGGGCGACGCGGCTGTACCGGGCCGAGATCGGCTCGACGAAGGCGACGCGCTCCCTCGGGTCCGTCGCGCCCGGCGCGGTGGCCACCAGTTCGATCTCGGTCGGCGCTCCCGCACGACGCCACTCGGTGACGACGATGGGTGGCGCCACGCCGGCGAAGGTCGCGGCGACGAGGCGCCGGAGGTCGTCGACCCGCGTCATGTCGCCGAGGAACGCCTTGACCTGCACGGCGTGCTCCAAGCCGAGTCCCACCGCGGCGAGGTCGCCCCGCAGTTGCTCCATCGTGCCGCGCACGGCGGCCTCGAAGTCGCCCTGCGCCGCCCGACCCGACACGATGACGAAGGGGCCGGCGGGCTGCACGGCCAGGTGCGCGGCATTGCCGACCGGCGTCGGGAGTGTCGGAACGACGAGGCGTTCCGGGCGGCCATCGGGGGCTCGGCGCGCCGTCACCGCGATGGCATCCATCACGACACGAACACCGTCGCGCGGCATCTGCGACTCGACGAGCGTGAGGGCCGGGGCCCCGGCACCGGCGAACCGCCTCGCCAGTACGGCGTCGATGGCCGGCGTGACCGACGCGTCGGCGACGTAGACGTGGAGGCGCGCCAGGTGCGCCAGCCCCGACCCGGCGGCCTTCAGCGCCACATCGAGGTCGTCGAGCACGCGACTGGCCTGCGCGGCCGGGTCGGCGCTCACGACGCGGCCCTGCCCGTCGACGGGCGTGAACGTCGCGGTATGGACCAGTTGTCCTTGCCCCACCACGACGGCCGAGGACCATCCACGCCCGGCGACGCCGCCAATCGCCTGCCGGCCGATCCCGGCGGCATCCGTCGAGCCGCGCGCCGGAGCCGGCCCCTGGGCGGCGACCGGGGATCGCGCGTGAGTAGCGAACAGGACGGCGACGACTGCGAGCAGGGTCGCGGCGGCGTTGAAGGACGGGGCTGACTGGCGCATCGACCGCAGTCTAGCCCGATGCGTGGTCGGTCCGTGCCACCACCCACACGGTCTGCCTCCCGGTCCTCGACGCCACGTCGCGCCGGGCCACGACGCGCCACCCGGCCTCGCCCGTCAGCCGTTCGAACCGGTCGGGCGACTGGCTGGTGCTGCAGACGACCCGATCGCCGTCGCGATGAGCCACTCGCGCCAGGAACTCGCAGATGAGGTTCGTACCAACACCAGCGACCACGAAGCTCGCGGGAGCGTCAGGCAGGGGCATGTGTCGCACGTCGTCGCAGACGACGCGGTAGCGCCCCTGCCGACCGGAACGATTGGCCACGGCGTCCCTGAGGGCCTCGACGATGCGGGGACGCTTCTCGACGAAGATCACCGCCGCCTCGGGAAACCGGTCGAGCACGGCGCAGCCGATGACGCCCCGGTCGCAGCACAGGTCCCACACCGGCAGCGCCGGGTCGATCAGGTCCACGATGGCCGCGATTCGGGGCGACACCGTGGCCGTGGACATCTGTCGAGGGTACCTCGACGGCCGGGTTGTCCGTTGCTCCGGAGAACGGCGTTCAAGGAGCATGCGCCTGCTCATCGTTCCCGGCCTGCTCGCGTTCCTGGTCGTCCTGTCGGGAGGTTCCCGAACGGCCGAAGCCTGCTCGTGCGCGGGCACGACCACACCGTGTGAGGCCTACGCCCGCGACGTAGTCTTCATCGGCGAGGTCCTGAGCGCCGAGACCCGAGGCGACACCCATCACATGCGGCTGGCCGTGAGGCGCGCCTACAAGGGCGTGAACACCGCAACGGTCGACATCCGCACCGACACCTCGACGTGCGGCGCCAGGTTGGAGGTCGGCCAGCGGTACCTGGTCTTCACCGGTGCGGGCGAGAGCAACTGGATTGGTTTGTGCGGTCCCACGAGGTGGATTGCGCCGGGAGAGCCGGACCCGGAGATGCCCCCTAAGCCCGGCCACATCTACGGCACGGTACGCATGACCGACATCGTCCGCACCGGCATGGGCGAACCGCTGGAACGCCTGCCCGGCCTCCGTGTGTGGGTTGATCTGCCAAGCGGGCCGATCGTGACCGAGACGGACGGATGGGGTCGGTTCACGCTGCCGAACGTGCCGCCGGGGCGGCATGAGGTACGCGCCGACGCCGGTGAGGAGTTCAAGGCCGATCCGGCGGAGGTGACGCTCCCGGACGCAGCGGCATGCGCGGACACGCACGTGTACGTCGACCACGCGGGACGTATCGAGGGAACACTGGTGACCTCGGATGGCCGTCCCGCCGGCGACGTCCCGATCCGCCTGCTGGCCACGAACCCCAGCCAGCACATGCCATGGTCGGGCGACGCTGGCATCGTCAATGGCCGCAACACGGATGCCGAGGGGCGGTTCGTGTTCCGGGACCTGCGCGCCGGGCAGTACGTCCTGGCCGTCAATCCGGAAGGGGAATCGGCGGGCGACCGGCCCTACCCTCCCACCTTCTATGGCGGTCCGACGCGCGACACGGCCACCCGCATCACCGTGGGGCGGGGGCATGCCGCGGCGTTGCCCGCACCCTTCGTGCTCCCGCCGCCGCTCGGCACCCGCACCATCACGGTGGCGGTGACGTGTGCGGACGGCACGCTTCCCGACTTCGTCAGCGGCGAGATGCTGGCGTCGGATGGCGCGCGAGGCGTGTCGACCTCGGCGGAGAAGACGGGCGTGATCTCACTCCGGATCCTGCAGGGGCGCCCGTTCTCCCTGGCCCTGACGGTCGCCATTCCCCGTCGCCCGCGGCCCGACACCGGGGCGTTGCGAACCGTGCATCCCCTGGATCCCTGGCCGATCGCCGCCGGAACCGCCGACGACCGCCTCGCGATCGTGGCCCCCCTGGCCGCGTGCGACGGCACGCCCTGACGTGGCCGGCCGCGGCTGTGGTACACGTGGTGCCGCATGCCGAGCTCCACCCTGCCGCTCCCGTTCCGCAGCGCCCGACATCTCATCGCGCTGTTCGCGCTCGTGCTCACCCTTGTCGCCCGCGGCTCCGCCCAGGCCCCGACGCCGCCCCCCGGGGCCAGCGAGGATCCGGACAAGGTCTTCTCCGCGCTCAAGTGGCGCGGCATCGGCCCCTTCCGCGGCGGGCGCGCCAACGCCGCCGTCGGCGTGCCCGGCGATCCCCGCACGTACTACATGGGCACCACGGGCGGCGGGGTGTGGAAGACGCAGGATGCCGGCATCAGCTGGAAGAACGTCTCGGACGGCTACTTCCAGACCGCCTCGATCGGCGCGATTGCCATCGCCGCCAGCGACCACAACGTCGTCTACGTCGGCTCCGGCGAGCACGCCGTGCGCGGGGTGATGACGCACGGCGGCGACGGCGTCTACAAGTCGACCGACGCCGGGCGCACCTGGAAGAAGGTCGGGCTCGAGGCCACGCAGCACATCGCGCGCATCGTCGTGCACCCGTCGAATCCCGACGTGGTGTACGTGGCGGCGCAGGGCCAGTTGTACGGGCCGTCGCCGGAACGCGGCATCTTCAAGTCGACCGACGGCGGTGCGACCTGGCGGCACGTGTTGAAGGTCGACGAGAAGACGGGCGCGTCGGAGCTGTCGATGGACGCGACCAACCCGCGGATCCTCTACGCGGCGATGTGGGAGCACGGCCGGAAGCCCTGGAAGATCACGAGCGGCGGCCCGGGCAGCGGCCTGTACAAGTCGACCGACGCGGGCGAGACCTGGCAGAAGCTGACCAAGGGCCTGCCCACCGAAATGGGCAAGCTGGCCATCGCGGTGAGCCGGACCAACCCGGACAAGGTGTGGGCGCTTGTCGAGGGCGACTCGATGAAGGACGACGCCCGTGGCCTGTTCGTGTCGACCGACGCGGGCAAGAGCTGGACGCAGGCCTCGAGCGACCCGCGCCTGGTGCAGCGCGCCTGGTACTACATCGAGGTGTTCGTCGATCCCAACCACGAGGACACGGTGTACGTGCTGAGCGCGCCGGCGCTGCGCAGCACCGACGGCGGCAAGACCTGGTCGATGCTGTCGGGCACGCACGGCGACTACCACGACCTGTGGATCAACCCGGCCGACTCGAACAACTTCGTGATCTCCAACGACGGCGGCGCGGCGATCACCTTCAACGCCGGCAAGAGCTGGAGCACGCAGTCCAACATGCCGACGGCGCAGTTCTATCGCATCAACGTCGACAACCAGTTCCCGTGGCGCATCTACGGCGGGCAGCAGGACAACACGTCGGTGTCGATTGCCAGCCGGGCCCTCGGGGCCGGCGGCATCACCGAGGCCGACTGGACGGCCTCGGCAGGCGGCGAGAGCGCCTTCCTCGCCTTCGATCCCGACGACCCGCGGTACGTGCTCGGCGGCAGCTACCAGGGCACCATCGAGGTGATCGACACCAGGGCGAAGGCCTCCACCAACGTCATGGCCGCGCCCATCCAGTACCTGGGGATGAGCGCCAGGGACATGAAGTACCGCTTCAACTGGAACGCGCCGATCATCTGGAGCCGCCACGAGCCCAACACCTACTACCACGGCGCGCAGTTGCTGCTGAAGACCTCCGACCTGGGGAAGACCTGGAAGGAAGCCTCCCCCGACCTCACGCGCAACGAGAAGGACAAGCAGGACACGCCTGGCGGCCCGTACACCAACGAGGCGGTCGGCGCCGAGAACTACGGCACGCTCGCCTACGTGATGGAGTCGCCGCACGAGAAGGGCGTGATCTGGACCGGCAGCGACGACGGGCTCGTGCACCTGACCCGTGACGGCGGCGCCACCTGGAAGAACGTCACGCCCAAGGGCCTGCCCGAGTGCCTGATCAACGCCATCGAGGTGTCGCCCTTCGACAAGGGCACGGCCTACATCGCCACCACGCGCTACAAGTTCAACGACCACGCGCCGGGCCTCTACAAGACGACCGACTACGGCGCGACGTGGACGAAGATCGACCGGGGCATCCCGTCAGGTGCATTCACCCGAGTGGTCCGCGAGGACGAGGTGCGCCGCGACCTGCTGTTTGCCGGCACCGAGCGCGGACTGTTCCTGTCGTGGAACGGCGGGCTGGACTGGCTGCCGTTCCAGCGCAACCTGCCGATGACCCCGATCACGGACCTGCGCGTGCACAAGGGCAGCCTGATCGCCGCGACGTCGGGCCGCTCGTTCTGGATTCTCGACGACCTCTCGGTGCTGCGGCAGTACAAGAAGGACGCCCCGGCCTTCGGGCTGTACGAGCCGTCGCCGGCCTACCTGGCCAACGGCGGCAGCGAGCTCGATCGCACCGACGACGAGTTCACCGGCGCCGACACCTTCCATGGCGTCAACCCCGCCAATGGCGTCGTCTTCTACTACCGCCTGCCGGAGGTGAAGAAGGACGAGGAGATCAGCCTCGAGATTGCCGATGCCTCAGGACGCGTGATTCGGACGTTCACCTCGAAGAAGTCGGACGCCAAGCGCTGGGACGGTGGCCCGCGACCCGAGCCGACGCTGACCACCCAGACCGGCCTCAACCGCTTCGTGTGGAACATGCGCCACGCGACGTTGCCGGGCGTGCCCAACGTCTACATCGAGTCGAGCTACGCCGGGCACAAGGCCGTGCCCGGCACGTACACGGCGACGCTGAAGCGCGGCGACCAGCGGTCGAGCGTCAAGGCGCAGATCCTGCCCAACCCGCTCTACGCGGTCACGCCCGCCGCGTACACGGAGTTCGACACGCTGATGACGCGCCTCGAGACCGAGGTGGCGACGATGCATCGCACGGTGAACAGCCTGTACGAGGCGCGCGTCCAGCTCGAGGGACTCCTTGCGCAGTTGCCGTCGGACCAGAAGCACGCCGCGCTCAAGAAGGACGGCGAGGCGCTGGTGGCCAGGCTGAAGGCGTGGGACGGCGAGATGGTGCAGCGCCGCTCGCGCGCCTACGACGACGTGGAGAACTTCCCCAACGGGTTCACCGCGAACTGGCTGTTCATGCTCAACCAGACCGAGAGCGACCTGCCCCGCGTGAACCAGCCGTCGCTCGATCGGCTGGAGGTGCTCTCGAAGCAGTGGGCGGCCCTGAAGGCCCGCGCCGACGAGATGCAGCAGAAGGACCTGCCGGCCCTCAACAAGGCGCTGTGGGAGGCCGGCATCGGCGCGATCTGGAAGAGGTAGCCGGACACCGACACCAAGAGCCCGCACGGGGCGTCCTAGGAGCGAACCACTCCCATGGACGCCCCGATGACTTTCCGCGCCGTTCGCGCCGACGACCTGCCTGCCCTGAAGGCGGTCATCGAGACCACCACCCTCTTCCCGTCGGAGATGCTCGACGGCATGCTGGCGGCGTACATCGCGGGCACCAGCGGCGACGACCTGTGGCTCACGACCGCGGAACCGCTGCCACTCGCCGTGGCGTACTGCGTCCGCGAGCCGCTCACCGCGGGCACCTGCAACCTGCTGCTGATCGCCGTGCATGCGTCCCAACGGCGGCGCGGACTCGGCCGCGCCCTTCTCGATCACGTGGAGGCGACCCTGGCCGCTCGCGGCGATCGCCTGCTGCTCGTCGACACCTCGAGCGACGCGGCGTTCGACGGCACCCGCGAGTTCTATCGTCGCGCCGGGTACGAGGAGGAGGCGCGCATCAGGGACTACTACCAGGACGGCGACGCCAAGGTGACCTTCCGCAAGCGGCTGCGGTGACCGCTGTCGCGGCGCGCCTGGCGGCCGGCTCGGAAAGCCGGCCCTACCCAAAGCACTACACCGGGCGCGCTTCGATCACCGACACGGGCGACGCGGTGTCGGTGATGCCCGACAGCCTGAAGCCCGAGGCGTTGAGGATGGTGTGGAACTGGGCCTCCGTCCGCTCGAGGCCGTCGGGCAACGCCATCATGAACATGTCGAACAGCTTCGACGGTGAGGGGTCGTTGCCGGTGGGCACGACGGTCTCGATGATCAGCAGGCGTGCGTGCTCGGGCATCGCCTTCCGGATGGCCCCCAGGATGGCGATGCACCGGTCGTCGTGCCAGTCGTGGAGGATGTGGCGCATCGTGTAGGCGTCGGCCCCCGGCGGCACTTCCTCGAAGAAGTTGCCAGCGACGAGCGAGCAGCGGTCGGCCACGCCCGAGGCCTGCACGTGGGCTGCCGTCCGCTCGAGGACGTGGGCCTGGTCGAAGAGCACGCCGCGCATCTCGGGGTACCGCCCGAGCGTGGCCGCCATCATCGCGCCGATGCCGCACCCGATGTCGGCCAGGACGCCGATGCCGTCGTAACTGAAGGCGTTCAGCACCGCATCGGTCTCGCCGCCGTGGAACGAGGTCATGGCGCTGTCGAAGATCGCGGCGTCCTCGGGCTTGTGGGCGAGATCCTCGAATATCGGGCGTCCGAACGCCAGCGTGTACGCGCACTGCCCGGTCCGCACCGTCTCCTCGAGCCGCGGCCACGCCGCCGCCATCCGCCCGAGCATCCGGGCACCCGCACGCATCGACTGCGGCGCCTCGGTGCGCAGCAGGTCGGCCATCGGCGTCAGGCTCCACGCGCCATGCGCATCCTCGCTGAACACACCGACGCTGGCCAGGAACCGCAGGAGCCGATGCAGCCGCCCGGCATCGACGCCCGCCGTTGCCGCGAGGTGCGCCGTCGCCTTCGGGCCGTGCGCGAGCAGGTCGGCGATGCCGAGTTCGGCAGCCACGCTGATCGACTGGGCCACCAGCCCGCCGGAGACCAACTGGAACATCTGTTGCGCAGGCTCTGGATTCATCGGCTTCTCAGATTCGCTCCGCGCGGTATCCGCCGCGTCGTCGGTCGTTCACGTACATCGTCCCGAACACCGCGATCAGCACGAGCGCGGCGGGCGCGACATACCGGAAGGACGCCTGCCCTCCGCGTGCCTCGGCCGGGGTGACGATCGCCGCCGCATCGGCCACCACGGGGTCGGCCACCTGCGTCGCGACGATGGCGCGCAGCGCCGTGGCGGTGGCGTCGCCCTCGACGTGATCGGACGTGCCGAGCGAGGCCAGTGCCGCCCGCGTCGCCGCCAGTGCGCCCTCCACGTCGGCCACCCGCGCCCCGCCCGGTTCCCGGCGGGCCGCCTCGATGTGCGCCGGCAGGCTGGCCTCCGCACGCGTGAGCACCGCCCGCGCCTGCGCCGGATCGATCGCCTCGGCGAGGAAGCCGTCGGCCAGGCTGCCGATCAACGGCACGCCGACCGCCCCGGCCATGCCGAGGCCGATGCCGGCCGTCAGCACGATCCCGAGCGAGCCCGTGCGCGGCAGTCGCTCGCTGACCAGGCCCACCATCGTCGGGAAGAAGAACGCGATGCCCCAGGCGTACAGGGTGGCCACCGCCAGCGCCGACCACAGGCCGGTCACGAAGCTGAGGCAGAACAGGCCCGTGCCGGTGAGGATGGCGGCGGTCAGCAGCATGCCGGTCGGCGCCAGTCGCTCGACGAAGTGGCTGGCGAGCAGCCGCAGCACCACCATCCAGCCGCTGATCCACACCAGCACGAGGATGCCGTGCATGCCGACGGCCTCGAGCACCATCGGCACCCAGCGCATCGGCCCGAGCTCGATCGACGTGGTGATCGCCATCATCGCCAGCAGCAGCAGGAAGAGCGGGCTGGTGAGCGTGTACCGGAACATCTCGCCCACCGGGATACCGGCCGCAGTGTTCTCGGTGACGGGGAACTGCTGCGGCAGCACCAGGGAGCCGTACACCGCGATCGGCAGGTAGATGACCGCGAGTTGATACGGCCAGTAACCGAACTTCCCGCCGTAGGTCGCCAGCAGGAAGCCGACGATGCCGCCGGCGACGATGCCGATCGGGAAGAAGGCGTGGAACCAGTTCAGGTGCGTGGTCTTGGCCTCGGGGAACAACGCGGCGACCAGCGGGTTGCCGGTGACCTCGATCATGCCGTTGCCGACGGCGAGGGTGGCGGCGCCGAGCATCAGCATCCAGAACCCCGACGGCGACCCGACCTGGGTGACCGCGGCAATCATCAGCGTGAGTCCCGTCACGTGGAACGCAAAGCCGACGCGTGCGCCGTTCTTCAGGCCGAAGCCCTCGAGCATGGGCCCGAAGAACAGCAGCGAGATGGCCATGCCCCACAGCGCTGCACCGCCGATCAGCCCGACCTGGTAGTTGGTGAGCAGGAAGTCCTGCTTCAACGCGCCGAGGATGTTGCTGACCAGCGCGAACGACGCGCCCGTGGGAATCAGCGCCAGGCAGATTCCCGAGAACAGCCGTGTCCGATTGACGCCTTGCCCCGCACGTTCCGTCATGCCCGTTCGTCCCCCCGCGCGCCTGCGCAGTCGTCGTCCGTCCCAGATGCGGCCTGGAGCGCCCGGTGCCCGGTGCCCGGCCGACGGTGCCCGTGTCTGTAATGTGCCGTGCAGTATATGCGCGCCTGTGATACACGTGAGGGCCTCGCTGGACGCTGGAGGAGATCGAACGTGACCGAGTCGGGGGCGGTGGCCGCCCTGCGCTTCGTGACCGCACCGGACGTGCAGGTCGAGCAGTTGCCGTGGGGACCGCACGAGTGGCTGTGCCGTCCCGGGCTCACCGACGCGCGCGACCTGCTGCTGGTACGCGTCCGGATGCCCCCCGGCACCGGCCATGCCTTCCATCGCCATCCGGCCATGGAGGAGATCATCTACGTCGTGTCGGGGACCGCCGAGCAGTGGGTCGACCGCGAGCGGCGGCTGCTCGGCGCCGGCGACATCGCCCACATCCCGAAGGACGTCGTGCACGGCACCTACAATGCCGGGGACGAGACGTTGGTGTTCCTGGCGATCCTCTCGCCGGCCATCTTCGAGGGGCCGCCGCTGGTGGACGTGTCGGGCGAGGCGCCCTGGAGCACGCTGCGACCGTGACGCCGCGCACCATCCTGCTGCTCGGCTCGCTCGACACCAAAGGCGACGAGTACGCGTTCGTCCGCGACCTGATCGCGGCGCGCGGCCATCGCACGCTGCTTGTCGACCTGGGGATCCTCGGTGCGCCACGCATCGTCCCCGACGTGCCGGCCGAGGTGGTGGCGCAGGCTGGCGGCGGCAGTCTCGCGGACCTGCGCGCGACCGCCGACCGTGGCGCGGCCGTCGACGTCATGCTGCGCGGCGCCCGCGCGCTGGTACCCGCCTGGTACGCCGAGGGCCGGTTCGACGGCGTGCTCGGCCTCGGCGGCGGTGGCGGCACCACGATGATCACGGCGGCGATGCGGACGCTGCCGGTCGGCGTGCCCAAGGTGATGGTGTCCACCATGGCCTCCGGCAACACGGCGCCCTACGTCGACGTGAAGGACGTCACGCTGATGTACTCGGTGGTCGACATCGCCGGGCTCAACCCGCTGTCGCGCCGCATCCTGGCCAACGCGGCCGGCGCGGTGTGCGGGATGGTCGAACAGAACGGGCACCGGGCCCCGGGCGCCGGACCCCGGGAAGACGGCAGTCGGCAGTCGGCGGTCGGCAGTGCCGCGGCGGCACCCGGGCACCGGCCGCTGGTCGCTGCGACGATGTTCGGCGTGACGACGCCGTGCGTGACGGCGGCGCGTGGCGCGCTCGAGGCCGCCGGGTACGACGTGACGGTGTTCCACGCGACAGGGTCGGGCGGGCGCGCGATGGAGGGCCTGATCGACGACGGCTACTTCGCCGGCGTGCTCGACGTGACCACGACCGAGTGGTGCGACGAGGTGGTCGGCGGCGTTCTGACGGCGGGGCCGACGCGGCTGTCGGCCGCCGCACGACGCGGCGTGCCGCAGGTGGTCTCGGTGGGCGCCTGCGACATGGTGAACTTCGGCGGCATCGACACGGTGCCCCCGCAGTTCCGCGAGCGCCTGCTGTATCGCCACAACGCGACGGTCACCCTGATGCGCACCACCCCCGACGAGTGCATGGCGATCGGCACGCGCATCGCCACACAACTCAACGCCGCCACGGGGCCGACGTCGCTGGTGCTGCCGCTGCGCGGCGTGAGCGCGCTCGACGCGCCCGGGCAGCCCTTCCACGATCCTGCGGCCGACGCCGCGCTCTTCGACGCGCTGCGCCAGCACGTCGCGCCGCGTGTCCGCGTGATCGAGGTCGACGCCCACATCAACGACGCCGCGTTCGCCGACGCCCTCGTTGCGGAGTTCCGCGCACGCATGTCCGACCATCAGCGGTAGCCACACGCGTCGCCCACGGCCGACGCCTGCCCATCTCTTCCTATGCCATTTCTCGACAGATCGACCATGCTGCGGCGCCTGCGGGCGCGGGTCGCCGCGCGGCAACCCATCATCGGCGCCGGTGCCGGCACCGGCATCTCGGCCAAGTTCGCCGAGCGCGGCGGCGTCGACCTCATCATCATCTACAACTCCGGGCGCTTCAGGATGGCCGGCCGCGGCAGCCTCGCGGGCCTGCTGCCCTATGGCGACGCCAACGCGATCGTCACCGACATGGCGCGCGAGGTGCTGCCGGTCGTGAAGGACGTCGCGGTGCTGGCCGGCGTGTGCGGCACCGACCCGTTCCGCATCATGCCGGCATTCCTGCGGCAGTTGAAGGCGATGGGCTTCGACGGCGTGCAGAACTTCCCGACCGTCGGGCTGATCGACGGCACGTTCCGCCAGAACCTCGAGGAGACGGGCATGAGCTACGGCCTCGAGGTGGACATGATCCGCGAGGCCCGCGCGCTCGACATGCTGACCTGCCCGTACGTGTTCGACCCCGACACGGCGCGAGACATGGCGACGGCCGGCGCCGACGTGCTGGTCGCGCACCTCGGCCTGACCACCAAGGGTTCGATCGGCGCACGGACGGCCTTGACGCTCGACGAGGCGGCCGCCCGCGTGCAGGCGATGCACGACGCGGCGCGAGCGGTGCGCAAGGACGTCTTCGTGATCTGCCACGGCGGCCCCATCGCCGAGCCCGAGGACGTGGCGTACGTGCTCGAGCGCACGCAGGGCATCGACGGCTTCTTCGGCGCCTCGAGCATCGAGCGGCTGGCCACCGAGGTGGGCATCGAGGCGCAGGCGCGGCGGTTCAGGAACCTGGTGCTCGGACGGGAGTCGGGAGTCGGGAGTCGGGAGTCGGGAGTCGGGAGTCGGGAGTCGGGAGTCGGGAATCGAAGCGCGGCAGTCGGCCATCGGCGGTCGGCAAGGGCCGGAAAGGCACGCGCACGGCCGGCGCCACTGGAAGGCGCACGCGATGAGACCGACCACCTGGCGTGTCACGTCGCTGCTGATCGCCGCGCTGGCCGTCGTACTCGCGACGGCGGCCCCGCACGGGCAGGCGCCCGCGCGCGCTGGCACGGCGCCCGCTCGGCAGGGCGCCGCTCGCCCCGAAGGCCGGCGACCCACGGCCGACTCGTCCGCCGTAGCGCAACGCGCGAAGGCGGAAGGCCGCCCACTCCGTGTGCTCTTCCTCGGCCACACGAGCACGCACCATCCGTCGATGACGCTGATGCCGATCCTGGCCGCGCCGCTGGCCCGCAAGGGCATCCAGCTCACGCACGTGGCGACGCCGGCGGAGGCGCTGCGGCCCGAGGTGCTCGCCAACTACGACGCGATCATGATCTACGCCAACCACACCGACATCACCGAGGCGCAGGAACAGGCGCTGGTGTCGTTCGTCGAGGGCGGCAAGGGCCTGATCGCGCTGCATTGCGCCTCGTTCATGTTCACGAAGGCGCCGCGCTACATCCCGATGATCGGCGGGCAGTTCAGCACCCACGGCACCGGTGACTTCACGGCGGAGATCGTCGCCCCCGACCACCCGATCATGAGCGGCCTGGCGCCGTTCACCACCTGGGACGAGACCTACGTCCACACGCGGCACAACCCGGTCGACCGCACGGTGCTGATGGAGCGGGTCGACGACAAGGGGCGTGAGCCGTACACCTGGGTGCGCACGCAGGGCAAGGGCCGCGTGTTCTACACCGCGTTCGGCCACGACGAGCGCACGTGGCGGAACCCTGGCTTCCAGGTGCTGGTCGAGCGCGCCACCACGTGGGCCGTCTCGGACCAGGCACGCAAGGCGTGGCAGGCGCTGAAGATGCCTGAGGTCACCTACCTCGACGGCTTCAACGTGCCCAACTACGAGAAGCGCGATCCGGCCCCGAAGTACCAGATGCCGTTCTCGCCGGCCGACTCGATGAAGTTCATCACGACGCCGGCGGAGTTCGACCTGCAGCTCTTCGCGCGCGAGCCCGACATCGTCAAGCCCATCACGTTCCAGTTCGACGCCCGGGGGCGGCTGTGGGTGATCGAGGCCATCGACTATCCCAACCTCGTGCTGAACGGCCAGCCTGGCGCCGACCGCATCCGCATCCTCGAGGACACCAACGGCGACGGGCGCGCCGACAAGTTCACCGTCTTCGCCGATCGTCTCAACCTGGCCACCAGCCTGGTGTTCACCGGCAAGGGCGTCATCGTCGCCGCCGCGCCGCACATGCTGCTGCTCGAGGACACCAACGGCGACGACAAGGCCGACAAGAAGACCGTCCTCAGCACCGGCTGGGGCATCAGCGACAGCCACGCCGGCCCGTCGAACCTGCTGTACGGCCCCGACAACTACGTGTGGGGCACCGTCGGCTACGCCGGCTTCAAGGGCGAGATGAACGGCAAGCCGATGCAGTTCGGCATGGGCGTGTTCCGGTTCAGGCCCGACGGATCGGGCTTCGAGTTCGTGACCGGGTCGACCAACAACACGTGGGGCCTGGGCTTCTCGGAGACGTTCGACGTGTTCGGATCGACGGCCAACAACGACCCGAGCTTCTACGTGGCGATCCCGAACCGCTACTTCGACGGCGTCGAGGGACTGGGCACCGGGGGCCGTCCGGTGAGCGGACCCGGCTACCAGAGCCTGGCGCAGTTCTACAACGCGCACTTCATCACGCCCTACATCCGGCAGGTGGACGTGCACGGCGGCTACACGGCGGCGGCCGGGCACCAGCTGTACACCGCGCGCCGGTTCCCGAAGGCGTACTGGAACCGCATCGCCTTCATCACCGAGCCGACGGCGCACATCGTCGGCCAGGGCGTGATCGAGAAGGACGGCGCGGGGTTCGTGACGCGCGACGGCTACAACCTGATGGCCGGCGCCGAGGAGTGGGTCGCCCCGGTGCACGCGCAGGTGGGTCCGGACGGGGCCGTGTGGGTGGCCGACTGGTACAACTTCATCGCCCAGCACAACCCGACGCCGCCCGGGTACAGCAACGGTCCAGGCAATGCGTACGAGACGTCGATGCGCGACCGGCACCACGGGCGCATCTACCGGATCGTGCCGAAGGCGGGCAGCCGCCCGACGATGCCGCGGCTGTCGGCGTCGCTGCCGGCCTCGCTGGTGGCGGGCCTGTCCTCCGACAACATGCTGTGGCGCCTGCACGCGCAGCGGATGCTCGTCGAGCGCGGCGCGACGGATGTCGTCCCGGCGCTGATTGCGCTGACCCGCAACACGTCGGTGGACGAGATTGGCCTGAACGGCGCCGCGTTGCACGCGGTGTGGACGCTGGACGGCCTGGGCGCGATCACCGACGTCGGCAGCGACGCAGGGCGCGCAGTGGTGGCGGCGCTGAAGCACCCGGCCGCCGGCGTGCGCAAGGCCGCGGCCACCGTGCTCGCCACGCGCCCGGGTGGCGCGCAGGCGATTCTCGATGCAGGGCTCCTGCGCGATCCCGACCTGCACACGCGACTGGCCGCGATCCTCGCGCTCGCCGACGCGCCCTCGTCGGACGGGATCGCCAGGGCGATCTACACGGCCAGCCTCGAGGCGCAGAACTTCAAGGATCGCTGGCTGAGTCGCGCGCTGTACGTGGCCGCGCATCGTCACCGCGCACGCGTGCTGCCGCTCTACCAGGCCGACCCGAACGCCGTGCCCGAGACCGCGTTACCCCTGCCCCTGCGGCTGGGCAACAACCGCCCCGACTGGCGCGTGCCCGAGGCGGCCAGCCTGGCGTCGTCGTGGAAGGAGATCGAGGTTCCGGGCCGCTGGGAGTCGAAGGGCCTGGCCGACTTCGACGGCGTCGTCTGGTTCACGCGGACGTTCGACGCGGCGGCAGGCGCCCCGGTCCGCTTCAGCCTCGGTCGCATCGGGCAGGCCGCGGAGGTCTGGGTCAACGGCCAGGCCGTGCCGGCACCGCCGCGCGATCCGGCCGCCCCTGCGGCGCTGCCGGTCTTCACCGTCCCCGCCGAAGCGCTGAAGGCCGGGTCGAACGTCCTCACCCTCCGCATCCAGAACTACCGCGGCGACGGCGGCTTCCTCAGCACGCCCGACCTGCTGTACCTGGAGGTGGCCGGCGCGCGCCAGTCGCTGGCGGGCACCTGGAGGCACCGGGTCGAACGCCAGACCAACGCCGTGTCGCTCTACGCCAGGGCCGGCGAACTCCCGGCACACCTGGCCGCCGCGACGGCGGCAGCGGCACGGACCGCGCCGCCCGCTGCCGCGTTGCCCCGACCCGACGTGACCGTGGCGCTCACGGTGATCCCGGGACAGATGAAGTTCGATCGCGCGGAGTTCACGGTGGCGCCCGGACAGCTCGTGCAGCTGGTGTTCACCAACCCCGACGTGATGCAGCACAACTTCATCCTGGGCGCCGCCGACTCGCTGGCCCAGCTCGGTGGCGCGGCCGACCAGATGCTCACGACGGGCGACGCGTTGGCCCAGAGTTACGTGCCACAGACCTCGCTGGTGCTCTTCTCGACGCCGATCGTCAATCCCGGACAGACGATCACGGTGCAGTTCCGCGCCCCAGCACAGGCCGGCGACTACCCGTACGTGTGCACGTTCCCGGGCCACTGGCGCCTGATGAACGGCGTCATGAAAGTGAAGAACTAGGGGCTGGGCGCCGCGCGGCTGGCCATGAGGATGGCGGCGAGGGCGAAGGGCGGCGGCGTGTGGCCACGCCGCCGCTGGACGAGATCGGCGCGGTGAGGTACCGCGCCCTGGCTGCGACTCAGGACCGCCGCGTCTGGCGCCGGCGACGGGCGATCAGCCCTGCGGCGGCAGCGCCGAGCAGCGTGAGGCTCGCCGGCTCGGGCACGTCCGGGGTGCCGCTGACCACGAGGGTCGCGGTCGGCGCGCGCGTCTCCAGTTCGTCGTCACTCACGACGATTCCGGAGACCGACGTGAAGGTGCCCGTCTGTGTCGGAGTCCGCTCGAAGATGAAGAAGTCCGCCGGGTAGTCCTCAGTGAACAGCAGCAGAAGACCGCCGGGGCCGCGCAGGTTGATGCCGAACAAGGTCACGTCGGGCTCGATGTCGACGCCAATCACCGATTGGGTCTTGTCGACCACGTCGTCGGAGCTGACCGCGATCTGGGCAGCGGTCAGCGGAAAGATGTCCAGGTCCGACGGCGTGATGAAGTCCGACGTCGTGAGCACGATGCGCACGGCGCCGACGTCGCCGTTGGCGGGGAGGCTGAAGTCGTACACGACGGCGGCGGCCGCCTGGGTGCTGCTCGCGAGCGTCAGGCCCAGGGCCAGGGCCAGACCGGCAGCGATTCTACGGATGGAAGCGATGGGCATGTGTGTCATTCTGCCCCGAAATCGGTGCAAGAATGTCGCCACCCAAGGATAGGCGAGGCCACCGCATCAGCACACACGCCCCGCTTGTTTGTCTCCTCGATGGTCGACTTTAGTCACACCGTTCCGGACACGGGCGCGGCTTCACCAGACGATGCCGACGCGAAGCCGGCCATCGTCACCGCCATCACCTCCAGCGCACGCCTCGCCGTCACAGGCGGCGCGGCGCCCTCGCGGATGGCGTCGCGCATCCGGGCGTAGAAGTGGCCGTAGTGGCCCGGCGGGGCCGGGCGCCGTTCCGGCTCGCGGCCCTCTCGGTACACGAAGACCGGGTCCGGGTCGTGGCCCCAGTCACTCTCGCCCGGCCGTTGGCCGGCCATGAGCGCGCGCTCCTGGGGATCCATCCCCTGCTTCACGATGGTGCCGGTCGTGCCGCGCACGACGAAGCGCGGCGTCGGGTCGGCGGCCAGCATGCTCGACGTGAGCCACACCTCGCGTGAGGCGTAGACCAGCCGCACGTGGAACCAGTCGTCCACGGTGGCACCCGGTCGCAGCGGGCGGATGGCCGCGTGCACGGCATCAGGCAGGCCGAACAACTCCAGCGCCTGGTCGATCAGGTGCGGCCCGAGATCGAACCACAGCCCCGCGCCTGGCCCTGGACGTTCCCGCCAGCGGTCGCGCACCTCGGGACGCCACCGGGCGATCTCCGACCACAGCTCGGTGACCTCGCCGATCGCGCCCGCCGCGATCGCCGCGCGCACGCCGGCGAAGTCGCTGTCCCATCGGCGGTTCTGGAAGACCGCGAGGAGGCGACGCGTCTCCTCGGCGGTGGCGACGACACGCCGGGCCTCGTCGAGCGTCAGGGTGAACGGCTTGTCGACCACCACGTGCTTGCCCGCCCGCATGGCGGCCTGGGCAAACGGGGCATGCGTCTCGTTGGTGGTGGCCACGACGACGAGGTCGACGTCGGGGGACGCCAGCGCGTCCTCGGCGGATTGCGACACCCGCACGCCGGGATAGGCCGCCGCGATCTCGTCGCGGCGGCTCGACGCGATCATCCGGAGTGCGAGCCCCGGCGTGGTGGCGATGAACGGCGCGTGGAAGATCCGCCCCGCGAAGCCGAAGCCGAGCAGGGCGACGCCGATGTCGTGTGTTCGGGCTGGAGTCATGGTGGAAAGACATCAGCGGTGGGCGACAGTGCGCCGCCCTCACCGCGACTGTGAATCCGGTGCAGCACGGGCCCTCGGGCCTCAGGGCACGCGGGTGGCCGACCAGCCATCGCCTGCCAGTCGATCGCCCTCGACCCGCCCCGTGTACGTACGCCCGCCTGCGGTGAAGGTGAGGACCGCCCCCGCCAGTTTGCCAGCGGTCACCGGGACGGCGCCCAGCGTGCCGGTGACGTTCTGGAAGGACTGCGACAGGGTCAGTGTTTCCTTCCCCATCCGCCAGGTGCCTCCCACCTTGGCCGGGACGACCCACGCCATCGCCGTGCACCACGACGTGCACTCGGGCACCGTGGTCCGGACGTCGGGCTCCCAGTCCTCCATGTCGAAGGAGTTGGAGACGACCCGCGTACCCGGCGGCAGGTCGAGCAGCTTCGGGCGCAGCTTCATGTTGATTTCCGGCAGCAGGAAGAGCGTGATGACCGTCGCTTTGGAGAGGTCGGCCTCGAACAGGTCGCCCTGCACGAACGTCGCGCGGGCCGAGACGCCGGCCTCCTCGGCCTTGCGACGCGCGAGCGCCACCATGTCCGGGTTGAACTCGACGCCGGTCGCGGTGGCGCCACGCCTGGCCGCGGTGATCACGGTGATGCCGTTGCCGGAGCCGAGGTCGACGAGGTGGTCCTGCGGCGTCAGCCTGGCCAGGTCGAGCATCGCATCGACCGTGGACTGGGGCGTCGGCACCCACACGACGTCCTTGCCCGCCTGACCACTGACGGGCTCGAAGGGCTTGGGCGGATCCTGCACCGCCTGGCCGACCGCCAGCGAGGGCGACAGCAGGCAGAGTCCCAGGACCACACAACGAGCGACACGGCTGATACGGCTCATCCGAGGTTCCTCCGGCGCCCGCGGGCGCGTTGGCATGACGTCACACACAGTACGCCGGAACCCTGCCGGCACGTTGCGCGCCGTGCGCTCGCCGAGGTCGGAACCTGCTGACCTTGCTGGTGCTGCGCGTCGAGCAGTGCCCCCGGCGGCTCGCGCCGACGGTCAAGGCCGCAGCAACCGGTCCATCACCCACGACGCGCGGGCGCCGCTCTCCCCGGTGCTCGGGCAGGCGCCCAGGCCACGCAGGTCATTCACGACGGCCTGGATGAGCGGCTGCTGGACGTGCGCGGGGTGAGGAATCGCGAACGCCTCCTGCGCCATCGCCCTGGTCAGCACCACCGGCACGTCGTCGAAGGTCGAGAAAGTGATCCGGCCGCTGGTCCCGAGGATCTCGACGCGGTCGGCATCGTGGTCGGCCGTGAAGCACCACAGGCCGCTGCCGCGCACGCCCGAGTCGAAGACGAGCGAGGCCGCCACGATGTCTTCGGCGGCGTAGTGCCCGCCCTGGTTGGCCGCCCCGCCCGTGACGCCGGAGATGGGCCCGAGCAGGAAGTCGAGCAGGTCGAGCGTGTGCGAGGCGAGATCCACGAACAGCCCGCCGCCCGCGATCTCGGGCACGACCCGCCAGGGCGGGGCGCCCTCCGTCGTCACGTGTCGCCGCGACAGCTGGATGGCCACGGCGCGCGGCGCGCCGATCGCGCCCTCCTCGAGGAGCGCCTTGACCTTCAGGAAGCGTGGCAGGGCGCGACGGTAGTAGGCCGTGAAGAGCGGGACGCCTGCGTCACGACACGCCTCGATCATGGCGACGCACTCGCCGTGCGTGCGGGCCATGGGCTTCTCGACGTACACGGGCTTGCGGTGGGCCGCGGCCAGGCGCGTGTACGGCAGGTGGCCGTCAGGTGGAGTGGCGACGTACACCGCATCGACCTCGGGGTCGGAGACGAGCGCCTCGGCATCGCCGTACCACCGGGGCACGCCGTGCCGCCGCGCGTAGTCCTCGGCGAGGTGCGCGGTCCGCCGCATCACGGCGACCAGCGCGGAGCCCTCCGCCTTCTGGAACCCGGGCCCGCTCTTCACTTCCGTCACGTCGCCGCAGCCGATGATGCCCCACCCGATCGTGGTCACTGCACGCGTCCTCCCTGCCGCGCCATGGCGCTGCGGCATCCGATTGCTGACATGTCTCGCGGATGGTAGCGCCTCCGGCCGACGATTGTCGGCTTTCGGATAGCCAACGCCAGACGCGGGCGGCATGATCCAGCTCATGCTGAGACCGACATCCCTTGCCGCCGCCCTGCTGCTCGGCGCGCTCGCCACGACCGGGTGTGCCCCGGCCGCCCCTCCCCCGCCCGCCGCCGACTCCCGGCCGGCGCTCGACGCTCCCGCCGACCTCGCCGCCATCAAGGCCGCCCGCGAAGGGTTCATGGCGGCCTACGCGGCCGGTGACGCCGCGGCGATCGGGCAGTTGTACACCGAGAACGCGGTCTCGGAGCCGAACCACCAGCCGAGCCTGAAGGGCCGCGACGCGATCGTCGCGAGCCTCGAGGCGATGTTCGCGCAGGTCATGGTGAAGGCCACCCTGACGCCCGACGAGACCCGCACGCTCGGCGCCGTCGGCCTCGACCGCGGCCGGTACTCGGTGACGGTCACGCCCAAGGCCGGTGCCCCACCGACCACGACCGAGGGACGGTACCTCGTCGTCTACGTGAAGGGCGAGGACGGCAAGTGGCGCGTGTCGCACGACATCGACAACGCGCCCGGCGTGCCCGCTGCCCCGCCTGCCCCTGCGGCCACCGACGCCGCGCAGCCCGTCGCGAAGCCATGAGCCGCCTGATTCGCCTCGCGTCGGCGATCGCCCTCACGCTGGCTCCCGTGGCACCGGCGTCGGCACAGTACGCCTGGGGCCGCGCGCCGCTCCCCTCGGCGGGTGCGTGCTTCTACGAGGACATCAACTACATGGGCCGCTACTTCTGCGCGCCCGTCGGCGAACTGGCGGGCCGTGTCCCGCCGGGCACCAACGACGAGATCTCGTCGATCCGCCTGTTCGGGTACGTCGAGGTCACGGTCTTCCGCTCCAACGACCTGCGGGGCGAGTCCCGCCGCTTCGCGAGCAGCATCCGCGACCTGCGCGATGCCGGCTTCAACGACCGCATCTCGTCGTTCGTCGTGGATCGCCGCGGCGGGGGCGGCGGGTCCTGGGGCGGCGCGTACGGCGGCGGCTCGTACGGGTACGGCGGGAGCGGCGGGTACGGCTCTCGCCCCCCGTCGAGGCCGCCCGACTATGACAACGGCGGGTACGGCAGCAGCTATCACGGCGGCTACGGCTTATCGCACCAGGGCTGGGGCGGCGCGTACGGCGGCGGTTCGTACGGATCGAGCTCGCACAACGGCGGGCGCTACACGTACGAACAGGCAGAACGCATGGTCCGACAGGCGTACCAGCGCGTATTGCGGCGCGATCCGGACCCGGCCGCGCGGCCCTGGATCAACGAGGTGATGAAGAACAACTGGTCGCAACGACAGTTGGAGGACGCCCTGCGCGACACGCCCGAGGGACGCAGCAAGGGCTTCTAGCGCGGACCGGGGACAAACCCCGTCCACCACCACGCCCCCCCTCACACGCCGATGACACGTCGAGCCGCAGCAGGCGCTGCGGCTCGCTCACTCGGCCGCACCGCCACCATCGACGCGCGTCGCCGCTGCCGGTGGCGCTCCGCGCCCGAGGTCCTCGTCGGCCGCGGCGGCACGCAACCACCCGTCGATCGCGGCGACCAGCGACGGATCGGCAGCCTGGCACTTGACGAGCGAGGCCCGTGCACGCTGCAGCAGGGCCCGCAAGTGGGCGCGGCGCCCCTGCCGCGCCGAGCGCGGCTGCTCCGGACCGAATGACAGCACCTCCGCCGACAGGGCCCGCAGCCGTGCGGTGGCACGATCGTCCGGCTGTCGCGCGAGCGCCCGACCCGCCGCGACGAACGCCTCGGCGACGCGGCCGCGCGCAAACTCGGCGCGCGCCAGCAGCGGGAGCGCCGGCCCGGGGTCGGGGAAGCGCTCCACGACCAGTTGCAATCGAGACGCGGCCTCATCGGGGAAGCCGCGGCGGAGAAGATCCTGTGCCGCCCGGATCTCCTGCACGCGGTCATCGGGGACGGCCGTCGTGCGGGTCGCCTTGGCCGAACGCTGCGCGACCGCGTCGGCCTGACGCCCTCGCAGGTGAGAGGCCCGCACCATTGCGGCGGCTGCCCCCCAGAGTGCGGCGAGCACGCCGCCCAGGGCGATGGCTCGCCCAGGTGCAGGCCTGGCTCCACCCCAGCCTTTCTGTAAGGCCGAGATTTCCCAATCGTCGACGGCCATGCCGCACGGTAGCAGGCAACGGCATACGGCTCAAGGCTCCGGCTCATGCCCGCGCCTCCCAAGGCGCGTGCGTTCCGGCTGTGCCTCGAGCCCGCCGGCGCCGCTACGGCTTGCCCTGCGCGTCCTTCCACATCCCCTGCAGGTCGTACAGGTTGATCAGGTGCCGCTCGAGCAACCGCTCGCCGGTCCCGATCTCGACGCGGGTGCTGGCGTCGGCGCCGTAGCCACCGTGCGCGGCCGATCGCAGGTCCGGCACGTACCCGGCCCAGGTGCCGGCGCCGCTGTGCGTGTAGCCGTAGAACAGCGGCACCGGCACCTCGGCGCGGGCCTTCCAGTCGCGCTGCAGTCGGTGCATGACCTCCCCCGGCCACGCGGCAATCCCGATCGTGCCGTTGAGCAGCACCGTCGCGATGCCGATGTCCAGCGTCTGCGTGGGGTCCCACCGGTCCTTCACGGTGACCACCTCGCGCCGCACCGCGATGCCCTCGCGCCCGGCCGGCACCGGCGTGGCACCCGCCGACGCACGCACCACGGCCTCGCCCAGCAGCTTGCCCATCGCCTCGACGACCGCGAAATCCCGGGCTTCGTCGCCCGACCGTGCCATGAAGAGCGGATTGATGTCGCCCGCGCCGCCCTGCACGAACATCACCTGTGCGCCCGGGAGGCCGGCCTCCGCGGTCGCCTGCAGGACTCCCGGGTAGTCCGCCGAGTACCTGCAATTGGTGGGGCCGAGCACCACGGCGTGGACCGCGTAGTGGACGAGCACCGCGCGCGGCTGTCCGTCCATCCCGTCGACCCGCAACAGCACGAACTCGGGATCGACAGGTCCGTACGGGACGCGCTCGAGGTTGTCGAACAGCGCGCGCGATCGACCGTCGTCGCGCGGCAGCAGGCGGTTGTAGCCCAGTTGCAGCGATCCCCGCGCCACCTGCAGCCGCGCCGGCGCCAGCGCAGCCTTCGCGCGGCCCACGGCGTCGAGCACCCTGGCTTCGACTTCGTCACGATAGGCCAGGGCGGCGGCGTTGCTGACCGGCGCGCTGCCGAACGGCAGGAAGGCCGGCGCCGAGTGCGTGTGCGACGCCGAGAGCAGCAAGGTGCGGATGCCGAACCGCTCGGCCACCTGCTGGTGCAGGCGCTCGGACACCATGCTGCCGAGGTCGAGCGTGACGATGGCCATCGCCTCGCCGCCCGACTCGATGACGAGCGCCTTGGCCTGCAGCGGGTCGTGCACGCCGTTGGACGGCCCGCACTTCCGGTTGGCATACCCGTACATCGTCATCGAGCCCGCAGGCGTGATGTCGACGCGGGCCACGCCCGCGCGCATCTCGGCCCGTGCGGGCGTCGCCGCCCCGAGTGTCGCCACGAGGGCGACGGCCATCAGCCATGAACGCATGCGGCACATCGTGCCAGCATCGCCGGCGATTTGGTAGGGATGGCGTGCCATGGGGTCTTCAGGTGGCTCGCCGCGGCTGCTTGCCGAGGCCCTCGTTTTCGAGTTAGCCTGACTAACGTCAAATGAGGCCCCCGCCACCGCCCCGTCGTCCCTACCGGATGGGCGCCCGCGCCGAAGCGGCCGAGCGCACGCTGGACCGCATCCACGAGGCCGCCACGGCGCTGTTCCGGACCCGACCCTTCGCGGAGGTCACGCTGCAGGCGGTGGCCGAGGGCGCCGGCGTGACGCTGCAGACGGTGCTGCGGCGCTGCGGCTCGAAGGAACGCCTCTTCCAGGAGGCCTCCTCCCGCTTCGCCGCGCAGGTCGAGCGGAGCCGGAAGGTGGCGGCGACCGACGACGTCGCCGGCGCCGTAGGCACGCTGGTGGCCAGCTACGAGGCGATGGGGGATCTCGCGTGGAACGGGCTCGTGCAGGAGGATCACCAGCCTCTCATCCGCGCGCGGTACGTCGAGGCGCGCGCCATGCACCGCCGCTGGGTGGAGGCGACGTTCGGGTCGGTGCTGGCCGGGCTCCGGCGCGCCGAGCGCGAGCGGCGCGTCCTGCTGCTGTTCGGCACCACCGACTTCTACCTGTGGAAGCTGTACCGGCGCGACCTCGGCCTCGGCCGTCGTGCCACCACGGCGCGGCTCGTCGACCACGTCGAGGCCGTGCTCGCCACCTTCCGGAGCGCCAATTGAGCACCTTCCTGTTCACCCTCGTCGACGGCGGCGGCAACGTCCCCGCGCAGCTCGCCATCGCGCGGCGCCTGGCGGGCCGCGGGCACACGGTCCACGTGCTCGCCGACCGCGTACTCGCCGATGCGGTCGAGTCGGCCGGCTGTCGGTTCCTGACGTGGACGTGCGCACCGCAGCACAACATGCGCGATCGCGCCGCCGACACCGTTCGCGACTGGGAGCCCTCGTCGCCTCCGGCGCAACTGCGCCGCATCGGCGAGCAGGTGATGTTCGGCCCGGCCTCCCGGTACGCGCGCGACGTGCTCGACGCGATCGATCGCACCACCCCGCAGGCGCTCGCGGTCGACTGCCTGCTGTTCGGGGCCATGGCCGCCGCCGAGCGCTCCAGGCTGCCGGCCGCGACGCTGTTCCACTACCCGTTCCATGCCCCCGTCGAGGGCTTCACGCCGCTCGGGTTCGGACTGAAGCCGGCGCGGAGCGTGCTGGGGCGCGCCAGGGATGCCGTGATGCTCGGGCTCGCCCGCCGCGTGTTCGCCTTCGGCCTGCCTCCGCTGAACGAAGCCCGCGTGGCGCTGGGCCTGCCTCCCGTGGCTTTCGTGTTCGAGCAGTTGCTGCGCCTGCCCCGCGCGCTGGTCCTGACGAGCCGCGAATACGACTTCGTGCCGAGCGGGCTGCCTGCGCACGTGCGCTACGTGGGGCCGCAGCTCGACGATCCGTCGTGGCCAGAGCCATGGAGCTCGCCATGGCCCGACGACGCCGGGGAGCCGCTGGTACTCGTCTCGCTCGGATCCACGTACCAGCGACAAGACGAGGCCTTCCGCCGGATCGTCGAGGCGCTCGGCGCGCTGCCGGTGCGTGGGCTCGCGACGCTCGGCAGCCTCGCCGCGCCCTCGTGGGCACCGCCGCCGAACGTGCGCCTGGTGGCGTCCGCGCGGCACGCGTCGGTGCTGCCTCATGCCTCCGCGGTCGTGTGCCACGGCGGACACGGCACGGTGCTCAAGTCGCTCGCGCACGGCCTGCCCGTGCTGGTGATGCCGTTCGGCCGCGACCAGAAGGACAACGGGGCACGGGTGGAAGCGTGCGGGGCCGGACTGGTGACGTCGCCGCGTGCGTCGACGCAACGCATCGCCAGCGACCTGCGTCGCCTGCTCGAGGAAGGTGGCTTTCGCGAGGCGGCACGCCGGATGGCCGAGGTCATCGCCCGCGACGTCCGCGAGGACCGCGCCGTCGCCGAGATGGAGGCCCTGGCTAGTACACTTCCTGCAGCTTCGCCTTGACCACCGCCGGTGGCGTGACACCGGCGGCGATCATCACCTCGCGAACGGCGGCCTCGGTCTCCGGCGATGGCTTGAAGTTGCCGAAGCGATAGCCGACGGCAATCGCCAGGGGCGTCCAGCCGAACTCGTCGGGGCGGTTCCACACGTCGATTCGGGCGCCGCGCGACGCCAGCAGCTTCACGGCCTTCGGCAGGTTCTTGTAGGCGGCGGCGTGCATCGCCGTCTCGCCGTGCCTGTCCACGGCGTTCGGATCCGCGCCCAGATCGAGCAGGAACTGCAGCGCCTCCACGACCTCGGCCTCCGTACCGGCGTCCTCGCCCGGCGACCGCGTCGCGAGTCCCGCCGCGAGCATGAGGGCGGTCGAGCCGTCCGCGGTGGTGGCGGTGGGGTCGGCGCCGACCGCCAGCAGGCGCTTCATCAGCGGCACGTCGGCGGTCAGGGCCGCGAGCAGGAAGGGCGTGGCGCCGCGCTCGTCGAGCCGCGTGTTGTTCAGGTTGACGCGGCGCGTCATCCGCGCGTTCACGTCGGCGCCGGCGGCCACCAGTCGCGTCACGAGGTCGAGGCTGTCGAGCGTCCCGGATCCCTCGGGCGCTGGATCGTTGTCGCCGACGCCCGGCTTGCGCAGCACGGTGATCGCGTGGAGCGCGGTGTACCCCGTGCCGTCCGCTGCCGCGTTGGCGCCGGCCTCGAGCAACGCCGCGGCGACGTCGAGATGTCCGTTGCGCACCGCGATCAGCAACGGCGTCGTCCCCGCCGGCGGGACCCCGCCGTAGCCCCGACGACGAGGGCCGGGGCCATCGGGGGGAACGACGTCGTCGACGCGCGCGCCGGCCTTCAGCAGCGCGCGCACCGCCTCGAGCCGTCCTTCGCGCGCCGCGAACAGCAGGGGCGTGAACCCCGACGGCGCGCGACCGTGCACGTCGGCGCCCGCCTTCACGAGCTCGGCGACGACGTCGGCATGGCCTTCGGCGGCCGCCCACATGAGCGCGTCCTGCCCGCGCCGCTCGTCGCGCGCCCCGACGTTGGCGCCGCGGGCCAGCAGCAACGCGACGACGTCGGTCGCGCCGGCGCGTGCCGCCGTCATCAGCGGCGTCTCCCCGCCGGGCAAGGCATCGTTCGGCCCGGCGCCGGCCTCGAGCAACAGGCGGGCGATCGGCGCGCTCCCGTTGGTGCACGCCAACGACAGCGGCGTCACGCCGTACCGGGTCGACGCACGCACGTCGGCGCCGGCGCGCAGCAGGCCCTCGACGACGCCGACCTCGTCGTGGTGCACGGCCCAGTGCAGGGCCGTCATGCCGTCGACCTGCGGCACGGTCACCGGCGCCCGACGGGCGAGCAGTTCCCGCACCTCCGCCCAGGCCGCCCGCTCGGCCGCGTCGGCGACGCGCGGTTCCGGCCCGCTCGCCGCGGCGAGTGCGCCCCAGAGCGCCAGCAGCACCGGGAGCACGAGTCGACGGCAGGGGCGCGAGGCCATGCGATCAGAGCGACAGCAGCTCGTCGACGTGGCCACGGCTGTCGGCGAACGCGTCGAGGCGCACGCCCGCTCGCGCGAGCAGCGTCAGGTGAAGGTTGGCCAGCGGCGTCGGCTCCGCGTACCGGATGTGACGCGCGCCGCCGCCGGGATTGCGCCCACCGCCAGCGACCAAGATCGGCAGGTCGATGTGGTTGTGGATGTTGGGATCGCCCATGCCACTGCCGTACAGGTACAGCGAGTGATCGAGGAGCGTGCCGTCGCCCTCCGGCGTCGCCTGCAGTTTCTCGAGGAACTTCGCGAACAACGACACGTGGAACGCGTTGATCTTCGCCATCCGGGCGACCTTCTCGGGGTCGTTGCCGTGGTGCGTGAGCGGATGGTGGGGATCGGGCACGCCGATCTCGTTGTAGGTCCGGTTGCTCGTCTCGCGCGCGAGCTGGAAGGTGGTCACGCGCGTCACGTCGCCCTGCAGCGCCAGCACCTGCAGGTCGAACATCAGCGTCGCGTGCTCGGCATACGAGGCGGGTACGCCGGCCGGGCGATCCAGGTCGGGCAGCGGCGCGTCTCGCGTCTGCGTCTCGGCCTTCTGGATGCGCCGCTCGACCTCGCGCACCGTGTCGAGGTACTGCCCGACGCGGATGCGGTCCTCGGCGCCGAGGCTGCGCTCCAGGCGCGTCATGTCCTCCCGCACGGCGTCGAGCAGGCTGGCGCGGCGACGCAGTGCCGCCTGACGGTCGGCCGGCGTGCCGCCCTCGCCGAAGAGGCGCTCGAACACCAGCCGCGGGTGCGCCTCGGCCGGCAGCGGCGTCGTCGGCGAGGACCACGACAGGTTGTTCTGGTACACGCACGCGTAGCCGTTGTCGCACTGCCCCACCGTCTGCAGCAGGTCCATCGAGAGCTCGAGCGAGGGCAGGAGCGTGTCGCGACCCATCTGCTGCGCGGCCACCTGGTCGGCGGTGACGCCCAGGTAGTAGTCGGTGCTCTCGGTCCACTTGGCGCGCGCCGCGCTGAGGAACGCCGCGTTCGACGTCGCGTGCGTGCCGGGATATGCGTTCTTGAGCTCGAGGTGCGACAGCACCGTGAGCTGGTCGGCCACCGGCGCCAGCGACTGCAGCGTCGGCGAGAACGCGCTGATGCGGCCCTCGCCGGTCGGCGTCCACCGCGCCAGGTCGCAGCCCATCGGCATGTACACGAAGCCGAGCCGGCGCACCTGCCGGGCCGGCGTCCGGGCCGTGGCCGTCAGCGCCGGCACCATCGCATCGAGCAGCGGCAGCGACACGGTGGCGCCGAGCCCCCGCAGGAACGTGCGCCGCGGCAGGGCCTTCTTGGTGATGATCATCGCGACATCCTCATCTGGAACGGCTGGCTCCTGGCGACCCCGAGCACGAGGTCCGAGAAGCGGTAGCGGCCGGGCCGCGCCTCGCGCACGATGGCGCGCACCGCCGGCGCGTCGAGGGGTTCCACCCCACGGCCGCTCGCGTAGGTGAGCAGCTTCTCGGTGAACGTGTGCACGAACAGCTCGGGGCGGGCGAGCAGCGCCGCCTCGAGGCCGGCGACGTCGGTGAAGCGGCTGCCGTCGGGCAACCCGCCCGACACGTCGATCTCCACGCCGTCCTCGCGCGCGCGCCGGCGTCCGACGGCGTCGAAGCGCTCGAGCGACAGGCCCACCGGGTCGATCTGATCGTGGCACCGCGCGCACGCCTTGTTGCGCCGGTGCTCGGCGAGCCGGCCACGCACCGACAGCCGACCGTCCACGGTGTTGTCCTCCAGCGCCGGCACGTCGGGAGGCGGCGGAGGCGGCGGGATGCCGAGCAGCGTGTCGAGCACCCACTTGCCGCGCAGCACGGGCGAGGTCCGCGTCGCATACGAGGTGACGGTGAGCACGCTGCCATGACGCAGGAGCCCGCCGCGCCCGCTCGCAGGGTCGAGCGACACGCGACGGAAGCGCGGCCCGTACACGTGCGGGAGTCCGTAGTGCCTGGCCAGGCGCTCGTTCAGGAATGTGTAGTCGGCGCGGAGCAGGTCGAGGACGCTGCGGTCCTCGACGCGCACGCTGTCCACGAAGCGCTCGGTCTCCTCCCGGAAGGCCTGCCGGAGGTTGTCGTCGAAGTCGGGGAACAGCCGCATGTCGGGCGTCATCGCCTCGAGGTTGCGCAGGTGCAGCCACTGCGCGGCGAAGTTGCCGACCAGCGCGCGGGCCCGCGGATCGGCCAGCATGCGGCGGACCTGCTGCTCGAAGACGCGCGGCTCGCGCAGCGACCCGTCCGTGCCGCGCGCCAGGAGCTCGTCGTCCGGGATGCTGCTCCACAGGAAGAACGAGAGGCGCGACGCAAGCGCCAGGCCGCTCACCCGGTACGGGGTGCCGGGCGCCAGCCCGGCCGGGTCGCGCTCGACGCGGAACAGGAACTCCGGGCTCACCAGCACGCCGGCGAGAGCCATCTCGATCCCGGCGTCGAAGTCACCGCCCTCGTCGCGGCCTTGCCGGAACAGGGCCAGCGATCGTTGCAGGTCGGCCTCGACCACCGGGCGCCGCCAGGCGCGGCGCAGCAGCGTCGCGAGGATTCGCCGGGCCGCCGATGCCTCCTGTGCCGGGCCGGCCGGCTGGGCCACGAAGAGCCGTCGCCGGCTCGGCGTGTCGCCGGGCGCACTCACGCCATGCGGTCCGACGACCGACACCGAGAAGATCGCGGGCTGCAGGCGCGGATGCCGGTAGGAGTTGAAGCGCGCCTGGTAGGGCTGGCGCAGGGTCTCGGCCAGCGCCGACGGCTTCTTGAGGAACGTCACCCCGATGACGTGCGGGCCGGCCGTCACCGGGACGCGGATGGTGAGGTGCGCATCGGCCTCGCGCGCCGGCGCGCTGCCACGGGCGGGGGGCACTGGCGCCACGTCGAACAGCGTCACGCGTTGTCGATCCAGCAGCACCTCGAGTTGGTGCGGCTCGGTGAGGCCCTCGATCTTCTCGTCGCGATCGCGGCGCAGCCGGATCTGGAACTCGTACTCGCCATCGCGCGGGAACGTATAGGTGAACCGCCCGCCTCCCCGCGTGCCTGGCGGCAAGCCGTCGACCTGCTCTTCCTGCGTGAGGTCGGCCGGCAAGCGGAACGTCTCGCCGGCCGGCGCGCGACCGGCCCGTCCGACGGCGAGCCGGCTGATCTTCTCCGCCGCCGCGACGTATCGCTCGAGCAGCGTCGGCGAGAGCTCGCCGGTCGTGACCGTGTCGAACCCGTAGCTGGCCTCGTCGGCGGGCAGCAGGGACTCGACGTCGACCTCCACGGCCAGCAGGTCGCGGATCACGTTGCGGTACTCGGTGCGCGTGAGCCGGCGAATCGAGGCGGTGCGGCCCGGGTGGGGCCGGCGCGCCGCGGCAGCGTCGAGCGTCGCCTCGAGCTGGGCGACGAGGGCGTCGTAGGTGGCCTCGTCGGGCCGCGGCTCACCAACCGGCGGCATCTGGCGCGTGCGCAGCCGCCGCACCACCTTCTCCCACGCCCCGGCATGCGCGGCGACGTCGTCGGGCAACAGCGCATCGAGCGCCAGCCCGCCCTTCTTCGCAGAGCCGTCGTGACAGTCGAGGCAGTACTCCTGCACGAAGGCGGCGGTGCCGGCATTGGCCGGCGCGACCGGGCGCGACGAGGGTGGCGCGTCCGCCGTCAACCGGAGGCTGCCGGCCGCGAGCAGCGCGACGCCGGCCGCGGCGGCGGCCCGGCGCACGTCGGGCAAGGGCATGCCGCGCATCTTACGCCGACTTGGCGTTCGGCGCGTCGACCTGAAGGTCGACGCCCGCGGCCTGGTTCAGGTCGACGCCCACGGGCTGGTTCAGGTCGACGTCCACGGCCTGGCTCAGGTCGACGCCCACGGCCTGGTTCAGGTCGATGCCCACACGGGAGCTCCGCTGGCAGGGTAGGCGTCGGGCTTGCCCGACGCGCAGCGAACCATCGCGGACCGTCGCGCCAGCGCGCCCCCCGCACCGTCCGGCCGTCAGGCGTCCACAGGCCCATCCATGGGAACGACCTGCGTCCTCAGCTCACGCCTCAGGGCCCGCCCCTTCCACGCTTCGTAGATCGCCGGATACACGAGCAGCTCCAGCAGGAACGACGTGAGGATGCCGCCGAGCATCGGCGCCGCGATGCGCTTCATCACGTCGGCGCCCGCCCCTGTCGACCACATGATCGGCAGCAACCCCATCACCATGGTCGCCACGGTCATGAACTTCGGCCGAATCCGCTTGACAGCCCCGTGGAGCACCGCGACGCGCAGGTCGGCCAGGGATCGCAACCGACCCTCGCGCCTCGCCTCCTCGTGGGACAGGTCGAGGTACAGGAGCATGAAGACGCCCGTCTCGGCGTCGACGCCGAGCAGCGCGATGAGGCCCACCCACACGCCGACGCTCATGTTGTAGCCGAGCAGGTACAGGAGCCAGATGGCGCCGACCGCGGAGAACGGGACGGCGAGCAGGATCAGGACCGTGCGGCCGATCGCCCGCGTGTTGAGGTAGAGCAGGCCGATGACCAGCGCGAGGGTGATCGGCACCACGATCCGCAGGCGCTCCTTCACGCGCTGCATGGCCTCGTACTGGCCGCTCCATTCGATCGTGTACCCGGCCGGCAGCGGCACCTGGGCGGCCACCACGCGACGGGCCTCCTCGACGTAGCTGCCGACGTCGCGGTCGGCGACGTCGACGTACACGTACCCGCTGAGCATGCCGTCCTCGTTGCGCAGCATCGCGGGGCCCGACACGAGCCGCACGTCGGCGAACTGCGAGAGGGGCACCTGCGCCTGTCCGCCCATCGCCGGCACGAGCACGCGCTTCAGGCGGTCGAGGTCGCTCCGGTAGTCGCGGAAGTAGCGCACGTTGACCGGATACCGCTCGCGGCCCTCCACGGTGGTGGTCACCGTGTCGCCGCCGACCGCCGACATCACCACCATCTGCGCGTCGTCGATCGACAGCCCGTACCGCGCGAGCTCGTCGCGCTTCCACACGAAGTCGACGAAGTAGCCGCCGGACGTGCGCTCGGCGAAGGCGCTGCGCGTGCCGCGCACCGACGGCAGCACGGCCTCGATGCGGGTGCCGAGCCGCTCGATCTCGCGGATGTCGGCGCCCCGGATCTTCACGCCGACCGGGGTGCGGACGCCGGTGGTCAGCATGTCCACCCGGGCCTTGATCGGCATCGTCCAGGCATTGGTGACGCCGGGGATCCGCAGCGCGTCGTTCAGCTCGGCGACCAGCTGGTCGGTCGAGATCCTGTCGCTGGTGATGCGCCCGAGCGCTGGCCGCAACCACGACGGCGCCCAGTCGTCGTACCAGGTCGGGACGCGCCGCCACTGGTCATGGGGCTTGAGCGTGATCACCGTCTCCATCATCGAGAACGGCGCCGGGTCGGTGGAGGTCTCCGCTCGCCCGGCCTTGCCGAACACCCGCTCGACCTCCGGGAACTGGCGGATCACCTGCCCCTGCGTGCGGAGCAGTTGCTGCGCCTGCGTGACCGACAGCCCCGGCAGCGTCGAAGGCATGTACAACAGTGCGCCCTCGTCGAGGGGCGGCATGAACTCGGAGCCGAGCTTCTGGTAGACCGGCACCGTGGCCGCCATCAGGGCGATGGCGCCGCCGATGACCGCCCACTTCCATCGCAGGGCCCACGCGCACGCCGGCTCGTAGGCGCGGATCAGGACTCTGCTGATCGGGTGGCGTTCCTCGGCGTGGATCTTGCCGATCAACACCGCGTTGGCGGCGCGCGCCAGCCAGGCCGGCCGGAACGAGAGCGTGCGGGTGTGCGTGAACATCAGCCGCATCGCCGGGTCGAGGGTGATGGCGAGCACGGCGGCGACGACCATCGCGAGGTTCTTCGTGTACGCCAGCGGCTTGAACAGCCGCCCTTCCTGCGCCTCGAGGGTGAGCACCGGCAGGAACGAGACGGCGATGACCAGCAACGCGAAGAAGCTCGGGCCGCCGACCTCCTTGACCGCGTCGATGACCACGCGCCGGTAGTCCTGCACCCGGCCAGTGCGGTCCCACTCCTCGAGTTTCTTGTGGGTCTGCTCCACCACCACGATCGCCGCGTCGACCATCGCGCCGACGGCGATGGCGATGCCGCCGAGCGACATGATGTTGGAGCTCAGGCCCATCAGCCGCATCGGCACGAAGGCGATGACGATCGCCACCGGGATGGTGATGATGGGAATCAGCGCGCTCGGCAGGTGCCAAAGGAACACGAGGATCACGAGCGAGACGATGGCCAGTTCCTCGACCAGCGTGCCGGTGAGCGTCTCGATCGAATGCGTGATCAGGCCGGACCGGTCGTAGGTGGTGACCACTTCGACGCCGGGCGGCAGGCTGCCCTTCACCTCCGCCAGCTTCGCCTTGACGCGATCGATCACGGCGAGCGCGTTCTCGCCCTGCCGCATGACGACGATGCCGCCGACGACGTCGCCGCGGCCGTCGAGGTCGGCGACACCGCGCCGCAGGTCGGGGCCGAGGGTCACCTCGCCGACGTCGCGGACGCGCACCGGGACGCCGCGCTCGTTGGTCGCGAGCACGATGTTGCCGAGGTCCTCCGTCGAACGGGCGTAGCCGCGGCCGCGCACCATGTACTCGGCGCCCGCCATCTCGATCAGGCGTCCGCCGACGTCGTTGTTGCCGCTCCGCACGACCTGCACCACCTTGTCGATGGGGATGCCGTAGGCGCGCAGGCGGTTGGGGTCGACCTGCACCTGGTACTGCCGCACGAAGCCGCCGATCGGCGCGACCTCGGCGACACCCGGCACGGCCTTCAGGTAGTAGCGGAGATACCAGTCCTGGTAGGAGCGGAGGTCGGCCAGCGAGTGCGTGCCGGAGTGGTCGACGAGCGCGTACTGGAAGATCCAGCCGACGCCGGTCGCATCGGGTCCCAGTTCGGTGCGGACGCCCTCGGGCAGCCGCGGCAACACCGACGACAGGTACTCGAGCGTGCGGGTGCGCGCCCAGTAGATGTCGGTGCCTTCCTCGAACACGATGTAGACGTACGAGAAGCCGAAGTCGGAGAAGCCGCGGACGGCCTTGACGCGCGGCGCGCCGAGCATCGCCGTCACGATCGGGTAGGTGACCTGGTCCTCGAGGATGTCGGGGCTGCGGTCCCACCGGGAGTAGACGATGACCTGCGTGTCGCTCAGGTCGGGGATGGCGTCGAGCGGGATCGTCCGCATCGACCACACGCCCGCGGCCGTCGCGATGGCGACGGCGAGGAACACGGCGATGCGGTTGCGCGCCGACCACTCGATGATGCGGTCAATCATGGCGGTGCTCGTGGCCGGCGGGCGCGGCGGCGGGCCTGGGGGACTCGGGCGTGCTGCGGGCCGGCGCGGTGCGCGCCGGGGCGAGGCCGGCCGACCGCAACTGGCTCTCGGCGTCGATCAGGAACGTGCCCGACGCCACGACCTTCTCGCCCTCGACCAGGCCGTCGAGGACGACGAGCCGGTCGCCAGCGCGCTCGCCGACCTGCACGGGCCGCGGCGTGAGCCAGCCGTCGCCGAGGTCGACGAACACCACCTGTCGTTCGCCTGAGTTGAGCACCGCGTCGGCCGGCACGGTCAGGCGGCGCCCGCCGGCGAGCGGGAACTCGACGTCCACGAACATCTCCGGCCGCAGACGCATGCCGGGGTTGCGTGCCTCGAGCCGCACCTTCAACGTGCGCGTGGTCGGGTCGACGGCCGGCTGCACGTAGGCGGCGGTCGCCGAGATGGAGGTCGTGCCGGCGCCATAGGGCAGGATGACGCGGGCCGGGGCCCCGGCCCGCACGGCCGCGAGGTCGGCCTCGTACAGGTCGGCCATGATCCAGACGGTCGAGAGGTCGGCCAGCGTGTAGAGGTCGCTCTCGGAGGTGACGCGCTGGTTCGGGAAGGCGTTGCGGGCGAGCACGAAGCCACCGGCGGGCGCGTACAGCGTGACGGCGCGGATCGGCTGCCCCGACGCGAGCACCTGGTCGATCTGCGCCTCGGTGAGGTTCCACAACTGCAGGCGACGGCGGGCGGCCGCAAACAGCGCCTCGCCCTGCGCGGCGCCGGAGCCGAGCGGACTGTTCTGCATGACCTCGCGGGCGCGGCGCGCCAGCAGCAGTTCCTCCTGCGAGGCGAGCAGTTCCGGACTGTAGATGGTGAGCATCGGCTGGCCGCGGCGCACCTGCTGCCCGGTGAAGTCCACCAGCACCTGCTCGACGAAGCCGTCGACGCGCGCGTGCACGTGCTGCACCTTCGTCTCGTCGTAGGTCACCTTGCCGACCGTGCGGAGGGTGCGCCCGAGATCGGTGGCCTCGACGGTCGCCCAGGTCACGCCGGCGAGCTGCTGGCGGTCGGCCGGGATGCGGATGGCGCCCGCGTGCGACTGGCCTTCCGGCGCCTCGGCGTACACGGGCTCGAGGACGCGCCCGCTCGCCGGGTTGGTGCCCGGCGTGGTGGACGTGTAGGTGGGATCGCCGGGATCGCGGTAGAACCGCACCGTGCGCCCGTCGGCCGGTGCAGTCGGACGATCGTCGGCGTACACGGGCTCGAGCGCCATGCCGCAGTCGGGTGCGATGCCGGGCTTGTCGGAGCGGTACGCCGGGTGCATCGGGTCGACGTAGTACAGGACCTTCCGTTGCGCGGGCGCGGCGGGCGCCGCGTCGCGCTTCACGCGAAGCAGGTAGCCCCCACCGAACGCGACGGCGAGGAGCACGAGGACGAGCAGGACTTTCAGGACTCGCATGGCGGCCTCAGCGGAGCGGCGTGGCCGTCATCTCCTCGAGACGGCTGGCGGCCAGGTGGAGGTCGGCGAGCTGCTCGACGTAGCTCATCTCGTATTCGAGGACCGACCCGAAGTTGGTGAGCACGCTCAGGAAGTCGACGCCGCCGGTCTGGTAGCTGGCGATCGACGACTCGAGCGCGAGGCGCGCCTGCGGGAGCACGGCGTCGCGATAGAGCGTGGCGAGTTCGGCCGCCGTTGCGCCCATCTGCCAGTCCTCCTGGATGCGCCCCTGCAGGGTGCGACGCGTCGCCTCGAGCGCGTGCCGCTCGGCGTCGAGGCTGCGCTCGCGCTCGGCGACCATCGCCCGGCGTCGCGCCTTCTGCAGCGGCACCACCACGTCGAACCGCGCCTCGAACATGTCGGGCATCGAGCCCATGAAGGTGTAGCCGGCCGAGACGGCGAAGTCGGGACGCCCCTCGCGCCGTGCGACGTCGAGGGCGGCCTCGGTGCGGGCGGCCATCAGCTGGTCGCGGCGCACCATCGGCGAGACGCTCGACGCGGCCTGCACGAGCCCGTCCACCGTTGCGGTCCACAGGCGCGGCTCGAGGTCGACGGGTCGGGCCACCGGGGCGTCCGCCGCCCGCCCCCGCAGCGCGTTCAGCTCGCCCTCGCGGGTCCGGCGCTCTCGCTGCACCCGCGCGCGCTGCAGGGCGATGAGGCTCACCTGCGTCTGCGCACGGATCACGTCCTGTTGCGCAGCCTGGCCGACGGCGTACCTGGCCTCGCTCACCTTCACGAGCGTCGAGAGCAGGTCCTCGTTGGCGCGCAGCACCGCGTCGAGTTGCCAGGCGGCAGCGAGGCGGACGTAGGCCTGCGTGGCGCGGGCGGTGAGCGAGAGCCGCGCCGCATCGAGCTCGACGCGCTCCACCGCGGCTTCGCGCCGCATCACCTCGGCACGGGCGTCGCGCTTGCCCGGATACGGCAGCGCCTGCGACACCATCACGCCGAAGCCGGCGTTCGGATCGGTCCCGAGGCCGGCGCCGGGCCATGGCCGGCCCGTCGACGAGTAGCCGGTGGACACCATCGGGTCGGGCAAGGCGCGCTCCTGCGCCGGACGCTCGAGCGCGGCAGCGTGACGGTCCTCCGCGACGACCATCTCGGGATGGGCGTCGAGCACCTGCTGGACGAGTACCTCGAGCGACAACCGCTCTGAGGCAGGAGCAACGAACTGGGCGGTGGCAGTGGCGGCGAGCGACCACGCCGCGAGCACCGCGCACGCCAGGCGACGTGCAACGAACATGGGACGACCTCGGATGAACGAATCAGCGCGCCGATCGGTCGGCGACCGATCGAGGAACTGGCCAGGGTCGCAGGGGGCCTGCAACCCGTGGCTGTCGCCTGCGGTGATTCAGATCCTGAGGACGATGCAGCGGGGGAAGGCCTGGGTCGCCTTGGGTCGGACCCGACGCGGCGCACGGTTCAGGGCCACACTGCCGTGGACCGGCGTCGGCGAGGTGAGGACAGCGGTGGTGCCGAGGGTCGGTGCAGGCCCGTCACGACGGGCGTCGGTCGGTGGCGCGGCGAGCACCACGTCCACCCGACAGCGCTTCTCCGGGGTGAGCCGCCCGCCAGTTGTCGTCGGCGCCATCTCGTGGCACGAGGCGACGGCCAGCCGCCCGGGCGTACACGACGCCTTGCAGAGCGCGTCGGCTGCGGGAGCGACGGCGAAGAGGCAGGCGAGGACGAGGGCGAGAAGGCGAGTCATGCCGACCAGCCGTGACCTTTGCAGAAAGCGTACCGTCGACGACCGGGCTGGGTACGCACGCGGGGCCGGATGTGCGGGTAGGTGCGAGCGGCGGAGGCGCCGGATTTCCGGCACAAGGGGTGATTATTCCCCTGCCCGGCCTGATGGCATCCGACAGGCTCCGAAGGCCAGCGTCGACCTCACCGTGACTGACGACGCCGTCCTCGGCGACCCGCTCCAGCACCCGGATCGACCCGCGGTCCGGGTGCGTTCAAGGCGCCCTCGCGGCCAGCCGATTGACGTGTCGAATGACCGTTCGCCGGAAGCTCATCGCGAGCGTGGCTGCCCTGCTGCTGCTCTCCGGCGCCAGCACCGTCCTGTCGAGCCGGGCCCGGGAACGCACGCGGCTGGCGCTGGCTGCCGTGCAGGCGGGTCAGGCGCGCCTCGAACGACTGCTCTCGATCGAGCGCGAGGTGCAACTGCGGTGGCGTGAGCTCAGCGTCCTGCGGGAAGTCTCGGCCTCACCCGCGCAGATAGAGGTGATGCGGGCCCGGCTCGTGGCGCTGGAGGGGCAGGTGCGCGAGGCGGGCGAGTCCCCGGCCGGGCGTCCATTCGGCCGCGAGGCGACGGCGCTCCTCTCGGCATGGCACGGCACGCTGGCTGGCGTGCAGGCGGGTGACGCGCGCGAGGGCGTCGCGCCACCGACCGCGATGCTCGATGCGCTGCTCGCCTGGCGCAAGGCGGAGCGACGTGCCGCAGACGAGGACGCCCGCCGGTTCGGCGCGGCGCTGGATGCCGCCGATGCGACGACGATGGCGCTGCTGGGCTGCGGGCTCGTGGTCGGCTCCTGCATCGTCATCACCCTGTCGGTGACGCTGGCTGCCGGCTTCAGGCGGCTCGACACCGCCTCCAGGCACGTGGCCGCCGGCGACTACGCCTTCCGGTTGCCGGTCGGTCACGGGCGGGACGAGTTCGCCCGCGCCGCCGCCACCTTCAACGACATGGCGGTCGCGCTCGAACGGGCGATCGCCGAGACGCACGAAGCCCGGCGCCGGGCCGAGGAGGCCAGCGCCATCAAGAGCACCTTCCTGACCAGCCTGGCGCACGATCTCAAGACGCCGTTGACCGCCATCCTCGGATACGCCGACATGATCGAGTCGGACGTGCAGCAGGCCGGCCTGGCGACCAGCATGGCCGACCTCGTGCACCTGCGGCGCGGCGCCCGGGTGCTGCTCGGCATGGTCGGCGAGCTGCTCGACTACGCCCGCCTGGAGGCTGGTCGGATGCCGGTGGCCCTCGGCGCGCTCGAACCCGCGGCCCTGGTGGACGAACTCGCCGACACGCTCCGCCCGCTGCTGGAACAGCAGGGCAACACGCTCGTGGTCACCGCCCGCTGGCAGGGCACGCTGACCACCGATCCGGCCAAGGTGAGACACATCCTGCTGAACCTGCTCGGCAATGCCTGCAAGTTCACCACCCGCGGCACGATCGGCGTGGAGATCGACGGGCGGACGGACGGCGGCGGGGTCGTCCTCGCGGTCACCGACACCGGAATCGGCATGAGCCAGCAGGCCGCGGCGACGGTGTTCGCCCCCTACGTCCAGGCCAGCAGCGACATCCTGCAGCGCTATGGCGGCTCCGGCCTGGGCCTGGCCATCTCGCGGCAATTTGCACAGTTGCTCGGCGGCGACCTCACGGTGACGTCCGACGAGGGCGTCGGCACCACCTTCGTGCTGACGCTGCCGGACCTCGAGCGGGCCGGCGCTGCTGATCCAGCCTCGAACGACTTCGAAGAGGCCGTTGCCCTCTTCGCGGCGCTCGATCAGACGCCCCCGCAGACCCGCTTGAGTGCGTGACTCACGGAGTTCGGGGCCCGACCGCCGCTGCCGCGGCCTTGCGCAGGGCTTCGTCCCGCTTCTCCAGTTGGTGTCGCAGCATCGCGACGGTGCGACGCAGCTCCCTCGCGTCGTCATCGCGGCGCGCGGCATCGCGGGCCGCGAGGGCGGCCGCGGCGGCGGCATCCTGTTCGACCTTCGCAAGGCGATCGAGCAGCACCAGGGTCGCGGTCAGGATCAGTGGCTCTTGTGCGTCCTGGAACCCGGCCCGACTCTCCCGCAGCAGGCGCGCCGCCTCGACGACGTCGCGCGCTCCCGAATCACCGCCGAGGCGAAGCAAGCCGGCGCGCAGATAGGCCTCACGTGAGACGTCGACACGCGCCGACGAGCCCGCCACCTGCAGGTACGTCTCGAGGGCGGCGGCATGCCGGCCCTCGTGCTCCGCTCGTCCGGCCGCCTCCATCAGGCGCTGCTCACGCACCTCGGGGCCGACCACCGCAGGCCGTGCGTTCGAGCCGCGGCCAGCGCATCCCGCGCCCAGCAGGAGTGCGACCAGCAGGGGCGCCGTTTGGCGAGGCATTCCCATGCTTCAGTGAATCGACGCGTCTCAGCCGGCGCTGCAGTGGCCGTTCCTGCGCTGGGGGCAGACGCTCGGCTATTGACCACCTGTCGCCCGCCGCGCATGATGCCGCCACCATGGGCGCTCCCTGCAGCCTCACCACCAGCACGCTCACCCGCCGGTCGTTCGCCCGACGCGCCCTCGGGCTCGCGGTCTTCTCGGCAGGCGCGCGCTCGCTGGCCGCACAGGGCACGCAGGCCCAGACGCCGCTCTTCGCCTACGTGGGCACCTACAGCGGGTCGCCCGGCGCCGGGCAGGCCAACGGCCGCGGCATCCACGTGTTCCGCGTCGACCGCGCGAGCGGCGCGCTCACGCCGATGGGCGTCACCGATCACGACACGAGTCCCAGCGCGCTCGTGTTCGATGCCAGCGGCACGCGCCTGTACAGCACCGACGCGTCGGCGAGCGTGGAGGGCGGCTCATCGGGGACGGTCAGCGCGTTCGCCGTCGATCCGGCGACCGGCCGGCTGACGCGGCTGAACACCGTGCCCTCCGGCGGACTCGGACCGACGTACGCACGGCTGCATCCGTCGGGTCGCCACCTGTTGGTGGCCAACTACGGCGGCGGATCGGTGGCCGTGTTGCCGGTGTTGCCCGATGGTCGCCTCGGTCCCGCCACGGACGTGAAGAAGACGACAGGCCCCCTCGGCCCGAAGGCCGCGGCGAGCGCGCCTCCCGGCAGCTTCGCGATCAGCGGCCACGACGCGCCGCACGCGCACCAGATCGTGCCGGACCCCACCGGCCGGTTCGTGCTCGCGCCCGACCTCGGGCTCGACAGGATCTTCGTGTGGGCGTTCGACGCTGCGACCGGCACGCTCAGCCCCGCCGCAGAGCCTTCGGTCGCCGTGCCGCCGGGCGACGGACCACGCCACCTCGCCTTCCATCCGAACGGGCGTTGGCTCTATTCGATTCAGGAAGAGGGCTCGACGATCGTGCGGTTCGACTACGACGGCGTCGTCGGGAAGCTCACGCCGCGCCAGACGGTGCCGACGCTGCCGGCCGGCTACGCGGGGAGCAACTTCACGTCGGGGATCGCCGTGTCGCCGGACGGACGCTTCCTGTACGGCGCCAATCGCCTGCACGACAGCCTCGCCATCTTCGCGATCGGTGACGAGGGCGGGCTCACGTGGGTCAGCGAGGAATGGACGCGCGGCGACTACCCGCGCAGCTTCACCATCGCACCCGGTGGCGATTTCCTCTACTGCTGCAACCAGCGCGCCGACCACGTGACGACGTTCCGCGTGGACAGGCAGACGGGTCGGCTGACCTTCACCGGACAGTACACGCCGGTCGGCAGCCCGTCGGCTCTCGCCTTCCCGGGCATCGTCGGGTCCTGATCTGGGGCGTCGACGTGAACGTCGACGCCCACGAACGGGTGAGGATTCAGGTAGGGCGGGGTGTCCCACCCCGCCGTTCATCGATAACGGCGCGGTCGGAGACCGCGCCCTACCCCTTCATTCCATCTCGGCTTCGTGGGGGCCCGGCATCGGCGCGGCGAGGATGGCCTGGTCGGCGACGGTCTCGTGGCCGTCGAGGATGCGATGGGCGCGGGCCACGTCGAGCGCGCCATCCCACCTGGCGACGACAAGGGTCGCCACGACGTTGCCCACGAGGTTGGTCAGCGCGCGCGCCTCGGACATGAAACGGTCGACGCCGAGCAGCAGCGTGAGTCCGGCCACGGGAATGGTGGGCACCGCGGCCAGCGTCGCTGCCAGGGTGATGAAGCCGCTGCCCGTCACGCCCGCCGCGCCCTTCGAGGTGACGAGCAACAGTCCGAGGATCGACACGGTGTCGCGCAATGACAGCGACACGTCGGTCGCCTGCGCCACGAACACCGCCGCCATCGTCATGTAGATGGCCGTGCCGTCGAGGTTGAAAGAGTAGCCGGTCGGCACCACCAGGCCGACGACCGACTTCGAGCACCCGAGGCGCTCCATCTTCGCCATCACCCGCGGCAACGCCGACTCCGACGAGGACGTGCCCAGCACGATCAGCAGTTCCTCGCGGATGTAGCGAATGAGCTTGATGATGCTGAAGCCGCACGCCCAGACGATAGCGCCGAGCACCACGAGCACGAACAGCAGGCACGTGATGTAGACCGCGGCCATCAGCTTGCCGAGCGAGAGCAGCGTGCCGAGGCCGTACTTGCCGATGGTGAACGCCATCGCCCCGAACGCGCCCACCGGCGCCAGGCGCATCACGATGCCGACGACGGCGAACAACCCGTGCGCGAAGGCCTCGAGGATGTTGACGAGCACCGCGCTGCCCGGCTGCAGGTGCAGCATCGCCAGGCCGAAGAGCACCGAGAACAGCAGCACCTGGAGGATGTCGCCCCGGGCGAAGGCGCCGACCACGCTGTCGGGGATGATGTTGAGCAGGAAGTCGACGGCGCCCGTGTGCGCAGCTCCCGAGGTGTACGCGCTCACGGCCTTCGTGTCGAGTGTCGACGGATCGACGTGCATGCCGACGCCCGGCTTCACCAGGAACACGACGATCAGGCCCACGACCAGCGCGATGGTGGAGACGACCTCGAAGTACACGAGGGCGCGCAGGCCGACCCGGCCCACGTCCTTCATCGCGCCCATCTGGCCGATCCCGACGACCACCGTCGTGAAGACGATCGGCGCGATCAGCATCTTGACCAGCTTGATGAAGGCGTCGCCGAGCGGCTTCATCTCCGCGGCGAGTTCGGGCCGGACGGCGCCGAGCAACACGCCGAGGGCGATGCCGATGAGGACCTGGACGTAAAGGCTGCGGAACACTCGGTCTCCCGGGGTTGGTGCGCCCAGCGCCGCTCGCGGCATGACGGCCCTCCGCGTTGCCGGCGCGCGGCGCGTCACGTAGAGTAGCGCGGTGCTGCCCAGCCGCCCGCTCCAGAGGGCTGCCGGGGCAGACCTGATCTGCCTCGGGTTGGTCGTCGGAGACGCGCCGCGCGCCGCGGCGCAGGCTCCGTCCCTCACCCTCCCCGACCTGATCGCCGCAGTCGCAGCGGGCGCCCCCGACGTGGCCGCGGCAGGCGCCGCCCGTGAGGGCGCGGCGGCCGAATCGGCACTGGCTGGCAGCGCGGCGATGCCCGCGCCCAGGCGATGGCGCAGGTCAACCGGGCGACGACCAACAACGTGTTCGGCATGCTGCTGCCACCCGGCACCGTGCCGCCTATCTCCGCCCCCCGGCCGCCGAGGCACTGTGCCACCAGCGTGTGGGGCCGGCCCCCGAGGCGGCCAGTCGATCGCACCCCGAACTGCTGGCGCGGGACGCTCGGAGCACGCACGCGGCTACGCGCCATCCTGATGGCCGCCGGCGCCAGGCTGGCCGGGATGCTGCCCATCGCCTCGGTGCGTTCGATGCGCGTCCCGGTGCCCGGCGTCTGCGCACTCGTCCAGCGCGGCGCAGCCACGGCGGCATCGCTGCACCCGGACGTCTCCCGGCCTCTATGCCGACGTCACGTGGCCAGGACGCGCGGGGCGGGAACAGTGGCGCGTGCCCGCGACGGCCGTCCTCCGGACGACGGCGCGCGTGTTCGATCATCAGGGTCGCGCGCGGCAGGGCGAGCTGGGTGGACCTCGAGGTGGTCTCCCGAGAGGGCGATTACGCCGACGTGGTCGGAGCGCTGGGGGCAGGCGATGCGGCGCGCCACCGACGAACTGCGCGACGGCACGCCGATCACCCCGAAGTAGTGGCACCCGCCGGGGGCGGGACGCCCGGCGCGACGAGGCGGCGCGCCGGAACGCCAATGGAGGCGTCCCGACACGCCTCGGGACCGACGCGCACGCGCCCGCGGCGCCGGGCCCTTCCGTGCTGTTCAGAAGCGGTACCGCAGGCCCACGAACGCCAGGTGCGCGTTGTAGCTGGGCGCCAGGTACGTGCCCAAGTTGAACAGGCGATTGCCCCACTGGAACGACCGCGAGGTGTCACGCAGCAGCGTGTCCGCCCCGACCTGTTCCACCCACGGCCCCTCGGCTCCCTGCTGCCAGTCGGCGAGCCGATAGCGTTCGTACCCGTAACCGACCACCAGCCACACGGCCTTGACGGGCACCTCGAGCCGCACGTTCACGGCATGGAGGTCCTCGGAGATGGCCGAGGGATCGGTGAAGAAGAACTCGTGGTTCGGCGGAAACGGCGTCCCGTCGAAGCTGACCTCACCGAAGCCGTCGTAGGCGATGTCCACGTCCGCGAGCGAGACGGTGTAGTCGCCGCTGAGGAGGACGCGGTCGGGCACGAGGTGGAACACGAACCCGGCACCACCACTCCAGGTGCGGTCGTCCATGTCGGCCGACCAGATGCTCGAGGGGCGTGTCCACGGGCCGAGCACCGCCGTGTTGATGGCGCTGGGGTTGGCCTTGTTGTTCTCGTTGAACTCCAGCGATCGCTGCGCTTGCGTACCGACGTCGTAGTTGAGGAAGGCGTTGAACGTGGCGCGCGGCGTCGGCTGGTAGAACACGTCCACGCCGTACCGGAGGCGGTTGTCCTCGAGCAGGCCGAGCTGGATGCCTGGCGTCGTCGCCGACAGTTCGCCGACGCCGGTCTTCAGCAGCGGCTGGATGGGGTGCACGTCGCTGTCGAAGTCGTCCCCGCGGTAGCGCACGTAGGCCGTGACGCCGGCCACCTCGCCGGCCGTCGCGTTCACGGTGACGTCGTACTGCCGCCGCAGGCGATCGATCACGTCGTACCGGCGCATGTCGGGGTGGTTGTCGAACGTGAACTGCGGGTTGTTGTTGTCGTTGGCGTCGGCCGGCGCGTACCAGTAGCCCTCGGCGGGCACGTGGTACTCGTACTCGCTGCCGTCGCGATCGCCGCGGAGCATCCGCCCGGTCACCGTCATCCACCGCGCGGGACGCAGCCGGATCGACGCACGGAGCACGTCCTCGGTGGTGTCGGCTTCGCGGTAGGTGCGATCGATGTTCTCGCGCTCGTAGGCCGCCTGCAGACTGCTGCGCCAGAACCCGAGTCGGTAGGTCGCCTCCACACCGCCGTGTTGGCGGTCCCACCCGTAGGGAAGGTTCACCCGCTTGTTGACGTAGGAGGCCGTACCGTTCAGGTTGGACGTGTCCGACGTGATGTACTGCCAGTTGGACATCGGCGTGTCGTTGTCGAGGGTGTAGCTGCGCGCGAAGGCGCGCACCTGCAGCCGCGACACCGGCGCGATCGCGTAGTCGGCAGTGAAGTAGCGCGTGTGCATCAGCGCCTCGGCGTTGGCGCGCGGCAGCGTCTGCACGGCGAGGGCGCCGTTGTGCACGGCGTAGGGCAGGAGTCCCTGGTTCTGCTCCATGCGACCGAAGGAGCCCGACACGCTGAGACGGCTCTCGGCGGGGAGATCGACGGCGCCGGAGGCGGTCGCGTTGTGGTAGCGGTTGTCGGGCGGCAGCGGCCGCGCGCCGGACGTGGCGACGAGGCGATCCCATGTGTCGTAGTCGGCACCGGGCGCCGCGGTCGTGTAGAGGTTCTGCCAGCGCAATGTGTCGATGTTGTTCTCGAAGTCCGAGTACAGGTACTCGCCGCGCACCACGTACCCCGCGCCCTGGTGCTCGGCGGCGAGCGTGAGGTCACCGGTCACGTAGTCCACCGGTTCTGCGAGCTGGACGTTCAGCGTCCGGGGTGGGCGATCGCCGATGGGGCCGAACGTCGACTTCGCGCCGCTCTTGTCCCACCGGTCGTAGGTGGCCGAGAGCTTGAGCAGGTCCGAGGCGAACCAGCCGAAGCGGAACGTGTAGTTGTCGTTCTGCGTCTCGAGCCCGATCGGCCGCAGGTACTGCGCCTGGTACTGCCGAATGAGTTCGTCGCTGGCCAGCACGCCCGCCGTGTCGGCGGCCGAGGTCGCCAGTTTCTTGAACGTGATCGGGATGGTCGCCGGCGCGGTGAGTACGCCCGGCGAGCTCTCGGTGTAGGCCGAGACCGCCTTGTTGCTGTAGACGTGCGGCGTGCCCACGAAGTCGAAGGACACGCGCCATGCACCGGGGCGCGACAGCCCGACCCCGAGCGTCGTGTCGTCGCGGCCGATGTTCACCCCGCCGACGGTGAAGTCGAGGCCCTTGCTCTGGCTCCACGCGTTGAACCGCAGGTGCGACAGGAACACGCTGTCCTCGAGATCGCGGTACTGGGTGAACGCCGCCGAGTTCGTGTCGTTGTCGACGGCCAGCCCGCCGCCGGTCACGCTGCCGGAGATGACGGTGGGCGCGGCCCCCGGTGCCGCCGGTGCGGGCGTCTGGGATTGCTGCGCGATCGCCGGAGAGGCGATCAGCAGGGCGAGGATGATGGATGTCCTGGTCATGGCCGCCTCCTAGCGGGTGAGCTTCGGGCCCGACGGGTGATTGGATCCGTGGACGCTCGTGTGGCAGTTGGAGCAGCCGCTGCCGTAGGGGTTGCTCACGCGGTTGTAGCGAGGCAGGTTGATGTGCCCGCCGTACGAGTGGCAGGTCAGGCACAGAAACGGATCCTTCGCCGTGAGCAGGTTCCGCTGATTCGACCCGTGAGGGGTATGGCAGGTGGCGCAGCTCTCGCGGACCGGCGCGTGCTCCCACAGGAACGGCCCGCGCTTCTCCGCGTGGCACGTGAAGCAGGTGTCGTTGAGCGTCGGCTTCTTGAGCAACGCGTCGTTGGCGCCGTGCACGTCGTGACACGAGGCGCAGTCCATGCGGCCCTCGCGCACCGGGTGGTGCGACATCTTGTTGCCCTCGGCCCTCACCTCCTGGTGGCAGCTGAAGCAGGTGTCGTTGGCCGACGCCTTGATGAGCAGCCCCTTCTCGCTCTTCTGTTCCATCGGGTCGTGGCACGAGATGCAGCCGACGCCGTTGGCCTGGTGCACGCCGGCCTTCCAGGCCATGCGCGTGGCACCCTCATGGCACTGCAGGCACACGCCCGAGGTAGCCGAGGCGGCCGGGTCCATCTTCAGCTCGGCGGTGGGATCGGCGACGTGCGCGCTGCGCGGGCCGTGGCAGCTCTCGCAGTTGCCCTTCGCCGGATCGAGGGCGAAGGCCTTCGCGTGCCGGGTGTGGGCGAAGGACTTCATGGGGTCTTCGTGGCAGGACTGGCACGTCGCGTCGTCGTTGACGAAGGTGGCGCCTGCGAACTTCGGGTTGACCTTGGTCCAGTCGAGCGCCTTCTTGGGCTTGGCCGCCTCTGGCACCTGCATACCGACGGCGACGGAGATCAGCCAGGTGAAGGCAGCGAGCCAGATCCAGCGATGACGCTTCATGACGGATGACTCCTGCGCGTATGGGGCTTGGCCCGTCCGCGATGCGCGGACGCGCCGTCCCAGGACGTCACCCGAAGTATCGGAAATCCGGCAGCTCTGGCGCCTGAAGAGTTCCTGAAGATTCGTTAAGGCAGGACAATGCCGGCAATCCGGCAGATCAAGGGCGCGGCAGTTCCAGCACCGCGCGCGTCCCCTTCGTCGGCGACTCGGTGAGCAGGAAGCGACCGTGGTTGATGACGATCGCGCGGTGAACGATGGAGAGGCCCAACCCCGTCCCCGGGACGTGCGAGGTGCCGTCCGTGGTGACGCGATAGAAACGGTCGAGCACGCGGCTCCGTTCCTCCACGGGGATGCCCGGCCCTTCGTCGTCCACGACCACGCGGCTCACGCCACCGGTCGTCTCGCCCCAGACACGGATGCGTCGTCCCGCGGGCGTGAACTTGATGGCATTGTCGAGGACGTTCAGGATGGCCTGCCGCACCATCGAGGGGTCGGCGAGGGCCGGCAGCGGGGCAGGCAGGTCGACGTCTATCGCGACCCCGCCGTCCTCGGCCAGGATTCCGATCCGCTCGACGACCTCGCGGGCGACCTCGGCCAGATCGAGGGCCGAGAAGCTCGGCCGCGTTCGACCGCTCTCCCACCGCGACAGCGTCAGCAGGGTGTCCACAAGAGCGGCAAGCCGATCGGCCTCCTCGAGCATGCTGCCGATCACCTCGCGGTACTCCGCCGGGGTCATCGATTCCCGCAGGCCGACCTCGCCCACGCTCTTCAGCGCGGTGAGTGGCGTCCGCAACTCGTGCGAGGCATCCGCGGTGAAACGTTTCAGGTGTGCGAAGGACGCCTCGAGCCTCGAGAACGTGTCGTTGAAGACCACGGCGAGCATGCCGAGTTCGTCGGTGGGGTTCTCGATGGGCAGGCGCTCCGACAACCGGTCGGCGCTGATGACCCGGGCCTGGTCGGCCATCCGTGCCAGCGGCGTCAGCATCCAGCCCGAGATCACGTACCCGGCGGTTGCCGCGACCAGCACGGCCAGCGGGACTCCTCCGGCAAACAGAAGCAGCAGGCGCCGGAAGTCCTGTCGCAGGGGGTCCTCCGTGCGTGCGACGCGGAGCCAGATCCGACGCCCCTCCAGCGTTCGCGAAACGGAAAGCACACGCACGTGCGCGCCCGCCGGCGTCCTGATGGTCTGCAGTCCCGCCGCCGCGGCGTGGGGCAGCGGCATCGACGCCGGGATGGCCGGGTTCCACGCCGGCAGCCCTCGCAGGTAGAGCGACTCTCCCTGCGCCCCGTAGACCTCCACCCAGCGCTGGCGCGCGCCGTCGTAGCCCAGATCCCGATCGGACGGAGTCCGCCACGTCACGGCGGCGCCGGCGGGCACGATCATCTCCGCGGCCACCTCGAGGTCTTCCCGGAGGTGGTGGTCGAGCGCCTCGCGCATGGTTCGCCACTCGACCCACAGCAGCGCCCCGAAGCACGGCGCGAGGATCAGCAGGAGCGAGGCGGCGAACCAGATGGTCAGCCGGGTGCGGAGCGTCGGTGTCCTCACCCGCCACTCCTGACGAGAAAGCCGACGCCACGCACCGTGTGGATCAGGCGTGCGCTTTCGTCACGATCGACCTTCTTGCGCAGGTGCGTGATGTGCACGTCGATCACGTTGTCGAGCGGAGTGCCGCGCGAGGGTTCCTTCCACACCTCGCGGGCCAGCATCTCCCGCGAGACGATCTGGCCATGGTGGCGCACCAGGTACGCCAGCAGTTCGAACTCGCGGGCCGTGAGATCGATGGGAACGCCACCGCGCGCCACGGTGCGCGCCAGCAGGTCGATCTCGAGGTCGGTGATGCGGAGATGATGTCGGTCCTCGCCGCTCCCCCGGCGGCGCAGGGCGCGCAGCCGCGCCAGCAGTTCGGCAAAAGCAAACGGCTTGGCCAGGAAATCGTCGGCGCCGGCATCGAGCCCCTGCACCCGATCCTCGAGCGTGTCGCGTGCAGTCAGGATCAGCACCGGCGTCGTGATGCCGCGGGCGCGGACACTGGCCAGCACCTCCATGCCCGAGCGACCCGGCAAGCCGAGGTCGAGAATCACGACGTCGAACCCCTCGGTGGTCGCGCGGAAGTAGCCATCCTCCCCGGTGCGGGACACCACCGCCGTGCAGCCCTCGAGTTCGAGGCCGGCCTTCAACGCCTTGCCCACCTTCGGGTCGTCTTCAATCACGAGGACGTGCATGGCGACGTCGATTGTGTCATGAGGGCATCGACGCGCCTCGCGCTATGCTCGGAAGCCGGGACCCCGCGATGACCGATGATCCACGGCAGGCATACAAGGCACGCTTCGAGCGCGAGCTCGAGCCGGAGCGGTACGAGATCTTCGAGCTGCTCCAGGAGGAGCCGGTCACCGGGCACCGGTTGCCGGGCACCGGAGTAACAAGGCAGGTCGAACCCGCCCCCGCCGTGTCGGGGCTCGACCGGCGGGCGTTCCTCGCGCTCGGCGGCGGCCTGCTCTTCCTGGTGTCGGTGCGCGCGCAGGGACGCGACGTGCCGGTGCGCGTCCAGGTAGCGCCCGACGGCAGGTATCGCGCGTTCACCGGCAAGGTGGACATGGGCCAGGGGGCCCGCGCGCTCCTCACCCAGGCCTTCGCCGAAGAACTCGGCGTCACCGTCGATCGCGTCGAGCTGGTGATGGGCGACACCGATCTCTGCCCCGACGACGGCGGCACGTGGGCAAGCCTGACCACGCCGCAGACCGTGCCGGTGATCCGTCGGGCCGCGGCCGCCGTGCGCGCCAGGCAGACCGGCGGTTCGGACGCGCTCACGCCTCCCGCGGACTGGCGCGTCCTCGGCCAGTCCGTCCGTCGCCTGGACGGCCGCGCGATCGTCACCGGGACGCGCGACTACCCCACCGATCTTCGCGTCGCCGGCATGCAGCACGCCGTCATCGTCCGCAGCCCGCACCACAAGGCGACACTGGCCTCGCTCGACACCAGCGCCGCGGAGACCGTCGACGGCGTGCGCATCCTGCGTGATGGTGATCTGGTCGCCGCCGTGAGCCCGGAGCCAGGGCGGGCGCGGCGGGCCGCCGCGCTCGTCCGCGCCACGTGGACACCCACGCCGCTGACGCCACAGGCGGACTGGCCGGCGCTGTTCCGGAAGACGGCGAACGCCCCCGTCGAGCAGCCCGAGGCGCGCTACCCGCCGCTGTTCCGGCAGGGCGACGTCGATGCCGCGCTGCGCGGCGCGGTGCGCACGCGAACCGACAGCTACGGCCTCGCGCCCATCGCCCACGTGCCGCTCGAGCCACGCGCGGCGATTGCGACGTGGGACGGCAATCGCGTGACGGTGCAGTCTGGCGCCCAGGCGCCGTTCCTGGTGCGCCAGGAGGTGGCGCGCGCCTGTGGCGTGCCCGAGTCGCAGGTGCGCATCGTGGTGACCGGGGCCGGCGGCGCGTTCGGCGGCAAGCAACGGGGCGAATGCGAGGTCGAGGCGGCGCGCCTGGCGCGCCTCGCCGGTGTGCCGGTGCGGGTCGCGTGGACGCGCGAGGAAGAGTTCACCTGCAGCTACACGCGACCGGCGGGCGTGCTCGACGTCGAGAGCGGCGTCGGCGCCGACGGCCGGCTCGTCGCGGTGAAGTTCACCAACTTCAACAGCGGCGCGGCGGGCCTGCGCTGGCCGTACGACGTGCCCCACCACTGGATCGGCTTTGCGCGCACGCAGTCCGACGTGCGCCAGGGCAGCTACCGTTCGCTGGCCGCCGTCGCCAACGCCTTCGCGCGTGAATCGACGATGGACGCGTGGGCCGCCGACCTCGGCGTCGACCCGAAGGCCTTCCGCCTGCGCCATGTCAGCGACGCGCGGCTGCGGGCCGTGATCGAGGAGACGACGCGCCGCTTCGGCTGGGACTCGAAGGGCCGGGCCGGCACGGCTGGCCGCGGCGTCGGCCTGAGCTGCACGATCGAGAAGGACGCGCGCCTGGCGCTGTGCGTGGAGGTCGAGATGCGCAAGGGCGCGCCGCACGTCACGCGCATGGTGGCCACCGGCGACTTCGGCGCGGCGCTCAACCCGGACGCGCTGCAGAACCAGATGACGGGCGCGCTGATCCAGGGCATCGGGGGCGCCCTGTGGGAAGCGGTTGCCTTCGACGGCACGGCGCAGCTGACCCGGCGGCTCTCGGGCTACCGGGTGCCCCGCTTCAGCGACATGCCGCAGATGGACGTGCAGGTGATCGACAGGCGCGACATCGAGCCGGCGGGCGCCGGCGAGTCGTCGATCACGCTGACGGCGCCGGCCGTGGCCGCGGCAATCGCGTTGGCGACCGGCGAGCGGCGCCGGTCGCTGCCGTTGTGGCCGGGCCGCGGAACGGTGTAGGCGTCGGGCTCGCCCGACGCCCAGTGAATCATCACTGACCGTCGCGCGAGCGCGACGGCTACTGATCGAGCCCTGCTAGGTGCCGGGCTTGACGATCGGCGTCACGACCAGCTTGCGGATCGCGACCTTCGAGTGGTCGCCCTGCACCATGATGGGGCCGGGCGCGAGTTCGTCGGCGTCCATCGCGCCGCCGGTGATCGCCGGCAGCAGCGCGTTGTCGTGCACCTTCTTGCCGTTGAGCACCGCGGTCACGCGGTTGCCGACGACGACCGCCTCGAGGATCTGCCACTCTCCCGGCGGGTTGCCGGCGTAGACGTCGGCGCGCTTCCAGCCGTAGATGTCCATGAGCAGCCCCGGGTAGCTGGTGGTGCGCCCCTCGGGGTTCAGCATCAACTGCAGCTCGTAGCGCCCGCGCAGGTAGATGCCGCTGTTCTGGCCGGCCCCGAGGTTGAACTCGAAGTTCACCTTGAAGTCCTTGAACTTCTCCTTCGTGTGCGGGTTGCACGTCGAGCGCTCGCCGCGCTCGGGGACGCCGTTGGTCATCACGCCGTCGGCAATCGTCCAGCGATCGACGCAGGAGTTGGGGGTGCCGTCGCCGAGGCCGGCCCACGTCTCCTTGCCGACGCCGGCGCCGACGATGACCACCGGCTTGCCGTAGGTGTGCGCGCCATTGGCGTTGGACGGCGGGAACTGCGGCTGCCGCACGCCCACCCAGTTGACCGTCCGGGGCGCGGGCTGCGGCCGAGGGGTCGCGCCCGGCGGCAGCGGGCAAGGCGTGCCAGGTGTCTCGTGGCTGCCGATCAGCTTGCCGCCCTCGAGCTTCGCCCGGTACAGCGGCCCGCACGCCGGCTTGGGCAACTTCTCGGCGCCGCCCCCGTACTGCCACTGCAACTCGCCGTCGACGACCTTGATCCACGACACGGGCGTGGCATGGCCGCCGCGATCGAGGAACAGCGCCTGCAGCTGTCCATCGACCTCCTTGACGTCGAGGAAGTACACCCCACGGGCGTCAGGGCCAGTGGGCGTGATGTTCCATCGCCCCACGTAGGGCTGCTGTTGCTGGGCCGACAGGCCCACGACCGCGGCGACGCCCACCACGGCGAGCGCCAACACTGACTTGAACGAGACGTGCATGCGAATCCTCAGGAGGGTGACGACGGGACGGGCAGGACGCCGCCACCTCCCGTCGCCGACGAGCGACTTACTGCGCCTTCTTCTTGATGCCGAGCGCGTCGAGCTTCGCGATCATCACCTGCCCCGCCGTCGCCGTGTTCGGCTGCCGGTCGATGTCCAGGATCTTCCCGTCGGGACCGATGTAGAAGGTCCAGCGCGCCGCGAACTGCTGTTCGGGCGGACGGTCGGTGCGGATGACGCCGTACTTCATCGCCGTCGCCTTGGACGGGTCGGCGAGGATCGGGAAGTCCGCCTCGTGCATCTGGGCGAACTTCGTGTTGTCTTCAAGGCTGTCGACGCTCGCCATGAAGTACGTGATGTCGTAGGTCTTCAGGATCGGGCCGCTCTCACGGAGCGACTTGCATTCGGCCGTTCAACCACCGGTGAAGGCCTTCGGGAACCAGGCGAGCACGACGGTCTTCCCCCGGAGTTCCGACAGCTTGTGCGTCTTGCCGTCGGATCCCGGCAGCGAGAAGTCGGGCGCCATGTCGCCCACCTTCAGGTCTGCCGAGTACTGCGGTGCAGGGGCGGGTGCCGCTGCCGGGGTTGGCGCCTGTGCTGCCGCGGGCGACGCGCACAGGCACGCCACAAGGCAGAGGGACAGGAGTCTGGACATGCGGGGATGGTAGCACCGACGCGCTACGGCCGTTGAGATCCTCGGCCCAGCCGTGCCGATGGCCGCTCACATCGCGTGGCCTCCGCCACGCCGGCATGATCTCGGGCACGTTCGACCGAGGTGCCGGTCGGGGACGTCGAGACGGGCCCGCGACAGTCGCTCGTTCAGGCGAACGGATTCTTAACTTCCACGCCGCGCACGACCTGACCAGCGCGGAGGTCTTCGCTCCAGCAGACGCCGCATCCAGACTCGGCCGCCGCGTGCAGGATCATCGCGTCCCAGAAGGAATACTGCGTCGTCCGCTGCAGCGCGATCGCCCCCAGCACGTCCGCGGCGGTCGGCGCGAACACCTGCCACGCCGCGAACTCGCGCACGCGCTCCTCGGCCTCGTCGATCGAGAGCGGCGCGGCCACCTTGCTCGTCACGGTGACGAAGAATTCCTGGAGCACCTGGACGCTGAGGCGCCCCTCCTCGGTGTCCCAGAGCCGATCGAGGAGGCGAGCCGCCGCGACCTGCTTCGCCCCGGCCGAGGCGTCGAAGGCGTACACCAGGATGTTGGCGTCGACGAACTCGGCGGGTCGGTCAGCGCTCATGCAGGTCGTCGCGCGTCCACGACGCGCGACCGCCCGTCCCGAGCGAGCGGGCGCCCTTCATCGCGACACGTGCCCGCCGACGGGCCGCGGCGTAGCGACGATCGTGCTCGGCGACGCGAGTCAGGGCCTCGGTCATGATGGCCGACACCGACGTGTCGCGGTCCGCGGCCACGCGCTTGATCTGGCGAAGCAGGTCACGCGGCAGGCTGAGAGTGATGTTCTGGGTCTCGGCCACGAAAAACAGTGTAGCACGAAGAAACGTGGAGCCTGTTCGCGCTGGTCGCGCTGCCCTCGGACGCCCGCGTCGGCTAGAGCCGCCCGGTGGCCACCAGGGCAACGACCACCGCGGCCGCGGCGATGCGCCACCAGCCGAAGACGGCGAGCGGACGCCGTTGCAGCCAGTTGACCATCCAGACGACCGACAGCATGGCCGACACCCAGGCGGCCAGGAAGCCGAGGGCCATCGCGCTCACGCCGTAGGCCTGCACCATCGCCTCGCCGCCGTCGAGCAGTTTGTAGGCCGTGGCGACGCCGAGCGTCAGCAACCCGAGCAGGAACGAGAACTCGACCGCCGCGGCCAGCGACAGGCCGGCGGCGATGGCCCCGAGGATGGTGGCGAAGCTGCGGCTCACGCCCGGCCACAGGGCCGCGCACTGGCACAGCCCGATGACCAGTGCCGCCCGCAGCGGCACGTGGTCGAGCGCGGCGCCGCCGGGCGCCAGGCGCGGCGACACGTACAGGATGACCAGGCCGCCGACCGCCCACGCCACCGCGACGGGTAGCGCGCCGAACAGGTAGCCCTCGATCAGGTCGTCGAACAGGAAGCCGGCGATGGCGAAGGGCAGGAACGCCACGGCCACCGCGAGGGCCAGCCGCAGGCCCGCCGGATCACGACCGATGACGCCGAGCAGCATCGAGACGATGCGGCGCCAGTACAGCACCAGCACGGCGAGGATGGCGCCGCCCTGGATGAACACGGCGAACGCGTTGGCCGCCTCGCTGGCCTCGATCCCCAGCAGGCGCTGCGTCACGAGCAGGTGTCCCGTCGAGCTGACCGGAAGGTATTCCGTGAGGCCTTCGACGAGGCCGAGGACGAGAGCTTGCCAGGCGTGCACGGGACGAGATCATCGCACGCGCGCCGCGAACACGAGGCGCCCGAAGCGTTCCGGGTCGTGAAAGCCCCGGTCGGCCTGCGTCGGCGACCACGCCGCGTACTCGTCGTCGGCGCGCAATTGCCGCAGGGTCGCGTCGATGGCGGCCCGGCGGTCCTCTGCCGCCGCCCGTCGCTCCTCCACCAGCGCGTCGATGCGCGCCGCCTTCTCCACGCCGCCGGGCCGCGTGATGCGGTAGAGGCCGACGCGCCACGTGTCGCCGATCGCCGGTGCGGCCGAGACGCCGGCGCCGCCGAGCGCCGCCCACGGGATGGCCATCTCGGCGACCCAGCCGTCGGCGTGGCGCGCGATCGCGGTCTGCAGGCCGGCGACGTCCCAGCGGCGCGCCTCGGGTCCGCCGGCCCGCGGCTCCGCGATCAGGAGGTCGACGACGACGTTGTGCGGGCTCACCTCGATCTCGGCGTACTGCCGCCCGTCGCCATCGGGATCGAGGAACACCTCGACCACTTCCTCCTCCCACAGGCGCGCGTCGCGCTCGGTGTACCGGCCCCACGCCTCGCGGCCCGACGAGGCGAACGCGACGTAGAGGTGCGTGTCGTCCCACAGCACCGCGGCGTCGGTCGGATACGCGGGTGGGCGGGCCGGATCGGTGATCAACCGGAACGCGCCGACGCGCGGCGCCAGCGCCCAGGCAGGTTCGTCGAGGCGGCCGTCGATGCGGACCGGTTCCTCGACGCGCCGGGCCTGGTACGTCGGCACGTCCGCCTGGGCCAGCAGCACGCCTGCGCTGGCGCCCAGGACCGTGGCGAGCGCACCACCCATCGCCGCACGCGGCAGGGCCACCCGGATCACGGCGCGCCGAGGGCGTCGACCGCCGCGATCCACGTGCCGTCGGGACGACGATGCGCGTCGACGTGGTGGGCCGCCTTGCGCATCCAACCGTCGCCGTTGGCCTCGATCAAGGGGGCGCTGACCGGCGTCTCGGCGTAGGCCGTCGACGACAGCGTGGTGATGCGGCAGGCACGCACGGCGCGGCCGTACGTGGGCACGCAGTCCTGTGCGACGCGATACAGCGCGCCGTCGTGCACGAAGGGCCGCCCGGCCGGCCGTGCCAGGTGCGCGTCCTTCACCACGACGGGGCTGCGCGGGTGCTCGACGAACGGCCCGGCGAGATCGTCGGCGTGGAACAGGCGGAGCGTGTCGTTACCCGGCGGCGAGGTGAACAGGTACCAGCGCCCCTCGTGGCGCAGCAGGGTCGGGCTGATGAAGTGCGTGTCGGCGTCGCCCGCGAGGAGGTCGCGCACGAACTCCCACCGGTCCGGAAACGCCGTTGCGCGATAGAGGCGCACGGTGGTCCCCGTGTACGCCTCGGGCACCATGTACCAGGTGCCCTGCCACTCGAAGACGTAGGGGTCGGAGAGCACGAACGACTCGCGGATGACGGTGCGGCGGAAGCGCCACACCCGCCCGTCGCGGCTCTCTGCCAGCCCGATGCCCCCCTTGTTGACCGACAGGTCCTTGGCCGTGAAGAACAGCCAGTGCCGGTCGCCGGCGATCACCAGGTTCGGGTGGGCGACCGTGTCGATGCGGAGGTCGGGCATGTCGGTGACGTCGGCGCCGCGCAGGATGGGCTGCGTGGCCCCGGCCAGCGGGGCCAGCGCGAAGGGCGAGGGCCCCGCGAACATTCCGAGCGTCCAGAGGTCGGCAGGCGCGGCACCGGCGGCCGGCGCGGGTTGGGCAGCGACCGGCCGGGCACCGGCGCACGCCGCCGCCAGGACCGCCAGGGGCAACTGGAGTGCCTCGCGTCGTCTCATGGCCGCAGCCCCTGCTCGAGGAACGCGCGCCGCTCGGGGGTCGCCACCGGCATCGGCCCGGGGGCCTCGCCGAGACGCATCGTGACGTGCGCGCCCGGTGCCCACGCCGGCCAGCGCGGCAGGCCGGCGCCGTTGGGGTCGCCCGTCCTGGCGAAGTTGACGAAGTAGCTGGCCATGCGATCCGACACGATGCGGTCGACCGGCTCCCAGGCGCGCTTGCCGCGGCCGACGGTCCCGAACACGTAAGGCACCTCGGACGTGTGGTGGGCGCCGAACTCCGGGTGCTCCGGCCACGGCGTCACGCGATCGAAGTAGTAGGTGTACACGGTGCGACTCGCCTGCACCTGCGACGCGGCCCACCGGTCCATCGTCACGCGGGTGCGGTCGCGGCCGGCGGCCTTGCGCGCGGCCGGGACGTCGGCGTCGGTGGCCGCCGGGTACAACGCCAGGAACGCCGCCGCCTGCGGTCCCCAGGCCTTCTCGGCGTCGGCCCGCCACGCCGCCAGGCTCGGCTGCGGCGGCGGTCCGCCCAGGCCGCCGCCGTTGGTCCCGATGTCGTCGGCCGTGAAGCCCACCATCACGGGCACCTGCGACGCCGGCGCCTCGGTGGCGATCACGTGGCCATCGATGAGGGGCCACGCCGGCGGCACCGCGTTGCCCTTGCTGACCGCCGGGGCGATGAAGGTGGTGGCCGGCAGCGCCCGCAACTCCGCGAGGCTGCTCGCGCCCTGCGCCTGCGCGAACTTCACGCCGGCGGCTTCGCGCTCGGCGAGCGTGCCGCCGCGCCCCGGGCCGGAGGCGCCGATCAGGCCCGGCCCCGCCATGCCGATGGCGCGCACGAACAGCCCGCGGGCCAGCGGCGACCGCATCAGCATCGCCACCGAGACCCCGCCGGCCGACTGGCCGAAGATCGTCACGTTGGCCGGATCACCACCGAAGGCCGCGATGTTGTCGCGCACCCACCGCAGCGCCGCGACCTGATCGAGGATGCCGTAGTTGCCCGACACCTTGTGCGGCGACTCGGCCGTCAGCTCGGGATGCGCGAGGCCGCCGAGCACGCCTACCCGATAGTTCAGGCTCACGACCACCACGCCGCGGGCCGCCAGCGCGGCGCCGTCGTACACCGCGACGGCGCTCGACCCCTCGTTGAAGCCGCCGCCGTAGATCCAGACCATCACGGCGCGCGGCCGCGCCGCGCGCCCCGCCGGCCTCCACACGTTGAGGTTCAGGCAGTCCTCGCCCACCGCGTTCTGCGTCATGTACTCCTCGGTCCACGGCAGGCGCGAACCAGGCTGCGCCTGCATGCAGCTGGTGCCGAATTCGGTGGCCTGCCGGACGCCGGTCCAGGCGGGCGCCGGCTGCGGTTCCCGCCAGCGCAGGGCCCCGACCGGCGGGGCAGCGTACGGGATGCCGAGGAACGCGGTGACGCCGGGCACGCTGGCCGTCGTGCCAGCCACCAGGCCACCGGTGGTCTTCACCGGGGCCGGCGACACCTGGTCGCGGGCCCGCGGCGCGACGACGAGGGCGAGGATCGCGAGGACGAACGCGCCGACGCGCGCGCGGTGGGACCGGGATGGACGCATTGGGGAACCTCGCGGCGCATTCTACGCTCGTCGCGCGGGCCGCGGGGTCCCGACGATCAGCGGGTGGCGACGGGGAGGCGCGACACCGCGGCGCGCACGGCGTCGGCGGTGATGGCCAGGTGCGACGTGTGCCAGGCGACCGCGCCGTCGAGCACGAGGAGCATCTGCGGCGACTGGTGACGCACGCCGAGTCGCGCGGCGATGGCCTCGCTCACCGGACGGCTGCGCTGCACCGACACCAGGTGGACCGGCACGCCGAAGGCCGCGTCGGCCACCAGGGCCGAGACTTCCTCGTGCGCCTGCAGGGACAGCCCGCAGGTCTCGCTGTGCTTGAACAGGAGGATGGGACCACGGTGCGACTGGGCGAGCAGGGCCTCGAGGGCCTCGAGGGAGGTCAGCAGGTTCATCGACATCCACGATACCCGAACGACGCGCCCTACGCCGATTGCTCGAGCCGGTCCTTCAGGACGCCGAGGCGGCGCAGTTCGTCCTCGAGGGCGGTCCGGCGGAGCGGCTTGGAGAGGTAGCCGTCCATGCCGGCAGCGAGACAGCGCTCGGCGTCCCCGGCCATGGCGTGCGCGGTGAGGGCGACGATCGGCACCCGGAGCCGCTGCGACGCCGCTTCAGCGGCGCGGATGGCCGCGACGGCCTCGAACCCGTCCATCTCCGGCATCTGCACGTCCATGAACACCACGTCGAAGATGCCGCGCTGCCACGCCTCGACCGCCTCGCGCCCGTTGCTGGCCAGCACCACCTCGCACTGGCTGGCCCGGAGCATGCCTTGCACGACCCGCTGGTTGACCGGGTTGTCCTCGGCCACCAGCACCCGGACGAGCGCCGGCACCACCTGTCGCGGCCGTGCCAGCTGCGCCGCCGGGACGGGCGCCTCTGGAAGGGGCGCCGCCGGACCGTCCCCGCCCACGGGCGCCTCGGCGGCGGGCCTGCGTGTCGTCCCGAGCGCCGCAGCCGCGATGGCTGCCACTGCCGTGCGGCGGAGGGGCTTCACGAGGGTGCTGGTGGGGGCCAGGCCGGCCGAGCGCGGCGACTCCGCGGTGCTGAGCATGGCGACGATCGTCGGCATGCGTGGCCCGAGCGAGAGCCGCTGCAGGCGTGGATCCTCGATCGCAGTGCAGTCGGCGAAGACGGCGTCGGCGGTGCGCAGGTGCGCCAGGGCCTCGTCGACGTGGGCGCAGGCGCGGACCTGGGCGCCCCAGCCCGACAGCCACCGACGCAGCACGTCGCGCGAGGCCGGGTGGGCCTCGATCACCACAACCGCCTGCGACGCCAGGGTGCCCGAGGGCAGGTCGGACGCCAGCGGGACGCCAGGCGCCACCAGCAGCGGCAGGTCGAAGGCGAACGTGCTGCCCTGCCCGACGACGCTCGACACGGTCAGGGTGCCGCCCATCAGCGCGACGAGCCGGGCCGAGATCGTCAGGCCGAGGCCGGTGCCGCCGAAGACCCGGGTCGTCGATCCGTCGGCCTGCGTGAACGCCTCGAAGATCGCCTGCTGCCGCTCGGCGGGGATGCCGACACCAGTGTCCTTCACCGCGAAACACAGGCGCGCGTCGCCATCGGGCGAGGTGCCCAGCTTCACGTGCAGCTGGACCGACCCGGTCAGCGTGAACTTGATCGCGTTGCCGAGCAGGTTGATGAGCACCTGGCGCAGCCGCCCCTGGTCGCCGAGTACGTGCTCGGGCAACCCCGGCGCCGGATCGCACACCAGGTCGAGCCCACGCTGGTGGGCACGCACGGCCAGGGCCCCCAGCGCGTCGTCGATGGCGGCGGGCAGCGAGAACGGCACCACCTCGACGTCGAGTCGTCCCGCCTCGATCTTCGAGAAGTCGAGCACGTCGTCGATCACCGAGAGGAGCGACTCGGCCGACCGCCGGATGGTCTCGACGTAGTCGCGCTGCAAGGGCTCCAGTCCGGTCTCGAGGGCGAGCTCGGTCATGCCCAGCACGCCGTTCATCGGCGTCCGGATCTCGTGGCTCATGTTGGCCAGGAACTCGCTCTTGTACCGGTTGGCCGCTTCGGCGCGCTCCTTGGCCTCGCGCAGTTCGGCGGTGCGCAGCAAGACGGTCTGCTCGAGGCTCTCGCGATGGTGCTGCAACTCGCCGTACAGCGAGCCGATCTCGCGCAGCATGTCGTTGAACGCGGTCACCAGCACGCCGATCTCGTCGGTCCGGTTCACCGCCGGCAGCGCCACGTCGAAGCGCCGCGACCGGCTCACCTCGGCCGCGGCATCAGACAGCTGCCGGAGCGGCAGCACCAGCGGCCGCTGCAGCAGCGCCCCCAGCCCCCAGGCCACGGCGAGCGACACCGCGAACACGCCGCCGAAGATGGCCAGCATGCCGAGCAGCCGGGCCTCGAGTTCGCGCAGGTCGGCGACGACGACCAGCCGGCCGACACAGCCTCCCTCGTTGCAGATGTCGCGCGCGACCTGGATCGTGCTGCCCGAGAACGCGGTGCCCGGAGCCGGGGCGGTGCTCGGCGGCGCGGCCGCGCCCTGAGCGCGATATTGGGTGAGCAGGACGCCGTCGCGCCGATACAGGGCCGCCGACAGCACATCGTCGCGCGCCGAGAAGGAGGAGAGGGTCGCCTGCGCGGCGTCGACGTCGCCGAACGTCAGGGCGGCGTCGCTGTTGATGGCCACCAGCCGGGTGACGCCTTCGAGTTCGTGCGCCAGCTGGACGCGGGCCGTCCGCGTGTCATAGGCCACCAGCCCCGCCCCCGTGAGGGCGAGGCCGCAGGCGCTGGCGGCGATGAGCGCCAGCGTGAGGCGATGACGAAGGGACAGGCGAAGACGCATCAGCGGGAGTGCCCGTTGTCCCGTGTATCGGCGCTATGGGTCACCCGCGTGAACCCGGCCACCGTGCTGGCGAAGCCGACGGGGACGGCCGATTGGTAGGAGGACCCGGTGCCCCCGGCTTCCTGATGCCCCTGTCCTCCGGCTCCCCTGCCTGCTCGACGCTCCGGTCGGCGCTCGTTGCGGCCGTGCTGGCTTGCGCCACGCTGGCCGCTGGCGCGCATCAGGTCGGCGAACGACAGCTGAAGGCCGAGATGATCGTCCGGATGCTCCGGCTGGTGACCTGGCGGACCACGGGGCCCGCCGACCCGACCGCCGCGCTCGCCATCGTGGTGGTGGGCGATGCGGCCCTTGCCGACGCGCTCCGTGAGGCATCGGTCGGTCAGCGCGTCGATGGCCGCGCGCTCGGCGTCTCGGGGGTGCCCTCGCTCACGCTCCTGCCGGCCTCGCCACCCCCGGTCGTCGTCCTGGCCGCCTCCCAGCGTGCCTCCGCGCCAGCCCTGGTGCGGGCGGTCGAGCCCAAGGGCGTGCTGACCATCGGCGAAGGCGAGGGCATGGGCCAGGCCGGCCTGGTGATCGGCGTCTACGTCGACGGCGATCGCATCCGCTTCGATGCCAACACCGGCGCCGCCGCACGCGCCGGCATCACGCTCAGTTCCCATCTCCTTCGTCTCGCTCGCATCGTCGGGTGATTGCCATGCTGCGCCCCTCCCCTCTCCTCGTCGCTCTCTGGCTCGCTGCCGCCCCGGTGCTGGCCCAGTCGCCTCCTGCCGCCTCGCCCTCCCCGCCGGACACGGCGCTGACCGGGCAGTCCCTCGAGGAGCTGATGACCATCAAGGTCGACACCGTCTCCGGGGCGGCCAAGCGCGAGCAGCTGGTCACCGAGGCGCCCTCGTCGGTCACGGTGGTCACGGCCCATGAGATCGCGACGTACGGCTGGCGCACCCTCGCCGAGGTGCTCCGCGCCCAGCGCGGCTTCTACGTCACCTACGACCGGAACTACGCCTACCTGGGCGCCCGGGGCTTCGGCCGCCCCACCGACTACAACAACCGCGTGCTGTTCCTGGTGAACGGACACCGGCTGAACGACAACGTGTTCGATGCGGTCGGCCTCGGCACCGACTTCCCCATCGACATTCAACTTGTCGATCGCATCGAGATCATCAGGGGCCCCGGATCGGCGCTCTACGGCACCAGCGCCTTCTTCGCCGTCGTGGACGTGATCCTCAAGAAGGGCGCCGCACTCGGTGGCGTCGAAGGCAGCCTCGAGAGCGCAAGCCTCGGCACCTGGCGGGCCCGCGGTTCCTTCGGCGCCTCCGACGAGCGCGGCCACGACCTGCTGCTGTCGGCATCGCACCTGACCAGTGATGGCGCCAGCACGCTCCACTATCCGGAATACGACGATCCGGTCACCGGCCCCGGCATCAGCGTCGGCGCCGACGGCGACCGCGCGAGCTCGCTGCTGGCCAGCGTGCGTCTGGGACGCCTGGCGCTGGAGGGCACGATGGTCGAGCGCGAGAAGCACCTCCCGACCGGCGCGTGGGGTACGGCGCTCAGCGAGCCCGCCTCGCAGACCATCGACAGGCGCGCCTGGTTCGGCGCGACCTGGCGCGGCGACGTCGGCACGACCAACCTGACGGTGCGCGGCTTCTACGACCACATGCGCTACGAGGGGACCTACGTCGGCGAGGAAGACACCTACGCGGAGTACTCCGGCGGTGACTGGCTCGTGGGCGAGCTCACCGCCTCGCGACGGCTGTCGCCACGGCACCGCCTGACGTTCGGCTCCGAGTATCGTGAGCATCTCCGGCAGATGCAGTTGATCGACCGGGGCGCCGGACCGGAGGAGGACAACCATCGATCGCGGCAGCTCGGTGTCTACGTGCAGGACGAGGTGCGCCTCGGCGAGAAGGTGAGCGCCGTGCTCGGGGCACGCGCCGACTACTGGAGCCTCGACGGCTGGAGCGCCCATCCGCGGCTCGGCCTCATCGTCCGGCCGGATGCCGACACCTCGTTGAAGTTCCTGTACGGCGGGGCATACCGCGCGCCGAACGCCTACGAGCGCTTCTACACGCAGGAGGATTTCGTCGCCAATCCTGCCCTGAAGCCGGAAACGTTGCGCACCGGCGAGGTCGTCGCCGAGCGCTACGTGGGTGGACGACTCCGGCTGTCGACCTCGGTGTACGTGACGCGGATCGAGAAGCTGATCTCCCAGGTGGCGATCGGCGATTCGGCCACCTACGCCAACGCGTCCTCGGCCCACGCGGTGGGGGCGGAGTTCGAGGCCGAACGCCGGTGGGTCAACGGTGTGCTCCTGCGCGGCAGCGTCGTCGCCCAGGACACCGACGATGGCACCACGCACGAACGGCTGTCGAACTCGCCGGGGATGCTCGGCCTGTTCCGGCTCGAGAGTCCCATCGTGACGCGGCGGGCGACACTGGCGCTCGACTGGCAGTACGTCGGGGAGCGTCACTCGGACCTCGGGGCGATCGCCGACGCGTATGCGCTGACCAACCTCACGTTCCGCGTCACGCCGCGCGGGCTGCGCGGGTCCATCGCCGCCTCGGTCTACAACCTGTTCGACGTCTCCTACGCCGACCCCGTCGGCGCGGAGTTCCGCCAGGAACTCATCGGCCAGGACGGCCGCACCTTCTCGCTCCGGATCACGCTCGGGTTGTGAGCGCTCAGAAACGCGCCTCGAGGCCGACCCACGCGGCCCGCGGCGCGCCAGGACTGACGAACCGGAACTCGTCGTCGTAGGGCTCGTCGAGAATCCCGGCATCGCCCAGCGTGCCGAAGGTGGCGTACTCGGCGTCGAACACGTTCACGAGCTGGGCCACCAGCGAAAGCCGCCGCCCGAGACGCCACCGGGCCTGCGCATCCACCGTCATGAACCCGGGGACCGGGGCGAGCCGGTTGCCCTCGTCACCGCGCAGCATCTGGCTCGACTGGGCGCGCCACTGCACGCCGAGGTCGAGGGCGGCCACGGGGCGCGCGGCGAGCATCGCCCGCCCGACGTGCCGCGGCACACCAGGCAGCGTGTCGCCCTCCTCGACGGGCAACGCGCCGCCGTCGGCGTCCGGATGCAGGGCGCTGGGGACGAGCAGGTCGGCGCCGTAGGTGGCCGCCTGCCATGCATAACTGCCCGACACGGTGAGCCCGGCGATGCGCCAGTCGCCGGCCGCCTCGATGCCGTGCCGCCGGGTCCGCGCGACGTTCTCGAAGTGACCGGTGCCGCGGAGACGTCCGCTGCTGACGAAGATCAGGTCGTCACGCACCTGCGTGGCAAATGCGGCGACGCTCCAGCTGCCCCGCGATGCGTGCCCGCGGGCGCCGGCCTCGAGGGTGCGCGCCACGGGCATGTCCAGCGGCGGGTCCGACACGAAGGCGTTCGGCAGGCGACAGGGATCGTCGGGATCGGCGCATGTGAGCTCGACGGGCGTCGGCACGCGCGAGGCCTGCGACAGGCCGGCAAAGAGGTTGAGGCGATCGGTGACGTCCCAGGTGACGCCGGCCGCCGGGTTGAGGCGTGCGAAGGCGTGATCGCCGTCGAGGTCGTCGCCGAGCCGATCGCGCAGGACCACCGAGGACCAGTTGACCCGCGCCGCGGCCGTGAGGTGGACGCGCCGGGTCACGTCGATCGTGTCGCTGGCAAACACCGAGAGCGTCCGCGTGCGCGCATCCAGACCTACCGAGGCCTCCGGGTCCAGCACGCCCGTGCCGATCACCTGCCGGTCCTCGGTCAGGGTGCCGAACTCGCTCACCAACGCGAAGCCGCTGTCGGACAGGTCGGCCGACAGCCCGACGGTCGCGTGCTGCGCCCGTCCCTTCACTGGCCTGGTCCACACCAGTTGCGCCATGGCGCTGCCGGCGACGCTGTCGGTCCGGCTGCGATTCAGGAGGCCGGCGTCCTCGCCCAGCCCGGCGTCGTCATCGGCAGCATCGCCGTTGAGCGTCCGCAACCGCACGTCGCGCACGGAAGCCATCGCCTCGAGCCGGAGAGTCGGTGCGAAGAGGTGGTCGGCACGCCCGGTGACCGACACGAGATCGTGATCGGTCCGATCGGGGTAGGTGAAGACGGCACTCCGGTCGACCTCGAGCAGGCTCTCGGGCGCGGTGCCGTTGCCACTGAGGTCGTTGCTGGCCACCGTCGCCGCCACGTCGACCATCGTCGAGGCGCCCCGCCAGGACCCTCGCCCGAACGCGCGTCGCAAGGCCGACGGCGAGTGATCCCGCCAGCCCTGCTCGTCGAGCCACGAGCCGGCCAGGAATCCGGCCCACGGCCCCCGCGCCCCGCCGACCTCACCATCGCCGCGCACCCGCCCGAACGCGCCAGCCGACATGGCCAGGCGGCCGCCACGGCTCGAGAACCCGTCGCGGGTCCGCACCGAGATCGCGCCGCCGAGCGCGTTGAGGCCGAACATCGGGTTGGACCCGGGCATCACGTTGACGGTCGCCAGCGCCCCCGGCGGCAGGCTGTCCCAGTTCATGACGTCGCCGAAGGGCTCGTTGGCGCGCACCCCATCGACGTAGATGGCGAGCCCCTCGGAGGCCCCGAGCAAGGGGGAGGCCGAGAACCCGCGGAACACGACGTCAGGCTGGAACAGGCCGCCCTGGGCCTCGCTGGCCTGCAGGGTCGTGAGCCCCTGGGTCAGCAGGGCCCCGAGGTCGGTGACCGGCCCGGGAGCCGTCCTGGCGTCGATCACCTGCACGTTGGCGGGCAGGTGCGTGCGCGGCAGCCCCGAGCCATGCAGCGGCGTCACGGCGATCACGTCGACGGTCTCGGTCGCGGTGGCCGGGGCCGGGGGGCGAGCAGGCGCCGGTGTGGTCGACGTCGATGTGGGGGGCGCCGGCTCCTGCGCGTACGCCATCAGGGGGATGAGGAGGAGCGTGGCCGCCAGCACGAGGCGCATCCCGTCGATTCTGCCACTGCACAGTGGCGCGGCCCCACCGAAACGTGCCACCCTTTTCAGTCGTACACGCGTCGATAGTCACGACAGGATCGGGCGCCCCCGCGGCTGCCCGCATCCAGGGAGACACGGACACATGAGAGCTGGTTCAGCATGGGTCGCCGCGGCGGCGATCGGGGTGGCGCTGTCGGTCGGCGTCCGCGCCACCGAAGGGCCGCAGGCACCGGCGCAACCGCCGGTGATCGAAGGACACGGGGGTCCGCCCCCTCCAGGCACGCAGGCGCCGCAGGCGCCCGCGACCCCGGCCCCTCGGCCCGCCGGTGGCGGTGGCCAGGGTGGACCGGGCGGCGGCCAGGGTCGCTTCCCGGCCCAGCAGCGGCCGAAGGGTGACCCGGACGTCATCCAGCGCGGCCGCGGCATCTTCGCGGGAGCATGCGGCCCCTGCCACGGCGCCGACGCGCGCGGTGGCCAGCTCGGCGGCCCGAACCTGCTCCGCTCGGAGCTGGCCCTCAACGACAAGGCCGGCGAGCTGATGTACCCGGTCATCAAGAACGGCCGCCCGGGCACGCAGATGGTGGCCAGCCCGCTGCCCGACGAGGACATCCGCGCCGTCATCGCGTTCGTCCACGACCTCCAGAGCAAGATCGGCGGCCAGGGCAACCCGCCGCCCGGCGAGGAAGTGAAGCTCGACATCGTTGTCGGCGACGCCAAGGCCGGCGCGGCCTACTTCACCGCGAAGTGCGCCAGTTGCCACCAGCCCACGGGTGACCTCGCCGGCATCGCCACGCGCTATGCCGAGCCGAAGATGCTGCAGAACGCCTGGGTGTCGGGCGGCCGCATGGCCCGGTTCGGCCCGCCGGCGCCTGGCGCCGGCGCACCCCGCCAGCGCGCCGTGACGACGGCCACGATCACCACGGCGGCCGGCGAGAAGGTCACCGGCACGCTGGTGCGGCTCGACGACTTCACCGTCACCATCGCGCAGGCCGACGGCTCGCAGCGCACGTTCCGCCGCAACGGCGACGTGCCCAGGGTCGAAGTGACCGACCCGCTGGCCGGCCACCGCGACCTGCTGCGCGTGCTGACCGACGCCGACATGCACAACGTGACCGCCTACCTGGTGACGCTGAAATGAGAACGAACCGACTGATCCTGACCGTCGCCCTGGCGGCGGCGCCGATCGTGCTGGCTGGCCAGGCCCCCGCCCCGTCGTCGGCGCCCGCCCCGTCGCTCGATCCGAAGCGCCTCGTGCAACCGGTCGGCGAGGACTGGCCGACGTACTCGGGCGACTACACCGGCAAGCGCTTCAGCTCGCTGACGCAGGTCGATCGCACCACCGTCAAGCACCTGTCGCTGGCGTGGACGGCCCGGCTCACCGCCGGCACCGGCGCGGGCGGCGGTGGCCGCTTCCGCGCCCCCGGTGGCGCGCCGGTCATCGTCGGCGGCAACGGTCCCCAGGACCTGCCGGCCGTGCCCGCCAACGTCAAGGGCACGCCGCTGATGGTCAACGGCACGCTGTACGTGACCTCGCCCGACAACGTGTGGGCGCTCGACGCGCGCGACGGCCGCGAGCTCTGGCACTACTTCTGGCGCACCAAGGGCAGCACGCCGATTGCCAACCGCGGCGTCGGCATCTGGAAGGACTACCTGTACTTCGTCACGCCCGACAACTTCTTCGTGTCACTCGACGCCAGGACGGGCAAGGAGCGCTGGAACAAGGAGCACGCCGACTTCGACCAGCAGTACTTCTCGACGATGGCGCCGATCGTCGTCGACAACCACGTGCTGCTCGGCACCGGCAACGACATCGACTCGCCCGGCTACATCCAGTCGTTCGATCCGGAGACCGGCGAGGTACAGTGGCGCTTCTACACGGTGCCGATGAAGCAGGGCGACCCCGGCCTCGACACCTGGCCGAGCCTGCAGTCGGCCAAGTACGGCGGCGGCCACCCGTGGCTGCCGGGCGTGTACGACCCGGAGACGCGCCTCTACATCTTCGGCACCGGCAACCCGATCCCGGCCTACACCGCCGGCCGCGGCGAGGGCGACAACCTCTACACGTGCTCGCTCGTGGCGATCAACGTCGACACCGGCAAGATGGCCTGGGCCTTCCAGACCTCGCCGCACGACATGCACGACTGGGACTCGGCGCAGACGCCGATCCTGTTCGAGGGCCTGGTCAACGGCAAGATGCGCAAGCTCGTGTCGACGGCGGCGCGCAACGGCTACTTCTTCACGCTCGATCGCGTCACCGGTGAGCACGTGGTGACGTCCAAGTTCGGCGGCGACGCCAACTGGGCCAAGGAAGTCGACAAGAAGGGCGCCGTGCGCCGCAACCCGGTCAAGGATCCGACCGTGCCGGGCGCGCTGACCAACCCGACATCGGGCGGCACGATCAACTGGGAGCCGCCAGCCTACAACCCCCTCACCAAGTACTTCTACGTGACCGAGCGGAACGGCTACTCGATCTACTACCTCACCGACCCCGACCCGCGCGGCTCGATGGGCCTCGGCGGCAAGGAGGAAGTGTCGGTCGGCTCGACGGGCAACTTCCTCACGGCCATCGACCCGACCACCGGGAAGATCGTGTGGCGACGGCCGTATCCGAGCGCCGGCTTCGGCAACGGTGGTGGCGGCGGCCTGCTGACCACGGCGGGCAAGCTCGTGTTCGCGGGCGACGCGGGCGGCAACTTCGTCGCCTACGACGCCGAGACGGGCAAGCCGCTGTGGCACTCGCGCATCGGCAACGTGAGCAACGCGGCGGTCACGTACATGCTCGACGGACGCCAGCACATCCTGGTCGCCTCGGGCGACACGCTGTACGCCTTCGCGCTGTACGAGTAGGCGAGGCGACCGTCGGGCTTGACCGACGGTCGGCCTGAAGGTCGACCGCCACGGATTGACCAGTTCGTGGGCGTCGACCTTCAGGTCGACGCATACCCTTCCCTCGAGCCCCGTCGACCTGAAGGTCGACGGCTACCTGCGCAGGATCTTCCGCGCGTTGTCGCGGTACACCTTCTTCAGGATCCGGTCCGGCAGGCCGAAGCCGTGATACGGCCAGTGGTACAGCCGCAGGGTCTCCAGGTAGAAGTGCTCGTCCTCGGTCTCGAGGATGCGGAACGTCGAACGGTACATGTCGGCGTCCGTGCCCATGTCGGTGCCGTAGAGCAGCCGATCCTGGTACTTCTCGTAGAACTTCCGCATGGTGCGCGGGATCGGCGAGGTCTCGCCGAAGCGCGCGGCGATGTCCGCGTAGAGGTTCGGCGACGCGTCGAGCATCCGGGCCAGCATCGACAGGTCCGCGGTCGTGTTCGCGAAGTGGCAGGCGATGAACGTCGTGCGCGGGTGCTTCTTGACCGCGCGGGCCAGCGTCGCGATGACCTCGTCGTGGCCGAGCACGGCGGGATCGGCCGGGATCTTCCACTTGAAAGCGTTCATCAGGCCGTCGTTGGACCCGTCCATGGCCTCGTACATCCACTGGTCCTCGCCGACGTGGATGTTGACCGGCAGGCCGAGGTCGGCCAGCTTCTCGAAGATCGGATCCATGCGCGGGTCGTCGACGTGCATGCCGCCGGAGTTGCGCAGGCCGCGCCCCTTGTCGCTCAACTCGCCGACGCCGCGGACGCCCAGCCTGACACCGCGCTCGAGTTCGGCGATGACGCGGGCCGCGAAGTCGGGTTGGTCCGCGCCACTCAGGTCGAGCCCCGACCACACCTCGAACCGCCCCGGATACGCCTTGAAGAGCGCGATCGCGTCGTCGAGCCGCTTGCCCGTGCCGCCGACCATCACGACCGTCTTCTCGATGCCCACGTCGTCCATCGTCTTCACCCAGGCCGCGGCGGCTTCCGGCGTCTGCACGTAGGCATGGGAGTGCACGTCGATGACCGGGAACTTCGCCTTCGGCACCGCGGTCTGGGGGATGCGGTAGATGGAGATCGGCCGGTAGTCCTTGAGCAGCAGTTGATCGGGAGGCGTGGGAGCGGGTGGTGGCGTGGACGACTGGCCGGACGCCGCGTGCACGGTAAGGAGCAGGGCGAGGGCAGCCAGCGAGAGGACCGGTCGGGTGCGCATGCGCGCCATTATGGTCGGGGTCGTCGAGCGCGCCCGCAGCAACGCACCGTCGCTCGACCTGCGTGCCGACGGTTGCCGTGACGCCAACGCGCCGGTCGGGTCACAATGCGCGCATGAGGATTCGCTTCTCGTCCGCTTCCCCACTCCTCGCCGCGACGCTCCTCACGCTGGCCGCGGCCTGCGGCCGCTCCCCCGAGCCGGCCACGCAAGGCACGCCCGCGGCCGCGCCGGCCCCTGCCGCGCCGAGCCCATCGGCCGGGCCGCGCCTCTACGTGTCCAACGAGACACAGGGGCAGATCGTCGTGATCGACACCGCGACGCGGCAGGTCGTGCAGCGCATCGCCGTGGGCAAGCGCCCGCGCGGGCTGAAGCTCTCCAAGGACGGCACGCAGTTGTACGTGGCGCTCTCGGGTTCGCCGATCGCGCCGCCGGGGGTGGACGAATCGACGCTGCCCCCGCCTGACCGGTCCGCCGACGGCATCGGCGTGATCGACCTCGCCACGGGTGCCGTCGCGCGCCGCTACGACAGCGGCCAGGATCCCGAGAGCTTCGACCTCTCGACCGACGGGCGCACCCTGTACGTCTCCAACGAGGAGACGGCGGAGATGACGGTGCTCGATCTCGCCTCGGGCGAGATCAAGGCGCGCGTCAAGGTCGGCGAGGAGCCCGAGGGCGTCACCGTGAGTCCCGACGGGAAGACCGTGTGGGTCACCTGCGAGGAAGAGCACGAGATCGTCGGCGTCGACACCACGACGCTGAAGGTGGTCGGCCGGGTGACGACGGCCAAGCGACCGCGCACCATCGTGTTCACGCCCGACGGCGCGACGATGTTCGTGACCGGCGAGTTCGGGTTCGCGGTGTCGGTGGTCGACGCCGCCACGAAGAAGGTCGTCACGACCATCGACATGCCGGCGGGAGAGGGCGGCAAGCTCCCGGCCCGCCCGATGGGCGCGGTGCTGTCGGCTGACGCGAAGACGCTGTACGTGTCCAACGGCCGCGGCCGGTCGATCGCGGCCATCGACGTCGCGACGCGCGCCGTCACGCGCACGTATGCCGAGGTCGGCGAGCGCCCCTGGGGCCTGGCGCTGAGCGCCGACGGCCGCACCGCCTACACGGCCAATGGGCCGGGGGCTGACGTGTCGGCGATCGACCTGGAGTCGGGGGCGGTGACGAAGATCCCCACCGACGGCAGCCCGTGGGGCCTGGTCATCTCGGCCGTGCGCTGATCGTGCACTCCATGCATGCGTGCCCAGCCGTCCTCGCCATCCTCGTCGTCGCGCTCGTGGCGATGCGTCCCATGACCGCGCCGGCGCAGGTCACCGCTCCGCCTTCGGAGACGTGGCGCTTCGATCGCGTCGACCGAATCGGCGGCCGCGACGTCACGCGGCTCGGCGACCCGCGGGTCGTCGACTCCCCACTGGGCCGGGTCGTCGAGTTCGATGGCGTGGACGACGCGCTGCTGGTGGCAGGCCATCCCCTCGAGGGCGCCCAGGCCTTCACGTGGGAGGCAGTGTTCCGCCCCGACGGCGGCGCCCGCGAGCAGCGCTGGTTCCACCTGCAGGAGGACGGATCGGACAATCGCCGGCTGTTCGAGATCCGCGTCGCCGGCGAGCAGTGGTTCCTCGACGCGTTCGCGTTCTCCAACGGCAATGAGAAGGCGCTCATCAACCGTGAAGCGCTGCACCCGGTGGGCCGCTGGTACCACGTCGCCGCGGTGTACGACGGCACCACGTTCAGCAGCTACGTGGACGGCGTGAAGCAGCTCGACTTCCCGCTCGAGATCGCGCCGCTGAAGGCCGGCCGCACGTCGGTCGGCGTGCGCATCACGCTGGTGAACTACTTCAAGGGCGCGATCCACTCGGCCCGCTTCACGCGTCGAGCGCTGGCGCCCAGCGAGTTCGAGGGCACACAGAGGTAGGGCGGCGTGTCCCACGCCGCCACTGTCGACAACGGTGCGGCCTTCGTCATTCGGCCGTCGGCCTTCGGATGCTTCCTCGGCATCCCCGGCATCACGACATCATCACGGCGCGGTGAGACACCGCGCCCTACCCCCGACGGCATCGCGGCATTCCCAGGGCGCCGAATGATCAGGGCGCCATCTCCACCTGCCCGAGGAGCTCGCGCTCGTAGGCGAACACGCCCGGCAGGCCGCCGGTGTGCATGAACAGCACCTGCTCGCCGTCGCGGAAGTGGCCCTCACGTGCGAGCCCGATGAGGCCGGCCATGATCTTGCCGGTGTACACCGGGTCGAGGATGACGCCTTCCGTGCGCGCGAGCCACTGCGTCGCCTCGACCATGCGGGCGTTGGGCACCGAGTACTTCGGCTGCCAGTAGCCGCCGACGCAACGGACCGCCTCGACGGGCACCTGCACGCCGGTGCCGAGCAGGTCGTGCACCGCCTGCGCCTCCTTGAGCACGAGCGGCACCTGATCCTGCGGGTCGCGGCTCACGCCGATGCCGGTCAGCGTCGCGTCGTAGCGATGCCCGACGAACCCCGCGAGCATGCCGCCGTGCGTCCCGGAGCTGCCGGAGCCGACGATCACGTGGTCGAAACGGACACCCATGTCGAGGCTCTGGGCCATGAGTTCCTGCACGCACGCGACGTAGCCGAGCCCGCCAATCGCGTTCGACCCGCCGCCGGGGATGGCGTAGCCCTTGCGTCCCTCACCGGCGAGCGCCTCGACCTCCCGCTGCATCTCCGCCGCCATGTCGGTGCCCGCCGGCACCACGCGCATCGACTCCACGCCCATGAGGCGGAACAGGAAGTGGTTGCCGCTGGCATCCTCTCGGAAGCTGTGCGGCACCCGCTCCTCGATCACGAAGCGGCACCGCAGCCCTTCCTTCACCGCCGCCGACAGCGTGATGCGGCAGTGGTTGCTCTGCGGCGCCCCGCACGTCACCAGCGTGTCGGCCCCCTGGGCGAGCGCATCGGCGACGAGGAACTCGAGCTTGCGCGTCTTGTTGCCACCCGGGAACAGCCCCAGCATGTCGTCGCGCTTGATCCAGATCTCGGGTCGATGTCCCGCCGGGCACTGCGCCGCCAGCGCCGCGGTGAAGTGCGGCAGACGCTCGATGGGCGTGGGGGCGTGGGAGTACCGGCGACGAGGAAAGCGCGACAGATCCATGGCTGCACACCTTACAGCAGGGCAGTCGGTAGTGGGCAGTCGGCGGTCGGCAGTCGGCAGTCGGCAGTCGGTCGCAGCAGGCTGTCGGCAGTCAGGGCCCGCTCCCGGCGCCCGGCGCCCGGCACCCGGTGCCCGGTGTTCGGTGCCCGGTGCCCGGTGCCCGATCCCTGTCATATGACACCTGCCGTGCTTGCACGCCGCGCGCGCCGCACGCAGGATGTCTGCATGTCGCGCCGGAGCATGCGGATGGCAAACGAGGGCCGGGGGCGTCGTATGTGCGCCTGTTGTCGCCCCGCCATGCCTCCTGCTTCCTCGCCGACCGCGACCACCTGCTGACACGCCGTCTCTGACGTCCAGCCCTCGTCGTTGCCGCAGCCCGGAAGCACACCTTCCGGGCTTTCGTGTTTCTGCGGCCATGTCGACGACCGGGCCGCCCTGTCGGGGACCTACGTGATCACGCGCTTCAGCCTGCTGCTCGTCCTCATCGTCACTGCCGCCTGCGGTGGATCGTCGTCGGCGCCGACCGGCGGCACGGTGACGGTGCGCGTGGCGCACTTCCCCAACCTCACCCATGCCGTGGCGATGGTCGCGCTCGCCAATGGCGGCGTGCGCACGGCGCTCGCCCCCAACACCGTCGAGGTGAAGACCTTCGGTACCGGCCCGCAGGCCATCGAGGCGCTGCTGGCCGGCGAGATCGACATCGCCTACGTGGGCCCCAGTCCGGCGGTGAACGGGTACGTGAAGAGCCGCGGCGAGGCCCTGCGCGTGATCGCCGGCGCGTCGAGCGGCGGCGCGTTGTTCGTGATCCGACCGGAGGCGGGCATCCGCACGCCGGCCGACCTGGCGGGCAAGCGCATCGCGACGCCGCAACGCGGCGGCACCCAGGACATCGCGCTGCGGGTTCTCGCCCGCGATGCCGGCCTGAAGACGGCCGACGAGGGCGGCACCTTCGCCATCGTCCCGACACAGCCGGCCGACATCCTCACGTCCTTCCAGCGAGGCCAGATCGACGGCGCCTGGGTGGCCGAACCGTGGGGTACACGGCTGATCCAGGAAGCCGGCGCCACGGTGTGGTTCGACGAGCGCAGCAAGTGGCCGGGCGAACGCTTCGCGACGACGCACGTGATCGTCGCCACCCGCTTCCTCGAGGCGCATCCGGACCTCGTTCGCGCGTTCCTGCGCGCCCACGTCGACGCCGTCCAGTGGATCGACGGGCACCAGACCGAGGCCGCAGCGCTGGCCAACCGCGAGATCGCCCGCATCACGACGGCGGCCCTGCCGCCGGCGGTCCTCGAGACCGCGTTCCGCCACGTGGACTACACCTGGGACCCTCTGGCCTCGACGGTCGCGGTGATGGCCGACCACGCGTTCCAGCTCGGGTTCCTGGGCACCAGCACGCCGGACCTGTCGGCCCTGTACGCCCTCGAGCCGTTGAACGCCGTGCTGAAGGAGAAGGGCTTGCCGCCCGTGGCGGGAGGATCGCGATGAGCGCCGGCCGATCGCTGCGCCTGTCGGGCGTGCAGCGGACGTACGCGTCGGGCGACCGCGTCGTCGAGGCGCTCGCCCCGACCGACCTCGAGGTCGCCGCCGGCGAGTTCGTGTGCCTGCTCGGCGCCAGTGGCTGCGGCAAGTCGACGCTCCTGCAGCTCATCGCGGGCCTCGACACGCCGACCAGCGGCACGGTGACGGTCGGCGACACGCCGGTCACCGGCACTTCGCCCGACCGCGTCCTGCTCTTCCAGGACGCGGCGCTCTTCCCGTGGCTCACCGTCGAGGAGAACGTCCGCTTCGGCCTCCGGCACTCGTCGCGACCGGTGGCGGAACAGCACGACATCGCGTGCGACTGGATCGCCCGCGTCCACCTCGAGGGCTTCGAGCGGGCCTGGGTGCACCAGTTGTCGGGCGGCATGCGCCAGCGGGCCGCGCTGGCGCGCGCCCTTGCGACCGACCCGTCGGTGCTGCTGATGGACGAGCCCTTCGGGGCGCTCGACGCGCTCACCCGCGACCGCCTGCACCACGAGCTCGAATCGCTGTGGGCCGCCACGGGCAAGACCGTGGTGTTCGTGACCCACAACGTGCGCGAGGCCGTGGCGCTCGGCGATCGCGTGATCGTCCTGTCGCCTCGCCCCGGCCGCGTCGTCGGCGACTTCCGGATCGACCTGCCCCGCCCGCGCGCGCTCGAGGACATCGCGGTCCTCGAACGGGCAGCCGAGGTGATGACCGTCCTGCGGCAAGCGCTCGACGCGACGACCGAGCCGAGCCTGCTCGAGGCCTGACATGAACAATCCCAGCCAGACGGCAACGCTGACGGCCGGCTCGCAGAGCCGACCCTACCCACATTCGAGCCGGGCAGACCGACGATCGAGCGGGACCGAGGCACTCGCTGGCCGGCCTGGCGGGCCGATTGCCGGGCTCGTCTCGCCGGCCACGGCGCGCCGCGCGGTGTTCTTCGCGCTGCTGCTCGTCGGCTGGGAGGCGCTGTCGCGGTTCGGGCCGTGGCCCGACTACCTGCTGCCCGGCCCGGTGGCCGTGGGCGCGTCGCTGGCCGAGGGCATCCGCAGCGGCGTGTTCGTGCGTGGGGCGGCCTCGAGCCTGCTGCGGCTCGTTGTGGGATACGGCATCTCGCTGATCGGCGGCGTCGGGCTCGGCTTGCTGCTGGCGCGCTTCCGCGGCCTCCGCGAGACGCTCGGCACCCTCATGGTCGGCCTGCAGGCGCTGCCGAGCGTGTGCTGGCTGCCGCTCGCCATCCTGTGGTTCGGCCTCAGCGAGCGCGCCATCGTGTTCGTGGTGGTGATGGGCTCGCTGTTCTCGATCGTGCTCGGCGTGCGCGACGGCATCGCCAACACGCCACCCGTGTTCGTGAAGGCCGCGCGCAACCTCGGCGCCTCCGGCTGGCGCCTCTACGTCGAGGTGGTGTTGCCTGCCGCGTTCCCGACCGTGCTCGCCGGGCTGAAGCAGGGCTGGGCCTTCGCGTGGCGGTCGCTGATGGCCGCCGAACTCCTCTACTACTCGCTGTCGCTCGGCAACCTCCTGCAGACCGGACGTGACCTCAACGACGCCGCGCGCGTGATGGCGGTGATGGTGCTCATCGTCGCCATCGGCGTGGCGTTCAACCAGTGGATCTTCGCGCCCCTCGAGCGCCGCGTCGCGACGCGCTGGGGCCTTGGCGCCGCCGGCGCATGACTTCTCCCATGGCCACACACCACGACACCCACGACCTGCATGCCCTCGCCTCGGCGCTCGAGGCCCTCGACCTTCCCGGCCGCCTCCGCCTGGTGGCCGACCGCTTCCCCGGCACGGTGGCGTTCTCGACGTCGCTCGGCCAGGAAGACCAGGTGATCACCGACGCGATCTGGACCCACGACATCCCGATCCGCATCTTCACGCTCGACACCGGCCGCCTCTTCGAGGAGACCCACGCGCTCATCGACGCGACACGCGAGCGGTACGGGCGCCAGATCGAGGTCTACTTCCCGGACGCGGCCGAGGTCGAGGTGTTCGTCGGCACGCGGGGCCACCACAGCTTCCGCGCGTCGGTGGACGACCGCAAGGCCTGCTGCGAGTTGCGCAAGGTGCGGCCGCTGGCGAGGGCGCTCCAGGGCGTGCGCGTGTGGGTGACCGGCCTGCGGCGCGAGCAGTCGGCCAACCGGCAGGGCATGCGCATCGTGGAGTGGGACGAGGGCTACGGCCTGCTCAAGTTGAACCCGCTCATCGAGTGGTCGCTCGACGAGGTCGTCGCCTACCTCGACGAGCACGACGTGCCCGACAACCCCCTGCACGCCCAGGGTTACGTGAGCATCGGCTGCGCGCCATGCACCCGCCCCATCGCGCCGGGCGAGGACCCGCGCGCCGGCCGGTGGTGGTGGGAGGCCTCCAAGAAGGAGTGCGGACTGCATCGCGTCCTCACGCCGGTGGCGGCGCGCGACGCCCAGGAACAGTCATGAGCAAGCTGAACGTCGAACAGGTCAAGGCCGAGAGCCACGGGCTCCGCGGTCCGTTGGCCGGAGATCTCGAGAGCGCCGACGCGTACCTGAGCGAGGCCGGCAAGGTCCTGATCAAGTTCCACGGGTCGTACGAGCAGACCAACCGGGACAAGCGGGGTGCGGCCGCCAAGGAATACATCTTCATGGTGCGCAGCAAGCTGCCCGGCGGCCGGCTCACCGCCGCGCAGTACCTCGCGCACGACGACATCGCCACCCGCTTCGGCAACGGCACGCTGCGCATCACGACGCGGCAGGGCATCCAGTTCCACGGCGTGGTGAAAGGGCACCTGCGCGACACCATCCGCAGCCTCAACCACGCGCTGGTGACGACGTTCGGCGCGTGCGGCGACGTGGTGCGCAACGTGATGTGCTGTCCCGCGCCCTCCGACGACCCGCGCCGCGTCGCCGTGCAGCGCATCGCCGACCAGTTGAGCGCCGCGACCCTGCCGCGCACGAAGGCGTACCACCAGATCTGGGTGGACGGCGAGGCCATCGTCGCCGACGAGGAGGACCCGCTCTACGGCACCACCTACCTGCCGCGCAAGTTCAAGGCCGCGATCGCCTTCGCGGGCGACAACTGCATGGACATCTTCACCAACGACGCGGGCCTCATCGCGCTGTTCGGGGAGGATGGCGCACTCGCCGGCTTCAACGTGGTGGCCGGCGGCGGGATGGGCGTGACCCACAACAAGGAGGCGACGTTCGCGCGCCTGGCCGACGTGATCGGCTTTGTCGCCCCCGAGCATGCCGTCGACGTCGTGAAGGCCATCGTGACGGTGCATCGCGACTTCGGCGACCGCACCAACCGCAAGCACGCGCGGCTCAAGTACGTGCTCGAGGAGCAGGGCGTCGAGTGGTTCCGCCGCGAACTGCAGGCCCGCGTGCCGTTCGCGATCGAGGACCCGCGGCCGATGCCGCCCTTCGTGGTGCTCGACCACCTCGGATGGACCGAGACCTCGCCCGACACCTGGTCGATCGGCCTGCCGGTGGACTCCGGGCGCATCGCCGACGTCGGGCCCCGGCGCCTGCGCACCGGAATCCGCGAGGTCGTCTCGCGCTTCGGGGCGAGCGTGCAGTTGACCGCGCAGCAGAACATCCTGCTGTCGGGCCTGCGCGACGCGGACCGCGGCGCCGTCGAGGCCCTGCTGGCCGCTCACGGCATCGTCACCGTCGAGCGCATCAGTGGCGTGCGCCGCAACAGCCTCGCCTGTCCCGCCCTGCCGACGTGCGGCCTGGCCATCAGCGAGGCCGAGCGCGTGCTGCCCCGCGTGATGGGTGACATCGACGCGGCGCTGGCCGACGAGGGACTGGCTGGGCTGCCGATCGTGTTCCGGATGACCGGCTGCCCCAACGGCTGCGCCCGACCGTACGTGGCGGAAGTCGCGCTCGTCGGTCGGTCGCTCGACAAGTACCTGTTGTACCTGGGCGGCGACCGGGCGGGCACGCGCCTCGCGCGGCCGTTCCAGGACCTGGTCCCACTCGGCCAGGTGGCCGACACGTTGAAGCCGCTGTTCTCGCGGTATCGCGACGAGCGCCAGGGCGACGAGGGTTTCGGCGACTTCTGCGATCGCGTCGGCTTCGACGTGCTCAAGGCCACCATCACGGAGGCCGCCGTCGCGGGTGCGTGACCCCATGCCCTTCTACCCCGTCTACCTCGATCTCCACGGGCGCGCCTGCCTCGTCGTCGGCGGCGGGCCGATCGCGACGGGCAAGGTGCGCGGGTTGATCGAGGCCGGCGCCCTGGTCACGGTGGTCGCGCCGGAGGCGGGTCAGGACATCACGGCGTGGGCCGCCGAGCAGGCGGTGACGTGGCACCGCCGGGCATTCGAGCCCGCTGACCTCGACGGGCAGTTCCTGTCGTACGCCGCAACCGACGACCGGGATCTCAACGCGCGCATCTATCGGCTCGCGGAGCAGGCCGGGCGCGTGGCCAACGCGGTGGACGACCTCGACCACTGCAACTTCATCGCGCCGGCGATCGTGCGGCAAGGCCCGGTGCAGGTGGCGGTGTCGACCGCGGGCACGAGTCCGGCGCTCGCCAAGCAGATTCGCGATCGCATCCGGGACGAGGTGCTGACGCCGCAGACGGGCGTCCTCGCCGAGTATCTCGGCAGCTGGCGGCCTGAGGTGAGGAACCACGTGGACACCTACGAGCGCCGCCAGGCCTTGTGGGAAGGCGTCCTCGAGGGCTGCGTGCCCGCGCTGGTCGCCGAGGGTGACCGCGTGCGGGCCGACGCGGCGATGCGGGAGTTCCTGGCGCGCGCGACGCGCCAGAGCGATCAGCAGGCCCGGTGCGTGGTCGGGTCCGACCGGCCCGACGTGTGCAGGGCATGCAAGGGAGTGTGACGTGAGTGAAGTGACTGGCAAGGCCTATCTGGTGGGCGCCGGCCCCGGCGCGCCGGACCTGATCACGCTGCGAGGCGTCGAGGCGCTGCGGCAGGCCGACGTGGTGCTGTACGACCGGCTCACGCACCCGGCGCTCCTGGAGCACGCGCCCGCGCACGCATTGCGCTGCTACGCCGGGCGAGCCCCGGGGGCGCCGGGCGACGACCGCCAGGAGACCATCCACGCACAGCTGATCGAGCACGCGCGCGCCGGTCGCGTGGTCGTGCGGCTGAAGGGTGGCGACCCGTTCGTGTTCGGGCGTGGCGGCGAGGAGATGCTTGCGCTGGCCGAGGCCGGCGTGCCGTTCGAGGTCGTGCCTGGCGTCACCTCGTCAATCGGCGTCCCCGGCGTGGCCGGGATCCCGGTCACGCACCGCGGCGCGTCGACGGCCTTCGCCGTGTTCACCGCGCACGAGGCGGAAGACGCGACGGCCGGGCCGGTCGACTGGGTCGTGGCGGCCCGCGTGCCGACGGCGGTGTTCCTGATGGGGGTCGAGCGATTGCCGGTGATCGTGTCGAAGCTGGTGGCGCACGGACGCCGCGTCGATACGCCGATCGCAGTGGTCGAGCAGGGCACGACCGACGGCGAGCGCGTGACCACCGGCACGCTGGGCACCATCCTGGCGCGCACCAGGGACGTGCGGCCGCCGGCGACGATCGTGGTTGGCGAGGTGGTGGCGGTGCGGGAGACGGTGCGGGCGCTGCAGGCAGGCCAGCCCGCGTGGCCGGTGGCAGCGGCGCTGTCGCCGCGCGAACACCGCCGGGCGCCAGCGGCGGCGAGGGTTGCCGCCCGCCGGCGCGCCTAGGCAGGGCTACTTCTTCGGCTTCGGATCCTTGCGCTCGATCGTCGTCAGGCGCGTCGGCTCCTGGCCGTAGATCTCGAGCTCGAGACGGCCGTCCTTGACCGAGATGTTGGTCTGGGTGAGCAGCTTGCCCTCGCCCTTGGTGCTGCCGGCCGGGAAGCGCATCTCGATCAGGGTGAAGGGATAGTCGGTGGTGCGCGTCTGGTTCCGGGCGGCGAAGAACGACACCGGCTTGTCGGTCACGACGACGATCTGCGTGGAACCGTCGGGCAGCTTGTTCTGGCGGGCGTACTTCAGGTCCCAGCCGATGCTCTGCGGGCTGCGGATGTAGCCCGTGCGCGGCTCGATGTCCTGCAGCTTGTCCCGCAGCTTGTCCTGGTCGCGGCGCAGGTCCTTGGTGCCCATGAGCATGTCGACAAGGACCGCGCGCTCGGGATCGGTCGTCCACCGTTCGATGACGATGTCCAGGCGCCCGGCGCGGCCGCCCTGCAGGTTCATCGCCACGGCCTCGAACCGCACCGGATCCTTCTTGGTCGGCTCGACGGCCGCCGTCTGCGCCTGCGCAGGCACGACCGCGAGGGCAGTCAGGACGACGCCCAACGTCGCCATGAGCAGCTTCTTCATCCGCATCCCTCCTGAGGAAAAGTCCCCGCCAGTCAGGCGGTGCTTGGCACTATACCAATCCCTGCCGAAAGAGATGCCTCGCTGAAGGGCGAGTCCGGTACACTCGCGCACGACTCAGCCGGGAGGACGAATGTCGGTGCGTGTGGCGATCATCGGGGCGGGGCTCTGGGGCAACAATCATGCGGTGGCCTTGCAGGACCACCCGGGCTGCGATGTGGTGCTGGTGTGCGACCGCGACGCGCGCCGGGCCGAGGCGGTCGCGGGCCGGTTGGGGTGCCGCTGGACGACAGAGGTCGCCGAGGTGGCCGACAGCGACGTCGATGCCGTGACGGTCGCGACACCGGATCACCTGCATGCCGCGCCGGTGATCGCGATGCTGGAAGCGGGCAAGCACGTGCTGGTCGAGAAGCCACTGGCGACGACGGTGGCCGAGGCGCGGGCGATGGTGGAGACCGCGGCGCGCGCCGGGCGATCGTTGATGGTGGACTTCCACGCGCGGTGGCACCCCCTGTACATGGGCGCGAAGGCCTACGTCGAGCGGGGCGACCTGGGCGCCCCGGTGATGGCCTACGCGCGCCTCAGCGACACGATCCACGTGCCGACGTCGATGCTGTCCTGGGGCGGCCAGTCGGGTCCCGAGTGGTTCCTGTTCCCGCACACCATGGACCTGATCCGCTGGCTGTTCCAGCGCGAGCCCGTCGAGGTGTACGCCAAGGGCACGCGCGGCGTGCTCGAGGGACGCGGCATCCCGTGCTGGGACACCATCCAGGCCCTCGTCGAGTTCGAGGGGGGCGCCATCTGCACCTTCGAGACGTCGTGGATCCTGCCCGACAGCTTCACCAACGTGGTGGACAACCGCATCTCGGTGTATGGCGAGAAGGGCGGGCTGGAGGTGAAGAACGAGCCGTCGCTGTGGGCGTTCACCGACCGTTACCACACGCCGTTTTCGTCCACGTCGGTGACGCGGTACGGCAAGGCCTGGGGCTACCAGTACGAGCCGATCCGCTACTTCGTCGACTGCATCGCCAGGGGCGTGACGCCGGAGTCCACGGGCCATGACGGCCTCGTCAACACGGCGATGATCGCCGCCACCCTCCAGTCACTGGCCGAGAAGCGTCCCGTGCGCCTGGCGGAGATCCTGGGCTGACGGTGTAGCCGTCGCCTGGCCGGACGTAGCCGTTGCCCTTGAGGACGTAGCCGTAGCCCCAGGGGACGTAGCCGTTGCCCTTGGGCAACGGGTCAGCGATGCTTCGCAAACGATCACTGACCGTCGGCCAAGGCCGACGGCTACGCCTTCCGCGTTCGCCGTCGGCGTTCGGCGTTCGACGTTCCAACGCCTACCACCCCGTCCGGTACTCCCGCGTGAGGAACTGGTTGGCGGCGGCGTTGTTGGTCACGCGCATGTTCGGGCCGTCGTAGAGGATCTTCGACCTGGCGCGCAGCGACACCAGGCCGAGCAGCATGATCTCGTGCAGGTGCGCGGCGTAGGAGAAGGGGCTGGACAGCGTTTCCTGTCCCTTGATCGCCCGGATCCAGTTCATCTCGTGGCCCTGGTGCGGCACGCGCGCGAGCCGCTCCTTCGGGGCACCGGTCGCGTTGTGCAGGGCCGACGGCAGCAGGCGCGGCGGCATGCCCTCGTTGCAGAGCAGCTTGCCTTTCGTTCCGATGTAGAGGATCCCGCCCGACGCGACGAGCCGCGCGTCGCCCTCGAGCTCCTCCGGGGTCGGCGGGAGGAACCCACCGTCGTACCACGTCAGCCGCACCGCCTTGCGCGCCCCCTTGGCCGGGAAGTCGTAATGCGTCATCGTCGCAAGGGGGAACGTGACGTCGTTGAACGGCGTCGACGTGGTCTCGACCGCCGTCGGCAAGTCGAGGTCGAGCGCCCACACCGGGAAATCGATCAGGTGCGCGCCCATGTCGCCGAGCGCGCCCTGGCCCCAGTCCACCCAGCCGCGCCAGTTGAACGGGTGGTACAGCGGGCTGTACTCGACGGCCGGCGCCACGCCGAGGAACAGGTTCCACGACAGTGTCGATGGCGGTGCCGCCGTCGCCGCCAGCGTCGACACCCCCGCCTGCATCAGCGACTGCTGCGACACGCGTCCGGCACGGGCGTCGGCCGGCAGCGGCGCCGGGCGCGGAATCCCCTGCGGCCAGATCGGCCGGTTGGTCCACACGTGCACCTGCGTGACGTCGCCGATGACACCCGAGGTGATGTAGTCGACGCCGCGGCGGTTCTCGTCGGCCGAGTGCCGCTGGTTGCCGCACTGCGCCTGCACCTTCGTCTCGGCGGCCCGCCTCGCCAGTTGCCGCGCCTCCGACACGCACCACGCCATCGGCTTCTGCACGTAGACGTGCTTGCCGAGGTCCATGGCGGCCAGCGCGATCGGCGCGTGCATGTGATCGGGCGTCGCGACGATCACCGCGTCGATGTCCTTCTGTCGCTCGAACATCTCCCGGTAGTCGGCGTACTTGCGGATGCGCGACGACGAGGCGACGAACTTCTGCAGGTTCGCCGCGGCATCCTCGGCCGGCACGCGCGCGTTGGCGTCCTGCTGGGCCTTCGAGGGTCCCCAGTCCTGCCACGCCGACCAGCCGGGCACCGTCGGCCGCTGGCCGCCACGCGGCCCGCCGGCGGCCCCGCCCGGCGCCGCTTCCTGCGCCCAGCGCGCGATGCGCGCGTCGAGCAACGCCATGTCGACGTCGCAGAACGCGACGACGTTCTGGCTCATCACCGCGCGGGTGTTGTTGGCACCCATCCCGCTCACGCCGACCACGGCGACGTTGACGAGATCGCTCGGCGCCTGCAGGCCACGCCCGAGGACGTGCCTGGGCACGATGCTGAGGGCGGCCCCGGTGCCGGCGGCGGTGGAGAGGAAGTGTCGGCGCGAGATGCCGTGGGACGCGTCTGTAGGCATGGAGGACTCCGGACCAACGGCGCGGTCGGAGACCGCGCCCTACCCTATGTGGGGCGCCTGGTCGGCAGACCGCGCCCTACCCTATGTGGGGCGCCTGGTCGGCAGACCGCGCCCTGCTTTATGTCGAGCGCCCGGTCGGCGGACCGCGCCCTGTGTGGCTGAACGCCAGCCCGCTCCTGCACCCGTTCCGGCGGCTACGTGCCGGCGATGATCAGGTCGAGGCGGCGATTGCGCTCCTCGAACGGGATGTCGCCGTTGCTCTCGATGGTCAACCAGCCGTCGTACTTGATGGTTTCCAGCGCCTGACGGAGCACCGGCCAGCGCACGCTGCCCTCGCGGATGTTGACCGATCGGCCACGGCCGTCCGGATCGGCGGGGTCGAGCAGGTAATCCTTGACGTGGATCTTGGCGATCAGGTCGCCGAGCGTGAGGATCCACTGCTCCGGCGGCGCGAAGCGCACGTGGTTGCCGATGTCGTAGTAGGCCTTCACCCACGGGCTCCTGAACGAGGCCACGAAGTGCCGGAAGATCTCCGGCTGCACCCACAGGTTGTTGCTCACGTTCTCGAGGGCGATCACCACGCCGGCCTTCTCCGCGGCCGGGATCAGCCGCGTCACCCACTCGCGCGAGGCGTCGGTGGCGTGGTTGTGGGCCTTGATGTAGTCGGCATACGGCGCGTTGTCGCCGTAGACCACCTGGGTGAGGTGGCCGGTCGCCTCGTCGAAGCGGATGCGGAACTCCCATGGACGCGGCATCCGCAGCGGCGGCCCACCGGCGAACGTGCCGGTTTGCCGCCTCGGGCCGGCGCCCTGGCCACCGATGCGGCACGGCACGAGCAGCACGGTCTCGGCGCCGAACGCCTTCGCGGTGCGGAGCGCAGCCTCGCTCTCGGCGAACGTCCGCTCGACCTCGCTGCGGTCGGGGCTGTTGAACTCCGCCCACCCGTAGAGCACCGAGTGGATCTTCATCCCGAGTCGGTCGGCCGCTTCGCGCATCTTCGCAGCCTGCGCCTCCGGGATGACGCGACCTTCGACGCCGTCGAAGCCGGCGTCCTTCATCTTCTTGAGATCGTCTTCGGTCGGCTCGGCGATGAGCGCCTTGCGCGGCTTCGTGGTGAACGCCAGCGACGACACGGGCGGCTGCGGTGCCCTGCCGGCGGCCGGCGATGCCGGCGTCGGCGCCGGCGCCTGAGCGGCCGTGGTGCGCGCGCCGAGACCGAGTCCGGCGGCCATGCCGGCCGAGGACGAGAGGAAATGACGACGATTCACTGTGCCTCCACGAGTTGGCGCCACCGCGCGCCCGAGCCTGCCGCTGGCGCCGCTCACCATCACGCGGTGCCTGTCATCGGCGGGCCCATCATATCGATCCGCGCCGGCCACTGCTCGTGGTCGGACGCGCCGTGCTTCGACTCACTGTGGGCCGAAGCGCCGGCACCCGCTGCGGGAGATCACGGCTTAGGATGGAGCCCATGCGCAGGCTTCCCGGCTCCCGCCACGCAGCGACCGCTGTCGTCCTCGCCGTCGCCCTGTGCGGCGTCGTCGCCTCGGCCCGGCAGGCACCGGCGCCGAGGGTGCCGCTGCGCGGCATCTACGGCGGCATCCCCCAGGAAGTACTCGACTCCGGGCGTTCGCTGCGTGCCTTCGGCATCGACGCGGTGTGGCTCGGCTCCGGCAGCATCACCACGGAGCGGTTGGCGCTGCTGCGCGCCGAGGGCGTGCAGGTGTACGCCGAGTTCAACACGCTGCACGTCGCCGAGTACGTCAAGAGCCACCCGGATGCCGCGCCAGTCGGCGCCGACGGCGAGGTCAGCCCGCCGCCCGATGGCTGGCAGGGCGTCTGCCCGACCCACGAGGGCTATCGGGCACAACGGATGGAGGCCTTCAGGACGCTGCTCACCAGGTTCGCCATCGACGGCGTGTGGCTCGACTACCACCACGCCCATGCGAGCTGGGAACAGGCCACGCCCAACATGCCCGACACGTGCTTCTGCGCGCGCTGCCTCGACCGCTTCCAGAAGGCGACCGGAATCACGCTGCCGGCCGGCGCGACGCGCGATCGCGCCCGCGGCTTGCTGACCACGCACCGTGACGCCTGGGTGCGATGGCGACTCGGTGTGTTCACCGACTGGGTCAGGGAGTTCGATGCCATCCGCGACCAGGTACGCCCCGCCGCCCTGCTGGGCACGTTCCACAATCCGTGGACCGACGAGGACTTCGGCGGCGCGCGACTGAAGACGCTGGCCATCGACCTGCGGGCGCAGGCCGCCTACATCGACGTCTTCAGCCCGATGCCCTACCATGCGCGCTTCGGACATGCGAACGACCCGGCGTGGATCGCGCGACAGGTGAGCTGGCTCGGGCGGTACCTGGGCATCGCCGGCAAGCCCGGCGAGCGCCATCGCATCTGGCCAATCGTCCAGATCTCGGATTGGGGCGAGCCCGTGCCGCTGGCGCAGGTCGGCACGGTGCTCGAGGCAGGGGCGCGCCGCCCGGCCACCGGCGTGATGGTCTTCGCCTGGGGCGGGCTGCGTTCGCAGCCCGAGAAGATCGAGGCCATCGGCCGTACCTTCCGCGCCATGGGAGCAACGCAATGACGCGACATCTCACCACGCGTTCGACCGACGTGGGTCCGGTGGTCGAGCACGAACTGGCCCGCACCGGCGGGCTGCTGCGCCTGGCCCCGTGCTGGGTGCCGCGCCGCTTCGTGCGTCCCGGGCAGCGCCTCAAGCTGCATCCCGACGACCTCTACGCCTTCGGTCTCGACCGGGGCGGCATCGACGAACGCTGGCTCGGATCGACGGTCGAGGCGATGAACCCGGGCCGGCGGGACGACGAGGGACTCTCGTACGCGGTCATCGGCGACGAGCGCCTGCTGCTGCGCGACGCGGTAGCCGAGTGCGGTGCGGTGCTGGTCGGTGAGGCCACCTGGCAGCGCTACGGCCGCTGGCCCGTGTTCTCGAAGTTCTTCGACAACCAGGGCCCCATTCCCCATCACCTGCACCAGGACGCGGCGCAGGCCGCGCGCGTCGGCCGTGAGGCCAAGCCGGAGGGTTACTACTTCCCCGCGCAGATGAACCTGCGCGCCAACGACTTCCCGTACACGTTCTTCGGCCTGGCGCCCGGCACGACGAAGGCCGACGTCCGCCGCTGCCTCGAACGGTGGCACGACGGCGACAACGGCATCCTCGACTTCAGCCAGGCGTCGCGCCTCGAGCTCGGCACCGGATGGCTGGTGCCGCCCCGCATGCTGCACGCGCCAGGCTCGCTCTGCACCTACGAGCCGCAGTGGGCCTCGGACGTCAAGTCGATGTACCAGTCGCTCGTCGACGGGCAGGCCGTGCCGCGCGACCTGCTCGTGCAGGACGTACCGCCGGAGCATCACGACGATCTCGACTACCTGGTCGAGCAGCTGGACTGGGAACTGAACCTCGACCCGACGTTCCGGGAGCGGCACCTGCTGAGGCCGCGCGTCGCCCGAGAGGGGACCGGCTTCGTCGACCGCTGGGTGGTCTACGGCCGGTTCCTCGAGGGCGACCTGTTCTCGGCCAAGGAGCTGTCACTCGAGCCCGGTGCGACGTGCACCGTACGCGATGCGAGTGCCTGGACGCTGGTCTGCGTGCAGGGGACCGGCACGATCAACGGCGAGCCGATCTCGAGCCCGTCGATGCTCCGGGTGAACGAACTCTCGGACGACGAGTGGTTCTGCAGCGAGTCGGGCGCGCGGCAGGGCGTGACGTTCACCAACACGTCACGCACCGAGCCGTTGGTCACGCTGCGCTGCTTCGGCCCTGGGGGACAGGCAACGTTTGACGTCTAACGTTTGACGTTTGACGTTTGACGTTAGGCGTTAAGCGTCACCCGATCTCCGCCTTCAGGGCCGTAATCAGACGCTCGACGTTCTCGCTGGTCGCGCCGGCGCCCATCAGGCCGACCCGCCAGATCTTGCCGGCGAGCGGGCCGAGGCCTGCGCCGATCTCGATGCCGTGCGTGTCGCGCAGGGCCACGCGCACCTTCGCTTCGTCGGTCACCCGTTCCGGCACGCGCACCGTGTTGAGCGTCCAGAGCCGCTCGCCCTCGGGCGGCAGCAGCGACAGCCCCATCTCGGCGAGAGCCGCGACGAACTCCCCGTGGACGCGGGCGTGGCGCGCCGACCGCGCCTCCATGCCCTCTTCGTCGATCACGCTGAGCGCCTCGTGCAGCGCGTACACGAGCGGCGTCGAGATCGTGTGGTGGTACCCGCGCTTGATCCAGTAGCCCTCGAGCAGCGGCAGGTCGAGGTAGAAGCTCCGGCTCTTCGCCGTGGCGCGCGTCGCGGCGTTGAAGGCGATGGGCGCAAAGCCCGACGGCGCGCCGACGCCCTTCTGGCTGCAGCTGTACACGACGTCGAGGCCCCAGCCGTCCACGTCCACCGGATGCGCGCCGAACGACGTCACCGCGTCGACGATGATCGTCGCGCCGTGCGCGCGGGCGAGCGCCGCCACGTCCTGCACCGGCTGCAGGACACCCGTCGACGTCTCGGCGTGGACGATGGTGACGACCTTGAACGCGGCGTGCTCCAGCGCGGTCTTCACGGCGGCGGGATCGATCGCCCGGCCCCACTCGCCCGTGAGACGCGTCACGTTGGCGCCGTATCGCTCGCACACCTGCGCCAGCCGATCGCCGAAGTAGCCGGTGACGACGCACAGGACGGCATCGCCCTCGGAGACCACGTTGGCCACCGCCGCCTCGAGGCCCGACGAGCCGGTGCCCGGCACGGCCAGGGCGATGCCTTCCGCGCTCACGTTGAACAGCCCGTGCAGCCGACGACGGATGTCGTCGAGCAGCGCGATCATGTCGGGATCGAGGTGGCTGCGCTGGGGCGCGACCATCGCGTTCAGGACACGGGGCAGGACGGGACTCGGTCCGGGACCGAGCAGCAGGCGCGGGGTGGTCGGCAGCAGGCTCACGCGCGGGATTCTATCGCGATGCGGTGTCGTCGGGCTCAGGGCTCAGGGTTCAAAGAGCATGTCGCAACGTCGGGAAGCTTTCTGAGCCGTGAGCCGTGAGCCGTGAGCCGTGAGCCCGTGAGCCTGCCTACCAGACCAGCCGCGTGAACGGCGGCACGTACGCCTGCAGGAACACGAAGAGCCCGACGAGGCCGGCCAGCACCAGGCTGTGCCAGAAGACGTAGCGCAGGATGTCGCCTTCGTGGCCGTACCAGCGCGTGGCGGTGCTCGCCACGACGATCGACTGCGCGTCGATCATCTTGCCCATCACGCCGCCGGAGCTGTTGGCCGCGGCCATCAGCACCGGGTTGAGCCCCAGTTGCTCGGCGGTGATCCGCTGCAGGCTGCCGAACAGCACGTTGGACGAGGTGTCCGAGCCGGTGAGCGCCACCCCGAGCCACCCGAGCAGGGTCCCGAAGAACGGGTACAGCACGCCCGTGCCCGCGAAGGCGAGCCCGAGCGTCGCATCCAGCCCCGAGTACCGCGTGGTGAAGCCAATCGCCATCATCACGGCGATGGTGACCAGCGACGTCCGCACCAGCCGCAGCGTCTTCCAGTAGGTCCGCGCCAACTCGCCGATCGAGCAGCCCATCACGAGTCCCGCGACGAGTGCGGCGACGAGGATGCCACTGCCCGTCGACGACAGCCACGACAGCGCGAAGACGGCAGGTTCCCTCGCCGCCGTCGCCACCACCGGCGGCACCCGTTCCACCAGGTCGTGCAGGCCGGGCACCGGGATCTTCACCGTCGTCGCCGCATCGAGCGCCGCCTTCACCGGCGGCAGGCCCCACGTGAACACGACCAGGCTGAGGATGGCCCACGGCACCCACGCGCGCACCACCTCGCCACGGCTCGGCGTCGGCAGGTGCGCATCGCGCGAGGCGCCCAGCCGATCGCCGGGGAGCCAGCCGTCCGAGGGATGCCACACGCGCAGGAAGAGCACCAGCGATCCCATCGACGCGATGGCCGCCACCACGTCGACCAGCCACGGGCCGTGCAGGTTGGAGACCAGCGCCTGCAACACCGCGAAGGGCACGCCTGCCGCGAGGATGGCTGGCCACACGCCGAGCATGCCCCGCCAGCCGGCAAACGCCGCAATCAGCCAGAACGGCACGATCACCGAGAACAGGGGCAGCTGACGCCCGACCATGCCGCTCAGGGCGAGCAGGTCGAGGCCGCTCACCGCGGCCAGCGCGATGATCGGCGTGCCGAGCGCGCCGAAGGCCACCGGCGCCGTGTTGGCGATGAGCGAGAGCCCGGAGGCGGCCAGCGGCGCGAAGCCGAGGCCGATGAGCAGCGCGCCGGTCACGGCCACCGGCGTCCCGAAGCCGGCAGCGCCTTCGAAGAACGCGCCGAACGCGAAGGCGACGAGCAGCAGCTGCAGCCGCGCGTCGGTCGTGACGTGCGTGATGCTCTGCCGGAGCGTGGCAAACAGCCCGCGCTGCTCTGTCAGTTGGTACAGGAAGATGACGTTGATGACGATCCAGCCGATCGGCAACAGGCCGTAGGCCGCGCCGTAGCCGGCCGAAGCGAGGGCCATCGACGAGGGCATGCCGAACACCAGCACGGCCACCGCCAGTGACGTCACCAGGCCGACGAGCGCGGCGACGTGGGCGTGCAGCTTGAGGAACGCCAGCGAGCCGAGCAGCGCGACCACGGGCAGGGCCGCGCAGAGGGTCGACAGCCAGGGCTGGCCGAAGGGGTCGTACACCTGGCTCCACATCAGGGCATGCTCTCCGGTCGGGATGGTCCGGCGCGAGGCGCCGGGGAACGCTGTGATCTGACTGCCGATTGCCGACTGCCGACGGCCGAGGCTTCGGGTAGCGCCGCGCAGTATAGACTGCCGGGATGCGACCCGACGACCTGCTCGCCGCCCTGGCGCGGATCGTCCCGCCGGCGCGGCTGCTGACCCGCCCATCGGCACTGTCTGCCTACGAGTCGGACGGCGTCACCGCCTACCGGGCCCGGCCGCGCGCGGTGGTGCTCGCCGAGACGGCCGAGGAGGTCGTGGCAACGGTCCGCGCCTGCCATGCCGCGGGCGTCCCCTTCATGGCCCGCGGCAGCGGCACCAGCCTGTCGGGTGGCGCCGTCCCGATCGAGGACGGCATCGTCATCGCCCTGAGCCGCATGAACCGCATCCTGTCGCTCGACCCGCAGGCGCGCATCGCGGTGGTGGAACCGGGCGTTGTCAACCTTGCGGTCAGCGCGGCGGCCGCGCCGCACGGCCTCTACTACGCTCCCGATCCGTCGAGCCAGTCGATCTGCACGATCGGTGGCAACGTCGCCTTCAATTCGGGCGGCGCCCATTGCTTCCGGCACGGCATGACCGCCAACCACGTGCTGGGCCTGAAGGTGGTGCTGGCCGATGGCACGCTCGCCACGCTCGGCGGGCCGAGCCTCGAGCAGGTCGGGCCCGACCTCACGGCGCTCTTCTGCGGATCGGAGGGCCTGTTCGGGGTCGTGCTGGAGATCACGCTCCGGCTGGTGCAGCGGCCCGCGGTCTACCGCACCGTGCTGGCCGCGTACGACCAGTTGCAGCGGGCGGGCGATGCCGTCTCGCGCATCATCGATTCGGGGCTGCTGCCCGGCGCCATGGAGATCATGGACCGGTTGGCGATGGACGCCGCCGAAGCGGCGGTGCACGCCGGCTATCCCACCGACGCCGCCGCCGTGCTCATCGTCGAGTGCGAGGGCGAGGAGGCGCAGGTCGCGGCCGAGTTCTCGCGCCTGACGACCATCCTGGACGCGTCGGGGCCGACCCACCTGCACGTCGCGGCGACCGACGAGGAGCGCGCGCGCATCTGGAAGGGCCGCAAGAGCGCGTTCTCCGCGGTCGGACGACTGAGCCCCGACTTCATCGTGCAGGACGGCGTCGTGCCGCGAACGCGCCTCGGCGAGGCGCTGGTCGCGATCGAGGCGCTGTCGCGCGACCACGGCCTGCGCGTCGCCAACGTCTTCCACGCCGGCGACGGCAACCTGCACCCGCTGATCCTCTACGACGGACGTCAGTCGGGCGCCTTCGCGCGTGCCGAGGCGCTGGCGGCCGACATCCTGCGTCTGTGCATCCGGCTCGGCGGGTCGATCACCGGCGAGCACGGCGTCGGCCTGGAGAAGCGGGCGTTCCTCGGCGAGATGTACGGCGAGGCCGACATGGCCGCGATGCGTCGCCTGCGCGACGCGATGGACCCGCGCGGCCTGTCCAACCCCGGCAAGAAGCTCGCGCCGCTCGGCGCGTCGCACCCGGCCTCGCACGGCATGCACCCGCTCGAGCGAGCCGGGGTGATCTCGCGCGCATGACGACGATCCGTCCCGACTCGATCGAGGCGCTCGCGGCGGCCGTGCCCGCGCACGCCCGCCTGCGCATCCGGGGGTCCGGCACCAAGCCCGGACTCGCGCATGACACCGAAGGCGCCGTCACAATGGACCTGTCCGCCCTGCGTGGCGTCACCGAGTACACGCCGGCCGAGTGCACGTTCACGGCGCTGGCCGGGACGCCGGTCGCCGACGTGATCGCGGCGCTTTCGTCGCACGGCCATGCGCTGCCCTTCGATCCGCCGCTCGTGGCCGCCGGCGCGACGCTCGGCGGCACGGTGGCCGCGGGCGTCAACGGCGCGTGTCGCTACCGCTTCGGCGGCATCCGCGACTTCGTGATCGGCGCCCGGATCGTCGATGGCTGCGGGCGAGTCCTGCGGGGCGGCGGGGCGGTGGTCAAGAACGCCGCGGGCTTCCTGATCCATCAGGCGCTGGTCGGCAGTTGCGGGCGGCTGGGCGTGCTGGCCGAACTCACCTTCAAGGTCTTCCCGGCGCCGCCGGCGCACGTGACGATGCGTGCCGAGGTGGAAGACGTGGGGTCGGCGCTGCGCATGCTGGCCGCGGTGCAGGCGGCACGCGTCGACGCCGAGGCCCTCGACGTCGATCAGGGGCGGCGGGTGCACGTGCGCATCGGCGGCTTCCCTGAGGCACTGCCGGCGAGGGTCGACGCCCTCCGCCGCGTGCTCGGCAGCTCGGCCGAGCTGCTCGACGGCGCCGAGGAGGCGCGCGCCTGGAGCGAGGCAGGCGAGTTCACGTGGGCGCCCGCCGACGCCGCGCTGGTGCGCGTGCCGACCTCGCCGTCATCGGTCGCCGACCTCGACACCGCCGTGGCGCTGGCGGGACACGCACGCCGGATCAGCGTCGGCGGCCACCTGCTGTGGATCGCGTGCGAGGCGTCGAGCCTGGACGGCCTCGACGCGTGCCTGCGCGATCGGGGACTGGTGGGGCAGGTCCTGCGCGGCGCGAGTGGGCGGCCGTTCCTCGGTGCGCACGTTGATTCCCCCGTCGAGGCGCGACTCAAGGCCGTCCTCGATCCTGACGGGCGCTTCTGACATGCAGCACCGCATCCCCGCCTCGCCGGCCACGCCCGCCCGCGCCTCGATGGCCCACGCCATCGAGACCTGCGTCCACTGCGGCTTCTGCCTCGCCGCGTGTCCCACCTACCAGGTGCTCGGCGAGGAGCGCGACTCGCCGCGTGGCCGCATCGTGCTGATGAAGCAGGTGCTCGAGGGTGACCTTGCGCTCGACGAGGCGCGCCCGCACGTCGACCGCTGCCTCGGGTGCCTCGCGTGCGTCACCGCCTGTCCGTCCGGCGTGCCGTACGGCGAGTTGCTCACCCCGTTCCGCGCGGCCGCCGGTGAACAGGCCACCTCGCTGGTCGCGCGCGTCCGGCGCCGCGTGCTGCTCGACACGTTGGAATCGCCGGCCCGTTTCCGTACGGCGGTCCGCCTCGGCCAGTTCGCGCAGCGCGCCGCCCCGCTGCTCCCGGCCGCCGTCCAGCCGATGCTCGCCCTCCTGCCCACGGCCCTGCCGCCGGCAGCGCCGCTGCCGGCCCACGTGCCGGCGAGAGGGACGCGCCGCGCGCGCGTGGCGCTTCTGGCCGGGTGCGCACAGCAGGTGCTGTCGCCAGGCATCAACCACGCGGCACTGCAGGTGCTGGCGGCCAACGGGATCGAGGTCGTCGTGCCACGCGGCCAGGGCTGCTGCGGCGCCCTCGCACTGCATGTGGGCGACGACGACCGGGCGTATGCACACGCCACCACGCTGGCCCGTGCCCTGCCCACCGACGTCGATGCCATCGTCACCACCGCCGCCGGGTGCGGGTCGGCGATGAAGGAGTACGGTCACGCGTTCGCCGGCCGCGACCAGGCGCTCGCCGTGGCCGCCTGCGGGTCGCGCGTGCAGGACGTCGCGGAGTTCCTCGATGCCGTGGGGCTCGTGGCGCCGATGCGGGCCACGGGCGCGAGCGTCGTGGCCTACCACGACGCCTGTCACCTGTCGCATGCGCAGGGCATCCGCCGCGCGCCGCGCGCGCTGCTGACGCAGGTGGAGGGTCTGCGGCTGGTGGAGATCCCGCAAGGCGACCTGTGCTGCGGGTCGGCGGGGCTCTACAACGTGGAGCAGCCGGAGCTGGCCGCCGAGCTCGGGCGACGGAAGGCCGACGCGATTCGTTCGACGGGAGCGACCATCGTCACGGCCGGCAACATCGGCTGCCTTGTGCAGATCGCCACGCACCTGCAGGCGGGGACGCCGGCCATCGCCGTCAGGCACACGGTGGAGATCCTCGCCGACGCGTTGCTCGGCGGGTAGGGCGCGGTCTCCGACCGCGCCGTTGTCGATAGCGGCGGGGTGGGACACCCCGCCCTACCCGACGTGCGATCATTTCCCCCATGCTCAGACGTCTCGCTGCGCTGCTCCTCCTCCTCGCGCTTCCCTCGCTCGGCCACGCGCCACTCCGCGCCCAGGCGACCACTCCCGACTGGACGGCCCTGGAAGACGAGACGATGCGGCACTTCCAGGCCATCCTGCGGCTCGACACCAGCAATCCGCCCGGCAACGAGGGCGTGGTCGTCGACTACCTCGAGGGCGTGCTGAAGCAGGCGGGCATCGAGACGAAGCGCTTCGCGAACGATCCCGCGCGCCCCAACCTCGTGGCACGGCTCAAGGGCTCGGGGAAGAAGAAGCCGCTGCTGATCATGGGACACACCGACGTGGTGAAGGTCGACGCGTCGAAGTGGTCCCATCCGCCCTTCTCGGCGACCCGCGAGGGCGGCTACGTGTACGGGCGCGGCACCGTCGACGACAAGGACAACGTCGTCGCCGCGCTGATGGTGATGCTGCAGTTGAAGCGGCTGAACGTGCCGCTCGACCGCGACGTGATCTTCCTGGCCGAGGCCGGCGAGGAAGCCAGCACGCAGGTCGGGATCAAGTTCATGGTCGAGCAGCACTGGCCGGAGATCGAGGCCGAGTACTGCCTGGCGGAGGGCGGCGGCGTGACGCGCACGGGCGGGCAGGTACGCTTCGCGACCGTCCAGTCGTCCGAGAAGATTCCTTACGGCGTCACCCTGACGGCGAAGGGCCCGTCGGGACACGGGTCGGTGCCGCTCCGCACCAACGCGGTCGTGCACCTGGCGCGGGCCGTGACGAAGATCGCCGACTGGCAGTCGACGATGCGGCTCAACGACACGACGCGGGCCTACTTCGAGCGCCTCGCGACGATCAGCAGCGCCGAGGATGCACGGCGCTATCGCGCCCTGCTCGACCCGCAGCGGGCGGCCTCCGTGCAGGACCACCTCGCCGAGCGCGAGCCGCGCCACCACTCGATGCTGCGCACCTCGGTGTCGCCCAACATCCTCGAAGGCGGCTTCCAGGTGAACGTCATCCCGTCGGAGGCGAAGGCGACGCTCGACGTGCGCGCCCTGCCCGACGAGGATCTCGACGCCTTCCTCGATCAGTTGCGCAAGGTGATCGCCGATCCGGCCGTCGAGGTGGCGCGCAACCAGCGCAACACGCGTCCGGGCGCGCCGCCCTCGCGCATCGACTCGGAGGCCTTCGCGGCCATCGAGGCGGCGACGGTCGAGACGTACGGCAAGGTCACCACGCTGCCGACGATGAGCACCGGGGCCACCGACATGGCGTTCCTGCGCTCGAAGGGCATGCAGTGCTACGGCGTCGGCCCGCTCACCGACAGCGAGGATGGCCCGAAGGGCTTCGGCGCCCACAGCGACCAGGAGCGGATTCTCGAGTCGTCGCTGCACGCCTTCGTGCGCTTCAACTGGGACGTCGTGACGCGGCTCGCTCGCGCGCGGTAAGGAGACCCTCATGACCCGCAGACGCCTGGGCGCGATTGGCTGCCTGGTCCTCGCCGCGGCCTGCTCGCGGCCACCCACCCCCACCTACGACCTGGTCATCGCCAACGGCCGCGTGATCGACCCGGCTTCGGGCCTCGATGCCGTTCGGCACGTCGGGGTGCGCGACGGGCGCATCGCCGCGATCTCGGAGTCGCCGCTGACCGGCACGCGGGTCATCGACGCGGCGCGGCACGTCGTCGCGCCGGGGTTCATCGACCTGCACGAGCACGGCCAGCAGGAAGAGTCGTACCGGATGATGGTCCGCGACGGCGTCACGTCGGCCTTCGAGCTCGAGGTCGGCACGGCCGATGTCGCCGGCTGGTATGCCGAACGCGCGAAGGGCCAGATCGTCAACCACGGCGTCGCCATCGGCCACATCAAGGCGCGCATGCAGGTGCTCGGCGATCCGAGTCGGGGACTCCTGCCGACGGGCATCGGCGGCAGCGGCACGGCGAGCGAGGCGCAGCTCGCCGCGATGGAGGCCCTGCTGCGCAAGGGGCTCGCCGAGGGCGCCGTGGCGGTCGGATTCGGGAGCGCCTACACGCCGGGCGCGCCGATGGCCGAGTTCGAGCGGATGTTCCGCGTCGCCGCGCAGGGACGCGCGTCGGCGCACATCCACATGCGCGGGGGCCTCGCCGGCCTGCAGGAGACGATTGCGGCCGCGAAGGCGGCTGGCGCCTCGCTGCACATCGTCCACGTGAACTCGGTGGCAGGCGACGACATCGACGCGTTCCTGTCAGCCATCGCTGCCGCGCAGGCCGCCGGGCACGACGTGACGACCGAGGCGTATCCGTACGGCGCCGGCATGACCGAGATCACCTCGGCGCTGTTCGACGACTGGCAGACGTGGCCCGACGACAAGTTCGGCCAGCACCAGCTCGTGTCCACCGGGGAGCGCCTGACGCGCGCGACATTCGCGGCGGCGCGCAAGGCCGGCGGCACGATCATCATCCACTCCCGCTCGGAGGCCCAGACACGCACCGCGATCACCAGCCCGCTGTCGATCGTCGCCAGCGACGGCTTCATCGAGCACGGCAAGGGTCATCCACGCACCTCCGGGACCTTCGCGAAGGTACTCGGGCGGTACGTGCGCGAGGAAAAGGCGATCGACCTGAAGGAAGCGCTTCGCCGCATGACCATCGCGCCGGCCCGCCGGCTCGAGGGACGTGTACCGGCCATGAAGACCAAGGGGCGTCTCGCGGTCGGCGCCGACGCCGACATCACCGTCTTCGATCCGGCCACCGTGATCGACCGCGCCACCTACGAGGACGCGAGCATCCCCTCGGCAGGGATCCCCTGGGTCGTCGTCAACGGCGAGGTCGTCGTCGACAACGGGCAGGTGACGGCCGCCCGTCCGGGTCGTGCCATCCGCGCTGCCGTCAGCACGCCAGGAGCATGACGCCCATGGCCCCGCAGCCCTTCGAAGCGCCGGTCACCTCGCCGGCGTCCCTGTATCGCTACCGCGACGGCCTCTACGCCGCCGACCTGCTGACGGCGGCGATCGTCGAGTTCGACCTCTTCACGTGGATCGACGCCCACCCGTCGACGATCGAGGCCCTGTGCGCGCACTTCGGCTTCGATCGGCGCGCCGCCGACGTGCTGGTGACCCTGCTCGTGTCGCGTGACTATCTGGCGCGCGACGGCGAGGTGCTGCGCACCACGGCGCTGGCGCGTGAGCACCTGGTGGCGGGCTCGCCGTGGTCCCTGGGCCCCTACTACGCCGCGCTCAAGGAACGGCCGTTCGTGCAGGATTTCGCCCGGGTGCTGCGCACCGGGCAGCCCGCCACCTGGGGCGGCGGCGCGCACGGGCAGGACTGGCATACGGCGATGGAGGACGACGCCTTCGCCCGACGGTTCACGGCGGCGATGGATTGTCGCGGGCTGTACCTCGGCGAGGCGCTGGCGCGCACCGTTGATCTCTCCGGGCACCAGCGGTTGCTCGACGTCGGCGGCGGGTCGGGCATCTACGCGTGCGCCTTGGTCGCCAGACACCCGCACCTGCGCGCCACCGTGCTGGACCAGGCGCCGGTCACCCGCATCGCCGGCCTGCTCGTCGAGGAACGCGGCTTCGCCAGCGCCATCGACGTGCACGCGGCCAACTTCTTCGCCGAGCCGCTGCCCGGCGGCCACGACGTGCACCTGTACTCGAACGTCCTGCACGACTGGGACGCGCCGCAGGTGCGACACCTGCTGTCGGCGTCGTTCGCGGCCCTCCCTCCAGGCGGGCTGCTGGTGATCCATGACGCGTTCGTCAACGCCGACAAGACCGGCCCGGTGGCCGTCGCCGAGTATTCCGCCCTGCTGATGCATGCCTCGCAGGGCAAGTGCTACGCGACGTCGGAGTACGCGAAGCACCTGGCCGACGCCGGCTTCGTCGACGTGACGCACGCCGACACCGTCGCCGACCGCGGCGTGATGACCGCCCGGAAGGCCTGAGCGGGCTGTCACCTCAGGCCGGAAAGTCGCATCCTGGCTCTCAGTCACCCAGAGGACCCGACCATGAGCCAGACCGATCCCGCCTACGGATACACGACCCACCTGCCCGGCATCCCGTTCGCCGAGGCGCGGACCCGCGTCACCGACGCCCTCAAGGCGCAGGGCTTCGGGGTGCTCACCGAGATCGACGTCACGGCAACGCTGAAGGCCAAGCTCGACAAGGACTTCCGCCAGTACGTGATCCTGGGCGCCTGCAACCCGGCCCTGGCGTTCAAGGCGCTCTCGGCCGAGCTCGGCATCGGACTCATGCTGCCGTGCAATGTCTGCGTCTGGGAGGAGGAGGGCGGCTCGGTGGTGTCGATCGTCAAGCCGAGCGCGATGTTCCAGGTCGTGCAGTCCGAGGCGCTCGACGAGGTGATGCGCGACGCCGACGCGCGCCTGCAGCAGGCGCTGACGCAGGTGGCGGCGCGCTGAGCCCGACGCGCGGTCCGCCTCACGCCTCGTCGAGCATCTGGCGCACGCGTCTGACCAGCTCGTCGCCGGTGAACGGCTTGCGAATGAGCCGCACGGCACTGGCGTCCAGGCTCTTCTCGGTGAGTACGTCGTCGGGATAGCCGGACATGAAGAGGCACTGCAGGTCGGGCTTCGCCTGCGCCAGGCGGCGCCAGAGTTCGGGACCGGTCATGTACGACATCACCACGTCGGTCAGGAGCAGGTCCACCTTGCCCTGGCGTTGCTCCACGGCCAGGAGCGCCTCGCCGGGGTTGTCTGCAACGAGCACCGTGAAGCCGGCCCGGCGCAGCGTCCGCGCCGCGAACTGCCCGACCCCTCCATCATCGTCGACCACGAGGACCGTCTCGGACCCGCGCACGTCCCTCGCGCTATGGGCGACCGGGACGGCGACCGGCGCCAGGCAGTCCCGACTGAGGGGGAGGTAGACCCGGATCGCGGTGCCGACGCCCGGCGCGCTGCTGACGTCGAGGGCGCCCTTGCCCTGCTTGACGATGCCGTACACGGTCGAGAGGCCGAGGCCGGTGCCCTTGCCGGCCGGCTTGGTCGTGAAGAACGGCTCGAAGATCCGAGCCACCGTCGCCTCGTCCATCCCGCAGCCCGTGTCGCGAACTTCCACCTGGACGTAGGGACCGGGAGCGGGTGCGGCCAGGACGGTGGGCCTGTCGACCGACGCGACGGTGCCGACGGCGAGCGAGAGCGTGCCGCCGTTGGGCATCGCGTCTCGCGCGTTGACCACCAGGTTCATCAGGATCTGCTCGACGTTGCCCGGCTCGGCGCCCACCACCAGCGCCGCGTCAGGCACATCGATGTCGAAGGCGATGTCTTCGCCGGCCAGGCGGCGCAGCATCGGCGCCGCGTCGCGCGCGACGGCGGCGACGTCGATCTCGGCCCGCACCAGCACCCGCTGGCGACTGAAGGCGAGCAGTTGCCGCGTCAGCGTCGCGGCACGGCCCGCTGCGTCGAGCACCTGCTCCAGGTCGGCTCGCAGCGGATCGCCCTGCGGCACCTGCAGGCGCGCCAGCTCGGTGAAGCCCTGGATCACCGTGAGCACGTTGTTGAAGTCGTGGGCGATCCCGCCGGCCAGGCGCCCCACCGCCTCCATCTTCTGGGCCTGTCGGAGCTGCTCCTCGAGCGCGGCCCTGGCGCTGATGTCCTCGGCGACCTTGAGGTACCCGACCAGTTGTCCGCTCGGACCCAGCATCGGCAGGATCTCGGCTCGCTCGATGTAGGTACGCCCGTCCTTGCAGCGCTGGTGGAACTCGCCACTCCAGCGGCCGCCGGAGGTCACCGTCCGCCAGAGCCGCGCGTACTCCTCCGGTGGCGTGACCCCGGACTTCAGGATGCGCGGGTTGCGCCCGCGCACCTCGTCAAGCGTGTAGCCGGTGAGTTCGGTGAAGCGGGGATTCACGTACTGGATGCGCCCCTCGAGGTCCGTGATGACGACCACGGCGGGACTCTGCTCGACGGCCAGGGCCATCATGCGATGAGCCTGGCGGGTGCGGAGCGTGTCGAGGCCGAAGGCGAGGTCGCCGGCCAGTTCCGACAGGATCTCCACTTCCTCCGCGTCGAAGGCGTCGGGCGTGTCCGCGTAGATGGTCAGCGCCCCGAGCACGCCGCCGGCGGCGCTCAGCGGCAGCGCAATCGACGACCTGAAGCTGCGGGCCAGCAGGAGTTCCCGCCACGGGGTCATCAGCGGGTCGGTGGCGACGTCGCGCGTCCATTGCGGGACGCCGGTGCGGACCGCCGTACCGGTGGGGCCACGGCCCTCGGGTGAGTCGTCCCAGAGGATGACGGCCGACTCCAGGTACCCTGCGCTCTCGCCGGCCTGTGCCACTGGACGCACGCGCCGCGGCGTGTCGTGCTCGGCCAGTCCGACCCAGGCGAAGCGGTAGCCGCCGTCCTCGACGGCCGCGCGGCAGATCTCGTCGAGCAGCGCCGCCTCCTCCGACAGGCGCACCAGCGCCCGGCGGGAGCGCTTCGCGAGTCGTACGACTCGCTGTGCAGGCAGCAGGGAAGGTTCCGACTCGGCCATGGCATGTCGATGCTAGCGCGCCGGCGCGATCCGCGCGACCCACCCGATGCCGGTCCGGAAAACAACGGGGCGCCCCGCGAAGGAGCGCCCCCGTGCCGATCCCCGATCCGCGATCCCCCGATCGCCGATCCGCGGCTTGCCCTACGTCGTCTTCAGGATGTCGTCCCAGCCCTTGCGATAGGACGGCCGTCGGATGTACGGCGCGGCCTCCGGTGCGTTGGTGGCGCGCATCGTCCGCCAATCCCACTCGATCTTCTTGCCGGTGCGGTAGGCGACGTTGCCGAGGTGATTGGCCTCCGTCGTCCACGCCGCGTACTGGAAGTTCGATCCGGGCACCGGCCCCTTGCCGCGGATGGCGTCGACCCACTCCACCCAGTGTCCCGGCGAGCGCGGCAGGCGCTCCGGCGGGGCCGGGTGGTCCACCACGTTGCCGTCGACGAGCAGCTTGCCGTTGCCGAGCAGCTTGCCCTTGTCGCCGATGAAGATGCACGAGCGCTTGCCCCAGGCCTCGGTCCAGCCGTCCGGCTTCACGTCGCCCTGGTACCACACCAGCGTGAGCGGCTCGCCGTTGGCGCCCACGTACTCGTAGGTGGCCTTCAGGGTCGCCGGCGCGAGTTCCGGGTGCGGCCTGGGCACGTTGGGTGACTCGGCGTGCACGGACTTGGGCGCGAGATAGCGACCGGCCTTGGCGTCCTCCTTCCACAGGTACTCGAGCACCGTGTACGGCACGTCGTTGTCGTGGCTGCCGAGGTCGCTCATCGTGCCGTTGCCGAAGTCCCACCACCGGTACCAGCGCGGGCCCGGGAAGTAGGTGGCGTGGTACGGGCGCTCGGGTGCCGGGCCGAGCCAGAGATCGAAGTGCAGGCTGGCCGGCACCTCCATCGGCTCGCGGAACCGATCGACGATCTGGATGCCGTTGTAGAAGCCGTGCGGCTTGTCGTACTTCTCCGCCGAGGCCGCATCCTGCAGGCCCCACGCGCGATCGGCCCACACGTGGACTTCCTTCACCTTGCCGATCACGCCGGTGTCGAGGATCTCCCGGATGGTGCGGCGCATCGGGGAGGCATGCCCCTGGTTGCCCATCTGGGTCATCAGCTTGGGGTGCTTGCGCGCCGTCTCGCGCACCAGCCGGGTCTCCCAGATGTTGTAGGCGAGCGGTTTCTCGCAGTAGACGTGCTTGCCGTGCGTCAGCGCCAGGTACGTGGCGAAGACGTGCGTGTGCTCCGCAGTGGCGACGACCACGGAGTCGAAGGCGTCGGGCTTGTCGAACACCTTGCGCAGGTCGACGAACTTCGCGGCCTTGGGATACCGCACGCCGGCGGCGTCCACCGACTCCTGGTTGATGTCGCAGAGCGCGACGATGTTCTCGTCGGGATGACGGTCGAGCGGGCCGCTGCCATCGGTGCGCTTGGGCGGGTTGGCCGGATCGATGGTCAGTTCGTTGAGGCTGGCTCGCCCGCGACCGCCCGCACCGATGACGGCGATGTCGAGCTTGCTGTTCAGGTTCTGCCCGCGCAGGAAGGCAGGCGCCTGCGAGAACACCACCCCGGTGGCGATCGCCCGCCCCACGAACTCGCGCCGCGTGACCTGGCGTCCGACTGTCCAGATCGTCGTCTTCTTCACTGTGTGCTCCTGACCGCATCGGCTGGCCGTGCGTGCCCGTGGAAGGACGGGTCGGCGCGACGGTCGATTCCGGAACCGATGCGCGCATTCTGCTGCGGAACGCTCCGGACGGCAACTGGGTCGAGTCGGGCACCGGGCACCGGGCGCGCCTCCCGCCTCCCGCCTCCCGACTCCCGGCAGGGGGTGTATCATCGATCCGTCGCCATGCTCGTCCGCGCCTGCGCTTGTCCGTGCTGTTGTCCCGCCTGCTGTCGCAGGCAGGACGTCGTGTACGGATGAGACCCAGGCGCCAGTAGCACCGGCACCACCGCGAGGCCATCATCCGGAAGGGATGGTGGCTTTCGTGTTTCCGGGCCTGCACGGGCCGCCTCCCCCTCATCCGGTCGGTGACCTCCTTGACTTCCCCCAGTCGTCGCACGTCGGCGGGTGGGGCCCGAGAGGACACCACGTGACCCCTTCAGCGATCACGCCGGTCATGGCGACGCGCCCGCCGGGCATCCCGACGTTCGGGTTGCCGTCGGCGAGCGCTGCGCGCCCGGGCGCGGGCAGCATCATCGAGCAGGTCGGCAACACCCCGTTGCTGCGCCTGCGGCACGTGGCCGGGCCGCAGGCAGGCATTCCCGACGGCGTGGAAGTGCACGCCAAGGCCGAGCACCTCAACCCGAGCGGCTCGGTGAAGGACCGCGCCGCCCTGGCGATGCTGCTCGATGGGCTTCGCAGCGGCGACCTGAGGCCCGGCAAGACCATCCTCGACGCGACCAGCGGCAACACCGGCATCGCCTACGCCATGATTGGCGCCGCGCTCGGCTATCCGGTCACCGTCTGCCTGCCGGCCACGGCCAGTCCGGAACGCAAGCGCCTGCTGCACATCTATGGCGCCGAGGTGATCGAAACCGACCCGCTGTCGGCCACCGATGGCGCGCAGCGCGAAGCCAGGCGCCTGGTCGAACGCGATCCCGATCGGTACTTCTACGCCGACCAGTACAACAACGCCGCCAACTGGCAGGCGCACTTCGAGCACACCGGTGCCGAGATCTGGGCGCAGACGCAGGGCCGCGTCACCCACTTCCTGGCCGGGCTCGGCACTTCCGGCACGTTCGTCGGCACCTCGCGCCGGCTGAAGCACTTCAACCCCGCCATCCGCTGCATCTCGATGCAGCCCGACCTGCCCCTGCACGGCATCGAGGGCATGAAGCACATGCCGACGGCCGTGGTGCCGGGCATCTACGATCCGTCGGTGGCCGATGACGCCGTGGAGGTGGGCACGACGGAGGCGCAGGAGATGGCACGCCGCCTGGCCCGCGAGGAAGGCCTGCTGGTCGGAGTCAGCGCCGGCGCCAACGTGGTCGCGGCGCTGCGGCTCGCGAGGGATCTGCCGCCGGGGTCGGTCGTCGTGACGGTGCTCTGCGACGGCGGCAGCCGCTACCTGACCGACGACTTCTGGACCGGAGACCTCGCGTGATCGTGCTGCCACAGGACCATCGCACCGCGATCGCGGCGCACGCCGTGGAGGCGCATCCGGAAGAGTGCTGCGGCCTGATGCTCGGCACGTTCGACGACGGGGGCGATCGGGTGGTGCGCGAGCTGCTGCCGATCTCCAACGCCCGGGAAAGCGAGGCGCGCCACAACCGCTTCCTGATCGGGCCGATGGAGATGCTCAAGGGCGAACGCGAGGCCCGGGCCCGCGGCCTCGACGTCGTCGGCATCTACCACTCGCACCCGGACGTCCCGGCGGTGCCCTCGCAGTTCGACCTCGATCACGCATGGCCGGTGTATTCGTACGTCATCGTCACCTCGCACGCCGACAGCACCGGCGACCTGCGCTCCTGGCAACTGCGCGAGGATCGCTCGGGCTTCGACGAGGAGCAGGTCGGCACTCCTGACGGAGGACCTCCCGGGCGCACGTAAGGGCCGACTGTCACGTCGGCCTCGTGTGCCTCAGGCCCTTCAGCGCCCGCGACGTGCGCCGTCGAGCAGCGCCTCTACCGACTGGCGGCTGCCGGCGCGCGTGTTGGCCTGGCCGATCCGCGAGGCCGTCATGCCGTGATCGCGCAGCCGCACGAGTTCGTCCACCGACAGCCCGGTGTAGCCGATCTTGCGCAACTCCTCGACGTAGTTCGGCGTGACGCCGTGGTCGCGCAGGCGGACGAGCGTGTCGAGCGGCCCCGCCACGCCGAGCGCCCCGAGGTCGCGGACGTACGAGGACGTGATGCCGTGATCGCGCGCGTTCACGAGCGTCTCGAGCGACCCGCCGATGCCGAGCGCCTTCATCTCGCGCAGGTAGCCCGCGGTGACGCCGTGATCGCGGGTCGTGATCAGCTGGTCCAGGGTGAGCGTGCCGTGGCCGGCCTCGCGCATGCCCCGGACGTAGTCGGCCGTCACACCGTGATCGCGGGCGCGCTGCAGCTCATCGATCGGCAGCCTCGCGTAGCCGAGCGACGCGAGCGCCTGGGCGTAATCGGGCGTGACGCCGTGGTCGCGAAGCGCGATGAGCGGCCCGATCGAACCCGTGGCGTATCCGAGCGCCCCCATGCCGCGGACGTACGCGACGTGCACGCCGTGCTGGCCGGCCTTGACCAGCTCGGCCACCGTCGGCGTCGCGTACTTCTGCGTGCGCAACTCGTCGACCAGCGCCAGGCCGACGTCGTGGCGGGCCATCTGCTCCTGGTCGGCTGCCGTCAGACCTGTGATTCCGCGCCTGGCGAGTTCCGGCCCGAAGGTCGGCGACGGCGCGAAGCTGCACACGCCGGCCGCAGCCCCGCTGCGCGCCACGCCCTCGAACGTGAAGGTGCCAGCATCGCGGCGGATGGTGAACCGCACCGAACCGCCCGTCGTCAGCTGGGTCGTCGTCAGGCCCTCGAACTGCTGGAGGGGCACCGAACGACCGCTCTGGGACCGCCCGAACTGCATCGACAGGTACAACGCGCCTTCCTTGCCCTCGCCGACCTCCCAGGTGCAGCCCCCGGCCGATCCGGTCGGGGCGGGTGATCGCGCGACGACGGGCGCTGGTGCGGGCGTCTGCATCGCCGCGACGGCCGGTGAGGGCGCGACCATCGGGGTCGCCACGTGCATCGGCGTCGTGACGGGCATGGCGACACGGGGCACTGCCGGCGTGGAGACGGGTGTCGGGGCCGAGGCCGCAACGACAGGGGCGGGAGCGGCGACGGTGGGCGCGGGCGCCGCCGGCTGGGTCGCGCTGGCCAGGGGCAGGAGCACGGCGAAGGCGCCGGCGGTCGTGGCCAGGCGGGCCGGCCGCGACGGGCCGCGGCGCCGGCGGGAGTCGTCGAGCAGGGCGCGCAACCGGGTCTCGATCTGGGAGCGGCGCGCCATCGGCACCGCGACGGCCGGGGCGCGGCCGCCGCCGTGGGCGTAGGCGATGTCGAGCAGATGCCCGGCGTAGGCTCGGGCCGGGGTGCCGGCGGCCAGCACCAGGTCGTCAGAGGCGAACTCGCTGTCGACCTGCAGGCGTCCGACCAACCACCACGCGCCCGGATGGCACCAGTAGACGGCGCGCATCACGCACGCGACCCACTGCGTGAAACAGTCGGCTCGGGCAACATGCGCCAGTTCGTGCAGGATCACCGCCCGGCGGCGGTCGTCGGTCCACGTGTCGGCGGTGACCGGCAGCAGGATCGCCGGCCGGATCGTTCCGAAGGTCATCGGCATCGTGCTGCGGCGTCCGCGCAAGGTGCGCACCGACCGGCGGACGCCGAGGACGCGGGCGCCATCGGCCACCAGGGTCAGCCAGCTCGGGTCGTCCACGGCGCGAGCCTCGCGTGCCAGGCGGCGCACGCGTCGCCGCTGCACGAGCAGGTGGACGACCATCGCGCTCACGCCCGCCAGGTAGAACGCCACGCCCGCGGCGCGCCACGACAGGCGCGCGACCGGCTCTACCGGCACGGGAGTCGACGCGGCCTCGCGGGAGACCGTCGACTTGACGGTCTCGAGGGGCTGGAGGCCGACGGACCGATCGACGAGGTCGGCCAACGCGACGTCTAGGGTCGACGCCTGCGACTGGCGGGCCGGCATCAGCGCGGCCGCGCGCTCGGGCATCGTGGGTGCCCAGCGCGGCAGCGCCAGCGACAGCAGCGGCAGCGCCAGGAGCATCGACGTCGCCACCAGCGTGACGAGGTGTCGACCCGCGGCCGACAGCCATCGTCGCGCCAGCCCCTGGACCAGGGCCGCGATGGCCACGACGAGGGTGGCCTTCACGAGCAGGCCAGCCAGGAACGGCGCGAACGAATCGAGCAGCGTCGAGGTCATCATCAGGCTCCCTGGGAGCGCGCCCGATCGAGCAGCGCGCGAAGGCGTTTGTATTCCTCGGGTGAGAGCGTCGAGGTGCTCATGCCGAGGAGGGCGGCGGCAGCTGCGCCGGGCGAGTCGTCGAAGAACGTGCGCACCAGGCGGCGCAACGCCGAACGGCTGGCGTCCTCCTGGCGGACGGCCGGGAAGTAGACGAAGCGCGGGCCGTCGTATTCGCGGGCGAGCAGGCCGCGCTCGATCATGATCTCGAGCAGCTTGCGGACGCTCGACGGGCTGGGCGCATCGGGAAGCTCGGCGCGGATGTCCTCCACCGAGGCGCGGCGGCGCCGGTACAGGATGTCCATGATCTGGCTTTCGCGCCGCGTCAGGTCGAGCGAGGTGGTCCTCGGCATGCGGGTGGTCTCCAGCGCTGGGCGAATTTTTTCGCGCACGGCGAAGATATTCGCGCCAGCGGGCGCCGTCAATGCCGCCCCCCATTTGCCTGGGACGAACAGGCACCCCTGGGGGACCAGGGTGAGACGCCTCGGCGTGTGGTCGCCTCCGGAGCACCGGCCGAGGGCCTGCAGGAACGTCCGGCTGCGGCCGATTACCCTGAGGGTTCGTCCGCCTCCGCCATGAACGACCATCCTGCGCCGGGTGCCCCGTCCCTCGTCTTGCCCGCCTTCACGCCGCCCGCGGTCGCCGGGGACGAGGCCGATCACCGCTTCTTCGAACTGTCGCTCGACCTCCTGTGCTTTGCCGACTTCTCGGGCTATTTCCGGCGCCTGAATCCGGCCTGGGAAGTGACGCTCGGCTACACGCTGGAGGAACTCATGAGCCGTCCCCTGGCGGAGTTCATCCACCCGGATGACCGCGAACGGACGCTCGAGCAGCAGCGCCTCGTCCGCTCAGGCAACCAGGCCCGCGCCTTCGAGAACCGCTATCGCTGCAAGGACGGCTCGTACCGCTGGCTGCTGTGGAACGCCCGGCCCGACATGGAGCGGCGCGTCATCTACTCGATCGCCCGCGACATCACCGAACGCAAGGCCGCCGAAGCCGAGCGCGAGCGCTTGCTGGCCGATCTGCAGGCGGCGGTCACCGAGGTGAAGACGTTGCGTGACTTCCTGCCGCTCTGCTCCTACTGCCGCAAGGTGCGAGACGACGAGAACTACTGGCACAGCGTCGAGAGCTACATCGCCCGGCACACCGCCACCCGCTTCAGCCACGGGATCTGCCCCGAGTGCTTCGACCACGTGATGGCGGAGCACCTGGCCGACGCCGACCAGGTCAACAGCTAGCCCGACGCCTGCTGCGTCGCCGATGCGCTCACGCCATCGGGTGGGGACGGACGGCCGCACGATCGAAGGCGACGGCCACGCCCGCGAACCTGGTCAGCAGGTCGCGCACCGCGGCCGGATCGCGCGTGTCGCCGACTGCCGACCACGACGCCACGTGCTGCAACTCACCGCGGTCGGTGCGCAGGGTGCCGACCGCCAGCGGATGATCGAAGAAGTGCGCAATCGCCGCGCGAAGCGGGTCGGTCGCCCAGCCCTCGCGCACGGGGATGCCGGACTCGACGCGCTTGAAGCGCTCGTCCCAGTCGCCCTGCCGACGGCGCTGGCGGACCTCGACGTCGTGCATCGCCCACGCGGGGACGCGCAAGGGGGTGGCGAGCACGAACAGGTGCCCGCCCATGCCGCGGACGCTCGCCTCACCACCGATGAACGTGCTCCGCACCGTGACGGGGCGGTCGTCCACCGGCCATGTGATCGACGAGAGGTACTCGGACTCCCGGACGACGGGACGCTGTAACGCCCCCTGAACGCCGGCGAACTTCGAGGTGGCCCGGCGGGGCGACACCACCAGCGTGTCGATCACGGTCCAGACCACGAACGCGAACAGCGGTCCGAGGAACGCCCACCAGCCCCAGCCGACGTCAGCCAGCCCTGCCATCGCCCCTCCTGTCCCGGTGCATCCCGTGCTCAGAACGTCGCCGGACGAACGCTGCGCCGGCGCAGGAAGCGCCGCGCCCGCAGCGCCAGCCACGCGAGCATCACCAGGACGACGATGGCGCAGATGATCGGGATGACGATGGCCGCAATCGAGATGCCGAGCGCCCCCGCAATCTCGCCCGTGGCCACGAGTGGGTTGGCCAGGCCGACGGTGGCCACGCCGGAGGAGGCCCGCGTGACCGCGCTCGTCGCCTTGGTGAGCCCCGCGACGCCGCCACCGCCGATGATCGCGACGGGCCACAGGATGGCTGGCGGGATGTCGGCCATCGCCGACGCGCTGGCGACGATGCCGGCGATGACGGCAGCCGGACCGGCGAGCACGTCGAGCGCGTGGTCGATGCCGGGCACGTAGTACGCCGCCGTCTCGACAAGGCTCGCCGTGGCGAGCGCGACGAGGGCGCCGGTGCTCGCCAGCCACTGGAAGCCGTCCGACAACGGGAGCACGCCCCACCGCGCCGCCAGCCCGGCCACGAGGAACGGCAGGAACACCCGGAACCCGGTCGCCGCCGCGAGTCCGATGCCCACGGCAACGCCGACCACCGCCTCCATCGACATGCCCATGCGCTCAGGATGACACGAGGCGCGCCACGGTGTGAGGCGGGTCGGGGAGCGAGCCGACAAGCCCGTCAGCGATGTCGGTGCCACAATCGCCCATGGAGCACTCGCGCGGAGCACGCGTGGTGGGCACGGCCGGCTGGTCCATCCCGCGCGCCATGGCCGAGGAGTTCGCCGGCGACGGCACGCACCTGCAGCGCTACGCCCGGCGTCTCCCCTGCGCCGAGATCAACTCCTCGTTCCATCGCCCGCACGCGGCATCGACCTATGCGAAGTGGGCCGACGCGACACCGCCGACGTTCCGCTTCGCCGTGAAGCTGCCGCGCACGATCACGCACGACCAGCGGTTGGCGCGGGCCCGCGCGCCGCTGCAGCGCTTTCTCGACGAGTCCAGCGGCCTCGGGGAGAAGCGAGGACCGCTGCTGGTGCAGCTGCCGCCGTCGCTGGCGTTCGACCCACGCGCCGCTGCACGGTTCTTCTCGCTGCTGCGGGAACTCCACGACGATGCCGTCGTGTGCGAGCCGCGACACCCGACGTGGTTCACGCCGCGCGCCGATGCCCTGCTCGCGAGCCACGTCGTCGCGCGCGTTGCTGCCGACCCGGCTGTGGTGGAGCTGGCCGGCCAACCGGGCGGTTGGCCGGGCCTGGTGTACTACCGCCTGCACGGTTCCCCGCGCATGTACTGGTCGCGCTACGAGCACGACGTCATCGAGCGCCTCGCGGCCACCGTGCGTTCGCTGCCGGCAGACACCGACGCGTGGTGCATCTTCGACAACACCGCGACCGGCGCCGCGCTCGACAACGCGTGGCAGCTGCAACAACAACTGGCGGCGCGTTGACGCCGTCGTCATTGAAGACTCGCCGATGTGCGCCTGCCGGCGCGCGGCGAGTTCGGCCGTCGGCCTTCGGGTGCGTCGCCCAAGGGCGACGCCGATAGCTGCGCGAGACCGTCGACCTGAAGGTCGACGGCTACGTCCGATAGCGGTTGCACGATCGGCGTTCGCCGTTCAGCGTTCGGCGTTAAGCGTCAAGCGTCAGGCGTTACTGAGGTCCTCTGTGCCTGGCCAGATACCTGATGATCGTCTCGCGCTGCTCGGGCGTCGCCGGCATGCCGCGACCGGCCATCGCGGCCACCGTCTCGCGCCAGCCGTCCTCCGGCTGTCGCACGCGCGTGACGACGGTGGGCGGGTGGCACCCGGCGCACATCTGCTGCACGAGCGTACGCGCGGGTTCATCGGGCAGGCCCACGCGATCGAACTCGGCGCGAATCGCCTCGGCCGTGTTGATGCCTGACGGATCCTCCGGAGGCGCGACGGGCGTCATCGAGGGCACCGGCGTGGCGCCGCCGACCTTGAACGTGTAGAGGCGTCCAGGCGCCTGCGCGCCACTGCGGCCCGTGGCCACCGTCACGTACTGCACGCCGTCGAGCGTGTAGGTGATCGGGTTGGCGAATCCGGGCGCGAGCGGTACGGACCACAGCTTCTTCCCCGTGTCGGCCGTGTACGCGTTGAAGGTGCCGTCGTTCGACCCATGGAACAGCAGGTTGCCCGCCGTCGCGAGTGTCCCGCTGGTGATGCCGGGCTTGTCGAACACCAGACGCCAGCGCTCCTTCTGCGCGATCGGATCCCACGCGGCGAGAAACGCCCCCTGCTGCTGGCCGCCGCCGGCGCCGACGATCTGCGGGCCGCGTCGAACCGGTGGAGTCGGCGTAGGTGGCGGGGCGACAGGCGCGGTCGTGGCCCCGCCCTGATGCGTGGCGGCATCGACAGGGGCCGGACGATTGCGCGGACGTCCGGTGTTCATGCGTCCCATCTGGTGCTGGAAGTCCGGGTCCCACGCGTAGGTCCCCGTCGTCTCCTGCCCGGGAATGTAGGCCAGGCCCGCTCCGGGGTGGTAGGCCATCGCATGCCAGCTGTGCGCGCCGTCGGAGCCGGGCGACAGGCGCGTGCCCTCGGTCCCGTAGTTGGCCTCGGGCGTCTCGATCGGCCGTCCCGTCTTCGGATCGACGCCCGTCGCCCACGTGACCTTCGCGAATGGCTGCGCCGAGATGAACTCGCCGGTCGCGCGATCGATCACGTAGAAGAAGCCGTTCTTGGGCGCCTGCATCAGCACCTTGCGCGTGCGGCCGTCGATGCGCAGGTCGGCCAGCACGATCGGCTGCGTGCTCGCGTAGTCCCAGTTGTCGGCCGGTGTCGTCTGGTAGTGCCACACGTACTCGCCGGTCGACGGCCGGATCGCGACGATGGAGCAGAGATAGAGGTTGTCGCCGCCGCCGGGACTGCGCAGCTCGCGCGACCACGGCGAGCCGTTGCCGGTGCCCACGTACAGCAGGTCCAGCTCGGCGTCGTACGCCATGCCGTCCCAGGGCGTGCCCCCGCCGCCGTATTTCCACCACGGCCCGTTCCACGTCCTGGCGGCGCGCTCCATGGCGGCGTTCTCGAAGCCGAGCGACGGGTCACCGGGCACCGTCCAGAAGCGCCAGGCCTGCTTGCCGGTCTCGGCGTCGTAGGCGGCCACGAACCCGCGGACGCCGAACTCCGAGCCGCTGATGCCGGTGATCACCTTGCCCTTGATGACGCGCGGCGCGCTCGAGATGCTGTAGTCGTCCACCTTGCTGGCGACCTGCGTGCTCCACACGGTGCGCCCCGTGCGCGCGTCGAGGGCCACGAGCCGGCTGTCGAGCGTGCCGACGAACACCTTGCCCGCGTGGTACGCCACGCCGCGGTTCACGGGACCGCAGCACAGGCTCGGCCCGAGGCGGGTGCGCAGGCCGCGCGCGTCCACCTTGAACGTCGGGTGCGGGATCTGCGGATCCCAGCGCCACTTGACCTTGCCGGTGCGCGCATCGATGGCCACCACCACGCTCCACGGCCCGGTGACGTAGATCGTGCCGTCGACCATCAGCGGCGTGCCCTCGATCTGGCCGGGGAACGTCTCGAGGTCGGTGCTCCACGCGAGTCCGAGCTGCGCGACGTTCTCCGTCGTGACCTGCGCGAGCGGGCTGTAGTGCGAGCCGTTGGCGTCGCCGCCGTAGACGGGCCAGTCACGGTCGGCACTGGCTCGGCCTTCGGCCTTGGGCCCTGGGCCCTGGAGTGTCTCACGCGGCCCGGCGAGCAGCGCGACGCCGCCGGCGACGATCACCGCAAGCGCGAGTCCTGCCAGCAGCGTCCTGCCGCCGCCCGCTACCCGGCCTCGCCCCGCCACGCCGAACCCGACACCCGGTGTCCGTTCGCTCGCGGGCTGTTCCAGTGCCGGGCGCCCGGGGACCGGTGCCCGTTCCTGCCCCGGTACCCGCTGCCCGCTGCGCGCTGCCCGCTCCTGCCCCGGTGCCCGGTGCCCGCTGCCCGGTGCCCGTTCCTGCCCCGGTGCCCGGTGCCCGGAGCCCGGTGCCCGCGCTTCCATGCGCATCATTCCCCCGCCGGCCGCGCCGGCGCCGCGCGGCGGGGCGTGGCCGTCATGCGCAGCCCGCGCGCTGCCATCTGCTTCTCGATCGAGGCGCGCATCGCCGGCAGGTGACGCAGCGCGTTCACGTAGTAGATCTTCCGCAGCACGGCGTCGGGCAGGCCGAGGCCCGAGATGTGCCAGCGGCCGTGGCCGGGCGAGCCGAGCGGCGTGCGCACCTGCGCGGGGTGCGCGAAGTACTCGTCGAGCGTCTCCAGGGTGCGCCAGTGCGGGCGCCAGAACTCGTCGGCGCCCCGCGACTGGCTGCCGTCGGTGCCGAACAACACGCGGTCCTGGTACTTGATCAGGAACTCCCGCCAGAACCGCGGCGCGCGGCCGAGGTCCTGGAAGGTGGCCGAGAGCTCGATGTCGGCGTTGGGGTACATGTCGAGGAACTTCGCCAGCTTCTCGGGGTCGTAGTACAGCATCGCCATGTGCGCGTTGACGAACCGCGTCTTCGGGTGCTTGCGATGCATGTTCTCGCGCGCCCGCTCGATGACGTCGTTGGACGGCCCCGTCTTGAAGTAGTTGTTGGTCTCGTCGCCCTTCTGGTGCCAGAGCCCGGCCTCGTAGCGCTCGTTCTTCGGCCCGATCGGGTAGAAGCGGCCGATCGAGTCGCTCAGGTGGATCATCACGGGCCTGTCGTACCTGGCGGCCATGTCCCAGATCGGGTCGAGCCGCGGGTCGTCGGCCTGGATGAAGCTGCCGTCGGGGTTCTTCGCGCCGAGGCCGAGCGTCTTGTGCACCTTCATGCCCTGGGCGCCGGCCTTGAACGCGCGCTCCATCTCGGCGGCGAACTTCTGCGACCACCCCGGCTCGTTGATGCCCTCGGCGCTGAAGGTGATGAAGTTGGCGACGCGGTCCTTGTAGGCCACGCCCTCGGCCAGCACCTTGTCGAGCTCGGCGCCCGTGCCGCCATTGAGGTTGACGATGGCGCCCATGCCGATGTCGTCCATCAGCGCGACGAGCTCGTCGTAGGCGGCCTTCGACGTCAGGCCGCGCGCGTGCACGTGGAAGTCGACGGCGGGATACTTCGCGCGCCAGATGTTGGTGCGCGGCAACCGGAGGAGCGTGAGGGGCATCGCCGGCACTTCCTCGCCAGGCTGCTGCCACCCGGCCGGCGGCGCCACCTCCTCCATCGTCGGCATCGGCGGCACCCACGTGCCGCCTTCCTTCACGCCGGCGGGCGCGCGCCGCTCGACCGGCACGTCGGGCGCCTTGGGACGGGCCGCGGACGGCGCCTGGGCCGACATCGGGGACTGAAGGGACGACGAGCCGGCCACGACGACGCCGGCGAGGCCGGCGGCGAGGGACAGCAGGGAGAGGGACCTGCGACGCATGCGGGAATGCTCCGGGAACGAGACCGGCGCATTCTGTCACGGCGCACGGTCTTCGTCATGCGGCCGTCGGCCTTCGGTGCCCCTTGACACCCGTGTGACTGCCGGCCTCGCCCCTCGTCCCTTGCTGCTCTTGTCCCTCGTCCCTGGACATCCTGGGGACTCGCGTACTCGTCCCTCGTCCCTTGTCTCCCTTGTCCCTCTTCCCTTGCCTCCCTTGTGACTTGCGTACGTGTCCCTGGTCCCTTGCGCCTTGCCTCCCTCGTGACTTGCGTACGTGTCCCTGGTCCCTTGTGCCATCAGCGGCCGCGTGGGACACGCGGCCCTACCGCGGTGCTACCCGCCGCTCATGATGTAGTGCTCGAGGTGATTGATCGTGAACTCGTGCTCGCGCACCACGGCGCGCACGACGTCACCGATCGACACCACGCCGGTCACGCGGCCCTCCTCCACCACGGGCAGGTGCCGCACGTGGCGCTCGGTCATCAGCGCCATGCACTGGTCGCACGTCCAGTCCGGCGTGACGCTCACCACCGCCCCGGTCATCACCTCGCGCACCAGCGTGTCGCGCGATGCCTTGCCGTGCAGCACCATCTTGCGCGCGTAGTCACGCTCGGACAGGATCCCGGCCAGCGCGCCGCCGCTCATCACCAGCACCGCGCCGATGTTGTGGTCGGCCATCACCCGGAGGGCCTCGAGCACGGTGTCGTCGGGGTCGACGGTGTGCACGTCGGACTTGTTGGCCAGCATGTGCCTCACGAGCGTCGTCATCGAGGAACTCCTGCCTGCGCCGCCGGGTACCGCGTCGGCAGACGACACGGTTGCCGCCGTCGAGCGGCGCGCCTCGACGGCGGGGCGAGGCGCACGGCACGGCCGTCGCCCTCGCTCACGGACTGTGGTGACTGGCGGCGACGTTACGCCCGTCGCGAGCCGAGGTCAAGCTCCACGGCTGGAGCGCTCGTCCTGTCACCCGACCGTTCTGGGTCGTCGAGTTCGACGTTACCGAGAGGCATGGCCGATACGACAGCCTCGCGGGCCACGGAATCACGCCGAGGCGCGTGGTTCTACCACGCGGCGTTCGCATCGTCACTGATCGTCGGAGCGCTCCAGATGCAGCACGTGCGAGGCGGCTGGATCACCAACTACGGCGCCGACGTGTTCGGCACGGCATGGGTCTACGCCATCGTGCGCCAGGGACGCACCACGTTTCGCTGGCCGGCGATGGCCCCGTGGGTGGCCGGCGCGTTCGTCCTGGCGGGCTGCGTGGCAACCGAAGTGGCCCAGCGCTGGCTGCCCGGCACATTCGACCCCTACGACCTGGTCGCCTTCACCGCCACGATCGTCGGCTGCGTGGCGCTGGACCTCGTCGTCGACCTGGGCCGTGCGTGACGATGTGGCCCCGATTGGCCCCGCGCACGCTCCCGCTTCGCCCTGAGCCGTGAGCCCTGAGCCGGCCTACGGGATCCACCGCACCTTGTAGAGCCGCTCGCCGTCGAGGACCACCTCGCCGGCCGGGCGCGCGAAGCGGATGCGACTGGTCCACCACTCGGGCACTTCGGCCTGCGTGTACGCCAGTCGACGCGTCACGGGGTGGATGACCACGCTCTTCACGTCGTGCAGGCCGCGCAGGTCCGGGTCCGGTGAGAAGGTGCGGAGGTCGCGATCGAAGCGCCACACGCCGGCGTGCGTGCTGACGATGAGGTGCGCGGTGCCGGGCACCGCAGACAGCTCGTGGCCGCCCTCGTCGGGCAGCGCATAGCGGGCGTCGAGGTCGAGCGACGGCGAGGGCCCGTCCCAGTCCTTCAGCCGGTAGGCGCGGAGTTCGTGCAGGCCGAGCGCCCACAGCCGCTCGCGGGCCGCGTCCCACACGACGCCGTGCGCCGACTCGAGCTCGGTCGACGCCAGCTCGCGCACCGGCGTCGCGGCATCGAACAGCGCGAGGCGGTTGCCCGTCTCCGGCCGCACGCTGCACGCCAGCACGATGCGATCGCCGGGGAGCAGCTCGGCCGAGTGCGTGTTGCCGCAGGAGGCCCACCACACCGCGCGGCGCGTGGCGCGGTCGATGAGGGCCGCGCCGTCGCTCGAGGCCGTCACCAGGAGGCGATCGCCGGCCACCGGCTTGCAGTCATCGGTGGTGCGGAACTTCGAGCGGAACGCCTCGGGCAACTCCGGCGCGTCGGCCGCCTTCCAGCGCCAGATCCGGCTGGGCGGGCCCGACACGTCGAGCACGAACACCTCGTCCCAGCCGCACGCGACGAGCGATTGGGCGTGTGACACGCGGGCAGACACCAGGAACAGCAGCGCGAGCAGACACCGGCGAGGCAGGCGGGCCATGCGCCGCACTGTACACCGCGACCGCGCCGGCGGCCGATGCGCTCAGGCCTGGGCCGCCGTGGGCATCGGGACGCGCACGTAGATCGCGGTCCCCTCGCCAGGGGCCGACTCGATCTCGACGCGGGCGCCGATGAGCGCCGCGCGCTCGCGCAGGCTCGTGAGCCCCATCCCGGTGGCCACCGCCGACTCGGCCGACACGTCGAAGCCCCGCCCGTCGTCTTCCACGATGAGCACGACCTCTCCGTCGCGGTTCTCGAGGAGCACGTCGGCGCACGTGGCCTGGGCGTGCTTGAAGACGTTGTGGAGCGCCTCCTGCGCAATCCGGTACAGGTGACTCTCGACCTCCGGCGCGAGGCGCAGCGAGTCGGGCACACCGGCATGGAACTCTGCCGGCACGCCGAACCGGCTCGCCCATCCTTCGACCAGGTGCGCGAGCGCCGCGCCCAACCCGAGGTGCTCGAGGGTCGTCGGGCGCAACTCCCAGGTGAGGGCGTCCAGCCCCTGATCGACCTCGTGCGCGAGCTCGCGGCTGCGCGCGAGCAGTTCCGACGGCGGCGGGCCATCGCCGCCGCCGGCCGACGCGGCCTCCAGCGCGAGCCGCAGCGCGGTGATCTGCTGGCCCACGTGGTCGTGGATGTCGCGGGCGATGCGGCGCCGCTCCTCTTCCTGCGCCGTCAGCACCCGCTGGTAGAGCGCCTGGATTCTGGCTTCCGCGGCGCGGCGCTCGCCCACCTCCCGCGCCAGCGCGGCGTTGAGGGCAGCCAGTTCCGCGGTGCGGGCGGCGACGCGGGCGTCGAGGTCCTCGTTGGCGCGGCGCAGGGCCTCCTCGGCGCGGGCCCGCTCGAGGCGGGGATAGAGGCGCGCGGCGACCTCGCGCACGAACTCGATCTCGCGCTCGGTCCACGTGCACGGCTCGTGGTGATGCAGGGCCACCAGGAGGGCCACCTGGCCGTCACGCACCAGCGGTGCCAGCAACTGGGCGCGGACGTTCCAGGCGGCGTACGGCTCCCGCCGCCCTTCCGTCCGCGGGTCGGTCATCACGTCCGAGAGCGCCTGCACGCCTCCCGAGCGCAGGTGCGCCGCGAAGGTGGGCGACACGAGGTGGGTGAAGCGGGCCGTATCGATGCCGAGCGGTGCGCCGCCCTGCTGCAGCGAGTCGTACCGCCGGTACATCGCGTCGGCCACCTCGTCGACGTCGATGATGTTGACGCGCCGGCCGATGAAGTGGCGGGTCATCGCATCACCGGCTGCCGCGATCATCGACGCCGACGAGGCGTTGGAGGCCAGCGCGCCCTCGAGGTGTTCCAGCAGCTCGGCGCGGGCCTTCAGCCGGGCCTCGTTGGCCCGCAGGCGGGCCTCGGCACGCGCCCGCTCGACGGCGGCCCAGATCCGCTCGCCCGTGTCCTGGAGCAGCGTCACGTCCTCGGGGGTCCACTGGCGCGGCGCGCGCGTGTGCGCGAACACGAACGCCACCAGCCGCCCGCCCTTCACCAGCGGCACGTGCAGCGTGGCGCCGAGGCCGAGGCGCACGTACGCGTCCCGCACATGGGCAGGCAGCGAGCTGTCGCCGGTGACGTCGGGCCGCACCACCACCTGCCCGGCGCGCAGCGCATCGAGCAGGGCAGGCCCGAGGTTCTCGTACGGATGGAGCCCGCTGATGTCGTCGAGCCCCTCCGCGTGGCCGCACGACACCTCGAGGTGCACGTCGTCGCCGTGGTCCTCGGCGTAGCCGGCGCGGTCGGCGCCGAGCGCCACGCCGAGGGCCCGCGTGGCCTCGTCGAGCAGGGCGCGCGGATCGGCGATCGGCCGCAGTCGGTCGCTGAGGTCGAGGAGGAAGGCGAGCCGCTGCTCGCTGGCGCGCAGCCGGGCGTCGGAGGCGGGGGACGAGGTCATGGTCTGGCCCGCCGGTCCGGCGGGGTGCCGCTATCATCGCTCGCCCTGCCGGTATCCGCCGCTGGTCAGCGCGCGGAGCGCCGTCGCGGGTACTCTCGTCGCATGACCACTCGCATCCTGACCGTGGGCGCGCCAGCGCTCCTGGTGGGCGTGAGCGTCGGCGCGCTGCTCGCGCAGGCGCCCGCCACCCCGCCCTCCCTGCCCACCCCGCCCTCCCTGCCCTACTTCGTCGGCAACGCCCTGGGGTTGCCGATCGAGCCCACCACGCCTGGCCCCTTCGCGCCGATGTCGCCGCAGGTGAAGGTGTACGGGGCCATCTACTCCGCCGAGAGCTGCGCCTACGACCCGAGCCGCAACCTGATCATCGTGCCCAATCGCGGCGTGCCCCAGAACGTGCAGCAGAACAACGCGTGGGTGTCGCTGCTCAATCACGACGGGTCGGTGCACACGGCGCGGTGGATCGGCGTGCAGAACGCCGGCGCGCCGCGGGCGGCCCTCACGCCGCCGCTGGTGCTGAACGAGCCCTACGGCAGCGACGTCGCCAACGGCACGCTCTACCTCGCCGATCGCGACGGGAGCACGAGCCCGCAGGACAAGGGGGTGGCGGTGATCCGCCGCTTCACGCTGGCCACGGGCGCGCCGGCCGGCGAGACCCGCGTGCCGGCGGTCGAGTGGTTCAACGACATCGCCGTGGCGGCCGACGGCACCGTGTACGGCACGGTCACGGGCGGGGCCACCGACGCGGACGCCGCGACGTGGCAGGTGTGGCGCATCCCCGCGCAGGGCGAGGCCAGCATCGTCGTGCAGGGCGCGCCGCTGAAGCGGCCCAACGGGATTGCCATCGATGGTGACGGCAACCTGGTGGTCGTCAACATGCTGTCGCCCGACGTGCTGACGCTGTCGCCCGCGGGGCGCCTCCTGAAGACCGCGCAGGCGGCCCAGGCCGGCAACGACGGGATCGTCATCCTGCGCGACGGCACCACGTACGTGAGCAGCGTGCTCAACGGCGGCGTCTCGCGGCTCCGCCCCGGGCAGCCGGCGACGCTGATCGCGCAGAACATCCCCAATGCCGCGTCGATGTGCTACGACGCCGGCGCCCACCAGCTCGTGATTCCGATGAATGCCAACAACGCGCTGGCGTTCGTGCCGCTCGACCCGAAGTAGGCCGGACTCGCCCCGGGGCCGGGGTGCCGGCCGACGGCCGGCACTCAGGCCCGGTGACGCGGCTGTCTCACGGCGCGACTCCGACGCCTGGCGACACCGCCCGCGGCGACGGGGACGACGACCGGCAGCCTTCGCTCGAGGCCAGGCCGGCAATCACGAGGGACACGACGCACACACGAGACACGAACGCGACGACGGCGGACTTGACGCCCATGGACGCACTCCTCCCGGAAGCAGGGTTCGCGATGACAAGGTGTTCCCTTCCTTCCTAGCAGCAGACCGCGTCGGCGATCAAGGGGCGCGTCGGGTTCGGCGGTATGATCGGCCGTCCCCTTCTTTCCCGGAGTTCGCGTGCACGAGTCACACACCTCCCCCCGGCCCCACGCTGCGGCGCAACCGCCCGTGGACCGGCGCACTTTCGTCCACAGCGTCACCGGCTCGATGGCCGCCCTTTCGATGCTGCCCGGCATGGCCGCGGCCGGTCAGCAGCCGGGGATGGCCGGCGCGGCGACCGTCGAACGCCAGGTCGCGCAGCCGAAGTGGGAGGGCCCGCCCCGCCTGAAGTTCGGCGTCATCGGCATCAACCACGGCCACATCATGGGCATGTCCGACGCCGTGATGCGCGGCGGCGGCGAGCTCGCCTGGGTGTACGCCAGGGAACCGGAACTGGTGAAGCAGTTCACCGAGCGGTACCCCGGCGTGAAGGTCGCGCGGAGCGAGGCCGAGGTGCTCGACGATGCCTCGGTCAAGCTGGTGCTGAGCGCGGCGATTCCCGACGAGCGCGGACCGATCGGCATTCGGGTGATGAAGGCCGGCAAGGACTACATTGCCGACAAGCCGGGCATCACCTCGCTGGCGCAGCTGGCCGAAGTCCGCAAGGTGCAGGCCGAGACGAAGCGGATCTACTCGATCGCCTACAGCGAGCGCTTCGAGAACCGCGCGACGGTGAAGGCGGGCGAACTGGTGAAGGCGGGCGCCATCGGCAAGGTGCTCCAGACCATCGGCACCGGGCCGCATCGCGCCGGCTACAAGGGGCGCCCCGAGTGGTTCTTCGACGTCGCGCGCTACGGCGGCATCCTCGTCGACATCGCCTCGCACCAGGCCGACCAGTTCCTGTACTTCACCGGCTCGACGAAGGCCGAGGTCGTCGCGTCGCAGGCCGGCAACGTCCACACGCCGCAGTACCCGAAGTTCCAGGACTTCGGCGACATGATGCTGCGCGGCAACGGCGGCACCGGGTACGTGCGTGTCGACTGGTTCACGCCCGACGGCCTGCCGACGTGGGGCGACGGACGTCTCGTGATTCTCGGCACCGAGGGCTTCATCGAGATCCGCAAGAACGTCGACATCGCCGGGCGGCCCGGCGGCAGCCATCTCTTCCTCTCCGATCAGAAGGAGACGAAGTACATCGACACGACCAACGTCGAGCTCCCGTACGGACGGCAGATCGTCAGCGATGTGCTCGACCGCACCGACACCGCGATGCCGCAGGCGCACTGCTTCCTCGCCATGCAGCTCGTGCTGGAGGCGCAGGCCAAGGCGCAGTCGCCGGTGATGAAGGGCTGACGCCATGAGCACGTCGCGTCGCCAGTTCCTCACGCGAACCGCCGCCGCTGCCACGACGGCCCTGGGGGCCGGAGCCATGCCCACCGAAGCGCGCAGCGCGACGGGGAACGGGTTCCCGGCCATCGTGCCGGCCTCCGTGCTCGGCGCGCAGGCGCCCAGCAAGCAGATCACGATCGGCGCGATCGGCGTCGGCCGCATCTCGCGCGTCCACGACATGCCGGGCGTGTGGAAGCACGCCCAGGCCCGCATCGTCGCCGCCTGTGATCTCGATGCCAGGCGCGTGGAGGACGCCCGGGCGCTGGTGAACGGCTACTACGCCAAGGCCACCGGCGCCCCGTACGACGGCGTGAAGGGCTATGCGGACTACCGCGAGCTGCTGGCCAATCCCGACATCGACGCGGTGATCATCAGCACGCCCGACCACTGGCACGCGGCCATCGCCATCGCCGCGGCGCGCGCCGGCAAGCACATCTACCTGCAGAAGCCGGCCTCGCTCACGATCGCCGAGGGCCGGGCGCTGAGCAACGAGGTGCACAAGTCGGGGGTCACGTTCCAGATCGGCAGCCAGCAGCGGTCTGGCGTGCAGTTCCACCGGGCATGCGAGCTGGTGCGCAATGGGCGCATCGGCCAGGTCAAGACGGTGCAGATCGGCCTGCCCGGCGACCCGTCGGGCAAGGATGAGCCCGAGATGCCCGTGCCTGCGCACTTCAACTACGACGCGTGGCTCGGGTCGACGCCGAAGGTGTACTACACCGAGGCCCGCGTGCACCCGCAGGTCGGCTACGACCGCCCCGGCTGGCTGCGCTGCGAGCAGTTCGGCGCCGGCATGATCACGGGCTGGGGCGCGCACCACCTCGACACGGCGCACTGGGGCATGGGCACCGAGCACACGGGGCCGGTGGAGGTGTGGGGGAAGGCCGAGTTCCCGACGTCGGGGCTGTGGAACGTGCACGGGCCGTTCAGAACCGAGGCGCGCTACGCCAACGGCGTGCACATGATCGTCAGCGGCGACTTCCCCAACGGCATCCGCTTCGAGGGCACCGAGGGCTGGATCTTCGTGTCGCGCGGCAATGAATCGGTCACGTCGAGCGACCCGGGCGCGAAGCTGAAGGACGCGCAGGCGCTCGCCGCGAGCGACCCACGCATCCTCGACTCGGTGATCGGACCGGACGGCATCCACCTGTACGAGAGCCGCGACCATCACGGCAACTGGCTCGAGTGCATCCGCAGCGGCCGCCAGGTGATTGCCCCGGTCGAGATCGCGCACCGCTCCTGCAGCGCGTGCCTGCTCCACCACATCGCGATGAAGCTGCCGCGCCGCCTGCAGTGGGATCCCCTGCACGAGCGCTTCGTCAACGACGACGAGGCGAATGCGATGCTGTCGCGTCCGCAGCGCGCGCCGTACGGGTTGCCCGCCTAGCCAGGGACCGGGGCGCGCCGTGCGCCCCGCCTACACGCCGAGGAACGTCCGCACCTGCGCGATGACCAGCCAGCCGCCGAAGAAGGCGTAGAACGCCGTCGCGAGCACCAGCATCACCAGGCGCAGGCCGCCGATGCGCAGGGGCGGCGGCAGGCCGCGCAGGTTCAACTGGATGAGCAGGGCGCCGTACACGACCATCACGAGCCCGTTCAGGCACGCGGCCGTCATCAGCAGCACCAGCGGCTGCTGCATGCCGCTCAGCAGGATGACCGAGCCCGACACCACCCCCGCCCACACCGCGAAGAAGTAGATGCGGCTCTCGGTCCAGTACGGGTGCCCCTGCAGGTAGACCGTCCGCAGGATGTCGGCGACGATGCGGGCGATGTAGTCGACGGTGCCGAGCGCCACGAGGATGAGGGACATCGCCCCGAACACCCAGAAGAACTTGCCGAACCAGGGCGCGACGACCTGCTGGAGGACTTCTCCTTCCGACTTGATGAAGGCGAGCGTGGCCTGGCTGGCGAACTGCTGCCCCGGGATGGTCGAGTGCGCGAGCAGCGAGAACATGGCGATCGAGAAGATGCAGATGAACCAGAAGCTCACCAGCTGCTCGACATTGGCGCGCTTCCACCACACGGCGAACCGCGCCAGGTTGGCCGCGTCCGTCCTCATCATCACGCCCGTTGTCGGCAGCGCGACATCCTCGCCGGTGATCGGCGACACGATGCGCGGGATGTAGGCGCCCATGCCGAATCCCTTGTCGCGGATCCAGTTGCTCTGCGCGAGGTTGTTCACGCCGCCCGCGCCCGCGAACACGAGCGCACTGAGCAGCAGCGTGATGGGAATGGCGGTCGCGTCGGGCAGCGTCCCGAAGCCGGTGATCGCCTGCGGCAGGTCGGCCCAAGCCGACGGCTTGATGGCCGCGACGATCGCCACCGAGAGGAAGACCAGCGTGAGCCCGACCTTGAAGAACTGCGCGCGCTCGAGCGTCTTGTACACGACCGGCGACATCGTGAGCGCGAAGCCGATCGCGATCATCACGCCAACCGTGATGTAGCCGACGTTGCCGCCGCCCATCAGGAAGGTCAGCGCCGTGACGCCGCCCGTCGCCCAGCCGGGCCACATGTTGGGCAGCAGCGTGAACAGGCAGAAGATCCAGCCCCAGTGGCGCCAGCGCCGCACGAAGCCGGCAATCGCCGTCTCCCCGGTCACCAGCGTGTAGCGCTCGATCTCCATGTTCATGAAGTACTGGAGCGTGACGCTGACGGCCGCCGCCCACAGGAACGCGGGGCCGACCGCGGCCGTGATGAAGGGCCAGATGATGTACTCGCCGGAGCCCACGCCGAGCCCGGCCAGGATCACGCTCGGTCCGAGGATCTTCGTGAGCGGCAGCGGATCGGGCATGTCGCGCACCGTCATCGGCGGCAGGCAACCGGCCGGCGGCAGCGGATGCGGCGTGGCGGCGTCCGCCCCGGAACCCGAGGGCAGCCCTTCGGAGGCGTGGTGCATCGCGCGATGGTATGGCCGATGCGCTTTCGTCGCAACAGTCGTGCGTCGACCTGAAGGTCGACGCCTACACCCGGGGCGCCGTGACCAACGGCGCGAGTCGCTGGCCCCGAGCGACGTCGAAGGGGAGACAGATTGGATGAAGTGGCTGGCCCCCGCGAGCTGACGGGAGGCCCGTCGCTCACACTGACACGTGCTCGAGGCACACAGTGAGAGGAGCCAGCCATGGACCATGTTGCAATCGATCTCGGCGGAAGGGAATCCCAGATTTGCGTGCGGCGGCCCGACGGGACCGTCGTCGAGGAGCGGCGGCTGCGGACGCAGGAGGTGCCGCGGTACCTGGGCGAGCGGCCCGGCAGCCGAGTGATTGTCGAGACGTGCAGTGAGGCCTTCTGGGTGGCCGACGCGGCACGGGCGGCCGGGCATGAGGTGCGGGTGGTGCCGGCGACCCTGGCGCCGACCCTGGGCGTGGGGGCGCGCCGGATGAAGACGGACCGGCGTGATGCGCAGGTGCTCAGCGAGGTGTCCTGCCGCATCGACCTGCCGTCGGTGCATATCCCGAGCGCCGAGGCGCGGGCGGCCAAGACGCTCTGCGGCATGCGCGACGGGCTGGTGCGCAGTCGCACGCTCCTGCTCAATACCGTGCGCGGCTGGCTGCGGACGCAGGGCCGCCGGCTGGCGAGTGGCAGCGTGCACACCTTCGGGGCGCGCGTCCGCGCCGCGGTAGGCGAGCCCCTCCCGAGCTACGTGGCCCGGCAGCTGCAGCTGCTGGAGCACCTGCATGCCGCCATCGCGGACGCCGACCGCGAGGTGACGGCCTGGGCCACGGGCGACCCGGTCGCGCGCCGCTTGCTGACGGTCCCCGGAGTCGGCCCGGTGACCGCCGTGCGGTTTGTGGCGGCGCTCGACGACCACACGCGCTTCGACGGCGCGCACGCGGTGGAGGCGTATGTCGGGCTGGTGCCCGGCCAGGACTCGAGTGGCGCGCGGACGCGTCACCTGGGGATTACCAAAGCGGGGAGCCGCAGCCTGCGCTGGTGCCTCGTCCAGGCCGCGCACTGCGCGAAACGGACGCTGAAGCCGGGGCCGCTCCGCGACTGGGTCGACGCCGTGCAGCACCGGCGCGGGCGCCAGGTCGCCGTCGTGGCCTTGGCGCGCAAGTTGACCGGCATCCTGTATGCGATCTGGCGGGATGGCACCCGCTTCGACCCGCACCGGACCAACGCCGCGCCGCTGGCCGGGTAACCGCGCCACGGCGGCACCGCCCTGCTGGGGTCGGCTGCCACGCGCGGGTGATCGCGAGTAGGGCGGTTCTGGCGCCTTCGGGCGACCACGAGGAACCGATGTGCGACCCCGCCCCGCAGCAACCTAGTGCGCCCCTGAGCGCGAATACTCGACTGGAGCAGCCCGATCCCCCGAGGCAGGACCGATGTATCCCCCCGCGCGGGGGCCTGCGCCCCCGCGACGGGACTGATCTGCCCTTGACCCGGCCAGCCACTTCATACTCGCGCCCTACCTGGTCGCTTCCTCGAGCAGGTGGATCACCGACCTGTAGGGACGTCCCGTGGCGCTGGTCAGCGCGACCTCGCACATCCGGTTGGCCGACACGTGATCGTCGCAGGCGGCGGCCCGCACCTCGACGGCCTCCCGCTGGGTTGCACTCGCCGTGAGTTCCGGGAAGAGGAAGCCACGGTCGCCGGCAAAGCCGCAGCAGCCGGCGTTGGCGGGCAGGGTCACGTGCTCGGCGCAGGCGGCCACCAGGGCCAGTAGGTCGTCGGCGTGGCCGAGGTGCGCGAGTGAGCAGGTCGGGTGCGCCGCGACGCGGCCGGCCCGACGCGTCACGTCGAGGCGCGGCAGCAGGTCCTGGCGGGCGAACGCGACGCTGTCGACGATGCGCAGCGAGGCCAGGCGGGCGCGGTTCTCGGACGTCAGGGCCGGGCCGCACTCGCGCAGGCCGAGCGTGCACGAGTTGGCGTCGACGACGATGGGCAGCCTCCCCTCCTGTGACCACGTCCAGCAGCGCTCGATGGCGTCATTGGCGGCCTGACGGTGCCCGCTGACCAGTCCCTTCGACGAGAACGGCGTGCCGCAGCACGTCCCGTGCACGTCGTCAGGAATCCACACGGGACGACCGGCCCGGGCGGCAACCGCCACCAGCGCGTCCGGCAGTGAGAGCGTCGACGCCTCGCCTGGCACGTGGCCGAACACGCGCGAGACGCACGCCGGCAGGTAGACGGCGGCGACGTCGGCCCGCGACGTCCGGGGCAGCGAGGCGGCGGGACGCGGCATCTCGCGCGTCCACAGTGGCACCTCCGGCCCCGCAAGGCGGCGCGCCAGCCGCGTGACGGCCGGCATGGCGCCGGGGCCGAGCACGCCCTGGACGACGTGCCCCAGGCGCAGGCCAATCTTCACCAGGGATTCCGCCAGCCCGAACCGCGTGGCAACCGTCATCCCCACGGCCTCGGCGGTCGGCGAATGCCGGGCGTGGCGGAACTGCTTCACGAGCGCGCCGGTGTTGATGGCCACCGGGCAGGCGGTCGCGCACATGCCGTCCACGGCGCAGGTGTCGAGCCCCGCGTACGCGTAGTCCTGCCAGAGGGCGTCGAGGGACGCCCGCGACTCGCCGGCCTGCTCGCGTCGCACCATGTCGCGCCGCACGAGGATGCGCTGGCGTGGCGTGAGCGTCAGGTCGCGCGACGGGCAGACGCGCTCGCAGAAGCCACACTCGACGCAGGTGTCGATCGACGCCTCGACCGACGGCAGCGACTTGAGATCCGTGAGGTGCGCGCGCGGGTCGTCGTTGATGATGACGCCGGGATTCAGCAGGCCGTCGGGGTCGGCGAGCGCCTTCAGCCGGCGCATGATGGCCAGCGCGGCGCCGCCCCATTCCGCCTCGACGAACGGCGCCATGTTGCGGCCGGTGCCGTGCTCGGCCTTCAGCGCTCCGTCGTACTTCCCCACCACGAGGGCCACGACATCGTCCATGAAGCGCGCGTACTGATCGATTGCGGCCGCGTCGTTGAACGACTGCGTGATGACGAAGTGCAGGTTGCCGTCGCCGGCGTGGCCGAAGATGATCGCCTCGGGGTAGCCGTGACGCGCGAAGAGCGCCTGCAGGTCGACGACCGCCTCGCCGAGGCGCTCGAGCGGGAAGGCGACGTCCTCGATGATCACCGTGGTCCCGCTCTTGCGCACCGCCCCCACCGACGGGTACATCCCCTCGCGCACGCGCCACAGCGCCGCGATCTGCCGCGGGTCGTCGGTGAAGGGTGCCGGGAAGGACAAGCCGGCGAGCCCGGCCACGACCGCGGCGGCCTCCGTCCGGTAGGCCGTGAGCGCGTCGGGCGTCTCGGCCTGGAACTCCACGAGCAGCCCCGCCGCGCCGTCCGACAGGCCCTGCAACTCCGCCGGCACGCCCGACTGGCGCTCGACGGCGCGCAGCGACGCCCGATCCATCAGTTCGAGGGCCTTCGCGCCCGCCGCCTTGAGCGGCGCGATCGCCCGGCAGGCGTCGTCGATGGTGGCAAACAGCAGCAGGCCGGTGGCCTTGTGCGGCAGGTCGGGCACCGTCCGGAGCACGGCCTCCGGGATGAAGGCGAGGGTGCCCTCGGAGCCGATGAGCAGGTGCGCGAAGATGTCGACCGGACGCGAGAAGTCGAGGAACGCGTTCAGGCCGTACCCGGTCGTGTTCTTCATCCGGTACTTGGCCCGGATGCGCGCCGACAAGGACTCGTCGGCTTCGATCTCCGCCTTGAGCGCCAGCAGGCCGGTGGCCAGCGTCGGCTCGGCCGACCGGAACCGTGCGTCGGCGTCGGCCTGGGCCGTGTCGATCACCGTGCCCGACGGCAACAGGAACGTGATCGCGTCGAGCGTGTGGTACGCGTTCTGCGCGACGCCGCAGCACTTGCCCGAGGCGTTGTTGGCGAGGATGCCGCCGAGCGCGCATGCGGCCAGGCTGGCCGGATCGGGCCCGATCTTGCGCCCGAACGGCCGCAACGCGAGGTTGGCCTCGCCGCCGAGCACGCCGGGTTGCACGCGCAGGCGCGCGCCCCCGTCGAGCACCTCGAGGCGACGCCAGTGACGCTTGACCTCCACGAGGATGCCGTCGGTGACGGCCTGCCCCGACAGGCTGGTGCCCGACGCGCGGAACGTCAGCGGCAGGCCGAGTTCATGGGAGAGCCGGAAGAGCGCGCGCACCTCGTCCACCGAGGCCGCGAGAACGACGGCCTTCGGGACAGGGCGATAGAAGCTGGCGTCGGAGGCCCACGCCGCGATGTCGATCGGGCGCGTGAGCACGCGCTCGGGGGCGATGACCTGCTCGAGCGCGCGGCGGAGTGATGCGGGGGCACTGCCGACGGACGTGTTCATCCCGCCGACGAGGATCGCACAGGCGTGCGTCAGGCCTCGCGCAGCCAGCCCTGGAGCAGCGCGTACCGCACGATGTCGATGCGCCCACGCAACCCCAGTTTGCGCATCGCGTTGGCCTTGTGCACTTCGACCGTCTTGACGCTCAGGTCGAGACGCGCGGCGATGTCCTTGTTGCTGTAGCCCCAGGCCATCTGTCGCAGGACCTCGGCCTCGCGCTCGGTGATCGACGGCGGCTCGGGCCCGGCGGTGCGCGCGTGCTTGCGGACGTAGGCGCCGGTGACCCGCGCGCTCAGTGTCTTGTCGAGGTAATGCTGACCGGCCGCCGCGGCACGGATCGCGTTGAGCAACTCGCCGGGCGCGCTCTGCTTGAGCACGTAGCCCGACGCACCGGCGCGCAACAGTTCCTGCACGTAGGCGTCGTCGCCGTAGCGCGAGAGCGCGACCACGCCGATGCCCGGATTGCCTTCCTTCAGCTCACGGGTGGCCTCGAGGCCGTTGGTCCCCGGCATGGCCACGTCCATCACCACCACGTCGGGCTGCTGCTCTCGTGCGCACCCGACGCCGGCCCTCCCGTCGCCGGCCTCGCCCACGACCTCCACGTCGGGAAACCCGTTCAACAACAGCGCGAGCCCCTGCCTCACCGTCTCGTGGTCGTCCACGAGGACCACGCGAATCGTGCTCATCGAAAGTCCCTTCCGGCGAGGATTCTGCCACAGCAGAGCTCTGGGAGCCGCCCTCCCTTGTCCCTTGTCCCTCCGTTGTCCCTCCCTTGTCCCTCGTCCCTACCGCACCTTGCCCCTCGTCCCACGCAACCCTTGTGACTCGCCCCCGTGTCCCTGATCCCTTGACACGCGGCGCTCCCTCCCGTGTCAGTGCGAGTGCCGCGGCACGGCCGACCCACTGCCGCCCTTGAGGAAGTCGAGGTCCGCCCCCTCGTTGGCCTGCAGCACGTGGTCCACGTACAGCTTCACGTACCCGCGGCTGGTGATCGGCGCCGGCGGCTGCCAGGCGGCGCGGCGCCTGGCCAGTTCCTCGTCGTCCACCAGCAGCGAGATCTTCCGCGCCGGGACGTCGAGCGCGATCATGTCGCCCGACCGCACCAGCGCCAGTGGCCCGCCGACGGCCGCTTCGGGCGCCACGTGCAGCACCACGGTGCCGTAGGCGGTGCCGCTCATCCGGGCATCGGAGATGCGCACCATGTCGGTGACGCCCTGCCGCAGGATCTTGGGCGGTAGCGGCATGTTGCCCACTTCGGGCATCCCGGGGTAGCCCTTCGGCCCGCAGTGCTTCAGGACGAGCACACACGAGGCATCGACGTCGAGCGTCTCGTCGTCGATGCGCGCGTAGAAGTCGTCGATGTCCTCGAACACGACGGCGCGGCCCGTGTGCCTGAGCAGCGCGGCGCTCGCGGCGGCAGGCTTGATGATCGCGCCGTCGGGGGCCAGGTTGCCCTTCAGGACCGCGATGCCGCTGTCGGGCACCACCGGGTTGTCCTGCGGCCGAATCACCTCGGGGTTGTCGTTGGGCGCCCCGTCGATGTTCTCGCCGAGGGTCCTGCCAGTGACGGTCAGCGCGTCGCGGTGGATGAGGTCGCCGAGCTCCCGCAGCACGGCCGGCAGGCCACCCGCGTAGTAGAAGTCCTCCATCAGGTACCGACCCGACGGCATCAGGTCGACCAGGCACGACACGTCGCGCCCCAGGCGATCCCAGTCGTCGAGGGTGAACTCGACGCCGACCCGCCCGGCGATGGCCAGCAGGTGGATCACGGCGTTGGTGGATCCGCCGACCGCGTTGACCGCGCGCACCGCGTTCTCGAACGCCTTGCGCGTGAGGATCTGCGATGGCTTCAGGTCTTCCTCGACCATCGCGACGATGCGGTTGCCGGCCTGGTGGGCGAGGCGGCGGCGGCGCGCGTCGACGGCGGGAATCGCCGCGTTGGTCGGCAGCGCCAGGCCCAGCGCCTCGACCAGGCAGGCCATCGTCGACGCCGTGCCCATCGTCATGCAGTGACCGGCCGAGCGGCTCATCCCGGCCTCTGCATCACGGAAGTCCTCGGGCGACATGAGGCCGCACCGCACCTCCTCGCTGAACTTCCACACGTGCGTGCCCGATCCGATGTCCTGGCCGCGGAACTTGCCGTTGAGCATCGGGCCGCCGGAGACGACCAGCGTCGGCAGGTCGACGCTCGCCGCGCCCATCACGCAGGCCGGCGTCGTCTTGTCGCAACCGACCAGCAGCACGACGCCGTCGATCGGGTTGCCGCGGATCGACTCCTCGACGTCCATGCTGGCCAGGTTGCGGAACAGCATCGCCGTCGGCCGCAGTTGCGTCTCGCCGAGCGACATCACCGGGAACTCGAGCGGGAATCCGCCGGCCTCGTACACCCCGTGCTTCACGTGCTCGGCCAGGTCGCGCAGGTGCGCGTTGCACGGCGTGAGCTCCGACCAGGTGTTGCAGATGCCGATGATCGGCCGGCCGTCGAAGACGTGATCGGGATGGCCCTGGTTCTTCATCCAGCTGCGGTGGATGAACGTGTTGCGATCGATGCCGCTGAACCATCCTGTGCTGCGTCGCTTGCCCTTCGCTCTCTCTGTCATCGGTCACGCCTGTCGCTTCCGCCGTCCCGGAACGGACCCACCTGGAGCCTCACCTCCAGCGTGCTCCGTCGATCGCTCGCGTCGTGCCCGTCATGCTCCCACGGATGTGCGTCGAGCGCATGCCGCACCTCGCCACCACGCCCCGGCGGCCCCGGGGCACTGGCACGACCAGCACGCTTCAGGTAGCCTACCGTGTCATGACTCATGCCGTTCGCGCGCTCGCGCTGCTCCTGATGACGGCTGGCCTCGCGGCCGGCCAGGCGACCAAGACGATCACCTACGAGACGAAGGTCGAGACGCTCACCGTCCAGGCCATCGAGTCCAAGAGTCGGACCCTGACGCTCAAGCGCACCGACGGCACGTTCCTCACCACCGTCGCCCCCGCCGGCATGAAGCGCTTCGACGAGGTGAAGGTCGGCGACAAGGTGACCGCACGCTACTACGAGAACCTCGTCGTCCGCGTCAAGCCCGCCGGCGAGAAGGCGATCGACACGGCCTCGGCCGCCACGGTCAGCTCGGAGGGGCAGCATCCGGGCGGCACGGCCGCCGTGCAGCGCGCCATCACGGCCACCGTCACGGCGATCGACCGCAAGGCGAGCACCATCACCGTGGTCGGCCCCAACGACTGGAAGTACTCCTCGCGCGTCGAGGACAAGAAGGCGCTCGAGAAGGTGAAGGTCGGCGATCGCCTCGACATGATCTGGACCGACGCGCTGCTGATCGCCCTCGACTCCGCGAAGTAGGCCCGGCCCGGCCCGACCGGACGAGCGGTCCCGTCCGGTCCTTCGTACAATGGCGCGCATGCCCGTCGGACCTCGGCCCCCCAACAGTGGCGCACACGGCCTGGGACTGGCCGCGATCCTCGCGGCCGTCGCCGCGCTCGGTGCCACCGGCCTTGCACAGGAGCGACCGAAGGTCCTGGTCACCTCGCCCACCCAGCGCCAGGCGTACCTGGCGACGGCGATCCTGTGGGAGGACCGCGAGCTCCCCTCGCCAGCCCGGATCGTCGAGGGGCGAGGCACGCCGGCCAGCGGCGGCCGCGCCGACCTGAATCCCCCCGGCGGCCTGCCCTGCACCTGGGAGTCCGGCGGTGCGCAGATGGGCGGCAACACCCCGAAGTTCACCTGCCGCACGGCCAACCGACGCCTGCTGCGCGTGAAGTACTACGACGGGCAGCCGCGCACCGGCAATCGCGAGGTGTTCGCCGAGGTCGTCGCCGTGCGCCTGTTCTGGGCGCTCGGCTTCCCGTCCGACATCGTGCTGCCGCTCACCGTGCAGTGCCTGGAGTGCCCGGAGAACCCGATGGCGGGCACCGGGCCGCGCGCCACGCGCACGTTCCTCGGCGTGACCGAGCCGGCGTTCCGCGGCACGCCGATCCTCTCGAGCGCCAACGCCGACCAGGGCTGGCAATTCGGTGAACTCGACGCGGCCATCACCGCACTGCCGCCAGGAGCCGACCGCGATCGTCAACGGATCCACTTCGACGCGCTCAGCCTGCTGGGCGCCTTCGTGCAGCATGGCGACAGGAAGCCCGCGCAGCAGCGCCTGGTGTGCGCCGAGGCCCTCGACCTGTCGGCCGGCGACGTCCACCCACTCGACGCGCGGCCGCTCGGCGTGGCCGCGCTGTTCGAGCATCCCGGGGCGCGGGCCTGCCGCGCCCCCCTGGCGATGATCCAGGATCTGGGCGCCACCTTCGGCAGTTCCGGCAAGGGCACGATCCGCACCGGCAAGATCGACCTCGGGCGGTGGGCCATGCGCCCGGTGTTCCTCCCGCCGGCCGAGGATCCCGATCGCAACGTGCGCGGCTGCCGCGCCGACGTCACGCCGGCGCTCGATGCCGGTCCCGGCGCACGGGCCAACCCTCGCATCGGCGAGGCCGGCCGCCGTTTCCTCGTCGAGCGCCTGCAGCGCCTGACCGACGACCATCTCCGAGCGCTCTTCACGGCCGCGCGCGTCGAGGCCCTCGGTGAGCCGCTCGCCTGGACCGCGCCCGGCACGAGGAAGTCCTACACGGGCCTGGACGCCTGGGTCGAGGCGTTCAAGTACAAGCGGGAGCAACTGGCCCTGGTTCGCTGCGGCCAGGGCTAGCCCGCGCCCCCCGGGGCGCCGCCCCCCGTGCTGGCGTCCAATCAGCAGCCGTGACGCCGTGGCCGCTCGCCCTGCTGCTCGTGATTCCCCTGACCACTGGTGTGGGCTGGGAAGTCCTGCGGTACCGCGGCATCCCGCCGCACGTCGTCGACTTCGGCGCCGAAGGCCTGCGCGTCGAGGTGAACGCCTCGGCCGCCCCGCTGGTGTACCCGCTCGACTCGCCCCGCTGGGTGCGGGGCCTGCGGGCGGAGGGACGGGTGGTTGGCGCCCTGCGCACCGACGCGCGTCGGCAGGGTGAGCGAGGAGCCGACGACTACGCCCTCCGCGTCGGGCTGGTCGAGGTGGGCACGCGCCGCCCCGGGTGGCTGGAACGCAAGGTGGCGCCCGCGTGGGTGCAGCGCCTGTTCGCGCTGGCGCCGCCGGACCTCGGGATCGCCGGCATCCGCTTCTTCAACGTCGCCGTCTCGCCGTCGCAGATCGGGCAGTCCCGCCAGCATCCCGCCAGCGCGTTGATCAGCGAACGCGTCGTCGCTGCACCGAATGCCAACGGTGGCTTCACGATCACCGTCGATCTCGACGCGCCCCTCGAGACCGCGGCGGTGTGGATCAGCGTCGACGGCGACGACACGCGCTCGCGCTACACCCTCGCGCTCGCTCGACTCGAACTGCGCCTCGAGGTCCCGCCGGCGGGCGATCGTGCCCGACAGGTTCGGTCGGCGCCGGGCGGCGACAGGTAGACTCGCGTCCATGCGCCTTCTTGCTCTCGTCGGCCTGGCCTGCAGCCTGGCCGCCTCGACGGCCGGTGCCCAGTCGTCGGCCGACGACCTCTACCGCATGCAGGACGTCGAGACCCGCTGGATCAGCCCCGAGAACCCGACAGGCGCGAGTGGCAGTGGCGGCCGTGTCAATCGCGGCGCCAAGGGCGCGGCCTTCATCGTCGTGCCACCAGGCGCCAGCGTGGACCTGGCCGACATCCGCGGCGCGGGCATCATCCACCGCATCTGGATCAGCGGCACCGTCCCGCGCAACCCGGAGCAGCGCCGACTGGTGCGCCTCCTGATGACGTGGGACGACGCGACTGCGCCGGCGGTGGACGTGCCGATGGGCGACTTCTTCGGCGCCTCGCTCGGCCTGGCCGTGCCCTTCGAGAGCGCGCTGCTCCAGAACCCGGAAGGTCGCTCGTTCAACGCGACCATCCCGATGCCGTATCGCACCGCCGCCCGCATCCGTGTGGTCAACGAGGCGCCGTCCTACGCGCTCATCTGGTACGACATCAACTACAGCATCGTGAAGGCCCATGCCGACGACGTGCTGTATTTCCACGCGACGTGGCACCGGGTGCCGCGCACCGCGCCTGGCACCGACTTCGAGATCCTGCCGCGCGTGACGGGCCGCGGCCGCTACCTGGGGACGCACGTCGGCGTGGTCGGCGGGCACGAGGCCTACCGCGGCACCTGGTTCGGGGAGGGCGAGGTGAAGGTCTTCCTCGACGGCGACTCGACGCTGCCGACGCTGGTCGGCACGGGCACCGAGGACTACATCGGGACGGGCTGGGGTCAGGGCACCTTCCGGGGCCGGTATCACGGGTCACTCGTGTCCGACGAGAAGGCCGACCTCTACGCGTTCTACCGGTACCACCTCGACGACCCGGTGTTCTTCCAGCGCGAATGCCGGGTGACGCTGCAGCAGATGGGCAACGCACCGATCGCGAAGGTGAAGGCCATGCAGGCGGCCGGCGCGCCCGCGGTGCCGGTGCTGGTGCTCGACCTCAAGGGCGAGCCGGTGATGGACATCCGCAAGGCGGCGCCCGACATCCACCTGCTGCTCGACGCCCAGGGGCTGCCGCCCTTCGACGACCCGCGCCATCCGCAGGGCGGCGTGAACTACTACCGATCCGACGACGTGTCGGCGACCGCGTACTTCTACCTGGATCGCCCGGTCAACGGCCTGCCGCCCCTGGCGCCCGCCGCCAGCCGCATCGACGGCATGCGCGAGCGCGTGTGGGCAACGCAGAGGTAGGGCGCGGTCTCCCCTTCGACTGCGCTCAGGGCACGCGACCGCGCCGTTGGTGATTCACGGCGGGGTGGGACACCCCGCCTTACCGGGGGCTGTGGCAGTCGGCGATGATCGCTGACCGTCGGCCAGGGCCGACGGCTACAGGAGGAACCCCGCGATGGTCGCGGTGACGAAGTTGGCCAGCGTGCCGGCCATCATCGCCCGGAAGCCGAGCCGCGCCAGGTCGCTGCGCCGCGCCGGCGCCAGCGCGCCGATGCCGCCGACCTGCATGCCGATCGAGGCGAAGTTGGCAAAGCCGCACAGCGCGAAGGTCGCGATCGTGAAGGAGCGCGGGTCGAGCGTCGCCTTCATCGGCCCGAGCTGCGAGTAGGCCACGAACTCGTTCAGCACCATCCGCGTGCCGAGCAGGTTACCGATGGCCGGCGCGTCGCGCCATGGCACGCCCATGCTCCAGGCAATCGGCGCGAAGACCCAGCCGAAGATCTGCTGCAGGCTCAGGCCGGCGAGACCGAGGATGGCGTTGAGCAGGGCGATGAGCGCCAGGAAGGAAATCAGCATCGCGCCGACGTTGAGCGCCAGCATCAGGCCCTCGGACGTGCCGCGCCCGGCCGCGTCGATGATGTTGACGTCGGTCTTCTCGTGCTTCAGCGCGACGGTGCCCATCGTCTCGGGCTGCTCGGTCTCGGGCACGAAGATCTTGGCCATCATCAGCGTCCCCGGCGCCGTCATGATGACCGCCGTGAGCAGGTGCTGCGCCTCGATGCCGAAGAGCACGTAGGCGGCCATGATGCCGCCCGAGATGTGGGCCATGCCCGAGGTCATCACCGTCATGAGCTCGGACTGCGTCATCTTCGCGAGGAAGGGCCGGATGGTGAGCGGGGCCTCGGTCTGGCCCATGAAGATGCTCGCCGCGACGTTGAGCGTCTCGGCGCCGCTCGCCTTCATCACCCAGCGCATGCCGACGGCAAACGCCCGCACGACCAGTTGCATCACGCCGAGGTAGTAGAGGATCGCGAACAGCGACGCGATGAAGATGATCGTCGGCAGCACCTGGAAGGCGAACAGCACCGAGTACTGCGCGCCCTCGGGGCCGAGGGCGCCGGTCATGATGCGCGGCCACACCTCCTTGTTGCCGAGCGGACCGAACACGAACCCGGCGCCGACGTTGCCGAAGTCGAGCAGCCAGTTGATGCCGCGCCCCGCCGCCGCGAAGGCCTCGCGTCCCGGCGTCGTGCGCAGCACGATCAGCGCGATCACGATCTGGAGGCCGAGGCCCCAGGCCACCGTCTTGCGGTCGATCGCGGCGCGGTTGCTCGACCACGCGAACGCGATGGCCAGCAGCACGCACAGGCCGGTGAGCGACTGCACCTTCGGCGCATTGGCGAGGAAGGCGATGGCGGCCGCGATGGCGGCCGCGCCGAGCAGCGCGCCGAGGACGAGGAGGTCCGCCTGGCGCCAGGGGGCGCGGGCCGGAGCCTTGCCGGGAGCGTGGGTCACAGGGCGGGAGTATACCTACGAAGCGTCGAGCTTGCCTTCACGCTGTCGGGAGGCCGGTGGCCAACGGGTCAGTCCTGCGGGTCCTCGTCACGGACCGGCAGGCGGAGTTCCTCGTCGAGCTTGGCTGCCAGTCGCCTCGCGTGCTCTTCGGCGGACGCCTTGGTCTTGTGGACCGCGGCGCCTGCCCCTTCGCGCAGGAGTCGTCCATCACGAACGACAGCCCAGGCAGCCCCCTGTCGCATGACCCGGATCACTGCTGCCTCCCTTGCCTAGGCGCCCGTGCCCGAGTCGTCGATCTGTACCCGGCCTCGCCACGGCGAGACGATGTCGGCAGCCAACTGCGCCGCTTCCGCGGGCGACCCCAGCAGCGCGTCCATGACCCGTTCGCCGCGGTAGTTGAAGATGCCATAGCCGCCGTCGTCACGGCGGACGAGCACGTCGCCCACGGCGACCCGACGCCTGCGAAGCTCTGGAACACCGACAGGTGAGGGCTGAGGCTGAGGCTGAGAGTTGTCGTGTTTCACGTATGGGCGACCTTTCCGCCTGCCCCTGTCCACAGCACAGACGATGCCAACACCGAGGGGGCGGCGTCAGTGTCGGTCCTGCGGCCAGGGCCTGGGGTCACCCGCCTCGAGCGTGCCGCGTGAACCTGATCGCGCAGACGGGGTACTAATGCAGCATGCAGACTCGTGCATGGCTCCTCGCGGCCGGCCTCGCCTCGTGCGTGCTGGCTCCGGCACTTGCGCAATCGCCGGTCGCTCCCCCACCTGCGGGCGCGCCCGCTCCTCGGCCGCCTGCCAGCCCACCGCCCGCGCCTGCCGCGGAGACGGGCAAGCTCCCGGTGCGGCGGGTCGTGCTGTACAAGAGCGGGGTCGGGTACTTCGAGCACGTCGGCCGGGTGCGCGGCGACCAGGTGGTGTCCATCGACCTCACCAGCGGCCAGTTGGACGACGTGCTGAAGTCATTGACGACGACCGACCTCGGAGACGGCACGGTCACCGGCATCACCTTCAACTCGATGGCCCCGCTGGAACAGCGCCTGCGGACGCTCGGCTTGCCGCTCGGAGCGACGACCTCGCCCACCGACCTGCTGCAGGCCCTGCGTGGCTCGCGCGTCGAGGTGCAGGGCAGCGGCGCCGCGGTGACCGGGCGGGTGCTCAGCGTGCAGGAACGCGAACGGACGGTCGGCGAGAAGACCGAATCCACGGTGGAGCTCGCGATCGTCACCGATGCCGGCGTCGTGCGGACCTTCACGCTCGGGTCGGGGATCGGCGTGCGGCTCGTGGACGCCGACGCGCGCGGCGAACTCGCGCAGTACCTCGACCTGGTCGGGTCGGCGCGGGCCCAGGACGTCCGTCGGCTGCGCATCGCGACCAGCGGCACCGGCGCGCGCGACCTCTTCGTCAGCTACGTCAGCGAGGTGCCGGTGTGGAAGTCATCGTACCGGCTGGTCATCCCCACCGCCGCCGGCAAGGCGCCCTTCCTCCAGGGCTGGGCGATCGTCGACAACACGCTCGGCGAAGACTGGACCGACGTCGAGCTGTCGTTGGTGGCCGGCGCGCCGCAGTCGTTCATCCAGCAGATTTCGCAGCCGCTGTACACGCGTCGACCCGTCGTGCCGCTACCGAGCGCGGCGATGCTGACGCCGCAGACCCACGACGGCGCGATGAGTGCCGAGAAGGCTGGCGTCGCGGCGGAATCGGTCGAGGGCGGGGTGCCTGGCGGGGCCCTCGGTGGCGTGGTCGGCGGATTGCCGAGCGCACCTCCGCCGCCGGCGCCTGCCGCGCAGTTCCGTGCCTCGCGCGTGTCGGCCAACGAACTCGAGGACCGGCTCACACGGACGCCGGCGGCGGCGCAGGGCGCCGACCTCGGTGACCTGTTCGAATACAAGCTGACCCAACCCATCACGGTGCGCCGCAACCAGTCGGCGCTCGTGCCGATCGTGCAATCGCCGGTCACGGTGGAGCGCGTCTCGCTCTGGACGGCCGGCAGCAACTCGGCCCGGCCGCTGCGCGCCGTGTGGATCACCAACGACACCGGCCTGACCCTCGACGGCGGCAGCCTGTCGCTGGTCGAGGGCGGCGCGTTCGCGGGCGAGGGGCTGCTCGACCCGATCCAGCCGAAGGAACGTCGCCTGGTGTCGTACGCGGTGGACCTGGCCGCGCGCGTCACCAGCAGCTTCGAAGGCGGCCCTCGCCGGGTGAGCCGCATCCGTGTCAGCCGGGGCGCCTTCATCCAGACGGTGCAGGAGCGCGGCACCACCCTCTACACCCTGCGCAACGACGATGCCGCGCCGCGTACCTTCGTGATCGAGCACCCGAAGCGCGATGGCTTCACGTTCGCGCCGGGCACGCCCCAACCCGCCGAGACCGGCACGTCGCAGCACCGCTTCAAGGTGGTGGTGCCGCAGGGCGGCACGCAGACCCTCAAGGTCGAGGAGGTCCGCGAGGTGGAGACGCGTGTCGCCGTGACCAGCGTCACCAGTGACCAGGTCGCGCTGATCCTCCAGGGCCGTAACGTGGATGTGGCCGCCGAGCCGCAGCTCAAGGCCGTGATGGCCCAGAACGCCGAAGTCGCCCGGCTGCAGGCGGCTCTCCGTGACAGGCGCGCCGAGGTCGAGCGCATCGAGAAGGACCAGGCACGGGTCCGCGAGAACCTCCAGGCGCTCAAGTCGAGCGCCGAGGAGCGCCAGCTGGTGGCGCGCTACGCCACCCAGTTGAATGCACAGGAAGATCGACTCGTGGCGCTCCGCAAGGAGATCGAGGATCTCGAAGTGCAGCGCGGCAAGGCGCAGGACGAACTGGTGCGCCTGGCCAACGGCATCACGCTGGACGTGGCGTTGCCGTAGGGCGGATTCTCCGATCGCGGATCGGGGATTGGGGTTCGCGGATCGGAAAGGCAGGGCCGGCCGCCAGCGCCGGCCCGACCTCGCGTTCTACGACTGCGGCTTCTGGATCGACTTGAGGTACGTCGCCAGGTTGGTCAGCCGCATCTGCGCCGTCGCGTTGGAGACGCCACCGCTTCGGAACATCGGCCCCCACACCGGCATGTCGACCGAGCCGTGCGCAGCCGGCACGGCCCTGTCGACGCCCGAGATGAAGCGCTCGATGGCGAGGACGTCGAACTTGCCGCCGCGCCTGGCCGACATCATCGTCAGGTCGGGCACCATCGCCTTGAGCGCCGGCGCGGCAGGTCCGTCGCCCTTCCCCGACAGGCCGTGGCACGACGCGCAGTAGGCGACGTAGTTGGACCGTCCGTCGACTGACGCGATGTCGTGATAGGGGACCTTCTTGATGGTCGGCGCGGTCGTCGGCTGCGCGTTGGTGCCGGCCACGACTGCCGCGAGCAGGATGGCTCCCGCGCTGGTGACCGTTGCCCATGCTGCACGTGACGTCAACATGCTGCCCTCCTCCCGGATGCATGCAGACAAGTCCACGCCGGCGCGTCACGGGACCGCCGGCGCGTCTGTCTCCCGATGCTCGGCAACACTGCAAGTCGTGGGCCGATCGCGCGGTACCGCGACAGCGCCCATATCGAAAGGCAGTGATGACGCGAGTCGGGCACTGCGACTTTTCGCGCGGGCGACGTGGAAACTTCCTCGCACGCACGGAAAGGCTTCTCGGGGCCACCGTGTCGGTGACGGCGACGCGCTCCAGCGCGCCGCTCAGTGAGGCAGGTAGAAGAACCCGAGCGCGAGGATCACGTAGACGGCGAGCAGTTGGACGCCCTCCATCCAGTGCGTCTCGCCGTCGTGGGCGATGAACGAGATGCTCAGCACCGCGACACCGAGCGAGGCGATCTCGAAGGGCGTGAACAGCAGGTCCATCGGCGTCGGCGCGATCAGGTAGCTGAGGAACACCAGCACCGGCGCCACGAACAGCGCGATCTGCGTCGACGACCCGACCGCGATGGCAATCGCGGTGTCCATCTTGTCCTGCGCGGCCATCGTCACGGCCGAGAAGTGCTCCGCGGCGTTGCCGACCAGCGCGACGACGATCACGCCGACGAAGATCTGCGTGAGTCCCAGCTGCTCGGCGGTGGCGCTCACCGACCCCACCAGCACCTCGCTCACCACCGCGACGGCGATCGTGCTGGCCAGCAGCAGGAGCACCGCGTTGCGGGTCGACGCGCCCGACGGCACCGCGTCGGCCGACCCCTCCTCGAGCCCGCTGGCCTCCACGACGCCGAAGGCATCCTTGTGGGTGCGCAGCGTGAACACCAGGCCGAGCAGGTAGGTGATGAAGAGGACGACGGCGATCTCGGTGTCGAGCCGCAGCCCCGATTCGGCCGGGGCCACGCGGTGCAGCAACGCGGGGACGATCAGGCCGACCACGCTGAGGAGCAGCATCGTCGTGCCGACGCCGGCCGCCGTGCGGTTGAAGCGCTGCACCGGGCGCCGGTAGCCGCCGACCAGCGCCGCCGCGCCGAACACCAGCAGCACGTTGCCGAGGATCGATCCGGTGATGGAGGCCTTGACGAGGTCGATCAGGCCCTCGCGCAGGGCGAGAGCACCGATGATCAACTCGGCTGCGTTGCCGAACGTCGCATTGAGGAGGCCGCCGATGCCGCCCCCGTACCGCTCGGCGAGGATTTCGGTCGCATGCCCGATGTAGCCGGCGAGCGGCAGGAGTGCCAGAACGGCCGTGGCGAAGATCACCAGGTGGCGCTCGGGCGCCCAGAAGTGGAGCAGGAGGGCGACTGGCCCGCAGGCCAGCATGGCGAACCGGATCACGCGCGTCATGCAGGCTCCATGCGAGCGCGCATCCTACTACGCGGCTCGAGGCAGGAAGTGAGGCCCGGGGCTGTGGCGCGCCGCCCCGCAGGTGGCCTGTAGCGGGCGGCCGGACGCCAGTTATAGAATCATAAGTCGCATGACGACCGTGACCCTCGGACGAGACCCGTCGGCCCCCCTCGCGACCAACCCGCACCTGCTCCGCTGGATCGAGAAGATGCGCCACCTCACGACGCCGGCCGCGGTGCACTGGGTCGATGGATCGCAGGAGGAATACGACGCGCTGTGCGCGCAGATGGTCGAGACGGGCACCCTCACGAAGCTCAACGAGGATCTCTGGCCCGGCTGCTACTACGCCCGGTCCGACTCGTCCGACGTGGCGCGCGTCGAGCAGCGCACCTTCGTGTGCTCCCTGTCGAAGGACGCGGCGGGCCCCACCAACAACTGGGTCAATCCGTTCGAGATGCGCAAGACGCTGCGCGGCCTCTTCCGGGGCTGCATGGCCGGGCGCACGATGTACGTGCTGGCCTACAGCATGGGCGAGGTCGGCTCGCCGATGTCGCAGATCGGCGTGCAGCTGACCGACTCGCCGTACGTGGTGGCGAGCATGCGCATCATGGCGCGCATCGGCCTGCCCGTGCTCGAGGAGATCGATCGCGACACCAAGCGCGTCGTGCCGTGCATGCACTCGGTGGGCATGCCGCTGCAGCCGGGGCAGCCGGACGTGCCCTGGCCCTGCAACGAGCAGAAGTACATCGTGCACTTCCCGGAGACGCGCGAGATCTGGTCGTACGGTTCCGGCTACGGCGGCAACGCCCTGCTCGGCAAGAAGTGCTTCGGCCTGCGCATCGCCTCGGCGATGGCGCGCGACGAGGGCTGGATGGCCGAGCACATGCTGATCCTGGGCGTCGAGGATCCGCACGGCGAGAAGACGTACGTCGCGGCCGCCTTCCCGAGTGCGTGCGGCAAGACCAATCTGGCGATGCTCGTGCCGCCCAGGGCGATGAAGGGGTGGACGGTCTCGACGATCGGCGACGACATCGCCTGGCTCAAGCCGGATGCCGACGGTCGCCTGCGCGCGATCAACCCCGAGGCCGGGATGTTCGGCGTCGCCCCGGGCACGTCGCTCAAGACCAACCCGAACGCGATGGCGACCATCGCGAGCAACACGATCTTCACCAACGTCGCGCTCACTCCCGAGGGGGGCGTGTGGTGGGAAGGCATGACCGCGGCCCCGCCCGAGGAATGCCTCGACTGGCGCGGCCATCGCTGGACGCCGGAGATCGCCCACGAGACGGGCGCCACGGCGGCGCATCCCAACGCGCGCTTCACGGCGCCGATCAGCCAGTGCCCGATCATCGACCCTGGCTTCAACGACCCGCTCGGCGTGCCGATCAGCGCGATCATCTTCGGCGGCCGACGCGCCACCACGATGCCGCTCGTCTACCAGGCGTTCAACTGGACGTCGGGCGTCTACATGGGCGCGACGATGGGCTCGGAGACGACGGCGGCGGCGGCCGGCGCGGTGGGCAAGGTGCGTCGTGATCCGATGGCGATGCTGCCCTTCTGCGGCTATCACATGGCCGACTACTTCCGGCACTGGATCACGATGCAGCGCTCGCTCAGCGAGACGCCGAAGATCTTCCACGTCAACTGGTTCCGCAAGGACGAGGAGGGCAAGTTCCTCTGGCCCGGCTTTGCCGACAACATGCGCGTCCTGCGGTGGATCGTCGACCGGGTGCGCGGCCGCGTCCCGACCCGCGAGTCGGCGCTGGGCTGGATGCCGCGCTACCAGGACATCGACTGGCGCGGGCTCGACTTCCCGGAATCGGAGTTCGAGAAGCTGCAGTCGGTGGACGCCGCCCAGTGGCGCAAGGAGGTGATGGAGCACGAGGAGTTGTTCCTCCAGCTCCACTCGCACCTGCCCAAGGAGATGATCTACGAGCGCGAGCTGCTGATCTGTCGGCTGTAGGGAGAGCGTCGACCCACATTCCACTCCTGCGCCGTGCGATGCTTCAGCTAGCATCTGAGGCGATGGCATGGCTGCCGCGGGTCCTCGCACTCCTCCTGCTGGCGCTCGGGGCGCTCGGTGGGAGCGCGACCCGGGCGCACGCGCAGGACCTCGTCACCGAGAAGGCGTACTTCGAGGACACCACCGGGCGGCTGTCCTTCGAGGAGGCGCGGCAACGACCGTACCAGCGCTACTCGGCCTTCCTGAACGCCGGGTACGGCCCCTCGGTGTACTGGATACGGCTCACGGTTCGCGCCATGCCTGCCGCCGTCGACCAGCCGGATCAGCCCGGCGCCGGCTGGGCCGTCGTCCGCATGCGGCCGGTGTTCGTCGACCAGATCGAGCTGTTCGATCCGGCCGACACATCGGGGCGCCAGCGCATCACCGGCGACCGCACCGACTGGCTCGACGCCGAGCATCGGTCCCTGACCCACACCTTCGTGATCTCGATCGGCCCGGTGCCGAGGCACGTCTGGCTGCGGATGCAGACCACGAGCTCGCGCCAACTGCACGTGCAGGTGCTGCCGTGGCGCGAGGCCACCAACGCCGACCGCGAGGACGAGCTGACGGCGGCGCTGCTCATCATGCTGCTCGCGGCGCTGGCGCTCATCGGCCTGTTCTCCGCCGTCGCCAGCCGCACCACCACCGACTACGCGTTCGCAGCGATGCAGGCCGCCAACCTGCCCTATGCGCTCTACGTGCTCGGCTACGCCCGGCCGTTGCTCGCGCCCTACCTGCCGGCCGTCGTGCTCGACCAGGGCTTCAACATCGCCGTGTTCATCGGCGTCCACCTGGCCTGCTGGTTCTACTACTTCTTCGTCAAGGAACACCGCCCCTCCCGCCTCGGGGCCTGGCTGGTCACCGCGCCGCTGTTCATCCTGCCTGCCCTGCTCCTGGTCACCCTCGCCGGGCGGCTCGACATCGCCCTCGAGCTCAACGCCTGCACCATCCTCGTCCTGCCCTGCACGACCCTGGTGGCCGCGCTCACCTGCCGGGCGTGGGACAGCACGGCGGCCCACCGCCCGTCGGTACCGCGTCCCCTGTACCTCGGCGCCGCCCTCGTGGGCGTGCTGGGCTCGACGCTGTGGTTCCTCACCCAGTACGGCTGGATGAAGAGCACCTACTTCCTCGTGTACGGCATGATCTGGTTCACCGCGCTGATCGGCGTGGTGATGCTGACCGTGCTGCTGGTCCGGACGCGCCGCGTGTCGCGGGTCCGATCGGAAGCGGTGCTGAGTGCCCAGATCGCCGAGAGCCAGGCGCAACAGGCGCGGCAGCAGCGCGAGGAACAGGCACAGCTGCTGTCCATGCTGACCCACGAGGTGAGGACCGGCCTGGCGGTGATCCGGATGTCGCTCGGCTCACCCGGGCCCTCCTCCGACCTCCGGCAGCTCGCCGAGCAGTCCATCGACAGCATCGGGCGCGTCCTCGACCGGTGCGACGACGTGCAGCGCGTCGAGGCGCCGGGCCCGCTGCCGATCGCCAGCCACCAGCTGCGGCCGCTGCTCGAGGCGGTGCGCGCCGACGCGGCGGCGCCGACCCGCGTCGTCGTCGCGGTGGAGGACGACCTGCACATGGTCGAGACCGACGTCGTGACGCTCCGCCGCCTGCTCGGCCTGCTCGTCGAGAACGCCCTCATGCACGGCGCGCAGGACGCGCCCGTGGACCTGAGCGCCGCCCTCGACCGCCGGCAGGGCGGCGGCCTGCTGATCTGGACCTCGAACCTGCCCGGCATCGCCGGCTGGCCCGATCCACGCCTCGTCTTCCAGAAGTACTACCGGAGCCCGGGGGCACGTCGACTGACCGGATCCGGACTCGGGCTCCACCTCGCCTCGACGCTGGCCGCACAACTGGGCGGACACCTCCGCTACGCCCCCACGGCCACGCACATCCGGTTCGTCCTGTGGTTGCCGCGCTGAACACGGCCGGGGTCCGTGCCGGAACGGGCCCAGGCGGCCCAGGTGGTCCGGGCCCGCTCAGGTGCGCACCCGCAGGGCCTCCACGTCGTCCAACAGCGGCAGGTCGTCGCGCAGCGTCGCCAGGCGCTTGAAGAGCGCGGCCAGCGGCCGCCGCTCCCGCAGGGCGAGCGCGAGGCGCGCCGGGTTGGCCGGGTTCGCGCGCCAGGTGCGGTGGTCGTCGGGGATCGCCTCGAGGTGACCGTACACCGAAAGCACCGCGGCGGCCGACTTCGCGCCCCAGCCCGGGATGCCCGGGTAGCCGTCGGCACTGTCGCCCACCAGCGCGAGATAGTCGGGGATCGACGCGGGCGGCACGCCGAACTTCGCGATGATGCCCGCCTCGTCGAGCGTGACGCGCAGGCGCCGATGCACCTGGACGACCTTCGTGCCGCGCACGCACTGCGCCAGGTCCTTGTCGGGCGAACACACCAGCACCTGCGTCACCCGGGGATCGGCGGCCGCCAGTCGCGCCGCCGAGGCCAGCGCGTCGTCGGCCTCCTCGGCGACCATCGGCCACACGACGTACCCGGCCGCCCGCAACGCATCCTCGAGACGCGGGAACTGCGCCCACAGATCGGGCGGGATGCCATCGCCGGTCTTGTAGCCGGGCCAGAGATCATTGCGGAAGGACTCGATGACGTGATCGGTGGCCACCCCGACGTGCGTCGCGCCCTGTCGCACGAGTGCCGCCAGCGAGGCGAGCACGCCGCGCACGGCGGCCACCTCGTGCCCCTGCTCGTCGCGCTGCGAGGGCATGGCGTGATAGTGCCGGAAGAGCTCGTACGTGCCGTCGATGAGGTGGATGTGCATGGCAACTCGGCAACGCAGCCCGATGCTAGGCTGCGAGGATGGGACCCTCGATCCTCGTTGTCTCGCTCGGGCGCATCATCGCCGATCAGGTGCGGTTCGAACCGGATGAAGCCTGCGCGGTCCTCGTGCGGTTGTCCGAGCACGTGGCGCCCATCGGCGCCGGCGACGGCGCGATCGCGTCGGTGCCTTCCCTCGACGCCGTCGGCATCACGCCGTTCGGCGATGTCGAGGTGCGCAGGTCGTCCGGCGAGACGGTCGCACCAGCCAATCGACCCGAGGACGTCGCCCGGGCGATGGCCGTGCTGCTCGGCCGCTTGCTGGCGTCAGGACGCGACACCATCACGGCGCTGCCGACGCAGATCGTGGCGGCGTGTCGCGCCGCCTCGTCGCGCCGGCAGGACGCGGCCCGCATCGTGGGATCGCCGTCCGGGTTGCTCGACGCACTCGGCGCCTTCCGGCCTGCCGATCCGAGTGACGCCCTGGCGATGGTGTATGCGCGCTGGCTGCGGACCACCGACGGCGGGGCCATCAGGGCCGTGCCGGATCGAAGTGGCGCCTGAGGTGGCGGCCGTACGTGCCGTAGCCCTGCTGCCGCTGCGGCGCCTGCGCCGCGAAGGCCGTCACCCGCTGCAGGTACCGCGTTTCGAACATGAAGGCGAGCGTCGACTCCAGCTTGTGTGGCTGCAGCGCCACCGTGCTGGCGTGCTCGAAAGCGTCGACGTCGGGCCCGTGCGGCAGCATCGTGTTGTGCAGCGAGATCCCGCCGGGCACGAAGCCTTGCGGCTTGGCGTCGTACTGGCCGAAGACCAGGCCCATGAACTCGCTCATGACGTTCATGTGGTACCAGGGCGGCCGGAAGGTGTTCTCGGCGACCATCCACCGCTCGGGGAAGATCACGAAGTCGACGTTGCCGGTGCCCGGCGTCTCCGACGGCGAGGTGAGCACGGTGTAGATCGAGGGGTCGGCGTGATCGAAGAGGATCGGCCCCACCGGTGAGAAGCGACGCAGGTCGTACTTGTACGGCGCGTAGTTGCCGTGCCAGGCGACGACGTCGAGCGGCGACCGCGCGATGTCGGTCACCCACAACGCGCCGCCCCACTTCACGTACAGACGCGATGGCGCCTCGCGGTCCTCGTAGGCGGCGACGGGCGTCAGGAAATCGCGCGGGTTGGCCAGGCAGTTGGCGCCGATCGGGCCGCGCTCGGGCAGCGTGAACGCCCCGCCGTAGTTCTCGCACAGGTACCCGCGCGCCGCGCCCTCTGGCACCTCGACGCGCAGCTTCACGCCGCGCGGGATCACCGCGATCTCGCCGGGCGCGACGTCGATGATGCCGAACTCGGTCCACAGCCGCAGTGCCCCCTGCTGGGGCACGAAGAGCAGCTCGCCGTCGGCATCGTAGAAGTACTCGTCCTGCATCGAGCGCGTCAGCAGGTAGACGTGCGCGCCCATGCCGGCCTGCGTGGCCGCGTCGCCCGCGGTCGTGATCGTATGCACGCCCTCGAGGAACGAGGCCGGGCCGTCCGGCAGGGGAAACGGATCCCACCGCAGGGGACCGGGGGGCAGGTCGACCTCCGGCGCCGGCGCCGTCCGCCACCAGCCGATGTCGGCCGGGCGGAACGGGCCCCAATGCGCCACCGTCGGCGCGATGCGATACAGCCAGGACCGCTCGTTGCTGGCGCGGGGCGCGGTGAACGGCGATCCCGAGAGTTGTTCGGCGTACAGGCCGTAGGCGCAGCGCTGCGGCGAGTTGCGCCCGACGGGCAGCGCGCCGGGCAACGCCTCGGTCTCGAAACCGTTGCCGAAACCGGACTGGTAGCGCACGTCGCCGGGTGACACGACGGCGGCCGCGGGTCGTGCGTCGCTCATGGAAGCATCCTCGGGTGCCAGCCTCAGGTAACCACAGGTCGACGGGACGTGTCACCTTGGACGGCAGTCGGCAGTCGGCAGTCGGCAATCGGCGTTCGGCGTTCGGCGTTCGGCGTTAACCTGAAGTGTGTCCTCGTTGTTCTCGCCCCTCGCCCTCCGCGACGTCGTCATTCCCAACCGCATCGGCGTCTCGCCGATGTGCCAGTACTCGGCCACCGACGGTCTGGCCAACGATTGGCATCTCGTGAACCTGGGCAGCTTCGCGGTCGGCGGCGCTGGCCTCGTCATCGCTGAAGCCACGGCCGTGCAGGCCAACGGACGAATCAGCCCCCAGGATCTGGGCCTGTGGCACGACGGGCAGGTCGAGCCGCTGGCGCGCATCGCCCGCTTCGTGCAGGCGCAGGGCGCCGTTGCCGGCATCCAGCTGGCCCATGCGGGCCGCAAGGCCAGCACACGACGCCCATGGGACGGCGGTGGCGTCGCGCCCGTCGAGGAGGGTGGGTGGCCCGACGTGGTCGGCCCGAGCGCGGTGCCCTTCTCCGACACGTATCCGCAGCCGCAGGCGCTCACCGTCGAGGGCATCGGCGCGGTGGTCGCCGCGTTTGCCGACGCTGCCAGGCGCGCGCATGCGGCGGGTTTCCGGGTGTTCGAGATCCACGCCGCGCACGGCTACCTGCTGCACGCGTTCCTCTCGCCGCTCAGCAACCAGCGCACCGACGACTACGGCGGGACGTTCGAGAACCGGGCGCGGCTCGTCCTCCGGGTGACGCGCGCCGTGCGCGACGCCGTCCCAGAAGGGCTGCCGGTGACCGTTCGCGTTTCGGCCACCGACTGGGCGCCGGGCGGGTGGGATGTGGACGAGTGCGTGGACCTCGCGCGCCGACTTCGCGCCGAGGGCGCCGACCTGATCGACTGCTCATCGGGCGGCAACGTGCCGCACCAGCAAATCCCGATCGCCCCCGGCTATCAGGTGCCCTTCGCGGCTCGCATCCGCCGCGAGGCGGCGATCCCGACCGCGGCGGTGGGCTTGATCACGACACCGGCACAGGCCGAGCGCGTCGTCGCCGAGGGCGACGCCGATCTCGTGCTGCTGGCCCGCGAGATGCTCCGCAACCCGCGGTGGCCGATGCTGGCGGCACAATCGCTCGGCCACGCGCTGTCCTGGCCGGCGCAGTACCTCAGGGCCGCGCCCGCAGGCACGCCGACACGTCGGGGCACCGATGCCGGGCGCTAGGCCGGCGTCACGAACGTCGCGCTGAAGGTACGCACGGTGCCGTCGGGGCTGCGCACGTCCACCTTGTCGTCGTGCACGGCGACCACCTCGCCGGGGCCGTGTGCCGTGCTCACGACCACGCCCGCGCGCAGGCCGGCGGTCGCCGGGGCCGGGTCCGGCAGGGCGGTGCGCCGGACGGCCTCCGGCGCCGCGACCGGCAGCGGCCGTTCCAGCAGGCGGTCGCAGTTGTCGCAGTGGCCACAGCGCTGGTCCGGTAGCGTCTCGCCGAAGTAGTCGAGGACCTGCGCCCAGCGGCAGAGGCCAGACTGTGCCCAGGCGACGAGGCGGTCGAGGCGCGCCACGTCGGCCTCGCGTCGGGCCCCGCTGGCCTCCGGATCGGCGTCGTCGCCACGCGCGACGCCGCCGATGAAGTAGCGCTGCAGGCGTCGGTCGTGCGGGGCGTGCAGCAGGACGCAGCGGGCCGGCTCGCCATCCCGACCGGCGCGGCCCGCCTCCTGGTAGTACTGCTCGAGCGAGCCCGGCAGCCCGACGTGGACGATGGCGCGGATGTCGGGCTTGTCGATGCCGAGGCCGAACGCGTTGGTCGCCACCATGAGGGACACCTCGCCGCTCATGAAGGCGTCGTGCGAGGCGTGACGCGCTGCGCGCCCGAGCCGCCCGTGATAGAGGCCGATCGGCGTGCCCGGATCCCGTGCCGACAGGCGTTCGTGCACCGACGAGGCCAGCTTGACGGTCGGCACGTAGACGATGGTGGGTCCGGCCAGGCCGGCGACGACGCGCGCCAGGTGCGTGGCGCGATCGTCCTCGTCGGCGCAGGCGACCGCCTCGAGATGCAGGTTGGGGCGGTACGTCCCGGTGTTGATCACGCCGAAGTCGGCAACGCCGAGGTGGGTGGCGATGTCCTCGATCACCTGTGGCGTGGCGGTGGCCGTGAGGGCGAGGACCGGTGGATGCCCGAGCGCCGCGATGGCCTGCCGCAACTGCAGGTAGGCGGGCCGGAAGTCGTGGCCCCATTGCGAGATGCAGTGGGCCTCGTCGATCACGAACAGGTCGATGGGCTGCTGTCGCAGCGTGTCGAGGAACTCTGACGACGCGAGACGCTCCGGCGTCGTGAGCACGAACTCGCTGCGCGCCTCCTCGATGTGCGCGAGCGCTTCCTGCTCTTCGCTCGAGGTGATGGCGCTGTTCACCTGGCGCGCCTCGACGCCCAGGCTGCCCAGCTTCTCCACCTGGTCCTTCATCAGCGCGATGAGTGGAGACACGACGATCGTCGTGCCCGGCATCAGCACCGCCGGCAACTGGTAACAGAGCGACTTGCCCGCCCCGGTGGGCATGACCGCCAGGGTGTTGCGCCGGGCGAGCACCGACCGGATCACCTCGCCCTGGCCGGGGCGCAGTGCACGAAGGCCGAAGGTCTGCCGCAACGTGCGGAGCACGCGCGGCCACGGGATGGGAGGAGCCATGCCCCGCCCCGCTGCAAGAAGCGGGACGGAGCCGCGGTGCTAGCGCTGCACGGCCTTGTACGCGAACACCGTCTGCACGGGCTTGCCGTCGCGCACCCGGTCGAGCACGATGTTCAGCGCGTCCCTGGACGGCTTCGAGAAGGTGATGCGCAGCGCGTTGGGGCCCGTGCTTTCGAACACCGCCATCTCGCCCTCGACCTTCACGAGCGTGTGCTCGGCCGCCTCGCCCTGCGCCTCGCGACTGGCGAGGCCCGGTCCCGGAGCGAAGTGCTTGATGCGCAGCTTCAGCGTGCCGTCCTGTTCCTCGATGGCGAGGATCTCGTAGAGGCCCGGCTTGGTGCCGCCCGAGAGGTTGCGGTACGCGGCGACCATGGACGGCCCGATCGGCGTCATCCAGTGCTGCTCGATGTGGTTCTCGCCGAGCTTGCCGACCCATTGGCCGGCGATGAACGCAACCTGCTGGATGGTCGCCTTGGCCGGCGGCGCAGTGCCGATGGCGTCCTGGGCGAGCGTGGAGGCAGCGGTCAGCGCGAGACCGACGACCGCCGCGAATGAGGCACGAAGGAGGGCACGAGTGGACATGGCGCGCAATGGTAGCGCGACAGGGCGCCAGACCACAGCGTCAGGCCGTGCCGGGCCAGAGGCGCCGGATCACGCGGCACGGATTGCCGGCCACCACCACATCGTCGGGCACATCGCGCGTGACGACGCTGCCGGCCCCGACGACGCTGCGGGCGCCGACCGTCACGCCGGGCAGGATGATCGCCCCGCCGCCGACCCACACGTCGTCGCCGATGGTGATCGGGCGCCCGGACTCGCGGCCGCGGCGCTCGATCGCATCGAGTGGATGGGTGGCGGTCAGGATCTGCACACCGGGGCCGAACATCGTGCCCGAGCCGATGCGGACGGGACACACGTCGAGGACGACGCAGTTGACGTTGAAGAAGACGCGGTCACCGAGTTCGATGTGGACGCCGTAGTCGCACCAGAACGGCGGATGGACACCGACCGTCTCGCCGCCGCGGCCGAAGAGGGCGACGAGAATGGCGCGCCGCGCGGCCTCGTCGAAGGGCGACGAAGACGCGAGGGCCTGGCAGCGGGCCTCGGCCGCCTGCCTCAGGCCCACGAGCTCCGGGTCGTTGGCGTCGTAGGGATCGCCGGCGAGCATGCGCGCACGTTCGGACATCGGACCTCCTCCGCCAGTGGACCGCGGGAAGGCAGGAGGCCGCAAGCTCGGGAGCGACTGCGGGTGATCAGCCGGGGCCGGCCGATCACCCGCGGTGCTGAGCGCTAGCGGGGGGAGGCGACCGGCCGCGCCGAGCGCACGCGGCCCGGCAAGCCCATCGACCGGAGGTTCGACACGTCCACGTTCACGGTGGTGCAGCGGCCGCGGAAGTCGGCGCTCTCGCAGAGTTCCCAGTTGCCGCCCTCCACGCGCACGCTGTTGGCGTAGTCCATGTTCACGTAGTTGGCCGGGTTGGTCACCACGTAGGAACGGCCCGAGAAGTTCATCCCTTCGAACAGGATGATGCGGCCATAGCCGCCTCCCGGCGGGCGCGGTCCGGGTCCCGGCGGCGGGTAGTAGCCGCCTCCACCGCCGTCGCCACCCCAGCCGCCCCCACCGCCGCCGCGCAACGGCCTTGCCGAGGAGATCTTGCGTCGCAGGCCGATCCTGTTGAGGTCGGTGACGTCGCCGTTGACGACACGACAGCGATTGAACTCGATGTTGTCGCAGACCTCCCACTCCTCGCCCCTGGGAACGCGGAGGCTCTCGGCGGCGTCGTTGAAGTCGAGTTCGCGCAGGTCGCGCGTCGGCCCGCGGAGCACGCGCGTCTGGCCGCCGAAGTTGCGGCCCGAGTACAGGACGAGCCCGCGCTCGCCACCCCCGCCGCCCCAACCGCCTCCACCGCCGCCCCCCCAGCCGCCGCCGTTGCCTCGGACCCGGCGCATCGACGAGATCATGCGGCTCCAGCCGCGCTGGCGCAGGTCGTACTCGACGCCGTAGAAGACCTGGCAGCGGCCGCCGTAGAAGGCGTGCTCGCACACCTCCCAGGCCTCGCCGTTGGCGATCTGCAGGCTGACGATCCGGTCGTTCATCCCCGACTGGCGCAAGTCGGGCACGTCCTGCCGGAAGTTGGCGTTGCGGCCGCGGAAATCGCGGTCGTCGTACACGGTGATGCCGACCACCCCGCCCATGCCCCGTTCCTGGGGCGGTGCGGCGGTGGCCGCGGCGGGCCCGAGCAGGGCCAGTGCGGCGGCGACGATCAAGACTCGGGACAAGGACTCCTCCTGTCGTGTCGGGGCTCGCGTGCCCCCCGGCTGACGCGACCGTATGGGACCGGTCGACATGTTTCCGACCCGGAACAAGGAGACGCCTGCTCCCGCGCCGTCGTTTCGGGTACGATGGTCAATGGCACGTCGATTCCGGCGCTTGCCAGGGCGGTGCGCCCCACGACCGGGCGGCCGCAAGTCTTCTTCCCAAAGGATTGCTCTCGATGACCCGTCACTCTCTGTGCGCCGCGCTGTGCACCGTTGCGCTGACGCTGTCCCCCGCGCTTGCCCTCGCCCAGACGACCAAGGCCGCCCCGAAGGCGGCTCCCAAGGCCGCTCCCAAGGCCGCTGCCGGCGCCGTCAAGACGTTCACCCTGACCGGCTCCGACAACATGCGCTTCACGCCGTCGGTCATCCGCGTGAAGGCGGGCGACAAGGTGAAGGTCACCCTCAAGGCCGTCAGCGCGATGCCCAAGATCGCCATGGCGCACAACTTCGTGCTGCTCAAGGCGGGCGCCGACGCCGCCGCCGTGGCCACGGCAGGCGCCACCGCGCGCGACACCAACTTCATCTCGCCGAAGTCCAATGCCCAGATCATCGCCCACACCGCGCTCGCGGGCGGCGGCGAGACCGTCAGCGTCGAGTTCACGGCGCCGGCGGCCGGCAAGTACACGTTCATCTGCACGTTCCCGGCGCACTTCCAGGGCGGCATGGTGGGCCAGCTGATCGTCGAGTAGTCCGGCCGCTCGGCAACAGTACGAAGGGGCGCCCCTGCATACGCGCAGGGCGCCCCTTTTTGCGTGCCGAGCGGTCGTCGGCCTTCGTCATTCGGCCTTGGTCCTTGGTCGGTCGTCCCCCTGTCACCCTTCCCTTTCGGCAACCGGCAGGCGTCAGGCGTCAGCCGTTAACCGTTAGCCGTTAGCCGTTAGCCGTTAGCCGTTAGCCGTTAAACGTTAGCCGTTAGCCGTTAAACGTTAAACGTTAAACGTTAAACGTCACGGTTCCATCCCCAACGCCGCCTTGTAGGCGCCCGAGAACAGCGCCGGGTCGCTCTCGATGCCCAGCCGGTATTGCATGGACTCCGAGATGGTCGCGGCACGGGTGCGCGCCTGATCGGCCATCGGCCCCTCGAACAGCGAGGCGATGCTCTCGTCCCACAGCCGCCACCAGCGCTGGAAGTGCGCCGGCTGCAGCGTCGCGGCTTCGTGCAGCGGGAAGTGGACGGCGATGGGCTGCCCCACGTAGACGGGACGCTGGAAGAGGAGCTGCTCCCAGAAATTTCCGATCCGGGGCAGGTGATGGTCGAGGTCGAGATGGGCGACCTCGGTGAACAGGTAGCCGATCAGGTCGTCGGCCATCGCCCGCGAGTAGAACCGCCGGAGCAGGACGTCGATGTCGGCACGAGTCGCGAGATCGGGCACGACCCATTGTCTCCGGAAACCGGGCCACGGGGAGGGTCGCGTCCGCGCGCCCGTCCCTCAGTTGGCGGGCGGCCTGCCGATCCAGAGCCGCCCTTCTCGCAGATCGAAAGTCAGGATGTACCGGCTCATGAACGGCTGCCCGAGATTGCCGTCCATGATCAGGTCCGCGACCAGCACCGGGCTGTCGACCGTGAAGCCGGGCGCGATCTCGAAGCGGAGCTGTTGCTCCTTGCGCGCCGGGTCCAGGCCGAAGGCGTCGGCATACTCGCGCCCGATCAGGGACACCCCACCGGCGCCGGAATCGAGCGTCAGCCACGCGCGGCCACGTCGGGTGGACACACCGACGAAGCCCTCGAGTCCACGTGCTGCCACGCCGCGAACGAGTCGGAACGGCAACTCGCGCATCCCGGCAACCCTCCGGGCGAGGCTCGCGGGCGTCTCGATCGTCAGCGTCCCCGCCGCCTGATCGAGCGTGATCGCCTTGCCATCGAAGGCATCGAGCGACAACAGGCCGTCGGGCGCTTTGTCGCCGGCGAATCGCTCGCCGAAGTCGATCTTGCCGACGTCCACTGGCGTGAGCGGCACCGTACCGGCCATGAGATGGACATCGTCGCAGTGTGGGCCGTCACCGCGTTGGCCGAACATGTTGTAGCCCGTCGCTCTTCCCCAGAACGTGCAGGTGAGTCGAGGCGACAACGCCTCGGTCACCATCGTGTGGCCGCCGCCCGTGTCCAGCAGGAAGTCACCCGCGGTGCCGTTCACCGACACGCGCACCTTCCACAAGGCCTTCCGAAACCGCTCCAGCTTGATGACCTGCGGATCCTCGCTCGCGGGTTGGGCGGCGACGCCCGTCGCCAGGAAAGACACGGCGACGAGGGCGGCCGACAGCGTACCGAACAGTGGTGTCATGCGGTGGGGACGAGTGGCAGCGCGACGAACACGGCGGGCGATCCGTGGAAGGCGCATGGTCAGGCGACCTCGTCGACAAGGGGCGTCGACGCGTCGATGGCCAGGAACAGCAAGGCCGCGAGCAGCAGCGCGCCGCTGAAGAGCATCAAGGGGACGTCGTAGCGCCCACCGAAGGCGTCCACGAGCGCGCCGAACGCGATCGACGACAGGAACGAGCCGATCTGACCGGCCGAGTTCATGGCGCCGGTCACGGCCCCGGCGTGCCGCCTGCCCACGTCCACGCACACCGCCCACGACACCGGCAGCATGCAGTCCATGCTGAAGTACCCCATCGTCAGCAGCGCCACGGCCAGCAGGCGGTTCTCGACGACGGCCGTGCCGAAGAGGCAGAGCGCCGAGGCGGCGAGCCCGGCGGCCGCCACGAAGCGACGACCGTTGCGCAAGCCGAAGCGACGGACCAGGATGTCACTGATCGATCCGCCGGTCAGGTTGCCGACTGCGCCGGCCACGAACGGCAGCATCGCGTAGATCTTCATCTCGTCGGCCGTGAACCCGCGCCCGAGCCGCAGGTACGTCGGCATCCACGACACGTAGAAGTACGAGCCCCAGCAGTACGCGTGGTACATGAGCAGGATGATCCAGAAGTTGCGGCTCTTGACGACCTGGGCCCACGGCAGGGAGTGGTGCGCCCGCCGGCTCGACGACTCGCCGATGTGCGCCAGTTCCTCGGTCGTCACGCCCGGCATCTCCGTCGGGTAATCGCGGTACCACCAGTACCAGGCCGCCGCCCACGCGACGCCGATCAGGCCGAAGATGTAGAAGGCGCTCCGCCACCCCCACGCCTGCACGATGGGCACCACGAGCAGCGGCGTGAGCGCCCCGCCGACACGGCTGGCCATCCACACCGTGCCGTGCGCCCGCGCCCGCTCGGCCAGCGGGAACCAGCGCGAGATGGCTGACGAGGCGTTCGGATAGGCGCCGGCCTCGCCCATGCCGAAGGCGAAGCGCGTGGCGAGCAGCACGTAGTAGTTCGACACCAGGCCGGTGGCGCTCGTGAACGCGGACCACCACAACACGATGCGCGTCAGGACCTTGCGCGGGCCGATCCGGTCCCCGAGCGCGCCGGACGGAATCTCGAACAGCGCATACGAGAGCGCGAAGATGCCGACGACCCAGCCCCACTGCGACGGCGACAGCCCGAGATCCTTCTGCATCTCGGGGCCGGCGACCGCGATGCACACGCGGTCGAGGTACGTGACCATCGACAGGAGGAACAGCAGGCCGAGGACGCGGTGTCTGTAGGGCATCGGGAGGCGGGAGTCGGGAATCGGGAGTCGGGAATCGGGAGTGAGGGCATCGCGACCGTGACGCACTCGTAGCCGTCGACCTTCAGGTCGACGGTCGATGGCGCTAGCGGACCGCCGCGAAGACGACGCTCACCGGCGCGCCGATGCCGATCGACTGCCCCGTCGGCGTCAATCGGCCAGTCTTCTCGTCGATGCGGAACACGACGAGCGTGTCCGACCGCTGGTTGCCTGCCAGCAGGTAGCGGCCCGTCGGGTCGATGCCGAACCCGCGCGGCGTCTTGCCCTGCGTCGGCTCGTGCTGCACGAGCGTCAGGCGGCCGGTGGCCTCGTCGATCGCGAAGACCACAAGGGAGTCGTGACCGCGGTTGGAGCCGTAGAGGAACCTGCCCGACGGATGCACCTGCACCTCCGCGGTGCTGAACGCCGGGTCGTTGGGCACGCCGGCCGGCAGCGTGCCGATCGACTGCACCTCGGTGAGCGCCCCGGTCGACGCGTCGCGGCGATAGACGGCAACCGTGAGCGCGAGTTCGTTGATCACGTACAGGAACGGCGCGCGCGGGTGGAAGGCCATGTGGCGCGGCCCCGATCCCGGACTTGCGGCGACCGACGCGGGAGATGCGGGCGACAGCGCGGAGGTCTTCGGGTCGAGCCGGTAGACGAACACCTTGTCAGCCCCCAGGTCGGCCGCGTAGACGAACGCACCGGAAGGGGCAGCCTTGATCGAGTGCGCGTACGGTTTGGTCTGCCGCTTGGGATGGACGCTGCTGCCCTGATGCGCGACCACCGACACGGGCTCGCTGAGACGTCCGTCAGCGCCGACGGCGTACGACGCGACGGTGCCGCCGCCGTAGTTGGCCACCAGCACCGTGCGGCCATCCGGCGTCACCGACACGTGCGCGGGGCCGTTGCCACCGGAGCTCACCTGGTTGAGTGCGGTCAGTGCCCCGGTCGCGGAATCCATGGCGTACGCCGACACCGACCCGGTGGGCTTGTCGCCGAACGTGCCGGTTTCGCTGATCGCGTACAGCAGCGGCCGCGTCGGGTGGAGCGCCAGGAAGCTCGGATTGGTCTGCGTCGCGGCAAGTTCGGGCGCCGACACGGTGCCCGTCGCGAGGTCGAGGCGGGCGCGGTAGATCCCCTTGCTCGTGCCGTTGGTGTACGTGCCGATGTAGACGTGCATCTGCGTGGGCGTCCCTGCCCGCCGTTGCGCCGCCGCGGGCAGCGCCGCCGCGAGCACGCCGGCGCCTGCGGCCAGGAACGTCCGCCGCCGCACGACCACCGGCTGTCGACTGTCTTGATGGTTCATCTGTTCACTCTCGACCTTCGCACCGGCCTGCTCCCCGCCTACGGCCCTGGCTGCCCGGAGACCGGTGCCCGGTGTCCGCTGCCCGGGCGCAGCGATACTCGCCCATGTCGGTCGCCACGGCAAGCACGCACCGGCTCAGGCGATCAACCCCTTCACGACGTGGGCCGGCGCCTCGACGCCGACGAGCTTCTGGTCGAGGCCCTGGTGGCGGAACGTGAAGGCATCGTGATCGAGGCCGAAGAGGTTGAGGATGGTCGCGTGCAGGTCGCGCTGGTGCACCGGGTCCTTGGTGATGTTGTAGCTGAAGTCGTCGGTCTCGCCGAACACGGTGCCCGCCTTGACCCCGCCCCCGGCCATCCACATCGAATAGCAGCGCGGGTGGTGGTCGCGGCCGTAGTTGTCTTCCTTGAGCGTGCCCTGCGAGTAGACCGTGCGCCCGAACTCGCCGCCCCAGATGACCAGCGTGTCCTCGAGCAGCCCGCGCTGCGCCAGGTCCGTGATCAGGCCGTACGTGCCCCGATCGGTGTCCTGGGCCTGCAGCCGGTGCTGGTGCGGGAGGTTGGTGTGCGAGTCCCACCCGCGATGGTAGATCTGCACGAAGCGGACCCCACGCTCGATCATCCGCCGCGCCAGGAGGCAGTTGGCGGCGAACGTGCCCGGCCTCCGCACATCGTCGCCGTAGAGCCCGAGCACCGACTCGGGCTCGCCGCGCACGTCGGTCAGCTCGGGCACCGAGGCCTGCATGCGAAACGCCATCTCGTACTGGGCGATGCGCGTGTCGGTGTCGGGGTCGCCGATGGCATCGGCATGCTGCGTGTTGAGCGCCTGCACGCCGTCGAGCATCCGTCGTCGGGTCTCCCGATCGACGCCGTCGGGGTCGCTCAGGTACAGCACCGGATCACCGGCCCCTCGGACCGACACGCCTGAATGGCGCGCCGGGATGAAGCCGCTGCTCCACATCCGCGCCGACAACGCCTGGACGTTCGACTTGTTGGTGTAGGTCGACGTCATCACGACGAACGTCGGCAGGTTCTCGTTCAGGCTCCCGAGCCCGTACGACAGCCACGACCCGAGGCAGGGCCGGCCAGGCAGTTGGTTGCCCGAATTGACGGCGATGGTGGCCGGCTCGTGGTTGATGGCCTCGGTGTGGAGCGACCTGACGAGCGCGATGCGATCGACGATGCGGGCGGTGTGCGGGAAGAGTTCGCTCACCCACATGCCGCTCTGCCCGTGCTGCGCGAACCTGAAGAGGCTCGGTGCGACCGGGAAGCCCTTCTGCTTCGAGGTCATGGTGGTGAGCCGCTGGTCGCCGCGGACCGACGGCGGCAGGTCCTTGCCGAACATCGCGCGCAGCTTCGGCTTGTAGTCCCAGGTGTCGAGTTGCGACGGCGCGCCCGCCGGGAACAGCCAGATGGCGCGACGCGCCTTCGGCCGGAAGTGCGGCAGGCTCGGGAGGCCGCCCGGTGCCCCGGCCAGCAGGCTCGCGCCGCCCAACATCGACGCAACCGCCACCGAGCCGATGCCGCGGCCGGCCTGCGCCAGGAGTTCGCGACGGGTCAGCAACAGTTCGTCGCCGCCGGAGCAGTGCGGGTGCCGCGCCTTCTCGGTCACTTGTTGAGCGCCTCGTCGAGGTTCAGGAACAGGCTCGCCACCATGGTCCAGGCGGCGAGTTCGGGCACGGGAATCGCCGGGTCGGGCGTCGAGTCGCCCGTCGTGATCAACGCCTTCGCCTTCGTGCGGTCGGCGGCATAGCGCTGCCGGAGATCGCGCACCACCGGCGCCAGCGCATCGCGCTCGGCACGCGCGAGCGGACGACTGAGCACACGTACCGCCATCGCGTCGAGGCGCGCCGCATCGTCGGCTCCGCGCTCCTTGATGGCCACCTCCGCGAGACGACGCGACGCCTCCACGAACTGCACGTCGTTCATCGTCACCAGGGCCTGCAGCGGGGTGTTGGTCCGCTCGCGATCGACGGCGCACTGCTCGCGGGTCGGCGCGTTGAAGGTCTCCATCGACGGCGGCGGCGCGGCGCGCTTCCAGAAGGTGTAGAGGCTGCGGCGATAGTTGGCCTCGCCGCGGTCGGCGACGTAGATCTTGGTGTTGCTCTCCTCCATCGCCACGGTTTCCCAGATCCCCGCCGGCTGGTACGGCTTGACGCTCGGCCCACCACGCCGATCCGACAGCAGGCCCGACGCGCGCAGCGCCAGGTCGCGAATCATCTCGCCGTGCATGCGGAAACGCGGCCCGCGCGAGAGCAGCCGATTGTCGGGATCCTTCTCGCGCTTCTCCTGGCTGGCGACCGCGGACTGCTTGTAGGTGGCCGAGGTCACCATCAGCCGGAAGAGCGCCTTGACGTTCCACCCCGACTCGCGGAACTCGACGGCCAGCCAGTCGAGCAGCGGCTGGTTGGTCGGAGCCTCGCCGGTGATGCCGAACTCGCCGGGGGTCGCGACGATGCCCTGGCCGAAGACCTGGGCCCAGAAGCGGTTGACGTTGACACGCGCGGTGAGCGGATGGTCCGGCCGGGTCAACCATCGCGCGAGTCCGAGGCGGTTGGCGGGCGCGCCCCTCGGCATCGGCGGCAGCACCGCCGGGACAGCCGCGCCGACCCGCGGTCCCTCCTGGTCGTACTGGCCCCTGACGAGGATGTGCGCGAAGGGCGTTTCGCCGGGCTTCTCCTCGGCGACGAGCGTGACCTTCGACCTGGACTTCACGCCCTCGAACTCGTCGACCAGGCGCTGCAGGGCCCGCTGGTGCTGCATGGCCTCCTGGTCGACGAACGCCAGGTAGTAGTCGCGCAGCGGCAACAGTTGCGCGTCGGTGCGCGCGTCGGGGGGCGTGGACAGGACGTCTTCCAGCGCGATCCGCCGGGCCAGCACCTGCGCCTCGGCCCTCGTCAGGGTCCGTCGATACACGCGCAGGTCGTGCACGGCTGCACCACCGGCCCCCTCACCGGTGCTGCGGCGGTTCAGCCGAAGCGGGGTCTTGGTGCGGATGGACCCGCGCAGGGAGTCCACTTCCTCATACACCGACTGGCGCCTGCCGTCGTAGTAGATGCTCACGCCCCTCGCCTGACGCGATCCGTCGTACGTGACGAGCACGTGGTGCCAGCCCTGCGGCGACACCGCCCCGCGGGTGACAACGCTCAGCGCGTCCTGGTTCCACGCGCCGATCATCCGCAGCCCGATGCGACTGCCCTTCAGCCAGATGTCCCACCCGCGCGAGCCGTTGGCGACGTCCATCCGGGCCAGCAGGGCACCGTCGACGTTGTCGGGAAGTTGCACCCACGCGGCGATCGAGAAGGGCTCGTCGGACTCGAAGTCGCCGAACGACCCGAGCGCCGCCGTCACGCCCATCGGCAGGCGGAGCGCCGGTCCGTGCGGGGACGTCACGACCTGCGGGCGTCCGCCCGTGAAGGTGATCGGCGGCCCGTCGGCGGCCGCGTTGCGCAGGATGGCCGGCTCGGTGCCGTCGGTGAGCAGGCGGAGCTCGAGCCCGTCCGCCGCGATCGTCGGCAGGTCGTCGGTTCCCTGCGTCTGCTGCCACGCCATGAAGGCGGCGTCGGCCGCTTCGAGGTGCGCGTCGTAGAGCTGCGTGGCGCGATCGATCTCTCCGGGGAGCGCCGCGTCGCGCGCGGCGTCTTCCGGGCGCGGGATGCGGAGGACTGGCGGCGAGTCCATCACGTTGCCGTCCATGGCCGGCTGCGTCGTGTTCCGGAAGAATGCCGCCATGCTGTAGAAGTCCTTCGCGCTGATCGGATCGAACTTGTGATCGTGGCAGCGCGCGCAGCCCATGGTCAGCCCCAGCCACACCTGCGACGTCGTCTCGACGCGATCGGTCGCGTAGTTGGCCAGGTTCTCCTCGGGAATCGTCCCGCCCTCGTTGGTGCTCATCCCCGCCCGGATGAACCCGGTCGCGATGAGCTGAGTCGCCGTCGGCCTGGGCAGCAGGTCGCCGGCGATCTGTTCGAGCGTGAACCGGTCGAAGGGCTGGTTGGCGTTGAAGGCGTCGATGACCCAGTCGCGATAGGGCCAGATGCTGCGGTAGTTGTCGAAGTGATAGCCGTGCGTGTCGGCGTAGCGGACGGCGTCGAGCCAGTACCGGGCGCGGTGCTCGCCGTAGCTCGGACGCGCCAGCAGGCGGTCGACCAGCGCCTCGTACGCACCAGGTGACGTGTCGCGCACGAAGGCGTCGACCTCCGCGGGCGTCGGCGGCAGGCCCGTCAGGTCGAGCGTGACGCGACGGATCAGCGTGTGACGATCGGCCTCCGGGTTGGGCGTCAGCCCCTCCTCCTTCAGGCGCGACCGCACGAAGCGATCGATCGGGTTGGACGCCGAGCCCTGGACGTCCGGGAGGGCCGGGCGGACCGGCGGGATGAAGGCCCAGTGCGGCTCGTAGGGCGCGCCTTCCCTGATCCAGCGCTCGAGCAGCGCGATCTCGCGTGGCGCCAGGGTCTTGTGCGTCTCGGGCGGCGGCATCACCGTCTCGGGGTCGCTCGACAGGATGCGCCGCATCAGCGGGCTGCGTGCCGGGTCGCCCTTGACGATCACCGGCTGGCCGTTCTTGCGGGGCGCGAAGGCGAACTCCGGCCGATCGAGACGCAGCTCCGCCTCGCGAGCGCCGGGATCGACGCCGTGGCAGCGGAAGCAGTGGGCGACCAGAATCGGGCGGATGTCCCGGTTGAACGAGATCGTGCCCGGCAGGGCGGCAGACGCCGCGGCAGGCGCCGGGGCCGCCTTGGCGCGGCGCCACGTCACGTGCGGCGCCACCGCCGCGACGAGGCTCGCCACGAGCACCGCCGAGGCGAGCAGCAGGATCCGCTGGGCTCTCATCCGTGCTGCGGAGGATAGTCGTCGCCGATGCAGAGGCGCAAGCGCTCAGGGCGCGATGCGCAGGTCCTTCCGCGCGGTGCGGAGCGCCGCGATGCCGCGCTCGGTCACCCGCGTGCCACCGACGTAGACCCGCGTCACGCCCGCCAGCCGCTGGATCGAGGGCACCCCCTCGTCGGACACCGCCGTGCCGTAGAGGCCGAGCGTCCGGAGGTTGGCAAGCGGCGCGAGTGCCGCGACGCCGGCATCGCCGATCGCCGTCTCGCGCAGGTCGAGGTGTTCCAGGTTCGGCATCGTGGTCAGGGCCTTCAGGCCCGCGTCGGTGACCGCCGTGCGCGACAGGTCGAGCCAGACCAGATCGCGGCCCACCGCCGACAGCTTCGCCAGTTCCGCGTCGCCGAAGGCCTTGCCTGCCACCGCCGCCGTGTACTCGAGCTCGCGCTCCCCGGGCACGATCGCCCGCAGCGAGCCGGGCACGGACGCCCGCAGTGACGCGAGGGTCGCCTCGTACTCGGCGGCCTGTCGACGCTGGTGCGCCTCGATCTCCTGTCGTTCGGACTCCGGCAGGATCCGCGAGAAGGCGGCGCGCACCTCGGCCGGCGCCTTGGCCGTCCTGAGCGTGCCCGCCGCGGGCGCCCCCGCCGCCACCCACCAGGTCAGCACCGCCATCTCGTCGTCGGTCAGCGACGGCCGTCCCTTCGGCGGCATGTGCTTCTTGTCGTCGAGCGGCAGGTGTAGCCGCCTGAGGAGTTCGCTCTCGGCCGCGACGCCGGCAATCACGACGGGCCCCGACACGCCACCAGCCATCACGCCGGCGTGCGTATCCATCGCCAGATCGCCCTTGCGCTTGCCTGGGTTGTGACAGGCGGTGCAGTGCCGCTCGAGGACGCGCAGGGCGACACCGTCGAAGACCTCGCGATCGGCGATGGCCGTGCGACGTTCGAGCGATCGATCGCGCGGGATCGGCAGGCCCGCGAGCCGACGGATCGGCGTGGGCGCGTGCTCGGTCAGGTAGTCCTCGCCATGCGTCAGGCTGCCCCCGGCGTGCGCGGCGACGACCATCACCCCGCCCGTGACCAGCACGACGAGGGTCAGCAGGTGCCGGAGGGCTGTGCGGTCAGGCCGCGCGATCGCCAGTGTGTGCAGCACCAGGCACACGAACGCGCCGGTCGCCGTCGCGACGCCGGCCCACAGGTGCCGGCCGAGGAGGTCTGCGTCGTAGCCGCCTTCGTGCGACAGGCACCAGCCGGCGACCGCAGCGCCAAGGCCAGTCAACGAAGCCAGCCAGAGCACCGACGCGAGGACGCTCGGTGGGAAGTCCGGGGCGAGGCGCGCCAGCCACGGCAGGCGCGTCGCCTCGAGCAGCAGCGCAAGGATCAGCAACGCCACCGGCAGGTGCAGCACGGTGGGATGCAGCCGGCCGACGAACAGCGCCAGTTGCGGCAGGTTTGTGCCATCCCCGAGCTGCAGGAACGGCAGCGCCGCGAGCACGAGGGTGGCGGGGATCGCGACCGCGAGCGCCGTGGCGCCAAGCCGGAGCATTGTGGTGGCGGCCATCATCGCTCCCGAGGGAGCCGAAGGCAAGCTGCCGCCGGAGGGTCACCGACACACGGCGAGCGCGCGCGATCGCTGGTCGATGACCACTACGAACGACTGCAGGGCATGGGCGCCCACCAGCAGTTCCGGGTACCGCGCCGAGACGCGCACCTCGACGTCCTCGAGACTGGCCTGCCCGATCACGAACGGGCCGTGGACCGTGGAACGCCAGGCGTCCACCGTGGTGTTGGCCAGGCGCCCCTGCCCCACCGGCTCGAGGGGCGTCCCCGGGACCCGCTCGAACAGCGCGCGAGGCAGTACGAAGGCGACGTTGGCGCCGGTGTCGAGGTTCCCCTCGACCACCAGCGACCCGACCGACACCGGCACGCGAAACGGACGCTCGTAGCGCAGTGCTCCCTCCTGCGTGGGCGACAGCGCGAGGCGCCGGCTGAACGAGACCAGCCTCCGCGGGTAGTCGATCACGAGCAGGCCGTCGGCGAAGAACTCGCGCGCCACGATGCCCGAAAGGGCGGCGGCGGGAGACATGCCCCGGTTGTAGTCGCGAGTGATCACCCGCAGGTCCCGCTTCACGAGCCCGCCGACGTCGAGGACGTCGAGCGTGGTGGTGTCGGCCGCCGCGGTGGCCACGCCGTCCGAGTTCGCGACGGGCGGGCTGATGGCCAGGCCGAGGGCGGCGACGAGGCTGGCATCGGCGCGACCGAGGCCGCTGGCGCCCGTGTCGAGGGCGAAGCGGAACGGGCCACGCCCGTTGGCCATCACCTGCACGTAGATGCGCCCGTCGATGACCTCGAACGGGATCTGCATGTCGAACGCCTCTCGTGCGGCGCGGGCCGCCTCGCACGCGGGATGGTCGGCACGCGCGCCAGCCGCAGCGGCCGCCGCCGCCATCCACACCACAACCCCGACCGCACACCAGAACCCGCCGATGCCCCGCCGAACCTTGCCCACGCGCCTGCCTCCAGCCTGTAGAACGCGACACGCGAGGCGCGGTTAACAAGTGGCGCGTAGGCGTCGGGCGTGCCCGGCGCGCAGCTGCATTGGACCGAGGCTGCCCTCCGCGTCCAGCGTCCGAGTTCGATGTCAAACGTCAAACGTCAAACGTTTGACGCCGCCTATAATCGCCGCTCCACGTTCATCCGAGGTCCGATGCCAAGAATTGCCTGCCGCCTGCTGTCCCTGCTCGTCGTCGTGCTCCTCCTGCCACAGGCGCCGATGGCGCAAACACGCGCGCAGAACGACAAGGCCGCCGCCGACGCGGTCAAGAACAAGAGCCTGCCGCTCATCACCGAACGGACGCTCTCGTTCACGACGTCGGAGGCCACCTGGCTCTCGCTCGACCTCTCGCCCGACGGCAAGACGATCGTCTTCGAGCTGCTCGGCGACCTCTACACGCTGCCGATCACCGGCGGCGAGGCGACGCGCATCACCAGCGGCCAGGCCTACGACATGCAGCCGGCCTTCTCGCCCGACGGCAGCACGCTGGTGTTCATCAGCGACCGCAATGGCTCCGAGAACGTGTGGGTCGCCAACGCCGATGGCACCAAGCCGCGCGCCCTCACGACGACCGAGCGCGAGAACTACATGTCGCCGACCTGGACGCCCGACGGCGAGTACGTGATCGCGGCCAAGGGCTCGCAGCTCTGGCTCTACCACAAAGGTGGCGGCAGCGGCGTGCAGATGACCGGCGCCGGCGCGCGCCCGGCGGCGGCCGCCACGCCAGGCCCGACACCTGGCGGCCCGGCCACGCCGGCCATCCTCGGCCCGGCCTTTGGCAAGGATCCCGACTCGCTGTGGGTGAACGTCCGTGGCACGGTACGCCCGGGGCTGCCGACGCGCCTGATCGACCTCGACGAATCGCGCGCCGACTTCGACCCGCACACGCTCCGCAGCAATCCCCGCGTCGTCGGCCAGTACCAGGTCGCGCAGCTCGATCGGAAGACGGGACGCCTGCTCGTCCGCACGCACGAGCACACCGGCGCCTTCCGCCCGGTACCGAGCCCCGACGGCAAGTGGCTCGTCTACTCGACCCGTCACGATGCGCGCCAGGCGCTCAAGCTGCTCGACCTGGCTACTGGCGAGGACCGCTGGCTGCGGATGGACGTGCAGCGCGACGACAGCCAGGGCGGCGGCGCGCGCGACCGCGACGTCTACCCGAACTCCGCGTTCACGCCGGACTCGTCGGCCCTGATCACCAGCTACGACGGCAAGCTCTGGCGCGTCGCCGTGCCGAGTGGAGAGGCCGTCGAGATTCCCTTCACCGCGAAGGTCGACCAGCGCATGGGTCCGCTCGTCACCTTCGACTACAAGATCGACGATGAGAAGCTGCGCGTGTCGCAGATCCGCGGCGCGCGTCCGTCGCCCGACGGCACCCGCGTCGTCTTCACGGCGCTCGACCGCCTGTGGATCGCCGACCTGCCGCAGGGCCGCGGCACGACGAAGGAGAAGCCGGCCGACGCGGACAAGAAACCCGACGCCGAGGCTGGCACCGCGACCGGCGCCACGCCCCCCGGCCCGCCGGCGTCTGCCACGCCCGCGGCAGGAACGCCCGCTGCCACAGCGGCGGGGGGCGGCACGTCCACGGCGGTCGCGCAGGTTGCCGCCACACCACCCGCCGCACCGGTGGCCGAGGTACCCCCGGCCCCGATCCCGACGATTCGCAACGCGCGCCGCCTGACCGACGGCACCGACGTCGAGCACGGGCCCGTGTGGTCGCCCGACGGGCAGTTCATCGCGTACGTCACGTGGAACGACGAGGAAGGCGGCCACATCCGCCGCGTCCGCGCCGACGGCAGCGGACAGCCCGAACGGCTCACGTCGGCAACCGCGTTCTACGACCGCATCGCGTACTCGAAGGACGGCTTGCGGCTCATCGGCGTGCGCGGCTCGAGGATGCACCGCCTGCGCACGCTCGAGGACTTCGGCAACCACAGCGGCGCTGCGGAGCTGGAGTACGTCTGGCTGCCGGCGACGGGTGGCGCCGTCACCCGCATCGCGTGGGCCGGCGGCGGCTCGACGCAGGAAGGTCGCGAGGCGCCGCACGTCGGTCCGGATCCCGACCGCATCTATGTGTGGGCCGGCTCGGAGGGACTGGTGTCGATGCGCTACGACGGCACCGACATCACGACCGTCGTCAAGGTCACCGCGCCCGCGCCACCGCCGCTGCCCGACGCGCCGCCTGGACCGCCGCCGACGCCCGACGAGGTCGTCCTGTCGCCCGACGGCACGCGCGCGCTCGTCCGCGCCAACCGCAACGTCTACATGATCACGGTACCGCCCGTCACCGGGACTGCCCCGACCGTGTCAGCGGCCTCTTCCTCGTCGGTGCCGACCTGGCGCGTGACCAAGGTCGGCGGCGACTTCATCGGCTGGACCGCCGACAGCACGCGCGCGTACTTCTCGATCGGCCGCAGCTTCTTCCTGCACGACATCGCGATGCAGGCCGAGGTCGACCTCGCCAACCGCGTCAAGGCCGAGACCGAGGCCGAGCGGGCCGCCGCCACTGGCACGGCGCCCGCAGCCGCTGCGCCAGCGCCCGGGCCAGCGCCCGCTGCGACGCCCGCGTCCGACAAGGCCGCCGACGCCAAGCCGGCCGCGCCGCCCAAGCCGCCGACAATCGAGTACCAGCCGCATCGCGTCGACGTCGAGCTCATCGTCGACAAGGACAAGCCGAAGGGCGTGATCGCGCTGCGCAACGCACGCCTGATCACGATGAAGGGCGACGAGGTGATCGCGCGTGGCGACATCGTGATCACCGACAACCGGATCACGGCGATCGGCCCGCGCGGCAAGGTCGCAATTCCGGCGGGCGCCGTCGTGCGCGACCTGGCCGGCAAGACGGTCATGCCCGGGCTCGTGGACATCCACGCGCACACGTGGGTGGCGTGGGGCGTGCACCGCAACCAGGTGTCGCAGTTCCTCGCGCAGCTGGCCTTCGGCGTCACCACGCAGCGCGACCCGCAGACCTCGTCGGAGGACGCGCTGACGTACCAGGACCTGATGGACACGGGCCAGCTGATCGGGCCGCGCCTCTACTCGACCGGCCCCGGCATCTTCGCCGCCGACAACATCCGCAGCCTCGAGGACGCGCGCGACGCGCTCCGGCGGTACTCGGATCACTACAACACCAAGACGATCAAGCAGTACCTGGTCGGCGACCGCAAGGTGCGGCAGTGGGTGATCATGGCCGCGAAGGAACTCGGGCTCACGCCGACCACCGAGGGCGGCTCGAACTTCACGATGAACCTGACGCTCATGCAGGACGGCTACTCCGGCCTCGAGCACTCGCTGCCCATCAGCCCGTTCTTCACCGACGTCGTCAAGCTCGGCGCCGGCAGCGGCATCACGTACACGCCGACGCTGATCGTGAGCTATGGCGGCCCGATCGGCCGTCAGCACTACCTGACCAACGGGACGACGCTGGATGCAGACCCGAGGCTGCGTCGCTTCACGCCGCACGAGGAACTCGACAGCTGGCGCAACACCGACTGGCACCGCGAGGACCAGTACGTGTTCCCGCTGCATGCCAGGCAGCTCGCGAAGTGGACCGAGGGTGGCGGCAAGGTCGGCCTCGGCTCGCACGGCGAGGTGCAGGGCATGGGCGTGCACTGGGAGTTGTGGATGATGGCCTCGGGCGGCATGACGCCGCACCGCGTGCTGCGCGCCGCGACCATCGACAGCGCCAGCGCGATCGGCTTCGGCAAGGAACTCGGCTCCCTCGAGGTCGGCAAGCTCGCCGACCTGCTCGTGCTCGACGCCAACCCGCTCGACGACATCAAGAACACCTTCAAGCTCGCTGAGGTGATGAAGAACGGCCGCCTGTACGACGCGGCGACGCTCGACGAAACGTACCCGCGCAGGAAGGCACTCGGCCCGCAGTGGTGGTGGAAGCTGGAACCGCCTGCCCCGGCGTCCGCGACGGCCTCGGGCCAGGCGTCGGCGCCGGCTGCCGCGAAGACACGGACGGGCGGCAAGTAGCTCGGGGCCCCTCGACATGCGCACGAACGTCCACGTGAGCCGACGGTCCGCCAGAGCCATCGTCGCGATGCTCGCCTGCGTGGTGAGCGGCGCGCTGCTGTCGACGTCACAGGCGATGCACGCACAGGAGCGCGTGCCCGAGTCGATCGTCGAGCGCCTCGTGGCGACGACGTGCGACAAGCGGGTCGTGCTCCTCGGCGAACTCCCCAGCCACGGCGAGGCACACGCCTTCGACGTCAAGGCGCGCCTCGTCGATCGGCTGATCGCGCAGTGCGGCTTCACCGCCGTGCTCTTCGAGGCGCCGATGTACGACTTCGTCGGATTGGCGCGGGCGATCGAGGCGCGTACCGCCACGCCGGAGCAACTCGACGAGGCCATCGGGCGCTTCTGGTGGACGCGCGAGCTGGGGACCTGGCGCCGGTCGCTGTTCGATGCGGCCACGGCCAGGCGCGTGACGCTCGGCGGACTCGACGACCAGGTGAGCATCACGTCCCGCTATGCCCGCGCGACGCTGCCCGGCCTGGTCGCGTCTGCGTCGCCGGAACCGCGCGCCGCGGAGTGTCGCGAGGTCGTCGACAGGCACCTGCGCTGGACGTACGACGCCGCGCACCCCTTCGACGAGGCCGAGAAGCAGCGATTGCAGCAGTGTTCACGCAACGCCGCCGATACGGCCACGAGTCGTGGCGCCTTCGACGCCTCGGACCGCGCGATGCTGGAGAGCTTCGCCCGCTACGCCGCTCGGCAGCGGAGCGACGGGACGACCGGCCGCGACGCGTCGATGTTCCGCGCGCTGGAGTGGCACCTCACGCGCCTCCCCGCCAACAGCCGCGTCGTCGTGTGGACGGCGACCGTGCATGCCGCCAAGCAGCGTGGCACGTGGCCCGAGCCGCCACTCGGCGCGCTGGCGGTCGAGCGCTGGGGCGATCGCGTCGCGGCCATCGGGTTCACCGCCGCGGCTGGCGCCTCGGCGATGGCGGGACGGCCGGCACGCCCGCTTGCCGCGGCGCCGCCGGAGTCGCTCGAAGCGACGGCAACGCGCGACACGCCGTGGGCGCTGCTCGATGCACCCGCCCTGCGTCGCCTCGGGTCGGTGCCCTCACGCCTGCTGGGCGCTGTCGGGTCGGACACCTGGGCGGACTCCTTCGATGCGGTCGTCGTCATCGGCCAGGAAGTCGCGCCGACGTTCGACCCGTGGAAGTGACGTCAGCGCGCGTCCGGACCTGATGCCTGCAGCTGCCCGCCGCGTACGGTGGCGCCGACGACGATTGCGGCCGCGACGAGCACGAGGTTCTTGATGATGTACTGGCCCTCGAGGGTGGGGGCGTAGGGGAAGGCGCGGAACGTCTCGGCCGGAAACAGCAGGAGCGGCGTCAGGGTGCCTGGCATCTGGGCGAACAGGAGCAGCAGCGTCGTCCTGAGGTACCGGCCCGTGAGCAGGCCCAGTCCGATCAGCGACTCCCACGCGGCCAGCACGGGCAGGCTCACGGCTGGCGGAACGACGCCGAACGTCAGGTGCTCGATGGTCCGCGTCGCCAGGTCGGCAGCCGGACTCCAGGTCGGCACGAACTTGATGATGCCGAACCACAGGAACACCACGCCCAGCGCGACTCTGGTCAGGGTGATGCCGTGGCGGGCCATCCAGTGCGTGATGCGGATGTCGATCGGGTCGAGTCGGGCAGGCAGGTTCATCGTGGAAGCCACATGGAGGTGCCGTAAGCGGTCAGCATACCGGCGCCGCCAGCGAGACGGCGTCGGTGCGTGTCAGGTCTCGAGCCTCAGCCGGATGCTCAGGTAGATGGCCAGGACCGTCTGGCCGACCAGGCCGGCGCTCCATGCCAGCGACAACGGCGCCGACTCGAACTGCAGCACCAATGCCGCGAGGAACCACAACGCGATCGGCAGCGATCGCACCAGGCCGCTCTCGATGGCAAACCAGCCGGTCCCGGCCGATGCGAGCACCGGGATCCAGAACGTCAGCATCCAGACGTCGAAGAGCCACGCCATCCCTGCGCTCCTGTCCCCGTGACCACCATAGGGCCGCCGCGGCGCCCAGGACGATGCAGCCTCACGCCGCGTCGCCGCTTGCGCAGATCGTCGAGGGGCAGCCGTTGCGCCGTGTCAGCGAGCGATCGTGCCCGTGAGTTGGCGCTGGTACTCGGCCGCGTCGAAGTGGCCCTCCGACGTCAGAATCAGCCCGCTGGACCCGAAGGTCCACCGCTCGTGGCCGCTCAGGCGCACCGACCTCCCGGTGCCGCCGGGTCCCGTGTTGGTGCCGGTCCAGATCCAGTGGAACACCGTCGTTCCCTCCTCCTCGTGCAGGGACTCCAGGCGAACCGTCATGTCGGGGAACGCCTCCATGTACGCGCGCGCCGTCGCGACGATGGCCGGTCGCCCGACCGACGGCGAGCCGTTCACCACGAGCGAGCCATTCTCCTCGTAGAACGCTCCGAAGGCCACGGGATCCTTCCCGCTCCATGCGGCGGCATAGCGGATGGCAAAGCTGGTGCGATCGCTGTGCGACACGGGCGCCGCCTCGTAGGCGCGCTCGAGTTCAGCCACGTCGAGCTTCGCCATCGTCATCATGGCGGCCATCACGGCCTTGACTTTCGTGGCGTCCCTGTCGCGAATCAGCTCCATGAAGCGCCGGGGCACGATCTGCCAGGAGAGGCCGAACGGGTCCTTGATCCAGCCGCACGCGGTCGGCGTGGCCCCGGCGTTGACGAGCGCGTCCCAGTACCTGTCGACCTCGGCCTGGTCTTCGCAGTCGACAAAGAGCGAGAAGCCTTCGGAGAACGCGAAGTACGGGCCGCCGTTGTAGCCCATGAAAACCTGCCCGCCGACGACGAACTCCGCCGAGGTGACCGGGCCGTCCTCGCCGGTGCGGGCGATGTTCCTGACCTCGGAGTCGGGGAACGTGGCGGTGTAGAACGCGATGGCCGCCTCGAGTTGGTCGTTGAACATCAGGAACGGCGTCACCTTGCTCATCGGAGATTCTCCTCCTACTGCTGCAGTGCCATCGCCCGGCGGATGAACGCCAGCACTTCCGGGAATGCGGCGCGCCCGGGTCCGATCACGTCGAAGTGGTTGCCGTTGGTCACCGGCAGGACCACCACCGTGTCGCCGGCCGCACGGCCGCGCGCCTCATGGCGTCGCGCATCCTCGTGCGTGAGCACCGCAGCCGCGACGAGGTACTGCGGCACGCGAAGCGGGAGCATCTCCTGGGGCGACGCGTCGCGATACCGCGCTGGCTGCTCGGCCGGTGTACCGCCCATGAGCGGCGCGATGACCGGTTTGCCGCAGATGTCGGCGTCGCGGCCGACGAGTCCACCCACGTCCGCGGGGCCGTCGATCGCGACGGCTGCAGCCACCTTGAGTGGGTTCGGGCCGCGAATCGGGCTCTCGGCGGGGAGGACGGCTCGGCCAGCACTCCACAACGCCAGGTGCGCGCCGGCCGAGTGCCCGATCACGGTGACCCGCGCCAGATCGATCGGGTATGTCTCGGCGAGGGTGCGCAGGTAATCGACGCCGGCGCCGACGTCGAGAAAGGTGCCGGGCCATCCGGCGCCGGGGTCACCCACCTGCCGATACTCGATGTTCCAGGTCGCCACGCCGGCGTCAGTGAGCGCCGAGGCCAGCGGCGCCGTGTTCTTCAGCGTGGCGAATCCCACGGTCCAGCAGCCGCCGTGAATGACGACGGCCACCGGGAACGGGCCGGTACCTGACGGCATCCGGAGCTCGCCGAACGCCAGTTCGTGACTGCCATAGCGCGCGATTCGAGTCGGCGCGCTGCTCGGCAACGCATCGACGTCGCGCGGACCGAAGCCCCTTTGCGCACTCACCGTAGTCGCGGCGAGGAGGCACGCGACGACCGCATGGGACCAACAGGGGGTAGCGCGTGGTGTCTGCATCAGCAACTCCTGGCGCCTGACGTTCGCGCCCGCGTGTATCGGCGCAGCATGACCCCATCCATGGCGACCACGATGTCCGGAGTCCGATCGCCGCCCCCCGCAGCAATCACGGCGCCAACCGCCCCCGGAGAGAGGCAGTGTCGGTCGAGCTGCCTGCATCGGCCCGAATCGGCTGCGAACCGGCCGGGGAACCTGCTCCGCTCGTGCGGATCAGCTGGAATGCCACGCATGATGCCACAGGCGCAGGCTGGTCAGCCCGTGACTCCAGGGATGGTGTCCTCCGCGGTCCAATGTGTCGTGGTCAGGCCCCGACAAGGGACTTGGAGAGATAGCGTGCGCCGTGAACGGGGTTCGGACGATACGCGGGTATGTCGCGGAAGCCGAACTGCTCGTAGAGCCGTTGCGCCTCGGTCATCGAGGGCAGGGTGTCGAGGACGACCTCGGTGTAGCCGATGACGACGGCCTGGGAGAGAACGGCCGAAACAAGAGCCCGGCCGACGCCAAGGCCCCGACCAGAGGGACGAACGAAGAGCCGCTTCATCTCTCCCCGCGGCCACCCGGCCTCCTGCAGGGCGACGCAGCCGACGGCCGTACCCGCATGGGTGGCGAGCAGCAGGCGGCCTCTGGGCGGAGCGTAGGCACCCGGAAGGCCGCGGACCTCGGCCTCGAAGCCTTGAAACCGGAGATCGACCCCAAGAAGGGCGTGGTACTCGAGCATGAGCGCTCGAACAGTGGCGATCTCTTCGGAAGTCGAAGCCTGCGAAATGTCGAGCATGGATGTCCGTGTCGCCTTGCCGTTACCGAATCAGCCGAACGGTGTGAGCGATGCGCGGCGCGTTGGCTGTGTACCCGGCGGTCAGGCCGTATGTGGTCCACGCGAGGTGCCTGCTGGCTCTACTTGATGAGCGGCGCCCGCAACAGGATTCAGCGAACATCACTCGAACCGACACCAGCCAGGTACGGAAGAATCTCCCTGGAATAGTACGGCTCCTCCGTGCCCCAGAAGATGTAGTCCAGCCGCAGCCGTGCCGTCGCGAAGGCGTACAGCTCCGCCACTGTCACGCGTTTCCCCGTGGCGGGATTGATCCCCCGAGATTGCCATCCTGCACAGCGACCCCGGCCGGAGTGTGGCGCCCCCGTGCCGCGATGAGCGGGTAGCTATGGTTCTGCTGACCCTTGCGGTACGGAAGCAGATCGGGCCCGCCGACGCCCACCCCGATGCGATCAGCCCAGGCGTAGACTGCTCGGAGATAGCCGCGGTCCGTCCAGGGGAGCCACTCCCCCGGCATGAAGTTGGCATACTGGATCACGCACGAGCGCGGAAACGCACGGCGCGCCCCCGTCATGGTGGCCTTGACGCCTTCGACATAGTTCTCGTAGGTGAATCCCCTGGGATGGAGTTTCCCGCTCTCGCCGAAGCCCACGGACGTCTCGGCGAGGTTCACGCCTTCGATCCGTCCATCGACTTTCGTGCCGAGCACCTCGAGCAGCCTGATGAAGCGCGCGCGCACGGCCGGGTCCCATCGTCGCGCCACCCAGCCGTCGAAGCGGGCCCCGGACTCGTCGTCTCCTTCGTACTCGTACTTGCGCGCGGCACCGCCCCCGAAGGCCGGGTCCGTGCGAAGGTAGTCGGGGACCACTGGCTCCTCGGAGAACAACACGTCCTGCAGTTGCACGAAGAGCCGCTTGCCGCGCGCCTCGAGGAACGCGAGGTCGTCGAGCAACGGTTGGACTTGGTACCGATCCCGCTCGGGCTCGAGTTCACGCCACGTGTACTTGAGCTGGGCTCCGACGATGTGCGGGTGCTCGAGGAAGGCGCGCTCCGAGATTCGCTGCCGCTCGCGTCCGAAGAAGATGAAGTTCCTGGGCGCCGCCGGGCCATCACCACTCTCGGCCTTCATCCCGTCCTCAGGCCACGCGAGCACGCTCACGACTGCCGCCACAAATGCCCTTCGCGAAGGGTCCATCTCGTGCTCCACCCGGCCGCATGGAATGACGCTGGAGGCGTTCCCCGTCAGCTCCAGTTCCAAGCCCACTTCAGCCAATCCCGGGGCGCCGGCGTTGTGCCGCTCTCTCCACATCCTCCGCACGTTGCCACGCCTCAGCCATGCGTTCCAGGTCTCCCAAACGTTTCCACGCCAGGGCCATGTTGCGCAACGCCGTCGCCGTGTCCGGAAAGGCCGGCCCGTTCGCCCGCTCGAAGATGTCGACGGCGCGTTCGAAGCAGCCGACTGCCTCTTCGTACTGCTCACGGGCGATGTGGACGAGCCCGAGGCCGTTCCACGCCACCGCGGCATCGCTCGTCTCGGCCGGTCCTGACTCGAACACCTCGAGGCTGAATCGAAACAGCGGTTCGGCCGCGTCGGCATCCTTGCGCGAAATCAGGATGCGCGCACGACTGTTGATGGCTTGCGCGGTGCGGAGATGTCGCTCGCCAAGCGAGGCCGCGAATCCCGTGGCGGACGCCTCGAAGGCCGCCTCCGCCTGGTCAAGGTGCCCCTGCAGCTCGTGCGCCAGGCCAAGGAGCTGCCACTCCATGGCTACGCGAGCGGGCTCACCGCCTGCGTTCGGGACGTGGCGCTTCAAGGACTCCTCGAGTATCGTCTGCGCGTCCACGACGCGGCCCCCTTGGAGGAGTAGCGTGCCGACAGCCACGGCAGACATCTCGCGGCCGGATCGGCGCTCCTCTCCGGCCGAGGCGAACGTCAGCGTCGGACCCCGCTCCGTCTCGTCGACATCGTCGAACTCGATCGAGGCACGCAGCTTGACGAGCGCCATTCGGACCTGAGACAGCGGATGATCGGGGAACAGTCCATCGACGCGCGGATCATCAGCAAGGGATCGGAGCGTTCGCCCCTCGTAGGCAGGATCGTACGGATCCGAGAACCAGCCGGGAATCGGTGCCCCGTCCCTGGCGCTCCCGGCGGCGAGCATGCTTGAGAGGTCGAGCTCCCCCGATGACACGAGATGGCCCGTGATCACCGCTTCTCGCATGCCGGTCCTGCCCTGCTCGCGGGCACGCACGACGAATCGGCAGTGTCGGTCGCGCAGAGGCACGATGAGGGTGCCTTCGTAGTCGTAGGTGGGCCGGCGCTCGAACTTTTCGATGATCTGGAGCGCCTGACGGCCATCGACCTCCACCACATCGACAGACACGATCCCGCCATCTCGCTGAGCGGCGTTTCGCCGGCACCATTCGCGAAGCGCCGACAGATCTGTCGCGGCCGCCAGGTACGGTGCGGGTTCCGTTTCGATCTCCAGCCGCAGGACGTTGCCGAGTGCGTCGGTCCATTCACGCGCGCCCGTTGCACGGCGGTTCGGCGTCCATCCGCCGGCGTCGAATCGAATGGGCACGCGCGGATCGACGTCGCCGGTGTCCTGACCGAGCAATCGACGCCACCAGGACATGTTCCTCCCTTGCTTCATGCCGCCCTACGGCAAGCCGACGGCTCCATTCGGTGTTCGGCGGCGTTGCGATACACGCTACCGGCGGCCTTCGCTTAGCTCTGGTGTGACGCTCAGCCAGCGTAGATCCCGTAGCCAAGGAGGCCCGCAAGGGCCACGAGGCCGGCGCCAGCCACCTGGAACTCCCAGGACCGTTCCACGGACACCCGCGCCATCATCCTCAACCCCAGTTTCGGTGCGCAGAAGCGAATCAGGCTCTTGACGAGAAGGCCCCAGCCCACCAGCGTCAACACGACGGGTATTCCGGACCATATGTTGTGAAAGGCGATGATAGCGCCTGCAAATGGCAGATTCACGAGCCCGTCCACGAAGACGCCGGCTTCCCCCTTGCCTCGCAAGAGGATGAAGAAGTCCACCCAGGCCCTGGGTTGCACAATGTGCGAGAGACCAATGACCCCGAACAGAATGATGGCAAGGACTTCAATCGATCTCTCCATGCGCGCCTTCCCGTGATTCGCTGAAGCTGTCTTCCCGCACCATCCCCAACATGCGCCAGCGCACCGTCATGCGCTCTTGACAATCGAACGCCTGCGTTCACCAGCGGCCGCGCCCTCACCGAATCGCGGGCGTCCGGTCCAGCGCTTGCTCGGACAGCGATCGGTCCGAGGGCTCGCACCCGGCCCCTTACATCGTCAGAAGGGCCGCCATCAGTTCGATTCCGTCCCAGAGGTTCTGGATCCTCAGGTTCTCATCAGAGCTGTGCTGATTGTTGTCATGATTCCCCATGGGAATCACGATCGTCCGGGTCCCGAGAGGCCGTTCCACCTGCGCGAGCGGAAGGCCCCCGCCCATCGTTGGTAGCTTGACGGCGCGGCCGCGGACGCTTTCGACCGTCCGGATGACTTCCTGGGAGATCGGCAGGTCCATCGGCGTACGCGAGCCGGCGCCGGTTCGAACGACGACCACCTTGGCCACCTTCGGGTGCGCGCGGCGCTCGTCGGCCGTCGGCTCGCGGTCGACGACGAAGAAGCCCTGCGTGCGGATGTGATCGGTGATCTGTTGTCCGGTCTTGCGGCCGTCCATGCCCTTCACCATCCGGATGTCGATGCTCACCGTCGCCGAGGCCGGGATCACGTTCGAGGCCTGCGCGCCGGTGCGCGAGCTGGTCATCCCCCGGATGTTGAGTGACGGGACCGTGATCAGCTCGTTGAGCGTCAGCGGACCGCCGTCGGTTGAACCGAGCCAGAACTGACGCATCAGATCCGTGCCGATCGCCGGTGCCTCGGCGAGCGCCCGCTTCTCCACCGGCCCGAGCGGTTCGACGTCGTCGTAGAAGCCCTCAACGAGGACGCGGCCCTTGTCGTCCTTCATGGACGTCAGCAGCCGCGCGAGCGACATGGCCGGGTTCGGCGCCCAGTTGCCGTAATGGCCGCTGTGCAGCTCGGCACGCGGTCCATAGACGGTGATGTCGACCTGTGTCACGCCACGCGCGCCGAAGATGATCGATTGCTGCCGCGTCTGATAGAGCGGCGCATCGCACATCAGCCAGAGATCTGCCGCAAAGAGGTCCTTGTTGGCTGCCAGCGTTCGTTCGAGGTTCACCGATCCGGCCTCTTCCTCCCCTTCGAACGCAAATTTGATGTTTGCCCTGAACGTCATGCCGGCGGCACGGATGGCGTCGACGGCGGTCATGAGGGCGATGACTGGCGCCTTGTCGTCGGCCGCCCCGCGAGCGTACAGCCGCCACTCGGGGTCGAACGTCGCGCCAACCGGTGGCAGCGGGATCACCTGCCCGCCGTCTTCCGTCGGCTTGTCGCGCAGCGTTGGCACGAACGGCGGTGAGGCCCATTCCTTGGCGTCGAGCGGTTGACCGTCGTAGTGCGCGTAGAACGCGAGTGTTCGAGTGGCGCCCGGCGTGCGAATCTCACCGAACACAATCGGATTGCCCCCGGGGACCGACACCAGTTTCGGCGCCAGCCCCCGTTTCGCCATCATGGCTGCGATGGCCTCCGCGTTACGCTGGATGTCCTCGCGATCGCGCGCGATGTTCGGGATCGACAGAAGGGTGACGAACTCGTCGACGATCGCCCGCTCGTGCTGCTGGCGCCACGAGCGAGCGGCCTGCGCGGCAGGGTTGGCCTGGGCGCCGGCAACCGCGGGCAGGAGACCGATCAGCAAAGCGAGTACGTATCGTTTCATGCGAGTTGTCCCTGAACCGGAGTTCTGTCTGCAGGCGTCATGGGCGCACGATCCATCGCCCATCCTGGATGCGCTCGTGCTTGCCCCATCCCGTCCCAGTCTGTGCCGGGGTCCCCGCCCCATGCCGCCGGCTTCGATGGATCCCGTCCACGTCACATCAGGGTAGAAGCGGCTCAGCGCCTGCTGCTTGCGGGTCCGTGTACTCGGCTCCGCACTCTTCGCAGCGCGTCGGGGCCATCGGAAGCTCCTCGAGAACGCGCGTCGGAATGACGTGCTCCGCTCCAGGCGCGGCGCCTCATCATCACGCCCGGCGCCGTCGGCGGCAAGCGGCGGTCGGACCGCTGTGGGCCTCACTAGGGTGGCCGCATGATCCGTCACAACCGCATGCGCATGAGTAAGCCTGATCCGAACCGGGTTTCCGCGGCCCCAACGAGCTCAAAGCCGCAGCTTCTGTAAAACGCTTCCGCATGCCGATTTCCGACGACGTGAAGTGCCGCCGAGCCGCGGTCCCGCGCCGCCTGAGCGCAATGGAGCAGCAGCGCTTTGCCGTAACCGCGACGCCAGAGACCCGGCTCGACAAAGAGCGCGTCGAGTTCCGAGTCGCCGTCGCTGCGTGACACGAGGGCCGCAAAGCCGACGATGGCGCCCCCGCTTTCGGCAACGAAGACCAGCCCACCGGCGAGTTGATCGGGTGGGATGTGGATCGCATCAGGGTGAGCCAGCAGAGCCTCACGATCCCCGGGATTGTTGAGGGACGCCCGCCACTGCAATGCCTCGAGCGCTTCTCTTTCGGAGACCCGGGCGGATCGGAAGGTAAGGTCGGGGGGCAAAGGCGGTCACGAGTCCCGGACGGTCTTCAGCGCCCGGAGGAACCAGACGCTGGTCACGAGCGCCGGCGCTCCGGTCGGTCCTCGCAGCATAGCGCGAATGGTGAACGACTGGCCGACGGCGTCCACCGACCGGCCTCTGCGGCCCGTGCCAGATGCTGCTCGCGTAAGGCTTGCTCGAACAGCCATCACTCGCTGGCCCTGAAGCCAAGCCGCGCAAACACCCGCGCCTTGAACCGCCCTACCGGGTGGCTGGCCGACGACAGGTAGCCTTCCAACTGCGCCCGCGCCATCTGCACCCGCATCTTTCGCCCGGTCGATGATGGCGCGATTGGCGTTCGGCACGTCCACGCCGCATTCTCGCGTCGTCCTGCGGGGCGGGCTGCGGTGGACGCCACACGTGCTCCGCTTCGGCCGCTGCGCGTCGGGATCACGCCCGGCGCCGTCGGCGGCAAGCGGCGGTCAGGCTGCGGCCCTTCGCCCCAACGCTGTCGGTACAACCAGATCGAACGTGAGCAGTGCGCCAGCGATGACAAGGGCCAGATCGGCTGTCATCCCCAGTGTGAAGGCAGCAGAACTGCCCACTGCAGCCCACAGGATCGGCACGACCGCCACGAAGCGTGGCACCTTGACGGCGGCGACCAAGAAGCCGGCTGTGACGAGTGTGGTGGGGCACGGGACAGCGAAGAGCGGCAGTCGCGGGTAGTCCAGCCCAACGACGAAGCCGATGAATGGATAGAGAAGACCGTAAACGACGAGTGCGGCGCCAACGGTACAGCGCACGCCGGTCGGCACAGTGGCGCGTCCTCTGGCCGCGACTGCCAGCCACACGAACAGAACCGCCTGCAACACGAACAGTGCTGCAAAGATGGTGGCGGCCGGATTGATGCTCCGGAAGAAGAGCCAATGGTACGCGATGCCTGACCATGCCCAATGGACGGCAAGCACGATCAAGAGCACGCGTCGGCTCACCCCGCCACGGAGCCACACCCAGTGCGCGACCGCCGTAGCGACCCAGAGCAGGGCAGCGGCCAGCCACAGCCGCGAGTTGTACGCCCCGAACACGTCGAGAAATGCGTCGCGGGAAAAGGGCAATTGCATCGTTCCTCCTCCCTGAGGGTTTCGCGGCCTGACGTGCTCCGCTTTACCTGCCGAGGCCACCGCCGCAAGTTGTCCCGTAGCGAAGAACTCAAGGACACGCGCGGCGATCAGCCACCACGAGAGAATGAACCATCGAAGCGAGCTGCGAGTTGACCCAGGCCTCGGCTTGGTTCACGCGCCGCTTGGGCAGCCTATCCGCCCGAGGCACGCTCGTCGAGTACGGTGACCTCGTCCTGTCCAAGTCGATGCCGCCGTCTTGGCAAGTAGCCAGCGAAGAACTGTTCAACGGCGGCATCCGTGCGATACCTCCACAAGAAGCGCAACGCAGATGTCAGCTCAGACCGTCCACCCTGCAGATGCGATCTCTTCACAGCGCCTCGCACGGCGTTCTCCGGTGTTCACAGTCTCCCGCGGTGACGTGCGCCAAGCTCTTGGGCTCCCACGGCGGGCGGGGCAGTGCTGCAGCCCCAGCACGCCGCTCGCCGCCGTCGATCCCGCGCCCGTGTCAGATGGAGGTCTCCGTGCGGCATCAGCAGGAGCGGATGTTGGCAGCGCGGCGCCGGCTAACGTGCCCGGATGCCGGGCCCCAGGAACGCGAACGCTGCCGCACCCATAACAGGGATCGCCACGATCGTTAGCGCCCATATGGCCGTCGGGGTATCGTCGAGTGCGCGGCTGCGGAGTGCCAATAGCGCTGGAATTGCGAAAGCGAGGTAGATGACAACCGGAATGCCGTACACGGCAACGAAGACCCCAAACCATGTGGCCATGTGCAAGTGACCTTGATTGAGCGCCGATTGGTGCGCCTAACGTGCTCCGCTTCAGCCGCGGCGCCTCAGGATCCCGCCAGGCGCCGTCGGCTGCAAGCGGCGGTTAGGCAGCTCTCCCAGAGCCCGCAGCACGCGCTACGGTGAAAAGTCGCGATAGGACTCCCATGTCGGGTCTTCGATAGCCATGCACTGGACCTCATGGCTTGATACTCGCTGCTGCACCTCCGCGTGTAGGGCTGCTATATCCAGCCCGCTCGCGACGTAGAAGACGTATTCCTTCATCACCCCGTTGGTGAGGGCGAGCGCGAACACACCCGGGCCAGATCGCAAGACCCGCGCCACGAGGAGGTCTTCGATGGCACCGAGCTGCTCATTCTCGTGAGCATCAGGGAGCCCGCCTTCGCGAGGTTGATTGAGCGGTATCGCGAAGCCCAGCTTGATCGGAAGCCCTGGATGTCCTGCAAGCCGCCGCACGCTCTCGTTGATGCGCACGAGTAGAGGCTGGCCTCCGTCGTTTGCTTGCGCGACCGTCCATTGCTGCGTTTCGATCGGAGGGATCTCCAGCTTCCGGTCGCTTTTTGAAAATGGCCAGCGCATGTGAAATACCTACCCGCCTAACGTGTTCCGCTTCAGCCGCGGCGCCTGATGATCACGCCAGGCGCCGTCGGCTGCAAGCGGCGGTTAGACCGTCCGCGATCCAGCTACCTGCGATGTCGCCAGTGAGACGGATGTTGCCGGCCATGAATCGATAGAACAACGACCGAATCAGCAGCCACGCGGAAGTAGACAGCGTAGGGAAAGCGACGCAGGACGGCTCACTGCGTTGCGCCATGCACCCGAGGAAACGCTGAGGGCATGGCGGCGATCCGCTCCACGAGTGCCTTGAGGGCTCCACCGAACTGGTCGCCCAGACCAGCGCTCCGCGACTCGTACCAGCCCTGAACCTCGACCGCCTCAGCAGCGGCCTGGGGCCGAAACACAATCCGGAGCGACATGCTCAGCCGCGAAGCTTCGAGCGAACCACGGACCACGGCACGCCGCTATCGGGATCGTTCAGGTGTTCCGCCCAACGGCGGTCGAGCTCGGCCTCGTCGGCCTCGCTCAACTCTAGATGCTCGTTCCGTGCCTCGTCGTCGAGGCTTTCCCAGAGGGACATGGCCAAATCAGCCCGGTCCCCGGGTGGGAGCTTCAGGAGTTCGGTCAGCGGATTCGAGGGCATGGGGCGATCCTCCCACGATGGCCATCAGCCTGCAATCGAGCTGCGACGGGACTCCCTCGGTGGGCTGGCCGCTGCTCCCCGACCGGTCTAACGTGCTCCGCTTCAGCCGCGGCGCCTCATGATCACGCCGGGCGCCGTCGGCTGCAAGCGGCGGTTAGGTTGCGTAGCACAAATGTGCTACTCTGCGCCCGTGACCAAAGAGCTGACCTTGCGACAAGCCGGCGGCTCGGTCAGTGCCACCCTGCCCAAGGACATGGCCGACCGGCTCCATCTGGAGGCGGGCGACCGCGTCTTGGCGATCGAGACCGACCGGGGCATTCTGTTGACGCCCTACGACCCCGAAGCCGAGCGAGCCCTGAAGGTGGCGGCAAGAGCGGCCAAAACCTACCGCAACGCCCTGCGGGAACTCGCCAAATAGCCCATGGGGCCGCGCCGCGAGCCGACTTGGCTGTCGCGCCTCGTCGTGGACGCCATTCACGCCGACCAGCTTCGCGAGCACGGCGGCTTGCCGGGCGTGCGGGATGACAACGCGCTGGAATCGGCGCTTGCCCGACCACGACAAGTTTGGCACTACCGCCCGGCGACCGACGTGCCGGCGCTCGCCGCTGCCTATGCGTTCGGGCTCGTGAAGAACCATCCGTATCGCGACGGCAACAAGCGAATCGGATTCCTCACCATGGTCACGTTCCTGGGCGTCAACGGCTGCGCATTCGAAGCCACCGATGAGGACGTGGTCGTGCAGTTTGTTTCGCTCGCGGCGGGCCACGTCTCCGAAGACGCACTCGCAAGTTGGATTCGACAACGCTCGACGACGGCGTCCCGCTAGTCGAGGCAACCTAACGTGCTCCGCTTCAGCCGCGGCGCCTCAGGATCGCGTCGGGCGCCGTCGGCTGCAAGCGGCGGTTAGGCGGTCCGCCAGTAAACGACGATGGCGCCTTCCGCACGCATTCCCACGCCTGCCAGAAAAGGCGACTCTTGAGTACTGGCGGCAGATCGCACGCGAATGCCAACCCCCACGCCCTGTGCTCGCCAGCTTGACCGAACTTCGGCGCGATGACGAGCTCGCCGACCGTCAACGTGACGGACGTGTTGACCATGACGTCGATTAGTGGACATCTTGCGTCACGCGCGCTGTCAAAACCAGAACGCCTGCATCTCGGAGAGCAGCGTCTCGTCCCAGCGAATTGGGGCGGCAGACGGCAACACGCTGTCGATGCCGCAGCGGGGACATAGCGCGGTCACTGGGCTTGATCCGATTCTGTGGACGGGTTAACTACGCCGCCTGAGCGGAGAACCGGCGCTCGAACGCGGCCGGACTGATCCGCCCGATCGTCGAGTGCCGACGTTGCTGGTTGTAGAACACTTCTATGTAGTCGAACAACTCCATCTTGGCCTCACCGAAGCTGTCGAAGCGATCGGCGAGCTCACTCTTCACGGTGGAGAAGAAGCTCTCCGCCACCGCGTTGTCGTAACAGTTACCGCGCCGACTCATGCTGCAGACGAGGCCACGGGCCTCGAGCACCCGCTGGTAGTCGGCGCTGGCGTACGTGCAGCCCTGATCGGAGTGGTGCAAGAGCCCAGGCGCCGGCCCGCGGCGACGCAGCGCCTGATCGAGCGCCTTGATCGTCAGATGCCGGTCATTGACGGCACTGACCGCCCAGCCCACGACGAACCGCGAGTAGAGGTCGAGGATCGCGGCGAGATAGAGCTTGCCGCTGGTCCCGATGGCGAACTCGGTCGTGTCGCCCACCCAGCGCTGATTAGGCGCATGGGCCTCGAACGCTTGCGCGAGGTGATTGGGCGCGATCGGCTGGTCGTGCTCACTCATCGTCGTCGAGCGGTACCGCTTGCGCTGGCGCGCCCGCAGCCCCGCCTGGCGCATCAGGCGCGCCACGCGCTTGCGACTGACCGGCACGCCGGCCTCGCGCAGATCGTCGTGGATGCGCGGGCTCCCGTAGCGCTGGCGCGCTTTGGTGAACAGCGCGCGGATGCGCACGTCGAGCTCGCCGTCCCGCCGCGCGTGGGCCGACAGGGGCCGCCGCTGCCAGGCATAGAAGCCGCTGGGGGTGACGCGCAGCACCCGACAGAGCACCCGCAGCGGGTGCGTGGCCTTCTCCGTGGCGATCCAGGCGAACCTCACGCCTGGTGCTTCGCGAAGAAGGCCGCGGCTTTTTTTAGGATGTCGCGCTCCACCCGCAACTCGCGATTCTCCTTGCGCAGCTTGGCCAGCTCGTCGCGCTCGGCGGTGGTCAGCCCCGTGCGGCCGCCGGTGCGGTCGGCGCGGGCGCGCTCGACCCACTGGCGGAGGGCCGACTCGGTCAGGTCGAGGTCGCGGGCCGCGGCGCCCACGCTCTTGCCCTCGTCGAGCACCAGGCGGACGGCCTGGGCTTTGAAGTCGTCATCGAAGCTGCGCCGGGTCCGGCGCGGCGGGGTCTCGGGGGCCATGCGGGCCATCGTATCCACCTTTGCAAAGGTGCCCACGAGATCGGATCAAGCCCAGGGTGCCTGCCAAGGCCGTGCCCACGACAAACGGCACGTTCCCCAGTCCGACTCCATAGACGCACGCCTCGAAGAGCGATACCTGCCGCCGTTTGAGTAGCCACACGGCCACGGGCAACGCGCCTACCAGGGCGACGATGAGGGCGAGTAGACTCGTCGCCACGGCCACAGACAGAGCCGACTCGACAACGTCTCGCGCCAACCCGCCCGCGAGCGTTCGCCCGCTGCGATCCAACAGCAGCAGCGGAGCGCTGACAAAGGCAAGCACCCCAACGACCAAGGGCTGCATGACGATGCCAAGGAACACCCGCATCTCCTGTGCGCGACTGAGCATGCGTCGTCCCATCATCGGCCGAATCGCTGGCGCCCGGCCCGGCTAACGTGCTCCGCTTCAGCCGCGGCGCCTGATGATCACGCCAGGCGCCGTCGGCTGCAAGCGGCGGTTAGACCGTCTGCGATCCACCTACCTGCGATGTCGCCAGTGAGACGGATGTTGCCGGCCATGAATCGATAGAACAACGACCGAATCAGCAGCCACGCGGAAGTAGACCGCGTAGGGAAAGCGACGCAGGACGGCTCGCTGCGTTGCGCCATGCACCCGAGGAAACGCTGAGGGCATGGCGGCGATCCGCTCCACGAGTGCCTTGAGGGCTCCACCGAACTGGTCGCCCAGACCAGCGCTCCGCGACTCGTACCAGCCCTGAACCTCGACCGCCTCAGCAGCGGCCTGGGGCCGAAACACAATCCGGAGCGACATGCTCAGCCGCGAAGCTTCGAGCGAACCACGGACCACGGCACGCCGCTATCGGGATCGTTCAGGTGTTCCGCCCAACGGCGGTCGAGCTCGGCCTCGTCGGCCTCGCTCAACTCTAGATGCTCGTTCCGTGCCTCGTCGTCGAGGCTTTCCCAGAGGGACATGGCCAAATCAGCCCGGTCCCCGGGTGGGAGCTTCAGGAGTTCGGTCAGCGGATTCGAGGGCATGGGGCGATCCTCCCACGATGGCCATCAGCCTGCAATCGAGCTGCGACGGGACTCCCTCGGTGGGCTGGCCGCTGCTCCCCGACCGGTCTAACGTGCTCCGCTTCAGCCGCGGCGCCTCATGATCGCGACGGGCGCCGTCGGCTGCAAGCGGCGGTTAGGCCGGCCATATCGTTCCGGTTGTTGCGGTCTCACGGCTAATGCGGCAGTGATTGATCGCCGGTTGGCCAGGTCGAGAGAATACGGAACGAAGGCCCTGGCCGACGGAGTGGCTGCACAACCAGTTTCTCAGCACCGGTGAGGCAGGCTTGTCTCATGTTTCCGGGCGCATCGAGTTCCAGTGGGCAGACGACGAAGTCACCATAGATGTAGCTGTGGTCTTCAGACGTCATGTCGAGATACGGCCGGATCTCTGATGGTAGCCAGTCGATTGAATTCGCTACGGCGAACACCCGCCTTGTTCCGATCAGCCAGAGCCTGAGCGGGATGCCATTCTGACTCGATAATCGGCCATGCCGTCTAGCACACGGCTCAACTGGGGGCTTTGAGCACGTCCATGATTGCTGCGCCGTAAGCGATGTGGCCGCAGTCAACAGCACGCAGACGGTCAGCGCGACTCGAATACCCATTGTCCACCGCATCCGAGGGCCTCTCCATATCGCCATTGTCTGCACGGCCTAACGTGCTCCGCTTCAGCCGCGGCGCCTCATGATCGCGCCGGGCGCCGTCGGCTGCAAGCGGCGGTTAGGCAGATGCCCCTGCCCACTACTCTTCATGCGGCAGCGAGAGGCGCCAGATCCGCTTCACTGGCGGGCGCATGTCCCAACTCCGCCAGCACCGCGTTGAGGGTGGACAAGGACAACTGCATCGGAGCCGTGATTTCGATGCCGATGGCCGACCCGTCGCTCGCGTAGTCGATGACCAGCCCCGGCTCCACGCGGCGGGTCCGCACGCTCTTCTCGCCGACCTCGCGAGGAAGGTAGTAGTACGCCGCCAGCGGCCGGCCATGCCGAAACGTGACCTCGAGGTAGGGCTCTCTCATGGCGTGTCTCGCTCCACAGGATACGCCGTAACGACCACCAGCAGTCGCCGTTCGCCGTCCGGCTCGACGATGACCTCCCACGGTCGGCCGGCGTGCCGCACCGCGACCACGAATCGGCCCTCGACGACGTCGGATTCGTGTCCTTGTGCGTACTCGAGCATCCGACGCAGTTCCACCTCGGTGAAGCCGCGATCCACCATCCGCTTCGCAAGGTGCGGACTGAGTTCGAGCTCCCAAGCCCACCACGCTGGCCATTGCTTGGCAGTCACCAGACCTCCGAAGTGCTACCGACTAACGGCACTTGCGTTGGGTTCTGCCTAACGTGTTCCGCTTCAGCCGCGGCGCCTCAGGATCGCGCCGGGCGCCGTCGGCTGCAAGCGGTAGTTAGGCATCAGCGTCTTCGGAACTCGTGACGCCCAGGCCCAAGAGGTACGCCATCAGGAAGCCAAGGCCGGCCGAGCCAAAGAAGCCGGCCACAATCAACGCTGCCTTCGGAATGACGCCGACCTTGTACCAGGCAAATCCAGACAGGCCGAAGGCCACGCCCCATGCTGCGGCTATGAAAATGGAGCTAGCCTGACGCGTGGACGCCGGCGAATGTCCAGCCGGCTTCGTTGCGACTGGCTTGTTGATCGCCGAGCCCAGCGCCCTGTTGAGTACACCGAGGATGCTCGGTGCAACCAGACCGAATATGCAGAGCTGCAGCAGCAGCTTGTCACTGTAGTGCGGCGTAATGGGGTCGATTGCCAGCAGCAGCGGCTGCACGATTCCAGACACCCCACCAAGGGCGATGCTGGTTCGGTGATGACGCGCTAGTGCCATTGCTTTCCTTCAGCTGAATCCGGGCGCACTCGCCGCTCATGCTGAATGTGCACCATGATCCAGCAGCTTCCCTCGATGCCTAACGTGCTCCGCTTCAGCCGCGGCGCCTCAGGATCGCGCCAGGCGCCGTCGGCTGCAAGCGGCGGTTAGGCAGCCCCGCGCCTGCCGTGCAACGCATCGATGACGATGTCGGGATGCTTGGCCGCCACTCGGAGCAGGGCAAGCGCCGGGCCCTCGGGTATGCGCCGCCCCTGCTCCCAGTTCCGGAGCGTGGCGACGCTCACACCGATCATGACCGCGAACTCCGGCTGCGATGTGCCGAGTTTGGCCCGGACCGCCTTGATGTCTGCGGGGCGGAACACCGTCGTCCGGGCAGGCTTCAGCGTGCCTCGCCGAATCCGTCCCGCCTGGCGAACGCTGCCTAGAAGTTCCTGGAATGCCGCCTCTTTCACTTGAACTCCTCTCGAACGAGGGCGGCAAGCGCGCGCACCTGCGCCGGCGTGAGATCGCCCTGCTCGTTCTTCGCGTAGGCGTACAACATGTAGACCACCGATGGGCGGGGCGCCCAGTAGTACAGCACGCGTAGGCTGCCGCGCTTCCCGGCACCGGCTCGACCCCAGCGCACTTTACGCACGCCTCCCGAGCCCCTCACGATCGGCCCTTGGTCGGGCCGCAGCATCAGGGAGGATTGCAACGACCGGTATTCCTCATCGTCGAGCAGTCCGCCGATGACCTTGGTGAAGATCGGCGTCTCGACGAACCGCATGAGATGAGTATACGCCAATGGCGCACGGCCGATGGCCACGCAAGTTCTGCCTGCCTAACGTGTAGTAACCCGCAGGCCAGTCATCACTCACGCAGCCTATTCCGGGCCGACGGCAACCCGCTGAGCGCGACAAGTTGTCCGAACGGAGGGAGTTGGCGGACGACGGCAGCAGCGCGGCGGCGTGAATGGACTGGTCTGTGTATGTGGATATGCTGCACGCCTCAGGGAAGGTCGTCAAGCGGACTCCGCACGCCACGGCCGCCCGCGTTCAATACGTGCGTGTAGATCATCGTCGTGCTGACGTCACGGTGGCCGAGCAGCTCCTGGATCGTCCGGATGTCGTAGCCCGACTGTAGAAGGTGCGTGGCAAACGAGTGCCGGAGCGTGTGGCAACTGGCTGCCTTCGCGAGACCGGCACGCGTCACCGCCTGCTTGACCGCCCGCTGCACCACCGTCTCATGAATATGATGCCGACGACGCTGCCTTGTCGCGACGTCGAGGTACGTCCGCGTCGCCGGAAACACCCACTGCCACCCGAGCTCACGCCCGGCACGCGGATACTTCCGGTCCAACGCATCCGGCAGCGACACCCAACCCGCCCCGGCCCCGAGGTCGCGGCCGTGCAACACGCGACTCTCGTCGAGGCGCGCCGCCAGCGCCGGCACGAGCCGCCCGGGTACCACCGTGACCCGATCCTTGCGGCCCTTCCCATCACGAATCCGCAGCTCGCGACTCGCAAGGTCGACGTCCTTGATCCGGAGCGTGAGGCACTCGAGCAGGCGCAGCCCGCCACCGTAGAGCAACGACGCGATGAGCCACTCGGTGCCCTGCAGTTGCGCCAGCACCTGCCGGACCTCGTCGCGCGTCAGCACGACCGGCATGCGCGCCGGGCGCCTGGCGCGCACCAGTCCCTGCAGCCAGTCGAACTCGAGCCCGAGAACGCCGGTGTAGAGAAAGAGCAGCGCACTGAGCGCCTGGTTCTGCGTCGAGGCCGCCACCCGCCCCTGCACCGCCAGCGACGTCAGGAACATCGTCACCTCGGGCTCCCCCAGCGTCCGCGGGTGCTTCCAGCCATGGAAGCGGACGAAGCGCCGGATCCACCCGACATACGCGTCTTCGGTGCGCGGCGAGTAGTGCCTGGCCCGGAGCGTCGCGCGCACCACCTCCATCAACGTACGCGGTCGCTCCCGGTCCCCACCACTCACGCCCGGCGATGCAGCGAGAGCCGTGCCAGGCTCGACACCCGCGACGGCCACGCGCTCGGTCAACCGCGCGCGTCGGGCTGTGCAGAAATCGCGATGATGGCGCCACCAGCAGGTGGCAGTCCTGACCACGCCGGACGCCGACTGGTCGCCGCGGCGTCCCTTCGCAGAGGCGCAGCGCTATTTGGCCCCGGCCGGTGCCGGCGGCACGGCGCTGTTGTAGACCTCGCGCGAGAATCGCCAGGTTCCGTCGGGCTGTTCCTTCCACACCTGCATGTAGTTGCCGCGGTCGATCACGACGGCGCCTCCGCCGGCCGGCTGCAACGCCCATTCGAACGTCCCCAGCTCCACGGCCCACCCGTTGCCGACCATCACCTCACGATCGGCAAGCGTCAGCGCCGTGGTCTTGTACTGCGCGAGGAAGCCCGTCATCCACGTGCGCACGGCGTCGCGGCCGCGCACGGCAGGCTCCCCTGGCGGCATGAAGACGACGTCCTCGGCCACGTGAGCCATGAACGCCTCGAGGTCGTTGGTGCGGAGTGCCTGGTGAAAGGCGCCGGTCGCCCGCTCGACCACGGCCCGGTCGCCGACCGCCGCAGGTGGACGCGCGGAGTCCGGCGTCGGCCCAGAGCAGCCTCCGATCGCAAGCACGGCCAGCACCACCAACACGAACCGGGGTCTCGTCATCGCAGTGCGTCCTTTCGCAGGCATGTTGGAATCAGCCGGGTGCCCCTCAGGCGCTGGCGACGCGCCGCGCCGTGAACGTCGCACTGCGGTACTCGCCCATGTCGATCGTGCCCGACATGGTGTCGCCCGACAGCTCGCCCGTGAACCGGTAGTTCAGCGCACTCCCGGTCCGCTCGGTGATGCGGCTCGTGAACGTCACCTTCGCCCCGTCCATCGTCCCCGACAGGTCGCGCGTGACGAGATCACCCTGGTGCGATCCCTCGATTGTCGCGCCTCGCTGGCGGAGCTGCAGGATGTGCGTGCTGCGCGAGGCGACGTACACAATCTCGACGCGCCACTGCCCGCTGACCTCGCCCGCCGGCGCCACGGCAGCCGGTGGTGGCACGAGCGTCCGCTTGGCCGAGAGTACGGCCCGCAGTCGCTCGCCGACGATCGTCTCGTCGCCGGGCTGCAGCATCGACGTGGCCAGCGTGAGGCCCGCGTCGCCCGGCTCGCCCTGGCGGGCGCCAGACGCACCGCCCACCGTGATGCGCGGCTCCTCGTTGTAGAGGATGTCCACCGCCTGCTGTCCGGTCAGGCCGATGGTGGCCGCGTCCCACCGCAGCGTCACGCGCGGGCTGCGATTGGACCGGTCTTCCCACGGCTCGCGCGCCACGGTCACCGTCACGCCAGGCACGCGGCCGGCCGCGGCGGCGATGACCTCCGCCTGCCGCACCCACTCGGCCCACTCCGCAGCGCGATCGCCCTTGACCCACCGCTCCACGGCGACGAGCATCGCCACGACCTCCTCGCGGCCCACCTTCATCGCCCGCGCGTAGCCATGGTGCGGCGCGCTGTGCATCCAGGCGGCCTGCACGAGGTCCTTGCGCCCGAGCAGGATCCCCGCCGTCTGCGGCCCGCGGAGGATCTTGCCGCCGCTGTAGCCCACCAGCGTCGCACCCCGCTGCAGGTGGATGTTGGGCACGGTGAGGATCTCGGCCGCCGCATCCACCATGATCGGCACGCCCTGCGGCCTGGCGATGCGCGCGATGTTCTCGAGCGACATCGGTCCCGTTTCGTTGCGCGGCGTCGTGAAGAAGTAGATCATCGCCGTCTTCGGCCCGATCGCCAGCGCGAGTTGCTCCGGCGTGTCGACCTCGACGATGGTGACGCCCACGGCGCGGACGGCGGCGTCGTAGACGTTGCGCGAGTGCGTCGGGATGATGACTTCCGTCTTCGCGAAGCCAGTGAGATCAGGCAGCCGCACGTGCAGGTCGGGATTGCCGCCCGCCACGCATGCGGCCGTCGCGTGCGAGATCGCCGCCGCGCAGCCGGAGCTCACCATGCCCCACTCGGCGCCGGTCAGCTCGGCGAGCCGCTTCCCCGCCGCCTCCATCAACTCCTCGAAGTTGGCGTAGTGCTGGTTTGCCGCCGCCTTCGCAGCGCGCACCTCCGGCAGTTCCACCGAGCCGCCGATGATCGTGAACGTGCCCCGCGCGTTGATGATCGGCCGCACGCCGAGGCTGGCGTACAGCTCCTTCCCTGACGGCCCGGCGGGCACCACGGGCGCAGCCGTGGCACGACGCGCGCCTGCCGCCCCCTGCGATGCCGCGACCGCGGAACCGGGCACGAGCGAACCGAGGCCGAGCGCCTGCGCGGCGCGGAAGATCTGCCGCCGGCTCCAGCCGGCGGGCGAGGTCGAGGGAGGCATGCGTCGGATGGTACCCGACGGGCGCCGCGCGCGGCACGCCCGGCTCGCGCGGCCGGACCTCGGGGATGGCTGCGGCCGCCCCGGCTCTCCTCAGTCGGCGTGGAGCCGGTGCAGGAGCCGATGGACCAGGGGAGTGAAGATCAGCGCTGCGGTGACCAGGAACACCAGGCCGGCGTAGAGGGCGTACAGGCCGGCGAACAGCTTGCCCGCCGGCGTGACCGGCATGTTGACCGGTCCCATGCCGCCGAGCAGCATGGCCGCGTTGAGGAACGCGTCGAGCGGCGTGAGGTGCTCGAACCTCGAGTACCCCACCATGCCGATGAGCAGCGACACCGCGAGGAAGCCGACGGCCATCACGGCGTGCTGTACGAGCCGCCTGACGAACCGGGCGCGCGCGATCACTGGCTGGGACCTGGTCTCGTACATGTCGCACGTCCTGTCGCATGTCGGGCTCGCCGCGCCGAGCGGCCGTCGGCTATTGCGCTCGCGACGCGCCGCGCGGTGAACGTGGCGCTGCGGTCCTCACCCATGTCGATCGTCCCCGACATGGTGTCGCCCGACAACTCGCGAGCGCGCTGATTGCCTATCCCCGGTACCGCACCGCCATCAGGGTCACGTCGTCGCCCTGCGGTTCGGTCCCGGCGAACTCGTTCACCGACGCCAGCACCATCGCGACGAGATCGTCAGGGTCGCCGCCGTGCGCGGAGGCCAGCAGCGCCGACAGTCGGCCGAGGCCATACTCGTCACCAGCCGGATTGCGCGCCTCGGTCACGCCGTCACTGCAGACCAGGACGATGTCCCCCGGCGCGAGGGAGAGACGGGCCCACTGGTACGACGCGGCCGGCAGCAGGCCCAGCACCGGACCTCCCACGTCCAGGGACGTCAGTGTGCCGTCGGCGCGCACGACGATCGGCGGTTCCTGCCCGGCATTGGTGTAGGCGAGTTCACCACTCGGCGACAGGACTCCGTAGAACATCGTCGCGAATCGTGCCTCGACGGCGCGCCGCAACAGCGCTCGATTGAGGCGCGTCATCAGGTCGGCCGGATCGGAGGCAATCGGCGCGTGGGCCGCGAAGTGGCTTTGCACCGTCGCCGCCAGGATCGCTGCCGGCGGCCCCTTGCCCGCCACGTCGCCCAGGGCGAATCCCACGACACCCTCGCCGAGTTCGAGGTAGTCGAACAGGTCGCCACCGACGGTGCGACACGGCGTCGTGCTGGCCGCGAGATCGAGCGTCGCGCCCCGCCAGCGCGGCTCGGGCAGCAGGGCCCGCTGGATCTCGGCGGCCACCTTGAGATCGCGGTCGGTCCTGGCCTTCTCCGCCGACTCGGCATACAACCGTGCGCTCTCGATGGCGAGGGCGGCCTGCGTGGCGAACGCCTCGAGGGACGTCACGGTCGTCGTGGACAGCAGCCGGCCCCGCTCGCGCCCGTCGAGGTACAGCACGCCAATCACCCGGTCAGCCGTCTGCCCCGACGAGGGACCGAACGGCACCACCCGCAGGGGCACGCACAGCACGTGACGGATGCCCGTGGCGATCGTGCGGCCGTGGGCCCCGGCGAGGTCGCCGTCCATCAGGTCCGAAACGATCCGGCTCCGGTTTGTCGCAAAGACCTCGTGCGGGATCTTCTGGCTCGTCGTGAAGGACGGGCCCGACAACTCGGCCCCGCTCTTCGTGCGGCCGGTTCGGAACTCGAGCGCGCCGGCCGGCGTCGCCAGCATGATGAATCCACGTTCGGCTCCGGTCACCTCGAGCGCCGACCCGAGCACCAGCGCCAGCACCTCGTCGAGCACGCGACCCGAGCCGAGCGCCCGCAGGCCGTTGAGGATCGCCGCCATCTGCCGGAGATCGGACATCTCCGCAGGCCCCCCCTCGGTGAGGCCGATCACGGAGCCTTCGTCGGTCAGGAAGGTCACTTCGGCCGCGCCGGTGCGGCCGAAGCGAATGCGGTCGCCATGGACCAGCACGCGCGGCGCGGTCAGGGGCTCGTCGTTGACGAACGTCCCGGAGCGGGAGCCCAGGTCCGACACCACGCACTGGTCACCCGTGCGTTCGATGCGCGCATGTTCGCGCGACACGTCCTCGCGCATCATCTGCAGGTCGGCCGTCGTGCGCCGCCCGACGAGAAAGGTGGCCTTGTCGACGGGAATCAGGCGCATCCCCCCAGGATCGGGAACGCTCAGTCGTGGGGCACTCACGCGGGTTTCGCCCTCAGCACGCCGATCTGCACGAGCAGTCCGGTGAAGTCGTAGATGCGTCGCTCGCGCACGATGAGGTCCCTGTCGAACTCGAGCACGAAGGTCAAGGCGAAGCGGAACGGACGGCCGCTCGGTTCGAGGCCCATGATGCTCCCGACGTGGGTACCGACCGCCTCGGCGACGATCACGGCGCGCGTGCCGTCGATGATCGGGGGCTCTTCGGTCACGACCGCATCGGGAAAGGCCTTGTAGAAGAGGCGGGTGCCCTCCGCGATCGCCTCTCGCCCGGTCACCGCACCGGCGAGCGGGCTCTCGAGACGGGCGTTGGCGTCAAACAGCTCGGCAAACGCCGCCATGTCGCGGTTGGCCAGTGCGTCGCGACGTCGATCGAGCACCACCAGCACCTCATCGCGTGTCATCAGGGCCTCCTCCAGGCGTTCGGTGTCCAGTGGCGGCTCAGGTTATCGCGGAACGCCTGCAGCACGAGGCCGAGGCACCGACTGGAGGCGCGTCGACCTCGTCGTCACGAGCCACTTCACGGTCACGCGGGGCGCGAGCATGGAAGCCGTTGAAGCAGGGGACGACGGCCACGCGTTGGGCGTGTTGCCGGTCCATCAGCTTCGGAGTCCGGATATTGCTGAGTTAAACGGTCCGATTGTACTCCCCCCGGCACGCAATCTGGATCCGTGCGTCGTGGGACCGCCGCGCTGCTACCGTAGGTGAGGATCGGTGAGGGGTGAGGACGGGCGGAACGGCGTCAGGGGACGCGCCGGGCGCGAGTTCGCTCATCTGTATAATCGCGACACCTCTGGCCCTCACGCCCGGCACCCGCCTCGGCCCGTACCAGATCGCCGCCCCGCTTGGCGCCGGCGGAATGGGCGAGGTGTATCGCGCCACCGACACGAACCTGAAGCGGCAGGTCGCGATCAAGGTGCTCCCCGCCTCGGTGGCGGCCGACGCGGATCGCCTCGCGCGGTTCCAGCGGGAGGCTGAAGTCCTCGCCGCGCTCAATCACCCCAACATCGCCGCGATCCACGGCCTGGAGAAGACGTCCGAGTGCACCGCCCTCGTGATGGAACTGGTCGAGGGCGAGGACCTGTCGCAGCGGATCGCCCGCCTTCGCGCCCAGGGCGCTCCGGCGGGGCAGGCCGGAATGCCGCTCGACGAGGCGTTGCCCATCGCCAGGCAGATCGCCGAGGCCCTCGAGGCTGCGCACGAGCAGGGCATCATCCATCGCGATCTGAAGCCGGCCAACATCAAGGTTCGCGACGACGGCACCGTGAAGGTGCTCGATTTCGGCCTCGCCAAAGCGCTCGCGCCCGAAGGAGCGAGCGCGACGGCGGGCATGAGCGCGTCGATGTCGCCGACGATGACGTCGCCCGCGATGACCCAGATGGGGATGATCCTCGGCACGGCCGCCTACATGGCGCCCGAGCAGGCGCGCGGCAAGGCCGTGGATCGGCGCGCCGACATCTGGGCATTCGGCGTCGTGCTCTACGAGATGCTGGCGGGGACACGCGCGTTCGCGGGCGAGGAGATCTCGGACGTGCTCGCCGCGGTACTGCGCCAGGATATCGACTGGAAGGCACTGCCCGCGGCTGCCTCGCCGCGGCTGCGGCGGTTGCTCGAGCGCTGCCTCGACCGCGACGTGAAGACGCGCCTGCGTGACATCGGCGAGGCACGCATCGAGATCAGCCGCATCGAAGCCGGTGCGCCCGACAGCGTCGTCACGGCTGCCACGCCCATGCCGCCCGCACCGGCGCCTGCGTGGCGGCGCGGCCTCCCGTGGGTCGTGGCAGCGACATCGGTCGCCGCCCTCATCACGAGTGTTGTCCTGTGGACGCCCTGGCGCGCGGCACCCGCGCCCACACCGCGCCGCCTGCTCACGAGCATCGGTGTCGACGCGTCGCTCGTGACCGACCGTGGCGCCGGGGCGGTCCTGTCGCCGGACGGGACAACGCTCGCCTTCACCGCGCGACAGGACGGCCAGGCACGCCTGTTCATCCGCAGGCTCGATCAGTTGCAGGCGACGCCGCTCTCCGGGACCGACGGGGCGACCTACCCGTTCTTTTCGCCGAACGGCCAGTGGATCGGGTTCTTCACCAGGGGCCACTTGAAGAAGGTGTCCCTCGCCGGTGGGGCGGCCATCACCCTCTGCGATGCCCCGTCGGGTCGCGGCGGCTCGTGGACCGCCGACGACACGATCGTCTTCGGCCCCTCGGGTGGAGAGAAGGTCCAATTGCTGCGCGTGCCGGCAGCCGGCGGGACGCCGACGGTGTTCGGTACCCTCGGTGAGGGAGCCACGACGCAACGCTGGCCCCAGGTGCTCCCCGGAGGCGCCGCGGTCCTGTACACGGAGCATTCGGCCACGAGCGCCTTCGACGGGGCCAACCTCGTCGTGGCGCCCGTCCCTGCCGACGCGGCGGCGAAGGCGGGCCCTGCGAAGATCGTCGTCCAGCGCGCGTACTACGGGCGCTACGTCCCGAGCGGCCTGGCCGCGCCGACGCGCGGCGAGCGCGCACGTGGGCATCTCCTCTACATTCAGCAGGGAACGCTCTTCGCGGTGCCGTTCGACCCCGTCCGCCTCGAGACGCTGGGGCCGGCCGTGCCGGCGATCACGGGGCTCGAGTCGGCTCCGGTGGCGGGCGGCGCCCAGGTGGACGTGTCGCGGGAGGGCACGGTGGCCTACGTACCAGCCGCGGCGACCACCGCTCCCGCGCCCATCGACTGGGTGACGCGCGACGGCAAGACGGCGACGCTGCGTGCCACAGCATCGGCCTGGGCCAATCCCCGCTTCTCGCCGGACGGCCAGCGGATCGCCATGGACATCTCCGACGGCCAGCAGGCCGACGTCTGGGTGTACGACTGGGCCCGCGACACGCTGACGCAACTGACGTTCGACCCCGGTCAGGACTCCAGCGCGGTCTGGACGCCGGACGGCAGGCGCCTCGTGTTTGCGTCCGACCGGGCCAGGCCCGGCGGCCCCCGCAACCTGTATTGGGTGAACGCCGACGGCACGGGCGAGGTGACTCGCCTGACCGACAGCCCCGAGAGTCAGTTCCCGGCGTCGTGGCATCCGAGCGGAAAGTTCCTCGCGTTCACAGCATCTCGCCGCGGCATGGGGGCGGATCTCCTGCTCCTGCCGATGGAGGACGACGCGGACCGGGGCTGGATTGCCGGCACGCCCACCGTGCTTCTCGGCACGCCGGCCAGTGAGGCCGTGCCGATGTTCTCGCCGGACGGCCGGTTCATCGCCTACTTCTCGGACGAGGCCCGTGCCCTGACCTTTGACGTCTACGTCCGTCCGTTTCCGGGGCCCGGCGGCCCCTGGCGCATCTCGACCGGTGGCGGCACGTCTCCCCGCTGGTCCGCCACGACGCGCGAACTGGTGTGGTTCGAGCAGGGCTACCTCATGGTCACACCGTTCAGCGTCGTCGACGACGCCTTCATCCCGGCCAAGCCGCAGCGCTGGTCGCCAGTGGACCTGCGGTGGAGTGGCAACAACTCCTACTACGACCTCCATCCCGACGGAAAGCGGGTGGCGGCGGCCGCCGCGCGCCAGACCGAGGGGACCGTCCAGGACCACGTCGTGATCGTGTCCCACTTCTTCGACTACCTGCGGACCATCGCGCCGCTGACGCCATGAGCCTCGCGCCCGGCACGCGTCTCGGCTCGTATCAAGTGACCGCCCTCCTCGGCGAAGGTGGCCCCTCCTTCGCTCGCGCGTTGCGCGAGCTTCGGCGAGGTCTCGTCCGCCGTCGCCGCGAAGCGGCTTCGGCGAGACCACGCCATAGCTCCGCTCGAATGGCAGCCGAGCGGAGGCGGGCCGTCGCCCGGAAGAGGCCACGATGATCGGCACGGGCCTTGGCCCATATCAGGTCGTGGCCAAACTGGGCGAAGGCGGAATGGGACAGGTCTATCGGGCGACCGACACCAGGCTGAAGCGACAGGTAGCGATCAAGATCCTGCCAGCAGCAGTCGCCGCGGATCGCGAGCGGCTCGCGCGGTTCCAGCGCGAAGCCGAGGTGCTCGCGTCGCTCAATCACCCCAACATCGCGGCGATCTACGGGCTCGAAGAGAGCGACGGCCTCACCGCCCTCGTGATGGAACTGGTCGAGGGCGAGGACCTCTCGCAGCGCATCACTCGGGGCGCGATTGCTCTCGATGAGGCGTTGCCGATCGCCAGGCAGATCGCCGAGGCGCTCGAAGCCGCGCACGAGCAGGGCATCATCCATCGCGATCTCAAGCCCGCCAACATCAAGGTGCGGCCCGACGGCACGGTGAAGGTGCTCGACTTCGGCCTCGCCAAAGCGCTCGCGACCGAAGGGGCGAGCGCGACGGCGGGCGTCAGCGCGTCGATGTCGCCGACGATGACCTCGCCCGCGATGACGCAGATGGGCATGATTCTCGGCACCGCGGCCTACATGGCGCCCGAGCAGGCGCGCGGCAAGGCCGTCGATCGGCGCGCCGACATCTGGGCATTCGGCGTCGTGCTGTACGAGATGCTGACGGGCCGGCGCGCGTTCGACGGCGAGGACACGACCGAAGTGCTGGGCGCGGTCGTGCGGCTGGAACCGCCGTGGGACGCGCTGCCGCCGACGGTGCCTGCCCGGGTCAGTCAGGCGCTGCGCCTGTGCCTGCGCAAGGACCCGAAGCAACGCGTGGGTGACATCCGCGATGTGCGCCTGGCGCTGGAGGGCGCGTTTGAAACCGCGGCACCAGCAGACGTGGCGCCCCCCCCGGTGGCCGCGCCACGGTCCCTCTTCGCGCGCGCGCTCCCGGCCGTAGCTGCGGTGTTGGTTGTGGCGCTGGGCGCGGCGGTGTGGGCCTTGTGGCGCGCGGAGACGCCGACGAATCGGCCGCTCCTGCGGCTGGATGTCGATCTGGGCGCGGAGGTGGCCTTCCCCAACGGAAGCGGCGGAAGCACTGTCGTCATCTCACCGGATGGCATGCGACTGGTCTACGTCTCCGGCACGCCAAGCCGTCTGTTCACCCGTCGCCTGGATCAATCCGGGGCCACCGAGCTTCCGGGCACGGAGGGCGCCGCGAATCCATTTTTCTCCCCGGATGGGCAGTGGGTCGGCTTCGCCGTTGGCCGCACGGTCAAGAAGATCTCGGTGGACGGCGGCGCCGTCGTCCCGCTGGGAGACGTCAGCGCCATCTTCGCCGGCGGGAGTTGGGCTGAAGATGGCAGCATCTTCGTGGCCGATGCGTCGGGCGAGGGACTGCTGCAGCTTCCCGCCGCTGGGGGGACGCCCAAGGTCGTGGTGGCTCGGGGCGACGTCAACCTCGTTCAACCGCAAGCCCTGCCTGGTGGGAAGGCGCTCCTGTTCTGCGCGGGCAATCCCGGCACCAGCCTGGACGCGTTCACCATCGAGGTCGTGACACTGGCGGATAGCCGCAGAAAGATCCTCGTCCGAGGCGGCACATCCCCCCGCTACCTGCCGTCGTCCACTGGCATCGGTCATCTGCTCTATACCAACAGGGCCACGACGTTCGCGATCCCCTTCGACGTCGCCACGCTGGAGACGCGAGGCACGGCGGTGCCCGTGTTGGACGATGTCGCCTACAACCCTTCGACCGGTGGTGGCCAGCTGGCCGTCTCCCCCTCGGGGACCGTCATCTATCGCCGAGCCACCCGAGGGGCCGCGGTGATGACCACGGTTCAATGGCTCGACGCGGCCGGCAACAAGGAGCCACTGCGGGCCACTCCCGGCGCGTATCAGGACGTGCGACTGTCTCCGGACGGCACGCGCGTCGCGCTTGTCATCAGGGATGGATCCAATCACGACGTCTGGGTGTACGAGGCACGGCGCGATGCGCTGACGCGCTTGACGTTTGGCGGCGCCAATGCTTGGCCGGCGTGGAGCCTGGACGGCCAATACGTCGTATTCCACAAGACCGTTCAAGGCATCTTCCAGGCGCGAGCGGACGGCGGCAGTCCGCCGCACGTGTTGGTGGCAAGCAAGACGGATTTCTATCCGCAGTCCTTGATGCCTGATGGCAAGCGGCTGGCCTACTTCACCGGCCAGGGGATGTATTCCCAGATCTGGACCGTTCCCCTGGACGACCAGGGCGGCCAGTTGAAGGCCGGGACGCCGGAACGGTTCTTCACGAGCACGTTCAGCGACCAACATCCGTCGTTCTCGCCCGACGGCCGCTGGCTGGCGTACAGCTCGGACGAATCGGGACGGAGAGAGGTGTATGTCCGTCCGTTCCCCTCACCTTCGACCGGACAAGGCGGCCCTTCGACTTCGCTCAGGACAGGCAAGTGGCAGATCTCCAATAGTGGCGGCACCTCTCCACAGTGGTCGCGCACCGGACGCGAGTTGGTCTACCAGTCCGGCGACCAGCTGATGACCGTCAGCTACACCGTGAACGGGCCCAGCTTCGTTGCCGACAAACCCCGGGTGTGGATGGCCTCGTTCGGCGGCACGGATTGGGATCTCGCCCCCGACGGCAAGCGCGTCGCGGCGCTGATCCCTGAAGGGCCCGCCCAGCCTCGCCAGGCAGAGCATCTGATCGTCATGCTCCAGAACTTCGCCGACCACTTGCGGCGGCAGGTGCCGCTGACGCCGTGAGTCTCGCGCCCGGCACGCGTCTGGGCTCGTATCAAGTGACCGCCCTGCTTGGCGAAGGCGGCATGGGACAGGTCTATCGGGCGACCGACACCAGATTGAAGCGTCAGGTCGCGATCAAGATCCTGCCGCCAGCGGTCGCTGCGGATCGCGACCGGCTCGCGCGGTTCCAGCGCGAAGCCGAAGTGCTCGCGTCGCTCAATCACCCCAACATCGCGGCGATCTACGGGCTCGAAGAGAGCGACGGCCTCACCGCCCTCGTGATGGAACTGGTCGAGGGCGAGGACCTTTCGCAGCGCATCACTCGGGGCGCGATTGCTCTCGATGAGGCGTTGCCGATCGCCAGGCAGATCGCCGAGGCGCTCGAAGCAGCGCACGAGCAGGGCATCATCCATCGCGATCTGAAGCCGGCCAACATCAAGGTGCGGCCCGACGGCACCGTGAAGGTGCTCGACTTCGGCCTCGCCAAAGCGCTCGCGACCGAAGGGGCGAGCGCGACGGCGGGCGTCAGCGCATCGATGTCGCCGACGATAACCTCGCAGGCGATGACCGCGATGGGCATGATCCTCGGCACCGCTGCGTACATGGCACCGGAGCAGGCGCGCGGCAAGCCGGTGGATCGCCGCGCCGACATCTGGGCATTCGGCGTCGTGCTGTACGAGATGCTGACGGGCCGGCGCGCGTTCGACGGCGAGGACACGACCGAAGTGCTGGGCGCGGTCGTGCGGCTGGAACCGCGGTGGGACGCCGTGCCCGCGACGGTCCCGGCCCGCGTCACGCAGGTCCTTCGCGTGTGCCTGCGCAAGGACCCGAAGCAGCGTGTCGGCGATATGCGGGACGTGCGACTCGCCCTCGAGGGTGCGTTCGAGACCATCGTGTCCGAGGCGACACCCACGTCGATGGCGACACGTGGCCGACGGGGGCTGATGCGGGCGGTCGGTGTGCCGGTGGTGACCGCGATCGTGACGGCGCTCGGAGTGCTGGCGGGAACCGCGCTCCTCAGGACGGACGAGCCCTCCCTGCCCAGGATGCGATTCGAGGTGTCCCAACCGCCGACGGGCGTGGCGCTGCAGTTTGCCGTCTCGCCGGATGGGCGTTACGTGGTGTCGACGGCATCTGGCGATCAGGGCGAAGCGCTGTGGCTGCACGGCTTCGACGGATCCGGCCGCATTCTGCCGGGTACCGCCGGAGGCGGGGACCCGTTCTGGTCGCCCGATAGCCGCCACATCGGCTTCTTCGCGGACAAGACACTCCGGACGATCGACATCACCGGCGGTCCCGCCCGGATAGTCGCGAGCGCCACTGGCGGAGGCGGCGCCTCGTGGAGTGACGAGGGCTACATCGTGTTCGGGTCCTCGGGCAGACCTCTCTACCGGGTTCCGGCGTCCGGGGGCACCCCGATGGCGGTCACGGAACTGGACGCCACTCGGGAGGAAACCGCTCACGTCGGCCCGCGTCTGCTGCCCGGAGGCACGCGATTCATCTACCTGGCCCGTTCGACCCGGCCTGAACACGACGCCATTGTCTATCTCGGTTCGTTGGGCTCGAAGGACCGGACCAGGCTCGTCGACTCGACGGGGTGGCCGGAATTCTCTCCACCCGGATACCTGTTGTTCCAGCGCGGATCGACCCTGATGGCGCAGGCGATGGCACCCGGCTCCTTCGATCTGACTGGAGAGTCCCGCGTCGTGATGGAAGGCCTCGTGCTCGGTAATCCGCAGTGGGCCCGCCCCGCCTTCAAGGCATCGCGCAACGGCGTCCTCGTCACCAGGCTTGGCGACGACAGCAACAGCAGGTCGCAGTTGTGGTCGTTCACCCGCCAGAGCGTCGAGCCGCCCACGAAGCTCTCGACGCAGCGCTACTTTGCCCCCCGGCTGTCTCCTGACGGCCTGCGGGTGTTGGGCACTCAGGTCGATTCGGCGTCGGGCCCCGGTGACCTCTGGTTGTTCGATCTCTCGCGAAACACGCCCACCCGATTCACCCTCAACCAATCGCCCGACTCCAATCCGATCTGGGCGCCGGATGGCAAACGCGTGGCGTTTGCCTCCACCCGCGACCGAGCGCATGGCATCTATGTGATGAGTGCCGGAGGCGCCGGCGAGGAGGAACTGGCGCTGAAGAGTGCGTCCCGGATCGTGCCGACCGATTGGAGTGCCGACGGCCGGTACATCGTGTATTCGAAAGGAAGCGACAATGCCAACTCGGATGTGTGGATCGTGCCGGTATCCGGAGAGCGCCAACCCGTGCCGGTCCTGCAGACACCCTCCTCGGAATCCCAGGCTCGGCTCTCGCCCGACGGTCGCTGGATTGCCTACACCTCGAACGAGTCGGGAGAAGCGCAGGTCTACGTCCAGAGCTTCCCCACGTCGGGCAACAAGTGGCAGGTCTCGAACAAGGGCGGCCATTGGCCGGAGTGGCGGCGCGATGGGAAGGAACTCTTCTACCATTCCCGGGCGGAGAAGGGCATCATGGCCGTCCCGGTCGCGCCCCAGGCGTCACCAGACCGATTCGAAGTGGGACTGCCACAGCGTGTCGTCCCTGCTGTCGTCTTCAGTGGCTTCAGCGTCGCCCCTGATGGCCAGCACTTCATCGTCGACGGCTTCTTGAACGATGAGTCCGCTTCCATCCTGACCGTGGTCGTCAACTGGGCCGCCGCTCTCGGTGTCGGGAAGTAGGCATGGGCACGACCATTGGTCCGTACCAGGTCGTGGCCAAGCTGGGCGAAGGCGGTATGGGCGCCGTCTTCCGCGCGCGCGACACCAAGCTCGATCGCGACGTGGCGACACTTCGCTACGCCGTCGAGTGACGAACACGGCCGGTCGGCGATGGCCCGGCCGGATGAAGTGACGGCCACGCTCCGTGAAGGCCTTGCCCTGGCCCAGCGGAGGCCACGGCCGTGATCGGGAACGCCATTGGTCCGTATCACGTCGTGGCCAAGCTGGGTGACGGCGGGACACGTGTGGGCGCCCGCGAGACCTTGACGAAGGCGCCGTGGTCTCGGCGTTGCCGACAGGCGCGCGCGATCGGATGAGCGGCTGGACCGACAGTCTCACCGGTGATACATTGAGCCATGGTCGAAGTCACCGTCCGGGAATTGCGCAATGACGGCGGGCGCGTGCTCGATCGCGTCGAACGAGGTGAGTCGCTGACGGTGACTCGCGATGGGCACCCGGTCGCCGAACTCAGGCCCCTGGCACGACGTCCGCTTCGCGCTTCTGCGTTGCTGAGCCGGTGGCGGGGGCTGGCCCACGTCGATGCCGCGCGATTGAAGGCCGACATCGACGACACGCTGGATTCGTCGCTGTGACGACGCGAGCACGCGTTCGTCACGAACGTGGCATCCTCGACACCAGCACCGTGATCCTGCTGCCACGCATCGAGGATGAACACGTACTCCCGGTGGAGCCGCTCATCACCACGGTCACCCTCGCCGAGCTCTCCGTCGGTCCTCTCGTGGCGACGACGGACGCGGATCGGGCCGCGCGCCAATCACACGTACAACAGGCCGAATCGGATTTCGATCCGCTTCCGTTCGACGTTCCTGCGGCTCGTGCCTTTGGTCGCGTCGCCCTGGCGCTGCGACAGAGCGGCCGGGCGGTCAAACCGCGCGCGTACGACGCGATGATCGCCGCGACGGCCCTAGCCAACGGCCTGCCTTTGTACACGTGCAATCCGAAGGACTTCACGGGCATCGACGGGCTGACGGTCGTGTCGGTCCCGGTGCCGGGTCTTCCTGCTCCAGACGAACCACCGCCGCGGCGCCAGCGGCGAGCGAAGCGGTAAGGGGGCGGCAAGGCGTCCCGAGCGCGGTGGAGGGACGCGGCGCGATCCCTATTTCACTGGCACGAGCTTCTGCAATTCCTCGAACCAGTTGACGACGTACCGAATGGAGAAGCGGCCCTGTTCAGTCGACGCCGGAGGGATCAACCCGACGAGCCCACCACCTGGCAGCACGTCGAAGGCCCGCCACCTGGCCGACAGGTGGCCAGCCGCCATATCGAACGGGACGAGTTCGGGATCGCCGAACGTGACGCCCGATCCCACCGACACGCGCGTGATCGCGAGGCGCCTGCTGGCGAGGCTGGGCACGTACAGCAACTCCTTGCCGTCCGGCGACCACACTGGCTGGAAGTCGCGCTCCAGCTTGGGGGCCTGGTAGCGCGCTCCCGTCGCTGGAAAGGACTCGACATAGACACCGCTGGCAGCCGTCAACGGCGACTCGCCCCCCGGCAGCGCATGATAGGCGAGCCATCGGCCATCGGGCGAGAAGCCGGACCCGAACGGCTCGGCCGATCGTCTATCGCTGAAGCGTGCCATGGTCCCGTCCGCGAGGGTCAGGATCCAGAGCGAGTGCTCACGGCCAGCGACCACGTCGAACGACAGGTACCTGCCGTCGGGTGACCAGGACTCGGGCACATGACTCTCACCGTCCTTCGGCGTCGTGAGCCGCACGGCCTCGCCCGTGCCATCGGCCTGTTTCACGACGATGCCCGCCCGGCCGTCCCGTTCCGACTGGAACGCGATGCGCCGGTCGTCAGGCGACCAGACGGGGAACCGGTTGCGCCCGTCGAAGGTCAGCCTCCGCATCGCGCTCCTGGCGCCGCGATCGTGGATCCAGATGATCGCCTCCTTCCCATCGTCGGACCCCACCGCGAGACGCCTGCCATCGTGCGACGCGCGCACGCTGTCGTAGGCGCCGACCGGCGAGATCGACTCGACGCGGGTCCCGGCGCGGTCCGACTGCGCGAGCATCCGCGCCACTCCTGACTGCTGGGTGCCTGGCACGTAGACCAGGGTGCCGTTCGACGAGACGTCGAACTCGGCCTGACCGCTCGACGACACCTCGACGCCGTCCACGACCGGCACTGGCCGGCCCGTGAACTGGAGCGTCCTGACGTCGAAGGGCGCGGCATGGACGGTCGCGTTCGTCGTGTAGAGCACGTGCCCCGTCGCCAGGTATCGGGCGCTGGTGCCTCCGGTCCGGATGGTGCGTAGTTCGCCCGACCGCGACGCGGCCGCGATCCTGGTGGCAGCGGTCACGCTTTCGCGGCTCGTACCGCTCTCGGGCTGGAGGGAGAAGAGCACCCAGTCCGTGCCGGGCAGCCGCTGCGGATCGATCGCCACGAACCCGGGGTCGGCCGTCGCCACCCGTTCCGGCTCTCCACCGTTGGCCGACACCTGCAGGATCTCGCTGCCCGCGCTGTACAGGATCGTCCCGTCGTCACTCCAACTCATGCCGAATGGCGTCCTTGCCGTCGTGAGCACCGTCGCCGCGCCGCCGGCAATCGCGATCCGCTTCACCTGCCCACCCGTGGCCGTGTTTCCAGGCTGGAAGTAGGCCAACGACTGCCCGTCCGGTGAAAACACGATGCTGTGGCCGGCGCCCTCGGTACCGGGAATGAGCCTGGCCTCGAGGGCATCCATGTCGCGGACGTACAAACCGCCTGTGGCGTTGTAGACGAACCGACTGCCGTCGGGCGCGATCGCGAGGTAGCGACGACCAGTGCCCCTGAAGGACTGCCCGACCGGCAGCGTGTGGGCGGTCCGGATCACCGGCTGTGGCGAGACCGGCTTGAACTGCCAGGCCCCGACGCCCGACGCGACTGCAGCCAGGAGACCCGCGGCCCACGGTGCTGCGCGGCGCCACAGCGGAGGCGCCGGCCGCGGCGCATTCGTGGCGCCGGTCCGCTCGACCACCACCTCGAACGCGCCATCGAGCGCCAGACGGATGCTCTGCATGTCGCCGAGGCGCTGCCGCGGATCCTTCCGCAGACAGGCCTGCAACACGCGTCGCACCCGAACGGGCACGTCGGGAGGCAGCGCCTCCCACGTCGGATCGTCCTTGATCACGTTGGCGAGCGTGACCGAGATGTCTTCGCCCTCGAACGCGCGCCGTCCGGTGAGCATCTCGTAGAGCACCACACCGAACGCCCAGATGTCGGCACGCCTGTCGACCGCGCGGCCCCGCGCCTGCTCTGGGGCCATGTAGGCGGCGGTGCCAAGAATCATCCCCATTGCGGTCATGGCCGACGTGGTGAGCGTCGGCGACATCGAGGCGCTCACGCCGCCCGCCGTCGCGCTCGGCCCTTCGGGCCCGAGCGCTTTGGCGAGACCGAAGTCGAGCACCTTCACCGTGCCGTCGGCGCGGACCTTGATGTTGGCCGGCTTCAGGTCGCGGTGGATGATGCCCTGCTCGTGGGCGGCCTCGAGGGCCTCGGCGATCTGCCTGGCGATCGGCAGCACTTCGTCGATCGGCATTCCGGCCTGCCCCGCCGAAGCGCCCTGGGCGCGAAGGCGGGCGATGCGCTGCGACAGGTCCTCCCCCTCGACCAGTTCCATCACGAGCGCCGTGCACTCGGGCGTCTTCTCCAGCCCGTAGATGGCCGCGATGTTGGGGTGGTTGAGGACGGCGAGCACCTCGGCTTCGCGCTGGAAGCGAGCGAGGCGATCCGCATCGGCCGCCACGGACGCCGGCAGCACCTTGATCGCGACCTGCCGCTTCAGGTTCGTGTCGGTGGCCCGATACACCTCGCCCATTCCGCCTTCGCCAATCTTGCCGAGGAGTCGATAGGGACCGAGAGTCTCAGGCACCATCATCGACTCCTCGACTGGCTTCGGCGGACCCACCGAAGCTGCGAGCAACGCGAGCGCTCTGCGAAGGAGGGGCCGCCTTCGCCCAGCTTGGAGGTCACCTCATACGGGCTGAGACGCATGCCTGACGAGAGGGCCGTCACTTCACCCGCGCCTTCAGCTCTTCGAACCAGTTGAGCACGATGCGAATCTCCGGACGGGCCGAGGCGTTTGCGTTCAGGGCGTCCGGCGTCAGCAGCCCCAGGAATCGTTGGCCATCGCGCGCCACGTCGAACGTGCGTGCGTTTGTCGGTGCGGCGTTCACGAAGAGCCGCACGACCGGGGGCGCAGGGCCGAAGGCGAATCCCTGCGAGGCCGTCACGGTCACGGCCGTCAACCGATCGCCTCCCCCCGGGGTGTAGTAGAGCTCCTTGCCGTCCGATGACCAGACCTGATGGTGACCGTCCTCGGTGTCGGGCGAGATCTGGACCTTTGCGCCCGTGGCCGGAAACGGCTGCACGAACACGACGTTCGATGTGCGGGCCGTGTCGCGTGTCGAGTACGCCACCCAGCGGTCGTCCGGCGAGAAGATCGCGCCCGTCGGCCGCGTCGAGACCACGCCGCCAAAGGGCGTGGTCGACTTGTCCCCGAGGGACAGGACCATCAGCGACGTCTTCCCGTCCGCGGTCTGGTCCATCAACAACCAGCGGCCGTCGCGCGAGGCCGACTGCGCCTCATGGGCCACGCCCCTGTCGGGTCTCGTCAGCCGCTCGGCCGCACCCGCGCCGTCGGCGCGTTGCCAGAAGAGGCCAAGGTCGCCCTCACGATCCGACTGGAAGATCACGCGCTGGCTGTCGTACGACCACACCGGAAAGCGGTCGCGGCCGCCGAACGTGAGCCGTCTCGCCGAGCGGCCAGCGCCGATGTCGTACACCCAGATGGACGCGTCGCGGGTGTCGTTGACCTCGAACGCCACGCGCCGGCCGTCGGGTGACATGCGGGGAGTTCCAAACGGCCCCGGAGGAATCCCGAGGGCTTCAGCCTTGCCGGCACGATCGATGAGGGCGATCGTGCGCTGCGTCCGTTGGCCAATGGCGCTCACCGGGCCCGTCACGTGGACCAACGAGCCCGTCGCCGACACGTCGTATCGCCCGATGCCCTCGACGAGCGAGACGGCGCCTCCCACCGCGCCTGTGGCCAGGTTGAACGTGCGCCCGAACAGGACGTCGTCGGCCCCGTACACCAGGTGCCCTGTGGGGAGGTACCGTGGAGCGTAGCCGTTGTCCACCAGCGTGGTGCGCGTGGACTCGCCCGGCTTCTGGAGCACGACGCGGGCGGGCCCCGTCATTCCCGCTGGCGTCCGCTCGGCCAACGAGAACAGGACGCGGCCATCGTCCAACAGGCGCGGAGCAGCAGCTACTTCATGCTTTCCGAGGGCGATGAGCTGTTGCGGCTCCCCGCCAGAGGCCGGCACCCGCATGATGCCGCCCTCGTCTCTGGCATACACGAGGCTGTCGCCGCTCCATTCGATGGCATACACATCGGACGGCGTCGTGCAGACCGTGATCGGGGCGCCACCCGTCACTTCGACTCGCTTGATCGCCGAGTCTGTCGGATCGAGGTACGCAATCCAGTCGCCCTGCGGGGAGAACGCGAGTGCCCGTGGGAGAGCGGGGCGCGCCTCGGTGATGGGTCGCGCGGCGAGTGCGCCGATCGCGCGGACGAAGATCTGCCGCCCAGGAAGCGCCGCATACGCGATGCGGGTGCCATCCGGCGAGATCGCGATGGGGGGAGTGGAACTGCCCTGCAGGCCTTGCTCGAAGGGCACCACGAAGCGCGAGACCACGCCGGCCGGCGCCGTCGGCCGGGTCATCCACATGGCGCCGCCCGTGAGGACGGAGGCCCCCAGGGCCGCCGCCGCGATCGGTAACGCTCGCCGCCACCACGGACGCGGTGGCGTCGGGGCAACGACGGGGGCGACGACGGGCGCGGTGTCGAACGCGCCCTCGAGCGCGAGACGCACGCTCTGCATGTCGCCGAGCCGCTGTCGCGGGTCCTTCCGCAGACAGGCGTGCAGCACGCGTCGCACCCGGTCGGGCACGTCGGGCGGCAGCGCCTCCCACCCCGGTTCCAGCTTGACGACGGCCGCGAGCGTGTCGGTGAGGTCGTCGCCGGGGAAAGCGCGCTGTCCGGCCAGCATCTCGAACACCACCGCGCCGAAGGCCCAGATGTCGGCGCGCTTGTCGACCGCCTTACCCCTCGCCTGCTCGGGCGCCATGTAGGCGGCGGTGCCAAGAATCATCCCCATCGCGGTCATCGCCGGCGTCGTGAGCGTCGGCGACATCGAGGCGCTCACGCCCGACGCCGCTGGGCCCACCGGCTCCAGCGCTTTCGCCAACCCGAAGTCGAGCACCTTCACCGTGCCGTCGGCCCGCACCTTGATGTTCGCGGGCTTGAGATCGCGATGGATGATGCCCTGCTCGTGCGCGGCTTCGAGGGCCTCGGCGATCTGCCTGGCGATCGGCAGCACCTCGTCGATCGGCATTCCGGCCTGCCCCGCCGAAGCGCCAGGGGCGCGGAGGCGGGCGATGCGCTGCGACAGGTCCTCGCCCTCGACCAACTCCATCACCAGCGCCGTGCACTCGGGCGTCTTTTCCAGCCCGTAGATGCCGGCGATGTTTGGATGGTTGAGCGCGGCGAGCACTTCCGCTTCGCGCTGGAAGCGGGCAAGGCGCTCGACATCGGCCGCCACCGCGGCCGGCAGCACCTTGAGCGCGACCTGGCGCTTCAGGTTCGTGTCGGTGGCGCGATACACCTCGCCCATTCCGCCCACACCGAGCGGGCCGGTCACCTCGTAGGGGCCGAGACGTGTGCCTACGGAGAGGGCCATCACTTCACCGGCGCCCGCGCCTTCAGCTCTTCGATCCAGTTGAGCGTCACCATCATGGGCGCTGGGGTGGTCTTCTGCACTTCGAGCGGCATCAGGAACCGCTGGCCATCTGGCGCCACCACGAAGCGGCCGTTGTTGATGTTGGCCGGCAGCCGGAACACGGCGCGCGGCGCCGTCGGCTGAGGCACGGAGCCGGGGGTGATGTCCACCGCCATGATGGTGTCATCGGGCGCGCGAAAGAAGAGTTCCCTGCCATCGCCGCGCCAGTAGGCGGAGTCGCCGCCGTTCACCGAGATCTGCATGCGTTCGCCGGTCGACGGAAACGGCTGCAGGTAGATCTCGAAGCGGTTCGACAGGTTCGACTCGTAGGCGATCCACTTGCCGTCGGGCGAGAACCGCCCGCGTCGATCGTTGAACCGGCCTTCGGCGAGGCGCACCGGCGTGCGGTCGCCTGCGAGCGGCAGCGCCCACAGGTCGCCACCCTGGATGAAACTGATGAACCGTCCGTCCGGGGACCAGTCGGTGGTTTCTCCCTCGCCCAGTCGCTCCTCGGCGCCGCTGCCGTTGGCAGATTTCTGATACATCACGTTCGCGCGTGTGAAGGCGACGCGGCTGCCGTCGGGCGAGAACACGGGACGAGTGTCCGCGCCAGGGTCGTCGGTGACACGCGTCGTCGTGCCACGCGCCAGGTCGATCACCCACACGTCGGTGTTCTCCGACACGCGTCCTTCGATGGCCACGCGCCTGCCGTCCCGCGAAAGGCTCGGCGCCTGCAGGGCGCCCGGGAGCGACTCGACGCCAAGCGTCGTGCCTGCTCGATCCAGCCACGTGAGTTGAAACGCGCCGGGCATGCCCTGACCCTGGTAGGCCAGGACGCCGTTTTCCGAGGCCGACGCGGGCCACGGACCGATGTCTGACGAGATCGTCACGGCCTCGCCCACGGTCTCGAGCCGCTCGACGTCGAACGCCTGCGCCATCAGCGAGCCAGCGCGTCCGAAGAGCAGGTACCCCCTGCCACCGTCAGGCGACGCCACGTAGCCAGCCAGCGTATCGGCCGCGTCCACCACGCGCTTCGGTGCGTCGGCGCGATCCAGAGAACCCACGTAGATGCCTCGGTCGTTGCTCCAGTACACGACATGGCGTCCGTCTGGCAGGAACCCGGGCCAGCGCTGCACGAATTCGTTGCGGGGTGCGTCGAGAGGCAGGAGCAAGACCGGGGTTCCCCCCGCCGCCGGCACCTGCATGATGCCTTGACGTGATCCGAAGAGGATGACGTCCGTGCGACTCCACGCGCCGCCGAAGAAGCCGGAGACATCCGCGATCGACTGCGGCTGTCCACCCGATGCCGCCACCTTCTTCAGCTTGCCATCGGCCATGAAGGCGATGAACTGACTGTCCGGAGACCAGATCAAGAAGGCGCCGACCCGCTCCGTGCCGGGCAGGGGCCATGACGAGGACGATTCCAGCGAGTGCATCCAGAGGACCGGGCCGCCGGGACCAGTCTCGACGAAGGCGGCTCGGCGGCCGTCGGGCGACAGCTTGAGAGCCCCGGTCTGATGACCGTTGGGCGCCGGGATCTGGAAGCGCACGACGTCCCGAGCCGGCCGTACTTCGCGGAAGTGGAGGACCGCAACGACGCCGAGCACGCCGGAGGCGACGGCGAAGACGGCCGCCGCGACCTTCCACGCGACGCCGCTTGCCCGACGCGCCGACATGGTCGGCGCGTCGGTCGCGTCACGCGCGGCCCCGCTCTGGAGTTCCTCGATGGCGAACCGCGCTTCACCGATCGCCTGCAGGCGCCGCTTCGGATCCTTCTCGAGGCAGCGCCGCAACAGCCGCCGGAGTGCGGCAGGCACATCCTTCGGCAGCGCGTCCCAGTCGACGTCTTCCTTCAGCACGCTCGCGAGCGTGATCGAGATGTCTTCCCCTTCGAACGCGCGCGCGCCGGTCAGCATCTCGTAGAGCACCACGCCAAACGCCCAGATGTCGGCGCGTTTGTCGACCGCGCGGCCCCGCGCCTGCTCGGGCGCCATGTAGGCCGCCGTACCGAGGATCATCCCCATCGCGGTCATCGCCGGTGAGGTCATCGTCGGCGACATCGACGCGCTGCCGCCCGCCGTCGCGCCGGCGGGCTCCAGCGCCTTGGCGAGACCGAAGTCCAGCACCTTCACCGTGCCGTCGGCGCGCACCTTGATGTTCGCGGGCTTGAGATCGCGATGGATGATGCCCTGCTCGTGCGCGGCTTCGAGGGCCTCGGCGATCTGCCGCGCGATGGGCAACGCTTCGTCCAGCAGCATTCCGGCCTGCCCCGCCGAAGCGCCCTGGGCGCGAAGGCGGGCGATGCGCTGCGACAGGTCCTCGCCCTCGACCAACTCCATCACCAGCGCCGTGCACTCGGGCGCCTTCTCCAGCCCGTAGATCGCCGCGATGTTCGGGTGGTTGAGTGCGGCGAGGACTTCCGCTTCGCGCTGAAAGCGAGCGAGGCGATCGACATCGGCGGCCACCGACGCCGGTAGCACCTTGATCGCGACCTGGCGTTTCAGGTTCGTGTCGGTGGCCCGATACACCTCGCCCATTCCGCCTTCGCCCAGTTTGGCGACGACCTGATACGGGCCAAGGCGCGTGCCGGCAGACAGGGTCATGACTCCGGCACCCCTGTCTGGCCCCCCGGGGCGATCCTTTTCAGATACGCCCCGAAGTTGAAGAAGAACACGACCTTGTCATTGGCGACGCCTTCGCTGTCGTCGGCGACTGCGGCGGCCGCGACCCGCTTGCCGTCAGGATGCAACGCGTACCCGCTGTTCCCGGGAGCCACCGCCTGAATGCTCGTCGGCGTCCAGACCTGCGGCGTGTCGGCGCGGAAGGAGTCGCCCACGACGGCGTACCGTGCGGCCGTGATCGTGCCTTCTCGCGCGACGAACAACAACTCGGGTGCCGTGGCCGACCACCGCGGAAAGCGACCGCCCCCCGTGGAGACGCGCCAGGGGCCGCCGGGGCCGGGGAATGGGCGCACGTAGATATCGCCGACGCCGCCGCGCTCACTCGAGGTGTACGCGATCCAGCGGCCGTCCGGCGAGAACGTCGGTGTCGTTTCGTTGGCCGGCGAGCCCAGGAATACCGTGGGCGTGCCGGGCGTCCACCCGCGCGTGGCGTCCCCCTCCATCGGCAGGATCATCAGGTCGACGCCGTTGCCGGCGCCGCGGGCGGCCTGGAAAGCGAGGAACTTGCCGCTTGGATGCCAGGAGGATCCTTGCGAGTGGGTTTCCGGGCTGTCGGTCAGCCGCGTGACCTCGCCCGTGCCGTCGGCGTTGGCCCAGTACAGATTGAAGGTGCCGGCCTTGGCGCGATCCGACCCAAACACGAGGCGCCGGCCGTCGGGCGTCCAGACCGGAAAGCGATCCTCCCCGGGCTCGAAGGTCAATTGCGTCAGCGTGTCCCGCGCCCAGTCGTACACCCAGATGTCGCGCTGCTGGCCGTCGGAGATGTCGAGCGCCAGCTTCTCGCCATTCGGCGAGAAGCGCGGATTGGACCATTGGGCCTTCGTCGCACGCAGCACCGCCGCCTTGCCGTCGCGCGTCAGCCACTCGATCGGGCGCTCGCCCGACACGGCCGTGCCGGGCACATACACGAGCGTGCCCTCGGACGACACCGCCAGTTTTCCGCCGCCTGGGTTCGGAAATGTGGCGACGCCTTCGAGCGCCGGCATCGCCGGGCCCACCGTTTCGAGGCGAGTGGGATCGAAGGGCACCGCGAAGACCGTGCCCTGGTGCAGGTAGATCAGATGGCCGCCTTCGCGCTCGCCGCGCTTCGGCGAGCCAGGCCCGCTCGGCACGTACCGGCCAAAGTACCCGCCGCGGACCACCACCTTCGGCGCCCCGCCCGACACTGGGGCCACGACGAGGTTGGCCGTGTCCCAGTTGGTCGCGAAGGGCGAGTGCTCGCTGTACAGCACCGCCTGACCGCCCGGCAGCGCCTGGGGCCACCGCTGCCTGCCGGCGCCAGGGCTGAGCACGCCGAAGATCTCCGGTTTGCCCCCGGCCGCCGAGACGCGCATCAGCCTTGCGGTGGGTGCGCCCGACCGGTTGAAGACAATCGTGTCGCTGTCGGTCCACGTGCCGCCGAAGTGCTCCACGGCGTCGCAAATCGTGACCGCGGCGCCCCCGGCCACCGAGATCTTCTTCAGCGCGCCGTCGGCGAAGAACGCCAGCCATTGGCCGTCCGGCGAGAAGAACGGATCCTCGGCGCCTTCGGTGCCGGCGAGCGGGACGGCCTGCAACTGGTCGAGCGTGCGGATGAAGAGCCGCGCCGAGCCTGCCTGTCGCGCGACGAACGCGAGGGTTGTGCCGTCCGGCGACAGAATCGCCGACGCGCCGGGGCTGGTCGGCAGCGACGCGTCCGCGCCGATGCTGGCGAGCACCTTGCGCGGCGTGGGCACGGGTGCCGGCCGCCAGGGCGCCCAGAACATCAGCAGCACGCCCGCGATCAGGACCGCCACGCTGGCGATCGCCCACGGCAGCGCGCGCGCCACCAGGGACCGCTGCGCCAGCGCCGATGGCGCCGACGCGGCGGCCTGGGACACCGTCGTCTCGAACGCGCCGTCGAGCGCGAGGCGCACACTCTGCATGTCGCCGAGCCGCTGCCGCGGGTCCTTCCGCAGGCAGGCGTGCAGCACGCGTCGTACCCGGTCGGGCACGCCTGGCGGCAGGGACTCCCATGCCGGTTCGAGCTTGACGACGGCCGCGAGTGTGTCCGTGAGGTCGTCGCCGGGGAAGGCGCGCTGGCCGGCCAGCATCTCGAACACCACCACGCCGAACGCCCAGATGTCGGCCCGCCTGTCGACCGCGCGGCCCCGCGCCTGCTCCGGCGCCATGTAGGCCGCCGTGCCGAGAATCATGCCCATCGCCGTCATGGCGGGCGAGGTCATCGTCGGCGACATCGACGCGCTCACGCCGCCCGCCGTCGCGCTCGGCCCTTCGGGTCCGAGCGCTTTGGCGAGACCGAAGTCCAGCACCTTCACCGTGCCGTCCTCGCGCACCTTGATGTTGGCGGGCTTCAGGTCGCGATGGACGATCCCCTGCTCGTGCGCGGCTTCGAGGGCTTCGGCGATCTGCCTGGCGATCGGCAATGCCTCGTCGAGCGGCATCGCGGCCTGCCCCGCCGACGCGCCCCGGGCGCGAAGGCGGTCGATGCGCTGCGACAGGTCCTCGCCCTCGACCAGTTCCATCACGAGCGCCGTGCACTCGGGCGTCTTCTCGAGCCCGTAGATCGCCGCGATGTTCGGGTGGTTGAGTGCAGCGAGGACCTCGGCTTCGCGCTGGAAGCGAGCGAGACGATCGCCATCGGCCGCCACCGCAGCCGGCAGCACCTTGATCGCCACCTGCCGCTTCAGGTTCGTGTCGGTGGCGCGATACACCTCACCCATTCCGCCTTCGCCCAGTTTGGCCACGACCTGATAAGGGCCAAGACGCGTGCCGATCATCGTGGCCTCTTCTGGGCGACGGCCCGCCTCCGCTCGGCTGCCATTCGAGCGGAGCTATGGCGTGGTCTCGCCGAAGCCGCTTCGCGGCGACGGCGGACGAGACCTCGCCGAAGCTCGCCCGAATCACGCGCGAGCGCAGGCGGGCCGCCCACGCCGAGCGGGGCGGTGACCTCATACGCACCGAGACGTGTACCGGGAGGCAGGGACAAGCGAAGCTCAAGTATAGCTGCAGCTCCGAGTCTCGCCCGCCCGGGCAGATCATGGCATCGGGGGCCGGACTTTCGTGTAGCGGAACGTCTCCTCGCGCACCGTGCCGTCCCTGGCCTGGATGGCGAGATACACGATCAGCTTGTCGGCGCCGTCGCGGTGCATGGACATGCCCTCGAACTGGACCACCCCGTCACGGAGGGCCACGAGGGGGAAGTCGACGGTCGTCGCCTTCTCCTCCCACCCGGCGAGATTGGCGTGGAAGTGCTTCAGTCGCAGGACGAGGCTGCCGCCTTCCTCGACGAGCGCTTGCATCTCGTAGAAGACGACCTTGCCCTCACGCACCAGGCGATACATCCCCATCATCGCCCCGGCCTTCGGACCGCTCCAGATCTCCTCGGTCTCGCCGCCAAGTGCGGAGCCGGCCCAGCGGCCTTCCAGCCAGGCCACGTCCGAGATCGTGGCCTGCGGCGGCTGCGCTCCCGCCGCCAGCTTCACGGTGCGTTCGGTGACCTTCTCCTGTGCCTGCAGGCCAGCGGCCGAACAAACCAGGGTGAACATCAGTAGCAGGCACGCGTGTCCGGTCGTCATGCCTGCCGCCTCTCTCGTGAAAGCTGCCCATCCAATCGCTCGGAACGAGTCATGGTGTTCCGGGACGTTGGACGGCCCCGCGAGGTTCCCGCTCAGCGACGGCAGACCGACGCCAGGCCCAGCGCGCCCGCGCGCCTGCGACAACCAGGGTGACCAGGGCAGCTGGGACACGCCACATCGGCATGGAACGCCCTCCAACAGTCCGCCGACTCACGATCCCATGCCCGTCAGGACTCGGCTCTGCAACTCGATGATGTTGCCCTCGGGGTCGGTGACGTACACCCAGGTCAGTCGGGCGCCAACGGTAGTGGTCAAGGTGACGACTTCGCCAATCGGCTGCCCTCCTGCGGCGAGCACCGCCTCGCGAGCGGCATTGACGTCGTCCACGACGAAAGCGATGTGACCGAAGCCCGGGCGATTGACCGCCGCGTCTGGCCTGTCGCGCAGGATGGTGTAGTTGAAGATCTCGAGCGTCGGGCCATCGGGGCCGTGCCCCGGCAGTCGCAGGTGCACGCCGCGAAGTGCCGCGCCAGGCACACCTGTTCCGCGCTCGAGATCCGGTCCCCCGTAATCGCGTTCCGGCGGGACCGGTGTGCAGCCGAACAGCTCCTGATAGAACTGCGCCAGCCGACGCCAATCGGTGGCAATCAGGTTGGTGTGGCCATAGCGCGCGCCTGCAATCATGTGCCCGTCCAATCCACCGCCGACTACTTTCCGCCGAGCGACAACGCCACGAGTTCGGCTGGCACACCTCCGCCGCCCACGGGCACGACGATGTACTGTCTCCCGCCGGCGGAAAACGTCATCGGTGAACCGCCGGCGTTGGCGGGCAGGGCGAGCTCGCCCAGGAGTTCTCCGGTGCGCTTGTCGAACGCGCTCAACAGCGGCGTCCGCGTGCGTGCGGTGTACACCCACGCGTTGGTCTCGGCCGAGTAACCACCCCTGATCTCCGGCTCCTGTGCCGCGAAGAGCAGCGTGCGCGTGACGAGCACGAACCCGCGCGCGGGCCAGCCGAGCCGCGGCAACTGCATCGACGCCAGCGCTGGATGGTCGCGCGGTCCCGTGCCGTGCGGCATGACCCACGCGTGCTCGCCGGTGCCGAGATCGATGGCCGTGATGCGGCCGTACGGCGGCTTGGTGAGGGGAAGCCCCTGCGGACCGCCGAGGGGGACTCGGTCGAGGCCGAACGACGCGTAGCGCATGTCCGACCGGGTGGGGTCGAGCGCCCGCGACCGCATGACGTACGGGATGCTGACCGACGGCACGAACAGGCGGCCCGACTCGGGGTCGAGACCCGCGCCTGCCCAGCTCGCGCCGCCGACGGCGCCCGGCATGACCACGGCGCCCCGCTCCGAGATCGGCGTGAAGAGCGGCCCGCTGTCGAAGCGGCTCAGGATGTCGGTGGCCTCGCGCCGCAGGGCGGGCGTGAAGTCGATGAGATCGTCGACGGTGATCCCCTGTCGGTCGAACGGCGCCGGCCGAGTCGGGAACGGCTGGGTGCGCGACAGGACTTCGCCCGGCACCGTCGATGGCGCGACGGGTCGCTCCTCGATGGGCCAGATCGGCACGCCCGTCTCTCGATCGAGGACGTACACGAAGGCCTGCTTGGACACCTGCGCCAGCACCTTGCGTGGTCGACCGCCAATCGTCACATCGGCGAGCACGGGCGCAGCGGGGAGGTCGTAGTCCCAGATGCCGTGGTGCACCGCCTGGAAGTGCCACCGGCGCTTCCCCGTCCTGGCGTCCAGCGCCACGACACTCTCGGCAAACAGGTTGTCGCCGGGCCGATGGCCGCCGTAGTGGTCGTTGGTCGGCGTGCTCGTGGGGAGATAGACGAGGCCGAGCGCCTCGTCGGCGCTCATCACGGTCCACACGTTCGTGCTGCCGCTGTACTTCCACGACTCCTCGAGCCAGGTGTCGGTGCCGAACTCGCCGGCGTCGGGCACCGTGTGGAACGTCCAGAGCAGGCGGCCGGTGCGCGCGTCGTAGCCGCGAACGTCGCCCGGGGGACCCTCCTTCTTGAGCCAGCCGTCCTGCACGAACGAGCCGACCACCACGACCTCGCCGACGACGATCGGCGGAGAGTTGACGCCGAACTCGAACCGCGCGACCGGACGGCGAAGCCCGGCGAGCAGATCGACCCGCCCATCGGCGCCGAACCCCGGGACGGGCTTGCCGGTGTCGGCATCGAGCGCGAGTAGGTAGCCCTCGCCGGTGGCATGGAACACGCGGCGACCCGCCGCCCAGAGCGCGACGCCCCGGTGTACCCAGCCCAATCGCTGCGGCGTGCCGCGCCTGTAGAGGCCGGGGTCGTGGACCCAGCGCGTCGCGCCCGTCCGGCCGTCGATGCTCGCGACCTGGTGGAGACCGGTCGCGACGAAGAGATGCCCATCGAGCGCGACGGGCGTGCCCTCGAACAGGTTGAGGTGCAGCCCGGGCTGCGTGGCGACCACTGCGTTGTCTGGCGAGGTCCACCGCCAGGCGACGCGCAGGTCCTTGGCGTTGCCGGCATCGATCTCGTTCAGCGGCGAGTACTTGGTGCCGTGGAGGTCGCCGCCGTAGGCGCGCCACTCGCCCTTCCCAATCCCGGGCGTCTGCTGCGATGCGCCGACGCCGAGGCCGGCGACGAGCAGCGCGAGCAGCACGAACCCGGACGAAGACGACGTGAAGTAGCTCCAGAGGCTCTTTTGCATGATGCCTGCCCCTCAGCGGGCCGGTGCCTGAGGGCGTCGCAGCCCCGGGTCGAGCGCGAGCGCCACGAGTTCCGCCGGCAGGTTCGACCCGCCAACGGCGACGACGATGAATTGACGGCCGCCCACCATGTAGGTCATGGGCGATCCGGTGGCATTGGCCGGCAGGTCGATGCGCGCGACGTCGGCGCCCGTCGCCTTGTCGTAGGCCCGCAGGCTGGCGTCACGCACCGTGTGATCGGCCTCCAGGTGGCCGTCCGCGCTGCGCTCTGGCCCCACAGGTCCTTCCTGCGCTGCGAACAGCAACGTGCGGGTGGCCAGCACGAACGTGCGGAGCGGCCACCCGAGGCGCGGCAGCTTCAGGTCGCGGAGCGCCGGATGGTCACGCGGCCCCTCGCCGCTCGGGATCATCCAGCGGTGGTCGCCCGTTCCCATGTCGATCGCGGTGATGCGCCCGAACGGTGGCTTGAACAGGGGCAGCCCTTCAGGACCGAGCAGGACTTGGCGGTAGCCGTGGTACCGATCGGTGGTGTCGCGGTCGGCAAATCGCGGATCATCCTTCGGGTAGATCGTGACGACGGTGGGGCGCGTGATCGACGGCACGTAGAGCATCTGCGTCTCGGGATCGAAGGCCGCGCCGGCCCAACTGGCGCCGCCCTGCGCGCCCGGCAGCGAGATGGCGCCGCGCATCGAGGGCAGTGTGTAGAGCGGCCCGCTGTCGTACGTGCGGAAGATCTCGAGGGCCTGCGCCCGCAGGGCTGGCGTGAAGTCGATGAGGTCCGCCTCGCTGGCGCCCTGGCGATCGATGGGCAGCGGCCGCGTCGGTACGGGCTGCGCCTTGGCGGGCAACTCGCCATCCACGCCGCCCTGCGGAACAGGGCGATCGACCACCGGCCACACAGGCGCACCCGTGACGCGATCCAGGACGAACACGAAGCCGGTCTTGCCGACCTGCACGAGCGCCTTGACGCGTCGCCCCTGCACTGTGAGGTCGGTCAGGATGGGCGCTGCGGGTGGGTCGTAGTCCCACACGTCGTGGCGCGTCGTCTGGAAATGCCACACGCGCTTGCCCGTGGCCGCCTCGAGGCACACGATGCTGGATCCGAACAGGTTGTCGCCGTGGCGATCGCCGCCGTAGTAGTCGCTCGCCGGCGCGCTGAAGGGCACGTAGACGTAGCCGAGGGCCTCGTCGGCGCTGAAAAGCGTCCACGCGCTGACCCCGCGCGGCGACTGCAGGGATCGCTCCTCCCAGGTGTCACGGCCGACTTCCCCGGCACGCGGCACCGAGTGGAAGGTCCAGAGTCGTCGTCCCGTGCGCACATCGAAACCGCGGACGTCGCCAGGGGGCTGCCCCTTGGTCGGGCTGATCGCATCGGACAGGCCCGAGCCCACCACGGCGACGTTGCCCACCACCATCGGCGGGGACGTGACCGTGTAGAGGCGCCGCTCGACACCTGGCCATTCCTCGAGCAGGTCGACGCGTCCCTCGCGCCCGAAGCCTGCCGACGGCTTGCCGGTGTCCGCGTCGACGGCGAGCAGGTAGCCGTCGACCGTGCCCATGAGGATGCGCGCGCCGACACCAGGTGCGCCGGGCCAGTAGGCCACGCCCCTGTGGGTGAAGCCATACAGCGTGACGCGGTTGCGGTAGGTCTTCGGGTCGTGCGTCCAGATTGTCCGGCCCGTCGCCGCGTCGACGGCGGCCATCTGGCCGAGTCCCGTGCTCAGGTACAAGGTGCGGCCGATCAGCAGCGGCGTCGCTTCGAAGAGCCACGGCCGTACGCCGACCTCCTGCTTCGTGTCCTCGTCGATCGATCGCCAGCGCCACGCGATCGTCAGCGCGCCAGCATTGGTGCGGTCGATCTGGTCGAGCGGCGCGTACTTCAGGCTGGCCGGGCTGCCGCCATACGTCGGCCAGCTCGAGTCCGCGTCCTGGACCGCTGCCACACCGACAAGCGCGCTCACACCGATGGCCATGGCCATCGCGAAGAACCGGACTCTCATGATGCCTCCGCTATCGCTTCTTCCACGTTCGGCATGGCTGTCATGGAACGAGTTTCTGCACGCGCCAGTTGATCGGCTCTGCGGGTGGCAGGTCATCGATCGGCGTACGGCCCGCGGGGGCCTGCGCCTGCGCCACGGCGAGGACTCCACGCGCAAGCATGGCGGCCATCCGTGCGCGGGTCATCGACGTCATGGGTGCCCTGCGCGATAGAGCCAGTAGAGCCCGTTAGGAATCGATGCGAACCGCACCGAGTTGTGGTTCTCGCCCTGATACACCGTGAAGCGATGGGTCAGGTTCGGCAGCCTGGCCTGGTCGAGCCGAGCGGCGAAGGCCGCGACGTTGGCAACGCCCGGCTCCTCGTCGCCAATCGAGATGTCGAGGCGGACAGGGGCGCCGCCCGAGCGCAGGCTCTCGAGCGAGGCGATGACTTCGGCGTTGTCGGGCAGCCACGCCGGACTGGCCGCGACGACCCGCTGGAACAGCGCCGGCCGCTGCCCGACGGCGTACAGCGCAAACAGGCCGCCGAGCGAGTGCCCCAGGATCGCGCGGTCGGTGGGCACGGTCCGGTACGTGCGATCGACCCACGGGATCAGCTCCCGCTCGAGGAACGCGAGGAACGCCGCGCCCCCGCCCGACCCACGCTTGTTGGCCATCGGCTTGGGGGTGAAGTCCCTGTCGCGTAACGCCTTGGCGTCTGTTGGTCCGTGGCTGATGGTCACGCTGATGACCGGCGGCATCCGCTTGGAGACGGCAATGTTGTTCTGGAGGAAGGCCAGAAGCGGAAAATGCCAGCCGTCCAGCACGTAGAGCACCGGATAGGCCCGGCCGGACGTGGCGTAGTCCTCGGGCAGCGACACCAGCAGCTCGTAGCGCTGGCCGATCGCGCTCGAGCTGATCGTCCGGTGCTCGGTGTGCGCGAGCACGACGCCAGGCGCTGCGGGCGTGGCTTGCGCCGACGCCGAGGTCGAGGCGCCCGCCGGAGGCGACTGGGCTGCGGCGAGTCCTGCCGTGCACAGCGCGAGCAGCAGGCCCCACAGCAGCGACGACCCTGGTGACCTGCCCCGGTGCCGCGGCCCCTCGAGTTGCGCGACCTGCAGGGCCTGCCCACGGCTGGTGACGGTGCGCTGCAGGTCGTTGTCGCCGAGGGCGTGGAGGGCGTCGCACAGGACGGCCCACCCGGCCGACCAGTGCGCCTGCACCTCCGCAAGCGCGCTCACACCGATGGCCATGGCCATCGTGAAGAACCGAACTGTCATGACTGCCTCCTGAACAGGAGCGAGCCCACGCGCTGCCGTCGTTATCGCTTCTTCCACAGGCGGATGGTCGCGATCGAGGGCTGTGTGTAACCGGGCGGATCGCTGTTGGCACCCACCGGCGTCCGCCCCTGAACCGTGTTGGTGGTCAACCGGCCATCGACATACTCAGGAGGCAGTCCGGACAGATCGAACTGGCCCGCGTAGAGCGTGAGCCCGGCTTCAGGCACACCCTCCCCGGTCACGCGACACTGCCCGCGCGCCAGCAGCGGCATGCCCCCGACTTCACCCCACGCGTGGAAGTCGCCGACCCTCGCGTCGGCCGTCGTGCCGAGGCACGCCTGCAACGTGCCGACTCGGGCTCCGTTCACGCTCGTCACCCGACCGGTCGCGGCGTCGGTCGCCACTGCCCTGAACTCGTAGCGATCCTCGGCGACCGGCGTCGTCACTCCGAGGCCCGACGCCCCGCAGAAGTCGCTGGGCGCCTGCCGCGAGAGGCGCACCGAGCGCAGGATGAAAATCTCCTCGACCGGTGGGCGCGCGCGTGGCGGTTGCGCGGCGGCGGCGATCGGCAACAGCGACAGGGCCGTCAGGCAGATGGTGCCCATGCGCCTGCCCACTCTGTGTCCTCGGACCATCGTCGGCGCTCCTGCGCGTGGGGGAGCCTTGTGGCGCGCCGGCATCATGCTCGGCGCGCAAGGCGTTACCTCAGCCGTTGGGAGCGCCAATCATGGCTCTGCTGTCGCCCTGACTGCAAGAGGATCCGTGACCGAGCGACGGGCGTCACGGAGCGGCCTCGACTGCGTCGTCACCGCCACGAGCCGAAAGGTGGCTCGTGGCGTGACGGCGTGGCAGTCACGCGAGCTTGGCGTCCTCGCGCGTGGCCTCGGCCATCGCTTCCGGCTCCAGTTCCTCCGCATAGCGATTCATGCGCACGAACACGCCCCATCCCGCCAGCAGCGCGCCGGTCGACAGGACGAGGACTGACGCCGCCAGCATCTGTGATGGGTCACCCGCCGACTTGAACACGGCGACGAGCCCCTCGATCGCCAGTGCCACGACCACCACCACGAGGAAGCGCGACAGGAAACGACGCACGCGGGTCGGCCCGCTGATGTGTGCCTCGCGCACGACCTCCTCCTCCGCGACCGTCTGCGCGATCTGCAGCGCGACGACGGCGGCAGCGAGCACGCCGACGGCCTCGATGATCTGCTGCGCGGCACTGCGGTCCACGCCGCTCATGAGCGCCTGCCATCCCACGCGAGCCGCGATCACGATCAGCAGGAGCGCGGCGCTGGCGAACAGGAGGGCGACGAGTCCATGGATGAGCGAAAAGACGGTCAGCACGGCTTTCATCGGCTGATCGTCCCATGGAAACGATGGCTTACGCGAATGCTCCGCCGACGATGCGGGATTGCCGTCGGGGCGGCGGTCGGCAGTGGGCGATCAGGTCTGAGGGGCGAAATGACGAATGCCGGGATGCCGGATGTGGGGTCCGAAGACCTCGACATTCCGGCATTCCCGGAACTGCACGCGAACTAGAACAGGAACTTCACACCGAGCTCGGCGCGGCGCATCGTGTCGGCCGACGCGATGATGCCGAAGTTGGCGGCGCCGAACGTCGTGCCCGGGGCGCCCCAGTTCACCTGGTTGAACAGGTTGAACACCTCGGCACGAAGCTGGATGCGCGAGCGGCCGCCGGTGGCGAAGTTCTTCATGAACGACACGTCGGTCTGGCTGTACTTCGGCCCGCGCAGGTAGTTGCGCGGCGTGTTGCCGTAGGTGAACGGGTCCGGCAACGCGAAGGCCGCAGGGTCGATGCAGCCGACCAGGCCGAGGCCGTTCGGGTTGGCCTGGCAGCTCAGGGTCACGTTGGCGTTCACCAGGTTCGGCCGCTGGTTGGGCTGGCCCGTGTTGGCGCGGTCAGGCTGGATCGTCACGTTGAGCGGCGTGCCGCTCTGGATCGTCGTGACGCCCGCAATCTGCCAGCCGCCGACGATGCCGCGCAGGAAGTAGTTGTCCGAGTCACGGAAGAACGGCATGTCCCACACGTAGCTCACCACGAGGCGGTGCGGCACGTCCCAGTTGGCCGGGCCGTAATCGCTCCAGATGTCGTAGTTGTTGACGATGCGGCCGCCGCCGTTGGAGTGGGTGGCCATGTCGCGCGTCTTGGACCAGGTGTAGTGCGCGTTGAGCAGGAACCCGTTGGTCATGCGGCGACGCGCCACCACCGCCACCGAGTCGTAGTTGGCGATGAGGTCGTTCTGGATGGTGCGGATGTCGCGGAACAACTGGTTCGGGCGCCGGGGATCGATCGCGCCCGGCCCCGGCAGCGGCGTGTTGTTGTAGTAGCTCCGATCGAGGTTCTTGGTACGCGAGGCCAGGTACTGCAGCTCGACGACGGTGCTGCCGAAGATCTCGTGCTGCAGGTCGGCGCTCCACTGGTTCTTCGTGGCGTTCGGCATGCGCCGGTTCGGCGTGATCATGTTCGGCGGCCCGCCGGGGCCGACGGTACCGAACGGCTGATCGAACGACAGCGTCGGGTTGGCCGGGTTGTTGTTGAAGGTGAACTCGGCGGCGATCGGCGGGTTGTTGGTGAGGAACGTGAACGAGTTCATCTGGTTGGGGTTGTAGTAGATGCCCCAGCCGGCCCGCAGCACGGTCTTGTCGGTCAGGCGGTAGGTGGCGCCGAGGCGCGGCCCCCAGTCCTTCGTGTTGGGCTCGTGGAACTCGAAGCCGACGGCCGGGAACGACGTCGGGATGATCTGCGTCTGCGAGGCGTCGAGCATCGACGCGTAGCCCTCGTAGGTCTGCACCGGCGTGTTGCGCTCGTACCGCAGGCCGAGGCTCAGCGTCATGTTCCGCGTCGCCTGCCACACGTCGTTGATGAAGAAGCCGTTGCGCCACTGCCCCACGTGCCCCTGCACCTGGTTGACCGGCGTGGTCACCGAGATCGGCACGCCGACGAGGAAGTCGGCCACCGAGTAGCCGGTCATCTGCCCGTTGAAGTTGAACGCGCCGCGCGGGCTGTTGGCCGCTCGTCGCCCCGTGGCCATCTTGCGCAGGTCGAAGCCCGTGCGGATGTTGTGCTTGCCCTTCGTCCACGACAGCACGTTCGACATCTGGAACGTGGTGTCGAACTGGTACCAGTTGGTGCCGCCGTTGCCGAGGCCGCTGAACGCGGTGATGCCGATGGTGGGGATGCCGGGGTTGTTGTACTTGACGTCGCCGTCGAAGCCGGGGATGCCGATGTCGGCGCCGGCCGTCGTGTTGCCGTCCAGCGTGAAGTTGTTCAGCGAGTCGAAGTCGATGCGGTGGTAGCCGATGCGGAAGTCGTTGAGCAGGGTCGGCGACAGCGTCTGCTGGTACGACACCAGCGTGTTCTTGTTGACGCGCGGCTGGTACAGGCCCTGCGTCGGGCTGAGCGCGCCGAAGCCGTCGAAGGCATCCACCCAGTTGTAGCGCACGTACATGCGGGCCGAGTTGGTGATGTTCTGGTCGACGCGGGCGAGGATCTGGTCGACCTCGGTCTCGGTGAGGACGGGGCCCTGGTAGTTGTTGGCCGTGCCGGGGCCGGTCGGCAGCGGGAAGTACTGCATCAGGCGGACGGCCTCGTCGGAGAACTGCGACAGCGGGATCTGGTTCCCCGGGTACGGCACCTTCGTGTACGGGTTGACGATCTGGGTCGCGATCTCGCTGAAGTCGCCACGCCGCATCTTCTCGGTCGGCACCGAGCCGATCGGGCTCGTGGTGCGGTTGGACCGCTGCCCCTCGTAGGCGCCCATGAAGAACGTCTTGTTGCGGCCGTTGTAGAGGCCCGGGATGATCACGGGGCCGTCGAACTGCATGCCGTACTGGTTGCTGCGCTTGGGCGGCTCGGGCAGGTTCGGGTTGTCGAAGTACCCGCGGCTCTCGAGCGCGTCGTCCTGGAAGTACTCGAACAGCGCGCCGTGGAACAGGTTGGTGCCCGCCTTGGTCACCACGTTGACGTGCACGCCCAGGTACGACCCGTACTCGGCCGACGTGCTCCCTGTCTGCACCGCCACTTCCTGCACCGCGTCGGCCATCGGCCGCATGCTGGTCATCGCGAGCAGGTTGGACGTGGCGTTGATGCCGTCCATGGTCAGGCTGTTCTGGATCTCGCGCTGGCCGGCGCCGCGGAACGACAGGCCGATGTCGGTCGTGTTGCCGCGCAGCACGCCGGGCGTCGTCGAGGCCATCTGCCAGACGTTGCGGCCGCTCGACGGCAGGTCGGTGACCGCGCGCGCCTCGACCGTCTGCGACACCGCGGCGCGGTCGGTCTGGACCGTCGTGTTGGCCGCCTCGACGGTGATCGTCTCAGACAGGTCGCCCACGGCGAGCACCGCGTCCTGGCGGGCGACCTGATTGGATCCGACCCGGACGTTGGTCGCCTTGAAGGTCTGGAAGCCCTGGAGGCTGATCGTGATTTCGTACGTGCCAATCGGCACCGCGTTGAACTGGTAGACGCCGGCCTCGTTGGTCACGCCGGTGAGGGTCGCCTGCGTGCCCGTGTTCACCGCCGTGACGGTGGCGCCCGGCAGGATGCCGCCGCCCGAGTCGGTGACGGTGCCGATCAGGCCGGTTTGCGAAGCGAGCTGCGCGAACGCGGGTGTGGACAACAGGAGTGCCAGAACGGCGGAACTCAGGGCTCGGAGCACGCGGACATCCTCCTCGGACGGGGGGCGGCGCTCGCTCCGTTCGTGGCCAGAGCCGTGGCTCGTGCCAGACCAACCGCCGGAGAGCGAACGCACATCCGAAACGGCGCGCCCTCGAATCGGTGCGCCGTTTCAGTTCGATGGAACGCGCCCAACGTAGTCGAAATTGCCCGCCATGTCCACGCCGCTGTTGGGAAGGCTTGCCGGCGGCGCAGGGCGCGGCTATTCTCGGGCCGTCAGACAGGCCTGCCTCCCCCCGACCAACCCAGGAGATTCTCGCGTGCCAGCCACCCAGCCCGTGTCCTCGCGTCGTTCCGCCTTCCGTTCACTCCTCGCCGCGGCCGGCGCCACCGCCGCCGGGCTCTTCGGCGGCAAGGCCCACGCCGCCCCGGGCGGCGCCACCGTGACGATCCCCGATGCCGCCCAGCAGGCCGAGGCGCCGAAGCAGGCGCCGCTCTTCTCGGCAGTCAAGGTCCACACGGGCGGGCTCGTGTTCGTGGCCGGCAAGGGCTACCACGAGGAAGGCGACATCAAGCTGCACACGGCGAAGGTGCTCGACGCCCTGGAGAGCGAGCTGAAGAAGGCCGGCTCGTCGATGGAGAAGGTGCTGAAGGTGAACGTGTACCTGCACGACCTGCAGGACTACGCGGCGATGAACGAGGTGTTCCGCGGCCGCTTCGGCGCCAACCCGCCGGTCCGCACGACGATTGCCGCGTACGGCGGCATCCCCGGCAAGTCGCTGGTGGAGATGGACTGCATCGCGGCGCTCTGACGAGAAGGCGCAGGGCTCAAGGCTCAGGGCTCAGAAAGCCTTCTGACTTGTTTCTTGCCTTGAGCCCTGAGTCCTGAGCCACGAAGAAGGCAGAGGTTCACGCCTTCTTCGTGATCACTTCCTTCAGCCGGCGGGCGACGACGACCTCGTCGCCGGGCTGCATCATCCACACGCCGATCATGAGGTCGTCGCCCGGACGGACGCCGATCGACGGCGTGCCCTCGCGGAGCTTCTTCGAGATCTCGGGGCCGGTGATCCCGGCGGCCGCCGCGTCGATCTTGATCTCCACGTGAGGCACGTGGTTGGCCACTTCGGGCACGGTGATGCCGGCCGTGATGCCCGGCAGCCCGGCGAGGCTCTTGAGGATCAGTTCGGCGCGACGGGTGTACTCGCGGTCGAGGGCTGCGTGGTCGAGCTTCACGAAGCGCTCGATCGCGGCCAGCATGCCCAGCATCTCCTCCTTGTTCACTTTCATGCCGCGGCCGATGGAGTTGCCGTTGGGCGCCGCATTGGCGCGCGCCGCCTTGATCAGGTCCTTGCGCCCGAGCAGCAGCCCGGCGCTCTGCGGGCCGCGGATGCCCTTGCCGCCAGAGAAGCACACCAGATCGAAGCCCATCGCCGTGTACTTCCAGAGGTTCTCGACCGGCGGCACGTCTGCCGCGCAGTCGTTCATCGTCGGGATGCCGTGCTTCTTGCCGAGACGCACGAACTCCTCGTCGCGCACCTGCCCGACCGAGTTGTTGTTGTTGTAGAAGAGCATCATCGCCGTCTGCGGGTTGATCGCCTTCTCGAGTTCGGCGGCCGTCTCCACCTCGACGATCTTCACGCCGCAGTTGCGCACCGCATGGTCGTAGCCGAAGCGATGCGACTTCAGCATGATGACCTCGCTCTTCATGCCCGCCAGGTTCGGCAGGTCGATCACCTTCTGCGGGTCGCCGCCGGTGAGCACGCCGGCCGTGCCGAGCGTGATGGCCGACGCGGCGCCCGACGACACCAGCGCCGCCTCCGCCTTCACGAGCGTCGCGATGCGCTCGCCCACCTTGTCGTGCAGCTCGTTGAGCGGCACGTAATGCTTCGACGCGTAGTTGATGGCCGCCATCACCTCGGGCGGCATCAGCGACGCGGTCATGTCGGTGTAGGTGCCCGCCGCGTTGATGAACGGCCGGACGCCGAGTTCCTTGAAGTAGTCGCGCGTCATCGGCGTGGCCGCCGCGGCGCTGGTGGCGGCGCCGCCGAGGAAGCCGCCCACCAGGGGCAGCGTGGACAGGCGCTCGAAGAAGGTACGTCGGGTCAGCATGAGGGCTCCTGGATCATGGCCGGCAGTCGGCGGTCGGCAGTCGGTCGGCAGTCGGTCGGCAGTCCAAACGGCTGCGGGCTGCGGCCTGCAGGCGGCCTGTCGCCTCTGGGTCGTCGCCGCTACCGTGCATCAATCGTCAAACGTCAGGCATCAGCGTGCGGCGATCAGCGCGACGCGAATCCGTTCCTTTCCTTCCGGCTGGACCTGCAGGGTCACGCGCGCCGGTGGATCGACGGGGAACGTCTCCTTGAACACGGCGTTCATCGCCGGCATGTCGGCCAGGTCGCTGAGGTACACCGTCACCGACGCGACGTCTCGCATCGTCAGTCCCGCCTCGCTCAGGGTGCCACGCAGGTAGGCGAAAGTCTCACGCGCCTGAGCCTCTGTCGTCGTCCCGGCGTCGGGCGCTTCCTCCGGACCGGCGTACAACGTGGCCCCCGCCTTGATGGCGTGCGGCTTCTCGACATCGCCGATGGGCTCGCGCTTGACGGTCGGGCGGACGGCCACAAACGTCAGCTCCGCGCGGATGGGTCCCGGCAGGCGCGGCACCACCACCAGCCCGCGCGCCGGCAGCGGCAGTGGCGCGAACGCCGCGGTGAAGGCCGGCGGATACTGCCCCACTTCGTCCAGGCGCGTCAGGTAGCCCTGCGTGGACACGACGTCACGCAACTCGAGCGACGCCGCCTTCAACGTCGTCGAGATGTTGGCGATGGTCTGCGTCACCTGCCCGGGCACGTCCTCGGCCACCGCCTTCGTGGCCGGATTCTGCCCGCCCATGCCCGACAGGTACAGGGTGTCGCCGGCCCAGACGGCCGGCGAATACGGGCCGAGCGGCGCGGGCAGCGTGCCGGCGGGCGGGGTCACGACCGAGATCGATGCGAGGTCGGCGTAGGCGATGCAGCCGATCTCCACGCCCGCCTTCGACGGCAGCGCCGCGGCCTGGATTGTCGTGCGGGCCGGCACCCGGCCCTTGAAGTAGGACTGGTACGCGGCGTTCATCGCGGCGTAGTCATCCATGTTGGCCAGGTACACCTGGCACTTCACGAGGTGCTCGTAGCCGAGGCCGGCCGCCTTCAGCACGGCGCCGATCCCGTCCATCGCCTGCCGGGCCTGCGCGTCCATCGTCGCGGGCGTCGGGCCGGTGCCGGGCAGGCCGAGCTGACCCGAGATGTACAGCGTCTGCCCGACCTGGATGCCCGGCGAGTACGGACGATCGGTCGGGGCGCCCTCCGGCCGGATCACCCGTCGCTGCGCCTGCGCGGGCAGCGCCACGCAGGCCAGCGCGACGGCGAGCGCGATCGTCCCGGCGCGCATCACTGCTCCTGCGACGACGTGCGGCGCGGGCGCGTGGCGTTGCCGCCCTGCGGCTCGGTCGGCATCGTCGCCCAGTCGGCCGCGGCGCGGCCGTTGAGGTCCCACACCACCTGTCCGGCGCGCAGCGTCAGTTCGCACTCCAGCTTCTGCGTGCCGGGCATGCGCCCGCCCGACGAGTCGATGAAGCCGAACTCGCCCTTGCGGACCGCAAACACGGCGAGGTCGGCCTCGCTGCCGACCCCGAGGTGCCCGAGGTCCTCACGCTTGATGACCGAGGCGGCCCTGGCGGTGTTGGCCTTGATCACGTCGGCCAGCGGCATGCCGAGGTTCAGCAGCTTGGACATCGTGTTGAGGATGTCCTTCATGCCGCCGTTCATGCTGCCGGTGTGCAAGTCGGTGCTGATCACGTCCGGGTAGAACCCCTGCCTGGTGGCCGGCACGGCCTGCCGCCAGAGGAACGAGCCGCCACCGTGGCCGACGTCGAAGATGACCCCGCGCTTGCGCGCCGCGATCACGTACGGCTCGACCTGCCCACGCTCGTTCACGATGGGCATGCGGCCACGGACGTGGGCGTACATGTGCGTGAAGATGTCGCCCGGGCGCAGGTGCTTGTTCAGGAGGTCGTCGAGCGACAGCGGCGGGTTGTTGCCGCCGAAGTCGATCATGACGGGCACGTTGGCGTCGGTGCCGGCCTGCACGGCGCGGTCGACCGGATCCCACTCGGAGCCCTGGAAGTGCGCGACCTTGATGCCGACGATCAGCCCCGGATGCTGCTTGATGCGCAGGGCGGTCAGCTTGGCGTCCATGTCGCCCAGGTTCTGCTCGACCGGACCGCCCTTCATCCCCGACCCCACGATGTTCAGGAACGACAGCACGCGGGTCTTCGACGTGTCGATGATGTTGGTCTTGAACTGCGCGAAGTTGCGCCAGCCGGCGCCGCCGACGTCCACCAGCGTCGTCTGGCCGCTGCGGAACGAGTGGCTGTCGGGCGGCACGGCCACCAGGCCGTTGCTCAGGTAGGCGTCGGGCTCGGTGCCGAAGAACACGTGCGCGTGGATGTCGATCAGGCCTGGCGTCACGTACAGGCCGGTGGCGTCGACGACCTTCCTGGCCTTCGCGGCATCGATCGAGGCGGCGACCTCGGCGACCTTGCCGTCGGCGATGGCGACGTCCATCACGCCGTCGCGGCCGTTCTTCGGATCGATGACGTGGCCCCCCTTGATGAGCAGCGCGTAGGGTTGCGCCGACGCCTCGACCGCGCACAGCGCAGCCAGTCCAGCCAGGACGAAGGGAAGCAGGGATCGCAGACGGGTGGGCAACGGGGTCTCCTCCGGACAGCACGCACGCAGCACCTGCCCCGGGCAGGTCGGGCATGCCGCGCGCGAGGGCGCAGGGCACGCGAACCGTGGTGGCGACCGATGGCCGCGTGTTATAGCACAGGGGCGCCAGGAGGCCCCGTTTCCCATGACCACCCGTTCGCTCGTCGCCGCCGTCGTCGCCGCCCTCGCCGCGGTGGCCGCCCCCGTTCTCACTGCTCCCTCGTCCGCGCCGCAGGCCACGCCAGCCGCGCCCGTGGCGACCCAGGCGCCCGCGTCGACGCCGGCGCCTGCGCTGACTCCGGACGCCGTGATCGCGGCCCTCCGGAAGCCGGAGAACAGCACCGGCAATATCGCCGACGCGGTCGAGGCGGCCACCGGCGCCCGCGGCTGGATGTCGTCGGACATGAAGCCGATCAGCGCCGGCAAGATCGTCGGCCGCGCCTGGACGGCGCTCATGCGCCCGGTGCTCAAGAGCGATACGCGCACCTACCCCAACTACCTGCTGCAGATCCTCGACGAGGCGCCGGCCGGCAGCGTGCTGGTGTACGTGATGGAGGACGGGCTCGAAATCGCCGCGATGGGCAACCTGATGGCGACGACGGCCGTGGCGCGCGGACTGGAAGGCACGGTCATCGACGGTGCGGTCCGCGACGTGACCGAGATCCGCGCGATGGGCCACAAGGTGTTCTCGCGACGCATCAGCCCGGCCACCTCGGTGGGCCGGATGGTGAGCGTGTCGAAGCAGACGCCTGTGCGCTGCGCCGACATCATGGTCCACCCCGGCGACTACATCGTCGGCGATGCCGACGGCGTGGTGGTGGTCCCGCAGGGCGCCGCCGACCAGGTCGTGGCGCTCCTGAAGGACTACGATGCGCGCGAGTCGAAGATGGTGCCGATCATCCAGCGCGAGAAGTCGATGCTCAAGGCGCTCGAAATCTACGGGCGGTATTGAACCGACAGAGTTAGGGCGAGGGCGCCGACGGTTGCTGGGTCTCCCAGGTGTAGGCGTCGGCCTTGGCCGACGCTAGGCTCGCCTCGCCGCCAACTGCGCGGCGCGCGGGAACAGGATGTGGTTCTCGAGATGGACGTGCAGGTGCATGTCCGTCTCGAACTGCGACAGGCCGAAGTACAGGCCGCGGAACGTCGGACAGGCCCACTCCGGTGGCGTGTAATCGTCAGTGAGCTGCCGCATCGTGGCGAGCGCGGCGCCGGCCGACTCGTGCTCCGCTTCCATCACCGAGATCGGCGCGGCGATCCACTCGGCGGTCTCGGGCGTCACCGGCCGGCCCTGGTCGAGGCCCACGATGAACGGGAAGAGGACGCGGTCCTCCTTCTCCATGTGGGTGAGCAGTTCCTCGGTCAGGGCCGCGAAGGTCTCCTGCAGCGGCGGCAGCACGTCGGGCAGGTGGTCGCCGTGGCGACTGACCACCTTGTCCACCATGGCCGCCAGGCGCGGCAGCTCCTGCCGCAGGTGCGCGTGGTAGCGCTGCTGGATGTGACCGACCAGCGCGGTGAGCGTCGCATCGGCCCACGTCGGCTCGGCGTTGGCCGGGGTGGCGGCGGCGACCAGCTCGGTGACGAGCAGGTCGGCGTTGATCCCGCGCTCGGCGCACACGGTGCCGAGCGGTTGCCGGCCGCCACAGCAGAAGTCGATCTGGTGGCGCTGGAAGATGGCGATGGTGGCCGGCGCCTGGGTGGCGATGTCGGCGACGGTGGATTCGGGGGAGATGACCATGTCGCCGAGGCTACCGGGTCGTCGTCGCCCCGTCGTTGCGCGAGCGCAAACTCCAGGTGCTGGGTGACGGCTCAGGGCTCAGGGCTCAAAGGGCATTCTGAAGAGTTGGCAGCCTTCCGAGCCTCGAGTCCTGAGCCGTGAGCCCGCGTTCGTGAGACTCTGACGGCCGATGGCTTCCTCCCCCGACGGCGTGCGCCGGTCACGCATGTTCGATGGCCTCACCGACGCCGAGCGCGACTGTTGGTTGGACAAGGCGACGACCGTCACGCTCAAGCGTGGCCAGACGCTCGCCCGGCAGGGTGAGCCGGCCCGCTCGCTCTACCTCGTCGAGTCCGGCTTCCTGAAGGTCCTCCAGTTGACCGCCGAGGGCACCGAGCTCATCGTGCGGTTCGTCGCGCCCTGCGAGCCGTTCGGCGGAGTCGTCGCGCTGAACAACGCGCCATACCCCGTCACGGCGACGGCCGCCCAGCCGTCCGTGCTGCGGGCATGGCCGCGCGAGGTCGTGGCCACGCTGCTGAAGTCGACGCCGCAGGTGAGCGTCAACATCATGCGCGAGATGGCCACGCACATGACCGACGCCCTGACCCGCGTGCGCGAGCTGACCACGGCGCGGGTCGGCCAGCGGCTCGCACACACGCTGCTGCGGCTCGGTCGGCAGTGCGGGCAGAAGACGCCCGAGGGGTTGCTCATCACGCACCCGCTCACCCGCCAGGAGTTGGCCGATCTCACCGGGACGACGCTGTTCACGGTGAGCCGTACGCTGAGCGAGTGGGAGGGCAAGGGGCTGCTCGAGACGCGCAAGCGGCTGCTGCTCCTGCGGTCGCTGCCGCGCCTCGAGGCGCTCGCCGGATCGGACGAGGACGACGGCTAGTCGACACCCGTCGGGGCCGACGACCCGGGTTCCCGATTCCGCCCAGGACGTCCCTGAGCGTCCACCGAGGTCGACGCCTGCGTCCGGAGATCGGGCCGTTCGGCGTTCGGCGTTTCCCACCTCGCTTCCAGCTTCGGACGATTGGGCAAGACTTCCGAGCGAACGAGCACGCCAACCGACAGGCGACCGCCTACCCTCTGGGAGGTCCCGCTCACCGGCTCCATCCACTCCACGGCCGCACGCCTCGAGCGCGACAGGGCGTGACCTTCTTCGACACCGCCGAGGTATACGGTCCGCTGATCAGCGAAGAGGTCGTCGGCGAGGCGCTCGCGCCGCTCCGGGGCAAGGTGCAGATCGCGTCGAAGTTCGGGTTCGCGGTGCAGGAGGCGCGTCCCGTGCCCGGCCAGTCGATGGCGGCGGGGCTGCGTCGTGACGCGCGCCCCGAGAACATCAGGCGCGCCGTCGAGGGCTCACTGAAGCGCCTCCGCGTCGAGACGATCGACCTGTACTACCAGCATCGCGCCGATCCGAACGTGCCCGTCGAGGACGGCGCGGGCGCGGTGAAGGACCTGGCGCAGGCCGGCAAGGTGCGCCACTTCGGACTCTCGGAGATGTCGGCGGCGACGATCCGTCGCGCCCACGCGGTGCTCCCGGTGGCCGCCGTGCAAAGCGAGTACTCGTTGCTGGAACGCGCCATCGAACCCGAGATCCTCACCACGTGCGAGGCGTTGGGCATCGGCTTCGTCCCCTGGGGCCCCCTGGCGCGTGGCTTCCTCTCGGGACGGTTCGACGCCAGCAGCACCTTCGACCGGATCGACCGACGCTCGAGCGTGCCGGCGTTCACGCGCGACGCGCTGAAGGCCAACCTTCCGCTCCTCGCCCTGGTGCGCGACTGGGCGAACCGGAAGGGCGTCACGGCCGCGCAGTTCTCGCTCGCCTGGCTGATGGGCCAGAAGCCGTTCATCGTGCCGATCCCCGGGACGACCAGCCTGCGCCACATGGAGGAGAACGTCGGCGCCGCGGCAGTCACGCTGACGGCGACGGACCTGGCGTCCATTCGCGCCGCGCTGGAAGGCACTGCCCTGAAGGGCGTGCGGACCGTGGAGTCGACCCGCACCGACCTGTAGCGGTCACGACGCCGTGCCGAGCGGGCATAATCGGCCCATGCGTGCGGAACTGGGAGCGCTGGCCGCCTTCGTTGCCGTCGCCGAGGAACGGAGCTTCACGCGCGCCGCCAAGCGGCTCGGCGTGTCGGCGTCGGCCCTGAGCCATGCGATGCGCGCGCTCGAGGAGCGCCTCGGCGTGCGCCTGCTCTCGCGCACGACGCGCAGCGTCTCGCCCACCGAGGCCGGATCGCAGTTGCTCGAGCGACTCGCGCCGGCGCTCGGCGACATCGACCGGGTGCTCGAGGACGTGTCCCAGTTGCGCGATCGTCCCGCCGGTCGGGTGCGACTGCTCATCCCCAGGCTCGCCGCCCGCATGGTGCTGGCGCCACGCCTCGCCGCCTTCAACGCGGCCTATCCGGACGTGGTGCTCGACGTCACCACCGACGACAGCCGCCTCGACATCGTCGCTGGGCGCTTCGACGCCGGCGTCCATCTGGGGGAGTTCATCGAGCGCGACATGATCGCCGTGCGGGTGTCTCCCGACCAGCGCGCCGCCATCGTCGCGTCCCCACGCTACCTCGCCGCGCATCCGGCGCCCCTCTCGCCGCGCGACCTCACCCGCCACCAGTGCATCAACATCCGCATGGGCCTGGAGGGGATCTATCGCTGGGAATTCGAGCGGGGCGACGAGTCGATCACCGTCGGCGTGAGCGGTCCGCTGGACACCGACGACATCGGCCTGACCATCCTCGCGGCCCTCGACGGGCTCGGACTCGCCTTCGCGCTCGAGCAGGACGTCCGCCCGCACCTCGAGAGCGGCGCGCTGGTCCGCGTCCTCGAGGACTGGTGCCCACCGTTCCCGGGCTTCTACCTGTACTACCCGAGCCGACGACAGCAACCGCCCGCACTCGCCGCCCTGATCGACACGCTGCGCCTGTCCTGACGCGAGCGGGACCGCTTCGGGCGATTCCTGAAGCGCGTTCACAAGCGCTTGCACGTCAGGCCGGCTAGTCGCGCCCCTGCGAGACCCGTACGCTCGGAGCATGCCTGCTCACGAACCTTCCGTCGCCATCGGCCGACGCGACTTCATCGCCCTGGCCGCGATGCTCCCAGCGGCGCGCGCCGCTACCGGGCAGGGAGCCATGCCAGCAACGACGGCGCGTCCGGGCCAGCTGACCACGCGGCGCCTCGGCACGCTCGAGGTGTCGGCCGTGGGGCTCGGCTGCATGAACATGGCCTGGGGCTTCGGTCCACCTATCCCCCGCGCCGACGCCGTCAGACTGGTGCGCGGCGCGTACGAGCGGGGCGTCACGCTGTTCGACACCGCCGAGGCCTACGGCCCGTACACCAGCGAGGAGATCGTCGGCGACGCGCTGGCCGACGTCCGCGACCGCGTCGTCATCGCGACGAAGTTCGGCTTCGACATCGGCCCGAACGGCCAGATTCGCGGCCTCGACAGCCGCCCGGCCCACATCCGCGAGGTGGTGGATGCGTCGCTGCGGCGCCTGCGCACCGATCACATCGACCTCCTGTACCAGCATCGTGTGGACCCGGCCGTGCCGATCGAGGACGTGGCCGGCACCGTGAAGACCCTGATTCAGGCCGGCAAGGTGCGCCATTTCGGGCTGTCCGAGGCCGGAGGGGCCACCATCCGCCGCGCGCACGGCGAGCAGCCCGTCACTGCCGTCCAGAACGAATACTCGGTGTGGACACGCGACCCCGAACACGAAGTGATGCCGACCTGTGAGTCACTCGGCATCGGTCTCGTCGCGTGGGGCCCACTCGGCAAGGGCTACCTCACGGGCACCGTGCCATCGTCGGCAACGTTTCCGCCGAACGACCTGCGCTCGACGATGCCGCGATTCACACGCGAGGCCATGGACGCCAATCGCGCGGTCGTCGAGGCACTGCGGGCAGTTGGCCAGCGACACGGCGCGACGCCCGGCCAGGTGGCGCTCGCCTGGCTTCTCGCGCGCAGGCCATGGATCGTACCCATTCCTGGCACCACCCGGCCCACTCACCTCGAGGAGAACCTCGCCACGCTGCAGGTCGCGCTGACATCGACGGACGTGATGGCGATCGACGCCGAGATCGCGAAGGTGGCGATCATCGGGGCGCGATCGAGCGAGGCCGTGCTGGGCCTGATCGATCAGGGCTCGAAGCTGGGGACGAGTTCTACAGGCGGGCACGGCCTGTCTCCACTCAGACCCGCACGCCCTTGACGGTCGCCCGCCCGCAGGCTGATCAGTCGAGATCGACCAGGGCGGCTCGGGCGATGAGCGCCATGTGGACCGCCTGCGCGACGACCGACAAAGCGAGGATCAGGGCGCCGAGGCGGATCACCACGGGCTGCCCCTGCACCAATCCCACCGCGAGCAAAGGCAGCGCGGCCAGCCAGGCGAGCAGGATGCCGAGCGTGAATGCCGGCCGGGCCAGCCGGTGCGACGATCGCGACGGCGGCTGGCCGCCCAGCGCGTGCATGGCGCGATACCACGCGTGCAGCGGCAGCAGCCGCCCCTGGATGCCGACCACCATCTGGGCGAGGAACCCGAGCACGCCCGCAAGGCCGTAGACCCACGCGAGCCCCGGCGACATCCCCCGCACCAGGCCGACGCCGCCGGCGACGATCGCCACGCCCAGCCACGCCATCGCCGCGTGTGTCTGCCACGTCGCCCAGTCGCGCCCCGCCATCTCCGCCGGACGCGGCCTCCGATGTGCCAGCACGCCACGCACCTCGCGTACGAAGGCGGCCAGTCCCAGCAGCACCAGCAGCGCGCCGGGCCAGGTCGGCGCGCCGGCGAGCAGCGCGCCAGCGATCCACAGCGTCCCGCACTCGAGTCCGATGGCGCTGTACGCCAGGCGTGGGCTGTCGGGCATCGCCGCCGGCAGGAACATCGGCACGAGCCGGTACGAGACGCCGATCACCATCATGACGCCCCAGCCGAGCACGGCCAGGTGCGCGTGCGCCGCGGCCACCGCCAGTGGCGACATCGCCAGCGTACCCGACGCGCGGGCCAGCGCGACCCACAGCCCGAACGCCCCGGCGCCAACCATGTTGAGGAACGCGAGCACGATGTGGAGCGCCACACCCGCGGGCAAGCGCGCGACACGCAGGCCACGAATCGCTCGTGCACCGACGTACGCGATGGCGCCGACGACACCGACCGCGCCCATCCCGACCACGTCGTAGCGCCCGAGCCAGAAGCCGCCGATCATCGCCGCGACGCCACTCCAGAACGCGCCGAACGCGACGTGGTCGGCAAGGCCCACCGCGAACGGCATCCCGAAGGCGAGCGGCGCCACGATGTAGAACGCGCCCAGGATGGACGCCGAGATCCAGCCGAGTGTCACCAGGTGGAGTACCGCGACCATCCGCGGGTGGAAGTGGAACGCGCCGGGCAGGTCGGGCCACAGGGCCAGCACTCCGGCGGCCAGGCCAAGCGCCACGTGGGCGAGCCCGAAGTACGCCAGCGGGAGCGTCGGCGCCGGCATCAGCCGCCAACGCGCCGACGCCGGCGGCTGCGCCTGCCGACCATCAGGTTCGGTTTTCACGCCTCCCGCCCCCCCCCCGACTCCCGACTCCCGATTCCCGACTCCCGACTCCCGTGTTCGTTCCTCAGGCGTCGACCGCACGACGCGCCCCCGCCAGCGCCACCCACAACGAGGCGGCAATCCACGTCGCGCCGAGTCCCACGAGCCACGCCACGCCGTGCGCCAGCCACCACGACACGAGCGGATCGGCACCGATGACGGCCGGCGCCGTCTGCTCGAGCCCGAACATCATCGTGACCCGCAACGCCGACAACGGATTGAGCATGAGTGGGAGCGCCCACGCCACGGGATGAGCCTGGACCACCGGTGCGCCGGAGACGGCCAGCAGCAGCAGGTCGACGCCGAACAGCAGACCGAACCACGCGGCGAGCGCCGCGAGCAGGCCGCGCACGTGGTCGCGCACCCACAGGCCGAGCGCGAGGCCGATCGCGCCGAGCACGATCGACGTGCCAGCCGCCGCGAGCGCCACCGCGCCCAGCACCAGCGAGACGCCGCCGATCGCCGCCGCCGGCAGCACCAGCACGAGCGACGCCGGGGCCAGCATCGCCGCAAGCGCCGTCGCCTTGCCCGCCAGCCACGCGCCCCGCGCGGCCGGCTGCGTGAAGATCAGCGGGAACTCGTCGGCATCGCCCTGCGCGGCGCTCACACCGAGCAGCAGCGACGACAACGACAGGCAATAGAGCGTGCCCTGCAACACCCACGCGACGGCCGACGCGGCAGCCGCGTCGGGCGTGAGCAACGGCAGCAGGCCGATCGCGGCACACAGGCCGAGGTGCACGTGCAGGAAGCGGTTCAGGCGATGTTCGGCCAGCTCACGGTGGAAGGCGGCGGCGAACGTCGGGAAGCGGCGGGCGATGGCCATCGGAATCTCCTAGCCGACCTGGGCGAGTACCGGAGCGAACGGGAACGCCTCGCGCAGGCGCGACGGCGGCAGTTCACGGGAGATGCGGCCGCGTTCGAGCACCAGGCACCGATCGGCCTTGCCGTCCCACTCGCCGAGCAGGTGCGTGGCCACGAGCACCGTGGCGCCGCGCTGGGCGGCGCCGTGCAGCTCGGCGTGCAGGAACCTCCGCCAGTCCGGGTCGAGCGACAGGCCCGGCTCGTCGAGCACCAGCACCGGCGCCTCGGGCAGGGCCAGCACCGCGAGCGCCAGGCGCTGTCGCGTGCCCCCCGACAACCGCCCGGTCGGCTGGTCGCGCACCTCGGCAAGGTTCCAGCGGGCTTCCACTTCGTCGACGCGGTCGGCGTCCAGACCACGCAGGCGGGCATAGAAGCGGAGGATCTCGCCGGCCGTCAGGCGCGCGTGGAAACGTGGCGACTGCGGCAGGAACGAGAGCCGCGCCAGCGCCTCGTCCGACTCGCGCGCGATGTCGGCACCGGCGATGCGCACCTGGCCCGCGTCGGGGCGCGAGAGCCCGGCGAGCAGGCGCAGGCTCGTCGTCTTGCCGCTGCCGTTGGCGCCGACGAGCAGCGTGACCTGCCCGGGGTGGGCGTCGAACGCGAGCCCGTCGAGGACGCGCGCACGGCCGAAGCGCTTGGTGACTCCTGAGAAGGTGATCATGGCTGGTCGGGCGAGACGAGCGGCGCCGGATCGACGACGCCGGGCACGCCGGGCAGGGCCAGGCGCGCGTGGACGAATCGAAGGAGCCGCTCGCCGGGACTGCCGGCGAGCAGGCCGATGGACGGGAAGTTGCGCCGCAGGCGGCCGAACAGGTCGAGCTCGCGGTGCGGCAGGTCGGCGATGCCGTCGTGCCCGAGATCGAGGTGCACGGCGTCGTCCCAGTAGTTGCCGCGGCCGTTGCGCGCCCAGCTGCTCGAGAACGTGCCGCCCGACGTCTCGACGGCGTGCAGGTTGCCGACGAAGGCATTGGCCGTGAAGCGATTGCCGTCGGAGCTGTCCGAAACGTGCACGCCGACGTGGTTGCGCGCCACCGTGTTGCCCTCGAGCAGGTTGCCGGTCCCGCCCTCGATGAACACGCCGGTCGTGTTGCCGTCGATGCGGTTGCGGTCGAGGGTCGAGAACTCGACGGTCTGCAGCAGGATGCCGTACGCCCGGTGGTTGCGGTTGGCCTCGAACACGTTGCGCCGCAGCAGGATGTGCTTGGACGACATCAGCGCCGCGCCGGCCGCGTTGTCGCGGAAGCGGTTGTCCTCGAACCGGTTGTGGTCCGAGTACATGTAGTGCAGGCCGTAGCGTACGCCCTCGACGAGGTTGCCGCGCACGTCGCTGTCGTCCACGAACGAGAAGTAGACGCCGTCGCGGGTGTGGCGGATGGTGTTGCGGGCCACCTGCACCCGGCGCGAGTTCCACACGTGCACGCCATTGCCCCGCTGGTTCTGGTTCAGATCGATGTCGCACAACTCCCCGCCGGTCGGCGAGGCCTTCGTGGCGAACGGGTCGAGGGGCGCCTGTGCGGTCTCGGTGCCGAGGATGGTGTTGTGCTCCACGCGCACGTCGTCGGCCTGCCGCACGTACACGCCGTGCAGCGCGTCGTGGATGCGGTTGTCGATGATCACGGCGCGGGCGCCGGTGACGTGGATCGCGGCGTGATCCTTCGACAAGTCCATGCCCGAGCCGGTGATCTCGAAGCCCTCGACGGTCACGTCGGCAGCCCGCACCGCTACGGTGTGGGTCCGGGCATCGCCTTGCAGGTGTGCCGCGCCGTCGGCGCGCAGGTGCAGGGGCCGGTCGAGGACGAAGGGCCCGAGGTAGCGACCGGCCGGAACGACCAGCACGCTGCCGGCCGGCGCATCGGCCAGGCGGGCGCGGAGCCAGTCGCCACGGTCGGGGCGAGTGTCCTGCGCCACGGTCGCCACCGGCGGCGCCGACGTGACCAGGGCGCCCGGCGACCGCACCGCGCGGGCGGCGGCGCCGGCGACGACGACCAGCGCTGCGGTGGCGAGGATCGCGGCGCGTCGCATCACGCCACCTCGCGCCCGGCCCCGCGCACCGAGTGCCACAAGGCCGCGCACACCAGCACGAGGAACGCGCCCATGCAGAACGTGCCGGCCAGCGGCAGGCTGGTCTGCACGAAGTTGGCAATCTGCTGCGACCCGATCACCACCGGCATGAACGGCGTGATCTTCATCGGCGCGTGCGGACTGAGCTGGTGGCCGTAGCTGTACAGGCGATACGCGAAGCTGCCCAGCGAGAAGGCGCCGAAGTACAAGAACGACACGCCGAGGTCCACCAGGCTCATCACGCGCCCCACCACCACGGCGCGCAGGCCGAACAGCGCGAACACGCCGATGGCGAACGGCAGCACCTTCATCTCGAGGAAGTCGGCCTCGGCAATCGGCTTCATGCCGATGTAGTGGTTCAGCGTGTTGATCTCGGCCAGGTCCTGTCCGTTGTTGCCGGCCGCGATCCGGTAGGTGTACATGTCGAGGGTCAGGCCTTCCTCGTACTGCGGGGCGACCAGCGAGATGCGCCACAGCGGCAGCGTCGCGCCGACGACCAGGAGCACGACCCCGACCAGCAGCAGCAACCGCCCGGGCATGCTGAGGGGACGATCGAGGAGGCGATTCATGCTGACGATGCGGGCGTTCATGGTGCGTACTCCGCGTGCAGGGGCGGTGAGTTGGGTGCGGGTGGCGGCGCGGTCGGAGACCGCGCCCTCCCCGTCTGCGACCCGGCTCTCTGAGCGGTGAGCCCTGAGCCTCGAGCCGTTGGTTACGGTTTCACTGCCAGGTACCCCTGCATCTCCTGATGCAGCGCCGAGCAGAAGTTGGTGCAATAGAAGGCGTACACGCCAGGCTTGCCGGCGACGAACTTCGCCGTCTTGGTCTCGCCCGGGTCGATCACCACGTTCATGTCGTGCTCGATGATCCCGAGGCCGTGGATCATGTCGGTGGTCTGCTCGACGTTGGTGACGTGGATGGTCACCTCGTCACCCGCCTTGACCTCGATCTTGTCGGGGATGAAGCGGCTGCGAATCGCCACCATCTTGACTTCGACCTTGTTGCCGCTGCGCGTGATGCCGGCCTGCGACGCGTCCCACACGGCGTTCGGGTTGGTGTTCTCGGCCTTTGGATACACCTCGATGGGCGCGATGGCGTCGGCCTTGAGGATCTGCGCGAAGTGCGGCTCGGGCTCGGTGTAGGCCTCGTACAGCATCTGCATCTTCTTGCCGCTGATGTCGATCAGCTGGCTGCTCTCGGGCTGCGACGGCCCCACCGACACGTGCCGCCCCTTCGAGAGCTTGTTCATGGCGACGAGGTACTTGCCGTACGGCTCCTTGGTGTCGCTGCCGCCGATGACCAGGTGGCCGATGTTGAACTGCACCGGGATCTTGTCGAGGACGATGCTGTTGAGGTCCTTCTTCTGCGCGTCGTTCCAGGGCGGCAGGCTCCACTTGGCGACCGCCGACTCGACGTACAGCGACGTGTACGCATTGCCCTTGCCGTCGTACTGGGTGTGCAGGGGGCCGAGGCCCACCGGCACCTCGCCCTCGATCACCGCGTCGTGCTTGATCACCGGAATGCCGCGCACCTCGCCCTCGAAGGTCTTCGAGGCAATGGCCTTCTGGATCTTCTCGAAGTCGAAGACGCTGGTGACCGGCTGCAGCTTGCCGGAGGCGGCGATCCAGCGGCCCGACGGGTCGGTGTCGATGCCATGCGGCGACTTCGGCACCGCGAGGAAGTACAGGACGCCAGGCACCTTGGCCGGGTCGATCACCGGCACGCCGTCCATCATCGTCGCCTTGCCGTCCTTGACCGCCTGCTCGGCAGCGCGCCAGTTGACGATGGCCGCGTAGTCACGCTCGCCCTGGGTGGATGTCGCCTCGAGCGTCTCGTGGGCCATCTCCGAGTTGTAGGAGGTCCAGAACGCCCAGCCCGAGCTCGGCCCCTTGCCCGTCGAGCCGAGGTCCCAGTTGAAGGGCGGCGTCAGCACCTGCCAGCCCACCGACATCTCGCCGGTCTTCGGGTCGACCCTGATGCCGCTCACCATGCCGTTGAACTCGGTCTGGTAGTTGGCCGGGTCGGCGTAGCGGCCCTTGGGCAGCGGCACCGAGAAGCGGGTCGCGACGAGCACGTACTCGCTGTTCTCGGTCACGAACGAGGAACCGTGGTTCCCACTCGAATTGGGAATCGGCCCGAGGATCTGCCTGGTCTTGAAGTCGCGCAGGTCGACGCGGGCGATGCGGTTGTTGGCGTTGTCGTTGACGAACAGCCAGCGCCCGTCGTATTTGCCGCCGGTCTGCGACAGCCCGGGGTGATGGACGTCGCCCCAGGTGAACCTGCCCATCATCGCCTTCGACTCCTCGTCGAAGCCGTAGCCGGTGGCCGGATAGGGCGCAAATACCGGGATCGTCGAGATGTGCCGCATCGACGGCAGGCCGGCGACGTACACCTGCCCGGAGTGGCCGCCCGAGTAGAACAGGTAGTACTCGTCCTTCGCGCCTGGCGCGACGTAGGACTGGGAGGCGACGGAGGCATCGCCCTGGGTGGCCTTGCTGCTGCCGGGAGGGTTGCAGCCGGCGGTGGCGGCGAGCGCGAGGGCAAGGGCGCTGCCAGCGACGAGGTGATGGCGTGTAGACATGGTCAGGGGTCCTTGGGGTGGGCGGAGATGGGCTACTGCACGATCAGCACGCCGCGCATGCCGACCTGGTAGTGCCCGGGGAAGGAACAGAGGAAGTCGTAGCGGCCGGGGGTGGAGGGGGCCGTGAACGTGACCGTGTCGCGTTCCTTCGGCCCGAGCAGCTTGGTCGCCGCGAGGATCTGGTCGGCGGCGGTGGCGCGCGGTACGTAGTCGGTGGTGGTGGCCTCGGCGGCGGTCAGCAGGAACTTCATCACGTCGACGCCGCTGGCCAAGAGCACCCAGTTGTGCCCCATCGAGAATTTCGGGGTCGTCCCGATGTTCACCAGCGTGACGCTCAGCTTCTCGCCGGGCTTGGCAGTGATCTCGGTGACGCTGAACTTCATGGTGTCGGTGCCGGTGATCTCGATGGCACGGCCGTCGTGGACGACGGGCGCCGCGGCAGCGGCAGGAGCGCCGGCAGCCGGGGCGGCTGGCGACTCGGGAGATGAGGTACAGCCGACCCCGAGGGCGGCCAGGAGCAGGACGATGAGGGCGAAGTAGCGGGTCATTGGGTTCCTTCCTGTCCCGCAGTCTCCGCCGGGGGCCAGCCCCGCGTCTTTGCGCGAGCGCAAAGATCGACGGCCCCCTCGCGCGCACACTTGCCGCATGACGACGCGACGCCTGCTCGTGCTGCTCCTCGTGCTGATGACCGTGACCGTGGTGGTGGCGCGGACGCGCCAGGGACGCGCGGTGGCCTCGGCGGGCCCCGGCTACCCGGTGCGCGGCGTGGTGACGCTCGCGCGTGGCGACGGCACCATGACCGTCGCGCACGAGGACATCGTCGGCTACATGCCCGCGATGACGATGCCGTTCCGGTTGGCACCCGGCGCGCCGGCCGTCCGCCCCGGCGACCGCGTGACGTTCACCCTGCTGGTCGACGACGCCGCGTTGATCGCGCGAGACGTGACCGTCGTCGGACGCGACGAGGCGGTCGCGAGCGCCGCACGGGCCGGCACCTCGACGGTCGGCCGCCTGCGCGAGGGCGATGCCGTGCCCGCCGCGGCGCTGGTGGATCAGGCGGGCGCCCCGTTCGGCGCCGACGCGTGGACGGGCCACCGGACGGCGGTCACCTTCATCTTCACGCGCTGCCCCCAGCCCAACTTCTGTCCGCTCATGGTCAAGCGCTTCCAGTTCCTGCAACGGGCGATCGCCGCCGACCCAGCGCTGGCCGACGTCCGCCTGGTCGCGGTCAGCCTCGATCCCGCCTTCGACACGCCCACGGTGCTGCAGGCATACGCCAGCGCCATGCAGGCCGATCCTGCCCGGTGGCGATTCGTGACGGGCGCGCCCGAGCAGGTCAAGGTGCTGATGCGCGCCTTCGCCGTGCACGTCGAGACCAACGGCGTGCTCCTCGACCACACGCTCGCCACCGCGCTGGTCGGGCCCGACGGGCGGGTGAGCGAGATCTGGCGCGGCAACGGTTGGGAGCCCGATGAGGTCCTGACGGCCCTGCAGCGGTAAGCCGCCTCCATGACCCTGTTCGTGGGCGTCGACGTTCACGTCGACGCTCAGGCATCCTGCCGCACATCGCTGACCGTCGACCTCAAGGTCGACGGCTAACTGATGGGGGCATGGATGGGGCTACCATGCATCTGTGCTCACGTCCCTGCTCGCGCTGCTCACGCTGCTGCTCCCGGCTCCCGCGCCCGTTCCCGGCACGCAACCCCAACTGGCGACCCGCGGCGACGAGGTCGTGCTCGTCGTGGCGCGCGGCACGCGGGTCGGCGTCCTTCGCTCCACCGACGCGGGACGCACGTTCGCCGAGGCGACGGCGATCGAGGTGGCGGGCCACATGTCTGCCGGTCGCCACCGCGGCCCGCGCGTGACCCTCGCCGCCGACGCCATCATCGTCACGCTGATCGCAGGCGCGCAGGGCGGCGGCAAGGACGGCGACGTGCTGGCGTTCCGCTCCACCGACCACGGTCGCACGTGGTCGGGCCCCGAGGTGATCAACGACGTGCCCGGCGCGGCGCGCGAGGGCCTGCACGGCATGGCCGCGCGTCCCGATGGCACCGTGCTGGTCACCTGGCTGGACCTGCGCGAGAAGGGCACGCGGCTGTACGGGGCCGTGTCGGACGATCAGGGCCGCACGTGGCGGTCCGACACGCTCGTGTACGCCTCGCCCGACACCACCATCTGCCAGTGCTGCCATCCGTCGGTGGCAGGCAGCGCGACGGGCTTCGACGTGTTGTTCCGCAATCACATCGCCGGCAATCGCGACATGTACGTCACCACGTCCCCGGACGGCCGGACCTTCGCCGAGCCCGTCAAGCAGGGCACCGGCACGTGGCACCTCGATGCCTGCCCGATGGATGGCGGCGGCCTCGCCGATGGACCGGGAGGCCGGGTCAGCACGTGGAGACGCGAGGATCGCGTCTACCTGACCAGTGTCGCGGCGCCGGAGCAGGCGCTCGGCGTGGGCAAGGACCCGGCAGTGGGCGCCCGCGCCGACGCCGGGCCCGACGTGGCCTTCATCGCGGCCAACGGCAGGGTGGTGCTGCAGCGCGGCACGTCGGCAGAGGGACTCGGCCCTGGCGCGCACCCGGTGGTCGCTGCCTTCCCGGCCCACACGCTCGTTGCCTTCGAGCAGGCCGGGGCGGTGGTTACCAGGGTCGTTCCCCGGTGAATCGGTTCATCCGTGTTCAAATGCTCGGGGAGGATGTGCTGACAATGCGCAGGATGCGGTTGGTAGTGGCGGCGGCGCTCGTGCTGGTGGCCAGTTCGCTCGTCATGGCCCAGAAGGTCAAGCTGTCGGTCAACGTCAACGAGCGGTTCTCGTTCGCCGGCCCGTTCACGTACGCGTGGACGACGCCGACCGGCGAGTTGAAGATGCTGCAGGTGACCGATCCGAACCCGGATCGCTGGCTGACGCTGTGGAACCCGCCGATCGTCAGCTCGATCGACCGCGAGCTGCGCGCCCGCCAGTACACGCCGGCGCCGCTCGAGTCGGCCGACATCAAGGTCACCTACTACATCCTGATCGGGCCCGACGTCGCGTCGCAGAAGATGGGCCAGTTCATGGCGCCGACGATGGAATGGGGCCTGCCGCCGTTCAGTGGCCTGGCGACCTCGTACGACATCGCCGAGAAGGGCTCGCTGGTCATCGACCTCTACTCGCAGAAGGACAAGGTGGTGGTGTGGCGCGGCATGGCGCAGGCCAACATCGACCTGCGCCGGAGCGACGCCGAGCGCAACGCCGCCATCTCGAAGGCGGTCGGCGACCTGTTCAAGAAGCACTACCCGAAGATCAAGAAGTGATGGCAGCGGCGCGGTCGGAGACCGCGCCCTACCCTGGATGCGCACCGGTCGGACCTAGAACCAGGTCCTGACGCCCAGGACCAGGCGCGGCGCGCCCGCCGGGGCATCGGCATCGAGCTGCCGCGTGTCGCCGAAGGCGCGCACCCACGACACGCCGAGGTAGGGCGCGAACTCCCGCCTGAACTCGTAGCGCAGCCGCATCCCGATCTCGCCGGTGCTGAGGCCGGCCCCGACGCCAGCCTCGGGGTCGTCCTTGCCGAACAGCGTGATCTCGCCGCGAGGCTGCAGGATGAGCCGGTTGGTGAGCAGCAGCTCGTACTCCACCTCGAACCGCGCCGCGGTGCGGCCGCCGTCGGACACGTAGGCGGTGGCTTCCACTTCGAAGAAGTACGGGGCCAGCCCCTGGACGCCGACGGCGAGCCACGTGCGCGCGTCGGGGCGGATGTCCTGCCTCACGCCGCCGACGACGTCCCACCAGCGGTGCACGGCCCGGCCGTAGAGCAGCTCCACGTCGGCCTCGCCGACCCCATCGTCGCCGCCCTCGCCCTCGGTGCGGAACCAGGCGCGGTTGATGTCGCCGCCCACCCAGCCGCGGTTGCCCCACGCCAGGCCTTCGGCCCCGCCCGACTGCCATTCCAGGCGATCGAACAGCACGAAGGCGTTCGTGCGACGGTCGTGCGCCTCGTGGCCGTGCGGCGCGGGGACTGCGGCGCGACGCATCTCGTCGGTGATCTCCGGCACCCACGGCGGGAGGATGACGCTCGCGGGCGGCGGCGCCGATTCGAGGTGCCCCTTCGGCGACGTGCGTTCCTGGTCCGTCCCTGACGCGGCCGCGGTCGGTGCCGCCGGCATGTGATGCCCCGCGTGGGGATCGGCCTGCTGCGCCGCGGCCGGCGCGGCCCACAACCACGACACGGCGATCAGGGCCACCAGCCGCCGACTCCCGACTGCGGACGCCCGCCTCACGGGGACTGGGCGCGTCCTCACGACTGCGCCCCTTCCACGACGTGCACCTCGCGCATCATGCCCGTCTCCATGTGGAAGAGCATGTGGCAGTGGTAGGCCCAGCGCCCGAGGGCATCGGCGGTCACGCGATAGCTCCGCCGGCTGCCCGGCGGCATGTCGATCGTGTGCTTGCGCACCTTGAAGTTGCCGGCCTCGTCCTCCAGGTCGCTCCACATGCCGTGCAGGTGGATGGGGTGCGTCATCATCGTGTCGTTCACCAGCACGATGCGCACGCGCTCGCCGTAGGTAAGGCGGATCGGCTCGGCGTCGGAGAACTTCTGCCCGTTGAACGACCAGGCGAACTTCTCCATGTGCCCGGTGAGGTGCAGTTCGATGGTGCGCGACGGGGCGCGGCCGTCGGGGTCGTCGAAGGGACTGGCGAGATCGCCGTACGTCAGCACGCGCCGGCCGTTGTCGCGCAGCCCGATCCCCGGGTCGTCGAAGCGCGAGGTCGGGGCCATCGTCTGCATGTCGACGAGCGGGTTGCCCTGCTCGTTGGCCGGATGCGACACCATGCCGCCGCCGTGCATGTCGTGCCCGCCTCCGCCCTGCGGCATCACATGCCTCGCGTGCGGATCGGCAGCCGGCGGCATCGCGTGGCCGGCGTGCGGGTCGGCGGCCGGCGGCATCGCGTGGCCGGCGTGCGGGTCGGCCGGCGTCTGTGCGGCCGCGTTCGGCGTTCCACCTGGCCCGGGCGAAGTCGAGGGGTGCCCCCCATGCCCCCCGTGCCCCATGTCGTCCATCGACAACACGGGCCGCGGATCGAGCGGCGGCACCGGCGCGCGCAGGCCCTCGCGCGTCGCGAGCGTGCCCACCGCCTGCCCGGTCCGATCCATGGCCTGGGCGACGATCGTGAACGCCTCCTGCCCCGCCGGCTCGACGATCACGTCGTACGTCTCGGCGACCGCGATGCGGAACTCGTCCACCGTCACCGGGCGCACCGGCAGGCCATCGGCGGCGACGACCGTGAGCTTCAGCCCCGGGATGCGGACGTCGAAGTACGTCATCGCCGACCCGTTGATGATCCGGAGGCGCACCCGTTCGCCCGGCGTGAACAACCCCGTCCAGTTGGACGAGGGCGCATGGCCGTTCATGAGGTACGTGTAGGTCGCCCCCGTGACGTCGGCCAGGTCCGAGGCGTTCATCCGCATCTGGCCCCAGGCGACGCGGTCGGCCCAGGCCGCCGCCCACCCCTGCTCGCGCACGTCGCGCAGGAAGTCACCGACCGTCCGCTGGCGCCAGTTGTAGTAGTGGGCCTGCTTCTTCAGCTTCCGGTAGATGCGCGCCGGGGCCTCGTCGGTCCAGTCGGTGAGCATCACCACGTGCTCGCGATCCCACGCGATGGGGTCGGGCGCGGCGGGCGCAATCACGATCGGTCCGTACAGCCCCTGCTGCTCCTGGAAGCCCGAATGGCTGTGATACCAGTAGGTCCCCGACTGCTGCACCGGGAAGCGATACGTGTACGAGCCGCCGGCCGGGATGCCATCGAAACTCAGGCCCGGCACGCCGTCCATGTTGGCCGGCAGGATCATTCCGTGCCAGTGAATCGAGGCGGTCTCCTCGAGCGTGTTGCGCACCCGGAGCGTCACCGTGTCGCCCTCGCGCCACCGCAGCAGGGGCGCCGGGAGCGACCCGTTGACGGTGATGGCCGTGCGCTCGGCACCGGTGAAGTTGACTCGAGCGTGGCCGATCTCGAGATCGAACTCGCGCCCGTCGAGCGTGCGCTGCGGTGCCGACGAGGGCAGGCGCGACGCGCCGAGCGACACGCGGGGCGCAAACGCAGTGGCCGCGGTGACGACGCCGCCGGCGACCAGGCCGCGCACGACGGCACGGCGGGAAGGCGTGAACGAGGGATCGGGGAATGACATCTGGCTGACGTCCTCTGGAATCGTTGACAGGTCCGGCGCGCACGCGCGTGCAACGCTCCCGTGTCCCCTGCAGACGCGGGGACGCGGGTCGGCTTACAGGGCCGACGGCAGGCTCAGATTCGGAGGACGGGCGAGAAGGTCGGGCCCCGCGGCGGGGCGGGGCCACGCACGGCAGCCACTGTCAGGCGGCCCGCTGCCGCGGGCGCGAAGGGCGCGAGGTAGGAAGCCGCGACCGTCGTCGACGGCACCGGCGCTACGACGCGGACATCGGGCAGTCGCGCCGACACCGTGGTCGGGTGGTCGCAGCCGCCAACGGGGGCGGCGAGCGCCGGGCCGTCGCCGGGCGGCACCGACGAGCCGGCCGACGCCTCGTGACACGGCGCACCTGCTGGCGCGGCCTGCACGGCAACGCCGTGCCCCTGCGGGCAGGCGAGCTCACACCACACGGGCGCGACCGGCAACCCGAGCAGCACGACGAGCATCACGGCTCCCGTGAGGACACGCGACAGGCGCGACATCTCTTCGAGTATAGACGCCGGGGATGACTGCCGCGATGCCGGGATGCCGAACGCCACCACTGCCCGGCTGAGCCACACGACCGGCCGCCGGTTTGCCTTGCCGCGGTCCCCGCCGTCCTCGTTCGACCCTCGGCGTCCGACGTTCGACGCTCGACGTTCGACGCTCGACGTCCGGCCTCCGGCCTCCGACCTTCGACCGTCGGCGTCAGGCGTTAGGCGTTAGCCGTCATTAGGCTTTCGTCTACTGCGTGCGGATCGTCACGGCCGGGGTCCAGGCACTCACCCCGGTCGCGTTGAAGGCTCGGACGCGGAACCAGTACGACTGGCCGCTCGCCAGGCCGCTGCTCGTGTGCGCGGTCTTGTTGACGTCGCGGGTGGCGACGAGCGTGAAGTTGATCCCGTCGGTCGACCGCTGGACGTGGAACCCATCCTCCTCCAGCGACGTGTCCTGCCATCGCACCACGATGCTGGTCGTGGGCGCCGAGGACGACGGCGCGAGCGTGAGGCCTGTGGGCGGCGTGGGCGTACCGGACTCGGCCGCCAGGGTCACGGTCACCACGTTGCTGGAGGCGCCCGGCGTGGTGGCCGTCTTCGCGCGAACGCGGAACGCGTACGTCCGCCCGCTGGGCAGGCCGCTGTTGGTCCACGTCGCCCTGTCGGTGGCGACAGACCCAACCCGGACGAACGATGCGCCATCGTCGGCCCGCTCGATCTCGTACCCGGCGTCGTCAACGTCGGTCCACGCGAGCTTGACGGCATTGGTCGGGTCGGTGGCGGACCGGACCGCGGTCAGCACAGGGGCCCCGATTGGCGTCGAAGGCGCCGTCGACGGCCCGGACTCGTAGGCGCCGAGGTCGGGCGCGGCACCTTGCACCCGGGGCTGCCCGGCACGGTCCACCGTGATGCCCTCGATCACGGCGCCGAGGTCGACGGGCACCGCGCCGGCCGCCAGGCGGTAGTCGGCCGCCGACGCGTTCACGAAGGTCGACGCCGACACAGCACGATTGCGGCCAGTTGCCGGGGCCTCGGTCGGCAGGGTGGCGCCGAGCACCAGGGTGTTGCGGAAGTCGAGACCGCCCCAGCCGGAGCTGGCCGCCTGGAACACGCGTCCGACGCCCAGGCCGAACGTCAGGTGCGCTCCCTCGAGCCGCGCGATGTCGTCCTCGTACCGGATGCCCGTCGTCACGTCGTAGGCGAGGACGTTGCGCAGGCGCACCCACGCGCCGCCGTTGGCGCCCGGGCCTCGGGTGCGGAAGGCGACCTCCGAGCCGCTGACGGTCACGCCGTCGAGCGTGGCGTCGATCTGCTCCTTCAGGTTGAAGGCCGCCATGTTCGAGATCAGCCCGCCCCTGAATCCGCGCGCCGTGGTGTCGCGCACCGTCAGCGTCGCCCGCGGCGCCGACGGGTTCGTCTTGGTGTCGATGGCGTTCTCGCCCGGGACCACGCCCGCGGCGAACCCGTTCTGCGGCGTCGCCAGCGGCGCCAGCCAGAAGGTGCTGCCCTCGACCAGGACCTCGTCCCAGCCGGGGAGGCTGCGCCCCGGATCGAGTTGCAGGCCATCGCCCGAGAAGGTGTGGATCTCGGTGTCGCGGATCGTCAGCCTGCGGACCGGGCCAGCGACGATGCCGTGCGCATCCTGGCGCGCCGTGCCGTCCCACCACAGGCACCGATCGACGAGGCTGCCTTCGATCGTGACGTCCTCGGGCGCGGCCATGTCGATGCAGTCGCGGCCGCTGCGACGCACCTCCACGTTCCGGAGCACGAGGTGATCGGCAGCACTCGAGACCCGTACCGCATCGCTGGCGCCGTACTGACCGTCGAACACGAGCCCCTCGAACACGACCCACGGGTGCGAGGCCTGTACGACCTGCCCGGGCCGGGTCACCAGCGCCGAGCCGCGCGCGCCCGACGCCTTCACGGTGATGGGACTGCCGACCAGGCCGCCGCGGACGGTGGACACCAGTTCCGGATACGTGCCGGGGGCGACGGTCACGATGTCACCGGGTTGGGCCACCTGCAGGGCCTGCTGGATGCGCGGCAGTGGGGCCGAGGGCGATGAGCCATCCCCGGTCCCGCCGGGGGCGACATACCAGGCCTGTTGCGCCGACCCTCGGCCGGCCGCGACGAGCACGAGCAGGCTGGCGAGCAGGGCGCGCCTGAGGAGGGCGCGCGCGTGAAACGTGGGCGTGTCGTGAGTGCGTGCTGACACGGGAAGGTCTCCGTCCGACGCCGTGTACTGATCGGCTTCGCGCCGCCAGATCACGGTCCTGTTGATGGGCTTTGCGCTGATCGGAAGCCACGCTGGAGGTGGTTCCAGCGTGTCGGGTCTGCCGATTACAAGATGGTTGCCAATTTCGCTACACAGCCGGACGGCCAGGACGAGAGTGGAAGGCAACGGACCAGCGTCGGGAATCCGGCCGGTAAATCCTGCCCGGCTTCACGGTGCGACTCGGCGCGCCGGCGGAAGCGCCGGCGGCTTGTAGACTCGTGGGATGACCCCTCCCCCCCCACCACCGGACGTCGAGGCCGACGACCGCTGGCTCGCCCGCCTGCGCGAGTGGAGCTGGTTGCTCGACCAGGCGTTCCGCGTGCCGGGGACCAACGTCAGGTTCGGGTGGGACGTGATCGTCGGGCTGGTCCCGGGGCTGGCGGAACTGAGCAGTCCCGCGTTCGGCATCCTGATCCTGATGCAGGCCTATCGGATGCGCGTGCCCAGGATCGTGCAGGCGCGGATGGTCATCAATGCGGTGATCGATGCGCTGCTGGGGCTGGTGCCGGGAGTAGGCAACGTCGCCGACGTGTTCTGGAAGGCCAACAGCTGGAACATGCGCCTGCTGGAACGCCACGCGCGCCCAGGCGTGCCGCACTCGCGGTTCGACGCCATCGTGGTGGGCACGTTCGTGGGGCTGGTGGTCCTGGCGGCGCTGATCCCGATCCTGCTGCTGGCGTGGATCGCGACGTGGCTCTACGGATGGCTCACGTAGAACCGGGGGCCAGGAGCTGAGGGCCGGGTGGGCCCGGGCGTTCGGCGTTCGGCGTTCTCACGCCGCCAGCGTCTGTGCGCCGTCCTCCAACATGATCTCGAGCTCGGCCAGCACCACGTCCTTCACTCCGAGCGCCGACGCCTCGGGCGAGGCGGCGAGCACGATGCCTTCCTGCTGGTACAGGTTCATCCCCAGCTTGGTGCAGGCGTGGTTGGTGAGGCGCACGATCAGGTGCACGGGGTTGGTCTCCTCCACCGACGGGTCGTTGTGGGTGCGCGCCACGTCGGCGTAGAGCGGCGAGAGATTCCACTGCCGGATCAGGCGCGCTCCCTGTTCGGCGTGCAGGGAGGCCAGCAGCTCGTGGACGAGCGCCTCGGGCAGCTCGTGCGGCCACTCGCCGCGGCGGCGCAGATCGTCGAGGACCTTCAGGATCAGCAGCTTGCCGATGTCGTGAAAAAGGCCGGCCATGAAGCACTCGGCCGACTGCGCCCGGTAACCCGTGCGGTCGGCGAGCCACCGGGCGCCGAATGCCACCGCCACCGAGTGCTGCCACAGTTGGCTGAGGAGCCGCTGCACCTGCGGGTCCTTGGCGGTGAACTGCCCACGGTGCGCGCAGGCGACCGCCAGCGTCACCAGTTGATCGAGTCCGAGGCGAAGCACCGCCGCGCGAATGGTGGCCACCGAGCTCAGGCCGGCATAGAAGGCCGAGTTGGACACCCGCAGGACCTGCGAGGCGATCGCCGGGTCCTGCGACAACAGGCGTTCGAACTGTTCCGCCGTGGCCGTGCCCGACGCCGCCAGCGCCTGCACGCGCGAAGCCACGCCCGGGTACACCGGGAGTTGGAGGTCGTTGCGGGCGAGTTCCTCGCCGAGGACGTCGATGAGCGAACGGCCGTGCGTCACGAAAGGCTCCCCAGCAGCCGGCGGATCTCCTCCACCGGTCGCGGCTTGACCACCCGCGGCAGGTGCCGCAGGACTTCCTGCACCGTCGTCAGGCCGTAGGACGCCTTGTAGAGGCCATCCTCCACCAGGGCCACCAGGCCGGACGTCTCGATGCTGATGCGCCGGATCTCGTACGAGGTGCGGCGATTGAGGATCGCGTCCTTCACCATCTCGTTCAGGACGAGCAGCTCGAACACGCAGATGCGACCGCGGTAGCCGGTGTACCGGCACGCGGCGCAGCCCTTGCCCGCCATGAAGCGGGCGCCGCGCAGATCCTGCGGGCTCACGCCGAGGCGGCGGATCTCGGTCGCGGTCGGCGTGTAGGGCTCGGCGCACGACGGGCACACACGGCGAAGCAGCCGCTGCGCCATCACCGACACCACCGTCGACGAGATCAGGAACGCCTCGATGTTCATGTTCAGCAGGCGCAGCAGCCCGCCGATCGCGTCCTCGGTGTGGAAGGTGGTCAGGACCTTGTGGCCGGTCAGCGCCGCCTGGATCGCGGTGTCGGCCGAGAAGCGATCGCGGATCTCGCCGAGCACGATCACGTCCGGGTCCTGTCGCACGATGTGGCGCAGCGTCTCCTCGAACGTCCGGTTGATCTTGGCGTTGATCGAGCACTGCGCGATGCCGTCGACGACGTACTCGACCGGGTCCTCGGCCGTCACGATGCAGGTGTCGGGCGTGTTGAGGTGGTCCACCGCGCTGTACAGGGTCGTCGTCTTGCCCGAACCGGTCGGCCCGGTGATGATGACCACGCCGGTCGGCACGTCGAGCGCGTCGCCGATGAACCGTTCGAGCATGCGCGGCCCCATGCCGATGTCCTGGATGCCGATCAGCTCGGTCTTGCGGTTGAGCAGGCGGAGGACGACCTTCTCGCCGTGGATGGTCACGTAGAAGGAGGCGCGGATGTCGGCGGTGGCGCCGGTCTGCGGATCCTCGAACTTGATGCGACCGTCCTGGTGGCGCCGGCGCTCGGCGATGTCGGCGCCTGCGAGCACCTTGATGCGGCTCACGACCGCGGCGCCGAGCTCGCGGTCGATGTCGCGGTGCTCCATCATCACGCCGTCGAGGCGGAAGCGCACGCGCAGCCCCGCTGCCAGCGGCTCGATGTGGATGTCGCTGGTGCCGGAAGCGAGCGCCTCGCGGATCAGGTCCACCACGACCTGCATCGCGGTGTGCTCGCTCGGGCCGGTCGCCGACCGGAGGCCACGCTCGAAGGCCGACAGCGCCTCGAGGATCAGCGACCGCCGCGCGATCGCCGGCACCACGTTGCCGCCGAACATCTGGTCGGCGGCCATCTTGTGCGTCGGGTCGAGCGGGTCGGCGAAGGCCACCGTGACCCGCCCCCCCGACTGCGACACCGGGATGAAGGCGCCTTCCTGCGCGCGGCGCAGGTGCATCCGCACCAGCAGGGCACGCTCGATGTCGGCCACCCGCGGCTCGACGAGCGGCAGCCCGAACAGGTCCGACAGCACCTCGGTGAGCTTGTGCTCCGACATCACGCGGCTCTCGACGAGGATCTCGCCGAGGCGCTTGCGGCCGCCCGAGGCCTGCTGCGCCGCGAGCGCGGCCCGCAAGTCCGCGTCGCGCAGGTGCCCGAGGTCGATCAGCAGGTCGCCGAGCCGCATCGACTGCGGGTTGGCGCGCACGGCCTGGCGCACCTGGTCGGGCGTCACCAGCTCCAGGTCCTGCAGCACGGTGAGCAGGCTGCGGGGCGTCTCGAGGCGTGCCTGCACCCGCTGCGCGTGGCGCACCTGCGCCTCGGTGACGAGTTGCTCCTTCAGCAGGAGGCCGACGACGTCACTGGGCGGCGGATGGGGCGCAAGGGCGACTGGGGAGGGTTCGCCGGGCATACTGCTCCGGGAATCGGCCGCACCACTCCCGACGTTAGTGCACCGCCGGCGTGCGCAAAACCGCTACACCCGGGTCCGGGGACGGCCGTTCGTTCCCTCTTCTCGGTTCATCGCAGGATGTACGTGTCCACCCGGAGGCCCACCGGCAGGCGCTGCCCCGGGTCGAGCTCGACGAGGGTCTCGAGGACCTTCGTGTCGACCTTCTCGGTGGGCTCCTCGCTGCGGAGGTTCTTGCGGCCCAGCATCTCGCTGATGCGGATGACGCGCCCCGTGAACCGCCGATCGCCATAGGCATCGGCCGTGACGTAGGCGCGCTGGCCGGTCGCCAGGTGCGCGACGTCGCGCTCGTCCACGTCGGCGCGCACGCGCAGCACCGACACGTCGGCGATGGTCACCACGTGCCCCCCGTCGGGTCCCTCGACCGACACGCTCTCCCCCGCCCGGCGGACCACACGAAGCACGGTGCCGGCGATGGGCGCGCGGATCGTCGTCTTGGCCAGCAGCGCCTCGGCCTCGAGCACGCGGGCCCTGGCCTGCTGGATGGCCGCGCGCGCCCTCGCCCGTTCGTCGGCCCGCGCCGGGGCGTCGACCACCCGCGCCCGCTCTCGCGCCTCCGCCTGCCGTGCACGGGCGATGGCCACGTCACTGGCGGCGCGATCGAGTTCCTCGCGCGGGATGACGTCGGCGGCGCGCACCCGCCGCTGGTGCTCGCGTTCGGCCTGCGCCAGCGCGGCATCGGCCTGCTCGAGGGCGAACCGGGCCTCCCGACGCTCCTCGACACGGGCGCCGTTCACCAGGCGCGCTTCCTCTGCCTCGGCCACCGCGAGCGCCGCGCGGGCCGTGGCGAGCCGCGCCTCGTAGTCGGCACGTTCGAGCGTGGCGATCACCGCGCCGGCCTCGACCCGGTCGCCCTCCTCGACCCGCAGGCTCTCCAGTCGCCCGGAGACCTCCGCGGCCACCTCCAGTTCCTCGGACACGGGTTCCACCCGCCCTGGCGCGACGATGCGCGATATGTCCGCAGCGCCCGTCGGCGCCACCCCGGCAGTCGTCGACACGGCCGGCGCGGTGGAGGCGGCCCGCGCCTCACCGGCCGCCGAGCGCGACCAGACCACCCAGCCGCTCCCGGCCAGCACCACCACCCCGGTCATCACCATCGTTCGCAGCATCTTTGTCATGGCAGTTCTCCTCCAGATCCAGGGGGCCGGCCGTCGGCAGTCGGCAGTCGGCAGTCGGCAGTCCGTCCCGGGCAGCCGCGAGTGATCAGTCCAGTGCGCCATTCGGCGTCGGCGTTCGATGTTCGGCGTTGGGCGCTCGGTGTTCGGCACTCAGAGCTATGCCACCCGCCCTGCCGCGATGTCCTCGTGTGCGCGGAGCCGTCCGTCCTCGATGTGGACGATCCGATCGGCGTACGGCAGGGTGCGCGGGTCGTGCGTGACCAGCACCACCGCGCGGCCGTGCTGCGTCGCCACGGTGCGCAACAGGCCGAGCACCAGTTCGCCCGACGTGTGATCGAGAGCGGCGGTCGGCTCGTCGGCCAGCAGGATCGCCGGCTCGCCGACCAGCGCGCGGGCGATCGCCACGCGCTGCTTCTGGCCGCCAGAGAGATCCGCCGGGCGATGATGGGCGCGGTCGGCCATGCCCACCGACGCGAGGGCGTCGTGGGCGCGCTGCAGCGCCGGCTTGCCGCGGATGCCCCGCAGGTCGAGGGCGATCGCCACGTTCTCGACCGCCGTCAGGGCCGGGAACAGGTTGAACCCCTGGAACACGAACCCGATGTGGCGCAGCCGGATCGCCGGCAGCTCGCGCTCCGGCAGGCCGACGATCTCGGTGCCGGCGATGCGCACGCTGCCCGACGAGGCCCGCAGGATGCCGCCCATGATGGACAGCAGCGTCGTCTTGCCCGAGCCCGACGGCCCCATCATCAGCAGCACCTCGCCGCCCGACACGTCGAGGTCGACGCCCCGCAAGGCGTGCACCGCCGTGTCGCCATCACCGTAGGACTTCTTCACCTGCCGCGCCTCGATTGCCGGTGTCGTCATGCCTGGTTCCCTCACCCCTTGAAGACCATCGCCGGGTCGATGCGCGTCACCTTGTTGATCGAGACCATCGAGGCGCTCACGCACATGCCGAGCGTCAGCACGAACAGGCCGAGCGACAGCGACGTCGGCAGGATGATCGCCGTGGTGCCTGCCAGCGACGCGCGCGAGACCGCGGCGGCGACCAGCATCGCCACGCCGTAGCCGATGAGGCCGCTGATCGCCGCCTGCCGGACGATCACCCGGTAGATGTAGCCGTTGGTCGCGCCCATCGCCTTGAGCGTGCCGTACTCGCGGATGTGATCGACGGTGGCGGCGTAGATGGTCTGGGCCACGACGACCACGCCGACGAGCAGGCCGAGCCCGGCGGCAATCAGCACCGTGATCCCGGCGCCGGTGCCGAACATCCAGTAGTCCTGCTGCTTCTTCCCCCAGGCGCGGGTCGACAGCGCCGTCACGTCGGGCACGCGTCCGGTGATGCGCGCCGCGAGCGCGTCGGGGTCGGTGCCCGGGGCGGCCTTGACCAGCAGGTACAACGCCTGGTCGGCGCGGATGCCGGCGTAGTCCTGTGCGCGCTTGAAGGACACGAAGACCGGGGGCGCGGTGGTGAAGGTGCGGATGCCGCGCGTGAAGCCCACCACGCGCACCCGGTGCCCGCGGATCTCGAAGGTCTCGCCGATCCGCGACACCCCGAGCTTGGACTTGTAGAGCTCGTCGACGATGACGCCATCCGGCTCGGCCAGCGCCGCGGCCGAGCCCTCGACGAGGTTCCAGGGCAGGCCCATGGCGCCGGCCAGGTCGACGCCGATCAGCAGGCAGCCCTCCTCGGCGCCGTCGGGCCGCTTCCACTGGCCGAATGCCACCAGGTGCTTCTGCACCGCCTGGACGCCGTCGAGCGCCTGGACCTGGTAGGCGCGCTGCTCGGGGAAGGCGACGCCATTCTCGAGGTTGCCGACCCCGCGCGACATCACCCAGACGTCGGCGCCGGCGTGGGTGATCACGTCGGAGGTGGCGCGGGTGAAGCCCACGAACAGCCCGAGCTGGATCGCCGAGAGGACGACCGAGAACACGATGCCCGTGAGGGTCACCACGAACCGCATTCGGTCGTGCAGCAGGTTGCGAAGGGCGAGGGACGGCATCGGCGGCGAGCTCCAGCGGTTGAGACGTCGTTCCTTGTCGGAACGTTCCTCACAATATGAACACTGTTAACTTAACAACGTTAAGACGGCGTGTCAACCGAGATCGACGGTCGGCAGGCGGCACTGGGCAGGCGGCGGTCGGTCGGCGACCGAGGGGGGCGGCGGCGCGGGGTGTGCCCGCCGTCGGGGCTCAGCGGGCCGAGGCCTGCAGGCCGGCGATCATCGTGTCGAGGGTGTGGTCGACGAGCTTCTTGCGGGAGACGAACGGGAACAGCCCGCCGTGCGCGATGAGCAACGAGACGATGCCGTGGGTGGCCGCCCAGAGCGACTGCGCGGCGACGTCGACGTCAATCGGCGGGAGGTCGCCCGAGGCGATGCACCCGCGGAGCGCCTGGCGCAGGTAGTCGAAGGCCCGGAAGCCGGCCGACGTCGAGAAGGCCTCGGGTGAGGCCTCGTCCTTGCCCGTGCGCATCGTGAAGGTCAGCGTGTAGTCGGACGGGTGCTGCAGGCCGAACTGCACGTACAGGCGCAGCCCCTCCCGCAGGAACTCGAGCGGCGGCAACCCCTTGGCCGCCAGCTTGGCGAGCCGCTCGGCGAGCTGGCCGAACGTCTCCTCGCACACGGCCTCGAGCACCGCGTGCTTGTCCTTGAAGTGCAGGTAGATCGCCGTCGGCGAGTACTCGATGCGGGCCGCCAGCTTCCGCATGGTCACCGCCTCGAAGCCCTCCTCGGCGAACATCGCGCGCGCCGCCGTCAGGATCTCCTGGCGGACCTGTGCCTTCTGGCGCTGACGACGCTCGGCGATCCCCATGCTTAACGGTGTTAATTTAGCAGCGGCCGTGTCGGGCGTCCAGCGCCGGGGGCGAGCCGACGCTCGGCCATGCGCCGGCAGAAGCGGTGCCTGTCCAAATGGCCGCCGCTCGCGCGTCACGTCGGTGTGGACCGGATGGACCGGTCCCGAGGGCGCGCGAGCCATGGCCCGCGCGCGGAGGACGGCGATGAAGTACATGCTGATGTTCTACGAACCCGACACCGAGTTCGCCCGTCGAGACGGGCCGGAAGCGCCGGCTTACTGGGGCGCCTGGTCGGCCTTCCTGGACACGATCAACGGGGCAGGCATCGTGGTCTCGGGCGCCGGCCTGTTGCCGCCGGCGACGGCGACCACCGTGCGGATCCGCGAGGGCCACCGCCACGTGCAGGACGGGCCGTTTGCCGACACCAAGGAACAACTGGGCGGCTACTTCGTGATCGACGTGCCGTCCCTCGACGAGGCCCTCCAGTGGGCGGCGCGGGCGCCTGCGGCCGCGGTGGCCGCCGTCGAAGTGCGGCCGGTGCTGCCGCCGATGCCGCGGTGACACAGGAGGAGCGGAGCCGGCGTGCCGCCGAGCAGGCGGCGCGCCACTCCTACGGCCGTCTGCTCTCGTACCTGGCCTCGCGGACGCGCGATGTCGGGGCGGCCGAGGATGCGCTCGCCGATGCGTTCCACGCAGCCCTGCGAACGTGGCCCGGCCGCGGCGTGCCCGACAATCCCGATGCGTGGCTGCTGACCGCCGCGCGACGCTCGCTGATCAGCGCGCACCGTCGCCAGCGCACGCGCGAGGAGGCCGCACCTGTGGTGGCCCACCTCGACGCGCTCGGCCGTGTCGCGGACGCCGCGCCTGTCCCGGACGACCGCCTCTCGCTGCTCTTCATCTGCGCGCACCCGGCCATCGATCCGGCGGTCCGCGCCCCCCTGATGCTGCAGGTGGTGCTCGGCCTGGACGCCGCACGCCTGTCGTCGGCGTTCCTGGTCACGCCTGCCACGATGTCCAAGCGGCTGGTGCGGGCCAAGACCAGGATCCGCCAGGCCGGCCTGCCCTTCGCGGTGCCAGACCGCGACGCGCTCCCCGAGCGCCTCGGCGACGTCCTCGAGGCGATCTATGCGGCGTTCGGCGTGGCGTGGGACGAAGTGGTCAGCGGCGCCGAACGGTGGCACGACCTGGCCGAGGAAGCCCTCTGGCTGGCTCGCGTCCTCGTGTCCCTGCTCCCTGAGGCCGCCGAAGCCAGGGGCCTGCTCGCCCTCATGCTGCACAGCCACGCCCGACGTGCCGCCCGACGCGACGCCCGAGGGCGATTCGTGCCGTTGGCCGAGCAGGACGCGTCGTGCTGGGATGCCGCCCTGATCGACGAGGCCGAGCAGCACCTGGCCGCGGCCGCCGCCCTGCACGCGCCGGGTCCCTACCAGATCGAGGCGGCGATCCAGTCCGCCCATGCCTCCCGTCGCGTCACGGGACAGGTGCCCTGGATGGCGATCGCGCAGCTGCACGACGCGCTGGCCACGCTGACGCCGGCCCTCGGCGTGCTCGTGAGCCGCGCCGCGGCCATCGCCGAGGCACGGAGTGTCGAGGAGGCGCTCGCGGCGCTGGACGCGCTCCCCACGGATCGGACGGCGCAGTATCAGCCATGGTGGGCCTTGCGTGCGCACCTGCTGGCCCGCCAGGGACGGGCGCCCGAGGCCCGCGAGGCCTATGCGCGCGCCGCCGGCCTGTCGAGTGACGACACCGTGCGCACGTTCCTGCTCGACCGCCGCGCCCGTATATGATGCGCGGGTCCCATTTCCCGGAGCGACCTCCATGTCCCTGATCCGCCTGACCAGCCTGGCGACGGCGACCGTCACCGCCGCCCTGCTGGCCGCCGTCGTCGCGGCGCAATCGCCGACCGCGCCACGCACCTACAAGATCACCGCGGCCGACCTGCCTGCCCCGTCCGAACACCACCAGGTGCCGGCCAAGGTCGTGCCGCGTCCCGAGGGCGCCTCGCTCACCCTGCCTGCCGGTTTCACCGCCACCGTCGTGGCGTCGGGCGGCTTCAAGCGGCCGCGCAACGCCGTGCAGGCGCCCAACGGCGACATCTTCGTGGTCGATTCCGGCCCGGGCAGCATCTGGGTGCTCCGCGACGGCGACAAGAACGGCACGTTCGAGGACGGGGAGCGCAGCGAGTTCGCCACCGGCCTCAAGCAGCCGTTCGGCCTCGTGTTCGGCAAGGGCGCGCTCTATGTCGCCGCGACCGATCAGGTCGTCAAGTTCCCGTACGCGGCTGGCGACCTCAAGGCGTCGGCGGCGCCGACCAAGCTGTGCGACCTCCCCAACGGGCCGGTCGGCCACTGGACGCGCAACATCGCGCTCACGCCGGACGGCCGCGGCTTCTACGTCACGGTCGGCTCGTGGGACAACATCAAGCCCGATCCGGACCCGCTCCGCGCGACCGTGCTGAGGTTCAACCTCGATGGCAGCGGCCGCACCGTGGTGGCCACCGGCGTGCGCAACGGCACCGGCCTGGCCTTCCACCCGACCACCCGCGAGGCATGGGTGACCGTGCAGGAGCGCGGCGGCCTCGGCGACGGCCTCGTGCCCGACTTCATGGCCAAGGTCGTGCCGGGCCGTCACCTCGGCTGGCCCTATGCCTACATCGGCCCCCACGAGGACCCGCGCTACAAGGGAGAGCAGCCCGATCTGGTCAAGAAGACGGCGACCCCCGAGGTGCTGTTCGAGTCGCACTCCTCGGCGATGCTGATGACCTTCTACACCGGCAAGTCCTTCCCGGCGGCCTACCGCAGCGGTGCCTTCGTGGCGCTGCGCGGTTCGTCGGAAACCGCCACGCGCACCGGGTACAAGATCGTGTACGTGCCGTTCGTGAAGGGGCAGCCGACCGGCGAATATCAGGACTTCGCCACCGGCTGGATGCTCGGTCCCGACAAGCCCGAGGTGTGGGGTCGGCCCGTCGGCATCACGCAGTTGCAGGACGGATCGCTGCTCGTCGTCGAGGACGGCAACGGGACGCTCTGGAAGATCAGCTACAAGGGCGCGTAGGTAACGTTTGACCTTTGACGTTTGACGTTTGACGTTTGACGTCTGGAACTCACGGGAGGCCACATGCGAAAGATGATTCCGATGATGCTCGTCGCGGCGATCGCGACTGCAGGTTCCGTCCTGGTGCACGCACAAGCGTCGCCGCAGATGTCGTTCTTCATCACGTCGGTCGGCTCGGGCAAGGGCGCCGATCTCGGCGGCATCCGCGGCGCCGACGCCCACTGCCAGGCCCTGGCCAAGGCGGCCGGATCGACCAACAAGAACTGGCACGCATACCTGAGCGTCGCGTCCGAGGACGGCCGGCCGGCGGTGCACGCCAAGGACCGCATCGGCAAGGGTCCCTGGTACAACGCCAAGGGCGAGATGGTCGCCAAGGACCTGGCCGACCTGCATGGCGAGGCGCCGCTCTGGACCAAGCAGACGGCCCTCAACGAGAAGGGCCAGGTCGTCAACGGCCGTGGCGACACGCCGAACCAGCACGACATCCTGACGGGCAGCAACCAGAACGGCACGCTCGTCGAGGGTGAAGCCGTCCGCACCACGTGCAGCAACTGGACCGCCAGCACCGACGGCGCCGGCAGCGCGATGGTGGGCCACTTCGACCGCCAGGGCGGCGGCGCGGCCCCGACCTCGCTCAACGCCGCCCATCCGTCGCGCGGCTGCAGCCAGGCGAACCTGGTGGCGACCGGCGGCGCGGGACTGTTCTACTGCTTCGCGAGCAAGTAGGAAGGTAAGAAGAGTAGAAGAGCAGAAGGCAGAGCGGGAAGGTCCAAGGAAGAGCAAGGACGAAGAAGGCGAAGGACGAAGGGCCGACGCCACGGCGGCATCGCCCCCTTTGTTCTTGGCCTTCTTTGACCTTGCGGTGCCTTCGCCCTTCCCGCTCTGCCTTTTTTCCTTCTGCTCTTCTGCTCTTCTTACCTTCGCGCTAGCTGACGTCTGTAAGGTGAGCTAGCGCGCCTGTGCTGTCGCCGAGCGTTTCGGTCTTCACGCCGACGCCGTCGAGCAGGGTGAGGAACAGGTTGTTCATCGGGGTCTGCTTGTCGTAGACCACGTGGCGGCCGGTGCGCAGCAGGCCGTTGCCCTGGCCGACGACCAGCACCGGGAGGTCGTCGTGGGTGTGGCGGTTGCCGTCGCTCAGGCCGCTGCCGTACACGATCATCGAGCGCTCGAGCAGGCTCGCGTCGCCGTCGCGGGTCGCCTTCATCTTGTCGAGGAAGTACGTGAACAGCTCGGCGTGGAAGACGTTGATCTGCTCGACGCGCTTCATCCAGTCGGCGTTGTTGCGGTGATGCGTGAGCGGGTGGTGCGGGTCGGGCACGCCGATCTCCGGGTACGTGCGCATCGACCCCTCGCGGCCCATCATCATCGTCACGACGCGGGTCAGGTCGGTCTGGAAGGCGACGACCTGCAGGTCGAACATCAGCTTCACGTAGTCGGCATACGCCACCGGGATGCCGGTCGGCTTGTCGATGCCGGGCCGCAGGTCGCGCGTGTCGCTCTCGGCGACCTCGATCTGCCGCTCGATCTCGCGCACCGCGTGCAGGTACTCGTCGACCTTGCGGCGGTCGCTGGCGCCGAGCGTGCCGGTCAGCTGCCTGGTGCGCTCCCCCACCACGTCGAGGATGCTGCGGCGGTGCAGCAGGCGGCGCTGCCGCGTCGCCGGGTCGAGGTGGGCGTCGGCGCCGAACAGGCGCTCGAAGACGAGCCGCGGGTTGGTCTCGGGCGGCATCGGCGCGCTCTCGCTGCGCCACGCCAGGCTGTTGGTGTAGGCGCAGCTGTACCCAGAGTCGCAGTTGCCGACGGTGCGCGAGTCGTCGCAGCCGAGCTCGAGCGACGCGAAGCGCGTCTGCGTGCCGATGGCCTGCGCCGCAATCTGGTCCGCGGAGACGCCGTTCTGGATGTCGGCCCCGGCGGTCTTCTTCGGGTGCACGCCGGTGAGGTACGACGCCGCGGCGCGGGCGTGGTCGCCGGCGCCGTCGCCGAGCGCCATGCCGTTCTTCTGCGCCAGCCCGGTGAGCACGAGCATGTCGGCGCGGTGCGCCGCCATCGGCTTGAGCACCGTCGAGAGCTCGAAGGCCGCGCCGGCGCCCTGCGGCGTCCAGCCGGTCATCGACACGCCGTTGGGCACGTACGTGAACACCAGGCGGGTCGGTCCGGCGGCGCGCGCCGCCTGGGCACCCCGCGCCAGGGCCGGCGTCATGGCGTCGAGCATCGGCAGCGCAATCGAGGCGCCGAGGCCGCGCAGGAACGTGCGTCGTGGCAGGTGCGTGCCCGTGATGATCATGGTGCGGTCACTCCCGGGGCCACGCCCCGTCGCATCTGGAACGGCAGGCTGTTGACGATCTCGAGCACGAGGCCCGAGAAGCGGTACTCGTGTTGCGGCAGGCGGCTGACGATGCCGCGCACCGTCGGCTTGTCGTGGCGCGCGAGGCCGCGACCGAGCGCGTAGGTCAGCAGCTTCGAGGTGAGCGCCCGCGTGAAGTCCTGCCGGTCCTCCAGCAGGATGGTGCGCAGTTCCGATGGATGATGGAACGTGCGGCCATCGGGCAGCTCGCCCTTCGGGTCGATCGGGAACTTGCCGTCCATCGCCCGCCAGGCGCCGATCGCGTCGTAGTTCTCGAGGCCGAAGCCAAGCGGGTCCATGCGCCGATGGCACGAGGCACAGGTCGGGTTGGCGCGGTGCGCTTCCATCTGTTGCCGTAAGGACGCCGTCTCGCCGACCTTCGTCTCGTCGAGTGGCGGCACGCCGGCCGGCGGGTCGGGTGGCGGCGCGTCGAGCAGGTTCTCGAGCACCCACTTGCCGCGCAGCACCGGCGACGTGCGGGTCGCGTACGACGACACGGTGAGCACGCTGGCCTGCGTGAGCACGCCGCCGCGCGTGCCGTCGGTGAGCGCGACGCGACGGAAGGCCGGCCCGGTCACGCCCTCGACGCCGTAGTGCCGCGCCAGCCGCTCGTTGAGGAAGGTGTACTTCGCGTCGAGGAAGTCCAGCACGCTCCGGTCCTCGCGCACCACGTGCTGCATGAACAGCATCGTCTCGTTGCGCATCGACAGCCGGAGGTAGTTGTCGAAGGCCGGGAACTTGTCGCGATCGGGCGACACCGACTCGAGCGCCCGGAACTGCAGCCACTGGCCGCCGAACTCCTCGACCAGCGCCTGCGACTTCGGGTCGGCCAGCATGCGCCGCACCTGCGCCTCGAGCACGCCCTTGACGCGCAGCTGCCCGCGGTCGGCCACGCGCCGCAGCTCGGCATCGGGCAGGCTGGCCCAGAGGAAGTACGACAGGCGGGTGGCGAGTTCGTGGTCGCTCACCGGAAAGAACTGCGATGCCGTCGTGGCGACCTGATCGCGCTCGATGCGGAACAGGAAGTCCGGCGACACGAGCACGGTCTGCAGCGCGATCGCCAGCGCCTCGTCGAACGTCTCGCCCGCCTTCCGGGCTCTGGCCATCACCGCGACGTACGGCGCCAGCTCGCCGGTCGTGACCGGCCGGCGGAAGGCGCGTTGCGCGACGTGCGAGATGTTGCGCAGCGCGCAGGCGGGGCCATGGGGACTGGAGGCTCCCGCTCGACGGGCGGGCCGCGCCTCGCCAGCGGCGCCGCCGGGCAGGTGGCCGCAGGCGTACACGGCGCGCAGCGACTCGCGCGACGGCGCGGTCTGCGGATCGAACGGCCCGGCGAGCTCGAGGCGACCGACGCGCGCCAGGTTGATCGGCGCCTTCTTGAGCGCCTCCATGCGCTCCTCGAAGTTCTTGCGCGCAGCGGCGATGCGCTCCGGCGTCGGGTTGTTGCGCGGCGGCGTGAACACCGGCACGCGGTCCTGGTCCGGGCGGTCGGAGGGCTTCGGGCCGTTGAAGCGGCGCGGCAGCCCGTCGAAGAGGTCGAGCACGGTCACCGCGAGCCAGCGCTCGCCGGGCGCGAGCGGCACGCGGAACTCCAGCGTCTTGCCGTCGAGTTCCTGCTCGTCCTCCTCGAACGACGCCTGCGCCGCCGGGTCGATCTCCTGCGAGGCGGCGAGCGTGCCGTCCACGTACAGGCCGATGCGCACCGGCATCGACCCGAGCGGGCGACGGCCGTTGAGGAACGCGCGGATCAGGTACGTGCCCGGCACCGTCACCCGGTGCAGGGCGTGCGCGCCGTTGGGCAGGCTCAGGCCAGTCGTGTCGTAGGCGGCGGGCACCTCGCGCAGCGGAGCGACGACCGCCGTCGGCGCCTTCAGGCGCACCAGCTGCGGGGCCTGCGCCTCGTGCCCGAACATCGCCGTGCGCACCACGCGCTCGGCCGCCACCATGTACTTCTCCATCAGCACCGGCGACAGCGACAGCACGTCGGCGATGTTGTCGAAGCCGTACCCGGCGTCGTCCTGCGGGAAGTCGTCGGCGGGACGGATGTCGACGCCGAACAGGTCGCGGACGGTGTTGTTGTACTCGGTGCGATTGAGGCGTCGGGCGGTGATGCGGCCCGGGTCGGGCGGCGTGATGCGCTCGAGCCGCGCGAACTCCTGCTGGATCCAGGTGGTGACCGCCTCGACCTCCTTGTGGTCGGGGCGCTCCTCGTCCTCCGGCGGCATCTCGCCGGTGCGCAGCTTGAGCAGGACCGTCTCGAATTCCTCGGGGTGCGCCGCGACGGCCTCCGCGACCTGATGGCGCTCGAGGTTCACCCCGCCCTTCTGCCGACGGTCGTTGTGGCAGTCGGTGCAGGTCTTCTCGAGGAAGGGGCGGACGACCGTGTCGAAGGTCGCGCGGTCCGGCTCGCGGTCGCTGGCCGGGCTGGGGCCAGACGACGCGGAGGCGGCCAGGGAGGCCACGGCCACGAACAGCAGGACGAGCGCGCGTCGCACGGGATCCCCGGCATTGTAAACCGGGGCGCAACGGCACGGCGAGGGCGATCGGACCCGCCCGCCCCACTGGGCGTGGCGGGACGCGGGCTCAGCCGGGTCGGGCTAGGTCGCCGACATGACGATGCCGTTCAGGCGAATCTCGAACACGAGGGTCGCATTCGGCGGAATCGACTGGTTGCCGGCCGCCCCATAGGCCATGTCGGGCGGCATGATCACGCGCCGGATGCCACCGACCCGCATGCCGGCGACGCCCTGGTCAAACCCCTTGATGACCTGGCCGCTGCCGAGCGTGAAGGCGAACGGCGTGCAGGTACTCGGGCAGGACGTGTCGAACAGGGAACCCTTGTTGTCGGTGGTGGCGGTGCTGTACAGCCACCCGAAGTAATCGACGCTCACCCGCAGCCCCGTGACGGCTTCGTCACCCGTGCCGGCCGTCAGGTCGGTGAACGAGAAGGGCACGTTGGCGACCCACGTCTGGTTGTTGGTCGTGGGCGACGTCGAGTTGCTTCCCCCGCCACAGGCCGCCGCCGACACCGATGCCGCGAGCCCGAGGAGCAGCGCACGACGCGAGGGGTACATCGAATCCATAGACATCCAGTTGACGAGCGTACCAGACGAAAACTTGGCAGTTGTGTGAATTTCGAGACGCCGGCCAAACCCGTCCGTGGGGCGTCAGAAGAGACCGGCTACGCCGGATCGCCACGCTCCCGTCTGCCGATGTCACCGGCGCAGTGCGATCTGTCGGCCGGCGGCGTTCGAGCAGGCATGTCGCTCACCCGCGCCGTCCTCGCCGCCCTGCTGCTCGGCCCGCTGCTGCCCGCGCTGGCCGCTGCCGACATCGCCCCCTCGCCCCGCGACACCCCGGCTCCGGCAGAGCGCCGCACCGGGCGCGTGCCCGCCACGGTCACGGTCACGCCGTCCTCGGCCCAGGCGCCGACACACATGGTCATTACGGTGCCCCGGGAGGTGCTCCGACAGGTCATGGCCGGGTCGCCGACCGCTGGCACGCTCGAGGTCGCTCCGGCCGACGATGCGGGTCCGGCGGGCGGGCCGCGGGCGCGTCACGTGGTCGGCGCAGTCGCCCTGGCGCTGGCCATCGCGACGTTGCCGCTCGTCTGGCGCGGGCGGCGGCGCACGGTCGTCGCGGTGGCGCTCCTGGGCGCGGCGCTCGCCGGCGGCGTCCTGCTCGGTGCCGACCGGGCCGATGCCGGGTTCCTGCAGCGCCCGACGCCGAAGACCGTCGAGTTCGTCATCGTCCCCGGACGCGGTCCCGTCCGCGTCGCGGTCACCTACGCCCCGTGAACGGCGGCTTCGAGACGACCGACGCAGCGGCGACGTGGCCGCAGGCGCAGGCGCTCGACGTACGCGCGCCGCTGGGTGCCGCGCCCACCGTCGGAAGCGCCTGGAGCGCGGCCGGCGTGGCCATGCTCGCGGGCCTCGCCGCGACCTGCGCGCTCGCGCCCGTCCAGCTCTCGATGACCGTCGTCGTCGCCGCGGCGGGCCTGCACAACTGGTGCGAGGCGCGGTACCTGCTGTCGCGGATGCCGGCCCGCTGGGGGCCGCTGCGTCCCTGGTTCGTCGCGGCCCTGACCGGCACGGTGGGGCTTGCGGCGGCGCACGTGCTCATCGGCCTCGCACCTGGCACGGGCGACCAGGCGACGATGCGGTTGTCGTGGTGGCACACGGCGCTCGTCGGGTGGGTTGTCGGGTTGTGGGCGTGCCGGCGCCCCGGGCGCGTCGAGGTGCCGCAATGGCTCCCCGCCGCGTTCGCCTGCGTCGGCCTGGCCTGGCTGGCGCCGCGCTGGATGTCCCTGGGGCTGGTCTACGTGCATCCGTTGCTGGCGCTGGTGTTCGTGGACCGCGAACTCGCGGTGCGACGGTCGCCGTGGCTTCACGCCTGGCGTCGGACGCTCGGCGCGCTCCCCGGCGCGCTGCTGCTGGTGTGGACGCTCACCACGCTGCTGCCCACGACCGCCGACGCGTCGACCACGGTGCCGCAGGCCGGCGCGTTCCTGCTGCCGGCTGGCCTGGCGGCGCCGTTGGTGGCCACGCACGTGCTGCTCGAGTCGCTGCACTACGTCGCGTGGATCGTGCTGCTGCCGCTCGCGAGCGGCGCGCGACCGTGGCATCTGCGCCAGGTGCCGCTGGCGCTTGCCTCCGCCGGCGCGCGACGAGTCCTGGTCGGCGTGCTCGTCGGCGGCGCGCTGGCGGTCGGGCTGCTCTGGATCGCGTTCGCGTGGGATTACGAGACGACGAGGGACGTGTACTTCACCGTCGCGGTGCTGCACGTGATCGCCGAGGCGCCGTTCCTCGTCCGCCTGCCGTGGGCCGTCCGATGACGTGGGATCCGGCCGAACTCTGGCGCTGGCTGCCGGTGGGCTACGTGGTCACGCTGGCCATCGAGGCCCCCATCCTCTCGCTGGGGCTGTCGCGACCCGTGGTCGGCTGGCAACGGCTGGCGGTGGCCGCGTGGCTCACCGCAGTCACCTACCCGGTGGTCGTCGTCGCGCTGCCGCTCGCCCTGCCGGCGAGCACGCCGTGGCTCGCGTACTTCCTCATCGCCGAGACGTTCGCCATCGTCACCGAATGCCTGCTGTTCCGCCTGGCGTGGCGCGGGACCTGGCGCGACGTCGGCGTGGTCGCCCTGGCCAACCTCGTGTCAGCGACCGTGGGGCTCGGCATGGCCTCACACGGGTAGGGCCGGGTGTCCTACCCGGCCGCTTTCGGGACTGATTGCGGCGCGGTGAGACACCGCGCCCTACCTCTGCATGCGGGCGTCGCGACTGAGCGCAATCGCGAAGACCAGGAACATGACGATCGCGACGGCCATCGGCCGCAGCGTGCCGTCGAAGGCGGCCGAGACGGCGAGCGTGGCCAGCCCCGACGTGCCGTACTGCGCGGCGCCGAGCAGCGCCGACGCCGTGCCCGCGTCCCTGTCGAACGGCGCGAGCGCGAGCGCCGTCGTGTTGGGGAGCACGAAGCCGAGGAGCAGCACGAGCACGAGGATCGGCGCGGCAAGGGCAACCAGCCCCGTCGATCCGGAGAGCACCAGGCCGAGAAAGACAGCGCCGGCGGCCAGTTGCACCAGCAGCGCACGCCACAGGATCACGCCCGTTTCCTCGCGGCGCAGCAGGGCGCGATTGAGCTGCGACGCGCCGATCAGCCCGATCGAGTTGAGCCCGAACATCGCGGCAAAGCCCGACGGCGACAGGCCGAGCACCTGCATGTACAGGAACGGTGCGCCGGCGATGTAGGCAAACAGCACGCACTGCGCGAGCGCCTGCGCCGACGCGAAGCGCCGGAAGCGTGGATGACGCGCGACGCGGCCGAACGCCGCCAACGCGGTGCCCACGGTGAGCGTGGTGGCGCGCGCGTCCGGTGCGGTGTCGGGCAGCCCACGCCACACGGCGACCCAGCACGACGCGCCGAACACCATGAGGATGCCGAACAGCGCGCGCCAGCCCGCGTGCGCCAGCACCCACCCGCCGACCAGCGGCGCGAGGATCGGCGCCACGCCCATCACCAGCATCAGCGACGACAACACGCGCGCCGCCTCGCGCGGTCCGAACACGTCGCGCACCACCGCCCGCGCCATGACCACACCGGCACAGCCGCCGAGCGCCTGTAGCCCGCGCCACGCCGTGAGCATGCCGATCGACGTGGCGAGTGCGCAGCCGAGAGAGGCCAGCGTGTACAGGGCCAGGCCGACGAGCAGCGGCAGCCGCCTGCCGAAGCGATCGGACATCGGCCCATAGCCGAGCTGTCCGAGCGAGAGCCCGAGGAAGAACACCGACAAGGTGCGCTGCACCGCCGCGGCGTCGGTCGCCAAGGCCTGCTCCAGCGTCGGGAACGCCGGCAGGTACATGTCGATCGACATCGGCGCGATCGCCGTCAGGCTGCCGAGCAGCAGGATCAGTCCGCGGGGCACACGGCATTATGGGTGCCCCGGGGAATGCCGCGATGCCGCGATGCCGGGAATGTCGGAGACCGCCACCCATGTCCGGCAACGCCGCGGTTGTCGGAACCCGATGGCTCCTGGCGGAGCGCGCGCGAGAATGCGTCGAGCCCCGACCCATCCGGCAAGAGCCGAGGCGCCTCGACATTCGGCCGTCGCGGCATCGCGGCATTTCTGGCCAGAGTGAACCCAGCCAGCCCCCCTGCCGTCAAAGGCGCAGGAAGACATTCACGAGGAGCCTGCCGATGTCCGTGCGCCTGTCGTCGCTGTTTGCCGCGTCCCTGATCACCCTGGCCCCGGCCCTGGCGGCCGCGCAGCCGGTGCCGTTCGAGCGCACCCTGTCGGTCGGCGCGTCGCCGGCGCTCGACGTCTCCACCGGCAGCGGCAACGTGGTCGTGCAGAGCGGCGGCTCGTCGATCGTCATCAAGGGCACCGTGGAGCCGCGCAAGGGCTGGGGCGCGCCGGCCAACGCGGCCGATATCGCCAGGCAGGTTGCCGCAAAGCCGCCAATCGTGCAGGCCGGCGACAGCATCACGGTGGGCCGCCTCGACGAGGCCCAGAAGCAGGCCGTCTCGATCTCCTACGACATCATCGTGCCGGCCGGGACGATGGTCGCGGCGCGTTCGGGGTCGGGCAACGTCCGCGTCTCCGGGGTGAACAACGCCGTGAAGGCGACCAGCGGCTCGGGCAACGTCGAGGTGATGGAGATCGGCGGCACCGTCGACGCCAACTCCGGCTCGGGCAACGTCACGGTGAAGGGCGCCCGCCAGGCCGCGAGCCTCTCGAGCGGCAGCGGCAACATCGTGGCGATCCTGACCGGCAAGGGCGACGTGAAGGCCAGCACCGGCAGCGGCGACATCAAGATCACCGGCGCGCACGGGCTGGTCGCCGCCAACACGGGCAGCGGCAGCATCGGCGTCGAGGGCACGCCGACCGGGGACTGGAAGGTGTCGTCGGCGTCGGGTGACGTGCAGGTGGCCCTGCCCGCCACCCAGGGCTTCGTCGTCGACGCCAGGACGGCGTCGGGCAGCCTCGACGTGGCCGCCCCGCTGACCGTCGAGGGCAAGGTCAACCCGCGCCACATCACCGGCACCGTCCGCGGCGGCGGCCCGACGCTGCGCCTCAGCACCGCCAGCGGCGACATCGCCGTGAAGTAGGAAGGGGACCACCCGCGGTCGCCGTCAGATCGCCCTGGCCCAGCTCGTCTTCGGAGCATGAGCATCTGGGCCAACGAGCGACTGGTGGTGTTCGGCGCGCCGACCGACCTGCGAGCCTTCAGCCGTGAGGCAGGGCCCGCGTCAGGGCGCATCGACACCGACAGGAGTCGCGTGTTCCTCCCCTCCATGGAGCATGGAGAGGGCGGCGACCTCTTCAGCGACCGGACCGAACGGCTCACGCCGGACCTCTCGCGCAAGCGCTATCACTGGCAGTCGAGCACCGACGATGAGGGACCGATGGTGAAGCGGGTGGCACGTCGCCACCCGCGCCTGGCCTTCATCCTCATCGACAGCTGCGTGGATGTCGACTTGCAGGGCGGGGGTCTCTACCGCGCGCGCCACGCACCGGAGCGGTGGGACGTGCCAGCCGAGGTGCGCGAGGCCCTGATGTGGCGCCGGTACGACGAGTTCGGCGTGCTGGCCGACCAGTCGGGCGCGAAGAAGGCAGCCGCCCTCTACGAGTCGGAGAACCAGGCCTTCATCGACATGATGGACCTGGTGGAGTTCCACTTCACGCCCGCCGCCATGGACTGGGTGCGATCCCGATCGAGGTGAGGACCTGGCCCGGGACCTTCGCCCGCCGCCATTCTTCCTCCTTCTTCCTCTCTTCCTCCTTCTTCTCTTCCTCTCTTCCTCCTTCTTCCTCGTTCTTCGTCCTTCTCCCTTCCCGCCCTGCCTTCTTTCCTTCTGCTCTTCTACTCTTCTTCCTTCTCACCTGACGAACGCCTCCGGCAGCCCGCCGTCGACGTTGATGACCTGGCCCGTCACCCGCCCCGTCAGGTCCGACAGCAGGAAGTACGCCGCCTCGGCCTGATCCTCGGGCGTGATCGGCTGGCGGGTCAGCGTGCGCTGCGCGTAGAACTGCGCGAGCTGCGTGCGCAGATCGTCGGCTGACGCCTCTGGATCGAACGCGATCCCGTACTTCTTCAGCGACGACATCACCCGGTCCTTCGGGAACATCGTCGAGCCCTGCACCACCGTCGCCGGCGCGAGACCGTTGACGCGCACCAGCGGCGCCAGTTCCACCGCGAGGGTCCGCACCAGGTGGTTTGCCGCCGCCTTCGACGTGTCGTAGGCGGCCGACCCCTTCTTGGCGACGAGCGCGTTCACGCTGGTCGTCAGCACGAGGCTGCCGTGCAGGTGCTGCGCCTCCCACACCGGCCGGCACTCGTCGGCAACGAGGTAGCCGCCCATCACGTTGACGTCGAACGTCGTGCGCCACATGTCGTCGGTCACGTGCCCGGTGGCGTCGGGCGTCGGGAAGATGCCCGCCGTCACCACCACGTGGTCGATTCCGCCGTACGCGAGCAGCGCCTGCCGCACGAGGCCCTTGACACTGGCGCGGTCGGTCACGTCGACGCCGACGCCGATCGCCGGGCCGCAGCCGCTGATGCCGCTGCCGGCGACCCCGATGCCCACCCCGTACTTCTTCGTGAGCTCGGCGGCCGTCGCCTCGGCCGCCTCGAGCGACAGATCCGCGCACACCACGTGCGCGCCTTCCGACGCCACCCGGTGCGCCACGGCCCGACCGATCCCGCTGCCCGCGCCGACGACGACCACGACGCGCCGCGCGAGCGGCTTCTCGGCCGGCATCCGCTGCAGCTTGGCTTCCTCGAGCAGCCAGTACTCGATGTCGAAGGCCTCCTGCTGTGGCAGCGCCACGTACTCGTCGATCGCCTCGGCGCCGCGCATCACCTCGACCGCGCAGTTGTAGAACTCGGCCGTCACGCGCGACTCGCTCTTGTCCTTGCCGAACGCGATCATCCCGAGGCCGGGGATCAGGATCACCGTGGGGTTGGGATCGCGCATGGCCGGCGAGTTCGGGTGCCTGCACGCCTCGTAGTAGGCCGCGTAATCGCGCCGGTACCGTGCGAGGCCGTCGGCCAGGAGCGTACGCAGCGCCGCCACGTCGCCCGACGCGGGATCCCAGGCGACGTACAGCGGCTTGATCTTGGTGCGCAGGAAATGGTCGGGGCAGGAGGTGCCGAGCTCGGCGAGCCGCGGCGCGTCGTGGCTGTTGACGAACCGGAGAATCGTCGCGTCGTGCTGCAGGGTGGCAATCATCCGTCGCGACTGCGACACCTGGCCGCGCAGCCACGGCAGGACCTGCAGCAGCACCGACTCGCGCGTCGCCTCGTCGAGCGCGGCGTACTTCTGCCCGCCGAAGGTCTGCGCGCCCTTGTCGCGCGCCTCGATGTACTCGGCCGCCCTGGTGATCAGCGACAGCGTGAGGTCGTAGCAGGCCTTGTCGTCCTCGGCCCAGTTGATCAGGCCGTGCTGCCCGAGCACGATCCCCCTGGCCTGCGGGTGCCTGGCAATGACGTCCTGCAGCGTCAGCCCGAGTTCGAAGCCCGGGCGCTGCCATGCCGTCCAGACCACCTCGTCGCCATAGATTTCGTGCGTCAGGCGTTCCGAGTGGCGCGAGGCGGCGACGCTGATCACCGCGTTGGGGTGCATGTGGTCGACGTGCGCCGCCGGGACGAACGCATGCAGCGGCGTGTCGATCGAGCTGGCACGCGGGTTCAGGTTGAACGTGCAGTGCGGGTAGAGGCCCACCATGTGGTCCTCGCCCGGCGTCTTGACGCCCCGCCGCTCCATGGCGGCGTAGACCTGCTGCAACTGGAGCAACCGGTCCTGGTAGAGCGAGGCGAAGTTGCCGAGCGTGCTCGTCCGCAGGTCGCCGCCCGACCCCTTCACCCAGAGCACCTTCACGGGCGCGCCGGTGATCGGGTCGGCCTCGGTCAGCTTGGCCGAGGTGTTGCCGCCGCCCGTGTTGGTGATGCGCTGGTCGGCGCCGAGGATGTTCGAGCGATAGACGAGGCGCTGCGCCGGCGACAGCGTCGCGGCGTGCGAGTCGTCCCAGAGGTAGGTGACGTGGGGAGACATCGGGAGTCGGGAGTCGGGAGTCGGGAGTCCGAGTTCGGGTAGCGGCGTTGGGGGGCACGGCACCGGCGGCCGCGTTGCTCAGGATACCCCCGGGCGCGCCCCGCAATCGTGCGTCGTGACTCTGATACAGTGCCTCTCCCCCGGGAGATCGCCATGTCGCACGAGCAGATCGCCGCCGCTGCCCTCGACCAGCTCGCCATCGAGCTGCCGTCGTGGGGCTTTGCCAACACCGGCACGCGCTTCGGCAAGTTCCTGCAGGCCGCTGCCGCCACCACGCTCGAGGAGAAGTTCGCCGACGCGGCGCAGGTCCATGCGCTGACGGGCGCGTGCCCGACCCTCGCCCTTCACGTGCTGTGGGACCTGCCCGGGGGCGTGGCCGATGTGGCGCGCGTGCAGGCGCTCGAGGCCAGACACGGCGTCCGCGCCGGGTCGATCAACCCGAACCTGTTCCAGGGCCAGCGCTACAAGCACGGATCGGTCGGCAACCCCGATCCTGCCATCCGTGCCGAGGCCCTCGCGCACCTGCGCGAGAGCGTCGACATCGCGCGACAGCTCGGGTCGCGCGACCTCTCGCTGTGGTTCGCCGACGGCTCCAACTACCCCGGCACGCAGCACATCCGGCAACGCAAGCACTGGTTCGCCGAAGCCCTGTCGATGGTGCACGAGCGGCTCGGGCCGGGCCAGCGCATGCTCGTCGAATACAAGCCGTTCGAGCCGGCCTTCTACCACACCGACATCGCCGACTGGGGCATGGCGCTGCTGCTGGCGCGCGAGGCCGGCCCGCAGGCGCACGTGCTGGTCGACACCGGCCACCACTACCAGTCGCAGAACATCGAGCAGATCGTCGCGTGGCTGCTCGACGAGCAGCGCCTCGGCGGCTTCCACTTCAACGATCGCCGCTACGCCGACGACGACCTCACGCTCGGGTCGATCGACCCCTACCAGGTGTTCCGCATCTTTCACGAGATCCAGCAGTTCGCGTGGGAGCGCGGCGCGGCGCCCGACCTGGCCTACATGGTCGACCAGAGCCACAACCTGAAGGGCAAGATCGAGGCGATGATCCAGACGGTGCGGACCGCCCAGGAACTGTGGGTGAAGGCCGCCCTCGTCGACCGCGAGGCGCTGGCCGGTCACCAGGCCGCCTGTCGCCTCGTCGAGGCCGAGCGCTGCCTCACCGACGCCTTCGCCACCGACACGCGGCCGCTCGTCACCGCCTGGGCGACCGCCAGGGGCCTGCCGCCCGATCCGTTCGTCGCGTTCCGCGAGAGCGGCTACCTCGAGACCATCACGCGCGAGCGCGGCGACCGCAACCTCGCGTCGGTCACCTCCTACGCCTGACCATGCCCGCCACCTGGCGCATCGCGGCAGGCGACCTCGGCGCCACGAGCGGCCGTGTCATGCGCGCCGACGTCGACACGGCGGCCGGCACGCTGGCCCTCGCCGAGGTCCACCGGTTCCCGACGCCCACCGTCACCGACGGCACGCGCCTGCACTGGGATGCGCCGCGCCTGCTCGACGAGGTCCTCGCCGGGCTGACACGCGCCTCGGCGCACGGCCGCCTCGACAGCCTCGGCCTCGATACCTGGGGCGTCGACTACGGCCTGGTCGACGAGACCGGCGACCTGCTCGGCCTGCCCTTCCATTACCGCGACGCCCGCACCGACGGCGTGATGGCCGACGTGCTCGCCCGGCTCGGGCGGGAACGCCTCTACGACCGCACGGGCATCCAGTTCCTGCCCTTCAACACGCTGTACCAGCTGGTCGCCGAGCACCGCGACGCCCCCGATCGCCTGGCGCGCGCCGCGACGCTCCTGACGATGCCCGACCTGCTCCACTTCTGGCTGACCGGGACCCGTGGCGTCGAGTTCACCAACGCCACGACCACGCAGATGCTGGACTGGCGGACGGGCGGATGGGCGACCGACGTGCTTGACGAACTCGACCTGCCCACCCACGTGCTCCCGGCCATCGTCGCGCCGGGCACGCAATTGGGCCTGCCGACCGCGGCGACCGTCGCCCGGGCGCCGGCGCTGGCCGGGGTGCCGGTGGTCGCCCCTGCCTGTCACGACACGGGCTCCGCGGTGGCCTCCATCCAGTCGGGGGCCGGGGTGGCCTTCCTGAGTTCGGGCACCTGGTCGCTGCTCGGAACCGAGTCACCGACGCCGGTCGTGTCGCGCGCCAGCCTGGCGCACAACTTCACCAACGAGGGCGGCGTGGCCGGCACCACCCGCGTGCTCCGCAACATCACGGGGCTCTGGATCCTGGAAGGGTGCCTGCGCGGCTGGCGCGACGACGGGCAGGCGTTCGCCGTCGACCAACTGCTCGCCGCGGCCGCGCAACGCCCGGCGTGCCGCGCGCTCATCGATCCCGACGACGCTGCCTTCCACCGCGCGCCCGACGCGGCGGCGGTGCAGGCCTGGTGCGCGCGTACGGGACAGCCGGTGCCCGAGTCGGCCTCCGACGTCGCCCGCGTCGTGCTCGACAGCCTCGCGCTCGCCTGTCGCCGCGTCGTGCGGGCGCTGGAGTTGGTCACCGGGGTGCCGGTGCACACGATCCGCATCATCGGCGGCGGGGCGCGCAATCGGCTGCTCAACCAGGCCACCGCAGACGCCACGGGCTGCCGCGTGCTGGCCGGTCCGGTCGAGGCCACGGCCCTCGGCAACGTCGCGGTGCAGTTGGTGACGCTGGGCGCCTGCCGCACGCTCGCCGACGCGCGTGCCCTGGTGGCCAGCGCCTTCCCGCCCGAGGAGTTCGCGCCGCGCGCGACGCAGGTGTGGGATCAAGCCGCGGAGCGCTTCGGCAATCTGAAACTGGAAACTTGAGGGCCTTGGGCCTTGGGCCTTGGGCCTTAGGCGTTGGGCCTTCGGCCTTCGGCACTTCCAGCCTTCTGCCTTTGGCCCTCGACGTGAGCCCTGAGCCCTGAGCCGTAAGCCGAACGCCGTGACTACGCCGTCTCGTCGCCGTCCATCGCGTCCGGAATGTCGTGCGCGTCGTCGAGCCACTCGCTGACGACGACGATGTAGCCGTCGGGGTCGCGCACCTCGAACTCGACGTCGTGGTAGGGCATGCGCTGGAGCGGCCGGGCGATCTCGCAGGTCGCGGCGAGCTTGGCGTACAGCTCGCGGATCCGTCCCCCCGAGAGGCGGACGTAGAGCGCCCAGCCGGCGCTCGGACGCAGGGCGGCGGGGTCGGGGGCGGCGCGCACCATCAGTTCGGCGCCCCCACGCGACAGCAGGGCGAACTGGTACGGCGGGTGTTGCGGGAAGGGGGCGACGTCGAACCCGAACGCGTTGGCGTAGAACTGCGCGGCGCGTTGCACGTCGGCCACGGCGAGCACGGCGGTCACGCACACCGGCTCGGCGGCGCGCCGCTCGATTCCCGTCCAGCCGCCCGGCGTGGTGCCGCCCTCCGGCTCGCGCGCGTCGAGGGCCTCCTGGTACTCGGCAAACTCCTTGAGGAACCGTTCCACCGGTTCGATGTTCCACGCCGGCGGCGGCACGAAGCGCTTGCGGGCTTCGGCGCTGTCGAGCACGTCGGCTCCGTAGATGGCGCGCAGCGCCGCCAGGTCCGGCGCCAGCAGGTCCTCGGAACGGCTGCGGAACTCCGGCCAGGCCGGATCGCCGAGCAGGCGCATCTGGCGCTGGACGAGCCGCGTGTAGGCCACCGTGATCGTCTCGTGGTACCGCTGCGGCTTGCCGGTGGAGATGGCGAGCCGCTTCAGCCCGCGCCGCAGGCGCCCCACCGCGTCGCGGAACGGCGCCTCTCGCAGGCACAGCCACGCGGCCCGGATGTGCGCCTCGTGGTCGAAGCCGCTCAGGTCCAGCGTGCCGGCGTCGAACTGCCGCAGGAACTCTTGGTCGCTCAGCATCTCTCTGTATGATGATGCGCCATGCGCATCATGCGGTGCATTACCGAGAACGACCTGATGGTCCACGTGACCGACGGCGAGTTGGGAAGCTATCACCTGCTGTCCGGCAACCCGTACGACGGCTTCAAGGCGACGCTGGCCCACGTGCCCGTCCGGCAGGTGCTCGCCCCGGTCGTCCCGACGATGATCTGGTGCATCGGGCTGAACTACAAGCGGCATGCCGAGGAGACCGGCGCGAAGATCCCCGAGCAGCCCGTGGTGTTTGCCAAGGGCCCCAACGCGGTGCAGCGCCCCGGGGGACCGATTGCCATCCCGCGCCACCTGGCCAGCGAGCAGGTCGACTACGAGTGCGAGCTCGCGGTGGTCATCGGCAAGCGGTGCAAGAACGTCTCGCCCGAGCGCGCCCTGGACTACGTGCTCGGCTACACGTGCGCCAACGACGTCAGCGCCCGCGACTGGCAGATCAAGCGCGGCGGCAGCCAGTGGAGCCGGGGCAAGACGTTCGACACGTTCGCCCCGCTCGGCCCGGTGCTGGTCACGGCCGACGAGATCCCCGATCCCAACAACCTGCGGATCACCACGCGTCTGAACGGCGAGATCGTGCAGGACTCCAACACCGCCGACATGATCTTCAGCGTGCGCGAGATCATCAGCTTCCTGAGCGGCAGCACCACCCTGCTTCCGGGCACGGTGATCCTGACCGGGACGCCCGAGGGCGTCGGCATGGCCCGCACGCCGCCCCGCTGGCTCGCGCCCGGCGACGAGGTGAGCATCGAGATCGAGAAGATCGGCACGCTGACCAACCCGGTCGTCCTCGAGGAAACGGCGTAGGGTGGCGGTCGCGCCACCCGGCACCTTCACCGGCAGGCTCGGGCAACTCGGCCCGGGCCTGATCATCAGCGCTGCCATCGTCGGCTCCGGCGAACTGATCGTCATCCCCAAGCTCGGGGCGACGATGGGCTTCACGCTGTTGTGGTTCGTCGTGCTCGGCTGCGTGCTGAAGGTCTTCGTGCAGGTCGAACTGGCGCGGCACGCGATTGCGCACCAGGAGACGACGCTGGCCTCGCTCGACACGCTGCCGGGGCCACGCTGGCGCGTCTCGTGGGTGCTCTGGGCGTGGCTGCTGATGTACTGCGGCACGGTGCTGCAGATTGGCGGCATCATCGGTGGCATCACGATGATCTGCGGCATGCTCGGCCTCAGCTGGCCCCCCTGGGTCTGGCTGGTGCTGACGACGCTGTCGGGGATCCTGCTGCTGGTCTCGGGACGGTACGGGCCAGTGGAACGCTACGCCACGGCGATGGTGGCCATCTTCACGCTGTCGGCGATGGTGGCCGTGGTGGCGCTGCAGTGGACCGAGTTCCATGTCACGGCCGCGCAGTGGCGCGAGGGCTTCACGCCACACGTGCCCGGCAGCTTCACGGTGGCCTTCGCGGCGTTCGGCGTGACGGGGGTAGGCGCGTCGGAGCTGATCTACTACCCGTACTGGTGCCTCGAGAAGGGGTACGGCCGGAGCGTCGGGCCGCCGCCCGAGGGAGGCGCGTGGTCGGCGCAGCGGCCGGCCTGGACGGCGCGCGCGCTGGGGTGGCTCGGCGTGATGCGCCTCGATGCGTTCGTGTCGATGATCATCTACACGTTCGCCACGATCGCCTTCTACGTGCTCGGCGCGGCGATCCTGCACAAGACGGCCCGCGACGTCAGCGACAACGACCTCATCGGGCGCCTCGCCGACATGTACCTGCGATCGCTCGGCGAGTGGAGCTACGTGCTGTTCCTCGTCGGCGCGCTGACCGTGCTCTACTCGACCTTCTTCGTGGCCACGGCCTCCAACGCGCGGCTTCTGGTGGACGTCGGCGGCCTGCTCGGCGTGCCGGCCGCCTCGGTCCCGACCGCCGAGGCCCGGCGCAAGGCGGTCCAGGTCGCCTGCGTGCTGTTGCCCCTGGCCTCCGCCACCGCGTTCGTGGTGTGGCCCCAACCGGTCACCCTCGTGCTCATCGGCGCGATGGGCCAGGCCGTGATGCTGCCCCTGCTGGCCGGCGCGGCCGTCTACTTCCGCCATCGCCGCCTCCCCGCAGACCTGGCGCCGTCATATGCCTGGACCGTCGCCCTGTGGGTGTCGGCGGCCCTGATCGCGCTGGTCGGGGTGTACCAGTTCCTTCGCACGGTCGGCGCGGTCTAGGACGGCGGGCGAGCGACGCTCGCCCCCTGCCGCCAGTCCCGGCGTCACGCGCCCTTCGGGCTGCCGCCGTTTCTCCCCCTGCCGATAGACCTTCTATGATGGTGTCCGTGACTCGCCCGCGCCGCTGGCTCCCCGGACTGCTGCTTGCCGGCGCGACACTCCTGGTCCCGGCGGCCGGCGCGCGCACCACGACGCAGGCCCAGCCGCCCGCGCCAGCCCGGCGGGTGTGGACCGTCCTGACGACCGGCGGCAGCCAGCCGCTGCCCGTCACGGTCGTGAACGGCCGCGAGTACGTCAGCGCTGCCGACCTCAGCGGACTGTTCGGCCTGGTGGTCAAGGAGGACCGGGCCGGGGGCCTGGTCATCTCCATGGGCACGCGCACCATCGTCGTGTCCCTCACGCAAGGGCTGGCCTCGGTCGACGGGCGGGTGGTGAGCCTGCCGGCTCCCCCGACCCGACAGGGCGCCACCTGGCTGCTGCCGGTCGAGGTGATCGAGCGCGCGCTCGCCCCGGGCGCCTCGCCCCGGATCGACGTGCGCCGTCGTTCGTCGCTGGTCATCCTGGGATCGTTGAGCGTGCCCGCGGTCACGGCACGCAGCGAGGCGGTCCCCAACGGCACCCGGCTCACCTTCACGGTGACGCCGGCCGTCCAGCAGACGATCGTCAACGAGAACGGTCGCCTCGTCGTCCGCTTCGCGGCCGACGCCCTCGACGCCGACCTGTCGGGCCTGGCGCCCGGGCCGCTGCTGACCAGCGCCCGCGTGTTGCCGCCGTCGACGGTGGAACTCGCCCTGGGGACGCCGTTCGGCAGCTACCGTGCGGCCGAGCAGCGTGAAGGGGCGACGCTCAGGCTCACCATCGACCTGCTTGCCGCGACGCAGGGGCCGGCCGTGACCTCGCCGGAGCAGACCGCGCCTGCGGCCCCGGCCGAGAGCCAGGCCGACGCGGGTCCGCCGTTGCTGCCCGAGGCCACCGGGCTGCGCACCATCGTCATCGACCCCGGCCACGGCGGGTCGGAGAACGGCGCACGCGGTCCGAGCGGCACCCTCGAGAAGCACGTGGTGCTCTCGATGGCGCGCCAGCTCAAGGCGGCCATCGAGGCACGCCTCGGCATCCGCGTGCTGCTCACGCGCTCGGGCGACGAGACCGTCCCGCTCGATTCCCGCGCGGCGTTTGCCAACAACAACAAGGCCGACCTGTTCATCTCGATCCACGCCAATGCCTCGGTGCGGTCGTCGGTGACCGGCGCGGAGGTGTTCTACGTGACGCTCGGCGAGTACGGCAACGCGCGCGCCAGCGCGGCCGAGCCCGGGGCGCTGTTGCCGACGTTCGGCGGCGGCGAGCGCAGCGTCGACCTGATCCTGTGGGAGATGGCGCAGGCCCAGCACCTCAACGAGTCGGCGCGACTGGCCCGCATCGTCGAGGGCGAGATGCGCCAGCGGGTGCCGATGTCGCCGCGGGCCATCCAGCAGGCGCCCTTCCGGGTGCTGGTGGGCGCCAACATGCCCGCCGTGCTCGTCGAGACGGGGTTCATCACCAATCCCACCGAGGAGAAGCGGCTGAACACCCCGGAGTACCAGGCGCAACTGGTCAACGCGATGCTGGCCGCCGTGGTGCGCTTCAAGGCCACCAGCGAGCGCGTCGGCGCCCCGCTGGCGCCCGTGCAGTCGTCGCAGCAGGACCCGCGCTGATGCGTCGGACGATCGTGGTGGGCCTGCTCGGCGCGATGACCGCCGTGCTCATCGGCATCGCCGGCCTGGTCGTCGTGCCGCGCCTGCTCGCGCCCGCGACGGTCGAAGTGCCGCGGGCCGATGCCGGTGCGACCGCTGAAGCCACCAGCCGCATCCGCGCCAGCCTCTACTACGTCGCCGAGGACGGTCTGCGGCTCACGGCCGTCGACGCCGACGTGCCCTACGGCGCCACGCCCGCCGACCAGGCCCGCGCGCTGGTGGAAGCACAACTGCAACCCGCGCCGGCACCGCTGGCCCAAGCGATCGCCGAGGGCACGCGAGTGCGGCAGATCTTCGTGGCCGAGGACGGCACCGCCTTCGTCGACCTGTCCAAGGAAGCGGTGGTGAACCACCGCGGCGGCAGCCTCGACGAGCTCTTCGCGGTCTACGCCATCGTCAACGCGGTGACCGTCAACCTGCCGGCGATCAAGGGCGTGCAGATCCTGGTCGAAGGCCAGGAGGTCGACACCCTGGCTGGCCACGTGGACCTGCGCCATCCCCTGGCGCGCAACATGCGCTGGGTCGGCGAGTCGCCGGCCATTACCGACGACTCGAATGCGGCGACGCCGAATGCCGCGATGCCGGAAGGGGCACCACCGAGTCCTCGGCCCTGAGCCCTGAGCCGCGGGCCAGTTGGTACACTGTCGTTTGCATGCCTCGCTCCGACGGTCGCTCCAACGATGCCCTCCGCCCCTGTGTCATCACCCCGCACATCTCGCTGCACGCCGAAGGCTCCTGCCTGGTCGAGACCGGCCGCACGCGCGTGATCTGCACCGCCAGCGTCGAGGACCGCGTGCCGCCGTTCCTGCGCAACTCGGGCAAGGGGTGGGTGACGGCCGAGTACGGCATGCTGCCGCGCGCCACGACGACGCGCGTCCAGCGCGAGTCGACGGCGGGGAAGGTCGGCGGGCGCACGCAGGAGATCCAGCGCCTGATCGGTCGCTCCCTGCGGTCGGTGGTCGACATGACCCGGCTCGGTGAGCGGACGCTCTGGATCGACTGCGACGTGATCCAGGCCGACGGCGGCACTCGCACGGCCGCCATCACCGGCGGCTTCGTCGCCATGGTGCTCGCCATGCAGCACATGCTCGAGGCCAAGCAGATCAAGGAGATCCCGGTGAAGGACTACCTCGCGGCGACCAGCGTCGGCGTGGTCGCCGGGGTGCCGATGCTCGACCTGGCCTACGATGAGGACTCCAACGCCGACGTCGACATGAACGTGATCCGGACGGGCGACGGCCGCTTCATCGAGGTGCAGGGGACGGCCGAGAAGGAGCCGTTCCCGCGCGCGGTGCTCGACCAGCTTCTCGACCTCGGCAGCAAGGGCATCGACGAACTCATCGCCAAGCAGGCGGCGATCGTCGGCGCGCTGCTGCGCGTGAAGCTCCCGGCGAAGGTCTAGCATGTCGGTGCGCCTGCTCGTCGCCACCAGCAACGCCGGCAAGATGCGGGAACTGGCGGCCCTGTTCGCCGACCTCCCCGTCACGCTGGTGTCGCTGCAGGACCTGCCGGTGACGATCCCGCCGCCGGACGAGACCGGCGAGACCTGCGCCGACAACGCGCGTCTCAAGGCGACGGCCTACGCGATCGCCGCAGGACTGCCCTGCCTGGCCGAGGACTCGGGCTTCGAGGTGGAGGCACTCGGCGGCGCGCCGGGCGTGCGCTCCGCGCGGGTGCCCGGCGGCAGCGACGAGGCCCGCAACGCGTGGGTCTACGCGCAACTCGACGCGCGCGGCAGCCGTGACTCGAAGGCGCGCTTCGTGTCGGTGCTGGCCCTGGCCACCGCCACCGGCGAGATCGTGCACGTGGCGGAGGGCGAGGTCGCCGGCACGATCGCGCCCGAGCCGCGTGGTTCCAACGGCTTCGGCTACGACCCGATGCTGTTCTACGCGCCGCTCGGGCGGACGTTCGCCGAGCTCACCATGGAGGAGAAGGCCTCGGTGAGCCACCGGGGGCGCGCGGCGCGGCTGATGCACGACTGGATCGGCGCGCACCTGGACACGCTGGCGGGGGAACGCTGATGCAACGCCGCCTGTGGTTCGGCGCGGCGATGGCCTGCGCCTTCGGATCGATCTATGCGGGCATGTTCGGCCTGACGAAGGTGCAGTACCCGCTCATCGGCCTGGCGGTCGTGGCGGTGGTGATGGCCATCAGGGCCGAGCCCCCGCCGCCGGTGGAGGACCCGAGAAGACGCTCGTAATTCGAAATCTGAAACTTGAAATTCTCGAGCGCGGGCCTTCGGCCCCGCGCCTCCCGGGCCTCTCGAGCGGCAAGGCCGACTGGCCGGCCGCCGATCGATTTCAGATTTCGACTTTCCAATCACACGCGCCGCAGCTGGACCTGCTCCACCACGTGCTGCGGCCCCTTGGTCAGGATCAGGTGGGCGCGCATCCGCGTCGGCTGGATGTTCTCGCGCAGGTTCGGGGCGTTGATCTCGGCCCAGATCCGCGCGGCGGTCTCGCGCGCCTGGGCCTCGTCCAGCGACGCGTACCGGTGGAAGTACGAGCCCGGATCCTGGAACACCGTGTCGACCAGTCGCAGGAAGCGCTCGACGTACCACTGCTCGATGTCGTCCTCGGCTGCGTCGACGTAGATCGAGAAGTCGAAGAAGTCCGAGGCGAACAGCTGGTCGGTGTCGCGCTGGTGCGGCGGCGCCTGCAGGACGTTGAGCCCTTCGACGATCACGATGTCGGGCTGCCGCACCGCCTGCACGTGCCCCGGCACGATGTCGTACCGCTGGTGCGAGTACACGGGCGCATGCACCTCGGGAACGCCCGCCTTCACGTCGGCCAGGAAGCGCACCAGGCGCGCCCGGTCGTAGCTCTCCGGGAACCCCTTCCGCTTCATCAGCCCGCGGCTCTCGAGCACCGCGTTCGGGAAGAGGAAGCCGTCGGTGGTCACCAGGTCCACCGAGGGGTGCGTCGGCCAGCGTGAGAGCAGGGCCTGCAGGATGCGCGCGGTCGTGCTCTTGCCCACCGCCACGCTGCCCGCCAGGCCGATGATGAACGGCACCTGCTCGCCGTCGTTGCCGAGGAAGGTCTGCGTGGTGCGGTAGAGGCCCTGCGAGGCGCTCACGTACAGGTTCAGCAGGCGCGACAGCGGCAGGTAGATCTGCACGACCTCGTCGACCGAGAGCGCGTCGTTCAGGCCGCGCAGCGCGGCGATGTCGGCTTCCGAGAGCGTCAGCGGGGTGCTGTCACGCAGGTGCGACCACGCGTCCCGATCGAAGGTGAGGAACCGCGAGAGCGCGGTGGCAGCGGTCGTCATCAGGCCCCATCAGGATGCGGCCCGACATGGGCAATGTCAAAGCAACGCCCGCGCCTCGTCGCCGTACGGCGCGCGCTTCCAGCGCCACCCTCCCTCGGCCTTGGCAGCGTAGAGGGCCCGGTCGGCCGCCTGCATCGCCGCCTCGAGCGAGGCGCCACGGGCCGCCAGCGCCACCCCGAGGCTGGCGCCGACGCGGATCGACTGCCCCAGCACCGTCATCGGCTCGGCCACGACGGCCACCAGCGCGTTGGCGAGCACTTCGGCGTCGGCGGCATCGGCCACGCCGCGCTGCACGACCACGAACTCGTCGCCCCCGAGCCGCACCACCTCGTCGTCCTCGCGGGCGCGCTCCCGCAGGCGACGGCCGACCTCGCGCAGCACGAGATTGCCGACATGGTGGCCGAGCGAGTCGTTGACCGGCTTGAAGCCGTCGAGATCGAGGTAGTGGACGGCCGTCATGTCGTCCCGGTCGCGACGACCGCTCTCCTCCCGGACCACCGCGTCGAGCCGACGACGGTTGGAGAGGCCCGTGAGCACGTCGGTGTGTGCGCGGCGGCGCAGGTCGTCCACCACCAGCTCGTTGGACAGGTCCTGCAGCGTGCCGATCCCCAGCACGCCGCGCCCGAGTTCCCGCGCCCGGAACTCCATCGTCAGTTCTGCCGGGAACGGCGTGCCGCTCGGCCGCACGCACGTCAGGCGCGTGGTCCATTGCGACCTGCCGATTCCACGCAGCGCGTTGGAAATCGCCGCCCGGTCGGTCGGCGTCACCAGTTCCAGCAGTCCGTCGAGGGTCGTCGGCGCCGGCACGATCGAGCCGAACAGCGCCGAGAACATGCCGTCGCACGTGAGGCGATCCTCGTCGCGGTCGTACTCGAGCCCGCAGACGCCGTCGAGGCGCTGCAACTGCCTGAAACGGTTGTCGCGATCGACGTAGCGGCCGAACTGCCGGCGCTGCCGCATCACCGACCACACGCGGCGGGCCACCAGCTGCAAACGCCTGACGTCATCGTCGTCGTAGTCGGTCGGCTTGTTGCCGACGCCCACGAGCAGGCGGACGAGGTCGTCCTCGACGACCGGCACGCCCAGGTGGCGCACCAGCAGGGAGTGGCCGCTCGGCAGCCCGCGCTTGCCGGGGGTCGACGCGTAGTCGTTGTGCACGCAGGGACGCCGCAGGCGGAAGGTGTCGGCCCAGATCCCCGCGACCGTGACCGGGTAGTGCCGGTCGTACACCGCACCACACCCGGCCAGGGTGTCGCGCGACCAGACGCCGAGCTCGATCGTCGCCTGGTCCTCGTTCAGGAAGTGCAGGTAGGCGATGCGGGAGCCGGTCACGGCCTGGGCGATCTCCACGCCCGCCTGGGCCAGTTCGGCCTGCGTCCGGTCGATCGTCAACGCCTCGAGCAACTCGAGGGCCTGCACGAGGGACGCCTGAGGAGAGTCCATGAGGGCATCGCCAGCCGCAGGGGGGAGGGAAGCCGAGCAGGCGAGGTCAGTGTACGCCCCTACGGAACGCGGAGCCAGGGGAATCCACTACCCCTGTCAGGAGCCCGTGAACGCCTCGAAGGAGACGGCGTCGACGTATCCCATACGGCGATAGACGGGCTGTCCCGCCGGCGTGGCATGCAGCACGGTGCGGGTGATGCCCCATTCCTTCCTGGCCTCCGCGAGCGCGCGCCGCATCACGGCTTCCGCGTACCCCTTGCGCTGGTGCGCCGGATCGGTGGCCACCAGGGCCACGTAGGCCGTGTCGTCGACGGCGGCGACGCACGCCGAGGCGACCGGCGTGGAGCCGAGCATGCCGACGACGCCGAGCATGTCCTTCCAGATCTCGGGCACGCCGGTGACGGCCCGACAGATGTCGGCGGGCATCCCGTACGCGACGGCATTCACGTCGCCGACGCTCTCGCGGAGGTCCTGGGTCTCGACCACCCTGTACGTCAGGGTCGGGGCCGGGTAGGCGGGCGGCGCGAGCGCGTCGGTGGCCATGCCGTGCATCCGCATCATCGGCTGCAGGCCCGCCGCGGCGCACACGTCGGCCAGCCGGGGGCGCAGGTGCTCGGGCACGAAGTGGTCGGAGACGACGAACAGCCAGTGCAGGTCGTGCCGACGAAAGGGCGCGGCGGCGTCGGCGATGCGCGCCGCGAGGTCGGCCTCGTCCACCAGGGGCGCCGTGATCAGCGCCAGGTTCATGAACGGCAGCGCCGATCGGCCGTTGGCGATCAGCAGTCCCGGCAAGCGCGTGGTGCCGCCGCCCGGCAGGTGCTTGGCGAAGTACGTCCACGTGTGCTGGAACAGGCGGTTGGATTCCTCGACCAGTGACGAGGGGGCGTGCGGCATGCGAAAGACCTCCACGAGGGGTGCGCGAGGCACCTGTGGCGTGCGTATCTGCTGTCGAGCTTCCCTACGATACCGCCTTCGGGCCCCGCGCTCACGCCTGGAATGAAGGACGCGGCGTGGCCACCAGTGCGGCCGGGATCACGGAGAGTGCCGCATGAAGCGCTGACAGGACGGCGACCGGGCACGGTCGGCGCCAAGGGACGCACAAACCTCCGGGACGGCGTATTGTAGGGGCCGCCATGCCCCATTCCCTCGATCGCCGTTCGTTCCTGAAGTCCGCGTCGGCCGGCCTTGGCGCCGGCCTCGTCGTCCCTGCCGTCGCCGCCGCGGCGCCGGCCATTCGCCTGCAGCCCGGTGCCGCGGCCGACCGCGTGCGCGTCGCCATCATGGGCGTCAACAGCCGCGGGTCGCAGCTCGCGCGGGCGTTCCTCGCGACGCCTGGCGCCGCCATCACCGCCATCTGCGACGTCGACACCCGCGCCGCCGCGCGCGCCATCGAGATGATCTCGACGGCCGGGGGCGGCACGCCGCAGGCCATCCCCGACATCCGCAAGCTGGTGGAGTCGCCCGACGTCGACGCGATCGCCATCGCGGCGCCCGACCACTGGCACGCGCCGGCGGCAATCCTCGCGCTCAATGCCGGCAAGCACGTGTACGTCGAGAAGCCGTGCAGCCACAATCCGCGCGAGGGCGAAGTGCTCGTCGAGACCCAGAAGCGCACCGGCAAGGTGGTGCAGATGGGCAACCAGCGGCGCTCGTGGCCGAACGTGCAGAAGGCGATCGGCCTGGTGCACGGCGGACGCATCGGCCGCGTGTACCACGCGCGCACGTGGTACGCCAACGCACGCACGTCCATCGGCCTGGGCAAGCCCGCGACAGTGCCGCCGTGGCTCGACTTCGAGTTGTGGCAGGGGCCGGCACCGCGCCGGCCGTTCCTCGACAACCTGGTCCACTACGAGTGGCACTGGCGCTGGCACTGGGGCACGGGCGAGGCGGCCAACAACGGCACGCACATGTTCGACCTGGCGCGGTGGGGCCTGCAGGTGGAGCACCCGTCTCGGGTGACGTCGGCCGGCGGGCGCTATCACTTCACCGACGACTGGGAGTTCCCCGACACGCAGGTCGTGACGCTCGAGTACCCGGATCGCAAGTTGATCAGCTGGGAGTCGATGAGCTCGAACGCGTTCAAGCCCCAGGGCACCGGCGTGGGCGTGACGTTCCACGGCGAGCAGGGCTCGATCATGATCGACGGCGACGGCTACACCGTGTACGACCTGAAGGGCGGCGTGGTCGAGACGATCAAGACCGACCCCGGCGCGACCACCAGCCAGGTCGGACCGGCCGTGCGCCTCGACGCGCTGCACACCGCCAACTTCCTCGACGGCATCCGCGGCAAGGCGCAGTTGTTCACGCCCATCGACGGCGGGCACGTGAGCACGATGATGGCGCACCTGGGCAACATCGCGTGGAAGACCGGCCGCGCGCTCACGTGCGACCCGACGACGGGTCGCATCCAGGGCGACGCCGACGCGATGAAGTTGTGGGGACGCGAGTACGAGAAGGGCTGGGCGCCGAAGGGGGTCTAGCGACGCCCTTCGGCAAATGCCGGAATGCTGCGATGCCGGATGTCGAGGATGCTCGGCATTTCCGGCATTGCCGGCATCGCGGCATTCTCGTCATCACTCCACCAGCGCGATGCAGTCGATCTGCACGAGGACGCCGTCGCGGCCCATCTGATCGACGCCGCAGCCGCTGTACGAGCGCGCCGGCGGCGGGTCGGGGAAGTGTCCCGCGTAGCCCTCGTTGATCAGGGCGAGGTTGCGGTTCGGGTCGGCGACGGTCATGTGCACCTTCAGCACGTGGGCCATCGACGAGCCCGCCTGCTCCAGCAACATCTTCATCGCGCGCAACGCGCTCTCGACCTGCACCTTGGCGTTGCCGGGCTCGGCGCGGTCCTCGGGGTACCACCCCCCGATGCCGGCGAGGAAGACCAGCGGCCCTGATCGGATCGCATGCGACAGGAGAGGGTGCGGCGCCTTGCGATCCTTGCGCGTGACGGCCACCTTGCGTGGCCCCCATCCCGGCACCTGACCGCCGCCAGCCTGAGAGGCTTGTGCGGGCGTGGCCGCGCCCGCGAGCGCCGCCACGCCAGCCGTCATCGCCGCGCGCCGCGAAGGGCGCCCTGACACCCGAGCTCTGGACATGGGGACATGCTAGCGGAACGGCAGTCGGCACCCACCTGAGCCCTGAGTCCTGAGGTATCCTGACGACAGGCGTTCTCTGATGCTTCGCACCCGGGTGACCTCCTCCGCTGATCCGCGTCGATCCTTCGACATGAGGGTCCGCGTCTACCCGATCGCCGGTCGCCGGTAGCTCCTGGCTCCACGCGAGCCCCGCACCGGCGACCCGAACCTCCCCACACCGCTTCATCACTCGTGGCTGTCCCCGGCGGGCGCGCCTGCGCCGCCCGGGACGGAGGTGTCTCGTGACGCATCCCTACAGGTACCTGCTCACCGGCGACGTGCCGGTGTCGTTGATCGACGAACTCTGCCGCTGGCACGACCGGATGGTGGCGCACGCGCGACGCGTCGGCGCCGCGCCCGGTGCGCCCTGCTGTGCCGATCCCGATGACTGCCCGCGCGCCGAGGCCGGCCCGCTCTGGGCGCGCGCCATCCAGGCGCTCGGCCCGCGCGCTGCTGGACTCACCTTCCTGCGCCAGCAGGCCGAGGAGGCGCGCCGTGCCTGAGCACGCCCCCATCCTTCCGCGCGACGGCGCCAGCCTGCACGCCCTGCACGCCACGCGCATCGCCGCCCAGGCACTCCGCGTGCTGCCGATCGGGTACTGGCAGCGTCGCCTGGCGGCGCGCGCCTTCTCCCTCGAGCTGATGCCGGTCATGCCGCGCGAGTCGCTGCACGTGCAGGCGCGGCGGCTGGCCGATCACCCTGGCGTCTGGCTGCTCGTCACCGAGGCGATGGCCTGGGGGCTGGTGCCCTGGGTATGGTCGGGCCCGCTCGACAGGCGGGTGGACGGCGCTCGTGCGGCCATGCGCGCATTCCAGCGCGCGGCGCCGCGCGCGTTCGGCGCCGTCCTGTTCGTGACGGCGCCCGACGACACCACCACGCGGGCCGTGCTGCACCGGATCCGCCCGGTCGGGCTCGCGGCGACCTACCTCGCGATTGGCGCCGTGTCGTGGGATCAGCTCGACGAGTGCTTCGAGGATGCGGCCGACGACCTGCCACAGGCCGGCGCCCGCGCCGCGGCGTTGCGGGCCTCACGCCGCCTGGCGCAACTCACCACGGCCTGCCCTTGAGCCGTGGGCCGTGGGCCTTGAGCTTTGGGCCTTGGGCCGTGGGCCTTGGGCCTTGGGCCTTGGGCTGTGGGCCTTGGGCCTTCTGCCGTGAGCCCTGAGCCCTAGCCCCGAGCCCTGAGCCGTAAATGCGCGAGCAGCGCGCCGAGGCTTGCCCCCTCAACGCGCGCGGCTCGGGCTCTCGCCGAAGTGCCGCTTGTAGGCGCGACTGAGGTCGTTCGCGTGCTCGTAGCCGAGCACGTGGGCGACCTCCTTCACCGAGAGCGTGCGCCCGGCCAGCAGCGTCCGGGCGCGCGCCATCCGCCTGGCGTGGAAGAACGCCAGCGGACTGGTGCCCTCGGCCGACGAGAACACCCGGTACAACGTCGACTGCGACAGATTCAGGTAGTCGCACAGGCGGGCGATCGGCTCGCGGCTGTCCAGGTGCGCCTCGATCCAGCGGCGCGCCAGCGCAATGGCATCGGAGCCGCCGTCGCGCTCGCCGCGGCGGTCGAGCAGTTCGCGCCGCACCGTGGTCTCGAAGAGGATGCGACACCCCTCGAGGTATCGCAGGTCGGGCCCGGCGGCGCGCAGCACCTCCTTGCGGCAGAGGTCGTGGAGGTGCAGGAACGCCGGCCGTTCGTGGCGGGCGAGCGGGCGCGCCACGTAGCCAGCGCGCAGGGCCAGGTCCTCCTGCGCACCGGCCAGCTCGCGCCACATCCACATGCGGAACCGCGACTGCCCCGCGCCGCGCCACCCGAAGGGACAGTCGGGCCCGATCAGCGCCAGCGTGCCCGTCGGCATGCGCACGTCCGATCGCCGCACCACCATCGTCGGCGCGCCTTCCTCGATGAGCACGCAGACCCATCCCTCGTGCGTGCTGGCCGGGATGGGCTGCCGGTGGAAGTCGCGGGCGCCCCAGGCCAGGTACTGCAGCGACGAGGCCTCCTGGTCGGCCTTCCAGAACGACCGATCGCGGGCGGGCAGGTACAGGTGTCGCCGGGCATGCGCGGGCATAGCAGCACCATTCAATCAAATTTTGCGGCACGCACAACCGCCTCCCCGGCCCGGACCCGTTGCAGCTAGTCTGGTCGCACCATGCATCGCCGGAAGTTCCTCCAGTCCGCTGGACTGCTGGCCGCGGGTGCGGCTGCGCCCACGATCGTGCCCTCGCGCGTCTTCGGCGCGCAGGCGCCCAGCAATCGCGTCACGCTCGCCTTCATCGGCACCGGTCGCCAGTGCCAGGGGCTCAACATCCCCCAGTTCATGGCGGTCCCTGGCGTGCAGGTGGTCGCCGTGTGCGACGTCGACAGCTGGCGCGTCGGCCAGGCCAAGCAGCTCGTCGAGTCCACCTACGCGAAGCAGTCGCCGTCGGGCGCGTACAAGGGCTGCGACACGTACCGCGACTTCCGCGCGGTGCTCGCCCGCCGCGACGTCGACGCCGTGATGATCTCGACGCCCGATCACTGGCACGTGCCGATGGCGATGCTGGCGCTGCAGGCCGGCAAGGACGTGTCGCTCGAGAAGCCGATCACGCGCTACATCGGCGAGGGCCGGCGCCTCGCCAACGAGGTCGTGGCGCGCAAACGCATCTTCCGCGTCGACAGCGAGTTCCGCTCGCTCGACCGCATGCATCGGGCCGTCGAACTGGTGCGCAACGGCGCCATCGGCACGCTGAAGACCATCCGGGTGTCGTCGCCGCGCGAGGAGTTCCCGCAGGAAGCCGCCATCGAGGCGCCGGTGCCGGCCGAACTCGACTACGACATGTGGCTCGGGCCGGCCCCGAAAGTGCCCTACATGCAGAAGCGCGTGCACAACCCGCGCGACCTGAAGGGCCGCCCGGGCTGGTTCCGCAGCACGATGTACGCCGACGGCATGCTGACCAACTGGGGCGCGCACCTGGTGGACATCTGCCAGTGGGCCAACGGCACCGAGCGCACCGGTCCTGTGGAGGTGCAGGCCACCGGCAGGTACCACGACGACCCGGTGTGGGACGTGCTCGAGACCTTCGACGCGCGCTTCCGCTTCGCCAACGGCGTCGAGATGTTCTACACGATGGACAAGCCGCGCATCCGCTTCGAGGGCGACAAGGGCTGGCTGGTCGTCAACTACGACAAGAGTGCCGACCACCCCGAGTACCACGAGGCCTCCGATCCGAAGATCCTGTCGATGCCCATCCCCGCCGACGGCGTGCGGTTCCCGCTGCGCAGTGAGCGGGTCGACTTCATCGACTCGGTGAAGAGCCGTCGCAAGACGCTGGAGGACGAGGAGATCGGCCAGCGCACGATCTCGATCTGCCATCTCGCCCACATCGGCATCAAGCGGCAGGGCGCGCTCCTCAAGTGGGATCCGGCGCGCGAGCGATTCACCAACGACGAGGAGGCCAATCGCCACCTCGAGGCGCCGGCCGGTCGTACGGACTGGGGGACCAAGTGATCGGACACGGCAGTCGGCAGTCGGCGGTCGGCAGTCAGAGCATCCTGTCCGCAGCCGTCGCCAACCTCTCGTCAGTAGCCGTCGCCCTTGGGCGACGGTCAGTGATCCTCGCGCTTCTCGTCCTGTTGGCGTCGACCAGCGCGGAAGCCGCGCGGCCCGAGTTCTTCGTCTTCGACAACGGCGTCGGCCGCGGCACGTGGACGCCGACGCAGCAGGCACAGACGCTCAAGGAACTCGGCTACGACGGCATCAGCTACAACTACACGAACCCCGAGGATCTGGCCGCCTGGCAGAAGGCCTTCGGCGCCGTCGGCCTGAAGATCTTCGGCCTCTACGTTCACACGTACATCGACAGGCCTGAAGCCTTCGATCCGCGGCTGCCCGAGGCCATCCGGATGCTGAAGGGCACGCCGACGACGCTGTGGATCACCGTGCAGAAGCCCAAGGCGGCCAGCCCCGACGACGAGGCGAAGGCGGTCGCGGTGGTGCAGCGCATCGCCGACCTCGCGAAGGCCTCGGGCGTGCAGGTCGCCCTGTACGGCCACGCCAACTTCTACGTCGAGCACGCCCTGGACTCGGCACGAGTGGTCGGCAAGGCCAACCGCAGCAACCTCGGCGCCAGCATCAACCTCTGCCACGAGTTCATGAGCAACGTCGGCGGCAACCTCGACGCCGCCGTGAAGGCCGTCGCCGCGAAGGCGACGCGCGTCAGCATCAACGGCGTCGATCTCGCGTCGAAGAACTACATCACGCGCCTCGACCAGGGCGACTTCGACATGGTCGCCTACCTGCAGAAGCTGCAGGCGGCCGGCTATCGCGGCCCGATCGGACTGCAGGCCTACAACGTGCCCGGCGACACCCGCGAGAACCTCGCGGCCAACATCGCCACCTGGCGGCGCATCGCCTCGCAGCTCGAGGACCGGGCAGCAGGCGCGCCCGCGCAGAACGTGCTCACGACTGCCGAGAGGAAGGCCGGCTGGCGCCTGCTGTTCGACGGCACGACGACCACCGGCTGGAAAGGCTTCGCCAAGCCGGCGTTTCCCGCGCAGGGGTGGGTCGTCGAGGACGGCACCATCAAGGGGCTCGGCAAGAAGGGCGGCGACATCATCACCACCGCCACCTTCGGCGACTTCGAGTTCGCCTGGGACTGGCGCCTGTCGTACCGCGGCAACAGCGGCATCAAGTACTTCGTCGACGAGGCCCGCGGCAACGAGGGCGGCGCCATCGGCCACGAGTACCAGACCATCGACGACGACAACTACGTGGCGATGACGCTGAACGAGCGCCAGAAGACCGGCGCGTGGTACGACTGCATCCCCGCCGCGAAGAAGGCGGCCCGGCCCGTCGGCGAGTGGAACACCTCTCGCCTGGTCGTGAAGGGCACCATCGTCGAGCACTGGCTCAACGGCACGCTGGTGCTGCGGTACGACATCACCAGCCCAGAGGCGGCAGCCGGGGTCGCGACCAGCAAGTTCAAGGACGTGAAGGGCTACGCCGACAAGATCCGCACGCCGATCCTGCTGCAGGACCACGACACGGTGGTGTGGTTCCGCAACCTGAAGGTGCTCGAGCTCCGCTAGGTAGCAGCGTGTCAGGGAACCCTGCCCCCATATCGAGGAGGCTGGAGGACGAGGCCACTCGTCTGGATGGGCTAGACTCCCTCTGGTGAGCTCGTTTCCCCCCGCGTCACGTCCAGCAGCCGCGGGCTTTCGAGACAATCCTCGCGGCCGCGTCGCCCCCCTGATTGCCGTCGAACCCGCAGACATCCGTCGGGCCATCGAGGCGACGCTCGACGACAACCACGCCTTCGCCCAGGCCAGCGAGCAGCGTTGCTGCCGGTCACAACCCGACAGGGACTTGTCGGCGTCCAGGCCGGCGCGTCCGGCGACGGCCTGGCGCACCGCCCATTGCTCGGCTCACCCCAGGAGACACCCGTATGCCCATCACCCACTTGCGTGCCACCGCCAGCGCGCTCCTCGTGGCCGCGTGTGTGGCCCACGCCCACGCCCAGCCGAGCCTCGACCGCACGCGTTTGCCCATCGCGGCGCCCGCCATCCCGCCCACCACGGTGATGGACGTGCGCAACGCGTCGGAGCCCCCGCCGGTCTTCCGCGTCAACGCCCCCAAGGGGGCGCCCAACGTCCTGATCATCCTGATCGACGACATGGGCTTCGGGCAGTCGGCCGCCTTCGGTGGCCCACTGCACATGCCGACGCTCGGCCGCCTGGCCGACGGCGGCCTGAGGTACAACCAGTTCCACACCACGGCGCTGTGCGCTCCGACACGGGCGGCGCTCCAGACCGGCCGCAACCACCACACCAACAACATGGGGTCGATCACCGAGACCGCGACGTCGTGGCCGGGCAACACCGGGCAGATCCCCGACAACGTCGCGCGCATCGCGACGACGCTCCGCTACAACGGCTACACCACGTCGATGTTCGGCAAGAACCACGAGACCGCGACGTGGGAAGTGAGCCCGTCGGGTCCCACCGACCGCTGGCCGACGCGCAGCGGTTACGACAAGTTCTACGGCTTCATGGGTGGCGAGACCAACCAGTGGGCGCCGCTGATCTACGACGGCATGACGCGCGTGGAGACGCCCAAGGATCCGAACTACCACTTCATGACCGACATGACCAACCAGGCCATCACGTGGGTCCGGTCGGTCAAGTCGCTGACGCCGGACAAGCCCTTCTACATGTACTTCGCACCGGGTGCGACGCATGCGCCGCACCACGCGCCGAAGGCCTGGATCGACAAGTACAAGGGCAAGTTCGACAAGGGCTGGGACGTGCTCCGCGAGGAGACGCTCGCCCGCCAGATCAAGCTCGGCGTGGTGCCGGCGGGCACGAAGCTCGCGCCCAAGCCGGCCGCCATCAAGGACTGGGCCACGCTCTCGCCTGACGAGAAGAAGCTGTTCACGCGGCAGATGGAAGTGTTCGCGGGCTTTGCCGAGTACACCGACGCCGAGATCGGCCGCCTGGTCGACGCCATCGGCGGACTCGGCGAGCTCGACAACACGTTGATCTTCTATATCGTCGGCGACAACGGCGCGAGCGCCGAAGGCGGCATGGCCGGCATGTTCAACGAGATGACCTACTTCAACGGCGTGCCTGAGACGGTGGCCGACGTGCTGAAGCACTACGACGAACTGGGCGGGCCGATGGCCTACAGCCACTACGCGGCGGGCTGGGCGGTGGCGGGCAACTCGCCGTTCCAGTGGACCAAGCAGGTGGCGTCGAGCTACGGCGGCACGCGCAACGGCATGGTGGTGCACTGGCCGAAGGGCGTGAAGGCGAAGGGCGAGGTGCGCTCGCAGTGGCACCACGTGATCGACATCGTGCCGACCATCCTCGAGGCCGCGCAGTTGCCCGAGCCGAAGGTCGTGGACGGCCTCACGCAGGTGCCGATCGAGGGCGTGAGCATGCTGCCGACGTTCAACGACGCGAAGGCCCCGGAGCGCCACCTGACGCAGTACTTCGAGATCTTCGGCAACCGGGCGATCTACAGCAACGGCTGGCTCGCGGGCACCGTGCACCGTGCCGCGTGGGAGGCCAAGCCGCGCGCGACGCTCGACAAGGACGTGTGGGAGCTGTACGACACCCGGACCGACTTCAGCCTGGCCAACGACCTGGCGGCCAAGGATCCGGCCAAGCTGAAGGAGATGCAGGCGCTGTTCCTCTCGGAGGCGGCGAAGTACCACGTACTGCCGATCGACGACCGGACGCTCGAGCGCACCAACGCCGAACTGGTCGGCCGACTCGACCTGATGCAGGGCCGGACGTCGCTCAGCGTCTACCCCGGCATGGGCGGGCTGTCGGAGAACGTCTTCATCAACACGAAGAACAAGTCGTACTCGGTCACCGCGGAGGTCACGATTCCGTCCGGCGGCGGCAAGGGCGTGTTGCTCGCGCAGGCGGGCCGCTTCGGCGGCTGGAGCCTGTACCTGAAGGACGGCAAGCCGGCCTACACGTACAACTTCCTCGGGCTGCAGCGCTTCACCGTCGCCTCGAAGACGGCGATCGCGCCGGGCAAGGCGACCATCCGGTACGAGTTCACCTATGACGGCGGCGGCCTCGGCAAGGGTGGCACCGGCGTGATCCTGGTCAATGGCCGCAAGGTGGCCGAGGGGCGCATCGAGCGGACGCAGTCAGCGGTCTTCTCGGCCGACGAAGGCGCCGACGTCGGCGAGGACGGAGAGACGCCCGTGATCGAGGACTACGGCATCGCGGCGCCCTACCGCTTCACCGGCACGATCGACAAGGTCACGGTGGACACGAGCCAGACGCGGGCCAGGGCCGTGGCGCCCTAGACTCGCCCTCCGCGCCCGGCGGTGGCGGCGCGCGTCCGTCGCGTCGCCACCGAGCCTGCCCCATGCTCCTGCCGCGCCCCGCCTGCCGCCTTGCCTGCAGGGCGAGCCGGTGAATCACCGCCCGGATGGCCGCCTCAGGCGTCCATGGGTGCGATCCGGAACAGGTGGCACTGCCAGGGCCCGAGCTCCACGTACAGGCCCGTGTCTCGCATCTTGCTGCCATTGCGCTCGTGGCTCTGCCCCGCCAGCAGGTCGTCCAGCCGCCACTCACGGCCCCGCAGGTCGTCCCACGGCAGGTGGACGAGCCCCTGCGCACGGCCCGGCCCGTAGTTGACGACGACGAGCGCGCGCGCGTCGTCCTTCGTCCAGCACCACGTGAGGAACTGCCGGCAGCTCTGGTTGTCGGGCCAGCCGCTCCGATCGCAGAGGCGCCAGTCGCCATCCCGGAACAGGTCGCCCTTCGTGGCGTCGAGCAGGCGGGCGTAGAACGCGACCAGATCCGCGTCGGGCGTCTCTGACGGCCGCCGGCCGAGGAAGACCGGCAGCCTCACCGTGCGTCCTTCGAACTGCCCCTCGTGCAGGAGTCGCGCGCCCGGCAGCGTGAGGACCGCCACGGCCGCGGCCTGCCCCTTCGCGCCCGGGAACGATGCGGCGGCCCTTGGCTCGTCGTGGTTCTCGATGAACCGCACCATGCCCTGCTGGTACGGCAGGTCGGCGAGCAGGTGCTGGCGGACGTCCTCCGCGGAGGCGTGCTCCATGCGGTCGTACAGCTTCTTGTCGTAGCAGTGGTCGAACCCCTGCTGCTGGAGCACCCACTCGAGGTCCCAGTAGGCCTCGGCGATGAAGCGGAAGTCCGGACGGCGCGCCTTGATCGCGGGGATCACGGCGGCCCAGTAGTCGGTGGCCGGCCGCTCGCCCGCGCGGGGCCCCCAGGTGCGCGCGAAGACGTCGTCGAGCATCAGCATCGCCATGTCGCAGCGGATGCCGTCGCACTGGCCGGCGATGTCGATGATCGTCGCGATCACCGCCTGCCGCAGCCCGGGATGGAAGGCATCGAGCTGAAGCACGTCGGGCCAGGCCGGGAAGTAGGGGTCCCGGCCGCGCGCGAACACGGCCCCGCCGATCTCGACGAACGACGCCGGGTCGTGCCGGGCGTCCTCCGGGGTGCCCCGCACGAAGTACTCGGGGTGCTCGGTGGCCCAGGGGTGGTCCGGCGCCACGTGATTGGGCACGAAGTCCAGGATGACGCGCAACCCGCGTTGCGCGAGCGCCGCCCGCGCTGCGGCGAGTCCCTGCGGCCCCCCGAGTCGGGGATCGACCACGTAGCGGCGCACGCAGTAGGGTGAGCCGACGTTGTCCTCCGGCGCGAAGTCCGGGAGGGCTCGCCTGAAGTCCTCGAGCAGCCCGGGGTTCTGCATCGAGATGGCGATGCCGGCGGGGCTCCGCTCCCACACGCCCATGAACCAGACGGCGTCGAACCCGCGGGCGGCGATCGCGTCCCACTCCGCCGAGGGCACGGTGCCCAGGTCGACGACCTGCCCGGCTGACCGGGACAGGTCCTCGAGCCACGCCCACGTGCTGATCTCGTAGATGACCGGATGCCTGGGCCAGGACTGCATGGGGCCTCCTTCAGGACCTGCGGCTTCGTCAGGAACGCGTCACGGCTGGTCGGTGACCATCATCGACACGGCGGACCGATGGTCATCGCACTTCCTCGGTGGCTCGTGTTCCTCAGCCGCTGACCCCTTCGCCGCCCACCTGCTGCCGGATCATCCGGCTGGTGAGCTGGCCGCGCTCGGTCTCGAGCATGGTGCGGGCATCGAGCCGGCCGAAGATGTCGAGCAGCGGCGCAACGAGGCCCGTCCACCCCGTCTGGTGACTGGCGCCGATGCCGGCGCCGTTGTCGCCCTGGAAGTACTCGTAGAAGAGGATCAGGTCGCGCCAGTGCGGATCGTCCTGGAACTTGGCGCTGCCACCGTACACCGGCCGCTTGCCCGCCTCGTTGCGGAGGAACGTCGTGCTGAGCCGGCGCGTGAGCTCCTGCGCCACCTCGAACAGGCTCATCTCGTTGCCAGAGCCCGTCGGGCACTGCACCTTGAAGTCGTCGCCGTAGAACGTGTAGAGGTTCAGCAGCGCCCGCACGATCAGGGCGTTGACCGGCATCCACACCGGGCCGCGCCAGTTGGAGTTGCCGCCGAACATGCCCGTGTTCGACTCGCCGGGCAGGTACTGCACCTTGTACTCGTCGTGTCCGACGTGGAACACGAACGGGTGTTCGAGGTGGTACCGCGAGAGCGACCGGATCCCGTGCGGCCCCAGGAACTCGTTCTCGTCGAGCATGTAGCCGAGCACGCGCTCCAGCTTCTGCCTGTTGAGGATCGAGAGGAGGCGGCGCCCCTTGACGCCGGAGAACCCCGCGTCGGTCGGCGCCAGGTGCGACACCAGCTCGGGGTGGCGCTTCTTGAACAGCTCGATCATCTCCATGAGCCGGGGATGGCTCGTGATGGCTTCGGGCTCGAAGACGGTGGAGGCGCAGAGCGGCAGCAATCCGACGAGCGACCGCACCTTGAGCCGCTGCGCCCGGCCGTCGGGCAGGCGCAGCAGGTCGTAGAAGAAGCCGTCCTGTTCGTCCCACATCTCGTCGTGGTGCTCGCCGAGGCGATCCATCGCGTAGGCGATCCACATGAAGTGCTGCACGTACTTGAAGGCGACCTCCTCGTACATCGGGTCGTGATCGCTCAGGATCAGCGCGATGTCGATCATGTTCTGGCAGTAGAACGCCATCCACGCCGTGCCGTCGGCCTGTTCCAGCGAGCCGCCCGTCGGCAACTGCGCACTGCGATCGAACACGCCGATGTTGTCGAGCCCGAGGAAGCCGCCGGCGAACACGTTGCGCCCCTGGGGATCCTTGCGGTTGACCCACCAGTTGAAGTTCATCATCAGCCCCTGGAACGAGCGCTCCAGGAAGTGGATGTCGGCGCGGCCCAGGGTCCGCTCCATCCGGTACAGGTACAGCGTGGCCCACGCGTGCACCGGCGGATTGACGTCGCTGAAGTTCCACTCGTAGGCGGGAATCTGCCCGTTGGGGTGGACGTACAGGTTGCGCAGCATCAGCAGCAGCTGCTCCTTGGCGAAGTCGAAGTCCACCAGCGCCAGCGAGACGGTGTGGAAGGCCAGGTCCCAGGCCGCGTACCAGGGGTATTCCCACTTGTCGGGCATCGAGATGACGTCGGCGTTGAGCATGTGGAACCACTCGGTGTTCCGCACGTCGCGCCGCGCCGCCTCGTGCAGCGGGTGGCTCTGGTGCTCGCTCAGCCACTTCTCGAGGTCGTAGTAGTAGTACTGCTTGCTCCACAGCATGCCGGCCAGGGCCTGGCGATGCACCCGCCGCTGGTCCTCGGTGAGCGCGCCTGGCGTGATCCGGTCGTAGAACTCGTCGGCGTCGGCGAGGCGCTGTTCGACCACCGCGTCGAAATCAGCGAACGGCGAGGCCGGCGCGCTGGCCGCAAGCCGGAGCCGGACCTGCTGGCTGCCGCCGGCGGGCACGTCGAGCACGTAGTGGGCGGCGGCCTTGGTGCCTTCGTGCGCCGGATTGACGGCGCCGGCCTCGCCGGCGATGACGTACGCGTGGAAGGCGTCCTTGACGTAGGGCGTCGGATTGGGCTGGCCCCACAGCCGGCTGGCGTTGGTCTCGTTCTCGGTGAACAGCAGTTCCGGGGCGCCCTCGCACGACAGCCAGCAGTCACCGAGTTCCGGATGTGACGCCTGCACGACGCCGGGCGCCGACCCGCGCAGCGCCGGCTTCGGCGAGCCGTCGTCCCACGACCACGTGTTCCGGAACCACAGCGTCGGCAGCAGGCGGAGCCGCGCCGCCTCCGGCCCGCGGTTGTGCACCGTGATGCGGATCAGGATGTCCTCGGGCCCGGCCTTGGCATACTCCACGACGACGTCGAAGTAGCGGTCGTCGTCGAAGATGCCGGTGTCGAGCAGTTCGTATTCGAACTCCTCGCGGGAGCGGCTGCCGTTGCGGGCGATCAGCTCCGCATAGGGGAAGGCACGCTGCGGGTACTTGTACAGGTACTTCATGTACGAGTGCGTCGGCGTGCTGTCGACGTAGAAGTAGTACTCCTTGACGTCCTCGCCGTGGTTCCCTTCCGAGTTGGTCAGCCCGAAGAGCCGTTCCTTCAGGATGGGATCACGCTCGTTCCACAGCGCGAGGGCGAAACAGAGCCGCTGCTTGTCGTCGGAGATGCCGCCCAGCCCATCCTCGCCCCAGCGGTAAGCGCGCGATCGCGACTGGTCGTGGGAGAAGTACGCCCACGCGTTGCCGTCGACGCTGTAATCCTCGCGCACCGTGCCCCACTGCCGCTCGCTGAGATAGGGGCCCCACTTCTTCCAGGGAATCCCGGCCTCGCGCGCCTCGTTGAGCCGCTTCTGTTCGGTGACGTCGGTGATGTCGTCCATGGCCATCGGTGTGCTCCTCTCCGGATCTCCGGAAGTTCACGAGAAGAGTGCGAACACGGCAAGGGGGGATCGGCGCCTTGCCGGGAGGTCGGAGCCCGGACCTCGAGGGGATGGGCGGCTCACCGCCTGGCGAGCCACAGTTTCTGCCAGCCGACACTCAGCGTATCGAAGTCGGTGCCGGTGCGAACCGACACACCTGAACTGTACGCCACCTTCAGCGACTGGCTGCGCCCGACCGGCAACGACAGCGTCGCGCCGAGCCGCGAGTTGTTCAGGCCCGTGCCGGGAGCTCCCCCCTCGACCCGCGCCTGCCCGCCGCCGTACCACGTGGTGTCGACCGCCAGCCAGAGGCGCGGCCGGAAGGTGTAGCCGACATGTGCCTGCACCGCCAGGACGGGCTCCTGCGTCCTGCGCTGGCCGCCCGGGAAGAAGTCGCCGTTGGCGGTGAACAGCCACACGCCCGCGTAGGCATCCACGTCCCACCGCCCCGCAGGCACGGCGACGCCGAGCTCCGGCTTGACCGCCCAACGGTTGGTCCCGATGTTGATCAACTTGGCGCCGTCGTACTCGCCGGTGGGTGCCGCAACCGTGAGGCTGGTGCCGACGATGGTGCGGCGAGGCGCCTTCGCGAAGGCGCTGGCCCGCATCGCGTCGTTGCCGCGGAGGTTCACCGACAGCTTGAAGCGGGCGTCGGCCAGTCCATTGCGGTAGGTCGAGCGGGCGTCGTCGTTCAGGAACCCTGTCAGTTCACCCGAGGCGATGGGCACGGCGGCGGTGACGAGCGCCAGCTTGCCGAGCAGCCCGAACGTGTAGCCGCCGGCAATCGTGCCGATGCCGAAGGTCGCCTTGACGTCGGTCAGCGGGACGGTCGGATCGAACACGAGACCTCCCGCCAGCCGCGACACGGCGACCACCACGAACCCGGCGTCGGTGGGACTGGCCGCGTAGGCCTTGGGCTCGAGGTCCTGCGCGGTCGCCGCCCCGGCGGCCAGCAGGAAGGACCACAGGGCGACCAGAAGACGGCAGGGCGAGCGGAGCGAGCGGAACATGGGCGACCGACGCCCTAAGTGGAGCACAGAACCTGCCCTCGCAACATCAGGCGTTCCGGCGCGGCCGGATGGCTGCGCGCGCGCCGTCGGTGCGTGGTCCCTAGCACGGGGGTCAGTACGCGTCGGCCACGACGTGCTCCGCCGCGACCGCGAACTCGTGGCGCAGCATCTCCCGCGCTGCCTGCACCATGACCGGCGGTCCGCAGAGGAAGTAGGTGGCGTCGGCTGGGTGCGGGTGGGATGCCAGGTGCTCACGCCGCAGCACGTCGTGGATCAGGCCCGTGGGGCCGGTCCACCCATCGTCGGGCAGGGGCGCCGACAGGGCGATGTGGAACCGGAAGTTCGGGAAGCGCGCCTCGAGGCCGCGGAACCAGTCCTCGTAGAACAGCTCCTGCCGCGAACGGGCGCCGTACCAGAACGTGATGGGCCCGGCGTGCCCACGCGTCTCGAGCAGGTGGGCGATGTGGGATCGGATCGGCGCCATGCCCGCGCCGCCTCCGACGTACACCAGCTCGCGCCTCGTGCCCCGGATCAGGAAGTCGCCGTACGGGCCTGATGCCTGCACGGTATCGCCCGGCTTCAGCGCCCACACCCACGACGACCCCACGCCCGTGTCGCACGCCTGCCCGGCCGGCGGCATGGCGATGCGCACGTTGAAGCGCAGCTCCTGGACGGGCGAGGCCGGATCCGTCGCCAGCGAGTAGTTGCGGCGGAGTTCCAGCTGGTTGCGCGTGCCCAGATCGAACAGGTGATGAGCTCGCCAGGTCGACGCGTACGGCTCGTCCACGACCAGGTCGCGCAGGCGGATCTCGCCATACGCCGGGATGTGGAGCTGCATGTACTGTCCCGGCTGGTACGTCGGCAGGGCCACGGCACGGCGGCGCGGTGGCTCGCCGCGCCCTGCCTCCGTGGAGACGAGCTCGCCCGACTCCCGACTCCCGACTCCCGATTCCCGACTCCCGACTTCCGATTCCCGACTCCCGACTCCCGACTCCCGGTCAGGCGTGAGCGGCGCGAGCACGAGTTCCTTGATGAACGTCGCCACGTTGTGGTTCGAGACGACGCGGAACGCGTAGGTCGGCGCGGCGTCGGCGGCGGCGATCGCGCCGACGCGCAACCACACGCGATCGGCCTCGATGCGCGCGGCATGGGTCTGCAGGGCGACGCAGGCGGGCACGCGCACCGCGGCGCCGGTCGCCACGTCGAAGCGCCCGTTGTGCTTCGGGCACTCGATCACACCGTCACGCAGGTGCCCGTCGGCCAGGTGCGTGTTGCCGTGCGTGCACATGCCATCGGTGGCGCGGACCGTCCCCGGCCCGACGCGGTACACCGCGTAGGTGCGCGGCCCGTGGTCGACGCGCACCACCTCGCCCGGCCCGAGGTCGGCCGCCGCGCACACGTCCACCCACCCGTCGACCAGCGGTCGATCCGTGGTGACGATCGCGGCCATCGTCGGCCGCGTGCCCACCGGCCGCGCCGTCGGCGGCAGGGTGCGACGCAGGTACCACCCGGGCTCGCGGATCTGACGCAGCAGGGCCGGGATCATCTCGCGGTATGCCGCCAGCAGGCTCGGGTAGGGCGCCGGGCAATCGTCCTTCACCAGCGCGTGCAGCCGCGGCAACTGGTGGTACGGCACCATCGGGAACATGTGGTGCTCGGTGTGGTAGTTCATGTTCCAGTACAGGAACCGGTGGATCGGGTTCATGTAGATCGTCCGGCAGTTGAGCCGGTGATCCAGCACGTTCTCGGCCAGCGCGGCGTGCTGGGTCCAGCCGTAGATCGCCATGAGCCACGCGCCGTACAGGTTGGGCCCGTACACGAACACGAGTGGCAGCCAGCTGCGGGAGTACAGGCAGGTCGCCGCGACCGTCGCCATGATGGCCAGGTAGATGCGCGCCCGCAGGAACACGGCGCCGTACTGCGACGGCGGGATGAAGGTCGCCTCGACGGCGGTCACTCGCCCGACGGCGTGCAGCGTGGTGTTGGTCACGTACCGGCGCCAGGCGCGGTAATTGAAGCACTTCAGGAACATCTCCAGCAGGTCGGGCGGCCTCGGCACGGCGATCTCGGGATCGCGCCCGACGATGATGGTGTCGCTGTGGTGGCGGGCGTGGCTCCATCGCCAGGGCACCGACTCGCGCAGCACGAGGAACGACGCCACCTCGTACAGCGCGGTGTTCATCCAGTCGGTGCGGAAGGCCGTGCCGTGCCCCGCCTCGTGCCATCGGGCATCGGAGGCCGAGGCGTACAGCACGCCGTACGCCATCATCGGGACGAGCGCCCACCACGAGTCCCACAGCCGCCACGTGCCGTAGCCGGTGGCGAGCAACAGCGCCGCATAGAGGAGGGTGTCGCGAATGGCCGGGCCATCGCGGCGCTGCAGCAGTTGGCGCATCGCCTCGCGAGGTACGGGTGAGGTGTACCACTCGGCTTCGGCAAGGCCGCGGTCGATCGCGAGTGCCGTGTCGCGGCCGACGAGGCTGTAGTCCTTGAGGCGCGCCTCCTCGGCGTCCGGGCCGGGGGCTGGCAGGGTTGCTGTGGCCATGTGATCGTGACTTCACGGTACCCTTGGGCACCCCACCAGCGGACGGCCGGGCCGCTAGCACCAGCAATTGCCGGAGTGACCGAGCTAGGGCCGGATTCGGCACGGGAGGATCGATGGAGTGGACGTGGCTGCCCTACGACGCGACGCCTGCCGACTACGATGCGCAGGCGCGGGCGCTCCTGACGGCTTTCAGGGCTGGCGACGCGCAGGCCGTCGAGCGCATGTACCGGCACCATCCGCGATTCCGCCGTCCGGACGTGTCGTGGCTGCCCGGGCCGATGAGCGCGGTCGAGGTCGCGGCCACCACACTCGACCGTGACGACGCGCGGCTGGCCGTGGCGAGAGCATACGACGCACTGGACTGGGCCAGTCTCGTGGCGCACGCCGAGGCCATCAATACCCCCCACTGGGACATCGCCAGGTTCGAGGCCGCCGTCGAGGCGGTGGTGCGGGGCGATGTCGACGACCTCCGGCGACGCCTGGACGAGGGTCCGTCGCTGGTCCGGGCCCGCTCCACGCGAGTCGGGCCGTTCGATCCCGAGGTCCACTGGTGCACGCTGTTGCACTACGTCGCCGCCAATGGCGTCGAGCACTGGCGCCAGAAGACCCCGCCCACGGCCGTCGCCATCGCCGACCTGCTGCTGGCGCGCGGCGCCGATCCCGACGCGCTCGCGGACCTCTATGGCGGCGAGTGCACCACGCTCACCCTGCTCGTCTCGAGTCGGCATCCGTACGAAGCGGGCCTGCAGGTGCCGCTGGTGCACATGGATGCGAGAGCATCGCGCGCCATGAACCGCCGACCGTCGACATGAACGTCGACGGCTACTGCCTCGGCCTTCGTCATTTGCGTCGGCCTTCGTCAGCCGTCGGCCTTCGGCGTGCGCGGCATCGCCGCGTTGCGGCATCGCCCCAGGCGGTGCGGCCGGCGTGCTATCGCGGCCGCAACGCCTCACGCATGTCGTCCGGGTCGTCCATCACCGGCGAGGCGGCCATCGCCTTCCAGTTGAAGCGCCGGTCGAACGGCTTGAACGCCACGGCGGGGTCGAACAGCCGACGGTCGATCGGGCGCGCCGCGTACGGGGTCACGTCGGCCGTCGTCGAGAAGATGTCGTCGACCATCGACGCCGTTCCGTCGAACTGGTTGAGGGCGGGCAGGCCGAGCAGCGTGAACTGCAGGCGCATCAACGAGCCGAAGCTGGCCAACGTGCTCGACACGTAGCCTCGCTTGACCCACGGGCTGATGAACAGCAGCGCCGATCGGTGCGCGTCGACGCTGTCGGTGCCGCCCTGCGGATCGTCCTCGGTGACGATGATCAGCATGTCCTTCCACCAGCGCGAGTGCGACAGCCGCTCCACCAGCCGCCCGAGCGCCAGGTCGTTGTCGGCCACGTACGACTCCCGGAACGGGTAGCCGTCCTCCGGATGCTCGCTTGTCATGTGGTCGTTGGGCAGCACGATCGTCACCAGGGAGGGGAACGGCTCCTGCCCGCTCTCCCACCGGTCGCGCAGTTCCTCCTCGAACATGTCCATCCGGTACTGGTCGGGGATGGCCATGTTGTAGGTCGGATACTTCCGTGACGAACGCTCGAAGAGCGGCCTGGGGAGCGGGAAGCTCACCGACATGCGGATGCCGGTCTCCTTGTGCAACTGCTGCTCGATCGACTGCGGCATCTCTGCGCCGAACCCGAAGTTGAAGAACGACACCTCATGGCGTGCCAGGTGTTCCCACAGCGCCCCGGCCTCGTTGTAGTCCTCCGGGTTGACGACCGCGCTGGCGCCGTTGACGTTCCGGCGTCCCGGCGCGGCGCTGAACGGCCGGGCCTCGATGCGGGACCGCGCGTTCACTTCCACCCATTCGTTCGGGTACACGCCGACCACCCAGCGATGGCCCGTGTTGGATTGATCGGCATCGCAATAGAAGTTGTCGCTGATCGCGAAGCGGTCGGCCAGGGCGTGGTGGTTCGGCGTCACGTCGACGCGGTCGAGCACACGCGAGCCGTCCTTGCTGGCCACCCGGACGCCGAGCCCCAACGTCGCGCCCGACGGGTTGCCACGCACGCCGCGCCGCGCGCCGAAGACCTGGTCGAACGTGCGGTTCTCCTTCACGACGAAGACGACGTGCCGGATCGGGCCGTCGCGGCGCGAGTTGCCGTACGGCAGCCTCCCGGCCAGTCCGGGACGAACGCGCCGCACCGCGTAGGTGTTGGCCACGACCTGCCGGGTACCCGACGCCAGCGCCTCGCCGCGCGGCGCGTCGACCACCTGCAGGGTGCCCTGCATGATGTCGCCGGGATGCAGCCCGCGGCCCGGGTCCTCGAAGGTCGGCCCGGCGTTGGGGCCCGACCCCAGCCCCTTGGCGCTCGACACGTAGAGTCGCAGCCCGTCGGGCGACAGCGCGACGAGCGCCGCGAACCAGCCAGCCGGCACGAACCCCTCCACCTGCCGACGCGCGACGTCGATCACTGCCACCGCGTTGAGCCCCGCGCAGGCGACGTAGAGCCGCGCCTCGTCCGGCGACAGCACGACGGAGAACGGCAGCACGCCCCGCAGGCGCTCGAGGCCCGGCACGTTCAGCTCGATCTCGGCGACGCGACTGCCCGTCGCCGCGTCGAGGACCGTCACCGTGTCGTTGGTGGCGTTGGAGACATAGATCCGGTCGCGCCCGACGACGAGTGCGCCCGGGCTGGCGCCGCCGACGGTCCGGATGTCGTCACGCTCGGCGCCCACGAGGTAACCGGTGTGGATCTTCCGCAGCACGCGCCCGCCGGCCAGATCCACCTGGAACACCGACATGGCGTCCGGGTGGTTGAGCGGGCCGAGGCCGGGCACGCGCACGCCGTCGACGACCGTGCCCTCCTCGGCTTCCCTCGACGGCACCCCGTAGGCGGGGAACGCGAGGCCGGCGGTAGCCCGGTTGTCGGGCGTCACGCCCGGCAGCAGCGGGTATTCGAACATGCCGACGTTGGACACCCACGCCGTGCGCTCGTCGGGGGCGAGGGCCACCGCGAACGGATGTCGCCCCACGCGCACCGACCGTCGTACGGCACCGCTGGCCACGTCGATCGTCACCAACCGGAAGTTGAACTGGTCGACGGCGACGATGGTGGAGCCGTCGCGGGTCAGCACGAAGTCGCCGACGAAGCTGTCGTCGATGCCGGCGCCGTCGATGTCGATGGTCGCCACGACCTCGCCGGAGGCCAGGTCGAGCCGCAGGATCTGCCCTTCATTGGCGTTGCTGTAGAACAGGGAGCGCCCGTCTGGCGCGAAGGCAATCCCCATGTAGGCCCCGGTGCCCATGGCCCGATCCCTGGTGCCGCGTGGTGGATACCGGCGGATCGCGTGGGGCGGACCCAGGTCGACGACCTCGATCGCATCGGCACGCAACAGCGCGGCGCGCCGCTGGTCGGGGCTGATGGAGAGCCCCCAGGAGTACGACTGCGTGCGGATGACGGTGCCCGCCGGCGTGACGCGCCGGCCGTTGACGAGGGTGGCCGACGAGGCACCGAGCCTGGCGCGCTCGGCGCGTCCCGGCGGCTCGAGGCTGGTCAGTACGGGCGCCGACTCACGTCCGAGCAGGGACCACAGCGCGGCGCCGATCGCGAAGAGCAGCAGGAGTGCACCGGCCAGGAGGGTGGACCCTGCGTACTTCACGGTTCGACGGTCGTTCGGCATCGCGGCAGTCTCATGGCCCCGCCCCGGGTTGCGGGTACTCGGGATAATGCGCCTTCAGGCACTCGGGGCAGATGCCGTGGCTGAACGACGTCTCGGTGTGGAGGGCGAGGTACTCCTCGATCTGCGCCCAGTAGCCGGCATCGTCGCGGACGCGGCGGCAGTGCATGCAGAGTGGCAGCAGGGCCGACAGCGTCTTCACCCGGTCGAGGGCCGCGCGGAGGTCGGCCACGAGCGCCTCGTTGCTCGCGAGCGCCGCGCGCAGCTCGGACTCGCGTTCACGCAGGGTGTGCTCCATCACCTTGCGCGCCGTGGTGTCGGTGTGGGCGCCGGCCAGGCGCACCGGCGCGCCGGTCGCGTCGCGCTGCACGATCTTGCCGCGATCGTGCACCCAGACCCAGTGCCCGTTCCTGTGCCGGAGGCGGTGCTCCGACTCGTACCTGGGCGTGCGTCCCTGCAGGTGCGCCTCGAGAGCAGGCATCGCGGTCGTCGCGTCGTCGGGATGCAGCAGGTCGATCCAGACTGCAGCGTCGGGTGGCAGCTCGTCGTGGCGGTATCCGAGCATCTCGGCCCAGCGACGATCGCGGCTCACCTGGCCCGACGGCAGGTGCCAGTCCCAGTAGCCGTCATCGGCGCCGAAGGCCATGTCGGCGAGCTGGCCGTGCGCGGCGCGGAGCTGCTGCTGCAGTTCGAGGCGCTGCGTGACGTCGCGGGCCACCGAGAGCCACCCGATGAAGGCGCCCGACTGGTCGCGCAAGGGCGTCACGACCACGTCGAGGTCGACGCAGGTGCCGTCCTGGCGCTGGCAGCGCATCACGACGCGCGCCTCCTCGGCGGCCGCCATCCGCGCCATGAAGAGGTCGCCATCACCCTCGGGGTACGTTCGCGGCAGGTCGCTGAGCGCGCGGCCGATCACGTGGTCGGCAGGCCAGCCATAGAGGCGTTCTGCCTGACCGAGGTATTGGGTGACGCGCTGGTGCGTGTCCGTGACCAGGATGGCCTCGGACAGGTGCGCCACGAGCGTGGCCAATCCTGCAGATGAGTGCAGCGGCATGGCGGCGACCTTGGGGAGGCGTTGCCGATTCTACCGAAAGCCCGCCGCCTCGGGCTCAGCCGTTCGTCAGCGCACCAATGGTCGCAGGTCAGGTGACGTGGGGGCGATGCCGCATGCCGCGATGCGACGATGCGGAACTGCCGGGAATGCCGGACCGAGCGAGACGCAGCCGAGCAACGGTGTGGGCGACAGGATTCGAACCCGACGGCGTGCCCCTGAAGACGCAGAGACCGAGCGAGCCGCAGGCGAGCAACGGTGCGGGGGCGACAGGATTTGAGCCCGACGGCGAGCCGCAGGCGGAGCCGCGGGCCTGAAGGCGGTCGCGCCGACCAGACGAACGCAGTGAGGATGGTCGGGGCGACAGGATTCGAACCTGCGACTTCTCGCTCCCAAAGCGAGCGCTCTACCAGGCTGAGCTACGCCCCGACCGGAGTCGAAATCGTACCACTGCCTCGTGACCGTCCACCCGTCAGCTCTCGTCGTGGCTGGCGTGTACCGGCTTGGATTCGGGCGATCCCCGCTGCCGCAGGTACACCGACAACCAGACCATGGCCGCGATCGCCAGGAACTCGCTCTGCCAGTTCTGGAACGACTCGAACCAGAAGCGCGGCGACGACAGGTACTCCAGCAGGTCGGGCGAGGGGCCGCCGTGCGCCAGCTGGTCGTGCCGGAACTCGAAGAAGCCGCCCAAGGCGTGGCCGATCCACGACACCAGGAACAGCAGCACGAACGCGAGGCCGAGCGACGACTCGTAGAGCCGGAGCCAGAGCCCGCCCTTGCGCACCGGCCACGGCGCGCCCGGCATCTCGCGGAAGCGTCGCGGGTCGGCGTCGAACGGCTCCACCACGCCCGGACGGCGCGACTCGGGCGAGCCCCGCTGGACCAGGCGCGTGGTGAGCACCACGAAGGCGGCCATCTGCAGGAACTCGCTCTCCCAGTTCTCGAACAACGCCTCCCACAGATGCCCCGTCGCGAAGTAGCCGCCAAGGGTGACCATCGCGGCCCCGTGGTCGGCCTGGCTCGCGTTGTACTCGTGCCAGCCGGTCAGCACCTGCGCCACCGCGCAGATGGCGAAGAGGGCCATCATCACCAGCGTCAGGGAGCGTTGTCGCAGCCAGTCCATCCTTCAATGACGCGCGCATGTCGCGCCAAGCGCAAGCTGATGCGCGCGATTCGTTCTCCCGCCGTCGCGCCCTGCACCGTCGTGTCGATCGAACCGGCGGCACAAACCGGAGTGCGACCCGCGCCGCCCGCTCGCTAGAGTGGCGTCTCCTTCGACTGGAGACGTCATGAGCTACCGTGTCATCGGCCTGGACCCCTCGCCCTTCCGCCACCTCTATCACCTCTCCGACGAGGCGCTCGCGACCCACAACGCACGCCGCTACATCGTCGACCGCACGCCGGGATTTCCCGACCGCGTCGAATTGCGTGACCTGCAGCCCGGAGAGACGGCCCTCCTGCTGAACTACGTGCACCAGCCCGGCGATTCGCCGTACCGCGCCAGTCACGCGATCTTCGTGCGTGAGGGGGCCGAGCGGGCAGCCGAGACGGTAGGGCGCCTGCCGGAGGTGATGCAGCACCGTCCGCTGTCGCTGCGGGCCTTCGACACGGCACACATGATGGTCGACGCGACCCTGGTCTCGGGCGCCGACGCCGAGGGCCCGATCCTCGCGCTGCTCGACGATCCGCGCGTCAGCTACGTGCAGGCGCACTACGCCGTGCGCGGCTGCTACGCGGCGCGCATCGAGCGCGCCTGAGGCACGCGACACGCGATCGGAGGATGATGCAGGCGTGAGTCACATGCCGCGGACGCGCCTGCCGGCAGCCATCTGGGTCCTCGGACTCGTGAGCATGCTGATGGACATCTCGTCGGAGATGGTCCACGCGCTGCTGCCGCTCTTCCTCGTCGACACGCTCGGCGCGAGCGTGCTCGCCGTCGGCGTGCTCGAGGGGCTGGCCGAGTCCACGGCCCTCATCGCCAAGGTGTTCTCCGGAGCGTTGAGCGATCGCCTCGGCTCGAGGAAGGGCCTCACCGTCGGCGGGTATGCGCTGAGTGCCGTGACCAAGCCGCTGTTCGCGCTCGCGAGCGGGAGCGGCATGGTCCTGGCGGCGCGCCTGGTCGATCGCGTCGGCAAGGGGGTGCGCGGGGCACCACGCGACGCGCTGGTGGCCGACCTGGCGCCACCGGGAGCCAGGGGCGCGGCCTTCGGCTTGCGCCAGTCGCTCGACACCACGGGCGCCTTCCTCGGGCCACTCGTGGCCGTGGTGCTGATGCTGCACTGGCGTGGCGACTTCCGGGCGATCTTCTGGGTGTCGGTCGTGCCGGCGGCCCTGGCGGTCGCGCTGCTGGTGATCGGCGTCCGGGAGCCGGCCCGTGAACACGCGCCTGGCAGCCCGCCGCCGGTTCGCCTCGCGGCCCTGGCGCGCCTGCCCGCCCGCTACTGGGGCGTGGTCGGCGTCGGCGCGGTCTTCACCCTGGCGCGGTTCAGCGAGGCCTTCCTGGTGCTGCGCGCCCAGCACGCCGGCGTTCGCGCGGCCCTGATCCCGCTCGTGATGGTGCTGATGAACGTCACCTATGCGGCCACGGCCTATCCAGCGGGTCGGCTGGCGGACCGGCTGTCGCGGCGCACCCTCCTGGCCTGGGGCCTGCTCGCACTCGTCGGCGCCGACCTGATCCTCGCTGGCGCGATCGACTGGATGGCGATGCTGCCCGGCGTGGTGCTGTGGGGGGTGCACATGGGACTGACACAGGGGCTGTTCGCGGCGATGGTGGCCGACGCCGCGCCGGCGGACCTCCGAGGCACCGCCTTCGGCGTCTTCAATCTCGCCAGCGGTGTGTCGCTGCTACTCGCCAGCGTGATCGCCGGCGCGCTCTGGGCGCGGTGGGGCGCGCCAGCCACGTTCCTCACCGGCGCCGCATTCGCCACCCTCGCCCTCGCGGGAGTGATGGGAGCGCGAACGTCATGAGTGATGCCGCACGCGCCGGGCGCGATGCCCCTAGAATGCGGGCGTGTACGACTACACGCTCCAACATGCCGATGCCACGGGGGCGCGCTTTGCGGGCGACCCGGACACGCAGGTGCTCGCGGTGCTGCCGTTTGCGGCCGCCGCCGTCCTGCTGACCGTCTTCGGCGGTCAGGCGCTCTGGCAGGGCGAGGTCGCCGATCGCGTCTGGGCCTACGGCCTGTTCGCGCTGGCCCTCGGCGCCGCGGGCGGCGGGTGGGCGATGTGGCGACGCCCACGCCGACCGCCCGTGCTGCGCTTCGACAACCTGTCGCGCACGCTCACCTTCGAGGACGCCGCAGGCCGGCCCGTGCAAACGGTGCCGTACGCGCAGGTCGCGCCCTTCGAGGCCGGCCGCTACTCCAGCGAGTCGGGCAGCCAGTCGTACACGACCTACACGATCAGCGTGACCCTGGCCGACGGCCGGCACCTCCGGCTGTGCCGGGACAGTGAGTCGGTGCGCGATGAGCAACTCGCCCTGCTGCAACGTTGCGTGCGCCTCGCCACCCAGGCGCAGCCGACCTCTCTGGCGTGCCCTGATCCGACGCCTGCGTCCGGAGCGGGCCGGCACCCACGTTCGGCGTTCGGCGTTCCTTTCCGATAGCGCGTCGGCCACCGTGCGCCTGGCCGCGGCGCCGCCGCGCATGTGGGCACCCCTTCGTCCTTCGGCGGTCGGCGTCGCGGCATCGCCGCATTACCATGGTCCCGCCCATGCCGCCCCTCACCCCCGCGCCAGGCCAGGAGAAGTCGTTCCGCACCGCCGCCGCGTTCGAGACCTGGATGCGCAAGCACCACGACCGCGCGGACGAGATCTGGATTCGCGTCTACAAGAAGGGCTCCGGAATCCCGTCCATCACCATCGGCGAGGCGCTCGACGTCGCCCTCTGCTGGGGCTGGATCGACGGGCTCAGGCGTGGACTCGACGAGGTGTCGTACCTGCAGCGCTACACGCCGCGCCGGCCGAAGAGCCTCTGGAGCCAGGTCAATCGCGAGCACATCGCCAGGCTCACGGCGGCTGGCCGCATGACGCCGCACGGCCAGCGTCAGGTGGACGCCGCCAAGGCGGACGGCCGATGGGACGCCGCCTACGCGCCGGTCCGCGCCGGCTCGGCCGAGACCATCCCGCCCGACCTGCGCGCCGCGATCGACGCCAACCCGCGGGCGCTCGCCACCTTCCGCACGCTCGGCAAGCAGAACCTCTTCGCGCTCACGTTCCGCGTCACCACCATGCGCACGGCGGCCGGCCGGGCCAGGAAGATCGCCAGCCTCGTCGACATGCTCGCGCGCGGCGAAACACCGGTACCACAGAAGCCGCGCAAGGACTGACCCGAGGACTCGTGCTGGCGCCCGCCGCCCACCGGGCGTACCATCGGGCACCACAGCCATGACACCCGCCGCTCCGTCCGTGGCGCGCCACCCCGTGTGGATGCGCTGCACGCACTGGATTGCCGCCCTGAGCATCGCGCTGCTCGCGTTCACCGGCGTGGTCATCCTCATGGCGCACCCGCGCCTGTACTGGGGCGAGGTCGGCAACGACCTCACGCCGGCGCTGATCGAACTGCCCATCAGCCGCAACCACCGTCACGGCGGATGGACGCCGGCCACGCCGTTCACGCCGGGCCCGGGGTCGCCGGTGACGGCCAGTCGCACCTACGAGATCTTCAACCAGAATTCCTGGGGTCGCAGCCTTCACTTCCTGGCGGCGTGGACGCTGGTCGCGGCTGGTGTCGCCTACGTCGGGCTCGGCGTCCTCACCGGCCACCTGCGGCGGCGCGTCGTGCCGACCGCCGACGATCTCCGGCCGGCGCGCATCGCCGAGGACGTGCGGCGGCACGTACGCCTCGAGGTCGCGGGCGGCGCGGGCGCGCCGTACGGCACGCTGCAGAAGTGGGCGTACTCGGCCGTGGTGTTCGGACTGGTCCCGCTCGCCGCCCTCACCGGCCTCGCCATGTCCCCGGCGGTCACTGCGGCCGTCCCGTCGCTGCTCACGCTGTTCGGCGGCATGCAGTCGGCACGCACGATCCACTTCGGGACGTGGGCGGCCCTGGTGGCGTTTGCGCTCGTGCACCTGGCGATGGTGATCGCCACGGGTTTCCGCCGGCAGGTCCGCGCGATGACGATCGGAGGCTGACCGCATGCCCAGACACATTCCCAGCAGGCGCGACGTGCTGCGCGCCGCACTCACGGGGGCCGGCGGCCTGGCCGGCGGGTTGCTCGTCCAGGGCTGCGCGGGACGCGAGCTCCCGCCGACGTACGGCCACCTGCTGCGCCTCGGGGACAACCTCACCTACGTGGCGCACCGGGCGGTGCTGCCGACCGACTCGCTGGTGCGCGAGTACACGCGGGCCGACATCTCGTCGTTCCCCGCCATCGGCACCACCGATCCGGCCGACCCGGCACGTCCGTTCTACGGCCCCGACGGCGAGCGCTACGGGCGGCTGCGCGCCACGGAGTTCCGCGAGTTCGCGTTGAAGGTCGAGGGCCGTGTCGCGCGTCCTGGCACCTACACGCTGGAGGCGCTGCGCCGCTACCCGAGCCGCACCCAGATCACGCGGCACACGTGCGAGGAAGGCTGGTCGGCCATCGCGGAATGGACGGGCGTCGCCCTGTCGCACGTGCTCGCCGCCGCCGGGACGCTGCCCAGTGCCCGATTCGTGCAGTTCCACGCCTTCGACGGCTGGGCCGACGGCATCGACATGGTGGACGCCCTGCACCCGCAGACCCTGCTCGCGTACGCGATGAACGGCCGGCCCTTGCCGGTTCCGCATGGTGGCCCGCTGCGCCTGCGCGTCGAACGGCAACTCGGGTACAAGAGCCTCAAGTTCCTCGACCGCATTGTCGTCACCGACACGTTCGACGACCACGGGCGGGCCGGCAACATCCAGAACGGCTGGTCCTGGTACGTGGGCATCTGAGCCGGAGTTCGCAATCGAGGCGCGGCCGTCGGCCCCGGCGGCGGCGCCGCACAGGCACGCCTGATGCATCCGTCCAGGGTGGCCCCGTGGACGCACCGAGCGCCCCGCAGCTGGCAGCGACGCCACGCGCGTGGGCAGCGGCGTGCCGGTGGGCCGACACCGGAGGGACTCATATGGCCACCACCACCGTTGCGCGCCCGACGCCGAAGGCGACGTCGGCCATCACCACCCGCACGCCCTACAGCCTGATGCGCGCGCTGAGCGACGACATCGAAAGCTTCTTCAATGATGTCGGCATGGGCGTCGGTCGCTGGCCGCTCGCCTCGCGGCTGTTCGAGACGGCCCACGCCGGCTGGTTGCCGGCCGTCGAAGTGCAGGAGAAGGACGGCAAGTTGTTCTTCCGCGCCGACCTGCCGGGCATGACCCGCGAGGGCATCAAGGTCGAGGTCGGCGAGCACGTGCTGACGATCGAGGGGGAACGGCGGGAATCGAGCCGCGACACGGCTGACGGGTACTACCGCACCGAGCGCTCCTACGGGCACTTCTCCCGCACGCTGGCCCTGCCGGAGGTCGTGAAGGCCGACTCCGCGGTGGCCACGTTCAAGGATGGCGTCCTCGAGGTGGCGTTCGAGATTGCGGCGCCGACCGCGCCGGCGACCCGGCAGCTGCCCATCACCGAGCCCGTCCCGGTCACCAAGTGACCACGTGCCGGGGTGCGAAGCTTTCCGCACCCCGGCTGAAATTCCCACAGGGTCGGCGACGGCCAGGCTCGCGCAGGACCACCGGCTGTCAGGGGCCGGCCGTGCCGATCAGGCGAAGCGCACGGGCATGGCGTCGTTCACCGTGCCCAGCGCACGCGCCGCCGACCCGATCGCCGGCGCCACGCACACGATGGGCGTCTCGCCGGCGCCGACCGATGGCAGATCCGGCCGATCGAGCATCACCAGCTCGATCGGCGGCACGTCGCGGAACCGCGGGACGCGATACGACGCCATGTTGCCGTTGGTGATGACGCCGTTGGCGAACGCGATCGCCTCGAACAGGGCGCCGCCGAGACCCTGCACGATCGAGCCCTCCACCTGGTTGCGGACGCCGTCGGGGTTGACGATGGCGCCACACTCGAACGCCACGACCAGCCTCTCGACCTTGATGATGTTGTCGACGCGGCTCACCTCGGCCGCCGTGGCGATGTAGCTGCCCTTGTCGGTGCCACAGGCGATGCCCAGTCCTCGCCCCGCCGCCGACGGCGTCGGCCAGCCCGCGGCCTTCGCGGCCGCCTGCAGCACCGCGCGCACCCGCTCGTTGCCGGCGAGATGGCGCACGCGGAACTCCACGGCATCGACGCCGAGCGCCCGCGCAATCGCGTCCATGTGCATCTCGCGCGCGAAGTGATTGGCCGTCGACGCCAGGCCTCGATAGGAGCCCTGCCGCAGCGGCGAGTCGCACTGGTGGAACTGCGTGCGCACGTTCGGCACGTCGTAGGGCGTCGCGAGCCCCGCCCCGCCGGAGTTCCAGTTGTCGAACTCCCAGGCGACCAGCGTCCCGTTGGCGTCGACGGCAGCGGCGACGTCGATCACACCCGCCGGGCGCAGGTAGCCGAACGAGAACTCCTCGGGCCGCGAGTAGACGACCTTGACGGGCTTGCCGACGGCCTTCGCGAGGCGCGCGGCTTCGACGGCGCACTCGCCCGTGTGCTTGCCGCCGTATGCCGACCCGGTGTCGGGCACGATCACTCGCACGCGCTCCTCGGGGACCCGGAACGCCGTGGCGAGCTCGGCGCGCACGCCGAAGGGGCGCTGCGTCCCGGTCCACACGGTGAGCTTGTCGCCGGTCCACTCGGCGACGGCGGCACGGGGCTCGAGCGGGACGTGCGCGATGTAGGGGATGCGGTACGAGGCCGTGAACGACCGGGCCGCCGAAGCGCGAGCCCGGGCCGGATCGCCCACCTGTGTCGGCGCCGCTCCCCTGCCGGCCGAGGCGGCCGAACCGGTCGCCTTGAGGTGGTCGTACACCGTCATCGAGGAAGGCAGGTCGGCAGGCACGGTCCACTCGGCCTTGACCGCGGCCGCCGCGCGTCGCGCCACCCGGGCGCTCGGCGCGACCACCCCGGCGAAGCTGCCGTCACGGACGACGGTGACGCCGTCGATCGCCCTTGCGGCACTGTCGTCGAGCGAGGTGAGCGTCCCGGCGTAGCCCTTCGGCCGCAGGACGCGCCCGTGGACCATGCCGGGGCGCGTCAGGTCGGGCGTGTAGCGGTGCGCGCCGGTGACGAAGCTGCGGCCATCGACCTTCTTCGCGGCCGTGCCGCGCACCTGCCAGGCGCTGCGCGGCATCAGCGGCGCGTCAGCCGGCACGGCGCCGGTCAGCTGCGCGCCCTTGACCAGTTCCCCGAAGGCCACCGACCTGCCGGCGCCGCTGATCCGGCCGTCGGCGCACGACAGCGACGCCCGCGGTGCGCCGAGGCGCGCGGCCGCGCGGTCGATCAGCATCTCGCGCGCGGTGACCGCCGCCCGCGCCAGCACGGGCGCCATGCGGGGCGTGGAGAGCGATCCGAAGGTGCCCTGGTCGAAGGGCACCAGGTCGGTGTCGGCCATCACCAGCGACACGCGATCGAGCGGCACGTGCAACTCGTCGGCGATCGCCTGCGCGAGCGAGGTGCGGATGTTCTGCCCGATCTCGGTCTTGCCGGTGTAGCCGGTGACGCGCCCGTCCTCGCCGACGTGCACCCAGGCCTTGACGTCGGTGGGCAGGCTGCGCGAGCCCGCTTGCCCGCCGGACTCCTGCGCGTGCGCCTGCGTCGCGGCGACGAGCAGGCCGCTGCCCAGGACGCCGAAGATGGCGAGGAACGTCCGCCGCTCCATCTCGAAGACGTAGGTGGGCGGCGCGGCCAGTTCGTACCGCTCGACCTCGATCGTCTCGTCGCGCCGCGGGTTCATCGCCGGGCCTCCTGGGCGGTGGCCGGCGTCGCCCCGCGCAGGCGCTCGGCGGCGAGCTTGACCGCCTTCACGATGCGCGGGTACGTGCCGCACCGGCACACGTTGCGGTCGAGGGCCTTGACGATGTCGGCCTCGGTGGGCGAGGGGTTGGTTCGCAGCAGCGCCACGGTGGCCATCACCATGCCCGACGTGCAGTAGCCGCACTGGAAGGCCTCGACCTCGAGGAACGCCTGCTGCACCGGGTGCAGCGTGTCGCCGGTCGCGAGGCCCTCGATGGTGACGATCTGCGCCTTGGTGACGGCGCTGACCTTGGCCACGCACGAACGCATCGCGCGGTTGTCGACCAGCACCGTGCACGAGCCGCACTGCCCCTCGCCGCACCCGTAGCGCGAACCGGTCATGTCGAGGTCGTCGCGCAGGACCGAAAGGAGGGTGTCGTCCGGCTCGGCCTCGACGTCGTGGGCCTTGCCGTTGATGCGGAGCGTGTAGGTGGGCATGGTGGTCGACTCTCTCGTGCGTCATATCACAGGAGCCGGGCATCGGGCACCGGGCACCGGGCACCGGGCATCGGACACCTGGACTGCCGCCTGCCGCCTGCCGACACGCCGCGGCATTGATAGACTCGTCCCGTCATGTCCGACCTCCCGATCACCGAGCAGGAGAACGAGCGCTCGCGCGGGCTCGACACGCTGTCGATCGCCGACACCCTGGCGCTCATCAACGACGAGGACCACGGGGTGCCTGCGGCGGTCCGGCGGGAGTTGCCCAGCATCACGCGGGCCGTCGAGGGCGTGGTGGCGCGCCTGCGGCAGGGCGGCCGGATCATCTACGTCGGGACGGGCACGTCGGGGCGCCTGGGTGTGCTCGACGCGTCCGAATGCCCGCCCACCTACGGCGTCCCGGCCGAGCTCGTGCAGGGCCTGATCGCCGGCGGCTACGAGGCGTGCTGGCGGGCCGTCGAGGCGTCGGAGGACGACGGCGAGGCCGGGGCGCGCGACCTCGCGGCGCGTGGCGTGACCGCCGCGGACGTCGTCGTCGGCATCGCCGCCTCGGGGCGGACGCCGTACACGATCGGCGCCGTCGCGCACGCCCGGTCGATCGGCGCGTTCACCGTGGCGGTCACCTGCGTGCCGGGCTCGGCGATCACCCAGGCGGTCGACGTGCCGATCGTGCCGGTCGTCGGCCCGGAAGTGGTCGCGGGTTCGACCCGCATGAAGGCCGGCACGGCGCAGAAGCTCGTGCTCAACATGATCTCGACGACGGCGATGATCCAGTTGGGATACGTGCGCGGCAACCGCATGACCAACATGCGGGCGCGCAACAGCAAGCTGCAGGCACGCGCGGTGCGCATCCTGCAGTCGGAGACGGGGCTGGACGAGGCGGCGGCCACGACCGCCCTCGAGGCCGGCGGGGGCGACGTCGCGACGGCAGTCGTGATGGTCAAGTCGGGCTGCACCCGCGAGCGCGCCGCCGAGGCGCTGGCCAGTGCAGGGGGCGTGATCGACAGGGCCATCGCGTCGCTGGGACAGGAAGGCTGACGGCACGGCTCAGGGCTCTCGACTCAGGGCTCAGGGCTCAGGGCTCAGAGACCCTTTCAGATCCAGGGGGCTGGTCGTCTCCTCGTTCTGCGTTCGCCGTTCGCCCTCCCGCTGTGGAGATGTGCCGCATGCGTCGTATCCCGATCGCCTCGTTCGTCCTGCCGCTGGCCCTTGGCGCCGCCCTCACCTGGACGGCGACACCGGCCGGCCAGGTTCGCCCCGATCCGACCACGCTGAATCCTGCCGCCACCGGCGGCTTCTCGCCGCGCGACACGCCACTCACGCTCGGCGCAGCGGGGTACGCCAAGATCCTGTGCTCGGCGATCTTCGTCTCCGGGCGCGAGGAGGCCGAGGCGCGCCGCAACAGCGCGTTCTTCCTCACGCCCGAGGCCGAGCGCGACCACGTGACGACGATGGTCGATCGCCAGCGCAAGGTCGTGCGCGTCACGGTGCGCGGGCTGGTGACGCGGACGGCCGGCTTCTATGGCGATCAGGGCTGCGTCATCCACCCCGAGGGCACCGACTCGGTGTTCTTCACGCCGACCGCGGTGACGACGACGCTGCCGGACGCGAGGACGCAGCGGTGGCCGATGGGCGACGTCGTGCCGGACGCGCCGTGGCCGACCGACCTCGACAGGCGTGGCATCGACGCTGGTGTCGCGCTCGCCTTCTCCGACCCCGAGGCGCTCACGGCCGGCATGCTGGTCCTGCACCGGGGACGCATCGTCGCCGAGCGGTACGCCCTCGGCGCGACGGCCGACACGCAGCTCGAGAGCTGGTCGATGGGCAAGAGCCTCACGGCGACGCTGGTCGGGGTGCTGATCAGGGAGGGCGCGCTGTCGCTCGACGCCCCGGCTCCGGTCGAGGCGTGGCAGGCGCCTGGCGACCCGAGACGGGCGATCACGATCAGCCACCTGATGCGCATGAGCAGCGGCTTGCGCTGCGCCTCGCCCGGCGATGCCGACTACGCGCCCGAGCGCGACGGCTATCCGCCGCACGTCCTCATCTACACGGGAGCGATCGACGTCTTCCGCTTCGCCACCAGTCGGCCGCTGCAGTTCGAGCCCGGCACCGAGGGGCGCTATCGCAACTGCGATCCGATCACCCTCGGCGCGATCGTGCGGCAGGTCGTGGAGGCACGGGGCGAGGAGTACCTCACGTGGCCGCAGCGGGCGCTCTTCGATCGGATCGGCATCCGGCGGCAGGTGCTGGAGCCCGATGCGTACGGCAACTTCGTGCTGAGCGGATTCGACTACGGCACGGTGCGCAACTGGGCGCGGCTGGGGCTGTTGTACGCGCAGGACGGCGTGTGGCAGGGGACGCGGCTGCTGCCCGAGGGCTTCGCGCGGTTGGTCAGCACGCCGGCGCCGGGCTGGGCGACGCCCCGCTACGGCGGGTTGTTCTGGATCAACGGCACGAAGGAACTCGATGCGCCGCCCGACGCCTACTGGATGGCCGGCGCTGGCGGGCAGCGGGTGGTGATCATCCCGTCGCGCGACCTCGTGATCGTCCGGCTCGGGCACATGCGTGGCGACACGGTGGGCATGCGGCTGTTCGACAAGGCGGTGCGCGCCATCGTCGACGCCGTGCACCTGCCCGGCTAGGGCTCGCCGCGCAGCGGGTCGATCGGCGCGAGGGCGCCGCGCGCCCGGATCCCGCCGGCCGCATCGAAGGCTTGCGGCATGTCCGGCATTGCCGGCATTAGAATGGGGCCTTCCGAATCGCTGGAGGTTCGCGCAATGAGTGTCACCCGTCGTGAGTTCGGCAAGCTGGCCATCGCCACAGTTCCCGGGGCGCTGCTCGGCGAAGGTGCCCTGCGCAGTGCGTTTGCGGCCGCGAAGCCCAACTCGCTGATCAAGGGCGTGCAGGTCGGTACCATCACCTACAGCTACCGCGCCATGAAGGACCAGAGCGCGGAGGCGACGCTCAAGTACATCCTCGACTCCGGCATCAGCGCCGTGGAGTTGATGGGTGGTCCCATCGAGTCGTTCGCGGGCGCGCCGGCGATGCCGTTCCGTCCCGCGCCGCCCCCGGCGGCTCGCCCGGCCGGACCTGCCGCCGCTGGCGCCCCGCCCACGCCCGCTGGGCCAGGCGGTCCCGGCATGCGTCGTCAGCTCACGCCCGAGGAGGTCGCGGCGCGCGAGAAGTACGCGGCCGACCTCAAGGCCTGGCGCCTGTCGCAGTCGATGGACAAGTTCAAGGCGCTCCGCAAGATGTACAACGACGCGGGCGTCACCATCTACGCGACGAAGATGCTGGCGCCGAACATGTCCGACGAGGAACTCGAGTACGTGTTCAGCGTGGCGGAGGCCCTGGGCGCGAATCACACGACGCTGGAGCTGTCCACCGACGGCGCGGTGCTGAAGCGGCTCGGCGCGTGGGGCGAGAAGAAGAAGGTGTACGTGGGCTACCACACGCACCTGCAGGGCACGCTCACCGCCTTCGACGAGGCGTTCGCGGTGTCGAAGGCCAACATGGCCAACGTCGACTTCGGGCACTACGTGGCGGCCGGCAGCGGCGACCCGGTGGTCTTCCTCGAGAAGTTCCACGACCGCATCTGCAGCTTCCACCTGAAGGACCGCAAGTCGAAGGAGAACGGCGGCGCCAATGTGCCGTGGGGCCAGGGCGACACGCCAATCCAGCGCATCCTGCAGACCGTCAGCAAGAACAAGTACCGGATGCCGGCGACGATCGAGATGGAATACGAGGTGCCGGCCACCTCGGATCCGGTGGCAGAAGTGCGCTCCTGCGTCGAGTTCTGCCGGCGCGTGCTCGCCTGACGTCTGCGGCGCGAGGGCTCGTCCCGCCACCAGGCGGCGAGCCCTCGCGGCCCGTTCACGGCCTGCGCATCTGCTCGCGGGCGGCGCGGAACTCGTTGCCCGGCGCCCACTCCGGCCAGGTCGCCGCGTTGGCCACCCGATAGCCCACCGCGAACAACACGCGCGCGTCCTCGACGGCCCCGGTCAGGTCCCAGTCCTCCTTCACCTCGTCGGACGGGCTGTGGTAGTCGCGGTTGGTGTACTCGTCGCGCTTCTGCGTGCCGTAGCTGGCGTCCTTGCCGACATACTCGATGCCGCTGTCGAGGTACAGGGCCGGCACGCCCTTCTTGGCGAAGTTGAAGTGGTCGGAGCGGTAGTAGTACCCCTTCTCCGATTCAGGATCAGGGCGCAGCGTCCGCCCCTGCTCGGTGGCCGCCTCACGCAGGTAGTCGTCGAGTTGCGAGGCGCCCAGGCCGATCACGGTGAGATCCCTGGTGCGGCCCCACTGGTTGATGCCGTCGATGTTGACGACCGCTACGGTCTTGGCGAGCGGATACACCGGGTATTCCGCGTAGTACGCCGAGCCCAGCAGGCCCTGCTCCTCGGCCGTGACCAGCAGGAACACCACCGACCGCCTCGGCTTCGGCGTGACCTGCGTGAAAGCGCGGGCCAGTTCGAGCACCAGCGCCGTGCCTGACGCGTTGTCCAGCGCGCCGTTGTAGATGCGGTCGCCGTCGACGGGTTCGCCGACGCCGAAGTGGTCCCAGTGCGCCGTGTAGATGACGTACTCGTCCTTCAGCGCGGGGTCGCTGCCCTCCAGCTTCGCCAGCACGTTCTTCGACGCCATCGTCCGGGCCGTCGTCCCGATCGTCATCGAGGCCGACAGGCCGAGCGGGACGGGCCGGAAGCTGCGGGTGAGCGCCTGCTTCTTCAGCGCGTCGAGGTCCTGCCCGGCCATCGCCATCAGCTTCCGGGCGGCGTCGAGCGACAGCCAGCCCTCGATGCTGGCCCGGCTCATCCCCTTGTCCTCGCGCACCAGGTCGAGGCGCTCGCCGAGGTTGCCCTGCACCACCGAGAACGGGTAGCCCGCCGGGCCGGTCTCGTGGACGATGAGCACGCCGGCCGCGCCACGGCGCGCGGCCTCCTCGTACTTGTAGGTCCAGCGGCCGTAGTAGGTCATGGCGCGGCCACCGAAGACGTTGTCGTCGAGCGTCGTCGGATCGGTCGCCGAGGGCACCTGCGGGTCGTTGACGAGCACGACGATCGTCTTGCCCTTGATGTCGACGTCCTTGAAGTCGTTCCAGTCGAACTCGGGCGCCGTGACGCCATAGCCGACGAACAGCAACTCGGAGTTCTCGATGCTGGCGGTGTCGGCGACGTGCTTGCTCCACGCCACGACTTCGTCACGCCAGGCGAACGTCGCCCTCTTGCCGCCCCCCGTCACGGTGAAGGGCCGCTTCTGCGCGGGCGTCAGGCCCACCAGGCGCACGTCCTGCACGTACGTGCCGTCGGTGTTGCCGGGCTGCAGCCCCAGCGCCTTGAACTGCTGCTCGAGGTACGCCACGGTCCGTACCTCGCCCTCCGTTCCCGGCTTGCGCCCCTGGAACTCGTCGGAAGACAGCGCGCGAATCTGCTCGAGCAGGCGCGCACCATCGACGGCCGGCAGGTCGGCGAGCGGTGTGGGACGAGCCGCCGTCGGTGCGGATGCCGGGGCGGCCGGCGCGGGTTCGCGGCTGCACGCAGCAGCCAGCGCCAATGGCAGGAACAGGAGCGCAACGGTGTGTTTCATCGTGGGCCCATCCTAGCGTGCCGCTGCCGCCCGCAACTACCGGCCGTCCGGGCCGGGCGGGAGGTGCTCGAGGATCAGACCGACCGCGGTTCCCCGCTTGAAGCCTTTCCAGTAGGTATGGGCCGGCTGCGGCACGCCGTCGCGGTCCACGGCGTACACGGCCTCGCTGCCCTTCGGGAGCACGTCGAAGTAGGCCTGCCTGCCCTGGTCACCCTTCAGGTGACGGTCGAAGTAGGCGGTGGCGAAGTGCTGCAGGATGTTGTTCATGCGCACGCTGTCCCACACCGGGTCGGCGTGCTGCGTGAAGCCCACCACCGCCCGCCCCGTGGCATCGAGCGTCTCGGCGGGCGCCTCGTGGGGCGCCGCGGCGTTGTGGTTGGCGTTCACGAACGTGAGCAGGTAGCGATCGGCGTTGACCGCGCCCTCGAACATGGCGCGCACGCCCCTGGCGTAGCCGGAGATGTCGTCGACGCTGCCGGCCACGAACAGGACCGGCGTGCGGATGCCGGCCAGCCCGGCGGCGTCCCACAGGCCCGCCTGCATGCCCCACGGCCCGATGGCGATGGCGGCCTTGACGCGTGGGTCGATCGACGCGCGATAGGCGGCGTTGCTGGCCGCGCGCGCGGCCAGCAGGCGGTTGGGTGGCGCGCCACGCATCGTCTGGCTCGTCTCGCTGTAGCCACCGCCGATGACGTTGATCAGGCCGTATCCGCCCATCGAGTAGCCGACGATGCCGGTGCGCGTCGCGTCGAGGCGCCCGGCCAGGAAACTGCCGGACCCGGCCGCGCCGAGCCGCGCCATCTCGTCGAGGACGAACAATTGATCGAAGGGACGGTTGTACAAGGTGCTGGCGAAGGCCTGCTGGTCGTCGTAGGTGCTGTCGGCGTGGTCGATCGACACGACGACGAAACCCTTGCTGGCGAGGTTCTCGCCGAGGTGGCTCAGGAGGTAGCGGCTGCCCGGATAGCCGTGCGACAGGATGACCAGCGGAAAGGGTCCGCCCGCCCCGACGATCGACGCATCGCGCACCGCCCGTCCCCGTAGCGTGACCGCAACCGATGGATCACGAGACACGGTCTTGTACGTGCCGCCGGGCGCCTGCCCCGGGGCGAGCGAGGCCGGGTACCAGACCTCGAGGACGAACCGCCGGTCGTAGCGCGGCGTCGGCTCGCCCTCCTTCGCCCGCAGGACGTCCGGGCGCTGACGATCCACGGCAGTGATCGTGCGGACGCCGACCGCCTGCGGGCCGAACGCCGCCAGGTCGGGCGCCAGGGGCGTGACGACGTCGATGCGGGTCGGCTGCGCGAGGGCGCCGGCCGCGAGGACGAGCAGGAGCAGGGACGCGGCGCAGGGCCGCAGCAGAGTGCGCATCGGGAATCGTCGTTTCGGTGCACCATACATCACCGGCCCCCGGAGGCGTGCGCGACGTCGGCGCGTCCGGGAGGCGGGAGCGCGCGGCCTGCGCACCCACGAGGCACACCATGTCTGATCGCAAGTACCGTCAACGCGGCTACCAGGACGACGACCGCGACCGCGGGCGCCAACCGGAGCGCACCAGCCGCCCGGCGCCACAGCCCGGGGCGCCGGCAGCCACGCGCCGACTGTCGTCGGAGGGCGCGCGCAACCCGAACCTCATGGGCTACCACGAGGTCGTCAAGTGCGCCCGCTGCGGGGCGCCCGTCGACCCGGCCATCCTGTCGCTCAGCACGTGCGGCAAGTGCGGGCAGGCACTCCACGCATGCGTGCAGTGCGCGCACTTCGACACGAGCGCGACGTTCGAGTGCCAGCAGAAGATCCCCGCGCGGGTGTCGCCCAAGGACGCGGCCAACGACTGCACGCTTTTCGCGGTGCGCGCCTCGTGGGAACGCGAGACGTCCTCGTCGGTCGCGCCCTCGAGCACCTCGAGCGCCAAGAAGGCGTTCGACGACCTGTTCAACTTCTGACGGCGCTCAGTCGCCGAGGGCGCTGCACTGGGCGCGCGACGTGATGTGCATCGACGCGAACGCCGTGTGCGCCTTGTCCACGAGTGTGTAGCGCAGCGGCACGCCACCATCGAGCGCCATCCGCTCGATGCCCTCGCTGGCGCAGGCCATCTCGAGCAGTTGCCGCTGCGCCCTGCCGACGACGTCGGCGTTGACGGCCTCACGTACCTCGACCTGCGTGAGGCGCACGAACACGACGAGACCGCCGGCATCGCCCTCGACCCGTTCCATGGTGAGGCCGCCCGACACCGTCTGCGGCAGGTCGCGGTTCAACTGCTCGACGACCGTGTCGAGCGACACCGCCGCGTCTGCGTCCGGCCTGGCAGGCGTCGACTGGCTCATCAGGGCGAAGAGCACGAGGAGCACGACGCACCCCACTACGCCGCCGACGTTGCGCAGGGTGAACCGCGTATTGCGCGCCTGGCCCGGTAGCCCCTGCACGGTGGGGAGCGCGTTGATGACCGATTGCGCATACGCCAGCAGGAGCACGGGCGCCACGACCGGCACCCAGTCGGGCGCGCCCAGGTAACCGCTCGTCAGCGCCACGAAGTAGGCGACCGCGAGCAGGGGCGGCGACAGCAGCGTCGGGGTGAGTTGGCGGTCGGCCTCCTCGTTCACGCGGTCGAAGAAGAAGTACGCGAACACGTTCGCGAAGACAGTGCGCGGCACGGGCCACACGTCCTCCCCGCCGACGTCACGCAGGCGTACCCAGTGTCGGTACCACCAGAGCAGCTGGTAGAGCCCGAAGGTGAGCAGGGACAGGACGACGAACTTCGGGACGCCCACCAGGAAGAACGGGACGGCCGCGGCGGGCGGCTCGGCGACGACCTCGCCAGGCGCAGGCGCCTGCGGCACGGGATCGATGACGGACTCGGACATGCTGCGCCTCGCAACGCGATGGCAGCAACACCTCGGGAGGGTGTGGTGTGCTGGGGTTTCCCGGCATCTTAACTGAACTGCGCCGGACGCGGGCAGTTCAGGGGCGAGGGCCATAATGGTGCCGCCCTCCTTCGCCGCCCCGTCCCCGAGGCGCCAGAAGGGCGGCGACTCATCGAAGGAGACGTGATGTTCAAGGTCATCTGGTCGGCCCCGCTGGCCGTCGCGGTCGCAGCCCTGGTCACCCTCGCCCCCGTGCCCGTCCACGCCCAGGAGAAGCTCGCCGGGAAGGCGTTCGACGCGGCCGCCGTGAAGGACTTCTATCTCGAGGGCAACGCGATCCCGGCCCAGAAGCGCAACACGGTGGTCCTCAAGGGCGCCGACGGCAAGCGGATGGTGTTCGGCCTGCTCGACACCAGCGGGTACAGCACCGACATCCAGCAGAAGTACGCCGGGATGCTGATCCTCGAGCGGAAGACCTCGATCGGCGGCGCCGCCGTCGGCACCGGCGCCTACGGCTTCGGCCTGCAGAAGGGCACGCCGCCGGAAGGTCCGGGCACCCTGGTGATCTATGACGTCGGCGGCGACAAGGTCGTCCAGGTGCCGGCCCAGTGGGACGCCGCCCTGCCCCGTCCCGTGCCGCTCCAGGTGCTGAACGGCCGTCTGTACGTCGGCCGCCACTGGGTCGACGTCAAGTAGGCGATCACCGACCGCGGAGGGGCTCGGGCGAGAGCCCCTTCGCTTCGTCCACGAGATAGTGACGGCCGGCCGGGACGTCGCGGAACTCGTCCACCTTGCCGCCCGGCCACTCGACGCGCACCACGTCGGCCTTCGGTGCCTCGCCGAACCCGAAGTGCGCACGCGGGTCGCTGGCGGAGTAGATCCCGACGGTGCGCTTGACCTCCCACACCTGCGTCCGCGTCCCGGTGCGCACGGTGATCCGCGCCCCGATGGCGTCCCGGTTCCCGGAGCGTCCCACGGCGCGCAGCATCAGCCAACGCCCCGGCGCGCCATCGTTGCGCAGCACGATGGGCCTCGCGTCCAGACAAGCCACCACCACGTCGAGATCGCCGTCGTTGTCGAGGTCGGCGTAGGCCAGGCCACGGCCGACCACGCGCGTCGTCGCGTCGGGTCCGGCCTCCTCCGACGCGTCGCGGAAAGTGCCGTCGCGGTCGTTGAGGTAGACGGTGAGCGCCGGTTGCTCGTAGGTCTCCTTGCCAGCGCTGCCACGCAGGTGCGGGTAGACGTGGCCGTTGACGTGGACGAGATCCTTCCAGCCGTCCTGATCGAGATCGAGGAAGGCCGTCCCCCACTTCACGAACGCCCAGGCCGGCGCACGCAGGTGGGCGCGGACCGTGACGTCCTCGAACAGGAGGTCGCCCAGGTTGCGGTACAGGGTGCTGTAGTCGTTGGCGAAGTGGGTCGCGTAGAGGTCGAGTCTGCCGTCGTTGTCGTAATCGGCCGCATCGACGCCCATGCTGGCCTGCTCGTTGCCGTCGCCGCTCACCGCAGTGCCGCTCTCGAACCCGCGTTCGTCGAAGCGACCGTTCCCACGATTCACGAAGAGGTAGTTCGGCGTCGCGTCGTTGCCGACGTAGATGTCGAGGTCGCGGTCGCCGTCGACGTCGGCGGTGACCACGCCGAGGCCGAAGTAGCGCTTCTCGTCGGAGGCGCCAGACGCCTCTGACTGCTCGGTGAACGTGCCGTCGCCATCGTTGTGGAAGTAGAGGTCTCTCGCGCCGGGAAGCCCGCGCGGACCGCACAGCACGGGCGCGCCGACGTAGCTGCAACTGCCACCCGCGCGGTCCTGGGGAAGCGCGTCGGGCCCGACATCGAGGTAGGCCGCGACGTAGAGATCGAGGTGGCCGTCCCCGTCGAAGTCGCCGAAGGCGGCCGACGAACTCCATCCGGGGGCTCGGATGCCCGCCCGCTCGGTGACGTCGGTGAAGGTGCCGTTGCCGTTGTTGCGGTAGAGGACGTCCGGGCCCAGGTTCGTCAGGTAGAGGTCGGGCCACCCGTCGTTGTCGTAGTCGGCCACGGCCACGCCAACGCCCCAGCCGCCGCGGTCGAGTCCGGCCCTGCGCGTGACGTCTTCGAAGGTGCCGTCACGCCGGTTGCGGTAGAGCGCGGGTCCGGGGTTGTCGCCCCGGCGCCACTGCTCCATCGACGACCCGCGTGAGAACACCAGGTCCACCCAGCCGTCGCCGTCGTAGTCGAAGGCCCCGACGCCGCCGCCCTTCACTTCGAAGATGTAGTCCTTGCGATCCGGTCGCCCCGTGTCGTTCCTCGCCGTGATGCGCGAGGCCGCTGTCACGTCGGTGAGTCGCACCCGCCGTGGCGTCCCGGGCGTCGCCTGGAGCACGACGGCCAGGCTGGCACCGAGCATCAGGACGTGACCGGACAGGCACCGTTGAGGCATGGTGCATCCTACGACGGGCGTCACTTCTGGCCGCCCGACCGTGCCTGCCGGCGCCCGTCTGTATCGTCCGGGACAGCGCCGCGGCGGCCGGCGGCCCATGCTGGACGCATGGTGCCGTCCCTTTCCACTCGTCGCGGCCTGCGTGCCGCCACCCGCCTCCTCGTCCCCGCACTCTGTGTCCTCGGGGCGACCGCGCCCACCCTCCACGCCGAAGCCGTGTCCCGCTACCGCGGTTTCGCGCTCGGCAGTGCGGTGGCCGACGTGCTCACCCTGACCAGGGCGCGCCCCGCCGATGTGAAGACCATCCACGATCGGCCGGCGTTGATCCAGCAACTGGAGTGGCACACGCCGTACGCGAGCTCAGGGGAGGCGGTCGATCCGGTCAAGACGATCACGTTCGGCTTCGTCGATGGACGGCTGTACCAGATGACGGTGGACTACGACCGCGTGCGGGTCGGCGGTCTCACCACCCCCGACCTGATCGCCGGGGTCGAGGCGGTGTATGGCGCCGCGGCCGCGACAACGCGCCCCCAGTTGCCGATCGGCAGCGCTGCGGGAACGACCGTCCTCGGCCACTGGGCCGACCCGGACGCGACGATGACGCTGGTTCGGGGGCCGTACGAGGACCTGCGCCTGGTGGTGCGTTCGATCGCGCTCGGCGCCGACGCGCAGCGCGGTACCGCGGCCGCGATCTCGCAGGATGCCACCGAGGCGCCGGCCCGGCGGGCGGCCGCACGGACGGCGGAAGCCGCGGCACTGCAGGACGAGCGCGCGAAGAACAAGTCGGCCTTCAAGCCGTGACGGGCCCGCGACACGAAACCCGCGACTGGGCGACAGACGCTGTACCGGACAGCACAGCGGCAAGTCCAGCCGCCTGCTAGGGTGGGTGTCATGACTCGTGGAAATTTCCGCCTCGCCCTCGCTGCCTCCTGGCTCCTCGTCGCCGTGGTCCTGTGCCTCACGTTCACCCCGGAGACGGCGTCCGGCTGGCTGACCTGGTGCGTGGTCGGCCTCGCCCTTCCCGCAGGCCTCTGGGTGGTCTCCGCCCCGGCCCCCGTGACGATGAGTGAAGCCATCCATCGCGGCCGGGACTGAGCCCGGCACATGCCTCGCGTCATAGTCGCGCGTCCGCCATTACCGGCCGTCGCCGTGGGCGTCGTCGACGCCGACAAGGACGGCCAGTGCCTGTTGAGTGCCACGCTGTTCGTCCTCGGCTGTCGGGTCGTCCCGCTCGACTGCCAGGCCGACAGTGGTGGGGCCATCGGGCCGCAACTGAAGGCGAACGAGCCCGAAGTCGTGGTGTGGCGACTCGCGCCGGTGCATGGACCGGCCGGCGGGCCGCTGCTGTCGCTGCTGGCGTCGCGGGCGCTGGTCGGCATCGGCGTGGTGGTGCTGTCGACCTCGCCGGTGGAGACGGCCGACCTCCTGCGCGATCATCACGTCCACGTGTTGGCGTCTCCGTTCACGGCCGTGGCCCTGATGGGCGCCGTTCGTGACGCCCATGCGGCACGCGCCAGGAGCACGCCTGTCGTGGCGTGACGCCGCTCACGCGACGCGTGGGGCCGGCCAGGGCTCGGTGGGACGTGTACACTCCCGCGCATGCGTGCCTTGCTGATCCTCGTGCTCGCGCTGCTGTCGCAGGCGCCGTCGACGGCGCCGACGCCCTCGCCCATCCAGGATGGGGAGGCGCACGGCGATCCGCCGTTCCTGCTCGAAGACGGGTGGGAGCCGCTGCTCGACGGCACGTCGCTCGCCGGATGGCAGGCCTGCGACGCGACGGCCGCCAATGCGTGGCGCGCGGTGCGCGCCATCCGCTACGACGGCGCGCTCGCACCAGCGGCGCTTTCCGGCCTCGGCGGCAACGGCGGTGTGATCCTGAACGGCCCGACCGGCAAGACCGCCAATCTCTGCACCTCGCGCACGTTCGGCGACGTCGAGCTCTACCTCGAGTTCATGCTGCCGAAGGGCTCCAACTCCGGTGTCTACCTGCAGGGGCTCTACGAGATGCAGATTCTCGACAGCTTCGGCAAGCCCGAGCCGCTCACCTACGGCGACCTGGGCGGCATCTACCACCAGTGGATCGACGGCAAGGGCGTCGGCGGGTCGGGGCCGCGGGTGAATGCCGCTCGCCGGCCAGGCGAGTGGCAGTCGTACCAGGCGTGGTTCCGGGCCCCGCGGTTCGACGCGTCCGGGCGGAAGCTGCAGCCGGCGCGGTTCCTTCGCGTGCTGCTCAACGGGCAGTTGGTGCAGACCGACATCGACGTCCCTGGGCCGACGCGCTCGGCCATCGAGCGGGCGGAGTCACCGGAGGGCCCCCTGATGTTGCAGGGCGACCATGGGCCGATCGCCTACCGCAACATCCATGTGCGACCGCTGCGCCCCCTGGTCATCAGGTAAGGTTGCGTTGTCCCATCCCGCCCCTACCCTTCCAGCAACGCGGCCATCGCGACGGCCGAGATCCTCCGAATCGCGATGTTGCGGAAGAAGACCTCCGCCGCTTCCGACTGCAACTGCAGCCTGCCGCGGGTCAGCGGCGCCTCGCGGCCCTCGATCACGTGCCGCAGCCCCGACAGCACGACCTGCCGGTGCCCGTTCACGACGTGGACGCTCTGCTGCCCGAGGCAGTAGAGGTCGAGCGTGTTCCACTCGCCTGCCGGCTTCTCCACCGTGGCGGCCTTGATGACGCGGTTGCGCGTGCCGCTGATGCGCGGCGCGCCCGGACCGTACACGATGTCACTCCTGGGATCGGCCGGATCGACGGGCGTCCCCCGGACGTCGACGATGACGCCGGCCAGGCTGTAGAAGTCGCCGACGTCGCCCTCCTGTATCTGGAACTCGAAGGACTTCATCCAGAAGCCATAGCTGGCGCCGTGCGGTCCCACCGAGTGGTAGCAACAGCCGGTGTCCCGTGGCTGCTCTGGCCGTGGAGGCCATCGCCTCGTGCCCCACTTGAACTCGAGTCGCAGGTGGTAGTCGCCGTACTCGGCCTGGCTGATGAGGCCGCCGTAGGTCTCGCCGGAGATGCGGATCGCGGCGCCGCCATCGACCTCGACCACCGAGAACACGCGGCGCGGATCGCGGTTGACGCCGACCACGTCCGTGTACGTGCCGTCGGCAGCGCGCGCCAGGCCGGGGTACTCCGACGAGGCATGTGGCTTGCCCAGGAAGGTGTCCCAGCCGGAGAGATCGCGGCCGTTGAACAGCGGGGTCCAGTCCTCCCCGGGCGCCTGGTTTCGGGCACCTGGGCCCGGGACCACTCCGCATACGGACGTGATCGCACGTCCTGCCGCCTCGCCGCCAATGACGGCTGACGCGAGCACGGTCAGGGCGGCGCGGCGTCGCATGAGGTCCATCACAGTACACGACACCTGGCGGGCGCGGGCCTTGCAGCGCCTGCTCGCATGGTCAATGCGCCGCGCGTCGTCCTCATCGTCACCCTGTTGCTCGTCGCCAACACGGCGCTCGCGAGCCTGGGCCTGTTGCCCGGCGCGGTACAGCTGGTCAGCGGGCTGGGTCTCGTGCTTGTGCCGTGGATGGTCGTCGTCGTGTTGCGCGACACGTCGGTGACCATCAGGGATCTCGAGCCCGGGCAGGAGTGGGGGTATCAGGATGCGGGGCACGGCGTGCCCCGCCCTGCATCCGAAGCCACTTCCGACCTCACGCGGCCGCCTGCCGCCGGCGCGGGTCCGGACGGCGACGGGTGACTCGACCGGCGGTCAGCGGCGCGACGCCGTGGCCAGTTCCACAAGCTGATCGAGCGCGGCGTTCCAGCCCTGGTGAAAGCCCATGGCGGCGTGGGCATCGCGCGCCGCCGTGTCGGCGTGCATGGCACGTGCGATGTAGCGGGTCTGGTCATCCGGCAGCGGCTCGAGCAGCACCAGGCCCGTGAACAGGGGGACGCCAGGGGGCGCCGGCAGCGGGCGGAAGTCGGGCCCCAGCAGGCCCGTGAAGACGAGGCGCCGTTCCGGCACGATCTCGAGGAACGACCCGAGCAGTTCGTGCCGCTCGTGCCGCTCGCCGGCTGGCCCTTCCATGACGTTGAAGAAGCGCCCGCCCGGGCGCAGGTCGATCTCCGAGTGGGTCACGCGCCAGGGCCGCGGGCAGAACCACTGCTTGAGCGTCTCGGGATCGGTCCAGCCGCGCCACAGGTGGGAAGCGGATACGGGCACGACGCGCTCGATCTCGAGGTCGAGCGCCGGGTCGAAGACGAACGGGCGAGCCGATGGGGTCCGGGTCATTGCTGAGTCCTCGTGCATGTGTCGGGTGATCCGACATCCTGCCAGAGAGACGGCCCATGACGGCCGGAGTCATCGCTCGGACGACCGCTACCTCGACGCGTAGGGGCCGTGCGTCGCGGTGATGCGCATCGACTCGTCCGTGTCGTCGAGCGAATGGACGCGGTACGTGGCGCCGCCGCGGTCGACGCGAATCACGATGTGTCCGCGGGAAACCAGCACCCGGTCGAGCAGCGTGCCGATCACCAGCCGGTTGGCCGGGTGCACGCTCGTGGCGAGCACATCGCGATCGCCGGGATAGAGCTCCCGCGACAGCATGCGGTCGAGCACGTCGTGCCCGGGGTGATCGGCCGACCACACCTGCAGGATCCAGAAGCGCGGCTGCAGCGTGGACACCCAGGTCACGTTGGTCGAGTCACGATTGCCGTGGTGGTTCGCCGCCGCGACGTCGACGGGGCCGACCGCCCGTGCGACCGCACTCTCGATGTCGTGCCACTCCGGGGCGCCGAGCCGCGCCCGGCCCGGGATGTCGCCGCCCGTGTAGAAGTCGAACGGGCCGTAGCTGACGCGGATGCCGAGGCTCGACTCGTTCTCGTTGGGCCGCTGCGCCGGCGGCAGCGACGCCCAGTCAGCCGGAAAGCGCGCCCGCGACGCCGTGCCCTCCCCCGTCCAGACCTGGCCGTTCACGACGATGTTGCGGATGGAGAAGGTCGGATACGCGGTGCGGTCGCGCAGCAGCGTGATCTGGTCGGCGCGACCGGCCTCGAAGCGCTCCATGCGCGACGGCTCGGCTTTCGCGAAGGCGATGTACTTCTCCGCGGTGCCCTTCGCCGGGGCGGGGCCCACGCCGTCGGCGTAGTCGGGCCAGCCGCGATCGAGGAGCTTGCGGATCGGGACGTGCTGCGCGAGGGTGGGGATGCCGCCGATGTGGTCGTCGTGCAGGTGCGACACGAGCGCGTAGTCGATGCGCGGCTCACGGAACGGCGACAGGACCCGCGTGACGTAGCGGGCGATCCACTCGCCCGGGGGGCGAGACGTGTCGGGCACGACGGGGACGCCGCGTGGCGAGCCCGGCGGGAAGCCGCCGTCGCCGGCGTCGAACTGCAGCGAGGTGCCGTCGGGCAACACGAGCAGCGCGGCGTCGCCGCGGCCCGTGTTGATCACGTGGATGTCCAGGTTGCCCGGCTGCCACGGCGGGAGCGTCGCGGTCTGGGGCGCCTGCGCCTGCGAGCCCACGGCACACAGGACCGCCAGCACGGTGGCGGACGCGATGATCGAGGACGACCGCCCGGGGGCAGCGCGATGCGGGGACATGGCCGTTCATTCTAGCGGTCGGCCCCGCGTCTTCGCCCATCGCCCCACCACCGCGGACGTCCCGGCCGGCGTGCCGCGCCGCGCCCGGGGCGGGCGCCACCCGTCAGAGTGAGCGCGCCGGCAATGCCGAGGCTGGCTGACGCGCCGGGGCCGACTGCCGACTCGGCACCCCGGTGCCCCCCTGACCGCGCTGTGCCTCGCGCATGCCCGAGACGAACAACCAGATGGCGAACGCGCCCAGCAACACCCCGATCAGGTTGACCGGCGACAGCCGGTCGTTGCGCAGGTCGGGCGGGAGTTCGCGCATCGCGGGCGCGGCGTTCACGCGGGCCTGCGCGGCCAGCAGCGGCAACGCGGTGAGCAGGGTCACGAGCGCCCAGGCGCCGGGGAGCCGCTGCGCGAAGGTGAAGACGACGAAGGCGGCCGAGAGCAGGAGCGCCGAGTCCTTGATCTCGACGCCGCGGTCGCGGGCCCACTCGGTCATCCGGTCGAACAAGGGGAAACAGAACAACACGCCGAAGACGGCACGCGCCCAGGGCCAGATGTCTTCCTCGTCCTGCGCGGCCGCATGCCTCCACTGTTCGTAGAACCAGTACACCTGGTACAGGCCGAGCGTGCCCACGCACATCACCGCCAGCTTGCGGACGCCCACGTGGAACCAGGGCGAGACGGGCGGGGCGAGCGGCACGTCGCCAATCATATCGGCTTACGGCTTGCGGCTCGGGGTTCGAGGCTCAGGGCTCAGGACTCGGGGAAAGGATGGAAAGGGAAAGCCGAGGGCCCCTGGAGCGACGGCCACAGTAGACTCAGGGCCATGCTCGTTTCACGACGCACGGTCCTGCTGTCGGGCCTGGCTGGCGCGACGGCGGTGGCGCGGCGCTCGTCGGCCGCGGAGTCCTGGCTCGGACCGGTCACCCTGCTGCCGGCGCCGATCGCGGCACCGAGCGGCCAGCCACACCTGCACGCCTCGGCGGCCGGCACCATCCTCAGCTGGGTCGAGCGACGAGGCGCGACGGCCACCCTGAAGTTCGCCGAATTGGCCGACGGTCGCTGGGGTGAGGCCCGCGTCGTCGCGTCGGGCGAGGACTGGTTCGTCAACTGGGCCGACGTGCCGTCGGTGATTCGCCTCGACGCCACGCGCATGGCCGCGCACTGGCTGCAGCGCAGTGGTCCCGAGAAGTACGCCTACGACGTTCGCCTCTCGCACTCCATCGATGGCGGCCGCACGTGGTCGCCCTCGATCTCCCCGCACGACGACGGGACGAAGACCGAGCACGGGTTCGCGACGCTGTTCGTCGCCCCCGGGCAGGGCCTCGGCGCCGTCTGGCTCGATGGGCGGGCGACGCGGCCGGCGGCCGGGCACGACGGTCACGGCGCCGGAGGCGCGATGACGGTGCGCCATGCCGCCTACGACGGTGCCTGGCGGCGCGTCGCGGATGCGGCCATCGACCTGCGCGCGTGCGACTGCTGTCCCACCGCCGTCGCCGTCACGAGCGATGGCCCGGTCGTCGCCTTCCGCGACCGCAGTGAGAGCGAGGTGCGCGACATCGCGGTCGCCCGGCTCGAGCAGGGACGCTGGACGACGCCGACCGTCGTCGCGCCCGACGGCTGGACGGTTGCGGCGTGCCCCGTGAACGGCCCGCGCCTCGCCGCGTCGGGGCGTCGCGTCGCGCTGGCGTGGTTCACCGCCGTGGGCGACGCCGGGCATGCCTACGTGGCGTTCTCGTCCGACGCCGGCCGTACGTTCGGTCGGCGCGTCCGACTGGACGCCGGCACGTCGATGGGCCGCGTCGATCTCGCGCTGCTCGACGACGGGACGGCGGTGGCGACCTGGATCGAGATCGGCAACGAGGGCGCCGCGCTCATGGTGCGCACGGTGTCCCACGATGGGACGATGTCGCCTGCCGTGCGCGTGACCGCACTCGAGGGCTCGCGCACGAGCGGCTACCCGCGCATGACGCGCCACGGCGACGCGCTGGTGTTCGCCTGGACCGACGCCGGCGCGGAGCCGCCGGTGGTGCGAACGGCAACGGCGCGGTTCTCGCGCTAACCAAGGTCAGCCATTGAAGCCGCCGCGCGAGGCGCCGATGTGAGGGCAGGGACTGCCCAGGCATCCCCGCTCCTCCGCGATGCCCTACATCCACGACGCCATCGCCGTGCACTTCTTCCCGTACGGAGACCTCTGGAACGGCGTGGCCGTCGACCTGCCGGTCGTGGTCTTCGGCCTCACGCTCGACGACGTCCGCGAGCAACTCGGCGAGGCGTTGCTCGAGTACTTCGGCGCCGCGTGAGCCTGCGCCCCGGGGCCGGGCCTACTTCGCCTCCGGCGGATTGATCACCGCCTGGATCGCCGGGTCGTCGACGTTCTCTGGCGTGACGAGCACGACCCCGGTGTCCACGACCTTCGGCACGGCCTTCCCCTGCAGGTGCTCGACCATCGTCTTCACGCAGAGGTAGCCCATGTTGACCGGGTGCTGCGCGATGAAGCCATGCAGTTCGCCCCTCTTCAGCGGCTCGAGGAAGCTGGAGCTGTAATCGAAGCCGACGAAGGTCACCTTGCCGGCCTTCGCGACGTCCTGCAGCGCCAGCAGCATCCCCGCCGTCGCCGACTCGTTGGACGTGAAGATGCCGTCGAGGCGATCGCCGTACTGGTTGAGGAGGTTCTCGGACGCGCGCTTGGCCGTGTCGCGCGTCGCGCCGGCGTACTGGTCCGACGAGATCACCGTGACGCCGGGGTACTTCTCCTTCAGCGCGTCGAGGAAGCCCTGCTCGCGCTCCTCGGTGGCCGCCGAGCCTTCCTGGTAGCGCAGCATGAGCACGGTGCCCTTGCCGCCGAGCAGCGCGCCCATCCGCTCGCCGGCCAGGCGGCCGCCCTTGCCGTTGTCGGTGCTGACGTAGCTGATCGTCGGGTTCGGTGCCGCGAGGGCCGAGTCGAAGATGACCGTCGGGATGCCGACGCGGAACGCCTCTTCGACGGGTCGACGCAGGGCGCTCGAGTCGAGCGGCGACAGCACGATGCCCGACAGCCCCTGGCTGGTGAAGCCCTCGACCACCTGCACCTGCTGCTCGCGGTCGTCCTCGCGCAGCGGCCCCTTCCAGATGATCTCCACCGGCACGCCCGCCGCGGTGTACTCGGCGGCCGCCTTCTCGGCGCCGATGCGCACGCGCTTCCAGTGCTCGTGGGTGGAGCCCTTCGGGATGACGCCGATGCGATAGGGCGCGCCGGGCCGACTGCCGGCAGCGCGGTTGCCCCCCACCGCAGGGGACTCGCCCGAGCCGCAGCCGGCCGCGAGCACGGCCACCACCGCCACCCCGATCCATCTCGTCGTGGACATCATGTCGGGCATATCCTGCCATGGACGCCATGGACGATCGCGACGTGCGGGGCTACTGGAACGGCAACGCGGAGACCTGGACGCGGCTGGCCCGGGCCGGCTACGACGTCTACCGCGACGGCTTCAACACGCCGGCCTTCCTGGCGATGCTGCCGGACGTGGCGGGCGCCAGGGGCCTCGACCTCGGGTGCGGCGAGGGACACAACACGCGGTTGCTGGCCGCGCGCGGCGCCGTGATGACCGCCGTGGACCTGTCGGAGGCCTTCCTGCGTGACGCGCGAGTCGCCAACGCCGGGATCCCCGCGCCCATCGCCTACGTGCACGCGAGCGCCGCATCGCTCCCCTTCAGGGATGCCTCGTTCGACTTCGCCACGGCCTTCATGAGCCTGATGGACATGCCCGACGTGGAGCGAGTGATCGCCGAGACGGCGCGCGTGCTGCGGCCCGGCGGCTTCCTGCAGGCCTCGATCGAGCACCCCTGCTTCCTGACGCCGCACCGGCGCAAGGTGAAGGACGCCGAGGGTCGCACGGTGGCCATCGAGGTGGCCGGGTACTTCCAGCGACGCGACGGCGAGGTGAGCGAGTGGACCTTCGGCCAGGCGCCGCCCGAGATCCGGGCGGCCGTCCGGCCGTTCCGCATCCCGCAGTTCACGCGAACGCTCTCGGAGTGGCTGATGCTGTTCCTCGGGGCGGGCTGGCGGCTGGAGCAGGTCCAGGAACCACGCCCCGACGCCGACACGGTGCGCCGCATCCCCCGGCTGCACGACGCCACGCTGGTCGCCACCTTCCTGCACCTGCGGCTGCGCCGTCCTGCCTGATAGACTCGGCGGCAACTTTCGGACACCGGCGTCACGCACGCCACCCACGCAGGAGCTCCATGGACGCGACGGCGCACGCCACCTCGACGCTCACCGGCCTCGACTGGATCATGATCGCCCTCTACTTCGGCGTGCTCGGCGCCGTCGCCTGGAAGGTGGTCTCGAGCAGCAAGAACACCGCCGACGACTACTTCCTGGCCGGGCGAAACCTGAGCTGGTGGATCGTCGGCGCGTCGATCTTCGCCTCCAACATCGGATCGGAACACGTGGTGGGCCTGGCCGGTTCCGGCGCGGCCGACGGCGTCGCGATGGCGCACTACGAGCTGCACGCGTGGTGCCTGCTCGTGCTCGGCTGGGTGTTCGTGCCCTTCTACATGCGCTCGCAGGTGTTCACGATGCCGGAGTTCCTCGAGCGCCGGTTCTCGCCGGCGTCGCGGTACGTGCTGTCGATCGTCTCGCTGATCACGTTCGTCATCTCGAAGATCGCCGTCGGCATCTTCGCCGGCGGCGTGGTGTTCTCGACGCTGCTGCCGGAACTGCACCTGACGCTCGGAGCCACCGAGATCAGCAGCTTCTGGATCGGCTCGATCCTGGTCATCGTGCTCACGGGCCTGTACACGGCGCTGGGCGGCATGCGCGCGGTGGCCTACAACGACGCGGTGCAGGTGCTGGTGCTGATCTCCGGGTCGGCAGCGCTGACCTTCTACGGGCTCTATCAACTCGGCGGCTGGGGCGAGCTGCGGCGGATCGTCGGCCCGGAGATGTTCAACCTGTGGAAGCCGCTGATTCCGGCCGGCGTCGAGGGTACCTGGGCGCCGGTCATCGAGCGCGACGCCGCAGGACAGGTGACGCGGATGGCGTGGTACTTCAACGACAACTTCCCGTGGGCCGGCATGCTGTTCTGCGCGCCGATCATCGGCCTCTGGTACTGGTGCACCGATCAGTACATCGTGCAGCGCGCGCTCGGCGCCCCGAACCAGACCGAGGCGCGGCGCGGCAGCATCTTCGCGGCCTTCCTGAAGCTGTTCCCGGTGTACCTGTTCCTCATCCCCGGGCTGGTGGCCTTCGCGCTGTCCAAGAGCGGCAAGGTGCCGGGCCTCGAGGCGATCGCCACCGACCGGAACGTGGCGCAGGCGGCGTTCCCCATGATGGTGCAGCACCTGCTGCCCGCCGGCCTGCGCGGCCTGGTGGTCGCCGGCCTGCTGTCGGCGCTCATGGGCTCGCTCGCCGGCGTGTTCAACGCCTGCTCGACGCTGTTCACGGTGGACCTGTACTCCAAGATCAACCCGCACGCCTCGCAGGAGAAGATCGTCAGCATCGGCCGCACCGCGACCATCGTGATGGTGGTGATCGCGCTGGCGTGGCTGCCGGTGATCCAGGGCGCGCACGGCCTCTACAACTACCTGCAGGCGGTGCAGAGCTACCTGGCGCCGCCGGTCTTCGTCGTGTTCTTCCTGGGCGTGTTCTGGAAGCGCATGAACTGGCAGGGCTGCCTGTGGGCGATGATCGTCGGCTTCGCCATGGGGTTGCTCCGCATGGCGGTCGACACACCGGTGTCGCTGGGCATGGCCGGCTTCGAGCACGGCTATCCGGAGGGCTCGCTCCTCTGGATCGTCAACCGCACCTACTTCCAGTACTTCGGCGTGCTCATCACGCTGGTGTCGGCAGTGGTCGCCGTGGTGGTGAGCCTGGCCACGCCTCCGCCCGACTACGCGAGGATCGGCGGCCTGACGTATGCGACGGCGACCGACGCGGACCACGCCGAGACGCGCGACAGCTGGGACTGGCGCGACGTGGCCGGCTCGGCCTTCGTGCTGTCGGCGATCCTGGGCGCGTACCTGTACTTCCGCGGATAGCGACGATGCCCGGCGCCGCACCGCGGCGTCGGGCCCGACGGCCGTGACTCAGGGCCGCGGGCACGGGTCGCCGCGGCCCCCCTGCTTCCTCACCAGAAGGCCGGGCGCTCGGGCAGCCCGGCGGCGCAGGCCGTGCACGTCCGATGATCGTCGTTGACGTCCTGCAACGATCCGCACTCGCGGCAGCGGACCCAGATGCGATTCATGCGGGTGGCCTGCCACACGCTCGTCCACACCGCTGCCACGAACCGCTCGCCGAACAGCTCCTCCATCGCCACCGCGTGGTGCTTGCCGAGCGCCCGCCGCATCGCCCCCTCGTCTTCCCATGCGGTCACGGTGAAGCCGCGCAGCCCGGTGAAGCCGGTGACGATGGCGATGAAGCCGGGCTCCTGCAGGAAGTCGTCGACGTTCTGGCGGGAATGCGCCCGAATCCTGTCCTTCTCGCCCTGGTCGGCGGCCTCGATCCACGTGAGGGCGATGACCCCGGGCGGCCGGGGATTGCCCGAGGCGACCCGCATCGAATACCCGTAGCGCGCGCGCCCGACCGACTCGGGCTGCACGAGCGTGACCCATCCCAGTTGCTCGGCCAGGGCCGTCGGGTCGAAGTAGCGGCGCACCCTACGGAGGCCGGCGGCGTCGCCCTCGAGCACGTCCACGCCCTCGAGCCGCACCGTCCGCCCCGTCGCGGGCCCACCCTGCCATGTCCCGAGGTGCGTCCCCTCCATGACCCACTCGATCACGCCACGCGCACCGGCGACGACGGGGACGCGCGCGAACCGGGCATCGGGAAAGGCCCGCGCCAGCGCCTCGACGCTGTCGGGCACCGACGCCCGCCCGACGGCACCGCCGCTCACCGGATCCTCGAACGTGCCGTCCGCCGCGAGCAACGCCGCGGCCGCCGCTCCGTCCCGGGCATCCCATGCCGCGCCCCAGGCCTGCACGACCGACTCGATGGTCATGGGCGGGAGTATCGACAGGGACGCCGTGGCCGACAAGCACCGCCCCGGACAACAGTCATGTGCACGGCGTGCAATGCCTGATGATCGCGTTTCACAGTATTGACAGCGGTCGTGCGGCGCGCCATCGTCGGCCATGGACGCACGCGACCTGTCCCTCCTGCTGACGCTCGATGCCCTGCTGCAGGAGTCCAACGTGACCCGCGCGGCGCGCCGCCTCGGCCTGAGCACGCCGGCCGTCAGCCACGCCCTCGCGCGCCTCCGCGAGCGCCTCGCCGACGACCTGCTGGTGCGGACGGGGCGGTCGATGCGCCTCACGCCGAGGGGCGAGGAACTGCGGCCGCTCGTCCGGAACCTGGTGGAAGACGCCAACCGCGTGCTGACCACCTCGCAGCCCTTCCAACCGCGCACGCTGGCGCGGACCTTCACCATCACGGCCACCGATCACGCGCTGCTGGTGTTCTCGCCGATCGTCGACGGCATCGTCCGCGCCGAGGCGCCCGGGGTGACGCTCCGCTACCTTCCCAGCATCGTCGACGACTGGGTGCTGCTGCGCGACGGCACGGTCGACCTCTCGGTATGCCTGCCTGGCGCATTTCCGCCGGAGTTCCGGCTGTCGCCGCTGCTCACCGAGCGCTTCGTGTGCGTCGGCCGCGCCGGACACCCGGCATTGGCTCGTCGGCTCACGCTCGAGGCCTGGCTGGCACTGGACCACGTGGTGGTCGCGCCACTCGGACGACAGAGCGTCGTCGACCAGGTGCTCGCCGAGCGTGGTCACGAGCGTCGCATCCGCCTCGTCGTGCCCTATTTCGCCGCGGCGCTGCACCTGGTGGCGGCGTCCGACGACGTGTTGACGGTGTCGGCATCGGCCGTCGAGGCGGTGCGGGCACGTCTCCCGCTCGATGTCGTGGAGGCCCCCGTCGCGTTGCCGACGTATCCCGTGAGCCTGCTCTGGCACCCACGCCTCGACAACGAGCCGGCCAACGCCTGGCTTCGCGACGTATTCACGCGCGCCGCCGCGGCGGTGCGCGAGGCCTCGCGGCGGCCCCGTCGCGGGCCTCGGGCGGCGCGCTGAGGATTTCATCTGGTGCAATCGTGAAGTGCGCCGAGATGTCTTGATGCAATGAATGGGGACTCCTACCGTGGAGGCATCAATCTCGCCTGCTTCCCTGGAGTCCACCGATGAGTGCCAACGCCAACGTCACCACCCCTCAGCGCCGGAAGAAGGTGCTGATGGTCGTCGCCAACCCTGCCACCTCGCCCACCACCGGGTGGCCCGTCGGCTTCTGGTGGGCCGAGCTCACGCACCCGTACTGGGAGTTCACCGAAGCGGGCTACGAGGTGGAGATCCGCAGCGCCGATGGTGGGCCGCTGCAGGCCGACGGCTTCAGCGACCCCGAGGACACCAGCGGCTACGCGGCTGCCGACATCCTGAGCCTCGGCTTCAAGAAGAGCCCGGCGCACGCCGCGCTCCTGCAGGACACCCGCAGCGTGGCCGACGTGGACGTCGCGGCCTACGACGCGGTGTTCTTCGTCGGCGGGCAGTCGCCGATGGTGACCTTCCGCGGCAACACGGCGCTGCAGTCGCTCGTCGCGCGTTTCTTCGAGGCCGGCAAGGTGACCGCCCTGGTGTGCCACGCCACCTGCCTGCTCCTCGAGACCCGACTGTCCAGTGGCGATCTCCTGGTGGCCGGACGCACGTGGACCGGCTTTGCCACCAGCGAGGAACAGTTCGCCGACGCCTTCGTCGGCCAGCGCATCCAGCCCTTCTGGATCGAGGACGAGGCGCGGGCCATTGCCGGCACCAACTTCGTCGTCGATCAACGCTTCCGCCCGTTCGCCGTGCGCGACGGGTTGCTGGTCACCGGCCAGCAGCAGTTCTCCGGTGCTGCCGCCGCACGGCTGGTCGTCGAGGCACTGGGGCGATGAGGATCGCCTGCATCGGGCACGGGCACGTCGGTGGCGCGCTGGCCGCCAGCCTCGCCGACCTCGGGCACGAGGTGACGATCGCGGCCGCGTCGAGCGACGACGACCGCCTGCGGGCGCTGGCCTCGCGCGCGGCCGTCAGGGTGGCACCGCCGGCCGACGCACTCCGTTCGGCCGACGTGGTGTTCCTGGCCACGCCGTTCGGCGCCCTCGACGACGTGGCGGCGACGATGGGCGACGCCCTGTCCGGCAAGGTGCTCGTCGACTGCACCAATCCCGTCGGCCCCGGGCTGCAGCACGGTCTGCGGAGCGAGCGCTCGGGATCGGAAGCCGTGCAAGCCGCCTTGCCACGCACGCGCGTCGTCAAGGCGTTCAGCGTGTACGGCTACGAGAACTTCGTCCGACGCGAGGCCACCCGCGGCGTCAGGCCGATGATGCCGATCTGTGGGGACGATGCCGCGAGCAAGGCCCTGGTGGCTGGCCTGGCCACCGAGTTGGGCTGGGAGGCGGTGGACGTAGGGGGCCTGGCGCAGGCGCTGCACCTCGAGCACATGACCCTGCTGTGGGTGCGGATGGTGCGCGTCGGCGGCGCCGACCCGCGCCTGGTGTGGGCGGCGCTGCGCGGCTGACCCGTCGGCCGGCGGCGCGCTGCCGATACCGGCCAGAACCCGGCCAGGGCGCCGGCCCGGAGGACGGGCCGGCGTCGATGCCTGATCGAGAGCCAGGGGCATAAATCCGACCAGCGCAGTCTCTTTTTTCTTGACGGACTGTTTCGGTCGGACTTAGAGTCGGTTTCGTAAATGAGACTTGTCTCACTTTCGTGAACCTCCTCAGACTCTGGCTCTAACGTGCTTATCAAGAAGCAGTTGCGAGCGATGCCCCGGCTCGCGGTCGCCCTCCTCGCCCTGTTGGTCCTGCCCGCTGCCATCTCAGCAGACCCTCTCCAGGCAGGCCAGGCTCCTGCTCCCGATGGGACCGTCCATGGCCGCGTCGTCGACACCAGCGGCGGCGCCATCGTCGGCGCGAAGGTGGAGATCGTGGCAGAACGCACCGGCGCCACGGTGAGCGGCGTCACCGACCAGGACGGCGCCTACACGCTGCCTGTCGCCGCCGGCGGGCGCATTGTCCGGGTCTCGGCCGAGGGCTTCGACGACGCCTCGCGGCGCATCGCAGTCGGGGCCGGCGTCACGCTGCAGGCCGACTTCACGCTGCGGGTGGCTGGCATCCAGGAGACGGTCAGCGTGGGTGGCGCGGCGCCCTCGTACGCGGTCCCCGAAGTGTCGTCGGCGACGCGCACGCCGACCCCGCTGCGCGACATCCCGCAGGCGGTGAGCGTCGTGTCGCGCACGCTCATCGCCGAGCAGCGCATGACGAGCATGGCCGACGTCGCACGCTACATGCCCGGCGTCGGGTTCGCGCAGGGCGAAGGCAACCGCGACACGCCCGTGTTGCGCGGCAACAGCACGACGGCCGACTTCTTCGTCGACGGCGTGCGCGACGACGTGCAGTACTTCCGCGACGTCTACAACGTCGACCGCGTGGAAGCCCTCAAGGGACCCAACGCGATGATCTTCGGGCGCGGCGGTGGCGGCGGCGTCATCAACCGCGTGACGCGCCAGGCCGAGTGGGGGCAGGAGCAGGAGGTCTCGGTGCAGCTCGGCTCGTGGGACAACCGCCGCCTGTCGGCCGACGTCGGGCGTGGGCTCTCGGACACCGTCGCCGTGCGCGCAACGGCGATGTACGAGGACAGCGAGTCCTACCGCGACGGCGTGAGCCTCGAGCGCTTCGGCATCAATCCAACGGTGGCGTTCCGCCTCAGCCCGGCGACCACGGTGCGCGCCGGCTACGAGTTCTTCAGCGACACGCGGACGGCCGACCGTGGGATCTCGTCGTGGCAGGGCCGTCCCGTCGACACGGCCCCGTCGACGTTCTTCGGCGACCCGAGCCGCAGCACGTCCGACGCGACGGTGCACCTGGCGTCGGCGGTCATAGAGCATCGCCTGCGTCCTGCCGTGCTGCTGCGCAGCCGCACCACCTTCGGCGCTTACGACAAGTTCTACGCCAACGTCTTCCCGGGCGCGGTGAACGCAGCCGGGACGACCGTCGCGCTGTCGGCGTACGACAACGCGACGACGCGCCAGAACGTGTTCAACCAGACCGACGCGGTGATCACGGCGCGCACCGGGCGCCTGCGACACACGATTCTCGCGGGGGCGGAGTTCGGACGGCAGGATACCGACAATCTCCGGCGCACCGGCTACTTCACGTCGATCGGCGCCAACGTGACCAGCGTCCAGGCGCCGCTCGCCTCCCCCACCACGTCGCTGCCCATCGAGTTCCGGCAGAGCGCCACCGACGCCGACAACACCGGCGTGACGACGATCGCCGCGGCCTTTGCGCAGGATCAGGTCGCGTTCTCGGACCAGCTCAGCGCGGTGGTCGGCCTGCGGGTGGACAGCTTCCGCGTGCGGGCCACCAATCTCCGCTCGAACCAGGAATTCCGCAGCGACGACGGGCTCGTCTCGCCTCGCCTCGGGCTCGTCTACAAGCCGATCCAGCCGCTGTCGGTCTACGGCAGCTACAGCCTCACCTACCTGCCGCGCGCCGGCGAGCAACTGGCGTCGCTGTCGATCAGCAACCAGGCGCTCGATCCGGAGGAGTTCCGCAACTACGAGGTCGGCGCGAAGTGGGACCTGACCCGCCGCCTGTCGTTCACCACGGCGGTGTACCGGCTCGATCGCGGCAACGTGGCCGTGCCGGACCCGCTCGATCCGACGCAGTCCATCCTCGTCGACGCGCAGCGGAGCCGCGGCGTCGAGGTCGAGGTGAACGGGTACCTGACGCGGGCCTGGAGCGTGGCCGGTGGGTACGCCTGGCAACAGGGCGAGATCACGCGCTCGATCTCGGCCACCGCGCAGGCCGGCGCCTCGCTCGCCCACCTGCCGCGACACTCGATCTCGCTGTGGAACAGGGTGACGCTCACCAGCCGGCTGTCGGCAGCCCTCGGCGTGCTGTACCGCGACGACATGTACGCCGGCACGGACAACACGGTGGTGCTCCCGTCATGGACACGCGTCGACGCGGCAGTGTTCTACGACCTGACGCGCGCGGTCCGGCTGCAGGCCAATCTCGAGAACCTCACCAACGAGCGCTACGCGATCAGTGCCCACAACAACACGAACATCACGCCGGGCAGTCCTCGCGCGCTGCGCGTCGCGCTGACCACGCGCTTCTAGCGCCGCCCGGGCACGAACGTCGGCCATGGACAAGGGCGGCCGGGACGAGAGGATGATGGAAGGAAGGACTCGTCCCGGCCGCACGTGCATGGCGCCATGCTGGAACGTTGGACGCGCGGATCGTGACGGGACTGTGACGCGACCGTGTCGATTCGGCGCAGCAGGGACGCGTCCGGGTCGGACGCGGCCCCGCGGACCGGCGAGGGTCAGGGTGCCGGACGAGGCGTCGCGGTGACGCTCGGCGGGAGGATGGGATAGACCACCCGCGGCTGCTCGCCCGTGAGGCTCTCGAGGAAGGCCACCACGGCGTCGGCCTCCCGATCCGAGAGCGTGGCGCCCAGCTGCGACGTGCCCATCACCCTCACGGCCTCGCGCAGGTCCCAGGCCCTCCCGGTGTGGAAGTAGGGCGCCGTCAGCGTGACGTTGCGCAGCGTCGGCGTCCGGAACACGAAGGCGTCGCTCTGCTGCCCGGTCACGGCGAGGCGACCCTTGTCGCCGGGCGGAAGCAGGTGGGCGGGTGGCTTCTGCACCTGCCCGAACGGCGCGTATCGACCACCGCCGACGTTCACGCCGTTGTGGCACATCACGCAGCCCTTGTTCACGAAGAGCCCGAGTCCTTCCTTCTGCACGGCCGACAGCGCGCTGGCGTTGCCCCGCAGGTACTTGTCGAACGGCGCATTCGGCGTGATCAGGGTGGCCTCGAACACGGCGATGGCCTTCTGCGCGTTGGCCAGCGACACGGGCTGCGCCTGGCCGGGGAACGCGTCGCGGAACGCCGCGACGTAGCCGGGGATGGAGGACAACTGCGCGAGCACGTCCTTGGGCGCCGAGGCCATCTCCACCGGGTTGCGCATCGGTCCGCCGGCCTGCTCCTCGAGGTCGGCCGCACGGCCGTCCCAGAATTGCGCCATGTTGAACACGGCGTTGAGCGTCGTCGGTGCGTTGCGCCCGCCGCGTTGCCACTTGTGCCCGATGGAGGTCTCGCCGCCGTCCACGCCGCCCATGCCGACCACGTGGCACGAGTTGCAGCTGATGGCGTGGCTGGCCGAGAGGCGTGGATCGAAGTAGAGCTTCTTGCCGAGTTCCACCTTGGCAGGCGTCGCGGCATTGCCGGGCAGGGCCGGCGGCGTCAACGGGATGGGCGAGAAGATCTTCTGCGCCTGTGCCATCTGCGGGTCCTGCGCGACGAGGGGCGTCACGAGGCAAGCGGAGAGGAGCAGGGTGAGTCCGGAGAGCGTTCGCAGGCCTCTCATGGGGACAGTCCTCTTCTGGCCGGCGGGGGTTCGCCAGCGCCCGCGAGAGGACCGGGGACGCGATGGCCTGCCGCGGGTGGAGAAAGGCCCCGGCTGCCGTCGCCATTGTAGCGCCGCTGAGCGGCGGCGGCGGCCCTTTCAGGGCTCCGGGGCGTAAATGCACCCGGCGTCGCAGGTCTCCTTGACGACGACCCGGGACAGCGACGGCAACTGCGGCCTCACGCGCTCCCAGATCCACCGTGCGACGTGTTCGCTCGTGGGGTTGTGGAGGCCCGCGACGTCGTTCAGGAAGCGGTGATCGAGCGCTTCGTGGCAGGGCGCCCACGCCGTGTCGATGTCGTAGTAGTCGATCAGCCAGCCCTTCGCCTCGTCCATCGGACCCGAGCAGTGCAGTTGCACCACGAACGAGTGGCCATGGAGGCGGGCGCACTTGTGGCCCTCGGGCAGGCCGGTGAGGCGGTGGGCGGCCTCGAAACGATATTCGCGGAAGACGTGGAACATGGGGCCTCTCGGAGGGGTCCGGGCACCGGCCACCGGGGAGCAGTCGAGAGCATGACGGCTTCCGAGCGGCCGAGTAAAGTCCGGGCTCGCCCGCACCGACACGCCCCGTCAGGAGGTGACTGATGCCACCACGCGGAGTGAAGAGCGCGAAGCGGACCCGTCAGTACGAGCACATCAAGGAGTCGGAGCAGGAGCGCGGCGTCAGCGAGGCCCGCGCCGAGGAAATCGCGGCGCGGACCGTCAACAAGCAACGGCGCGAGGCGGGCGAGACGAAGGCGCCGGCGAGGAAGACCGCAGGGCGCTCGGCGTCCACGCGCCCGGCCAAGCGGACCGCGAAGAAGGCGACCAGGCGCGCGTCGAAGAAGCGCTGACCGCACGCCCGGTGTCGGGTCAGATCTGCGAGTACGGCCGCGGCACGAGGAAACGCGCCGTGTTCTTCGACGTGTTGTCCTTGTACTGCGGCTTGTCCTTCATGGCGACCCAGCGCGGGTCCGGCCCGAACTTCTTCCAGGCGTCGAGGTGCGTCTTGAGGTCGGGCCCCGACGTGAAGTACCGCAGGTGCGGCAGGTTGGGCCCGGCGATCCCCTGACCGAAGAACACCGGTCCCATGCCCAGCGAGTGCATCACCTCGATCTCGCCGTCGTTGAACATCTCCATCTTCGACAGCGCGCGCTCCTCGCTGTGGCTCTCGTAGTCGCGCATCTCGAACACGCGCGTCGGCACCCGCGAGGTCGCATGCGCCGGCATCGTCATCGTCGGCTGCCCCGCGAACGCGAGGTAGAGCCACGTGTCGATGCGGTCGAAGGCGGGCGTGGCCTTGGGCACCTGCAGGTAGGTCGCGCCGGCCTTCACGACCGACGGATCGGTGTTGATGGCCGTGCTCACCCGCACGAACGAGTCGAGGGTGCGGTGCCGGATCAGCACCCACACGGGCGTGTCGGCCTTCGGCGTGCCGGTCTGCGCCTGCTTGTCGACGTCGATCTCGGTGAACACCCCGACCGGGCCGACCTTCTGCGACGCCAGGGCGGGCAGGAACGCCTTCTCGAGGTAGCCGTCGAGGAGGTCGGGCGAGGCGCCGGGCTTCAGGCGATAGGCACGAAGTTCGTAGTACTCGCGCGCGGCCTTCTTCGACGCGGGCGCCTTCTGGGCGTACAGGCCGGTGGAGGCGGCGGCTGCGGCGGAGGCCGCGAGGGTGGACGACAGGAACGAGCGACGCGTGGTGGACATGACGGTTCAGAGCCTACACCGGGGTCGGCGGCGGTCCTGCGGGATTTTCGCCGCTACGCCGGGAACGTCCGCGGTCGGCGCGGCCGGCATGCCCGACGCGCGCGGGCAGTCCGCCTGTTTTCCCGGCGTCCATGAGCCCGCGGCGCGTCGGCGGGCGTCCACGCGATGGCAGCGACCTTGCGTGTCCCATCGGCAGGGCGATGATGGACGAGGCGCCGTCGCAGTCCGAGCGGGAGCGCACGACGGGAGCCGGAACGGGCGCCCGCGCGTGGTGGGCCGTGCCCGCCGCCGAGGTCGCGGCGGGGATGCACAGCTCCACCGAGGGCCTGACGACGACCGACGCCGCCGCGCGATTGCGGGCCATCGGCCCCAACAGCCCGCGCCCGGCGCGCGCCGTCTCGCACCTGTCCATCTTCCTGCGGCAACTGCGCAGCCCGTTGATCCTGCTGCTCGTCTTCGCCGCCGCGGTCTCGCTGGCCCTGCGCGAATGGACCGACGCGGCGGTCGTGCTGATCATCGTCGGCGCGAGCGCCGTGATCGGCGACGTCCGGGAGTACCGGGCCGAGCGGGCTGCCGCCGCCCTGCGTTCACGCCTCCACGTGCGGGCCACGGTGATCCGCGACGGCAGTCCCACCTCCCTCGCGATGGAAGACGTGGTCCCCGGCGACGTCGTGCGCCTGGCCGCCGGCAGCCTCGTGCCAGCCGACGGACTGGTGCTCGACGCCACCGACTGCTGCGTGGACGAGGCGCCGCTGACCGGCGAGAGCTTCCCGGTCGCCAAGGCCGCCGGCGTGGTGCCGCCCGACGCGCCGCTGGCGCGCCGCACCAACAGCGTGTACCAGGGCACGAGCGTGGCCAGCGGCACGGCGCGCGTGCTCGTCGTCGCCACCGGGGCGCGCACCGAGATCGGCAGGCTGGCTGGCAGCCTTGCGCAGCCGGCGCCCGAGACCGGCTTCGACCGCGGCCTCCGCCACTTCGGCGGGCTGCTGACGATCGTGATGCTGGCGATGGTCCTGGTCGTGTTCGCCGCGCACATGCTCGGCGGGCGACCACCGGCCGAAACGCTCCTCTTCTCGATCGCCCTGGCCGTCGGGCTCAGTCCGGAGTTGTTGCCGGCCGTGCTCGGCGTCAGCCTGGCCCGCGGCGCGCAGGCCATGGCGACGCGCGGCGTGCTCGTGCGACGGCTGCACGCGATCGAGAACCTCGGCGGCATGTCCGTGCTGTGCACCGACAAGACCGGCACGCTCACCGAAGGACACGTGGAAGTGGAGGGCGCCTATGACGCCCACGGCGAGCCGTCCCGCGACGTCCTCGAGGCTGCCGCGATCAATGCCGCGCTGGAGACCGGGGTCGCCAGCCCGCTCGACGACGCCATCCTGCGGGCCTTCCCGACGCGACTGGCCGACCTCCGCAAGTGCGGGGAGGTGCCCTTCGACTTCGTGCGCCGGCGCGTGACCGTCGCGGTGACCGACCGCGACGGCGTGCGGCTGGTGACCAAGGGCGCGGTGGCTGCCGTGCTGGCCGCCTGCCGGGGCGAGGCCCGCGAGCGAGCGGCGTGGGAGGCCCGGTACGAGGCGTGGACCGGCGAGGGCCTCCGCGTGGTGGCCGTCGCAACGCGGCTGGTCGACGCCGAGGCTCCGTGCACGCGCGAGGACGAGCGCGACATGACGCTGCTCGGCTTCGTCACCTTCTTCGACAGGCCGAAGGCCGGCGCGGCGGAGGCGGTGCGGGCGCTGGCCGACCTCGGCATCGCCGTGAAGATGGTCACCGGCGACAGCGCCCTCGTCGCCCGGCACGTGGCCCGGGCGGTGGGCATCCCCGACACGCGCGTGATCACCGGCCGCGACCTCGACGACCTCGGCGACGAGGCCTTCGGCGCCCGCGTGTCCGACACGGACCTCTACGTGGAGGTGGACCCGCGGCAGAAGGCACGCATCATCTCGGCGTTGCGCGCGCGGGGACACGTGGTCGGCTTCCTCGGCGACGGCATCAACGACGCCCCGGCCATGCGGGCCGCCGACACCAGCCTGTCGGTCGACGAGGCGGTGGACGTGGCAAGGGAGGCGGCCGACTTCGTGCTGCTCGATCGCAGCCTGGACGTCATTCGACGCGGCGTCGAGGAGGGGCGCCGGACGTTCGCCACGACGATGACCTACATCCGGATCACGACGAGCGCCAACCTCGGGAACATGGCGAGCATGGCCGTCGCCTCGCTGGCCCTGCCCTTCCTGCCCCTGACGGCCGGCCAGATCCTGCTCAACAACCTGCTCTCCGACGTCCCCGCCATCGGCATCGCCGGCGACCACGTGGATCCCGAGCTGGTGGCGCGCCCGGAGGGCTGGGACCTCCGCGGGCTCATCCGCTTCATGGTGGCCTTCGGCGCCCTCAGCTCGGTGTTCGACCTGTGCACCTTCGCGGTGCTGCTGCGCATGGCGCCGGGCACGCCGGCGACCTTCCGCACCGGGTGGTTCGTGGAATCCCTGCTGACCGAACTGGTGGTGGCGCTGGTCGTCCGGACGCGCCGCCCGATGACGCAGAGCCGCCCCGGGACGTTCCTGCTGGTGAGCACGATCGCGCTGATCGCCTTCGCGCTGGCGCTGCCGTACCTGCCGGGGGCAGGACTGGTGGGTTTCGTGCCCCTGCCACTGCCGCTGCTGGCCACCGTGGTCGGCATCACCACCGCGTACGTCGGCGCGACCGAGCTGCAGAAGCGCTGGTTCTTCGGCGCCGACGCGCTCACGCCCGCTTGCGCGACGCCGCCGTCTCGTGGAGGCGCTTGAGCAACCCGCCCACCGTCAGCACGCCCACCAGCCGGCCGTTGTCGACGACCGGCACGCAGCCGGCCACGTCGTCGGCCAACAGTTCGACGGCGCGTCCCACGGGGTAATCGGCGCAAAGGACGAGCGGGTCGTGCCGCAGGAAGTCGACCAGCGTCCGGTGGTGGCGGTGTGCCAGGCCGTGGGGTCCGCCGAGCCGCGCCCGATCGACGACCCCCACGATGCGGTCGCCGTCGGCCGCCACGAGCAGCTGCAACTGGCGCCGCTTCATCAGATCCCACGCATCTTCCGCGGGCGTGCGGATGTCGAGCACGTCCACCTGCGTATCCATCACGTCGGCCACGCGCACGGTGCCCTCCGTTGCTGAGGTGCGTCCGGAACAGTGACTGCACGATGGGTGCCGCCCTGCCCGCGACGCGGCGCCGCGGGAAACTGCGGCGCGGGTTCGTCGTCTGCCGCCAGTTCGCGTGATTTCCCGCACCCGCTCCCGACCGCACCAGCTCGGCTGTCGTCGATTCCTGCCGCGGCCATGAGCACGCGTGAGACGATGACGGATGGTTCCCCCATCGTCGTCCCTGCCGGCGCGCGACGCGCGCCAGGCTTTCGCCGCGTCCGCCACCGACGAATCACTGCCCACGACCTGCCCCTCCTGTGCCTCCACGCGCATCGTGTCGGCGGCCAAGTCGCCGAGCGCGCACGGATACTGGCGATGCGAGCCCTGCGGCGAAATCTGGAGCCCCGACCGTCGCCAGTCGGCGGCCCCGCATCGCAGCTGGCGCGCCTAGGCGGCAACAGGCAGTCGCCCCCCGTCCGGCGCGCCGGCGCGGGGATGGCAGCGGGCTGCGGCTCCTGGGCGGTAGGGCCGCCCCCGGCCCGTGGGCTCAGGGGACCGGGTGTTCCCGAAAGAACGCCACCAGATCCATCGACGCCGGTGGCGTTGCGCCCAGTTGCCGGAGCATGGTGACCACCTGGCCCCGGTGGTAGGTGCCGTGGTTGACCAGGTGCTGCACCAGTTCGGCGATGGTGTTCTCGCCGGGCTGGCCGTTCAGGAGCCGGTAGGCGACGCGCGCCGAGCCGTCGGCTGGCAGGCCGTCGACCAGCGCACGGAGATCGGCCTCCGTCACGACCCAGGCCGCGCGTAGCTCGTCGAGGGTGGCGAACCGCTCGAGGGGCAGCGACTGCGTCGGCGACTCTCCCTTGAACCGGGAGATCCAGATCCATTCGGCGCCCTGCAGGTGCGCCAGCGTGTCGCGCACCGAGGCGAAACTGCTCCCGAGGTCGCGGGTGAAGGCCTCGGCATCGAGCCGGGCCACGGCCTGCAGCAGTCGATCACGCGCCCAGTAGTGATAGTCGACCAGGCGCCCGAGGTCATTGCGCGTCATGCCCGCATCCTGCCACGGGCCCGGGGCGTGTTGCACCAGTCCGCCCGATCTGGCTTACTGGATCCGTTGGTGTGGCGGGACCGTCCTTAACCAGGAGAGGAGTCGACGTGCAACGACAACGACGGTTGATCGCGGCCGCGGTCGTGGCGGCCACCATGCTGGGGAGCAGCCTCGCCGGCGCGGCGCAGGTGCTCACGGCGGAGCAGCAACTGGCGCGGCTGGCAGCCGTGGCCGAATCGGCCGAGCAGCACACGCAGGTCGCCGACGCCTACAGCGACCGCGCCGCCAGCCTCGAGCGCGAGGCGAGACGGCTGGAGAAGAAGGCGCGCCAGCTCGAGCAGGGCTGGTATCCCCACGAATACAAGGCCGCGCCGATGCATCGCGCCGGCTACACCGAGCGCCAGGACGCGGCTCGTGCCCGCAAGGACGCCCGGGCGATGCGTACCCTCGCCGACAAGCACGCGCGCGCGGCTGCCGACATCAGGAACGCGCCGGAGTGACGGCGCCCGTGCAGTAGGCTCTTCGGCGTGTCGGCCGGGAGCCCTCCGCATGCGTGGCGCGCCTTCGACGGCGTGCGCGGCATCCTGTGCCTCGTCGTCGCGGCCTTCCACCTGAAGCCGCGCCTCGCGCCGGGCGGGCCGCTCACCCTCGAAGTGTTCTGCGTGCTGAGCGGGTTCGTCATCGCGCACGCGCTGTGGAGCGACGCCGACAGGGTCGGTCGGATGCCGACGATCGCCTACGCGTCACGACGGGCCGCGCGCGTGCTGCCGGCCCTGCTGGTGACGCTGGTGGCCTTCACGCTCGCCGCGGCCGCCGGGTGGGCCACCCCCGCCTGGGGGCAGGTCGAGCGCGACGCCTGGGTGGCTGCGACCTTCCGCGCCAACCTGACGCGCGCCGCCGGACTGGACTACCCCCTCCTGTTCGGTCACACCTGGTCGGTGGCGCTCGAGGTGCAGTTCTACGCCTTGCTGCCCCTGGTGCTCGGCGCCTGCCGACTGGTGTCGACACGGCCTCTGGTGGCGGCAGCAACGACCGCCCTGCTCGGCCTGGCCTCGCTCGCGATGCGACACGCGCCGTGGGCCGTGGCCGACATCGCCTGGGCCTACAACGCGCCGGCGAGCCGCCTGGCGGCGCCGATGATCGGTGCTGCGCTGGCGCTGGTCCGGTTCGAGCCCGGGATGCGGGCGCGCCTGGACGGCTGGTGGGGACATCCGCGCGTGCTGACGCTGACGACGGTGCTGCTCGGGGCGAGCTTCTGCGTGCCGTGGCGGCGCCTGGGGCTGCTCATGCCGGCGTTGACCGTGGCGCTGCTGGCCTCGGTGCCGCTGCTGGTCGCGGCGATGCCGGAGCGGTCCCGCGACGCCGGGATGGCCGACCGCCTCTTGCGCCACCCCTGGTCCCTGTGGATGGGCGACGTGTCGTACCCGTTCTTCCTCTGGCACTACCCGCTGTTCGGCGCGCTGTTCTTCGCCGGCTGGACGTGGCCATGGGTGGCGTTCATCGGCCTGCCGACCTCACTGGCCCTGGCTGCGCTGGTGCATCACCTGGTGGAGTGGCCGGCACGCGAATGGGCGCGCCGCGTCACGCGCCGTCCCAGCCCAACTCCCTGAGCAGGGCCAGGACCCGCTGGCCGGCCGTCGTGTGCCACTCGGCCGGCGTGAAACCCGCGGCCAGCGCCTGCAGCGCCCGGCCGACCTCGAGTTCCGCGTCCGAGAGCACGCCGTCGAAGTGCCGGTCGAGCAGGTGCGACGCGCCGCTCGAGGCGCGCATCCCGATGTAGTCGAGCAGGACGAGCAGGCGCCGCACCGCGTCCTGCTCGCGGATCGGGTCGCCGTGCGCGCTCGCCCACTCCTCGGTGGAGGCAGGGATGATGCGCACGTCGCGTTCCCACAGGTCCTGCTTGAAGGGCTCGGCAAACAGGGCGAGCGCCGTGCCGAACGGCTGGTCGCCGACGCCCGCGGCGGTCATCGTGCTGCGCACGTCGTGCAGGATGCGATGGAAGTTGTCGTCGCGCAGCGAGAACCCCACGAACAGCATGTGCCGCGTGACCATCAGCGCCTGCACGATGCCGGCGAGCGCGGCGCGGCTCGAGGAGAACCGCAGGTAGTCGTCGCGCGTGAGCACGATGTGTTCGGGGTGCGTGACGCACCCGTGCAGCTTGAGCAACCAGCGCCGGCGCGCCGGGGCAGGCGCGTACGGCAGGATGGCGCAGTCGATGCCCACGTCGCCCGAGGCGCCCTCGAACAGCTGGTCGTAGTTGGTCGTCGCAGCCTGGGTCACCGGCAGCGACGCGAGCAGCGTCTGCGTGAGCGGCCGGAAGGGACTCGCGCTCATCATCGAGGCGATGTGCTCGCCGAGCCGCCGCTGGCTGCGCGCCTCGAGGCGCATCTGCACGATGCGCGCGCGATCGAGCTCGTCGAGATTGCGCAGCTTCGCGCGCTCGTCGAGCGAGAAGCCGGCGTCGCCGGCGAGCCGATCAAGCAGGTCGCCCCAGCCGGGGAGGCCGCCGCCGATGCTGGCGCCGGCGCCGATGAACAGCACGAGGTCGCCGCGCCGCGCGTACCCGGCCAGCGTGTCGCCCTCGGCGCGCAGAACCGGCGTGAGCAGCGTGTCGAAGGTCGTGCCGGTCATCGACGCGCGGGCAGCCTGCACCGCCGCGTAGGTGCGCTCGCGCATCAGCACGAGGGCCACGTCGACGCCCTTGGCGGTCGCCGTCGCGCCGAGGCGCGGGAGCAGCGCCTTCACGATGTCGCCGGAGCGGTGCCGGCCGCCGCCGAGTCCCGTGCCGACCAGTGGCAGGGCCACCAGCGGTCGGCGCCCTGCGGCCCCCGGCATCGTCTGGCCCCCGAGCGCATCGGCCGCGAGCTCCAGCGCCTCGCACGCGCCATCGACGAACCACTCGCTGCCGACGGGCGACTCGGCGCCGACGTTGGTCCACACGCGCACCCGCTGGTCCTCGTGGCCCGTCGGCCGGTGCACGAAGGCGCGCACGCGGCCCTGCGCGAGGCCGGCAGGTGGGCAGGCGCCGGCGTCGAGGAGGCTGCGCCAGCCTTCCTCGACGGTGAAGGCGCGATCGGTGGGCAGGATCAGCGCGTCGGCGGCAAAACGCGTCAGGTCGCCGAGCGTGACGAAGACGTGGCCGGTGCGGGACGGCATTACGGAATGCTGCGAAGCGGCGATGCTGGAATGCGGTGCGCGAAGGCCGAAGGCCGGGCGCGAGGGACCGAAGCCCTACCAGGTTCGGATGGGGCCGGTGTCGACGTGGACGAAGTTGGACGACGGGTAGTACCCCACCCCACCCAGGCCGAGGTCGAGCGCGGCATTGCGGAGCGCCCCGAGGGAGACGTCGCCGAGGCGGATGTCGATCGCCTGGCCCTTCATGTGGAAGCTGCCCGACGCGACGCCGGGGCTGCGGCGGTGCAGCATCGCGTTGGTCTGCGGCGACCGATACCCCGAGATCACCTGGAAGGGCGTGGCGGTGCCGGTGCGGGCGCGCAGCGCCGCGAGCAGGTCGAGCAGTGCCGGGTCGATGTCGTGCACGTCGCCGGTGCGGAAGTCGCGCAGCAGCTTGTTGACCGCCGCGAGCGCGTCCGGGAAGTAGCGGTCGGCGTCACCGTACTCGACCTTCAGCGTCTCGGCCGTGTGGAGGTGCGCCAACGCGAGCACGCGCGGCCTGCGCATGGCCGCGAGGGCCTTGCCTGGGAAAGCAGCGAGCGGGGCGGCGGTAGCCAGGGTCCTGAGGAAGCGACGCCGGTGGTGCATCCAGACACCTTAGCATCCGCGTCCCGGCACACCTTCGCCGTTTGATCGCAGCCGTGTCGCGTACTCCTACCGCTTGCTGGTCTCTCCGACCGCTTGCGGGAGCGCCGCCTGCGGTATCGCCGGGTACGGGTAGCCCCTGGCCAGCGCTGCAGCCAGGGTGCGGTCGTGTCCGTAGATGTCAGGCAGGAACGCGATGTCGCCCGTGTCGCTCACCTGGACCGTGTCGTAGAACAGGATCACCGGCACCGGCGCGTCGAGCATGACCCGCGAGGTCGTCTCGGCCTTCATCGCCGCATCGATGCGCCTTGCCGTCCAGGCGGCGTCGCCCCGCAGCAGCCAGGCGGCCAGCGCTTCGGGGTGCTCGACCCGGATGCACCCGTGGCTGGCGTCCCGCCGCGCCTTGCGGAAGGTGTGCCGCGTCGGGGTGCCGTGCATGTAGATCGCGTCGTCGTTGGGGAACACGAACTTCGCGAGGCCCAGCGAGTTGCCCGGCCCCGGGCGCTGCCGGATGTACAACCGCCCGTGCTCCACCTTGGCGAGGTTCTCGGGCGTGGCCTCGATCGCAGTCGCACTGGCGGCGCGGCTGGCGACGATCTCGTAGGCGTTTCGCGCGAGGAACGTCGCGTCGGCGCGCGCCTTCGGGAGGATCTCGTCCTTGACGATGCTCGGCGGCGGGTTCCAGAAGGGCCGGAACTCGACGTACTCGAGCTGTTCGATGAACAACGGGGTCTGGCGATCGGCGGCTCCCCCGACGACGACGTTCATGCGCAGCGGCGGGCCCGGCGTGCGGGGGTCGCTGGCGCGCAGCCGGAACGACGCGATGTTGACCAGGATGTGTGGCACGTCGGCGAGGTCGGGCAGCCACCGGAGACGCTCGAGGGAACGCTCGATCTGTCGCACCCGCTCGGCCAACGGCACGTTCAGCGCCGCGAGCGTGGCGGCGCCCACGCGCCCGTCGGCTTCGAGTCCGTGGCGTCCCTGGAAGCGCCGCACGGCGTCCACGAGCGTCCCGGCGTACCGCGGTGCCCTGTCCATCGCGGGTGCCGACGGCAGGTCGCCGGTCGCGACGAGTCGGGCGGCAAGGGCCGGCACGCCGGCCCAGGTCGCCCCAGCCATCAGGCGCGGCATCGTCGAGGGCAGCGGCGGCACCTGCACCGGTTCGCCCAGTGCCGCCAGCGCCCGATACGTCGCCAGTGCAGCGCGCGTCTGCGTGTAGCCGTCGGCGCGGGGCTCGAGATCGCGGAGCACCTCGGCAAGCCCCCTGGTGCGGGCGTTGAGCACCGCGGCGACGCCGTCATGGCGCTGGTGCGCACCGGCATACTTCCACCCGAGGAGTTCCGGCTCGATCCGCCCGACGTGCACCGCGCGAGCGAGCCGCGCCACGGCGACACTCAACGCAACGTCGAACTGCGCGCGGGTGGCCGCGGCGGCCGGCCCTCCCTGCAGGTCGGCCCACTGCGCCTGCAGCCGGGTGGCGTCGTAGTCTTCGGGGTCGAGGCCGAAACGGGCCGCATCGGCCACCGCCGCGACGGCTGCCGCCGTCGTCGGCAGGGGGGCGCCGCCGTCGAACCAGGCGAGTCGATCGGGCTCGCCCTCGTAGACCACCCAGAGGTCGCGGGACACGTCGTCGATGGACGCCCACCGCAGGCCCGGATGGCGCGCGCTGCCGAGGATCCGGGTGACGCTGGCGGCGACGTCGGGATCGGGCGCGACCGTCGCGGGCTGGAACGCCATGAGCGGCGCCAGGGACAGGAGGGCGAGGAGCGAGCGGAGCAACACGTGTCCTGCTCCTTGTAACGAAGACGGCCGCGCAACGGAACGACGCCTTGGTCAGAGGCGCGCTGCCACGATCGCTTTCTGCATGCAGCACCGCGGCATCGCGGCATCCCCCTACGGCTTCGGGATCCGCAAGGTGGCGCTGATCATGGCACTGCCGCTGGCGGCGTAGACGAGCACGAGCGGGTGCAGCCAGGCAGGGCCGAGCCGAACCGCGCCGAGCCACAGGTCCGGACCGGTGCGTCCGGCCCACGTCGCGGCCGCCAGCAGGGCAACGATCAGCACACTGGTCGGGATCGGCGTGCCCTCGAAGTACTTCACCTTGCCGGTCGCCTGGTCGGCCAGCGCCGAGGCGGTCACGTTGAAGCGCGCCAGTCGGCTCACCCCGCACGCGACGAAGTAGGTCAGCACCGCGATGTCCCAGCCGCCGCGCAGCCCGAGGGCGTACCCGATGACTGCCGGCGCGACGCCGAACGAGATGACGTCGGCCAGCGAGTCGAGGTCGGCGCCGAGGCGTGACTGGCGGCGTCGGTCGAGTCGCGCCACGTAGCCGTCAGCCACGTCGAGCGCCAGCGCCAGCGGTAGCAACCCCATCGCGTACCACAGGCAGGCCGGGTTCTGCTCGGCCAGCGACTCGAGGCACAGCAGGATCGCCAGCGTCCCGCAGGCGGCGTTGCCGATCGTCAGGAGATCGGCCCACGTGTACGACCGCAGCATCGAGAGGTGTGGCATGGGGCATTGGAGGCTGGAACGCCGACGTTGCGCAAGGCCAGCCGCCCGACTCCCGACTCCCGACTCCCGACTCCCCACTCCCGAGTCCCGGTTCCCGACTCCCGGTTTAGCATGCAAGCGTGCTGACCTCCACGCTCGTGCTGGCCGGACTGATCTTCGTGGCCGCGCTGCTCTACTCGTCGGTCGGGCATGCTGGCGCCTCCGGCTATCTCGCCGCCATGGCGCTGCTGAGCGTGGCGCCCGAGGTGATGCGCCCGACCGCCCTCGTCCTCAACATCCTGGTCGCCACGATCGCGACGTGGCGGTTCATGCGCGCCGGGCACTTCTCGCTGGCGCTGCTCTGGCCCTTCGCGCTGGGGTCCATACCCCTGGCGTTCGTGGGCGGCGCCCTTCAGCTGGGCGGTCATTGGCACAAGACGCTGGTGGGACTCGTGCTGCTCGTCGCCGCGTGGCGCTTGTTGCGCCCGGCGAGCGCCGTCGTCGCCGACCGCACGCGCGAGGTGACGCGCCGGTTGTCGGTCCCGGTCGCGGTGGTGCTCGGTGCGGGAATCGGGTTGCTGTCGGGCCTGACCGGCACCGGCGGGGGCATCTTCCTGAGCCCCCTGCTCATCTTCGCCAGTTGGGCCGAGACGCGCGACACCGGCGGCGTGTCGGCCGCCTTCATCCTCGTCAACTCGGTCGCCGGCCTGCTCGGCAACGCGCCGACGACCGCCACCTTCGCCCCGGGGTTGCCGCTCCTGGCGACGGCGGCCGTGGTCGGCGGCGTGATCGGCAGCGACCTCGGCGCGCGCCGTATCGCTCCCCACACCTTCCGCCAGCTCCTCGGCGTCGTGTTGATCATCGCCGGGGGGAAACTCATCCTCGTGTAACGCCCGGCCCCTCGCGGCAGTAATCAGGGCGACACCGTCATCACGGCCGGGACCAGGCATGACCGCATGCCGGCGCCGGATGCCGCCGCCCCGCCGAGGCGCGGGCGACAGGGAGACCCGATGGAACGCAAGACCGCAGCCGATTTCGACGAGGAACTGCTGATCCTGTTCGACGCGTACGTCCACGGCGACATCGACCGGCGTGGCTTCCTCGATCGCGCCAGCAGGTTCGCCGTGGGCGGGGTGACGGCCGCGATGCTGCTCGACGCGCTCAACCCGCGGTTCGCCGAGGCGCAGGTGATCGCCCGCGACGACGCCCGGCTGGTGACCGAGTCGGTGACGTACCCATCACCGCAGGGTTACCCGACGACGCGCGGATACCTCGTGAAGGCGAAGGCCGCCACGGGCAAGCAGCCGGGCGTGCTCGTCGTCCACGAGAACCGTGGCCTCAACCCACACATCGAGGACGTCGCCCGGCGGTTCGCGCTGGAGGGCTTCGTGGTGCTCGCGCCCGACGCGCTCGCGCCACTCGGCGGCTATCCCGGCGACGAGGACAAGGCCCGCGCGCTCTTCGCGACCCTCGAGCAGCCGAAGACGCGCGAGGACATGATGGCGGCGTTCCGCTTCCTGAAGGGACACGCGGACTGCACCGGCAAGGTCGGCGTGGTGGGCTTCTGCTACGGCGGCGGCATCGCGCACCTGCTCGCCACCAGGCTGCCGGATCTGGCGGCCGCGGTGCCGTTCTACGGCAACACGCCGCCCCCCGAGAACGCCGCGACCGTGAAGGCGCCGCTGCTCGTGCACCTGGCCGAGAAGGACGAGCGCATCAACGCGGCCTGGCCGGCCTACGAGGCGGCGCTGAAGGCTGCAGGCGTGACCTACACCGCGCACATGTACCCCGGCGCGCAGCACGGCTTCCACAACGATACGACGCCGCGCTACGACGAGGCCTCGGCGAAACTGGCGTGGACGCGCACGCTGGAGTTCTTCAAGGCGAAGCTCGCATAGCCCCTGGCGGTCCTCGAGGGGCGCGGCGAACCGGCCCCTCATCCTCGGCTACTCTTGTCGCCATGCGTGTGCTGCCCGCCGCCGTCGACGTCCCACCGCTCGTCTCGTCCTGCCTTGCGGCCCTCATTGCGGCCAGCGCCAGGTGACCGCGATGAAGCTGCTGCTGCCGTGGGTGCTGGTCGCCGGGGCGGTCCTCTCTGCCGCGCAGGCGCCTGCCGACCGAGAGGACTGGATCCAGTTGTTCGACGGCAAGAGCCTGGCGGGATGGACCCCGAAGATCACCGGCTACCCGGTCGGCGAGAACGCGCTGCACACGTTCCGCGTCGAGGACGGCCTGCTGAAGGTGCGCTACGACGAGTACGACACCTTCAAGGAACGGTTCGGGCACCTGTTCTACAAGGATGCCTTCTCGTACTACGTCGTGGCGGTCGAGTACCGCTTCGTCGGCGATCAGGTGTCCGGCGGCCCCGGTTGGGCGACGCGCAACAGCGGCATCATGGTCCACGGCCAACCCGCGCAGACCATGCAGCGCGAGCAGGACTTCCCGATCTCGATCGAGGTGCAGTTGCTCGGTGGCCTGGGCAAGGGCCCGCGCACCACGGCCAACCTGTGCACGCCCGGAACCAACGTCGAGATGAACGGCGTGCTGTTCACCCGACACTGCCAGAACTCGTCGTCGGCGACCTTCGACGGCGACCAATGGGTGCGCGCGGAGGCGCACGTGCACGGCGGCGAGTTCATCCGTCACGTGGTGAACGGGCAGGTCGTGCTCGAGTACCAGCGCCCGCAGGTGGGCGGCGGCAACGTCACCAACCATGACCCGCGCCAGAAGGTCGATGGGACGCTGCTGACGAGCGGGTCGATTTCCCTGCAGTCGGAGAGCCACCCGGTCGACTTCCGCAAGGTGGAGCTCCTGAACCTGTCGGGGTGCCGCGACCCCAAGGCGCGCAACTACAAGCGCTACATCGTCCACGACGAGCCGGGGAGTTGCCGGTACTAGCACCGGGCACCGGGCACCGGGCACCGGGCACCGGGCAGCGGACGTCGGGCACCGGGCACCGGGCACCGCGCACGGAGTGCCGGGTAACGAGGAAGAATCCACATGCCTCACCACTCACGGCCCACACGCAGCTTCGCCATCGTGGCGGTCGCCGCGATCGCGCTGTTGGCTGGCGCGCGCGTGGCCGCGCAGCCACCCGTCAAGTCGTTCGACGTCCCGCTGGAATGGACACCGCGGGAAGTCCCTGCCGTGCCCGTGGTGGATCTCACGGGCGGCCTCGAGCGGCTGCGCGTGGTGCCATTGGCGGACGCGCGCGAGGACCGCACGTCCATCGGCGACGTCACCGGTCGCAACACGCGTGTCGTGACGGGCACCGACGTGGCGGCGTTCGTCGACCAGCACCTGCGACGTGAGCTGGCAAGTGGCGGGCTCGATCTCGTCACGGAGGACGCAGACCTGACACTCACCGGCGAGCTCACCCAGTTCTGGATCGACGACGGCGAGACGTACACCGGCACCGTGCGAGTACGCCTGCGCCTGACAAACAGGGAGGGCGCGGAGGTCTGGGCGGCGCTCGCCACCGGCCGCGGGGAGAACTGGGGGCGGCGGATGCGGCGCCTCAACTACACGGAGACGATCACGTCAGCGATCCTCGACCTGGCCAGCAACGTGCTGACCAACGCGCAGTTCATGAACGCCATCCGGAAGGTGCCCACTGGCACGACCAGGCCGGGGGGCTGACGCGGGCGTGTCACGATCGCGCGGCAGCCGACGCCTCCGCGTTCGGCGTCCGGCGCTCGGCGCTCGACGTCAAACGTCAAACGTCAAACACTACCTGGCCCAGATCCATCCCTCGCGCCGCGACAGCCGTTCCTGTTCGGCGCCGCGTGGCGGCACGGCGCGGCCCTCGAGCATGTCCACGGCGGCGACGGCCGACAGGATCGCGTCGCGCGCGTGCATGGTCCGGGTCATCGCCGGGTGCGGGTTGGGCGTGACCCACGAGGGCAGCGTGCCGTCCTGGCCGTGCGCGCGAGCGGTGGCCGCCGGAAACACCTCGATGGCGACCAGCCCGTCGGGCGCGCCGGAGGCCCAGGCAAGGGGAATCGGGCGCCCCAGGTCCTCGCGCAGACGCGACAGCAGGTGCAGCGCGGCGAGGGACGTGCGCGCCACCTGGTTGCCGTCGATGTGCGGCGGGGTGCGGCCGTGACGTCGGGTGATGGCGCGATCGGTCTCGCGCGCGAAGAGGTCGTCGGCCACGAACGGCAGGCGTCCGCCGGCCTGGTGGTCGGCCAGCGCGCAAGTGAGCGGGTCGGGCCAGCCCAGGGGGGCATCGAGGGCCACGATGCCGCTGGGGGCGTCGGCGAGCCAGCCGCGCGCGGCATCCTCGGCCGTTCGGTCGGGACGACAGGTGCACGCCTCCGCGATCGTGAGGTGGCGTCCATCCCACGTGGCGAGACAGACGCCGGTGCTCGCCTCGCGCGTGGCGCAGTCGATGCCGACGATGTGGACGAGGGGCTGCCTGGCCATGCACGACCTCCGACGCCAGCACGGTATCGCAGATTCGCCCGCCCCGCTGGGTAGCCTCCGTCGTTCTCGTTCGCCGTTCGGCGTTCGGGAGTTCCTGCCCTACCGCCTCGGCCGCACCGTGCGCACGGCGGTCGTGTCGGCGGCCAACCGCTTGCGGGCCGGATCGATCGGTTTGTGAAGGTTCCACCAGGCGCGCGCCTGGGCGCGCTCCCAGGGAGGCAAGCCGGTGAGCCGTTGCAGGCGTTGCGCGAGGTCCTCGGCCGACGGCGGCCGATCCTCGGGCGCCTTGGCCAGGCACTCGAGGATCAGCGCGTCGAACTCGGGCGGGATCGGCAGTTCGGTCCGTGCCGACGGCGGCTCCGGCACGGCCTGCGTGTGCGCCACTGCCATGGCCATGGGCGTGTTGCGGGGGAACACCACGGCGCCGGTGACCAGCCAGTACCCCACGCAGCCGAGGGCGTAGAGGTCCGACCGCGCGTCGATGGGCCGATCGGCCAGCGCCTGTTCGGGCGACATGAACGCCGGCGTGCCGCCGACGCGATCGCGGCGCGCGATCGACTCGTCGCGCACGCTGGTCTCGTGCGGCTTGACGAGGCCGAAGTCGAGGACCTTCACGAAGTCGACGTCGCGACCGTACCGGCACACGAAGATGTTGGCCGGCGTGATGTCCCGGTGCACCAGCCCCACCGCGTGCGCCTCGGCCAACGAGTGGCACGCCTGCACCAGCAGGTGCACGGCGCGCTCGACCGGCAGCGGCCCGAAGCGGTCGACCAGCGTCCGCAGGTCGAAGCCGTCGAGCAGTTCCATCACGTAGTAGAACGCGCCCTCTTCGGTGACGCCGTAATCGAACAGATGGATCGTGTGCGGTGACTGCAGCAGCGCGGTGGTCTGCGCCTCGCGCTCGAACCGCAGCCGCAGTTCCGACTGCCGCGCGATGCCGGCTGCCTCGAAGACCTCCGGGCGAATGAGCTTGACGGCCGCCGGGCGCGCCAGCAGCCGGTGCCGCGCCCGCCACACCTCGCCCATGCCGCCGAAGCCCAGGCGCTCCTCGAGTTGATAGCTGCCGAGATCCTGCGCACGCTTCAGGTCGACGCCGAGGCTGTAGACCAGGCGGGCGCCGACCCCCGCGATGGCCACCACGACGAGGTACGGCAGCACGACGTGGAGGAAGAACTCGGGTCCCGAGACCGACGGCAGGTAGCCCCAGCGCGTGGCGAGTGCGGCGACCAGGGGCACCATCACGGCCGAGCTCATCGCGGCGGTGAAGGCCTGGCGCGGCGGGCTCGGCACCGTGATCGTGAACGACAGCATCCACACCGCCGCCCACGACAGGCCCTTCATCGGCGACATCGCGGTGGTGCCGTCGGCCGGCTGCAGGTACTCGGACCAGGCGATGCCGAGCGTGCCGACGACCTGGAACAGCAAGCCGAGCCGCACCACCGCCTCCGGTGTGAGGGCGGGGCGACCGGCGACGAAGGCGACCACCAGCGCCGTCCCGATCGAGAGCGCCGACGGCAGCCAGCGGGTCGGATGCGAGAAGAAGATGGTGCGCTCCTCGGGCAGGAGCAGCACCGGCAGGATGCCCGCAACGAAGAACACGCCAGCGTAGAGCAGCGCCATGACGCGCAACCGACGCGCCGCCTGCGCCATCAGGGCGGGCGGAAGCGACGTGGTCAGCGTGGGGGTGAGGCTGCTGCCGTGAGGTGCAGTCGACGTCATCATCGACAGGTACGGATGCGGTGTTGGTATGGATCGCTCGACATGACTGGTGCGCTCTGCCGTGGGTCCCCGGCGTGAAGAAGGTATCGCGGTGGCCGCCCGGACACCACCCAAGGTTGTGCCGGATGCCGCGCGGCAGCGACAGAGGTCGCGCTGGGGGGACTCCCCGGCGTTCCCTCTGGAACGTGCGCTGGCGCATCCGTACACTTGCGCCTTCCCCTGTACGCATGCCCGGGTTGTGGCGGGCGAGTCTCTCACCGGAGGGATCGGGCGCGGTCGCTGGCCCTGCGCACAGCCGACCGCGCCTCGCCCCGCCGGGTGGTGTCGAGGCGACGCCTCTACCGCGTGACCTGCGTGAGGCGAGCGGTGATCGCCGCGACGCCGGGCAGGGAGCCGGAGCCGACGTTGAAGTTGATCACGCCGGTCATGCTGTTGCCGTTGATCGGCGTGCTCCATCCCGTGACGGTGATCGTGAGGCCGCTCGACCGTGCAGTCCCCTGCAAGGTGAGTGTCCCGCCGGACGACACGACGCCGGTCACCGGGCCGGTCACCTGCCCGAAGTAGGCGGTTCCGGAGACGGTGCTCCCACTCTGGGTGAGCACCAGGTCGAGCGGCAGCGACGTGCCTGCCGGATACAGCCCACGGTTTGCGCTGCAGAACAGGTCCTGCACCGACCCCGTGCCGTCGCACCGCTCGACGACGTAGCGGCCCGACCACGTCCCGGCCGCGGTGACGCCGGCCCCCGTGCCGGACACCGCGATGGTGTTCACGCCGCCCGTGTGGTCGGCGTTCACCGTCAGCGTGCCCGAGAACGTCCCGGCCGACCTGGGCTCGAAGCGGACGTTCACCGACTGCGAGCCTCCGGCGGGAATGGTGCCCTGCGTCCACGACACGCTGCTGTGGTCAGGGAAGCCACCAGTGGCGCTCATCCCGGTGACGGTGAGCGGCGCGGTGCCCGTGTTGGTGATCGTGAGGGTGGCGTCGCGAGAACTCCCGACGTTCACGCTGCCGAACGCCAGGCTGCCCGACAGGTTGATGATGCGCGTCGGCGTGCTCGACGAGGGGCCGGTGGGCGTGGAGGGCCCGCTACCCTTGCTGCAGGCCGAGACGAGGACGAGGAGCGACGAGACGAGGGCAAGTGTCAGACGATGCACGGTTGATCTCCCTGCGCGATGGCACGGGAGGGCCGGTGCGATCGCGCTGGGCCCGAAACGCCCGTCGCCTGCCGCGTCTGACGTGGAGCCGGCCTCACCGCTCGGCGCCGTACACGGCGCGTCGTGCAGTCGACAGTGCCTCGCCTGCCGTGCCCTGACCGTCGGACAGGTCCGAACGGCGGCGTCAGGCGTCAGGTGTTTCTGCGTTCTAATACCCCTCCATGCGGCTCTCCCGTCTTGCCCTCGTCGGCCTCCTCCTCGCCCTGGCGGGCGCGCCTGCCCACGGACGCCTGCGTGCCGCCCAGGCCGGTCCGGTGGTCGTTCTCGCACCGCACCCCGACGACGAGACGCTGGGTTGCGGCGGCGTGATTGCCAGGCGCGCCGCGGAAGGCCGTCGCGTGGTCGTGGTCGTGGTGACCGACGGGCGGGCGCTGCTGCGCCGGTTCGGCGTGACCAGCAACCCCAGCGAGTTGGAAGTGTCCACGATGCGCAAGGACGAGACGCGCCGGTCCGTGGACATCCTCACCGGCGGCAAGGGCGAGATCCGGTTCCTCGACGTGCAGAACGAGCGCCTGGTCGCCGAGCAGGCCGAGACGACCCGCCGCGTCACGGCACTGCTGGCCGAGTTGCGTCCCTCCGAGCTCTACATCCCGAGTCCCTTCGAGGGGCACGCCGAGCACGTCGCCACCAATGCCATCGCGCGCGCCGCCTGCGAGGCGTCGGGGGCCTGCGGCGAGGTCTTCGAGTTCATCGTGACCCTGAAGCGGGACACCGACCTGTCGGCCGTCCCGCGCCGGCGCGTCGGCGTCGACGTGTCCGGGTTCAGGGCGCTCGAACAACAGGCGCTGCAGCAGTTCCGCAGCCACCTCGACGTGATCACCCCGACGCGCCCGACTCCCTTCGAGACCGACGGGTATCGTCGCTACCTCACCCACGAGGAGCCGTTCCTCGTGCTGCGCTGATCACGCGCCGCCGCGTCGTGCCCGCAACGGCTGCGGCAGGCGTGCGCCTGCGTCCCCGGCGCCCTGCCCCGAGGGACTCGCGGGCTCACCGGTGGCCCCGTGCCTTGACGATGTGATCGGCCACGTCGCCGACCGGGGCCAGCCAGATGCCGTTGGCGGGATCCCTGGCATGGGCGAGCAGCGCGTCGAGCATCGCGACGCGCGTGGTCTGCCGGCCGCCTGCCCCGATGTCGTGCCCGGCGAGCACGAGCCACGCCCCCGCGGTCCGCGCCCCCTCGACCACCGGCAGCAGGTCGGCGAACTCCCGCCCGTCCATCTCGATGCCGGTCGCCTGCGCGAGGTCGACGTAGGCCGGATCGTTGGGAGCCTCGTCCATCCACGTGCGCCCCGACACGAACGCCTCGGCCACCACCGGCACGTAGCTCCGCGTGTCCCGACCCCGGCCCACGAACGTCTGCCCGCACGGGTAGGCGAAGCTGCGGGGCGGTGGCACGCCGAGCAACTCGACGATGCGACGGTTGGCCTGCGCGAGTTCCTCGCGCATGCGGTCGATCGAGTGCTCCTCGAGCGCCTTCTGCCGCGAGAACGGGAAGTTGCCGCTGCAGGAGTGCGTCAGCGAGTGGTTGGCGATCTCGTGTCCGGCCGCGGCGGCCTGCTTCCACAGGTCGAGTGACCGTTCGACCGCCGACGGCACCACGTACAGCGTGACCCGCGCCCCGTGTCGGGCAAACACCGGCAGGCCCTGCGTCACCTGACTGGCCCGGCCATCGTCGAACGACAGGCTGAGCGCCATGCGCGCGCCGCCCGGCCAGCCCACCGTGGCGGCGACGACGGGCGCCGCCTGGACGCCGGGAGATGTCGACACAGGCACGGGTACGAGGGCGAGGGCCGCGGTGAGGACCAGCGCGGCGAGGGCGGCACGGACGGGCACGATGCGCATGCGGGGGGCTCCGCGCGGATGGTACCGCAGGCACGCGACCGACGGCTGCGAGGACGCTGTAGACTTGGTGTTCGTCTCACCTCCGGGAGGCAAGGTCCGCGGTGCTCATTCGAAACACCCTCCTGGGCGGCGTCGTCGCGACGGCCGTCCTCGCTGGCGGTAGCTCACTCCTCGGCCAGGGCGGGTCCGCGCCTGCCGCGGCGCCCCCGTACGCCCCCGAGGTCTCGATCACGAAGATCCGCACCGAGCCCGGCTTCCGCGTGGAACTGGTGGCCAGCGAGCCGGACGTGCAGAGCCCGGTGGCGATGGACATCGACGAGGACGGGCGCATCTGGGTCGTCGAGATGCCGGGCTATCCGCTCGACGTGTCGCCCACCGGCCGGGTCAAGCTGCTCGAGGACACCAACGGCGACGGGCGCGTCGACAAGGCGACGCTCTTTGCCGACAACCTGCGGCTCCCGAGCGGCGTGATGCGCTACAAGAAGGGCATCCTCGTGACGAGCCCGCCCGACCTCCTCTACTTCGAGGACGTCAACGGCGACGGCAAGGCCGACGTCCGCGAGGTGGTGCTCACCGGCTTTGCCAAGACCAACCCGCAGCACGCCGTGAACCACCCGGTGTTCGGCCTCGACAACTGGATCTACCTGGCGCACTCCGGCGGCTCCGAGCCCGTCATCTACCGAGAACTGTTCGGCGACAAGGGCACCGACCTGCGCTTCGCGGCGATGCCCGACGGCAAGGCGCTCGACGCCAAGGGCCGGGGAGTGCGCCTCAAGCCCGACGAGTTCAAGGTGGAAGGACTCTCGAGCCGCACGCAATACGGCAACGCCTTCGATGCGCACGGGCACTTCTTCGCGCACAACAACTCGATCCACCAGCGGCACGAGGTGATTGCCGCGCGGTACCTCGAGCGCAACCCGCACCTGCTGCTCACGACGGCGATGGCCGAGATCTCCGATCACGGCAACAACAACATCATGCCGATCACCCATGGCGCGCGGTTCGACCTGCTCACCGAGGCGGGCCAGTTCACCTCGGCGTGCGCGCTCACCGTGTACGGCGGCGGGGCGTTCCCGGCGGGCTACGAAGGCACGACCCTCATCGCCGAGCCGGTACACAACCTGATCCACCGCGACGTGCTGCGGCCGCAGGGCTCGACGTTCGTGGCCAGCCGGGCCCGCGCCGACATGGAGTTCCTCGCATCGCAGGACGCCTGGTTCCGGCCCGTCAACATGTACGTGGGGCCTGACGGCGCGCTGTACGTGATCGACTACTACCGCCCCTACATCGAACACCCGGAGTGGGCCTCGAGCGACCTGCAGCGCAACCCGGAGATCCTCTCGACCGGGCAGGATCGCGGCCGCATCTACCGGGTCGTCGCGACCGATGGCGCAGCGGCGACGCGCGCGCACATGCGGCCGGCACTGGGGCGCGCGACCGACGCACAGCTGGTCGAGGCGCTGGCGCACGGCAACGTGTGGTGGCGACGCACGGCCCAGCGGCTGCTCGTGCACGGCCGGCGGCGGGACGCCGCGCCGGCGCTTGCGGCGATGGTCGCGGCGCGGCCGTCGGCGCTCGGTCGCCTGCATGCGCTGTGGACGCTGGAGGGCCTCGGACGCCTCGAACCGGCGCACGTGCTGCTCGCGCTGAAGGACGAGGATCCCGGCGTGCGCGAGAACGCCATCGTCCTGGCCGAGCGCTTCCTCGATCAGGACGCGGTCGCCACGGCCCTGCTCGGCACGACGGGCGACCGCCATGCGCGCGTGCGCTTCCAGTTGCTCGCCACGCTGGGGTCGCTCGACACCCCCGAATCGCGCACCGCGCAGGAGCGGCTGCTGGTCGCCGACCTGGAGGACGAATGGGTGCAGGTGGCGGCGCTGAGCGCCTCGTCGGACCGTGCCGCCGCCTACTTCGACCGCGCGCTGCAGCCGGACTCGCCGTTCACGGCCAGCGAGACGCCGGGGCGAGCCAGGTTCTTCGATCGCCTCGGCGGCGTCCTCGCCGCGCGGCAGAAGGGTGACGAACTGGGACGCGCCATCACGGCCGTGAGCAGCACGACCGGTCCGGCGGGCGACTGGTGGCGCGCCTCGCTGCTCGAGGGCATGGCGCGCGGCCTGGTCGGATCGGGCGACCGTCGTCGCCTCGCGGCCAGTCAGGACACGCTGCTCACGCTCGCCACGGGCACGCAGCCGCGCGTGCGTCGCGCCGCCGTGCAGTTGCTCGGGGTGAGCGGCATCGACGCCGGTCCGGCGGCGACGGCGGCCATGGCCACCGCGCGGCGCGTCGTGGGCGACGCTGCGGCCCCCGCCGAGGCCCGCGTCGATGCGATCACGCTGCTCGCCCTCGCCGACGCGCCGGCCGCGCGCGCCCTCTTCGAGTCGGTCATCACGCCGACCGAGCCCGACGCCGTGCAGATCGCCGGCGTGGTGGCCCTCGGGCGCATCCCGGGCGCTGGCACGCCGACCTTCCTGCTCTCCAAGTGGCCGACGCTCTCCACGCCGGTGCGCACGTCGGCGGCCACGGTGATCCTGGCGCGGCGGGAAGGCTCGATCGCCATGCTCGACGCGCTGCAGAACGGCGACGTGAAGCGCTGGATGCTGAACTTCGGCCACACGCGCAGCCTCATCATGCATCGCGACGAGGCCATACGCGCGCGCGCCCGCACCGTGCTCGAGGAAGCGCCCGAGGCCCGCGCCGAGCGGCTCGCCCGCTACTCGGCCGCCCTCGGCGGCCGCGGCGACGCGGCGCGCGGCGAGGGCGTGTACGCGACGCACTGCTCCATGTGCCACCAGGTGGACGGCCGCCGCGGCAACGAGATCGGCCCCGACCTCTCGACGGTGCGGCACCAGCCGATGCCCGTGCTCCTGCAGAACATCCTCGAGCCGAATCGCTCCATCGCGCAGCACTACGAGACGTACTCGGTGGAGCGGCAGGGCGGCGACCCGCTGGTGGGCGTGATCGGCGAGCAGTCGCCCACCAGCATCACGTTCCGCCAGGGCCCGGGCGTCACCACCACCGTGCGTCGCGGTGACATCAGGACGATGACCGTGGTGCCGCAGTCGATCATGCCCGCCTCGTTCTCGGAAGTGATCTCGCCCGACGACATGGCGCACCTGCTCGCCTTCCTCACCTCGGCCCCGCGGAGCGCTGCGCGATGAACGGGCGTGGCGATCGGCAGTCGGCGGTCGGTGGTCTGGGCGTGTGCACCGGCCTGCTCGTGCTCGCGGCCACGGTGGTCCTTGCGGCCAGCGTCCTTGCGCAGGCACCGCTGCCGGACGGAAAGGTGGCGCCGCCGGAGGCGGTGGCGGCGGCGCTACTCGACGACACGCGGGACCAGAAGGCGCGCGAGGGACTGGCGCGGGACGCGGCGCCGAGGGCCGCCGACGTCGTGACGGCGCTGGTCGCCGGCCTGCCCGACCGTGACGAGGCGGAGGAGTACCGGAGGATTCCGTGGATCTGGCGGGTCGCCGTGGCGGCCGGGCGCGCGCGGGACGAGGCGGCGCTGCAGGCCCTCATGGACGTGTCGCTGCCGGCCGAGGCGGCGCCGCTGCGCGACTGGCAGGCGGTGGTGCTCGGCGGCGGCGTCGTGATGGGCCTGTCGCAGGCAGGCGCGGCGCCGCGCGACGTGATCGCGCCCTGGCTGGCGCAGGCGCCGACGCGCCGCGCCCGGTGGACGCGGGCGCTCGACCTGGCCGAGCGCATGGCCGACGACCCGGCGGTGCGCAACGGCACCCGCTACGACGCGCTGCGCATGCTGGCGGTCCTGCCGTTCGACCGCGTCGGCGCGCAGATCGAGCGCTACCTGTCGCGCGAGGTCGATCCCGAGTTGCAGATGGGCGCCATCGGCGCGCTCGGCGACCTGCTCGACCCGCGCGCCGCCGCTGCGCTGGTGCGGCGCTTCCCGGAGTACACCGAACGCAATCGCGGCCTCGCCATCAACGCGCTGCTCAGGAGCGACGCCGGACGTACCAGGCTGAAGGCCGCGATCGCGAGCGGCGCCGTGCAGGACGCCTGGCTGACACCCGAACAGCGCCAGAAGCTGTAGGGCGCGGCCTCGAGGGCGGGCCTCGGCTTTCCGTTGCGACCCGCACGTCACCTGGCTTGACCGCTGGTGCCGTGCGGAGACTGTCGGCGGGCACCGCGGCGGGGACGCGGGTAGGATGAGACGCCATGCGCACGCGACGCCACGCCACGGTGCAGCTGCTGGGCCTCGCGGCAGTCGCGACCCTCACCGTGGTCTACACGTCGGTTCTCCACATCCAGAACGCCGCCATCGTCTCCACGACGTTCCTGCTGGTGGTGCTGCTGGTGGCGGCCTCGTCCACGCTGGTGGCAGCGATCGTGACGTCGCTGGTCGCGATGCTCAGCTTCAACTTCTTCTTCCTTCCTCCCGTTCGCACGCTGACGGTTGCCGATCCCCAGAATTGGGTGGCGCTCGGGGCCTTCCTCGTCGTCAGCGTGGTGGCCAGCAACCTGTCGGCGCGTGCCCGCACACGAGCCGACGAGGCGCAGGCCAGGCGCGCCGAACTCGCACGGCTCTACGACCTGAGCCGCGACGTGCTGCTGACCGAGGACTCGCGGGAAGGGATCGTCGCCGTAGCCCGCGCCATCGCGAGACGCTTCGATCTCGCCTTCGCGGCGCTGGCGTTGCCCGGTGGCGGAGGGGCGTGGGACATTGTCAATGCGGGCACGCGAGCCCTGGCACTGCCGGAGGCGGCCCTCGCCGAAGCGCTCGACACGGCACGTCAGCGCCTCGAGTTCGATGCCGAGGCGCGCACCTATGCCGGGCACCGGCCCCTGCGGATCGACGATCAGCAGATACACCTCGTGCCCCTCCGTGTCGGCACGCGCCCCATCGGCCTGCTGGCGACCGAGCGCGGGCACGTGGATGCCGGAACGCTCGATGCGATTGCCGGGCTCGCGGCCCTCGCAGTCGAGCGAGTCCAGATGCTGGAGGAGCGACGCAAGGCGGCACACACGCGGCAGAGCGAAGCGCTCAAGACGACGCTGCTGGCCTCGATCGGGCACGACCTGCGCACCCCCCTGACTGCCATCCGGGTCGGCGCCGAGAACCTCCGATCGGGCGACCTGCCACCTGACGAGCGCGAGGCACAGGCCAGCATCGTCCTGTCCGAGGTCGCACGCCTCGACCGGCTCTTCCAGAACCTGCTCGACATGGCCCGCCTCGACGCAGGCGCCGTCGCCGCCGAGCGGCGTCGCACGCATCCGTCGGAGATCGTCGAGGCCGCTCGAGCGCAGGCCGCCCCTGCCCTCCTGGGGCATCGCGTGGAGGTGGAGGAGGGCGGCGAGGTCGCCGTCCGTGTCGACCCGAGGCTGACGGCCGCCGCGCTCGCACACGTGCTGGAGAATGCGGCGCAGTACGCGCCCGTCGGCACGGCCATCCACGTGACCACCCGGATCGACGCAGACACCCTCGAACTGTCCGTACACGACGAGGGCCCCGGCGTGCCTCCCGAGGACCTCCCGCGCATCTTCGAGCGCTTCTATCGCGGAGCCGGCGGCGACCGTCGGCCCTCGGGCACCGGCATGGGCCTCTGGATCGCCCGAGGCCTGCTGGCGGCGCAGGGCGGGCACATCTGGGCCGACAATCGCGCCGGAGGCGGCGCCCGCTTCACGATGCGCGTGCCCGTGGGCGAGGCCCTGGCGCCCGAGGGCGAGGAGCGCCATGACCGCACGTGAACGCATCCTGCTCGTGGACGACGAGGTCGCGCTGCAGCGATCGGTGGCGACGCTGCTGCGAAGCCGCGGGTACGACGTGGTCGTCTCGGCGACCGGGCACGACGCGCTGCACCAGGCCGAGCATGCCCCGCCGGATCTCGTCGTGCTCGACCTCGGCCTTCCTGACCTCGACGGCATCGAGGTCTGTCGTCGCATGCGCGCACTCGGCCCGGCGCCGATCATCGTGCTTTCGGCACGTACGGCCGAGGCCGACAAGGTCGCTGCGCTCGACCTCGGTGCCGATGACTACGTCACCAAGCCGTTCGGTCCGGAAGAGTTGCTCGCGCGCATCCGGGTCGCCCTGCGACGACGCGCCGATGCGGTGAACGACGCGAGCGGCGTGCTCGAAGCGGGCGGCCTGGTGATCGACCACGACCGGCGCCGCGTGGTGCGTGACGGCGACGAGATCCGTCTCACGCCGAAGGAGTTCGAGTTGCTGACGCTGCTGGCCCGCAACCACGACCGCGTGCTCACGCACCGCGCCATCCTCAAGGCCATCTGGGGCGGCAACGCGGTGGAGCAGCCCGAGCATCTGTGGACGCTGATGTCGCAGCTGCGCAAGAAGATCGAGATCGATCCCACCCAGCCGCGTTACCTGCTCAGCGAGCCCTGGGTGGGCTACCGCTTCAGCACCCGCGAGCCGTCGTCGTAGGGCAGCCTTCCCCGTTCGGACACCGGCTGGCGCACCGCACACCGCACGCCCCTGCCCCCCAGCCGGCCCTGGCGCCGGCAGCGTCAGCGGTTGGCCTCGACAACGCCTGCGTGCGGCGTTCGGCGTGCGGCGTTCTTCAGTGGTTCTTGAGGCACTCCTGATCCCGACTTCAGGGCGACCTCCCTACTCTCATGGCGAGGAGGCGGGATGTCGTCGGAGGGAGTGCTCGGAACCTGGCGCCTGGCCCGGATCATCATCGGCCTCACGTGCGCGATCGCGGGAACACAGACGCGACTCGCCGCACAGGAGGCCGCTCCCCCCGCGGCGCCGCCCGCCGTGCCGCGGCCCGATCCGGACCCGTTCCGCCACATCCGGTTCGGCGTCACGCTCGAGGGGTACTACCAGTGGAACGCCAACCAGCCGTATGACCGCATCTCGCTGCTGCGCGCCTACGACACGCGCGCCAACACGTTCGGCCTGCAGCAAACGGCACTGATCATCGAGAGCGCCACGGATGTCGCCGCCGGCCGCCGCTTCGGCGCCCGCGTGGACCTGCAGTTCGGCCAGGCCACGGCGGTGCTGCAGGGGAGCCCGGCCAACGAGCCCCGTCCCGAGCTGTACCGGAACCTGTGGCAGGCCTACGGCACCTACGTGTTCCCCGTCGGACGCGGCCTGCAGACCGACTTCGGCAAGTTCGCGTCGAGCCTCGGGTACGAGACCAACTACGCCAGGGACGACCATCACTTCTCGCGCGCGTACCTGTTCAACTTCCTGCCGTACTACCACGCCGGCCTGCGCGTGAGCCTGCCGGTGCACGACCGCCTGACGCTGATGTACATGCTCACGAACGGCATCCAGCAGACCGAGGAGTTCAACGACTTCAAGAGCAGCCATGTCGCCGCGGTCGTCACGCCTGCGAAGGGCGTGAGCTGGACGGTCAACTACTACGCCGGGCAGGAACAGCCCGACAACGGTGCACCCGGCGGACCCGACGGGTTCTTCCGTGTGCTGGACACGTACGTCACCTGGATGGCCACACCAGCGCTGACGCTCGCGCTCGACGTCAACCACACCACCAGCGAGGTCAGGCAAGCCGACGAGGCGTTGGCGACCACCGGCCTCGGCGCGTACGTCCGCTACCAGCTCGCGCGGCCCTTCGCACTGGCGGTGCGCTACGAGTACCTCGATGACGAGGGCCTCTTCGGCGGCATCGACCAGCAGTTGCAGGAGCTCACGGCGACCTGCGAATACCGGCTCGCCGACGGCTTCCTCGTGCGTGGCGAGTACCGCCGCGACTGGTCGAACCAGCCGTACTTCACCAGTGCGGTCCCGGGCGAACTCCGACGCGCCCAGGACACCCTCACCGCCGGCCTCGTGTGGTGGTTCGGCAACAAGTCGGGTCCCTGGTAGGACGTCACCATGCTGACCGCCGGAATGCTGCTGCTGGGACTGGTCGGATTCGCGGCCATGCTCGCGTTCGTGAATGCCTGCTCGCGCCTGTGAGGCTTCCATGACCCTGCTCGCCCTCTGCCTCGCGATCGTCGCGTTCGTCTATCTGGTCTACGCCATGCTGCGCCCGGAGCGCTTCTGATCGCCATGTCCGCCGACATCGTCATCAACCTCGCGACGATCGCCGCGTTCGTGCTCACGAGCGTGCCGATCGGGCGCTACATCTGGAGGGTCTTCACCGACCAGCCGACCTGGCTCGACCCTGTCCTCGCGCCTGTCGAGGGCATGGTGCTGCGGGTGACCGGAGCTTCGAGCGCGCAACAGGACTGGCGTGCATACTGCATGAGCCTGCTGGCCTCCAACCTCGTCATGTGGGGCGCCGCGTACCTGCTCCTGGTCATGCAGGCCGCCCTGCCGCTCAATCCCGACGGCATCGCCAGCATGGAGCCGACGCTGGCCTTCAACACGGCCGTGAGCTTCGCGACCAACACCAACCTGCAGCACTACAGCGGAGAAACGGGCCTGTCCACGTTCTCGCAGTTGTTCGTGGTCGTCTGGCTGCAGTTCGTGACGGCCGCCACCGGCATCGCCGCGGGCATCGCCGTGTTCCGTGGGCTCGCGGGCAGTCGACTCGACACGCTGGGCAACTTCTACCGCGACTGCACGCGCGCTTCGGTGCGGGTCCTGCTGCCGCTCGCGCTGCCGGTGGCGCTGGTGCTCGCGTGGCAGGGTGCGCCCGTCACGTACCGCGGCGCCGTCACCGCCCGGACGGTGGAGGGCGGCACGCAGACGATCGCGCGCGGCATGGTGGCACCCGAAGTCGCCATCAAGCAGCTCGGCACCAATGGCGGCGGCTACTTCGGGTCGAACTCGGCGCACCCCTTCGAGAACCCGACGCCGCTGTCCAATCTCGTCGAGGCCTGGTCGATCGTGGCCATCCCCATGGCCATGGTGTGGACATTCGGTCACTTCGTGCGGCGCCGCCGTCTGGCCGTGGTGCTCTTCGCGACCATGCTGGCCATCTACGTGCCGATGGTCGTCGCCGCGACGCTGGCCGAAGGGGCCGGCAGCGCACCGCTGACCGCGCTCGGGGTGGACGCCTCGCGCGGGTCGTTCGAGGGCAAGGAGGTGCGGTTCGGAGCAGGACTTTCAGCGCTCTGGGCGGTCACGACGACGGTGACCTCCAACGGGTCCGTGAATGCGATGCACGACTCGATGACGCCCCTCGGCGGGCTCATGCCACTGGTCGGCATGTGGCTCAACAACGTGTTCGGCGGCGTCGGCGTGGGCTTCATCAACATGGTGCTCTACGTGGTCGTGACCGTGTTCGTCGCCGGCATGATGGTCGGCCGCACGCCGGAGTTCCTCGGCAAGAAGGTCGAGGCGCGGGAGATGAAGCTGGCCAGCCTGGCGCTGCTCTGGCATCCGCTCGCCATCCTCGTCACGACGGCGATCGCCTGCCTCGTGTGGGTGCAGACCCCAGGCCCGGGTGCCGCGCTCGCCTGGCTGAAGAACCCCGGACCTCACGGCTTCTCCGAGATGCTGTACGAGTTCACGTCGGCGGCGGCCAACAACGGCTCCGGATTCGAGGGCCTGGGCGACAACACGCCGTTCTGGAACGTGGCGACAGGCCTCGTGATGCTGTGCTCGCGCTACATCCCGATCATCGCGCCCGTCGCGCTGGTGGCGTCGCTGGCCGCCAAGCCGCGCGCCGACGAGAGCGCGGGCTCGTTGCGGGCCGACTCGGCCACCTTCGGCGTGATGTTGTGGGGTGTGACGATCATCGTCGGACTGCTGATGTTCCTCCCGGTCGCCGTGCTCGGGCCGATCGCGGAGCACCTCTCACAAGGAGTCACGCGATGACCGCGGACCTGATGCGCGGCGTCCGCTTCGCGATCGTCACGATGCTGCTGTTCGGCGGCGCCTACCCGCTGGTCGTCTGGGGCTTCGCGCAGACGGCTTTCCGCCACCAGGCGCAGGGGTCGCTGGTCACCCTCGCCGATGGCAGGCTCGTCGGCTCGGCCCTGATTGCGCAGGCGTTCACCGGTGACGGCTACTTCCGGCCCCGGCCGTCCGCCGTGGACTACGACGCCGCCGCGTCCGGCGGCAGCAACCTCGGGCCGGTCAATCCCGACCACCTCGCCGCGGTGCGCGCGCGCGTCGCCGCCGTCCGTACGCGGGAGGCGCTGCAACGCGGTGCCGTCCCGGCCGATCTCGTGACGGCGAGTGGCGCGGGGCTGGATCCGCACCTGTCCCCCACGGCCATCGACGTGCAGGTCGCCCGGGTCGCGGCAGCCCGCCACGCCGACGTCGCCGACGTCCGCCGCCTCGTCGAGGCGTCCACCGAGCCGCCGACCTTCGGCGTCCTCGGCCAGTGGCGCGTCAACGTGCTGCGACTCAACCTCGCGCTCGACGCGGAGTACCCGACACCCCGCAAGGACCCAGGACTCGTCCCATGACCGACCATGCTCGCCAGGTGTCCATGTGGGATGGCGCCATCGTGCGCCAGGCCACGGTCGATGCCTTCAGGAAGCTCGATCCGCGGGTCCAGCTGCGCAATCCCGTGATGTGCCTCGTCACGGCCGGCAGTCTGCTCACCACGCTCGCCCTCGGGCAGGAGATCGCGACCGGCACGGGCAACGTGCTGTTCACCGGGCAGGTGGCCGTCTGGCTCTGGTTCACGGTGCTCTTCGCCAACTTCGCCGAGGCGATGGCCGAGGGACGAGGGAAGGCCCAGGCCAGCACGCTGCGCCGGACGCGCACCGAGACCGTGGCCCACCGGATCGATGCCGACGGAAATACCGAGGAGGTGTCGGCCTCGAGCCTCCGGAAGGGCGACCTCGTCCGCGTGTCGGCCGGCGAGTTCATCCCGGCCGATGGCGAGATCGTGGAGGGCGTGGCCTCGGTGGACGAGTCGGCGATCACCGGAGAATCCGCCCCGGTGATTCGCGAGTCGGGCGGCGACCGCTCCGCGGTGACGGGCGGCACCCGCGTGCTGTCGGATGTCATCGTGGTGCGCGTCACGGCGGACCCGGGGCATACGTTCCTCGACCGGATGATCGCGCTCGTGGAAGGGGCACAACGGCAGAAGACACCGAACGAGCTGGCGCTCGGCATCCTGCTGGCCGCGCTCTCCCTCGTGTTCCTGCTGGTCGTGGCGACCCTCGAGCCGTTCGCGCGCTACGCCGGCACGTCCATCTCCGTCCCCGTGCTCGTCGCGTTGCTGGTGTGCCTCATTCCGACGACGATCGGGGCCCTGATCTCGGCCATCGGCATCGCCGGCATGGATCGGCTCGTGCAGCACAACGTGCTCGCGATGTCGGGACGCGCCGTCGAGGCCGCCGGCGACGTGGACACGCTCCTGTTGGACAAGACGGGCACGATCACGCTGGGTGACCGCCAGGCCGCGGAGTTCCTGCCCGTGTCCGGCGTGGAGGAGCGTGAGCTGGCCGAGGCTGCGCAACTCGCGTCGCTGGCCGACGAGACACCGGAGGGACGCTCGATCGTCGTGCTCGCCAAGGAACGCTTCGGCCTGCGTGCCAGGACGCTCGAGCCGCACGAGGCCACCTTCGTGGCCTTCACGGCCCAGACCCGCATGTCGGGTGTGGACCTGCCAGCCAGGCGGCTGCGCAAGGGGGCCGCGGAGGCGATCGCCACCCACGTGCGTGAACTCGGCGGCCGCGTGCCCACGGAACTCACCGCGCTCGTCGATCGCGTGTCGCGCTCCGGCGGCACTCCGCTCGTCGTCGCCGATGACACGCGCGCCCTCGGGGTCATCCACCTCAAGGACATCGTCAAGGGCGGCATGCGCCAGCGGTTCGACGCGCTGCGAGCGATGGGCATCCGGACGGTGATGATCACGGGCGACAACCCCGTGACCGCCGAGGCAATCGCGAGGGAAGCCGGCGTCGACGACTTCCTCGCGGAGGCGAGGCCGGAAGACAAGATGGCGCTGATCAAGCGCGAACAGGCCGCGGGCAAGCTCGTGGCGATGACCGGCGACGGCACCAACGACGCACCGGCACTCGCACAGGCCGACGTCGGGGTGGCGATGAACAGCGGCACGACGGCCGCCAAGGAAGCCGGCAACATGGTGGACCTGGACTCGAACCCCACCAAGCTGATCGAGATCGTCGAGATCGGCAAGCAACTGCTGATGACGCGGGGCGCGCTGACCACGTTCTCGATCGCCAACGACGTGGCCAAGTACTTCGCGATCATCCCCGCGATGTTCCTGCTGGCGTTCCCCCGGCTGCAGGCACTGAACGTCATGCGCCTGGCGACTCCCGAGTCGGCCATCCTGTCGGCCGTCATCTTCAACGCCCTGATCATCATCGTGCTGATCCCGCTGGCGCTGCGCGGCGTGCGCTACACGCCCCTGGGCGCTGCCGCGGTGCTGCGCCGCAACCTCCTGGTCTACGGCCTCGGGGGCGTGATCGTCCCGTTCGTGGGCATCAAGGCCATCGACATGGTGCTCGTCGTCCTGGGCCTGGCGTGACGGAGTGATGCCCGTGACACCGGCCGCCCCTCGACGTTCGCCGGACGCGATCCTCGCCGAGCTCCAGCAGGCCGCGCGGGCGCGGCTGCGCGTGTACATCGGCGCGGCGCCGGGCGTCGGCAAGACCTACTCGATGCTGCAGGACGCGCACGGGCTCAGGGCCAAGGGCGTCGACGTGGTGATCGGGTTCGTCGAGACGTACGGCCGCGCCGACACCGAGGCGCAGGTCGGCGACCTCGAGGTGGTGCCCCGCCGGACGGTGGCCTACCGTGGGGTCACGCTGGAGGAACTCGACGTGGATGCCGTGATCGCGCGCCACCCGGCGGTGTGCGTCGTGGATGAACTCGCGCACACCAACGCGCCGGGGAGCGCCAGGGCCAAGCGCTACGAGGACGTGCTGGCGCTGCTCGACGCGGGCATCGGCGTGATGACGGCCGTCAACATCCAGCACCTCGAGACGCTCAACGACGCCGTGGCGCGTGCGACCGGCGTCCGCGTGCGCGAGACGGTGCCCGACACGTTCCTCGAACGCGCCGACGAGGTCGTCAACGTGGACGTCACCGTCGGGGAACTGCGGACGCGGCTGCGCGAGGGACGGATCTACCGGCCCGAGAAGATCGAGCATGCGCTCTCGAACTTCTTCCGCAAGGGCAACCTCTCGACGTTGCGCGAACTGGCGTTGCGCGTCGTGGCCGACGACGTGGGCGGGAAGGCGGCAGACTACCGGGCGCGCGAAGGCCTGGCCCCGGCAGTGATTCCCGAACGCGTCATGGTGTGCATGAGCTCGAATCCGGAGGCGCCACGGGTAGTCCGGACCGGCGCGCGCATCGCCGGGCGCCTCGGGTCGCGCTGGTACGCGGTGTATGTGGAGACCCCGTCCGAGACGCCAGACACCATCAAGGCGCGCGACGCGGAGGCGCTGCAGCAGAACATCCGGCTGGCAGAGTCACTCGGCGCGACCGTTGTCCGCGTACACGCCGCCAAGCCCGCAGAGGGCCTTATCGCATTCGCACAGCGCGAGGGCGTGACGCACGTCGTCTTCGGCCAGACCGCGCGGTCGCGCTGGGAGCTGTTGTGGCGTGGGTCCACCCTCGACCGCTTCCTCGAGGCCGTGCCCGATGCGACGGTGCAGGTCGTGCCGCTCAACGGCCACGGCCAGCATTGAGCCGCGGGCCACGCCGGGCCCTGGTGAGGATGACGCGCCACTGCCTGCCCCGAGAAGCGGGGAAAATGCCCCACGGCCGTTGGCCCACTCGTGCTCCGCTTACCAGAGTGTCGGCTGGCAGCGAGCGTCGCGTCCCTCGCCCCGATGGCACGTGTTTCGCCTCTACGGATGCTGATGACCTGCAGACCGGGACACTGCCTCGCGACGTGCCGGCTTCTGATTGCCGCGGCGGCGATGGTCCTTTCCGCCTTGCTGGCCGTGCCGGCGGCAGCGTCGCCGCAGTCGCGGACGCGCACCGCAGAGGCATTTGCACTCGCCTACGACCTGCAGTTCGAGGCCAGCCACGAGACGCTCGCCCAGGCCGTGGAGGCCGACCCGGACGATCCCGCACCACAGCGCGCCATCGCCGCGGTGACGTGGATGGAGATCCTGTTCGCGCAGGGAGTCGCGACCTTCGAGGCGTTCACGGGCGACATTCCCAGGAACGACGTCGTGCGGCCGGCGCCGCCGCCGGCGCTGGTGGCGCGCTTCCATCGGTCGCTCAAGGCAGCCGCCATGCTGGCCGACCGCCAGTTGGACCGGCACGACGACGCCGACGGACACTACCAGGTGGGCGCCACGGCGGCGCTGGCCTCGCTGTATCGGGCGACGGTGGAGGGCCGCACGATGGGTGCCCTCAGCCAGGGCAGGCGCGCGGTCTCCGCCATGGAGGACGCCCGTGCGCACGACCCGCGGATGCGGGAGCCGGCGCTCCTGCTGGGGATGTCCGAGTACACGGTCTCGACGCTGGCGTGGCCCCTGCGCACGCTGGCCCATATGACCGGCCTGTCGGGCGACCGCACGCGCGCGCTGACGTTGCTCCGTGAGGCGGCGACACCGGGCAGCGCCACCGAGACCGACGCACTCCTCCTGCTGATGCTCCTGGAGGCGCGCGAGGGGCGCCACGCGAATGCGGTGCAGCGCCTGCGCCATCTCGAACAGCGGTATCCGCGCAATCGCCTGCTCTGGCTCAACCATGGCGCCGCGGCTCTGGCGGCCGATCGGCCGGAGGAGGCCGACGACGTGTTGTCGCGGGGCATTTCGGATCGGGTCTGGCTTGCCCCGCCGGTGGTCCTGGGCGAGGCGGCGCTCTGGTTGGCACACCGAGGCACGGCCCGGGCGCACCTCCACCGGCACGCGGACGCCATTGCCGATCTCCAGGGGGGACTCGCAGCGGCGCCGCGCGACTGGGTGACGGGGCGGATTCACGGCGAACTCGGCGACATCGCCGCAGCGGCAGGCGAGTCCGAGCGAGCGCGCCGCGAGTTCCAGATCGCCCTGACCTTCTCCGAGCGGAGTGGCGACCAGATCATGACCAGGCGAGCGCGACGGGCGCTCGATACCCTCGGGCGCTGACAGGGGCCGGGCAGGTGAGGTCCTGGCGAGGGCGTGACGCACCTCGTCTTCGGCCAGACCGTGCGTTCGCGTCGTCGGCAGAAATCCGCAGTCGCCGGGCAGGATTTCCCGGCGGCCGCTCGCGCGCCGCGCGCTTGCCCGCCCCTCGGGGGTTCGGCGTTGGCACTCGCCATGCCTTCAACGGTGTCGGAGGTGCGGATGACCAGCGCGACGCGATGGATCGGCGCGGGACTCGGACTGGCGATGGCGGGCTATGGGGCCACCGTGTGCGCCGCGTATCTCAGGTTCGGTCGGCGGAGGCGGCAGACGCGTGACAGCGACCCCTGGCTCGACCGATTCATGCCCCTGTACGACATCGCGGAACGGCATCGGGTGCGCGTGTCGGCACCCGCGTCGGTCACCCTGGCGGCAGCGCTCGACACCGATCTGGAGGAGTCGGCGATCATCGGCGGCATCATCCGCGCCAGGGAACTGGTGCTCGGCGCCAGGCCGGACCGCAGGCTGGGTCCCGATGGCCTGCTGGCCCGGATGACGTCGATCGGTTGGGGGGTGCTCGCGGAAGACCCGGGACGGGAAGTCGTTGTCGGTGCGGTCACGCAGCCCTGGCTGCCGGAGGTCGTGTTCCGCCCCCTGCCCGCGGACGCCTTCGCGGCCTTCGCCGAGCCCGGCTTCGTCAAGATCGCCTGGACGGTGGGCGTCGACCCGGTCAGCGCATCGACATCAGAGTTCCGGACCGAGACGCGCGCCGTGGCCACCGACCCGACGGCGCGGCGCAAGTTCCGGTGGTACTGGGCGCGATTCTCGCCGGGCGTCGTCATCATCCGACAAGTGGTCCTGCGGATGGTGAAGGCCGAGGCCGAGCGTCGCATCGCGCGTCCCGACCCGGCCCTTGGCCGACGGCCTGCGACCGACTGAGCGACGGCACCGCCGGCAGGCCGCCGCACTCACTGCGGAGCGCAGGACAGGGCAGGGCAAGGTCTCGCGCCCTCCCCTGCCGGCAAGTCGCGCGTCAGCGCCGACGACCGCCGCCGCGCGCGCCGCCCATCGAGCGCGCCCCGCCATAGGAACCGCCGTACGAGCGCGTCCCCGCGCCATAGGAGCCGCTGCGGGCGCGCGCCGCATCGGCTTGTGCCGTGCGGTTGGCGCCCTGCGCACGGGCGCGGGCGTCGGAGTTCAACTGGCTCACCTGGCTGGATCCCGAGCCGGAGGCGGCGCGGTTCTGCGCGTTGGTCTTCGCCTGCTCGCGCTGCGCGGTCGTCGGACCCTCCACGCCGCTCCAGTTGCCGCTGCCGTCGTACTTCTGCCAGCCGCCGTCGTCGCGCCGGTAGACGTTGCCGTCACGCCCGGCGTAGACGTCGCCCGAGCCGGTGCGGGCGATGGCCCCGCCGCCGGGTCCCGGCGTGTTGCGGCTGACGAACTCGCCGCCGCCGCTCCCCTGCCCGACCCGCGTCGTCGTGCCCGTCATGTTGTTGGTGTAGCGCGAGGTGGTCGCCCACTGATCGCCGCGCTGTACGCCGGTGCGGCCCCAGCTGCCGTACACGTTGGAGCCCTGGCGGGTTGCGCCGTAGGTACCGGTGCGCGGGTTGTAGGCCGAGGCCACGCCACGCGCGCCGTACGGGCCGTAGGCCGCCGCGCCGCGCGCATAGGTGCCCGTCCGCGGGTTGTAGCGGGCGCCCACGCCAGCCCCACCGTAGGGGCCGTACACGGCCGCGCCGCGACCGTACGTGCCGCTGTACGGGTTGTACCAGGCGCTGTAGCCGTAGGTCGGGTAGTAGGGGCGGTAGTACGGGTAACCGCCGCCGTACCAGACGTAGGGCGGGTAGTAGTAGCCGGTGCCCCACACGGCGCAGCCCCAGGCCACCATCAGCCCGGTGTAGGCGGCCGCCGTCGCGAACACCACGGCGTCGTTGTCGTCCTCCACCACCGTCACGTGCGTGACGTTGTAGGACGGCGAGCTGGCCGGGATCTCGTAGATGGCCTTGGGCACCTCGCCGGTCACGGCCCACGGGCCGGTCGGCGCGTCGGCGCCGAACCACACGCCCTCGTAGCACATGTAGTAGCGGTCGCCGACCTTGATGATGTCCTTGTCGGTGTTCACCGCGCGCGCCACGGTCGTCTTCTCGACGGCCTCGAACTTCGGCTCCCCCTGGTACTGGACCTCGGGCGCCTTGATCTCGGTCTTGCTGACACGCGCCGTCTGCGGCACCTGCGCGAGCAGGACGGCCTCGGCGGCCTGCGCCGTGCCGGGCACCGAGGCGAGGACGCGCGATCGGTCGTGCGACTCGGGGATCTTGCCGAAGTCGGGCGGCAGGGTCGGGGTGGCGAACGTCCACGGGCCGTCGAGCGACGGCGCGGAGAACCACCGGCCGGCGACCAGGTAGTAGAACGCGCCGGCCTTGCCGAGGCGGAAGACGTCGCTCTCGGTGTTGGAGACCCACAGCAGGCCCGTGCCCGGCACGGCCAGGTAGCGCGGCTCGCCCTGCAGCACGATCAGTTCGGCAGGCGTGGTGCTCACGAACACGGTCGGCGCCCGGCCCGACGCCGGCGGGCGCGGCGGCATGGCCTCGCGCACGTCCTTCCAGTTGTCGTCGGCCGGCAGCGCGCTGAAGCTCGTGGGGAGCTTGCTCACGACCTTCCAGGGGCCCTTGAGGTCACTGGCCACGTACCACGAGAGGTCGTGCCGCAGGTAGAACTGCGAGGCCGCCTTGACGCGGAACAGGTCCCAGTTCGTGTTGACCGCGAACTCGAGATCGGTGCCCTTGACGGGCGTCCACACCGGGTCGCCATCGAGGTTGACCAGCACCGCGACGCTCGTGCTGTGGAACACGACCGGCGGATCGGCCTTGACGCCCTCGATGTTCCTGGGGATGACCTGGCTCTTGTCGACGTAGGCCAGCACGCGGTCGAGCGCGATCACCCGATCCTCGTGCGGGACCGCCGCCGCCACCTCGGCCACCACGGCCTGCACCTTCTCGGGGGCCAGGTCGGGGAAGTTCGAGCGCGTGATCTTCCAGTCCGAGAAGTTCACGAGCCGCTCGTCGATGCTCACCGAGGTCTCGGCCTCCACCCGGAGCGTGCCAAGGGCGCGCGTGGCGCCATCCTTGGTGGCATACCCGACTGCGAAGTGCATGACCGCGTGCTTCTGGTTCTCCCAACTGGCCACCTGCGGCTCGTACAGCGTGACGGTGGCCTGCGAGGCGGTCGCGTACGTGCGCGGCCAGCCGCCATCACTCGGCGCGGCGGCCTTGGCCTTCGGCGCGGCCTTGGCCGCTGCCGCCGGCTTGGGGGCCGTCGGCGACGTGGCGGCCGCCTGGGCCGTTGGCGCCGGCGGGGCCTTCGGCGCGGCCGGGGCTGGCGCCTGCGCGTGCAGGAGCGGAGTCAGGGGCGACACCCCTGTGAGGACGGCCGCAAGGACGGCAGCGGGCGCGTGCAGCGACGTTTGGCGAAGCATGGTTCGGTCTCGTTCTGGTGTCGGGGGCCGGGAACATCACTACTCTACTGCCCGGCGAGGCCGGCCAGGGCACGTGGTCCAGTCGGCCAACCGATTCTGACGCATCAACGGCAGAGATGGCCGGGATTCATTGTCAGCTCCTTGGCGATTCCGATGCAATCGGCGCGCGGGTGTCGCACCGGCGTGGCAGGTCCGTGAAGTTCCCGCGCGTGTGTCATGAACCGGAACGCCACGGCCGACGGCGGCGTATGCCTGATAGAACGCCACCGCCGCGCCGGCGTCTTCCCTCATCCAGGCGCGGCAGGAGTCACTTACAGATGCGCACCATTCTCGCTTCCGCCCTCGGCCTCCTCACCCTCGCCGGCGTCGCTGCCGCGCAGCCCCTGCCCTCGGCCCTGTGGGCCGGCGGCGTCATCGTCAAGGTGGACACGGCCGCGCGCACCATCGCGGTCCGTCAGGGCAGCGCCGACACGACGTACGTCATCGCCGAGAACGCCGAGGTCAAGGACGGCAAGAAGACCGTGGCGGCCACCGACCTGGGCGCCAGCGTCGGCCAGCAGGTGAAGGTTTATTACTCGACCGCGGGCGACACCCGCACGGCCAGTAAGGTGACGCTGCTCGGTGTCCCCACCAAGGGCACGGCAGCGGCGGTCTCGGCCTCGGTGCTGAAGGGCGAGAAGGCCACGACTCCCGAGTAGTCGCCGCGACCACGGCGATGACCATGGCGGGCAAGTCCATTGTGGCTTGCCCGCCATTTCCGTCTCGGGCGTATCATGCCGCAGCGCCCCCCGCTCCCCGGGAGAACCGGCGCTTCCGGAGGCCCGCGTGCAGGAACGACGACGCCTGAAACGGCGCACCCTCATCTACTACCTGCGGGTGACCGACGATGAGACGGGTGAGGACATCGGCCACCTCGTCGACATCACCACCGAGGGCATCCTGGTGATGAGCACGACGCCGATCGAGATCGGCAAGGCGTTCCGCCTGCGGATGCAACTGCCCAACCCCGATGGCACCCCGGGGAACGAACGCGTCGAATTCGAGGCCAGGAGCCTGCGCAGTTCACGCGACGTGAACCACGACTTCATCGACACGGCCTTCCAGGTGACGAGCCTCAGCCCGCGTCACCGCAGCCACATCGAGATTCTCATCGACGACTACGGCTTTCGCGACTGAGGTTGGCAGGGCCCGGCGCCGCCTCGCGCGGCGCCCGGGAGCCGTGTCTCTGGCGCCTGTGGCGCCTCAGAAGGTCGTGCGGGTGGTGTGCAGGGTGGAAGCGTCGACGCTGGCCGAGGCGGCCGCCGGGGCCTGGAGCCGGCGCGGCAGCACGCCGGCGAGGTCGCGCTCGATGGTCGCGGCGAGTTCGGCGTCCAGCGCGAGCACGTCACGCGCCCCGCGTTCGTAGGTCTGCGCCCAGAGGTGGGCGTCGGAGGCGGCGTCGATCAGCTGCGCCGTCACGCGCACGCGGTCGCCCTGACGGACGATCGAGCCCTCGAGCACCAGGTCGACCCCGAGTTCGGCGGCGATGACCGGGACGGGCCGGGCCGCCTGCTTGTACTGCATCGCGGAGGTCCGGGACGTCACGTGGACGCGCCCGCTGCGTGCCAGCGCCGTGGTGACCGCATCGGTCAGGCCATCAGCGATCGGCGCCGAGGCGGCCGCCGGCGAGTAGTCGGCAAACGGGAGCACCACGAGGACGGGGCCGGGGGCGCGCCTGGCCTTGACGTACGCGACGGGCGTGAGCGCGGTCGCCTGCGCGACCGCCGGAGCCGCCGGGGCGGCGTTCCTGCCCGCATGGCTGCTCACCACCGCCAGCCCCAGGAAGACGGTCGCTGCCGCGCCGACGATCTGCGCGGTGACGCGTCCGGCGAAGGAGATCCAGGCGGATCGGACCTTGTCCTTGCGCTTCTTGGAGGTCGTGGGGGCAGGCGTGGAAGGCGAAGTGGTGTCCGTCATGGCTCGAAGGCGACCGAGGCGGCTGCGTCAAGTGAGCGGCTCGTTCACGGTCTTCGTGGTTAGACGGATGTTTCGTGGCAGATTCGTGACGCGTTGGTGGATCGTCTGGGACAGGTCGCCACACTTCCTCGACAGGACCAGCCACGGGCGGCGCGACGCGGGCATGGGGCGCAATGCCCCACGCCCGCACCCGGTCACGGCTGGAAGGCGACCTCGACCCGGTACCACGACCCGTCGGTGAACCGAAGGGTCAGTTGCCGGCAGGTGCCGGCCCACGCCCTGGCAGTCTTCCAGACGAACGTGTAGCGGTCGGTCAGCGGGTCGTACTGCAGCGTGCTGCGCCCCGCCGTCACGAGCGCCTGGCCATCGTCGGCCGCTCCCCCTGTCTCGTCGCAGGCGATGGGCGCCGACGCCGGGTACCCGGCCGCGAAGATGTCGAGGCCGCGGTCGCCACCGAGCCCGAAGACGAGTGGCAGGCTGCTGCCGGCCTTGACCACCTTCCGCCCCACCGGACGCTGCAGCCCCGTGAATGCGTAGCCCTTGAGGGCGAGGCCGATCACCACGGGGTCGTGGTCCGAGGACCGGAACGGATCGGGCGCGTAGAAGCTGGCCACCTGCCCGGCCGACTTGAACTCCACGTTGTAGTCGAGGGCGAGGGGCTCGTCGGCGTTGATGTGCCACTCGGTCACGCCGGTCACCTGCGCGGCCAGCGACGGGCTCGCCAGCGCATGATCGAGGTACCCGGACTCGCCGTCGAACACGTAGGAGTAGGCCGCCGCCGCCTGCAGGTCCTGGTAACCGCCGGCGCGGAACGCGGTGATCGGGTCCTCGAGGCGATAGCTGTTCATGTCGCCGATCAACAGCACGTCGGTGTCCTGCGCGCCGGTGGGATCGGTGGCGAGCCAGCGGACGAGGGCCTCCGCGGCCCGCGTGCGCGTCAGGTTGCAGTTGCCCTGCAGGTCGCCCGTGTCGGGGTCACCCACCTGAGCGCAGTCGCTGCCCTTCGACTTCAGGTGGTTGACCACCACGGTGAACGTGCCCCCGGAGGCCGCCTCGCGGAACGTCTGGGCCAGTGAGGGGCGGTTGAGCGTGTCGATGAACGCCGGGTCGACGCTCGAGGTCATCACCGCGTAGTTGCCCACCGGCGACACCGCCGCCGGCTTGTAGACCAGCCCCACCCGGATCTCGTCGCCGCCGATGACGCCGGTGTCGATGAAGGCGTAGGTGCCCGGCGCGGTCGCGTCGTTGAGGCCGGCCACGAGATCCTCGATGGCCTGCCCCGGTCCGAAGTCGTTCTCGAGTTCCATCAGGCCGATCACGTCGGCGCCGGTGCCGACGATGGCGGCGACCGTCTTGGCGCGCTGCCGCGCGAACTCCGCGGCGGTGGTGGCGCCGCGCGAGGTGGGGAATCCGCCGCCGGCGCCGTCACCGTTGAAGTAGTTCAGGACGTTGAAGCTGGCCACCGTCAACGAGCCGCCCACCTCGGCCGGCTGCGCGGGTCGAGGGTTGGTGGCCGTGAAGGGCACGGGCCCCACCGGCTGGACGCGGTAGGCGCCGAAGCGGTGGTCGAGCACGCCGGTGAGCCCGCTCACCGTGCTGCCGACCCGCAGCGTGTTGACGGCACTGAGCCCGCCCACGGGGTGGATCGTCGGGTCGATGTTCTGCTGGTTGTTGCCGTCGTCGAGCACGATGCGGCGCAACAGGTTGCCGTCCCGCACGGCCTGGGCCGCCGCCCCGGGAGCGGCCGCGTGGGTGGGAATCGGGAGCCGGGCCCCGAGCGAGAGTTCGACCTCGCCGAAGCGCGCCAGCGTGAAGACGTCGGTAGCCACGAGCGGCTGCGTGAAGGACACGCGCATGCCCTCGAATCGCTCCCAGGCGTCGACCGAGTCGACCGGGAGGGTGACGGTGACCGGTGTCACCGATGCGCCCGTGCCGCAGACGCCGGCGCTCGAGACGTTGGTGAGTTCGGTGAGCGGCTGCCCACCGGACATGAACTCGGTGACCACGCCCGTCACGCGCACGCGCTGGCCGGCGTCGACGGGCCGCGACGTGTCGAACACGAACAGCCCCTCCGAGGTCGCCGGGTCGCCGTCCTCGTCGGCCACGTCTTCCTGCACGAAGTAGCCGCCGAACTGCCCGGTGCCCTGGGAATCGGCGGTGACGATGCCCTCGATGGTGACCACCTGCCCGACCAACGGGCTGGTGAGCCCACTGCCCTGGATGGCGCTGATCGGCGTCGCCGGGCCGCCGCAATCGACATCGTCGTTGGTGATGGTGCCGGTGCCCTGGCCGTCGGACACGGTGGCGCCCGTCACGTTGGTCACGTTGACGAAGAAGGTCTCGGTGGGTTCGAAGCCGGTGTCGCCATTCACGAGCACGTCGAAGGTGTAGGTGCGGCTTCCCTCAGGAATGGTCTGGAGGGTGAGCGCCGTGGCGACGTAGTCGGTGGGCGCCTGCGCGGTGTTGTCGGCCGTGGCGATGTCGAAGGTCACGCCGCCGGGGCCGGCCGGCGTCGAGAGGGTCACGGTGAAGGCGTACGTCTGGGTGCCGGTGTCGCCCTCGTTGCGCACCTGATCGGTGATCGACAGGGTCGGCGTGGGAACGCCCAGGGTCGGCGTCAGCGTGAAGTCGTCGATGGCGAGCCCGTCATCGGCGCCGGGGATCAGGTCGGTGTCGGCCCAGCGGATCCAGAAGGTCGCGCCGTTGGGGATCGAGAGGTTGGTGATGGTGGAGGAGACGGAGAGCCTGTTGGCCGAGGCGTTGCCGTCGAGCGCGCCGACGGTGCCCGCCACGACCGGGCTGCTGACGTCGAGCCCGTTGTAGTCGACCCACGTGCCGGTCGTGATGCTGGTGGCGTTGGTGCTCAACTGGAAGTCGAGCCGATCGGCGGCGCGCCCCGTGCCGTTCTGGCCGAGTCGCCACTGCTCGCCCGTGTAGCTGATGGTCAGCGAGGTGATGGTCGCGCCGGTGCCGTTGGTGAACTGGGCGCCGACCAGAGGCACGAGGCTCCCGCTGCGCAGGCCGCCGAAGGCGCGTTCGGGGTTGGCGGTGGCCCCGAAGCTGTACGTGTCGCCCGTGTTGTCACTGCCCGTGCCGGCGCGGTAGGTCGTGTTGGCGTTGCTGCCGCTCTCGGAGAACTCCCAGCCCGTCGGCACCGTGGTGTTGGCCGTGCCGGTCGAGGCGAGCGTGTCGAAATTCTGCGTGTAGGGGGCGGCACCGGTGAGGCTGATCGTGCCTGCGGCGCGCGAGGGCTGCAGGGCGTACCAGCCGATGCCGGCGGCCACCGCGGCCGCCGTCACCAACCTGGCGGCCGCGAGCGGCGCCGGACGACGGCGCGGATGACGAACGATGGGCATGCGAACTCCGGGAAAGAAGGGTCCAGCGGCCCAGTCGACCACGCCGCGATGACGTCAGGATGACGTCCCGCCGTGACGACCGGCTCCGAGTGGCGCTGCCTTGAGATAGCACGACCGTTCCGCCCCGTCGAGCTTTGTCTCATGCGCCCCGCCGGCACACCCGCACGCCCTTCCCAGGTCCTTCACACCCCTCCCGATAGTCGCCACCCGGCCGGATTTCACATCGCTCGCGACGAAGGCGGCGGGTCCGATCAGGCCTTGTAGCCGGAGACCACTGCCGAGAGGTCCTGCGCCATGCGCGCCAGGTCGGACGAGGCAGCTCGTGCTTCCTCGGCCGCCAGGGTCGTGCTCCGCGCGGCGCTGGCCACCCCGGTGATGTTGCGGGCGATCTCTTCGCTGCCGCGCGCCGCCTCGGCGACGTTACGGGCGATCTCGTTGGTGGTCGCCGTCTGCTCCTCCACCGCGCTGGCGATGGTGGCGGAGATGTCGTTGACCCGGGCGATCACCGCGCCGATCTCCGCGATCGCCGTCGTGGCGCCGCGGGTGTCCTCCTGGATCGCCTGGATCTTGCGGCCGATGTCCTCGGTGGCCGAGGCGGTGGCCTTGGCCAGTTCCTTCACCTCGGTGGCCACGACCGCGAAGCCCTTGCCGGCCTCGCCGGCCCGCGCCGCCTCGATCGTCGCGTTGAGCGCCAGCAGGTTGGTCTGCTGCGCGATGGAGGTGATGACCTTGATCACCTTGCCGATCTCGTCGCTGCTGGTCCCGAGCTTGGCCACCGACGCACTGGTCGCCTCGGTGGCGCGCACGGCCTGCGCCGCCACGCGCGCCGCGTCGTTGGCGTTGCGCGCGATCTCCCGGATGCTCGACCCCATCTCCTCGGTGCCCGTGGCCACCGTCTGCACGTTGCGGCTCACCTGCTCGGCCGCGGCGGCCACCACCCCGGCCTGCGCCGCCGTCTCCTCGGCGTTGGCGCCCATCGTCTCGCTACCGGCCTGCAGCTGCCCCGACGCCGCCGACAGCACCGTCGCATTGCGCTCGACCTCGGCCAGCAGGCGCGCCAGGCGATGCCCCTGCTCGATGCGCGCGGTGACGTCGGTGGCGTACTTGACCACCTTGAAGGGCCGACCGCTCATGTCGAGGATCGGGTTGTACGACGCCTGAATCCACACTTCGCGGCCGTCGCGGCCCAGCCGCCGGAACTCGCCGGCCTGGTAGGTGCCCGCCGCCAGCGCCGCCCAGAACGCCGCGTACGCGGGACTGGCGGCCTCGGCCGGATCGACGAACATCCGGTGGTGCCGCCCCCGTACCTCCTCGAGCGTGTAGCCCAGGGTCGCGAGGAAGTTGTCGTTGGCGTCGGTGATCGTCCCGTCGAGGTCGAAGGCGATCACGGCCTGGCTCTTGGAGATCGCGGCGAGTTGACCCTCGAAGTCCGCAGCGCGCAGCTTGTCGGCGGTGACGTCGGTGGCGTACTTGACCACGCGGTACACGCGCCCGGTGGCGTCGAGCAGCGGGTTGTACGAGGCCCGGATCCACACGTCCCGCCCGCCCTTGGCGACACGGCGGAACTCCGTCGACCGGTACTCGCCGGCCGCGAGGTCGGCCCACAAGCGGCGGTAGGCGTCGGAGGCGGCCTCGACCGGGTCCACGAACATGCGGTGGTGCTGCCCGCGGACTTCCTCGAGCCGGTACCCCATCGCCGCGAGGAAGTTGTCGTTGGCCGTCACGATGGTGCCGTCGGGCTCGAACTCGATCACCGCCTGACTGCGGTCGAGCGCGGCCAGCCTCGCTTCGACGTCGGCCAATCGCTGCGCCAACGCCCCTCGTGCGAGGTCGTCCATCATGCCGGTGCCGTCCAGTTCCTTGTGCGCAATCGCGTTCATCGCATGCCCCTCCACACACGACCGCCGGGGAGGCTGGCCGTGATTGCGGTCGTCTTCTGATGTGGTCGGGCAATCGGCACCGCCGCGCGGAACGTGAACCCGGCGCCACGGCGCCGGTGCGATAGAGTGGGCGCCGCTGTGGCGTAGAGAACGTGCCGGGCACCGGGCACCGGGCACACGGGCGCCGGGCCCACGGGCCCACGCCACCAACCGGGCAGACACCAGGAGACGCGCGTGCACTCACGGAACGACGAGCAGGGGTTCGGACGACGGGACTTCTTCAGGACGGCGACGGCGGGGGTGGCCGCGGCGGGCGCCGTGCTGTCGCCCCAGGACGCCGCCAGGGCACAGGAGGCAGCGCGCAAGGCCGCCCTCGAGCGCATCGCCAGCAACTCGTGGCCAATCCGACCGCTCTTCAAGCAGCGACCGATGCCGCCGCGTCCTGCCGGGGCGCCGAACCCGGCGATGCAGTCGCGTGAGCAGGCCGCAGCCGCCGCCCAGGCCGAGATCGAGGCCAACCCGAATGCGGCGCGGGCGCTCGCGGTGGCCAACGCCGCACGGGCGGCGCGCGCCAACCTGCCCGACGCCGCGGCCATGAAGAAGACGTACGGCGAGATCACGATGCTGGACTTCCCCCAGTTCACCCGGGACACGTTCCCTGGCGTGACCCGCATGGACCTGTTCTCGGGGTTGTTCGGCGACGTGACCGACGAGACGATGTTCTTCCCGGGCGCCAACGGCCGCCCTGGCGGGTTCGACCCGATGAGCCCGTCGGGACGCAAGTGGCTCGATCAGCTCGCCAACACGTGCGTGAAGACCGGCACGTACGTGCAGCACATCTCCAACAACGCGCCCAACAACCTCGCCGACTACGGCTCGCCCGAGGCCGACGCGCGGCGCAAGGCCGGCGTCGAACTGGCCAAGCGGTGGCTCGAGGGGTGCAAGGTGCTCGGCGTGAAGTCGATGCGGATGAACTCGCCGCAGGCGCTCGGGCCGAGCATCCGTCCCAACGCGATTGCGCGCGGGCCCGGCGACGGCTACCCGCGCAACATCGACCTGATCCCGCTGCTCGAGGCGGCGATCGAGTCACACCGGGAGATGGCCGACTTCGGCGGCAGGATGGGCATCAAGGTGACCATCGAGAACCACTGGGGCCTGGCCGCCGATCCGATGAACATCCGCACCATCATCGACGAGGTGAACCACCCGTACTGCGAGGCGTCGCCGGACTTCGGCAACTGGGAACACGAGTACAACCTGGTGAACGGCCTCAAGGCGCTGGCGCCGTACGCGAGCAGCAACGTGCACGCGAAGTACTGGGATCGGTGGGGCGACCGGAACAACGTCCAGCGGTCGGTGCGGATCATGCTCGCGGCGGGCTTCCGCGGCACGTTCGCGCTCGAGTACGAACAGGGACCGCACGACGGCGTGGCCGGCGCGAAGTACCTCTACGACGAGGTGCTCGCGGCGCTGACCACGCCGACGCCGGTGGTGGGCTAGGCCTACTTCTGTGCGCGCACCTTGAGGTTGTTGCGCACCGACGTGACGCCGTCGATCGCCTTGGCGACGGCGGCGGCACGGTCAGAACCGGCCCTGGTCGGCACGGTGCCGGTCAGGGTCACCACGCCCTTCTCCACGTCGACATCGATGTCGCTGCCCTCGAGCGCATCCTCGTCGATGAAGTCGGCGTAGATCTTCGACGTCACCCAGCCGTCGCTCATGCCACGGCCGGCCTGGCGTGTCGTCGCCTTCGTGTCGCGGGCGCCTTCGCGCGCCGCCGCGCCCGCCGCACCGACGGCCTTGCCGTCGTCGTCATCGCTGCCCGGCACCACGCGCAGGCGATCGGCGACGTTCTTCACGCCGTCGGTGGCCCTGGCGATCGCCACGGCGCGCGACTTGCCGGCGGCCGTCGGCACCGTGCCCATCAGGGTGACCACGCCCTTGCGGGTCTCCACGTCGATGTCGCTGTCCTCGAGGACGTCCTCGGGCACGAACTGCGCGTGCACCTTCATGGTGATCCACGAGTCCGAGATGGCGTTCCCCGTCCCCTTGGCGGCCTGCTTGGTGTCCTGGCCCACCTCGCGGGCCTCCTGCTTGGTCTCGCGTCCCGCCTCGCGCGCCTTGTCTGCCGTGGTCTGCGCCTGGGCGCCGGGCGCCAGGACGGCGGCCACCACGAGGGCGCCGGCCGCGAACAGGCCGCGGCTGCCGTCGATCATTCGATTCATGGTCGTTGCTCCTTGCGCGGCAGGCCCGTGCTTGGGCACGGCGGCCGCGATCACCTCCCTGCAGTGCGAAAGCCGTGCCCGTGGACTTACGGATGGCCGGCCCATTCCTGGCGCGACAGCCGCACGTTCACGCACCTCGTGGGTGTGGAATCAGGACCGGTTGTCGCGTAACGCGACAGCGGCGTGAGCCGCCATCTCGGCGTTGGGGAAGCGGAGCCGCAAGGCCGCACGGTGCCGGTGTGGATGCCGAGCGGCGCACCGACGTCGTTCCGCCACCTCGGCTGATGACATGACGGCAGCGACGCGGGAAGCGGACGGAGTCGAGGGGCACCACCTGCGCGACCGGGTCGAGGTTCGCGGCACGGTCGACCTATCGAACTGCAGAGACGCGACGGCCCTGCCGATTGCCTCGCCGTGGGAACCGCCTGGTTGCCGTACCGCCGTCGTCCGCCTTGCCCGGCCGACTCCTCGACCCGAGGGGAGCCCAGGGCGTGACGGCACGGGAGCGGGAACTCGAGCTCGAGGTCGCGCGCCTTCGCACGATGGTGGACGTGCTGACGCGCCGCATCGAGCAGGCGACCGACTGGAGCGGGGACGGCTACACGCTGTTCGAGCGCGCGCTCTCGCTCCAGGACGAAGTCGAGCGTCGCACCCGCGAGCTCACCACCAAGCACGCCGAACTCGAGGAGGCGATCACCAGCCTCCGCAAGAGCGAGGACCTGCTCGACCGCACCGGACAGGTGGCCGGCGTCGGCGGCTGGGAACTCGAGCTCGAGCCCCTGGCGCTGCGCTGGACGGCGCAGACCTGCCGCATCCACGAAGTGCCGCTCGACTACCAGCCCGACGTCGAGCAGGCGATCGAGTTCTATGCGCCCGAGGCCCGCCCGGTCATCGAGGCGGCCGTGAAGACGGCGATGGAAGACGGCACGCCGTGGGACCTGCAACTGCCGTTGGTCACCGCCACCGGGCGTCGCATCTGGGTGCGCGCCACCGGCCTGCCCGAGTGGCGCGGCGGCCGGGTGGTGCGCCTCACCGGCGCCTTCCAGGACATCACGCAGCAGAAGGCTGCCGAGCAGGCCATCCTCGCGGGCACGAGGCGCCTCGAGAACATCATCGCCGCCGAACGGGCCGCCACCTGGGAGTGGGAGATCACCACCGGCGCCTGCCGCTTCAACGAACGCTGGGCGGAGATGGTGGGCTACACCCTCGAGGAACTCGAGCCCATCGACATCGAGACCTGGACGCGGCTGGCCCACCCCGACGACCTGGTGATCTCGGGCAAGTCGCTCGATGCGCATTTCTCGGGCGCCGAGCCGGTCTACGAGGCCGAGGTGCGGATGCGGCACAAGGACGGGCACTGGATCTGGGTGCACGATCGCGGCACCGTGCTCGAGTGGACCGACGACGGCCGGCCGAAGCTGATGGCCGGCACGCACCACGACATCACCGACCGGCGCGAGGCGCACGACCGCTTGTGCGAGGCCAACCTGCAGCTCATGGCCGCCGAGGCGCGGGCGCTCGAACTGGCGGCACGCGCCGAAGCCGCCAGCGTCGCCAAGAGCGAGTTCCTCGCCAACATGAGCCACGAGATCCGCACGCCCATCAACGGCGTGCTCGGCATGACGAGCCTGCTGCTCGACACCAACCTCGATCCCGAGCAGCGTCGGCACACCGAGACCATCGCCGCCAGTGGCGAGTCGCTCCTCTCGGTGATCAACGACATCCTGGACGTCTCGAAGATCGAGGCTGGCAAGCTGGACATCGAAGCCATCGACTTCGACCTGGCCGACACGATCGAGGAACTGGCCGCCTCGCTTGCCTTCCGGGCCCACCAGAAGGGCCTCGAGCTGGTGGCCCGCATCGCCGACGATGTCCCCGTCGCGCTGCGGGGTGACCCGGGCCGCCTCAAGCAGATCGTCACCAACCTGGTGGGCAACGCCGTCAAGTTCACCCACGCCGGCGAGATCGCGCTGCATGTCGATGTCGCGGAACGTTCCACCGACCTCGCCCTGCTGCAGTTCACGGTGCGCGACACGGGCATCGGCATCCCGGCCGAGAAGCTCCACGCGGTCTTCGACAAGTTCACGCAGGCCGACGGCTCCACGACGCGGCGGTACGGCGGCACGGGCCTCGGGTTGGCCATCGCGCGGCAACTCGCCGAGTTGATGGGCGGCCGCATCGGCGTCCGCAGCGAGCCGGGGCACGGCTCGGAGTTCTGGTTCACGTTGCGCGTGCAGGTGCGCCCGCAGGCCGAGGCGTCGCCGCGGCCGCGAACGCCGCTGCGTGAGGTGCCGGTGCTGGTGGTGGACGACAATCGCGCGAGTGCCGAGGGGCTCGCGGCGATCCTGCGCGCCTGGGGCGCGCGGCCCGTCCTTGCCGGTTCGGCCGAGGAGGCGCTGGCCATCCTCGATCGGCACTGCCGGTCGGCGGCCGCGATCCGCATCGCCCTGGTCGACCTGCGGATGCCCGGCATGGACGGTTTCGCCTTCGCGGCCGCCGTGCGCGAGGCACCCCACCTGGGCGAGGTGCGCCTCGTCTCGATGCACCCGGTGAGCCGCAGCGGCCTCGACGCTCAGAGCCAGGCCGCCGGCTTTGCCGCCGATCTGACCAAGCCGCCGCGCCGGGCCGAACTGGCCGGGGCGATCGATCGCGCCAGCGCGCCGGTGGGTGCAGCGACGGCCGCGCCGGTCGCGGTCACCGCTCCCGCCCCCGAGCCGCCCGTGTCCATACCGGCCGGCCGACGGCTCCGGGTGCTGGTGGCCGAGGACAACCCCGTGAACCAGCGCGTCGCGGTGGGCATTCTCCGCAAGCTCGGGATCGATCCCGTGGTGGTCGACAACGGCGCCCAGGCCCTCGACGCGCTCGGGCGCGAGCCCTTCGACCTCGTGTTCATGGACGTGCAGATGCCCGAGCTCGATGGCTTTGCGGCGACCAGGGAGCTACGCCGGCAGGAACTCCCCGGCCTGAACCGCGCGGTGCCCGTCATTGCCATGACGGCCCATGCGATGCAGGGCGATCGCGAGCGATGCCTGCAGGCCGGCATGAGCGACTACGTGTCCAAGCCCGTGTCCCCGCGGGCCATCGCCGCCGTGGTCGAGCACTGGTGCCCTTCCGCGGTCGCCGCGGGCGCGTGAGCCCGGTCGCCGACGTTTCGGGTTACGCGCCCGCCGCCCTTCCCCATACCATGCCAACGCAGGCCCCGGCCTGCCCGCATGCCCTCGCGCTTCCCGACGTCGTCGTCACGTGGCGTACCCGGCCGCCGGCCGTTCCGGTACGCCAGCCTGCTCTGCGCAGCGCTGCTCGCGGCGGCGCCAGCCGCCGCACGCGCCGACGGCCACGCGCTGCGTGACGTCCGCGTCGCGCGCTGGACGACGACCGAGGGCCTGCCGCAGAACACGATCAACGACATCGTGGCGTTGCCCGGCGGCGAGCTGTGGCTGGCGACGTTCGGCGGGCTGGTCCGGTTCGACGGCGTCGGGTTCCAGGTGATCGACATCGCGCGCGAACCCGGCCTGGCCTCCAACCGCATCACCGCGATGGTGCCGGCCGGTCCCGAGGCGCTGTGGTTCACCACGCAGGAAGGGCACCTCGGCCACCTCGAGCGCGGTCACGTGCGCACCGTCCTGCAACCGGCGCCCGCGATGGGCACGGTCGTCGGCCTCGTGCGCGCTGGCGGCGTGTTCCATGCGCAAGGCGCCAACGGCGACGTGTGGACGAGCGATGCCGTCGGCCCGTGGCGACTGTCGATGAAGGCGACGGCCGGCGGCGTGGGTGGGCTGAACTACCTCGCGAGCACGCCCACCGGCGCGGTGTGGGCGTCCTTCGAGAACACCATGCGCGAGGTCACCTCGCCACTCGGGGCTGCCATCCCGCTGCCGATGAAGGGGCGCGCGATCGCCGCCGGGGTCGACGGCGACGTCTGGATCGGGTCGTACCACGGCCTGTTGCGCCTGCACGGCGGGCGCGTCACCCCGGTGCAGGTGCAGCCGGCCCTCACCGCCGGCGTGAGCGTGGCGCTGCCGATCAATGGCACGACGATATGGGTCGGCAGCGACGGCGCCGTGGCGCAGCTCACGGCACAGGGGAACGGCCGCTGGGTCCGCGAGGACCTGCCCCTCGACCTGCCTCCAGGGCTGGTCATCCGTGCGCTCGCCGTCGATCCCGAGGGCAGCCTGTGGATCGGCACCAACGGGCGCGGCCTGTACCGCGTGGACCGTCACTCCACCAGGCGCTTCGGCGAACACTACGGGATTGCCGCCGTGGTCGCCGTGGCGCGCGACGGGACCGGCGGCGTGTGGGTGTCGAGCAGCTGCAACGGCATCTTCCACGTCGACGAGACGGACATCGTCACCCACGTGTACCGGTCGGGCGTCGAGCAGGACATCGACCCCGGTGGCTGCGAGCACGCCTTCGCGTCGGCGCCCGACGGCACGGTGTGGCTCCGCTGGGAAGGTCACTTGTACCGGCTGGCGCGCAACCCGAAGCGACTGGCGCGCACGTCCGTGGAGCTCCCTCGCGACTCCGGCCCCGTCCTGGCGCGCGGCGACGGGACGCTGTGGGTCGTCTCCAGCGGCGGCGACGTGCGCCGTGTCTCGGCCGATCGCGTCCTCGAGCGGTACACGCTGCCTCCTCCCCTGGTGAGCGCGACCCTCGCGCCTGACGACACGCTCTGGATCGGGGGCTCGGCCGCCATCCACCAGGTGCGTGGGGCGACCGTGCGGACCTACGGTGAGGCCGCGGGCATGCCGCGCGGCGCCGTCCGCGACGTGCTGGTCGCGGCGACCGGCGAGGTGTGGGTGGCCACCTACGGCGGCGGCCTCGGCGTGCTCCGCGACGGCAAGGTGACCCGGATCACGACGGCCGAAGGGCTCCCCGACAACGCCATCAGCCGGCTGCTCGACGATGGGCGCGGGCGGGTCTGGATGGCGACCAACCGCGGGGTGGCCGTCCTGCCCCGCCGCGACGTCGAGGACCTGGTGGCGGGCAGGCGCCGCACGCTCGCCCCGGCCGTGTTCGGCCCCGAACGCGGCGTGCCCGAGGCCAACTTCGGGCTCCCCGCCGGCGACGTCGACCGTCGCGGCCGGGTGTGGTTCGGCACGCTCGACGGGGTCGTGCGGATCGATGCGGACCGTTTCCCGTTCAACCCCATCGCCCCGACGATCCGCATCGACAGCGTGCTGGCCGACGAGCGCGAGCTGCCGCTCGGACCGGTCGTCGAGATCCCGCCCGGCACGGCGCGGGTCCGCCTGAACTTCAGCGCTGCGGCGCTCCTCTACCCCGAGCGCATGCGCTACCGGTTCCGGATCGAGGGCATCGACCGCGACTGGGTGGACGTCGGTCCACAGCGGTTCGCCACCTTCACCCCTGGCGGCCCTGGCCGGCACCGCTTCCTGCTGCAGGCGCGCAACGAGGACGGGGTGTGGAACCTGGCGCCGGCCGCGCTCGACCTGGCCATCCTGCCGGCGTGGTGGCAGACGCGCCTGGCGCGACTGGCCGGGCTGCTGACCGTGGGCCTGCTGGCCTTCGGACTCTACCGGCAGCGCGTCGGGGTGCTCGAACGCCGCCACGCCGAGCGCCTCGCGGCGCTGGAACGGCAACGCCGCGCCGACGAGCGCGCCGCCGCCCTGCGCACGCAGCTCGAACACGTCTCCCGCGTCGCGCTGGCCGGCGAACTGGCCGCCAGCCTCGCCCACGAGGTCAAGCAACCCCTCACCGCGATCGTCGCCAACGCCGAAGCGGCACAGCACATCCTCGACGCGGGCCCGACGCCTCCGGCCGACCTCGGCGAGATCCTGCAGGACATCGTGTCGCAGGGCCTGCGCGCCTCGGAAGTGATCACCGGCCTGCGGGAGTTCCTCCGATCGGGCACTCCCGACGACCGGCCGATCGACATGTCGGCGCTGGTCCGCGAGATGCTGCCCCTGGTCCGGCGCGAGCTCGAGGACCATCGGGTGCGCGTGATCCTGGAGTTGGCCGACGACCTGAGGCGCGTCAGCGGCCGCCGCGTGCAACTCGGCCAGGTGCTCGTGAACCTGCTCATGAACGCCTGCGAGGCGATGGCGACGCAGGACGGACCGCGTCAGGTGACGATCACGACGCGCAACCGCGAGGACCGCGTCGAGATGGCCGTCTCGGACACCGGCCCCGGCGTGTCGCCCGAGGTCGCCGAACGCCTGTTCGAGCCGTTCGTGACGACCAAGCCCGCAGGCATGGGCATGGGCCTGGCCATCTGCCGATCGATCGCCGAGGCCCATCGTGGCCGCCTGACGGCCGAGGCCGCGGCGGACGGCGGCCTGCGCGTCACGCTGTCGCTGCCAATCCGGCCAGCGGACGCGTAGCGCCGGTTGCGAAGACTCAGCGCAGGTACTCGATCGCCTCGAATTCGAGCTCGATGTAGGCCCAGCTGTCGACGCCCTCGTGCCAGCGCGCCTCGCCACGAGACGCCAGGGTGGCCGTCCCGAAGCGCCGATAGGCCAGCAGCGGCGTGCTCCACCGGCGGGGCACCATCGTCGTGCCGTCGGGCGAGGTGGCCGACCGGTCGTCGGAGACGAAGTCGACGAGCCGGCCGTCCTGGTCGAACACGAGGGCGGCCTCGATGGCTCGCCCATCGGGCGCGTAACGGGCGCGCACGACGTCGCGGCCCGCTGCGTCGCGCGTCCCGGCGTCGAGCCACGTCACCGGGGCGTCGAGCAACGCCGCCGGCGCCAGCATGCAGATGTCGTTGAACAGGGTCACGGTCTCCGCCTGCGTGGCGACCGGCCCCGATTGCTCCATCACGGGCACCAGCCCGATGGCCTCGATTCGCATCGACGCGGCCCCGTCGACGAACCGGTGGAAGCCCTGGATCGGCACCAGCGCGCGCGACGCGGTGAGATAGAACAGGCGCGCGGGGCGGGCGCCGAACACGTCGTACTGCTCGGCCGACAACGGCATCCACACCGTGTCCCTGGCGCTGCGGATCCGTCCGCGCATCCGCGCCCGCACCGCCCCGACGCGGGGTCGGCCGACCGCACCCGCGAGTCGCAGGTAGCGCTGCACCGGCGGTGGGAGGCTGGCGAGGTCGGCCTCGCTGACGTGACGCGCGTCGGGCACGCGAGCCGCGAGGGCGGCGCGCACGTCGTGCTCGTAGCGGGCGCGCAGGCTGCCGGGCCCGGCCGTCAGCACGCCGAAGGCGATGCCCACGGCCACGACGACGTTGGCCAGCGCGCCGAACCGCGCGTCGTGCCACGCCGCCGCCACCACGCACAGCGACACGAGCACCGCGGCGCCGGCGACCATCCACCAGGTGCGTGGCGACACGACCACGAGCACGGCGGCGACGAGGAAGAGGGCGGCAGCCGCCAGCCAGGCCAGCCCCATCGCCCGCGAGATCGGGGTCGTGAGGTCGGGCAGCGCCGCGTACCCGAAGGCCTTGGCGAACCCCATCAGGTGGATGAGTCCGTGGACGACGAGGAAGCCGGCAAACACCCAGGCCATCGCGTCGAGCTCATGCACGACGGACGCCAACGGCACATGCCCGGGATCGCGCCGAGGACGCCCGCCGGCAGGGCGCGTCGCGGGAGATTTTCCGCACCTGCCGCGACTAGCGCTTCGTGTAGATGACGAAGTAGCGGTCGGTGTAGAGCGAGAACGCCTCGGTGCGCGTCAGGCCGGCCGCGGCGGCCCAGTCGTCGACCTGCGCCTCCGAGACCACGAGGTCCGGCGTGCCGGCGTGCGGGCTCGACGCCGGGATGAAGTCGATGATGGCGAGCCGGCCGCCCTTCTTGAGGTGTCGCGCCACGGCCTTGAGGTAGGCGGCGCGGTCGGCCACGTGATGGAGCACGTCGTTCATCAACGCGAGGTCGACGGCCTGCGGCAGCATCGGGTCGGTGAAGGTACCCAGCACCGTCCTGACCTGCGGCAGTCGCGCCGACTCGGCGCGCCGCGCGATGTGCGCGAGCAGGTCGGGGTCGATGTCCGAGGCGTAGACCACGCCGCCGGGCCCGGTGGCCAGGGCCAGCGGGCCGGTGAGCACGCCGGATCCCGCCCCCACGTCGGCCACCACCATCTCCTTCTTCACGGCGAGCCGGGCGATGAGCTCCGGCACACGCATCGCCTCGACGCGCTCCGGCGCGTCGAGCATCGCGATGTACTCGCGGGCGGGCCGCACGCCGACCTGCGCGAGTGCAACGGCGGGAAGCAGGACGAGGGCGGAGGCGAGGGCGAGGCGGCGCACGCGTGACACGGTCGGATCGTACAGGAACGCCGCCGACGCGCCTCGCCATTGACCCGAACGGCTGACGCGTGGTACTTCGGTGCCACCCATTCGTCTCACTTCGGTGCAAATGTTGCCCCGCGCGCGGCATCGACCTCGCGTGCGCCGGTAACGGGTCTCGGGAGGCCAGATGTCCTTGTCCACGGTCCACCGGCAGCGCGGGCGTACGCGTGCCCTCCTCTCAACCCTCCTGATCGGCGCGCTGGCCCTGTGTTGCGCGCCCCTGGCGCGCGGCCAGGCCGTCACCGGCACCATCCTCGGGACGGTCACCGACAACAGCGGGGGCGTGATGCCCGGCGTCACGGTCACCGTCACGCAGGTCGAGACCGGGCGGACGCGCACCTACGTGACCGACGCCAACGGCGAGTACACGGCGCCGTCGGTGCCGACCGGCACGTACAAGGTCAACGTCGAACTCCAGGGCTTCAAGACGGTGCTGCTCGAGGGCATCACGGTGAGCGTCGACCAGCGCGTGCGCGTCGATGCGCGGCTCGAGGTCGGCAACATGGCCGAGACCGTCGAGATCGTGGCGCAGACGCCGCTGGTGCAGCCCAACAGCTCCGACCTGTCGACGACGGTGGAAGAGGAGCAGATCAAGGCACTGCCGCTCAACGGCCGCAACTTCGTCAGCCTCACGCGCACCGTCCCCGGCGTGATGCGCGGCATCCCCGGGTCGAACATCGACGGCGCGGGCTCGCTGGCGTGGCGCGCCTCGGCGGCCTTCTCGGCCAACGGCCAGCGCCCGCGCGACAACAACTACATGCTCGATGGCGTGGACAACAACGAGACGTGGCTGCAGACGGTGGTCATCTTCCCGAGTCCTGACGCCATCGACGAGTTCAAGCTGCAGACCAGCACGTACTCGGCGGAATTCGGCCGGTCGCTCGGCGGCGTCGTCAACCTGCAGATCAAGTCGGGCGCCAACACCTACCGCGGCAGCGCCTTCGAGTTCCACCGCAACGACGCCTTCGACGCCAACAACTTCTTCAACAATCGGGCCGGTCGGCCCAAGCCGGACTTCATGCAGAACCAGTTCGGCGGCACGCTCGGCGGCCGGATCGTCAGGGACCGCACGTTCTTCTTCGCCGACTACCAGGGCCTGCGCATCAAGGCCGGCCAGACGTACCTCTCGACGGTGCCCTCCGAGCGGATGCGCGCCGGCGACTTCTCCGAGATCAACCGCGTCATCTATGACCCGCTCACGGGCCAGCCGTTTCCGGGCAACGTCATCCCGTCCAACCGGTGGGATCCCGCCTCCGCCCAGATCATGCAGAGGTACTTCCCTGCCCCGAACACGGCGGGCAGCCGCGCCGCCAGCGGGCAGCCGATCAACAACTACCTGATCAACCCGGAACTCACGCGCAACGACGACCAGTTCGACGTCAAGGTCGACCACGTGCTGACGCAGGCCAACCGCTTCTTCGGCCGCTACAGCTACCAGAAGACGGTGCGCGACCTGCCGGCCACCATCCCCACCGTGGGCGACGCGGGCGCGACCTTCGGCGCCGGCAACGGCGACATCAAGGCCCAGAGCTTCGCGTTCAACGACACGCACACGTTCGGCAGCAACTGGCTGAACGAGGCGCGCTTCGGCTGGAACTCGATCAAGTTCTTCATGACGCCGATTGCCTACGGGACCAACCCGGCCGCGGCGGTGGGCATCCCGGGCATCAACCTCAACGAGGTGACCTCGGCGATGACGCAGCTGGCATTCCAGACGGTGCGCAACCTCGGCGCCAACGGCAACCAGCCGCTGATCACCAACCAGAACGACTTCCAGTTCTTCGACAACGTCACGTGGCTGAAGGGCAAGCACACCGTGAAGGTGGGCGGCAGCCTGACGCTGCGCTCCCGCGAGATCCTCAATGCCGACTCCATCGTCGGCAACTTCGCCTTCACCAACAACCAGACGTCCAACTGCGCGGGCCTGGCCTCCGGTTGCACGATCAACGCGGCCACCGGCTACGACGTGGCCAGCTTCCTGCTCGGCTACGCGACGACCAAGACGCGCAACCTGTTCGACGCCAACACCTACACCGAGCAGCGTCCCGAGTGGGCCGCCTACGTCCACGACGACTGGCGCGCGAGCAACCGCCTCACGCTGAACCTCGGCCTGCGCTACGACCTGTTCGTCCCGTGGGTGGAGATCGACGACCGCCAGTCGAACTTCGACCCGGCCACCGGCCGCTTCGTGGTCGCCTCGCCCAACGCGGTCATCAACGGCATCGAGGTGGGCCGTTACCTCCAGACCTACTCGAAGACCAACTTCGCGCCGCGCCTCGGGTTCGCCTATGACCTGTCGGGCAACGCCCGCACCGTCATCCGCGGCGGCTTCGGCGTGTTCTGGAACTTCACGCCCGGCGGCACGTCGTCGTCCAAGGCGCAGAATCCGCCCTTCCTGCAGTCCACCGCGCTGAACACCTCGGCCGGCGCCACGACGCTGCGCGTGTCCGATGGCCTGCCGCCGCCTCCCGGCGTCGACCCGAACCGTCCCGCCTCGGGCACGACGCGCTCGATCTTCGACGTCAACTTCCGCGACGGCTACGCGCGCAACTGGAACGTGAACCTCCAGCAGCAGCTCGGCACCAACTACATGATCGAGGTGGCCTACGTCGGATCCCAGGGCCGCAACATGCTGCTCAAGGGCGATCCCAACCAGGCCCCGCCGGTGGTCGGCGTGAGCGACCCGAACATCAACCGGCCCTACTACGCGGTGTCACCGGCGCTGCGCAGCATCGGCCAGGTGCAGAGCATCGGCACCCTCGACTACCACGGCTTCTTCATCAAGGTCCAGCGCCGCTTCGCCGACAACTTCTCGATGCTGAACTCGTACACCTGGAACAAGGCGATCGACCTGAACTCGGACAACGACGGCGGCGTGACGCTGACCAACGTGTACGACCCGCAGTACAACCGCGGCCCGTCCGACTACGACGTCACCCACACGCTGAGCTCGAGCTGGGTGTACGAGCTGCCCTGGGCCCGCGACACGTGGTACGGCGGCTGGCAGACCAGCGGCATCCTCTACCTGCGCTCCGGCCTGCCCTTCACCGTGACGCAGACGCAGGGCGTGCTGTCGACCGGCACGGGCAACCGCCCGAACCGCCTCGCCGACGGCGCGATCGACAACCCGACCATCGAGAAGTGGTTCGACACGTCGGCCTTCGCGGCGCCGGCCGACACCACCGGCACCTACGGGGATTCGGGCCGCAACATCCTGCGCGGCCCCGGCCAGTTCAACATCGACTTCTCGCTGATCAAGAACACCCGCTTCGGCCGGTTCAACACCGAGTTCCGCTTCGAGGCGTTCAACCTGCTGAACCATCCGCAGTTCGCGCAGCCCAACGGCACGCTCGGCAACCCGCTGTTCGGCCAGATCACGGCGATGCTGCCCAACCCGTCGTGCGCGCTGTGCGGCACGACCGAGCGCAACATCCAGCTCGCGTTCAAGGTGATGTTCTGATCACCTTCCGGTCGCGCAGCCACTCCTCGAAGCGATCGATCCACGCGCCCACCGGGCGCGTGGTCGTCGCGCGCACGCCGAAGCCGTGCCCGCCGCTGCCGTACATGTGCAGTTCCGCGGGCACGCCGGCGCGCTTGAACCGCAGGTAGACCTCGGCGAGTCCCTCGGCGATGTCCTGGCGGTCGTCGTAGGCCGCCGCCAGGAACGCCGGCGCCGTGCGCGCGTCGGGGACGATGTCGCCGGACCGCCCCGGGTAGATCAGGGCCTGGAAGTCCGGGCGCGCGCTGACGCGGTCGATCGGATCGGCCGCGGCCGGGTCGCCGGCCATGTCGCGGATCGACGCCATGGCCACCAGCTCGCCGCCGGCCGAGAAGCCCATCGCGCCGATGCGCGCCGGATCGATGCCCCACTCGGTCGCCCGGGCCCGGATCGTGCGCATCGCGCGCGCCGCGTCGGCGAGCGCCTCGACGTCGATGCGGTAGGTCGAGCCGGGCTCGCGCGCCAGGCGGTGCTTCAGCACGAACGCGGCGATGCCGCGCTGCCGCAACCAGGCCGCAGGGTTGTCGCCTTCGTGCGTCATCACCAGCTGGCGGTGCCCGCCGCCGGGAATCACCAGCACGGCCACGCCCGTGGCCGTCCCCGGCGCCGGCAGGTACGGCGTGATGCTCGGGCGATGCACGTTGGTGACACGCCGTTCACCGCTGGCCGACGTCTCGACCACCTCGTCGCCCGACTTCCCCTCCGAGCCGGGAGCGACACCGCTCCACAGCGGGATCTCGGCCGCCCGCGGTTCCTGCGCGCGCGCCGGCGCGGACAGCGCCAGCGCGAGGACCAGCATCAGGGTTCTGGTGAGCATGGGCATAGGCTACCGCCAGCAGGCGACGAGTGCCTTGCGACAACCGCGTCAGGCGGCAGCCGGCGGAGCGACTTCACCACAGCCACGCGAGAATCGCGTCGCGGTCCCAGGTCGCGATCAACGCCTTGTTGGCCTCGCAGCCGGCGACCCGCCTGACCGTCTGGTTCCGGTCCCATTTCTCCCGCTCCGCCTTGCGCTCGAAGCAGCGCGTGGCATCCCAGAGGATGGCGATCTGCGGCGCCGACCGCGGCAGCGACGGGTCGAAGAACCCGGTGTTGGGGCGTACGAGGGCCTGGCAGCGGGCGTTGGCCGGGCCGGGCCGCAACCGCCCCTCGACCCGCGTCGCGTCGGTGACGAAGCAGGCCTCGGCGGCGCGCTGCTCGGGGGCGAGGGCCGCCAGCGCCGCCTCCGCGGCCGCGAGTTCCTTCTCGGTCGTGCGCAGGCGCACCACGCTGCTGCTGCCCGGCGCCAGTTCACTGCGGAGGCTCTTCTCGGTGACGGCCTCCACCTCGCTCATCTGTCGCAAGTAGGCTGCCGGATCGGGCATGTCCCTGGAATTGCGCTGGTACTCGGCCTGCCGACTGGCGCGCTCTGCCGGGTCGAGGTGCTTGTCGAGATTCTGCTGGAACCTGCCGACGACCTCGGCCGCCTCGGCGACCTCCTTCTTCGACACCTTCACCTGCATCGTCCACGCCTCCTCGAGGTTGACCGGCAGGTAGAGCGGCGCCGTCCGCTTCGTCATGACGACGATCTCCTCGTGGAACGGGAAGCCGCCCCGCTCGCCCTTCTGGACGAAGGGAAAGATGATGTCGTGCTCGACACCGCGCCAGGGTTCCGGCCCGGGGCGCCCGATCACCGCACCGGAGATGTCGTTGACCATGAAGGTGAGGAGTTCGGTCTCGCCCGTGTCGGCGCGCACCCGCGTGCCGTCGCGCTCGTACTCGAAGATCGGGAACGCGGCGAAGGTCACGCCGCCGGCGATGGGCGGCCTCGCGGCCCGCGGCGCACCGGCCGGCACCGCCGCAGCGCCGGACAGATGGCCCCAGACCTCCACGCTGAAGCCTCTCGGTTCCGCGACGCCGGGCGCCCGCTTCCAGATCTCCGAGAACTTCAGCAACTCACCCTCGAACGCCTTGAGCTCGGCGGGCGTCGCCTTCGCTGCGGCCCGCGCCCCCGAGGAGAGCTGCATCTTCCAGGGCTTCCAGGTGCCCACTGCGTCGTACATGTACCAGGGCTGGGCAGCGAGCGGGACGGCAAGCGCGGCGAGCGCGGCGAGGGCGAGTGCGCGCGCCGCCCAGGCGGCCGGGCGGTCAATTGCAGGCGGGATCCAGCGCATGCGTTCATGATGGCCCAGGGACGGACCCCGACGCGCCGGGCACCGGCTCGACGTCCCCGTCAAGCCAGGCGCCATCAGGCGGCACCGTCGCGAACGGGACGCGTGGCCTTCAGACGTACGCGATCCAGGCCCGCAGCGCGTCGAGGAACGGCGCCTGTGCGGCGAGGATGCGGCGACGCGCCTCGTCGAGCGCGAACCAGGCCGCACGATCGGCTTCGGGGAACTGCTGCTGGCGCCCCGAGCGAGGCGGCCATTCGAGGGTGAACACGTTGGAGCGCATCCTGGTCACGTCGAGGTCCCCCTCGGCGGCCCAGGCATGCACCACCTTGCCGCTGCGCATCCGGACGCTGCCGAGGGAGGTGAACGGCCCCTCCACCGTCGAACCGGTTTCCTCGGCAAACTCCCGGCGAGCCGCCGCGAGGGGGTCCTCGCCCGGCTCGATCTCGCCCTTGGGGATGGTCCACGCGCCGACGTCCCTGCGGACCCAGAACGGCCCCCCGGGGTGCACGAGGCACACCTCGATCACCGCGTCGCGTCGTCGGAACAGCAGCACACCCGCGCTGGCCTTGGCCGGCATCAGGGCATTCCTATCACGGGCCGGCGCGAGCGGGCTACCGGCGCTGGTTCAGGACCGACGCCGCCCCGTCCACGCCCGCGCCACGGCCTCGCCGAGACCGGCCATGGTCATCGGCTTGGACACGTAGTCGTCGAACCCCGCGTCGAGGTACTTCTCACGATCGCCCGCCATCGCGTTGGCGGTCACGGCGATCACCGGCAGGTCGCGCACCGGCGCGTCCAGGGTGCGCAACTGCGCGAGGCAGGCCGGACCGTCCATGACCGGCATCTGCACGTCGAGCAGGACCATGTCGAACGGCTCGGCCTGCAGCCTGGCCAGGGCCTCGGCGCCTCCCTCGACGACGGTCACGGAATGCCCGTGGGGCACCAGGAACGCCTGCGCGATGCGGCGGTTCACGGCGTTGTCGTCCACGGCCAGAATCCGGAGCGGCGGCACGCCCGGGCGCGCCGGGCGCGCCGACACGACAGGCGCGACCGGGCGGCGCGGCCCGGACGGCACCGTCGCGATCGCGGGCACCTCGAACCAGAACGTGCTGCCGGCACCCGGCCGGCTGCTGACGCCGATGCGGCCCCCCATCAGTTCGATCAGCTGCTTGCTGATCGCCAGCCCGAGACCGGTGCCGCCGAAACGACGCGACGTGGACGAATCGGCCTGCACGAACTGCTGGAACAGCCGCCCCTGCGCGTCCGACGAGATGCCCTCGCCGGTGTCGACGATCTCCATCCGCAGCCGCGGCCGCGCGGCGTCGCCGCGATCGAGGGATGCGCGCACCGTGACACTGCCCTGGCTGGTGAACTTGATGGCATTGCCGGTGAGGTTCAGCAGGACCTGCCGAAGGCGCATGGGGTCGCCGGCAATCCACGGTGGCACGAGGCCGTCGAGGTGCAGTTCGAAGGCCAGCCCCTTCTCGGTGGCGCGCGGCCGCAACAGCGCCATCACCTCGCTGAGCACCTGCGCGGGCTGGTAGGGGATCGACTCGATGGCGACCTGATGCTGTTCGAGCTTGGACAGGTCGAGGATGTCGTTGAGGATGCGCAGCAGCGACTCGGCCGACGTGTGCGCCGTGGTGGCGCGCTCGAGTTGCTCGGGCGTGAGGCCACTGCGGAGCAGCAGCTCCAGCATCCCGAGCACGCCGTTCATCGGCGTCCGGATCTCGTGGCTCATCGTCGCCAGGAACTGCGACTTGGCACGCGTCGCCGCCTCGGCCTGCGCCCGCTCGGCGGCCAGTTCCTGCTGCACCAGGATGTCGGCGGTGATGTCGATGTTGACGCCGACCACCAGCGGTTCGCCGTCGGGCTCGAGCACGCGCGCGTTGCAGCGGATGTAGCGCACCTCCCCGGTCGGCGTCACCACGCGGTACTGGGTCTGCAGTGGCGCCCGCTGCTCGACGGCCGCCATCAGGTCGTCGATGGCGGCGTGCGCGTCGTCGGGATGCACCACGCCGGCCCAGTCGCCCAGGGTCCACTGGGCGCGCGGTTCGAGGCCGTGCATCGCCCAGAGGCGCTCGTCCCACTCGAGCACGCCGGACCGCGCGTGGAACTCGAAGACCCCGACGTCGGACGCCGCGAGTGCCAGGTGGAGGCGGTGACGCTCGCGCTCGAGGGCGCGCTCGGCCGACCGACGGGCCTGCACTTCGCGCGAGAGCGCGTCGAGTTGGCCGGTGAGCCGGAGCAGCGGGTCGAGGGCCGCCGCGCACGCATCGGCGTCGGCTGGCGCCTCCCGCACGACCAGCAGGGTCGAAGGCGGCGCACTCGCCGCGCCCGGCACGGGCAGGACGAGCAGCGTGTCGTCGCGCACCCGCCGTGGCCCCTCGGCCGCCGGTCGCCGGAGGCGCAACGCCCGGGGCTGCCGGTGGCGGCAGGCGTCGGGCAGTTCGGTGGCGCAGGCGGCCAGCAGCGTCGCGGCCTCCCACTCGGCGGCGCGCCGGTGGCCCGCGTGCTCGAGCAGCACCACGGGCGACGCGTCGCCGGGGCTGCACACCAGCGCCGACCACGTGCCGTCGGTCAGGTCGAGGCAGGCATGCAGCGCGAGGTGCCGACACTCGTCGATGTCCAGGCCCCACAGAAGGGCCTGCTGCACGCCCGCGACCGCTTCGTGGACGGAGGCCGGCGCAGCGGCGGCCGGTTCGACGCCCGCCCTCGCATCGTTCGGGACATTGCGAGGGTGCAGGGCAGGCGACGACATCCAGGTCTCGGGGAGGAGAGGGACCGCGGCGAGGCGCATGCCTGCCGAACTCGTCCCACCAATCGACAGGGATCCGGGAGGCTTTAGCCCGGCCCTGGGGGCGGCGATGCCGGCGGAGCCGCGACGACCACCCCGGGCTCGGCGATCTCGATCCGCACCAGGGCGCGCCCGAACTGGATCTCGTCGCCGTGGCGGAGGCGGAGGCCGCGGGGGTCGCGGCGCGGCACCGCCAGTACCTCGCCATCCCGGAGCACGGATGTCCCGTTGTGGCTGCCCTCGTCGTAGACGCGGTACGCCCGGCTGGCGGCGTCGAACCTGATGCGCGCGTGGGAACGACCGACCGTCTCGGTGACGCCGTCGCGCGCATCGGCGAAGGCGAGGTGGTGACGGCGCAGCGGCGCGGTCTCGAGCGCCGCCTCGCTGGTCCGCCCGACCAGGACGGTGCCCTCCGTGAACCGCCACGTCGCGGCCAGCGCCTTGCCCCGCAGCACGGTGACGGCGAGGACGGGCGGCGGGGCCGCCAGGGCGCCACTCGTCAGGCGCTCGTAGTCGACGAGGAACCCGCGTCCGCCCTCGCCCACCGGCTCACAGGTGACGCGCACCTCCAGCCCGCGGGGCGTCTCGCATCGCACCTCGGCCAGCCTGGCCCGGACGCGCGCGTCCATGCCGTCGAGCACGGCCTCGAAGGCGGCCCATTCCTCCTGCGGGGCGCGCACGCGGATCGTCACCCGGGTGAAGGGGAACACCCGTCGCCCTTCCGAGGCCGGCTGTGCCTGCCGCTCGACGTCGTCGAGGGCGGCCTGCGCGATCTCGAGTGGCGAGGCATCCGGCGCCAGTGGCGCATCGAGGAAGGTACGAAGGCGCGCGTGCAGGGTGCGGCCCAGGGCGGTGAGAGTGGTGACGTCCATGGCAGGTCAGCGGAAGTAGCCGAGGGCGCGCGCCGCGTCGACGATGTCGCCGGCGACGGGCGCGGCGGTGCGGCCGCCATAGCCGGCGTGCTCGACGAGGACGGCAAAGGCAATCCGACGCGCGCCGCCATGGGGGGCGAACCCGACGAACCACGAGTGCGCCGGCCGGCCGTCGACCTCGGCCGTGCCGGTCTTGCCGGCGATCGGCGTGGGGTTGCCCGCCAGGCTGCGGCCGGTGCCGGCGGTGACCACGTCGCGCATGTCGCGCGCCAGCCTCTCGGCATCGGCGGGCGCGAGCCACTGCGTCGCCGTGTCCCCCGCGCCTGCCTCACCATCGGTCCACGCGATCGGCGTGACGATGCCGCCTCCCGCGATGGCCGCAGCGACGCGCGCCATCTTCATCGGCGAGGCCAGCACCTGGGCCTGGCCGTAGGCGGCATGCGGCAGCGTGCCGCGCAGCGCCCGCTCGGTCGACGGGCGCGCCACCTCGATCTGGAACGGCGACACCGCGTCGATGAGGGCGCGCGGCCCGAGGTCCATGGCGAGCTGGGCGAAGTAGGCGTTGCAGGAGACCACCAGGCCGCGGTGCAGGTCCACCGCGCCGTGCGGCACCGTGTCCATCACGTCGTCTCGCACGGGCCGCGACCAGCCGTCGATGTGGGCGCCGACCCGCCCACCCGGCAGTCGCTGGCACACGTGCGGCACGGCCTGCAGTTCCGGGTGGCTGCGCAGGGTGGCCGCCGCGACCAGCAACTTGAAGGTCGACCCGGGCGGGTAGAGGCCGTAGCGCGCGCGATCGAGCAAGGCGTCGCGGGCGCGGTCCTCGTCGGGCCGAACGCCGTCGACGTCGGCGGGCCAGGGGTAGCTCACCGAGGCGAGGACCGCGCCGGTGTCCACGTCGATCACCACGGCCGCGCCGCGCGCGTGCGCGCCGCGCTCGATGCGGGCGCGCAGGGCCTGGCCCACCCGCTGCTGCAGGCGCGCGTCGAGCGACACCTGCAGGTCGCGCGGCCGCGACAGCAGCAGCGCGACGTCCGGGCGGGAGCGGTCGAGGCCGTGACGGACGATCGGCAACAGCGCCGAGTAGTCGCGGAGCACGACCCGGTGGACCTCGCCGGTGCGCGGATGGGGCACGTCGACGAGCCGCTGGTGATCGTCGAAGCCTTTCAGCGTCGTGTCTCGTTCGCGCTCGATGAACGAGGCATTGCGCGCGCCCCAGTTGGCCTGCGTCGCCCAGTCGCCCAGCACGCCGAAGGCGACGCCGCCGAGCGGATAGCAGCGCGATGCGTCCTCGTCGCACGGCCGCGCCGGAGTCAGGCCGGCGCGTTCCCAGGCCGCCGGGATCGCCGCCATCTCGGCGCGCCGGCTCGTCGCGATCACCAGCCCCTGGCGATCGGTGATGGTCCCGCGCTCGAGGGCCCGCGCCGCAGCCACCAGCCGTGGGTTGTACTCGAAGCGGAAGCCGCCGTCGGCCTGCTCGCTGAGACTGGGCGTGGTCGCGATCGCGTCGGCATGCACCACCTGCACCCAGCCGGCTCGCCCCACGATGACCAGCGCCGCGCCCGCCAGCGTCGAGGCGAGCACCCGCACCGGCTGTCGCAGGTGCTCGCGCACCGCGCCCTGCCGACGGGCGATGGCCAGCAGCACGCCGAGCGCCGCGCAGTTGGCCAGCATCGACGACCGGCCGTGGCTGAGGAACGGCGTGACCACGCCGGTGAGCGGCAGCAGGCCGAGAACGCCGGCGGCAATCACGCCCGCCTGCACCATCAACGCCAGCGTCAGCCCGATCCCGAGCAGGGCGCTGTAGTCGCCGGGCGCACGCACGGCCACCCGGAGCCCGCGCCAGGCCAGCAGGCCGTACAGCGCGAACACCACGCACACGCCCACCCAACCGAGCTGCTCACCGACGGCCGCGATCACGAAGTCGGTGTGGCCTTCGGGGATGAACTGCGGCGAGGCAATCGCCGGCCCCGAGCCCCATCCGGCCCCGGATGCCATCGCCCATAGACCGTGCGCGATCTGGTTGCCTCCCACCACGCCGTTGTTCCACGGCTGGCTCCAGATGCGGACACGCTGCCCCACCGTGGCCGGCACGCCGATGGCCTCGGCGGCCGCGAACGCCGCGACGAGCATCACCAGGCCGAGGACGACCGCGACGGCCCGCCCACGGGCCACCGCATACAGCGCCAGCACCACCCCGGACAGCACCAGGGCCGGGCCGAGATCCTTCTGCAGGAAGAAGAACGCCAGCACCAGCGCCATGCTGCCGACCACCGGGCGCACGTCCCGCCATCGCGGCGCACGCAGCAGGCCGAGCCATGGCCGGTCGGGCGTCGCGGGCTCGGAGAGCGCGCGCAGCAGGTCGAGACGGCGCGCCAGGGCGCCGGCCATCGCGAACACGACGAGCAGGCGGATGATCTCGACCGGCTGGACGCCCAGCAGGTTCACCTTGACGCCACTCGTGCCCGGTCCCGAGCCGAACACGAGGAGCAGGGCGGCGAGCCCGAGCGCGGCCCCGAGCGGCGCCACCACCGCCCGCCGCAGCACCCAGGATTCGTAATCGATCTCGGACGCGACGAGCAGCACGGCCACGCCGGCGACGATGCCCAGGGCGAACGGCGGCGCGAGCATGGTGTCGCGCAGCGGATCGCGCACGCCGACCAGCGCCATCAGGCCGACGCCGGCCAGCACCAGCAGGATCGGCAGCAGCACCGGGTCGTCGGGTCGTCCCCGCCACCGGCGCACCGCGTGCGCCCCCCAGAAGGCGGCCAGCATCCAGGCCAGCGCGATCGCGACGCTGCGGATGTAGGTCGAGGCGGTGCGGACGATGACGCGCGCCTTGAGCGCTGCCAGGTCCGAGGGGGCGAGGAGCCGCACCGGGACCGCGCCGTTGCGGTCGCCGACTCGGGCGCGGACGGCATCGAAGCGACGATCGGCGCGGACGTCGGCGGCCGGGATCGTGACCGCGGCGAGCGCGCCGACATGGCTCGGCACCTCGTGCGTCGCCAGGTGCCGCACCAGCCGCTCGGCCACCGCCAGGCGCTCGCCCGGCCCGTCGAAGGAGACCAGCAGGGGTGCCAGCGTCTCGGGCGAACGGACGTCGGCCAGCAGCAGCGGAGATGCCGCAGGCGCACCCGCCCTCGGCACCAGTCGCCCCATGACGGCAAGCGCCACGCCCAGCGTCACCACCGCGGAGGCCAGCACCAGCGCGAGCAGTTCCGTGGCCGCGGCACGATGGGCCCGCGGGTGCCGACGTCGGGCAGACGGCCGCGTCGCGGCCGTGTCGATGATGCGCATCACTCTGGCTCCGCACTTCCGGCCGCCGCGAGGAGCGCCTCCTCGACGTCGTCCAGTTGCGCCTTGCAGGTCTCGATGTTCCGGGCGGCGTTGGCGAACCCGAGGATGGGCTCGAAGGCCTCGACGCACGCCGTGAAGCTGTCGCGCGCGCCCTCCAGGGCCCTCGCACGCTCCGCACCCGAGAGGCTGCGCGCCTCCCGTCGCAGCGTGTCGCCACGCCGCATGTGTCCGTCGCCGAGCAGCGCGCGCTCGCGTCGGCCCTGCACGTAGCCGCGCTGCTCGGCCGCGGCCATCGCCTCGCTCGCCAGTTCGACGTCGGCGGGCACGAGTCCGTAGACGGCGATGCGGGAGATGCCGAGATACGCGTCGAACGACTCCGGGTCGAGGCGCGCCGCAGCCCGGAATCGATCGATCGCCCTCCGGTAGGTGGCCTGCGTCGCCGCCGATCGGCCCGGACGGGGCGCGATGCGCAGGATGTGCGCCTCGCACAGTGCCAGCCGCGCCTCGAGGCGACGGTCGCCCGGCGACAGGCGGAGGGCCCATTGCAGCGCCTGCTGCGCCTGCTTCCAGTCGGAGAGCGACAGCGACGGCTGCTCGCTCCGGTAGTCCTCGACGACGCGGCCGGCCAGGCCGAGCAGGTGCTCGCGCAGTAGCCCGTTCACCCGGAGCCGCAGGCCGAGGTCGAGCGTGCCGTTCTGCGCCACGCGTGCGTAGCTGGCCTCGGCCGCCGTCAGCGACGGGCCGTCGATCGTCGGCACGACGTCGCGCAAGCGCTCGGCCTGCAGCCACGCCACGGCCTCGAGCATGGCCAGGTAGAGCACCACCAGCACGACGAGCGCCGACACCAGGCGGCGAAAGCGGCGTGGTCGCGGCGCCGGCCCGTCGGCCCGCCCCGCTGCCGCGGGCGCGGCCCCGGGCCGTTCGTCGCCAGCAGCTTCGGTGCGCACCGGGATGGGCGGCGGCACCCACCCGCGCCCGTCGGCCTCGCCCAGACCCCGCGGCTCGGTCGGCGGCACGGCTCCCGCCGCTCCGGGGAGCGCGGGCAGCGGTGGCGGGACCATCGGCGTCACGCGCCGCTCGGTCGCCTCGTCGACGCGCATCGTCGCCGGCGTGTCCCAGTCGGCCAGCGCCGACGGCCGGCGCCCCTCGAGACACGCCTGCAGGTCGGCGCGGAGGAGGGCCGCGCTGGGATACCGCCGCTCCGGCTGGTACGCCAGCAGGCGGTTGACGACGGCGACCAGGCCGGCGGGCACCGACTGCGGCAGCGGCTCGCGCGGCTCGTTGCCCCGGATGGCGCGCTCGAGTTGCGCCTTGAGCGACGGCGCCTGCAGGGCGCGATAGGGCCGGTGCCCCGCCAGCATCTCGAACAGGATCACGCCGAGCGACCAGTAGTCGACCTGCTCGTCGACGCGTCCGTCGATCAACCGCTCCGGCGACATGTACGCCGAGGTCCCCCAGTTGTTGGTGGTGAGCGGCGTCGCCTTGTGGAGCGCCTTGGCGATGCCGAAGTCGAGCACCACCAGGTCGCCGGCCACGCTGTCCACGCCGTGGCGCGCGACGATGTGACCGGGCTTGAGGTCGGCGTGCACGAGCCGGTCGTACCGATCGCCTTCGATCGTGGTCGCGAAGCCGTGCGCCTTCTCGAGGAACCCGCAGATCGCCAGCGCGTGGCCGATCGCGACCTCGGGCGGCAGCGGACCGGCCGCGATCGCCTCGGCCAGCGATCCGCCCTCGATCAGCTCCATGGCGATGTACAGGTCGCCGTCGGCGTCATGGCCCACGTCGAACACCGCCGGCACCATGCCGTGCGCCTCGTGGAAGGCCTTCTGTAGCATGGCGCCGCGGCGCTCGGCATCGATCCGCTCGGCCGCGTCGGCGCCATGCGCGCGCCGCACCAGCTTGAGCGCCACCCGCAACCCGTCACGCACGCGCCGGGCGTGCCACACGGTGCCGAAGCTGCCCTGATCGAAGGGCTTGTCGGCGTCGGTCTCGTATCCAGCGACCTGCCAGGGCATGGGAAGGGAACTCGCGGCTAGCGGGAGGAGGACTCGGAGACAACGACGTTGGCGGCGCGCAGCGGTTCCCGCTCGACGTCGGGCAGGCCGGCCACCGGTGACGCGCCAAAGCCTGCAAACACGTTGCGGCGCAGGGCGACGCGCGCCGCTTCGCCGACGACGACGCCAGGCCCGGCCGCACGACCGGCGGCCTGTACCAGGTTGCCGGTGGCGTCGAGCTCGGCGCGCGGCCCCAGGCGCACGGCGCCCGACGGCACCGCAAACGTGCTGCCCGACAGGGCCGCCGAGGCGCCGGCGTCCAGTTCGACGCCGCTGGTGACCGGCCCTTCGACCTGCAGCAGTTCGAGGGCACGCCCCTGCCCGATCACCCGCACGCCGACCTGCACGGGCGCCTCGGTGGTCGACGTGATGCGAATACCCGCGACCGTCCCCCCCTGGACGCCGGTCGCCGTGACCGCCGTCCAGTCGCCGACCGCGCCGGCGGGGCGGACGAACACCGACGCGCCGGTGACGCGGGCCCTGAGCGACACGCCCTCGGGCACGGTGACGGCCTCGGCATACGTGCCGGGCTCGAGCCGGATGACGTCGCCGGGACGCGCCGCCTGCACGGCCTGCGCGAGCGTGCCGACGCTGGCCGACGCCTGCGGCGCGGCGACGATGGTGCGACCGCCGATCGGGGTGAGCGTCGCGGCCCGCCAGGCGAGCAGCAGCGCGCCGAGCACGCCGATGAGTGCTCCCAGGGCGAACCACGTCGTGCGGCTGGCCAGCAGACGGCGCACCGGCCCCGGTCGTGCCCTGCCGACCTCGCTGCTGCCGCGGGTCGGCGCCGCGACGAGCGCGCCACGCAGCGCCGCGGCGAACCGCGGACCTTCGGCGTACACCACCGTCACGTTGTCGCGCCCCCCCGCCTCGTTGGCGGCAGCCACCAGCGCCCCGGCCACGGCGGCAGGATCGCCGGCGTGCTCGCGCACCAGCCGCTCGATCGTCGACGACGGCACCATGTCGGTGAGGCCGTCACTGCAGGCCAGCAGCGCCTCGTCCTCGCCGATCGCCGCCTCCACGACGTCGACGTAATGCGCCTCGTCCTTGTCGCGCAACGCACTGCCGACGTCGCGGAACACCTCGTGGCGGCGCGGGTGTCGCATCGCCTCGATCTCGCCGATCTCGTTGGCGTCCTCGCGCTCGCCGACCGGCGAGTGGTCGTGCGTGCGCTTGCGGAGCCCCTCGACGCCCATCGTGTAGAGGCGACTGTCGCCGACGTGGCCGATGGTGAGGCGGCCGTCGGCCACCAGCGCCAGCGTCACCACGCAGGTCATGCCGGCGAGCTCCTGCGAGGTGCTCGCCCGGCGGTAGATCTCGTTGTTGGCCAGCGCGATCGCCTCGCGCACGCGCTCGGCCGGCGTGCCGAGCGGGCGCGCCAGCCGCTGCAGGATGACGTCGCGGGCGATCGCGGCGGCCAGCTCGCCGGCCGCGTGGCCGCCGACGCCGTCGATCACGCCGAACAACCCGCGCTCTGCGTCCAGCAGCGGCAGGTCCTCGTTGTTGGTGCGCACGCGGCCCGCGTCGGACCGCGCCGCGGCCTGCCAGGCCCGGACGGCCGTGGCCTCAGTCACGGTCGTGGCTCCACGCCAGCCAGCCGATCCAGCCGACCGCCGAGACGAGCGAGAGGAGGAAGAGGACGTGCAGCCAGGCCATCACGCCCCCAGCGCCTCGAAGGCGATGACGATCGCGCCGGCCAGGCCGATGCGGGCGCGGGCCGGCAAGGGGTGCTCCGCGCCCGGCTGCAGGACGCCCTCGGCGCCCTGCACGGCCGGCGGGATGGCGACGTCGTCGACGGTGGTGCCCCACACGCTGACGTCCTGGACGAAGAACCGCCCGCCGCCGTCGCACCGGATGCGCAGGTGCTCGCGCGAGACCCGCGCGCTGGTGGCGATCTGCACGTCGACCCACACGGCGCTGCCGCCCCGGCCGACGGCGATGGCGTCCTTGCGCATCACGAAGGTGTGCGGGCCCTGATCGTCCTGGTACACCAGGCGGGCGCGATCGCGCCCGCCGCTCACGTCGGCGCCTCGAGCCGCCGCCGCCCCGCCCACCGCCGCACCGGACGCGCCCACCGACGACACCGGCACCTCCGACACCGCGGCGCTCCGCGCGCCGCCGCCGACGACGCTGCGCACGATGCGCGTGGTGGGCGTGCCCCCCTGCTCGACCGGCGCGGGCATGGCCAGCGTCGACACGATGCCGATCTGGCCGCGCGCCAGTTCCTCGTCCGGATCGCGAAGGATGTGGACGTCCCATCCCGACGGGGGCATCTCGATCGCTCCCAGACGGTCGCGCTCGAGCAGGCGCGCCATGATCGTCTTCACGCGGCTGCCCATCTCCCGGTTGAGCCGCTCGACCTCCGCGGTGAGCGCCTGCCCCACCTGCGCGACGATCGCCGGGACGATGCCCTCGATGGCGGCGAAGTCCTCGGCGTGGAGGTAGACGTGGTAGACGGTCGGGGCCAGCGTGCTGAACGGCAGCGGGTACAGGTTGAGCCGCAGTTCGTCTCGCACCGCCTGCCAGATGTCGCGCCCGCTGGGCGCCTTCGCCGTCGTCATCGCCCCTCCGGGTGCCCCCTGGTGTCGGGTACTATGCACCGGACGCCGCGCGCGAGTCCCAAGGGAACTCCAAGGATTCGGCAACCCCTCGCATGAAGGTCGCCTTCGGCCGCTTCACGTTCGATTCCGCCACGCGCGAGTTGCTCGACGGCGAGGCGCGCGCGCACCTGTCGCCCAAGGCGTTCGACCTGCTGCGGCTGCTGCTCGAGCGCCGCCCGGCCGTGGTCACCAAGCGCGAGATCCAGGAGCACCTCTGGCCCGACACGTTCGTGAGCGAGGCCAACCTCAGCGTCGTCGTCGCGGAAGTACGCCAGGTGATCGGCGACGACTCGCGTCAGGCCAGCTTCATCCGCACCGTGCATCGCGTCGGGTACGCCTTCAGCGGTCCCGCGCAGGACCTCGCGAAACGCCAGCCGGGTCGGGCCGCCGAGCCGCTGTGCTGGCTGGTGCGCGACGACCGCCCCTTTCCACTCGCCGACGGCACGTACGTGATCGGGCGCGACCCGCGCAGCGACGTGTGGGTGGATGCCTCCGGCGTGTCACGGCGACACGCCCGGCTCCTGGTGCGCGACGGGGAGGCCACGGTGGAGGATCTCGACTCGAGCAACGGCACGTTCGTGCGCGGCGAGCGCGTGACGCAGCCCCGCGTCCTGCAGGACGGCGACCTCATCGAGCTCGGCGCGGCCTCGATCACCTATCGCGCGTGGGCCGACGCGACGGCGGCGCGGACGGAGCGGGTCCGCCGCGAGCCGTAGCCGGCTCAGAACCAGAGACCTCCGACCACCAGCGACAACAACCCCGCCGAGAGCTGCAGCCACGCCGATGCGCCGGGTCTCTCGCTGAGTCTGCTCAGGTGCCAGCCGGCGAGACCCGAGAGTGCGGCCATCGCCGCGACCGACCCGAGCCCGAAGAGCGCGACGAACAGCAAGCGGGCAGGCAAGCCGGGAAACTCGCTCATCGCCAGAACGGCCAGTGCGCCGCTGCCCGCCAGCCCGTGCACGACGCCCACCAGGAACGCGCGCGGCGACAGCGACCAGCGACCGACGTGCAGGTGACGGCCGGCGGCCGGATGATGGTGCGCGGCCGCACCGTGCCGATGCCAGGCGTCGCTGCCCCGTCGCATCTCCTGCACACCCAGCCAGATGGCCCGCGCCCCGAGCAGCATCAGCATCACCGCGACACCGGTCTCGAGCGCATGCTCCACGCTGGCCGGCAGTGAGGTGCGCAGCGCGCCGAGCGCCACCCCGACGACGAGCAGCGCGGCCGTGTGGCCCAGGCCCCACCAGGCGCCGAGCCACGCCGTGCGGCGACTGCCGTGCCCCTCGGCAACCAGCGTCGACAGGGCCGCGACGTGATCGGGTTCGAGGGCATGGCGCATGCCGGTCACCAGCCCGAAGGCCCACGTAAGGATGGCGGCGCTCAACGGCATCAGATCGACCAGGGGCAGAGTCTCGGGGCGTGCGACAGTTGGCGCGGCGGCAGTCGCGTCAGGTGTCGCGTCAGCAGATCCGGGGCAACAGTTCCCCGAGCGGCATGGGCACCACGCGGGTCGCCCCGAGGGAAGTGCGCGTGGCGACCAGGCCCGGACGTCCCGCCTCGACCTCGCCGATGATCGCCGCGTCGCGACCGAGCGGGTGCGCGCGCCACGCGGCGAGCACCTCGGCGGCCGCGTCGGCGGCGACGACGGCGACGCACTTGCCCTCGTTGGCCACGTGCCAGGGGTCGAGGCCGAGCAGGTCGCAGGCGCCGCGCACCTCGGGCTTCACCGGCACGCGGCGCTCGTCGATCACGATGCCCACCGCCGAGGCGGTGGCGATCTCGTTCAGGGTGGCCGCGAGCCCGCCCCGCGTCGGATCGCGCAGCACGCGGATGCGCCCATCGTCGTGGAGGATGCAGCCGACCAGGCCGTGCAGGGCCGCGCAGTCGCTGACGATCGCGGTCTCGAAGGCGAGCGACTCGCGCACGCTCATCACGGCGATGCCGTGATCGCCGATCGATCCGCTCAACAACACCTTGTCGCCAGGCCGGGCCTGCGCCGGGCCGATGGGCGGCAGGCCCGACGGCACCACGCCGACGCCCGTCGTCGTCACGTAGAGGCTGTCGCCGTGGCCGCGCTCGACCACCTTGGTGTCGCCCGCGACGATCTGCACGCCGGCCGCCGCTGCCGCCGCCGCCATGCGCGCCACCACGGTGCCGAGCACCGACATCGCCAGCCCTTCCTCGATCACGAAGCCCGCGGTGAGGTAGAGCGGCGTGGCGCCGCGCATCGCGAGATCGTTGACCGTGCCGTTGACCGCGAGCTCGCCGATGCTGCCTCCCGGGAAGACCAGCGGTCGCACGACGAAGCCGTCGGTCGAGAGTGCGAGCCGCCCGGCGGGAACGTCGACGAGGCTGGCATCGCCGAGCGCGTCGAGCGCCGGGTTGCCGAAGGCGGGCACGAAAAGGTGCCGGACCAGTTCCTCCGACAGCGCGCCGCCGCCGCCGTGCCCGAGCACCACGCGCGGGTAGTCGCGCAAGGGCAGCGGACACGCCCAGGACTCGAAGTCCGGGCCGCCGCCGGGTCCGGGCAATGCGGTCTCGGCCATGTCAGGCGGTCGGCGCCGCGGCGCGGAAGCGCCCGTAGTGGTAGTAGGCCGCGCACGCGCCCTCGCCCGACACCATCGTCGCGCCAAGCGGCGTGCGTGGCGTGCAGGTGGTGCCGAACGCCGGGCACTCGTTGGGCTTGAGCGCGCCCTGCAGCACCTCGCCGCTGCGGCAGAGGGGCGACTCGGCAGTGCGGATGCCGCCGACGTCGAAGCGGATCGCGGCATCGAACTCCCGGTACGCGTCCGCGAGGCGCCACCCGCTGCCCGGGATGGTCCCGATGCCGCGCCACGCGCGATCGGACACCTCGAACACCTCCGCCAACATGCGCTGCGCGGCCGTGTTCCCCTCGTCGGTGACGACGCGGGCGTAGGCGTTCTCGACGCGCGCCTCGCCGGCCTCGAGCTGCCGCACGGCGCGGCGGATGCCCTCCAGCACGTCGAGCGGCTCGAAGCCGGTCACCACGATCGGCACGTGGAAGCGCTCAGCCAGCGCCGGGTACCCGCGCAATCCCATCACGGCGCAGACGTGCCCGGCCGCCAGGAAGGCCTGCACCCGGTTGCGCGGCGCGGTCATGATGGCGGCGATGGCCGGCGGCACGAGCACGTGCGACACGAGCATCGAGAAGTTGCGCACGCCGTGCTGGCGGGCGACGTGCACGGCCATGGCGTTGGCGGGTGCGGTGGTCTCGAAGCCGATGGCGAAGAAGACGACCTCCCGCTCCGGGTGGGCCTGCGCGAGGCGGACCGCGTCGAGGGGGGAATAGACGACGCGCACGTCGCCGCCCTCGCTCTTGACCTGGAACAGGTCGCGGCTGCTGCCCGGCACGCGCAGCATGTCGCCGAACGAGCAGAAGATGACGCCCGGGCGCGCCGCGATGGCGATCGCCTGGTCGATGACCTCGAGCGGCGTCACGCACACCGGGCAGCCGGGCCCGTGGATCAGCTCGATCTCGGGCGGCAGGATCTGGTCGATGCCGTTGCGGATGATGGCGTGCGTCTGCCCGCCACAGACCTCCATGATCGCCCACGGCCGCGTGACGATGCGCGTGATGTCGTCGGCGAGGCGGCGTGCGAGATCGCCGTCCCGGAACTCGTCGAGGTACCTCATCGCGGCGCCGCGCCCTGCAGGGACGCGCCTCGCTCGGACTGCCGGGCGGTGATCCAGTCGAGGAGCGCGTCGAGGCCGGTCCCGGTCCGCGCCGAGGTCTCGAACACGGTGATGCCGGGACGTATCGCCTGCAGGTTGGCGTGCAGGGCCCCGAGGTCGGCCTCGCACGCCTCAGCCAGGTCCACCTTGGTGATCACCGCCACGTCCGCGGAGTTGAAGATCGCGGGGTACTTGAGCGGCTTGTCCTCGCCTTCGGTGACCGACAGCAAGGCGATGCGGGCATCCTCCCCGAGGTCGTAGCTCGACGGGCACACGAGGTTGCCGACGTTCTCGATCACCAGCAGGTCGCAGGCTTCGAGGTCCCAACCCTCGAGGTGCTGCGCGATCATCTCGGCCTCGAGATGACATCGGCCCTGCGTGAGGATCTGCCGCACCGGCGCGCCGCTGCGCGCGAGCCGCTGCGCGTCGTTGTCGGTCGCCAGGTCGCCGACCAGTGCATGGACGCGGATGCCCCGCTCCACGAGCCGGCGGAGCAGGACCTCGAGCAGGCGCGTCTTGCCGGTGCCGGGGCTCGAGACGAGGTTGAGGGTGAACACCCCGTGCCCGCGAAGGCGGGCACGCAGCGCGCGGGCGAGCTCGTCGTTGCGCGACAGGACCTTCTGCCGGATCTCGAGCACGCGCGGGGTGAGGCTCATGGTGGGGCGTCCTCGTCGGTATCGTACTCGATGGAGGCGAGGTCCAGTTCGCGGCCCTGCCGCACGTCGCCGCACGGCACGTCGCACACCGGGCAGCGGAACACCGGCGGCATCGCCAGTTGGTGATCCTGCCCGCAGCCATCGCAGTGGATGACCAGCGGCACGTCCTCGATGCGCAGCGACGAGCCCGCCAGCGGCGTGCCTTCGGTGGCCAGGTCGTAACAGAAGTGCAGGGCCTCGCCGACCACGCCTGCCAGTGCGCCCACCCGCACGGTCACCGCGTGCACCCGCGACACGTCGGCCGGCAGGTGCTGCTGCGCGAGCGCGACCAGGCTCTGCGCGATGGAGAGTTCGTGCACGTCCCAGTGTAGTGTCATGGACGGCCACGGCCTCGCGCGCCGGGCACGGGAGCACGATGCAGCGCAGGCGACTGGTGGTCCGTGGCGTGGTGCAGGGAGTCGGCTTCCGGCCGTTCGTCGCCGGCCTGGCTCGCCGCCTCGGCCTCGGCGGCTGGGTGCGCAACGAGAGCGGCGCCGTGATCATCGAGGCCGAAGGTCCCGCGGCGGCTCTCGACACGCTGGCGGTCGCCCTGCGCCGCGACGCCCCGCCGCTGGCCGCCGTGGGCGACATCGAGGTGGTCGACTGCGCGCCGACGGGCGAGGCGACCTTCCATATCGATCGCAGTCGCCAGTCGGGCGACGGGCATGCGTCGATCCCGCCCGACGTGGCCACCTGCGACGCCTGCCTGCGCGAGCTCGCCGACCCTGCCGACCGACGCCACGGCTACCCGTTCCTCAACTGCACGCAGTGCGGCCCGCGCTTCACCGTCATCACGGCCCTGCCGTACGACCGCGCGTCGACGACGATGGCGCGGTTCACGATGTGCGACGCCTGCGCGCGCGAGTACGAGGATCCGGCCGACCGCCGCTATCACGCCGAACCGACCGCCTGCCCCGTGTGCGGACCGCACGCCTGGGTCGAAGGTCCGGACGTCGCCGACGCGCCTGCCGCCACACGCCACGACTCCGCATCGGCGATGGCCCAGGTGCGCGCCTGGCTCGCCGCCGGCCGCATCGTCGCGATCAAGGGGATCGGCGGCTTCCATCTCGCGTGCGACGCGACCGACGACGACGCCGTGCGCCAGTTGCGGGCGCGGAAGGGGCGCGGCGCCAAGCCCTTCGCCCTGATGGTCGACTCGCTCGACGCGGCACGACGACTGTGCGTGGTGTCGGATGCCGAGGCGCTCGCCCTGCAGTCGCGCGCCAGGCCGATCGTGCTGCTGCGGCGGCGCGCCGACGGCGCCGGCCTGGTGTCGGACGCCGTCGCGCCGGCCCAGGACACGCTCGGCCTGATGCTGCCCTACTCGCCCCTCCACCGGCTGATCGTCGGCGACACGCCGCTCGTGCTGACGTCGGGCAATCGCGCCGACGAGCCGATTGCCCGGACCAACGAGGAAGCACGCGAGCGGCTGACCACCATGGCCGACGGCCTGCTGCTGCACGATCGCGACATCCACGCGGTGTGCGACGACTCGGTCGTGCGCGTCGTGCTGGGCGCGCCCGTCCCCGTGCGCCGCTCACGCGGCTACGCGCCTTATCCCATCGCCTTGCCGTTCGCCGTGCCCGCCGTGCTCGCCGTCGGCGCCGAACTCAAGGCGACGTGCGCGGTCGCGCAGGATCGCGAGGCGTGGCTCAGCCAGCACGTCGGCGACATGGAGACCGTCGAGACGCTGCACGCCTTCGAGCGGGCCGCGGCGCACCTCCTCGACCTCTTCGCGATCACCCCGGCACGCGTCGCCTTCGACCCGCACCCCGGGTACCTGTCGTCGCGCTGGGCCCGCCAGTGGGCCGCCTCACGCGGCATCCCGACCGAGGCGGTGCACCATCACCACGCCCACCATGCCGCGCTGATGGCCGAGCACGGCCTGCCGCGCGCCTCCGGCATGATCGGCGTGGTGTTCGACGGCACCGGGTACGGCCCGGACGGCACGGTGTGGGGAGGCGAGGTCTTCGTTGGCGGCTACACATCGGTCGAGCGCGCCGCGCACCTCGCGACCACGCCGCTGCCGGCCGGCGACGCGGACGTGCGGCACGTGCCCCGCCTCGCCCTCGCCCATCTCACCGCGGCGGGCATCCCGTGGGGCGACACACTGCCCTGCGTGCGCGCCTGCCCCGACGCGGAGCGGCAGGTGCTGGCGCAGCGCCTGGCTCGCGGCCTCGGGATCGTCGCCTCGAGCAGCATGGGGCGGCTGTTCGACGCGTGTGCTGCCCTCCTCGGCCTGGCGCAGGTCGCCACCTTCGAGGCACAGGCGGCCATCGCGCTCGAGACGGCGGCCGGCCACGCCGCCACGGCATCGCCCCTCGCGGCGTTCGCCGCGCCGGTCGAGGGGGACGTCATGCGGTGCGATCCCGCGCCGATGCTGCGCGACCTGGTGGCCAGGCTGCAGCGGGGCGAGGACGTGGCGAGCCTGGCAGCCGGGTTGCACGTCGCTGTCGCCGATGCGGTGGTGGCGGCCGCCCGCCATGCCCGGGCGCGCACCGGCCTGGACGTCGTCGGCCTGTCGGGTGGGGTGTTCCAGAACGTCCGCCTCACCACCCTGGCGGCCTCGGGCCTCGACGCCGCCGGCTTCCGCGTGCTGCTGCACCGTCAGGTGCCGCCCAACGACGGCGGGCTGGCGCTCGGCCAGGCGGTGGTCGCCGGCACGCGCTGACCGCGCCGCTCACCCGCCACGGCCCGCGGCGCCCACTGGCGTACCATGGGCCCCACTGCCATGTCGCATGTCGAGGGCCGACGCGTGCTCGTCGTCGAGGACGACGCCGCCATCCGGGAGTTGCTGCACCTGCACCTGGGGCTGGCCGGCTTCAGCGTCGAGGACATCGGCGATGGCCGCGACGCGCTCGACGTCGCCCGCGCGCAGAAGTTCGACCTGCTGGTCTTCGACGTGATGCTGCCGGGGCTGGATGGCATCTCGCTGTGCCGCGCCGTGCGGACCGCCGGCGTGAACACCGGCACGCCCATCCTGATCCTCACGGCACGCGATTCCGAGGCCGACATCGTCATCGGCCTCGACAGCGGCGCCGACGACTACCTCACCAAGCCGTTCGGCGTCAGGGAACTGCAGGCCCGCGTGGCCGCGCTGATGCGGCGCACGCAGCCCGACGGCGCCGACCCGACGACGCCGCCCTCCACCGTGCTGCGGCTCGCCCCGCACGTGACGATGGACATCGACCGTCGGCAGGTGCTCGTCGACGGCGCACCCGTCGACCTGACGCGCCAGGAGTTCGACCTCCTGCACCAGCTCGTGGCGCGTCGGGGCATCGTGTTCAGCCGCGCCCGCCTCCTCCAGACGGTGTGGAAGGACGATGCATACGTCACCGAGCGCACCGTGGACACCGTGGTGAGCCGCCTGCGGAAGAAGCTCGAGGGCGATCCCCGCCAGCCCGCCCTGATCCTCACCGCCTGGGGCGTGGGCTACAAGTTCGCCGACGCCGAGTAGCCGCGCCGACGCCGCGCGCCGGCAGCGCCGACCGCCGTGTCGGCGGCGCCATCAACGTGTCACCGATTCCCAACACGCCCACCGTCGAAACTGCCGAGTGCCTGCCGAGCGCGACGAGGTGGCCGATGACAGTGGGACGCATGATGACCGCGGCGGAACGGCTCGAGGTGGCGCAGTGCCTGCTGGTGCGGGTCCTGCCCTGCGGCTGCCGCGTCGGCCTGTACCGCACCTGGACGTCGCGTGCGCTGTTGATCGTCGATGACCCGCACGACGACTGCCGCGACCGCGGACATCAGGCCGACTTCGTCATCGAGGACCGGGACGGAGCGCCGGCGGCAGCGGCGGGCCTGGCGCCGGCAGCCCGTCGACGGGCATGACGGTCCGCTGCGGCGTGAACGCCCGGGCACCTCTTTCTCACCCGGCCGCCAACCGCGCGCCGCCCGGGCCTGGTCGGCCCCTGGACCGGCCCGTGCTTGCTACGATGCAGGGGTGACGTCCTTCCCGGTGCCCTCGCCCCGACTCGGTGACCTGTCGCGCCGCGCGGCAACCGCCCTCCTGACCGCCCTGGTGTGCCTCGCGGCCGCGGCGACCGCCGCCGACGCGCAGATGCGCCGCCCGAAGGCCGAGGTGACGCCTCACGTCGAGGCTGCCCGCGTCCCGCCGGGCGGCACCACCCGTCTCGCCCTGGCCGTCTCGCTGCCCGAAGGCCTGCACGTGCAGTCGGACGCGCCCCGCGACCCGTCGCTCATCGCCACGGTGCTCTCCGTCGATGCCCCGGCAGGTGTGGAGGTGCGGCAACTGATTTACCCGACGCCCGTGGACTTCGTGCAGGAAGGGCAGCCACAGCCCCTGGCGGTCTTCGATCACGCCTTCGTGGTCGGCGCGGAGGTCGCCGTCGCGGCCGGCGCCGCCGCGGGACCGATCGTCGTGCCGGGGCGCCTGCGGTACCAGGCCTGCGACGACAAGATCTGCTTCGCGCCGCAGACGGCGACCGTGTCCTGGACGATCGAGGTCGCGCCGGGCGCGCCGGCCGCCGGAACGACGCCGGCGCCCGTGCTCGCCGCCCTCGACGCGGGTCGTCGCGTCGCGCCCGGCGCCGCGCCGGGGCCGCGGTCGATCGGGCGGTCGGCCCCGTCGGTCACGAGCGACGCCGACGTGCTGAAGACGCTCGACCGCTTCACGGTCCAGGGCACCACCGGCGGCTACCTGTCGGCAGCAGACTTCACCCGCTTCATCGAGGACGCCGGGCGCGGCGTGCGGCAGCAGGGGCTGCTCGAGGGCAAGGGCCCGATCGCGATCCTCGTCATCGTGCTGCTCGGCGGCCTCGCGCTGAACCTGACGCCGTGCGTCCTGCCGATGGTGCCCATCAACCTCGCCATCATCGGCGCGGGCGCGCAGGCCGGATCGCGGCGACGCGGGTTCCTGCTGGGGTCGGCCTACGGCGCCGCGATGGCCCTGGTGTACGGCGTCCTCGGCCTGGTGGTCATCCTCACCGCCGGGACGTTCGGCACGCTGAACGCGTCGCCGTGGTTCAACCTCGGGATCGCGATCCTGTTCGTCGTGCTCGCGCTGGCGATGTTCGACGTGATCCTGATCGACTTCTCCAATCTCGCGCAGGGGCCGTCGACGCAGGGCCGCCGAGGGTCGATGCTGCTGGCCTTCACGATGGGGGCGGTCGCCGCGCTGCTCGCCGGGGCGTGCGTGGCGCCGGTCGTCATCCAGGTGATCCTGTTTGCCAGCAGCCTCTACGCCGGAGGCACGACCCTCGCCCTCGCGCTGCCGTTCGTGCTCGGACTCGGGATGGCGCTGCCGTGGCCGCTCGCTGGCGCCGGCATGGCCGCGCTGCCGAGGCCCGGCGCGTGGATGGTGCGCGTCAAGCAGGCGATGGGCGTGCTGATCCTGGTGACGGCGGCCTACTATGCCCACCTGGCGTGGACGCTGTTCGACAACCGCCGCGTCGAGGCGGGGGCCGTGGCGCGCAGCGTCGAGGAGAAGCTGAAGGGCGGCTGGACGGCGTCGCTGGCCGAGGGCCTGGCGCAGGCCGAGCGCGAGAACAAGCCGGTCCTCATCGACTTCTGGGCGACGTGGTGCAAGAACTGCCTGACGATGGACGCGACCACGTTCGAGGATGCCGGCGTGAAGGCGGCGCTGGCCTCGTACGTGAAGATCAAGGTGCAGGCCGAGGATCCCGACGCCGAGCCGGCGCGCAGCCTGCTCTCCCGCTTCGACTCGATCGGGCTGCCCACCTACGTCGTCCTGAGGCCGGCTCCCGCCAGGGGTGACCGGTAGGGAGTCGGCCGCACACCGGCGCCGCCCATGATCGCCCCCGACTCCCCCGCTGCGCACCAGGCGCCGGCCGACGTGCCCCCGGCGCTGCTCGAGGCGCTCGCCCGGCGGTTCGGCGCTCGCTGCTCCACGGTCGCCTCGGTGCGTGAGCAGCACGGCCGCGACGAGTCCGCCTTCACGCATACGCCGCTGCCGGCCGCCGTGGTGTTTGCCGAGTCCACCGCCGACGTCGTCGATGCGGTGCGCCTCGCGGCCGCGCATCGCACGCCCGTCATCCCGTTCGGGGCGGGCACGTCGCTCGAGGGCCACCTGCTGCCCGTGCGTGGCGGCATCAGCCTCGATCTCGGGCGCATGACCCGCATCCTGGCGGTGCACGCCGAGGACATGACGATCACCGTGCAGCCGGGCGTGGTGCGTACGGCGGTCAACCGCGCGCTCGAAGGCCGCGGGTTGTTCTTCCCGGTCGATCCCGGCGCCGACGCGACCATCGGCGGCATGTGCGCGACGCGCGCCAGCGGCACCAACGCGGTGCGCTACGGCACGATGCGCGAGAACGTCCTCGCACTGGAGGTCGTGACCGCGCGCGGCGAGGTGATCCGGACCGGGACGCGGGCCCGCAAGAGCAGCGCCGGCTACGACCTGACACGCCTGATGGTCGGCAGCGAGGGCACGCTCGGCGTCATCACCGAGGTGACGCTGCGCCTGCATCCGCTGCCCGAGGCCGTAAGTGCCGCGACCTGCTCGTTCCCGGCCATCGAGCCCGCCATCCGGACGGCGATGGCCATCGTGCAGCTCGGCATCCCGATTGCGCGCTGCGAGTTCCTCGACGCGCAGGGCGTGCGCATGGTCAACGTCCACTCGCGCCTGTCGCTGCCGGAACAGCCGCTGTTGCTGATGGAGTTCCACGGCTCGGCCCACGAGGTCGAGGAGCAGGCGCGCACCGTGCAGGCGCTGGCCGCCGAGCACGGCGGCGAGGCCTTCGCGTGGGCGACCTCGCCCGAGGAGCGCGCCCGACTGTGGACGGCGCGTCACAACGCCTACTTCGCCGCCCTGCACACCAATCCCGGGCGCCGCGTCATCTCCACCGACACGTGCCTGCCGATCTCCCGGCTCGCCGACTGCCTGGTCGCGTCGGCCGCCGAGGCCGAGGCATCGGGGCTCCCCCACTACCTGCTCGGGCACGTCGGCGACGGCAACTTCCACTTCGGGTACCTGGTGCGGCCGGGCAACGAGGACGACTGGCGCACGGCCGAGGGCCTCAATCACGCCCTGGTGCGCCGCGCTCTCGCCCTCGGCGGCACCTGTTCCGGCGAGCACGGCATCGGCCTGCACAAGATCGGCTTCCTGCGCGAGGAAGCCGGCGACGGCGCCATCGCGATGATGCGCGCGATCAAGCAGGCGCTGGACCCCGACGGGATCCTCAACCCGGGCAAGATCTTCGAGTAGGCCGGCGGCACGCCGTCGGCCATCGGGCCACTAGGGCGCCTCGGGAAGATCGATGGAGAGCGTCGCGTCGGGGGATTGCGCCAGCGCGGTCAGCTCTCCCAGGCAGCGCGGGCAGATCCCGTGCGACAGGGCAGGGAGGTGGTAGGCGTCGGCCCCGAGGCGTGCCAGCGCCTCCTCGACCTCGAGCCACGCCCCGTCGGCATCGACGCGCTTGCACCACGAACACATCGTCACGATCGAGCCGCCCGAGGCGCCGGTGCCCTCGAGGACCTCGACGTGCGCGCGCGGCTGGACGCCGACGAGCGAGGACTCGAAGGCCACCGCGCCCCGGGGCTGCGGCGTGATGCGCATCCGCATCAGGCGCCGGAAGTCGGGCGTGTCGCAGCGGAAGGGGAAGCACACCTCCCGCTGGTCGGCGCGGGCGCGCCGCACCAGGGGCCCGTACCATTCGCCCACGCCGGGCAGGACCTGCCAGAGGACCTGCCCCACCAGGGCCTGTCGCACGGCGTCGGGGTCGCCGCCCCAGGTGCTCGCGTCGGCCAGGTAGGCCTCGTTGAGGGTCTGTATCCGATCCTCGCCGTCGATCACGTAGACCAGTGGCGGTGCGAGGGGTGTCAGTTCGTGCAGGGCACAGGTCATGGATACACGGGCAGGCGAGCCCCCGGGCGGGGCTCGCATCAGCCGTCTCTCGTCGAACATCGGCCGCGAGCGGCCGAATGTCAATCCTGCGCGAGCTGTTCCACCGGATCGTACACGTGCGTGATCGGCGGGCGATCGCCGCCCTCCCGCCCGCCCTTCATCGTCGTCTCGACGACCAGTTGCCTGGCGGTGGGCTCGATGCGGTAGCGACGAACCATGGTTGGGCCCCGACCGGTCTCCCACTCGACGACCAGGGCGCCATCCTTCCAGCGCGATTTGGTCGACAGCGTCCCGCTCGTCAACTGGTGCTTCTCCGCCTTGCCGTTGGCCACGAACTTCCGCACGTGGCCTTCGTCGTCGGTGAAGCTGACCGTGTCGTCGCGCTGCACGATGGTGAGGCGAACCGGGGCGGTCATCAACTCGCGCATGAGGTCGCGCATCCGCTGCATCTCCTGCTGGTCGGGCGGCCCGCCGCCGGGGCCGCCGCGGCCACCGCCCATGCCGCCACCGCCGGGCCCGCCCATGGGCCCGCCAGGCCCACCCATGCCGCCACCAGGTCCACCCATGCCCCCGCCCGGGCCACCCATGCCGCCCCCGGGGCCGCCGCGCCCACCGCGCCCGCCGCCAGGCCCGAGCTCGCCGCCGGGACCACCGCCCTGGGGACTCGAGAGCTCGCGATTGAGCTGCCACGCGCCGCCGAGCGCCGGGCGCGACGCGGCGCCGTCGGCCGCCAGGGCCGGAGATGCGGGTGCGACCAACACCCATGTGCCGAGGGCGCCGGTGAGCGCGAGACGACGGAGGACGATCACGATGAGGGCTCCTGCAAGGGGGACACGAGCGCCGGCCCGTGCCTTCGCAGTATGGACGGAGGCAGCGCGTCGGCGGGCGTGACAGAACTGTGAAAACTGGGGCGCGTCAGTGGTCAGGGCCTCACCGGACCGCGCGATCGCGCACCCGCCACCCGAGCACCCGATCGGCGTTGGACTGGTAGATCTTCCGCAGCGCCGCGTCCGGAAGGTGGAGCCCGTACACCCGCCACTCCCCGGTCGGCGGGAACGGGTGGTCGTAGTACCTGAAGTACTCGTCGTCGGTCTCGAGCAGCCGGTAGTACAGCCGGTGACGGGGCTGGTCGGCGCGTCCGGGGTAGCGGTCGGTGCCGAACAGCACGCGGTCCTGCCATTTGACGAGGAAGCGCCGCGCGGTGTACGGCTGGCGGCCCAGCTCCGCCTCGCGCGCCGACAGATCGACGACGAAGTTCGGGTAGCGGGCCAGGCGCGCCTCGAGGGCCGCGAGGTCCTCGGCGTTGTCGCCGAGGTGCGCGCCGATGAACGTCGTGCCGCGGTGCTTCGCGATGACGCGATCGCGCTGCGCCAGGACGTCGTCACGTGAGGGAAACGCCGGCCCGAAGAAGCTCCAGTCCGGGTGACGCTTCAACTGGAGCCAGCGCTCGTTGCGCTCGTCGATGGGCGCGAAGAAGGCGACCGGATCGGCCGAGTGGATCAGCACCGGCAGGCCGAGGCGCCCGCACGCGGCCCAGATCGGGTCGATGCGCGGGTCGTCGATCGGCACCACGCGCCCGCTGCGGTCCTTGATGGTCAGCCCGAGGTTCTTGAAGATCTTGAGGCCCGCCATGCCCTGCGCCTTGCCGCGCTCGAGCATGGCGACGGCGTCGGCGGCGAAGGTGGGCTCGTCGATGCGCGAGAAGTCGACGTTGCCGAAGATCACCAGGCGCCCAGGCGCAGCCGTGTGATAGCGCGCCAACATGCGTTCGAGCTGCGGGCCGAAGCCCCCGCTCAGGTTGACCGCGCGCTCGACGCCGAGGTCGTCCATCGCCTTCAGCAGCGCCGCGGGCTCGACCGATGCCGGCCAGTGCGCGTGGATGTCGGTGGCCGGGAACTTCGCGCGACGGACATCGGTGGCCGTGGTGACCAGCGACGGCACCGGGTCGTAGGGCTTGAGCACCGTGTCGCCCACGAAGATGGCCTGCCCCATCGGCGGATCCTGATCACGGTCCTGCCCAAGGCTCCAGGCCGCCCCGCCTCCGAGGCACGCGCCGATGGCGAGGATGATCATCGTCCTGCCGTGCCGACGGTGCCGTGGTCCGGCCCCTACCGCCTCGTCCCGATTGGTGCGAGACTCTCGCATGCCTCGTGCCCTCCTCGCGATGGCGGCCCTGCCCCTGGCAGTGGTCGCCCTGTCGGCTGCGCCGCGCCCGGCGCGTTCGGTGCAACACGTCGATGTGTACAAGGTCGCCGGCCGGTACGGCGGCTGGCCCGCCAATCATGGCATCTGGAGCTGGGGAAACGAGATCCTCGTCGGTTTCGAGGCCGGGTACTTCAAGGACAACAAGGGCGGACACTCGATCGACTACACGCGCCCCGCCGAGCACCTGTTGGCGCGCAGCCTGGACGGCGGCCAGACCTGGGCCATCGAGCATCCCGAGGACCTCAAGCCGCCACCAGGCGTGCAGCAGGCCGGCGTGCCCGTCGAGGCGGGCCGGCCGGTGACCGAGAGTCCGGGCGACATCCCGTTCACGCACCCGGACTTCGTGTTCACGGCGCGGATGGCCAGCATCCACGTCGGTCCGTCGCGGTTCTACTACTCCACCGACCGCGGTCACCATTGGAAGGGCCCGTACGCGCTGCCCGACTTCGGAACCCCCGGCATCGCCGCCCGCACCGACTACCTCGTCGACGGCCCGCGCTCGATGACGCTGTTCCTCACGGCGGCCAAGGCAAACCAGAAGGAAGGACGCGTGATTGCGGCACGCACGACCGACGGCGGTCGCACGTGGACACGCCTGGCCTACGTGCACGACGAGCCCGCCGACAACGAGTTCGGCATCATGCCCTCCAGCGTCAGGCTGTCGCCGACCACGTTGCTCACGTCGGTGCGGTACCGGCGCTTCATCGAGTTATACCGTTCCGACGACAACGGCAGTTCGTGGCAGCACGTCGTGCGCGCCGTCCCCGACACGGGCCGCGGCAACCCGCCGAGCCTGCTGCGCCTGAAGGACGGACGCCTCGTGATCACCTACGGCTATCGCGCCGAGCCCTACGGCATCCGCGCCCGCGTGAGCAAGGACGAGGGCCGCACGTGGGACGACGAGGTCGTGCTGCGCGAGGACGGCGGCACGTGGGACCTCGGGTACACGCGCACCGTGCAGCGGCCCGACGGCAAGCTCGTGACCGTGTACTACTACAACGTCGGCGACACCGAGCGCTTCATCGGCGCCACGGTGTGGGAGCCGTAGTCGCGGCGTACGGCTTACGGCTCAGGGCCCAGGGCTCAGGGAACCAGGAGCAAGGGTGAAGGATGAAGGGGAAAGGCAAGGGATGACGGGCGGGGCAAGGTTCAAGGGCGTGCTGGCAGTGGCGCTCATGGCACTGTCGCTCGTCGGCACGCGGCCGGTGGTGCGGGCGCAGGGTGACGCATATTTCCCGCCGGCTGGCGCGTGGGCGAGCAAGGCGCCGGCCGAGACGGGCATGGATGCCGAGCGCCTCGCCGATGCCCTGCGATACGCGGAGGCGTCGCCGACGACGCGGGCCATCGACTTCTCCGACCAGGAAGCGACGTTCGGGAGCCTGCTGGGCTCGGTGCCGACGCGACGTGCCGGGACCAACGGCGCCGTGATCCACAAGGGCTACGTCGTGGGCACCTTCGGCGATCCGTCGGCCGTCGATCCGACCTACTCGGTGGCCAAGAGCATGCTCTCCACCGTGACGGGCATCGCGGTCCGCGAGGGATTGCTGCGGGTCGACGACCCGGTCGGCGCCATCGTCAAGGACGGCGGCTACGACTCGCCGCGCAATGCCCGGGTGACCTGGGCGATGCACCTGCAGCAGGAGAGCGAGTGGGAAGGCGCGATGTGGGGAAAGGCGCACGACTTCGTGGGGCGCGAGGCGTTCGGCGCGGGCGAGCGGAAGCCCCGCACGCTGGGCGCGCCGGGCAGCTTCTACGAGTACAACGACGTGCGCGTGAACCGACTCGCGCTGTCGTTGTTGCGGGTGTTCCACCGCCCCGTGCCCGAGGTGTTCCGGACCGAGGTGATGGAGCCGATCGGCGCGTCGAGCACGTGGAAGTGGGTGCCGTATCACAACAGCTACGTCACCGAGGGCGGGGTGCGCATGGCCTCGGTGAGCGGCGGCACGCGCTGGGGCGGCGGCCTGTGGGTGAGCGCCTACGACCTGGCGCGCGTCGGCTACCTCTGGCTTCGCGGTGGCCGGTGGGGCGAGCGCCAGATCGTGCCGTCGGCGTACGTGCGCGCTGCCCTCACTCCGAGCGCGCATGGCCCGGATTACGGCTATCTCTGGTGGCTGAACACCCGCGGCGAGCACTTCCCCGGCGCGCCGCGGACGGCCTTCGAAGCGCTCGGCGCCGGCGGCAATCACGTCATCGTCTCGCCCGGGCACGACCTGGTCATCGTCGTCCGCTGGCACCGGGACGACGCGGCGGAACTGCTGCGCCGGGTCATCGGGGCAATTCGGTAACGTCTGACGTTTGACGTTTGACGTTTGACGTTTGACGTTTGACGTTTGGATGCTTGAATGCTCGACGAGTGGCGTCGGGCCTGGCGGGTGGACGCACGCATGCACGCACACAGCGGGATGGGAACGCTGGCTCGCCGAGCCGGCCGGGTGGCAGTGGCCGCGGCGCTCGGGATCGCCACCTGCGCGGGCATCGGCGCGCAGGAGCGCTCCGCGGGGGACGAGGCCCGGGCGCGCGCCGCCGACTACGCCACCGCGATGGCCGCCTGCCAGCGCACGTTGCAGGCCTGGCTGCGCGACGCCGACCCCGTCACCACGTTGATGCCCGATCGCGTGACGGGCCAGGCGCGCGTCGCGACGCCGCACAACTTCTCCGCCGACCTGTATCCGTACCTGATCCTCACGGCGCGGTTCACCGATCCGGCCGTGTACGAGGGCCGGATGATGGAGATACTGCGCAACGAGGTCCGCTACATGACGGCGGACGGTTCGGTGCCCGGCAACTACGACATCGCGACGCGGACGCTGGGACCAGCCAGCCTGTTCGGCGCCGGCGAGTACGCCAAGGACGGCCTCATCACCGTGACCGAGCTGCTCGGCCGGACGGCGTGGTTCCACCGCATGGCCGACATGATCGCCGACGCCATGGAGCGCGCGCCCCACGAGACGCGCTGGGGGCGGATCCCGGCCGTCGACAGCGAACTGAACGGCGACTTCCTGCAGGTGCTCGTGCGCCTCTCCACGATGACCGGCGACCCGCGCTACCTGGCGTGGGCGCGGCGCATCGGTGATGCCTACGTCGAGGAAGTGCTGCCTGGAAACTTCGGCGTGCCGTCCACCAAGTGGGACTTCGTCGCCCATGGCGGAGAGACGCAGCTCCGCCTCCGCGACCACGGCAACGAGCTGGTCGTCGGCCTGACGCTGCTCTACGCCCTCGAGGCCGACCTGCAGTCCGACCGGGCGGCGCGGTACGGCGCCGCCGTGAAGACGATGCTCGATCGGATCCTGCAGTCGGCCAACCCGGACGGCATGCTGTACAACCAGGTCGATGCCCGCACGCTGGCGCCGATCGACCGCACGCTCTCGGACAACTGGGGCTACGTGTATGGGGCGATGTACACGTACTACCAGGTCACCGGCGACACGACCTACCGCGACGCCGTGCGCCGCGTGCTCGGCAACCTGCCGAAGTATCGCCGCCAGGTGTGGGAGCCACGCCCGCCCGACGCCAACCTGCCGCTCGGGTCCTTCGACGGCTATGCCGACGCGATCGAGAGCGCGCTGTACCTGGTCAACCGGGAGCCGGTGCCGGCGGCGCTGGACTGGATCGAGTCCGAGACCCGCCTCATGCTCGACATGCAGCGCGCCGACGGCCATCTCGAGGACTGGTACGGCGAAGGCAATTTCAACCGGACGCTGCTGCTGTGGGCGCTGATGAAGAGCCAGGGGGTGATGCCGGCCGACAAGGCCACGGGACTGCAGCTCGGGGCCGTGCGCGAAGGCGACGCGCTGCGCCTGCATGTGGGCGGCGTCGGCGAGGCGCGCCTGCAGTTCGACATCGCGCGCCATCGGCGCGTCATCAACCTCTCGAAGAACTACGTGCGCCTGAACGAGTTCCCCGAGTGGTTCGTCGTCGAACCGCACTGGCTGTACCGGATCACCGGGAGCGGCGCGGCGCCGCGCCTGCGCCTCGGCGCGGAGCTGATGCAGGGCGAGCGCTTCGCGGCCGGTGACTGGACGGTCACACCGCTCGGCCCGCCCCCGTACGGCACGCGCGCCCAAGAGCCGTAGTGTTGGTAGGGACGCCTCTCCGAGGTGTCCGCCATGGACCGGCGCGCCAGAGGCAGCCTGTAGCCTGCAGCCGGTAGCCGGCCCGTCCGTTCACTTCGTGCCCGTCCGGCGTTAGTGCCTCTGGAGGCATTCCATGCATCGACGTACGTTCCTGCAGTCGGCTGCGGCCGTCTCGGGACTCCTGCCGCTTGCGGCACGGCCCTCGTTTGCCGGCCTGTACCAGGCGGCTGCCGTCGCCACAGGCGATCTGGACGCCGTGCGCGGCGACGGACGCCCCGTCACGCTGCCGGCCTCGGCCATCAAGGACCTCGCCGCGAGCCTGCGCGGCCCGGTGCTGCTCGCCTCCTCCCCCGGGTACGAGACGGCGCGGCGCGTGCTCAACCCGTCGATCGACAGGCGCCCCGCGCTCATCGTCCAGCCGACCGGCACCGCCGACGTCAGGCGCGCCGTGAGCTTCGCCTCGGCCCACGGCCTGCTGCTCGCGGTCAAGTGCGGCGGCCACAGCTTCTCCGGCATGTCGACCTGCGACAAGGGCATGCAGATCGACCTCTCGAACATGCGCGGCGTGCGCGTCGACCCGAAGGCGAGGCGTGCGTACGTCGAGGGCGGCACGCTGCTCGGCCTGGTCGACCACGAAGCCGCGGCACACGGCATGGTGACGCCGCTCGGCACCGTGTCGCACACCGGCGTCGGCGGCCTGACCACCGGCGGCGGCTTCGGCCGGCTCGCGCGCAAGTTCGGCCTCGCCGTCGACAACGTCGTCGGCGTCGACGTCGTGACGGCCGACGGGTCGGTGCGGCGCGGCGACCCGACCGAGAACCCCGACCTGTACTGGGGCGTCCGCGGCGGCGGCGGCAACTTCGGCATCGTCACCAACTTCGAGTTCCAGCTCCATCCCTTCTCCGGCACGGTGACGGGAGGCGAAGTGGTGTTCCCGATCGACCGTGCCCGCGACCTGCTGCGCGTGTATGCCGAGTGGTCGCAGAAGGCCCCGGACGAGGTCTACGTGGACTTCGTGATGTCGCAGCCCCCGGGCGGCAAGGGCGGCATCGCGCTGCTGCACGTGTGCTACTGCGGCGACAACGCCGACCGCGACCTCGCGGTGCTCCGCACGCTCGGCACGCCCATGGCCAACACGATCAAGGTGCAGCGCTACGTGGACTTCCAGAAGTCGGGCGACTACACCGACGCGCGGACCATGGGCGAGTACATGAAGAGTGGCTTCACCACCGGCATCAGCGAGAAGTTGATCTCCGGGATCATCGACGGCTTCGAGCCGCACCCGGCCCGCTCGACCGGCGTGTTCACGCAGCACTCGGGCGGTGCGATCGGGCGGCCGCCGGTCGGCACGTGCGCGTTCCCGCATCGGCACGCGCAGCACGCGCTGATGGCCGCCGTCTCGTGGAAGGTGGGCGATGACGGGGCGCCGCACATGGCGTGGGCGAAGAAGTACTGGGCGACGATCGAGCCACTCACCAGCGGCTTCTACATCAACGAGGTGAACGACGAGTCGCGCGCCGTGCTCAACGCCAACTATCGCGAGAACTTCCCGCGCATGGTCGCGGTGAAGAAGCAGTACGACCCGACGAACCTCTTCCGCCTGAACGCCAACGTCCAGCCGGCATGAGGGGGGAACGGGAGTCGGGAGTCGGGAGTCGGGAGTCGGGAGTCGGGAGTCGGGAGTGCGGGAGTGCGGGCATGAGATCCGAGGCATGACATGGTGATCGGCTGCCTCGGTCACCTCGCCGCAATCGCCGGCCTGTCGTTCGCCCTGGAGCGCGCGTTCGGCGACGACATCGCCGAGCCACTCCGGCCGTGGGCGTCGGTGCTGGCGTCGTCGCTGATCACCCTGGGCGCCTCGAATTTCCTGCACCTGATCCGCGGGTACGGCCAGGGCGACCAGTCGCGCGATGCCATCCTCGCGCGCGCGGCGACCGGAACGCCACCGGTCGAGGGCGGCCCGATGATGGTCACCGGCGTCGCGCGCCCCGAGAGTGGCACCCCGTTCGTGTCGCCGCTGACGGGCACGCCCTGCGTGGCCTACGAGTACCGCCTCTACCGGCGACACAAGCTGTCGTTCGGGCAGCGACGAGGCATCACGGTGATGTGGCTCGGCCTCGCTACGCAGCCCTTCGTCGTGGAATCCGGTGGCCGGTCGGTGCGCGTGCTGGCACTGCCCGACCTCGTCGACGTGCGCAAGGACATGCCGCGACCACCGGAGGTCCGTGCCAATGCCCAGGCGTGGGTCGGGGCGACCAGGTTCCAGCCGTTCTCGGTCAGCACCCTGCCGTCCATCTTCTCGGCGATGACCGCGGCGCATGTCGAGCCGCAGCCGCGCGGTGTGCGACTCGACTGGGGCCGCGAGGGCGCCACCGCCCCGGCCTCGTTGCAGATGGACGAAGGCCTGGTGCCGGTCGGCCAGGAGGTGTCGGTCGTGGGCCATTGGTCGCCGGAACTGCAGGCCATCGTGCCCGGACCCGGCGGCCTGGCGGCGACGCGCGTGACGGTGGCCCTCGGCCCGCCGTCCGAGTTGTCGTGGCGCGCCACCGCCCTGCCGAGTTCCGTGGCTGCAGTCGCCATCTTCGGTGTGCTGCTGCTCGGCGCCGGCGGGGCGATCATCTGGGCCATGGACGCCGGCCTGCTGGCCGCGATACCGGCCGCTTTCCGCTGACCTACCGCACCACCTGCCCGCCGACGATCGTCACGTCGGCCTTGATGTGCCGAATCCGGTCTGCCGGGCAGGTGAGCAGGTCGTCGGAGAGGATGGCGAGGTCGCCCAGCTTCCCCACCTCGATCGATCCACGGTTGGCCTCGTCGAAGCTCAGGGCGGCCGCGTCGATGGTCATCATGCGCAGGGCCTCGAGGCGGCTGACCGCCTCCGCCGCGCCGATCCGTCGTCCCGACTCGGTGCGACGCGTGACCGCCGTGGCGATCGTCAGGAACGGGTTGAAGGGGTTCATCGCCGTGTCGCGGTCGGCGCCGAACATGTGGTCGGTGTTGAGCGCGACGCGCACGCCCGCATCCCGCCACGTCTTCACGCCGATGAAGTGCTGCAGGCGCGGCGAGCCGAGCGCGCCGAGCAGCGCGTCGGCGTCCTTGTAGAACCAGGCCGGCTGCGTGTCCACCTGCACGCCGAGTGCCGCCACGCGCCTGGCCACCTCGGGCGTCGGAAAGTAGGCGTGGATCAACGTGTGCCTCGGGTCGGGGCGCGGGTGCGCGCGCTGCGCCGCCTCGAACGCATCGAGCACCACGTCCACGCCGGCATCACCGGTCACGTGGGCGCTCATCTGCCACCCACGCGCGTGGCCGACCTTCATCACCTCGTGGATGACCGCGGGCGAGGCAGACAGGAAGCCGCGGTAGTCATCGCCCTGCACGCCGTAGAGGGCGCGCGACCGTGGCCCGTATGGCTCACGCATGTACGAGGTGCCGAGCAGGATCCCGCCATCGACGGTGAGCTTCAGCGGCCCGACCTTCAGCCGATCGTCACCCTGGCCCGGCTGCAGCGGCAGCGCGTCGATCACCCGCGCCACGTCGGAGACCTGCAGGCCGGCCGGGAGCATCAGCGTGACGGTGGCGCGCACGTGGAGACGTCCGCTCGCCTTCAGCGCCTCGTACGCGCGATAGCCGGCCACGGTGGCGCCGCGCTCGATCACACTGGTGATGCCCGACTCGAGGTACACGCGATGCAACGCCTCGATCTCCGCGAGCGGCAGCGCCGCCGTGGGCGCCGGCAGGTAGCGGGACAGGGCGCTGCGGGCGTTGCGCAGCAGCCCGGTCGGCTCGCCGCCGGGGCCACGCACGATCTGCGCGCCTGCCGGGTCCGGCGCCTCGGCGGTGATGCCTGCCGCGCGCAGTGCCGCCGTGTTCAGCACGAAGGCATAGGCGCCATCGGCGACGACCGGACGGTCCGCGACGGCCGCGTCGAGTTCCTCACGGGTCGGAAAGCGCCCTTCCTTCAGCCGCGTCGGATACACGCGCGGGCTCCAGATCCAGCCCGTCCCCGGCGAACGCGTCGCTTCGTCGCGGATCCACGCCTGCAGTTCCTGCACCGACGACAGCGTCCGGAACGGTCGCACGGCCTCCACTGGCGCCGCGCCGAGCGCATGCACGTGGCTGTCGATCAGCCCAGGAATGACGGTGCGACCGCGCGCGTCGATCACCTGGGTCGACGGCCCGGCCCACGCGCGCACCGCCGCGTCGCTGCCCACCGCCACGATGCGGCCGTGGTGAATGGCGATCGCCTGCGCCCGACTGTCGGCGCGATCGAGGGTGACGACCGTGCCGTTGACGACCACGAGATCGGCAGGGTCTCCCGTGCGCTGCGCCGCGAGTGGCGCGAGCAGGGCCCAGGCGAGGCCAGCGACGATCGTCAGCCCCAGCAGCGCGCGCCGCCTCATCGCAACCAGTCGTCCAGGTGCGCGGCCACGAACTCGTCGTCGGCCAGGTGCGGGTAGGCGCGGTACACGCGATCGATCTCGTCGGCCTGCCCGGGGCTCAGCACCTCGTGCGCGTCGAGGCACCGGGTCGTCGCCAGCAGGCCCTGCCGGCGCAGGACCTCGTGGATGCCGGCGATGCAGCCGGCAAAGCCGTTGGCGGCGTCGAAGAAGGCCGCGTTGGCATCGGTCACCTCGACGCCGGTGGCCAGCAGCGACGCCGGCACGGCAGGCGCGGCCGCGGCCGCCTGGCACTCGGCCAGCAACCGCACGGCCCCGGACGTCCACACGGCCCAGTGCCCGAGCAGGCCGCCGGCGATGCGGCGGGTCTGGCCGCCCGGCCCCGGAAACGCCGTGACGAGGTCGGCGACGATGTTGTCGTCGTTGCCGGTGTAGAGGGTGATGTCGTCGCGCCCGGCGTCCATCACGGCGCGCACGACGTCGAGCGTCTGGTACCGGTTGAACGGCGCGATCTTGATGGCCACGACGCCGGGGATCTCGGCGAAGCGACGCCAGAACGAGTACGGCAGGCGCCGGCCACCGACCGAGGGCTGGAGATAGAAGCCGACGACGGGGATGCGCGCCGCGACCGCCTCGCAGTGCGCGACCAGCGCGTCATCGTCGGCGGTCGACAGCGCCGCGAGGCTGAGCAACCCGGCGTGATAGCCGAGCGACGACAGCAATTCCGCCTCGGCACATGCCTGTCGCGTGTCGCCGCACACGCCGCCGATGCGGACGAGCGGGACCTCGCGGGTGGCGTCGGCGCGGTCCATCTCCTCGCGCGCCAGCGACAGCACGGGCTCGAAGAGGCCGACGTCGGCCCGCCGGATCGCGAACTGCGTCGTGTGCACGCCGACCGCGAGGCCGCCGGCGCCGGCCGTGGCGTAGTACCGCGTCAGGGCGCGCTGTCGCCGCTCGTCGAAACGGCCCTCCGGAGACAGGGCCAGGGGATGCGCCGGGATGGCCACGCCCGACGCGAGTACCGTGCGAATCCGCGTCTCCATCAGAACCGCCCGTCCCGCGACTCGAAGTGCGTCGGCTTGCCGAGGCTGGCGCCGCCGCGCGCCACCCAGTCGGCCGTCCAGTCGATCAGTTGCGCGAGCGGCACCCGCGGCGCGCCCAGGTCTCGCCAGCCCTTCGCCCCGTTGCTGAGGAGCGCGTCCGGGGCCTCGGCGCCCACCAGGACCGGCGGGCGTGAGAACCGCTCGCCGAAGGCTGCGCACACCGCCCGCACCGTGAGTTCCTCGGGCCCGGCGAGGTTGACCACGTACGGCGGCGACGACGCGTGGAGCAGCGAGGCGATGGCCATGCCATTGGCGTCGCCCTGCCAGATCACGTTGAAGTAGCCCATCGCGAGATCGATCGGCGTGCCCGCCATCACCTTGCGCGCCAGGTCGACGAGCAGCCCGTAGCGCATCTCCGTGGCGTAGTTCAGGCGCAGGATGCTGACCGGCGTGCCGTGCGTGCGGCTGAAATGCTCGAACATCCGCTCGCGCCCGAGGCAACTCATGGCGTACTCGCCGACCGGCGCGGGCGTGTCGTCCTCCCGTGAGCCGCCGCGTCCCGCGGCCGTGAGTCCGTAGACGTTGCCGGTGGAGAACGCCGCGATGCGACTGGCCGCGTAACGCTTGCAGACGACGGCCGGCAGCCACGTGTTCATCGCCCACGTGAGCGACTCGACACCCGTGGATCCGAACTTCCGGCCGGCCATGTAGATCACGTTCGGCGCGTCGGGCAGCGCGGCGACCGCCGCCTCATCGAGCAGGTCGCAGCGGATGGTCTCGACGCCCACCGCCTGCAACGCCGCCTGGTGGGCAGGCTCGGAGAAACGCGATACGCCGATGACCCGTCGCGGCGTCCCGGCCTCGTCAGCGGCGCGGCGGACCATCCGCGCCAGCGTCGGCCCCATCTTGCCCGCCACCCCGAGCACGATGACGTCGCCCGGCAGGCGGCGCAGGGCTTCGACAGCCGCCGGCGTGGGGGTGCTCAGGAGGTCGTCGAGTCGGGCCTCGTCGACGATCGAGGTGGGCCATGATGTACTTGAGGAAGACGCGTCGGGCATGTGGGGCGCATTCTAGATCGCCCACGGCCCCACCACTTGCCATGCCATTCAGATCCATGACCCAGGCCGACATCGACGCCGGCCTGCGCCTGTGCCGGCTGAGCCGGTGGAACCAGACCGCCCGTGACTGGGCCCGCTTCCTCGATGGCACCTCCGGTCGCGCGATCGTCGCGACGACCGCCGACGGCCATGTGACCGGCTCGGTGGCCACGACCCGATTCCGCAGGTGGCGGGACGATGCTGGCGTCGACTTCGGCGCCCGCCCGCCGATCCTCGTCCCGGATGCCGACGTCGCCTGGCTGTCGATGGTGCTGGTCGAGCCGGAGTCCCGCGGGCAGGGTCTCGGCACGGCGCTGCTCGAACGCGGCCTGGCCTCGGTGGCCGACGTGCCCGTCGTCGGCCTGGATGCGACGCCGCTCGGCCGTCCTCTTTACGAGAAGCTCGGCTTCGTCGAGGCGGGCACGCTCACGCGCCTCGAACGGCTGTCGCACGCGCCCGTGCCGGCCGGAAGCGTGACGGGCGTCCGGCCCGCGACGCCCGGCGACCTTGCCGCCATCGCCGTCGTCGACGCGAGGGCGACCGGGCTCGACAGGCGCGCCCTCCTCGCGTGGCTGATCGAAGGCGCCCCGGATCTGGCGTGGGTGCACGAAGGTCCGGCGGGCATCGACGGCGTGCTGCTGGGCCGACCCGGTCACCAGTTCACGCACCTCGGGCCGGTGGTGGCGCCATCGACGGGCGTGGCCCTCGGCCTGCTCCGCTCGTGCCTGGCATCAGCGGCTCCACCGGCGATCGTCATCGACATCGTCGGCGGCCGTGCCAGTTGGCGCGACGGGCTCGAGGCCCTGGGTTTTACCGCCCAGCGCCCGTTCACCCGCATGTACCGCGGCGATGGTCGTCCGGTGGCCGACCCTGCCCGACTCTTCGCGATCGTGGGACCGGAGTTCGGGTGACGTGTGACCCGCCAGGGTCCACCGGTGACCTCACGCGCTCACCGTCGAACGTCAACCGCCAACCGTCAGGCGCCGAACGTCAACCGTCAACCGTCAGCCGTCAACCGTCAAACGTCAAACGTTAAGCGTTAAGATCCCCCCCGTGATCGACGCTGCCCAATGTCCGTCTGCCATCGCCGCGCCCGGCACGGCCGTCTCGGTCGATGAGGTCGCCGCCGTCCTGGCGCGCACCTGCCCGGTCGACGAGTGGCGCGGCCAGCGCGTGCTGGCCATCGTGCCCGACGGCACGCGAACGGCCCCGGTGGGCCTGGTCTTCCGTCAGCTCTTCGATCAACTCGCCGGCGCCGTCGCCCGCATCGACGTGATGATCGCCCTGGGCACCCACCAGCCGATGTCCGAGGAGGCCATCTGTCGTCGCCTCGACATGACGATGGAGGCGCGGCAGACGCGGTATCGCGACGTGGCGTTCTACAACCACGAGTGGGACAACCCCGCGGCGCTCCAGCGCGTCGGCGTGCTCTCGGCCGCGCGCATCCACGAGCTCACCGATGGCGCGTTCGACATCGACGTGCCCGTCGAGATCAACAGGCGCGTCCTCGACTACGACCGCATCGTCATCATCGGGCCGGTGTTCCCGCACGAGGTGGTCGGCTTCTCGGGCGGCAACAAGTACCTGTTTCCCGGCGTCAGCGGGCCCGACATCCTGAACTTCTTCCACTGGCTGGGCGCCGTGGTGACCAACCCGATGATCATCGGCAGCAAGTGGACGCCGGTGCGCAAGGTTGTCGATGCGGCTGGCGCGCTGGTGCCGGTGCCCAAGGCGTGCGTGTGCCTGGTGGTGCGGCCCGACGGCAGCCTCGCGGGCATCGTGGGCGGCACGCCCGAGGCCGCCTGGACCGAGGCCAGCGAGGTCTCGCGGCGGACACACATCGTCTACAAGGACCGCCCGTTCCACACGGTGCTGTCGTGCGTGCCGCCGATGTACGAGGACCTCTGGACCGGTGGCAAGGGCATGTACAAGCTCGAGCCCGTCGTCGCCGACGGCGGGGAGTTGATCATCTACGCCCCGCACATCTCGGAGGTGTCGGTCACGCACGGGCGCTTGCTGCTCGAGGTGGGCTATCACTGCCGGGACTACTTCCGCGGCCAGTGGGATCGATTCAAGGGCAAGCCCTGGGGCGTGCTCGCGCACTCGACGCACGTGCGCGGCGTGGGCACCTACGAGGACGGCGTCGAGCGCTGCCGCATCACGGTGACGGTGGCCAGCCGGATCCCCGAGCACATCTGCCGGCAGATCAACCTGGGCTACCGCGACCCGGCGACGATCGACAAGGAAGCCTTCGCCGATCGCGAGGATGAAGGCGTGCTGCTGGTGCGCAAGGCCGGCGAGATGCTCTACCGCCTCAGCAACCCGCCGGAGTGGGCGCGAGGGTCGTAGGATGCGGCACTGCCGCGGTTGCCGGGATGCCGACCGGCCGTCGCAGGCCGGAGGCCGACCGACGCAGGCCGTCGCGGCTCACTTCACGCCAATCAACCGTTCGGCGTTCTTCCAGTAGAACTTCTCCAGCACCTCGCGCGGCAGCGCCAGCGCCTGGGTCTTCGTGGTGCCGTACTCCATCGGCCCCGTCCCTGCGTAGTACGCCCAGTCGCGCCGGTACTGCGCCTCGAGCGAGGCGGCAAAGGCGGCGCGCTCGGCGTCGGTCGGGACGACGGCCGGCGTCCGGTAGGGGCGCCACGACTGGTCGGTGCCGTAGAGGATCCGGTCCTGGTACTTCAGGAAGAATGCCCGCACCTTGGCAGACGACTGGCGCGCCAGAGATCGCGTCCGAGCCGACACCTCGACGTGGAAGTTCGGATAGCGATCGAGCCGCCGTGCGACCTCGTCCACGTCGTGCTCCATCGACCCGAGGTGCGCACCGATGACGACCAGCCCGGGGTGCTTCACCAGGATGTGGTCGCGCGAGTCCATCAGGGCCTGGTGGCTCGGGAACCCGCCCTTCCGGTACAGATGCCACTGGGGGTTCTTCGAGTAGTAGGCGTGATACGCGCCGCCGGGATCGAGCGGCAGCCACGCCTCGAGCGGCTCGGCCAGGTGCGCGAGCAGTGGCTTCCGTCGGTCGGCGAGATGGCGATAGACGGGGTCGAGCAGCGGGTCGTCCGGCAGGAGGAACGTCCCGTCGGGTCGCTTCAGCTCGAGCCCGACCTCCTTCCAGATCTTCACCATGACCGCGCCCTGCGCGAACGACTCGTCGAGTGCGGCCGCGACGCGCGCGCCGTACTGCGGCTGATCGCGCGTGGTGAGGTCGAAGGTCGACGCCCAGGAGAACTCGCGGGGGTGCGCCTGCACCAGTGAGGCGTTGAAGCGGTGCATCAGGTCGAGGAACCCGTCGGTCCCCGGGTTGCTGATGTTGACCAGGCGCAGGTTGATGCGCGCCAGCATCACCGTGACGGCCGGAATGTCCTCGTAGACGTGCGCATGCACGTCGATCTTGCGGATGGCTTCGAAACCGCCGGGCGCCGCCGGAGCCTGAGCCGACGGAGACGCCAGCCCGATCGACACCAGGACGAGGGCCAGGCAGGCAACGGCGGTGGGAAGCGGGAGTCGCGACATGGAGGCCTTGTAACGAAAACGGCCGCAGGACGAGTCCTGCGGCCGTGAGTGCTGAGGCCCGCCCAGGACTCAGGATGGCCCTGAGCCCTGAGCCTCGAGCCTGACCAGAACTCGCGAGGCGGCGTGACGCCGCCTCGCGAGAGCGTTGTCGACCGAGCTCGCGCGAGCGAGCGGAGGTCGACTAGAACTGGAAGCGGAGCCCCAGCTGCACCGTGCGCGGGCTGCGCGCCAGGGTGCGGATGCGCATGAAGTTGGGGTCGGTCAGCCCGGTCACCGGATTGGCCCACTGCGCGTGGTTGAAGACGTTGGCGGCTTCGGCGCGGAACTCGAGGCGGTAGCGGCCGAACGGGAAGGCCCGGAAGAGCGAGAAGTCGAGGTTCCAGTTCGACGGCCCGCGGAACGCGTTGCGCCCGCTGTTGCCCCACGCGTTGCCCGGCTGGCTGAACTGCGACGGGTCGTACCAGGGCTCGTCGGGGCCGGCCTCGCCGAAGCCGCCCTTCAGTTCGCCGGTGACGTTGGCCGACTGGAAGCCGCCCTGCTGCTGCAGCAGGCCGTTGTCGCCCCCGACCGAGAACGGCGTGCCCGACAGCCATGAGCCGATGCCGTTGATCTGCCAGTTCTTGATGAGGAGCGGCAGCACGCCGGAGGCCTCGCGCGCGAACGGCAGCTCGTAGACGAAGCCGAGCTGCAGCATGTGCGGGCGGTCGTAGCCCGCGTAGGCGTAGTTGCGCTCGAACTGCGACGGCTGGCTCCAGGTCACCACCGCGCGGCCGTCATCGTCGACCTGGTTGAGCGCCTTGCTCCAGGTGTAGGCGCCCTTGAGGAGCAGGCCGTTCTTGAAGGGACGGTTCAGCGCCACCTGCAGCGAGTGGTAGTTGGCGATCGCAAACGAGCCCCAGTCGAGGATGTTGGCGTTGTTGGCACGCGCGAAGTACTGGCGCGCTGCGTTGCCGCCCGACTCGGCGTAGTTCTGGTTGATGTCGGCGTAGCCGCCGCGGGTGGCCGTGCCGACGTAGCCGGCGCTCACCGCCAGGTCGAGCGGCAAGCGACGCTCGACGAACACGTTCCAGGAGTCGATGGTGCCGCGGTCGATGTTGTTCGGGTTGGGCGAGCGCATCGCGACGCCGCGCGGCAGCAGCACGTTGCCGCTCGCGATGTCGGGGTTGGGCGCTCCGGGGATGCCCGTGGCGAGGTTCCCTGCCGAGACGAACCCGTTGGCGCCGGCGCCGCTGTAGGCGATCACGAGCGGGTACGGGTCGCGGATCGGGCGCGACCACGGCATCGGGTTGAACGTCCGGCCGAAGCCGCCGCGCACCACGGTGTCGTCGTTGACGCGATAGGCGACGCCGAGGCGCGGCGCGAACAGCGTGTTGCTGGTCTTGAGGCCGAGGTCGGTCGGGTTGCCGCCGAGGCCGCCGAGCGCGACGTTGAACGTGTTGAAGTCGAGCAGTTCGAGTCCGCGATTGGCGCGGTGGAACAGCGGGTAGTTCTCGTAGCGCAGGCCGAGGTTCAGCGTCAGCTTCTCGTTGACCTGCCAGCGATCGGACACGTACACGCCGAACTGGTTCTCGCGCCCCGTCATCTCCTCGAACTGGACGCTCTTGCTGTAGCTGCCGAACTCGCCGAGCAGGAACGCCGCGTACGAGTTCCAGCCGCCGACGCCGGCGTAGCCCGGCGTGCCGGTGTAGCCGCCGGCGAAGGTCAGCGCGCCGCGCGGGTTGCCGATCTCGGGCTGCCAGTGCGTCAGCTCGAGGCGCACGAAGTCGAAGCCGGTGCGGATCTCGTGGCGACCGGCCACCTTGGTGAGGTTGACCGACGCGGTGTAGCTGCGTTCGTCACGCACCACGGGCGTCCACGTGGCGTTGTTGCCGAGGATGCCGAGGCCCGTCTCGAAGACCGGCATGCCGCTGTGGCGCTCGGGAACCGTGGCGCTGTTGCCGGTCAGGCCCTGCTGGTTCAGCCCGGGGATGCCGAACACGTCGGTGCCGTAGTTGGTGCCGTAGTCGGGCCCCTGCGACGCGTGCTTCATGATGTTGAAGCCGGCGTTGCCGTCGAGGATGAGGGTCGGGCTGAGCGTCCAGGTGTTGCCGACCGTGCCGAGGTACACCTGCGTGTCGCCGCCGCCGGCCTGCTCGAAGGGCAGGTAGAACAGATCCTGCACCGAGGCGTCCATCATCGAGTACTTGGCCCAGATCTGGTGCGCGGACGTGCGGTTCCAGTTGACCTTCACGTCGTAGTTGTCGCGCGTCGCCTCGGGGGATCGGGCGGCGAAGTAGTTGTTCTGCAGGCCGTTGTTGGTGCCCGCATTGTTGGGCGCCGGGTACAGTGCCTGGATCTGCCGCGAGATCGCGCTGATCCGGTCGGCCGGGATCACCGCTCCCGGGAACACCTCACGGCCGGCGCCGGTGGCGAGGTTGCCGGTCCTGGGATCGTAGATGCGGAAGTTCGGGTTGAACGCCAGCACTTCGCTGAAGTCGCCCTGCCGCATCTTCGCCGTCGGCACGGTGAACTGGTCGAAGCGGCTCTGGTTCTGGAGGTTGCGCTCCCAGCCGCCGAAGTAGAACAGGCGGTTCTTCACCACGGGGCCGCCGACCGTGCCGCCCATGATCGAGGTGCTGGCATCGAGCTTGACCGGATCGAAGTACCCCTGGCGCGCGTTGAACTCGTCCTGGTTGCGGAAGTAGAACGCCGAGCCACGCAGCTGGTTGGTGCCCGACTTGGTGGCCACCGACATCGCCGCGCCGCCGGTCATGCCCGAGGCCGCATCGAAGCTGTTGGTCGAGATGTTGACGTTCTCGATCGTCTCGGCGGGGGCGATGTAGCCGGCGTGGTGCGGCAGCCAGACGTTGATCGAGGCGGCGCCGTCGATGCGCGTCGTGTTGGTGTTGCGCGCCGTGCCGTTGACGTTGGTGGTGAGCGCGCGGCCCGGCGTGTCGGTCTGCGCGTTCTGCAGCGCCGGCGGTGTCGCGCCCGGCACCAGGTTCATCAGCGCCTGGTAGTTGCGGTACTGGTTCAACGGGAGGTTGACCACCTCCTCGGGACGCAGGTCGACGCTGACGTCGGCCTTGTCGGTCTTGAGCAGCGCCGCCTCGGTGGTCACGGTCACCGACTCGGTCAGCGCGCCCACCTCGAGCTTGGGCTCGACGCGGACGATCCCGCCGGGCGTCACCGGGATGCCCGTCTGCACGTACTCCTTGAAGCCCTGGAGCGAGGCGCGCAGCGTGTACGGCCCGGCCGTGACGTTGCGCACGGTGTACGCGCCGGTCTCGTCGCTGACGGCCTCGAGGCGCAGCCCTGTGGCTTCGTTGACCAGCGCGATGGTCGCGCCGGGAATCGCCGCCCCGGAGTCGTCGATCACCTGCCCGGTGACGGTGCCGTAGATGGCCTGTGCCTCGACGGGATGGGGAGCGATGCCTAGGACAGCCAGGAGCAGCAGGCCCACGATGGGCCTCAGCCAGGCAACGACGCGGAACATGAGCGCCTCCGGACGGGGGGGACTTCGACGCGGCGACGTGCCGCGTCGATCACTTGGAGTTGTCGCGCTCAAGGTACGGAGGAGCGACCGGCCTGTCAACGTGAAACGCGGCGCAGCGCGCCGTCGTTACTGATCGATCGTGCGGCCCCGCGTTTGTCACAACGTGGGGCGTGCGGGATCACCGCCGGTATTCGGCCTTCGGCCTCCGAGCCTCCGGCGTCGACCTCCACCTGCCGCCTGCCAGCCGCCTTGCGACATTCCGGCATTCCCGGCATTCCCGGCATTCCCGGCATTCGGCATTATTCTTCAGGCCGGCATCCGGAACGTCTTGCGCACGTAGGCGATGTTGGCCTTCGTGTCGGCCACGAAGTCCCCCGTCGGCGATCCGGTTTCCAGCACGTACCAGCCCCGGTAACCGATGTCGACGTACTCCTGCGCGAGGCGCGGCCAGTCGATCTCCTCGGGCTCGTGCATCAACCTGTCGCCGTTCTTCACGTGCACCTGGTCGATCCGCTTCCCGAGCTTCGCCGGCTCCCCGTACGGGTTGTGCCCGCGCCGCTTCAGGTTGCGCGTGTCGTGGTACACGCCCACGAAGTCAGACCCGATCCCGTCGAGGAGCCGCAGGTTGTCCTCGGCCGAAATCCAGTCCTCCAGCGCGATGACGACCCCGGCCTTCTCCGCGTAGCGCGCCACCTCACGCATCATCGCGATGAAGGTGTCCACCTGCGCCTGGCTGGTCATGTCGATGTGGCTGTCGCCGAGGATCGGCAGGAGGATGTTGGTGGTCCCGATGTTGCGCGCCACCTCGACGGCCTCCACGAGCAGCACCGCCGAGGCCGGATTGGTGTGGAACGGCAGCCGCGACTTGCCCGGATTGCCGATGGCCAGCGAGCAGATCTGCACCCCGTGCTGGAGCGCCGCGCGCCGGAAGGCCAGCTGCGTCTCCGGTTGCCGCAGGTGCGGCGAGCCGTCGGTGGGGAACGTCAGGCTCACCTGGATGCCATCGAGGCCCAGTTCGCGCGCCAGCGCGATCTTGGTGATGTCCCCGCGCTTGCCGAGGTTCCAGTCGGTCATGCCGACACGCACCGTGAGCGGCAGGCCGGCGGGCGACGGATTGGGCTCGGGCCGCGGGGCCGGACGCGGCGGCGCGCCGGCGGCGGGCGCCGGGGCCTGGGCGGAGACGAGTGATGGCACGGCCGCCGCGCCGAGCGCGGCTGCACGGGAGAGGAAGTCGCGACGTTGCATGGGTGCGACTGTATCGCACGGCCCGGGGGCTGGGGGCAGGAGGACAGGGGGGCTCGGGGCTGGCGACCGGGTGTCGGGCGGGTGTCGGGGGGCCGGGTACCTGCCGATACCGTGGGCCCGGCACCAACGCGGGCGGCGTGTGCGCTGAGGACCCGGCGGCCCTCCGCCTGACCGACGCGGCCGACTGCCGACCGCCGACTGCCGACTGCCGACTGCCGACTGCCGCTACTTCAGCTTGAGCAGCACCTTGTACGTGTCCACGTACAGGCCACCGTCGAACGGCGTCACGCGGTGGAACGACCACGGCTCCTCGGTCCGATAGGTGAAGTCCCACAGGAACTCACGCGTCGCCACGTCGATCGCGTGCAGGATGCCGTTGGCCTCGCCACGCGCCGCGTCGCGCGCCGGCAGGAACCCCTGGAAATAGAGCACGCCATCTGCAGCGGCCATGGCCGCGAAGCCGTCGCGGAAGGCGCCGTCGAGCTGCCAGGCGACGCGGCCGCTGCGCGGGTCGAAGGCCGAGATCTGCCCGCGACTCATGCCGAACACGTAGGCACCAGCTGACACGAGACCGAACAACGGCTCGCGGCGACCGTGGTCGCGCGGCTCGGCCCGGTACTTGTGCCGCCCGGTCTGTCGATCGATGCCATAGAGGTAGGCGTCGCCGGTGGCCACGATGGTGTCGCCCACCGGGACGATGGCGGTGAGGCACGTGCCGGCGTTGGGGTACTCCGGTTGCGGGTTGTAGCGCCAACGCTCCTGGCCTGTCTGCAGGTCGATCGCGTGCAGGAAGTAGTCCTTCTTCGCGTCGGCGGGCGTCTGCACGCCGCTGGCGACGTAGATCGTGCCATCGGCAATCACCGGCGCCGCGCCGCAGGCCCAGAACCGGGTCGTGATCTTCAGCGTCCACCGCTCGGCGCCGGTTGCGACGTCGAACGCGTGGAGCGATCCGTCGGTGCCGTTCTGCGCGATCACCAGGCCGTCTGCGAGCGCGATCGGGTTGGTCCGCACGAACCGGAACGGCACGCGCCACATCGGCTTGCCCGTCGTCACCGCGTACGCGGCGATCGCCTCGGCCTGCCACCACGGCATCACCACCACCCGGCCGTCGCTGACCGGCGCCTCCGAGCCATGCTCGGTGCCGACCCTCCACTTCACCTTGCCCGTCGCGTCGTCGACGGCGTACAGCCCGCCGCGGCCGTTGACGTTGGCGCCGATCACGAGGTCGCCGACCTTCACGACGGCTCCCCAGTCACGGAAGCCGGCCGTCGCCGCCCACGCGACCGTCGGGGCGGTGCGCAGCGGCGCCTGCGCCGCTGCGGGCGCCACGGCCCCGATCAGGACGAGGGACAACAGGCGGGCGACGTGGATACGCGGCATGCACGAGAGAACCATGGAGCACATTGTGCAGGTGGGATACCCGGCACGGGCCGGCCGCCCCTCCGGGCGGCGGACGGCCTCACACGGTAGCGAGGGGCGCGGGGACCGCGCTGCACACCGCAAGGGCGCGCGACGCCACGTCCGCTGCATCGGCGATGCAGGCGTTGATGGCCACGCCGCGATAGGCGTTGCCGGCCAGCAGCAGACCGGGCAGGGCGGCCAGCCGCGCCTCCGCCGCATCGAGCCGCGCGAGGTGGCCGACGGTGTACTGCGGGATGCCGAGCGCGTGCCGGAACACCTTGACGAACGTCGGCGCGACCTCGATGCGCATGATCCGGCGCAGGTCGCCGCGCACCACGTCGAGCAGTGCCTGGTCGTCGAGGTCGATCGCGCCGGGATCGGTCGCGCCGCCGAGCATCGCGCGCATCAGCACGTGCCCCTGCGGGGCGCGGCCCGGGTACACCGACGAGTCCCACAACACGCCCAGCGTCCTGATGCCCTCGCTGCGCGGCACCAGGTAGCCGAAGCCGTCGAGCGGCGCCGGCAGTTGGTCCTCGCGGAACCCCACGCACGCCACCACCATCGTCGCGCTGGGGATCGCGGCGAGCGTGTCGGCCAGCCCCGCGTCGAGGCCCCGCACCATGCGGGCGGTCGTCGCCGACCCGCTGGCCAGGACGACCGCATCGGCATGCAGCGGCGCGTCGCCTTCGATGGCGATGGTGTAGCCCTGCGGGTTCCTGGACACCGCCTGCACGTCCACGCCCGTCCGCACGACGTCGCCGAGGCGCGTGGCGAGTCCGCGCACCAGGTCTTCCGAGCCGCCGACGAACGACGTCAGCCGGCCGAGCGGCGATCCGATCGCCTCGCCGTTGCGGCGGGGATGCTGCCGTCGCCGTGCCAGAAGCGCCCGGAACAGCCCGCCGTGGTCGGTCTCGAGCTGCCACATCTTCGGGAAGCAGGCGCGCAGCGACAGGGCGCGCGCGTCGCCCCCGAACACGCCCGACACCATGGAGTCGATCAGCACGTCGGCGGCCTCGCGCCCGATGCGACGCGACGCGAAGGCGTGGATCGACTCGTCGCCGTCGGGACGACGGCTCGCGAAGGGTTCCATCGCGATGCGGAGCTTGCCGGGCCACGACAGCAGGCTGCTGGCGAGGAAGTCGATCGGACCGCCGGGCAGCGGGTGCAGGCGGCCGTTGCGCCAGATGAAGCGACGACGCGCCCGGTCGTCGCTCGGCTGCAGCCGTGGCCGCAGGCCGAGATCGTCGACGAGAGCGAGCGTGGCTGGCGCGTTGTCCAGGAAGCCGTTCGGCCCCCACTCGCAGGTGAAGCCGTCGATCACGTCGGTCCTGATGTTGCCGCCGGGTCGCTGGCCGCGCTCGAGCACGACCACCTCGACGCCCCGCGCGCCGGCCCCCTGTTGCCGCAGCGCGTGTGCCACCGCCAGCCCGGCGATGCCGCCGCCGACGATCGCGACGCGGGCCGGGCGCCCGGGGACGAGCGTGGTGCTCACGCCGTGACCAGCTGACGCGACACCAGGTCGGCCAGCGCCTCGATGAACAGCGGGTGCGTGTTGAGCGCCTCGCTGCGCCGATAGTCGACGATCCCGGCCGCCAGCGCGTCGTCGCGGAACAGCTGGTCGACCTCGTAGAGCGTCTCGATGTGGTCCGACACGAACGAGACCGGCACCATGAGCACGTCCTTCACGCCCTTGCCGGCCAGTTCGCGCAGCACGTCCTCGGTGCCCGGCCCGATCCACGTCACGGGCCCGGTCCGCGACTGGAAGCCGATGACGTGTGGATTGGGCACCTGCAGGCGGTCCAGGATGCCCTGCACGGTGCGATGGGTGTGCTCCACGTAGGGATCGCCCTCATCGATGAACTTCTGCGGCAGGCCGTGCGCGCTGAACAGGATCGTGGCGCCGTCGCGACGCGCCTCCGGGAACCCGGCCAGCGCGCGGCGCACCGTGTCGGCCATCGCGTCGAGGTAGCGCGGATGATCGGGATAGGCCTCCACGTGGCTGACCTCGAAGCGATCACGCCACTTCGGCTGCGCCAGCACGCGCTCGAACTCCTTGCGAGAGGACCCGGTGGTCGCCCGCGAGTAGTGCGGATAGAGGGTCAGCGTGACGATGCGCGACACGCCCGCCGCCGCGAGCCGCTCGAGCGCCTCCTCGGTGCCCGGCTGCCAGTACCGCATGGCCACCTCGACGACATGGCGGCGATCGCCGTCGCGATCGAGGCGGGCCTCGAGGGCCTGCGCCTGCGCACGCGTCAGCCGGAGCTGCGGCGAGCCGCCGCCGATCGAGGCGTAGTTGCGTCGCACGCCGTTGCCGCGCGCCTTGGCGATGATGCGCGCGACCAGGGGCTGCAGCAGAGCGCCCATCGGCAGCTCGATGATGTCGCGGTCGGAGAACAGGTTGACGAGGAACGGCTCGACGTCGGCCAGCGTGCCGGGGCCGCCCATGTTGAACAGCAGCACGCCCACCGGAGGAGCGTCGAACGCGTGCGGGACGACGGGCGCGTGGAGCGCGGGGGAGACGCCCGTGGCTTCGAGGAGTGCGGACATGCCTAGACGGTCCTGGAGAAGACCGGCGTGGCGGCGCGCTTCTCGCGCAGGTGCCGGTCGAAGATCATGCAGATGTTGCGGACGAACAGGCGGCCCCGCGGCGTGACGCGCAGACGCCCTCCCTCGTCGACGAGGAAGCCGTGGGCCATCGGGCCCTCGGCCAGCTCGCCGCGTTCCCTGGCGAAGTACCCGTCGAAGTCGACGCCGAAGCGACGCTCCACCTCTCGGGTGTCGAGGTGCAGGTTGCACATCAGCTGCGTGACCACGTGGCGACGGAGATGGTCGTCCTCGTCGAGGGCGTAGCCGCGCTCGACCGGGAAGCGCCCCTCGGTGATGGCCGCGTAGTAGGCACTGAGCTTCTTGGTGTTCTGGGCGAACGCCCCGGCCACGTCGCCGATGGCCGACACGCCCAGGCCGATCATGTCGGCCGCCGGGCGGGTCGTGTAGCCCATGAAGTTGCGGTGCAGCCGGCCGGCCGCCGCGGCATGCGCGAGTTCGTCGCCGGGCAGCGCGAAGTGGTCCATGCCGATCGGCACGTACCCGGCCGCGAGGAAGCGGGCGCGCGCGTCGACGAACAACTGCAGCTTGCGGTCGGCCGAGGGCAGCTCCTCCACCTTGAGCAGCTTCTGGTGGGCGCGAATCCACGGCACGTGCGCGAACGAGTACGCCGCCACGCGGTCGGGACGCAGGCCGATGACGGTGTCCACCGTGCGCGCGAACGAATCGAGTTCCTGCCTCGGCAGGCCGTAGATCAGATCGACGTTGATCGAGCCGAACCCGAGGTCACGGGCGCGCTCGACCAACGCGCGAGTCGCCTCGACGCCCTGGATGCGGTTGACCGCTTCCTGCACGCCCGGGTCGAAGTCCTGGACGCCGAGCGACAGGCGGTTGAAGCCGAGGGCCCGCAGGGTCTCGAGCTGCTCGAAGGAGGTGACGCGCGGGTCGACCTCGAGGGCGAGCTCCCCCGACAGGTCCAGGTCGAAGTGCTCGCGGACGGCCTCGTGCAGGACGCGCATCTGCGAGGGCAACAGGTAGCTCGGCGTGCCGCCGCCCCAGTGGTACTGCACGACGCGACGACGGCCGCGCAGAGCGGCCGCGACCATCCCGATCTCGCGCACCAGGTACCCGAGGTACTGCTCGGCGACGTGGCGCTTCTTGGTGACGATCACCGAGCAGCCGCAGAACGCACAGCGCGACTCGCAGAACGGCAGGTGCACGTACAGCGAGAGCGGCGCGTCGGGCTGCGCCGCGGCGCGCGCCAGGTGCGTGGCGTAGGCGTCGGCGCCGAAGCCTTCGTGGAACTCGACCGCCGTCGGGTACGACGTGTACCGGGGCCCCGGTCGGTCGTACCGACGAAGGAGGTCGAGCGTGACGGCCTGTCCATCGAGGTCGCCGGGCACGGGGAGCGTGCCCGGCGTGGACAGGGAGGAGACACCGTGCTGGATCAGGCCTGGCACGACCTCCCTTCGTGCAAGGCACGGGCCACAGGCCGAATGCCGGGAATCCGGCAGATCCAGCCGCTGTCGTGGCCCCGGCGCGGGGGATTCTCCGCGCGCGCCGCGAGGTTCCCCGCGCCTGTGCGTGATGCAGTTCGGCGCCGCTCCGCCGATAACCCGGGGGTGGAGACCTCGCCCAGCGCCGCCGCGCCGATGACCGATGGCGAGCGCCTCGAAACCCTGGGCCTGCTCGCCGCGGGCCTGGCGCACGAGGTCGCCTCGCCGCTGCAGGCCCTCGTTCACAACCTTCGCTACCTCGAGGACGGCCTGGCCGTGGTGAGCGAACTGTGCGCGCAGGCCGAGCGCCTGTCGCCCGAGGCCGCACCGGCCGACCTCGCCGCCCTCCAGCAGGCCCTGTCGGCCCTGAAGGATCGGTACCCACCCGACGAACTGCAGGCCGCCCTGGCCGACTCGGCTGACGCAGCCCAGCGCGCATCCGCCGTCGTGCGGGCCATCGCGGAATTCAGCCAGGCGGGCACCGCCGAGCAAGCCGTCGACCTGGGCACGCTGGTCCCCTCGGTGACGACGCTCACCCGAAACGCGTGGAAGTACATCGCCGAGGTCGACACGGTGCTGCCCCCGGACCTTCCCCGGGTGAAAGGCAACCCGCGAGCAATCGGCGTGGCGTTCGCTCGCGCGATGCTCGAGGCCGCTCGTCGCCTCGCAGAGCGTCGTGGCGGCATGACCGTCGAGGCAAGCCGCATCCTCGTCGACGCGGTGGTTCGCGGTCCGGTCGTGGAACTCGGGGTCACGGCCGAGGGCCAGCGCGAGTCGCTGGCGCTGTCGGTGGCGGAGGCCTGAGCGATGGTGGCGCGAGCCGGACGGCGCGGCCGGCCCCGGCAGTCCGGCACGTCCGGCATCCATGTGCTGCTGCAGGCAGCGTCGCCGGCCCGGCGCGACGCGCTCGGCCGCGAACTGGCGCGCGTGCCAGGGTGGCAGGTGTCGGTGGTCGACAGCGTGGACGAGGCGCTCTACGCCCTGGAGACGCTCGAGATCGACGCGGCCGTGTGCGAGGTGGTGCCCGGGGAGCCGCCCACGGTGCTCGCGCACGCCCAGGCCCACCATCCCGAGGTGCTCCGCGTGGCGCTGGCCCTGGCCGACGCGCCACGGGCCGTCGACGCGCTCCGCCATGCGCACACCTGCCTGCCCCGCGACACCCGAGCCGGGGCCGTCGCCCTGGCGCTCCAGCAGTCGCTGCGGGTGCGGGGCCTGCTGTGCGACGAGACGCTGAAGACGCTGGTCCTCGGCCTCGAGGTCCTGCCCAGCGTGCCGCAGGTGCTGCAGCAGTTGCTCGCGGAACTCCGCGGCCCCGATCCGTCGGTCGCGCGAGTCGGGGCGCTCGTCGAGCAGGATGCCGGGGCGACCGCGGAACTGCTGCATGTCGTCAACAGTCCGCTCCTCGGGCTGCGGCAACCGGTGAGCGACGCAGCGCTGGCGGTCACGCTGCTCGGGCTCGACACTGTGGGCGCCGTGCTCGTGCAACAGCAGTGGCTCTCGCAGGCCGACGCGCAGACGCTCGAGCGCCTCGGCCTGGCCCGCCTGTTCTCGCACGGCCTGCGGACGGCGCGGCGCGCCGCCGCGCTGGGCCACCACTTCCGCCTCGGGCACGACGCGATCGGCGCCGCACGCGCCGCGGGCCTGCTGCACGACGTCGGCAAGCTGGTGCTGGCGATCAACTTCCCCGACAAGTACCGCCAGGCCCAGGACCTGGTCGAGTCCGGCGAGGTGCCGCTGCGCGTCGCCGAGACGATCCTCATCGGCGCGCCGCACGACTGGGTCGGCGGGCACCTGCTCGCCCTCTGGGGCCTGCCCGACGCCATCGTCGAGGCCGTGGCCTTCCATCACGATCCGCGATACGGCGGCGCGTCGGCGTCGGTGGCGCTCGGGCTCGTCCACCTCGCCAACCGGCTCGAGCACGCCCGCGACGCGGCGACGCCGAACGAGCTCGATGGCGACTACCTGGCGGCCATCGGGTGCCCCATCGACGGCGCCACGTGGCCGCGCCTGCTGGAGCTCGAGTCGTGACCGCCCCGTGGCTGGTCCGCCCGCGCGTGCTGCTGGTCGACGACGACCGGCTGGTCCGCACGGCCTACCATCGACAGTTGAAGGCGCAGCTCGACGTGTCGGTGGCCGCCACGGCCAGCGAGGCACTCGCGCTGGTGGAAGCCGGCCCGCCATTCACCGCGGTCTTCACCGACTACCACATGCCGGGCATGAACGGCCTCGACCTGCTGGTCCGCATCAAGGCCCTCGCCCCCCGCACGGTCCGCATCCTCTTCACCGGCAAGGCCGACCTGCTGGAACTGGTCGCGGCGGTCAACGAGGCCGAGATCTTCCGGGTGCTGCTCAAGCCCTGCGCGACGCCGGCGCTGTGGGCGTGCATCGAGGCCGCCATCGCCAGGTACAACGCCACGTCGACGACCGCCACGCCCGCGGACGCCTCGCTGGCGACCGCCCTGCAGGCGCTCGTGACGAGGACCAATCCGCCGCTCGAGCACTGGCTGCGCCGGCTGCAACGGGCGGTGCGTCACATGTGCGACACGCTGTCGATCCCCGGCGCCGATCGCTACGAGCTGGCGGCGGCCCTGGCCGGCCTGGGCGCGATCGGCTTCGACAAGGCGACCATCGATCGCTTCGTCGCCGGTCACCCGGCCGATGCGGCCGAGCGCCAGCAGTTCGAGGACGTGACACACACGACCGCGATGCTGCTGGCGACGCTGCCGGGACTGCAGGACGTGGGGGCGATGATCACCGGGGCGACCGACGCCGGGCCGGTGGCCACGCCCCTCGACGCGATGCGCCCGGAACAGCTCGGGGCGCAACTGCTGCGCGCCGCGATGCTGCTCGACACGGCGGTGGCGCGTGGCGAGGACCGCGACCAGGCGATCGACGCCCTGCGGGCCCGCCAGCTCGCGCCGGCGCGACTGCTCGACGCGCTGCTGACCTACCGGCTGACCGGCGCGGGGTCGCACGTCGTGAGCGTGAACGTCGCCGACCTCGAGGCAGGGATGGTGCTCGAGGAGCCGGTGCGCGCCCACGGCGGCCTCACCCTGGCGCCCGCCGGCCAGGTGATCTCGCCGGCCCTGCTCGAGATCCTGTGCGGGTACGTGCGCACCATCGGCATCGCCGAGCCGCTGCTCGTGCGGGTGCCGGGCACGCATGACGTTTGACGTTTGACGTTTGACGTTTGACGTTTGACGTTAGACGTTAGGAGCTTGCTGAAGAACTGGCCATGAGGGCTATCTTCCACGTGCTGACCGCGGCCGACACGGCCGATCCGCGCCCGCACGCGGCCTCGTCGCGACCGGCGCGGCGGGTCGCCGCGCGGTCGGCGGCCGCGTCACGCGGTCGCCGGCACGCCGGCCATCAGCTTCGGCAGCCGCCGCAGGTTGAAGGCGGCGCAGGCAAACACGAACAGGCTGTCGACCTTCTCAAGCCCCCGGAGTTTCACCTTGCGCAAGCCGGCCAGCGGTTTCAGCCAGCCGAAGACGCGCTCGATGCGCGGCCGACACGCCTGACTCCTGGTGTAGCCGTCATGGCGGGTGGTGCGGCCATCGATGGCGCTGCCGCCGCGTCGCTTCACGTTCTGGCTGATATGCGGCGTGTACCCGAGCTGCCGCGTGAGGCCCACGAAATCGTGCGTGTCGTACTGCTTGTCGGCGCCGACGGTCCGCGCGCGACCGGCGCGCGCGTGCCGGTGCAGCAGGAGCAACGCGGCATCGCGCTCGGCGTGGCCATCGGCGGTGGTGGCCATGCCGTCCACGATCAGGCCGTGCCGGTTCTCCATGAGCACATGCCCGAGGTACGCCAAGCGCGCCTCGCCCTGAAACGTCTTGCGGTACAGCCGCGCATCAGGGTCTGTCTTGGACGCGTGCGTGTCGTTGGTGCGCGTCTGGCCGCGGAAATCGCGCCCGTCGCCGCCGCCCGGCGGCCCGTCCTTCGGCTGAAAGCTCTTGTGGCTGGCCCACGCCTCCAGCAGCGTGCCATCGACCGAGAAGTGCTCGTCGGACATCCAGGCCGACGCGCGCTCGACGACGCGCCCCAGGAACTGGCGCGCGACCTCCTGATTCAGCACGCGGTCGCGATTCTTGGTGAACACCGTCGGCACCCAGATCGGCTCGTCCATCTCGAGGCCGACGAACCAGCGAAACAGGATGTTGTAGTCGAGCTGCTCCATGAGCAGCCGCTCGCTGCGGATGGAGTAGAACAGCTGGAGCAACTGCGCCCGCAGCAGGCGCTCCGGCGGAATCGACGGGCGGCCAACACGGGCATACAGCCCGTCGAAGTCGCGCGACATGTCACGGAGGATCTCGTCCACCAGCGCGCGGATCGGCCGCAGCGGATGGTCTTTGGGCACGCGGTCCTCGGCCGACACATAGCTGAACATCGACGTGGGCTGACGGTCGTCTCCGCGCATGTCCGCCATCGTAGTACCCGGGATCGACGGTGTCGATCCCTCGGGCTTAGTTTTTCAGCAAGCTCTTAGACGTTAGACGTTACTCAGACGTCACACAGCCGGCCGACGGCCGCGAGGAGTGCGTCGGGGTCGAACGGCTTGCTGAGCACCACGTCGGGCGCCTGGCCGCGTGGGGTCGCGCGATCGAGCAGGCCGCTCATCAGGATGAACTTGACGTCCGGTCGGATCGCGCGAATCGCGGCCAGCATCGCCAGCCCGTCCATCGCCGGCATCATCATGTCGCTGATCACCACGCGGACCTCGGCGGCCCGCAGCGCGAACAGCTCTGCCCCCTCGCGCCCGTGGCCTGCCACGGCCACCTTGTATCCGTGCGACACCAGGCAGCGGCGCACACTGCTGCGCACCGTCGCCTCGTCGTCGACCACCAGCAGCAGCTCGCCGCGTCCGCGGCGCGGCGCCGCCGACTCGGACGCGGCCGTGGCCTGCGGCGCGACGGCCGGCGGGAAGTGGACGGCGAACGCGGTGCCGACGCCGGGCGTGCTCGCCACGGTGACGAAGCCGCCATGGCTGCGCACGATGCCCCGCACCGTCGCCAGGCCGAGCCCGGAGCCCTTGCCGATCGGCTTGGTGGTGTAGAAGGGTTCGAAGATGCGCTCGATCTGGGCGGCGCTCATGCCGGCGCCGGTGTCGCGCACGCAGACGCGGACGAAGGGGCCCGGGGCCGGGGAGGAGGCGCCGTCCTGCGGCGGATCGACCACCGTGACGTTGGCGGCGTCGAGGGTGAGCGTTCCGCCCTCCGGCATCGCGTCGCGCGCGTTGACGCAGAGGTTCATCAGCACCTGATGGACCTGCGTGAGGTCGCCCTGGATGGCCCAGACGTCGTCTGGCACCTCCACGTGCACGGCGATGTTGCGCGCGAAGGTCTCGCGCGCGATCTTGGCCATGTCGCGGCAGACGTCGGCCACGCTCACGGGCTTGCGTTCGCCAGGGACGCCGCGCGCGAACATCAGCAGACGGCGGATGATGTCGGCGCCGCGCCGCGCGCACTGCTCGGTCGTGTCGAGCAGTTCCCTCGCCGCGGCGTCGGTGACCGCAGCGCGCACCTGGGGCGTGTTGATGAGGATGGGCGTGAGCACGTTGTTGAGGTCGTGCGCCAGCCCACCGGCCAGTTGGCCGAGGGCCTCGAGCTTCTGCGAGTGCCGCAGCTGCGCCTCGAGGTGCGCGCGCTCGGCCTCGGCGGCCCGCGCCGCCGTCACGTCGCGGACGACGGCGATGAACCTCGGCCCCTCGCCCTCGGTGACCCGCTTGCGGGCAATCGACATGTCGAACCACCGCGCACCGCCGGCCAGTTGCAGTTCGTAGCAGGTGCCCGACGAGTAGCCAGTGCGGTGCGCTTCGTCGAGGGCCGCCTCGATCTTGCCGACCACGGCGGGCGGCATCGTCTCCTGCATGGTGCGCCCGAGGAACGCCTCGGGGGGCACCGCCAGCAGGTCGACCCGCGGCGAGTGGTAGTTGTAGAAGCGGCCGTCGAGCCCGATCTCGAAGATCAGGTCGGGCATGGCGTCGATGGTCGCCTCGAGCTGGGCACGCGTGGCGTCGGCCTCGCGTTGCATCCGTCGCCCGGCGGCCTCGCGCGCGAAATGGTCGAGCGCGAAGTTCACGTCGTTGACCATCATGGTCAGCAGGCGTTGCGTGTCCTCGTCGAACGCGCCGGTCTGGCGCATGTAGAGCGTGAGCGCGCCGACCGCCTCGCCGTTGCGGCGCAGCGGCAGCGCGGCGGCCGAGCCCCATGGCGGGCCGTCAGGGCAGCGATCGCGCCAGGGGAGCGTGCCGGGGTCCTCCATGAACTGCTGGCACCAGTACGGCCGGTTCTCGCGGATGGCGGTGCCGGTCGGCCCGTGGCCGTACGGCGTGTCGGCCGACGCCGACACATGGATGCCCTCGAGGTAGCCCCACTCGTCGCCGTAGGCCGCCTGCGGCTCCACGGCGCCCGACACCTCGTTGATCATCGCCACGAACGCCATCGTGAACCCGCCCGACACGACAGCCGCCTGGCAGAGCCGCAACAGCAGTTCCTCCTCTGATCTCGCGTGGACGATGGCGTGGTTCAGTTCGCTGAGCGTGGCGTACGAGGCGGCCAGGTGCCGCAGGCGCGCCTGCTCGGCACGCGCCTCGGTGACGTCGGCGATGATCACCGTCATGTGACGGCCGCGCCCGTCCTTGTCGACGGTCAGCGTGCGGCCGATCGCCCGGAACGTCCCCCACGACCCGTCGACGCGCCGCAGGCGGAAGTCCTGCGCGGGCTCCATGAGCCGGCCCGCCGCCACCGTGGCCCGCAGCACCTCGAAGTACCGGCGGTCCTCTTCGTGGACCAGCGCGCACCACTGCGTCCAGTGGCCGATGGTCTGCCCGGGTGGCAGGCTCAGCCTGCCGAGGAACTCGGGCGACAGCGACACTTCGTCGGTGACCAGGTCGTGGTCGAGAATTCCCTGCGCCGCAGCGCCGAGCGCTTCGTGGAGGCGGGAATGAGCGAGGGAGCTGGCGTCGAGGGTGGGCATGCGCGGCGCCGGCGCGCGGAGGACGACGGCCTGTGATCGGAATCGGCGCGCGGTGGATCGGCTTGAAGGGCCCGCGCGCCGGGATGCCGCTGCTGCACGCGCCGACATCCTGTAGCCGATCAGGACGACGCCGCATCCGTCGGCGGCTCCTTTCCCGTACCTTTTGTCGCCCCGCGCCGCTTGGCTCCGGCCTTGCAGTGGCAGTGCTCGAACCTCCGAGGTTCATTCCCCAAGGAGCACGAGACAATGCCGATGTCAGGATCCCTTCACGACGCCTTCCTCGACGAGCTGCGCGACGCGTTCGACGCCGAGAAGCAGATCACGCGGGCCCTTCCCCGCGTCGCCAAGGCTGCCAGTTCCCCGCAACTGCGCGCCGCCTTCGAGCAGCACATCCAGGAGACCAAGGCGCAGGTCGAACGCCTGACGCGGGTGTTCGAGAGCCTCGGCGAGAAGCCCCGCGGCAAGCACTGCGACGGCATGGCCGGCATCCTCGAGGAAGCCAAGAGCGCGCTCGAGGAAGAGACCGAGGACGCCACCATGGACGCGCTGCTGATTGCCTCGGCACAACGCGTCGAGCACTACGAGATGGCCGCGTACGGCACGCTCGTGGCGTGGGCCGAGGCGATGGGCCACGACGAGGCGGCTCGCCTGCTGCGCGAGACGCTCGACGAGGAGAAGGCCACCGACGAGAAGCTGACGGCGATCGCCGAAGGGGGCATCAACCGCGACGCCGCCTCGAGCTCGACCGACGACGAGTCGGAAGCCGAGGAGGCCCAGGCCGAGCCGCAGGGACGCTCCGCGACGGGCGGCCGGCGCGCGACCGGGACCGGGGCGTCGGGGCGCACGGTCGCGGCGGCGACGACCCGCGGCGGCGGACGCAGCACGTCGCGCAGCACCACGAGCCGGACCAGCGCTCGCGGCGCGAAGGCGACCGGCGCACGCAAGCGCTAGGATCGGCGGGCCAGCGCCCGCCGTGCCCGCATGGGGCGCGGGAGCAGGACCTCCCGCGCCGTGCCATCTGCCGCGCACCCGCCCCTCCCGCGGTGTGGCTGCCGTCGGTGCAGAAACGCTGGGCAGGGTGCGACGCGGCTGCCCTACAATCCGCGTGCATGACCAACCCGTTCAGCGACGTTCGCATGGCCGCCGGGTACGCCGCCGCGCGACCGCCCGTCCACCCCCGGGTCCTCGCCCTGTTGCACGACTGGCTCGCCGGTCGGCGACACGACGTGGCCGTGGACGTGGGGTGCGGCGCCGGGCTCTCGACGCAGCCGCTGCGGACCCTCGCGACCACGTGCGTGGGGTTCGACCCGGCCGAGGCGATGGTCCGCACCGCGCGTCGCCTGCACCCCGATCTGTCATTCGTCGCCGCGGCCGCCGAGGCCATGCCCTTCCAGACCGGCTCGGTCGACCTGCTGGCCGCCGCGGGGTCGCTCAACTACGCACGTGATCTCGAGGCCGTCTGGCCGGAGGCGCGGCGCGTGCTCGCTCCCGGCGGCTGCCTGGCCGTGTACGACTTCGCCACCGCCCGCAGCTTCGCCGACGGCGACGGCCTCGAATCGTGGTTCGAGACGTTCACGACGCGGCATCCCTACCCGGCCGGGCAGGCCACGCCGCTCTCGCCGTCCATCCTGGCCGAGCGGGCGCGCGGCTTCCGCGTCGAGCGCGGCGAGGACTTCGCCATCCCGATCACGCTCACCCCCGACTTCTTCGTCGATTACATGCTCACCGAGACCAACGTGCGGGACGCGGTGGGACGAGGCGCCGTCGTCGACGACATCCGCGCGTGGTGCGGGGCGACGATCCCCGGCGCCTTCGGGCAGCGCGCGCGGCCGGTGCTGTTTCGCGGCTACCTCGCCGTGCTGAGGGTCAGCAAGGCCTGAGGCGGCCGAACGCTCAGGGCCGGGCGCCCGACGGTGCACCGAACGCGCGCTCCAGGGCATCGGTGGCCGCCTGCACGAACGCCTGGCGTCGCCCCGCATCGGTCCCGCCGCACGCGGCACGTGCCGCGAGGCTGGTCGGCCACTCGGCGTCGACGTGGGTCGCCCCCGGGATGCGGATCACCTCGACCCGATCTCCCAGCGCCGCGACGAGGCTGCGGGCGTTGCCCCTCCCGTTGCACGCCGAGGGCTCGGCCTGCAGTACCACGGCACGAGCGCGCAGGCGCGCCGCGGCCCGCACCCCCAGCCCATCGCGATCCACGGGGTCGAGTCCGACCCACACGAGGACGCTCGGATCGTCGGCGGCGGCCAGCAGCGCCGCCAGCCCTCCGGCCGAGAACCCCACGAGCGCCACGCGGGCCCGGTCCATCGGCACCGCATCCGGCGGCCACGCCAGCAGCGAGGCGACGAGGGCCTGCAGGGCGCGGCCGTTGCGCGCGTGATCGGACCACGCCGGCAGGTCGGGGACGGCGACGACGTAGCCCTGCGTGGCGAGGTGTCGCCCCCAGCCGGCCATCTGCGCACGACTGCGCCAGAACCCGTGCGCGACGACGACGAGCGGACGCGGCCCGGCGGGCAAGGTCGCGGGCCGGTAGAGGTCGAAACGCACGCGTCCGGCCGGCGTCATCATGTCGCGCAGTTGTCGCGAGACCGCCAGCGAGGGTGCCGGGGCCGACTGGTCAGGCGCGCCCGCCAGGCCCGCAGTGGCCGGCGCGACGACGGGGACGCCGCCGGCAACCACGCAGAGCGCCAGGCATGCCGTGCGCCACCAGGCGCTCAGGGAAGGCCGGTCGGTGTCGGCATGCAAGGCGACGGCCTCAGGTGTCGGGTGTCGGGCATCGCGGCGGCCAGATCAGGGCCGTGCCACCTCGCTCCAGGCCTGCGCGACGACCGGCTTGACGACGGCCGAGATGCGCTCGTAGGCCGGCGGCAGGTAGTGCAACCGGTCGGCGAGATAGAGGTCCATCAGCGGCTCGCCCCGCTCGTCCTGCAGCGCCGGATTGAGGTCGATGTAGCCACGACCCGGTGCCGTGTCGGCATGGGCGCGCACCAGCGCGTTGGCGCGGTCGACCACGTCCCAGCGATCGCGCTTCTGGGGCGCCTTGATGATCGAGGCGAAGTACACGCGCGTGCCCGGCAGGGCCGTCCGCACCCGCTCCGAGAACTGCTCGACGCGCGCGGCGATGGCTTGGGCGGTCTCGCCGGCGTTCACGTCGTTGCTGCCGCAGTAGTACACGATGACGCGCGGCCGATAGGGCAGGACGATGCGCTCGAAGTAGTGCAGCTGCTCGGGGGTGCGCGACCCGCCGAAGGCACGGTTGATGACCGGCAGCGGCGCCATCTGCGTGGGCAGATCCTTCCACAGGCGGAAGATGCTGCTGCCGACGAACAGGATGGCCCCCTGCGGCGGAGGCGTCGCGCGATCGGCGGCCTCGAATGCGAGGATGTCCTTCTCGAAGCGACTGAGGTCGAGGGGCTGGGGCGTGGCAGGCGCCAGCGCGGCCTGCGCCTCGGCGCGTGGCGACGCGCATGCCAGCACCGTGAGCAGCAGCGCCAGCGAGGCTGCCAGTCGAGGGGATGTGGCCATGGTGCCGCATCATGGCACGCGCCGCGCCAGATGTGCCGCGCCACGCGTGCCAGCTCTCCCCTGGCACGCGTGACATGCGGCACGCCTGGCGCGAGCCAGGCGGCTGGACGCGCGAACGTCCACTCCCCCGCCATCCATCCCTAACGATGGTCAGCCTTCGATCGCACAACCGGTGACGGCTCCCTGTGGTGCACGACGCCCCCGATGAGGTAGAGTGACGAGGCTCCCCGTTCATGCGACACCGACACGTCCTCGTCCTCGCCGCCCTGTTTGCGTCGTGCCCCGTCGTGGCCAGCGCCCAGGATGCGCCGGTGGTCGCGACCGTCGCCGACGTCGGCGGCAACGCGGCAACGCCGGCGACGTCGATCTCGCCGGCCACCACCGACGGGGACGCGGCGCCGGCTGATGCGACCACGGCGGCTTCGGCGGCCGGCGACACGACGGCCGTTGCGCCAGGCAGGCCCCTCCGGATGCCGTCGATGGCCTCGCTCGTCACGAGCCTGCGCGGCGACCTGCGGCAGACCGCCTCGGTGGACAACGCGGTCATCATGCTGACCGCAAGCGCTTCGGCAGCGCTGATCCACCCGTACGACTACCGCATCACCGAGTACTTCTCGTCGTCGCCCACGCTGGCCACCGTCCTCGGACCGGGCAAGGTGCTGGGCGGCTTCGCCGTGCAGTTCGGCGGGGCGTGGGTCACGTACGGCATCGGTCGGGCGCTGAAGCACGAGCGCGCGGCCGTGGTCGGCGCCGATCTGGTGCGCGCGCAGCTGGTGAACACGGTCTTCACGCAGGGTCTGAAGCTCTCGGTGAACCGCACGCGGCCCGACGGCACCGACTGGTCGTTCCCGTCAGGACACGCGTCGGGCACGTTCGCCAACGCCGCCGTGCTCCACCGGCACTTCGGCTGGAAGGTCGGCGCGCCGGCGTACGCGGTGGCCACCTACGTCGCGGCATCGCGACTGCAGGCCAATCGCCACTTCGCCAGCGACGTGATCTTCGGCGCGGGCGTGGGGCTCATCTCCGGCCGTGCGGTCACCGTCGGCCGTGGCGCGCAGCGCTTCGCCGTGGGCCCGATGGCCGTGCCGGGCGGCGGCGCCGGCATCTCGTTCACACGCATCGATTGACGTGCGGCCGGCGCCCTCGCCGTCAGCCCCCCTTGATGTGCCTGACGATCGCCTGGACCACGGCCGGGTCCTCGGGCAGGCTGCCGTGCGTCGTCGCCGTCGCGACGCGCTGCCCGGCCGGCGTCACGCCACCGGGCGAGGCCTGGCGTATCGTCCGGCTCCCCCACTCCCGCTCGAGGATCGCTGGCGCCAGGTGCGCCTCGAGCCCCAGTAACGGCGTGCCCGGTTCCTCCTCGAGCACCCGTGACACCAGCCACAGCAACGAACGGCCGTAGGGTGCGCACGTCGCGTCACTGCGCTCGGCCGCGTCGGTGAGGTGAGCGACGAGCAGGCGGACGTCGCGGGCCGCGAGGGCCGGCCCGGCCACGCTGGTGAACGTCTCGACGCCGACGGCCGGGGCGATCAGCGACATGGTGCGCAGGTCGAGCCGTCGCCTGGCGATCTCCGGGACGGCATGCGTCGCCACGAGCGCGCCAGCCGAGTGCGCCACCAGGTGCAACCGCAGCGGTGGCAGCGACCGCCGCCGGGCCCGCGCCCGCAGGCGCTCGGCCAGCGTCAGGAACGCCGCGTCCCCGGCCGTCGCAATGGCGACGGCGTGGTCATGGACCTCGCGCCAGAGCGCGCGCCCGGGCTGCCGGAGCCGCCCCTCGATCCGCTCGTCGTGCCAGGCCAGCAACGCCGACGGCGTGACCGCGCGCCACGGCATCGGCCTGGCCGGCGCGTCGTCGGACGCCACCTTGGCTTCGAGCAGCTTGCGCACGCCGCCGGCGGCATCGGTTTCCCAGAGCAGGAACACGGGCAGGATGGCCGCCGAGTACATCGTCGGGATCCAGTGCAGGGCGCGGCCGATCGCACCGTCCTCGCCGGTCAGCCCGTCGTGCGCGATGATCGCGACATCGACGCCGTCGGCACAGCCCCAGCGGTCGCAGGCGCGGGGCAGGTGCTCCTCGACGAGCAGGTCGACGTCGTCGGCGTTGGTGCGGAAGCGGCCCCGCGTACAGAACCGGCCCTCGGCATCCACGGTCACGACGAAGGGGGCGATCTCGTGGGTCGCCAGTTGCGGGTTGCTCGAGAGCTCCACGCGTCCGGAGGCGACATCGACGCGGAGGGTGGGCGCCTCGGCGACGGCCCGATGCTCGTCGGTGACGACACCGAGTTGGGCCACCCAGCAGTCCATCGCGTTCTGCCGCCAGTCGGCGTACGACAGGATGGCAAAGCCACCGGCGCCCCAGCGGTCACCCCAGGAGTTGTGCACGACGAACCCGTGCTCGGTGTAGCCCACGATGGCGAAGGCATGCCCGGCGTCGGGCAGGCCCTCGCGTGGCTCGATCACCGGGATTGACTCGACGGTGGCGGGCACCGGCGTCGCGGTGGCGTGATGCAGGGCGTCCCAGCCGGCGTGGGTGAGGGCGCTGGCGTACAACACACCGGTCTCGGCCAGGGCGCTGTGCATGTCGGGGACCATGTCGGCCTGGACGCGGAAGTACGCGCCCAGCGGCCGCTTCACGGCATCGAGCCACCAGTCGTCGTCGTCGAGGCTGGCGCCCGGCATCGACGCGCCACGCCAGAGCGAGGCGGCGCTCGCGCCGTGGTAGTACCAGCCGCGCAGCGCGCCACGCAGCGACGACCCCTGATCCTGCGCGTCGTTGTCGGCCCACTCGTCGTAGCGGCGGGCCATGTCGTAGAGCATGTGCCCCGAGATCGTCTCGACCTGGCGCCCGGCGCGGTCGAGCAGGTACTCGATCACGGTGGCCAGCGCGAATCCCGTGCAGGCGCTGGATCGCCCCTGCTGCGAGACGGGACGCAGGCGTGCGGGCCAGCACGAGGCCGGGGGCGCCTGGCCGACGCGCGGTCGGTACGGCCAGTCACGCAGGTCGAGCGCATCGGCGCGCACCAGACGCAGCAGCGGCGCGCGCGTCGCAACCGACGAGGACGGCGCGATCGGCCTGCCCGGCGGGCGTGACGCGCCGCCGCGCGCCAGCAGTCCCTGCATGGTCCGGTGCCCCCGCGGCGAGGCCGACGCAGCAGCCACCCACGCGTCGTAGGCACGTGACAACTTCACGTCGTACTGGTTCTCGGCGTAGCCGGGCCCGTTGTACCGGCGGGCGAAGGTCGCCCAGTCCTTCGCGCGCAGCGGATCGAGGTACCAGGCGCGCCCGATGAATCGCGTGAAGCACTCCAGTTGCGTGTCGGCGCTGGTCCACTGCGCCGTGACGAACGCTTCCACGTCGACGCACCCGGCGTCGGCGAAATTCGCGCCCATGATCTGGAACGCGCCCCAGCTGGCCGACTGCAGGGCCGCGGCGCGGTCGAGCGCGATCGCCTGATCGAGCCGCGCCCACTCACCCAGTCCGGTCCTGGCGTAGTACTTCCGCGTCCATTTCGGAAAGCTGAGCGTCGGGTGCGACGCGGAGAACCGTCCGCCGGTCAGCCTGTGGAAGTAGTGGCCTTCGAAGAGCACCTTCGGCCGCGGCGGTTGCGTGTCGAGGAAGCCCGAGCCGCCCGACTCCACCTGCGCCACCGCCTGCAGGACGGCCTTCTCCACCTGCAGCACCTCGGCGAGCGCGGTCCACGTCTGGTCGGGAATGGTCAGCATCGCAAGCCTCGTCAGGAACGGTCAGGATGCGGCGGCGCCGTGCTCGTGGGCACTGGCAGGCCGCTCGAGCACGTCGGCCAGGACACGGGCGCGAGTCAGGCGCTGGCGGCGATCGGGGTGAAGCGCGGCCGCGAGCGCCTCGGCCAGCCAGGGCGGGGTGGCCGGCGCCCAGTGGCGCACGTCGATCGTCGGGTGCGCCCGCACGCGGTCCGCCACCGCGTCGAGCGTGTCGGCCCGGAAGGGATGCACGCCGGTGATCAGCTCGACGATGACGAGTGCGAGCGCCCACACGTCGTCGGCGTCGCCTGCGGGGTGACCGTCGAGTGCCTCGGGAGAGAGATAGAGGGGCGTGCCGGCGAGCGCGCCGCTGCGGGTGCCGTCGGCAGGTCGAACCGTGCCCGACCCGCCCGGCCCCGGCGCCGCCATCGCGTGCCAGCGCGTGAGACCGAAGTCGAGCAACTTGGGCACGCCGTCGCGGGTGAGGCCGATGTTGCTCGGCTTGATGTCGCCGTGCAGCCAGCCGCGGGCGTGCAGCGTGGCCAGCGCCTCGGCGAGGACCCGCGCGAGCACCACGACGTCGCCGGGACGCATCGGGCCGGTCGCGATGCGCGAGGCCAGCGTGCCGCCCGCGAGGTACTCCACCACGAGCACCGGCGTCCCCCGCCATCGCTCGAGCCCGTACAGCGACGCGATCGACGGGTGCTCGAGCGCCGCCATCGCGCGCGCCTCCGCCTGCAGGGCCTGGGCCGCCGGCGGTGCCAGCGCCGGCAGCGTCTTCAGGGCCACGAGTCGATCGAGGCGCGTGTCGTACGCCCGGTAGACGACGCCCATGCCGCCGCGGCCGATGCGGCGTTCCAACGCGAAGGCCTCGTTGAGGACGGCCGGCAGCGCCGCCAGGACCGTCGCCCCGCCACACGCGCAACGTGCCGCCTCCGGCGACAGCCGCCCGCAGGCCTGGCATTCGTAGGGCAGTTCGTCGGCGGCGGCGCACACCCGTGGCGCATCGCCCCCGGCCGTCGTCGCCAGCGTCGCGAGCGCCACGCCGGCCGTGCCCGCCGCTGCGGAGACGAACGCGAGCGCGCGACGCGAGCTGGCCCGACCGTCGGCCCGCGTCCCGACCAGGATGGCGCCGACGGTGTGCCCGTCGGGTGCCGCCAGGCGCGCCACGACGGCCACGCCGGCCTCGACCACCCAGCGCCGGTCCGCCTCCGGCAGCCACGCGAACATGCGCGAGGCGGCGTCGACACGGACCGCATGGTCGGTGCCTTCGAGCAGGGCCACCAGCGCCGACGCGGCCGGCAGTGTCACCGTGTCGCCGGCGAGCGGCAGCCATGCCGGCCTGTCCGGCACCAGGACGAAGGCCCGCGATGCGCCCGTCACGTCGACGACGTGTCGGGCCAGCTCTGACGCGATCTCGCGCGGCGTGCGCGCCCGGTGCACGGTGGCCGTGAGTGCCGCGAGCCGGGACGTGTGGGTGCCGCGCCATGCCGCCAGCGCATCGAGCAGCGTCGCCCTCAGGGCAGCCGTCCAGCTGCCGGCCACGCGCGAGGCCTCCCCCGGCAGGACCCGTTGCTGCAGACCTCCCCAGCGCCAGAGCACGACCAGCGAAATCAGCGCCCACACGCCGGCACACGCCAGCGTCGCCCAGGGGAACCGGGCCGCCGATGCAGCCGGCGCCAGGGCAACCGACGAGCCGACCGCAAGGAGCGCCAGCGCCCGGCTGGCGCGCTCGCGCCACGTGAAGCGCGGGCGCGTCGTGCGCGCGAGCGCCACGCCGATGAGCAGGACGGGCAACGCCGCTTCGACGTGCAGCACGCGGAGAGGTGCCACCAGGAGCGCCCACGTGGGCGAGGAAGCGGCGAGCGCCTCCATCGGCCCGCGCGCCGCCCAGGCGGCCAGCAGGAGGCACAGGTCCGATGCGCCGGGCGCCTGCCGGGGCCGAAGCCGCCACGCCAGGCTGGCCAGCAGCGCGAGCGCGAACGGCAGCACCGCGTGCCACGCCGCCGAGCCACCGGCCCAGGCCAGGACGATCACGGCGCTGATCCCGGCGAACCACTGCAGGGTCGCGATTGCCGCAATCGCAACGCACAGGCGATGCAGCCCGGAGGACAGCGTCGCGCCGTCGCCCGGCGGGTCGAGCCCGACCAGCAGCGTCAGGTCACGCAGCCGGCGGGTCATGCGCCGTTCGAGCGGCGTCCGTCCGCGCTGCTCCGCGTCGTCCCACGCAACCGGCCGGCCATCGACGACCGCCGCCACCGCCGCCCGTACCGTGGGGACGGTGTCGCCTGCCCGTCGCGTCCGCCCTGCCGGTGGCAGGGCGGCAGTCTGGTCAGGCACGCGCCATCTCCAGCGCGAGCCGCTCGAGGGCGCGCCGGAGGGCAACCCGCGCGGTGTCCACGCGCGGGCGGTTGGTCATCAGGGCGAGTTGTTCGAGCGAATACCCCAGCTCGACGCGCGCCACGACCAGTCGCCGATCACCCGGGCGCAGGCGAGCGAGCGCCTGGCGATAGCGGGCCTCGGTCTCCTGCGCCACGGCCTCCTCGAGTGGCGAGGGCCGCGTGTCGGCGTGCGCCTCGTCGAGGGTCGCCGCAAGGCCACGACGGGCGATACGCCGGAACTCGTCATGGATGCGGTTGTCGACGGCGCGGCGCAGGTAGGCCTGCAGCGCCTGGTGGCCCTGCGGCTCGAAGTCGCCGAGCCGACGCAGCGTCTGCACGAGCGCCTCCTGCACGAGATCGGCGGTGTCGGCCACGGTGCGCGCCCAGCGGGGCAGGCGACCACGGGCCCAGCGCCGCAGCGGCCCGACATGCTGCGCGAAGAGCAGGTGCAGCGCCGAACCGTCGCCATCCTGTGCACGGCGCATCAGGTGACGGAACGCTTGCTGCGTGCTCGGCGGCGGCGGCGCGGGCGAGGCGTGGGAGCGGTGGATCGTACTCACGGCGCGCCTCCCGGAGACGTGGGCACGCGCGACGAGCGACGAGGAAGGCGTGTCGCCTGCATGGGGCTCCCTGCCACGCTCCGCCTCGTGCGGACCTGATTCCTCACGGCCGCCCCGGGATGGGACTCGGGAACGGCTGGACGTGGCTCGTGTCCTATCCAACGACGGTGCCGTGACGGACCGAACGCCGTGACGACACCGGGTTGCAGGTTCCCGGGGCCGGCTCCTCGGCCAGCCCCGGCCGGCAGGTCACCGTGGGGCGAGGTCGAGCCGCACCGGGCGCCCCTGCCGTGCCGACTCGTAGGCCGCCATGGCCACGACGAACGAGTCGCGCGCGTCGCGGATGGTCGCCGCGGGCGTCACGCCCTGCTCGACGCACGTGATCAGGTGATGCAGCGGCATCGGCGTGGCCGGGCCGAAGGCCTCCTCGCTGACGCGCTCGAACACCCAGTCCTCGGCGCCCGCCTTGAGCACGGCGCCACCGGGCGAGCGGAACCACTGCTCCATCAACTCGCCCCGCGTGCCGACCAGTTCGAGTCGCACCACGCTGTTGCGCTTGGGCGAGGGGCCCGTCACCCGCGGCGCGTTGATCGTCCACGACGCCTCGAGCGTCGCCGTGACGCCGTTGGCGAACGTGAACACCGCGAACCCCCAGTCCTCCACCGGCAGGTCGCGATGGACGATGTTGCGCATCCGTGCATCGACCTCCACCACCTCGCTGCCCGCGAGCCACCGGAACAGGTCGATCCAGTAGATGCCCTCGTCGATGAAGGCGCCGCCGGGGACCTGCGCGGGATCGACGAACCAGCCGGGCGTGCCCGACATGTACCAGTCCTCGGCGATCGCCCACCGGCCGGTCTGGTGCATGACGGCCAGGTCGCCGATCTCGCCGGCCGCCACGCGGGCCTTGATGGCCTGGTGCCGGAGCCGCATCAACCCCTGGAAGGGCACGCACGTGACGCCGCTGGCCTCGACGACGCGGACCATCTCGTCGGCTTGCGCGACGGTCATCGCCATCGGCTTGCCCATCACGATGTGCTTGCCGGCGCGGGCCGCCCGCATGGTCAACTCGGGGATGTCGCGCACCGGTGCCGCGATGTGCACGATGTCGACGTCCTCACGCGACAGGACGTCGGTGTAGTCGGCGACGGCCTCGCAGCGGAACGTGTCGCAGTAGGTGGACAGCCGCCGCGGGTCGGGATCTGCGGCCGCGACAAGCGTCGCCTGCGGGTACTCGGGCAGCGCGCGCGCGAGCCCGTAGGCGGAATACCAGTGGCCGAGGCCGAGGACGGCGACGCGATGGATCATGGCTACAGGCTACAGGCTCCAGGCCGCCTGTCGCGCGCTATTCGAGAAACGGCGCCACCAGCGTGTTCCAGAGCGCGTAGCCCTTCGCCGAGAGGTGCAGGCCGTCCTGGATGAACAGGTCGGGCCGCGGCTTGCCGTCCCAGCCGAGCATCGGCCCGTCGACGTCGACGTAGCCGAGGCGATCGTCACGGTCGCACTCGGCGCGCACCAGTCGGTTCGCCTCGCGGACCTTCGCGATGAGCGCCCAGCGCGCCAGGCTCGGCTTGATGGCAATGAACGCGATGCGGGTGCGCGGCAACGCGGTGTGGACCCGGGTCACGAAGGCATGGAAGTCGGCCTGCACCTGTTGTGGCGTGCGACCGGCGGCGAGATCGTTGTCGCCGGCGTAGAAGATCACCGTCGCCGGCCTGTGCCGCAGGACGAGGCGCTCGACGTGCCTGACCGAGTCGCCGATCTGCGTGCCGCCGAAGCCGCGGTTGAGCACCGGCCGCCCCGGGAAGGCCGTGGCGAGGTCCCAGAGCCTGATGCTGGAACTGCCGACGAACACCGTGCCGCCCTCGGGAAACGGGCGGGTGGCGTCCTCGGCCTCGAACGCCGCGATCTCCTTCGCCCAGCGGTCCTCGGCGACCGCGACCTGCGCCCACGCCGGCACCGCAAGCCCGGCGACAGCAACTGCGACGAGGACGGCCCCCTTGAGGGCGGCGCGGCGGCCTCGAGGAGCGGCGCCCGACGCCCTCTTGGCCACTCCCCACTCCCGATTCCCGACTCCCGCCAGTGGGTTCACTTGCCCCGCTCCGGCGCAATCATGTCCGGCGTCGTCACGCCGCCTGGAAGTTCCATGATCCAGGCGTTGCGCCACTGGATCGGCGCGCCCTCGGCCTCCATGCACAGGTAGCCCTTGCGGCGCGACGAGTTGCGGATGCCGTTGACGAACTTGCCGTTGACCGACAGCTTGGCGACGCCATCCACGGCGACCAGGTCGTAGACGTTCCAGTTCTCGCGCGGCAGGGCCCGCTTCTCGATCGACTTGCTGCGCGGACCGCGCGGGTTGTCGGGGATGATCTGCACGCCGCCGACGCCGAACAGCTCGCCATGCACGTAGTCGTCGGTCGGCATCACGCCGTCCTTCACGTGCAGCTTCGGCCAGTCGACCTCCAGCATCTGCACTTCGAGGCCGTCCGGCAGGCGCCCCTCGGGTGAGGGACGCGCGGCGCTCCAGATGAACACGCCGGAGTTGCCGCCGGCCTCGTGGTGCATCCACTCGATGTGGAGCACGAAGTTCTCGTACATCTTGTCGCTGCACATCACGCCCAGCGGCTTGCCCGTGGTCATCAGCATGCCGTCCTTCACGAACCAGGTGTCGGGGTCGGTGTTGATGTTGGTCCAGCCGGTGAGGTCCTTGCCGTTGAACAGCGGCGTCCACTCGGGACGCGATTGGGCGGCGGCAACGGTGGGGATCAACAGGCCGAAAGCGAGGGCGAGGAGAGGGCGCATGGGGGGAACTATAGAATGCCGCGATGCCGAATTCCGAATTCGTCATGGCTCATGGCTCATGCCCCATGCAGGGACAAAGGGCCAGGGCTGAAGGTCGAAGTCTTCACGCACCAAGGCCCAAGGCCGAATGACCAAGGCCGTCGAGAACATACCCATGCCGACCCGACGCTCGTTCCTCGCCAGTGCCGCCGCGGGCCTGGCGCTCCCTGCCTTCGCCGCGAGTCCCGCGCACGCCTCGGTCGTGCCTGGGTTTCCCGCGCGGCATCAAGACGAGCTGCAACCTGTACTCGTTCAACGGCCCGCTCACCAGCGGCCAGATGTCGCTCGAGCAGGTGATCGAGTTCTGCGCCGAGATCGGCTTCGACGCAGTGGACCCGACCGGCTACTACTTCAAGGGCTATCCGGCGGTACCCGACCACACGCTGATCTACCGGATCAAGCACCTGGCGTTCAGCCTGGGGTTGGCGATCAGCGGGACCGGCGTGCGCAACGACTTCGCGGTGCCAGACGCGGGCAAGCGCGATGCCGACGTCGCGCACGTGACCCGCTGGGTCGATGTCGCCGCGAAGCTTGGCGCGCCGGTCCTGCGCGTGTTCGACGGGCGCGTGATGCCCGACGGCGTGCCGAAGGCACAGGTGATGGACTGGATCGTCGACGGGATCCAGCGCTGCGTGACGGCCGGCGAGGCGCGCGGCGTGATGATCGTGCTGCAGAACCACAACGACGCGCTGAAGGTCGCCGCCGACTACCTGGAGATCCGCCGGCGCATCCCGTCGCCGTGGTTCGGCCTGAACGTCGACATCGGCAGCCTGCGGACCACCAACGACCCCTACGCCGAGATCGCGATGCTGGCGCCGTACGCCTACACGTGGCAGGTGAAGGAACTGGTCTACCGGAACAACAAGGAAGAGCGCGTCGACCTGAAGCAGATCGCGCGCATCCTCAAGGACGCGCGCTATCGCGGCTACGTGCCGATCGAGACGCTCGGGCCGGGCGATCCGAAGGAGAAGGTGCGGCGCTACCTGGACGAGTTCCGCGCTGCGCTGGCAATGTGAAATTCGACATTGGAACTTGACCTGCGGGTGGCCTCCGGCCATCCCGCGCGCGACATCCCGAGGGGCGCCGGCGGAGCCGCGCCCCACGAGAGTTTCCAATCTCGAATGTCAAATTGCCGGGCTCAGCCGAAGTACGGTTCGAGCACGTTGCGCGACACGCGCAGCGCGCTCTTGCGGCCCTCGAGCGTGTTGCCGAACGTCGCGTCCTCCACCTCGATGCAGACCGGACCGCGGTAGGTGGTCTGCATCAGCGCTCCCATGAAGCGCGCCCAGTCGATCTCGCCGTAGCCAGGAATGCGCGGCTGGTGCCACTCCAGCGGGTGCGCGAAGATGCCGACATCGTCGATTCGGTCGCGGCGGATGCGGATGTCCTTCGCGTGGACGTGGAACAGCCGGTCCTGGAACTCCTTGAGCGGGCTGACCGGGTCCATGTGCTGCAACGCGAAATGCGACGGGTCGTAGTTCAGGCCGAGGTTGTCCGCGCCGAGGTCCTCGAACGCGCGGCGCCAGATGACCGGCGTGGTGAACAGGTTCTTGCCGCCCGGCCACTCGTCCTTCGTGAACGACATCGGGCAGTTCTCGATGCCGATGCGCACGCCATGGTCGGCGGCCAGCTTCAGGAGCGGACGCCACACCTCGAGGAAGCGCGGCCAGTTGTCGTCGACGCTGCGCGTCCAGTCGCGTCCCACGAACGTGTTGACGGTCTTCAGGCCGAGCAACGGCGCGGCGACGATCACCCGCTCGAGTTGCGCGCGCGCGACGTCGGCGACCACCGGGTCCGGGTCGAGCAGGTTCGGGTAGTACCCGAGCGCCGAGATCGAGACGCCGTGCTTGGCGCACCGGGCGAGCACGTCCTCGGCGTGCGACTTCGTGAAGTCGGTGACGTCGACGTGCGTCACGCCGGCGTACTTGCGCTCGGCCTTGCCGACCGGCCAGCACATCACCTCGACACAGGCGAACCGCTCGGCGGCTGCAAAAGCCAGCACCTCGTCGAGCGACAGTTCAGGGAGGATGGCGGAAACGAATCCGAGTTGCATCGGGAGCCTCGAAGAATTTCAGAATTTCAGAATTTCAGAATTTCGGGATTTCAGGACGCCGCCGTCGGTGTCGGCAGCGCGACGTCTGGCGGCGCCTCTGCAATTCTGCAATTCTGCCATTCTGCAATTCCCGATCAGGGGATCTTCGTGCTCTGCCAGCTCACCATCTGCCAGCGGCCGTCGCGCTGCACCCAGACGTTCGTGTACCGCAGCTGGTTGTCGAGCTTCTCCCCACGGGCCGTCACCTGGAAACGGCCGGCGCCCGTGATGACGGCGGTCGTGCCATAGACGCGGACGACCACGTCGCGCGGCTCGATCGACTCGTACTTGACCGTCCCGCTCCGCATGCTTTCGATGAAGCTCGCCTTGCCGTCCACCGCCGCGCTCGAATGCGTGTACACGAGGTCGTCGGCGAGCAACTGGCCGAGGGCCGCGAAGTCATTGCTGGTCTGCGCCTTGAAGCGCGCCAGGTCGGCCGCCTTGACCGCGTCGGCCGCCGCCGATTGGGCCTGCGCCATCCCACCCACCAGGAAGAGGGCGACCATCGTCGCCGCGAGCGTCTTCAGCATGGGCACATGGTAGGGGAAGAGCCGGGAATCGGGAATCGGGAATCGGGAATCGGGGGGACGGCAGTCGGCAGTCGGCGGTCGGCAGTCGACCAACGGCACTGACTTCGTTCAACGAGGCCGCCCGCGACGTTTCAATCGTGAGATGACGAGCCAGCGGCGCGGCGGTCTGCTCACGCGGGCCAGCACCACCCTTCAGCGGACGTGGCGGCAGTTCTGGTGGCGCCGCGGCGGGCGCGACGCTGCGGCGCGGGCCGCGGGGGGCGGAGAGGCCGCTCCACCCAGCCCGCGGCGGCACGTGCTGCAGGTCGAGGACCTGCTGCTGGCGCTGTGGATCTTCGTGCTCGAGGAAGGCCTGCGCCGCTGGATCGGCGACCCCGTCAGCCTGCTGACCCTCGGCGATCCCATGGCCCCGCCGGGCGTGGTCATGGTGCCGGCCGGGGCTGGCTGGCTCGAGACGGTCGCGGCGCTGCCTCCCGGCGCCCTGCTGCTCGGCGGGCTGTGGCTGTTCGTGCTGCTCACGCGCGGCCCCGAGGACACCGATCGCGACGTGGCCCTCGGGCGGCGCTGGCCGATGCTGGCGCTGGGGCTGCCGCTGTTGTCCATCTACGCCCTGATCGCGTCGGCCATCCAGTCGGCCGTCGGGCTGATGCCCGCACGCGCCGACGGCGCCGAGCCGCCCTGGCCCGGGCCCTTGGTGCCGCGATGGCTGCGCCGGACGGCGGCGCTGCCGCTGGCGCTGGTCGGCGACGCTCTCTTCCGCGGCGGCACGGTGTCGATCACGGGAGCGGAGACGATCATGTCGGCCGGCGAGTTGCTGTCGCCACGCCTGATCGTGGCCATCCTCGCCACCGTGTTCCCGTTCACGCTGCTGGTGGCCGGACCACGCATCGCGGCTGGCGCCGAGATGGCCTGGACGCCGTGGATCGCCCGGTTCGCGTTCCTGCACGCCGCCTCGTTCACGCATTTCTGGAGCCGCTGGTGACCGACGACATCAATTTGTGGACCGAAGCCGGCCACGCCGAGCGCTACCTGCAGATTGCCTACCGCATCCCGCGGCGGGAGGAAGGCGAGGCGGCGCTGCTCGAGTGCATCCCGGCCCGGACGCGGCGGGTGCTCGACCTCGGCAGCGGCGAAGGTCGCCTCATCGGGCTGGTCCTGGACTACCTGCCCGAGGCGACCGGTGTCGCCGTCGACTTCTCCGACACGATGCTGGCCCGCCTCGACGCACGCTTCGGCAGCGACCCGCGCGTCGAAGTGCGGCGGCACGACCTCGACACGCCGCTGCCCGACCTCGGCACCTTCGACGCCATCGTCTCGAGCTTTGCCATCCACCACGTGCCCGACGCGCGCAAGCAGGCGCTCTACGCCGAAATCCACGACCGCCTCGTGCCGGGCGGCGTGTTCCTGAACCTCGAGCACGTGGCCTCGGCCACCCCCGCGATGCACGCGTGGTTCCTGCACGCGCTGGGCGTCACCCCGGCCCAGGACGACCCGTCGAACAAGCTGGCGCCGGTGGAGATGCAACTGCAGTGGCTGCGCGCCATCGGGTTCATCGAGGTGGACTGTCACTGGAAGTGGCGCGAGCTCGCCCTGCTGGCCGGCGTGAAGGCCGACTGACCGGTCGCCGCGGCGCGTCGTCGCCGTCCACAGAAGCGGGAGTGCCCCCGGGAACCCGTTGCGTGTACGATGCCGCCATCTAGAACGGGTTTGCACGCGGCACGCACGTCCCGATCCGGCCCCGCCGGCTCGGCTCGCTCGCACCGACGAGCCCACGCAGGACCAGTCGGGTCGCCCCCCCCCTCCTTCATGGCGACCGGCGGGTGCTCGCCGCGCGTCGATGTCCCCGCGCCACCCCCGAATCCACGTCCTCGGGAGACGACATGTCCAGGCTGGTCGCCGGCGCGGTGTTCCTCGTCCTCACGGTATTCCTGCCGCGTTCGCTGGCTGCGCAAGGGCTCTCGCAGGCGACGGTCGCCGGGACGGTGCGCGACGGCTCGGGCGCGGTCGTCGCCGCGGCGACCGTGTCGGTGGCCAGCCCGCAGCTGATCGGCGGCACTCGCGTCGTCTCCACCGGGGGTGACGGGCAGTTCCGGACCGCCGACCTCCCTCCGGGCACGTACGACATCGAGGGCGTCGCCAGCGGCTTCCGGGTGACGCGCCGGACCGGTGTGCGACTGGCGGCAGGCGGCACCGCGATCGTCGACATCACGCTCGAACCGGCCGGCGTCGAGGACTCGGTGATCGTGGAAGGCACGGCGACCGGCGTCGACGTGAAGAGCGCCGCCGCTCCCGTGCGCCTCGACCAGGACCTGCTCTTCAACCTGCCGACCTCGCGCGACGTCTCCCGCCTGATCAACCTCGCGCCGGGCATCGCCGCCGACGTCGCCTTCGGCGGCAGCCAGCGGAGCAACGCGCTGTTCGTCGATGGCACGAACATGACCGATCCCTCCTTCCAGGATCCCCAGTTGAAGGTGAGTCACAACTGGGTCGAGCATGTACACATCTCCGGCCTGGGCGCCGGCGCCGAGTATGGCGGCTCGACGGGTGTCGTGGCCAACACCGTGCTACGCTCCGGCGGCAATCGCACGTCCGGCCTGGGTGAGGTCTGGACCATCCAGCCGGAGTGGCTGGCCAACAACACGCGCGATCTCGAGCAGCAGTTGCAAACGTCGTTCGCCCCGCGCCAGGTGAACGCGTGGTGGGAAGGCAGCGGCCAGGTGGGCGGCGCCATCCTGCGCGACCGGCTGTGGTACTTCACGGGGCTGCAGGGCGCGCGACACGACGACCGGCCGGCCGGCTTCCTCGGCGAGGGCTCCCGCGACGAACGCGAATGGCAGTGGCTCGGCAAGGTCACCCACACTCCTGCGAAGGCGCTGCGCCTCGAGGGCTTCGTCCAGACCGGGGTGCGCGAGGTGGCCGGCGAGTACCTCGATCGCCTGACACCGATCGAGGCGTCGTCGGACATCCGCTACGACCAGTCGGCCTGGAACCTTCGTGCGTCGTGGACGCTCGGCGATCGCTCGCTGCTCGAGGTGCGCTACAGCGGCTCGGACGTGGACTCGTACGAAGGTCCACACGCCCCGCGGACGCGCGAGAACGACTACGCGATCTACGACCTGCAGACGGGCATGACGAGCAACGCCGCCTTCTACTACTTCGACAACCTGACGGGCCGGCAGGAGCTCACGGCCACGCTGTCGCGCTACCTACCTACGCGCGCCGGCGCGCACGACCTCAAGGCCGGCCTCGAGTTCGATGCGACGGAGGCATCAGGATTGTTCGGCCCGAACGGCGGACAGACCGTGTACATGAACGGCAGCGAGCCGTACGGTATCGAGTCTTCGGCCGGTGACGTGTCGCTGGCCACGACACGCCGCCTCTCGGCATTCGTGCAGGATGCCTGGTCGTTGCCGTGGCGCCTCACGCTCTCGGCAGGCCTGCGCATCGACATCAACCGCGGCAGCGTCCCGCAGATCGACAACGTGTTCGCGACGACGCCCGTATCGCCTCGCGTCGGTCTGGCGTGGGACGTGCGCGGCGACCATCGCACGGTGGCGCGGGTCCACTACGGCCGCTATCACGACACCATCTTCAGCAGCCGCATCGCCCAGGCCGACGTCAGCGGCATCAGTCCGTACACCTTCTCGCTGTACGTCGACGGCGTATTCGTGCCGCAGGTGATCACGCCGCGGCCCGGCTTCCGGGTCGCCGACGACCTCAGGCACTCCGGCGTCGACCAGTACGTCGTTGGCGTCGATCACGAACTGCCCTGGAAGGTCGTGCTCACCGCGCAGGGAATCGTGCGTCGCTTCGACGACTTCCTCGGGATGCTCGACGAGGGGTCGACGTACACCCCCGTTGAGCGGCGGGATCCCGGCCCCGATGGCCGGCTCAACACGGCAGACGATGGCCAGCTGCTGCAGGTGTTCGCGTTGACCAACCCGGGCAACCGCAGCTTCGTGTACGGCAACCCGGACCAGGCCTACAACCACTATGCGGCAGCGCAGGTGATTGCGCGGCGACCGTTCAGCCGCAACTGGCAGATGCAGGCGTCGTACACGTGGTCGCGCAACGAGGGCACGGTGGGCAACCGGTGGCACGTGAACGCGGCACGCTTCGACCTCGGGAGTCCCGGCCGCTTCGTGAACCCCAACTCGTTCATCAACGCGGACGGGCGCGCCACGTTCGATCCCACGCACGAAGCCAAGGTGCTCGGCACGGTGAGGCTGCCGTGGCTGGGCGGCGCGAACATCAGCACCGTGTACCGCTACACGACCGGCAACGCGTGGGGACGACGGGCGCGGATCACGGGACTGCCGCAGGGCCAGGAAGGCGTGCGCGTCGAGCCGCAGGGCACCAGGCGCGCCGAGGCGATCAACCGACTCGACCTGCGCGCCGAGAAGACGTTCCGCCTCGGCGGCGCGGGGCGCACGCTGGGCATCTTCCTCGAGGGCTTCAACGTCACCAACCAGGCGGTGGCCGATTCCGACACGGGCCAGCCCTACGTCGAGCAGTCCGGCGCCACCTTCGGCCAGCCGCTGAACTGGGTGAGCCCGCGGCTGCTGCGCGCCGCGGTGCGCTACACGTTCTGAGCTGGGGGCTGGGGGCTGCGAGCTGGGAGCCGGGCGCTGCTTCTGTGCAGCCGGACTCTTTGGGCCCTTTGAGCCCTGAGCCTACTTCAGCCCGTACAACGCCAGGCGGCCGTACAGCTGCTTGCGCGACAGGCCCAGGCGCCGCGCCGCGCGCGCCTTGTTGCCGCGCGTCTCCTCGAGCGCCCGCACGATCAGCTGCCGCTCCATGGTGGCCACGTCGGTGGCCGCCGGCGGCTCGCTGCGCGCAACGGGCTCCAGGGCCAGGTGCTCCGGCGTGATGAGCCCGCCCTCGGCGACGATGGCGGCGCGCTCGAGCGTGTTGCGCAGTTCCCGGACGTTGCCGCGCCAGTGGTGCGCCAGCAGCGCCACCTTCGCCTCGTGCGTGATGCCGGCGGGCGCCCGCCCGAAGTGCTGCCCCAGTTCCTCGAGCAGGTGTGCGGTGAGGGCGACGATGTCTTCGGGGCGCTCCCGCAATGGCGGCAGGTGGATGCCGAAGACCTGCAGTCGGAAGTACAGGTCCTCGCGGAAGTCGCCGCGCGCCACGGCCGCGCGCAGGTCGCGATTGGTGGCCGCGATCACCCGCACGTCGGCCTTGACCGGCCGCGTCCCGCCGAGGCGCGTGAACTCGCGCTCCTGCAACACCCGCAGCAGCTTGGCCTGCGCCGAAGGAGCCATCTCGCTGACTTCGTCTAGCAGGAGCACGCCTCGGGCGGCCAGCTCGATCTGTCCCGGCTTGCGCTGCAGCGCGCCGGTGAACGCGCCCCGCTCGTGACCGAACAACTCGGACTCGAGCAGCGGCTCCGGTAACGCCGCGCAGTTGACGGCCACCAACGGCCCGAGTCGCCGGTCGGAGGCCCGGTGGATGTAGCGCGCCACCACCTCCTTGCCGGTGCCCGACTCGCCGGTCAGCAGCACCGTGGTGTCGGTGGCGGCCACCTGCGTGGCCGAAGTGACGACGCGGCGCCAGGCCGGAGACACGCCCACCATGGGCGACCGGCCACGCTCCGAGTCCAGCGCCTGCGACAACGCCTCCACGCGACGCGCCAGGGCCTTCGCCCGACGTCGGGCCGCCCGCGCTGCCTCGCTGACCTCGACCAGCTGCTCGTGTGAGAGACCCAGCGCGAGGTGCAGGGCGATGTGACGCGCCAGTGGCGCGTCGGCATCCGAGTAGGCCGCGGCGCGCCGCGACCAGAAATGCAGCGCACAGCGCTGGTGTCGCCCGCGCACGAGCACCGACAGGAACGACCGGTAGCCCGCGTCGGCGATGCGCGCCGCGTAGTCGGGAGGGCTGATGTCGGCCCACGGCGCGCCGGTGGCCGTTCGCACGTCGTCGACCACCCGATACCACCCATCCTGCAGCGTCTCGATCTGCGTGCCGCTCAGCCGCACCAGGTCCGGACCGTCGTCGTTCGAGAACGCGTGCGAGACGAGCGCCTGGGCACCGTCGTGGAGGGTCATGGTCAACCGGTCGTGGGCAAGGACGGGCTGAACGACGGCCGACACTTCGGGAAACACCTGGCGGATGTCGAGCACCGAACCCACGAGGCGGAGCAGTTGCTCGGAGACCTCCGGCGTCAGCATGCCCGCAGCCATGCGAGGCACTGTGCCACAGAGTGTGCCCACAGGAACACAATGTGCCTGGAGACACACTTTTCGTTGTCGGGCTCCAAGCGTCTCGAATGCTTCAAATCATTGCGCCTGCACCACTTGCCAATTGTTCAGGCGAATGTGGCCGGCGGATTGCTTCACCGATGAACCATGAACGCGCGAACTTACTGCGCCGTGGCCGCTATCGGAATCCTTCCCTTGCTGCTCACCGCCTGTGCGACCAACGAGGCAGCACCGGCGCCGCCTCCCCCGCCGACCGTCCCCGTCGTCCAGGTTGCGCCCGAGACGGTGCAGGTCTCGAGCGAGTGGATCACCACGCTCGACGGCCAGGTGAACGCCCAGATCCGCCCGCAGGTGTCGGGGTACCTCGTCCGGCGGGCCTATCAGGAGGGCGGACGCGTCCGCAAGGGCGACGTGCTGTTCGAGATCGATCGTCGCCCGTTCGCGGTGGCGCTCGCGCAGGCCGAGGCCCGGCTTGCCGAGACGCGGGCGCAGTTGGCGCGGGCCGCGCAGGACGTCGCCCGCAACACGCCGCTGGCCAGGGAGCGCGCCATCGCGCAGAGTCAGCTCGACAACGACATCCAGGCGCAGCGGGTCGCGGAGGCGGCCGTGAGCGCAGCGCAGGCCAGCGTCGAGGGAGCACGACTGAACCTGGAGTTCACGCGCGTCCGCTCGCTCGTCGACGGCATCGCCGCGATCGCGACCGCGCAGATCGGCGACCTGGTCGGGCCGCAGACGTTGCTGACCACGGTGTCGCAAGTGGACCCGATTCGCGCCTATTTCTCGCTCAGCGAACGCGAGTACCTCGAACTGGCCGAGGCCATCAACACCAACGGCCCGGCGCGGCGCCTCTGGGCCGCCGGTCCTGGCCTGACGCTGGTGCTCGCCGACGGGTCGGCCTATCCCCTGCCAGGCCGCTTCCAGGCCGCCGACCGGCAGTTCGATCCGAGGACCGGCACGATGCGGGTAAGCGCCGTCTTCCCCAATCCGCGGGGCGTCCTGCGGCCCGGCCAGTACGGTCGGGTGACGGTCACGACGCGGCGGCTCGACGGCGCGCTGCTGGTCCCGCAGCGGGCGGTGTCCGAATCGCAGGGAGGCACGCAGGTCCGGACCGTGACCCGTGAGGGCACCGTGCAACTGCGCCCCGTCACCACCGGGCCGCGGGTCGGGGCGCGCTGGGTCGTCGAGCGCGGGCTGCAGGCGGGCGACCGGGTCATCGTCGACGCCGGACAGTTGGCCGAGGGCACCAGGGTGAACACCACGCCGTTCGTGGACGTCGCGTCGACGGGCGCCGCCGCCAGCACGTCGGTCGCGCCACCCGAGGCGCCTTCGGCGTCGCCGGCCGCGGGCACAGGGGGCCACTGACGTGTCCACCTTCTTCATCCGTCGCCCGATCGTCGCGATCGTCATCGCGATCGTCACCGTCATCGGCGGCATCGTCTCGTTGCAGGGGCTGCCGGTGGCGCAGTTCCCCGACATCGTGCCGCCCCAGATCATCGTCACCGGCACCTACACCGGCGCCGACGCCGAGACCATCGAGCAGTCGGTGGCGACGCCGCTCGAACAGCAGATGAACGGCGTCGACGACATGCTGTACATGCAGTCGACCAACGGCAACGACGGCTCGATGCAGCTGACGGTCACCTTCGACATCGAGACCGACCCGAACATCGACCAGGTCAACGTGCAGAACCGGCTGGCCCAGGCGCAGCCCAACCTCCCCACCGAGGTGACGCAGTTCGGCTTCACCCTGCGCAAGTCCACCGGCCTGCCGATGATGCTGGTGTCGCTCTACTCGCCGTCCAACAGTTACGACGCGCTGTACCTGGCCAACTACGCCAACATCAACGTCGTCGATGCGCTCTACCGCGTCAACGGCGTCGGCGACGTGCGGATCTTCGGCGCCGGCGAGTACGCGATGCGGATCTGGCTGCAGCCGGATCGACTCGCGGCGATGTCGATGACGGTGCCCGAGATCGCGCAGGCGGTGCGTCAGCAGAGCACGGTCAATCCGGCCGGGCAGATCGGCGGCCGGCCGGCCCCGGCCGGCCAGGAGATGACCTACACGGTGCGCGCCGCCGGGCGACTGCGCACGGCCGAGGAGTTCGGCAACATCGTCCTGCGCTCGGAGCCCGACGGGTCGACCGTGCGGCTGCGTGACGTCGCGCGCGTCGAACTGGGCGCCCTGAACTACCAGCAGATCGGGCGGTCGAACGGGCAGCCAGGGGTCGGCATCGCCGTCTTCCAGGCGCCCGGGTCGAACTCGCTGGAGGTCGCCCGCGGTGTGCGCGAGGTGATGGCGACGCTGCGCGACCGCTTCCCGAAGGGCGTCGACTACCGGTACACCCTCGACACGACGGCACCGGTCTCGGAGGGCATCAAGGAGATCCTCAAGACCCTCGGCGAGGCGATGGTGCTGGTCATCCTCGTCGTCTTCCTCTTCCTCCAGAACTGGCGCGCCACGCTGATCCCGATGCTCGCGGTGCCGGTCTCGCTGATCGGCACCTTCGCCGTCTTCCCGCTGCTCGGCTTCTCGGTCAACACGCTGTCCCTGTTCGGGCTGGTGCTCGCGATCGGCCTGGTCGTCGACGATGCGATCGTCGTCGTCGAGGCGGTGGAACAGCACATCGAGCACGGGATGAGCCCGCGCGACGCGACGATCAAGGCGATGCACGAAGTGTCTGGCCCGGTGATCGGCATCGCCCTGATCCTCGCGGCGGTGTTCATCCCGGTCGGCCTGATGGGCGGCATCCAGGGACGGCTGAATCAGCAGTTCGCGATCACCATCGCCGTCTCGGTGCTGATCTCGGCCTTCAACGCGCTGACCTTGTCGCCGGCCCTGTCGGCCATGCTGCTGCGGCCGCGCACGCCGTCGACGGGGGTGATGGCGCGGGTGTTCGGCGCGGTCAACCGCGGCCTCGAACGGACAACGCGCGGGTACGTCAGCCTGAGCCACGGCCTGATCCGCAAGCCGCTGATCGCGGTGGCGATCCTGGCGCTCTTCGCGCTGGCGACGGCCGGACTCGGGAAACGACTGCCGGCCAGCTTCCTGCCCGAGGAGGACTACGGCTACTTCCTGCTCAACGTCCAGTTGCCGCCTGCCGCCGCCCTCGATCGGACCGACGCCGTGGCCCGCAAGATCGACGCGATGCTGCAGAAGACGCCGGGCGTGGTCAACTACAACACGATCGTCGGCTTCAGCCTGCTGACCCGCGTCACCGCCTCCAACAACGCCTTCTACTTCGTGCAGCTCGCGCCGTGGGCGGAGCGGGAGCACGACGGCATGGACGCGCGGTCGATCGTCAACCGGGTCAACGGCGCCCTCCGCACGACGGCGCCGGAGGCGGTGGCCTTCGCGGTGATGCCGCCGGCGATCCCGGGCCTCGGCTCGCAGGGCGGGTTCTCCCTGTGGCTGCAGGATCGTGGCGGCTCGTCGATCGCCGAGGTGGACCAGCAGCTGCAGCGCTTCCTGGCCGCGGCCCGCAAGCGTCCCGAGCTGGCCGGCGTGACCTCGCCGTTCAGCGCCAGCGTCCCGCAGGTGTTTGCCGACGTCGACCGCGAGAAGGTGCTGCGGCAGGGCGTCGCGCTCGGCGACGTGTACCAGACCATGCAGGCCTACCTGGGCGGCCTCTACGTGAACCAGTTCAACCGCTTCGGCCGGCAGTGGCGCGTCTTCCTGCAGGCCGAGGGCGACACCCGCGCCAGTCCCGATCAGGTCGGGCAGTTCTACGTGCGCAACGACGCCGGCACGATGGTGCCGCTGTCGACGGTGCAGTCGATGACGCCGACGTTCGGGCCGCAGTTCACCAACCGGTTCAACGTCTATCGGGCGGTGCAGGTCACCGGCGCCGCGGCGCCCGGCTACAGCTCGGGTGAGGCGATGCAGGCGCTCGAGGAGGTGGCCCGCGCGACGTTGCCCGCGACGTTCGGGTACGACTGGGCCGACCTGTCGTTCCAGGAGCGGCGGGCCGCCGGCAGCACGAGCACCACGTTCCTGCTCTCCCTGGTCTTCGTGTTCCTGATCCTGGCGGCCTTGTACGAGAGCTGGTCGCTGCCGTTCTCGGTGCTGCTGACGGTACCGGTGGCGGTCTTCGGGGCCTTCCTCGGCCTCCTGATGCGCAAGTTCGATCTCGACATCTACGGGCAGATTGGCGTGGTCATGCTGATCGGCCTGTCGGCCAAGAACGCGATCCTCATCGTCGAGTTCGCCAAGTACCGCCTCGAGGAGGGGATGTCGATGGTGGAGGCGGCGCTCGAGGGCGCGCGGCTGCGGCTGCGGCCGATCCTGATGACCTCCTTTGCCTTCATCCTGGGCTGTGTGCCGCTCTGGGCGGCGCAGGGATCGGGGGCGGCGGCTCGGCGCATCCTCGGCACGGTGGTGATCAGCGGCATGCTGGTCGCCACGCTGATCGCCGTCTTCCTGATCCCGGTGCTGTTCGTCCTGTGCGAGCGGCTCGCCCTCAGGTTCAAGGGCCGGGCCAGTACCCAGGAGCGCGCGGAGTTCGCATCATGACCCGCAGCCTCGACGCGCTGAGGCGCCCGCAACTGCTGGCCGCCGCGGCCCTGGCGGTGACGCTGGCGGGCTGCAAGACGGTGGGGCCCGACTACACGCGGCCGGCGACATCGACACCGGACAGCTTTCGCGGTGCCGACCCCACGGCGGTCGGCCGCTCGATCGGCGAGGAGTCCTGGGCGGCGGTCTTCCCGGACGACGTCCTGCGGCAACTGATTGCCGAAGCGCTCGCCAACAACCTCGATGCCAGGATCGCGGCGACGCGCATCCTGCAGGCCGCGGCACAACTCGGGGTCACCCGCGCCGATCAGTTGCCGACGGTCACCGGGCAGCTCGGCGCCCAGGGGCAGCGCGGTGCGATCTTCGGTGGCACGCGGGTCCCGACGATCGGCGTCGCCCAGGCCAGCGTCGGGCTGTCGTGGGAGATCGACTTCTGGGGCAGGTATCGCCGCGCCACCGAGGCCGCACAGGCCGATCTCGCCCGCACCGAATGGGGGCAGCGCGCGATCGTCACCAGCCTGGTGAGCGAAGTGGCGTCGCAGTACTTCGTGCTGCGGGCGCTCGACCTGCAACTGGAGATCGCGACGCGCACCCTGGCCTCGCGCCAGGAATCGCTGCGGCTCACCGAGCTGCGCGAACGCGGCGGCGCGACGCCGCTCGTCGACGTGCGCCAGGCCGAGCAGCTCGTGCTCGGGGCGCGCGCCCAGATGTCCGACGTGCAGGGCAGCATCGCCCAGGTCGAACACGCGCTGAGCCTCCTGCTCGGTCGCGTGCCTGGCCCGATCGCCCGCGGCCAGGCGTTGATCGACCAGCCGCGGCCGCCGGTGCTGCCGGCCGGCCTGCCGGCCGCGCTGCTGGAGCGACGCCCCGACGTGCGGCAGGCCGAGCAGCAGTTGGTGGCCGCCACGGCCCGCATCGGCGTGGCCGAGTCGTTCAGATATCCGCAGATCGGTCTCACCGGCTCGGGCGGCGTCGCCAGCACCTCGTTGGCCAACCTGCTGTCGTCGGGCACGTGGTCGATCGGCACCAACCTCGTGCAGCCGATCTTCAACGCGGGCCGCAACCGCAACCGGGTGGCCCTGGCCGAAGCGGAGGCCTCGGAGGCGGCTCTCGTGTGGCAGCGCGCCGTGTTGCAGGCGCTCCGCGAGACCTCGGACGCGCTGGTCGGATACGCGCGGCAACGCGAGGTGCGCACCACCCAGGAGGCGCTCGTGGTCGCGGCCGCCGACGCGCGCCGGCTCGCCGACCTCCGCTATCGCGGCGGCGCCACCAGCTATCTCGAGGTGCTCGACAGCGAAACGCGCCTCTACGTCGCCGAGCTCGGCCTGGTCCAGGCGCGGCTGGCCGAACTCACCGCCTACGTCGAGGTCTACCGGGCCCTCGGCGGCGGCTGGACGTCCTGAGGAAGCCTCGATGTCACAACGCAACGTGGAGTGGTTCCTCGGCCGCCTGCTCACCGACGAGGACCTGCGTACCGCCTTCCTCGGCCGCCCGCGCGAGACGCTCCTGACCCTGCAGCAGCAGGGACTGGATCTCACGCGTGGCGAGGTCGATGCGCTCGTGGCGGCCGACCCCGCCATGTGGCGCGACCTCGCGAGTCGCGTGCCGTCGTGTCTGCGGCGGTGCAGCCTCCGGACGGAGTGAAGCAGGCTCAGGGCTCAGGGCTTACGGCTTACGGGCGGACGGCTACAATGGCCGCGTCAACTCCCCCACTTCCCGGAGTCGTGCCCATGTCCGCGAGTTCCTATCCCGATCGTCGCACCTTCCTGTCCACCGCCGGCGCGGCCGCTGCCGCTCTCGCCGTCGGCGCGTCCCCATCGCGGGCGCAAGGGGGCGACAAGCTCCGCGTCGCGCTGATCGGCGTCGGTGGGCGCGGCGGCGCGCAGCTGAAGGGCCTCGGCGGCGAGCAGGTCGTCGCGCTGTGCGACGTCAACCAGGAAGCACTGGACAAGGCGAAGGCGCTGTTTCCGCAGGCCCGCACGTTCAAGGACTTCCGGCGCGTCTTCGACCACGCCAGCGAGTTCGACGCCGTCGCCGTCAGCACCGCCGAGCACACCCACGCCTTCGCGACGCTTCCGGCGCTGCAGTTGAAGAAGCACGTCTACTGCGAGAAGCCGCTCACCTACAACGTGCACGAGGCTCGCGTCATCCGCGAGACCGCGGCGCGCATGGGGGTGGTCACGCAGATGGGCACCCAGATCCACGCCGGCGACAACTACCGCCGCGTCGTCGAGCACGTCCAGGCGGGGGTGATCGGCAAGGTGACCGAGTGCCACGTGTGGGTGTCGCGGGCCTGGGGGTGGCACGCCAGCGAGGCGGAGGCGACCGCGGCCAAGGACATCGTGTTCGTGCAGGATCGCCCGACGACCGCCGACCCGGTACCGCCCACCCTGGACTGGGACCTGTGGCTCGGCCCGGCGCCGGCGCGCCCGTTCAACAACGTCTACGTGCCCGGGCCGAAGTGGTATCGCTGGTGGGACTTCGGCAACGGCACCATGAGCGACCTCGGGAGCCACTGGATCGACCTGCCCTTCTGGGCGCTGAAGCTGAAGCACCCGAAGACGATCGAGGCGTCGGGTCCGCCGGTCCATCCCGAGCTCGCGCCCGCGTCGATGCAGGCGCGCTACACCTATGAGGCCGACGGCGAGCAGCCCGCGCTCACCCTCACCTGGTACCAGGGCACGCGCAAGCCGGAGATCTGGACGCAGAAGGGCATCCCGCAGTGGGAGAACGGCGTGCTCTTCATCGGCGACAAGGGCATGCTGCTGGCCGACTACTCGAAGTTCGCGCTGCTGCCTGAGGAGAAGTGGGTCGGCTACACGCCGCCCCCGCAGTCGATCCCGAAGTCACTCGGGCACCATCAGGAATTCATCCACGCCTGCAAGACCGGCGCGCCGACGACGTGCAACTTCGCGTACTCGGGTCTGCTGACCGAAGCCAATCACCTCGGCAACGTCGCGTACCGCGTCGGGCATGCGATCACGTGGGATCACAAGGCGATGCGCATCACCAACGCGCCCGACGCCGAGCGGTTCATCAAGCGCCCGAAGTACCGCGACGGCTGGAAGCTGGCGTAGGCCAGCTCGAACGAAGGCAGGGCGGGGTGGGCCACCCTGCCCTCATCCACGGGCGGCGCGTGGCGACACGACGCCCTACCGGCGGGTCGTGTGCCGCCGTCGCGTGGCGCCGACGGCCAGCGCACCGCCGAGCAGCGCCAGCGTCGACGGCTCCGGCACGGTGCCGCCATTGCCGCCATTGCCGCCGTTGCCGCCGTTGCCGCCGTTCCCCCCGTTTCCACCGTTGCCACCATTTCCACCGTTGCCGCCGTTGGCGCCGAGGGCGTGGATGTTGTCGATGCCCACGCTCGCCGCGATGGGCGGGACAGACTGCCCTGACGGCCCGAAGAGCGGCGCCGGATTGTGGAACAGGCGGAGCGCACTCACCTCGCTCAACGCGCCCGCCGCGCTGCCGAGGGTGGCGTTCAGGGCCCCGGGGGACAGGGAGAACGTGTACCGCGTCCAGCCGGCGCCGGTGGGCACCGTGGCGCCATCGAACGTGACCGCGACGTCAGTCGGCCCGACGCTGCCGAGGGTCACCAGGGCGAGCCGTAGCACGACGTCCGCGTTGCCGAGGTTCCGGATGTCCATGCTGATGCCGGTAATCCCGGCCGCCACGTAGTCACCCGCCCACTGCGCGTCGTTGAAGGCGGTGAGGCGGCTGCCCGGGCCGGCGAGTCCGATCGATGTCAGCTGCAGGTAGTTGTCACCAGCTCCCCCCGGGCCGCCGTCGGTGACGTTGCCCGGCGGCACCGGCGGCGCCGCCTGCATCGGGCCTCCGCCGGCGCCCCACCCTGCCGTGCTGCCGTCCTCGAACGTGTCCACCTGGCCGAGGATCGGCGTCGCCCCCGCCGGCGCCGTCAGGGCGCACACCGTCATGACAACCATGGCCAACAACACCTTCGAGCGCCGCACGCGTCCTCCTGGCTTACCGGGATTGGTAGCGGTTAGACGGCCGGACCACCGACGAGGGTCCCGGATGAGCCGGATTCTGGCGCCTCATCCCCGAACACGACACGAGGGGCGCCGCCCCGATGGCGAGCGCCCCTCGCGTGGCCCTGAGCGGGTGGTCGGCTAGAACGTGAACCGCGCCGACGCCCAGATCGCGCGGCGGCCGCCGTCGGTGCCCCACTGGTTCAGGAAGTTGGTGGAGGTCACGCGGCCCTCGGGGATGCCGAAGTTGCGCGTGTTGGTCGCGTTGAACATCTCCAGGCGGAACTGCAGGTTCGTGCGGCCGAACCGCGTGTTCTTCATGAAGCCGACGTCGATGTTCTGGATGCCGTCGGCGCGCAGCGTGTTGCGGCCGACGTTGCCGACGCGCTCGCCCTGGCAGGTCGCGCTCGGGTTGCCGCACAGGGTGCGGAACAGGCTCGATCCACCGGCCGCGATGATCTCCGGGATCGTCATGTTGGCCAGGTCCATGTCCGTGTTGATGTTCGGACGGATGGCGCTGCCCACGAGACCGTCGATGCCGGCAAGGGCGCCCGTCGGGTCGGACCCGTTGAGCACGGTGAACGGCGCGCCGCTCTGCAGCGTGAACGCCGAGTTGACCTGCCAGCCGCCGAGGATCTTGCCGACGATGCCCTCCTGGCTGCGGAAGAACGGCAGCTCGTACACGAAGTTGCCGGTGAACCGGTGCGGCCGGTCGTACGTCGACACGGCGCGATCCGCCGCGATGTTGAACGAGTCCTGCGGCACCGCGACCTCACCCGACGAGGGGTTGAAGATCTCCGAGGCGGTGTCGATGAACTTGCTCCACGTGTAGTGCACCTCGGCCGCGAAGCCGCCGCGCAACCGCTTCTGCAGCGACGTCTGCAGCGAGTGGTAGCTGGACGAGGCGGTGTTGGAGCGCTCACGGACCGTCGCCAGCGTCGAATCGACGCGCACCGCCGAGAACGGCTGGCGCGGGTTGCCGTCGAGCGTCTGGAACAGGTCGTTGCCCTGCGTGCCGACGTACCCGACGCGCCACACCACGTCGCTGGTCAATTCCCGCTGGAACTCGAGGCTGAACTGGTCGGCCGACGGCGACCGGAAGTCGTTCGACACGATGGTGCGCGCGAACGTGTTCGGGTTCAGCCCGGTCAGCTGCACGTTGGGCAGCGTGACGAATGCGTTGGGCATGTTCGGCTGGTTGAACGCCGCCACGAACGGGAACGCGCTGGCGATGTTCAGGTTGATGTTGATGAACGCGTAGTCGTTGGTGCGGGCGTAGCCACCGCGCACGACCATCCTGTCGCCGCCGGTCAGGAAGCCCAGCAGGCCCTCGCCGCTCGTCCTCGGGTTCCAGTTGAAGCCGATGCGCGGCTGGAAGTTGTTCGTGTCGCGCTCCGGCCGCGTCGTCATGCGGTACCGCGGGTCACCGCCGGCCTCGGCGACGATCGAGTCGTTGAGCGGGTAGAGGCTGGCGATCGAGTTGCCGGGCGTCTCGTAGCGCAGGCCCAGGCTCACCGTGAGGTTGTCGGTCGCGCGCCACTCGTCCTGGATGTAGGCGAACACGTCCGTCCAGTCGTACAGCTGCACGGCCTCCCCGCCAGGCAGCGGCTTGTTGATGGTGGCCGTCTCCGCGTTGTCGTCGATCAGGCGCTGCAACGTCGGGTACACGAGGCGACCGCGGATCGTCGGGAGGAAGAAGCTCTCGACGTTGATGCGGCGCACGTCGATGCCGGTCTTGAAGGCGTGGCGACCGCGCACGTACGAGAGGTTGTTGATGTACTGGAACGTGTCGTTGATGCGGTACTGCGGCAGGTTCACCGCCAGGCCGATGGCGGTGCGGCTGGTGGCGGCGTTGAAGCCGGTGAGGCCGAGCTCGGGGATCTCGATGGACGGGATCGCCTCCGACGAGGGATCGGACGCCGTCGTCGTGCTGTTCAGCTTCTGGTAGCCGAAGCGGAACTCGTTGACGACGTTGGGCGAGAAGACACGGGTCCACCAACCGGTGAACGAGTGCTGGCGCGACGGGCTGAAGGTGGTGAGGCCCTGCGGCGTCACCTGGCCGGTGCCGTCCTGCACGCTGTCGTTGATCATGTAGCGGCCACCGAGGTTGTCGTTGCCGCCGAACTGCTGGTCGATGCGGCCCGAGCCCTGGTGGTTGTCGAACACGCCAGCCGCCGAGCCGGTCAGCGACCCGATCGGGATCGCGTACGACTGGCCGTTGACGGTGATCGGCACGGTACGCCCGAGCGGCGTCTGGGCGGGCGGCAGGTACTTGAGCAGCGCCGCGACCTGCGGACGCGTGCCGGCCACCGACTCGAGGATGCGACGCCCCTCGTCGGTCGGCGCGCCGTTCAGCGTCGTGCCCGAGCCGAGCAGGTCCTGCGTCCACTTCTGGTACGACCCGAAGAAGAACGTGCGGTTGCGAAGGACCGGGCCACCGATGGTGCCGCCGAACTGCTGCTCGCGGTAGAACGGCGCCTCGGTGCGGCCAGCCGCCTTGTCGAGGTTGCTGCGCGCATTCAGGCTGTTGTCGTTGTGGAACAGGAACGCCGATCCGCGGAACTGGTTGGTGCCGCTCTTGGTGATCACGTTCATCACCGAGCCGGCCGCGCGCCCGTACTCGGCGGCGAACTGGTTGGTGATCAGGCGCACCTCCTGCACCAGGTCCGTGTTGTTCATCGGCTGCTGGCGCCCGGCGACGCTCGGGTCGTTGGAGTCCTGCCCGTCCATCATGAAGTTGTTGGACCGCAGGCGCATGCCGTTGACCGAGAAGTTGGTGCCGGCGGCGAAGCCGGTCTGGCCCGAGCCGAGCTGCGACACGCCGGCCGCCTGCAGCGCCAGCGAGAAGATGTCACGGCTGTTGATCACGGGCAGTTCCGCGACGCGGCGCGTGTCGAACCGCACGCCGACTTCGGCATTGGTGGTGTTGAGCAGCGGCGTGTCGGCCGTGACCTGCACCGATTCGGAGACGCTGGCCGGCCGCAGCGTCACGTCGATGACCGCGTCCTGGTTCATCGAGAGGTTCAGGCCCTCCTGCTTGTACGAGCCGAACCCGGTGAGCTCGACGGTGAGCTCGTACTGGCCGACCTGCAGGTTGGGCAGGCGGTACTGCCCCGCCTCGCCGGTCACCGCCGTGCGGGTCTGTCCCGTGCCGACGTTGCGGATGGTCACCGTGGCGCCGGGCACGACCGCGTTCTGGTCGTCGCGCACCACCCCCTGAATCGTGCCCGTGGTCGTCTGCGCCGCTACCGGCGCGGCCGACGGCCCGAGCAGGAACGCACCCATGGCGAGCGCCGAAGCGGCGAGCCACGCGCGTCGAAAACGCACCATACGACCTCCTCCACACGACCCGCGCGCGGCGGGCCGACACATGTCCGAGAACAGGAACCGGCAGCGAACAGGGCCCGGATGCGGCGCTGCTGGCAGTCGCGCCGCGGCACCGCCCCCGAGACCTCGTGGGGCGTTCTGCCTCTCCATGGCCGAGCTTGCTCCGGACGGGCGAGAATAGCAGGCTTTGTATTCACGAAACAAGTTTCGTGATTTCCGTGTCCCATTTGAGGTCATCGACCGTGGGCGACGCCTCTGCGCGATGACGAGGCGTCCGAGGCCAGGACGCTGTCCTCGATCGCGTGCAGGAAAGGCCGATGTGTGTCGGATGTTCGCCCGGCCTTTCGCGAACGTTAGAGCACGCATGAGCTCAACGTCTCGCCGGTTCCTCGTCCCGCTTCGCCTGCTGGCGCTTGCGAGCGCACTGCTGGCGACCCCCGTCGCTGCCCAACCTCCCGAGCCTGTCACCTTGCAGTTCCTCACCATCTCGGACTGGCACGGGCAGCTCGATCCGCTGAACGTGGCTGGCGTCGGTGCGGTCGGTGGAGCCGCCGTGCTGTCGACGTATTTCCAGCAGGAGCGGGCCACCAACCCGAACAGCCTGACGATGACGGCAGGCGACGCGGTCGGTGCCTCTCCCCCGATCTCGTCGTTCTTCGGTGACGTGCCGACCATCGAAGCGATGCGCCTGATGGGGTTTTCGGCAGACGCGCTGGGCAATCACAATTTCGACCGCGGCATCGCGCACCTGCAGCAACTGATCGACGTCGCGAGCGCCTCCTCGGGACAGGTCGGCGCGAGGTTCCAGTACGTGTCGGCCAACCTGGCCAACCGCGACGCCAATCTCAGTGGCGTGAAGGACTTCGAGATCTTCGAGGTCGGCGGCGTGAAGGTCGCCGTGATTGGGCTCACCAACCCTGAGGCGCCGACCCTGGTCGCGCCTGGCGCGTTCGGGACCATGAGCGTGACCGACCCCGTGCAGGCCGCCAACAAGGCACGGGCGCGAGCACGACGGGCCGGCGCGAAGGTGTTCGTGGTGTTGATTCATGCCGGCATCACGGGCCGGGACGCGAGCGGCGCGGCTGTCGGGCCACTGGTGGACTTCGCCAATGCGGTCGGCGGGTTCGACCTCATCGTGGGCGACCACACCGACCAGCAGTACGCGGGCGTGCACAACGGCGCGGTGGTCGTCGAGAACCTCAGCCGCGGCGCCACCTATGCGCGGGTGCAACTCACGGTCGACCCTCGCAACGGACGGCGGATCAGCGACTCGGTGACATTCGTCACCCCCCTCGCAAGTGCCGTGACGCCCGACCCGGCGGTGGCAGCCCTGGTCGATTCGTACCGGGCCCAGCTGGTGCCGATTCTCAACACGCAGATCGGCAACGCGACCCGCGTGATTCCGCGCTCGGATGTCTGCGGCCGTGCCGACGGGCGTCTCTGCGAATCGCTGGTCGGCAACGTCATCGCCGACGCGATGCGGGTGCGCTACGGCACCGACATCGCCATCACGAACGCCGGTGGAATCCGGGCCAGCCTCACCTGCCCCACGACCGACAACGCGAGTGATTTCTGCCCGGCGTACGTGCCGCCGCCCTATCCCATCACGCGAGGGCAGGTGCTGACGGTGCTGCCATTCGGCAATGAGGTGGTGACCGTCGCAATTTCTGGCACCGAACTACTGACGTTCCTGGAAAACGGCGTGTCGGCGATGCCCGGCGCCAATGGCCGTTTCCCGCAGCTGTCCGGGCTGTGCTTCACGTACGACGTCGCGGCCCCGGCGGGGAACCGCGTGGTCTCGGCGGTTCGCCAGGCGGCCGATGGCACGTGCACGGGTGCGTCCATCGACTTCACCGCCGCGGCCTGGTATTCCCTGGCCACCAACGACTTCATGGCGACCGGCGGCGACGGCTATCCCACGGTGATCTCGAGGGCGGTCACGCGCGACCTGATGGACGAGGTGCTGGCTGACCACGTCAGCGCGTCTTCCCCACTGTCGCCCACGAGGCAGGGTCGGATCACCTGCACGTCCTCTGGTCCGGTGGCCTGTCCGGTCGTCATCGAACCCTGAGGTACGACCCTCCCTGAAGCTACAGCTTACGTCTCCACGAGCCCGGGGTGCTGTTCTGGCGCGCCGGGCCCGTCAGAGCGGCACGGACTGTCGCGTCAGGTCGGCGCTGTGCCTCGCTACTGTGCCGTCCAGCCGCCGTCGAGTGCCAGCGACGTACTTCTCCAAGTCGTTCAGGAGCTGCCGGTTCATTCGATGCGAACGGTCTGCGAACGGGGATGTTGTCACCCCCAGACCCCACTGCTGTCTGCTATCGTCACGAGTTCATCCGCGACGGACGCTGCGGCGTGCATTGGATTGGCGTCAACGGACGTATCGCCCACAGAGTCAGTCGAGACCTGGCGGCCGCCGCCGGGAACAGAGGCCCCGATGATTCGCCATCAACTCGTCGTGTTCGTCGCCCTGGCCACGCTGGCCGGAAGGTCCGCGGCCGCGCAGCCGGATCTCGTGACCCGCATCGACGCGATCGTCGAGGCTCCGATCAAGGCCGGCACGATCGCCGGCGCGTCGGTTGCCGTGATGAAGGGCGGCAAGACGCTCGTCAGCAAGGGCTACGGCCTGGCCGACCTCGAACTGAATGTGCCGACGCCGCCGGGCGCCACCTACGAGATTGGCTCGGTGACCAAGCAGTTCACGGCCGCCGCGATCCTGCTGCTGAAGGAGCAGGGTGCGCTGTCGCTCGACGACGAGATCACGACGTTCCTGCCCGACTACCCGACGCAGGGTCACCGGATCACGCTGCGCCGCCTGCTGAACCACACGTCGGGCATCATGGGCTACACCGAGATGCGTGAGTTCGGCGACTTCTCGAAGCTGAAGCGGCCGCGCCAGGATCTCGTGGCGCTGTTTGCCGCGCAGCCCTTCACCTTCGCGCCCGGCGAGGAGCAGATCTACAGCAACTCCGGGTTCTTTTTGCTCGGCCTGGTGATCGAGAAGGTGTCGGGGATGCCCTACGAGACGTTCGTGCAGCAGCGCCTGTTCGACCGCGTGGGGATGCCGAACTCGTACTACTGCAGCGAGCGCACGGTGCGCAGGAACCACGCGCACGGCTACGACACCGCAAAGGGTGTGCTCGTGCACAAGGGCTATGTCGATCACACCTGGCCCTACGCGGCCGGATCGCTGTGCTCGAACGCCGAGGATCTGGCGGCGTGGAACCGTGCCCTGCACGGAGGCAAACTGCTGTCGCCGGCGTCTTACACGGAGATGACCACCCCGGGCGTGCTGAACGACGGCACGACGGTGCGCTACGGCATGGGCATCGGGCTGCGCGACATCGGTGGACGCCCCGCCATCGCCCATGGCGGCGGCATCAACGGCTTCCAGGCGGAATCCCAGTACTACCCGGACGACGATCTCATCATCGTCGTGCTGCAGAACACCGCCGGTCCGGTCAACCCGCGCGACCTGGCCCGGCAGATTGCCGACGTGGTGCTGCCTCCGCCGCCCGATCGCAGCCGTCCGTTCACCGGCGACGCGTCTGCCTATGCCGGCACGTTCACGGGGCGTGGCCGCCGCGGCGCCACCACCGTGACGATTGCCGCCAGCGGACGCGGTCTGACGCTGACCAACACCGCCGACGCGGCCGGTCCGCCGGAGACCTTGATCTATCGCGGCGGCGAGACCTTCGCGTTCAAGGACACCCTGGTCGTCTTCGAGAAGCAGGACGGCAAAGCCGTGCGCCTGCGGCTCGACATCGGCTCCGGGTACAACATCCTCGCGCGGGCGCCGGCCAGCGGCCAGTGAGGGACGGCGACGACCCGATCACGCTCGACGCGCGTCAAGCGCGCGAATCGACAGGACACGAGGGGGGACAGGTCATGCGGGTGAATGCGAGGCCATCCCCCCTTCGCCAATTCACGCGGTGACTTCGTGGACGCCGAGACGAGTGCCGGGCGCCCGACTCACTTCTTCACCGGCACCTTCCGCCGCAACTCGTCGGCGAAGTTCTGGAGCATGACGATCACATGCTCTGCCCGGGGGGCCTGGGCGGTCCCTTCGGGGATCAGCACCGCGACGCGCTTGCCGTCGGGGGCAAGATCCCAATCCGTGCCGCCGAGTGCGGCGATCCACACGCGGGGCTTGTCAGCGACGAAGGCGGTGCCGTTCACGGCGTAGCTGACGGTCATCAGTTGGTTGCCGGATTCGTACACCAGTTCGCGGCCAGTGCGCGACCAGTGTGGATTGGCGCCGCCACTATTGGAGATCTGCCACTTGCCTGCGCTGAGCGAAGTCGAAGGGCCGCCCTGGCCGGACGACGGCGGCGGAAACGCGCGGACATACACCTCTCTTCGTCCCGATTCGTTCGAGCTGTACGCCAGCCAGCGGCCGTCGGGCGAGAACGACGGATCCTGGTCGCTGAACGTGCTCGTGAGAAACCGTTCCGGCGTCCCGGGTTTCAACTGGCCGCCCTGGTCGTCCAGCGGCACGGTCCAGATCTGGGCAATCCCCTCCGCACGGCGGTAGGACAACCGCTTGCCATCGGGCGTGAACGACCGCGGATACAGGTCCACCCTGCTTCCCATCAACGCTTGCGGCGTACTGGCGCCGTCGGCTCGCGCCTGGAAGATGCCTTGAGTGACTTTGCTGAAGACGATGTATTGGCCGTCCGGGCTCCACGCCGGCACCTCATTGATGCCACCGAACGTCAGCCGCGTGGTGGCATCGCGCCGTGCATCGTGGACCCAGACGTCGCGATTGGAACCGTCGTCAATGACAAGCGCGATCCGCGTGCCGTCCGGGGACAGTCGCAGGCTCTCATAGGCGCCGGGGGTGGCCCGCAGTGGTTCCTTCTTTCCGGCCGCATCAAGCCATTGCACCGTCGTCATGGCCGCCGCGACTCCGGTGGATCGGCGATAGATCAGGGTCCCCGTGCGCGAGACGGCAAATTGACCGCCACCAGTCACGGCGCTGTAGGCGACGTCGTCCAGCACGGGCACCGCCGTGCCCCGCGTCTCCAGCGTGTCCAGGTCGAAGGGGATCGCGAACAGGGTGGCCTTGTTGACATAGAGCAGGTGACCGGTGCCATCCGAGGACGGCAGAAAGTGGGGCGATGCGCCGCCGCGGACCAGGGTCTTTCGGTGGCCATCCGCCAGTGTCATGACTTCGATGGCGACGGTGTCCACGCCGGTGCCGGCAAGGCCCGCTGAAAACAGGATCGCCTTCCCACCGGGCAGAAGTTTCGGGTTGGCGAGGGTCACGTTGGCCGACTTCGCCACGACTTGTGGGGCACCTCCCGCAGCGGGAAACTGCAGCAGACCCTTCGCTCCCGAGACACCCACGAAGATGGCGCCGTCCTCTGCCCAACTCGCCCCGGCGAAGTTGCCGTCGAGCGTTCCCAGCGGGACCACGGCGCCGCCGTCCACGGAGATCTTCTTGAACGTGGCGCCGACGGCGAAGCCGACCCACTGCCCGTCTGGGGAGAAAAACGGCCGACCGGCTCCCTGCGTGCCCGGAAGCTCGGTCGCTTTCGGTTGATCCAGTCGGCGAGTGAACAGTCTGACGGGACTTCCGGCGACGTAGACCAGCCGCGTGCCATCGGGCGAGATGGCGACACTGCTGCCGTTGCCGACGGGTGGGAAAGGCGCGTCCGCGCCCAGATCGACATCCAGGCGTACCAGCGGCCGATCGGCCGGTGTCTCCGAGCGCCATGGCGCCCAGAGCAGCAGCGCCACCACGCCGAGTGCGCCCGCGACGGCCCATGGCAGCAGACGATGCCACGTCGGGGCGACCGCCGTGGAGGCTGTTGTCGGCACGACCGCATCGTCGGGCGCGCCGGCGATGATTCTGTCGAGCACGAGGCGCGCATCGCCGATGTCGCGCAGGCGTTGCTTCGGATCGCGGATGAGGCAATCGCGGATGAGCGTGCGGAGGCGCGGCGGCACGGCCTCGGGCATGGCGGTGAGACTCACGTCGCGCGTGAGCACCGCGGCCAGCGTCTCGGAGATGTCTTCGGCCTCGAACAGGCGGCGGCCCGTGAGCATCTCGTACACCACCACGCCGAAGGCCCAGATGTCCGCGCGCTTGTCCACCGCGCGGCCCTTCGCCTGCTCGGGACTCATGTAGGCGGCCGTGCCGAGGATCATGCCCATCTGCGTCATCGCGGGCGAGGTCATCGTCGGGGAGTTGGCGAGCGCGCTCGCGGAGGTGCTCGACGCGCCGGCGGGATCCATCGCCTTGGCGAGGCCAAAGTCGAGCACCTTCACCGTCCCGTCGACGCGGACCTTGATGTTCGCGGGCTTCAAATCGCGATGAACGATGCCCTGCTCGTGCGCGGCTTCGAGCGCGTCCGCGATCTGTCTGGCGATCGGCAAGGCGTCGGTGACGGGAATCGGGCCGCGCGCGATGATCGTCGACAGGTCCTCCCCCTCGACCAGTTCCATGACGAGGGCGGTGATGTCGTTGCCCTCTTCGAGTCCGTAGATGCCCGCGATGTTCGGATGATTCAGCGACGCGAGGACTTCGGCCTCGCGCTGGAAGCGCGCGAGCCGGTCATGATCGGCAGCGACCGACGGCGGGAGGATCTTGATCGCGACCTGCCGCTTCAGCTTCGTGTCGGTCGCGCGATAGACCTCGCCCATGCCGCCAGCGCCGATGGGACTGACGATCTCATAGGGGCCGAGGCGGGTGCCGGGTGTGAGAGCCAAGGGTCGCGCGATTATCACTTCTTCAAGCCCGCCTGCCAGTCGGTCACGACCGTCAGCGGCGGTCCGGCAGCGGCGGATTCACCTCCGGCGGGAACGTTCACGAGGAACCGCTGCCCATCGCGGGTGACGACGAAGCCCGAGGCTCCCGTGGCCGTGAACAATGCCTGCGGGGCGCCGGACTCGAACGACGTCCCGTCGATCTTCACAGGCACGGCCATGAGCTTCCGATCGGGATCCAGGTAGTAGAGCTCCTTCCCGTCGCGCCTCCACATCGGGCGGGCTCCACCCGCGGTCGAAATCTGGAACTTCCCTCCGCCGATGGGAATCGTCTGGACGTACACCTGAGACTGGCCGGACTCATTGGACTGGTAGGCCATCCATTTCCCGTCCGGCGAGAACCGGGCCTCGGATTCAAACGCTGGCGAACTGAGATAGGCGGACATCCGGCGATCGCCATCGGCCATCAGCAACCCGATGTCGAAGGCCGCGTTCGCAACGCTCATGGTGTGAACGACGGTCTTCCCGTCGGGCGACACATCTGTCGGGAGCGGGTTGATGGCCTGCTCCAGGAGCACGTCCTCCGCACCGCCGGTGATCGGCCTGCGGACGATGTCACTGGTGGCGCCGCTCCGGCGCGCATAGAACATCGCTCGCCCATCGGCAGACCAGACCGGGGAGTGTCCGGTCGAACCAAAGGTGAACCTGGTGAGGAGCCCGCTGGCCGTATCCACCAGCCAGACGTCGGTCTGAGGCCGTGTGCCGATCGCGGTGGCCACGGTCTTCTCATCCGGGGACAGCGCGAGCCCGCCGAACCCCTTGGGTTCGCCGAGCGTGCGCACACGCCTGCCGGATCGGTCCATCCAGACCAACTCGCGATCGTCCGCGGCACCGCCGCTCCAGTAGGCGAGCGTGCCGTTGGCGGCCAGAGAGAACGCGCCGTAGCGGTTGTTGGCCGCCATCGCCACGTTGTCCGCGACGGGAACGGCCTCACCGGTGGCCTTCCGCGCCGCCGGATCGAACGGAAGCGCCATCAGCGTCCCGGCGCGCAGGAAGAAGACATGGCCTTGCGCGAACACACCGTTGGATTCGTCCGGGAGCAGACGTGTCGGGGCACTCCCGTCCAACGCCCCCAGCAGAATCCCCGCGTGGTCCGGACTGCTCGCGGTCGCGGTGAACAAGAAGTGTCGACCGTCCGGCAGGAACTCGGGCGACCGATGGCCCAGGCCCGGATCGCCGCTGGCGAGCGTGGTGACTTGCACCGGCGTGCCGCCCGACGAAGGCACTCTGAAGATCGGTCTCCCGGGACCATCCACGAAGAGAATCGTGCCATCCGGCCCCCACGTGCCGCCGCGCGCATCCGCCACGTCGCAGATCGCCTGCACGGGGCCGCCGGTCACCGCCACCTTCTTCAACTTGCCGGCCTGGAAGAATCCGACGACGGCGCTATCGGGAGACCAGAATGGATACAAGGAGCCTTCTGATCCTGCAATCTGGCGTGATTCGAGCGATTCGAGCGCACGAATCCACAGCGTCCGCGCCCCTGAGCCTGTCTCTCCGTTTGCCATGATGTAGGCCACATGGCGCCCATCGGGCGAGAGCCGGAACGTCGAGAAGCGGGCGCCGGCAGGCGGTACGAGCTGGAAGCGATAGCTCCGCCGGTCCGGCCCCGCCTCGCGGAGGTGCCGGACCGCCGGCACGACGAGCAAGGCCGCCGAAAGGACGGCTGCGGTCGCGACCACCCACGCCACGCGTCCACCGGGTCCCCGTGACGAGGATGCGGGCGTCGCCTGGGGCGCGGCCGTGTCGAACGCGCCGTCGAGCGCGAGGCGCACGTCGTGGATGTCACCGACGCGCTGCTTCGGATCCTTCTGGAGGCAGCGCTTCAGGAACACGAGCAGCGTCGGCGACAACCCGGCCGGCAGGAGCGTCCAGTCCGGCTCGGCGCGGACGACGGCCGCCAGCGTATCGGTGATGTCGTCGCCAGCAAACGCGCGGGTGCCTGTCAGCATCTCGAACAGCACGGCGCCAAACGCCCAGATGTCCGCCCGCCTGTCGACGGCACGGCCCCTCGCTTGCTCGGGCGCCATGTAGGCGGCCGTGCCGAGGATCATGCCCATCTGCGTCATCGCCGGCGACGTGAGGGTGGGAGAGTTGGCCAACGCGCTCGCCGAGGCGCTCGATGCGCCGGCCGGGTCCATGGCCTTGGCCAGGCCGAAGTCCAGCACCTTCACCGTGCCGTCGGCGCGGACCTTGATGTTCGCGGGCTTCAGATCGCGATGAATGATGCCCTGCCCGTGCGCCGCTTCGAGCGCCTCGGCGATCTGTCTGGCGATCGGCAGGGCGTCGGCGGCGGGAATCGGACCGCGCGCGATGATCGTCGACAGGTCCTCCCCCTCGACCAGTTCCATGACGAGGGCGGTGACGTCGTTGCCCTCTTCGAGTCCGTAGATTCCCGCGATGTTGGGATGGTTCAGCGATGCGAGGACTTCGGCTTCGCGCTGGAACCGCGCCAGCCGATTGTGATCGGCCGCGACCGACGGCGGCAGGATCTTGATGGCGACCCGGCGCTTCAGCCTTGTGTCGGTGGCGAGATAGACCTGCCCCATTCCGCCTTCGCCGATTTGCGCAGTGAGGTCGTAGACGCCGATTCGGGTACCTGGAGTCAAAGTCAACGGTGGCGCGAGTATAAGGGCGGGAGGCGGAGGGGGAAGGGTGCCAGGGCCGGCGCCCCGACCAGCCCCTCGCCTACTGCGCCGTCCAGCCGCCGTCGAGCGCGAGCGACGCACCGGTCATGAACGACGAGGCGTCCGAGGCGAGGAACAGCACGCTGCCCTTGATCTCGTACAGGTGTCCCCAGCGCCCGACCGGCAGCTTCTGGATGAAGGCCTGGTACTTCTCGGGGTCGTTCATCAGCTGCCGGTTCATCTCCGTGCCGAACGGCCCGGGACAGATCGCGTTCACTGTCACGCCGGCGCTCGCCCACTCGAGGGCGAGCACGCGCGTGAGCCCGTTGATGCCGGCCTTCGACGAGGCGTAGGGCGCGCGCCCCGGCAGCGCGATCGTCGCCAGCATCGACGACAGCATGATCACGCGGCCCCAGCCGCGCTCGCACATCGCCGGCCCGAAGGCGCGGGCGACCAGGAACGGGCCCTTGAGGTTCGTGTCGAGCACCGTGTCCCAGTCGGCCTCCGACAGGTCGCCCGCGTTGCCGCGGATGTTCACGCCCGCGTTGTTCACCAGGATGTCCACGTGCCCGAACGCGTCGCGCACGGCCGTTGCCAGGCGCTGCACGCCGTCGGCGGTCGAGACCTCGCCCTCGACGCCGACCACGCGCCGTCCGGTCGCGGCAGCCATCTGCGCGGCCGCCTCGGCTGCCGACGCCGCCGAGCGGCTCGTGAGGCAGACGTCGGCGCCGGCCTCGGCCAGCGCCTCGGCCATCACGCGCCCGAGTCCGCGCGCGCCGCCGGTCACCAGCGCGGAACGGCCGTCCAGCTTGAACAAGTCGAGGGCGTGCGGCGGATGCTCGCTCATGCGTCAGGGGCCTCCAGGTGCAGCACGTCGCGTGCGTGCGCGACACAGGCTGCTACGTTGTCCACCTCCAGCGCAAGCTGCCGCTCCGGCGCGAGGCCGGTCACGCGCGGCAGGTCGCGCGTCGCCCGCGCCAGGACGCGGTCCTCGAACGCCCGCAGCCGCGCCGGCGCGCGCGATGCGGCCTCGAACGGGGCCCAGTAGCGGTCGGTGCGGAAGGGCACGACCAGCGGGTCGCGCGTCATCATCTCGAGGCAGAAGCGGGCGTCCGGCCGAGCCTTGCCAATCATCCCGACATAGCGCGCGAGCGGCAGGAGCCCCTGCCCCAGCGGGACCTCCGACAGCTCGAAGCCCTCGCGCGTCACGCGCACGGCCATGTCCTTGACGTGTGTCGTCACGGCGAAGGGCGCCAGCTGCGCGATCGTGTCATCAGGGTCCTCGAGCAGGGCGAGGTTGTTGCCGAAGTCCACGCAGGCGCCGACGTACGGGCTGTCGATCGCGCGCAGCAGCGACACCAGTTCCGGCGCCAGCCAGTCCTTGTGGTTCTCGATGCCGACATGGAAGCGGTGCCGCTCGAACTCGGGCCGCATCCGCAGCAGCATCTCCCGCCACCGGCTGGCGAACCCCTGCCAGGCCGCGGCCGTCTCGAACGTCTCGTAGCGCCGACCCGAGAGCAACGCCACCCGCGCGCACCTTGCGCCGAGCGCCCGGGCGATGGCCACCGCCTCGGCATACGCCTCGGGGGACTCGAGCGCGCGCGACGGCATGGACACTTCCAGCCCGAGCTGCCGGTCCCGGTACGCCGCCGCCGCGCGGTCAATCGCGTCACTCCCGGCCTGCAGCTGCCCGAAATCCAGTTGGGCTCCTGTCGATCCGACGCGACGGCACATCTCCGCAAGCGCCTCGGGGCCGAACGGCGGCGTGGTTCCCTTCGTGTCGCGGCCGTATCGCAGGCGGACGGCGAAGCTGGTGTAGGCCAGCCACAGCGACGAGCGCGGCGCGGCGCCGAGCGCGACATCTCGCGGCAGGGCGAGCGCGGCGCCCAGGGCGCCGAAGAACCGGCGTCTGTCCATCACGCGCCTCCGACCACGGCGCGCAGCTCGCGGTCCCACGGGGCTCGGTACGTCTTGGTGAGCAGCGCCTCGGCCTCGCGGTCGCCGGCGATGGTGTTGGCCGCCGCGTCCCAGGTGACGACGCGCCCGACGCGCAGCGCGATGTTGGCCAGGTGACACCCGACGTTGGTGGCCTGCGAGCTGCGCAGGTCCGACACCGGAGGACGACGGGTGCGGATGCTCTCGAGGAAGTCGCGCACGTGCGGCACGAACTGGTCGCGCACCTGCTGGTAGCCTTCGTCGGTCAAGGCCTCGGTCCGCAGCGGATACTCACGGGGTGTCCCGGCCGCGAACTCGGGGGTCGGAATCTGGTCGTCGGCAGGAATCTCGCGGTCGGGCACGACCTGCAGGCCTGCCCTGTTGATCGTGAGCGTGCCCTTCGTGCCGCCGATCTCGAGCCCCCGCCAGCGCCCCGCCGACACCTCGGAGCTGGTCCACGTCAGCAGGAACTCGGGGAACTCGTAAATCGCCTCGCACGCATCGGGGGTCTCGCCGAAGCCCTCGAGCGAGCGGCGGGCGAACGCCGACACCCGCCGCGGCATCGCGCCGGTCATCCACTGCACGATGTCGAGGTCGTGCGCCAGCAGGTTGGTGGTCTGGCCGCCCGAGTAGTCCCAGAACCAGCGGAAGTGGTAGAGGCCACGCCTTGCGTCGAAGGGCACCAGGGGCGCCGGGCCGAGCCACATGTCCCACGCGGCCGCGTCGAGCATCGGCTCGGCGACGGGACGCATGAAGCCTGGCGAGATGTTGCGGGTGGCACGGATGTGGACGTGCCGCACCACCCCGATGTGCCCGTTCCGCACGAGCTCGGCGGCTCGTCGGTAGTGCTTCCCCGACCGCTGCTGCGTGCCCACCTGCACGATGCGGCGGTGGCGCGTCGCGGCGTCGATCATCCAGTCGCCCTCGCGCACGACGTGCGTCAGCGGCTTCTCGACGTACACGTCCTTGCCTGCGGCGCACGCCATGATCGTCATCAACGCGTGCCAGTGGTCCGGCGTCGAGACGACGATGGCGTCGATGTCCTTGCGGTCGAGCAGGCGCCGGAAGTCGGTGACGGGTTCGGCGCGCCCGCCGGTGCGCTTCACGGCGGCGGTCAGTCGGGGCGGCGAGACGTCGGCGATGGCGACGACGTCGACGTCGGGCTGCGCGGCGAAGTCGATCAGGTGCCGCGTGCCGATGAGGCCTGCGCCGATGAAGGCGACGCGCACGCGGTCGCTGGCAGCCACCCGCGACGCGGCCGCGCCGATGGCCACGGCCTTCAGGAAGGTCCGTCGATTCGCCATGTCCTGCGTCCCCCGCAGCAAAGTCGCACGGCCGGGCTCGGCACGTGGGTCAACAGCGGTGTGATCGTGTGGGCGGAGCGTGACACACCATGCGACGCAGGACAAGGGCACGATCGGGCTCAGGGCTTCCGCCTTCGCCAAGGCTACGGCGGACAAGCAAGGCCAGCAAGCTTCGCAGGTTTGTCGTGGGCCGAGGCGGATGGCTATGATGCGCCCCATGCTGCAGGTGAAGAGTGTGACCCGCCTCGTCGCGGCGTGCGTGGCCGCGGGTGCCTGGCTGACGGTGCCGACCACCCTCGTGCCGCTGCGCGCGCAGCCAGCGGCGGGTGCGCCGTCGACCTGGTGCAATCCGCTCCCGATCCCGGACTACCCCATCGGGCGCCTGGTGCGCGGCATCGACGTCGGCTCGCCCGTCGACCCGTCGCATCTCTGGCTCGTCGATCGCGCGGCGCAGTACCGCGAACTCGCCGACCCCACCGCGCTCTGGCACGAGGGCGCGTGGTACCTGTATCCGTCGGTCGACATGGCGTGGGTCAGTCGCGACGCGGGCGCCACGTGGACGCATCACCCGTTGAACGTGCGCGACATCGGGTACGCGCCGACCGTCGTGAAGCACCGCGGGCGGTTCCTGTTGATGGCCTCCGATTCCGACCTGTACGCGTCGGCCTCGCCGCTCGGGCCCTTCGAACGACTCGGTCGAATCGGGCTGCCGGCGCGCGGCGGGTGGCCGTCGCTCATCGACCCGGCGCTGTTCTCTGACGAGGACGGGCGGCTGTACTACTACTGGGGCAACTCGCCGAGCGCGGGCCTCTGGGGTGTCGAGCTCGACGCCGAGGACCCGACGCGCATCAAGGGCACGCCGATCGAGCTGCTGCGATTCCAGTCGGAGCAGCATCGGTGGGAGCGCGTCGGCGACTACAACCAGAACCCGCACATCGGCTGGGTGGAGGGTGCGTGGGTGCTGCGGATCGGCTCGCGCTACTACCTCACGTACGGCGCGGCCGGCACCGAGAACCGCACCTACGCGATGGGCGCGTACGTCAGCGACTCGCCGCTGGGGCCGTTCACGCCGCAGCGGCGCAATCCGTTCATGCGCAACGTGCACGGCCTGCTGACCGGCACGGCGCACGGCAGTATCTCGCGCGGCCCCGGCGGCCACCTGTGGGCGTTCTACACGCTGCGTGCGACGGTCACGCACGGCTTCGAGCGTCGCCTCGGGATGGACCGCGTGGAGGTCGACGCGGACGGGGAGTTGTTCGTGCGACAGGCCACCAGCACGCCGCAGTGGCTGCCCGGCCGCGAGCCTGCGGGAGCGACGACGGCGGACACGGGCTGGCTGCCGCTGAACGTCGGCGTGCAGACGGTGGCATCGAGCACGACGCCGCAGGCTCCGGCGCGCCAGACCGTCGACGAGGACCTGCGCACGTGGTGGGAACCGGCGACTGGCGACACGCAGCCGACCGTGACCAGCCGCCTCAGCACGCGCTCGACGGTGCGGGCGGTGCGGCTCGCGTGGCGCGACGTCGGACTCGACACGCGGCGTGGCGTCGTCCCCGGCCCCTTCCGCTATCGCATCGAGGGCGAGACCGCACCGGGCAAGTGGCAGGTGCTGCTCGATCGCAGCGCGAGCACGACGGACCTGCTGATCGACTACCGGGAGCTACCGGCGACGTCGGTCACCCGCGTGCGTGTGGTCGTGGTCGGCGCGCCGAAGGGCATCACGCCGGGAATCGCCCAGTTCACCGTCTTCGGGCTGGCCGACCCGCTACCGCCCCGGCAGTAGGTGCGTGCTCGGCGCCTGTGCCGTGGCGGCCCTGGGCCTTGGGCCTTGGCCTTGGGCCTTGGGCCTTGGGCCTTGGGCCTTGGGCCTTGGGCCTTGGGCCTTCCGGCATTCCCGGAATTCCAGCATTCCGGAATTACTTGAGCCCCTCCAACGCCCAGATCTCCCACGTCGGGAAACCGGTGACGTACGCAATCCTGCGGCCATCGGGATGCACTGACACAGCGCGAAGCGACGGCGCCGACAGTCCCATGTCGCTCGGCGCACTCCCATCGATGGGCACGCGCCACAGTTCGGCCCGCGCAGGGAGCGCACCGGAACGCGCGGCAAAATGCCGCACCACGTACACCGCTTGTCCATCCGGTGCCCAGTCCATGAGCATCAGCCACTCCGGCCCGACGGACCGCAGCAACTCGCGCACCGAGCCGCCGGGTTCGCGCACACGCAGAACCGTCTCGTTGCCACGACCAGCCGAGCGTTCGACTGTTGACCAAGCCAGCGTGCGGCCGTCAGGCGCGTAGGCACACCCCCGTGGTGCCGTGATGTTGACGCCAGGCTCCAGGGGCACGAGCGTCTTCTCCGCCCCCGTCGCGAGATCGACTTCGACGAGTCCCTTGCCGTACCGGGCCAGCAGGATCGCCTCACGACCTGGCACCCATTGGTGAGGGCCCAGTTCGGTCTCGTCCATGAGTTGGCTGGCAACAACCACCGGGGTGACGGCGCCCGTACGGGCGTCGACGATGTACTCGCCCCACTTGTTCGTGGACGCGAGCCGTCCCTTCACGAGAATGCGCGTCCCGTCGGGTGACCAGCGTGGCGCATTGAAGAACAGCATGTCGGGGTACAACAGCCGCTCATGTCCAGTAGAGCGGTCACGAATCACCAGAGCCCGCGAGCCAACGCCCCCGATTGTCGCCCCCCGCGTCGACGCGTACACGAGGGACTCTCCGTCGGGTGACCAGTCGGGCGCCTGGTTGTACCCCGCGAACGTGGCAGATACGGGCCTGGCTTGCTCGGCGAGTCGTCCATCGTCGCCAAGTCGAACCGTGTGCACGTCGACCATGCCCGTCTGCAGGCCGTGCACGAAAACGCCGGCCGGGGTCATGCCCACCGCCCAGATACGGCCGATGTCTCGCCGGACCAGCGTCGACTCATTCGCCGAGTCCTCGCCCAGGGGGTGACGCCAGAGCGACAAGGGGCCGAGGCGGTCGGAGGCGAACAGGAACGACCGGCCGTCGGGCAGGAAGACCGGCATCACGTCATTGGCCGCGTGCGTGACCAGCGGCGTCAGTCGCCGCGAGGCCAGGTCGAGCAACACGATGTCGCGGGGACCAGAGCCGTTCGCGTGATCGAACAGCACCTGACGTCCGTCTGGTGACAGGGACACATGAAAGGGATCGACAAAGCCGAGGCCAGCCAGGCGGTCGAGGCGCCGGGCACGCACCGCGACTGCCTGCAGGGCCAGGCGGAACTCGAAGTCGGTCGTGATGACCAGGATCGTCGAGCCGTCGGGGGTCCAGGCTACCGGACGGATGGCCTGCCACGCCCCCGCGGGTACCAGCGTGACCGCTGCGCCACCATTGACCGCAGGGGCAAGTCGCAGTTCGCTGCGTCCATCGACCTCCCACATGAAGGCCAATTGCTGCCCGTCGCGGGACAGCAGGAGGACTTCCGCGCGAGTGCCGTCCGTTTCGCCGCCGAGCGTCAGCTTCTCGGCGCGACCGGTGAGCAGGTCGCGACGGAACGGCACCGAATCGGAGTCGTGGAAGGCCACGTATCGTCCATCGCCCGAAAGCGAACCCGAGTGCACCGCGTCGCCGACATCAAGGCGGCGCAGCGTGAGCGACGGCGCGGCGATCGCGCCCTTGGTCGGTGCGGCGAGGACCTGCGCACGCCGGCGGGCCTGGCGGGTCAGCGGGTGAGTCGGAAAGCGCGTGACGAGGCCGTCGTAGGCCGCGCGCGCGTCGGCCGGTCGCCCCAGCCGTTCGAGGCACTGGCCGCGCAGCAGGAGCGCCCGCGGCGCAACGGCGGCGTCCGTACTGCGTGCCGCAATGTCGAGCTCGGGCAGGGCACCGCGGCAGTCACCGCGCGTCTCGACCAGCGTGATGGCACGCTGCAGCGCCCCCGACGCCGGAGACGACGTCGAGGGCGCCTGAGCCCTGCTGGCCGGGCCCTCCCTCCCGGCCAGCAGCGCACACACGAGGCCGAGGGCGATGCGGCCCCGCCGGACGGATGGCATGGACAGAGCTTACTGCGGGCAGTTGGCGGTGCAGGCCACCGTGAATGCGAACGGCACGGCGTAGGTCGCCTTGAACCGCTGCCCAACCCGCTTGATGTTCTCCTCGAAGAGGCCGGCAGTGTCGCTGGTTTCGCCGACGCATCCCGACGACGCCACGACCCACTCGGCGGCGGTCGGCCGCGAGACGCACACCGGCGTGCCGTATATCTCCACGCCCCCGATGGTCGTCTGGCGGAAGCCAAGGGCGTGGTTGGGATAGGCCGAGCCCAGGCCGATCCGTCCCAGCCTCGTCACCGTACTGCCGACTGCGACGCCGCGGAGGTTCTCGATGAACAACACCGCATCGGTCCAGTAGGTGCCCGTAGGGGGCGCCTCGCCGACCGGCGCAGTGATGGGCGTTCCCAGTTCCACCTTCACCAGCCGACCCGCGGCACCGATGTCGAGACGCAGGTCGCCTTCAGCCGCCGAGAACAGCACACCTCCGGGATACGGGGTGCCGTTGTCGCTGGTGAGCGCGTCGCCGAGACGGTCGGCGAAGGTCACCGACACCGTCGAGTTCGGGACCGGCTTGCCTTTCTGAGCAAAGGCGGGCGAGGCGGGCACGAGCGCGCCGATGACCAGCGCCACGGCGCCGGCACGGAGGATGGAACGGACGACAGGGGTTCGCAGCACTTTTCGACTCCTTCGACACGACTCGACAGCCGTCGAGCGGACCAACGCCGGGAGGGGACTCGGGACGCTTCGAAGGATAGAAAGACAGTCGTCACCGATCGTCACGGTGAACGTCGAAGATTGTCATCGATTGTCACGGGAGACGGGAGACGGGAGACGGGAGTCGGGAGACGGGAGTCGGGAGTCGGGAGTCGGGGCTCGCATCAGGCATCCCGGCGTCGCGGCATCACCGCAGGCCGTCCAGCGCCCACGTCGCCCAGGCGCTCCCGCCGTACACGTAAGCCACCTCCTTCCCCTCCGGGTGCATCGTGACGTTGCGGAGCCCTGGCTGCGCGATGCCGGTGAACACCGGCGCCGTGCCATCGACCGGCACCCGCCACAACTCGGTCTTGCCCTCGGGGCCGTCGCGGCGCTCGAAGCCGCGCAGCACCAGCAGCGATCGCCCGTCGGGCATCCAGCCCATCAGACGCAGGTCGTCTCGGCCCTCCGCCCGCAGCAGTTCGCGGGTCTCGCCGCCGGCCTCGCGCAGGTACAACACGTTCGTCCAGGCCCTGGCGTTGCCCTCGAACGTCGAGTACGCGAGACGCCTCGCGTCGGCGTCCCACGCCAGTCCGCGGCCGGCCGTGATTCGAAGACCAGGCCGCAGCGGCACGACGTCGGTGGACGTCTCCGTCCGCAGGTCGAGCGTCCGGATCGCCGTGTTGTTCAGGGCGTAGGTGACGGCCTCGCGTCCCGGCACCCACTGGTAGGCGCCGAGGTCGGTCTCCCGCTCCACATCCTCCATCGCGAACACGGGTTGCACCGCACCCGTCCGGGCATCGACGAGGAAGAACCCGTACCGGTCGTTGGTGCCCTGCCCGCGCACGAGCAGGCGGGTCCCGTCGGGCGACCAGCGCGGCCCCTGGAAGTGGATCAGGTCGGGCTGCAGCGTCCGCTCGACGCCGGTCGTCCGGTCGCGCACCACGAGCAGCGTCGAGCCGGGGCCGGTGCTCATCGCACCGCGCGACGAGAGGTAGGCCATCGATGTCCCGTCTGGCGACCACTCGGGACCGGTGTTGGCTCCGGCGAACTGCGTCGTCAGCGAGAGGGCGGCTTCCTCGAAGCGTCCGGTCGCGTCGAGCCGCGCAAGGCGGATGTCCGGCAGGTCGACCTGCAGCGCATGGACGAAGCTCCCGGTGGTCGTCAGGCCGATCGGCCAGAATCGGCCGACGTCGCGCCTGACGATCTGCGGTTCACCGACCGGCCGGCCGTCCTTGATGCGCTGCAGCCACAGCGACAGCGGCCCGAGCCGGTCGCTCACGAAGAGCACGCCGCGCCCGTCGGGCATGAACTCCGGCAGCACGTCGTTGGCAGGATGCCGGACCAGCGGGACGGGCGTCCGGGTCTTCACGTCGAGCAGGAAGATGTCGCGCGCCGCGCCGGCCGTCGGCGCGTCGTAGGCCACCGACGCCCCATCCGGATGGGGCGAGACCCGGAAGGGCTCGAAGAACGCGAAGTCGGCCAGCCTCTGGACGTCGTGCGTGTCAAGGTCGACGACGATCAGCCGGACGCGGTACGCCGGGTCGGTCGCCAGGGCGAACACCTGGCGCCCGTCGGCCGACCACGCGACCGGGCGTACAGAGCGCGCGTCGCCCTGCGGCACGAGCGTCTCCTGCGGGCCTGCCGGCAGGGCCATGACCCGCAGTTCCATCGTCGGCGCCGCGGGTCCTCCGCCCGGAGCCCGGGTGGCGCGCGCGTGCCACGTGTAGGCAACGCGCTGGCCGTCGGGCGAGAGGAGGAGCGGCACGGCACGACTGCCGTCCACCGGGTCGGACCCGAACACCAGCGCTTCGGCCCGGCCCGTGGCGGTCGCCATGCGACGCGCGACGCCGTCCTCGTCGTGATAGGCGAGGAAACGACCGTCTCGCGACACCGAGCCCGACGGCACCTGGCTGGGCAGCGGCAGTCGTCGCGAGGCGAGTCCCGGGAAGGCGCCCTCGGCGGCCGCCGCGACGAGGCGGTCGAGGCGTCGTCGTGCCTCGATGACGATGTCGGAGCCCGGGAAGTCACGGAGGAGGCGCTCGTAGGAGCCGCGCGCCGCCTCGGCGCGGCCGAGACGCTCCTCGCACTGCCCGCGCAGGAGCAGGGCCCGTGCCGCGACCACGGGCTCCCTGGATCGCGCGGCCTGCGTGAACAACGGGACGGCTCCTGCGCAGTCGCCCCGCGTCTCCATCAGCGTGATGCCGCGCTGAAGGACCGCCGACGCCGACGGCCCCTGTTCCGTCGGCGCCGACGGCGCCTGCGCCTGCAGCGGCGCGGTGCGCGGACCCTCCCGCCCGAGCACCAGCGCCCCCGCAAGGGCCACGAGAAGAAACCCGTGTCGAACCAGGATGCCGGCTCCTACTGGCAGGTCGGGCAATCCACCGTGAAAGAGAACGGCATGACGTAGGTGCCAATCAAGGGGTTGGTCGACCTGCTCGAGTCGATCAGCCGGGTGGTCTCGCCGCCACTCGTGTCGCCACTCGTGCCGCACGCATCGAGGGCCTTCAGCGACGAGACAGTCCACGTCTGCTGGCTGGTGCGCGTCACGCAGACGCGAGTGCCGATGCCGGCGTTGGGCCAGAAGCGCAGGCGATACCCGCGCTTGATCTCGTCCACCGTGATGCCCATGTCGCGGACGGCAGACGCACCCACGAGCAGGGAACGAACGCCGTACACGTTCAGCTGGGTTCCGGTGATGTACGTCACGCCGGCCTGCCCGGGGCCAGTGCCCGCCGGCAGCGGGCCCGTGTAGGCCGTGCCATCCTTCAGCGTCACGCTGAACCTCCGCGGACTGCGCGACAGGTCGATGTTGAGGTTCGCCGAGTCTGCCGTGACGATCGTCGCGCCCTCGTACGTCTTGCCGTAACCGTCGTCGGTCAGCCGCACCTCGTCGACCAGTGACGAGGACGCCGGGCTGTCGGTGAACGTGATCGACGCCGGGTAGAACTTCACGGCCTTCTGCGCGGCGGCCGGCGAGGCGACGGCGAGCGTGAGCACGAGGGTGACACACGGTGACAGGGCGAGCAGCGAGCGACGGGCAGATGACATGGCGCGTTCCTCGGGGACCGCGCCACGCGCGGACCCGGCAATGGACGACAACGTCCGGATGTCGAGGAGCCTACCGATGCGCAGCGTGCCGATCGTCATCGTGGTCGTCAGGAGTCGTCAAAGTTTGTCACCGCGGAACCTGTGCGTCCTGCCCTGCCACTGACCGTCGACCTGAAGGTCGACGGCTACGTCCGGAGAAGCCGTGCTGCCCCCACACCTGCTCTCGGCGCTGACCGTCGACCTGAAGGGCGACGGCTACGTCCGGAGAAGCCGTGCTGCCCCCCACCTGCCCTCGGCGCTGACCGTCGCCCAGAAGGGCGGCGGCGACGTCCGGGAGCGAGAGTCGGGAGCCGGGAGTCGGGAGTCGGGCGTCGGCAGCCGCAGACCGGCTGCAGCCGTTCGGCGTTCGGCGTTCAGCCCACGAACTTGTAGCCGCTCCCGTACACGGTCAGGAAGTATCGCGGCTCCGACGGCACGGGCTCGAGCTTCTGCCGCAATCGAAGCACGAAGTTGTCCACCGTCCGCGTCGTCGTGCCCGCCTCGTAGCCCCACACCTCGTCGAGGATGCGGTCGCGCGTCACCACCTGGCCGCGGCACGCGATGAACAGCCTGAGCAGGTCGAATTCGCGCGCCGTGAACTCCACGGGCTCGCTGCCACGCCGCGCCACCTGCGCGTCGAAGTCGATGTCCACCTCGCCGAGCCGGTAGCGCTGCAGCGCCGCCGGCTTCGGCGAGTGGCGGCGCAGGCGGGTCCGCACCCGGGCGAGCAGCTCGCGCAGCATGAACGGCTTGACCACGTAGTCGTCGGCGCCGAGTTCGAGGCCCAGCACGCGATCGAGCTCCTCGGTACGCGCCGTGAGGAAGATGATCGGCACGTCCATGCCACGGGCGCGGACCTCGCGGCACACGTCGAAGCCGTTCATGCCGGGGAGGGTCACGTCGAGCAGGATCAGCTGCGGCTGGTGCCGGATGGCCAGGTCGAGGCCGGCCTCGCCGGTGGCGGCCACGACCACCCGATACCCTTCGCGCTTCAGGTTGATCTCGAGTCCACGCGACAGCCCGGGTTCGTCCTCGACCACCAGCACGGTGGACGCCGTCGGCACAGTCATGGTCACGCTGGCTCCTTTGCTTGCGGGGCGCCGCGACGCGGCATCACGAGGGTGAACGTGCTGCCCGCCCCTGGCGCACTCGTCACCTCGAGGCGCCCGCCATGGGCAGACATGGCATGACCGACCAGGAACAGCCCGAGGCCGTATCCGCCGATCGACGAGGAAAGGGCGGTGCGGAAGAAGCGCTCGCCGATGCGCGGCAGGTCCTCGGCCGGGATGCCGATGCCGTGGTCGCGTACGGCGATGCGCGCCTCGTCCAGGTCGGCGCTCAGGCGCAGCTCGATGCGGCGTGACGTACCCGAGTACTTGGCCGCGTTGTCGACGAGGTTGAGGACGGCGCCGGTGATGGCTTCGGTGTCGTGCCGGACGCCCGGCACGGGCGCGAGGTCGCGTTCCAGCGTGAACCCCCGCCGCGACAGCTGTGGCTCGATCAGCCGCACCGCGGCCTCGACGCTCTCGTCGAGATCGCGCACCTCGAACCGGTAGCTGCGTCGCCCCGCGTCGATGCGCGAGAAGTCGAGCACCTTGTCGAGGAGGTGCCGCAGTCGCTCGCTCTCCTGCGCGATGATCTCGTACGACCCGCGACGCTCCTCGCGATCGGCGTCGACGTCCTCGAGCAGGGTCTGCGCATAGAGCAGGATCATCGCCAGCGGGGTCCGCAGCTCGTGCGACGCCGCGCTCACGAACTGCGACCGCATCTGCGCCAGCGATCGTTCGCGCCGCACGTCGCGCACGAGCAGCAGGACGCCGAGCCCGAGCACGCCCGACACGAGCAGCGTGATCACGCCCTGCAGCACCACCGGCAGCCGCGACGCGGCGCCATCGGCAACCGGGGCGAGCCACAGCCGCCACGGCGCCAGGCCCTCGGCCGACGCGGTCACGCCCACGGCAGGCACGGCGCGGAGGTCGCCGAGCAGGCGCGCCGGTCCTGCCACGCCGGTCTCGCGCAGCACGGCCGGCAGGGCCTCGGCCTCGACCCATCGCGCGTCGGGCACCAGGACCGCGCGCAGCCCGTCAGGACCGGCCACCGGCGCGTGGTACACGCGCGTGCGGCGCCCCTCGAGCAGCACGTCGTCGCCGGCGACGTCGCCAGGACCGCCCGTGGCCTGCAGCGGCAGCGACGCCTGCACCGCGCGCGCCACCGCCAGCGCATCGAGGAAGGGCGCGGGCGCCGACGACGGAAGCGAGGAGCCGAGCCGGCCGCGCAGTTCCTCGAGGAAGTACCGGGCCTGCTCGTCACTCACGTCCCACCGACCGGCGACGAGATCGCCACGGGCCTGCCGCAGCAGGTCGGCGTGCCGGCTGCCCTCGAGATCGTGCAGTTCGAGCGCGGCCACGAGCCCGAACGGCCGCCCGAACCGATCCGTCTCGTCGCCGTGCTGCCGGGCCAGGGTCGCGTAGACCTCCACCGAGCGGGCCACGTCGCCGCTGCGTCGCTCCGCACGCGCGATCCTGGCCAGGAGCCGGGCCCGGGGTCCCGGCGCCGTCGTCCTCGCCAGGCACGAGCGATAGGCACCGAGCGCCACGTTCGGCCGGCCGGCGAACTCGGCGGCCTCGGCCTCGGCGACCGAGGGACGACAGGACGGTCCTTCGAGCGGTTGGTCGCCCTCGAGCGGCGTGTGGAGTCGGGGGTGGCGCACCTCGCGGTCATCGACGAGTACCAGTTGGCGCGCCACGGGGTGCCGTCGCGCGATGTCCCGGATCGCCGAGGCGGTCACCTGTCCACCGGCCGTGCCCGACGACCAGGCCGGATCGCGCAGCGCCACCGCGGCCGCCGAGGCGACACGAGCGGCCAGCGACGCCGCCGTGCGCTCGGCCTGCAGGCGTCGGTTGGCCTGCTCGAGCTGCGCGATGGCCTGCTGCTGCCGGCGCACCGACTGCAGACCAAGCGCCAGCAGCACCAGGGTCGGCACGGCGATCGCCAGCGCGTAGGCCACGACCTTGCGCGACGGTCGGGTCATGGAGTGGCCGCATGGTACAGGCTCCGGGAGGCCACCCCAAGAAGGGAGTTGGCCGCCAGCACGGCTAGTGGCACCGGGGACCGTCTGGCGTAGTCTGATGGGCGTATGCCTCACTCAGCCAACGCCTACGCCGCCTTCGACAAGACCACGCCCCTCGGGCCGACGACGATCACCCGCCGCGACCCGGGTCCCACCGACGTCCAGATCGACATCCAGTACTGCGGCGTCTGCCACTCCGACCTGCACACCGCGCGCAGCGAGTGGCCCGGCACCGTCTACCCCTGCGTGCCCGGGCACGAGATCCTCGGCACGGTCCGCGCGGTCGGCGACGCCGTCACGAAGTTCAAGGTCGGCGACACGGCCGCCGTCGGCTGCCTGGTCGACTCCTGCCGCACCTGCGAGAGCTGCAAGGCCGGCCTCGAGCAGTACTGCGACGTCTTCGGCTTCGTGATGACCTACAACAGCCCCGACAAGCACCTGCCGGGGCAGATGACCTACGGCGGCTATTCCACCAGCATCACGGTCACCGAGGACTTCGTGCTGAAGGTGCCGGCCAACCTCGACCCGGCGGCAGCCGCGCCGCTGCTCTGCGCCGGCATCACCACCTACTCGCCGCTGCGCCACTGGGGCGCGGGCCCCGGCAAGAAGGTCGGCATCGTCGGCCTCGGTGGCCTCGGCCACATGGGCGTGAAGTTCTCGCGCGCGTTCGGCGCCGAGACCGTCCTGTTCACGACCTCGGCCAGCAAGGTCGAGGACGGCAAGCGCCTCGGCGCCCATCAGGTCGTGATCTCGAAGGACCCCGAGGCGATGCAGCAGCACATGCGGAGCTTCGACCTGATCATCAACACGGTCGCGGCCTCGCACGACCTCGACCCGTTCGTGAACCTGCTCAAGCGCGACGGCACCATGGTGCTGGTCGGCGCGCCCGAGCACGCGCACCCGTCGCCGAGCGTGATGGGGATGATCTTCGGGCGCCGCAGCATCGCCGGCTCGCTCATCGGCGGTCTGCCCGAGACGCAGGAGATGCTCGACTTCTGCGGCAAGCACGACATCGTCTGCGACATCGAGCTGATCAAGGCGCAGCAGATCAACGAGGCCTACGAGCGCATGCTGAAGAGCGACGTGAAGTACCGCTTCGTGATCGACATCAGCAGCATGAAGTAGAAGGTAAGAAGAGTAGAAGAGTAGAAGGTAAAAAGGCAGGGCGGGAAGGAGGAAGGACCGCAAGTGCGAAGCGCCTTGAAGTCTTCAAGGAGCTTACCGCTTGCCGTCCTTGGCCCTTTCCGCCCTGCCTTCTACTCTTCTGCTCTTCTGCTCTTCTACTCTTCTGCTAGAAGCTGATGCGCGCGCCGAGTTGGATTTGTCGCGGCGTGGTCGCCAATGACCGGATCGTCCCGAAGTCGGTCGACGAGCGATTGCCGTTGGGCGCACCGAAGTTGGTCCGGTTCAGCACGTTGAAGGCCTCGATGCGGACCTCGAGGCGGGCCTGGCCGACGCCGAGGCCGAAGCCCTTGTGGAGGCCGAGGTCGAGCGTCCAGATGGCTGGCCCGGCGGCCACGTTGCGCGGCGCGTTGCCGAAGGGCTGCGACGGATCGGTCGGCACCGTGACGGCGTCTCGGTTGAACCAGTTGTCGATCGTCTGGCTGCCCTCGGCCGCGTAGATCTCGCCCGAGATGTTGGGCCGGTAGGTCGGCGCCCCGCTCACCGAGAACTGCGCCGACGGGTTGTAGGTGAGGTTCACCGGCAGGCCGCTCGTGATGGCGTTGATCGCCGTGAGGCGCCAGCCACCCGCGATGCCGTCGAGGATCGCGTTCCAGTCGTTGCCGAAGCGGCGATCACGCCCGAACGGCAGTTCCCACACCACCGAGGTCGTGTTGTTGAGCGGCTGGTTGTAGCCCGAGAGGCCGTACTCGCCCTCGAGGTTGGCCATGTTCACGCGGCTGTTGTCGCCGTTGGCCGTCTCGAGGTGCCCCGAGGCGTTGTCCTTGGCGCGCGACCACGTGAAGGAGTTGAGCAGGTACAGGCCGTCCGACCAGCGGCGCTCGACCTTCACCTGCAGCGCGCGGTACTCGGCGCGGCCGCCGTCGAAGGCCGACTGGATGAACTGGTACCCCTGGATCGGCCGGCGCGCCTGCAGCAGCGTGTTCTCGCCGGGCGCGTTCGGGCGCGCCTGGTTCAGGTCACCCAGGATCATGAGGTGGTCGCTCTTGTTGCCGATGTAGGCGATGTCGACCATCACGTTCGAGAACAGCTCGCGCTGCAGCGTCACGTGCCAGCTCTGGACGTAGCCGCTCTGCAGGTCCTTCGGGATGTAGTTCACGCGGCCGTTCAGCGGGTTGAAGTTGGCCGGCACGTTCAGCCCCTCCGGGTAGCCCTGCTGCGTGGTGCGGAAGCAGGTGGTCGGCGCCTGGGTGGCCGTGCACAGGCCCTGCGACGGCTGCTGCGTGATCGACACCGGCACGACGTGCGGGCCGTTGAACGACAGCAGGTTCTCGCCGCCGAGGCGGTTGAAGTGGATGTAGCTGAGGCCGTAGGCCGAGCGCAGCACCGTCTTCGGCGTGAGGCTCCAGGCGGCGCCGACGCGCGGCGCCCAGTTGTTGCGATCCGGGTTGACCAGCGCCCGGTCGTAGATCGAGCCGTCGCGGGCCTGGATCAGCGTGTTGGTGGCCGGGTCGAAGTTGGTGAGGTAGTTGTCCTCCTCCCACTGCGGCGTGCCGAACTCGTATCGCACGCCCAGGTTCACCGTGAGGTTGGGCGCGGCCTTCCAGTCGTCCTGCAGGTAGCCGAAGTGCATCCGCTGGCGCAGGTTGAACACGTACGGGTTGACGAGGTCGTACGAGTTGCGCGCGCCGAACATGAAGTCGGCCAGGTTGAAGATCGGCGCGTTGGCCGCCGCGCCCGTCGGGCGGCTGAACTGGCCCGAGTACGAGTCGGCCCCGTACTTCGGGTTCACGTCGTCGACTTCGGTGTTGATGGACTGGTACTCGTAGCCGGTCTTGAGCGTGTGCGCGCCCTTGATCCACGAGTAGTTGGCGCGCAGGTTGATGACCGTCGGGTTCTGGAACTGCGGGTTGCTGCTCTGCCGCCCCCAGGCCGTCCACCCGCCCACCGACTGCTGGGTGAGACCACCCGAGAAGTACGTGTCGGTGGGCAGGCCCGTGATCCCGTAGGCCTCGAGCATGTTCGGCGTCCCCGTGCCGAGCGCCGACTTGCCGGCGTCGGTCTGCGACACGCCGACACGGAGCTCGAGCAAGGAGTTGCCGGTGAGGGTGCGCGTCAGCCCGCCCGCGTACTGCTTGTTGAGGACGTCCACGAAGTTGTTGGCCGGCGACCCGATGTCGCCCGGAATCGGCCCCGGCTCGAAGTTGGTCACGTCGCGGTGGCTGTACCGGAAGAACATCGTGGTCTTGGCGTCGAGCTTCTGGTCGAACTTGATGTCGAACTTGTCGTTGAAATCCTCGCGGCGCGGCATCGAGTCGAAGTTGTTGGACAGCCCCGGCCGCGTCGGCTCGGGCAACCCGGCCAGCACCTGCTTGGCGAACGACGTGATCGCCGACTGCGGCACCACGCCATCGGCGTACACCTCGCCGGTGATCGGGTTGCGGATCGGCACGCCCAGGTTGCCCTGCCGCTGCGCCATCGTCGGGATGCTGGCGAACGTGAGCTGCCTGGAGACCTCGCGGAACCCCTCGTAGTTGAAGAAGAAGAACGCCCGGTCCCTGACGATCGGCCCGCCGAGCACGCCGCCGAACTGGTTCCGGTTCATCTCCGGCTTGACGCCTGACGAGGGCTTGAAGAAGCCGGTCGCGTTCAGCTTCGTGTTGCGGTTGTACTCCCAGGCCGCACCGCGGAACTGGTTGGTGCCGCTGCGGAACGAGGCGTTGATCACCGCGCCGCCGGCCCGGCCGAACTCGGCGCTGAAGTTGTTGGTCTGGACCTTGAATTCCTCCACTGCGTCGGGCGACACCTGCACCACCTGGTTGGAGAAGCCCTGGTTGCTGGTGCCGTAGGAGTTGTTGTCGACGCCGTCGAGGATGAAGTTGTTCAGCGCGCTGCGCAGGCCGTTGACGTTGAACGACGCGTCACGCGAGTTCGAGATCGACGACCGACGGACGCCCGGGCTGAGCAGCGCGAGGTCGGCGTAGGCCCGCCCGTTCAGCGGCAGGTTGACGATCTGCTCGCGGCCGATGACCGTGCCGCGATCGCTGGACTCGCTCTCGAGCAACCGCGCCGCCCCGGTGACCTGCACCGTCTCGCCGATGCCGCCGACCGAGAGCCCGAGATCGACGCGCTGGCGCGCGTTGACCGTGACCACCACGTTTTCGGCAATCGCCGTCGTGAAGCCCTGCAGCTCGGCCTTCACCGTGTACGTCCCCGGCCGGACGTTGAGGAGCTGGTACTGACCACGCTCGTCGGTCACCGCCGTCGTCGAGATGCCGGTGGCAGGGTTGGTCAGCGTGACGGTCACGCCGGGGATCGCGGCGCCGGATTGGTCGCTGATGAAGCCGAGGACGGTCGCGCTGTCGAATTGCGCGCGGGCCGCCGGTGCGAGCACGCACAGCAAGGCGGCGGCGTGCACGAGGGATCGGAGGAATCTGGTCATGGTGTGGAGATGGGCACGGAGACGCCGGCTGGCTGCGGCGAGCCGGGACGTGAGGACACGAACGGTACCATCGCCGTGCAACGGGCGCGTGACGAACGACACGAGCGGGGCACGCGCGCGCTGCCGGGCACGACGGAAGACCGCGACGGTAGAAGTGCGGCGAGGATACGCCAAAAACCGCCCAGCGTCATTCGGCCGCCGGTCTTCGTGCGGACGCGAAGCGTGGAGGGAACGCCACGCGGTGGGGGGAGCTGCCCCGGCCGTTCAGGAGATCGACGGGAAGAACGTGACCGACTCGCCCTTGTCGGCGACCCGACGCGCGATCTGGCGCGCCATCTGGTCGCGACGGACGAGGATGGCCTCAATGCGCGAGGCGTCGAGCACCTGTCCCAGCGCGGCCGTCAGGTCCTCGCGCGTGAGGGCGGTCATGCGCTCCCACAGTGCGCGGTCGTACTGCTGCGGCGCCTTGAGGCCGGCCAGGTCCCGCTTCGTGGTGAACGCCCGCGAGTGGTCGATCAGGTACAGGTGTCCTGCGTCGTCGTGCAGCAGGTTGCCCTGGTTGCGATCGGTGTTGGCCACCAACTGGTCGAACATCATCATCCGGCTGAGCTGCATCGCCCAGGTGGGTCCGGTGACCTTGGGCGGCTCGGCGGGGTTCCATGGGCGCACGCCATCGATCCAGTAGACCGCCGCCCCACGTACGCCCTTCTCCTGGCGCTCCACCACCGGTGGCACGACGTCGAGCCCGAGGTAGCGGCTGAGCTGATAAGCGGCGATCTCTGCTCGGTAGCTTTCCTGCTTGCCGTTCAGGAGCCACTCGGGCAACGGCTTCCACGCCATGCTGCGCACCGGCCCGCCGGGCGCGAAGTAGCCGCGGCGCGGCTTGGTGACGCCCACCGGGATGTCCGTGAAGCGCTCGACCACCGCCGTCCGCAGGAACTCCTCCACCTCGGCTTCATGCCCGCGCCAGGCATACGGCCGGGCTTCGAGCGCCGGTACCGACACGGCCATCGACGAGGACGCCGCCACCGGGACGACGGCGCCGACCGGATCCTGGGCCCGCGCGCCAGGCGCCCCCAGCACCAGCAGTCCGACGCACATACTCGCCGTCATCCATGCGCCACGCGCCCGCGTCAGGTCAGGTCGCCTCATCTGTCGCTCTCCGTCCCCATCAGATACGAGGGGCGCGCGCTGCAGTTCCGGGTACACTGCGGACCGCACCATGCACAACGGTCCACGCCACGCGGGAGAACACGCGACGGGTGCGGACGACCTCGCGCAGGGCTATCGCCGCTTCGTGGACACGGTCGAGCACCTGGCCGACAGCTTCACCGAGATCAGCGGCGACTGGACCATCACCTACATGAATCGGACCGGCCTGACCTGGGCCGGCCTGACCCTGCACGACGTCATCGGTCGCAACTTCTGGGACGTGTTCCCCTTTGCGGTGGGCTCGGCCTTCGCCACCGGGTTGCGGCGGGTGATGGCCACCCGCGAGGCCGAGTTGTTCGAGACGCCCTCGGCGCGCTCCGGCCGCTGGTTCGAGTCCAACGTGTTCCCCGCCGGCGAGGGCATCGCCGTGCTGTCGCGCGACATCGATGCCCGCAAGCGGGCCGAGGCGGCCCTGCTGGTCGCCGACCGTCGCAAGGACGAGTTCCTCGCCACCCTCGGCCACGAACTGCGCAACCCGCTCGCGCCGATCCGCACCGCCGCGCAGGTGCTGCGGCGCCTCGAACCGACCGATGGCTCGGCCAGCCGCGCCGTGGACATCATCGAGCGGCAGGTCGAGCAGTTGACCCGGCTGGTGGACGACCTCCTCGACGTCTCGCGCATCACGCGCGGACAGGTCGACCTGCGCCGGCGCACCGTGGACGTCTCGGCCATCATCGAGCAGGCGCTCGAATCGACGCTGCCCATCATCGAGGCGCGCCGTCATCGCGTGACGCGGCGCCTCGGCGACACGGCCCTGCCGGTCGACGCCGACCCGGCACGGCTCGCGCAAGTGCTCTCCAACCTGTTCCACAACGCCGCGAAGTACACGCCCGAGGGCGGCGAGATCGACGTGATGGCGACCCGCGACGGCGACACCGTCGTCATCGCCGTGCGCGACAACGGCCAGGGACTGGCTGCCGAGGATCGCGAGCGCATCTTCGACCTCTTCACGCAGATCGATCGGGCCCACGGCTACGGGGGGCTGGGCGTCGGCCTCACGGTGGCGCGCGAGCTGGTGCACCGGCACGGCGGCACCATCGAGGTCGAGAGCGAGGGGCCGGGCAGGGGTGCGGTGTTCGTGGTTCGGCTGCCGGTCGCCACGTCCCCGGTGACGCCGGTGGCCGGCATCCCGGCCCTGGCGGCCCCGCCGCCCGGGGCTCGCCGCCGCGTGCTCGTGGTCGACGACAACCTCGACGCGGCCGAGGCGCTGGCCGTGGCGCTGCGGATGGGCGGCCATGAGGTGCGCACGGCGGCCAGCGGCGGCGCCGCCCTCGACCTCGCGAAGACCTTCCTGCCCGATGCCCTGCTGCTGGACATCGGCCTGCCCGGCATGAGCGGCTACGACGTCGCCCGCGCGCTGCGCGCCGATCCCGCGCACGCCCACGTCCTGTTGGTGGCCGTGACCGGCTGGGGCCAGCCCGAAGACCACCGCAAGGCCCGCGAGGCCGGCTTCGACCACCACCACGTCAAGCCGGTCGACGTCGCGCAAATCGAGGCCCTGCTCGCGGCGACGAGCTGATCCTGGGTTCCGGGACGCGGCCCACCGGCCGGCTGTCGTCGGCTAGACGCCGACGCTGAACGCCTCGCCGGCGCGGGTCTCCACGTCGATCGTGTAGGACGTCATCGTCGGCAGCGGCGCAGGGGTCACGCCGGGAGCCACCAGGGGCGCGGCGACTGAGTGCGTGGCCAGCAGCGGGTTGGCGCACGGCCCCGATGCCTCGCGCGCCGGCGCGCCCTTGACGCGGAGGGGCGTGGCGGCCCGCAGCCGGCACACGCCGCCCAGGCGCGATCGCACCTGCCCGCTGACCAGCCGGCCTGACTCCCAGGCGAGATCGACCTCGAACCCGCCGCGCGCCCGCAGCCCGGTGACCCGACCGCGTGGCCACGCCGACGGCAGCGCCGGCAGCAGGTCCAGCGCGCCGGCATGACTCTGGAGCAGCATCTCGCAGATGCCGGCGGTCGCGCCGAAGTTGCCGTCGATCTGGAACGGCGGATGCGCGTCGAACAGGTTCGCGTACACGCCGCCGCCACCGCTCATCCGCGTGCCGAGTTCGTCCACCAGCCGCAGCAGGCGCACCAGGAGCCGGTGCGCGCGATCGCCATCGCGCAACCGCGCCCACGCGTTCACCTTCCACGCCAGCGACCACCCGGTGCCGTCGTCGCCGCGCAGCTCGAGTGCCTTGCGGGCGGCCATGAAGAGCGCCGGCGACGCGAACGGCGTGATCTGTCGCCCCGGATGCAACGCGAACAGGTGCGAGAAATGACGGTGGTGCGGATCCTCGGGCGGCAGGTCCACGCCCCACTCCTGCAGGGCCCCGTTGGCGTCGATCCGGTAGGGCCGGAGCTTCGGCAGGACCTCCCCGATGCGCGCCGTGACGGCATCGGACACGCCGAGCACCGATGCCGCCTGCAGCACGTTCGTGCAGGCGTCCCACGTGAGGCCGAGGTCCATGGCGCTCCCGGCATTCACCGCCGCCTGCCGACCGTCGGGGAGCCGGAACTTGTGCTCGGGCGAGGTCGAGGGCGAGGTCGCCAGGAACCCGTCGGCGTCGGGCACCAGCAGGTCGAGGCAGAACTCCGCGGCGCCTCGCATCAGCGGATACGCCGTGCCGCGCAGCCACGCGGCATCGCCGCCGAACGCGTAGTGCTCCCACAGGTGCTGCGACAGCCACGCGCCGCCCATCGGCCACGACGCCCACACCGGGTCGCCCTCCCCGAAGCGGCCCACCGGCGCCGTCTGCCGCCACAGGTCGGTGTTGTGGTGGGTCGTCCACCCTCGGGCGCCGTAGTTGACGCGGGCGGTCTCGGCGCCCTTGCCTGCCAGATCGCCGACCATCGCCAGCAGCGGCGCATGGCATTCGGCCAGGTTGGCCGGCTCGGCCGGCCAGTAGTTCATCTCGGTGTTGATGTTGACCGTGTAGTTGCTGCTCCACGGCGCGCGCACCTGTTCGTTCCACAGGCCCTGTAGGTTCGCCGGTTGGGTGCCGGGGCGGCTGCACGACACGAGCAGGTAGCGACCGTACTGGAACAGCAGCGTGGCCAGCGACGGATCGTCGGCCGGCCCCTCGGCGAGGCGCACGTCGAGCGGGCGGGCCGTCAGCGTCTCCGGCGCCGACCCGAGATCGAGCGTGACGCGCGACATCAGCCCGGCGTGATCCTCACGCTGCCGGACGCGCAGCGCGTCCCAGTCACGCGTCCGAGCCGCGGCGATCTGCGCCGACGTGATCGCGGCCGGGTCGCGCCCGTCGACGACCGCGGCGCGGTCGGGGCCGGCAAAGCTGGTGGCCATGGCGAGCAGGAGCGTCGCGCGCGAGGCGCCGTCGATGCGGATGCCCTCCGGCGTCACGTCGGCGCGGCCGTCGGTGCGGACCACCAGCCGCGCCTCGAAGTGCATGCCGCGATCGTCGGCGTAGCGCACCGGGTCGGTCACGTCCTCGTAGTTCGGCTCGACGTGCGAGGGGGCCCGCCCCCGAAGCACCAGCGCATCGCCGTCGACGCGGACCGACGCGTGGAGCGGGCTGGAGAGGCGCGCCACGCAGGCGAGCAGGCCCGGCGTGTCGCACGACAGGTCCATCGCGATCACCTGGTCCGGATGACTGGCGATGACGCGGCGCGTGAAGGTCGCCTTCCCCTGCCGGTACGACACGACGGCCTCGCCGGTCGCGAGGTCGAGCGTCCGCGTGTAGCGTCGCGCGAGGTCGCCGTGGTCGTGCACGACGTGCAGGTCGCCGAGCGGCAGGTAGGACTGGGTGTAGGGGCCCATCATCCGCCTGGCAGCCTGATCGGCCTCGGCGAAACGCCCGGCCGCCACCAGCGCCCGGACGTCGGTCAGCGCGGCGCGCGCTCCGGGGTTGTTCCAGTCGGAGGGCCCGCCCGACCACAGCGTGTCCTCGTTCAGCTGCAGCCGCTCGGTCTGGACGCCGCCGAACACCATCGCGCCGAGGCGCCCGTTGCCGAGCGGCAGCGCCTCGACCCACTGGCGAGCCGGACGCGCATAGGCCAATTGCAGCAGTGACGCGCCATCGCCGATTGACTGGGCGAGCAGCCCGCCGCGCAGGAGCGGCAGGGCCCCAAGCGCGAGCAACGACTCGAGGAACGTCCGGCGGCCGGACGTCCGGAGGGGCACCCCCGAGGGTGTTCGATTCCGGCGATTCACGCGTCGCATCCTACGCCAGGTGGGCTGCCCGCACCCACGCCCCACCCGCCACCCGGGATGGGGCGCCATTGCATCTCGCCCGCCGTGGCAGGAGGAATCGCGACGTGGCCGCACACTACCGCATCGACACCCCAAGCGCCTGCGCCGTGCTGACCATCTCGGGCCAGCCGCTCTCGTGGCCGGACTTCGTCTCCCTCGTCAGCGCGATGATCGACGATGCCGCGTACGCGCCGGGCATGCCGGTGCTGGAAGACGTCCGCGACCTCGAGGTGCCGCCGCCCACCGACTGCATGCGCGCGATGGTCGGCCTGTTCCAGCTCCGCGCCGACCGACTGGCGGGCGCGCGGTGGGCCATGGTCGTCGGCGGGGACCATGCGGCGATGTACGGCCTCGGGCGCATGGCCGAGATCCTCGCCCACGAGAGCCCGGTGACCTTCAGCGTGTTCAGGTCGCTCGAGGACGCGCAGGCCTGGCTGCGCGAAGACCCGACCGCGGAGGTCGTCCCGACGGCCTCGGCGTGATACAACCTGCCGTCATGGCAGGCCTGGCTTTCGAGCACCTCGCGGTCAACGTCGGCGACCCGGTGGCCGTCGCCGAGTGGTACGTCACTCACCTCGGCATGACGGTCGTCCGGCGCGGCGACGCCCCCGCGCACATGCACTTCCTCGCCGACGCGTCGCGTCGGGCGATGATCGAGATCTACAACAACCCGGTCGCGCGCGCCGACCTGTACCGCGACCTGCACCCCGTGCAGCTGCACGTGGCCTTCACGTCGGCCGATCCCGACGCCGACACCGAGCGGCTGGTCGCCGCGGGCGCCGTGCTGGTCGAACACCAGCGTCACCCCGATGGGTCGCACCTGGTCATGCTGCGCGATCCCTGGGGTCTGCCGATCCAGTTGGCCAGGCGTGCCGTGCCGATGATGTAGAGCGCCGCGATCCCCGATCCCCGATCCGCGAGGACCTCGCCATGGCCCACACCGAGACCGTCGCCTTCCGCATGCGCCTGCACGAGGGTCGAGCCGACGAGTACAAGCGTCGCCACGACGAGATCTGGCCAGAGCTGGCCGACCTGCTGCGGGCGTCGGGGGTGGTGGAGTACCGCATCTTCCTCGACGAGGAGACGCGCGCGCTGTTCGCCGTGCTGACGCGCCGCACGGACCACACGCTCGACGCCCTGCCCGATCACCCGGTGATGCGCCGCTGGTGGGCGATGATGGCCGACATCATGGACACCAACCCCGACGCATCGCCGGTGCAGGTGCCGCTGCGCGAGGTCTTCAGGATGTGAGCGATGGCGCCGGTCGGCACTCGCCGATGCGGATGTAACACCTGGCCGGCTGGCGGCACTTCCTCGACGGGACGCGCGAGTGCGCCGCGTCCGGGAGGTGTCCATGGCCCGCATCGACGAAGTTGCCCCTGACCTGTACCGCATCTCGATCCACGTGCCGCAGATCGACCTGCAGTTCAACCACTTCCTCATCCGCGACGAGGAGCCGCTGCTGTTCCACACCGGCATGCGCCGGATGTTCCCCGAGGTGCGCGACGCGCTGGCGCAGGTGATCGACCCGTCCACGCTCCGCTGGATCAGCTGGAGCCACTTCGAGGTGGACGAGTGTGGCGCCCTCAACGAGTGGCTCGCCGTCGCCCCGCGCGCGCAGCCGGTGTGCAGCGAGGTCGGGGCGATGGTCAACCTCGCCGACTTCTCGGATCGGCCGGCCCGCGGCCTGCGGCGCGACGAGGTGATCGACACCGGACGGCACCGGTATCGCTTCGTGCCGACACCGCACCTGCCGCACGGCTGGGACGCCGGCCTGCTGTTCGAGGAGACCTCGGGCGTGCTTCTCTGCTCCGATCTGTTCCACCAGCTCGGCGACGTCGAGCCCGTCACCTCCAGCGACATCCTCGGCCGCTGGGACACGGCCATCGCCGCCTACCAGGAGCACCCGGTGCTCATGGACTACGTGCCGCTGACGCCAGCGACGCGACGACGCCTCGACGAACTGGCCGACCTGCAGCCTCGCGTGCTGGCCGCGATGCACGGCTCGACGTTCGTCGGTGACGGTGGCGGCGCACTGCGCGCGGCTGCCGGCATGCTGGAACGCCGCCTCGGCGCCGTGCCGGTTGACGTCGCCCCGGTGGGGTGAGTACCGTCCGGCGCATGCCGGAGGCGGATGCCACGACGGGCGCGCTGGCCGACGACGTGCTGGCGCGCCGCATCGCAGCGGGCCCGCCCGCGGCCACCGTCGACGAGGAGGCCGAGTTGTACCGCCGCTACGCGCCGCGCGTGCGCCTGTACGGCCGGCGCCACCTCCGGGACGAGGCCGCGGCCGAGGATCTCGCGCAGGAGGTCCTGCTGCTCGTGTTCGACAAGCTCCGTGCTGGCGACGTCCGCAGCCCCGGCGAGATCGGCTCGTACATCCTCGGCGTCAGCCGCCGACTGGCGGCCGGCGAACGACGACGCCGGCAGCGGCGCGAGGACCTCGCGGCCCGCTACCTCGCGCCGTCTCCCGTCGCCGCCCACCCCACCGAGGCGACGCTCGACGCGCCCCGGCTCGCGTCGTGCCTGCGGGCGCTCGACGCGCGCGACCGGCTCGTCGTCCTGCTCACCTGGTACGCCGAGCAGGACGCGCCACGCATCGCCGCCGACCTCGGCCTGTCGGCCGGCGCCGTCCGCGTGATCCGTCATCGCGCCATGGCCCGCCTGCGCGACTGCGTGCTGGGAGGGGCGCAGGCATGACCAGCCCGGGCTGCACCCGTCTCACCTTCGCCGCCCTGCTGGACTATGCGTCCGGCGATCTGTCACCCGACGAGGGCATGGCCCTCGAGGACCACCTGTTCTCGTGCGGGGCGTGCGGCACGCGTGCGGCCGCGGCCGAGGCGCTGGTCCGCGCCATCGGGGCTGCCGTACGGACCTCGCAGGTGGGCGGCTTCGTGACCGACGCGGTCCTGAACCGGCTGGCGCGCGAGGGGCTCCGCGTGCGCTCGTACACGCTCGCGCCGGGCGCCGTCGTGCCCTGCGCGGTGTGGGACGACGACGACCTCATGGTGTTGCGGTTGCGGGCCGACGTGGGAGAGGCGACCGAGGTGACGCTGACGCGCCGCGTCGCCGGCGGTGCTGCCGTGCAGGTCACGGGTCCCGTCTCGCGCGAGACGCCAGGCGAGATCCTGTTCATGGACCCGGCCGCCTGGATCCGTGAACTCCCGGTCGTGCGCGTGGACCTCGAACTCTCCGCCCATGTCGGCGAGACGCCGCGTCCGGTCGGCCGCTACACGCTGGTCCACGCCGGTGCGCTGCGGCGCTGACGCAGGACGGCGAGCTACTGTCCGGCGCGCGACCGCAGGTAGGCGTACAGGTCCGCAATCTCCTCGTCGGTGAGATGCGCGAAGCGGGCGCGGGCGGTGTCGTCCATCAGCCAGAGATCGCGGCCGCCCGGCGTCTCGCCCGTGCGCATCAGGTGCCGGAAGGCGTCCTCGGTGTACGCGACCGCGACCGTCAGCGGCGGCACGCGTGCGCCGTCGCCCTCCAGGGTCGCGCCGTGACACTCGCCGCACGCGACGTGCGCGAGATAGCGCCCGCGCGTCGTCGCGTCGCTGGCCGAAGGCCGGATCGGCGCAGCCGGGGCCATGGTGAGCGCGTCGGGCATGCCCACCCCCGCCAGCAGTCGCAGGCGGTCGATCAGGCGCAGTCGTCGTGCGCCGACCGCGTCGGCCCGGGCGGGCAGGGTCCGCAGCCAGGCGATCAGGCGACGCACGTCCTCGTCGGTGAGGTGCCGGAAGCTGCGCGCCGGCATGCCGTAGAGCGCCCGCCCGTCCCGTCCCACGCCTGCCCGGATGGCCCGCGCGAGGGCGTCGTCGCCGTAGGCAGGCACGAGGCGCGTGAGGTTGGGCGCCACGAGGTCGACGCCGGTACGCGCGTCCTCGTGGCGGGCGCCCGACAGGCCCTCGCCGTGGCAGCTCGCGCAGCCGAGCACGCGCCCGAGGCGCGCGCCGTCGCGCCTCGCGGCCTCGTCGGCGGGCACCCGGCCCACCGGGAGCACGGGCCATGCCGAGGTCGCGTGCAGGCGACGCTCGGTCAGCAGGTACGTGCTGCCCCACGCGAGGCCGGCGAGCACGGCCCCGGCGGCCGCGGTCCTGGTCAGCCAGTGGCGGAGTGGTGTCATGCGCGGCAGCTCATGTATCGTCTGCGCACACACGCAGGATCACGCCCCAGGAGGCGACCAGTGGATCGTCGTGCATTTCTCTCGTTGTCGGCCATCGGCGCGTTGGCCCCCCTTGCCAGGGCCGAAGCCGGCCAACTGCCCCCCGTGACGCGGTACCCCGACCCCGCGGTGCGATCGCTGGACCCGCGCTTCGACAAGTATCGCGTCGGCAACGCCGTCGTGGAACGCCTGTACACCGGCTGCCGCTGGGCCGAGGGGCCGGTGTGGTTCGGCGACCTGCGCTGCCTGATCTGGAGCGACATCCCCAACGACCGGATGCTGCGCTGGACCGAGGAGACCGGCGAGGTCAGCGTGTTCCGCAGTCCGTCGAACAACTGCAACGGCAACACCCGTGATCTCCAGGGGCGCCTGATCACCTGCGAGCGGCGGCGCGTGGTCCGTACCGAGACCAACGGCGCGATCACCGTGCTGGTGGACCGCGTCGACGGCCAGCCCCTCAACTCTCCCAATGACGTGGTCGCGCATCCCGACGGATCGCTCTGGTTCACCGACCCCGGCTACGGCCTGCTCTCGCGCTACGAGGGCGTGCCCGAGGAGTTCAAGCTGCCGACACGCGTCTATCGCTGGGACCCGGCCACCCGGGTCGCGACGCCGATGACCGAGGCGATCAAGCGGCCCAACGGCCTCTGCTTCTCGCCGGACTACTCGAAGCTGTACGTGGCCGACACGGAGAACCCGTCGCCGTCGTGGCCCCGCGGCATCCACGTGTTCGACGTGGTCGGCGGCAAGGCGCTGGCCAACCGTCGCCTGTTCCACGACATGGGCAAGGGCGGCGCCGACGGCATCCGCTGCGATGCCGACGGCAACGTCTGGGCGAGCGCCGGCTGGGCCGGGGCCGGCTACGACGGCGTGCGCATCATCGCGCCCGACGGCACGCACATCGGCCAGATCGACCTGCCCGAGGTGTGCAGCAACCTGTGCTTCGGCGGCGCCAAGGGCAATCGCCTCTTCATGACCGCCAGCCAGTCGATCTACAGCATGTTCGTGGAGACGACCGGCGCCCGCTGAGGGCTGAGGGTTCAGGGCTCAGGGCTCAGCCTTGAGCCTGAAGCCTCGAGCCGTTCCCTGCCTACTTCGCGACCGTGAGCTCGGCGAGCGCCGCGGTGTTCTCCCACGCCATCGCCATGACCACCGACGTGTCGGTGGCGTTGATGAACGTGATCATGAACTGCTCGACCGAGTACTCGACCGAGTCCACCAGCATCGGCACACGGACGACGTCGAACTTCGGGTCGTAGTTGTAGGTGCCGTACAGGTTGACCTTGTCCTTCGGGTCGTACTTCGGCTGCCGCGGCTGGTTGCTGATCACCAGCGTCCAGTTCCCCGGCTTCAGGTCGACGAACACGTTGTAGACCCCCGGCTCCAGGCGCTTGTCTCCAACCATCAGCGGGAGCTGCGTGGTCAGCGTGGTGGTCGCGTTGGCGCCGGCGCGCCAGAGGGGCGCGCCAGCCATCACCGCCTTGCCGTACTCGGCGCCGCTGCCGAAGATGTTCTTCCGCCCGCGCAGCAGCGGCCGGCTGTAATCGACGACGATCCACTTGCCGCCCTGGTAGCGCTCGCCGTCGGCGGTCTTGCTCCATGAGCCGCCCAGTTGTACCGCAGCCTGCCCCATCGGGGAGGGCGGCAGCTTCACCTCCGGCACCGATTGCGCACTTGCCGTCGCGGCAAGCACCAGGCTCGCCGCGGTCATCGTCAGTCTCGTCAGCATTCGCACTGTGTCGTCCCTCCCGGGAGCACGGCCCCCGCAGGCGCCACGGGGCGCGGCGGAGCCAGCTAGGTCGACATCATCTCATCACGGACGGGCCGCGTCGCGCGCGCCTTCCGCGGTCACGAGCAGGGCGCGGATGCCCGTCGGCCCGTAGTCGATGCCCTTGTCCACGAGGTCGCGGGCGGTGTGCCCCAGGGAGTCGCGCCGCGTCGGGTCGGCGCCGGCCTCGAGCAGCACTCGCACCGTTTCTGGCGAGCCTTCCTCGGCCGCGATCATCAGTGGCGTGGCGCCCTGCACGAACTCGTCGGAGAAGTGCACGTCCAGGTTGACGCCGCGGGCGATCATCCACCGCAGCGTCTCGGCGTCCTGCTGGAAGACGGGCACGAGCACGGGTGGGAGTTCCGTGCCCGCCGGGCCGTCGATCCTCGCCCCGGCATCGAGCAGGCGCGCGGCGATGGCGAGATCGCCGCGCAGGAGGGCCCGCATCAAGGGCGTCTGGTCGGAGAACGTGCCGCGCGTCGTCCTCGCATCGGTCGCGACACCCCGCGCCAGCAGGAGTCGCACCGAGTCCATGGCACCGCTCGTGCCGGCAGCCAACAGCAATGCCGTGTGCCCCGTCTCTGTGGCCTTCGCGGGATCGGCGCCAGCGCGCAGCAGGCGCTCGACCTTCGCCGGGTCGGCCACGGCGCACATCAGCGCCGTGAGCCCGCGCGGGCTGCTCGCATCGACGTCGTCGCCCGCCGCGAGGCGCGCCTCGACGTCGGCGAGCGACCCGAGGTACGCGGCGCGCATGAGTGGCGTCAGGCCGTCGGGCTCCGTGCTCGGCCCCGTGGCCGGCCGCCCGGCACGGGGGCGACCGACGATCGCCGGCGACCGCGCGTCGCGGTCCGACAGCAGCAGGGCCAGCGTCGCCCACCCCGCACCGGCGTACGAGATGAACTGGTGCTTGCCGTGCGGGTAGCCGGTCTCGACGTGCTCCAGCCCGGGTCGCCATGTCCGGCGCGTCTCGACGAGCCACGACCCATCGTCGTGCTGCGTGGTGCGGAGGAACTCGATGCCGCGACGGAACGACGGGTGGCGCACCGACAGACCCGCCGCCTGCGAGAGCGCCACGAGCACCTGCCCGGTCGCGTAGGCGTCGCTGGCGCGCGTGGGGATCTGCGCCCAGCCGCCGTCCGGCCGTTGCTGTGCCAGCAACGCGCGGCGGTGGGCGGCCAGCGACGACGCCGGCGCCCCGGCCCAGGCCAGCCCGAGGATCTGCATGGCGCGGTCCTCGGTGTCGCGCGGGGTCGCGGCAGCCAGCCAGGCGCGCGCCCGCGCGACGCGACGCGCGACGTCGGCCTCGCGACCGGGCGGCGGATACAGGCTGAGGGCGCGGATGGTGAGGGCCGTGGCCGTGAACGCGGTGTCCTCGAGCGGCGGCCGATGCGAGTACGACCGCCACGCGCCCGACACGTGCTGCTGCCCCAGCAGCAGGTGCCCCATGGCGTCGGTGAGGGGCGTTCGGGTGGCGCCGAGCACCCCGACGGCGATCGCCCGGTAGCTCTGTCCGACCGGCTCGTTGATGCTGACTTCACCGAGGACGAAGGACTCGAGCCAGTACCGCGGCAGCGGCAGGGTCCGATCGAGCTGCCGTGACAGGAGTCGCTCGTCGATCGGCACGCCACGCTCGCGCGCCACCGCCATCGTCAGCATGCCGAGCCCCTGGTGATGGCACGACGCGCACTTGCGCTTCTCGAACCAGGTCTCGGCAGACGACTGCAGCTGCGGGATCGCCCGAAGCGCCGCGGCCCGCGCCGTGGGCGCCGGCCCACCCGACACCGTCGCCGGCATCGCGAGACACAGGAGCAGAAGGAAGCCAACACGACGGCGCATGCTGTCCAGAACGCTGAAGGCCCGTTCGGAGAACAGGCAGTCCCGGCATTCTCACACCACCACCCGCTTGCCATCCCACTTCGCGAGCGCGCCCTTCTGGTAGCTGAGGTTGACCATGTGGCCGACGGTCGCGCACCGATGGCCCATCGCCGCGTTCTCGAACGGCTCCTTGCGCGTGCGGACGCTGTCGTAGAACGCGGCCATGTGCGGCACCGTCGCGTCGCCGCCCTCCACCTTGATCTCCTCGGCAGGCGCGGCCTTGGTGGTCGCCGTCGCCTTCGGCCGCATCGACGCGCGGTCGAGATCCTGCTTCGCGGCGAACGCGTCCTTCTGCGCCGCGGAGAAGTGGTTGGTCGAGTAGGTGTAGTTCTCGAGCATCGGCTCGTCGTAGACCACGAGCCGATTCGCGTAGTACTCCAGCGCGCCTTCGGTGCCCAGGATCGTCAGCGGCGGATACGGGTGGCCGTTGTTGGCCGTCGCCGCGAGATTCAGGGTGAAGCCCTCGGGGTAGTCGATCACCGCCGCCATCTGGTCGGGTACCTCGCGGTCCTTCCAGCGGTAGATGCCGCCCATCCCGAACACCTCGCTCGGCATGCTCACGCCCATGAGCGTGTGTGTCGCGGTGATCAGGTGCACGAACAGGTCGGTGGGCAGCCCGCCCGAGTAGTCCCAGTACAGGCGCCACCGGAAGAAGCGCTCGGCATCGAAGGGTACCTTCTTCGCCGAGCCGAGGAAGCGCGGCCAGTCGATGGTCTCGGGCGACGCGTCGGGCGGGACGGGGTAGTACCAGGCGCCGGTCGCCGTGTTGCGGTTGAACGCGCCGTTGATTTGCGTGATCTTGCCGAGCCGGCCGCTCTTGATGATCTCGATCGCCTTCGGGTTGCCCGGCATGCTGGCCCACTGGCTGCCCGCCTGCACGATGCGCTTGTGCGTGCGCGCCGCCGCGACGATCGCCTCGCCTTCCTCCCAGGCGTGCGTCATCGGTTTCTCGATGTACACGTCCTTGCCGGCGGCCATCGCCTCGATCGCCATCTGCTTGTGCCAGTGGTCGGGCGTGACGATGACGACCGCCTGGACGTCCTTGTTGTCGAGCAGTCGCCGGTAGTCGCGCGTCGTGACGATGGCGTCGCCCAGAATTTCCTTGCTGCGCGCGAAGTGCCCGTCGTAGACGTCGGCGACGCCCACGATGCGCGTCCCGGGAATGGATTTCGTGGCGCGAATCAGGATCTCGCCGCGGATGCCGGCCCCGATCACGCCCACTCCCACGGCGTCGTTGGCGCCCTGGATCCCGGCGCCGCGCGCCAGGCCGGTGAGGGGCGCAAGGCCGAGGGCGCCGGTGGTGCCGAGCGTCCGCGCGACGAAGGCGCGGCGCGAGAGTCGGGACGAGGATGAGGACAGCGACATGCGCGCATTTCACCACACCCGCGTGGCCGGCGGGAGCGACCGATCATCGGCTCATGTGAATGAAGCGGGGGGATAGAGGCTGGGGGCTAGTGGCTGGGCGCGGCCGACGTTCACGTGACCCTGATACGATCCCGCCCCGATGAGTGGACGCCTGCAAGTGCTGATCGCCGCCGTGCTCTTCTCCACCGCGGGCATGGTCGTGAAGGCGACGACACTGACTTCCTGGCAGGTGGCCGGCTTCCGTTCGGCGGTCGCGGCCGTGTTCCTGCTGCTGGTGGCCCGCATCCATCTCCGCCCGACCTGGCGCACGCTGGGCGTCGGCCTGATCATCGCGGTCACCTTCATCACGTTCATCGTCGCCAACAAGCTCACGACGTCGGCACATGCCGTGTTCCTGCAGGCCGCCGCCCCCCTGTACCTCGTGTTGCTGGGACCATGGCTGCTCGGCGAGCGGATGCACGCCAGCGACCTCCCGTTCCTGGTGGTCGTCGGCATCGGGCTCGTGCTGCTGTTCGCCGGCTCGGTCGCGCCCTCGACCACGGCCCCCAATCCCGTGCTCGGCAACGTGATCGCCACGGCGAGCGGCGTCACGTGGGCCCTGGTCCTGGTCGGCGTCCGGCACATCTCCCGCGACGAAGGCCTCCGCGGCGCCATGACGGCGACCTTCTACGGCAACGTCTTGGCGTTCCTGCTCTGCGCGCCGCTGGCGTTCCCCGTGGTGGGCGCACGCCCCGTGGACTGGGCGGTCATCGGGTATCTCGGGTGCTTCCAGCTCGGGCTGTCGTACGTGCTGCTCACGCGGGGCATCGGCAAGCTCCCGGCCCTCGAGGCGTCGCTGCTGTTGCTCCTCGAGCCGGCGCTCAATCCGTTGTGGACGTTCCTGGTCCACGGCGAAACTCCCGGGCTGCTGGGCAGCCTCGGCGGCGGCCTCGTGCTGGTGGCCACCACGGCGCGTGCCTGGCGGCCCGCGCCGGTTGCTGCGCACGGCTGATCCTTCTTGCTGAGCTTGACTCCCCCGGTCGCGTCGGATGAACTCCCGGGAGCGCCTCCCGCCGCCACCCGGCCCCCGTCACGCATGGTGCGCCTCGCGTCTCCCGTCGGCCGATATGGCATCGCCGTGCTGTTCGTCGCGGGCGCGGTGCTCTGTCGCCTGGGCCTGCTCGCCCTCGGCGCCGAGCCGCGCAGCACGACGTTCGGCCCCTTCTATGGCGCGATCGTCCTCGCGGCGCTGGTCGGCGGGCTCGGCCCGGGCATCGTCGCCCTCATGCTGTCGGCCGCGGCCAGCGCCTGGCTCTGGGTGCCCGGCGCCGCCCACGCTCCGCTCGCGCTCCTGCCCTTCCTCGTCTTCCTGATCGTCGGCGGGTCGATTGTCTGGCTCACCCATCTCACCGGACAGGCGCGCCTGCGGGCCGAACGCGCCGAGCACCGCGTCCAGACGGTGCTCGACAGCATCACCGACGGCTTCGTGGCCGTCGACTTCTCGTGGCGGTACACCTACGTCAACGACGCAGCGCAGCGCTACTTCGGCCGCCGCGAGGACGAGCTGATCGGGCGCGTCTGCTGGGACGTGTTCCCCCAGGCGCTCGGGACACCGCTCGAGCACTACTACCGCGAAGTCATGGAGCAGCGCGTGCCGGTGACGGTCGAACTGCCCACCGTGTTGCGCCCGGGCGGGTGGTCGCAGCTCCATGTGTCGCCGACCGCCGAGGGCATCTCGGTGGTGTTCCGCGACGTCACCGAGGCCCGGCAACTGCGCGAACAGGCGCTGAGCCACCAGGAGCGGCTGCACCGGGCGCTGGCCTCGGCGCGCATGGCCGCATGGGAGTACGACCCGCGCGCCGATCGGGTGCGCTACGGCGCGTCGGCCAGTGACGTGCTCGGCATCCCGGCCGACCAGTTGCCCACCAATCGCGAGGAAGGCACGGCGCTGATCCACCCCGACGATCGGCCGGCCCACGTCGCCCGCATCCGCGAGGCGTCGCGCTCGGCCGACGGGCAGTACCAGTCGCAGTACCGCCTGTCGGAGGCGTTCCTGCAGGGCCGCGAGGGTCCCGTGTGGATCGAGGACCGCGGCCGTCTGCTCTTCGACGCCGTGGGCGAGCTCGTGCTGGTGCAGGGCGTGATGCAGGACGTCACGCCCCAGCGCGCCACCGAGGAGCGCATCCGGGCGCTGAACCAGGACCTGCGCGAGCGCATCGCCGAGCGGCAGCTGCTGCTCGAGGCCGCCGAGGCGTCGCGCGAGGCCGCCGAGCGGTCCAGCCGCGCCAAGGACGAGTTCCTCGCGGTGCTGTCGCACGAGCTCCGGTCGCCGATGCAGTCGGTGCTCGGCTGGGTGCAGGTGCTGCGGACCGGGCCCCTGGACGCGACCCACGTCGGGCGCGCGCTCGACACGATCGAGCGCAACCTCCGTCAGCAGACGCAGCTGATCAACGACATGCTGGACGTCTCCCGCATCGTCTCCGGCAAGCTGGTCTTCCACCTGAGCACCCTGCCGCTGGCCAGCGTCGTCCGCGAGACCGTCGACGAGTTGCGCCCGCTGGCTGCCGACAAGGGGCTCGAGGTGTCGCTGGAGGTGAGTGGGGATCCCTTCGTCGTCGCCGATCGGGAACGCGTGCGCCAGGTGATCTCCAACCTGTTCACCAATGCGGTGAAGTTCACGCCGGCGGGCGGCTCGGTGCACGTGGCGTGCGGGTTGGATCAGGGGCAGGCCAGACTCGAGGTCTGCGACACGGGCGAGGGCATCGACCCTTCACTGCTGCCGTCGATCTTCGAGCGCTTCCAGCAGGCCGACACCAGCTCCACCCGCGAGCACGAAGGGCTCGGGCTCGGCCTGTCCATCACCCGGTACATCGTGGAGCACCTCGGCGGCAGCATCTCGGCCAGCTCCGAGGGCCGGGGCAGGGGCTCCAGCTTCGTGGCGCGACTGCCGCTGGCGCACGAGCGTCGGGCCGACGCCCCGGCGCCGCGCGCCGACGTGGCCCGCCAGGCGCGCCTGCACAAGCGTTTGGCCGGCGTCGACATCCTCGTCGTCGACGATCACGCCGACACGGTGGAGCTGATCGCGTTCGTGCTCGAGCGCGAGGGCGCCCTGGTGCGCACGGCGCGCTCGGCGCGGGAAGCGGAAGCGCTGTGGGCGGAACGTCCGGCGCGCATCCTGGTGAGCGACCTCAGCATGCCGACCCGCGACGGGTTCGCGCTGCTGGCCGCGATCGGCGGCGGCGCGGTGCCGGCGATCGCGCTGAGCGGCCTGGCGCGCGCCGACGACCGGCAGCGCGCGCTCGAGGCGGGCTTCCTGGCGCACCTGGCCAAGCCGGTCGAGCCCGGCCTGCTGGTGGAGACGCTGGTGCGGTTGGCTGACGGCCAGCTCGCGGCCCCGGCCAGCCGGCCCTGACTCGCCAGCGACGCTACTTCTTCGGCACCGTCCAGAGGTAGACGGTCTTGCCGTCGACCTCGATGGTCTCCTCGGGCGCCCAGTCGCCCATGTCGAAGTCGTGCGAGACGATGCGGGTCCCCGGCTTGAGCTGTTCGAGCAGGCGCGGCCGGAGCTTCACGTTGAGGCTCGGCAGCAGGTAGAGCGTGACCACCGTCGCCTCCCGGATGTCGGCCTCGAACAGGTCTTCCTGGCGGAAGGTCGCCTTGCCCGTCACGCCATGCTTGGCGGCGTTCTCGTTGGCTTCCTTGATGCGCTGCGGGTCGATGTCGATGCCGACGGCGCGGGCCCCGAGCTTGGCTGCCGCGACGACGATGCGCCCGTCGCCGCAGCCGAGGTCGTACACCACGTCGGCCGGCGTCACCTTGGCCGCCTTCAGCATGGCGTCGATCACCACTTCGCGGGTGGGCACGAAGATCACGTCGGGACGGCGCTCGGTCTGCAGGGGCGAGCTCGGCGCCTGCATCCCGTCGAGCGCCGCGGCGCCGGTCGAGCACGACAGCGCGGTCACGATGGCCGCGCCGAGGAGGACTGCCCTGAACCCACCGGTCATGCACGAATCCTTTCGGAAGGGATTGCTCACAGGTTCGTCAATCCTAGCAGACGTCAACGGACGTGCTTGGAGGCTTCGGTACAATGCCTCCGGCTCGTCCATGTCGGGCGATCGGGAGGACGGACACACATGATGCGTACGGCGATGGCGATGGCGATCGTGCTCGGCACTGCGGCGCTCGCGGCGGCCCAGGACAACCCCATGGTGGCCGCAATCAAGGCCCAGCACGCCATGGTGAAGGGAAACCTCGTGAAGTCGGCCGCCAAGGTGGCCGAGGCCGACTACGCCTTCAAGCCCACCCCCGAGGTGCGCAGCTTCGGCGAGTTGGTGGGGCACGTGGCCAACGCCAACTACATGATCTGTTCGACGGCGATCGGCGAGAAGAGCCCGGCGCCCGGCAACATCGAGAAGACCGTCACCGGCAAGGCCGCGCTCGAGAAGGCGCTCGGCGAGTCGCTCGCCTATTGCGAGACCGCCATCGGCAAGCTGACCGCGGCCAACGTGCACGAGGAGATCAAGTTCTTCACCGGCCCGACGCCGCGCCTCGCCGTGTTCGCCTTCAACAACTCGCACAACATGGAGCACTACGGCAACATGGTGACCTACATGCGCCTCAAGGGCATCGTGCCGCCCTCGAGCGAGGGCCGCTAGTCGTCGGTATCGGCAGGGGCGGTGTCCCGGTCCCAGGCATCGCCCCACGTCGCCTTGCGCGCCGCGCGCCACCACGCGTCGCGGCGCGTCACCACCTCGCGGCGCAGGCCGTCGGCCGTGCACAGGTCGAGGCTGATCTGCCCCTTCGAGACCCGCGGGTGCCGCAGCACCCGGGCAGCTGCCGGCGCCGCCGCCGTCCGTGCCACGGCCAGGCACGCGAACTTCTCGTCCTCGTACCCCAGCGTCCCGCCCTTCAGCTGTCGATGCCGCCGCGTCCGCGGCAGCCGCACGCTGAAGTGACACCAGTCGCGGCCGGCCGCCTCGCGCACCGGGCAGGGGCCCGCATGCGGGCACGGCGCCACCATCTGCGCCCCCGCGCCCAGCAGCGTCGTCCGCGCCTCCGCCAGGTGCGCGAAGCCGACCGGGGTCCCCGGCTCCACGAGCACCAGCAGGTGGCGTGATGCTGCCCAGGCGCCGAGCACGAGGCGGGCCCGCGCCGGGCCCGCCAGTTCGCCCTGCGTGAACGCGCTGACCACGAGGTCGGCCGCCGGCCACGCGGTCGACGCCCCGATGTCGGCGACGCGCGAGGCCAGCGCAACGTCGCGGCCCTCGACCGCCGCCGGTGCGAGGCGCGTCCCGATGGCCAGCAGCGCGGCGCTGCGGTCGACCTGCGTCACGGCCTTCAGGTCCGCGCACGCGGCCAGGGCCGCCCACGTGGCGGTGCCTGGCCCCGCGCCGAGATCCAGCAGATCCCGCACGCCGGCCCGCATCTCCGGCGGCACCATGCCGAGGGTCGCCGCGACGGCCGCATACGTGGCGGGCAGGCGCACCGCAAGGTACGCGGCGTGCCACGCATCGTCGTCGATGGCCGACGGGCGCCCACCCGCGTAGTCCTCGCTGAGCGCGGCAGCGGCGGCAGCGACCCGCGCCGCCGGGCGCGCATCGACCTCCCGCTCGACGGCCTCGAGCAGGGCCGGGGGCAGGCCGCCGGTCAGGAGCGCCGCGCCTCCCGCCGCAGCGACACGCCCGCCAGCGCGCCGGTCGATCGGCCATCGGCGATGGCAGGCACGCCGTTGACCAGCACCCAGGACATGCCGGTCGCGTGACGGTGCGGCTCGGCATAGGTCGCCTCGTCGCGCAGCGCTGCCGGATCGAACACGACGACGTCGGCGTGCGCGCCCTCGACGAGGCGTCCACGCCCGGCGATCGAGCAGACCTGCGCCGGCAACCCGGTCATCGAGTGCAGCGCCTGTGTCAGCGACACGGTGCCGCGCTCGCGCACGAAGGTCGTCAGCTTGCGCGTGAAGGCGCCGTGCCCGCGCGGGTGCGGCTTGCCCTCGCCGGCGAAGTACGTCGCCCCGTCGCTGCAGGTCATCATCCAGGGCTGGCGCATCAGGTACTCGATGTCGTCCATGGACATGTTGAACGACACCGTGGACGTGTCGTGGCGGGCCACCAGCGCCAGCGCGACCTCCTCGGGCGGCACGTGCCGCGCCTCGGCCAGTTGCGCCAGCGATCGCCCTTCGACGCTGCGGTCGGGCGGATGGAACGCGATCAGCAGTGATGCGGCGCCGCCGCGGCGGCGGATGTTGTCGGCCACCTGCGGCAGCAGGGCGGCGCGCTGCGCCGGGTCGGCGAGCCGGGTGGCCAGCGCCGCGCGGCCGCCCCGTTGCGCCTCGCGCGGGATCAGCGCCGCGAACAGGCTCGTGCCGGAGGCCTCGTAGGGATACTGGTCGGCCCACACCGCGACGCCACGGCGACGCGCCGCCTCGACGTGCGCCACGCACTCGCGCGTCCGGCCCCAGGCGTCGGGGCCGAGCGCCTTCATGTGCGTCACGATGCCCGTGGTGCCTGACCCCTCGGCGATGGCGATGATCTCGTCCACCGCGGCGACGACGCCGATCGAGTAGGTGCCTTCGTCGCGGATGTGGCTGGTGTGGACCGCCGACGGCCCGAGCACCTCCGCGGCGACCCGCATGAGGTCGGTGACTTCGTCGGTGGCGGCGTACGCACCGGGGGTGTAGAACAGCCCGCTCGAGAGCCCGAACGCGCCCTCCCGCAGGGCGCTCCGCAGCAGGTCGTGCATGCGGGTGCGCTCGGCCGGCGAGGGGGCGCGGTTCTCGCCGCCGAGCACCGCCCCGCGAATCGAGCCGTGCCCCACCAGCGGCGCGACGTTGACGCCGAGCCCGAGCAGGCCCATCGCGGCGCGCTGTCTGGCAAGGTCCACCGGGCCGCCGCCATCGGGATTGATGACCAGCGTGGTGACGCCCTGCGCCAGCAGCGCCTCGGCCGAGTGCAGGCCCTTCCTGACCAGGCTCTCGCCGGCATGCGAGTGCGTGTCGACGAAGCCGGGCGCGACGATGCGTCCTCCGGCGTCGATGGTGCGGGCCGCCGACCACCCGGGCAGGTCGCCGACCGCGAGGATGCGGCCTTGTCCGACCGCGACGTCGCCGGCGCGCGGCTCCTGCAGCGCCCCGTCGAAGACGCGGCCCCCGCGGATGAGGATCTCTGCGTGGCGGGCCTGCGAGGCGCGTGGCGCCCGCGCCCAGGGACCGAGGGTCGCCACCAGCGCACTCGCGCCGGCGCCGGTGAGCAAACGCCGCCGATGCACGGCGTCGAGTGTACGCCAGCGCGTGCGGCGCCCCGCACACGACGGGCGGCGTCAGCAAACTCCCGACGAGATTCAGGCGTCTTCTTCTGTGAGACGATGCCGTGAGGACACGTCGATGACTCGAGAGACGGAGGGCCCGCGCATGTTCGACAAGAAGTTGTGGAAGCGGAGCGACCGCGGGTATCCGGTGGATGCCTTCGGCGAGGGGTTGGCCGACGACGCGCCGCACAGCGGCGCCTGGCTCGGCGACCGTCCCGGACTCGATCCGGCAGGCGAAGGCCGGCAGACGCTCACCTGGCTGGGCGTGAGCCTGGTCGGCATCGGCGTCGGCATCCTCCTGACGCGCGCCCTGCTGGGGCACGACGACGTGCAGACGGTCCGCCGGTGGCTCGGCCCCGCGGCCTCGACGCAGGACGCGGCCAACGCCCGCATCGACGAGGCGTCCGAGGAGTCCTTCCCGGCCAGCGACCCGCCGTCGTTCTCTCCGGGCACCGCCAGCATCTCCTGACGGCCGGCCGGCCGACCGCGGCATCGACGGGCCGACACCTGTCGCCCGCCGGCCGGGTCGCCTTCGCCTCCTGCGGCCACTTTTCCCGAGCAGGTGGCCCGCTCCGGCCCGCCCATGGCTGGAGTTCCTCTTGCATTGGCACGCGGCATACCATCCGCCCGTGCCCCATCCCCCCGCCCGTCAGGAGTCGCCCTACACGTCAGGTCCCGCCGCCCGCCCCCGGGTCGTCGCGGTGCCCCTGCCGCTGCAGATCCTGACCGCGACCGGGATCTACGGCGTCGCCGCTTGGGCCGGCTTCCGGCTGTTCAGCGTGCCCGGCTCCATCGCCATCCTCTGGCCGGCCGCCGGCGTGCTCGTCGGCGCACTCCTGCTGTTGCCCCGGGCGGCCTGGTGGTCGATGGCCGGGGCGGCCTGGGGCACGACCGCGCTCCTGCAGCACCTGCTCGGCGTGCCGTTGACCCTGGCGCTGCCCTTGTCGGGCCTGGGCGTGGCCGAGGCCGTACTGGCGACGTGGACGCTGATGCGGATGCGGCCGGCCCTGGTCCGGTTCGACAGCCCCCAGGACCTGTTCGCGCTGGTCACCGTCGGGACGCTGAGCTCCATGGTGGCGGCGGCGGCCGCGGCGATGTTCGTGCGCGGCGCGGGCGGGTCCATGGTGGACGCGTGGCACGTGTTCACCGTGTGGTCGTCGGGCCACGCCGTCGGCATCATGCTGTTCGCCCCGGCAGCCCTGGTCTGGAAGCGCCCCCACGTGCCCACGTCGCCCGGCGCCCAGCGGGCCGGCCGAGCGCCGGAGGCGATCCTCGCGTTCGGGGCCATGTCCCTCGTGTCGGTGCTGGTCTTCTTCGACGGCGTCGGGATCGTGCGGGCGCCGATGCTGCTCTCGCTGCCCTTCGAGGTGATCCCGTTCGCGATCCTGATCGCGGTACGCTTCGGCGTCCGCGGCGCGGTGCTCGCCATGGTGGGCCTGTCGCTGGTCGCCGTCTCGGGCACGGGGGCCGGCGGCGCGGCGTTCGCGCTCACCCACCCCGACCTCGACGCGCGCGTCGTCGTGACGCAGTGGTACCTGGCCACGATCGGCATGGCGACGCTGGTGCTGGCCCTGGCCATCGAGCAGGGACGCTGGCAGGAGTTCCAGACGCGCCTGCTCAACGAGGCCCTCGCCGAGGCCAACGGCGTGCTCGTCCACGAGATCGGCGAGCGTGAGCGGACCGCGCTGTCGCTGCGCATGCTGCTCGACGCCACCCCCGAAGGCATCGTCGTGGTCGACGACGAGGGGCTGATCGTCGAGGTCAACGGCGCGCTGGAGTGGATGTTCGGCTACTCGCGCAACCAGTTGCTGGGGCAGTCGAGCGACATGCTGGTCGCCGAGACCGACCGGCGCGCGGTGCAGGCCTATCGCGAGCGCTACGCCGCCGACCCGCAGGCGATGCTGACGCGTGGTCCCGGGCCCGACCTGACCGCGGTGCGCAGCGACGGCAAGACGTTCCCGGCGCAGGTGGGGCTGAGTCCGTACCGGCTCGGCGAGCAGTTGCGCATCATCGCGACGGTGCGCGACGTGACCGAGCAACGGGCCGTCGAGCGACGGATGGCGACCAACCTGCGCGAGAAGGAAGTGCTGCTGCGCGAGGTCCACCACCGCGTCAAGAACAACATGGCCGTCATGTCGAGCCTGTTCTACCTGCAGCAACGGTATGCGAAGGACCCGGACACGGTGCGGGTGTTCCGCGAGAGCGAGTCGCGCGTGCGCAGCATGGCGATGGTCCACGAGGTGCTGTACCGGTCCGACGACCTGTCGGCGGTGGACTTCTCGCGCTACCTCGACTCGCTGGTGGATCACCTGGCCAACGTGTACCGCGGCACGCTGCCGGGGCTGCGCATCGAGCGCGAGATCGCGCCGATCCGGCTGTCGCTGGACCAGGCGGTGCCCTGCGGCCTGCTACTCAACGAGGTGCTGACCAACGCCTTCAAGCACGCGTTCGTCGACGGCGCGCCGCCGGTGCTCCGCGTGCAGGCCCTGGCCAGGAGCGGCGAGGTGCGCATCGAGATCGTGGACAATGGCGTCGGCGTGCCCGAAGACCTCCTCCCCGATCGGACGCAGACGCTGGGCATGCGCCTCATGCAGGCCCTCACCGAGCAACTCGAGGGCCGCCTCGCGACCGTGCGCCAGGAACGCGGCACCCGCACCAGCCTGACCTTCCCTCTCGTCGTGGGGGCGGCCGCCCCTGGCGCGCTCCCGTCGCCGATACCCGCATAAATGCCCATCACCCACGCCACCGCCACCGCCACCGGGTTCGACGTCCGGATCCTCATCGTCGAGGACGAGCGGCTGCTCGGCGAGGAGCTGCGCGAGCGGCTCGAGAGCATCGGCGCCACCGTCGTGGGACTGGTCGTCAGCGGCGAGCAGGCGATCGTGGCGGCGCAGCAGGCGCGCCCCGACCTCGTGCTGATGGACATCCGGCTCAAGGGCGAGATGGACGGCATCGAGGCCGCCACGCAGATCAGCCGCACGCTCGGCACACCCATCGTGTTCCTGACCGCGCACTCCGACCAGATGACGGTGGAGCGCGCCAAGGCGGCCAGTCCCTACGGTTACATCCTCAAGCCGCTGCAGGAGCACGAGCTGCGCGTCACCCTGAGCCTGGCCCTGCACCGGTGCCGGCTCGAGCGCGATCTGCGGGCCAGCGAGCAGCGGTTCCTGACCACCCTGAGCAGCATCGGCGATGCGGTGATCGCGACCGACGCCGACGGCACCGTGACCTTCCTCAATCCCGCCGCGGAACAGATCACCGGGTGGACGCGGCAGGAGGCCGAGGGGCGGCCCATCGTCGAGGTGTTCCCGGTGGTCGGCGAGGAGGACCGCGCCGCGGTCCGTGATCCGGCGCGGCAGGCCATCGCGCAGCAGGCGGTGCAGGTGATCGCCGAGCCCCTCCAGCTCCTGCGGCGTGAAGGCGAGCCGCGCGTGGTGGAGCTGTCGGCGGCGCCGATTGCCGATGGCACCGACGCGCGCGGCGCCGTGGTGGTGTTCCGCGACGTGTCGCTGCGGCGGCGCCAGGAGGACGCGGCGCGCGAGGCCGAGACGCGCCTGCGCGAGGCCCAGAAGCTCGAGGCGGTGGGTCGCCTGGCCGGCGGGGTGGCCCACGACGTCAACAACATGATGACGGTCGTGACCGGCTACGCCGAGCTGCTGCTGTCGCAGCTGGCCGCCGACGACCCGAACCGCGGCCTGGTGGAGGAGCTCAAGCAGGCCGGCGATCGCACCGCGGGCATCACCCGGCAGCTGCTCTCGTTCAGCCGGCACCGCATCCCCCGACCGCAACTGGCCGACGTGAGCGACCTGCTCGCCGCGCTCGAGGACCTGCTCGCGCAGGTGCTACCGCCCTCGATCACGCTGCGGCGGCTGGCGCACGGGCGCGGCGCGCGCGTGCGGGTCGACGCCGGGCAGTTCGAGCAGGTGATCCTCAACCTCGCGCTGAACGCGCGCGACGCCATGCCGCGCGGCGGCACGCTGACCATCGAGAGCAGCGTGACCTCGCTCGATGCCGGATGGCGCGCCGGCGCCGACGAGCAACTGCCCGCCGGTGACTACGTGCTGGTGGCGGTGACCGACACGGGCGCGGGCATCGCGCCGGAAATCTCCTCGCGCGTCTTCGAGCCGTTCTTCTCGACCAAGGCCGATGGGCACGGGACGGGCCTCGGCCTTGCCGTGGTGCGCGACATGGTGCGCGTCGCGGGCGGGCAGGTGATCCTCTACAGCGAGCCCGGGCACGGCACGTCGTTCAAGCTCTACTTCCCGTTGGCCGCCGACCAGGACGCGGCGCCGCCGGCCAGCGCTGGCGAGGTCGACGACGAGGACCTGCGCGCCGAGACGCCTGCCGTGGTGCTGCTGGCCGAGGACGAGGAAGCGGTGCGCGGCCTCACCCGCACGTTGCTCGAGCAGCACGGCTACACGGTGATCGCCGCCACCGATGGCGAGGACGCGCTCGAGAAGGCGGCGGCCCACCGCGGCCGCATCGACATGGTGCTCACCGACGTGGTGATGCCGCGGCTGGGCGGGCGCGAGCTGACGCAACGGCTCGGCGCCGAGCGCCCGGAGATTCGCGCCCTCTTCATGTCGGGCTACACGGCCGACACGGTCCTGCGCCAGGGCATCATGCGCGACGGCCTGGCGTTTCTCCAGAAGCCGTTCAAGGGCCGTCACCTCCTGCTCGCGGTGCGCGACGTGCTCCGCAAGCCCCCGGTCCGCCCCTGACGCCCTGCCAACCCAATCGGCGTTCGGCGTTTCCGTTCGGCGTCCGGCCTTAGGCGTTCGGCGTTCGGCGTTCGGCGTTCGGCGTTTCAGCCTTCCCCCATGAACTTCCTCGCGCACTTCCTCCTGTCGGCCGGCGAGGAGGATTTGCGCCTGGGGAACCTGCTCGGCGACTTCGTGAAGGGCCGCGTCGAGCGCTACGCGCACCCGGGCGTCACCCCGCGCATGCGCACCGGCATCCGCCTGCATCGCGCCATCGACAGCTTCTCCGACGGGCACCACGTCGTGCGCCGCACCAAGCAACGCATCGCGCATCGATACGGGCGCCTGTCGGGGGTGATCGTGGACGTCTACTACGACCACGTCCTGGCCCGTGAGTGGCCCCGCCACGGGGAAGGCGACCTGCAGGCCTTCGCCCGCGACGTGTATCGCACCCTGCAGGGCAACCTGCCACGGCTGCCCGGCGAGATCCATCCGCTGGTGCAGGCGATGACCCGCGGCGACTGGCTGTCGGGCTATGCCGACATCGCGTACGTCGAGCGGGCGCTGCGGGGCATGGCGCGCCGGTCCGCGGTCGCCAGGGACATCGGCACCGCCGGCGAGGAACTGGCGGCGCATTACCCGTCGATTGCCGACGACTTCGCCGAGTTCTTCCCGGATTTGCGGGCGCACTGCGCGACGTTCCTCGCCGACCGGCTGGACGACCAAGGCGGAAGCCCGTAGGCCATCCGGAACGGCGACCGGTACGATAGCGCCATGGGTGCAGGGTCCGAGGACCTCTTCGGCGACGCCGCGGCCATCGAGCCGGCGGTGCCGGGCAGCTACGGGCAGGCGCCTGCCGGGTTCCGACTCCCCGAGGCCATGCGCCTGGGGCCGGTCCGCCTGCAGGTCGCCGACCTCGAGCGGTCGCTGACCTGCTACCGCGACGTGCTCGGGTTGCGGGTGCTCGACCACGCCGACGGCCGGGCGCGCCTCGGCTCGCACGGCGACCTCCGTCCCCTGGTGGACCTCATGGAGCGACGCGGCGCGCGGCGCGCCGCGCCGCGTCACGGCCTCTATCACTTCGCGACCCTGCTGCCGACGCGCGCCGACCTCGGGCGATTCGTGCGCCACCTCGGAGAGGCCGGCGTGCGGGCCGGCGCGGCCGACCACCTGGTGAGCGAGGCGTTCTACCTGACCGATCCCGACGGCCTCGGCATCGAGGTGTACGCCGATCGACCGCGCGAGGCGTGGACGCGCGTCGGCCGTGAGTTGAGGATGGCCACCGACCCGGTGGACGTGCGGGGCTTGATGCAGGCGGCAGGCGACGTTCGCTGGGACGGCATGCCGTCGGGCACCGTGATCGGCCACGTGCACCTGCACGTCGGCGACACGGCGCGCGCCGGCGCGTTCTACGGCGATCGCATGGGCTTCGACCGGATGGTGTGGCGGTACCCTGGCGCGCTGTTCCTCGCCGCGGGCGGGTATCACCATCACCTCGGCGCCAACACCTGGGCCGGCCCGACCGCCACGGCGCCCGCGCCCGACGAGGCGCAGCTGCTGGCCTGGACGATGGAGTTGCCTGCCGCGGCCGACGTCGCGTCGCTGGCCGCGAGCCTCGGCGCGGGTGGCGTCGCCGTGCGCCCCATCGGCGATGCGGCCTTCGAGGTGCGCGACCCCTGGGGCACGGCGGTGGTCGTCCGGCAGGTGCCCTCGTGAACGTGGCGCAGGCGATCCTCGACTACAACAGCGGCCGCGACCCGGAGATGCTGCGCCGCAAGTTCGCGATCCTGCGCGCCGATCCCTACGCGTTCTATCGCGGCACGTGCCATCTCTTCTACGACACGCTGCCCCGTCACGCGGTGCTGGCCGACGCCCCGGCGCTGCTGGTGTGCGGCGACCTCCACCTCGAGAACTTCGGCGTCTACAAGGGCGACAACCGCCTCGCGTACTTCGACCTGAGCGACTTCGACGAAGCGACGCTGGCGCCGTTCACGTTCGACGTGCTGCGCTTCATGGGCAGCATCCACGTGGCGGCGCACCTGCGGCTGTCGCCGCGGCAGGCCGAGACCCTCGGCGAGTTGTTCGTCGATCGCTACCGCGCCTGGATCCTCGACGGCAAGGCGCGCTGGCTCGAGCGCCAGACCGCCGACGGGATGGTGCGCGACCTGCTCGGCAGTGTCATCGAGCGCACGCGAGCGCAGCTGCTCAAGGCGCGCACCGTCAGGACGGCGCGTGGTCGTCGCCTGCGGATGACCGACCGCGCGTTGCCGATCGCCGAGGCGCGCCGGGCCCGGCTCAAGGCAGCGATCGAGCGGTTCGGCGCCGAGCAGGGCGATCGACGGTTCTATCGCGTGCTCGACGCGGCGTGGCGCGTCGCCGGCAAGGGCAGCCTCGGGCTCGAGCGCTACGTCGTGCTTGTCGAGGGCAAGGGCTCGCCGCGCGGCAACTACCTGCTCGACGTCAAGCAGGCCGTGCCGTCGACGCTGCCGGTGAGCGGCGGCCACACGCGCTGGGCGTCGCAGGCGGAGCGGGTGGTGACGCTGCAGCGCGTCGCGCAGGCGATCTCGCCGGCGCTGCTGCACACGCTGACGATCGGCGGGCGCTCCTTCGTCCTGAAGGAGCTGCAGCCGATGACCGACCGGCTGGACCTCGAGCGCTGGGACGGCCGGCTGGCGCGTCTCGAGTCGGCGGTGGCGAGCATGGCGGCGGTGACGGCCTGGGCGCATCTCCGCGGGTGCTACCGCCACGGGGCGAGCCGCATCGAGGATCTCCAGCGTTACGTCGCGCGCCCGGCGTGGCAGCGCGCCATGCCGGGCCTGGCGGCACGCTGCAGCGCGCTGGCCCTCGGGCAGTGGGCGGCCTACAGCGAGGCGTACGATCGCGGCGAAGTGCTGGTCCCCTGACGTCAGCCCCTCGCGGCGCAGCGGCACAGGCCCGCCTCGGGTAAGCTCGGCGTCCATGGTGACAACGTCCTCCTCCCCCTCGTTCGCCATCTACCCCAGCCTCAGGGACGTGCCCGTGCTCGTCACCGGAGGCGCGTCGGGCATCGGCATGGAGATCGTCCGCGCGTTCGTCGACCAGGGGTCGCGCGTCGCCTTCCTCGACTTCGACGTCGAGAGCGGCTCGCGGCTGGTGGCCGACCTGCAGGCCGCCGGGGCACGGGTGCACTTCGAGCCCTGCGACCTGCGCGACGTCGACGCCTTGCGGCAGGCCGTCGCCAGGGTGGCCGACGTGCACGGCGCGGCGCGGGTGCTGGTCAACAACGCCGCCCGCGACGACCGGCACCGGTGGGAAGACGTGACGCCGGAGTTCTACGACGAGCGCATCGCCACCAACCTGCGGCACATGTTCTTCGCCATCCAGGCCGTGGCGCCCGGCATGATCGCGGCGGGCGGCGGGTCGATCATCAACCTCGGATCGGACTCGTGGTGGCGGGCCGGGGGCGGCTTCCCGGTCTACACGACGGCGAAGGCGGCGGTGCACGGCCTGACGCGCGGCATGGCCCGCGATCTCGGGCCGCACCGCATCCGCGTCAACACGCTGGTCCCCGGCTGGACGATGACCGAGCGGCAGAAGACGCTGTGGGTGACGCCGGAGAAGATGGCCGCGCAGCTCGCCGCGCAGTGCCTGCCCGACCCGATCGATCCGGTCTACGTGGCGCGGATGGCGCTGTTCCTGGCCTCGGACGACTCGGCGCAGTGCACGGCGAACAACTACATGGTCGAGGCTGGGTCGATCTGACGGCCTTGGTCGTTCGGCCTTCGGCCTTCGTGGCAGGTGGGGCCGGCGGGGGCCGGGGGCTGGTACGAGGGCGCTCCCGCGCCCTGCCGCCCTGTCCGCGGGGTGCGATAATCGCGTCGGTGCGCGCCCGTAGCTCAGCTGGATAGAGCACCGGCCTTCTAAGCCGGGGGTCGCAGGTTCGAGCCCTGCCGGGCGTACCAATTAAGCATCTCTCCCTCAGACACTTACAAGGATCAGCCAGGCGGCGGGCCGCCGCCTCTGTTCTCGAGGAGGCAACTGGAGGCCGCCGGAGGCCACCTCACGTTGTCAGTCGTTTGTCAGTCAGGGCCGGTGGTCCATCCTGGCCGGGCACAAAAATGCAGCATCGACCGGCACGTGATCGCCGGTTGTTGCATTCTCGCAATGCATTCCTGGGTCTGCGACCCCCGGCCCTTTGGGCAAGTGGATCGGATGCTGCTCGACCTAGCACGAAGGCGGGGAAACGCACGCGACCGCGGCGACTCGTTGGCCCGCTCACCGGCGAGCAAGGAGCACCCGTCGTTCGATTCGCGGGTGCGTCAGCGAGACGGTGTCGGGCGTGAAGACGACCTCCCCGCCACTTCTCCACAGGTCGTTACCGGTGCGCTCGTGCTCGTCCAGGCGCCGCGGCGTGTCCACAAACTCCTCGAAGCCGATCCGCCGACGTTCGTCGAGCGTGAGAAGCTGACCGACGTTGAGGTCCCGCACGACTCGCCCCGCCTGGTCGTAGATCACGACAGCGTGTTGAAGGTCGTAGCGGCACTCGTTGCCTATCGTGGCCATCCATCCACGCGCGGGGTCAACCCAGGCCCACACCGGGTTGTTCACGAGCGGGCCGCGCCAGACGACATGATCGCTGTCGTCTGGCCTCCGGTGAAGCATGCTTGCTTCACTGGTGGCGTCACAGCGCGTAATCGCCGCCAGGCGCAACGTGTAAGGAGCCGCCAGGTAGGCAGCGCGCTTGGGACGTGAGTCGTGCCGTTGAGCACCGAGACCCAGTGAAGGTATATCAAGCCGAGCGCGACCCGCGTGCACGACGCTCGTGCCCTGGGACCACACCACACCACGCACGCCCTCCGTCACCGCAGCCAGCGACGCCGCGTCGGCGGTGGCACACGCTCCGGCGCTCGCACACCTGCCGGAACGACCGTCCCAGACGTCACTGGTACGGCGGGGCCCGGCACCGGCTCTGCCGTCAGACGTGCCAAGGTTCCAAGCGAACGCGATCGGGAGGGTGAGCAGAATCAACGAGCGCATGTGAACCTCTCCTCACGGGGATCGGCCCAGCGTAGCGCGAAGAGGACTCTTTGTGCAGGCCTTGCGCGCGGTGCTACTCGGCCCGACGCGGTTGCGGCGGCGCCGATGGCGAGGGCGGGCCGCTGCTAGGCTGACTGCGGGAGGGCGCGGACCCTTGGCCGCCGCCCCCGGGCCTGCATGGCATGCCACAGATCCCACTTCGCCTGAAGCGTCATCCAGATCTCCGCGTCCCAGTGGGTCAGCGCTTCAAGCAACAGCGCCGTATCCGCACTGACGCCGCGCCGTCCCCGGACGATCGCGTTGAGGCGCTGGAAGGGAATGTTCATCCGCTTGGCGGCCTCGACTTGAGACACGGCCAACGGCTCGAGGAACTCCTTCAAGAGCATCTCACCCGGGTGCGTCGGAGGGCGATGGGTCGGCAGCATGTCGGTGTCCTCAGTGGTCATCGGCGCAGCGCACGTCGAAAGCGTCTGAACCCTCGAACCGAAACACGAGTCGGTACTGGTCGTTGACGCGCACGGCATGATGCCCAGCCAGGTCCCCACCGAGCGCGTGCAAGCGATTGCCCGGCGGTACGCGCAGGTCGTCAAGCTTCGTCACAGCATCGATCTGGTCCAGCTTGCGGCGCACGACCGGCCACAGCTCACTCGGAATCCGGCGAGCCGCCTTGGAATTGACGCCGTTCCAGATGTCCCGCGTCGTGTCGTCGGCCAGCGTCCGGATCACCGCCTAGCACTATAGCACGCGTATCGTGCTAATCGACGCGCGCGATCCTGACGCGATACCGTCGCGGCCCCGCGTGGCCTGTCCTGTCGCGCTGGCAACGCCATACTGCCCACCCGACATGAACCGTATCCACATAGCTGAGCTCGACTGACAATTGACGGACAATCCGAGGCTGCCACCAGCGGCCTCGAGTGGCCTACAGCGGTGATCGAGCCTCAGCGAGGTGAGGCTGCAGCGGGCTGCTGCTGCCTCGGGTGGCCTCGCCCCCGAAAACTTCTAAGCCGGGGGTCGCAGGTTCGAGCCCTGCCGGGCGTGCCATCAAGCCACTCACTGACAACACGTTACAAGCATGGGCTTGCTAGCCAGGGTCCGCCCTTCGGTCTGCGGAGGCAACTGAAGACCGCTGGAGGCCACTTCGAGTTGTCCGTCGTTTGTCAGTTTCGGCCGGTGCGCCATCCCGCCGAGGCCCGGCAATGCAGCGCTGACCAACACGTTTACGCCCGTTGTGGCATGACCTCAGTGCTTCCTGGGTCTGCGACCCCCGGCTCTTTGGGCAAGTGGATCGGTCCTCGCTCGGATAGCGACGCCCGTCGCGTTGTCAGTCGATTGCCAGCCGTCAGGCTTCGCTTACGCGCTCACGCCGCGCGAATGGTCTCGACGCTGAACGCCTGGCCGGTGAGCACAGCGCTGTTTCAGCTCTCTCAGACCTCGGCGCTGCCCTCTCGGCCGCTCGTAGCCATGTCGGCCGTCGAGCGACCGGCCCATCGTTCAGCACCTGCCCTCGCAATCGGATCAAGCCCAGACGCTCGCCTCCCCGGCAGCCACAGGCCACGCCTCAGCGCCCTTGCCTCGTCGATGCCCTGCCCGCCCTCGTACCGGTGTCGTCCGGCAGGCAACCGATATGGCCGTCCAGAACCTGGTCGCCAGATTGGCTCCGGCCCAACCTGCGGCGAATCCGCGTCTCGCGCGTTTCAGGAAGGCCCGGACCAAAGCGTGACGTTCGACCTGCCAGTTACTGAAGCCTACGCAGCCCACCAACGATAGCGACGAGCTTGACGTTCCCAAGCCGCTCGTCAACTCTCTTCATCTATGCCTAGCTTGGCACTAATGACGGTCGCTGCCTTCATGGCGGTTGCGGTGCCACGTGCAGTCGTTCGCACCGACCAGCCCACGTTTCGTGCTGAGACCACGATCGTTGAGATCTCGGCCGTCGTAACACAAGATGGCGAGCCGGTGAAGGACTTGTCGAAGGCAGAGGTACAGGTCCTCGACAATGGTGTAGCTCAAGAACTCGTCGCATTCGATTTCGTCGACCTATCCGTGAACACGACAGGAGGCACTCCACCTCGACGCGACTTCGTCGCCGTTGTGGATGACCTTGGGATCAGCGTTCGGCACTCGAGCCAGGTAATTGGTGTGCTGCAGTTCTTGCTGCGATTACTTGGCCGAGAAGATCGATTAGCCATAGTCAACACGGGCCCTCACGAGCTCGTGATGCAGCTCACGACAGATCGTGGGCACGCGACCCGGCTGATCCAGCGGGTTCGCGGACAGAAAGGCACGATGCCGCAGTTTGAGCGCCAAGAGTGCCATGACTCCACTGTCCTGCTGACGGTGATCAACAGAGCTGCGCGCGTCATGAGAGGAAACCCGGCTGAGAGGCGCTCCATTCTGGTCATCAGCGAAGGTCGCAAGATCTTCATGAGCGACCCTGGTGCCGGGCGTGTGGAAGCCTGCCATGAGGTGCGCGCTGAGTACGACAAGCTCGTAGCGGTGATGGCCGACACAAATGTGTCGATCTATGGCATCGATCCGCGTGGGTTGGAAGCACCGTTTCCCGACATGTCAGGCGCGAGTCCAGGACAGGCTGCGGCGATGGCTGGGCGGGAGGCGCAAGCCCGCGTAGACCAGATGAGCTCTCGCTACTACGGTGCCCTGGGCTTGATGGCGTCCAGTACGGGCGGAACCTTGACGACGGACAGAAACGACCTTACCGCCGGCGTCGCAACCATGGTCGGGGACAGCCGCCGGTACTATCGCCTCGCATATCGACAGCCAGACGTTGCCGCTGACAAGACGCCTCGTTCCGTGCAGGTGAAGGTGACACGACCAGGCGTGGATGTGCGTTCGCGGCGATACTACGTGCCCCGCTAGCCGGCGACGGCGACTACTCGCACGCCGCCGGCATCTCTCACGCCCCTGCTATGGGCACGCCTCGGCGGCGGTCACCTTGACAAAGCTCACACCGCCATAGTTGATTGCCGTTGTCGACTGGCATACATACTCGCTGGCAATGTACTGGTGATACTTACTTGTCCCAATAGCATTGGCCTGCCACGTTGAGCCGTTGTCTCCCACGGGTGCATTCGAGCTGCCGATGCACTCGGCTGGCCGCGGATCAAGGTAGTACGCTGGGCAGGCGCTCGTGTACTGGGCATACAGATAGGCCGTCTCCAGCGTCTTTATGTTGCCACCACCACAATCGATGCGATGGCGGATCGTGTAGTCCACGTAGGTGTAGTACGACTGATCCGGTCTTGGCCGACGATGGCCTCTTTAGCAGGCCGCCTCGACTTACGCTCAACCTCGGCACTGCAGCAGCTCGTACTCTTCGCCTTGTGGTGGCAGCGACTACGGGGCGTCGGAAGTGAATCACGCAGTTACACGGCGCAGGTGGGGTATCCTCGACCACGCTGGATGGCGGCCGGGTCGGAGCCGCGCAAGGAACTCACGCGGATGCGTGTGGTGCAAATGATTGCCGGCGACCGGATGTGCTCGATGCTGCCGCCAAGCACCGACACGCCACCGGAGGAACTCCTCTGGCGCCTCGGCAAGGACAGCCACGAAGCCAAGTGCCTGTTGGCGCTCACGTAGCACCGCGGACTTCTGGACGGGTGGGGGCCCGGCGCGCGGGGTGGGAAGTGCGGGCGGCTGTTGCCCCGACGCCCGCGAAGGTGACCCTCGCGCCCACTACGCGTACAGCAGGCGCCGGCCCTTGGGTTCGGGGATGGGGCGGCCGGCGGCAGCTGCCGTATCGAGCCAGAGCTGAATGGCCCCTTGCGCCGCAGCCCTCGGTGAACACCCAAATCCGGCCATTTAGCGACACCTCAAAACCGGCCATTTCCTGAGGCCGGCGCCGAGACGTGAACCGCGCCCGGACGCCCTGTGCGTCCGTGAGCGCCATGGGGAACGTCTTGGACCCACAAAAACAGCAGCAGGTGGTGGCGCTGGGGCGCCTGGGCTGGTCGCTGCGCCGCATCGAGCAGGCGACCGGCGTGCGCCGCGAGACCATCAGCGGCTATCTCCGGGCCGCCGGTGTCGCCGTGCGGGGCCGCGGGCGGCCGCGGGCCGACGCGCCCGCGCCGCCGAGCGAAGCGGCGGCAAATCCGGCCATTTCGCCGACGGGGGTGTCCACCGACCCCACACCGTCCCGCGCCTCGAGTGCGAGCGCCTGCACGCCGTACCGCGACCTGATCACCGAGGCGGTCGGTCGCGGGCGGAACGCCCGCGCGATCTGGCAGGACCTGGTCGACGACCACGGCTTCACGGCCGGCTACGCGAGCGTCCGGCGCTTCGTCGGCCGGCTGCGTGGTGCCGCGACGCCGGAGGCGCGCGTGGTGATCGTCACCGCGCCGGGCGAGGAGGCCCAGGTCGATTACGGCGAGGGGCCGATGGTGCGGCCGCCGGGCGGGGGCAAACACCGGCGCACACGCCTGTTTGTGCTGACGCTCGGCTACTCGCGTAAGGCCGTCTACCTCCTCACGTGGCAGTCGAGCGCGGCGATCTGGGCCACGCTGCACGAGCAGGCGCTTCGTCAGCTGGGCGGCGCCCCGCGCGTGCTGGTCCTCGACAACCTGCGCGAAGGCGTGCTGACGCCGGACGTCTACGACCCGACGATCAATCCGCTCTATCGCGATGTGCTCGCGCACTACGGCGTCACGGCGCTGCCGTGTCGCGTGCGCGATCCCGATCGCAAGGGCAAGGTCGAACGCAGCGTCGGCCACGCGAAGCAGACGCCGCTCAAGGGGCAGCGCTTCGAGTCCCTCGAGGACGCGCAGGCCTACCTCGATCGCTGGACGGCCCACTGGGCGGACACCCGCATCCACGGCACGACGAAGCGGCAGGTGGCCGCGATGTTTGCCGAGGAGCAGCCCGTGCTGCAGGCGCTTCCCGTCACGCCGTTTCGCTATTACCGGTACGGCACGCGCACCGTGCATCTCGATGGCTGCGTCGAGGTCGAGGCCGCCTACTACTCGGCGCCGCCCGGCTGGATCGGCCAGCGTGTCCAGGTGCAGTGGACCGATGGGGTCGTGCGCCTGCTCACGCTCGACGGCCAACTGCTGCGCGAGCATGTGCGTGGGCCGCGGGGGCATCACCGCATCGCGGAGGCGGACCGGCCCGCCAAGACGCCGGCGACGACGCTCGCGCTCCTGGCGCGCGCCCGCCGGATCGGTCCCGCGCTGCACACGCTGTGCACGCACATCCACACGCACGACGGCGCGGCCGGCACACGCCGCATCCTCGGCGCGCTCGCCCTCGCGAAGCGCTACGGCCCGATCGCCCTCGAGGACGCGGCCAAGGCGGCGCTCGAGCTGCGCGTCCTCAATTACCGCTTCCTCCGCCGCTACCTGGAGCGACGGCCGCCGCTCACGCTGCGGCAGGTCGACCCGCTGATCCGTCAACTGACCGTCTATCGCGATCTGATCGATCGCACCACAGGAGATCCCACATGACGCTGCCCGAACTCGATGCCGCCCTGCGCAAGCTGCGCCTCTCCGGGATGGCCGATGTCCTCGAGGCCCGCCTGCGCCAGGCGCAGCAGGAACGCCAGGCCCCGATCGATCTGCTCTCGGCGCTGGTCGGCGACGAGCTGCTGCGCCGCCAGGACCGGCTCCTCGCACGCCGGCTGCAGCAGGCCGGCTTTCGTGATGCCGAGCGGACCCTCGACACCTTTGACTTTGGCTTCAACCGGAAGATGCCGCAGGCGCTGATCCACGAGCTCGCCACCGCGCGCTTCGTGGCGCAGCGAGAAGACGTGCTGCTCCTCGGCCCGCCCGGCACCGGCAAGAGCCATCTCGCGCAGGCCATCGGGCGTGCGGCCATCCTGCAGGGCTATCGCGTGCTGTATCGCGAAGCGCACATCCTGCTCGAGGAGATCACCGAGGCCAGCGTGGAAGGGACGCGCAAAGCGCTGATGCTGGAGCTGACCACCGTGCCGCTGCTGATCATCGACGACCTCGGCATGCGCAAGCTACCGCACACGGCCGCCGAGGACCTGCTCGAGGTGATCATGCGGCGCTACGAACGCGCCTCGACGCTGCTGACGTCCAATCGGCCGGTCGATGACTGGGGCAAGCTGCTCGGCGACACCGCCGCCGTCACGGCGCTGCTCGATCGCCTGCTGCACCACGCCCACGTGCTCAAGTGCGGCCCCCGCAGCTGGCGAACCAAGGTGCACACCGACTTGCGTCCGGAGGCAGCCGCGCAGTAGAACTCAGACCGTCTCGACGCCCGGCGGGAATGGCCGGTTTTGGACGTCCACGAAATGGCCGGTTTTGACCCGTCCACCGAGGCGCAGCAACCGCATCAGGCGGAGTGGCACCGTGCGCCATGCACCCGGGAAGTTCCGGCACATCCACCCCGAACGACGCGTCCTCTGCGCTCCAGAACACGATGAGTTCGTACTTGTGCGGCACCGCCACGGCTCCATGGTACTGGGGATCACGACGCCGACCAGCAGCACCTCGCTATACTCGGCGCCAGTTCTCGATGACTCTGGACGCCGTCGCCGCAGCCGTACGCCAACTGTCTCCTCGACTCACGTCCGAGTTGGCAGTCGCGGCGCTGTATGTGTTCGGGTCAGTGGCTCGGGGCGACGCCCGTCCGGACAGCGACGTCGACGTACTGGTCGAGTTCGACGGTACGGCCACGTTCGCCCGGTTCATGGACCTGAAGGCGCTGCTGGAAGACGCCCTGGACGCCCGCGTGGACCTGGTGACCCGCGCGGCGCTACGCACGCAGTTGATGCAACGTATCGAAGCCGAAGCCCGCCGTGTCGCGTGACGTTCCGCTGACGTCCTTGCCGAGGAAGTCCCTTCCTGGCTACGGCGACTGAACGCACGGCGCGCACGACTCGGACAAGCCATAGCTCGGCTGAGCTCGGTGCTCCTGACATTCAGAACCAGCACATTCGCAGCCTGACGCGCGGACGAGTCGTGAGCTTGCGGTAGGTTCGACAAAGGTATATTTTATATACCGTATGGAATTCGAGTTCGATCCGGCAAAGTCGGCCTCGAATCTGCGCAAGCACGGCATCGACTTCGTTGATGCGCAAGCGCTCTGGCAGGACCCGGACCGGCTCGAGATTCCCGCCCGGTCCACCGACGAGCCGCGCGTGCAGGTCATTGGCCGGATCGGCAACCGCGTGTGGTCGGCCTTCACCACCACCCGCGACGGTCGAGTGCGCATCATTTCCGTCAGAAGAGCACGCGATGAAGAAGAAGACGCCTATCGTCAGGACTGAGCCACTCCCCGCTGCGCGACTCGATGCCCTGCACGATGCAGGGAAGGACCTGTCAGCGCACATGGACCTCAGCACAGCGACCCGTCCGGGCCGCGAGGTCCAGCGGGTGAACGTGGACTTCCCTGTGGACCTGTTGCGGGAGATCGACCAGGAGGCGCGCCGGCTCGGCGTCACGAGGCAAGCGTTTATCAAGGTCCGCCTGGCGGACGCGCTCGTGAAGGTGGGCCAGTAGCGCGGCCGAGCTCGACTGACAATCGACGGATAATCCGAGGCTGCCTGTGGCGGCTTCGGGTGGTCTGCAGCAGCGATTCGGTTCAGCCTGGTGAGGCCGCAGCGGCCTGCTGCGGTCCCAGGCGGCCTCGCTCCCGGAAACTTCTAAGCCGGGGGTCGCAGGTTCGAGCCCTGCCGGGCGTGCCAGGTCGCCCTGGCGACCTGGTCACGCCACGCCAGACCTCAGCGCGCCGAAGCGCCGTAGGTGCGAAGGCGGGTCGAGCCCTGCCGGGCACGCTGACTCCTGACCTCGTTGTCAAGTTGCCTGCCCGCCGAAGCCTCGAAGAGGCGAAGGTGGGTCAGTCGTTTGTCAGTTTAGGCCGGTGGTCCATCCTGGGCACGCCCGGAATTGCATCGCTGGCCATCGCGCACCGCCGGCCTTGGCACTCTCGCGATGCATTCCTTGGGTGTGCGCGCCCCGGCTCTTTGGGCAAGTGGGTCGGTGCTCGCTCGGATGACGATGCCCGTCGCGTTGTCAGTCAATTGTCAGTCGTGGGTCCTCGCTTACCGGTCAGCGCCGCGGGCCAGCTGTCTCGATGCTTAGCCGGCCGACCGGACGCGACAGGCCTTGGTCCAGCGATCCACGACCTGACGACTCCTCTGCCCCTCGACCACCTTCGCGAAGCTGACACGAGATCGATCAGGCCCACCCGCGATCACCGCAGGTCTGTGGTCCACGTTGTGCGCCGCCACGACGACGGCAGTAGCGACCGGACTCCGTTCGCCGCTACTGCGAGGGGGTGACGTCTCCCTGGCGAGCCGGCGTCTGCTCGATTGGTATCCAGCGTTGCGGGGCCGTCACGACCCATTCCACGTACGTCCTCAACGACGGCGCCGGAAACCTCTCCAGAAGCTCCTTGTAGCTCCTCAGCACCGGGGTGACTCTGCGCTCCGAGCTCACGATTAGTGGCTCCCAGCCCTCGTCCGTATCGCGCATCCACCAGGTACTACCCTTCACCTGAGTTCGGATGCATTCGCCAACGAGGGCCATGATCGATTCAAGTAGTGGCGGCCGCATCACTTCTTCCCTTGGTATGCTCCGCAACCGCTTCTCAACCGCTCCGAGCAATGACGGCTCGTACGCACGACTCGCAATGCCCAAGTTCTGCAGCAGTCCCTCCGCCAGAGCAGGTGCGCATGATCCGAAATCACGCCCACTGGGGATCAAGGTGCTCAGATGTGGCGCCGCCTGCGCACGACGGAAGACGTCCGCAAGCCATGCCTCAACTTCGTCCCTCGACTCGTACACGTTTGCGTACGCGCTCCGACTGGGTAACAGAATCACCTTGCCATCAGCAGTCACGTAGGCCCGTCCTGCCAGCCGGCGAGAGAGCGCCTGGTCTAGGACGGCGCTCCATTCGGTCACGAGCTTCCTCGCATCCACCGACGCCATACGCACCTTACGCGGCATGAAAGCCCTGTTCTCCATTGCCCACTCCTGATCGTTCTGATTCGCGTCACAGCCACGTGTGCAATCGCAATGCGGCGCTGTGAACCGCCCACCTTGGCGCATGTCGTCTCGCGAGGCGAACAACGATGCACGTCAGCGGGCATGGCCTGGAAGCGTCAGGCGAAGCTGTGACAGCACTTGCGAGGGTTCGAGCGTAAGCTCGGTCCCCTTGCCTATACCGTCCTCCCGTTCGGCGACCAGCCGATAGGACACGCCGCTCACGAGGGCGAACGAGAAGCCGCCGCGTGAGTCCGTGCGGATCGTTGTCCATGGGAAGTTGCCGTCTGAGGCGGGCCTGGTGCGCACCTTCACGCCCGCTGCTGGCTGCCCTGTCGAGTTCGCGGGTGCGCGGAGTCTCTCGGACGGCGCCTTCTACGACGCCTACGCGTACAGCAGCCGCCGGCCCTTAGGTTCGGGGATGGGACGCCCGGCGGCAGCTGCCGTATCGAGCCAGAGCTGAATGGCCTCTTGCGCCGCAGCAACCGCGTCAGGCGGAGTGGCACCGTGCGCCATGCACCCGGGAAGTTCCGGCACATCCACCACGAACGACGCGTCCTCTGCGCTCCAGAATACGATGAGTTCGTACTTGTGCGGCACGGCCATGCCTCCGTCCCCGATCGTACGTCACCATCGAGGCGGGCCCCTGCGGCACCTCGGTATTCTGGGCGCGAGTTCTCGATGACACTGGACGCCGTCGCCTCCGCCATACGCCAGCTCGCCCCTCGACTGAAGTCCGAGTTGGGCGTCGCCGCGCTGTACGTGTTCGGGTCGGTGGCCCGCGGCGAGGCTCGGGCGGACAGCGACGTCGACGTGCTGGTCGAGTTCGACGGGCCGGCAACGTTCGCGCGGTTCATGGACCTCAAGGCGCTGCTGGAAGACACCCTGGGCGCACGCGTCGATCTGGTGACCCGCGCGGCGCTGCGGTCACAACTGAAGCCACGCATCGAAGCCGAAGCCCGCCGTGTCGCGTGACGTCCCCCTCTACCTCGATGACATGATCGAGGCGTGTCGCCGCATCGGGGAGTACACCAGCGGCCTGGTCCGACGCGCAGTTGGTGTCTGGCACCATGGCCCACGATGCCGTCCTGCGGAACCTCGAGGTGCTCGGCGAGGCCGCCAAGAACGTCCCCGCCGACGTGCGTAGCCTCGATGGCGAGATCCCGTGGCGTCGAATCACGGGGCTGCGTGACGTGCTGGCGCACGGCTACTTCGGCATCGACGACGACATCGTGTGGAGTGTCGTGGCTGAAGAAGTGCCGTGCCTGTTGCCGCGATTAGTGGCACTGCGCTCACGACTCTAGCCAGCTGGCCTGCCGGCTCGCGGCTGAGTTCGACTGACAATCGACGGACAATCCGGGGCTGCCTGGAGCGGCTCGGAGTGGCCTTCCGCTGTCCGCGCTCATCGAGGTGAGGCCGCAGCAGTGGCCTGCGGCCTCGAGTGGCCTCGCTCCCGAAAACTTCTAAGCCGGGGGTCGCAGGTTCGAGCCCTGACGGGCGTGCCAGGTCGCCCTGGCGACCTGGTCACGCCACGCCAGACCTCAGCGCGATGCCTCCGCCCTTCGGGCTCGGCATTCGCGTCGAGCCCTGCCGGGCGTGCCAGGTCTCGCCCTGGCGACCTGGCCACGCCACGCCAGACCTCAGCGCGATGCCTCCGCCCTCCGGGCTCGGCATTCGCGTCGAGCCCTGCCGGGCCCGCGCACGTAGCCGTCGCGCTTGCGCGACGAGCAGGGGTCGTTGCTGGCTCGGACGCCATGCCCGGCCGGAGGGCCATCGTCGCTGCTAGGCGGACTGCGGAAGGGCGCGGACACGTGGCCGCCGGCCCCGGGCCTGCATGGCATGCCACAGATCCCACTTCGCCTGAAGCGTCATCCAGATCTCCGCGTCCCAGTGGGTCAGGGCTTCAAGCAACAGCGCCGTATCCGCACTGACGCCGCGGCGTCCCCTGACGATCGCGTTGAGGCGCTGGAAGGGAATGTGCATCCGCTTGGCGGCCTCGACTTGAGACACGGCCAACGGCTCGAGGAACTCCTTCAAGAGCATCTCACCTGGGTGCGTCGGAGGGCGATGGGTCGGCAGCATGTCGGTGTCCTCAGTGGTCATCGGCGCAGCGCACGTCGAAAGCGTCTGAACCCTCGAACCGAAACACGAGTCGGTACTGGTCGTTGACGCGCACGGCATGATGCCCAGCCAGGTCCCCACCGAGCGCGTGCAAGCGATTGCCCGGCGGTACGCGCAGGTCGTCAAGCTTCGTCACAGCATCGATCTGGTCCAGCTTGCGGCGCACGACCGGCCACAGCTCACTCGGAATCCGGCGAGCCGCCTTGGAATTGACGCCGTTCCAGATGCAGCCCTGACCAGCAGGCGCCGCAGTGCCGATCCTCGGAGGTCATGCGCCGCTAGGGCCGGCGCGCGCCGTTCCTCCCCGGCGCCACCACGAGGTTGACCGACGCGGTGCCGGGATCGAACGTGATGTGGACCTCGCCCCGCTGCACCTGGCGCAGCACCTGCGCCACCTTGTCCTCGAGCGACGTCTCGTGCAGGCCGTAGTCGGTGCCTTCGCGCAACACGAACGACTCGATCACCGCCCGAAGGGTGTCCGGCTCCAGTTGGTCTGCCGCCACGTGAACTGGCGCGCCCTCCTCGTCGTCGCGCTGCTCTGCCGATTCGAGCGTGGGGTCCTGCTCGTCGTCCATGGCTCACCACCATACTCGATGGGCCACCTGCGACGAATCCGCGCCTCGCGCGTTATAGGAAGGCATGACGGGTGCGGGCGCACCGGACGGCCTGGTCGCGGGTCTCCTCGCTGAGTACGGTCGGGCCCTGCGCGGATACTTTCGACGCGCGACCGGCGGCGGTGACGTCGCGGACGACCTCGTGCAGGAAGTGTTCGTGCGGGTGGCAGCGGCCAGCTACGAACCTCAGGGACGCGCGCGTGCGTGGCTCTTCACGATTGCGCACAACGTCCTGGTCCAGCATCTTCGCCGCCAACCGCGCCAGACCGTCGCCCTGCACGAGCGGCACGAGCCGGCGTTACCAGCCCCCCAGGACCTTCGCGCCGCCCTCGACCAGGCGCTGCAGCAACTGCCAGACCTGGACCGCCACGTCTTCCTGCTCTCCGAACTCGGCGGGCTCACCTACGCCGAGATCGCCGCGTCGTGCGACCTGACCCATGCGTCGGTGCGTTCGCGGATCTTCCGCGCGCGTCTGGCGCTCCGAGAGCGTCTCTTGCCGCCGACCGCACCGCAGGTCGGCCGCCTCAGGAGTTCGACCGATGACGACCGATGACCGCGACGTGCTCTCCGCCCTGCTCGACAATGAACCCGTCGACGCCGACCTGCTGGCACGCCTGCTCGAAGTACCGGGCAACCGGGCCCTGCTGGTCGACTTCGTTCGACTCCGCGCCGCGCTGCGGGACGCGGACCCGCCCGGTCCCACGCCCGTGCCGCAGCACGTGCCGCGCCCTCCCATGACGCGAGTGTTCCTGCGCAGTGCCGCGGGCCTCGCGTTGGTCGGCCTGGGACTGGCGGGTGGCGCGTGGTATGCCCGCCATGCCGCCGATGCGTCGGCCGCGCCGACACCGTCCCGCATCGTCCAGCTCGCGCCCCTGGACGCCAGCCGTTAGGAGGCCTCCCATGCGTTCACGCGCGCGTCTCGCTGTGGCCGTGCTCGCGTTGGTCGCCCTCGGGCTTGTGTCGCCCCGCTGGTCGGCGTCCGCGCGTCAGTCCGATCGACCAACCGACATCTACCCCATGCTGACGCTGCAACTCACGGGCGCCGCTGCACGCGGCGGGGCCGGCGGGTCGATGTGGCTCACACAAGGGGAGTGGGTCGAGGCGACGCTGTTCACGGGAGACCGCAGCGCCCCGACCACGTCGTTCTGCACCGGAGGGGTGCGGATGACCGTCCCCGGTGCACGGCAGGGCATTCCCGCCGATGAACATCCGGCAGTGGCGTGGACGGTCGCGGCTCGCCTCGTGGAGTTGGCCGGGGATACGGCCACCATCGACCTGCGGTGGCGTCGAGCCCCCAGCGCGAGTGACGTCGAGCCCTCGACGTCGCGTGAGCGGCACCTCAGGTGGAAGGTCTCGGAGGGCGGGCTTACCGTGCTGGACGCGGTTCATGCGGCGGCCGACGGCGGCGAGTGCCCGAGCATGGCGGTCACTGCGGAGTTCGGGATCGGCAGCGCGTTCGAGTTCCGCGACGCCGGCATCGCCTACGACACCTGGCTCGTGCAGACCCTGCCGTCAGGGGAGACCACGACCCATCACGTGCGCACGAGCGGGCAGCAAGGCGAAGCGGTCACCATGATGTTCCCGCGAGTCCCGCTCGACGGTCTTCCGACCTCGGTTCCGCCACTCGATCTCAAGGTGAGCGGCGAAATCCGAGGGCGGCTGCGAACCGATGGATCGATCGAGGTGTCGGTCGACGCGTTCCGGTACGTCATGACGCGCGAGGCGAGCCTGGCCACTGGCACGGGCGGGCGCTCCCACCTCCGCATGGCCCTTGGCGAGACCGTCGAGTTCACGGCCGTGCCCATGCACGGGAACGTGCAGGGCCATGACCTCGCCCAACTCATGGCCCCGGCGCCGACGGCGATCCGAATCCGGGCGAGCCGGCTGTGGTGATCGTCACCCCGGCTGCATGCAGCAGGCGGCGCGTCCGCTCGGCCGTGCCGCCTGGCTGCAGCCAGGTGCGCGACGGCCGACGACCGGCGTATATTCCTCCTCGCCCCGAGGAGGTCCAATGCGATTCATCGCCATCGTGGCGGCAGCTGCGCTCGTGCTGGCTCCGTCACTCGCGTCTGCTCAATCGTTCACCGGCACGATCGTCGGCACCATCAGGGATACCAGCGGCGCTGCCCTTCCCCAGGCGACCGTCAACATCACCAGCCAACAGACCGGTCGGCAGGATTCGGTCATCGCCGACCTCGAGGGGCGCTTCACGTCGCTCCCGCTGCCGCCCGGCGAGTACCGCGTGGAGGCCACGCTCCAGGGCTTCAAGTCTGCCGTGCGCACCGATGTCGTGGTGACGATCGCGTCCACGGTGGTCACCGACTTCACGCTCGACGTCGGCGATCTCACCGAGTCGGTCGAAGTCAGCGCCAGCACGCTGTCACTCGAGACGACGTCGGGCACCATCGGCAAGCTGGTGGACAACCGGCGCATTCAGGAACTGCCGCTCAACACCCGCAACGTCTACTCGCTCATCTTCCTCACCCCAGGCGTCGCCGGCTCGATCGGCAACAACTACAACTCGATGAGCTACAGCGTGAACGGCGCGCGGCCGACGATGATGGATACCGTCATCGACGGGGTGACCGCGTCGTTCCCGACGGTCAACGGCTTCACCGGCATCTCGGTGTTCCCGTCGGTGGACGCCATCCAGGAGTTCAAGGTGATGGGCGCCAACTACCCGGCCGAGTACGGCCGCAGCCTGGGCAGCGTCCTCAACGTCGTCTACAAGTCGGGCTCGAACGACCTGCACGGCAGCGCCTACGAGTTCTTCCGCGACTCCTCCCTGGACGAGAACAACTACTTCGCGGAGAAGGCCGGCACGCCGCTGGGCGACTTCCAGCGCAGCCAGTTCGGCGGCGTCGCGGGCGGCCCGATCCGCCGCGGCAGGACCTTCTTCATGACCTCGTACGAGGGGCTGCGCCAGGACAGCGCGTCGCAGACCATCACGACGGTGCCGACGCTGGCCCAGCGCAACGGCGACTTCTCGCAGACGTATGCCCAGAACGGCCAGTTGATCCGCATCTTCGACCCGTTCACGACGCGCGCCAATCCGTCGGGCAGCGGCTTCATCCGCGATCCGTTCCCCAACAACGTCATCCCTGCCGACCGCATCGATCCCGTGGCGCGACAGGTGCTCAACTACTACCCACTGCCCAATCAGCCGGGCAACCCGGTGACCGGGGCGCAGAACTACTTCGCGACGGGAACGGCCAGGCTGAACGTCGACAACTTCGACGCGCGCGTCGACCACAACCTCTCCGACAAGGCGCGATCGTTCATCCGCTACTCGTACCGCAAGACGTTCAGCGCGCCGGCCAAGTTCTTCCCCGAGGAGATCACCGTCGCTGAGGGCCGGGTCAACGAGCAGAACCTCGCCCACAACGCGGTGATCGACTACAGCCGCACCATGTCGAACACGACGCAGTTGAGCGCCCGCCTCGGCTTCGCGCGCACGCTGTTCATCTTCGACAACCAGGGACTGGGGTTCAAGCCGTCGAGTCTCGGGCTGCCGGTGTCGATCGACCAGAACGTCGACCGCGAGATGTTCCCGCGCTTCGGCGTCAGCGGCATGGTGCCGCTCGGCGGCAACGACCATCGTTACAACGCGTTCATGAGCTACACGACGGCAGCGAGCCTCACCCACACGCGCGGGGCGCACACGCTGAAGGGCGGTTTCGAGGGGCGCATGTTCCGCGTCAACGTGTGGGAGGCGCGCAGCGCCGGCACCTTCAACTTCCGCGCCAACGAGACGCAGGGCCCCAACCCGACCACCGCGAGCAGCACGGCGGGCTACGGGCTCGCCTCGCTCCTGCTCGGCTTCGGGCAGCCCAACGACGTGCTGATCCAGAACTGGAAGAACGTCGCGGCCAACAGCTTCTACTGGGCGTTCTACGCGCAGGACGACTGGCGCGTGAACTCCCGGCTGACCCTGAACCTCGGGCTGCGCTACGACATCGACGTGCCACGCACGGAACGCTTCGACCGGATGAACTACTTCGACCCGGATGCGCCGTCGCCGCTGGCGCAGCAGGTGCCCGGCTTCTCCAACCTGCAGGGGGGCGTCGTGTTCGTCGGCGTCGACGGCAACAGCCGCTACCAGTACAACTGGGACACCAACAACATCGCGCCGCGCCTCGGCGCCTCGTATCAGCTGGACGACAGGACCGTGGTGCGGGCCGGCTACAGTCACATCTTCGGGCCGTCCAACCAGGGCGCGCAGGGCACGGTGGGGCCGTTCGGCTTCCGCACCGAGAACCTGTGGGTGACCTCGATCGACGGCATCACGCCGTACAACCTGCTGCGCAATCCGTATCCCAACGGCTTCGTGCCCTCGCCCGGATCGTCGCAGGGGCTGCTCACGCAGGCCGGCGCCAACCTGCAGGCGCCGCTGCAGGACACGCCCTCGCCGTGGACGATCCAGTACAACGTCAACGTCCAGCGCGAGCTGCCCTGGGGCCTGTTCGTCGAGGCGGCCTACGTCGGCACGCGCGGCTACGACCTGTCGGTGGTGGGCGAAGGCGGCCTCAGCCTGAACCAGCTCGATCCCCAGTACATGGCGCTCGGCTCACAGCTCAATCAGCAGGTCCCCAACCCCTTCTACGGCATCGTCAACAACGGCGTGCTGGCGTCGCCGACGGTGGCGCGCGGGCAGTTGCTGCGACCCTACCCGCAGTTCACCGACGTCGTGCCGCTGTATGCCGCGGGCGCGGAGTCTCGCTACAACGCGCTGCAGCTGACCGGGCGCAAGCGCCTGTCGCGCGGGTTCATGTTCGAGGGGTCCTACACCCTCGCGAAGGCCGAGGAGATCGGCATGAGCCACCAGGACAGCTACAACGTCGATGCGAGCTGGGCGTTGGCCTCGTACGACATCACCCACCGCTTCGTGCTGAGTTACCTGTACGAGATCCCGGTCGGGCGCGACCGCCGGTTCTTCGCCAGTGCCCCGACCTGGCTGAACGCCATCATCGGCAACTGGCAGTTCAACGGGATCACGACGTTCCAGTCGGGGACGCCGCTGTCGATTACGGCCAACAACACGGCCGGCGTGTTCGGGGCGCGCACGCAGCCGAACAACAACGGCGCGGACCCGCGGCTCGACGGCCCGCCCGAAGAGCGCCTGAACCGCTGGTTCGACACGAGCGTCTACAGCCAGCCGGCCGCGTTCACGTTCGGCAACGAGCCGATCTTCTCGCCACTCCTGCGCGCGCACGGCGTCCGCAATTTCGACCTCTCGATCTTCAAGACCTTCGAGATCACCTCGCGGGTGCGCGCGCAGTTCCGGGTCGAGGCGCTCAATGCGTTCAACCGGGTGCAGTTCTCCGCGCCCAATACCAGCGTGACGTCCGCCTCGTTCGGCATCGTCACCGGCCAGGCCAACGCGCCACGGCAGATGCAGCTGGGCGTCAAGGTGCTGTGGTAGCCGTGCCGCCCACCCTGCCGTGCTCACGTGCTCCGGCGCTCACGGCAGCACGATGGCCGACGTGATGCCGATGAGCGTCACCGTGGCGCCCGACGGGAACGCCCCCGGCACCGTGCACGTCAGGCCCACGGTGATGGTGTGGGCGCCGGCCGCGACGATGTCGGTCGTCACCCCGGTGATCTGGCCCGTCACTCCGGTCCGCGAGAAGGTGGCGCTGTTCCGGAGGGGAACGCCGTCCACCACCAGGAAGTAGATCACGCCGCTGGTCGGGGTGCAGGTCGTCGTCAGCTCCATCGACTTGGTGATCAGCAGGCGCCCCGCCCTGGTGGTCGTGATGGTCTCGTTGAGGAACGACTCCGTGCGCTGCGCCGTGAGCGGATCGGGAATGCTCTTGCCGGCGCTCTCCACGACCTCGGTGGCCGGGCGCTCGATACGCGCGGCGATGCCGGGTCGCGCCAGGCCGAGCGCCGACCCCGTCTCCTGGGCGGCGGCGCCGATCGAGGCGCCGGGAGACAGCAGGGCGATCGTGACGATGGATGACGCGAACGCGCGAATGAGGGTGCGAGACATGGGTGCCTCCTGATGACTGCGAGTGATGGCTCCCGTCCCGGCCCGCAGTGCCGGAACGGCGCGCGGCTCGTCTCGGCCGCTATCAGGAGGATCGGAAAGCCTCGCGCCGAGGCGACAGGCTGGCTCGCCCTTCGCGGCACGATCAGGGTGTCAGGGGGCCGGCATTGCCCACGGCGCCTGCACGAGCACCTCGCGCGCGGCGTCCCGGGTCCGCACGAACACCAGGCGTTGGTCGTCGAGCCAGGGGTTCAGTTCGTCGGCAGCGGTGTTGACGGGTGCGCCCAGGTTGACTGGCGGCGCCCAGGTGCCGGCCTCTCGACGCGACGCGTAGAGATCCCACCCGCCGAAGCCGCCAGGGCGATTGGACGCGAAGATCAACACGTCGCCACGCGCCGACAGCACGGGGAACGCGTCCTGCGCCGGGGAGCTGAGCGCACTCACGAGCGTGGGCGACAAGGCTAGCGACGGGCTGCAGTAGATGTCGTTGGCGCCGCGGCCGCCCTCTCGGGTCGAGTTCAGGCACACCGTGCCGTCGGTGGCCGTCGACATCGCGTGTTCGTTGGCCGGTGTGTCCCAGGGCGCGCCGATCGGGCGCGGCTGTCCCCAGCCGGCCGCCGTGTGTTCGACGACCCACGCGTCCGAGTCGTCGCGTCCCGCCACCGCGGGCGTGCGCATGTTCGCTTCGAAGTAGAGCCGGGTGCCGTCGGGCGACAGCGACGATGCCAGCGCCATCTGACCGGGTGGCGCGGCGACCACGATCTCCCACGGGCGCCACTCGCCGCCAACACGACGCCTCGCGGCGATCTGCGACGCGCCGTCGACCCGCCGCGTGACGACCTGGAGATCGCCGCGCGTCACGACGCGCCCTGTCGTCACGGCGTCGCCGAGGTCCACCGGCACGAGGGACGCCTGCTGCAGCGCGAAGCCCATCGTGAAGGCCAGGATCACTGTGCGCATGACCTGGAGCGCAGCACGCGCGGTCCGCGAAGCGCAAGGCGGATGTGCTGGAGTGGTGGTCCGAGACGACCAATGGGATCGCCCCGTCACCGGACCGCACTCGACGTGCGACTCCGGCCGCGTTGGCGTTTCCGCGGCCGTTGACGGAAGATGGCGGCAAATGACCTGGAGGGACGCGATGAGCGCGTGGCGATGCGGCGGGTTGGCCCTGGTGCTGTGCGCGGCGACGACGATGGCGTCGGCGCAGGCGGTGCCCGACGACTACCAGGGCGTGCTGAAGACGCTGGGCAGGACCGGCGACTTCAAGGACGGCGTGCTGAAGGTCAACATCCCGCGCAGCGACCTCGCTGTCACGATCCGCGGGCGCGCCGTCCCGACGCCGCTCGGCTTCGGCGGGTGGGTGGCGCTCACGAAGGGCGAGGGCGGCCACGACTTCCTCATGGGCGACCTCGTGCTCACCGAGGACGAGGTGAACCCGGTGATGTCGGCGCTGCTCGACAACGGCTTCGACGTGACCGCGCTGCACAACCACTTCTTCTGGGAGCAGCCCCGCATCTTCTACATGCACGTCCACGGGATGGGCGCCGCCGCCGACCTGGCGACGCGCCTGCGCCCGGCCATCGCGCTCGTCGACAAGTTCATGGCCGCGGCAGCCAGCCGACCGCCTGCCACCGCCGCTGCGGCGCCGCCGCTTGACGTTGCAGCACTCACGACGATCATCGGACACACCGGAGAGCAGTCAGGGGTCGTGCACAAGTTCACGATCGGCCGACCCGACATCGTCCTGCGCGAGCACGGCGCGACGATCAACGCGCGCATGGGCCTGAACACCTGGGCGGCATTCAGCGGCTCGGATGCCGACGCCATCGTCGCCGGCGACGTCGCGATGCTGGAACACGAAGTGACGCCGGTCCTGAAGGCACTCCGCAGCAACGGCATCGACATCGTCGCCATCCATCACCACATGACGGGCACGCAGCCGGTGGTGATCTTCCTGCACTACCTGGGCACCGGACCTGCCGAGCGACTCGCGCGCGGGGTGCGCGCGGCTCTCGACGTGATCGGCAAGGCCCCGGCAGCGGCACCGGCCCGGTAGCGCCGGGGTTCTCGAGCCTTCGTCAGACGGCGCAGGCTTCTCAGAAGCCGATGCCGAGGTTGATGCGCAGCGTCGGGATGAACAGCGGCCCTTCGTTGCGTTCCATGCCGATCAGGCGCTTCAGGCCGAAGCCGGTGCTGAAGGCGAAGTGCGGGTTGAGCATCCACGTCTGGTTGGCATCGACGCCAATGCCGAAGTAGCTGCCGCCGTCCCCGGGAAACTGCGTCATCCCGGCCTTGACGCCGAACGATCGCCCCTTGAACGCCTGGCCGCCGGGGTAGTAGCGCACGAAGACGTCGCCGTTGACGTAGGCGCGTCCGTTCATGGCGCCCCAGTCCCCTCGTGAACCGCCGACGCCAACCGTGACGCCAGGTCCGGCGCGGCGCTCGTATTCGGCGTTGACCAGGTTCACGAGGAACCCGAACGGATTGCCCGAGATGACCTGCGACGGCGAGGTGAAGACCGGCGGGTCGGGGGCCGGCAACGACTGGGCCCACGCCGGCGCGGCGAGCGTCGGGCTGAACACGGCAACGGTGACGAGGACCAGCAGGGACTGGCACACACTGCGGACCATGGCGACCCTCCTGTCACGCGACGGTAGCGTCCACGTGCGGGCCGAGTCGTGCGCCGCGATGTGAGAAACGGTGAGATGCCGCCGGTGCGCTGCCTACGAGGCGCGCGAGGCCAGCCGGGCGGCGACGCGGTCGTAGCCGTCGGCCGCGCGGAGCGGCGCGAACATGGCGTCGGCGGGGAGGCTCCAGCCGAGTGGGTCGGACGACGCACCGGCAAGGGCGTCGGCCACCAGCGCCAGCCCGTCGCTGGCGCGTCCGGCCCAGCCATGGGCCGCAGCCAGCACGAGCGTCCGCTCACCGAGCTTGCCGACGCGCCCCATCTCCTCGACGGCAGGCCCGACGCGGCTGACGGCGTCGGCGCGGCGCCCGTCGGCGATCGCCAACCCGAGCAGGGCGCGACCGTGGCCGGGCGATGCGGCAGCCGCGGCGTGGAAGGCCACGCGGGCGGCGTTGACATCTCCCGTCGCGAGGTGGACGAAGCCCAGTGCCTCATGCGCGATGACCGAGCACTCGCGCGCATGGACACTCGTACCCGCGGCGGAAAGGGCGGCTTCGGCGCGAAAGTCGTCGAGCGCGTCGGCCTGAGCGCCACTGGCCAGGGACGTGAGCCCGCGCATCCAGAGCAGCCCGTTGGGGGGATGCAGGCGGCCATCGCGGTGCGTGCCCGGCGCGGCGGCGCCCCGCTCGGCGGCCTGGCGCGCGAACGCAAACGACTGCCGTGCGATCAGCACCATCGCCGCGAGCGTCTGCGTCCACGGAAAGCCGGGCAGCAGCGCCTCGGCGCGCTCGACGGATCGCAGTCGGTCCTCACCCCAACTGCAGGCGGCCAGTCGGTAGTGATGCCGCCAGTTGCGCGGCTCCAGCGCCAACGCCTGCCGCAGCGCGGCACGCGCTCGCTCGGCCTGCCCGGCCCCGGCCAGCGCGTGGCCCAATGCCGCCCATCCTTCGCCCAGCGTCGGATCGAGTTCGGTGGCACGCGTCGCCGCAGCCACCGCCGCCGACAGGGCCTCCACGTCGGGCACGTTGTCGACCCGCGTCGCCTCGAAGCGGAAGACGTGGGCATTGGCCAGGCCCGCGTAGCCGGCGGCATAGTGCGGCGCGCCGGCCACCGCCCGGCTGAACGCCTCGGCGGCCGACGGCAGCGCCGCCACGCTCAACGACTCGATCGCGGCCCGCCCCCGCTCCCACGCCAGGAACGGCTCGAGGCCGGCCATCGCGTCTGGAACCGGCACGACGCCGGCGTGGGCGGCTGCGCGTGGTGCCGCCGCATCGGCAACGGGCGCCACGAAGCGGTAGCCGCGGCGAGCCAGCGTCTGGATGTAGGTGGGGGCGGCAGGGGCATCACCGAGGGCGATGCGGATGTCGGCGACGGCCCGGGTCAGCGTGTTGTCCGCAACGATCACGTCGGGCCAGAAGCGCTCGAGCAACTGCTCGCGGGTGACGAGCGCGCCGCGGGCCTCGGCCAAGCACGCGAGCACCTGGACCAGCCTCGGCGACAGCGGCACCGTGGCGCCGTCGCGGGTCAGGACGTAGGTCCGGCAGTCGATCCGGAAAGGTCCGAACTCGAGCACCCGCAGGATTCTACGCCTGCAGGGCCTCCCCCAACCGGACGACCTGGCCCGACGCCGCGGAGGCGTAGGCACCCTCGACGGCCTCGATGGTCTTCAGATAGTCGACACCACTGGACTCGAACTCGGCACCCGACAACATGCACTCGACGAAGTGCCGCTGGAGGAAGTACACGCAGTCACCGGCGAAGTTCACGTTCGCCCTGGCGTAGTCGAGCTCGCGCGCCGGCTCACCCAGCGGCTTCAGCCGGATGGTCGCGTCGGCGTCCATCGTCAGGTGTCCGCGCGTGCCGTCGATGCGCAACGTGCCGAACGTATACCGCGGGAACTCGGCCTCGCCCTCGTTGTAGCGGTTGGCGTCCCAGATCGCGGTGGCGCGGTTTGCGAACGTCAGCACCACCTGGCCGGCATCCTCGCCGGCGATCACCGGATTGAGGCGCCGCAGCTGCGCGAACACGCTGTCGATGTCCCCCAGCAGGAAGCGGAACGTGTCGATGAAGTGCACGCCCGTCTCGTGGACGAGCAGGCGCGGATAGTCGCGGAAGAACGGCTGACGCGACAGGTAGGCGTCTGGCCCCCAGCCGTCCCCCATCCGCATCATGAATGCGACGTGCGTGAACTCGCCGATCGTGCCGGCTTCCCGCACCTGCTTGATGGCGCGGTACCACGGCTGCCACCGGAAGTTCTCGTGCACCATGAACCGCACGCCAGCGGCCCGGGCGTGCTCGACGATGCGGCGGCTTGTCTCGAGGGTCGGCGCCAACGGCTTCTGGCAGATGATGTGGACGCCGCGATCGGCTGCGTAACGACACATCTCCTCATGGGTGTCGGGCGGCGTGATGATGTCGACGAAGTCCGGCGCCTCGCGATCGATCATCTCCCGCCAGTCCGCGTAGTAGCGCGACACGCCGTACCTCTGGAGGATCGGCAGGGCCCGCTCTTCACCGAGATCGGCCAGCGCGACGATCTCGACTTCCGGAATCCGCGACCAGGCCTCGTACTGGAACGGCGCGAAGTAGCCCGCGCCGATGCCCACGCCCCGCAGTGGACGTCGCACGTCAATGCCTCACGACGATGGCCCAGTCCTCGGTGGGGCTGTCGGGCGGCTCTCCGAGCGCCACCCTGGCGCCACCGCTGACCATCGCGACGCTGCCCTTCCTGAGAGGACCACCTCGACGCGGGTCGAACCACGCCACCGTAAAGCGGCCCGTGGCCTCGCGCAGATCGAGCGTCGTCGTCCCGCCCGTCGGCAGATAGACGATGTACAGCCGTCCTGCCCTGGCCAGGCACCACTTGCTGTTGTCGCCCGTCGCGTTGCCGACCAGGGCATCGGCGTTGGTCATCGTCCAGAACGGGATGCGATGGATGCGGAAGAAGTCGAGTGCGATGCGACCGAACGCCCAACTCCGCTCGCGACTGCGCAGGTTTTCCGCAACCAGGTCGTTCTCGGGCAGGAGGTAGCCGAAGTAGTACTCGACGCCCGCGCCACCCGCCATGAGGTTGCCCCAGAGCGTCATCCTGCGGATGTCGTCGACCGTCTGGACCACCCGGCCGCGGGAGTCCTTGCCGGCGAATCCCTCGAAGCCCGGATCGGGCGGCACGCCGGAGAGTGAATCGCCCTGCTCGTCGTTGGCCACCACCCAGGGGCGGCCGGCCTTGCGCGACGCGTCGAGCCACTGCCGCGTGCGGGTGTGCACGGCCTTCCAGTCGTTCTGGAGCGAGACCCCGGTGAGGACCGACTGCTCGCCCAGCAGGCCCGGATAGATCTGGTCCTGCCCGTGCGGATGCGTGTGGGCGACGATCTGGTGTCCGTAGGGATCCAGGCTCCTGATCCAGGCCGCCATCTCGCGCTGCTGTGGCGTGCTCTGCGTGTTCTCCTCGCCGAGGTTCCAGTTCAGTGCCAGGGCGTGGCCGAAGCGCGCGACGATCTCCCGCAGATACAGCCGCCGCTCGGGACCGAGTGCGCCGCCGTCGAGCGACTCGACGACGCGGTCCGGGCCCTGCGCGGCCGACGAGTCGACTCCGCCCGGTGGGCGCCCGTCGCGATAGTCACCCCGGTAGTTGTCGTCGTTCTCCGTCTCCTGCAGCTTGAAGTGCAGGTGGAGCCCGCGGCGCTGCGCGTGATCGAACACGACCTGCCATTGATCGAGCTTCGACACGTCGTAGTGCCACTTGTCGTCTCGCGACACGAACGGCCACACGTTGTCGCCGTCGCCGCCGGCGTTGTAGGTCAGGAAGGACACCGAGTTGACGCCCTTCGAGGCGAGATAATTGAGGGCTCCTATCAGGCCCTTTCCCTCTCCGCCCTTCCAGGTCGGGTCACCTGCGCGCCAGTCGGCGACGTGTGGCTCGTACCGGTGCAGGGGGACCGCTGGCTTGAGGGCCGTCGTGTCGTCGAACCCGGCGTAGGCCAGCAGCGTTTCCGGAGAGTCGGTGCCCAGCTTGAGGAAGTACTCGCCCGTCCCTGCGAAGCGCAGATGGTGAGAGCCCATGTACTGCAGGCGGCCACGGGCGCGGAAGTCCGGCGACGTCTTGTCGGTCGCTCCGACGAGGAACGAGCCGGATCGGCCGTCGACCGAGGCGACCGGTGTCGCGGCGGCTGCCGCCACGGGTTCGATGGCCGCATCCGTTCCACGCACGAAGCTGACACGCCACTCCCACCGTCCTGGCTTGTCGGGCGACAGGTGGGCGCGCCACCTGGTGCCGGCGGTGGCCGAGGTGTTCGCCGCGTTGCCGTCGGCGGCGAAGTAGCCGGGCACGTTGTACACGGGGGCGCCGGACTCGTGCGTGAAGCGCACGGTCATCCGGTAGTCGCGGAAGGGATTGGGATCGCTGTCGCGCTCGTCGGCACGAGGTCCGTCTAGCGTCAGCGTGACGGTGTGCCACTGGCGCAACTCACCGGTGATCTCAGCACCCCCGAGAGGCGCCCTCACGCGTGGTGCCTGCGGTGCACCGATCGCCAGAGCCGCCAGCAGCGTCGTCGACCAGAGCCGCCAATCCATGCATCGCTCCTTCGCGTGTCCGCGCAACGCGCGGCAGCGTATCCATCACCGCATCCGTAGTCAAACAGCACCCGGATGCACGGAGCGCAGTCGGACGACGGATGCGGAACCGCGGTGCGCGTTCGTCTCGTCCGGTGGTGCATGAACGCCTACAGGTCGATCAGCAGCACGCCCTTGTTGGTGGGATGCGGTCGCACCGACCGCACCGACGGAAGGCCCTTCACGGCAGCCATGACGGCGGCACGGACGCGGCCGGTGCCAATCCCGTGTACGACCTCGACGAGGGTGTCGCCTGACCGGAGGGCCACGTCGAGGTGCCTGAGCAGCGCCTCGCGCGCGTCGATGGTCGTGAGGCCGTGCAGATCGATGGACGAACGCGCGTCGCTCGACGTCGAACGGGGCGCGTCCGACGACGCCGGGGGTGGAGCCGCCGACGAGACACGGCCGCGGCGTGCCTTCGAGGCCGGGGCAATGGCGCGCAGGTCATCGCTTCGACAGGTGATGGTGAGGCCGCCGACCAGCACGCGCCAGGCCTGCCCTCGCGCCTCGACGATCGCCCCGCGGCGATTGAGCGAGACGACCAGCACCTGTTCCCCGACGGCGAACGCCATGGCCGGGCGCGATTGTGTCACGTACGGCCGGGATCGCACGTCGGCCTGGCGAGCGCGAGTCAGGCGCGTGGCAGCTTCGGCGGCCGCGTCCCGCGCAGCACCGCCCCCGCCACCGGGATGTACTCGAGCTCCTCGCCCGCCCGCGCCGCCCGCAGCAGGACGCCACCGCGACTCATGTCACCGCGCCCGACGAAGGTCGCCGGAAAGACCAGGCGACTGCCGAGCACGTCGATCAACGGCTGCGTGTACTTGGGCGACGCAATGCTGCCGAGGAGCACCACCTCGCCAGCCTCGTCGCGGGCCAGCCGCACCACGTCGCGACGCAGCGGCTCGAGGTAGCGCGGCTCGCCGGTGTCGATCGGCACGCGCGCCAGCGCCTCGTACTCGTCGGCGCCGACCGGCGTGGCGGGCTCGAGCAAGCCCAGGCATGGCGTGATGACGAAGCTGCGCCCGGCCGCGAAGCGATCGGCATAGGCCAGCTTGCCGCGGAAGTACAGCGCGCTGATGAACGCGTACAACTCGCCGATCGGCACGCGCTCGCCGGCCCGCAGTCGCGCCGCCAGGGGCACGTTCGGCGACGTCTGCAGGAGTCGTCCGCGTGGCCCGCCTGCATTGGCTGGCGACAGCAGGAACACGCGCGATGTCGTACTCGGTCGCGTCATGTGGTACCTCTGTCGCTGGCCCGCACACTGCAACCCGACGGTTCGGCCGGAAACACGAGGCGATTGTCCTCGATGGCCGGCACCAGTGTCGCCACCATCATGCGATGACCATGCCCACGCGCCCATCGTCGCCAGACCTCGCGATGCCCGAGTGGCTCGAGCCGATGGCCGCCACCCTCACGCAGGAGCGGTTCGGCGCCGGCGGCGACTGGCTGTTCGAACGCAAGTTCGACGGTATCCGCCTGCTGGCCTACAAGCGCGGCACCGACGTGCAGCTGTTCTCGCGCAACCGCCTGCCGCAGCACCTGCCGGCCGTGGCCGCCGCGGTCTCCCGCCTCCCCGCGCGTGAGCTGATCCTCGACGGCGAGGTCGCCTGGGACGGCCACAGCAGCTACCACGTGTTCGACGTCCTCTGGATGAACGGCGCCCTGCTCACGAGCTTCCCCCTGGAGGATCGACTCGCGCGCCTCGCCGCGCTGCCCTTCAGGGAACCGCTGCGCCGCGTCGAGGTGCTCGACGACGCCGACCCGTGGGACCGTGCGCGCCGCGAGCACTGGGAAGGCGTCATCGCCAAGCGGCGCGGCTCGCCGTACGAGCACCGCCGCTCGAAGCTGTGGCTGAAGATGAAGGTGGAGCGGTCGCAGGAGTTCGTCGTCGGCGGCTTCACCGACCCGCAGGGCTCGCGCGTCGGACTCGGCGCGCTGCTCATCGGCTTCTACGCCCCACACGAGGCTGCAACACGACGTGGCCGCGCGTCGAAGGGCGTGCCACGGGATCTGGCGAGGGATCTGGTGTTCGCCGGCAAGCTCGGCACGGGCTTCGACACGCGCCTGCTGCTCGACCTTCGCGCGCGCCTCGACGCGCTGCTGATCGACGCCAGTCCGTTCACGAGGGCCGTCGGCCTGCCCCGCCACGCCCACTGGGTGCGCCCCGAGGTCATCGTGCAGGTGGCCTTCCTCGAGTGGACCGCCAACGACAAGCTGCGGCACCCCCGCCTGATCGGCGTCCGCCACGACAAGGCCCCGCACGACGTCGTGAAGGAGGAGTCGTGATCACCCATCCGGACAAGGTGCTCTTCCCCGACGACGGGATCACCAAGGGCGACGTCGCGGCCTACTACGAAGCGGTGGCCCCGGTGATGCTGCCGCACCTGCGCGGCCGCCCGATCACGATGGAGCGCTACCCGGCCGGCATCGGCGCCAAGGGCTTCTGGCAGAAGGACGTGTCGAAGGGCTTCCCGCCCTGGCTGGAGCGCGTGGAGGTGGCCAAGAAGGACGGCGTCGTGCACCACGCCGTGGTCGACGACCTGCGAGCGCTCCTGTGGGTCGCCAACCAGAACACGATCACGCAGCACGTGTGGCCGGCGCGCCGGCCGCACCTCGATCGCCCCGACCTCTGCGTCTTCGACCTCGACCCGGCCAACGACGACGATGCGGCGGGCGTGCGAACGGCGGCGCTGGCGTTGCGCGACCTGCTCGGGGAACTCGGCTTGCGCTCCTGGATCAAGACCACCGGCTCCAAGGGCTTCCACATCGTCGTGCCGCTCGACGGCAAGAGCACGACGGGGCAGGCGGCGCGATTTGCCGATGCCGTGGGCCGGCTGGCCGTTCGCCTCGCGCCCGACACCCTGACGCAGGAGTTCGCCAAGGCCGATCGCGGCGGCCGGATCTACATGGACACGGGGCGCAACGGCTACAGCGCCACGTTTGCCGCGCCCTACACCCTCAGGGCCCGGCGGGGGGCGGCGGTGTCAGCGCCTTGCACGTGGGAGGAGATCGAGGACGGCACGGTGCATCCCGGGTCGTTCACGCTGCGGACGATGCGCGACCGGATGGATGCGGTCGGCGATCCGTGGGCCGACCTGCAGGCCGGCGGGCAGTCGCTGAAGGGGCCAGTGGCGGCCGTCAGAACCAGGCTGTCAGCCTAGCCTGGTGCGGCGCTCGCCGGCGTCAGGCTGCCGGAATCGCGGCACCCGCTTGCCACCCGAGCTTTGTCCTGAAACGATACAAATCAGGCACTGACAGCCGCCGAGCCACCCGACGCGTCCCACGAGACGCTGAGTTTCTGCCGAAACGTTTGTATTCCAAGGTGTAATGGACGTCGGCCACCTGCATTCTCGACAATGAACGCTCTATACTGCTGACCGTCCCATGCTCCCGGCCTTTTCCGGAATTCCGGCACGCACTCAGGTCTCCACGGCCGTGAACACCAGGACCCGGGGTTCGCGTGTACAGGTGCTTCCCGGCTGTCGAATCGTCGACATCGTCACCAACGAGTTCGACGAGTTGAACGAGTGTGCCGCCGGCTGGTCGCTGGTCCATCAGCCCCTGAAGGCGACCTGCCACAGCGACGCGTTCCTGGTCATGACGCCGTCGCTGCAGGTCGGGCACATCGCCCACTCGGCGGCGTATACCTCGCAGGGCCAGGCCCCCCGCGGCTCGGTCGTCATGGGAATTCCCCTCGACCAATCGCGTCCGATGCTGCAGCGGGGTCAGGTCATGGACACGCAGCATCCGGGGCTGCTCTCGAGCGGCCAGGGCTTCGAGTGCGTGTGTCGGGCGGGCGCCCGGTTCCTGACCGTGGTGCTGGCCAACGACACGCTGGAGCGGTACGCGGCGGACCTGTGGCACGAGCCGCGACTGGTCGCGCAGGCCCCGGAACGACTGGACTTCCTGAGCGAGGCGCACCGTGCGAGGTTCCTCGACACCTGTGCGCAGTTGCTCGACATCGCCCACCGCGACCCGGCCATCCTCACCGACGGCGAGGCGGCGCGGATCCTCGAGGCCGAAGTGGTCCAGGGTCTGTTCCTGAACGCGCGCCCGCCCGGCCCGCCACGCGAGGTGCCAGGGCGCCGCGAGGTGGCGCGTCGCGCCTATGCCTTGCTCCAGGAGAGCACCGACCAGGTGCCGTCGATTCGCGACCTGTGCGCCTTCACGGGCGCCAGCTACTCCACGCTGGAACGCGGCTTCCTCGAACTGTACGGGATGCGCCCGAAGGCCCTGACGACGGGGCTGCGGCTCTCGCGGGTGCGTCGCACCCTGCGCACGCCCGGCCTCTCGGCCACCGTCACCGCGGTGGCGCTCCGGTGGGGGTTCGTGGAGTTCGGGCGCTTCTCGGCGCTGTACCACCAGCGCTACGGCGAGTTGCCCAGCGAGACGCTGCGCCGGACCCACGAACAGGCATTCGGTGTCGATGCCTCCGCGCGCCAGCCCTGGCTCCCTTCGCCCCACGTCGTCCTCGCCGACCGACGCTGACCTGCCGATCCCGGGCCGGCCGCGTGTCCCCCGCCTTCCTGGCGGCAACACCTCTCTCGCACCTCTCTCCTGTCGGCGGCCGCGTGCAGGCCTTCCCGCGGCCCCGCGTGTAAGCATCGTCTGACAAAGACACCTGTCGTCCCCGCCTCTTCCCGCGCCTGACGAAAACTGCATAGTCGCCGCAACGCCGCCAGCGAGAGCATGGCGCTGCAGTCGCATGCACGGCTTCTGGGCATGCGGCATCGAGTGAGTGGCGCGAGGCATGACGCAGGGAAGGAACCATCGTGACTGAGATTTCGGCACAAGAACGGGCCATTGCCGAAGGCCGCAAGGTGCTGCACGGCAAGGCGAGCGACCGCGTCCTCAGGATGTTCGACGCCATCCGCGCCTACGGGCCACCTCGCGTCGCGCTCGAGCGGGCGGTGTACTTCACCGAATCGTTCAAGGCCACCGAGGGCCAGCCGCTGGTCCTGCGCTGGGCCAGGGCCCTGCACCACATCGCCGAGCACATCTCGGTGACGATCCTCGACGACGAGTTGATCGTCGGCCGGCCCAACACGTGGCTGGGTCGCTACTCGCTGGTGTATCCGGAACTCGATGGCACCATCATCCAGGCCGGCGCGCAGGCCTTCATCGCCGCCAAGGGTGCCCCCGACGCGGTCACCGTGACCGACGACGACAAGCGGATCATCGACGAAGTGCTGTTCCCGTACTGGAACGGCAAGGACTTCACCCCGAACTTCATCAAGGCCCTGCCGCCGGAGACCAGGCACTTCACCTGGGGCTCCGATCCGGCCAACGTCGGCACCACGCAGACCTTCGTCATCGTCTCGACGTCGACGATGCGGCATTCGCAGAACTGGGTGCCGGACTTCGCCAAGATGCTGACCCGCGGCTGCAAGGGGCTGCGCGAGGAAGCGCAGGCGCGCCTGGCGGCCCTCGACGACCCGCGCGACCTGGCCTTCCGCAAGCCGTTCTACGAGGCGGCGATCATCACCTGCGATGCCCTGAGCCTGCTCGCGCGGCGCTACTCCGAAGAGGCCGCCGCCCTGGCCGCACGCGCCACCGACCCGCAGCGCAGGAAGGAACTCGAGGAGATCGCCGCCATCTGCGCGTGGGTCCCGGAGAACCCGGCGCGGACCTTCCGCGAGGCGATGCAGGCGCAGTGGTTCACCCAGCTCTTCTCGCGCTTCGAGGAGATGGTCGGCGGGCAGGTCAACCAGGGCCGGATGGACCAGTACCTGTATCCCACCTACAGGAAGGACCTCGAGGAGGGCCGCATCACCCCGGAGGACGCCCAGGAGCTGTTCCAGTGCCTGTGGCTGAACATGATGCAGAGCATCGAGTCCCAGATGTCGCCGTCGGCGGCCAAGGGGCGCGAGGGCTTCTCGCATCACGAGACGGTGACCATCGGCGGCCAGACTCCCGACGGCCTCGACGCGACCAACGAGCTGTCCTACCTGATCCTCGAGTCGACGCGCCCGCTCCGCAGCAGCTACCCGGAACTGGGCGTGCGCATCCACGCCGGCACGCCCGACCGGTTCCTGCACGCGGTGGCCGAGACCATCAAGGACGGCAAGGGCTCGCCCAAGATGATCAACGACGAGTTCGTCGTGCCGTGGTTCCTGAGCAACGGGATCGTCAAGAAGGAAGCGCTTGATTACGCGATGTCCGGGTGCTCGGAGTCGCGTCTGCCCAACCGCGAGACCCACAAGACCGGGAACGCCGGCATCAACTACGGCGCGGTCATGGAGATGACGCTCCGTGACGGCCGGATGAAGATCTACGACGACGAGCAGTTCGGCCTGAAGACCGGCGACCCGCGGACCTTCGCGACCTACGACGATGTGTGGAATGCGTTCCGGCTGCAGCTGGAGAACGTCACCAAGCACATCATGATCCAGAACTACATCGCCGCGGGGCTCAAGCCGCGGTACATCGCGGCGCCACTGGCCTCCACCCTGCACGACCTGTGCATGGAAGCCGGTCGCGACCTGCACACACACGCCGACTACATCCCGGGGGCGCTCGACGCCTCGTGCATCGACGGCCTCGGCGGGTTCGCGACCTGCATCGACTCGCTGGCCGCCATCAAGCACCTGATCTTCGACACGAAGAAGCTCACCTGGGACCAGCTGCTCGAGGCGCTCGAGGTGAACTGGCAGGGCCGCGAGGCCGTCCGTCAGCTCTGCCTCAATGCGCCGAAGTACGGCAACGGCATCGAGTGGGTGGACGCGATCGGGTACCGCATCCAGCGGACGGTCATGGAGTACGCGCACGCGCATCCGCGGCCGCACGGCCAGAGCGCCAACGTGCGCATCATCCCGATCACCTTCCACAACCCGTGCGGCAAGGTGACCATGGCGACGCCGAACGGGCGGCCCGCCGGCGAGTACCTCTCCGACGGCATCGTCCCGTCGCACGGCTGCGACACCAAGGGCCCGACGGTCACGCTGCAGTCGATCGCCAGGGCGACCTGCCACATCTACAAGGAGCACCGCGAGGACCTGCTCAACATGAAGATCGCGCCCGCCAACGTCGCGGGCGAGGAAGGGACGCGACGGCTGATGCAGCTGATTCGCGCCTGGAGCAGCCAGAAGCACGCGCACATCCAGTTCAACGTCCTCAGCAAGCAGGCGCTGCTCGAGGCGCAGAAGGATCCCGAGAAGTATCGCGACCTGGTGGTGCGCGTGGCCGGCTACTGCGCGTACTTCACGGAGCTGTCGCCGTCGCAGCAGGCCGAGATCATCGCGCGGACCGAGCAGGTGAACTGAACTGGGCGCCGCCCGAATCGGCGGCGACCGAACAGCCGTACTCGTGGGCCCCCGGCCCTGAATGACGGCGGGCCGGAAGACAACCACAGCGCCGTGCCTCCGGCCCGGGAAGTGGCGCTACACAGTCGAGGAGACGCATGGAGACAATCGTCCTGACCGGCATTGCACGGTCAAAGGGTAAGGCGGCCGGAGAAGCGCTGGTCAATCGGCAGCGCATTGGCTGGGCCTTCAACCACGTCGGCAACGAGGACGGCATGGTGATGGCGCCAGGCGCCGACACTCAGGGCCAGATCGTCACCGGCAAGATCTTCGTCTACCCCACCACCGCCGGCTCCACCAGCGGCGCCTTCAGCCTGTACTACAAGTGCAAGGTCTCGCACCACGGCCCCGCCGGCCTCATCTGCCAGCAGGTGCACTACATCGACATCAACGGCGCCATCGCCGGTGAGATTCCCGCCGTCGACACGTTCGACAAGGACCCGGTTGCGACGATCAAGACCGGCGACTGGGTCGAGATCGACGCGCCCGAGGTCGGTGAGAAGGCCACCGTGACCATCACCCGCAAGGGCTAGCGTCCCGTCCACCCGATCGAACGTCGAGACGACCCTTTCAAGAGAGAACACCGTGAAATCAAAAATGACCCTCACGCAGTACCAGCAGGAGATGCTGGATGGCAAGCATGGCGAGGCCAAGCAGTTCTGCATGGACAAGCTGCTCGACTTCGGCAAGGCCGTGGAGGCCACCGAGATGGTGGACCTCGTGCTGACGCTGAACTGCTGCCCCATCTACGTCAAGGACCGGATGGAGCCCGAGCGCCTCAAGAAGCTGAACGAGTACGACCTCGGACACAGCCCGCTCTACGACCCGCTCTTCGCGATGAAGGACGCGCACGTCCACGACGAGTCCGGCACCGAGTGCGGCAACGACCCGTACATGATGCAGTTGGACAAGGCCCACGAGCTCGACGCGGCGCCCAATGGCAAGCCGTGGAACTTCGAACTCCCCGGCAAGGGGAGCTTCAAGCTCGACAAGGAGATGGTCGCCGGCTTCCAGGCGGGCTACGACAAGCTCACCGAGCACGGCTGGCTGCCCTGGCTCTCGTGCAACCCGTACCTCAACACGCGCATCCCCAAGATGGGCGAGTACGCGGCCAGCTCCGAGTCGAGCGCCGCGTGCTACATCAACACGATCCTCGGCGCCCGGACCAACCGCGAAGCCGCCATCAACACGATCTACTGCGCCTACACCGGCTGCCTGCCCAAGTACGGCAGCCACCTCGATGAGAATCGCGCCGCCAAGTGCATCGTCGAACTGACCGACGAGGTGCGCGACAACATCAAGGGGATGGCCGACTGGGGCGCCCTCGGCGCCTGCATCGCCGAGAAGGCCGGCAACCGGATCATGGCCGTGCTGAACCTGCCCAAGAAGATGGGCCCCGGCGCGACCAAGAACCTGATCTCGTGCGCCTCGCCGGGCATGAACGACCCGATGCTGCACCTGATGGGCTACACGCCGGAGTCGCCGACGCTGGAAGCCGCCTTCAAGGGCAACATGCCGAAGAACCCCGAGCGCTACGTCGTGACGATGGAAGACGTCGTCGAGATGTACCGCCACCTCAACGCGATCTCGCCGGCCCCCGGCCCGGAGAAGGCCAAGCCGGTGGACATCGTCGTCTTCGGCTGCCCGCACGCGACCTGGGACGAGGTCCGCGAGGTGGCGCGCCTGGTCAAGGGCAGGAAGGTGAAGGAAGGCGTGAAGCTGTGGGTGCAGACCGACACGCCCACCTACTTCATGGCACAGCACTACGGCGACACCAAGGCGATCGAGGACGCCGGTGGCCACATCTTCCACCAGACGTGCATCGCGATGTCGCCGATCCGCCACTACCCGAAGGACACGGTCATCGCCACCGACAGCTTCAAGTACGTGAAGCTGGGCGGCGGCTTCGGGCCGAAGTGGATCTACGGCAACCCCGAGGCGCTGGTCAACGCGGCCGTCACCGGCGTGTTCACGCCGACCGCGCGTTGGGAGTACTGGAGCAAGCCGCGCAAGGAGCGGCTCGACAGCGAGAAGGAGCGCCCGCTGTACCAGGGCACCCGCCCGATGGTCGACTAGCGGCGCCTCCACCCGGCAATACGGCGGGCGCCCCGTGCAAGCGGGGCGCCTCGCCGTCCGAACCACCCGCGGTCACTCACCAGCCATGACGGCGCACACGACGGTTCCCTTCGTCGACACCAACATCATTCCTGACCGGAACGTCGGTATCGGGAGCCTGCTGTGGGACCTCCAGCATCCCGGGGACGCCGGCCGCGACGAGCCGCCGCTGCTGGGCCCGGCGTTCGCATTCATCGATGTGGGCGTCTCGCGCGCGCAGGTCGCCGTCGCGCTCAAGACGCTGCTGGCCGACGACTTCGCCATGGACGTCGAGTACGTGGCCACCGAACGCCCGGAGGCGGTGCCCGCCGCCAGCGTCTGGCTGGTCGGCGAACCGGGCGAGACGGTCCGCCGATCGGTCGCCCGGATGATCTCGACGACGCAGACCGCGCGCGACGTCGACGACTGGTACTTCGTCGTCGACCGCGAGGGCACGGTCGCCTCCGTGACCTATTGCTACGAGCTGCACGGGAACGAGGTGTGGGAGGCGTACTTCATGGGCCGCCCCTTCATGCACGAGGGTGAACGCGTCGCGTTCTCGGACCCGGAGCTCGATGCGCTGCTCGCTGCTGACGTCATGCGCATCGAGGCCGGGATGGCCCGCGAGCAGCAGGCTCACGCCCTCCGCCGCCCGGCGCCGTCGTGGGAGGGATACCGCGTGCAGTGGAATCCCCTCCAGAAAGGCCTCGCGGAGTGCGGGATCGTCCTGCAGGCGACCGACGTGCCGCGGCGCGTCCCTGGGCGCCAGAACGTGCTGTTCCTGGGCAACGTGCTGAATCACTACCCCCGCGATGAGCGGGCACGCCACTTCGAGCGCATCACCGCCGACATGCACGAGGACGACCTGATCGTCGTCCAGATGGACGGCATCGAGACGCCGTCGATCGACGTCTTCCACCTCGCGCGGCACGGCGGCGGAGTCAGGCGCGAGCGCGTGCGGTGGATCAACACCAGGACGCTGGAGGTCCGGCGGCGGGCGCCCGACTCACGCGCGTGGCAGTTGCTGCACCTGGAACCCGAGGTGCGGCAACTGGTCCGACGCCTCGTCGAGGACTTCTGCAGGAGTCACGGTGTTGGCGAGGCCGATGTCCACGGCCGCATCAGCCACGTGCTCAGGACCTTCTTCAGGGCCGCGCCTGTCGACGCGACCCGTCGTATCGCCATCCAGGAAGCCGCGCGGAGGCTGTCGGCCGACGCCGCGCGTTGCTGACCGCCGCGCCCCGACCCGACCCTCGAACCATGATCACCATCACCGACATCGCCCTCGAGAAGATTGCCGAATCCAGGAAGCGCCTGCAGGCCCCGGTCAAGGGACTGCGGGTGCTGGCCGTGCCGCGCTCGCCGCTGCGCGCGGACTTCGGGCTGCGGTTCGTGCCCGCGGAAGAACCGGCCTCGCCCACCGACATCGTCCAGCGCGTCGAGGGAATCGACGTGTACATCACGCAGGAGAGCGCTCCCTACCTCGAAGACGCCACCATCGACTTCGTGTTCAGGATCGTCGGCAGCGACTTCGAGGTCGTGACCGGCCTGCGGCGGCTCGACACTCCGGAAGGCGCGATCGCCGAACGCATCCAGGAGGCGATCGAGCAGGAGGTCAACCCGTCGCTGGCCACGCATGGCGGCGAGTCGAGGCTGATCGACTTCAGGGACGGCGTCGTGTTCCTCGAGCTGTCTGGCGGTTGCCAGGGCTGCAGCATGGCAGGCGCCACGTTGAAGGACGGCATCGAGACGTCCCTGAAGCGACGCGTGCCGGAGGTGCGGGAGGTCCGCGACGTCACCAGGCACGCCAACGGCCGGACCCCGTACTACCAGTGAGGGTGGCCCCGGCGTCACCTGCGTGGCGCAGGCAGCACCCGGGCGCTGGCCGACCCGCCGTGGGCGTCTCCCTTGTAACTCGAGCGATGGCAGGAGTTGATCGATGACGCCCTACCCGGACCACATGTTCTTCACCTCGGAGTCGGTCGCCGAGGGGCACCCGGACAAGTTCTGCGACCAGGTGTCGGACGCCGTGCTCGACGAGTGCCTGCGGCAGGACCCGGACGCCCGCGTCGCGTGCGAGTGCTACGTGACCATGGGCGCCCTGATCATCGGCGGCGAGATCACGAGCACTGCGCTCTTCGACCCGGCCGACGTCGCACGACAGGTCGGCAACGCCATCGGGTACTCGTCGCCGGAGTACGGCTTCGACGTCAACACGGCCGCCATCCTGCGCACCATCCACGCCCAGTCGCCGGACATCGCGCGCGGCGTGATGCAGGCAGGCGGGCAGATCGGCGCCGGCGATCAGGGCCTGATGTTCGGGTACGCCTGCTCGCAGACGCCCGAGCTGATGCCGTTGCCGATCCAGTTGGCCCACCGCCTGGCGACGCGGCTGGCCGACGTGCGCAAGCGCAAGGAGTTGCCGTACCTCGGCCCCGACGGCAAGACGCAGGTGACCGTGGAGTACCAGGGCGGCAAGCCGCTGCGTGTCGACCACGTGGTGATCGCTGCCTCGCACACGGCGGCCGTGGTCACCCGGGACGGCACCCACACCACCGACGAGGCCAAGCAGGAGATCGTCGACCAGGTCGTCCGGCCCGTGATCGGCGGTCTGCTCGACGAGCGGACGACGATCGTCGTCAACGGGACGGGCAAGTTCCTGGTGAGCGGCCCGCAGGGCGATACCGGGCTGACCGGCCGCAAGATCATCGTCGACACCTACGGCGGTTGGTCGGTGCACGGCGGCGGCGCCTTCAGCGGCAAGGACGCGACCAAGGTCGATCGGTCCGCCGGTTACATGACCCGCTACATCGCCAAGAACATCGTCGCGGCCGGCCTGGCCGATCAGTGCCTCGTGCAGGTCGGCTACTGCATCGGCGTGGTCGACCCGGTCTCGGTGATGGTCCACACCTACGGCACCGGCACGATCGGCGACGACGCGCTGGCCGCGGTGGTGCGGCAGGTGTTTCCCCTGTCGCCGCGGGGAATCATCGACCACCTGCACCTCAGGGAACCCGTGTACGCGAAGACCGCAGCCTACGGCCACTTCGGGCGGAACGGGTTCACGTGGGAACACATCGACGCGACCGACGAACTGCTGGCCAAGGCACGGTCGGCATGACCGATCGCGGGCGCGGGTACGACACCGGCGCGGGGCACACGAACGGAAAGGGCAGACCATGAACTCATACCTCGAACACGCGCTGCACCCGGTGATCCTGATCTACGTGGTCAGCGGCATGCTGGCGCTCGGCCTGGGACAGACCGTCGGCCAGATCCTCGGTCCGTTGCGGAACCTGCGACTGACGCTTTCAGCCGTCGTCGCCAGCTACGTGATCATGCCGGCCCTGGCCGCCGTGCTGGCGCGCCAGTTCGGGCTCGACACGGACCTGCGGTACGGGCTGGTGCTGATGATGATGGCGGCCGGCGCCGAGGTCGGCCCGCTGCTCACCGGCATCTCCAGGGCCAACGTCAGGCTCGCGGGCGGGCTGCTGGTGCTGTCGATCGGCATCACGATCGTCTACCTGCCGCTGATGCTCGGGGTGTTCCTCCCCGATGCCCACGTGCCGGTCGGACACCTGCTCGTCAAGCTGGGCCTGACCATCGTGGCGCCGCTGACCCTCGGCCTCGTGATCAGGGCCTACTGGGAGAAGGTCGCGCACGCGTGCGAGGGATACCTGCACCAGATCTCGCGCATCTTCGTCCTGCTGCTGACCGGCATCGTGCTGCTGCTGTACTACGAGCGCATCATCGGCCTGATCGGCACCTACGCCAACCTGGCGGCGATCATCTGCATCCTCGGCGGCTTCGCCATCGGCTACCTGCTCGGCGGGCCCGATCCCGGCAGCCGCCTGGCGATGGGCTACATGCACGGCGCGCGCAGCGCCAGCATCGCCGTCATGGTCGCCGCCGACGTGTTCGGCGACCGGCCCGGCGTGATGCTGATGATCGCGGTCATGACGCTGTTCATCCTCGTGATCCTCATCCCACTCTCCTCGCTGCTGAAGCTCGCGCCAGGCGCGACGAGCCAGCCTGCGACCCAGCACTGAGGTCCACTGTCCCTGAACGGAGACACGCGGCCATGACGACACAACGCAAGCGCATCGCACTGAACTGCGGCGGCAACTACGTGCCAGGGCTCAATGCCGTGGTCACCGGCACGGTCCTGGCCGCAGACGAGCTCGGCTGGGAGGTGGTCGGCATCCGCGACGGGTTCGACGGCCTGCTGGCCCCCGAACGCTACCCGGATGGCGGTCTCTTCACGCTCACGCCGGCGATGGCCGAACGCCTGTCGCCGGGCGGCGACGCGGTGCTCGGCAACGCCACCCGCACCGACCCGTTCCACGTCCGCCAGATCGATGCCGACAGCCAGATCGCGGAGGTGGACCGTTCGGGCGACCTCATCGCGGCGATCGAGGCGCAGCACGTCGACGCGGTGATCTCCGTGGTCGGACCACGGGCGCTGAGCATCCTGTTCCGGCTGCATCGGCAGGGGCTCCGCACCGTGTGCGTGCCGACGTCGGTCGAGAACGACGTCGCCGCCACGCAGCTCTCGTTCGGGTTCAACAGCGCCCTGAGCTTCACCGTCGACATGCTCGAGCGCGTGCGGCAGGCGGCGCAGGGCGCGCGGCGGATCGGCGTCGTCGAGGTACTCGGCGAGCACGCCGGATGGCTCGCGCTGCAGGCGGGCATCGCGGTGTGCGCCGATGCCATCCTGATCCCCGAGATCCCGTACGACCTGGCGCCGGTCGCGGCGCGCTTGCGGAAGAAGGCGGAGGCAGGGCGCGCGGCCGGCCTCGTGGTCGTCGCGCAGGGCGCGAGACCGCGTCCCGGTACTGAGGCGAACGCCGACGCCACGGTGACAGACCCGTTGCGGGCCGCGCTGTCCCCCGGATCGACCGACCAGGCCGGCGCCTACGTCATCGAGGCGGCGGGGCGTGCGTCCGACGCGGTGGCGCGCCAGCTTCAGCGGGCCACCGACCAGACGGCCGAGCCCCTGGTGCTCGGCCAGTTGGTGCGCGGCGGGGCTCCCACCGCCGTCGACCGGCAGTTGGGCCTGGCGTACGGCGCCGCCGCCGTGCGGGCGCTGCAGGCCGACCGCACCGGCGTGCTGGTCACCTTCCAGCCACCCGAGCTGCAGTTCGTACCCCTCGCCGACGCCATCAACCGGGTGCGCACCGTGCCGGCAGGCAGCGTGTTCGTGAAGGTCGCCCGCTCGCTCGGCATCTCCCTCGGTGAAAGCGAGGTGGCGTGATGCTCCCCCCAGCCGCGAACCCGGCCGACCGCAAGGGCACGATCCTCAACATCCAGCACTTCTCGACGCACGACGGTCCGGGCATCCGGACCACCGTGTTCCTCAAGGGCTGCTCGCTGCGGTGCAAGTGGTGCAGCAATCCCGAGAGCATCCACCCGCGGCCGGAGCTGGCCTACAACGCCCGCAAGTGCATCGGCAAGGTGGAGTGCGGCTTCTGCCTGCAGGAATGCCCGGAGTCGGCGATCTTCACAATCGACTCCGACCTCGCCGTGCGCATCAACTGGGACCTCTGCACCAACTGCGGCAAGTGCGTGCCCGCCTGCCCGCCGCAGGCGCTGTACCTCTTCGGCAAGGAGATGACGGTCACGGAGGTGCTCGACGAGGTCGAGCAGGACAGCAGCTTCTACCACGAGTCCGGTGGGGGCCTGACGCTGAGCGGTGGCGAGTGCCAGCTCCAGGCCGACTTCGCCTCGGCCCTGCTGGCCGGGGCCCACGAGCGCGGCATCAACACGGCGATCGAGACGGCGTTCAACGTGCCGTGGTCGCACGTGGAGAAGGTGCTGCCCCACGTCGACGTGGTCCTGCACGACCACAAGCTGACCGACCCGGCGCGGCACAAGACGTGGACCGGCGTCGACAACCGCCGCATCCTCGACAACATCAGGCGCGCCTACGAGACCTGGCCCGACAAGACCTTCATCGCCCGCACCCCGCTCATCCCGGGCGTCAACGACGACGAGGCGCACATCCGCGCGGTGCTCGACTTCATCAGGCCTCACAAGAACGTCGTGGACTACGAGCTGCTGCCCTACATGCGCTTCGGGGAGAGCAAGTACGGGTTCCTCGGCAGGGTGTACGAGATGGAGGACTTCGAGCCGCCGTCGCCGCAACTGCTGGCCCACCTGCGGGGCATCATAGACGAGGCGTTCGGGCGCAGTGGCAAGTAGCACGCGCCGGCGCTCGGACGCCGACCACCTGGAGAGCCGATGACCCAGTCACCCGACCCGCACGCCGGCGGCCACGACGCGCCGCAGATCTCGCCCGCCGAGGCCCTGCAGCGCCTCAAGGACGGCAACGAGCGCTTCCTGCGCGGCACCTCGCGCTTCACCGGCATGGACACGACCACGCTCGACGCTCTCGCCGGCGGGCAACAGCCGTTCGCGACGCTGCTCGGCTGCGCCGACTCGCGCGTGCCGCCCGAGCTGATCTTCGACGCCGTCCTCGGCGAGTTGTTCGTCGTCAGGGTCGCCGGCAACGTGCTGTCGCCCGAGGTCGCCGGCAGCCTGCAGTACGCGGGCGCGCACCTGCGCACGCCGATCTTCGTGGTGCTCGGGCACGAGGGCTGCGGCGCGGTGTCGGCCGCCCTCCAGAGCCACAGGAAGGGCGTGCAGCACCTGTCGCGCATCCAGTTGCTGGTCGACAGCATCCTGCCGGCCATCGCGGACGTGAGCGACAAGCTGCCGCCACAGCAGCAGCTGGCCGCGGCCGTCGAGGCCAACGTCCGTCACCAGATCGCCGCCATCCGCGACTCCCCGGAGGCGCGCGCACGTGAGGCTTCCGGCGGCTTCCTGCTGATCGGCGCCATCTACGACCTCGCCACCGGGCGGGTGCGATGGCTGGATGAACGTAACGTTTAACGTTTAACGTTTAACGTTTAACGCTTGACGATTGACGCTTGACGATTGACGCCTGAACGCTTGATGCCTGGTGGCTGGTGCCGCAGGCGTGGGGCGTGACGCTCGATGGATGTGACGGTTGGCGCGGCCTGCCGTCGGTGACGGTCCGACCGTCACGGAGAACGCCTCATGGAATTCCTGGCCACACTGCTGGTCCAACAGCCGCTGCTCGCGGTGTTCCTGGTCATCGCGCTCGGCTATGCGATCGGCGCCATCGACCTCAAGGGGTTCTCGCTCGGCGTGGGCGCGGTGCTGTTCTCGGGGCTGGCGGTCGGCGCGCTGGCGCCGAAGGCCCAGCCGCCCGCGCTGGTCGGGACGCTCGGCCTGGTGATGTTCCTCTACGGGCTCGGGGTGCAGTTCGGCCGGCAGTTCTTCGCCGGCCTGGCCAGTCGTGAGGGGCGGCGTTACAACCTGCTGGCCGGCCTGGCGCTGCTGGCCGCTGCCGTGACGACCCTGGCGCTGCAGGCGCTGCTGGACACGCCGCACGACCTGATGGCGGGCATCTTCGCCGGATCGGGTACCAATGCGGCCACGATGCAGGCCGCCATGGAAGCGGCCGGCACCAACCAACCGGCGATCGGCTACAGCGTGGCGTTCCCGTTCGGCCTGGCCGGCGCCATCCTCTGCATGTACGTGGCGCAGTTGGTGGTCAAGCCGGACACCGAGCGCGGACTCGGGTCCGGACTCCACACCCTCGAGATCGTGCTCCGTTCGCCCCAGGTCGTCGGTCGGACGCTCGGCGACATCGCCTCGCACCTGCCCGCGGGGGTCAGCCTGCTGGTGGTCCGCGTGGCGGGCGAGAACCGCCATCCCGATCCGGCCTACGTCCTCGGCGACGAGGATGTGCTGTTGCTCGGCGGCGAGGACCGGGAGGTGCTCGAGACGGCCGGCGCGACGCTGGGCGAGCGCGCGGCCGGGCAGGTGGTCTTCGACCGCAGCGCCATGGACCTCGTGCGCGTCTTCGTGTCGCGCCCGGCGGTGGCCGGCACCCGCGTCGCCGACCTGCAGCTGCCTGCAGGGGTCGCGGCCACGGTGACGCACGTGCAGCGTGGCGACACGGAGATGCTGATCACCCCGGGCCTCACCTTCGAGCTCGGCGACCGCGTCGGCCTGCTCGCCGATCGCGGCGCGTTCGCCAGCCTGCGCAAGCATTTCGGCGACTCGATCCGCGGCACCACCGAGTTCAGCTACGTGTCGCTCGGCGTCGGCATGGTCCTCGGCGTGCTGCTCGGCACCGTCGCCTTCCCCGTCCCCGGCCTCGGCACGCTGAAGGTCGGCGTCGCCGGCGGGTCGCTCATCGCGGCGCTGATCCTCGGCAAGCTCGGTCGCACCGGCCCGCTCACCTGGACGATGCCGCTGTCGGCCAACCTCACGCTGCGCAACTTCGGGCTGTCGCTGTTCCTGGCGCAGGTCGGCATGGCGTCGGGTGCGCCGTTCGTCGACGTGGTCGCCAACGGCGGGCTCGTCTACCTGGCGGCAGGCGCGGGGATCCTCTTCGCGCTCGCGCTGACGCCGCTGCTGGTCGGCCACTACGTCATGCACATCCCGTTCGACGACCTGCTCGGCGTCACCGCGGGCATCACCGGCACGCCAGCCATCCTCGCGTACGCCTACCGCCGCTATCCGTCGGAGCGCGTCGAGGTGTGCTACGCGATGATCTACCCGGCGACGACCATCGTGAAGATCGTGCTGGCGCAGATCCTGATCGCGCTGGGCCGGGCCGGCTCCTGAGGCGCCGGCGGCAGGGCGTCCCGCCATGGTGGACCGCGGGAGGCCTCCCTCGTGCCTGCAGCCTGCGGCGTCACCGCGAGGCTCAGTGCCGCAGCACCCGCGCCAGTTCAACGCTCATCTGCACCACGTCGATCGGTTTCGGCAGCCGGCCGTTGAAGCCGTGCCGTTCGTAGTGCGCCAGGATGTCGTCGTGGGCGTATCCGCTGGTCACCAGGGCGACGACCTGCGGGTCGAGGTGCCGCAACTCCGGCAGGACGTGCGCACCACCGCGTCCGCCGGGCGCCGTGAGGTCGAGGATCACGGCGTCGTAGCGCCGGCCCTCGCGCAGCGCCGCCTCGTACAGGCGGCACGCCGAGTCGCCATCGGCGCACACGTCGGAGTCGTAGCCGATCCGCGCCAGGAGCCGCTGGAAGACGCGCCGGAGCGCCTCGTCGTCGTCCATCACGAGGATGCGCCCGCCGCCACCCACCACCAGTGCCGCGGGCGCGACGCGGGGCACCGCGCCCGAGGACGGGAGGAGAATCTCGAAGCGGGCGCCGCTGCCCGGCCTCGACGCGACCGTGATGCGGCCGCCATGCCGGGTGACGATCGACTGCGACGTCGCCAGTCCGAGGCCGCTGCCGGTCGGCTTGGTGGTGAAGAAGGGGTCGAAGATCTTCGGCAGGTCGCCCGGCGCGATCCCCGGGCCCTCGTCCTGCACGGCGATGCGTACGTACCGGCCAGGCGGCAGCCCCGGCTCCGCGTCGGCGCCCAGGACGACGTTGTCGGCTGCGACCTCGATCGAGCCGCCCTCCGGCATGGCCTGCATGGCATTGATCACCAGGTTGTTCAGCACCTGGTTGAGCTGCCCGAGGTCGGCATCGACCGCGTCGAGTTCCTCGGCCACGGCGAAGACACACCGGCAGTTGGACCCGCGCGTCACGAACCGCGCCGACTCGATGACGAGTTCCCGGATCGACGTCACGTCCCGGACCGGCGACCCTCCCTTGGCGAAGGTGAGGAGTTGCGAGGTGAGGGCGGCGGCGCGCCTGGTGGCGTCCTCGAGATCGCGGTGCAGCGTCGCGGCCTCCTGGTCCCGCGGCAGCAGGTCGCGCAGCAGGGTCAGGTTGCCGGCGATGGCGCCGAGCAGGTTGTTGAAGTCGTGGGCGATGCCCGCTGCCAGGGTGCCGATGGCTTCGACCTTCTCGGCCTGGCTGATGCGCGCCTCGAGGCGCCGGCGTTCGGTGATGTCGATGTGGGAGCCGAGCATCCGGATCGGCCGGCCCTCGTCATCGGTGATGACCGCGGACTGGGCGAGGATCCACCGGTAGGAGCCGTCCTTGTGGCGGAGCCGGAACGTCACGTCGTGCGGCCGCGTCGGGTCGACGATGGTCGCGTGCATCTCCGCGAGGGCCGACTCGAGATCGTCGGGATGCAGGCGGGACTGCCAGGACTCGAAGCGGTCGGGGAGTTCGTCGGGCTGGTAGCCGATCTGGCGCTTCCACTCGTCGGAGTAGCGCACCGTGTTGGTGCCGAAGTCCCAGTCCCAGAGACCGACGCCACCGGCCTGCGTGGCCTGGTTCAGGCTCCTGAGGGCGTCGCCGAGCTTCCGCTCCCGCACCCGGTCCGCGGTCACGTCGAAGCCGGTGCTGACGAAGTACTCGCCGATCGGGATGCTCACCATGTGGAGCACCTGCGACGTGCCGTCGAAGGGGGTCTCCCACTCCTTCGGCTGTCCCGTGGCGATGATCTCCTCCACCAGCGGCAGGAACGTCCTGACGGGATCGGCGCCGGGGAAGATCTCCTCGGTGGTCTTGCCGAGGATGTCCTCGAGCCGCCGACGCCATGACCTCAGGGCCGCGCCGTTGGCATCGACGAGCCGCCACGTGACGATCTCCCCGCGCTCGTCGCGGACGACCCGCCAGATGTGCACCTCCATGAGCGCGTGCTCGAAGAGGCTCCGGTAGAGGACGTCGCGACCGATGTCGTCGTTGCGTTCGGACGGACCTCCCTGTCCACCACTGGTCACAGGGTCCACGGGACGGCCCTCCTCGTCGCGCCGTGCGCGGTACCGGCTACCGCCGCGCACGTTCGACGGCGGCCATAGCATGGCAGAGTTTCCGGCCGCGTGTCTCGCTCGCTCCGGGCGGTGTGGTCGCGCCTCGCAGTCCGGCCGGCCGCTTCCGCTATAGTGGGCCGCCGGAGGCGTCCTTCGTGCATGCGGCCTGCGGTGTGATCCTCGTCCTGCTCCTGACGCTGAGCGCCTGCGCGCGCCCCGACGGCGGGACGTCGGCGAGCGGCGCCGGTCGCGACTGGCGCGCGTACCTCGGCGACGCGGGCAGCACCCACTACTCCACCCTGGACCAGATCACCACGGCCAACGTCGGCCAGTTGCAGGTGGCGTGGACCTTCGATGCGGCGGGCACGCCCGTCGAGGGCGACGCGAGCAGCACCGCGAAGGGCGACTACCAGACCAACAACCTGATCGTCGACGGCGTGCTGTACACCGCCTCGCCGGCCCGGCAGGTGATCGCCCTCGACGCCGCGACGGGCAAGGAGCGCTGGCGGTTCGACCCGCGCAGCGAGCGCGAGGATGCCGTCGGCAATCGACAGCGTGGGCTGGCGTACTGGGAGGACGGCGAGGACCGCCGCATCTTCACCTCCGCCGGCACGTGGCTCTACGCGCTCGACGCCCGCACGGGCGCGCCGATCCGCACCTTCGGCGACAACGGGTCGATCCACCTCGGGCGCGGCCTGGGCGTGCGCGGACTGCCGTCGGTTCGCCTCAACACGCCGGGGGTCGTCTACAAGGACCTGCTGATCCTCGGCGGGCTGATTCCCGAGAACGTCAGCGGCGGCATCCGCGCCTTCGACGTGCGCACCGGACAGTTGCGCTGGACGTTCCGGACGATCCCGCGTCCGGGCGAACACGGCTACGACACGTGGCCGAAGGACGCGTGGAAGACGGCCGGCGGCGCCTCCGACTGGTCCGGGCACTCGGTGGACGTGGCGCGCGGCATCGTGTACGTGTCCACCGAGACGGCCGGCCCCGACTTCTGGGGCGGCGACCGCTACGGCGAGAACCTCTTCGCCAACTCGGTGATCGCGCTCGACGCCAACACCGGCAGGCGCCTCTGGCACTTCCAGGTCGTGCATCACGACCTCTGGGACCTCGACCTGCCGGCGCCGCCGACGCTGCTCACCGTGACGCACGGCGGCCGACGCATCGACGCGGTCGCCCAGGGCACCAAGCACGGCCTGCTCTTCGCCTTCGATCGCGTGACCGGAGCGCCGCTGTGGCCCGTCCACGAGCGGCCCACCGAGCCGTCGCGGCTGCCCGGCGTGAAGGTGTGGCCGACGCAGCCGGTCCCCGAGAAGCCCGCGCCGCTGATCCGGCAGCGGTACACGATCGACGACGTGTCGACGATCTCGCCGCTGGCCCGCTTCGACACGACGGAGCGCTTCAAGCGCAGCGGCAACTTCGGCGCGATGCCGCCGCCGAGCACCGACGAGACGATCCTCTTCCCCGGTCCCGACGGCGGCTTCGAGTGGGGCGGCGCCGCCGCGGACCCCGACGGCATCCTCTACGCCAACGTCAACGAGATCCCGTGGTTCTACCGGATGATCCCGACGCGCGGGCCTGACGGCGCGCCGCTGACGCCGGGGCATCGGCAGTACCTGGTGCACTGTGCGGCCTGTCACGGCGCGGATCGACGCGGCGACGTGAAGGGCGGGATGCCCAACCTCACGGCCCTCGCGCCGCCGAAGGACGAGGCCTTCGTCCTGAAGGTGATGCAGACCGGCGGCGGCCGCATGCCGCCGTTCGATCGGCTGCCCGAGGGACAGCGACGCGCCATCGCCGGGTACCTGTTCGGCACCGAGAAGCCGGCGGCGCCCACCGCGACGAACGACAAGCAGCCGCCCGAGCCCCCGTATGCCTTCGGCGGCTTCCGCCGCTGGAGCGATCGCGAGGGCTACCCGGCCATCAAGCCGCCGTGGGGCACGCTCAATGCCGTCGACATGAACACCGGCGAGATCAAGTGGAAGGTGCCCCTCGGCGAGTACCCGGAGCTGACGGCGCGCGGCATCCCGCCGACCGGCACGGAGAACTACGGCGGCCCGGTGGTCACCGCCGGCGGCCTCGTCTTCATCGCCGCGACGGCCGACGAGACCATCCGCGCCTTCGACAAGCAGACGGGCCGCGTGCTCTGGCAGGCCAAGCTGCCGTTCAGCGGCAATGCGACGCCGAGCACGTACATGGTCGACGGCCGGCAGTACGTGGTGATCTCGGCCGGCGGCGGCAAGTCGGGCCGCCCGGCGGGCAGCGCCCTGGTCGCCTTCGCGCTACCGAGGTAGGGCGCGGTGTCCCACCGCGCCGGAGGCCGGGCACCGGGCACCGGGCAGCGGGGCAGCCGGCGCGCGGCGCGCGTTCGCGCTCTGCTAGTGTGTGGCGCATGAAGGCCCTCTTCATCCACGCCCACTTCGACGACTACGAGTTCACGGCCGGCGGCACCTTCGAGCTGTGGCGGCGGGCGCTCGGCGCCGCCTTCGAGGCGAAGGTCCTGGTCTGCACCGACGGCAAGGCGGGGCACCACGCGCGGACGCGCGAGGAGACGGGACGGATCAGGCTCGAGGAACAGGCCGCGTCGGCCCGCATCGGGCAATACGCCGTCGACGTGCTGCGCCTGCCGAACGGCCACGTGCCGCGCGAGGCGTGCCTGCAGGTGACGCCCGACCTGCTCGCCGCGCTGTGGAAGGCGATCCGCGACTTCGAACCGGATTACCTGTTCTGTCCGCCGCTCGGCGCCGACCCGCTGGCCGGCATCCACAACGACCACGAGACCATCGCCGAGGCGGTGCGCCGCGTCGCCTACATGATCAACGTGCCACACGCGTTCACGCCCGAGTACCCCGCCGACGAGACACAGTCACGGCCGTGCACGGTGCCGGTCATCGTCAACGTCTACGACGGCTACATGTTCGGCGCCAACGCCTTCGACATCGCCATCGACGTCGAGGACGCGTTCGAGACGATCGCCGACATGACGTGGTGCCACCAGTCGCAGATTGCCGAGTGGCTGCCGTGGGTGGGCCGGCACGCGATGGCGCCCCCGGCCTCGCGCGAACACTGGGCCAGCCTGCTGCGCGCCCGCTTCGAGCGGACCGGCCGCGAGCTCGGCATCACCTCCGGCCGGGCCACGGAGGTCTTCCGCATCACCGCCTGGGGCGCCGTGCCGACGCTGGCGCAACTGCAGGCCGACTTCCCGCCCTTCGCGCCCGCGTCCAACCTCGACGCGCTCGAACGACGGTTGCGCCTCTGGAACCACGCCTGATCGGTCGGTGTTGAACGCCGCGGTTCCTCCCCTGACGTGCCCCTGACCGTCGACCAGGGTCGACGGCCACGTCCGGGGACGCGCCCTTGTCCGGTGCGCGCCGCCTGCCGTATGGTGAGGCCCATGCCTCACCCCCTCGCTGGTTCGCCCGTGCCCGCCGACATGCTGATGGACGTGCCCGCCCTGCTCGAGGCGTACGCCGCCGTCCCCGATCCGGCGGTGGCCACGCAGCGCGTCGCCTTCGGCACCAGCGGCCACCGCGGCAGTTCGCTGTCGCGCAGCTTCAACGACGCGCACATCGCCGCCATCACCCAGGCGGTGTGCGAGTACCGGGCGAGCCAGGGGATCACCGGCCCCCTCTTCATCGGCAAGGACACGCACGCGTTGTCGGCTCCGGCCGAGCGCACCGCCGTCGAGGTGCTCGCCGCCAACGGCGTGACCACGGTGCGCCAGGTCGACGACGGCTTCGCGCCCACGCCGGTGATCTCGCACGCCATCCTCGCCTACAACGCCGGCCGGACCGACGGGCTCGCCGACGGGTTGATCATCACGCCCTCGCACAATCCGCCGCCCGACGGCGGCTTCAAGTACAACCCGCCCCACGGCGGGCCGGCCGACACCGACGTGACCGGCGGGATCGAGCGGCGTGCCAACGCGCTGCTCGCCGAAGGGAACGCCGGCGTGCAACGCCTCCCGTACGCGCAGGCCTCGGCAGCGGCATGCGTCAGCGCGCAGGACTTCGCCACCGACTACATCGACGACCTCGGCGCCGTGATCGACATGGAGGCCATCCGCGCGGCCGGCCTGCGCATCGGCGTCGACCCGATGGGCGGCGCGGCGGTCGCCTACTGGGACCGCATCGCCAGCCGGTACGGGCTGCAGATCGAGGTCGTGAACCCGCGCGTCGACCCGACGTTCGGCTTCATGACCCTCGACCACGACGGCAAGATCCGCATGGATTGCTCGAGCCCGTACGCGATGGCGAGCCTGGTGGGTCTCAAGGATCGCTTCGACATCGCGTGGGGCAACGACGCCGACGTCGACCGCCACGGCATCGTCACGCCCTCGGTGGGGCTGATGAACCCGAACCACTACCTGGCTGTCGCGATCCGGTACCTGCTGGGCCATCGTCGGCAGTGGGCTTCGGCGGCCGTCGGCAAGACGCTGGTGTCGAGCAGCATGATCGACCGCGTGGTGAACGGCCTGGGCCGCACGCTGCTCGAAGTGCCGGTCGGCTTCAAGTGGTTCTCCCCGGGGCTCGCCGACGGCAGCCTGTGCTTCGGTGGCGAGGAGAGCGCGGGCGCGAGCTTCCTGCGCCGCGACGGCACCGCGTGGACCACCGACAAGGACGGCATCATCCTCGGCCTGCTGGCCGCGGAGATCACGGCGGTCACAGGCAAGGACCCCGGCGTGCACTACCAGGAGCTCACCGCGCAGTACGGCACCCCGTACTACGTGCGCCTCGACGCCGCCGCGACGCCCGAGCAGAAGCAGGCGTTCAAGCACCTCACGGGCGACAGGGTCACGGCCTCGACGCTGGCCGGCGACGCGATCACCGCGCGCCTCACCACGGCGCCCGGCAACGGCGCCAACATCGGCGGCCTCAAGGTGACCACCGCGGAGGGCTGGTTCGCGGCGCGCCCGTCGGGCACCGAGGACATCTACAAGATCTACGCCGAGAGCTTCAGAAGCGAAGCGCACCTCGCGCAGATCGTCGACGAGGCCCGCCAGATCGTGACGGCGGCGCTGGCCTGAGCCACTGAAGCTCATCAGCGCAACTCGTCCGCGCTCCTTCCAACTCGGCCCTGGATTCAAGGTCGAGTTGCATACCTGCTAAGCTGGCGCCTCCCGTGCGCCTGCTGCTGATCTGCGCGACCGTGCTGCAGGTGGCGGCCGTGGTGTACTGCGTGGCCCTGCTGCGCATCCACCGAACGGCGGCCACGGCGTGGCTGTGCCTGCTGGGCACGCTGCTCTCCATGCTGGCCTGGCGGGTCGTCGTGTCGACGGGCATCGTGCCCGGCCCGGCCTTCACCGTGCTCATCGCCATCTGGGGCTCGGTGACCGCGCTGCTGGCCATGTTCTTCTTCGGCCGCGAGGTCGCCCGCGGGCGCCGCGCCGAGGCGCAACGCGATGCCCTGCTCGAGAGCGAACGTGCCGCCCGCACCGAGGCCGAGCGCGCCAGCCGCATCAAGGACCAGTTCCTGGCCACCCTGTCGCATGAGCTCCGGACGCCGCTGGCCGCCATTCTCGGCTGGTGCGCCATCCTGCGGTCGCCGAACCGCCCCGCCGACGATGGCAAGGCTGTCGATACGATCGAGCGCAATGCCCGGCTGCAGGCCGCCCTGGTGGAGGAACTGCTCGACCTCAGTCGCCTCCATGCCGGATCGCTCCACCTCGAGCTCGCCCCGGTGCGCCTCGACGTGCCCGTGTCGAACGCCCTCGACGGCGTGCGTCCCATGGCGGCCGCGAAGAACATCACCATCGAGCTGGCGTGCGACGACCCGCCACCGGTGGTGACCGGTGATGCCGGGCGCCTGCAGCAGGTCGCGGCCAACCTGCTCGTGAACGGGGTGAAGTTCTCCACGCCGGGTGGCACGATCCGCGTGCGGGTGGGCAGCGAGGGGAACGACGCCGTGCTGCGCGTGGAGGACGACGGGATGGGCATCGAGCCGGCCTTCATCGCGCGCCTGTTCGAGCCGTTCTGGCAGGGCGACAGCACGCAGACGCGACGACACGGCGGCCTGGGGCTTGGCCTGTCGATCGTGTCGCGGCTGCTGCAGTTGCACGGCGGCAGCGTGTCGGCGTCGAGCGACGGGCCGGGCACGGGCGCCAGCTTCGTCGTGCGGCTGCCACGTCGGATGGCGTTCGAGGCCCTGCCGCCGGCCGCGCCCGCCGGGGCGACCGATCCATCCGGCGCCTCCACCAGGCTCGATGGCATCACGGCCGTCCTGGTCGACGACGAGGCGGACATGCGCGACGTCCTGGTCCGGCTGCTGGAGCAGGCCGGGGCAGGCGTCGAGGCGTTGGCGTCGGGCGAGACGATCGGCGAGGTGCTGAGGCGCCGGCGGCCCGACGTGCTGCTCCTCGACATCGGCATGCCCGACGAGGACGGCTACGCGCTGCTGCAGCGCATCCGGCGCTCTGGCCTGCCCGGCGCCGAAGCGCCGGCCATCTCGGTGACCGCGCACGCCCGCGAGGTGGACCGCCAGCGTGCCCTCGCCAGCGGCTTCCACGCGCACCTGGCCAAGCCCGTGGACGTGGAGATGTTGCTGGCCACGGTCCGCACGGTCGTCGACGGCGACCGATCGCGGCGGGCCGCGGCGCCGCAGAAAGGCCCGGAGGCGGGCGGGCGGCGGCGCGTCGATTCGGGCGCGAACTAGCGCCGACTCACCGATCCGCCGTTGCCGGCGCCCGGCGTCAGCGAGGCGGGGCGGCCTCGCTCGACGGCGGCACCACGCCCTTCAGGCGCATGTGCACGGCCAGGTAGCCGTACTCCTCGTTGTCGTGCGCGACCATGCCGTAGATCGCCGCCAGGCGCGAGCGCGGCCCGCCGCGGCCGCCCGTCACGACGCCGACGATCGTCGCGTCGGTCAGGGTCGCGAACGCCTTCTCGCACTCGGCAATCGAGGCCTTCATCGCCGCGACCAGGTCGGCCTTCGCCTTGAGCGCCGAGGCGCCGGGTTGCGCGCCTGATCCACTGAGGCTCGCGCAGGTCCGCGTCCGCGAATCGATGGTGTGGCCGAGCGTTGCGGCAAACGTCCGGATCTCGGGCACGGCCTGGAAGCCGTAGTGCTCCTCCGGCATCTTCTCCGCCATCCGCAGCAGGTTGCCCGAGATGCGCTCCACGGCGCGCCGCGCCTCCGCGGTGAGGGGATTGGGATCGGGGGCGGCGGCGGGCGGCGCCGCCGGTGCTTGAGCTGACGCGACGGGTGCGAGCCCGAGGACACCCATCAACAGGAACGACGCCACTGCACGCATCACGCACCTCCGGAGGACCGACGCAGGCCGCCGCCGCGGGCGTCGCGGCACGACGGGTCAGGATCGGGACGTGCCGGATGGTAGCGGATCGCCGCCCGGCCGGCGTAGCAGCCGCCCCTGCGGGCCTTCACCGATAGGCGCGCGTCGCCAGCGCCCGGCGGACGTCGTCGATCGGCAGGGCCCGCACCGTCCGACCACGCGCCGTCGTGTCCACGGCCTTCAGCATCGAGTCGTAGACGGCTTCCTCGGTGGCATCCATGGCCGCTTCGAACAGGGCAGAAACGCCGTCGGTGGGCAGCACCGTCCGAGCCACGGGTGACTCCGCGCCGTGCACGACGCGCAGCGACGTGTGCGTCGAGAAGGCGATCGCGAAGTCGCCGCTGCCGTTGGCGTAGGTGGACCCGGTGCGCGCGAGCGCGAACAGCGCCCTGGCGGCGAGTCGCTCGAGGCCACGGGCGTCGAGCGGCGCATCGGTGGCGACGACGATCATGCAGGAGCCGTCGGCATCCTGTCCGGCAGCGGCGGGGGCGCGCGACAGAGCCTTCCACAACGGCACGCCGTCCATCGTCAGCCGGCCGCCGTAGTTGCTCTGCACCAGCACGCCGACCGTCCACCTGTGCTCGCCTTGTGGCACCCGCCGCGAGGACGTGCCGATGCCGCCCTTCCAGCCGAAGGCCATGGTCCCGGTGCCCGCCCCGACCGCCCCTTCGTCGACCGGCCCCGCGGACGCCTCGTCGATGGCCCGGCGCACGTCGGCGGCCGACACGTGCAGGCCGCGGATGTCGTTGAGCCCGCCGTCGTTGGTCTCGCCGACCACCGCATTGACCGAGCGCACGTCCTCGTTGCCGGGCTGGGCCAACGTCCAGCCGACGACGCCCTCGATGGCGGGGCCGACGGCGAGCGTGTTGGTGAGCACGATCGGCGTCTCGATGGTGCCGAGCTCGCGCACCTGCGTGGAGCCGGCGAGCTTGCCGAACGCGTTGCCGACGAAGACCGCGCCGGTCACCTTCTCCCGAAAGAGATTGCCGCCATGCGGCAGGATCGCCGTCACCCCGGTGCGCACGTCGTCGCCGCGGCTGAGCGTCACATGCCCGACCCGCACGCCGCCGACGTCGGTGATGGCGTTGAGCGGACCAGGGGCGAGGACGCCTGGCGCCACCCCGAGGTCGCGCGCCGACGGCCGCGGCCGGGGCGGCCCGGAGGACGCGGGCGGACCGGGCTGGGCGACCGACACGCCTGCGCCGAGCCCCAGCAGCAGCATCGCGGTCGCCAGGCCTCTCGCGTGCGCGCGCGAGGCTGGCTCGGGATCAGGCGCCATGCCGGCGATTCTGCCATGCGGCCGGCCGCATCGATCCTGCGTGCTAGACTCGAACTTCATCGAGCCAGCAGTCGCGGCCAGCGAGCCGTGTCATGAGCCTGGGACTCCCGTGCTGTCCACGCGGCGCGCCCGTGCGTCTTCCCCGCGCGCCTGGAGACTGTCCCCATGGTCAAGCGCCCCGACGATCTCGGCGCGTTCGCGTTCGTCACCCTTGCGCGCCTGCGCGTGCTGCAACTTGCCCAGGGGTGCACCCCGCGCGTACCCGGCGCGCACACGATCGCCGTCATGGCGCAGATGGAGGTCGCCGCCGGGGCGGTGAAGGCCGACGATCCCATCGTCGACGCCACCCTCGGAGCACTCGCGCCATGAGCGTCTACCTCGTCAACCCCAGCCACGTGTCGTTCGGCATCGGCGTGATCACGCCGCGATGGATGTACGTGCTGGCCTCGGCCACGCCCGATGCCTATGGCACGCCCATCCTCGTGGACGAGACCCTCGACCCCCTCGACCCCACCATCCTGAAGCGCGGCGACACGGTGGGGATCGGGATCCATACCGGTAACGCCCTGCGCGGGTACGAGATCGGCAAGGCCGCCCGAGAAGCCGGCGCCACCGTCGTGTACGGGGGCATCCACGCGACGTTGTTCCCTGATGAAGCCCGCGATCTGGGCGGCGCGCATGCCGTGGTGACCGGTGACGGCGAGGTCGCCTGGCCGGCCGTGCTGGCCGACATCGCGTCGGGCGCGCCCAAGCCGCTGTACGACGGCGGCCGCATCGCCGCCGAGCAGTTCAAGCCGGGGCGCTGGGACATGCTGCCGACGGGCAAGTACATGTGGGCGTCGGTGCAGACCGTGCGCGGCTGCCCGAAGCACTGCTCGTTCTGCTCCGTGTGGCGCACCGACGGCCAGGCACCACGGCATCGGCACGTCGAGGTCGTGATCAACGAGATCCTCGACCTGCGTCGCCGCGGCTTCCGCTTCATCGCGCTGGCCGACGACAACTTCTACCCGGTGACGCTCGAGGACCTGCGCATGGCGGCGCGGCGCGAGAACAAGGACCGGCTCGAGGAGCTGAAGGCGATCCGCGCCGAGCGCTTCGCCCTGATGGAGCAACTGGCGCGCCTGCCCGACGACACCGTGATGTTCACGCAGATCACGATGGAGGCCGCCGACGATCCGGAGTTCCTCGACGCGATGCGGCGCGCCCACATCAAGGGCGCGCTGGTCGGTGTCGAGTCGGTGACGCCCGAGGGCCTCAAGGACGTCTACAAGGGCTTCAACGTCGCCGGCGAGGCACTCGTCACGCGCCTGCAGCAGTTCCGGAAGCATGGCGTGCACGTGCTCGGGTCGTTCATCTTCGGCCTGCCGAGCGACAAGCCGGAGACGTTCGACACGTGCCTTTCGGTGGCCGAACGTGCCGACGTGACGTTCGCGCAGTTCGTGATGCTGACGCCGTTCCCGGGCACGCTGGACTTCGCGGCCTGGGAGAAGACGCAGGGCGAGCAGCCGGAGTCGGTCAACGGCATCCCGGTGACGCGCCACTGGCTGATTCCGCAGGCGGTGCGTCCCAAGGTGTACATCGAGCACCCGGTGATGAGCGCGCAGGAGATCCGCGAACGCACGCAGGGCGTGTGGGATCGGTTCTACTCGACCAAGAGCATCTGGAAGCGCGCGCAGGTCGTCAAGTCGCTGAAGTCGCGGCTGGCGTTCCTGCTGATCTCGAAGATCTACCGACAGATGTACGCCAACACCGGCATCGCGACCGACAGCGCCCGCGTCAGCCGGTCGGTACGCTGGGCGCGGCTCATGGCCATCCCCTGCCAGAAGCTGTTTGCCGGCACGCCGATGCCGGGCCTCCAACTGCGTCCGATCGAGCAGCAGAGCAAGGCCGAAGCCGCATAAGCGTTTCGCCGACGGGCCGGGTTGGAACTACCGTTTCGACCCGGCCGCTCGCGCCGCCTCCGCCGCGCCCCGCGTCGCCCGCCGTCGCCCCGGCTCCTGCCTCAACGTCGCCTCGTACGCGGCCAGGGCCTCCGCCGGCCGGTCCAGTGCCATCAGCATGTCGCCCAGGAGCTCGCGCGCCGGCGCGATCGGCCCGGGCGTGACGGCCGCCTTCTCCGTCGCGTCCTCGCGATCGGCAGCATCCTGCATCAAGGCGCGCGCCTCGACCCGCCGTCCCTCCCCCAACAACACCCACGCCTGCGCCGCGCGCCGCTGGATGTCCACCTGCCCGGCCCAGTACGCCTCGCCCGCCGCCGCGAGGCGCTGCGCGATCGCCCCGAGCGCGGCGGTGTCGTCGCGCGCCTGCGCCAGGGCGCCGCTGCGGGCCGCGCCAATCGCCCGGGCGAACCGGGTGACGGCATCGGCCCAGGCGAACGGCGACGAGGTCGGCGCGAGGGCCGCGGCCTCGGCCCAGGCCTCGCGCTCGAGGGCGAAGCGCGCGGGGATCGCCGCCAGCGCGTAGTAGCCCGCCATCGGCGGCGCGGCGTTGCCGGCGCCCACCGTGCTCATGCGCGGTGCGAGATCCGGCAGCGCCTCGACGGTGCGACGGGCCGCGGCGTCGTTGCCCATCTGCAGGTACGCATACGCCTGGTAGTCGAGCGCGTGGAGTTGCTCGGCGACGGCCCCGTCCTTGCGCGCCGCCTCGGCCGACGCCAGGTTGGTGTCGATGGAGTCCTGCCAGGCGCCGACGCGCGTGAACGTGTGCGACGGCATGTGCAGGGCATGCGCGGCGTCGGGCGCGATCGCCGCGTAGCGCCTGGCCGCCCCGAGGGCCTTCGGGGCGAGCGCCGGCACGTCGTACGTGTGGATGATGTAGTGCGCGAGCCCGGGATGATCCGGCTGCCGCGCGTACTCGGCCTCGAGGATGGCGGCCGCCTGCAACTGGACCGCGTAGGTCTTGTCGGTGGGCAGCGCGCTCTGCGTGAGCGCCAGCGCGTGGAAGATCCGCGCCTCGACGTCATCCGGGTTCCGGGCCGCCACCTCGCCCATCGCGCGCGCATAGCCCTCGAGACGCGCGTGCGGCGTCAGCGCCGGGTCCTCGCGGAACAACTGCCCGGCCGCCTCGACGTACGCCCGCTCGCGCGGCGTGGCCGTGCGTGAGCGGCGGCCAGCCTCGACCGCGGCTCTCCCGGACGCCACCGCGGCCGGGGCGCGCGATCCCGCGAAGGGATTGCCCCACCAGCTCATCGCGATGCCCCAGTGCGCCATCGCACAGTCGGGATCGGCGGCCAACACCGCGTCGAACGACTTGATGGCCTCCGAGAACCAGAAGGAGTGCAGCAGCGCGAGGCCGCGGTCGAACGTCGCGCTGGTGCTGGTGGCACACGACGTCGCCATGTGCACCGTGCCGAGCCGCGATGGGCTCGCCGCATGCGCGTGCGCAGGCTGGACCTGCGCGAGGCCGGTTGCCGGCAGCAGGGCGAGCAGGCCCGCGCAGCACAGCAGCGAGTCGAGACCAATCGCGCCCATGATGTCCTCCTCGCGAGTGCCCCCGGGATGATTCGAGGGTGGCATCCCTACAAACGCGAGGCGGACCACCGACGCACACGGTCGAGTTGCCGACCGCGAACTCCCGACTCCCCCGACTCCCGACTCCCGACTCCCGACGCCTACGTCGTCCAGCCGCCGTCGATCACGTGAATCGCGCCGGTGGTGAAGGCCGATTCGTCAGAGGCCAGGTACACGGCGAGCTGAGCGATCTCCTCCGGCTTGCCGAGCCGGCCCATCGGCTGTCGCTTCTCGAAGGCGGCCAGCACCTCCGCCTCGTCCTGTCCGTTGGCCGCGGCCTGCGCCCGGATGCGATCGCGCAACGACGGCGACTCCACCGTGCCCGGGCAGATCGCGTTGCATCGCACGCCTTTGGCCACGAAGTCGGCCGCCACCGACTTGGTGAGCCCGACCACCGCCGCCTTGCTCGCGCCGTAGGCGAAGCGGTTGGGCACGCCCGTCACGCTCGAGGCCACCGACGACATGTTGATGATGGACCCGCGCCCCTGCGCCACCATGCCGGGCAGGAAGGCGCGTACCAGGCGGAACTGCGCCTTCGCGTTCAGCGCGAACGCCAGGTCCCAGTCGGCATCGGTGCACTCGAGGATGGACCCGGCGTGGACGATGCCGGCGCAGTTGAACAGCACGTCGATGGTCCCGAGGTCGGCGGCCAGCGCGTCGATCTGCGCGCCGTCGGTGACGTCGAGCACACGGGTCACGCACCCGGCGAGCGTGGCCAGTCCTGCCGCGTTGACGTCGGTGGCGACGACCTGCGCGCCTTCCCTGATGAATGCCTCGGCGCTGGCGCGGCCGATTCCCTGGGCTGCTGCGGTGATCAGCGCCCGCTTCCCTGCAAGTCGTCCGGACACGATGGCTCTCCCGTACGCCCGCTTCGGGGGCGCGGCCGCCATTATCCCGCGGCCGTGGCACCATCGTGCCCGTGCGTGCCCTGCTCCGCTCCCTGATCCTCGTGGCCATCGGCAGCCTGATGGCGGCCCAGTCGCCCACGGTCCGCTGGGAACCACTCGCGTCCGGCGTGTCCGTGCGGCTCCGCGGGATACACGCGGTGTCGTCGCGCGTGGCGTGGGCGAGCGGCGAGCGCGGCACGGTGCTCCGCACCACCGACGGCGGGCAGTCGTGGCACGCACGTCAGGTGGCCGGGGCCGAGGCCCTCGATCTGCGCGACATCCATGCCTGGAGCGACACGACCGCCGTGGCCATGAGCGCAGGGCCGGGCGAGGCGTCGCGCATCTACCGCACCGAGGATGGCGGGACGACGTGGTCGCTGCGTTACACGGCCACCGACGCCGGCATGTTCCTCGACGCGCTGGCCTTCGCCGACCAGGCGCGCGGCGTCGCCGTGAGCGATGCCGTCGCCGGTCGCCTCGTCGTCCTCACCACGGCCGACGGCGGCCGCACGTGGACGCGTGTCCCGGCCGACCGACTGCCACCGGCGGTCGACGGCGAGGGGGCCTTCGCCGCCAGCGGCACCAACGTCGTCGTGCGCGGTCGTCGCGTGTGGATCGCCACAAACGCGTCGCGCGTGCTGCGCTCGGCAGACGGCGGGCGCACGTGGGCGGTCGCCCCGACGCCCGTCCCCACCGGGCAGGCGGCCGGCATCTTCTCGATCGCGATGCGCGACGATCGCCATGGCCTCGTCGTGGGCGGCGTGTACACCAGGGAGCGCGAGGCCGTGGACAACGCGGCGGTGACCACCGACGGCGGCGCCTCGTGGCGCCTCGCTCCGGGCCTCTCGGGCTACCGGTCCGTCGTCGCGCCGTGGTCCCGCCTCGGCCCGCGGGCGTGGCTGGCGATCGGCCCCTCGGGCGCCGACGTGTCGCTCGACGACGGCGCCACGTGGGCGCCGGCCGGTGGAGACGGCTACGACGCCTTCAGCCTGGCGCCAGACGGCTCGGTCGGCTTCGCCACCGGCGCAGCCGGCCGCATCGCGCGCGTGACGGCCCCCGGAATGTAGCCGTCGGCCCTGGCCCGTCGAGGTGTAGCCGTCGGCCTTGGCTCCTGGGGTGTAGCCGTCGGCCTTGGCTCCTGGGTGTAGCCGTCGGCCTTGGCCGACGGTCAGTGATCCCGGCGAGCCTTGCGACCGTCGCCCGAGGGCGACGGCTACACACATGTCGGCGCTTCGGCGTTCGGCGTTCGGCGTTCGGCGTTCGGCGTTCGGCGTTCGGCGTTAAGCGTCAAGCGTCAAGCGTCAAGCGTTATAAGCTCTCCCCCATGACCCGGGTGTGCCTCGTCGGCGTGAGCCTGGCATGGCTCGCGACGACCGTGATTCGCGCGCAAGCGCCCGCGCCGGCCGCCGCGCCCAGCGCGCCGCTCGGCACGGCTCAGTCCGTCGGCCGCATCGACTACGCCACGCAGATCCAGCCCATCCTCGACGAGTTCTGCTCGGACTGCCACGACGGCAACACGCGCAAGGGTGGGCTCTCGCTGGCCACCTATGCCGACGTCCTCGAAGGCGGCCGCAGCGGCGCGATCGTCCGTCCTGGATCGAGCAGCACGAGCCTGCTCATCGCGCGCATCGACGGCAGCACCGATCCGGTGATGCCCAAGGACGAGGATCCGCTCACGCCGGATCGGCAAGCGCTCCTGCGCGCCTGGATCGACGAGGGCGCCCGGCAGACCCCGACCTCGCCGCCCGCGCCGCAGCCCTGGGAACTGCCGATCACGCTGGTAGCGCCGTCCGTGCCGGCGAGCCCGTGGCCAGCGTGGGCGCGCCCGGTGGACAGGTTGGTCGCCGATTACCTCGCCCGGGTCGCCCACCGCACGACGCCGCCCGAGGTGGTGTCCGATGCCGTGTTCGCGCGGCGCGCCTTCCTCGACGCGTGGGGCCTGCTGCCGGACCAGGCGGAACTGCACGCCTTCGTCGCCGATCGCCGCCCGGACAAGCGCGATCGCCTCGTGGCGCGACTGCTGGCCGACGACGAGCGGTACGCCGAGCACTGGATGACCTTCTGGAACGACCTCCTCCGCAACGAGGACGGCGTCACCTACTTCTCCGAGCAGAACGGCCGGCGCTCCATCACGCCATGGCTCTTCGACGCCCTGCGCCGCAACATGCCGTACGACCGGTTCGTCTCGGCGCTGCTCGCCCCGACCGGCGACGAGGACCCGCGCGGCTTCCTCATCGGCGTGAACTGGCGCGGCGAGACGAGTGCGGCGGTGACGCCCTGGATGCAGGCCTCGCAGAACACCGCCCAGGTGTTCCTCGGCGTGAACATGAAGTGCAACGCGTGCCACGACAGCTTCGTGAACAAGTGGAAGCTGAAGGACGCCTACGGGCTGGCCGCCTTCTTCTCTCCCGAGCCGAAGCTGCGCCTGTACCGCTGCGACGTGGCGCGCGACGAGTACACCGGACCGCAGTTCCTGTTCCCCGGCCTGCAGCGCGCCCCACGCAGCGACAGCCTCGAGGATCGACGCGAGGCCGCGGCACGCATCTTCACCGACCCGCGCAACGGCCGGCTGCCGCGCACCGTCGTCAACCGCCTGTGGGAACGCCTCCTCGGCCACGGCATCGTCGCCAGTTCCGACGAGATGGACACCAGGCCGTGGAGCCCGGAGCTGCTCGACTGGCTCGCCAGCGATTTCGTCGCGCACGGCCACGACCTGCGGCACCTGATTGCGACGATCATGACGTCGCGCGCCTACCAGTTGCCCGCCGTGCCGCGCGCCGCCGAGCCCGTGGCCAAGGGCTACGTGTTCGAGGGACCGGAGGTGCGACGCCTGACCGCCGAGCAGTTCGCCGACGCGATCGGCACGCTGACCGGTGAGTGGAACACCTGGCCGGGGCCGCCCGCGCCGGGTCGTCCCGGGCCCGCCAGTGTCGCGCTGCGGCTCGACTCCGACTCGCCCTCGTCGGGCGTGTTCGGCCGCGAGTGGCGGGCGGCGTCGAACACGCTCACCCGGGCACTCGGCCGCCCGATTCGCGACCAGGTGATCTCCACACGCCCCGACGACGCGACGACGCCGCAGGCGCTGGAACTGGTCAACGGCGAGCGGCTCACCGCGTGGCTGTCACGTGGTGCGCGGCGACTCACCGGGGCTCTCGACCGACCGCTCTACAGCCGCTACAACGCCACCATCGCCGGACGGGCGCCTAAGCCACGTGGCTTCGATCTCGACGTCACGGGCCTGAGCGCCGTGTGGCTGGTGGTACAGGACACGGGGTCGAACGAGCCGGAACTGGTCGCGCCCGTCTGGCGCGAGGTGTTCCTGGAGCAGGCCAGCGGCGCCTCGACGCGGCTCACCGAACTGGTGACCGCCGACGGCACCCGGGTGCAGCACCGCGGCGACGCCCTGCTCGGCGTGCGGGCGCCGTCGGTCGTGCGGCTCGACCTGACCGGACGCGGCTTCGTGCGGATGCGGGGCCTTGTGGACATCGCCAACGCCCGCAGCGAGGTCGGATCGACGCTGAACCCGTCGGTGCGGTTCTTCATCTTCGACAGCGAGCCCGAGCTCGGTGACCTGCTGCCGCCGAGCGGCACGGCGCCGATCCCGCCGCCCGCGCCGCCGACCTCGGCGCGCGATCTGGTGGACCGGGTCTTCTGGCAGGCGCTGGGCCGGGCGCCCTCCGATCGCGAGCGCGCCCTTGCCGAGCAGGCCGTCGCCGACCCCGCACGCCCGGGACGCCTGTCGCCGACCGGCGTGGCCGACTTCCTCTGGGCCGTGCTGATGAAGCCCGAGTTCCAGTTGCTGTTCTGAGGCACGAGATGGCTCGCGAGTTCCACCCCCGCCCCGCTGCCCCGCACGACGAGGATCCGACGCTGTCGTCGCTCTCGCGCGAGGAGCGCCGCGTGTACGCCGAGGTGAGCCGGCGGCAGTTCCTCGGCGCCACGGCCGCAGGCACGCTGGCCGCGCTGGCCGGCGGCGCGCCGCGCCTGCAGGCCTCGACGACGTCCGCGCCGAAGGCCACCGCCGACGCCGTGATCGTGCTGTGGATGGCTGGCGGCATGGCGCAGACCGAGACCTTCGACCCGAAGCGGTACACGCCCTACGCCCCCGGCGTGCCGATCAGCGACGTGCTGAGCACGTTCCCGACGATCGACACCGCCGTCGATCACATCAAGTTCACCAGGGGCCTCGAGCGCATCGGCAGCGTCATGGATCGGGGCACGGTCATCCGCACCTTCCAGGCCGCCGACCTCGGCTTCATCCTGCACTCGCGGCACCAGTACCACTGGCACACCGGTTACGTGCCGCCGCAGCCGATGGCGATGCCGCACATCGGGTCGATCATCTCGCGCACGCTGGGACCGCGCGAGCCCGACATGCCGGCGTTCATCGCGGTGGGCCAGACCGTCGAGGGCGCGGGCGAGATCGGCACGCTGAAGGCGTTCCACACCGCCGGCTTCCTCGGCACCGAGCACGGGCCGTTCCTGATCGTGGATCCGCAGGACGCGGCCTCGGCCGTGCGTCCACCGAAGGAACTCGGCGCGACGCGCTTCCAGAGTCGGCGGCAGCTGTTCGAGCAGTTGCTGGCGCAGGAACCGGTGGGTCGCTACGGCAGCGACTTCCAGCGCGAGTCGCTGGTGCGGGCGCTCGACGGCGCCGATCGGCTGCTGCGGTCCTCGTCGGCGAAGGCCTTCGACCTGGCCCTCGAGCCTCGGGCCTCGTACGACGCCTACGACACCGGCCGCTTCGGGCAGGGCTGCCTGCTCGCCCGTCGCCTGGTCGAGGCCGGCGCACGCTACGTCGAGGTCACCTCCGAGTACATCCCGTTCCTGAACTGGGACAGCCACGAGCACGGGCACGAGCGCGCCGACGCCATGAAGAAGCTGATCGACGCGCCGGTCGCGCAGTTGATCCGCGATCTCGAGGCGCGCGGCCTGCTCGACCGCACGTTGGTGGTCCTGGCCAGCGAGTTCGGGCGCGACGCCGTCACCGAGGGCAAGGTCGGCAAGGAAGTGAAGGACCAGGCCATCAACATCCCCAACGTGATGTCCGACATCCGCCATTACGGGATGCACCGTCACTTCACGGCGGCGGGCTCGATCCTCATGTTCGGCGGCGGCATCAAGAAGGGGTTCGTGTACGGGAAGACGGCCGACGAGCGGCCCTGCACCACGCTCGAGCACCCGGTGCCCGTCGAGCACCTGCACGCGACGATCTTCCACGCGCTCGGCATCCCGGCCGACACGGCCTACACCGTGGAGAAACGGCCGGTGTACGTCACGCGCGACGGCCTCGGCAAGCCGATCACCGACCTGTTCGCGTAGGAACGGCAGTCGGCAGTCGGCAGTCGGCAGTCCGCGGTCACTCTGCTGCCTCGCCCAGGCGCCGCTCGAGCGCCTCGATGACGCGGGCCTGCCGCTCGAGGATGTCGATCACGCGCGACCAGTCGCGCTCGCGCAACTGGTCGACCTTGGCGTGCAAGGCCATCACTTCGAGCTCGGCCCGCACGTTCACTTCGTAGTCGGCGCGCGCGTCCAGGCGGTCCTTCGCCCCCTGCCGGTTCTGGCTCATCATGATGACCGGCGCCTGCAGCGCCGCCAGGCAGGACAGCACCAGGTTCAGGAGGATGAACGGGTAGGGATCGAAGGGCCTGGCCTGCTCCTCGTTGACCGCCATCCAGCCGAGGATGATCACGGCGAACAGGCCGATGAACGTCCAGCTGCCGCCGAAGCGCGCCACGCGATCGGCGACCCGCTCGCCCAGCGTGGACTGGGCGTCGAAGGCGGCATTCGGATCGCGAGCGGACGGCGTGCGCGCCAGGACGCCCTGCCACAGGCGGCGCTCGAGATCGCCGAGCCGTCGCAGGCCATCCTCGAGGTCACGGAGATGCGGCCCAGCCGCGCCCGATCCCCGGGCATCGACCGAGGCGCGCTCGGCGGCACGCAGCACTGCCAGGACCAGCAGCGCGCCCGCCAGTCCGAGCCCCAGGTGGCCGGCCAGCGCTGACGGCCCCAGCAGGCCGGCGCGGTGCGCCGCCCAGCCACAGGCAAAGGCCCCGAGCAGGCCGCCCACCACGTCGCTGGCGGTCGTCGCCTCGCCACGGCCGCGCCACGCCCGCCCCAGCAGGCCGCCCACCACGCCCGCCGCCACCCACATCCACACGTGCGTCATGTGTCCTCCGCCTGCGGCCTCGATGGCCCGCGCCCCAGCGTACGTCGTGGCGCGCGCGCCTGTCCTGCCGGCTCTGCGGTTGACGGGGCACGCGCACGCATGCGCCTTGGTAATGCACCTCCACCACAACACGCATGCCGCGCATGGCTGCGGTATGGTGGTTGGCCGTGCCCCCGCTGACCTCGCTCCCGACCGCCGACCTCGCTGCCTTCCACGCCGACGTCACCCGTCGCTACGACGCGTTCACGCAACGCGGCCTCGCGCTCGACCTCACGCGCGGGAAGCCGTCGAGCGAGCAGCTCGATCTCTCCAACGGCCTGCTCGGCCTGCCCGGCGAGGGCGACTACCTCGCCGCGGACCGGACCGACACGCGCAATTACGGCCTGCTGCAGGGCCTGCCCGAACTCCGGGCGATCTTCGCGCCGCTGTTCGGCGCGCCGGCCTCGCAGATCGTCATCGGCGACAACTCGAGCCTCGCGCTGATGCACGACGCGGTGGCCTACAGCCTGCTCAAGGGGACGGTGGGCAGCCCGCGCCCGTGGGTGCAGGAGGAGCGCGTGACGTTCCTGTGCCCGGTGCCCGGCTACGACCGGCACTTCGCGATCTGCCAGGACTTCGGCATCCGGATGATCCCGGTGCCGCTGCTGGCCGACGGCCCCGACATGGACGTGGTCGAGAAGTTGGTGCTGGCCGACGCGTCGATCAAGGGCATGTGGTGCGTGCCCAAGTACGCCAACCCCTCGGGCGCGGTGTATGCGGGCGCGGTGGTCGAGCGCCTCGCATCGATGAAGACCGCGGCGCCGGACTTCCGCCTCTTCTGGGACAACGCCTACGCGGTGCACCACCTGACCGAGGAGCGCGTCGAGATCCCCAGCCTCATCGAGCGGTGCGCGGCGCACGGCAACGCCGACCGCGCGTTCGTGTTCGGCTCGACGTCGAAGATCACGCTGGCCGGCGCCGGCGTGTCGCTCTTCGCCGGGTCGCCCGACAACGTCAAGTGGTTCCTCGGGCGCATGGGCAAGCGCACGATCGGCAGCGACAAGGTGAACCAGTTGCGCCACGTCCGGTTCCTGAAGGACGCCGACGGCCTGCTGGCGCTGATGGACCGCCATCGCGCGATCATGGCGCCGAAGTTCGAGGCGGTGTCGGCGACGTTCGCCGAGCACCTCGCTGGTACCGGCGTCGCCTCGTGGCTGGTGCCCAAGGGCGGCTACTTCATCTCGCTCGACGTGATGGACGGCTGCGCGAAGGCACTGGTGCAGGCCGCCAAGGCGGCAGGCGTCGAGCTGACGCCCGCCGGCGCGACGCACCCGCTCGGCCAGGATCCCGACGACCGCACCGTGCGCATCGCACCCTCCTTCCCCGACCTCGCGACGGTGAAGGTGGCCGCCGAGGGCGTGGCGCTCAGCGTGCTGCTGGTCACCTCCCGCGCGCTGCTCGCGCAGCGCGGCGAGAAGGTCGGGGCCTAGGCGGGAGCCTCGGGTTCCCGAGCGTCAGCCCTGCGCGGGCGGCGGGTCGATCCCGGCCCACAGGTTCATCGTGTTCAGCTCCTCGCGGCCGCAGGCCTTGAGGTAGCAGAACAGCTGCGTGCGATACGCCGCATAGCCGCTCAACACCGAGTTGACCAGAAACGACCCGACGGTCGTCTTGCGCCCGAACATGTCCAGTTCCTTGCGGAACGCCTCGTCGGGCAGGTCGCCCAGCAACGCCTGGAACTGGTCGGCCTGCGTGGCGATCACCGCGCTGGTCTGCGCGAGATCGCGCGTCGCGGCAGCCGCCGCCTCCGCTCCCCACTTCTCGCGATCGAAGGTGCCCGTGAGGGCCGCCTGCACGAGCCCGGGCCCCATCACGCTCAGGTAGCGCAGCAACTCGATGGTGCTTCGTTGCTTGGGCGTCGGGCGGTACTCGAGCGAGCGCTCGTCGACCTTGCCGGCCAGGTGGAGGAGGATGCGGACTTCGTGCTGCAACGAGGCAATCAGTTCGGCTTTGGTGAGGACCATGCGGACTCCAGTGATGAGATAGCGGCACCGTACCACAAGGCATCGCGGACCGTCGCCCGAGGGCGACGGCTACGCCCGGGAAGCGGCCCCCTCCCCCTGAATGGCGACATGGTCGGACGTAGGCGTCGGCCTTGGCCGACGCACCCCTACCAGCGCAGCGACATGCACGACAAGCCGGCGTCGAGCTTCATCACCTCGTCGAGGGCGAGCGCGCGGACGTCGTGGCCGCGGCGGGCCAGCATCTCGGCGGTCCGCGGGAAGCCGGCGGCCACCATGACGACGTCGTTGACGCGCAGCAGGTTGGCGGCGGGTTCCTCGCCGTCGGGGATCACGATGACGTCGAGGCCTGGGAACAGGTGCGCGTCGGCCATGGCCCGCGTCGCGAGCAGGGTCCCGTCGTCGACCAGCGAGCAGGCCGTCTTGAGGTGCAGCACGCCCGCAGGCGGACGCACGATCGAGGCGCGGTACCCCAGTGCCGCGAGCAGGCCGGCGAGCGCGGTCGCGCCGGTCTCGTCGGTGCGCGCCGAGAGGCCGACGTGGACCACGTCGGGCGTGCGCAACACGTCGCCCCCGTCGGCAAAGCCGTCGGTCAACTCCAGGATGCGGTCGAAGCGCGACGCCAGTGCCGGCCGCAGGTGCTCCGCTTCGCCGAGGCGCGACGCGGCACCCGGACGCAACACGATCGCCCCCTCGGGGAACACGAGCGCCGGATCCTCCACGAACAGGCTGTCGGGGAACGCGTCGAGCGGCGGCAACACGTCGACCGTGAGCCCGAGTCGCGTCAGCATGTCGACGTAGGCAGCGTGCTCGCGACAAAGGCCGTCGATGTCTGGCGCCCCGCGATCCACGGAGCGCAGGTTGTGAATCGCAGAAGCCGCAGGCCGACGGACGATGGCGTGGGTGAAGCGGGTGGCCGAGGCAGGCATCCGGGGCACGGTACCACGCGCTTGACGCCGCCCCCCGGCTCGGGGAACGCTGCGCGGCATGCCCGGCTCGCGACGCGCACTCCTTGCCACACTTCTCGCCACAGGTCTCGCCGCCAGGGTCTCGGGCCGGACGATCGGCAAGGCCGCGCGGCAGGCGCCCGCGTCCTCGCCCCGGCGTCTCGATCGCCTCGACCTCCTGCAGTACCGGGACGACGCAGACGCGGTCCGGCCGGTGACCACGCCGGCGCACTGGGCCCGTCGGCGTGCGGAGATCGTGCGCGCGATGCAGGAGGTGATGGGGCCGCTCCCCGGACCCGAGAAGCGGGTCCCGGTCGAGATGCAGGTGCTCGACGAAGCCGATGCCGGCACGTACGTGCGTCGGGCCATCACCTACCAGTCCGAGCCTGGCTCACGCACCCCGGCCTGGTTGCTCGTGCCCAAGGCAGCGCTGCGCGCGGGCGCCACCGCGCGTGCCGTGCTCTGCCTGCACCCCACCGACGCCGCCATCGGCCACGACGTCGTGGTCGGCCTCGGTGGCCGGCCCAACCGCGCCTATGCCGCGGAGCTGGCCGAGCGCGGCGTCGTGACCATCGCGCCCTCGTATCCCCTGCTCGCGCGCTACCAGCCGGACGTGCGTGGCCTCGGCTACCAGAGCGGGACGATGAAGGCCATCTGGGACAACGTGCGGGCTATCGACGTGCTGGAGTCGCTGCCTTTCGTGGCGCCGGGCGGTGTCGGCGCGATCGGGCACTCGCTGGGTGGCCACAACGCGGTCTACACGGCGGTGTTCGATACGCGCGTCGATGCGGTCGTCTCGAGCTGCGGCCTCGACCTGTACGTCGACTACTACGGCGGCGACCCGAAGGTGTGGCAGCCAGAGAAGGGGTGGTGCCAGTTGCGCTACATGCCGCGCCTGCTCGACTACGCGGGGCGGCTGCAGGACATCCCGTTCGACTTCGCGGAGATGATCGGCGCGCTCGCTCCGCGGCCCTGCTTCATCAGCGCGCCGCTCCGCGACGCGAACTTCCGCTGGCAGAGCGTCGACCGCATCGTCGCTGCCGCGCGGCCCGTGTACGCGCTGCTCGGCGCCCGCGACGCCTTGCGCGTCGAGCACCCCGACAGCGACCACGACTTCCCCGACGCGATGCGCCAGCAGGGGTACGCGGTGCTGGGCCGGCCGTAGGGACCGTGGGCCCGTGGCCCACCTGCCGTCGCACGGGGCACGTGGATGGGCCCGGCGGCGTCTCATCATCTTTGGGACCGACACGTGTCGCGGCGCGCCGTCGTATTCGACTCAGGGTCCGGGAAGCGAGCACACTGCCATCATGAACACGTCGGTCGAAGCACCGTCCAGGCGATCGCGCCTGGGCCAGTGGGTCATCGGTCTGGTGCTGTTGCTGGGTGGCGGCGGCCTGGTCTGGTACTACGGCATCGGCCAGCCGGCGCCGATGCCGCAGGGGGGCGGACGCTTCGGCGCGGGCCGCGGCGAGAAGCCGCCAGTGCGTGTTGTAGAGGCCGAACGACGCAACATCGCCGTCGCGCTGAAGGCGCTGGGCACGGTGACGCCCCTCAACACCGTCGTCGTCCGTAGCCGGCTCGACGGGGAGCTGGTCCGGGTGCACTTCACCGAAGGCCAGCGGGTCACGGCCGGGCAGCTGCTGGCCGAGATCGACTCGCGTCCCTACGAGGTCGCTCTGGCGCAGGTGCTGGGCCAGCGCGCCGAGAACGAGGCGCGGCTGAACAACGCGCGTGCGGACCTGGCGAGTTTCAAGTCGCTCTTCGAGCGCGAGCTCATTCCGAGACAGCAGCTCACGGCGCAGGAGTCGCTGGTCAAGCAGGTCGAGGGCACCGTGCAGTCCAACGACGCCCAGGTCAGCAACGCCCGGTTGCAGCTCTCGTTCACCAAGGTGGTGGCGCCCATCGCCGGCAAGCTGGGACTGCGGCAGGTGGACGTCGGCAACCTGGTGCGCAGCGGCGATGCCAACGGCATCGTCGTCATCACGCAGATGCAGCCGATCTCGGTCCTGTTCACCGTGCCGGAGACCGACCTGCCGGCCGTGCTCGAGGCGATGCGCCGCGGCGGCACACCGGCCGTCGAGGCCTGGGATCGCGCCGAAACCACCCGCCTGGCCACCGGCACTCTGCGCACCGTCGACAACCAGATCGACACGACGACGGGCACGATCCGGCTGCGCGCGGTGTTCCAGAACGAGGACGACACCCTTTTCCCGAACCAGTTCGTGAACGTCAACCTGAACCTGTCGACGTTGCGGGCGGCCACCGTCGTGCCGTCGGCGACGATCCAGCGCGCCTCGTTCGGGACGTTCGTCTACGTGATCAAGCCCGATGGCAAGGCGACGATTCGCAAGGTGGTGCTCGGCGCGGCCGAGGGCGAGCGGATCGCCGTCACCGAGGGGCTCCAGCCCGGGGAACGCGTGGTGCTCGAGGGCGTGGATGCCCTGCAGGAGGGGACGACCGTCGAGATCGTCGGCACCGGAAGTGGCCGGCCCGCGGCCGGGGACTCGCCGGCGGCGCGTCAGCCGGCGGCGGGAACACCACAGGCGCCCGGCACCACCGCACCGCAGCCCAAGGCGGCCCGGCCATGAACATCTCGCGCCCGTTCATCCTGCGGCCCGTCGCCACCGCGCTCCTGATGGCGGCGTTGCTGTTGTCGGGCGCGCTTGCCTACCGCCTGCTGCCGGTGTCGGCCCTGCCGCAGGTGGACTACCCCACAATCCGAATCCTCACTTTCTACCCGGGCGCGAGCCCCGACGTGATGACCAGCGCGGTCACCGCGCCGCTCGAGCGCCAGTTCGGCCAGATGCCCGGCCTCGACCAGATGTCGTCGACGAGTTCCGGCGGCGCCTCGGTCATCACGCTGCGGTTCTCGCTCGACAAGGCCATCGAGGTGGCCGAGCAGGAAGTGCAGGCGGCGATCAACGCGGCGAGCAACCTGCTGCCCAACGACCTGCCGCAGCCCCCGGTCTACAACAAGGTGAACCCGGCCGACACGCCGGTGCTGACGCTGGCGATCACGTCGCCGACGATGCCGCTGCCCGACGTGTACGACCTGGTCGACACGCGCGTCGCGCAGAAGCTGTCGCAGTTGCCGGGCGTGGGACTGGTGAGCCTGGCCGGCGGCCAGCGACCTGCGGTGCGCATCCAGGCCAATCCGCAGGCGTTGGCCGCGCACAACCTGAACCTCCAGAGCCTGCGCGCGGTGATCGCGGCCGCCAACGTCAACCAGCCCAAGGGCAACTTCGACGGTCCCGAGCGCTCGTTCATGCTCGACGCCAACGACCAGCTCCGCTCGGCCGACGCCTATCGCGACCTCATCGTCGCCTACGAAGGCGGCGCACCGCTGCGACTGCGCGACGTGGCCGAGGTTGTGGACGGCGCGGAGAACGTGCGCCTCGGCGCCTGGGCCAACGACCTGCCGGCCGTGCTGGTCAACGTCCAGCGGCAGCCCGGCGCCAACGTCATCGACGTCGTCGATCGCATCACGGCGCTGATGCCGCAGCTCACGGCGAGCCTGCCGTCGACGCTCACGGTCGCCGTCCTGAGCGACCGCACCGACACCATCCGCGCTTCGGTGAGCGACGTGCAGCACGAGCTGATGTTCGCCGTCGGCCTGGTCGTGCTGGTCACCTTCGTCTTCCTGCGCAACATCCCGGCGACGATCATCCCGAGCGTCGTGGTGCCGCTCTCGCTCATCGGCACCTTCGGCGTCATGTACCTGGCCGGCTTCTCGATCAACAACCTGACCCTCATGGCGCTGACCATCGCGACCGGCTTCGTCGTCGACGACGCCATCGTGATGGTGGAGAACATCGCGCGCTACCTCGAGGAGGGCGCCACGCCGATGGAGGCGGCGCTCGAGGGCGCCCGCCAGATCGGGTTCACGCTGATCTCGCTCACGGTGTCGCTCATCGCGGTGCTCATCCCGCTGCTGTTCATGGCCGACGTCGTCGGCCGGTTGTTCCGCGAGTTCGCGATCACGCTGGCGGTGTCGATCATGATCTCGCTCGTCGTGTCGCTGACGCTGACGCCGATGATGTGCGCGCGGCTGCTGAAGGCCGAGGCGTCCGAGCACCACGGGCGGCTTTTCACGGCGACCGGCAAGGTCTTCGACGGCATGATCGCGCTCTACGATCGCCTGCTCACCACGGCGCTGCGCTACCAGACGCTGACGCTGTTCGTGGCGGTGGCGACCCTGGCGCTGACGGCCTGGCTGTACGTCGTCGTGCCCAAGGGCTTCTTCCCGGTGCAGGACACGGGCGCGATCCAGGTGATCAGCGAGGCGCCCCAGTCGGTGTCGTTCGCGGCGATGGCCGAGCGCCAGCGGGCCGCGGCACGCGCCATCCTCGAGGAGCCGGACGTGAAGGGCCTGTCGTCGTTCATCGGCGTGGACGGGGGCAATGCGACGCTGAACAGCGGCCGCATGCTCGTCACGCTCACGCCCCGCGTCGAGCGACAGCGGTCGGCCACCGAGATCATCGCGGCCCTGCGCGAGCGCGTCGCGCGGGTGCCGGGCATCACGCTGTACATGCAGCCGGTGCAGGACCTGACCATCGAGGATCGCGTCAGCCGCACGCAGTTCCAGTTCACGCTCGAGGATCCCGACGCGGACCGTCTGGCCCTGTGGGTGCCCAGGCTGGTGGCGCGCCTCCAGCAGTCGCCATACCTGGCCGACGTCGCCAGCGACTTGCAGGACCGCGGGCTCCAGGCCTTCCTCGACATCGACCGCGATGCCGCCAGCCGTCTCGGCATCCGCGTCTCGGCCATCGACGACGCGCTCTACGACGCGTTCGGGCAGCGGCTGATCTCGACGATCTACACGCAGGCCAACCAGTACCGGGTGGTCCTCGAGGTCGCGCCCCGCTTCCAGGTCGGCCCGGAGGCCCTCGGCCAGGTCTTCGTGTCGACGGCCGACGGCCGGCAGATCCCCCTGTCCAACATCGCGACCATCGAGGACCGCAACACGTCGCTGGTGATCAACCACGCGGGCCAGTTTCCCGCCGTCACGATGTCGTTCAACCTGGCCAGGGGCGCCTCGCTCGGCCGCGCCGTCGAGGCCATCGAGCAGGCGCAGCGTGAGCTGGGCATGCCGGCCAGCATCCAGACGACGTTCCAGGGCGCGGCGGCGGCCTTCCGGTCCTCGCTCGACAGCACGCTGCTGCTCGTCCTGGCTGCCATCGTCACGATGTACCTCGTGCTCGGCGTGCTCTACGAGAGCTACATCCACCCGATCACGATTCTCTCGACGCTGCCGTCGGCCGGCGTCGGTGCGCTGCTCGCGCTGCTGCTCACCGGCACGGACCTGAGCCTGATTGCCGTCATCGGCATCATCCTGCTGATCGGCATCGTGAAGAAGAACGCGATCATGATGATCGACTTCGCCCTCGACGCCGAGCGCACCGAGGGCCTGAGCCCGCGCGACGCCATCCACAAGGCGGCGCTGCTCCGCTTCCGGCCGATCCTCATGACGACGCTCGCCGCGCTGTTCGGCGCGCTGCCGCTGATGCTGTCGTCGGGGTCCGGGGCCGAGATGCGCCAGCCGCTCGGCCTCGTGATGGTCGGCGGGCTGCTCGTGAGCCAGGTGCTCACCCTGTTCACCACGCCGGCGATCTACCTGTTCTTCGATCGCCTCGGACACGCCTGGCGCCCGCAGCCGACGCCCCGGGTGGCGGAGGACGTGCCGGCATGAGCCTCTCCTCCCCCTTCATCAGCCGTCCGGTCGCCACCACGCTGCTGAGCATCTCGGTCGTGCTCGTCGGGGTGCTCGGCTACATGCTGCTGCCCGTCTCCCCGCTGCCGCAGGTCGACTTCCCGGCCATCTCGGTCGGCGCGTCGCTGCCCGGCGCCAGTCCGGAGACGATGGCCTCCACGGTGGCGACGCCGCTCGAGCGGGCGCTCGGGACGATCGCCGGCGTCAACGAGCTCAGTTCGCAGAGCTCGCAGGGCTCGACGCGCATCAACATCCAGTTCGACCTGGGCAAGAACATCGACACGGCGGCGCGCGAGGTGCAGGCCGCCATCAACGCCTCGCGGTCGCTGCTGCCCAGCGCCCTGCCGGGCATGCCGTCGTACCGGAAGATCAACCCGTCGCAGGCGCCGATCATGCTCCTGGCGCTGACCTCGGACACGGCCAGCACGAGCCAGTTGTACGACCTGGCCTCGACGGTGCTGGCGCAGAAGGTGGCGCAGGTGACCGGCGTCGGCGACGTGACGGTGGGGGGCGGCTCGCTGCCGGCGGTCCGCGTCGAGTTGCAGCCGCAAGCGCTCACGCAGTACGGCATCTCGCTCGACCAGGTCCGGCAGGCCATCGCCAGCGCCAACCTGCTGCGTCCCAAGGGGATGGTCGAGGACCGCGACCGCCACTGGCAGATCCAGGCCAGCGACCAGCTGTCGACGGCGGCCGACTACCGGCCGCTGATCATCACCTACCGCAACAACGCGCCGGTGCGTCTCGCCGACGTCGCGACGGTCTCCGATGGCATCGAGGACCGCTACAACGCCGGCTTCTTCAACGACAAGCAGGCCGTGCTCCTCGTGGTCAGCCGCCAGGCGCAGGCCAACATCATCGCGACCGTCGACGGCGTGACGGCGCAGTTGCCGGCGCTGCGCGCCTTCCTGCCGGCCGGCGTCACGCTCGACGTGGCCAGCGATCGGTCGCCGACCATCCGGGCGACCTTGCACGAGGCCCGCAAGACGCTGCTCATGGCCGTCGGGCTCGTGATCCTCGTGGTGCTGCTGTTCCTGGCCAACGTCCGGGCGGCGATGATCCCGGTCACCGCCGTCCCGGTCGCCCTCATCGGCAGCTGCGCGGTGATGTACCTGTGGGGCTTCTCGCTCAACAACCTGTCGCTGATGGCGCTCATCGTCGCCACCGGGCTGGTCGTCGACGACGCGATCGTCGTGCTGGAGAACATCTCGCGGCACGTCGAGGAGGGCATGACGCCACTGCAGGCCGCCTACACGGGCGCCAGGGAGGTCGGCTTCACGCTGCTCTCCATGAACCTGTCGATCGTGGCGGTGTTCGTCTCGATCCTCTTCATGGGCGGCATCGTCGAGCGCCTGTTCCGCGAGTTCTCGATCACGCTGGTGACCGCGATCCTGATCTCGCTGATGGTGTCGCTGACGCTGACGCCGATGCTGTGCGCCCGCTGGCTGGTGGCGCGGTCGGCGGCGCGGCCCGGCCGCCTGCAGGCGATCAGCGACGGGGCGTTCGCGCGGCTGCGGCGTGGCTACGGCCGATCGCTCGGGTGGGCCCTGGACCACTCGCCGATCGTGCTGATGATCTTCATCGGTGTCGCGGCCTTCACCGTTCACCTCTACACGAGCGCCCCCAAGAGCTTCCTGCCGCAACAGGACACCGGGCAGCTCGGCGGCTTCATCCGGGGCGACGACGGGATGTCGTTCCAGATCATGCAGCCCAAGATCGAGGCGTTCCGCAAGGCCGTGCTGCGCGATCCGGCCGTCGAGAGCGTCGCCGGCTTCATCGGCGGGGGCCGCGGCATCAACAACGCCCAGATCTTCGTGCGGCTCAAGCCGCTCGAGCAGCGCAAGGTCTCGGGGCAGGTCGTGGCCGAACGGATCCGCCGCACGCTCCCGAAGGTGCCGGGCGCGCGCCTGTGGCTCAACGTCGACCAGGACATCCGTTTCGGTGGCGGCTTCGGCGGCGGGTCGTACCAGTACACGTTGCGTTCCGACAACCTCGCGGAGCTGCGGCTCTGGGCCCAGCGGGTGCGCGACGCCCTCAAGCCGCTGCCCGAACTCACGGGCATCGAGGACGAGCTCGTGTCGAGCCAGCAGATCACGCTGGAGGTCGATCGCGAGGCGGCGCGTCAGCTCGGGATCGAGATGGCGACCGTGACCCAGGCGCTCAACAACGCGTTCGGGCAGCGACAGGTGTCCACCATCTACAACGCCATGAACCAGTACCGGGTGGTGATGGAGGTCGCGCCGCAGTTCGCGCAGGGGCCCGAGTCGCTCGACCAGGTGTACGTCGTGACGGCGACCGGCAACCGCGTGCCGCTGTCGGCCTTCAGCCACTACACCCGCACGTCGGCCGACGACCGCATCAGCCGCAACGACCAGTTCGCGTCGGCCAACGTGTCGTTCGAGCTCGCGCCAGGCGTCAGCCTGAGCCAGGCCGAGACGGCGATCAACCGCGCCGTGTCGCTGCTCACCCTGCCGACCAACATCCAGGGCCGTCTGCAGGGCAACGCCAGCCTGTTCAACCGTCTGCAGGGCAACCAGCCGATCGCCATCCTCGGCACGCTGCTCATCGTGTACATCGTGCTCGGCGTGCTGTACGAGAGCTACCTGCACCCGCTGACGATCCTCTCGACGATCCCCTCGGCCGGTGCCGGCGCGCTGCTGGCGCTGCTGCTGCTGAAGACGGAGTTCAGCCTCGTCGCCCTGCTGGGGCTGTTCCTGCTCATCGGCGTGGTGATGAAGAACGCCATCCTGATGATCGACGTCGCCCTGCAGCGGGAACGCGAGCACGGCGTCACGCCGGAAGAGGCCATCCGCGAGGCCTGCATGCTGCGGCTGCGGCCGATCCTGATGACGACGATGTCGGCCCTGCTGGGCGCGCTGCCGCTGATGCTGGGCACCGGAGAAGGCGCCGAGATGCGCCAGCCGCTCGGCATCGCCATCGTCGGCGGCCTGGTCGTGAGCCAGGTGCTCACGCTCTACACGACGCCCGTCGTGTATCTCTACCTGGAGAACATCCGCCTGCGGGTCAACCGGCGGCGCGGGCACAGCGTCGCCGACGAAGTGGTCCGCGACGCCCCGCCGATGCGCCACGCCTGAGGCACGTGGGCAGGGCCAGGAGCCACGGCGACGATCCTACCCGCAGGGCTGTCGCGCACGTAGCGGCGGCAGGGGCGGCGCATCAGCCCGGCGGATGCGGGCCACGGCGCTCGCACCGCTGTTGTTCCGGTACAGGCAATCCCACCGCGGGCACGGCAGCACCGCGTCGTTGACGTACATCGACACCGGCCCGTCCTGCGGCGCAACGAAGGTGCCGTCGGGCACCGCGATGCGCGACGGATTGGTGGTGCCGATCTCGACGACCGGCACGAACCAGTTGGCGGTGATCTCGCGACGCAACGGCACGGCGAGCGTCAGCAGCGCCTTCTCGATCACCGAGGCGCCCGGCGCGTGCAGCGACGAGAAGCCCTCGGTGGTCGTCACCGGGATGTCGCGATCGCGCCACGCGCCGGCGCGGCCAGGGTCTCCGTCGCCCGCCACCTCGCACTCGGCCGGCAACGCCATCTCGACGCGGTAGGCCCGTCCCTTCTCCGCCATCACGCCGGTGGCATTGCAGAGCAGGCGCGGAGAGAGCAGGAACGTGCCCGCCGGTTCACCCGGCAGCGGCGGCACCGGCCGTCCGCACGTCGAGGCGGGCAGCAACCCGGCGCGGCTGCGCACCTCGAACAGTCCCCGGAGTGGCAACAGGCCGGCAAGCGCGATCAGCATCGCGATGCCGAACACGTTGGGCAACAGGTGGTACGACAGCAGGTGGAAGCCCTGCCTGTACCAGTGACTCGTGCGCAGGCGGTAGACCCAGTCGTCGGGTGAGCTCACGGCCGGCACCGGCTGGGCCCGCACCTCGTGCTCGCGCCACACCCGCCGCATCCGGTCGGTGATGGCGAGCTTCAGTCGCTGACTCCAGGCGATCAGCCCGAACACGACGATCGCGCCCGCGAGCAACTGGAACGGCCGCTGCTGGTAGTACTGCAGCCATGGCGCCAGCATCGCCGGCAACACCGAGTCGAGCAGGCCCACGAGAGAGGCCAACGTCGCCTGCGGGGCGCCGAGCCAGGTCAGGTGCTCACGGGCAGGACACAGCGGGATCAGCACCAGCAGCAGCGTCGCGGCGACCGTGAGGAAGTAGGACACGCGCCGCCACCACACGGCGTTGAGCGCCGACTCCTGCCGCAGCCGTCGCGCGTGGCGCTGGGTCGGGTGCTCGTACGGGTTGGGCGCCGTCGCCTCGTCGGCGAGGATACGGCCGTCGCGGGTCACGACGGCGTAGTGCTCGGGCAGGGTCGCCGGCGCGTAGCCGTCGACGTCCTGGCGGATCCGCTCGAGCACGCTCTCGTGGATCTTCGGCCGCGACACGCGGACGTCCACGTGGTCGTCGTGACAGAGGCGCTCGAGCGGGCGGGGATGGTAGCGATAGTAGACGCCGAGGCCGCGCCGCGAGTCGTGCATCGGCGCGGTGACCACCGCCCGGTCGCTCCACTCGTCGGGCAGGCGCCCGTCGCGGGTGCACAGCGCCGGCCTGAAGCGCAGGCCGCGCTTGCAGGCTTCGCCCGCCATCCACGCCAGCGGGGTCATCGAGAGACTGTCGTCCGGGTAGCCGCCACCGACGTTGGAGTGCATGCCCGCGAACCACACCTGCGTGACGCGCTCCTCGTCCACGTGGGTCGACGACGCGTTCTGCGCCTCCTCGTGCTCGGTCCACAGCAGCGGGAAGAACGTCTGCCGCTCGTCGTCGAGCGCCAGGGCGTGGCAGGCGCGCCGGATGCGCCGCGACGCGCGGCGGTCCTTCGGGAGCATCGGCCAGATCCAGCGTTCCCAGCCACGTGTCAGCTCGTCGACCGGCAGTCCGTAGGCCGCTACCGTGTCCCACACCCCCAGGAACTCGATGTCGGGCTTCAGGGTGCGTGCGGGATCGAAGGCCGGCTTGCCGCGCAGTCCGTCCCAGGCCTTCAGGACGACGTCGCGGACGCGACGGCCGAGGCGCACCGGCCAGGAGTGCGGGAAGCGGTCGGCGCGGTAGGTGCGATACGCCCACAGCGACAGCCGCCGCAGTTCGGCCTCGCTGTCGGCCTGCACGAGGCCGACGTTGGCCACCAGCGCCGCAAGGACGCGCGCCGTGTAGGCGCCGCGGCTGAAGCCCAACGCGTAGATGCGGTCGCCGCTCCAGGGATCGGCCGGGTCGCACCGGTAGGCGCGACACAGGAACATGTACAGATCGAGCACGTTGCGCTTGAGGCCGTACCCGAACGCACCGCCAAGGATGGCCAGCGGCTTGAACGACGCCGTCCCCACGCCATCGTCGTACAGCGCCACCTGATCACCGGTGGACAAATCGAGGGCCTCGTAGAGACGCCACACGTTGGTCTTCTGCAGCTTGGCGGCGCTGTTGCCGGTGCCGTCCGACAACGCGACCAGGTTGCGCGGCGTGAAGGGAGACTCCGGGTGTGCTGCCATGCCTCCAGCGATGAACGTTCGTGCGGCCGCTTCCGTACATCGGCCTCGAGCGTCGGCCGGGGCCGACGCCTACACCGGAGACGACCGTCGGCCAAGGCCGACGTCTACACCCCTCGTTGTGTGCGCTCGCCGACTCCCGATTCCCGACTCCCGACTCCCGACTCCCGACTCCCGTTTCCCTATTCCCGACTCCCGACTCCCGATGCCCGGTGCCCGCTCCTGTGAGACGACTTCCCTTCAGTGCGTCAGTGGATTCTGACGTACGCGTCCGCCGCATGTCCGTTGCCCTGACGGAATGTCGGCGCTGACGACATGTCGGGAACTGCGACCTTACCGGTCTCCATCATCTAGTGTGTTGAAGGCATGGAAACGCGAGGCCAGCGGGTCTATAGTGCGCCCATGGCTGCTGGCGATCGCGATCACGATCTGACCCACCTTCCGGATCTCCGACACAAGCCGCAACATGGCCCCGTCCGCAGCAGGCGACCGATCTACAAGGACCTGATGCCGCCGTGCAACCATGCCTGCCCCGCCGGCGAGCCGATCCAGGGGTGGCTCGATCATGCGCAGGCCGGTCGCTACCACGAGGCCTGGTCGCTGCTGGTCACCGCCAATCCGTTCCCGGCCATCCACGGGCGCGTGTGCTACCACCCGTGCGAGTCGGCGTGCAATCGCGGCAAGCTCGATGGCACGGTCAGCATCCACTCGGTCGAGCGCTTCCTCGGTGACCTCGCGCTCGAGCAGGGCTGGACGCTGCCGGCTGGCGCGCCTGCCTCCGGCAAGCGCGTGCTCGTCGTCGGCGCCGGTCCGAGCGGTCTGTCGGCGGCCTATCACCTGAAGCGCCTCGGTCACGACGTGCTGGTGCGCGACGCCGGCCCGGTGGCCGGCGGCATGATGCACTTCGGCATCCCGGCCTATCGCCTGCCGCGCGCCGTGCTGGACGCGGAGGTCGCGCGCCTGGCCGACATGGGCGTCGTCTTCGAGTTCGCCCACAAGGTCTCCGACCTCGAAGCCGAGTGGACCGCCGGTGGCTTCGCCGCGGTGTTCCTCGCCGTCGGCGCCCACATCGGCAAGCGCGCCGGCATCCCGGCACGCGACGCCGGCCGCATGCTCGACGCGCTGGCCTTCCTGAAGGACGTCGAAGCCGGCACGCCGCCGAGGCTCGGTCGGCGCGTCGCGGTGTACGGCGGCGGCAACACCGCGATGGACGCGGCGCGCACCGCCGCGCGCCTCGGTCACGAACCGCTGATCATCTACCGCCGCGATCGCGACCACATGCCGGCGCACCCGTCGGAAGCCGACGATGCCCTGGAAGAGGGCGTGAAGATCCACTGGCTGCGCTCGATTGCCGGAATGGAAGCGGGCGAGCTGAAGGTCGAGGTGATGGCGCTCGACGACAAGGGACGGCCGAAGGGCACCGGCGTCTTCGAGACCATCGAGGCCGACGCGCTGATCCTCGCGCTGGGCCAGGACGTCGACACCGGCTTCCTCAAGGGCGTCGCGGGCGTCGTGATGACCGACGACGGCAGCGTCGTCGTCGACGCCGCGATGATGACCGGCCGCGCCGGCCTGTTCGCCGGTGGCGACATGGTGCCGGCCGAGCGCACCGTCACCTACGCGGTGGGCCACGGCCGCCGCGCCGCGACGCACATCGACGCGTACCTGCGCCAGCAGGCCGTCGAGGCGGCCGCGCCGCTCGAGATCGCCACTTACGAGAAGCTGCACCTCTGGTTCTACACCGACGTGGCGCACCGCCCGCAGGGCCGGCTGGCGATCGAGGAGCGACGCGCCGGCTTCGGCGAGGTCGTCGCCGGACTCACCGAGACCGAAGCGCAGCACGAGGCCAAACGGTGCCTGTCGTGCGGCACCTGCTTCGAGTGCGACGGCTGCTACGCGGCCTGCCCGGAAGACGCCGTCATCAAGCTCGGCAAGGGCAACCGCTACGAATACGACTACGGCAAGTGCACGGGCTGCGCGGTGTGCTTCGAGCAATGTCCCTGCCACGCCATCTCGATGGTGCCCGAGCCCGAGGCGCACTGAGGCCATCCATGTCCACGCCCTCGTCCTCCGACCGCCCCGTCCTGGCCACCGTCGACGGCAACGAAGCCGCCGCGAGCGTCGCCTACCGACTCAACGAAGTCTGCGCCATCTACCCGATCACGCCCTCGTCCACGATGGCGGAGCTGGCCGATCAGTGGTCGGGTGAGCGCAAGCCGAACATCTGGGGCGACGTCCCCACCGTCATCGAGATGCAGAGCGAGGGCGGCGCCGCGGGCGCCGTGCACGGCTCGCTGCAGGGCGGCGCGCTCACCACGACGTTCACCGCGTCGCAGGGCCTGCTGCTGATGATCCCCAACATGTACAAGATCGCCGGCGAGCTCACGCCGGCGGTCTTCCATGTCGCGGCCCGCGCCCTGGCCTCGCACGCCCTCTCCATCTTCGGCGACCACCAGGACGTGATGGCGGTGCGCGCCACCGGCTTCGCGCAACTCGCCTCGGCCTCCGTGCAGGAGGCGCACGACATGGCGGCCATCGCGCAGATGGCGACGCTCGAGTCGCGCATTCCCTTCGTGCACTTCTTCGACGGCTTCCGGACGTCGCACGAGATCGCCCGCATCACGATGCTCTCCGACGACGACCTGCGGGCCCTCATCGACCCGTCGCTCGTCGTGGCCCACCGATCGCGCGCGCTGAGCCCCGACCGCCCGTTCATCCGCGGCACGGCCCAGAACCCCGACGCGTACTTCCAGATGCGCGAGGCGGCCAATGCCATGCACTGGCGGGTGCCGTCGGTGGTCGAGGCGGCCATGGCCCGCTTCGCCGCCCGCACGGGCCGGCACTATGGCCTGGTGCAGTACCACGGCGCGCCCGACGCCGAGCGCGTGATCGTGCTCATGGGCTCGGGCGCCGGGGCCGCCGCCGAGGCCGTCGAGGCGCTCACGGCATCCGGCGAGAAGGTGGGCCTGCTGCAGATCCGCCTGTTCCGGCCGTTCCCCGCCGAGGCCATCCTCGCGGCGCTGCCGGCCACGGTGCGCGCCATCGCCGTGCTCGACCGCACGAAGGAGCCGGGCGCCAACGGCGAGCCGCTCTACCAGGACGTCGTGACGGTGCTGGCCGAGGCGACGGCCGCCGGCACCCGCGATCGCATGCCGCGCGTCGTCGGCGGTCGCTACGGGCTGTCGTCCAAGGAGTTCACGCCGGCGATGGTCAAGGCGGTCTTCGACGAGATCGCCCGACCGAAGCCGCGTTCCGGCTTCACGGTGGGCATCACCGACGACGTCAACCACACCAGCCTCGCGGTCGACGACACGTTCACCACCGAGCACGACGACGTGTTCCGGGCGGTGTTCTACGGACTCGGCGCCGACGGCACGGTGGGCGCCAACAAGAACACGATCAAGATCATCGGCGAGGATCCCGACGTCCACGTGCAGGCGTACTTCGTCTACGACTCGAAGAAGTCGGGCTCGCAGACGGTGTCGCACCTGCGCTTCGGGCCGCAGCCGATCCGATCGACATACCTGGTGCGCGAGGCGCAGTTCATCGGCTGCCACCAGTGGGGCTTCATCGAGAAGGTGGACGTGCTGTCGCTCGCCGCGAAGGGCGCGACGCTCCTGCTCAACAGCCCGCACGACGCCTCAGCCGTGTGGGACTACCTCCCCCGCAACGTGCAGGAGCGCATCGTCGAGCGTGGCATGGCCGTGTGGGTGATCGACGCCAACAAGGTGGCGCGCGCCGTCGGGCTGGGCTCGCACACCAACAGCGTGCTGCAGACGTGCTTCTTCGCCGTCTCCGGCGTGCTGCCGCGCGACAAGGCCATCGAGAAGATCAAGAAGGCGATCGAGAAGACCTACCGCGCCAAGGGCCCGGAGGTGGTGCGCAAGAACTTCGAGGCCGTCGACCGCACCATCGAGGCGCTGGCCCGCGTCGATGTGCCGACGCAGGCGACCGGATCCCGGAAGATGCTGCCCATCGTCGCCGCCGGCGCGCCGGCGTTCGTGCGCGACGTGGTGGCCGAGATGCTCGCCGGTCGTGGCGACCGGCTGCCGGTGAGCGCGTTCCCGATCGACGGCACGTTCCCGAGCGCGACCTCGCGCTGGGAGAAGCGCGGCATCTCCGACACGGCGCCGGTGTGGGAGCCGTCGCTGTGCATCCAGTGCGGCAACTGCTCGTTCGTGTGCCCGCACGCGGTGATCCGCACGCGCGTCTACACGGCCGACCGGCTGGCTGGCGCGCCGGCGCACTTCAAGGCGGCGCCGATCGAGGCCCGTGGCTTCCCCGACAGCCGCTACACCCTGCAGATCCACGAGGAGGACTGCACCGGCTGCTCGCTGTGCGTCGACGTGTGCCCGGTGAAGGACCCGTCGACGAGCGGGCGCCGCGCCATCAACATGGCGCCGCGCGATCTCGACACGGCGGCGGCACGCGAGCACGCGGCCTTCTTCGAGACCCTGCCGGTGACCGAGCGCGGTCACGTGGACTTCTCCACGGTGCGCGGCACGCAGCTGCTCGAGCCGCTGTTCGAGTTCTCGGGCGCGTGCGCCGGCTGCGGCGAGACGCCGTACCTGAAGCTGGTGTCGCAGCTGTTCGGCGACCGCATGGTCGTGGCCAACGCCACCGGGTGCTCGTCGATCTACGGCGGCAACCTGCCGACCACGCCGTGGTCGGTCAACCACGAGGGCCGGGGGCCCGCGTGGGCCAACTCGCTGTTCGAGGACAACGCGGAGTTCGGCCTCGGGATGCGCCTGGCGGCCGATCACCAGCTGGCCGCCGCCCGCAAGCTGCTCGACCAGTTGCGCCCGCAGGTCGGCGACGAGCTGGTGGACGACATCGTCCACGCCCCTCAGCGCACCGAGTACGACATCCGCCAGCAGCGCCAGCGCGTCGCGCAGCTGCTCGAGAGGCTGTCGACCCTGTCGCACCCGCTCGTACCGCTGCTGTCGGCGGTGGCCGGGCAGCTGGTGCGGCGCAGCGTGTGGATCATCGGCGGCGACGGCTGGGCCTACGACATCGGCTCTGGCGGTCTCGATCACGTGCTGGCCAGCGGCCGCGACGTCAACGTGCTCGTGCTCGACACCGAGGTCTACTCCAACACGGGCGGCCAGGCGTCCAAGTCGACGCCGCTCGGCGCGGCGGCCAAGTTCGCCAGCGCCGGCAAGCAGACCGAGAAGAAGGACATCGCGCTGCAGGCGATCTCGTACGGCAACGTGTACGTGGCGCGCATCGCGATGGGCGCCAACCCGCAGCAGACGCTCGACGCGCTGCGCGAGGCCGAGGCGTACGAGGGGCCGTCGCTGGTGCTCGCCTACTCGCACTGCATCGCGCACGGCATCGACATGACGCAGGGGCTCCACCAGCAGGACCGGGCCGTGCACTCGGGCTACTGGCCGCTGGTCCGGTACAACCCCGAGCTGCGGGCGGCCGGCGAGAAGCCGTTCACGCTCGACTCGGTGCGGCCGACCGTGTCCTTCCGTTCGTACGCCGAGCAGGAGCTGCGCTACCGCATGCTGCTCCTCAGCGATCCGGCGCGCGGCGAGGCCCTGCTGAAGTCGGCGCAGGAGGCGGTGACCAGGAAGTGGAAGCAGTACGAAGACCTCGCGGAGTTGAGGTAGCCATGCCGGATCTGTCCACCACGTACCTCGGCCTCCCGCTGCAGCACCCGATCGTCGCGTCGGCAGGCCCGATCTCCCAGTCGCTCGACGGCATCAGGCGCCTCGAGGACGGCGGCGCCGCCGCCATCGTCATGTACTCGCTCTTCGAGGAGCAGATCCGGCGCGAGAACGACGCGCTCGGCCGGCTCCTCGCCGCGGGGTCGGACCTGTCGGGCGAGGCGAGCAGCTACTTTCCGACGATGGAGGATTTCGTCGCCGGCCCCGACGCCTACCTGGCGCTCGTGCGGCAGGCGCGCGAGGCCGTGAAGGTGCCGATCATCGCCAGCCTGAACGGCTCGACGCCGGACGGCTGGGTGGACTACGCGCGGCAGTTGCACGAAGCGGGCGCGCACGCCATCGAGCTGAACCTGTTCCACATCCCGGCCGACACGACGGCCAGCGGCCGGGCCGTCGAGCAGCAGTACGAGGACGTGGTGCGTCGCGTGTGCGCGGCGGTGCCGATCCCGGTCGCCGTCAAGCTGTCGCCGTACTTCAGCGCGATGGGCGAGATGGCCAGGCGCCTGGTCGAGGCCGGCGCGAAGGGCCTGGTCCTCTTCAATCGCTTCTACCAGCCCGACTTCGACATCGATCGCATGGACGTCGCGCCGACCCTGGAGCTGAGTTCGCCAAGCGAGATCCGACTGCCCTTGCTGTGGATTGCGGTGCTGCGTGGCCGCATCCGGGCCTCGCTGGCCGCCACCACGGGCGTGCACTCGCACGTCGAGGCGGCCAAGTACATCCTGGCCGGCGCCGACGTGGCGATGTCGACCTCGGCGGTGCTCAAGCACGGCCCGTCGGCGCTCGGCATCATCCGCGACGACCTGGCGCGCTGGATGGACCGCAAGGGCTTCGACTCGCTGGCGCAGATCCGTGGTTCCATGAGCCAGGAGCGCGTCGCATCGCCCTCGGCCTTCGAGCGCGCGAACTACATCAAGATCCTGCAGGGATGGCGGGACTGAGGCGCGAGCCGGGCCTGGTCACGGCGCGCCTTCGAGCCACGACAGGTTGCACTCGGTCCAGAAGGCGACCGTGGTGCGGAACGTCCGGATGAACTGGTAGTATGCCAGGGGCTTGACCACGTAGGCATTCGCGCCGAGCTGGTGACAGCGCGAGACGTCGCCCGGCTCCCGCGACGACGTCGTGACGACGATCGGGATGTGCCGCAGCCGATCGACGCTGCGCACCTCGCGCAGCACCTCGAAGCCGTCGACCTTCGGCATCTTCAGGTCGAGCAGGATCACGCAGGGTTCCCCGTGGGGCCGATCGGCAAATGGCCCTCGCCTGTGCAGGTAGTCGAGGGCCTCGGCGCCGTCGCGCAGGACCTGCATTGTCGCACAGGCCGGCCCCTTTCTGGGCCGCCGCCCACCCGGTCTGCGGGAGGCTCTTCTCCATCAAGGTCGACCACATGATCGTGGCCGAGGAATCCAGCTTGTCCTTGGCGGGTTGTTCCCCAGGCAGCAACAGCTGGCGCTCGAACGCCGGGCCGAGTCCGCGGCGCAGCGCCGACGGGCGCCACGCAGTGGACGGCAGGTCGAGCTCGGGAACGGGCGGTGGCCGGTAGGCCAGCGTCGGGCGGCCGGCTGGCCACGGCACGATCGCGCCGTCATTCAGGGCCACGGGCTGCGTGCCCGGCAGCGTCGTCGCCATGAACGCGAAGAAGCTGGACACGAGCAGATCACGCTGCAGCGCGTTGAAGCGCGTGTCGAAACTGACCCGAGGCGGAGCCACCGAGGCGACGCGCCCCTGGTTGAACAGCACCATCACCAGCGCCGACTCCGCTCGCCCGGGGTTGGCCCACGCTTCGTCCACCACCTGCTGCAGCGCCTTGATCAACTGCAACAAGGTGGGCTTGGCCACGCCCTGCGGGAAGGTGAGGCTGCCCATCGTGATCTTCAGGAACTCCGCGAGCCCGATCGTGTCGCCCCCGATCAGGTCCTCGGCGACGCTCGCGACGGCCTCCGGGGTGAAGCTCATGAGCCCGGCTCCCACCATGCGCGGGTTCAGTTGACGCCCCTCAGCGTCGAGGACGCCGATCTCGCTCCCGCCGACCGCGATGATCGTGTCCCGCACCAGTTTCTCGAGCGCGGCCGGCGAGCCGCCGGTGCTCACCTCGGCCGCGCCGCGGCCGAGCGCGACGGCCAGTTGCGGCGATACCGGCGGCGCGTCCGGGATGGGCGGTGGCGGCGGCAGGTTCGAGACCGCCATCGCCACCTCGCCGAGGCGCGACGTGTCGCCCGTCGCGAGCCGCAGGCGCAGCGTCGATGATTCGTAGCCTTCCGCTGACGCGACCACGGAGGTGATGTCGCTGGGCGCGTCGGCGATCGTGAACCGCCCCTGCGCATCGGCCACCACGCATGCGGTTCCACCCGGCAGGCACACACGAGCCCCTGCCAGCGGCTGCCCGTTGGTGCCAAGGAGGCGACCGGTGATCGTGCCGAGCCCTGGCAACACCGAGAAGGCGGCGCCGAGCAGGGCCTCCTGCTGTCCCGATTGCACGGCGACCAGCCTGGGCCCGAGGCCGGCGTCCGGGGCGATCGCCAGCCGCACCACGAGGCGCGTGCCGCTCACGGGTGTGACCGACTGCACGATCACGCCCGGCCCGATGGTCACCAGGCTTGCCGGTGAGAACGCCGTGTTGATACCGGTGATGGTGACGTCGACCGTCTGCCCCTGCCGGCCCATCGCCGGCGTGAGGCCGGCGATGATCGGCGGCGCAGCGGGAGGGGCCTGTCCGGCCGCACGGCCGATGGTGCCGCTGACGATGGCCGTGCCTTGAAACGTCGGCGACACCGGCGGGTTCACGCTGATACGGAGCGCCTGCGTCTGCACCGACGTCACGACCGTCACGGTGGCGGCCGCTGTGGACGTGTTCCCCGAGGCGTCGGAGGCAAGCGCCGAGAACGTGATCACCGTGCCATCGGTGGCGTCGGCGGGCACCTCCGCCACGTGCTGGAACTCGAACGGCCCGCTGGTGCGCTCCAGGAGCGGCGTGCCGTTGGCCCCGTCCGTCCGCGTGAGCAGGACGCGGGCCACCCCGCGGTCGTCCGAGGCCGACACGCCGAGCGGCACCGACGCGCCGGGCGGCGCGGTGGGGGGCACCGTGAGACGCACGTCGGGTGAGACCGCATCCGGAGCCTGGATCGGCACGACGCGCCGCACCGCTGCCGCGTTGCCGGCGATGTCCTCGACGTACACGTCGAGCACGTCGGGCGTCCCGACCTGGGCGTTCTGCGGGACGACGCGTGTCAGCGAATAGGGCCGAGTGGTGGACTCGTCGATGCGCGTGACGCCCTGGTACAGACTCGTGCGCATCACCCCGTTGGCATCGGTGGCCTCCACGGGTACCTCGAACGACTGGCCGGGTAGCACCGAGGCGGGCCAACTCGCCGCGAGGCGCGGGGGCGTCCGGTCGATGTTCAGCGTGACGCTGGTGCTGGCCGACCCGCCCGGGCCGATGGCGGTGCGCTCGATCACCTGGTTTGCGCCTTCGGTCGTCACCGTGACCGAGGCAGGGCACGTCGTGGCGTTGGTGCAGACGAAGCTGACCACCACCGGGTCGCGGTGCCAGCCGGCAGCGTTCGGCGTCGGCGCGACCGACGCCGTGATCGTCGGCTGCGGCTCGGTCGGCGAGCAGACCTGGCGACCCACGGTGCGCACCACGAACGTGAGATCCGCGTTGTCGATGCGGCAGTCCAGCGTGATGTCGGCGCTCGGGTTGAAGCCGGTCTGGCCGCAGCTGCGCCCGAGCGCGGCCTGTACCAGCGCGGCGTCGGCCATCGTGACCGCGCAATCGCGGTTCACGTCAGCCCGGGATGCGGGAATCTGGGCGACGGCCGGTGCGCTCGCGAGTGCGAGCAGCGCCAGCGTTGGCGCGAGATGTCGCGTCGACGTGAACATGGCAGCTGCCTCAGCGAACACGGGCATGGCGGTGGGCCGCCCACCCGGCCAGCGCGATGACGGTCAGCCAGACGAGAGAGGGTTCGGGCACGGGCGGCGGCGGGGGCGTGGTCACGCGCACAGCGACGGTGACCCGCGCAGTCCCGGATGGCGGCGGCGGGTCGGTGTCGCGGACGATCAGGAAAGGCACGGCCGCCGGCTGCGGACCGCAGTCAAGGTCGGCGGGGTCGCATGTGAACGGCGGCTCCCAGAAGAGGGCCGCGCCGGGGTCGCCGAAGACGTCGAACGACCAGGCGGTGGTGCCGCTCGGACGCAGGCGCAGCGAGAACAGCGAGCCGGGCCCGTGGGTGATGCCGGGGGGCAACAGGGCAAGGGCCGACTGCCACTCGCGCGCATACCCCCGCGCCTCGATGTCGGCTGAGCAGGTGCCTGGCGTGGCGCAGGCATGGTCGCCGCTCGAGTCGATCAGGTCACCGGTCGTGCCATCGAAGACCGTCAAGCCGTCGTAGATCGACCCGTTCACCGCAGCGCCGGCGCGCGTCAGGCCGGTGTAACCCAGCGACACGAAGTGGCTCACGAGGTTGGCGGCAGACGTGCCGTTGGGGTCCAATCCCACGACGACATCGATGACCTGCCCCTGGCTGGCCGTGCCCGTGACCGGGCCGGTGGCAAGGCTGATCATCGACGCTGACGCGCCAGACGGCCCTGCGTACATGCCGACCAAGACCCCGGCCGTCACCCACCGACGCACCACACCGAATCGATCCATCACACTCCGCCCTCGATAGCGCACCAGTCCTGCTGGCGCGATGGCGCTCGCACCAGCCGCCCTCCAGCCATTGCGTGGAAGCAACCCACAGGAGCGACTTTCACGCGCCGGAAGGAGGCCTTTAGACGCCCGCCAGAGAGACAAACGACGGCACACACCCCAGCCCATGCAGATCGGTCCAATTGACTAGTGCGGATTCGGGTGGAAAGTGGGGCCACGCCGCGTCGGGTCACCTGCGAGTCGCGCTTCGCGGTGCGGAAGCGCACGGCGGCTCCCTCGCCAATCACGCTCCCAGCGGCCGAGAGGGTCTCGCGGAGGCCGCGTGCCCGGGCGGCGCGCGCGCACGAGGGACGCGGCGCGGCGCGTTCGGCCGAGAGAGAGCGAATCCTCGGGGGCGCGCGCTGGGCGCGCGGGCACTCAGCGGGGTTCGAGACGCGCGAGCTCGCGACGCAGCCAGGCACGAGCCATGTGCCAGTCACGCTTCACGGTGCGGGGGGACGATCCCATGAGGACGGCAGTCTCTTCGACCGTGAGGCCACCGAAGAACCGCAGTTCGACGATGCGGGCCTGGCGCTCATCGACCGAGGCAAGCCGCGCAAGGGCCTCGTCGAGCGCCACGAGATCGACGTCGCCGGCCGGCCCGGAGGGCACGTCCACGTCGTCGAGGGGCACGCGGACCTCGGCGCTGCGGCGCTTGAGCGCGCTGCGGCCGCGCGCGTGGTCCACGAGTACCCGTCGCATCGCGCGCGCTGCAATGGCGACGAAGTGGCCCCGGTTACTCCACCGCGCTTCGGGGATGTCGACGAGCCGCAGGAAGGCCTCGTGGACGAGCGCGGTCGGCTGCAGCGTGTGGTCGGCGCGCTCGCGACGCAGCGCCGCAGCGGCGAGGCGGCGCAGTTGGTCGTACACGATCGGGAAGAGGCGCGCGGCCGCATCTTCGTGACCCGCAGCGCTCTCGTCGAGCAGGCGCGCCACCTCCTCACGATCCGTCACGTCAGCGCGCCCCGCCGGCCGCCCCGCCGCACCTGGCCAGACGTCCGGCGATGGATGTGGCGGCATCCCCGGAGGCACCGCACCCGCCGGCGGCGGGGCTGCGACGCAACCGCTCGGCGTCACGCCACGCGGCGCACGCGCCAGGCGTCGGCAGGCCGTTGCCGAGAAGGTCACCGACCCGATCACCCACGCGTGCCGCGTCGCACGGCGCCTGGGCGTTGGCTGCATCGCTCGCGGCCAGCTGCCGGTGCGTGGAGAGCGCCGCCCGGAGTTCGACCGCTGCGTCCTGCGGCCGGCCGAGGTCCAGCAGGAAGTCGGCGAGGTGCTCGTGGCTGATTGCCACGCTGCGCGCCGCGTTGGCATTTGCGGCATCGAGCGTCGCCAACCGCTGGAAGCGCCCGAGCGCGCCCCGTGCGTAGGTCACCGCCGCCTCGGGATGCCCCATGCGCTGCTCGACGTTGGCGAGCTTCTCGTAGGCGATCGCGAGGTCGCGCTGGATCTCCACATGCACCGGAGCAGCCGTGGCCAGCGACTCCCGGATCGCGAACGACTCCCGGTAGGCGACGGCCGCGTCGGGCCAACGCGACGCCAGTTGGTGGATCGAGCCAATCCGTTCGTACGTCAGCCCGACGTAGCGCCGCACACGAGGGTCCGCCGGGGTCGCGGCAAGGAGCGCGCGCAGGGCGACCAGGGACCTGTCGTACTGCGCCATGGCTGCATCCGGACGCCCGAGGTTGGGCAGGTTCGGGTTGCCGAGCAGGTCGCCCATCTTGATCTGCCCGATCACGGCCTGCAGGCGATCCTCGGCCGTCACGCCGGGCAGGGCGGCGATGCGCGTGAACCGCGCCGCCGACGCCTCGGCATGGGTGAGCGCGGCGCCCTTGTCGCCCATCCACGCCAGCACGTCGGCCAATCGGCGATGAGCCAACGCCAGGGTGCGCGCCGCGTCGAGATCGTGGCCATCGGCCTCGACCAGCGCGCCCGCGATGTCGATGGCCCGCGCATAACTGACACGAGCTCCCGCGGAATCACCGAGGTTGGGCCCCGATGGATTCCCCTGCGCGTCGCCGACCTTCACGAACCCGGCCGCCAACTCCCTGCGCAACGACGGATCGGGGGCAGCCTCGGCCGCCAGCCGCTCGAGGTACTGCATGGCCGTCCGAACCATCAGTGCGCGTGCCTCGGTCGTCCCGGGGACCGTGAGGATCGCGTCGTGCACGTCGAACATGAACACCCGAGTCATGGCCCGCAGGTCGCTGAAACGGGCCTCGGCCCTCGCCTGCGCCTCGCGTGCAATCGCCGACTGCCGGACGATCGCGCCGACTCCGACCGCACCGAGCACGAGCGCCGCGACACTCGCGGCCACGCCGGCACGGTGGCGCCGGACAAAGCGGCGCGCGACGTAGATCGGCGTCCGCGGACGCGCGTGGACGGGCCGCTTCTGACAGTGACGCTGCAGGTCGTCTATCAGCTGGTCGACCGTCTGGTAGCGCTGGACCGGATCGGCGGCCAGCGCGCGCAACGTGATCGCGTCGAGGTCACCCGCCAGTCGCCGCGCGAGGGCCCGTGGCCTCAGCTGACGACGCGCGGCGCGGGCGTCCGCGTCGCCATCACCCGTGCGGCTGCTCGGCACCGCGAGGCGGATGCCCGCGAGGGTGGCCGCCAGCGCCGGCCGCGTGTCGGTGCCAAGGCGATACGGCGGCAGACCCGTGAGCAGCAGGTGCAGGATCACGCCGAGCGCGTAGACATCGGACGCGGTCGTGACCAGGCCGCCATTGACCTGCTCCGGACTCGCGAAGTCGGGAGTCAGCGCCCAGGTCGACGCTGCCACCGCGTCGTCGCCGGTGAGCGGCCGCGCACCGGCGAGCAGCTTGGCGACGCCGAAATCGAGCAGCTTCGGCGAACCGTCGGCGAGCACCAGGATGTTGTCCGGCTTGAGGTCGCGATGGACCACGAGGTTCCGGTGCGCGTACTGCACGCCGCGACAGATCCGGAGGAAGACGTCGAGCCGTTGCTCGATCGTCTGCCGCTGCTCGTCGCAGTAGCGGTCGACGGGCACGCCGTCGACCAGTTCCATCACGAAGTACGGCGAGCCGCCAGGCGTGGTGCCGCCATCGAGTAGCCGCGCAATCGCCGGATGGTCCAGGCGGGCCAGGGTCTCGCGCTCCAGGAGGAACCGCTCGATCCCGGCCGGCGAGTGGCCCAGCGCCCCGACGACCTTGAGCGCGACCTCCCGCTCGAATGCGGCGTCGGCGCGCACGGCGCGATAGACCACGCCCATGCCGCCGGCGCCAATCTGGCCGACGATGCGCCAGGGGCCGATGGCGCTGCCGACCAGCGACTCCGGCGCGGGGGCCTGCGCCGATGGCCACGAGGTGATGGCGGGCGTTTCGAGGAAACCGGTGTCGGGCGCGTGCCAAGCGAGCAACGACCTGACCTCGTGCAGGACCGGCCCGTCGGGGACAGTCGACAGGAACGCGTCCCGTTGCGCGCCTTCGCGTTCGGATGCCTCCTGGAAGAGGCGACGGACCTCAGGCCACCTGTCGTCCATGCCCATGTCGCGGCAGCCAAGGATACGCACAGATGCGGGACGGGCGCCATCACGGCGGTCAACGGGACGGACCTGCTCGTCGTTCTAGGGGAGCGAGGAGTACAGTTGCAGCCCATGCCCAAGGCCCGTCCTCCCCTCGTCGGCTTCATCGCCCTCACCCTGGTTGCCGTGACCCTCGGCGTCGTGGCGCAGCCACGCGGCGGCGGGCCGCCGTCGGTGCCGCCCGATGCCAACGGCGAGTGCCCGCCAGGCACCACCGAGGTCCGGCCCGGCCGGTGCCAGAAGCCGGAGTTCCCGCCCCCGAGCATCCTCGACTACCGCCCGCGGTCGACGCTGGTGACCAGGCAGCATCAGGTCCCGAAGGCGAAGTTCCCGGTCGTGGACATCCACTCGCACACCGGCCCCACACCGGAGACGATGGCGCGGCTGGTGGGCGAACTCGATGCGCTGAACATCCGCGTGCTCGTCAACCTGAGCGGGGGCACCAGCCCCGACGCGATCGCGCAGAAGGTGGCCGTCTACCGCGGCACGCCGCACGCCGATCGCTTCCGCGTGTTCGCCAACGTCGCCTGGGATGGCGCCGGTGCGCCAGGCTGGGCCGACAAGGCCGTCGCCGACCTCGAGGCGTCAGTGAAGGCGGGCGCGATCGGACTGAAGATCTTCAAGAACCTCGGGCTCACGGCCAAGGCCGCCGACGGCAGCCGTCTGAAGATCGACGACCCGGCGTTGAACCCCGTCTGGCAGGCCTGTGCGCGGCTGAACATCCCGGTGATCATCCATACGGCCGAGCCGATGGAGTTCTTCTCGCCGATGGATTACAAGAACGAGCGCTGGCTCGAGCTGGCGCTCTTCCCGAGCCGCCGCAACAACGCCCCCGGCCAGCCCACCTTCGAGGAACTGCTCGCCGAGCGCGACCGGATGTTCGCGGCCAATCCGAAGACCCGCTACATCGCGGCGCATTTCGGCTACTGGGGTCACGACCTCGAGCGCGCGGCTGCCGCGCTGGACAGGATGCCCAACGTGTACCCCGAGGTGTCGGCGGTGCTGTACGAGTTCGGGCGGGCGCCTCGCGCGGCGCGCGAGTTCTTCGTGAAGTACCAGGACCGCATCCTCTTCGGCAAGGACGCGTACGAGACCAGCGAGTACCCGTACTACTGGCGCGTCTTCGAGACCGGCGACGAGTACTTCGACTACTACCGCGGGTATCACGCCTTCTGGAAGCTGTACGGCATGCAGCTGCCCGACCCGGTGCTGCGGAAGATCTACTACGCCAATGCCCTGAAGGTGGCCCCCGGCCTGCCGCAGTCGGGCTGGCCGAAGTAGCCGGGGCCCGGACACTCGACGCCTCGGCGGAAACGCCGAACGGCCGCCGCTCGACCGGTCACATGCGGACCGGCCCAGCCGCGGCCGTTGACGGTGTCGCCGTCGATCGACACGGCGATCGACGCGCGAGGGGCTAGCGGCGGCGCCGCAGGACCACGGCCATCGCCGACATCGCGAGGCCCGTGAGGATCATGCTGGCCGGCTCGGGCACCGGCGTGTCATCAGGGGTGACCGTGAACTCGGCCGACCACGACGACTGCACGTAGCCGAACTCGTCGTCGAGGATGCGGCCGAGGGCCTGTCCGGACGAGAGCTGGTCGAGCTGCGACGTGAACTTGCCGCTCCAGAGGCTGACTTCACCCAGCTCGTTGGTCACGTACCCGCCGACCGACAGCGACACGGACGACCCGTTCGGGTTGAGGTTCAGCAGCGTGAACGGTGAGGGCTCGAAGGTGGGCGGCAGGAGCGGCGTGCACAGCGAGCCAGGCGTGTTGTTGCAGCCGGCCGGCGTGCCCACACCCGGGTAGATGTCGGTCAACGTGAAGTTCCAGGCTTCCTTGCCGTCGAACTCCACGAAGTCGTCCAGCATCACCGACCCGACGCCGAGCGCGATCAGGTCCTTGATCGTCCCCTCGTCGAGGCCAGCGAAGTCGAGCGTCGCCGTGGTCACCTCGAAGCGCCCCGTGGTGATCGGCAGGAACGGCCCGAAGTCGATGTAGTCGAGTCCCACCCTGACGTCGTAGTCACTGCCGTCAATCCGGAACTGCCCCTGCAACGGCGCCGCCTGGGCCACGCCACTGCTGATCAGTGCGCCGAGCACTGCTGCTGCCAACACGTGTTTCATGTCGATCCCTTTCAGTGCCCCTCATCAGCCTCATGCGGAGGGGCCAGAACCGGCCTGACCTTTTGCACGTTGCGGGCCGACCACATCGCTCCTTCGAGCGTCACCACACCCGCAGCACTTCCGGAGCAATCTCGCTCGTCGCATCCACGCTCGAGTCGGAAAGCACGGCAGCTCCCGTGTACAAGCTCGCTACGCCATGTCCGACAATGCTCACTGCGGGCACGACACGGCCGGCCTCGATCAGCGGCGTCCCAGCCCGTATCGACCAGGCGCAATCACGTCGTGCGGATCGCAGGCGCGCTTGAGCGTGTCGAGCAGGTGGCGGGCGCTGTCGTGCGCCGCCTCGCGTGGCATCGCCGGGAGCCCGAGTCGGTACGCGTGATAGCCGGCGTCGTGCAACGCGTCGAAGAGCGCGTGGTAGCAGGAGAGCGCACGCGCGTCCTCGCCGGGCACGTCGCGGTCGAAGCTGATCGACACCACGCACGTGATCGCCCGCTCGGTGACCAGGGTGATGGAAATCAACGGCTCGAAGCCGTAGGACAGGAGCACGTCCGAGGCGATCGCCACGAGTCGCTCGGCGTGCCCGCCTTCCATGGGGGCGACGGGTGCGCACCACAGCAGGCCGCACCGGTCGCGATCAGGGTCCATCTGCGCCGGCGGCGGCGTGCGCTTGCGCCAGTAGGCACTCGCCAGCGGGTGGTCGGTCGGGACGCCGCGCATCAGCCCATACACCGGGCCGAGCATCGTGAGGGTCGCCGACAGATCCCAGCCCGTCACGCGGCCCCAGAGGCCGGCGAAGCGCCGCGCGAGGGCGAGCCGCCGATCGTCGAGGAACTCGAGGCGATCGGCGATGCCCGACAGGTGCCTGCGCACCAGGCGGCGGGCCTCGCGCACCTGGGCACGCGTGCCGTAGAGGCCTCCGGAGCCATTCCACAGCCCGATGCGCAGGCGCTGGCGGAATGCCTCCATGTCGCGCGGCATGATCGGGGTGCGTCCCTGCATCTCGGACCACGGATACTGGCCAAGCCCGTTCAGCACCTTGTAGTCGTTGCCGATGTGCACGGCACTGCGCAGCGTGCCCGAGAGCTTCAGCGGCCGGAGCGCATCGATCGCGCGGCCGAGGTCACCCGGCCTGGGCAGCCGGAAGAAATACGCCTCGAAGCATTCGGGCGCTGGCATCAGCCAGATGGTCATGCGCGTCACGATGCCGAGGTTGGACTGCGTGAACAGCCCGTCGAGGACCGGCCCCTGTCCCCAGCGATAGATGGGCGCGTTCGGCGTGGCTCCGAAACGAGCGAATCCCGTGTCGACCACCGACCCGTCCCCGAGCACCGCCTCGATCGCGCAGACGTGCGCGAAGTGATCACCGTACGGGGTGTGGCCGAACCCCCGCTCCATGACGTTGCCGATGAGGCTGGCCGAAGGACTGGTGCCCGTCGCGTCCATCCAGAGTCGCGACCCGCTGTCCTGCAGGAACCGGAAGAGCTGCTGCTGCGTGACCCCCGGCTCGAGCGTCACGTATCCGAGCGTCTCACTGAAGTCGACGATGCGCTGCATGCGCCGCAGGTCCAACAGCACGTTGCCGTCGGAGGCCGGCACGCGGGACCCATACCCCCAGTTGAGGCCGCTGCTGATGGGGTACAGGGCGAGGCCGTGGGCCATGGCCGCGCGCACACACGCCTGGACCTCGTCACGCGACCCGGGACGCACGATGAGCGGCACGCGCGCCGTCGTCGCGAAGGTGGCGGTCGAGGCGGCCCGTGTCTCGTCTCCCTCGGCGACAACGTTGTCCGGGCCGACGATGGCGCGGAAGTCGTCGCAGACGACGTCAGAGACGTCGGCAGAGGGCGTGGACATGCACAGGCTCAGGCGGTGGCAAGACCTCCCTGCACGAAGCAAGGAACGTGCCCATCGGCGAGGGCCGCAAGGGTCTCGAGCCTGCGCGACGCCCCCGCGGCCACACGGACGCCCGGCGTGGCGCAGACGACGGGCAGGGTGCGAAGGGTCCGCGCCAGTCTCGCCACGTGCAGATCGTACTTGCGACCCGGTGTGCGCGAGTCGAAACGCAGGATCTCCATCTCGCAGCCGTACTGCGGGTCGAAGTACGACGGCAGCGACGTGCCATCGGCCTCGAGGGCACGCCCGCCGAGCTTCCTCAGGATGCGGGCCGAGCAGTGTCGCACGGTGGCCGTGGTGATGCCGATGCAGCCGCCGAGGGCCTCGGCGAGCGCATACGTGGAGAGCGCCGTGGTCGCCGCTTGCGTGCTGCAGCGCCACTCCTCGGCCACCGCCCATCCCCCGACCTCGGCGTACACGAGACCTCGCAGCCGGGCCAGGGTCATGTCGCTCTCGATGGCGACGCGCAGGCGGCCCGACCACGCCGCGCTGCGCGCCAGGGCCGACGACCAGACGCCGAGGGACTCCGGCGCGGAGTCGGCGGCATGGACCCGGAATCGAGCGCATGCCATCACCCGCCCGTCGGCATGCACCGACACCACGTGCCAGCTCGCGTCGTCGGCACCCTGGACGTGGCACCCGTCTGTGAGTTGCTGCTCGCTGATGGCGCCGTCGCGGAGATAGGTGGCCCCCCGCAGGCGCTGGACGCCGGTGAGCAACGCGGCGTGGCGCGCCGCGTCGACGTCGACCTCCTCGAAGGCAGCGGGCACCAGCGTCGCGGCAGGCGCAAGCAGCACCAGGGTGTCGGGGCGGGCGAGGGTCGGATCGGTGGCAGGCAGCCGCATCAGGCACGAACTCCCGGTCCGCCGCGTCTCCCTCCCCGGGCTGGCGCCCCTCCTGTCACACAGATCCCCACACATGCCGCCAGTCGCGGTCGCGGGGGGAGGGATGGGAGAGCTTGCCGTTCAGGAAGGGTTCAGCACGAGGCGAACCCTGCACCTTGATTTAGCAAGCATCAGGCCAAGACACATGTCTCGAGGGATTACGCGGCTCGACCACACGGACCGGTGCAATTTCGTGTGTGGCGGGTGCCTGAGGACCGTTCCCTGGCGCCTCTGGAGCGACCGAGTGTTGCGTAGTGAAACAACAGCGGACGGAAGTACCGACCATCAACCCGACGCGGCGCCCAGCTGATGAGCAAAGACTGTCAGCTCGAAGGCGCCCGTCGAGGGCCGCCAACGCGCCGTCGATCACGAAATCGTCGGCGGCGTGACGCGAGCTGTCGCTCCGGCGTCAACACGTAAGCGGGAACTTCAGCGAATCAGTCGTCGACGTCGCGGCGCGCCCGCTTGATCTCGCCGCGCTTCTGCTTGGCGTCGAGGCGGCGCTGCTTCGAGGCGCGCGTCGGCCGGGTGGCCGTCCGCGGCCGGGGCGGGGTGGCTGCCATCTCGAGCAGCACGCGGAGGCGCTCCCGCGCCGCCGCACGGTTCTGTGCCTGGGTGCGGTACTCCCGGGCCTCGATGACGAGCACGCCCTCGGTGGTCACCCGACTGCCGCCGAGTCGGAGCAGCCGCGCCTTCACGCCAGCCGGCAGCCCCGTCGCGCCGACGTCGACGCGCAGCTGGACGGCCGTCGCGACCTTGTTGACGTTCTGGCCGCCGGGCCCCGACGCGCGGACGAACCGCTCCTCGAGGTCGGCCTCGTGGAGGACGATGCCGTCGGCGACGGCGATCACGGCTCGCCTGCCGTCGCTGCAGCGGGCGAGGGTCGCCCGCTGGTGGTGTGCACCTGGGAGCCTCGTCCGGGGACCGGCCTGACGAGCGCCTCGGTCAGGACCCGGCCCACCGAGGCGGCCGGTGGCTCGACGTCGACGAGGGCGGCGAGGGTGGGCGCCAGGTCGAGGAGGGTGGCGTGGTCGCGGTACGTCCCTGCCTGCACGCCCGGCCCCATGAGGATCAGCGGGATGTGCGCGTCGTAGCCGTAGGGCGTGCCGTGCGTCGTGCCTGCCGCGGCGGTGATCCAGTGGGGTTCGAGCAGCACATGGAGGTCGCCGGAGCGATCCCGGTGGTAGCCACGGGTGATGCGTTCAGACGCCAGATCCCTCGGAACGGCGCCGGTCAGGATCGCGTCACGCGTGTAGACGCGGGCGACGTGCGGGACGGCAGAGGCCGCGTCCGCCGCCACCCGCCGCACCTCGGTGGCGTCGGCCCCGCGCTGCGCGATCACCGCGGCATCGAGGTACACGTTGGGCAGGGAGGCCTTCTCGATCCACTGCGCGGCGCCGTACTTGCCGTCGAGGGCCGCCTCGATGGCCTCGGTGACTGTCGCAACGGGAAAACGGCCGCCCGGGATGCGCCGGGCGGCGAGCGCCTCGGGCAAGGGGGCGACACCGTGGTCGGCCGTGAAGGCCACGAGGGTGCGCGAGAGGCCGACCCGGCGCTCGACCTCGTCGAGCAGGCGCTGGACCTGCTTGTCGGTCTGCCGCGTGATGTCGCGGACCTCCGGCGACTCAGGACCGTAGGTGTGGCCCACCGAGTCGTTGGACGAGAAACTGACCGTCAGCACGTCGGTAACCCCGCGCTGGCCGAGTTGCTCGTGCTCGAGCGCGGCGGTGGCCATCGCCAGCACGAGTTCGTTGCCCGCCGGGCTGGCGGCCACGGCGGCGTCGAGCCTCGGCCCAGGCTCGGTCGGGTAGTTACGCGCCCCGCCCTCGAAGGTCCAGACCTTGCGGGCGTAGCTGTCCTGGATGCGCCTGGCATTGACGGCCTGAACCCAGGCCGGCAGGTCGGCGCGGTAGTAGGCACTGGTGACGAACCGCCCGCCGCGGAAGAAGTACGCCGCATCGGCGGCGTGTCCGGCGGTCAGGATCGCGCTGCGGTCCTTCAGCGAGACGCCGATGACGCGCGGCGCGCCGGGCGCGCCGACCGGCTGATCGGAGGCCATCTTCATCTGGTCGCCGAGCGTCGGCACGAGCAGGCGCCGTGGTGACGCCCCGACGCCGGCCGCCGCGTCCCCGCCGACGATGGGCGCGTTCCGGTCGGTGATGCTCTCGACCGTCGTTTTGGTCGAGCGCTCGTACCAGGCGTTCTCGATGATGCCGCTCACCGACGGCGTGGCGCCGGTCAGCATCGTCGAGTGCCCGACGGCCGTCACCGTGATGCCGTGCTCGAGGTAGGCGGCGGTGAAGACGGCCCCGCGGGTCATCAGGGTGCGGAAGCCGGCCGACGGCGGCCCGAACCGCGTCAGGTAGTCGGGCCGGAACTGGTCGACGGCGATGAGCAGCACCAGCCGGACCGGGGGACCGTCCTGGCGACGCGCCTGCGGGGCGGTGGGCGCCTGCGCGCGGGGCGCAGCGACCGACAGGAGGACGAGCGCCGCGGCTGCGGCGCGTGACAGCAGGGAGGGCACCCGGGCGGACATCCCTCCAAGCATATGCCCGCGTGCGGTAAGCTTCACGCGCTTTCCCTGACGGAGACCCTTTCGCGGAGGAACCGGGTGGCGCGTCGCGTGCGTGGACTACGGTGGTACATCGGCGGGCTGCTGTTCCTCTCGACCGTCATCAACTACATCGACCGGCAGACCCTCAGCGTGCTCGCCCCGACGCTGAAGGAGACCTACGGCTGGGACAACTGGCACTTCTCCTGGATCCTCATCGCCTTCCGGGTCGCCTACTCGGTCGGCCAGACGGTCGCCGGACGGGTGATCGACCGACTGGGCACGCGCACCGGCCTGGCCCTGGGCGTCGCCTGGTACTCGGTGGCCGCCATGGCGACGTCGCTGGCCACGGGCCTGGGCTCGTTCATGGCCGCCCGGTTCGCCCTGGGCCTCGGCGAGGCGGGCAACTGGCCGGGGGCCACCAAGGCGGTGTCCGAGTGGTTCCCGCGGCGCGAATCGGGCTGGGCCGTCGCGCTCTTCGACAGCGGCTCCTCGGTCGGTGCGGCGCTCGCCCCCTTCATCGTGCTGAGCCTGTATGCGAGCTTCGGCAGTTGGCGACCCGCGTTCCTGGTGACCGGCGCGCTCGGCTTCCTCTGGCTGGCGATCTTCCTCACGGTCTACCGCTCGCCGGCCGAGCATCCACGCATCACCGACGAGGAGCGGGAGATGTTGCGACAGGATCAGGAGACCGACGCGGCCGAGCACGCCACTGGTGCCGCGCTCCCCTACGCGACGCTGCTGCGCCTGCCGCAGACATGGGGCTACGTCGTCTCCAAGACCTTCACCGACCCGGTGTGGTTCTTCATCACCGACTGGTTCGCGATCTACCTGGTGAGCCGGGGCTTCAGCATGGAGGAAGGCCTGCTGGCCTTCTGGGTGCCGTTCCTGGCGGCCGACGCGGGCAACTTCTTCGGCGGCGGGGTCTCGAGCCGGCTGATCGCGCGCGGGTGGTCGGTGGGGGCGGCACGCAAGGCGATTGGCGTCTTCGGCGGCCTCGGCATGACGCTCCTGGTGCCCACCATCTGGGTCGACTCGCTGCCGGCGATCATCGCCTGCTTCGCGGTGTCGACCTTTGCGTATGCGGCGTTCTCGACCGTCATCCTGAACCTGCCCGCCGACCTGTTCGCGCCCGCCTCGGTGGCCTCGGTGAGCGGCCTCGGCGGCACCGGCGCCGGCCTCGGCACGATCACCGCGATCGCGATCACCGGGTGGGTGTCGGATCGCCACTCGTTCGCGCCGATCCTGGTCGGCGCGAGCATCCTGCCGCTGGTGGCCGTCGCGGCGATGCTGCTGCTGGTGCGCAACACGGCGGCGACCCGCGCCGGCGTGGTGCGGGAGGTCTGACGTTTGACGTTTGACGTTTGACGTTTGACGTTTGACGAATCGCACGTGACGGCATCGCCATGAAGACATCATCGAGACCACAACCCGCCGGGGCCCTGCGCGTGTCACGGCGACACCTGCTCGTGGGGTGCGCGGCCACGCTCACCGCAGGCGCGTGGCGCACCGTGGTGGCGCAGGCCCAGCCATCGTCAGGCACGACGACCGTGCTCGAGGCGCCCCGGCTCTTCGACGGGACCCGCCTGGCCGTCACCGGCGGCGCCCGCGTCCTGCTGCGCGGCGGGCGGGTCGTCGCCGCGGGGCCCGCGGCGAGCGTGCCCGTTCCGGCTGGCGCCGCGGTCACGCGGGTCGACGATGGGACGATCCTTCCTGGGCTGGTGGACTGCCACTACCACATCGAGTCCGATCCCGCGCTCGCGCTGAGGCAGTTGGCACACGGCGTCACCGCCTTCCGCGACCCGGGCGAGTGGATGGAGATGCACGCGCCGCTGCGCGCCCTCATCGCGTCCGAAGGCCTCCCCGGCCCCCGTCTCTTCCTCACCGGCCCGCACCTCGACGGCGAGCGTCCCGCCTACCCCGAGGATTCGGTCGTCGTGCGCGACGGCGAGGAAGCGCGGCGGCAGGTGGCCCGCGCGGTCCGCGAGGGCGCGACGGCCATCAAGCTCTACTTCCGCCTGCCCATGGGCGCGGCAGTCGCCGCGATCGAGGCCTGTCGGCTGCACGGGGTGCCGAGCACGGCCCACCTCGAGATCCTCGACGCCCGGCTGCTGCTCGAGGCAGGGCTCACCGGCGTGGAGCACGTGACCTCCTTCGGCACGAGCGTGGCGGCCCCGATGGCCGCTGAGCGCTACCGCCAGGCAGTGCTGGCCGACAACGACGCGCGGCGCGACGGACGGTACGCCCTGTTCGCCGAAGCCGATCTCGATGGGCCGCAGGCCAGGCGCCTGTACGAGGTCGTCGAGCGCACGCGGCCGTTCGTCGACGCGACGCTCGCGGTGTTCGAGGCACGGCCCGACGACGCCGCACCACGCGGCAGCGCGCTCACGCCGGCCAGGCGCGCCGAGGGCTTTGCGAAGATGCAGGCGCTGGTGCGGCGGCTGCACATGCACGGGGCGCGCCTGGTGATGGGCGGGCACACGGAGGTGCCGCACGCCGGACGAGGCGAGGCGCCGTGGCGTGAACTGGAACTGCTCGTGGACTCGGGCCTGACGCCCGCGCAGGCCCTCCGCGCCGCGACGCGCGAGGGCGCCGCGTTCCTCGGACGCGGAGCCGCCGACCTGGGCGCGATCCGGCCGGGCGCGGCTGCCGACGTCGTGGTGGTGGAGGGCGATCCGACGCGCGAGATCGCAGCCATCCGCCGGGTTCACACCGTGGTGGCTGCGGGCCGGCCCGTCGACCTGGGCCGGCTCCGCACGCGGTGATGGCGGCTACTTGCCGGCGAGGGCCGGACTGAGCACGCTGGCGATCTCGCTGATGCGCGTGACGGGGAAGCCGCCCTTGGCGCCGTGCTCGCGAATCAGGTCCTCGCTGGCCGCCTCGTAGATGCAGGTGATCTTGTTCTCGGTGGCGTAGCTCTGGAGCCACTTGATCTGTGGCCCCATGCCGTCGAGGACGGCGCAGGACGCCCCCGAGATGCCGGCCTGCTGCTCTGCGGTCAATGTATGGGCGCCGGGAACGTCCCGTTCGATCATGTACATGGGCATGTGGTCAGGTTTCTCCTCGGGTGACAATAACGTCTGCGGCTCATCCTTGTGAACACGGAGAGAGCCGGACGCGTCCGCCATGTCCATTTCACCTACTGACATACGGGATGCGTGCCACGCACGCGCGGCGTGGCTCGTGGAGACCATCGCCGCCCTCGCGCGACTCGAGTCGCCGAGCGGCGACGCCGACGCCCTGCACCGATGCGGTGTCGCCATCACGACCCTGCTCGAGGACGCCGGCGCGCTCGTCGAGGCCCTCGACGGTGGCACCGCGGGCGCGCACCTGCGCGCCACGTTCGGGACGGGCGAGCGCCAGGTGCTGCTGCTCGGGCACTTCGACACGGTGTGGCCCATCGGCACGATCGAACAGATGCCCGTCGAGGTCCGCGACGGGCGGCTGTACGGCCCGGGCACCTTCGACATGAAGGCAGGCCTCGTGCTGGCGATCTGCGCCGCCCGGGTGGTCGCCCCCGCGCTCCGGCGCCTGCGGCTGCGATGCCTCTTCACCGTCGACGAGGAAGTCGGCAGCGAGACGTCGCGCGGCCTCATCGAGGCCGAGGCGCGGTCGAGCGACGCGGTGCTCGTGTTCGAGCCGGCGCTGCCGGGCGGCGTGCTCAAGACGGCGCGCAAGGGCGTGGGCACGTGGCGCCTCGACGTCCATGGCGTGTCGGCGCATGCCGGCATCTCGCCCGAGGCCGGCGCCTCGGCCATCACCGAACTGGCGCGGCAGATCCTCGCCATGCACGAACTGCAGGCGCCCGCGCTGGGCACCACCATCAACGCCGGCGTGGTCGCGGGCGGGTCGCGCTCGAACGTCGTCGCCGAGCACGCGCATGCCGAAATCGACGTGCGCGTGAGCGCCGCCGCCGAGCAGGCGCGGATCGAGCGCGCCTTCGCGGCGCTCGACGCGGCAGACCCGCGCGTCCGCCTCGCCTGGCGCGGCGGCTTCGATCGCCCGCCGATGGAGCGGGGCCCGCACGTGCAGCGGCTGTTCGCCGTGGCGCGCGAGGCGGGTGCCGCGCTCGGCCTCGAGGTCGGCGAAGGCGCGACCGGCGGGGCCTCCGACGGCAACTTCACGGCGGCCCTCGGGGTGCCCACCCTCGACGGCCTCGGCGCGATCGGCGACGGCGCCCACGCCCGCCACGAGCACGTCGAGATCGCCAGCCTCGCCGATCGCGCGGCGCTGGCCGCCGCGATCATCCTCAGGCTCGACGAGACGGCGGTCGCCGCAGATTAGGCGCTGGGCCTTCGTCCTTCCGCCTTCGCTCCTCCGCCTCCGCCCTTCCGCCTTCGTCCTTCCGCCTTCGCTCCTCCGCCTCCGCCCTTCCGCCTCCGCCCTTCCGCCTTCGCCCTTCCCCCTTTCGCCCTTCCCGCCTTCGCCCTTCCCGCCCTGCCTTCTACCCTTCTTCCCTTCTACTCTTCTTCCTTCTCTTCATCTGTACTCGTGCCGCGCCGTCGTGATGTCGTCGATGAAGTCCATGTCGATGGCGACGCCGATGCCGGGTCCGGTGGGCACGCCGACGGTGCCATCGGCGGCGACCTCGAAGGGCGTCGTCACATCGCGCGTCCAGTAGCGCTTGCTCGCAGAGATGTCGCCCGGCAGGCTGAAGTTCGGCAGGCTGGCGAGCGCGAGGTTGTGGGCGCGCCCGATGCCGCATTCGAGCATCCCTCCGCACCAGACCGGGGCGCCGTGCGCCTGGCAGGTGTCGTGGATGCCCAGCGCCTCGGTGTAGCCGCCGACCCGGCCGATCTTGATGTTGACGAGGCGACAGCTGCCGAGCGCCAACGCGTGCGCGGCGGCGCGCGCATGGACGATCGACTCGTCGAGGCAGATGTCGGTGCGCAGCAGCTTCTGCAGCGCGGCGTGATCCACCAGGTCGTCGTGCTGCAGCGGCTGCTCGATCATCAACAGGTCGAAGGCGTCGAGCGCGCGCAGGTGATCGGCGTCGGCCAGCGTGTACGCGGTGTTGGCGTCCACCGACAGCAGTCCGGTCGGATAGGCCTCGCGCACGGTGCGTACCACGTCGACGTCCCAGCCCGGCTTGATCTTCAGCTTGATGCGCTGGTAGCCCTGCGCCACGTGCCGCAGCACCTGCTCGACCAGCGTCGGCACGTCCTTCTCGATGCCGAGGCTCACGCCGACGGGCACGCGGGCCCGGGTGCCGCCGATCGCCTCGCTGATCGACACGCCGCGGGTCCGCGCCGCGAGGTCCATGAAGGCGAGTTCGAGCCCGGCCTTGGCCATCGCATGTCCCTTGAACCGCCGCAGCGCCGCCGCCACGTCCTGCACCGACGAGAGCGGTCGGCCGAGCAGCGCCGGGATGAAGGCCTCGGCGAGCACGTGCTGCGCGCCCGCGATGGTGTCGGCGCTGAACAACGGCAGGTCGTCGGCCACGATCTCGCCCCAGCCCTCGACACCGTCGGCCACCATCCGCACCAGCGGGATCACGCGCGCATCCATGCGCCCGAAGCTGGTCTCGAAGGGGCGCACGAGCGTGAGCGCGATGTAGCGCACCTCGACGGACTCGAGGCGCACGGGGGCCGCGGCGGCGAGCGCGCGAACGGGGACGGAGGCGTCGGTGGACATCGGGGGATCGTACACAACGGTCGGGCACCGGGCACCGGGGACCGCGCACCGGGGACCGCGCACCGGGCGCGGGCTGCCGCCAGGCGTCAGGCGTCAGGCGTTATCCTGCCTGCGATGATCGATCTGGCGCGTGTGGACGGCCCGACACGGTTGCTTCCCGGGGACGTGGAGTTTCGCGAACTGACCCGGGTCGACGACCTCCGCCTGGCGCAGGAGATGGAGCGCCGCATCTGGGCCTGCGAGGACATCGACGTCAGCCCCGTCCTCTTGCTGGTGGCCCTGGTCAAGTCGGGCGCCCTAATGCTGGGGGCGTTCATCGACGGCCGGATGCGCGGCTTTGCCTTCTCGGTGCCGGGCGACCGCCACGGGCATCGCCTGCACTGGTCGCACATGACGGGCATCGACGATGACCTGAGGAGTTCGGGACTGGGCACGCAGCTCAAGCTCGAGCAGGCGCGACGGGTCGCGGCGCGCGGCTACACGCGGATCCAGTGGACGTACGACCCGCTGCAGAGCCTGAACGCTCACCTGAACCTCGTCAAGCTCGGCGCCGTCGCCGACGAGTACGCCGAACACGTCTACGGCGACTCCAGCAGCGATCTGCACCGAGGCGCGCCCACCGATCGGTTCATCGCCACGTGGCACCTGTCAGCCGACGGCACGCCGATCCGATCGCCGCGGCTGGGCGGCATCGTGCCGGGTGCCGGCGCGCCTGCCGGCCGTGTGTCGACCGAGGCGGGCTGGGACGTCTACCACCCCGCGCCCACGCTGCCCGATGCCGACGTCGTGCGCGTGCCCGTCCCGGCGCGCTTCTCGGCGATGCTCCAGGATGCCCCCGACCTGGCCACCGCGTGGCGCCTGCAGACACGCGCCCAGTTCCATGCGCTCTTCGCGTCCGGATACGAGGCGGTGGCCTTCGAACGACAGGGCGACCGGGGAGACTACCTGCTCGCCAGGGGCTGACAGGCGGGGGTTCGGCGCGTCAGCGCGGCACGCGGTCGGGGTTGTCGGTGATCACGCCGTCGATGCCTCGGTCGATCGCCGCGCGCATCTCGTCGCGGACGTCCGGCGCGCCGGGCGCCGACGAGGCGCGGAAGGTGTAGGGCGTCACGGGCATGCCGTGGGCGTGGGCCCTGGCCACCAGGCCGGGATCGGCCGCGACGACCTGCTTGTCGGGGCTGAGGCCGGTCACGAACGTGCGTGCGTCCGCGAGCCCGGCCCCCGTCGTCCACGTGGCCGCATCCGCGGGACCGAACAACAGGTGGATGGGCAGCGGCGTCTTCAGCGCCGCCAGGATCCGCAGACTCCCGACCGTGAACGACTGCAGGACCACCGGCGTCTTCGGATTGGCCCAGGGCTGGTCCAGTCCGGCGGCCCGGAGCGCGGACAGCACCTCGGCTTCGATGCCCGGGTAGCGCTCGGGTGACTTGAGCTCGATGAACAGCCCCGTGCGTCCCTTCACGGCGGCGACCGTCTCGGCGAACGTGGGGACGCGCGTGCCCGCGAAGTGCGGGCCGAACCAGGTGCCGGCGTCGAGCCTCCGCACCTCGGCCAGCGTGAAGTCGGCGAGCGGCCACTGCGTGCGCCACTCTCCCTTCACCTGCACGCGCCGTCCCCGATCAGGGAACACCTGCTCGACGTCGGTCGTGCGCTCCAGCGTCGTGTCGTGCAGGAGCACGAGCGCGCCGTCCTTGGTGCGCTGGATGTCGAACTCGACGAACGTCGCGCCCTGCTCGATGGCGACGGAGAACGCGGGAACGGTGTTCTCGGGCGCGTAGGCCGAGGCCCCGCGATGGGCGACGACCCACGGTCGTGGTGGCGGCGTACCCTGGGCCAGCATGGCGACGAGTCCGGGACCGGCGAGGAGGCTGGCAAGGAAGAGGGCGCGGCGAGGGAGCGTCATGCGCGAAGAGCATCCCACAGGTGACCGGGCACCGGGTCGATGACCAACGGCGGGGTGGGACACCCCGCCCTACCTTCGTGGCCAACGGCATTCCCGGCATCGCGCCATTTACGCGGCATTGTCCCAGAGACACGAAAGGCGCCTCGTTGGAGGCGCCCTTCGCATGTCATCCGAGCCCCGGAGCCCGGAACCCGGATCCCGGTGCCCGGTTCCCTACCAGAGGTACGTCGCCTTGAGCCACACCGTGTGGGCCGTGTAGTTCTCCCAGGTGTAGTTCATCAGCATGAAGGTGTTCGAGTACGCCAGGCGGTCGAGCGTCGTCGGGCTCAGGGCCCAGTCCGACACGTCGAACTTGTCGAACATGTAGGTCACGCCGAGCGCGAGGTTGCGGCGCAGCCAGTACTTGGTGTCGAGGCGCAGCTGCGTCCAGGCGTTGCTCACCGGGTTGAGCTGGATCGGCGTGGGCAGGACCGTGTTCGGCACGAGCGTGTAGTTCCACGACGTGTCGGCCTTCGTGTAGTCGTAGTTGGCGGCGAAGTCGAGCTTGCTGAACATCTTCGGCACCTCGAGGTACGCGCTCACGGTCTCGACGTTCTCCTCGATGTCGTCGTTCCAGTCGCGCCGCGGGTCGAAGAAGCCCGGGTCTGGCGCCGGGTTGGCGGTGCGGCTGGTCGTCAGCGAGGTCATGTCCTCGCTCACGTAGTTGGCGCCGAGGTTGAACGCGTCGCTGGGGGCGAAGTCGAAGCCGAAGCCCCACGAGGAGAAGTCGTTCGCCCTGAGGCCGTACGACGTGTCGACGTAGTCGTTGGTGCCGGCCGAGGCCGTGAAGTTGAGCGACAGCGAATCGGTCGGCATGGCCGTCAGGATCACGCGGCCCTGGTCCCTGTCGCGGTTGGCGACGTCGGGGTGACGCATGCCGGGCTGCTCGCCCACCTCTTCGAGGATCTCCGGATTGAAGCCCTCGCCGCGGCGCTCGGCCGTCGACCAGTCGGCACGGACCGTGAACCACTTGTTGGAGGTCCAGTCGTAGCCGACCCGGAACGTGTCCTCGACGGTCGTGTCGAAGATGCGGAACGTCCGCTGGACGTCTTCCCGGACGAAGCCGACGCGGAAAGCGCCGTTGCGGAAGGGCGTCAGCGACGCGTCGAGCTCGAGCAGGTCACGGTCCATCGAGACGGGCTCGCTCTCGCCGACCGACGCACCGAGCGTCGTGTCGTACGCGACGCGCTGCGTGTACTCGAACACCGGCGTCTTGTTGTTCAGGTCGTAGCTGCGGTAGTTGGCGTTGAGCCACATCCAGCGCGTCGGGCGCGAGTTGAACCGCAGCATCAGCGACGTCACGTCGACCTCGCCCTCGAGCGCGGTGCGCTCCTGCGGGGGCGGCGTGATCGCCGGGTTGATGGTCCACGGCAGGATGTTGGCGTCGCTGGTCATCGTCGACTGCCCCACGTAGGCGATGACGCGGCTCCGGGCCGGGAGGGCGATCGAGCCCGTGGCCGAGAGGGTGTGCATCGAGCTGCCTGCCCAGCGCGAGAGGCGGCCGATCGAGGTCGCGGTGCTCGTGTTGGTGATGCGCAGCGGGTTGTCGAAGGTCAGCGTGTCGGTGCTGGTGTTGAACAGCGAGCCGTCGTAGCCGGCGCGGAACATCGCCGTCTTGTTGGCCCACTCCAGGTTGGCCGCGATCTGGGTGTCGCGCTGCTCGATCGGCGCCGGGATCTCCTGCGTCGACGCCATGCCGAAGCTCGCGCCCCACGGCTGGTTGCCGCTGCGGCCGGTCGAGATCAACGAGAAGTTGATGTCGGTCGCACGGTTCAGCTGATACTGCCCGCCGAGGCTGGTGATGTCGCGCTTGACGCGCAGCTCGAACGGGTTGGCGAACTGGTCGACGATGCCGGGCAGGGTCGCCACGCCGGTACCGATCGCGGTCTGCATCGAGTCGGGCACGGTCACCACCGTGGAGCTCTCCACGGTGTAGGGCGTGCGCGTCACGTTCGACTGGAAGTACGGGATCTGGTTGTACTGGAACCAGCCCTTGAAGCGACCGAACTGCTCGAACTCACCCGAATAGCGCTGGTCGCGGTAGCCGACGTTGTCGGCCTCGAGCCGCCACAGGCGGTCCTGGTTCTCGCTGGTCCAGCGGAAGCCCTGCACCACCGGGCCGGTGCGCAGGTCGCGGTACCGCTGCAGGCGCGCCTCGTCGCCGTCGACGTCGGTGAAGCGGACGCCGAAGTCGATCGAGCGGAAGTTCGGGTCGAGCACCGGCCCCGCCTGTGCGTCGTCGGCTGGCGGCTGCCCGAACGGGGTCTGGGCCGATGTCGGCGTGGCGCACAGGAGGGCGCCGAACAGGCCGACGGCAAGCATGCGTGTCGTCATGATCGTCTCCTCTCTAGCGCAGGAAGGTCTTGCCCGCGGGGTGGTTCGACCCGTGGACGTTCGAGTGGCAGTTGACGCAGCCGCGCGACAGCATGCGGTTGCTCTTGTTGTTCAACTGCGCCTGGTCGTAGATGGTGGGGGGATGCCGCGAGTGGTTGTGGCACCGCTGGCAGAGCATCGGCACCTTCGCCACGAGCATGCGCTCGTGCGGCGACCCGTGCGGATCGTGGCAGCTCACACAGTTCTCGCGACCGCCCGCGTGCTCGTACAGGAACGGGCCGCGCTTCTCGGCGTGGCAGCTCACGCACGACTCGTTGATCCAGTTGCCGACCTTGAGCAGCTTGACGTTGGTCGCCCCGTGCGGGTTGTGGCACGAGGAGCACTCCATCTTGCCCTCGGTCACCGGCATGTGCGAGGCGCGGCGCATCTTGGCCGACTGCTGGCGATGGCAGGTGGCGCACAGCGTGCCCTGATCCTCGGCCTTCAGCTGGTTCTCGGCCGACTTGGGCGAGTGGACGCTGTGGCACGAGGCGCACGCGAGGTTGCGCGCGTCGTGCGCGCTGCCGTCCCACAGGGCATGCGGCCCCTTGGTGTGGCAGGACAGGCAGGTCTCGTTGCCGGTGCGGGCGTCGACCTTGGTGTCGCCGAACTTGAGGATCTTGCCCTTGTCGTCGTCGTCGACGTGCGCCTGGCCCGGGCCGTGGCAGCTCTCGCAGCCGTTGTTGGCCATCGGGGTGCGCGGGTTCTTGGCACGGCCGTGCGGGGTCTTGTTGATGCTGCCCTGCGCCTCGTGGCACTGCAGGCAGACGTCATCGCCCGTGTAGCCGGGCGCCGGCTGGCCGTTGGCCAGGGTGGCCTTGAACTTGCCGGTGCCGGTCGCCAGCGCCGCGTGCGGCGGGGTGGCCGGCGGCAGTGGGGCCACCGGGGTCGCGGCGGCGCGCGGCTGCGGCCGCACGACGCCTTCCTGGTCGGCGGTCGCCTTCACGCCAATCGACGTGACGGTGACGGCCACCCATACCGTGAACACGGCGATGATGCCGGTCCACGCCTTCGCTGCTCGCCTCATTTCATCCTCTCCAGCACCTGGGCGCGATCAGGTGCGTCGTCGTGCTTCCGCCCTCGCCGCGCTCACTCCGTCGCGGGGGCGATCTCCTCTTCCCGGTGACACGTCTCGCAGTCCTGCTTGATGACCGAGCCGTCCTTGGCCTTGTGCTCGTCGTCGTGGCACCGGAAGCAGCCGTCGGCGTCGGTGTGCCCACCGTTGCTGATGTAGGTGCCGAACGTGACCTTCATGGCCGGGAAGACGTAGGCGCCGTGCAACTCCGCGAGCACGCGGGACGCGGCCGTGACTGCACCACGGTCCACGGGGCCGGCGGCGGCGCCCTCGCCCCCGGCGTAGAACTTCTCGAGCGCTGATGCAATTGCCGTGCGCGCCTGCTCGTGCGTGGCGTACTCGGCCTTCAGCAGCTTCACCGCCTCGCGTCGCAGGAACGGCAGGCGGGCGTCGAGACGGCCATCGACGATCGCGCGATCGACCGCGCGCTCGGCACTGGCCGCAAACGGGTGCGCCACCTTGTTGTGGCAGTCGATGCAGTCCATCCGGCGGCGCTCACCGCCCTTGGCCGGATCGAACCCCTCGACGACGAACTCCTTGACCTCGCCCTTCGCGTTTTTCACGCGGACCCAGGGAATTTTTCCGCGGTGCTCGTCGGTCGCGATGTACTCGATCTCGTTGCCCGGGTTGGCGTGCCAGTGGAAGCCGGTGGCCGATCCATCCGGCCTGGTGCCGCCGACCAGCAGCGTCAGCAGCGTCTGCGTCGGGGTATTGGCCTGGTCCTCGCCGATGTCGGTGAACAGGCGACGACGCTCGCCGATCCAGCGGGTCGCCTCGTGGCACTTGCCGCAGGTCTGCTCGGCCGGCGGACGGTACTCGAGCGGCGTCGGGACCGGCGTCGGGTACTTGCCCGTGATCACGTGCAGCAGCTGCGCCGTGCCACGGGTCTTGGCCATCACGAAGCCCTTCGCCCCGGTGCCGATGTGACAGCTCGCGCACGCCACCTTGGTGTGGGCCGGCCCGCGCTGCCACTGCACGTAGTGCGGATTCATCTGCGTGTGGCAGACCTGCCCGCAGAACGCCGGCGAATCCATGTAGTGCACGGCCTCGGTGGCCGCCATCGTCACCAGCAGGGTGTTGAGGATGGTGGCGATGCCGATGAGGAAGACCCAGCCGCGGACGCGCGCGTCGGTGAGATCGAGCGAGGGCCAGCGGAATGGTCCCTTGCCGGCGCGCTCACGGCGACGGGCGAGCCAGAGGCCCGCAGGGATCAGCACCAGCCCGAACACGAACAGGGCCGGGAGCAGGACGAAGGTCAGGAGCCCGAGGTACGGATTCTCCAGCCAACCCGCGCTCTCGATGATCCAGAAGAGCAGGAAGAGCACCGCGCTCAACGTCGTGAGCGCGGCCCCCAGGGCGGCCAGCGGGTGCGCGGTGAACGCGCGCGGAAGGATGGGCCGGCCGTCAGTCACAGCACACCCCTACTTCAGGCTCGCCATGTAGCCCACGAGGGCCTTCAGGTCCTCGTCAGCCAGCTTGTAGGCCTTCATGTGAATCTTGGGCTTCTCGGCCAGCTTGGCTTCCATCTCGGCGGGCGCCGTGATCCACTTGGTGATGTCGGCGGTCGACAGCTTGCCGCCCACCCCGTCGAGGGGGAACTTCTTGTTGCCCTTGCCCTCGATGGCATGGCAGGTCTGGCACTTGTTGGCCGCGTACACGGCCTTGCCCTTCTCGATGTCCTGTGCGCTCAGCACGGACGGGAGGGCGACGATGGCGGCAAGGACGGCACCCGTGGCAATACGCTTCATCTCACGTCTCCTTCTCGCAGCGAGCGGCGCGTGAAGTGGAGGCAGGCACGTCGACATGCCGGCGTCCTCCGCTCGCGAGTGCGACACACCGGACGCGCTGCCGGAAAGTCGGCAACCGCGGACGATGCAGGCGGAGAATAGCGCAGCAGCGGAGGCCATCCAAGCGGTAAGTGCGCGCGAAAATGGCGACTTTCGGAGTCGCCATCGCGGCTTTGCGACGCCAGCGCGATACCCCTGACGGAATCACGGCATGCCGCAGCCGGGCCGCGCCGCACGACCGTTCGAAAACGCGCCTGATTTCGAGGGATTCCGTGCGTGGGTGCGCAGCGGCGTCGTCGACGTGCGGCGGCCGCTGGCGGGAACGCGCCAGCGGTGTAGGAGGAGACCTACGCGAGAATCATCCCGCCGCGTATCCGGCAGTGCCGCGACGCCGACACGCGATCGTCCGGCATGAGAGGCGTTGGTCGTCCCGGTGCGGCGAGCGCGCGGGTCCGCGACGCCGACGCGGATCACCCGTCGCGATCGGCACCGGCCCGCGCGCGCATCGGGCGCGGGTGATCAGCGGCCGCGTCGGGGACCGCCGCCAGGGCCACGGCGGGGACCGCCGGGACGCCCGCCGCCCGCCGGTCGCGAGGGCCCGCCCGGCCGCCCACCGCCATGTGGCCGGGCGTGGATCGCCGGCGCCGGACGCGTCGAGCCCGGCTGGCCCTGCCCGCGCGTCGCATCGCCGCCTTGTGCGTGCCCCTGGCCGGCGCCGTCACCGCGTGGCGCCTGGCCGCCTCGGCCGCCGCCCGGGCGCGAGATCGGGCCGGTGCTGCTGCCCCGCACGCTGCCGGGCAGGCGCGCGGCGCGGGCCGCGGCCTTGGCCTGGGCTCGCGCCCGTTCCTCCGCCTTGCGCTTGCGGATGGCCGCGATGCGCTCGGCCAGCGGGATCTCGAGTCGCACCTCGGGCCTGGCGCTGTAGTCGAAGTCCGGCAGTTGCACGCGGGGCAGCCGCTTGCCCACCACCTTCTCGATGGCCGCCCACTCGCCTTCCTCCTCCTTGGACACGAAGGTGAAGGCCTCGCCGGTGGCCTCCGCGCGACCGGTGCGGCCGACGCGATGGATGTAGTCCTCGGCCGCCACCGGCACGTCGAAGTTCACCACGTGCCCGAGTTCGGTGACGTCGATGCCACGGGCGGCGATGTCGGTGGCGACCAGCACGGGGAACTCGCCGCTCTTGAAGCCGGCCAGCGCCAGGGTGCGCTGCGCCTGCGATCGGTTGCCGTGGATGCGCGCCGCCTTGACGCCCTGCTTCTCCAGGTAGGCGGTCAGGCGATCGGCCCGGTGCTTGGTGCGAGTGAAGACCAGCGCCTGCGTCATCACTCCGCGCTGCAACAGCGCCGTCAGCAGCGCGCCCTTGAGGTCCTGCGAGACGGGGTACACGGCCTGGGTGATCCCGGTGGCCGGGGCGGCCTGGCGCGCCAGGTTGATCGTCGCGGGATCGCGCAGCAGCTCGCGCGTCAGCGCGACGATCGGCGCCGGCATCGTCGCGCTGAAGAACAGGGTCTGGCGCGCATGCGGGATGTGCTTGAGCACCCGCTTGATGTCGGGCAGGAAGCCCATGTCGAGCATCCGATCGGCCTCGTCGAGCACGAGGAACTCGAGACCGGCCAGCTTCGCGTACGGCATCCGGAAGTGATCGAGGAGGCGGCCGGGCGTGGCGATGATGACGTCGACGCCGCGCCTGAACGCCTGCTCCTGCGGGCCCATGCCGACGCCACCGAAGACGGCGGCGGCGCTGATCGGCGTGTGCACGGCGAAGGTGTTGAGATCCTCGAGGATCTGCGCCGCCAACTCACGGGTCGGCGTCAGCACCAGCGCCCGGGTGGTCCCCCGCGGCAGCGCGAGCAGCTTCTGCAGGATCGGCAGGAGGAACGCCGCCGTCTTGCCACTGCCGGTGGCCGCGCAGGCCAGGACGTCGCGCCCGGCGAGCGCCGGCGGGATCGCATCCGACTGGATGGGCGTGGGCCGGGTGAATCCGAGTTCCTTGAGGGCGCGCGTGAGGCTGGGATGCAGCCCGAGGTGTGAGAACGGCACGCATCAGTGTACCGGACCACGGGCACCGGGCTCCGGGCGCCGGGCTGCGGACTCCGGGCACCGGCCGGCGGGCACCGGCCGCCGGGCTGGGGAGACCGAACGGCCCCGTCCTTCGGCGTTCTTCGTTCGGCGTTCGGCGACTCGCCGATGTGCGCCTCCGGCGCGCGGCGAGTTCGGCGTTGCCCGGCTTTCCCCTACACTCGGCGCATGCCGTCTCCTGCCCCACCGACATGGGCGCGGTCCTTCGACACGCTGGCGAGCACGCGGACCATCGCCGCGGTCGGGGCCCTGATGACCGCGACCGGCCTGCTGCTCCTGCTGATGGGGCGCGTGCCCATCTGTCGGTGCGGCCACGTCCTGCTGTGGGTCGCCGCGGTGAACAGTTCCGACAACTCGCAGCACCTCTCCGACTGGTACACGTTCTCGCACGTCATCCATGGCTTCCTCTTCTACGGGCTGCTCTGGCTGGTGGCGCGGCGCGTGCCGGTCGGTCTGCGGCTCGTCCTGGCGGTGCTGCTCGAGGGCGGGTGGGAGCTGCTCGAGAACACCGACATGGTGATCAACCGGTACCGCGAAGCGACGATCGCGCTCGACTACTACGGCGACAGCGTCCTCAACTCGCTGAGCGACGTGACCGCGATGATCCTGGGCTTCGTGCTGGCGGCGCGGCTGCCGGTGTGGCTGGTCGTGGTCGCGGCCGTGACCATGGAACTGGTCGTCGGCTACCTGATTCGCGACAACCTGACGCTGAACATCCTGATGCTGCTCTACCCGATCGAGGCCGTGCGGCAATGGCAGGCGGGCGGCTAGCCCGCCTGCCATTGCCGCGACGCCTCGACCGGAATGCCGCGATGCCGCGAATGCTGCGAATGTCGGAAGCCCCGACCCACGCCGACATTGTCGGCATTCCCTGCATCGCGGCATTCACAGGACAGGGCGGCCGGCCCGGCCCCTGCTGTTGACTGCCGACTGCCAACTGCCGACCGCCGCCTGACGCCACGAAGGCCGACGGCCGGATGACGAAGGCCGTCCGGGTGGCCAGCCACCGCTGCCCCGTGGTGGTCCGACCAGTGGTAGACTCCGGGGTTCAGACCAGAGACTCTCGGGCGCCGTCGGTCGAGACGTGCCCCGTATGGAGGCCACAGTGGCAGATCAACAGGGCAATGGCATGTCGCGGCGCGAGTTCGCGTCCCGACTCGGCGTGACCGCTGCGGTGGTGGCCGCCGGCGGCCACTTCCTTCCGTCGACGGCGCTCGGCGCCACGCGCATCCAGGGCGCCAACGACAAGCTGGTGCTGGCCAGCATCGGCGTGCGCGGCCAGGGCAACGCACTCAAGCGCGGCTTCGCCAAGCTGAAGAACGTCGAGATCAAGACGCTGGCCGACGTCGACCTCAACCTCGAGGCCGAGCGCGTCAACGACAAGGCACTCGCCGACGTGCCGACCTTCAAGCCCGCCTTCGTGCAGGACTTCCGCCGCGTGCTCGACGACAAGGACGTCGACGGCGTGATCATCGCGACGCCGAACCACTGGCACGCGCTGATGACGATCATGGCGCTGCAGGCCGGCAAGCACGTGTACGTGGAGAAGCCCTCCAACTACACGATCTGGGAAGGCCGCCAGGAAGTCGAGGCGCAGAAGAAGTACGGCAAGATCGTGCAGGTCGGCACGATGAACCGCAGCCGCCCGGCCGTCCGCCAGGCGATGCAGTTCATCAAGGACGGCGGCATCGGCAAGGTCTACATGGCCCGCGGCCTGTGCTTCAAGCCGCGTCCCCCCATCGGCAAGTACCCCGACGGCCCGCTCGCCGCCGGGCAGACCTTCAGGCTCAACTCCGAGGCCCGTCCCGAACCGGCCTGGGACGCCGCGTACCTCTCCAAGGTCGACTACGACCTGTGGCTCGGCCCGGCCGCCAAGACCCCGTTCAACGTCAACCGCTTCCACTACAACTGGCACTGGAACTGGTCGTACGGCAACGGCGACACCGGCAACCAGGGCCCGCACCAGTTCGACATCGCGCGCTGGGGCCTCGGCAAGCAGGAACACCCGGTCAAGGTGAGCTCGTATGGCGGCTACTTCGGGCCCGAGTCGGCCCAGCAGACGCCCAACGTGCAGACCTCGCTGTTCGAGTACGCCGACGGCACCATCCTCGAGTTCGCGACCCGCGGCGAGGCCACCAACGAGGAAGGCAGCGTCAAGATCGGCAACCTGTTCTACGGCAGCGAAGGCTGGCTGTGGGTCGATGGCGACGGCCGCAAGTGGCAGTCGTACAAGGGCCGCAGCAAGGACGAGAAGGGCCCCGGTTCGGACGCGCCGCCGCCCAACAGCGGCAGCGACCCGCTCGTGCTCTTCAGCATCGAGACACCGCACTACCAGAACTTCGTCGACGCCATCCGCGCCAACGACCCGAAGAAGCTGACCTGCGACATCATGGAGGGCCACCTCTCCTCCGCGCTGCCGCACCTGGCCAACATCTCGTATCGCGTCGGTCGCCAGTTGCAGTTCGACGGCAAGACCGAGACGTTCGTCAACGACAAGGACGCCGACAAGCTCCTCACCCGCGAGTACCGCAAGGGCTGGGAGATCAAGCCGATCGCCCGCACCGAGTAGCCCGCGCGGCCCGCACGCTCCACCCACGACGCCCCCGGTGCCCTCGAGGCGCCGGGGGCGTCGTGCTTTGCACTCGCCTCGACTGACGACTCATGAGGTAAGCGTACGGGCACGCATCTCTGGGCCCTCCTCCCCAGACGTTCCGTCTCTCGCGTTCGTCGTTGCTCGTTCGGGCGGCCGGCGTCCGCGTTGGCTCATCCGTAAGACTCTACGGACGAGTATTCTTCCGCTACAGCATTGCCAGCGCCTCTGACCCTGCACTATGCTGCGACCTCTGTCGCGCGTTCCCGTGCATTCCATGGCCGACCTTCCGTCCGTCCAAGTAGCGCCGCTCGTGCTGCTCGTGGACGACTATCCAGACGCTCGCGAGATGTACGGCTTCTTCCTCGCCCGGCGCGGCTACCGCGTCGAGGAGGCCGCCGACGGACACGAGGCGCTCGACAAGGCGCTCGCGCTGCGACCCCAGGTGATCCTCATGGACTTGTCGCTGCCAGGCATCGACGGCTGGGAACTCGCGCGCATGCTCAAGCGAGACCCGCGCACGCTCGACATCCCGATCATCGCGCTCACGGCCCACGCCCTCAACGGCGAAGAACAACGGGCCCGTGGCGCGGGCTGCGACGCCTTCGTCACCAAGCCGTGCCTGCCCCATGCGCTCGAGGCCGAGATCGCGCGCATCCTCCGCGCCGCCAGCGGCGCCATCCCGGGCGGGGCCTGACGCCATGGACCTGACGCCCCGGAGCACGGGCCTGGTCGAGGTGCTCGACCGGGTGCTGGACAAGGGCCTCTTCGTCGGCGGCGACGTCAAGATCTCGCTCGCCGAAGTCGAGTTGCTCACCATCCGCGTGCGGCTCATCGTGTGCTCGCTCGACAAGGCACAGGCGATGGGCCTCGATTGGTGGACGTACGACCGGCACCTCGCGCCCGGCCGCGTCACGGCGCGCGAGACCGAGGAGTTGCGCGAGGAGGTCCGCAGGCTCGAGACGCGCCTGCAGGAACTGGCCGCGACCGCCACGCCCCCGACGACGGCCCGCACGCCCGCGCGTCGCGCCGCCGCCTCCAAGCCCTCGTCTTCGCGCCGCCGGCGCCAACAGGAGTAGTGCCCCATGCCCGTGGAACGTGCTGCCGGCGGGTCGAGCCTCGTGGACGTGCTCGACCGCGTGCTCGACAAGGGGATTGTCATCGACGCCTGGCTCCGGGTGTCCCTCGTCGGCATCGACCTCATCACCGTCGAGGCACGTGTCGTCGTGGCATCGATCGACACCTACCTGAAGTACGCCGAGGCCGTCGGCCAGGTCCCGATGGTGTCGCGGCCGGCGCTCGAGCCGACAGTCGTGCCCGACATGCCGGTGGCGGCGCCGGTCGTGCCCGGCACGACGGTCACCGAACGCGACCGCGTCACGGTGCGCCGCAGCCGCACGGCGCGCTGACCGGCCGGCACGCGCGGGCGAGGGACGCGTGGCGAAGCAGCGACGATCAGGCGTGGCCCGGGCCACGGGCACGCACCAGCACGATCCGCGGATCGGGCTGCTCGAGTTCTTCATCTCCTGCGAGGACGCCGCGTCGTGCGCCCGGGAGGCGCTCGAGTGGCTGGCCGCCCATGCCGGCGTGACCCACGCACTCGTGGCCGCCTCGGCGGCCGACCTGACGCGCCTGTGGGGCATCGCCGCCATCGGCCTCTCGTCGGGCCGCGCTGGCGAGTTCTCGCTCGACCTGGCCGATCACGCCCACCCCGTCGTGCAGGCCCTCGCCGTCGACCAGCCGACGCTGTTCGCAGCGGGGGCGCTGCCGCCCGACGTCGTCTTCGGGCCCTGGCCGGTGCACGTGGTGCCGATGTGGAGCGCGCAGCGACGCATGCCGGTCGGCCTGCTGATGCTGCGGGCCATGCGCGAGGTGGTCGACCCCGTGGTGCCCTGGGTCGCTGCCGTGCTCGGCGACAAGCTGTCGGCCCTCGGCTCCCACACCGCGAGCACCCGCAGCGCCTTCGAGCACGAGCGCCGGCTGCTGTACACGATCTTCAACGCCGTCACCGACCCGCTGCTGCTGACCGATGGCCAGGGCAAGCTGATCATGGGCAACGCGCACGCCGAGCGGTTGCTCGCCGCCGGTGACGAAGCGAGCGAGGGCCGCCGCCACGCCGTGGCGCTGAACAACCTGTTCTTCTCGGCCGCCCTCTCGAGCGCCTTCGCCGGCGGCTCCGACCCGCCGGCGCGCGAGGTCGTGCTCGTCGACCCCGACGACGGCTCCGACCTGCTGTTCGAGTTGCTGACCGCGCCGGTCAGGGATGCCGACCAGGGCACGGCGATGGTCTCGGTGCTCCGCGACGTCACCGACCTCGGTCGCGCGCGCATGGAGCTCGACGAAAACTACCGCAAGCTGCGCCTCGCCGACGCCGACGTGCGCGCCGAGCGCCATCGGCTCGACCTCATCATGGACTCGGTGGCCGATCCCATCGTCGTCACCGGCCCGTCGGGCGAGACGCTGATGATGAACGCGCCGGCCGAGCGGCTGTTCGACGTGCCACCGGGAGGTGGAGTGGCCGAGCAGCGCCGCGTGCGCGCCAACGACGCGCACTTCTCCTCGTTCGTGTCTTCGTTGCTGGTGAGCGGTCGCGACCAGCGGTGGCGGTCGCACATCGGGCTGACCGATCCGCTGTCGGGACGCGCGCTGCCCGTGGAGGCGGTGGCCGGCAAGATCCTCTCGGAGCACAACGAGCTGGTCGCCGTCGTGACGATCCTGCACGACCGCACCGAGGCGCTCGAGAACGCGCGGCTGTTCGGCGAGCTGAAGCGGGCCTCGAGCGAGCTCGAGGCCAAGGTGCAGGCGGCGACCGCGGAGCTCGCCTCGCAGAACGAGCTGCTGCGACGGCAGGCGCTCGAGCTGGAGCAGGCCTCGACACTGAAGTCGCAGTTCCTGGCCAACATGTCGCACGAGTTCCGCACGCCGCTGAATGCGATCCTCGGCTACACGAGCATGCTGCTCGAGGAGGCCTACGGCGCAGTGTCGGTGGCGCAGCGCCGGACGCTGTCGCGGGTCGACGCCAACGGGCGCCACCTGCTCTCGCTGATCAACGACATCCTCGACATCTCGCGCATCGAGGCCGGGCGGATGCCGCTGACCCGCGAGCGCTTCCCGCTGCAGGCGCTCGTGTCGGAGGTGACGCAGGAGCTCGAGCCGGTGATCGCGCGTTCGCCGGTGGCGCTCGAGACGCGCGTGCCGGCCGACCTGCCGATCCTGCACACCGACCGGCAGAAGGTGAAGCAGATCCTGGTGAACCTGCTCAGCAACGCGTTGAAGTTCACGCCCGACGGCTCGATCTGCATCCGCGCCGACCACGATCCATCGACGCGGCTGCTGCACGTGCACGTGTCCGACACCGGCATCGGCATCGACCCGGCGCACCAGCAGCGCGTCTTCGAGGACTTCCAGCAGGTGGACAACTCGCCCACCCGTGCCTATCCCGGCACGGGACTCGGCCTGGCCATCTGCCGCCGCCTGGCGACGATGCTCGAGGGGCGCCTGTCGCTCACGAGCGCACTCGGCATCGGCTCGACCTTCACGCTCACCCTGCCGGTCGGACGCACGCGCGCGTCGGCAGGCTTGCTCGAACAGGCCACCGGCGAGGCCACGCTGGCGGCCATGCCCCTCGAACCATGACCAAGCGCGCTCCCACATCCCGTCCCACGACCGCCCGCACGAGCCGGCGTCCGGCCACGGCCACCCGTGAACTCGCCCCCGCCCCGGCGCCACGGCCACGGCGGCGCACCACGGCCGCGGCGGCGGCCGAGCCCTCGCTCGGCAAGTACGCGTACTGCATCGTCAGGGCGGAGCGTCCGCTCTCCTTCGGGCGCCTCGGGATCGGGCCGACCCCCACCGAGGTGACCACGGTGCAATGGGGCGACCTGGCCGCCGTGGTGTCCGACGTGCCGATGGGGACGCAGGACCCGACGCGCGACAACGTCCTGGCGCACCAGCGCGTGAACGAGACGGTGATGCAGGAGCACACGGTGCTGCCGATGTCGTTCGGCACCGTCTTCAAGACCCGCGACGACATCATCGAGTTCCTCCGCTCGGCCTACGACGCCTTCGTCGACGTGCTCGACAAGATGGAGCACAAGCTCGAGTTCGGCCTCAAGGTGCTCTGGGACCGCGACGCCGTCGTGCGGCAGATCGAGGAGGAGGACGAGGACATCCGCCGGGTGCGTGCCCAGCTGGCAGCCCAGCGTGGCTCCACGTACTTCGCGCGCATGCAGTACGGGCGACTCGTCGACGCGGCCCTGCAGGCGCGCGCCGAGCGGTACATCGCCGACATCTTCGGCGGCCTGCGCGACGTCGCGGTCGCGTCGCGCTCGAACAAGCCGATCGGCGACCGCATGATCATGAACGCGGCGTTCCTGGTGTCGCGCCAGCAGGAAGCGGCCTTCGACGCCCGCGTCAAGGAACTCGGCGCGCGGTTCGACAAGCTGACCTTCAAGTACACGGGCCCCTGGCCGCCCTACAACTTCGTCAACATCCGGCTGAAGCTGGAGCGCGCCTGACACATGTTCCTGATCGACTCGCTGCTCGTCGGCGGCCTGCGGTTCGTGCTCGACAAGGTGGCCCTGGCGGTCGACCAGGAGCGCGACGAGGTGCGCCTGCTGCAGGAGGAACTGGTCGCCGCGCAGATGGCCGTGGAACTCGGCGAGATCGGCGACGAGGAGTTCCTGGCGCGCGAGCAGGACATCATCGCGGCCCTTCGCGAGGCGCGGGCCCGCCGGGAGGACCCGCTGCAGGCTGGTGACGGTCAGGGGGCACTCCGTGTCGGCGAGGTCGCGGTGACGTTCGGTGGCGACGATGACGCGTAAGGATTCGACGTCACACGAGCCGGACCGACTCCTGCACGTGCACGGGGTACTGCGTTCCGACACCGTGCCCCGCCTCGGGCGGGTGACGGGCATGCCCGGCGCGGTCGGCAGCGCTCGCGCGATCGCGGTGACCGAACGCCACTGGATGATCGTGTCCGACGTGCCGGCGGCGGGCTTCACCGAGGAGGCCATCCGCAGCCGGCTCGAGGACCTCGAGTGGCTCGGGCGCTGCGCGGCGAGCCATCACGACCTGCTCGGCCGCGCCATGCGGTCCGGTCCGGTGGTGCCCTTGCGCCTGTTCACGATCTTCGCCACCGAGGCCCGGGCGCTCGCGCACGTGCGTGACGCCTTGCCAGGCCTCGCCGTGCTGTTCGAGCGGCTCGACGGGCGGGTCGAGTACGGGGTGCGCGCCTCACGCGCCCAGCTGGCACCGGCCGGCGTCCCTCCCGCCACCGTCCGCCGGCTCACCCCCGCGCCGGCCAGCGGCCGCGACTTCCTCGAGCGCAAGCGGGCCCTGCTGCGCGAGCGACAGCCCATCGCCGTCGACGAGCGCTGGCCGGCGCTGGTGGAAGCGCGCGTCCGGGCCCACGCCGAGGACGTACGACACCGCCCGCTGCCAGCCGAGGGCGGACGCGTGTGGCTGGACCTGGCCGCGCTGGTGCCGGTGACCGGCGGCAGCGCGTTCGCACGCGACATCCGGGCCCTGGCGCGGGAGATGCGCGGCCACGGGCACGAAGTCACCCTCACCGGCCCCTGGCCGCCCTTCACGTTCATCGACGAGCCGCTCGATGGATGAACGCCAGCCGACGCAGAGCCTGGCGGCCTCGTTGACCGGCGGCCAGGCCAGCCTCGTCGACGTGATCGACAGCCTCGTGGACAAGGGCGTGGTCCTGCAGGGCGACGTCGCCCTCGGCATCGCCGGCATCGACCTGATCACGCTGAAGCTCGCCGCCCTGCTGGTGAGCGCCGAGCGGCTCGCGGCCTCCTCGCCACCGGGCGACTCGCCATCAGGAGGTCACTCGAGCCCCGCGTCGGACGCCAGGGAGCAGGCGCAGGCGGAGGTGGTCGCCACCGACGTGACGGCAGAGGCCCCGGCCCCCCCCTGGCGCATCGAGGACATCGACGCGGCGCCGTCGCCGCGCCCCGCGGCCGATTCGCTCCCGGCCGCCGGCATCGCCGCCCGGGAACCAGCGCCCGTCCACGTCCCGTCAGGACGCTGGGACGTCGACCCGGACAACGTCCGCCGCAGCGTGATGAAGCTGGTGCTGACGCTCGTCGAGGTGATCAGGCAACTGCTCGAACGGCGCGCCATCAGGCAGATGGAGGCGGAGCGACTGACCGACGCCGAAGTCGAGCGACTGGGTCGCAGCCTGCACGAGCTCGAGCAGACGATCGTCGACCTGGCCGCCCAGGCGGGACTCGATCCCGCCGACCTCAACCTCGACCTGGGACCATTGGGACGATTGCTCTGACCCATCGTCGCGGACGGCGACCGCCGCCGCAGGGACGGCCGGGGGCCAGGCGGGTGCGCCGCGACTCGGCAGCTAGCTCGTGATAGTGAGGGCTTCCGACAGGCGATGTGCGTAGCGATTGCGCAGGCGCCCGAAGCGCAGTCCGTCGGGCGTGTCGCCAAGGGTCTCGGCCGCCAGCGTGCTGTAGCCGAGCCGGGCGGCGAGGTAGCACGGCTGCATGTACCGCAGTCGTGTCGCCAGCCCCGGGTCGCGCATCGCCCTCGTCAGGCGCTCGACGAGCGAGGTGCGCTCGGGCGTCGTCCACGTGAACTCCTCGAGCGCCGCCGCGACGTCCCACGCGATGTCGTGAGGCCCGGGCTGGAAGTGATCGTCGCCGTGTTCGGCCGTGTCCACCTTGACGACGCCCTGCGGCGTCTGGAGCCACTCCCACGGGGCGAGGTGTCCGTCGAGCACGACGGCCGGCTGCGCGCCGGCGCGATGGGCCAGGCCTTCGAGCGGCAGCAGGCCGGCGTCGAGCCGCGAGCCGAAGTGTTCCCGCGTGTTGCCCTCGAGCAGTGCGAGGGCGGCGTCAACGTCGGCCCGTGCGCCGGTCTGCATCGCGGAGGCACGCCACGGCAGGTAGGTCGTGAGCGCGCCGGCCAGCGCTTCGCTGCCGCGGCGATCGAGCGGCAGGGTGGGCGACACGCGACGCATCTGGAGGTAGCCATCGTGATGGCCCAGGATGGGCACCCCGAAGCCGGCCTCCGCTGCCCGCTCGGCGCGCCGCCGGACCGCCAGGCCATAGGGGCCGAGGCCGACGAACTTGTGCAACTGGTCGGGATGCGTGCCAGGCACGCCCTTGTGACGCTCGTGCTGCGGGTGCACCGCCGGCCAGGCCGACGGCGGCAGGCCGATATGCTCGCGCCAGTGTCCCGCCGACCAGTCCTGGGCGAAGTCGGGTGACCGGATGAGGGCCACTTCCCTGCCGTACCGACGCCATCGTTCGCGCGCATCCGCGGCCTTGAGCACCGACGGGTCGGGGTCGTGGCTGCAGACGAACACGATCCGCGACGGCAGGTGCCCGTGCCGCTCCAGCAGCGCCGCCGCACTCACCAACGACGATCCGCTCAGGCCCGGCCCCTCGTCGACGATCAGGCACAGGGCGCCGCGCTGCGCCTCGACCTGCGCGGACCACGCCTGCTCGACTTCGTATTCGCGCGCGAAGGGATGCCCGCGGGGTCGCAGCGTGGTGCTCCAGACCGGCACCCCCTCGGCCTCGCAGCGGGCGGCCGCCACGGCGGCGAGCGTCGCGCCGATGGTCCGCAGGCCCACGACGACGACGCGCGGGGGACGCTCGCGAGCCAGGCATCGCGCGACCGCGGCGGCGTACGCCAGCGGATGCACGGCATAGTAGGCGAATCCCTCGGGCACCCGCAGGTGCGCATGAGCCGGCAGCGTCAACCGGAGACACGCCGATGTCGCGGATCGGAAGTGCCGTTCGGCCGCGGCCGCGGCGGGCTCATCGCCGGCATCCAACGCCAGCAGCACCCGTGCGGCCCAGCGCGAGGCGACGCTGAAGGTCGTGGCGCGCGGATCCATGCCGTCGCGGGTACGGCACCAGCCATCAACGAGCGACGCCTCCAGGCTGCCGAGCCCGAGGAGCCTCGTGGTGGCCTCGTCGACGTCGTCGGCGGCCATCGTGAGGCATCGCGAGATCTCCAGTCCGGGATCGACGTCTCGGCCCGCACTTCGGTACACGAGCATCGGCATCCACCCTGCAAGGACAGGGCCGGTGTGTGAGGGCTCGCACGCTGGTCGGGCGAGCGATGCGGAAGTGAGGCCTGATTCGCGACCGATGCGCGGGGTTGCGCAGGGCCGGCCGGAGCCGGCCCTGCCGAGCCGGCTACGGGCCTGGTCGGTGCGCTGTTACTGCGTCTTCGGCTGGCTGCCCGTCTGCTGCTGCGCCGCCCGCGCCTGATCGAGATGCTGTTCGAGCGTCGGCAGCGTCTCGGTGGCGTAGGTCTTGAGGGCGGGATGCTGGAGTTGGCGGGTCGCCTTCTGATAGGCCTGGATGTCCTTCTGGTGATCCTTGACCATCTCGTCCGCGTACGCCTTGTCGAACGTGGCGCCTTCGAGTCGCGAGAGCCGCTCCTGCAGTTGCTTGTGCGTCGGCTTGAGGTCCATCGCGCTGTCGCTGGCCCCGACGGACGCGGCAATCGACTGCAACTTCCGGCCGGCCTGCTCGTGATGCGTCTCGATCATCTTCGCGAGATCACGCACGGCCTGGCTGTCGGCCTTCTGTTGGGCCAGCCGGGCGAGTTCGACCTCGGCACGGTTGCCCTCCATCGCCTCCAGCATGAACGCCCGATCCGGCCCCTTCAGCGCACCGGAGGCGTCCGAGGCGCCCTTGGCGGCGGTGCGGCCGCGCTGGTCGGTCTGCGTGCCGGCGGCCGGCACGTCCTCGCCGACCTTCTCGCCGTAACTGGTCACCTTGTCGCGCTCGCGATCCTGCGGCCGAGCACTGCTGCCGCTCCCGGTCGTCTGGCCGCTGGAGCCGGCTCCGGTGGACTGGCGGCTTCCGGAAGGGGCGCCCGACTGGCCCTGGGTGGATTGCGCCTCGGCCGGCACGACGGCCAGTGCGGAAACGATGACGATGGTCCCGGTAAGACTGTAGATCTGCTTCATGAATGCATTCCCTTTCGGGTGCATTCGGGTGCAAGTGGCGGGCCACGAGCCGCCGGCTGGCGATCAGAAGGGCCAGTCGAAGCCGATCAGCGGGAAGATGCCGTTCTGCGTGTTGATCTCGGCCATGTTGTTGGTGCGGTTCCAGCCGAGGGTCGCGAAGTTCTTGCGGTTGGTCAGGTTCTGCGCGCCTGCAAAGAAGGTGACCCGCTGGCCGCCGATGATGAACGAGCGGTCGACGCGGGCGTCGAGCCTGAAGTAGTCGTCGGCACGCAGGCCGTTGACCTGCGCCAGGTCGTACACCCCGCGGTTCTGTTGCGTGGACGTGACGACGTCGAACGGCGTGTACGGCCGGCCCGAGAGGTAGACCGCGCGAGCCGAGGCCTGCCAGCGATCGGCGAACAGCCACGAACCGGTGAGGTTGACGACCACCGGGTAATCGAACGAGCCCGGCCGCAGCACCTGGTCGAGCCCGGCGTGTCGGGCGCGTGAGATGGCCACGCTGGCCTGCCCGTACCAGCGCCCGCCGGGCTTGCGCTCCGCGAGGAACTCGACGCCGGTCACCTCGCCCTTGCCGTCGCTCAGGAGCGGAAAGAGGATGTCGCGCGTCGCGAACGTATCGCCGATGTTGGCCAGCGACAGCTGCGGGATGTCTGCCGCTACCGGGTAGTTGCGGTACTGCTTGTGGTAGACCTCGGCGGTGGCGCGCATGCGGCCGGCGCCCGTGTATGACACACCGGTCACGAAGTGGTCGGCCTCGAAGGGCACCAGCAGCCGGTTCTGCTCGAACGCGGCGAGGAACAGGAAGAACGGCTGCTGGTAGTAGCGGCCGTAGCTGCCGCGCCAGGACCACGCCTCGTTGAAGGCATAGCTGGCGCCGGCGCGCGGGCTGATCTTCGTGGACGACAGGTAGTCGTAGTAGTCGACGCGCGCGCCGTAGGTGACGTTGAGTCGGCGCGACAGGTCCTGGGTCGCCTGCACGTAGGCGCCAGCTTGCGTGGAGGTGAACTTTCGCGTCAGGTTGAACGGGGCGAAGCCGGGCTCCTGCACGTACGGGCTGTCGTTGCCGTAGGGGGACGCCGTGTCGTAGTCGATGCGGAAGGCCTTGAAGCTGCCGCCCACCTGCAGCTTGAAGGCGCGCCCGAGTTCCGTCGTCAGGTCGTACTTCAGGGTGGTCTCGTCCTCGCCGGAGTTCTCGCTGAAGACGACCGGGCTCGTGGCGATGAGTTCCTCGGCCGGCACGTCGGGTGGCGCGACGACGCCGCCGAAGGCCAGGTCCTTGACCTGCTGGTCGACACGCGCCGCCGAGAAGGTCACGCCGAGCAGCCCCACCGTGCGATCGCCGAGCAGCCGCTGCCAGTTGACGCCCGTCGACGAACGCTGCCCTTCATAGCGGATGTCGAACGTGTTGATCTCGTCGGCGATGTCCTCTGCATCGTCGGTGCGACCGAGCCGGATGTTGTCGAAGCCGGTCACGTTGATCAGCCAGATGCGGTCCTTCGGGCTCAGGTCGTAGGTCGCCTTGGCGTTGATCGTGTACAGCGTCGGCACGCCGCCGAACCCCACGTCGTCGGAGAACAGGTCGAGGATGCTGCGGCGCGCCGAGACGATCCACGAACCCTTCTTCTCGCGACCGATCGGGCCTTCGACGATGCCGCCGGCGCCCGCGAAGCCGAACGTCGCGCGGCCGCCGATGTCGTCGCGGCTTCCCTCGCGTTGCGTGACCTGCAGCACGCTTGACGCGCGATTGATGTACGGCGCCGGGTAGCCGCCGGTGAGGAACGTGACGTCCTGGATCAGGTTGGCGTCCAGAATGCTGACCGTGCCCCCGGCCGAGGCGAAGTTGGCGAACGTGTTGATGTTCGGGATCTCGATGTTGTCGACGACGAACAGGTTCTCGAGCGGGCTGCCACCACGCACGATGATGTCGTTGCGGAAGTCGTTGGTGCCGGGCACCACGCCAGGAAGCGTCTGCACGTAGCGCGACACGTCCTGCAAGGCTGCCGCATTGGTGAGGATCTCCTCCTGCCGGATCAGGTACGAGGAGTTCTTGATCTCTTCGGACGGGACGAAGGCGGGCGCGGTGACCGTGACGGTCTGCGTGAGCCCCTCGAGGGTGGGCAGCGTCACCTCGACCCGGCCCTCGAGTCCGGCCCGCACCGTCACCGGATCGCTCTGGATGGGCGTGCCACCAGCCGGCGTGATCTCGAGCCGATAGGCCCCGGCCCGCACGTCGCCGATGCGGAACGTGCCGTCGGCGGCGCTCACCGCGCACTGCGAGGTCTCGACGACGCACACGGCGATGTCGGCGGCCGGCGCGCCGTCCTGACGGCTGATTTTTCCCGTGATGGCGCCGACGCCGGTGGTGTCCTGCGCCCCGACCGACCCGGGCGCCAAGGCGGCGGCCCCGAGCATCCACAACACGACACACGCAGTACGAACGGAGTTCACCTGCTTACGACGCGGGCCGTCCGGCCGAGGTCTCCACCGTGGCGCGTTGCCCCATCGACGGCGGCTACCGGGCGTGGAGCGTGGCGACCGCCGCGTCCCCACGCCCACGCACGGAGCGCTGCTGCCCGAGTCAAAGGCTCAGGTACTCCACCTTGCCGGGGCCAGGGGTGTCCCAGTACTCGGCGGTCAACGGTTCGACGACGAGCAGGCGCAGGTTCGGGTCATCGGGTCCGTCAGGGAACCACACGCGGAACGACTCGCGCCACACCTCCCGCACGCGCGCCGGCTCGTGCACCACCATGCCGACTCCCGAGACCGACAGGTAGGCGTTCCGCTCGTCCTGGCACACCAGGGCCACCTGCGCATGGCCGGCCACCTCGTGCACCTTGCGAGAGTCGCGACCGGTCAGGAACCAGATGTTCCCCGTGCGGTCGTCGATCTCGACCACCTGCATCGGGCGCCCTTCGAGACGTCCTTCCGCACTGCTGGTGACGAGCATCACGGTCCCGCAGGTCCGCAACATCCCGAAAATCCTGTCGCGCTGCTCCACTGGCCCTCCTGTCCGGAGGCTGGCGATTGCAAGGTCGGTTCCCGGCACCTCGCTTGCTACGACGTCAACCATGGCCACCATCTACTCGCGCCCCGGGGAGTACGACCTCGAGCACGGCACCGACGAAGAGGACATCGCTTTCTATCAACGCCTCGTCGTACGCCTCGAGGCGCGGCGTGTCGTCGAACTCGGCTGCGGCAGTGGGCGCATCACAGTGCCACTGGCCGAGATGGCCGACGAGCACGACCTCACGCTCCTGGGCATCGACATGTCCGACGAGATGCTGGGACAGGCCGAGGCCAAGCTGGCGCAGATCCCTGCGACCTGCCGCAGTCGCGTACACCTGCGGCGCGAGGACATCCGGGACTGGTCCATCACGCCCCCGGTGGATCTGGTCATCGTGCCCTGCTCGACCCTCGCGCACCTGCTGGAACTCGAGGATCAGCTCCGCGCATGGCGCGCCGCCTTCGAGAACCTGTCGCCGGGTGGCCGCTTCGTGGTCGACCTGACCATGCCCAACCTCACCGCCTATGGCGACTCGATGGCGTCGCCGCCTCGGGCGCTCGTCGAGATGGACATCGACCAGGAGAGCGACGACGGGAAGCATCGGCTGATCCGGTACAAGACGACGCGCTACGAGGCACACCGGCAGCGCGCCCACGTGCACTTCCTGTACGACCGCTTCGAGATGCGTCCCGACGACGAGCAGGCGCGGCGCTACATCAGCGACTTCGAGAGCCACGTCTACTTCCCGCGCGAGTTGCAGTTGCTGTTCCTGCATACCGGCTTCGAGATCGAGCAGGTGTGGGGCGGCTACCGCGGCGAGCGCCTCCGCAGCCACTCGCGCGCCATCGTGATGGTGGGGCGCAAGCCTGCGTAGGACTCGAGAGGCAGGCGTCCCAGGGGACCGCCCCCTCTCCGGCGTTCACTCGAAGGTCACCACGTGCAGGGGCGGCGCGTCGGGACTGCGGCGGATCAGCAATGGCGCGGCGACGTTGAAGACCGGCACGCCGGCGGCCGTGCGCCCCTCGAACCGTCCGCCGTGGGCGTGCCCATGGAACACGACGTCCACCGGGTAGCGTGACAGGGGCTCCTCGAGACGGCTCGAGCCCAGGTACGGGAAGATCTCGGGTGGCTCGTCCTCGACGGTCTCCCTGATCGGCGCGTAGTGCAGCACCGCCACCTTCCGCGGCGTGCGCAGGCGCGCCAGCGCCGTCTCGAGCTTCATGGCTTCGTCGACGGCCTCCTGCACGAACGCCTTGATGGCCGGCTCGCCCCAGGGCCCGAGCGCGCCGCGGCCGAAGCCACCGCCGAAGCCCTTGATGCCCGCAAACCCGACGCCGAGCACCTCGATGGCCTCGCCATCGAGCATGTGGACCCCGGCATCCGACAGGATGCGCGACACCAGGGCCGGGGCGCCCGCCTCGAAGTCGTGGTTGCCGAGCACCGCGACGACGGGCACGCCCACGCCCTTGAGGTCACGCGCGAGCTGCGCGGCTTCCTCCTCGGTGCCGCGGTCGGTGAGGTCGCCGCACAGCACCAGCACGTCGGCGAGTTCGCGCACGCGCCCGAAGGCCTGCGAGATCGAAGGTGACGCGGTACGGCCGACATGCATGTCGCCCATCGCCGCGATGCGCACTGGCATCGTCCTTGCCTTTCCGACCCTCGCCATGATCGCGTCAGGGTCCTCGACGGCGGGGCAGGCTCACGAGGCCGCATGCGCCGATGCGCTGCGCGTGCTCCATGAGCGCGGCATCCAGTTCCTGGTGGGCGGCACCTTCGCCTTCACCCAGTACACCGGAGTGGTGCGGGCCACCAAGGACCTCGACCTCTTCGTGGCGCCCGACGACCTCGCGCGCACGCTCCGCTCCCTCACCGACGCAGGGTTCGCCACGCACGTTCCGTTCCCGCACTGGCTGGCCAAGGCCAGGCGGGAGGATCTCGCGATGGACCTGATCTTCTCGAGCGGCAACGGCGTGGCGCGCGTCGACGGCGACTGGTTCCGCTACGCGGCTGACGTGACGCTGTACGGCATCCCGGTGAAGCTGTCACCGATCGAGGAGCTGATCTGGTCGAAGTCGTTCGTGATGGAGCGGGAGCGCTTCGACGGCGCCGACGTGCTGCACCTGTTGCGGGCCCGCGGACACGTCATCGACTGGCCGCGCCTCATCGCTCGCTACGGCGAGTATCGACTGGTGCTCGCCGCGCACCTCCTGCTCTTCAGGTTCGCGTACTCGGATGCCGAGGCGCTGCTGCCGCCCTGGGTGGTGGCCGAGGTGCTCTCCGACCTGTCGCGTCCCGGCAGCGGCGGGGAACGGACCTGCTTCGGCACGCTTCTCTCCCGGGAGCAGTACCTCGCCGACGTCTCGCAACTGGGCTATCTCGACGCGCGGCTCGCCCGCGGGCACATGCAGGCAGATGCCCTCGAGATCTGGACCCGCGCCATCGACGAGGACCACCACGAGCAGTGAGGTCGGGCGCTCAGGAGGCCTTGCGGCGAGGCGTGGCGCGCGCGGCGCGGGTCATCCGGCGGTGCAGCAGCGCCAGCACCGCCGTCTCCTCACGCGACAGGTGTCGGCCCTGCTTCACCATCAGGTCGGCGGCCTTCTCCCGCAGCACCTCCAGCGTCGCCCCGTCGAGGTAGTGGTCGAGGACGGCCGGATGCACGTAACAGCGACGGCACACGGCCTTCGTGTTGCCCAGTTGCCTGGCGACGCGCTCGATGGCCCGCGTGACATTGCGCTTGCGACCGGCCGCGGTGTCGACGTGCTCGAGTTCCTGCAGGGCAGAGGCGGCCAGGACGGTGCCGGCCCACGTGCGGAAGTCCTTGCCGTGAACGGCTGTCCGGTCACCTCGCCGAGGTAGGCGTTGACGTCCTCTGACGTCACACGCTGACGCGTGCCGTCGGCATCCACGTACTGGAAGAGCACCTGCCCGGGCAGGTCCTGGCAGCGCTTGACGGTGCGGGCCAGCCGCGCGTCCCGCAGCTCGACTTCCTGCCAGACGCCACTCTTGGCCCGGAAGCGGAACCGCAGCCGATCGTTGGTGACGGTCGCGTGCCGGTCGCGCAGCGTGGTCAGCCCGAACGACTGGTTCGTGCGCGCGTACTCCTCGTTGCCGACCCGGATCAGCGTGGTCTCGAGCAGGCGCACGACGGTGGCCAGCACGCGGGTGTGCGAGAGCGGTGGCGCCTGCAGGTCGCGCATCACCCGCGCACGGAGCAGTGGCAGGGCGCGCCCGAAGGCCAGCAGTCGGCCGTACTTGGCGGCGTCGCGCACCTGCTGCCAACGCGGGTGGTAGCGGTACTGCTTCCGGCCCCGGGCGTCTCGTCCCGTCGCCTGGATGTGGCCGTCGGCGCGCGGGCAGATCCACACGCGCGTCCAGGCCGGCGGAATCGCCAGGCTGCGGATCCGCGCCAGCGTGGCGGCGTCGCGCACCACGCGGCCCTCGGGCGACCGGTACGTGGCGCGGGTGCGCGACAGCACGCGGGTGATGCCGGGGCCGGTGTCGTCGACGTACCGGAGTTCGGCGAGGTCCGCGGCGTCCTCGCCCGTCGGTTGCTCGAGCGCCGCGCGGGTCATGACGGGCGCCGGAAGGTCGGTCGCGAGAATCGGGGCGGCCATGCCCCCGGTGGTGCAAGAAGGACGCCTGTCCTTCTACCCGGCGGCGAGGGCGTCGGCTTCCGCGCGCAATGCCGGGTAGTCGATCTTCCCGGTGGTCGTGCGAGGCATGGCGTCCTTGTAGAGATAACGACGCGGGAGCATCGCCGGCGTCATCACGTCGCGGGCGTAGCGCGTGAGGCGCGCCCGGCCATCGGTCACGCCGGCCTTGAAGGTCACCGCGGCCCAGACCTCATGTCCCAGGAGTTCGTGCGGCCGTCCGAACACCGCGGCGAGTTCGACCAGGCCTGACTCGTACAGCAGGTGCTCGATTTCGCCCGGCGACACCCGGATCCCCATCGACTTCAGCAGGTGATCGCGCCGGCCGCGGTACACGACGAAGCCGTCGGCGTCGCGGTACCCGTAGTCACCCGTGTACACGGCGCGGCCCGGGAACGGCGTCCCCGCCGGCAGCAGAGGATCGGGGCGCACGCTGCGAGCGGTGGCCTCCGGGTCGTTCCAGTACCCGAGGCATACGTAGTCGCCGCGATGGACGATCTCGCCCTCCTCGCCCTCGTCGGCGAGGCTGCCGTCCTCGCGCACGATGACGACGTCGGCGCCAGGGATGGGCCGGCCGATGAGCCCTGGCCGATCGGGCACCCCCTGCGGGACGTAGCAGCTGCGATAGGTCTCGGTGAGGCCGTAGTTGAGCACCACCGTCGCCTGCGGGAATGCGTCGCGAAGACTCCGCAACACGGGTGCGGGTACCTGCCCGCCCGTGTTGGTGATGAGGCGCACCGGTGAACGGTCGGTGCCCAGGATCGGCGACATGCCGCCCATCAGGTACGTGAACAGCGCAGGCAGGCCGGCCAGGACGGTCGGTCGATGCCGTTCGAGCGCCTCGCAGATGCCGAAGGGCGTGAACGCCGGGGGGATCACCTGCGTGACGCCGAGGATGGCCGTCGACAGCAGTTGCCCGTACCCGTAATCGAAGCTCCACGGGACGGGGCACAGCAGCACGTCGTCCTCGCGCACGCCGAGGTAGGACGCCACGGCGCCACACGCGCGGATCAGGTTTCCGTGCGACTGCACCACGCCCTTCGGCTGGCCCGTGGACCCGGAGGTGAAGACGATCGATGCCGGGTCGGTCGGGAGCGAGAGGCTCCTCGTCTGCGAATCGAGCGATGCCGGCGGCACGTCCTCGGCCACGAGGAGGGCGCCGACGGCGGCGCCCGGCGGCAGGGCCGTCGAGGCGGCGCGCACCACCAGGCGCGGCGCGGCGGTCCGGACGGCGTTCTCGAGCTGGGGCGCGCGGCAGGCCGCATCCATCAGGGCCGGAATGGCATCCTCGGCCCAGGCGCCGACGATGGCCGCGGCGATCTGGACGCTGTTGCTCATCCAGATGAGGACGCGATCGCCACGCACGACGCCAGCACGGCGATACGCCATCCGGAAGTCGTCGGCGCGGCGCTGCCACGTCGAGTACGTCCAGGAGTCGTCACCACAGCGGAAGGCGTCGCGATCGGGGTGCCTGGCCACCGTGGCCGAGAACGCGTCGAACAGGTTGGTCGCGGTCACGATGACGTGGCAGGTGATGAGGAGGACAGCTTCATGCCCGTGACCAGGCGCGCGAGTTCCTGCCGCCGCTGGTCGTCTCCGGGCGAGCCCTTCCGGCGGATCGGCTCGTATCCGAGGCGTTCCATGACGTCGTCGACAAGCGGGGACAACCGCTCGATGGTCCACGGGCTCAGCGTCCGGTGTCGGCCGACGCTGCCGGCCGAGACTTCGTGGCTCGCGTACGTCTTCCAGTCGCCGAGGCCCACCGACTCGCCATCCGAGAAGGCGCGCGAGAGCACCGCATCGACATCGGTGGACTCGCCCAGGAAGTCGAAGATGGTGGCGAGCGTCGTGCGTGGGTCGGCCGTGAGGTCCTCGTAGCGGACGCGAACGACCCATCCGGGATGCGCATCGGCGAATGCCAGGAGCCGCCGGTTCCCGGCCGCCCAGGCCTCGGCGAACGCCTCGTACGTCTCGGGACGACGACGGACGAACTCGAACAGCTCGGGCAGGTGGCTCTCCATCTTGTCGCCCAGTTCCTTGAGCGAGCACACCACGTCGAGTGGGTGCCTGACGATCGCCACGTACCGGCACCGATCCCCACAGAGGCGCTCGATCGCGTCGAGGTGGAAGATGTCGACGGCGGTCTTCTCCGCCCAGCGACGCTTGCCCTCGCGCGCGGCGATGTCGCGCCAGAACTCGAACACGAACTCGCGGAGCCGGTCGAGGACCACCGCTTCCGCGAAGCCCGCAAAGTGCAGCCCCGGCACGACGCCGACGCTCAGCCCACCCGCGAAGCGCTGCTCCTCGAGGAAGCGGCTCGCGGCGCTCAGCAGGTTGGTCTCCGGCGGGCAGGCGATGTCCGGGTGGGCGCGCAGCAGTCGGCGCAGCAGCGTGGTGCCGCTGCGCGGCACCCCGAGCACCACGATGCCCTCGTAGCCGGTGGCACTCATCGTCCACCTGCGCTGACCGGTTCAGGACTGCCAGCCGTCCACTCGGTGACGTCGTCCTCGGTACCTGCCGCTTCGTCCACCAGGATCTCGCGTGGCGCCGGATGGCTGATGAAGCGCGTCGGACTCGCCGTCGGACCGTACGCGCCCGAAGAGCCGACGACGATCACGTCACCGGGCTCGGTGACCGGCAGGTGGACACCGGTGCCGAGCACGTCGAAGCTCGCGCACAGCGGGCCGGCGAGCAGGACTGGTCCGGCCGGCGGCGCATCCGGGCGCGACAGGTTCCAGAACCGCCAGTTCCGGCGCATGACGGTGCCCATCATCCCGCACGCGCTCAGGTGGTTGTTGAAGCCGGCGTCGCACAACCTGATCTCGGTGCCGCGACTCGACTTGGCGTCGACGACCGAGGTCAGCATGTAGCCATCCACGCCGACCAGCCAGCGCCCCATCTCGAGCACGAGACGTGCGTCGGCGACCGCGGGCACGGCCTTGAGGCGATCGACGGTCGGCACGATGCGCGCGGCCAGGCGCTGCAGGTCGAGTTCGCGATCCTCGTCGAAGTACGGAATGCCGAAACCGGATCCGAACACGAGGCGTGACGGGCGCAGAGCGTGGCGATCGACGACCCGCGCGAAGAGGTCCGCGATGATCGCGACGTTGTCGGCAATCGCGTCCTCGTCGAGCGAGTTCCCTGCCGAGTAGACGTGCAGGCCCTCGAGCCGGACACCCGGCATCCGCGTCGCCGCCGCGACGACGTCGTCCACCTGTTCCTCGTCGATGCCGAACTGGCTCGGACGCCCGCCCATGTGCAGCCCGAACCTGCGGGGCACCTCTGTCGGGTTGATGCGGAGCAGAATCGCCTGGGATCGCCCGCGCTCCCGAGCGAGTCGATCCACGAGCTCGACCTGGCGCAGCGACTCGCACACGATGTCGCCACAACCGACGTCGAGCGCATAGGCGACCTCGACCTCACGCTTGGCGGGACCGCTGAAGGCGATGCGACCCGGCGCGTAGCCGGCTTCGATTCCGCGGGCGATCTCGCCGGCCGAACTGGCGTCGAGCCATGCCAGCGGCCCCCGCAGGGCGCGCAGCAGCGCGACGTTGGGGTTGCTCTTGATCGCGTAACTGACGTCGAACCGCCCGGCGAAGGCCTCCCCGAGCGCCCGGACACGCGCACGCATCGGGTCGACGAAGTAGACGAACGCGGGCGTGCCTGCCCGGGCCGCCACGCGCCTCAGGATGCCGACCGGGAGCGGCAGCGTCTGGGCGTTCACCGGGTCGGTCCCGCCATCGACGCGATGTAGGCACGGATGCGCTCGATCGAGTCGAAGTTGTCGAGGTTGACGTCGGTCGGCCCGACGCGGAAACCGCAGGTCTGCTCGATGTGGCCGAGCAGAGTGACCAGCGAGAAGGAGTCGATGAGGCCGCTGCTGAACAGCGGCGTCTGCGGCGTCACGCCGGTCGTGTCGACGCCGAGGTCCTCGCGGAGGAACTCGATCAGGGCATCGTCGGTCAGGGACATGGGACCTCGCTCACAGGGGTTACACGGGAAGATCGATGAACAACAACTTGGCCAGCACCCGCAGGCGCGCGTAGAGCCCGCCGTGACCGTCCAGGGCGGTGAGCGACGCGCCGGCGACGACGAAGGCCATCGTCGCGGGCGTGCCGAGCCAGCGCCACCCCGGCCGGTCGAGGCCACGCCACTTGCGGCGGCGGCGCTCCCGGCTCCATGTGCCGTAGAGGGAGAGCCCGGTCGCATGGTACAGGCCCCACAGGATCCATCCGAGGGACGGGGCATGCCACAGGCCGATGGCCCCGAACGTCGCGTAGGTGGCGACGTACGGGTTTCGGGTGAGGCCGATGGTCGGCATGTAGACGTAGGCCTGACACCAGCCGGCCAGCGTCATGTGCCAGCGCTTCCAGAAGTCGCCGATGCTGGTGGCGAGGATCGGCCAGTTGAAGTTCTCGAGGATGCGCAGGCCGAACAGGCGGCTGGTCCCGATGGCGATGTCGGAGTAGGCGCTGAAGTCGACGTAGAGGTACAGGAACGTCCGCGCGCAGAAGGCCCACACCTTCCAGGTCGGTAGCCCCGGCAGCAGGGTGAGGAGGTCGCCGCCGTCGCGCACGCTGCCGAGGAGAGGGAGGAGGAGCAGCTCGCCGACGAGGAACTTCTTGATGAGTCCCTGCGCGATCCGCATGGTGCCTTCGGCCGCCGACTGGGCGCTCCAGGACGATTCGCGCTGCCCGAGATAGTGCTCGAAGCGCTCGATGGGTCCAGCCGTGAAGATGGGCACGAGGAAGATGTAGGAGACGAAGTCGGCTACGCCGTGGCCTCGCATGCTCCCTCGGGACGTCTCGATGACGTAGTGCACCAGCTTGAAGCTGAAGTAGCTGATGCCCAGCGGCAGCGCCAGGGAGGCCACCGTCGGTGCGTGGCTGATGCTGGCCCGGATGACCGGCACGTACTTGTAGAACGCGAGGTAGGCCAGAATCGCGCACACGAGCACGGGCACCCACCCGCGCGACAGTTGCCCCGCGTGGACGCGACGCGCCACGACGAACGTGACGGCGGTCCAGGCGCCGAGGGCGAGCACGGTCGCCGGCGCGAGGTGCAGCAGGTAGATCACCGACATGGCGGCCAGCGCCGAAAGCCGGTGACGATCGGGCAGGGCCCAGAAGAGCGGCACGCCGAGGCCCAGCCAGGCCCAGAACCAGGGGTCGGCGATCATCGGGGCGCGTTCCCGGGCAGCGTCCGCAGCGTTGGGGTCACGGCAGGGGCGGGCTCAGAAGCCCTGGTACCGGAACACGTGTCCACCGAGGCGGGACGACAGGAGTTCGGTCAACGCCAGCAGCACGAGGGCGCCGACCACCAGGCCCTGCACCACTGCACCGATGCGGAACGCCCAGACCGACGGTTCGCGCGTCATGCCTCGTGCCTTTCCCCGAGCAGGGCGCGGACCCGCGCAGCCAGTTCGTCCGCGCAGCGCCGAGCGGCATGGCGCGCACGAAGGTGCGCCCAGTCGTGGAAATCGTCCGGCTCGAGCCTTGCCGCGCTGACCAGGTGGAGGTACGGCACCCCGAGGTCACCGGCAAGCGCTTCGACACGACCACGGTGCCGCGCCGCGGTCGCGGTCGTGGCGAACTCGTCCTCGAACCTGGGATTGACGGGCGTCTCGACCAGGAGGACGCGCAGCCCGCGCGCCTCCAGCGTCCGGACGATGCGCGTGAGGACGACGGCATTCCCGGCCCAGTTGGCATCCATGACGTCGTAGCGCCGGGCGACGCGCGCGCCGATCTTGCGCCAGGCCGCCGGGGTCAGCGGCTTTGTCTCGCCCGTGTATCGACTGTCGACGTACGGCACCGGCGACAGGCCGAGCAGGCGCGACGCGAGAGCCTGGCGGCGCGCGACGAGGAATGCCGCATTGTCGATCGCGTACACGCCCGTGCGAGGCCCCACTCGATGCCCCCTGGACTCCAGCGCTTGATCGAGCACCGCCGATCGGAGGCCCAGCCGCGGGACGGCGGCCAACTCCCCGAACAACTCAGGTCCCTTCGAGAACAGCGATGGCCCGACCCCGACGGCGGCGACACCCCGCATCCGGGCCGGCAGGTGCTCGGCCAGCGCCAGCGTCTCCCAGAGACTTTGCGTGCTGGTGCACAGCTTCAGCAGGCGCGCCGATCGGCCCTGTTGGTGGAGTGCATGCACGACGTCAGCTTCGAGGAAACTGGCCCGCATCGTCGAGCCGCCGAACAGGACGAGGGTCAACTCCGAACCCGGCGCGGCGAGGTAGGCGTGCAGGTCAGCCGTGACGATCGCGTCGTAGTCGCCCGAGTGCGCTGCCAGTCCCGTGCGACCCAGCCGCCCGAGAACCCTGGGTGTCGCGAGCGTGAGGAATGCCACCACCCCGAGGAGGACGACCGTGACACAGACGAACGCGCCCAACGGCGTGACCTGAGTCAACCCGCCGAGGAGTGCGCGGGTGCTCGTCCGCTCACTGTTCTCGCCGCTGTCGGCGGCCTCCCATAGCGCCGGCTGCGACTTGATGATGCTACCCACGTTGGCTCTGCCCCCCTGCCTGCTCGGCAGTTGCTGTGGCGTGCAATTTTTTCCCCGCGCGATGTTTTTTGTACGAATCGGTCCGAGACGCCGCGCGTATGAGTGCTGCCGAACTCGCAGGGAGTCGCCTGCATCGACATCACACGCGAACGGTGCGTGGCGGTCATTTGCAAGAAGCTGTCCACGGTCGTTGGACGGCCAACACCCGGTGCGCACACAGGGGGAGCGGTTCGCGATGCCCGGCAGCGGGTGCTCGGTCTCGGGCGGAAGAGCATCGACGCCGACGCAGGAAAGGACCTGCGATTTTGGGGCTTGACCACGCCCGGTCGGTCATGGATAATTCACCCGTGAACAATATGCCGTGTGGCAGCGATCATCCGTGCCCGGTCTCGACCGCCCTCATCGACGCGGCACGGACGCTCGAGTCCAGGCTCGAGCAGGCACTCGCGCCACTGCAGTTGTCGCTGGCCAAGTTCGGGGTCCTGCGCGTGCTGGTGCGCGAACAGCGCCCGATGCCGCTCAGTGCGATTGCGCAGCGGCAGAAATGCGTCCGCTCCAACATGACGCAGCTCACCGATCGGCTCGAAGCCGACGGGCTGGTGCGGCGGGTGGATGACCCGCAGGACCGCCGGGCGGTGCTCGCCGAATGCACGGCGGCCGGGAGGGTGGCCGTGGCCCGCGCCGAGGACGTCCTCCGGGCCGAGGAGGAGCGTTTCCTCCGTGGGCTGGGCGACCAGGAACGCTCGCTGATGATGCAGTTGGTCCAGCGCTTCGTCACCTGCGAGGCGCACCAGGAGGCGTGACGCCTCTTTTTTTTCTCAAATAGTTCATTACTGCACGATCCAACAATAGACCGTTTACCACAGTCGATTCAGAAGGAAGGCTCCAATGTCCACGCACAGCACCCTGTTCTCGCCCGCCACCGTCGGCCGTCTCGCTCTCCCGCAGCGTTTCGTGATGGCGCCGATGACACGCAATCGCGCCCTCCCCTCGCTTGCCCCCGGGCCGCAGGCCGCCCTTTACTACGCGCAGCGCGCCTCGGCCGGTCTCGTGATCACCGAGGCGACCCAGGTGTCCGACTCGGCCGCCGGCTACGTGTTCACGCCCGGCATCTACAGCGACGAGCAGATTGCGGGCTGGCGCCACGTGACCGACGCCGTCCACGCGGCCGGCGGGGCCATCGTCGTGCAGCTCTGGCACACGGGACGGATCTCGCATCCGACCATGCGGCCCGACGGGTCGACGCCGGTGAGCGCCTCGGCCATTGCCGCCGAGGGCGAGGTGATCACCTACGAGGGGCCGAAGCCGTTCCCCGTGCCGCGCGCGCTCGAGACCGGAGAGATTGCCGACATCGTCGCCGACTTCGCCACGGCGGCGCGCAACGCCATCGCCGCCGGCTTCGACGGCGTCGAGATCCACGCGGCCAACGGCTACCTGGTGGATCAGTTCCTGCGCGACGGCAGCAACCGCCGCACCGATGCGTACGGCGGGTCGCTCGAGAACCGCGCCCGCTTCCTGCTGGAGATCGTCGACGCCACGTCGGCGGCGATCGGCGCCGAGCGCGTCGGCGTGCGCATCTCGCCGGCCAACCCGTTCAACAGCATGAGCGACAGCGACCCCGAGGGCCTGACCCGGTACGTGGCCTCGCAACTGGCAGGACGCGGCGTCATGTACCTGCACGTGGTCGAAGGGCCTGCCAGCGACGACCCCGCCGCACCGCGGCCGCTGACCGCGATTGCACGCGCGGCGTTTCCCGGTGTGCTGATCGCCAACTCGGGCTACACCGTCGACGACGCCGAGCGGGTGCTCGCGCGCGGCGATGCGAACCTGGTCGCCTTTGGCGTGCCGTTCCTGGCCACGCCCGACTTCGTGGAACGGACGCGGGTCGGCGCGCCCCTCAACACGCCTGATCGCGGCACCTTCTATGGCGGCGACGCGCGCGGATACGTCGACTATCCCTTCCGCGACGGCAGCGTGCGCCTGTCGCTCGACGAGGTGATTGGCGTCGGCGCGGGCGCGTGACAGCACGGCAGGAGAGTCGAACCGCTCTGCCTTCGGCTCTTCTGCCCTTCTGCTCCTGGTCTTCCTTTTCTACAACAGCGGCGAGAACAGCCGCATCACCGAGTCCCCGAGGCGCCGGTAGGGCGGCAGCCGCTGGTACGCCTCGGCCGAGAAGGGTTCGCTCTGCCGGATGTCGGCCAGGAACGCGGTCTCGAGCCTCCGGGTGACCTCCCGGTCGTAGATGACCAGGTTGGTCTCGTAGTTGATGGTGAAGCTGCGGATGTCCATGTTGGCCGATCCGATCGAGCACGCCACCGAGTCCACCGCAATGGTCTTGCAGTGGAAGTAGGCGCCCTGGTACAGCAACACGCGCACGCCCGCCTTGGCCAGGTCCCGCGCGTAGGTCATGCCGGCCCGGTAGGCCAGCGGCCCCTCGCCGCCGCGCGGCGCGATCATCACCCACACGCGCACGCCGGACATGGCCGTGGCACACAGCACCTGCAGCACGCTCTCGTCGAGCACGCAGAAGGGTGACTGCAGGTAGACGTGATCGCGGGCCATCGAGATCATCGCCAGATACTGCTGGCGAATCACCGAGTACTGCGAGTCCGGCCCTGAATTGACCACCTGGATCGGCACGGCGCCCGGGCGGCGGCCGCGCGGATACAGTGCCGGGTCGCCCAGCAACTCGCCCGTCGTGTTGAACCACTGCAGCGCGAAGGTGTACTGCAGCGTCGCGACCGCGTCGCCGCACACACGCACGTGAGTGTCGCGCCAGCCGGAGAATCCCTTCGGCCCCGTCAGGTGCTTGTCGGTGAGGTTGAGGCCACCGGTGTAGCCGATCTCGCTGTCGATGATCACCAGCTTGCGGTGGTTGCGGTAGCTGATGGTGTGCAGGCGCCAGATCGGGGAATACGGGTAGACCTGCACGCCAGCCGCGCGCAGGTCGCGCACGTAGCCGCGCGTGAGCATGGAGAAGCTGCCGACCGGGTCGTACAGGGCCCGCACGGTGACGCCCGCCCGGACACGCTCGCGCAGGATCTCCAGGACTTCCCGCGTCAGCGGGTCGTCGGCCCACTCGTAGTACTCCATGTGGACGAGGTGGCGCGCGCGTCGCAGATCGTCGAGGAGTCTGGGATACTTCTCGCTGGCGTTCTGGAGGATCTCGACCTCGTTGCCCATCGTGACGGGCGCCTCGGTCGAGTTCCAGAGCAGTTGCGGCAGCCGGTTGTAGATCTCGATCTCGCTCTCGGACAGCGCGTCGCGCACTTCCGCCTGGGCGTCCCGCACGGCGGCGAGTTCCTTGGACAGCCCGCTGCGCCCGAGTTGACGACGCAGCGCCTTCCGGTGGCTGAACGCGTTCGAACCCCGGCCGAACATGAAGTAGACGACGGGCCCCACGCCCGGCGCGAGGACCATGAGGAACAGCCACGCAAACGTCGATTGCGGTGACCGATTCTCGAGCACCAGGAACACGGTTGCCGCGGCGAGGTACAGCACGTACAGCGCCCACGAGAGTTCTGCCGGCATGGCTGCCCTGCAGCCTGTCCCAAGTGCCCGTGCCGCGCAAGCGCGCGCCCACGGGCTGGCCGCGGCCTGGGTGATGCTGTTGAGCCTGGTGCTGGGGTGGCTCGCCGTCGCCAGGCCGGCGCCGCTCTCGGCGCAATCGATGGGCATCGCGTGGGCCTGGAGTGGCGCCATCACGCCCGAGTCGGCCGTCATCGTCGCCCGGCTCGCGAACGGCGTCGCCGATGCGCGCCTCGTGATCGCCCCGGACCGCGCCGGCGGCGAGTCCGACGCGTTGACGGTGCCGGCGACGGGTTATCAGAAGGCCGACGCCAACGGCCTCGTCCGGTTCGAGGCCGGACGGCTGTCACCCGCGACGCGCTACCGCTACCGCGTGGAGACGCGCGCCGGGCAGCGGCTCGACGGGCGGCTGCGCACGTGGTTCGACGGCCCGTTCTCCTTCCGCATCGCCTTCGCCTCGTGCGCCACCACCGGTTCCAACAGTCGCGTGTTCGACGCTATCCGTGAGCTGACGCCGGATCTCTTCGTGCACATGGGCGACTTCCACTACCTGAACATCGCCCGCAACGATGCCCGGGCGTTCCGGCGGGCCTACGATCGCGTGCTCGACTCGCCGCGCCAGTCGGCGCTCTACCGGGCGGTGCCGATCGTCTACCAGTACGACGACCACGACTTCGGCGCCAACAATGCCGACGGCACGTCGCCGAGCCGACCGGCAGCCACGTCGGTGTACCGCGATCACGTCCCTCACTATCCGCTGCAGCCAGGCGCGGAGACCATCCAGCAGGCGTTCGGCATCGGACGCGCGCGCGTCATCGTCACCGACACGCGCACGGCGCGCGCCCCGGTCGACAGCCCGCAGCCGCGCACGATGCTCGGCGACGCGCAGCGTCGCTGGCTCGAAGCCGAGCTGACGCGCGCCAAGGACGCGCCGCTGGTCATCTGGGTCAACACCGTGCCCTGGATCACCAAGGCCAACGAATCGACGTCGGAGGGCTGGGCGCCCTACGCCGAGGAACGCGAACGCCTCGCCACGCTCATCGAGTCGCTCGGCCTGACGCGCCGCCTCATCATGCTCAGTGGCGATGGCCACATGGCGGCGCTCGACGACGGGCGCAACAGCGCCTACATGGAAGGCCGCACGAAGGACAGCCGCGGCTTCGTCGTCGTGCACGGCGCGCCGCTGGATCGGTGGACGCGGGTCAAGGGCGGCCCCTACAGTCACGGCGTCTCGAGGCGCAACCACCAGTTCGGCCTGCTCGACGTGGCCGACACCGGTACGGCGCTCGAGGTCACCGCCAGCGCCCGCGACGCGTACGGCCAACTGGTGCCCGGCCTGGAGTTGAAGCTGCGCTGCGACAAGGACGGCTGCCAGCCGCGGTGATGTCGCGGCGACGTCGGCAGTCCGCTGCAGGGCGCCGGGCCGGCGAGCTGCCTGGCGCGACGGGCGCGTCGCCCGGGTCCCCCTGTCAGGAGACCGCGCGTGACAGCGCGGCGGCTTCCCTGGCGCGGCCGAGCGCGCGGAGGATCTCGGCGAGCATCGCACGCGCCTCGGCCACGTCCCAGTCGTCGGCGGCGAGGGTCCTTCGACGGGCCGGCACCATGTCCGGCGACAGCGCGCGCACGCGCAAGCCCTCTCGCACGAGGGGCTCGGCCTCGGCGGCGTGGCCTGCGGCGACAAGGAGCGCGGCCTCGTTCAGCGAGTAGATCGCGACGAGCTGATGGTCGCGCCCGAACGCGCGCTCGACGATCTCCCTGGCCTGCCGGACGGCGGCCACGGCCTGGCGCTGGTGGCCGAGCGCCGCCTCGAGCTTCGACAGCGTATTGAGGGTTGCGGCGATGGTCGGGTGGCTCGCCCCGACCGTTCGTTGCTGGATGGCCAGTGCCTCGCGGAGCAGGGGTTCGGCTGCCCGCCAGTCCTGGCGCGACATCGCCACGAGGGCCCGGTCGTGCATGGTGACCGCGGTGTTCGGATGCTGCGGACCGCGCGTCCGGACGTTGATGGCCAACGCCTGTTGCAGCGCGGCATCGGCGCCGACGAGGTCACCCTCGAGGCGGAGCACCGAGCCGAGATCGTTGAGGCTCACGGCCGTCTCGCGGTGCCCCTCGCCGAGCGCCGAGCGGCGAATCGCCAGCGCCTCACGATGCAGGGAGGCCGCACGGGCGCCGAGTCCGTGGTCCTGGTAGACCCGCCCGAGCTCGACCAGCGTGATCGCCAGGTCGGGATGCATCCCGCCGAGGAGCGCCCGACGCATCGCCAGCGCCTCCTCGAGCCGCCTCAGTCCCTCGACGTGCCTGCCCTGATCCACGAGCAGCACCCCGAGGTCGTTCAGCGCCGTGGCGACGGGCACACTGGTGGGGCCGAACGCCTTTCGCGCATCGCCGAGCGCTTCCTCGAGCAGCCGCTGCCCCTTGCCGTACATCGCCAGCCGGCGGTAGGTGCGCCCCATCAGCGTCAGCATCTCGGCGCGCAGGGCCGGGTCACCCGCCAGCTCCTTCTCGATGCGGGCCGCGCTGACGTCGAGCACGGACACGGCCGTGGGCTCGCCCGGCGTCTCCCGGATGGCGTAGGGATCGGCGCTGGTGAGCAAGGACATCAGCACCTCGCTCACCTTGACGGCCTTCTCGGAGGCACGCTGCGCCCGGTCGCGTTCCGTCGCGAGACGGACCGCGTGGAACGCCGTGAAGCTCGCGGCCATCGCCACCACGGTCGTGGCGGCCAGCAGACCGGTGACGTGGCGGCGGGCGAAGCGCGCCAGTCGGTACCCCGCGCGGTCCCGGCGCGCAGCGACCGGCTCGTGGCGAAGCACGCGGCGGATGTCGTCGGCCAACGCGGTCACCGAGGCATACCGATCGCCAGGCTGCCGGGCCAGCGCTCGCGCGACGATGGCGTCGAGGTCCCCCCGGAGCGTGCGACGGAGCCGGGCCGGCGTGGCGCCGAGCCGCGCGGCATGCACCTCGAGCACGTCTGGCGCGACCGTGCCATCCACCACGGCCTCGGACAGCAGTGGGGGCGTGTCCTCGAGGACGGCGCGGATCAGCGCCTGCGGCGAACGCCCGGCGGCGTGAGCCACCGGGTGCCGGCCCGCGAGCAACACGTAGAGGAGGCCGCCGAGGGCGTACACGTCGGTGGCCGTCGTCACCTGCCCGCCGGCGATCTGCTCGGGGGCGGCATACACCGGCGTGAGAGCCCGCCGGATCTCGCGGGTGAGCACGCCGACGTCGGTGTCGGCCGATGCGTCGAGTTGCGTGCCCGCCGTGACCAGTTGGGCGATCCCGAAGTCGAGGAGCTTGACCTCGCCGCCGCCGCTCACCAGGACGTTGGCGGGCTTGATGTCACGGTGGACGACCAGCTTGGCGTGCGCGTGGGCGACGGCATCGAGCACGTCGAGGAACAGCGTGAGGCGCTGCTCGACCGACAGCGCGCGCGCATCGGCGTAGCTGTCGATCGGCTCGCCCTCGACAAGTTCCAGCACCAGATAGGGCTGCCCGCCGTCGGTCACGCCCGCATCGATGAGGTGCGCGATGCCGGGATGACGGAGCCGCGCGAGGATCGTGGCTTCCCGGCGGAAGCGTTCCTCGCCGGATCGACCGACCAGCGAGAGGTTCAGCAGCTTGACGGCCGCCTCGCCCTCGAAGCGCCCATCGCAGCGTTCGGCTCGCCACACCATCCCGCTGCCGCCCTCGCCGATCGGCGAGACGAGGCGGTAGGCGCCGACGACCTGGCCGGGCGTCGCCGCCGACGGCGAGAGCCGTGATCCGTCGATGGCCACGCCGCCGAGGAAGCCGCCTGCCTCGGCGGCCTGGTGCTCCTCAAGGAGACTGCGCAGGTCCTGCGCCATGCGGGTGTCGAGGGCCATCGACGAGAGCCAGGCCTCGCGGGCGCCCGGCTCGACGTCGAGCGCCTCATCCAGGTAGGGGCTGAGCGCGCGCCAGCGATCAGGCGTCAGCGGCGGCCTGCGCATCGCCTGCTCCCGGCTCCCCGCTGACGAGGGCGCTGTGGAGGAAGAGCCGCCCCTTCTCCCAGGCGCGCTGGATGGTCCGCTCCGACACGCCCCGCATCGCGGCGATCTCGACGAAGGAGAAGCCGCAGAAGAACTTCAGTTCCACCACCTCGGCGAGCAGCGGGTCGATCGACGCGAGCTCGTCGAGCGCATCGCCGAGGCGCACGATGTCGGCCGGGCCGGCCAGGCTCGCGCCATACGAGGTGTCGAGCGCGGTGATGTGGACGTCGCCGCCGTGCTTGAGCGCGCGTCGACGGCGGATGTCGTCGACGATCAGGCCACGCATCACCCGTGCGGCATAGCCCATGAAGCGTGCGTGATCGACGAAGGTCGCCCCCTCGCGCGACGACATGGCGAGGTAAGCCTCGTGCAGCAGGGTGGTCACCCCGAGGCCACCGAGCGCGCCCCGACGATGCACCTCCCGCCGCGCGAGCCGGTGCAGCTCCTGGTACAGCGAGCTGAACAGGTCGTCGGCGACACGCCCGTCGTGTCCGCTGGCTGGGGTGGCGACTGCGACATCCATCACAAGCCGCAACGAACCCGCGCAGGCAAACCGAACGCTGGCGAGTCGGCGCCAGCCAGGCAGCGGGGATGAAATGCACCGGTCGCGACCTGCCCGGGCGCGTTGTCGCCTTCGAGCTGCGGTTCGCGATCAGTCCATGTGGAGGGTTCACATGGTCAAGCGTTCCGCAGTCCTCGTGTACGGTGTGCTGGCATACCTGTTGTTCTTCGTCACGTTCCTCCACGCCATCGCCTTCGTCGGCGGCTTCGTGGTCCCCAGGCAGATCGACGGCGAGCCCGGCCAGCCGCTCGGGCTGGCGCTGGCGATCGACCTGTGCCTGCTGTCGGTGTTCGCCGTGCAGCACAGCGTCATGGCGCGCCCCTGGTTCAAGGCGTGGTTGACCCGGTTCATCCCCAGGGAGATCGAGCGGTCCACGTACGTGGCCTGCGCCAGCCTGGCCCTGCAGTTGCTCTTCTGGCAGTGGCAGCCGCTCGGCGGACGCGTGTGGGAGGTGGAAGATCCCGCAGGAAGAGCCGCGCTGTGGACGGGCTTCGCCTCGGGGTGGGGCCTCGTGCTCGTGGTGACCTTCCTGATCAATCACTTCGACCTGTTCGGCCTGCGGCAGGTCTGGCTGGCGTTCCGGGGTACGCCCTACACGCGCGTCCCCTTCACCATGCCCGGCCCCTACCGGATGGTGCGTCACCCGCTGTACCTCGGCTTCCTGCTGGCGTTCTGGATGACGCCGACCATGACGGCCACGCACCTGTTCTTCGCGGCCGTGACGACGGCATACATCCTGGTGGCGATCCAGTTCGAGGAGCGGGACCTGATCGCCGAGCACGGCGAGACCTACCAGGCGTATCGATCCCGCGTGCCGATGATCGTGCCAGGGCGCACGTCACGCGCCACCATGCCGACAGCCGGCGGAGCGGCGACGCCCGGACCCTCGGCGACCGAGGCGGCCATCCGGGAACGCCGGAAGGCGCACGCCAACGACGCCACTGCCGCCTTCTGACACGCCTGCGCCTGTGGCGACCTGCGCCGCAGGCACTACACGGCGTCCGACGCGCTCGTGAACCTGAACTCCTTGATGCGGGCGGCCGGGCACACCAGTGCCAGGCCCGCCCCGCCGATGCCTTCGCCGCTCACGGCGCGCTCGGCCGGCGTCATCGCCTCGACGTTGTTCAGCGCGACGATGGGGCTCTCGTTCCACCGCATGTTCCGCACCGGACGGGTGACCTCTCCCTTCTCGATCAGGAACAGGCCGTCGCGCGTCAGGCCCGTGAGCAGCAGCGACTGTGGGTCCAGGGGCCTGACGTACCAGAACCGCGTGACGAGCAACCCGCGGTCGGTGCCGGCGATGAGGTCGGCCATGGTGGACGAGCCGCCGTCCATGATCACGTTGGCCGGGCCGGCCGTCGGCTTCTTGCCCATCTTCTGGGCCCAGAACCGCGAGTACGACAGGTCCTGCAACACGCCCTTCTCGACCCACGACTGCCGCGCGATCGGCAGCCCCTCGTTGTCGAAGCAGAGCGAGGGCGCGAGCGGATGCGAGGGGTCCGAGTAGATGCGGATGCTGTCGCCGAGGATCTGTTCGCCGACCCGGTTGCCGCCGCCCTTCTTCGAGAAGACGCTGCGGCCCTCGTCGGCCTGCCGCGCGTCGGCCGAGAAGAGCATGAAGGCCAGCAGATCGGCAACGGCCGCCGGCTCGAGCACCACCGTGTAGGTGCCGGGCTCGATGCCCGTGGGGTTGGCGGCCATCGCCGCCTTGCCGATGGCAGCCTCGGCGAGTGCGGCCGGGTCGAGCAGGCGCAACTGGTTGAAGGACTTCGAGGCCCATCCCGATCCCGACCCGTCGGTCGTGCGCGACGTGAGGTTGTAGTCGGCAGCGGTGAACCGGTCGTAGGCGAACAGCCCCTGCGAGCTCGCGACCGCCTGCATGGCCATCTGCGTCTCGACGAAGCCCGCCGACACGACGCCCTTCTGCTTGCTCCGCGCGATCGCCGTCTCGACCGTCGAGGCGCGCCACTCGGGGGTCGCCGCCGCGACGTCGTCGAAGTAGGCGTTCACGGGCGAGTAGGTCTGCGCGCCGAGGAACGGCATCGCCTCGGGATTCTCCGGCGACACCTTGGCGATCTCCTCCGCGGCTCGCAGTGCCCGCTGCAGGCTCGCATCGTCGAACTGGGCGGTGGTGACCGTGCCCGACCGCTTGCCGAAGCGCGACGTGATCGCCAGGCTCACGCCCGACGTCGCGCCAGCGGTAGTGGCGGTGTTGCGCGCGAAGCGCACGTTGGCGCGATCGCTGCCGCTCACTGCCACGAAGGTCTGCTCGGCCTTGCTCAGCGACAGCACGCGGTCGGTGAGGGCCTTGGCCTGTTCCCTGGTCCAGATCATGCTCATCGCCCCGTGTTGAGGATGGTGACGCCGGCGAACCGTGCGATCGGGCACCCGTGGCTGACCGAGTTGATCTGCATCGGCTGGCCCTTGCCGTCGGTGAAGGCGCCGCCGAGCTGATAGGTCGACCTGCCGCCCAGCAGGTCGCAGGCCTTCCAGAACTCCGGCGTGTTCGACTGATAGGCGAGGTCGCGCAACTGCGTCGTGATTTTCCCCTTCTTCACTTCCCAGAACGTCTGACCGCTGAACTGGAAGTTGTACCGCTGGTGGTCGATGCTGTAGCTGCCGTCGCCCTTCACGTAGACGCCGTCCTCGGTGGCGCCGATGATGTCGGCTTCACTCAGGTCCCTGGTGCCGGGCTCGAGCGAGACATTGGGCATGCGCTGGAAAGGCACCGAGCCCCAGCTGTCGGCGTAGCTGCAGCCGTGCGAGGCCGACTGACCGATGAGCGCCGCCTGGTCGCGCGTGGTCTGGTAGTCGACGAACGTGCCGTCCTTCACCAGGTGCCAGCGCGTCGTCTTGACCCCATCGTCGTCGTAGCCACAGGTGGCCATGCCGTGTTCCTGCGTCTTGTCGGCCACGAGGTTGACGATCGGCGATCCGAACGTGAAGGTGCCCAGCTTGTCGGTGGTGAGGAAACTGGTGCCCGCGAGGTTGGCCTCGTAGCCCAGGGCGCGATCGAGCTCGGTGGAGTGACCGACCGACTCGTGAATCGTGAGCCACAGGTTCGACGGGTGCAGGATCAACGCCTTCGAGCCCGCCGGCGCCGGCTTGGCCTTGTGGGTCGCCACGGCCTCCTCGGCCGCCACCCGCGCCTCCTGCAGCAGCGGATACGACTCCACGTACTCGTAACCCATGCCCATCGGCGAGGTCAGGGCGCGACGCGAGTAGAACCTGCCGGTCGTCTTGTCGACCGACGTCACGTTGAACGACGGATAGGTCCGGATCAGCGACTGCTCGATGTGCGAGCCCTCGGTCGAGGCAAAGTACTTCTGCTCGTTGACGAACTGCATCGACGCCGACACGAAGCTCGCGCCCGGCACCTTGAGCGCCTCCTCGTGCACCTGCAGCAGCAGGTCGAGCTTGGCCTGCAGCGGCACGTCGAACGGGTTCCGCTTCACGGGTGTGTTCCACGTCGCGTCGTAGGCCGGCACCGGTGCCAGGCGCACCTGCTCGGCGTTGATGGCGCGATTGGCCCTCGCGATCGCCACCGCCTGTGAGGCGATGCGCGCGATCTCCTCCTTGGACACCAGGCTGCTGCTGGCAAAGCCCCACGTGCCGTCGACGATGACCCGCACGCCGAACCCGTAGTCCTCGGTGTCGACGATGTTGTCGACGCGCCGGTCCCTGGTGAACAGGAACTGGTTGCGATAGCGGTTGATGCGGATGTCGGCGTAGGTGGCGCCGGCCTTGCGCGCGGTCGCCAGTGCCGCATCGGCCAGGTCACGGAGCGCGTCGGCGCCCTGTCCCCAGAGCAGCGGCGGTCGCACCGCGGAGGCCGCACCGACGGCCATGACGGACTGCACGAATCGTCGACGATCGATCATGTGGAGCACCTCGAGGAGACTGGTCGGGGCACGGCGGCGATGTCGCCGATCCTACCCCAGCCGATGGCCGACGGATTGCGGGCACGCGCCGTGCATGAGTTGCGGCCGTGCATTTCCTTTCCCGTGATCGCACCCGCTTCGGGCCCGCCCGGACCCGTCGCCGCCGATGGCCCTGGCTGGTGGCGCTCGGCGTGGCGGCGTTCCTCTGGCTGCTGCAGGATCCCCGCACGCTCGACGTGCGCAGTCCGGTGGCGGCAAGCGACCCCGACTTCCCCGACTACGTGGCATCCCTGATTGGCGCGCCGGTGACCACCGGGGAGTCCTTCGACGTCCTCGAGAACGGCGACGCCATCTTCCCGGCGATGCTCGACGCCATCGCGAGCGCCAAGCGACGGATCAGCTTCGAGAGCTTCATCTACGCCGACGGACAGGTCAGCTCGAGGTTCACGCAGGCGTTCGTCGCGGCGGCGCTGCGCGGCGTCGAGGTGCGTATCGTGCTCGACGGCTACGGCTCGAGCGACCTGCCCGCCGAGTCGGTCCGCATGCTCGAGGCGGCCGGCGCCCGCGTCGTGTGGTTCAACAAACTGCGCGCCTGGTCGCTCGACCGCGTGAACTACCGCACGCATCGCAAGGTGCTCGTCGTCGACGGCAGCGTCGCGTTCACGGGCGGCGTGGGCCTGGCCGACCACTGGCAGGGCGATTCGCAGGACCCGGATCACTGGCGTGACATGCAGATCCGGGTGCGCGGCCCGGCCGTGCGGGCCCTCGAGGCCTCGTTCTACGAGAACTGGATCGAGTCGGGCGGCGCCGAAGCACCACGACTCGATCCCGAACCTGCCGAGCGGCCAGATCCCACGCCGGCCCGCACCCTGGTGGCCTGGAGCAACTTCTCCGGCGGCGCCAGCAACGTGAAGCTGCTGTACCTGCTGTCGATCGCAGGGGCGCGCCGGACGATCGACATCCAGTCGCCGTACGTGGTGCTCGACAGCACGCTGCAGCAGGCGCTGGCCCGGGCCAGGAGCCGGGGCGTACGCGTGCGCGTGCTCACCGACGGCGAGCACACCGACGCGGGCCCGGTGAAGGCGGCAAGCCGCGCCGACTACGACACGCTGCTGGCGCAGGGCGTCCGTATCGCCGAGTTCGCCCCGACGATGATGCACGTCAAGGCGATGACCATCGACGACGTGTGGTCGGTGGTCGGCACGGCCAACCTCGACAACCGATCACTCGAGCTCAACGACGAACTCGTGGTCGCCGTGCAGGATGCCGGACTCGCCGGGCGCCTCCACGCCTCGTTCGAACGGGACCTCGGCCGCAGCACGATGCTCGACCTCGCCACCTGGCGACGGCGCGGGCTCTGGCGCCGCGCGCAGGAACAGTTCTGGAGCCTGTTCGCCGAGCTCTTCTGAAAGGGTGGTCGGCCCTTTGCAATCACCAGCATCGACAGCCGGCAGGCTTCCACCGTTGGGGGCGCTGCTGGGAGGACCTGAGCACACCCGGTAGGCACAAACGCTCCGGGATGTTTGGAAATGCTACGGAGGACGTGATGCGGCGCAACACATGGATGGGCACGGCGGTGGTGCTGGGACTGGTGCTGGTCGCGGGCGCGGGCTGCCGCAACACTCGCGAAGGCATGGAGCGCGACGCGGAGCACGCGGCAGAGAAGGCGGATCAGGCCGCAGACCGATCGGCAGCAGCCGCGCGCGAGGCAGGACGTGACGTGTCGCAGGCTGCCGACCAGGCTGCCGACGCGACGCGCGAGGCCGCCCGCGAGACCGCCGATGCGACGCGCGAGGCCGCGCGGGAGACGGCACGCGCGACCCGGGAGGGGATGCAGGAAGCCGGCGAGGCGACGCGCGAAGGGGCGGCGCGGGCGGGCGAGATGGCGCGCGAGGGAGCGGCAGCCACGGCCGGCGCGGCACGCGAGGCCGGCCGTGAGGCGCGCGAGAGCGCCGCGTCGGCGGCGCGCACCGGCGACGCCGCACAGCAGACCGCGCAGATCAAGAGCGCGCTGATGGCCGACACGACGATCGACGCCAGCGACATCGACGTCGACACCGAGGCCAGCACGCGGACGGTCATCCTCCGCGGCCGCGTGCGCACGGCAGCCGAGAAGGCGCGCGCCGCACGCATCGCCGCCGATAAGGCACCCAGCTACCGGGTGACCAACAACCTGCAGGTCGGCCGGTAACAGCCGCCATCGGACGGGGCGCGTTCCAGCCGCCCCGTCCTCCGGCGGCACACTCGCATGCGACGCGCGACCACGGCGCTGCGCCACGCCACGCGTTGGCCCGAGCCCCCGGACACCCCGGCTCCGGCGATTCCCGATCGCCTCCTCCGCCCCTTCGGCGACGTGCGGAAGGGCGAGGGCGCGGCGACCGGGCTGCTGCTGTGCACGCTGTTCCTCATCCTCTGCGGGTACTACGTGTGCAAGACCGTGCGCGAACCGCTGATCCTCGCCACCGGCGGCGCGGAAGTGAAGGCCTACGCATCGGCGCTGCAGGCGGTGGTGCTGATGGCTGCCGTGCCCGCCTACAGCCGGCTCGCGGCCCGCGTCTCGCGGCGGACGCTCGTGGTCGCGCTCACCCTCTTCTTCGTCGTCAACCTCGAGATCTTCTGGCTGCTCGGCACGATGGGCACGCCGATGCTCGGCGTCGCCTTCTTCGTGTGGGTCGGCGTGTTCAACAACGCCGTCGTGGCGCAGTTCTGGTCGTTCGCCAACGACCTGCACACGCCCGAGCGCGGCGCCCGGCTGTTCCCGGTGATCGCGGCCGGCGCGACGCTCGGCAGCCCGATCGGCGCGTGGACCGCCGGGCGCCTGTTCGAGGCCGGCGTGCCGGCCCTGTCGCTGCTGCACCTGGCGGCGGCGCTGCTCCTGCTCTCGCTCGGCGGCTACCTGGCCGTGGATGCCGGCCGCGGCGGCACGACGCGCCCGGCCAGCGACGCGCCCGACGGGACGCCCCGCGACGGGTTCGCACGCCTGGCCCGTGACCCGTACCTGCGGCTGGTCTGCCTCCTCCTGCTGCTGCTGAACGTCGTCAACACGACGGGCGAGTACATCCTCGGGCGCGCGGTGCTCGCTGCCGTGGAGGTCGATCCCGCGTGCGCCGCTGGCGCGTCGCGCGAGGCCTGCATCGGGCGGTTCTTCGGCGACTACTACTTCTGGGTCAACGTGGTGACGGTCGCCATCCAGAGCCTGCTCGTCTCGCGTGTCGTGCGCGTCGCCGGCATCGCGGGCGTGCTGCTCGCCCTGCCGATGATGTCGCTGTTGACTTACGGACTCGTGTTCGCTGGCGCCGGCTTCCCGGTGTTCCGCTGGATGAAGACGCTGGAGAACGCCACCGACTACTCGGCGATGAACACGGGACGGCAGATGCTGTGGCTGCCGACCACCCGCGCCGACAAGTACGCCGCCAAGCAGGGCGCCGACACGTTCGTGGTGCGCGCCGGCGACGTGCTCGCCGCCGGCCTCGTGCTCGCGGGCACGACCTGGATGTCGTTGGACCGCCAGGGCTTCGCTGGCGCCCTGCTGGTGGTGGTGGCGGCCTGGTCCGGCGTCGCCTGGCTGCTGGTCAGGGAATATCGTCGCCGGACACGAGCGGCCGAAACGGCCAACTCCCGCTCGCACGCCGCCGACGCGCCAGCCCTCTGAAAGTCCTGAGGATCCTAAGGGTTGCCAGGATCAGTCGCGTCAGAATCACACGACGCGCGCCTAAACTCTGCCATAATCGCCGCCTCCCACATCCGGGCGGCGCGCCGACGTCGGCGTGACCGTCGCGACGTGCACTCCCCCACCGGAGCGGCTCATGCCTTTTCCCGGCGCCTCCTTCCCCGGGCGCATCGAAGTACTCTGCGTGCTGCTGCTGGCAGTCGCGACGCCTGCCACCGCACAACTGCCGCGCGCCAGCGCCAACGACCATCGCACCATCGCCGGACGCATGGTCGACGGCGAACTCCGCGTCTCGCTCGAGGCAGTGAAGGCCGAATGGCGGCCACGCGGCGAGGACGGCCCGGTCCTGACCGCGGCGGCCTTTGCCGAGCCGGGCGGCGTGCCCATGGCGCCTGGCCCGATGATCCGCGTCCCTGCCGGCACGCCCGTGCACGTCACGCTCCGCAACACCCTCGACCATCCGATCACCATTCGCGGGCTCGGCGATCGCTCCGGCCCCCCCGTCGACGGGGCGCCCCCGGGGCCGGCCTTCCTGCGCGGCACCTTCATCCGCCTCGCGCCCGGCGAGAGCCGTGAGGTCCAGTTCACGCCCACCGAGGCGCTGACGTCGTTCTACACGGCGAGCGTCCAGGGCCCGCCCGCCGGGCGGCCGAACGGCGCCGTGCTCGACGGCGTCTTCATCGTCGATCCTGCTGGCACGCCTCCCCCGAGCGATGAGCGCGTGTTCGTGATCTCGTCCTCCGGAAGCGAGGGCGGCCCCTCCGGCAAGATCGTGGTGAACGGCCTGTCCTGGCCCTTCACCGAGCGACTCACCTACACGGTCGGTGACACGGTCCGCTGGCGCGTCGTCAACCTGTCGGGCATCTACCACCCGATGCACCTGCACGGCTTCTACTTCAACGTCGACGCCCGCGGCGACGGTGGCAGCGAGACGGTCTACGCCCAGGCCGACAGACCGTTGGTCGTGACCGATCTCATGCCGGCGTCGTTCTCCACGATGCGCATGACGTGGTCGCCGTCCGAACAGGGCAACTGGCTGTTCCATTGCCACCTGATCCGGCACATGGGCGAGCCGCAGCTGTTCGAGAAGGATCGCGCGGCCAAGGCGGCGGCCGGGCACGCCCACGCCAGCCATGACATGGCCGGACTGGTCCTGGGGATCACGGTCCGCCCGCGGCCGGGCGACGTGGTGGCCGAGCCCGCGCCGGCGCGCCGCCTGGACGTCTGGACCAGCACGCGCGCAGGCGTGTTCCGCGAAGGCCCCGAGCATGCGTTCCAGCTCCAGGATGGCGCGGTGCCGGCGGCAGACGCGCCGCGCGGCAGCGGCACCACGCTGGTGCTGCGCCAGGGCGAGCCCACGCAGATCGTCGTGCACAACCGGCTGCCGTTCCCGCTCTCGATGCACTGGCACGGGCTCGAATTGCGCAGCGTGTACGACGGCGTCGGCGACTGGAGCGGCACGCCGGAGTCCCCACGCGCGCCGATCGCGCCGGGAGACTCGCGGGCGGTGCTGATCACGCCGCCCCGTGCGGGCACGTTCATGTACCACACGCACGGCGAACCCGGGCACGAGCTGTCGCAAGGCCTGTACGGCGGGTTCCTCGTGCTCGGCCCGAACGAGACGTTCGACCCGGTGCGCGATCGCCTGTTCCTGCTGGCGTCGCGTGGCGCGGTGAGGAACGCCCCGCCCGCCATCAACGGCCAGGAGCACCTGCCGCCGCAACGCTTCGCTCCGGGACAGAGCGTGCGCCTGCGGTTCGCCCACATCAGCGAAGACGAGGTCAAGACCGTGCGGCTGCTGCAGGCCGGCAAGGAAGTGCAGTGGCGCGCCCGCGCCAAGGACGGCGCCGACCTGCCCGCCCACCAGCGCGTGGACGAGACGGCGAAGTTCGACCTGGGCGTCGGCGAAACGCGCGACGTGGAGTGGACGCCCACGCAATCCGGCGTGTACGTCCTCGAGGTGCGCACGGAGTTCTACCCCGAGTGGGGCGGCGCACAGGTCCAGCGCGTCGCCTTCGCCGTGGGCGACGTGACCGACGCCGCGATGACAACCGCCGTCCGCGGCACCGAGCTGCCCGTGGTGGACCTCGATGCCGCCGCGCGCGAGCGCTACCTGGGCCTGTTCCGGGGAGCCGCCCGGGCAGGAGCCTCCGCGCCGGACCAGGCACGGGTCTTCCTCAATGACGGCCAGTTGTTCGTGGACGAGTCGCCGGATGGGACGCCGAAACCCGACATCCGCTACCTCGTGCCGCTCGGGGCCCACACGTTCGCGTACGGGCGCTTCGAGGACGGCGTGATCGTCGAGGCAGACCAGGCGCGTCGCGCGCGATTCGTCGAGACCGCCGGGGCCATCACGGCGATGGAGATCTCGGAAGGCAACACCGTCGTCGGCCGCCTCGACCATGTGCCGGACGTCGTGGTGCCTGCAGACGACCTCGACCGCCTGGCCGGCGCATGGGCGCCACCGGGTGGGACCTTCGCCCTCGTCAGCACGGAACGGCAGGGTGAGGCCCTGACACTCGTCTTCCCCAATGGTCGACGCCGCCCCCTGATCCCCGCCGGGGCGACACGGTTCCTCGCACCCTCGTTCCAACCCGGCGCGGTCGTGGAGTTCGAGGTCGATGCCACGGGAGCGGTGGCCATCTCGTTCCGGTCGCCGGGAGCGCCCCCGTTCAAGATGGTGCGCAAACCATAGACGCGCCCCCCGGGGCTGCGGGCCGCCAGCGCATCACGCACGATTGCGCGGGGCGGCCGACCCTTTTCCCCTCGCCAACTGGAGCTCCATGGCTGTGCCTGACGTTTCCTTCAACGGTCGCTTCGCAGTGCTCGGCCTGCTCCTCCTGCTGTGGGCGGCGCCGGCCGGCGCGCAGCTGCCGCGCGCCAGCGCCAACGACCATCGCACTGTCGCCGGACGCATGGTCGACGCCGGCGCCACACCCTGATTCCGCGACTGCCACCCGCTTCCTCGCGCCCTCCGTTGATCCGCAAACCGTAGGGGTGCCCGGCGGCGCGGTGGAGTTCGAGGTCGACGGCACCGGCGCGGTGGGCCTCTCGCTACGCTGGCCGGGGATCCCGCCGATACGGATGGTGCGCAGGCCGTAGACGGGCGCTGGCCCGGCTCACGTGGGCGGTCGAGTGGGCCGCCCCTCGCTCGCGCGCAAGCGCCGCCCCAGTGCCCTGAGATTGGCCAGCGCGAACGCCGGGTTGTCGGCCAGGGCATCGAGGTAGTCCTCGGGCGTGACCGACAGCGTGCGGCATGGCTCGTCGACGATGACCGACTCGTCGTCGACGACGCCGAGCAGGGCGAGGAGGCCGACCGCCGCGCCGGGGCCATGCTCGGTCGCACCATCCGCCTCGCGGCCGACGCGGACACGCCCGGAGAGCACCACCCACAGGCGCACGTCGGGCGCCCCGGGCTCGAGCAGGACATCACCGGGCGCGTGCGAGCCCTCTTCCATCCGCGCGGCCAGTTCGGCGAGCGCGTCGCTCGGGACGTCGTGGAACAGGTCGACCTCCAGCAGCAGCGCCGCCTTCTCCACGGTGGTGAGCGACGGGCGGGCGTCGGTGGTCACAGGCGCCCCATCGCCCAGGCGAGCGCCTCGGCGTGGACGGGGTCACGGGCGTCGACGGCTTGCAGGGCCGGCGCAAGCGCGCGGTCGCGCCGTGCGCCGCAGGCGTGGGCGGCGATGGCGGCAATCCACGGATCCTCGTCACGCAGCAGTTCGAGCAGCAGCGCGTCGAGCGCCATCGGGTCGTCGTCGGGCGGGGTGACCAGCACCGGAAGCACCTGCTCGCGGTGCTCGGGCGTCAGGGTGGCCTCGAGGTACTCGACCGCGAAGGCAGCGATGCGCGGGTCGTCGCTGGCCAGGCCGCGGTGCGCGCGCAGCATCTCGCGCGCTGGATAGAGGAGCGCCAGGCGGCGGAACACGCGCTCGCGCGCCTGGTGCGCTGCCTCGCCGACGGCCCGCGCGAGCAACTGCCACTCCGGACCGGATCCGCTCGCCGCCGTCGCGCGATGCCGGCGGCGGCGCTCGAAGTCCCGCACGTCGACAGACAACGCCTCGCGCGCCGCGGCCGGGTCGACAGGCACGTCGAGCCCTCGCTTGCGCGCCGCATCCAGCCCCCGCAGCGCCAGCCCGCGCAGGGCGCGCGGAGCGTCCTCGGGGACGCGCGTGAGCTGCGCCAACGCGGCAGGCGAGGCGATGCGCGCGAGCACCTGCGCGAGGTCGCGCCTGACGCGGGCCGGCACGCGGTCGTCGACCAGCGCGTCGCCGAGGCTACCGGCAACGGCATCGCCGAGGGTCACGAGCGTGTCGCGCACCAGCATCCGCGTGGCGCCCGAGAGGTGGCCGAGCAGTACCGGGACCGCCGCGCGATCGACCGCCGCGGTCACCTCGGCGCAGGCGGCCGCGGCGCGCGCCGGGTCGCCGGTCGTCAGCGCCGCCGAGAGCGCGGCCTGGGCGCCGGTCCACGAGGTGCCGTTGGTCCGCGCCGGCCGGGCAGGCATCAGCACCCGACGCGCCCGCAACCGCACGTGCCGCGAGCCGTGCGTGACCAGCGGCCGTGCCACGTGCCTGGCGCGCTCCGGATCGATCGCCGCGAGCTCGTCGAGGGCGAAGGTGACGTGGCGGGAGTCGGGGCTCCTGAGCAGCGCGACGAGTTCCGACACCGTGACGCCGCGATCGACGTGCGCCGGCGTGTCGGCGCGGCCCGGCCTGAGCAGTTGATCCAGCGACAGCGACAGCGCCGGACCGTAGGCGCGGCCGAGCCAGCCGACGTGCACGAGCCACGCCCCGGCCGAGATCCCCACGGCCAGCGCGAGATGCCAGCCATCGGCGCGCCCGCTGGCCGCCAGGCCGACGAGCACGAGCGAGGCGAGCACTTCACCACCACGGGTCAGGAAGCCTTCGGCGGCGTGCTTCATCACGACGCGTGCCTGTCCCTGGAACGGCAGGAAGAAGAACTCGTGCGCGGTACGCCCCAGCGAGATGCGCGCCGCGTGCTCCCACAGGCGCGTCCCCGCCGCCGGCCAGGGCGCGGCCGGCCAGGCAGCGCCCGCCACGGCGCCCGCCAGCACACCCGACGGAAGGACGAAGGCGACCAACCGTGCCCCCGAGCGCGCCAGCAACAGCGGCGTGGCCAGCTGCGCCACCAGCGCCAGCGCGCCGACGGCGACGTTGTACACGCCGAGCCAGGTGCCGAGCGCCGACGCATCGGTGGACTGTTGCTGGAGCGCCCGCTTGAACTGGTAGTCGACGAGCCCGCCCGTCAGGGCCCCGAGGACCACGACGAACGCGAGCAGCCGCGCATAGCCGGCTTCACGCAGCAGCGTGCGCGCGCGCAGCGCCGTGGCATCGACGCGGGCCGCCGCGGCAGGCGTGGCGCCCTGCCAGCCCATCGCGATGGTGCCGGCACCGAGGTGCGCGAGCACGGTCAGCCCGACGAGGTCGCCAAGGCCGGCGCGGCTGGCCATGACGCTCGCAAGGAGGCCGGCGACGATGCCGCCGACGATCCCCGCTGCGCCGATCCAGCCGATGTGTTGACGCGCCTGCCGAGGATCGAGTCGGGCCTGCACCAGCACCCAGAACTGCGCGACCAGGACCGGACCGTAGGCGCCGACCCACACGTAGAGGACGAGCGCGCTCCATGCCTCGCTCCGCCGCAGCAGCCACTCCCACGCCACCAGCGACAGCCCTGTCGCCACCGCCAGTCGGACGAAGGCCCGCGCCGGATCCTGACGAGCCATCCAGGCGACCAACGGCGACGCGAGGACGGTGACGGCCAGGATGAGCACGGTGAGCCACGGCACCCACTCCACCGCCACCCGACTGAGCAGGGCTCCGTCGCGCGCGATGCGCGCCCAGGTGAAAGCGGCGATCACGAGGCCGTGCAGGACGGCGAGCGACACGCTCGATGCGTGCATCAAACGATGATAGGGGCGCGCCGCGCAAACGAAGCTCGACAGGCGTCGGCGCCCGTCGCTTGCCTCGCCGCTTACCGGATGTGCCGGTACATGAGGTCGACGAGTTCGTCGTAGGCGCGGGCGTCGGCGCCCTGCGCGCTGCGCTCCGCGCACCGGCGGAGGTGCTGGCGCAGCACTTCGCGGCCGACGGCCCGCAGCGCCTCCTGAGCCGATGCCACCTGCGTGAGCACCTCGGCGCAGGGCCGCTCCTCCTCGATCATCCGCTGCAGCCCGCGGACCTGCCCCTCGATACGCCGCAGCCGGGCGAGCATGCGCGCACGGGCGTCGGGCGAGGACGATGAAGACGACTCCATGGACACCTCAGCGGATGCGCGCCTGCCGCAGGCGCAGGCTGTTGCTGACGACGCTGACGGAACTGAACGCCATGGCGGCGCTCGCGATGACCGGGCTCAACAGCAGTCCCGTGGCCGGGTAGAGCACGCCGGCCGCGACCGGGATGCCGATGACGTTGTAGACGAAGGCCCAGAACAGGTTCTGGCGCATCGTCTGCAACGTGCGCCGCGAGAGGGTGATGACTTGCGCGACGCCCGCCACGTCGCCACGCACGAGCGTCACGTCGCTGGCCGCCATCGCCACGTCCGTCCCCGTGCCCATCGCGATGCCGACGTCGGCCCGGGCCAGCGCCGGACCGTCGTTGATGCCGTCGCCCACCATCGCCACGACCTCGCCGGCCTGCTGACGACGGCCGATCTCGGCGACCTTGCCCTCGGGCAGGACGCCCGCGACGACCTCGGTGATCCCTGCGGCCGCCCCGATGGCCGTGGCAGTGGCCGGCGTGTCGCCGCTGAGCAGCACCACGCGGATGCCGAGTTCGCGCAGCCGGCGCACCGCCTCGGGCGCACCAGGCTTGAGGGGATCGGCCACGCCCAGCGCGCCGGCAGCCGTGCCGTCGATTGCCACCAGCACGATGGAGGCGCCCTGCGCGGCCCACTCGCCCGCGGCCTGCCGGAGGTCGCCGACGTCGATGCCGAGTTCATCGAGCAGGCGCGCGCTGCCCACGACGACGTCCCGGCCGTTCACGGTCGCCTGCGCGCCACGCCCCGCATGGGCGCGGAACGCCGTGGCCGCGGCCGGCGACTCGACGCCGCGCGTCGCCGCGTGCGCGACGATCGCGCTGGCGAGCGGATGCTCCGATGCGCGTTCGACCGACGCGACGAGGCCGAGGGCCTGCGTCGCGTCGATGCCCGCCAGCCAGCGCTCGTGGGCCACCACCGGCCGCCCCTCGGTGAGCGTGCCCGTCTTGTCGAAGACGACGGTGGTGATCTCGCCGGTGCGCTGCAAGGCATCGCCACCCTTGACGAGGATGCCGAGTTCGGCGCCCTTGCCGGTGGCGACCATCACTGCGGTCGGCACGGCGAGGCCCATCGCGCAGGGGCACGCGATGATCAGCACGGTCACGGCCGCTGCGAAGCCACGGACCACCGCGCCCTCGCCGCCGAGCAGACCCCACGCGAGCAGCGTCAGGGCCGCCAGGCCCATCACCACCGGCACGAACACGGCGCTGATGCGATCGGCCAGGTCCTGGATCGGCGCGCGCGTCGCCTGCGCGTCGCGCATCAGCCTGACGATCTGCGCCAGCACGCTCGAGGCCCCCAGCGTGGTCGCCCGGAACACGAGGCTCCCGGTGCCGTTGACCGTTCCGCCGATCACGACGTCCCCCGCCTGCTTGTAGACGGGCACCGACTCGCCGGTCAGCATCGATTCGTCGACGCTGCTCGTGCCGTCCTCGACGCGCCCGTCGACCGGCAGTCGCTCGCCGGGACGCACGCGCACCAGGTCGCCGCTCGCGACCGCCTCCACCGGCACGTCCTGCTCCACGCCGTCACGCACCACCCGGGCAGTGCGGGGCTGCAGGCCGACGAGCGCCCGCAGCGCGCCCGAGGTGCGCCGCTTGGCGCGGGCTTCGAAGGCCCGCCCCGTCAGGATCAGCGCGATGATCAGGATCACCGCCTCGAAGTACACGTCGGGCATCAACCCACGTCGCACGAAGAGGCCCGGCGCCATCGTCGCGACCAGCGAGTAGAGGAACGCCGCGCCCGTGCCCACGGCGACCAGCGTGTTCATGTCGGCGCCGCCGTGCCGGCCCGTGCGCCAGGCCCGGACGTAGAAGTGGCGGCCGGCCCAGCCCATCACCCCGGCCGTCATCAGGAGCAGGGCCCACGCCAGCGCACGCCTGTCGATCGCATACAGCCACGGAGCGATCGACTCCAACGCGGGGTGCAAGGTGGTCATGACCCAGCGCATGAGCGGGTCGGTGATCGTCGAGGGGGAGTGCCCCGGCGCGGCGCCAGCCGCCGGCGCCATGAGCGGCATCGACGCGGTCATCGCCACGACGCCGGCGGCAGCGCTGACGAGGGCCTTGAGGCGGAGGTCACGGTACTCGGCCTCGTCGGCGGCGTCGCGCGCCTCCTGCTCGGCGACGAGGTCGACCACGGGCGCCTCGAGCCGCGCCTCGTAGCCGGTTCGCTGGATGGCCGCGACGAGCGCCTCGGGCGCGACCTTCGTGCTGTCGAAGCGCACCGACGCCCGGTGCGCGAGCAGGTTCACGCTGGCCTCGGCCACGCCCGGCACGCGCGTCAGCGCGCGCTGCACGCGCGCCTGGCACGCCGCGCACGTCATCCCCTCGACGGGAATCTGCACGGACGAGAGCGCCGCGAGCGGCGTCGGGGCCCCGGAAGGTGTGGTGGTCATCGCAGGCCGCTGGCGCGGCGGTTCAGGCGGGGTCGGCCGCCGCGAGCGTGAAGCCGGCCTCGTCGATCGCCTGCGCGATCTGCTCCTGGGTGACGACGTGGTCGTCGGCGTCGATGACCGCCCGGCCCACGGTCACGTCGCGGACCTGCACGCCCGGCAGGTCCTGGAGCGCCATCGTGACGGCCTTGACGCAGTGGCCACAGGACATGCCGTCGATCTTCAGAGCCGTGGTCGCCATCGTTCGCTCTCCCGGGAAGTGGGCCGGGGGTTCAGGGCCGCTGCTCGACGAGGTGGCGCGATACCCCCGGTGGGTATCACCTGGCCAGTATAGCGCGTCGTTCCCTGCCATACTGGCCGTCCGGTGCTCGTCGCGACGGCCTCCCTCGAAGAACTGACCTGTTTCCTGCGCGTCCGCGGGTGGATTCCAGCCACGGCCACGGTGGTCGACCGCACCCGCCTCGGCGGCGGCCGGACCGCAACCACGGTCCGCATCACCACGAGCGAGGGGACGACCCGCATCCTGCGGCAGCCCGGCGCCGGGACGCGAGACGAGGGCAGGCACTCGGCCTCGCCTGCGGACCGGCTGGCCGTCGAGGGCGAGTTCTACCGCCTCGTGCAGCCGTGGCCCGCCGTGGCCGAGCGCATGCCCACCTGCCTCGGCGTCGATCGCAGCGACCATGTCATCGCCCTCGAGGACCTCGGCGGGTCTGCGCCCCTGATGGGCCTGTACGACGGCGAGCCCCTGTCGGCGACCGACGCCGACGACCTGGCCGGGTACCTGGTGGCGCTGCACGGCGTGCCCGGCAGCGAGGACGAACTGGGGGCGCTGCGCTCCGACGGCGTGCGCCTGGCACGCCACGCCGAGCGGTTCGAGGAGCCCTTCGCCGCGGCGCGCGTCGACGCGCTGGCGACCCGCGTACCGCGGCTGGTTCGGCTGGTCGACGCGCTGCGAACCGACGTACACGTGCGGGCGACGATGCGCGACCTCGGCGGGCGGTTCCTCGAGGGCACCGGCACCCTGCTGCACGGCGACTTCCGTCCGGCGCGCTGGATGCCGGCCCCCGGCGGCATCCGGGTGCTCGCGCCCGGCCTGGCCACCGCCGGCCCCGCGTCGCTGGACGTCGGGTTCTTCGTGGCGCACCTGCTGCTGGCTGGCCAGTCGCACGCGACCGTGTCGGGTGCGCTTCACCGCTACCGGCGGGGCGCGACGCTCGACCTGGTGGAGGTGAGCGCGTGCGCCGGCCTCGAGATCATCCGTGGCAGGCTGGGCGCCGACCCCGTGCCTGGCGAGCCGGCGCCGCACCGCGTGGAAGCCGAAGTGGAGTACGCGAGGCAGTTGCTGCGGGGGAGCACGACCGTGGAGGCGCCGCTGTGACCGCCACCCGCAGGGGAGTCGTCGCGCTGGCGCTGTGCGCCCTCGCGGCTGCCGCGGGCTGCCGACGCGGTCCCGCACCGCTGACCGACGGCCGGATCGCCGCCTGGCTCGACGTCAGCCCGGCGCTCGGTGACCCGGCCCGCGATCCCGGCGACGCACTGGCGATGCTGCAGGCGTACGGGTCGGGGCGTCTCGCGATCCGCGGCGTGTCGGTGACGTTCGGCAACGCGCCCCTCGTGCGCGGCTACCCGGCGGCCCAGGAACTGTTGCCGCGCCTCGACCAAACGCTGCTGCGTGCCTGGCGCGGCCCCTCGCGGCCGGAGGAACGCCAGGCCCCGACGGAGGCGACCGAACTGCTCGAGGAGGCGCTCGATCGTGAGCCGATGACGGTGATCGCCGTCGGACCGGTGACGACGCTCGCCTCGGTGCTGATCCGCTCGCCGCTGCTGGCCCGTCGGCTCGAGCGCGTGATCATCGTCGCGGGTCAGGCGGCTCCCGACGATCCTTCGATGCCCTTGCCGGCCGATCCCAACGTGCTCGCCGACGATGGCAGCCTGCGGGTGCTGCTCGATGCCGAGGTGCCGGTCACGCTGGTGCCGGCCGATTCGCGGACGGGGCTCGGGTTCGGCGCGGCCGACATCGACGCGCTCGACGCGGCGCCGGGCCCGGTCCGGATGGTGACGTCCTCGGCGCGGGCGTGGCTCACGGCCGTGACCGCGCGCGCCGGTGGCACGACGTTCCCCGTGCCCGCGCTGCTGGCGGTGGACATCGCCGCGCATCCCGGGGAAGTGCGCTGCGAAGCCGCGGTGGCCACACTCGCGCGCGACGAGCGCGGCGTGTCGCACCTGTGGGTGTCGACGGGCACCGAGGGCCGCAAGGTCACCTGGTGCCACACCGCCGACGCCGGCGCGAAAGCGCGCATCCTGGCCGACATCGGCAAGCTGAAGCCCGTGAAATAGCGTGCAGGTGCACCGTCGCGCAAGCGCGACGGCGACACCGGGCTCAGTGCGCGTTGATGAGCACGTCGAGCGGCGTGCGCTTCAGCCCCTGATCGATCTTCGTCGTCTCGCGCCGCGCTTCCGGCGCGGCCGCCACGGGTGGCGCCGAGCAGCGGCCGGTGCGCATCACCGTGAGCGCCTCGGCCAGCGAGGCCTCGGCCGGATCCCCGAGCTGGTGGTCCGCGTCGTCGGGCGCCTGGCAATCGGCCGGGATGCCGCCGAAGTAGTCGCCCTCGCCGCGCGCGTTCTTCACCGAGAACGACACCGGGAACAGCGCCTTGTCGCAGAACTCGACGGTGTACTGCCCCACCGGCTTGCCGTAGGTCGCCGTCCCCACCGTCACGACCGGGATGAAGGGGCGCAGCGAGTTGATGATCGACTCGCTGGCCGATGCCGTCGCGTCGCTGGTGATCACCACGAGCCGCTGCAGGTTCAGGGCGTTGGGCCTGGCCTCGAAGTCCAGGTTCCGGTTGTAGGAGGTGTTGCGCGCGTTGTGCACGTACTGCACGAAGATCTGTCCCTCGGTGCGCGAGCCGCCGATCAGGCTGCCGAGGTGCTGCGCAATCGTCACGAGCCCGCCGCCGTTGTAGCGCAGGTCGAGCACCAGTTCGGTGGCGCCGACGTCGCGGAGCGCGTTGAACGCCGAGTCGAGGGCGTCGCGCGACGGCGTCACGAAATTGCGGAACAGCATGTAGCCGATGCGCTTGCCGTCGACGTCGACCACCGAGAGTTCGGACACCGTGGGGATGGTGACGGGCCGCTTGGTCATCTCGCTGTCCACGACGCTGCCGTCCGGGCGCTCGTAGCGGAACGTGATGCGGTAGCCCTCGGTGGACGGGCCGAGCGCCTGTCCGAGCTGGTTGGTCGCCGCGAGGGCGGCGACGCTCTGGCCGCTGATGGTGGTGATGCGGTCGCCTCGACGCATGCCGGTCTCGGCCGCCGGGCTGTCCGGGAACACCTGGAGGATCCGCAGCCCGAGGCCGTCGTACGCATTGCCGAAGCCGAAGCCGACGAACTGGCTCTCCGAGTAGAACGCGTTGCTGGCGGCGCGCGAGGTGACGTAGCTGAAATACGAATCGAGCGGCCTGTAGCGGACGGCCTCGAGCAGGGCCTCGGGTGAGCCGAACGAGGCTGGGTTGACCGTGGGCAGTTCGGTGTCCCACAGGTAGATGTCGCGCATCACGTCGTAGACGTAGCGGTTCTGGCTCGACGTGCTGCAGTTGGCCAGGTTCTGCGCGACGACCGACGAGGCCGGCAGCAAGACGGCGACCAGGGCCGCGGCTGCAGCACGAGCGAAGCGACGCATGCGGACTTCCTCCAGCAGGGCGCCGTAACGTCGGAGCGCCAGCCGTTCGAAGGTAGCACGCCGCGTATCATGCGGCCCATGACTTCCCTGTGGCTCGTGGCGCTCGGCGGCGCGCTCGGCGCCGTGGCGCGCGCGGTGCTTTCGACGACGATCGCGGCGCGCTGGCCGGGCCCCTTGCCGATGGGCACCATCGTCGTGAACGTCGCGGGCTGCTTCGTGCTGGGCCTGCTGACCGGGTACGTGGCCTCGCGCCCGCACCTCGCGCCCGGCCTGCGCACGTTCGGCGCAGTGGGCGTGCTCGGCGCCTTCACGACGTTCTCCACGTTCGAGAACGAGACGCTGGCGCTGCTGCAGGGCGGACACGTGCCGGCGGCCCTCGGCAACGTCGGAATCAGCCTCGTCGCGGGCCTGCTGGCCGTGTGGGTCGGCCAGGCGCTCGGGCGCCTGTTCTGAACACGGCCTTCGTCAATCGGCCGTCGGACGGGTCGCCCAAGGGCGACGCCTACCCCTGGCTTTGGCCTTGGCCCTGAGCCCTGAGCCGTAAGCGGTCAGCCCTACCGCTTCAGCCACGCGCGGACCGCCGTCGTCATCGACTCACGGGCGACCCGCGTGATGATCGGCCGCGACACCAGGCCGAGGCCGAACGGCACGGGGCGGCTCAGGGTGATCGACTCGCAGGTCACGATCACGCCGTCGCCGGTCGCCGTGAACCGCCAGATCGACTGCATGCGCCACAGGAAGCCGCGGCTTTCGCTCAACGGGACGCGCCGTTCCTTCGGCGTGCCGGCGTCGTGGAGTTCCTCGATGCGCGTCGACACGCTCACGCTCTCGACCCGGTCCGGATCGACCTCTCGATGACGCACCCGGTGCCACGTGTCGTACGTGGCGGTCACCAGCATCGAGCGCGTCAGCCGCAGGTACACGTCGTGGCCCTGCTCCGACCAGTTGGACACCTTGAGTGCCAGCACGTCGCGCGGGGTCGGGTGGCGCTCGGGATGACGCAGGCGCTCGGCGATCGCCGCGATCGTCGCACCGCGCAGCAACACGCTGCCCTGCCAGTGTTCCAGCGTCGCGTCGTCGACGTCGATGCCGCGCAGGGTGCGGCCCGTGACGTGCACCTCGCCACGGCGCAGTGCCGCCAGCACCGCCGTGCCCCGCGGGTCGTCGTCGGTCGCCCAGGCCGGGACGCCGCGCGACAGGTCGGCCTCGCGGGCCCTCGACAGGGCGGCAGCGTAGCGCTCCCACGATTGCAGCGCCGCTGGTGAGGGGGCATCGGCGCGCGCGGCGACGGGCAGGGCGAGCAGCATGGCCAGTGCGAAGAACGTCACCGGCATCCGCCTCGCGCCGGCAACGGACGCCGCGGCGACGCGGCGGCCTGCGCCGGCGCGGAACACGAAGCGGTCAGCCAGCCAGTAGTTCAGCACCGCGCAGAGCCCCACGGCGACGACTTGCGCAGCAATCGGTGACAGCACGTTCGAGAGCGCCGCCACCGTGCCCACGCCCACCACCAGCGACGTGCCGCCGGCGCCGAGGTGGGCGCGCGTGAAGGAGGTGATCCACGCCACGCTGGACGCCCGGTCCTTCCAGGCCCACCGCCGATGCCATGCGTGGTTGTGGATGATCGCGGCCTCGATCGCCAGCAGCGTGGCCAGCAGCGGGGCAACGCCGGAGGCCAGCAACAGCGTCGCCGCCGTCATCTGCACCGCGAAGCCGAGCCCGCCGACGGCGACGAATCGCGACAGGCGGGTGGTCGAGTCCGACCGTCGCTGCCGGCCTCGGCCGGGAGTCGGCGATGGACCGGGGACAGCATGGAGGATCACCGGCGCACCTGCTCCTCTCGTGCGAGCTGGCGCGCGATCCTGATCGCCGATGCGACGAAGGCGGTGGCGATGCCGAGCGCCGCGATGAGGCCGCCAACGTCGAACAGCGGCACCCGGCCGACGAGCGGCACCGCCACCGTCGGACGCCCGACGAGCGCGATCGCGCCGGCAGCGAGGACGATGCGCAGTTCCGTCGGGCCGAAGCCGAAGGAGGCCAGGCGGAACACGTGCGTGACGTGCGTGGCGAGGAACACCTCGGCCATCGCCGCGACGTAGGCCACCAGCAGCGAGAGCGCGATCACCGGCTGCATCGCGCCCGACAGGGCCAGCCCCGAGAACAGCGCCACGGCCCCGAAGATGTCCACCACGTGATCCACGTAGTAACCGTAGCGCGGGCGCTGCTCGTCGCGGACGCGGGCGACGGTGCCGTCGAGGCTGTCGCCGAACCAGTTGAGGGCGAGCAGGACGGGCACGAGGTACAGGAGGCGAGGCTCGACCGACGAGGCCGCGAAGGCGGCGCCGACGCCGAGCATCGAGAGCAGGCCGAGGCCGGTGAGGTGGTCGGGGCCGATCGCCCGCGGGAGCCGCCGGGCGATCGCCACCAGGATGCGCTTCTCGAGCGAGGCGAGCGCGCTGTCGTTCTGGCGCGCATGCGCGGCGGTCGGCGCGGGAGCGGCCTGCGGTGCGACGGGGGCGACGGGGACGGCAGTGGCGGTGACGGACATGATCCCTCCTGCCCCCGAATGTGCAGGCGCGCGGCAAACAGGCTCAGCGCTCCACCAGCGTCAGCGTGACCGGCGTGAGTTGCCCCTCCTTCACCTCGACGGTGCGCGCCCGTCCCGCCAGCGTGCGCAGGTGATCGGGGTCGCCCATGACGCTCCAGTCGGCCTGCGTGGCCGGCACGGCCAGCACGTAGTAGCTGCCCGGCCTGAGCACCGGCACCTTGAACGCGCCGTCGAGCCCAGGACGCACCACCTGCGCCTGGCCCCTCATCATGCCGACCTGCTCCCACCGCTGCTCGTCTTCGGGGAAGACGACCACGGCGTAGTCGTCGGCCTTGCCGCCGGTGGGCAGCGTGACCGTGCCCGTCAGCCCCGATGGCGATCCGCTCACGACGATCTCCACGCCGCCGATCGACCGCCCGTTCCCGAAGTCGAAGCCGGCGAGCGCCGGCTGGCCGCCGATGCGCACGTCCTTCACCCACCACCCGTCCGGCAGCCCGTTGAGGGCAAGGGTGAGGGAACCGCGGAGGCCCGTCGCCGTGAACGACAGGTCCGGCGCGACCCGTCCCCGCACCATCGATCCGAACATGACGATCGGCTGCGTCGGCACGCCGGAGATCCGCAGCGTGCGGTCGGCGAGCGCCGACGGATCGCCGCCCTCGACGATCACGCGCCCGCGCGCCGTGGATCCGGGGCTCGTGGTCAGGGGCACGACGAGATCCTCGCCCTCGACGGTGACCGTCTGCATCGCGCCCTCGGGCGGTGGGCCGTCCTCATCCGGGCCGTCCGGTCCGCCGCGCATCATCTGTTCGACCATCAGGGTGTAGGTCCCCGGCGGCACGCCGGCGACTTCGTACTGCCCGCCCTGACGGATGGGACCACCCTGGCCCATGCCGCCGACGAAGACGGCGCCCTGCGGCTGCATCCGCACGAACCCGCCTTCGAGGGGCTGCCCTTTCGAGGTGAGCACCTGGCCCCGGATGGTCGCGACCTTGGCGGTCACCAACTGGATGTCCATGGCCGCCTCGACGCCGGCCTGCACCTGTACCTTCATGGCCTCGGCGGGGTTGACGGTGCCAGGCCCGTAGGTCGGGATGGCGTCCGTCTCGGCCCCCTGGACGGCGGGCGTCGCCATGAAGAAGGGGCGTCGGTCGCCGGGCTCGGCCATCACGAGGTACTCGCCCGGTGCGAGGCCGAAGATGCGGTACTGCCCGAGGTCGTCGGTGCTGTCGCCAGCCCCCGCGGGCACGTAGCGCACCTGACCGGCCAGCCGCTGGGCCCGCAGGACGCGCACCTGCGCGCGTTCGGCCGGTTCGCCGCCCTCGTCGATGACGCGCCCGGTGATGACGCCGCCGCGCTGCAGGCGGAAGTCGAGCGGCCCCACGGTCGCGCCGTCGGTCACGCTCACCATGCGCCCGGGCGCGTTGGACGTCGCCTGTCCGTACTGCTGGTCGACGTAGCCTGAACGCCGCGCCGTGACGCTGTACTCACCGGCAGGAACGGCCGTGATCGTGAACCGCCCCTCCTCGTCGGTGCGCGCCGAGTAGACGCGGGGCGGCCCCGGAAACCCGCCCCGACGGTTCGCCTCGGGCTGGCGCGTGGGCAGGGCCGACACGGTGGCCCTCCGCAGGGGCTGGCCGGAGTCGGCCGCGGTCACCCGGCCACTGAGGCGCGCGGTGCCGACCTCTTCTTGCGCCGTCGGCCGCGCGCTCGTGTCGCGCGGCGGCATCGGCGTCCCCGGCCGGGGCATCTGGATACGCGGCGACTGCGGACCGCCCTGCGCGAACGCCGATGTCGCGACGGCCAGCGCGACGAACACCCGAACGATCGTGCCGATCTGCATGCCCTCGTCCCTCACTTACGGCTCCAGGTCCCCGACTCCCGACTCCCGATTCCCGACTCCCGACTCCCGACTCCCGATTCCCGACTCCCGACTCCCGACTCCCGACTCCCGACTCCCGATTCCCGACTCCCGACTCCCGACTCCCGACTCCCGACTCCCGATTCCCGACTGCGAGCGTATGGTACGCCCGCCTTTCCTCCCACCGGCGGGCCGGCGAGCTCGTACAGCCCAGACGCTATAGTCGTGGTCGATGCGTCTCGCGCTGCTCATCCTCTGCTGGGTCGCCACGGTCACTGTGGCCGCCGCGCAGGGGACACCCTCCGACCCGCGGCTGGCCACGCTCCGCACACGGATCCAGCAGCGCGCCACCGACGACGCCATCGCCCTTGCCGACACCATCGCGGCCGATGCGCTGCACGCCGGTGCGCCGGAGACCGCGGCGCTCGCGCTCAGGCTGGTCGGCGACTTCCACCTCGACCGTGAACGGCTCGCCCCGGCCCGCGCGGTGCTGACGCGGGCCCGCGACATCGCCCGCGATCACGGCCTGGTGACCGACGAACAACTGGCGACGCTGCTGCTGGCCCGCGTCGCCGCCCTCGACGGTCGCACCGCCGACGTCACCGCCTCGGTACCGGCCGCCCTCGACATCCTCGAGCGGCAGGCGCCGAGCCGGGAGACCCTGGCCTGGGCCTTCTCGCAAGGCATCACCGCCCTGCGTGGCACGCCCGCGTACGACCCGACCCTGGCGCGCGCCGTCGCCCTGCTGGAGCCAACCGACCGCTTCGCGTCGGCGTGCAGCCTGTGGCAGTCGCAAGGCGACGCCCGGTTCAACGTGGCGCAGTACGGCGAGGCGCACGAGGCGCTCACCATCGCCCGGGCCTGCTACGAGGCCCTCGGGCTACGCTCCGACGTCGGGCGGGTGCTGGTCAGTCTGGGCCGGGTCCAACGGGCTCACGGGCAGTTGAACGCCGCCCTGACGCTTTACGGACAGGCCGCTCGTCTCCAGGAGGCGGACGGCGACCTGCCCGCGCTCCTGCAGAGCCTGAACGCGCAGGCGGTGACCTACGACAGGCTGGGCCAGCACGAGCGGGCGGTCAGGATCTACAGGCGCGCGCTCGCCCGGGCGCGCGCCGCGTCGCTCACCCGGTACGAGGTGTTCCTTCGCGGCAACCTCGCCGGCTCGCTGCTCGGCGCGGGCCAGAGCGAGGCAGCGCTGACCGAACTGCGCCTCGTCCTGCGCGAGGAGAAGTCCTCGTACCTGCGCGCGACGCGGCTGCGCCAGACCGCCGAGGCCCTGCGCATGCTCGGCCGGACCGACGAGGGCCTCGCCGCTCTCGACGAGGCGAAGGCGGCCCTGCCGGCGCCCGGCTTCGACGAGTCGGTGACCTGGCTCGGCGCACACGCGATGCTGCTGGCCAGCTCGGGCCGCCTCGACGAGGCGCAGCGCGATCTGGACCAGGCCCTGCGGCAGGTCGAGGACGCGCGCGCCCGGGCACTGGCCGGCGACACCGCCCGGCGGGGCTTCGGCGACCTGCACCAGGGCCTCTTCGCGGTCGCAATCGACATCGCCACCCGCCGCGGCGCCACCACGACCGCCCTCCAGCTGGCCGAGCAGGCACGGGCCCGCGCGCTGCTCGACCTGATGCAGCGTCGCCCCGACGCGCCCGACACCCGGCCGGCCGACGTCGGGGCGATGCAGGCGCTGGCGCGCCGGCTGGACACGACGCTGCTCGTGTACTGGGTCGGCGCCGATGACACCATCGCCTGGGTCGTGTCGGCCGATCGCCTGACCGCCCATCGCCTGCCGGCCGGCGAACGCGTCCTGCGCCAACTGGTGAGGACCGCCGCCGGCTCCGGCAACGTGCCGGCCGCGATCAACGCCTCGTTGCTCGGCGGGCCCGACCTGGGCCCGTGGCGGACGCTGCACCGCACCCTGATCGCGCCGCTGGCTGCCGACCTCCCCACGGCGCCCGGCAGCCGGCTGACCATCGTGCCGCACGGCCCCCTGCTGCACCTTCCCTTCGCGGGCCTGCTCGATGCGCGTGGCCGCTACCTGATCGAGCGACACGCGTTGCACTACGCGCCATCGGTGGCCGTCCTCGCGGCAGCCGTCGCCCGCGACGCGAGCGACGCGCCGGCCCCGGCCGGCACGGCCGTCGTGATCGGCAACCCGTCGCCCCTGCCGCGCCTGCCGGGCGTCGCGCTCCCGCCGCCGCTGCCCTACGCGGGCGAGGAGGCTCGTCGCGTCGCTCGTCGCCTGGGGCCGCGCGCTCGGCTCTCCACCGGAGGCGCGGCGACCGAACGCGCGCTGCGGGCCAGCGTCGACGGCGCGACCTGGCTGCACGTGGCCACCCACGCGCAAGTGTCGGAGGAAGCCACGGCGCCGTCGTACCTGCTGCTGGCCCGCGGGGCGGGCGGCGCTGCCGACGATGGGATGCTGACCGCCGATGAGGTGCACACGCTGTCGTTGGCCGGCGCGACAGTGGTGCTCAGCGCGTGCCGCACGGCGCTCGGGCGCGTGACCGGCGAGGGCACGCTCGGCTTCACGCGCAGTTTCCTGGCCGCCGGCGCCCGCGCGATCGTCGCGACGACGTGGGAACTGCCCGACGAGGCAGGGCTGCGGGTGATGGAGGCCTTCTATGCGGCGCACGCCCGCGGCGCGACCGTGGCCGAGGCGCTGCGCACCGCGCAACTGCGGCAGCTGCGGGCCTTGCGCGCCGGCACGCTGACCCGCAAGGTCGGGGCGCAGGTGGTGCGCCTGCCGTCGACGCCGTTGCTGTGGGCCGGCTACGTGTCGGTCGGCGTGCCCTGAGCGGCGCTCACCTGAGCTCGTCGAGCGCCGAGACGAGGCGACGAGCCTGCGCGGCCGTCGTCGCCCGGCTTGCCCCGGCGGCGACAAACTGCTGCCGCGCCGCCGCCAGATCCCCCCGCAACAGCGCCGCCTTGCCCAGGTAGAAGGCGCTTTCCCGCGCATAGGGCTGCACGCCGCTGTCGCGCGTGCCCTCGAACGCCCGGATTGCGTCGGCGGCTTCCCCGCGCATCAGGTCGGCGATTCCCTTGTAGAACTGCGCCTCGGGCGTGGCGATGGCGGCCAGCCCGCGGGAGGCGGCCGTCCAGTCCTGGCGGGTGTAGGCGTCCATGGCGGTGGCGAAGGCCGCCACGTCGCTGCCGCCGCGCGTCGTGACCGGCAGGTACGGCGGCGGTGTGACCATGGCGAGGGCCGCGATGCCCAACCTGTCGATGCCGCGGGCGACCGGCGGGGGCGCCAGGGCGTCGGTGCCCCCGGGGACGTCGGGGGTGGCCATGACGCGGGCCGGGGCCGGCGTCGCAGGCCGCCACACGACGGCGCCCAGGGCCAGCACGAACAGCGCCGCAACGGCCCCCAGCCACCAGAGCCGTCGTCGGCCGGGCGTCGGCGCGTCGTCGAAGGGCACCATCACGCCCACCGGCCCCTGCGGCAGGTCGCGGCTGGCCAGTGCCGCCTGCGCGGCCTGGTACCGCTCGACCCGCTGGAGGCAGGCGTCGCAGGCGAAGAGGTGATCCTCGAATGCGGACAGCTCTGGCTCGGCCAGGTCGCTGGTCACGTATCGGAGGACCTGCGCATCGTCCGGGAAGCGAGTGCAGGCGCTCATCGGTGGTGAGTGGTCGATGCTACATGGAACGTGACATCCCCGGCGCGGAACCGGTCGCGCGCCCGGGCGGCCGGGGTTGGAACGCGGTGTCGAACGCCTCCATCAGTCGGCGTTGGGCCCGCAGCTTGCGCGTCCGCGCCGCCTCCGGAGAGATGCCGAGGCGTGCCGCCACGTCGGCGGGCTTGCAGCCCTCGACGAGGATGAGGCGGAGCACCTGCTGGTCGGCCACCGGCAGCCCGTCGAGGGCGCGCTCGACGTCGAGGCGACGCACCGCGGCGTCCTCGCCCTCCTCCCGGGCCACGTCGACGTCGACCTCGAGACTCCCGACGTCGTGCCGTCTCGAGGCGCGATGCTCCGACCGCACGATGTTCCGGGCGATGCCGGCGGCAAAGGCCGGCAGGGCCGCTGGATCGCGAAGGCCGCCGCGGCGGAGTTCCAGCAGGAGCGCGATCATTGCATCCTGCGCCAGGTCGTTGGCCAGGTCGGGCCGCCGGGTGCGCGCCAGGCACAGGACGCGCATGCGCGGCGCGAACCGCCGTGCCAACTCGGCCTCGGCGTCCGGATCACCGGCCCGCACCCGCGCCACGAGCGCGGCGTCATCGGTCGGCGAACTGGACAGGGCGAGGGCGTTGGTCATCGGCGCGGGACTGGGCGACTCTCCTTCCACAAACGCCGTGACGCGGGGGACTGAACAGCCGCTGCCGCATCGTACCCGCGTCGCACCGGTCGAACGTAGTGGAAACCCGCACTGGGCCGTCTCCGCGGGCGATGGACTACAGGCGGACGGGGCGGCGTCCGACGTCCGGAGTCGCTGGCACCTGACCATCGGCAGGGCGAGCGCATCTCGCGGGTGTTTGCGCTCCAGCGGCGTCCGGCAGTAGATCACCGCATGCGCACACGGCTCCTCGCCTCACGGCTCCTCGCCATGACCGGCCTCGTCGCCCTGGCGACGACCGCCGTCGACTCCCAATCGACAGGCTCCCTGCTCCAGGGCTGGCTGACGCTGCAGCCGGGCGTCAGGAGCCTCCGGATCAGCAGCTTCGATCGCAGCGGCGGCAACAACGACCGCCTGGAGAAGATCGCGCAGGGCGAGCGACGGGTGCTCGCCGATATCAAGGGCCCCGGGCAGATCACGCACATCTGGGTGACCATCGCGCCGCCCCCGCCCACCGTCTCACGCCACGACATCATCCTGCGCATGTACTGGGACGACGAGACGACACCGAGCGTGGAGGCGCCGATCGGCGAGTTCTTCGGGCAGGGGTGGAACGAGAGCTACCCGATGGCGGCGCTGCCTCTGGCCGCCGGCCCACGCGAAGGGCGCGCCATGGTCAGCTACTTCCCGATGCCGTTCAGGTCGCGGGCCCGAATCGAGGTGGAGAACGACACAGGCCGCACCATCGACGCCTTCTACTACTACGTCGATTACGAGCAATTGCCGTCCCTGCCGGCCGACACGCCCTACTTTCACGCCTGGTACCACCACGAGCTGACCGAGGCGCAGGCGTACGGCGAGAACGAGTGGAACACGCTCGGGCCGGAGCAGAAGAACACCACGGGCGCCGGCAACTTCCTGGTGGCCGACATCACCGGCCGCGGGCACTACGTGGGGATGAACTACTACGTCCACTCGCCGTCGCCGATGTGGTACGGCGAGGGCGACGATCTCTTCCAGGTGGATGGCGAGGCGTGGCCCGGTTCCCTGCACGGGACGGGGACTGAGGACTACTTCAACACGTCCTGGTCACCCGACAGCCTGTACCAGCACCCGTTCTTCGGCTACGCACGCGTCGACGGCGAGACCGGCTGGCTCGGGCGCACGCACGTGTACCGCTTCCACGTGACCGACCCGGTGCGCTTCCAGAAGTCGCTGCGGGTGTCGATCGAGCACGGCCACGACAACAACCTGACGCTCGACATGGCGACGGTGGCCTACTGGTACCAGACCGAGCCACACAAGGCGTTCCCGGCCTTCCCTGACCGCGAGTCCCGCAAGCTGATGCCAGCCATCGGCCCCAGCGACATCCACCGCTGGCGCGACGCCTGGCGCAAGTCGATGGGCAACGGGCCGAAGCTGTGGGGGAACGAGCGGCCCAGGTAATTCGAAATTGGACAATCTGAAATTCTCGTGGGGCGCGGCTTCGCCTTGCCCCTCGGGATGTGTCGAGCGGCAAGGCCGATAGGCCGGCCGCCGATCAATTTCAAATTTCCAATTTCAAATTGCCACCTCAGGGCACGGCATAGCCCGCGCCGACACCGAGCGGCAGCCCCAGCGCCCACCACGCCATCAGCATCGCGACCTGCAGCCCGAGGTACATCACCCCGAGCGGCAGCACGAGCGCCATGATCGTGCCGAGGCCGCACGTCGTGACGTAGCGGCGACAGAACGCCAGCACCAGCGGGAAGTACGGGAACAACGGCGACATCAGGTTCATGGGGCCGTCGCCGATCCGGAAGGCCGCCTGCGTGAGGTGCGGCGACAGGCCCGCGCTCATCAGCATCGGCACCAGGATGGGCGCCAGCAGTGCCCACTTGGCCGAGGCCGACGGCACGATCACGTCCAGCGCAAACGTCAGGCCGACCACCCCGAGGATCGTGATCGCACCCGGCAGGCCGGAGGCACGCAGCGCGTCCGCGCCAGTCACCGCCACGAGGGCGCCGATGTTGGACTCGGCGAACGTCCTGGTGAACAGCGCCGCGAAGAAGACCATCACCAGGTAGTAGTTCATCGAGGCCATGGTGGCGCTCATGCCCTCGATGGCGTCGCGGTGCGTACGCATCGTCCCGGCGACGCGCCCGTAGACCAGCGCCGGCACGGCCGCCAGCACCAGCAGGATCGGCGTCATGCCGCGCATCAGCGGCGCTCCCGCGCCGGTGAGCGACCCGTCTGCGCCGCGCAACGGCGAGCCCGCCGGCCAGGCGGCCCACGCCACGGCACCGAGGACGGCCAGGCACGCCAGTGCGGCGCCCCACAGCCCACGACGCTCGGGCGCGGTCAGCGGCGGTGCCGAGGGCATCAGCGCCGGGTCGCCGTCCACGACGATGTCGGCGACGCGTGGCGCGATCGTGCGGTCCACCATCCACCACGTGGCCGGCACGGCGGCCAGCGCGATGGCGGCGGCGAGCCAGTAGTTGTTCAGCGGCGTGACCCTGAACGCGGGGTCGATGAGGCGCGCCCCGCCTTCGGTGAATCCGGCGAGAATCGCGTCGAGGCTCTGCGGCAGCAGGCTGCCGAACAGCAGCCCGGACAGGGGCGCGAAGCTGGCGACGATGCCGAGGAGCGGGTGGCGACCGGCGACGTAGAACAGGGCCGCGGCCAGCGGCAACACGATCACGAGCGCCGAGTCGGAGAGGACGTGCGCGACGATCGCGGCCAGGACGACCAGCGGCGTGAGCAGTCGGACCGGCGCCACCGCCAGCACCCCGCGCAACGCGGCCGCGAGCAGGCCGGACCGCTCGGCCAGGCCCACCCCCAGCACCATCACCAGCACCATGCCGAGCGGCGGGAAGGTGACGTAGGTGACCGTCATGTTGGCCAGGAAGGCCGACATCGCCACGAGCGTCAGTTGGTCGTTGATCCGCAGGGGCTGCCCGTTGCGCGGGTCCAGCACCCCGAAGTCGATGCCGGCCAGCAGGGCGGACAGGCCCCAGGTCGCCGCGAGGGCCACGAGGAACAGCAGGATGGGGTCGGGGCACCGGTTCCCGACGCGCTCGACAAGATCGAGCCACCGCCCCGCCAGGGTGGGTCTTGGCGACGGACGCGTGCGCGGCGTGACCGGCGCCACATCGAGCAGCTCGTGCAGGGGCATCTGGACAGGTCCTCGCGCCTGGATGAGCTACCGATGGTACGGCCTGATGCTGCCAATTTGAAATTGGACAATCTGAAATTCTCGAGGGGCGCGGCTGCGCCGCCGCCCCTCGAGATGTGTCGAGCGGCAAGGCCGACAGGCCGGCCGCCGATCAATTTCAGATGTGCAATTTCAAATTGCCACCTCAGCGCACGCCGAAGGTGTACGCGGTGCTCTGCCGGTACGTCTCGCCCGGCTTCAGGATCGTCGTCGGGAACTCGGGCTTGTTGGGCGAGTCCGGGAAGTGCTGCGTCTCGAGGCAGAACCCGGCTCGCTTGGGGTAGACCTTGCCGCCCTTGCCGGTGATCGTGCCGTCGAGGAAGTTGCCCGTGTAGAACTGCACGCCGGGCTGCGTCGTCGCCACGGTCATGGTGCGGCCGGTCGTCGGCTCGTACACGGTGATCAGCGGCTCGAGGTCCGTGCCGGTGCGGGTGAACACCATGTTGTGGTCGTAGCCGCCGCCGGCCTTGATCTGCGGGTGGTCGGCGTCGATGCGGGCGCCGATCGGCGTGGCCTTGCGGAAGTCGAACGGCGTGCCCTCGACGGGCGCGAGCTGGCCGGTCGGGATGAGGCCCTTGTCCACCGGCGTGTAGCGGTCGGCCTTCATCTCGATCTCGTGGCCGAGGATGTCGCCCGAGCCGGCGCCGGCGAGGTTGAAGTAGGTGTGCTGCGTCAGGTTGACGGGCGTGGCCTTGTCGGTGGTCGCCTCGTAGTCGAAGCGCAGGGTGTTGTCGTCGGTGAGCGTGTAGGTGACCTTCACCGCGAGCGTGCCCGGGTAGCCCATGTCGCCGTCGGGGCTGGTGTGCGTGAAGACCACGCCCACCGCGCCAGGGTGCTCGAACGGCTCGGCCTTCCAGACCTTCTTGTCGAAGCCCTGCGGGCCGCCGTGCAGGTGGTTCTCGCCGTTGTTGATCGGCAACGAGTAGGTCTTGCCGTCGAGGGTGAACTTGCCCTTGGCGATGCGGTTGCCGTAGCGGCCGACGATGGTGCCGAAGAACGGCGACTTGTCGAGGTAACCCTGGAGCGAGTCGTAGCCGAGCACGACGTCGGCCAGCTGGCCCGCCTTGTCGGGCACCTTGAGCGACGTGATGATGCCGCCGTAGGTGATGGCCGTGACGGACATGCCCTTGGCGTTGGTGAAGGTGAAGGCCTCGACGGCCTGGCCGTCGGGCAGCTGTCCGAAGGGAGTTCTGGTCATTGCAGGTGTGCGCGCCGGCGCAGCGGCCGGGGCGGAGGTCGGCGCGGGCGCCTCGGGCGTCGAGGAACCGCAGGCGCTCCCCAGTGTGACCGCCAGCAACAGCGGCAGCAAGGACAACGGTAGACGACGGACGGGTGCGTGCATCGGCGGCCTCCTGGGAACCGGCCGGAACGTTACCACGCCTCAGACCTGGGCCTTGGGCCTTGGGCCTTGGGCCTTCGGCCTGAGCCTTGAGCCCAGAGCCGTACGCCCTGAGCCTGTGTATGATCCGCCTCATCTCCATGTCCTTCGCGCGATCGCTGCAGCGGCTGGCCGGGCCGGCCTTCATCGTGGCGGCGGCGTGTGCCCCGGCAGGACTGGCGTCGAGCGCGCTCCTGTCGGCCCAGGCACCGGCGCCCGTCGACTTCGCGACCCAGATCCAGCCCATTCTGGAGTCGCGCTGCTACGAGTGTCATGGCGAGAAGAAGGCGCGCGGCAAGTTGCGCCTGCACGTCCGTGACCTCGCCCTGAAGGGCGGCGCCACTGGACCGCTCCTCGTGCCCGGCGACAGCGCGAAGAGCTACCTGCTGCAGCGCATCCTCGGCGAGGGCGGCGAGGACCGCATGCCGCTCGACGAGGACCCGCTCACCCCCGAGCAGACCGCGCTCATCCGCGCCTGGATCGATCAGGGCGCGACGTGGCCGGGTGGGCCGGCTACCACGGCCGCCCACACGGTCGAGGAGCATTGGGCGTACGTCGCGCCGAAGAAGGCCGCGCCCCCCGCCGTCTCGAAGGAGGCCTGGGTCCGGACGCCGGTCGACCGCTTCGTGCTCGCCCGACTCGACGCCGAGAAGCTGGTGCCCTCGCACGAGGCGCCGAAGGAGGTCCTGCTGCGACGCGTGTCGCTGGACCTGACCGGCCTGCCGCCGACCATCGCGGAACTCGATGCCTTCGTCGCCGACACCCGGCCCGACGCCTACGAGCGCGTCGTCGATCGCCTGCTGGCCTCGCCGCATTTCGGGGAGCGCTGGGCGCGCCAGTGGCTCGACCTGGCCCGCTACGCCGACAGCAACGGCTTCGAGGCCGATCGGCTGCGCTCGATGTGGCCGTATCGCGACTGGGTGATCGAGGCGTTCAACGCCGACATGCCCTTCGATCGCTTCACCGTCGAGCAGATCGCCGGCGACATGCTGCCTGGCGCGACGCGCGCCCAGCGCATCGCGAGCGGGTTCCACCGCAATGCGATGACCAACGAGGAAGGCGGCGTCGATCCCGAGGAAGCGCTGTACGAGGTGCTCGTCGACCGCGTCAACACGACGAGCACGGTGTGGCTCGGCAGCACCCTGGCGTGCGCGCAGTGCCACAACCACAAGTACGACCCCTTCAGCCAGAAGGACTACTTCCGGTTGATGGCGTTCTTCGCCAATCCCGCCTACACGGTCGACAAGCACGGCGCCGGGTTCAAGTACACCGAAGCGCAGGTCGATCTCGCGACGCCCGAGCAGGACGCGCAGCGGACGACCATCAAGGCGCAGCTCAAGGTCGCCGAGGACGCGCTCGCCGCCGAGACGCCGGCGCGCGCCGCCGCCCAGGCGCGGTGGGAGTCGTCGCTTGCCGAGACCGGCCGCGGCTGGACGACGCTCGTGCCGAGCCACGCGGCCGCCACCAACGGCGCGCAGCTGTCGGTGCGCGACGACGGGAGCGTCCTGGCGAGTGGCCCGAACCCGAAGGTCACGGTGTACACGCTGCAGGCCACGACCACGACGACGGGCCTCACCGGCCTGCGCCTCGAGGCCCTGCTGGACCCGTCGCTGCCCAAGCAGGGACCCGGGCGGGATCCGTACGGACACTTCCGCCTGACGGGGATCCGCGTGTTCGCGGCCCCCGCCGCGGCCCCGGCCAACCGGCGACGCGTCGAGTTCACCGCCGTGAAGGGCGACGGCAACGTGTCGCGCGGCGACCTGCTACCCCTCACCACTGATGCCCCCGCGACGTACGCACGGCAGGGCCGCTCCTGGGTGGTCGATGCCGTGCGGGACGGCTGGCGCGTGCCGTTCCAGTTGGTGCTCGTTCCGAAGACGCCCCTCGGGGAACCAGGCGGCACCGTCATCACCGTCGAACTCGCCCACGAAGACGGGACGATCGGGCAGGGCCTCGGGCGCTTCCGGCTGTCGGCGACGACGGGGGCGAAGCCTCTGGACGCGGTGTCCATCACGGCGCGGACGCGCGCCGCGCTGGGCAAGCCGCTGGCGGCCCGCAGCGAGGACGAGGCGAAGCTGCTCGCCAGCCAGTTCCGCGAGCAGGATCCGCTCTTCGAGACGGAGCGCAAGGAGATCGCGCGCCTGAAGAAGGCGCTCGACGACCTCAAGCTGCCGACCACGCTGGTCATGGAGGAGAAGCCATCGTTCGAGCGCCCCTCCACCGTCGTCCGCGAGCGCGGCGCGTTCACGGCGCCCGGCGAGAAGGTGTACGCCAACACGCCGTCATCGCTGCCGCCGATGGGCGACGACCTGCCGCCCAACCGTCTGGGGCTCGCGCGCTGGCTGGTGCGGCGCGACAACCCGCTGACGGCGCGCGTCGCGGTGAATCGGTACTGGGAAGCGCTGTTCGGCCGCGGGCTGGTGGAAACGAGCGAGGACTTCGGCACGATGGGCGCGCCGCCGTCGCACCCCGAGTTGCTGGACTGGCTGGCCGTCGACTTCATGGAGCAGGGCTGGAGCGTCAAGCGCCTGCTGCGCACCCTGGTGCTGTCGTCGACCTACCGGCAGGACTCGGGCGTCTCGCCGGCGCTGCAGGCGCGCGATCCGTACAACCGCCTCTTCGCGCGCGGCCCGCGCTTCCGCATGGAAGCCGAGATGGTCCGCGACGTCGCCCTGGCGGCGAGCGGACAACTGAGTCGGAAGATCGGCGGCCCGAGCGTCTTCCCGTCGCAGCCGCCCAACATCTGGGACAACCCGTACGACAACTCACGCTGGGTCGAGAGCACCGGCGAGGATCGCGTGCGCCGGAGCCTGTACACGTTCCATCGCCGCACCGCGCCGTACCCGATGTTCACGACCTTCGACGGCACCAGCCGCGAGTTCTGCACGGTGCGGCGCGTGCGCACCAACACGCCGCTGCAGGCGCTCGCGACGCTGAACGACACCGGGTTCTTCGAGTTCGCCCGCGCCCTGGCCACACGCATCCGCACCGAGGCGCCAGGCGCCAGTGTCGACGCCCGCCTCACCCTGGGATTCCGGCTCGTCACCAGTCGCCTGCCGACCGCCCAGGAGCTGGCGCGCCTGCGCACCTTCCACGCCCAGGCCCGCACGCGTTACGCGAAGGTGCCCGAGGAAGCCGTCAAGGCGCTGGGCCTGAAGGCCGGCACCACGCTCACGCCCGATCAACTGGACCTGGCCGCCTGGACGATGGTCGGCAACGTGCTGCTGAACCTGGACGAGACGGTGACCAAGGGATAGAACGGGCTCAGGGCTCAGGGTCTTTCGGGAGCTTTCTGAGCCTCGAGCCATGAGCCGTGAGCCAGCGTGAGCGGGGTATCATGGCCCTGCTCCCGATGCCGATGTCCACTGGCCTCCGCTGGCTGCCCGGCGCAGCCCTCGTCTTCGCCACCACCACGCTGGCCGCACTCTGGGTCGGCGGCGACGTGGTGCAGTCAGCGCAACCGGCCGCCACGATCGACTTCGCCACCCAGATCGAACCCCTGCTCCGCGAGCACTGCTACGAGTGCCACGGCGAGAAGAAGGCGCGCGGCAAGCTGCGGCTCCACGTCCGTGACCTGGCGCTGAAGGGAGGCGCGACCGGACCGCTGCTGGTGCCGGGCGACAGCGCGAAGAGTTACCTGCTGCAGCGCATCCTCGGCGAGGGCGGCGAAGACCGCATGCCCCTCGACAAGGATCCGCTCACCGCCGAGCAGACGGGCCTCATCCGCGCCTGGATCGATCAGGGCGCGACCTGGCCGGGCGGGCCGGCCACCACGGCCACACACACGGTCGAGGAGCACTGGGCGTACGTCGCCCCCAAGAAGGCCGCGCCGCCCGCCGTGTCGCAGGAGGCGTGGGTCCGCACGCCGGTGGACCGCTTCGTGCTCGCCCGACTGGACGCCGAGAAGTTGATGCCGTCGCACGAGGCCTCGAAGGAGACCCTGCTGCGACGGGTGTCGCTCGATCTCACGGGCCTGCCGCCGACGATCGCCGAGCTCGACGCCTTCCTCGCCGACGCACGGCCCGACGCCTACGAACGCGTCGTCGATCGCCTCCTCGCCTCGCCGCATTTCGGGGAGCGCTGGGCGCGGCCCTGGCTCGACCTGGCGCGCTACGCCGACAGCAACGGCCACGAGAAGGACCGGCTGCGCTCGATGTGGCCGTATCGCGACTGGGTGATCGAGGCCTTCAACGCCGACATGCCGTTCGACCGCTTCACCGTCGAACAGGTCGCCGGCGACATGCTGCCCGGCGCGACCCGCGCCCAGCGCATCGCCACGGGCTTCCACCGCAACGCGATGACCAACGAGGAAGGCGGCGTCGATCCGGACGAGGCGCTGTACGAAGTGCAGGTGGACCGCGTCAACACGACGGCGACCGTGTGGCTGGGCAGCACCCTGGCGTGCGCGCAGTGCCACAACCACAAGTACGACCCGTTCAGCCAGAAGGACTACTTCCGGCTGATGGCCTTCTTCGCCAACCCCGCGTACCGCTCCGAGACGTTCGGCGACGGCACGCGCTACTTCGAAGGGGTCCTGGACCTCGCCACGCCGGAACAGGACGCGACGCGCAGCGCCCTGCGCGCGCAGCTGAAGGCCGCCGAGGAGGCGCTCGCGACCAACACCGCCGAACGCGCCAGCGCGCAGGCCCGCTGGGAGGCGGAGGTGCGCGATGCCGGCAAGGCCTGGGCGGCGCTGATGCCGAGCCACGCGGCGGCGACCAACGGCACCGTGCTGACCGTGAAGGACGACGGCAGCGTGCTCGCCAGCGGTCCCAATCCCCCGAACACCACCTACACAATCCAGGCGACGACCGACGCCACCGGCGTCACGGGCGTCCGCGTCGAGGCGCTGCTCGACCCGTCGCTGCCCAAGCAGGGCCCGGGACGGGATCCCTACGGCCACTTCCGGCTGACCAACGTGCAGGTGTTGGCCGCCCCCGCGTCCGACCCCACGAAGCGGACGCCTGTCGCGTTCACGGCGGTCAAGGCCGACGGCAACGTGTCGCGCGGCGACCTGCTGGGGCTCACGGTCGCCACGCCCAAGGCCTACGCGCGCCTCGGCAATGCGTGGGTGGTCGACGCGGTGCGCGAGGGATGGCGCGTGCCCTTCCAGTTGGTGCTGGTTCCCAGGGCGCCGATCGGCCATCCCGGCGGCACCGTGCTGACCGTCGTCCTCGGCCACGAGGACGGTACGCTGGGCCAGGGGCTGGGGCGCTTCCGGGTGTCGACGACGACGGCCAAAGACCCGTTGCTGGCGGTAGGCGTCAGCGCCCGCACGCGCGCGGTGCTCGACGTGCCGCTGTCGGCCCGCACGGCAGCGCAGGCCAGGGACCTGGCGACGCAGTTCAGGGAGCAGTCGGACCTGTTCGAGGCGGAGCGCAAGGAGGTCGCGCGCCTGAAGAAGGCGCTCGACGACCTGAAGCTTCCCACTGCGCTCGTGATGGAGGAGAAGCCGACGTTCGAGCGGCCCGCCATCGACTTTCGTGAACGCGGGGCGTTCACGGCGCGGGGCGAGCGCGTCCATGCCAACACGCCCTCTTCGCTGCCGCCGCTCGGCGACGACCTGCCGCCCAATCGGCTCGGCCTGGCCCGCTGGCTGGTGCGGCGCGACAACCCGCTCACCGCGCGCGTCGCGGTGAACCGGTACTGGGAAGCGCTGTTCGGGCGCGGCCTCGTCGATACCAGCGAGGACTTCGGCACGATGGGCGCGCCGCCCTCACATCCCGAGTTGCTGGACTGGCTGGGCGTCGACTTCATGGATCAGGGCTGGAGCGTCAAGCGACTGCTGCGGACGCTGGTGCTCTCCTCGACGTACAGGCAGGACTCGACGGTGGCGCCGGCGCTGCAGGCCCGCGACCCGTACAACCGGCTGCTCGCGCGTGGGCCCCGCTTCCGCATGGAGGCAGAGATGGTGCGCGACGTGGCCCTGGCCGCGAGCGGGCAGCTCAGCACGAAGATCGGGGGGCCGAGCGTGTTCCCGCCGCAGCCGCCCAACATCTGGGACAACCCGTACGACAACTCGCGCTGGATCGAGAGCACCGGGGAGAATCGGGTCCGCCGCAGCCTCTACACGTTCCATCGCCGCACCGCGCCGTTCCCGATGTTCACGACCTTCGACGGCACCAGCCGGGAGTTCTGCACCGTGCGCCGCGTGCGCACCAACACGCCGCTGCAGGCGCTCGCGACGCTCAACGACACCGGCTTTTTCGAGTACGCCCGCGCCCTGGCCACCCGCATGCGCGCCGAGGCCTCACCGGCCACCGTCGACGCCCGACTGACGCTCGGCTTCCGCCTGGTCACGAGTCGGCTGCCGACCGCGCAGGAACTGGCGCGGCTGCGGACCTTCCATGCCCAGGCACGCACGCGCTACGCGAAGGTCCCCGGGGAAGCGATCGAGGCGCTCGGCCTGAAGGCCGGCACCGCGCTCACGCCCGATCAACTGGACCTGGCCGCCTGGACGATGGTCGGCAACGTGCTGCTGAACCTGGACGAGACGATGACCAAGGGATAGGGGCAGGCTCAGGGCTCAAGGCTCAGGGCTCACAAGGACAGGCTCAGGGCTTACGGCTTACGGACGGCAGGGGCGGCTTGAGCGCAGTCGAAAGGCCGAGCCGGCCGTGATCGAGAACGACGATGAACGAACTGAAGGCAGTCACACGACGCCACTTCTTCCGCCAGGCAACCGGGTTCGGCATCGGCGGGGCGGCGCTCGCCTCGCTCATGCAGGAGCAGTTGTTCGCGCAGGCGGCGCGGCAGGTGGCTCCGGCCGTCGCCCCGAAGGCCAAGCAGGTGATCTTCCTGTTCATGGCCGGCGCGCCGTCGCAGCTCGACCTGTTCGACAACAAGCCGGCCCTGCGCAAGTACGACGGGCAGGAGATTCCGGCCGAGATCGTCAAGGGCGAGCGGTTCGCGTTCATCAAGGGCACGCCCCGCCTCCTCGGCTCGCCGTACGAATTCAGGCGCCACGGCCAGTCGGGCCAGGAGATCTCGGACCTGCTGCCGCACCTCGGCACCATCGCGGACGACATCGCCATCGTCAAGTCGATGTCGACGACGCAGTTCAACCACGCACCGGCGCAGATCTTCATGAACACGGGCCACCAGGTGATCGGGCGCCCGAGCATGGGGTCGTGGCTGTCGTACGGGCTGGGCTCGGACTCGAAGGACCTGCCCGCCTTCGTCGTGCTGATCTCCGGCGAGAACAACCCGGACGGGGGCAAGTCGTGCTGGGGGTCGGGCTTCCTCCCGACCACGCACCAGGGCGTGGAGTTCCGCAGCGGGGCCGATCCCGTGCTGTTCGTCTCCAATCCCGCGGGCGTCGACGCGCAGTTGCGTCGTGCGTCGCTCGACGCACTCAAGGACCTGAACGGCATGCGGCAGGCCAGCGTCGGCGATCCGGAGATCGAGACGCGCATCAACGCGTACGAGCTCGCCTACCGGATGCAGACCAGCGTCCCCGAGCTGACCGACATCAGCGACGAGCCGCAGGCGGTGCACGACCTCTACGGCACGCAGCCGGGGCAGACCTCGTTTGCCAACAACTGCCTGCTGGCCCGCCGGCTGGTGGAGCGCGGCGTCCGCTTCGTGCAGCTGTATCACCGCGGCTGGGATACCCACGGCGCCAGCTTCGGCGACGACGTGATCGAGAAGCTGCCGCACATGTGCCGCCAGACCGACCAGGCGGCCGCGGCGCTCGTAAAGGACCTGAAGCAGCGCGGACTGCTCGACACGACGCTCGTGGTGTGGGGCGGCGAGTTCGGCCGCACGCCGATGAACGAGGCCCGCAACGGCTCGAAGTTCCTCGGCCGCGACCACCACCCGCGCGCCTTCACGATGTGGATGGCCGGCGGCGGCATCAAGCCAGGCATCACCTACGGCGAGACCGACGAGCTCGGGTACAACATCACGAAGGATCCCGTCGAGGTACACGACCTGCACGCGACGATGCTGCATCTGCTCGGCATCGACCACGAGAAGCTGACGTACAAGTTCCAGGGCCGCGACTTCCGCCTGACCGACGTCCACGGCAAGGTGGTCAAGGGGTTGTTGGCGTAGGAACACAAGGTAGGGCGCGGTCTCCGACCGCGCCGCTATCCACAGCGGCGGCGTGGGACACGCCGCACTACCTCGACTGCCGACTGCCGACTGCCGACTGCCGACTTGCCGACTGCCGACTGCCGACTGCCGACTGCCGACTGCCGACTGCCGACTGCCGACTGCCGAGAGGATCATCGTGCACATCTCGATGAACGAGCACAGCCACCCGACGTCGCATGTCTCGGACGTGCAGCTGAAGGACATCCGCAAGCGGCTGCCGCTGCGCGTGCTGTCGGAGGACGACTGGCAGCACTGGATCACGCAGGGCTACGTCATCGTCAAGCAGGCCGTGCCACGCGAGAAGGTCGACCGGCTGGTGGATCTGCTCTGGCGGTTCGACGAGAAGGACCCGCACGACCCGGCCACTTGGGAAGCCCCGCAGCGGCGCGAGCACGCCATGCGCGAGCTGAATCACACGGGGATGCTGGAGATCTACAACCACCAGTACCTGTGGGACACGCGCACCGACCCACGCGTGTACGACGCGTTCGTCGACATCTGGGACCGCGAGGACCTGTGGGTGACGATCGACCGCGCGAACCTGAACCTGCCGAAGAAGGTGAAGGGCAACCCGAACGGCTTCATCCACTGGGACGTCGACACGTCGAAGCGGCCCTTGCCGATCGGCGTGCAGGGCGTGCTGAGCCTGGCCGCGCAGGACGAGGAAACCGGCGGCTTCCAGTGCGTGCCCGAGTTGTTCTCCGACTTCGATGCGTGGGTGAAGACCCAACCGGCCGACCGCGACCCGATGCACCCCGACACGACCGGCCTGCGCATCGTCAACGTGTCGATGGAGGCCGGCGACCTGCTGATCTTCAACTCGCTGCTCGCGCACGGCGTGCGACCGAACCACTCGATCGACCGGCCGCGCATCGCGCAGTACGTGGCGATGCACCCGGCCGAGTGGCACAACGAGGCCGAGCGCCTCGAGCGCATCCGCCTGTGGCGCGAGCTCGATCACCCGCAGCGCCCCGCGTTCCCCGGCGACCCGCGCGACTGGGAGCGCCAGCACGCGCAGACCGCCACGCTCACGCCGCTCGGCGAGAAGCTGCTGGGACTGGTGCCCTGGGCGTGACGATCGCGGCCCGACCGCCGACCTGAAGGTCGGCGGCTACGCGCTGGAGCGCCATTGGGCGGTCCTCGGGTCAATTACCGCCGTAGGCGTCGACCTTCAGGTCGACGCTCGATTGAGCCCTCAGCCGTGAGCCCTTAGCCCCGAGCCTGCTAGAGTGCTTCCCGTGCGCCGCTGGCCCTTCCTGATCCTGCTGCTGGCCGCGGCCTGTGCTCGCCCAGTGCCGGCCCCGGCCCCTGCGACGGCGGCCGGGCCGCGGACGATCACCCTGGTCACCACGACCGACATCCACGGACGGCTCGAGTCCCTGCCGTGGATCTCGGGCTACGTGCAGAACCTGCGCGCCGCGCGGCGTGCCGAGGGCGGCGACGTGCTGCTCGTCGATGCCGGCGACATGTGGCAGGGCACGCTCGAGTCCAACCTGGGCGAGGGGGCGGCCAGCGTCCGTGCCTACAACGCCCTCGGCTATCACGCGGTCACCATCGGCAACCACGAGTTCGACTTCGGTCCCGTCGGCCCGCGGACGGTCCCGCGCGACGCCTCGGACAACCCGACGGGCAACATCGAGGCGCGGGCCAGGCAGGCCCGCTTCCCGTTCCTGGCGGCCAATCTCCTCACGCGCGAAGGCGGACCGTGGACGCCGCCCAACGTGCGGCCGTCGGTGATGGTCACCGTCGCGGGCGTGCGCGTCGGCCTGGTGGGCGTCACCACCACGGCGACGCCGTCGGCCACCGATCCCCGCAACCTCGTGCGCCTCACCGTCGCGCCGCTGCGCGACATCGTCGTGCGTGAGGCGACGCGGCTGCGCAGTGAAGGCGCGGCCGTGGTCGTGCTGCTGGCGCACGCCGGCGGGCGCTGCGAGGCCTTCGGCGATCCCGACGACGTGTCGAGCTGCCGGGAGCAGGGCGAGATCTTCAGGCTGGCGCGGGCGCTGCCGGCGGGCCTGGTGGACGCGATCGCGGCGGGCCATGCCCACGACGGCATCGCCCACCGGGTGAGCGGCATCGCGATCGTCGAGCCGTTCAACGTCGGTCGCGCGTTCGGCCGCGTCGATCTCGTGGTCGATCCCGCCGCCGGTCGCGTCACCTCGTCGCGGATCCATCCGCCGCAGTACGTGTGCGACGGCAGGACGCCGCGCGAGATCGACACGTGGGCCGCCGATGCCTGCCAGCCGCCCGCCTACGAAGGACGGCCGGTGCGCCGCGACGCCGCCCTCATCGCGGTGCTGCGCGACGACATCGAGCGGGCGCGTCGCCGGCGCGAGCAGCCGCTGGGCGTCACGGCGGCACAGGCCTACCCGCACTCGACGCGCGACGAGTCGCCGGCCAGCAACCTGGTGGTGGACCTGTTGCGGGCAGCGCACCCGGAGGCCGACGTCGCCATCTACAACGCGACAGGCACGCGCACGTCGCTGCCGGCCGGCCCGATCACCTACGGGAAGCTGTACGCCCTGCTGCCGTTCGACAGCGTGGTGGCGACGGCGACGCTGCCGGTGGCGACGGTCTCCGAGGCCATCCTCCGAGGCGTGACACGCGGGCCGATCCCGATCGTGTCCGGCATCGAGGTGACGATCACCTGCGACGGCACCACGCCACGGGTGGCGGTGTCACGGAACGGACAAGTACTCCCGGCGGACGCGCCCCTCAAGGTGGTGACGAGCGAGTTCCTGTCCTCGGGCGGCGGCGGGTACTTCCCCGACATGGCGGAGCGCTTCACGCTGCAGCTCGACACGCCGATGCGCGAGTCGATCGTCTCCGTGATTGGCAGCCAGGCCAGGGGCATCGTCGCGGGCACCGTGGGCCACCACGATCCCGACCGCAAGCGCGTGCGCGTGCCGGGGAACACGTATCCGGTGCGCTGCCAGTAGGGCGACATCGAAGGAAGGGGCCGGCCCGGCTGCGGCGTGCGACCGGGCCATGCCCGAGCTCGATTCCCGGAGTCCGGCGACCGTGCGATGGCCCGCCTCCTGCATCGCTCTCGCGCATGGGCCCCCACGGACCGGACGCCATCGAGGACATCAACAGCCGGGTCGCCGCAGCGCTTCGTGATCTCGCGGCGGTGCAATCCTCCACCCAGAAGGCGTGGGGCTACAAGCGCGCGGCCGCGGCCATCCTCGATCTCGATGTGCCGCTCACGCAACTGCGCGGGCCCGAGGGAGCGCTCCCACGCGTCAAGCACGTCGGCCCCTCTTCACTGCGCGTCGTGCTCGAGATCCTCGACACCGGCCGTTCCCCCACCGTCGAGCAAGCGGTGCGAGACGCAGGGGCGGTGGCCGCGGTCGAGACGCGCGCCACGTACCGCGAGCACTTCCTCAGCCGTGCGCAGGTCATGCAGGCCCTGCGACGTGAGGGGCTCGCAGGTCCGACGCTCGCCGACATCCGCGGTGACCTGCACATGCACACCACGTACAGCGACGGCGCACACGGCGTCGAGGAGATGGCCGACGCGTGCGCGGCTCGCGGCCTCGCCTACTGCGCGATCTCGGACCACTCGTACGGCCTGCCCATCGCCGGCGGCGTGCCGATGGACAGGCTCGCGCGGCAGCATGCCGAGATCGACGCGCTCAACGCCCGCTGGGCCGGACGGTTTCACGTGCTGAAAGGGATCGAGGCGAACCTGCGCGCCGACGGCAGCGTGGACATGACGCCGGAGGAACTCGCCACGCTCGACATCGTCATCGCGTCGCCTCATTCGGCGCTGCGCCGGGCCGAGGACCAGACCGCGCGCATGCTCGCGGCAGTGAGTCAGCCGGGCGTGCACGTGATCGGCCACCCGCGCGGGCGGATGTACGGGTCGCGACCCGGCGTGTCGGCGCACTGGCCGGCCATCTTCGAGGCGGCGGCCAGGACCGGCGTCGCGCTCGAAATCGACGGCGACCCGTCGCGCCAGGATCTCGATCACACCATGGCCGCAGAGGCGGCCGACGCCGGTTGCCTGATTGCGGTCGACAGCGATGCCCACGGCATCGATCAGCTCGCCTATGCGGAGACGGCAGTGGCCCACGCGCGCCTTGCGCAGGTGCCACCGGATCAGGTCATCAACACGTGGCCGATCGGGCGACTGCTCGAGTGGTGCGCCGCGCGACGAGCCGGGTCACGGTGAGCGGACCGGACGTGTGGCGGAGACGTCGACACGGCGCGTCGAGTCACGGCGGCAGGCATCACTGCAGTACTTGACCTGCTCCCAGTCGCGCGCCCACTTCTTGCGCCAGGTGAACGGGCGCCCGCAGGTCGCGCAGATCTTCGTGGGCAGGTGCTGCTTCTTCACGCCGTTCATCGCAGGTGGTAGGACGCGGGAAGGCCAGGGTTCGATCGATCTTCCGGGAAGATCACTGACCGTCGACATGAATGTCGACGGCTACGAACGGAACGGCCCCTGACCGTCGCCCAAGGGCGACGGCTACACGGGGCCGGCGAACCCCACGTCCGCATGTAGGTGTCGGCCCTGGCCGACGCACGGGCGACGGATCGATCATCGGGGAAGATCACTGACCGTCGACATGAATGTCGACGGCTACGAACGTCCGTCGTTCGGCGTTCATCGATAGGCGAGCAATCGCAGCGCGTTGGCGATGACCACCAGCGTGCTGCCTTCGTGCAGCACGACGGCGGGGCCGATGCCGATCGTGCCGGTCGTCGTCACCACGATGAGCAGCGCGATCACGCCGAGCGCGATGACCAGGTTCTGCACGATGATGCGGCGTGTCTGGCGGGCCAGGCCGATGGCGAACGGCACCTGGGCGATGTCGTCGCTCATGAGCGCGACGTCGGCGGCCTCGAGCGCCGCCGCGGTGCCCGCCGCGCCCATCGCGATCCCGACGGTCGCGCTCGCCAGCGCCGGCGCGTCGTTGACCCCGTCGCCGATCATCGCGACGCCACCGTGTCGGCGGCGGAGCTGCGCGATCGCCTCGGCCTTGTCGGCCGGCAGCAGGTGCGCGCGGACCTCGTCGATGCCGACTTCCTGCGCAATCGCCTCGGCGACCTGCTCGTTGTCGCCGGTGAGCATGACGATGGGCGACACGCCGAGGCGGCGCAGGGCGCCGAGCGCCGCCCGCGCCGTCGGGCGCGGCCTGTCGGCCACGCCGATCACGCCGAGCCAGCACGAGCCGTGCCTGACGACCATCGTGCTGCGCGCCCGGGCCTGCAGCTCCTGCACGGCTTCAGAGACCCGTGCCGGCACGCCGCCGGGCAGGTCGGCCCACATCCGCAGGCTGCCGATCTCGACGGTCGCGCCGTCCACGAGCGCCCGGACGCCGCGCGCCGTCACGCTCTCGAGCGGGCCGGCGGCCGGCGTGGACACGCCCTCGGCGTCGGCCCGGCGGACGATCGCCTCGGCCAGTGGATGCTGCGACTGCCGCTCCACGGCGGCTGCGATGGCGAGCACCCGATCGGGCTCGGCATCCACGGCAAGCACGTCGGTGACCTCCGGCCGTCCCATCGTGAGGGTGCCGGTCTTGTCGACGGCCAGCGCCCGGACCATCCCGAGGGCCTCGAGTTGCGCGCCGCCCTTGACCAGCACGCCGTGACGCGCCGCCTGGGCGATGCCGGACAGGATCGCGGCCGGCGTGCCGAGGGCGAGCGCGCAGGGCGAGGCGGCCACGAGCAGCGCCATGCCGCGGTAGATGCTGGTGGCCCAGGGCCAGGCGCCGAGCAGGGGCGGCGCCACGATCAGCGCCGCGGCGCCGACCAGCACCACGGGCACGAAGACGCGCTCGAAGCGCGCGGTGAGCTGCTCGGTGTGCGCCTTCTGGGCCTGCGCCTCGGCGACCAACGTGATGATCCGGTCGAGGGTGCGTTCGCCGGCCGCGCCGGTCGTCTCGACCTGTAGCGCGCCGTCGCCGTTCACCGTCCCGGCGAACACCTGATCGCCGGGGGCCTTGTCGACCGGCACCGACTCACCTGTGATCGGGGCTTGATCGACCGCCGATCGGCCGCTGCGCACGATGCCATCGACGGGCATCCGCTCGGCCGGGCGCACCAGCACCAGGGCGCCGCGCGTCACCTGCTCGATCGGCACCACCTCGTCGTGTCCGTCAGGGAAGAGCAGTCGCGCCGTGGGTGGCGTCAACTCGCCCAGCGCGCGGATGGCGCCGGTCGCGCGCCCCATCGCGTAGTGCTCGGCGGCATTGGCGAGCGAGAACAGGAACAGCAGGAACGTGCCCTCGACCCACTCGCCGAGGCCGGCGGCGCCAACGGCGGCCAGCAGCATCAGCAGGTCGATGTCGGCGCGGTAGTGTCCGCCCCGGATCACCGCGATGTTGGTGCGGACCAGGTCCCAGGCGCCGCAGGCGCCCGACGCGACGTACAGGCCGATCGCGACCGGGTGGGGCACACCAAGCCACGTCTCCCCCACCCAGGCGACCAGCAGCAGCGCGCCACAGGCGAGGCTCAGCGCGAGCCGCGCATCGATCCGGGGCGTGGCACCTTCCCCAGGCGCAAGGCCCACGTCAGCCCCGGGACGCGCGCATCGACGCCAGGGCGCCGGCCCAGCGAGCCAGATCGGTGAGCAGGGCAGCCGCCGACCCGTCGAGCTTCTCGTCGGACGCGAAGGCGCCGTCGGGACCGAGGCGCGTGGCGAAGAAGGGAATCGCCACCCCGGCCACGATCGGCATCACGCCGAGGGAGGTCAGCACCTGCTTGGCCATCTGCACCCCGCGCAACCCGCCGGACACGCCGCCATAGCTGACAAAGCCGGCGGGCTTCTCGGCCCATTCGGTGTACAGGAAGTCGAGCGCATTGAGCAGGCTCGGCGGCGCGCTGAAGTTGTACTCCGGGGTCACGAACACGTAGGCGTCGCCGCGCTCGACGATCGCGCTCCACCGCTTCGTGTGTTCGTGCTGGTACTTGCGGAGGCGCGGGTGCTCGGGTTCGTCGAACACGGGGAGGGCGACCTCCGCGAGGTCCACGACCTCGACCTCGAAGGCCCCGTGGGCGCGGGCGCGCTGTTCGAACCAGGTGGCAACGGCAGGCCCCTTCCGTCCGGGCCGCGTACTGACGACGATGATCTGGAGGCGCAACATCCCTCCAAGTATCCCTCACCCGGGGTGAGAGACCCGTGAGGCCCGGTCGCGAGCAGGGCGAGGTGCCCCACAGGTAGGGCGGGGTGTCCCACCCCGCCGTTGGCTTGAAGGGCCTGACGACCGACTAACGGCGCGGTCGCTTGCCCTGAGCGAAGTCGAGGGGGAGACCGCGCCCTACCCTGAACCTCGGCAGACCGCGCCCGACCCCGGTCTCCTGCCGCTACCCGCCGACGCGTCCCGGCGGGACCTTGATGAGCCACGCTTCGTGCACGCGCGAGTGCTGGCGCCAGTTCCTGTCGCTCTCGTCGATGTCGTCGAAGGTGACGACGATGCGGCGCGAGCGGATGGCGTCGAGCGGCACGTCGAACAGCTTCGGCTCGCCGAGCGTGGTCGACGGCACGGCGGGCTGCACGGGGACGCCGTTGATGCGCAGGCGCACGTCGCCGTTGCCGTTCAGGCGCACCATGTAGCGCGCCGACGGGTCGATCTGCTCGTACACCAGCGCGATGGGCCAGCGCAGGCTCACCTGCCAGGCCAGGCGCTTGCGGCTGCGGCCTTCCTGCTCCCACGTGAAGTGCGGCGTCGGCCCATCCTCGAGTTCCGGCGGGTTGGCCTGGCTGATCCGGGCCTTGCGCACGTGCGGCGACTTCCCCACGTGCCCGAGGTCGTCGTAGAAGCCTCCCGGCCCGGGGTCTTCCCATCGCGCCAGCAGTTCGAGCCGGGAGCGTCGCTCCGTCTCGCTGGGTAGTGCGAGTACCTTCGTGAACTCGTCCTCGAGCCACCAGCGGTTGTTCAGCGGGTAGTGGAGGAAGTCGAGCACGGCGCCCCGCTCGGTGCCGCTCGCCTTGTAGTTCGGGGTATCCATCTGCATGCCGATGGACGAGAACAACGCCGCGCCCAGCGCGACGATGCGGGCACGCCAGGCGTCGTGAGAGCCAGTCGTGTCGGCCTCGGCGAGGATGGCCGTCGCGCGGGCCACGGCGTCAGCGGCGGTCCCGGCATACGGGGGCAGCAGCGCGGCGTTCGCGCGCTGCTCGATCGCGCTCTCGCGCAGGAGCCGGTGGCGCGTGTAGGCGTCGTAGTAGGCGCGAAACAGTGCCTGTTGCCAGCGCCAGTTGCCCTCCAGGGCGGGCACCTCGGCCTCGAGCCGCTGCCAGGACGACAGCGTGCCGTCCACCGCGCCGTTGGTGGCGAGCGGGCCCTCCCAGTTCTTCTCGAGGGCCAGCAGGCCATCGGCGGCGCGCTCGGCCACCGGCTCGCCGAAGAACAGCCGCGCGTACTCGATCAGGATCTCGCGCGGCGTTGCCGAGGGTGACCACGCCTTCCGACTCCAGATCGCCTTGTTCACATCGTCGTTGACGCCATCGGAGTAGCTGATGAAGCCGTCGGTGTGCGAGGCGATACGGTCGTGCAGCGACGCATAGAACACGGGTCGCGGATTGATCGGCTCACGCCCGAGCGTGAAGTTGTAGGCCGGATCCCAGTCGGGCACCACGTACTGGGCGCGGACGACATGGGTCACGTCCGGGTAGTCGCGCAGGCGGTAGCGTTGGTGCAGGCGGGCCCGTGTCTCGGCCAGCGGCGGGCTGCTGGGCCCCGCCACGAGACCACCGAACCAGGGCAGCGGCTCCTTGTTGATCTGGTCGTAGATCCAGGCGATCTGCGGCGCGTCGAACCACTGGAGCGACAGCCACACCTGCGAGCGCGGGTGATGGCGACGCAGACGCTCGGCAAGGTCCTTCAGCCACGGCAGCACGAGCTCGGCGCGGTTGTGGCCCGGATCGCCACCGGGCACGAAGACGTGATCGATGCGTGGCAGCTTCACGAAGAGCGTCTCGAGCGAGTCGAGCGTCCTGGCGCGCAGCGCCGCGTCGTTCAGGTCGAAGTCGGCGGGCGCCCAGATCCAGTAGTCCATGCCGTAGCGCGCGCAGACACGGCTGATCGCGACGTTCATCTCGTCGCGCGGCAGCGGGAAGTGCGGGCTGACACGGGTGTCCTGGAACGGGATGTTCTCGATGCTGTTGACGCCGAGGAGCGCGAGCTCGCGCACGTACCGGTCGTAGCGCGCCTCGTCCCACGCGTCGTACGTGTTGGAGTGGTGGCGGTAGCCGAGCTGGTGGCCGCGAATCGGGTACGCCGGCGCGCTTGCCACGTCCATGGTCGCGGGGATGCCGCGTGGCCCGGCCGTCGCGCCCGGCACCCATCGCAGGGCTCGCAGCAGCTCGCCGACGCCGAACAGTACGCCACGACCGTCGGCGCCCAGCACCCACACCGTCGTGCCGCGCGCGTCACGCGTGACCGACACCTGGAAGCCCTCGGCAGCGCGGCCAGCGTCGCGGCGCTCGGGCAGCGCGGGTGCGCCGGCCCACGGCGCGGCCGCCGTTCCCGACAGCAGCGCGATCGTGACCGGCGCCCCTGTCGGCCAGTCCGTCGCGACCGGCAGCCTCGCGCCGAGACGACGCTCGACCTCCTCGACCAGCACGTCGGCGGCGGCACGCTCGGCGGGCGGGCGCGGATCGCGGCGCACGACCACGGTGGCCCGCGACAGATCGACGAGGTCGTCAACGGCGGCGCGCGCGGGCGCGGTGGCCCCGGCCGCCAGGAACAGGCACACGATCACGACACGAACGAAACGAGGCACGCGACGGGCTCCGGTCAGGGGACGGCGATGCGGCCGGCGAGGAAGTCGCGGGCCACGTCGGCCGGGGGTTGGCGCAGGGCTTCCGCGCGGTAGTTCATCTCCCGCATGTGCGCGGCGGTGATGCGGCCGGCCAGGCGATCGAGCGCGGCGCGCATCCGGGGCTCGCGCAACAGCGTGTCGGCGCGGGCGACGGGCACCGCATCGTAGGGCGGAAAGTAGTGACGCGTGTCCTCGAGGGCCACGAGGTCGAGCGCGCGGATCAGGCCCGACGTCGCGTCGCCGGCGATCAGGTCGGCCTGGCCAGCGGCAAGTGCACGGTACGTGAGCGACAGGTCCATGGCGCGCGGCGGCTCGGCGAGCGTGATCCCGTAGGCCCGCGCCAGGCCCGTGAACCCGTCCGGGCGATCGAGGAACTCGTAGCCGAAGGCCGCGCGCCATCGCGGCGACTCGCGCGCCGCGTCCTCGATCGTCCGCAAGCCCCTCGCGCGCGCGTCGGCCCCACGGACGAGCATTGCGAAGGTGTTGTCGAACCCGAGCGGCGCGAGCAGCGTGCGACCGGTGCGCGCGTAGGCCTCACGCACCGTCGCGGTCACCGCATCGCGCGACGCGCCGATCGGCTTGTTGAAGACGGCCGTCAGCGCGGTACCGGTGTACTCCACATACACGTCGATGTCGCCGGCCAGCAGCGCGCGGTCGCAGATGAGCGTGCCGCCGAGGTTGAGCTGCCGACGCACGCGCAGCCCCTCGCGCTCCAACGCCTGCGCGACGATCTCGCCGAGCACCAGCTGCTCGCCGAAGTTCTTCGAGCCGACGACGATCTCGGCACCAGCGCGCGAGGCGACGATGGCCCACGCCGCCAGGCCGAGGACCAGCAGCACGCCGCCGACGATGAGCGTGCGTCGCCGCATGCGACGACGCTCCCGGCGCTGCAGGCGCCACTGCGCGAGCCACAGCGCGCCGTCCACGACGAGTGCCAGCAGGGCCGCCGGGATGGCGCCTGCCAGGATCACCGTGGTGTCGACCATCGCGAGGCCACGGTAGATGTACTCGCCGAGCCCACCGGCGCCGACGGCCGCCGCAATCGTCGCGGCGCCCACCGCGACGACCGCCGCGATCCGCACGCCGGACACGATGGCTGGCACCGCGAGCGGCAACTCCACCTGCCACAGCAGCTGGCGCGGCGTCATGCCGAGCGCGATGCCGGCATCGCGCACCGTGCGATCGATCCCCGTGATGCCGGTGATGGTCGTGCGGACGATCGGCAACAGCGCGTACAGCGTGAGGGCGACGATGGCCGTGCGCGGTCCGATGCCGCCCAGCACGGGCAACGGCAGCAGGAACCCGAACATGGCGAGGCTCGGGATCGTCTGCACCACGTTGGCCAGGCCCACGAGCGGCGCGCCGAGGCGCGGACGATGGGCGGCGGCGATGCCGAGCGGCACGCCGATCGCCGTGGCCACGAGGGTCGCCACGCCCGCGAGCAGCAGGTGTTGCCCGAGCAGCGCGAGCACTTCCGCGCGATGGGCGAGCCAGAACTGGATCACCGCCATCGCGTCACCGATTCCTCCGTAGCCTGGCATCGCGCAGCGCGGCAATCACCGGGTCGTCGGCGTGATCGAAGGCCGCGACATCGACGCAGGCCTGCACGCGCCCATCCTCCAGGATGCAGACGCGGTCGCTGAGGAGGAGCGCCTCCTCGACGTCGTGCGTGACCAGCAGCACGGTCTTGTGCAGCGCCTGCTGCAGGCGGGCCGTCTCCTGCTGGAGTTCCGCCCGGGTGATCGGGTCGAGCGCCCCGAAGGGCTCGTCCATCAGGAGGACCGGTGGATCGACGGCAAGCGCCCGCGCGACCCCGACCCGCTGTCGCTGTCCCCCTGACAACTCGGACGGCCATCGTGTGGCGAACCGCTCGGGCGGCAGCCCGACCATCGCGAGCAGCGTGCGGACGCGCGCCTCGGTCTCGTGCGGCGCCCAACCCTCGAGGCGTGGCACCACGCCCACGTTGTCGGCGACGGTCATGTGCGGGAAGAGTCCGCCGTCCTGCAGGACGTACCCGATGCGACGGCGCAGCCGGATCGGATCCCACTCGCGCGTGTCGGCGCCCTCGACGATGACGCTGCCGCGGGTCGGCAGCAGCATGCGGTTGACCAGCCGCAGCACCGTCGACTTGCCGGCGCCACTGCGGCCGAGCAGCGACACGACCTCGCCGGGCGCGACCGACAGCGTCAGGCCGTCGAGCACGGGCGTGCCGTCCTCGTGGCTGAACGAGACGCCCTGGAAGTCGACGGCCGCGGCTTTCACGGTCGGCGCGCCGATCCTAGTCGTTGGACTGGCGCGCGATGTCGCCTGCGTGCTTCTGGATGCGCGTCACGGCCTCGATGATGTGGTCCATGTCCTGGCGCGGCCCGATCAGCATGGTCTGCGTGAGCCACACGGCCTGCTCGCAGAGGCGCGCGTTCTGCGGCGTGCGGTTGCGCTCCGGCCACGCCTTCATCGCCGCGGCACCGTAGATGCGCTGGTAGGCGGTGCCGGCAAGCGTGTTGGCGAGGAACGGCTCGTCGTTCAGGGGCGAGTAGCCGCTGCTGGCCGGGATGCCCTCGGCCTTGAGCGCCTTGAGGAAGCCGGCGCGCGACAGGCCGCCGAAGGCCGACGGATCGTAGCGGAACATGTACAGGTGGTACGCGTTGCGCGTCACGCCCGGGTACATCTTCGCGGGCGTGATGCCGGGAATCTGCGCGAGCGCCTTCGTCAGGTACGCGGCGTTGGTCTCGCGCTGGCTGGCCTGCGATTCGAGGCGGGTCATCTGCGCCAGCAGCAGCGCCGCCTGGAACTCGGTGAGGCGCAGGTTGAGCCCGGTGTGCCGGTAGGCGAAGTCGCTGCCCGAACCGGGGCGGCCGTTGTTGTGGAACGCGTAGGCGCGCTCGGCGAGCGTCGCGTCGCTGGTGATGATCGCGCCCCCCTCGCCGCTGTTCAGGTTCTTGCTGGCCTGGAACGAGAAGCACCCGGCCCGCCCGAGCGAGCCGACGTGCCGGCCCTTCCACTGCGCGAGGTGCGACTGGCAGGCATCCTCGATCACGGCGATGTTGCGGGCGTTGGCCGTCGCGAGGATGGTGTCCATGTCGGCGACCGCGCCACCGAGGTGCACCGGCAGGATGAGGCGCGTCTGCGGCGTGATCGCCGCGGCGATCTTCGTCGCGTCGATCTGGAACGTCTCGATGTCGGTGTCGACGAACACCGGGAGCGCGTTGAGCGCGAGCACCGCGTTGACGGTCGCCACGAAGGTGTACGGCGGCACGATGACCTCGTCGCCGGCCCCGATGCCCATCGCCGCAAGCGCCGTCAGCAACGCCGACGTGCCGTTGGCCGTCGCCAGGCAGTGCTGCGTCCCCGTGACCTCGGCGTACTTCGTCTCGAACGCCTTGACCTGCGAACCACCCCCGCGTCCCCAGCGCCCGCTCTTGAGCACCGACACGAGCGCCTGCTCCTCGCGGCTGTCCTGTACCGGCCACGACGGGAAGGCCGCCGTGCGCACCGGCGTGCCGCCGAGCACGGCCGGCTTGCCGCCGGCGACGGCAGCGCGGGGCGCGGCAGCTTGCGACGCGGATCGTGCCGGACGCGCAGCCACGAGCGAGGCGCCGCCGGCGGCGACGGTGCCGAGGAACTTGCGACGTGCGCGGTCGATGGTCATCGTGTCTCCTTCAACAGGCGCTCGAGCGTCGTGAAGATGCGGTCCTCGACGGTGGCGTCGAACGGGCCCGGGCGACCGTAGTACAGCAACGCGCCGCCGCCCTCGTAGCCGCCCTCGGTCAGCACGCGCTTCGAGGGCACGTACCCGAACACGTCGTTGGCGTACCCGACGGGCCAGACGTGGTCGTCGGGATGCTCGCGACGCAGGCGCAGCGCATAGTCCACCACCACTTCGCCACCGAGGGCGACGAGCGTGACGGCCTTGCCGAATCGCCAGACCTGCAGCGGAATGGGCTGGCTCGTCGGCAGCTTGCCGTCCCGGGCCTTCACGGTTTCCATGAGGCGCGCGTGCCGGGCGACATAGGGGTCGGCCAGGCCGAAGCGCGTCTTCCACTCGTCGGGCGTCAGCGCCTTCTCGAAGGGGAGGTCCACGAACTCGATCGCGGCGCGCGTGTCTCCGGCAATGGGCGCCAGCCCCGTCATCGCGTCGGTCACGGCCCTGGCCAACGCACGGCCGTGCTGCTCGACGTCGGCGAACGTGCCACGCGGCTTCGGGTTCGCGTCGGCGCCGCAGCCGGTCATGAACAGCGCGGTGAGCCCCGGCTGCGCCGCCTCGATGGCGGCCTGCGCGACGCCGGCGTAGTCGCCATGCCACTCCACGTTGCTCGCCTGCAGTGTCGTGTTGTGACAGGCGTAGCTGAAGAGGATGGCCTTCGGCGCGCCGCCGATGTCGACGCGCAGCAGCGGCACGCGATGATCGACGGGCCCGTCGGGCGTGTACTGCACGCGACGGTTGGCGGCAAAGCCGGCCGTCGTCTCGCCCGCGTGCAGCGTCGCAGGCGCCAGCCCCTTCAGCGCGGCGCCGACCACGTCGACGATCTGCCCCTCGAGCCAACCGGTGTACGCCTCGATGTCGGCAATCTGCTGCGGCGTGACGTCGTAGGCCACCAGCAACTGCGTGTCGACCACCGGCCCGCTGTGCGTATGGCTCGACGCGAGCAACAGGCGCTCGCGCGGCACCTTGTAGCGAGCCCGGACCGCCGTGCTGATGCGGTCGGCCATCGGGCCGGTGACGCCGAGCAGGTCGAGCGTGACGACGACGAGCCGTCGGCCGCGAACGTCCTCGATCGCCAGCGCCTTGGCATGCAGGGGCTGCGACGTCCCCTGGGCGGGCTGCGTGCGCGCCGCGAAGCCGGCCATCCAGAGCGAGGTCTTCGGGGTGATGTCGACGGTGGCCACGCCGGCGCGCCAGCCTGCGGCGTCCAGGCGCCACGGGCGAAGCGCTGCCACCGCCGCGGCAGTCAGGAAGGCTCGACGATGGAGAGGCACGGGTTGGGGCGGATTGTACAAGAGACGAGGGACAAGGGGACGAGTCACAAGGGAGTCGAGGGACGAGGGACAAGGACGTCGAGGGAGCAGCGACAAGGGGGACGGGACCAGGGCGCTCGCTCCTCGTCCCTTGCCCGCTGGCCACCGGTCCCTTGACGTCCTGGTGACGTGAGTCCGGGTCCCCGGTCCCTTGTGTTCGGCGGTATGGTGAATCATGCCCGAGCTGCCCCCGATCCATCGCTGGGAGATCGCCAGCCCCCGCGGATTGGTCCACATCGTCCACGGGATGGCCGAGTACGGGGCGCGATACGGGCGCCTGGCGGCGGCGCTGAACGACGCCGGGTATGCCGTGTGGGCGCACGACCATCGTGGGCACGGCGCGCACCAGGAGACGGGTGGGCAGGGCCATTTCGGTGACGAGGGCGGCTGGGAGGCGCTGGTCACCGAGGCGCACGCGACGACGCTGGCGTTGCGCGCTGCCCACCCGGGCGTGCCGTTGGTGCTGTTTGCGCACTCCATGGGCTCGTTCGTCGGGCAGACGCTGATCGGCAGGTACGGGCGCGACTACGATGCGGCGGTCCTGTGCGGCAGCAACGGCCCTCCCGGCGCCCTCGAGGACGTCGGGCGCCTGCTCGCGCGAGCCGAGCGCCGGCTACGCGGGCCGCGCACGCCGAGCCGCTGGGTCCAGCAGGCCGTCTTCGGCACCTACAACCGTGGCATCTCGCCGGTTCGCACCGACATGGACTGGCTGTCGCGTGATCCGGCCGAGGTCGACGCCTACATCGCCGACCCGCTGTGCGGCTTCCCGCTCACGACGCAGGCATGGGTGGATTTCCTGGAGGGCAAGGCGGTGCTCGGCCAGGATGCGCTGCTGCGCGGGATTCCCGTCGGCCTGCCGGTGCACCTGATCGCCGGCGATCGCGATCCGGTCGGCGAACGCGGCCGCGGCGTGCGACGGCTGTACGACGCGTACGTCGGCGCCGGCCTCACCCGCGTCAGCCTGCGCCTCTACCCCGGCGCGCGGCACGAGCTGGTGAACGAGACCAACCGCGACGAGGTCACCGCCGACCTCATCGCGTGGCTGGACGGCGTGACGAAGTGACGAAGTGACGCGCCAGATGCGGTGACTGCCGGCCAAGGCCGGCAGCTCCACGTGGCACGAGGCGAGGCCCCGCTCCGCCATCGGCGACTCCCGACTCCCGACTGCCGACTCCCGGCTACTTCACCATCACCAACAGCATCCTCGCAGCCTCCGGGGCGTCGAGGGCGTGCGGCACGTCGGCCGGGAGGCGCACGATCGTGCCCGGCGTGGCGGTCACTGCTTGACCACCGATGGTGAGGTCGAGGCGCCCCTCGAGCACCAGCACCAGCGCGTCGAAGGCCGACGTGTGCTCGGTCAGCCCCTGCCCCTCGTCGAACGAGAACAGCGTGACGTTGCCACCCGCCGCCTTGGCGAGCACGCGGCTCGCGATGCCGTGGGCCGTCGGGGTGACGAGATCACTCAAGGCGAGGGCTTGAGCGGCGGGGAGACTGGAGGTGGCCATGGTGCCTACCGTTTCTTGCTGGCCCGCCGGCGGGCACGCGGAGGCGGCGGCTCGGACGGGCGGTTGGTCGGGCCGAAGACGACGAAGCCGCGGTCGCGCAGTTCGTCGGCCAGCGTCGGTTCGCACTGCGCGGCGTCCTCGTAGGTCATGGGCGGAATGTCGTCGAACCACTCGTACGCCAGTTCGAGGCCGTAGCGGCGGACCACCGCCGCGGCCTTGATGCCCGCCTTGTGGTTCTCGAGGCGCTCCTCGGGTCGCAGCCCGGTCATCCCCACGTAGTAGCAGTCGCGTACGCCCGGGTGCCGCGGGTGCGCCAGGCGCACCACGTACACCCGATGGTGGAGCCGGTCCTCGGCCTCCTCACGCATCGCGCGCGAGGGCTGAGGTGATGCACGACGCCGGCGCACCCGATCATCATGCACCCGTCGGCAACGGTCGCAGCCACGCGGGCATGCCGCAGAAAGGAAAAGGCCCTGCCGAGGCAGGGCCTTGCTTCCACACGCCGACCAGGTGGCTAGGGGCGAGTGCGACGACGCAGCGCGACGCCGGCCAGACCCGCGCCGAGGATGGCAAGGGTGGCCGGCTCGGGCGCCGGGTCGGGATCGGGATCCGGATCGCGGATCGGGTCGGCCGTGCCGTTCATCTGGACGCGCAGCGCCGTCGGGCCGCCGCCGTTGTTCACGTGGAACTCGATCGTGTTCAGCCCGGGCAGGAACCCGCTGTTGAGCACGAACGGCGAGAAGAAGCCATAGGAAGCCGACTGGAAGTTGCGCGCCTGGCCGTTGAGGTAGATGTTCAGGCCCTCGTTGTCGGTCGCCCACAGGCCGCTGATGGACGCGGTGGCGTGATTCAGCCCGGCGAGGCTGAACGTGGTGCGGTACACGTAAGTTCCGGCGGGCCCGTCCACGTCGGGGGTGTTGTTGGGCCCGATCCAACGGGACTGCAGGTTGTCGCCCATGTAGGGGCCGATGGGGTAACCGCTGGCCTCCGTGATCACGCGGATCGTGCTGGTACTGGTCAGGGGAACGGTCGTGAGCGTGTAGTGGGGATCGCCGAGCGTTCCGTCGGCCAGAAGGGAGCGGTCGGCCGCCATGCCCGTGTTGAACAGCGTCGTGATGGGCGCCGCGTAAGCGGCCTGCCCGGCCAGCATGAGCACGCCTGCCAGCGCGCCTGCCAAGGTGATTCTCATGTGCTCTCCCGAACGAGATGGCGGTGCCGCGCACCACCGGATCGTGCCGGTCCCGTGCGACCTCCGCGATGGACTCGGTTCGGACGGGGCTATGCGAAGCTCATACCAAAGCTCTGCCATTCATCGGTCGCGCAGGCAGGAGGGGAGAGGCCCAGGAAGTCTTGCGTTCAGCAGACAATTCTCTCGCTTCAGGTGCTCCCGTCGGACCTGAGCCGATGCCGGCGCTCACGCGGTGACCGAGGAGGGTTCCACGGTGCCGCAGCCCATCGCCGCCAGCCGGAGTTGGCAGCGCCGCAACTCCTGCGCGTACGGCTCGTTCAGCACCCGGGTGTACGCGCCATCGGCTTGGTGCACGAAATCCCAGAGGCCGCTGTTGTGCCAGTGCGTCGGGTCGTCCCATTCGAACCGGTCGATGATCGGGTACAGGCAGATGCCCTCGATCGGCACGCCTGCGGTCAGCGCCCGCACGACCTCGTCGGTGATCTCGGCGATCCACTCGGCGCGGCCGACGCCGACGTGGCTGGTCTCGCCGATGATCAGCGGCCGGCCGAAGCGGGCGTGCACCTCCTGCAGGAGCCGGTGCAGCGGTTGCCAGCGGGCATCTCGCGGATGGACGTGCCAGTGCAGCCGGCGCCCCCCCGGTTCCTCCCACTGGTTGTCGTGGTAGAAGTTCACCCCGATCACGTCGAGGTAGTGCGCCGCGCCGCCCAGGGCGGGCTCTCGCACGCCCGCGATGAGGTCCCAGGCCTCGAACTGCCCTTCCCGCATCGCGGCCGCGCGTCCGCCCTCGTCGGGCTGGCCGAGCGGCGGCACCACGTGGATCAGCGGCTCCACCGACACCAATCGCGCCCGCGGGTCGACGTCGCGGATGGCGTCGACGGCCGCGATCCAGGCACGCACGAGCTGACGCTTGAACTCCGCGCCACGGCCATGGGCGTGGGGGTGGAACCAGCCCACGTCGGCCGCGGCCCAGGCGTAGAACGACAGTTCGTTGATCGGGGTGTAGAAAGGCACCTCGTCGCCGTGCTCGCGGATGAAGCGGGCCGAAGCGCGCGCGAACCCGGCGAAGCGGTCCACGAACGATGGCGCGAAGACGTCGACGTCGTCGGGCACGCCGTAGTGCAGCAGGTCCCACACGACCTGCAGGTCGTTGGCACGCGCGGCCTGCAGGTAGGGGGCGACGGAGGCGAAGTCGAAGCGGCCGGGTGACGGCTCGACGCGATGCCAGCGGATGGTGTCGCGCACGGTGCCGATGCGCACCTGTTCGAGGCGTGCGTAGTCCTCGTCGACGAACCGGTCGTGCTGCGTCGCGGCGAGCATGTCGAGGCGCCGGCCCGCGCGGGTGACGTGGCAGGCCGACTCGAAGCCGGCGAGCCAGAACGAGTCGAACAGCGAGGGGAGGAACGTGAGCGGCGTGGACATGGATCGTGCGTGAGGAGGCCGTCGGGACCTTCCCTGCACGTCGCAAGGCGCGTTCCCCGTCGCCGGCCGGTGCGGCCGCGCGAATTCCACCGGAAATCCTGCTCTCCTCAGACGATGGGGCAGGCGCGGCGGACGGTGGGGCGTCACCAGCACCGGTGCGCCGTCGCTCAGCCGCGCAGCGGCGACGCCAACGGGTGACGCGCCTGCGCGATGCGCGCCTGACAGCGTTGCAGTTCGGCGGCGTAGGGCTCGCAGACGATGCGCCGCAGCGTCCCGTCGGCGTCGCGCTGATAGTCCCAGAGGCCGCTGTTGTGCCAGTGGCCAGGGTCGTCCCACTCGTAGCGGTCGATGATCGGATACAGACAGAGGCCCTCGAGCGGCACGCCGTCCTCGATGGCCCGCACGCACTCGTCGGTCATCTCGCGGATCCACTCGGCGCGGCCGGCGCCGACGTGGCTGGTCTCGCCGACGAAGATCGGGCGGCGGTAGCGGTCCCAGGCCTCGCGCAGGAGGCGGTGGAACGGCACCCACCGCGGGTCGCGCGGGCGCACGTGCCACGCGATCTTCTCCCCGCCGGGAACCTCCCACTGGTTGTCGTGGTAGAAGTTCACGCCGACCACGTCGAGCAGGTCGGCGCGACCGCCGAGCTCGGGTTGACGCAGCCCGGCGATCATGTCCCACGCCTCCCATTGCGACGCGCGCTGCGCCGCGGCTCGCCCCTCGACGTCGTCGTGCCCGAGCGGCGGCACGTTGTGGATGAGCGGCTCGACCGAGATCACGCGTGCCGCCGGGGTCACCTCCCGCACGGCATCGACACCGGCCACCCACGCACGCACGAGCTGCTGCTTCAGCTCGTAGCCCCGCCCCCGACCGTGCGGATAGAACCAGCCGACCTCACCGGCGGCCCAGGCGAAGAACGACAGCTCGTTGATCGGCGTCAGCAGCGGCGCCATCTCGCCCTGTGCCTTCAACCAGGTGGCCGCCGCGCGCGCGAACTCGGCGAACCGACGCGGAAACTCCGGGCTGAAGAGCTCGACGCCGCACGGCGTGCCGTAGTGCAGCAGGTCCCAGATCACCTGCACGCCATGGGCGCGGGCCGCATCGACGAACGGCGCCACGCTCGAGAAGTCGAAGCGGCCGGGACGCTGCTCGATGAGGTGCCACCGCATGGCGTCGCGCGCCGTCCGCATGCCGTGCGCCACCAGGCGGGCGTAGTCGCCGTCAACCTGCCGGTCGTGCTGCGTCGCCGCGATCATGTCGAGGCGCTCGCTGCAGTCGGTGATGTGCGTGGCGGACTCGAAACCGCCGATCCAGAATGAACGGAAGAGCGAGGAGGGGACGGTCACGGCTCCTGCGGGAGCAACATCCGTTCCGACCGCGCCACGATCACTGCTTCTTGTTCTTCTTCTTCTGCTTCGCCGCCTCCTGCTCGAGCGCGGCCTGCACGGGATCCTCGGCGCGGGCGGTGAGCCGGCCGCCATCGGCGGCGTGGAGCACCAGCGCGCCGTCGCGGGTCATCTCGAAGCGCTGCACGCCGCGGAGCACCTCGAGGAACACCCCTTCCTGCGCCGTCTGTGCGGGCGGGCAATCGCGCATGCCCGAGATCGGCATCGTGATGCCGAGCCCCTCGCCCGACAGCACGTAGGTGGCGCGGAACTGGTTGCACGGGGCCGTTCCCGACACTCGACCGCCCTGGCCGAACACGAGCGTCACCCGTGCACGGTCGACCACGGCCCGGCCGCTGATGTCCTCGACCACCCAGGTCTTGCCGCGCAGCAATGACCCGGGGTCGCCGCCGCAGCCCTTCAACGTCCGCCCGTCGAGTACGACCTCCACGGTCACCGGCCGCGGCATCCCGGTCATCGTGTCGGCACACACGACGTCGACCAGCGTCACCTCGAGCGCACGACCATCAGTGGTCCGCGCCACCAGGCGCTTCCCCGCCTCCAGCGTCGTCGCTGCCGGCAGTGGCGCGTCGGCCCTGGTCGCGCCGTAGTCGGCCACCAGCGAGATCCGCCCCCCGCCGATGTCCAGCGTCCAGCCGGGCTCGTTCCCTACCGCGCGGAAGGTCGTCGTGGCCGAGCCCGTGGTGGACTGTGCGTACGTCGCGCTCGCGAGGGCCAGCAGGGCCGTCAGTGCCAGGCCGGTGCGCCGCGCCCGGGCGCGCACGACGGGGTCGCAGGTCGAAAGGATGAGCGTGGTCATTCAGATCTCCGGTCGCCGCGGCGCGCTGCCATAGATGATGGCCCGCTGCAGGCGCAGCGACGCGCCCGGCACGGCGCGCTGCAGGCGCAGCCGCACGGTGTGATGGCCGTCGGGCAGCTCGTACTTCCAGAACGGGATGAAGCGACGACGATTGACGTTGGTCGGCAGTTCCACGGTCTCCGCCGGCCGGCCGTCGATCAGGACGTCGACGAGCAGGACGTGGTCCTTGCCGTCCTCGCTGTGCACGCTGCCCTGGATGGCGTAGCCGATGCCGTCGAACTCGAAGCGGGTCTCGAGGCCGTCGGTCGCCCGCGCCAGCCGGATCTCGGCCACCGGATGGTGTCCCTCGAAGTTCTGCTCGAGCGCGACCGGCGCCGGCGCCTGGACGGGGATGAGGACCGCGTCGCCGTCCTCGCGACCGCCGGCACGACGCACCACCTCGAGCGCGTGCTCGTACGAGAGCGCGTAGGCGTCGTTGAGCGAGATGGTCGTGTACTTGAACGGCAGGGCCTCGACCTCGGCGAGCCCCTGCTTCCAGTAGGCGGGGATGCGCTCGTAGCCGAGGATCGTGCCGAGCACCCCGGCCGCGGTGGCCGGATTGCAGTCGGAGTCCTGGCCAGCGCGCGTCGCGACCGAGATCGTGCGGCTCATGTCGCCGTTGCCGTACAGCAGCCCGAGCACGACGTACGCCGCGTTGATGCGCGCGTCGATGTCGAAGGCGACGAACACGCCCTCGGGACAGCCGACGTCCTCCGAGTGCTCGCGCTGCAGTTCGAACCACGCGCGCTTCCAGTCGTCGGGGTAGGCATCGTGGTACCGGATCGCGGCGCTGATGGTCTTGTGGAAGCGACTGGCCGCCGGGATCGTGTCGAGCGCCCGCGTCACCACCGTGCGCACGTCGTCGTGCACGAACGCGAGGGAGTACATGGCGGCGACGAACACGCCGCCGTAGTAGCCGTCGCCCGAGTTCATGATGTGGCCCACCTTGTCGGCATACGCGGTGGCAGCGTTGGGCAGGCCCGGCGACATCAGGCCGATGAAGTCGGCCTCGATCTGGAAGTCGATGTCGTCGGCTTCCGGGTTGTTGCGCCAGTGCCCGCTGGCCGGGGGCGCCAGGCCGCGCAGCACGTTGTGGCGGGCCATCTGGTTGGCGTGCCACAGCATGTACTCCGCGCCCGCGAGCGCCTGCGCGAATGTCGCCGCAGGCGCGTCGAGGCCGTGCTTGCGGATGACGTCCACGAACGTCAGGTCGACGTACACGTCGTCGTACAGGCCCGGCGACCGTTCGTAGGTCTCCTTGAGGTAGCCCGCGTACCACGGGATCGGCTCGTAGTCCTGGATGAACGTGCCGTTGTAGTTGAACTCCGTGGGGCCGCCGAAGGTGACGCCGATGGTCTGCGCCGCCCATCCGCCGCGAATCTTGTCGCGGAGCACGGCCTTGGAGATCCGCACGGATGCGGCAGCCGTCGAGGGTTGGGCCGCGACCTCGGCGGGCACACCGAGTCCCAGGCAGAGCAGGGCTCCGGACATCAACGCACGCAATCGCATATGGACGGGATGGTAGCTGATTCCTCTGGCTTACGGCTTACGGCTCAGGGCTCAGGGCTCAGGGAAGGATCCAAGGCCCAGGGCCCAAGGCCCAGGTGCGAAGTCTTTCCGCGGGCTCCTGATGTCAGACTTGTGTGTCCGCACCCGTCGGACGCACACGATGCTTCAGGAGAGCCCAGCCGTGACAACGCCGACGATCGAGGACCTCGAACGCCACCGCTCCGCCATCCGCGGCCACTGCTATCGCATGCTCGGTTCAGTAACCGACGCCGACGATGCAGTGCAGGAGACGATGGTCCGGGGCTGGCGCCACCTCGACCGGTTCGAAGGCCGGTCATCACTGCGGACGTGGCTCTACCGGATCGCGACGCGGGTGTGTCTCGACATGCTGGCTTCGCGGTCGCGGCGCCTCCGGTCGACCGAAGCCGGCCCGGTCGGCACGATCGACGATCCGCTCACCCCGTTGCCGGCCTCGGCGTGGATCGAGCCCATCGCCGACGTCACCGCCATCCCTGCCGACAGCGACCCGCACGAGCACGCCGTGCTGCGCCAGAGCCTCCGGCTGGCCTTCGTGGCGGCGCTGCAGCACCTGCCGCCGCGCCAGCGCGCGGTGCTGCTCCTCGTGGAAGTGCTGGGCTGGACGGCCGCCGAGGTAGCGCAGGGCCTCGGCATGAGCGTCGCCGCCGTCAACAGCGCCCTGCAGCGAGCGCGCGCGACGCTGGCCACGCGCGACGTCGCGCCGACCGACTCGACGCTCTCCTCGGACGAACAGGCGCTGGTCGACCGCTACGTGCACGCGTTCGAGCGCTACGACGTCGATGCCCTCGCCGCGCTGATGCACGAGGACGCCACGATGGCGATGCCGCCGTTCAGCCTCTGGCTGCGTGGCCGTGAACCGTACAAGGGCTGGCTGCTCGGGCGGGGCGCCGCGTGCCGCGGCTCGCGGACGATCCGCGTCGAGGCCAACGGCCTGCCGGCGTTCGCGCAGTACAAGCCGGCCGACGACGGCACCTGGCGACCGTGGGCGATCTGCGTGCTGGAAGTGGACCGCGGCGCGGTGGCTGCGCAGACGTTCTTCCTCGACACGCCCACGCTGTTCCCGCGCTTCGGGTTACCGGAACTGCTGGCGTAGGCGCCGGCCCTGGCCGGCGCGCGAGAGATCTCCGGGACGATCGCTGACCGTCGACATGAATGTCGACGGCTACGAACCAGCGGGCGGCCTGCAGCCCGCAGCCTGCAGCCTGCAGCCCGGCACAGCATGCTCCTGAGCCTTGAGCCCTGAGCCGCAAGGAAGCCCGTCCTACCTCCCTGTCGCGGCCTTGATCGCCGCGATGTCCTTCGGGTCGTACGGCGTGCCGTCGCGACGGAACACCTCGTGGAACCAGACGGTCGGCTCGCGATCGACGTACGGGCGCCGCCACGAGTCCCACGGCAGGTGCGTCTGTGCCTTGCCCTGCACCAGGCCCCAGTTGATCGCGCCCACGCCGTGCCGCTTCAGGATCGGCAGCGATCCCTCGAAGGTGCTGCCGTTGCCGCGCGCCATGTACTCGGTGCAGATGATCGGGCGGTTGTAGCCCTTCAACTGCATGATGCGCGACTCGAGCTGCGCGGGCGGGTCGTAGCTGTGGAAGGTGATCACGTCGGAGAGCGCCAGTTGCACGCGGTCGATCGGCGCCAGTTCCGACAGCTTCGACCAGTCGCCGCCTCGCCACAGGCCGCTCGTCAGCGGCTGCGATGCGCCCGCCTCGCGCGCCCACGCGTACACCTGCGGCAGTAGCCCCAGCACCAGTTCGCCCTTGTTCTTCGGCTCCAGGCTCAGGTACGCGGGGTCGTTCATGTTGTCGACCTCGTTCCACAGGTCCCACGCCAGCACGCGCCCATCGTCCTTGAAACGGCCGACGACGCCTTTCACATACTGCTCGAGACGGGGCCAGTGGGTCGGGTCCTCGATGGCGACCTTGCCCGGGCTCTGCACCCATCCCGAGTTGTGCACGCCGGGGCGCGGCGGACGCTGCGGGCCGACCGCCGGGAACGGATCCCACACCGAGTCGAGCAGCACGAGCATCGGCCTGATGCGGTGCTTCGCTGCGATGGCGAGGAACTGGTCGACCCGCCTCAGGAAGCCTTCGGGATCCTGCTGGTACGCGAGGTCGTGCAGGAACACGCGCATCGTGTTCATGCCGATCCCGGCCGCCCATCCGAGCTCGAGGTCGATGCGGGCCGGGTCGAAGGTCTCGGCCTGCCACATCTCCAGCTCGTTGATGGCGGTGGCCGGCACGAAGTTGGCGCCGACGAGGAAGCCCTGGCGGGCGTACCAGTCGCGCGCCTGCTGCTCGGTCCAGCGGGGCCCAGCGAACGTGAGCGCGCCCTGTCCCAGGAGCAGGAGGGTGACGACGAGCCGCAGCGCGGCGTGCCTGATCGACATGGGTGAGGACTGTACACCGGGCACCGGGCACGGTGCACCGGGTACGGTGCACCGGGTACCGGGTACGGGGAGTCGGGAGTCGGGAGTCGGGAGTCGGGCAGCGGGCACCGGGCACCGGGGGCAGACGCGGATCGGGGGGCGGGAATCGCGGTGCCGGGTGCTGCGGCCGGTGGAGGCCCGCCAGCGAGCCGGCCGTGGCCCTGCGTTCGCAGGAGGGTGATATCGTCGGCGCGGGTTCCAGCCATGACGACACCCCTCCGGCACGCCACGCGCGTGCGCACGGCCCTGTGGCCCGTCCTGTTGCTGTGTGTCGGCCTGAGCGCCATCGTCACGCTGGTCGCGCAGCCCGCGCCAGCGCCGGGGCCAAAGCGGCTGAACGTGCTGCTGATCATGGCCGACGACCTCAACACCGACCTGGCGACGTACGGCGGGCCGGCACGGTCGCCGAACATCGACACACTGGCGCGCCGCGGGCTCCGGTTCGATCGGGCGTATACGCAGTACCCCGTGTGCAACCAGAGTCGGTCGTCGATGCTGACGGGTCGTCGGCCCGACGTGACCGGCGTGCTGAGCAACCCGGGGCGCAACCCGATGTCGCCGCATTTCCGCGAGCGGCTCCCGAATGCGGTGACCCTGCCCCAGCTGTTCAGGAACAACGGCTATGTGTCGGCCCGCGTCGGCAAGCTGTTCCACTACGGCGTGCCGCTCGACATCGGCACCGGCGGCCTCGACGACTACAAGTCCTGGGACATCGCGGTCAACCCACGCGGCCGCGACCGCGAGATGCTCGACAAGGTGTTCTCGCTCGTGCCCGGCCAGTTCGGCGGCACCGTCAGCTGGCTGGCCGACGATGAGGGCGACGATGCGCAGCACACCGACGGCATCGGTGCGGCGGAGGCCGTGCGCCTGCTCGAGCGGTTCCAGCGGGAGCGGAAGCCGTTCTTCCTGGGCGTCGGCTTCTACCGCCCGCACACGCCGTACGTCGCGCCGCGGCGCTACTTCGACATGTACCCGACGACCGGCATCATGCTGCCCACGCTATCTGCCGACGACACGGCACGCGAGCCGAAGGCGGCCTACCGTCGCGCCACCAGGGAACAGGATGCGATGACCGACGCGCAGCGGCGCGAGGCCATCCAGGCCTATTACGCGGCGACCACGTTCATGGACGCGCAGGTCGGCGTGGTGCTGGCCGCGCTCGACCGGCTCGGCCTGGCCAACGACACGGTGGTGGTGTTCACGAGCGACCATGGCTACCATCTGGCCGACCACGGCCTGTGGCAGAAGCCGAGCCTGTTCGAGCATTGCGCCCGCGTGCCGCTGGTGATTGCCGCGCCTGGACGCGCGCGCGGCACGTCGACACGGTCCCTCGCGGAACTCGTGGACCTCTACCCCACGCTCGCGGAGATGGCGGGACTGACATCCAGTGACCCGCTCGACGGGCGAAGCCTGGTGCCCGTCCTCGACGCACCGGACCGCTCGGTGCGCGACGCCGCGTTCACGCAGGCCTACAACGGCTACGCGGTGAGGACCGATCGCTGGCGCTACGTCGAGTGGGCCGAGGGCGCCGAAGGCCGCCAGTTGTACGACCTCGCAGCCGATCCCGGGGAGACGCGGAACCTCGCCGGGGCCGCGGAACACGCGTCAGTGGTCGCCGACCTGTCGGCGCGGCTTGCCGCGTACCGGCAGCGGTAGGCGACTCCACCTTCACTCGAACGGCGCTCGCTCCACGCCGATGGGCCAGAGCGGGTGCCTCCCGGGCGTTCATCGAGCGGTCGTGGACCCCGGCCACAACGCGCGTCGCAGGTACGGCTCGAGGCCATCGACCATGCGCTGGAAGCCGAGTTCGGTCGGATGGCTGTCGTCCACCGTGCCATCGCCGTCGGAGCCGAGCAGCGTCGCACTCGGCACGATCGTGATCCGCCTGTCGCCGCCCTTGCGCCGCGCCTCGTGGATCTGGCGCAGCGACGCATTGGCCGCGGCGACATCCGACGCTTTCTCCTTACGGAAACGCAGGTTGGGATACAGCAGGTGCTCGACCAGCACAATCGGCGTGTGCGGACGGGCGGCCCGGATGATGTCGATCAGTGCGGGCATGCGCTCGACGACCTGCTGGGGCGTCATGTTCGGCAGCGCGTCGAGGACGTAGGCCGCCGGGTCGAGCTCGGCCAGCAGGCGCGCGACTTCAGGTTCGGCCCTGGCGCTCCCCGAGAAGCCCAGGTTGATGACCGGGACGCCGAGCCTGCGCCCGAGGATCGCGGTGTAACTCATGCCCGGGCGGGACGCGCAGCAGCCCTGCGTGATCGACGTGCCATAGACCACCACGGGTTTGGCCCGCGACGGTTCGTCGAAGCGGAAGGATGCCTCTTCCGGCACGCCCACCTCCAGACGGTCGACGCCGTTGTAGAGCGGCAGGTAGAGGCGGAACTCACGGGGCTCCGGCGTGAGTCCGACGATCACGCTCGCGTCATTGGTGGGCGAGTCGATGGGCCGGGCGCCGCCAACGAAGCGCCACGCACCGGCGTCCCTGGCATAGAGGTCGAGCCCGCTGACCCCGGTCGCGGGCATGTGGGGCAACGCCAGACGGTCGCGGGTCACGGTCCAGCGGACGCGCACGCGGGTGGCGTTGCTGGTGAACCGCACGCTCAATCCTGCCGACTGTCGCGACAGCTCCCACACCGCCTCGGGCACATCGTCCTTGGCCCGCTTCGGGAAGCGATCGAAGTCGCCGGCGGTGTCGGTCCACCCCTTGCCCTCGACCACCGCGGGCGTCACGCGGTGCCACGTCAGGGCCGCCGGCGGCGCGGGGTCGGCTGGTTGGGCGACGGCGAGGGCCGGTATCAGGGCGGTCAACAGGACGGCGAGATGGGCTGTCGTCATGGCTGACACATGATCACCCACGCCACTCGCCTCCCACCTGCGTCCTTGGGACGGCTCGCAGGGGCTCGTGCCGCGGACGCGTACGCCCCCGGCGCGCTCGTCCCCGAGCGCTACTTCGGCGGCGCGCTCTCACACGGGACACGCCGGAACGCGAGGTCGAACCCGCGCGGCCCGTTCGGCCCCGGACCCTCGACGCGGGCGGTGAACGAGGCGTCGCCCGTGCGCGTGTAGACGATGCGCTGGGGAAAGTCGTGGGCGAGGTTCTCGACGGTGAAGCCGGTCGCTCTGGTGGCCGTGGAACGGAAGTCCGTCTCGCGCTGGCCGGACGGGACCGCGGTGTAGACCAGGGCCTCGCCGTCGGCCCGGATGCGCAGGTGCTCGAAGGCACGAGCCTGGCCCGCCACGACCGTGCGGCCCCCGCCGATCATGACTCCCCCGTCGGCCGGCATCCACATCTCGGTGACGACCCGCGTGCCCGCCGTGCTCTGCCAGCACCCACCCAACCAGGCCAGGCCCTCGAGCTGCGGTTGTTCGGCCATGACGCTCGTGAGGCCCGCCAGCAGCAGTGTCAGCATGGGCCCCACTGTAGGCACTGGCCGGGCACGAATCAACCGACACTGGGCGCAAGTCCCGACCTGGGGCCGGCCATGGGTCGGCAGCGCGCGCCCGGCGACAGGTCGTCACACAAGCAGGCCGTGTCGTCCCATCACTCCAGGCCAGCCGAGGATCGGGGCTACGCTTTGCTCACGACGACGTCGATGCGCCTGCTGCTGCCGACCCTGCTCGCCAGTGCCCTCGTGGTGTCCCCCCATGCTGCCCGAGGCCCCCAGTCCGACCAGGTCGCACGCCTGGAGGCGATGCAGGCTCGCGACCCGCAGGATGCAGTGGTGCTGTTCCATCTTGCCGCCCACGCCATCGCCGCCGACCGCACCGCTGAAGGCCTGCGGTGGCTCGATGCGGTCAGTCGCGCACCCGGCGGCCTGGACCCGTCCTTCTCACGAGCGTTCCGGGGGCTGCACGGCGATGCGACCTTCGAGGACATCGTGGCGCGCATCCGCACGCGTCATCGGCCTCTCGTGCGCAGCACCATCGCCTTCAGGATCGCCGAGCGTGACCTGCAACCCGAGGGCATCGCCTTCGATCCGCGGACCCGCGCGCTGTTCGTTGGCAGCTTCAAGGGCAAGATCGTCCGGGTCGATCGCCGCGGAGGCGTGTCCGACTTCGCTTACGTGTCTCGCCCGGAAGCGCCCCGCGTCGTCGTCGGCGTCCGCGTCGACAGCGCCCGCCGGCACCTCTGGGCCGTCGTCGACGACCCGCGCGCCTTCGCCGATGTCGCCATCGAGGGCGCGGCGCTGGTGCAGTACGACATCGACACCGGCACGTCTCTGGCGACCTACCGCGGTGCGCCTGGCGCCTTCAACGACGTGGTCGTCGCGCCGAACGGTGATGCCTACGTGACCAACACGACCGAGGGCTCTGTCTGGCGCGCCAGCCGGGGTGAGCTGACGAGGCTGCTGCCCGCCGGATCCATCTCCGAGGCCAACGGCATCACCATCGCTCCCGAGGGGCGCGTGTTGTACGTGGCGGGCTGGCACGACATCCACCGGGTGGACCTCGTGACGCGTCATGTCCAGCCGCTCGAGGCGCCGCGCGGAGTCGTGACCGGCAGCTTCGACGGCCTCTACTGGCATCAGGGCGGGCTGGTCGGCATCCAGAACGGCATCCACCCCGGACGCGTCGTGCGCCTGGCCCTCGACGCGTCACGGCCACGCGTCATGCGTGCCGAGATCCTCGAGCGCTACCACCCGCAATTCGGCGGCATGACCACGGCCGCCCTGGACGGCCAGTCATTGCTGTACATGCTCAACACGCAGTCCCGATCCTTCGATGCGACCGGGGCCGTGAGGCCGGGCGAGACCCTGCGCGACATCCTCATCGTCCGGCTGCCGCTCTGATTGAGTCTTGCGCAAGCTGCTCTCAGTTCACGTGTCTTGCTGGCCCCGGCACCTGGGGAGCGGTGCGTTTCTCGTTCTCCTGCACTGGACCTCGGGTGCGGTCGGGCAATGCTGATGCGGGAGGACTCAGGGGGGCGTGGGTCGCGTCATGTTCACTGGCGGTCGCACCGCGTGCCAGCCGGACAACGGTACGCAACGCCCGTGCGTCTTGCACGGACGACTCCCGCGCCCGAAACGTCGAGGGCGCGGGAGTGGAATACATGCGTGACCGAGACTCCATGCGCCTCGGGACGGCGCGTCAATGCGCCCTCACCACGCCGTTCGTCGCACGTGGTGAGGGTCGCGAGGACCTGTCAGGGCGCCGTGCGCGTGCGCGCGACGGCGCTGGTCAATGCGCCGTACTCGCGCCCGGTGATCACACCGGTGCTCTTGAGCCGCAGCGACAGGTCGCCGACGCAGGTGACCACGCCGCCGTGGTTGCCGCCCGACTTCTCGCAGTACTCGACGAAGTCACTGATGCGGCAGCCGCTCGCGAAGACCGTGTTGGCCACGCCGCTGTCGATCCCCCCCACGACCACGGTCGCCGAGCGGTTGGAGCCGAGGCACGCGTCGACGCCGTCGGGGACGCCGTCGCCGTCGGAGAACCAGCCGATGTCCTGGAACAGCGACAGGGTCAGGTCGACCGGCGGCTTGACCACGTGCGTCAGGTCGGCGTTGATCGCCGGCTCCATCAGCAGGTTGCGGGTGGCGCTGGTGTCGAAGTGCGATCCGGACGAACCGGACTGCACCGGGTTGGGCATGTAGAGCATCGCGCGGTTGGACGTGTCGGCGCCTGCCCGCACCGTCGGATCGACGCCGAGCGTGCCGGTCACCACGCCCTGCGCGAGCGCGGCCTTCAGGGCATTGCCGTCGCCGAGCGAGATCCGCACGGAGGGGATGGTGATGGTCGGGTCGGTGCCGCCGAGTCCGGCCGGCGGTTCGCCAGCGACGTTGTCGGCGACCAGGACCGCGATCGCTCCGGCATCCTGGGCGTTCTTGACCTTCACGGGGAACAGGCACGAGCCGCGATCCACCAGGGCGATCCGGCCGAACACGGCGTTGCTGTTGGTGATGGGCGAGCAGGCATCAGACGTGCTCGGCCCGGCGCCATCAGCCGCGTCGAGCGCCAGGACCACATCGCCGGACACGCCCGGGCTCGACAGCGCCGGCCCGAAGGCCGCCGCGCCGATCTGGAAGACCCCGAGGGTCGAGGGCGACGTCACGCGGAACAGCGGCGTGCCCAGCGACAGCACCGAGGGCACCGCATTGGTGACGTTGAGGCCGCTCCACACCACGCGACGGCCGCGCACCGCCGACGCCGCCCGTTCGGCCGCCGTCATCTGGTTCCACGTCTTGTTGACCGTGGTGTCCAGCGTGTACTGCGAGTAGACGTCGCCGAGGTTGAGCGGCGACGTACCGTTGGTCTCGGTCACGAAGTTGGCGAACCCGAGGCCGTGCCCGAACTCGTGCAGCAGCACGGTGACGAGGTTGATGGCAGTGCCGTGGTTGGTGTCGAGCCCGAGGTAGAACGGCCGGCCGCCCAGGCAGCTCGGGGCGCCCAGGTTGGAGTTGAAGATCGCGACAATGTCGTCAGCGGAGGTGCCTTCGGGCCCCGGTGCGAGGTCGGAGCCCGCCAGCTTGTTGGCGAGCGCCACGGGATACCAGATGTTCTGGATCTCGACCCCAGGCGAATTGCCGAAGATCTGGATCGCACCCGCCGCGCCGAGCACCGCCGACGTGGCAGTGCAGGTCAGCGGGTTGAACGACGCCTGCACGCGGATGGGCACCGGGCTCTGCAACTCGGCAGCCCACAGGTTCGCGGCGTGCTGGAATGCGATCAGTCGCTGCTGGCCGAGGGTCGTCCCGGTGTTGCCGCCGACCGGCGCCACCGGCGTCGGATCGTTGAACCCCTCGTTCGGCCCGTCGGTGTTGACGATGAGGATCTGGGCCGGCTGCGCCCACGACTGCGCAGGGACGGTCAGTGCGGTGGCGAGCGCGAGCGCGCCCGTGATGACGCTGGTGCGACGCATGGCTACTTCAGCTCCAGCGGCTTGACGGCCTTGGGGGCGGTGGCGGTGCGCGCGCCGTGGTCGTGACCCGGGATGGAGCACGCGAAGGCGAGCGCCCCGTCGGCCCCGACGCTGGCGGTGGCGATGTTCATGAACGTGCCCTGCAGGTCGACGCTGATCGCTCCATCGGGGTGAACGACGGGCCGGAGAGCGCTGGTGTCGGTCGAAATCATGCGCGCGACGGCGGCGATGGCGGCGAGTTCCTCGGCGGTCGGAGGCTGCGGCTGGGCGGGCGCCGGGGCAATCGTGGCGACCTGGGCCGCGGCGGCCGCGGCGGCCTGGCGCTCTCCGGCGGTGGAGTGCGCGACCTGCGCCTGCGCGGCGGCGGCCACGCCGAGACACGCAGCAAAGAGTGCGAATGTGAACAGTCGGTGCAAAGTCATCTCCTCGAGAGGGTTGACACCGCGTGTCGGCGGCACGGCCCACTGCCGCACCACCTCCACGTGGAGTACGAGCCGGACGGCGCCGATCGCATCGCGCGGCAGCGCAGTATCGGACAGGTCCTTGATCTGGCTTGAGGTTGAGCTAAGCAAGGCGCGGGCCGTTCAGCACCCTCCCCCGTTAGCGGACAAGACGCAGCGCGAAGCCAGGAAGTCAGCGCCAGGATAACCATTAGGGCTCAAAAGAGCAGCCTTGGTCGGCCATGGACTTCACCTCCAGCCGCCGAAGAGATCCTCCCAGCACGCCGCGACTTCAGCGCGCTGCTCCTCCGGAATCGAGGGTGTGAAGGGCAGCACTTCCGCCGTCGCCATGGCGTCGAGCCAGCTGGCGACCGCCCCGACGTCGCGCCCGATCACCGACGGCGACACGCGCGTCAGGTCATCGTCCGGACGGTGATGGAAGAACCGCCCGCCATCGCAGTTGACGCGGTAGTGGAACACACCGGGGATCCCCGCTGCGACGAACGGGAAGTGATCCGCGTAGGGGACGACGGCCGTGATCGTCTGGTAGCGGATGTCGGCGGCGTGCAGGTACGGACGAAACGACGCCTCGAAGTCCGGGTGCCCGTTCACGTACAGCTGCAGCCATCCCAGGTGAGAGCCGAAGCTGTCGAGGTTGTACATGCACCGGCCACGCGCCGCGATCTCCTCCCGGTGCGCGCGCACGTACGCCGCCGACCCGACCGACAGCTGCTCCTCCGCGCCGAACGAGACCAGCCGGATCGTGCGTCGGCGCGGCAATGACTGCAGCAGCCGCGCCAGTTCGAGCACGCCGACCACCCCGGATCCGTTGTCGTCGGCGCCCGGCGAGTCCGCCTGCGTGTCGTGATGCGCGCTCGCGTAGAGGATCTCCTCGGCCAGGTCCGTGCCCGGCAGGTCGATCACGACGTTCTGCGAGATGGCCGGCTGCATGCCCCCGACGACGCGACAGCGTGCCTCGGTGGCGCCCTGCACCACCCAGTGCCAGGCATCCTGATGCGCGACGTTCAGCGTCGGGACGGCGCCGATCGCCGCCGTGTACGAGGGAAACATCCCGTCGGCGCGCGGCGTGTCCCCCGCGTAGCGCGTGTCCACCATCAGCAGCACCGCGGGCTGCGCGGCGATGAGCCGCTGGTAGGCGGCGCGCGACTCGATGTGGCACCCGAGGTGGATGACGGCCTTGCCGCGCAGGTGCGAGAAGTCGTCGCGCTGGTAGTCGGTCGGCGTGAGCGTGGCGATGGCGCCGCCGACCCACGCCCCCTCGGTGCCGGGTGTGCTGCTGAACAGCGAGCACGGGAACGCGTGCCACGCGTCGCCGATGCGGACCTCGAGCTGCTCCTCGGTGACCACCCGCGAGCGCACCGGGAACTCCTCGACGGCGACCACCGCCCCGAGGCGGCGTCCGACGTCGGCGACGTAGGCGGCGGCCGCGCGCTCGCCGTCGGTGCCGGCGAGGCGGACGCCGATGTCACCGGCGAGCAGCTGAAGGTCGTGGGCGATGCGGTCGGGAGAGGCGTCCAGCATGGCGGGCACTATACCCGCGGCGCCGCCGAAATGGGCGAGGGCCTCACCTGCGCCGGCCGGCAGCCACGGAGTGCCCACGGCGCGGCCGCCGCCGACACCCCGCGTGGGCGGCGATGTCGACGGCGCGCGCGAGGGCTCCGGTCAGCGACGACTGTCGATCGCGTTGACGATGAACGTGAGGCTGCCGGTCGAGGCCGACCCGACGGCATAGACGAAGTACGCGGTGAACGGCCGCAGGCGCACCGTCGCCGGACCGAGCGCAACGGTGTCGGTGCCCGCGAGCTTGAGCGCCGCCTGCCAGTTGCCAGGCTGCAGCGGCGCGCCTGCCTGGTCGCCGTTGACCACGCCGGGAACGATCAACGCCGGAGCGGTGGGATCGCTGAGCTTGCGGCCCACGTAGACGTCCACGGCGGGCGCGGCGGCCGTGTGATGCGCGACGATGCGCGCGCGGCCCGCCCTGGTGTTGCTGACGTCGTTGACGAACTTGGACGCGGTCGGAGCGCCACCAGCGGTCAGGTGGGCGATCACGGTGGCGTTCTCTCCCGCGGCCAGAGGAATCACGGCCGGGCCGATCGCGGTGGGGCCGGTGCAGGGCTCGCCGCCCAGATTCAGCTTGATCTCGAACGTGTAGTTGCCCGGAGGCAACGACAGCGGGCCACGCACTTGCCCGAAGCGGAAGTCGGTCAACGCACACGCCCCGTTGACCGACACGTCCACGGGCAGGGCCGCCGAGAGACCGAGGTCGCCGCCGGGGATGCCGTGAACGGCGTACAGGTGAGCATTCTGCGCGGCAGCCGTGCCGGCCGAGGCGAGAACGAGGCCGGCCGTGACCAGGTTCAGGACGAAGCGATGCATGACGGAACCTCCAGTTCCGGAAGAAGGAGTCATCGACGAGTCGTGGTGACGGAACCGGCAGCGCGCGCGGCGCTCCGGATGACAGGCACACCAGCCGAACGCGCGCCGTGAGCCGGCAGGGGCTGCCCGTTCTTTCGAAGGACGCCAGTCGGCGAAACGGGGATCCGCGAGCAGGATCAGCTCATCGGCTCGCCTGATGCAGATCGAGCCCCACGGGCGCGAGCCCCTGGAGGGTGACGCCTTGTGGCAAGCTGTCGCCGATGAACCCGGCCCTGCTGATCGTGATCCTGGTCGTCCTGGTCATCGGGACGTTCGTGGTGGTGGTCCTGCGCTCGTCCCTGCGCATGCAGCGGGAAAGCCACGCCTTCCTGCACGAACTCGCGCCGCGCCTCGGTGCCAGCCTCGAGCGCGAGGATCCCGCCCGGTTGACCGGAGAACGCAACGGCCGGCGGTTCATCGTGACGCTGCGGCGCCGCAGCAGTAGCCGGTACGGGACCACCGTGGAGACGTGGATCGAGATTCCCGTCGCCACCGACATCCACCTGCAGGTGGAGCCGCAGGTATCGGACCTCGGTGCACGCATCGCCGGCGACGTGGTGCTGCACGACCCGGCCTTCGATGCCGCCTGCCTGCTGCGCACGACGGCGCCGGGCGTCGCCGAGCGTGCCCTCGACGCCGACATGCGGGCCGCGATGGCCGACGGGTGCCGGACCGGCGACCTCACGCTGCTGGTGGTCAAGGGGCAGTGGCTGCGCCTCGAACTGCGGGGCGCCCCCGATGACCCCGAGAACGAGCCGATGGTGACCCGCTACCTCGACGCGGCGCTCGCGCTCGCCGGACGCCTCGACGCGGCGGCAGCGGAGCAGGCCTAGACGGTTCGCCGCTTCACCGGCCCGGGCAGATGGCGTCGCCCTCGTTGGTGACGAGCCTGACCTCGCGCAGCACGACGCGCAGCCGCCCGGTCGTCTCGAGGACGACGGGGCGGTCGATGCGCCGCATGACGGCGCCCTGCGCGGCGAGGCACGACAGCTTCACCTTCAGCGAGCGCAGTTGCCCCGGCGCCGATGCCCGCAACTGCGACGTGACGTCGACGCGCCCGAGGCAGCCGTCGCCACACCCCATGCCGAGCGTGACCGCGGCCGTCGGCGCCTCCTCGACCGCCCAGGTGAACGCGATCGCCATGTCGCCGTTGGCCTGACGCGAGAGGTCGCGGGTGATCCCCGTGAACTCCAGCGTGCCTGCCGCTGCGCCCGACCACGTCACCTCGCGCGCGTTCTCCTGTGCGCCGACGTCCCGGGGGGACATCACGACCACACGCGCCGGACTCTCGGCGGCGCCCTCCACCGGCACGTGGCGCTCACCGGCGCTGTCGCGCAGAATCGCCCGCGCCCCACCCTGCATGCGGCCCGCGCCGAAGAACACGTCGCCCGCCGTGCTCTCGCTGACGGCGCCGTCCTCCGGCAACCTGCCGACGGCGGCGGGTCGCGCGTACGACAAGCCATAGCCGTACGCGAACAACGGGTCGGCGCCGGCATCGCCGCGGTTGAGCGTGGCCTGATCGGGCCGCTTCGGCCAGGTGCGCGCGAGCGTGCCCGTGAAGTCGAATCGCGGCCGCCCCGCCGCGTCGCCGACGAGCACGTCGGCGATGCCCCCGCCTTCCGTGCCCGGCAGCCAGGCGGCGACGAACGCGTCGCTGGCGTTGATCTCGCGGTTCACCCAGAGGGGACGCCCCGACAGGAACACCGCGACCGTCGGGATCCCCTGCGCCTTCAACGTGCGCAGCACCGACAGGTCGCGATCGTCACCGGGCTTGTAGTGCATCGTCGCGAGGTCGCCCTGGAACTCGGCGTAGGGCTCCTCGCCGAACACGACCACCGCCACGTCCGGCCGGGTCGTGACGCGGCCGTCGGCGCTGTAGGTGACCGAGCCGCCCTGCGCGCCGAGCGCGTCGCGCAGGCCCGCGAGGATCGACTGGGCACCGGGGAAGTCCTTGTTGGTGTTGCCGGTGCCCTGCCACGACAGCGTCCAGCCGCCGCAGGCCTTGCCGATGTCGTCGGCATCGCCGGCGACGAGCACGCGCGCGTTGCCGCGGATCGGCAGGACGCCGTCGTTCTTGAGCAGGACGAGCGACTTGCGGACCGCCTCGCGCGCGATGGCGCGGTGCTCGGGAGCGCCGAGCAGCTCGAGGCGACCCTCGAGTGGCCGGTCACTGCGGAACAGCCCGGCCTTGATCTTCACTCGCAGGATCCGCCGCACCGCGTCGTCGAGCCGCGCCATCGGCACCGTGCCGTCCTTCACCTGCCGTACGAGGTTGGCGTAGAGCCCCTTCCAGTCGCTCGGCACCATGTACATGTCGACGCCGGCGTTGATCGCCTGCGGGCAGTTGTCGTTGGTGCAGCCGGGCACCTGGCCGTGCGAGTTCCAGTCGTTGATGACCAACCCGGTGAACCCCATGCGGCCCTTCAGCACGTCGGTGATCAGCGACCGGTTGCCGGTGTGCTTCACGCCGTTCCAGCTCGAGAACGACATCATGACGGTGAGGATGCCGGCGTCGATGGCGGGCTTGTAGCCGGCAGCGTGGACGCGGACCAGTTCCTCCTCGGAGATGCGCGCGTCGCCCTGATCCTTGCCGCCGTCGGTGCCGCCATCGGCCAGGAAGTGCTTCGCGGTGCCGGCGATGTGCCCGGGCGCAATCGGGTCGACGCCGAGTTCCCCCTGCAGGCCGAGGGTGATCGCGCGGGCGTACGCCGCGACGATCTCGGGGTCTTCCGACCAGCCTTCGTAGCCGCGCCCCCAACGGTCGTCGCGCGGCACGGTGACGGTGGGCGCGTACGTCCAGTCGGCCCCGGTGGCGGCCATCTCGCGCGCCGTCATCTCGCCGATGCGCCGCACCAGCGCCGGATCGCGCATCGCGCCGAGGCCGACGTTGTGCGGCACGATCGTCGCGCCGACCATGTTGGCGTGCCCGTGCACGGCGTCGATCCCGAACATGATGGGGATGACGGGCCGCGAGCCCCAATACGCCTTGTTGGCGGCGCGGAACTGGCGCATCGCCTCGACCCACACGCTGGCGGGCGCCCGCTCGTCGCCGTTGGGCGACGAGTTGCCGCCGGCCTGGACCGATCCGAGCGGGTACGTCTTCAGGTCCTCGGGCTTGATCGCGGAGAGGTCGGCCTGGATCACCTGCCCGACCTTCTCCTCGACCGAAAGGCCGGCCAGCAGCGCCGACACGCGCGCCTCGGTCGCGGCGTCGGTCAGCACCCCCGGGGACTTCGCGACCGGCCAGCGTTCAGGGTTGGCGACGCCGCCCTGCTGGCGAGCCGACACCGTGGCCAGCATGGCGAGGACGAAGAGGACGAGGACGCCGGTGGCGACCCCGTGGTGGCGATTTGCGAACGATGGACGCACGCGTGCCTGCCTGTGTGAGGGGAGGACCCGGCCAGAGCATACGCCAGCCCTCCCCCGCTCGGCAGATTCCGCCTGTCCAACGCTCCCGACTCCCGACTCCCGACTCCCGACTCCCGATTCCCGATTCCCGATTCCCTAGAACGTCAGCCTCACCCCCAACTGCACCTGCCGCGGGTCGGCGGTGCTGGTGATCGTCCCGAAGCCGTTGGCGCTCAGGTTGCCGTTCGGCGCGTTGAAGTTCGTGCGGTTCAGGAGGTTGAACGCCTCTGCCCGCACCTCGAGGTTGGTGGCCGACCCGATCGGCAGGCGGAAGCGCTTCTGCAGCGCGAAGTCGACGGTCCACTGGTTCGGACCGCGCACGCTGTTGCGGGCGGCATTGCCGAAGGGGCTCCAGGTGTCCGGGATCGACAGCGCCGTGCGATCGAAATAGCCGGTGATCGAGTCGCGATCGCCGTAGGGGTCGCCGTTGACGTTCGGCCGGTAGTTGTTGGCGCCGCGGAAGTCCTGGGTGATGCCCGACACCTGCGCGATGGCCGCCGGCGTGTACGTGAAGGTGACCGGATCGCCCGACACGAGGAAGCTGATGAAGGCCACCTGCCAGCCGCCGAGCACCGCGTCGACGAACGCCGAGGCATTGCTCATGTAGCGGCGATCGCGGCCCACCGGCACGTCCCACACCAGGCTGCTCGTCCAGTTGAACGGCTGGTTGTAGCCGGAGATCCCCCAGTCGGCGTCCGGATTGTTGAAGTCCTGGATGCCGGGCGAGTTGCCGTTGGCGTTCTCGAGCGATCCGGCGCCGTTGTCGCGGGCCCGCGACAGCGTGAGCGCGTTGACGAAGAAGAAGCCGCGGCGACGCGTCTCGGTCTTCAGCTGGAAACCCTGGTAGTCGGAGCGCCCGCCGTTCCAGGCATAGGTGATGTCGCCGAAGCCGGTGATCGGGCGACGCGCCTGCAGCGGCGTGTTCTCGCCCTGCGCGTTGGGGCGCGCCTGGTTGTAGTTGGCCAGCTGCAGCAGGCCATCGGCCCGGTTGCCGACGTAGGCGACGTCGACGATGGTGCCCGGCAGGACCTCGCGCTGCACGGACACGAACCAGCTGTCGACGCGGCTGGATCCGTAGTCGCGGGGCATGTAGGTGACGTTGGCCGCCGCCGGGTTGAACGTGCTCGGGTCGGTCCAGCCGGCGGGGAAGCCGTCCTGGTACAGGCGGAACGCGGCCGCGGTCGGGTCGTTCTGCACGGCCACGGCGTTGATCACCTGCGGCCCGTTGATCGGCAGGATGTTGGCGCCGCCGGCCCGCTGGAAGTGGACGTACGAGGTGCCGAAGCCACCGCGCGCGACGGTGGTCGGCGTGATCGACCAGGCGAAGCCGAGGCGCGGGCCGACGTTGTTGCGGTCGGGGCGGATCGTCGCGCGGTCCTCGAGTGAGCCGTCCCTGGCGGCGATCATCGACACGGTCGTCGGGTCGAAGTTCGACAGGACGTTGTCCTTCTCCCAGTGCGGCGTCGCGTACTCGTAGCGCAGGCCGAGGTTGAGCGTCAGCCGGTCGTTGACGCGGATGTCGTCCTGGACGTAGGCGAACTGCATGTTCTGCCGGATGTTGGCCACCAGGATGTTGCTGAGCGTGTACTGCGACTGGTAACCCAGCATGAAGTCCGAGAGGTTGTAGACGTTGTTGGCCGCGACGCCGGTCGGTCGGGTGAACTGGCCCGAGAAGATGTTGGTGCCGTAGAGCGGGTTGACGTCCTGCACCTGCGTGTCGATGCGCTGGAACTCGTAGCCGAACTTCAGCGACTGCCGGCCGCGGACCAGCGAGTAGTTCACCTTCGGATTCCACACCTCGGGGTACTGCCATTGCGGATTGGTCGCCTGGCGCCCGAGCGCGGTGAAGCCCGTGATGGTGAGCGTCGGCAGGCCGCCGGCGACGCGCGGGTCGGTGGGCAGGCCCGTGATGCCGTACGCGTCGAGTGCCGAGGCCGAGCCGAGCGCCGGCGGGTACTTGCCGCCCTGCGTGCTCGACCAGCCGAAGCGGAACTCCAGCAGTTGCGTGCCGCCGGGCATGTACGTGGCGCCGAGCGCGAGGGCCTTGTTGGTCACGTAGGTGTAGCCGTTGCCGGCGCCGCCCGACGGCAGGGGCAGGCCCGGCTCCTCGTAGATGTCGGTGTCGCGCCAGCCGTACCGCCCGAACAGCGACAGCGTGTCGGAGATCTTCTGATCGAGCTTGATGTTGGCCTTGTCGGTGTCGTTGGTGGCCAGCACGGTCGCGCGGTAGTTGTTGGCCGTCCCGGCGCTGGTCGGCTCCGGTAGGTCGGCGAGGATCTTGCGCGCCGCGGCGGTCATCGGCAGCGCCGTGCCGGCGGGATACACCGTGCCGGTGCGCGGGTCGCGCACCGCGACACCCAGCACCCCCTGGCGTTGCGCCAGGTCGGGAATCGAGGAGATCGCCACCGTGTAGCGGTCCTGCCGGAGTCCCTCGTAGTCGGTGAAGAAGAAGGCGCGGTTGCGCAGCACCGGACCGCCGAAGACGAAGCCGAACTGGTCGCGCGTCAGCTTCGGCTCGGTGCCGGCAGCCGGCTTGAAGAAGCCGGTGGCGTTGAGCGCCGGGTCGCGCCGGAACTCCCAGCCGGCGCCGTGGAAGCGGTTGGTGCCGCTCTTGTACGCGACGTTGATCGTGCCGCCGCCGCTGCGGCCGTACTCGGCGCTCATGTTGTTGGTCACCACGCGCATCTCGACGAGCGCGTCGGGGGGCGGCTGGATGACCTGGTTGGAGTAGCCCTGGTTGCTGGTGCCGTAGGCGTTGTTGTCGATGCCGTCGAGCAGGTAGTTGTTGTAGGTGCTGCGCAGGCCGTTGATCGTGAACGAGCCCTCTCGGCCGGTGCCCTGCGTGTTGTTGATCGAGGAGCGACGCACGCCCGGCGCCAGCTGGACGAGCGCCGAGTACTCGCGGCCGGGCAGCGGCAGGGCCACGGCCTGCTCGGCGGTCACCACCGAACTGCGTTGGCTGGAGTCCTTCTCGAGAGCGAGGCCCTGGGCTCGCACGTCGACGGCTTCGCTGACCGTGCCGACGCCGAGCGTCACGTCGACACGCTGCCGGTTGCCGATGGCCAGCGGGACGTCCTCGATCGTCGCCGGCGCGAATCCCTCGAGGGTCGCCTTCACTTCGTAGCGCCCGACCCGGAGCGTGAAGAACTCGTAGGCGCCGCTCTCGTTGGTGACGGTCACCTGCGACACGTTCGTGTCGAGGTTGCGGACGGTGACGGTCACGCCGGGCAGGACGCCGCCGCTCCTGTCCTGCACCGTGCCGGTGATGGATCCGGTCTCGAACTGCGCGAACGCAGGTGACGCCAGGCTGCACAGCAGGGCACAGCAGGCAAGCAGTCGTCTGATGGACAAGGCGAGCTCCTCGGCGAACGTGGCAGTGGTGTGGGCGGTCGCGCCGCCGTGTACGCGACGCGTGATGCTAGCGAGCGGATGTCTCGAGGGTGCGACGCGCGATGCCGGCACGTCGCACGGTCGTCATGGTGTCGATGCGGCACCGAGTGTACGCTGCGTCATGCCCTGTCGATCCTCATCAGTACGGCGAACCGTCGCGTGCCTCGCCCTGGTCGGCGCGCAGCTCATCCACGCCATGTCGGCCACCACCTCGGCAGTGCAGCCCGCATCGTCGCCTGGTGCATTCGTGATCGCGCACCGTGGGGCGTCGGCGTACGCCCCCGAGCACACGGCCGCGGCTTACGAACTCGCCATCGCGCAGGGCGCCGATTACGTCGAGCCGGACCTCGGCATCACGAAGGACGGCGTGCTCGTCTGCACGCACGACGGCGCCCTCGAGCGCACGACCGACGTGCGCGACCGGTATCCGGATCGATTCACCGTGGTGAAGACGCCGAAGGGTGAGGAGCGACACTGGCTCGTCGAGGACTTCACGCTGGCCGAGATCAAGTCGCTCGATGCCGGGTCGTGGTTCGGCCCGCGGTTCAAGGGCGAGCGCATGCTGACCTTCCAGGAGGCCATCGACCTGGTGAAGGGCAAGGCCGGGCTGTTCCCCGAGCTGAAGTTCCCCGCGCGGTTCCGGTCGAAGGGCTTCGACCCGGAGCAGCTGGTGGCCGACGCGCTCCGCAAGAACGGCCTGGTCGGCGCCACGTTCAAGGGGCGCCCTGCCGTGCACCTGCAGGTCTTCGAGGAGGACAGTGTCCGCCGACTGGCCAGGCTGCTCCCGGAAGTGCCGCGCAGTTTCCTGATCGGGACGCCGGAAGGGGTCGCGCGCTGGCTCACGCCGGCCGGACTCGCCGAGATGCGCACGTTCGCCACCGGCGTCGCGCCGGCCATCCCCATCGTCGATCGCACGCCCGAGCTCGTCGCGCAGGCTCACGCCGCTGGCCTGACGGTCGTGCCGTGGACGTTCGCGCTGCGCCCGCCCGACCTTGCCACGCCGGAGGCGCTGACGACGAAGATGCGGCGGTACGTGCAGGAACTGAAGGTGGACGGCCTGTTCACGAACAACCCGGATCTCTTCCCGCGCTGACAGACGTCGTTCGCCCTTTGCCGTTTGCCCTTTGTCCTTTGTCCTTCTGCGTGAGCCCTGAGCCCTGAGCCGTAAGCCACGCGTATCATGCCCCCGTGACCCCGTCCGTCCTGCTCTTCGACCTGGGTGGCGTGCTCGTGGACTTCGCGGGCGTCGCGGAGCTGCGGCGCCTGCTGCCCACCGAGCTGTCGGAAGCCGAGGTCGAGGCGCGCTGGAACGCCTGCGCGCCGTCGCTGGCGTTCGGCGGCGGACGCCTCGACACCGACACCTTCGTGGCCCGCTTCCGTGAGGACTGGGGCATCTCGCTCCCGCCGGAGGACTTCGTCGCCGCATACCGATCGTGGGCGCGCGGCTGGCTGCCGGGCGCCCTCGACCTGCTCGGTGACCTGCGCGGACGGTTCGTGCTGGCCGCCCTCAGCAACAACAATCCCCTGCACTGGGATCGGCTGACCCGCGAGCTCGGCCTCCTCGACGCGTTCGACCATGCCTGGGCGTCGCACGAACTCGGTGTTCGCAAGCCCGACCCGGAGATCTTCCGCCTCGCGCTGGCGCGGCTCGGTCAGCCTGCCGAGCGGGTGCTGTTCTTCGACGATGCCCCCGGCAACGTGGCGGTGGCACGGTCGCTCGGACTGCAGGCCGAGGTGGTCGACGGCCCTGCGGCGGTTCGGGCGGCGCTGGTGGCGCGCGGCCTCCTGTAGCACCGGGGTTGGCGCGCGGCACGGCCCGCCGGTATCCTCGGCGGTGCGCCGCCCCGCCCGACGTCATGCATGCCGGTACCCGGGGCCTGGCGCCGACATCCCTTTCGCACCCGCGGCCGGAGCAGACCCATGGCACAGAGCCTCTATCACGCCAGCATCGAAGGCGCGCAGCACGGCGCCAAGTCCCTCGAGCAGTTCCTCGACTACGCCAAGGCGTCGGGCGCAGCCGGGGCCCAACCCTCGAACTACATGCTGCAGGCTGCCGACGGCAGCTTCCGGAAGGCCAGCGAGATCCTCGACGCATTCGCGTCGCGCAGCCTGTCGCTCGACGGCATCTCGACACACTGCCCCGTGTGGGTGCACACGACGGCGTGGACCGGCAGCCCCACGGTGCGCCCCTTCGTGCCCGCGGACGTGGCCAGGAAGTCGCCGGCCGAGATCGAAGCCTGGGCCGAGACGTACCTGCTGCAGCTGTTCGATCTCGCCGCGGAGTTGAAGATCCGGGTGCTCCCGATGTTCTGGGGTGTCGCGTTCGGCTGGGAAGCGGCCACGGGCTATCCCTGGGGCTTCTGGCAGGGCGGCGACTACGACCTGATCAAGGAAGGCCAGGAGCGCTTCGTCAGCAAGACGGCCTCCCTGCGGAAGGCCGCCAACGAGCGCGGCATCATCCTGTGCCACGAGATCCACCCGGGCACGGCGGCGATGTGCGCCGACGACTTCAACATGCTGGTCGACATCTGCGACGGCGACGCGTGCCTCGGCGTCAACGCCGATCCGTCGCACTGCTGGGAGGGCGAGAGCTGGGAGTCGCGCTTCCTGAAGGTCGGCAAGCGCGTGTACGCCGCCCACATCAAGAACTTCGTCATCCGGCCGGGCCTGCCGCTGCGCATGATGGACGGCGACTGGCAGAAGCGCGCGATGCAGTTCGTGGACCTGCCCTCGGGCGACATCAACATGCAGCGCTACGCCGAGCTCCTGAACCACATCGGCTACCCGGCCCGCTACAAGCAGGTGATGGGTCGCGCGTCGGCGCCGCTCGTCGTCGAAGCCGAGAGCGCCCACAAGGACCTCGACTGGACCAGCGCCAACGGCATTGCCTACGTGCGCGATCACCTCACGTGGCCGGCCGCGCAGGGCTCGTTCGAGGACGGGATGGGCAGCTAGGCAAGGGACGAGGGGCACCTCGCCGTCACGTGCCTGCGAGGTGCCATCGTCCAGCCACGATCGTCAGCGACGATGAGGCCGTGATGCACATGATCAAGGCCTTCACCCTCGTCACCCTCGGCCTCGCCATCGGGGCCATGGGCTTCTACGTCGCGCAAGCCGACGACGCGCCCGGTGCCGCGGCCATGGGCCTGGTGCTCATGATCGCGGGCCTCGTGCTCGGCCTGAAGGCGGCCCGCCAACGCCTGCCGCGATGGGGCTTCCGAACCGCGCTCCTCGTCGGTGTCGGCGTCGCGGGCTTCGCCGCCGTCCTCACGCACGCCGTCTCCGTCTCGGCGGCCCTGTTCCCCCAGGCCCGGGACATCCCGTCGGCCGCAACCGCCGCACCGGCGGCCCAGCACGCCGCGGCTGTCGAGCGCGCCCGCGCCCTGGTGCGCACGGCCATGCTGGAGCAGAACCTGCCGGGCGTGTCCGTGGCGGTCGGCGCCGGCGGCGCCCTCCTGTGGGCCGAGGGGTTCGGGTGGCGCGACGTTTCGACCGAGGCGGCCGTGACGCCAGCCACGCGCTTCCACGTCGGCACGGCGGCATCGGTGCTCGCGCCAGCCGCGTCGACACTGGCCTTGCCGCACACCGGCGTCGATACGGCAGCCGACTGGAGCCCCGAGCACGTCGGCGAGGAGGAAGAGGACTTCCCGCCGCTGGCGTTGCTGCGCCACGTGGTCTGGCAGCCGCTCGGTCTCATGCGCCCGGAGTACCCGATCGCCGGCGACCGGGCGACGTTCTACGTGCCGCAATCGGGCAGCAATCCGCGGACCGGTCGTCGCCTGATGGCGATGCGCGACCTGGCGTGCTGCGCCGCCAACGGGCAGGCGTTCTCGTCGACGCCGACCGATCTGGTGCGCGTCGGGCTGTCGGCTCACCCGGGCAGGGTCGATGGGCAGCTCGCGGGCGGCACGGTGATGTCGCTGGCCTCGAGTGGGGACGGCGGCGTGGTCGTCGCGGTCACGTCCAACATCGCGCACGCCAACACACGCGCGCTGGCGCAGCGAATCGTCGAGACGTTCGCGCCGTCCGGTACGCCCCCACAGCGGTAGGGCGCGGTGTCCTCGCCGCGCCATTCGTCCGGCCCAACGTCGGGCCGGGGCGAGCAACGAGAGAGACACGGATGCCCGTCGATCGACCGTCGCCCAAGGGCGACGGCTACACCGTGAACCCGGATGTTCGAGCCGGTCGGGTCGACTACGCTCAGGGCAAGCGATGGCAGACACCGAGGCGCACGCTCCTCGTAGCGCAGAGAGTGGACCCGAGTCGGCGGCGGTGAGCCGACGTGTGTGGCGATGCGCGGGAGGATCCGGCCGAGGCGACGCCCCTTCGACTGCGCTCAGGGTAAGCGACGGCCGCACGCCGAGGCGCAAGCGTCCCGCCACGGAGAGAGCGGATTCGAGCTCGCGGGTGCGAGCCGAAGGCGAGCAGACGCGAGCCTGAAGCCTACCTGCGGGAGCCATTCTGGCCGCAGGCCAGAAATGGCTCCTCAGGTAGGATTCGAACCTACAACCCTCCGGTTAACAGCCGGATGCTCTGCCATTGAGCTACTGAGGAACTCGGGTGGGACCTCGCACGGTGGCGAGGGTGCTGCCTGCCGCGGCCGGAACCGGTCGCGACGAAGCGACAGTGTACTGCGGCCCGTCCTCGCAGGTCAACGGGCTGCGGGTCAACGGGGACGGTGCCGCAGCACGATGCCCGCCGACAGCGACCACATCGCCTCGGCGGCATTGAGTCCGCGCGTCGCTGACACGTCCAGTTGCACGTCGCGGGCGAGCCGGTAGGCCAGGCCCGCCTCGGCCAGCACCGGCGCACGCCCATCGACGTGGACCGGCCGCCAGCCGAAGTTCACGAACGGCGCCCACCGGCCAATCGACGTCCCGACGTTCAGCCCGTGCCCGCTCCGCGTGGCGGCCACCTCGCCGTCCTCGTCGTGGATGCGCGTGGCGATGTAGTTGTACGACACGCCGATCGGCCCGAAGGCCCGGTCCACGTGGACGATGCCCAGGGGATCGAGGTGCTCCGACGTGAACGCCTGCGACCCGGTCGGCACCGAGAGCAGCCCGGTCATCGCCAGCGAGATCCCGAGCGGGGTCACCGGCAACACGTAGCGCGCGCCGGCCGCGATGTCGGTGCCGTGCCAGTCGCACTTGATGACGCAGGCGGCGGCGAGTCCGGCGCTCGTGAACTCGAACTCCAGGTGGTCGGTGGCGCCGATGCGCAGCAACGGCTGCGGGCCCACACTGCCGTTCAGGCCGTCGCGGCCGTGCACCGTGGACCACCCCATCTCGATCTGCACCACGCCGCGGCCGACGACGGTGGCGGGCGCGTTGAAGCCGGGGCGATCGGTGGGCAACTCGGCGCCGGGTTCCGGCGCCTCCGGGGCAGGCGCGGCCGGCTGCGCTTGCGCGCCACTCCCCAGCGCCGCAACGAGCAGCATGGCCGGCACGAAGCAACGAAACATCGCTTGCATGGAACGCCTCAGTAGAGTGGCCGGAAGTCGTGGCTGATGGCCACCGCGGCCGCCACGCCCCAGCCAGGCTCGGCCGCGTTGAGGCCGCGTGTCACCGCGAACTCGTACTCGAACGCCCCGCCCATGCGCAGGCCGGTGCCCATCTCGAGGTACCACGGCTCCGGCCCCTCGACCGCCGCGGCCCGGTGCCCGAACCGCACCAGCGGCAACCAGCGCCCGCCGCGATCCCACACCAGGCCGAAGCCTTCCCCATGGCGCAGGACCGCGGTCTCCGCGTCGTGCAGCCGGGCGATCTCGGCGTTGAACGTCAGGAGCAGCGCCTCGCCGATCGCGCGATCGACGTGCAGCATGAAGCTGCTCTCGATGACCCGCGGCTGGGCATGGTCGGTGCGCGTCGGGTAGTAGAACAGGCCCGACACCGCCGTGTTGAAGCCCGCCATCTGCCCGGGGATCAGCGCACGCCAGCCGGCGAACGCCGTCGTCGGCGACCAGGCGCAGCGGCCGAAGCATGCCGAGGTCCACCCGCCCGATCCCCCGAGCAGCTCGATGCCCGGCGCGATGCCGAACCGGATCAGCGGCTGCGCACCGGCGCCGGACGTGCCGTCCTCGGCGTCGAAGGTCATCCCCGCACCGGCCTCGACCATCACCTGGCCGAGGCTCAGGACGTCTCCGGGTTCGGCGCCCGGCGTCATCTGCGCCATCGCGGGAACGGCGACCAGCAGCGTGGCCGTACACAGCAGCAGCGAACGTGCCTGGCGGAACATGGCATCCTCCCCGCTCCTCAGGCCGCCTCGGCGACGGCCCGCAGCATGCCCGGGGCGACGCGAGAGAGAGGCAGGATCTCGTCTACCCCACCGGCCGCGATGGCCTCCTTGGGCATGCCGAACACGACGCAGGACGCCTCGTCCTGCGCGATGGTGAACGCGCCGGCGTCGTGCATGGCGCGCATGCCGCGCGCGCCGTCGTTGCCCATGCCGGTGAGAATCACGCCCACCGCGTTGGCGCCGAGGTACCGCGCGCAACTGTCGAACAGCACGTCCACCGACGGGCGATGCCGGTTGACGGGCGGGCTGTCGACCAGCCGCACCGAGTAGATCGCGCCGCTCCGGCGGACTTCCATGTGGATGTTGCCGCGGGCGATGAGCGCATGGCCCGGCAGGATGCGGTCGCCGTCGGCCGCCTCCTTCACCTTGATCTGGCACAACGTGTCGAGGCGCTCGGCGAACGACCGCGTGAACGTCTCCGGCATGTGCTGCACCACGACGATGCCGGGGCTGTCGGCCGGCAGCACCTGCAGCACCTCGCGCAGCGCCTCGGTGCCGCCCGTCGACGCGCCGATCGCGATCACCTTGTGGGTGCTGTTGATCAGGGCCTGCGTGTTGGGCAGCACCTTGACCGGCGCCGCGGCGCCGCTCTCGCGGCGACGCACCTTCGCGCGGGCGGCGTCGTGCACCTTCGCGAGGATCTGCTGGCCGAGTTCCTCGATGCCGGCCCGCACGTCGATCTTCGGCTTGGTCACGAAGTCGACCGCCCCGAGCTCCAGCGCGCGCAGGGTGGTGGCGCAGCCGCGCTCGGTCAGCGACGACACCATGAGGACCGGAATCGGCCACGCCCGCATCAGCTTCTCGAGGAACGTCAGGCCGTCCATGCGCGGCATCTCGACGTCGAGCGTGATCACGTCGACCCGCTCGTGCTTGAGGCGCTCGACGGCGGCCACCGGGTCGGGCACCGCGGCCACCACCTCGATGTCGGGGTCGCTCTGGAGGATCTGGGTCAGCAACTGGCGGATGAGCGCCGAGTCGTCGACGATGAGCACGCGAGTCATGGGGGCGTCTCCACGGCATCAGAACAGCGTGATGTCGTCGTCCTCTGCCGGCTGCGCCGGATGGATGAGGGTCTGGCTGTAGCGGTCCTCCTCGTGTGCCAGGCGTTCCACCGAGGGCAGCGCCAACTCGCGCACGAACGCCTTGCCCGTGTCGGTGGCAAACAGCACCTCGAGGGGGCGAGGCCCGCCGAGCAGGCTCCGATCGAGGGGGATGCCCTCCACCTCGAGGAACCGCGTGATGAACTGTGCGTTGCGCTCCTGCACCTCGCGGCTCAGCACGACGTGCTTGATGGCCTCGCTGGCGCCGAAGGCCTTGGCGCGCAGGCGGCGACGGTCGGCGCCGCGGTGCATCATCTCGTTGATCAGCACTTCCATCGCGTGCACGCCGTAGCGCGTGCTCGCCCGCGCGTCCTGCTGCTTGTCGTGGCCTTCGGGCAGCAGGAAGTGGTTCATGCCGCCGATGCGGGTCTCGGGGTCGTAGAGGCACGCGGCCACGCAGGAGCCCAGGATGGTGCGCACCACCGCCGCCTCGGCCGACGCGAACACGCCGCCGACGTGGATGATGTGGGTGTGCGGCATGTGCGCCGCCGACTCGATCGCGCCGTGATGCAGGCGCCGATCGGCCCCGACCTTCGAAGCCGTGGCGGGGCGCGGCCCGAGGCGCGACTCCAGGCGCGAGGCGAGCCGCCCGCCCGCTCGGAGGGCGGGGCGAGCCGACCCGACCGCGAGGGGCCGCGGCGCCGGCTCGACGGCGTCCGGCCGCGACGCTGGCGCAGCGGCGGCGGCCTGTGCGGCCACCACCGAGGGCGGCCGCAGGTCGCCGTCGGCGGCCGTGGCCAGGCGGTACACGGTGGGCACGCCGCGCACCTGCGCGAACGTCCCGGTGAGCCAGCTGAGGGTCTCGGAGTGGCCGATGATCAGGTGCCCGTCCTTCTTCAGCAGCTGCGCGAACCGATCGAAGAGCACGGCCTGCGTGTCGCGGTCGAAGTAGATGATGACGTTGCGGCAGAAGATGACGTCGAACTGCGTGTTGATCGGCCAGCGCGGGTCGGCGAAGTTGATCCGGCGGAAGGTGATCATCCGGCGGATCGCGTCGTCGATGTCGTAGGCGCCAGGCGTCCGGGAGCGGGTGAAGTACCGCTCGCGCAGGTGGTCGGGCACGACGTCGACACGATCGGCCGGGTAGGTGCCGGCCGCGGCGGTCTCCAGCACCCTGGTGTCGATGTCGGAGGCCAGGATCTTCACGTCCCACGAGTTCAGGCGCGGCCCGAGCGCATCGGCGATGGCGAGCGCGATGGTGTACGGCTCCTCGCCGGTGGAACAGCCGGCGCTCCAGATGCGGAGGCGGCGCCCGCCCACCGTGCGCGACTGCACCGCCGGGATGACCTGCTGCTGCAGGAACCGGAAGTGGTGCGGCTCGCGGTAGAAGTCCGTCTTGTTGGTCGTGACGCAGTTGATCATCTCGACCAGCTCCGGCGTGCCGGGCTGGGCGAGGCAGTCGATGTAGTCGCTGAACGTGCGGAGGTTCAGGGCGCGCAGCCGGCGCTGCAGGCGCGACTCCAGCAGCGTCCGCTTGGCGGGCGCGAGGGCGATGCCGGCAATCTCGTGGATGAGGGTCCGGAGGCTGTCGAACTCGCGGGTGGTGAGTTCGACGGTTCCCGGCACGGAACCCAGCAGGGACATGGAGTTGTTCTCGCGGACCGATCCGCCCGACGCCGGCCCATCCGGTTGTCCGGGCGGCCCCGACGCTGCTCGTGTCATCGGCATCGGCGGAAGGCCCCTTGAAGGAGAATTCCTTCGCATCGCCTCGGGAATTTCCCGATGGCTCGCCCCGGAGGATGGCCTGCCCCGGCACACGAAAAGGCGCGCGGCACGTGGCGAGGCCACGTGCACGCGCGCCTAGTCGGGATCACCGTGGGGCGCGCCTGGCGCCCCGTCGGCCGCCTAGGCGGCCACCTCCTGCGGCGGTGGTGCGACCTCGTCGACCATGCCGACGACGCGATCGATGTCGAGCAGGCTGATGAGGCCGTCGCCGGCCTTGGCCAGCCCGGTCATGAACGACGTGTCCACCGACGCGTCGAAGATGGGCGGTGCGGCGACGTCGGTGGCGCCGAGCGTCAGCACGTCGGACACCGCGTCGACCACCAGGCCGACCACCTTGCCGTTCACCGTCACCAGGATGATGACCGTGAACTTGGTGTACTCCACTTCCGGCATCCCGAACTTGAGGCGGAGATCCACCACCGGGACCACCGCGCCCCGCAGGTTCATCACGCCCTTCACGTGCGAGGGGGCATTGGGGATCGGCGTGATCGCCGAGTACCCCTTGATCTCCTGGACCCTGAGGATCTCGAGCCCGAACTGCTCGTTGCCCAATCGGAAGGTCAGGAACTGCCCGCCGTCCGTGCGGGCCTGGTCCACTGCCTGCTGTGTCGTCATGGCTCAGCCCTCCACTCGATGACGAGCGTTCAAAACTCCTGGAACTCGTTGTCGAGCGCGAGCGCGGCCGTGCCGGAGGTCGGCGCCTGCGGACGGCGGCCGGCGGCTGGCTTGCGGCTCATCATCGCCACGGGCTTGCGCGCCGCGGGGCGCTGCTGTTCGGCCATCGCCTCCTCGCCGAGCTTGAAGCGGCGCACCAGCCCCTGCAGCTTGCCGGCCTCGCCCGAGAGCGACTCGGACGTGCCCGACATCTCCTCGGTCTGCGAGGCGTTGGCCTGCGTCACCTGATCCATCTGCGTGACGGCCTTGTTGACCTGCTCGATGCCCGAGGACTGCTCGCGGCTCGCCGCGGCGATCTCGGCGACGATGTCGGTGACGCGCTTGACGGCGGCGACGATCTCGTTGAGCGTCTTGCCCGAGGCGTTGACCAGCGCCGATCCGGCCTCGACCTTGCGCGTCGAGTCGGAGATCAGGTCCTTGATCTCCTTGGCGGCCGTCGCGCTGCGCTGCGCCAGGTTGCGGACTTCGGCCGCGACCACCGCGAAGCCGCGGCCCTGCTCGCCGGCCCGCGCCGCTTCCACTGCCGCGTTCAGGGCGAGGAGGTTGGTCTGGAAGGCGATCTCGTCGATCGTCGTGATGATGTCGGCGATCTTCTTGGACGAGTCGTTGATGGCGCTCATCGCCTGCACCGCCTCGCTCACCACCTGGCCGCCGTCCTCGGCCGTGCTGCGCGCCCCGCCGGCCAGCTGGCTGGCCTGCTGTGCGTTGTCGGCATTCTGCTTGATCGTCGCCGTCATCTCCTCGAGGCTGGCTGCCGTCTCCTCGAGGCTGCTGGCCTGCTCCTGCGCGCCGCTCGAGATCTCCTGCGAGGCCGCCGCGAGCTGGTCGGCCGACGAGGCCACCGCATTGGCGGTCTCGCGCACGTCGCTCATCGCCTGGCGCAGCTTGGTCACCGCCTCGTTCAGGGCCGCGGCCATCACGCCGAGCTCGCCCGGCAGGTCGCTGCGGACCGCGATCGTCAGGTCGCCGTTGGCCAGGCCCTGCGAGGCCTCGCGCACGTTGGCGACGGCGCCGCGCAGCGACGTCAGGCCGGTGCCCAGCGCATTGGCCATCACGCCGAGCTCGCCGGGCAGGTCCTTGCGCACCTCGACGCTGAAGTCGCCCTTGGCCATCGCCTCGGCCGCCGACCGCACGTTGCCCAGCGCGTCCTTGATCTGGGTGATGGCGGCGTTGGTGGCGCGCGCCAGGTCGCCGATCTCGTCGTGGGTGTCGAGCTTGATGGTCTCGCTGAAGTCGGCCTTGGCGACGTGCTGCAGCACGCTGACCGTCTCACCGAGCGGCCTGGTGATGAGGCGCGCGATCGTCCAGATCAGCAGGACGGTGAGGCCCATGCACGTCGCGATGATGCCGATCAGCGTCGAGCGCGTGCTGGTGTAGGTGCTGTCGATCTCGTCGGCGGCCGCCTCGAGGCGCTTCATCTTGTCGGCCTCGATCGTGTCGACGATCTTGTCGATCTCGTCGGCCTGCGCACGCAGGCTCTTGAGCATCTCCTTGGCCTCGTCGGCCTTGCCCGAAATCGTCAACTCGAAGGCGACGTCCTGGCCGTCGGACACTTCCTTGAACTTCTCCTGCGCCTCGCGGCTCTGCTTGCGGACCTCCTCGGACACGATCGTCTTGTCGAACTTCTCCATCGCCGCCGCGAACTCGACGCGGTACTTCCTGGCGTCGTCCCAGCGCTTCTGCTTGTCGGCGACCGCGTCGTCGATGATCGCGTTGCGGAGGGCGCGCGAGGCGCGGACCACCGAGATGTTGGCTTCCTTGATGTGCGCGATGCCCAACGCGTGATTCTGGTACATCACGTTGTTGAGATCCTTGACCGTCGACAGGCTGCGGAGCGCCATGACGCCCACGACCAGCGTGAGGATGAAGCTGACGCCGAAACCGAGCGTCAGCTTGACGGCCATCTTCTGGTTCTTGAACCACTGCATGATGTGCTCCTTCCGGACCGTCGCCCTCGGCTGGGGGCAGGCGGACGAGCGGCCCTAGGCCGCGCTCTCGGCGACGCGGCGTCCCTGACCGGCCAGCCGCAACAAGCCGGGCACGTCGAGGATCAGGGCCACGGAGCCATCACCCATGATGGTCGCGCCCATCACCCCGTCGGTCCGACGGTAGTGGGTATCGAGACTCTTGATGACGACCTGCTGCTGGCCGAGGAGTTCCTCGCCGAGCAGGGCCGCACGCTGTCCGTCGTGCTCCACGAGCACGACAATCCCGGTGCAGGGATCGGTGCGGTCGGTCGGTACGCCAAAGAGTCGGTGCAGCCGCACCAGCGGCACCGCCTCGCCTCGGACCAGCACCACCTCGCCACGTCCCACGACGACCTGGACGTCCTGCGGGCGGGGCCGGAGGGATTCGACGATCGAGGTGATCGGCAACACGTACTGGCCGCCCCCGACCGTCAATGACTGGCCGTCGAGGATGGCCAGCGTGAGTGGCAGCGTGATGCGGCACAGCGAGCCCTTGCCCGGCTTGCTCTCGACGGCGACCGTGCCGTTGAGGGCCTGCACGTTGCGGCGGACCACGTCCATGCCGACGCCGCGGCCCGACAGGCTGCTCACCTGGTCGGCCGTCGAGAAGCCGGGCGCGAAGATCAGCGCGTTGACCTGCTCGTCGCTCAGCGTCTCGTGCTCGCTGATGAGCCCCTGCGACAGCGCCTTGGCGCGGATGCGCTCGGTGTCGAGGCCCTTGCCGTCGTCGGCCACCTCGATCACGACGTTGCCGCCGCGCGTGAACGCGCTGAGGCGGATGGTGCCCTGCGCAGGCTTTCCGGCGGCGGCGCGGTCGGCGGGCAGCTCGATGCCGTGGTCGGCCGCGTTGCGGACCATGTGCGTCAGCGGATCGCCGATCTGCTCGATGACCCCCTTGTCGAGCTCGGTCTCCTCGCCCTCGAAGACGACCTGGATGTCCTTGCCCAGCGCGCCGGCGATGTCGTGGACGACGCGCGGGAAGCGCGCGAACACGCCGCCCACGGGCATCATGCGGATGCCCATGATCCGCTCCTGCAGTTCGCGGGTGTTGCGGGCGAGCACGCCGACCGCGTCGCGCAGCGTGAGGAGCTTCTCCTCGGAGAACGTGTCGATGATGTTGGCCACCATCGACTGCGAGATCACCACCTCGCCCACCAGGTCGATCAGCCGATCCACCTTCTCGGTCGCGACGCGGATCGAGGCATTCTCGGCGGCCGGACGACGATCGGCCAGCACGCGGCGCTGGCCGAGGCGACGTTCCTCCGGCGCCGGCGTGGCAGGCGCCGGGGTGACGAGCGCGCCCGGGGCTGCCGCAGTGCCGTCGACGGCAGGCGCGGCAGGAGCGGCCTGCGGTACTGGCGCATCGACGACGGGCGTGATCTCGAGCACCGCGTCGTCCTCGGCAAACAGGAACACGTCGCGGAGCGGGCCTTCGCCGCCCGCCGTCTCGACCTCGAACGTCCAGCCCAGATAGCAGCTTTCGGCGTCGAAGGTGTCGTGGTCGGGCAGCGCGTCCTCGTGCAGCGTGACGCGCAGGATGCGGGACACCTCGGCCAGGTCGCGGAACAGGACGAGGGGATCGAGCCCCTGCCGGAACAGGTCCTTGTTGGGAATGAAGTGGACGCGCCAGCGCGGCACGGTCACGGCGCCACCCGCAGCGCCTCTGGTCACGGCGTCGCTGGCGGGCGAGACCTCGACGGCCTCGGTCGCCGCGGCAGCAACCGCGACCACCGCGGCCGTGGCGTCGGCAGCGGCCTCGGCGGCGGTCGCGCCCTTGAGCACCTCGCCCAGCGACACCAGGACGGCCTCGCGCTCGCCGGGTTCGGCCACCCCGGTGCGCGCCGAGGCCAACAGGCCGCGCAGCACGTCGTTGGCCTGCAGGAGCAGGTCGATGAGATCGCGCGTGCAGGCGATCTCTCCCTCGCGGAGGCGATCGAGCACGCTCTCGAGCGCGTGGGTGAACTCGCCGATGGCCGTCAGGCCGAAGACGCCGCTGCCGCCCTTCACCGAGTGCGCCGCCCGGAAGATCGCGTCGAGCACTTCACGGTCGCCGCCGCGTTCCTCCAGGTTGAGCAGCGAGGACTCGATCGTGGCCACGTGGTCGGTGGCCTCCTCGAAGTAGGTGTCCTTGAAGCGCGAGAGATCAATCTGCATGGCGGGTCACCGGGTCACGGGGAGCGGTTCCGGGTACCGGGTCACAAGTGGGGGTCACGGCACGAGCTTGCCGACGACGGCCAGGAGCTTCTCGGGATTGAAGGGCTTGACGATCCAGCCCGTGGCGCCGGCGGCCTTGCCCTCGGCCTTCTTGCTCTCCTGCGACTCGGTGGTGAGCATGAGGACCGGCGTGAACTTGGCGTTCGGGCGCGTGCGCAGTTCCTTGATGAACGTGATGCCGTCCATCTCGGGCATGTTCAGGTCGGTGATGACGATGTCGACCTTGTTGGCGCCGAGCGTGGCGAGGGCTTCCTTGCCGTTGCCGCCCTCGAGGACGGCGAAGCCGCTCTGCTGGAGGGTGAACGACACCATCTGGCGCATCGACACCGAGTCGTCCACGATGAGTGCGGTCTTGGCCACGGTCCTACCCTTCCTGCCCGGCGACCGTCGCCGGGGATGCCGCGTTGGCGGCCTCGTTCGTGATGCCCAGCAACTCGCAGGTCTCGGCCGGCACCGCCAGCCCGCTGACCCGGAAGTCCTGTCCGACGCCTGCCGCCGTGCGGCGCGCCTCGAGCAGCAACTGGATGCCGGCCGTGTCGACGCGGCTGATGGCGGCCAGGTCGGCGTGCACGGCCTGGCCCTGCCCGATGCAGGCGCGCAGTGCCGTCCAGTGCTCGCTCACCGTGTCGATGGTGAGCGTGCCTGCCGGTGCCCAGGAGGCGGGCCTGGCGGGAGCGTCTGGCGCGGTGGTGGCTTCCATGGTCGTGATCCTCAGAACAGCTCGACGTCGCCGGAGCTGGGCGCCTCGTCCTGGCGCTCCTCCCACATCGTGTAGGTCTCGTGGAGGCGCCGCTCGACGAGCGCCTGCCGCTCGGCGCGCGCCTCGGCGGTGTCGTCGTCGATCGCCGGCAGCGCGTGACCGAGCGCGTCGCGCATGTGCGTCAGCGCCTCGGTGACGTGGCCGATCCGCTGGTTGACGCGATCCTGGAACTGCAGGCCGACCACCGACGCCGAGATCTCCTCGGCCAGCGACCGACTCAGCTCCGCGCCCTCCCGGATGCGCTGCTGCAGCATCTGGTGGTTCTTGGCCAGCGCCTCGGACGTGTCGGCCACCTGCGTGCGCGAGGCCTCGATGCTCGTCAGGTCGGACTGCGCGCCCTCGCGCAGCAGCGCGGCGAGCTCGGACGTCTCGGTGGTCATGTGCGCGACGCCATCGCGAATCTGCTCGGCGATCGCCCGCGACTCCTTGCCGGCGCGCTGCATCTCGTCGGCGACGACGGCGAACCCGGCGCCCCGGTCCCCGGAACGGACGGCCTCGATCTTGGCGTTGATGGCCAGCAGGCGGAGCGCCGTGGCGAGTTCCTCGATCTGATCGAGGTTGTTGAACACGCCGCTCAGCGACGCCTCGAGCTCCTCGAGCCGCTTGATGGCCTGCAGGGCGCGGTCGGACGTCCGCGTCAGGCGGCGGTCCATCGCGCGCATCGTGTCCTGCATGCGATCGAGCAGCGTGCCGAAGCTGTCGCCGTGGCCGCCCTCGACGAGGGCCGTCGTCGCCTGCACACCCCGCCGCGCTTGGTCGGCGATGGTCTGGAAGTGCTGGCAGATGTCGACGACGGCGGTCTCGACCTGTCGAGACGTCTCCGCGAGCTGCTCGTTCAGCTTTGGGATGACCGACAGGTGGGCTGCGACTTCGACTACCAGCGGTGAAGTGGCCACGACCGTTCCGACCTCGGGAAGGGCACCGTGCGGTGCCGCCCTGCCCTGGGCGCCCGTTGCGCCCGAGTCAGCAGGACATAGCAGTCATCGGCCTCGGGCTGCGTTCCTCTAGAGAGAAAGATCACCCACGGCCAGCGGAAAATCGCCTACCCCGGGGTCCTGGTCCTCCGCGCTGGTGATGAGGACGCGACCGGCCCGACGGGGTCATCGGGCCGGCGGGTGTCGGCCGCCCGTGCAATCGGCCCCAGGGACGGTCCAGCCGGCCGACATACACCAAGCGCGGTAGCGGGACCACCACGAACAGGTGAGGCCAGGGCCTCACTGCCGCGTGGCACATACCAAGGACAGGGTCGAACCGTGGGAACGGCATTCTCGAGAGCGCCCACCTGCACGTGACCGCCTCCGCGGTGGCAGCCTTCCCGACAGTCCGGGCCGGCTCCGGAGGGTGGTGATGCGCGAGGCGTACCAGGCGGGCCAGGGCGAGGCCACCGAGAGGCCGGGTCGGGCGGTGCGGGCCGCCGCTGCCGGGCCAGCCGCGGCGCGCGGCTCTGGCGGCGCCGAATAGGAAGGCGCGCGTTGACATTTCCTCGCCGGCTTCCGTACTGTGTGGAGGTGACCGCGCAAGCCCAGACCGACGTCTTCCGCGCGATTGCTGATCCGACGCGTCGGGCCCTGCTCGACCTGCTTCGCACCGGCGATCGCACCGTCAACGAACTGGCAGAGCCGTTCGACATGAGCCGGCCCGCCATCTCCCAGCATCTCCGCCTGCTCCTCGAGGCGCGGCTCGTCGCCGTGCGCAAGGAAGGCCGCCAGCGCCGCTACCGCCTGAACGGCACGGCCATCGCGCGCGTCGCGCGCTGGGCCGGCAAGTTCGAGGACACGCCGGCCAGCAAGAAGAAGAAGCGCTAGCCCCCAGAGGCCGGCGCCCTCCCAGCTCCGGCCATCCTCACCCCAGCAGCGCCGCCAGCCGCGCCCGGTCCCGCGCCGCCGCCTCCCGCATCCGATCGGTCTTCTCCGCAGGTGTCCGCCCCCCGGGCTCGTACTCGACGTGCAGCGAGATGGGGCCGGTGAAGCCGGCGCGGCGAATCTCCGCCGCGAACGTCTTCCAGTCCACCATCCCCTCGCCGATCGGACAGTCGACCACCCGCCACCGCCCGTCGCGCCCCTTGTCCCAGTAGAAGTCCTTGGCCGCGAGCATGCGCAGGTACGGCGCCGCCATCTGCGTCGCGACGCGCCAGCCGGCCTCGCCGCCCTCGACGGTCGCGTGCCGCACGTCGAAATAGAGGCCGGTCGCCGACGGCGGCAGCCCCTCGATCAGGCGGAGCGCATCCCACACCGGCGCCCCGATGTACCCGGAGTGATTGTGGTAGGCCAGCACCACGCCTGCCGCCGACGCCATCTGCACCAGCGCCCTGAACTGCGTCGTCGCCTCGGCCAGTTCCTTGCGCACGTCGGCGAACGCGTACCGGTAGTACCCCGCCTTCAGCAGGCCGACGTCCACGGCACGCGCCGCGGCCATCGTCGGCCGCGCCGCCGGGTCGTCGGGCGAGGTGAGGCCCGTCGTGATCATCGTCACGCGGCTGCCGCCGTCGCGAATCGCCGCCACGGCCCTCGGCAGGTCCTCGGTCACGCGCGCGGGAAGCACGTGCCCGCCGGGACGCACGGTGAGGTCCACGCCGTCGAATCCCATCTCGCGGACCGCTCGCCCGAGGTCGGGCCAGGCCAGCTCACCGAGGTGCTTGGAGAAGAACAAGAACGGCGACGAGGGTCCGGCGACGGTGATGGCGCCGGTGGCGACCTGACCAGCACTGGCCTCGGGGCGGTGCGTCCCCTCACCGGCACGGGGACCGGGCGCGGCCGACGACAGTGGTGCCAATCCTGCTGCTGCAAGCGCGCCTTGCACGAACGCGCGACGATCGACGGGCGTAGTCATCGGGAGTCTCTTGGGGAACGGGAGTCGGGAGTCGGGAGTCGGGAGTCGGGCGTCGGGAGTCGAGAGTCGGGAGTCGGGAGTCGGGCGTCGGGCGTCGCGAGTCGGGACTGGTGGCCGACGGCCGTCGGCGGTGCGCCGTCAGCGCACCAGCAGCAGGTCGTCCTGGCGCGCCAGGGCCCAGCGCCAGCCGGTGGACGTGAGCACGGCGTCCTCCTCGAGCGCGAACCTGACGACCTGTCCGTCCCACTCGGGCACCGGTCGGGAGGCGCTCAGCTCGATCGAATGCCACGACTCGGGTTCGAAGGCGTAGTCGCCCGCCCCCGGCAGGCCGTCCTGGTAGTCGGTCATGCCGATGTGCGGACCGGCGCCATGGCCATGGATGCCTATCGGATGGCAGTAGATGACGGGCGACAACTGCTCGCCGCGGCCGCGCGCCAGCGACGCCGCGAGCGCCGCGTTGCCCGTGACGCCGGCGCGGGCCTCCTCGAGCACGATGTCCTGCAGCCGCGTGCCGGCCCGCTGTCCGGCCTGCAGGCCGGCAGGCGCGGCGAGCTCGCCCTGATGCGGAACGTAGGCGTTGTGCTGCGTGTCGGTGGCGTATCCGAGGTACACGATCCCGAAGTCGCAGTGCAGCAGGTCGCCACGCTCGATCACGCGGCTGCCACCCTGGACGCCGCCCTTGCGCTGGATGTCCACCGTCGGCTGGAACCACTGCCCGAGCCCGAGCTCGGCGACGCGCTGCCGCATCCACCACGCGACATCGTCGGTCGTGGTCACGCCCGGCGTGATGACAGCGGCCGAGAAGGCCTCGCGGATGATCGCGTGCGCGATCGCCTGCGCCTCGCGATAGACGGCGGTCTCCTCGGGCAGCCGCCGCCCCAGCCAGTCGACGGCGAGCCGCTCGGCCGAGCGGAGGCGCGCCGCGTGCACCGGACCGATCGCGGCGACGAGCGCCTCGTGCTCGGTGTGCGAGATGCCGTCGGCGTGCGCGAAGGTGCGCGACGTGTCGATGCCGATGGCCCGCGGCTGGCGCTGGTCGAGCAACGCCCGCAGGCCCGCCCACTGCCCGTCGTTGTGGGTGGGCACCACCGTGTACAGGCGGTCGTAGTCGAAACGGCCGATGGACAGCCGCTCGACGCCCTGGCCCGGCCCGCGGTCGTGGAAGACGAGGATGGTGCGTCGGCGCGAGGCGTAGGTGGTGAGCGGGGCGAGCGCCCGGAACACCGGATCGTCGTCGTACTCGCGCGTCACGACGATCCACATGTCGAGGCCGTGCCGCCGCATCAGCTCGGGCAGCAGGCGCTCGAATCGCCGTTCGAGGAAGGTGCGGTGCAGCGCTGCCTGTTCCCGGTGCGTCTTGACGGGTGGGAGCGGGCTCGACGGCGCGGGCGCCGCGGACGGAGCCGACGCGACGGCAAGGGCCAGCAGGACGGACCCGAATCGCATCAGCGGGCGCGGACCATGCGGGGCGTCGACAGACGGAACTGCGCGACGAGCCCGGCGATCGCGAGGGCGACCCAGAGGACGAGCACCCAGTGTTCGCCCGGGGCCGGGCGCAACGGGTACGCCTGCCAGCCCGTGGCCGCCGACCCGAGGCCGGTCACCGACTCGCGATGCCAGAGGCCGAGCGCGCCCATCACCAGCAGCCACGCGCCACCGAAGGCCGTGCCGAAGACGATCACGTAGCGCTGCAACGAGAGCGCCGCGAGCGCCCCGACGATCGTGCACGCGATGACCACGACCGCGGGCGGCTCCATGCCGAGCTGTGCCGCGATGGCGTGCACGACCAGCGCCGCCATGGCGGCGCCGACCAGCGCGACGCCGATGAAATACGCGAGCACGAGCGCCAGCGCGCCGCCCACCCCGCCGGCCAGCAGGATCAGGATGTCGCGGGTGGTGTCGGCTGGCCCGACAATGGATCCGGCGGCCAGCACGCCGATGACGAACCCGTACAGGCCGAGGACGATGCGGAAGGTGCGCTGACCGAGGAAGCACGACAGGACACCGCCCACGAGGAACAGGACGGCGGCTGGGACGTGCAGCGTCTCCGGCAGCATCGCGGCATTATAGTGGACCCGGCCGGCTCCTGGCGGCCCCCCTCCCATGCCCCCCTCCGCCACGCGTCCGTCCGCTTCCCGGCGCCTCGGCGGTGTCGTGGCCGCGCTCGGCGGCGTGCTGCTGTTCGGGTACACGCTGCGACAGACCGGCCTGGACACGATTGCGAGTGGCTTCGCACGGGTCGGCTGGGCCTTCGTCGGCATCGTGGCCCTCGGCGGGCTGCGTTTCGCGGTCCGTGCCTGGGCCTGGGTCCTCTGCACCGACCCGCCCCATCGGCTCAGGCTCCGCGACACGTTCCCGGCCCTCGTCGGCGGCGATGCGCTCGGCAACCTGACGCCGCTCGGCCTGGTGGTGAGCGAGCCGACCAAGGCCGCCTACGTGCGCGACCGCGTCTCGCTGATGAACGCGCTGTCGGGCATCGCGGTCGAGAACCTCTTCTACATCCTCACGGTGGCCGCGATGATCGGCGGCGGCACGCTCGCGCTGCTGTTCGAGTTCGTCGTCCCGCCGGCTCTGCGGGTGATGAGCCTCATCGCGCTGGTCGGCATGGCCGCCTTCCTGCTCGTCACGCTGGCGCTGGCGAGCGGGCGATGGCGTCCCCTCTCGTGGGCGTTGGACGTCATGGCCCGCCATCACCTGGGGCCGGCCGCCCTGCTGGCCCGCACGGCGAAACTGCGCACGCTCGAAGAGCAGGTCTACACGTTCGCGCGCCGGCACCCGTCGCGGCCCGTCCCCGTGCTGCTGCTCGAGGCGAGCTATCACGTGCTCGGTGTCGCCGAGACGTGGCTGACGATTGCGATGCTGTTGCCGGCCGGCACGCCGGCGACCGTGCTCGGCGCCTTCCTGCTCGAGTCGATCAACAGGTTCGTGAACGTGGCGTTCAAGTTCGTGCCGATGCGGCTCGGCGTCGACGAGGCGGGGTCGGGCCTGCTCACGCAGGTGCTGTACGGCTCGTCGGCGCTCGGGGTCACGCTGGCCGTCGTCCGCAAGGCGCGGATGCTGGTGTGGACCGGCGTCGGGGTGCTGTTCCTCGGCCTGCGCGGCCTCAATCCCGTCGACGCCTACGAAGCCGACGAGGCCTAGCGTCAGGGCGCGACGCGCGTCGACCTGAAGGTCGACGCCTACGAACCCTCCTGTGCGTGGCCGCCGACCTTCAGGTCGGCGGCTTCCATCCACGCCGCGGTCGCCGGGGCGCGCGACGGGTCGTCTCGCAACACCTCGCGCAGGCGCTCGAGGTCCTCGGGTTGGTCCACGTCGTCGAGGACGTCGAGCAGCACCACGCGTCGCTCCGCGAACTCGCAGCGACGCAGCGTGTCCATCAGCGCGTACCTCGTGCTCCAGCGCACGCCCGTGAACAGGTCGGGCACGTCCGGCCCCGACAGCCCCAGCAGGTAGTAGCCGCCGTCGGTCGCCGGGCCGAGCACGACCGGCGACGGCGTCGCGTCGAGCGCCGCGAAGGCCTCCTCGAGCACGCGCGCCTCGAGCAGCGGGATGTCGGAGCCGACGATGATGACCTGGCGCGCGCCGCGCCGGAACAGCTCGGCGAAGAGCGCGCGTTCGCGATCGCCGAGGGTGTCGCCCTTCTGGGTGATGACCTGCCCCGCCGGCACGCCGAGGTCGGCAAAGGCGCCTGGATTGCCGCCGGGCGCGATGGCGACGCGCACGACCGCGCCGGCCACCGACCGCGCCGTGGCCAGCACGTCGCGCAGGAAAGCGCGCTGCAACGCTTCGCGCGCCGACGGGTCGGGCAGGGCGGGCGCAAGGCGCGTCTTGGGTCCGCGCACCACGGCCGCCTCCCCGACGGTGATCACGGCCGCCGGGGCCAGCTCCGGCGCGCGCGTCATCACCACGACGACCTTCACATCTCCCTCCGGCCCTCGAGCGCCCGGGTCATGGTCACTTCGTCGGCGTACTCGAGGTCGCTCCCGACCGGCACGCCCATGCCGATGCGCGTGACGCGCACGCCGAGCGGCTTGAGCAGCTTGGCCAGGTAGAGCGCCGTGGCCTCGCCTTCCACCGTGGGGTTGGTGGCGAGGATCACTTCCTCGACGTCACCGGCGGCGACGCGCGCCAGCAGCGGCTTGATCCTCAGCGCATCGGGGCCGATGCCCTGCAGCGGCGACAGCGTGCCCATCAGCACGTGGTACCGGCCGCGGAAGTCCCGCGTCTTCTCGACCGCCACGACGTTGGCCGGCTCCTCGACGACGCAGATGACGCGCGGGTTGCGGTCGGGACTCGTGCAGTAGGCGCACGGGTCGACGTCGGTGATGTTGCTGCAGATCGAGCAGTGCTGCACCTGCGCCTTGACGTCGCGCAGCGCCTCGGCGAGACGCTCGGCGTCCTCGCGCGGCGCCTTCAGCACGTGGAAGGCCAGTCGCTGCGCCGTCTTGGCGCCGACGCCCGGGAACTTCTGCAGCTGCTCGATGAGCCTGACGAGCGGCTCTGGGTAGGGCGAAGACAATTACATGCCCGGCAGCTTGAGTCCACCCAGCATGCCGCTCATCGTGCTGTTCATCTTCTCGTCGGCCTTGCGCTGCGCGTCCTGCACGGCGGCGAGGATGGCGTCCTGCAGCATCTCCACGTCGTCCTTGTTCACGGCCTCGGGGTCGAGCGTGATCGCGAGGAGTTGCTTGGCGCCGTTGACCTTGACGCTCACGAGGCCGCCACCGGCGGTCGCCTCGATCACGGTCTCGGCCATCTGGCGCTGCATCTTCTCCTGCATCTGCTGCGCCTGCTGCATCATCTTCTGGATGTTCATCTGAACCTCGTCGGCCTTCGTCATTCGGCCTTCGGCCTTGGGTATACCCGTCTGGTCGGCCTTCGTCATGCGACTACGAAATCTTCCTCCCCTGACGTGCCCTGACCGTCGCCCAAGGGCGACGGCTACGTCCGGCGAGAGTGCATCCGGCGTTCGGCGTTCGGCGTTCGGCGTTCGGCGTTCGGCGTTCGGCGTTCGGCGTTGAACGTGAGACGTCAAACGTCAGACGTCAAACGTCAAACGTCATTGAATCTCTTCCACGTCCCTGACGTCGGCGGCAAACACGTCGAGCGTCGCCTGCACGGCCTCGCTCTTCAGGGCCTGATCCCTCAGGCGCGCCTTGTCCAGCTCGGTCGGGTCGGGCGCGGCCTCGGCGGCCTGTGCCACCACGCGAATCTCGAGCACGTGACGACGCCCGAGCACCTGCTGCGCCGTCTCCTCGATCCACGACCGTCGGCCCTCGCAGCGGGCCTGCTCGAAGTTGCCGGTCACCGTCAGCACCAGCTTGTTGCCGTCGATGGCGAACGTGGCCCTCGCGAGCGCCGTGCCGAAGAACGTGCGATTGCTCTTGCGCAGGGCCTCGACGAGTTGCTCGATGGTCCCGCCGCCGACCGGGGTGCCCGCATCGCCCGGCTCTGGAGCGGGCGGGGCGGGGGCGGCTGGGGGCGCTGCCGCCGGCGGGCGGGGCGCCACCGCGGCCGGAGGCGTGGCCGCGGCCACCGGTGAGGCGACCGACACCGGGCTGGCCGCCCGTGCACTCTCCGACAGGCGTCGCAACGCGCTGCCCGTGCCGGCCCCGGCGGGCGTGGCTGGCGTGACGGGCGCAGGGCGGGCCACCGGCGGCGCCGCGGGGCGAGCCCCGGCGCCGGCCGGCAGCGGACGTCCGCTGCCGAGCGCCTCGAGCACCTCGGAAATCGGGGCCAGGTGGCCGAGGTGGATCCAGCGCAGCAGCGCCATCTCGAGGTGGTAGCGCGGCTGCGCGGCGTAGCGCACGTCCTGCTCGGCGCGCGCGAGCACGTCGAAGGCGCGCAACAGGTCCTCGCGCGAGAAGCGCGCCGCGAGCGCCCGGAGACGCTCGGCATCGCCGGAGAGCTCGGGGTCGTCGAGGCGCGACGGATCGACGCTGACGACCATCAGGTCGCGCACCAGGCCGGTCAGCTCGCGCACGACCAGCTTGAGATCCTGCCCCGACTCGACAAGCCGGCCGACGGCGTCGAACACGTCGGCGGCGCGGCCGTCGGCGACGATGTCGGCCATGTCCATCAGCACGTCGCGGCCGATGAGCCCGAGCACGCTCGCCACGTCGGCCGCCGTGATCCGCTCGCCCGCGAACGCGATGACCTGGTCGAACGCGCTCAGCGCGTCGCGCATCGACCCCTCGCCGGCACGCGCGAGCAGCAGCAGCGCGTCGGGATCGACCTGCAACTGCTCGGCCTCGGCGATTCGCCCGAGCTGTTCGGCGACGCTGCGTGCGCCGATCGTGCGCAGCTCGAACTCCTGCGACCGCGACCTGATGGTCTCCGGGATCTTGTGCAGCTCCGTCGTCGCCATCATGAAGACGACGTGCGGCGGCGGTTCCTCGATCGACTTGAGCAATGCGTTGAACGAGCTGTTCGACAGCATGTGCACTTCGTCGATGATGAAGATCTTGTAGCGGTCGCGGGCCGGCGAGATGCCGAGGCTCTCGATGATCACCTCGCGCACGTTGTCGACGCCCGTGTGGGTGGCCGCGTCGAGCTCGATGACGTCGATGTCGCGCCCTTCCGCGATCTCGACGCAGGCGTCACACGTGCCGCACGGATCGGGCGTCGGCCCCTGCTCGCAGTTCAGCGCGCGGGCCAGGATGCGCGCGGTCGTCGTCTTGCCGACGCCACGGGCTCCCGAGAAGATGAAGGACTGGGCGATGCGCTTGCGGTCGATCGCATTGCGCAGCGTCTGCGTGACCCCCACCTGCCCGACGACGTCGTCGAAGCGCTGGGGACGCCACTTGCGGGCGAGCACCTGATAGGGGCGTGACACGGTGTGTGGGCTGGCTCGGGTGCTGGGCGGTGTCGCGGCCGAGTCTCACGTCGGCGGATGTCGGCCGGGTCGATCCCACCGCGACCCGGAGTACCCATGCACACGGCAGGATCCCCTTAGCGCTGCTACCTTCCGGTCCTGACGCGGTTCGAGGTCTGGCGTTGCACGGGCTCCGGGCCGCGGTGCGAGCGACCACGGCCGGCGGCCACCCGAGGGCGACCGAACTCCCAGTGTAGTCCGCGGGGGCTCGGGGCTCAAGGACTGGGCTCAGGGCTCAGAAAGCATACTGACCGAGTGAAGGCTCTGTGAGCCGTGAGCCTGCAGCCTCAGCTGTCGCCTGTTCAGCCCGTGACGCCCCAGGCGGCGGCCGTCTCTTCGGCAAACGCCCGGAACGCGCGCGGCGGATGGCCGAGCAGCGTCGTCAGGCGCGCGATGGCCTCGGGGGTGGCGCGCAGGCCCTTGGCCTGGAAGTGGCCGTACATGTGCCGGAAGTCGAAGGCCATCCAGTCGGGCATCATCGTGGCCGCCTGCCCTTCCCACGCGTCGAGGTCGTCGCCACCGTAGGCCACGGGACGCTTCAGCACGTCGGCCCAGACGGCCGCGGTGGAAGGTCCGGTCACGACCTCGGGGCCGACGAGGTCGTAGATCTGCCCTTCGTGGCCCGGCGTGGTGAACGCGATCGCGGCGGCCTCGCCGATGTCGCGGACGTCGACCCGCGAGGTGCCGACGCTGCCGAGCGGCTGCGGGTAGACGCCGTACTGCAGCATGGCGTCCTTGAACCAGTAGTCGTTCTGGAAAAAGTTGTCGGGCCGGAGGATCGTGTAAGCGAGACCCGACGCCTTGAGGCCGGCCTCGATGCCGACCTTGGCGCCGAAATGCGGCAGGTACGCGCCGCCGTCGACCTGGTGCACCGACAGATACACGACGTGCCTGACGCCGGCGGTGCGCATGCCGGTGATCGCCAGCAGGGCCTCCTGCGACTCGGTGGGGCTCACGGCGTTCAGGAGGAACACGCCGTCCACGCCAGCGAACACCGACCGCACGGTGGCGATCTGCGTCAGGTCGCCCGCCACGGCCGTGACGCCCTGCGGCACGCGCGCCCTGCCCGGATCACGCGTCAGCACCTGCACCTCGGCGCCGCGCGCCACCAGTTGCTGCACCACCTGTGAACCGACCGTTCCCGTCCCGCCCGTCACCAGAATGCGCATCGTCTCTCCTCGAAGATGGAACCGGCGCGCGCCCCGGGGACGTGCGCCGTGTGAGCCTACCGCAGTTGCGCGACGCGAGCGGCCGCGGCGTGGTCCGCACCGGTCAGGCCGGCACCGCCTGCTGCTCGAGCTGCTTGGGACCCGAGAAGTAGGCCGCACCCATCTGGCGCGCCACCGGATCGGGCAGGATGTCCTCGACGCCGGCTTCGAGGCCGTCGAGGATCGCGTGCGCGACCGCCGTTGGCGGCGTCTTCTCGAAGGGCAGGCGCGTCGCCATGTCGGTGTCGGTGGGACCGGGGTACACGCCGGCGACGAAGGTGCCCTGATCGCGCAGCATCGCCCGGGTCGCCTGCGTGAGCGAGTGGGTGCCAGCCTTGGCGGCCGCATAGGTCAGCGCCACCGGGAACCCGACGAACGAGCCGACCGACGCGATGTTGACGACCGCGCCGCCGCCCTGCGCCGCCAGCACCGGCCGGAACGCCTGCGTCACCGCCAGGGTGCCGAGCACGTTGACCTCGAACTCCTCGCGCCCGGCGGTGATCCAGCGCGGGTCGTCGAAGGCGCCGAACATGTGCGAGGCGACGCCGGCGTTGTTGACCAGCAGCGTGACGTCGCCGGCCCGGTCGGCGACCGCCGCGACCTGCTCGGGACGCGTGACGTCGAGGGCGATGGCGACGACGCGGCCCGCGCCGGCCGCGACGAGCGGCTCGAGCGACTCGGGGCGGCGGGCCGTCGCGTAGACGCGGACGGCGCCGCGGGCGAGCAACGCCTCGACGAGCGCCTTGCCGATGCCGCGATTGGCGCCCGTGACGAGCGCGGTGGTGCCGGAGATGTGCACGGCCATGGGAACGGACTCCTGCGAGTGACCCGGATGAACGACACGCGCCTGGCCGGACCGTGGCCGGGCGCGTGGAGGCGACGGCGACGCGCCGCGCCAGGACCAGACCGATCGGTCTGGTGCAGCGGGCTTGAGACTAGACCGAACGGTCTGTATAGTCAAGGCGTATGACGCGCGCTCCCGACGACCCGTCCCCACCAGCCGACACGTCGGTCCGCGAGCGACTGCTCGCCACCGCGAGCACGCTGTTCTATCGGGAAGGGATCCGCGCCGTCGGGATCCAGCGGGTCATCGAGGAGGCGGGAGTCGCCAAGGCGTCGCTCTACGCGCACTTCGCCTCGAAGGACGAGCTGGTTGCGGCCTACCTCGCGCGCCGCAGCGAGGCGGTGCAGGCGCAGTTTGCCGCCGTGCTCGACGGCGAGGGGGCGCCGGTGGACCGCCTGCTCGGGCTGTTCGACACCTGCCTGGCATGGATGGCGTCGGCCGAGTTCCGCGGCTGCCCGTTCCAGCACGCCGACAGCGAACTGGGGTGCGCCGAACATCCGGCGCGCAAGGTGCTCGCGGCGCACCGAGCCTGGCTGCAGGCACGAGTCGCTGCCGTGGTACGAGAAGCCGGGGTGCGGTCGCCCGACCAGGTCGCCGGGGCGCTCCTGGCGCTGTTCGAGGGCGCCGTGGCGCGGGCGCTCGCGGAGGGCACGCCCGCCGCCGGGCACGACGCGCGATGGGCCGCGACGGTGCTCCTTGGCCGAACGGGGGGGCCACGGACGCGAGTGGCGCGCGCGTGGCCCCGGAGTGGCCCGACTACTTCTTCTTGAGGTTCGCGCAGCGAGGGTCGCTCGGTGGCGGCGTCTCCTTCTTGCGACCGAAGCGTCCCAGCAGGCGGCCGCCGGGAATGGCGTCGGCCACCGACGGCTTCTCGGCTTCCTGCTTGGCCAGCGCCGCGCAGTACTCCTCGTCGGACAACGACGGATCGGGCTTGCCCTTGCCCGCCTCGCTGCCGCCCGACATCGCCGTCATGTCCATGACGCCCTCGGGCGAGATCATGTCCATGCGCGCGGCCTTGAAGCTGACGCGCGCGAACCACTCCTGATCCCACGTCACCTTCGGGTCGGCGGGGCGCGCGGGATGGATGAAGGTCGCCTCGTCGCCGTAGGCGGTGAACATCAGCATCGACCCGTTCCTGGTCGCCTTGACCACCTCCGCCGGCACGGCGCAGTCCGTCGTGGTCGGCGGCAGCACGGCCTTCAGGTCGATCAGGCGCTTCACTTCGGCGGGCGTGAGGTGCTCCATCTGCACGAACGTCGCGGGCCGTTCTGCCGACGACCACATCACGATGTTGGCCGACTCGTCGTCGACCTTCTCGGGCGCCATCACGCCGAGCGAGTAGCCGGTGGCGCGCGCCTGGCCGTTCCAGCTCAGGGCGACGGCGCCGGACGGCAGCACGGCGGTCTTGCTGTACCGAACCGGTTCCATGTAGGTCTTGTCGTCGGGCAGCGCGAAGTCGATCTTCGGCGTGTAGGTGCCCTCGATGACGTGCTGGCCGGCCAGCGTGGACCCGACCGGGAAGGTGGCCTCGAGGTCCTTGTTGCGCTTCCGGCGGTCGGCGTTCGGCCAGTCACCGTAGGTCTTCGAGTTGGTCACCGTCGGCGTGCGAACGCCACGCGCCGACACCGAGGCGGCCAGCGCCTGCAGCTCAGGATCGTTCTCGCCTCGCATCAGCTTGTCGAAGGTCAGGATGACCGGCTGGCCCGGACCCGCCTTCTCACCACATCCCCAGTAGAAGGTGATCTGCCCTTTCGGGGCCTTGTAGGCAGCCGTCCCGGACTCGCTCTTGCCGGGCTGCGGGGTTTCCAGGTAGATGGGCTTGTTGACCTGCGCGCCCGCCGGGAAGGTGTGGAACGCCTCGGGCTCGCCGGTCGGCGCCAGAGTGGTGCCGAGCCGCAGCTCGATCATGTGGCCCGCCGACGGCAGTCCCGAGGTGGCCATCTTCATCAGGCTGCCCATCGAGGGACGGCCACCGCCGGCCATGCCGCTCATCGCCAGCATGCCGCTCCCGGTGGTGGCGCCCATCCAGTAGCGCGACTCGGGCGGGGTCACCTGCTGCTCCTGCGTGGCGGCGGCCGGGGCCGGTTTGGCGCCAGCCTTGGGCGCCTGCGCGAGCCCGGACAGGCTGGCGGTCACCGCGAGGACTGGGACGGCTGCCGCGAACACGGCCAGCGACGTGCGCATGATTCTGGTCCTTTCTGACTCGAATGGGGCGCGATCCGCGCGGCGTGCGCACACAGCGGCCCCCGGGCAGCATAACGCCCGTGACTCGACCGACGAACGGAAGTGGTCGGCCGGCCGCCGATCGTGACAGCGCCGGCGAGATTCAGGCGACGGGCACGGCCCTGGCCAGGAACGCCGGATCGAGGGAGACACCGAGTCCGGGGCCGGTGGGCACGGTGAGCACGCCGTTCACGCACCGCAGCGAGGACGTCTCGGACGAAACGGGCAGGTCGTCCTCGCGGCCCTTGTACTCCTGGAAGGGCCCGGCGTTGGGGACACACGACGCGAAGTGCGCGACGTAGAGATAGCCCAGGCCGCCGCCCGACATGTGCGGCGTGCAGGGCATGCCGGCGACCGCGGCCATGCGGGCGACGCGGATCGATCGGATCAGGCCCCCGAAGTAGAAGAGATCGGGCTGCACGACGTCGACGCCGCGGTGCTCGATCATCCAGCGGAAGCGGCGGAGGCTGCTCTCCTGTTCGCCGCCGGCGACCGGCAGGGGCAAGGCGTCGGCGATCGCCCTGGTCTCGTCGTAGCTGTCGAAGGGCACGGGTTCCTCGAGGAACGCCAGGCCGTGGTCGCGCATCAGCGCACCGATGCGCAGGGCGGTCGGCACGTCGTAGGACCCGTTGGCGTCGGCGTGGATCGCCATCGCGTCGCCGAACGCCTTGCGGGTCAGCGGGATGAGCGCGAGGTCGCGGCGCGTCGACGCCTCGTCGTACCGCATCCGCGCGCCGAGGCGGAACTTGATCGCCCTGGCCCCGATCTCCTCGACGAGTCGCTGCAGGTAGGCCAGCTCCGCCTCCGGCGAGTTGCCGCGATTGCCGCTCGCGCGATAGACGGCGATGTCGCGCCGCCGCACGCCGCCGAGCAGCTCGCCGATCGGTTGCCGCGCCACCTGGCCGAGCAGGTCGAGTACCGCGAACTCGACGCTCGCCACCGGGACCCAGAACGACAGGCCCTGCCACTTGTAGTTGGAGTCGGCCAGGTACACCCCGTCGATCAGCGCCTCGAGGTCGCGCGCGTCCTTGCCGACGAAGAACGGCGCGACCCGGCGCGTGAGGATGGGCCACGTCGTCTCCAGCACCTCCGGATGCGCGACGGCGAGTCCCGTGGCACCCTCGCGCGACCGGACCCGCACGAGGTACTGGTCGCCTGCCTTCAGCAGTTCGACGGAGGCGATCGTCACCGGACTCGTGAACAACTCGCGCCGGAGGATGGGCCCCGCCGCCGCGGCAGCGATGCGTGCCGGATCGACAGGCGGCGACGCGTCCTGCGCCGCCGTGGACGCAGCCACCGCGCCACGCCCCGGGGCGCCGAGCCCGGCCGTCGCCGCAACCGCCGCCGCTCCCCACCGCATCACGTCTCGACGCCCTGCGCGCACGTCCTCACCCCCCACTTGGCCGAAGATGGCGGCGATGATAGCCGACGCGCTTCCCCGACGCGGCGAGGAACCGGGCAGCACGTGTGTGTCGGAGATGGTCCTCGGCTGTTGGACGAGCGACAGTTTGTGTGTCACCAGTGGCAGCCTGCACGGCCAGGGCCGGCCGATGTCGCGTAACTTCGTCTGGAAATCGCCACGCGACCGCGGTACGGCACTTGCATTGGCACGCGCCACAGGCGTGGAGGGTCCATGGAGCCGCTACGGGAACTGCTCGGGAGCAATCATCAGCAGACGCTGGAGTTCTTCCTGGTTGGTCTGCGCGAGGTGTCGGCGCCAGACGTCGACCGCGACGAACTGCTCTACAACGCCAGCGTGCTGGCGCACTTCGCGCAATCCTCGACGCAATCGACCGACGACCTGCCGACGCCGGCACACCTCGGCGCCGTCTTCGACGCCTATGTCCTCGACACGTCCATGCGCGAGGACAGCGGGATGATGGAGACTGCGGGCGCCCAGTGCCTGCTGCTCGCGGGGTACTTCGAGGATCAGATGCGTCGTCGTCACACGATCCGCTGGTATGCCGACCTCGGCGCCGGCTTCTATCGCCGGGCCGCGGCCACCGAAAGCCAGGCACGGAAGGCACGGCTGCTCAGGGCCATGGGCTCGCACTTCGAGTCGTGGCGCCAGCGCCACGCGCAGCTCAGTCGTGAGTTGAGGGACCGTCCGTACCTGCTCGGCCCGCCGCCAATCATGTAGGGACGGGCTGGAGTCGAGGCCGCGCGCGCCGGCGCAGTTGCCGACGCCGCGGCGCTGCTGGTGATCGGACTGCCGACCGCCGACTGCCGACTGCCGACTGCGGACTGCCTTCGCATACACGCGTCGGCCGCACGAGTGAGTATGCTTCGTGCCATGCCGTCCCCCCGCCTCGCGATCCTCGTCCTCACGCTGGCCTGCCAGGCCATCGTCGTCCCGGTCTCTGCTCAGTCGCCCACGCCGGTCGACGGCACTGGATGGCAGCCGCTGTTCGACGGCCACTCGCTCGACGCGTGGCGTGGTTATCGTCGCGAGACGCTGCCGGAGCACGGCTGGGCGGTCAGCGACGGCCTGCTGAAGACGGTGCCCAAGGTCAAGGGCAGCGAGCTCATCACGCGCAAGGCGTACCGCGACTTCGAGCTGGCGTGGGACTGGCGCGTCGCGCCGGGCGGCAACAACGGCGTGAAGTACTTCGTGACCGAGGCACGCCCGTCGGCGCCCGGGCACGAGTACCAGATGATCGACGACACGGGCTACCCGGCCGCGTTGACGCCGCTGCAGCACACGGCGGGCTTCTACGACGTCCTCGCCGCCCGGACCGACACGGCCCTGCGGCCGGCCGGCGAGTGGAACACCTCCCGCATCATCGTCCGCGGCACGCGCGTCGAGCACTGGCTGAACGGCCAGCACGTCCTCACCTACGAGTTGGGCAGCCCCGAAGTGAAGGCCGGCATCGCGGCGAGCAAGTTCAGGAACGCGCCGGGGTTCGGCGACAAGATCGACGGGCACATCATGCTGACGTACCACCAGGACGAGTGCTGGTATCGCAACATCCGGATCCGCGAGCTGCAGTAGCCCTGCGGCGCGCCGTTCGCCCACGCTCGTGCTCGCCCACCCGCATCCGCCCGGGCGCAACGTGCGCGACCATCTCAGCGCTTCAATTCCTTGTAGGCCGCGGGGACGTTGATCTGTTTGTGGACCCATCCGTAGATCGCATAGCGTTCCGCGCCGCTGACGTCGACCCGCGCCACGGCCTGTTCGAGCGTGGCGCCGTTGGCAATGGCGACACGCGTCTGGTCGCGAAGGGCCGTCAGGTACTGGACATGCCAGTCGAGGTTGGCCTTCTTCATCGGCGCGCCGTGGCCGGGCACGATCGTCGCGTCGGCGGGGAGGAAGTCCCGGACGCGCGTCAACGTGTCCAGCGTGTCTTGCAGGTGGCCATCGAGCAGCCAGGGGATGGCGGGGCTCGCCGCGATGACCGGATTGCCGGCAAAGAGAACCTTCTCCTGCGGTAGCCAGACCCAGAGGTCGCCACCCGTTTGCGCGAAGCCAAAGTCGCGAATCTCGACCAGCTTGCCGCCGAGGTCCAGGCGCACGAGTCCGCTCTTGGGAACCAGGACGTCACCGGTGCGGGCTCGAGCGGTCTCGATACCGCGTCCCGGGCCGAACGCGCCAAGCATGAACTTCACGTCAGCATCGAAGTTGGCGTCCACGTAGGCCTTGGTCGCCTCGTGTTGAATCACGACCGTCGACTGCGGCACGAGCGCGTTTCCGTAGGAGTGATCGCCGTGGTAGCTCGTGTTCACGGCATAGGTGGGGACACCTCGCGTCAGCGCGCCCACCTCCTTGAGCACGATATCGGTGAGCCGCTGATTGAGCATCGTGTCGATCACCAGCGAAGCACGCGAGCCGACCACAATGCCACCGGTGGTCGCGAGCGGCACTCCCTTCGCCTCCAACTCCTTGGCGCCGGCTGCGACGAGGGCATACACGCCTGGTGCGACAGGCAGACGCTGAAGCTCGACCGTGTTCGGGTCCCACACAGGTTCCTGGGCGGCGGCCGGCCCTCCGACGCCGAGGGCGACGAGGACGACGGTGACGATGACGTTCTTCATGGGCTGTCACTCCTTTGCAGCGGAGACCCTCAGGACCGAGTCGCTCGAGGGGGCTGCCCATCAGAGGAAGCGCAAAGGTCTGGCCAACGCTCGTGCCCTGTCTTTTCAACAGCTTGCGAGCCGTCATGACAACAGGCGTCAATCATAATGATACGATTCGTTATCAAAATGATTGGTGGTGATTGGCCATGCGAGCATCCGATCTGGATCTACGGGAGCTGCTGTCGTTCGAGCCCACGGGCGGGATCATCCGGTTCGCAGACGAGCGGGTCCTCATCTTCGACGCCGTCGCGCTCGGGCTCCTGCGTCGCGAACTGATTCGCACGCTTGGGGCCACGGGGGCACGCGCGCTCCTGACACGCTTCGGGTACGCACACGGATGGCGGACCGCGGACACCATCCGGGAGGGATTTCCGTGGGACAGCGAGCACGACTGGCGGCGGGCGGGCGGCTGGCTCCACATGCTCAAGGGCTTTGTTCGGGCGGCGCCGTCTGAGCGGGTGCCAGACGCGGGCCCGAAGCCGCTCGCCGAGGCCGTGTGGCAGGACTCGTACGAGGCCGAGCAGCACCTGCTGCACCTCGGCCATGCCGAGGAACCCGTGTGTTGGACGCTGACGGGGTTTGCGAGTGGCTACCTCAGTCGCGCCTACGGCCAGGACGTGTACTGCCTGGAGGAACGCTGCCGCGGCAAGGGCGACGCCGTGTGTCAGCTCGTAGGACGCCCACTCGCCGAGTGGGGCGACAGCATCACGTCACACCTGCCGTTCTACCAGTTGGACAGCCTCGATGCCGTGCTCACGCGTGTCACCGAGGAACTCAAGGACACCGAGCGCCGGTTGTACGCTCGCCGCCACGCCATGGGGCCGCTGGCGCGCGACTCGGACCGGACGTCCGGGCTCGTAGCGCAGAGCGCCGAGATGCGCCGCGTGATCGACGTGGCGCGTCGCGTGGCCCAGGTCGATTCCACGGTGTTGATCACGGGTGAGAGCGGCGTCGGCAAGGAGCGCGTGGCCCGACTCCTCCATCACGAATCGGCCCGGGCCAGTGGGCCGTTCGTGGCCGTCAACTGTGCCGCCGTCCCGGAGGCGCTCCTCGAGTCGGAGCTCTTCGGGCACCGACGCGGCGCGTTCACCGGTGCCACCCAGGATCGCGTGGGGCTCTTCGAGGCCGCCGGTGGCGGCACGCTCCTGCTCGACGAGATTGGTGAGATACCTGCGGGCATGCAGGTGAAGCTGCTGCGTGCGCTGCAGGAGCGCGAGGTGCGGCGCGTCGGGGAGAACCGTGGCCGCCCCGTCGACCTGAGGATTCTGGCGGCCACCAACCGCGACCTGGCCGAGGACATCCAGGCCGGGCGGTTTCGACAGGATTTGTACTACCGGCTCCGAGTGGTCGAGATTCGCGTCCCGCCCTTGAGGGAACGGCGGGACGACATTCTGCCGCTCGCACGTGCCTTCCTGGTGACCCGCGCCGGGGGCGAGAGTCGGAAGGCCTTGTCGTTGACGCCGGCGGCCGCCCAGCGACTGACGCGATACCACTGGCCGGGCAACGTGCGCGAACTCGAGAACGCCGTCGAGCGAGCCTCGGTGTTTGCCACCAGGAGCCGCATTGACGTGGACGACCTACCCACGGAGATCAGCGTGGCGCGGCCCAGCGCGTTCGTGGCGGGCGACGCGCGTTCGCTGGCAGACGTCGAACGCGAGTACATCACCGGGGTGCTGCGCGCCGCCAACGGCAACCGTGCCCAGGCGGCCGCCACGCTCGGCATCGGTACGGCCACCCTGTACCGCAAGCTCAGGGCCTATGACGCAGCCGGGCCACGGATCCGGCCGTCCTCCACGAGCCGCGCGAACACCGAGGGGCGCTGACCGAAGCCAACGGCGACAGACGCGCAGGCGCTCTGGCAGGACCCGGACCGGCTCGAGATCCCGGCCCGGTCCATCGACGAACCGCGACTGCAGGTGATTGGCCGCATCGGCACCCGGATGTGGTCGGCCTTCACCACGACGCGTGCGGGTCGAGCGCGCATCATCTCCGTCAGAAGAGCACGCGAAGAAGAAGAAGAAGAAGAAGAAGCCTACCGCCAGGACTGAACCGCTGTCTGCTGCCCGGCTCGATGCCGTGCACGACGCAGGGGAGGACATGTCGGCGCACATGGACCTCAGCAAGGGCACTCGCCCCGGACGCGCGGTGCAGCGCGTGAACGTGGACATTCCAGTCGACCTGCTGCGCGAGATCGATCAGGAAGCGCGGCGATTGGGCGTCACGCGGCAGACCTTCATCAAGATCCGCCTCGCAGACGCGCTCGAGAAGGTGGGCCGGTGATTGGCTGAGCGTGGTCGCCTCGCGTGTCGGTCCGCTCCCGAGCTCCGATACCCCCCGTGGCCGACGAGACCCACCTCCGGGCCGGAAGCGGTTGAGCGGGCGGCCGCCCTCCGCGTACACTGTCGTGTCCGCCGATGCGCGGCTTGCCCCGAGTGAGCGCCAGTCCGGGCTTGCCCGGAGTGAGGGGAGGCGAAGGGCTTGCCCTGAGTGAGCCAAGCGAGTCGAAGGGAGAGATGGCCGAGTGGCTGAAGGCGCACGCTTGGAAAGCGTGTGTAGGGGAAACTCTACCGTGGGTTCGAATCCCACTCTCTCCGCCACTCCTCGCTACGCTCGTCGTGGCGGAGGAGTGGGATTCAGGCTGCGGGCCCTCGCCTTTGGCTCGGGCCCTTCAGCTCGAATCCCGGTGAGTCCTGCGGCGCGGGTCCTTCAGCTCCAATCCCGGTGAGTCCTGCGGCGCGGGCCCTTCAGCTCGAATCCCGGTGCCTCCTGCGGCTCGTGCCCGCGAGCTCGAATCCCCCACACACTCTCTCTGCGTTGTTGATTCGCTTGTCGCTCGGCGTCGGGGCGTCGCGTCGCTCGCCCCCAGCGTCGCGCACACCGCCTCGACCTCACCACTGCGCTGATCCTGACGCGCTCGTTCGAATCCCACACTCTCTCTGCGCTGGTGATTCGCTGGCCGGTCGGCTTCGGGGCGTCGCTTCGCTCGCCCTCAGCGGCTCGCGCACCGCCACGACTTCACCACTGCGCTGAACGGCCCCGAGCTGCGTCGCCGTCCGCCTGCGGCTCGTGCCCGCGAGCTCGACTCCCACCCTCTCTGCGCTGTTGCTCGATGGCATCGCCGCCTCGGGCTTCGCTTCGCTCGGCCCCAGCGTCCGGCACACCACGACAGCCATTCCCGGTTCGTGGCCGTCGACCCGGAGGTCGACGGTCAGTGATCCTCGCGACACCGACGTGGACGCCTCGCCGAGGCGCCCCTCTGGACCCGCGTGGCGAGCGGCCGAAGGCCCTAGCCCGAGAATCTCAGATTTCGAATTTCGAATTGCCATCGCGACCGCACGCCGCCACTCGGCGCACGGCACTACTCCGACCGGAGGCGACGCGGCTCGAGCCGCTCCCGCGCGTCCTGCTGGCGGAACGTGCGCGGGGCCATGCCGGTCGTCCGCTTGAACACCTTCGAGAAGCCGAACGCGTCCTGATACCCCACGGCCCGGGCCACCTGCTCCAGGTTCGTGTCGGTCTCCGACAGCAACTGCATGGCCTTCTGCATGCGCAAGGTGCGCAGGTGGCTGAGCGGGGTGTCGCCCAGCGCCGCACGAAAGCGCTCCGCCAGGGCGGTGCGCGACAGGCCGGCTCGCCGCGCCATGTCGTCAAGCGTCCAGGGGTGCGCGATGTCCTCGTGCAGGGCGGCCAGCACGGTGCGGATCTGCGGGTCGGCCACCGCCTGGCTCCAGCCGGGGTGCTCGGCCGCCTGCCGCTGCGTCAGGTCACGCAGGGCGTAGGTGAACACCGCGTCGAGCAGGCCGTGCACGATGGTGGACGTTCCCAGGTCACCACGACGGACCTCGGCGTCCAGCAGGCCGAGCGTCAGGGCCAACGGCCCCAGCCTGGGCACGGACTCCGCTGGCAACACGAACCACGGCGGCATCTCGCGCAAGAAGGGATGCAGCGGGTCGTTCCACAGCTGGTAGGCGCCGCTGATCACCTGGGCATCGTGGACCGCCGCGGGGTCGCGGCCGTCACGCGCGAAGATGCCCGGCGTGACCACCTCGGTTGGCGGTTCCGCGTGCAGGCTCAAGACGTGATGGCATCCGCGCGCCATCACCGCCACGTCGCCCGCCTGCAGCAGCAGCGGCTCGTGCAGGGTCGGCGCATGAATGAACAGCCGACCTGCCGTCACCGCATGGAGCCCGATGCTCTTGTCGCACGGAAAACGCAGCGACGCCGCTGGCGTGAGGGTGCGCAGGTCGAGGAGGCGACGGCGCACCCCCGCCTGCTGCAGCAGATCCGTGAGCAGATCCATGCGTCAATTCAACAACAATTCTGAACTCATGGACATGAAATTGTGTACGAGTTGCCATTCCACAGCAGTCATGACGGGCTGACACTGTCGCCATGGCAACTCACACGAACTCATCCTCTCCCATCGCACTCATCGTCGGCGCCCACGGCACCGTGGGTTCGGCCTTGAGCCCGCTGCTGACGGCCCGGGGCTACCGCGTTCGTCGCGCCACCAGTCGGGCACCGCACGCCGCTGACGAGGTGCACCTGAACCTGCTGACCGGCGAGGGCCTGTCCGACGCCCTGGCCGGCGTGGACCAGGCCTTCCTGATGGCGCCGCCGGGACACGTCAACCAGGACGTGCTGCTGGGACCCGCCATCGACGCCGCCCGCGCGCACGGGCTGCGGCGCGTCGTGCTGATGTCGGCCATGGGCGCCAATGCCGACGAACGGTCACCGTTGCGGCTGGCCGAGAAGCACCTGCAGGCCAGCGGGCTGGCGTGGAACGTGATTCGCCCCAACTGGTTCATGCAGAACTTCAACTCCTACTGGATCCAGGGCATCCGGGAGCAGGGGCAGATCTTCCTGCCGGTGGGCCAGGCAAGGGGCAGCTTCATCGATGCGCGCGACATCGCTGCAGTCGCGGCCGCGCTGCTGACCACCGACACGCACACCAATGCCGAGTTCGACCTGACCGGCGCCGAGGCGCTCGATCACGATCAGGTGGCCGCGATCCTGTCGCAGGCGACGGGGCGGACCATCGGCTACACCGAGGTGACACCCGAGGCCATGCGTCCGGGACTGCTGGCCGCAGGGCTGTCGCCCGAATACGCCGACCTACTGCTGCTGCTCCTGAGCTACTTCAAGGCCGGCTACGCGGAGCGGACCACCGATGCGGTGCAGCGCATCACCGGTCGCGCCCCCATCAGCTTCGACAAGTACGCGCACGACTACCGCGAGGCGTGGGCCTGACGCCCTGGGCCCGCCCGCACGCGACCGCAGCGCGTCACATGCCGTCGAGACGACCGCCGTCGTTCCAGTTGCCGAACATCTGCCCCTGCGCGGTCCGCGGCACGAGGTTGGCCAGGCGCGTCACGAACTCCTCGGGGCGACTGCGCGCCTCCTGCACGTAGCCGGCACGCACGCGCTGATACAACGGCGGAAAGCTCGTGAAGGTGGCCCACGTGGCCGCGTCCTGAAGGCTGAACCGTTCGTTCGCCTAGAATCGAGCGAATGCACGCCTGGTCCGTCGGGGACCACCTGACCCATCGCTTCAATGCCGAACTCGGCACCGGACACGTCACCGCCATCGAGGGACGCGTGCTGGTCGTCCATTTTCCGGAGGGCAGGACGACGCTCCGACTGGCCGCACACAGCGACGCGCTGGTGCCCGAGGCGGCGCCGGTCGCCGTGCGCGATCGCACGCCGCTCGAGCGACTCCTGGCCGGCGACGTCGACGAGACCGAGGACGTGCTGACGCGGCTCGACGTGCTGCACCTGCTCGCGACGCGCGAGGCCGGCGGCCTCGGGTCGTTCCTCGGCGGTCGCGTGCGCCTGTTCCCGCACCAGTTGCACGTCGCCGAGCGCGCCACGGCGCGGCTGCCGGTGCGCTGGCTGCTGGCCGACGAGGTCGGGCTCGGCAAGACCATCGAGGCGGCGCTGATCATGAACCGCCTGTTGCACACGCAGCGGATCGAGCGCTGCCTGGTCGTGGCGCCCGAGGCGCTCACCGTGCAATGGCTCGGCGAGTTGTGGCGCAAGTACCACCAGGTGTTCACGCTGCTCGATGCGGCGCGCCTGGCCGACGTCGCCCGCGACTTCGGCGCCAGCTTCAACCCCTTCGACGTCCATCGCCGCGCGGTGATCGCCCTCGAGCTGCTGGCCGACCGCCCCGACCTGGCCCGGCAGGCGGCCAGCGCCGGCATCGACCTGCTGGTGGTCGACGAGGCCCAGCGCCTGCGACGACCACCCGGCCATCCCGGCGAGCCGGCGTATCGGGCGGTGGCGCCCATCGCCGCCCTCGGCCGCCATGTGCTCCTGCTCAGCGCCACGCCGCTCGAAGACGACGCGCACGGGTTCTTCCGGCTGCTGCAGTTGCTGCGCCCCGACGAGTTCCCCGAGCCGCTCGACGTGGACGCGCGCCTGGCGTCGGGCACGCCGCTGCCGCCCTGCACCAGCGCGACGCGACGCGTCGATATCGGCGGCCTGCCGCCCCGCGCCCCACGCCCGATCGACGTGCCGGCCTGGTGGCTCCCGACCGCCACCCTCACCGCCGACGCCGGGCGCGATGCCCTGGCCCGCAAGCGCGCCCTCGACCGCGTCCGACGCTCGCTGGCCTCCGGCGCCGCCCTGAAGGCCGCACTCGCCCCGACCGACTCGGCCCTCCGCGAACAGGCCGATGCCGGCGACCGCGTGGATCCGCGACTCGCCTGGCTGGTGTCGCAGGCCACCGCCTGGCGCGACGCACGCCAGAAGACGCTCGTGTTCGTCGCCCACCGCGAGTCGCTCGACATGCTGCGCGACGCGTGCAGCGCCCGCGCCGCCCTGGCCACCGGCCTGTTCCACGAAGACCTCTCCGCGGCCCGCCGCGATCTCGAGGTCGCCCGCTTCCGGGCAGAGGATGGCCCGAGCCTGTTGATCTCGACCGAGGCCGGCGGCGAGGGCCGCAACTTCGAGTTCTGCGATCGTCTCGTCCTCTACGACCTGCCCTGGAAGCCGTCGACCGTCGAGCAGCGCATCGGCAGGCTCGATCGCATCGGCAGGCGGATCCCCGTGGAGATCGTCTACTTCCGGCCCGATGCCGGCATCGGCGCCAGCGTCGTGCGTCTCTACGAACGCCTCGGCCTGTTCCGCGAGCCGATTGCCGGCGTCGAGCCGCAACTGGCGCACGTGGAAGCCGCGCTCGACGCCCTGGCGCTCGCGCCTGACGCGATGCTGACCGATGTCGACGTCGACAGGCTGCTGGCCGAGGCGCAGGCGGCACGCACGCGCGTGCACGACGCCGTGTACCGGCAGATGCATCGCGATCCGTTCCGCGCCGAGCTGGCGCCGGCGCTGCTCGCCCGTGTGCCTCACGATCTCGACGCGCTGATGGAGCAGGTGGTCGTCAACGCGGCGTCGCGGCTCGGCTTCCGCGTCGAACACGCCCGCGGCCGGCGCGCGTACGTGATCGAGTTCGGCAACGAGGCGCTCGTCGACAGCCTGCCGGGCGTGCCCGGCGGCTCGACCTTCATCGGCACCTTCGATCGCGAATCCGCCGTGCAGGACGAGACGCGCGACTTCTTCGCCTCCGGCCATGCCCTCGTGGAAGGCGTGCTCGCCCACTTCGAGGAGGACCCGAAGGGTCGCGTCGGTCGCCTCGAGGTGCAGGTGCCGGGGCCGCACGGCCCCGGGCTGGTGGCAATCTACAAGGACGGCCCGCACTTCGAGGTCGTCGCCCTCGACGCCGACGGGCGACCGCGCCCCGAATGGGCCGACGCGTTCGCGCGCCGGCCGCTCGCCGCGCGCCGCATGTCGGCTGGCGAGGTGGCCGCGCACGACTGGCCGCGGCTGCTCGCGCGCCTCGCCCCGCGCCTCGGCGACCGACGCCCCCACATGCTCGCGGCCATCATCAACACGCCCGCCTGATCCCGAGGAGCCCGACATGCCTCCATCGCCCGACACGTTCGCGTTCGATCGTCGCATCACCCTCGACGATGCCCGGCGCCTGCTCGCACGGACGCCATGGGTGCTCGATGCGCTCCTGCGCGACCTGCCGGACGACCTGGTCCACGCCACCGAAGGCGCGGGCACGTGGTCACCGCACGACGTGGTGGCGCACCTGTCGCACGGCGAGCGCACCGACTGGATGCCGCGCGTGCACCACCTGCTCACGCACGGGGCGGCGCTGCCGTTCAGGCCCTTCGACATGCGGGGCCACGAGGAGGCTCGTGGACGATCGATGACCGACCTGCTCGACGAGTTCGCCTCGCTGCGCACGGGCAGCCTCGACGACCTGGCCGCGCTCGGCGTGTCGGACGCCGACCTGGACAAGCCCGGCCTGCACCCCGCGCTCGGACCCGTGACGCTCGGCCAGCTCATCGCGACGTGGGTGACGCACGACCTCGACCACGTGATGCAGATCAGCCGCGTGCTCGGCCGCCAGTACTCGGCCGCCGTCGGCCCATGGCAGCAGTACCTCCGCATCGCCAGGGCACCGTGACGCCTCGGCCTTCGTGCTTCGGCCTTGGTCCTTTCCGACGTGGTCCTTCCTTGCCCCTGAGCCTTGAGCCCTGAGCCCTCGACCAGGCCCGGCCCTTTCCGTGCATGTCCCCATGCCCGCTCAGGTGACGCCGCCCGTCGAACCGATGCTCGCCAAGGTCGCCGCCGCCATTCCCGACGGAGACGGCTGGGCCTACGAGCCGAAGTGGGACGGCTTCCGCGCCATCGCCTTCCGCGACGAGGGCACGGTCTTCCTGCAGAGCCGCGACCTGAAGCCGCTGGACCGCTACTTCCCCGAGGTGCACGACGCACTCGTGCGCGGGCTGCCTGACGGCTGCGTCGTCGACGGCGAGATCGTGATCGCGACACCGTCGGGCCTGGACTTCGACGCGCTCCAGATGCGACTGCACCCGGCGGCCTCGCGTGTCGAGCGCCTGGCGCGCGAGACGCCCGCCTCGTTCGTGGCCTTCGACCTGCTCGCCGAGGCCGGCGACGACCTGCGCAGCGCGCCGACCTCCACCCGGCGTGCGCGCCTCGAGCGGCTCGCGGCGACCTTCGTGCCGCCGCTGCACCTCACGCCCCACACGCACGAGCACGCGACGGCGGTGGACTGGCTGGCCCGCTTCGAAGGCGCAGGCCTGGACGGCGTGATCGCCCGCCGCCTCGACGCCCCTTACAGCGCCGGCGCGCGCACCATGATCAAGATCAAGCATGTGCGGACTGCCGACTGCGTGGTCGCGGGCTTCCGCTGGCACAAGGCCGGGCCCGGCGAGCTCGTGGGCTCGCTGCTGCTCGGCCTGTTCGACGAGGCAGGCACGCTGCAGCACGTCGGCGTGACGTCGGCCTTCACGATGGCCGTGCGCCGGCAACTGGCCGCCGACCTCGCCCCGCTGCGCGTGGGCGCCCTCGACGACCATCCGTGGCGCCACTGGGCCACCGCCGCTTCCGGCTCGTCGCGCATGCCCGGCGCGAGCAGCCGGTGGAGCGCCGGCAAGGACCTGTCGTGGGAGCCGCTCCGCCCGGAGCGCGTGTGCGAGGTGGCGTACGACCACCTGCAGGGCGACCGCTTCCGGCATGCCGCCACCTTCCGTCGCTGGCGGCCCGACAAGCCGCCCGCGGCGTGCCGTTACGACCAGCTCGAGGTCACGACGCCGTACGAGCTGGCGCGCGTCTTCACTGCCCGCGGCCGCTGACGTCCTTGCGCCGGCGCGACGGCGCGACGCGCGGCGGCTCGCTGCGCTGCTTCTTGTAGTGCGGCGGCCAGGGCGCGTCGCCCAGGCCCTCGCGCTCGTCGCGGTCGGCCAGGGCGAGCGCCGCATCGAGCGCGCACGGCGCCTCGTCCATCGCCGCGTGCGGGTCGCCGACGGCGGCCAGGCGCGCCGGCGCGGTCAGGATGGTGAAGGCCGCCGGGTCGCAGTCGGGCACCTCGCTCCAGTCGAGCGGCATCGAGACCCGCGCATCGGCCGTCGGTCGCACCGACCAGGCGGCGGCGATGGTGCGGTCCTTGGCGTTCTGGTTGTAGTCCAGGAACACGCCGTGACGTTCTTCCTTCCACCACTTGCTCGTCGCCAGTGCAGGCACCCGACGCTCGACATCCCGGGCGATGGCCAGGGCCGCGCGGCGCACCTGGTCGAACGTCCACCGCCGATGGAGGCGCACGTAGACGTGGAGGCCACGGGATCCCGAGGTCTTCGGCCAGCCGATCAAGCCGAGATCACCGAGTGAGGCGCGTACCACCTCTGCCACGTCGCGCACCTGCGCCCACGACACGCCCGGCACCGGGTCGAGGTCCACGCGCAGTTCGTCGGGATGGTCGAGATCGTCGGCGCGCACCGGGTGCGGATGCAGTTCGAGACACCCGAGGTTGGCCATCCACGCCAGCGTCGCCGGCTCGCGCGGCACGACCTCCTCGGCCGTGCGGCCGGACGGAAAGGCGAGGGTGACCGTGTCCACCCAGGCCGGTCGCCCCGCCGGCGCGCGCTTCTGGAAGAAGGCCTCGCCGCCGACACCGTCCGGATGTCGCTTGAGCACGACGGGCCGGCCGCGGACCCCACGGAGTGCGGCGTCGGCCACGGTGACGTAGTAGCGCACGAGATCCAGCTTGGTGACGCCTGAGTCCGGGAAGAACACCTTGTCCGGATGGGTCACGGTGACCTCGCGCCCACCGACGGCCATCGTGACGTCGTGAGCCTGCGCGTCGTCGCTGCCGGGCATGGCGTTCAGGCGGCCAGGGTCCGCGTTCGCGCCACCGATGGCGGCGGCGGAGGCCCGACGTCCGACTGTGGACGCACGCCGGGACCGCGCTCCCCCACCTCGTCGTCATTGCGCGCCGACGGCAACGCGAACACGACCAGCAGCGTGAGCAGGATGATGAGGCCGAGCGTGAGCCAGACCCAGCGCGGGGTGCTGGAGGCCGGGAACGAGTGGGTGGAGGACATGGGCACGGCTCCTCGCGCGGTGTGCGCTTCCAGGAGCCGTGCAAGCCCGAGACCAGCCTACTTGTTCAGGTGGACGCTGAAGGCCGAGCGCTTCTCGGTCGGCTCCTTCTCGAGACCGAGCTGCAGCAGGACGGGGTTGGGCCGCCCGAAGAACGCCAGCGGCGTGAGCACGGGGTTGTTCGACATCGTCCGGGTCACGTTGGCCCACCACATGCTCACCGCGATGGACTCGGTGAGGTTCTGCACGCCGTGCCAGACCCAGGGCGGATTCCACAGGACGTCGCCGGGCTCGAGCACAGTCTCGTAGCGATCGACGTAGCGATAGAGCGGCGCCTCGTCGTAGTTCGGATTGCGGAAGTCGATGCGCGACTGCCAGTTCAGGCCCTTGGACAGGCTCGGGTACATGAACGGCGTGAACTTCGGCGCGACCAGCACCCAGCGCTTGCGGCCGTACGCCTGCAGGTACAGGTTCATCACCGGCGCGCAGTGGAACGACGTCGAGGTGAGCGGCCCGCCGACGTACATCTTCGCGAGGATGTTGCGCTGCCACGGCAGCCGCATCGTGGTGTTGCCGTAGTCGCGGACGAAGTTCCAGTCGATGTCGTCGCGCATGTCGGCGTACTTGTCGAGCAGCTCCATGAAGGAGCCGTACCAGCCGCTGCCGCTCCGCGCCCCGGCGAGCAGGTCCTTGACCTTCATGCCGCGTTCGGCGGCCTCGACCACGTCGGTGCCGGGCCTGGCCTGCACCTTCCAGTTGTGGCCGTCGAGGACGTCGATGTCGTCCTGGCCACACCGCTCGAGCAGGTACTCGAACGACCACTTCTTTACGGCCGGCCACTCGCTCGCGATGCCCTCGAGCACGACGGGCTTGCCCGTGAGGAAGTACTCGCGGCGGAACTGTTCCGGTGAGAGGCCTCGCCGGCGCTCCACCTGAAGCTCACGCCCGAGCGGCCGCCCCTGCATCCTGGCGACCATCTTGTCCTGCCACGACTTGCGCTCACCGGTGCGATTGAGTCCGAGCTTGCGACCCAGCACCCAGTCGGTGGCAAAGGTGGTGTTGAAGGCGTAGCGGTCGAGCGTGTCGACCCCCGCGTCCATGTCCATGGGCCCTCCTGTACGGTTGGGCCGGGATCATGCCACACCTGACGCCAACCCTGCTGTAGGGCGTGTGGACGGGCGGACGAGGGGCGGGAACGTGAGGAAGAGACCGGGGCGCGTCACGCGCCCCGGTCACGCGGCGCTAGGCCGTGGGGATGGTGAGCACCTGGCCGACCTGGATCTTGTCGGGGTCGGAGAGCTTGTCCTTGTTGGCCTCGAAGATCTTCATGTACGCATTCGCGTCGCCAAGATGCGCCTTCGCGATCTTGCTGAGCGAGTCGCCCGGTTGCACCGTGTACTGCACGGACGGCGGGGCGACGACGTCGATCACGGCGTGCAGGTCGTTCTGCCAGGAAGGCACCGACTTGAGTGCGGTCCAGATCTGGTTCTTCGCGTCCTCGGACGTCACCGTGCCGTGGAAGACCAGCTTGCCGTCCTTCTCCTCCGCCGATCCTTGCATCCCGACGGTCTTGGCCACGTGAATGGCGGCCGCGTACGTATCGCGCAAGCTCATCTGATCTACTCCCTCGAACTGTCTCGGAACAGGACGCCACCCTCGCGGGGGGCAGGGGCCGTACGCATCGCGTGACGGCAGCACTCCCTAGGATGCAAACGCACCGCCGGCGGTCCCGTCAATCTGGTCCTTGGGCGATCCGTTGCCGGCCACGCCTCCCCGACGAGCTTCCATGCGCGCCCGCCACGCGCGGGCGGCCCGTGCGCCGATCATCCGCCGCTCCCCTGGAACCTTCTCGCCCGGGTTCTTCCCGTGCGGCGACGCGTGCTCGATCTCGGCGTTCATCTCCGCACCGACGAGGATGGCCAGGCTCGACACGTAGAACCACAACAGCAGGACCATGACCCCGCCGATGGCCCCGTAGGTCGCGTTGTAATCGGAGAAGTTGGTGACGTACAGGCGGAAGGCGTACGACGCGGTGAGCCACAGCACGGTGGCGAGCACCGCGCCGGGCGAGATCCACACCCAGTCCTGCTCGGCATCCGGGGCGAAGTAGTACACCAGGCCAATCGCCGTCGACACCAGCAGGAACGCGACCGGCCACTGCACGACAAGCCATGCCGTGCTGACAGTCGAACCGAGGTGCAGCGTCTGCTCGAGGTACGACGCGATCGCCGGACCGGCCAGGACGATGGTGAACGACAGCAGGAAGAAGACCGCCAGGGCCAGGGTCAAGCCCACGGCGACGAGCCGCACCTTCCACCAGGGGCGGCCTTCCTCGATGTCGTACGCCGCGTTCAGCGCGCTCGTCACGGCCACCATCGCGGCCGAGCTGCTCCACAGGGCGGTGAGCACGCCGAAGGTCAGCAGGCCGCCGTCCTCCGAGTTGGCGATGCGCTGGATCTGCTCCGAGATGATGGCGATCACGTCGGGTGACGCGATCGGACGCAGCACGCGCACGATCTGCCCCGACAGGTCCTGCAGGGGGAAGTAGCTCCCGAGGGCGAGCAGGAACAGGATCGCCGGGAACAGCGCGAGGAACACGTAATAGGAGAGCTGGGCCGCCAGCCCGAGGCAGTCGTCGGCGATGGTCTCCTTCATCGTCCGCTTGCCGACCTCGCCCCAACTGATCGGGATGTCGAAAATCGCCATGCCCTGACTGTCTGCAAGGGCGCCGCCAAGGGAATGCTGCGATGCCGCGATGCCGGATGAGGCAGGGCGTGGTCTCCGACCGCGCCGCTGTGGATTGCGGCCGGGTCGGAGACGCGGCCCTACCTCAGTAGCGTGGTCGTCAGCGTTCCCACGTGCACCGTCACGGTGCCGGTCGCCGGCTGGCGCACGCCGCGCTCGTCGACGATCGACAGCGCGTCGGCGTCGAGCGGCAGGTCGACGCGCGTCGAGGCGCCCGGGGCCAACGTGACCCGGCGGAACGCCGCCAGCGTGCGCCGTGGGGCGCCGGCGTCGACCTGCGCATGCGTGACGAAGGCGAGCACCACCTCGTCGCCCTCGCGCGTGCCGGTGTTCTTCACGACGACCGAGGCCACCGGCCCCGACGCGCCGCGCGACACGCCGAGGTGCTCGTAGGCGAAGGTCGTGTAGCTCCGGCCGTGCCCGAAGGGCCAGAGGGGCGTGCCCTCGAAGTAGCGGTACGTGCGTCCGCGCATCGCGTAGTCGTCGAAGCGCGGCAGGTCGGTCGTCGAGGCGTAGAACGTGATCGGCAGTCGGCCCCCGGGATTGGCGTCGCCGAACAGCACGTCGGCGACCGCGCCGCCGCCCTCCCCGCCCGGGTACCACGCCGCAAGGATGGCCCTCGCCCTGGCCTTCACCGTCGGGATCGCCTGCGCGCTGCCGCCCGTGAGCACCACGACGACCGGCGTGCCGGTGGCGACGACCTCGTCGAACAGCGCGAGTTGCGCGGCCGGCAACTCGATGGCGCTGCGGTCGCCACCCGGGTTGCTCTTGTCCTCGCCTTCCTCGCCCTCCTGCTTGGGGGTCAGGCCGAGCACGAGCACCACGAGGTCGCTGCCCTTCGCGGCGTCCAGGGCGAGCCGACGCGCCTCCGGCGTGCCGCGCGTGACGGCGCTGCCCGGCGTGGTCGTCACCGTGATGCCGCGGGCAGTCGCGGCCGTGCGCAGCCCCTGCAGGATCGTGATGGGCGCCGACGGCGTCCCGTTGTAGTTGCCGACGAGCGCGTCGAGGTCGTCGGCCGTGGGCCCGATCACCGCCAGGCGCCTGACGCTGGCGGCGATCGGCAGCACGCCGTCGTTCTCCAGCAGGACGAGCGACTTGCGCGCCACCTCGCGATTGAAGGCCCGGTGCGCCGCCGAGTCGTTGACCTCGTACGGGATGCGCGCGTAGGCGACGCGCGACGGCGGATCGAACATCCCGAGCCGCATGCGCGCGGTGAACAGCCGCGTCACCGCCCGGTCGATGTCGGCCTCGGCGAGCAGGCCGGCCTTCACGGCGCCGACGAGCTTCCGGAAGTCGGAGCCGCACTCGAGATCCGTGCCGGCCTTCACGGCCTGCGCCGACGCCTCGGCGCCGTCCTTCGAGTAGTGGTGCGTCTTCCACATGTCGTAGATGGCGCCGCAGTCGGTGACGACGTAGCCGTCGAAGCCCCACCTGGTGCGCAGCGTGTCGCCGATCAGCGTGCGATTGGCGCTCACCGGCACGCCGTCGACGGCGTTGTAGGCGCTCATCACCGAGGCGACGCGGCCCTCGCGGACAGCGCGCTCGAAGTGCGGCAGGTACGTGTCGGCGAGGTCGCGGGCGGTCGGCCTCGCGTCGAACTCGTGTCGCGAGATCTCGGGTCCGCTGTGCACGGCGTAGTGCTTGGCGGTGGCGATGGTCTTCAGGTAGGTGGGATCGTCGCCCTGCATGCCGCGGATGAACGCCACGCCCATGCGGCCGGTCAGCAACGGGTCCTCGCCGTACGTCTCGTGGCCGCGGCCCCAGCGCGGGTCGCGGAAGATGTTGATGTTGGGCGAGAAGAACGTGAGTCCCTGGTAACGGCCGTGCTGCCCCTGCCTGATGGCCTCGTGGTGCTTGGCGCGGGCCTCGTCGCTGATCACCGTGGCGACCCGGTGCATCAGCGTGTCGTCGAACGTCGCGGCCAGGCCGATGGCCTGCGGGAACACGGTGGCGACGCCGGCCCGCGCCACGCCGTGCAGCGCCTCGTTCCACCAGCCGTAGGCCGGCACCCCGAGCCTGGGAATGGCGGGCGCCTGGTCGACCATCTGGCCCACCTTCTCCTCGAGCGTCATCGCCGCGACCAGGGCGCGCACGCGCTCGGTCAGGGGCCGGTCCGGGTCGAACCACGGGCGCGAGGGGTCCGGCGTTGCCGCCTCCGTGCGGGCCTGCTGGGCGCCGACTGGCAGGGGCAGGACCATGCACACGACGGCGGTGGCGCACAGGAGGCGCAGGGCGAACGAGCGTGAGGGGGCATACATCAGCGGCGCTCCATGATCGGGACTACCGGCGGGCGGGCCGATCCAGTTGCTCGCGCAGCACCTGCGCGAGCGTCGGGAAGTCGATCGGCTTGTCGACGAAGGGGAAGACGGGTCCGGAGCCGGACGCGCGGGCGAGCATCTCGCTGGGATAGCCCGACATCAGCACCACGCGCAGGCCGGGCCATCGCGCCGTGAGCTCCTGGGCGAGCGAGTAGCCGTCCATGCCGCCGAGGACCACGTCCGACAGCAGCAGGTCGATGGCGGCGCCGTGGACCGCGGCAACCTCGAGCGCGTGCTCCGCGCTCTCGGCCTCGATCACGCGATAGCCACGCCTGGCGAGGAAGCGCTCGGCGACACGCCGGACCGCCTCGCGATCTTCGACGAGGAGGATCGTCTCGTGGCCGCCAGGGAGGTGGCCGCGCTCGGGCATCGGCGCGGGCGGCCGATCGGCGGCCGGCAACGCCGGCAGGTACACGCGCACGTCGCAGCCGTGTCCGGGCGCCGACTCGATGGCCATCGCCCCGCCCGCCTGCGCGACGATCGCCTGCACCGTGGGCAGGCCCAGGCCGGTGCCATGGTCGTCGGCCTTGGTGGTGAAGAACGGCTCGAAGGCGCGGCGCCGCACTTCCTCGGTCATGCCGGCGCCACTGTCGTAGATGGACAGGCACACGTACGGGCGGCCCTTGGGGACCGCGACGCCCGTATCGGCGGCCACCGCCGAGGCGCCGGCGAGCGACGAGGTGATCCGCACGCGGCCGGCGTCGGCAATCGCGTCGCGCGCGTTGACGACCAGGTTGGTGAGGACCTGCTCCACCTGACCGGGATCGGCGAGCACGCTCGGCAGGCCCGGCCGGCTGACGACGTCGAAGGCGACGCGTGGCCCGAGCAGCCGACGGAACAGCGGCGTCATGCGGGCGATCACGTCGTCGAGCAGCAGCGGCTGGGGCTGGACGACCTGCCTGCGGCTGAAGGTCAGGAGTTGCCGCGACAGGTTGGTGGCCTGCTGGGCGGCTTCGCGGATGCCCTGCAGTTCCTCGAGCACCGGGGAGTTGCGCGGCAGGGCCTGCCGCGCGGCGTCGCAGTGGCCCAGGACGACCGTCAACAGGTTGCTGAAGTCGTGGGCGATGCCGCCGGCAAGGCGGCCGAGCGCCTCCTGCTTCTGCAGTTGGAGCAGGCGCTCATCGTCGATCCTGTCGACGGGACGACGGTCGCCAGGAGGTTCGTCCACGGGTTCAGGCCGGCTTGAGCACCAGGCAGCACAAGGGCGGCAGCGTGACCGAGAGCGACTGGGCGTGCCCGTGCGCCGCCGTGTCCACCGCGGTGACGAAGCCGCCGTTGCCCATGTTGCTGCCGCCATACGCCAGGGCGTCGGAGTTGAGGACCTCGACGTAGCCGCCGGCGCGGGGCACGCCGACCACGTACCCCTCGCGCGGCACCGGCGTGAAGTTCATGACCACGACGACGAAGTCCTCGGGATCGGTGGCGCGCCGGATGAACGAGATGACGCTGTTCTCGTTGTCGTTGCAGTCGATCCACTGGAAGCCGGAGGGATCGTAGTCGCGCTGGTGGAGGGCCGGCTGTGCCCGGTACAGGTGCGCCAGGTCGCAGAGGAACCGGAAGATGCCGTCGTGCGGCGCGTGCTCGAGGAGGAACCAGGGCAGCGACTCGGCGTGGTTCCACTCGCGCCATTGCCCGAACTCGCTGCCCTGGAACAGCAGCTTCTTGCCCGGGTGCGTGAACATGTAGCCGTACAGCGCGCGCAGGTTCGCCGACTTCTGCCAGGTGTCGCCTGGCATCTTGTCGAGCAGGTGGCGCTTGCCGTGCACGACCTCGTCGTGGGAGAAGGGCAGGATGAAGTTCTCGTTGTAGGCGTACAGCATCGAGAACGTCAGGTGCGTGTGCTCCCAGCGGCGGTAGATGGCGTCCTTGGACGTGTAGGCCAGGATGTCGTGCATCCAGCCCATGTTCCACTTGTACGTGAAGCCGAGCCCACCGAGGTGGACGGGACGGCTCACGCCGGGCCAGGCGGTGGACTCCTCGGCGATGGTGACCACGCCGGGGTGCTTCTCGTGGACGATCGTGTTGAGCTGCTGCAGGAACGAGACGGCGTCGAGGTTCTCGCGCCCGCCGTACTGGTTGGGCACCCACTCGCCTTCCTTGCGCGAGTAGTCGAGGTACAGCATCGAGGCGACCGCGTCGACGCGCAGGCCGTCGATGTGGAAGTCCTCGATCCAGGCCAGCGCGCTGGCGAGCAGGAAGTTGCGGACCTCGTTGCGCCCGTAGTTGAAGATGAGGGTGCCCCAGTCCATGTGCTCGCCCTGCCGCGGGTCGGCGTGCTCGTAGAGCGCCGTGCCGTCGAAGCGGGCCAGGCCGTGGGCATCCTTGGGGAAGTGACCGGGCACCCAGTCCAGGATGACGCCGATGCCGGCCTGGTGCAGGGCGTCGATGAACGCGCGGAAGTCGTCGGGCGTGCCGAAGCGGCTGGTCGGCGCGAAGAACCCGGTCACCTGGTAGCCCCACGAGCCGTCGTAGGGGAATTCCAGGACCGGGAGCAACTCGACGTGCGTGAAGCCCATGCGCTTGACGTGCGCGATGAGGCCGTCGGCCAGTTGCTGGTAGGTGAGGAACTCGCCGGCGGGGCCGCGAGCCCATGACCCGAGGTGCACCTCGTAGATGGCCATCGGCTGGTCGAGCGCCTCGCGCCGCAGGGCGCGCGACGCAATCCACTCGCCATCGCGCCATGAGTATTCGCTCTCGGCGCACACGACCGAGGCGGTCGCCGGCGGCAGTTCGCAGGCGGCAGCGCAGGGATCGGCCTTGAGGAACGGCGGACCGCCAGCCGACGGCGCCACCTCGAACTTGTAGCGGGCCCCTGCCCCGACCCCGGGCACGAACAGTTCCCAGATGCCCTGCGGGAGGCGTTGCCGCATCGGGTGCACGCGGCCATCCCACGCGTTCCAATCGCCGACGACGCTGACGCGGCGCGCGTTGGGGGCCCACACCGCGAACCGCGTGCCGGCCACCTGGCCGACCATCGCCGGATGGGCGCCGAGGGCGCGGTGCAGTTGCTGGTGGCGTCCCTCGCCGAGCAGGTAGAGATCGAGGTCGCCGAGCAGCAGCCCGAAGCGGTACGGATCCTCGACGCGCGTCACCTCGCCCCCCTCGCGCCCGGTGACCTCCAGCACGTACGGCACGAGCGTCGACTGGCCGGCGATCGCGACCTCGAAGAGGCCGTCGGGGTGCCGGACGTCCATCGGGTGCGCGTCGGTCTCGTCGGCGAGGCGCACGGCCACCGCGGAGGCCCGCGGCTGGAACGTGCGGATCACCAGCCGCCCGCCCTCGACGTGTGGACCGAGCACGGCGAACGGATCGCCGTGGGTCGCATTGAGGATCGCGCGAAGGGACGGGTCGAGAAGGCTCACGGTCGGGACTCCAGGGTCGTGGCGGGCGCACGCAGGGCCGCGTACCACGGCTCGCGCTCCGCCTCGTCGGGGTGATCGCCGGGGCCACCCACCGACGTCACGCCCTGCGCATCGTAGACCGGACACCACCCGAGCGCCCCGGTCAGGGCCAGGCCGATCGCCGCCACCCGCACGGGCAGGCGCGCCGGCCACGGCAGGCCGCGGCTGGCCGCCAGGGCGAGCCCTGCCCCGGCCACGCGCACGAGGCGCTCGAGGTCGCCGACGTTCTGCCCGTGCTCGAAGGCATGCACGGTGGAGGGCGCCAGCAGCCCCGCGCCTTCGAGGGCCGCCACGAGGTCGGCGTTGGACGGCTCCACCAGGACACGGTGGGCCAGGCGCACCACGGGCGTGCGGCGCGCACCGCCGGCGAGCCGGACCACCTCCTGCAGAGCCTCGAGGTGCACGTCGACGTCGACGTACCGGTGCGGCACGCGAAGGCGACGCAGGCAGCGCAGCGTGCGCGTGGTGTCGACACACCACACGGCTCCCAGCACCTCGACGGCAGGCGTGACGTCGATCATGACGGGGCCACGCTATCGGACTGCAGCAACCCCGTCAATCGCGAGCATTGCGGCAGGTGCCCCGCCGGCGAGACGGCCGGCGCGAGATCAGCCGCGCGGCATGGGGCTGGTCTCGGTGAGCCGGCGGGCAATCTGCGGCACCACGCCGAGGAACAGCGCGCTCTCGTGCCGCACGTCGGCCAGCAACTCGGACAGCGGGCCGCCGTCGCCGTACTTGAGGAAGAGCTCCACGCCGGTGATCGCCCCGGCCAGGCGGACCGCCGCGAGCGTGGCGGCCGCCCCACGCATCTTGTGCGCGATCCGTCCCATCGCCGCGGTGTCGTTGGCCGCGGCGGCCATCTCGAGTGCCTCGAGCTCGTTGGGCAGGGACTCGGCGAACAACTGGAGCATGCGCGCGCCCAGATCGCCGTTGTGGTTGCATCGCAGCAGCACCTCCGCAGGATCGAGGATGTCCTCCGCGTCGGGTGCCTCGCCGAGCGGCGACTCGACGACGGGGTCGGCCGAGGCACCGACGTGCGCCGGCGCGGGCGGCGCGTCGACCTCGTCGGCGGCCACATGCTCCCCGCCCGTCAACCGCTGCAGGGTGCGCTGCAGGACGGTGCCGCGCACGGGCTTGGTGAGGTAGGCGTCCATGCCGGCCTCGAGGCAGGCCTGCCGATCCCCGGCCGTCGCGTTGGCCGTGAGCGCGATGATGAGGGGCGCCGGAACGACGCGTCCCTCGGCCTGCGCCTGCCGAATCCGCCGCGTCGCCTCGAGCCCGTCGAGCACCGGCATCTGGCAATCCATGAGGATGACCTCGTGCGGCCGGGCCGTTGCGGCGTCGAGCGCCGCCTGGCCGTCGGCCACCAGTTCGACCTCGCAGCCCATCCCGACCAGCAGCTCCCGGACGACCATCTGGTTGATGTCGTGGTCCTCGGCGACGAGCACCCGCAATCGGCGACCCGACACCGGTGGGTCGAGGCTTTCGGGCGGCGAGCCGGCGCCGACCACCGCCTGCATGATCGCGTCGAACAGGGCTGCCCCCTTCACCGGGCGCACGATCTGCTCGCGCACGCCGGTCACGCCGGTGGGCACGCGACCGTCCTCGGGGGTGATCCACACCAGGCCGGGCTCGGGCGCCATCTCGCGCAGCCGGGCGGCAAGGCTGGTGGCGCCGGGCGCCTCGGCATCGAGCAGCACCACGCCGAAACGCCACCGGCTCGGCGTCGTCGCCTGCAGGTGACCGAGGGCGGTCTCGCAGTCGGCGACCACGGCGGCATCGAACCGCCAGCCGTCGAGCAGCCGCTCGATCGCGGCCCGTTCGACCTCGTCCTGCACGATGGCGAGGACGCGCAGGGGGACGTCGCCCTGCCGCTGCGTCTCGACCATCGCGGCATCGGCCACCTCGATCGGCAGCGTGACCGTGAAGGTGGCGCCGGCGCGCTCGACGCTGCGGACGGCGATGGTGCCGTCCATCGCATCGACGAGGCGCTTGCAGATCGTGAGGCCCAGGCCGGTGCCGCTGTGACGACGCGTGTTCGACGCATCCCCGGGCGTGAAGGGCAGGAACAGGCGCTCGACCAGCTCGGGGGTCATGCCGATGCCGGTGTCGTGCACCTCGAGGCGGACCATCGCCCGGCGCGTGTGCAGGTCGACCTGCGCGGAGGCCTGCACGTGCACCCCGCCCTGCTCGGTGAACTTGACGGCGTTGGCCAGCAGGTTGACGAGCACCTGCCGCAGGCGCCCCGGGTCGCCGATGACCCACGTCGGGACGTCCTGGGTGACCGTGCACGAGAGCCGGAGCTTCTTGGTGTTCGCCTCGGAGGCGACCGCATCCAGCGAGCTCTCGACGAGATCGGGCAGGTCGAACAGGACGCGCTCCAGCGTCAGCGACCCGGCCTCGATGCGCGAGAGATCGAGGATGTCGTTGATCAGCGTGGCCAGGTGCGTCGCCGAGGCGCGCGCGACGGCGACGTAGCGCGCCTGCTGCGCGTCGAGCGGCGTGCCCGACAGCAGTTCCATCAGCCCGAGGACGCCGTTGAGCGGCGTGCGCATCTCGTGGCTCATCGACTTGAGGAACTCGCTCTTGGCGGCACTGGCCCGCTCGGCGGCGAGGCGCGCCCGCTCGAGTTCCTGCTGCACGTGGCGGCGCGCGGTGATGTCGGTCATCGTGCCGGCGACGCCGATGAGCACGCCGCCCTCGGTGACCGGACGCGCATGCACCGCCACCCAGCACGCCGCCCCGCGCTGGGTGACCAGCCGCATGTCCTGGTGGCACTCGTCCTTCTCGCAGGTCAGCAGGGCGGTGCACATCTGCTGCACCGTGAGGCGATCGTCGGGATGCAGGAACTCGATCAGCGGACGGCCCAGGGTCCGGTCGATGTCGTAGCCGGTGAGCTCGCGCCACGCACGATTGAGGAAGGTCCACTGCCCCTCCCCATCGAGCTGGAAGATGACCTGCTCGACCTGCTCGACCACCCGGCGGTACTGCAGCTCGCTCGTGCGGAGGGCCTCCCGGTCACGCCGCTCCGCCTCGAGCTCGCGCGCCAGCTCCCGGGCCCCGGCCTCCTCGCGACGCCGCGAGGCGTCGGCATCGGCCGCCCGCCGGGCGAGCCGCTCGCGCGCTTCGGCCAGCGTGTATACCAGCCAGGCCAGGCTGACGGCCTGCAGCATCCCCAGCGCGACGACGATGCCGACAGCGGCTTCCCGTGCGAGCCGCACCATGAGCGCCGCGGCGAGTGCCGACGCGACGAACACGACAGCGCTGAGGCCCAGGGCCCGCTTCTGCACGTGTCAAGGATATATGGGCAGCCCGCCGTGGCGCGTTGCCACGGCGGGGACCCGGCACTGCATGGACGGTTGCGCGAGGGCGACGACCGGTCAGTCGGCGCGGGCCGGAATCGCTGCCGCGAAGGGGCGCAGGTCGAAGGCGGTGAGGGGCGCAAAGGCGCGGCGAGTGGGATCGAAGGCCCGCACGTGACCGGTGGCTTCGTCCACCCACAGGCCGCTCACGAGCACCTCGGGGTGACGCCCGCGGCGCCGCAGGTACGTGCGCACGCGGTGGACCTGCAGGAACACGTGGTGCTCCACGGCCCGCGCCGCCCGCTCGGGCGCCTCTCCATGCCCGCCGGTCGCGGCGTACCGCGCCGACGCGCGGATGGCGTGACAGCCGAGGTGCCCGACGCAGACCACGTGCAGGGGATGTCCCCCGTGCAGGGCGGACTCGAGCGCCTCCTCGAGCACGCCCGGCGCCAGGCGCGGGTGCGGTGACCGCGGGCTGATGCCGCCGAGGTTCCTCAGCACGGATGTGGCGCCGAGGCCCGCCGCCAGACGGTCCAGCGCCGGTGATTCCGCGCACCCGATGAGGACCACCGGACGGGCGGGGGCGGCGGCCGGAGCGCCTGCCGTCCGCACCGGGACGTGGCGCACCGGCGTGATCGGCGCCGGGGTGACCGTGGGGGGCCGATCGGCCGCCCCCCGGGCCCACAGCGCGCGCGGCGCGCCCACCTTGCGCACCGTCGGCCGGGCTGCCCAGGCCCGGATGTCGTACACCCGGGGCGCCTCGCGCCCGACCCCGTCGACGCGCGGGGCGTCATCGCGCTCGTCGGCCATGGTCCTAGTCCTCGCCCTGTGCCCGCGTGTAGCCCAGCGCGCCGTCGAACTCGCTCAGCTTCTCGATGTGCATCCAGCGATGGCGGGACTTGACGCGGTGCAGGAGGTCGAACAGCACCTCGTCGGACAGGTCGGCGTTCGCATCGCGCATGACGAAGCGGCAGCGCCAGTGATCCACGCAGTCGGTGATCGCTCCCGAGGGCGGATACACCTTGGTGCCGCGGTTGGAGATCATCTTCAGGCGCAGTTGCGAGGTCTCGGCGAGGGCCTCGAGGCTGCGGCCGAGCGACTCGGGCGTCTCGGCGGCCTCGACGAAGATGTCGGCGCCGATCGCCCGCCGGCGGCCGGCGGCCACGAAGTCCGGGCGCGACTCGACCTGCGGCAACCGCAGCGGCTTGTGCTCGCGGGCCGGCGCGGCGGCGCGCGGCTGCCGGCCGAGCCGGGCGATCACCGCGTCGGTGAAGGCCGTGGTCGACACCGCGCCGTCGGCCTGCACGTCGCGCGTGAAGACGCCGTCCTCGAGGGTGCAGGTCACCGCATCCTCGACCTGCTGTGCGGCGGCGAACTCGCCGATGTGGCGGAGCAGCATCGCCGACGTGAGCAGCACCGCGGTGGGATTGGCCGTGTCGGTGCCCGCGATGGTCGGCGCGCTGCCGTGCACCGCCTCGAAGATGGCGACGTCGTTGCCGATGTTGGCGCCCGGCGCGAAGCCGAGGCCGCCGATCAGCCCTGAGGTGAGGTCCGACAGGATGTCGCCGTTCATGTTGCTGGTGACGATCACCTCGAACTGCTCGGGCACGCGCACGAGCTGGTGCGCGCAGTTGTCGACGATGATGTGGCGCGCCTCGATGCCGGGATACTCGGGCGCGATCTCCTCGAAGGTCCGCTTCAGCAGGCCCTCGGTGTGCTTCATGATGTTGGCCTTGGTGGCGCAGTGCACCGAGCGGCGGCCCTGGGCGACGGCGACCTCGAAGGCGAGGCGGACGATCTTCTCGCAGCCCTTCCGGGACATGATCTTCAGGCACTGCGCGACGCCCGGCGTCTGCATGTGCTCGATGCCGGCGTAGAGGTCCTCGACGTTCTCGCGCACGATCACCAGGTCGATGCCGCGGCCGCTGAAGGGCGTCGGCACCCCCGGGAGCTCGCGCACCGGCCGGATGTTGCCGTACGTCTCGAACAGCTTGCGGAGGGTGACGTTGGCGCTCTTCTCGCCGTGGCCGACCGGGGTCTCGAGCGGCCCCTTGAGGACGACGCGGGTGTCGGCAATCGAGGTGATCGTCTCGGTGGGCACGCCGCTCGGCAAGCCGCGGCGGAACACCGCCGCGCCCGCCTCGCGCTCCTCCCAGGCGATGCGCACGCCGGTGGCCGCGATGACGCGGCGCGCGGCGCCGACGACTTCGGGACCGATGCCATCGCCGGGAATCACGGTGACGCGCGTGGCGCCGTCCGGGGTGGTCTTGCAGGACACGGGAAACCTCCGAGAGCTGGGTGGATGCCGGCCCGGGCCGCCAGGCGCCGGACGCATCGTGGTCCGCCGTGCCTGCCCGGCCACGGGGGCAGCCGGGTGTCCCGGACACGGAGGAACCACGATACGCGAATCACGATACACGAAATACGTTTCATGTATCAAGCATCATCTTTCTGCTACAGTGCCGGCATGATCCGGCCTGCGGCGCCCGGCAAGGCTCCCTGGACGTTCCTGACCAACCACGCCCACGTGCTGCTGTGCCTGGCGCGCGACCCGGAGGCGCGCCTCCGCGAGGTGGCCGAGCAGGTCGGCGTCACCGAGCGCGCCGTGCAGCGCATCGTCACGGAACTGGAAGAGGCAGGTTACCTGTCGCGGGCCCGCGAGGGGCGGCGCAACCACTACGTCGTGCGGCCGGAGCTGCCGCTGCGGCACCCCATCGAGCAGCACCGGACCGTGGCGTCGCTCATCGAGCTGGTGCAGGAACCGAAGCGCGGGAAGAAGTAGCCGTCGCCCGGGGCCCGTAGTCGTCGCCCCAGGCCCGTAGCCGTCGCCCCGAAGACCGTAGCCGTCGCCCTCGGGCGACGGTCACGATCGGCGAGACACCACTGACCGTCGGGCAAGCCCGACGGCTACTGTCCGAGGCCCGACGGCTACTTTCCGAGCCCGGCGGCTACTGCCACAAGCCCGACGGCTACTCCCCAAGCCCGACGGCTGCTTCGCGACGTCTACTTGAGGGCGACCGCCTTGCCCGTCTTCGCGCTCTCACGCGCCGCGTCGAGAATCTCCGAGACGATGACGTTGTTCTCCAGCGAGGTCGGCCCGGACGGCACCAGGCGGCCGCGCACGACCGCCGAGAGGTAGTTCAGCGCGTTCTGCTCGTCGACGGGCCAGTCCTCCACGGCCGCGTCGGCGATGGGCTGCCCGCGCACCTTGGTGCGCAGCGCGTTGCCGCCGGTCGCCCACGCCGCAGCACTCTCGGTGTACACCTCGAGATCCTTGCGGTGGTCCGGCCAGTTCCACGAGGCCTCGATGACCGCCTGCGCGCCGTCGTACTCGAGCACGATGGTCGCCTCGTCGTCGACCCTGGCGTAGATCGCCGGCTTGTTGGTCTGTGTCACCGCCACCACGCGCCGGGGGCGCTGGTTGTCGAGCAGCCACGTGGCGATGTTGGCGCCGTAGCAGCCGAAGTCGTACAGCGCGCCGGCGCCGTTGCGGACCGGATCGGACAGCCAGTCGAAGAACTCCGGCTGCGTCCCGATCTCCTTCGGCCCGTGGTGACCGTCCATCGCGACGATCTTGCGGATGCGCCCGCCGGTCTTCTGCTCGTGCATCAGGCGCCAGATGGCGCGGTGGCTCCGGTACCAGGTGGTCTCGTAGTTCACCAGCACGTGAATCCTGCCGCGCTGCGCCGCGGCAGCGATGGCTCGCGCGTGGGCCGTCGACACCGCCAGCGGCTTCTCCACCATCACGTGCACGCCGTGGCGGGCCGCGGTCTCGATCACGGCGAGGTGGTCGAACGTGTTGGTGTAGACGACGAGCGCCTCGGGCCTGGTGGTGGTGATCAGGCGATCGAGATCGGCGAAGAGCTTCGGGGCGGCGATGCCGTGGGTCTCGCCGAACTTTGCGCGCAGCGCCGCGTCGGGCTCGTACACGCCCACCAGTTCGACGTCGGTTCGCTTGGCCATCGCGTTCATGTGCCCGCGCACGTGCCCGTGCACGAGGCCGACGATGGCGATCCGGAGCGGCGCACCGGCGGGCGGCGCCTGCGCACCGGCCGGCACGGCGGCCAAGATGATGCACAGCACGGCGAGGACGAGACCGGTCAGCCGCGCGGTGCGCGGACGCACCGCAGGGCTTGGGGCGGGGGCAGTGAGCGAGGCCATCGGAGACTCCCTGTGCAGGACCGCGCGGAGCGTATCACGCAGGCTGGACCATCCGTGCTTGTGAGGCGGACGCCGCGTCCACTATGGTTGGCGGATGGCCGGACCGCAGATGCCCGCGCACTTCCCCACCCCGCTCCCCGACTACCCGCCGGCGGCTGCGGGGGGGCTGCTGCAGACCCTGTCGGACCGGGTCGCGCACGACCCGTTCAACCTCGTGGCCACCGTGATCTTCGTGCTGGCCATCCTCCACACGTTCATCGCGCCCCGCGTGCTCGCGCTGGCCCATCACCTGCAGCATCGCGCCGACCAGCAGGCCGACGCCGCGGGGCGGGCGCGCCAGCCCTCGTTCCCCTCGGAGATCCTCCACTTCATCGGCGAGGTGGAGGTGGTGTTCGGCCTGTGGGCCGTCGTCCTGCTGGCCGCCATCACGTGGGGGCGGGGGTGGGACACCGCCAAGCATTACCTGAACGACACCGTCAACTACACCGAGCCGCTGTTCGTCGTCGTGATCATGGCGCTGGCCTCGACGCGACCGATCATCGTGTTCGCGGAGCGCGCGATGAGCAAGGTGGCCGGGTTGGGTGGTGGCACGCCCGCGGCCTGGTGGTTCGCCACGCTCACGGTCGGCCCGATGCTCGGGTCGCTGGTCACCGAGCCGGCCGCGATGACCATCTGCGCACTCCTGCTGGCCCGCCAGTTCTACGACCTGCAGCCGAGCCCGCGCCTGAAGTACGCGACGCTGGGACTGCTGTTCGTCAACGTCTCGATCGGCGGCACGCTGACGCATTTCGCGGCGCCGCCCATCCTCATGGTCGCGCGCCCCTGGGGCTGGGACCTGATGTACGTGCTCACGCACTTCGGGTGGCGCACGCTGATCGCGGTGTTCACGTCGGCCACGCTCTACCTGCTGATCTTCCGCAAGGAACTCGCCGCCCTCGCGGCGCGGCCGCCGGTCCGCGACGTGGAGGTCCCGGATGCCGATGCGGTGGCGTCGGGCCAGGGCGCGCTGCTGCCCGTGCCAGCCTGGATCGTCGTGGCGCACGCGCTGTTCATGGCCTGGACCGTCGTCAACTCCCACTACCCGGCGCTGTTCCTCGGCGGCTTCCTGTTCTTCCTCGGGTTCGTCAAGGCGACCAGCCCCTACCAGGCGGAGATTTCCCTCAAGTCGCCGCTGCTGGTGGGCTTCTTCCTCGCCGGCCTGGTCATCCACGGCGGCCTGCAGGGCTGGTGGATTGCGCCCGTGCTGGCCAGCTTGAGCGAGACGCCGCTCTTCTTCGGCGCGGCGTTGCTGACCGCGTTCAACGACAACGCGCTCATCACCTACCTGGCGACGCTGGTGCCCAACATGTCGGAGGCGGCCAAGGCGGCGGTCGTCGAAGGGGCGGTCACCGGCGGCGGGCTGACGGTGATCGCCAACGCGCCCAACCCGGCCGGCCAGGCGCTGCTCGGGCGCTTCTTCGGGGGCGTGATCGTGCCGCTCTACCTGCTGCTCGGCGCCTTGCTGCCGACGGCCGTGGCGGTGGTCTGCTACCGGTTGATCTGACGGGAACCCGAACGGCAACGGGGGCTGTCGCAGCCCGGATCGTTCAGTCCTGTGGGGCGCGCGAGGCGACACGCGCGGACCCCGTCGGCTCGCCGGTCAGGATTTCCTGCACCGGCCGGCCATTGATCTGCACGTACTGGTAGGTGACCGTCAACCGCGACGGTCCCACGAGCCGCACCTGCGCCGTCATGTCGAGCCGCACCGGGACGTGCTCGCCGGCGACGCGGCCGTACTGGCGCACGATGTGGACCGAGCGTGTCCAGAACGACGGCCGCTTGACCAGCTCGCCTTCGACGCGGAGCAACTCGCCGTCCGACGACGTGAACATCGCCCCCTTCAGGAGCATGTCCTCCCGACGCTTCGGCTGCAGGGCGATGCGGAGGCCGCCATCGGCCTGCGTCGGCGTCGAGAACTCGTAGTTGTCAAGCGTCAGGCCGCCACGCCGGGCGCGCCCGTCGCGGTGAACCTGCACTTCCTTCTCGAGAGCCTCACGCAGCACGCGCGACCTGATGAGCTCAGACCCGCCTTCGTCGATGATCTGGTAGCTGAACGTGCCGTTGTCGTGCAGTTCCGTGCGCGCGACGAGCCAGGCGTCCTTGTGGTGGCGCTCGTTGGACGATTCCAGCCGACGGATGGCCACGTAGCTCCGCAGGGGCGGCGCCGGGCGGTAGGGGACCACGGCGGCCGTCGGCGGCGCCGATTGCGCCCGCGCGGAACCGACTGGTCCGACAAACCCGAGCAGGCATGCGCACAGGGACATCGCAATGCCCCCCAGGCTGCGCAAGTTCCCGCTGTGCCCTGTCGCCATGCCGCCTCCCTGAAGCAGGTGACGTGCCGTCGTTGTTCGTGCTCGCACTTATGGTGCGCCCTCGGCCGCACCATGGCAACCCGCCTCATGCTGTACCAAGGTCCAGACGGGCAGGCCAGCACCTTGCACACCCAGGTTCCGGGAGGCTTCGATGCGGAGACAAACGACAACATGGACAGGCGCGGCCCTGACCGGTGCGCTCGGCGGCATCGTCGGGGCGTGGGTGATGACCCGGTTCCACGTCGCCCTCTACGGCCGCGGGGTCACCGGCACGCGGGAGCCACAGTCGCACCGCCCTGTCGACGGCGGGCGCCACGATCCCGCGACAAAGGCGGCCGACGAGGTGGTGACGGCGCTCACGAGTGCACCACTCGATGAACGGGAGAAGCGCGCTGCAGGACCGATCGTGCATTACGCCTTCGGCGCGTCGGCCGGCGCCCTCTACGGAGTCCTCGCGCACCGCTGGCCCACCGTCGCCGGTGGATGGGGCGTGCCCTACGGCCTGGCGGTGTGGCTGGTGGCCGACGAGACGGCCCTGCCATTGCTGGGCCTGGCAGACGGGCCACGCGCCTATCCCTGGACCACCCACGCCGAGATGCTTGCCGCGCACGCGGTGTTCGGCAGCGCGACACATGTCGCGATGACCGCGCTGCAGCAGCGAGCCAGCCAGCCCGCCTGATCGTCGAACCGGCGCTACCATGCACGGGCGCCATGTCCGACGCCCTGATTGCCTTCTCCCACGTGTCCGTCATCCGCGATGGCGCGCGCGTGCTCGACGACTTCTCCCTCACCATCCCGGCCGGCCAGCACGTCGCCATCGTCGGACCCAACGGCTCGGGCAAGAGCACGCTGCTCAAGGTCATCACTCGGGAGTTGCACCCGCTCGACCTGCCGCAGACCAGCGTCACCGTGCTCGGCCAGTCGCGCTGGACATTGTGGGACCTGCGCGCCGCCCTCGGGATCGTGTCCAACGACCTGCTGGCGACGGTCACCCGGAAGATCACCGGCCGGGAGCTGCTGCTCTCGGGGTTCTTCGGCGCCATCGGCCTGTGGCCGCACCATGTGCCGACCGACGAGATGCGGGCTCGCGTCGACGAGGTCCTGGCGTGGCTCGGCCTTCCCTACCTCGCCGATCGGCTGCTCACGCGCATGTCGTCGGGGGAGGCACGGCGTCTCCTGATCGGACGCGCCCTGATCCACCGGCCACGCGCGCTCGTGCTCGACGAGCCGATGACCAGCCTGGACCTCGGCGCGGCGCACGAGGTCCGCGCGACGATGCGGGCGCTGGCCCAGGCAGGCACCAGCCTGGTCCTCGTCACGCACGACCTGGCCGACATCGTCCCCGAGATCGGGCGGGTGGTCCTGTTGAAGCAGGGTCGCGTGGTCGGCGACGGGCCGACACCGCGCCTGCTGACGACGCAGACGCTGTCGGGCCTGTACGACCGCCCGGTCGAGGTGTCGTTCCGCGACGGTCACTATCACGCCTGGTAGGACGGAGGCATCGGGCAGCGGGCACCGGGCACCGGAGCGGTGGACGAGGGCCAGAAGACCGGGGGCCGGGTGTGGAACCCGTCGTGCAATCACCGCCCGCATGAACGACCCACGCGATCAGGCTGGCGACATCCATGAGAACCACGAGGCGACGGGCGGCACCGGGGTGGAACGGCCGTCCAACCTGCTGAAGGATCCCGACGACTGGACGACCGGCGACGAGCCCATGACCGACGCGCAGCGGTCGTACCTGGGCACGCTGTCGCAGGAGGCTGGCGAGGACCCACCGGCCGACCTGACCAAGGCGGAGGCGTCGCGTCGCATCGACCAACTGCAGCAGCGCACCGGCCGGGGCGCCCAGCGCTGACGAGTGTTCGACGACCGTCCCTTGACGTCCCTGCGACGATGGGATGTGCGAGATCTGTCGTCTGCCACGCTCGAGGCCCGGTTCGTCGAGACGATGCCCGGGGACCCGAGCGCGAGGAACATGCCCCGCCGGGTGCCCGGCGCCAGCTACTCTTGCGTCGAGCCGACGCGCGTCGCGTCGCCGTCGCTGCTGGCGTGGTCGGACGCGCTGGGGCGCGACATCGGCGTGGCGCGGCCTCCCCTCGGCCCCGGCCCCGTCGCCGACGTGCTCGCAGGCAACCGGCTGTTGCCGGGATCGGTGCCGTATGCCGCCCGCTATGGCGGTCATCAGTTCGGTCATTGGGCCGATCAGCTCGGTGACGGGCGGGCGATCACGCTCGGCGAACTGCGCGGTGCCGACGGTCGCGTGCACGAGCTCCAGCTGAAGGGGGCCGGACCGACGCCGTACTCCCGGCAGGCGGACGGACGCGCGGTGCTGCGATCGTCGGTGCGCGAGTTCCTCTGCTCCGAAGCGATGCACGCGCTCGGCGTGCCGACGACACGCGCGTTGAGCCTGGTGACCACGGGCGAGTCGGTGGTCCGCGACATGTTCTACGACGGTCGTCCCGAGGCGGAACCGGGGGCGATCGTGTGTCGCGTGGCTCCCTCGTTCGTGCGCTTCGGGTCGTTCGAGATCCACGCTGCCCACGGCGAGGTGGACCTCCTGCGACGACTGGCCGATCACGTGATCGGCACGCACTTCCCGGATCTCGGTCCGACCGGCGCCCGCGACACCTACCTGGCGTGGTTCGAGGAGGTGTGCCGGCGCACCGCCGTGCTGGCCGCGCACTGGACCCGCGTCGGCTTCGTGCACGGCGTGTTGAACACCGACAACATGTCGATCCTGGGACTGACGATCGACTACGGCCCGTATGGCTGGCTCGAAGGCTACGACCCGGCGTGGACGCCCAACACCACCGACGCCGGGGGCAGGCGGTACCGTTTCGGCCAGCAGCCGAACATCGCCCTCTGGAACCTCGCGCGCCTCGGGGAGGCGTTGATCCCGCTGGTCGAGTCGGTGGACGACCTGCACCGCGGCCTCGAGGCCTACCGCGACGAGTTCGACCGCGCTTACTCGTCCATGCTGCGCGACAAGCTCGGGCTCGACGCGCTGACGTTCAGCGGCGACGACCCGTTGCTGCAGGAACTGTTCGCGATGCTGGAAGCGGCCGAGACGGACATGACGATCTTCTTCCGCGGCCTGACCCGGGTGCCCGTCGGCGCCGAGGTGCCGGACGAGGCGCGGCTCGCGCCGGTGCGTGACGCCTTCTACGACGAGGACGACCTGGCAGGTCCGCACGGCGCCCGCGTGCTGGCGTGGCTGCGCGCGTGGGCGACGCGGGTTCGTGACGAAGGCCAGCCCGACGCGACGCGCGTGGCGCGCATGCGTGCCGCCAACCCGAAGTACGTGCTGCGCAACTACCTCGCGCAGCAGGCCATCGACGCCGCCGCGGCCGGCGACACGTCGGTCGTCGAGCGGCTGCTCCGGGTCCTGTCGCGCCCCTACGACGACCAGCCCGGCGAGGACGACCTCGCGGCGCGCCGCCCCGAGTGGGCCCGCCATCGCGCCGGCTGCAGCATGCTCAGTTGCAGTTCGTAGAGGTTCAGGGCTGACGGCTCAGGGGTGCCAACAGGCTGCCCGCCCGTCAGACGTCAGACGTCAAGCGTCAGACGTCATCAGCCGTCACTTCCCCCGCGCGATCCCCTCGCGGCGCGGGTCGGCGCCGCCGAACCAGCCGGTCGCGGTCCGCTCGATCGCCTGCAGGCCGGAGGTCTGGTCGAGCAGGCGCACCTCGTGCCCGCGGGCCTCGAGCGCCGGGCCGAGTGCCGGGTCGACCCGGCCGGCCTCGAGTTCGGTGGGACCATTGCGGCTGCCCACGTTGGGTAGCGCAATCGCCTGCTGCACGTCGAGCCCCCAGTCGAGCGTCGCGAGCAGGACCTTGCCGACGTAGTTGATGATCGCGCTCCCGCCCGGCGACCCCAGGGTCATGCGCAACGCGCCGCTCCGACGATCGAAGACGAGCAGCGGCGTCATCGACGACCGCGGCCGCTTGCCCGCCTCGACACGGTTGGCAACCGGCGCGCCTGCGGCGTCGGTCGGCGCGAGCGAGAAGTCGGTCAGCTGGTTGTTGAGGATGAAGCCGCGCACGAACTGGCGGGAGCCGAAGCCGTCCTCGACGGTGGTGGTCATGGCCAGCGCGTGCCCGAAGCCGTCCACGATCGAGATGTGCGAGGTGGACGGGCGTTCGAGCGGCACCCCGGCGGTGGCCGCCCTCGTCAGGCCGGGCGGTACGCCGGCGGTGGCGCGCCCCATCGACCGCGCGCCGATCGCCGCGCGACGGCCCTCGAGGTACTGCGGGTCGAGCAGGGCCGACACCGGTACGGGCACGAACGCCGGATCACCGACGTACGCCTCGCGATCGGCGAACGCCAACCGTGCAGCTTCCGTGTACAGGTGGACGGCTTCTGCCGACATCGTCCAGCGGCCGTCGGCGCCTCGGCTGGGAGCGAGCGCCCGCATGTCGTGCGACTCGAGGATGCCGAAGATCTGGCCGAGCGCGAGGGTGCCGGAGCCCGGCGGCGGGAAGCCGCAGATGCGCGACGTCCGGTACGTGAAACAGAGCGGCTCCCGCTCGACCGGCTGGTACGCGGCCAGGTCGGCGGCGCTCAGCACGCCGGGGTTGGTGGGATGCGAGCGTACCTTCGTGACGATGTCCGCCGCGATGTCGCCCGTGTAGAACGCATCCGGGCCGTTGGCGGCAATCGACCGGAGCACGGCGGCCAGGGCCGGGTTGCGCAGACGGGTGCCGGCCGCCTTCGGTCGGCCGTCGGGCTCGTAGAAATACGCGCGCGCCTCGGGGTCCTTCGACAGGTGCGCCTCCCGCGACAGGAGGCCGGCCAGGCGCGGGCTGATCGCGAAGCCCTCGTCACAGAGCCGGATCGCGGGCCCGAAGAGCCGTGCCCATGGCAGTCGCCCGTGTCGCGCGTGCGCGAGCGCCAGCATGCGCACGACGCCTGGGGCGCCCACGGAACGTCCGCCGACGATCGCGTCGATGGTGCGCATCGGCACGCCGTCGCGCACGAAGAGCTCGGGCGATGCGGCGGCCGGTGCGGTCTCGCGGCCGTCGAGGGCGGTCACCCTGGCGCCGTCCCAGTACACGAGGAACGCCCCACCGCCGATGCCACTCGACTGCGGCTCGACGAGGGTGAGCACCATCTGCACGGCAATCGCCGCGTCGAGCGCCGACCCGCCGGCCTCGAGCATCTCGGTCCCCGCATCGACCGCGAGCGGGTTGGCGGCGGCCACCATCCACGACGACGCCGACCAGCCCGGCTTGTCGGTCCAACCACTGGCCGCCTCGGGGGCCTGCGGGACTGCGGTCGGGCGATGATCGCGCCCGCAGGCCAGCAGCATCACGCTCCCCGTCAGGAGCAGGCAGCCGAGCAGTCGAGTCATGCAGGGGAGGGTAATCCATTCGGGAACGCGACATGCATCGAACAGGGCATGCAGCTCGCCACCCTGATGACGCCAGACCCTGCCACCTGCACGCCCGACACCCCCATCGAGGAGATCGCCCGGCTCATGCGCACGCACGACTGCGGTGAGATTCCCGTGGTCGAGCACGCCTCGACGCGGACGCTCCTCGGCGTGGTCACCGACCGCGACATGGTGCTGCGCGTGCTGGCCGAGGGCCGCGACGCACGCGCGGCCACCGCCGCCGACTGCATGACCAGCCCGGCCCTGTCGCTTACCGCCGAGGCACGCGTCAGCGATGCGGTCGAGATGATGCAGGCGCACCAGGTGCGCCGCCTCCCCATCGTCGACGAGGGCGGGCGCGTGTGCGGCATCGTGTCGCAAGCCGACCTGGCCCGCGCGACCACGGCGGAGTTGACCGGCGATCTCGTGCGCGACGTCTCTGAGCCGACGCGCTCCGAGTGATGCCGGGGTGCCCGCGTCCGCGAGGGCCCGGGCACCGACGCCCGATCCGCCCGCACCATGGCTAGATCGAGTCGATGCGCATCGTCCGATCCAGCGTCTCGGGCGTCACGGCCCGTCCCGTGACGCCGGCCTGCACGATGGCGATGCCGAGCGCCAGGGCATCGACGGCCGCTCGCACCGACAGCTCCGGTTCCCGGCCGTCGGCCATCGCCAGCAGCAGCGCGTCGAGGACCGCTGCCGGCCCTGGCGGCGCCGGCGGCAGGTCGATGGTCGGATCGATCGGCGCGAGCTCGCGGTACCCGCTGTAGCGCGGGCTCTCGGCCGGCGCGAGGACCTCCCACACGTCGTTGCCGATGCGGATGCGGCCTCGCGAGCAGATCACGTCGCACTGGAACACGAAGTAGCCCTTGGCGCCTCCCGTGACGAACGCCTCGACGCCATTGGCGAAGACGATGCGCGCCCGCCCACCGCGGTCGACGATGCCGCCGCGCAGGGCCGCTGCGTACCGGGCGATGTCGGCCTCGTCGCGGTCGTGCGCGTCGCCAGCCGCGACCGCCTCCTGGGCCGGGGTGTCGAGCGTGGCGTCGACACGTGCCCACGGGCCGCACCACGCCAGCAGGAGATCCCAGGCGTGGGTGCCGGTGTGCACGACGTGGCCGCTGAACAGCACGTGCACCGTCTCGAGCCGCCCGAGCGCCCCGGAGGCCAGCCAGGCGCCGACCGCGCGGTAGCGCGACTCGAGGCGACGCGGATGGTCGACGACCGCGGCGACGCCTGCTGCGGCAACAAGGTCGGCCAGCGCCTCGGCGTCCTCCACCGAGCAGGCGGCAGCCTTCTCGATCCACAGCCCGCGTGCGCCAGCCGCGACCGCCTCCCGGCACATCGTCACGCGATCGGCCGCGTACGCGCAGATCGACACGATGTCGGGCCGCTCGCGCCGGAGCAGCTCGCGGTAGTCGTGATGCAGGTGCGCGGCGTCGATGGCCCAGTCGTCGCCGAACGCGGCCAGGCGCTCGGGATCGATGTCCGCGCCGGCGACCAGCGTCGTCCGTGCATCGGCGCGGTACCACCCCGCGTGCGTGTGCGGCCGGGGCCTGAGCGGGTCGCGCTCGAGCAGTGACGCGATGCGGCCGGTGCCGATGATGGCGGCGCGCCAGCGCGCCGCGGTGTCATGACTCATGGCTGGTGAATCATGACGCATGCCGGCGGGTCAGGGCTCCGGGCTCGGGGCGGGCGTCGTGGCGCCGAACCGTTCGCCATAACGCGAGTCGCGGAGGATGGCCGACGGGTCCTCCATGCGCACGAGCGTGGCGAACGCGGCATCGCGATCGGCCGCACGCTGGAAGTACGCCTGGGCAATCTTGTAGCCCATGTAGTACCCGAGGTCGGGCAGTCCCACCCGGTTCGGGTCACGCCCGTTGTACAGCCACGGCCGGTGCCCGTCCGGTCGTGACAGGTCGGCGAGGAATCGCGGCCACAGATCGTGCTCGTGCGAGTCGCCGTAGCCCTTCACGCGGGTGTTGATGTGGCGACCGGCGATCTGCTCGGCGATGAAGTCGGCGCCGCCTTCACGCAGCGACGCGCCGAGCAGGCCCCCGCCCCGCTCGGCCGACGTGCGCTGCTGGAAGTGCACGAGTTCGTGCGCGACCATCGGCAGCACGTCCTCCTCGTCGAGGCGCGCGCCCTGCCCTGCGAACATCTCCGCGCCGAGAATCAGCGCCCGCGGCGAGCTCATGCCGCCGGAATTGCGCCTGCCGATCACCACGTAGAGCGTCGGGAAGACCGCGTCGGGATACCGCTGCTCGAACGCGCGGTAGACGCCCTGCAGGTCTGGCAGGCGCGAGGCGATGCGCTCGGTGATCGGCCGCACGCGCTCGTAGTACGCCCGGTCCTCCAGGATGCGCGTCGCCAGGGCGTCGGCGCTGATGATGCGGTCGGGCGTGAAGTCGCGCACGCCGGCCGACCCCTTGTCCAGGTACTCGGCCTGCAGGATCGGCGCGAGGCGCTCCGGGCGCTGCCCGTCGGCCACCCACGCGTCCCAGGCGCGCCAGAAGAGACCGACGTCGGCCGTCGACACCGTCGCCTGCGCGGGATCGGAGGGCAACGAGGGCGCCACCGGGTCCTGCGCCGACACGGGTGAGGCAAGGACGGCGACCAACAGCAAGGACGAGCGCAAGGACGCGAACACGGGCATGGGGCGGCACCTCCGATCCCGCAGACGCACCGTGCGTCGGCGGCTTACGGTAGACGGGGCCTCCCCCTGCCGGGTTGGAAAATCGGCTCACCGGGAGGGAACGGGATGATCCTTCATCGCCTCGGCACGACCGTTGGCGATGAATGCGGTCACGACCTCCGCGTGCGCCTGGATGAGCTTGACGACGTATGGGTCGGTCGACGTCTCGACCGCCCTGACGCCCTTCGGTGTCATCTCGTGGCGCAGCACGATCCGGTCGGCGTTGGCGAACACCTCCCGGAAGAGCGGGTCGCGCTGGTGAATCGGCCGCTGCTCCTTCACGCGCGCCGACATCGCGTCCAGATGCGTCTGGATGGCTTTGGCGATGACCGGGTCGTCCGACTCGGTGACCGACTCGACGCCGTCGGGCCGCGGCGTGACCGTGCGCGTCACCTTGTTGCCGTTGTCGAGGAGTTGGTGGAACACCTCCATGTCGGCCTGGTGACCCGCGTCGTGCGTCATCCCGGGCCCCATGCCCCGGCCGCCGCCGGGCGGCATCCCCTGCCCATGTGGCCCATGCGGGCCCTGGGCCCGGGCCACACCGGTGGTCACGGCGAGGACGAGCGCGGCCGCCTGCAGGACGCGCGACAGGGTGCGACGAGACATGGGGACCTCCGGGCGGAGCCGCGCGCCACGCGCGGCCCACGCACGAAGGATGCAGCGCTCACCCCGGAGGTGACGGTCGCGGCCCGCTCAGCGCACGTCCAGGATGATCCGCCGATACCGCGTGAGCGACGGGCGCCCCTCGTCGACGACCTCGAGGATCACGTGGGCCACGCCGGCGACGACCGGCGTGATCGTGACCACCGGGGTGGTGTCGCCCTGCAGGGTCACGCGCGGCCCCGGGCGGTCGCCGCGGGCGGCCGGCGGGCTGCCGCCGGTCGGCGCCATCACCGGTGGCCGCCGGCGCTCGCGTACGACCGGCATGCCCGGGAGTCCCGTGGCGGCCTCGGCGTAGTACCACCAGCGGTAGCGGAGCGCGTCGCCGTCCGGATCGCTCCCCCTGGCCTCGAGCCGCACGGGCGTGCCGACCGTCGCGCTCACCATCACCGGCCCGCGGCCGTCATGCCCCTGCACGACGACCTCCGGTGCGTGGTTGGCCTCGGCACGCGGGAGCACCGTCCACGCCATGCGCGCCGCGAAGTCGTGCTGGAAGGCCTCGCGCCAGCGCCAGACGGTCGCCTGGTCGGAGGTGACCACGAGCCCGCCAGCGCCGGTGACGGTGTCGCGCGAGTCGTCGTTGCCCGGGTAGGCGTCGCCGCCCTGCGTCCAGAAGGGGCGGGACTCGCCGCGCGGCTGCCGCCACACGTAGCGCCCGCCCCATCCGCCGAACGTCGGCGACATCGCGCTGGCCAGGCCGTTGTCGATGAGGCCGAGGAAAGAGGGCGTGTCACCTTCGTGGATGCAGCACGGGTACGGGTAGAGCCGCCCGAGCGGCCCGCGCGCGCGGATGTTGGCGTCGACCCACGCGTCGGCGAACGTGGTGAAGTCGGCGCCGGGCGCGTTGCGGTAGAAGCGGTCGCCGCTGATGCCGGTCCACGTCGCGCCTGCGTACTCCTGCCCGTCCTGCGTCGACGGCGACGCGATGTACCGCAGCGTGGGGAACTCCCGACGCAGCCACGGCCCTGCGTCGTCCTGGTCGGAGATGGCGTAGACGCGCAGCCGATCGACGACGGAGGCGAGTTCAGCGGTCGACAGCGTCGCCCGTGCGTCGCCAAGTGCCTGCGCAAGGGTGTTGGTGCCGCCCCAGGCGAGCACCCACAGCGGCCGCGGGTCGTCGCGGCGCGCCGCAGCGAGCAGGCGCGCCGAACCCTCGGTCGCGCGGCCGTCGCCGACCGCGGCCATCCCGTAGCCGCCCTGCCCCGCCGCGACCACGGCCCGCAGCGCGTCGGCGGTCGGATAGCCGGACGCGTGGGTCGCCAGCCGTGGCTGCACCTCGGCGTAGGCGTCGAGCACGGCTCGGATCACGTCGACGCGCGTGCCGGTGCGCATCCACGTGGAGGTCGTGGCCACCAGGCCCTCGATGTCGAAGCCCTCGGCGTACACGAGCAGCCGGACGAGCGACATCTGGTCGTCGGGCTCGTTGGCGATGTCGGTGAGCACGAACACCCGCGGCCGCCCGACGTACGGATCGGGCCTCGCCTGCAGCGGCGTGGTGGCCGGCTGCGTGCGCACCCCGACAATCCCCACGCCCGCCACGAGCACCCCCGTCAGGCACACGAACCGCAGAGTCCTGCCAACCACCACAGCCTCCCTGAAGAAGCGCAGCATACCCCTTCACCCCTTCCTCCTTCGCCCTTCCCCCCTTCGCCCTTCCCGCTCTGCCTTCTCCCCTTCTGCTCTTCTACCCTTCCTTCCTTTCCCATACTCTCCCCCCATGCCCCGCATCGCCGTCGTCGGCAGCCTGAACATGGACCTCGTGGTCCGCGCGCCACGGTTCGCACGGCCCGGCGAGACGATCACCGGCGATCTCTTCCTCACCATCCCCGGCGGCAAGGGCGCCAACCAGGCGGTCGCGGCGCAGCGGCTCGGTGGGCAGGTGGCCATGATCGGGTGCGTCGGCGAGGACGCGTTCGGCGCGGCGCTGAGGCAGGGGCTGGCCGAGGAGGGCATCGACGTCACGGCGGTCGACGTCCGCGGCGGCCTGGCGTCGGGCGTGGCGCTGATCACGGTTGACGGCAGCGGCGAGAACTCGATCGTGGTGGTCCCCGGGGCCAACGGGACACTTGCCGATGCCGACATCATGCTCGCCGCGCCGCAGCTCACGGCCGCGCGGGTGCTGTTGCTGCAGTTGGAGGTGCCAGTGACGGCCGTGACGCTGGCCGCGCAGGTGGCCAGCGAGTCCGGCGCCATCGTCGTCCTGAACGCCGCTCCGGCATCGCCGGTGCCCGACGCGCTGCTGGCGCTGGTCGACTACCTCGTCGTCAACGAGACCGAGCTCTTCTCGCTGGCGGGGCCAGAGGCGAGCGATCTCGCGCAGGCGACCGCCCACCTGCGCCAGCGCGGGGCGCGTTCGATCGTCGTGACGCTGGGCGCAGCCGGCGCCCGCCTCCTGCGTGCGTCTGGCGCGGAGTCGATGGTGCGCGCTTACCCGGTGGACGTCGTCGACTCGACGGCGGCTGGCGACGCGTTCGTCGGCGCGTTGGCCGTCGCCCTGGCCGAGGGCGCCTCCGACGAGGTGGCGCTGCGGCGCGGCAACGCCGCTGGTGCGATTGCCGTCACCCGCTCGGGCGCGCAGCCGTCGCTGCCCACGCGGGGGGAACTCGACGCGTGGCTGCGCGAGGGAGCACCACCGAGGTAGGGCGGCTGTCGTGACCGGAGCGGCGCGATCGAAGACCGCTCGCTACTCCTGCGCAGCGGCGAGCGTGCGCATGCGGCTCGAGGCCCTCGCGGTGACCACACCGTCCTTGCGCACGACGACGAGCGCCGCGGCGTCGGGGTCGCGTTCCACCAGCGCCAGGCCGCGCTCGACGCCGAGGATGCCCATGGCCGTGTCGAGCCCGTCGGCGTCCACGCCGTGCCGGGCCACCACGGTCACGGTGATGTCGTCGAGCAACCCCGTGCGCGACGCGGGATCGATCACGTGCGAGTAGCGACGCCCGTCGACGTCGAGGTGCTGCTCGACGTTGCCCGACGTCGACACGGCCGCCTGCGTGAGCCGCAGGACGGCGGGGACGCCGACCTCGCCGATGTCGCCGTCGTGCACGCGGATGCGCCAGCCCGGCTGCCCGGGCGGCGCGTCGCTGAAGGCGAGGTCGCCGCTCACCGCGACCAGCGCGCTGCGGACGCCGGTGGCGGTGACGGCCGCGAGCGCCTCGCTCGCCGCGTAGCCCTTGCCGATCGCTCCGACGTCGAGTTGCATGCCGGCGATGTCGAACGACACCACGCAGCGCCTGGCGTCGAGCCGCATGTGGCGGAACCCGCTGCGCTGCGCGGCCTCCTCGAGCGCCGCGGCATCAGGTAGCCGCTTGAGCCGGCGCGCCTCGCGCCACAGCCGGATCACCGGGCCTTGCGTCACGTCGAAGGCGCCGTCGGTGGCCTCGGCGAGGGCCTGCGCCCGCGATAGCACGCGGCAGAGGTCACGGCTCATCTCGACCTCGCGGCCGACCGCCTCGCGCGTGATGCGGCTCAGCTCGCTGTCGGGCAGGTAGTCCGACAGCGTGGCGTTCAAGGCGGCGATGCGGTCGAAGCCGGCGCGCAAGGCCACTCGCGCAGCCGCCTCGTCGGGCGCGAAGACGGTGATTCGCGCGAGCGTGCCCATGTGCGGCTCGACTCCTTCGAACCGCGCGAGCACCGGCGCCGGCTGCGCCCCCGCCGCCGCAGCCGCCAGCCACGCGAGCAGGAGCAACCACATGGGAAACCGGCGCACGTCCTGATTATGACGGACCGGCAGTCGTAGGCGTCGAGCTTCAGCTCGACGCGAAGGCGAACCCGTGCCGCCCGTCGACCTGAAGGTCGACGGCTACGAACAACATCCCCGATCCCCGAACCGCGATCCGCGACTAGATCCTGAACAGCCGCTTCGCGTTGTCGTGGAGCAGCTTCCGCTCCACGGCCTTGCTGCCCGCGAGCCGGCGCACCGCGGCGATGGTCTGCGCGCCCTGGCACTTCTCGCCGCTGCCGACGTGATCGTTGCAGTCGCTGCCGTACAGCAGCTTGTCCTGGTGGCGCACGAGGAAGTCGCGCGTGAACGCCTCGTCGCGGGTGAGGGCGTTGAGTCCCGAGCCGGCCGACAGGTCGCCGTACATGTTCGGGTAGTCGCGCAGGTAGCGATCGGTGATCCCGCCCGGTGTCACCGGACCCTTCGGATAGAGCACCGTCTGGTCGGCGTGACGCGCGTCGATGTTGGCCCACCACGTCTGCGCGTGACCGATGAAGTTCACGCGCGGGTACTTCTCGAGCATCGTGTGGAACCGCTCGAAGCCGTGGTTGTACATCCCGAACTGCCAGTGCATGAGCACGGGCACGCGGTACTGCTCGGCCAGGCGGTAGATCGCCTGCATCTCCGGCGCGTCGCAGGCGACGCCGAACTTCTGCTCGGCGATGACCACCGCGCCGCGCTTCAACTGCCGCTCGATCTCGACGAGAGCGCCCTCGAGATCGGGTACGTCGTTGGCGCCGACCAGGAACTCGCCGGGATGCGCCAGCGCGAACGCGAAGCACGCGTCCTGCCCGAGCGCCTGGGCCTGCAGCCCGTTGGAGCCGCCCTGGTGCGTCGAGGGGCGCGTCGCCGGCCGACCGGCGGGGAGCAGGATCGTGGTCGTGATCCCCATCGCCCGCTGGTGCGCCAGCAGCACCTCGTCGGGACGCCCGCTGTAGCCCACGTGCTGGTGGATGTCTATGATGGGCTCACCCTGCGCCCGCGCCAGACCCCGAAGCGCGAGCACCGCGCCAGTGGCGGCAAGGAACTCCCGACGATCGATCATGCGCGCCATTGTGTCCCGGATCCTGCCCGTCCTTGCGCTCGCCGCCATCGCCTGCCTCTCGGGCGTCGATGGCCAGCCGCTCGTCGCGACGCCGACGCGCGCCGCCGCGCAGGCCGGCGCGCTGCCGGGCTCGGCGCGTCCGTGGCCCCCCGGGGTCCAGGCCGTCGCCCCCGACTCGCCGCCGCGCAGTCCCGACGAGGAACGCGACACCTTCTTCCTGGCTCCCGGCTATCGGGTGGAGCTGGTGGCGGCCGAACCGCTCGTGCAGGATCCCATCGCCATCGACTGGGATCCGCAAGGACGCGTGTGGGTCGTCGAGATGCCCGGGTACATGGCCGACGTCGCGTCGACCGAGCACGAGCCACTCGGGCGCGTCGTGGTGCTCGAGGATCGCGACGGTGACGGCCGCATGGACCGCCGCACCGTGTTTGCCGAGGGCCTCGTGCTCGCCCGCAGCGTGAAGGTGCTGGCCGGCGGGGTGCTCGTCGCCGAGCCCCCGGACGTCTGGTTGATGAAGGACACCAACGGCGACCTGCGCATGGACACGAAGGAGCGCGTCACCGATCGCTTCGGCCGGCGCGACATCGACGTCCAGAACAACGCCAACAGCTTCGACTGGTCGCTCGACAACCGGCTCCGTTCGGCCGGCCAGTCCGGCCTTCACCTGCAGTGGAAGGCGGGCACGCTGCTGGCCGCGCCCTCGCCGACCCGAGGCCAGTGGGGCGTCTCGCACGACGATGCGGGACGCACGTACCGGAACTCGAACGAGTCGGCGCTGCACGTCGACATGGTCGCCGGCGAGTACTTCGCACGCCACCCGGCGCTGCTGCGCACGCGCGGCAGCTACGAGCGCCTGTCGATGCCCGACAACGATCTCAATGCCGTGTGGCCGGTGCGGCCCACTCCCGGACTGAATCGTGGGTACCAGGCCGGCGTCCGTCGCGCCGACGGGACCCTCGCACGCTACACCGCCGCCTGCAGTCCCCTGGTGTATCGAGGCGACCGACTGCCCGCCGAGGTGTACGGCAACGTCTTCATCGCCGACCCGGCCGGCAACGTCGTCAGCCGCATCACCCTGCGCGACGACGGGGCCGGCGTGCGCGCGTCGAAGGCGTACCCCGATGCCGAGTTCCTCGCGTCCACCGACGAGCGCTTCCGACCCGTGTTCCTCGCCAATGCTCCCGACGGCACGCTCACGGTGGTCGACATGTACCGGGGCCTCATCGAGCATCGGCTCTCGCTCACCGTGTACCTGAAGGCCTATGCGGAGCAGCACGGGCTGCTCGCCCCGCGTGGCCTCGGGCGCATCTGGCGCGTGGTGCACGACACGACCGTTCGCGACACCGCGCCGGTGCCGGCCGATGAAGCCGGCCTGCTGGCGATGCTGGCGCACCCCAACGGCTGGCGCCGCGACACCGCGCAGCGGCTGCTCGTGCAACGTGGCGAGTCCACGGCCGCGCCCGCACTCGAGCGCCTGGCGCGCACGGCGCCCGACGCACGCACCCGCGTCCACGCGCTGTGGACGCTCGACGGGCTCGACGCCATCACGACCGGCCACGTCCAGCTCGCCCTCGACGACCCGTCGCCGGACGTGCGGGCGGCCGCGCTCCGCATCGCCGAGCGCTGGATCGACGTGCCCAGCCACGTGCTGCACGCCCTGGTGATCGCGCGCACGGCCGACCCCGATGCTCGCGTCCGCCTGCAGGCCGCCGCCACGCTCGGCACGCTCGCCGACGGCGACCGCAAGTGGGACGCCGCCGCCGCGCTGCTGCAGGCCCGCGGCGACGATCCGGTCCTCGTGGACGTCGTGTTGAGCGGCCTGCGTGGCGCCGAACGGCCGGTCTTCGATCGCCTCGTGAGCGCCGCGGCGGCCGGCGCCTCCCCTGCCTCGACCCATCCGGCCCTGACGATGCTGACGGCGACCCTGCTGCGGACGGCGCGCGAACAGGACGCGCAACGGGTGCTTGGCGCGATCGCCACCGAAGTGGACCGCACGCCCGCCCTTGCCGCCGCGCTCATGCACGGGGCCGAGATCGGGATCCTCGGGGCGCCAGTCCCGGGCCAACTGCCGGCCCTGCCACCGCCTCCTGGCGCGACCTGTCCGACCTGCCCTGGTGGACGCCTGAGTGAGGGCGGTGCCTACGCGTACGCGTGGCCCGCCTCCCGCCCCGCACCTGCGGCACCGCCACTGCGGCTGGCGCGTGCGCCGGAGCCCTTCATCGCGCTGGCCACCCGCGATTCCGTGATCGGCAAGCAGGCCGCCACGGTGCTCACCCGCGTCTCGTGGCCCGGCAAGCCTGGCGACGTCGCTGCGCCGCCGCCGCTCACCACCGAGGAGCAGGCGCGGTTCGACGCCGGGCGGGTGCTGTTCCAGGCGCTGTGCCAGGCCTGCCACCAGGCCGACGGCCGCGGTCAGCCCGGCCGGGCGGCCAGCCTGGTCGGCTCACCGATCGCGCAGCATGCCGACGCGGCGGTGCCGGCTCGCGTGCTGCTGCACGGCAAGGAAGGGCAGACCGGCCTGATGCCGGCGCTCGGCGCCGCGATGACCGATGCGCAGATCGCGCAGGTGCTGACCTACGTGCGGCGCGAGTGGGGACAGGAGGGGTCGCCGGTCACTCCGACCCTCATCGGCAGGGTGCGTGCCACGACGAAGGCACGCAGGACGCCGTGGACCGACGCGGAACTGGCGAAAGTGCGGTAGGCGCGCCTCGCGTCGACCTGAAGGTCGACGCCCACGCTCAAGAGAAGCCGCGGGGGCAGCCCGAAATGTGTGGCTGCCGACCTTCAGGTCGGCAGGCGGCTTCGCCTGCCCTACAATCGAGCGGTTCCCTTCCAGCCGGAGTCCTGTCGATGTCCTATCGCCTCGCCACGCTCGCGTGCGTCACCCTCGTCATGACGGGTCTCGCCATCGTCACCCACACGCAACCTGCGCGCCCGACGATGCCGGTGCTCGGCACGCGATCGGTCAAGGTGATCGAGGCCGACGGCTTCCGGTTCAAGGACCTGAACAAGAACGGCCGCGTGGACGTGTACGAAGACTGGCGGCAACCGATCGACGCGCGGGTCGACGACCTCGTGGCGCAGATGACCCTCGAGGAGAAGGCGGGCCTGATGGTGAGCCCGACGCTGCCGATGGGGCCGGACGGCACGGTGAACGAGGAGTCGCGGCCGATGCCGAATCCGTTCGGCGGTCCGTCGTGGAACCTGCCGGGCACCTCGGAGGCCATCCTGAAGCTGCACATGCGGCAGTTCATCAACCGCGTCAACACCAGCCCACGGACGATGGTCACCTGGCTCAACGCCGTGCAGGCGATCGCCGAGTCGTCGCGACTGGGCATCCCGGCGTTCTTCGTGACCAACCCGCGCAACCACCTCGGTGGCACCGCGGTGGTGGGGATCGCCGAGGCTGGCGAGAGCTTCTCGCAGTGGCCGGGCACGCTGGGGCTCGCCGCGACGCGCGACATGGCGCTGATCACCGAGTTCTCGCGCATCTCCGCCGAGGAGCACGTCGCCGTCGGCATCCGCGGCGCGTATCACCCGCAGATCGATCTGGCCACCGAGCCACGCTGGGCGCGCATCTCGGGCACGTTCGGCGAGGACGCCGACCTGACCAGCGACATCGCGCGGGCGATGGTCCGAGGCTACCAGGGGGCCTCGCTCGGTCCGAAGAGCGTGGCGCTGATCTTCAAGCACTTCCCCGGCGGCGGCCCCGCCATCCAGGGGCAGGACTCGCACTTCGACTACGGCAAGTACGACGTGTACCCGGGCGACAACTTCGAGTACCACGTCAAGCCGTTCAAGGCCGCGATCGATGCCGGGGCGGTCGCCATCATGCCGTACTACTCCATTCCGAAGGGCATCACGGCGGAGCAGGTCGGGATGAGCTACAACAAGGCGATCGTCACCGACCTGCTGCGCAACCGCCTCGGCTTCCGCGGCATCGTCAACTCCGACTCCGGCATCACGACGTCGATGGTGTGGGGCGTCGAGGACCTGACGATCGAGCAGCGCTACAGGAAGGGCATCGACGCGGGCGTCGACATCTACAGCAACGACGCGACGCCGCACTACGTGGTCGACCTGGTGCGCAAGGGCGAGCTCACCGAGGCGCGCGTCGACGAGTCGGCGAGGCGGATCCTGAAGGTGCGCATGGCGCTCGGCATCTTCGAGAACCCGTACGCCGACCCCGACGCGGCGGAGCGGACCATCCGCAATGCCGCCTTCCAGAAGCAGGCGCTCGAGGCGCAGCGCAAGTCGGTGGTGTTGCTGCACGACGACAAGGGCGTGCTGCCGCTGAAGGCCGGCCGCAAGGTGTATCTCGAGGGCGTCGATCCGAAGGTGGTGTCGTTGCGCGGCTTCACGGTGGTGGCGACGCCGCAGGAGGCCGACGTCGCGCTCGTCCGCGTGACCTTCAACGAGGTGTCCAGCGAGGTGCCGGGCGCCAGGCCGATGGGTCCGCGTCCAGGCGGTGGTGGCGCTGGCGCAGGCGGCGGTCGCCCCGGGGGGCCCGGCGGCGCTCCGGGTGCGCCGGGCGGCCGCAATCCACGCGGCGCGGGCCTCGGCGGGATGAACACGGGCGGCGCGCCCATCGACCTGACGCTGCCGGCCGAGCGCCTGGCGAAGCTTCGCGCCGTGATGGGCGCCAGGCCGACCATCGTCGCCATGTACTTCGACCGGCCGTACGTCGTCCCCGAACTCGCGAGGGAATCGGCGGCGATGCTCGCGCACTTCGGCGTGAGCGACGAGGCGCTCCTCGACGTGGTCACCGGCACGTACCCGCCGGTGGGCAAGCTGCCCTTCGAGTTGCCCTCGTCGATGGAGGCCGTGCGCGCGCAGAAGGAAGACCTGCCGCACGACTCGGCGAACCCGCTCTACCCGTTCGGCCACGGCCGCACGTACGGCAGGTAGGGGGCGCGGCATCGCCGCGGCCCCGTCGATTCCGGATCCGAGTGTCGAATTGCCGGCGATGCGGCTCGCGCTGATTCTCACGGAGTTCCCGCCCGGCATCGGCGGCATGCAGACGCATGCCGAGAGCCTGGCCCGGGCGCTGCGCGAGGGCGGTCACGACATCAGCGTGTACACCTACCGCTGTGACGACCCGCGCCTCGCCGAGGAGGCCCGCGCGTTCGACCGCGATGCCGGCTACCCGGTGCACCGCGTGCTCAGTCGCCTCGGGTTCTGGGCGAACCATCAGTGGCTCGTCGCCCGCCTGCGCGCCTCTCGGGTGGCGCTCGTGTACGCCTCGAACGTCTATTACGGCCTGCTCGGCCCGGCGCTGGGCGTGCCGGTCGTGTGTCGTTCGGCGGGCAACGACGTGCAGCGCCCGTGGATCGCCTACCCTTACCGCGCCGGCAGCCGGATCGTGAGCCATCCGGCGCTGGAGCAGCGGCTGCACCGCTGGTACCGCCGGTGGAACGCACCCGAGTGGCTCGAAGCGGCGTTCCGCCGACGACGGCAGGCGCTGGTGCGGCGCAGCGTCGCGGCCAATCGACTGATTCTCGCCAACAGCGCCTACACGCGTGACCTGCTCGCGCGCGTCGGCGCCGACGCGCGCCAGGTGCGCGTGCTGCCGGGTGGCGTGGACACCCTCCGCTTCGCGCCGACCCGTGACCGGGCCCGGGCCCGTCGCGCCTGCGGGCTGGACCCCGACGCCTGGGTGCTGCTCACGGCCTGCCGCCTGGTAGCCAAGAAGGGACTCGACTTCCTCGTGGCGCAGGTACCCGCCCTCCGGCAGGTCGAGCCGCGGCTGCAGCTGGTGGTCGTCGGCGACGGCACCCAGCGGGCCAGGTGCGAGGCGATGGTCGAGGCCGCGCGAGCGGGCGAGGCGGTGCGCCTGGTCGGCCGGGTACCGCAGCGGGAGATCCAGCGGTACTACGCGGCCGCCGATGCGTTCGTGCTCGCCAGCCGCATCACTCGACATCGCGTCAGCGGGCTGCACGACGCCGAGACGATGGGGCGAGTGCTCTGCGAGGCGAACGCGGCAGGCCTCCCGGTGCTGGCGAGCCGTTCGGGCGGCATCCCGAGTGTCGTGACGCACCAGGACAACGGCCTGCTCTTCGAGAGCGACGACGCAGGCGACTTCCTCAGGCAGTTCACGCGCCTGCATGGCGACGAGGGGCTGCGTTGCCGACTCGTGGCGCGCGGCCGCGAGCGTGCCGAGCGGGAGTTCGCATGGCCACACCTGGTGGCCGAGCATCTCCGGGCCTTCGAGGACACGCTGCTCGCCCGGCCGTCGGGAGCATAATCGGACATGCCCTCGAGCCTGGTCGGCATCATGAAGGGCGTCGGCCCGCGCATCACCGACGTGGACGACGTGTTCCTGGCGATCGTGGGCTACACGCGCGAGGACTTCGAGCGGGGCCAGATGGACTGGACCGCCATGACGCCGCCCGAGTTCCTCCACCTGGACGAGGCGGGCATCCAGCAGGCGATGGCCGCTGGCAGCGGCGGCTTCACGGTGCCCTACTGCAAGGAGTTCTTCCGGAAGGACGGCTCCCGCGTGGCCGTCATGCTGTGCTGCGCCTTCATTCCCGACGCCCCGCCCGACACGTGGATGGGGTACGTGGTGGACCTGTCGCGGCCGGTCGTCGCTCGTGCCGAGCCGAAGGACGCCGCGGCCAGCTTCGGGCGGATCGAGCCGACGGCCTTCTACCAGCGACTGATCGCGGAGTTGGTGCGGGAACGCACCCGCCTGCTGTCGGTGTTCGACAGCACGACGTCGCTGGTCTGGTCGGTGGACCCCGACCTCCGGTTGCAGGTGGCCAACCAGACCTACCAGGCACGGATTCGTGCCCTGCGTGGGCGCCCGCTCGAGGTCGGCGAATCGGTCCTCCTGCCGCAGTTGCCCGACGCGTTACGGGCGAAGTGGACCGATTGGTACCACCGGGCCCTGGCCGGGGAGACATTCGTCTGTCACACCTCCGCTGACCTGACCCCGCCCCACAGCGCCTGGGATCACGCGCTGGCGCCGATCCGTGACCCCTCCGGCCGGATCGTCGGGGCCAGCGTGGTGAGCCAGAACGTCGACGCCCGCGTGCGTGCCGAGCGGCGCGCCGAGCAACGCGAGCGCGAACTCCTCGAGGCGCAGCGCATCGCGCGCATCGGCAGTTGGGACTGGAACCTGCGCACGGGCAAGGTGACGTTATCGTCGAGTCAGCAGGAACTGCTCGGCCTGCCGCCCGACTCGGTGGTGCCTCCCTTCGAGGAGCACGCGCGCTTCTACACGTCCGAGAGCTGGCAGCGGCTCCGTGAAGCCGTGGCGCTCGCGCTCGCCGAGGGCCGACCGTACACCCTGGATATGGAACTGGTGGGTGTACCGGGCGTGCGGTGGGTGGTGGCGCGGGGTGAGCCCGTGTACGGCGAGGACGGCGAGGTCACGGGTTTGCACGGCATCACGCAGGACGTGACCGATCGACGCCAGGCCGAGGACGAGCGCCACCGGCTGGAAGGGCTGCTGATCCAGGCCCAGAAGATGGAGGCGATCGGCCAACTCGCCGGGGGCATCGCCCACGACTTCAACAACCTGCTCACGTCGGTGCTGCTCCAGCTCGGCGAACTGCACGCGACGCCCGACCTGTCGGACGCCGTGCGGGCGGGACTGCTCGAGATCGAGGCGGCCTCGCAGCGCGCGGCGGGTCTGACCCGGCAACTCCTCGCGTTCAGCCGCAGGCAGCACCTGCAGTTGCGGGACGTGGAGCTGAACGCGCTGGTCACCGGGTTCCTCGGGATGTTGCGTCGCGTCATCGGCGAGCACGTCTCGCTGACCTTCGACGGCGCGCCGGAAGCCCTGCACCTGCACGCCGATCCCGGCATGCTCGAGCAGGTCGTGATGAACCTCGTGGTCAACGCACGGGATGCCATGCCACGTGGCGGCACCATCCACGTCCGCACGCGTCCGCTCGTCCTCGGCCCGCACGACGTCCAGGGTCGGCCAGGGGCGCGGGCCGGCTCGTTCCTCGCGCTCGAGGTGACCGACACCGGCACCGGCATCGCCGATCACGATGCGCCGCACCTGTTCGAGCCGTTCTTCACGACCAAGGAGGCCGGCAAGGGCACCGGCCTCGGGCTGGCGACCGCCTATGGGATCGTCACGCAGCACGGCGGCTGGATCGAGGTCGAGTCGACGATGGGTGTCGGGGCCACCTTCCGCGTCGTCCTGCCCCGCGCCGACGCCGAGGGCCGGCCCGCCGAACCGGCCAAGGCGCCGGCAGCCGTGCCGACGGCGCGCCGTGCCCGCATCCTGCTCGTGGAGGACGAGACGGCGCTGCGCCGCCTGTTGGTGCAGGTGCTCGAGCGGCAAGGCTTCACGGTGCAGCCCGCGGCCGATGGCGCCGAGGCGCTCCATCTGTGGAAGGCCCGTCCCGAGCCCTTCGACCTCGTGGTGAGCGACATGATCATGCCCGGCGGGCTGTCGGGAGCCGAGTTGCTCGCGCTCATCGGACGCGACGACCCGACGATGCGGATGCTGCTCATCAGTGGCTATGGCGCGTCGGTGGAGGGGACCGGGCCGATGCTGTTGCAGAAGCCGTTCACCGTCGAAGCGTTCACCGACGCCGTGGATCAGGTGCTGCGCCAGCGGTGACGCGCGGCAGCGGGGCGGCGGGCCCGTTCCGGGTGCCGCCCCTCACATGCAAGGCGACTGTCAGCGACGCGAGCGACGGCGCCGTTGGCGTTGTCTGACCTTCGCTCGCCTTCATCGCCCCAGACACGACTGCCCCGGAGATGGGGATCTCCGAGGCAGTACGCGGCCTCAGGGCGCCGGCTCGTAGTAGCCGCTCACCAGGACGCGGAAGAACCCTCCGGAGTTGGCGAAGGTCTCGGCCGAGAAGCGAAGCGTCTCGCCGGCGTTGACGTACTGCCTGGTGAGCGCCCCGCATGCATACACGAAGTTGAGAGCGTTCTGCCCCTGCGGCGTGCATGGCAGATCGTTGACGGCCTGGGACCCCGTATAGATGGCGACCGATAGCAATCCACCGGCGCCGCCTGCGTTGATCCAGGCCGAGGCGTACTCGACGACCAGGCGCTTGCCCGCAGGGACCGTGGCCAGGTCTCGGGTGGCGGACGAGCCCGAGAAACTCGTCGGAACGACGCCAACCTGGAACGCTTCCCTGGCAACGCGATCGACGTCGCGGGTCGGCACCGGAGCGGTGGCCGCGTTGTTGACGGTGACCGACGTGTCCCCGCCGACCGTCACCGTGCCGCTGATGGGCAGCGGCACCGATTCCACGATCCTGACCGGGGCGGCCGGTTTCTGCGCCTGGGCGGTGACGCGCTGGGCCTGCGCGACCAGGAGTCCCATTGCCGCGGCCGCGATCAGGACGCGACCCGAGCCATTCATGTTCGCCATCTCGGTCCTCCCCGCACCCGCCGGAGGCAGGTGTCCCTGGCGGTCATGCGTCTGTTGTGTGCGTACAGAGGGGAGAAACGTCGGCAGAACTGAAACTGAACGATTTCGCGATTGTCGCCGAGGAACGAAAGGCGTGGGGCCGCCGGACACGGGAGACGGCTGGCCCCTGACTCACTCGGAAACGACAGACGCCCCGGAGATTGCGGATCTCCGGGGCGCTATGGTGTTCCCAAGGCCGAAGGCCGAATGACGACGGCCGTCTCAGTACGGATCGACCTCGACGCCGTTGTTCCAGGCCTTGTACATCTCCTCGGCGCTCGGCACCTTGGCCGGGCGCACCAGGCGGAACCCGAGCCACTCGGCGTCGGTCATGTACCAGAGGCTGGTTGGCAGCTGCGGGTCGCGTTCCTTCCACACCGGGTCCGACTTGTAGCGGATGGTGCAGTTGACGCGATCGGCCGGGTCGTTCCACGAGCCACCGCGGACGGCCATCGGGTACGAGGTCGTCGGGCGCACCCACGGGTTGACCTGCGGACCCGCGACGTACGGCGCGTACTGATCGGCGGTCCACTCCATCACGTTGCCGAGCATGTCGTGGAGTCCCCACGCGTTCGGCTTCTTCGAGCCGAGCTTGTGGTACGTGCCGTCGGTGAACTCCTGCGTGCCGGAGTTCTTCTGGTACCACGCCACCTCGGCCAGCTGCGCCTCCGGCAACGCCGGCGCGCCACCGGCCCGGCAGGCGTACTCCCACTCGGCCTCGGTCGGCAGGCGGTAGTACTCGCCGGTCTTGGCGCTGAGCCACTGCGCGTACTTGTTGGCGGCGTGCGGCGTCATGCTGATCGCCGGGAAGCCGCCATTGCCGCGTCCGAAGCTCATCTCGAGGTGCGGCGCGGTCGGCCGGCTCAACGCATCGACGATGGCGTCCGGCTTGGCCTTCTCGTTGGCCTGGTCGGCGAACATGAACATCAGGTACGCGTCCCAGTTGACCTCGGTGGTCATCATCCAGAACGCGTCGAGCTTCACCTTCCGGACCGGCTTCTGGTCGGCTGGCGCCGCCGCATCGGCCGACCCCATGTCGAACTCACCGGCGGGGATCGGCGCCATGCCGAAGGTGGCCGTGGTGTCGGGGACGGTGACCGTGTAGGCCTTGGCCGCGGGCGTCGCCTTCGCCTTGGCGAGGATGCGCGCGCGGATCTCCTCGACGGCCTTCATCTCCTTCGGGTCGATCGCCGGCGCGGCGGGGGCCGCGGCCGGTTGGAAGCTGGAGAGCGGCACGGTCGCCGCCCCGGCCACGAGGGCGAGGGCGACGACGGCCGCGAGTCGTGCGGTCATGACTAGGAGACCCTGGTACGTCCCGGGATGGCGAGGCCGGGCGCCTCGAACGCGGCGTTCATCTGCAGGGTCGGCGGCAGGAGGTTCACCGTCGAGTTGAGCGCCTGCTCCCAGGTGAGCTCCAGGCCCGAGTACGCCGCGTCGCGGCCCATGATGGCCAGCAGCGTGCTCGTGGCGAGGTTCAGGTCGTCGTTCTTGGGCTTGCCGTCGCGGATCGACTTGAACAGCACGTCGTGCTCGCGCTGGTACATGTCGTACTCCTCGCCCTCCCACTGCCACTTGATCTTGCCGTCGGGCGTCTCGATGCGCGGCTTGCCCTTGCCGAGGAACAGCGTGCCGTCGGTGCCCATCACGTAGTCGAGCGTGCCGTTGAAGCAGCCGGTCGACTGCCGGTTGGCGAGGAACACGCGGTACCCGTTCGGGTACACGAAGTTGGCCTCGAAGTGGTCGTAGATGTTGCCGCCGTTGGCCGGCACGGCTCGACCGCCCACCGCCACGCAGCTGGCCGGCGGCTGGTCCTTCATCACCCACATGATCTTGTCGGCGTTGTGGACGGCCTGCTCGACGAGGCTGTCGCCCGACAGCCACACGAAGTTGTACCAGTTGCGCACCTGCCACTCGATGTCGCCCATGCCCGCCGGCCGCGTGTTCTCGGGCGGCATCGGCTTGACCGGGTTGGTGTAGTAGGTCGAGTAGTGGGCCACGAGCCGGCCGAGGGCGCCGTTGTGCACCTGCTCGATCGCGGCCGAGATCATGTTGTTGTAGCGCCAGCAGAAGCCCGCCACGAGCGCCTTGCCCTTGGCCTGCTGGGCCTTGTGCGACTCCATCACCGAGCGGATGCCCGGCGCGTCGGTCGCAGCCGGCTTCTCGCAGAAGATGTGCTTGCCGGCGTCCACCGCGGCCTTGAGGTGCGCGGGACGGAACCCCGGCGGCGCCGCGAGCAACACCACGTCGACGTCGCTGTTGATCACCTGCTCGTAGGCGTCGAGGCCCCAGGCCGCCTTGGTGACCTTCACCTGGGCGCCGAACTTCTGGCTGCCCTGCAGGCGCGTGAGCGACCGGAGAACGATGGCTTCGTCGATGTCGCAGATCTGGGTGAGCACCGCGTTCTTGTCGGCGGTGAGGGCCTGGGCGGCGGCGCCGCTGCCACGCCCGCCGGCGCCGACCAAACCGACCTTGAGGGCGTTGGTCACCGACTGGCCGGAGATGATGGCCGGGAACCCGGCCGCGGCGACGCCTGCGGCGGCTCCCGACTTCCTGAGGAAGTCGCGGCGGTCGGTCCTGCTGGGCACGTTCTTCGATGTGTTGGTCATGGCAGTCACTGGAGGGTCGGAGTGAGCGCACGTCCTCGCGGCGCCCGGATCGCGCAAATCATATCCCTTCCTGCATGACGCCGCCGGAGCCGCGAGCGCTACACCCCGGCCGACGAACTCGTCCCGGAATGGGACAAAGTCGGCGGCAAAACACTCGGGGCGGCGGGGGTGGACGGGGCCGGACGCGCGACGCGACCAGCCTCCTTGTTGTGACGCCAGCCGCCTACTTCTGGCTCGGCGAGTCGTCGGCCTTCAGGTCGCCGAGCGCGTACTGGATGCCGGCCAGCAGGTGCTGCAGGAGCACCGGGTTGGCGTACACCTTCTCGTTGTGGCCGTGCGACATGTAGAACACGCGGCCCTTCTGCTCGGCGCGGATCCAGCTGAGCGCGTGATCGCCGTCGGGCCGCGGGAACTGCTCCTTGGCCTTGTCCTCGGGCGTCATCTTCGCCATGTCCACGCTGGTCAGCACCCGCAGGTTGCGGCGCGAGTACACCTCGCGGCCGAACGTGTAGGTCTCGTCGGCGACGACGAACGGCGCGTGTCCCTTGAAGGGCGCCGTGAGCGGGCTGGCCGGGTCGTCGACCTTGTAGGTGATCTCCTGGCCGTCGTTCCAGTGGAACTTGAACATGCCGCCGATGAGCATGTTGAACTCGGGCCACGTGCCGACCTGATCGTCGGGGCCGAGTTCGGTGGCCGCGGCCTGGCCGTTGCCCGGCCGCGTGGGGCGCGCGGGAGGCGGCGGCATCAGCAGGTCGTACCGGGCCACGAAGTCGGCCTGGCTCACCCGGCCCGTCCTGCCGGTGTCCACCTTGTCGAACCAGGCCCCGCCCACCGCCTTCACCTCGTCGCGGCTGAGCGCGCCGCTCTTGTCGGCGTCGCCCTCGGCGAGGATGCGACCGGCCATCGGGAAGGCCGACATGATGCCGGGGCCGAGTGCCGCGAGCCGCGCGGCCGTCGGGTCGGCGCCCTGCCCTGCGCGCTTCAGAGCCGCCGCGCTGGCGTGGTAGGCGTCGGAGGCGGCGTGGATGGCGGCGATGCCCTTGCCGCCGCGCACGAAGTCGAGGAAGGCCTTGCGGCGCGCCGCGGTCGCGGCGGCGTCCTTCGGATCGTCGAGGAAGTGGCCGGTGGTGCTGGCGAGGAAGATTGCGTCGTACTGCTTCAGGTTGGCCTCGGTGATGTCGGCCGCGTCGTAGCTGACCGTCGTCGTCCACGCCCCGGTCTTCTTGCCGAGTTCCTCCACCGTACGGGCGGCGAGCGGGATCGAGGAGTGCACGAAGCCGGCGGCACGCGCCAGCACGAGCACCTTGCGCGGGCGGGCTGCCTTCGCCGGTGCCGCGGCAGGCAGCTGCGCCGTCATCGCGTCGACGTCGGGCTGGCACGGCGTGCGCGGATTGGGGCTGCGGCCACCGCACTGCGGACCCGTGTCGGGGAGCACCTGCGAGAGGCCCATCATCAGCGACTCGTTGGTCAGCCCCGCCGCGTCGGCGGCCTTCCACTTCGTGAACCAGCCGTCGAAGCCGGCCTGGGTCTCCTCGCGCGTCAGGCTGCCGTCGCCGTTGGCGTCGAGCGCCCTGAACAGGCCGGCCGCCACCTGCGCCCGCCCGCCGCCCTGCGCGCCGACGCCTTGCACCGCCACCAGCAGCCCCGCCGTCGTCCCGGCGATCACGGCCATCGTCGCCGCATGTCTCGTAGTCATCGATCCTCCGCCCCGATCCGCGATCCCCCGATCCGCGCTGTCCTGATGGCGCGAGGATACACTGCGTCGCACCGTGCCTTCCCCCGCGCCGCCTTCCACCCCGCTGACGCTGGTCCGCGGACTCGGCCTGTTTGCCGCCTACTCCATGGTCGTCGGCAACGTCATCGGCACGGGTGTGTTCCTGAAGGCGCGGGTGATGACCTGCAACGTCGAGTCGCCCGGCATGGTGATCGCGGTGTGGGTGGTGGCCGGCCTCATGAGCCTGCTGGGCGCGCTCACCTACGCCGAACTGGCGACGCTCTTCCCCGACGCCGGCGGCGAGTACGTCTTCCTCCGGCAGGCCTACGGTCGGCTCTGGGGGTTCCTGTACGGCTGGACGCGGTTCTTCGTCGCGACCGCAGGCGCGCTGGCGGCGCTGGCGACCGGCGGCGCCATCTTCCTGAACGCGCTGGCGGGCAACCAGCTGGCGGCCTGGCAGGTCACGGTGCCGGGGTTCGGCGCCATCGGCGGCATCGCCATGGCGGCCGTCGTCGCCGTGTGGGTGGTGACGCTGATCAACTGCCTCGACGTGTCGACGAGCGGGACGGTCGCCTCGGGGCTCACCGCCATGAAGCTGCTGCTGGTCAGCGGCGTCGGCCTCGGCGCCTTCCTGCTGGCCGACGGCTCGTGGAGTCACTACGCGCTGTCGGGCGCCGGTGGCGCCTGCGAAGGCGTGGATGCGGCGGCGCGCGGCGGCCTGGCCGGGATCGGCGCCGCGATGATGGCCGCCCTGTGGGGCTACAACGGCTGGAACGAGGTGACCTACGTCGCCGGCGAGGTGCGCGACCCGGGCCGGGCGCTGCCGCTGGCGATCATCGGCGGCATCCTGACGGTGGCGGCGCTCTACGTCACCGTGAATGCCGGCTACTTCTACGTGCTCACGCCAGAGGCGGTGGCCAGCGTGCCGGCGGCCTCGCCGGTGGCCACGGTGGCTGCGACGCAGTTCCTCGGGCCGGCGGCCACGAGCCTGATGGCCGGGATGCTGTCGGTGTCGGTCTTCACGGCACTGCTGATCGTCGCGCTGGTCGGCGCGCGCATCCCGTACGCGATGGCGCAGGACGGCGTGTTCTTCCGCAGCCTCGCGACGCTGAGTCCGCGGACGAGGGTGCCGATTCGGGCGCTCGTCGCGCAGGCGGTCTGGGCCTCGCTGCTGGTGGTGACCGGCTCGTTCGACACGCTGACCGACTACGTGATCTTCGCGGTCCTCATCTTCCTGGGCCTCGGCACGGCGTCGGTGTTCGTGTTCCGGCGCCGGATGCCCGACGCCCCGCGCCCGTACCGCACCTGGGGCTACCCCGTGGTGCCGGCGCTCTTCCTGCTCACCGCCGGCTGGCTGATCGTCAACACACTGATCACCAGCCCGCGCCAGTCGCTGGCCGGCCTCGCGCTGGTGGCGCTGGGCGTGCCCTTCTACCTGTACTGGACCCGCAATTCGAAATCTGGAATTTGAAATTCCCGCGGGGCGCGGCTCTCGCCGGCGCCCCTCGGGATTGCTTCGAGCGGCAAGGCCGACAGGCCGGCCGCCGATCAATTTCAAATTTCCAATTTCAAATTGCCACCACAGCCACCGATGACGCTGATCGTCCTCTTCCTCTGGGCCTTTGCCGCCGCGACGATCCTGCCGCTGTCGTCCGAGGTGCCACTGGCCGTCGAGGTCGCGCGCACCGGTCACTGGCACGTGCCCGTGGCCGTGGCCACGGTGGGCAACGTGCTGGGGGCGGCGACCACCTACGGGCTCGCGCGGCTGGCGGTGACCCGCGCGCCCGAGCCCTCGCCGCGCGTCGCGCGTGCCGCGGCGCTGCTCGCCCGCTACGGGTCGCCCGTCCTGCTGCTCTCGTGGGTGCCGCTCATCGGCGACGTGTTGGTGGCGCTCGCCGGCGCGGCGCGCATGCCGCTGGCGCCGTTCCTGCTCTGGACGACCATCGGCAAGGCGGCGCGCTACGTCGCTGTGGCCTACGTGAGCTGGCAATTGGAAATTTGAAATTCGAAATTCTCGTGGGCGCGGCTCTCGCCGGCGCCCCTCGGGATCCCTCGAGCGGCAAGGCCGACAGGCCGGCCGCCGATGAATTTCAAATGTCAAATTTCAAATTGCCGTATCAGCGCAGGCGCGTCGCCAGGTGGTTGCTCCCGGCCGCCCACGTCACGCCCTGCGCGTCGCTGTAGATCGCGCACTCGACGACGATCGCCTCGCCCCCGGCGCCGACGCTCTCCACGCGCGCGCCGAAGGTCCTGCCCATCGCCTCCGGGAACTCCGCCGCGACATCGAAGGTGCGACGACTGGTCGGCGCCACCGTGAACGTCCTGCTGACCGGCGCCGCGCCCTCGAACATCAGCGTGAGCGTCACGGTGGCGTCGGTGGCCGCGGTGTTGGCCACCAGCAGGTAGGTGGACACCCGGGGTGACGCCTGTGCCTGCCCCTCGGCCACCGCCCAGGCCGTCCCCGTCACGACCGCGCCCGGCGAGTTGTGCGCTTCCACCCAGTTGGGCGACTCCCGCGGCCACCACATCGCCCGCTCGACGACGATCGGCACGCCGTTGGTCACGGTGACGCGCGTGGAGTGCGCGACGTTGGCCATCGGGTAGCCGGGCGTGCCGTCGAACTGCTCGACGTTGACCCACACGTTCTGCCTGGTGTTGGCCGGAACCGTCATCGCGCGCTGACGCGTCGAGCCGTCCTCCAGCAGGTACGTAATCGTCGCCTGCGCGTCGGCCGCATTCGGGTTGGCCAGCAGCAGGAACTCGTCGAAGTAGTTCAGGGTCGCGCCCTCGGCCAGGAACCACTCGGTGGCGGGCGCCCGGATGCCGGCGCTTTCGTGCCCAGCCGCGAACGTCTGGCCGTTCCGGTTCAGGTACATGGCGCGCTCGGCGATGATCGGCACGCCGTTGATCACCTCGATGGCGGCCGACACGTCGGTGCTGGCCAGCGTCTCGGTCACCCCGCCCGTCGTGAACGTCTCGAGGTCCACCCAGATGTTGAAGCGCGATCGAGGCGCCACCGGATACGTGCGCTCGAGGGGCGGTCCCGACGGGCGCAGGTAGCGCACCCGCACCTGCGCTTCGGTCGCCGACGGGTTCTGGAGCAGGTAGAACAGCTCGAAGCCGGAGTGCGTGGCCCCTTCGGCCAGGTACCACGTGGTGGATGTCGCCGGCAGCGACGCCTCCGCATGCGATCCGTAGCCGGTGCCCCTGTCCCACGACAGGAGGCGGTCGACGACGACGGGGCCGTCGCTCTCGACGAGCGTGGCGAACTCCGCCTCCGCCATGCCTGGCACCGACTCGACCACGATCTTCCGACTCTCCCGGGCGGGCACGACCACGGTGAGCGGCACGCTGCTGCCGTCGCCCTTCTGGAAGTGCAGCAGCGCCGTCACCGGAGTCGTCGACGACGGGTTTGCCAGCGCGATCCGCGTCGAGAAGAAGCTGCTCGTGGCGCCCTCGGCCAGGTAGCGTGTGAACACGCCGGCCGGGTGCGTGCCCTGGGCGAATTCGGCAGCATTGGACAGGCCGTCGCCGTCGGCGTCGCCACCCGCCCCGTCGCGGCCCGACGCCGACACCGCGCTCAGGCCGAACGCCTGCTCCCACGTGTCGGGCAGGCCGTCGGCGTCCGCGTCTTCCGTGCCCGCCGTCGTCACCGTGAACGCGCCGGGCAGCGTCGCCGACGATCCGTCGGGATCGGTGACCACGACGTCGAGGACACCGGAGCCGCTGACCGGCAGCGTCACGGTCAGTGCGCTGCCGCTCACTGCCTGCGCCACCACCGGCGTGCCCTGCCCCAGGCGCACGGTCGTGCCGGGCACCAGGCCGCCGCCACGCAGTGTCAGGGTGACGCTCGTGCCTGCCTGGCCGTGCGCCGGCGTGACCGATGACACCCAGGTCGATGGCAGCCGCACGTAGAGCCAGGAGCCCGACTGTCCGACGCTCTCGGGAGTGAGCCCGGCCCCCGAGACGAACCCGACGACGCCGCCATCGAAGGAGACGACGGGCGACCGGCTCGGGCTCTCGATCTGTCGTCCTGCCGCGTCGAGGCTGACGCGCTCTGGCGCGCCGGGTGCACCGGACTCGTCGATGCGCACGAGGAACACGTCGCTGACGCCGTTGGTGTCGTCGGGCACCAGATCGGAGGCCGCGGACTCGAACACCACGGTCCGCCCGTCGCCGCTGATCTGGGCGTTGGTGCTCGGGCCGTTGCCGAGCCCGCCCGACACGCTCGTCGCGAGCCAGTGGCGCCCGTTGTCGGGCACCGTCACCGCGGCGCCGGCGAACGCGCGCCAGGCGGGCGCGAGGCCAACGTCGCTCACCGTCGCGCGCCCTGCGGCGAACGGGTCGGTCGTCGTGGCGACAGCGGCGTCGCCCGAGAGTGGCGGCGCGAGGTCGACGACGACCACTTGCCAGTCCGGCAGCAGCCCGGGCTGCGTCCCGACGATGTCGGCGGCCTTCGTCCAGAAGGTGACGCGCGTGCCGTCGGCGCTGATCGTCGGCAGATCGCTCTCGCCCGAGGCATCGCCGAGTCCGCCCGTGTTGCGCGCCGTGGACAGGCGTGTGATTGCCCCTGTGGCCTGCTCCCAGAGGAAGACGTCGAGCAGGCCGTTGCCGTCGCCGGGCACGAGGTCGCTGGCGCGCGAGGCGAACACGACGCGCTTGCCATCGCGGCTGATCTTGGGCACGCGACTGGCCAGGTTGGCCGGGCCGCCGTCGCTGCGCTGGCTGACGCGCGTCGTCGTGCCGGAGGGCCAGTGGTGCAGGAAGATGTCCGGCATGTCGTTGACGTCGCCCGCCACGAGATTGGTCGCCGCCGATGCGAACGCCACCCAGTACCCGTCGGGGCTGATCTCGGCCTGACCGCTGTTGCCGTTGCCCTGGAGGCCAGTGGTGTCGACGCTGACGCGGCGGAGCGACCATGTGCCGGGCTCGTCGAACGTCCCGTTGCCGTCGCTGTCGCGATCGAGCAGGAACACGTCGTCGGCGAAGTTGGTGTCGCCGGGCACGAGGTCCGAGGCCGCCGAGACGAACGTCAGGAACCGGCCCGTCGCACTGAGGCGGGGCAACGTGCTGCGTCCATTGCCGGCAGCGCCGGCCGGGTTCGCGCTCACGAGACGCCGCGGGCCGCCGGCGTTGTCGGAGAGATACACGTCCTCGACGCCGTTGAGATCCTGCGGCACGATCGCGTTCGGCGACGTCCCGGCCACGTAGCCGGCCACGACGGACATGGTGCCATCCCCGAGCGGCCCGGACGAGAGGAGTGGTCCGGGCGTGACGTACGAGAAGGCGGCCGAGCGCGTCGTGCTTCCGCCTGGTGCCAGCACCGTGATGTCGACCGCACCGGCCGTGTCGTTGAACGGCGTGTACGCGCGGAGGCACCCCTCGCCGCGCGTCTGCACGGGGCCGGGCCGGCCGCCGAACAGCACCGCGGTCTGGGTGTCCAGGTTCTGGCCGCAGATCGTCACGAGGGTCCCACCTGACAGTGGGCCAGACACCGGGGCGACGCTCGCGATCGTCGGCGCGCCCGGTGTCACGGGCAGGTAGGTGAACGCGCCGGCCCGCGTGGCGGTCGCACCTCCCACCTCCACGCTCAGGTCGCCAACGCCCGTCCCCGGGGGCGTGACGGCCGTGAGGTATCCCGGGTTGATCACCGTCACCGACGTCGCAAGCGCGCCACCGATCCGGACAATCGGTGCACCGACGAACCCGTCACCTGCAATCAGCACCGTGGTGCCGCCGGCCTGGCTCCCCCGCGAGGGCGTGATCGCTCCGAACGTCCCGAGTTGCGGCACCGGCAGGTACGAGAAGCCGGCCGCCCGCGTCGCCTTGCCGGCGGCGGTCAGGATGGTCACGTCGACAGGCCCGAGGGCGACGCCGGCCGGTGTCCTCACGGCCACACAATCGCCGAACAAGGGCTGCACGTTGGTACCGGCGCGGGCGCCGAACAGGATGGTGACGGCGGCGTCGAGCCGATAGCCGCACACGGTGACCACCGTACCGCCGTTGACGGTCCCGGCCACCGGCGTGACGACGTCGATGCGCGCCGGTCCGGTGAGGCTCGCCGGATCGATGTAGGTGAAGGCGCCGGCCGCCGTGGCCGATCCCCCGGCGGCCGTCACGGTCACGTCGCTGGGCCCGACAGCCGCGGCCGGCGTGACCGCGGTCAGCAGGGTCGGACCGAGCCGCGTGACGTCGGTCGCCGGGATGCCACGCAGCGTCACGGTGGGCGTGCCTTCGAACCCGGTGCCGGTGATGGCGATGGTCGTCTGGCCGGTCGTCGGACCGCTGTTGGGGCTGACCGACAGTACCGTGGGGCTCGCCGCGAAGGTGAAGGGCGTGGGCGACGTCGCCGAGCCGTATGGCGTCGTGACCACGACGCTGCGCGCGCCGGCCGAGCGCTGCGGCGTGACGGCGGTGAGCGTGGTGCTGTTGACGACGGCAACCGCGGTCGCGGCGACTCCCCCCAACGTGACGGTGGTGCTGCCGACGAAGTCCGTGCCGGTGATGGTGACCGTGGTCCCGCCGGCCGTCGGCCCGGACGAGGGCGTGAGGCCACTCACGGTCGGTGGGGCGACGTACGTGAAGCCACCGACCAACGTGGCGTCGCCGCCGAGCGTCGTGACCACCACGTCCCGGGGGCCGGCGGCACCGGGCGGCGTCACCGCCGTCAGCGACCCGCCGGCCTGCACGACCGAGGTCGCGTCTGCGCCGCCGATGGTGACCCGGGTCACGTCGGCCGACCACTGCCCGGTCAGCGTCACCGGGGTGCCACCCGCCACGGGGCCGCTGGCCGGCGCGATGCCGCTCAAGGTCGGGGGTGGGGGCCGATAGGTGAAGCCGCCCGGCAGGGTGATGTCGCCGCCCGGTGTCGTCACGCGCACATCCGCAGCGCCCGCCGCGCCGCCGGGGGTCACCGCGGTCAGGGTCGTCGCGCTCGAGACCGTGACCGACTGGGCGATGACCCCGCTGAACCGCACCTGCGTATCCGCAGTGAAGTTGCTCCCCGTGATGGTGACCGTGGTCCCGCCGGCCGTCGGCCCGGACGAGGGCGTGAGGCCACTCACGGTCGGTGGGGCGACGTACGTGAAGCCACCGACCAACGTGGCGTCGCCGCCGAGCGTCGTGACCACCACGTCCCTGGCCCCGGCCGTACCGGTGGGCGTGACTGCAGTGATCGTGGTGCTGTTGATGACGGTCACGCCGGTAGCCGCCACACCACCGACGGTGACGGTGGGAGACCCACTGAAGTTGGTGCCCGTGAGCGTGATGGGCGTCCCGCCCGTCGTGACGCCCGAGGCCGGCGACACGGCCGTCAGCGTCGGCGCCGGTTGCGGCCCCGTGTAGGTGAAGCCGCCGACGAGCGTGACCTTGCTGCTGGTGGTGATGCTGACGTTGGCCGGCCCGACCGGATTGGAAGGCGTCTTTGCCGTGATCGTGCCGGGGCCCGTCACGGTCATGTCGTTGAAGTCCCGACCGGCAATCTCCACCGCCGGCAGGCCGTAGAAATTGCTGCCCGTGATGAGCACGGACGTGCCGCCGTCCTTGGTCCCGGAGTTCGGCGTGATGCTGCTGATGGACGGCGCGGGCAGCCTCTCGAGCGCGAAGTCGAGGCCCGTGACCGTGCACGGGCCCGGATTGCAGGAGGCGTCGTCTCCCGGGCTGATGATCGTGCCCGCGTTCATCGCCGTGTCGCACTGGCCGCCCCCCCAATACGCGCAATCGAGGCCGTCGTACACCTGCTGGCGGTAGGCGCGGTCGAAGGCACGCAGCCGGTACACCTTCGTGTCGCTACCAAGATGGGTGAACTCCCCATTGGCGTTGGTGAAGGTGGCGCCCCACGAGACGTTGTTGACCCCGAGGAAGACCTCGTAGAGGGTCACCAGCGCGTTGGCGATCGGCTGCCCGGTGGCCTTGTCGGTCACGCGCCCCTTCAGGACGGCGGTGCCGGCACGAGCGGTCGCGGCAGTCAGCGTGACCAGCAGGAGGACGGTCGAGAGGCAGGTCAGCGCACGCCGGACACGGGTACTCATTGGACAGAGGGTGGGCTCCCGGAGGCAGAACGTGACGCCGCCTCGATCGCCGCCTCTCGCGACATCGCGAGCGTGAACTCCGGCAGCGTGCCCGCAAGGTCAAGGGAAATACGGACCGCCTCCGTGAGGTCGCACCAGACGCACGGGATACCCCGCTCGGCCTGGGTCCGGGCGAAAGCCGCCAGGTGCGCCACGCCCGGACTGGAGACGTAGTCGAGCCGCGACAGGTCGACGACCACGGCCTGGTGGGGCTCGGCGCCGGCCAGCGCCGCCAGGAGCGGCTCGCTGCGGGCGCCCGCCTCGCCGAGGCGTCCGGAGAGGCTGACCACCAGGACGTTGCCGGCCAGGCGCGTGCTGACCTCGGGTCGCCAGATCTGCCGGCGCGCTGCCATCGACCGGCATCTTATCCGTGCTATCAATAGGCCGCGCACCCCCGCACCAACTTTTTTCAGGTAGCCGCGTCATTGCTGCAGGATCGAGATGAACAGGCCGTCATCGCCCGGGTGGCGGCCGGCGATGTCAACGCCTTCGAGGCGTTGGTCGGACGTTACGAACGCGTGCTCTTCAGCGTGGCCTACCGGATGCTCCACGACCGGGACGCTGCGCAGGACGCGACCCAGACGGCCTTCATCCGCGCCTACGAGAAGCTGGCGACGTACGACCGCCAGCACCGGTTCTTCAGCTGGATCTACCGGATTCTCGTGAACGAGTGCCTGACGCAGAAACGCCGGCCGCGGCCCGATGCCCTCGACGCCGTCCCGCCGGTGTCACGCGATCCGGGGTCGGCCCTCGACGAGGCCCGGCGCCGGGACGCCCTGCGGAAGGCGATCGCCGAGCTGACGCCTGAGCACCGCGACGTCGTGCTGCTCCGGCACTTCGGCGAGCTGTCGTACGACGAGGTGGCCGCCACCCTGGGCATCCCGGTGGTGACGGTCAAGTCCAGGCTGTACGCGGCGCGGCAACGCCTCGCCGACAAGCTCGCGGCCCTGAAGGTCGCGCAGGCAGGTTGACCGAGATGCTGGACCCACGCACGGAAGCGATGTTGCACGCGGCGGCGTTCGGCGACCTGGTCGACCGGACCGCCCTGGACCGCGCCCTCGCGGAAGCCCCCGAGGCGCGCGCCCGATTCGAGCACCTGCAGCAACTGGCTGGCGACCTGCGCGCGATGGGGACCGTCGACGCGCCGGCCGACCTGAAGCCCACCGTGATGCAGCACGTCGCGGCTCGGGCCCTGACCCCGGAGGGTGGCCAGCTGGCCGCCCCGGAGATGAGGACGGAAGAGACGATGAGCAAGAAGCTGATGCTGGGAATTGCCGCCACCGTGGCCGCCGGACTGGGGTTGTACGTCGCCATGGGTGGCAGCATCCCGCCGCGCGGGACCGAGGGCACCATCGGCGCGGCCAAGCGCTATCAGGGCCAGCAGTTGACGGCCAGCGACGTGAAGCTCGGCGATCAGGCGCTGCAGTCGTTCCTCCAGAGCCCGGCGTTCGACACGCTGCGCCGCAGCCCGGAGGCGCGCAAGGCCTTCCAGAAGGCGGTCACCAGCGGCAACCTCGCCGCGATGCTGCGCGGGGCCGAGTTCCGTCAGCTGGCCAGTGAACCGGCCCTGATGGCGCGCGCCATGGACGCCGACATGCGCGCCCTCGCCATGGACGCCGACGTCCAGGCGCTGGCCAGGGACGCCCAGTTGAAGCACGCCGCCATCGACACCGAGGCGCTGCGGATGGCCATCGCCGACGTGGAGCTGAGGCGCGCCATCAGCGACGTCGAGCTCCGGCAGCTGGCCAGCGACGCGACCTTCGCCAGGCTGGCCACCGAGGTGGACTTCAAGGCCCTGGCGTACGACAGCGCCCTGAAGACGGCCTTTGCCGACGTCGAGCTCGCCGCGCTGCTGCGCGATGCCGACTTCGCGGTGCTCTTCAGCGACGTCGAGTTCGCCAGGCTGCTCAACGACGCCACGTTCCGCAACGTCGTCAACGACACCAACTTCCTCAACATGAACGCCGACACGCTGTTCTCGGCCTTCGACACCGCTGCCCGCAAGTCGGGCGAGGGCCAGAAGGAGTTCTGATCCGGCTGGGACTCCCGGGTACGATCCGCGCGTGACCCCGCTCGGCGTCCGCGACATCAGGGCGTGCGTGCAGCGCTGGCTGCCGCGCGCCCTCCTGCTGTTGGTCTGCCTGGTCGCGACAACCGGGCCTGCCGCGGCGCAGCTGTCGGTCTTCGAGACGCCAGGCCTGCGCCTCGTCTACCTCGATCCGAGCGGTCGCTTCATCGTGCCGTACGCGGCACGCACCTTCCTCGCCTCGCTCGACTTCCAGAAGCGGGTCCTCGGCTTCGACCCCGCCGAGGACACCGTCGTCCTCGTGGTCGACCTGCAGGACACGGGCAATGCGGGCGCGTCGGCCGTGCCCCACAACCTGCTGATGGTGCAGCTCGCGCCGTTGAGCCATGCCTTCGAGACCGTGCATGCCAACGAGCGGATGTTCATGATCATGAACCACGAGCTGGTCCACGTGACGATGATGGACCAGCCCTCGCGGCGCGACCGGCTGTTCCGGACGCTGTTCGCGGGCAAGGTGCGGCCCGTCGCCGAGCACCCGGAGACGGCCCTGTGGTCGTGGCTCACCGCGCCGCGCAACTTCTCGCCCCGCTGGTACCTCGAGGGCGCCGCGGTGTTCTTCGACACGTGGATGGCGGCCGGCCTCGGGCGGGCGCAGGGCGGCTACGACGAGATGGTGTTCCGCGCCAAGGTGCGCGACGGCGCGACCATCTACGACCGCCTCGGGCTGGTGTCGGAGGGCACCAAGATCGACTTCCAGGACGAGGCCAATTCGTACCTCTACGGGACGCGCTTCATGACGTGGGTGGCGCGTCGGCACTCGCCGGAGAAGCTGGTGCAGTGGGTGTCGCGGCCCGAAGGCAGCCGGGCCTCCTACGCCCGGGACTTCCACCGCGTGTTCGGCGAGACGCTCGATCAGGCCTGGGCCACCTGGCAGCGCGACGAGAAGACCTTCCAGCAGGCCAACCTCGACGCCATCGGCAGGTACCCGCTCACGCCCTTCGAGGATCTCGTGCCACGCGCGCTCGGCGCCGTGTCGCGTGCGTACCTCGACGAGCGCACGCGGACGCTCTACGCCGGCGTGAGCTACCCGGGCACGGTGTCGCACATCGCGGCGCTGTCGCTCGACTCCGGCCGCGTCGAGCGTCTCGTCGACATCAAGGGCCCGAGCATGTTCACCGTCGCCTCGCTGGCGCGCGACCCGGAGAGCGGCACGCTCTTCTACACCGCCGACAACGGCCAGCAGCGCGACCTGATGCGCCTCGACCCGGCGACGCGGCGCACCGAGCTGCTGATCAAGGACGCGCGCATCGGCGACCTCGCCTTCAACCGCGCCGACCGCTCCATCTGGGGCATCCGTCACCTCAACGGCATCTGCACGATCGTGCGCCTGCCCGCGCCGTATCGTCAGTGGGAGCAGGTCGTGTCGTGGCCGTACGGCACGGTGGTGTACGACCTCGACGTGTCGCCCGACGGGACCCGCATCGTCGCCTCCTTCGGCGAGATCAGCGGCACGCAGGACGTGCGCGTGTTCGACGCCGCGACCCTGCGGGCGCGCGGCACGGCGCCGGTCGCCAGGTTCGACTTCGGGCAGAGCGTGCCCAACCACTTCGTGTTCTCGCCCGACGGGCGCTACGTCTACGGCAGCGCGTACTACACCGGGGTGTCCAACATCTTCAGGTACGACCTCGAGGCGAAGAAGGTCGAGGCGGTGACCAACACCGACACCGGCTTCTTCCGGCCGCTGCCGCTCGACGACGGGACGATGATCGCGTTCCGGTACTCGGGCGAGGGCTTCGTGCCGACGCGGGTGCGCATCGCGCCGATCGAGGACATCGCGCCGATCACCTTCCTCGGCGAGCGCCTTGCCGAGGAGCACCCGATCGTGCGCGAGTGGGCGGTCGGCTCGCCGCAGAAGATCCCGCTCGAGACCCTGCCGCAGTCCACCTCGCCCTACTCGCCGCTGCGGCGGATGCGGCTCGACGCGCTGCACCCGATCGTCCAGTCGTACAAGGGCACCGGTGCCCCCGGCGTCCGCCTCGCCTTCTCCGATCCGCTCCAGTTCAGCCGCGGCAGCGTCGTCGCCACGTATTCGGCCATCACCGGACTGCCGGAGGCCGAACGCATCCACGTGCAGGCCGAGGTCGAGCGCGGTGACTGGCGGGGCGGGTTCACGCTGAACGGGGCCGACTTCTACGACTTCTTCGGGCCGACCAAGGCGAGCCGCAAGGGCTACGTGCTCGAGGGCGGGTGGAAGCACCTGCTCGTGTACGACAGCCCGAAGCGTCTCGAGCTGGACCTGAGCGGCACCTACTCGGGCAACCTCGATCGACTGCCCGACTACCAGAACGTCGCCGTCGACGTCGACCGGTTGGGCACGCTGCAGGCGAAGCTGTCGTGGTCCGACGTGCGCAACTCGCTCGGGCACGTCGACGACGAGAAGGGGTCGAAGTGGTCGGTGGCCGCGCAGGGACAACAGGTGGCCGGCCGCTTCGTGACGCGTGTGGCCGGCACCTACGACCACCACGTCGCCGCCTTCGGCAATCACTCGACGCTGTGGCTCCGTAACGCGGCCGGCCTGTCGCCCGACGACCGCGACGACCCGTTCGCGAACTTCTACTTCGGTGCGTTCGGCAACAACTGGGTGGACCACCTCGAGGAGAAGCGCTACCGGACGCTCCACAGCTTCCCTGGCGCGGCGCTCAACGGCATCGGCGGGCGCAACTTCCTCAAGTCGGCGCTCGAGTGGAACCTCCCGCCGTGGCGCTTCCGGCGCCTCGGCTGGCCGGGCTTCCACGCCACGTGGGCACGGCCGGCCGTCTTCGTGGGCGGCCTGGGCACCGACCTCGATCACGACGCGACGCGCACCGTCGCGACCAACGTCGGCGGACAGGTGGACGTGCGGCTCGGCGTGGCGGCCACCCAGCAGCTGACGCTGTCGTTCGGCGGCGCGGTGGCCTTCGAGCGGGGACGCGGCCCGCGGCGCGAGGCGATGATCTCGCTCAAGATCCTCCGGTGAACATCGCCATCGCCCTCCTGCCCGTGCTCGCCTTCCTGGTGGGGCTGTCGCTGATGGACAGCTTCAAGCTGGTCGCGTTGCGGCACGTGCTGCGATCGCTGGCCGGCGGCGCCGTGGCCGCTCTCGTGTCGGCATGGCTCATCGAAGGCACTCCGCTGGCCACGATGCCCGACGCGTTGATCGTCGGGTGGATCGGCCCCATCGTCGAGGAATGCGGCAAGGCACTGCTGGTGGCCTGGCTGGTGTGGACCCGACGCGTCGGGTTCCTCGTGGACGCCGCGGTGCTCGGCTTCGCGGTCGGCGCCGGCTTCGCGCTCGTCGAGAACGTCGTCTACCTCCGGGCGCTCGCCGACGCGCCGCTCGGCCTGTGGCTGGTGCGCGGCCTCGGGACGGCGGTCATGCACGGCGGCACGACGGCGGTCTTCGCGATGCTGGCGCGCACGCTCGTGGACCGCTACCCGCGCCACAAGCCGCTGGCGATGCTGCCCGGCCTCGGCGCGGCGATGGCGGTGCACGTGGCCTTCAATCACCTGCTGTTGCCGCCGCTGGCGCAGACGGCCCTCGTCCTCGTGGCGCTGCCGCTGCTGATGACGACGGTCTTCGAGCGCAGCGAGCGCGTGACCCGCGAGTGGGTCGGCGCCGGCCTCGACCTGGACATCGAGTTGCTGCAGCTGGTGACGTCGGAGTTCTTCGGGGTCACGCGGATCGCGTCGTACCTGCAGGAGCTGCGCGCACGATTTCCCGGACCGGTCGTCGCCGACATGTTCTGCCTGCTGCGGCTCGAGCTGGAGCTGTCGGTGCAGGCCAAGGCACTCGTCCTGGCCCGCGGCGCGGGCCTGCACCTGCCGGCCGACGAAGACCTCGCGATCGCACTGGGGGAGTACGACTTCCTCCGCAGGTCGATCGGCCGCACCGGCATGCTGGCGCTCGGCCCGGTCCAGGTGGTGAGCGACCACGACGACTGGCACAGGCACCTGCTGGCACAAGCTCGAGGTGGCTGATTCATGACACCATCGCGGCGAGGTGACCGTGACCGACCCGACTTCGACCCGCCGCGACTTCCTCCGCGCCACTGGCGCGTCCCTGGCCGCCGGCCCCATCGCCGCCGCGACCGCCAGCGCGCAGGCGCCGGCCACCGCGCCGGCCAAACCCTTCGGCTACGCCATCGTCGGACTCGGCAGTCTGGCGCAGGGCGAGATCCTGCCCGCGTTCGTGCACGCGAAGAGGTGCCGCGTCACCGCGCTCGTCAGCAGTGACCCGTCCAAGGCCAGGGGGCTGGCGACGCAGTACGGCGTGCCCGAGCGGGGTCTCTACTCGTACGAGACCTTCGATCGGATTGCTGACAACCCCGATGTCGACGGCGTCTACATCGTGCTGCCCAACGGCCTGCACGCCGAGTACAGCGTGCGCGCGTCGAAGGCCGGCAAGCACGTGCTCGTCGAGAAGCCGATGGCCAACACCGTGGCCGAGTGCGACGCGATGCTCGCCGCCGCGAAGGCGGCCGGCAAGCATCTCGCGGTGGCCTACCGCCTGCGGTTCGAGCCGTACACGCAGGCGATGATCAAGATGGCCCGCGACAAGGAGTACGGCAGGACGAAGATCGTCCTGTGCGACTCCGGCTTCAATATCGGCAATCCCGAGCAGTGGCGACTCACGAAGAAGATGGGCGGCGGCGGGTCGATGATGGACATCGGCATCTACTCGGTCAACGCCGCGCGGTACCTCGCCGGTGAGGAGCCCACCGAGGTCTTCGCGATGGAGACCACCGACAGGAACGACCCGCGGTTCAAGGAGGTCGAGGACACGCTCACCTTCCAGTTGCGTTTTCCGTCGGGCACGCTGGCCAACTGCGTCTCGAGCTACGGCGCCTACCTCAATCGCTTCCGGGTGTACGCCGAGAAGGGGTCGTTCGAACTCGAGCCGGCCTGGAGCCGGCGGGGCCTGGGCCTGCGCGTGTTCCGGGGCAACACGATCGAGTCGCGCACGCTGCGCGAGCCCGATCACTTTGCCGCGATGATGGATCACCTGGCCGAGTGCGCGGCGACGGGCACGCGCCCGCTCACTGACGGCGAGGACGGCCGCAACGACATGCGCGTCATCGAAGCCTGCTACGAGTCGGTGAGGACGGGGCGGCCGGTGAAGCTGGGCTGAACGGCTCACGGCCCTGAGCCCTCGGCCCGTAGCCGAATTGGCGGCGCTGGCACGATCCGGATAGCCGCCACCCCGGCCGTTGATGCCACAATGGCGGTGGCATCCAGCCTGCGGGAAAGGTGTGCCCGCGGCCCTCCGGATGCCTCACCTGGAGGACCCGTGCGCAAGACCCACGCCGCTGCCGGCTGCCTGCTGGCCGCCGCGCTGTTCGCAGTGCCCGTGCCGGCCGTCGCCGATACCACCGTCACCTGCGAAAGCCGGAACTACCGTTACAGCTATTGCCGTGTCGACACCGACAGGCAGGTCACCCTCGTGCGCCAGCGTTCGAGCACGCGGTGCCGCCTCTGGGACAACTGGGGCTACGACAACCGCGGCGTGTGGGTCGATCGCGGCTGCGCCGGCGAGTTCCGCGTCGGCCGTGACAACTCGGGCCGCGACGCCGCCATCGCGGGTGCCGCCATCGCCGGCATCGCCATCGCCGCCGCCATCGCCGCCAACAAGGACCACCACGAGGATGGCGTGCCGTCGTGGGCCGTCGGCGAGTTCCAGGGGTTCGACGGGCGCGACAACGCCGACGTCCGGGTCACCATCTTCCCGGGCGGCAACGCCGAGGGCCGGGCCAATGACTCGCGCTTCAGCGGCCGCTGGGACGACAAGCGCCTGACCCTGGGCAACTACCGGTTCAGGGTCGAGAAGTCCGGCAACGGCTTCCGCGCCACCGACGAGAACGACAGGAACCACGAGGTCTTCTTCCGCCGCGTGGGTGGGGGGTACTAGCCATGACGCACGCCCACACCCTCAAGCCAGCCGCCCGCCTCGGCGCCCTTGCCCTTGCCTGCCTCGCCCTCGGCGGCGCAGCCGCGTTCGCGCAGGCGCCGGCCACCACCCCTGCCGCCCCAGCCGCCTCCGGCCGTGGCTACGACGATCCGGGCGCGCTGCCCCTGCGTACGCCGAACGCCGAGGAGCCGGTGTGGGCACGCCCGGCGGTGGACATGCTCGCCACCATCCGCACCCGCGGCACCCTGAGGATCGGCGTGGTCGCCAACGAGCCGTTCGTGATGCACGACGCGAAGGGCGAGCTCGTGGGCTTCAGTATCGACCTCGGCCGACAGCTCGCCGCCGACATGGGCGTCGAGGCGGAGTTCGTGCCGACCTCCTGGTCGCAGATCGTCCCCGACCTCATCGCCAGGCACTTCGACGTCGCCGCGACCGGCCTGTGGATCACGCCCGCGCGCGCCCTCGTGGTGAACTTCACCGAGGCGACCTCGGTCGGCGCCATGCACCTGGTGGCGAGCAAGGCGCTCTCGGGCAGCGCGAAGTCGATCGACGACTTCAACACGCCCGAGGTGAAGCTGGTGGTCATGGCCGGCACCAGTCAGGAAGCGGTGGCCAGCCGCACGTTCCCGCGCGCCACCCTCGTGAAGGTGCAGGGCGACGCCGATCCGCTGGCGCCCGTCCTCGAAGGAAAGGCCAACGCGCTGATCGTCACCACGCCAACGCCGTACCTGGTGGTGCGCCAGGCTCCCGACAAGCTGTTCCAGCCCCTGGAACAGCCGCTGCAGGTGACGCGCGCCGCCATGGCGATCCGCAAGGGCGACGCGGACTTCCTGAACTTCCTCAACAGCTGGCTGACCTTCCACCGCGAAGGGGGTTGGCTGGACGAGCGCGAGCGCTACTGGCTCGGCACCGACTGGCTGACGGGGATGTAGGAAGGGCCGGGTACCGGGTACCGGTAAGGGGTAGGGCCGGTTCTCCGAACCGGCCGTTGGTTCGAGGCCATGGCTGACGGCGCGGTCGGCGACCGCGCCTACCCGGCCCAGCGCTACCATTGACTGACCCGGAAGGAGGTCACGCATGCACACCAGACATCTCCCCCTGGCCTTCGTCCTCGCGGCGGGCGTCGTCGCCACCCCGACCTCCCCCCTGATCGCGGAGGCGGCGGCGCAGTACCAGAGCGCCAGCAGCGTCGACCGGATGATCGAGCGCGCCTTCGACGACGTGCTGGGGCGCCGCCCCGACTCGCGCGAGATGCGCCTGTACCGTTCCCGCGTGTACGACGATGACTGGAGCGAGCGCGACATCCGCAACGAGCTGCGCCGGCAGCGCGACGAGCGCGACCGCTACGGCAACGGGAACAACGGCGGCTACGGCAGCGGGTACGGGGGCAACTACAACGACAACGGCCGCCCCTCGTCACAGGACGTGGACCGCGTCATCACCCGCGCGTACCAGGACATCCTCGGGCGCGACCCCGACACGCAGGGCCTGCGCGAGTACCGTCGCCGCATGATCGACGACGGCTGGAGCGAGCGGCAGGTGCGCGACGCGCTGCGCCGGAGCAACGAGAAGGCGGAGCTCAACGACGCCGACATCGACCGGATGATCACGCGCGCCTATCGCGACGTGCTCGAGCGGGCGCCGGACCCGGCCGGCTTGTCCGACTTCCGCAACCAGGTCAAGCGCAAGGGCTGGACCGAGAGCGACGTCCGCCAGGCGTTGCGCGAGAGCCCCGAGTATCGCGAGAAGAACACGATGACCGAGGCCAAGGCCCGCGACATCGTCAGGAACGCCTACCGCAGCGTGCTCGGCCGCGATCCCGACCCGGGCGCCGACGTCTACGTGCAGAAGGTGCTTCGCGAGAAGTGGACAGAGCGCGACGTCGCCAACGAGCTTCGCAAGAGCGACGAGTACCGCAATCGACGCTGACGTCGCGTCGCGCGAGTGCCCGAAGGATTGCGAAAAGCGCTCCTGTTGAGCTAAGAACGGGGGATGACCAAGCTCATCCTCCGTGCCTCCCTCGTCGCCTGCGGCCTCCTGGCCCTGGCCCCACTGGCCGCCCAGGCCCAGGAACAGGTGACCGTGGTCCGTCGCGGCAGCCAGAAGATCTCCGGCCGCTTCGAGGACTGGAACCGCGCGACCGACACGGTCTACGTGCGCGTCACCCAGAACGACCAGCAGAAGTTCCCGATGGCCGACGTGCAGTTGATCGACGTCGGCGGCAACGCCGAGAACCTGCCCGCCGCCGAAGTGCAGCAGGCCCGCGGCAGCGACCACATCCTCGTGACCCGCAGCGGCGAGGTGCTGCGCGGCCGCCTGATCAACATCGAAGGCGGCCAGGGATCGGCCAAGGAGAACGAGCCGCGCGTGGTGAGCTTCCAGGCCGGCGGCCAGCGGCGCTTCCGCCTGTCGGAGGTCGCCCGCATCTACCTGGGCGCGTACAACAGGTGACGGCCACCGCGGGCTGTCAGGACGACCGGCGGGCCATCCACGCCCGCGCGTCGCGCTCGGCAGCGTCGCGGTCCTGCTTCGACAGACGCCGGCCGGCCTCGCGCTGCGCCGGCTCGCATTTCCTGTTGCCGGCGGTCACCGCGGTCATGTACCAGCGATACGCGTCGCGGTCGCTCCGCGCCACGCCCTTGCCCGAGGCGTACATGTCGCCGAGCGCGCACATCCCGATGCCGTCGCCAGCCTCGGCCGCCTGCAGGAAGTAGCTCGCCGCCCTGGCGTTGTCGGCGGTCACGCCGCGGCCCTCCAGGAACCGCTGGCCGAGGGCCCGGAGGGCCTCGCCACTGCCCTGCGCGGCCGCCAGTTCCTCCCACTGCTGCGCCATGGCCTCGCTCTTCGGCACACCGTGGCCGGTCGCGTAGCGGACGCCCATCTCGACCTGCGCGACGACATCGCCGCCGTCGGCCGCCTTCATGTACCACGCGACGGCCTCGCGGTCGTCCCTCGGCACGCCGTCACCATTGGCGTAGAGGGCCGCCAGCGACCGCTGCGCCGCCGCATGCCCCTGCTGGCCGGCGCGCGACAACCACTGGGCTGCATCCGCCGCGTCACGACGCGTGCCGCGCCCCGCGAGGTACATCTCCCCGACGATGGCCTGGGCCGTCACGCTGCGGTGCTCGGCCGCCTTCAGGTACCAGCGGAACGCCTCGGCCTCGTCCCGTGCGACGAGGCCACCCGCGGCGTAGCGATCGCCGAGCGCCATCTCGGCGGCCCTGAATCCCTGCGCCGCCGAGCGGCGCAGGAGGACCAGCCCCCGATTGACGTCCCGGTCGACCAGTCGTCCCTCGAGCAGGGCATGCCCCAGCAGGAACTGCGCCTCGGGCTGGTCGGCGGTGACGCACTCTTCGAGCGCCGGAAGGTCGCCGGGCGTCAGGCGCTGGTAGATCGCCAGCATCCGGAACTCGTCGTCGGCCTCGGGCTGCGGGGCAGGCGCCTGCGCGCCGGCCGTGCACGGTGAGAGCGTGGTGAGCGACGAGAGCGGCGGCGTGGCGGCGTCGGGCGTCGGCTTCTGGGGCGTCGTGCTCTGTGCGAAGGACATCCCGCCGAGCAGCACGCACGCGAGACCGACTTCGATGAGGCGGGTCGACATGGTTCCCCCTTCGCGTGACGAGGACTCACGGTCCGGCCCCGCCAGACTGCAGGGTCCACTCGCAAACACCGCCAGACCTGCGCCCCCGTCTCGATATTGCACAACGACTGCCAATCAGGTCCGGCGGCGCCGACCTCGCAGGTGGTGGGGTCCTGCGAGCGGCAGCGGGAATTTCCCCGGCAGTGCGCACGCCTGCATCACGATCGGACTGCCTGCGCCGCACGCCGGGGGCCGTGATGCAGCCGGGCGCATGCCGGGCCCCGAAGTGGCTTACGCAGGGCGCGCGGAAATCCCCGCAGGTGCACGCAGAATTCCTCGAACGGCGTGGCGTGACAGTACTCACGCTGGCACGACGGGCGACCCACCGCGCCGCGGCGCATCCGTGGTCCGTACCTTGCAGTTGCTCGTGGGGACACCTTCCACGGCGTGAGCCCCTTTCGGAGCGTGCCTGGCGCGTCGCGCCATGCACGGTGTCACGCGGTCGGACGCCTGACGGGTAAGGGTGTCGCCAACGATTGCCGCGCGCAGGACGCGGCGCATCGCCCCAGCGCTTCTGGGGAGAGATGCGGCGTCGTGTCGAGATGCTGCGGCAGTGCGAACCGTGGAAATTCACGCGGGTCGTCCCTGAGCTCGCCATGCATGGAGGCAACCCCGGTCAGGTGGAGACGATACCTGCAGGGGCATCGACCAGCGCACGCAGGCGTCCGGCGCCGACCGGTTCGATCATCTGCAGCGCGACCACCGCAACAGACCGAGCTGACCGAGCGGCGTCAGAGGACAGAAGCGCATGATCCGGGCTCGAACGCATCGTATAGGATCTCGAAGCGTTGCTCCGGAGGCTGTCTTGACCGACCGTGTGAAGTTCCTGCTCGACGAATCGAAGCTCCCCACCACCTGGTACAACCTGGCCGCCGACCTGCCAGCGCCCTGCCCGCCGCCGCTGCATCCCGGCACGCTGCAGCCGCTCGGCCCCGACGACCTCGCGCCGCTCTTCCCGATGGCGCTCATCGAGCAGGAGGTCTCCACCGAGCGCGAGATCGAGATCCCCGGCCCGGTGCGCGACGTGTACCGCCAGTGGCGGCCGACGCCGCTGTTCCGCGCGCGGCGCCTCGAGCAGGCGCTGCAGACGCCGGCGCGCATCTACTACAAGTACGAGGGCGTGAGCCCGGCCGGGAGTCACAAGCCGAACACGTCGGTGGCGCAGGCCTTCTACAACCGCGAGGCGGGCATCCGGAAGATTGCCACCGAGACCGGCGCGGGCCAGTGGGGGTCGTCGCTGGCCTTCGCCGGCGCGCTCTTCGGCATCGAGGTGCAGGTCTTCATGGTGCGCGTGTCGTACGACCAGAAGCCGTACCGCCGCGCCCTGATGGAGACCTACGGCGCCTCGTGCGTGGCCAGCCCGTCGCCGCTCACCAACTACGGTCGTGCGGTGCTCGAGAAGGATCCCGACTGCAAGGGCAGCCTCGGCATGGCGATCTCGGAAGCCGTGGAGGTCGCCGCCACCAACGGCGACACCAACTACGCCCTCGGCTCGGTGCTCAATCACGTGCTGTTGCACCAGACCGTGATCGGCAAGGAGGCGATGGCGCAGCTCGAGATGGCCGACGACTACCCGGACGTCATCGTCGGAGCGACGGGCGGCGGCTCCAATTTCGCCGGCATCGTGTTCCCGTTCATCGGCGCGAAGCTGCGCGGCGGCAAGGACGTGCGCATCGTGGCCGTGGAGCCGGCCGCGTGCCCGAGCCTGACGCGCGGGACGTATGCGTACGACTTCGGCGACACGGCGCACATGACGCCGCTCACCAAGATGCACACGCTCGGGTCGACCTTCATGCCGCCCGGGTTCCACGCCGGCGGCCTTCGCTACCACGGCATGGCGCCGATGGTGTCGCACCTGAAGGAGCTCGGCCTGATCGAGGCCCGCGCGCTGATGCAGCGCGACTGCTTCGACGCCGGCGTGCAGTTCGCCCGCGCGGAAGGCATCCTGCCGGCGCCCGAGGCCAATCACGCAGTGCGCGGCGCGATCGACGAGGCGATCCGCTGCCGCGAGGAGGGCGTGTCGCGCGCCATCCTGTTCAACCTGTGCGGCCATGGACACTTCGACATGCAGGCGTACATGGACTACTTCGCCGGCAAGCTGGTCAACCAGACCTACGACGAGTCGGAACTCGCGATGGCCCTGGCCGGCCTGCCGTCCGTGAACGGATAGCTCGGAACCACGTCAAGGCTGGTGTCCGCCGGATACGACTCTCCCTTCATCAGGGCGTCACGGTTGTTTCACAGTGCGGCGGCGTGAGCAGCGCGACAATCGTCGGAGTCTTCAGATGGAGTGCCGCTCATGCCTACCCCAGTCCTCGCCCTTGCCACGCTGCTGACCAGTGCCCTCGTCGTCGCCACGCCTCTGACGTGGCAGGCAGGCCGCACGGGCCGGTCAGTTCTGCCGGCACTGGGGCGCGCTGTCCAGTCACCAACCCACGACCAGGCTGCGCTGGACGCGCGCGTCAAGGCGTTCCTGGCCGAGCGGGCCGGCACCTGGCGCGACCTCAACGTCCCCGACGTCGATGGCCAGACGCTCCACGACCTCATCGTCAAGAACAGGTACACACGCGCCCTGGAGATCGGCACCTCCACGGGGCACTCGGGCATCTGGATCGCGTGGGCACTGAGCAAGACCGGCGGCAAGCTTGTCACCGTCGAACTCGACGAGGGCCGGCACAAGGAGGCGAAGGCGAACTTCGACAAGGCGGGCCTGGCCCGCTACGTCGACGCGCGGCTCGGTGATGCGCACGCCATCGTGCCCGCGCTCGAGGGGCCGTTCGACTTCGTGTTCAGCGACGCCGACAAGGACTGGTATCCGAACTACTTCCGCGCGGTGTTCCCGAAACTGGTGAAGGGCGGCGTGTTCACCACGCACAACGTGAGTGAATCGGGCCGCCGAGGCGCCATGGGATCGCGCGAGTACCTGGCGGTGCTGCGCGCGACGCCAGGGGCTGACACCACGGTGGACGAGCGCGGCGGCGGGCTGGCGATCACGTACAAACGCTAGCCGCGGCGGCAATCGGAAATTCGAGATTTGAAATTCTCGGCGGCGCGACCTCCGGTCGCTGCCGCTCGACGCGCCTCGAGGGCGACAGGCCGAAGGCCGTCGCCCGCGGGAATATCAAATGTCAAATTTCAAATTGCCACCTCAGCGCGGCAGTTGCAGGACCCAGCGGTAGGCCTGGATCATGTCGCGCTCGAAGCCGTCGACGCACCCCCACAGGTACAGCCGGAACGTGCGCCACGTCTCGGGGCCGTACCGCTCGCAGATGAAGTCCTTCTGGGCGTCGAGGTTGCGGGCCCAGTGCAGGGTGGTGAGCCGGTAGTTCTCGCGGTCGTTGTGCACGCGCAGCACCTCGAACGGCGAATCCGCCACGGCCGCGAGGTACTTGTGCAGGCACAGCGTGGTGCCGTTGCCCGGGAACAGGTGCCGCAGCAGGAACGCCGAGTAGTCGTGGCTCACGCGGGCGGCGCTGGCGTCCAGGTAGATGAACCCGCCCGGCTTGAGCAGTTGCTGGTACTTCTTCAGCGTTGCCGGGTAGTCGGGCAGGTGCTCGGTCACCCCGAGGTTCACGATGCCGTCGTAGGGCTCGGCCGACTCGTGCTCCATCAGGTGCTCGCGCACCACGCGACAGGGCAGGCCCTGCGCGTCGATGATGCCCTGGATGAATCGCTCCGAGGCGCGCGAGATCGTCAGTGACGTCACGTGGAGGCCGTGCCTGCCGCCGTGCTCGGTGAAGGCCCCCCAGCCGCCTCCGACGTCGAGCACGCGCGCCCCGGCGCCAAGGCCCAGGGCCTCGACCGCGGCGTCGAGCTTGCGGGTCTGTGCGTCCTCGAGCGGCTCGTCCGGCGACGCGAACAGCCCCTGCGAGTAGCAGCGGTGCCGACGGTCGAGGAACGACGTGTAGAAGTCGCCGTCGCGCTCGTAGTGATCGGCAATCCACTTCTTGTCGCTGTTGACCTGCCCGAAGAACAGCGGCCTGATGAACCGCCAGGTGTCGGTGATCGGGTGGCGATCGGCGAAGGCCTCGCGCAGCGCCAGGATGCGCTGCAGCGATCCCTCGACGTCGATGGCCCCGGCGCGGTACGCCTCGGCAATCCTGGTCGCGTCCATGCTGGCCAGCGCCGCGAGCCCGCGCCGCGAGTGGATGACGATGGTCGCCAGCGGATCGCCTTGCCCGATCGCCCGCAGGTCGCCGTCGGCGAGGCGCAGCCCCAGCGCAGGCACCTCGGGGTTCAGCCTCGAGGCCAGCACGGACTCGATCCGTCGGGCCAACCACTGACTCACGCGATCATTCACCGGTACGTTCCCTCGGAATGCGGGCCAGCCGGCCCTCGGCCTGCCACTCGGCGACCTGTCGGCGGGCGTCGGCCTCGCCCACCGCGGCAATCTGCTTCAATGCCGTGAACTCCATCAGCCCGAACTGCTCGAGGGCGGGCGCGAAGAGCAGGTCGGCGCTGAGCGACTCCTTGTTCTCCTGGTCGACGGCCGCCAGCATCGAGCTCCGGAGCAGCACGCTCATGATGCTCGGGTAGCGGAGCGGGCGCCGTCGCAGCTTCGCCCCGAGCACCTCGCGCAGCGAGGGGATCTGCTCGTAGACGAAGTCCTTGTCCTGCGGCACCGACACACGCGAGGCGATCACCGTGCCGCAGCCGGAGGCGCGCGCCAGGTTCACCGGCAGCGTGTTGAAGAGCGACCCGTCGCAGAGCAGGTGGTCGCCGGCCTGGGTCGGCACGATCACGGCCGGCAGCGACGAGCTCGCCGTCACGGCGAGCAGCAGCGACCCGTCGCGGTGCACGTACATCGAGGCGTCGGTGAGGTCGGCCGACACGCAGAAGTACGGGAGCCACAGGTCCTCGATGCAGGTGGTGCCGTACATCATCTCGCCGCACTTCTGCGCGCTCTGGCCGCGCACGAGCGACAGCAGCGGCAGCGTGTACTCGGTGTGCGGGCGGATGCGGTTCCAGACGTCGTCGGCCGTCTCCATGATCCGGTCGGGCGACCACCCCATCGCGTGCTGGGCGGCCATCGCCGAGCCCATGCTGGTGCCTGCGACGAGGTCGATGGGGATGCCTGCCTCCTGCAACACGCGCAGCACGCCGATGTGGGCGAACCCCCGTGCGCCGCCGGCGCCGAGGACGAGGCCGACCGCGCGGTCGGCGAGGAAGCGCGCGACGCGCGCGATGTCGCCCGGCCTCGACAGGCGCACGTGGTGATGCCGCGACACCGCCCGCGCCGCCGTCCACCTCGACGTGCCCGAGGGCAGCGCCTCGTCGTCGTGCAGGAGCACCAGCAGTCGCTGAGCGGCCCCGTGCTCGCCCTCCTCGCGCGCGACGATGCGCTCGATCTCGGTCGGCGCGGGATCGCCGGAACCGCGGCCCACCAGGACCACGCAATCGGCGCGGCTGATGCTGCGGGCCACCCAGCCGGGGTGCCGCGCCGACGTCTCGTACACGACGAAGCGGGCGGCGCGCTCGAGTTCCTCCAGCCATGCGGCCAGGCGCGTCGACTCGGGGCCGTCTTCCGGCGAGTCGGCGAGCCCCGGCTGCTGCAGGCGCTGGTCGAGCCGTTCGGCATCGACGTGCACGACGGCGCCGAACGGCTCCAGGGCACTTGCGAGGTCCCGGCAGAACTGGCCGGTCGGCACCAGGTCGTCGAGCGGAACGACCGCGATGTTGGTGAGCGGAGCGCGTAGCGGCACACCGGAGTTGGCGCGGCGCACGCGGTCGATCTGGACCTTGATGATGTGCCGCATCGCGGAGGGGCGCGTCGCGATCAGCCGATCGACGATGGCGCGATCCAGCCCGATGAGCAGGCTGTCGCGCACGGCCCGCACCGTCGCGCTGCGAGGCTCGCCGGTGAAGAACGACATCTCCCCGACGGTCTCGCCGGCGGCGATGTCGCCCACCACGCGACTGGCGCCGTTGGCGCCCTCGTGCACGGCCTGCAGGCGGCCCGACAGGAGCACGAACACGCGGTCACCCGTGTCGCCCTGCCGCATCAGGATGCCGCCCCGCTTGAGATCGACCCAATCGGAGGCGTCATCGATGTCGGCGAGCGCCTGTCCGTCGAGGTCGCCGAAGATCGCCGAGGCGTTGGCGACGAGTTCGCGGCGCAGCAGGCGATCGAGCAACACCTCGGTGAGCGCTGCCGCCTGCCCTGGTGCCGCGGCCTCGAGGCGATCCACGGGCACGCGCGCCACCCGCACCTCGGTCCGGGCGCGCAGCCCCCTCACGAACACCGGCGGCTCGCCCGTCCCGGCAATCAACTGGCGCGTGTAGACCTCGGGCCCGTCCACCGCTTCGACGATCCCGTTGACGAGGAGGATGGCCTCGGTGGCGGGGCTGCCGCCCTCGCAGAGGAGCGTGCCGGTGGCAGCGGTGCGGACGGCGATGCCGCGCAGGAGCCCGCGGGCGGCAACGTCGATGGCGCTGATGGACGGGTCGGAGGTCATCGGGGTCGAGCCGGAATCGTACGGCAGGGTCGGGCCATGCTCAAGCGGGCTCCACGGGTGCGGCCTCGATGGCCGGCGGGGACGAGGCCTCCTCCCACGCCAGCCACTTCAGGTCCTGCACGAAGATCGCGTAGAGCACGGGCACCAGCACCAGCGTCACCCCGGTGGCAATCGTCAGCCCGGCGATCTGGGTGTAACAGAGCCCCTCCCACAGGGGCCCGCCGTGCATCGCGAGTGGCACGAGGCCGAACACCGTGGCACCGACGGTGACCATCACCGGACGGAGGCGGACGATGCCGGCGTCGAGCAGCGCCTCGCGGAACGGCGCCCCGTGCTCGTGCCGCTCCTCGATGAAGTCGAACAGGACGATCACGTGGCTGACGATGACGCCGACCAGGCTCGCGATCCCGAGGAAGGCCATGAAGCCGAACGGCGCGCCCATCACGTCGAGCCCGAGGAGCGCCCCGGCGACCCCGAACGGGATGGCCGAGTACACGATCAGCGGCTTGATGACGTTGCGGAACTGGAACACGAGGGCCATGAAGATCGCGCTGACCGACACCAGCATGACGATCGCCAGCTGCCGGAAGCCCTTGACCTGCTCCTCGTACTCGCCGCCGATCACGAAGCGATAGCCCGGCGGCATGGTGCGGGCGAAGGCGTCGAGCTTCGGACGCGCCGCGCGGAGCACCTCCGACGGCAGTGCGCCCGGCACCGGGAACGCCGACACGCTGATGGTCCGGAACTGGTTTCGACGCCGGATCTTCTCGGTCTGCATCGCATAGGTCACCTCGGACACCTGCCGCAGCGGCACGCGCTGTGACGAGACCTGCGAGTACACGTACAGGTTCTGCACGTCGGTGATACGGGCCCGCTCCTCGGGCCGCAGGCGCGCGACGACCGGGATCTGCTGGTCGCCCTCGCGCAACACGGTGAGCGGGTAGCCGTTCATGCCGGTCACCGACGAGAGCGCCACGTCGAGGTTCGACACGCCGGCGAGGTTGGCCTTGTCCGAGTCGACCTGCAGCTTGACGCTGAAGCTGTCGGCGCCCCAGTCGTCGCGCACCCGATCGGCCTTCGGCACGCTGCGGAAGATCGCCTTCACCCCCTCGGCCATGCGGCGCAGTTCGGCGGGGTTGTCTCCCGACAGCCGCACCGCCACCGGGATGCCCACTGGCTTGCCGTTCTCGAGCTCGCGCACGTCGATGCGCGCGCCGGCCACTTCCGCGGCCAGGGCGCGCTGCAGCAGGGGCACGAGGAGGCGGGTGTCGTGTTTGTCGCCGACCTTGATGATGATCTGCGCGTAGTTGGGCTGGAACAGCTCCGGCGCGACCGAGAACCAGAAGCGCGGTCCGCCGCCGCCCACGAACGTGGTCAGCGACTCGAGCACCGCGCGGGCCTTGCCGTCCTCACCGGTATGCGTGCGCCCGAACTCCGCGGCGACGCGACGGATCACCGCCTCGGCCGCCCCGGCGCGCTCGCGCGTCGCCGACAGCGTGGCGTCCTCGGGCAGCCACACGTCCACGTAGGACAGGTACGCGAGGTCCTTCGGGAAGAACTGGATCCTGATCCCGCGCGAGGCGGCCAGCGTCGCCACCAGCAACAGCATCGCGACCGCGAGCGTCGCCCACCGGTGGTCGAGCGCCCAACCGGCGAGCCGGTAGTACGCCCCGGTGACGCCGTGGGCGCGGCGATGCTCGATCGGCGGCTCCGGCGTGCGACTCGGGCGCAGCAGGTAGTACCCGAGCAGCGGGATGAACGTCATCGACACGATGCGGGAGGCGACCAGCGAGCATGCGAGGACGACCGGCAGCGAGTAGATGAACTTGCCGATGTTGCCGCTGATCAGCAGGAACGGCAGGTACGCGACGATGTTGGTGATGGTGGCGAAGAGGATGGCGGTGGCCAGGCGCGTCGGCCCGAGCCAGGCCGCCAGGATCGGTGGCCGCCCGGCCTGCAGCTCGCGCTTGATGGCGTCGCCGGCCACCACCGGGTCGTCGACGAGCAGCCCGAGCGCGATGATCAGCGAGGCGATCGACACCTGCTGCACGTCCACGTGCAGCACGTGCATCATCCCGAACGTCATCGCGAGCGTCAGCGGGATGGCCAGCGCCATCAGCAGCGCGGCGCGCCATTCCCAGAAGCCGACCAGCGCCACGAGGATGACCAGGATGATCGCCTCGTAGAGGCTCCGCATGAACAGGTCGACGCTCTCGCGCACCTGGAGTGGCTGGTCGGACGGGCGGTCGACGATCAGGTCGTGCGGCAGGCCCGAGGCTCGCAGGTCGGCCAGCGCGGCATCGACGGCCTCGCCGAACGCGGCGATCTGCTCGCCAGGCCGCATCTGCACGGCGAGGGTGACGGCGCGGGACCGGTGGAAGGTGCCGTCGGCACCACGCGCCTGGTAGTAGTTCAGGTAGCGCGCCGGCGTCTGGTAGGCCCGCACCACCTGCACGCCGTCGCGCAGGTAGATGGGCCGCCCCTCCGCCGTGGTGCCGACGAGCACGTCGCCGATCTGCGACTCGGACGTGAACTCGCCCGACGGATCGATGGCGACGCGCTTGCCACGCACGTCGAGGATGCCGCCGGGCACGGTGATGTTGCGGGCCCGCAGGATGTCGGCCAGCTTGGTGAGCTGCAGCCCGTACGAGGCCAGGCGCTCCTGCGAGTACTCGAGGTAGATCTGCTCGGGCAGCAGGCCGGCGCGGGTGATCTTGGAGACCTGCGGCACGGTCTGCAGCACCCGCTTGATCTGGTCGGTGAACCGATCGAGATCGCGGTACGTGTACTTGTCGCCGGCCACTGCCGCCATGCGGGCCTGCGTGTCCTTCGGGTCGCGCACGAGGACCGGCGGCCAGACGTCGGGCGGCAGTTCGGCCGGGAGCAGGTTCTCGTCGATCAGGGTGCGCACCCCGCTCGCTAGGGCCTCGTCGTCGAGCGTCGTCTCGATGTCGGCGCCGACGAACCCGGGCCCGTCGAAGGTGCGAATGTCGCGGCCGAGGTCCCGTGCGGTGAGCGCGGTGACGATGATGTCGCGCTGCCGGGCGGCGATCGACGGCGCGATCGACACCGGGAAGGGCACGACCACGGTGGCCCGCGTGCCGGTGGCGCCCTGGCGCGTCGACTCGATGGCTTCGCGGATGCCGCGCGCCCGCAGCTCGAGCTCGATCCCGTTGACCGGCGGGCTGGCGACCGTGAGCATCAGCGCGGCCGTGTCGCCGAAGTCCTTCTGGAACTCGATCGGCCCGGCGCCGGCCGGCAGGTCGCGGATCGCGGCCAGCCGCAGGGCGATGTCGTCGAGTTCCTTGCGCGCGTCCTCCGTGCGCTCGTCGAGGGCAATCAGGATGATCGCGACGCTGCCGCGCGAGGTCGACTCGATCCGCTCGACGCGCGCGTTCTCGGCGATCCGCTCCTCGATGCGCCGCGTGACCAGCTGCTCGATCTTCTCGGCGCTCGCGCCCGGCCAGGGACAGATCGCCGCAGCGTACAGGACCGGCACCACCGGATCCTTGCGCTTGGCCATGCCCATGTAGCCGTACACGCCCCACAGCAGCGTGGCGACGAGCAACACCCAGGCGATCTGGCGGTTCTCGGTGAAGAAACGCGCCGTGTTGTGGACGTGCAGGAGAGGGTCGGGTCCCGGCGGATGGCCGCTCATGCCCGCCTCAGAGCACCACGCGCACGGGCGCGCCGTCGGTGACCATCGTGGTGCCGCTCACGACGACGCGATCGCCGCGCGCCAGACCGCGCCTGACGGTCACCTCGTTGCCGCGCAACTCGCCGATCTCGATGGTCCGCTGGGCCACGCGGGTCGCGTCGCCCTGCCCCTGCACCACGTACACGGCATACCCCGAGGACGCACCGGGCGGGCGCGTGATGGCGGCGAGGGGAATCACGATCTCGGGCGGGCCGGCGTCGGCCTCGCGAAGGCCGACCGAGGCGACCATCCCGGGACGCAGGCGGCCGTCGCCGTTGGCGATCGCGAGCTCGACGTCGAAGACACGGCCGCGTGGGTCGGCAACCGGCGACACGTGGGTCAGCCGCGCGGGGAACGTCACGCCCGGGAACGCGTCGGCCTCGACCTCGACGACCGACTGCCGCACCGTGGCGAGCGCGACGTCCGGGACGCCGAACACCACCTTGACCGTCGTGATGTCGGCCAGGGTGAAGGCCGGCTGCCCGGGCATCGCGAGGGCGCCGACCGAGACCTGCTTGCGGAGCAGGATGCCGTCGAAGGGCGCGACGAGCGTCGCGTCGCCGGCCACCGCCTCCACCTGCCGCACCGCCGCTTCGGCCGCCGTGACCCGCGCCCGTGCCGCCTCCGCGGCCGTCTGTGCCGCCTCGAACTCCGGCCTGGTCAGCGCGTCCTTCTCGAACAGGCCACGGGCCCGCGCCAGGGACCGCTCGGCCTGTGCCGCGGCGGCGGTGGCCTCGGCCAGCTGCGCGCGGCCCTGCTTGACGCGCTCGCCCCCGTCGGTCTGGTCGATCGTCGCGAGCGCCTGCCCCTTGCGCACGGGGTCGCCGTCGCGCAGCGGTCGGCGCACTCCGCCCTCGTCGACCACGCCAAGGGCGCGCACGTAGCCCCCGACGCGGAACGAGAGGTCGACGCGGGTGGCCGCATCGATGGTCGCCGAATAGCGCGTGGTGCCGGAGGCGTGCACCTCGCGCGCCACCGCAACACCCACCGGCGTGATCGGCTTCTCGTAAGGGGTCTCCGCATGACAGCCCCCGATCGTGAGGAGGAAGGCCGTCAGGGCCCACGCGCGCGCGGTGTGCATCATCGGACTCCGGTGACCCGCTCGAACTCGGCGAATGCGGTCCAGAAGGACGTGAGGGCCGCGTCGTGCTGGGCGTCGGCCTCGGCGAGCGCCGCCTGCGCCTGCAGCGCCTCGCGCACGAGGCTGGCTTCGGCGCGGACGCGCTCGTTGGCGACGCGCACCTGCTCGCGCGCCGCTTGCTGGGCGAGCGCAGTGACGTCGATGAACCGCCGCGCCTCGCCGAGCGTGCGCCACGCGGCGCGCACCTCGCGGCGGATGCCCTCGCCCGCCTCGGTGGCCGCCAGGGCGGCCCGATCGACGGCCCGGCGGCTGGCCGCGACCTCGTGGCCGACCCGGCCCCACGTCCACGGCTCCCATTCCAGCAGGACGCCGGCGGTGAACGTCTGCCGAGGGAGCACCTCGACGTTGGCCAGCGCGGCGTAAGTGACGGCCACGCTGATGTCGGGGATGTACGCCTCGCGCGCCAGGTGCACGGCGTTCTCGGCCTGCTGTCGACGCAGCTCCGCCTGCCGGATCTCGCTGCGCGCTTCGAGGGCCCGCGCCTCGGCCTCGGGCAGGCTGGCTTCCGTCGCCCCGGGAGCCGGCAGCGGCGGCACGTCGAAGCCCAGCGCGAGGTCACGTCCCATCAGCGCGTTGAGCTGCTCGCGCAGCGTCACGGCCGCGTCCTCCAGCCGGCGGGCCTCGTGCTCGGCCCGCGCCAGGCGGCTCTGCGCGGTGAGCAGGTCGGCGCCGAGCACGACACGGGCGTCACGGTGCGCCGTCGCCAACCGTACCAGCTCGCGCGCCAGCGCCACCGTCTCCTCGGTGGCCTGCAGCCCTGCCTGCGTGCGCTGCAGCTGGTAGTAGGCCTTGCGGACGCCACTGGCAACCTCGCGCGACTGCGCGTCGATGCGCTCGCGGGCCAGGTCCTGTTCGAGCTGCAAGCCGCGGATGCCGCGCGACACCTTGCGCAGTTGCGTGAGCGGCTGCGCGGCGGTGAGCACGGCCGCCGACAGGAAGCGCGTGTCGCTGCGCACGGTGGTGTCGGTGGGCGGGAAGGGACCGATCGCGCCGAAGCTGCCGAAGGCGCCGGCGGGAAACGTCGCCTCGAGGGGCAGCAGGAACGCGCCTTCGAGCAGGCGCGCCGACAGCACCGGGTACTTGCGCGTCCTGACGGCCGCGATCCGGTCGCTGAGCCCCTCGACCTCGGATCGTGCGATCTGCAGGCCGCGGTTGGCCTCGAGCGCGCGGCTCACGGCGACCTCGATCGACAGGATCTCGCCGGTGCCGCCCGGCTGCGCCGCGGCCGGCGTGACACACGCCGCCACCAGGAGCCATCCGGCCCACGCCCGCGCTGGGATCATTGGCGCGGAATTATATGCACCGCGACGGCTTTTCGACCTGACGAAGTTTGCGGGTCAGAAGCGCCGCGCCGAGACGGCCAGGGCGCCGTCGGTCGTGCGCAACTCGAGGCGGTCGCCGTCCATGCGTGCACGGGTCCCCGACGCCAACGCGGCAAGGAACGCGGCCTCCTGTGCCATGACGCCCTCGCCGGGGCAGGTGCGGCGCGTGGTGGACAGCGTGCCGATCGCCACCGACTCGCCCTCGGCCGTGTAGGTGGCCGCGAAGCGGTTGCACCCCGCCTCCCCCGTCACGCGTCCCTCGGCGCCGAAGGCAAGGGTGACTCGCGTGTCGGCCAGCACGGACACCACCGCCTGCCGCCGGTTGTTGTAGGCGGTCACCTCCCATGTCGTGCCCGCCAGCGACGCCGACTGGCGCGTGAAGGTCGCCAGCACCGCGCCCGCCTCGTCGACGAGCACCAGGCGTCCCTCGTCGAACCGCGTGACGCGCGCCTTGCCGAGCGCCTCGGTGAAGGCGGCCGCCTGTCGCATGCGGGGCTCCCGGCACGCCATGTACGTCGAGGTCAGCGGCCCGACGCGGAACGTCACGCCCTCGCCCGTGTAGTGGCCGCGATAGCTGTTGCAACCGTCGTTGCCGGAGACGTGGTCGGCCTCGAATCGAAGCGTGACCGTGCCCTGCACTGACGGATACCCGGCAAGGGTGGCAAGCGTCCACGCGGAGCCGTCGAGGGTCGGCGACTGCGCCAACGGGATTGCGCCGAGCAGGAGAGCGAAGGCGAGGGTCGACGGCAGCAGGCGCATGACAAGGCTACAGACGCCTGGAGCGCTCTGTCGGTCGGGCTGGCCGTGCTCCGATCCGCACCTCAGCCGTTCGGCGTGTCGTCAGCGACCGTTGGATCGGGTAACGCGGCTTCGGGAGGACCACCCGTTGGTACAAGTTCGCCACGGCTGAGCTGTAGTATCCTCGCCCTCCACTCGAACAGGACGCGTTCGGCGGGACCCGCGGCAGGTCGGCGCGGGCGGAACGGGATGGGCATCGTGAACGTGCGCAATGAAGGCCTGCCAGTGCGAGTCGGCCGTTTTCGCGTCGACTCGATGCTCGGGCGCGGTGGTATGGGCGAGGTCTATCGCGCCTTCGATCCGACGCTGCAGCGCACGGTGGCCATCAAGACGGTGCGCCCAGACCTGCTGACGCCGGAGTCTCGCGCGCGCCTGCTCCGCGAGGCCCAGGCCTGCGCACGCCTGCAGCACCCCAACATCGTCACCGTCCACGACGCGGGCGAGGTCGACGGCCTCGTCTACATCGCCATGGAGTACCTGCAGGGCCGGTCGCTGGCCGATGCCCTGCACGAGCCGGGGTTTGGCTACGCCAGGCGGCTGCGGGTGCTGATCGACATCCTGGGCGCGCTGCAGCACGCACACGCGCAAGGGGTCATCCACCGCGACGTGAAGCCGCGCAACGTGCACTGCCTGCCGGACGGCACCGTCAAACTGGTGGACTTCGGTCTCGCGCGCGCGCCGCAATCGGCATCGCTGACCTCCGACGGGGTGGTGCTCGGCACGCTCCACTACGCGTCGCCGGAGCAGTTGCGCGGCGAGGAACTCGACGCCAGGACCGACATCTTCTCGACCGGGGTCCTGGCCTACGAGCTGTTCACCGGACGCCTGCCGTTCGGGGAGCGCGACGACACGGCGTCGGCCGTGATGCTGCGCGTCATCGGCCAGCCCCCGCGCCCGATGGACACGCTGATCGCCCGCGAACTGCCGGAGCTGGTGGCCATCGTCGAGCGGGCGATGGCCAAGGCGCCCGCCGACAGGTTCGCTTCGGCCGAAGCGATGCGCGTCGCGCTCGAGGGCCTGCTCGAACGATCCACGGCGACGCTGGCCCGCCTCGAATCGGCGAGCGGCGCGACCACCGCGGTGGCGGCGCAGGTGCCGGGGTGGGCCCAGGGCACGACGGTGACCGCCCCCGCCGGCGCGGGCCCTGAGGCCGCACCCGCAAGGGCGTTCCGGCGCTGGTGGCTGGCCGCGCCGGTCGTCCTCGCGCTGGCGGTCGGCCTCGGCTGGTGGACCCGGGCGCGCCACCAGGAGCCAGCTCCCCGCGACGTCGGGGCGCCCCGCGCAACCGCCTCGGCGACCACCGACGCCCCGATCGTCGAGCCAGCCCCTTCGACGTCCACGCCACCGGCAGTCGGCCGCGGCCCGACCGCCACACCTGCCGCGAACGACCCGGTCCGGTCGGAACACGCGGACGAACCTGCGCCGAGCGCCGACGTACCCGCCAGGGCGGCGGAACCGCCCGCGGCGGAGCCGGGGGCGCGCGCGCTGTTCGCGGCGCCCGCCCCGGCGAGCAGCGCGGCGAACGCCGGCGTGCGCTACCGCGTGATCCGTCGCACGGCCGACGGCGCGGAAGCCGACGTCGACACAGCCACCACGTTCCACAGCGGCGACCGCGTGCGCTTCGCCTTCGAGTCCAGCATCGACGGCTACCTGTACGTGGTGCAGCAGGGATCGTCGGGCCGGTGGACGGTGCTCTTCCCCAGCCCGGAGATCAACGGCGGCCGCAATGCGGTGCGGCGCCAGGAACGCTACGTGATTCCCGGCGAGGACTGGTTCCTGTTCGACGAGACGCCGGGCTCCGAGCAGGTGTTCGTGTTCCTGAGCCGCGAGGCGATACCGCAGTTGCCCGGCTTCGACCGGCCCGTGCGCCAGGTCGAGTCGCTCGCCGCCCCGGTCGTCGACGGGCTGCGGCAGCAGGTGCAGTCACGCGACCTCGTCTTCGAGAAACAGCGGTCGCCCGCCGGGTCCGCCCAGGCGGTCAACGCCACGTACGTCGTCAACCGCAGCCAGTTCGGCAAGGCGGTCGCGGCCAGCTTCACGCTGACGCATGTGCCGTAGCCTGCGCCTCCTCCTCGTCGGCACGCTCGCGGTCGCGGCCGCCTGGTTGCCGGCACGCGCCGCGGCACAGGCCACCGAACGGGATCTCGTGCTGTCGAAGTCGCGGCCCCCGGAGCGGCGCGACGTGCCGCGCGGCTACGCGGTGATCGTCGGCGTGGCCTCGTACGCGCACCTCGACGCGTCGAAGCAACTGCGCTTCCCGGAGAGCGACGCCGAGGCGATGTACCGGGTGCTCATCGACCACGCGGGCGGCGCGTTCCCGGCCGAGAACGTCCACCTGCTCGTGGGACGCGACGCGACGCTGGCCAACGTCACGCGCGAGATCGAGGAGTGGCTGCCGTCGGTGGCCCAGCCCAGCGATCGCGTGGTGGTCTACTTCGCCGGCCACGGCTTCCTGCAGGACGGCAAGGGCTACCTGGCGCCCTGGGACGTGCAGCCCGACAGGCTGGCCGAGACCGCGTACCCGATGGCGCGCCTCGGCGAGGTGCTGGCCACGCGGGTCAAGGCGGAGTGGAAGGTGCTGCTCGCCGATGCCTGCCATTCCGGCGCGATCACCGGCGAGACGACGACACCGGCACTCGAGGCGCAGTTCGGCGCGCTGCCGCGCAGCTTCCTCACGCTCACCGCCACGTCGGATCGCGAGCAGAGCTTCGAGGATCAGGGGCTGTCGACCGGCTTCGGCCTGTTCACCTACTTCCTCGTGCAGGCCTTCCGCGGCAACGCCGACAGCGATCCGTGCGACGGGCGCATCACCGCCGACGAACTGGTGACCTTCGTCCGCTCCGGGGTGCGCCGGTACGCGCGCCAGCGCCAGTTGACGCAGACGCCGACGGCCCGCGGCGACTTCGAGCCGGACATGGTGCTCGGGGTCGGCACCGGATGCCTGCCGGGCGCCGACGCGCAAGCGCCGTCGCTGCTCGGCACCGCCATCATCGAGGTCAACACCGACGACGTGGACCTCTACATCGACGGCAGGCTGGTGGGCCGCCTGTCGCGCGAGACCCCGCTGGTCGTGCCGAGCCTCTCGAGCGGGTTGCACGAGTTCCGCGGCGTGAAGGCGGGCTACGAGCCCGACCGCAAGGACGTGATGATTGCGCCCGGCCAGGAGGTGGCCGTGAGCATCCGGATCCGTTACCCGAGGCAGGTCTCCACGCCCGGCCTCGAGGCCGACGCGGAGGGCCAGCGCCTGCTGTACGCGCGGCGGTCGTCCCTCAGCCTCCTGAATCTCGCGCCGGTGGAGCGCAAGCAGAGCGAGGCGGACCTGCGCCGGGCGGCGGCCCTGTTCGAGCGCGCGCTGGTGGCCGACCCCTCGTTCGCCCTCGCGGCATACCACCTGGGACAGGCGCGACACTTGCTGCGCGAGGGCGACGCCGCTGCCCGGGCCTTCCGCACCTCGATTGCGCTCGACCCGTCGGCGCTCGACCCGCGCCTGCAGTACGCGGGAGTGCTGATCGAGCAGGGCGACGCCGACGAGGCCATCCGCCAGCTGACCGAGGCACGACGGCTGAAGGACGCCGACTCCAGTGACGATCTGCACGCGATGCTGGCGCGCGCCTTCTGGGAGAAGGGCGCGTGGGAGCCCGCCGTCGCGTCCGCAGACCTGGCCCTGCTGTGGCGCCCGTCCAACGCGCAGGCGCACCTGTGGAAGGCCGACGCGCTGCGTCACCTCGCGGCCGCCGACAGCGATCCCGGGCGCCAGCGCGCGCGATACGCGGTCGCCCGCGACGAGTACCGCGCGTTCGTCGAGCTGACCAACTTCTCGTCCGGCCTCGGCGCGCGGCTCGCCTTCCACTTCGTCGGACTGGGAGTCGGCCGGCGCGCCCATGCCGACCGGCAAGCGGCCTACGACAGCCTGCGCAGCGCAGGCTTCCTCGGCCTGTGCCTCACCGAGCAGAAGGTGGGCAACCCGCTGCGCGCACGTCAGTACTGTCAACGCGCCCTGCGCCACACGCCGGACGACCCGATCGCGCTGTTCCTGCTCGGCAACGTCAACCGCGACCTGTTCAACGCGCGTCAGTGCTGCGATTGCCTCACCGCGGCGCGCGCCAGCTACGTACGCATGGTTGCGGTGAACCCGCGGCTCGACGAGGCGTCTCACGCGCGCGACTACATCGCGCAGATCGACGACATCGCTCCCCGTGCCGGCTGTGGCACGGCGAGGACCGGACGCTGACGTGCGCGTCGCGGAGGATCACATGAGGAGTGCGCTCGGCATGCTGCTCGTGCTGGCGATGGCGCTGCCGGGGCCCGCCGCGGCTGCGCAGGCCCCGAAGGCCACGGCGGCCGGCCTGAAGATCGTGGTGCTGGCCGGGGAAGACGGCGTCAACATCATCCGGCAGCGCACCGCCGTCGCCCCCCTCGTCGAGGTCCGCGATCGGAACGACCTGCCGGTCGCCGGGGCGCTGGTCACGTTCGCCATCGACACGGGCAAGACGGCCGCCTTCTCGGCCGGCGCGAGGACCCTCACCGTGACCACCAACGCCGCCGGCCAGGCGACGGCCGACGGCCTGGTGCCGCTGGCCAGGGGCGTCGTCAGGATCAACGTCAAGGCGGCGTTCCAGGGCCAGACCGCCAGCACCACCATCGTCCAGACCAACGCTGTCGCGGCGGCAAGCGGCGGCAGCGCTGCGGCGGGCGCCGGCACCGCGGCCGGCGGCACGGCCGCGGCGGGCGCCACGGTGGCGGCCAGCAGCGGCGGCATCTCGGCGACCACCCTGGCGATCGTCGGCGGGGCGGTCGGCGCCGGGGCGCTCGTCGCCACCCAGGTGGCCGGCAAGGACGACAGCGGCACCACGACGACCGGCAACAGCAGCGTCTTCGCCGGGCCGTTCACCGGCGAGTACACCTTCGTGTTCGGCCCCGACGCCCAGGGCCGCACGTGCGCACGCCTCGAGCGCGACACGGGCACGCTGCGCATGGACGTCGCCATCGTCGACAACGCCGTGCAGTCCGGGAGCTTCGCACGGGTCGACAACGCGCAGAACGTCGTCGTCAACAGCGCATGCCCGAACGGTCCACAGACGGGCCAGACCTACCAATGGGGCATGCCGGATGTCGCCGTCACCGGGTCGCCGTCGAGCCTCGCCTTCCGGCAGCAGATCCGCGGCACAGCCGTCGAGAACGGCGTCACGACCATCGTGACGACGACCTTCACCTTCTCCGGGGCCCAGAACGGCGAGATCATCGTCGGTACGTTCACCAAGCAGGTGCGCCTCGAGAACCCGCTCGTCGCGCCCGTGGACAGCACGACGATGACGATGCCGGTGACCCTGACGCGCTCGCGCTAGACGATGGCCACCGTCGGCAGGGGCTCGACTCTCGTCCGCGCGATCGTCATCGCGGGCGGCCTGGTCATGGCGACGGGCACGCTGACCGGCGTGGCCGCCGCGCAGGGGTCGCCGACGCTCACGCTCGAGCAGGCCATCGACGAGGCCCTGGTGCGCAACGACCGCCTGGTGAACCAGCGCGACGTCGCCGAGCAGGCGGCGCTGTCGCTCCGCCTTGCCCGCAGCGGCTTCCGCCCGCGCATCACGCCGCAGGTCTACGGGTCGCTCCTGCGCAGCGACTTCAGCAGCCAGACCTATCGCGTCGACGTGTCGCAGAAGCTGGAAACCGGCACTGAGTTGCGGCTGCGCATGGGCACGCAGTCGTCGCTCATTCCCTCCGACCCGCAGGGCCTCGGCAACGACGTCCTCTTCTACAACGCCGACACGACCGTGAGCGTGAGCCAGCCCTTGCTGCGTGGCTTCGGGCGCAGCGTGGCGCGGCGTGCCATCACCTGGGCCGAGCTGCAGGGCGCCGACGCGGCCAGGCAGCAGCGTCTGCTCGAGCAGCAGGTCGCCGTGGAGGTCGCCACGGCGTACTACACGATCGTCGCGCAGCGCGCCATGGTCGACGCCGCGACGCAGAGCCTGGCGCGCGCCCGCACGCTGGCCGAGGCCTCCGCCGCCAAGCTGCAGGCCGGGCTGGTGTCACAACTCGACGTGCTGCGGGCCCAGCAACTGGTCGCGCAGGCCGACCTGCAGGTGCTCGACGCCAGGGCAGCCGTCGACGACGCGCGCGAGCGGCTGGCGCTGCTGATGGGTCGCTCCGATGCGACGGGCATCGACGTCACCCCGATCATCCCGCCTCCCGCCGCCGAACCCGTGGATCAGGACGCGGCCACTGCGATCGCCCTCGCCAACCGCGCCGACCTGCAGATGCGCCGCGCCGCGAGCGCCGACGCCGGCGAACGCGTGCGCTTTGCGCGCAACCAGCTGCTGCCCCAGGTCGACGTCAACATGTCGCTGACGCGCCAGACCACGTCGCCGACCCTGGCCGGCAGCTTCGGCCTCGACGGATATCGCTTCGTCACGTTCTTCGCGATCGGCATGCCGGTCGATCGCACCGCCGACCAGGTGGAGCACGCGCTGGCGCGCCTCGATGAGGAGAGGCGGATCCGTGAGGTCGCGCTCCTCGAGCGCCAGATCGCCGACGACGTGCGTCGCGCCATCCGTGAGCGCGAGCGCCTCGCGCGCGTCGTCACCTCCACCGAGACGAGTGTCGAGTTGAGCCGCAAGGAACTCGAGGTGGCGCAGCTGCGGTTTCGCACCGGCCTGTCCAACAACCTCGACGTGATCACGGCCGAGGGCGGCCTCCTCCTGGCCGAGAGCCGACGCATCCAGGCGCTCGCAGACGCCGCGGTCGGGCAACTCCGCCTGCAGGCCCTGCTTGGCGTCCTCGATAACCGCGCCGACGGCCGCGCCGGGGTCACGCCGGTGGCCACCGGACTCGCGCGCTGCGCTGCCCCACTGTGCGGGGGCCGATGATGTGGAGCACGGAGATGCCGTCGAGCGTCGCGACGCTGGCCGTCGCGATCATGGCCACGGCCACCGCGGCGTGCGGCACGGGGACCGCGGCCTCAGACGCGCTGGTCGCCACGGTGAGCCGCGCCGACGTCGTCGCCACGCTGACGACGAGCGGCACGCTTCGACCGCGGCAGGCCCTCACCTATCGCTCGCCGGTGCCCGGGCGTGAGCTGGAGATCAGGGAACTGGCAGCTGAAGGCAGCCGCGTCGAGGCCGGCGCCCTGCTGATTCGGTTCGGGACGACGGACCTGGAGGCCGACCTGGAACGGGCGCGGCAGGAAGCACGGCAAGCCGAGCTCGATGCCCAGGTCGCCGACGGCGAGCTGGCCGACGCACGCGCCGCCGTGACGGGCGTCGTCGAGGGCGAAGGTGCCCTGGCGGTGGAGGAGGCCCGCAGCGCCCTGCAGGGCGCCGAGCGGCGGGTGGCGCGCCTGCGCGAGGAGTTCGCTCAACTCAGGCCGCTGCTCGAGCGGGGCTTCATCACGCGCGAGGAACTCGCAAGGACGGGCGACCAGCTGGAACAGGCCGAGCAGGAACTCGCGTTGGCCACCAGGCGTGCCGGCGTGGTGAAGGACGTCACGCATCCGCGCGAACGCCAGCGGGCGTCGCTGCAGCTGTCGCAGGCGGCGGCGCGGCAGGCACAGCTGCGGGCGAAGGCCACCGAGGCGCAGGTCCGGGTGACGCAACTGGCCACGCTCGTCGAGGCTTGCGCGGTGCGTGCGCAGGGCCCGGGCCTGGTGGTGCTCGAGGAGTTCCTCGGCGCCAACCCGCGGCGCAAGGTGCGCGTCGGCGATCGGGTGACCCCGAGCCAGGGCGTCGTGACGATTCCCGAGGTCGCGCGCATGCAGGTGGAGACCTCGATTGCCGAGGCCGACCTGCATCGCGTGACGCCGGGGCAGCGCGTCGCGGTGCGCGTCGAGGCGTATCCCGACGTGCTGCTGCAGGGCACGGTGGCCCGGGTCGGTACGCTGGCCAGCACGGCGATCTCGCGGCCGTTCGAGGAGAAGCGCTTCGACGTGGTGGTGGTCCTCGATGCGGCGGCGGGCGTGGACCTGCGCCCCGAGATGACGGCGCGCGTGGACATCACCGTGAGCACGCGTGCGGGCGCGCTCGTGGTGCCGGTGACGGCCGTGTTCCGGCGACCCACCGGCCTGGTGGCGTACGTCGTCGATGGCCGTGACGTCAGGCCGCAGGCGGTGACACTCGGCGCATCGGACACCCGCGTCGTCGAGATCACCTCCGGCCTGGTGGAAGGCCAGCGCGTCTCGCTCGTCGATCCCGACGGAGCCGCCGAGCGGGCGAGGACGAATGACGGGACGCGCTGACGCCTTCGGCGCGTTGGCCGTGGCGCTGGAGGCGCTGGGACGCTATCCCCTGCGCACCGCGCTCAACGTGCTGGGCGTGGTCCTGGGCGTGGCCGCGGTCATCGCCATGCTGTCGGTGGGCGAGGGCGGGGCTCGTGACGCGCTGGCGCAGGTCGAGGCGCTCGGGATCGACAACCTCGTCGTCCGGCCGGTGGGCGGCCTCGACGCGGCTGGGCGTGTCCGGCGTGGGCTGACGGTTGGCGACGCGGACAGGATGGCGATGCTGGTGCCGGGCGTCGACGCGGTGTCGCCGCTGATCGCCCGACACGGGCTCGCGACCCACGGGGGGCGCGGCACCTCGGCCATCGTGCTCGGGGTGACGTCGGCGTATGCACGCATGCGCCACGGGACGCTGGAGCGCGGACGGTTCCTCGCCCCGAGCGACGAGCAGTCGCGCGCCCACGCGTGCGTGCTCGGCGCCACGGTCGCTGCGGCGCTGTTCGGCTCGGCCGACCCGGTCGGCGCACGGGTCAGGGTGCTCGACGACTACTACCTGGTGGTCGGCGTGCTGGGCGATCGGGCGGCCAGCCAGGCAGCGGGCACGCTGGCCTGGCGCGACGTCCACGCGTCGGTGCTGGTGCCGCTCGCGACGCTGACCGGGCGTTCCCGGGAGGCGGCGCCGCTGCAGGAGGTCCAGGAAATCTGGCTGCACCTGCACGACGGTGCACAGGCCGCGACGGCGGCGCGGGTGGCCGAGCAGGCGCTCCAGTCCCAGCCCGGCCCGGGCACGGCGACCATCGTCGTCCCTCGCGAGTTGCTGGCACGGCGACAGCGGACGCAGCGCACGTTCGCGATCGTACTCGGGTGCGTGGCGGCGATCGGCTTGCTCGTCGGCGGAATCGGCATCATGAACACCATGCTCACGACGGTGGCGGAGCGCACGCCCGAGATCGGCCTGCGCCGTGTGGCGGGCGCCCGCCGCCGCGACGTGCTGCTGCAGTTCCTCGTCGAAGCCGTGGTCATGACGACGGGCGGCGGCGTGATTGGCGTGGGGCTGGGCGTGGCCGCCTCGGCCCTGATCACCAGCCGGGCCGGGTGGCCGACGCACGTCTCCATCCCGGCCGTGCTGATGGGCCTCGGCGTGGCGCTTCTTGTCGGCATCGTGTTCGGCCTCTACCCGGCCCTGCGCGCGGCGGCCCTGCAGCCGGTGGACGCCGTCCGGTACGAGTGAGGGCGTCCCCGATCCCCGATCCCCGATAAGATCCCCCCGTGCCGGCTCCGTGGCGAACCATCGAACTGATCCGCGTCCACGACGGTGGGCGCCGCGAGGACACCGACCGAGCCGCCACCGAGGCGCCGCTCGCGATCCGGGTGCAGGGCGAACCGTTCGTGATCACGATGCGGACGCCCGGCGACGACGCGTCGCTGGCCGCGGGCTTCCTGCTGTCGGAGCAGGTCGTGAAGCACGCCGACGAAATCGCAGGCATCGAGGTCGACCCCGGCGGTGACACCGTGGACGTCCGGCTCGCCGGCGACGCGCCGGCGCGGCTCGCGGCCCGCGCGGCGGAGCGACGGCAGGTCACCGCGACCTCGGCGTGCGGCGTGTGCGGGCGGCCGACGCTCGACGCGCTGCGTACCGACGCGGCGCCGCTCACCGACGGGTGGACCGTGCCAGCCTCGCTGGTGGCGAGCCTGCCCGATCGTCTCCGGGCCGCGCAGGCGGTCTTCGATCACACCGGCGGGCTGCACGCGGCGGGACTGTTTGCGCTCGACGGCACCCTGGTGCACTCGGCCGAGGACGTCGGCCGCCACAACGCCGTCGACAAGGTGGTGGGTCGGCAGGTCCTGGCCGGCGCCGTGCCGCTCGGCACCCACATCCTCTGCGTGAGCGGCCGCGCGTCGTTCGAGCTCGTGCAGAAGGCCGTGCTCGCCGGCATCCCGGTGCTCGTGGCCGTGTCGGCGCCCTCCACGCTTGCGATCGACCTGGCCGAGGAGCGCGGGCTCACGCTCGCGGGGTTCACGCGCGGCGACGGCTTCAACCTCTACACGCACCCGCACCGGATCGCCTGACCCATGCCCCTGTTCGGCCTCACGCGGCAGAAGCCGCGCCACTTCCGCGACATGTTCCGCATCGCGTGGGAGAACCGCGACGAGTTGCCCTTCGCCTGGCGCATCCTGCGCCACGGGGTGTGCGACGGCTGCGCGCTCGGCACGTCGGGCCTGAGGGACTGGACGCTGAAGGGCACGCACCTGTGCATGGTGCGGCTCGAGCTGCTGCGACTGAACACGGCTCCAGCGCTCGACCCGGCCGTGCTGCGCGACGTGTCGGCGCTGACATCGGCCTCGTCGGCCGACCTGCGATCGCTCGGACGCCTGCCCGAACCCCTGCTCCGCCGCGCCGGCGAGCCGGGCTTCCGTGTCGTGTCGTGGGACGAGGCGCTCGACCGGATTGCGGCGGAGATGCGCGGCATCGATCCGCACCGCGCGGCGTTCTTCATGACCTCGCGCGGCATCACCAACGAGACGTACTACGCAGCGCAGAAGGCGGCGCGCGTGCTCGGCACCGCGCACGTCGACAACGCGGCGCGCCTCTGCCATGCGGCGTCGACCATCGCGATGAAGGCGGCCCTCGGCCACGGCGCGTCCACCTGCAGCTACACCGACTGGATCGGCGCCGACCTCATCGTGTTCTTCGGCTCCAACGCCGCCAACAACCAGCCGGTCACGACCAAGTACCTCCACTACGCCAAGGCACGCGGCGCGCAGGTGGCCGTGGTCAACACGTACCGCGAGCCCGGCCTCGATCGGTACTGGGTGCCGTCCATCCCCTCGTCGGCGGTCTTCGGCACGCGCATCGCCGATCACTGGTTCGACGTCCACACCGGCGGGGATCTCGCCTTCCTCGTCGGCGTCCTGCGCGCGCTGGTCGAGATGGGCGGCGTCGACGAGGCCTTCGTCCGCGAGCACACCACCGGCTTCGACGAGGCGCGCAGCCGTGCCCTGGCAGCCGACTGGGACACCCTGGCCCGCGAGAGCGGGAGCACGGCCGAGCGCATGCGCGACTTCGCGCGCCTGCTGATGGACCGTCCTAACGCGGTGCTCATCTGGTCGATGGGCCTGACGCAGCACGCGCATGGCGTGCAGACGGTGGCGGCACTGCTCAACGTGGGTCTCGCGCGGGGCCTGCCCGGGCGGCCCAACCGTGGCCTCGTGCCGATCCGCGGCCACTCGGGCGTGCAGGGCGGCGCCGAGATGGGCTGCGTGCCGACCGTCGAGGCCGCGACGCGCGCGCGATGGCAGCAGGTGTGGGGAGTTCAGGTGCCCGACACGCCTGGCTGGACCACGGCAGAGATGATCGAGCACGCGGCCGACGGTGACGTCGACCTGTTCTGGATCGTCGGCGGCAACTTCCTCGAGACGCTGCCCGACCAGGCGCGCACGCGCGCCGCCTTGCGTCGGCCGCGGCTGCGCGTGCACCAGGACATCGTGCTGTCGTCGGGCATGCTCGCTGACGGCGAAGGCGACGTGCTGATCCTGCCGGCGACCACCCGGTACGAGTCACCGGGTGGCGGCACCGAGACCTCCACCGAGCGCCGCGTCATCTTCTCGCCGGAGATCGAGGGGCGGCGCATCGGATCGGCGCGGCCCGAGTGGCAGGTCATCGGCGAGGCCGTGGCACGCGCGTTCCCGGACCGGGCGCCGCACGTGCGGTTCGCGAGCGCGGCGGCCATCCGCGAGGAGATCGCCCGCGCGATTCCCCTCTACGCCGGGATCGAACACCTCGCGCGCCAGGGCGACCAGTTCCAGTGGGGCGGGCCGACGCTATATGCCGACGGCCGCTTCGCCACCGCCGACGGAAAGGCGCGGTTCGCGCCGGTCGACGTCGCGCGTCCGGCCCACGCCGCCGTCATGGAGATCGAGGGACTGCCCGACACGTCGCGGGCCTTCCGTGTCTCGACGCGGCGCGGCAAGCAGTTCAACTCGATGATCCAGCGCGAGGTGGACCCGCTGACCGGCGCGAGCCGCGACGAGATCCTGATCAGCGAGGACGACCTGGCCCGGCTCGGGCTGCGCGACGGCGACGCGGTGCGCCTGCGCGCGAGGGCCGGGAGTTATCAGGGGCGGCTCAAGGCGGCGGCCATCCTGCCCGGCAACCTCGAGGTGCACTGGCCCGAGGGCAACGTGCTGCTGTCCTCGTCGGCCATCGACCACGCGTCGATGGAGCCTGACTACAACGCCGTCGTCGTCCTGGAGCCGGGGGATGCGTCGACCTGAAGGTCGACGCCCACGGACTGACGAGTTCGTGGCGGTCGAACTTCAGTTCGACCGACCGCCGTGGTGAGCGGTCATGCTGCCTTTCGCGCCGGATCGCGGAAGAAGAGCAGGAACAGCACGAGCACCGCGACGGCGCCCCATGCGGGCAGGCGCCAGATCGCCGCCCAGTCGTACCCGCCGTGGCTGCCGCCGACGCCAGGGAGCGCATGCGCGGCCAGCACCCGGCCGGCCAGCAGGGTGCCGACGAACGCCCCCGCGCCCCACAGGATGAAGGCGATCAACCCCTGCGCCGCGCCGCGGATCCGCGCGTTGGCTTCCTCGTCGACGTACAACTGCCCGGCGATGAACAGGAAGTCGTAGCACACCCCGTGCACGCCGATCGCGAGGAACACGAGCAGCGTCTGGGCCGCCGGCGCGTGCACGCTCGCCGACAGGGCGAAGTACCGTGCCACCCACGCGAGGATGCCGACGACGATCGTCCGCTTGTACCCCAGCGTCTTCAGGAACACCGGCAGCAGGAACAGGAACACCACGTCGGACACCTGCGCCAGCGTCATCTTGGCGGCGATGCCCTGCCACTGCAGGTCCGTGAGGTAGATGCTGAGCATCACGAAGTAGAAGTAGAGCGGGATGCAGATCAGGAACATGCAGGCGATGAAGATCGCGAAGGCCGGCTTGCCGAGCAGCGCCAGGGCATCCAGCCCCAGCACCTCGCCGAGCGACACGTCGGCGCCCGTCTTCTTCGGCGGCGTGTGCGGCAGCGTGAGGGCGAAGAGCCCGAAGGCGATCGAACTCGCGCCGGCCAGGTAGAACTGCAGCGCGCGCTGCTCGGCGGCCAGCAGGCTGAGCACGACGCCGGCGACGAACCACCCCACCGCCGAGAAGACCTTGACGCGCGGGAAGTCGCGGGCCGCGTCGGCCAGGTGGTGCATCGAGAGCGAGTTGCCGAGCGCCAGCGTCGGCACGAAGATGGCGCAGTACAGGATCAGCGCCGGGTAGAAGGTGGCAAACGTGCGCATCCGCGGCAGCAGGCAGAGCACCACCCCGCCGGCCAACCCGAGCACCGCCAGGATCCGCTCGGTGGCGAAGTACCGGTCGGCCACCAGGCCGACGAAGAACGGCGAGATCATCGCGCCGATGGCGAACGCGCCGTACGCCAGGCCCACCTGCCCGCCGTCGAAGCCGAGCGTGTGCGCGAGGTAGGTCCCCATGCTGGCGTACCAGCACCCCCAGATGAAGTACTGCAGGAACATGAACGTCGACAGCGTCACCTTCAGCCTTGACTGGCCCGTCTCCAACGACACACCTCGCTCTCCGGATGGCGAAGCATAGCCTGCGCAGCCGTCGCACCGCTGCCGTATAATCCGGGGCCACGCGCGCCATGGCCGTCCTCCCCCCGGACCGCGACTCCTCCCGTGCCCCTGCGCCCGACGGCGCCGGCCACGCCCCCCAGCTTGCACATGGGGGCGCGGAGTGGATCATCGACGCCCGCGGCTGCGACGCCGACGTGCTGCGCGATGGCGCCCGTCTCGCCGCGCTGTTCGACCGCCTGATCGCCGACCTCCGCCTGACGCCGGTGGCGCCGGCGGTGTGGCACCGCTTCCCGGGTCCGGGCGGCCTCACGGGGTTCGTCGTCCTGGCCGAATCGCACCTGGCCTGTCACACGTTTCCGGAGCACGGCTCCATCTGCGTGAACGTGTTCTGCTGCCGCGCCCGCGCCGACTTCGATGCCGCGGCGGTGATGGCCGAGGAGCTCGGCGCCACCGACACGCTGGTGCGCCGGGTGGACCGCGCCTATGCGCCGGCCGGGACGGTCCTGGCATGAGGGGCCCGGCGGGACGCTGTCCCAACTGCGGCGCGCCGGTGCGGTACCGCTGGTCGAGCGCCGTGCAGACCACCTGCGAGAGCTGCCGCTCGGTCATCGTCCGCCACGACGTCGACATCGAGACGATTGGCGAGATCGCCGACCTGCCGCCGGACGCCTCGCCCATCCAGCTCGGCACCCAGGGCTCACTCGACGGGCAGGCCTTCACCGTCGTCGGCCGCATCGTCTACGAGTACGAGCAGGGCAGGTGGAACGAGTGGCACCTCGTGTACGACAACGGCACGAGCGGATGGCTGTCGGACGCCCAGCTCGAGTTCGCCGTGTCCAGCGTGGTGACGCCGGACCAGCCGCTCCCGCCGCTCGACCGTGTCACGGTCGGCGTCGATTACACGTGGAACGGCCGCCCCCTGAAGGTCACGACGATGACCGTCGCCCACTACAAGGGCGTCGAGGGCGAGCTGCCGTTCGAGTACTGGGGCAAGGACGACGTGTCGTTCGTGGACCTGCGGGGACACGACGCGACGTTCGGCACCATCGACTACAGCGACGACGCGCCGTTGCTGTTCATCGGTCGGCTGGTGGCCTTCGAGGAACTGAACCTCCGCAACCTGCGGACCTTCGACGCCAGCGACGCGTCGAAGGGGCTCGCCGGCTTCAACTGCGCCAACTGCGGCGCGGCGGTGGAGCTGCGCGCGCTGTCGCATACCCTCTCGGTCGCGTGCACCAGTTGCGGCGCGGTGATCGACGCCAGGGACCGCAACGTCGTGGCCCTGCAGGATGCGGCGGCGCGCGAGTGGATCCGGCCCGTGATCCCGCTCGGCAGCCGCGGGCAGTGGGCCGGCCAGCCCTACGACGTGATCGGCTTCCAGCAGCGGTCGGTCACCGTGGACGGCACGCGCTACCCGTGGGACGAGTACGTGCTGTTCAACCCGTACCACGGCTTCCGGTACCTCACGGCCTACAACGGCCACTGGAACGACGTCACCCCGGTGCGCGAGCTGCCCGCCCAGGCGATGACCTCGCGCGGCATCGGCCAGTCGCAGGGCGGCAACACGTTCAAGCACTTCCAGCGCGCGACGGCGCGCACCGACTACGTGCTCGGCGAGTTCCCGTGGCGCGCGCAGGCCGGCGAATCGGTCGAGACCGACGACTACGTCGATCCGCCCTTCATGCTCTCGGCCGAGGGGACGGCGCAGGAGCGCACGTGGTCGCGCGGCGTCTACACGGACCCGAAGCAGATCTGGCAGGCGTTCCAGGTGCCCGGGGATCCCCCCGTGCCCGAGGGCGTCTTCGCCAACCAGCCCAATCCGTACGTCGAGAAGTCGCGGGCGCTCTGGCGGGCCTTCCGCTGGCTCGCCGGCCTGCTGCTGGTGCTGATGCTGTGGCGGCTGATCAGCGGCGGCAGCGAGCAGGTGTTCTCGGGAGGCTACACGTACGTCCCGGGCCAGCCCGAGTCGTCGTTCGTCACGCCCACCTTCACGCTGAAGAGCGCCGGCACGGTGGACGTGAAGATCCTCACCAGCATCACGAACTCCTGGATCGGCTTCGACGTCGCGCTGGTCAACCTCGACACGGGCGAGGCTCAGAACGTCGACGCCGAGATCGGCTACTACGCCGGCGTCGAGGGCGGCGAGTCGTGGACCGAGGGCAGCAGGTCGGCGCTGATGACCCTGCCGCGCATGCCCGCCGGCCAGTACTACCTGCGCGTCGAGCCGGAAGGGCCGGCCGGGGTCACGGTGCCCTACACGATCAGCGTCCGTCGCGACGTGCCCGACCCGACCCCGTACCTGCTCGGGATCGTGCTGCTGTTGATCCGGCCCCTGTGGATCTGGTTCCGCAAGAACATCTTCGAGCACAAGCGCGACCAGGAGAGCGACTACGCCTCCTCGGGCTCCGACGACGACGATGACGATGACGAGTAGGCGGGAGGCCGCATGCGCCGCGCAGTGATCTACCTCGTGTTCGGCCTGCTCACCACGGGCTGGGCCGTCAACGCCGACCGATCGGGCTGGCTGACCGGCGCCACGGTGGTGCGCAACGTGCCGCGCTCGATCCGTGACAACCCCGGCGCCTACCGCTCGCTCTACAACGGCGCGCCCCGCTACTTCGGAGGGAAGTGATCGATGGAAGCCACGCTGCTCACCAACCTGATCGCCGCCGTCGTCTTCGCGGCACTCGGCATCTTCACCCTCTTCGCCACGTTCGTCGTCGCCGACCTGCTGACGCCCTACGAGCTGTGGAAGGAGATCGTCGAGAAGCACAACGTCGCGCTGGCGATCCTCGTCGGCGCGTTCGCGCTCGGCATGTCGATCATCATCGCCGCCGCGATCCACTGACCCGCCGTCGCGCGTGCGGCGCTCCGGCGGGCATGCGGCCGAGAGCCGGGCCCCCGCGGCATTCCGGCATCGCGGCAATCCGGCATCCTCGTGACCGCTGCCCTCCTCGCCTCCGTCCTGCTGATCGCCGCCTGCGGGCTCATCTACGAGCTCGTGGCCGGCGCGCTCGCCAGTTACCTGCTCGGCGACAGCGTCACGCAGTTCTCCACCGTCATCGGCACGTACCTGTTCGCGATGGGCGTCGGCTCCTGGCTCTCGCGCTTCGTCGGTCGCGGCCTCGCCGCCCGCTTCGTCCTCGTGGAGATCATGGTGGGCGTGGTCGGCGGCTTCTCGTCGGCCATCCTCTTCCTCGCCTTCGCCTACACCGACGCGTTCCGGCTGCTGCTCTACGTGCTGGTGCTCGTGGTCGGCACGCTGGTCGGCCTCGAGATCCCGCTCCTGATGCGGCTGCTGCGCGACCGCTTCGAGTTCAAGGACGTGGTCGCCAACGTCCTCACCTTCGACTACCTCGGGGCGCTCGGTGCCTCGCTGCTCTTCCCCATCGTCCTGGTGCCCAGGCTGGGGCTCGTACGCGCGCCGATGCTGTTCGGCGCGCTCAACGTGCTCGTCGCCCTGTGGACCACGTCGGTCCTGCGCGACTCGATCGGGGCAGCGACGCGCCGCGTCCTGCAGGCGACCTGCGCCATCGCCCTGGCCGCCCTGGGCATCGGCCTGTGGCGCGCCAACGACATCCTGGACCTGGCCGAGGCCAACCTGTACGCCGACGAGGTGGTGCTCGCCCGCACGACGCCGTACCAGCGCATCGTGCTCACCGCCTGGAAGGGCGACCTGCGGCTGTTCCTCAACGCCAACCTGCAGTTCAGCTCACGCGACGAGTACCGCTACCACGAGGCGCTGGTGCACCCGGGCCTGGCGGCGCTGCCCTCGGCGCGGCGGGTGCTGATCCTGGGCGGCGGCGACGGCCTGGCCCTGCGCGAGGTGCTGCGCCACCCCGGGGTGCAGCAGGTGACGCTGGTCGACCTCGATCCCGAGATGACCCGCCTGTTCTCGACGCACAACGAGCTGCGCCGGCTCAATGGCGGCGCCTTGCGCGATCCCCGCGTGCGGATCGTCAACGCCGACGCGTTCTCGTGGCTCGACACGCCAGGCGAGTCGTTCGACTTCGCCATCGTCGACTTTCCCGACCCGTCGAACTTCTCGCTCGGCAAGCTGTACACCACGACGTTCTACCGGATGCTCGCGGCGCGGCTGTCGCCCGGCGCCACGTTCGTGGTGCAGGCGACCTCGCCGCTCTTCGCGCGACAGGCGTACTGGTGCATCGTCGCGACCATCGAGCAGGCGGGACTGGTGACGGCGCCCTACCACGTGTACGTGCCGTCGTTCGGGGAATGGGGCTACGTGCTGGCGGGCGCGCAGCGGCCGGCGGTGCCGACGTCGCTGCCGCCGGGCCTGCGATTCCTCGACGTCCGCTCGCTGCCGGAGCTGTTCGACTTCCCGCTCGACATGGCGCGCGTGCCGGTCGAGCCCAACCGGCTGCACACGCAGGCGCTCGTGCGCTACTACGAGCGCGAGTGGAATGCGATCAACAAGTAGGTCCGCGGATCGGGGATCGCGGAGCGGGGATCGGGCTCACCTCCGGCCGTCGCTGCGGCAGAGCGGCATTCGCGGCATCGCGGCACCCTCGTGATCACAGATCGCCGTACCTTCCTGTCGGCAGCCCTCGTCGGGCTCACGCGCAAGGCGGGGCGCGCCATCGCGGGCGGCTTCGTCAACGAGTCGCAGGTGCGCGGTCACCGACTGCGCGACGGCGTCGGGCTGCCGGCGGGGCGCGACTCCCGCCGCGCCGGCGTCGTCATCGTCGGCGGCGGGATGGCGGGACTGTGCGCCGGCTGGCGCCTGCTGAAGCGGGGATTCACGGACTTCGTGATCCTCGAGATGGAGCCCGAGGCCGGCGGCAACGCACGGTTCGGCGAGAACGAGGTGTCGGCCTACCCCTGGGGTGCCCACTACGTGCCCGTCCCCGGCGCCGCGGCCGGTCTCGTGCGCGAGATCTTCAGCGACCTGGGCGTCTACGACGGCACGAACTGGGACGAGCGTCACCTGGTCCACGCCCCCGACGAGCGCCTCTTCATCCACGGCCGGTGGCAGGAAGGGCTCGAGCCGCAGGTCGGGCCGACGCGGCGCGACCGCGACCAGTTCGCGCGCTTCGCAGCCCGCATGGAAGCGCTGCGCGGTACCGGGCGCTTCACGATCCCGATGGCCGCGTCGTTCGACCCGGCGCATCCGCCACCCGAGGATGCGCTGTCGATGGCCGCCTGGCTCGATCGCGAGGGGTTCGACTCGCCGTGGCTCCGCTGGCAGGTCGACTACGCGTGCCGCGACGACTACGGCGGCCTGGCCCGCGACGTCTCGGCATGGGCCGGCCTGCTGTACTTCGCCGCCCGCGACGCCGACGACACCGGGCCGCTCACCTGGCCCGAAGGCAACGGCTGGATTGCACGCCGGCTGCTGCAGCGATTGGGCGCTCGCGTCCGCACGGACGAGGCGACGTATCGCGTCACGCGGTCCGGTCGCGGCTGGCTGGTGCAGTCGACGGCCGCGACCTGGTCTGCCGAGGCGGTGATCGTCGCCGCGCCGCTGCACGTCGCGACGCGCGTCGTCGAGGGCGCGCCGCCCGCCAGGGTGACCTCGTCGCCGTGGGTGACCGCCAACCTGACCCTCGATCGCTGGCCCGCCGAGCGCTGGTTCCCTGTGGCCTGGGACAACGTGCTCTACGACTCGCCGGCCCTCGGGTACGTCGTCGCCACGCACCAGGCCCTGCGGCGGCACGTTCCGCGTACCGTCTGGACGTACTACTGGGCGCTCGCGCACCAGCCGGCGATCGACGCGCGACGGTGGCTCCTGGCGCAGGAGTACGGGACGCTTCGCGACAGGATCCTCGGCGACCTCTCCCGGGCCCATCCCGACATTCGTGAGTGCGTGTCGCGCGTCGACATCATGCGGTTCGGGCACGCGATGGTCCGCCCGACGCCGGGATTGCTGTCCGACCCGGCGTGGCAGGCGGCCCGACGCGGCCTGGATCGGCTGTTCTTCGCGCACTCGGATCTAAGCGCCCTGCCGCTCTTCGAGGAAGCGCAGGCCCGTGGCGTCGAGGCTGCAGACCGTGCGCTGGCCGCCCTCTCGGGCCAGCATCGTCGGTAGCGCGGGACGGGACGGCCCCGCGCGGGAGCTTCGGACCGGCAGCGGCCGCACCGCCCCGACGACGGAGACGCGCATCGCGTCTCCCCGGCCTCCCCGGCTCGTCCTTGTGCGCCCGTCCGCCGTCCGTCGTTCTTGAATCTGTTCGCCCGTTCCAGTCGCCCTGAAGGCCGAGTCGCCACCTCCCAGCGCCTCGCCGTGGAGGTACGTTCATGTCCATCGGTCACCCCCGCATACTCGGCGCGCGCGCCCGCAGCGCGCGCGGCTTCACCCTCATCGAACTGCTCGTCGTCATCGCGATCATCGCGATTCTCATCGGGTTGCTGCTGCCTGCCGTGCAGAAGGTGCGCGAGGCGGCCAATCGATCCCAGGCGAGCAACAACCTCAAGCAACTCGGACTCGCGGTGCACAACTACCACGCGCGCCAGGGGCGCCTGCCGGACAGCCTCGAGGACATCCTCGTCGCCGACGGCGCCGCCCCGTTTGGGGACGCCCGCGACGGGTACAAGTTCGTGGCGCTTCGGCTGTCGCGCACAGGCGTGTCGCTGCTGGCCGAGCCGGTGCCCGGGATCACCGGGAGCGACAGCCTGGTACTCGACATCGACATGGTCGAGGGCCGCCTGGTGGCGTCCGACATCCGGTCGTTCCCGACACCCGGCGCGGGCGCCGCGCGGCAACGCATGTTCGCGCTGATCGATCGGGCGCAGATCGAGGCGATCGGCGCGTTGTTCGGGCTCCTGCCGTACGTCGAGCAGACCGACTTCGGGTTGCTGCTCCCGGCCATCCTCGCGCATCCGGGCGCGGACGTCGACGCGGCGCTGCGTTCCCTCTCCGACAACGGGAAGACGCTCGCGATCAGCGACCTGCAGTACGTGGGGAATCCGGCGTTCTGCGACGGATCGGTGCGCGTGTTCTGCGACGGGTCGGTCCGGCCGATCTTCGCGCGGTTCGTCGCCGAGGTGCTTCGGGCCATGCAGATCGGGGCCAACGGCGAGAACGGCCTGCTGCTGCCGGCCGTCCAGTTGCCCCAGGGAATCGGGCACCCGGGCGCGTTCACGTTCACGGAACTGCGCCAGGGGATCAGCGCGATGGTGATCGACGCGCCGCTGCGCAGGGAACTGCTGGCGCTGGTAAAGGACGCGGCGGCGGCCGCCAAGGCCGGGCAGACGCCGTTGAAGGAGAGCCTGCTGGCGACGGTCATCGCGCGGCTCCAGCAGGGACGCGGCACGGCCCTGCCCGCGGTGCAGGCCGACGGCCTGATCGCAATCGCCGGGAGTCTCTGATCGGACCTGGGGCCGGCCGCCGATGCGTCCGTCGGCGGCCAGGCCCGAGTCGCCCGGCTTGACGCGCGTGTTGGCGACACATATCGTCGGCACCATGCCACAGCGCCTCGAGGCCCGGGTTCGGCAGCGCCGGTTCCGCAGTCGGCGCGAGGCGGCCTTCGTCGGACTGCTGGTGGTGGGTGAGCACCTCCGCGTCAGGCTGGAGGCGGTCTGCGAGCGCCACGGCATCACCCACACGCAGTACAACCTGCTGCGGATCCTGCGCGGCGCGCCCCCCGAAGGCCATCCGCGTTACGAGATCGCCAACCGGCTGGTGAGCCGCGCCCCTGACGTCACCCGGCTGCTGGATCGGCTCGACCGGCTCGGCTTCATCGAGCGGGGCTGGGCGCCCGACAACCGACGGCTGTCGGTCGCCCGCATCACCGACGAGGGCCGCGCGCTGCTGGCGGCCGTCGACCCCGAGATCGCCGCGCTCCAGGACGAGACCCTGGGGGCGCTCACGGGTCCGCAGGTGGAGTCGCTCGTCGGCATCCTCGACGTGCTCACGCCCTGACCCACGCGGCCGCAGGGAACCTCGCGGTGTGGCGCACGTATCATGTGTTGCCAACACGTTTTGTTTGGCACACACATGAACGTCGGTCGCCTGCCCGACGACCGTCCCCACAGGAGCGTCCCGTGCTGTTCCGGTCCCTCGCCCTCACCCTCGCCATCGTCTCGGTGGCCGTGCACGCCGCCACCACCCTTCCGCAACCGGCCCGCAGTCCGTGGGGCCCCGACGACCAGATCGGGACGCTGAACATGATGACGCCAGCGTCGCGGCAGGCCGTCATGGCCCGCGCCGATGCCGGTCGGCTGTACGACCTCTCGGTGGAGTACTTCGTCGGCATGCCGAGCTGGCACCTGCTGGGCGACCCCCGCTACCAGTACTGGCTGACCCACACCCCGCGTGGCACGGCCGTCGACGATCCGGCGGGTGTCGGCGCCGCGAAGAACGCCCTGGTCGCCTACACCGGCGATGCGGTGTCGATGTACACGCACACCGGCACGCACATCGACGCGCTGAACCACTTCGGCTTGCGCGGCGCGATCTGGAACGGGTTCACCGCCGACCAGCACCTCGGCGACCGCGGCTGGCGCAAGGCCGGCGTCGAGCAGTTCCCGCCAATCGTCGCGCGCGGCGTGCTGATCGACGTGGCCGGCCTGAAGGGCCTGCCGGTGCTGCCCGACGGCTATCGCATCTCCGCGGCCGACCTGCAGGCAGCCCTGCGACGGCAGCGGGTCGACGTCGAGCCCGGCGACGTCGTGCTGATCCGGGGCGGACGCATGACGACGTGGCCAGACGTGGACAGGTACGTCCTGAACCAGCCCGGGTTGTCGCTGGAGGCGGCGCGCTGGCTCGCCGAAGAGCGGCAGGCCATGGTCATCGGGGGTGACAACCTGAGTCTCGAGCACTTCCCCGTCGAGCCCGGCCCATCGTGGGTGCCTGTCCACACATACCTGCTGGCGCAGCGTGGGATCCCGATCGTGGAGGTGGTCGATCTCGAGGCGCTTGCCCGCGACGGCGTCCACGAGTTCGCATTCGTCGCCGCCTCGCTGAAGTTCCGTGGCGCATCGGCGGCGCCCTTCCGGCCCATCGCCATGCCCTTGCGGGTCCGCGAATGAGGTCCTGGCCGCGCCCCACGAAAGGCAGAGCTTGTGAGATAACCTTGGGGCGTTCCATCCACTGCCTTGCCGTGCGGCGCGGTCTCGCCGCCCTCACGAGAGCGTCGCCGTGACCGCACCCCTGACCCCTGAACACATCCTGCAGACCGGCCTCGCGTTCTGGGCGTCCAAGACCCTGCTGAGCGCCGTGGAGATGGGCGTCTTCACGGAGCTCGCACGGGGCCCCGAGCCGTTCGCGGTCCTCTCCGGGCGCCTCGGGCTCCATCCCCGCTCGGCACGCGACTTCCTCGACGCGCTCGTCGCGCTCGGGTTCCTCACCCGCTCGGGCGACCAGTACGCGAACACCCCGCAGACCGACCTGTTCCTGGATCGGCACAAGCCCTCGTATATCGGCGGGATGCTGGAGATGGCCAACCATCGCCTGTACCCGTTCTGGGGACACCTGACGGAGGCCCTGCGCACCGGGCTGCCGCAGAACGAGATCAAGTCCGGCGGCCCGGGCCTGTTCGAGTCGCTGTACGCCGATCCTGCTCGCCTCAGGGAGTTCCTGGCGGCGATGAGCGGCATCAGCCGCGGCGCGAACCTGGCGATCGCGCACGACTTCCCGTGGTCGGAGTACCGCACCTACGTCGACGTCGGCACGGCGCAGGGTGATCTCGCCAGTCAGATCGCGCTCGCCAACCCGCACCTGCAGGGCCAGGGGTTCGACCTGCCGGAAGTGGCGCCCGTCTTCGAGGAGTACGTCGCCGGGCTCGGCCTGGCCGATCGGCTGACGTTCGCGCCGGGCAACTTCTTCGAGTCCGACCTGCCGAAGGCCGACGTCATCCTGATGGGCCACATCCTGCACGACTGGGATCTGCCCACCAAGCAGATGCTGATCGGCAAGGCGTTCGCGTCGCTGCCGGCCGGCGGCGCCCTCGTGATCTACGAGTCGATCATCGACGACGACCGCTCGACGAACGCGTTCGGGCTGATGATGAGCCTGAACATGCTGATTGAGACGCCCGGAGGCTTCGACTACACGGGTGCCGACTGCGCCGGCTGGATGCGCGAGGCCGGCTTCTCGTTGACGCGGGTCGAGCACCTCGTCGGCCCTGACTCGATGGTCATCGGGATCAAGTGAGCATCTGCGCCATCACCGCCCTGCAACGCGTCGGACTGGCGCTCGGCGTCAGCGCCCTTGCCGCATGCGGTCCCGCACCGTCCCGGCACGATGCCGCCACCGCGCGCGTGGTTGCGGCCGACACCGAGCCCGGCAGCTGGCTGTCGCACGGCCGCACGTACAGCGAGCAGCGCTACAGCCCGCTCGCGCGGATCACCACGGCCAACGTCGGCAGGCTGGGGCTCGCGTGGTCGTACGACCTCGGCATGAACCGCGGGGCCGAGGCCACGCCGATCGTCCGCGACGGCGTGATGTACGTCACCTCGGCGTGGAGCATCGTCCACGCCATCGACGCGAGGACCGGCGCGAAGCGGTGGGTGTACGACCCGAAGGTGAGTCGCGAGGTCGGACCGAAGGCCTGCTGCGACGTGGTGAACCGCGGCGTCGCGGTGCACGGCGACCGCGTGTACGTGGGCGTGATCGACGGCCGGCTCGTGGCCCTCGATGCCGCATCGGGCCGCGTCGCGTGGGAGACGGTCACCGTCGACCAGTCGCAGCCCTACACGATCACCGGTGCGCCGCGCGTCGCCGACGGGCTGGTGTTCATCGGCAACGGCGGCGCCGAGTACGGCGTGCGCGGCTACGTGTCGGCCTACGACGCCCAGACGGGCGCGCTCCGCTGGCGCTTCTATACCGTGCCCGGCGACCCGGCGAAGGGGCCTGACGGCGCGGCGTCCGACGCGGTGCTCGAGCGGATGCGCGCAACGTGGACCGGCGCGTGGTGGAAGGACGGGGGTGGCGGCACGGTCTGGGACGCCATCGTCTACGACCCGGAGTTCGAGCAGGTGCTGGTCGGCGTCGGCAATGGCTCGCCGTGGAACCAGCAGGTGCGATCCCCGGGCGGCGGCGACAACCTGTTCCTCGCCTCGATCGTCGCCCTGGACGCGAAGACGGGCGCCTACAAGTGGCACTACCAGACCACGCCCGGCGAGACGTGGGACTACACCGCCACGCAGCCGATCATGCTGGCCGACCTCACCATCGGCGGCGTGCCGCGCAAGGTCGCGATGCAGGCGCCCAAGAACGGGTTCTTCTACGTCATCGACCGCGCCAACGGCCAGCTGATCTCCGCCGACCCGTACCTGGACCTCAAGCCAGCCACGGACACGCCGGCCGGCGCGCCGATTGCCTGGGCGCACGCCGTGGACATGAAGACCGGCCGGCCGATCGAGAACCCCGAGGCGCGCTTCAAGGCGGGGACCGCGCTCATCCACCCCAACCCTGACGGCGGGCACAACTGGCACCCGATGGCGTACAGCCCCCGGACCGGGCTGGTCTACATCCCGATCCAGGACGGCGCCATCGACTACACCCACGACACGGCCTACAGGCGCCTCGAGGGCTTCCAGAACCTCGGGGTCCTCATCGGCACGCTGCCCGACGACCTGCAAGTGCGCAAGGCGATCCGCAACAGCTATCGCGGCGCCCTGCTCGCATGGGATCCCGTGGCGCGCAAGGTGGCATGGCGCGCGGCGCGGCGCGGGCCGTACAACGGCGGCACGCTGGCCGTGGCCGGCGACGTCGTGTTCCAGGGCACCGTCGACGGGCACTTCCTCGCCATGGACGCCAAGACGGGCAAGGAGCTCTGGTCGTTCGACAACCAGGCCGCGACGCTCGCCGGCCCGGTGAGCTACGAGATCGATGGCGAGCAGTACGTGTCGGTGCCGGCCGGCTACGGCGGCGTGTTCTTCCTGATCAACGGCCTGTTCCTGCCCCGGGAAGGCTCGCCGACCAATGCGCACGTGTACACGTTCAAGCTCGGAGGTTCGGCGCCGGCGCCGGTGTTCCGCTTCACGCGTGTCCCGACGCCGAAGCCGCCATCCCTCCCGGTGAGCGAGGCGGAGTACCGCCGCGGCGGTCTCCTGTACGACACGTACTGCCTGCAGTGCCACGGCATCGCCGCGATCACCGGCGGCGTGCTGCCGGACCTGCGCAAGTCCGGGCGCCTGCAGGACGCCGCGCTGTGGAAGGCCGCGGTCGTCGAGGAAGCCCTGTCGACGCGCGGCATGCCGCGGTTCGGCAAGCAGATCTCCCCGGCCGACGCGGAGTTGATCCGCGCCTACGTGGCCAGGCAGGCCGCGCTGCTGTACCAGGACGAGCAGGCGTCGCCGACGACAGCCACGCACTGAGGAGGCCGCACCGTTGGTCACTACGGCGTGCAGTGGTCGGCGATGGCTCCCTGCAGTGCCGTCACGTCGTCGTAGCCCAGCGCGGCGGCGGCCTTGGCGATGCCCTTGTACTGGCTGGCCAGCGCCGACACCGACTGCCCCGTGCAATTGGCAGCGCCGGGACTCCCGGCAAACGCGACACGAGGCGTCACCTCCGCAAAGCTCGCCCCGACCCTGATTTCGTCGACCGAATAGGCACCCGACGAGTAGATGCCCAACCGGGTCACGGCACCGACGTTGATGTCGGACTTGACGGTGCCGGTCGACGGTTCGCCACCACCCGGGGTCGGGTTGACGTACAGCGTGAAGACGTCGTTGCCAGGCAGGAAGTCCGCACGCACGACCAGCAGGGCCGTCTGCCCGACCACGACAGGTACGCCAGAACTGACCTGTCCGCTTCCTCCGCGGGTTTCGAGGACATAGCTCCCGGTGTCGCCGCCGCCGCCCTTGCCGATGAACAGTTCGTTGGCAGGCCCACCGGCGACGGTCACGCCGAAATAGCCACTGTAGATGCCCGCGTTCAGTGTCCCGAGCGGGCGCACGAGGAAACTGATGTACATGGTCGAGTAGTCCGCGCCACCCGCCTGCAGGAGGTTGCGGACGGCGCCGTTCAAGGTCGTGAAGGCTCCGCCGGACACCCGGCCACCACTGGTCTGCAGCCCCTGGAAGGCCAGCGAGTCGACCTGCACGGTGTATCCAGCCGCCAGGACGTTGAAGCCGCCCTGCGTCCAGGCGCCGGCCAGTCCCTGTCCGGTCGCAAACTGCGGAAACGTCGGCTGAAAGCCCTCGTAGACCCCTTGTGCGTGGATCGGTGGCGCGGCCACCGACAATACGAGGCAGGACAGGACGGCTGGAATGATGGTGTGCCTGACGGACATGGCGGATTCCCTCCGGGTCGTCGGTGAGTCAATCTCCGTGATCTTCACGATGCAGCCCGCGGCCGGCTGCGTTCAGTCCTGCACGCACCAGACGGCGGCCAGGGATGTGCACCACTGGCCGCCCACGAACAGCCGCGGCGTCCTCGGTCCTGGTTCCTGGTCGAACGACGCCACCAGTCCCCCTCCTTCCTCGCTCGTCCAGCCGCCGCAGTGATTGGGACCGTATTCGAACAGGCCGCTTCGCACCCACGCCCGGCCTGAGGTGGAGCCCGACGGGGGACCGGCGCCCGAGTCCACGTTGGTCACGCCCAGTGTGCGTTCGTAGCGCAGCATCGCTGGCACGGAGATCTCGAAGACCGATGCCATGTGATACCCGGCGGCGCACGCGGTCAGGGCCTGGCTACCCGTGTGTGTCGTCCTGGTCATGTAGTAGGCGCGACGCGGGTCTGCGTTCTTCGGGGGAGCCGCCTCCACGGCGAACTGATGATGGAGTGCCGCTGCGACGACGAGGCAGGCGAAGGCAACGCCCGGGATCGTCATGGTCTTCGTATCGGGCCTGGCGTGCATGGCTCCTCCGACGGGCGGCGTCCCCGCCCACTGCGCTCGTTCAGTCCTGGATGCACCAGACAGAGGCCGGGGCCGCGCAGTCGTGAGTGCCCATCTGTAGAAGGGCTCTGGATTCGTAGTCGGGATTCAAGGTCGCCGCCGCCCCCAATCCCACCTCGCTCGTCCATGCATCGCAGTGCGGCCCGAGGGAATCACCCGTGCGCACCCACGCGACGCCGGCCTCTCCGGACGGCGGACCGACGCCCGAGTCGAAGGTCGCCGCGCCCAGTGCGGTGTCGTACCGCAGCACCGAGGGGACGAAGATCTCGAAGACCGACGCCGTGTGGAACCCGGCGGCGCACGCGGTCAGCACCTGGCTTCCGGTGTGGGTCGTCCCGGTCATGTAGTAGGCGCGTCGCGGGTCCGCGTTCCTGGGAGGGGCGGCCTCGACGGTGAACTGATGATGGAGCGCAGCGAGAACGAGCAGGGCGACGGCGGCGCCCGGGAGACTGAGGGTCTTCGTGGTGTGCATCGTGCGCATGGCTCTTCCCACGGTGGGCTCGCGCCCGAATGCGCCCGCGAGGCCATCGGGCCTCGAGACGCCGGTTCCAGCTCTGGCCGACTTGCCCGATTGATGGAGCGGAGCGTAGGATGGCCGCATCGCCGATGTCTGGGGCAACTCGGGGGAATTCCGAGGGAGAAACGGGGGATCGCGCTCATGCGCGTTTCGGCCCCGTGACGCTGGACGTAGTCGCGCGCCGGGTCTCGTGCGACGGCACCCCCCTGCACCTGACACCCAAGGCATTCGACCTGCTCGCCTTCCTCGTGCGGGAAGCACCACGAGTGGTACCCAAGGCGGAGCTGCACCGGGCACTCTGGCCAGACACGTTCGTCTCGGACGCCGCGCTCGCGAGCCTCGTGAAGGAGGTGCGGCGAGAGCTGCGAGAGAAGGACCACGCCGTGGACCTGATCCGGACGGTGCACGGCATCGGCTACGCCGTCGGGACGGTTGTCGAAGCGGCGCCTGTCACCGAGCCCGATGCCCTGCACTGGGTCGAGATCGACGGTCGGCGCATCCGCCTGGCGACCGGCGACAACGCGATCGGTCGGGACCCGGCGTCGCGGGTCTGGCTGGACTTCGCGAGTGTCTCGCGGCGCCACGCGTCCATCCTCGTCGACGCGACGGGCGCCATGCTCGAGGATCTCGGCAGCAAGAACGGCACGCGTGTCGGGACGACGACGGTCCTCGGCCAGGTGCGCTTGCAAGAGGGTGACGTGGTTCATGTCGGCGCGATCCGAATGGTCTATCGGACCTCCGTGACCGGAATGCCGACCGAGACGCACCGTGGCGCCTGAGCCCCCACGCGCCCTTCCTGTCCCGCCCCCTCGCCGGCCGGACGCCGATGTCGGATGACCATCGGCCACGGGGACCGCATCGGTCCGTACGAAGTGACGGCGCTGGTGGACAGCGGCGGACAGGGCGACGTGTTCCTGGCGCGTGACGTCCGCCTGTCGCGCGACGTCGCGCTCAAGGTCGTGTCGGGCGAGCGCTTCGACCAACGGCGGCGCGCCCGGCTCGAGCGTGAGGCTCACGCCCTCGGGCTGATCAATCACCCCAACATCGCCACCCTCTTTGGGATCGAGTTCGCCGATGGCCTGGCGGCGCTGGCCATGGAGTTCGTCGAGGGCGAATCGCTGGCGGCGCGTCTCGCGAACGGCGCGCTGCCCGTGCCCGACGCGCTGCGGATCGCGCGCCAGATCGCCGACGCACTCCAGACGGCGCACGACCACGGCATCGTCCATCGCGACCTCAAGCCCGCCAACGTCATGATCCGCCGCGATGGCGTGATCAAGGTGGTCGACTTCGGCCTGGCCAGGCCCCTCGCCGAGGCCGGCGCAGGCGCGACCTCGCCCACGGTCACCGCCAGCGATGGCCGCGCGGCCGTCGTCGGCACCCCGGCCTACCTGAGCCCGGAGCAGGCGCGCGGCGCCGAGGTCGATCGGCAGGCGGACGTGTGGGCATTCGGGTGCGTGCTATACGAGATGCTCGTGGGCCGACGCGCGTTCGACGGCGCCACCGCCTCGGACGCGATCGCCAGCGTGCTGACCCGCGAACCCGACCTCGACATCCTGCCCGTTGCCGCCGGGGCCAGCATCCGTCGGCTCGTTCGCCGCTGCCTGCAGAAGGACCCGAGGGAACGCCTGCGCGACCTCGGTGACGCGCGACTGGAGATCGATGATGCCCTCGAGGCTCGTGAACCGATCGCCGAAGACCGGCGCGTCACGAGGCCAATGCTCTGGAGCCTTGGCGCGGTCCTGGCGCTGGCTGCAGCGGCGACGGCCCTGGCGCTGACGATTGCGGGGCCTCGGCGGGCTCCCCCGGCGCCGATCAGCCGACTGTCGGTCGTCCTCCCGGCTTCTGCGCAGCACGACCGACGGTCCTGGCAAAGCGTGGCGATTGCCAGGGACGGCGCCCGGATCGCCTACGCCACGCCCCGTGGCCTGGCGGTCCGATCGCGTGACCGGCTGGCCGTCGACGTCCTGCAGGACATCGGGACGTTTGCCACCGCACCGTTCTTCTCTCGCGACGGCTCCTGGCTCGGCTTCCTCGACGGATCAGAACTGAAGCGCGTCCCCGTGACGGGAGGTGCGGCGACGGTCGTCGCCGCGGTCGGCCACGGCGCGACGGCAGCCTGGGGCGACGACGCGATCGTCGTGGCCGACGCGCGGGGGCTGTTCCTGGTGTCGCCCGACGGAGGCGATCCGCGGCAGGTGACGACGGCCTCCTTCCGGGCCGGCGAGCACCCGGCCTACCCCCAGTTGCTTCCCGGCGGGGAGCGCGTCGTGTTCACCGTGCTTCCGGCCCACGCCCTCGTGTGGCGCGGATCGAGTGAGCCTGCTGGCGCACGCATCGACGCCGTCGACCTTCGCACCGGCGCGCGGAAGACGCTGCTGCACGGCGGGATCCGCGCCAGGGTGCTCACCACGGGACACCTCGTGTACCAGACGGGTCAGCGGCTCTTCGCGGTGAGGTTCGACGAGCGGCGGCTCGAAGTCACCGGGACACCAGTCGAGATCGAGTCCACCGGCGTCGACGAGTACGCGGTGTCCGAGGAAGGCACCCTGGTCTTCCCATCCGGCTCGCGAGGTCCGGCGACGCTCGTCTGGGCGGACCGCGCCGGCCACGAGGAGCCACTGGGCGCACCACCGCGCGACTACGTCTACGTCAGGCTGTCCCCGGACGGCACTCGAGTCGCCACGGTCGTCTACAACGCCCAGACCCGCGACGTCGAAGTGTGGGACGCGCGTCGTCGGACGCTCGTCAGGTTCACCGCCGACCCTGCCGACAACGGACTCGTCGCCTGGAGCCCGGATGGGACACGCCTCGCGTTCTCGAGCGATCGGTTCGGTACGGCGAATCTCTTCTGGCAGCACGCCGACGGCAGCGGTGAACCGGAGCGTCTCCGCGTGAGCGACCGCCTGAACCAGCCACTGGCGTTCACGCCCGATGGTCGCCTGCTCTTCTCGGCCGACGTCCCTGAACGTGTTCGCGACATCCACGCGCTGACGCTCGCGACTCGCGAGGTCTCGCCGGTGATCGCCTCGCCCGCGGCCGAACTCAACGCGCAAGTGTCGCCTGACGGACGCTGGATTGCGTACGACTCGAACGCGTCAGGGCAGTTCGAGGTCTACGTACGCCCGTATCCGGACACGACGTCAGGACGACAGTGGCAGGTCTCCGCAGGTGGTGGGCGGCAGCCAGCCTGGGGGAGGGACGGCCGTGATCTCTACTACCGGAGCTTCGCCGGCGACGTGATGGGCTGCCGGATTCCGGCAGGGCCGGCCTTCACGCCGGGCACGCCGAGCAGACTCCTCGACGGGGCCGCGTACGCCGGGGGCGGGTCGGTTGGCGGGGGCATGACGTACGACGTCGGCCGCGACGGCCGCTTCCTGATGATCAAGGCACGGGCGCCCGGCGACGGCACGGCCCCATCGCTCGTCGTCGTGCAGAACTGGTTCGAGGAACTGAAGCGCCTGGTGCCGCGCGACTGAGCGCGGACACGCAGGGCGAACGGCCACTGCGGGCTGCACCCGCGACCGCAGTACTCTCATCTCGAGGGGCGCAGCCGCGCCCCTCACAGTCGGAGACGTGCCATGACCTACCGCACGATTGCTTTCGCCCTCGCCACGACCGCCGTCGCGACGATGGGGCTGACCGCCCAGTCGCCGTGGTTCAAGGACCAACCGCTGCTGCCGGGCATCCATACTGCCGACCCGTCGGCGCACGTGTTCGGCGGCCGCCTGTACGTGTATCCCTCGCACGACATCGACGCCGGCGTGCCGCAGGACGACCTGGGCAGCCACTTCGCGATGCGCGACTACCACGTGTACTCGATGGATCGGGTGGGCGCCCCGGTGAAGGATCACGGCGTGGCGCTGGCCATCGAGCAGGTCAAGTGGGCCAGGCGCCAGATGTGGGCGCCTGACGCCGCCGAGCGCGACGGACGGTACTACCTGTACTTCCCCGCCAAGGACGCCGACGACGTGTTCCGCATCGGCGTCGCGGCGGGCACGAGCCCCAGCGGCCCGTTCACCGCCGACCCCGCGCCGGTCGCCGGCACGTACAGCATCGATCCGGCGGTGTTCCGCGACACCGACGGCGCGCACTACATGTACTTCGGCGGCATCTGGGGCGGGCAGTTGCAGCGCTGGGCGACCGGTACCTACAAGCGCGAGGACACGTACCCGGCGGCGGGCGCGCCGGCCCTCATGCCGAAGGTGGCGCGGCTGGGCGCCGACATGAAGACGCTCGCCGAGGCGCCGCGCGACGTGCGCATCCTCGACGCCGACGGCACGCCGTTGAAGGCTGGCGACACCGCGCGCCGCTTCTTCGAGGGCTCCTGGGTGCACCGGTACGGCGGCAAGTACTACCTGTCCTACTCGACCGGCGACACGCACTACCTCGTGTACGCGACGGCAGACTCGCCGTACGGCCCCTTCACCTATCGCGGGCGCCTGATGGAGCCGGTGCTCGGCTGGACGACCCATCACTCGATCGTCGAGCACCAGGGACAGTGGTACCTCTTCTACCACGACGCGCAGGCCTCGGGCGGGCAGACCCACCTGCGCAACATGAAGGTGACGCGCCTCACCCACCGCCCCGACGGCGCCATCGAGACCATCGTCCCGTACCGCACGACGGGCTGAATCTGCCCGTCGCTGTCGGCCGTCGAGGGCAGGGTGCGGTCTCCGACCGCGAGAGGTAGGGCGCGGTCTCCGACCGCGCCGTTAGTCAGCCAACGGCGGGGTAGGGACACCCCGCCCTACCGTTTCGCCCAACGGCGAGGTGGGACATCCCCCCTATCCCCTGGGCAGTCTTACAGAACTATTACAGAAGGCCGACGGGGTCCCGTGGCATCGTGAATGCTCAATGAGCGCACCCGTCAAGATCGCTTCCATCTACGGCCGAAAGGCCGCCCAGGGCCATGGCGTCAACTGGATCACGGTCATCGCGATGACCGCGTTCCACATCGGGGCCGTGGCTGCGTTCTTCTACATCGACCTCGGCGCGATGCTCGCCGCCGCGGTGATGTGGTTCGTCGCCGGCAGCCTCGGCATCGGCATGGCGTATCACCGCCTGCTGACCCACCGCGGCTACAAGACCTACAAGTGGGTCGAGTACTTCCTGACGATCTGCGGCACGCTCGCGCTCGAGGGTGGTCCGATTTTCTGGGTCGCCACGCACCGCATCCACCACCAGCATTCCGACCACGAGGGCGACCCGCACACGCCGCGTGAGGGCACCTTCTGGGCGCACATGGGCTGGATCTTCATGGGCAAGGCGATGCACCACGACACCGCCGTGCTGCGCCGCTACGTGCCGGACCTGAGCCGCGATCCCGTGCACGTCTGGCTGACGACCTGGCACTGGGTGCCGCAGGTGGTCGTCGGCCTGGCGTTCCTCGCCTTCGGTGGCATTCCGTACGTGCTGTGGGCCGTGTTCTTCCGCACCACCTACGGGCTGCACGCGACCTGGCTCGTGAACTCGGCGACCCACCTCTGGGGCTCGCGCCGCTTCAAGACCAAGGACGACTCGACGAACCTGTGGTGGGTGGCCCTGCTCACGTTCGGCGAGGGCTGGCACAACAACCACCACGCTCACCCGGTGTCGGCGCGCCACGGCCTGGCCTGGTACGAAGTGGACATCAACTACATCAACATCAGCATCCTGCGCGCCCTCGGCCTGGTCTGGGACGTCAAGGTCGCGCGCCTCGAGCACGTGCACCGCATGCCGCAGCAGACCGACGACGCCATCGACATCTCGTCGGCGGAACCCCTGGCGCTCGAGAAGTCGTAGCGCCGGACATCGCGACGCCGCGGTGGCACACCGCCCACCCACGAACGGCCCCGGCAACGGGGCCGTTCGTGTTTCTGGCGCGCCCACCGGCGGCCTTCGTCATTCGGCCCTGGGCCGTCGGGTGCGTCGCCCAAGGGCGACGCCTGCACCTTCCACCTTCCCCTTCCGCAGCCCTGAGCCATGAGCCTCGAGCCCTGAGCCGTTCTAGAATCGCCGTGTGACCCGCCGCAACACCGCGACGATCGTCTTCGTCTCGCTCTGCGTCGTCCTCGTTGCCGCCGCGGTCACCCTCAACGTCGGCTGGATCTACCTCCACGGCCGGCGGGTGCTGCCGCTGGTGCTCGGCGTGCTGGCCTTCGCGCTGATCATCGCCGGCATCATCGTGTACACCGTGTTCCTCGTGCGGGAACTGCACCGCAACGACCAGCAGGACGCCTTCCTCAACGCCGTCACGCACGAGCTGAAGACGCCCATCGCCTCGATTCGCCTGTACCTGCAGACGCTGCAGGCGCGCGAGGTGAGCGAGGCGCAGCGCGCCGACTTCTACCGGATCATGCTCGCCGACGCCGATCGCCTGCAGCAGACCGTGGAGCTGGTGCTGAAGGCCGGCGCCGCCGGCCAGCGACTCGCGCTGCACGAGCGGCACCCCGTCGACCTCGCCGCGCTCGCTGCCGAGGTGCTCGACGTGGCCCGCCTGCGGCACCACCTCGGCCCCGACGCCATGACGCTGGACACCAGGGCCGCCGAGGGCGCGTGGGTCGAGGGCGACGCCGAGGACCTCCGCAGCGTGCTGTCCAACCTGCTCGACAACGCCGTCAAGTACTCGCGCGGCCTGGTGCGCGTGACGCTCGACGTCGACGTGCCCGAATCCGACCGCGTGCGCATCCGCGTCTCCGACCAGGGTGTGGGCATTCCCCAGTCGCAGCTCAAGCGGATCTTCCGCCGCTTCCACCGGTTCCAGTGGCGCGGCTCGAAGGTCAAGGGCACCGGGCTCGGCCTGTACATCGTGCGATCCATCGTCAGGCGCCATGGCGGGCGGGTGTTCGCCGCCAGCGAGGGCGAGGGCCGCGGCTCGACGTTCACGATCGAGCTGCCGCGGATGGGACGTCCCTGATGGCGCGCCTGCTGGTGATCGAGGACGAGCCGCACCTCGCGATGGGCCTGCGCTTCAACCTCGAGGCGGACGGCCACGAGGTGACCGTCGCGACCGACGGCGAGAGCGGCCTGGCACAGGTGCGTGAGGATGGGGCCGCCTTCGACGCCGTGGTGCTCGACGTGATGCTGCCGGGCATCGACGGCTTCCAGGTCGCGCGGACGCTGCGCGAGCGGGGCGACTACGTCCCCATCCTGATGCTGACCGCGCGCGGCCGCCCGGAGGACGTCCTCGAGGGCTTCGACGCCGGCGTGGACGACTACCTGCCCAAGCCGTTCGAGCTGCCGATCCTGCTGGCGCGGGTGCGCAGCCTGCTGCGCCGCAACAGTTGGGCACGCGCGACGACGCCGGCGCCGCCAGCCGAGAAGCGCGCCGAGGTCCTCCGCTTCGGCGGCAACTCGTTCGATCCCGCCACGTTGGAACTGCGCGTCGGGTCGCTGCCCTACCACCTGACGGCGATGGAGGCCGACCTGCTGCAGTACCTGCTGCGCAATGCCGGCACGGTCGTGTCGCGCAAGGCGATCCTCGAGGACGTGTGGGACCTGCACGAGGAGACCGATACGCGCGCGATCGACAACTTCATCGTGCGCCTGCGGCGATTCCTCAACGAGGACCCCTCGCGGCCGCGCCACGTGCTGACGGTGCGCGGGATCGGCTACAAGTTCATCGCCGATCCCGTCGATCCGCCGCGCGAGGAAGGGCCGGCCGCGCCCAGGCGCCGCTGAGGCACCGCGCGGGCGATGCTGTCGCTCAGAGCTTCGGGAACTCGGTCACCCGCAGGTTGGTGCAGCCGTACGGCAGGAGCGTCACCTCCTCGACGGGCTCGGTGGTGATGGGGCGCGCCGGGTCGGACAGCCGCCGCTCCGCCACCGAGAACTCACCGGCCCAGCCCCGCACCAGCTTCCAGTCCGGGATGCGCCTGCCCGTGGTCCTCGCGATCATCCCCGCGCCGTCGGGCGAGAACGGCTGCGCCCCCACGGGCCGCTCCTCGAACCGGAGGGAGGAAGCCGGACTCGCCTCGTCGAGCACCAGGCCGTAGTTCCACGGCGTCGTCGGGCGCACCTCGTGGTCGGCGTGCGGCGGCTCGCGGTGCGGCTTGTCGGCGTTGACGCGCGTCCACTGCTCGCCGATGCCGAGCGCATACACCAGCGGCCCGCGCTCGATGGCCACGGCCTGCTGGTAGCGCTCGGTGACCCGGGCGGCCATCGGCAACCGCAGCGTCATCGTCACCGCGCCCTCCCACGCGCGCTCGACCCGGTGCAGCGCGCCAGGCGTCATCGCGACGGCGGCGGCTCCGGCGACGCGGCACGTCGCCCCGCGCGCCCAGCCCGGGACGCGCAGCGCCAGCGGGAAGCGCACGGGCCGCGAGGCGGTCACCGTGACGTCGATCGTCTCGCGGAACGGGTAGTCGGTGGCGACCTCGATGCGCACGGGCACGCCGCGGACCTCGGTCCGCACGTCGCACGGCGCCCATGCCGCCGCCACGAGCCCCTCGTCGCTGGTGCGCATCCACAGGTGCGCCACGAACTTCGGCCAGCCCTGGTGCATGTTGGCCGTGCAGCAGCCGAAGTTGGGTTCGAGGCCGAACAGGTTGGACTCGGGGCCGTTGGTCGACCAGCCGTGTTCGTGGTTGATCGTGCACTGCACCTGGTTGACCTGCTGGTCGTACTGGTGCGTCCAGCCGTCGGGGGCGACGGCGGCCGGCAACGCGTTGAACGCGAGGCGCTCCAGCCGATCGGCGAAGGCGACCTCGCCGAACGTCGCGAACAGGTGCTCCAGCGAGTACATGTACTCGACGACCGCACACAGCTCGGTGCCCTGCAGCGGGTTGCGTCCCGACAGGCACTCGTCGCCGGAGAACATCCCCGTCACCTGGCCGTGATGGCGATCGAGGCGCTCGATGAACGCCGTGGCGAACGCCCGGTCCTCGGGCCGTCCGTCGAGGCGCCAGGAGAGTGCCGCCGCCTTGGTCGCCATGGCGAGGTTGACGACGTGTCGGGACCAGGTCCAGAGGCCCCGACGAGGCGTGGGGACGTCGAGGGCGCCTGATTGGGCCAGGGCGCGGAAGTCGATGCCCTGCGCCCGCAGCTTGCGGGCGAGCGCGAGCAGCCACGGCTCGGGCGCGTGCGCGTGGACGTGGAAGATCGGCACCAGCCCCTCGAACCAGCGGAAGCGCCCCCAGTCGTAGAGCGGGGTGCGGTCGAGGCCACCGTCGAGCGCACGGAGGCTGCGCGTCACGGCCTCGAGCACGCGCCGATCGCCGGTGGCGTCGTGGTACTGCGCGAGGACCTTGTTGGCGAGGAGGATGGCCCGCTCCCACCCTTCCGCGTCGCCGCCGAACCAGCGACTGCGCCCGACGTCGGGCCAGAACTCGTCGAGGTGCCCGGTGAGGCCGTCGGCCTGGATGCGCAACTGGCGGGCCAGCCACCCCGCCGGCCGGATGGCGCCGACCGGCAGGGGGCGGAACAGGGGCGCGCCGACGGGGGCCGGCCGCGACCTGCCCTGCCGGTCGGCGTCAACGCTCTCGACCTCCGTCGAGGACGAGGCCGGGGCGGCCAGGGCGGAACCCGCCATGCCCGCCGTCACTCCCGCAAGAAAGGCGCGACGATGCATGGGCGCGATTATTGCTCTGCTTCCATGGTCTGAACGCTCCTGCCGTCAATCAGAGTGACTTACAAGCGAGGTCGGGCCACTCGGGCGGCTGTAAAGCGGACTATAGTCTTCCTATCTTGGCAATTGCAGGACAACGATCAAGCGGCTCGTCGCGCACGTTCGACGCGCCGGACGCGAGCGTTGGTTAGGTCTGAGCATCGAAGTTTTCGTGTCCCTGACGGCTCGTGTCGGGACTGGAGCGACGAATGAAGCGTGCCCTGTTGGCGGCCCTGGCGCTGTGCGCAGCCCTGGGCCAGGCGTCCTCGCAGCTCGAGGCGCAGTCCCCCGCCCCCCTCAATTTCTTCAAGAACTTCTTCATCACCGGCGACTACGCGGTCCAGGGCATCGGCCTGCGTGGCACCGGCGTCAACGGCGTCGCGACCGGTGACATCGTCATCGCGCCCTGCGCCGACGGCGACACCGAGCGCACCGGCTGCGTGCCCAGGGGCGTCGACGTCGTCGCGGCCTTCCTGTACTGGCAGGAGATCGCCGACAGCAGCGACCCGCTCTCGGGCGGTCGCGGGGTGACGTTCCGGGGCCAGCCCCTCAGCCTCCCGCAGTCGGCCGACAGCGTCGAGGTCCTGTTCGGGAAGAACCTCGGGCTCGGCAGCCCGCCCTGCTGGTCGGGTGGCGGCGGCACCGGCAGCGGCAGCGGCCAGAACAACCTGACGTTCACCTACCGCGCCGACGTGCTGCGCTTCCTGGACGTCGATCCGCAGACCGGCAAGACCGCCGGCTACGGCACGCACCGCGTCTCGCTGCCCGACACGCGCCGTGCGTCGGCCCTCGGCGCCAGCCTCGTGGTGATCTACCGCGACTCGTCGCTGCCCTACAGCGCCATCGTGCTCTACGACGGCACGTACTCGATGGCCAACGACACGCCGTCGATGACGCTGCCCGTCGTCGGCTTCTACGACGCCGACGACGTGAACCTGGCGGGCAAGCTCACCCACATCGTCGGCAGCGGCCAGGCCAACAAGGGCGAGACGCTGTTCTACAACGACACCACCTGGCTGAACCCGCTGACCGGCAGCGCCGGCCCGAACTGGGACAACCCGACGTTCAACGTCACCGTCGATCCCTCGCGCCGCAGCATCGTGACGGGCGGGCGACCGGGCGGCACCGGCAGCTTCGACTGCCTCACCTGGGCCGCCGTCGTCTACAAGACCCCGGTCAACGACGACGACAAGGACGGCCTGCTCAACCTGTGGGAGACCTCGACGACGCCGGTGGTCGACCCGTACGGGCGCGAGCTGCCACTGCTGTCGAAGATGGGCGCCAGCGCCACCACGCCCGACATCTTCCTCGAGGTCAACTACTTCAAGACCGACACCGAGCGCACCTACGGCACCGAGCCGCTGCCGGCCCATTCGCACCTGCCCTCACCGCAGGCGGTGCGCCTGTTCGGCGACATGTTCAAGGCCAGGGGCATCAACGTCCACATCGACCTGGGCCAGGACTACAACGTCGGCACGGAGACCTTGGCCGAGCAGTACCTCGTGCGCGACACCGTGGCGGGTGAAGGCCTGGCGCGAGGCGGCGAGTGGCTCGACGAAGGCGTCACCGCGTGCACGCCGCCGGCCGGATCGCCCCCCTGGACGTGCCAGTTCGGCGCCTACCCCGGCACGATCGGCTGGAAGACCGGCCTGCGGCGCGTCCGCGACTCCGTCCTCGTCGACCCGCCCGCCGAGACTCCGAACGCTTGCGACCTGCCCGGCAACAGCTGTGAGCGTCGCTTCGACGACGTGCGTCGCGACATCTTCCGGTACGCGCTCTTCGCACACCACATCGGCATCCCGAAGTCGACGCGCCCCTGCGTGAACCCGACCACCGGCGCACTGCTCGAGGACGTCGGCGGCGCCTGCCCGGCGGGCAGCCAGCGCAATCCCGATTTCAACGTGCCGCGCACCTACAGCGGCATCGCCGACTTCCCCGGCGGCGACCTCATCGTCGCTCTCGGCGGCTTCAAGGACGCCCAGGGGCTGCCGATCGGCACGCCGTTCATGCAGGCGGCGACCCTGGCCCACGAGTTCGGCCACACCGCGGAGCGTCGTCACGGCGGCGAGCCGTTCGAGCCCAACTGCAAGCCGGGCTACCTGAGCGTGATGAACTACCTGTACCAGCTGCGCGGGCTGGTGGACGACAACGGTACGCCGCACATGGACTTCTCCGATGGCACGCCGTTTGTGACCATCGACGAGTCGGCCGTGCAGGACGGCGTGTACAACACCACCCCGTATCGCCTCGGCTGGTATGCGCCGCTCGACTTCAGCTACCTCGCAGGACAGCGCCACCCGGCGCGGTCGCGCTGCGACGGGTCGCCGCTGCAGAACGGCGAGCGCATGATTCGCATCGACGCGCGCGCCTCCGCTGACCCGATCGACTGGAATGCCAACGGCACGCTCGAGACGGCGACCTTCGCGCAGGACGTCAACTTCAACGGCTTCGTCAACGGCTCCGACTCGCCGACCGGGTCCGCTCCGCTCAAGGCGGCCTCCGACGACTGGTCGAACCTGAAGTTGAACCAGGTGGGCTCGCGCCGCAACGTCGGCGGTCAGTACCGCAAGGCCAACGGGACGCTCGCCGTCGGCGCGCTGTCGCTGTCGATGGGCAAGCTCGATCTGGGCCTGACCGACCTCGGCAAGCTCGATCTCGACGCGGGCAAGCTCGATCTGGATGCCGGCAAGCTGGATCTGGACGCGGGCAAGCTCGATCTCGGCAAGCTCGACCTGAGCCTGGGCAAGCTGGATCTCGGCAAGCTCGATCTCGGCAAGCTCGATCTCGACCTCGGCGCGGCACAGGAGGGCAGCGGCGACATCGGCCGTGGCGACTTCGGCGGCGGCGACCTGTTCGTCAACGACCCCGAGAACCCGCTCGGCGAGATTGATGCCTCGATGGCCGCCGACCTCGCGCGCACGCCGCCCAACGAGTTCCGGGTGTGTGTCGTGGGCGTGGACGCCGGCTGCGCAGCACCAGGGGCGGGCCCGAGCGACGTGGTGGCGCGCTTCAACGCCCCCAACATCGGCGGCGTGGCAGCGTTCAAGTTGTTCCGTGTCGATGGCGCCACGCTGACGCCGCAGGCCAGGTGGACGCAGGTGAACGTCGTGCCCGCCGACCCGGACAAGCCGCAGGACGAGGACTACGTCGTCATCGACGCCAGCGAACTGGTGGACGGCGCCAGGTACACCTACTTCGCGGTGGCCAACTACCAGGCCGACGCGTTCCAGGGCGGCATCGACAGCGACCCGTCGAACCTGCGCACGATCACCGGCCGCAACCTGCCGCTCGTCGCCGGTGCCGACACCTACGGCACCGACGAGGACACCGCCCTCGTGGTGGCGGCGCCCGGCGTGCTCGGCAACGACAAGGACGAGGACAGCCCGGTGACGCTGTCGGCCTCGCTGATGTCCGGGCCGGCCAACGGCACGCTCGTGCTCAACGCCAACGGCGCGTTCACGTACACGCCGAACCCGAACTTCAGCGGCGTCGATGGCTTCACGTACCGCCCGGCGGCGGGCAGCAGCGTGACCGGCACGGTGTCCATCACCGTGCGGTCGGTCAACGACACGCCGACCATCAGCGGCCTGCCGCCCCAGGTGACCATCGAGCAGGGCGCGGTGGCCGGCCCGATCGCGTTCACGGTGGCCGACGCCGAGGGCGCGGGCGCGCTGTCGCTCACCGGATCGTCGAGCAACACGGCGCTGGTGCCCAACGGCAACATCGTGTTCGGCGGCGCAGGCGCGTCGCGCACCATCACGGTGACGCCGGCGGCAGGCCAGGCGGGCACGGCGACGATCACCGTGCGGGCCACCGACCCGGACGGCCTGTGGGCGACGGCGGCCTTCGCGCTGACGGTGAACGCCAACGGCGCGTACACCTTCGTCGGGCTGAAGAACGCGCCGCCGCCGACCGGCGCCACGTTCAAGGCCGGCAGCGCCATCCCGATGTCGTGGCGATACCAGCGCGGCTCGACCGTCGTCGACAGCGCCAACCTGACGTACACGATCCGGTTCGCGGGTCCGCTGCCGCTCAAGACACAGGTGAACACCGACACCGGCAACAGCAACTTCCGGTACTCGAACTCCAGCAAGAGCTGGCAGTTCAACCTGCAGACCAAGGACCTGAGCACGGGCCGCGGCCTCGCGCCGGGGACGTACGAGGTGACCATCACCCCGAACGACCCGCGCTACGCGCCGAGCCCGACGTTCACGGTGACGTTGGTGAAGTAGGCAAAGGGCCGCAAGGCTCATGGCCTGCGGCCTGCGGGCCACGGCCTACGGAATGGACACGACCCCGCTCCTCGGACTCGAGGGGCGGGGTCGTGTTGTCTCGGGGATCGGGGATCGCGGATCGCGGATCGGGGATCGCGGGTCGGGATCGGCGTCGGGGATCGCGGAACGCGGTTGGCGTCCGGCACGTCGCGGTCGGGTCCCAGCTGAGGGGCAGTGATCGGGTGCGGCGCCTCACTGAGCGTCGACGGCCGAGGGCGACTTCTTCAGGCGCGCCCGGATGTCGTCGGCCAGGGGGTCCTGCTCGGCCTGGTTGCGGAGCGCGAGGTAACGGCGGTACGCATCGCCGTAGGCCGCGGTGCCCATCGCCTCGCGGGCGCGGCCGAGGTAGTAGTACACGGGAGGGAAATAGCCGGAGGTCGGCTCCTCGTCGAGGAACAGCGACAGGGCCTCGCCACTGCGCTTGAGGCACTTGTCGAACTCGGAATCGGCCTGCGGATAGGCCTCGGCGGCCAGGTAGGCGCGTCCCAGGTCGAAGTGGCCGATCCAGGTGTCGAGCATCTCGTTGGCTTCCTTCAGCGTGCGCACGGCGGCGCGCGCGGCGCCGCGATCCAGCAGCACGATGCCCTCGAGCAGCTTGCCGTAGGCCACCGACTCGTCCTGCAACGAGTCCACCAGGCCGGTGGCCAGCGCCGAGGCCTTGGACTGCGCGCCGGCCTCCGCGTACACGCGCCCGGCCACGAACCGCACCTGCACGCTCGCCCCGTGCTCGACGGCCTTGTCGGCCGCGGCAATGGCTTCCTTGCGGTTCCCGCGCGAGAGCTCCGCGTAGGCCAGACCGAGGAACTTCGTGGCGGCGCGCTCGGGCTCCTCGGCCTTCAGGTCGGCCGTCGCGCCCTCGGCGAACATCCGCACCGCGTCGTCGAAGCGCCCCTCGAAGAGCGCGATGTCGGCCAGGCCCGACACGGTGTAGGACGGACCGGCGGACTTGCCGAGCGACTCGTAGGCGGCGGTGGCGGCGCCGAAGTCGCGCTGGCCGAGCTTGCTGAGCGCGAGCGCCTGCAACGCCCATCGGTCGCCGAGCTGCTGCGCCACGAGGGCGTCGCGCTCGCCCGTCTGGAAGTCGCCCGCGTAGGTCGAGTACAGCGAGGCGTTGAGGCGATACAACGAGCGCTTCGGCAGGATCTCGACGACGCGCTTCATCTCGTCGCGGGCGCGGGCCATCTGGCGCAGCTTGGTCGAGCAGAGGGCGAGGTTGTTGCGGGCGGCGACGTCGGCCTCGTACTGCGCGAGCAGGTCGCCGTATTCCTTGACGCAGGCGGCGTAGTCGTTGGTGAGGTAGTACAGCAGGCCGCGGGTGCGGAAGCGCTCGCGCTCGGTCATGCGGTCGACGTGGCGGAGCGCTTCGCGGATGTGCCGCTCGGCTTCCTGCGGCTGCCCCATGTTGGCCGTGGTGGTCGCCAGGCCCGCGTGCGCGAGGCCGAAGTTCGGGTCCACCTTGATCGCGCGCTCGAAGGCGGCGCGCGCCTCGGTGAACTGGCTGTTGGAGAGGGCCTGCATCGCCTGCGCGTACTCGCGCACCACCTCGAGCGAGGTGGCCGAGATCTTCTCGGTGCCGAAGCGGCGGGCCGAGTCGGACGTGTTGTCGCCGAGGGCGGTGCGGAGCCGGTTGCCCAGGTCGGTCGCCACGCCCAGCACCCCGTCCTTGTTGGACGCGTCGTCGGTCTCGTTGGCGATCTCGTTGCCGGTGACGCTCTCGGCGGCCTTCAGCGTGACGCGATAGCCGCTGCCGTCGCGGGCGATGGCGCCGGTGAGGACCACGCCGACGCCCTGCTGCACGGCGAGGGCACGCCCGGCCTTCTCGTCGAGGACCTCGGGAGGCACCACGCCGAGGTTGCGACGGATGCCGTTGCGGTCGTGCGCGCTGATGAAACCCGCGCCTTCGAGCGCGAGGCGGAGCATGGGTTCGAGCGCGCCGTCGAAGGTCCTGTCGCCCGTCTCGTTCTTCAGGTCGGTGATGAGGATCGAGACGGGCTCGTGCTTCTCGGGCACCGCCGGGCCGCGGGCGGCCCAGTACGTGGCGCCGAGCAGCATCGCCACGCCGAGGGAGGCCGCGGTGGCCTGCTTCCAGGTGATGCGCTGGGCGAGCGGGAGCGGGACGCCGTGATCGTCGAGCTTGGCGAGTTCGGACTCGAGCTGCCGCGAGGTGGCGAAGCGATCGGCCGCCTCGGGCTGTACGCACTTCATGACGAGCGACTCGACGGCAGCGGGGATCGTCGCGTCGATGGTGCGCAACGACGGCGGCGCCTCGCGCATCCGCTTCTGGAGCTCGGCAATCGCACTCTTCTGCCGTTCGGCGCGGACGCGCCCGAGCAGCAGGTCGTAGAGGATCAGGCCGAAGGCGTAGATGTCGGCGCGCTGGTCAACGGCCTCGCCGCGCGACTGCTCGGGGGCCATGTACTCGATCGTGCCGACGATCATCCCGCTCTGGGTCTGCTCGGCCATCCGGGTGGCGCCGGGGTCGGTCCCGCTCTCGGTGGCGAAGTTGGCGGCCACGACGGCGTCGGCCGCGATGCCGCTCTCGGTCGAGCGCGCCACGCCGAAGTCCATCACGAGGCCCTCGCCATCGGGCGCCACCATGATGTTGGCCGGCTTGAGGTCGCGATGGACGACGCCCGCGTCGTGGGCGGCGGCCAGGCCGGAGATCACCGTGCGCGCGAGCTTGAGGACCCGCTCGACGGGCAGCTTGCCTTCCCGCTTGAGGACCGTTGCGAGATCCTCCCCCTGCAGGTACGGCATGGTGATGTACTTCACGCCGTCGAGCTCGCCGATGTCGTGGACGCGCACGATGTTCCGGTGCGTGACCTTGCGTGCCAGCAGGAGTTCCTGCTTGAACCGGCGCTCGAGCAGTTGCGCCGTCTCGGGGTCGGCCGCCAGCTCCTTGCGCACCGTCTTGATGGCGACGGCCACGCCCAGCTCGTTGTCGAGCGCCTGGTACACCGCGCCCATGCCGCCGGCGCCCAGCAGCTTGATGATGTGGTAACGCTCGCCGAGCTGCTTGCCCACGAGATCGCCGGCCTGCCCGCCGGCGGCCGTCGCCGGGCGGCCTGGAGCCGTCGCCCGCACCGTGCGGGTCGGGGCGGTCCGCGTCTGCAGGCGCGTGGCCTGCCGCGTCGGCGGTGCGATCACGCCAATCTGCGTCTGCTCGAGGCCGTCGGTGGACGGCTGCGCCTCCGGCGACACGTTCCCGGGCCCCACGGCCGGCATCGGCGCGACCGGCGTCACCGGAGCGTCGGCCAGCGACGTGGCAGGACGAGGCACCGCGGGCGTGGCGGTGGTACGCAGCAGCGGGGTGTCGGGGGCCCGACCGATGCCCAGGCGCGAGATCGGGATGCCGATGTCGGTTGCCGCGAGGTCCGGCGCGGGCGTGGTCAGGGGGGCCTGACACGCCGGGCAGAACTCCGCAGACTGGTCGGCTGGACTGCCGCACCGGGGACAAGTCATGTTCGGTGGATGGTCGGCCACGAGGACGCAACCGGCCACACGGGATCTTATGTCAGGTCCAACGCGAGCGGGACCGGGTACGAACACCGTTCACTGCCGCAGACGCTCCCCGAACCAGTCCGCCATGACGGCGACTTCCTCCGGCAGGGTCGGCCACGGGTGGCCGCCCCCGGGTTTCACGATCAGGCGGGCCTCTCCCCCGGCGTCCTTGAGCACGCGGACCATCTTCTCGGACTGTTGCAACGGCACCGTGGCGTCGGCGTCGCCGTGAATCAACAGCACGGGCGGCAGCGCCCGCGTGACGCGTCGGGCCGGCGAGATCTCGCCGGCCTTGCGCGTCACCTCCTCGGCGGTCCGCCCCGCCACGCCTCCGGCAAACAGCAGGCCCCCGAGCCGGTCGAGGGGCGGCGCGCCGGTGCCGAACTCGAGGAAGTCGGTGGGTGGGAAGAAGAGGGCCGCGGCGCGGATACCTAGGTCGGGCTGGGTGGCAAGGGCAAGCAGGGCCAGGTGCGCGCCGGCCGAGGCCCCCGTCATCCCGAGGCGATCCGGGTCGACGCGGTACTCGGTCGCGTGCGCGCGGATGTAGGCCACCGCCCGCCCGACGTGCGCGGCCATCGCGTCGGCGGTGAACGCCGTGCGTGACCCGGGCCGCACCATGAACACGGTGTAGCCGCGCGCGCAATGGATGTCGAAGATCTTCGCGCGCAGGTGGTCGCGCACCTGCGCCTCCTCGGAGTACCACGCGCCCGAGAGCACGTCGATGATGCCGAGGCCGTTGGGCGTGCCCGTGGGCGTGAACACGTCCATCACGAGCCCGACGCCCGAGGCCAACCCGAAGACCACGTTCTCCTGCCGCCGCCAGGCCGCCCCGTCCTGCGCGCCCGCCGCGGCCACGCCCGCCATCCACGCCAACAGTGCCACCAGGGCCACTCGCATGGGGCACATGGTAACGGCTTCCCTCGACACGTTGGCGACGGCACCGCACGCCAGTGATCGCCGTCCGACGTCTGGCCTTCGTCGCTCGTGGTTCGGCGTTCGGCGTTCGGCGTCACGCGTTACCCTGTCCCCGTGGCGACCGACGATCAGGTGCGCACCGTGTTGACGCTCGCCTGGCAGGTGCGCGACGAGGCCGAGCAGCTGCGCGACCTCCCGGATGCCGGCCAGGTCGTGACGTTGGGGCGCGCCACCGCCAACGACGTGGCCGTCGACCATCCCACGGTGTCGCGTCGGCATGCCGACCTGGTCGTCGGCCTCGGCTCGTGCACGCTCCGCGATCTCGACAGCACCTATGGCACCCGGCTCAACGGCGCCCGCGTCGTCGGCGAGGCACGCGTGGCCCCGGGCGACGCGTTCATGCTGGGCGGCGTGCGCTTCACGCTGGGCCAGCGCACCGAGGTCATGACGGCCGCCGACGGGCTGACCGATGACGGGCACGAGATCGACATGGCCACGACCATCGTGCGTCCGATCGCGCCGCCGACCGCGCCAACGCCGGCCGTCGCTGGCGTGACCACGGAGGCTCAGGCCGCCGAGGCGACGCAGGCCTCGCGCCTGGTCAGGCTGCTCTCGCAGATCAGCACGACGCTCGTCCAGCAGCGCGACCTGCCCAAGGTGCTCGAGACGGTGGTCGACCTGGTCTTCCAGGCGGTGTCGGCAGAGCGCGCCATCCTGCTGCTCCGCGAGTCCTCGTTCGACCCGCTCACGGTGCGGGTGGCGCGCGGCGCCGACGGCCAGACGCTGCACGACGCCCGCCTGAGCCGCACGGTCGTCAACATCGTGATCCGCGATCGGGTGGCGATGCTGGCCGACGATGCCCTGGTGGACAGCCGGCTCGACCTGGCCCACAGCGTCCGCGCGCTGAGCATCAGGTCGTTCATGTGCGCGCCCCTGTGGAACCGCAACGAGGTGATCGGCGTGCTGTACGCCGACACGCCGCGTTCGCGGAAGTTCTCCGAGGATGACCTCGCCGTGTTCGTCGCGCTGGCCAACTACGCGGCCGTGGCCATCGAGCATGCCCGACTCACGGCGCGCCTGTTCGAGGAGTCGCGCCAGCGCGAGCGCCTGCAGCGCTACCACTCGCCCGGCGTCGTCGAGCGCATCCTGCGCAGCGACACCGAGGCGGGCGCGTTCGACACCCAGGTCCGCGAGGTGACGGTCATGTTCGTCGACCTCGTGGGCTTCACGACGCTCTCCGAGGGACTCGAGCCCGACGCGGTCGCGGCCTTGCTGAACGAGTTCTTCCACGAGATGGCCGACGTGCTGTTCGACCACCAGGGCACCCTCGACAAGTTCATCGGCGACGCGATCCTCGCGGTCTTCGGCGCGCCGCTGCCGCAGGAGGATCACGCGGCCAAGGCCGTCGATGCGGCGCTGGCGATGCGTCGGGAGCTGGCCGCGCTGAATGCGCGCCATCCCGACCGGCTGCCGCTGCGGATGCGCATCGCGATCCACACGGGCCGGGCGCTGACCGGCGACATCGGCTCGCCGATGCGGCGGGAGTTCACGGTGCTGGGCGACGCGGTGAACACCGCCTCGCGCCTCGAGAGCACGGTCGCGGCGCCAGGGCAGATCGTCGTGTCGCTGGCGACCCTGGAGCGGGCCGGCGGACGGTTCCGGACGACGCCGCTCGGGCCGGTCACGCTCCGCGGCCGCCAGTCGGTGATCGAGGTGTATGCGGTGGAAGACTGATCCCCGGTCGTCAGGTCGCCGGGGGCGTCATGGCGCGCTGGTCGGCTGCAGCGTGACCTTCAGCGCGTACTGCATCGTGCCGGTCACCCGGAGCGCCGGGTGTGACGGCGGCGCCATGCCGTAGTCGTCGAGGCGCAGGTCGAGCGACAGCTGCAGGTCGAGCGCCCGGCCGCGGTGACGCAGCGCGTACGTCCCGGTCACCGCGCGGGCCTGGCCGTGCACGGTGAGCTGCCCACGAAAGGCGCCCTGCCGGTTGGCGGCCTGCACCGGCACGTCGAGCACGAGATCACCCAGCGTGATCGACGCGTACCCATCGCCCCGATAGACCTCGAGGAGGTTCTCCCGCACTTGCGAGGTCGCCATGGCGCTGCCCGCCTCGAGGTCGCGTACATCGGCCACCAGTGTGCCGGCCACTTCCCGCGCCCCGGGGAGCAGTGCCACGAGCCCGCGCACCGTCTGCGTGCGGCCCTCGAGACGCCCGCCCGACCTTAGCGGACAGATGACAACGGCGCGACCGCCAGTCACGGCGTACGACTGGGCCTCGGTGAGCGGCGCCAGTCCGGCAGCCCCGGGCCAGAGCGCCGCGGTGACCAGCAGGGCGCGCAACGGCAGGTCGTGCCAGGGGAGGGAGATCATGCCCGGGACCGATGCAATGGACGCGCCGTCGACCTGCCATCGCAACGACGCGTGAGTCGGACGGCGATGGCCGTGCCACCGTTACCGGCGACGTAACGGGCTTACACGCGTCGTAAGGGTCTTCGCCGCGACACGGCCCGAGCGAGCCGGGCTGCCGGCCCAGCCCGCCCTCACCGCCCCTCGTCGTGCTCGTGGATCTCGCCCTCGATGTCGGCGAGCCGCTCCTGCATGAACCCCGCGGCGTCGTGCACGCCCTGGTTGTAGACCGGAGGGCCGAGGCGCTGCAGGAAGAAGTCGATGAGCTGGTTGCCTCGGAACTCGCTGAGGGGCTCGTCGAACTCCGCGTCGAAGTGCCGTTGCAGCGCCGCGAGCAGCGACGCGCGCCGGTCGGCGGCAAGGTGGATGCGGGTAGGAACACGTGGAGGCATGGTTTGGAAATCCGGTCGGACAGCGAGCGCGCACCACTTCCAGTCGAGCGGCCGTTCAGCGTTCGGCGTTCAGCCTTCGCAGGTGCGCGTCGAGCCGCCGACGCACCGCCTCGGCCTCCGCGCCCGTCCAGCGACGCAGGCCGGCGCCGGCCTTCATGCCGGTGGCGCCGCGGGCAATCGCGGCATCGAGCACGGGCGACGGCGCGGTGGACCTGTCGAGGTCGGGGAACAGCAGCGCGTGCAGCGACCGCGTGAGGTCGAGGCCGATGAGGTCGGCGTTCTCCATCGGCCCGAGCACCGGCAGTCGCAGCCCGAACGATGACTTCACCACCGTGTCGATGGTCGCGGCATCGCAGACGCCGGCGTCGATCAGCGCCAGCGCCTCACGCCACATGGCCTGGTTGAGGCGGTTGCCGATGAAGCCCGTCACGTCCTTGTGCACGACCACGGGCTCCTTCCCGACGTCGCGCAGCAGCGCCACCACCGCTTCGACCACGTCCTGCCGCGTGTCGGCCGTGCGCACGACCTCCACCAGTGGCATCAGGTGCGGCGGGTTCCACCAGTGCGTCCCCAGCAACCGGCCCCGGTCCTCCTCGACGAGGCGCTCCCCGAGCCGCGAGATCGGGATGACGGAGGTGTTGCTGGCGAGGATGGCGCCCGCCGGGGCCAGACCGGCCAGTTCAACGAGGAGCGACTGCTTCAGACCGACGTCCTCGAACACCGACTCGATCACGAGGTCGGCGTCGCCGACCGTGTCGGCGAGCGTCGCGGCGACGTCCACGCGCGCGAGCACGTCAGGCGGCGACCCGCCCGCCTCCTCGAGGTTGCGCGCGATGCGCGCGTGGACCGTGTCGCGCACGGCCGGATCGGCATCGGTGACGCGAACCACCCACCCGGCCTCCGCGAAGGCCTGCGCGATGCCGTGCCCCATCAGGCCGGCGCCGACCACGGCAATGACGCGCGGCGCGTGCACCGTCGGGCGCCTACTTCGCCACCGTGGCGAGCAACTTCTCGCCCTCGGCCTTGCCGATCTCGCGCACGTAGACGTTGCGGAAGCGCACCTCGGAGCCGTGCGTCTGCAACTCGATGGATCCGGTCGGCAACACCGGCTGCGCGCGGTCGAAGAAGTTGTCGAGCACCTGCCCGACGACGACGGGCGTGCCGTTGAGGGTGACCCACACACGGGTGCCGACCATCTTCACGGCCATGGTGTTCCACTCGCCGATCGGCTTGTCGGCCAACGCCAGCGGCCAGCGGCCGGGATTGTCGGGGTTGTTGTTCCAGAGCCCGCCCGAGCCCTTCTCCGCGCCGTTCTTCTTGTCCCTGCCGCTGTTCGGGTCCCAGATCTGCACCTGCGGGAAGTCGCGCAGGTAGATGCCGGAGTCGCCGCCCGGCTGCGTCAGCTTCCAGTCCACCAGGAACTCGAAGTCGCCATAGGCCTTCTCGGTGGCCAGATGCACGCCATGGCCGTCGGACACGAGCTCACCTGTCGCCGCATCGACCTTCCAGTGGGCGTCACGGTCGGCGTTCCACTCGGCCTGCCGCGCGGCTCGCTCCTCGGGAGTGAACTTCGCCTCGACGTAGGGGCTGTACACGCCGCCGCCGCCCGGCCGCCCGCGCCAGCCGCTCAGATCCTTGCCGTTGAAGGCGACGGTGAATCCCCTGGGAGCCCTGGGCAACGTCTGCGCCCCCACCTCGCCAGCCCACCCGGCCACCAGCAGTGCCGCCAGCGCGGCGGTCATCGTCGTGCGCAGTTGCATGTCGTGTCGATCCTCCGGACGGTTACTCGTACCACAGATAGGGCGGGGGCATCCCGCCGTTCGCCGATCGGCGGCGGCACGGTCGGAGCCCCTTGCTACCTGGCCCGAGCGCGCCAGGCTTCGAGTTCCGCGGCCATCGACGCGACGCGGCCGGCGTGCGCGGGATCGCGTGCCAGGTCGTGCAGTTCGTCGGGGTCGTCGCGCAGCGAGAACAGCTGCCGATGGCCGTGCTCGGGGTACTCCACGTACTTCCACGCAGACCCGATCACGCCGACCGACGAGGGAATGCGGTCGCGACTGGTAATCGTCGGGTGCTCGTAGAAGAACGCGTCCCGCCAGGCCGGCGGTCGCGCCTGCAGGTAGAGGGGCGCCATGTCGCGCCCCTGCATCCGGGCAGGCACGGGGAGCCCCGCCGCCGCGACCAGGGTCGGGGCGACGTCGAGGTTGAGCACGCGCGCGCCAGGGGCACCGCCGCGGCGCGCCCGCGGCAGTCGCGGATCGCGCACCAGCAGCGGCACGCGAAGGGCCTCCTCGTACGGGTACCACTTGTCGGCCAGGCCGCGATCGCCGTGAAAGTAGCCGTTGTCGCCGATCACGACGATCATCGTCCGCTCGAGCTCGCCCTGAGCGCGCAGCAGGTCGACGATGGCGCCGATGGCCGCGTCGACCTCGGTGATCAGGCGGTAGTAGCGGCGCATGTATGCCTGGTAGTCGGCTGGAGTGTCGAAGCGCCAGTGGTACCGCACCCGTCCCTCGTTGGCCTCGGCCGACAGGAACGGTGGGAGCGCGCGGAGGTACGCCGGATCGCCGTGGCGGGGCGCGGGGATCGTCACGCCCTCGTAGGCCGCTGCGCTCCATGGCTGCGGCAGGTATTGATCCTTGGCGTTGTCCTCGGCGTGCGGGGCGAAGAAGCCGACGGTGAGCGCAAAGCGCCGGTCACGCGGCCGATCGCGCAGGAAGGCGAGCGCGTCCTCGCGGTTCCGCTCGGTGACGTGCGTCCGCGTGCCGTCGGGGCCCTCGATCCAGTGGCGGCCGTGATAGGCATGCAGCACGTCGAAGTCGGAGGCGCGGGCTGGGCCGACGTCGTACTTGCCGACCAGACCGGTCCAGTAGCCGGCGCGACGGAGCACGCCGGGCCATGTCTCGGCGAATGCCTCCGGCGACAGGGGGCGACCGAACGCGGTGACGCCGTGGCGCGACATGTACTGGCCGGTCAGCAGGGTCGCGCGGCTCACCATGCAGATCGCGGTCGTGACGCGCGCCTGCTCGAAGCGCACGCCCTCGGCGGCTATCCGGTCGAGGCGGGGCGTCCGCACCACCCGGTTCCCTGCCGCACCAATCGAGTCCCAGCGGATGTCGTCGACGACCAGCAGCACCACGTTCAGCCCGGGCGCGGCCGCCTCCACCGGCGCCTCACGGGCCGGCCACGCCAGCACCGCGAGCAGGCACGCCAGGGCCAACGCCACGATCCGGCGGCCGCGGCGCACGTGACATGGCCGGGGGAGCCGGCTCTCCGGGACCGGGCAACGTATGGCAGGCACGGGCGCAAGCATAGCGCCCATGTGCAGCCGCTGATGCGGGCATGCGTCGCGGCACGACACTGCGGTGTATCGGGGCATATGCTTGGGCTGCCATGACGTCACCCGCCTCGCCGGCCGACCTGTCCGCGTGGGGCGCCCCGCAGCAACCCCGCGGCGCCGCGCTCCTCACCGATCCTCTCTTGAACAAGGGCACTGCCTTCACCGAGCGTGAGCGCGACGTCCTCGGGCTCCGCGGCCTGCTGCCGCCCCGGGTGTTCACGCTCGACGAGCAGGTGCAGCGCAGCCTGGCGGCCGTGCACCGCAAGCCGGACAGCCTCGAGAAGTACATCTACCTGACCAACCTCCAGAACCGGAACGAGGTGCTGTTCTACCGGCTGGTGATGGACAACATCGAGGAGATGGTGCCGCTCATCTACACGCCGACCGTCGGCCAGGCGTGCCTCGAGTACGGCGCCATCTACCGCCGTCCGCGCGGCCTGTTCCTGTCGCTGCGCGACCGCGGCCACCTGGCCGACATCCTGTCGCAGTGGCCGCACCAGGTGCGCCTCATCGTCGTGACCGACGGCGAGCGCATCCTCGGCCTCGGTGACCTCGGCGCGCTCGGCATGGGCATCCCGGTGGGCAAGCTGTCGCTCTACACGGCGTGTGCCGGCGTGCACCCGTCGTACACGCTGCCCATCACCCTGGACGTGGGCACCGACAACCAGGAGTTGCTCGAGGGGCCGGCCTACATCGGCTTGCGCCGCAAGCGCGCCCGCGGGGAGGAGTACGACTCGTTCATCGAGGAACTGGTGCAGGCGGTGTCGATGGTCTTCCCCAAGGCGCTGCTGCAGTGGGAGGACTTCGGCAACACCAACGCGTTCCGCCTGCTCACGCAGTACCGCAGCCGCCTCCTGAGCTTCAACGACGACATCCAGGGCACGGCGGCGGTCGCGCTCGCGGGCGTCATCGCGGGCCTGCGGCTGACCGGTGGCACGCTGCGCGACCAGCGCCTCCTGTTCCTGGGCGCGGGCGAAGCGGGCACGGGCATCGCCGACCTCTACGTCGAGGCGGCGCGGTCCGAGGGGCTGAACGAGGCCGAGGCGCGGGCACGCTGCTGGTTCGTCGACTCGAAGGGCCTGGTGGTGAAGGCCCGCGAGGCCGACCTCGCGCACCACAAGCTCCCCTACGCGCACGACCACCCGTTCATCGCGACGCTCGACGAGGCGGTGCGGACGCTGAAGCCGACCGCGCTGATCGGCGTCTCGGGCATGCCGCAGACGTTCACGCAGCCCATCGTCGAGCAGATGGCGGCATTCAACCCGCGGCCGATGGTGTTTGCGCTGTCCAACCCGACGTCGAAGGCCGAGTGCACCGCGGAGCAGGCGTACCAGTGGTCCGACGGCCGCGCGATCTTCGCCTCCGGCAGCCCGTTCGCCGAGGTCGAGTTCAAGGGCCGACGGCACGTGCCCGGGCAGGGCAACAACATCTACATCTTCCCCGGCGTCGGGCTCGGCGCGCTGGCGGCCGAGTCGCGCGAGGTGACCGACGCGATGTTCCTCGCGGCGGCGCGGACCCTGGCCGGGATGGTGGCCCAGGGCGACCTCGAGCTCGGGCGCGTGTACCCGGCGCTCACGCAGATCCGCGAGGTGTCGCTCCGCATCGCGACCGCCGTCGCCGAGGAGGCGCACGCGAAGGGCCTGGCGCAGGCGGCGCGGCCCGACGACCTGATGGCCGACATCCGCGCGCGGATGTTCCGGCCCGTTTACCGGGAATACGCGTGAACGAAGGAAAGAAGGGTAGAAGAGTAGAAGGAAAGAAGGCAGGGCGGGAAGGAGGAAGGCAGAAGGAAAGGAAGAAGGTCAAGGAAGGCTTCAAGGCTTGAAGGCTTGAAGGCTTGAAGACTTCCAGCTTCGCCACTTCCCGCTCTGCCTTCTGTTCTTCTGCTCTTCTACTCTTGCTCTTGCTCCGGCCACTGCACGCGCATCACCCAGATCACGAGGGCGGTGCTCACCAGGCAGGTGGCGATGAGGATGGCCGCATACGCGCGGCGCCCGTACAGGACGTTGCCGACGGCGAACAGCGCCGACCAGATCAGGCTGCAGCCGGCGGCCCACCCGAGCAGGCCCAACGGGATGTTGTCGCCCGGGGCGGCGACGCGCTCGTGGGCGCCCGCGATGGCGGCGACCGGCTTCCAGCCCGGGCCCACCGGGCGCACGCGCTTGTAGAAGTCGACCAGCACGGCCATGTCGGTGGGCGTGGTCACGTAGGCCGTGACCACCCAGCACAGCGTGGTGAAGGCCGCCGTCAACACCAGCGCGACGTGGGTGCTCACCGGCGATCCGCTGCGCGCCAGCACCAGGAACACCATCGAGATGGCGAAGGAACTGACCATCGCGACGACCTCGCACCAGGCGTTGACCCGCCACCAGAACCACCGGACCAGGTACAGCAGGCCGGTGCCGGCGCCCACCTGCAGGATGATGTCGAAGGCATCCTTGGCCGTGTCGAGCAGGTACACCGTGGCCGACGAGCAGATGAACAGGAGGACCGTCGCGTATCGGCCCATCAGCACGTAGTGATCCTCGGTCTGCGTGCGGTTGATGAAGCGGCGGTAGAAGTCGTGCACCAGGTACGACGCGCCCCAGTTCAGGTGCGTGAGGATCGTCGAGGAATTGGCGGCGATCAGGCCGCCGACCATCAGGCCGACGAAGCCGGCCGGCAGGAACTTGAGCATCGCCGGGTACGCGATGTCGTGCCCGAGCAGCTTGGGGTCCAGGTTCGGGAACGCCGCCTGGATGTCCGACAGCTGGGGATAGACGATGAGCGAGGCCAGGCCGACCAGGATCCAGGGCCACGGACGCAGCACGTAGTGCGCGACGTTGAAGAACAGCACGGCGCCGAGCGCGTCCTTCTCCGACCGTGAGGCGAGCATCCGCTGGGCGATGTAGCTGCCGCCGCCGGGCTCGGCGCCCGGGTACCACACGGCCCACCACTGCACCGCCACCGGCATGATGAACACGGCGACGGCGAGTTCCCAGTTGTTGGAGAAGTCGGGAAGGATGGCGAGGTAGTCGAGGCCGCCCGGGCCGGGCCGCGCCGACAGCTGCGTCACCAGGCCGTCCAGCCCGCCGACGCCCGGCGCGTGCAGCGCGTAGTACGCCGCCGCGATGACCGCCGTCATCTTGATGAAGAACTGGATCATGTCGATGACGAGCACGCCCCACAACCCGCTGTGGGCCGCGAAGGCGACGTTGAGCAGCCCGACGAAGGTGAGCGTCTGCCAGCGCTCGAGGCCGAACAGGATCGCGGCGATCTTGCAGGCGGCCAGGTTGACCGTCGCCATGATCATGCAGTTGAAGAAGAACCCGAGGTACACGGCGCGGAAGCCGCGCACCACGCCCGCCGCCTGCCCGGAGTAGCGCATCTCGTAGAACTCGAGGTCGGTCATCACCCCCGAGCGTCGCCACAGCCGCGCGTAGAAGAACACCGTCGACACGCCGGTGAGCACGAACGCCCACCACACCCAGTTGCCGGCCACGCCGTTGCGGCGGACGATGTCGGTCACCAGGTTGGGGGTGTCGCTGCTGAAGGTGGTGGCGACCATCGAGAGCCCGGCCAGCCACCAGGGCACCGACCGTCCGGAGGCGAAGAACTCCGACGTGCTCTGGCTGGCGCGTCGCCCGAAGAACAGCGCGGGCGCGAAACAGATGGCGAGGGTGACGACCAGAATCACCCAGTCGATCAAGGCGAGCTGCATGAGGGGCGCGTCTCCGTGGGTGCCGGGAAACCGGCGATCCCCGCGTGAGGATACTCATTTTCCGGTGGGATCGCGCTCACCCGGCACGAGCGCCCCACCGACGTCGCGTGTCGCGCGCGCCGACCAACGGCGCACGCCCGGTAGTTTCGACATGGCGCGCGTGTCTTCGAATGCGACGCAGCGCGACCTCGCCGCTGCATTCCGCCGATTCCGCGCGCCCCGCCCGCGGACCATCGCTTGCACTGTCGAGGTGCGGATCGCGGCGGGCGTCCCGCGTGCCCGGGTGGCCCGGGAGGGACTCCGCCTTCGTCTGGCGCCGACAATCCGTCGATGCGATCCGCGCCACAACGAACAAGGACGTGCCATGTCAGGAGCAGCAACAGGACGAAAGGCACCACCACCCCTCGGCCGCGCCGGCGCGGCCTGGATCGCCGCGGGCCTCGTGATCGCCGCCGCCGCGACCACGATCGGCACCAGGGCCGCCACCGCGCCACCGCCCTACCGCTTCAACGTGCTCGCCGTGAGGAGCCTCACCACCGGGTCGGCCACGGTGGCGCCGGGCGAGTACCCGGTCATCACCTTCTCGGTGACCAACCCGCTGACCGGCGCGGCGTACGACCTCAAGACCGATCCCGCCTGGACGACAGGCGGCGGCGTGAGCCGGTTGTTCCTGCAGGTCGGGTGGAGCACGCGTGACTTCACCAACACCGACAGCCACGCCAACACCGCGGGCGCGCGCGGCGCCGCGATGCCCATCCCGATCAATGCGCTGGCGCCGAGCGTGGTGCCCAATGGCGACGGCACCTACACCGCCACCTCACCGCTGCCGATCCCGGTGACGGCGACCGGCACGGGCCAGGTCGCGCTCGAGGGGCACCCGGCCGGCCAGGACGCCACCGGCGCGTGGACCGTGCGCGTGCCGGTGCGCAGTGCGTACCGGACGTTCCTGATCACGGGCCCGGCCGTGGTGCCGCGCCGCACCGTGGTGACCGTCACCAAGTGCCTGGGCTGCCATCGCTCCGACGGCACCGGCGCCGCGCCGCAACTGACGCTGCACGGCAACAACCGCACCGAGGAGACGCAGGTGTGCGTGATGTGCCACAACCCGAACAACACCGACATCGTGTACCGGCTGCCCACCGACCCGCAGGTGCGCCTCGGGCGCTACACGCTGCCCGAGCAGAGCCTCGACTTCAAGAGCCTGGTCCACGGCATCCACGCGAGCACCACGGGGTTCCGCACGCGGCCGCTCGTGGCGATCGGCTTCAACCACACGGTCTTCGACGCAGGCACGCTCACCAAGTATCCCGGCGAGCTGCGCAACTGCGTCGCCTGCCACGTCGACGACGGCAAGCGCGGCACGTTCGAGCTGCCGCTGAAGCCGGGCGTGCTGGGCACCACCTTCGACACCCGCAGCATCAGCCCGACCGGCACGGTGACGATCGACATGAACCCGGCCGACGACCGCAAGGTCAGCCCGACGGCCGCCGTCTGCTCGTCGTGCCATGACGAGGGCGAGGAGATCGACCACATGGTGCGCGACGGCGGCGCCTCCTTCGACACCACCCAGTTGGCACTCGACCAGGGCCTCGTCGTCGAGCGCTGCGTCCGGTGCCACGGGCCAGGCCGCGACAAGTCGGTGCGCAGGATGCACGAGATCCGTTAGCCCGTCGGCAGGGGTCGGCCGGCGACTTGACACGCGGCGGCCGGCCCCACAGGATGCGGCGCACAGGAGGCCGCATGCATCGACGTGACGTGCTGCGCCGGCTCGCGCAGGGCTCGGCGCTGGTAGGGACAGGTGTGCTGACGGAGGCCGCGGCGCTGGCGCAGGCGCCGACGGTGCCCGCGGCGCCGCGGGGACTGCCGGCCATCCGGATTCGCGACGTGCAGGTGATCCTCACGGCACCCGACAACATCCGCCTGGTGGTCGTGAAGGTGCTCACCGACCAGCCGGGACTGCACGGCTGGGGCTGCGCGACGTTCACGCAGCGCGCGCTCGTCGTCAAGACCGCCGTCGACGAGTACCTGCGGCCGTTCCTCATCGGACGGCGCGTCGACGAGATCGAGGACATCTGGCAGTCGATGTACATGTCCTCGTACTGGCGCAACGGCCCGGTGCTGTTCAACGCCATGAGCGGCGTCGACATCGCGCTGTGGGACATCCTCGGCAAGCGCGCCGGCCTGCCGCTCTACCAGTTGCTCGGCGGCAAGGTGCGCCACGGTGCCGACTGCTACTACCACGCCAGCGGCCGCGACTTCGCCGAGGTCACCGAGAACGCGCGCAAGGGCATCGCCGCCGGCTTCCGTCACGTGCGCGTGCAGGGCGGCGTCCCGGGCCTGGCCACCTACGGCGCGCGCAGCGACGCGGCGACGGCCGGCGACACCGCCGAGCCCATCGGTCCCACCAACCCGCGCGCCATCTGGGAGTCGGCGCCGTACGTGCGGATGCTGCCGAAGCTGTTCGCGCACCTGCGGACCGCCCTCGGCGACGAGGTGCAGTTGCTGCACGACGTGCACGAGCGCGTCCAGCTCAACGAGGCGATCAACCTCTGCAAGGCGCTCGAACCGTACAACCTGTTCTTCCTCGAGGATCCGTTCCCGCCCGAGGACAACGGGTGGTTCCGGCAGTTGCGGCAGCAGACCAGTGTGCCCATCGCGATGGGCGAGCTGTTCAACACCGTGCAGGAGTACCTGCCGTTGATCTCCGAGCGGCTGATCGACTTCATCCGCATCCACATCTCGCAGATCGGCGGCCTCTCGCCGGCCCGCAAGGTGGCGGCGCTGTCGGAGTTCTTCGGGGTGCGCACGGCGTGGCACGGACCGGGCGACGCGTCACCGGTGGCGCACGCGGCGCAGCTGGCGCTGGAGCTGTCGACCTACAACTTCGGGATCCACGAAGGCGGCGCGTTCCCGGCCCGGACGCGCGAGGTGTTCAAGGGCGCGCCCGAGCAGGTCAACGGCTACATGGTCGCCAACGACGCCCCCGGGCACGGCGTGGAGGTCGACGAGGCGCTCGCGGCGAAGTTCCCCTTCAAGCCGGGGCCGCCGAACTTCGACTACTCATGGGGCCAGACGCGGCGGCGGGACGGAACGGTGATCCGCCCCTGAGGTGGCAATTCGAAATTGGAAATTTGAAATTCTCGTGGGGCGCGGCTCCGCCGCCGCCCCTCGGGACGTGTCGAGCGGCAAGGCCGACAGGCCGGCCGCCGGTCAATTTCAAATTTCCAATTTCAAATTGCGGGCAGGGCGAACACCACGATCGTGGGTGCGCCGCCGTTCCTGTCCACCCAGAAGGCCGACGGCGTGCCTGAGGCGACCGCGATGTACTGCCGCCCGCCCGTCTCGTACGTCACGATGCCCCCGCCCATCGAGCCGCCCGTGTTGAACCGGTAGAGCACGTCGCCGGTGCGCCCGTCGAGGGCGAGGAAGTCGCCGGTCAGTTCGCCCGCCAGCACGAGGCCACCGGCGGTGGACGTCACCGCCGCGACCATCGGACGCGGCGACCGGTGCTTCCAGCGCACCACGCCCGTCGTCGCGTCCAGCGCCGTGAGCCACCCCTGCGACTTCTCCGCAGGGTCACGGGCGGCCGTCCCACCCAGGTAGCTCTTCCCCGGGATGTACCGTGGCTCGGGATCGGCGATGAAGGTGCTGCACCAGTCCACCGCGGGAACGTACAGCATCCCGGTGGTGGCGCTGTACGAGGGGCCGTTCCACTCCACGCCACCGAGCACGCCGGGACAGGCGTGCGTCGGCGTGGTCGTGACCGGCAGGTCGGCGTTCTTGATGGTGGTGACCGGCGTTGCGTACACGATGTCGTGCGTCTCGCGATCGAGCGTCCGCAGGATGCCGTCCTTGCCGACCGTCGCGACGAGGCGCCGGGATGCGCCGCCGATGGTGGCGCTGAACAGGGGCATGGCGTGCGACAGGTCCCAGTCGTGCGAGTCGGCGGGCACCATCGACCGGTGCCACCGGTGCTTGCCGGTGCGCACGTCGAGCACGAGGATCGAGTTGGTGTAGAGGTTCGAGCCTGGTCGCAGGTGCGCGGGCAGGTCCGGTGCAGGATTGGTGACGGCGACGTGCAGGTCGCCGGTCGCGGTGTCGAGCGAGAACGACGTCCAGACCGCGCCCCCGGCCATCGGGATGTTCGTCGGGTTCTGCCAGGTGTCGTAGCCGGGCTCGCCAGGCCGCGGCACGGTGTTGAACCGCCACACGGGCGTGCCGTCGGCCAACCGGAAGGCCCCCACCCAGCCCTTGATGTTGTTCTCGCTGCCCGCCGGGCCGATCAGGATCAGATCGTCGTAGATGACGGGCGCCATCGTGAACGTCTCGCCGGCCGCGGAGTCGGCCACACGCCGCGCCCACAGCATCGCGCCGGTCTCGCTGCTGAGGGCGACCAGGTAGCCGTCGGGCGTGCCCCGCACGACCCGCCCGTCCTTGAGCGCGACCCCGCGGTTGCGATTCCAGGACGCGTCGCCACGCAACCGCCACGAGTGACGCCACTTGACCCGGCAGGTCGCCGCGTCGATGGCGATCGTGCTCTTCGCCGTCGCCAGGTACATCGTGCCGGCGTGCACGATCGGCCCGGTCTGGAAGCTGTCCGCCTCCCCGACCTGGAGCATGCAGGTCGGCACGAGACGGGCGGCGTTGCTGGTGTCGATCTGCGAGAGCGGTGAGTAGCGCGTCCCGGCGTAATCGTGGGTGTGCACCAGCCAGTCGGTGGACCGCCCGGCACCGTCGAGCGCGGCCTGGTCGGGCCCCGTCGTGCCCGGCGTGGCCCCGGCGTCGCCGGGCAGGACGTCGGGCCCCGCAATCGCCGAGTCCCCCGTCGGACTGGCGTACTTGCCGGCCCACGCGAGGGGTTGCTTCAGTCCTGCCGCGCCGACGGCCAGCGGCGTCGGCCCGGGGCGGTACCCGTTGGCCTGGAGCAGGTAGGCGACCGCGTCCGAGAGATCGTCGACCGGCACCGTGCCGGCGGCCTGCGGCGGCATGGTCTTGCGCACGATGTAGAACAGGTCGTCGACGGTCAGCGCAGGGAACCGCCAGCGTGCCTGGAAGCTGCTGCCGACCAGCGGGATCGAGGCCGCGCCCTGCAGGTCGGGGCCATGGCAGGCGGCACACGTGCGCGCATAGACCTCCTTGCCGCGCGTCGCCTGGGCCTCGGTGAACGGCCCATCGGCGCTTGACGGGGACGACTGGAGCCAACCGGCCGCGAGCGTGGCCGAACATGCGACAACGGTGATCGACACGAGGACCAGCTTCACAGCAGCCTCCACGGACGAGAGGGCACGACCTGTGACGCGTGGGAGGCTGCGCGCCGCGGCGGATCGCTGGCGCGACTCGTCGAGGCGCGCCGCGAGACGACGCGCGAGGGACTTCGAGCTGAAGGGCTCAGCCCCTTATAGATGAGTTCCGCGCGCCGAGGCAAGCGCGAACTTACGCGTCAGCACGGGCGCGAGTGGCCGCCGGGTGATCCGCCCCTGAGGTGGCAATTCGAGATTCGAAATTTGAAATTCTCGTGAGGCGCGGCTCCGCCGCCGCCCCTCGGGATGTGTCGAGCGGCAAGGCCGACAGGCCGGCCGCCGGTGAATTTCAAATCTCCAGTTTCAAATTACTGGAGCACCACGAGCACCGACTTGCGGGCCTCGATCTTGCGCGGATCGACGCCGGGCACCTTCTTCAGATCGTCGACGCTGGCAAAGCGTCCGTGCGTGTTGCGGTACGCCACGATGGCCGCGGCCTCGCGCCGCAGCAGGCCGACTGCCGCCTCGAAGTCGATCTGTGGCGCGATGTTGATGTTGATCGGCTGCGCCGCCTCGCCGAGGAAGTTCGCCGTCAGGTAGTCGAGCACCACCGGCACGTCGGCCTCGGCGATCTTCGCGCCCCGCCCGATCATGCTGTCGATCACCGCCGCCCAGCCCGCCTTCGTGAGCCGGGCCGACGCCGCGCGCCGCGCCTCGTGGCACGCCCCGCACGATTGCACCATCACGTCCTTGCCCGGCCCGTCGGGCAACCCGACGCCGGAGGGCACGAGCATCGGCGGCTGCCCGGCCGCCGGCTCCTGCGCAGGCCGCGCCGACACCACGACCAACGACGCCACCCACGCCGCGACCAACACGCCCGACCAGAGCCCCTTCACCGTCATGCGGCGATTGTACCCAAGGGAGGAGGGACGAGCGACAAGTCACAAGGGGAGGCAAGGGACGGGGGCAAGCAAGACCAGCGACGAGGTGACAAGAAGGAAGACCTGAGCGCGGACCGCGAGTACGACAGCCTCCGTGCGCGCCCAGGCTTGTCCCTCACGGCCCGTCCCTCTTCCCTTGCCGTCGTTGTCTCGCGTCCCTCGGTCCTTGTCCCTCGTCCCTCGCAGCCCTTGGGACTGTTCCCTCGTCCCCTGTCCCTTGTCCCTTGCACTATGATTCCGCCCCATATGCACGTGGCGAAGCTGATGGCGGTGCTGGTGGTGGCCGGGGGCATGACGGGGCTGGCCTCCGACTTCCTCACCGAGGGCGTCGATTCCGCGCGGACGGGCTGGGTGCGCGACGAACGCGTCTTCACGCCGGCCAACGTCGGCACGACGACGCTGCTCTGGACGCTGAAGCTGCCGAGCAAGCCGCGCGCGATGCACAACCTCTTCGCGCCGCTCGTCGCCGAGAAGGTCTCCACCGCCGACGGCGAGCGTGAACTGGCCGTCGTCACCGGCGTGTCCGACGATCTCTGGGGCATCGACGTCGCGACCGGCCGCGAGATCTGGCACCGCAAGTTCGACAGCACGCTCACCAGCGAGGGCCGTACCGACGACACGCTCTGCCCGGGGGGCCTGACGGCCGTGCCGGTGATGGCGCGCACCGCGCCGGGCCGGTACACCATCTACGTGGTGTCGTGGGACGGGCGTCTCCGCCAGATCAACCTCGCCGACGGCGAGGACGCCGCGCCCCCCGAGCTGTTCATCCCCGGCGGCGGCAAGCCGTACGCCCTCAACCTCCACGATGGCGTGGTCTACACCGCCACCGCGCAGGGGTGTGGCGGCCTCACCAATGCCTTCTACTCCTTCAACCTGGGCACGAAGGTCGTGAGCGCGTTCATCCCGGCGGGCGGCGGCCTGTGGGGACGACGAGGCGCCTCGATCGACGCGCAGGGCCGGGTGTTCCTGGGCACCGGCGACGCGATGTTCGATCCGCTGAACCGTCGGCTCGGCAACGGCATCGTCGGCGTCAAGCTCGACATGGTCGGCAACCTGCAGCTGGCCGACTACTTCGGCGCGCCCAATGCCAACTGGCTGTGGCGCCGCGACCTCGACGTCAACACGACACCGATGGCCATCGACCACGGCGGGCGCCGGTTCCTCGTCGGCACCAGCAAGGAGTGCCGGCTGTGGCTGCTCGATCGTGACGCGCTCGGCGGCGAGGACCACCGCACCACGCTGCACACCACGCCGCTGATCTGCAACGACCAGCAGGCCTTCGATGCGCAGGGCATCTGGGGCGCGCTCGGCGGCTGGAAGGACAGCGCGGGCACGCAATGGGTGCTCGCGCCGTTCTGGGGTCCGGTGAGCAAGGGCTTCAAGGCGCCGATCGAGCATGCTCGTCCCAAGGGCGGCGGCGTGGCGGCGTTCACGCTGCGGCAGCGACCCGAGGGATGGCGGCTGGTGCCGGCGTGGATCTCCCGCGACATGGACCTGGCCGAGGAGGTCGTCATCGCCAACGGCATCGTGTTCGCCTACGCAGGTGGCGAGGACGCCTCGCAGGTGATGCCCGAGAAAGGCTGGGATGAACCCGGCGGCCCGGTGTACGGCGGCGGCCTGAGCTCTGGACCGGTCCGACGCATTGCCGGTTCGCGACGCGCCGCCCTGTACGCCCTCGACGGCCGCACCGGCAAGGAACTCTGGTCGAGCGGCGACACCATCACGTCGTGGAACCACTTCAGTGGGCTCACCGTGGCCAACGGCAAGGCCTACGTCGCGACCTTCGACGGCACGCTGTACTGCTTCGGCATCCCGCGCAAGGAGGCGAAGTGATGCGCCCGGCTCGCTGGACGTTCACCGCACTGGCCTGCCTGGCGGCGGGCAGCGTCGGCCTCGCGCAGGTCGGCCGCGGCGGCACGCGCTGGTTCGCGCCGCTGGCCGATGCGCAGCGCACGTCGTGGATCCGCGTCGACCAGAAGATCACGCCGGAGACGATGTCGGCGCCCGGCTTCCGCCTGCAGTGGACCAAGGCGCCGGGGGCCGAGCACGGCGCCCGCGGTCCGCTCCTGCAGGGTGTGACGGCCAGCGGTGTGACGCTCTTCGTGCCGATGTCGGTGGTGACCGGCGCGGGCGATCGCGTGTACGCGCTCGACAACGACATCGCCCATGTCGTCTGGCAGCGTGCGCTCGACGTGGAGGACAGGGCCAGCCTGCCGTCGTGCGCCGGCGCCATCACCTCCGCCGCCACCCGCATCGTCCCCCTCGACGGCTCGGCGACCGCCGACCCTCTCGCACGACCGCCGGCCCCGCCGGGGGTCGGCTACCGCAGCCTGATCGGCAGGCCGGGCGAGGGCAACCCGATGGACAGCGTGCGTCGGCAGTCGCAGGCAGCGCGTCCGGCGACGCCGGCCCCGACGCCCGCGCCGGCAGCAGGGGCACCCGCCGCGCCCGGCGCCGCGAGCGCAGCAGCCACGACCGCTGCCGCACCGGCCCGGTCGCCGGGCGACATCCCCGGGGCGCCCCGCAGCGCGACGCCAGTACGCGGCCTCGCCGTCCCTTCAGGAGTCGTCTACGTGGTCGGGCGCGACGGCCGACTGCGCGTGCTCGGCCTGGCGTCGGGCAAGGACCTGCAGAAGCCGGCGACGTTCCTGCCGCGTGGCGCACGGTTTACCGCGCCGGTCGGCGTCGACACCCGACTCTACGTGGCCACCACCGGCGGATGCGGCGGCACCGCCGACGGCGTGTGGTCGATCGACCTCGACAGCGAGGCCAAGCCTGTCGTGTCGTGGAAGACCAACGGCGGCCCGGTGGTCGGCGCCGTCGCCTTCACGGCCGACGGCACGTTGCTGGCCGCCGTCGGCTCCGGAACCGCGATTGGCGACGGCAAGGCCAACGCGATCGTCGCGCTCGACCCGCAGACCCTCGCCGTGAAGGACTGGTTCACGCGCCCCGACGCCGACTTCGTGACCGGCCCGACCGTGATTCGCGTCGGCACGCGCGACGTCGTCGCCGCGGCGACCCGCGATGGCCGCGTGGTCGTCCTGGATGCCGGCGCCCTCGGCGGCGCGGATCACGCAACGCCGTTGGCGACGTCGGCACCCGTGGCGGGAGCCGGCGGCATGGTGCGCCGGGATGCGATCGCCGCGTGGCGGCAGGCCGATGGCGGCGACGCGTTCGTGCTGGTGCCGGTGGATGGGCCGATCGCCGCCGGGTTGGCGTCGCCCAACAGTCCTGCCGGGCCGGGCGCGCTGGTCTCGCTGCGCCTGCGCGCGGCCGCCGACACGGTCGCCGTCGAGCCGGCCTGGGCGTCGAGGTCACTGCCCGCGCCCGCGACACCACTGGTCGTCAACGGCGTCGTCTTCGCGCTCGGCGCAGGGAGGCCCGCTGCCGGCGCCCGCCCGGCGTCAGGAGCCGTGCTTCAGGCCTACGACGGCGTCACGGGTAAGCGGTTGTTCACGAGCGGCGCGGCGATGACCTCGCCCGCCTCGCCCGGCAGCCTGTGGAGCGGTCTGGGGCAGGTCTTCGTCGGCACCGCCGACGGCACCATCCACGCGTTCGGCTTCGACGACGAGCGCTGGGCTCTTCCACGCAGGAGGTAGCACCGCCCCTGAGTGCCACATCCGGCGCAGGGATTCCGCATGGCTTGCAGTCGTCGCCGCTTCTTCAGGACGGTGGGTGCCGGCGCTGCCGGCATGACGCTCGGATCGGCACGCAAGGGCCTGCCGGCGTGGCCGCGCTACACCACCGCGAAAGGCGAGACGCTCGCCCCCAGCGCAAGCCGGGCGTAGCGGCGCGGTGGGCCACCGCGCCCTACCTGGGCGCTGCGAGTTCGTCGGTCAGCGTGTCGATGGCGACGCGCTTGACGCCCAGCGTCCCCTTGGCCACGGCGCTGGCGATGGCGGGGCGCGCCAGGAACTCGTCGACGCGCGTCGTGCGCTCGTCCACCGCGGCGGCGAGCGCCGGGAACTTCGCGCGCAGGTCGGGGGTCCTGGCCACCCGCTCGGCCGCGCAGTCGGAATGCGTCGTGAGCAGCACGAGCTTGACGCCGTTGGCGACCGCGAGTTCCAGCATCTCCTGCTCACGTTCGCTCATCACGGAGCCGGCGGTGCGGATGATGTAGTAGTAGTGCCGCGTGTCGCCCACCAGCTCGTTGGTGTCGATCCGGGCGTCCATGCAGACCACGAGCGCCACCAGCGGGTGCCGCGCCGTGCGCGGGAAGCGGCGGCGCTGGTCGGCGGCCAGCTTGTTCTGCTTCTGCACCTCGTCCCAGATCTGATCCGGGGTGATGTCGTGCTCGTGCTCGAAGTCGTAGCTCGCGAGCCCGTCCTGCAACCCGTAGCCGACGTCGACGAGCGCGCCGCCCACCACGAATTGTGCCTGCCGACCGCCGGCCGTGAACTTCGCGCCGACGAACGCGAGCGCTCCGAGCACGACCAGCGACAACCCCAGCACCAACGCCTTCCTCACGCGCACCTCCAACGGACGACCGCCGCGATTATGGCGCGCGGCGCCACGTGGGCCAAACGGCTGTAGGCGTCGTCCGACAGCGCGCGTGGCGCTGCCGTCGCTCACGTGGTGCGGCCGTGACCCTTCGCCCTTCGGCGTCGTGCTGCAGTGCCGGCATCGCCGCATCACGCCATTCCCCTGTCGTAGGATGCTGCGATGAGTGATGCTGCCGACCACCCCGCGCCCACCCGCCGCGCCCCGGCGCTCGACGCTCGTGCGCGCGCCGCGCTGAAGGCGCGCGCCCATGCCCTCGAGCCGGTCGTGCGTATCGGCCACGCCGGCCTCACCGACGGCGTCGTCGCCGACATCGTCCGCGCCCTCGAGACCCACGAGCTGATCAAGGTGAAGGTCGGCGAGGGCGAGCGCGAGGAGCGCGCGGCGGTGAGCACGGCGATCTGCGAGCGGACCGGCGCGGCGCTCGTGCAGAAGGTCGGGCGCGTCCTCGTGCTCTGGCTGCCCAGGCCCGAGGAGTGACGCAGCGATCCCGCGGTCCCCGATCCGCCTTCCCCGATCCCCGATCCGCGCCCTCATGACGCCGGACGCACGCGCCGAGTGGCCCCTGCCTCCGGCCTACGACTTCTTCACCACCACCGCGCTGCTGCGCACGGGCCCTCACGACCCGACGTTGCGACGCGAGCCGGACGGCCTCTGGAAGGCGACGCACACGCCAGACGGGCCCGCGGCGGTGCGCCTGGCGATTGGCGAGTCGCTGCAGGCCGAGGCGTGGGGACCCGGTGCCGCCACGGCGCTCGGCGACGTCCCGCGCTGGGTGGGGCTCGCCGAGCCGGCCTGGCGCCTGCCCGCGCATCCGGCGGTCGACCGACTGCTCGAGCAGCATCGCGGGCTCCGCCTCGCCGACACGCGCGACGTGTTCGAGGCGCTCGTCACATTCGTCCTCCAGCAGCGGGTGACGTGGGAAGAGGCGACGGGCATGTGGCGGCGGCTCTGCGATCGCCTGGGCGATGTCGCTCCCGGACCGATGCCCTTGCGGCTGCCACCGACGGCCCGCAAGCTTCGCGCGGTGGGGCCGGAGACGATCGCCGATCTCGGCATCGGCTGGCAGCAGGCGCGCACGCTGGTGGCCGTCGCGCGCGTCGCGCGGACGCTGCAACGCGCGGCGGACCTGCCCACCGCTGATGCGGACGCGCTGCTGCAGTCGGTGCCGGGCGTCGGGCCGTGGACGTCGGCGATGGCGCTGGGGGTGCGCCTGGGCCGACCGGAGCCGGTTCCCGTCGGGGACTTCCACCTGCCCAGCACCGTGGCCTGGGCGCTGGCCAACGAGCCACGCGCCACCGACGAGCGCATGGTGGCCCTGCTCGCGCCGTTCGCGCCGCAGGCGTTCCGGGTCATCCGCCTGTTGTGGGCCGCTGGCGTGCGCGCGCCGAGGTACGGGCCGAAGGCACCGTTCCGACGGCCACGATGAGTCCCGTGGCTATACTCGGCAACGTGCCGCCTCCCTCACCGTCCGCATGCGGGGCGTATCGCTCGTGACGCCCGCGCGGTGGATGGCTCGTGCCCGACAGATCCCACGGTGGCTGTCGGTGCGCGCCGCCTGGCGCGCCGGGCAGCGACGACCTGCGCTGCCCGCCGAGCCGCCTGATGCCGGGCTGATCGCCGAGGCGGACGCACTACGGGCTGCAGCCATCGCCGACGCGCGCGACCGCCACGCAGGCACGGGGCTCCGGGCGTTCCTGGTGCGGCCGCCCACCATCAGTGGCCTGATCTGGTTCGACACCCTCGGCACGGCCCTCAGGCACATGGGCGTCCCCACCGCCGTGGTCAGCGAGGACGCCCCCGACTGGGAGAGCCAGTGGCGCGCCGTCTGCCCCACCTTGCTGGTGGCGCCGGACCGCGCGTCCGTGCATGCGCGGCTCGACGCAGGCGCGCGCGACGACCTGGCGACGCGCCGCGGACTCCGCCTGCTCGTGCACATGGCGCCGGCAGGTTTCCCGCACGCGGCGCGCATGGATGCCGACGACGAGGCGCGCACGCGGCTCGCGCTGGCAGGCCGCACGGCCGACGCCTTCCTTTCGCTGTACGAGCCGGAGTACTTCCAGCGGTACGCCGCGCCCCTGTCGGCGGCCGGCTTCCGCTACCTCGCCTTGCCGCAGGCCTGCGATCCGTTCAGCGATGGCCCCCGGCCGGTGGCGCGTGCGCACGCCTGGTTCATGGCCTCGACGCTCACCGCCGACCGCCTGGCCGTCGCCTACGACGTCCTGCGGCCGGTGCTCTCGGCTTCCCCCGGGCTCTGGGTCGGCAGCGGCTGGCGCTTCGGGTCGCCACGCGTTGCGCCCGCCGACCTCCCGGCGCTCTTCTCCGCGAGCCGGATCGCCCTGGCGCCCCTGGTCCCGTTCCTGCGCGACCAACCGCTCGAGATCACCTACCGCGTCTTCGCTGCGGCCGCCTGCGGCGCATTCCAGGTGACGCACCGCACGCCGGTGACCGCCAGGTTCTTCGCCGACGACGAACTGGTGCAGGCCGATGACGACGCGGGGTTCGCCAGGGCGTGCGCCTGGTACCTGCCGCGCCCCGACGAACGCCAGGCCGTGGCCCGCCGCGCCCTGCGGCGCGCCTGGCGCGATCACACGACGTTCTCCCGCGCCGATCGGCTCGTCGCCTTCGCGCGGTCACTGCACTCGCAGGCAGGCTCGGCGTGACTGGCGCGGCCGTCGTGACGGAACGTCCGCGCCTGGTGGTCGTCGACGGCGGCGCGCGCGGCGGATGGCACCTGCTGCCCGGCGTGCAGGCTCACCTCGAGGTGCACGCGTTCGAGCCCGACCCGGTCGCCTGCGCCGCGCTGGTGTCGACCCGCGACGACATGACGCTGCGTGCCTGGCCGTGGGCCCTCGACGCGGCGGACGGCCGGCGCACGCTGCACCTGGCGCGACACCCGAGCATGAGTTCCCTGCTGGCGCCGGACCTCGAGGCATACGCTCGGCACTTCGGCCGCATGCTCGACTACCCCGCCTGGGCACGCGCCATCGAGACGGTGGCCACGTGCGAGGTCGAGACGATCGCACTCGACACGTGGGCGCGGCAGGCCGGCGTCCGACGCGTTCACCTGCTCAAGCTCGACACGCAGGGAACCGAACTCGACATCCTCCGCGGCGCGCACGGGCTGCTCGGGTCAGGGGACGTGGCCGTCGTGTACTGCGAGGTGAGCTTCCTGCCGGTGTATCGCGGGCAGGCGCTGTTTCCCGAGGTGCACCGCTTCATGCGCGACACCGGCTTCAGCCTCGTGGACTGCCATTTCCATCCCCACCGGCGCATGGGACACCACCTGGGCGCGCGCTATGCCGAGCCGCCGCGGTGGACGGCCGTGGGCGACGCCGTCTTCGCATGGCGTCCCGAATGCTGGGACGCGTCCGATCGCGTCGACCTGGCTGCTGCCGGCGCACGGGTCCTGGCGCACCTCGGTCAACCGCGGACGGCCGCGACCTGGCTGGCCCGTCATGCGGGCCTGTCGCGTCGCGACGTGGATTTCGCGCTGGCGGCGTGGACGGCGAGCGCGCGACGCCATGCCGCGCTGCCACGTCGAGCCCTGCGCTGGCTGCGGCGCCGGTCGGCATGAGCCGCGCGGCGCGGGACCTCCTGGCGGCGAGCGGGCCGTGGACGTGCGTGCACGGCGGCGCGGCGCGCACGATACCGCCGCTGCCCGCGCTCGCGGACCTGCTCGCCTGGCACGTGTGCCATCCGTCCAACCACGGCGACGCCCGGGGCGCGACGCTCCTGGCCTCGCACGTCGGGACGGTGCCGTGGAAGCGCACCCAGGATCCGGCACTGGGCACGCGACTGTCGCTCGACCTCGACGCCTGCGACGAGATCTACGGCCACATGGCCGACCACGCCGCCTGGCTCGACGCACGGCGGGTCGTCGAGGCCATCGACGTGCAGGCCACCACGCTCGACGCGTGGGCCGAGCAGGCAGGCGTGCGCGACGTGCTGCTGCTGTCGCTGTCGCTCGAGGGCGGCGAGCTCGACGCGCTGCGGGGCGCCGACGGCCTGCTTCGCACCGGCCGCATCACGGTCGTGCGGACAGCCGTCGCGCTGCGCCCCGTCTATCACGACCAGCCGGTGTACGCCGATGTCGACGCGTGGCTCGCCTCGCGCGGCTACGGGCTCGTCGATTGCCGGTTCCCGTGGGACCATCCCCGGCGGGTCGATCCTGCCGTGGCCGGCGGGCAGCCCGCGCGGTGGTCGATCGAGGGCGTCGCCACGTACGCGCATGGCAGCCTGCTGGCCGGCGAGGCGGGCCAACTGCCCCGGGCTGTCGCAGCCGCGGCCGTGCTCGCGCAGGCCGGCTACGGCAGCACCGCGGCCACGGTGCTCGATCGTCAGGCGGGATGGGATCGGCGCCAGACAGACGCGTGGCTGGTGGACTGGGCGCGCCCCGGCCGTCGGGAGCGATGGCGCGCATGGTGGCGCAGTCGGCTCGCGCGGCGCTGAGGGGCGGCCTCACGCCGTGCGTGCGAGAATGCGCCGCATGCACTTCGACTGGCGGGCGCGCGCGGCCCTCGAGCGCCGCATGGCCCGACCCGCCTTCCGCGCGTTGTCTCGTGCGCTCGGACGCGCGGTGCTGCACGCGACCATCGCGCCGGTCGCGACGGCCCTGGCCGAGTCGCGCGCCACCGAGGACGACCTGCTGTTCGCCGTGCGCTGCCAGGGCGTCGCCGGCCACCTGCAGCCCCTGCTCGGCCAGGCCACCGGCGTGTGGACCGCCGCGACGCTCGACGCGCTCGAGCTCGAGGCCACGCGCATCGCGCAGCGCAGCACGCGCCTGCGGTCCGACCTCGGCGCCATCGCGCACGCGGCCGCCGCGGAGGACCTGTCGTGGTCGCCGCTCAAGGGCACGTGGCTGCGGCTCGCGGCGGACGCCCATCCCGAGCGGCGCCCCTCGGCCGACATCGACCTGCTCGTCGATCCCGACGACGCCGCGCGATGGGACGCGCTGCTCCGCAGCCTCGGGTACGCGTGCATCGACGTCGATCGGCACGCCATGTACATGCCCGCCGGGGCCGGACCCGCCGACGCCGCCGGCGATCATCCGGATCACCCTCGCCCCGTCGAGGTCCACACGCGCATCAGCGAGGTCGTCTTCGGTGTGGCGCGGGACGTGACGACCGCGTACCGCCAGGGCCTGCAGCCGTCGCGGGTGGACGGCCTCTCGCTGCGCGCCCCGTCGGCCGGTGCGCTGGCGCTGCATCTCGTGCTCCACGGCGCGGCCGCGATGGTCAGCCGGGGCCTGCGCGTGTCGCAGCTGCTCGACCTGCGCCACCTCGGCGCCGACGACTCGACGCGCGCGTCGCTGCGCGCGCACCTGCCGGTCGAGGCATGGGCGGTCGCCACCCTGGCCGAGCGCGACGTGCCCGGACTCGTCTCGCCGTCGTTACTCGTGGCGTTGGCAGACGTGGCGCCGCCGGCTCGCCTGCAGCGCGCCATCCGCTCCCGTCCCGGGGTCATGGAAGGCGACGCCTTGCGTTGGCGAACCGCCGTCGGCGAGTGGCGCCTGGCCGGGACGCGTCACGTGGTGCGGCGCCTGCGCGAGGCGGTGGCGGGCCGCGTGGCCCTCGGGTCCGGCGCCGAGGCGACGGCTGTCGGCGCGGTGGGCACGCACGTGCGCAGCGCGCTCGACCGGCTCACAGGCCCTCGACCTCCGGCCGCTTCAGGGGAATGAGCCGGCGCGCCAGCTCGAGCTCGACCGGGCGGCCGTAGATCCGACCCGCGTAGCGCCACGACGCCAACGCCGCGAGCACCGCGCGGCCCCAGGCCGGCGTGCGGTGGTCCTGCACGGTCGGGAACCGGCACCCCAGGACCTGCGCGAAGTCCCTGACGCGTCGCCGCATCCGGGGCGTGAGCCACGGCGCGTCCTGGTGGCACACGTAGCGGATCCACTCGGGTTGCGTCCACTCCTCGGGCGTCGTCGGCAGCGGCGGGCCGTCGGGTCCGTAGCTGGCCAGGCTGGGGAGCAGCGCGACGTCACGATCGGCCCAGGCGCGGTCGCGCTGCGGCGTCGGACTGTAGAAGTAGAGGATCACCTCGCAGCGCGGATGGAGCGCCTTGACCTGCCTGATGAAGGTGAAGGTGCGCTCGATCTCGGCTTCCGGGTCGTCGGGGCCGCCGAGCACGAACGAGAACTCGGGCACCACGCCGGCCTCGCGGCAGCGCGCCGCAACCTCCAGCGTGTGCTCGACCCGCGTGCCCTTCTTCATCGACCGGAGGACGGCGTCGCTCCCCGCCTCGGCGCCGATGTAGGCCATGCGGAGGCCGCTGCGCTGCACCAGCCCCCAGGTGGCCGCCGAGAACTTCGCCATGGTGTCGGCCCGCGCGTAGCACCACCAGGGCAGGCGGGCGCGCGCCAGCACCTCGAGCAGCGCAATCGAGGCGTCCTCGCTGTCGAAGAAGTTGTTGTCGTAGAACTGCACCGCGTCGGCGCCGAGGCCGTCGCGAAGGGTGTCGAGGGCCGACTCGAGCCGCGCCGCGCCGCCGAGCCGCGTCAACCCGTTGTAGACCGACACGACGCCGCAGAAACTGCAGCGGTAACGACAGCCGATGGCGGCCTGGTGCACCGCCGTCCTCGCCCCCATGTACGTGGGCCGCAGGTACTCGCGGACGCCCTCGAGCCGGTGGTACGGGAGCGGAGGGCGCGCATCGGGGTCGACGAAGGCGCGCGCCGCGTTGTGCACCACGCGGCCGTCGCCCTTCCACGTGAGCCCCGCGATGCCGGCCAGGCCGGACGCCACGGCTGGCGACGGCGTGCCGCCGCCGGCCTCGGGCAACACCGCCAGCAGGTCGAGGAGCGTGTCCTCGCCGGCGCCACGCACCACGTGATCCACGTACGGCGCGTTGATGGCAGCGTCGGCGTAGAGGCTCGGGAAGTACCCGCCCCAGACGATCGGCACGTCGGGCCGCCGGGCGCGGATGGCCACGCTCGCGGCGATCGCCGGCGCCACCTGCGGCCCGGGCATCACGCTGACGGCGGCCACGGCACGCGGCGACCGCTGCAGCGCGGCCGCGATGGCCGCGTCGAGATCGCCGATGCGGTTGCCGTCGAGGATCTCGTACTCGTACCGCCCGTCGAGCACGGCGGCGAGCGACAGCAACGACAACGGCAGGCGCATGCTCCGGCGGGAGCACATCCGGGGGTTGACCAGGAGCACGCGTGGCCTGCTCATGCGGCGCTCCCCTCGGCTCGCGCCGCGAGCACGGTGACGACCTCGTAGCCGAGATCCTCCACCAGAAACGCGTCGACGTGCAGGCCCGCCTGCCGCAACGCGCCTTCGGTCCGCTCGCGGCCGCCATGGCTCGAGACGATGACGAGGCCCACCCCGCCCGGGGCCAGGGCGCCCGGCAATCCGGCGCCGAACCGTTCGGGCACGTCGACGCTCCGCCACGCGCGATCGAGGGTCGAGCGCGGCGCTCCGTCGAAGAAGGGCGGATTGAAGAGCACCACGTCGAACCGCTCCCCGTCGAGCGGCGCGAACAGGTCGCCTTCGACGGCACGCACCCGGTCCTCCACGCGGTGCTGCAGCGCGTTGATTCGCGCACATCGCACGGCGTCGGGGTTCACGTCCACGGCGACCACCTCGTACCCGAGTTGCGCCGCGGCGACGGCACCGATCCCGGTGCCCGTGCCCATGTCGAGCAGGCGCCCGCGAGGACCGCCGCTGACGCGGGCGTGGGCGCGCAACGCCCGCACCAGCACGTCGCTGCTGCCGAACACCGCCGCGTTGAAGACCGTCGGCAGCACGACCAGGCTGATGCCTTCGACCTCCTCGCACACCAACCGGCCGAGCCGCTTACGAAGGAAATGGCGGCGGACGGGCAGCGCCGCGCGCACGGCGAGCCGGCGCCAGGCGTTCACGCGGGCCTCCGTTCGAGCTCGACGACCACGTGATCGGCGAGCGAGGGCAGCGGCCAGGCCGTCTCGAGACGACGCTCCAGGCGCGCCAGTCCTGCCGACAGCCGCGGGTGCGTCACCGCCCACGCCTCGGCGAAGGGCGGCGGCATCACGGCGCCCAGCGCCCAGGTGCGCGTCACGCGGAAGCCCGGCGCAAAGGCGGCGCGCACGTCTGCCGCGGCGTAGTAGTGGATGGTCATGCCTCGCCACGTCACGCCACCGCGGCGACGCCGGCGGGCGCGCGCCAGGTCGCCCCGGATCGCGAACCACGCGAACTCCCAGGGCACACGCGGCCCCATCACGCACAGGAGCGCCCGACCTCCCGGGCGCAGCACGCCGGCCAGCCGGGTCGCCACCGCCGCAAGGTCGCCGACGCAGTTGAGGCCGCCGAAGTTGGACAACACGCCGTCGAAGGCGCCGAGGTCGTCGCCGATGGCCTCGATGGGCCGTAGCGCCACCTCGACGACCGACTCCAGTCCCGCGTCCTCGACCTTCCGCCTGGCCACCGTCACCATCGCGGGCGAGGCGTCGGTGGCGACGACGCGGACGCCGCGCCGTCCGAGGTGGACGGCATCCTCGCCGGTGCCGCAGTTGATCTCGAGGACCCGCGCGCCCGCCGGGAACAGCGCGTCGCAGCGCCGCCAGGTCGCCTCGCGCATCCACCGCCCGATGCGGGTCTGCGTGAAGGCGCGGTCGTAGTCGGCCGCCAGTCCGTCGAACGCGTCCGTCGTCGTCACGGCCTCGCCGCGTCCGCGTGGTGCGCCGCCAGCAGCGCACGACGCGCCTCGTCGGCCTCGGCGGCGAGCATGGAGGCGCGGCCGGGATCGGCCTCGCGGAGGTGGTGCGCCTCGACGTCGCGCCGCAGCCAGCGGTCGGCGTGGGCGTAGTAGGCGCGGTCGCGGCGCCCGGCGATCACGTGGTCACGATCGGTGGCGTCTTCCCAGGGCACGGGCAGCGACACGCGGTCGGCGACCTTGCGGTAGTAGCCGGTTCCGGCGATCGGATAGGCGAGCGTCGTGAAGAACACGTGCGGGTGCGCCCGCTTGACCAGGTCGACGGTCTCGGCGATGTCGTCGGGGGTCTCGCCTTCGTAGCCCCACATCAGGAACATGCCGACCTCGATGCCGTGCCGGCGGGCGGCGTGCGCCGCCCACTGCACCTGCTCGCGCGTCACGCCGCGCTGCATCGCGTTGAGGATCCGCTGGCTGCCGCTCTCGGCGCCGATCCAGATGCGGGAGCACCCGAGCGCGGCCAGCGCCTCGAACACGTCCTCCTTCAGCATGCGATCGGCCCTGGAGATCGTCTCGAACGGCAGCGCGAGGCCGCGCCTGGTGATCTCCTCCGCGTAGGCCTTCAGCCAGCGATGGTCGATGGTGAACACGTCGTCGGCGTACCAGAGCTGGTCCGGCGCGTACGCCTCGCGGATGTGCGCGACCTCGTCGGCACACGCCTCAGGTCGCCGACGGCGATGCGTGTGGCCGTACACCGCGTGGCTGCACCAGTTGCAGCGATAGGCGCAGCCGCGGGCCGTGATCAGGTTGACGCTGCCCCGGCCGTGGTGCGTGCGCCAGATGTCGACGTACGCGGGCAGGTCGATGGCTGCGCGGTCGGGCCACGGCAGCGAGTCGAGATCCTCGACCTGCGGCCGTGGCGCGGTGACGACCATCTCGCCGGCCTCGTCGAGGAAGGCCAGGCCCGGCACCTCGTGCAGCCGGTGCGGGCCGCGGGTCGGCAGCGCCTCGAGCAGCGCCGCCATCGTCACCTCGCCCTCGCCGAGCACCACGACGTGCGCGCCGCGCGACAGGTACTCGCGGGGATAGTTGGCCGACTCGGGACCGCCGAGCACCACCGTCCAGCCGTGCGAGCGCGCGACGGCCGCGACGTCGAGCACCGACCGGCGCGTGATCAGGTTCGTGTAGAGGCCGAGCACCGGCGCGCCGCGCGAGGCCAGCGTCGCCGACTGCTCGGCGCGAGTCCGCAGCGTGCTGTCGAAGATCTCGACGCCGAATCCGGCGCGCTTGAGGTACGCCGAGAGGTACAGCAGCCCGAGCGGCGGGTACGGCCGCATGATCTGCTGTTCCTTCGGGTCCTCGGCGAGGAAGTAGCCGTGCGAGAGCAGGACGTCGGGCACGTCAGTTGGCGTCCAGGGCGAGGACCGGTCGCGGCGATGGCGTGCGCGCGCCCAGTGACACGACATCGGCGCGGCGATGGTTCGCCTCGTCGCATTCGAGGGCGTCCCACGCCGTACGCACCGCGGCCGCCTCTGCCGCCACGTCCTGCCCGGCCGCGCCGGCACGACGCACGTCGAGATCGCGGTGCAGCAGGGCGTGCAGGCGCCGGTAGAACTCGCTCGTGTACGTGCCCTGGAACATCATCGCCAGGTCGTCGCTGTCCACCCACTGGGTCTTGGCGCCGAGTTCCTGGCGGACCCGCTCGTACAAGCCGGTCCCCGGCAGCGGGTAGGTCACGCTCACGCCGATGTCGTCGGGGAGCAGGCGGCGCACCATGTCCACCGTCTCCTGGATCTGCGGCCATTCCTCGCCGGGATACCCGAACTGGATGAAGAACGCGGCGCGGATGCCCGCCGCCCCGAGGCGACGACGCGCCACCGCGATCTCCTCGATCGTCGTGCCCTTGTCCATGGCATCGAGCACCTGCTGGCTGCCGCTCTCGGCGCCGAGCCAGGCCTCGACGCAGCCGGCCTGCGCGAGCCCGTGCACCGCCTCCGGCGTCATCAGGTCGGCCCGCGTCTGGATCGTGAAGGGCACGCGGGCGTCGCGCGCCGCGACCTCCCTGGCAAACTCGGTGACCCACGCCGGGCGGAGCCCGAAGATGTCGTCGGCGAACCACACGTGATCGGGCCGGCACCGCGCCTTCAGGCTGGCGAGATCGGCCGCCACGCGGGCCGGTGAGTGCATCGCGTAGCGCTGCCCCCAGATCGGCTTCGCGCACCAGTTGCAGTGGAACGGGCACCCGCGGGTGGTCACCAGGTTCAGGCTGAAGTAGCCGTGCGCCGCCGTCCAGACGCGCCGGTAGGCCTCGACGTCGACGAGATCCCACGCGGCCTCCGGGAACGCGTCGAGCTGCCGCTCTGGTGCGCGGCCCGGTGCGAAGTGCAGCCTCCCAGGCGTGGTCGGGTCGGCCACGACGACACCGGGGACGTCTTCCGGACGCCCCGACGCGCGGCCCAGCAGGATGGCCGCGAGTTCGGCGGTGGTGCGGTCAGGTTCGCGCACCAGTGCGTACTGCACGTCACGCTCCAGGTACCGTCCCGGATGATCGGTCACGTGCGGCCCTGCTGCCGCCACCGTCGCGCCCGCCGCGCGCGCCATCGCCGCCATCGTCAACGCGGCGTCGGCCATGCGGTCGAGGCACATCTTCGACAGGAAGTTGAAGTTGTCCTCGTAGAGCACCACCAGGCGCGGACGATGCGATTCGAGGCAGGCGGCGAACGCCCCTTCGTCGGGTTGCAGGGTGGCGTCGAAGAGACCGACCTGCAGCCCGCCTTGCCGCAGCAGGCTGGCGGCGTACAGCGCCGCGAGGGGCGGATACGGGCGCGACTTGCGGCGCTGCTTGGGATCGAGCGCCATGAAGTTGGCGGTGGCGAGCAGGACGTCTGTCACGGGATCGAAGTGACCAGTGGGAGGAGGGTGGATGCCGGGGTGACCGCGGGCGCCTCGTCCGCGAGGGCCGAGAGCAGGGCGGCGGTCGCCCGTGGATCGGCGCCCCGCGTGCACCGGTACGCCGGCTGGCGGCGCAGCCATGCAATCACCGCCGGGCGCGCCTCGGGATACTGGTCGAACCCCTCGGTGCGATCGGCAGCGACGATGTCGGCCAGGGTGTCGCCGGCGAGACGCTCGAGGACGGGCTCGTCACCGCCCGGGACGATCAGGACGGCGGTGACCGGCGCGACGCTGGTGAGGACCGGAGCCCCGGCCACGGGCACGCGGATGCGGGACTTGCCGTTGGCGCGGACGACGACCGGATGGTCGGCCAGTTCCGGGAAGACGGCTGCGGTGTCGGGCGACAGCCAGTGGCACGGGAGTGCGCCCCACAGGCGGGGCGTCCCGCCCTCCGCGTCCACGAACACGGTGTCCTCGGTCAGCACGCGCAGGCCGGCGCGGCCGCACGCGTACGCGAGGGTGGACTTGCCCACGCCGCTGTCGGCCAGCAGCAGCAGGGCTCGCGAGGCGCCCTCCACCACGGCCGCGTGCAGCGGCACGCGGCGCCGGCGGCTGGCCAGCATCCACGCGAGCCCGAGCACGTTGACCGTGAACCATTCGCGCTGGTCGAGCGCCTGCGCAGGAACGAACGCCACCGCGTGGTCGGCCTCGAGCAGAACCGACACCATCACGGCGCCGGCGGCGGCCATGAAGACCGGCCCGTGCCTGCGATACGCGAGCGGAGCCAGCATGTCGTCGGTGCGCGGATGGACGACGATGTCGAAGCACGCCGCGGCCCGAGGCTCGACGAGGTGGGCCGGCAGGCCGTGCCACGCGCCGTAGGTCAGCTCCGCGTGGGCGATGGCCTGTGCGGCGTTGCTCCTGATCCGCATCGGCACGCCGAGGACCGGCACCTCGAGCTCGTACGCGAGTGGCGCCGTGCGCCCGAAGGGGTCGTGCGGCGGCAGGAACCCCGGCGATGCCATCGTCATGGGCGCGACACCCGAGCCGCGGGCCACGCCGGCGTCGGCGCCTGGCCGGTCCGCAGGCAGGCGAGCAGGCTCGCAGGGATGTCGATGCGGAGGTGCAGTCGCCAGGCGGCGAGCAGCGCCGGCGTCACCCAGGCGACGAGCCACACGACGGTGGCTGGAACGAAGTGCACCGTGACGTCGGCGGCGAACTCGCTCCACGCGGCCGTGACCGCGATCGTCGTGAGCGTCGCGTGACGGGACCGCCGCGGCAGGCGATCCAGTCGTCCGGCGCGCGCCAGTCCGCCGACGCCTGCCAGCACGCCACCCCACGCGAAGGCGACGCCGAGGCCGAGCCCGTACGGCGTGATCGGCCACGTGCGCTGCACGAGCATCGCCACGGCCGACGCCATCAGGGCCACGCCGAGGATCACGGCGAGATCGTGCTGCACGCGCGTCGCGAGTGGGCCGGCCAGGTACGGCCGGTCCTCCCGCCCCGCCACGCCCAGCCACGCCTGGTGCGACGCGTACCACGCCGCGTAGCCGATGACGAACAGGAAGAACGTGTAGCGGATCGACGCCATCAGGGCCGTGGTGACGAACAGGCCGGCCATCGCCTGCACGAACCACCAACCCGCACGGCGGTGGGCGGCGCTGCCGCGGCGGGCGCGCGCGGCGGCGATCGACGCGCCGAGCACGGCCGCGCCGAACGCGGTGTGCACGTAGATCAGGAACCAGAAGAAGGGCGTACGGGTCATGAGCTCGCTGGGCGCACGCGGCCCGTACCCGGTGGGGCGAGGGTGCGATCACCCACGGCGCTGCCAACTCCCCGTGCTGGTCGAGCCGTGATGGCATCACTTGTATCGGCAAATTTCTCGCGAGTCAACCGGCGCGCCGTGCCCCGGCCACACCGGCAGCCAGGCGTTGCACGGCGGCGCCCGGCGGCGCTGGCTGCGCACCGCCGAAAACGTGTTACCGTTCGTGCACCCATCCAGGCCATGGCCACCAGCCAGTCCCACGCACCAGGCTCGCGCCTGGTGCTCTCGCCCCAGGAAGCGCTCGTTGCCGGCGGTCCCGCCGAGGAACTCGAGCGCCGCATCCAGGGCCTCTTCCGCGAGGGCTACCGCCACGTCGTCGTCGACCTGCGGGCCGTGCCGACCGCCGACAGCGCCGGCGTCCGGGCGCTGGTTCGTGGCCACACCTCCGCGCAGCGCCTCAATCGCCGCTTCACGCTGATCAGTCCCAACCCGCACGTCCGGGAGGTGCTGACCCTGTCGCTGCTCGACGGCGTCCTCGAGGTCAAGGACTCGGTCGCCGACGCCAAGGCGCAGGACGTTCGCTGGGATCGGATCCTGACCCTCACCGGCGTGCTCGTGGTCGGCGTCGGGCTGGTGGGGACCGGCATGGTGTGGCCGACGCTGGGCCTGCCGACGGCGACGGCGCCCGCCGCCGGCTCCCCCTTCGTGGCGTCCCCGCCGGGCGGCTTCGACCACCCGCTCTTCGAGCTCGCGAAGCTGGTGGCCTCGGCGCTGATCGGCATGCTGGTGACCGTGGTCCACCGCCAGAACCGCAGCGACCGCTCGCCCAACCCGACGATGGATCAGGCGCAGGTGCTGCTCTGCGTGTCGGGCGCGCTGATGATGGTGTTGATCGGCAACAACCTGGCACGCGCCTTCGGCATCGCCGGCGCCGCCAGCGTCATCCGCTTCCGCACGCCCGTCGAGGACGCGCGCGACATCACCATCCTGTTCATCCTGATGGGCCTGGGCATGGCGGCCGGCCTGGGCGCCTTCGCGGTCGCCGGGCTGGGCACGCTGTTCCTGTGTGCGCTGCTGCCGATGCTGAACCTGCTGAGCGCCGACCGGCCGAGGAGCATGCTCGTCGAGATCGTGGCCGAGGGCCGCGAGCTGCCGATGTCGCACATCCACCAGGTGTTTGCCATCAACGGCATCGTGTTCGAGCCCCGTGAGGTCTCGCAGGGCGACGAGGCCACGGCGCGCTACCTGACCAACCTGGGCCCGGGCGACTCCATCGAGGACCTCAGCGCCCAGCTGATGGCCGATGGCCGGGCGAGCATCAAGCATGTCTCCTGGTCGCCGCCCAAGCGCGGCTGACGCCTCGTCGATCACCGAGTCGGTCGCGCTGGCGCCTGCCGCGCGCCGCGAGGCGCTGCTGCGCGCGATCGCAGGCGCCCGCCGCCGGCTGGTCCTGTCGCTGTTCCGTTGCGACGACGAGGGCGTCGTGGAGGCACTGGCGGCGGCGGTTCGGCGGGGCGTGAAGGTCGAGGCCCTCCTGACACGCCGGGCCCGGCGCGGGCGCAAGGCCCTCTCGAGGCTGCACGCCTCGCTGGCCGGGATGGGGGCGACCGTCGCCTGGTTCGCCGATCCCGTCGTCAAGTACCACGCCAAGTACCTGGTCGCCGACGACAGCACGTCGCTCGTGATGACCCTGAACCCGACCCGCAAGTGCTTCACGCGCACGTGGGACGCGGTGGTCACCACCAATGACGCCTCGGTCGCGCGCAGCCTGCTGGGCCTCTTCGACGCGGATGCGGCCGGGCTCCCGCCGGTGTTCGACCGCGACTTCAGCCGACGCGTCGTGGTCGGCCCCGAAGGCAGCCGGCGCGACGTCCACGGCCTGATTCGCGGCGCACGCCGCTCGATTGCCATCCTGGACCACAAGCTGGCCGACCCGGACGTCGTGACGCTGTTGCGCGAGCGCCGCGCCGCGGGCGTGGAGGTGACCGTCGTGGGCAAGGATCTCCCCCCGCCGCTGGTCGCTCATGGCAAGCTGATGGTGGTCGACGAGGCGCGGGCACTCGTCGGGAGCCTCGCGCTCTCCACGCTCAGCCTCGACTTCCGCCGCGAGGTGGCGTTGATCGTCGACGACCCCGCGCTCGTGCAGCCCCTCGCCGCGGGCGTCCGCACCCTGGCCGGGCAGGCCGGGGCGCGGTGTCGCCGCCTTCCGGGAGACCCGTCGTGACGCCCACGCCCGCCCTCGTCCTCACGCTCGCCGCCCTGCTGATCGCCGGGGCGCCCGCCGCGCTCGCGCAGTCGACCGCCGCGCCGGCGCCGGACCGGCGCGGCTTCGGCTGGAAGGACGACCGTCCGGCCGTCATCTTCGGCGACGACATCTACGTGGGGCTCCGCACGCGCCTGGTGATGGACTGGCGCGGCTTCGACCCGGACGTCGACGAGGACCTCTACGACCTCGACGTGGCCCGCCTCGGCGTCAAGGGCAAGCTGACGCGGCACCTCGACTTCGAGGTCGAGCGGGAGTTCGACGAGGACGGCGAGTGGAAGGACTGGAAGGACGTGTACCTGAACTGGGGCACCTTCGATGCGCTCCAGGTGCGCGGCGGCCGCTTCAAGATCCCGTTCGGGCTCGAGCAGAACTTCGGGCGCACCGAGATCGACTTCGTCTACCGCGCCCGCGCCTCCACGCAGCTCACCCCGGCGCGCGATCGGGGCGCGATGGCGCACGGGCGGTTCTTCGGCCGCGGACTCACCTACGAGGCCGGCCTGTTCGACACCGACGGCGACATCGGCAAGCTGTCGGAGCCGCAGTTCGTCGAGGGTGCCGAGGATGACCTCGGCCCGACCTTCGGCGGCCGCGTCACCGCTGCCGTGCTCCGGCCGCTGGTCGGCAAGGAGGCCGCCCTGCGGTCGCTGCGCGTCGGCGTCGCCTACACGACCGGCAACCTGCCGGAGGGCCTCAACAGCCTGCGTGGCGAGACGCCCTACGGGTTCGACTACTTCGGCCCGGTGTACGTGAAGGGGCGCCGGCAGCGCCTCGGGCTCGAGCTGGACTGGACGCCCGGCCCCTTCGGCCTGCGCGCCGAGTGGATGCAGACGCGGGAAGATCGCCTGCGCCAGGGCCTGGGCGACGTCGACCTGTCGGACTTCCTCGGCACCGGCTGGTATGCCTACGGCACGTGGATCGTCACCGGGCAGGACAAGGACGACAGCATCAGCATGAAGCGGTCGGTGCTGCACGGCGGCCCGGGCGCCATCGAGCTGGCGCTGCGGTACGAGGAGCTGGGGTTCGGCAGCGCGAGCAAGGACGGCACGCCGCTGCGCAACCCCCGCGCCGAGCACCTGCTGGAGAACCGCGACCGGATCTGGACGGGGGGCGTGAACTGGTACGTCATGCCGCACGTCAAGGTGGTCGCCAACGCGATCCATGAGGACTTCACCGACGCCGAGCGCACGCCGAAGGAGGGCGAGACCGCATTCTGGTCGGGCGTCCTGCGGCTGCAAGTCGTATTCTGAGGACACCATGGCGAACGGGCACCCCACGCGCGTCGCGTCCATCGGTCGTCGTTGGCTCCTGGTCCTCTGCGCGCTGGTGGCGCTGCTCGCCGGGACCTCGCACGCCCAGACCACCGACGACTTCTTCAACCCGGCAGCCGTCCAGCGCATCGATCTGCTGGTGAACTCGCAGGACTGGGCGAAGCTGCAGGAGAACTTCCAGGAGAACACCTACTACCCGGCCGACATGCGCTGGAACGGCCTCACCGTGCGCAACGTCGGCATCCGTTCGCGCGGCCTGGGGTCGCGCAGCGCCGCCAAGCCCGGCCTGCGCGTCGACTTCGACCGCTATGCGTCCGATCAGACCTTCCTCGGCCTGAAGTCCTTCGTGCTCGACAACCTCACGCAGGACCCATCGGGTGTGAAGGAGTCGGTGACGATGCGGTTCTACGCGCGGATGGGCGTCCCGGCGCCACGCGAGTCCTTCACGCGGCTCTACGTGAACAACCAGCTGGTGGGGCTCTACGGCGTGGTGGAGGCGGTCGACAAGGACCTGCTGGCGCGCGTGTTCGGCGAGATCGACGGCAACGTCCAGAACGACGGCTACCTGTTCGAGTACAACTACATCGTCGGATCGCCGTGGCGGTTCGAGTATCTCGGCAGCGATCTCGCGGCCTACGCCGAGCGCTTCGACGCCAAGACGAAGGAGAGCAGGAGCGACGCCGAGAAGTGGGGGCCGATCGAGGAACTGGTGCGCGTCACCAACGACACGCCGGCGGCGGCGCTGCCCGCCGCGCTCGAGGCGCGCCTGGACCTGCCGGCGTTGGTGCGCTACCTCGCGGCGCAGAACTTCGTGGCCGAGCCCGACGGATTCACCGGGTACGACGGCATGAACAATTTCTACTTCTACCGGGTCGAGGACGGCACCAGGCACGTGTGCATCGCCTGGGACGAGGACAACGCGTTCGAGACGCCGGACTTCCCGCTCACCCTGCGGCACGACGAGAACGTGCTCGTGCGCAAGCTCCTCGCCTCGTCGGCGTGGCGATCGCAGTACTTCGCCACGCTGAACGAAGCCGCCGTCTCGGCCGCGCAGGTCGACGAAGGCCAGGCCGAGGGCTGGCTGCTCGCCGAGATGCGTCGTCAGCTCGACCTGATTGCCGCGCCGATGCGCGAGGACACGTCCAAGCCGTACAGCAACGAGGAGCATGCCGCCGCCCGCGAGGCACTCCTGGCCTTCCCCACGGCACGCATCACGTACGTGACGTGCGAGGCCGCGCGAGCCACGGGCGCGCCGTTACCGGAGGGGTGTCCGCAGTAGGCTCACGGCCTGCGAGCGTCTTGGCCGTCACCGTCGATGACCAGGCGCAGCAGGCGGCGGCGCGACAGCGCGCCCCCCTCGGCAGCGAGCGCCTCCATCCAGGCCATCGCGGTGCGGCGGGCCCGACGCCGGCACACCCCTGACGGCGCGTGCGACAGCAGGGTCGTGCAGCACTCCGCATAGCCCCGATCGGGCCTGCGTCGCCAGCCCTTGCGAGGCCGGCGTTCCCGGGCGGCACGCCTGGCATCGGGCGTCGGAGCGAAACGCAGCACCTCGCGCAACCACGTGTCCGGCAGGCCGAAGCCCACGCCGACCGCTACCGCCGTGTCGACGTAGGGCGCCGCGATGACCACCCGGCCCTCGGCCAGCGCGGGCGCGATCTCCCAGCGCAACCTGAACACGAGATCGGCGGCATAGAGCAGCGCGAGCATCCTCGGCGACACCGGGTGCGCCGCTGCCGGCCCGCCGAGCAGGTCCTCGAAGACGCCCGAGGCATCCCATCGACTGATGGCGCAGTCCACGCCGCGAGCCCGCAGGTCGTCGGCAAGGCGCGCCGCCTCGGTACGCACGTCGCCGCCGCGTGTCGCGTCGACCGCGATCAGTCGAGCAGGTCGGGGTGCCGCTGCAGCCATTCGGTGAGCGCCTCGGCGCTGTGCGTGGACCAGGGACGACGGTCGGCGCCCTCGACCAGTTCGCGCACCTGCTGGTGCAACCGGTACACGGGCTGCGCCGCATCGACCTTGACGAAGCGGAAGATCACCGCGAGGTTCTCGTAGTCGGTGATCACGCGCTCGATGAACCGCGAGTAGCTCGCCACGGGATCGGCCAGGCCCGTGACGTCCTGCCCGGCCTGGTAGAAGCGTGGCGCGCGCGTCGCCGCCACGCGCCGGCGCGAGTCGCCGGCGTCGAGCGCGAAGTAGATCACGAGGTCGGGCCACACCAGCGGCGCGTACGCCTGCAGCAGCCAGTCGAGCTCGAGGCCGCGCGCGGCGTCGCGCGCCAGCGCCGTGAAGAGGTACCGGTCGGCGAGCACGGTCTGGCCCGCCCACGACGCGGGCAGGATGACGGTCTCGAGCCGATGCCGGAAGTCGACGGCGTGCAGCAGCGAGTACTCCTCTGCCGACAGCACGCGGAGCCGCGCGCGAGCCGTGATCAGCGGCTTCACGAGCGGCGACGAGGCCCATCGCGTCGTGACCACCTGGTGCCCGCGGCTCTGCAGCCAGGTGCGCAGCAGGCGCTGCTGCGTCGTCTTGCCGGCGCCGTCGGGCCCCTCGAACGCGATCAGCAGCCCGCGCCGCTCGTCGCGCGCCGCGATGGCGGCGGCAAGCGTCGCGAGGTCGGAGGGCAGAGGCGACATGCGACGCACTATATGCCGGGCACCGGGCACCGGGCACCGGGCACCGGGCACCGGGCACTGGGCACCGGGCACCGGGCACCGGGCACCGGGCACTGGGCACCGGGCACCGGGCACCGGGCACCGAGCAGCGGGCACCGGGCAGCCGGCACCGGGCACCGAGCACCGGGCACCGGGTAGCGGGCGCCGGCCAGCGGGCACCGGGCACCGGGCAGGCAGAACGCCCGTGGCGTCGACGATCTACTGCTTCACGAGCTCGACGCGCCGGTTCTTCGCGCGGCCGTCCTCGGCGTCGTTGCTGGCCACCGGGGCGAGTGGCCCCACGCCGCGGGCCACGAGGCGGGAGGCCGCGATGCCGTGCGTCGACACCAGAGCCTGCACCACCGCATCGGCGCGCGCCTGCGAGAGCTTCGTGTTGAGGTCGAGGGAGGCGACGTTGTCGGTGTGGCCCACCACGAACACCTTGAGGGCCGGGCTCGCCTTGAGCAACGAGGCGACCTCGGCCACGGCGGCCGTCGACTCCGGCTTCAACACGGCCTGCCCCGTGTCGAAGAAGATGCCCGGCACCTCCACGTGACCGCTGGTGGCCAGGCCGGCCTTGAACGCTTCCGCGCTGGCGACCACCTGCTGCGTCATCGCCTGCTTCTCGATGATGGTGAGCATGTACCCGCCGCCCCACGCGGTGTCGACCTGCGTCCAGACCTCCTGCCCCTGGGCCGTCACCTGCAGCGTCGTGTACCGCGCATCCTCGTACTTCGTGGTGCCGCCGATCCGCGCGATCGCCTGCTGGTGGTTGCGGATGATCGCCAGCGGCCCGGGCGAGGCCTTGCCGGTCGCGATCTTGTACCGGACCTCGAACTTGCGCCCCTCGACGGGGGTCTCGACGCCCTTCCCCGTGCGGAACGCGAACCTGTCGAACTCCACCGCCCTGCAGGAGACGATGTGCGTGTCGGCCATGCGCGTGAAGAGCGGATGGTCCTTGCAGTCCTTCACGTCGGCGTCGGGCGGGGCCTGCGCCGCGGCAAGGACTGGAAGGCCGCACAGCAGGCCGATGGCCAGCAACGGCGAACGCAACGATGAGGACGTCATGGGAGACCCTCCTCACGTCTCGGGCCGCAAGATCGGTGCCGCGCGGCGCGCACTCGCCACCTGCGTGCGCTCGCTCGGCCGCAGCGGCGACTGAGGACGATTCCGCAACCGTTCCGGAAGATCCCTCGGATGCCCGGGACTCACCCGCGCGACGCTGGCACGGCGTCGTCGGCCGCCGACATGCGCCGCGCCTTCCGTGCGGCCGCGGCGACCGACGGGGCAGTCGCCGCGATCACTGGCGTGGAGGATGGCCGCCGCCGTCCTCGGCCGCGATCACCACCGGCAGGGGCGGCCCGACGAACGTCACGCCGTGCGCGCCGAACACCGCCGCCATCCGTTCGAGCACGGCGGCGTCGGGCACGCCAGGCGCCTCCGGAAGCCCCGGCCATTCAGCCGGCGTGCTCACCGCCCGGAACGCCTCGTCGAGGCCGCCCGGCGTGTAGGCGTGCAGCAGGCGCGCCGTCGGCGTGAGCACGGCGAAGCCGTGTGCGATGCCACGTGGCATCAGCACCGCATCGCCGGCCGAGGCGAGGAGTCGCTCGGCCCCGCGCTGGAAGAGCACGGCTCCGTCGAGCACGAACCAGGTCTCGTCCTCGTGCGCGTGGACATGCAGGGGCGGCTCGCCGCCCTGCCGCACGAGCACCTCCCCGAGTGACAGGGCGCCGGCGCTGTCGGCCGCAGTGACGTGCCAGGTCATGAGCGCCCCCATGTGCCAGTCGACGGCGGCGGGGCTGGGCGTGAGCGGGGCGGCAGGCGTGATCAGGGTCGTCATGTCGGAACCTCCTCGTGCGACAAGCACGACCCGACGGTACGCGGCACGCCTGCGGCCAGGGAAACAGATTGTCGTGGTTGCACCTACAATCCTCCGTGGTGAGTGTCGAACTCCGGCACCTGCAGGCATTCGTCGTCCTGGCCGAGGAGCTGAACTTCACGCGCGCGGCGGCGCGGCTGCATGTCGTGCAGCAGGCGCTCAGCACCCGCATCCGTCAACTCGAGGACGACCTCGGCGTGACGCTGTTCACGCGCACCACCCGGCACGTCGCCCTGACACCGGCTGGGGAGACGTTGCTGACCCACGTGCCCGCCGCCCTGCAGGGCGTCGCCTCGGCGCTGGATCAGGCACGGCAGGCGACCGGGGCCGAGCGTGGTTCGTTGGTCCTGGGCCTGCTGGCCACGGCGCCACTCGACTTCACCCCGCGGCTGCTGCGTGCCCTGGCCGCCGAGTACCCGCACATCGACGTGACGATGCGGAACGTCGCCTTCGACGATCCGACCGGCGGCGTGCGCGCCGGTGAGACCGACGTCGCCCTCGTGTGGCGGCCGTTCGACGAGCGTGACGTCGCCTGCGCGCCGCTGTTTGCCGACGCGCGGGTCGCCGTGTTGCCGGCCGACCATCCGCTCACCGCGTCGGGGCTGGTCGAAGCCGAGGCCCTGGCGGCCGAACCGTTCGTCTGGGTTGACGACATGGATTCGGTCGCGCGGGACTTCTGGACCCTCGCCGAGGTGCGCCAGGGACGCCCGCCGAGGATCGGCGCGCACGTCACGGGCTTCGAGGATCTGTTCGCCGCCGTGCGGGCGGGCCGCGCCGTGGCGGCCTGTCCGGCGTCGGTGACCGACGCGCTGCCGTGGCGCGACGTCGTGACGCGGCCGGTGCGCGGCCTCGGTCCGGCCATCGTCGCCGCGTGCTGGCGGCGGACCGACGCCAACCCGCTCGTACAGGCGGTCGTGGCCTGCGCGCAGCGGCTGGCGCAGGGCGCTCCGGACGCCGACGCGCCCGTGCCTGCCCCGGCGGCGGCGCCCCGCCGCGCCGCTCGCCGCCGGCGCAACTGAGGCTCGCCCGGGCTGGCTCGGCCGGCGCGGGCGCCGCGCTGTGCTATCAAGGACAGGTGACGTCGATGGTCCCGCTGCCGGCGCCTGGTCGCACGCGGGGTGGGTCGAGTCGTCGGCCAGCCACGAGGCTGGCATGGGAGCCTGACACGTGCTGACCTGGAGAGACGTACTCGCCCGCGCCCGCGACGGCAACCCCGCGCCGGCGCGACGCGTCGAGCGCACCGACGAGGAGTGGCGGGCGCAGTTGAGCCCGGAGCAGTTCCATGTGACGCGCCAGCACGGCACCGAGCGCGCGTTCAGCTCCGAGATGTGCAGCCGGTTCGAGCCCGGTCGCTATGCCTGCGTGTGCTGCGGGACGCTGTTGTTCGACGCCGCGACCAAGTTCGAGTCGGGCACCGGCTGGCCGTCGTTCACGCAGCCGGTCGAGCCGGACGTGATCGCCTACACCGCCGATCACTCCTATGGCATGGTGCGCGTCGAGACCACCTGCGCGACCTGTGATGCCCATCTCGGGCACGTGTTCCCGGACGGCCCGGCGCCGAGCGGCCTTCGCTACTGCATGAACGCGGTGGCGCTCGACAAGCTCACCGACCTCCCCTGACGTCCCCACCGTCGACCTGAAGGTCGACGGCTACGTGCGGGGAGATGCCGACCGGCGGTGGGCGGCCGACGGTCGGCGTTCGGCGTTCGGCGTTCGGCGTTCGGCGTTCGGCGTTCGGCGTTCGGCGGTCGGCGGTCGGCGTTCAGCGTTCGGCGTTATCGACCGTCAGGCCTCACTTGCCCGAGTGCAGCCCGATCATGTTGCCTTCGGTGTCGATCGCCAGCGCGATGAATCCGAACTGGCCGATCGACATCTTCGGGCGATGCACGGTGCCGCCGGCGGCGGCGACGCGCTCGGCAGTCTCGCCGCAGTCCTCGCAGACGAAGTACACCAGCGTGCTGCCGCCCGACGGGACGCCAGCCATCCTGACCAGCGCCCCCGATGCGCCGGGGCCCTGCGAGTCCATGGGGAAGGCGAGCATCTCCACGCCCTCGCCCGACGGATCGGGCATCGGCTGCAGCGACACCTGCATCACCTGCTCGTAGAAGCGCCGCGCCCGATCGAGGTCCTGCACGTAGATCTCGAACCATCCGACTGGATTCATCTCGGCCATCGATGTCGTCCTTCGGGACAACGGCCGCGCGGGACGCGCGGCCGTGCGGTTGTCTGCCTTACACCAGGGCCTTGGCGTACAGCGCGAGCAGGCGGGCCCACGCCTTCTCGGCCAGTGGCTCGTTGTACACGCGGGAATCAGGCGGGCACCAGCCGTGCGCCGCGGCGTATACCTCGATCTCGGCGGGCAGGTTCGCCTTCGTGAACGTCTCGCGCAGCGCGTCCTTCTCGGTGGGCGCGCGCTTGTCGTCGTTCTCGGCGATCGCGACCAGGAACTGCGCGCGGGTCGCCGCCGCCTGCAGGTGCGGGCTGTTGGGCGCCTGCGTCACCAGGCCGCCACCGTGGAACGAGGCCACGGCGCCGACCCGATCGGGCACGGCCGCCGCGGTGCGGAACGCCATGGGGCCGCCCATGCAGTAGCCCTGCGTGCCGACCTTGCGACCGCGCGCGACCGGCTTCTGCTGGTCGAGCCAGGCGATGAAGGCCTTCGCGTCGGTCATGTGCGTGGCCTCGTTGAGGCCCTGCGCGAGCGGCCGCACCTGGTCGATCGGCGTCGCGCCGCCCTGCTCGGCGGTCGGGGCTTTCTTGACGCGATAGAACGGGTTGACGACCAGGACGGCGTAGCCCGACTCGGCCAGCCGCGTGCCCATCTGCCGGAACGCCGGACGCAGCCCGAAGATGTCGGGCCACACCAGCACGGCGGGCGACTGCCCGGTGGCCGGGTGCACGAAGAAGGCATCGCACGTGCCGTCGGGCGTCGTGATGCTCACGTCGCTCTGGGTCACGGTCACCGCACCGGCGACGCGCGGCAGCATCATCGACACGCCGGCGCCGAGCAGCACCCCGAACTGGCGCCGCGTCACCAGGCCGCGCGCTTCGTACTCGAGCCGATCGTGCTCGAACTGGTCCTGATCACACATCGCAGATCTCCCGACTGACGGCCGGGCGCCACGCGCGGCCAGTGTCGCATCCTACCCTGAGATAGCACCGATCGGAGCCGACGGGCGCCACCACTCGTGGCGAGCGCCGACGCCGGCGCGCGGCGGATCAGGCTACCTGAACACGTCCTGGGGCATCCGGCCGACGTCCGAGGTGTCTGGACGGAAGTCCATGTGCGCGAGCACGTCGCGGTCGAGGTCGAGCCCTGGCGCGATCTCGATCAGCGCCAGGCCGGCGGCCGTCAGACGGAACACCGCGCGCTCGGTGACGTACAGCACCTCCTGCCCGTTGCGCCGCGCGTACTCGCCGCTGAACGTGATCCGGTCGACGCGCTCCACGAACTTGCGGACCTTGCCGGGCGCGACGATCGACAGTCGCCCGTCGGCGAACGCGATGCGCGATCCCTGCGCGTCGAAGGCGCCGCAGAACACGACCTTCTTGGCGTTCTGCGCGATCTCGATGAAGCCGCCCGGGCCGATCAGCGTGCCGCCGAGGTGCGACACGTTGACGTTGCCGGCCGCGTCGGCCTCGCCCATGCCGAGGAAGGCGATGTCGATGCCACCGCCGCTGTAGTAGTCGAACTGCTCCACCGACGGCACGATGGCGTCGGCGTTGCGCGCGGCGCCGAACAACCGATCGTCGAGCATCGCGCCGTTGTGGGTGCCCTGCTCGACGCTCATCCACAGCGTCGGGCCGAGGCCCTGCTCCGCAATCACGCCGAAGATGCCACCCGGCATGCCGAACCCGAAGTTGAGCGACGCCCCTTCGCGCAGTTCCATCGCGGCACGTCGCGCCACGATCCGGCGTTCGAGCCTGTCGGGCAGCGCCACGTCACCCTGGCGCAGCAACGCACGCCGCGCGCCACTCACCGTGTCGTCGTAGCCGAGGCCGTAGAACTGCTCCTGCCCTGCATCGACGACCACCGCGTCGACCATGATGCCGGGGATGCGTACGTGCCGCGCGTGCAGGGCGCCAGGCTCGACCACCTGCCGCACCTGCGCGAGCACGATGCCGCCGCTGTTGTGCGCGGCGAGCGCCATCGAGTGCACGTCCATGTCGATGGCCTCGCCCTCGGGGCTGACGTTGCCACGCGCGTCGGCGAAGGTGCCGCGGACGATCGCGACGTCGACCCTGAACGGCTTGTAATGCAGCACCTCGCGGCCGTCGATGGTCAGCAGCTCGACGAGCGTGTCACGGCTGCGCGCGTTGCAGCGTCCGCCGTCGTGCCGCGGGTCGACGAACGTGCCGAGTCCGGAGTGGGTGAACAGGCCTGGCCGGCCGGCGCCGATTTCGCGCAGCAGGTGCTGGATGACGCCGCCCGGCAGGCAGTAGGCCTCGATCTTCTCGTCGCGCACCAGCTGCTGGATGCGTGGCGACCACGTGAAGTGCCCCGCGATCACCCGCCGCAACATGCCTTCGTGCGCCAGCCGGTTGGTGCCCCGCGATTCGCGGTCGCCCAGCCCGAGCGAGTGCACCAGCGTGAGGTCGCGTGGGTGTCCGGTGGCGAGGAAGCGGCGCTCGAGCGCCGCGAGGATGGCCTCGGCCGAGATCATGCCGGCGCCGTTGCCGCTGACGGCGACGGTGGCGCCGTCGTTCACGAGCGAGGCGGCCTCATCGGCAGACAGGAATCGCGTGGCGGACATGGGACTGTGTGGGAGTCGGGAGTCGGGAGTCGGGAGTCGGGAGTCGGGAGTCGGGAGTCGGGAGTCGGGAGCCGGGAGTCGGTCACGTGTTCGTGAACGCGGGGCGGCGCTTCTCGGCGAAGGCGCGGACCCCCTCGCGGCAGTCGTCGGTGGCAGCGGCCTGCGCGGCTGCCGACGCATGCTGGTGCCGCATGTCGCGGCGGGATGCGGCGAGCAGGCCCTTCACCAGGGCCACGGCCACCGGCGCTCGGCCACAGAGCGTCTCCACCCAGGCTGCACGCTGCGCGACGAGGGCGGCGTGGTCGGGCGCGACCGCCGTCACCAGGCCCCAGGAAAGAGCCTCCTCGGCGCTGATGGGCGTGCCCAGGAGGGTGAGGTGCGCGGCACGACCGGGCCCGACGACCTCCGCCAGCCGTCCCACGCCGCCCCACCCCGGGATCATGCCCAACCCGACCTCCGGCGTCCCGAACGTCGCGCCGGCCACGGCGACGCGCAGGTCGGCGGCGAGCGCCAGTTCGAGCCCGCCCCCAATCGTGTGGCCGTTGATCTCCGCGAGGACGGGCATCGGCAGGGCGGCGATGCGCGCCAGGACGTCGGCGCCACGCTCGATCCATTCGCGCGCCATGTCGAGCGGCGACAGGCTGCCCCACGCCGCGATGTCGCCGCCGGTGCAGAAGTGCCGCTCGCCGGCCGCACACAGCACCACGGCCCGCAGGTCACGGTCGCGCGCGGCGTCGTCGACCGCCGTGCCGATCGCCGCGAGCATCGGCATCGTCAGCGCGTTGCCCTTCTCGGGACGATTGAGCACGATCTCGAGCCATCGCTCGTGCCGCGTGACGAGAACCGTCGTGTCGTGAGTCATGGTGGCCACTCCGTGTGCACCGCTCAGCAGACGTCGAGCAGGCGCGACATGCAGGTCTGGAGCACCTCGCGCTCGGGACGCACCCACCAGTCGGTCGCCGAGAAGATCTCGACTTCCACCGGCCCGGTGTACCCGGCGTCCTCGAGCAGCCCGCGGATCCGCCGCAGCTCGATCACGCCGTCGCCCATCATGCCGCGATCGGTGACGAGATCTCGCGTCTCGCGCAACCAGTCCGACACGTGGTAGCCGAGCACGCGCCCGTCACGGCACGCCCGCGTGATGCCCGTCTCGAGCGCGGGATCCCACCATACGTGGTACGCATCGACCATCACGCCGAGCCCGCCGGCACGCTCGGGGTCGAGCACGTCGCACCAGTCGAGCGCCTGCGCGAGCGTGTTGACCACGGCGCGCGCCGCCGCGCCCATCGGGTGGATCGGCTCGATCGCCAGCGACACGCCCGCTGCGCGAGCGCGCTCGAGCAGCGCGCCCACGCCGTCGATGGCCTGCTGCCGCGCCGCAGTGATGTCCCGCAGGCCCTCCGGCACGCCGCCGACCACGAGCACGAAGCTCACGGCGCCGAGCTCGGCGGCCTCGTCGAGGGCCCGGGCGTTGTCGTCGATGGCCGCGCGACGCTCGGACTCCGAGGCGTGCGTGAAGTACGTGGAGCGACAGTACCCGGTCACCACGAGTCCCCGGTCGCGCAGGCGGGCCGCCACGTCGGCCGGGCGGCGCCCATCGAGATCGCGTCGCCACGGCGCGATCGCCCCGAAGCCGGCCTCGGCGCACCGGTCGATGACCTCCTCGATCGGGCTGCGATGGCCGAGCGTCGCGGTGTTGAGCGCGAGGGCCTCCCGGTGCTGTCGGAGGTCGCGCATCAGAATCTCGGCACCGTGAGCCCACCGTCGACGGTGACGGCCTGTCCGACCGTGTAGATCAGTCGTCCCTCGGCCATCGCCCGCACCGTGGATGCGACGTCCTCCGGCTGGCCCCAACGGCGTGCCGGCACCAGGCCGCCTGCGATCGCCTCGTCGTACTGGGCTCGGACCGGCTGCGTCATGGCGGTGGCGATGATGCCGGGGCGCACCTCGTACACGCCGATGCCGGCGTCCGCGAGCCGCAGCGCGAACAACTGCGTCGTCATGCTCGATGCGGCCTTCGACACGCAGTACTCGCCGCGCGCGATGGACACGGCCACGGCGTTGCTCGAGGTGACGTTGACGATGCTGCGGTGCTGGCCGGCGATCTCGCCCTGCGCCAGCATGTGGCGTGCGGCGACCTGCGAAAGGAAGAAGACCGCGCGCGTGTTGACCGCCAGGCAGCGGTCGAAGCTCTCGGGCGTGACGTCGAGCAGGTCGCCGCGCGACCGCACGCCGACGCCGGCGTTGTTCACGAGGCAATCGAGACGGCCCCAGCGCGACACGGCCGCACCGACCAGCGCCTCGTGCTGCTCGATCCGCGCGACATCGATGGCGATCGCCGCCGCCTCGACGCCGAGCCCCTCGACCTCGCGGCACGTCTCGCGCAGTGGATCGTCGAGCACGAGATCCGCCAACACGATGTCGAAGCCACCGGCGGCGAGCGCCAGCGCGCACGCCCGCCCGATGCCGCGCGCGGCGCCGGTGACGATCGCGACAGGTCGGTGGGACGTGGCAGGCACGGTGGCGTCGATTCTTGCCCACAGCCCGACCGTGCGCCAAGCCCATGCCGACCACCGTGCCAATCAGCAGGTGTAGGCGTCGGCCTTGGCCGACGCATGGGGCGAGTCGCCCGACCACCCCGGCCGCGGCTGGCGTCGTCCTAGAATCGTCTCTCGATGGCGACACGTCGTCGGTGGCTCCCTGGCTGATGTCAGCCGGGCGCGACGGCCGGCCGGTTCGCCCTTGAACGTGCCGCCGACGCCTGCGTCCGACTTCCTCCTCGGGACCAGCGCGCCTGTTCGCGCGACGATGGGACGCCGGGCTGGGAGGCCCTTTGGACCATCGTCGGCGGACTGGAAGGCGGGCGTGCGGTGGCGTTCACGTCGGGCGTGGCGGCGGTAGCCGGCGGAGGTGCGCATGAGCCTGTTCTACGACGAGCTCTCGGAGTGGTGGCCGCTGATCTCCCCGTTGACCGAGTACGCGGAGGAGGCCGGCGAGATCGCGCGACTCATCGGCGAGCGGCGGCCAGAGGCTCGCACCCTGCTAGAGCTCGGCAGCGGCGGCGGCCATGTCGCGCACCACCTGAAGGGCCGCTTCGACTGCGTGCTGACCGACGCCAGCGAGCCAATGCTCGCCATGTCGGGCCGCGTCAACCCCGAGTGCGTGCACGTGGTGGGCGACATGCGGACCCTGCGCCTCGACAGGACGTTCGACGTCGTCCTCGCGCACGACGCCATCGACTACATGACCACGGAGGAGGACCTGCGCGCGGCGATCCGCACGGCGTGGACGCACCTGGCGCCAGGCGGCCTGGTGCTGCTCATTCCCGACGACGTCGCCGAGACGTTCGAGTCCGGCACTGACGTCTCCGGCAGTGATGGCGACGATGGGCGCGGGGCCAGGCTGTTCGAGTGGTCGGATGCGCCATCGGCCCCGGGCGGTCCCGCGCGCGTGCACTACGCGTTCCTGTTGCGCCGCGGGGACGGCAGCGTGCAGTCGTTCTACGAACGCCACGAGGTGGGGCTCTTCCCACGCGCCACGTGGGAACGGCTCCTCGGCGATCAGGGATTCGTTGTCGAGGTGGTCGAGGAGCAGACAACGGAGGACCGCGCGCCGCGCCTCTTCTTCGTCGGCCACAAGCCCGGGGCCGGCCGTCAGCCCTCGACGAGCATCAGGCGCGCAGCGTCGCCGTGATGCCGTCGCGATAGCTCGTCGCGGTCATGCCCAACGCCTGTTCTGCCTTCGTGCTGTCGAAGCGGTAGTCGTGCTCGAACTGGTACATCATCTCCATGTTCTCGCGCAGCACCGGCACGAAGAGCCCCATCAGCCGGAGCATCCAGCGCGGCGCGACCTGCAGGCCGTAGGGGCGCGCCGCGATCTCGCACGCCAGGCGCACGTACTGCTCCCCGGTGATCGGCTCCTTGCTCGTCAGGGCGTGCCACACCTGCCCGTACGCCTCGGGGCGGTTGGCCAGGCGCGCCACCGTTTCCGCGGCGTCGGGCGTGTAGGTGAAGGTGTGCACGGCCTGCGCATTGCCGATCCACTGCGGCGTCCGGCCGGCCTTCAGGCGTTCGGTCACGGTCGCGTGGGTGAGACTGAGCGTGGCGCCGGGGCCGTAGAAGTCGGCGGCCCTGACGATCATGCCGCGCAGGTCGCCGCGCGCCACTTCCTCCATCAGCGTCGTCGCGATGCGGGCCCGGACCTCGCCCTTGCGGCTGCACGGGTTGTACGGGGTCGCCTCGGTCATCGGGCCGTCGACCCGCCCGTAGGCGTAGACGTTGTCGAAGAAGACGAGCGCGGCGCCGTGACGCTTGCACGCGTCGATGGCGTTGCGCATCACGCGCGGCCACTGGTCGGCCCAGACGCGCGCGTCGTACTTCAGGCCGGCGAGCAGGTAGGCGACGTCGGCGCCCGCGACGGCGTCCGCGGTAGCGCGTGCGTCGAGGAGATCGGCGGCGACCAGCTCGTCGGTCTCGTTGACGCGGGCCGGCGTGCGCGCCACCTGCCGCACTCGATCGGTATGACCCGGCAAGCGCCGGGCGAGTTCGCGGCCGACCACGCCGTTGGCGCCAAGGATGACCTGCATGGCGAAATTCTAGCTGGAGCGCTGCCGCGTGCAAGCGCGCGCCATCGCGCTCGCCTCGGAGCCCCTGCCGATGCCCTCGAGCTCTTGCGTAGGCTCACTGGAAACCTCTTCCTTTCATTTTTTCAAGCGCACGCTCGCGCTTCGCCCTCTCGATCGTGCGCTATGCTGCCTGCGGTCACATCAGTCTGCGTGACAGGCGGGGCACGGCTCCGCGATCGTTTCCTGCCGATCACCGGACGTGCGTCACGTGCGGCGACTGGGTCCCCTGACGCGCAAGGACCGCACTGCATGCCGACCATCGACGAGTGGTGCCCGACCGGTGTCGAGGGCCTCGACCACATCCTCGGCGGCGGACTCCCCTGCGGCTGCGTCTACCTGGTCCAGGGCGACCCGGGCTCCGGCAAGACGACGCTGGCGCTGCAGTTCCTGTTCGAGGGCCTGCGGCGCGGCGAGTCGGCCCTCTACGTGACGCTGTCGGAGACGCGCGCGGAGCTCGATCGGGTCGCGCGCTCGCACGGCTGGACGCTCGACGACATCGCGCTGCTCGAGCTCGCCGCCATCGAGGCACTGCTCACGCCGGACGCCCAGACCACGGTCTTCCATCCGTCGGAGATGGAGCTGAACAGCGTGGCGCAACTGGTGCTCGACGAGGCGCGCCGCATCAGGCCCGCGCGCGTCGTCTTCGACTCCCTCTCGGAGTTCCGGCTGATGGCGGACACGCAACTGCGCTATCGCCGTCAGCTCCTGCACCTCAAGCAGGCGTTCTCGGCGCTCGGCAGCACCGTGCTGCTGCTCGACGACAAGATGGACGGGGCGCGCTGGGGCGCCGACCCGCACATCCTGAGCCTCACGCACGGCGTCATCGAGATGGAACAGCTCGCCCCCGACTATGGACGGGCACGGCGGCGCGTGCGCGTGCAGAAGATGCGCGGCGTCGCCTTCCGCGAGGGCTACCACGACTACAGCATCGAGACCGGCGGGTTGCGCACCTATCCGCGGCTCGCGGCGACCTCGCATCCGGTGCCCTTCACGCGCGAGGGCGTGTCGAGCGGCCTGCCTGAGCTCGATGCCCTGCTCGGCGGCGGGCTCGACCGCGGCACCACCACGCTGATCCTCGGCCAGGCGGGCACGGGAAAGTCGACGATTGCGCTGCAGTTCCTGACGCGCCTGGCAGCACGGGGCGAGGCAGGACACCTGTTCGCCTTCGACGAGACCCGCAGCATCGTACTGGCCCGCGCCGACGCGCTGGGCATGCAGCTGTCCAGGCACGTGGACGCGGGCACGATCCACCTCCAGCAGGTCGATCCAGCGGAGCTGTCGCCCGGCGAGTTCGCGCGGCGCATCGTCGGCGCCGTGGAGGCCGGCTGCAAGGTCGTCGTGATCGACTCGCTGAACGGCTACCTCAACGCGATGCCAGGCGAGACGTACCTGAGCAACCAGCTCCACGAGCTCTCGACGTACCTGAACCAGCAGGGGGTCGTGACGATCTTCATCCTCGCGCAGCACGGGCTCGTGGCGGCCGCGGAGGCGCCCGTCGACCTGAGCTACCTGGCCGACACCGTCGTCAGCACGCGCTTCTTCGAGGCCTCGGGACGCGTGCGGAAGGCCCTGTCGGTCATCAAGCGCCGCAGCGGCCCGCACGAGACCACCATCAGGGAGCTCGCCCTGGTGGGCGACGAGGGCCTGCGGATCGGCGCGCCGCTGACCGAGTTCCAGGGCGTGCTGACCGGCATGCCGGCCTTCCGCGGCGACGTCACGCAGATGCTGGACTGACGCCGATGACCGTGGGCCATCCCGACGAGCGCGTGGTCATCCTCGCCCCCGTGGGTCGCGATGCGTCGGTGATCGGCGCCGTGCTCACGGCCAACGGCGTGGCCTCGAGTGTGTGCGTGGCCATCGAGGAGGCCTGCCGCCGGATGCTTGAGGGCGCCGCGGCGGTTGTCCTCACCGATGAAGCCCTCGAGGGCCCCGACCTCTCGCTGCTGCTGCAGCAGCTCCGGCAGCAACCCCCGTGGTCGGAACTGCCGCTCGTCATCCTGACGCGCGGGGGCGAGCCACGGGTCGCGCGACTGCTCGAGCTCGTCGCGTCGGCGGCAGGCGGGGTCACCCTGCTGGAGCGGCCGATCGGCGCGTCGACGCTCCTGCGGGCCGTCGACGTCGCGCTGCGCTCGCGCCGCCGCCAGTACCAGGTGCGCGACCTCCTGCAGGCCAAGGCGCACCTGTCGGCCATCGTCGAGTCATCGGACGAGGCGATGCGCATCGCCGGCCACAGCTTCCGCCAGCTCGTCGAGCAGTCGCCGTTCGGCGTGTATGCCGTCGATGCCGACTTCCGGCTCGTGCTCGTGAGCGCGGGCGCCCAGGCGGTGTTCGCCAACGTGAAGCCACTGCTCGGTCGCGACTTCGAGGACGTGTTCCGCTGCCTGTGGCCCGATCCCTTCGCGAGCGAGGCCCTGCAGCGCTTCCGCGACACGCTGGCGACCGGCCAGCCCTATCACTCGCGGCGCACCGTCGAGCGGCGCGCCGACAGCGGCGCGACCGAGGCCTACGACTGGAAGATCGAACGCATGGTGCTGCCCGACGGGCGGCTCGGCGTCGTCTGCCACTTCTACGATCTCTCCGAGCGGCAGCGGTACGAGGCCGAGCTGCGCGCCAGCGAGCACCGGTACCGCGCGTTGCTGGACGCGACCAGCGCGGTCACCTGGACGTGTCCGCCCTCGGGCCTGCACGTGACACCGCAGCCGACCTGGATGGCGTTCACCGGCCAGACCGCGGAGGAGATGCTGGGCGACGGCTGGATCGGGGCGGTGCACCCCGACGATGCGGAGGGCGCGGGCGCGCGTTGGGCCGACGCCGTGGCGCGCGGCGTGCCGTACCAGAGCGAACACCGCCTCCGCCGGCGCGACGGCCAGTGGCGATGGATGCGGGTCACGGCCGCGCCGGTCCGCGACGGCGCGGGCGAGGTCGTCGAGTGGTTCGGCGCGGCGGTCGACGTGCACGATCAGAAGTCGGCCGAGGAGCAGTTGCGTCAGGCCGACCGACAGAAGGACGAGTTCCTGGCCGTGCTCGCCCACGAACTGCGCAACCCGCTGGCGCCGATCCGGACGTCGGCGGCCCTGCTCAAGTCGCTGCCGTCGCCGGATCCGCTGCTGGCGCGGAGCCGCGGCATCATCGAGCGACAGGTGACGCACATGGCGCGCCTGCTCGACGACCTGCTCGACGTGTCGCGGCTGTCGCGCGGCACCCTCGTGCTGCGCCGGACACGCGTCCGGCTCGAGGAAGTGGTCGCAGCGGCGATCGAGATCGCCGCGCCGCTGATCGAGCAGCGCGCCCAGGTGCTCGAGGTCGACGGACTGGAGGCGGCGATCGAGCTCGAGGCCGATGCGGCCCGCCTGATCCAGGTGTTCGGCAACCTGCTCACCAACGCCTCCAAGTTCAGCCCCGCACAGGCGACGATTGCCATCACGGTCCGCCTCGATCAGGGGACGGCGATCGTGGTGGTGCGCGATACGGGCGCGGGCATCCCCGCTGAACACCTCGAGTCGGTCTTCGAGCTGTTCACGCAGGTCGATGCGACGCGCCAGGCCAGCTCGGGAGGGCTCGGCATCGGTCTGGCCCTGACGCGGCGGCTCGTCGAGTTGCACGGCGGCACGATCACCGCCGCCAGCGCCGGCCCGGGACTCGGCAGCACGCTGACCGTCCGCCTGCCCGCCGTACGCGCCGCGCGCGAGGCCCCGCCCCGCCAGCGCACGCTGGTGGCGGAGGTCTCCCCGCCTCGCCGCGTGCTCGTCGTCGACGACAACGCCGACGCCGCCGACACCATCGCGTTGCTGCTCGAGGGCCTCGGCTGCGAGGTCCACACCGCGTACCGGGGCGAGGCCGCGGTGCTCGACGCCGAGGCCTTCCGGCCCGACATCGCCATCGTCGACCTCGGGCTGCCCGACGTCGATGGACGCGAGGTCTGCGGACGGATCCGTTCCCAACCCTGGAGCCGCGACGTGGTGATGGTGGCCCTGACCGGGTGGGGGCGCGACGCCGACCGGCGCAGCACGCAACTGGCCGGCTTCGACCGCCACCTCACCAAGCCCGCCGATCCCGACGCGTTGCTTCACCTCATCAGACACCTCCCGCAGCCGCGAGCGCACACCCAGGGGCGCTGAGATCGGCAGGGAGCCGGGCCCTCGGTGGTCACCGGCCGCAGCGACCGGGAATGGCGCCCGCAGCAGGCCCGCCTGTCAGGGCTGACAGGTGCCGGGCACGGCGCGGGGTGCTAGCCTACCGGCATGTCCTCGATTTCCCCGTTGCGCGTCGCACTGTTCGTGTCCTGTCTCGCCGCGTCTGCGTGTGGCGGCAGCCAGGCTCCGACGTCGACGGCCGCGACCTCGCCCGCCCCTGCATCGACGACCGCCGCCGGGTCGGCGCCCGCGACGACGGCCGACACCGACGCCGGCGAGCTGCCTCCGGTCCCCTCGCCCTACGACGCCCTGCCGCCCGGGGCACGGGCGTGGCTCGATCAGCCCGCCACCGACGACCTCGACGCGATGGTCAAGCGGCGCGTCATCCGCGCCGGCGTCACCTTCAACCGGACCCACTACTTCATCGATCGTGGCGAGCAGCGTGGCATCGCCTACGAGTCCCTGATGAACTTCGAGCAGGCGCTCAACGAACGCCTGAAGACGGGCAACCTGCGCGTCCAGGTCGCCATCGTGCCGCTCGGCCGCGAGGCGTTGCAGTCGGCATTGCTCGAAGGTCGCGTCGACATGCTGATCGCCCAGCTCACGGTGACACCCGAACGCGAGAAACTCGTGGATTTCTCGACGCCGACGCGCACCAACGTCAGCGAGATCGTGGTCACCGGGCCCGGCGCGCCGCGGATCACGTCACTCGACGACCTGTCGGGCAAGCAGGTGGCGGTGCGCGGTGGCGGCACCTACGAGGAGAGCCTGCGTCGGCTGAACGACCGGTTGCAGGCCGAGGGCAAGGCGCCCGTGGTCATCAAGCCGCTGCCCCCGAGCCTCGAGGACGACGACATCCTCGAGATGGTCAACGCCGGGCTGCTGCCCATCACCGTCGTCGACGACTACCTGGCCGGCTTCTGGAAGCAGGTGTTGACGGGGATCGAGCCGCACCCGTCGCTGGCCGTCCGTACCGGCGGGGTCCTCGCGGTGGCCATGCGCAAGGGCAACCCGAAGCTGAAGGCGGCGGTGAACGAGTGGCTGGCCACCTATGGGGAGCGCACCTCGTTCGCCAACGTGCTGCAGAAACGCTACCTGCAGGACGCGTCGTACGTGCGCAACGCCACGTCGCAGGCCGAGCGCCGCAAGTTCGAGGCGCTGGTCAAGTACTTCCGCACCTACGGCGCGCAGTACCACGTCGATCCCCTGATCATGGCGGCGCAGGGCTTCCAGGAATCGCGGCTGGACCAGAACGCGAAGAGCCGCGTCGGCGCCGTCGGCGTGATGCAGTTGATGCCCGCCACGGGCAAGGAACAGGGCGTCGGCGACATCACCATGACCGAGAACAACATCCACGCCGGCGTCAAGTACATGCGGTACATGCTCGACCGGTACTACAAGGACGAGCCGATGACCGAGATGGACAAGGTCCTGATGACCTTTGCGTCCTACAACGCCGGTCCGGCCCGCGTGCGGCAACTGCGGCGCGAGGCGGCGACCCGCGGCCTCGATCCGAACGTGTGGTTCGGCAACGTCGAGCGGATCGCGTCGGAGAAGATCGGGCGCGAGACGGTGCAGTACGTCAGCAACATCTACAAGTACTACGTCGCGTACACGCTGGCGCTCGAACAGCGTGACACGCGCGCGGCCATCAAGAAGGGGTCGTGATCGCAGCCCCCGGAAGCCGGGCGCGTCCAGTCAGCCGCGCAGCGCCGCCCGGCGTTCCTGCAGGTGACGGCGCACCGCATCGTCTGTCGACAACCCGATGGCCACGGTGAACGCGGCAGCCGCCTCGTCGGCGCGGGCCGCGCGGGCGAGCAGGTGCGCGCGCGTCGCCCAGTACGGCTGGTAGGTCCGCATGCGGGGATCCTCGGCGAGCGCCGCGATCGGTCCCGCCAACGCCGCCTCGACGCCCTGCACCTCCGCGAGCGCCACGGCACGGTTGAGGACGACGACCGGCGAGTCGGTGAACTGCCTCAGGTGATCGTAGAGGGCCAGGACCGCGGGCCAGGTCGGCGCGCCGGTGATCCGCCGCGCCACGTGTGCGGACTGGATCGCCGCCTCGAGCTGGAAGCGCCCGCTCGGGCCGCCACGGCTTGCATCGCGCAGCACGTGCTCGGCCTGCGCCAGCCGGGCCTGGTCCCAGCGCGCCGTGTCCTGCTGCTCGAGCGGCACGTAGGCGCCGGCCTCGTCACGTCGAGCCTCCCGGCGCGCCTCGGCATACAGCATCAGCGCCAGCAGCCCCTTGGCCTCCGGCTCGTCGGGCAGCAGCGACACCACCAGTTGCCCGAGCCACACGGCCTCGCCGGCCAGCCCGGTGACGGCGTCCTCGCCCGGATCGCCCCAGCCCTTCGCGTACCCGGCATAGATGGCATCGAGCACGCCCTCGAGCCGAACTGGCAGGTCCTCCCTGGACGGCACCTCGAACGGGATGCCGGCATCGCGGATCCGGGCCTTGCCGCGCACGAGCCGCTGCCCCATCGTCGCCGGCGGCACCAGGAAGGCGGCGGCGATCTCATGGGCGGTGAGGCCGAGGATCGTCTGCAGGATCAGCGGCGCGCGCACGCTGCGGTCGACGGCCGGGTGCGCGCACGCGAACATCAGCGCGAGGCGCCGGTCGGGGATCGGCTCGGGTGACACGGGCACGGTGGCCTCCGGCGTGGCGGCGCGCAGGTCGGCGCTCCTGCCCTCGTGCGTGCGTCGACGACGCATCGCGTCGACCTGCCGACGCCGGGCAGTCGTGAGGAGCCAGGCATCGGGGTTGTCGGGTACGCCCTGCCCTGGCCACGTGCGCAGCGCGGCAGCAAAGGCTTCGCCGAGGGCGTCCTCGGCGTCGGCGATGTCGCGCGATCGCGCCGCCAGGAACGCGACGAGGCGGCCGTAGCTGTCGCGCGCCACGCGCTCGGCAGCCCTGGCCGCCGCGTCGCCGCCACTCACCCGCGCTGGCCCTGCGAGTCCGCCGACACGGGACGGATCTCGATGGCACCGTAGCGACTCGACGGACAGCGGCTGGCCCAGGCGATGGCCTCGTCGAGGTTCTCCACGGTGATGAAGAAGTAGCCGGCCAACTGCTCCTTCGTGTCGGCGTACGGTCCGTCGAGCACGTCGGTCCTGCCGTCCTGTTGACGAACGGTGGTCGCCGCGCCTGCCGGCTGCAGTCGCACGCCGGACGCGAAACCCTCGCCCGCCTTGGCCAGTGCCTCGTTGAAGGCGGCGTAGTCGGCCCAGAGCTGGGGCTTGGGTGCAGCCGCCAGCGCCTGGTCGTCGTGGTGGATGAGCATCATGTAGCGCATGGACGATTCTCCTCGTGATGGTCCCATGCCCTCATGACGTGGCAGCCGGTCCGATTTCGACACGCGCCAGCTCGAGGATCGGCGGGTCGTGGCGGGGCATTTCGGCGGGTGTCCTGAAACGCAGGTGTTTCAGCGCGGCCGTGACACCCGTATGATGGTGTCCGGCCGAGCCGCGACGCTCATCGCACGGGTGCGATCCGGGGCGGGCCGCGTTGGTCACCATTCGGCCGGAGAGGCCAGAAGGAGTTACATGCTCACGAAGACGCAACTGATCGAGAAGCTCGTCGCCGGTTCCGACGGCCTGACCAAGAAGCAGGTCAAGAACCTCCTCGAGGGCCTTGCCGGGCTCGCGCACAAGGAACTGAAGAAGACCGGCACGTTCGTCATGCCCGGCCTGGCGAAGTTCGTGGTGGTGAAGAAGCCGGCGACCAAGGCGCGCAAGGGCATCAACCCCTTCACCAAGGAGCCGACGGTGTTCAAGGCCAAGCCGGCCCGCAAGACGCTCAAGATCCGCCCGGTGAAGGCGGCCAAGGACGCGCTGGCCTAGCCTGCGTCCCTTCGGCACCCCACGGTGCCGCGTGGTGGTCGCGCCCGGTCGGTCGCGACCACCACACCACCTCCCGCGCTACAACTTCAGGTCCCAGCCCTTCCGGAACAGCGGCTTCACGTACTTGTTGGCCTCCGCGCTGTTGGTGAAGCGCAGGTTCTTGCTGTCCCATTGCAGCTTGCCGGGCACGCGCCAGGCGATCACCACGAGCGTCAGCCACTCGGCGTAGGGCGCGGTGATCGCGAAGTCGGAGCAGGACCGATCGCCGCCCTTGCAGGCGCGCACCCAGTCGGCCATGTGCCCCGGTGACCGCGTGAGGACCTGCGGCGGCAGCGAGTAGTCCTTCCAGCGCGCCGCCGGCAACAGCCACACGCCCTCGCCGCGATCGCGCGTCGCCAGCATCCCCTTCGAGCCGATCATCACCGAGCCGTTGCCGGTGAGCACGCCGGGCGTCGGCGTGTCGTTGCGGCCGCCAGGCTGCGTGTAGACCTTGACGTCGGGGCCGCCCGGGCTCATCACGCGACGCTCGCCGGGAGGCGGCGCCTGCGGGCGCGCCCCGGCCGGCGTCTCGCCGAGCGCCGGCGCGCGGTTGCTGGTCTCGCGGCCCTTGTCGCGCAGGTTGTTCGACGGCGGCAGGATGGTCTCGTTCTCCATTCCCGGCACGACGAACGCCTCCGGATCGCCGGGGCGCGCGGCCTCGTGGTAGTACACCGACACGGGCGGCATCCCCTCGCGCGCCGGGAAGTCGAGCCGGACGACGGCGCGATGCGGCATCGAGATGGTGCTCTTGCCCTCGATGCGGAGGCACTCGACGCTGACCGGGGCGCCCAGCTTCAAGGCCGTGTGCACCGGGCCAGCCGTGTGGGTCGCCCAGTTGCCGATCTGGCCGGTGCCGAAGTCGAGGAACCCGCGCCAGTTGTACGGCACGTATGCGTCACTGAACGGCCGCGGCGCGGCGCCGCCGAGCCAGAGGTCCCAGTCGAGTCCGGCCGGCACGGCCGCTTCGGGCGGCGGCTCGGTGAGCCCCGTCGGGAACATGCCGGGCGACGTCGAGACGTGCGCCTCGGTGACCTCGCCGATCTCTCCGGACCACACGATCTCGGCCGCCACGCGATGAGCCTCGTGCGAGAAGCCCTGGTTGCCCATCTGGGTCGCGACCTTGTACTTCACGGCCGCGTCCTGCAGCAGGCGCGCCTCCCACGGCGTCCGCGTGAGCGGCTTCTCGACGTACACGTGCTTGCCTCGTTGCATGCACGCCAGCGCCACCGTGGCGTGCATGAAGTCGGGCACGCCGATCGTGCAGGCGTCGATGTTCTTCCCTTCCTTGTCGAGCATCACGCGGAAGTCCTTGTACTTCGGCGTGCTCTCGTACTTCTTGAAGGTGCTGGCGGCCCGCTTCTCGTCCACGTCGCAGAGCGCCACGAGGTTCTCGGTCAGTGCCGCCTGCCCGAGGATCAGCCCGCCCTGCCCGCCGCAGCCGATCGCTGCGACGTTGAGCTTGCTCGAGATGGGCTTGTAGCCGAGGGCCTTCAGGGACGGGACGCTTCCGTATCCTCCGGTCGGCACGGCGCCTGCCAGCAGCGTGCCCAGGAAGAAGAACCGTCGTCGCGTGATGTCGTTGCTCATCGAGCCTCCTGGCCGGGCGTCGCCCGGCTGTCGGGGGGAGCGTACCACCAGAGGAGGCCGTGCGGGCCCGGGTGTGCCACGATGGCGGAGCACGCCCGCCCCGAGTCGAGCACTCCGCCATGTCCAAGCTCCGCGTGAACGCCTTCACCGTGTCGATCGATGGCTACGGCGCCGGCCCCGATCAGTCCCTGGATCACCCGCTCGGCCGCGGCGGAGGGCTGTTGCACCAGTGGTTCGTCCCGACGGCGACCTTCCGGCGGCACGTGCTGCAGACCGAGGGCGGAACCACCGGTCGTGACGACGACTTCGCGAGGCACTCGTTCGAGAACGTCGGGGCGTGGATCATGGGCCGCAACATGTTCACGCCAAGCCGCGGCGCCTGGCTGGACGACGGGTGGAAAGGCTGGTGGGGAGACGAACCGCCCTATCACGTGCCGGTCTTCGTCCTGACGCACCACGCGCGTCCCTCGATCGAGATGGCCGGCGGCACCACCTTCCACTTCGTCACCGAGGGCATCGAGGCGGCACTGGTACGCGCCCGTGAGTCCGCGCAGGGCAAGGACGTGCGCATCGGCGGCGGCGCCGACACGATCCGGCAGTACCTGCAGGCGCGGCTCATCGACGAGTTGCACCTCGCCGTGTCGCCGGTCGTGCTCGGACAGGGCGCATCGCTCTTCGCCGGCCTCGACCTGCAGGCCCTCGGCTACGCGGTGACGTCGCACGAGTCGACGCCGGCAGCCATGCACCTGGTGGTGACGCGGAGCGACCGCCCTGTTCAGGCCTGAAGAGGACCGTCAGCGGGACGCAGCGGGCAGCGACTGCCTCGGCCGCGCGCATGTATCATGCCGTCGTGCGTGGTGCAGATCTGCACGCGCGGGCCAAGGCCATCTTCCTGGAGGCGCAGCAGCGCGAGCCGCTGGAGCGGCACGCGTTCGTCAGGGACGCGTGCGCAGCCGATGACCGGTTGCGAGACGAGGTCGAGTCCCTGCTCCAGTACGCGGCCGAGCCGACCGACATCGGCGGCGCATCGGCGCCAACCTCGGCTGCTCCCCTCCGTGCCGGCGAACTGTTCGCCGGTCGCTTTCGCATCATCGAGCTGCTCGGCCGCGGCGGCATGGGCGAGGTCTATCGCGTCACGGACGAGCTGATGCGGGTGGACGTGGCTCTCAAGCGCCTCCGCCCCGACGTCCACGGCGAACACGGGGGGCTGCTCGGGGAGGTGCGCCTCGCCCGGCAGGTCACGCATCCCGCGGTGTGCCGCGTCCACGACATCGGGCGGGCTGACGGTCAGTTCTACCTGACGATGGAGTACGTGGACGGCGAGGACCTCGCCACGCTGCTCCACCGGATCGGCCGCCTCCCGATCGCCAAGGCGATCGACATCGCGCGCCAGGCCTGCGCCGGCCTCGCCGCCGCGCACGCCGCCGGCATCGTCCATCGTGACCTCAAGCCGGCCAACCTGATGCTCGACCGGCAGGGCAACGTGCGGATCACCGACTTCGGGATCGCCGTCGAGGCCGCCGAGGACGATGGGCTGCTCGCCGGGACGCCGGCCTACATGGCGCCGGAGCAGCTGGCGGGGCGGCCGGCCACGCCTCGCAGCGACCTGTTCGCGCTCGCCGTGGTCCTGTACGAAGCGATCGCCGGCGTGCACCCGTTCGGCCTGGCGTCGCGGACGGGGCCGCCACCGCCGATGCGGGCGCACGTGCCGCACGTCGCCCCGGCCCTCGACCGGGCGCTGCTCGCCGCGCTGGCCGAGGATCCGGAGGCGCGCCCGGCGTCGGCGCTGGCGTTCGCGGCAAGCCTGCCCGGCGTGGATGCGCTGCAGGTTGCGCTGGCGGCCGGACAGGTCCCGTCGGTACACCTGGTGGCGTCGGCGGGCACCGAGGGCCGGATGGGGTCGCGCGCGAGCGTCGGGCTCGTCGCCATCGGGGTCGCCGGGATCGTGACGATCCTCGCGACGTCGCAGGCCCGCGTCGTGGACCGTGTGCAGATGCCCGAGCAGCCGGCGGTGCTGGCCGCGAGCGCGCGCCAGTTGCTGCGCGAGGTCGCCGGCAACGCCCTCCCGCCGCACGGGGCTCATCGCGTGATGGCCGACGAGCAGTACATCTCCAGCGTGCCGGCACGCGCCCTGCCCCACGCGGACGGCACGCGCCTGGCGTCAGTGGTGTACCGCGAAAGTCGCGCGCCCCTGGCCCCGTCGTACGAACTCGATGCCGTGGAGCCGTTCGCCCTCACCCCGACCAACCCGCCGTTGCGAGAGCCGGGCGACGCGGCCGTCGTGATGGACGGCCTCGGTCGGCTCGTCTCCCTGCAGGTCGCGCCGCGTCGGGCCGGCGTCGCGCCGGTGGACTGGACACCCGTCCTGCGCGCGGCGGGCATCGACCTGGCATCGGTGCGCGGCGACGCGCCCGTGCGCACCTCGGCGGCGACGTGGTCGGCCCGGCTGGTGACCGGCGGCGCTCCCGTGCGCGTGGACGCGCGCGCGACCGGCGGGCAGGTGGCCTCGTTCGTGGTCACCCGCCAGGGCTTCGTGCCCGGCGCCGTTGCCGGCGGGTCGATCGCCGCGGACGTGCTCGCGATGATCTTCTGCCTCGTGGTCCTGCCCCTCGTGTGCCTGCGAGCCTGGACCAACCTGCAGTCGGGTCGATCCGACTGGCGCAGTGCGGGGCGCATCACGGTCGTCCTGTTCGTGTGCACGCTGACCGCCGTGCTGCTCGGGGCCACGTACATGGCGCCGCGACTCGAGCTGCAGCGCATGGCGCTGATGGCCAGCTGGCAGCTGCTCCTCTCGCTGCTGACCGCGGCGTTCTACGCGGCCTTCGAGCCGTTCGTGCGGCGTCGCTGGCCATGGAGCCTGATCGCGTGGTCGCGGCTGCTCGCCGGGCGCGTTCGTGATCCCCTCGTCGGCCGCGACGCGCTGATCGGCCTGGTCGCGGCACTCGCGAGCACCGCCGTCTACCAGGTCCTGATCGCCGCCGACGTCGGGCTCACCGGCGCCCGGCCGGCGGCCTTCGCCTACGCGGTGCTGGCGGGACCGCGTCACATGCTCGCCGCGCTGATCGCGGCCGTGCCGCAGGCGCTGACCGCCGGGATGTTGCTGGTGCTCTCGTTCAGCGCGGTGGTCGGCGCCCTCAGGCGTCCCGGGCTCGCGTCGCTGGTGCTCGTGGCGACGTTCGTGGGCGTCAACGCGCTGCTCGCCGACACGTCGATCCCCGAATTCATCGCGCAGGCCATCGCGTTCGCGCTGCTGGTGTGGCTGTTCGTGCGGTTCGGGCTCGTCACGGTCGTGACCTACATGTTCGGGTACGTGTGCACCAACGCGTACCCGTTGTCGCTGGCCACCTCGTGGCGCGGCGAGCTCGCGATGGTGACGATCGCGGCCCTCGCCTTCCTGCTGATCGTCACCGCCGCCAGCGCCACGAGGCACCAGGTTGGCGCCGCCGCCCTCCGGCCTACGGCCTGAACTCCATGTACACGAGACGCGGCGCATAGGTCTTGCCGTCGGGCCGCGTTATCACCAGCGTGCGGCCGTCCACGCAGGCCGGCACGTCGCCGCCGGGACCGAGCTTGCGCGGGTCGTAGTGCCAGAACGCATCCCCCGGAGACTCGGCTACGTAGGTCCGCCCGTGCAGCGCCAGCGTCACGCGGTAGGTGACCCGCTCGCGCATCGAGGGCGATACGTACACGTAGGTGCCGGTGCGACCCTCGCGGCCCTGCCAACGCGTGACGTGCACGGTCGAGGCGCTCGGGACCAGGTCGCGCACGACCTGCACGTCCTGCAGGACGCCCTGCCCACAGGTCGGTGGGTCGGCCGCAGCCACGGTCGGCGCCGTGAACAGCTGGGTCATGATGATCGCGGCCCCGAGGCGGCCGCGGCGGACAGCAGCGGTAACGATGATGGTCATGCCGGATACGTCCTCCTGATGGAAGACGCGACATCCGCACACCAACCCCGCAATCACCCAAGCGACACGAGTTCCCGTCGCAGCCAGGCGCACCCGTGTCGCCAGTCGTCCTCGACGGTGCGGGTCGAGACGCCGAGCGCCCGCGCCACCTCCGGGACGGTGAACCCGGCGGCGCGCAACCGGACGACCTCGGCCTGCCGCGGATCGAGCGACTGGAGCGTCTCGAGAGCCCTCGCCAGCGCCAGCCGGTCGGCGGCAGGCAGCCCGGCGGGCGCGGCGAGATCCACCGCCGTCAGCGAAACCGCCACCGCGTCGCCGCCGCGCTTCTGCCGATGGTGATGACGGCCGCGGTCGATCAACAGGCGGCGCATCGCCTGGACGCCGACCGCGAGGACGTGGGTCGGCCCCTGCCAGCCACCGCGGTGCGGACGCAGGGCGCGCAGCCACGCGTCGTGCACGAGGGCGGTGGGCTGCAGCGTCGCTCCTGGTCGCTCGCGCGCGAGGAGTCGACGGGCCCGGTCGCGCAGGCGGTCGTAGACCTGCGTCCAGTAGCGATCGAGACCGGGCGTGGCGTCTGGGGCGCGGCCGGACATGGGCTCCGACGGCATCTTAAGCCGAGGACGTGCTCGAGCCGTGGTCGAGGTCAACAGTCGTCAGGCCTGCGAAAGGACCAGATCGGCAATCGCGGCCTCGATGCCGTCCTCCCGCGCACCCGACAGGTTGAAGAGGACGACGATGCCGAGGCGCTGCTCGGGCCACCAGCCCACGTAGCAGCACCCGCCACCCTCGTGGCCGACCCAGCGACGGCCGTTGCTTGTCGTCACCGAGAAGCCGAGGGCGTACCGCGCCTCGGTGCCATCGGCGAGCCGCGCCGGTTGCCACAGGCGCGTCAGCGTGTCGGCCCGCAACAGGCGCCCGGGCTCGAAGGCGGCGAGCAGGCGGAGCGCGTCGGCCGCGCTCATGTTGAGGCCGGCGGCCGGCCAGTAGCCGGGGGTGTAGCGCAGGGCGAAGTGCTGCAGCGGGCCGAACTGGCGCGTGTAGTTGGTGGACGGGCGCCCGGGCACCACGGTGCGATGGTCCCCGTACACCGCACGCGTGATGCCGAGTGGCGCGAACACCTCGCGGGCGACGGCCTCGGCGAACGTCGCCCCGCAGAGGCGTCCGACGATCAGCCCGACCAGGAAGTACGGGAACTGGCTGTAGCGCCACTGCGTGCCGGGCGGTTCGGCGAGGCCGGCGGCGGCTCCGTAGGCAAGCACTTCCTCGTCGGTGAAGACGTCGAGCTTCAGCGGCCCGACCCACGCATCGCGTCGCTCGCGATCGGCACGCTCGGCCACGAAGCGGGGATTGGCGCCCGGCCCTGCGAGCCCCGAGGTGTGCGAGAGCAGGTGGTGCACCCTCACGGCCGCCAGCGAGTCGGGCAGTTCGGGCAGGTACTGCCGCGCCGGCGCATCGAGGTCCAGTCGCCCGGCGTCGACGAGCCGGCCGGCCACCAGGCTCGCCACGACCTTCGAGGCCGACGCCATCGGGAACAGCGTGTCGGCAGTCGCCGGCACGTCGAGTTCGAGGCTCGCGGCACCGTACCCGCGCTGCAGCAGCGGCCGCCCCTCGCGCACGATCGCCGCGCCACCGCCGGGAATCCCCTTCGCCGCCATGCGGCTGCCGATGAGGCGATCGACCGCCGCCTCCGATGTCTCCTGCTGGCCAGGCCACGCCATCAGCGGGATCGTCGCGAACCCGGCAAGCACGGTGCGTCGATGGGCCTGCATGATCGCGCTCCTCCCGCCAGCAGCGATGTCGAGGCGCTGTCGCTCCCCCGTGGCTGGTGTGCCTGTTGGACGGCGGGCGCGGCCGCGGCGTTGCCCGTCGCCCACGACTGCCGGGACGCGTCAGGTCCGGAGGCGCCGCGCGTCGCCAGCTCGCCACTCTCGCCGATACCGGGCGGGCGGTGCCTCGAAGCGTCGCTTGAACGCGCGATTGAACGCCGCTTCCGACTCGTAGCCGACCTCACCCGCGATCTGCAGCACGCTGCGGTTGGTCGTGCGTAACGACTCGGCGGCCAGTTCGAGCCGCCAGTTGGCGAGATACCCCATCGGGCCCTGGCCCAGGCACCGCGAGAAGCGTTCGGTGAGGGCGGAACTGGAGAGGCCCACCTCGCGCGCAAGCCTGTCGATCGTCCACGGCTCACCCGGGCGCTGGTGCAGGACAACGAGGGCACGACCGACCACCGGGTCGGCGGCGCCGGCCAGCCATCCCGTGCGACTGGGCGACAGGTGCAGCAGGTACCGCCTCAGTACCTCCGCGAACAGCACCTCCGCCAGGTGCGCGACGATGGCCCGGCTGCCCGGCGCGGCGCCCGACGCCTGATCCACGGCGTGGCGGATCATCGACTCCAGCATCGCACCCTGGGCATCGGCGCGGATGTTCACCCGCACGACGCGCGGCAAGCCGTCGAGCAGGGGCTGGATCAGGCCCTTCTCGCTCGCGAGGTAGCCGCAGATGAGCCGCGCGCCCTCGCCGTCCCCGCCGAGGCGCGACTCGGTGAGCTGGCCGGTGAGCAGCGCCCGCATGTCCTCCTCATCCACTTCATGCTCGTAGCCGGGACCGCTTCCCAGGTAGTGGGGGTCGCCGTGCGGCATGAGGATGACATCGCCCGCCGACAGCGGCATCGACTCCTCGCCCACCCGGACGTAGCCGCGCCCCTCGCTCAGCAGGTGGAACTCGATGATGTGGCTGCTCGGCGAGCCGACGTGGCGGCCGAACACCTCCGACGGCGGCGAGGAGACGCCCCAGGGCACGCCGCACCGCGCGTGGAAGAACATCGCGCCGGTGAGCTTGACGACACGGAGCAGTTCGGACAGGGCATCCACGGGCGGCGTCCTGGTGTCGCGGCATCGTAGCGTCCGGTCGCGCCGGTCTCCAAATCAAGCTGGGCGGGCGTCCGGTCAAGCAACCGTCGTCGGCCGGGCGGGCGAGCAAGAACGGCGGCGGCGCGGCAAAGCCCGCGGCGGTCGCACTGGTGAGGATGGACCTCGAACCCGTTCCGGAGGCTTCCATGACCACCACCATCGATCAACAGCACCTCGACACACTCCTCGGACGCATCGTCATCGACTTCGGCGCGGTGTCGACCGCACCACTCGTCCTGATCGGCGATCGGCTCGGCCTCTACCGGGCGCTGGCCGCACTCGGTCCGCTGACGTCAGCGGAACTGGCGCAGCAGACCCAGACCCACGAGCGCTACGTGCGCGAGTGGCTCAACGCGCAGGCCGCGTCCGGCTACGTCACCTACGAGGCGGACAGCGGCCGGTACCTGCTCACCCCGGAACAGGCGCTGGCGTTCGCCCACGAGGGGAGCCCGGCGTTCATGGTCGGCGCCTTCCAGTTGGCCCTGGCCGCGGGCCGCCGCCTCGACACGCTGACGACGGCATTCCGGACCGGCGACGGCATCGGGTGGCACGAGCACGATCACGAGCTGTTCCACGGCATCGAGCGGTTCTTCAGGCCCAACTACGACGCGCACCTGGTGCGTGAGTGGCTGCCGACCCTCGACGGCGTCGAGGATCGACTACGTGCCGGCGGGCGCGTCGCCGACGTCGGATGTGGCCACGGCGCGTCGACCATCCTGCTGGCACAGGCGTTCCCGGCGTCGACGTTCGTCGGCTTCGACACACACGTGGACTCGGTGGCCGCTGCGACGGCCCGGGCGGCAGACGCAGGCGTGAGCGAACGCTGCCGGTTCGAGGTCGCGCCGGCCGACGGCTTCCCGGGCACGGGCTACGACCTGGTGACCGTGTTCGATGCCCTGCACGACATGGGCGACCCGGTCGGCGCCTCGCGCCACGTTCGCCGCGCCCTGGCGCCGGCCGGCAGCTGGATGATCGTCGAACCGTACGCCGGAGACCGCGTCGAGGAGAACCTCAACCCGATCGGCCGCGCGTACTACGCCGGGTCGACGCTGATCTGCACGCCCTGCGCGTTGGCGCAGGCAGGCCGCGTCGCCCTGGGCGCGCAGGCCGGCGAGGCACGCATCCGCGCCGTGGTCACGTCGGCAGGTTTCACGCGCTTCAGGCGCGCCACGCAGACCCCTTTCACGCTCGTGTACGAGGCGCGGCCCTGACCGCCGCATCCACCGCGCCACGGTCGGTTGCCCGCGCGAGCGGGTAGCCGGCGCTGGCACGGGCGCACCGTCCGTCACGTCAACCCCGCGTTCTCACAGGAGTGTCGTCATCATGTCCCAATCCCGTGACTCCTTGCCGGTGGCCCATGCCGCCGTGTTCTTCCGCTCGATGGCCGTCGCCGGCCTGCTGGTCTTGACGAGCGCGGTCACCGCCGCGCGCGCCGAGGACGCACGCACGGCAGGGCACCTCGGGGCGTCGTCGTGGCGTGCCGTGCTGACCTGGAATCGCGTCGCCACCGACGCGCTGAGCCCATCGCAGGGCACCGACCCGATGACGCAGTCGCGCACCCTGGCGATCGTGCAGGCCGCGGTCCACGACGCGATCAACGCGGTGGACCGCCGGTTCCGGTCGTACACACCCGGCATCGCCGACGCGCCGGGCGCCTCACTGGACGCCGCAGTTGCGACGGCCGCCCACGACGCACTCGCGGCGCTGTTGCCGGAGCCGTCGGCGCTCGTCGAGGCGGCGTACGCCAACGCGCTGGCCGCCGTGCCCGAGGGCCCGGCCAGGGCCGCGGGGATCGTCGTCGGCCAGTCGGCGGCAGCCGCGAACCTGGCGCGGCGGGCCGACGATGGCGCGGCGCAGGCGGGTGAGCCGAGGTACGTCCCGCGCGCCGGCGTCGGCGAGTACCAGTTCACGCCGCCCTTCGACTTCGCCGCGGCGCCGGGCTGGGGGAAGGTGACACCGTTCGTGATCGACCTGGCCGATCACGTTCTCGACGGCCCGCAGCGGGTCACCAGCGGCGCGTATGCGCAGGACTTCGCGCTGGTGAAGGCGATTGGCGAGAAGGACAGCCGGGTCCGCACGCCGGAACAGTCGGAAATCGCGGTCTTCTGGTACGAGGACTCGCCGCTCGGATGGAACCGGATTGCGCGGACGATCGTCGAGCAACGCGGCCTCGACGAGTGGGAGGCGGCGCGGGTGCTCGCCCTGGTCAACTTCGCGATGGCCGACGGCTTCATCGCCGGCTTCGAGGCCAAGTACCGCTTCCGGTTCTGGCGGCCGGAAACGGCCATCCGCGCGGCGGCCAGCGACGGCAACCGGCTGACCGCGGCCGACCCGGCGTGGCAGCCCTTCCAGGTGACGCCGCCGGTGCCCGACTACCCCTCCACGCACACGGTGCTCGGATGGGCCGCCGCCGAGGTCCTGATCGAACTGCTCGGCGATCGGCACACGTTCCGCGCCGACAGTCTCACCCTGCCGGGTGTGGTGCGCGAGTACCGGAGCCTCTCGGATGCGGCGCAGGAGAACGGCCTGTCGCGCCTCTATGCCGGCATCCACTTCCGGCAGGCGATCCGCGATGGGCGACAGCAGGGGCGCAGCATCGGCCGAGCCGTGGCCGACGCACTGGCCCCGATGCGGTGACCAGGCCAGCGGGTGCGCGTGCCGGAACCCGGCACGCGCGGCCGCGGCGCGCGCTCGGCGAGATCCGTCCGTATACTGCCTGCACACATCGATCACCGACCTCGGAGGGCTGACGTGTCCGACACGACCGGCAGGGACCGCTCGACGCTGAACCGCCGCCAGATGCTGCGGCTCTCGACCGCCGCAGGCATGGGTGCCGCGGTGCCGCACTCGTCTGCCGACGCCGCGCAGACGGCCACCGCCCGCCGGCGCGCCGCCGCAGCGACGGGCGTGTGCAGCACACCGCGCAGTGCCGTGGCGTCCACGCAGTACGGCAAGGTGCGGGGCTACGTCGAGGATGGCGTCCTCACGTTCAAGGGCGTGCCCTACGGGGCCACCACGGCCGGCGAGAATCGCTGGTTGCCCGCCAGGCCGCCGACGCCGTGGGAGGGCGAGCTCCCGACGCTGATCTACGGCGCCAACTGCCCGCAGCGCCTGCACGACTGGGTGCAGGAGCAGTCGTTCCTCTACCAGTGGACCGACGGCTGGCAGAGCGAGGACATGCTGAAGCTGAACGTCTGGACCTCGGGCCTCACGGGCTCGCGGCCGGTGATGGTGTACTTCCACGGCGGCGGCTTCGCGTTCGGATCGGCCTACGAGTTGGCCTCGCAGGACGGCGCGCAGCAGGCGCGGCACCACGATGTGGTGTCGGTCACCGTCAACCATCGCCTGAACATCCTCGGCTTCCTCGACCTGTCCGAGTTCGGCGGGCCGGCCTACGCCGAGTCGGCCAACGTCGGCATGACCGACCTGGTCGCGGCGTTGCGCTGGGTGCGCGACAACATCGCCAGCTTCGGCGGCGATCCGAACCGCGTGATGATCTACGGGCAGTCGGGCGGCGGCTCGAAGGTGACGACGCTGCTCGGGATGCCGTCGGCGCAAGGCCTGATCCACCGCGCGTCCGTGCAGTCGGGTGGCGGCGGCAACCCGCCGTCGGCCGAGCAGTCGCGCGAGCTCACGCGGCGGCTGGTCGCCGAGCTCGGCGTCAAGGACATGGCTGCGCTGCAGAAGATGGACTGGGCGCGCCTGAACGCGGCGGGCAACGCGGTGGTCGCGGCGATGAACCCGCCGCCCGGCGCAGCCGCGGGCCCGATCCCTCCCGCCGGTTCGGCGCCGCGCGTCGGCTTCGGCCCCACCGTCGACGGCCGCGTCGTCACGATGCGATCATTCTTCGAGGGAGCGCCAGCCATCTCGCGCGACATCCCGTTGCTGATCGGCTCGGTCACCGAGGAAGGCAACCGCATGTCGTCGCGGCCGACCGAGGCCGAGTGGATGGCCACGCTCGCCCGCAGCTATGGCGAGGGGAAGGCCACGGCAATTGCGGCGGCCCTCAAGCGGGCCTATCCGAACAAGAGCATCCGCACGTTGTCGTACATGTGCAGCGGCGGCGGGCTCAATGGCCTCGCGATCCGCAACAACGTCGTGCGCATGGCGACGATGAAGCACGCGCAGGGCGGTGCACCGGTGTACGCGTGGTACTTCGGCTGGCAGTCGCCGATGCTCGAGGACGCCGGCGCCTGGCACACGGCCGAACTCGCCTTCTGCTTCGACAACACGGCGCGCTGCGCGCAGGGCACTGGCAACGGCCCGGAGGCACAGGCGCTGGCCCGCAGGATGGCGACCGCATGGGCCAACTTCGCGCGGACCGGCAACCCGAGCCAGCCCGGGCTGCCGTGGCAGGCCTTCACACCCGAGCGCGGTCAGACGATGGTGTTCGACGACCCCTGCCGGATGGTCGACGACCCCGACGGCGAGGCGCGCAAGTTGTTGCTGACCTGACGCGGCACGCCCTCGCGGCGCGGCCCCTCGGCCAGCCCCTCGAAGAACTCGCAATGTCGCGCGAAGCCGAGTGACTCGTAGAGGTGAATCGCGGCGACGTTGTCGGCGCGGACGTTGAGGCCGATGGTCTCGATCCCGACGAGGTCGCCGAGCACGCCCGCGACCACGAGGCGTCCGAGGCCCCGTCCACGTCGGTCGCGTCGCGTGTAGACGTTGCCGATACTCGCCACGCCCTCCTCCCACGACACCAGGTGCGTCCCGGCCACGGCCACGATCTCGTGGCCCTCGCGGATGCCGTGGAAGACCCCGTCGGTCACCATCGACGGGAAGAAGAAGTCCGGCGACTCCCCTGATGCCTGCCCGTCGGCATAGAGGCGCTGCAGCGCCTCGACGTCGTGCGCGCCCAACCGCGCGGGGGCGTCGCTGCGCGCGGGCGCCGGATCTCCAGACCACACCATGCGCCACATCCGCTGAGCCGACGAGACGGAAGACCATCGTCGAATCTCGTCGAGCGCGTCCTGCCGCACCTGCAGGTGCACCGGGCCGTCCAGGGTGGCGAGCGCTTCGCGCACGCTGCCCGCCCCCATCGCGAACAGGATCGCCGTCCCGTAGTCGCGCAGCACGAGCGTCAGATCCGGCGTGAACCAGGTGGTCTTGGGAAACATCGCCGGCCCGAGGTCGCCGAGTGCGTAGACCGACCAGCCGGGATCGCGTCGCAGCAGGCGGCGAATCTCGTCCGCGTCGTTCAGGCGAGGCATGGTCCACCGGCAGCGCTCGCCTGGGTGCTCGTCACGCCCCGGGCCGACTCATGGATCATCGACGTCAGGATACGACCGCCCTGCAACGCGCGCGACGACGGCCGCGCGATCGGGACTGAACCTTCGGGGCATGCCGACCGTCCTCACACCCGTGGGCCATTACCGGGTGATGGATTGCTGACGCCCGACCTGGTCCTGCTGGCCGTGGTGCTGGTCCTGGCCGCCTGGCGGCTCCTCGCCCCGGCCTGGCGCCCCGGGCTGCGGGTCGCCGCCGTCCTCGTCGGCGTCGCGCTGGCGGGTGCGCAGTGGCTGCGCTGCGGCTTCACCTGGCAGTTCCTCCCGGCGTACCCGCTGCTGGCGCTCTCCGCGCTGCCGGCGCTGCACGCGACGCCCACACGTCGCCGGCTCGGCCGCCTGGGCCTGATCGGCCTCACCGCCACCGCTGCCGGCGTGTGGATCCTGCCCGCGGTGCCGACGCTGCCGCAGCCCGACGGCCGTTACGCCGTCGCGACGCAGGTCTACCGCTGGACCGACGACGCGCGCGACGAGCCGCACACACCGGAGTCGACCGACCGGCGGAGCGTGATCGCCCAGGCCTGGTATCCGACGACGCGCGCGCATCGCGGGCGTGTCGCGCGACTGCCCTACGTCGACGGGATCGATCGGCTGCCGGCGCAGGTCAGCGTGATGCCCGGCTTCCTGCTGCGCCGCTACGGCCAGATCGACACGCATGCCGAACACCTGGCGCCGTTGTCTCCCGCCGAGCGGCCGTGGCCGGTGGTCATCTTCTCGCCAGGCTACGGGGCGCCTCGCGCCGTCTACACCGGACTCGCGACCCGGCTGGCAGGCCGCGGCTTCGTCGTCTTCGTGCTGGACCATCCCTACGAGTCGGCCGTGGTGCAGCTTCCTGATAGCCGGGTCGTCGGTACCCGCGAGACCCTGCTGCCCGGGGAGCGGGACCGCTCTCGCTACATGGCTCGCCAGCAGGCCCTGCGGGCCGCCGACGTCCGCTTCGTGATCGACCAGCTCGCGCGGCCGGATGCATTGTCGCCGCCGCTGCGAGGCGGCCTGATCGACGGCTCGAAGGTTGCGGTGGTGGGCCACTCCTTCGGCGGCGCCGCCGCGATCGCGGCGATGAGTGAAGACACGCGCGTCGTGGCCGCGGCCAACATCGATGGCACACCCTATGGCGATCTTCCCGATCGCCAACTGACCCGGCCGTTCCTGCTGCTCCAGAGCGACCGTACCGAGACCCGCCACAGCGCGTTCTTCATCAACGGCAACGGCCGGCTGCTCGCCCGGATGACGGCGCCGGGCTTCCGCTACGAGATCAGGCGCAGCAACCACTACAGCTTCACCGACGTGCCGTTCTTCTTCGCGCCTCCGGGGCGGTGGCTGCTGGCGCAGGTCATGGGCGGGAGTCGTGGCCCAGCGGCTACCCAGCAGGTGGCAGCCGACATCCTGGCGGCCTTCCTCACCGGCCCGCTGACCGGCGCGGCCGCCGATCTGCCCGCGACGGTCGCGCGCTACCCGGAAGTGCTCGGTGGCGCGGTCACGCCCACCGGCGCGATGCCGTGATGGCCAGGCGGATCACGGCGTGGTCCCTTCCGGCATCAGCACGACCTTGACGTAGCGGTTCGTGTTCAGGTACGTGCTCGCGGCGTCGCGCAGCAGCGACGCGCCCAGTTGGTCGTACAGCCCACGCCACGTGGTGACGTCGGGCACCGGTTCGCCGTACTGATAGGCAAACACCAGCTGGTTCAGGATCGAGCCGTTCTGGCGGCTGTCGATCTCGAGATCGCGCCGCAGCGCCGCCTGCGCGTCGGCCACCTGGCCGTCGCTCGGCCCGCGTGTCTTGAAGTCGTCGACGACGGCAAACAGCGCCTTGACGAGATCGGACGCACGCGCCGGGTCGCAGGCGAACAGGATCGAGATGCGGTACTCCCCGACCGGCTGCTTGGTGAACGTCGGCACGACGCTGACGCCGTACGTGCCGCCGAGGTCCTCGCGCAGCACGCGCTGCAGGTTCCCCGCCAGCGTATCGGCCATCGTCCGGACGATCAGGCGGTTCTTCGGGTTGTTCTCGAACGGCCCGGTGAAGACGACGCCGACCTGGCTCTTGGGCGTCGTGCCTTTGGTCACCAGCTTCTCGACGACGTCGGCTGGCGGACGGATGCCGACGTCCCGACCGGCTTCCTTGCGGCGGAGCGACGGCAGGCTGCCCAGGTAACGCTCGACGAGCGGCTTGATGGTCGCCAGGTCGAAGCTGCCGACGAAGACGAACGTGAAGTCGCTGGCGTCAGCGAAGCGGTCCCGATAGAAGGCCATCGACTTGTCGAGGCTCATTCGAGCCACTGCCTCGCGGGTCAACGGCAGGGCGCGCACGTGGTTCTGGCTGACCGCGGCCGTGAGCGCGTCCTCGAAGGCCGCTTCCGGAAGCGCCTGGCGGTTGGCCAGCGCCGCGTTCAGCTGTTCGGTCGCGGTACGGAAGGCCTCGGCGTCTGCCCGTGGCTGGGTGAACGTCAGGTAGATCAACTGGAACATCGTCTCGAGGTCGCGATTCAACGCGCGGCCGTTCAGTCCCTCGAACATCTCGTCGATGTCCGGGCGCACGAACGCCGCCTTGCCGGCGAGCTTCTTGCTCACGTCGATGGCGTTGAAGGCGCCGAGCCCGCCCTGCGCGACGATCCGATCGGCCGTCTCGGCGGCGATGAAGTCACCATCGGACGCCAGCGAGGTCCCGCCGGGACTGAAGGCGCGAAACAGCACCTCGTCCTGCTTGAAGGTGGTCGGCCGGAGCACCACGCGCACGCCGTTGGACAGCGTCCACTCGGTGATGCCTGACGGCTTCGATTCCGTCCTGGCCACTGCGCCCGGCCGGGGCAGCGGGTCGAGGAGGGGCTTCGTGCTGACGGTGTCGACGTAGGCCGTCAACGCGGCCGCGCCCGCGTCCTTGATCACGGCCGCCAGGGACGCCTCGGTCGCGACGGTGACGCCGTCCTTGCGTGGCGCGGTCACCGACACCACGCGGTTCCGCTCGGGGATCCAACCGCGAGCCAGGCCGTTGATGTCGGCCAGGGTGATCTCCGGCAGGAACCGGCGGGCGAGCGCGTACTCGTAGGTGATGCCCGGGATCGGCTCCCCCTGGGTGAAGTTGCGGATGAACTCGTCGGCGAGCGACTCGGAGGTGTGTTCGTCGTTGGACGAGGCGAGCTGCTCGAAGATGCGCAGGATGCTCAGCCTGTAGCGGTCGAGCTCCGACTGTGTGAAGCCGAACCTGGCAACGCGATCGGCCTCGGCGAGGAGCGCGGCCAGTCCCTTCTCGGCGCCGCCGTCGGGCACGAGGGCACTCATCGTGGTGGCCTCGGTCGACTGCACGAAGAGGCCTCGATTGGTCTGTGCGTCCAGGAACGGCGCGCCGGGCTTCTGCGCCATCTCCGAGAGCCGCGCCGACAGGAGCGCCGCGAACGTCCGCTCGATCGTCAGCTGCCGGTAGGCGCCAAGCGTCGACTGGTCGCGCGCCGGCATGGTGCTGGAGACGCCGACGGTGGTCCGCGTCGCCTCGGGGTCGGTGGCGATCGTGTAGCGCGTGCCAGGCTGTTCCGGGACGTCGTACACGGGTCGGGGCCGTGGGTTGACCGCTGCCGGAATCGAGGCGAAGTGCGCCTTGATGAGGGTCTCCATGGCCGCCGGATCGAAGTCGCCGACGACGATCACCGCCATCAGGTCGGGTCGGTACCAGTCGGTGTAGAACTTCTTCAGGCGGTCGTGGGAGAACGTGCGGAGGGTCTCCGGCTTGCCGATGGGCAATCGCTCGGCGTAGCGGGAGTCCTTCAGCAGCACCGGCAGCTGCGCGTCGAGGATCCGCGCGTTGGCGCCCAGGCCCGTGCGCCATTCCTCGAGGATGACGCCGCGTTCCTTGTCGATCTCGGCCGGCTCGAACGAGACGGCGCTCGCCCAGTCCTCGAGGATCAGCAGCGCCTTGTCGATGACGGCAGGACTGTCGGTCGGAATCCGCAGCTCGTAGACCGTCTGGTCGAAGCCGGTGTTGGCGTTGATGTGGGCGCCGAAGCGCATGCCGGTCGACTGCAGGAACGCGATCACCTCCTGCTTGGGGAAGTGGCGCGTGCCGTTGAACGCCATGTGCTCGACAAAGTGCGCCAGCCCGCGCTGGTCGTCGTCCTCGAGGACCGATCCGGCGTTGACCACGAGCCGGATCTCGGCACGGTTCTGCGGCTGCTTGTTGGCCCGGATGTAGTAGCGCATCCCGTTGGCCAGGGTGCCCACCGTGATCCGGGGATCGACGGGGACGGTGTCGGTCAGGGGCGCGTCGTGCGCCCCGGACACGACGGCCCGCTGGCCCGCGAAGGCCATGCCGGTGCCGAGGGTCAGGGCCGACAGCATCACGATCAACGAAGTGCGGGCGCACGTGGTCATGGCTCCATGGTTCCACAATCGGCATCCGGGCGTCGCGCCCGGCCGTGGAGCGGCTGGCAGTCATCGGGACGCTGTCACAATGGCGCGCGGACGCGCCCATGAAGACCCTCGTGATGCTGGCCTCGGCAGGACTGATCGGTGGAGCCATGAACGCCCTCGCGGGGGGCGGCAGCTTCGTGACCCTGCCAGCGCTGATCGCGGCCGGGCTCCCGTCGGTTGCCGCGAACGCCTCGAGCACGGCGGCGCTCTTCCCTGGCGGTGTCACCAGCGCGTGGGTCTACCGGGGCGGGTTGACGACGGTGGACGGCCTGCCGTTCGCGCCGTCGCTCGTCGTGACGCTCCTCGGCGGCTTGTGTGGCGCGCTGCTCCTCGTCTGGACGCCGACCACGCTCTTCGATCGCGTGCTGCCTTTCCTGCTGCTGGCTGCGACCATCACGCTGATGCTCGGACCCAGGCTCGGAAGCCGCGTGCGGTCGCGCGTCGCGGTGGGACGCACGACGGTGCTCGGCGTCCAGTTCGTCCTCGGCACGTACGGCGGCTATTTCGGCGGCGGCGTCGGCCTGATGATGCTCGCCGCCTGGAGCCTGTTCACCGCGGCCGACATCAAGGCGCTCAACCCCGCGCGGATGGTGATGGTGACGGCCGCCAACATGGTGGCCGTCGTCTGCTTCGCGCTGCTCGGCATGGTGTGGTGGAGGCAGAGCGTCGCGCTCGGGCTGGGCGCGATGGCGGGCGGCTACCTCGGCGCGCACCTGGGCAAGCGGCTCCCGGCCAGACTCGTGCGTGCGGTGATGCTGGTGATCGCGATCACGATGACCGTCTTGTTCTTCCGCCGCGCATTCCTCACCACCTGACGCGATCGTCGTCGCGACGCGCTGCCTCGATGCCTACCTCCGCGCCTTGCCACATCCGCCTGGTGACCGGGCCTGCCGCATCTTCCGGGATCTGATACGAGCGCGCCCCCTACGGCGACGATCGGCGCCGACGGCCGCTACGCGGGCGGCTCGAGCCGACGCAGGAAGCCCGACACCTCGCGCAGGCCGTCGGCGAGCACGGTGGGGTTGTTGGCGTAGCCGATGCGAACCGTGCCCTCGACGCCAAACGCGCTGCCCGGCGTGAACAGCACGCCGGTCTCCTCGAGCAGGCGGAGGCAGAAGGCCTCCGACGACATGTCGAGGTCGTACGCCAGCAGCGCGATGGTGCCGGCGCGCGGCTTCACCCAGGAGATCAGCGGCTCTGCCGCCACCCATGCCTCGAGCACGGCGAGGTTGGTGCGCACGATGTGCCGGTTGCGCGCGAGGATCGCGTCTCTCGACTCGAGCGCGATCGCCGCCAGCAGGTCGTCGATGCGTCCGACGCTGATGGTGTTGTAGTCGCGGTGCACTTCGGCGGCGCGCAATACCGCGGGTGGACCGCAGATCCACCCCAGTCGCACGCCCGCGAGCGAGTAGGCCTTGGACATGCTGCCCGTGCTGATGCCCCTGGCGTAGAGGTCGGCGATCGACGGCACCGGCGCCTCGTCGTCGTGGGTGGCGTCGCGGTAGACCTCGTCACACAGGACGTACGCGCCGACCGCGTCGGCCATTGCCACGATCGTCGTCAGTGCCTCGGCATCGAGCAGCGCGCCGGTCGGGTTGTTGGGATTGGTGAGTGCGATCAGCCGCGTGCCTGGCGTGACCAGCGCGCGCAGGGCATCGAGGTCCAGCCGGTACCCGTCGTCGGCGCGCAGGCGCAGGCGTTGCACGTCGGCGCCGAGGCTCTCGGGAATCGCCTCGTGCTGCTGGTACGTCGGCACGACGGTGACGACGCGATCGCCAGCCCCGACCAGCGCCTGGTACACGAGCGCATTCGCGCCCGAGGCGCCATGCGTGATCAGCACGTCGCGCCAGGACTGCCGCGCGTAGAGCGCCGCGATCGCCGTGCGGAGCCGCTCGCTGCCTTCGATCTCGCCGTACGTCAGCTTGATCGGCCGCAGGTCGGCCAACAGGGCGTCGCGCACGCCGGCCAGGTCGAGCAGTTCCCCCAGGGTGAGCGATTCGATGCAGGTCTCGGCGAGGTTGAGCGCGCAGCGGGTCTCATGGGCGTTCATCCACTGCTCGACGGCAAACGGGGCGATGTGCATGGTCGTGATGGTGGTGGCCCCCGAGGCGAGGGGCCCGGCTATTCAAGCACATGCAACTCGGCAGCAGGTGGCTGGCTCCGAAGTTCGTCGCGTCGACAGCTCGACAGTTCGAGATGCCTGCCGTGACGCACCCGTTCGGGCCGATGTCGCGACCCGACGGTGGCCGACGTTGGCTGTAGAATGGCCGCGTACCGTTTGGTAAGGCGACCTTGAAATGACCGTGCATGCGACGGGTGGCGCACCCGCCATGATCGTGCGCGCCGCCCGACAGGCACTCGCGTTCCTGTTCCTGGTCGCGGTCGGCTGCGGCGGTGGGCGATCGGCGACGCCGGCGGTTCCGGTGATCGGTTTCACGACCGTGCCGCCCGTGGCTGCCGGCGGACCCGATCGGACCAGCCGTATCGCCGGTCGGGTGATCGGCGCGCGGCCCACGCAGCGCGTCGTGCTCTACGCCAAGGCGGGGCCGTGGTGGATCCAGCCGCTGACCGCCGAGCCGTTCACCGACATCCGCCCGGATGGCTCGTGGGAGAACACCACCCATCTCGGCACCGAGTACGCGGCCCTGCTCGTCGACGCGACGTTCCAGCCGGTCGACACCATCGAAGCCTTGCCGACGCCCGGCGGCAAGGTGGTGGCGGTCGCCACGGTGGCGGGCAGCGGCCACGATGCCGACCCGCCGAAGGTGCTGACATTCAGCGGTTACGAATGGCAGGTCCGGCAGAACGCCAGCGACCGCGGGGGGCGGAACGCCTATCACCAGGACAACGCCTGGGTGGACACCGACGGCGCGTTGCACCTGCGCCTGGCGCAGCGCGACCGACAGTGGACCAGCGCCGAGGTGATCCTCACGCGATCGCTCGGCTACGGCACGTACGCCTTCACGGTTCGCGACACCTCGACGCTCGATGCCGCCGCGACCCTGGGCATGCTGGTGTGGGACGACGAGGCGGCCGACCAGAACCACCGGGAACTCGACATCGAGATCAGCCGGTGGGGCGATCCGGACCTGCCGAACGCGCAGTACGTGGTGCAGCCGTATTACGTCCCGGCCAACGTCGCCCGCTTCTCGGCACCGGCCGGGCTCCTGACCCACGCCTTCCGCTGGGAGCCGGGGCGCGTGTCCTTCCAGACGACGCGCGGTCGCCAGGCGCTTGGCAACCCCGTCGTGCATCGCAAGGCATTCGTGTCGGGCGTGCCGTCGCCGGGCGCCGAACGGGTCCGGATGAACCTGTACTACTTCCGCTACGCGCCGAAGCCGCCGGAGGCTGACGTCGAGGTCGTCATTGAACGCTTTCACTACCTGCCGTAGGCACGTCGCTGGCGCGGCCTCGGTGACCGGCGTCCTGCTCGCGGCGACGACGTGGCTGGCACCGCCGCTTGCGGCGCTCGATGCCGAGCGAACGCTCGGGCAGTACCTGCGTACCCGCTGGAGCAGCGAGTCGGGGTTCCCCGGCGGCCCCGTCCACGCCATCGCGCAGACGGCCGACGGATACCTCTGGATCGGTGCCGAGAAGGGCCTGGTGCGCTTCGATGGCCTGACCTTCCAGTTGGTCGATCCCCGCGCCGGCACCGGCGCCGGCGCCGCGGTCCTCGGAGTCACCGCGCCGGCAGACGGCAGCCTGTGGGCGCGCCTGCGGGGCGTGGGGCTGGTGCGCTCCCACGACGGACGACTGGACCATCTCGGCGCCGCGCCGGGGGCACCGCGGTCGGTCGTGACGGCCATGGGCCTCACCCGCGAGGGCGCCGCGCTCTTTGCGACGATCGCACACGGCACGCAGACACATCGGGACGGCCGCTTCGCCTCGGTCATCGCGGCCGGCGTCCTGCCGAGTTCCTCGTTCGTCGTGGCGCTGGCCGACACCGGCGACGGCAGCCTCTGGCTCGGCACGCGCGACGCCGGCCTGCTGCGCGTCAGCGGCACGCGCGCGGTGCGCTACACCGAGGGCCTGCCGGACTCGAAGATCAACTGCCTGCTCGCCTCGCCTGACGGCAGCGTGTGGATCGGCACCGACCGGGGGATGGCTCGATGGAGTGGCGCCGCCATCACCCAGGACGGCGTACCGATGGCCCTGCGACGCGTCGCGGTGTTGAGCCTGACCCGCGACCGCGATGGGAACCTCTGGGTGGCCGCGGGCACGCAGGGCCTGCTGCGCCTCGCTGCCGATGGCTCCGTACAGTCGGCCACCGACGCAGGCTGGTCGGGCGGACATGTCGCGGCCACCTTCGAGGACCGCGACGGCAACCTGTGGATCGGCACCGACCGCGGCCTCGAGCGATGGCGGGCTCCGATGTTCACGACGTATACGCCGGCACACGGCCTGCCGGCCGACCCGAGCGGCCCCATTCACGCCGACAGCGATGGGCGGGTGTGGTTCGGCCCTGCCACGGGGGGCCTGTACTGGCTCCGCGATGGGCGGGTGTCGGCCGTGACGGCACCCGGGTTGCGCGGCGACGTCGTGTACTCGATCCACGGCGAAGGAACCGAGATCTGGGTCGGCTGGCAGCGCGGCGGACTCATGAGGCTGCGCGTCGGCAGCGACGAGGCGATCGCGATCGACCGTATCACGCAACGCGACGGGCTTGCCCAGGACAGCGTCTTCGCCGTCCACCGGACGCGTAGCGGCGCCACCTGGGCCGGCACGCTCAGTGCCGGAGCCACCCTGGTGACGCAGGGGCGGCTCGTCACGTACGACACGCGCAGTGGACTGCCCTCCAACACCGTCGCCTCGTTGCTCGAGGCCCGTGACGGCACGATGTGGTTCGGGACGCCGAACGGCGTGGCGGCACGTTCCCCGGGCGGGTGGCGCACCTTCACCACCGCCGACGGCCTGCCCTCGAACGACATCATCACGCTGTTCGAGGATCGCCGCGGCACGCTCTGGGTGGGCACCACGAAGGGGCTCGCCGTGATCAGGGCCGGCAAGGCCCTGGTCGTCGATGGCAACGACCGCGCCTTGCGCGGGCCGATTCTCGGCCTCGCGGAGGATGGACGCGGCTGGCTGTGGATGCATGCCGCCGACGAGATCCTGCGCGTCAGGCGACAGGCGTTGCTCGACAACGCGGTGCTGCCAGGCGACGTGCGTCGCCTCGGCATCGCCGACGGGCTACCGGGCCTGGACGCCATCAAGCGCCACCGCGTGCTTACGCAGGACGACAAGGGACGCATCTGGATGGCGCTGACGGGCGGCCTGTCGATGACCGATCCTGCCCGCGCCGATGGCCGCACCCTGCCGTCCGCCACGCAGATCGCGCAACTGACCGCCGATGGCGTGTCCGTGCCGACCGATGGTCCGATTCGGCTCGCGCCGAGCCGCCGCATTGCACTCGGGTATGCGGGCCTCAGCCTCTCGGTGCCCGAACGGGTGCGATTCCGCTATCGGTTGGACGGGTTCGACCGCGACTGGAACGAGCCGACCGCAGAACGCCAGGTGGTGTTCACGAACCTGCCGCCGGGTTCGTACCGGTTTCGACTCGTTGCCTCGAACAGCGACGGGGCCTGGAACGGTGCCGAGTCGACGTTGTCCTTCGAGATCGAGCCCTGGTTCTGGCAGACGGTGTGGTTCCAGTTGACCTCGATGACGGCCGCCGGACTGGCCGGGTGGGGGCTGTACCGCCTGCGTGTCCGCCAGGTGGCGCGCCGCCTGACGGCGCGCTTCGAGGAGCGGCTGGCCGAGCGGACGCGCATCGCGCAGGAACTGCACGACACGCTGCTGCAAGGCTTCCTGAGCGCCTCGATGCAACTCCATGTCGCCGTGGAGGCCCTGCCACGGGACGTACCGGCGAGACAGTCACTCGAACGGGTGCATCACCTGATGCGGCGCGTCATCGACGAGGGCCGACACGCGGTGATCGGGCTGCGCGCGCCGGGCACCACGTCGCCCGACCTGGCCCTGGCCTTCGCGGGCGTTCAGCAGGAGTTCGGCAGCGCAGGTCCGGCATACCGCGTCGTCGTGGAGGGCCGGCCGCGCGCACTCGAGCCGATGGTGCGCGACGAGGTCTATCGCATCGGTCGAGAGGCCCTGGTGAACGCCTTCCGACACGCCGATGCGACGCAGGTCGAGCTCGAGATCGAGTACGGCCCGAGAAACCTCTCCCTGCTGGTTCGGGACGATGGCCGGGGCATCGACCCGGGGTCCTTGCGCGACGGGACCGACGGGCACTTCGGCATCGTCGGCATGCGTGAACGTGCAGGGCGCATCGGCGGGACCTTCAGGATTCGCAGCCGCCCGGGTGCCGGTACCGAGGTGGAGCTTCGCGTCCCCGGGCCACTGGCGTTCGAGCGTCGATCGTCACGCTGGTTCCCCTGGAAGGTCACCGGTCGTCGGCCGTCGGGCATACCCGCCCCGCGACGTGGGGAGACGGAGGAGCAGTCATGACCGCGAGCACCCGGATCCGGATTCTCAGTGTCGACGACCATCCCCTGATCAGGGAAGGCATCGCGGCGGTGATCGACAGCCAGCCGGACATGCAGGTCGTGGCGCAGGCGTCCACCGGTCGCCAGGCCCTGCAGTGCCACCGCGACCACCAACCCGACGTGACGCTGCTGGACCTGCGCCTCCCGGACGGCAGCGGCATCGACGTGCTCAGCGCCATCGTGGCCGAGAGTCCGCAGGCGCGCATCGTGGTGCTGACGACATTCGAGGGTGATGTCGAGATCCAGCGCGCCTTTGCCGCAGGTGCCCGAGGTTACCTCCTGAAGGGCATGCCGCCGAGCGAACTCGTCGACGCCATTCGCCACGTCCACGCCGGGCGCAAGCGCATCCCGCCGGCCGTCGCAGTCCAGCTCGCCGAGCACGTGGGCGACGAGTCGCTCACCGAACGGGAACTGGAAGTCCTGCAGTGGCTGGCCGAGGGCAATCGCAACAAGGACATCGCAGTGGCGCTGTCGATCTCGGAGGAGACGGTGAAGGTCCACGTGAAGCACATCATGGAGAAGCTCGGCGCCCGCGACCGCACCGGCGCGGTGAGCATAGGCGTACGCCGCGGCATCATCCAGTTGTGAGCGGCGCGCATCCCTCGAAAGCGGTATGCCGCCTCCGCACCATCCGGGGACTCGCATGAGGCATGCGTTTGCGTAGGCTCCGTGCGGGGCCCAGGGCGTCCGACGGCCCTCTCGAAGGAGCCTCGGCCTGCAACGATTCTTCTCGACCTTCCCCGGCGGCTGGCCCGGAACCGGCCTGCTGGTGCTCCGCGTGGCGACCGGCGCCGCGGTGCTCGCTGATGCCATTCCCCTCCTGAGGAGCGGCGCCGAAGCCTCACTCGCATCGTGGCTCGTCGCCGGCCTTGCCGCGCTCAGCGGCGCCGGCCTCGTCATCGGTGCGCTCACGCCGGCCATGGCCGCTGGCGTCGTCCTGTCGGCGCTCGCGATGGCTTTCACCGATGTGCCGCACGTGCGTTCCCAGAACTGGCCCAGCCTGCTGCTGGATGGCGCCAATGCGATCGCCCTGGCAATGCTGGGGCCGGGAGCCCTGTCGATCGACGCCTGCCTGTTCGGTCGCCGCGAGATCGTCGTGCGCGACGCGGCACGTCGGCGGGCGCGGCACTAACGCGATCGAGGTAGCGGCCGCCGACGCCACCGCTGTAGTCATCGCTGCCCCCAATGCGTGATTCGCCGGGCGGATACGAAGGCTATCGTCTGGATGTCCGCTGAAGCAGCCGTCGGCCAAGTCAAAGGAGTTGCCATGGGTCTCGCCACTGCCATCGCCCCACGCGAGGAACGCGTGAAGGTCAGGGATGGATTGCACCTCTTCATCCGCTCGTGGGTGCCCGACACCGCCCCGCGTGCCGTCGTCGGGATCGTGCACGGCGTGAAGTCGCACAGCGGCTACTACCACTGGGCCGCGCAGCAGTTGCTCGCGAAGGGCTTTGCCGTGTACGCCGTCGACCTGCACGGCCGCGGTCGCTCAGAGGGCGAACGCTTCTACCTGGCACAGATGGCCGACTACGTCGACGACGCGCACACGCTCGTCAGGCTGGCCAAGGGCCGGCACCCGGCGCTCCCGTTCTTCCTGCTCGGTCACAGCGCCGGAGGGGTGGTCTCCTCGGTCTACACGCTCGAGCATCAGGACGAGCTGGCGGGCTTCATCTGCGAGAGCTTCGCGTTCCAGGTGTTCGCCCCGGACATCGCGCTGTCGGTGGTCAAGGGCCTGAGCCATCTGGTCCCGCACGTCCACGTGTTGAACCTCAAGACCGAGGACTTCTCCCGCGACCCTGCCGCGATCCAGGCGATGCTCGACGACCCGCTGATCAAGGACGAGTCGCAGCCGACCAACACGGTCGCCGAGCTCACGCGCGCCGACGATCGACTGAAGCGGGAGTTCCCGCAGATCACGCTGCCCTTGCTGATCCTGCACGGGACGGCCGACAAGGTGACCCGGCCGTCCGGCAGCCAGTTCTTCTACGACACCGCCGGCTCGAGCGACAAGACGTTGAAGTTCTACGACGACCACGCGCACGACCTGCTCAACGACCTCGGGCGCGAGGGGGTGATGCAGGACATCGTCACCTGGCTCGAGGCACGCCTGCCCGCCGCCTGACCAGCACACCGCCACGCATCCGCGACCTCGCCCCCGACACTCACACTGTAATTCGCACACTCCAGGGAGAACGGACCATGCCCACCTTCACGACCCGCGACGACGTCACCATCCACTACAAGGACTGGGGCCCCGCCAACGGCCCAGTCGTCGTGCTGAGCCACGGCTGGCCGCTCTCCGCCGACAGCTGGGAGAGCCAGGCGTTCCACCTCGCCGACAACGGATTCCGTGTCGTGTGCGCCGATCGCCGGGGCCACGGACGCTCGTCGCAGCCGTGGCATGGCAACGACATGGATCACTACGCCGACGACCTCGCCCAGCTCCTCGAGCACCTCGACCTGAAGGACGTCTCGCTGTTCGGGTTCTCGACCGGCGGTGGCGAGGTGGCCCGGTACGTCGGACGCCATGGCACGCGACGCATCGCGGCACTCGGCCTGATCTCGGCGGTGCCGCCGCTGATGATGCGCACCGAGGCCAATCCCGGTGGCCTGCCGATCGACGTGTTCGACGGGTTGCGTCGCGCCAGCCTCGCCGACCGGTCGACGCTCTACCGCGAACTGGCGAGTGGCCCCTTCTTCGGCTACAACCGCCCCGGCGCCACGCCGTCTCAGGGCGCCATCGACAGCTTCTGGCTGCAGGGGATGATGTCGGGCCACAAGAACGCCTACGACTGCATCGCCGCCTTCTCGGCGACCGACTTCAGCCAGGACCTGCGCCGCTTCGACAAGCCGACCCTGATCCTGCACGGCGAGGACGACCAGATCGTGCCCATCGACGCCGCCGCCCGCGCCTCGGCGCGGCTCATCCCGCACGCGACGCTCATCGTCTATCCGGGTGCGCCGCACGGCATCACCGAAACGCACAAGGACCAGCTGAATGCCGACCTGGTGGCGTTCCTGCGCGGTGTCCCGGCAGCGACTGCCGCACTCGCGACGGCCGCACGCTAGTCGTCACGCACGGCCGGGCGCCGACCCTGGCGTTGGCGACGGCGGGCGGAACACCAGGTCTCGGCGGTTCACACCGATCACGGAGCGAGGCACACCATGAGACGACTTGCATCGATGGCCTGTGGCCTGCTGCTGGCCACCGCAATCCGGGCGTCGGCAGCGGTCGAGGGCGGCCTCGACGCGACGCAGACCAGGTACGCGGAGATCGATGGGACACGCATGGCGTACCGGATGATGGGCACCGGATCGCCGATCGTCTTGCTGACGCGGTTCCGAGGCACCCTCGACACGTGGGATCCGCTCTTCCTGGAGCAGTTGGCCCGCGATCACCGCGTGGTCACGCTGGACTACCCCGGGGTCGGCTACTCGAGCGGCGTGCTGCCCACCGACATCGCACAGGTGGCGGCTTCGGTGCACGCCCTCGCGTCAACCCTGGGCCTGACTCGCTACGCCGTGCTCGGCTGGTCGTGGGGCGGCATCGTCGCACAGGCGCTCCTGCTCCAGCACCCCGAGGCGGTGTCACACGCCGTGCTCGTCGGCACCGCGCCTCCGGGGCCGGGCCAGGCGGAGGTCCAGGCGGCCTGGTTGGAGCGCGCGCTGAGACCTGTCAACGACCTGGCCGACGAGGAGATCCTCTTCTTCGAGCCGAGGTCGGCTCGAGCAGGCGCGCGGCAGCGAGTTCACGCGATCGCATCTACGCACGACCAGGCGTCGCCGAACGCATCCCCGCCCGCGAGGGGCAGTTCACGCCGTTCTTCGCGATGGCCGCGGAGTTCAAGCAGGACGCGGCCGGTCGACGCGCGAGCCTGGAGAAGAGTGAGGTGCCGATGCTGATCCTCTGCGGCGACAACGACCCCAGCGTGCCGGCGACCAACTGGTACCCCTTGATCGGCCGCATTCCCCACGCACAGATCGTCGTCCTGCCGCAGTCCGGCCATGGCCCTCAGCACCAGTATCCGCACCTGTCAGCGCGCTACATCGCTGCCTTCCTGCAGACGACCCGCTGAGGTCGCGGTCGCGACACATCGGCCCGAGGTCTGCCCCGAACAGTCGCGGTTCACCGGGACAGCCTCAGGCCGATGGCGACCAGCACGAGCACGCCACCGACCGTCTGGAAGCCGACGCCGAGCCACCACGCGACGCCGGCCTGGCCGGCGACCGTCTCGAGGTAGGCCGCTCGTGTGCCGGAGCCGACGGCGATCGCGTCGATGCCGCCCGCGGCGACCCTTCCGTGTACGAAGACCGGTTCGTCGCTGACCAACCCCCCGTAGCTGGTGTCGATGATCTTCGACCTGTCCTGCCAACGCGTCGACGGCGAGATGATCGCGTAGCTGTCATCGACGATGCGCAGCGTGCCGCCGTCGGCAGTCACCAGGTCCAGCGATGGCGTCACCGACTCGACGACCTTCCAACGAATGCCACGCTGGCGCTGTGTGGTGTCCCGCTCCTCTTCCTCCTTCACGTAGGCCACGAAGTCGCGGAACCGCCGCGGCTGACTGGCAAGGATGCGCCCCTCGACGAGGACCTCGGTACCGACCGGTGTGGCACCGATCGCGTGCGCGCCCGGCGACGGCAGCGCCGCCAGCCTGGCATGCTCGGCGACGGCGAGACGCGGAACGAAGTGGGCAACCGCGGCGCCGGCCAGGCCGAGCACCAGGCCGACACCACCGACGATCACCGCCGCCACGCGTCGTCCGGATCGAGGAGTCACACTCATCGGCGCCGATTGTAGTCGGTCGGCGACAGGCGCACGACGCGCGCGCCGGCGGCCGGAGAGAGACGTCAAGTACGGCTGACGACCTGCCCCAACAGGACGAGACCGGTCGCTATCAACGCCGCGCCCGAGACCCGCGCGACCCTCCCGCCGCCGGGCAACACGCGCTCGGCCGTGATCGCGATCGTCACCAGCACCATGGCCTGAAGGTCCATCATGCCGACGGCCAGCCATGCGGCCATCAGTGCGCCACTGCACAGGCTGCAGTGGAGACCGTGGCGCAGGCCGTGCACCCACGCCGAATGCACGCCGGGCACCGCGTGGGCATGCCTCTGCGGCGCCGCCCGGCAGAGGGCCAGGCAGCGAGCCTTCCAGTCGGTGAGCTGGATCACCCCGGCCGCGAGCACCACGCCCGCCACCAACGGCGACGGCAGGAGGTCGGGCGCATGGTGATGCGTTCCCGACGCCATCGCCGCGGCGCCGAGCACGAACACCGCGATGCCCACCGCCGTCCAGTAGGCCAGGTATCCCAGGCCAGCCACCGCCGCCAGTCGGTTCGGGTTCGGTGCATGCCCGATCCGCAGCGCCCGGTGGTACTTCCACAGCTCCGGGTACGCGGCGGGCAGCATCATCGCCACCATCATCGGACTCCACATCGCCAGGAAGGCCACCGCAGCGTCGAGCCGTCTGCCCCCGGGCGCGGGCATCCACGGCGTCGCGACGCCGGCCGCGTCGTGCACCGACAGCTCATGGCCCTGCATCGGAGCCGATGCCATCGTGGCCGTGAGCCATGCGCTGGCCGCGAACAGGCCGATCGCGACACCGTGCATGGCCCACGTCTGGTGATGCCTTCCCGCGGCGGTGGTCATCGCCTGCCGTACTCGTCGTGCCGGCGCCACCACACACCCGACTCGTTGCGCCCCTTCGGCGCACGGTCGAGCCACTGATACATGCCCCAGAGGGCGTCGAGCCCGCGCGCATACGTGGAGTACGTGTGGTAGACGACCGCGCCGTCACGCACGAAAGCGCTCATGCCCGGCCGCTCGCGCGTGTAGGTGGCCGGGTCTGTGCCGGTCATCGCGGCGATCTCGGCGACCGGTCCGACCGCGCCCTTCAGCCGCCATGCCGCTTCGCGCCGGTAGTTGTACTCGACAAGTCCGTCGCGCTGCTGGGCCTCGGTGAACCACACGTTGAAGTCCGCGTTGAAGTCGGTCCTGGCCGCGGAAGCCCAGGGGAACGTCCACCCCATCCGCTGCTTGTACGCACGCAGCCGTGGCAGCGGCGCGCGCGACACGGCCGCCAGCGTCACGTCGTGGTTGGCCAGGTGCACGGCGATGCCATTGAAGCCGTCGGCGATCGTCGAGCACGACGGGCATCCGGCCTCGTAGTCGGGACCGAACATGAAGTGATAGAGCAGCAGCTGCGAACGCCCGCGGAAGAGGTCGGCCAGCGTTGCCGCCCCCTCGTCCGTGTCGAAGTCATAGACCTTCTCCACCCGCACCCACGGCAGCGCCTGGCGCTGCCGGGACAGTTCGTCGCTCTGCTGCGTGAACGCCTTCTCGGCGCGGAGCAGTTCCAGTCGCGCGGCCAGCCACTCCTCCCGCGTGCCGACTCGAGCCATGCTCGCCGTTGTCGTCTCCGTCGTCATGATGTCTCCTCCATGAGCGCCCCGTGACCCGACCACTCCCGGTCGGCCCTCACGACTGGCGTGGAGACAGATGTAGCCTTCGTGGCAGGAGTGCGGAGAGTGACAAGTGTGACGGGATTGCGATGGACTCGCTGATCCGTGCGGCAGCGCACGCGCTCGCCACGGGGGATCCCCTCGGCGCGCTCAAGCGCGTGGCGCTCCGCGAGGATGCGCCGGCCCTGGCCCTGCGCGGCCTCGCGATGGCGCAGCTCGGCGAACTGGCAAAGGCGCGAGGGCTCCTCCGTCGCGCGATCCGTGCCTTCGGCCCGGTGGACGTGGTGTCGCAGGCGCGCTGTGTCGTCGCCGACGTCGAGATCGCGCTGGTGTTGCGCGACATGTCGTGGTCGCCGCGCACGCTCAGTGCCGCGCGGGACACCCTGCACACTCATCACGACGACGCGAATGCTGCCCACGCGCGCCACCTCGAAGTCCGTCGTCTGGCGCTGATCGGGCAACTCGACGAAGCGGAGCGCGTCGCCACGCAACTCGATTCATCCGAGCTGGCGCCGACTTCGCGCGCCGCCCACGAGCTGGTGGTCGCTGGCCTGGCCTTGCGCCGACTGGACGTCACTCGCGCCCGCGCGGCGTTCGGTCGCGCTGCCCTGGCGGCACGCACCGCGGCGATTCCGGCGCTCAGTGCCGAGGTCGCGCACGCGTCGACGGTGCTGCGGGAGCCTGCCGCACGCCTCATCAGGGGCAGCGACTCGCGCATCGTCACGCTTGATGACGTCGAGGCCCTGTTCCGCTCGGATGCGGTCGTCGTCGACGCGTGTCGATGCGTGGTCCGGCACCGGCAGGTCGCGGTCTCGTTCCGGCGACGACCGGTACTGCTGGCGCTGGTGCGTGTGCTGGCGGAAGCCTGGCCAGGCGACGCCTCACGCGAGCGCCTGGTCGCGCGGGTCTTCGGCGCGACGTCAGCGGACGAGTCGCATCGCGCGCGGCTGCGGGTGGAGGTCGGGCGCCTCCGTCGGCTCCTCCACGGGATCGTCGGCGTGACGGCGACGCGGGAGGGCTTCGTCCTGACTCGCCCCTCTGGCGACGACATCGTCGTGTTGGCACCGCCGAGCGACGCTCCGCATGCATCGGTGCTGGCGCTGCTCGCCGACGGTGAGTCGTGGTCGAGCTCGGCGCTGGCGCTGGCGCTGGGCGCCAGCCAGCGCACGGTGCAACGGGCGCTCGAGTCGTTGCAGCAGGAAGGACGCGTCCACCCCAGCGGAAGAGGACGCGCTCGCAGGTGGGTGAGCCTTGACGCTCCCGGACTCGCGACGCCGTTGTTGCTCCCCGGTCCGTGGCCGACAGGCTAGGATGCTCGCGATGCCTCGCACCAAGGCGGAGATCGTTGGCGAGTACGGCCCCCTCGAGGGCGTCACGAAGATCAACGGCGTGAGCTACGACGGCCAGCGCGTGTGGCTCGCGACCGGCGACGCGCTGCACACGCTGGACCCGGCGACCGGCGCCTCGCAGCGCGCCATCGACGTGGCCGCGCATGCCGGCACGGCGTACGACGGCACGCACCTCTTCCAGATCGCCGACGCGCGAATCCAGAAGATCGACCCGGCGACCGGCGTCGTGCTTGGGTCGATCCCGGCGCCCGGCCACGGAGAGGACTCCGGCCTGGCCTGGGCCGAGGGCACGCTCTGGGTCGGGCACCATCGTGGCCGGCGGATCTACCAGGTCGATCCCGAGACCGGCGTCGTCCTGCGGACGATCGAGTCGAATCGATTCGTCACCGGCGTGACCTGGGTGGACGGCCAGTTGTGGCACGCGACCTGGGAAGGCGACGAGAGCGAGCTCCGACGACTCGATCCACAGACCGGCGCGGTCGTCGAATCACTCGAGATGCCAGCCGGGGTCGGCGTCTCCGGACTGGAGTCCGACGGCGGCGACCGCTTCTTCTGCGGAGGCGGAGGTAGCGGCCGCCTCAGAACCGTGCTCCGTCCGGGCCGGCGGGTCGACCGCGACGAGCCGCGCCACCCCTGACCGACCGCAGAACGCAGGCTGCCGAGAAGGACGGCCTACCGGTGCGCGTGCTGGAAGACTGGTGCCCGCCGTTCCCCGGGTTCTTTCTCTACTACCCGAGCCGGAAGCAGCACCCTGCGGCGCTCACGGCGCTGATCGAGACGCTTCGCTTGTAGGGCTCGTCCGCGCGTCTGGCGGTGCTACCGGCGCTGAGAATCTCGTCATGGCGGCGGCACTGCCGCTGCGCGCGCGAGCGCGCGCAGCTCCCGATTCTCCAGCGTGCGCGTGCCCGTCCAGTCGCGCGTCACAGCCAGGCGCAGCATGGCGCGACCCAGATCGCGCGACGGGATGCCCAGCGCCGGGATCGCCCGCACCAGTGGCGCCAGCAGCAGCCGCTCGAGACCTGTCGGATGCATCGGGAGGATGGCGGCTGGTCGAACGTTGGCGTGTCGCCCCGGTCCAACGTCGGCGAGGCGGTCTTCCGCCTCGGCCTTCACACGGGCCCACATCATGCGCGACGTCCGGTGTGCGCCCGCGCCGGAGAGATAGATGAAGGCCGCGTCGTTGCTCGTGGCACGGAGGGCACGCGCCGCGGCCAGCGCATAGATCACATGGATATGGCGGTACTCGTCCTCGTCCCTGACGTTTCTCACCGACGTGCCGAGACAGAAGAGGCAGCCCAGGACGCCGGCAAAGTGCGATGCGATGTCGTCGAGGCGGGCGAAGTCGGCACACCGCACTTCGCGCAGCCTGGGGTGGGACACGCCCAGTGGTCGACGCGTGACCGCCCGCACTTCCGTGATCGTCGGGTCCGAAAGGCAGGCATCGACCGCACCGGCACCCGCGGTACCAGTCGGGCCGAACACGATGACGGCCTGCGCATCGTCGGGTGTGGGGATCATCGGCGCACCAGGGCGGCGAGCACCGCCGTCGTTGAGGCGATCAGGCGCCGCTCGTGTTCGGCGCACATGTTGCCGAACCGCGTCGATGGCGGCGTTCGCAGTCCTGGTCGGCTTGGGGAGCCAGCCACGTCGAGAGACGATACAGCATCGCCCCTGCCGTCAGCAGCAGAAGACCCTCGACGCAAGCCGCGGCTCGGCGTTCCCCGCGTGATGGTGAGGGAAAGGGTGGGAGCCGAGGCGCGAAGCGGCAATGGCGACGCAGCACCGACCCTCACGAACCCAGCGGCAGAGGAACGGCGTCTTGCCGCGGATCGGTGAGGGAAAGGGTGGGAGCCGAGGCGCGAAGCGCCAATGGCGACAAGCCCGAGCCACTCACGAACCAGAGGGGTGGGATTCGAGCCCGCTCGCGGCGTCGCGCAGCGATGCCGCGGCTGGCCTGAACACAGCCTCGACGACAACGACTGACCGAAGGGAAGGAGTTGGCGGAGAGGGTGGGATTCGAGCCCGCTCGCGGCGTCGCGCAGCGATGCCGCGGCTGGCCTGAACACAGCCTCGACGACAACGACTGACCGAAGGGAAGGAGTTGGCGGAGAGGGTGGGATTCGAACCCACGTGACGGTTTCCCGTCTAGACGCTTTCGAGGCGCCCCCGTTATGACCGCTTCGGTACCTCTCCGCGCGGCAAGACCCTGAAGTCTACCACGACCAGCACGGCCAGGACCACCGCGTCTCCGCCGACATCTCGCCGGCCTACCGCCCCGTTCCGCCCATCGACGGGCACGTGTTGCCGGTTGCGACGACTGTCGTCACGTGCAACCGCCGCACGTTGACGTCCACCTCCTCCTTGGTCTCGACCGTGGGCGTGTCCTTCATGCCCGCCGCCGGACGCTGTTCGGTCTCGTCCTCCCGCTCCACCTCGGCGTCGCGCCGCACCGACGCGTCCTCACGACCCCGCGCCGTGACCACCGTGTTGGCGTGCGGCCGGAACAGCTCGGCGTCGCCGACCAGCTCGTACGTCAGCGTGTCGCGCCCGGGCACCTGCATGGCGCGCTCGGCCGGCGTCGTGCGCGTGTCAGTGGGCGTCAGCGCATAACTGCGGCCCTCGAGGCTCGACGTCAGGCACCCCGTGATACTGACTTCCGGGCCGTTGGCCGCTCCATGCGCCTCGTCGGCGCCGGCGGCTTGCCCAATCGACGGACCCGACCCGTCGCGGGCCTGGCTGGCACCGGCAGCGGTGGATGGACTGTCCTTGCTCTGGTCGACGTGGTCACGACAGCCGGCTGCGAGCAGCAGCCCGGCCATGGCGAGGGTGAGTGGCGAAACGTGGGGGCGGAGGATGCGCGTCATGCCCTGGACAGAGCAAGGCGCGTGCCCCGCACGCCGGTCCTCGGGTGAGTCGGCGCCATGGCATCTATCGCCGGGCGCGGAAGAACGCCTGCATGACCTGCTGTGCCTGCTCGGCCAGCACGCCCTCGGCCACCTCGACGCGATGGTTCACGTGCGGCGAAGCGAGCACCTGCGCAGTGGACACGACGGCCCCGGCACGCGGCTCGCGCGTGCCGAAGACGAGCCGTGCAATCCGCGCATGGACCAGCGCTCCCGCGCACATGGTGCACGGCTCGACGGTCACGTAGAGTTGCGCGCCCGTCAGGCGATAGTTGCCCAGGTAGGCCGCCGCCTGGCGCAGGGCGACGATCTCGGCGTGCGCGGTGGGATCGACGCCGCTGATCGGCCGGTTGTACCCGCGCCCGATCACCAGGCCGTCGAGCACCACGACCGCGCCCACCGGGACCTCGCCAAGGGACGCGGCATGGCCGGCCAGGCGCAGGGCCTCGCGCATGTGCGACTCGTCGGCAAGTGCGACTCCGTGTGGCTCGGCCATCGGCTGTTCATTGTGCCGCAGGGCCACGCCGTAGCTCACCCGTAAGTGGCCGGGAACCTCTTTCCAAGCGCATGTACCTATTTGCGCCGACGCGCAGGTGTGCTAGAACGGCGTGACCTCCCCCATGATTGCCCTTGCTGGCGCGCGCCGGGAAGGCCCGTCCGCGATCCGGAGGATCCATTGCTCGTTGCAGGTCGCTCGACCTCCGCCGTCAGCGGCGCATCCCATGGTGATCATCCCGCAGCGTCCGAAGCCGGGCGTGGACAGGCGCCTGTCGTCGGCGCTCCCGGGCGTCACACCATCCTGCTGGCGGAGGACCAGGAACCGGTCCGCGTCCTGGCGCGGATGATCCTCGAGCAACACGGCTACCGCGTGTACCCGGCAACCGACGGCGCCGACGGCCTCGCTGTCGCGGAGCGACTGGATACCCTGGATCTGTTGCTCACCGACGTGGTGATGCCGGGGCTCACGGGGCCGCAACTGGCCAGCGAACTCGCCGCGCGGCGGCCAGGCCTGCGCGTGCTGTTCATGTCGGGATACCTGGGCGACACGATGGGGCCGGGCTTGGTGGTGCCGCCGGGGGCGCCGCTGCTGCGGAAGCCTTTCACGCCGACGACGCTGCTCGAGGCCGTCCACAGGGTGCTCGACGGCGAGTCGCCCGGGCGCGACTGAGATCAGGGCCGACTGCCCGCATCGGGGCAGCCGGCCGTACGTCATCTCACCGCTGGTTGACGATCACCTGCATCAGGTTGCCGAGCGCCGAGACGCTCGTCACGCGGATTGTCGTGCCCGTGTTGGGCACCGCCACGCTCGCCCACCCGAAGTTGCCGATGGCCGGATTGGGCGCCACCCAGTAGCTCTGGCTGTCGTCGAACACGGGGTTGGCCGGCAGCCCGCCGTAGCACTGCTCGACGCCGCTGGCGTGCAGGCAGACCTTGTCGGTAGGCTCGACGCCGAACGTCGAGTCGAAGGCCTGGAACCGTGGCCGCCAGACGCGCCCGTTATCGGGACGGACCATGAGCTCCGGATGAGCATCGACCGGCAGCACGAGTCCGCCACAGCGCCCCGCCAGGCAGTAATCGCCGACGTTGTTGTCGGCAAACGACGTGTCGTAGTACCAGACGAGCAGGCCGTCCTGGTACGGGTAGTGCTCCACCCAGTTGGGCGTCGTCGGGAAGCCGAAGTTGTACGGGCCGGTCCGCAGCCCATCGTCGTAGCCGCGGTAGGTGCGGTACTCGGCGAAGTAGGCGTTGAAGAAGCTCTGCGACGTCACGCCGCCGGTCGTGCTGAAGCCATTGAACGTCCAGCCGGCATCGGTCTCGGCGCCATCGGGGGCCTGGCCGGTGATGTTGAGATCGTCGACGCTGAAGCCAGTCTCGACGACTGCGCCGTCGGTCCAGTAGCGGAACCCGATCGTCACGGACTGGCCGCTGAAGGCCGAGAGGTCGGCAACCAGGTCGACCCAGGCGCCACCAGACGAGCCGGTGATGCCATTGCCGAAGTTCTGGCCGTTGGGGTTGGTGTTCACCGAGCGGCTGGTGGCCACCGCGTTGCCGTTCACGGTCACGTAGGCGTAGTCCCAGTCCTGTTCGATCTCGTAGCGCACCTTCGCGGTGAGCAACGGGGCGCCGGTCGGCAGGGTGACCTGCCGCGTCATGCTGTTGTCGAGGCCGTTGCCGTTGCCCGAGGTGTAGAACGCGCTGCCGGCGTACGGCGGATAGAGCGCGGTCTCGATCTTCTTCTCCGGCAGGAGCACGATGAGTTGCTGCGCCTGCTTGGTGTTCGCCATGGCCGGGCCGAGCTTCACGCTCTTGCTCTGCCCCGGGCCGAGCAGTTCGTAGTTGGACCAGTTCAGGAAGATCTTCTCGTACGCGCTCATCGGAATCGGCTTCGAGCCGATCCCCTCCGCGGCCTGGCCCGTGCTGCCGTATGAGCCGCTCGAGTACAGCGTCCAGAATCCCGTCGAGTTCTCGGCGCCGCCCGTGTTGCCGCTGGTGTCGTAGAGGTCGGGCAGGCCGAGGTCGTGGCCGAACTCGTGCGCGAACACGCCGACGCCGCCGTTCTCGGGCTCGACCGTGTAGTCGCCGATCCAGAGGTTGGTGCCGCCCACCTTGACTCCCCCCAGCTTGTTGAACGCCGGGCCGGTGAAGCCGATGTTGTTGTAAAAGGCGTACCAGCGATGGCTCCAGATGGCGTCGGTGCCCTGGGCACCGCCACCGGTTTCCTCGCCTTCACCCGCGTGCACCGCCTGGAAGTGGTCGATGTACCCGTCGGGCTCGTTGAAGTTGCCGTCGCCGTCGTAGTCGTAGCGGTCCCAGACGTCGTACCTGGCCAGCGACGCCTCGATGTCCGCCGGCGACTTGCCGGCGGCGATCTGCGCGTTGTACCAGGCGTTCACCGTGTCGCGCACGAAGAGCCAGGTGCGGGCGCAGACGATCCCGCCGCAGTAGTTCGACCCGTAGTTGGCCTCGTTGAACGGCACGGTGACCCAGTCCTCGACCCCGCCGTTGACCGTGTACCGGTTCGACGACTGCTCGATGTAGAAGTTGCGCATCGAGATTGCGCCGGGCGCCCCGGAGAACAGCAGGTTCGTGTAGTAGGCCTGCGAGAAGTCGGCCGCCCAGATGCTGGTGTTGTCCACCGTGCGGTCGGGCTGGGGGATCTGGTTGCGCACGGGCCCCGGCGTGCCGCCATAGGAGGGGTTGATCGACGTGCCGAACTGGCCGAGGACGGTCCAAATCGTGTCCTCCCCCTGGCGGGCGAGTTCCACGAACTGGCCCTTGGCCACCTTGTATATCTTGCCGCGGGCCTTGCCGGCGAGGCGGGCCTGCAAGCCGCGGGTGCGGAGCTGACGCTGCACGGTGCCGAGCGGATGGGCGGGGCTATCGGACTTGCCTGCCGGGATGGCGGCCAGGTCGGCGCCATCCTGCGCGGGGGCCTGCGCCAGCGCCAGCGGCGGCGAGGCGAGGAGGAGGGCGAACGCCAGCGTGGCGATCGTCGTGGTGGGCTTCATGAGGCACTCCCGAACGCGCGAGGGGAGCATCGGGCGTGGCGGCCGGGAGAGGAAACGGTCGGAACGCCGGGGCTCGGCGTCGCGCACCTGCCGCCGAGCTCCTGGCGCATGCGCACCGGCACCGGCCGGGGCGGATGGAGTCCCGGCGGGCGCGGGGCCGCCTGCGTCGGTGGTCGATGCTTGGTCAACGACGGCCGCGGCCGGATCGAACGGGCGTGGCGGGCATGCATCAGCGCGGCCCCGGTGGGTTCCGTCGCCGAGGAAGGTTGTGGTAGACTCCGAATTCTGTGCTCGGCGCGTCGGCCTCACCGACAGGCCCGAGCATCAGCCCGGAAGCGCCCTTAGCTCAGCTGGATAGAGCGTCTGGCTACGAACCAGGAGGTCGCACGTTCGAATCGTGCAGGGCGCACCACTCCTCACTCCGTTCGTCGTAGTGCCCCCTGTAGCCGTCGCCCTTGGGCGACGGTCAGTGATGCTTCGCTCGCCGCAGGGCCGTTGTCGCCATCGGCGCTGCGCGCCTCGGCTCCCCTCAGCTCCGCCACCACCACGCAGCCACCGCCGGTTCGTGGCCGTCGACGTTCACGTCGACGGACACGGAGGAGTCGCTAGTCGCCGCGCGCCACAGCTTCCACGTCTGGCAAGACCGCCTGGGCCTCGACAAGCAAGGACGGCGGGGTGATTCCTCTCGGAAGTCGCCCCATCTCGGCGGGAGGTATCCGGGTCGGACGGCGGCCCGTCGTCTTGACGTCCCCTGGGGGAGCGGCTAGGCTCCGGCCCCATGTCCCGAAGCACCCGCGAGGCCGTGACGCGTGCGTTCCTGTTGGTCGCCATCGGGTGCTTGGCCGGAACGAGCCAGCAGGCGCAGGCACAGGAACATGTGCTCCCGCTCTACGACCGCACGATGCCGAACGCCAGGCCCACCACGGCGACAGAGCGGGTCGAGGCTCGCGACATCACGTGGATCACCAACGTGCGCGATCCGCAGATCGCCGTGTTCCTGCCGACCAGGAAGTTCGCCACCGGCCAGGCCGTGATCATCTGCCCGGGCGGCGGCTATGGCGGGCTGGCCTATGACCTCGAGGGGACCGACATCGCCCGGTCTCTCAACGCCATCGGGGTGGCGGGTGTCGTCCTGAAGTACAGGCTACCGTCCACGGACGGCAGCGTGGAGCCGCACAAGACGCCGCTGCTCGATGCGACGCGCGCCATGCGCCTGGTTCGATCCCGCGCGGCCCAGTGGAACATCGACCCCGCCCGCATCGGCATCATGGGGTTCTCGGCGGGCGGCCATCTGGCGTCGACGCTGGGCACCCACTTCGACAACGGAGACGCCACAGCGGCGGACCCGGTCGACCGGCTCAGCTCCCGGCCGGACTTCATGATCCTGATGTATCCCGTCATCTCGTTCGTGGATGCCGCGGCGCACACGGGCTCGCGGAAGAACCTGCTCGGCGACGCTCCCCCACCCGACCGGGTCGCCTACTACTCGAACGAGCTGCAGGTGACGAGCGAGACGCCACCGACGTTCCTGGTACACGCCAGCGACGACACGGCCGTGCCAGTGGACAACTCCCTGCTGATGTACAAGGCACTCCGGCGGGCGCGCGTCCCTGCCGAACTGCATGTGCTCTCGGAAGGGGGGCACGGCTTTGGCCTGGCTCTCGACAACGCGCACGTGGCGTCGTGGACCACCAGCCTGAAGCTATGGCTCCAGGCGCTCGCGACACCGGCACGCTAGCGTCCGGCGCGCGGGCGTCAGGCGTTGGTGCGCGCGTCGACGACCTCGCGGACCCTCCGGATATCCGCGGGTGTGGTGCGGCAGCACCCGCCGAGCCACGATGCCCCGGCGTCGATCCACTCGTCCAGATCCGTGGTGAAGCGGGTGGCAGTGCCCTCCCACCGGTGGGCACGAGCGTTCCACACCTCCCCGGAGTTCGGGTAGACGACGATCGGCTTGGCGGTGGCCATGGCGATGGTGCGCACGAGGGCGGTCACCAGAGCCGGGTCCACGCAGTTGACCCCGATCGCGACCACCTGTGGTTCTGCGTCGAGAAACCGCGCGCAGTCCGCGATCGCGTCACCGGCGGACGTGTGCGCGCCGTCGCGACAGGTGAAGGTGACCCATGCCCGGGCAGACGCGTGCTCGTGCAACACGCCGACGATGGCCCGCGCCTCGAGCAGGGATGGAATGGTCTCGCAGGCGAGCAGGTCCGGTGCGGCCCCGAGGAGCGTGGCCAGCCGCGGACGGTGAAACGCCGCGAGCGCGTCTTCGTCCAGCCCGTAGTCACCGCGATACTCCGATCCGTCGTGGAGGGTGGCTCCATACGGCCCGATGGAGGCGGCGACACGCAGCGTCCGTCCGGACTCGCGGTGGCGGGCGTGGAATCGGTCGCGCGCCGAGCGTGCCAACGCGACCGAGCGTTGCAGGAGGGCTCTGGTGTCCTCGCGCGAGTACCCGCATGCGGCGAACCCGTCGTCACTCGCCTGGTAACTGGCGGTGATGGCGATGTCGGCGCCGGCCTCGAAGTAGTCGAGGTGGACGGCCTCGATGGCGTCTGGGGCGTCGGCGAGAAGCCGGGCCGACCAGAGCGCATCGGCGAGGTCGAAGCCGCGGGCTTCGAGCTCGGTCGCGAGGCCGCCGTCGAGGACCGTCAGACGCGTTCCCGGGTGCAACATCGGCAATTGCTCACTATCGCCGCTTGGGGGCCGGTGAGAAGCTCCAGACATCGTCGTCCACCAGGGCCGGATCGGGCGCGGCGAACGACGCCTCGCGATCGCCCCCGAACGTGAAGATCGACGGGCGCATCCCACCCTGCCCGCCGCGGACCACCAGCGAATCGAAGTCGTACTTCACGTCCTCGGGCCCATCGGCGTTCCACGGTGACTCGCTGACCAGCGTCCACGTGGCGCCGTCGCGGCTCTCCCACAAATCGCGTGGGTGCGCGGGCACGAACGGATTGGTCGGGAAGCCGAAGCCGCCGAAGCAGAGGAACGTGTCGAAGAGCACCTGGCACTGGTGGCCCGGGCGTGGGCTCCAGCCCGCCGCGGGCGTCACCAATTCCCAGGTGGCGCCATCCGCCGATCGCCAGACGTTGAAGCAGGGGCACACCGGTCCCTGCGGCCCGAAGGTGCACAGGAAGCCGTCCTCGCCGCCGAGCAGATAGAGATAGCCGTTCTTCTCCGCCACCGCTGCCCCGGCTCGAGGCCTGGTGTCGGCCCCAGGCTGCCGCAGGCCCCGACAGGCGCGACGCGTGTCATGGGCAGGCAGTCACTACCGCTGGTCGTGGCCGTCGACGTTCACGTCGACGGTCACCGAGGCCGGGACGTCGCGCACAAACCGCAGCACGCGCTCCGGCGCGAGGGCATCAGGCACGAGGAGTTCGAGGACGATTCTGGCACCTTGGGTGTCCGTCCCAGGTTGCCGGGAGCCGCGGGTGACGCGACTCCACCCGGATGCTGACATCACGCTACGCAACGGCAACGCAGACGACATGCGCGGCCCTGTGTCATGGCCGCCACGCTCTCACCGCGTGACGTGCGGCGAGTAGTCCACGACGAACGCGCTCACGAAGATGCCGCTCGCGCCGAGCAGTTGTCCGAACTTCTTGTGCTCGGGATGCGGCAGGTAGGCGTCGCGTGCCGCGGCATCCTTGAAGGTCAGCTGATAGACGTGCGTGAAGCCCTGGTTCAGTCCCTCCGGGCTGTTGTTCACGCCATCCTCGAACCCGGTGATGCCGGGGATGCTCTTCGACAGCGCGCGGAATGCGTCGGTGATCTGCTGGATCTGCGCCGGCGTGGCCTCGGGCTTGTACTTGAAGACGACGACGTGGCGGACGGCCTGGGCGGGCGCCTGGGCCGCGGTGGGGCAGGTGAGGGGACCGAGGGTCACGGCACCAAGCGCGCACACGGTGAGGATGACGGCAGAGAGTCTGGGCATCGGCGCATTCTATGCGGATGCGGCCGCGGGAGCGTGCCGCCGGCTCCGACCTGATGGCATCGGCGCACTGCTCGGAATGAGCCTGCTTCCGCGACGGCACCAGGTCCGACCCGATTCGCGGCCAGTGCCAGCGTGTCGAGTTTCCGCAAGGCGGGACGGCTTCGCGACCGCGGCCATCGACCTGAAGTGCGATCGCCATGTCTTCTCTACTCGACGGTCAGCGAGAACGTGGTCGGCTGGGCGAGTGTGTTCCGGAATGGCACGCCGACGTAGAGGAGACGACTGTCTCCGGCACCGACCGTCCACACGGAGAGGTGGCGTGGACCGACGACCTCTGCGGCAATTCCAGCGAAGCCGTCCGAGGCCCACATCCCGAGGGCGACCTCCCCGTCCCAGCGCACGTGCACCCGTCTGGGCGACTGCGCACTGCCGGCCTCGCCGCCGACGCGAATCAGCTTGCACGGACGGCAGTAGTCGCTTTCGTAGACCTCGCCGACGTAATAGGGCAGGTCATCGGTCGTCAGCGAGACGGCGAGCGTCTCACCGGGCGTGATGACCACCCGCCGCGCAATCGGGAGCCGCAGGTCCGCGTCGGGTGACGCACCCAGACCCCATCGGCGTGATTCGAAGCCGGAGGCGTCGACGGTCACGAACACCGACGCGCCGACCGGCAGCACCAGCGAGAATCGTCCATCAGGGTCCGACTCGGCACTGTTCAGCCCGTGAGACACGCGAGCCCCGCCAACCGGCCGGTTGTCCGTGTCGACGACCGTTCCGACGACCTGCCGTGTCGCCACCGGCGCCGCCGGCGTCGGCGCCAGGGGCGCGCGCCCATCGGAGCCACCACACGCCGTTGCAGCCACCCCGGCCAGGACAACGACGACTCGAACGACGGAGAACGCCTGCCACATCACCATGGTGAGAGAGGCGAAAAGCGAGCGCGTGATCTGCAACTCGGCTGGGCCGTTGTCGCCGCGGCCGAGTCAGCCTCGGCGCGTTGCCATCGCCCGACAGTCCTGTGGAGGTCCGGCCGCCACCGCGCCGTGTCGCCATCGGCGCACGGCGCCTCGTCTCGCCTCATCTCCAGCACCGCCACCGGGGTGGGCACGCCTCGCGGACGACCTGATAGCATCACCGCACGTCGCGTGATGCCTCCCGTCATGGTCCTGTTCCGGCTCCACCTGTTGCTGGCCCTGGCGTGCACGCTGGCGGCTCCTGCCCCCTCGCTCGCGCAACAGGATCGCGGCGCAGGCGCCATCGACGTCGACGTCACCCTGCCCTCACACCCCCCGGCGCGGCAGGCCGACCGCTACGTCTCCTCGACCGGCGAGGCCCGCAGCACACAGGACGTGCCCGCCGTGGTCTACATCGCCGGACCGGTCGCGGGCGCGCCCGAGGCGCGCCCGTCGGGCCTCGAGCTCGCGCAGCGTGGCGAGGCCTTCCGTCCGCCACTTCTGGTGGTCCCCGTCGGGGCGCGCGTCGGCTTCCCGAACGGCGACAACCTGTTCCACAACGTCTTCTCGTACTCGCGCCCCAAACGCTTCGACCTCGGGCGCTATCCGCGAGGCGAATCCAAGACGGTCACCTTCGACAAGCCCGGGTACGTGAAGGTGCTGTGCGAGGTCCACAAGTGGATGCGCGCCGGCGTCCTCGTCGTCGACAACCCGTACTACGCGGTGGTCGAGGCCAGCGGCCGTGTCAGGCTCGACGGCGTGCCGGCGGGACGCTACACCCTGGTGCTCGAGACCTTCGATCGGCGCGCGCAGGCCGTCGTGGATGTACCCCAGGGCGGGGCGGCGCGCGTCGCCCTCGCGCCGTGACCATCAGTTTCCGCGGCCGGCTGCTCGCCGCGCTCGTCGGCAGCGTCGGCCTCCTCGGCCTCGCCAGCTTCCTCGTCGTCGGCCACCAGACCCAGCGGCAGGTGGACCGCGTGGCCGCCCACACGGCCGACCGGACGCGACGGGCCCTGGCCGAAGTCGAACGGCTGCGCCGTGCGGAGCTCACGCGCGTGGCGCGCCGCCTGACGAGTTCGATCCGCATCGCCGCGGCGCTCGACGCGGTCGTGTCCGGCGGCGATCGACGCGAATTCGTCGAGCAGGTCCAGTACGAGCTGGCGCTCGCCGAGCTGCGCGAAGGGCTGGTGCAGTTCAGCGACGCGCAGGGCACGCCCGTGCTCACGCTGCTCGACTCGGCGCCTGTCGACGCGGATCGGTCACGCCCGGCCCCCGTCTCCGGGGATGCCGCCGGCGCCTACCGTATCGTCGCCGGCCGCCTCTTCATGGTCATCACCGAAGCGCTGACGCTGTTTGACAGCCAGGTCGGGAGCCTCACGCTCGGCTTCGCCGTGGACGACGAGGTCGCGACGCGGCTCGCGGCGATCGTGGAGGCCGACGTCTGCTTTGCGGCCGGGCGGTGCCTGGCCGCGAGCCCGGGCGCCAAGGACGCCGCGCTCGCCATGGCGCTGGTGAGCGCGGCGAAGGTGGAGGTGCCGACGTTTCTGACCCACGGCGGCCGACGGCTCGCGATCGTGGCGACGCCGCTGGCTGGCAGCGGCCCGGCCGTCGCCGTGAGCGCCGTGCCGCTCGACGAAGTGATCGGGCCATTCGATCGCATCAGGCGCGTCGGGCTCGTGGCCGCCGCAGGCGCGCTGCTGCTCGCGGTGCTGCTCGGCGCGGTGTTGTCGGCACAACTGACCCAGCCGATTCGCACGCTCGTGGCGGCGACGACGCGGGTGCGCCGTGGCGAGTACGATTTCCAGGTGACCGTGCCACACGCTGACGAGTTCGGGACGCTGGCCGGCGCGTTCAACCAGATGACCGAAGGGCTGCTGCTGAAGGAGCGCTACCGCAGCGTGCTCGACAAGGTGGTGTCGCCCGACGTCGCGGCGGAGCTGCTCAAGGGCGACCTGCAGCTCGGCGGCGAGACGCGGGAGGTGTCGACGCTCTTTGCAGACGTGCGCGGCTTCAGCTCGCTCACCGAGCACCTGCCGCCGCAGGACGTGATCGCGATGCTCAACGAGTGGCTCGAGCTCGCGGCGCGGACGATCACCGACGAGGGCGGTGTGGTCGACAAGTACGTCGGCGACATGGTGATGGGCGTGTTCGGTGCGCCGGTGGCCGACGCGCAGCACGCACTGCACGCGGTCCGCGCGGCGCTACGGCTGCGCGACGTGACCCGTACGTTCGACCAGGCCAGGCGTGCCCGTGGCGATACCCCCTTCGCGATCGGCGTCGGCGTCAATAGCGGCCCGGCGGTGGCCGGCAACATGGGGTCGTCGACGCGACTGAACTACACGGTGCTTGGCGCCTCGGTGAATGCTGCCAATCGCCTGTGCTCGGAGGCCGGCGCCGGCGAAGTGCTGATCGGCGACCGGACGCACGCCCTCGTCGCACCGCACGTCGTGGCGCGGGCCCTCGAGCCGCGCCCCATCAAGGGCTTCTCGACGCCGGTCACGCCCTACCTGGTGCACGGACTCGCGGGCGACGCGGAGGTACGGGCGTGATCGCGCGAGCCGCCAGCGCCGTGGCGATCGCGGTGGCCCTGCTCGCACCCGCGCCGACGGCGGCACAGGTGTTCGACCTGCCGACCCTCGAGCAGGCAGGCGTGCGCTACGACTCGCCAGGCGGACTCGTGCAGATCGTGCCGAGCGCCCGCATCGACGTCGACCTGTTGGTGCCGCAGGACGAACCCGCCTGGCACCTCGACGCCACGAGTCCCTTCGTCGCGGGGCGCGTGAGCCTGTTCACCGACCTGTTCATCGGGCGCAGGCTCTTCTTCTCCACCGAGGTGCGCGTCGACCGCGGACAGCCCGCCACGGCAGGGCCGCTGCGCCTGCACCTGCAGCAAGCGTTCGTCCGCTACACGCCGGTGCCCGGCAAGAACGTCCACCTGCAGGCCGGCAAGTTCGTGTCGCCGTTCGGCGGCTATCCCGGGCGCGCGCACACGAAGGCCGACCCGTTCGTGCGGCCGCCGCTGGCCTACGACTACCGCACGGTGATGTCGGCGACCGAGTTCCCCGCGGCCAACGACGGTGTCTTCACGTGGAAGGACCGGCCGCCGTTCCGCGCCGCCGGCCTCCCCATCGTGTGGGCGGTGCCTTACCCGATTGGAGCCACGCTCTCGGTCGGCCGTGGTCCGGTGTCTGCCGTCGGCGGGGTGACGACCAGCGCGGTATCTGCCGATCCGCGTGACTGGGATCGCTGGCGGGTCGACGCGCCGGGCGGCTTCTCGGGCGTCGGCAACGTGCGCTGGCGGGTGCGGCCTGAACTGCAGGTGGCCGTTTCGTATGCGCGAGGCGCCTACATGCGTCCGACCGTCGATGCGCCGCGGCAGGACCAGGAGACGTGGGGCCTCGACGCCACCTTCGAACGAGGACGCCATGCGATCCGCGGTGAGTTGCTGGTGAACCGCTGGGAAGTCTTCCGCGTGGCCGAGGCGCCTCGCGACGTCTCGGGCTATGTGGAAGCCCAGGCGACGCTGGCCGCCGGCTGGTTCGTCGCAGCACGCGCCAATGCGATCGTGTTCCGCGATCTGGCGCGGTCATCGGGCGTGCGCGACCGGTGGGACTACGACATGAGCCGCTACCAGTTCGGCACCGGCTACCGCCTGGGCCGCAGCAGCGAGATCCGCGGCGAGTACATGATCAACCGCACGGTGGGCCGCGACGATCCGCGGGACGACCTGCTGTCGTTGCAGTGGAGCTGGACGTTCTAGGGACGGCATTCGGCCGTCGGCAGTCACGGAGTCGGGAGTCGGGAGTCGGGAGTCGGGAGTCGGGAGTCGGGAGTCGAGGAAACCACGATGGCTGACGAGTGTTGCCCTGGCGGGACCTGCACGCCGCAGGTGGATCGACGCGACTTCGTGCGCCTGGTCGGCCTCGGGCTGACGTCGGCGGCCGCGCCAGCGGGTGTGCAGGCGGCATCGGCGCCGACGACCGAGCAGGCCGGGCCGCCTCCTGGGGATGTGCCGGGCGCCGCGGCGCTGCTCGCAGACGACGCGTGGCCGTCGCTGCGCGTGTACGACCGCCACCACCTGGCGCGCATCGCGCTGCCGCTCGGCGGCATCGGCACGGGCACCGTGTCACTCGGCGGCCGTGGCGACCTGCGCGACTGGGAGGTGATGAACCGCCCGGGCAAGGGCTTCGTGCCCGCCTTCGCGGGCGCCGCGCCCTTCCTCGCGCTCTACACCCGGCGTGGCACGTCGCCGGCCGTCTGCCGGCTGCTCGAGGGCCCGGTGGACGATCATGCGTGGGAGGGCAGCCACGGCGCGCCGGGCGCGAACCTGAACCTGCCCCGCTTCCGCGATGCGGCGTTCGCCACCGCCTACCCGTTCGGCCGCGTCGTGCTGCGCGACGACGACGTGCCGCTCGAGGTGCACGTCAAGGCCTTCAATCCACTCGTGCCCGGCGATGCCGACGCCAGCGGACTCCCGCTCGCCTCGATCACCGTCGAACTGCACAACACGAGCGGCGAGCAGGTATCGGCGGCGGTGTGCGCGACGCTGCCCAACTTCATCGGCGTCGACGGCTCGCAGACGACGAAGGACTGGAAGGGCGATCGTCAGTACGTCGGGGCGAAGGGCAACCGCATCGCGAGCCGCGACGCCGACGGGCTGCACGGACTCGTCTACACGTCGGCCGGCGTCGACCCGCTCGCCGAGACCTGGGGAACGCTGGCGCTCGCGACGACGGCGACCGCGGGCGTGACGCGACGGACATCCTGGGTGGCCCCCCGCTGGGGCGTGCCGCTGCTCGACTTCTGGGACGACTTCTCGGCCGACGGCCGCCTCGACGAGCGCGCGGGTGATCCCGACGTCAACACGCCGGTGGGTTCGCTCGCGGTGTCGATCGAGGTGCCTGCCGGCGCGACGCGCGCGGTGACCTTCCTCCTCGCGTGGCACTTCCCCAACCGCTACACGTGGACGCCGGCGCACACGCCGCCGTCGGGCGACGACCGCATCGGCAACCACTACACGACGCGCTGGAGCGACGCGTGGGAGGTACTGGCGCGCGAGGCGCCGCGCCTCGACGCGCTCCGGATGCGCACCGCGCGGTTCGTCGACGGCGTGTGCCGCAGCGACCTGCCGCCCGAGGTGAAGGAAGCCGCGCTGTTCAACGTCAGCACGCTGCGCACGCAGACGTGCTTCCGCACGCCTGACGGCACCTTGTTCGGCTGGGAGGGCATCGCCGACACGCAGGGCTGCTGCCACGGCTCGTGCACGCACGTCTGGAACTACGAGCAGGCGACGGCGTACCTGTTCGGCGACCTTGCGTGGTCGATGCGCGAGGTCGAGTTCGGGCCGGCGATCGACGCGCAGGGCATGATGAGCTTCCGGGTGCACCTGCCGCTGTCGCGCGGCGCGGCATTCGGCAAGGCTGCCGCCGACGGGCAGATGGGCTGCGTGATGAAGGCCTATCGCGACTGGCAGCTCTCGGGCCGCGACGACGACCTGCGGCGCCTGTGGCCGGCCATCAAGCGCAGCGTGGAGTTCTGCTGGATCCCGGGTGGCTGGGACGCCGACCGCGACGGCGTGATGGAAGGCTGCCAGCACAACACGATGGACGTCGAGTACTACGGGCCGAACCCGCAGATGGGCCTGTGGTACCTCGGCGCCCTGCGCGCCGCGACCGAGATGGCCACCTACGTCGGCGACGCGCCGTTCGCGGAGACCTGCCGCACCCTCTACGCGCGCGGCCGCGCGTGGATCGACACGCAGCTGTTCAACGGCGAGTACTACGAACACGAGGTGCGTCCGCCGTCGAGCGCGTCGGCGGTGGCGCCGAGCCTGCAGGTCGGCATGGGCGCCAAGGACGTCACGAAGCCGGAGTTCCAGCTCGCGAAGGGCTGCCTCGTCGACCAGCTCGTGGGGCAGTTCATGGCGCGCGTCTGCGACCTCGGTTCGCTGGTCGACGTCGATCACGCGCGCACGACCCTGCGCAGCATCCTCAAGTACAACGCGCGGTCGGACATGCATGCGCACTTCAACAACATGCGCGTGTTCGCGATGGGCGAGGACGCCGCGCTGCTGATGGCCAGCTATCCGAAGGGCCGTCCCGAGAACCCGTTCCCGTACTTCACCGAGGTGATGACCGGGTTCGAGTACGCGGCCGCCGTCGGGATGCTGTACGAGGGCCTCGAAGCCGAGGGCCTCCAGTGCATCCGCATGATCCGGGCGCGTTACGACGGACGCCGACGCAACCCGTTCGACGAGGCCGAGTGCGGCCATCACTACGCTCGCGCGATGGCGAGCTGGGCGGCGATCCTCGCGCTGACCGGCTTCCACTACTCGGCGGTGACCAGGCTGCTGCGCGTGGCGGAGCGGCCGGGCCGCTATCCGTGGTCCACCGGCTACGCGTCGGGGGTGATGCACATCGGCGAGCGGGCACCGGGCACCGCGGACCGGGCACCGGGGACCGCACGCCGGCGCTTCACGCTCGAGGTACACGAGGGGCGCCTGGCCCTGGAGTTCGTGCGCGTCGGCGAGGGTGCGGTGGTGCCGTCCGGGCGCACGCAGCCGCTGGTCGGCGGCGACCGCGTGGAGATCGCGTACAGGTAGGGCCCGGGCTCCGACCGCGCCGTTCGCACCAACGGCGGGGTGGGACACCCCGCCCTACCTCTGAGCTGGCGCGGCACCGCGCTCTACCGTGCCCGTCTGGTCAGGCCGTCGCCGATCTTCGCCACGCCGGGAATCATCACCGGCACCTTGCCGCCGATGGCGCGCTCGCCGAACAACGCGCCTGCCGCCGATCGTTCCGCGCGATCGTAGAGGTCGTACGTCAGCAGCACCGACGGCAGCGTCGGCAGCCCGATCACCGCGTAGGGGCTGCCGAAGATCACCCCGACCACGGGCACCTTCGCCGCCGCACCGGTGCGCGCCAGCGCGGTGATCGTCGACACCACGCCCGGCGCGAGATCGACACGGCCCGTGCCTGACGCGACACGCACGAATGCGCCGACGACGATCGCGTCGTAGCGGGGCGCGGCGGCCCTGAGCAGCTCGAGCTCGCCGGGCGTGGTGCGGTCCGAGAGTTCCACCGCCGTGACGCGCAGGTCCCGCGCCCGCAGGTCGGCGAGCAGCGCACGCCCCGGCGCGGCGACACCCCAGTTGCCCGCCGTGTCGACGGCCGACACGTAGAGCACCTGCGCCTGCGCCGGGAGGGTCAGCGGCACCGACGCCGGCTCGTCGCGCAGCAGCGTGATGGCGCGCTGGCTCACCTCGTCGGCGACGGCGGCATGGGCCCGCGTGCCGACGATGGTCGCGATGGCATCGAGATCGACGCGGCGGTTCAGGTGCAGCCCCAGGCGCGCCTTGGCTTCGAGCACGCGTCGCACGGAGGCCTCGAGCTGCGTGGCCGGGATCCGGCCCGACGCCACGGCGTCGCGGAGGGCTGCATGCGCGGCGCGGTCGTCGGGCGAGTGCAGCACGATGTCGTTGCCGGCAGCGAAGGCCCGGACTGCGGCCTCCCCGGGCGGCAACGCACGAGCCACCGCGTCCATCTGCATCGAATCGGTGACGGCCAGTCCCTCGAAGCCGAGTTCCTTGCGCAGCAGGCCGGTGACGATCGGCGCGCTGAGCGTGCTCGGCGTGTCGGGCGCCGGATCGATCGCCGGCAGCACCAGGTGACCGACCATCACCGCGCCGACGCCCGCGGCGATGCCGCGCCTGAACGGCAGCAGCTCGATGGCGTCGAGGCGGGGGCGGTCGTGCGGCACCCGCGGCAGCCCGAGGTGCGAGTCGACATCGGTGTCGCCGTGGCCCGGGAAGTGCTTGAGCGTGGCGATCGCGCCTCCCGCCTGCAGGCCGCGGGCGAACGCCGCGGCGAGCCGCGCCACCTGCTCCGGATCCTCGCCGAACGACCGCGTGTTGATGACCGGATTGTTGGCGTTGTTGTTGACGTCGGCAACCGGCCCGAACACCAGGTGCACGCCGAGCGCGCGTGACTCCACCGCGTTGATGCGGCCGGCCTCGAAGGCCAGGCGCTCGTCGCCCGCCGCGCCGAAGGCCATCGCTCGGGGAAAGGCCGTGGCCCCGGCCAGCCTGAACGCGACGCTCGTCTCGAAATCGCCGGAGTTGAGCAGGGGCACCTTCGACAGGGCCTGCAACCGGTTGAACATCGACGCCGACGCGTACGGGTCGCCGAGCGTGACCACCGGGTACGTGGGGTTCAGCAGCACGCCCGGCGACGGCAGCCGCCCGCCGAACACGAGGAAGCCGCCGAGCCGCTGCTCCTCAACCAGGCCCTTCAGCGCGTCGAACGTCGTCGAGTCGCTGCTGGTGTACGTGCCGAAGAACGACGAGGCCAGCACCTGGCCGACGCGCTCGTCGAGGGAGAGCCCCGCCAGCGTGCGGTCCACCCAACGGCGGGCCTCCTTGTCGAGCGGCGGGATCGCCTCCCGCGCGCTCCCCGCCATCGCGAGGGCGGCAGCAAGCAGCGAGGCGAGCAGCAGGGGTCGGCAGGCGCGGGCAGCCATGCGGCGATCCTACGCCGGCGGTCGCGCGAGCGGTCGCTGCGATAATGGGGCGATGTCTCACACCGAACACCGCGCCGCTGCCCCCGCCTCCGTCAGGTGCGCGGTCCTCACCATCAGCGACACGCGCACGGTGGAGACCGACACGGGCGGCGCCCGCCTGGTCGCCCTGCTCGAGGGCGCCGGGCACCAGGTGGTCGGGCGCGGCCTGGTCCGCGACGACGAGAGCGCCGTGCAGCGCTGGATTCAGGCGCAGCGGGCGCGCGACGAGGTGGACGCGATCTTCACGACGGGCGGCACCGGGATCGCCCGGCGCGACACGACGATGGAGGCCATCGCGGCGATGTTCGACAAGCCCCTCCCCGGCTTCGGCGAACTGTTCCGCATGCTCAGCTACCAGGAGATCGGCGCGGCGGCGATGCTGAGCCGGGCCTGCGCGGGCGTCACCCAGTGCCGCATCCTCGTGGCACTCCCCGGGTCGGAGAATGCGATCAGCCTGGCCATGGAGAGGCTGGTGCTTCCGGAACTGGGCCACCTCGTGCGCGAAGCGAGGCGATGACCCCGGCCCTCGTGCTGGTCGGCTACGGCCACGTCGGCCGGAGGTTCGTGCGGCTGCTCGACGAGTCACGTGAAGCGCTGGATCGTCTCGGCATCCACCCTCGCATCGTTGCGGTCAGCACGCGCAGGCACGGGGCCGTGGTCGACCTCGCGGGACTCGACGCCGCCCGCATCGACGCGGCGCTCGCCGACGTTGCGCCCGCGTCGCCATCGTCGGTGGCGTTCCTCGACGAGGTGCTCGGGCGACTGCGGGCGCACCGTGACGTGACGCCGGTGGTCGTCGAGGTCACGACGCTCGACATCGAGTCGGGCGAACCGGCGATTGCGCACGTGCGGACGGCGCTGGCCAATGGCGCCGACGTGATCAGCGCCAACAAGGGGCCCGTCGCATTCGCCTATCGCGCGCTGCTCGCCGCCGCGCAGGCGGCCGGCCGCTCGTTCCTGTTCGAGGGCGCCGTGATGGACGGCATCCCGGTGTTCAACCTCGTACGCGAGACGATGCCGGCCGTCGTGATCCGGGGCTTTCGTGGCGTGGTCAACAGCACGACCAACGAGATCCTCACGGCACTCGAGCGCGGCGAACCGTTCGCCGCGGCGCTGGCGCGGATGCAGGAGGCCGGCATCGCCGAGGCCGACCCGAGCCATGACGTCGAGGGCTGGGATGCGGCCGCCAAGGCCGCCGCGCTGGCCAACGTGCTGCTCGACGCCGACGTGACCCCGCACGATGTCGTCCGCGAGGGCGTGGGATCCGATGCAGGCGAGCGGGCGCGCGCCGCCCGTGCGCAGGGCCGCAGGCTGAAGCTCGTGGCGACGGGCCGCGGACACGGGGCCGAGGTGTCCGTGCGCGTGCAGCTCGAGGAACTGGCGGCAGACGATCCGCTGGCGATCCTCGACGGTCCCGCCAATGCCATCGAGTTCGACACGTGGCCGCTCGGGCGCGTGGTGATGACGCAGCGCGACGGCGGGCTCGAGATCACCGCGTACGCGCTGCTCGCGGACCTCGTCAGCGTCTGTCGGTACGACTGACGGCTGACGGCTGACGGCTCAGGGCTCAAGGACCGCATTCACACAGGTAGGGCGCGGTGTCACCACCGCGCCGTTAGCGGTTCGTGGATCGACAGTACGAGTAGAATCCGGGCGAGGTCCACAGATGAGCAATATGGACGGGCACGACTGGGTCACCCTGCATCGGCTCCGGTTCCCGGACCGGGTGTCGTCGCGCGAGCGCGTCTTCCCCACCGTGGCTGGTCCCGACTGCTGGATGTTCGGGCCGCACTACGACGTCGGTCCCGACGGCATGCTGACCGGGGTGAGCGACGTGTGGGGCGGCGTCGGCATCTGGCACAGCCGCGCGGCGGCCGAAGCGATGGTCGAGGCGCCGGGTGAGGCGCTGCCCTGGCTCGGCGAGGCCGTCGCCTCGTGGCACTGCCTGGCCGTGCCGTTCGCGCATCGCGGCGCCGTCAACTGGCGTGGGCAGGTGCAGAAGGACGAGGCCATCCGCGCGGCCCCGGCCGACCCGGGCGGACCGCTGATCGTGCTCACCTCGGCGGGCTTCGCCTCGCGCGACGCCGAGACGATGCCGCGCATCCTGCGGTTCGTCGCCGGCGTGGTGGCGGTGCTCGAGGACTACGGCGCCCAGCCCTCGAACCTGCGCCGGGCGGCGTTTCGCGGCGGCTTCGACGGACGCGACGGCTTCACGTGGTCGCTGTGGCACTCCGACGATGGCATGAAGCAGGCAGCGTACAAGCCCGGCACCCACCGCGGACGGCTCGATGAGGACAACGCCGGGCTGCTCTCGGATCGCTCGTCGTTCACGCGGCTGCGCGTCGTCCGCAGTCGGGGCGACTGGGACGGCGAGGTGAGCTGGGCGCATTCCTGACGCGTGACGCGCAGGTGAGCGTGAGTGAGTCGAGCGACGCCGCAGCCAGGTCGTACCGAGGCTTCGGCTCGCGAACACCGCGGCCGGCACGGTCTGGCGGATCGTGGGCGCGCGGCCCGGCCAACCAGGGGTCGCCCCCAGGCCACATCGGCCGGTCGCCCTGGCATCTGGTGTAACGTCTGGCATGCCTACGCTCACGCGGCGTGCCTTTGCCGCCTCCCTGGTGACCGTTGCCGCAGCGCCACGCCTCGTGGCCCGGCAGGCCATCGTGCGTCCAGCAGCCGCCACCGAGCTCGCGTGGCTCTCACTCGCGGACGCGGCGGCCCTCGTACGAAGCCGGAAGGTCTCGCCCGTGGAACTCACCGCGGCGTGCCTCGATCGCATCGCCACGTACGACCCGAAGCTGAACGCCTTCATCACGGTCACGCGCGAGGCGGCGCTGGCGCAGGCGAAGGTGCTCGAGACCGAGGCGGTCGCGGGCAGGTTCCGCGGTCCGCTGCATGGCGTCCCCGTGGCGCTCAAGGACAACATCGATACGGCTGGCGTGCGCACGACGGCGGCCAGCGCCGTGTTCGACGATCGCGTGCCGAAGGAGGATGCCGAGGTCGTGAGGCGCCTCACTGCCGCCGGCGCCGTCATGTTGGGCAAGCTCAATCTGCACGAGTTCGCCAACGGCGGGACGTCGGCGACCAGCTACTACGGACCCGTGCGGAACCCCTGGGCGCTCGATCGCAATCCGGGCGGGTCGTCGGGAGGGTCGGCGGCGGCAGTGGCTGCGGCACTGTGCTACGGGGCACTCGGCACCGACACCGGCGGTTCGATCCGCACGCCGAGTTCCTACTGCGGCATCGTGGGGCTCAAGCCGACCTACGGGCTCGTGTCGATCCGCGGCATCGTCCCGCTGGTGCTCTCGCTGGACCACTGCGGCCCGATGACGCGCACCGTGGGTGATGCGGCGCTGATGCTCCAGGCGCTGGCCGGGTACGACCGCCTCGACATCGCGTCGGTGGAGCACGCCGCCGAGGACTACGTGTCTGCCGCGCGCCAGTCGGTGAAGGGACTTCGCGTCGGCGTTGCGCGCGTGCCGTTCTTCGATCACCTCGACACCGACGTCGCCAGGGCCGTCGACGCGGCGCTGACGACCATCGCGACGCTCACCGGGACCAGCCCCCGCGAGGTGGTCCTGCCGTCTGCGGCGCCTGGAAGCCTCGGCGCCGAGATGTACGCGTATCACGAGCCGCTCTTCACGAGGATGGCCCAGCGCTACCAGATTCCGACGCGCCGGAACCTCAACGGCGACAGGGACGCCAGGGCTGCCGACTACATTCGTGGCCACTGGACCGTCGAGCTCATACGCCGCACGATCGACGACAGCTTCGCCGACGTGGACCTGGTAGTGCTGCCGACCCGACGACGCACACCCCGAACGGTGGACGCGGCGCTCCAGCGCGAGGAGAAGGACGTGCCTCGCAACCCCGAGCTCGAGAACACCGGACACTTCAACGTGTACGGCATCCCGGCCATCTCCGTGCCGTGCGGGTTCACGACCGCGGGACTGCCGGTGGGCCTGATGATCGCGGGGCCGCGCTTCTCGGAAGGCCGCGTTCTCGCCCTGGCGCGGGCCTACGAGGCGGCCACCGACTGGCACACGCGCCGCCCGGCGCTCTCGCCCGACACGCCCGTGCCGCCGCTCAAGCGCACCGAGAGCGACGACCGCGACTGACCCACGCCGCTCGGCCGGAGCAGCACCCGGCCGCCGCGGTGAGCGATACTGACCGGGCATGGATTCGGTAGCGATCGCCCCATGCGGCCCGCTCGATGCCCGCGTGCGGCCGCCAGGTTCCAAGAGCCTCACCAACCGGGCGCTGGTCTGCGCCGCCCTCGCTGACGGCCCCTCCCGACTGACCGGCGTGCTCGACAGCGAGGACACGCGGGTGATGATCGCCGCGCTCGAGCAGCTCGGGCTGGCGCTCGTCGTCGACCGCGATGCCGCCACCATCGACATCACGGGCTGTGGGGGTCAGCTCGCCGTTGACCGCGGCGAGGTGTGGGTCGCCAACAGCGGGACCACGATCCGCTTCCTGACGGCCATGCTCGCGGCCATTGGCGGGCACTACCGGCTCGACGGCGTGCCGCGCATGCGGCAGCGGCCGATGGGCGACCTGCTCGCGGCGCTCGACGCGCTCGGCGCCAGTTGCCGCGCGGAATCGCCGGGCGACTGCCCTCCCGTGGTGATCGACACCCGCGGCCTGCACGGCGGCACGGCGGTGGTCGGCGGCGACATCTCGAGCCAGTTCCTCAGCGGCCTGCTGATGGCCGCGCCGTACGCCGCGGCCCCCGTGGACCTGCGCGTGGACGGCCCGCTGGTCTCGCAGCCGTACGTGCACATGACCCTCGGGGTGATGCGCGCCTTCGGGATCGACGTGGATGGCAGCGACCTCCGACGCCTGACGGTGCCAGCCCCGGGCCGCTACCGCGGCACGGCCTACGACATCGAGCCCGATGCGAGCGCGGCCAGCTACTTCTGGGGCGCCGCTGCGATCGCCGGCGGGACGGTGACCGTCGAGGGGCTCGGGTCGCAGGCGCTGCAGGGCGACGTCGGATTCGTCGAGTGCCTGCGCGCGATGGGCTGCGGTGTTGCCGAGACGACGACGGGACTGGCGGTGACCGGTGCGCCGCTGCGCGGCATCGACGTCGACATGAACGCCATCAGCGACACGGTGCAGACGCTCGCCGTGGTGGCGCTGTTTGCCGAAGGACCGACGCGGATCACCGGCGTGGCGCACATCCGGCACAAGGAGACGGACCGGATCGGCGACCTCGCGCGCGAGCTGCGCAAGCTGGGCGGCCTCGTGGAAGAACACGGGGACGGCCTCACCATCACGCCGGCGCCGCTGCACGGCGCGACCATCGAGACCTATGACGACCATCGCATGGCGATGAGCCTGTCGCTGGCCGGACTGCGCGTGCCGGGTGTCGTGATCACCAACCCGGCGTGCACCGGGAAGACCTACCCGCGGTACTTCGAGGACCTGGCGCGCGTGTGCGCGACCGCCGTCTGAGACGCGGGCTACGGCGTCTTGCGCCTGGCGCAAGCCACTGGATACACTCGGGCATCGCATCACGGTCGCAGGTCCTCCCTTCCGCCGGCTCGTTCGGTCGTCCCTGAACGCACGTCCATCGGTCAGAGGTCTCCCCATGAAGAACATGTCCCGCGCGTGTGTCGTGCCGTTGGTGCTGGCCACCACCGCCGCCGCACTCGCCATCCCGTTCGACGGCGTGTTGCTCGACGACTTCACGCAGTTCCCCTATCTCTGGCGGTCATCGCCGAACGTGACCCTGGACCGACTGGTGATTCCCGCCGACGGTCCGCTGGCGCTGCCGGGACAGACGACCGACGAAGCGGTGCTGTCGGTGACGCCGCCCCTCCGCATCGCGGTGCAGGTGCAGGGGAACCGCTGCAAGGGCGGCAACGGCGTCGTGGCGGTGGTGGTGCCGACGACGCCGTCGTTCGACGCCGCGACGCTCGATGAACGGACCGTCACCTTTGCCGGCGCGCGCGAGGCCCACGTGGACGCGGCTGGCGTGCCTCGTCGGCACCTGCAGGATGCCGACGGCGACGGCGACCTCGACCTCGTGTTCCACTTCCGCGCCTCGCAGATCGGCCAGGCCTGTGGTGCGGCCACCACGCCGCTGAACGGCTGGACGTTCGACGGCCAGGCGGTGACCGCGGGTGGGGCCGACGCCTGGTTCGGCCGGGAGTTCGTCACGCCCCAGGACTGGAGCGCCGCCGATGGCCTGCGCTTCTGGTACTACGGCCGCAACAGCGGCGACACCATCGCCGTGGACGTGCTCGACAACCGCGCCGCGGATCCCGGACCGGCCGGCTGGACGCTGGTGTGGTCCGACGAGTTCGACGGCGCGGCTGGCGCTTCGCCTGACGCCAGACACTGGACGCCCGAGGTCGGGGACGGCACCGCGCAGGGCATCCCCGGCTGGGGCAACGAGGAACTCGAGTACTACACGGGCGACCCTGCCAATGCGGCGACCGACGGCGCCGGTCACCTGGCCATCACGGTGCGCGAAGCCGACGGCGCCCTCACCTGCTACTACGGCCCGTGCCGCTATACCTCGGCGCGCCTGATCTCGCAGCACAAGGTCGAGTTCGGGTACGGACGCGTCGAGGCGCGCGTCAAGGTGCCGGCGGGCGCGGGGCTCTGGCCGGCCTTCTGGAGCCTCGGCTCCAACATCGGCCAGGTCGGCTGGCCGCAGGCCGGCGAGATCGACATCATGGAGTTCGTCGGACGGGTGCCCAACGAGATCTTCGGGACCATCCACGGGCCGGGCTACTCGGGCGGGAGCTCCTTCTTCGGCACGTACGACTTCGGCACGCCCGCGCACCAGGCGTACCACACGGTGGCGGTCGAGTGGCAACCCGGCCGGATCGACTGGTTCGTGGACGGCGTGAAGTACCACACGGCCACGCCGGCCGACGTGGCGCCGCGCCAGTGGGTCTTCGATCACCCGTTCTTCCTGCTCCTCAACGTCGCGGTCGGTGGCAACTTTGGCGGCCCGGTCGGCGCCGACACGGTCTTCCCCGCCACGATGCTCGTCGACTACGTGCGCGTGTACCGCGGACCTGACTCGTCGGAACGCTTCGGCGCGTCGTTCGTGGACGACTTCAGCGGGTGGCGCGAGGTGGTCCTGCCCTTCAGCGACTTCGCGCGCGGCGCCGCGCAGCCGGCCGGCGCCCCGAACGACGGCTTCACGCGCACGAGCGTGTGGGGCTATCGCTTCCGCCTGCCCGACACCGGCATGGGCACCGGCCCCGTCCTCATCGACGGCGTCGGCCTCACGCAACCGTCGTCGGTCGTCGTCACCACGTCGGCCAACGCCGGCCCGGGCTCGCTGCGCGCGGCAGTCGCCACGGTGGCCAACAACGGCACCATCACCTTCGCGCCGTCGCTGGCTGGCGCCACCATCCCGCTGGCCGGGCCGATCGTGGTGGGCGGCAAGACGGTGACGGTGGACGCGGCGGCCGCGCCGGGGATCGTCCTGAGCGGGGGCGGAGCCGACCGGATCTTCATCGTCGACGCCGGCGCCGGGTTGTTGCTGCGCGATCTGACCATCGCGAACGGCTTCGGGTGGGATCTGGCCGGCGGCGTGCTCAACAACGGCACCCTCGACATGGACCGGTGCATCGTCACCAACAACGTGATGAAGAGCGGTGCCCTGGACTTCTGGAAGGGCGGCGGCGGCATCTACAACGGGGGTGGCAGCACCTTGCGGCTGCGGAACAGCACGGTGAGCGGCAACAGCGCCACCAACGGGGCGGGCGGAGGCGTGTACGCGTTCTTCGGCGCCAGCGTGCAGATCGAGAACAGCACCCTGAGCGGCAACACTTCCACCGACGTCGGCGGGGGGATTCGCAGCCTGAGCAACGCGACGCTCCTCAACAGCACGTTGAGCGGCAACCGGTCGACGGGCTGGCACGGCGGCGCCATCTTCCAGACCGACGGCGCCATGACCCTGACCAACACCACCCTCACGGGCAACGCCGGGCCGGACTGGGCACCGTCGGCCATCTTCGTCGGGACGTTCACCGCCGCCAACGCGTCGATGACGCTCCTCAACAGCATCGTCTCGGGCAACCAGTGGTACGCCTGCGAACTGGGCCCCTTCGGATCCGGGGTCGTGACGATCACCTCGTGGGGGCACAACGTCACGCAGGACGCATCGTGCAGCGCCGTGGCCAGCGACGTCATCGCCGCCGATCCACTCCTGGGGCCGCTTGCCGCCAACGGGGGGCCGACACTGACGCACATGCCGCAGGTCGGGAGCCCGGCGCTCGGCATCGCGGCGACGTGCCCCGCGACGGACCAGCGCGGCGTGGCGCGCCCGCAGGGGGCCTGCGACGCCGGGTCGGTCGAGCGCGAGGAACCGTGAACACGAGCCGACCGCACGACCACGGAGGGCGGGTTTCATGAGCGATGCCTCCCGCGCCGGACGCGACGGCGCGTTCGGTGGCATGCGGCCCTTCGGCGACGTGCTGCCGCTCGAGGAGGCGCGTCGCCTCATCGACGAGGCAGCACGCGTGGTCGATGGCGCCGAGTGGGTGGCCGTCGGCGAGGCCGCGGGCCGGGTGCTCGCGGCCGACGTGCCGGCGCCGTTCGACGTCCCCGGCTTCGACCGGTCGGCGATGGACGGCTACGCCGTCCGGGCGTCGGATGTGGCCGAGGCCACCGACGCGGCGCCTGTCTGGCTGCGCCTTGCCGGCCGCGCGCGTCCCGGTGCCGCGTTTGCCGGGACCGTCGCACCGGGCACCTGCGTGGACACGGCCACCGGCGCGCCCATCCCCGACGGCGCGGACGCGATGGTGATGGTCGAGCGCACGTCGCGCGACGCCGACCGCGTGAAGTTCACGCGCCCGGCGGTCCCGGGTGACCACGTGTCGCCCCGCGCCAACGACGTCCGGACCGGCGCGGTGGTGCTGCGCGGCGGCGACGTGCTCACCCCAGCGCGGGTCGGCGTGGCGGCATCCTTCGGCCTGCGAACGCTGCTCGTGCGGCGGCGCCCCGTGGTGGCGCTGATCTCGAGCGGCGACGAACTCCTCGATGCCGGGGACGCGGAAGGTCCGCCGCCCGCCGGACACATCTACGACGCGAACCGCGCGATGCTCGCCGCCCTGTGCAGGGCGTCGGGCGCCGACGTGCTCCCGCTGCCGCTGGTGCGAGACACGCTGCAGGCCTGGCGTGACGCCTTCGACGCGGCTGCCGGCGCCGACCTCATCGTGTGCTCGGGCGGCAGCTCCGTGGGCGAGCAGGACTACGGCGCCGACATCCTCGCCGAGCGGGGCGAGGTGCGGTTCCACGGCATCGCCGTGAAGCCGGGCAAGCCGACGGCATTCGCCCGGATCGACCGGGACGGCGGCGCGCAGTTCGTACTGGCGATGCCGGGCAACCCGACCTCGTGCCTGTCCAACGCGTACGTACTGCTGCGGCCGCTGGTGCGGCGACTGGCCGGCCTGCCCGCGCTCGTGCCGGTGACGCGTGAGGCGACGCTCACGCGTGCGTTGTCGTCGCCGGTGGATCGGCTGCAGTTCTACCCGGTGCGGCTCGACGGCGATCGGGCCGTGCCGGTGTTCAAGGGCTCCGGGGACGTGACGAGCCTGTCGGACGCCGACGGGTACGTCGAGGTGCCGATTGGCGTCGCGCGCGTCGAGGCCGGCACGCGCGTCCTGGTCACGTTGTACTGATCGCGGATCGCGATGACGGCCGACCTGAAGGTCGGCCGCTACGCGTGGGGCTCGGACATCCTCCCCTCAATCCGTGGGCGTCGACCTTCAGTACCCCCCGGCGTAGGCGTCGACATTCATGTCGACGCTCAGCGCTTCGCCTTGCGATCCAGCGGGTCGGGCAGCGCCTCGAGGTACGCGATCAGGTTCGACAGCTCCGCAGGCGTGAGCAGTTGCTCGAGGCCCGGCGGCATCATCGAGAACTCGACGGGCTCGACCGATGCGACGGTCGCGCGCGGCAGGCGCAGCGAGGCGCCGGGGCCCGTTTCGAGCAACAGCGCATCCGGCAATTGCTCCTTCACGATGCCGGTGTTCTCGCCGGTCTTCGTCCGCACGCGCCAGGTCTCGTACTCGCGCGCGAAGCTGGCGCTCGGATAGAGGATCGCCTCGAGGATGTCGTGGCGCGAGCGGATCTCGCCGATGTTGCTCAGGTCGGGCCCGAACGCCGCCCCCTGCGAGCCCACGGCATGGCACGTCGAGCAGGTCGCCTTGCCGAAGAACAGGCGCCGCCCGGCGTCGATGTCGCCGCGCCCGAGGCCGGCGTCGATCTGCTCGAGCCGCTTCAGGCGGGCATTCTGCCGCTGCTGCAAGGCGAGCATCAACGGCGCCGCCTGCGTCGGCACGGGCTCTGGGAACCGCGCCAGGCGGGTCGAGAGATCGCGCTCCGACAGCACGTCGAGCCTGTCGGTCGATCGCTCGAGGGCCCTCACCAATGCGGTGCCGACGCTGGCGCTCGTGCTGCGATCGAAGGCCGTGACGATGCGCGGCAGGAGGAAGGCGTCGGTGGTGGCGACGTGAGTCTCGGCCAGGGCGACGAGCTGGGCATCGGTCAGCGCCGCCTGCGAGAGGATGCCGGCGGCCTGCTGGCGGACCGGCGCCGGCTGTGCCTTGTCGAGCTGGGAGGACAGCCACGCGAAGGTGGGCTCGTCGAGCGCTGGCTTCACGAGCACGAGCGCGTCGAGCGCCTCGAAGCGCTGCGGCACGGGCGCCGCCGCATCACCGGCGAGGCGCGCGAGGTCGGGCGCGAGCGGCTCGATGCGGCGCGCCGCCACCAGCCGCATCACGCGAGCCCGCGTCGCCGCGTCGCCCGACGCGAGCCGCGTCCGCAGCGCCTCCACCCACGCCTCGGGCACCTTGCTCACGGGACACGCCTGCATCACGTCGAGCAGCAGCGGCGCCCGCTGTCCGGCCAGGCCGGCGGCGATGAAGCGCTGCACGTCGCCGTCCTTGCACACGCCGACCATCACATCGCGCAAGGCGGCGGCGTCCGCCTCGGCCAGCGCCGGCGCGTCGAGGCGCGCGCGCACACCCGTGATCACCAGGTCCGACCAGCCGGGATGATGCGAGGCGGCCCAGATCCCCGTGCGCCACAGCGCATCGTCTTTCGAAGTGAGGAAGGGACGCACGTGGTCCTGGGTCAGCCGATCGCCGTCCATCTGGTCGAGGGCGATGAGCGCGGCGCGGCGCACCGCGGTGGCCGGCGAGCCCAGGGCCGTGACGAGCGGCTCGGGCTGCTTCAGCGCGATGAGCGCGTGGATGATCGCGTGCTCGAGGAAGCGGTCGCCTGGCGCCTGCGCGGCCTTGAGCAGAGCGGGCACCGCCTCGGACCGGCCGAGCTGCTCGAGCGCCGTCGCCGATTGCCGCCGTACCGCCGGCGCGTCGGTCACCACGAGTCGCAGCAGGGTGGGCAGCGCGGCCTCGTCGCGCGCCAGGCCCGCGCTGCGCGCTGCCGCGACGCGCACCGCGACGTCGCGATCGGCAAGCGCCGCGCGGACCGCCTCACGCGCCGCCGGCGTGCCGATGCGATGCAACGCGAAGACGACGGCCGCCCGCGTCTCGGGATCCGAGCCGAGCCGACGCGCGTTCGCCAGCGTCGGCACCCCGCCCTCGCCGGCGCGCACGAGAGCCTCGAGGGCGCGATCGCGGACGACCGGCCGCGGGTCGGCCAGCAGCCCGCCGAGCCGCGCCGGGGTGAGCGACGCCCACGGAATCGACCCGCCGCGCGGGTCGGTGACGGCCGGGGCACCGGCCCTGCGGATGCGGTAGATGCCGCCGGCGACTTCCGGCTTGGCCACCCGCGACAGCGGGCAGCCCTTGATGAACCAGCCGCCGGTCTCGATCACGATGAGGCTGCCGTCGGCGTCCTGCAGCACGTCGGTCGGGTGCGAGTCGCCGCTGGTGGACGTCATGAACGGGAAGTCCTCGGTGCGGTAGGTCGATCCGCTGGCCGACACGACATGCCGCATCACGCGCCCGGTGTTGAACTGCGCGCTGAACAGGTTGCCGTGCATGTCGGGCCCGAGCGCCGTGCCGCGGTAGCGCGCCAGCCCCGACGGCGCGACGCGCGCCAGCATCGTCATCGGCGGCATCAGGTCGCCGGTCAGCTTCAGCTTGTCGGCGGCAATCACGTCGAGCGGCTTCGGGTAGACGCCGCCCTCCACCCAGTGCATCAGCGCGTCGCGCAGGCCGTCGCGCGGCTCGATGAAGTACGTCATCGTGCCGACCACGTCGCCCGACGGCATGAAGACGAGTTCGATCGAGTTGTCGAACCCGCCGCCAGACACCCACTCGAGACCGGTGCCGTCCGGCCGGACGCGCCAGATGCGCGCGCCCTTCCCCTCCAGCGTGTCGCCTTCCTTGCGCGTGATGCGGAAGCCCCGACGCGCGTCCGTGAGGTACAGGTATCCATCGGGGCCGAGGAACGGCCCACCGAGCGCGGCGCCGTTGACGTTGAGCGTCCAGCCCGTGACGACGACCTCCCGCTCGTCGGCGACCAGGTCACCGTTGGTGTCCTTCAGGCGCAGCAGGTGCGGGGCCGCAGACACGTACAGGCTGCCGTCCACCCACGCGCCGCCCTTCGGGAAGGGCAGCTTGTCGGCGTAGATGGTGCTGCGGTCGTACGTGCCGTCGCCGTTGGCGTCCTCGAGCACCCGGATGTGGTACGACGGCTTTGCCAGCATCTCCTCGGTGGTCATCGTGTTCGGCTCGGTGGACTCGAACACGAAGAGCCGACCCGCGTCGTCGGGCACGCCGAACATCGGGTACGACAGGAGTTCCGGCCCGGCGATGCGCTCGATGGTGTAGCCGTCGGGCACCTGCAGGTGCATCGACAACGGGGCGGGAACCTGCCGGATGGCGTGGCTGGACACCGACAGGACGGACACGACGAGCGCCGCCACGAGGGCGACGTGGGGGACTGTTGGGCGCGATGGCATGGGCGAAGACGTACAGCCTATCGCGACTCGCCGCCGTTGTGAGGCATGTAGACTCGGTCATGACCTCGCGCGTCGGCTTCCTCCTGCTGCTGGCCCTGGTGAGCGGCCCGGGGTGCCGCCGCGACGCCTCGCAGGCCCCTGACCTGATCGTCGTCGACGCCCGGGTCTGGACCGGCGATCCGGCCCGCCAGGAAGCGGAGGCGATTGCCGTCCGCGACGGTCGCATCCTCACCGTCGGCAACAGCGACGTGGTCCGATCCATGGCGTCCCCCGCCACGCGCGTCATCGACGCGCAGGGGCGACGCGTGGTCCCCGGGTTCAACGACGCGCACTGGCACCTGCCGCTGCGGCCGCAGGTGGACCTTGCGGGCGCGGGCCGGGTTGCCGAGATCGTCCGCCGACTGGGGGAAGGGCAGGCGTCGTTGGGCACGGAGGCGTGGCTCCTCGGGCGCGGGTGGGGTCCCTCGGACTTCCCCGGCCTGAAGCCGCATCGACAGTACCTGGACGCCGTCTTCGCCGGTCGCCCGGTGATGCTCACCGATCGCGACGGCCACCAGGTGTTGGTCAACGGCGTCGCGCTGGCAAGGGCCGGGATCACGCGCGACACGCCCGATCCACCCAACGGTCGGATTGGCCGCGACCCGAACGGTGAACCCACGGGCCTGTTGCAGGAGGCGGCCATGGCGCTCGTGCAGCGGCTCGTGCCACCGGTCTCGGAGGACGAGGCCTACCGCATGGTGCTCGGCGAGTTGTCCAAGGCAGCCTCGTACGGCCTGACGTCGGTGCAGGATGCGAGTGCCAGCGCCCCCGACAGCGTCCGCGTCAAGGCCTACAAGCGCGCCCTCGCGGCGCGCACGCTGCCCATCCGTGTCCGGGTCGCCGTCCCGCTCGAGAAGAACGTCACGCCGGAGCGACTGGCCGAACTCGTGCGCCTGCGCGACTCACACCCCGACGGCTGGCTCACGTTCGGGATCGCCAAGGGCATGCTCGACGGCACCGTGGACGGCCACACGGCGGCGCTGCTCGCGCCGTACGCCGACCGCCCGACCGACACCGGCCTGCCGATGTGGGATCAGGAGACGCTGAACGCCAGCGTCGCGGCCTACGACAAGGCCGGCCTGCAGGTGGAACTGCACGCCGTGGGCGATCGCGCGATCCGCATGGCCCTCGATGCGTTCGCGCACGCGGCGCGGGTGAACGGCACCACCGAACGCCGCCATCGCGTCGAGCACGTGGAACTGCCCTCGCCGGAGGACCTGCCGCGCTTCCGCGCACTCGGCGTGATCGCCTCGACGCAGGCGATGTTCGCGAGTCCCGATGCCGTCACGCTCGGCAGCTTCGCGCCGGCGCTCGGCCCCGAGCGCGCGTCACGCGCCGACGCCTTCGCGCTGTTCGACGAGGCGGGCGCCGTGCAGGCGTTCGGGAGCGACTACCCGGTGTTCACGATGGAGGTGATGCGCGGCATCCACGCCGCCGTCACGCGGCAGCTCCCGGACGGCACGCCGGCGGGCGGCTGGTATCCGCGCAACCGGATCGGCGTCGCGGCGGCGCTGCGGCACTACACGGTGGACGCGGCCTACGCGAGCCGCGAGGAGCGGGAGAAGGGCACGCTGTCGCCGGGACGCCTGGCCGACTTCGTGGTGCTGTCGGAGGACGTGTTCAGCATCCCGCCCGAGCGGTTGTGGGCGGTGAAGGCCATGGTGACCGTGGTGGGCGGGCAGGTGCGCTGGGGCGGGGGACAGAAGTAGGGCGCGGTCTCGCCTTCGGCGTTGCTCAGGGAAAGCGACCGCGCCGTGACGCACAGCGGCGCGGTGGGGACACCGCGCCCTACCTCCGTGAAGCTAGAAGCGCGCGTTGACGGCGTCCCAGTTGACGACGTTCCACCACGCCGCGATGTAGTCGGGGCGCTTGTTCTGGTACTTCAGGTAGTACGCGTGCTCCCACACGTCGAGGCCGAGCAGCGGCGTCTTGCCTTCCATCAGCGGGCTGTCCTGGTTCGGCGTGCTCGTGATCTCCACGCCGTCGCCGTTCTTGATCAGCCACGCCCAGCCCGAGCCGAAGCGGCCGACGGCCGCCTTCGCGAAGGCCTCCTTGAAGGCGTCGAACGAGCCGAACTTCGCGTTGATCGCCTCGGCCACCTTGCCGGTGGGCGCGCCGCCGGCGTTGGGGCCCATCACCTGCCAGAACAGCGTGTGGTTGGCGTGGCCGCCGCCGTTGTTGCGGACCGCGGTGCGGATGTCCTCGGGGATCGCGTTCAGGTCGGCGATCAACTGCTCGATCGGCTTGCCCTGCAGCTCCGGGTACTTCTCGAGCGCGGCGTTGACGTTGTTGACGTACGTCTGGTGATGCCGACCGTGGTGGATCTGCATCGTCTGCTCGTCGATGAACGGCTCGAGCGCGTTGTGGGCGTAGGGAAGCGGGGCGAGTTCGTAGGGCATATTCGTATTGTCTCCTTGAAGGCTCAGGGCTCAAGGCTCAGGGCTCAGAGAGCGTCGCTCATGGACGTCGCGGAGCGGTGAACCAAGGGCCTCGAGTCTGATGGTGTCTGAGCCGTGCGTCTCCGGCACTGGGCCTGTGGCTGTCTGAGCCCTGAGCCCTGAGCCCTGAGCCTGTCCATCACTGAATACTGAGCATCCTGTCGAGCGCCACCCGGGCCCAGTGCTTGGTGGGCTCGGGCACGACGATGTGGTTGTGGACCACGCCGTCGATCATTCCCTCGAGCACCCACAGCAGATGGTTGGGCGACACCCGGAACATCGTCGAGCACAGGCACCCGAACTGGTCGAGCGTGACGACGGTCTTGCCGGGCGCCACCTCGTTGGCCAGGCGGTTCACCAGGTGGATCTCGGTGCCGACCGCCCACACCGACCCGGGCGCCGACTCGCGCACGCGCTTGAGGATGTGCTCGGTCGACCCCGACTCGTCGGCGGCCTGGACCACCTCCAGCGGCACCTCGGGGTGCACGATCACGCGGATGCCCGGGTGCTGCTTCCGGATGTTGGCAATCTGCGAGACCGTGAACCGCGTGTGGACGGAGCAGTGGCCCTTCCACAGGAGCAGTCGCGAGGCGCGGAGCGCTTCGGCGGTATGACCGCCGGCGACCTCCTCCGGATCCCACACCAGCATCTGGTCCAGCGGCACGCCCATCTTCCAGGCGGTGTTCCGGCCGAGGTGCTGGTCGGGCATGAAGAGGATGCGCTGGCCGCGCGCCCAGGCCCATTCCAGGGTGGCCCTGGCGTTGCCCGACGTGCAGATGGTGCCGCCGTGCTCGCCGACGAACGCCTTGATGGCCGCCGAGGAGTTGATGTAGGTGACCGGGACGAGGCCCTCGGTGAGACCCATCGCCTCCAGTTCCCGCCAGCAGGTCGTCAGCTGGTCGAGGTCGGCCATGTCGGCCATCGAGCACCCCGCGGCCAGGTCGGGCAGCGAGACCTTCTGGTGGTCGGCGCCGAGGATGTCGGCGCTCTCGGCCATGAAGTGGACGCCGCAGAACACCACGAACTCGGCCTGGCTGCGGGCCTTGCACTCCCGCGACAGCTTCCAGGAGTCGCCGACCACGTCGGCGTGGACGAGCACCTCGTCGCGCTGGTAGTGGTGGCCGAGAATCAGGAGGCGGTCCCCGAGGGTGGCCTTGGCCGCCCTGATGCGGCGCTCCATCTCCTCGAGGCCCAACCCGAGGTAGCGCTCCGGCAGCGGTTGCCGCTGCGACAGGCTGGATTGCTCGTACTCGGTCAGGACCTTGACATCCATGGCTGGTCTCGATCCTAGCACCGCGGGCTATACTGGCCGTCTGTTCGATCAGGAGGGGTCATGGCACACGCTACGCATCCGGGCGAAGGAAAGAAGCCGGAAGAGTTCCGCAATTACGCCGCCGAGGCGCGCAGCACCGTCAAGGAGTTCTACCGTCTGAACCATCAGCACCAGACGCTGGACTTCGTGCTGGCCAAGAAGAAGGAGTACCTGTCGCTCGACCGCATGGAGATGACCGTGTGGGAGGCGCTCGAGTACCTCGAGCAGCTCGTTGACGACAGCGACCCCGACGCCGACTTCACCCAGATCGAGCACGCCATGCAGACGGCCGAGGCGGTGCGCGCCGCCGGACAGCCGCGCTGGTTCCAGCTGACCGGCCTGGTGCACGACCTGGGCAAGATCCTCTGCCTCTGGGGCGAGCCGCAGTGGGCCGTCGTCGGCGACACCTTCGTCGTCGGCTGCAAGTTCTCCGACAAGTGCGTGTACCCCGAGTTCTTCGAGGCCAACCCGGACTCGAAGAATCCCGCACTGATGACCGAGAACGGCATCTACGAACCGCACTGCGGGCTCGACAACGTGCACCTCTCGTGGGGGCACGACGAGTACATCTACCACGTGTTCAAGAACCACATCCCGCAGGGCGGCCTGTACGCGCTGCGCTATCACTCGTTCTACCCGTGGCACCGTGAGGGCGCCTACCAGCACCTCACCAACGAGAACGACCGCGAGTGCATGAAGTGGGTGAAGGCCTTCAACCGCTTCGACCTGTATTCGAAGGGCGACGCGCGGCCGAACGTCAAGGAACTCACGCCGTACTACAAGGACCTCATCGACGAGTTCGTGCCCGGCAAGCTGAAGTGGTAATTTGACATTGGAAATCTGAAATGCTCGTGCGCCGGCTGCGCCGAGCGCGGCGAAGGCCGACGGCCGAGCCGCCAGAGAATTTCAGATTCTCGAATTTCCCATTGCCAGCGAACACGAAGGGCGCGCCCACCGGCGCGCCCTTGCTGTATCCCCCGCCTCTTGCGGTCCTGCGCCAGCACGACCATACTGCTCATCCATCCAAGGTTGCCTGTGTCGCCCCGGAGTCCTCCTGGGCCGCACGGTCCGGCTCCTCCCGCCGGGCAGGGGCGACGTGTCTCGGGAGGAGGCGCCGTGAGCGCTGCCCTGCAGGTCCCCGTCTCGCAGCAGGAACGGTTCGTCTCGCTCGACGTCATGCGGGGGGTGGCCCTCTTCGGCATCCTGCTCATGAACATCGCCAGCTTCGGCCTGCCGTTCGCCTACGACGACCCCACCAACTACGGCGGGGCCACCGGCCCTGACCTCTGGGCGTGGATCGTCACGACGGTGGGCTTCGAGGGGACGCAGCGAGGGTTGTTCTCCATCCTGTTCGGGGCCGGCAGCCTGCTGCTGATCTCGCGCATCGAGCGACGCGGGGGCGACGCCTCCGACGTCTTCTTCCGCCGCAATCTCTGGCTCATCCTCTTCGGGATCGTCCACGGCTTCCTGCTGCTGTGGACCGGCGAGATCCTGTTCTTCTATGGCGCCACGGCGCCGTTCATCTTCCCGTTCCGGAAGGCCCTGCCGAAGACGCTCCTGGCCTTCGCGCTCGGCGGGCTCCTGGTGGGGGCCGCGTGGAATCTCGGCGACGCCATGGGCGCGCTGCGGACGCACCGGACCTTCCAGGAAGCGACGCGCGCCAGGGCCGCAGGCGCCACGTTGACCAGGGTGCAGAACAAGGCCCTGAAGGACTGGCCCGGCCTGGTCGAGAGCGCCAAGCCGCCCCGCGAGAAGATCGAGGAGCGCCTCGAGGTGAAGCAGCAGGGGTCGTACGCCCGCATCGTCGCGTATCAGGCGCCGCTGATGACCCACGCGGAGAGCTGGTACCAGTACCGGTACTTCTTCGACGTGTGGTCGATGATGCTGATCGGCATGGCGCTGCTGAAACTGCGATGGCTCGAAGTGGGGCGCGATCGGCGGCCGTACCTGTGGATGGTGCTGGTCGGCTACGGCGTCGGCTTCACCACGAACCTCCTGGAACTGCGCCACGTGCTCGCCTACGACTTCCACGTGCTGGCGATGCTGCAGGCCGCGGTGACCTACGACCTCGGTCGCCTGGCGATGACGATGGGCCACCTGGGCGCGTTGATGCTGTGGTGCAACAGCGGCCTGCTCGCCTGGCTGCAGCTGCGCCTCGCGGCCGTGGGCCAGCTGGCCCTCAGCAACTACCTCACGCACTCGATCGTGTGCGGCCTCCTGTTCAACGGGTTCGGCTTCGGCCTGTACGGGCGCCTGCCGCGCCACCAGCTGTACTACGTCGTGTTCGCCATCTGGGTGGTGCAGCTGGTGATCAGCCCGATCTGGCTGCGGCACTTCCGATTCGGCCCGGCCGAATGGCTGTGGCGGACCCTGACGTATGGCGAACGCCAGCCGATGCGCCGCGGCGCCCCGGCAGGGGACCAGGACCCGCTACCCGCCCCGGCGGCGTAGGGGCGGCACACCCTTGGCGCTAGACGTTAAACGTTAGACGTTAGACGTTACGCGTTACGATCCCCCCATGTCTCTCGACGAGCGCGCGTTCTTCAACGAGAAGCCCGAGACCCGGCCGGCGCGGCACCAGTGCCCGCGCTGCAAGCGGACCAACGAGTACCAGGTCCGCTGGGTGCGGCGCACGAAGAAGGACCGCCTGCCCGGCGGCGCCGACGAGCGCGACCGTGCGAAGTTCGCCAAGCTGCGCGATTACCTGCTCCGCGTCGAGGACGAGGTGACGTGCAAGGACTGCGGCAAGCGGTTCGAGATCCCGTCGCAGCAGTCGCTGGTGTTCGTCGACCAGATGGCCGGCCTGCCGAACGAGGAGGACCTCGAGCGGGAGATCGCCGCGGCTGCGGGGGAACCCTACACGCCACCGGCCCCGGCTGCCGAGGCCAAGCCGGCCATCCCCGCCCGCTTCCTGAGGAAGAGTACCGGGTGGAAGTAGACGGCGGCGCCATGCGCCGCACGGTGTCGGCCCGGCTCGAACTGGACGTGGGCGCGGATGCCGACCTGCTTCTCGCCATCGCCGTGGCATCCGGCTCGTACGCGGTGACCGAGCAACTGGTGATCACCCAGGGGGGCCGCCTCATCGACACCGACCCGGCGCCGATGAGGCACGGCACGCGCGTGCATCGCTGTCGCGCCCGCGCCGGGCGGGTCGACATCCGCTACGACGCCACGGTGACGGGACGAGCCGCGCCCCGACCGGCCTCCCCGGCCGACCTCGTGGAGTACCTCCGTCCGAGCCGCTATGCGGAGTCGGACAAGCTGCTCGCCTTTGCGACCGACCTGTTCGGTGGCCTCCGGGGTGCCGAGTGCCTGCAGGCCGTGGAGGCGTGGGTGCACTCCCGCATCCTCTACGTGTCGGGCTCGAGCGACCACACCGATGGCGCGGTGGACACCCTGCTGACGCGCTGCGGCGTCTGCCGCGACTACGCCCACCTGGTGGTGGGCCTGCTGCGGGCACTGGCCGTCCCGGCTCGCCTGGTGGCCTGCTACGCCCCCGGCCTGTCTCCCATGGACTTCCACGCCGTCGTCGAAGCGCACGTCGACGGGCGGTGGCTCGTGCTCGACGCGACCCGACTGGCCCCGCGATCCACGCTGCTCCGGATCGCGACGGGACGGGACGCGGCCGACACGGCCTTCCTCTCCTCATACGGGGGCGCCGTGACCGTCGGGGCACTGGAGGTCACCGCCACGAGCGACGGCGACCTGCCGCGCGACGACGGGTCGCCCATCGAGCTCGGGTGATCGGCGCGCGAGCGCGCGCCCCCGACGCCGGGTGTGGGTCCGACCGGCGTGCCGTAGAATTCCCCGATGAGCGAGTCGCCCCTCACACGTCGGGAGGTGCTCGGGTCGCTGGGCAGCCTCGGCGTCCTGGCCTCGACCGGGCTCGGATCCCCCATGCAGCCAGCGTCTCCCCGCGCCGCCGACGCCGCGTCTCGCCGCGCCGAACTCTACGCGCTCCTCGGCAGGCTTCCCGACCGGAAGCGTCCTGTCTCGGGCGAGAAACTGAAGGAAGAGGAACGCGACGGCTACGTGCTCGAGACGTGGCGCTACGACCTGAACGGCCTCGAGCCCGTGCCGGGCTACGTGGCCCGCCCGAAGGGGCTGACGGGCAAGGCGCCGGGAGTCGTGTTCTGCCACTCGCACGGCGGCGGCTACAAGATCGGCAAGCAGGAGTTCATCGAGGGCCGCAGTTACCTGCAGCCGACGCCCTACGCCAAGGCGCTCACCGACCTCGGCTACGTCGCCATCTGCATCGACACCTGGATCTTCGGCGAGCGCAGCCACACGAGCGAGCTCGACATGTTCAAGGCGATGCTCCTCAAGGGCCAGGTCCTCTGGGGAATGATGGTCTACGACAGCCTGCGCGCCGTGGACGTCTTCGTGCAGCGGCCCGACGTCGACGCCTCGCGCCTGGCGACGCTCGGCATGTCGATGGGCTCGACGGCGGCGTGGTACCTGGCGGCGCTCGACGAGCGCATGAAGGTGTGCGTCGACATCAACTGCCTCACCGACCTCGACGCGCTCATCGAGGACAAGGGCCTGTCGCGGCACGGCATCTACTACTACGTGCCCGACCTGATGAACCACTTCACGACGGCGCAGATCAACGCGCTGATCGCGCCGCGCGCGCACCTGGCCCTCGCGGGCCTGCGCGACAAGCTCACGCCGGTGGCCGGCCTCGACCGCATCGACGCGCACCTGAAGCAGGTCTACGCGTCGATGGGCGTGCCCGAACGCTGGCAGATGAACCGTTACGACGTCGAGCACCAGGAGACGCCGGAAGGCCGCCAGGCCGTCCTCGCGTTCCTTCGACGTTTTCTCTGAGAGGACCTTTCGCACGCCATGGCCGGACTGATCGCCGCAATCGACCTCAAGCGCAAGATGTACGTCGAGTTCGAGGACGCCCCCTACCACATGCTCGAGGTCGAGATCTCGCGCCCGACGGCACGTGGTGGCCAGACCCTCGTGCGCGTGAAGATGCGCAACCTGATCAACCGCGCCGTCTTCGACAAGACCTTCAAGGCCCAGGACAAGCTGAAGGAGCCCGACCTGGTGATGGTGCCGGCCTCCTACCAGTTCACCGACGGCACGGGCGTGCACTTCATGGACCTCGAGAACTTCGAGACCCTGACGCTCAACGAGGACATCGTCGGCGACGACCGCTACCTGCTCACCGACAACCTCGAGGTGCAGATCCAGAAGTTCAACGGCAACCCGATCGGCCTGCAGTTGCCGGTGATCGTCGAGCTGACGGTGGCCGAGACCGAGATGGGCAGCCGCGGCGACACGGCGAGCGGCAGCGTGACCAAGGCCGCCAAGCTGGACACCGGCCTCGAGCTGCGCGTGCCGCTGTTCGTGAACGAGGGCGAGAAGGTGCGCGTCCACACCGAGACGCGCGAGTTCGCGGGCCGCGCGTAGGCAGACGGGGCGTAGGCGTCGGCCTTGGCCGACGCGCATGTCGCCGGCGCTGGCCGCGCGGGCCGTGACGGTCGACCTGAAGGTCGACCGCTACGGCATCCGTCAGGCGTAGGCGCCGACCTTCAGGTCGGCGCGCAGCCCCCGGCCCGCACGGCCCTCGCCGGCTCCCCGAGCAGCCCTGTCCCTCGTCCCTTGCCCGCCCCGTCCCTCGTCCCGTGCCGCCCTCGTGACTTCTCCCTCTTCCCTCGTCCCTTGATCCCGACGGCCGAAGGCCGAATGCCGAAGCCCGTCCGCGTCAGAACCCCCTGACCACCGGCAACACGATCGCGCTCGGCCGCGCCGCCGAGTGGTGGATCGTCTGTTGCGCGACGCGCGGCCTCGTGCCCGTGGCCAGCGGATCGCCGGTGTTCAGGTTGCGGTCGAACTGCGGGAAGTTGCTCGACGTGATGTCCACCCGGATGCGGTGGCCGGGCTGGAACACCACCGCCGTGCCGATCAGGTCGATCGTGTAGCGGTACGGCTGGCCGGGCGTGAGCAGTTGCGGCTTGTCGAGGCCCTCGCGGAAGCGCGCGCGGAGGATGCCCTCGGCCATCGGGTACGCCTTGCCGTCCGGGTACACGTCGATCAGCTTGATCATCCAGTCGGTGTCCTTGCCGTCGGTCGTCGCGTGGAGGTCCATGGTGACCTTGCCCGCGATCGTCACGGGCGCGGTGAGCACGTCGCTGGTGAAGCGGACGATGTCGGCGCGGCCGTCGAGCGGCTTCTGGTCGACGGGCCCGGCGATGGTCGGCGACCCGCAGCAGTTGTTGCCGCCCGTCGTCGGCACCGGATCGCTGGGATCGTAGCGGTAGCTGGTCGCCCCCTCGCCCGCCGGCGCGGTCGTCGACAGCTTCCCGCCGGGCTGCAGGTACCACTTCGACGGCTGCGTGCCCGGGATCGGCCAGTCCTGCTCGCCGCGCCAGCGGTTGATCCCCATGTAGAAGATCTGCACCGGCGGATCGGTGTCGACGCCGTTCTTCACGCCCTTCATGTGGAAGTCGTGCCACCGGCGCTCGTAGTCGAACAGCGCGCGGTCGGCGTCTGCGCCGAAGTCGAGGTCGCCGTACTTGCGCGACGGCCCGTGGCCCCACGGGCCGATCACCATGCGCGTCAACGACCGTGCGCGCTCGGTGGCGCCCTTCGTCCGCACGCCGACGAACCCGTCGATCGTGCCGGGCAGGAAGATGTCGAACCAGCCGCCCTGCGTCATCACCGGCACCTGCACCCGGTCGAACCGCTCCTCGTCGCTGATCGCCTTCCAGTACGCGTCGTAGCTGTCGTGCGCCAGCCAGTCACGCCAGTGCTTCACGGGATGGTTGAACGCGCGCTCGTCCATCGTCTGCAGCGGCAGGTGCTCGAGGAGCTTTTCGTAGCGGAGCTCCGGCGCCGCGTCGGGTCCCGTGAAGTACCACTGCGGCTGCATGATGCGGTACGGCATCCGGACGACGCCCCAGCCGAAATTGAAGGCGAGGTGGAATGCCCCACCCTGCGTGATCCAGTTGGCGTACAGGTTGGTCGACGCGACGGCGGGGAACGCGGCCACGAGGCTGGGCGGCTGCTCGCCGAGCGTCGCCCACTGTACATGGCCGAGGTAGCTGCCCCCCTGCATTGCGACCTTGCCGGTGGACCAGGGCTGCCTCGCCGCCCACTCGACGACGTCGTAGCCGTCCCTGGCTTCGGCGCGGAAGGGATCCCACTGCCCCTCGCTCTCGTAGCGGCCGCGGACGTCCGTGTTGACGACGGCGTACCCCAGCTTCGCGAGCTGGATCATCCGGTCGTGCACGCCGACGTTCTCCCGCTGCACGCCGTACGGCGTGCGCACGACGATCGTCGGGAAGCGACCCGACCGCGACGGACGGTAGACGTCGGCATACACGGTGACACCATCACGCAGCGGGATGCCGCGGTGGTGGTCGACGAGGATTGGTTCGGGAGCGACCGGGGAAGCGCCTTGCGCGAGCAGCATCGCGGTGACCAGGACCAGCGTGGTGAACACGGGGAGACCTCCGGGCGGCGGGGCGCAGCCGTGGACGGGGTGGTGCCCTGCTGTTGACGGCGACATCCTATCGTCGGCACGATCATGTCGTCCATGTCCGCCCGCGCACTCTCGCTCGCTCTGATCGTGGCCGGACTGCTCTCCCCGGTCCTGACCGCGCCCGCACGGGGGCAGTCGGCGCGCCTGCCGGTGATCGTCGACACCGACGCCAACAACGAGCTCGACGACCAGCACGCGCTGGCGTACGTCCTGCTCAACGGCGACGCGTTCCGCGTGGTGGGCGTGACGGTCAATGCCACCAGCGGCGGAGGCGGGATCGCCAGCCACGTCGAGGAAGCCCGCCGCGTCATGGCGCTGTGCCAGGTCGAAGCGCACGTGCCGCTGCGGGCCGGGGCGAACGGCTCGTTTGCCGACATCCGGGCCCACCTGGCCGAGGCCGCCTACGACGGCAAGGCGGCGGTCGACTTCATCGTGGCGGCCGCCAGGGCCGCCACCGAGGGCGAGCCGCTCGTCCTGCTGCCGATCGGCAAGCTGACCAACGTCGCCCTCGCCCTCGCGGCCGATCCGACGATTGCCGGGAAGGTGCGCATCGTGTGGCTCGGGTCCAATTACCCGGACCCCGGCGAGTACAACCAGGACAACGACCCGGAGGCCCTGCGCTACGTGCTGTCGGTGAACGTGCCGTTCGAGATGGTGGTGGTGCGGTATGGCAAGCCCGATGGCACCGATGCCCTCCGGGTGACGCCGGCAGACGTGCGGGCGCGCTTCGCCGGCCAGGGCCCTCGCATCGCCACGCCGGTCACGGGGCGCCACGGCGGGACGTTCAGCACGATCGGCGACTACTCCGCCGACCTGTTCGCCCACATCCGGCTCGATGGCACGCCGCCGTCCCGGGCGCTGTACGACCTCGGGGCCGTGGCCATCGCCAAGGACGGCCGGTGGGCCCGGGCTCGCACGCATCCGGCTCCCGCCCTCGTCGGCACGCGCTGGGAGGAGCGTCCGGACAACCCGCGCCGGATCACCATCTGGGAGCGTCCCGACCGCGAGGCGATTATCGCGGACTTCGCTCGCACGCTCGAACATCCGGTCGCAGGCCGCCCCTGACCGGCATGCCACACCACACATCATCGTCCCCGGACTCGAGGTCGACGCACGGGGTGCGGGCGGACGCGCGGGCATCGCGGCGACGTCTCAGGCTGGCCGGCCTGGCGGCCGCGATCCTGCTCGGCGCGGGAAGCGCCGGCGCCCAGCCGCCGGCGCCCACGGCCACCGGGCGCCTGGTCGACGCGAGCGTCGACATTCCCCTGACGGTGCCGGCAGGCTCGCTGGCCAGCAACCCGGTGGTGGTGCTCACCAACGAAGGCGGCACTGCCGTGCAGGGCGTCACCATCTCGACGCCGGCGCGCGATTGGGCGACGGCCGCACGCATCGTCGCGCGCGTGGTGCCCCCGGGGGCCAGCGAGGAGGCGACGGCGCGCGCGCTCTGGCAGTTCGTGCGGCGCGAGACCTTCTCCTGGGACATGCCGAGCCTCTGGACATCGGAGGGTACCGATCCGGTCAAGCTGCTGGGCGTGTACGGCTACGGGCTGTGCACGCAGCGTGCCCTCGCCCTGTCCGCCCTGTGGCGCGCCGCGGGCCTGCAGGTGCGCTTCTGGCAGGGACTCGGCGACTCCGAGCACGACGTGCCCGAGGTGTGGTTCGACGGGCGGTGGCACCTGCTCGACGCCGACAGGGATGCCCTGTTCCTGCTGCCCGACAACCGGACGATCGCGGGCATCGACGACCTGCGGGCCGATCCGTCGCTGGTGCTGCGCGCGGGGCCCGGCTTCGAGTGGCTGCACGACATCCTGCTGCGCACGCGGACCGACCTGCGGGTGTTGCCCGTCGATCCGTACCTCGAGCAGCCGTACGCGCTGCGCTTCCCGCTCTGGCCGGGTGAACGCCTGGAACTCCACGCGACGCCGCAGGCTCCGCCCTTCAGCGACGAGGCCGCCAGCCAGGTGCCGCCCGCCTACGGCACCTCGATCGACACCGTGCCGCTGGTGACCGCCGGACGGGCCGTCGACGCCGCGATCACGACGAACCTGGCGGGCAACGGTCACCTTTCGGTCGTCGACACGCTGAACCCGGGGGAACTCTCGGTGGCGATCGGGCGCGCGTTCCCGCTCGTCGGACTCGCCGCCGACGTGACCGCCTCGCTCGGGCCCGGCGAGCGACTGCGCCTCCTGGGCCAGCGGCACGCCGACGGCTTCACGCTCGCCGCAACCGACTTCCGCGCCGACGCGTTCCGCCTGCCTGGCGTGTGGGTGTCGGACGCCAACGTCGCGGCGGGCATGCTGCCCCTGCAGGTGACCGACCCCAGCCGGCCCGGCACGCTGGTGTATGCGCTGCGCCGCCGCGGCTCCGCGCCAGTGCGCCTCCTCCTCGTGGTGTACGAGGTCGAGCAGGCCGAGGTCGCCGTGGAGGTCTCGGGCGACGCGGGAGCCTCGTGGACGCGCATCTGGACGCCAGCGCCGGACGAGCGCGACTACGTCCAGACGTCGCTCGACCTGACACCCTACCTCGCGGAGGACCGCCTGCAGGTGCGGTTCGTCCTCGACGCAGGCGGCCGCAAGGACATGGGGTGGACCGCGGCCCTGCAGCGTGTGGAGTTCACCGGCGTCGAGGGACCGACGCCGACCGAACTCGGCACCGTGGACGGCCCCTTCGACGGCACCGCCCACCTGTCGTTCACCGGCGCGCTGCTGCCTGCCGGCGCGAGCGCGACGTACGGCGTGCGCCTCGCCGCAGTGCTCGAAAGCCCCGACGGCACCGGCCGTCTCACCGACCTCACAGCCAGGCTCGAGGGGCAGGTGCGCCCCGAGCGCCTCCTGGCACTCGACGAGGGCTCGACGACGCTGCGCGTGCAGCGCGCGTCGTCGGACGGGGACGCCGACGTCCGCGTGGAGGTCCGCTGGAGCGAGCAGGCCGACAAGCCCGCGCCGACCGCCCCCGCCGGTCCGGTGTCCCCGGCGCGCGACGCCGTGATGGAGATTCCGTCGTCGGTCGCCTTCTCGTGGTCGCCGGCGGCCATCCCGGCGCCCGGAGGCATCCTGCGCTATCACCTGCAGGTCTGTCCCGACCCGCAGTGCCTGTCGCCGGTGACCGCGGAGTTCGAGACCTACACCACGCCCGCAGCCTCTGGCGACGCGCCGGCCGCCGCCTCGCTCGCCATCGGGATCCTGCTCGAGCGCGACCGCACGTACTACTGGCGCGTCAGGGCCCAGGCCCGCGGCAGCGAGCGATGGGGACCGTTCAGCGAGGTGTGGCGGTTCACCACCGGACTACTGCCCACCGTCCGTATCGCGGCACCTGCCGAGATGACGGCGACCTCGCCGTTCGTGACGATGAGCGGCGCGGTGGTCCATGCCGGCAATCTCAGCGCAATGCGCTGGCGGACCAGCGATGGCCAGCAGGGCGACATCGCCCCCGACGGGTCCTGGCGCGCGCCGGGCATTCCGGTGAAGGCCGGTGCCACGGTGGTCACGATCACGGCCACGACCAGCGATGGCCGCGAGGTCTCGCAGGAGGTCCGCGTCAGGCTCGATCAGTTCAAGTACTACCTCGCCGAGGGGACGGTCGATCCGGGCTTCACGACCCGGTTGATCGTGGCCAATCCCAATCCCGTCGATGCACCGGTCAGCCTGCGGCTGCTGACCGGCAACGGCGAGGGCGCGACCCTGTCGCGGACCCTGAAGGCATGGAGCCGACAGGTGTTCGACGAGCGGGACCTGCTCGGCGAGGACGCGTCCGGTGGAGTCTCGGCCGAGATCGTCTCGCAGGCAGCGGTGCCGCTGGTGGCCGAGCGGGTGATGACCTGGGCCGGCGGCGCTGGCGTTCACGCCACCCAGTCCACCGACGCGCCGCAGGAGCGGTGGTACTTCGCCGAGGGCGCGCAGGGCTTCTTCGAAACCTTCTTCCTGATCGTCAACCCCTCTTCGGAGTGGCTGCCGGTGACCGCGACCTTCCTGCTCGACGGCGGCGGCACCGTCACGCGACGATTCGACGTCGCCCCGAGTTCCCGCTTCAACATCTGGACCCGGATCATCCCCGAGCTCGAGGGCAGGGCATTCGCCACGATCCTCGAGGGCAACCGCCCGTTCTCGACGGAGCGGTCGATGTACATGAACCGCGCCGGCACGTGGCTGGACGGCCACGGTGCCGCCGGAACCCCGTGGCCGTCGCGGCGGTGGTACTTCGCCGAGGGCGCCACCGGCGCGTACTTCGACACGTTCCTGCTCCTGGCCAACCCGGAGTTCTCGCCCGCCACCGTGCGCGTAACCTGGTTGCTCCCCGATGGCCGCACGGAGGTCGGCACCTACACGGTGCCCGCGCGCAGTCGCCTGACCCTGCACGTCGACGGCGAAGCCGAGTCGCTGCACGACACGGCCGTGGGTTTCGAGGTCACCTCCGATCTGCCGGTGGTGGCTGAACGCGCGATGTACTGGCCGGGCAGCGCGCTGACGTGGTCGGGAACCCACGCGTCCGGAGGACAGGCGAGCCCGGGGCTGCGCTGGGGCGTGGCCACGGGAGCCGGAAGCCTGACCGGGGCCGCCGAGCACTTCGTCCTCGTGGCCAATCCCGACCCGGCGCGCGAGGCCGTCGTGCGCGTCCGCTATTTCGGCAGCGGCCAGGTCGTGCAGCAGGAGTACACGGTCCCTCCCGGCTCGCGCTTCACTTTGTGGCTGCCGACCATGGTGCCCGAGCTCGGGAGCATGCCATATGGCACGGAGCTGACCTCGACCAACGGCGTGCCCGTGCTCGTGGAGAGCGCCCTGTACTGGAACACCGCCGAGACGCGTTGGCGGGCCGGTGCCAACCTCCCGGCCACCAGGCTGCCCGACGTCCCCTGACCGCCGCCTCGGTCCATGGCCGGCCAGGACGCCGGCATATCATGGCGCCATGCTGCCCATGCTGTTGGTCGTCCTGCTGGCCCTCGGCCAGGCTCCGTCCCGTCCTGCCGCTGCGCCCGCGGCCTCACCACGCCCCGACCAGCGGATCGTGCTCGTCACGGGGTCGACCGACGGCCTCGGTCGCGAGGTCGCCCGTCGCCTGGCCGCGCAGGGCGCCCACGTCATCGTCCACGGTCGCAACGCGGAACGCGGCAAGGCCGTGGTCGACGAGGTCGCGGCCGCCGGCACCGGTTCGGCCCGCTTCTACCAGGCCGACTTCGCCTCGCTGGCCGAGGTGCGGCGCCTGGCCGACGACATCACGCGCGATTACCCGCGCCTCGACCTGCTGGTGAACAACGCCGGCATCTTCAACCGCGAAGGCGAGCGACAGCTCAGCAAGGACGGTCACGAAGCGACCTTCGCGGTGAATTACCTGGCCGGCTATCTCCTCACCTACCGACTGCTGCCGGTCATCGAGAAGGGCCGCTCGCCGCGCATCGTCAACGTCTCTTCACTGAGCGCCGCGCCGATCGACTTCGCCGACGTGATGATCGAGAAGAACTACTCCGGCAACCGCGCGTACGGCCAGAGCAAGCTCGCGCAGGTGATGTTCACCATCGACCTCGCGTCGGAGCTGAAGCCGAAGGGCATCGTGGTGCAGTCGCTCCACCCGGCCACCTACATGGACACGACGATGGTCCGGTCGGGCGGGATGACGCCGCGCAGTACCGTGGCAGAAGGCGCCGACGCCGTGATGAACGCCATCGTCACGGACGCGCCGAGCGGCAGCTACTTCGTCGGACAGAAGGTCGGCACGCCGCATGCGCAGGCCGCCGACGCCGAGGCGCGCCGCCAGTTGCGCGAGGTGAGCCGCAAGCTCACGGGACTGCCGTGAGTCCGCGGCCAGCTACACCTGCCTGATGTTCTGGCTCGGCGTCGGCGCCGGCCATCCGGCGTCGCGCGCCACACGAATGATGGTCTCGTTGGTGTCGAAGTACACCTGCCAGTAGTGATTGGTGTGCGTGTAGGGACGCACGGAGATCACCGGGCCCACCAGGTTGATGTCCAGCACGTTGACCTCTGGTGCCGGGATGGTGGCCACGTTCGGGATCGCCGCGACGGCCGCCCGCAGGCGCGCGACCGCATCGAGCGGGTCGACACTGCCAGCCAGCTGCGCGGTTCGCTCGACGCGCCGCGCCGGCAACGCCGAGAAGTTGAAGATCGTGTCGGCGAAGATCTTGCCGTTGCCGACGATGGTCATCACGTTGTCGGGCGTGACGACCGTCGTGCCGAACAGGCCGAGTTCCTTGACCGTCCCGGTGACGCCGCCGACGGTGACGAAGTCGCCCACCTTGAAGGGGTGGAGGACGAGCATGAACGCGCCGGCGGCGAAGTTGCCGAGCATCCCGCTCCAGGCCGCGCCGATCGCGAGGCCGGCGCCAGCCAGCAATGCGGCAAACGACGTGGTCTCGATCCCGAAGTACCCGAGGATGCCGAGGACCAGCGTGACGTTGAGGATGACCGCGACCATCGAGCCGAGATAAGTGGTCAGCGTCGGGTCGACGGCGTTGCGGCCCATGACCGCGCGGATCACCGCCACCACCCGGCCGATCAGCCAGCGGCCGACGAACCAGAAGACGAGCGCGGTGAGGATCTTGAGGCCGGCATCGGCCGCGTTCCTGGCAACGAATTCCTGAATGGCCTGGGTGTTCATCCTGGGGTGTCCCTTTCTGTATGGCCCCCGCCGCGGAGCGCGACCGATGACCGCCGTGAGCTCGAGCCCACGACTCACGTGAGTTGCGCACGTCGTGGGCGACCGGCTCGGGACTCAGGACTCAGGACGGTTCCGGAGCGATCTCTAGCCTCGAGCCATGAGCCGTGAGCCGGCCGTCACATATGCGAGCCAGAGGTTAGCGTGGCCGCAACGGCCCAATCTGCAGTGCTTTGGTCGTATCTATCCCTTTGGACAGTTCGACCGCAGCGGAACAGGCGTGCAGGCCAGGCGCATCAGGGGCGCCTCGGCGCTCGTGCGCGGCAGCGCCGCGCAGACGTTCACCGTCGCCGGTCACAGCCAGTTCAATGTCGATGTCCGCGCGGCGTTCCCTGACGCGGCGGACCGGCGGTTCGGCGCCATCATCGAAAGCCTGGGGGACACGCCGGCCCAGGTCGTCGAGCGCGCGATGTACTGGGATGCCGCGGGGCAGCGCTGGGCCGCGGGCACCAACGCGCTCGCCACCAGGCTGCCGTAGGGTTGCCGGGCCGCATGGGCCGACGTGCGCCCGTCAGCGCCGCGGCGGGTTCGGCTGTCGCCCTTCGGCCCGCATCCTCAGCTTCGATGCGGGTCTCGACCGCGTCGACTGGATGGAGCGGCTCGGCCGGGCACGTCATCCGCGTGGAGCGGGGCGCCCCTCTTCGAGTGGTTCACCGCCCCATGCGCACCAGGTCGGCCTCGGCGGCGATGTAGCCGAAGGCGTTCCACCCCGTGCCCGCCACCACCCGCTCGAACACCGCTACGGCCCGCTGCGTGTCGCCCGTGACCAGGTAGTAGTTGCCGACACCGTAGCCCTGCGTCGCCAGCGTGGTGGCGTCGGCGGTCGAGGCGTCGAGCAGCGCCTCGGGACGCTCGCGGCCCGCGTACATCAGCAGGCGGCGGTGGTACGCGCCGTTCTCGAGGATCTCCATGGTCGGCGTGATGCGCTCGAGCACCTGCGCGGCTTCACCGCGCCGGCCCAACCGCATCAGGGAGATCCACAGCCAGTCGCTCGCGGCGACCACCGAGTCGTCGTTCCTCGACACGCGCAGGCACTGGGCCCACGCGTCGGCCGCCCGCTCGTACTGCGCCTGCAGGTAGTAGGCGAGCGCGAGGTGGTACCAGACGTTGAAGTGCAGGGTGCTGCGCGGCACCCCTGCGGCGTTGGGGGCGCCATCCGGCTCGACCTCGTCGGGGCGCCCCGCGATCAGCGCGGCGGCTCGCTCGAGGTCCTCCTGGGCAAGCGCGAACTGGCGTGTCGTGATGTAGCGATGACCCCGATGGCGGTAGATCCGCGCGTCGTCGGGATGGAGGCGCGCGCCACGGGTGAAGGTGGCGATGGCGTCCTCGTAGCGCCACAGGTACGCCTGCCGACGGCCGATCCAGATGATCGCCTCGGGCGTGCTCGTGTTGGCCACCGACTGCGCTTGCTGGAGGTCCCGCTCGAGCGCGGCGCGATTGGGCAGCGGATCGGGCGGGTGAAGCGACTGCCCGCGCAACGACCGTACCGCGGACGGGCGTGCCGGACCGGGGGTGGCCCCGGGCTGCATCAGCAGGAGGGCACCGACGACGACCGTGACCAGCGTGGCGACGTGCATGCGCGGATGGTACGACGGGCGCACCCGTGCCTGCGCGAAGTGGGTGGTGACGTGGATTCGCGGATGCGCTCCACACCGATGGTCCTGGCCGCTGCCGCGTGTGTCCTCGCCGCTTCGACAGTTGCCCGGGCGCAAGTGCCCGCACCACCACGCCCCGACCACCGGATCGTGCTCGTCACGGGGTCGACCGACCGCCTCGGTCACGAGGTCGCCCGTCGCCTGGCCGCGCAGGGCGCCCACGTCATCGTCCACGGTCGCAACACGGAACGCGGCAAGGCCGTGGTCGACGAGAGCGCGGGATTGTTCTCCCTGGCAGTTCGTCACCGCATTCCGCTCAGCCGTGAGCGGCCGATGACGTGCGGAGTTGCATATGGCCTTCATCGGGCATAGGATGCGCCTCACGGTAAGTATCCGCTTACTCAGCAGTAGTCCGTGAGTGGCGGGTTGCGGAGTGCGCAGCGGTTCCTCCCGAGGAGACCGGTGATGGCCCCACTGTCCCTGCCTGTCGCCCGGCCGCGGCGACGGCCGATCTGGCTCGTCGTGCTGGCCGTGCTCGCCTGTGTCGCGTGGTCGTCGGGTGTGCTCGCGCAATCCACGCTGGGCACCATCCGCGGGTCGGTCACCGACGCGCAGGGCAGCGTCGTGCCTGGCGCGACCGTGACCGTCACCGACGAGGCGACGGGCGTGAGGCGCGAGGTGGTCAGCACGGCCGAGGGCCTGTTCGAGGTGCCGAACCTCCGCTCGGGCTCCTACACCGTCGAGGCGAGCCTGTCGGGCTTCAAGGCCGCCAGGCGCACCGGCATCGTGCTGCGTGCCGCGTCAGTGGCGCGCGCCGACATGCAACTGGAGGTCGGCGACCTGCAGGACGTCGTCACGGTCGTGGCCGAGGGGCAGAACATCACCGTCGAGAGCCCGTCGATCGCGCGCGGCCTCGACGCGCAGCAACTGCGCGACCTGCCGCGCAACAGCCGTGACATCCAGGACTTCCTCACCTTGAACCCCAACGTCGTGGGCGGGTTCGACGCGATCCAGTTCCTGGGGGGGCGGACCTACGGCGCCTCGTACGTGCAGGACGGGCAACCCTCGTCGGCGGGCATCTTCGGTGAGCTGTCCAACGCTGCGCCCGGGCTCGACGCGGTGGCCGAGGTGCAGGTCCTGTCCAACTCGTACAGCGCCGAGTTCGGCGGCCTGGCCGGCGTGGTGGTGTCCACCAAGCGGGGCTCGAACCAGTTCCACGGCACCTCGTTCTACGACTTCAACAGCAACGAACTCAACGCGCGGACTTACGCGCAGGCGCTCAACGGCGTCTCGCGCGACAACCCGAACGCCGACACGCACGATCACCGCTTCGGCGCGAGCCTGGGCGGGCCGATCATCGGCAACCGCACGTTCTTCTTCGGCAACTACGAGGGTGGGCGCCTGAAGGCGCTGGGCGGCGGCGCGCAGGCCATCGTGCCGACCGACGCGATGCGCGGCGGCGACTTCTCCGGCACCAGCTTCGTCATCCGCGACCCGCAGACCGGGCTGCCGTTCCTGGGCAACCGCATCCCGGCCGACCGCCTCGATCCAGCGGCGCTGCAGATCATGCGCACGTTCTACCCGGCGCCCAACCAGTCGACCCTGGGCAACGGCTATGGCACCTACAGGCAGATCGTGCCCCTCGAACGGACGCGCGATCGCGCGGATTTCCGGCTCGACCACGAGCTCACCAGCAACGACTCGCTCTTTGGTCGTTTCAGCTGGCAGCGGCGCGACCCCGACGCCTTCACGTTCGAGAGCACCGGCGGCAACGGCGGCGGCGGCCTGACCAACCTCGGCACCCTGGACAGGCAGTCCCGGGCGATCACCGTGGCCACCGGTTGGACCCGCACGTTCTCGAGCAGCATCGTCAACGAGTTCCGCACCGGCTACAGCGGCGACATCCGCAACCGGCGCAGCCGCTACGTCGCGGGCGAGGTCGGCGCGTCGCTCGGCATCGAGGTGCCGACGCTGGCGCAGGCCGTCCCCGGCTTCCCGCAGTTCATCTTCGCTGGCGCCAACCGGCCCTCCGACATCCGGGACCAGCGACAGAACACGTTCCGCGACGTCGAGCAGGCCGCCTTCTCGATCAGCAACGCGACCACGTGGCTCACCGGACGGCACTCCCTCCGGTTCGGCGGCAACTACGCGCGCAACTTCGCCACCGACGGCTATTCCACGGGCGCCAACGAGTCGAAGGGCCAGTACAACTTCTCGGGATGGGCGACCGGCAACGCGTTCGCCGACTTCCTGCTCGGGCTCCCCAACACGGTCCGCGAGCAGCGCAACACGCGCGGCGACAAGCCGATGGACACCGTCTCGAACGACTGGGCGCTGTTCGTGCAGGACGACTGGAAGCTGACCCCGCAGCTCACGCTCTTCCTCGGGCTGCGCTACGAGGTGGTCGGCGTGTTCGTCGACCGCAACGACATCTTCGCCAACTTCGTGCTCGACGACGGCGGGCACCACGTGGTGCCGAACGCCGCGGTCGCAGCGCTGCTGCCGCCCGGCGCTCAGGCGCTCGGGCGCACGCTCCTGGCCGACTCGGTGGGCGTCGGCTCCGGCCTGGTCAACACGGATCGCAACAACGTCAGCCCACGGGTCGGCTTCGCCTACCGCATCGGCCGTGATGCCAGGACGGTGGTCCGCGGCGGCTTCGGCATCTTCTACCCGACCGGCGCAGCGCAGGGCGCGCGCGACATCATGTCGCGCAACCCGTTCCGCTACTCGATCACCCGCAACCGCGCCACGCTGCAGCACGGCTTCACCACCGGCACCGTCAGCACGTCGCAGGGGTTCGGCAACCAGGGCCTGGACATCAACCTGGAGAGCCCGGACATCTACCAGTACAACCTGACCCTCGAGCGCGAGCTGCCCGGCGATCTCGGCCTGCGCGTGAGCTATCTCGGATCGACCATGCGCAAGCTCCTGGTGACGCGTGAGGCCAACAGCGTGCAGGCCAGTCCGGTGCCCCTCGGCGACATCTACGAGGACCCCGTCGCGCAGGCCCGGCTGCCCTATCCGCTCTACGGCACGTTCCTCAACATGACCACCAATGCCGGCGAGGGCCAGTTCAACGCGCTGCAGGTCGAGGTGAACCGGCGCTGGCGCCGTGGCTTCGCGCTCAATGCCGCCTACACCCTGGCCGGGTCCGACAGCAACGCGCCCGACAGCGGCAACAGCACCATCGGCGTCATCCAGTACGACCCGTACGACATCGAGAAGGACCGCGGGCCCGACCCGAACGTGGTCCGCCACCGCTTCGTGCTCAACAGCACGTGGGACATCCCGGTGGGGCACGAGCGGCGGTTCGGATCGTCGATGCCCGCGTGGCTGGACGCGGTGGTGGGCGGCTGGACGGTGTCGTCGATCATGCAGGCGCGCTCGGGCCCGAACCTCACCCCGTTCTTCGTCTGGGGGACCGACCCGATCTATCCGGCAAACACCGGCGTGGGCCTCGACGGCGTCGGCCAGTTCGGCGAGTCGTGGCGCCCGGACGTCGTCGGCAACCCGAACGTCGGGGGCAGCCGCGAGCGGTTCTTCGACGTGACCGCCTATCGCCTCCCCGCACCGGGCTCACTCGGCAACGCGAAGAAGGGCAGCCTGCGCGGCCCGGGCACCTGGATCGCGAACTTCGCGCTCTACAAGGACGTGTTCCGGTCGTCGGGCATGCAGGTCGAGTTCACGGCGATGCTGGACAACGCCTTCAACCACCCGCAGTTCTTCGTGCCGGGCCTCGGGACGGGCGGGTTCGTGGACCTGACCGACTACCTGCTGAACGGCCTCGAGGACAACGGAACGACGGCGGTGCTCGGCGCCGACACCGTGGGCAATGCCGAAGGCTTCTCGGCGGGTCGGGTGATCAGGCTGGGACTGCGTTTCCGGTTCTGACGACCGGCGGCTGACGGCTGAAGAGTGAAGAGAGAAGGCTGACGGCGTCGTGAGGGACGCATTGCGACGACGTATCATGCCGCCATGCTTCAGCGGAGCGGGCTCGGGTAGGCCGGCATGGACGTCGCAGTCGCAACCTTCGTCGTCCTGCCGGTGGGACTGGTCGCTGCCCTCGTTACAAGCACGTGGCTGGCGAGCCGCCGCGCTGCGGCGTCGCCCCACGAGGCCAAACGAGCCACGCTGTTGACTGCGGCGCTCGCCGTGGCGTGGATGGGGGCCACGTGGATACTGGCATCGCGTGGCGTTCTCGCGCGCTGGACGATGCCGCCGCCGTTCATGCTCGTGGCACTCACCGGACTCGCGGCTACGGTGGTCCTCGCTCTGGGGCGAACCGGCCGCCGCCTGGCGCAGTTGCCCTTGTGGCTCCTCGTCGGCGTCCAGGGCTTCCGCCTGCCACTCGAACTCGCCATGCACGCCATGGCCGAGCGCGGCGTCATGCCGCCGCAGATGTCGTACAGCGGCCGCAACTTCGACATCGTGAGCGGAGCCACTGCGCTGCTGGTGGCGGGGTTGCTGCTGGCAGGGAGGGGCGGACGCCGACTGGTCGCCGCCTGGAACCTCCTGGGGTTCCTCCTGCTGGCCAACATCGTCGGCACCGCGGTGGTGTCGACGCCGACGTTCGGGTGGTTCGGCCAGGAACGCCTCAACACGTGGGTCACCGGCACCCCGTTCGTGTGGCTGCCGACCGTCATGGTGCCCGCGGCCTTGGGAGGGCACCTGCTGGTGTGGCGGGCGCTGACGCTGCGGCGCGACGCGCCCTCCGGGGGCGCCCCGCCCGCCTGACTCGCCTGCCGGTCGCGCCGTTCCCTGACGTGTCCCTGAGCGTCGACCAAGGTCGACGCCTACGTCCGGAGCGTCCGGCGTCCGGAGCGTTCGGCGTTCGGCGTTCGGCGTTCGACGTCAAACGTCAAACGTCAAACGTTAAACGTTAAACGCCAACCAGGTTGTACAGGGTGTCGCGCTCGAGTGGCGTCCGGCCGGCGGCCTCCACGAGGCGGCGCAGTTGCGCGGTGGTGAGGATGTCGGGCGTATCCGACCCCGCCATGTGGTAGATGCGCTCTTCCTGCACGGTGCCGTCGAGGTCGTCGGCGCCGAACCAGAGCGCGGCCTGCGCCACCGACACGCCCGTCGCAATCCAGAACGCCTTCACGTGATCGACGTTGTCGAGCAGCAGGCGCGAGACCGCGATGGTGCGCAGCGTGTCGGCCGCGGTCGGCGGCGGCAGCTTGCGCATCTGGTTGTTGTCCGGGTGGAACGTCAGCGGGATGAAGGCCTGGAAGCCGCCGCTCGCGTCCTGCTGGGCGCGCACGCGCAGCAGGTGGTCGACGCGCTCGTCGAGCCGCTCGATGTGCCCGAACAGCATCGTCACGTTCGTCTTCATGCCGAGGCGATGCGCCGTGGCGTGGATCGAGAGGTAGCGATCGGCGTCGGCCTTGTCGTGGGCGATCTTGCGGCGCACGCGCTCGGCGAAGATCTCTGCCCCACCGCCGGGGATGGACTCGAGGCCCACCGCCATCAGCTCGCGCAGCACCTGCTCGTCGGTCATCCCGTAGAGGTCGGCGAAGAACGCGATCTCCACGGCAGTGAACGCCTTCAGCGTGATGTCGGGCCGGAGGCGCTTGAAGCCGGCGAGCAGGTCCGTGTAGTAGGAGAACGGCAGGTGCGGGTGCAGGCCGTTGACGATGTGGACCTCGGTGAGGGCCTGGCCCTCGCGCGAGCGGACCTTGTCCCAGGCCTGCTCGAGCGACATGGTGTAGGCGCCCGGCTTGCCTTCCTCGAGGCGCGCGAACGAGCAGAACAGGCACGACGCCTGGCAGACGTTGGTGACCTCGAGGCGGAGGTTGTAGTTGTAGTACGTCCGGTCGCCGTGACGACGCTCGCGCTCGCGGTTGGCGAGCCAGCCGACGAGTCGGAGGTCGGGGTGCTCGAACAGGCACAGCCCGTCCTCGGCAGTCAGTCGCTGCCGGGCCTCGAGCTTGTCTGCGATGTCGAGCAACCCGGCTGCACGCAGGCGGGTGCGCATGGGCCTGTCCGGTCTAGGCGATGCCCCAGACCTGCACGCGCAGGGTGCGCGAACGCGGGCCGTCGAGCTCGCCCATCAGGATGCGCTGCCACTGGCCGAGCACGACGTCGCCGCCGCTGATCTGCAGCGTCAGGCTGTGCCCGAGGAGCAGGGCGCGCAGGTGGCTGTCCGCGTTCATGCGGTCGCAGTCGCTGTGGTCCGGATCGTTGTGGGTCCAGGCGTCGTCACGGGCGACCATCTTCTCGAGGAACCGGCGGATGTCCGAGAGGAGCGCCGTCTGGAACTCGTTGATGAACACCGTGCAGGTGGTGTGGAGGGACCACAGGCTGACGATGCCTTCGCGGACGTTCAGCCCCCGCACGAGCTCCATGATCCGCTCGGTCAGGTCGACCACGTCGATGCGCTCGTCGGTTTCGATGACGAAGGTCTCGCCGTGAATCTTCAACCCCCCGGCGGAAACGGTCGTCACCTCCGCGACTGGCGTCTCGCGGACGGTCACCGTGGAACTCTTGCTCATTCGGTCCTCGTTGACGGCTGTAGGGTCCGGCCCGCCACAGTGGCAGCCGGACGCACGAAACGGGAATGTTATGCGAAACGACCAACCGGCCGCAACTGATGGGTTCGCGGGCGGCCGTCCGCCCCGCTCCCCGTCGCCACTCCCGCGGCGCTGTTCGTTATGACGCACCTGAGCGGGCCGCGGTGCGCCCGCTCGGGCCAGGGTCCTTCAAGCACACCATCCGAATGCGGCGGAAGAATGGCAACCACCGCGTGCTATTCTCACGCCCGACAACCGACGTTGTCGAAGGGAAGCTGGGTGCAAGCCCCACACGGTCCCGCCACTGTGACGCGGTGAGCCGGTTCGCTCGAGGCCAGGCCATCAGGTCCGGCCCGCCACTGCAGCAGCAGTTCTGCTGCGGGAAGGCGCTCGAACCGCTCGCAATCCCGCCAAGTCAGGAAACCTTCCGTCGGGTACGTCCTCCGTCGCCGCGCAATCAGGCGCATCGACGTCGGCGCGTGGAAACGCCGGGAGGTCACCATGATTCGCTCGCACGCCCTGCCCCTGGCCGGGTTGCTGCTGGCCCTGCTTTCGGCCCCCGCGTCTGCGGCCCGGCTGACCGGCACGGTGACCAGCGGCGACGGCCACCCCGTTTCAGACGCCCGCGTCGTCCTCGAGAGTCCCACCGGACCCGTGGCCTCGACGCGCACCGACCGCACCGGCGCGTACCTGCTCGACGCGCCAGACGGCGACTACGTGCTCCGGGTGGTGGCCGAGGGCTTCTCCGGGCCCAGCCAGCGCGTCCAGCTGACTGGAGCGGCCGCGACCCTCGACATCCGGGTCGACGTGGCCGCCCTGGCCGAGTCGGTGGTGGTGACCGCCGGCCTGGCCCCTGTGACCCGCTCGGGGACCGGGGCAAGCCTGACCGTCCTCGATCAGACGGAATTGCGGGCCCGGCAGCTGGAGAGCAGCGTCGACGCGCTGCGCTCGGTGCCTGGCCTCGCGGTCCTGCGCAGCGGCGGCCGCGGCGCCGTGACCTCGCTGTTCCCACGTGGCGGGGAGAGCGACTTCACGCTGGTGCTGGTGGACGGCATCCGCCTCAACGACATGGGCGGCAGCTTCGACGCCGCCCACCTGCCGCTGTTCGACCTCGACCGTATCGAGGTGGTGCGTGGTCCCCAGAGTGCGCTGTACGGCACCGATGCGGTCGGCGGCGTGGTGCAACTGGTGACCCGGCGCGGTGGCCCCTTCAGCGCCGGCGGGCTGTTCGAGGCAGGCTCGTTCGGCACGTGGCGCGCCAACGGGACGGCCAATGGCACGACCGGCCGGTTCCGCTGGGGCGGCGGCGTCGAGCGGCTGGCCAGCGACGGGTTCACCGGCACCGCCCCCGGCACGGGCGAGGTGGTCAGCAACGACGACTACACCCGCACCGATGCCACCGTGAGCCTCGGCTACCAGGGCGACCGCCTGCTCCTCAGCGGCCTGCTGCGGGCCGGCGACAACACCAGGGGGGTGCCCGGGCCGTACGGCAGCGACCCCAACGACACGTACGCCGGCGTCGATCGCGTGTCGCGCAACGACAACCGGACGCTGGCCGCTGGCGCGTCGGCCACCTGGCGGCTCCGCCCGGCGGCGCAGGTCCGCGGCGCCTTCTCGCTGGCCGATCGCGACAGCACCTACCTCAGCATCTACACGCCCGACACCCCGACGGCATCCGGCAACCGCCTCTACTCCGGCCGGGGATCCTTCGATCTGGCCTGGCTGGGCGTGGCCTGGACGGCCGGCGGCGAGTACATGCGCGAGCGCGCGCAGTCGGCGTACTTCACCGGGCTCGAGAATCAGGAAATCCCCGTCGACCGGACACAGGTCGGGGCGTTCGGCGAGGGGCGATTCGAGCGCGGCCGACTCGCCCTGCAGGGCGGCCTGCGCTACGAGCGCGTCGTGCGCGACGCCCTCGAGGGCAACCGCTCGGTGTTCAGCCCGCGGCCGCCCTTCGCCGCGTCCACGACCTCGGTGGTCAACCCGCGCCTGTCGGTGAGCTACCGCCTCCTCGGCGGCGACACGACCTGGCTGCGCCTGCGCGGCAACTTCGGCACGGGCATGCGGGCGCCCGGCGCCTTCGAGATCGCGTTCACCGACAACCCGGGACTGAAGCCGGAACGCACGCGCAGTATCGATGGCGGCGTCGAGACCGGCTGGTTCGGCGGGCGCCTGATCGTCGATGCCGTCTACTTCCGCAACGAGTACGACGACCTCATCGTCACGGTGGCGCGCGTGCCGGGCACCACGTCCTACCGCAGCGACAACATCTCCAACGCGCTGGCCGAAGGTGTGGAGGGCACCGTCTCGTTCCGCCCCACCGCCTTCATGACGGTGCGCGGCGGAGTGGTCGGGCAACGGACCGAGATCCTCGCCAACGACGGTCGCCCGGTCGCGCCCTCGCCCTTCACGGTCGGCGACCCGCTGCTGCGTCGGCCCGAGCTGGCCGGCTTTGCCGACGTGATCCTGACGGCCGGTCGGACCAGCGGCTTCGTGCGAGTCGACAGCCGCGGCGACACGCAGGACATCGACCCGTCGTTCGGGGCCAACGCGGGCATCTTCACCAACCCGGGCTACCTGACGGTCGATGCCGGCGCGTCGTGGCGCGTGCTCGAACGCGTGGAGGTGTTCGGGCGGGCCCTGAACCTGCTCGACACCGACTACGAGGAGATCTTCGGCTTCCCGGCGCTGGGTCGCAGCGTGATGGTCGGGGTGCGGGTTGCTGCGAGCCGCTGACCTCACGTGCCGGTTCGGTCGCGCCGAGGTCCTGCGGGGCGTGTCGCTGCAGGTCCCGCGGGGCGGCATCACCGGCATCCTGGGCCCCAACGGCTCGGGCAAGACGACGCTGCTGCGCCTGCTGGCCGGCGCGCTGCCGCCGACCAGCGGTGAGGTGCGCCTCGACGACGTCCCGGTGGCGAGCATCCCGAAGCGGCAGCTCGCACGGCGGCTGGCCGTGGTGCCCCAGGAGATCCACCCGGTGTTCGACTACACCGTGCTGGACCTCGCCCTGATGGGGCGCTACGCCCACCTCGGCCCGTTCGGCTTCGAGACGGCCGGCGACCTGCTGGCCGTGCGCCGCGCGCTGGCGGCCACCGGCACCGCCGATCTCGAGTGCCGGCACTTCGACACGCTCAGCGGGGGCGAGAAGCAGCGCGTGGTGATTGCCAGCGCCCTCGCGCAGTTCGACGAAGACACCAACGACGAGGGCCGGCTGCTGATCCTCGACGAGCCGACCGCGGCGCTCGACCTGCACTACCAGTTCGAGGTCGCGCACCTGTTGCGGCACCTGGCCGAGGCTCGCCACCTGACGCTGCTGGTCACCACGCACGACCTGCAGTTCGCCTGGCAGGTGTGCGACCGCGTCGTGCTGCTGCAGGACGGGCGGGTCCTTGCCGACGGCCCCACCGTCGACACCCTGACGCCGGAGCACCTTCGTGCGTTGTACGGCGTGCAGGTCGACCGCATGACGCACCCGGACGGCACCGTCTCGCTGGTGCCGGTCTCGCTGGTGGGGGCGCGGCGGTGAGCGAGGGGCGCGGCCAGACCGTCGGCCAGGGCCGACGGCTACAGGCGGAGAGCGGACGGTTGCAGGGGGAGAGCCGACGGCTCGAAGACAGCGAGCCGGCGCCTGGTGTCGCGCCCTGGGATCCGCTGGACCCGAGGCGTGCCGCGCAGGCCGCCTCGGCGCTGCGTCGCCGCGCCTGGCGCACGCACGCCAGCTTCGCGGCGCTGCTGCTGGCGGCCGTCGTCGTGGCTCCGCTGGTGGGTTCCACGTCGCTCGACCTTGCCGAGGTGCTCGACAGGTCGCGCCCGTTCGCCGACAACACCGCGGCGCAGATCTTCTTCATCGCGCGACTGCCGCGGGTGCTGGCCGCCGGACTGGTGGGCGCAACGCTCGCCCTGGCCGGCGTCGTGATGCAGGCCCTGCTGCGCAATCCGCTCGCGACACCGTTCACGCTGGGTGTGTCGTCGGGATCGGCGCTGGGCGCGATGCTGGCCATCACGTTCCTGCCCGCCTGGACCGGCAACGCCTTGACCTCCGTGCCGCTGGCCAGCCTGGCGGGCGCGGCGGGCGCGGTGCTGATCGTCTACGCGCTGGCGCAGGTCCGCCACCGCGGCTTCTCCACCGACGTGCTGCTGCTGGCCGGCGTCACGCTCAACGCCTTCTTCTCGGCGTTGATCCTGCTCGTCCAGTACCTCTCGGACTTCACCGAGACCGTCCGGACCCTGCGTTGGCTGATGGGCGACCTCGACGTGGCAGGCTACGCGCCCCTCGGCATCGCCACCGTGCTGCTGCTGCCGGCCCTGGTGGCGTTCGCCTGGCTGCCCCGCAGCCTCAACGCGCTCGCGCTGGGCGCGGAACAGGCGGGGACGCGCGGCGTGCCGGTGCTCGGCGTCCAGCGGCTGGCGTTCTTCGCCTCGTCGCTCGCCACCGGCGTGGCCGTGTCGCTGGCCGGGCCCATCGGCTTTGTCGGCATCATCGTCCCGCACCTGGTGCGCCTGCTCGTCGGCGCCGATCACCGCGTCGTGCTGCCGGCGTCGGCGCTGTTCGGCGGCGCATTCCTCATCGCCTGTGACGCCGTCGCCCGCATCGTCATCGCCCCGGTCGAACTGCCCGTCGGCGTCGTGACCGCGGTGATCGGCGCACCGTTCTTTCTGTGGCTGTTGATCAGGAAACCATGACGGGAATCGGGAGTCGGGAGTCGGGAATCGGGAGTCGGGAGTCGGGAGTCGGGAATCGGGAGTCGGGAATCGGGGACCTCGGAACGCGGGGCGCGGATCGGGAACAGCCTTGCGGCGGGCGGGACGCGGCAGTCGGCAGGCGGCGGTCGGCGGTCATCGCCGTGATGGCCTGCGCCCTCGCGCTGTTGGTCGCGTGTTCGCCGCGCGAGCAGGCGCCGGCGCCGACGGAGGTAAAGGGGCCACGGGTCGTCTCGCTCGTGCCCTCGGTCACCGAGATGCTGTTCGCGGTCGGGGCCGGGCCGCAGGTCGTCGGGGTCAGCAGCTTCGACAAGTTCCCGGCCGACGTGGCCTCGCGCCCACGCGTCGGCGCGCTGCTCGATCCCGACGTCGAGCGGATCCTCGCCCTGAAGCCCGACCTGGTCGTCACCTACGGCTCACAGTCGGCGCTGCGGGCGCAACTCGAACGCGCCGGCATCGCCATCTTCGAGTACCGGCACGGTGGCATCGGCGAGACGCTCGAGACGCTCGAGGCGATCGGCGTGCGCACCGGGCACACCGAGGAGGGGCGCGCCGCGGCCGGCGTGCTGCGCGCGCAGTTGGTAGGCATCCGTCAACGCGTCGAGGGCGCGCCTCGGCCGCGTACGGTGTTGGTGTTCGGACGCGAGCCGGGCGCCGTGCGCAACGTGTGGGCCAGCGGTGGCAAGGGCTTCCTGCACGAACTGCTCGACGTGGCCGGCGCCGACAACGTCTTCGCCGACGTGGACCGGGAGAACGTGCAGGCCTCGAGCGAACTGCTCCTGGCCCGTGCGCCCGAGGTCATCGTCGAGCTCCGCGCCGAGGCGCGGGCCCCGGAAGCGACGTCGCCGTGGGCCGTGCTGCCCTCGATCCCCGCCGTCCGCGGCAACCGCATCCACGTCCTGCAGGGCGATCAGTTCGTCGTGCCGGGTCCACGGCTCGGACAGGCTGCCGAGGCCCTGGCCCGGGTCCTGCACCCCGAGGCGTTCCGGTAGCACCCGGCGGCCCGCGCGCGGTTCGGCGAGGGCCTCCGACGGGTGATACGCTCCGCGACATGGGTGCTCCAGGAGGCTCCGCCCTCTCGCGGGAAACGCGCCTCCTCGCGGCGACCATCGGCGTGTCGCTGGTGGTGCTGCTGGTGCTGGCGCGCTTCCGCTTCCCCGACACGTCGAGCGAGGTGCGCGACGGCACGTCGGCGCAGCCGCTGGCGCGCCTCGCCGCGCGCGCCGCCTTCGACGACCTGTCGCTGGCGGTGCGCGAGCTCACGGGACGGGTCGAGGGCGCGCTGACGTCGCTGCGTGTCTCGCGGCCAGGCGTCGACGACGGCTGGCGCCTCGTGCCGGCGCTGCGCGTCCGCGACGACGTGGCCATGGCGCTGCTGCCCGAGCGCGCCCTCGTCGAGGCCGTCTTCGGCATGCCCGGTCCCGTGACCGTGCTCGGCCGCGATCCGGTGCGGGGTGTGACGCTGGTGCGGGTGCCGTCCAGCCCGGCGCCGGTGCTGACGATCCGCGATTCCCAGCCTCTGACGGCACCTGGCTATGTGGCCGTAGCGGAGGCGAGCGACGCCGGCACGTCGCTGCGCCCGGTATTCGTCGGCCGCAGCGATGGCCTCGGCGATCCCCGGTGGGATGGTCCGCTCTACAGCGTCGGGCGGGGCGCGGCCGACGACGAGGGGGCACCGGTGTTCACGCTCGACGGGCGCCTGGTGGGCCTGGTGACCCGTGTGAACCACGAACCGGCCGTGGTGCCTGCGTCCGTGCTGCTGGCGATGGTCGACCCGCTCCTGCGGGGCACCACCACGCCGCCCGGCGATCTCGGCATCACCACGCAGGCACTCGACACCCGACTCAGCGCCGCGACCGGCGCGCAGGCAGGCGCCGCGGTGGTCACCGTCCGCGACGACGGGCCATCGGCCGGGCGACTGGTGCCCGGCGACGTCGTGACGGCGGTGAACGGCCAGCCCATGCGCAACGGCGCCGCGCTGGCCCAGCGGGTCGCCCGCAGCGCCCCGGGGACGACCCTGTCGCTCACGGTGCGCCGAGACGGCGCCATCCTGACCGTCCCGGTCATCGTCGGAGCACGGCCGGCCCTCCCGCAGTCGCCCGTGCGCGCTGCGGCCGACACGTCGAGTCGGCCGCTCGGGTTGACGCTGCGCGCCATCGAGGGACGCGGCAGCGAGATCGTGCGAGTTCAGGAAGGGTCGGCAGGCGCGGCCGCCCTGCTGAGCAGTGGCGCGATCGTCGTGGCGATGGGTCCGACGCGGGCGCCCACACCGGCCGCGATCGTGCGGGCCTTCGAGGCCCTGCCCGCCGGCGGCAGCCTGCTGCTGAGCGTCGAGGCCGACGGCCGTCCACGGCTCGTCGCCGTGCCGCGATGAGCCGCCAGGAAGACTGGCGCGAGGTCGGGGGCGCCGACGCCCTCGACACCGCCCTGCCGCCGGTGCAGCCCGACGGGCCGTCGTGGCTGCAGCCGCTGCGCACGCGCGCCGCGCTGGGCCTGGCCCCCGCCGTCGCGCCCGCTGTCGTCTTCGTGCCGATCGGCGCCGCCCTCGGCCCGGCGTTCTCCAACGTGTTGAACCCGACCGCCCTCGGATACCTCGACGCCGTCGTCGCCGTGGCGCTCGCCGTACTCGGCGTGTTCGCCGGCCTCGCGCTCGCGCTCGAAGGACCGCGCGACCGCCGCGTCTTCGCCGCAGCGAGCCTCGAGGCAGGCATCACGCTGTTGATCGTCGCGGCCGCCTTCCTCGTCCTGCTCGGCGCATGGGGCATGCCGCTCGGGCTGCCCGTCGGGTTGGTGGGCGTCACGCTCGGGTTGTGCGCGTCGGTCTCCTCCGCGTCGAGCACCAGCGACGTCTCGGCGACGCACGCCTTCGCCGTGAAGATCGCCGATCTCGACGACGTGCTGCCGATCGTGGTGAGCGGCCTCGTGGTCGCGTCGATCGGCCGCAGCCTCGCCGCGCCCGCTGCCGACATCGCCACCTGGGCGGCCTGGACGGTGTTGCTGGGCAGCGCCATGGGCCTGGCGGGCTGGATGCTCTTCGAGCGCGCCCACTCGCGGGCCGAGCGCAACGTCTTCATCGCCGGCATCCTCGCGCTGATCGGCGGCACGTCGTCGTACCTGGGGCTGTCGCCCTTGCTGGCCGGGTTGGTGGCGGGCGTGCTGTGGGTGTGGCTGCCCGGGCACGCCGACCGGGTGGTGCGCGAGGACCTGCAGCGCGTGCAGCACCCGCTGCTGGTCGTGCTGCTGCTGGTGGCCGGTGCCTCCTGTGCCTACTCGCGCGAGGCCGTCTGGCTGAGCGCCCCGCTCGTGCTGTTCCGGCTGACGGGCAAGCTGACCGGTGGCTGGCTGGCGACCCGCCTGCAGGGCCGCCTGACGGCCGGCGAACTGGGGCTGCACCTGGTGGCGCCGGGCCTGCTCGGAATCGCGCTCGCGCTGCACCTGTTGCAGGTCGTCCGCACTCCGGGCATGACGGCCATCCTCACGGCGGTCGTCATGGCGACGCTCGCGTCCGAGGCGCTCGCGCTCGTGCTCCGCCCCTCCGACGAGGCGCGGGCCTGATGCGCCTGCTGGCGCTGGTGCTGATCGTCGCCACGACGGCGCTGGTCACCGGCCGGGCGCCGGCGCCCGGGCAGAGTGGCGGTCCGGGCACTGCGCTCGCGATCGGCTTCGCGCTGATTGCCGCCTCGCTCACCGGCGAGCTGTTCGAGCGCTTCCGGCTGCCGCGGATCTCCGGCTACCTGTGCTTCGGCGTGGTGTGTGGCCCGTACGCGGGCGCCATCCTGTCGCCGGCGATGGCCCGCGAGATGCAGGTCGTCAACGGCCTGGCCATCGCCCTGATCGCCTTCATCGCCGGCCTCGAGATCAACATCGTGCGCCTCCGGCCGCAGTTGCGCGCCATGCTCACGATGGGCGGCGTGATGCTGGCGTTGATGTGGGTGACGCTCGGCGCGTTGTTCTTCGTGGCCTGGCCATGGCTGCCGATTGCCCCCGAGGTCGAGGGTCTGCCGCGCATCGCGATGGCCGCCCTCGTCGCCACCGTGACGGTGAGCTTCTCGCCGACGGTCAGCATCGCCGTCATCACCGAGAGCCGCGCCAGGGGGCCGCTGGCCGAGTTGGTCCTGGCCCTCGTGGTGCTCGCCGACCTGATGCTGATCCTGCTGTTCACGCTGTCGATGGAGAGCGTGCGCTTCGCGCTCGGCAGCGGACAGGCCGGCCACGGACTGCTCTCGGGCCTGGCGTGGGAGATCTTCGGGTCGTTCGCCTTCGGGGGCATCGTCGGCGCGTGCTTCGCGTTCTACCTGCGGCATGTCGGGCGCGAGGTGACCGTGGTGCTGCTGGGCGTGGCGGTCGTGCTCAGCCAGGTCGGAAGCGCGCTGCACTTCGAGCCGCTGCTCGCCGCCCTCGGGGCTGGGCTGGTCGTCGAGAACATCGCGCCGCCGGAAGGCGATGCGCTACGCCTCGCCGTGGAGCGCGGCGCGCTGCCGGTGCTGGTGCTGTTCTTCGCGGCGGCCGGCGCCAACCTCCACCTGGGCGCGCTGGCGACCGTGGGCCTGCTGGCGGTGGCGATCGCGGCGGTGCGGATGGCGCTCATCCGCGGCAGCGCCACGATCGGCGCCAAGGTGGCCGGGTTGACGGGCCAACCGCCGGCGCTGGCGTGGATGGGACTGGTGTCGCAGGCCGGCGTGACGCTCGGCCTGGCGATCCTGATCAACGCGGAGTTCCCCGACTGGGGCGGCCGGCTCTACGCCCTCATCGTCTCGATGATCACGCTGCACGAGACCATCGGCCCCATCCTCTTCCGCAATGCCCTGGCGCGGGCCGGCGAGGTCGGAAAGATGGACGTGGCCGAGCCGACGCATGGGACGACGGCGCCGGCACAGTGATGCCGCGATGCTGCGATGCCGGGAACGGCCGCTGCACCACCAGGGCCGAAGGCCGAATGACCAAGGCCGGGGATGCTCAGCTCAGCGAAAACGACGTACCGCAGCCGCAGGTCGCCTTGGCCTTCGGGTTGACCACCACGAAGCCCTTGCTGATCAGGCTCGTGTCGTAGTCGAGCTGCGTGCCTTCGAGGAACTTCAGGCTCTTCGGGTCGACGTAGATGCGGGAGTCGTCGGGGCCGTCGAACACCTGGTCCTGGGCCTGCGGCTCGCCTTCCCAGGCGAACACATAGCTCAGGCCGCTGCAGCCGCCGGCCTTCACGCCGACGCGCAGGCCGCCCTGGGGCATGCCCTGCTTCTCGAGGAGCTTGCGGATCTGACGTCCAGCGTCGAGGGTGATGTACATCATTTGATCCTTGTGATGCTGCGATGCCGGGAATGCTGGGAATGTCGGGGCATTGTCGGCATGGCGAACATGGGTACCTCTCGTTCCAGTCTACCGTTTCGGGCCGCGGGAGGCGCGCAGGGACGGAACCAGCTCGATCAGGCGATCGGCCAGGCTCTCGACGTCGGCCTCGGTGACGGTCCGCAGGAGGCCGAACCGCAGGGAGCTCTTCGCCGCGGCTTCGTCCAGCCCGAGGGCCAGCAGGACGTGCGAGGCGTCGGCCGAGGTCGAGGCACATGCGGCGCCCGGCGACACCGCCACGTCGGTGAGGGCCAGGATCAGGTCGCGGCCCGTCACCCCATCGAAGCCGACGTTGAGGTTGTGCGGCAGGCGCGGCGTGGCCGCCCCGCGGAGGTGCACACCGGGCAGCGAGGCACGGAGCCGCGCCCACAGCCTGTCGCGCAGCGCGCCGACCCGGGCACCGTCGTCGGCCCGCCGTGCGACCGCCAGGCGTGCCGCCTCGCCGAAGCCGACGATGCCGGGGACGTTCAGGGTGCCGGATCGCAGGCCGCGTTCGTGGCCGCCGCCGAGGTGCTGGGCGGCGAGCGTCACCTTCGACGACCTCCGCACGACCAGCGCGCCGACCCCCTTCGGGCCGTAGATCTTGTGCGCCGTGCACGACAGCAGGTCGATGTCCTGCGCGGCCATGTCGATGGCGAGGTAGCCGGTGGCCTGCGACGCGTCGCAGTGGAACCACGCGCCGGCACCGTGGGCGATCGCGGCGATCGCGGCCAGCGGCTGCAGCACGCCGATCTCGTTGTTGCCGGCCATGACCGAGACGAGCGTCGTGCCCGGCGTGACGAGGGTCCGCAGGCGCTCGGGATCGACAAGGCCATCGGGCTGCACGGGCACACGTGTGACGCTCACGCCGACGTGCTCGAGCCGAGCGCACGGGTCGAGCACCGCGGGGTGCTCGGTGATCAGCGTCACCACGTGCAGGTCGGCAGGCGCCCGCCCGCTGTCGAGCTGCGCCTCGATCACCCCGCGAATCGCGAGGTTGTTGGCCTCGGTGGCGCCGCTGGTGAACACCACGTCGCGCAACTTCGCGCCGACCAGTCCGGCGACGCGCTGCCGTGCCTGCTCGACCGCCTCCTGCGCTTCCCAGCCGTAGGGATGCTGCAGGCTCGCGGCGTTGCCGAAACGCTCGGTGAAGAACGGCAGCATCGCCGCGACCACCTGCGGGTCGCAGGGCGTGGTGGCGTGGGCGTCGAAGTACAGGCGGGACACGGGGGACGAGACTGCCGCGATGCCGGGAATGCCGGATGTCGAACGGTCGGCGAGGAGCGCGGGGTAACGCGCGTCGGGCCGCCTATTCGGCAGCCGGGACGGGTGTGCGTCGCGACAGGCTGACCGGCATCGTCGGCACGCTGGTCTCGTCGACGATCTCGGCCAGGGTGCAGCCGGCCAGGGCCATCAGGATCCGGTCCTTGATGCGCCAGAGCGGGTCACGCACGTTGCACTTGGTGTACTGGTCGCAGGCGTGGTCGTCGGTCGAGCAGGCCGTGACGGTCAGCGGCCCGTCGACGGCCTGGATCACGTCGGCGACCGACATCATGGTCGCCGGGCGCGCGAGCTGATAGCCGCCGCGGGTGCCCTGATGCGACACGAGCAAGCCGCGCCGCACCAGTCGCTGCAGGACCTTGGCCATCAGCTCGGCCGGGATGTCGTACTGCTCCGCGATCTCGCGCGCACTGGCCGACCCACGGTCGCCGTGCAGCGCCAGGTGCTTCATGGCCATCAGGGCGTAGTCGGTCTTCTTGGACAGGCGGAGCATGTGTCGATTCTAGCGGAAATCGGCCTTCTTCGGTCGCCCTTCGCCAATCGGGGAGCGGCAAAGGCAGGGCCGGCAGACGCAGGAGGGAGGGCCGGGCGTCCGACCCGGCACCTTCCGCGTCCTGCGCCCGTTGCTATCTCGCCGTTCGCGCGGCCACCGGCGCCACCGGATCCGGCACGCGGTTCTTCACGGCAGGCACGGTCCGCAGGTACGCAAAGATGGCCTTGAGGTCGGCATCGTCCATCTGGCCGAACGCCTGCCACGGCATCGGCGGCATGAGCTGGCGGCCGCGGCCCTGGTGCCGGCCGTTGCGGAGCGTGTCGAGGAACTGCTGCTCGGTCCACGTCCCCAAGCCGGTCTCGGCGTCCGGCGTGAGGTTGGCCGCGAAGCTCAGCCCCCAGCCGCCGGCAAACACCGGCTGCAGGGCAAACGCATAGCCGATGCCCTCGACCGACGGCATGGCCGGCACGGCTTCCCGGGCGTCGTAGCCCGACAGCATGCGCGACGTGTCGTACTCCGGCCCCTTCTCGCCCATGCGCATCGGCGTGTGGCAGTCGCCGCAGCCCTTGCTGGTCACCAGGTACTTGCCGCGCGCCACGGGATCGGCGTGGCTCGGCGCGACCTTCAGCGCGGTGAGCGCCGGGGGCGGCGGCGGGGGCGGCATCGCCGGCCCGCCCGGAGCCACGGGCCCCGGCACCTTGTTGGCAATGGCCGGCACCGTCTGCAGGTACGCGTAGATCGCCCCCAGGTCCTCGTCCGACATGAGCCGGAACGGCTCCCAGGGCATCGGCGGCAGCAGCGGACGCCCGTCGCCGAGGTGCTTCCCGTTGCGGATGGTGTCGATGAACTGCCGCTCCGTCCAGGCGCCGATGCCGGTCTCGCGGTCCGAGGTGATGTTGGCGCTGTGGCTGCGCCCCCACGGCCCGAACCAGGCCGTCAGCGTCGGACTGGCGGCGCCGAGGAACGGCGGGCGCAGGCCGACCGGCTCGGTCACGGCGAGGGTCGCGGGATGTCCCGAGAGGAAGCGGGACGCATCGGGCTCGGGGCCGTTGTCGCCCATCTTCCAGGGCGTGTGGCACGCCGTGCAGTCGCCGGTCCGCACCAGGTACTCGCCGCGCGCGATGCGTTGCGGGTCTGGCCTCGACGCGGCCCGCTGCCCTGCCTGCAGCGTGGCCGTGGTCACTGCGGCCGTGATCAGCGCCGCGATGACCACGGCACCCGCCTGCCTGTACGACTGGAGATGCGTCATGATGTCCTTCCCTGTTGGAGACGGGAGCCGTGCCGGCCCACCGGATGGCCCTGGTTCACCGCGCGCGCGTGTGGCGGAGCGGACTGGTCTCTTCGGCGACCCACCGGCGCAACAGCGTCACCGCCTCCTCGTCAACCAGGCGGCTGCCGAGCGGCGGCATCTGCAGCACCGGATGCCGGGAGGACATCCGGGCGATCAGCATGCTGGCGTCAGGCTGGCCGGGTGCGATGCGCACGTCGACGTCGGGGTGGGCGGCGGAGCGGAAGTGGCTCGGCTGGTCCAGCGTCGTCGCCATCGCCGGCGGCAGGACGCCTGCCTGGCCGGCCAAGGCGTGATGCAGCACGAAGCCCAGCGACGCCATCTCGCCGGCGCCGGTGTGGCACATGCCGCAGTTGCCATGGAGGTAGCCGAGCGCGGCACGCGCGAGCGGCGACGGCGCGTCGATGCGCGGCGCGCGCTGCCGCAGCGACGCCGGCAGGTTGCGCACCAGCCCGCGCGCCAGCAGGTCGTCGAGCGTCACGCCGCCGTCGGGCACGCGCTCGGCGTGGGGCGCGAGCGGATCGCGATCGCTCGAGAGCTGCAGCGCCGACACGCCGAGCAGCCGTGACGGCCCGGCCTCGTGGCAGGCGGCGCAGTCGGTGCGCGAAGGAATGGCGTGCCGCACGCCGTCGCGGATCTCGACGCTGTTGAGGATGCCGCGCGCCGGCACGAGCGTGGCGGTGCCGTCGGGGCGCCACGCGTAGCTGGCGTAGCGCCAGCCCTCGGCGGTGCGCTCGATCATGCGGGTTTCCGCCGGCTGGCCGTGGAAGCGGAATTCCTTCCACACGCGCGTGCCGACCGGGAACTCCCACGCGTCGGGATCGGAGGCGTCGATCCACGTGCCCGGCGGCAGCGACAGCCACCGCGACTTCTCCGCGCCGTCGGTCCACAGTGGGTACTGCGGCGAGAACGCGAGATGACGCCCGTCGACGCGTCGTGCGTCCCAATCGGCATACAGGCCGGTCTCGCGCAGCGTCTCCGGCAGCGCCGCCGACGCCGGCGGCTGCACGCCTGCACGCGGGGCGACCGCGAAGACGGCGGTCAGCAGGGCGAGGCAGGCGAGCGGGACGCGTGGCACGTCCTCTCAAACGTCAGGACTGCACCGCGACGAACGAACGCGCGAAAGGAATCACGGGGCCACACGAAAAACGCGTCGCCCGGGAACATGCTCCCGATGCGACGCGTATATGGGTGCCCGCGTAAGCCGCAAGCCCTGAGATCCTGCCCCTGAGCCCGGCGTCAGTCTCAGTACTTCGGCTTGTGCGGCTCGATGCGCTCGACCCAGGCCAGGATGCCGCCCGCAACGTTCACGGCACGATCGAAGCCCTGCTCGCGCAGCAGCGCCACCGCCTTCGCGCTGCGGCCGCCGACCTTGCAGTGCACCAGCAGATCCTTCGTACGGTCGAGTTCATCGAGCCGACGCGGCAGTTCACCGAGCGGGATCACCGTCGTGCCTTCGATTCGCACGATGTCCACTTCGTGCGGCTCGCGCACGTCGAGCACGAGGATGTCGTCACCAGCGTCGATGCGGCGCTTGAGTTCCTCGACCTCGATGGCCGGCACGGCCGCCGGTGCCGCCGACGCGGGGGCGCCCGCCGCCGGCTTCAGCCCGCAGAACTGCTCGTAGTCGATCAGCGCCTTCACGGTGGGGTTGTCGCCGCACACCGGGCACTCCGGGTCGCGCCGCAGCTTCAGCTCACGGAACTTCATCTTGAGCGCGTCGTAGATGAGGAACCGGCCGATCAGCGGCTCGCCCGCGCCGAGGATCACCTTGATGGCCTCGGTGGCCTGGATGACGCCGATGATGCCGGGCAGCACGCCGAGCACGCCACCTTCCGCGCAGCTGGGGACGAGCCCCGGGGGCGGCGGTTCCGGGTACAGGCAGCGATAGCACGGCCCGCCCTTGGTGGCGAACACCGACGCCTGCCCCTCGAAGCGGAAGATGCTCCCGTAGGCGTTCGGCTTGCCCAGCAGCACGCACGCATCGTTGACCAGGTAGCGCGTCGGGAAGTTGTCGGTGCCGTCGATGATGATGTCGTACGGCTTGAACAGCTCCAGCGCGTTCTGCGACGACAGCGCCACCTCGTGGAGGTCCACCTGCACGTGCGGGTTGATGGCCTTCACCGCGTCGCGGGCCGAGTCCAGCTTCTTGCGGCCGATGTCGGCCGTGCCGTGCAGCACCTGCCGCTGCAGGTTGCTCAGGTCCACCACGTCGAAGTCGACGATGCCGATGCGGCCGATGCCGGCCGCGGCCAGGTACAGCAGGACGGGTGATCCCAGGCCGCCCGCGCCGACGCACAGCACACTGGCCGCCTTCAGCTTGCGCTGCCCCTCCATGCCGACCTCGGGCAGGATCAGGTGCCGCGAGTAGCGCGCCACTTCCTCCTGCTCCAGCGCCGGCAACTCGTCCACCGCCGGGCTCCCGCCAGCCACCGACGGGATGATGCTGATCGTGTCGGCCGCCCCGAGCGGCGTCTGCTCCTTCTGCAGGTACCGGATGTCCTCGTCGTTGACGTAGATGTTCACGAAGTGCCGGAGCTTGCCCTGCTCGTTGTACAGGTGCTTCTTCAACTCCGGGTACGTCGTCGTCAACTGCGCGAGCGCCTCGGCGACGGTCGCGCCGCTCACCTGCACCGCATCGAGCTTGTCGGTGTATTGGCGAAGGGGCGTCGGGATGTGGACGGTCTGGGACACGTGAACTCCTCAATCGGCGGGCCGCAGTGGCCTGCCTTTCCGGCTGGAACCGATCGGATCGATGATAGCGAACGCTTTCCGGGCCTCCCGCCCGCTTGTGTCATATGTCAGGCAGGCGGCAGTTGGTGTAGGCGTCGCCGTCGGCATGCTGGGCCTTGGGCCTTGGGCCTTGCGCCCTGAGCCTTGAGCCCTGAGCCCTGAGCCGGACACCTGTCCGGGTCCACCGGACGTCTGTCACCCGGACACGGGGCCCCGACGACCAGTGACCGCGTGATTTCGCGCCTGTTCGCGCCTCCCGCCGATGGCACCGCGCTTGCCCTCGTGAGGCAGCGTGATATCGGGAACCTCATCGATGGACCGCACCGTGGTCCGCGGCGGCCTCGGCCGACGGCGGTCGATCGCAGCCGTGTGTCTGGTGCTGCTGGTCGGAGGCCTCGCCATCGCCTGGCCGGCGTTCCGGCGTCTCTCGTCAGTGGACCGGGCCATCGACGCCTCGCGCCTCCAGATCGCGGCGGTGACCGTCGGGACCCTGGTGCGTGATGCCGCGGCCGACGGCCGCATCGTGTCGGCCAACGCGCCCACCCTCTTTGCCGCCAGCGCCGGCATCGTCACGCTGCACGTCAAGGCCGGTGATCCCGTGACGCGCGGGCAGGTGCTGGCCACCATCGACAGCCCAGAGCTCCGGAGCCGCTTCACCCAGGAGCAGGCACAGTTGCAGTCGCTCGACGTCGCGCTCGGACGCGCCCGCATCGCCGCTCGCCAGAGCGACACCCGCAACGCGAGCAGCATCGAGCTGGCGCAGGTGCGGCTGCAGTCGGCGCGCCGGAACCTCGAGCGGGCGCGCCAGACCTACGAGGAAGGCCTCCTCAACAAGGTGGACTACGAGCGGGCCCAGGACGACGTGCAGCTCGCCGAAGTGGAACTCAAGACGGCGCAGGCGGCGCGCGGCCTCGAGCAGGAGACCGCGCAGTACGAGATCCAGACGCAGCAACTGGCCCGGACGCGGCAGGCCTCGATGTCCGACGAGGTCGCCCGGCAGGTCGAGCGACTGTCGATCGTCGCGCCGTTCGACGGGCTGATCGGCGCCATCAGCGTCCAGGACCGCGACGCGCTCAACGCCAACCAGGCGGTGCTCACGGTGGTCAACCTCGACGCCTACGAGATCGAGTTCAGCCTGCCCGAGAACGAGGCGGCCGAGGCGGGGCCGGGCACGCCGGTGCGCGTGCTGTACGAGGGCCGCGAATACGACGGCAAGGTGACGGCCATCTCGCCGTCGGTGTCCGACAGCCTCGTGAAGGGGCGCGCCGTGTTCGCCGGCGCGACGCCGTCGACGCTGCGCCAGAACCAGCGGGTGTCGCTGCGGCTGCTGTTCGAGACCCGGCCGCGCGTGCTGACGCTGCCCCGCGGCGCCTTCTTGCAGAGTGGCGGCGGTCGCCTGGCGTATGTGGTGCGCGACGACGTGGCGACACGCGTCGCGATCGGGACCGGCGCGCGCAGCCTGTCGCTGGTGGAGATCACGAGTGGCCTGCGCGAGGGCGACCAGGTCATCGTGTCCGACACCAGCGAGTTCAGCGGCGCCGAACGACTGCTGTTGCGAAACCGTAATTGAAGTTTGACGTTTGACGTTTGACGTTTGACGTTTGACGCCCGGAACCACGAAGGCCGCCGGCCGAATGACGAAGGCCGATGACCGACGGCCGACAGGAGTTGCCATGCTTTCCATGTCCGCAATCCGCAAGGTCTACCGCACCCAGCTGGTGGAGACCTATGCCCTCGACGACATCACCCTCGAAGTGGAGGCCGGCGAGTTCGTGGCCGTCATGGGCCGCTCCGGATCCGGCAAGACGACGTTCCTCAACGTCGCGGGCCTGCTCGACACGTTCGAGGCCGGCACCTACCGGCTCGACGGGCAGGACGTCAGCCGGCTGACCGATCGCGAGATGTCGCGCATCCGCAACGAGAAGATCGGCTTCGTCTTCCAGTCGTTCAACCTGATTCCCGACCTCGACGTGTTCGACAACGTCGACGTCCCGCTGCGCTACCGGCGCCTGCCGGCACGCGAGCGGCGCGAGCGCGTCGAGCGCGCCGTGGAGATGGTGGGGCTGTCGTCGCGGCTGCGCCACCTGCCCTCGCAGCTCTCCGGCGGCCAGCAGCAGCGCGTCGCGATCGCGCGGGTGCTGGCCGGCGATCCGAAGCTGATCCTCGCCGACGAGCCCACCGGCAATCTCGACACGCTGATGTCGCGCGAGGTCATGGACCTGCTCGAGCGGATCCACGAACAGGGGACGACGATCATCATGGTCACGCACTCGCCCGAGTGCGCGGCCCGCGCCCCGCGCCACATCCACCTGCTCGACGGCCGGGTCGTCGACACCAACGCGCAACTGTTCGAGGAACGGACCCTGCCGAGCCTCGCGGTCGCGATCCAGTAGGTGCCCGCCATGCTGCTGCACAACATCTGGATCGCCTGGAAGAGCCTCAAGCGCAGCCCGATGCTGTCGGTGCTCATCGTGGCCTGCATCGCGCTCGGCATCGCCTTCGCCACCACGTTCGCGACCGTGCGGCACGCCTTCACCAGGCACCCGCTGCCGGCCAAGGAAGCGACGCTGCGCTACGTTCGGCTCGACAACTGGGATCCCCGCGAGCCGTATCCCGGCGACGGCCCCAATCGGCTGCCGCCGCAGATCAGCCATCGCGACGCCATGGCGCTGCGCCGCTCCACCATCCCGATCCGGCAGACGGCGACCTTCCGGGCCCGTCTCACCGTGTTTCCCGAGGGCACGACCGTGCGGCCGTCGCGCGAGGACGTGCGGATGGCGACGGCCGACTTCTTCCAGATGTTCGAGGTGCCGTTCCGGTACGGGGCGCCCTGGTCGCGGGAGAGCGACGCCAGGCCGGAGCAGGTCGTCGTGCTGTCGGAGGCGTTGAACGAGCGGCTGTTCGGTGGCCGCAACAGCGTCGGCCAGCGGCTCCGGATCGAGACCCGCGAGTTCCGCGTGGTCGGCGTGCTCGCCGGCTGGCAGCCCACGGTGCGCATGTACGACATGACCGGCAGCGCCCTGGCCGAGCCCGAGGCGCTCTACATGCCGTTCGACCTCGTCGTGCCGATGGAGATCCGCACCGCCGGCAACAGCGACGGCTGGGGGCAGACCACCCGGTCCGGCTTCGCAGCGCTGCTCAACTCCGAGCAGACCTGGATCCAGTACTGGGTGGAACTGGCCAGCCCTGCCGACGAGCAGGCGTACCGCTCGTTCATCGAGAGCTACATCGGCGAGCAGCGGCGCGTCGGTCGGTTCGCCAGGCCGCTGAACTACCGGGTGTCGAGCATCAGGGCGCTGATGGACGACTTCAACGTCGCCCCGGACGAGACGTTCGCGCTGCTGATGGTCGGCCTGCTCTTCCTGGTCGTCGCGGCGGTCAACCTGATCGGCCTGCTGCTCGGGAAGTTCCTGGCGCGGGCCAACGAGGTCGGCGTGCGGCGGGCGCTCGGGGCCTCGCGCCGCGACGTGTTCCTGCAGCACGTGGTCGAGTGCCAGGTGGTCGCGCTGGTCGGTGGCCTGATCGGCGTCGCGCTTGCCGCGGGCAGCCTGCGCCTGCTCAACACCTTCATGCTGGACATGACCAACCGGCGCGACCTCTTCTCGCTGGACGTCTCGATGCTCCTGCTCGCCCTCGCCCTGTCGGTCGCCGCAGGGCTCATCTCCGGCGTCTACCCGGCCTGGCGCATCTGCCGCCTCGCTCCGGCCAACCACCTGAAGATCTGAGGCACGCCATGCATCCGGGTCCCATCATCCGCGCCATGCTGCGCAACAAGGTGCGCTTCGGCCTCCTCGCGCTGGAGGTCGCCCTGACGCTCGCGATCGTCGCCAACTGCGTCAGCCTCATCCTCGAGGCGCGCCGGGAACTCACCCGGCCCTCCGGCTTCGTCGACGCCGAGTTGATGCGCGTCTCGGCCACGCCGTTCAACGAGGCCTTCCGCGAGGCCGCCTACCGCGACACGGTCCTGGACCAGGACCTCCAGGCGCTGCGGGCCCATCCCGGCGTGGTGACGGCCACCAACAGCGCCTTCCTGCCCTGGCAGGGCGGCGGGTCGTCGACGCAGTTCCGGCGCAACCGCTCCGGCGAACCGATCCGGACGCAGATCTACGCGGCCGACGAGAAGTTCCTGGACACCCTCGGCGTGCGCCTCGTGGAAGGGCGGGCGTTCACCCGCGACGACGTGCTGCGGAGCACCGAGCAGTTGCGGGCCCTCAACGCGAGCGAACGCGAGCGGGACGCCTCCGGGATCGCGCGCACCACCGTGACGGTGCCGGCCATCATCACCCGCGCCTACGCGACCCTGATGTTCCCCGAGGGCAGTCCCCTCGGCAAGACGTTCCAGGACGACGACGGCGACCAGTGGCAGGTGATTGGCGTGATCGACCGGTTCTACAACCCGTATGCGTGGAACATCGGCGAGCGCGCCACCTTCTATCCGCAGCGGCAGGGCAGCTACGAGGGCGGCACGGCCTACCTGGTGCGCGTCAAGCCCGGACAGCTCGAGGCCGTGGAGAAGTCGATCGAGGCGACGCTCGGCGCGGTGAACGCCAACCGCACGTACCAGGTGCGCAACGTGGTGGACGTGAAACGACGGTTCCTGGGCAGCCAGACGCTGATGGTACGGCTGCTGTCGCTGGTCATCGTCGTGCTCCTGTTCGTGACCGCGCTGGGGATCATGGGGCTGACGTCGTTCTCGGTCGCCGAGCGCACTCGCCAGATCGGGACGCGACGCGCACTCGGCGCCGGCCGTGGCGACATCCTCACGCACTTCCTGTTCGAGAACTGGATCACCACCACGGTCGGCATCGTCCTCGGCGTCGCGCTCGCCGTGACGCTGAACGTCGCGCTGCTGCGCGAGATCGACGGCCCGCGGATCACCGCAGGCCTGCTCGCGACCGGAGCGGTGCTGCTGTGGCTGGCCGGCCTGCTCGCGACGCTGTGGCCGGCCCTGCGCGGCGCGCGGGTGGCGCCGGCCGAAGCGACGCGGAACATCTGAGTCGGCGTCCGCGTACCCTAGCGCCGTGGCAGCTTCCCCGCTGGCCTGCCTGATCGTGGAGGACCAGGCGCCGGTCGCCCAGGCGCTCGACCTCCTGTTTTCGCTGCACGACGTGCCGACGCGCATCGCGCCCGACGCCGCCTCGGCCCTCCAGCAGGTGCGGGCCGGCGGCATCGGCGTCGTGCTGCAGGACATGAACTTCGCGCCCGGCGAGACGTCGGGCGACGAGGGCGCGGCGCTCTTCCACGCCATCCGCGCAGTGGATCCGGCGATGCCGGTCCTGCTCATGACGGCGTTCACGTCGCTCGAGCGCGCCGTGTCGCTCGTGAAGGCGGGGGCGGCCGACTACTTCGGCAAGCCGTGGGACGACGCGCGCCTCGTCGCGAGCGTGCGCGACCTGCTCGCCATGCGCGACAGGCCGTCGCCGCTGCCGGCGACGACGCCGGCGGCACGGGCTGCGGGCAGCCCCGACCTGCAGGGGATCGTGTTCGAGAGCGGCGCGATGGCCCGCGTCGTCGACCTCGCGGTCCACGTCGCGGCGGCTGACGTGCCCGTGCTCATCACGGGCCCGAACGGCGTCGGCAAGGAGAAGCTGGCCGAGATCATCCAGGCCAACTCGGGCCGCGCCGGCAGGCCGTTCGTGACGGTCAACGTCGGGGCGCTGCCCGACACGCTGCTCGAGGCCGAGCTGTTCGGCGCGGAGGCCGGCGCCTACACGGGAGCCCAACGGCGCCGCATCGGACGCTTCGAGGCCGCGCACGGCGGGACGCTGTTCCTGGACGAGATCGGGACGCTGTCGCTGGCCGGACAGGCCAAGCTGCTTCGCGTGCTGCAGACCGGAGAGTTCGAGCGCCTCGGATCGAGCACGTCGTTGCGCAGCGACGTGCGGCTGCTGTGCGCCACCAACGTCCGGCTTCCCGAAGCCATCGCCAGCGGTTCGTTCAGGGAGGATCTCTACTTCCGGCTGAACGTGATCGAGATCGCGGTGCCGGCGTTGCGCGATCGCCCCGAGGACATCCTCCCCATCGCGCGCCACCTGCTCGCGCGCGCCCCCACCGATCCGGCGCCGGCGCTGTCGGCCGACGCAGAGGCTGCCCTGCTGGCGCATGCCTGGCCGGGCAACGTGCGCGAGTTGCAGAACCGGCTGCAGCGCGCGCGGCTGGTCGCGACAGGCCCGGCGATCACGCCGGCCGACCTCGGACTCGACGAGCGGACGCCGGGCAGCCGCGGGACCGCGCAGGCGACCGTACAGGGCAGCGAACGCGCCGCCCTCGAGGCGCTCCTGCGCACGCACGGCGGCAGCGTCTCGCGGGTCGCCGAGGTGCTGGGGCTGTCGCGTCAGGCGCTGTATCGACGCATGGAACGGCTCGGGGTCTCGCTCGAGCGGCGACCACGGAGCTGACGTGTTCCGCCTGCAGACGCGCGTGCTGATCGCCAACGTGGTCTGCGGCGCGGTGACGCTGGCGAGTGGCGCGCTCATGCTCGAAGCCGGCATGAGCGGCGTTGCCGCCATCGCGGTGGCGCTGGTCCTCGGCTTGGTGGTGGCGCTGGTCGGCGCGCGCGTCGCTCCCGCACCGGCACGGCGGGCCCTGCGCGCCCTGCACGACGGCGTGATGGGCTTTGCCGAGAGCGACTTCGCCACCCGGATCGCCGCCCCGTCGCCGGACGAGGTCGGCGACCTGGTCGCGGTGTTCAATCGGATGGGCGCGGTGCTGCGCGCTGAGCGCGCCGAGCTGATCCAGCGCGAGTTGCTGCTGGACACCCTGCTGCAGGGCGCGCCGATGGCCATCCTGCTGGTGGATCAGCGGCAACGCATCGTCTTTGCCAACGCCGCGTGCCGGCGCGTCTTCCATGGCGCCGCGCGACTCCACGGCCGCGCCCTGCCCGAGATCGTGCCCCTGGCGCCAGAAGCCTTGCGCGGCCCCCTGCGGCGCGGCGAGGACAGCCTCGTGTCATGGGAACACGACGGGCAGGAGGAGAGTTTCCGTGTGCTGGTGCGCGCCTTCCACCTCAACACCGTGCCGCATCGCTTGCTGGTCATCGAGCGCATCACGCACGAGCTGGCGCGACAGGAGACCGCCACCTGGAAGAAGGCCATTCGCGTGATGAGCCACGAGCTGAACAACTCGCTGGCCCCGGTGAGCTCGCTGGCACATTCGGCACGGGTCGCCGCGGAGCGACCCGACGCAGCCACCCGACTTCCCGCCGTGCTCGACGCCATCTCGGAGCGGGTGGCACACGTCACCGCTTTCCTCGAGGGCTACGCCCGATTCGCCCGGCTGCCAGCCCCACGCCGCGAGGCCGTGCCCCTGGCGCCGTTCCTCGCCACCGTCGGCCAGTTGTTCCCCTTCACGCTCGACGCGCCGGTCGGCGACGCGCACGGATGGTTCGATCCAGGCCAGATCCAGCAGGTGCTCATCAACCTGTTGAAGAACGCCGAGGAGTCGGGCAGCGCCCCGGACGAGATCCGGATGGCGGTGGACCAGGTCGAGGCTGGCATCCGGTTCACCGTCCGCGACCGCGGCCACGGCATGGACGAGGAGACGATGCGCAAGGCCCTGCTTCCCTTCCATTCATCAAAGAAGGCCGGGGCCGGCCTCGGGCTCTCGCTCTGCTCGGAGATCGTGGACGCGCACGGCGGCCGGCTCCACCTCGCCCGCCTTGACGAGGGCGGGATGGCCATCAGCGTGTGGTTGCCCGGCCGCACGGGTCCCGCTTGACGTCTGACGGTTTGCGTTTACCGTTGGGGTGACGACCGGGCGTCGAGCACCTCGCGTCCTCTCGGGCGTCACCCGTCGAAGGTCATCCGTCACACGTCATTCGTCACCCCGATGCCCACCCCTTCCCACCTGGTCCTCATCGGTCTGAGTCTCCTCTCGCTCTCGACCGCTGGGGCGCATGCGCAGCAGGGGCCCTCGCCCGCCCGTCCCTCCGATGGGCTGGTCACGGGCATCGTCGAGGATGCGCTGGGAGGCGCCCTCGATGCCGCCACCGTACGGGTCATTTGCGGGGCCGTGGCGCGCGAGACGCGCACCGACGCCACCGGGCGATTCCTCGTCGAGGCCTTGCCACGCACCCGGTGCGTGGTGCAGGCCAGCGCCGACCTCTTCCGTCCGGTCATCCACCAGGTCGATCTCTCGGGGCGGCGCGACGCGCAGGTCCGCTTCGTGGTGGAGATGGCCGGCATCGCCAGCGAAGTGACCGTCACGCCGGCCCGAGGCGAACAGGAGCGCACCTTCGACGTGCCCGAGCCGGTCGGCATCGTCACCCGGGAGGAACTCGAATCGCGTCCCGTGCAGGTGCTGCCGCAGGCGTTGCGCGAGGAGACCGGCGTCCTCGTGCAGCAGACCACCACCGCGCAGGCCTCGGTGTTCATCCGCGGCTTCAGCGCGCAGCGCGTGCTCTACCTGCTCGATGGCATCCGCTTCAACACCTCGACGTACCGCGCCGGCGCGACGCAGTACCTCGGCTGGGTCGACCCGTCCGCCGTGCAGCGGATGGAGGTGGTGCGCGGGCCTTCGTCGGTGCAGTACGGCAGCGACGCGCTGGGCGGTGCCGTCAACGTGATCTCGCGGAGCGCGCAGGTCGTGTCGAGCGGCACACGGGGCAGCGGCGTGGTGGAACTGGCGGCCGCGACGGCAGACGCCAGCGGCGGCGTGCAGGCCTTCGGCGAGCTCAGGACGGCGGCGCTGGCGCTGCGCGGCGGCGTGTCGACGCGGTCGGTCGGCGACCTTCGGACCGGCGGTGGCCTCGACAGTCACAGCGCGCTCACGCGGTTCCTGGGCCTGCCCTCGACGCTGCTGTACGACCGGCTGCCCTCGACCGGCTACCGGCAGTCCGGGTGGTCGGCGGCGGCGACCGTGCCGCTCGGCCCGGGGTCGGCGCTCACCGGCCTGGCGATGCAGGAGTCGCAGGCCGACGTGAACCGGTACGACCGCGAGATCGGCGGTGACGGCCTGTTCCGCAGCACCTTCGAGCCGCAGCGCCTCGGCTTCGGCTACGTACGCTACCAGCGGGCAGCGGCGACGGGGCCCTTCGCCGCGCTGCAGGCCACCCTGTCGTTCAATCAGCAGCAGGACGACCGGCTCGAGCAGGCGCGGCCGAGCACGTTCTTCGAGACCGAGACGGCGCGGACGCGCGTCCTGGGCTATGCGGCACAGGGGACGCTGACGCCGTGGCATGGGCACGTGGTGACCACCGGCGCCGAGTTGTACGACGAGTCGATCGCCACCTCGCGGGATCGATGGACGTCGGGAGCCCCAGTGACGCTGCGCCCGGAGATTCCCGATGGCGCCCGATACCGCTCGGTCGCCGTCTTCGTGCAGGACAGCGCCTCGCTCTTCCACGACCGTCTCGGGCTGCGTGCCGGGCTGCGCGCCGGCCGCTACACCTACGACGCGCCTGCCGACCCGGCGCTCGGCGTCGGCGACGAGCGCGTCGGCACGAGCGCGGTCACCTTCAACGTCGGCACGGTGTGGAGCCTCACCGACGCGGTCAACCTGACGGCATCGATCAGCCGCGGCTTCCGCGCCGCCAACGCCTTCGACCTCGGCGCGATCGGCGTGTCCGGCGGCGGCTTCGAGGTGGCGCCGACCGAAGCCACGGCGCTCGGCGCGGTCGTCGGCAGCAACGACGGCGCGAGCGCGGTGACCACGGGCGTGCCGGTGGCGCAGCTCGGGCCGGAGTCGCTGTACGCCTACGACGCCGGCGTGAAGGTGCGCACGCGACGGGTCGCGGGCTCGCTGGTCGCCTTCGACCTCGAACTTCGCGACGCCATCGCGCGGCGCACCGCCATCTTCCCGCCGGGCATCGTCGGCACGTCGGTGGCCGGGTACGAGATCGTGGCGCAGGATGCGGCGGGCCGCGCCTACGTGGCAGTCGATCCGCGCCCGATCGTCACGCGCGTCAACGTGGAGCGCGGGCGGGTCCGCGGGTTCGAGGGCGACGTGCAGGTGCGCCTGGCCGCGGCATGGATCGCGGGCGCGAACGTCTCGATGGCCCGGGGACGCGACGGCGATGACGTGTACCTGCGGCGGATGCCGCCGCTGATGGGGACCGCCCGCCTGAAGTGGGAGCCCAGCGTGCGGCCGTTCTGGATCGAGGCCGTGGTCACCGCCGCCGCGACGCAGGATCGCCTGAGCCCGGGCGACCTGTCGGACGCGCGGATCGGCGCGCGCCGGCGGCGCGCCGACATCGCCGCCTTCTTCAACGGCACCGCCACCGACCTGGGGCTCGTGCAGGGGGGACGACTGGTCGCGACCGGCGAGACCCTCGCGGAGGTGCAGGCACGAGTGCTGGGCGGCGCGGACGTGTCGTACCTGTTCACGAGCACGCCCGGCTTCGTCGTCGCGAGTCTGCGCGGCGGCTGGCGGATCACCTCCCGCCTGGACGCGACGGTGATCGTGGACAACGTCACCGACCGGAACTACCGCTGGCACGGCTCCGGCACCGACGCGCCCGGCGTCTCCCTCGCGGCCAGGCTCGCCGTGCGGTTCTGAGCGACGGGGATCGCGGCAATCACAGGGATAGGGCGCGCGGTCTCCGACGCCACAAGGGTAGGGCGCGGTTTCGACGTAACTAGGGTAGGGCGCGGTTTCGACGTAACTAGGGTAGGGCGCGGTCTCCGACCGCGCCGTTAGTCAGCCAACGACGGGGTGGCGACACCCGGCCCTACCTTGGTGAGGCCTCACTCCGTCACGTACTCCCGCTCGCGCTGGCGGATCGCCTTGTAACGCCGGAACGTGTCGCGTGACGACTCCAGGCCGACCAGCGACCGCCACGTGGTGCCGCGGAACGTGTGCGCGAGCAACCGCGGCGCGTTGCGCAGCACGAACCCGGGACGACGCCGCAGCACGGCCGGCATGTGCCGCACCTTCATCCACCGCTCGGCCCGCCAGCGCAGGAACTCGATGTCCTCGGCATGCAGGTGCGCGCTGCGCACCACGGCGGTCGTGCCGTCGTACTCCTCGAGCCGCTCGTTGACGATCAGGTCGCGTTGCCGGAACGTCTCGTTCATCGGCGTGCGCGGGTACGGCGTCGGGTGCTGGATGTAGGGCCAGTCGACGTGGCGGCGCGCGAACGCGAGGTTGGCCTCGATGGCCGCCGTCGTGTCGTCGGGGTTGCCGACGATCAGCCCGCCGACGACGAAGAGGCCGTGCCCGTGCAGGACGTCGATGGCCGCCTGCGTGGCGTTGCCGACGCGGCGGCCGGCCTCCCGCTGCGCGTTCTTGGCCGACGCCTTGAGGAAGGCGAGGTCGTCGTCGAGCACGTTCTCGATGCCGAGGAACACGTACTCGAAGCCGGCCCGCTTCATCAGGGGGGCGAGGCGGTCGCCATGTGCCGCGAAGGCCGACGTCATGCCCTGCACGATGTAGCGGAGATCGTGCAGGCCGGCGTCGATGATCGCCTCGCACAGCGCCTCGAAGCGGCGGACGTCGAGCGTCAGGTTGTCGTCCACCAGGAAGATCACCCGGGCGCCGCGCGCCCGCGCATCGCGCAGGTCCTCGACCACGCGATCGAGCCCGCGCGTGTGGAAGTTGCGCCCACGCATCTCGATGATCGAGCAGAAGCTGCAGTCGAACGTGCAGCCGCGCGAGGTCTCGACGACGTCCACGGGGTCGCCGAGGAAGGTGTAGCCGCCCAGCACCCGCGCGTCACGCCGGGGCAGCGCCAGCATGCCGTCCAGATGCTCGGACGGCGGCCGATCGGCGTTGCGCACGACGGCGCCATCGCTCGCGCGCCAGGTGATGCCGGCGACCCGGCCGAGGTCGGCATCAGGGTGACCGCTGCCCGGTGACCGGTGCCCGCCGTCATCGGCCCGGTGCCTGCCGAGATCCTCTCCGCCGCCGGTGCCAGGTGCCCGGCCCCCGGCCCGTTCCAGTGCCCGCAACAACTCGCGAAACGTCACCTCGCCCTCGCCGCGCACCACCACGTCGACGCCGTCGGCGCCCATCCATGCCTCGGTGGCCAGACTGGGGTCGTAGCCCCCTGCGACGATGACGGCCTGCGGGCACCATGCGCGGAGCCGTCGCACGAGCCGCAACGCGGTGCGACGCTGGAAGGTCATCGCCGAGAGGCCGACGACGTCGGGGCGTCGCTCGCGCACGAGTCGCTCCACGGTGCCGGCCACGTCGTCGGGCACGAGCACGAGATCGGCAATGGCGACGGTGTGGTGCGCGTCGATGTTGCCGGCCAGCGACGCGAGCGCCCCATTGGGCATGCACATGCCGATCGTCGGCGTGTGCTCGAAGGCGTCGGGCATCGAGAGGAGCAGCACGTGCATGGCACGTCCTCCAGCGGTGGACCGAGGTGACCGGGTGGTGACGGCCAGCATACACTCGCCGGCGATGTCGGACACCTCATCAGGCATCGCCACCTGCGCAGGTCGTTGCCACCCTCGAGGCGTGCGACGCGCCGCGCTGCTCGCCTGCCTCGCGCTGACCGCGTCCCTGGTCGACGCACAGTCGGCCACCGACAGCCGTTCGGGCGCACCCGGAGGGCGCATCGATCGCCGGGCGGTCGTGGAGCGTCATCGCGTCGAGCTGCGGACGGTCGATCCCCGGTCGCCGCTCACGGTGGGCAATGGCTCGATCGGCTTCACGGTGGACATCACCGGACTGCAGAGCTTTCCGGACGCGTACGCTGGCGGTACGCCACTCGCGACGCTCAGCACATGGGGCTGGCACTCCACCCCGGTGACGCCCGTACCGAGGCTCGAGGACGCGCTGGTGCCCTACAGAGCGGGCGACCGCGACGTGCCGTACGCCGACGCGAACGACCGCGACGGCCGCCCGGTTCGCGGGGGCGAGTGGCTACGCGCCAATCCGCACCGGCTGGACCTCGGTCGGCTCGGCCTCGAGATCCTGCGGGCCGACGGCACGCCCGTGCACCTGGCCGATCTGGCCGACACCAGCCAGGGACTCGACCTCTGGACCGGAACGCTCACCAGTTCGTTCCGCGTCGACGGGCACGAGGTGCTCGTCATGACGGCGGTGCATCCCGATCACGACCGCATCGCGGTGCGCGTCGTGTCGCCGCTGGTCGGCCTCGGCCGCATCAGGCTCCTGGTGGCCTTCCCGTACCCGGCGGGGACATGGTCCGGGACGCAGGACTGGTCGCGTCCGAATGCACACGTCACCACGATGCACGCGTCGCGGTGGGAGGCCACCTTCGCGCGGCGCGTCGACGACACGCGCTACCAGGCGGTGCTGGAGTGGGCGGCGCCGGCGGACCTGCGGCGGTCCGGCGCGCATGCCTGGACGCTCACGCCTCGAGCCAACAGGAGGGGCGACGCGACGGGCGACACACTGGACGCCACGCTGGTCTTCGCACCAGATGGTCCCGGCGTCGCCAGGGCCGACGTCGAGGCGACGCTCCGCGCCTCGGCGCGCGCCTGGGAGTCGTTCTGGCAGTCCGGCGCGGCCATCGACCTGTCGGGCAGTCGCGATCCCCGCTGGCGCGAGCTGGAACGCCGCATCGTGCTGTCGCAGTACCTCACGAGGCTGCACGCGAGCGGCCCGCGCCCGCCACAGGAGACGGGGCTGGTCGGCAACAGCTGGTTCGGCAAGGCGCATCTCGAGATGTTCTGGTGGCACGCCGCGCACTTCGCGCTGTGGGGACGGCCGTCGCACCTCGCGTCGGCGCTCGACTGGTACGCCACGATCCTGCCCAACGCACGGGCCACCGCCGCGTCGCAGGGCTACGCCGGCGCCCGCTGGCCGAAGATGGTCGGACCAGAGGGGCGGGAGTCGCCGAGTGGCGTCGGTCCGTTCCTGGTGTGGCAGCAGCCGCACCCGATCCACCTCGCCGAGCTGCTGTGGCGGGAGTCGCGCGATCCCGGCGTCCTGAAGCGCTACGCGTCCATCGTGTTCGAGAGCGCGGCCTTCATGGCGTCGTTCCCGCGCGAGGGCGACGACGGCCGCCTGCACCTCTCGCCGCCGCTCATCCCGGCGCAGGAGACGTACGGGTCGATCAGGACGCGCGTGCTCGACCCGACGTTCGAGCTCGCGTACTGGCGCTGGGCGCTCGAGGTGGCGCAGCAGTGGCGCGTCCGCCTCGGCATGGCCCGCGAGCCCTCGTGGGACCGCGTGCGCGAACGCCTGGCGCTGCCGACGATCCGCGACGGCCGCTACGCCGCGATCGCCGTCGAGCCGTTCACGACGCCGACCGACCACCCGTCGATGCTGATGGCGTACGGATTGCTGCCGTCCACCGACGGCATCGATGCCTCCACGATGGGGCGCACGTTCGACTGGGTGCGGGCCAACTGGGACTGGGCGACGACGTGGGGCTGGGACTACCCGGTGCTGGCGATGACGGCGGCGCGACTCGGGCGCCCCGCGGACGCCGTGGACGCCCTGCTGATGGACGTGCCGAAGAACCAGTGGGTGGCCAGCGGCCACACGCCGCAGCGCACGAACCTGCCGGTGTACCTGCCGTCGAACGGCGGCCTGCTGGCCGCGATCGCGATGATGGCCGGCGGCTGGGACGGCGCACCGGCGCGACCGGCGCCGGGGTTCCCTGACGATGGCTCGTGGGTGGTGTGGTCCGAGGGACTCCAGCGGATGCCGTAAGGGTTAGCGCGGGGTGTCCCGCGGTACAGAGGTAGGGCGGGGTGTCCTCACCCCGCCGTTGGTTGACGGCGCGGTCGCTTGCCCTGAGCGAAGTCGAAGGGGAGACCGCGCCCTACCCCTCCGTTCGCACCTGTAGATCGATGGTCTGTGGGTCGATCCGCGTCTTCCCGCTCGGGACGCCGAGTTCGTCGAAGCGGCGCACGGCGGGCAGCACGCGGGCCTCGAGGGTGGCGACGGTGTCGTTGTAGGCGCGCACCGCCTTCCCCAGCTGTTGGCCGGTCTGGGCGAGCCGCGTCACCAGCGTCGCCAGCCGGTCGTGCAGGTCGCGCCCAAGCTCGCTGATCTTCTGCGCGTTCTCGGCCAGCTTCTCCTGCCGCCAGCCGTACGCCACCGCGCGCAGCAGCGCGATCAGGGTCGACGGCGTCGCGATCACCACGTGCCGCTCGAGCGCCTGTTCGATGAGCGACGGGTCGGCCTCGGCTGCCGCGGCCAGGAACGTGTCGCCCGGGATGAACAGCACCACGAACTCCGCGCTGTCGCGCAGCTGGCCGGCGTAGCGCCGGTCGGCCAGTTGCTGCACGTGCGTGCGCAGCTGCATGGCGTGGCGCTGCACGTGGGCGCGACGCTCGTCCTCGCTGGTCGCCTCGAGCGAGTCGAGGTAGGCCGTCAGCGCCACCTTCGCGTCGACGATGATCGTGCGGCCGGCGGGAAGCTTGACGACGACGTCGGGGCGAAGCCGGCCCTCGTCGCCCTCGTGGGTCCCCTGCTCCAGGAAGTCGCAGTGCGGACTCATGCCGGAGAGCTCGGCGACGCGGCGCAACGCGACCTCGCCCCACCGTCCCCGGACGTGCGGCGTGCGCAGCGCGGTCACCAGGCGGGCGGTCTCCTGCTGCAGCGTGCCCGTCGCGCTCACGACGTCGCGCAGGTGCTGCCCCACCTCGCCGAGCCCGCGCTGGCTGCTCTCGGCGAACGCCTGCGTCTGGCGCTGCACCTCCACCAGCTTCTCCGACAGCGGCGCGACCAGCGACCTGATCGCGTCCGTGCGGGCCCGCAGTTCACCGGCGGCCTGTTCCTGGAGCGTGCGGAAGCGCTCCTCGGCGAGCGCCAGCAGGCGCGCGGTGCTGGCATCGAGGGCGTCGGCGGCCAGCGCCTTGAAGGCATCCTGCACCTGCTTCTGCGCGGCGGCGAAGTCGCGGACCTGTTCGCGGACGCGTGCCTCGAGGTCGTCGACGCGCGTCTCGGCGACGGCGCGTCCGCGCTGCGCGATGGCCAGTTCGCGCCGCAGGTCGTCGGTGTCGCGCTGCGCCTGCTCGAGCGCCTCACCAAGCGTCGCGGCGCGGGCGTTGGCCGCGGCCGCCTCGGCGTCGAGGCGCCGCGCTTCGGTCGCCGACAGGCGCGAGCCCCGCAGCAGCAGCCACGTGACCAGCGCGCCGGCCAGCGCGGCGAGTGTCAGCAGGAGGGCGAGGTCAGGGCTCATGGAGGTCCGGGCGATCAACCGGGTCCACACATGTGCGAGGCCGGCGTCGGTGCCCGCATCACGGTGCCCGGCGCTACTTCAACGACGCGTGCAGCGTGACCGACACACGCACTTCCACTTCGCCGGCCGTGACGGGCGTCGTGGGCATGTCGGCAGCAGCCGGCGCGGCCATCGCGCGCATCATGACCGGCTGCGGGCCAATCGCGTCGCGGCCGGTCTCGTCGAGGCGCACCACGCGATCGACGCTGCGCCCGACACCCTCCGCCATGGCCCTGGCGCGGGCGAGCGCCGCAGCCGAGGCGCGCTTCAGGGCCTCCTGCTCTGCCCCGGCCATGTCCTTCAGCGTGAAGCGCACGTTGGTCACGCGTGTCGCGCCGGCACCGATGACCGCGTCCACGACCTCGCCGACCCGCGCCACGTCGTCGAGGCGCACCTCGATCACGTTGCTGGCCAGGTAGCCGCGGAGCGTCTGCTTGCCGTTGGCCCAGTCGAACTCGGGCTGCATGTCGACGCTCAGGGTGCGCAGCGCGTCGGCTGGCAGGTTGAACACCGACAGCCGCTCGCGGATCGCGCTGGCCACCTTGGCGTTCTGTGCCTGCGCTTCGCGCGGCTGGCGCGAGCGCGCCTCGGCGGCGACGGTGACGAACGCCTGGTCGGGCGCGCGCTTGACGAGGCCTTCACCGGCGGCGATCACGAGGTCCTGGGTCTGCGCATGCGACATGGCGGCCTGGGCGGCTGCCGTGGACGGGACGGCCACGGTCAGCGCGGAAAGGACGAACAGGGTGGCGAGGGTCTGACGCACGGATTCCTCCAGTCGGGCATTCACCGGGGCCGACGACGTTCAGACGTCGCGGCGGCGGAACGGGCCGCTTCGTACGCGGCGGCGATGGCGGCAACGGTGCCGGACCAGCGGTAATGGCGCGTCACGTGCGCCCTGGCGCGCCGCGCCAGCGCCGCGAGCTCGGCGGGGCGATCCAGCGCACGTGCCAGGCACGCGCCCTGGGCGGCGGGCGTGCCCGCCGGGATGACGACGCCCGTCCGGCCATCGCGCACCACGTCCTCGACGCCGGGCACGCGACGGGCGAGCACGGGCACGCCGGCCGCCATGGCCTCGATCACGGCCAGCCCCTGGCCTTCGTCACGCGACAGCGAGACGAAGGCACTCCAGCGCGCGAGGTGTGGCCGCACGTCGCCGACGTGCCCGACGAGGCGCACGTGATCGGTCAGCCCGGCCGCGGTGATCGCCTCGGCCACCGCGGCGGCGTAGTCGGCGTCGGCGACCGGTCCCACCAGCTCGAGCCGCGTTCCGGTCCGTTGGCGTTGCACGCGAGCGAACGCACGCACGAGCTCCAGTTGTCCCTTGCGCGGTTCGATCCGGCCGACGAACCCGATGGTGGGCACGCCCGGCGCCCCCGGTGCCCGCCGCTCCACGAACCACTCGTCGTCGAGCCCCCACGGCACCAGTCGCACGCGGCGACGCGACACGCCGAGTTCGTGCAGACGCGTGCGGTAGTGGGTGGCCGAGCACACCACGAGGTCGGCGGCGCGGAGCGCCGTGGTGTCCATGGCGTCCATCCACGACGGACGACCGGGCCCCCAGTTGTAGAACTGCGAGACGACGGGAATGCGTCGCGACGTGGCGGTGGCGGCCAGCACGGCCGCGCCGGTCGGCGCTCCCGCATGCGCATGCATCACGTCGGGGCGCCACTGCCCTGCCAGGGCGACGAGTCGGTCGACCGCGGGCCAGAATGCCTCCGGCTGCCTGTCGAAGAATTCGAGGCGTTGCCAGCCGACGCCGGCCTGACGAAGACGACGTCGGTACGCCGGCCAGTCGCGCTGGCCGCGGGAGACACCGCTGGTCACCACCAGCACCTCATGCCCGGCCCCGCGCTGGCTGGCGGCGAGCCGGCTGACCACGTCGCCGGCGCCGCTCCAGAGGAACGGGATCAGGTGGAGGATGCGCACGGGGGCGGCAGGCTAGCGCTCGACGAACGGCTCGATCACGTCGAGCAGCACGGCGAGCACGCGCTCGCCGTCGATGCGGCCGATGGCCTCGCCCTGCGCGAGGGTCCGTTCGTCCTCGAGCTGCCGGCGGCCGCGGCTGTAGGCGCTCCTGACGATGACGGCCGGCTGGGCGCCGCCGACCTCCAGGAAGACGTCGATGGCGTTGTCGCTGGAGCGGTCCGAGACCAGCCGCGCGGCGCCGGCCGGGGTCTGCACCGAGAACGCGAAGCCCTCGGCCTTGAGCGCCTGGGCGAACTGCCGCATCGTCGGCGCGATCTCGCGCTCGAGGATCGCATCGAACGCCGTGCGGGCCGCATCGGCCGAGGCGCGACGCTGCGCCTGAGCCTTCTTCAACTCGGCGAGCCGGTGGGTGAGTTGCCGTCGGACTTCGGCCGTCTCGAGCATGTTCCTAGAGTAGCGTACGGGCGCCCGCCCACGCGCATGCCCGAGTGACCGATCGGCGCCGCGCGGCGCACGCGCGCAGTGGAGGCCGGTGCAGCCTACCTGATACATTGAGCCGCATGCCCGCCATGCCCGCGCTGATCGCGCACCTGCGCCAGGTGGCCCGCGATCGACCGATCGTCCTCTGGGGCGCGGGGCGGGCCGGGGTGCTCGCGATTCGGGCGCTGCGCGACCACGGCATCGAGGCCGTCGGCTTCGTCGATTCGGCCGCCACCGGTGCGACAGCCGCGGTCGAGGGGCTTGCCGTGCGGCATCCGGAGAGCCTCGCCGATGCCGCAACGCGTCCGTTCGTCGTGGTGGCGTCGGCACATGCGGTGGCCATCGTGGAGCAGGCGGGGCGCCTCGGGTACCGGGCGCCCGCCGACGTCTGCGTGTTCCAGGCGACGCCCGACACCTTCACGGCGGCGCCGGACCCGCTGGTGCCCGACTTCTACGTGTTGCTCCACGAACTGCGTGGTCACGCACTCGCCGACATGCCGCCCGGCGCCGAGACGCTGCTCAGCGCCGGTTGCTCGGGGCGGTGGTACTTCGATTGGGTCGAGGAGCGCTACGGCCGCGTCGCGCGCCATGTCGGCGCGGAGGCATTCCTGCCGCGGCCAGCCGACCTGCCAGCCAACGTCGAGTGGCTCGCCCAGGACGTCGCCGACATGCCGAGCGTCGCCGGAGACTCGGTGGATCTGGTGTTCTCCGGCCAGAACATCGAGCACCTGTGGCCAGACCAGGTGGCGGCCTTCCTGGCCGAGGCGTCCCGCGTCCTGCGCCCCGGGGGCTGGCTGGTCCTCGACAGCCCGAACCGGGCCGTCACGGCGCCGCTGGTGTGGAGTCACCCCGAGCACACCGTCGAGTACACCGTGCCCGAGATCGGCATGCTCCTGAACCTCGCCGGCTTCGACGACGTGCGGGTGCGAGGCATCTGGCTGGCGCACGACGGCGCCTCGCTGCTCCCGCTGTCTCCGTTCGAGGGACCCCAGTCCGACTCGATGGCGGTACTGCGTCGTGCCGCACTGGCGCGGGAGCGGCCGGAACGGTCCTTCGTCTGGTGGGCCGAGGCGCGCAAGCGCCGCACGCCGGACGGCACGCGCGTCCGCGCGTACCTGGACGCGATTTTCGACGCGGCCTGGCCGGAGCGACTGGATCGGTTCATCGTGCCGGGTCCGTCGGTCACCGACGCGCGCGGCCGCTGGGCCCTGCTGCCCGCGGGCACCGCCGTGCTGGTCGCCGAGGGCCCGCTCTTTCCACTGCGCGCCGGGAGCTATCTGCTGCACGTGCGCTTCCGTCCCGTGGTGACCGGCGTGCCCACCGGCCTGCGGGTCGTGGTCACGCAGGGGACAGGCCCGCAAGAGCGCATCGTGTCCGAGGCGCAGGTCGATGCCGTGCTTCACGAGGAGGCCATTGACCTCGGCTGGTCGGTGGATGCCACCACCTTCGGTTTTCGCGTGCGCTACTGGAGCACGGGCGGGGGCGCCGGCGAGGTCCTGGTCCGGGGCGACCTGACGGGTCCCGCACGTTCCGGGGCCGATTCCTGGTCGACAGCGCCTCTCGTGAAGTGAGAGGTCGCGACGCGTCGCGAGCGACTGCCGGCGACGACACCTACAGGGCGACGGTTTCCCTCGGCAGGCACAGCAGGTTGCACGAGACATCCATCCGGTGGATCGTCTCCTGCAGGGCCTCTGCCGAGGGAAACGCGGCGTCCCGGTCGCCGTCCATCACGTCGTAACCGCGTTCCTGCAACCAGGTCACGACGTCGGTGACGCGTTCGCCCGCCTGTTCGTAGTTGGGGCGGGAGACCTCGAGCAGGAGCAGCGGCCGGTCCGCACGTATCGTCTGCTCGGCCCCCCGGAGCACGGCGGGCTCATGGCCGTCGACGTCGATCTTCATCACGTCGACGCGGGCAGAGCCGAGCAAGGGCTTCTGCGCGCCCCACCACAGGTCGAACGGCACGAGGCGAACGCGCTCGCGTGCCGTCGGCAGGGCCGCCGAGGCCCAATGCAGGGTGGCCGAACAGACGCCGATGGCAATCTCGGCGTCCGCCGCGGTATCGCCCAGGCCCATCGGCACGATGGTCACGTTGTCCAGGGCGTTCAGGGCCACGTGCTTCCGCAAGCGCTCGCCATACCCCGCGGTCGGCTCGAAGGCGACGACCCGGCCGGTCGGGCCGACCCACTTCGAGAAGAGCAACGTGTAGTAGCCGAAGTTCGCGCCGACATCCACGGCGACCATCCCGGGCCGGATCCGGCGCCGCAGCGCCCCGACGGTCCCGACCTCCAATCCGGTGCCGTCGATCAGGCTGCGGTCGATGTACCGCGACGGATCCAGCTGGAAGCGCAGGCCCTCGATGCAGACCTCGATGGCGGCCGCGCCCGTCATCGTCTCCTTCTGGGCCATCGGTGCCGCATCCTGCGCCATGGCCGTGAACGATACCTCGAAGTGGTGCGAGGCGCGTCACTCCCCGCGGCACACCGAGTCGCACCCGGCGGCCGTGCAACACGTGTGGCCCGCCACATCGTCGATCACCCTGATGCACCGCCGTTGGCATAGGATCACGGCTGGCCACCGGGCGGTGGCACGACGACGCACGGCGTGAAGGTCGGTCGCAAGCCGGAGGACCAACGGTTGGTCCGGGACACGGCGGGACCCGCGCGTTCCGGGCGAGATTGGTCAACAGGAGGCAGGACGCGTGGATCGGGCAACGCTCGTGGAGCAGGTACAAGGACGGCCATGGTTCCACCGCATCGACCTCGGCGGTGGCCTGGTGACGCCTGGCGTCGACGACTCACCGGGAAAGCTCGTGCACATGCGCTTGCCCGAGGACCTGACGGGATGGAGCGTGATCGACGTCGGGGCGTTCGACGGCTTCTTCTCGTTCGAGGCCGAACGCCGCGGTGCCTCCCGCGTGGTGGCTGCCGACGAGTACTACTGGACCAGGACGGGGATGGGATCCAAGGCCGGCTTCGACATCGCGCATGCCGCGCTCGACTCGAAGGTGGAGGCGAGGATCATCTCGGTCGAGGACCTGTCGCCGGAGACCGTGGGCACCTTCGATCTGGTGCTCTTCCTCGGCGTGCTCTATCACGCCCCCGATCCACTCAGGTACCTGCGCAACGTGCGGGCGATCTGCAAACGTCAGTTGATTCTCGAGACGCACGTGGATGCGCTCGACTATCCGCGTCCCGCGATGGTCTTCTATCCGGGGCGTACCCTCAACAACGACCCGTCCAACTTCTGGGGCCCCAACCCGGCGGCCGTCGTCGCCATGCTCGAGGAAGTGGGCTTCTCGCGGGTCGAGACGTTTCCCTTCTGGCGCCCGGACCGGCTGGTCGTGCACGCGTTCGTGTAGCTCACTCCCGCATCAGCGCGTCGGCGAGCCCCGGAAGCCAGAGGACCTCGCCGTCGATGTTGGCCACTACCAGCGTCGTGCCCGCCCAGGCCAACGAGCGCGGCGCGTAGACGGCCAGCCACGCCCGCCCGCCTGGTCCGTCAAGCGCGACGACATCGCCATGGGGATGGGCCAGGGCCGTCACGGTCGCGCCCACGCAGGCCGAGCAGGCCGCTGCGTCCCACACCGGCCCTTCGGGACCGTGAGGAACCGCCGTCCACGCTCCGTCTCGTCGTGTCCATGACACGCCCTCGCTGCGGCGATCGAGCCGTCCGTCGGCTCCGATGCGAAGGCTGCCCACGTGCAGGTCTCCACCCGGCAACCGCGTCGGCAGACCCGCGCCGACAGGCTCGTCGGCCAGGACAGTGCCGGTGGCGGCATCGACCGTCGTGACGACGCCGACGCTGCTGCCGCAGCAGAGCCGTCGCCCGTCACGCGTCACTGCGACGCGCGTGCACGGATGCGGAAGGGACACCTGACGTCCATGGCTGCCTCGCCACCACGCCAGGCGCCACTGGCCGGCATCGTCGCGCCCCCAGCCCACCCGGGTGCCATCATCGAGCACCACGACACCATTGATGTCGAGTGGCCACTCGACCTCGTCGGGCTCCACCACACCGTCCGCGCTCAGGCGAAACCCTCGTCGCGACATGTATGGTGTGGCGAGGACGCTGGAGCCGTCGAGGGCGCACAGGTTCAGCGACGGCGGCAGTCCGGCCGATCGGTGCAGGTCGACGGCCGGCACACGTCGCACCGCTCCGTCGAGGAACGGCGCGAGCGGATGATCCGCGTGCGCCGGGTGCGTCCAGCCGATGCGAATGCCCGGAAGTGCGTCCGCCCGGGGTGGAGTTTCCTCACGACGCAGCAGGCCGGTCAGGGCACGCGCGAGTTGCCAGGGCGCGATCGCGGCCGACACGCCGTGGACGACCTGGCCGTCGGCGCCGCGCACACCGATGCGGGCCGGACGGTCGTCGTCAGAGGACGCGACGCAGTGATAGAGGACGAACAGCAGGTCGGCGCGCAGGCAACTGCCCGGGTCGCCGTCCCGCGCCAGGCCGAGCGCTTCGGCTCGGGCGTAGGCGAGCAGCAACAGCCAGCGGGCCACCGTTTCGAGGTCGCCGTCACGCCGCAGTTCGCGCAGCATCGTCGGGCGCCCCCAGGGCAGTGGACGCGCACGGGCCTCAGCGTCCGGGGCGAGCAGCGGAAGGAAGGCCCAGTCCGGCCAGAACGCGGGATCGCCCGGAAGCGGGAGCGTCGTCGCCAGGTGCGCGACCGATTGCTCCAGCACACGTAGCGCCTCGACACCATCACGATGCACGTCGATGAGCGTGGAAGGCGTGGCCGTGCCACCGAAGCGCTTGAGCACCAGCGCTGCCGCGGGACGCGGTCGTGCCGAGGTCGGCACGCGCGCGAGGAGCAGACCCAGCGCGCGCCGCGCTTCCGCGAGCAGAGCATCAGGTGGGACCGGCGCCGCGTTTGCAGGCGTCAGGACGACCTTCGCCCAGTCGGGTGGTGGACGCCGCTGGATGGCAGCGTGCACGGCCGCGATCACCGCGGGCGACTCGACGACGGGGCCGCAGTCGGGCGGCATCGCAACAGCCACCGCGGTACCAAGCTCGATCACGGCAGGCAGCGTGGCCGCGTCAAGGTCGGCGATGTCGCACTGCCAGGTGTCACGTGTCGGCTCGTCGACCACCAGGCGCGCCGGCGCAGCCCTGCGTCCGGCCTCGTGGCAACGGCGCAGCACACCGGTCGCGTCAAGGGGCGGTGCGTCCGCGATCCGCGCGAGCAGGGCGGGGTCGGCAGCCGGGAGGTCGAGGATTCCGCCGTCGGTGGCGTTGACCACCACGGCATGTCCAGGCAGCCGCGCGAGCACGCCCTTCGAGAACTCGATCAGGTGGCGCGAGCTCTGCACGGGCTCGCCGCGCCGATCGGCCACCGTCACGACTCCGTCCCCCGCCAGCGTCGCGGCCCACGCATCCTCCGGCGCGAGACCCTGCAGGGCCCAGAGCTCTTCGTGCGGCACGTGGCGGCAGTAGGTCTGGCCGCGGGAATAGGCGAGGTCTGCGCCCCAGAGCACCACCGGGCTCCCGCCAATGCGCAGGGCAAGGTCGATCGCGGTGACGAGCACCGAGCCCCAGGCGTCGAGGAGCCCGCAGTCGATGCCCCGTGCGCGCAACCATGGCCAGGGGTGGTGGTCTGCGACCCGGAAGTAGAAGACGCGTCCTGCGAAGGCGGCGAGCGCGCCCGGGTCGACGCTGCCCTCGGCCACGAGCCAACTGCGCTCGTCGGCCCAGGTCGCGCGGAGGTTCCTGGCGTTGAGCGCAGCCGGATCGACCGACACGACGAGGTCTGGTACCAGGCCGTGACGCCGCAGCGGCGCAACCGCCGTGTCCACGCAGATCAGGAGCGCCCGTGAGCGCAAGGCCGCCAGCGCGGCGACGTCGGCATCCAGCGACGGCCCCGCCGCCGCCACGAACACCGGCCGTCCCGCCGCGCAGCCAGCGAGCGCGGCGACATCGGCTCCTGCCGCCAGGGCCGGCAGGTTGGCAAGGGTGTTCCGCAGGTACGGACCCGCGAACCGGGCGCGCGCCTCTGCATTGGCTCGCCAGCCAAAGCGGAGGCGCTCCACCTTCGCATGTGCGTCCACCAGTGCTTCGGCATGACGCCGGCGGATGACCGGCTGCACGATGACCGGTACGGGACCAGCGCAGGTCTCGAGGACCCGCTGCGCCTGTCCCGTGGCCGCGTAGTCCGGGCCAACGAACAGACACAGGCGCCCGGCGGCGATCCGGGCGGTCCAGTCGCGCCGCGACATGAAGCCGACGGCCAGGGTCGCCGACGGCTCGGCGACGAGGATGATCGTGTCTGGCGCGATGAGCTCGATCGCGTCGGCCGCGAATCCGAGCCCGGCCCCCAGCAGCAGCACGGCATGGCGGCTGCCGACGTCAGGCACTGCGGCTTCGACGAGGTCGCGTGCTTCCTTCAGCGGATCCCGCGCACTGTGCAGCCGCACCCAGCCGCCGGCACCGTTGGCCATCCAGGCGGCCGTGACCGCGTCGCCCTCGACGTCGATCCGCCATTCGGCGGGCGCCGTTTCGCGCAGCGCCTGCGGGGACAGGCCCAGCGCCGCGAGGTTCCTCGCAAGGTGGGTGGACGCGGTGCTCACGAGGCGAGGGCCTCGGCGAACATCGCGGCGTACGCCGGGGCCTGCACGCGCCAGTCCCAGGCCAGGCTCGTCTCCCGCGCGGCCTGCCCCATGCGCCGGCGCAGCGCCTCGTCGTCGCGCAAGCGGACGAGCGCCGCCGCGAACGCTTCCGGTGATCGGTCCACCAGCCAGCCGTTCACGCCATCGACCACGAACTCCGGCATGTTGCCGACGCGCGTCGTGACGAGGGGCAGCCCGCAGGCCGCCGCCTCGAGGCAGGGATTGGGCGTCCCCTCCGACCTGCTGGCGCACACGTACACGTGCAAGCCGCGATAGAAGGCCGGCATGTCGGCATGCTGGCGCACGGCTGCCTTCTTGTCGGCGATCACCAGGGTCACGCCCTCGAGTCCGCGTACGGCAGGCTCGAGCACCGAATCGACGCCGCGATGCTCGGCGTCGGGGATGTGGCGATTGCCCGTCCACCCGGCGCGCAGCGGTGGCGGAGGCTCGCCTTCGCTGCCAGGCGTGAAGCGCCCGGTATCGACGCCGTTCGGGGTGTAGTGCACCGGGAGATCCGCGATGGGCGCGAACTCGCGCTCGAGCAGGCGGCTGTTGGCAAACAGGCGCCCGGCACACTCCCGGATCAGCCGAAGTCCCTCGTCGCGCTGGTCAGGCGCGAGCTCGTAGTGCGAGCACACGCCGACCATCACGGTCTTGCGGCGACGCCGGCAGGCGTCGGCGACCGCAGGCTGGTACTTCAACTGCTGCCAGTAGTACACGAGCACGAGGTCGGCGGCGGCGATGTCGTCGGGCGTCACGGCGAAGTCGTGCCGGATGACGATGTCGAATGCCGGCGCGAGCACGTGCGCGAGCGCCCGCGACTTGTGATCGTGTGCCCAGCCCGGTACGTCGGCAACCATCAGCACGCGCGGCCTGCCACGTCGCGACCCGGCGGCTGCTGCGTCCACGGTCATGCCTGCGCGCCCCGATCCAGGCGCGCCAGGAAGTCCTCCACGATGAAGTCCTGTGGATAGACGCCCACCTTGTCGCGCCTGGCCCCCGAGGGCATGTGCACGTACCAGGCACAGTCCCGCACGGCGCGGTCGACGTACGTGTACGACATCTCGAGCACCACCCATCGCCCGTCGAGCCGTACGAAGTCGTAGGCCATGGAATCGAAGCCATTCTCCCGCGAGATCCGCCATGCCGTCGCGAGCAGGTCCGGATCGAGCGACTCGGGGTAGGTGAGGCGCCCGGACCCGGACGCCCTGAAGTCGCCCTCGCGGTTGGCCCGGCAGAAGCCCATCGCGCGATCGCCAATCACGTTGATGCGCACGTCGCCGTCGTTGCCAGGACAGAACTGCTGCGCGATGCAGGGGAACTCGGCATCAGCCGGTCCGTGCGCCAGCCTGACGCCCGACGATCCGGCCCCGTGCGACTGTTTGACCACAACGGGCCACTGGAGTCCCTCGCGCCGCACGAACGCGTCGAGGTCGTCAGGACCGGACACCACCGCCGTCGCCGGGGTCGGGTAGCCGCGATGCAGCAGCAGCGACGCCTGCCTGGCCTTGTCGTCGTAGTAAAGGTAGCTCTGCGGCGCCGGGAAGATGCGACCGCCGACCATCGTCGCCAGCCGGTCGAACATGGCGCGCGTGGCGGCCAGGTCTGCGTTGTGATGACCGAAGCGCGCGATCAGGCCGTCCCCTGCCGCCACGAGCCCGGCCAGGCCGTCGGCGCCGATCACGTGCAGGTCCACCAGGCGGCTGCTCCTCCCGTGCGCCGTCAACTGCGCCGTGAAGCGCGGATGCCATTGGTCGGGAGCGTACAAGGAGTCGTCGTGGACGAAGATGGTCACGGCAGCCTCAGTAGTCGAGGCGCGTCACGTCTGCGCGCAGGAGGAGATCGTCGAGTCCGTCTTCCGGCAGCACGGCGGAGGCCTCCACCGTCCTCACCACGCGCGCCGGCACGCCGGCCACGAGACTGAACGGCGGGTACTCGCCCGGCATCACGACCGCACCGGCGCCGACGATGCAGCCTTCGCCCAGGTGGACGCCCTTCAGGACGAGGGCGCCGAGCCCGATCCAGCAGTAGTCGCCGATCACGATCTCCGCGGGTCGATCCTGGACACGCGTCCGCAGTCGCGCGTGTTCCAGCGCTGCGGAGTGCCCGTGCGCGTCGAGGATCTGCGCGCCTGCCGCGACCAGGCAGGCCTGCCCCAGGGTCACCGACGACCACGCATGGATGCAGCACCCGTGAAGCCGGCTGCGTGCGCCGATGGTGATCTGCGCGCCCGGCCGGTCGGCAATCAGCGTCACCGGGAACGGCATCGCACTGTGGTAGCCCTCCCACGAGGAGTTCAGCACGACGTCGTCGCCGCAGACGATACGGGCGCCAGGCACGCGACGGACTCGCGGCGTACCGCTGATGCGCACGCGTGCGCCCTGCTCGATGTCGGGAACCGGGTGGTCAGTCACGCACGTCGCTCCGGTGACCATCGCCAGGGCGATGCGCTCTGGCGTGCAGGGCCTGATCCATGTGGGCCGCGAGATCGGCAAGTCGCCGCGACAGCGAGTGGCGCTCGCGCACCAGCCGGCGACCGGCGTCCCGGATGGCCAGCCAGCGCGGGTGCGAGGGATCGTCGAGATAGGGCCGCGTCACGGCCGCAAAGGTATCGCGGGTGAAGGTCAGGCAGTGCACGCCATCGACGAAGCCGAGGCGCTCCAGGTCGTCGGTCTGCTGGGCGAAGACCAGGCAACCCGCCGCCGCGGCCTCGAAGTACTTGGGCGTGGTGAGCCGGTACGCGGGCGCCTCCGACCCGGCGACGATCACCGCATCGAACTCCTGCAGCCAGGCGAAGTAGTCCTCGTTCTCGTACACTGGGTTCTCCACCCCGCTCACCCGCGACGATGCCACGCCCGGCTGCGTGCGGCACCAGTTGCGCAGTTCATATGCCGGGTCATCCGCGGCTCCGAACACCGTCAGCGTGGAACTGCCTCGCCAGCGCAAGGGCGCGTCGGAGAACCAGCGGTCGGGCACGGTCCAGGGAAAGTGGATCAGCCGCGGGTGCAGGTCTGCGGCGAAGTGCCGAAGGGTGGGCGCCCAGTAGAGCGCCAGCACGTGGTCGATGCCCTGGTCGCGCACGTACTCCTGGCGCCACGCGCCCTGGTGAGGATCGCTCATCATCACGTACGCAGGCGGTGCACCGTGGCGACGCTGGCCGCGCCGCCAATCGAGCACCGGCGCCGCCCATCCCGGCTCCAGTGACACCAGCACGTCGACCTCGGGCGACCGCGCATCGAAGGTCGCCTGGTCGTGGATGATGCGCGTGTCGAACGCCCTGCAGAGTCCGCGGATCAGCGCCGGGGTCGTCGCCGCGACGCTGCGCTCCAGCAGAACGAACTCCGGATCGAGAATGAGCCCGAGCCTGAGGCGGGGGACGTCTGGCGTCATGCGGTGACCTCGTGGAGCAAGCGTCGCGCCGCGCCATGGTCGGGATACCAGGCCAGGCACTCGCGGGCGAGTTCAGCGGCCGCAGGCGCGTCGCCGCGCGCCTGCGCGAGCACTCCGAGATGGAAGCAGGCGCCGGCCCGGATCTCGCGAGGCACGTCGAGGGTGCGAGGCGTGTCCCTGACCGACTCGTACCGGGACCGCGCGGTCGCGTCGTCGCCACGTGCACGCGCGGCCCGCCCGAGGTGATAGTCCAGTTCGGCCAGCAACGTCGGCACCGTCGCCAGTCGGGCGCGTGCCCGCACCCCCAACGCCTCTGCATTGGCGGCGTCTCCCTGGCGCAGGCAGTGCCGCACCACGGGAAGGACGGTCGCCCCCAAAGCGCCCGCGACGCGCGTGTCGTCGCGGGGCCGATCGACATCCGGCTCCAGCCAGCGCACGAGGAAGGCGGCGGCGAGCGTCCACGGGTTCCAGTCGGTTCCGGGCCGGGGAGTCACGGTGCGCGCCACAGCCTTCAAGGCCGACGCCAGGGCCGCGGGTGTTTCGGGACGGGCCTGCACTGCAGTTGCCCACCAGGGCGGCCCGTCGGCAAGCCACGGCTCGTCGTCCTCGCCGTCGACGCGTGCCCCGGCAACGGCGCCGGCGGCCACGACAGGCCACCCGGTCGCCAGTTGCACGAGCGAGGCCTCCACATCGTCCCCGGGCCAGGCCACGACCTGCCACACGGCGTCCATCGCCATCAGGTGCTGTGCCCACTGCAGCGCCCGCTCGGCTCGGAGGGCGAGCCGCGGCTCACCGGCCGCCAGGGGAGCCGGCGGCGCAAGTGGCGCGTCGGGCCGAGTGGTCACCCCCGGGCGCCACAGCCAATTGGCGCCGGATACCAGCGTCACCGCACAGCCGTACGAGGAAAGCTGCTCCAGCCACGCCAGCCCGTCGTGAGGTGGCGGGCACACATCGGGAACGACGACCTGGACGCGCGGTGGCCGGGCATCGACGGGAGGGGTCTCGCGCGCGGTGATGCGTGGGATGTCGGCGCGCGAGGTCAGGCCGGCCCGGATACCGTCGACGAGCCCACGCCAGGCGTCGAGACGGAAGCGCAGCAACCCCATGGCGTCGAGCTCGCCACGACGACGGAGGTGCGGGCCCTCGGTGATGAAGTGCTTCCTGTGCTGCTGGGTCACTGCGCACCAGACACGTGCAGCGCGTGAGCCCGGCACGTGCCTCAGCACGAAGTACGCGTCACTGCGGGCGATGGGATAGCGATCGCGATGCCCTGCCGCGCCGTGTGCCGACGCGACCGGGTCGTGCCGCACCATCGCGTCGGTGGCGTGGGCCACCGAGTACCCGGCCGCGATCATGCGGAGGCAGATGTCCGCCTCGTCGAGGTAGTAGGCGTAGGCCTCATCGAAGCCGCCGACCCGTTCGAGGGCCTCTCGCGCGATGGCGCAGTTGCCCCCGGGCACCCGGCCGATCCACGGGCGGCCGTCGGGCGCCGGCACGGCACGATCGGCGCTCGTGAAGCACTGGAACCCGGAGACCGTGGTGGCGCCGCCGTCGAACTCCGCCCTGGTGGTGTCGCGATGCAACACTGCGCCGCCCACGGCACCGACGCCTGGCGCCGCCAACGGCGCGGTCAAGCGACACAGCCAGTCGTGCCGTACGGGCGCGGCGTCGTCGTCGATGAAGACGACGCAATGCCCGGCGCTGGCAGCGATGCCGACATTCCTCGCCGCGCTGACGTTGGCGCGCGTGCAGGGGACGACAAGCGCTCGCAGGTCCTGCTCGGCGAGCAGCGGCGCGACATCCGGGGCGCCGGGGCCGCAGACCACGACCAGCTCGAAGGGCATCGACTGGTACGCCAGCGTCGACAGGAGTCGATGCAGCGGCCCGCGGCGGTCGCCGTGCGTGAGAACAACGACCGAGATCTCCGGGCGGATCACCGGGCGTGCCCCAATCGTGCTGCGGACACGCGCGCCGCCCACGCCTGCTCTGCCGCGACACCAAGTTCGATTGCGCGCGGCAGCAAGCCGGGATCGACGCCCGCGCCATCGACGACGCACGCCGCGCAGAGCAGCCAGGTGGCCAGCGGCAGGTCGAGGCGCCATGCCCGCCCCGCCGCGGAGAAGAGGAAGTCGCCGGGCGGTTCTCCGGCGACGGCTGCGCGCCACGGTGAGCCAGGGGCGCGTGCCGCGTGGTCGTAGGCATCCACGCGGAGCTGCTCGAACGTGTCGAGCCCCAGCCAGGCCTGGTCGCGTGCGCGATCGAGAAGCGACCGTACGTCGGCGTCGGTGGCCATCCGTGCCTCGACCAGTCGCGACAGGCACGCGGCGTCGGGTCGTGCGTCCATGGCCGCCTCCAGCATCGGGATCGCGCCACCGAGGTCACCAGCCGCGATCAGGCGGCGGGCGAGCACATCGGCGGCGGCCCGCGGCCCCGCCACGTCCACCAGCGCCTCGATGCCCTCGGTGACTGCGGTCTCGTCGCTCGCCTCCACGGCGGCGGTCACCCATTCCCCGGCCATCAGGTGCTGGTCGTCGGGACTGGCGGCCTCGCGCCAGTCCTGCTCCCGGAGGACGGCGAGTGCTCGCTGTGAATCGCCGGCCTGTCTCCACAAGCGCGCCTCGAACGCCGCGGCCCTCGCGCGGAATGCCGCCCACCCGGGCTCCGCGTCACGGCCGTCCTCGGGAAGCGGATCGTCCACGAGTCCCCATCCGACCGGGTTGCGCACCAACGGCGCTGGCTCGCTCGCCCGCGCCTGCTGCCAGGCCATCGCTCGATAGGTCGCGGCGCGCGCCTGCGGATGATCGTCGCGCAATGTCGGGTGCCACTGATGCACCACGCCAGCGCCCTCGGCGTAGACGCGCTCCAGCCCGAGTCGGCGCAGTCGACCCAGCAGGTCCGAGTCCTCCCAGCCCCAGTGCGTGAAGCGCTCGTCATAGCCGCGCAGATGGCGCAGCACCGCGGTCTCACAGAGGAAGGCACCGTGCAGGCCGTGCACCCCATCGGGACTGTGGACCATGTTCTGCCGTGCGTGGGCCGCGGCGCGATAGTCGGCCACCGTTGCCTCGGCGGTGCGGCCCCGCAGCTCGTACCACGCCGATCGCGTCAGCGGCTGGTACCGCGACACCGAGCAGAACACGCCAGGGCGCCAGGCGGCCACGCACGCGCTGATGACGTCGGTGACGAAGACGATGTCGGGATCGGACTGCAGCAGCAACGGCCAACGAGCCAGGCGGATTCCTGCGTTACGGGCGACGGCGTTGTTGCGTGGCGCCCCTGGCGGGCGTACCCGCAGGTAGCGCACGTCCAGGCCTCGGGCGCGCCACCAGTCGCACACCGCCTCGCAATGGTCGGCGCCGCCGTCGTCGGTCACGAGCACCTCGACGGGAAACGCGAACGGCCGCCAGGAGGCCACCGCGCGCATCCACACGTCGAGGTACGAACCGCGGTTGTACGACGGCACGACGATGGAGACGCCGAGATCGGCGTGCCCGGTCACGACACTCCCCCTGCGCTCCGCTGGGCCTCCGCCTGCAGCAGGGCCGTGGCACGAGCATGCGCCGGGTTGAGGTCCAGACAGCGCCTGAGCGCCGTTCTCGCCTCGCGATCGTCCTGGCGGGCGAGCGCCAGATCGCCGAGGTGGAACCACGCCGCTGCCTGCACGTCGCTGGGCAATCGTTCGAAGCCGCGGGTCGCCACCAGTCGCCGCAGGTCCCGCTCCGCCTGGACGGACAGGCCGGCGCGCTTGCAGGCCGAGGCCAGGTGGTACCGAGCGAGGAGCCGCTCGCTCTCCGGGGCCGTCGGTCGTTCACTGGCGGTCAACAAGGCCGCCATCGCCGCGCCGGTTCGCCCCTCGCGCAAAGAACTGAGCGCCTCATCCAGCGTGGAGTGAGCCTGCGAGGACTCGCCCTCGGCGGCCCGGTTGACGTCCTCACCGAGGTGCGCGAGGAGCCGGCGCCGGGCGGCCAACTGCGCGAGGTCCTCGTCGCGCACGTGGGGAGCATGCTCGAGCGCATCGGTCAGGAGGCGAGACGCGCGATCAACGATGCCCCTTTCCACGCAGCGGTCGATCGCCATCAGGTACAGCGCTGCCGACGGCAGCTGCCCCAACGCGGCACGTACCAATTGTTCGCGCTCCTCCACTCCCCCGTCGAAGCTCGCGCCCCCTCGGAGGGTAGCCACGAGCTCGGCAGGCGCACCCGCGCCCTCGATCATGTCGATCACCGCGCGGACGCGCCCCTGGGGCGGATCGCCGTCCACGCTCGGCGCGCGGAGGACGGTCTCGTAGACGGCAACGAGCCGCGCCGCCATGTGGACGTGCGTGCCGCCTTGCCTGACGTGCTCGCGGGCGCGCTCGGCGAGCCCGGCGCGCCGTCGCCCGTCCTGCATCAATGCGGCGAGGGTCTCTCGCAGCGCATCGCGGTCGCCCGGGGGCACGAGTTCACCGGTCTCCCCGTGGGCCACCACCTCGGGAATTCCGCCCGCGGTCGTGGCCACCACCGGGACGCCGAACTGCATCGCCTCGAGGTACGTCAACCCGAACGACTCGAAGTGGCTGGGCACGACGTAGATCGCGGCGGCCCGATACAGATCCCACAGTCGCGGGTCGTCGACACGCCCGTGAAAGGTCACGCGGTCGAACCAGGGCGCCGTCGCATGAGCCGAGACGAATGCCTCCCGCAAGGTACGCCCGTCCTCCATGCGGCGCGTATCGTCGCCGGCGATGTCGCAGGACCAGTCGCCGAACCTGGCGAGCAGGTCGGGCAGGACGGCCAGCAGATCGTCGAGGCCCTTGCGGCGCACGTGTGTACCGACGAAGAGCAGTCGATGACCCGTCACGTGGCCGCGCGCGCCACCCAGGCGGGGCACGATACCGAGGCCGCACACGCGCACGGTAGTCGCCGATGCCGCATCGAGCAGATCGGTGGCGAGGTAGCGAGACACCAGGCCGCGGGTCGGCGCGCACAGCGCCGCCGCCGCGCGCATCTGCGCCCGGTCGAGCCACACGCCTGCCTCCAGGTCGGCGTTCATCGTCCACCGCTCGTTGACGATCACCTCGGCGAGCGAGGTCACCAGCATCATCACCACCGGCACGCGTCCGTCGATCAGCGCACCGATCCCTTCGAAGTTCCAGTTGGTGGCGTGCACGACGTCGAGCCGTCGACCTCCCTGCTCCAGTGCCCGCAGCCGATCGGCGACCGCCGAGGCGTAGACCAGGTTGGCATCCAGGATCGGCTGCGCCGGCAGCAGGTGCGACGGCATGTCGCTCCGGGCGATGCCATGGACCGTGAAGCCGAGTCGATGGTAGCGACGCGGCGTGGGGCTCTCGCCGATCACGTGCACGTCGTGGCCGAGGGCGTGCAGGCCCTCGGCCAGATCGAAGGTGTACCGAGCGGGGCCCTCGCACGGCCCGTCGCACGCCAACTGGCGCGCGAGCAACGCCACCGACAGCCGGCGCGCCGGCGCAGGCCGAGCCAATTCCTCGAGGGGCGGTGGGTCGCCCGCGGAAGCGGCCGTCAGCCGCGAACGCAGGGACGCGTCGGCCAGGCCCGCGACGACGCCCGCCGCCAGCAACCACATGAAGCGCCGGTACTCGGCCGCCGTGACTCGACCGGCGCGGCGGGCCTCCCGGACTTCGAGGACGTAGTGCCGTCTCGCCAGCAACCGGATCAGGCGCCACGCGCGCACGATCCACGGCGCCGCCGCATTCCGCATCACAGCGTACGCGTCGTCGTGCGCGACGATGCGGGTTCGCTCGATCAGGTGACGATGAACCGTTGGCGCTGGATAGTGCCGGACCACGGCCTGGTCGACCGACACGAACTCCCAGCCAGCGCGAGCCAGCCGCACGCACACGTCGCACTCGTCGCCGTAATACGTGATGCGTGCGTCGAATCCCCCGATGGCCGACAGGGGCGCGCGCCTGAAGGCCATGTTGGTGCCCATCGCGCGCCTGAACCACCGCGCCGACGTCGGCAGGGGATCGGTCGGCGCCGCCACGAAGACGTGCTCGCCCCACTCGGACACGCAGCCGTTGCGGAACTGCCACACGTCACCGTCCTGCAGCAACACGGGGCCACCGGCTGCGGCAACCCGCGCATTGCGGGCGAAGGGCGCCACGAGGTGATCGAGCCACTCGGTCGTCGCCGGAATGGCATCGTCGTCGATGAACACGACAACGTCGCCACTGGCCTGGGCAAGACCCAGGTTGCGCGAGGCGCACATGTTGGCGACCGGCGAGTGCACCACCTTCACCCGGTCGGCCCACGCCCGTACCAGCTCGGGCGTGTCGTCGGTGCTGGGGCCGGCCACGACGATGACCTCGAACCTCGGGTACGTGAGGTGGGTCAGGGACGGAAGCAGCCGGGCCAGGTGGACCGCACGATTCCGCGTAGCCACGATGATCGAAGCCGAGAGGTTGGCCGGCGTCGTCACCGGACCGCTTCTCCTTTCGGGCCCTGCTCGCCGGTCATGGCGGGCAGTCGGTCGCTCATCACCATGCCGTCGCCGAGGATGCCCTCCTCGAGGAACAGCACCAGCGCGCGGAGGCGGGCGACCAGCGCCGCCTCAGAGAACCGTGCGACGTTCTCGTATTGAGCGGCGACGACCGCCTCCCGCCGTGCGGCGTCGTCGGTCAGCGACGCGATCGCCGCGGCCGCCGCGGCGGCAGACCATGACTCCAGCAGGATCCCCGACCGCCCGAGCGTCTCCGGGACGGCGGCCCGCGCGGCCGCGATCACCGGCACACCGAAGGCCATGGCCTCTGCCAAAGGAATCCCGAACCCTTCGTGCTCGGACGCCGAGACGTAAGCGTCGGACAACCGGTAGCACGCCCGCAGGGTCGCGTCCGACACGCTGCCGAGCAGGTCGACCTCGAGGTGCCGGGTCGCGCGGGCTGTCGCGTGGATGGCCCTGACCATCGGGCTCGCCTCGCCGCTGCCGGCCAGCAACAGTCGGACCGGGCGGTCGCCCTCCCGTGCGAGAACGGCTGCTGCCTCGCAGACGAGGTCCTGCCGCTTGTTGGGCGCGAGGCGGCCCGTGAAGCACAGCACGAGTTCGCCGCGCCGCGCCTTGCGGGCACGCTGCTCGGCCAGCCAGGGTTCGTCCACCGGCGCCGACAAAAGCTGCGCGCGATCGACGAGTGGGTACAGGCAGGTCGTCGGGCGCGGCGTCGCCAGTCGTGAGGCGAGTGCCTCGACGTCGAACCACGAGTCGCCACTGAGGACGTCGGCGCGCCGGGCAAGCCGCGCCAACTGCGCCAGGCCGCGGGTCGTCATCTCGAAGGCAGGCGAGGACGGCGGGAAGTACTCCGGCGGCGTGATGTTGTGGTAGTGCACGACGACGCGCGCCGTGGTGCGCTCGATCAGCCCCATCAGCCGCGTGTAGCCGTAGACGTGCAGCATGAGGGTGTCGGAGGGCTCGAACCTGGTGGCACTGACGCGGCCGGTCAGGGCGGCAAGCTCGGGCTGGACGAACACCGTCTGGATGGCCGACACGCCACCGAGGGGCGCCAGCAGCCTTGCCTGGGACCGGATGATGTGTCCGACGCCATCCGGCTCCTGCAGGGCCTCGGTCACCTGGAAGATGCGACCCGTGCGACGCGGGGCCCGAGTCGGCGAACGCGGCGCGACGCGCGACGCGCGTTCGTAGGCCTCCAGGGTGCGGACCGCCATCGCGCGGGCCGTGAACATGCCGGCAAATCGTTGCCGGGCGCGCTCGCCCATCTCCGCCCGTGCGGCGGAGTCCGACGCCAGAGCGGCCACCTCGCCGATCAGGCCGTCCCAGTCGCCCGGCGCGGCGAGCCGCGCCACGTCAGGGGACAGCACCTCCATGGCGCTGCCACCGCCAAAGGCAACGGTGGCAAGCCCAGCGCGCATCGCCTCGACCAGCACCAGTCCGAACGACTCGTAGTGGGCCGCGTGCAGCAGCAGGTCGGCCCCCGCATAGGCCTGCCATAGCGCTGCGTCGGGCAGGACCCCGGCGAACGTGACGCGGTCCAGCAGCTGCGGATGCGCGTGCGCGAACGCCTCGGCGTAGGTGTGGCCGGTGGCCTTCTGGAAGCCGTCACTGCGGCTGTTGTCGGCGCCGACGAAGGTCACGTGGAGGCGCGCGTCGAGGGCGAGCAGGCGTGGGAGATGCTCGAGGAGCTCACGCGTGCCTTTGCGTTGCTCGAGCCTGCCCACGACGAGCACCCGCACGCGCCCAGGGTCTCCACCACGTGTCGGCGTGGATGCGCAGGCCTGGTCGGGCAGTTCCGGAAGGCCCGGCCAGGCGACGTGCACGCGCGCGGGGTCACGCCATTGGTAGAGCCGCGCCAGGTCGTCGACGATCGCGCGTGAATCGCCGAGCACGACTGTCGCGCGGTCGAGGACGAGTCGGTCGAGCTCGGCCAGCACGTCTTCGTGGGCGCGAGCCGGTCGCGCCTGGAGGTCGACCAGGTGACGCACGGTGGTCTGCAGCCAGGCGACGACGGGCGCGGGACTCCGCGCCGCGATGGCCGCCCCCTGTGCCATCCAGAGCGGGACGTCGACGACGTCGAATGGACGTCGGGAGTGCTCGCGTTCCACGAGTTCCCAGAGAAGTTGCGCGTCGGTCAGTGGCCGGTCGAGGACGGGAAGATCGGGATACCACGGGTTGGCGTAGCGGCTCCGGTGTCCGACGTGATGCGGCACCCGCGTCGCCGTCGCCGAGGGCGCCTCGGCGATGCAGAACGCGTGCACGTCATGACCGAGTGCAAGGAGGGCGTCACCGAGCGCCTGTCGCTGGCGCGCGATGCCGTCAGCCGCCAGCAGCGGCGGGCTGGCGGACACGAGGGCGATCCGCATCAGTCCGGCCCTTTGTCCACGCCGGCCGAGGCCTCGAGCCTGGCGGCCAGGGCGTCGAGCACGTCCGACGCCGCTGTCCACTCCGCCACGTGAAGAGACTGGCTGGACGCCAGTGTGCGAACCAGTTCCCCAAGGGTTCCGTCGACCAGGGCGGCGATGTCCGGAGGCAGGAGTCCATCGGCGTCGACCAGCCGGGCGGCTGCGGCCGCGATCCGTGAGCGAGCCGGCAACTGCGCCAGCGTCGCGGGCTCGGGTTCGAGGCCCGGGTCGGGGCGGTCGAGCAAGCGCCGGCCATCGAGGTGCTCCTCGAGGCGGGCCACGAACGCTCCAGCGACGCTCGGCGTCATGCGAGTTGCCCGGTAGCGGAGGCGGGCCGCGGTCCCATGCCCCGATTATCGGCCCACGGCGTTGTGCCCGTTACCCGGGGCACTGCGGAGGCGTATCCTGCGCCTGGCATGCCCGACTTCGCAGCCCTCGACACCCCAGCCCAGATGACCTTCCGGGAGCGGCTGCTCCTGTACGCCTTCGCGGTCGCGCGGCGACCCGCGCGCGTACTCGAGATCGGCACGTGCGAAGGCGGGTCGGCGCTCATCCTCCGGCGCGCGCTCGGCGCGGAGCCCTTGATCGTCTGCATCGACCCCGCACCGCGCTGGTCCGAGGAGACGCGGCGCGAGTTGGGCGCCCGCACGCAACTGCTGACCACCAGATCTCCCGGGGCGATCGCGGCCGCAGCAACAATCGCCGGCGGGCCATTCGACCTCGTGCTCGTCGATGGGGACCACACCACCGAGGGCGTGGCCGCCGACCTGCACGGAGTCGTGCCGCACCTGGCGGCCGGCGCTCACCTGCTCCTGCACGACGCCCACTACTGGCGGGTGCGGGACGGGATCGACCGCGTGCTCGGCGAGGTGCCATCGCTTCGCGACGCCGGGCTCTTGTCGACCGAGCAGACGATCGCGGACCGACACGAAGAGGGGCACCCGGTGATCTGGGGCGGGCTGCGACTCCTCTATCACCACGACACCAGCCCGGGACTGCCGTGAGCCCCACACCCGCGGCGTCTGCGTCCTACCGCGCCACCTGCCCGCCGTTGATGGCCATCAAGCCCCCCATCAACGGCCACCAGCCGACGCGCGAGAACCCCTCCTCGCGCATCAGCACGGCGACGCCCGCCGCGCCCGGATAGCGCTCGAGGCTCTCCGGAATGTAGCGGTACGTGTCCGGGTCGTCGTGCAGCCACTGCCCCACCGCCCCGCCGACCACGCGCAGGTAGGCCAGGTACGCCGTGCGCACGACCGGCTGCGGCGGCAGCGTGAAGTCCAGCGAGAGGAACCGGCCGCCCGGCGCGAGCACGCGGCGAATCTCGCGCAGTGACGCGCGCAGATCGGGCACGTTGCGCAGGCCGTAGCCCGCCGTGACGATGCGCTGCGAGGCGTCGGGGACCGGCAGCGCCAGCATGTCGCCACACACCCAGTGGATGCCGCGCAGCGCCGGCTTGCCCGCCGCCAGCGTGAGCATGCGGTGCGTGAGGTCGAGGCCGGTCACCGAGGCGCCGGCGTCGCGCAACCGCGCCGCGATGTCACCCGTACCGCAGGCGAGGTCGAGCGCCGGCTCGCCCGCCTGCACCGCGGCCATGTGCACCAGCACGTCCTTCCAGGCCGCATCGCGACCGTACGACAGCCACACGGTGATGTCGTCGTAGCGCGGGGCGATCTCGTGGAACAGCTCGCGCACGTACCGCGCCTTGCCCTCGGGCGTGGACAGGGCCTCGCTGAGCGGCCCGCGTGGCCTTTGCGGCACTCCCGGCATTTCCGGCATCGCGGCATTACCATAATGCAGACCGCCCATGCTGCCCTCGAGCACCGTCGAGAACTACCTCAAGGCCATCTACTCCGCGCAACGCGCCATCGGCCAGGGCGCGCTCGTCCCGATGGGACAGCTCGCCGCCGCGCTCGACGTCGTGCCGGGCACCGCCACGACGATGGTCAAGGCGCTGGCCGAGTCGGGCCTGGTCCGCTACGAACCGTACGCGGGCGTCCGGCTGACGCCGGCCGGCGACAAGCTGGCGGCGCTCGTGCTGCGGCGACACCGGCTGGTCGAGTTGTTCCTCGTGCAGGTGATGGGCATGAGCTGGGCCGAGGTCCATGACGAGGCCGAGCACCTCGAGCACGCCGTGTCGGATCGGCTGATCCAGCGCATGGACGAGATGCTGGGGTTCCCCACCGCCGACCCGCACGGCGACCCGATCCCCAACGCCGACGGCGGCGTGCACGAGCGTGCGTATCACACGTTGCTCGAGTGCCCGCTCGGCCAACCGGTGCGCGTCGCGCGCGTCGCCGACCAGGACGCCGATTTCCTCCGGTTCATCGAGCAGAGTGCCCTGATGCCGGGCGAGGCCATCGTCGTCGTCGCCCGCGATGCCGCCGCCGACAGTGTCGCCATCGAGGGCCGCGACGCCCGCCGCATCGTCATCGGCGCGCGCGCCGCGTCGAAGGTCCTCGTCGATCAGTAACGAGCCACGGGCACGCGGTCGAGGAGTTCCGTGACGGCGTCGATCGTGAAGCGCGCCCGCGCGCGGTGCTCCGGGCCGACCGCCGGGTACCCGAAGCCGAAGGCCGCCAGGCACGCGTCGACGCCGGCAGCGATGGCCGTCTCGACGTCGACCCACGAATCGCCGATCATCAGCGTCTCGGACGCCGGGACGCCGGCCCGGGCAATCAGCGCCTGCAGGGCGCCCGGTGCGGGTTTCCGGCCGTAGGGCGAGTCACCGCCGATGGCCGCGTCGACATGCGCGGCGAGCCCGAGCGCGGCGAGGATGGCCTCGGTCGGGCGTTGCGGCTTGTTGGTGAGCACCGACACCCGCGCGTGGGCGTGCAGTCGCGCCAGCACCTCCGGCACGTCCGGGTACGGCACGGTGTTCGCGGTGAGGCGCGCGTCGTAGGCGTCGAGGAAGCGCGGCAGCGCCTGGTCGGGATCGGCGTCGACGGCCGCGCGCGCCAGGGCGCGGGCGACCAACGTGCGGGCGCCCTCGCCGACCATCGCGACGACGTCGGCAACGGGCAGGGCGGCGGCGCCGTAACTGGCCAGCATCGCGTTGGCCGCATCGGCGAGGTCCTGGCGGGAATCGATCAGCGTCCCATCGAGGTCAAAGACGACGTGTCTGTAGATCACGAATTCACCCTGCATGCCGAGCGCGTGGCGGTCCTGTGCTCGGGCGGCCTCGACAGCGTGGTGCTGGCAGCCGACCTGGCGACGACGGCCTTCGTCCACCCCATTTACGTGACCTCGGGCCTGGCGTGGGAACGCGAGGAACAGGCCATGCTCGAGCGGGCGTTGGCCGCCTTCCCCGACCGCTCCCATCTGGCGCCGCTGCACGTGCTGAAGGCTTCCGTGCGCGACGTGTACGCCTCGACGCACTGGGCACTGACCGGCACGCCACCGGCCTACGATACCCCTGACGAGGACGTGTACCTCGTGGGCCGCAACGTGGTGCTGCTCGGCAAGGCGGCCGTGTACTGCGCGATCCAGAAGATCTCGCGCATCGCGCTCGGACCGCTGGCCGGCAACCCGTTCCCCGACGCCACGCCCGAATTCTACGCGGCGATGGCCCACGCGCTCTCCCTCGGCCTCGCACACCGGATCGCCATCGAGACGCCCTATCGCCACCTGCACAAGGCCGACGTGATCCGCCGCGGCCAGCAGGTCGGCGCGCCGATGAACCTCACGATGTCGTGCATGAACCCGGTGGGCGGCGTGCACTGCGGGGCCTGCAGCAAGTGCCGCGAGCGCCACGACGCCTTCGTGGAGGCCATCGGGAAGGACCCGACGATTTACGCGCTGTCCAGGAAGGCGTAGTCCATGGCTCAGGGCTCAGGGCTCAGGGCTCATGAAAGGCGAAGGCCGAAGGCCCAAGGCCCAAGGCCGAGCCGTCCTAGCGTGGCGATTCTGGGGCGACGGGCGGGGCCGGCGGGGCCGGGGGCGCCGGAGGCGGTGGGACGAACGAACGCTTCAGGGTGATCGAGCCATCGCCGGTGCGGATGCGGAGCCGCCCCTGACCGTTGCCGAGCACGGCCTGCAGCCGGCGGCCCTCGCCCTCCTGCTCGATCGGCAGGTCCGGGAAGCCGTTCAGGGAGATGCGGCCGTCGCTCGTGCGGGCATCGAGGCTGGCATCGAGCACGTCGGGCAGCGCGAGCACGACACCGCCGTCGCCGGTCTCGATCTGCCAGTCGCCATTGACGACGCTGCCGTCGGCCGCGCGGACGGTGATGGTGCCGTCGCCGCTGCTGGCCCGCAGCCCGCCGCGGAGGCGGCCGCTCACGAGCACGCTGCCGTCGCGCGTGCTGACCGTGCAGCGCCCGTCGACGTCCTCCATCTGCACCGCGCCGTCGCCGCTGTCGGCCACGATCTCGCCGCCGACCTCGCGCATCACGATACGGCCGTCCCTGGTGCGCGCGTCGATGACTCCACGGACGCGCTCCACGTGCACCGCCCCATCGCCGCTGCGGATCCGCACCTCGCTGTCCACGGGCACGCTGGCGACCACGCGCGCCGTGCGACTGATGCCGCCGCCGCGCAGTTGCCATCCGTCCTGCTCGGGCGCGGTCGCCTCCACCGCGATGCGCCGGCCCTGCTGGCTCATCTTGACGTCGATGCCCTCGAGCAGCGCCCGCGACGAGGCGCGGGAATCGACCTGCACCAGCACTTCGTCGCGGTCCCAGGCCTGCACCTCGATGGTGCCGTCGAAGGTCGCGAGATCGATGGTGGGCCGCCCCTCGACGCGGAACCGCTGCTCCTTGCGCGCCGAGAAGCCCCCCGAATCGACGTGCACCACACAGCCGGCCAGCAAGGGCAGGAGGCCGCCGAGGGCGAAGAAGGGGAGAGCGCGGGAGCGTCGCATCGTTGTCACATGTAGACGGAATGCCCGAAAGCCGGGTTCAACGGCGCGTTCCACGCTATCGATTGGCAGGATCATCGGCGAACACCACGGCGCCGCCGACCAGCGTCTGGCGCACCCGCCACCCGGCGTCGAGCACCACCAGGTCGGCGAGCAACCCCTCCGCGATCCGGCCGCGATCGCTCAGTCCGTGCGCCCTGGCGGGCACCGTCGCGGTCATCAGTGCCGCCTCGACGGGGGTGAGGCCAATCATCCCGACCAGGTTGGCAAAGACGCGGTCCATCGTCAGCCGACTGCCCGCCAGCGTCCCATCGTCGAGGAAGCAGGCCTGCTCACGTACCGTCACGCCACGCCCGCCGAGTTCGAAGCGCTCACCGACTGCCAGCCCTGCACCGGCCAACCCGTCGGTGATGGCCATCACCCGCTCGGGTCGCTTCGCCCGGATGGCGGCACGCATCGTCACGGGATGGACATGGAAGCCGTCGCTCACCAGTTCCACGTCGACGCGGTCGTCGTCGAGCACCGCGCCGACCAGGCCGGGCGCCCGGTGGGTGAAGGCCGGCATCCTGTTGAACAGGTGCGTCGCCTGCCGTGCACCCGCGTCGATGCCTGCCTGCGCCTCCTCGAGCGTGGCGCCGGAGTGTCCGAGCGACACGCGGTGTCCCTGGCCCACCAGGCTGCGAATCAGGGCGAGCGCCGCGGGCAGTTCGGGGGCCAGCGTCAGCTTGCCGATGGCACGACGATGCCGCTCGATGACCCCGAGGATGTCCTGCGCCGTGAAGTCGGTGGCGGTGCCCGGCGTCGCCGCGTCGGCGGGTGCCCCCGGCGGCAGGCACAGTTGCGCCAGTGGTTGCGCCCCGCGATAGTCGGGCGCCATGAAGTTGCTCTCGAGATGCGCCGGCAGGACCCGGGCCGACTCGGCGGCGGGCGCGTCCATCGCGGCCTCGATGGCCATGGCGAGCATCTCGAGGCGATCGGGCGGACAGGCGAACGTCGTCGGCGTGAACGACGTGCAGCCGAACCGCGGCAGGTGTGCCGCAATCGCCGCGACGCTCCCCGGCGCGGCGAGCGTGTCGTGGCCGAGGACGCCATGGACGTGCACGTCGATGAAGCCGGGGACGATCCACTGCCCGGCGAAGGCACCGGCCTCCGCGCCGGGGCCGACGTCGACGACACGGTCGCCGTCGATGACGACGCGCCCGGGCGAGAGGATGCGGTCGGGAAGGACTACGTGGGCGCCGTCGAGGATCAGCATGAGGAACGGGCGGTCCAGCCCGGGTGCAGGCTCAGTGTGCGGCCGACCAGGGGGCGATCGGCAGGCCGCTCACGCAGAAATGTATCGACCTGGGCGAGGAGCGTCCGCAGGCCTCGTTCGTCCGGCGCGCTCAACACGATGGTGCCCGGGCCGTCGGAGGGCGGGAATCGCCGGTGATCCAGAAAGTCGTGGTCGAGCGTGACCAGGGTGCGGTGCAGGTCCCGGGCCCGCAGGAAGTGCGCCAGGTCGGTGGCGCGCCGCCACTCGGGTTCCTCTATCACGTGCAGCACGTCCCAGCCGAGCCTGTCGCGCATGAAGCCGACCAGGGGCGCCGGCACGTTGGCGTCGGCGTAGATGAGCGGGCCACGCGCCTTCGCGGCGCGGAGCGGGCCGAGTTCGGAGAACAAGGTGCCCATCGAGGGTCACTGTAACGCACCGGGCACCGGGCACCGGGCACCGGGCACCGGGCGCTGGATGCCGGGCACGGGGTTCCGGGCACCGGGCACCCGACAACGAGCACCGGGCGCTGGGCTTCGTGTTCCGGGCGCCGGCTTCCAGCCACCGGGCTCCAGGTCCTGGCCCGAACGCCTGGCCGACGTCGGCATTGCCGGCGTTCCCGACATCGCGGCATAACGGCATTCTGCGATACGCTGCGGCTGTGCTGACGGCAACGGGGATTGCGGGCCTCCTGCTGGCGGGCGTGGCGGTGCTCGTGCTCGCCGCGGCGATCCTGATCTGGTTCAAGGGGCGGCCCTTCGCGGCCGGTCACGTGTTCCGCGCCAGCCGGCTGAGTCGAGGCAACCGCCTGCTGCCGGTGCAGGTGCTCATCACCCCGACCAGCGTGGTGCGCTACACCCCGGAGTGGTTCGGCAAGCTCGAACACTCGGTGCACATGGCCCACGTGGCGTCGGTGCGCATCGACACCAACATGTTCTTCTCCGACGTCTTCATCGAGACGACCGGCGGCGTGAACCCGATTCACTGCGCCGGGCATCGGAAGAGGGACGCGGTGCGCATGAAGGCGCTCATCGAGGAGTACCAGACAGGGTACTACCGGCAACAGGAACGGACCTCCTGACCGCGCGTCACACGCACACGCCCCCGGATTCGCGACTCCCGTGCCCGACGCCCTGACCCTCGTCGTCCGCAGCCTGACGGCGCCCACGCCGACCACCCGGCGACTCGTGCTCGCCCTCGACGGCGTGCCCTTCACCTACCAGGCGGGACAGGCGGCGTCGATCGGGCTGCACGGCCAGCGTGAACGACGCCCGTATTCCATCGCCTCGGCCCCCGCCGACACCGCGACCGACGACCGGATCGAGTTCCTGCTGCGCGCCGGCCCGTCGGGCAGCCTGGGGCGGCACCTCGATGCCGTGCGCGACGGCGCGCGTGTGGACTTCGAGGGCCCGTACGGCTCGTTCCTCCTGCCGGACGACCTGCCGCCGACGGCACCGCTGCTGTTCATCGCGGGCGGCACGGGACTGGCCCCTCTGCGATCGCTGGCGCGCGAGGCTCGGGCGCGGGGCCACCAGGGCCCGCGTCACCTGCTGTACTCGGTGCGGGATGCCGACGATGTCGCGTACCGCGAGGAACTGGCGTCGTGGGAGGCCGACCACGGCGGGGACGCCGTGGTCACCGTGACGCGGCGCCCCGGCGAGGGCTGGGCGGGCCACCGGGGACGGATCGGCCTGTCGTTGTTGCGCCGATTCGCGGGGCCGCCAGCGCCGCTCTGCTTCCTGTGCGGGCCGCCGGGGATGGTCGACGACCTCACGCACCAACTGTCACAGCTGGGCGTGCCCGCCGATCACGTGCGCACGGAGCAATGGACTCCGAGTGCCTGAGGTGCCAATTTCGAAATTCGAAAGTTGAAATTCTCGCGGGGCACGGCTTCGCCGTCGCCCCTCGGGATGTGTCGAGCGGCAAGGCCGACAGGCCCGCCGCCGATCAATTTCAAATCTCGAATTTCGAATTACATCCCCATCGGCCGGTAGCCGCCGTCGACGTAGATCACCTCGCCGCTCACGCCCTTGCCCCAGTCCGAGAGCAGGAACATGGCGGCGCCGGCGACGTCCGATCCGTCGATGTTGCGCTTCAGCGCGGCGCGCTCGCGATAGACCTGCAGGATGCCCGAGAAGCCGGAGACGCCCGAGGCGGCCAGGGTCTTCACGGGGCCGGCCGAGATGGTGTTGACGCGGATGTCCTGCGCGCCGAGCTCGCTGGCCAGGTACCGCACCGACGACTCGAGCGCCGCCTTGGCCACGCCCATCACGTTGTAGTTCGGGAACGCCCGATCGGCGCCCAGGTACGACAGGGTGATGATGCTGCCGCCGCCCTTCCTGGCCAGCAGCGGCGCGGCGCCACGCGCCATGGCGATGAGCGAGTAGGCGCTGATGTCGAGGGCGATCCGGAAGGCCTCGCGCGAGGTCTCGAGGAACGGCGCGGAGAGCGCCTCGCGCGGGGCGAAGGCGGCGCCGTGCACCACGAAGTCGAGCCCGTGCACCTGCCCGTCGAGGGCGGAGAAGAGCGCCGCGATGTCCTCGTCACGGCTCACGTCGCACGGGAGCAGGATGGGCGCCGTCTTGAGCAGCGGCACCAGTTCCTCGACGTTCTCCTTCAGTCGCTCGTTCTGGTACGTGAGCACGAGCCTGGCACCGGCCGCATCGGCCTGCTGCGCGATGGCCCAGGCGAGCGAACGCTTGTTGGCGACACCGACGATGAGGCCGGTTCGTCCCGACAGATCGGACATGCGTAGCGTCCCCGCGCGACGAACGGTCACATCGCGCTTACGGAATGGCCGGCCAGGCGGCCGGCGGCGGCCTCAACGGCCGCGGCGATGGTTCGGTCGGCCCTTGCCGGGCTGCCCGCCCTGCCCCTGCGGGCCCTTGCCCGAGGGATGACCGTTGGCGTAGGGCGAGTAGCCGCCCCAGCTGACGTTGCCGTTGCCGGCCGCCGCAGGACGCGGACGGCCGCGTCGCCCCTGCGGGCCGCGCGCGACGTTCCACAGCGTGAAGTCGGTCGGCTTGCGCTCGGGCACCTGCCCCTCGATCTTCGGCAGGGTGGCGCGAATCAGCGTGTGCCGGTGCACCGGCTCCTCGCGCCGAGGCTCGCCCGGCGCGGGCGCGTCCTCGGGGTCGGGGTCGGGCGGCGCGGCCGACAGGGCCGGCGCTGGCGCGATCGCGACGGGCGCGGGCACCACGACCGGCGGCGCCACCCGAGGCGGCGGCGCGATCGGCGCCAGCTCGGCGTCTGGCCCGGGCACCGGTGCGACACCGGCCTCCCCGTCGCGACCCGTGATGTTGTCGAGCACCGTCTTGTACAGGGCCGCCTGCGGTTCCGCCTTCTTGCGGCGGGCTGGCACCTTGCCCTGCTTGTAGACGTGTTCGGTATCGCAGGTCGAGCACCGGGTGGTGCGGACCTCGTCGCCGACCAGCGCGACGATCACATGATTGGTAAGGCGTTTCTCGCGCGGACAGTAGTCGTCCAGCGTCTCACCCAGCCGAAGCCGGCGCTCTTGCATCAACAGCTCCCGGAAGTACGTCCCAGGCGGGTCGGGATCTCCGCGACAGACCCAACGGAAAGGAGGTCACCGGATACTAGCACATCATCCGCGCGACTCAAGCCATTCCCGCATCTGGTCCAGTCGCGCCGCCACCGCGCCTGGCGCGGTGCTCTGCGGCGTCCGCCGTGCCCCGATCGAGGCCAGGGGCGTGATCGCCGCCACCACATCGTCGGCAAACAGCGGCGAGAAGCGCCGCCACTCGTCAGGAGTGAGTGACTCGATCGTTCGTCCTTCTTCCAGCAAGGTCCGCACCATGCCGCCGACAAGCTCGTGGGCATCGCGGAATGGCAGGCCCTTGCGCACCAGGTAGTCGGCCACGTCGGTGGCGAGCATGAAGCCTCCTGCTGCACGCTGCGTCACGTCGCGACGCACCCGCAGCGTCCGCACGACCGCCTCGCACGACATGAGGCTCCCCGCGACGGTGTCCTCGGTGTCGAACACCGCCTCCTTGTCTTCCTGCAGGTCCTTGTTGTACCCGCTGGGCAGGCCCTTCATCGAGACCAGCCAGCCCGTGTGGCGACCGATGACCCGCCCCGTCTTTCCACGTACGAGTTCCATGGGGTCGGGGTTCTTCTTCTGGGGCATCAGGCTGCTGCCGGTGGTCACCGAATCGTCGAGCTCGAAGAAACCGAACTCCTCGGAGCCGTAGATGATCACATCCTCGGCCAGACGGCTGATGTGAACCATCACCAGCGAGCAGGCGTGCAGGAAGCTCGACACGAAGTCACGGTCGGCCACCGCGTCCATGCTGTTGAGCACCACGCGCGAGAACCCGAGGCGCTCGCGCAGGAACTCCACGTCGATCGGGAAGGAGTTGCCGGCGATTGCGCCGGAACCCAGCGGGAGCGCGTCGGTTTCGGCGTACACGGCATCGAGGCGCTCGCAGGCGCGGCGGAAGGCCGAGGCGTGCGCCAGCCAGTAGTGCGCCTCGAGCACGGGCTGGGCCCGGCGCAGGTGGGTGTAGGCCGGCAGCGGCGCGTCGCCGGCCGCCGCTGCCCGGGCACACAGGGCATCGACCAGCGAGCACAGCCGCGCCTGCTGCGCGCGAATCGCGCGGCGAAGGTAGAGGCGCAGGTCGAGCGCGACCTGCTCGTTGCGCGAGCGCCCGGTGTGCAGCCGCTTGCCCGTGGCGCCGACCCGGGCCACCAGCTGTCGCTCGACGAACGAGTGGACGTCCTCGTCCTCACCCGACACGAACGCCGGGTCGGCGGCCGCCGCCTCCCGCAGATCGGTGAGCGCGCGGTCGAGCGCCTGCTGCTCGTCGGCCGACAGCACGCCGGCCTTCAGCAGCGCCTCCGACCAGGCGCGACTGCCCTCCACGTCGTCCTCGAACAGGCGGCGATCGAAGGCAAACGAGGCACCGAACGCGAACACGCCCTGATCAGGGGCACTCGCGAAACGACCAGACCAAAGGGTGGACATGTGTAATTTGAAACTCGAAATTTGAAATTACAGGGGGGACGCGAGCGCGCTAGCCGCGCTCGCGCCCCACGACCTGCACCCCGCCCTTGTACAACCGCAGCAGGATGGTGGCGGTGGCGTCCTTCAGCGCTCGGTCGGCCAGCGCGTCGATCGAGGCGCGCGTCAGGCCGTGCCAGTCGCCGGTTCTCAGCAGGTCCACGTAACTCTCGGCGAGCCTGCGACGCAGCGTCCGCAGCGACCACGGGAGCGTGAGGGCCTCGAGCTCCCGGAAGGCGACCTGGAGCACGGTCGCCGCCGGGGCTTCGGCCACCTCGCGCCGCACGCCATCGCCCTCGGGCACCAGCACGTCGACGCGGCCCACGCCGTGCGCGGCGGCGATGGTATCAAGGCTGCTGAGCAGTTCCACGAGCGGCATGGCGACCCCGTTGACGCGACGCGGTGTGCCGCCCTCGAAGTGGAGGTCGAGCGTGGCAGGCGCCTCCGGACCACGCGTCGCGGCGCGGGTCTGGCTGAAGAGCGCCTCGGCGACGGGCGCCGCCAGGTCGCCCGCGGTGGCGAGCGAGCGGCCCCAGAGCGTGGCGCGCGCCGCTGGAACGCCCTCGACGTCGGCCTGCAGCTGCGCCATCGCGGCAGCCCTGGCCTCGGCCGGCATCGTCTCGACGCTCGGATACACCGGGATGCGCGAGGTGGCGCCCAGCAGCCGTGCCATGCGCGCCGCCGCCTGACCCGACCCGCCGTGCGCGAGCGCATCGGCCTGCTCCATCGCCGCCACGGTGGCCACCTGCGCCGCGACGCACGGCAACGCCAGGACGGCCGCATGCGGATCGCCGTCGAAGCCGACCGCGCCGGCCCGCAGCGCCGGCAACACCATGTCGTGTGCGAAGGTCTCGCGGGCGTCGAGCACGTGGGCACGGACCGCACCGGCCTCGAGCGCGCGCTCACGCACCGCCAGCAGGCTGTCGCCCTGCCCCACGTCCACCGTCACGGTGACCACCTCGGCCTCGCGGGCCAGCCAGGGAATCGCGCAGAGCGTCCCGGCATCGCCGGCATGGGCGAGCACCACCCGTGGTTGCGTCATCGTGTCGTCGTGTCCTTACCGGGCAAGGGCCGGCATGCGAGCCGTGGCGCCGGTCCGCCACGCGTCGAGGCGCGCCACGAGTGCCTCGGCGGCGCGGGCATCGCGGCAGATGACCAGGATGGTGTCGTCGCCGGCCACCGTGCCGAGCACCTCGGGGACCGGGGCACGGTCGATGGCGATGGCCAGCAGGGCGGCCTGCCCCGAGTCGGTGCGCAGCACGACGAGCTGCTCGGAGCGATCCGAGCGCTTGAGGAACTCGGTCGTGGTGCGCTGCAGGTTCGCCAGGGCATCGGCCGGCCACGACACGACCCCGGCGGCGAGACGCTGGTAGGCGCCGTCACTGGCCCGCTTGACGACCCCGAGTTCCTTGAGGTCGCGCGACAGCGTCGCCTGCGTCACGTCGACCCCGCGGTCGTGCAGGCGCTGCCGCAGCATCTCCTGGCTCGAGATGCTCTCCCGTTCGATGACGTCCAGAATGACGCCGTGTCTCGTGCCTTTCATCTTTATGCAGGCGTATGCATCCTAGCAGGAGACCGCAGGCACGCAAAGCACCAAAGATTTCCCTTGCGCTCGGGAGGGGCTGTCTGCATACTTGGCGTTCTTTCGCATAAGTATTCAGATGACAGACGGACAGCAACGCATCGGGGTCGGGGTCGTGGGCGCCACGGGTTATGGCGGCCAGGAACTGGTCCGGCTCCTCGCCCGGCATCCCCGGGCCCTCCTCAAGGCCGCGCTCGGCTCGAGCCAGACCGAGCAGCCGCGCCGCCTGCCGGCGCTGGCGCGCATCTGGGACGGTGAGATCACCGGCTACTCCCCCGAGGCTCTCGCGGGCTGCGACGTCGTGTTCCTGAGCACGCCCGAAGCGTTTGCTGCCACCAGTGCCGCAGAGTTGCTGGCGCGCGGCCACCGGGTCATCGACCTGTCGGGGGCGTTCCGCCTCAAGGACCCAGCCCTGCGTGGGAAGTTCTACCCTGCCACGCCCGACCCGCTGCCCGACGGCACCCTCTACAGCCTGCCCGAGTTCGATGGCCCCGCCGTGCCAGCGGCCCGTCTGGTGTCGTGCCCGGGGTGTTACCCGACCGCTGCCCTGCTGTCGCTGCTGCCCCTGACCAGGGCCGGGCTGCTGCAGGGCGACGTCATCGTCGATGCCAAGTCCGGCATCTCGGGCGCCGGCAAGGGCGCCAGCGAACGCACGCACTTCTCGGAGAACCACGGCAGCGTCGCCGCGTACAGCCTCTTCGGGCACCGCCACACGCCCGAGATGGAGCAGGCGCTCGGGCTGCCGGTGACGTTCACACCGCACCTGGTGCCGCTCGACCGCGGCATCCTGTCGACGACCTACGCGCGGCTGAAGCCCGGCGTCACCGCCGCGCAGGTCGCCGACACGATGCGCGCCGCCTACGCGCACGCCTTCTTCGTGCGGCTCACCGGGGATCGCCTGCCCGAGATCAAGCACGTCGCGCACACGAACTTCTGCGACATCGGCTGGAAGGTCGACGAGGCCACCGGACGCCTGATCGTGGTCGCGGTGCTCGACAACCTGCTCAAGGGCGCCGCGGGACAGGCGCTCCAGCAGTTCAACCTGCTCCACGGCTTCCCGGAGGCGGAGGGCCTGCTGTGACGCCGCGGCCGGTGCTGGTGAAGTTCGGCGGCGAACTCGTCGAGAGCGAGGAGCGGCTCGCGGCCGTCGGCGAGGCGCTCGTGGCGCAGGCCGCCGCGGGTCCGCTCGTCGTCGTGCATGGGGGTGGCCGCGAGATCGACGCAGAACTGGCGCGGCGCGGGGTCGCCAAGCAGGCCGTCGACGGGTTGCGCATCACCGACGCGCCGACGCTCGAGGCCGTCGTCGCGGTGCTCGGCGGGACGATCAACACGCGCCTGGTGGCGCACCTCGTGTCGGTCGGCGTGAAGGCCGTCGGCCTCTCCGGCGTGGATGCGGGACTGGCGCGGTCGACGCGCGCCGCCGCGCACGTGACGGCGGCCGGGACCTCGGTCGACCTCGGGCTGGTGGGCGAGCCCGAGGCAGGCGCCGATCTCGGGCTCGTGCGGCACCTGCTCGACGGCGGCTACGTGCCGGTGATCGCCAGCCTCGGCATCTCCGAGAGCGACGGCGTGCTGAACGTCAACGCCGACACGCTGGCCGCGCACGTGGCGGCCGGTATCGGCGCCCGGGAACTGCTGCTGACGGGCGGCACCGCCGGCGTCCTCGACGGTCACGGTCAGACGATCCCCACGCTCACGCCCGCGGAAGCCGAGGCGCTGATGCAGGACGGCACGGCGTCGGCCGGCATGATCGCGAAGCTGCGGGCGGCCCTGGCTGCAAAGGCGCGCGGCGTCGCCGCAGTCGCGATCGTCGAAGGCAGGACGGCCGCCGCAATCGCGGAACGCCGCGGCACACGGATCGCGTAACGCAATTGCAGAATTGCAAGATTGCAGAATTTCGTTCGGGTCGCCACGCGCGGTCGAGGAATTCTGAAATTCTGAAATCGTGAAATCGAAGGAGCCCCCGATGTCCACCGCCACCGAACCGACCGCCACGACCATCCAGGCCGTCGAGGCCGCGCACGTGCTGCAGACCTACAAGCGTCAGCCGGTCGTGTTCGTGCGTGGGGAGGGCGTCTGGCTCGTCGCCGACGATGGAAAGCGGTACCTGGACCTGCTGTCGGGCATCGGCGTCAACGTGCTCGGACACGCGCACCCGGCGATGGTGGAGGCGGTGCGCGATCAGGTGGGCACGCTGGTCCACACGTCGAACCTGTTCTTCCACCCGTTCCAGGGTCCGCTCGCCGAGAAGCTCACGAAGGCGTCCGGCCTCGAGCGCGCCTTCTTCTGCAACAGCGGCGCGGAAGCGGTCGAGGGTTGCCTGAAGTTCGCCCGCCGCTTCTGGTACACGGCCGGCAAGCCGCGCAAGCAGTTCATCGCCTTCGAGCGCGGGTTCTCCGGACGCACGATGGGTGCGCTGTCGACGACCTGGGACGCGCACTACCGCGACCCCTTCGGTCCGCTGGTGCCCGAGGTGCGGTTCGTGTCCAACGAGGATCCGGACGACCTGCTCTCGGCCGTCAGTGACGACACGGCCGCCATCATCGCCGAGCCGATCCAGGGCGAGGGCGGCGTCCGGCCGCTGCCGCCGCAGATCGTCGCGGCGATCAACAAGGCCTGCGGCGCCACTGGCGCGCTCTACATCGCCGACGAGGTGCAGTCGGGCCTCGGGCGCACGGGCCACATGTTCCACTTCGAGGCCATCGGGCTCTGCCCCGACCTGATCTCGGTGGGCAAGGCGCTCGGTGGCGGGTTCCCGATCGGGGCCGTGCTGGTGTCGTCGCGCGTGGCGGCGTCGATCAGCGCGGGCGATCACGGCACGACCTACGGCGGCAACCCGCTCGGCTGCCGCACGGCGCTCGCGGTGCTCGAGACGCTGGAGGGCGGGCTGCTCGATCACGTGCGCCGCGTCGGACCGGTCTTCGCCAGCGGGCTCGAGGCCCTGAAGGCGAGGCACCCGATGGTCGTCGAGGTGCGCGGCGCCGGCCTGATGCAGGGCCTCGTCCTCGACCGCGACGCGGCGCCGGTGGTGCCCGCGGCGCTCGAGCGTGGCCTGATCGTGAACCGGACTGCCGAGCGCGTGGTGCGCATGCTGCCGCCCTACGTGATCACCGAGGCCGAGATTGCGGAGGCCCTGGCGCGGCTCGATGCTGCGCTCACGGCCGTGGAAGGAGCCTGAGGTGACGTCGAGCCTCTCCCCGATCGAGGTCGTGCAGTCGCGCGACCTGCCCGAGGGTTACACCATCGCCCGTGGCCGGTCCGATCAGGCCGAGGCCATGCACGGCCTCATCATGGGCGCGCTCGACGAGGGCCACCTGCTCCCGCGGACGCTCGAGGACCTCCGGCGCCACGCGGAGCGCTTCCTCGTCATCATGGCCGGCGAGGCGCTGGTCGGCTGCGCGGAGCTCGCGCCGCTGAGCGGCACGGTCGCCGAGGTGCGATCGCTGGTGATCGACCGCGCGCACCGCGGCAAGCGGCTCGGCCCGGCGCTGATCGAGTCGCTCGGGGCCACGGCGCGCCGCGAGCAGTTCGGCACGCTGTGCGCCTTCACGCACGAGGCGACGCACTTCGTCCGCCTCGGCTTCACGATCGTTCCCCACACCTGGCTGCCCGAGAAGATCGCGACCGATTGCGTCGGCTGCCCGAAGTTCCGCACCTGCGGGCAGTACGCGGTGGCGCTGCCGCTGCGCGGCACGCAGATCGGCAGCATGACGGCCGTGCGGCACGGTCGCCGCGCCGCCCAACCCCGGACCGCCGACTCGTCCGTCCTCGTCCTGCATCGATGATCACGACCATTGAAGGTGGCATCACCGCGCCGGCCGGCTTTCTCGCCGCCGGCGTGCACTGCGGCATCAAGGCCAATCCCGAGAAGCTCGACCTCGCGCTGGTGGTCTCCGACAGGCCGGCGACCGCGGCTGCGGTGTTCACGACCAACCTGGCCGTCGCGCCGCCGATCGTCGTCTCGCGCGACCACCTGCAGTCGACGCGCGGCCACGCCCGCGCCGTGGTGGTGAACTCGGGCTGCGCCAACGCGTGCACGGGTGACCAGGGGCGGCAGGTCGCCCACCTGATGGCCGCCGAGACCGCCCGCGCCATCGACTGCGACCTCGAGGAGGTCCTGGTCATGTCGACCGGCGTCATCGGCGTGCAGCTCGATCCGCGCACGGTGACCGGCGGCATCATCGCCGCCGCCGACGTGCTGTCGGTCGACGGGCACATGCGCGCCGCGCGCGGCATCATGACCACCGACCCCTTCCCCAAGGAGCGTGCCGTCGAGGTCACGACGCCGGCCGGCACCTTCCGCATCGGCGGCATCTGCAAGGGCTCCGGCATGATCGAGCCCCGCATGGCAACGATGCTCGGCATCCTGACGTGCGACGCGGCGGTGCCCGCGCCCCTGCTGCAGCGCGTGCTCGGCGAGGTGACCGAGCACACCTTCAACGCGATCACCGTCGACGGCGAGTGCTCGACCAACGACTGCGTCGCGCTGCTGGCCAACGGCGCGAGCGGCGTGACGATCGGCGAGGCCGACGTGCCGGTGCTGTCCGACGCCCTGTACGAGGTGTGCCGCTTCCTGGCCACCGAGATCGTGCGCGGCGGTGAGGGCGCCACCAAGCTGGTGACGGTGCAGGTGACCGGCGCCCGCACCTACGACGAGGCCAAGCAGGCGGCGCGCGCCATCGCCAACTCGCTGCTCGTGAAGACCGCGATTCATGGCGGCGACCCCAACTGGGGCCGGCTGGTGGCGGTGGCCGGGCGCGCCGGGGTGGGCTTCGTGCTGCAGGACGCCGCGGTACGCATCGGCGACATCGTGCTGTTCGAGGGCGGACGCCCGTTCGACGAGCGCGCGCCGCAGGCCGCCGAGTACCTGCAGGGCAAGGACATCAGCGTGAGCGTCGACCTCGGCACCGGCGGTGGCGAGGAAGCCACGATGTGGACGTGCGACCTGAGCAAGGAGTACGTGCAGATCAACGCGGAGTACCGGACGTAGGCCGAACGCCGGCCTTGGTCATTCGGCCGTCGGCCTTCGAGCCCTGGCCGTGCGCCTTGGGCCTTGGGCCTTGGGCCTTGGGCCTTGGACCTTGGGCCTTGGGCCTTGGGCCTTTGATCTTCCCCTGAGCCTTGGGCCCTGAGCCCTGAGCCCTGAGCCTGTTCCATGCCTACACGCGCCACTCGCACGCCCAGGTCCCCCAGGGCCGTCCGCTCGCTCCGTACGCAGCACTTCCTGTCGCTGCCCGACCTGTCGCCGGCCGAGCTCGCCGACGTGTTGCAGGCCGGCCTGCAGCTGAAGAAGGAGCGGGCCAGGGGCGTGCGTCGCTACGGGGCGACGGCGCTGGCCAACCAGCACGTCGCGCTGCTCTTCGAGAAGCCGTCGCTGCGCACGCGCTGCACGTTCGAGATCGCCGTGCGCGAGCTCGGCGGCGACGTGATCGCCCCCCCGCAGGACGTCGCCATGGGCGAGCGCGAGCCGATCGCCGACGTCGCCCGCAACCTCGAACGCTGGGTGTCGGCGGTGGTGATCAGGACCTTCGCGCAGGACCGTCTCGTGGAGTTCGCGACCGCGGCGCCGCGCCTGCATGTGGTCAACGCCCTCACCGACGAGGAACACCCCTGCCAGGCGCTGGCCGACCTGCTCACCCTCGCGGAGCTGTTCGGCGAGCTGCGCGGCAGGACGATCGCCTTCGTGGGCGATGGCAACAACGTTGCGGCCTCGCTGGCGCAGGGCGCGATGATGCTCGGCATGCACGTCAGGCTCGCGGCGCCGGCCGACTACGAGTTCACGCCGCAGACCGTCGCCCAACTCGAGGGCCTGGCGCGCAAGGGCGCCACCTACACCCTGATCCGCGATCCGCGCAAGGCGGTGCAGGGCGCCGACGCCGTCTACACCGACGCCTGGACGTCGATGGGGCAGGAAGCCGAGGCGCAGCACCGCCGGAAGGTCTTCGCCCCCTATCAGGTGAACGAGGCCCTGATGCGCACGGCCGGCGACGCCGTCTTCATGCACTGCCTGCCCGCCCACCGTGGCGAGGAGGCGACCGACGAGGTCATGGACGGACCGGCCTCCATCATCTTCGACCAGGCCGAGAACCGCCTGCACGCGCAAAAGGCCTTGCTCATGCTCCTCATGGGCAGGTGACAATAGGCGCATGCTTCGCGGCATCCAGATCGGCGTCCTCACGAAGCTGCAGCCCGTCAGCATCCACGGGCAGGTCTCCTACGACGTCCACTACGTCAAGGCCGACGACGAAGACCTCGTGCCGCAGGTGGCGAGGGTCGGGGGAGAGGACGTGGACACCGGGCTCCACCCCGGCGACCGCGTCAAGCTGCACATCCTCCTCAACCAGGTGACGAAGGTCGAGCGCGACGGGTAGAGGAATGACGCCGAACGGGCGTCGGCCAAGGCCGACGCCTACACGTTTCCTGGGCGTAGCCGTCGCCCTTGGGCGACGGTCAGGCCTCACTTCGACGCAGGCGGCTGCTTGTTCAGCCAGTGGTCGAACCAGCTGCGGATCCGCTCGAGGCGATCGACGAGCAGCCAGGGCTCGCCGGTGCGCGAGAGGTCGTGCGTCGACCGCGGATAGGCCACCAGTTCCACCGGCACGCCACGCTTCTTGAGGGCCATGAACCACTGCTCGCCGTCGCCGGGCGGCGTCCGCCAGTCCTGGTCGCCGTTGATGATCAGCGTCGGGATGCGCACCTTCTCCACGTAGGAGATGGGCGACAGCCGTCGATAGAGCTCGCGCTGCTCCCACGGCGGGCCGAAGAACTCGTGCTCGGTCAGCCGCTGGGCATCCGACGTGCCGTACCAGCTCTCCCAGTTGGTGATCGACCGGCTCGTCACCGCCGCCGCGAAACGCGTGGTGTTGGCGCTGAGCCAGTTGGTCATGAAGCCGCCGTAGCTGCCCCCCGACACGCCGAGCCGTTTCGGGTCGATGTCCTTGTAGCGCGCCAGCGCCGCATCCACGCCCTTCAGGTAGTCCTCGGTGTCCAGCTCGCCCCACTTGCCGCGCGTTGCGTAGGTGAACGCGTGGCCGTACCCCGACGACCCGCGCGGGTTGGGGTACAGCACGAAGAAGCCCGACGCCGACAGGATGTGGAACGTCGAGAACCAGGTGTTGCCGTACTGGGTGTGCGGGCCGCCGTGGATCTTCAGCACCATCGGGTACGATCGCCCCGGCTCGTAGGCCACTGGCTTCACCAGCCAGCCCTCGACGGTCGTGCCGTCGGCCACTCTCCACGTGAGACGCTCCGGCGGCACCAGCGTCACGCGCGACAGCCAGGCCTCGTTGAACCGCGTCGCCTGCTGCGCGCGGCTGCCGTCGCCGGCGGCGACGAACAGCTCAGGCGGTGAGAGCGGCGAGTCGAGCCGGTAGGCCATCACCGCGCCGTCGCGGCTCTCGGACGCGCCCTTGATCGTGACCTCGCCGCGGGTCACCGCCGCGACTGCCCCCGAGCCGTCGGCTGGCACCTCGAAGACGTGCGCATTGCCGTTCATCTCGGCGTCGAACCTGACGCGCTGCCCGTCCGCCGTCCACCGCGGCACGCCGGGCACGCGGTCCCACGCGCGGGTCAGGTTGCGCGGCGAGCCGCGCAGGCTGCCGTCGGAGGCCAGCTCCGCGACGAGGATGTCGGTCTCCTCGCCGACCGCCGCCTGGAACAGGAAAGCCATCCGGTCACCGCGCGGCGACACGGACGCCGACCGCTCGGCGCCAGGATTGCGCGTGAGCCGGCGCGGTTCCCCGCCGGTGCGGGCCACGGCATAGATGTCGGCGGTCAGGTCGCGATTGAGCTCGTTGTCCTGCTGGTCGTCGCCCGTGAAGAGGATGGTCGTGCTGTCGGGCAGCCACTCCAGTTGCGACGGGGCGAAGGCCAGGCGCGTCACCTGCACCGGCGTGCCGCCGGCGGCGGGCACCACGAAGATCTGGGCCACGTCGCGCGTCGCATAGTGCGGCATCCACGTGAGCGTGCCGTTGGACTTGTAGCGCGTCGAGGTGACGACGCGCCCATCGAACCGCTTCGCGTCGAGCGTGCGCGAGACCGCATCGGGCGCCACCCAGCCTTCGCGTTCGTCCTTCTTGTCGGGCGTCCCGTCACCGTCCCTGTCGCGCATCGGCGCCTTCACGTAGGCGATCCACTTGCCGTCGGGCGACCAGGTCGGCTCGCCCTCGACGCCGGCGACGTGGAAGGCCTCGCCGCCCTGGGCGCCGACCCGCGCGAACCACGTGCCGTTCTCGTCCTTGTCGCGCTTCGAGGTGAACGCGAGCAGCGTGCCGTCCGGGCTCCAGCGTGGCTGCCCCGAGTTCTCGGTCGGCGACGTGAAGCGGTACGCCGCGCCCGACGGCGCGCCACCGGCGATCGGCTGCAGCCAGATCTCGCGATGCCGCGTGTTCTCCTTCTCGACGATGGTCATCACCGTGAAGGCGACCAGGTCGCCCTGCGGCCGCATCGCGACCTCCTCGACAGTGACCTCGCTGTAGAAGTCGGCCGGCGTGAGCCCGCGGGTCTGCGCCGCGCCGGGACGGCCCGCGCCGACCACCAGCATCGCCATGCACCACACCAGATGTCCGCGCGTCGCTCGCCCCATGAGTCTCCCTCGTCCTCAGATCAGCCCGATCGCCATCGCCACGGCCACCAGCAACAGCAGCACCGCAATCACGTGCCGCACCGCCTCCATCGTCAGGCGCTCCAGGTAGCGCCGCCCGACCAGCGCGCCCGCGAACGCCGCCGCGATGGCCACCAGCAGCAGCGTCTCGTCGATGGCTTGGCGATGCGCGCGGAAGCCCCGAGCATAGACGCCGAGGCGCGACACGTCGATCAGGCAGGCGATCGCCACGCCTGTCGCGATGAAGGCGTCCCGCGACAGGCCGGCTCGCGCGAGGAACGCCGAGCGCAGCGCGCCCTGCATGCCCGACACGCCGCCCGCGAGGCCGCTGAGCACGCCACCGAGCGGGATCAGGCTCGGCGGGAACGTGAGGGCCTTCCACCGCGGCACCCACTCCACGAGCACGAACACCAGCAGCAGCGCGCCGATGAGCACACGCGCCGTCGTCACCTGCAGGACCCGCGTGCCGAGCGACCACGAGAACAGCGGCGGCTGCGCGGAGACGTGCACCAACCACCACGCGCCGAGCAGCGAGGCGACCAGCGCGGGGAGGCCGAAGCGCGCCACGATCGGCCAGTCGGCCCGGCGGCCGACGAGCGCGAACTTGAACAGGCTGTTGAGGAAATGCACCACCCCCGTCGCGGCTATCGCCCGCTCCAGCGGCATGAACAGCGCGAACACGGGCATGAGCAGCGTGCCCAGCCCGAAGCCCGAGATGAAGGTGAGGGCCGAGGCGAGGAACGCGACGGTACCGACCAGCAGCAGCGTCACGCGCGATCCTCCGAGGGCGCGAGAGCCGGCACGATTCTGACGCCGGCCGCCCTCAGCGCCGCACGGACGCGGGCCGCCATCGCCGCGGCGCCGGGGGTGTCGCCGTGCACGCAGAGTGTCTCGAGCGGCAACCGGATCAGCTGCCCCGACCGCGCCGTGACCAGGCCCGTGCGCACCCACGCGAGCGCCCGCACGCTGGCCGCGTCGGCGTCGTGCAGCACTGCGCCCTCCACCGCCCTGGACGTGAGCGACCCGTCATCTTCGTAAGCCCGGTCGAGGAAGCCCTCCGCGACGACGCGAAGGCCCGCGGCGTGGCCGGCGTCGGCAAGCGCAGTGCCGTGGGGCGCGTACAAGGCCAGGGCCGCATCGACGGCGACGATGCCCGCCACGATCGCCTCGGCGACGCGCCGGTCGTGCCCCGCGAGGTTGTACAGGGCGCCGTGGGGCTTCACGTGGCGCACCGGCACGCCTTCCAGGGCAGCGAGTCCGGCCAGGCGCTGCACCTGGCGCGCGACCTCGTCACGGACCTGCGCCGGCGACAGCGGCAGCACCCGTCGCCCGAAGCCCTCGCGATCGGGGAACGACGGATGCGCGCCGACCTGCACGCCGCCAGCCGCCGCGGCACGCGCCGTGAGTCTCATGCTCTCGTCGTCGCCGGCGTGCGCTCCGCAGGCGATGTTGGCGGAGGTGACCAGGCGCAGCAGGGCCAGGGCGTCCTCGAGCGGCGGTCCGTCGTGCTCGCCCACGTCCGCGTTCATGTCGAGACGCACGGAGGACACGATACCGGAAGGAGAAGGGGCGGGCGCGGATCCGGGATCGACGATCGGGGATCGAGGATCGCGGATCGGGAGGGGGAGACGGGAGAAGGGGGAAGAAGGGAAGGGCGAAGGGAAGAACGGGCAGAGGCCGCGCAGAATTGCGTGGCCTCTGCTGCCGACGATATGGCTCCCCAGCACTGTGGCATCGTGCCACAAACATACCGCCGACAGCCTTCACTGGAGCAACGGGCATGCCAGAAGGCGCTCCGATGCGATCAGGCTTGTTTTGTCGAAGGAAATCGCCAATCGCCGACCGCGAGGCGACCGCGGCGATCACGAATGTGGGGCTCGACTGACAACTTTGGTCGTGGCCCGGCGATCACGTCGTGCCGACGGTACGGCCCAGGGCCGAGGACGTTCCTGCAAACGCGAGAAGGCCCGTCGCACCTTGACGGCACGACGGGCCAGAGAAGTACGCAGAGGCCGCGCGATGCCGCGTGACCCCTGCTGCCGACGACCTGGCTCCCCAGCAATGTGGCCTCGTGCCACAAACAAGCCGCCGACGCCTGGAACAAGAGCAACCGGCATGCCACACCAGCAAATGGCGTGATACGTCGGGATCTCGCGCGGTGGTCGGGGCGGCACGGGCGCGGCGCGACTCGGCGATCACGAAAAGGGACGTGTCGATCACGAATCTGGTGGGCGGCATTTCCCTCGGTGCCGGGCTGCGGCCATAATCCGCGGCATGTCCGCGCGCCTTCCTCGATGGGTCCTCGTCCTGCTCCTGGCACTGCCCCTCGGCGCGGTGCCGCATGCGCAACCGGCCGCGCGTGACGCGACGCGCACGCGCACCTCGTCGGCCTCGGCAGCCACCGATCCCGACTTCGCGGCGCGCGTCCGCGAGTGGACGACCGGGCCGGAGTTCCTGAGCCCCCTGGTCGACCACCTGCCGCTGGTGAAGGGCATCCCCACGCCGAAGGACGTGCTCGGCTATCACGTCGGCACGCCGAAGCGGCTCACCAAGACCGCCGACGCGCTCGCGTACTACCGCGCGCTCGAGAAGGCGTCGCCGCGCATCCGCGTGACGACCATCGGCAGGACCGATGAAGGCCGCGAGGTCAACGTCGTCTACGTCGCGAGCGAGTCGACCATGAAGCAGCTCGACACGCACATCGCGAGCCTGGGCCGGCTCGCCGATCCTCGCGGCCTGTCGGAGGACGAGGCGCGCCGGCTGGTCGCGAGCACGCCGCCCATCTATCACCTGATGGCCGGCCTGCACAGCGCGGAGACGGGGCCGCCGGAGATGCTGATGGAACTCGCCTACCGGCTGGTCGCGGAGGACACCCCGCTGATCCGGCAGATCCGCGACCGCATCATCGTCAGCTTCACGCCGGCCAGCGATCCCGACGGGCGCGATCGCTACGTCGACTGGTACCGCAAGTACATGGTGGACATCACCGAGGAGAAGGACCGCATCACCGGGCCTCCCTACTGGGGGAAGTACATCTTCCACGACAACAACCGCGACATCAATTACTCGCAGGTCACGTTGCGCGCCCACCTCGAGTGGTACCTGAAGACGCACCCGCCGGTGATGCACGACCTGCACGAGTCGGTGCCCTTCCTCTACACCTTCTCGGGCCAGGCGCCGCAGAACCCGAACCTCGACCCGATCGTGTACGGCGAGCTGCCGATGTTTGCCAACTTCGAGATGATGCAGCTCACCAGGTACGGCATGCCCGGCGTGTGGACGCACGGGTTCGTCGACATGTGGTCGCCCGGCTATCTCGCCTTCATGTCGTCGAACCACAACGGCCTGGTCCGCATGTACGAGACGTTCGGCAACGGCGGCGCGACGACGATGAAGCGGCGGGTGGCGCCACCGGACGGCGGCGCCGGGCAGACCAGTCGGGAGTGGTACCGGCCGTTGCCACCGTACAAGGAGGTCACGTGGTCGATGCGCAACAACACCAACTACATGCAGACCGCCGTGCTGTCGGCGCTGCAGTACGCATCGGCCTTCCCCGAGGTGCTGGTCGAGAACTTCTACAGGAAGAGCCGCAACAGCCTCGAGGCCGGCAGGACGGAGGCGCCGTACGCCTACATCGTGCCGGCAGGCCAGCCCGACCAGACGCGCGTCGACACCCTGCTGTTCCTGCTGATGCGTCAGGGCATCGAGATCTCGCGGGCGACGGCTGACGTGAAGGTGGCCGACACGGTCTACCCGGCGGGTTCGTACGTGATCCGTCGCGACCAGCCCTATGGACGGCTCGTCAAGACGCTGCTCGAGAAGCAGACCTTTCCCGACCCCTCGCTGCGCACCTACGACGACACCGGCTGGACGATGGGGTTGATGTTGCAGGTGGACGTCAAGCCGATTGCCGACAAGGCCGTCCTCGAGGCACCGGCCTCACCCGTGACCGATCTGGCCCGCAAGGGCACGGTGTCGGGCCCGGCGGCGCCGGCAGCATGGGTGGTGCCGCACCACGGGTCGAACGACATGGTGCGCCTGCGCCTGGCGCTCGGCCGCACCGTGGACGTGCGCGCCACGTCGGCCGGCTTCAGCGTCGGCGACGTGAGGTACCCGGCGGGGTCGTTCATCGTGCCTGCCTCGGCCGGCGCCGCATTGACCGACGCCGTCACGTCGCTCGGACTCGCCGCAACCGGCCTGGCCACGATGCCGGACGTCGCGACCGTGGCCGTCGACCTGCCACGGCTGGCGATGTTCTCGACCTGGGGCCGGACGCAGGAGGTCGGCTGGGTGCGGCACGCCTTCGACACGTTCGGGATCCCTTACGACCTGATCTACAAGGAGCGCGTCCGCCAGGGCTCGCTCCGCCAGGCGTACGACGTGATCCTTGTGCCCAACCAGGCGACGACGGGCAAGTCACTCGTGTACGACGTGGAGCGCAAGGGCGGTCCCCTGGCCTACCGGAAGGATCCGCAGTTCCCGACGCTGGGCCAGTACGGTGAGTCCGACGACATCACGGGCGGGATGGGCCTCGAGGGTGTCGTCCAACTGCAGAAGTTCGTCGAGGACGGCGGCGTCCTCGTCACCCTCGGCGCGTCGTCGTACATGCCGGCCGAGTTCGGGCTCCAACGCACCGTCACGGCCACGCGGCCCACCGCCGCCTTCTATGCCCCCGGCCCGATCGTCGAGGTGGAGGTGCTGCGACCGGAGCACCCGATCTTCTTCGGCTACGCGAAGACCCGTCTGCCCGTGCGGTACGCCAATGGACCGCTGTTGCAGGTACCGACCGAGGACGTGGCCGAGCAGGTCCTGATGCGATTCACCGGTGGCGACGAAGGCGTGCTGAGCGGGCTCATGCGCGGGTCGGCGGAGATCCGTCGCCGTCCGGCCCTCGTGGACACGCCGATGGGGCAGGGACGGGTCGTCGCTTTTGCCACCAATCCCTGCTACCGCTGGCAGAACCACGGCGAGTTCGGGATGCTCTTCAATGCGGCGGTCCTGTTCTGGAACGACGTCCCCGCGAAGAAGGCCAAGGAGGCATCGACGGTCACGGCCGCGCAGTGACCAGGCGGCCAGTGGTGGATCCCATGGTCGTGGTTGCCATGCCGTGGCGGTGGCGCGTCTAATCGAACATGACCACCCGAACCACTGCAGAGGTGCCGCTCACCGCCACCAAGCACGGCCTCGACGTCGAGACACGCACGCAGGCGATTGCGTTGCTGAACGCGCGGCTGGCCGACGTCATCGACCTCGAGCTGCAGGCCAAGCAGGCCCACTGGAACGTCAAGGGGCCCAATTTCATCGGCCTGCACGAGCTGTTCGACCAGGTGGCGGAGGCTGCCGCGAAGTTCAAGGACGAGATCGCGGAGCGCGCCGTCATGCTCGGCGGCATCGCGGTCGGCACGGCGCAGGCCGTCGTGGAACGCACGACACTGCCGCCCTACCCGGCAGAGGCACAGGACTGGCACGCGCACGTGGACTGCGTCTCATCGGCGCTGGCCAGGTTCGGGACCGCGCTCCGACAGGCGATCGAGGACGCGACGGAGCTCGAGGACGCCGTGACCGCCGACCTGTTCACGGAAATCGCCCACGAGATCGACAAGTACATGTGGTTCGTCGAGGCACACGCGTCGCGCCCGTAGGGGGAGGCGCAGCAACGCGGCCCGGGACCGGGCCCTACCTGTTCGACGCGTACGCCCGCTTGTCGCCGGTGCGGTGGTTCACCACCTCGTACCGGCCATCGGCGCGGACGTGGATGCTCACCATGTGTCCGGCGTCGGGGGCCTCGTCGAGATTGGCGATGAGTTCCGGCGTCGTGTTGTCGCCGGGCCCCGTCGCCACGTTGCGGTGCAACTGAAAGAGCGCCTGCAGCGACGGCAGCGCCTTGAGGGCCTGCACCGTCGTCGGCGAGCCGCCCTTCTTCGCGCCGTTGTTCATCACCGCCACGGTCGGGGCGAGCGCCTGCAGCACCAGCGGGTGGTTGCTCTGGTCGAGCCCGTGGTGCGTGACCTGGTAGACGTCGACCTTCGGGAGCGTGTTGGCCGGACACACGAGCTTTGCCTCGACGTTCCAGGTCAGGTCGCCGGCGTCGAAGAAGTCGAACGCCCCGTAGGCGAGCGTGAAGCCCAGGCTGCGAGCGTTGTCCGACGGGTCCTCCGGCTTGGGCGCGACAGTGGCGCACGCGGCGTTGGCAGGCGCGCCGGCCCTGGTGTGGACCACGCCGTGCCCGGCGACGAACGACAGCACCACGGGCGGCCCACCAGCGGCGCCCTTCAGCGACAGCGTGTCTCCCGGCTTCAGCGTGTGGCGGTCGCTGACCACGGCGACGTACGCCTCGTAGTTGCTCGCGTAGTCCTGCGCGTACGGCGGGCTCATGGGGCCGTGGTCATGGAACTGCCCGATCGGCACGGCGGCCTTCAGGGCCGGGACGCCGCCGACGTGATCGGTGTGGTAGTGCGTGGTGATCATGTGGTCGATCCGCGAGATCCCGGCGGCCTGCATCGCGGCACGGATGCGCGCGACGTCGCGCCCACCGTTGCCCGGCCACCCCGCGTCGACGAGCACCGACTCGCGCCCCGGCGACACGATGAGCGTCGCCGCGCCGCCCTCCACGTCCACGTGATAGATGTCGAGCGTCGGCTGCGCCGACGCGGTGGCGGCGACGAGCAGGGAGGAGAACAGGGAGATGGCAACTCGCATGGGGTTCCTCGCCGTCAGGCGTCAGGCGTTAGTCGTTAGTCGTTAGTCGTTAAAAGCGTCAAGCGTCAAGCGTTATCCAAGGCGCGTCCTTGTCCCAGTAGCGGGACTTGGCCATGGCCAGCACCAGCATGAGGAGCGTGAAGAGCGCGAAGGCGACGAGCGCGCCGTTGAACGACAGGGCCTTGTGGAGGCGGATCGACGGCACGCCGTAGACCAGCTCGACGTGCACCCAGTAGATGAACAGCGAGGTGCGCCCCAGCAGCTCCATCGGGCTCCAGTGGCGCGGCGGCGTCAGCCGCGCCCAGACACCCCCTGGTGCGAGCCCGAAGTACAGCATGCCGAACACGGCGGTCATCGCGCCGAGCCGGATCGCGAAGAACGCCGGTGATGTCGTCCAGAAGTTCGAGCCGGGCAACAGCGTCGGGCGGAACGAGAGCTGGTAGGCGATCACCGCCACCACGAGCCCGCCCGCGACGCACCAGCCGTGGAACCTGTCGCGCGCCTCGGCGGTCGTGGTGGCGAGCCACTCGCCGAGCGCCAGGCCCGCCAGGGCGAAGGCCGCCCACGGGAACAGCGTGAAGGTGCTGCGGGCCGGCGGCGGCCGGAGGTAGGCCTCGATGGGGTCGGGGATGAGGGCAGGCCAGGTCCAGACGCGCAGCAGCGGCGTGAGCACCAGCACCGCCAGGGTCGCGGCCGTGGCCAGCGACACCCGACCTCGCCGAGTCGACGCGCGGCCCCACAGCCACCCGGCCGCGACCAGCGACAGGCCCATCACGTTGAGGATGTCGACCTTGAGGATGCCGTACAGCGTCGCGCCGGCGCTGAACAGCCAGGCCTGCAGGCGGAACAGCAGGGCGAGCCCGAAGATCGCCCACCCGCGCTTCTGCAGCATCCAGCTCGCCTCGGCCACCGAGGCGCCGCGCCTGACCCGTGCATGCGCCGCGAGCGGCACGGCGAGGCCGGCCAGCCAGAGGAAGAGGGGCGCGCCCATGCCCGCGAGCACGAGAAACCAGAAATACGGGCGCGACTGACGCGTCGGGCCGACCACCGTCCAGGCGTCGACCACGTGCGCGAGGATCATGATGACGACCGCCAGGCCGCGGAGCCAGTCGATGTAGCCGGCTCGGTGCCGTGACGGCCGCGGGGTCCCTGGCGGGGCCGGTTCAGCCATCCACGCGAGTGTACGTGACCTCGAGCGGCGCGTCCCGCCGCAGGCTGTGCCACACCGAGCAGTAGGTGTCCCTCGACAGCGCGATGGCGCGCTCGATGGCCGCATCGGGTACCGGGCCGGTGATCTCGTAATGCAGGATCCAGCCGGTGAAGTAGGACGGCGGCCCGTCGGCCCGCGTACCTGTGACCTTCACGCGGAGTGCCCGCAGGTCGTGCCGTCCCTTCTTGAGGATGCTCACGACGTCGATGCCCATGCAGGCGCCGAGGGCGAGCGCGACGGCCTGCGTCGGCGATGCCCCCTCGGCGCCATCGCCATCGAGCACGGGGCCGGAGCCGGTCGCGAGATGTGTGTCGAACACCTGGTCGTGGTTCCAGGTGAGGCTGACTTCGAGTGTCTTGGCCATGGGCGGTAGCGGAAAGGAGGCACCGGGGGAGGGCGCGGTCTCCAACCGCGCCGTTGGTATGAGTCAGGAGCCGGCCGGGCGCCTGTGAGTTGGATGCGCCCGACCCGCCGGTGGTGACACCACATCGTGCGACTTGAGAAACAGTCTCAGTTCCGTGCTAGGATCGACGCAGAAATCGGACCGGGCAGGTCGCCATCTTCCGATGGGCCACGCTCGGACGCCTCCCAATGGCCAAGCACGCCGTCTCCCCCGCGCCTTCGGGCGTGGCGCAACCCGCAGGGTCTCCCATCCCGCTGAGTTCGCTGCGTGATGGTGCGATCGCCCGCTTCAAGGCGACCGCCGAACTCGACCCGGCGTCGTGCGACCTCCTCCGCGCGCTCGGCCTGACCCGCGAGTGCCAGTTGACCCTCTGCAAGGCTGGCGAGCCCTGCATCGTCCAGGTGCGCTCCACGCGCATCGGCCTGTCGCAGGCCGTGGCCAACGGCATCATGGTGGTCCCCGAGTCGCACGAGGGCTGAGATGGCGGTCGACGCGCCGGAAACGGCAAGCCCGCGTCGCGTCGTCGCGCGTGAACCGGCCCGGATCGCACTCGTCGGCAATCCCAACACCGGCAAGACCACGCTGTTCAACCGCCTGTGCGGGGCACGGGCCAAGACCTCCAACTTCCCCGGCACCACCACCACGTCGCGGGTCGGCCGCGCCGCCCTGCCCGGCGAGTGGCTGGCCGACATCATCGACCTGCCCGGCCTGTACGAGCTCGCGCTCGACATGCCGGAGACGCGCATCGCCCGCGACGTGCTCAGCGGCTCGGGGCTCTACCGCCAGCCCGACGCCGTCCTGGTCGTGATCGACGCGTGCAACCTGACGCGCAACCTCGTGCTCGTCGGCGAGCTCCTCGCCTACCGCCTGCCGGTCGTGGTCGCCCTGAACATGATCGACCTCGCGCAGGGCCGGGGCCTGACGATCGACGCCCGCAAGCTCTCGGAGCGACTCGGCTGTCCGGTGATCCCGATGATTGCCCGGCGCGGCGACGGCGTCGACGAGGTCCGCACGGAGCTGGCGCGCGCGCTTGCGCAGCCACACGCCTATCATCCGGCCGAGGCGGGCGTGCCGGCCGGAGGGGCCACGATCGAGGCCCTGACGCTGTGGGCCGACGACGTGATGTCCTACAGCGCGGGCCGGCCCTCGTCGCCACACGCGCGGGACGCCTTCACGGAAGGGCTCGACAGGGTCTTCACGCATCCCGTGTTCGGACTCGTGGTGTTCGTGGTCGTGATGGGCGGCCTGTTCTACACGCTCTTCGCGCTCGCCACCATCCCGATGGACCTGATCGAGGCGACGTTCGCGCGTCTCGGCGACTTCGCCTCCGGCCTGCTGCCCGACGGTCCCGTGCGTGATCTCGTGTCGCAGGGCATCATCGGCGGCGTGGCGGGCACGGTGGTCTTCCTGCCGCAGATCTGCCTGCTGTTCTTCCTGATCAGCCTGCTGGAGGACACCGGCTACCTGGCGCGGGCCGCCTTCGTGATGGACCGCGTGCTGCGCCGGTTCGGGCTGCCCGGCCACGCGTTCGTGCCGCTGCTGACCTCGTCGGCGTGCGCGCTGCCCGGGATCATGTCCACCCGCCTGATCCCGGATCGCCGCGATCGCCTGGCCACGATCCTCGTCGCGCCCCTCATGAGCTGCTCGGCTCGCCTTCCGGTGTACGTGCTGCTCACGAGCCTGTTGTTCCCACGTCATCCCCTGTACGCGGCCGCGGCATTCACGGCGTGTTACCTGCTGGGGGCGCTCGCAGCCCTGGGCACGGCCATGGTGTTCGGCCGCACGTGGCTGCGCGGCAAGGCTCGGCCGATGGTGCTGGAACTGCCGACCTACAAGTGGCCGTCGCTGGCCAACGCCGTGATCACGGCCAAGGATCAGGGGCTGTCGTTCCTGCAGACGGCCGGCACGGTGATCATGGCCATCTGCATCCTCATGTGGTGGCTCAGCGCCTACCCACACACGCCCGCGCCGGAACGCGCGACTGCCTTGCGGGCGCAGGCCGAGCGCACGACGGATGCGACCCGGCAGCAGGCGCTGGTCGAAGAGGCCACCCAGCTCGAGGCCCGCGCCCAGCAGCGGGGCTCGATCGCCGGCCGGATGGGTCGGCTGGCGCAGCCCGTGTTCGCGCCGCTCGGCTTCGACGCCCAACTGACCGTCGGGATCCTCACGAGCTTCCTCGCGCGCGAGGTGTTCGTGTCGACGATGTCGGTGCTGGTCGGTGGGTCGGGCGAGGCCGACGTGGATGCCGGCGTGATCGAGCGGATCCGCGGCGCGGCGCGCGACGACGGCACGCCGCTGTTCACGACGGCGACCTCGGCGAGCGCGCTGGTGTTCTTCGTGCTCGCCATGCAGTGCCTGCCGACGCTCACCGTGACCCGTCGCGAGACAGGGTCGGGGCGGTATGCGGTCCTGCAGTTCGCGTACATGTCGACGCTGGCGTACGTCACCTCGCTGATCGTCTACCAGGCGCTCCGGGCCGGGGGGATCGCGTGATGTTCGGCGGCGCGAGCGCCGGCGACCTGATGCAGCACGCCACGGTGTCGCTCGTGGCGCTGGGGGCGCTGGGGGTGGTCCTGCGACGCGTGCTCGGCGTGTTCGAGCCGCGCCCGCCGGCCGGTCAGGCCGGCGCCGCGGGCGGGCCGCACGCGGCGGGTCCTGCCTGCAGCCACTGCGCCGCGAACAAGCCGCCGCAGCGGCCGTAAGGGCCGCTTCACGGGCAGGCGTCGCCGCCCGTTCAGGTGCAGGCGTCGGGGCCGTTCAGCCGTAGGCGTCGGGCTTGCCCGACGCTCAGCGAGGCATCACTGACCGTCGCCCCAGGCGACGGCTATCGACTGAAGGGTAGGGCCGTGTGTCCCACGCGGCCGCTGTCGACCAACGGCGCGGTCGGAGACCCGCCCTACCGCTACTTCCTGAACAGGTAATCGAGCGTCACCCCGGCGAGCGCGCGGACGCCGATTGGCATGGCGGTCTCGTCCATGTCGAAGTATTCGGTGTGGATCATCGCGGTGATCTTCTTCTCGGTGTTGCCGACGCCGAGGAAGAAGAACAGCCCCGGCATGCGCTGCTGGTAGAGCGCGAAGTCCTCGGCGCCCATCTGGGGCGGCGGCGCGAGGATGCGCGCCCTGTCCCCCACGGCCTCGGCGAGCACCGGCACGCTGGCCGCGGCCAGCGACTCCTCGTTGAAGGTGACGGGATTGCCGACGGGCCAGTCGAGCGTGTAGGTCGTGCCCGAGGCTTCGGTGAGGCCCTTCAGCATCCGCTCCATCAGCCCGCGCACGCGCTCGGGACCGTCCTTGGCGAGGGTGCGCAGCGTGCCGGTGAGGGTGACGCTGTCGGCGATGATGTTGTAGCGGTTGCCGCCCTGGATGGTGCCCACCGACAGCACGATGGGCTCGGCCGCGTTGTTCATGCGGCTCGGGATGGTCTGCAGCGCCGACACCACCTGCGCCGCCACGGGGATCGGATCGACGCCGGTGTGCGGGTACGCGGCATGCGTCTTCTTGCCCGTGATCGTGATGGTGAACCTGTTGCTGCTCGCCATCGCCGGGCCGAGGTTCACGCCGATGGTGCCGGCCTGCAAGGTGGGCATCACGTGCAGCCCGAAGATCGCCGACGGCGCCGGGGTCGCGAGTCCGCTGTCGTCGAGCACGCGTTGGGCGCCCGTGAGGCCGCCGTCCGGATCGCCCTCCTCGGCCGGCTGGAAGAGGAACACCACGGTGCCGGGGATGTCGGCCCGCATGCGGCTGAAGATCTCGGCGACGCCGAGGGCGATGGACACGTGCCCGTCGTGGCCGCACGCGTGCTTCACGCCGGGCACGGTGGACTTGTAGGGCACGTCGATCAGCTCGGGGATGGGCAGCGCGTCCATGTCGGACCGCACCGCCACGACCTTCCCGGGCTTGCCGCCCTTCAGCACGGCGACGACGCCGGTGACGCCGACGCCCTCGCGCACGGAGTCGAACTTCAGGGACCGGAGCCGGTCGGCGACGAGCTTCGCGGTGCGGGTCTCGCGGAACCCGAGTTCGGGATGCGCGTGGATGTCGCGCCGGGTCGCCACGAGGGCCGGCGCCATCGCGGCCGCCTCCGCTGCCACCCGCTGTCGGAGTTGGGCGGGCAAGCTGACGTCCTGGGCGGCCGTCGTCAGGGGCAGGCCGAGCACCAATCCCGATGCGAGGAGGGTCGCAAGTCGCATCCGGCGATGGTACCTGTTCCCGGGGCGGGTCCGGGCGTCGGCCGTTCCGTGCGCAGCCCTGCGTGCCACCCTGCCCGATCCCCGATCCTCGATCCGCGATCCCGATCCCCGATCCACAATACCCACCATGAATTCCGACTGGACCTCCCGCGCGGTATCGGCCGACGAGGCGGTCGCCGGCATCCGCAGCGGCATGAAGATCTTCGTGCACGGTGCGGCGGCCACGCCGACCACCCTGCTCGAGGCGCTCGCGCGTCGCACCGATCTCGAAGGCGTCACCATCTACCACCTCCACACCGCTGGCCCGGCGCCGTTTGCCGAGCCCGACAAGGAGGGCCAGTTCCGCTCGGTGTCGCTGTTCACCGGCGCCCCGCTGCGTGGCCCGATCAACGAGGGGCGCGCCGACTTCGTGCCGATCTTCCTGTCGGACATCCCCGGACTCTTCCTCTCCGGGCAGGTCAGGCTCGATGCCGCGCTGCTGACACTGTCGCCGCCGGATCGCCACGGGTTCTGCACCCTGGGCACGTCGGTCGACGCGGCCCGTGCCGCGGCCGACACCGCGACGCTGGTGATCGCGGAGGTGAACAGCCGGATGCCGCGGACGCGCGGCAACGTGGTGGTGCCGGTGAAGCGCCTCGACGCCTTCGTGGCCAACGACCGGCCGCTCCACGAGCACGAGCCGGCGCCGGAGACCGAGATCGAGGCCGCCATCGGCGAGCTGATCGCGGAGCTCGTCGAGGACGGCTCCACGCTGCAGATGGGCATCGGTGGGATTCCCGACGCGGTGCTGCGGCGCCTTGGCAACAAGCTGGAGCTCGGCGTGCACACCGAGATGTTCTCGGACGGGCTGATCGACCTGCAGCTGAACGGCGTGATCACCAACCGGCACAAGGTGGTGCACCCCAACCGCACGGTCACGTCGTTCGTCAACGGCACGCGACGCCTGTTCGATTTCGTGGACGACAACCCGCAGGTCGAGTTCCACCCCTGCGACCGTACGAACGACACGGCGCAGATCCGGCGCAACCCGCGGGTCGTCGCCATCAACTCGGCGCTCGAGATCGACCTGACCGGCCAGGTGTGCGCCGATTCGATCGGTTACCGCATCTTCTCCGGCATCGGCGGGCAGATGGACTTCATCCGCGGCGCGGCCCTGTCGCCCGGCGGCAAGCCGATCATCGCGCTGCCGTCCACTGCGGCGAAGGGGACGCTGTCGCGCATCGTGCCATCGCTCAAGCCCGGGGCCGGCGTGGTCACCACCCGCGGCCACGTGCACTGGATCGTCACCGAGTACGGAGCGGTCAACCTGCACGGCGCCTCCATCAGGGAACGCGGGGAGATGCTGATCAGCATCGCGCATCCCGACTTCCGCGGCGAGCTCCGCAAGCAGCTCGCCGAGATCCGTCACGTCTAGGGATCGAGGGCACGCATGCGCGCAGGAATGATGGGAAGGCTGACCGCCGGGCAAGCCCGGCGGCTACACGTGGTGAGCGTGGCGCTGTGCGTCGGCCTGGCCACGATCAGTGCCCAGGCGCAGGCCCCCGCGGTGGTCGAGCGGGCGCTCGCCAGGGCGCCGGTCTTCGACGGCCACAACGACCTGCCGTGGGAGATGCGGGTACGCGCCGACTACGACTTCGACCGGATCGACGTGTCGAAGCCGCAGCCGCAGTTGATGACCGACGTGCCGCGCCTCCGCGCCGGCCATGTCGGCGGCCAGTTCTGGTCGGTGTACGTGCCGGTGGACCTGCAGGGCGACGCCGCCGTCAGCGCGACGCTCGAGCAGATGGATGCCGTGCACCAGATGGTGCGGCGGTACCCGTCGGTCTTCGCACTCGTGCGCACCGCCGACGAGGCGGAGCGGGCGATGAAGGCCGGCAAGGTGGCCTCGCTGATGGGCGTGGAGGGCGGCCACTCGATCGACAGCTCGCTCGCGACGCTGCGGGCGCTCCATCGGGTGGGCGCCGGCTACATGACACTCACTCACAGCAAGAACGTGCCGTGGGCCGACTCCACCACCGACACCCCGAGGTCCAACGGCCTGTCGGCCTTCGGCGAGGAGGTGGTGCGGGAGATGAACCGGCTGGGGATGCTCGTGGACCTCAGTCACACGTCGGCCGACACCATGGCCGACGCCATCCGCGTGTCGAAGGCGCCGGTGATCTTCTCGCACTCGAACGCGCGCGCCGTGTGCGACGTGCCGCGCAACGTCCCCGACGACATCCTGCGTGAGGTCGCCCGCACCGGCGGGATCGTGATGGCGACGTTCGTGCCTGGCTTCGTGTCGCCAGAGGTGGCCGCGTACAACCGGCGGCTCACCGCCGAGACCACGCGGTTGCAGGCGCAGTTCGGCGCCGACGCAGCCGGTCTCAAGGCGGCCGTGGACGCCTGGAAGGCGGCCAACCCCGAGCCACGCGCCACGATTGCACAGGTCGCCGACCACATCGACCACGTGCGCAAGGTGGCCGGCATCGACAACATCGGCCTCGGCGGCGACTTCGACGGCATCACGTCGGTCGTCCAGGGCCTCGAGCACGTCGGCACCTACCCGGCCCTGCTGGCGGAACTCGCGCGTCGCGGCTACACCGAGGACGACCTGACGAAGATCACCAGCCGGAACATCCTGCGCGTGATGCGCGCCGCAGAGGCCGTCGCTGCCTCGATGAAGGCCGAGGCGCCCTCCATCAGGACGATCGAGGGCGTGGACCACGTCACCAAGCGCGGCCAGCCGGTCGCCCCCGCCGCACGGTGATGGACGACGGCCGGGCCGCCGCCCACGGCCCGGCGCGGACGATCGTGGCGCTGGGCGACTCGACGACGGCGGGGACGCCTGGCTTCCTGTCGCCGGTCGAGGCACCGCCTGACGGCGCGGGGGACGCCACGAGCCAGTACGCGTGGTGGCTGATGCAGGCCGAGCCGACGTGGCGCGTCCTCAATCGCGGCGTCAACCGCGAGCGCACCGAGCACATCGCCGCCCGCATGGAGCGCGACGTGTTCGCGCATGCACCCGACCTGCTGATCCTGCTCGCCGGCGTCAACGACGTGTACGACGGCGACGAGGCCTCGGCCATCGCGACGCGCCTCGAGGCGATGTACGCGCGCGCCCTGGACGCCCGCATCCCCGTCGTCGCCTGCAGCATCATCCCGTTCGACTCGGCCACGCCGGCGCACATCGCGTGCATGCACGCCGTGAACGCCTGGATCGCCGACCTCGCCGTGCGCACCCCGCACATGGCGTTCTGCGACACGCGCGCGGCAACGGCGCACCCCGACGCACCGGACCGCCTGCGCGAGTCACCGGACGGGCTGCACCCCTCGCCGGCGGTGTACCGGCGCATGGCGGATGCGCTGCGTCCGGTGGTCCGCGCCGTGCTCGGGTAGCGGCGCGAACAGCCGGCCGCGCCTGTTCCTTCCGCGTTCAGCGGGGCAGCGTGATGGGGCCGCGCGGGCCGGCGGCGGGATCCCACCGCGGCAGCGCCTCGGCCAGCGACGAGGCCCCGGGGATGCCGAGCCACGGCAGCACCACGCGCCACACGTCGGCCGGCGTCGCCCCGGCGTCGCGCATCGCGCCGACGTGCGCCGAGCCGTGCGACTTGGACAGCTTCTTCCCGTCGGCGCCGAGGACGAGCGGCGCGTGGAGCCACCGTGGCGGCGGCGCGCCAAGCGCCTGCCAGAGCTGGATCTGCACCGCCGTGTACTCGAGCAGGTCGCTGCCCCGCACCACATCGGTGACGCCGTCGGCGACGTCGTCGGCCACGACGGCCAGGTTGTACGACACCAGGCCGTCGCGGCGGACGAGGATCGGGTCGCCGAACGTGCGCGGGTCGGTGCGCTGCGGACCCCAGCGACGGTCGACGAACGTCATCGGACCCGCGTCGAGCCTGAACCGGATCGCCCCGTCAGTGTGGCCGCGATCCACGCAGTGGCCCTGGCACCCGGCGCCGGCGGGCAACGGCTGCTCGCGCATGGCGCGCGTGCACTGGCACCGATACAGGCGCGGCGCCAGCCGCGCGAGCGCCGGCGCGTAGTCGCGCGACGACTGCCGCGCCACTTCCTCGTCGGCCGTGAGCCCCAACCACGCCAGGTCGTCGCGCAGCGACTGCTCCACCTCCGGCCGCGCGCGCGTCACGTCGACGTCCTCGATGCGCAGCAACAGCCGGCCGCCGTCGGCCCGCGCCGACAGCCACGCCGCCGCGAACGCGCACACGTTGCCCAGATGCAGCCGTCCGGAGGGCGTGGGGGCAAGACGACCGACGATCACGGGCTCAAGGATGCCTCAAACCGGCGGAGCTACAGGCGTCGTGCGACAGGCCACCCGTGGAGCGGCCGCCTCCCCTGCCCTGCGAACCCGATGCCCGGTGCCCGGGTGCCCGGTGCCCGCTGCCCGGTGCCCGGTGCCCGGTGCCCGGTGCCCGGTGCCCGGTGCCCGCTTATGATGGTGAGATGCCTCGCCTGACCCGCATCTACACACGCAAGGGAGACGATGGGACGACCGGGCTCGGGGGTGGGCAACGCGTCCCGAAGGACGCGCTGCGCGTCGCGACCTACGGGACGGTCGACGAGCTGAACTCCGCGATCGGCGTTGCGTTGGCGCACGGCCTGGTGCCGCGGCTGGCCGAGACGCTGCCGGTGGTGCAGAACGAGCTGTTCCACCTCGGGTCCGACCTGTGTTTCCTGGAGGAAGACAAGGCCACCTACCGGATCCCGCAGATCGAGGCCCGGCACGTCGAGGCCCTCGAGCGCCTGATGGACGAGCTGAACGAGGTGGTCGGGCCGATCGAGAACTTCATCCTGCCCGGCGGCGCGCCAGGCGCCGCGCACCTCCACGTCGCCCGTACGGTGTGCCGCCGCGCCGAACGGGAGGCGATCGCGCTGGCGCACGCCGAGCAGGTCGGCGCGTTCGTGATTCCTTACCTGAACAGGCTCTCGGACGCGTTGTTCGTCATGGCGCGCTACGAGAACCACCAGCGCGGCGTGCCGGAACCGCTCTGGAACAGCACGCTGTAAGGACTCGCCGGGACCGCCCCGACACGCGTCAGCGCTCACGCGAGCGTCGCGATGACGCTCGCGTGAGAACGTTGGCGCCCGAGGCCGCGTCAGCAGCCGGAGGGGCGCCTAGAACTTGATGCTCCAGGTGATGCGCGCGTTGCGGCCCATCTCCGGCACGATGTCCTTCACCAGGCTGAGGTGATTGCGGTACAGCTCGTTGGTGACGTTGTCGAAGCGGCCGGAGATCGTGTGCACCACGCGGCCGGCCTGCAGCGAGTACGCGCCGAACAGGCGCAGCGTCGTGTAGCCGTCGGTCGGCGTCTCCACGCCGTAGACGCGCTCCTGGCTGGCCGCGCTCACCACCTGGGCACCGGCCTGCAGCGCGTTCCGGTGGTAGCGCACGCCCCCGGTGAAGCGCACCGGAGGGATGCGCGGCAGCGGGTCACCGCTGTCGCGCTGCGAGCCGTGGACCGTGTCGATGCCGGCCTCGAGGTGGAAGCCTGCCGCGACGTCGATGTCGGCGTGCGCCTCGATGCCCTGCAGGCGCGCGTCGCGGCCGATGAACTCCACGTACGGGTACTCCTCGACCTCGCCCTCGTGCTCGTGGTCCTCGCCGTGCCCGGCCTCCGGGAAGCGCTCCTCGAATTCCTCCTCGGAGATCTCGTTGCGGAAGATGTAGTTGTCGATGGTGTTGTTGAAGTACGTCACCTCGGCCGACACCCTCGGCAAGCGCACGCGATAGGACACGTCGAGGCCGTAGGCGACCTCGGACTCGAGGTCCTGGTTGCCGATCTCGAAGGCGATGTTGCCGGCATGCTCGCCGAAGAAGTACAGCTCCTCGAGCGCCGGGTTGCGGGCCGCTCGCGCGAAGCTCACCGCGAGCGTCGATTGCTCCGAGGGCCGGAAGAGCGAGCCGACCGAGAACGAGACGTTGTCGAACGTCCGGGGGCGCAGGCCGCCCTCGGGAGAGTAGCCGGTGTGGTCGTAGCGGCCGCCGAACTGCAGCGTCAGGTGCGACCACGCGACTTCCTGGTACGAGAAGGCCGAGAACACCGTCTGTTCGACGCGCGGCGAGAGCGCCTCCTCGCCGATGGCCTCGAAGGCGCGCGCGTATCCCGACACGCCGACCGTCCCCGTCATCCGCCCGATCGGCGCGTGCGTCGCCCGCAGGTCCAGATCGAGCAGGTCGTTGTGGAAGGCCGTGCCGATGGCGTCACCCTCGATCTCGTCGTGCCGATAGCGGTGGTAGGCCACCGACCCGCGCACCGAGCTGAAGGGGCCCTGCAGGTTCCGGAACTCGCCGCGCGTGTTGTACACCTGCCGACGCGGGGTCAGTTCGATCTCGCCCCCGTGCACGACGGGCACGCCATACCGCGTGTCGTCGAGTTGCACGCCTGCGCCGAGGTAGCTGTCGGCCGTTGTCCTGGCGACGCCCACGCTGCCGAACGAACCCCGCGACTGCGAATTGTCCACCGGCCCCTCAGGCGTGTCGTACTCGCCGGACCGACGGGTCGAGGCCCCGAGGTTGAGCGCCCACCGTCCGTTGCCCAGGGTCAGGTCTCCGGCCACGCTCGCCTGCCCGGCGTTGGTGGCCAGGTCGACCTGCGTGTTGCCCATCGGCCGGGTCACCGGCTGCTTCGGAATCTGGTTGTCGATGACGTTGACCAGGCCGCCGATGGCGTTGGCCCCGTACAGGAGCGTGGCAGGGCCGCGCACGACCTCGACCTGCGTCGCCGCCGCCGGGTTGATCGTCACGCCGTGGTCACCGGACTGGCTCGAGAGGTCGCCCGTCCGCTGGCTGTTCTGCATGATCAGCACGCGGTCGCCATCCTGCCCGCGGATGATCGGGCGCGACGGCCCGGGGCCGAGCGACCGCTCCGCCACGCCCGGCTCGTTGCGCAGCAGGCCGCCGAGCGAGGCCTCGGTCTTCAGGTCGAGTTCCTGGCCCGACAGGACCGAGGTCGGCTGGTACGACTCGAACGGATCACGCGGCGCCGGGCCGACGGTGACCGCCTCGGCGTAGTGCAGGTCGTCCTGCAGGACGATCTCGATCGGGCCGGTGGCGGCGCTGGCCGACACCTCCCGACGGCTCGGAAGGAAGCCCGGCGCGCTGGCCCGCACGTGCACGACGCCCGTCGCCGGGATCGCGATGGCGAAGGCACCGGCGTCGTCGGTCACGGCCATCGTGCCGCGTTCCTCGACGGTGATGGTCACGCCCGGAAGGGCGGTCTTGGTCTCGCCGGCGACGACGCGGCCGCGGACCTGGGCTTCCCCAGCGGGCTGGGCGAGAGACGGGACGGCGGCCAGCGCCACCAGGACGCAAGCGGCCGCACACCGCCGGAGGACACGGCGGAGGTCCGCCGAAGGGAACATACCGATACGCACCATTGAACCAGGCTCCACACGCAGCGTGGCGACGCGGCGATGGGCGCGCGTCATGACGGCAGTGCATGCGCATGCCGTCGGCGCGGTCCCGCTGCGGACCCGCGCCTCGTTCACTGTCGACAAATGGGGGACGGAAACCGGTCGGCCGGACGGCCGATCAGGCGCGGGCGGGCGGGGCGCGCGCGGGAAGCGCGGCGCGGGAGTCGGAGCGGGGCGCCCCCTCCTGCAACTCCACCCACACGATGGGCGTGCTGGAAGGCGCCTGCGGGTGCGTGGCGGCGTCGACCCGGCCGAACCGGTGCGACGACGCCGTCTGGCAATAGAGGCAGTGTCGATCGGGGGCAGCCTCGGCGAGGGCCCCCGCGGAGATGCCGTGGTCGGTGGCATCGTGCGCCACGGCGGAGAGGTGCGTGTCCTCACCGGTCGGATGACCGGAAAGGATCAGGCCCGCAGGTCCCGCTGGGGCGAACACCAGCAGGCACACGAGCCACAGCGCCCGCAGGCGGGTCGCCAACGCCACTCCCATCCCCTCAGACTGACATCCCGCCGGAGCACGCGTCAAGGCAGGCCGTTGCCGCGAAGTCGCGCGCCGGGGGATACTGTGGCGGTAGTGTCCGTGACCTCGCCTCCTTCCCGGTTGCTGGCCCTGGCCGCGACCTGTGCCGTCGTCGGCACGCTGCTGCTCGCCGCCGGACAGGCTGTCGCCGGTGCGCTGGTGGTCGGCGCAGGGATAGGCATCGCGGTGGTGGCGGTCCTCGGCCTGCGCGTCGACCGGAATGCCGGGCGAGCGCCAGCGGTGGGGTACGTCCATGCGTCGCTGGTCGAGGCCCTCGCGGGCGCCATCGACGCCAAGCACGACCCGTCGGGCACCCGGTTGACCCGCCGCCGGACCTGGGCCACCCAGCTCGCCCAGGCCGTCGGCCTGCCGGCTTCCGACATCGAGGCCGTCCGCACGGCGGCCCTGCTGCTCGACATCGGGCAGCTCGCCGTCCCGGATCACATCCTGGCCAAGCCGGGGCCGCTGTCGGTCGAGGAGTTCCACAAGATCCGCATCCACCCGCAGGTCAGCGCCGACCTGATCAGCGGCGTGCCCCTGCCGCCAAACGTCGCCGGGTTCGTGCGGTCCCACCACGAGCGCTGGGACGGCAAGGGGTACCCCGAAGGCCTGGCCAAGGAAGCCATTCCCGTCGGGGCACGCGTGCTCGCCGTGGTCGACTGCTACGACGCCCTGGTGAGCGAGCGGCCGTACCGCGATCGCCTCACCCGGGAAGCCGCCGTCGCCGTGCTGCGCGAAGAGGAAGGCAAGTCGCTCGACCCGGCCATCGTCGAGCGGTTCATCACGCTGCTGCCGACCATCGACGCAGGTGCTGGTCCCGCCGTGGTCACGACCGACGCGTCGCTGGGATCGATCGTCTCGGCACGGCGCGAGGACGTCGCGCTGTTCGAGATCTCCCAGGCAATCAGCGCCGGGCTCGGCGTGGAGGGCACGGCGCAGTTGCTCGCCCAGAAGCTCCGGCGCGTGATTCCGTATTCGAGCGCGGCGCTCTACCTGCACGACCCCGAGGCGCGGCTGTTCAAGGCGGCATTCACCGAGGGCATCGAGGCCGAGATGCTGGCGACCGTGCAGGTGGCCACCGACGCCGGCATGTTCGGCCAGTCGCTCCGGGAACAGCGGGCGGTGGCCAACGGCGACCCGCAGGCCTGCATGGACGCCCGCGCCGCCGCCGCCACGCGCTTGCGGTCGTCCATCGTGTGTCCCCTGTACGGCGAGCAGAACGAGCTGGTGGGCGCGCTGGCGATCTATCACGTGACGCCCGGCTGCTACACGCAGGACGAGTGCCGCCTGCTCGAGATGGTGGCCCGACAGGCCGGTCCGGTCGTGAGCCACGCCCTGCAGTTGGCGCGCGCGCAGGAAGAGGCGCTCACCGACCCGCTCACGGGCCTGCCCAACACGCGCTTCCTGTGGATGCACCTGACGCAGGAGCTCGCCCGAGCCGCGCGGCAGGCCTCGCGGCTCGCGCTGCTGCTGATCGACGTCGACGACTTCAAGGTCGTCAACGACTCCGAAGGCCACCCCGTCGGCGACCTGGCGCTGCGCGAACTCGCCTCGGTGCTCCGGCAGTCGGTGCGGCCCTACGACGTGTGCGCGCGCTATGGCGGCGACGAGTTCGTGATCATGATGCCCGAGTGCGGCCGCGAGGAGGCCGAGGATCGGCTGCGCCACCTGCAGCAGCAGATCACCCGGCACCAGATGCGGCTGCCGGATGGGCGCTCGTTCACGATGAGCGTGAGCATCGGCGCCGCGGTGTTCCCGCGTGACGGCGACTCGTCGGAGGCGCTGCTGGCCGCCGCCGATGCGCGGATGTACCAGGACAAGCACCGCTGGCGCGAACAGGGCGAGCGACGCCCGGCCGAGCCGATGCCCGCGCTCCCGCGCCCGCCCCTCCACAAGATGTAGGCAGTCTCGAACTACGGGGCGGTCCAGGTGTCCACGTCGAGGACCACCCGCCAGCCCTCCGCCTGGTGCCGCCACACTCGCACGTAGTGGACGGGCGGCGCGTCGGCGCGGGCGCCGGCAAGCGCCAGCCGCCCGTGCGCATAGGCCAGGTCCCCGGACGAGGCGATCTCGAAGGCCTCGGGCGCCGCACTCGTGACGGCGCCTCGTCGGGACAGCAGGGCCACGGCCGCCTCCACGCCTTCGGCCGGCGGGTTGCCGTCGCGATAGACGCGCGCGTGCGGGGCCAGCGCGGCGCGATAGGCCTGCACCTGGTCGACGGCCAGCGCCGCCGTCAGTCGCTTCTCCGCTGCCTCGAGCGAGGCGCGTGCCTGCGCCGCGCTGCCCGCCGACACGGCGGGAGCTGCCGCGGGTCGCCGCGGGGTGACGTCGAGCGACAGCGGCTGCGGCTGCGAGATGCCCAGGTCGACCAGCACCTTCCAGGCCTGCTGTCCGTCGCGTCCCCACACGCTGCAGAAGTAGCCCTGGCGCATCACGGGGCCATCGGCGGCGCGCCGGAACTGATGCGGCCCGGTCGAGTAGCCGAAGTCGCCCGACGCGGCGATGTCGACGACCTCGGGTGCCCAGCTCAACTGCCCTGGCCGTGCCGGGGCGTTGGCGTACAAGGCGTGCCCGTTGACCGGCCCCGGGCTGAACAGGACCGCGCGTTCCGACAGGTGCGCAAGGAAGGCCTCGCGCATCGTCGTCCGCACCGAATGGGCCGCGAAGGCGCGCTCGGCCTCGACGAGCGAGGTCCACGCCTCGGGGGACTGCGCCGGGAGCGTGACCGTTGCCAGCGCCACGGCGCCGGCAGTGATCGACAGGAGGAGCCGCATGACCGGACGGTACGCGGCCCAGGCGCCCCCGGTTCCGGCGGTCAGCGGCTGGCGCCGCGGATGATGCCGTTGAACAGGAACTTGAACGTCCCGTGCGGCTGCGCGCGGAACGTGATCTCCGGCCCGAACAGCACGAGCGAGCCCTTCCCCACCCGCGCCTCGGCGACCGCGACGCCGCCCTGGAGCCGGTCCTGGCCCCACGCCCAGCCACTGCGCAACGGCGTGGCCGAGTCGAACCAGGCGATGGGCCTGAGGCCTGCGGCCGACGCGTCGGGTGGCAGGGTGAACACCGGACTGTTGTCGAAGTAGACGTCGACCTCACTCGACAGCCCGTGCGCGATGGGGTGCGTGGCGTCCACCTTCACGCGCAGGATGGACCCGGGGACGTAGTAGGCCTCCTCGGGCAACGGCGCGCCCCTGGCGTCCACCAGCTTGTTGCCGACCGGGACACCGAGGTGGGCGGCCAGCGAGGTCGACCCGCCGATCGCCAGCACCGCACCACCACCTTCGAGAAACGCCCTCAGCCGCGGCAACGTCGACGCGCCGGAATACGCGCCGATGCGCGCTCGGTACTCCTCGGGCACCGACTCCGGCCGGGGCATCCGCGGCACGCCCCCGTTCCCCTCGGGGATCGCCCCGTCGGGGAGCACGAGCACGTCGTAACGCCCCGCCAGCAGGCCGGCATCGATCTGCGGCGTGTACACCACCTCGTAAGGGAACTCGAACTGCTCGAGCACGAGGCGCAGCCACCCTGACGGCATCGAGCCGCCGTAGCGGTCCCAGAGCGCCAGGCGGACCGGCGTCACCGGGCGACTGCCCGCGATCGCTTCGCGCGAGGTGCCCTCGAAGGAAACGCCCGTCGCACGCGCCACCTCCTCGAGGCGCGCCCGGGTGAGCGGCGTGGCGGCGACGCGGAAGCGCCCGTCGGGCAGCCAGTCGATCGCCTCGCCCTGCTCGAGCAGCCTGTTGATCGCCCGGAACGCCTGGTTGCTCGCGTGGGGGAACACGTAGGCTGCCGACGTCGCCGCGCCGGTGACCTGCCCGGCCGGGATCGGCAACTGGTCGGCGACCTTCTCGAACGGCCCGTCGAACCCGTCGAGGATCCGATCGGCGCGGACCCCCATCTGGAACGCGAGCGTCCAGCCCGCGCTGTCGTATGGCGGGATCGGCGGTCCGCCCGGGTACTGGAAGTCGTCCGGATGATCCTGTGGCTCGAACATGTCGAGCACGTGAGGCCGGAAGGCCTGCGCGGTCTTCACCACGAGTGAGCCGGCCGGGTACGTCGTGCCGCCCACCGTGAAGGGCGCGGCAGCGCGATGCACGGTCACGCCGGCACGGATGAGGGCGTTGGCGAAGGCGATCGCCGTCGGGAAGTCGGGCTGGTCGGCAGGCAGCACGTAGCCGCGCGGGTCACGCAGCGCCGGGTCGCGCAGCACCGAGTCGAACAACGCCCGTGGCGCGCCGCCCGTCCGTCGCCCGGCAAGCGCCCCGCCTGCGGCCTGCTGCACCTTCTGCACGCGTCGCGGATACATCGTCCAGGTGTCGCGCTGCCCGCGCTCGATGGCGTTGCGGCCCATGCGCCAGATGTTGAACAGGAACTGCTCGCGGTAGCGCGAGGCGAGGTCGAGCACGGCGCGGTTGGCCGTGAGCGAGTACTCGACGCTCTGGCGCATGTGCCAGGGCTGCGGGTCGATCGGGAACGGCAGGTCGCCGCCCGGCAGGGTCTTCTCCGGCCGGAACGGGATCTCGATGGGCGTCGGGTTGCCGATCGTCTCGGTGAGCAGCCCGATCATGTTGTGGAAGTACACGGTGGTGCGCAGGCCGCCGTTCCACCAGGTCGAGTAGTTGGACCCGCGCCGCATCGTCACGCCGGGCTTGCCTTCGGCGGCAAAGCGCGTGTGCATCGCCGCACCGACGAGGTCGAGGCTGGTCGGCACCAGCGGGTCGTACACGTAGTTGAAGGGATCGCGGAACGGCGGGGCGAACATCACCGTGCCGATCGGTCCGGTCTGGTGGTGGTTGTAGACGATCTGCGGGAACCACTCGCGGTACAGGACGCGATTCATGTTGGCCGTCTCGGCCAACGCGCTCATGTAGGAGTCGCGGTTGTTGTCGTGCCCGGCGTACTTCTGGTAGAGCCGCGGAAGGTCGTCGAGCGATCGCTTCAGCGGGTCGCGTTCGCGGAGGTACCAGTTGGCGACGAGGTCGTGCCCGTCGGGATTGGCGTGCACGGCCAGCACCACCACGTCGTCGAGGATCCGCCGCGTCTCGGCGTCATCGCCGCTCACGAGCTGGTACACCGTCTCGATCAACTGCTGGGCGCCGAGCGTCTCGTTGGCGTGCAGCCCGCCGTCGATCCACACCACGGCCTTGCCCTCGGCCGCGAGCGCGCGCGCCTCCGCATCGGTGGCCACGTCCTCGGCCAGCGCCAGCCGCCGCGCGATCTCCTTCAACCGCCCGAGCTTGCGATGGTTCTCCGGGGAGGTGATGATGGCCATCCACTGCGTGCGGCCTTCGGCGGTCCGGCCGATGTCCACCAGCGACATCCGATCGGACTCGGCGTCGAGCCGCGACCAGTAGGCCGACAACTGCTCGTATGTCGCGAGCTGGTAGTCGTCGCCGATGGCGAAGCCGAACTGTTCCTTCGGCGACGTCACGCGAACGCCCTGCGCCACGGCTTGCGCCTGGGCCAACGCGGGAACGGCCACGGCCGGACAGGCCAGGGCACCGGCGACGACGAGGGCACGCAGCACGTGCCGTGGACGGAGACGGGACGGGTTCATGGGCATGCGAGGAACGCGGCGCGCGTGCAGCGCGCATGATAGCAGCCGGGGTGGTGGCGCCTGCGCGGCGGCGCTCACCGCGTCGCTGGCGCTCCTGGCCGCCTGTTCCAGCGGTGGCGGCTCGTCGACCACGCCGACCTCTCCGTCGCCGCCGGCCCAGAACGCGCCGGTCGTGTACACCGCGATTGGCGCCAGCGACGCGGCGGGCGTCGGCGCCAGCGTGCCGTGCCTGCCGCTGGCCACCAGTTGCCGCGAGAGCACCGCCTACGTCGGCCTGATCCAGCGTCGGCTGGCCGAGACACGGACGGTCGCGCTGCTGAACCTGGCGCTCCCCGGCGGTGTCCTCGGTCCGGACATCGAGGCCATCGGCGACGAACTCGGGCGCAACATCCCCGGCAACTTCCTCACGCAGCTGGCGCCGTTCGTCCCACCCACGACCACGCTGGTGACGATCTTCGCGGGCGGCAACGACACGAACACCCTGGCGCTGGCCGTGGCGGCCGGTCGCGGAGGCGCCGACCCATCGTCATTCGTCGCCCAGCAGGTGCAGGGCTTTGCGCGCGACTACGGACGCCTCATCGACAGCATCCGCGCCAGGGCACCGGGCGCTTTCATCGTCGTCGCGAACCTGCCGAACTTCGGGGCGCTGCCGTACCTGGAAGGGCGCCCCGTCGCCGAACGGCGCATCGTGCAGGACATAGCGGTGCGCTTGACGCGCGAGGCAATCAATCCGCTCAGCAGCCGGGTGCCCGTCGTCGACCTGATGTGCGAGCCGCGCAGCTATCAGCCGGGCACGTACTCCCCTGACGGCTTCCACCCGAGCGACCAGGGATACGCCCTGGTCGCCGAGACCTTCCTGCAGGCCATCACCTCGGGCACCGCCCCGGCGCCGCCTTCGAGCTGCGCGGCCATGACCCTCGTCGGGTGACCTCCAGCGCCTTCCTCCGCCCGGCGACCACCGACGACGCGGCCGCGATCGCCGACGTGTGCGGGCGCGCGGCGCGGCAGGCCTACGCCCCGTTGGTCTCGCCCGACTACCTCGAGCGCGTGCTCGGTCACTTCTACGGCGTCGAGCGCCTGCGCCGCGAGACGACGCCGACCTCGACGTGGTCAGGGTTCACCGTGGCGCAGGAGGACCGGAGGGTGGTCGGCGTCGCCGGCAGCGGACGCAGCAGCGGGCACGAGGCCACGTGGGAGCTGTTCGTGCTGTACGTGGCGCCCGACGCGCAACGCCGCGGCATCGGGCGGCAGTTGCTCGAGCACGTCGTCGCCGACGCGCAGCGTGCCTCGGCACTGTGCCTGCAGGCTGCGGTGATGCCGGGCAACCTGCAGGCGATGCGCTTCTACGAGTCGTGCGGCTTCGCGGCCGCTGGCACGCGCCCCATCTACGCTCCGCACGGAGAACAGGGGGGACCGCCAGAAGCGCTCATCTACGAACGCATGCTGGCAATCTGAAATTCGGAATTCGAAATTGGTCGGCGGCTCGGCCATCAGGCCTTCGCTCGCTCGCGGCATCCCGAGGCGCGTGGCCGAAGGCCCGCGCCAGGAGAATTTCGAATTTCAAATTTCAAATTGCCAGGTTCGTCCTCAGTGCGCGGGGCCGAGCAGCACCGCGTTGATGAACAGCAGCTCCGTGCCCTCGGTGAAGGCGCGGAAGTTCGGGTCCTCGGCAAACGCGATCACGTGACCGCGGCCACGCGGCTGCGCGATCACCGCGGCCTTGTTGGCCAGTTGCGCCTTCGCCTCGGGCCACACCAGACCCGCGGCGACCGCGTCGTCGCCGGCCGCCCAGGTCGCGACGTTGCGGCCCTTGTCGAGCGTGATGGGCGTGAAGATCCGCGAACCCTCGACCATGCCGTGGATGTCGCCGTCGGTGCCCGCGGCGAGCCAGTGCTCGCGATCGAGGTTGGCCTTGACCAGCGCTCCCGACGTGGCAAACGGCGGCTCGTCCTTCGGCAGCGTCGCCTTCTCGAGATCCAGCGGCTTGCTGCTGTCGCCGGACGTGCTGCCCTGGCCGCTCGAGGGGCGGTTGCCGCCCGGGCCACCCGTGCCGCCCGTGGCTCCACCTTCCGGCCGGCCATCACGCAACTCCGTGGTCGTGTCGAGCAGGTTCACGCCGTCGCGCGTCGCCCACCGGCTCGCCTCGGCGATGGTGATCAGCGTGCCGCCAGCCGACACCCAGTCCTTCAGCCGCTGCAGCGCGGGACCGTTGAGGCCCTGCTGGTAGTTCCCCGACGGCAGCACCACGACGTCGAAGCGCGTGAGATCGGCCATGCCGAACGCGTTCACCCGCACCGCCGAGACGCGCTGGCCGAAGCGTCGTTCGAGCACGTATCGCGCCCAGCCGGCGCTCTGCGACGAGGTGGGCGTGTCCCAGGCCAGCAGCACGCGCGGCGCCTTGAGGGCGACGACGCGGTTGCTGCCCAGCGAGATGCCGCCCTCGGTGAAGGCCGAGTCGACCGGCACGACCTCGGCGTGGTGCTCGGCGGCCAGGCGCCCCAGCACGGCCGCGAGGTCCTCGCCATTCTCCGACGTCCGCACGATGGCGGTGCCGGCAGGATAGGCGCGGCCAGCGAGCGTGAAGCCCTGGTCGGCGAAGCGCACGCGGACGCCTGCCTTCTGCGCGGCGACGACGAGGCTCGCGGTGCCCAGCCCCCACGGCATCAGGTAGCCGACCTTCGCGACCGGCACCGTCATGGCGGCCGGCGCGGCGGCGGGCCTGGTGCGCAGGGTGGCGACCGGGCGATCGAACGCCACGACCTCGACGTCATAGGCCGACGGCAGGTGCCAGCCGGTGACGTCGTACATCTGGTCGGGCAGCCGCTTCTTGCGCAGGCGATCCTGCTCCTTCACGAAGGCCTCGGGCTGCGCGATGGCCGGATCGAGGAGGTTCACCAGCAGCCGTCCCGCAGGCTGTGCGGCGGGCACCACGTAGGTGCCGGCCGCCAGCGTCCGCGTGCCCATGGCGATCGCCTCGGTGGCCTGCTGCACGTCGAAGCCCTGGTCACGCAGCAGCTGCGCGAAACGATGCGCCCGCGCCGGGTCGGCGCCGACCGGGATCAGCCAGGCCCGCGTGCGCCCCTTGTCGCCCTCGGCGATCGCGCTGCGGCGGTAGTCGACGAAGTCCTTCAGGATCTGCCGGCGATTGGCCGCCGACGTCGCCAGCGTGGTGATCGCCGACGTGAAGTGGCGCAGCACCCCGTCGCGGTAGGTCAGCAGGTCGTCGTCGGTGCGGCGCCACACGAGGCCGCGCGCCGACGCCATCTCGTACGTCATGCCGATCGACCCGTGGAAGATGGGCCACGACTCGCCGTACCCCGGGTAGAACGAGTCGTACACCTCGCGGTTGAAGTACGCGAAGCCGCGCTCGTCGAACTTCGCCGCGTTGGCCTTGCCGATGGTGTTGAACCAGCCCACCTGCTGCGGCGTGATGTACGGATTGAGCGGATCGGCCGGCGGCGCGAAGTAGTAGGACGAGTCGCCGCCCATCTCGTGCAGGTCGACGACGACCTGCGGGAACCACTGCAGGTAGAACTTCGTGCGCCCGCGGGTCTCGGCCTGCGACTGCGCGAACCAGTCGCGGTTCATGTCGAACAGGTAGTGGTTCGACCGGCCGCCGGGCCACGGCTCGTTGTGCTCGGCCGAGAAGGGCTCCGGATCGGGATCGGGCCCCATCGCCTGCGTGTTCGAGGCGACGAACCGTGCCCGGCCGTCGGGATTCTCGAGCGGGTCGATGAGCACCAGCGTCTCGCGGAGGATGGCGTCCACCTGCGCGTCCCCCTGGGCGGCGAGCAGGTGGTAGGCCTCGAGCAACGCGGCGTCGACCGACGAGATCTCGTTGCCGTGCACGGCATGCATCAGCCACACGCCGACCGGCAGCGACCCGACCAGCCGTTCCTCCTCACCGGCCGCGAGGCCGCGCGGGTCGGCGAGCTTCTTCAGGCCCGCCTGCACGCTGTCGAGTTGCGCGATGCGATCCGCCGAGGCGATCGCCAGCACCACGAGCGGACGGCCTTCCCACGTCCGACCGTACTCGATGAACCGCGTGCGCGTCGGCGCGGCCTGCGCCAGCGCCTTCAGGTAGGTGATCACGCCGTCGGGGGGCGTGATGCGCGCGCCCGGCTCGTGTCCGAGCACCTGTTGCAGGGTGGGAATCGCCGCGTCGTAGCGGGTGCCCGGGGCGAAGGCCAATGGCGCCTTCGCGGGCTGGGCGGAAGACGGCGAGGCCGCCATGCCCGAGAGCATGACGGCCAGGGAGGTCGCAAGAACGGGTCTGATCACAGATAGCCCTGGAGGTGCCGCTCGAGGAGCGCCTTGGTCGCCTTGATGCCGTCGGGCTCACTCAGCACCGAGCCCTCGTACTCGATGCCGATGAAGCCGCGGTACTTCGAGGCAATCACGATGTCGAGCATCTTCTTGTAGTCGGTGTGGGTCTCGTTGCCCTGCGCGTCGAAGTCGTGCGTCTTGGCGCTCACGCCCTTCGCATAGGGAATGAGTTCCGACACGCCCTTGTAGCGGTCGTACTCCTCGTCCTTGCTGACGCGGAAGTTGCCGAAGTCTGGCAACGTCCCCACGCCGGGCAGGCCCACCAGCTTCATCACGCCCGACAGCCACTGCCCGTTGCTCGACAACCCGCCGTGGTTCTCGACGATGACGCTGATGCCCTGCGTGGCGCCGTACTCGCCGACGCGACGCAGCCCGTCGGCGGCCAGCTTCTGTTGCTCGGCATACTCGCCACGGCTCGCGGCGTTGACCCGGATGGCATGGCAGCCCAGGAACTTCGCGGCATCGATCCAGGGCTTGTGGTTCTCCACCGCCCTGGTCCGCTCGGCCTGGTCCGGAGCGCCGAGCATGCCCTCGCCGTCGATCATGATGAGGACGTTCTTCAGCCCGTAGCCCTCCGCGCGCTTCTTCAGGTCCGACAGGTAGGCCGTGTCCTTGGCCTTGTCCTTGAAGAACTGGTTCACGTACTCGAGGCCCGTGACGCCGTACTCCTCCTTGGCCAGGCGCGGGAAGTCGAGGTTGGTGATCTGCTTGGCGAACAGCGCCTTGTGCAGCGACCACTCGGCCAGTGAGATGGCGAAACGGCCCTTTTCGGGGGCGGCCATCGCGAACGACAGGTCGGATGCCGCGATCGCGGCACCCGCAACCGAGGCGGTCCTGAGGAAATCACGTCGCGTGAACATGGGAAGACTCCGGATTCGGCGTTATTTCGCCACGACGCGTCGTGGCCTGTCAAAGCTATACTGCGCGCCGGGACCACGCGTTTCGCCGCCTGCAGCAGACGCGACGAGGGCCGTGCGCGCGGCGCGCACAGGAGCGGGGATGATCGGCACACGACTCGGGCAGTACCGGATCGACGCCCTCCTCGGGCAGGGCGGCATGGGTGCCGTCTACCTGGCCACCGACGAGATGCTCGGCCGGCAGGTGGCCATCAAGGTCCTGCGCGAGGACGCCGACGCGCAGGGGACCGCCACGGAGCGGTTCCGCAGCGAGGCGCAGATCCTCGCCCGACTCGACCACCCCCACATCCTCCGCCTCTACGGCTTCTCGCAGCACGAGGGCGTGCTGTACATGGTGACCGAGTTCGTCAGGGGCGAGGCGCTCCAGAAGCGGCTCGAGCGCGGCGAGCCCCTCGACGTGCCCCAGGTGGTGACGTGGGCCGGCCACGTCCTCGATGCCCTCGAGTATGCGCACGAGCTCGGCGTCGTCCACCGTGACATCAAGCCCGCCAACATCCTGATCGACGAGCGCAACCGGGCCCGACTGCTCGACTTCGGCATTGCCCGCATCGTCGGCACCGAGGGGCCGACGCAGACCGGGCACGCCGTCGGGACGCTGACCTACATGGCGCCCGAGCAGGTCCTCGACGAGGACATCGACGGACGCGCCGACATCTACGCGTTCGCGGTGGTCCTCTGCCAGATGCTGGCCGGAAGGCGGCCGTACCGGGCAACCACGACGGCTGGACTCATCCGCGAGATCGTCGATGGTCCGGCTCCAGACGTCGCAAGCCTGTTGCCGCCGCAGGCGGCCGCGTTCGTGCCGGTGCTCCTGCGTGCCCTGGCTCGCCATCCGATCGATCGCACGCCGACCGCCGCCCGGATGCGGCAGGAACTGCAGGCGGCAGCGACGACGCCGGTCCTCGCCCCGCCGCCGCTGCCGCCGCTCGTGGAGGTCGCCATCCCGACCGCGACCGGCCATGTCGCTCCCGGTACGGGGAGCCACGTGACCGGCAGCGCCGCCTCGCTGCCGGTGGACCGTTCGCGGACCGTGACGGCGCCCGTCGCTCCAACGACCGGAGAAGCGCCCGTCGTGCCGCCGATGGCCGCACCGCCGCCGGTCGTGCCTCCGCCGGCCGGTGTGCCCGTGGCACGCACGCGGAAGGTCGGCGCCCTCGCGTACGCCATTCCCGTGGTGCTCCTGGTCGGCGCAGCAGGCGCCGGCTGGGCGATGTTCGGACGCACCCGCCTGGTCACGCCGAGGATCGTCTCGGCGCCCGTCGCGAGCAGCGGCGCGTCGGCCGAGACCCCGGCGCAATCGCCCGCGGCGGTCCGCGAAACGCCACCGATGCCGCAGGGCGAGGCGACGACGCCAGCCGTGGAAGGCGAGAGTCCGGCGGCCGACGCGTCACCTGCCGCTCCCACTGCGCGCGCCTCCGCAAGCCGCCCGTCGGCGGGCGTTGCCGTCAAGGGCACCGCCGCCCCGCGCGTCGGCACGGGCGTCACGGCGGCGCCAGAGGCCGCTGCGACTGCGGCCCCGGCGACGGCGGCACCGGGGCCCGCGCCGGAACCCGCCCCCGAGCCGCCGCCCACGCCCGCGGCCGCGCCGGCGCCAACGGCCGTCCCTGCGACCATCGAGTTCAAGGATCTGATCCTGATGGACCGTGTGGACGACGAGGACGAGGAGATCGACGTCTCGGTGCGCCTCGACCAGAAGCGGGTGGTGGTGCTCGATGAGGACGGCGTCGCCAAGCGCTCCATCGCCTACGACGCAATCGCCCGCGCCACGTACAACACCCGCAAGCCCGGACGGTTCTCGCTGCGTCGTGGGCCCAGCCACTGGCTCACGCTGGAGGTCGGCACCACGCCCATCGTGCTGCGCCTCAACGGCAGGTCCTACGAACAGGTGCTCACGACCCTCGCCGGCCACGGCGTGCACGTCGAGCGGCAGCCGTAGGGATACGAGTGACAAGGGACAGGGACGCCAGTCACAAGGAATGCAAGGGACAGGCGGCAAGCCCTCAGGGACAAGGGAGGAGCCGCCTCTCGAGCCTTCCCCTGTCCCTCGGACTCCGTTGTCTCTGGCGTCCTTGCCCCCGGTCCCTCGGACTCCCTCGTCCCTCGCGTCCTTGCCCCTCGTCCCTTGTACTCCTTGTCCCTCGCGTACTTCTCCCTCGTCCCCTGGTCCCGCCGGCCCATTGCAGCCGCCGCCCTTCCCTGCCGATATCCGCGACGTGAAGGTCGAGTGTTACGGCGCCAGCCGGCCACGCGACGGCGGGACGGTGAACGAGGACGCCTACTGGATCTGGCGCCCCTCCTCCATCGTCGCGGCCCTGTGCGACGGTGCGGGCGCCGCGCAGCACTGCGCCGCCCACGTGCTGCGCCTGTTCGCGCGGCAGATCGAAGGCGGGCTGTTGCAGGTGCAGAGCTTTCCGGCGTGGGCCCACTGGGTCCGCAGCACGGATGGCGCGCTGGCGGGCGGCAGCGAGACGACCTTCGTCGGCATCGCGGTCGTGGGAGACCGGGTGCTCGGGGCCTACACCGGCGACTCCCGGGCGTACCTGGTCAACGAAACGGGATGCCGGATCCTCTCGGAGCAGCCGGGACGACGCATCGGTTCCGGCGAGGCCGAGGCCTCACCGATCCACGAACCGCTCGATCCGCACGACACGCTGCTCCTCATGAGCGACGGCGCGTGGACCCCCCTGCCGCTCACCATCGTCCATCGCACGGTGATGGCGGCGCGGATGCAGGACTTCGCCGACCTGCCGTCGATGCTGATCGACGTCGCCGGCAAGCACGGCCGCGCCGACGACATGACCGTCGTCGCCCTCCGCCGCCGTTGATGACGTTTGACGTTTGACGTCTAACGTCAGACGTTACCTGACCGGATCCTTCGGGCGCGCCGGCACCTTCACCGGATTCTTCGCCAGCAGGTCGAGCGCCTCCTTGATGGCGCGCTCGAGCTGCGGATCCCGACCGGCGATGACGTCGGCGGGCGTCTGGTCCACCTCGATGTCGGCGGGCACACCCTCGTTCTCCACCACCCAGCCCTCGTCGGTGAAGATCGCGAGGTTGGGGGCCGTCACCGTGCCGCCGTCCATCAGCACGGGGTAGCCGAGGATCCCGACCAGGCCACCCCACGTCCGCTTGCCGACGATCGGACCGAGCGAGAACTTGCGGAACATCCAGGGCAGCAGATCGCCACCCGAGCCCGCCGTCTCGTCGGTGATCATCACCTTGGGCCCGAGGATTGCCGCGGCCGGCGTGCGGATCGGGTCGCCGTGGCGCGTCGCCCAGTAGCTGACGAGCGGCCGGCGCAGCAGGTCGATGTAGTAGTCGGCCACCTGACCGCCGCCGTTGAAGCGCTCGTCGACGATGACCGCCTCGCGATTGGTCTGCGGGTAGAAGTAGCGCTTGAAGTACTCGTGCCCCGCGCCGGCGGTGTTGGGCACGTACACGTACGCGACGCGTCCCTGCGTGGCCTCGGTCACCTTGCGCAGGTTGCCCTCCACCCAGTCGCGGTTGCGGAGCGCCGCCTCGCTCTCGATGGGCACCACCGAGACCGTGCGCGAGCCGCTGCCGTCGGCGTTCGGTCCCACGGTGATCTCGACGAGCTTGCCGGCGGTGTTCTCGAACGGCGCGTACACGTTGGTCGTCGTGGCGCGCAGGTCGACGCCGTTGACCGCGAGCAGGTACTCGCCGGCCTTGACGTCCACGCCCGGCTCGGTGAGCGGCGATCGGAGCGCCGGCGTCCAGTTCAGCCCCCCGTACACCTTGCGGATCCGGTAGCGGTCGTCGACCACCTCGAAGTCGGCGCCGAGAAGGCCGCCCGGCACGATGCCCGGCTTGCGACGTACGTCGCCGCCGCCGCCGTACGAGTGGCCGACGGCCAGTTCGCTGAGCATCCACTGGATCACGCGCGCCAGGTCGGCGCGGTGCGCGAGGTGCGGCAGGAACTGGGCATACTTCTTCCGCATCGCGGGCCAGTCGCGCCCGTGGTAGTTGGTCGCGTAGAAGTAGTCGCGATTGATGCGCCAGGCCTCGTCGAAGATCTGGGGCCACTCGGCCTGCGGGTCGATGCGCACCTGCACCGCCTCGACGTTCACCTTGCCCTCGCTGCCGTCGGTCTTCTTGGACGCCGGGACGACGTGGAACGACGAACCGTTGCGGTACAGCAGCTTCTTGCCGTCGGCGGTCACGGTGTAGCCCTCGGCCGCGGGTACCAACGTCTCGACCTTGCGGGTCTTCAGGGCGAACTGCTGCAGCGACGACTTGCCGTCGGCACTCCGCAGGAACAGCACGGTGCCGGGCTCTCCGGGCTGCAGCGCCGAGTACTCGCCGGCCGGCACCGGCAGCGCGACGATGCGCGAGGCCAGTCCGTCGACGTCGATTACCGTCGCCACCGTCTTTCCGCCGTTCGCACTGGCCCCGTCGTTCCCTTCGGACTTCGATTCCGCCTTCCTGCCCTCGTCGCCAGCCTCGTCCTTCTTGCCCTTCTCCTCGTCGCTCTCCTTGGCCAGCGGCGACGGCTCGCCCTTCTTCAGCACCACGAGGTAGATCGCGCTGGTCGAGCGCATGTCGGCGCTGGCCTGCGAGAACCAGTCACGCACCGGGCCGGCGTCGGTCGAGGCCCGCAGGTACAGGTACTTGCCGTTGCGATCGAACACCGGCTCGCCGACGTCGCTGAGGCCGTCGCTCACCGGGTGCGACTTCTGGGTCTCGGTCGACCACACGTGCGCCGTCTGGATCTGGGTGCGGGTGGTGGTCGTGTAGGCGAGCCACCTGCCGTCGGGCGACCAGCTGTACGACGTGTCGGAGAACGCGCCGGGGCGATAGATCGGCTCGGTGGCGACCCTGGCGATGGCCCCGGTCGCGACGGTGAGCACGTACAGGGTGCGGCCGTTGTCGCGGAACGCGAGACGCGCGCCATCGGGCGACCACAGCAGGCCATCGTAGAAGCCGCTGCCGGCGAGCTTGACGACCATCGGCGCGCCCTTGCCGTCCTGCGGGCGGACGTGCAGGGCGTACTCGCCACCGGCATCGGAGAAGTAGGCGATCTTCTGCCCGTCGGGCGACCAGTCGGGCGATCGCTCGTGCACGTCGACGGTGTTGGTCAGGTTGCGCGGATCGCCCTTCTCGGCCGGCACCGTGACGATCTCCCCGCGATACTCGAGCGCCACCCGGGCCCCCGAAGGCGACACGGCCATGCTGCGGATCCACTCGGGTCCCTTGACGAAGCGCGGACGCAGTTCCACCAGGTCGGCGCCGATGCCGATCGCCAGTCGCCTGGACTGCTTCGACTGCACGTCGTACATGTGCAGCCAGCCCGCCTGCTCGTACAGCACCTTGCCGGCGGCGGCCGCGATGCCGAGCACCGGGAAGTCGGCATGCGAGGTGAGCCGGCTCACCTGCTTGGAGCCCGGCTCGTAGCGATACAGGTTGAACTCGCCGTCGCGGTCCGACCGGAAGTACACCGCGTTGCCCATCCACACGGGGTCGGCGTCGTTGGCCCGCGAGGCCGGCTGCGCGACCTTCTCGGTGGCGTGCGTGCGGGGGTCGTACAGCACGATCGTCGCGACCGACCCGCCTCGGTAGCGCTTCCACTGCAGGAATGCCGGCGCCAGCGGGTTGTACGCGATGCGGCTGCCGTCGGCGGCGTAGCTGGCGCGCGAGGCGTTGGGGATCGGCAAGGCCGACTCCACGCCGCCCTGCACGGGCACGGTGAACAGCTGCGTGTACCGGCCGGTGAACACCGCGCGCGGCGAGGTGAAGAGCACCCGGGCACCGTCTGGCGTGAAGCCCTGTACCACGTCGGGCCCGGGGTGCCACGTGAGGCGGCGCGGGAGGCCGCCGCTGACCGGGACGACGAACACGTCGACGTTGCCGTCGTACTCGGCGCTGAAAGCCAGGTGCGTGCCGTCGGGCGAGAACGCCGGGGCGCGTTCCACGCCCTCGTCGCTGGTCAGCCGGCGGGCATTGCGGCCGTCGTGGTCGGCGACGTACAGGTCGCCGGCGTACGTGAACGCGATGTGCCGCGCGCTGATCGCCGGTTGCGACAGCATCCGGGTGTCGGTGGTGTCGATCGCGGCTGCCGGCAGGCCGGCAGCCAGGACGAGGAACGAGGCGAGGCCGCCGAGGCGGCGCAGGCGCGCAGGCACGGAATGGGGCATGGTGATGGGGCCCGCGGGACGGGCAACCCATTCTCGTACGAGACGACGCGGCGACAAGTTCGCGGTGCCGGCCGGCCCCGGCCCGTCGCTCACCTGGCCGGCAGCAGCGCCATCAGCTCGTTGGTGGTCCACTGGTTGCCACGCAGTACGCCCACCACCCGGCCCTCGCGATCGACGACGGCGGTGCGAAGGCCGTGGGCGATCTCGTTGCGTTCCTTCTCGTAGGTGAGCGTGAAGAACTGCGCCCACGTCCGCACCTGGTCGGGCGTGCCGGTCAGCAGCGACCAGCGTCGGAACGGGTCGCCCTCCTCGCCGGTGATGTGCTGACGGCCGTATTCGGCCAGCACCTCCGGGGTGTCGCGCGTCGGGTCGATCGAGATGGCCACCATCTGGACGTCGTCGCGCCGGCCGGCCTTGCGCAGCCGGGCGGCGGCCTCGTTGAGCCGCGTCATCATCAGCGGGCAGAAGTCCGGCAGCGGGCACCGCGTGTAGATGAAGGTGACGATCACGTCCCGCCCCGCGAAGTCGCGGGCCGTCACCACGCGGCCGGCCTGGTCCCGGAGGGGCGTGGCGGGAAGCGGCGTCCCCGGCGCGGGGCCGATGCCCGCATCGGTGGCGCTCGATGCCCCGCCAGTGGCCTGCTCGCCGGCCGGCGGCTTGCTCAGCGACACCCCCTCGATCCACGACCGGCCCGCGTCCACGACCAGGGTGCCGGTCAGCCGGTCACCGACCCTGGCGACGTCCACGGCCCACGCCTCCTTCACCGGGAAGCTCATCGTCATGGCGTCCATCAGCCCAGGGATGGCCTCGTGCGACACGCTCAGCTGGCGCGCACCGGCATCCACGCCCTTGACGACGCCAGTGAGCGGATAGCGGCGGGCCGTGGCCGACGCTTCGTACGCGGGAGCCCCGGCCCCACCGCTGCAGCCAGGGGCCGCGAGACCGAGCGCGCAGAGGAACGACCACGAGAGGATGTGCTTACGTATCACAGATGGGATCTCCGCGCGGCCGACCTGCTCAGCTTGCGCCGCGCGAGACGGGCGCCAATGATGGCGCGGTGAGCGACTTCTATCAGGTCGGCGTCTTCACCACGATCCACAACCTCGGCACCGCCGAGGCACTCGAGCGTCTCGAGGCCGAACTCGTCGTTCACGGGCGGGCACGACCGACGGCGCTCCTGTTGCCGGCGCTCGTGACCGAGTTCGACGGGCCCGCCATGCCGCGCATCATCGAGGAGTTGGCGCGCGTGCCCTACCTCCGTCGCATCGTCGTCTCGCTGGATCGGGCCGATCGCCAGGGTTTCGACGCCGCTCGCCGCGCCTTCGACGGCGTCACCACGCCCGTCACCATCGTGTGGCACGACGGCCCCCGCCTCCAGAAACTCTACAGCGAAATCCGCGCCGCCGCGCTGCCGATCGGCGAGCAGGGCAAGGGCCGCTCGTGCTGGATGACCTACGGCTACATCCTCGGCGAGGCCGACTGCGACGTCGTCGCCCTGCACGACAGCGACATCGTGACGTACGAGCGCTCGATGCTGGCGCGCCTGTGCTACCCGGTGACCAATCCCACGCTCGGGTATGCCTTCGCCAAGGGCTTCTATCCGCGAGTCGGCAGCAACCGCATGCACGGGCGCGTGACGCGACTGCTGATGACGCCGCTGATCCGCAGCCTCACGCGCATCGTCGGGCCGAGCCCGCTGCTGGCGTACATGGACAGCTTCCGCTACGTGCTCGCCGGCGAGTTCGCGATGGACATCGACCTGGTCCGCGCCGTGCGGATCCCCGGCGACTGGGGACTCGAGGTGGGCATGCTCGGCGAGGTCTACCGGAACACCTCGCTGCGCCGCATCTGCCAGGTGGGCATCGCCGACCGCTACGACCACAAGCACCAGATCGTGTCGCCCACCGATGCGTCCACGGGTCTACTGAAGATGACCGTCGACATCTGCAAGTCGTTGTTCCGACAGCTCGCATCCGAGGGGCTCGTGATGTCGAGCGGGACCTTCCGCACGCTGGAGGCCGCCTACGTGCGCACGGCGGAGGACACGTTGCTGCGGTTCCACCACGACGCGATGCTGAACGGCCTCGAGTTCGACAGGCACGAGGAGGAGAGCGCCGTGGAGGCCTTCGCGCGCGGCGTCCAGATCGCCAGTCGGCAGTTCCTCGAGGACCCGCTCGGCACGCCGCTCATCCCCAACTGGAACCGCGTGATCGCCGCCCTGCCGACGATGCTCGACGACCTGCGCGACGCGGTGCGCGCCGACAACGCGGCGTGAGGTCCGCGGGCTGAACGCCGAGGGCCGGGCGTGAGCCGCGACGCTACTGCGCCGTGAAGACGTACGCCTTCATCGGCAGGCGCATGGGCGCGAACCCGCCCTCGCGCGCCAGGCGCGCCGCCACGAGCTCCACCAGGCGCCGCACGTCGGCGCCCCGCTCCTGCAGCTGCGCGAACATCGGCGAACCGCACATGAGCCCCATGGCCGCGGCGTGCGCCGACGGGCTCTCGGCCACGACCTCGACGGTGTCGGAACGGACGTAGCTGAAGCCCGCCCCGTGCAGCAGCGTGGTCACGAAGTCCACGTCGTGCAGGCCGAACGGCACATGCAGGAACGGCGGTGGGTCGGGCAACGCCTCGGCGACTTCCTCGTGTGCGAACCGGGCGATCGGGTTGTCGTCGAGCGAGCCCCAGGTGCTGAGCACCAGCGTCCCGTCCGGCGTGAGCACCCGACGAGCCTCGCGCAGGCCCGCGGCCTTGTCGGCGAAGAACATCAGCCCGAACTGGCAGAACGCCGCGTGGAAGCTGTGATCGGGGAACGGCAGGGCGAGCGCGTCGGCCTGCCGGCATTCGACCCTGGGGTCGTCGAGCTTGCCCCGGGCAATCTGCAGCATGGCCTCCTGCAGGTCGGTCACCGTCAACGTCGCATCAGGCGCGAGGGCGGCCAGCAGGTGGCGCGAGGCAACGCCCGTGCCTGCGGCGATCTCGAGGACCCGGCTCGCCCGCGCCGGGAGGCGCGCGGCGATGTCGCGTCCGTACGGCTCGAAGAACATCGGCCCGAGCTTGCTGTCGTAGTGCTCCGCGACGGAGCCCGTGAACGCAACCGAATCAGCCACCACGCTCTCCCCTGGAGGTGACGGCCCGCCCGGCCGCCCGTGTCCCTTGAAACGCCGATGCTGGCACGAAACGCACGGTCATGCCGAGGGCCCCGTGCGGGCGAGCCAGTCGAGGACGACGGCCGACCACCCGGCCGGACCCGCGCAGGGGGCATGGACGGACGACGTCAGGGCCTGCACCAGTGCCGGGTGCAGGCCTGAGTCCGGTTGCGGCACGACGGCCGGATCGTCGACGGCCTGCAGCAGCGGGAGGTCGTTGGGCGCGTCGCCGAGGCCGAGCGCGCGGTGGCCGGCCGGGCACGTCGCGCGGACCACCGCGACGGCTGCGCCCTTGTCGGTGGGCCCGAGCAGGTGGAAGAAGCGCCCGCCCCGCGTGACACGCGCGCCGTGCACGCGCGCCGCCGCATCGAGCACCGAGAGCGGCGGGTCGTCGCCGTCGACGAGGAACGGCTGCGAGAACTCGCGTGCCATGGCCAGGGCGGCCGTCGCCGGCGACAGCCCGGTGCGCGAGACGACCTCCTCGACTGGCATGTCGGCGATGGGCCGCAGCCGACCACCCACCGTGGCGGCCACGCGCTCGAGCACGTCGCGGAGCAGGTCGGCGCGCGTGCCGAGGACGACCTGCCACCCATCGTCGGTGGGCAGCGCCGCCGTGGGCACCGCCGGCCAATCCCGCGGGAACCACACCATGCTGCCGTTCTCGACCAGCAGCGGCGCCGGCGCCAGGGCGAGCGCACGCGCGAGTGCCCGCATCTCGGCGAAGGTCTTGCTGCTGCACGGCACCACCGGCACGCCCGCCACGCGGCACGCCTCGAGTGCCTCACGCGCCGGCTCGGCCGAGTACGTGTGGTGATCGAGCAGCGTGCCGTCGAGGTCGGTGAAGATCAGTCGCACGAGTCCAGGCTCCCGGTTTCGGGCACCGTCCCCCCGGCGGGCGGGCCCTTGCGGCTGGCCCTCCGGCGTTCCCGTGACGGCCGGCAGTCCCTGCATCGCAGCATTTCAGTATTACCCTGTCCCCCATGTCCGCTCACCTCAACCTCATCGCCGGCCAGTGGCAGGCGTCTGCGACGGGACGCACCTTCGACAACCGCAACCCCGCCGACGTCGATGACCTCGTCGGCACGTTCCCGGAGTCGTCGGCCGACGACGTGGCGGCCGCGGTGGCGGCGGCACGGGCGGCGCAGCCGGCCTGGGCCGCGATGCCGGCGCCCAAGCGCGGCGACGTGCTCTATCGCGCCGCCAACCTGCTCGAGGCGCGGGCCGACGACATCGCGCGGGAGATGACCCGGGAGGAAGGCAAGACGCTCCCGGAGGCGCGCGGCGAAGTCGGCCGGACGATCAACATCCTCCGTTACTACGGCGGCGAGGGCGCGAGGCTCTTCGGCCGTGTCATCCCCTCGGAGCGCGATCGCGTGTTCATGCACACGTTGCGGGCGCCGCTCGGCGTGGTGGGGGCGATCACGCCGTGGAACTTCCCGATCGCGATTCCCGCGTGGAAGTCGTGCCCGGCGCTGATCAGTGGCAACGCGGTGGTGCTCAAGCCCTCGGAGCTCGCGCCCTTGTGCGCGACCCGCCTGGCCGAGATCCTCGTCGAGGCCGGGCTGCCGGCCGGCGTGCTGAACGTGGTGCACGGCCGTGGCGAGGCCGGCGCAGCGCTCGTGGCGCACGAGCAGGTGCGGGCGATCTCGTTCACGGGCTCGGAGGCGACCGGCGCGAAGGTCGCCGAGGTGTGCGGCAAGCGGAAGGCGCGCGTGCAGCTCGAGATGGGCGGCAAGAACCCGACGATCGTGCTCGCCGATGCCGACCTGGACGAGGCGGCCGGCATCGTGCTCAATGCCGCGTTCGGCTCCACGGGTCAGCGCTGCACGGCGACCTCGCGCGCGATCGTCGAGCGGTCGGTGGTCGAGGCCTTCAGCGAGAAGCTCGTGGCCAGGGCAAAGGCCATGAAGGTGGGACCCGGGCTCGAGGCCGGCATGGAGGTGGGGCCGAGCATCAACGCCGCGCATGCCGATCGCGTGGTGTCCGAAGTGGCCGCCGCCGCGCAGGCCGGCGCCCGCGTGCTGGCCGGAGGCACGCGCCTCACGGAGGGGGCGCTTGGCAAGGGACACTTCGTGGCCCCCACCGTGCTCGGCGACGTCACGCCGCAGATGGCCATCGCGCAGGAGGAGGTGTTCGGCCCGGTCGCCGCGGTGCTGCCCGCCGACGACTTCGAGCACGCCCTCGCGCTGGCCAACGACGTGCGCTTCGGGCTCTCGGCGACGATCTGCACGCGCTCGCTGTCGCGCGCCCTCGAGTTCGCGCAGCGGATCGAGGCCGGCCTGGTGATGGTGAACCTGCCGTCGGCAGGCGTCGAATACCAGGTGGCATTCGGCGGCTCGAAGGCCAGCTCGCTCGGCCCCCGTGAGCAGGGGCCGGAAGCCATCGACTTCTACACGACGCTGAAGACGGTGTACATGAAGTACTAAAACGGGAGTCGGGAGTCGGGAGTCGGGAGTCGGGAGTCGGGAGTCGGGAGTCGGGAGTCGGGAGTCGGGAGTCGGGAAACGAAACGGCTGACGCGAGCCGGCTCCTCGGACGTCAGCGGCGATGCGAGAGGCGGTTGTTCGATTGGCAACCCCTGCTCGCGGCCCCTCGGCGACTCCCGACTCCCCATTCCCGATTCCCGTCCCCGCTCAGAACTCGAACACCGCCTTCACGCAGCCGTCGCGCTGGTGGGCGAAGACGTCGTAGGCGCGCACGCAGTCCTGCGGCGCGAAGCGGTGCGTGATCACCTGCGTCACCTGCGGGAGGTCGCGCATCACGCGGTCGGTGAGCCGCTCCATCTGCCGGCGGGCCGGGCAGCGGCCGGTCCTGTACGTCAGGTTCTTGTCGTAGGCTTCCGACGGCGAGAAGGCGAACGGCGCCGAGTGGCAGCCGATCACCGCCATCACGCCGCCCGGCCGCAGCACCTCCCACGCCAGGCGCTGCGCCGACGGCAGCCCGACGAACTCCATCACGCTGTCGGCGCCCCGCGATCCGCCGAGGGACGCAACCACGCGCGCCACGTCCGGGCCGGGCTCGCATACCTCGGCGCCGAGGGCGGCCGCACGCGCCCGGCGCTCCGGCACCGGATCGACGGCGACGACACGCGTCACGCCCTCTGCCCGCGCCGCGAGGATGCCCAGCAGGCCCACCGATCCGCAGCCGATCACCACGACGATGCCGTCGGGGTGCAGCTCGGCGAGTTCGGCGCAGTACCAGGCGGTGCCGAGGTTGTCGCCGAGCAGCAACGCCGCTTCGTCCGACAGGCCATCCGGCACGACCTTCAGCGTCCCGTCGGCCAGCGGCACCCGCACCCGCTCCGCCTGGCCGCCGTGCAGCCCGACCCCGCCGCTGATCCACCCGAACAACTGCCCGCGCTCGCACCGGCTGGTGAGCCCGGTGCGGCAGGTCGCACACTCGCCACAACTGGTCGAGAACGGCGCGAACACGCGATCGCCTTGACGCACGCCGCGTACGTCGTCGCCGACGTCGATCACGCGCCCCACGAACTCGTGCCCCATCACCGTCCCCGGGTCGAGCCCGACCTCACGACCGAAGTAGGGATGCAGGTCCGACCCGCACAGCCCCGCGAGGTCCACCTGCACGATCGCGTCGGTCGCCATCTCGAGGCGTGGCTCGGCCACCTCCTGCCACGCCACCTCGCCGGGAGCCCTGAAGCACACACCGTGCATCGCCATGCGACCTCCAGCCTACCGCCTCGGGCGGCTGCGCGTATCATGCGCGCGTGCGACTCCTGCCGATCTCCCTGCTGGCGCTGCTGCTCGGCGTCCAGTCGCCAGCGATGCGACAACAGGATCTGGCCGTGGCCGGTGTCGGCTCGCCGTTCTATCGCATCCCGGCGCTCACGGTGACCACGCGCGGCACGCTGCTGGCCGCGTGGGACGCACGGCCGACGCTGAAGGACCTGCCCGACCCGATCAGCGTCGTGATCAGGCGCAGCACCGACGGCGGCGCCACGTGGGGTCCACAGTCGGTGGTGCGCGGTGCCGACGGCCCGGCCGGCTTCGGCGATCCCAGCTTCGTCGTCGACAGGACGACGCGACGCATCTTCCTCTTCTACGCCGCGAGCGTGCGGCAGGGATTCTTCGGCTCGGCCACCGGCAACCGTCACGACGACCCGGACGTCCAGCAGGCCGACTACTCCTGTTCGGACGACGACGGCCTCACCTGGACGCATCGCCGCATCACCGGCGCGATCAAGGATCCGGCGTGGGGCGGCATCTTCGCCGCATCGGGCCAGGGCATCCAGTTGCGCTACGGCAGGTACGCGGGGCGCCTCGTGCAGCAGTACGTGGTGCGCCGCGGCAAGGAGGTCTTCGCCGCCAGCGCGTACAGCGACGACCACGGCGACACGTGGCGCATGGGCGCACTGGTCGGGCCCGGCGCCGACGAGAACAAGACCGTCGAACTCTCCGACGGACGCCTGATGCTGAACAGCCGCGCCAAGCCATACCGCAAGGTGGCGTTCTCTTCCGACGGGGGCGCCACGTGGACCGGGTGGCGCGACGAGCCGCAGCTCATCGACCCGGCCAACAACGGCGCCATCGTGCGCCTGCATCCCGAGGCCCCGTCCGGTTCGGCCGGCGCGCGCGTGCTCCTCTTCAGCAACACCGAGAGCCGCGACAGGCGCGAGAACATCGTCGTCAAGCAGTCGTGCGATGACGGGGCGACCTGGACGTCGCGCCTGGTCGTCGAGCCGGGGGCCGCGTCGTACTCCACGCTGGCGACGCTGCCCGACGGCCGCGTCGGGATCCTGTACGAGCGCGGCACGGTGAGCGCGATCGTGTTCGCCGCGTTCGACCCGGCGTCGCTCGGCCCCTGCGGCGCTTGACCGGCAGCACCCGACTCCAGCCGTACTCCTAGGACGGGTCGGCGGGCTCGCCAATCGGCGCGCACAGGCCGATGAACGTGCCCTCCAGGCTGCGCACGTAGGCGACCTCCTGCCCCCAGGGCATCGTTTCCGGCGCGCGCAGCGGCGTGGCGCCCGCCGCAACCGCACGCGCGAACGCGCCCGGGACGTCGTCGGTGTAGAAGGCGATCTCCACGCCCGACGGTCCGCCGCCTGACGGACGCTCGAAGCCAGGCATCAACAGGGCCCCGAGGGCATGGGTGCCGAACTGCAGGGTCGCGCCTGCCACGTCGAGTTCGGCGAACTGGTAGACCTGTCCGTCGATGCGCCCGGGCATCCGGACATCCGCGTCCAGGAACTTCACGCCGCAGCCGAACGCCGCCTCGTAGAACCCGATGGTCCTCACGACGTCGTCCACGTAGATCACGGTGCTGACCAGTCGCATGGGGCCTCCCGTCCCGGATGTCCGATGGTCACGACCTGGCGCATGCTTCGAGGGCATCCACGTCGCCGGACACGATCACCTGCAGGTGCTGCGTCACCTTGTCGATCGGCCAGTCCCACCACGCGATGGACTCGAGCCTCGCGGCGACGTCACGCGGGAAGCGCTCCCTGATCACCCGCGCCGGATTGCCGCCGACGATGGCGTACGCCGGCACGTCGCTGACCACCACCGAACGCGCCGCGACGATGGCCCCGTTGCCGATGTGGACGCCCGGCATCACCAGGGACTCGTAGCCAATCCACACGTCGTTGCCGATCACGGTGTCGCCCTTGTGCAGCAGCTCGCCGTCAGCCGGCGCGACGGCCTCCCACCCGTTGCCGAAGATCTCGAACGGGTAGGTGGAGATGCCCGACATCCGGTGGTTGGCGCCGTTCATGATGAACTGCACGCCGCGCGCGATGGCGCAGAACTTCCCGATCACCAGGCGGTCGCCGACGAACGGAAAGTGGTAGAGGACGTTCCGCTCGAAGCCCTCGGAGTCCTCCGGATCGTCGTAGTACGTGTAGTCGCCGACGATGATGTTCGGGTTGCTGACGGTGTTCCTGATGAAGCACACCTGCGGAAAGCCCGCCATCGGGTGCGGGTTGCGCGGGTCCGGTCCGTTCACGTCACTCCTCCGCTGCTCCTGGCATGGGCGAGCTCAATCGTCGATCGGCTCGAGGCCGGCGATGGCGTCCTTCATCGCCTGGACGACCTCCGCGCCATGCCCGGTCCACCCCGTATGCTCGCCGATGATCCGGAGTGGTTCGCGGGAACGATACGACCTGGTCGGGTTGCCAGGGAACTTCTTGTCGGTGAGGTTGGGGTCGTCTTCGAACGGTCCGGTCGGCTCGACGACGTAGATGCGCTCTCGCCCTTCCCCGCGCGCCAGTTCCGCGCCCCATGTGGCGGCGTCGAGCGTTGCGCTGAAGTAGACCCAGGGCGACCGCCGGTCCGTGTAGTTCGACGCCGAGCCAGGTTGGATGACGTCCCCGGGCTTCAGGTCGGCGCGCGTGCCGTGGTAGTAGGTGAGGCCTTCGACCCCAAGCGGCTCCGGCGCCGGTGGCAGGGGCGGCTGATCGGGCGTCCACCACGGGTCCGGCGCTGCCGGCAGCGGCTGCTCGCCGCTCACGTTCGCGGCGGTGACGGCTGCGTGGATGAAGTTCTCCGACGGCACCGGCGACCCCGCCAGGCGCCGCAACATCGCGAGCTGGCCGGCGTGCGTCATCGCGTCGGCGAGCGGCCCCTGCAGGAACTGCTCGTCGCTGATCTGCGCCTCGAGTCCGGCGTCGGCCAGGTCGTCACGCAAGCGCGCGAGCACCTCGTGGAAGCGCGTCACCTCGTCGGCGAGGGTCGCCAGACGGGGCGGCGCGAACACGCCGCCGTGGAGCATCGTGCGGGCGTACCCGATGACGCCGGTCATGTGCCACACGAGCTCGTGCGGCGTTCGCACGTGGACCCCGGCGCGGAACTCGCCGAAGTCGTCCGGCGCGCCCCGCAGGGCCTTCTGCGTCCGGTAGGCAATCGCTGCCAGGAAGTGCTGCAGCAGTCGGCGGGTCTCGTTCATCGGTCCTGCACCATCCTGTCTCCGTGTCGCGCGCGCCGGTTCACGGTTCGTCGTACACCACGACGATCCGCCCTCTGGGCGCCAGCCAACGATCGAGCAGCGCGTGCACCAGATGAGGCTCGCGATGAAAGAGCCCGACCCGCGCCGCGAAGATCCTGTCGAAGCGCCGCGCCCCCGGGGCGTACTCGCGCACGTCGGCGACGAGGAACTCCACCGTACCGGCCGCGACATGCGGTCGATTGCGCCTGGTGGCAGCCGCGATCATCGCGGGCGACCTGTCGATTGCCACGAGATGGCCGGTGCGAAGTCGCTCGCAGACCAGGCCGGCCGCCACGCCGTGGCCGCAGCCGACTTCGAGCACCTGATCCCCCGGGCGGATCTCCAGTGCCTCGACGAGTCGCACCAGGCGCTCACTCACGCGCGGCTGCCCTGGCGACACGCGGCTCCAGCTACAGGAGCAGCGCGCCGCGGAAGCCGCGCGCCGCGTAATACGAATCCGCGCCGTTGTGGTACGTGAACACGCGGCCGAAGCGGCGGTCGCAGAAGAGCGCTCCCCCCAGTGATCGGACGTCCTCGGGCGTGCCGATCCAGCTCGAGGTCTTCCTGTCGAACTCGCCGAGCCCCTGCAGCGCCCGGTACTGGTCCTCGGTGAGCAGCGCGAGGCCCATGGCTTCAGCCATTTCGACGGCGCTCCCGGACGGGGCGTTGTTCTTGCGCCCCACGCGTGCCTGCCTGTCGTAGCAGAGACTCCGCCGGCCCGCCGGGCTCTCAGGCGCGCAGTCGACGAAGCGCAACGCGCCGTCGCCCAGGTCGACGAGGTCGGGCTCACCACCGGTGGCCTCCATCTCGGCGAGAACCTTCAGGGCAGTGGGATGCTTCTGCAGCCTCGCCTGCACGTCGTCCCACTCGGTGCCGGCGTGCCGTTGGCCGTGCGCGGCGAAGCGGGCCCGCAGCACCTCCAGGAGGGCGTGTGGTTGCGACCTGGCCATGTGGCGTGGACCTCCGTCTCTCGGCGCGCGCAGGACCCACACGACGTGAGCAGGACGCCGGCCACTATGCGACCACACCAGGGTGTCGCGCGCAAAGCTCAGCGGCGTGCGGCAAGCGCCGCCGCGGCGGCCCGACGATGCGCCTCCTGCCACGGCGGCCCGAGTCCACGGCCCATCTCGCGAAGGGCGACCTCCACGTCGTCGCGGCCCAGCACGGCCGCGACCTCGAGGTGCACGCGGTCGACGTCGTACCAGTGCACGGACCAGCCGCGCTCGCTCGCTGCGCCGGCCAACGCTCGTCGGTACATGACGGAGTCGGCCATCGCCTGCGCCCGGTGGTCCCGGATGCGCGCCTCGACGGTCGGCGGAAGCGGCGGGCACGCGCGGAGGGCCAGGCGCGTGATCGGTGCAGGGACGTCGGCGGCCAGCGAGTCGAGCGCCGAGCCTGCAAGGCGCTCGGCCGATGCGCGCACCTGCTCCACGAGCGCCACCGCGTCGGCCAGCGGCATCGGCCTGGCCCCGGGTGTCCCCAGATAGCGTCCCACCGCCCACGAGCCCTCGTGATGATGCGGGTGCGTCGGCAGGCCAGGCGCGATGAGGTCGACGCGACGCCTGTCGAGCACTCGCATGTCGGGCCCGATGGTCACCAGCACGGCCGTGCTGCCACGCTCCACCACACCGACCACGGCACCGACCCCGCTCATGTCAGGCTGCCCGTGCCGCCCCATCCTCCCGGCATTCCCGCGTCGCAGCATCGCGGCCGTCACTCACGGCGCGGTCGGCCGCGCCTCGGGCTTCTTCCTGTCGGCCTCGACCATGGCCTTGACTTCCTTCATCAGCGTCGGCACGTGGTACGGGATGCCGTTCTTGATCGTCCACTCGATGCCGCCGCCGCGGGTCATGCGGCCATCCTTCATCACCTCGACGCCATACGGGTTCAGCACGCGCAGGTTCTCGAGCGGATTGCCGTTCACCACCAGCAGGTCGGCGAGGAAGCCCTGGCGCACGCGTCCCAGCTTGTCGCCCATGCCCAGCAGCGTCGCGCCGTTGACGGTGCCGTGCTTGATGACGTCGAGCGGGTGGAAGCCGGCCTCCTCGTGCAGCTCGAGCTCGCGCACGAGGCCGAAACCGTACAGCGAGTGGATGAACCCGGCGTCGTCACCGGTGGTGATGACGCCGCCCTTGTTGCCGAACGACTTCAGGGCGTCCATCCAGATGCGGTACTGCTGCTTCCAGCGCACCTCCATCGTGTTGGTCCAGCCCACGAAGTAGGACCCGTGGTTGGCCAGGTTCGGCTCGAAGAAGGCCTGCAGCGCCGGGTGGAGGTATTCCTTGTACCAGGGCAGGTTCTGCGCCTTGATGACGTCGCGGCTGGCCTCGTAGATCGAGAGCGTCGGGCTCCAGGCCACCTTCTTTGCCACCATCAGGTCGAGCACCTCGTCGAGCTTCTTCGGGTCGGCCTGCGCGTACAGCTCGCCGGCCCGCGAGAACCGCATCAGCTCGTTGCTGTAGTTCATGTCGGCCGGGAAGTGCTGTACGCCGTCGAGCGCCGCGTCGGCGATGCCGTAGAAGTGCTCGATGGAATCGACGCCGAGCTCCGCGAAGTCCTTCGCCGTGACCTCCTCGACGGCGATGTGCGTGGTGGTCTTCAGGCCCTGCGCCCTGGCCTCCGCCATGGTCGCCTCGAGCTGATCGCGATCCATGCCGAAGATCTTCAGGCCGTCGGCGCCGCGCGCCTTCGCCTCGCGGACGTTGGCGCGGATGGCCTCGGCCGTCCCGTTGCCGCGCGACACGACCCAATAGACCTGCATGCGCGGCGCGACGATCTGGTCGGCGGCCGACTCGGCCTGCCACTGCTTGCTCTTGGTGAAGTTGCCGCCGTTCTCGCGGGTGAGCGTGACGCCGTTGGCCAGGTACAGGTTGCGCTCGTACTGGATCGGCATCGGGATGCCGGCGCGCTCGTCGTGCCAGTGCATGTGGGTGTCGACAAGCCCCGGCATCACGTACTTGCCGGTTGCGTCGATCACCGCGTCGGCCTCGACGGGCAGCGACGGCGCGACGTTGGCGATCGTCCCGTCCTGCACGAGGATGTCCATCGGCCCGTAGGGCGGCTTGCCGTTGCCGTAGATCACCATCGCGTGCCGGATCAGCAGACGCGCCGGCTTGCGCGCATGGACGGCGGTGTCGCGGCCCGCCGGACGCACCTGCGCCGACGGCGCCATCACGGCCGCGCCCACCATCGTGACCAGTGCCGCCAGCGGCCACGTCCGCCGCGAGAGCCATCCTCGTGCCATCTCGTCCAAGCCTCTCTCAGAAAAGTCGGATGCCGAGGCGCTGCAGCGGCGCCTGCGGCACGCGAGTGCGGAAATGGAGCCAGACGCGCGACGGGTCGCCGTCGCGCGTGATCCGATCGATGCGCCAGGCCTCGCGGACGGGCGGCAGGTCGACGTCCTCGATGACGCGGGAACGTTCGAGCGGCACGGTGTGGACGCGCGCCGGGGCGTCCTCGCGGACGGTCGCCAGCACCAGCGTGGCCTCCTCGCGCGTGAGATCGACGTCGACCCAGGCGACCTCGGACGGCGACAACCACGAGAAGGGCGACCGGCGGGCATGCCGCGGGAGGCGGCCCGGCACGAGGCAGGAGCCCCCACGCTCGCGCGCGATGCCGTGGCACAGCGCCAGTCGGTCCGGCAGGAAGACCACCTCGCCGCGGCAGCGATCGTCGGCCGTCGGACAGGCCCGCGCGAGGGCCTCCGCGCCGGTGGCCGCGTCGTAGATCGCGTAGACCGTCTCGGTGTTGGGCCAGGCGGCGGCGTGCCTGGGGGCGTCCTCCTCGAAGGCCCAGTGGCGTCCCGTGGGCGAGGGCGTGAGGTCGCGGCCGATCACCGCATCGATCACCCGGTCGGTCGCCGCGTCGACGATCAGCAGGCCGGCCGCATCGTGGGCGGGATCGACGTGGAGGATCGCCCGACGGGCGTCGGGCAGCCACCACACCCGCCCGATGCCGCGGGCGAGGCGCGCGGTCAACGAGCCCTCGAGCGAGATGTCGCGGGTGCGCCCGCGCTCGGTGAGCCGCAGGGCGGCGCCTTCCAGGCCGTCAGCGGGCGAGGGCTGCACGTAGGCCAGCAGGACGTCGCCGGCATGCAGCAGTTCGCGGTAGGTCGGGGCGCCGGCCATCTCGCGGACGCCCAGTTGCGCCGACGCGTCCGGGCCGGCCACCGCGAGGAGGCAGGCCAGGACGAGCGCGGCGGCGTCCCATCGAGGGAGGCCGCGTCCCGTGGTGGAGACGACGGGCGTCGGCATGGAATCGGCGCCCAGTGTCGCCGCCGCCGGTGGTGGCGTCAAGACGCGCCGTCCCGTCCGCATGCTCGACCTTTGCTAGGCTAGAACCATGATCACCCGGCGTGACCTGTTCCTCTCGGTTCCTGCGACGCTGGCCGCGACCCGCCTGCTGCGGGCCCAGCAGCCCACCTTCCGTGTGGGCGCGCAGAACGTGCCCGTGTACGTCACGGTGACCGACGCCAACAAGCGCCTGGTGCCCGGCCTCGAGCAGGGCGACTTCGAGATCTACGACGAGAAGACCAAGGTCCCGATCGTCCTCTTCGACAACCAGATCCAGCCGGTCACCGTCGCCGTGATGCTCGACTCGAGCGGCAGCATGACGATGAACCTCGAGCTGCTCAAGCAGGCCGCCGAGCAGTTCGTGATCCGCCTGTTGCCCGAGGACAAGGGCCGCATCGGGTACTTCAACGACAAGATCGCCTTCCTCAGCGACTTCAGCAGCGACCGCGACCTGCTCATCGCCTCCATCAAGGACATGCAGTTCGGCAACCCGACGCGCCTGTTCGACTCGGTGCTGTTCAGCCTCGACGAGCTGAAGAACATCGAGGGCCGCAAGGTGATCCTCGAGTTCACCGACGGCGCCGACACGGCGAGCCGCGGCGGCCTCGGCGAGGTGCTGCGCCGCGCCCGCGAAGAGGAAGTGATGATTTACGGGATCGGGCTGCAGTCGGTGATGATGGGCATGCGCACCAGGCCCGACGGGGCGCTGCGGAAGATGGCCGAGGAGACCGGCGGCGGCTACTTCGAGCTGAAGGACACCGACGAACTCGGCCCGACCTTCACGCGCGTCGCGCAGGAGCTCCACAGCCAGTACCTGCTCGGCTTCGAGCCCAAGACCGACGGCAAGGTGCACAAGATCGAGGTCCGCGTGAACCGGCCCGGCCTGGTGGCGCGCGGCAGACGCACCTACCAGGCGCCGAAGGGGTAGCACGGGGAATGCCGCGATGCCGGAATGTCGAAGGCTCGAGGCATCCCGCACACCGCCACAGCTGGGTAGGGCGCGGTCTCCGACCGCGCCGTTGGTCAATCTTGGCGGCGATGCGCGAGGCGATCAAAGTCTGCGACGTTCCCGCTTGCCCTGAGCGAAGCCGAAGGGGCGTCGCGGCATCGCAGCATGTTCTAGCGCGGCTCGGGTAGCGGTGCCGCGCCGAGCGCCACCGGGGCGTCGAAGCGGACCCGCAGCACGGTGCCGGCGTCGACCTTGACGTTGGTGCCCGGCAGCGCGAGCAGCGACCCGCCGCCACCGACGGCGATGCCGACCATCGCGCCCTGGAACCCGCCCAGGATCCCGCCGATGATCGCCCCGGCGGCCGCCCCGGCCGTCATCTTCCCGACCTCGCCCTTGATGCCGGGCCCTTCGAGGGCCTGGGTCACCGAGCCGCGGATGCGATAGGTGCGGCCGTCGACCGTCATCTGGTCGAACGCCAGCGTGAGGCTGCCCCGCCGGTCGATGCGGGAGGCGCGCTCGACGCCGCTCACCACGCCGCGCAGCACCGAGCCGGCCGGTACGAGCAGCGTGCTGCCCTGGTAGAGATCGACGAGCGTCGTGGCCTCGAAGCGATCCTCGACCTCGGCCGTCTGCGAGCTCAGGGGTGTCTGCAGCCGCGCGTCGAGTTCCTGCCCGACGGCAATCTCCCCCGCCCGGGCCGATGGCGCCGCCACCGTGAGTGTCGTCCCTGACGCCTCGCGATCGATGGCGCCGAGGCGATCGCGGACCGCGGCGACCTCGGCCGCCGGCAGGGCGTTCTCGCGACGCAACTTCACGCGCAGGTACGTCAGGTCCTCGCGCAGCAGCTGGAGATCGCGCCCGAGCGTGGCCGCCTTGGTGGCATCGGTGTCCTTCAGCCGATCCACTCGCTGCTCGACCGTGGTCAGCTGGGTCTGCAGGGCGTCGAGGTCGGCCTGGGTGGCGCCCGCCGTCTGGGCGAGCGCCGCCGTGGGCAGCCACAGCGTCAGCATCAGCGCGCGCAGGGCACGCCTGGTGAGGATCGTCATGGGCAGTTTGACGAGCGGCCGGCTACGGTGGACGAGCCTCCGCCGCGAAAATCAGCTACGCCTGAGCAAACGACTCAGCCATTCGACGCGACTGAGGTCGTTGTAGATGACGGTCACCATCAGCAGCATCAGGACGGCGAACCCGGCCATCAGCATCCGCTCCTTCACGCGCATGCTGAAATCGCGGCGCGCCAGGCCCTCGATGGCCAGGATGGTGATGTGCCCACCGTCGAGGATCGGGATGGGCAGGAGGTTCAGCAGGCCGAGGTTCAGGCTGACCATCGCCATCGTCCCGAAGAGCGCGGCCCAGCTGATCGCCGCCGCGCCGCCGGCGACCTCGGCGATGCCCAGCGGCCCCATCAGCTGCTTGGGCGAGGTCTCGGCCGTGAACAGGCCGGCCAGCATCTCGCCGATCATCGCCGTCCATTCCCAGTTCTGCTTGACGCTCAGGCCGATGGCCTGCACGAAGCCGGGCTGGATGGTGACCGTCTCGAAGGGACTCAGGTTGATGCCGAGCCGTCCGATCCCGCCCTGGTCACGCGGCGTGGCCGGCACCTCGAGCCTCTGGCCACCGCGCAGGATGCCGAGGGTGACCGGCTGGCCGGCGCGCTTGCTGATCTCCCCGATCATCTGCTGCAGCGTGAAGCCGGTCGTGTCGGTGCCGTTGAACGACAGGATCACGTCCTTCGGCTTGAGCCCGGCCGCCTCGGCGGCGCTCCCCGGCTGCACCTGCACCACTTCCGGGTGCACCGACGGCGAGATGCCCAGGTCGCCGATCTCGTACTTGGTCTGCGCCTCGGGCACCACGGTGAGCTGCTGCCGCTGACCGCCGCGGCTGATGACGATCGGCACTTCGCGGTTGGCGCGGGGCACGACCCGCATCTGCAGGCCCTGCCACGTCGAGACGTCCTTGTCGGCAAACGACAGGATCACGTCGCCGGCGCGGATGCCCGCCTTCTCGGCCGGCGAGCCCGGCAGCACGCGGCCGACGACGGGCGTCCGCTGCTCGTAGGCCGGCTCGGTGGCGCCGTTCCAGATGACGAACGTCATCAGCCCGACGGCGAGCAGCAGGTTCATCAGCGGCCCGGCAATCAGGATCTGGAACCGCTGCCACTTGGTCTTGGACAGGAACTCGTCGGGCGCCCCCTGGCGGGGGTCGTCCGGGGTCTCGCCGGCCATCTTCACGTAGCCGCCGAGCGGAATCGCGCTGATGCAGTACTCCGTGCCCCCGCGCACCACCTTCAGGAGCTTCGGTCCGAAGCCCAGCGAGAACGTCAGCACGCGCACGCCGTTCCAGCGCGCGAGCAGGAAATGTCCCAGTTCGTGCACGAACACGAGCACGCCCAGGACGAAGAGAAACGCCCACAGATTGGTCACGCGATGAGGCCTCGTCCGGATTCTATCGTGCCGAGCCTGGCGGCAGCCCGCTGCCGCGCCCAGGCATCGACGTCGCGGATCGCGGCGAGGGAAGCGGCGTCGAGCGTCCGTCCGGACGCCTCCTCGAGCACCTCCCCCACGGTCGCGGCGATCCCCGTGAAGGGCACCAGGCCCTCCAGGAATGACGCTACGGCAATCTCGTTGGCCGCGTTCAACACGACCGGCGCCGCCCCGCCGGCGCGCAGGGCCTCGTAGGCGAGGCGCAGGCACGGGAAGCGGTCGAGATCCGGGACCTCGAAGCGGAGGTCGAGTCCCTGCCGCCAGTCCAGCCGTGGCACCGGGCTCTCCCAGCGGTCGGGCCAGGTGAACGCGTACTGGATGGGCAGCTTCATGTCGGTGACGCCGAGCTGCGCCAGCAGGGAACCGTCCTCGAACTCGACCATCGAGTGCACCACCGATTGCGGGTGGATCACGACGTCGATCCGATCGGCGGGCATGTCGAAGAGCCAGCGGGCTTCGATGACCTCGAGGCCCTTGTTCATCATCGTCGCCGAGTCCACCGTGATCTTGCGCCCCATCTTCCACGTCGGGTGGCTCAGGGCGTCGGCCGCCGTCACCGTGGCGAGCGCCTCGACCGGCGTGGTGCGGAACGGGCCCCCTGACGCGGTCAGCACGAGGCGTCGCACGTGTTGGCGCGGGTGCCCGGCCAGGCATTGGTGGATCGCGTTGTGCTCGCTGTCGACCGGCAGCACGTCGACGCCACGGGCACGCGCGGCCGCCATCACCAGCGCGCCGGCCATCACGAGTACTTCCTTGTTGGCGAGCGCAATCCGCTTGCCGGCCTCGATCGCCGCAAGCACCGCCTCGAGCGCCTCGGTGCCCGAACAGGCACAGAGCACGACGTCCACGTCGGGGTGGGTGGCCACCGCCGCGAGTCCCTCGCGGCCGACCTCCCACTGCTCCACCGCCGACCCGACGTCGGCCGGGAGCGCCTCGCGCACGCGTCGCAGCGAGTCATCGCTCGCCATCCCGATGGCGCGGGGCCGCACGACTGCAGCCTGCGCGCACATCGCGGCGACGTTGCCGCCGGCCGCGAGGCCCACGACCTCCAGCTTGTCGGGGTGCGCCGCGACGACGTCGAGGGCGCTCACGCCGATCGACCCGGTGCTGCCGAGGATTGCGAGCCGGATCATCAGCGGGCGACGGCCGGCCAGAGCCACTGCAACGCCACGTAGTACAGCGGCATCGTGAACAGCAGCGCGTCGATGCGATCGAGCATGCCGCCGTGGCCAGGAATGAGGTTCGAGGAGTCCTTCACGTCGGCGCTGCGCTTCAGCATGGACTCGAACAGGTCGCCGGCGATGCCGACGATGGCCACCGCGACGCCGAGCAGCGCGAGCTGCCACGCCGGCAGGCCCGGCAGCCACAGCCGCCCGAAGCCGACCATCACCACCGCGCCGGTCACCAGGCCGCCAATCGCCCCCTCACGCGTCTTCTTGGGACTCAACGCCTTGGCGAGCGGGGCGCGGCCGAACGTCCGGCCGGCGTAGTACTGCCCCGTGTCGCTGCCGATCTGGGTGAGGAACAGCGTCATCAGGGCGGGGGCGCCATACGCCTCGCGCACCAGCGGCACCGTGGCGACGCCCATCCCGAGGTACACGACCGGAAACAGCATCGCCGCCGCGACCGCGACCGCCTGGTCCGGGACCCGGCCGCGGAGCACCAGCGCGCCGCCGACGACCACCGCCCCGACCAGCAGGACGTGCGTCGCGGCAACCGGCAGGAACAACAGGGCGACGTACATCACCACCGACAGGACGGCGCCGACGCCAGGCACGACGTCGAGTCCGCCGAGGCGCACCAGGTTGTCGTACTCGCGCAGCGACAGCACCAGGGCGAGGCCCGCAAAGATCTGCGTGCCCCACGGCGGGAGGTACCAGAAGACACCGACGATGAGGGCCAGCAGCACCAGGCCGCTGATGACGCGCGTCACCGGCCTGCTGCCACCGGGTGGGCCGGCGTCGCGGCGATCCCCCCGTAACGCCGCTCACGGCGCTGGTAGTCGAGCAGCGCCTCGAAGAGGTGGGTGCGGCGGAAGTCAGGCCAGAACGTGTCGGTGACGTAGATCTCGCTGTAGGCGATCTGCCACAGGAGGAAGTTGCTCACCCGCATCTCGCCCGACGTCCGGATCAGCAGGTCGGGATCGGGTTGCCCCGCCGTGTAGAGCAGCCGGGCGAACCGCGCCTCGTCGATGTCCTCGGGCCGCAGGCCGTCGGCAATTGCCGTGCGGACGGCGTCGACGATCTCGGCGCGCCCGCCGTAGTTGAGCGCGATCGTCAGCACCGTGCCGGTGTTGCGGCGGGTCCGCTCCATCGCCACGTGCAGCTCGTGCTGGACGTCGGGCGCGAGCTCGTGTGTCCGCCCGATGACCTCGAGCCTGATGTCGTTGGCCAGCAGCGTCTCCAGTTCCGACCGGAGATAGCGCTTGAGCAACGCCATCAGCGTCGCGACCTCGGACGCCGGGCGCTTCCAGTTCTCGACCGAGAACGCGTAGAGGGTGATGTACTTCAGGCCGAGGCGGGCCGAGGTCTCGATCACCTCGCGGACGGCGCGGGTGCCGGCGCGGTGGCCCTCGACGCGCGGCAGGTGCCGGCGCCCGGCCCAGCGGCCGTTGCCGTCCATGATCACGGCGACGTGCGTCGGCAGCCGGTCGAAGTCCAGTCGCCGGGCCAGTGCTTCGTCCGGGGAGCCTGGAGTCAGCCAGCTCAGGAGTTCGTCGAGCGCCATGGACCGGGCAACATTCTACTCCCCTGAATGGGGCAGGACGATGGCAGGGGAATGCGGCGATCTCCGACCCCGTGCAGGCAGGGCGCGGTCTTCGACCGCGCCGTCAGCCACTAACGGCGGGGTGGGACACCCCGCCCTACCTGTACGGTGGACACGCTTCCCTACCCGTACGGTGGACACGCTTCCCTACCTGTACGGTGGACACGCTTCCCTACCTGTACGGTGGACACGCCGCCCTACCTGTATTCCACCGACACGAGCGTGAGGCCATGCGGTGGGGCATTGGGCCCCGCTTCAGAGCGCGGCAGGCCTTCGAGCAGGCGCCCCACCTCCTCGGGACGCCGACGGCCGTAGCCCACGTCCACCAGCGTGCCGGCGATGGCCCGGACCATGTGGCGCAGGAACCCGTCGCCACGGAGATCGAGTTCCACGATGTGCTCCCCGGGCTCCAGTTGCAGGCCGATGTCGCCCCGCGCGCGCACCCTGAGGTCCACCCCCAGGATCGTCCGGATCGTGCTGGAGACCGGGGTGCCGACCGACTGGAAGGCGGCGAAATCATGCGTGCCTGCCAGCCGCGTCGCGGCCGACGCCATCGCCGCGAGGTCGACCGGCGGGGTGAGCACCCAGTGAGTCGGGGCCAGGGCGGGGTGCCCCGCGCGGCTGACGAACCAGCGGTACCGATAGATCTTGGCGGTGGCCGAGAATCGCGCGTGGAAGTCGTCGGGGACGCGGACGGCCGCCCGCACCCGGATGTCCTCGGGCAGGCGGGCGTTGGCCGCCCGCAGCACCACGTCGGGGTCGACGTCGCCGGGCAGGTCCACATGGACCGCCTGGCCGTCGGCGTGCACCCCGGCATCGGTCCGGCCGGCGCCGGTGGCCACCACGGGGCCACCCGCCATCGGCGCGAGCGCCGCCTCGAGCGTGGCCTGCACCGACGGAGCGTTGGCCTGACGTTGCCAGCCCGCGTAGGCGCGCCCGTCGTACGCGACCCGCAGGAGGACCCGAGGCACCGCGCTACTTCAGGCCGGGACGGGAGCCGGGCTTGACCGCCGGTACGTCTCGCAGGTCCGCGGGGATGGCGTCGGCGGCAAAGGTCGGGAACTTCGCCTCGGCCAGCGACACATAGGGGATCGCCATGCCGTCGCCACCACCGCGGTTGATGATCGAGGCCGCCGCGACGACGACCGCGCCGGCCTGTTCGGCCACCGCCACCGTCTCCAGGGTGCTCTTGCCCGTCGTCACCACGTCCTCGACCACGAGCACGCGCTCGCCGGCCTGGAGCTGGAAGCCTCGGCGCAGCGTCAGGCGGCCGTCGACGCGCTCGGCAAAGATCGCCCGCACGCCGAGCGCCCGCCCGACCTCGTGGCCGATGATCAAGCCGCCCATCGCCGGCGACAGCACCACATCCACATGGTGACCGGCCGCCTTCACCTTCTCGGCGAGCGCGCGTCCGAGGGCTTCGGCATCGGCAGGATGCTGGAGGATCAGCGCGCACTGCAGGTAGCCGGTGCTGTGCAGGCCGGAGGACAGGACGAAGTGGCCCTCGAGCAGGGCACCACGCTGGCGGAAGAGGGCGAGGACGGAATCAGGAGTCATCAGAGTCGGGGCCTTGGGCCTTGGGCCGTCGGCCTTCGTACCAGGATTCGGCGCACCGTGCCCGCTGAGGGTCAGGTAGCGCTGAGGAGTTTTGCCAAGGCCCAAGGCCCAGGGCCGAAGGCCGCTCGTGTGTGCTACCGGCCCGTCAAGTTCCGTTCGAACAGCTTCAGGATCCGCTTGTACTCGTCGGCCCAGCTGGTGGCTTCCTCGAAGCCGTGGTCCTCGACAGGGTACAGCGCCAGTTCCCAGTTCTCCTTGCGGAGCTCGATCAGTTTCTGCGCCAGGCGGATCGAGTCCTGCGCGTGCACGTTGACGTCGACCAGCCCGTGGCAGATGAGGAGCGCGCCCTTCAGGCCGTCGGCGAAGTGGATCGGCGAGCTGCGGCGATAGGCTTCGGCATCCGACTGCGGCAGGTTGAGGATGTTGGCCGTGTACGGGTGGTTGTAGTGCGCCCAGTCGGTCACCGGGCGGAGCGCGGCGCCGGCCGCGAACACGTCGGGCGTGGTGAACATCGCCATCAGCGTGATGAAGCCGCCGTAGCTGCCACCGTAGACGCCGATCCGCCTCGGGTCCACCTTCTCCTTCGCGACCAGGTACTTCGCGCCGTCGACGATGTCGTCGAGGTCCTTGCCGCCCATGTGACGGTAGATGCCGGTGCGGAAGTCGCGGCCGTACCCCGCGCTGGCGCGATAGTCGACGTCGAGCACCACGTACCCGCGCGAGGCGAGCAGGTGGTGGAACATGTACTCCCGGAAGTATGTCGACCAGTACCGGTGGGCGTTCTGCAGGTAGCCGGCGCCGTGCACGAACATCACGGCGGGCCGCGACGCGTGCCGCTTGGCGCCGACCATCTCCGGCGTGTAGAGGCGCGCGTGGAGCACCTGGCCGTCGCGGGCCGGAAAGGTGATCACGGGCGGGTCGATCCAGCGGTAGGTCGTCCACTCCGGCGAGGGACTCGTGGTCACGCGCACCGGCGCGGCGCTGCTGCCGTATGGCCCGACGTACACCTCGGGCGGCGTGTTGCCCGTGGAGAACACGAACCCGATCGTGCGGCCGTCGGGCGAGACCTCGCCGAGGTGGCCTCCCGTGCGCGCCGTCAGCCTGGTGCGCGGGCCGCCGTCGATCGGGAGCGCGTACAGGTGCCGCTCGCCGGGGTGTACCTCGGTGGTCGTCAGGAAGAACGTGCGGCGGTCGGTCGAGAGCGCCACGTCGGTGACCTCCCACGGCCCGGAGGTGAGCGCGGTAGGCGTCCCGGGGCCGTCGGCGTCGAGGGTGTAGAGGTGCTGCCACCCGGTCTTCTCGGAGGTGAACCAGAGACGATGCCCTCCCGGAAGCCATCCGAAGCTCGCCGACCCCGGCCCGAACCCTTCCCGGACCCAGGCCTCGTCGTGCAGGTGGTCCAGGACGGTCGCGGCGCCGGTGGCCGGCTCGACCTTCACCAGCCACCGGTCCTTGTTGTCGGCCGCCCGGACCGACGCGACGGCCACCGCGCCGTCGTCGGAGACCTGCGGCATGCCCCAACGCAGTTCACGCGGGGCCTTCTCCGTGCCGCCGGCCGCGGGAAGGGTGACCCAGGTCGACCTCCGCGCCTCGAGGTCGAGGACGACCAGCATCGCCTTCGACTGCAGGTCGCCGACCTTGGCGCGGCCCGACAGCGACTCGACGTAGCCCGACTCGGTGACGTAGTCGGGCACGTCGGCGGTCCTGGCGCCGTCGGGGCGTTCGGTGACGATGGCCCACACGTAGCGGCCCGACGGATCGAGCTGCATGTCGGTGACCGACTGGCGGGCCTTGAGCTCCAGTTTCGGGAGGGCCTCCTTCTCGCGCCTGGCCTCGTCGCGCTCGCGCCGGCGCTTGCTCTCGCGGACGTGCGCGAGCAGGTCGGCCTCCTCGGTAGCCAGCGTCTGCTGGCTGTCGGTCTTCTTCCGGTCGGGGGCCTTCGGGCCGGATTCGACCAACTGGCGGAGCCCGCCGCCAGTGAGCGGCAGGAGGAACAGGCCGCCGTCGCGCACGAAGGTCACCTGCGACTCGTCACGGCTCCAGCGCGGCGACGACTCGGCGCCGGCCGTTCGGGTCAGCTCGGTGCGGGTGCCGGCCACCGTGTCGATGAGGACGATGTCGCCCCGGCTGGCCGCCAGCACGCGACGCCGGGCGCGATCCCACTGGCCGTTGACGGGCGGGGCGGCCTTGCGTTCCTCGTCGGTCAGGCGGCGCAGGCCGGCCCCGTCGGCGCCGACCACCCAGGTGGCGGTTTCGTCCTCGCCACGGTCCTGCCATTCGAAGAACAGGCGCGCGCCGTCACCCGACCAGCGCAGGCCCGAGGGCGGGTAGCCCACCAGCGCCGGACCGCGCATGATGCTGTCGACCGTCAGCGGGAACGTCGCCTTCGTGGCCGTTCCGGCCGCCGTGGGCCCCGCCGGGGCCTGGGCCGCGAGCGGCACCAGGAGGGTGGACACGACCAGGGCGGTGCCGAGCAGGCCGGCGGCAATCGGCAGGGGCGGGCGCGACGACGTCATCGGGATGGAAGACGGCCGGGACCCGGCGGGGACGCGATGCGGGCCCGGAGCGTCGAGGCATTGTGCATTTCCGGACAGCAATTGCCAATCAGGCCGGAAAGTGCGCGTCAGGCCGGACGCGGGGTCGGGGGCGGCGCCGACGATATACTCCGCGCCGAACCGGGATCCCGGTGAATCCGTCTATTGGTTCGGCCGCATCCCCGGACATCACCATATCGTCCCGGACGGCCGGTTCGAGCTGTTCTCCCTGGAGATGGAGTTGACGTCCGTGATCCCATCGGTTCCCCACCCCTTCCGGCGCGGCCTCGTGGCGCTGTCATTGACCTTCGTCGCGGCGACGGCCTCGGCGCAGGGTCCGTTGCTGCAGGCGCCGGCGGTGTCGACCCAGCCCATGGCGGCGACCGGCCCGGTCCGTCGCGTGAAGCTCGACGAGGCCGTGACCATGGCGCTGGAGCAGAACGTGGCGCTCCAGGTGCAGAAGATGAACCCTGGCATCTCCGAGCTGGATGTCGCGCAGGCCTACGGCACGTGGCTGCCGGCGCTCACGAGCCAGCTGTTCTTCCAGAGCCTCGAGCAGCCCGTCAACACGCTCCTGCAGGGCAACGCGCAGTCGTTCCAGCAGGATCAGGTGTTCGGCAACTTCGGGGTGGAGCAGTTCCTGCCGACCGGCGGCAACTACTCGCTCGGCTACCAGGCGACGCGCAACAAGAACAACAACCTGTTTGCGACCCTGAACCCGAGCACGCAGGGGAACTTCACGTTCTCGTTCTCGCAGCCCCTGCTGGCCAACCGGGCCATCGACAGCACGCGGCAGCAGATCCTGATCAGCAAGAACAACCAGGCGATCAGCGAGATGCAGTTCCGCAACACCGTGGTGAGCACGGTGCGCGCGGTGAAGAACGCCTACTGGGACCTGGTGGTCGCACAGTCGGCGCTCGAGGTGCAGCGCCAGACGCTGGAGCTCTCGCGGCAGACGCTCAGCGACAACCGCAAGCGCGTCGAGGTCGGCACGATGGCGCCGATCGACATCGTGCAGGCCGAGGCCGAGGTGGCCGCCAACGAGGAGACGGTCATCATCGCCGAGCAGACGCTCGCGCAGGCGCAGGACCAGTTGCGCGCCCTGATCCTCGATCCCCGCACCGCGGACTTCTGGAACACCACGTTCGAGACCGCCGACGGGCCGTCGCTGGCCACCTCGCCGGTCGACATCGACGCGGCCGTGCAGAAGGCCATCGCCAACCGCCTCGACCTGCAGCAGGCCCGCAAGCAGATCGAGAGCAACGACATCCGTGCCCGCTTCTTCAAGAACCAGGTGCTGCCCAGCCTCTCGGCCGACGTGAACTACGGACTCGCCGGCCTCGGCGGCACGGTGATCACGCGTGGCCCCGGCAACGGCCTGCAGCCCGGACCGATCGTCAGCGAGGACACCCGCCCGTACAGCGACGTGCTCGGCGACGTGCTGCAGTTCGAGTACCCGACCTGGTCGGTCAGCCTGAACTTCCGCTACCCGATCGGGCGCAACGGCAACCGCGTGAACCTCGAGCGCCAGGTGCTGCAGAACGAGCAGACGCTGCTGCAGCTCCGCGACCTCGAGCGCCAGGTCGTCCAGCAGGTCCGCGACCTCGGTCGGCAGGTCAACACCAACCTGAAGCGCGTCGGCAGCACCCAGGCCGCGCGCACCCTGGCCGAGCGACGGCTCGAGGCCGAGCAGAAGAAGTTCGGCGTCGGCCTCTCGACGACCTTCAACGTGCTGCAGGCGCAGCGTGACCTCGCGCAGGCCCGCAACAACGAGCAGCGCGCCATCCTCGACTTCGAGAAGTCGCGCGTCGACTTCGAGGCCGCGCAGGAAGCCTCGATCGCCGGCGCCGGCGCCGGCAACGTCACGCTCGGCTCGGCCACCGGCACCGGCAACGTGGCGGCCGGCACCACCACCAGCGTCGCCGGCACCAACCGCACCACCAACACCACCGGCGGCGCGCAGCGCTTCTAGCTGATTCTCGCGGCTCAGGGCTGAGGACTCAGGGCTCGAGAACAGACCCGGACGAATCGCCGTTCACCGCTCGACGACTCGAGGCCCAGGGGCATCACCCCCTGGGCCTTTTCTCTTGGGCGCTACTCCGGAATTCCCACGTCGTCTTCGGCCTTCCGCATCGCGTGAGCCCTGAACCGTGAGCCCTGAGCCGTGAGTTAAGCTGTCCCCGTGCCGCCGCCGGTCAGCGTCATCGTCATCACCAGGGATGCCGCGGCCCACATCGAGCGGGCCCTCAGGTCTGCCGCCTGGGCCGCCGAGTGCGTCGTCGTCGACTGCGGCAGCACCGACGACACGGTGGCCAGGGCACGGGCGATGGGTGCCCGGGTCGAGGTCCGGGAGTGGGTCGGCTACGGCGCGCAGAAGAACCACGCGGCCTCGCTGGCGCGGCACGATTGGGTGTTCTCCCTCGATGCCGACGAGGCAATCACCGACGCCCTGCGCGAGGCCATCGCGGCCCTGCCCGACTCGCCGGAACCGGCCGCGTACCGCATGCCCCGGGTCACGTGGTACCTCGGGCGCTGGATCCGCTCCACCGACTGGTATCCCGACCGGGCCGTCCGCCTGTACGACCGTCGACGCGCGCAGTGGGACGACCGCCCCGTGCACGAGGCGCTGCAGGTGCAGGGCGCCATCGCCGACCTCGCCGCCGAGTTCGAGCATCGTCCCTACGCGGATGTCGCCGAGCACCTGACGCGGATGAACCATTACACGACGCTCGCCGCTCGACAGATGCAGGCGCAGGGTCGGCGGGCGCGGGCCTGGCACTTCCTCGTGCACCCGCCAGCGGCCTTCCTGCGCAACTACGTCGCGCGCGCCGGGTTCCGCGACGGCGTGCCCGGACTCGTCGTGTCGCTGCTCGGCGCCGTGTACGTCCTGCAGAAGTACGTGAAGCTGTGGGAGCGCCAACGCCAGGCGACCTGACCCGCACCCATGGCCATCCGCACGATCCACATCGACACCGCGCGCACCTGGCGCGGGGGCCAGAACCAGGCCCTCCTCACCGTCAAGGGCCTGCGCGCCCTCGGGCACCCCACGATGCTGGTGGCGCATCCGGATGGCGAGTTGCGCCGGCGCGCGCCGCAGGACCCCGACCTGGTGCCGCTGGCGCCACGCTTCGAGGTCGACTTCCACGCGGCGTGGAAGCTGGCGCGCATCATCCGCGCCTTCGACCCGGCAGTCCTGCACGCCCACGACCCGCACGGCGTCGCGCTCGCGGCACTCGCCCTCGGCTTCCGCATGCCGTGGCCGCCGCCCATGCTGGTGGCCTCACGGCGCGTCGACTTCAGGCTGGCCGGCAACTCGCTGTCGCGGGCCAAGTATCGGCAGGTGGATCGCTTCATCTGCGCCTCCGCCGCGATCGGCCGCATCCTCGTCGCCGACGGCATCCCCGCCGATCGGGTCGTCACGGTGCACGAGGGCGTCGACCTGCAGCACGTCGCCGACGCGCCGCCGGTGTCCATCCACGAGACGTTCTGGCTGCCACACGGCGCGCCGGTGGTGCTCAACGTGGCGGCGCTGGTGCCGCACAAGGGACAGCGCTATCTGATCGACGCCTTTGCCTCCGTGGTGCGCTCGGTGCCCGACGCACGACTGGTGATCCTCGGACAGGGCGAACTGCACCAGTCGCTGGAGAAGCAGGTGCACCATCGCGGCCTCGAGAAGCACGTGCTGCTGCCTGGCTTCCGCACCGACGTGCTGGGGCTGATGAAGACGGCGGACGTCTTCGTGATGAGTTCGGTGATGGAGGGGCTCGGCACGTCGCTGCTCGACGCCATGGCCTGCGCGCGCCCCATCGTCGCCACCGACACCGGCGGGATCCCCGAGGTCGTGGTGCACGACGAGACCGGGCTGCTCGTGCCGCCCCGCGATGCCGACGCGCTGGCCGACGCCCTGACGACGATGCTGCTCGACGAGGACGCCGCCCGTCGCTATGCCGCCGCCGGCTACGAACGCGTGCACCACAGGTTCAGCGTCGAGCACATGGTCCGCAACACGGTCGCGGAGTACGAGCAGTTGCTCGCAGCACGGAGCTGAACAAGGGACAAGGGACACGCACACGAGTCACCAGGACGGCCAGCAACAAGGGACGAGCCGCCAAGGGACCAGCGGCAAGGCCGCGAGTCCGATGCGGTCGCGGCGAGGTCGCTGTTACCGAGGCCGTAGCCGTCGACCTTGGCCGACGGTCTGCCCTGCCCTTGTCCCAGGTTCCGTTCTACCTCGCCCCTTGTCCCCCGCCTCCCTGGTCACTTGCGTACTCGTCCCTTGTCCCTTGTGCCCCGCCTCCCTTGTGACTGGCGTACTCTTCCCTCGTCCCTTGTTCTGGCGTCTGCCCCGTGCCTGAGCTTCCAGACCTGACGATCTACGTCGACGCCATTCGCGCCCGGGCCGTCGGGCAGGCGCTCGAAGGGGTGCGCGTCCGGAGTCCGTTCCTGCTGCGCACCGTCGACCCGCCCCTGGAAGCGTTCACGGGACGGGTGCTTGGCGACGTGCGGCTCCTCGGCAAGCGGCTCGTCTTCGTGTTCCCGGACGAGCACTACCTCGTGCTCCACCTGATGATCGCCGGACGCCTGCAGTGGAAGAAGCCGGGCGCGCCGGTGCCGGGCAAGGTCGGACTGTGCGCGTTCGACTTCACGCCGGGCACGCTGATGCTCACCGAAGCCGGCTCGAAGCGCCGCGCGTCGCTGCATGCCGTGCAGGGTGCCGTGGCGCTCGCGGCGATGGATCCCGGAGGCATCGACGTGATGACCGCCTCGCCGGAGGCGTTCGCCGAGGCGCTGACGCGCGAGCGGCACACGCTCAAGCGCGCGCTCACCGACCCGCGCCTGTTCAGCGGCATCGGCAACGCCTACTCCGACGAGATCCTGCACGCCGCGCAGCTCTCACCGATGCGCCAGACGCACCAATTGTCGGCCGAGGAGATCGCGACACTCCGTGCGGCGACGCGCGACACGCTGCAGGTATGGATCGATCGGTTCCGCGAGCGGGTCGGGGATGGCTTCCCCGAGAAGGTCACGGCCTTCGTCGAGGGCATGGTCGCGCACGGCCGCTACGGGCAGCCCTGCCCGCGCTGCGGCACGCCGATCCAGCGGCTGGTGTACGCGCAGAACGAGGCCAACTACTGCCCGAGGTGCCAGACCGGCGGCAAGCTGCTCGCCGATCGCGCCCTGTCACGCCTGCTGCGCGAGGACTGGCCGAAGAGCCTGGAGGAACTGGAGGAGCGCATGAGCAAGGGACGAGGGACGAGCGACCAGTGACAAGGGAGGCGAGGGACAAGGGAACGGGACGACCAGTAGCGAGGGACGAGACGGGCCGTTCGCGAGGTCCGGCAGCTATGACGAGCGCCGGGCCTTTCCTGGTCCCTACCCGTCCTGGTCCCCTGTCCCTTGGCGTCCTCGTGACTTTCGTACCTGTCCCTTGTCACTCGTTCTGCCCGGCCGGCAGAACCCGCGCAGCGGACAGTGCGTGCTGCCGACCTTCTTGCCGTGGCCACACGCGCCCATCATGCTCATGTGGCACAGCGAGAAGTCGTAGCGCACCGGGTCGTCCGGATCGATCCGTCGTAGCGTCGCCGTGATGTCGGCGGCCATCTTCCAGCCCGGACTGGTGTAGCGCGTCAGGCGCAGGCAGCGGCCGACGCGGATCGTGTGGGTGTCGAGCGGGATCACGAGGCGCGAGCGTGAGACGCCGCTCCACCCGCCGGGATCGACCGCGTCCTGCCGCACCATCCACCGCACGAACAGGTTGAGGCGCTTGCAGGCGCTGCCGAGCGACGGCCGCGGGAAGAAGTAGTGCACGCCGAGGCGTCCCAGCCTTCGCCGACCGCTGGCTTCGCTGGCGGCTTCGGCGGGCAGGCCGCGGGTCGCGCCGCCGTAGGCCTCACGCACGTCCACGGCGCAGGCTTCGGCACAGAACGCCTCGAGGCCCGGCGCCACGTCCTCGCTCGTCGGATCGTCGCCGGCGAGGAACGCGCCCTCGAGTGACCCGTGGCGCGCCCGCAGCGTCCGGAGCACGACCAGCAACGCGACGAGGTCGTCGCCGCGCGTCCAGCGGTGCACCACGTCGGCGAGTGCCGAGCGGGCCAGCGGCACGTCGAGCGCATCGACGTAGGCGGCCGGATGCGGGCCGAGCAGCGCGAGGACGCGCTCGATGCTCGCCAGCACGCTGGCGAGCCGCCCGAAGGCGAGTCCCGACGCAATGGCCGCCACCACCTCCCGATCACGCGGGTCCCCGTAGCGCCACACGAACTGCACCGGGTCGGCCGCCGAGTCGGGCACGTTGTACGCGTCGTGCAGGCGATCGAGCTCGACGCGGAACCGCGCAAGGTCGGCAGGCTTCAGGCCAAGCAGGGGCGCCGGGCGAGCGGATCGGGCGGGAGGCATCGGTGAGTGATCCGGGAAGGCTCACGGCTCAGGGCTCAGGGCTCAGAGAGCGCTCTGACTGCCGACTGCCGACTCCCGGCTGCCGGCCGTGAAGCCAGGGCCGGCTCTCCGAGCCGGCCCGTCAGAAACTCGTGAGCGGCACGCCCGCGGCGCACAGCGGGCACGTCGTCGACGTATTGATGTCGCGCGCGTCGTACTCGAGCAGCGCCACGTTCGGCACGTCCAGCGACACTACCGAGGCCATGCGGTCGTAGATCTGCGCCGTGGCGATCACCTCGCCGCCGGCCTTGCGCACCAGTTCGGCGCAGTGCGCCAACGTCTTCCCGGTGTTGCGCACGTCGTCGACCAGCAGCACCTTCTTGCCGGCGAGCACGCGACGGTAGGTGGAGCGGAGGCGCAGCCCCTCCTCGGCATCGTGCTGCACCGGGGCGAACACGGTGGGCGGGTGCGCGAGGTCACGCCGGCCGTCGAGCAGGCCGGCGATGGTGTGCGCCAGCAGCGCACCGCCGGTCGACGGCCCGACCACGGCCTGCACGTTGGTGGCGATCTCGTACGGCAGCACGTCGAGCAGGTCCTGCGCCAGCTGCCAGATGGTCGCCGGGTGGCAGAACAGCATGTGCGGGTTCAGGTACGTGCGCCCGTGGTAGCCGTTGCCGAAGTCGAAGTGGCCCTCGAGCAGCACGTTGGCGTCCTGGAGGATGCGCTGCGCGCGCCTGCGGACGTCGTCGATCCGATGGGTCATGGGAGGGAAGGACTCCGTTACTGGACCGGCGCCGTCGGCCAGCCCTCGAGGCCGTCGACGGCCGGGTTGCGATAGACGAGGCGGCCGCCGACGATGGTCGCGGCCACGCCCCCCTTCAGGGTCCAGCCCTCGAAGGGCATGTTCTTCGAGAGCGACTTCTGCGAGGCCGCCCTGATGGTGACCGCCAGGTCGGGCGCGAGCACCGTGATGTCGGCCGGCGCCCCCTCGGTGAGCGATCCGCCCGGCACCTTCAGGATGCGCGCCGGGTTGACCGACAGCAGTTCCACCATGCGCGCGAGGTCGATCCGCCCCGTGTGCACGAGACGATCGAAGGTGAGCGGCACCGCCGTCTCGAGGCCCGTGATGCCGAACGGCGCCTGGTCGTACGACAGCGCCTTCTCGTCGGCATGGTGCGGGGCATGGTCGGTGGCGATCACGTCGACGCTGCCGTCGGCCAGTCCTTCGACGAGCGCGTCGACGTCGGCCTGCGGCCGCAGCGGCGGGTTCATCTTCGTGTTGGTGTCGTAGCCGCGCAGCGCCTCGTCGGTCATCACGAAGTGGTGCGGCGTCACCTCGCAGGTCACCGCGATGCCGCGCGCCTTGCCGGCCCTCACCGCGCGCAGCGAGCCCGCCGTGCTGAGGTGCGCGACGTGCACGGGGGTCTTCGTCAGGCCGGCCAGCGTGATGTCGCGCTCGATCCAGAGTTCCTCGGCCTCGCCCGGGATGCCGCGCAACCCGAGCTCGGAGGCCACCGCCCCTTCGTGGACGACACCGTCGCCCTTGAGCGTCGGGTCCTCGCAGTGGTCGATGACCAGCACGTCGAGCATGCCGGCGTACTCGAGCACGCGCCGCATCAGCAACGCCGTCCGGATCGGGTGTCCATCGTCGGACACGGCGACGCAGCCGGCCGCCTTGAGCTCGCCGATCTCGGCCATCTGCTCGCCCTTCGACCCCACCGAGGCCGCGCCGATCGGGTACACGCGCGCCAGGCCGGCCGCAGCCGCCTTGTCGACGATGTAGCGGGTGACCGCGGCGCTGTCGTTGACCGGACTCGTGTTGGGCATGCAGGCGACGGCGGTGAAGCCCCCGGCGACCGCGGCGGCGACACCGCTGGCCACCGTCTCCTTGTGTTCCTGCCCGGGCTCGCGCAGGTGCACGTGCATGTCGATGAGGCCGGGCGTCACGATGCAGCCGGCTGGCACGTCGAGCACCGTGGCGCCGGCGGGCGCCTCGAGGTTGGCGCCGATGCGCGCAATCACGCCGTCGCGGACCTCGACGTCGAGGACCGCGTCGCGGCCGTTGGCGGGATCGACCACGCGGCCGTTCCTGAGGATGTACGTCATGGGTTCACTCATTCGTCGCTCCCGCCGAGCAGGTACAGCACCGCCATGCGCACGGCGACGCCATTGGCCACCTGCTCGAGGATGACGGCACGGGGACCATCGGCGACGTCGGAGGCAATCTCGACGCCGCGGTTCATCGGCCCGGGGTGCATCACGATGGCGTCCGGCTTCGCGAGCGCGAGGCGCTCGGACGTCAGCCCGAACAACGTGAAGTACTCGCGCAGGGACGGGAAGAAGTTGTTCTGCATCCGCTCGAGCTGGATGCGCAGCATCATCACGACGTCGGCGCCCTCGAGCGCCTCCTCGATGGTGCGGCAGGGGATGGCGCCCATCGCCTCGATGCCCACCGGCACGAGCGGCCGCGGCGCGGCGACCCGCACCGTGGCGCCCATCTTGCGCAGGAGCAGCAGGTTGGACCGCAGCACGCGGCTGTGCAGCAGGTCGCCCACGATCGCCACCTGCAGCCCGTCGAGCCGGCCCTTGTGCTGGCGGATCGTGTAGGCGTCGAGCAGCGCCTGCGTCGGGTGCTCGTGCAGGCCGTCGCCGGCGTTGACGATGCGCGATCGGCAGTGCCGCGCCAGCTGCTCGCAGGCCCCCGACGAGGCGTGCCGCACGACGAGCATGTCGGGCTGCATCGCCTCGATGTTGCTCACCGTGTCGAGCAGCGTCTCGCCCTTGACGACGCTCGACGTCGACACGGCGAGGTTGAGCGTGTCGGCGCTCAGGCGCTTCTCGGCGATCTCGAACGAGGTGCGGGTGCGCGTGCTCGGCTCGAAGAACAGGTTGACGATGGTGCGACCGCGCAGCGCCGGCACCTTCTTGATCTGCCGCTCGCCCACCTCGCGCATCGCGTCGGCGGTGTCGAGCACGAGGGTGATCTCGCGCGGCGTGAGGTCGCTGATGCCGAGCAGGTGGCGACCGCTCAGGGCGGTGACCGGCGTCGGCCCGCTCATGCGCCCTCCTCGAGCTGGACCTCGTCGAGGCCGTCGATCTCGGTGAGCCGCACCTGCACGCTCTGCTCCTGCGAGGTCGGCAGGTTCTTGCCCACGTAGTCGGCCTTGATCGGCAGCTCGCGGTGCCCGCGATCGACCAGCACGATCAGCTGGATGCTGCGTGGCCGGCCGTAGTCGATGATCGCGTCCAGCGCGGCGCGGATCGTCCGCCCGGTGTAGAGCACGTCGTCGACAAGCAGCAGTCGGCGCCCCTCGACCGAGAAGCGGATGTCGGTGCTGCGCACCACCGGCTGCGGCCCGACGGGCGTCCGCATGTAGTCGTCGCGGTACAGCGTGATGTCGAGCGAGCCGACCGGCATCGTGACGCTGCCGGCCTCCTTCAGGACCGCCGCGAGCCGCTCGGCGATCACCACGCCACGCGTCCGGATGCCGACCAGGGCCATGTCCGAGAGGTCGCGGTTGCGCTCGAGGATCTCGTGGGCGATGCGGCGGAGCGTGCGCTCGATGCGCGAGCCGTCCATCACCACGGGCATGACACCCTCCGGCAGGCATGGCCAGGCGACGCCGGGAACTCGGCGCGCACGGGGACTCGACGTTGTGGAGGAACCGCGCGGGCGCGCGGCACTTCGGAAGTTGGCATGACGACCTCTTTGCGGACTCACCGGACCGCGATTAAAGAGCCGGCGACAGTGTAGCAGAAGGCCCAGAGGTAGGGCGCGGTGTCCCTACCGCGCCGTTAGCGGCTGGGTGGTACTGACGGCGCGGTCGGAGACCGCGCCCTACCCCTGTGGAGCCTTGAGCCTACTGATAGCTCCTGATGAAGCTCACCGGTCGCCCGTTGGTGAGCGACCCCACGAAGATGTCGGTGCGCGCGTAGCCGTCCATGTCGCGCCCGACCGGCAGGCCGAGGTAGTAGAGGATGGTCGGCAGCACGTCGACGATGGCGCCGAGGGTCTTGCGGCCGGGCGCCACCTGCCGACCGTAGGCGAGCATGAAGCCGTCGGACCGACTGGCCTCCGCCGCCAGCCCCGCGTCGTCGACCAGGCGATCGCGCACGCGCACCAGCGGGCTCGGCGACTCGAGACGATAGCCCGATACGACGAGCAGGAGATCGTCGGGTGCCAGCCGTTGCAGGACACGGCCGATCTCGGCGTCGATGAAGTCGTACACGGCGTCCAGTGGCCGACGCCCGGCCGGCCCCGACAGCGGCAGCAGGGCGTCGCGCGCACCGGCAGACAGCGCCGCGTACCGGATGGCGGCCACCTGCACGTCGCCCTCGAGCAGGGCGGCCTCGAAGCGCTCACGCAATGCGCGGTCGGCCTCGATGGGCGGCAGGTCGGCCCGGCGGGCATCGTCGGCGATGATGCGTCCCCGGCCCGACGCGCCCTGCACGGCGAAGGGCCACCCGGCCGTCACCGCCGGGAAGCCGGAGGCATCGAGCACCCGCCACAAGGGCGCCCCACGCAGGTCCTCCACCCGGTGCGGCGTCGCCGTCAGCACGCCCGACAGCACCAGCAGGTCGGCAAAGACGTACCGCGGCAGCAGGTCGAGCGTCGCCCACCCACCCCGGTAGCGGTCGTGGGCCCGCACCGCCGTGCCCGGTGGGTAGCGCCCCGTGGCCACCGAGGCCCAGATCGGCGAGGGCTGTCGGGGCTCGATCGAGAACAACGTCAGGTAGGCGCCGCCGTCGAGCAGGCGGCCGAAGTTGGGCAACCGCCCCTGCGCTGCCGCCGGCGACACGTAATCGAGCGAGGCGCCGTCGAGCAGGATGATCCACACGCGCCCGGCGGGCTGCTCACGCAGGGTCGCATCGACGGGACGCACGCCCCTGGCCGGCCCCGCGCCGCGCTCGCCAGGCCCGCGCGCGACCAGCGGCAACACCATCGCCGAGACGACGGCGATGCCGAGCAGGGTGCCACCCACGCGGCTACCGCGGCGCCCGAAGCCGTAGTGCACAAGCGCGATGAGCAGCAGCACGCCGGCCGAGATCGCCAGGGTGAGCGCGACGACCGCGCCACGACGGCCCGCGCCTGGCGTCAACGACGCCTGGTACGCCGACAGGTTCAACCACGAGAGCAGCGCGCCGAGGCCGACCACCAGGGTCGTCATCCAGGCGAGGAGGCGCAGGCTCAGCCACCCGGGTCCGCGCCGGGTCGACAGGTACCGGACGAGGCTGGCGAAGAAGAAGGCCGCGGCCAGCAGCACGCCGGCCGTCAGCCCGAGCCGCCAGCCGAGCGAGAACAGCACGCCGGGGTGCAGCGGCACCTGCGGATTGAGCAGCAGCACCAGGTGCAGCAGCATCACGGCGCCGAGGGCGCCGGCCGCGAGGGCGTTGGTCAGCAGTCGCAGGTACGGCATGAGGCGGATGCGCTATGCTGCCCTCGATGATCGTGGACGAGCCGGCCGAGGTGCTCGCGAATCGAGCGCTGTCGGCAGAGTACAACGTCGTGACACTGGCGGCGCCGAGGGTGGCCGCGGCGGCACGGCCGGGTCAGTTCGTCATGGTCAAGACGAAGCCGGGCCTCGAGCCGCTGTTGCGGCGACCGTTCTCCATCTTCGAGATCGTGCGGGGCGCCGATGGCACCCCGACCGGCATCTCCATCCTCAACAAGCGGATCGGCACGGGTACGGGCCAGCTGTTCGAGGCGCGCGTCGGCGACCGCCTCGGGTGCCTCGGCCCGCTCGGCCAGCCGTGGCCGCTGGTGGAGGCGACGACACGCGCGTGGATGGTCGCCGGCGGCGTCGGGCTCGCGCCCTTCGCAACGCTCACCGAGGCGCTCTCGGCGCGCGGCGTGCCGCTCACGCTGTTCTACGGCGCGCGTCGCGGCGAGGATCTCTACTACGCCGAGTGGTTCGCCGAGCGCGGCGTCGAGCTCGTGCTCGCCACCGAGGACGGCAGCCGCGGCGTCCATGGGCGCATCACCGCGCCGCTCGGCGCGGCGCTGCAGGCCACGCCAGCCGACACCCCCGTCGCGATCTACTGCTGCGGCCCGACGCCGATGATGCGCGCGGTCGCCGACCTGGCTGACGCCGCCGGGCGCGATGCCTGGGTCTCGCTCGAGCAGGTGATGGGCTGCGGCATGGGTGGCTGCTACAGCTGCGTGGTGCCGGTGAAGACGGCCGACGGCGGGTCGCACTTCGTCCGCTCGTGCACCAGCGGACCGGTGTTCGCCGCCAGCACCCTGCAGTGGGAAGGGCTGGCCCACCATGGTTGATTTCACGACCCCGCTCGGCCCGCTCACCCTCGTCAACCCGCTGATGGCCGCGAGCGGCTGCTTCGGTTACGGCGTCGAGTACAAGGAAGCGCTCGACCTCTCGACGCTCGGCGCGGTCGTGGTCAAGGGCCTGTTCATGACCGAGCGCGAGGGCCACGCGCCGCCGCGCATCGTCGAGACGCCGGCGGGCATGCTCAACGCCATCGGCCTGCAGGGCATCGGCGTGCACCGCTTCGTGAAGGAGCGCCTGCCGGAACTCCGCGCGCTCGGCGCGACGACCATCGTCAACGTGTGCGGGGTGACGCTCGACGAGTACGTCGAGGTGTGCCGGGTGCTCTCCGATCACGAGGGCGTCGCGGCCATCGAGCTGAACATCTCCTGCCCGAACATCAAGGAAGGCGGCATCCAGTTCGGCTGCAGCCTGCCCGGCACGCACGACGTGGTGTCGGCCGTGCGCAAGGCGACGCGCCTGCCGATCATGCCCAAGCTCACCCCGAACGTCACCGACGTCGCATCGTTCGCGCGCGCCGCCGAAGACGCCGGGGCCGACGCGATCTCGCTCGTCAACACGTTCCTCGCCATGGCCATCGACGTCGAGACGCGACAGCCGAGGCTGACCAACGTGATGGGCGGCCTCAGCGGCCCCGCCATCCGCCCGATCGCCGTGCGCATGGTGTACGAGTGCCGCCAGGCGGTGAAGATCCCGATCGTCGGCATGGGCGGCATCGCGACGGCGACCGACGTGATCGAGTTCATGCTCGCTGGCGCCAACGCCGTGCAGATCGGCACGGCCAACTTCGCCGACCCGTTCATCTGGACGACGGTGATGCGCGACCTCGAGGCGTACTGCGTGCGCCACGGCGTGGCGCGGCTGGCCGACCTGGTCGGCGGCGTGGACATCCCGAAGAAGAAGGCAGCCCCGGCCCCCGCATGTCGCCCATCCTGATCGCCCTCGACGTCGACCGCATCGCGCAGGCCGACACGCTCGTCTCCACGCTGGCCCCGCACGTCGGCGGCTTCAAGGTGGGCAAGCAGCTCTTCGTGAGCGAAGGACCGGCGGCCGTCGCGCCGATCGTCGACCGCGGGCTCCGCCTGTTCCTGGACCTGAAGTTCCACGACATCCCGAACACGGTCGCCGGCGCGGTGCGAGCGGGCACGCGACTCGGGGCGTGGATGATGACCGTGCACGCCAGCGGCGGGTTCGACATGCTGAGGGCGGCGCGCGACGCCGCGCACGAGGAAGCCGCCAGGACCGGCGGCCCGCGCCCACTCATCGTCGGCGTCACGGTGCTCACCAGCCTCGACGACGAGCGGCTCGCGGCGGTGGGAACGACCGACGGCGTGCGCGCGCAGGTGCAGCGGCTCGCCGCGCTGGCCCGCGAGGCGGGCATCGACGGCGTCGTCGCCTCGCCGCAGGAGATCACCCTCATCCGCGACACCTGCGGCAGCGACTTCGCGATCGTCACGCCCGGCATCCGTCCCGCGAGCGCGAGCAAGGACGACCAGGCGCGCACCATGACGCCGCGCGAGGCCGTCGCCGCCGGTGCGAGCTACCTCGTCATCGGGCGACCGATCACCGGTGCCGCCGACCCCGCCGGAGCAGCGGCCGCCATCAACGCCGAGATCGCCGGGCCGTAGGCGTCGAGCTTCAGCTCGACGCGCAACATCTCTGACCGTCGACCTGAAGGTCGACGGCTACACGGAACAGAAAAAGGCCGACGAGCATCGCTGCCCGTCGGCCTTTCGTGTTCCCGCCTGACCGCGCCTACTTCGCCGTGATCAGGAAGTGCCCGCGGCGGTTCTGCGAGTAGCAGCTCTCCGCCTCCTCGGTGCAGAAGGGCTGCTCCTCGCCCTTGCTGACGATCGTGACCCGTTCGGCCGGCAGGCCGAGGCTCACGAGATAGTCACGCACGGCCGCCGCGCGCTGCTCGCCGAGCGCCAGGTTGTACTCCGGCGTGCCGCGGTTGTCGCAGTGGCCCTCGACCAGCACGCGCGTGCCGGTCCACTTCTTCAGCCACTCCATGTTCTTCTGGACGGCGACGCGGCCCTCCTCGCTGAGCTGCGAGCTGTCGTACCCGAAGAACACGTCGGTGAGCGGCTTCTCCGCGTTCAGTTCCTCGAGGCTCTTCTTGGCGAAGAGTTCCTCCTCGGTGAGCGCCCTGGGCGACTCGGCCGCGGGGGCCGGAGCCGGCGGCGGAGGGGGCGGCGGCGGAGGGGGTGCCGGCGTGGTGGCTGGTGCCGGTGGGGGCGGTGCCGGCGCGGGCGCGGGCGCCTTCTTGGCACAGCCTGCGACACCGAGGGCCAGGCACAGGCCGACAGCAGGCAGCACGACCTTCAGTCGAGACATCGATCCGAGACTCCCGGGAGAGAGAAAGATGGGGACACGGTGCCAGGGGCCGACACCGTCACGCGTTGCATCGTGCCACAGCCTATCGGCGCGCCTGAGACGTGTCAACGAACGGCATCGACCCGTATCGTGCCAATCTCCAGCGCCAGCCGTCGCGCGTCGGCGGTGCCGGTCCGCTCGCCCGCCACGAACGAGGGCGACACGCGCCACGTGACGCGCGTGCGCCCGTCCAACGGACGAGCGTCCAGCACGTCCTCGAAGCGGAACGGCCTCGGCAGTTCATGGCGGGCCACCCGCCGGCCGTCGACGAACATCTCGAGCACCGGCTGGCGATCGTAGTGCCGCGGGTAGGTCCCTGCGACCACCAGCCTGGCCTTCCCCTCGAGACCGGCCAGGTCGAAGTGACTCTCGTCACCCACCCAGCGCCATTGTCGGCCAGTGGCGACGTCACGCTCGGGCTCGTACCAACCCGTCCCGAGTGCGATGACGGGCGTGCCCACCGGCTGTGCGTCGAACTGTTCGAGGAAGATGCGCTCGTCGCCAGTGATCCCGAGCGCCCGCACCTCGAGCGGGACGTAGCGCTCCGCCCCGGTCACGTCGGGCAGCGTCCGGACGATCGCGAACGGTCCAGGCGGCACCTCGACGCGCGTCGCATGGCGGCTTCCGACACGGATCTCGAGCACCGCGGGTGACGCACCGGCCGGCGCCAGGTGTCGGCCTCCCACGACGATCGTCACCGGCCCCGGTTGCGTGCGCACCCACGCCGAACTGCCCGTGGTCGAGGGCCCCTGCCCGGCCGCCGCCGACAGGCCGGCGAGTTCGGGCGACAGCCCCCATCCGTCGCCGAGCATCCACTGCGGGTCGACGACGCGATAGACGTCGAAGGCATGAGGTCGCATGCCGCCGAGCATCGCCGCGACGGGCATCGGCCAGCGCACCGCCGAGTCGAGCCGGAAGGCGCGCGGATCGATTGCCCCGCGGTCGCCCCGCCGCGGGTCGACGAGCCAGCGAATCTCGCGCACGCCGCGTTGTAATGCCGCGGTGGCGCCCTGCCACTCGTGCGAGCGCGGTGCCGGCAGCAGCGTGTAGGTCGCGGTCGGCGTGAGGGTGGCACGGGCCCGCCGCGTCTCGGCCCACACGCGGCGATGCATGAGCACGGTCGCCCCGGCACCCTGCGCGTCGGTGGCCAGGCGCGTCATCGCCTCGCCCGAGGTCACGCCGGCGCCGACGTACTGCTGGTGCGCCTGCCCGGCGACGGCCAGCACCACGCCGGCGGCCACGACGGCCGCGGGCGCCGCATACCTCGGCACCCAGCGCACGAGCGCGAGGACGACAAGGGTCGCGACCGCCGGCACGAGCGGGAGCGCGTACCGGGTCGTCTCGGTCTCCTGGAACAGCAGGTGGTACACCAGGTACGGCAGGAAGCCGAGCGTGAGCCAGGTGGCGAGGGCAGGTCGCGCCCGCAGCGCCAGCAGGCCGACCAGTGCCAGGGCGATCGCGACGGCGGCCACGGGCCACCAACCCCAGGGCGAGACGAAGGTGTCGCCGAGCGCCACCAGCAGGCGCCGCACGCCGGGCTGCAGGAACAGCATCGGCACGCCGTCGAAGTCCTCGCCCGCCTGCGAGGCGAGCGCGGCGCGATAGGCCGCCGCGCCGCCGGTGAGCCACACCATCGGCACGGCCCAGGCGATCACGCCGGCCAACGACGCTGCCGCCACGCCGAGCGCGGCGCGCAGGTCGAAGCGCCGCCAGACACCCACGCACACCCACGCGAGCAGCGGCACGACCAGCCACGCCACCTGCGATCGGACGCCGGTGGCCAACCCGCATGCCAGGCCGGCGAGCAGCGCGGTGCGCAGCGGCTCGAGCCGCCAACGCGCGCGCAACAGCAGCCACTGGCAACCGAGCGCCGCGGCCAGGCCGGCCATGTCGCTCAGGGGCCGCGCCGCCGTGATCCAGAACAACGGCGCCGCCGCCACCAGCAGCACGACCAGTCCCGGCAGCGACGAGTCAGCAGGTGATGACGCATCTCGCACGACGATGCGCAGGATGCGGTGCAGGGCGATCAGCGCCAGTGCCGCCGCGAGCCCGGACAACAGCGCCATGGCCATCGCGGCGCGCGCCTGCGGATCGGGCGCCAGCGGCTCCAGCACCGACGCCACGCCCCGGGCCACGAGCGTGAACACCGGGTAGCCGGGCGGATGCGGCTGGTGCGCGGCCACGTCGTAGTGCTGCAGGCCGAGCGCGAAGTTGATCGAGTCGATGTCCTCGAGGTGGCGTGGCAGCCACGCGAGGTGCGCACACAAGAAGAGCGCGGCGACTGCCGGCACGAGCCGGTCGAAGGGTGCAGTGCCGCGCATCGTGGCAGCGGCCTGCCGGAAGGGCAGGCCGCAGGGGGTCAGTCGAGCAGCGGACGCCCGGAGGCGCGGCTACTCGTCTTCCTCGTCGAGGTCGTCCTCGTCATCGTCCCAACCGAGGTCGTCTTCGTCCTCGTCCTCGTCGTCTTCCTCGCCCTCGTCCTCGTCGTCCCAGTCCTCGTCCTCGTCGTCGTCCCAGTCCTCGTCGTCCTCGTCATCGTCCTCGTCTTCCTCGTCCTCGTCGTCGAACGCATGGAAGATCGGCGACTCGAACGAGCTCGCGGGAAAGGACTGGCCGGGCACGGCTTCCAGCTCGAGGTCACGCACGTCGGTACTCTCGCGGCTCGGGGCACTCATGGACATGACGGTCTCCGCAGCCGGTGGGTGTTCCATGCCGGCATGTGCCGGCGCCCCCGACTGCAACGGGCGGATTATAGCGACAAGGCAAGAAGGGTCGCAATCGCGCGCGACCGCGTCAAGCCCCCCGGAACGAGAGTAACCGGAGACCGAGTGCCACCACCAGCAGCGACGCCCCGACGTCGGCCAGCACCGCGAGCCACAGCGACGCCAGGCCCGCGGCGGCGAGCGCGATCACCGCGACCTTGATCGCGAGCGCGAGCGCGACGTTGCCCCGCACCGTGCGCAGCGTCGCGCGCCCGAGCGCGATCGCGTACGGCACGAGCGTCAGGTCGCGGTGCATCATCGCGCCGTCGGCCGCCTCGATCGCCACGGCGGTGCCGCCGTCGGCCATCGCAAGGCCGACGCTCGCGACCGCGAGCGCCGGTCCGTCGTTGATGCCGTCGCCCACCATCAGCACGGCGCCGGCGGCGCCGAGTTCCCGAACGGCGACCGCCTTGTCCTCGGGGAGCAGGCGCGCGCGCCACGTGCCGATGCCGAGGTCGCCGGCCAGGCGCGCGACGGCGCGATCGTGATCGCCCGAGAGCAGCGCGACGTCCATGCCGAGGCGGCGCAGTTGGGCCAGCGCGCTCGCCGCCGTGCCACACGCGTGATCGAGCGCGTCGATCGCCAGCGCCGGCACGTCGTCGACGACCAGCACGGCGGTCACGTCGGGCAACGCAGGGGCGCCAGCGTTCCCCGCGGCCACCCAGTCGGGCCGGCCGATGCGGACCCGCGCGCCGTCGACGACGCCGCTGGCGCCGCGACCGGGCACGTGCTGCGCGGCCTGCACCGGCAGCGGCGCGAGCCCACGCGAGGCTGCCTCGGCGACGATCGCCTCAGCCACCGGGTGGTGCACGCCCGCCTCGAGCGACGCGGCCAGTTGCAGCGCGCGCGCCTCGTCGAAGTCGCCGAGGACCGAGATCGCCTCGAGTCGCAGTCGTCCCTCGGTGGCGGTCCCCGTCTTGTCAAGCGCGACGACGCGGATCGCCGCGAGCCGCTCGAGCACCGCGCCGCCCTTGATCAGGAGGCCTCGTCGGGCAGCCGCAGACAGCGCCGACACCATCGCCACCGGTGTCGCGATGACCAGCGCACACGGGCACGCCACCACCAGCAGCACCAGCGCCCGCTCGATCCAGGCCAGCCACGACGCGCCGGTGACCAGCGGCGGCAGCACGGCGATGAGCACGGCGAGCCCGAGCACGATCGGCGTGTACACCGCGGCGAACCGATCGACGGTCGACTGCACCTGCGCACGGGCCGCATGGGCGCGCTCGACCTGATGGACGATGCGCGCGACCGTGCTGTCGGAGGAGACCCGCGACACCTCGACGGCGAGCGCACCCTCGCCGTTCACCGACCCGGCGTACACGACGTCGCCCTGCAGCTTCAGCACCGGCTCGGCCTCGCCCGTGACGGGCGCCTGGTTCACCGTGCTCTCGCCTGCCGAGACGACGCCGTCGAGCGGAACGCGGGCACCGGGCTTGACCGACACGGTCTGGCCGACGGCGACCTGCTCGACCGGCACGGTGCGCGTCGCGCCGCCGCGGACGACGTCGGCCGTAGGTGGCGTGACCGTGAGCACGTCGGCAATCGCCCGACGCGCCCGCGCCAGGCTGCGGGCCTCGAGCGCCTGCGCGATGCCGAACAGCACGAGCACCGTCGCGGCCTCGAACCACTCGTCGATGGCAAGGGCACCGGTCACCGCCACGGTCATCAGCACGTGGATGTCGAGGCGGCGGCCACGCAGCGCCTGCCACGCCCGGCGCAGGGTCGACGGCGCGGTGAGTGCGACGGCGGCCAGCAGGCTGCCGCGGATCAGCCAGTCGTGCAGGCCGAGCGCCCACAGCACCATGGCGAGCAGGCAGGCGAGCCCGGCGACGACGAGCCGCCAGGTCGCGCCGGCGTCGGCCGGGGGCGGTGCGGCGCCCGCGGTGACGGGCCAGGCGCGCATGCCCGTCTGCGCCACGGCTTCGGCGATCCCGCCGGCGGTCAGCGTGGCGCCGTCGAAGTGCACGCGCAGTTGTCGCGACAGCACGTCGGCGTCGATGGCGACGATGCCGTCGAGGGTGCCGAGCCGCTTCTCGAGGATCGCGACCTCGTGCGCGCAGTCCATCTCCGCGACGTGGAAGGTCGCCGTCCGGTGATCCACGCACCGAGGACAGGCCGGGGCGTTCATCGCGTGCCCCCCGGGGCGCCACGCCGGGTCGATGCCGGCGCGGTCACCTCCTCGTGGACGTGGCTCAGCCCCTGCTGGAACAGCGCCAGGATGTGGCCGTCGTCCAGGGTGTAGAAGATCTGCCGCCCGGCGCGACGGGTGCGGACGATGCGGGCGGCGCGCAGCATGCGCAACTGGTGGGACACGGCCGACTCGCTCATGCCGACCAGGCTCGCCAGGTCACCGACACAGCGCTCGGCGACCGCCATGGCGGCGATCAGCCGGATGCGCGTCGGATCACCGAGGACCCGGAAGGTCTCGGCCAGCGCGCCCGCGGTCTCACTGGAGAGCGGCGGCACCGGCGCCCGGGCCGGGCGACGGCGGCCGGGGGCGGCGCTGCCGGGGACGCGGCCGGGGGTGGAGGCGGCGGGAGTCGGGTGTGACATATGAACAAGTGTTCATATATCACAGGAACGGGGACCGCGAATCGCGGGTCGGGGATCGGCGTCGGGGTGCCGGGCGTCGGGCACCGGGCACCGGGCACCGGGGCGGCGAGCCATGGGTGCCGGGTGCCGGGTGCCAGACGATGGCGGCTGGCGATTGGCGTACCGGAAATTGACCCGCCCCATCGCGCTCATTACGATGTGGGATCGGCAGTCGACCGACGGGAACGACAGCCCGTCACGACGAGCATCCGGCCTGCGTGCGCCCGTCCCCCGACGGCGCCTCGGCGGGCCGCGTCCTGGAGACATACGGTGATCGAGGTGCAGCAGCTCACCAAGCGCTACGGCCCCTTCACGGCGGTCGATGGCGTGAGCTTCAACGTCGGGAAGGGCGAGATCCTGGGGTTCCTGGGGCCCAACGGCGCCGGCAAGACCACCACGATGCGCATCCTGACCGGCTACATGCCGCCCACCGAGGGCCGCGCGCGCGTCGCGGGATTCGACCTGCAGGAGCAGCCGGTGGAGGCCAAGCGCCGCATCGGCTACCTGCCGGAGACACCCCCGCTCTACCCAGACATGACGGTGCGGGAGTACCTCCGCTTCGTCGCCCGCATCAAGGGCGTGCCGGCCGGCGAGCAGGCCAGCCGCGTGGCGACCGTGATGCAGCGCGCGCACGTGGCCGACATGGCCCACCGCCACTGCGGCAAGCTCTCCAAGGGCTACAAGCAGCGGGTCGGGCTGGCGCAGGCGCTCATCCACAACCCCGACGTGCTCGTGCTCGACGAACCCACGGCCGGGCTCGACCCCAAGCAGATCATCGAGACGCGCGACCTGATCCGCAGCCTCGGTGGCGACCACACCATCGTCCTGAGCACGCACATCCTGCCCGAGGTGGCGCAGACCTGTTCGCGCGTCGTGATCATCAACAAGGGTCGCGTCGTGGCCGAGGACACGCCCGAGAACCTCACGGCGCGCCTGCAGGGCGCCGCCTCGGTGTACGTCGAGCTCGACACGCAGGGCGCCGACGCGCAGCCGGTGCTGGCCGGCATCCCGGGGGTCACCGCGGTGAGCGTCGCCAACCGCCACGGCGCCTTCACCGGCTTCGAGGTCCAGAGCGAGAAGGGCCTCGACGTGCGCCGGGCAGTCGCGCAGGCGGCCGTCGGGGCCGGCTTCGGCCTGGTGGAACTCCGGCCGATGCGCATGAGCCTCGAGGAGATCTTCCTGCAGCTCACGACGAGCGATACGCCAGCCGACGGCCAGGGCGTCGCCCCGGTGGCCACGCCGCAGGCAGACGGGGAGGTGGCCGGTGCGTAACACCCTCGCCATCGCCCGACGCGAACTCCACAGCTACTTCGCCTCGCCCATCGCCTACATGCTCGTCGGCCTGTTCGCGCTGCTCTTCGGCTGGATGTTCTACAGCTTCCTGAGCTTCTTCAGCGAGCAGAGCCTCCGCATGTCGCAGTTCGGCATGGGCGGTCCGCAGGCGCTCAACGTCAACGAGATGCTGATCCGGCCGCTGCTCCTGCAGGCCGGGATCATCATCCTCATCTTCATCCCGACGCTCACCATGCGGACCTTCGCCGAGGAGAAGCGCAGCGGCACCATCGAGCTGCTGCTCACCTCGCCGCTCACCGACTGGGAGATCGTCCTCGGCAAGTTCCTGGGCGCGTACACGCTGTACGCCCTGATGCTGCTGCTCAGCGCCCTCAACCTGATCTGGCTCTTCGCCTATGGGGACCCCGAGATCGCCCCGGTGCTCACCGGCTACCTCGGCCTGCTGCTGCTCGGCGGCGGCTTCATCGCCATCGGGCTGTTCCTGTCCAACCTGACGCGCAACCAGATCGTGGCGGGCCTGCTCACCTACGCCGTCCTGCTGATGCTGCTGCTGGTGGCCTGGGTCGGCGAGGGTGCCGGCCCGATCGGCCGCGGCATCGTCTCGGCGCTGTCGGTGTTCCAGCACTTCGAGGACTTCTCGAAGGGCGTCATCGACACGCAGCACGTCGTCTACTACCTGAGCGTGATCGCGTTCGGGCTCTTCCTCACCGCCCGGTCGGTCGATGCCGACCGGTGGCGCGGGTAACCCGGTCCGGAGACGCACAGCCATGAACCGCTTCGTCAACGTCCTCGGCTGGATCGGCACCGCGCTCGTCGTCGCGGCCGTCGCCATCCGCTTCATCAAGCCCGAGCAGCAGCAGATCTGGCAGCGCCTCGCGCTGGCCGGTCTGGTGGTGGTGCTCGCCTACCTCGCGACTCAGTGGCGCGAGTTCGCTGCCATGTGGTCGCGCCGCGGCACCCGCGCCGGCGCGCTGACCTCGGCCAGCGTCCTGCTCCTGCTGGCCATCCTGGTCGGCGTCAACTGGGTGGCGACGCGCCAGCACAAGCGCTGGGACCTCACCGAGGGCGGCCAGTTCACGCTCTCGGACCAGAGTCGCAAGGTGCTGGCCAGCCTGAAGGCGCCGGTGCAGGTGAAGGTGTTCGCCAAGGACACCGAGTTCCAGCGCTTCCGCGATCGCCTCGACGGCTACACGTACGCCAGCAAGCAGCTGCAGGTGGAGTACATCGACCCCGACAAGCAGCCGGCGGTCGCCCGTCAGTGGCAGGTGCAGCAGTACGGCACCATCGCCGTGGACTACAACGGCCGCGTCGAGCGCATCACCACCGACACCGAGCAGGACATCACCAACGCCATCGTCAAGGCGGTGGAAGGCGGCGAGAAGAAGGTGTACTTCTCGTCGGGCCACGGCGAGCGCGACACGACGAGCGCCGACCAGCGCACCGGCTACAACGCGATTGCCGGCGCGCTGCAGCGCGACAACTTCTCGGTCGAGAAGGTCGTCCTCGCGCAGCAGCAGGAGGTGCCCGCCGACGCGGCCGTCCTCGTGATTGCCGGGCCGAAGACCGACTTCCTGCAGCCGGAACTGGACATGGTGTCGCGGTACCTCGACAAGGGCGGCAAGCTGCTGCTGCTGATCGACCCGCCTGACGGCGCCGATGCGCCGCCGCTCACCGGCCTCATCGGCCTGGCGAAGGCCTGGGGCATCGAGGTCGGCACCAACGTCGTCGTCGACGTGAGCAGCGTCGGGCAGTTGCTCGGCGCCGGTCCCTCGGTGCCGGTGGTGGCGACCTATCCCGATCACCCGATCACGCAGAACTTCGGCCTGATCACGGCGTTCCCGCTCGCACGCTCGGTGGCCCCGGTGGAGGGCGGCGTCAACGGGCGCTCCGCGCAGCCGATCGCCTCGACCAGCGCGCAGTCCTGGGCGGAGACCGACCTGAAGGCGGTGTTTGCCGGCACGCCCGTCGAGCGCGATGCCGCCGCGGGCGACAAGGAAGGCCCGATCACGCTGGCCGCCGCGGTCGCCGTCGACGCGCCGGGCGCGCCGAAGACCCCGACGCCGCCACCCGTGCCCGGACAGCCGGCCCCCGAGGCGCCCCGCACGCCGCAGACGCGCGTCGTGGTGATCGGCGACTCCGACTTCGCCAGCAACGCCGTGCTCGGCACGCAGGGCAACCGCGACCTGTTCCTGAACGCGGTCAACTGGGTGGCGCAGCAGGAAGCGCTCATCGCGATCCGGCCCAAGCAGGCCGGTGACCGGCGCGTCACGATGACCGAGGACCAGCAGCGCCGCGTGCTGTACCTGTCGGTGCTGGGCCTGCCGCTCGCAGTGGCCGCGCTCGGCGTGTGGACGTGGAGCCGGAGGCGCGGATGAACCGCGGACGCTCCACCCTCATCCTGCTCGCCCTCGCCGCCGCCCTCGGCGCCTACATCTGGTTCGTCGAGATGAAGCGCGAGGTGACCGACGAGGACGCGCCGAAGACCGAGAAGGTGTTCACGGACCTGAAGGCCGAGGCGATCGCGGCCCTCGAGCTGCACGGATCCAATGGCGATCGCACACGCCTGAAGAAGCAGGGCGTCGGCTGGACGATCGAGTCGCCGGTGCAGGTGCCCGCCGACGCCACCGAAGTGTCGGGCGTGACCAGCAACCTGGCCTCGCTCGACCTGACGCGCGTCATCGACGAGAAGCCGGCCAACCTCGAGACGTTCGGGCTGCACGCGCCACGCGTCTCGGTGACGTTCACGGCCGGCACCACCACGCGCACGCTGCTGCTCGGATCGAAGACCGCCACTGGCGGCGACACCTACGCGAAGCTGGCCGACGCGCCGCGGGTCTTCACCGTGCCGTCGTGGCTCGAGCAGAGCCTCGACCGCACGACGTTCCAGTTGCGCAACAAGGCCATCGTGACGATGGATCGCGAGGCCGTGGATCACCTGGCGATCATCGGCGCGCCCGGCACGATCGAGTTGAAGAAGCAGGGCGACGACTGGCGCCTCGTCCAGCCTCTCCAGGCGCGGGCCGATGCCGCGGAGGTGAGTTCGCTGCTGACCCGCCTGTCGTCGGGGCAGATGCAGGCGATCGTCGCCGAGCAGCCGGCCACGCTCGACACGTACGGCCTGCAGCCCGCCAGGACCACCGTCACGGCGATGGCGGGTGGCAAGACGCTGGCGCAGGTGTTCGTGGGCAGCCCGAGTGGCGACACCGCGGTGCACATGAAGGACGCCGCGCGGCCGATCGTGTTCACCGTGGAGAAGGGCCTGGCCGACGACCTGCAGCGGGCGGCCGCCGCGTATCGGGCCAAGGACGTCTTCGCCTATCGCATGTTCAACCTGTCGCGCCTCGTGTTGATGTGGGGCGACGACAGCCGGACCTTCGAGAAGAAGAAGGCCGGCACCGGCGCGACCGCCACCGAGACGTGGGTGCAGGTCGCGCCCGCCGACACCTCCGTGAAGGCGGCGACGATCGACGACATCGCCAGCCGCCTCGGCACGCTGCGCGCAGAAGGATGGGTGGAGGCGGTCCCCGCCGGCGCGACGCCGGTGCTCAGCGCGGTGGCCACCTTCGGCAGCGGCACGCAGGAACGGGTCGCCATCGTGCAGGCCAACAACCGCATGTACGCCACGCGCGACGGCGAGCCCGGCGCCGCCACCCTCGGCTCGCCGGCGGTGAACGACGTCCTGTCGCTCCTCGCGCCCGCTGCCTCGACCCCGACGACTGCAGCCCCGTCGCCGGCCTCGTCGCCCGCCCCAGGGACCAGGCCGTGATCCCGATTGGCGGCCGCCTCGGCGCGGCCGCGATCGGCCTGCTCGCCCTCGGCGCCTGCGCCACCCGCCAGGCACCGCCTCCGTCGACCAGCACCCTCCCCGCCTCGACGACGGCCGCGCCTTCGCCCGACGCGAGTCTCGGCGCGGCATTCGATGCGAGGTTCGCGGCCACCGAGGGGGCAGTGCTGTGGGCCGTCCGCCTCGAGCGCGCCGACACGCGCGCCGTGCTCGCGACCCGCAATGCCGACCGGCTCGTGGTGCCCGCCTCGAACATGAAGATCGTGACGCTGGCCGCGGCAGCGACCCGCCTGGGGTGGAACCACCGCTTCCACACCCGCCTGCATGCCACGGGACCGATCGAGGGTCGCAGCCTGCGAGGGGATCTCGTGGTGATCGGCAGCGCGGACCCGTCGATCGGGCGCGGCGAGGACCCGCTGGCGAGCTTCAGGGACTGGGCGCGCCGGTTGCGCGCGCACGGCATCAGCCGCATCGAGGGCGATCTGGTCGGCGACCCGACACGCCTCGGCAGCGAGTGGCTCGGCGACTCCTGGAGCTGGGACGATCTTGCGTTCGGCTACGCGGCACCCTACTCCGGCCTGACCTTCCACGAGAACGTCGTGCGCGTGCGCGTCACCCCGGGGGTGGCCGGGCGCCCCGCCACCGTCGCTCTGTGGCCGTCGTCGGCCGGCCTGGCGCTGCAGGCCGACGTGCGCACGACGACCGACGCCACGCCCGCCGTCGAGGTGTCGCGCGCCCTCGGCAGCCCGGTCATCGTCGTGTCGGGAACGGTGCCGCAGGGCGGCAGCCCGGTCGAGCGGACGGTGGCCGTCCCGGATCCGGCGACGTACTTCCTGGGCGCGTTGCGGATGGCACTTGCCGACGAGGGGATCGAGGTGCGCGGCCGCACGCGGGTCGAGGCCATGCCGGACGTCGATGGCGCCACGCCGCTGCTCGTGCACGACTCGCCGCCGCTGTCGGACCTGGCGGTGCGATTCATGAAGGTCAGCCAGAACCTGTACGGCGAGATCCTCCTGCGGGCGCTCGCCGCCGACGCGACTGGCGGGCCCACGATGGTTGCGGCGCGCACCGCGGTGCAGCAGGCACTGGCCGGGGTGGGCGTGCCCGCAGGCACCGTGCAGGAGCTCGACGGGTCCGGCCTCTCGCGGCGCGACTTCGTGACCGCGCGTGCGATCACGACGCTGCTGCACGCCATGCGGGAACCGCCGCACCGAGAGCTGTTCAGGGCGACGCTGCCGATTGCCGGGACCGACGGCACGATCGGCACGCGGTTCAAGGGATCGCCCTGCGCCGGTCGATTGCTGGCCAAGACGGGAACCCTCGCGCACGCGCGAGCGCTCTCGGGCTACATCACGTCGGCGTCGGGCGCCGAGTACGTCTTCTCGGTGATCGCCAACAACTTCCTGCTGCCCAACCGCGAGGTGGACGCGGTGGTCGAGAACGCGCTCGCCCTCGTCTGCGCGTCGTAGGAAGAATTGCAGAACTGCAGACGTTCACAATCTCACTGTCAGCCCTGGCCCCGGTGTGCCGAGGCCGCCATGAAATTCTGAACGTCTGAGATTCTCCTATTTCACGTCACGTTGCGATGATCTCCCGCAACTGATCGACGGTGACGACGACGCCGCCGGCCTGCGCGAGGTCGGGGCGACCACCGCCCTTGCCGCCGTGCGCGGCACACACCTGTCGCACCAGCGCGCCGGCGTCGGCATCACGATCGGCGCTCCTCGCGATCACGAGCGCATGCGGTGCCGCCCCTCGGAGCATTCGATTCGCTTCGGTGGCTGCGCGAGCAACTGCATGACGGTCGCTTCGTCGCGTACACGTACCCCCCCTGGTATCAGCTCGGATGCAGCAAGTCACGAAGCCCTTGGAGTACGAGCTCGGTGCTATACCTTCCTCGCGACCAAAGCGACCCACGCGTCATCGAACTGCTCGATCATGACTGTGGAGAACCCGGCCTTGGTGCCGAAGACACGCAGTTCGTCCGCGCTCGAGAGCATCGGGAGGTACGACGGCCGCTCCTTGGGTGGATACGACGCGGCGTCCGAAAACATCGTCCATCCCAAGGTCGACGTGATGTCGATGTTGTCGCAGTACAACCGACCGCCCGGCTTCAGCACCCGGTGCGCTTCGGTGACGTACTTGTAGCGGTCCCACTCGTACAGGTGCATGAAGACGACCGTGCAGTACACGACATCTACAGACGCGTCCGGGATCTCGGCCAGCCCGACGTCCGCCAACTCGACCAGTCGTACATTCGGCAGTGTCGCCAAGCGTCGTTTGGCGTGACCGAGCATATTCGCTGAAATGTCGGTGCCGATCCACGTCTTGACGAGCGGCGCAACCTCCGGAGCGATGCGCCCCACGCCACAGCCGATCTCCAGGACGACGTCGCTGGCATGCAGTCCGACGAAGCGTTCCAGCAAGCCCCGTGTGTAGGCCGCAGATCGTTCGAACGTTTGCTCGTCTGTTGTGGATGCCACAAACATCTTGGCGTCGCTCTCAGACTCGGACAGGTGCTGCCACGTCCGCTTGTAGTCGGACCGCGGCATCTGGATGGCGTCCGCCTCTAGACGACGCGTCCAGAGCCAGTACGCACCTCGAACGACGCGTTTGATGATCTGCCGGAAACGGAAGGACTCGGCCATGCGTGGGATTGGTGACGCGCCTCGGCCTGTCCGGGGCGGCGGGCGCAGTATACCTGTCCACGGCCTGAAGCCAGCCCGAGTTGAGGGGGCGGCGTGGCCGCCGCTCCCTCAAGATGCAACTCACTGCACGCAGAACAGCGCGGGGCCGATGGGGTACGACGACCACTGCCACAACGGGATGAACGTCATGCTTGAGTTGTTGGCAGTCACCGCCGCCAGACAACTCACCGGCCAGAGCCGCCCATCGTTCAGGTAGAAGGCGCCTGGCGTGCCAGTTGAGTAGTAGACCGGGTCACCTGAGAACATCGACGCGCCTCCAGGAATCGCCGAGTAGATCGTGTTCGTGACCGGGTAGAAGTTCTTGGTCAGCTGCTGCATCGGCCCTAGCAGCTGGAAGTGCAACCGCTGTCCATCCTTCACGATTGCCCACGGGAAGCCCGTCGGCGCGAGTCCCTGATCCTCGAACACCTTGGGCAATCGGGCGCAGGAGCACGATAGCCCGGTGTTGATGTCCACCCCGACGTGCGCGAGACCATCGAACACCGAGGCGCCGACGGACCGGATGATGTCGATCGGGATTCGGTCGCAGTTGGTAGCGGAGGGAACCGAGTGTTTGTCGGGCCGCGAGACAATGCCGGGACCTTCGGACCAGTCGCCGGCGATGTAGATCTCGGACAGCGGCGATGTGACGAGATGACTTGTCATGGCACGATTGAAGAAGCTCACGCGCATGTGCTTGATGCCGCCAGGAGATGTTACGTCCACGATTGCAAAGCCATCGACCATATCGCTGAACTGGATGTCGACCGAGAATGCCTCAATGATCGAATGCCTGGTCCATGTCAGCGCTGTCCTCGTCTCAAATCCCGCCGAGGTGAGCTCTTCTACGCCCGACTGGAAGGTCGGATCGGTCGATCGCAGGACATAGATGCCGGCGCCATTGACCGGGTTGCTGTCGAAGCCGGTGGTATCGGTGTATGCGAGATAGAAGTACCCATCCAGAAACACAACGCTTGGCTGGCCCGCGCCGTACTTGTTCGGCTCGGCGGCGTACCCAGGATTGTTCTCATCAAGGAACGCCGTGATGATCGGAGCGCCGCCATTCATCCGGGTCCAGGAGGTACCGTTCGTGCTCGTCGCGACGCCAATCGCCGTAGTCCGATGACCGGGCTGACCATAGGGAATGTTGTTGTGCCCGCCGTAGTACATGTAGTACACGCCGTTGACGCGCACGACCGAGGGATCGCAGACGTGGAAGTAGTCGAAGTTCGACGCACTGCCGCCTGACGGTAGGAACACCGCCGTGGCCGCGCTCCAAGGCCCGGATAAGGAAGTGGCGGTGCTTAGCGAAATGCGGTCGCCGTAGTACTGGCCAGCTGGTCCGTAGTTGCCTTGGCAGAACCACATCCGATATACGCCGTCCTGCATGATTGACGGCACATACTCATAGTTGGGATTACCGTTCGGCTGCGGCTGGTTCAAGACCACGGTGTTACCACCGCGACTGCCTGACAAGCTGGAGAACAGCGGCGTCGTGCATGTCTGCGCTATTGCTGGCATCCAAACGTGCACCACGGAAAGCATCACGGCGAGCGGACCAAGGCATCGACGAGAGATCATCTTTCGCTCCCCTCTGTGAGGACATAGCGCAGCCCGTGCTGAACGCACACCTGAGGCGCCCAAGCCGACATGTTGTTACTTACATGCTTTGGCGAGCAACGATGTGGTTGGGGCGGATGATACCGAAGGAGAGTCGTGTCGTCCAGTAACAACTAAGCAACGACAGCGTGGCGAATCTGATGAGGTGGAAGCCTTTCTGCTGCTCGTGCCGGGCGCGCGGATAGCTCCTGTGATTTGCCCGCGTCTCCCTGTGTGCAGCTCAGTTAGTGCGCGCCCGATCGATCCAGCTGTGTGCTGAAGCCGGCCGCGCTTGTCGAAGCTGGTTCACCCGTCCTACGAACCGCGCCCGCCGGCCGTGACATTTCAGACCAAGAGTCCATCCGAACGATGGCGTAGGCGGGGAGGCAATCCAGTTCTCCGATAGCGCCGTGGTCAACCAGCAGCAGCGAGTGTTACGGGAGGGTGAAGCCGAAGACCGAGCCACGTACTGTCAGCACGGGGCCCGTCTCGCTCGCCGAGCGGGATGGATCGCCAACACCCTGCGCGCGTTCAAGAACGCGGACGCGCCAGCACAGCATCGCGCCGCATTCACGAGGTCGTGTCGAACATCGCCGCTGACGCCCAGCAACCTGTGCGGTCGCGTCGACGCCGCACAGCAATCCGAACGCAAGGTCCTGGCGAAATCGTTCGGAAGCGCATCGGCAGGCCGCGCGGGTCTTCCGATATCGGCCGCTCGAGCGCACGTGCACGCTCGAGCGCGGCACAATAGCACACTAACCGTGCTATAGTGCTACGCGGTGATTTGGACGCTGGCCGACGACGCGACCCGGGACATCTGGAACGGTGTCAACTCGAGAGCCGCCCGACGGATCCCGAAGGAACTGTGGCCGATCGTCCGACGAAAGATGGATCAGATCGACGCGGTCACGAGGCTCGACGACTTGCGGGTGCCGCCCGGAAACCGCCTGCACGCGCTCACTGGCGATCTGGCAGGCCAGCACGCCGTGCGCGTGAACGATCAGTATCGAATCGTCTTTCGGTTCGAAGGCTCCGACGCGTTCGACGTGCGCTGCACCGATTACCACTGAGGGCATCGACATGCTTCCGACCCACCGTCCGCCGACCCACCCCGGTGAGATGCTCCTGAAGGAATTCCTGGAGCCGCTGGGCGTGTCGCAGGTCGAGGCCGCCCGGCGGATGAACATTCCGTTCCAGCGCCTCAACGCCATCGTCCGGGGACGTCGAGGCGTGAGCGCGGACACGGCGTTGCTCTTCGAGGCGCTGACGCAGTGGGACGCCGAGATCTGGCTGACGCTCCAGGCCAAGTGGGACCTCTGGCATGCGCTGAAGGCCCGCGGGGCTCGGCCCAGGGTGCGCCCCCTGGCGCAGCGCGCATGACGCGGTGATGGAGCGTCACGACATCCTCACGCCGCATGCGCGAGGTCGTGGCGACCATCGACGCTGACACCCATCGCCTTGGCCGCTAACCGGCCAGGGCCGCTGTGGAGCCCGGCCGGCCGGGCCGGCCGGGCTCCACAGCGGCGCGGTCGGAGACCGCGCCCTACCTCGAGGCGTCACCCAGGTAGGGCGGGATGTCCTCATCCCGCCGTCCCCAACGGCGCGGTGGGACACCGCGCCCTACCCCAGGAACGACCGCAACTGATCGACGGTGACGACGACGCCGCCGGCCTGCGCGAGGTCGGGGCGCCCACCGCCCTTGCCGCCATGCGCGGCGCACACCTGCCGCACCAGCGCGCCGGCGTCGGCCTCGCGATCGGCGCTGCGGGCAATCACCAGCGCGTGCGGCGACGGTCCACCGAGGAGCGCCACCAGGCGGCCGGGCGTCGACACCAGCTGCGATGCGGCCTGCCGCACGCCCTGTGCGTCGGCATCGGGCAGGTGTGCGACGAGCACCCCGGCAGGATCGACGCGCGCCTCGAGCGACGCCGCCTCGAGCGTCACGAGGCGATCGGCGAGTTCCCGCGCGCGCCGCTGTTCCTGCTTCAGGTCGTCGCGGAGCTTCGCGATGGCGTCGGGCACGTCGGTGGCCGCCACCGACAACGCGCGCGCCGAGGCGTCGACGGCGTCGCGGAGGTCCCGGTAGCTCTCGAGCGCCCGGCGGCCGCACAGGAAGGTCACGCGGGTGCCGCCACGGAATCGCTCGGTGGCGCGCACGACGATCATCCCGACTTCGCCGGTGCTGTGCACGTGCGTGCCGCCGCACGCCGAGAGGTCGTGATCCTCGATGTCGATGAGCCGAACCATGCCGGTGCGCCCGGTCTGCTTGCGCAGTCGAGGTTCGTCCACCAGCGTGTCGGCGTCGGCGAAGCGGATGCTCACGCGCCGGTTGCCGAACACGACGAAGTTGGCGTAGTCCTCGGCCCGACGGCACTCCTCGGCCGAGACTTCCCGGTGCAGGTCGAGCGTGCAGGCCTCGAGCCCGAGGTGCACGCTCTCGGTCCGCGCCTCGAGCAGGTAGTCGAAGGCCGCCGACAGGATGTGCTGGCCGGTGTGCTGCTGGCGGAAGTCGTGGCGCCGGCCGCGGTCGATCTCGCCGACCACCTGCCGGCCGACCTCGATCGGCTCGGCGACGACGTGCCACACCTCGTCGCGCTCGTCGGCGACCACGTCCGACACCGGCAGCACATGCCCGTCCACGCGCAGGTGCCCGAGATCGTGGGGTTGTCCGCCGGACGTCGGGTAGAACGCGGACCGGTCGAGGGCGACGCGATGGCCGCGCCCGTCCGGATCGGGCTCGCACGCAGTGACGATGCCGTCGAAGGCGAGCAACGCAGGGTCGTCGTAATAGAGTCGGACGGACACGCCCACAGCGTACAGGCAGCGGGCCTCGCGTGCACCTGTCCGTCGGGGCGCCGGCTTGACCGATGCCGACGCCCGGATCATCATGCCCGTTCGCTCGCGCGCCCAGTCGGTGCCTCGCGGTCACGACGCGCGCCTGCACCCTGGCCATGACACACGCAGACATCGTGACGGCACTCGGCTCGTCGGCGTTGTTCGCCGACCTGCCGCCGGAGACGCTGGCCTCGGTGGCCGCTCGGGCGACGGTCCGGCGGTTCGAACCGGGCGACGTCATCGTCTGCCAGGGCGCCCCGTCGGATGCGGTCTACCTGCTCGTCAACGGGATCGTCGCCGTCAAGCGGGTGATCGGGCGACACGAGGCACTCACGCTCGGCTACCTGATGACCGGGGCGACGTTCGGCGAAGTCGGCATCCTCGAGGATCGGCCGCGGTCGGCCAACGTCGAGGCCGTGAGCACCGTCGACGCCCTGGCCTTCCATCGCGCCGATTTCCTCGAGTTGCTCCTGGCCTGGCCGGCGGCGGCGATTGCGCTCGCCCGATTGCTGGGTGGGTATCTGGTGGATGCCAACAGGCGCCTCACGCGCGAAGGCCGGCAGGCCCGGTGCGTGCTGGTGTGCCATGCGCCCGACGAGGGCGGCGCCATGGCGCTGGCCCTGGCGCTGGCGCGTCGGCTGCGCCTGGCCACCGGCACGCGCACCGCGTACACGGCGTTCAACGACCGCACGGGCATGGCCGCGGCACTGCAGCTCCCGGCTACGGAGGGAAACCACGCGCATCCGGACGGCTTCGAGGTGCTCGCGGCGACGCCCGACACCACTTCGCTCCAGACCGCGTCGTTGGCGATCGAGCAGCTCGTCTCGATCTACGACAACCTGGTCATCACCAACGCAATGGACCTGGCTCGTCCGCCCGATCCGCAGGCGGTGCTCCTGCTGGACGAGGCGACCGATGTGCTCCTGCTGGTCCCGCGCGACGCCGACGCGATGCGGGCCGCGCGCGCCGCGGCGGGCACGCTCCGTCGGTACCTGCGACCTGACGCCACGGTCCTCACCGTGGTCAGCGGTGGGGCCGCGTCTGGCGAGACGCTGGCCGACGGCAATGACGTGGAGATCCCCAGCGTGGACGACGAGGCCGCCCTCGGCGAGTGGCTGCGGAGCGGCGGCGACGTCCCCGCAGCCTTGCACGACGCGGTCGATCGCATCTCCAACCGGCTCGAGCGCAACAACCGCATCGCCCTGTTCATTCCGACCACCGTCGACGTCGATGCGCGGGCCGACACCACGGCCCACGTGCAGCGAGCGCTCGACTTCCTCGCCAAGCGATTCGGCGGCGCCACCAGCCGCGAAGCCACCGGCGTCTGGAACAGTCACGTAGCTGGCCTCGTGGCCGAGCAGGTCTTCATCGTCAACACGTTCGTGAGCCGGGCGGCGCTGCACCGGCACCTCGACGAGGTGGTGGCGTTCGTGAAGGTCCTGAAGGGCGAGCTCCGGCAGGAAGCCATGGCGCTCGAGGTCAACGACACGCTGACCCTGATCTGAGGCTGGGCGCGTCTACCGTGCCCGGAACAACAACAGGTGCTGCCAGGGCAGGGAGTCCACGCGCCGGTCGAGGACGAGGCCCTCGGCGCCGAACTCCTGGGTGGCCTGCGCCACGCTCATCTTGTGCTCGGCCCGGATCGGCACCTCCGGGTCTTCCTTGCGGAACTCGAGGATCGCGATGCGGCCGGTGGGTGACAGGGCGGCCTTCATGGCGCGCAGCACGCGCTGGGGGGAGGCGAGCTCGTGGTACACGTCCACCATGAGGATCAGGTCGACGCCGCCGGCCGGCAGGCGCGGGTCCTCGGGAGTGCTGCGCACCAGCTCGATGTTGGTCAGGCCCGCCTTCTTCGCGCGGCGCCCGACCATCTCCAGCATCTCCGGCTGCAGGTCGACGGCGAGCACCTTGCCGGTCGGGCCGACGGCCCGGGCGAGCCGCTCCGTGTAATAGCCGGAGCCCGCGCCGAAGTCGGCCACCACCATGCCTGGCCGCAGTTGCAGGGCCTTGATGGCCAGGCTGGGACGTTCCTCCGCCTCGCGCTCGGGTCGATCGAGCCACGGCGCCCCTTCGTGGCCCATCACGCCGGCGATGATCCGTCCGGACACGGGATGAGGCGTCCCCGCTTGTCCAGCCAGCAGGACACCCGCCGCGAGGAACGCCACCATCGCGGACCCCAGGGAACGGACACGCGCACGCGTCATGTCGGGTAGGACGCGCGACGGCGCCGATCAGGCTCCAGCCGGCAGGGCGCGCGGCGAGTGCCGCGTGTCGCCGTGGGGCCCTACCTGACGGGCAGCAGCGGCGGCGGCATGTCGATCGAGGCGCGATACTGCTGCATCTCCGCGGTCAGTCTCGCCACGACGTCTGCGTGGCTGGCGGCCACGTCGAACTGCTCACCGGGGTCGATGTCCAGGTGATAGAGCTTCGGCGGATCGTGCTCCACCCTCGCCTCGCCCCGACCATACGCCCCGCGCGTCACCCAGTGCGCCTTCCAGGGGCCACTGCGGAAGGCCATGAGTTCGTCGTTGCGCCAGAAACCGAAGGTCGTCCGCGCGCTCGGCTCGCCACGCTGCAGGGTCGGCAGGAGGTCGACGCCATCGAGGGGCCGATCGGTCGGGCGGGTGGCGCCGGTGAGGGCGGCGATGGTCGGCAGCAGGTCGAGGTGCGCGCCGATCTGCCGGATCGTGCCCGGCGCCACGCGCCCGGGAGCCCAGAAGATACCGGGCACGCGATAGCCGCCCTCCCACGTACTCGCCTTCCCGTCGCGCAGGGGACCTGCCGATCCGCCCTGCTGGTCGTACACCCGCCACGGGCCGTTGTCGCTGGTGAAGACGACCAGGGTGCGCCTGTCGAGCCCATCACGGCGCAGCGCCGCGATCAGGCGACCGACGTTGGCGTCCAGCTCCTCGATCACGTCGCCGTACACGCCCGCCGCGCTACGACCCGCGAAGGCCTTCGATCGGAACAGCGGCACGTGCGGCATCGGGTGGGCCAGGAGCATGAAGAACGGCCGACGCCGGTTGGCGTCCACGAAGCGGATCGCCTCGTCGGTGAGGCGTTCGGTGAGCGTCTCCTGCTGGATCGGGCGCTCGACGACCTCGCCGTTGCGCAGCAGCCGTCCGGCCCAGTACTCGGAGCGCGGCTCGAGCATCATGTCGCGCGTCACCCGCAGGCCAGGGGCCGGGTCCATGTCGTTGGAGTAGGGCAACCCGAAGTGCAGGTCGAATCCCTGGGTCGACGGGAGCATCTCGGGACGATCGCCGAGATGCCACTTGCCGATCAGCGCGGTGGCGTACCCGCGTGCCTTCAGCATCTCCGCGATGGTCACTTCGGACGAGGGCAACCCCGTCGGGAGCGAAGGGCCGAACACCCCGGGGCCGCTGTTGGCGCCGGTCGTCGGGTTCTCGCGGCCGTAGACACCGCTGCGGACAGGCAGGCGGCCCGTGAGCAGTGCGGCGCGGCTCGGGGAACATACGGGGCCTCCCGCGTAGAAGCTCGTCCACCGCTGGCCCTCCGCCGCGAGTCGATCGAGGTGGGGCGTGCGGATGGTGGGATTCCCGTACGACCCGAGATCGCCGTACCCCATGTCGTCGGCGAGGATGACGATGACGTTGGGGCGTTCGGCCCGCCCCTGGGCCGCGGGCCGGGGTGCGGTGGCAATCAGGGCGATGACGCAGGCCAGCAGGGCAACGCGCAATCACGGCAGGCTCTCCGGGAAATGGAGAACGTAGCCTACACGGAGAGGGGATTGCCGGGAACGCCGGAAGGGAGGTCGTCGCCTTCGCGCAGGCATCGCCATCGTCGCCCGAGGGCGACGGCTTCACGCCGGGACGAGACACCGGCGGCGGCCTCCCGATCCGCGATCCGCGATCCGCGTTACAGGTCGATGACGAAATGGTACGCGCTGATGCGCATCCGGTGGCGCAGGTAGAAGCGATGGGCCCCGTGGCGCTGCACGCCGGAGTCGAGCTCGAAGGCCACGCAACCCTGCTCGCGCGCGTAGGCCACCAGCCAGTGCAGCAGGGCGTCGCCGTGCCCCTTCGATCGCTCGCCCTCGTCGGTGACCAGATCGTCGACGTAGAGCACGAGCCCGTTCTTCAACTGCTCCAGCAGCCGGAATCCGGCGACGGCGACGACGCGGCCCCGGTCGGCGTGCAGCACGAGCCGCAGGCCGAGGCGCTCCGCGGCGCGCACCCGCTCGACGAACGCGGCCTCGTCGAGGTGCGGGCGCAGCTGTCGCATCACGGGGTAAGCCGAGGCGATCTCGGCGTCGGTCACGGCGAAGGTGGTCGTCGGGGGCATCACTGAACGGCAGTCGGCAGTCGGGAGTCGGGAGTCTGGAGTCGGGAGACGGGAGTCGGGAGACGGGAATCGGGAGTCGGGCGCGGCGGGGCGGAGGGCCGGATCGGGGACGCCGGCGTCGGCGAAACCGCGCGCGCGTAACTGACAGCTGTCGCAACGCCCGCACGGCCGACCATCCGGTGTCGGGGCGTAGCACGAGTGCGTGAGGCCGTAATCGAGCCCGAGCGCCAGGCCGCGGCGGATGATGTCGGCCTTGGTGAGGTGCTGCAGCGGCGCGTGGATGCGCAGCGGCCGCCCGCCCACGCCAGCCGCCGTCGCCAGCCGCGCCATCACCTCGTAGGCGGCGACGTACTCGGGCCGGCAATCCGGGTAGCCCGAGTAGTCGAGCGCGTTGACGCCGATGACGATGTCGGAGGCGCCGACGGTCTCCGCCCAGGCGAGCGCCAGCGACAGGAAGATCGTGTTGCGGGCCGGCACGTAGGTGCTCGGGATGTCGTGCGCGGTCGCGACGTCGCGATCGAGCGGCACGGCGCCGGCGCCGGTCAGTGCCGACCGGGCGATGTCGCGCAGGTCCAGGTCGAGCTCGACGTGACGCTCCACGCCGAGCGCGCGGGCGGCGCGCCGCGACGCCTCGATCTCCTGGACGTGGGTCTGGCCGTAGCGCACCGTCAGGGCGAACAGCCGGAAGCCTTCGGCCTTCGCAATCGCGCCGGCCGTGTACGAGTCGAGTCCCCCGCTGAGGAGGAGGATGGCAGGTGCGGCGTCCACGTCAGACTCGGCGTGCGGAGGGCTCCCACACGTACTTGTGCTGCTGCAGTTGCAGCCGGACGGGCAGGCGGCTCTCCAGAATCCAGGCCGCGAGATCGGCCGGCGGCACGAGCCCCCAGGCCGGCGAGAGGTGCACGGCGCGGCACCGGGCCGCGAGGTCGTAGGTGGTGACGACGTCCCTGGCGTAGTCGAAGTCGAGCCGGTCGGCGATGACGAACTTCACCTCGTCGCGCTGCGTCAGCATGTCGAGGTTGGGCCAGTGCATGCGCTCGGCCTCGCCGCTGCCCGGGCACTTCACGTCGACGATGCGGTGCACGCCGGCCGGGACGTCACCGATGGGCACGTGCCCGCCGGTCTCGAGGAGCACGGTGTAGCCCTCGTCGATCAGCGCCTGCATCAACGGGATCGCCTGCTTCTGCAGCAGCGGCTCACCGCCGGTCAGCTCGACGAGCGGCAGGCCGATCGCCCGCACCTCGGCAAGGACGTCCTCCACCGACTGCTTGCGGCCTTCGGTGAAGGCATAGACGGTGTCGCACCAGCGGCAGCGCAGGTCGCAGGCCGTCAGCCGGACGAAGGTGCAGGGTTGCCCGGCAAACGTCGACTCGCCCTGGATGGACGGGTAGATCTCGGTGATCGTCAGGGCCGGGGCAGACATGGGAGGATCGGGAGGACGGTCGGGCGCGGCGTGCCCGGGCCTCACCTGGAATTGTAGCAATGGCCGAGCACGTCCCGTTGATCCAGATCGGCACCTCCGGGTGGCACTACCCGCGCGGCCGCGGTGCGTGGACGGGGATCGTGTACCCGCCGCCGAAGGCCCGGGGCGGCGCCGATGAACTCGAGTGGTACGCGCAGCGGTTCCGCACGGTGGAGGTCAATGCCTCGTTCTATCGCGACCTCGACACATCGATGACGCGCCGCTGGGTGGAGCGGACGCCGCCGGGCTTCGAGTTCGCCGTCAAGCTCCATCAGCAGTTCACCCATCCGCGCATGCACGCGCCCTCGGCGCGCGACAAGGACGTCGTGCCGAAGCCGGCGCCGGCGGCGCTCGACGCGGCGCTCGACGCGCTCACCCCGCTGCTCGACGCCGGGCGTCTCGGCCCGGTGCTGGCGCAGTTTCCTGCGAGCTTCCAGGCGACGGAGCAGGCGATGGCCTACCTGGCGTGGCTGACCGAGGCGCTGCGCGATGTCCCCCTTGCCGTCGAGTTGCGGCATCGATCGTGGAGCGACGCGCGACCCGAGACGCTCGCCCTGCTCGACGCGGCCGGCGCGGCGTGGGTGCTGATCGACGAGCCGAAGTTCCGGACCTCGGTGTACCAGTCGCCAGAGGTGTTCGTCGAGGAGTTGCGACAGCGTCCGTGGGCCTACGCGCGCCTGCACGGGCGCAACGCAGCGCAATGGTGGGACCACGACGCGTCCGAGGACCGCTACAACTACCTGTACTCGAAGGACGAACTCGAGCCGTTCGTCGACGTCGCCGCCGCGGCCGCGGCGCTGGGTAAGAAGCTGTACCTCTACACGAACAACCACTTCGCCGGTAACGCCGTGGCCAACGCCGCACAACTGCGGGCGCGGGTCGGCGACCCGGTCGAGGCGCCGTTCCCGCGCACCTTCGTCGAGCGCTTCCCGCACCTGGCCGACGTGATCAGGACGGAAGGGCTCTTCTGATTCCTGTCATTCCGGGATGCCGGGAATGCCGCGAATGTCGAAGGTCACTCAGCATCTCGTGGCGTTGTCGGCAGTCGAAGGACGGGGCGGCCTGGCCCTCGGCTAGTCGACAGGGTTTCTGCGCCCTGGCCCGGACTCGTGCTTTCTGAGCCGTGAGCCTCGAGCCCTGAGCCTATTTCACCGTCACCCGCTTCAGGCGATCGGCGACGGCCAGCTTGTTGGCGACGTCGAGGCCCTGCGTGACCTCGCCGAAGATCACGTGCTTGCCATCGAGGTTGGGCATCGCCGAGAGGCAGATGAAGATCTGGCTGTCGGCGGCGGCGGGGTTGCCCGAGTGCGCCATCGAGACGCTGCCGGGGCGGTGCTTGAGGCCCTTGGTGAACTCTGCGACGCCGATCGGCTGGCCGCTGCTGCCGCCCGGGCTGCGCCCCCACCACTCGCGGTAGGTCATGTCGCGCGACATCTTGTCGCCCCACTGCACCAGTTGTCCCTTCACGACGCGGTGGATGCGCTGCGCGTTGTAGAAGTTCTTCTTCACGAGATCGACGATGTGCGCCACCGTCTTGGGCGCCTTGTCGGGCCACGTCTGGATGACGATCGTGCCCTTGTCGGTCTCCATCACGATCTGCGGGCCCTTGGCAGGGGCCCCCGCCTGCGCTCGCATCGCGGGTTGGCCGACCAGGACCAGCGCCACGAGGAGCACTCCGAGCGACAGCATGCGCGACATGGAGCGATTCTACATGGCGCCTCGGCTGACGTTCAGCGTCAGGCGTTACACGTCAGACGTGAGGCGTTACCCCTACCGCTTCTCGGCCACCAGGCGCACCACGTCCATCTGGCTGCGGTCGAAGAAGTCGGACGTGTCGCGCCGATCCTCGTAGTGGACGACCCGCAGCCCCTCGAACTGCCGCAGCAGGCCGTTGGGCGGAAACCACGCGCTGCCGGCCTCCACGACGATGATGCCGCCCGGCTTGAGCCCGGCAATCGCCTGGGTCACCGAACCCGTCGGAGGCACCCAGCTGTAGACGATCAGGTCCCATTGCTCGCGCCCGAAGTCGAAGGTCGAGTCCATCGCGACCCTGGCGTCGAGCCTGAGCTTCATCGTCGCCGCCCGCTCTCGGGCGAGCGCCACGGCGCGGTCGGCGGGGTCGAACCCGGTCACGTCCCATCCGAGCTTGGCCAGGAACAGGGCGTTCCGCCCCTCGCCCATGCCGACGTCGAGGGCCCGCCCCGGGCGCCGCCCCTCGACGACGGAAGCCAGGAAGGCGTTGGGGCTGGTGTTGAACCGCGGCGCGTCGACGGTGAAGAACCGGTTCCAGAAGTCGTTCTCGAGGTCCTGCCGGCGGGTCTGCAGCAGCGCGACACGACGCGCGGCTTCCTCTGCCGACACGCCCTCCTTGGCGAGGCGGGCGCGGTACCGCTCCGCCACCGCGTCGGGGCTGCGCTGGTCGCGTGGCACCTCGGCCTGCAGCCAGCGCCGGAACTCCGGGTACCAGTCGAATTCCCGCACCTGCGCCCGCACCCCGTCAACCGCGGGCAGGACGCCGAGCAGGCCGATGAGCAGGACGGCACGGGTCAGGAACTGGCGCATGTCCATCAACAACGCGCCACGCTGCGCGGATGAACAGGTGCCTGACGTGGCACGGCGCGGCCAGCTGTGCCATGCCTTTCGCCCGTCGTCCTTGGTCCTTCGGCCTTGGGCCTTGGGCCTTGGGCCTTGGGCCTTGGTTCGGCGTTCGGCGTTCGGCATTCCCGGCGTTCGGGTTCCCCCGTTCCCCGCATTCCCGGCATCGCAGCATTCCCTGGTGTACCTTGTTGCGGAGTTTCCTCCAGACCAGATCAGGGAGTTCCGCGTGTCCCAGCTTTTCGCGGTCAAGCCGCTGTCCCAGCTCACGAGCGACGCCGATCATCACGGGGGGCCGCGCCTGGCGCGGTCGCTCGGGCCGGTCCAGCTCATCTCGCTGGGCATCGGCGCCATCATCGGCGCCGGCATCTTCTCCACCGTGGGCAGTGCCGCGGCCGGTGGCGCGCACCACCTGGGCGCCGGCCCGGCGCTGGTGATCTCGTTCGTCCTGACGGCCCTGGCCTGCGGCTTCGCGGCGCTCTGCTACGCCGAGTTCGCGGCAATGGTGCCGATCGCGGGCTCTGCCTACACCTATTCGTACGCCACGCTCGGCGAGTTGGTCGCGTGGATCATCGGCTGGGACCTGATCATCGAGTACGCGATCGGCAACGTCGCGGTCGCGATCTCGTGGTCGGGCTACTTCCAGGAACTGCTGCGCGGCTTCGGGATCACGTGGCCGCTGTGGCTGGGCACCGACTACCGCACCGCCTATCGGGCGCTGGCCGAGTACCAGGCCGCCAACGGCAACCTCGCCGACCTCGGGCCGGCCGTGATCCGCAACGCCCAGGCGGTGATGCAGGCGCCACACATCGCCGGCGTGCCGATCCTCTTCAACCTGCCGGCGTTCCTGTCGGTGATGGCGATCACGTGGGTGCTGGTACGCGGCGTACGCGAGAGCGCCGGCTTCAACACCGCGATGGTGGTGCTCAAGCTGGTGATCATCGCGTTCTTCCTCGCGGTGGGCGTGTTCTACGTCAAGCCCGACAACTGGACGCCGTTCGCGCCGAACGGGTTCGCCGGCATCAGCAGCGCGGCCGCGATCATCTTCTTCGCCTACATCGGCTTCGACGCGGTGTCCACGGCGGCCGAGGAGACCAAGGATCCGCAGCGCAACATGCCCATCGGCATGATCGGCAGCCTCGTGATCTGCACGGTCATCTACATGGCCGTGGCGCTGGTGCTCACCGGGCTGACGCCGTGGGACCAGCTCGGCACCGCCGAGCCACTCGCGACGGCCTTCTCCGCGCTCGGCATGCACTGGGCCGCCGGGATCATCTCGGCCGGCGCCGTGTTCGCCACCACGTCGGTGCTCATCGTGTTCCAGATGGGCCAGCCGCGCATCTTCTTCTCGATGGCGCGCGACGGGCTGCTCCCGCAGTGGGCCGCCAAGGTGCACCCGAAGTACCAGACCCCGTACATCACCACGATCCTCACGGGCCTCTTCGTCGGCACCCTCGCCGGGCTGGCCAACATCGATGAAGTGGTCGAACTGACCAACATCGGCACCCTGTTCGCCTTCGTGCTCGTCGCGGTGGGGATCCTGGTGCTGCGGCGATCGAACCCCGACGCCCCCCGCCCGTTCCGCACGCCCTTCGTACCGGCAGTGCCGATTCTGGCCATCCTGTCGTGTGGCTACCTGATGGCGCAGCTGCCCTGGCCGACGTGGGAGCGCTTCTTCATCTGGCTCGCGATCGGCCTCGTGGTGTACTTCGCCTACGGCTACCGCCACAGCAAGCTGAGACGCGCAATTTGAAATTGGAAATTTGAAAATGGTCGGCGGCCGGCCTGTCGGCCTTGCCGCGCGAGCCATCACGAAGGGCGACGGCGAAGCCGCGCCCCGCGAGAATTTCAAAGTTCAAATTTCAAATTGCCGTCCACGCGAGGGCGTAGATCGGCGGGAGGTCGGCGCTGACGCGCGTCCACGTGTCGCCCTCGTCGGCGCTCGTCCAGAGTGACCCGGTCGTGCTGCCCATCGCCAGCCGTGGCGCCGACGCGTCGTCGTTCACCACGAGGCAGTGTCGATAGATCAGGTGATACGCGTGCGCGTCCGGCAGACCCTGGCCGAGCACGTCGAACGACTGCCCGCCGTCGCGCGTCCGCGACACCACCACCCGACCGTCGACGGGGATGCGGCGCTCGTCCTTGATCGCCGGCGCGAACCACGCCGTGTCGGGCCGGCCGGGATGCACCGCCACCGCGAAGCCGAACGCGGACGGCCTGGCCGCCGTGACCTCCGTCCATGCGACGCCACCGTCCACGGACCGGAAGATGCCGTTGTGATGCTGCACCCAGAGCGACTCCGGCTGCGAGGGGCACGCCACCATCAGGTGCGCGTCCTGCGCGATCGGGTCGTACTCCTGCCCGGGCGGCATGTACTCGGCGCGCATCCCGTGGCTCGACACCCGCCAGCTCCGTCCCGCATCGTCACTCCGCCAGACGCCGCCGGTCGAGATCGCGATCGTGACGCGCTCGGGATGATCGGGATGCGTGACCACGCTGTGGATGCCCGGCCAGTCGTAGCCCCCGCCGCCCCACTTCTCACGCTCGGGCAGCATCCAGAGCGGCATGTTCAGCTGCCACGTCTGGCCGCGATCGGTCGAATGGAACAGCCCGCCCGGGATGGTGCCGCACCAGAGCGCGCCGGACTGCGAGTAATCGGGCGCCAGCGCCCACAGCTGCTGCACCTTCCAGGGCACTTCCTCGCCACGCATCGGATCGCGCACCACCGGCGCATCATCGGGCTTTGGCGGGAAGGCCGGCGCGGCCACCTCCTGCCAGGCGCCTCCGGCGTCGCGACGATGCAGCTTGCAGCCGAAGTGACCGAGGTTGAGCGCAGCGTACGTCGTGCCGTCGCGCGGATCGTGCAGGGCGAAGGTGACGGGGTCGCCCAGGAACGCGGCCTCGGCGATCGACAGGCCATTGGCGTCGCTGGCGTACGTGAACAGGCCCTTGCGGGTGGAAACGAGCAGGGTCGAGGGCATCGGACAGTCCTTCGCGGTCGGCAGTCGGCAGACGGCAGTCACGGGCCGGCAGTCGGCAGTCGGCAGTTACCGTTCGCTCGTCACGCCGGCAGCAGTCACGGGGCGGCCTGATCTGCCGCCACCGAGAGAGACGGCGGTCGCGACGCCGAATCATCGGTCGCCGGTGACGCGGGAGGGACGCCGGCGGCCTCAGCCTCCTGACAGCGCCTGCATGACGTCGATGTCGCTGTCGGGCTCGAGCGCATCGCTCAGCCGCGATCGGTCGCGCACCGGCGCGCCGTCCACGAACACCGTCACGTGCTTGCGCAACGCGCCCTGCTCGTCCACCAGATAGGAGCGCAACGCGGGCGTCGTCGTGAAGACGGCGTCGAGGGCATCGCGCACGGTCGAGGCAGGGACGCGCACGTCACCGCACGCGACATGCCGCTGCAACGTCGGAGTGAATCGTACGAGAGCCATGCTGTGAAGTCGCGACGGTAGCACACCGAGGCTCCCGAGTCAGGGTCAGCCGTTGCGACCGGCTCGACCCGGCGTGAGCCCGCGACAGCCGTCACGTCGCTCACGATGCGGCAGGTCACCGCCCGCGTCAGCGTCCCTCAGCGCACGGCGAGCAGCGGCGTTGCCATCGGCAGCGACGCCCGCTGGCGACTCGCGGCGGCGGTGAGCCGAGCGACGATGTCGGGATGTTGCGCAGCCACGTCGAACTGTTCACCGGGATCGATGTCGAGGTGATACAGCTTCGGGGTGGCGTGCTCGACGCGTGGCTCGCCCCGGCCGTAGGCGCCTCGTGTCACGAAGTGGGCCTTCCACGGCCCCTCGCGATAGGCCATCAGCTCGTCGTCACGCCAGTACATGAAGGACTGCCGGGCGCTGGGATTGCCCCGGAACAGCGATGGGCCGAGGTCGACGCCGTCGAGCACCCGATCCCCCGGCACCGACGCGCCGGTCATGGCGGCAATCGTCGGCAGCAGGTCGAGGTGGGCACCCATGCCCGACACGATCCCCGGGGCGATGCGGCCCGGGGCCCAGAAGATGCCAGGGACGCGCACGCCGCCCTCCCAGGTGCTCGCCTTTCCGTCGCGCAGCGGCCCGGCCGAACCACCGTGCTGGTCATACAGGCGCCACGGACCGTTGTCGCTCGTGAACACCAACAGCGTCCGTCGGTCGAGGCCGTTGCGTCGCAGCGCGTCGATCAGCCGGCCGACGTTGGCATCGAGCTCCTCGATGACATCTCCGTAGACGCCCGCCACGCTGTGTCCCTCGAACTCGCGGGAACGGAACAGGGGCATGTGCGGCATGGGGTGGGCCAGGTAGAGGAAGAAGGGGCGCTCGCGGTTGGCCTCGACGTAGCGGACGGCCTCGTCGGTCAGGCGCCGGGTCAGTGTCTCCTGCTGGATCGGCTGCTCGACGATCTGGCCGTCGCGCAGCAGCGGCACGCGCCAGTACTCGGATCGCGGGTTGAACATGATCTCGCGGCCACCCTTCACCCCGGGCGCGAGATCCATGTCGTTCGAGTACGGCAGGCCGAAGTGCAGATCGAAGCCCTGTCGCTGCGGCACGAACTCCGGCTGGTGTCCGAGGTGCCACTTTCCGATCACGGCGGTCGCGTAGCCACGCGACTTCAGGATCTCGGCGATCGTCACCTCCGACGAGGGCAGGCCCGTCGTGGATGTAGGGAAGAAGACGCCAGGGCCGCTCTGGTTGCCGGACTCGCGGTTCTCTCTCCCGTAGACGCCGGTGCGCACCGGCAGCCGCCCCGTGAGCAGCGCGGCGCGGCTCGGCGAACAGACGGGCGCGCCGGCGTAGAAGCTCGTCCACCGCTGCCCCTCGGCGGCCAGGCGGTCGAGATGCGGGGTCCTGATGGTCGGGTGACCGTAGGACGACAGGTCGCCGTAGCCGAGATCGTCGGCAAGGATCACGACGATGTTGGGGCGGTCCGGCGACGGGACGACGGGCTGGGCCGATGCCTGCCCCGCCGCAACGAGCATGAGGCAGGCCATCCACAAGGCGATGCGCGACATCATGGGGTCTCGAATCCTGCCGCCCACGCTACCACGGCAGCCAGACGCCGGCCCTGATGTGCCCCTGACCGTCGCGCAAGCGCGACGGCTACGTCCGGCGACCGTTCGGCGTTCGGCGTTCGGCGCCAAACGTCAAACGTCACGTCGCACTACCCACGTCGTCATGCAGCGCATGCCCTGCACCACCGTCGTCTTGAGCGGGTCGAGCAGGGTGCCGCCGAGGGCGCTGGTGCTCTCCATCAGACGGTCCTCGTCGACCACGTAGCGCTCGGAGCCGTCGGGCAAGCGGTAGCGTCCATCGCCGAGGGGTTCGAGCGCTTGCGACATGCCGATGCTCGACGCGAGGCGCGCGAAGAGCATGCCGCCAGGCGCGAGCACGCGCCACATGTCCCGCACCATCGCATCGAAGTGCGCGTCGTCGCGGGCAAAGTGCAGGACGGCGTTGCTGATGACCACGTCGAACCAGGCGTCTGGCCAGGGCAGCGCCTCGACGTGCCCGAGCCGGATCTGCTCGCGCAGCAGGCGCGGCGCGAGTGCCTCGGCCATCTCACCCACGTACGCGACCGCCTGCGGGTCCATGTCCACGGCATGCACGTCGACGCCCTCGCGCAGCAGGTACACGAGGTTGCGGCCACCGCCGCAGCCGGCGTCGAGTACCCGCATGCCAGGCGCGATGCGTCCACGCAGCAGTTGGTCGAACAGGTAGATGTCGATGTGGCCGAACTGCGACTGCAGGTCCATCCGTCAGGGTTCGTGCACGACCACCGGGAAGCGCACCGAGTTGGCGAGGAAGCACGACGCGTGGGCTTCGTGGTGCAGCGCCCGCAGATCCTCGGGCGACGGTTGCGCCTCGCCCGCCCACACGACCACGGGGCGCAGGACCACCCGCGTCATCGCGAGCACGCCCGCCTCGTCCTTGCCCATCGTGCCGACCGCATGGTCCTCGTAGCGGTCCACCACGAAGCCGCGCCTGGCGGCATACGAGAGGAAGAAGAGCATGTGGCAGCTCGACAGCGCAGCCACGAAGGCTTCCTCCGGATCGACGCCGAGCGGGTCCGACATCGGGATCGGCACCACGTGCGGCGACGACGACGCGGGGATCGTGGCGCCGCCATCGAACGTCCACCGGTGCGCCCGGCTGTAGCGGCCGTCGGTGAACGTCGCGGTGTACCGATCCCAGGAGACGACGGCGCTGTGTTCGGACATGGGAAGGAATGGGTTCTGCCGGGAATCACGGACCGTCGACCTGAAGGTCGACGGGCACGCATGGATCGCCGCGCCTCTCGAAGTCCGTGGCGGTCGACCTTCAAGGTCGACCGTCAGGCGATCGTGACCGGGACGGGGACCACGTGGTGGATGACGTACGTGCCCCAGTCGTTGTTCCGCGTCATCGGCTGGGTCCGCCCCTGCGCGTCGGTGGCGCGCGACATGAGTACGGCCTGACCGGCCGTGGCCGGCACCTGCCAGCGGAAGCGCCAACGCCGCCACGTGTAGGCACTCTCCGGGTCCATGAACTCGGCATCACGCCAGGTCGCGCCGCCGTCGGTGCTCACCTCGACCCGGGTCACGTTGCCGTCGCTCCACGCTGCGCCCACCACGTCCGTGGTGCTGCCGCGGACCACCTTCCCGGCGGCAGACGGCCGCGCGATCAGCGACTTCACCTGCATGCCCAGCAGTGGACGACGCAGCGGGCGACCGCTCGACCGGTCCCAGTACGCGTAGTCGGTCGTCTCCCAGTAGCTGCCGAACTCGCCCTTGATCACCTCGATCGACGAGAGCCACTTGACCGACGCCATGCCGTAGCAGCCGGGCACGATGAGCCGCGCCGGGGCGCCGTGCGCGGCCGGCAGCGGCGTCCCGTTGATGGCATACGCGACGATGACGTCACGTGCCTTCGTCTCGGCCAGCGACAGGCTCCTGTTGAAGTTGATGGGGCCGGCAGGCAGTGGCGTGTTCTTCACCTCGCCCCGGTCCAGGCCGTCGAAGACGACGCGCGTGGCGTCGGTGGCGACGCCAGCCCTGGCCAGCAGGTCGGCGAGGCGCACGCCCGTCCACTCGGCGGTGCTGACGGCGCCGCGCTCCCATTGCACGCCGCCCACGGCCGGCACCAGGAACGATCGTCCGTTGCCCGCGCACTCCAGCGTGACCACACGGGACACCTTGGGCAGGGCGCGCAACTGCGCGAGCGTCAGCGTGTACGGTTGCCCGACGGCGCCCTTCACCGACAGTGTCCACGACGCGGCGTCGACCGGCGGCACCGCGAAGTGGCTGCGCACGTAGTGCTCGTCGGTCGGCGTGATGAAGTCGGCGAGCCCGCCGAAGTCCTGCTCGAGATTCTCCGGCGACGCCTGTCGCACGAACCGCTTGCCCTGCATGGTTGCCTGCGCCCACGCCCCGCCGGCCCGCAGCCGCGTACCGGAGGCGGCGAGCGCCGCTGCCCCGGAAGCCAGGAAGGTCCGTCTCGGATGACTCACGCCACACGCCCCTCTCGAACGACGCCGATCTTCGGGCAGGCCTCGTTCAGGATGCACCGGCCGCATTGCGGAAACACCGGCTTGCACACGTGCTGCCCCCACGTGACGAGATGCAGATTGATGGTCGACCACCACTTGCGCGGCGACACGTCGTAGAGCGCACGCTCGGTCTGCTCCGGCGTCCGCGTCCGCACCCAGCCGAACCGGTTGGCGATGCGGTGCACGTGCGTGTCGACGCAGATGTTGTCGGCGCTCCGGCAGGCGACGATGAGCGTGAGGTTCGCCGTCTTGCGTCCGACACCAGGCAAGGTCAGCAACTCGTCCATCGTCGTCGGCACCCGGCCGCCGAAGTCACGCAGGAGGATACGCGCCGTCTCCTTCAGGTGCACGGCCTTGTTCCGGTAGAAGCTCACCGGGTAGATCAGCTTCTCGATGCGGGCCGTGGAGAGGCGCGCGAGCGCGGCGGGGTCTGGCGCCACCGCGAACAACCGCAGCGACGCCGCGAGCGTGACCGCATCCTTGGTCTGCGCCGACAGCATCGTCGAGATCAGCACCTGGAAGGCGTCGCCCTTCAACTCCTCGGCGATCTTCTCGATGGCCGGCAGTTCGAGCGACCTGATGGCGCGACCGAGCTTCGTCAGCGTCGGCGCGATGGGAAGCGGCGGACGAAGCGTCGGCACGGCGACGGCGCGTGTGATCGTTGGCGGCATCCGAGGCGGCAGTGTAGCCGTTGCCCTTGGGCAACGGTCAGTGGTATCGCGAGCGAGCGCAGACCGTCGGGCAAGCCCGACGGCTACATCCGGTGACGGTGCGCCATGCGTTCGGCGTTCAGCGTCAAACGTTAAACGTCAATGAAGCTCCCCGGGATGGGTGTGACCGGCGCGCGGCCTTCCAGCACCTCGATCAGGTTGCGCGCGGCGAGGTTGCACATCGCGGTGCGTGTCTCGCGCGTCGCGCTGCCCAGGTGCGGGATGAGGAACGCGTTCTCGAACTTGAGCAGCCCGGGATGCACCACCGGCTCGAGTTCATAGACGTCGAGGGCCGCGCCGGCGATCCAGCCGTTCTCGAGCGCCGCGACGACCGACGCCTCCTCGACGACCGGCCCACGCGCCATGTTCACGAGGTACGCGCTGGGCTTCATCAGCCGGATCGACTCGCGGTTGATCAGATGGTGCGTCTCGGGCGACAGCGGACAGTGCAGTGTGACGACGTCGGACCGCCGCAGCACCTCCTCGAGGGTCGTGCCCTCGTAGGGCGCGCCATCGGGGCCGGTGATCACCTCGTCGGGCCGACGGGGCGAGCGCATGTAGATGGCGCGCATCCCGAAGGCCGCCGCCTTGGCGGCCACGGCCTGGCCGATGCGCCCCATGCCGATGATGCCCAGCGTCTTGCCCACCAGGTCCATGCCGAGCAGGAAATCGAGCTGGAACCCCTTCCACTGCCCGGCGCGCAGAGTGCGCTCGCCCTCGCCGAGGCGCCGCGTGACCCCGAGGATGAGCCCCCACGTGAGCGCCGCGCACGCCTCGTTGAGGACGTCGGGCGTGTTGGTCACCACCACCTTGCGCTCGCGCGCTGCGGCGACGTCGATGTTGTTGTAGCCGACCGCCACGTTGCACACGACGCGCAGGTCCGGGCACTGGTCGAGGAACGCCGCGTCGATGCGATCGGTGCCCTGCGCCACCAGGCCATGGCATTTCTTCGTGCGCGCGACGAGCTCCTCCGGCGTCGGGCTGCCGCTGCAATCGAACACGTCCATCTCGGCGTGCTGCGCGATCAGGTCGAGGGTTTCCTGGAAGAGGCGACGCGACACGAAGACGCGCGGGCGCGATGGGCTCGACATGGGCACTCGGGAGAAACGGTCAATGACCGTAGGACTGACAGAACCCGCAGTGGTGACACGTGACCTGCGGCTCGACGACGCACGGGGCGTCGGGCTCGGTCGGCGCGAGCGAGACGAAGCGACCGAACGCCAGGTGTGATTTCAAGGAGGTTGCGGCCGGAACGCAGGCCCTCGCCGCGGCAGGGCCGGTCGTCCCGGCCCGGGCCGAGTCGAGATGCCGCGCAAGCGCGTCGCGGACGAGGGCGCGGACCTGTTCTTCGGTCATCACCAGGCTCCGTTGGTCTCGAGGGCGTCGACGATGCCGATGATCGCGGCATCCACCGGCGCGGCCTTGCGGCCGAGCGCATCACCGGCGGCCTTGCCTTCGATCACCAACAGCACCCGCTCGCCGACCCCGGCGCCGACGCTGTCGACGGCGAGCACGGCGTTGCCCTTCGCGGTGCCGTCGGGCAGCTCCGGTTGCACGAGCAGCAGCTTGGCGCCGTGCAGCTTGGCGTGCTTCTGCGTGGACACGACGGTGCCGACGACGGTGCCGATCTGCACGTCAGGCGACCACGTCGGTGGAGTCGACGATGCCGACGATGCTGGCATCGGTCGGCACGTCGACGGGATGGAACGGGAACGCGGCCTCGCGGCCGCGCACGAAGAAGACGCGCTCGCCGACGCCGGCGCCTGCCGCATCGGTGGCGACGAGCGGACGACCGGTGTCGGCGCCGTCGCGCGCGACGGGCTGGATCACGAGCAGCTTCACGCCGGACAACCGCGCGTCCTTGTGCGTGCAGACGACGGTGCCGACGACGCGGGCGAGGTGCATGGGCGGGAGTGCGCGTTCAGGCCATCGACACGGTGTCGACGATGCCGACGATGGCCGCGTCGACGGGCGACTGCGACAGGCCGTCGGCCATGCGCGCCGAGCTGCCCGAGACCACCAGCACGGTCTCGCCGGTGCCGGCGTCCACGGTGTCCACGGCCACCAGGGGCGTGCCTTCGAGCTGCCCCTCGGGCGACACGGGACGAACGAGCATGAGCTTGGCGCTCAGGAGCCGTTCGTCCTTGCGGGTCGCCACCACGGTGCCGACGACCCTGCCGAGGATCATTTTCCGGCGGCCTTGCCGATGGGCAGCACGTCCTCGAGGTTGCTGTGCGGCCGCGGGATGACGTGCACCGACACGAGCTCGCCGACGCGGCGGGCCGCCGCGGCCCCGGCATCGGTGGCGGCCTTCACGGCGGCGACGTCGCCGCGCACGATCGCGGTCACGTAACCGGCGCCAATCTTCTCCCAGCCGACGAGGTTGACCTTGGCGGCCTTCACCATCGCGTCGGCAGCCTCGATCATTGCCACGAGGCCCTTGGTCTCGATCATCCCGAGTGCTTCACCCATAGTCGAATTCCCTGGCGCCTCGCGCCGGCTTGCGCGGCCATTCCGCGCGGTCCTGGACATGGTGCCCGCCTGCGCGGCGCGCGACTACGCGTCGCGCGTCACCTGGCGTACCGCGTCGGCGATGAGGGCCGAAAGCTCGCGGTATGTTAGCCGAATTTCCCCGCCCCCGCCGCCCGGCAGCCCACCGCCCGGGGGCACGACCGGCGACGGCACGATGCGCGGCCCGTCGGAGGACGGCGCCTCCACGAACTGGCACGTCACCGGGCCGTCGGTGGCCTGCGCCGGATCGGTGCAGATCGGAGCCGGCGATCGGATGCCGTAGAAGTCGCGCAGCCCCTGCAGGCGGTCCACTTCCTCGCGCGAGATCAGGTTCTCCCGCCCGAGCTGTCGCGCCACCAGCGTGATCTGCGCGAAGTGCTCCATCGTCTCCATCTTGAAGTACGCGTTCAGGAGATCCTGGCCGCACGTCAGCGCGCCGTGGTTGGCCAGCAGCAGGCCGTCGTGCGCGGTGATGTACTTCTTCACCGCGTCGGGCAGTTCCTGCGTGGACGGCGTGGCGTACTCGGCGATGGGGACGCTGCCCAGCGAGAAGATGATCTCGGCGAGCGAGGACTTGTTCAGCGGGATGCCCGCGACGGCGAAGCCGGTCGACAGCGGCGGGTGCGCGTGGACGACGGCCGTCACGTCGGGCCGCATCTCGTACACCGCCAGGTGCATCTTCAGCTCGGTCGACGCGTCGCGGTGACCGGCCACCTTGTTCCCCTGCATGTCGGTCACGACCATCATGTCCGGGGTCATGAAGCCCTTGGATACGCTCTTGGGCGTGGCGAGCAGGTGCCGGTCGTCGAGCCTGACGCTGATGTTGCCGTCGTTGGAGGCCACGTAGCCCCGCGCGTACACACGTCGCCCGACTTCACAGATCAGGGCGCGGAGCTCTTCTTCGCGGGGAAGCATTCAGTCGTTCGACAGAAAATCACTGACCGTCGGACTTGTCCGACGGCTACGAGCCGGGTGCCAGAAGCCGGGCTCCGTCTCGTTCACCGTCAGCCGTCAGGCGTTAAAACGTCAAACGTCAAACGTCAAACGTTCAGTTCGGCCGGGCCGCCTGCGCATCATAGGCGGAACGGCAGCGCTCTGAACAGAAGTAGGCCGTGCCGCCCCCGGCGGCGCGCGCCGAGAGCGCACGCTCCTGCAGGACGTAGGTCCCGCAAACCGGATCCTGCACGAGGGTGCCCTGCGACCGGGCGACCGGGCCGCCGCTCGCGCCGCCACCCGGCGCGCGGTCGTCGGTCGGCACGCGCGCCGACTCGATCAGCCCCCGGAACAGCCCGCCGACCACGAGCATCACCGCCCTGACGAGCAGGAACAGGAGCAGCAGTCGGAGGAGCCAGCCGAGCACGGGGTCAGGCGCCTTGCTTGGGAGCCGCGGTCGTGGCGGCCGGGCCGCCGCCCGTCGCGGGAGCGCCGGTTTCGGGGTGCGCGGCCTTCAGGCCGTCGAGCGCCTGCTTGGCCGCGCGCGCTTCCGGCGAGTCGGCGGGCGCCAGTTCCAGCACCTTCTGCCACGCCTCGCCGGCGCCGGCCAGATCCTGCTTGCCGAAGGCGCGCACGATCCCGAGGTTCAGCCAGGTCTTGGTGTGCTTCGGGTCGACTTCCAGGGACTTCTGGAACTGCGCGAGCGCCTGATCGACCTGATTGGAGTAGTAGTAGCTCACCGCCAGATCGGTGCTCACGTCCGGGTTGCGCGGCGCAATCGTCAGCGACGCCTGGTACCACTTGACCGCCTCGGCGTACTTCTCGGAGTCGAAATAGAGGTTGCCGAGCTGGGTCCGGACGTCGGCGTCCCGTGGCTGGTCGGCGGCCTGCTTCTCCAGGGCCTGCACCCGCGCGAGGTCCAGGGCCGGGGCCGTGGCCCCCTGCGCTCCCGCTCCACCGGGCGCCGCTGCCGGGGCCGCCTGCGCCACCGGCGCCGCCGCCGGGGTCCCGATCCCGGCCTGCTGGGCGCCCAGCATCCACCCGCAGAGCAGCCCGAAAAGGGCCCCCGCGATTCCGACGATGATCGATTCTGGTTTCATTACTCGGCTTCGCTGCTCGGCCTTGGGCCGGGGGCCGGCGGCCTTCGAAAGTCAATGCCCGGAGTCGCCCGGTTCCGGGCGCCCACAGGCCGTCCCGGATCGTCGCGGGCTGCAGAGACGGCGCCACACGCGCCGCGGAACGCGAAGGCCCACGGCCGAAGGCCGAAGGCCGGAAGTTCCTCAGATTGTATCTCCCGCGGCTTCCCGGTACTCGAGCACCGCCTGGCGCAGGCCGACGTACAGGGCGTAGCTGATGAGGGCGTGACCGATGGACACCTCGTCGAGCCGTGGCAGGGCGCCCACCAAGTCGGGCAGGTTCTCCAGATCGAGGTCGTGGCCGGCGTTGACGCCCATCCCCAGGTCGGCGGCCAGCCCCGCCGCCCGCACGTACGGCGCCAGCGCGTCGTCCAGCGAGACGCCTTTCGTGTTGAACCCGCGGGCGTACGGCTCTGTGTAGAGCTCGACACGGTCCGCCCCGACGCGCTCGGCCAGGCGAACGGCGGCCTCGGTCGCGTCGATGAACAGCGACACGCGGATGCCGAATCCCCGCAGGCGCGCAATCACGTCGCGGAGGTCCTTCTCGTCGGTGTCGGGCGGCCAGCCCGCCTCGCTGGTGATCTCCCCCGGACGCACCGGCACCAGCGTGCACTGGTGGGGCCGCACCGTCTCGACGAGGTTCAGCAGGTCGGGCCGCGGGTCGCCCTCGATGTTGAACTCGACGTTCTTCCAGGGCTCGAGCAGGTCCTTCAGCTCGTGCACGTCCTTGAACGTGATGTGCCGTGCGTCCGAGCGCGGGTGCACCGTGATGCCCGGCGCACCGGCCTCGATGCACACACGGGCCGCATCGACCACTGACGGGATCGCGCCGCCACGGCTGTTGCGGATGGTGGCGACCTTGTTGACGTTGACGGAGAGTTTGGCCATCGTGCTTCGACGTGCTGGTAATTTGAGATTCGAGATTTGAAATTGCCGGCGGCTCGGCCTGCGGCCTTCGCTCGCTCGAGATATCCCGAGGCGCCTGGCCGAAGGCCGGCGCCGCGAGAATTTCAAATGTCAAATTTCGAACTATCTACCCCGCGCCGAGCGCACCCTTCGCGGCGTCGGCGATCTCGTGTGCCCAGGCCTCGATCTCGGCCTGATCGCGGCCCTCGAGCATGATGCGCAGCAGCGGCTCGGTCCCCGAGTACCGCACGAGCAGGCGCCCCTCCTGGCCCAGTCGCCGTTCCACGGCGTCGATGGCGGCGGCAATCGCCGGCACCTCGGCGACCGGCACCCGCCGGCCCACCCGCACGTTGACCAGCACCTGCGGGTAGGTGACCAGCGCCGACGCGAGGTCGCGCACCGATCGGCCGGTCTCGGCCATCACGCGCAACACGCTCAGGGCGGTGACGATGCCATCGCCGGTGAACAGGTGCTCGGCGACGATCACGTGCCCGGACTGCTCGCCCCCGAGCGCGTAGCCGTGCTCGCGGATCTCTTCCATCACGTACTTGTCGCCGACGGCAGTGCGCAGCAACCGGATGCCGTTCGACTCGAGGGCACGCTCGAGCCCGAGGTTGCTCATCACGGTGGCGACGACGGTGTCCTTGGCCAGGCCGCCGGTCCGCTGCAGGTGGAGGGCGAGGATCAGCATGATCGCGTCGCCGTCGATCACCTGCCCCTGGTCGTCGATCATCAGGCAGCGGTCGCCGTCGCCGTCGAAGGCGATGCCGAGGTCGAGGCCGTGCTCGCGCACGTAGGCCTGCAGCGCCTCGAGGTGCGTCGACCCGCAGTGCAGGTTGATGTTGCGGCCGTCGGGATCGTTGCCGATCACGTGCACGTCGAGGCCGAGCGCCCTGAACAGGCGCGGCGCGACGGTGGTCGTGGCGCCATTGGCGCAGTCGAGGGCGATGCGCAGGTTGGACAAGGCGCCCGACAGCGGCAGCGCCTGCTCGCAGTGCTGCATGTACGGCTCCACGACCTCGTGGTACTCGATGTCGGCCGAGGCGTCGGCCGACACGACGAAGTGCGGGTCGGCCACCAGCGCCTCGATCTGGCGCTCGAGCCCCTCGTCGAACTTCTGGCCGTGCCCGGAGAAGACCTTGATGCCGTTGTCCTGGTAGGGGTTGTGCGACGCCGAGATGACGATGCCGGCGTCGAAGTCCTGGGCGCGCGTGATCACCGCCACGGCCGGCGTCGGCACCACGCCGGCCGACAGCAGGTCGCCGCCCATGGCGCGAATGCCCCGGGCCAGCGTGCGCTCGATCCAGAACCCGGACTCGCGCGTGTCACGCCCGGTCAGCAGGCGTGCCGGCCCCTGGTGCGGCAGCACCCGCACGAGGGCCGCCCCCAGTCGCAGGATGGTGGTTTCATCGAGCGGCCACTCACCTGCCACGCCGCGCACGCCATCGGTTCCGAACAGTTTCATAAAGGCTCAGGGCTCAAGGCTCAAGGCTCAGAAAGCAGGCTTACGGCTTACGGACGAGGACGGTCGCAGGCTACAGGCTACCTGATGAGGCTTGGTCATTGTGCTTGGGCCTTGGTGCTTGGGCCTTGGGCCTTGGTGCTGGGGCCTTGGGCCTTGGGCCTTGGGCCTTGGTGCTGGGGCCTTCGGCCTTGGGTCCTCCCTGAGCCCCGAGCCCTGAGCCTTGAGCCTCGAGCTCTGGGCCTGCATCACCTGATCACCACCGTGACCGTCGCCGGTTCCACCTTCTCAACGGCGACGCCTTCACGGCTCGGCACGCGGACCGGCACCACGTGGCGGCCGCGCGACAGGCCGGCGAGATCGACGTCGGCCTGCAGGTCGCCGGCGCCGATGCCGGCGATGCGCTCCCGCGTCCCCCGCACCACGACCGAGACGGTGCCCGGCGTGATCCGCGCCGAGAGTCCGTTGCCGACGCTCGACGCGCGCACCGCCACGCCGACCAGCGTCTGCTGCGCCGGCGCCGGCACGATCTCCACCGTGACGATGGCGACCACCGGCTCGCGCAGGCGCACCGCGGCGTCCTCGACACCCACCGTCACGCGGTCCTGCACGACCCTGCGAGCCCCGTCCACGTTGACCGGCTCGGTGGTCGCCGCGCTCAGCGCCTCGAGGGTGCGCAACGGCCCGAGCACCTGCACGGTCGACGGCGACGTGGTGATCCGGCCCACCACGAACCCCGGCTCGGGATCACCCTCGACGACCGGCGACACGGGCACCACCTTCTGGCCGGCGCGCTCGAACTCGAGCGAGACGGTCGGCGGCGCAACCTGCACCGCCTCGACACCGAAGGGCACCCGCACCTCGCTCGCCTGCAGGTTGAAGATCCGCGTTCCGGGACGGGCGCCCACCAGGTCCAGTGCCGCGACCACGTCGCCCTGCACGACGCGCGCGAGGTTGCCCGACGATCCGCGCAGGCGCACGTCCACCGCGCCCGGCGGGTCACCGACGATCTCCAGCCCGGGCGGCACGTTCTGGTACTCGAGCGGCACGCGGATGTTCCGCTCGACGACGCTCTGACCGGCGACGGCGAGCCACAGCACGACCGCCACGGCGAGCGACACGACCTTCAGAGGCAGGTTCGCCAACGGTTGCAGGGCCATGGCGTCAGGGGCGCGGGAACTGCCGGCGCCCGGTCTTCTTGTTCAGCACCAGCTGGGTGAGCCGCGACCGGAGGGTCTCCGGCGTGAAGCCGCGCGAGATGTGGCCCTCGGTGGCCAGTGAGATCCGTCCGGTCTCCTCCGAAACCACCACCGCCACGGCGTCGTTCTCCTCGGTGAGGCCGATCGCGGCGCGATGCCGGGTTCCGAGGTCGGAGCCGACGCCCGGGTTCACCGTGAGCGGCAGGAAGCACGACGCGGCGGCGATCCGGTTCTCCTGGATGATCACCGCGCCGTCGTGCAACGGACCACTGGTCTGGAAGATCGTGACCAGCAGGTCGTGGGTGACCATCGCGTCGAGCGGGATGCCGCTCTCGATGTAGTTGCGCAGGCCGATCTGCCGCTCGATCACGATCAGCGCGCCGGTGCGCCGGTCGGCCATCTGGGTCGCCGCCGTCACCACCTCCTCGATCGTCTCCTCATCGGTCTCGGAGCGCGAGAACGCCCGCACGAACGGCGTCCGCCCGAAATGCGCGAGCGCCCGGCGGATGTCGTTCTGGAACAGCACGATCGCCGCGAAGACGACGTAGCCGATCATGTTGCGGATCAGCCAGTTGACCGTCTGCAGCGGCGCGGCCAGCGAGAAGAAGTACAGCGCCACCAGCAGCGCCGACCCGAACGCCATCTGCATGGCGCGGGTCCCCCGGATCAGCTTCAGCGACTCGTAGATGATCAGCGCCACCACGAGGACGTCGATGACGTCCCACCAGGTCGCTGGCGTGCGGCTGATCCACGAGAAGATGGCGTCCATGAGCGGGGCGGCAGGCCCGCTCAGTGCGGGCGTGCCTCGGCTGCGGCGCTGATCATATCTGCCACCCGCACGGCCTGCACACTGCCGGCGACGTCGTGCACCCTCAGGACGTGGGCGCCGGACAGGGCCGCGACGGTCGCTGCCGCCAGGCTGGCCGGGTCCCGCTCCGCCGCCGGACACTCGCCGATGGCCGCCTGCAGGAAGGACTTGCGCGAGGCGCCCACGAGGATCGGGCGGTCGAGGTCGCGCAGGCGCGGGTGGGCGAGCCCGGCCAGGACTGCCCAACTGTGCTCGGCCTGCTTGGCGAAGCCGAGGCCCGGGTCGACGATCAAGGCGCCCCGCGAGACGCCCGCCTCCTCAGCCTGCGCGATGCTCCACGCCAGCTCCGCGGCCACGTCGGTCACGACGTCGTCGTACTGCGCATACCGGTACATGTCGGCAGGCATCCCGCGCATGTGCATCAGCACGAGCGCCGCGCCGGTCTCGGCCGCCACCCGCGCCAGGCCGGGGTCGTGCCGTAGCCCGCTGATGTCGTTGAGGATGGACGCTCCGGCGTCGATGGCGACCCGGGCCACCGCGGCCTTGGTCGTGTCCACCGACAGCGGCACCGGCACCTGCGCCGCGAGCGCCTTCAGCACCGGCTCGACCCGGGCGCGCTCGGTGGCCACATCAACCGCCGGCGCCCCCGGTCGGGTCGACTCGCCGCCGACGTCGATCAGGTCGGCCCCCGCCGCCACCATCGCCAGCGCCGCATCGACCGCCCGCGGCACGTCGTCGAAACGCCCGCCGTCGGAGAAGCTGTCGGGCGTGACGTTGAGGATGCCCATCACGAGTGTCCGTCGGCCCAGTTCGAGGGTGCGGCCACCGGGCAGCGCGAGGGTGTAGTGGCGACGGAATGTGGGGGTCATGGGAATTGCAGAACTTCAGAATTGCAGAATTTCATCACCACCGGAACGCCTCGAAGGTTGGCAATGCCAATGAAATTCCTGCAATTCTGAACTTCTGCAATTGAAAAGGCGCCTCGAGCGAGGCGCCTTTTCAGCGAGCACGGTGGGCGCCGAACGCGGCGCCTACTCCTGTGCGAGCGGCTTGCCCGGGATGGGCATCGGCGGCACGATCGACGGCCGCGGACGACGTTCCTCGGTGGCCGTCTCGGCCGGCGTGCCCGGCGTGGCCGGCACCGGTTCCGGTGCATCGAGGGGCTGCCCCGCGATGATGCGGCGCACCTGATCGGCGTCGAGCACCTCGCGCACCAGCAGCTCGTCGGCGATGCGCTGCATCGCTTCCTTGTGCTGCTCGATGATGCCGCGCGCCGTGTCGTAGCCGGTCATCACGATCGACTGCACGGCCTCGTCGATGCGGATGGCCGTCGACTCGGAGTAGTCGCGGTGCTGCGCGATCTCGCGGCCGAGGAAGATCTGCTCTTCCTTCTTGCCGAAGCTGAGGGGCCCGAGCTCGCTCATGCCCCACTCGCACACCATGCGGCGCGCCAGGCCAGTGGCCTGCTCGATGTCGTTGCGCGCGCCAGCCGTCTTGGTGTGGCAGAAGATCTCGTCGGCGATGCGGCCCGCCATCGCGACGGCAATCTGCGAGTCGGCCTCTTCCTTCGAGAAGTCGACCTGCTCACCCTCCGGCAGGAACGAGGTCAGCCCGAGGGCCATGCCGCGCGGGATGATCGTCACCTTGTGCAGCGGCACCGCGTGCGGCAGCAGGGCGGCGACCAGCGCGTGACCGGCCTCGTGGTACGCCGTGTGGCGCTTCTCGTCGTCGCTGATGATCCGCGACTTGCGCTCGACGCCCATGATGACCTTGTCCTTGGCCATCTCGAAGTCGTTCATCGTGACCACCTTGCGGTTCTGGCGGGCAGCGATGAGGGCCGACTCGTTGACCAGGTTGGCCAGGTCCGCGCCGGCGAAGCGCGGCGTGCCGCGAGCGATGACGTTCAGCTTCACGTCGTCGCCCATCGGGATCTTCTTGGTGTGCACCGCGAGGATCTGCTCGCGGCCGCGCACGTCGGGCAGGTCGACCACCACGCGGCGGTCGAAGCGGCCCGGACGAAGGAGCGCCGGGTCGAGCACGTCGGGGCGGTTGGTGGCCGCCACGAGGATCACGCCCTCGTTGCTCTCGAAGCCGTCCATCTCGACGAGCAGCTGGTTCAGCGTCTGCTCGCGCTCATCGTGCCCGCCGCCGAGCCCGGCGCCACGGTGACGACCGACCGCGTCGATCTCGTCGATGAAGATGATGCAGGGCGCGTTCTTCTTGCCCTGCTCGAAGAGGTCGCGCACGCGGCTCGCGCCGACGCCCACGAACATCTCCACGAAGTCGGACCCCGAGATCGAGAAGAACGGCACGTTGGCCTCACCGGCCACCGCGCGCGCCAGCAGGGTCTTGCCGGTGCCCGGCTGCCCGATGAGCAGCACGCCCTTCGGGATGCGGCCGCCGAGCTTCTGGAACTTCTGGGGCTCCTTCAGGAAATCGATGATCTCCTGCAGCTCTTCCTTGGCCTCGTCGACGCCGGCGACGTCCTTGAACGTCACCTTCTTCTGCGAGCCCGACGACAGCTTCGCGCGGCTCTTGCCGAACGACAGGGCTTTGTTGCCCCCGCTCTGCATCTGCCGCATGAAGAAGACCCAGAAGCCAATCATCAGGAGGATGGGCGCCCACGTGTAGAGGAACATCCCCCACGGGCTGCCGGTCGGCTCCTTGGCGTTGACCTCGACCTTGTTGGCCACCAGCTTGTTGCCGAGACCCTCGTACTGGGTCGGGGCATACGTACGGACGCGCTCGCCGCCGGACTTGTAGGTCGCGACGATCTCCTGGCCCGTGATGGTGACCTTGTCGATCTTGTTCGTGTCGAGCTGCTGGACGAATTCGCTGAATGGGATGACTTCTTCGCGGGCCTGGAACGTGGTCGAAAAGTTCCAGATCAAGACCCCGACGATGACGAGCACCATCCAGAAGAGCAGGCTCCTGAGCGTCGAGTTCAAGCCTTTCCTCCTGACCGCGTGGCTTGCAAGAGTAGCACGGCGGTCGTGTGTGGCTGGACTGCAAATTCCTCGCCGACTGCGAGGCCAACCACCCACGCAATCTGCCCGAGCTCCGTCGTCACGACTGGCACCCGGTCACGTTCGCGCCGGGGCACCTTCCTGTTCACCATCAAGTCCTGGATCTTCTGACTGCCCGGGGCGCCAACCGGCCGCATCCGGTCTCCCGGACGCCGCCCTCGGACCCGAATGATCGTGCCGACGCGGTCAGCATCGAGGGCCACGGCCCAGGTGCCTGGCGCCAACGGTCCAGCGTCGGCCTCCCACGCCTCGCGTCGGAGGACTGACGCCACCATGCAGATTCCGGCGTCCTCCACCTCGAGCGTCCCTGGCACCGCCACGACCCGCTCGACCAGTTCGCCCCGGCCGCTCCCACTCGACGCCGACCTCTCCCGGTGGGTGCGACCCTTTCGGGAAGGCCGGGGTATGTCACCCGACCCTGCCGCGACGATCCGGAGTCGTCGCCCCTGCCGACGGACGTCCAGGCCGCCCAGCCGGGCCGTTCGTCCCTCGGCGCTTCGCTCCACTCGCTCGAGCGCGTTGACCAGCGCCAGCGTGACCCGTCCTCGCGGCAGCACCTGCTCCAGGGCCGCCAGGCGGACCCGGCGCCGGAGCATCGGCGGCACGTCGGCCAGCCGTGCGATGTCGAGCCACCAGCCGCCGTCGGCGTCGGGCGTCAGGACCGACGGCACTTCCACCGCCGCGCACGCCGCCAGCCACTGTTCATCGTCGCGCCACGCGTCGGCCTGCCGCGCCAGCCGTTCGGGCAGGGACGCGCCGGCGACGCTCGTCAAGGCCGGCAGCAACTCGTGACGCACCCGGTTGCGCGCAATCGCGGTATCGCGGTTGGACGCGTCGTCCCTCCATGTGAGACCCCGTGTGGCGACGTAATGTTCCACGTCTGCCCGGCGCACCTCGAGGAGGGGACGCACCACGAGGCCATGGACGGGCCACATGCCGGACAAGCCGCGGGTCCCGGCGCCTCGCAGGAAGCGGAGGACCACCGTCTCCGCCTGGTCGTCGAGGGTGTGCCCCAGGGCGATGCGGGTCGCCATGCGCGTGCGCGCTGCCTGCCGGTAGGCGGCGTGACGAAGGAGGTGGGCGGTCCGCTCGATGGACCAGCGCCGTCGTCGGGCTTCCCCGCTGACGTCGACCGGGACGAGATCGAACGGGACGCCAAGGTCGGCCGCCAGCCGCTCGCAGAACGCCGCGTCGGCGTCCGCCTCGGGCCCCCTCAGGCCGTGGTGGACGTGGACCACGCCAGCCAGACGGGCGCCGGCCCGCGGCACGAGCGTAGCCAGGACGTGCAGCAACGCCACGGAATCGGCGCCGCCGGACACCGCGACGAGCACGCGGTCGCCCTCGGCAAGCATGGCGTGGCGCGTGATGGTCGCCCAGACACGGGTCGGAAACCTGGTCATGACACGACCATCGGACTGGACGAAGGGCGAGTGGGGCAAAAAGGCACGACCGGCTGGGAACCGCGAGGCTTCGAATGCAGTCTTATGCACCCTGTGCGGGATCGGCCACGTCGCAGGCACGCGATGAGCGGCGTGACCAGTCCCTCGTCATCATTTTTCTTTTCACATCTTGCGACGGGAACGTGGCACGCCTCGTGCTCGTCGATCCTCACATGTCACGACCATTGAACTTCGCCGATGTGGCGGTTCGAGCCGAGGGCGACCACTGGGTGGTGGTCGACCACGCCGACAGGCCGGTGCTCGACCAGCGCTTCAACGACCGATTCTCCGCGATCTCGCTCGGCTTGCTCGTCGCCCACCAGCAGGGTGGGGCCGTGTGGATCGACGAAGTGGACGAGGCGCCGCGCGTCCCCGCCCACATGCAGATTTTCCACTAGGCGTCGGCGCACCGGTCACTTTCGTCGCCGGTCCGTCCGCCGCCTGTGGCGCCGGCTCGCCCTTCCGGGCTTGCCGCCAGATTCCCTGCGCACCGCCGCACATCTCCTCGCGGCGTGCCGTCCCGAGGCCCCAGGCCTCCCCAACGCCCCAACATGTCCTCCCGTCCTCCGCGCCCCGCGGTGGCCGAGGTGTGTCTCGAGGTCGGCAGTCGACGTCAGACGTCACGCGTCAGCCGTTAAGCGCCAAGCGTTAAACGTCAAACGTCAAACGTCACTACCGCAGCTGCTCGTACATGTAGTCGGCGAGGGCGCGATGCGCGTCGGTGGTCGGATGCACGACGTCCCAGAAGAGGAACAATCCGCCGACGTCGAACACCCCGTCAGGGACGTCGCGGCAGGCAGTGACGTCGACGAACAGGCACGCCGACATCGGCGTCGTCGCATCGATGGGCAGCAGCAGCGTGTCGAGTGCCGGCACGTCGGCGTTCATGCGGCCGCGCAGATCCGTGAACACGACGTTGGCATCGACGAGGCGGAGCGTCGCCTTGGACAACTGCGTCCGGAGGCCGGCCACCGCCTGCGCCAGCAGCGCGTTGTGCCCCGCGGTCACGGCGCTGCCCTGCGCCCGCTGCTCGGGGGACAGGTACGGCAGGGCGCCGAGGTCGGGCAACGTGAGGATCACGAACTCGCGCGCGCCCAGTCGATACAGCCGGGTGATCGACTCGGCGATGTTGGCCACCACCGCCTGCGGCGCCATGGGCACGTTGTAGGCGTCGGCCCGATAGTCGTTGGCGCCCGTGCTGATCACGTACAGCGCCCGACGACTGGGCGTGCGGCCGGCCATCGCCACCCGGAACAGCTCGACCTGCCCCTTCAGGCCTGGCGCGTAGAGCCCGCCCGGCGTCTGGTCCATGTCGGGCGTGCCGGTTCCGCCGAATGCGAAGTCGAGCGCCGCCGTCGTCGCGATGGGGTTGGTGATCCACGGGCGAAGGCCCCCGGCGCTGCCAGGGGCGTGGCCGCTCAGGCGCTGCCACAGGTACTCGACAGCCACCGGCCCGTTGCTGAAGCGCCCCCGGAAGTAGGTCAGGTTGGGCGAGGTCGAGGGCGGCGGCGCCGGCGTGATGCCCAGCAGTTGCGCGGTGCGCCACACGTTGCCGACGTCGGCGAGGCTGTCGCCGAACACGTAGAGGGCGTCGTGACGCGGCGCCGGCTGCGCCTGGGTCGGGTGGGCCAGTGACACCACGAGAAGGAACGCCGCGGCCAGTGGCCGGACGATCGGGGCGAGGGACATCGGGACCTTCCTTTGGATCGAACGTGCGCGAGCGGGAGGGCAAAAAAGGAGAGCGGCCGTGATCCTAGTGGATCGACGACCGCTGGCGCACGCTTTTTGTGCAGATGTGCTTACGAATTGACGAGCTGAGAGGGCGCCACGCCCGGGGTGGAACCGCCCCGGTGAAAGCGGTGGACTGCGCCAAGCCGGGCGGCCAGGCGGCACGCGCCCATCACCGCGTCGCGGCCCAGTCCTTGTACAGCGCCGCCAGCTTCTCGGGCGCAAGGCCGGGATGGATCACCATGCGGTAGCGGAAGCGCGCGTGCTGCCCCGGCTCGAGCGTCATCGAGCCGTCGGCCTTCGGATCGTTCAGGAAGTCGTGCAGGCCGAACGGGTTGATGGCGTGCAGCCCGTAGCCGCGCGAGTGCCAGTAGGTCGGGTGGCGCGGGTTGGACGGGTGGTCCATCAGCACGATGCCCACCGGTTCCTCGCCGATGCGCCCGGCGTAGTCCACCCACGCCGACCGCTTGCCCCACACCTGGGCCTCGCCCTCCCCGCCCTCGGCATTGCGGAGCCGTCCCGTGCGGACCGGGGCCCCCGCCTTGGCCACCTTCGGCGGCTCCTCGAGCGCCGTGGCGACGCGCAGCGCGAACGTGCCTTCCTTCGTGTCGCGGAACTGCGCGCGCTCGATCGCCTGCAGATCGATGTCGACGTCGACGATGCGGAGCGTCGGATGGGCATGGAAGGTCATGCGCCGCGTTTCGGTGAGCAGCGGCGCCCCGTCGGGCTTGTTCCACGACAGCACGACGTCGATCGTGCCCACCTGCTTGCCGCTGGACACCTTGACCGGCCCCTTGGGCACGATGCGCCCCAGCGTGGCATCGGTCGGCGCCGGCCCAGCGCTGCCGGGCAGCGGGCGGGTGGGGTCGGCCGCTGGCTCGCCGACGCGCGTCGCGACGTTCTGGATCGCCCAGAAATTGAACCCGTTCACGTCGCCGTGGCCGTAGAACAGCCCGGCGTGGTGCGGGTGGTCGGTGGTCTCGCCGGGGAGCTGGCCGGCCGGGAACGACCGGTTCACCACCGTGCCGGTCGCCGCCCGCAGCGGGTGCAGGTACACGCGGTTGAGCGTCGGCCCGCCGGTGTGGAAGACGGTGAACGGCTTGCCGTCGATGTCGACGGTCACCTGGTCGGCCGTCGCGGTGATGGCGACCTGGGCGTGAGTGGGCGTGGGTGTCATGCCGAGCACCATGACCGTGAGGACCAGCGACGTGAAGGACGCGCGAAGTTGGGACATGAATTCCTCGATGCCCGGCACTGTAGCATCGCTGGCTCACAGGGTAGGGCCGGGTGTCCCACCCCGCCGTGAGCCTTCGGGCGAGGGCAGGCGCCTCAGGCGGCAGACGCGACGCGTCCAACGTTGGTCGTCACACGTCACACGTTAAACGTTAAACGTTACTCTTCCCCATGCCCATGACGCCGGTCCAGCTCGATGCCGTTCGCCACCTGCTCACCGGGTCGCGCGTGCTGTCGCTCGCGCTGATCGTCGAGGACGCTCCGGTCATCGGGCTGCTGCCCTTCGTGGTGACGCCCGACTATCGGGCCCTGGTGGTGCACGCCTCGAGCCTGGCGCGCCACACGAAGGGCCTGCACGACGGCGCCCAGTTCGACGCGCTGCTGCACGAACCCGTGGTCGGCGACGTCGACCCGCTCCGCGTCAGGCGGCTGACGCTCCGCGGCCCCGTGCACGTGCCCGAGCCCGGCACGCCCGCCCACGACGCCTTGCGACGGCTGTACCTGCAGAAGTATCCGGAAGCGGAACTCATGACCACCCTCGGGGACTTCGCGTTCTACGTGCTCCCGATTGCCGGGGGGCGCCTGGTGACCGACTTCGGCGCCGCCGCCAACGTCACGCAGGACACGCTCGCCGCACTGCGCGGGGAGGACTGAGGCTCGGAACCACGGCGTACGGCTCAGGGCTCAGGGCTCAGGGCTCAGAAGGCCTCGTGAGTTCTTGAGTCCTGAGTCTTGAGCCCATAATGCCGTCGCCGCTCGAAGGGGGCGGCCCCGCATGCGCCTGTTCCGACCCGGACTCCGTCGCTTTTCGTTCGCCCTTGCCGCCGGCTGCATCGCGGCCACCGCCCTGCTGCCCGCCCAACAGGGCACGCTCTCGCCCGCCGAACAGCAGCGACGCCGCGACCTCGAGAAGGAGCTGCAGTCGATCGCGGTCGTCGAGCGCAAGGTGATGATGCCGATGCGCGACGGCGTCCGCCTGGCCACCGACATCTACCGGCCCAAGGACGCGACCGGCCCGGTGCCCGTCGTCTTCTCCAAGACGCCCTACAACTTCAACCACTGGGACGTGCGCAACCGCGTGCCGGCCGACATGTCCACGCCAATCGCGGCCGTCAAGCGGGGCTACGCGTACGTCGTGCAGAACGAGCGCGGGCACTTCTTCTCCGAGGGCAACTACGACATCCTGGGCGCGCCGGTCACCGACGGGTACGACGCGATGGAGTGGCTCACGAAGCAGCCCTGGTCCAACGGCAAGGTCGGCACCACCGGCTGCTCCTCGACGGCAGAGTGGCAGCCCGCGGTCGCCGCGCTCGGGCATCCCGGGTTCGCCGCCATGAACGTGCAGGGCTTCGGCGCCGGCGTCGGCCGTGTGGGGCCGTACTTCGAGCAGGGCAACTGGTACCGCGGCGGCGCGATACAGATGCTCTTCATCACCTGGCTCTACGGCGAGCAGAACCAGGTGCGGCCGCAGTTCCCGAAGGACACGCCGCGCGAGGACCTGGTGGAGGCGGCGCGCCTGTTCGACCTGGCGCCGCAGATGCCGCCGGTCGACTGGGACAAGGTGCTGTGGACGTTGCCGTCGCAGGACATCATGAAGGCCGCCAACGGCCCGCGCGGCATCTTTGCAGACGCGATGCCCGTGCCCACCGGCGGCGCCATGGTGCGCCGCACGCCCAACGATCCGGCCTGGTACAAGGGCGGCCTCTGGCACGACGACAAGCCGCTGAACCTGCCCGGCCTCTGGTTCATGTCCTGGTACGACGTCTCTGTGGGGCCCAACCTCGCGATGTACAACCACGTGCGCGCGACCGCGAAGCCGGAGATTGCCGATCAGCAGTGGGCCATCATCGCGCCGGTCGGGCACTGCTCCTACACCCGCGCCTCGGCCGACACGGTGGTCGGTGAGCGCAGCATGGGCGACGCCCGCCTCGACTACAACGACATCGTGTACGGCTTCTTCGATCGGTTCGTGAAGGGCGTCCCCTCGCCGCGTCTCGAGAAGTTGCCCCGCGTGACCTATTTCCGCATGGGCGACAACACCTGGCAGACGTCGGACACGTGGCCGCCGAAGGGCGCGCGCCCGACGACGTTCTTCCTGTCCAGCGGCGGCAAGGCCAACTCGCTGTACGGCGATGGCGTGCTCGCGGCGGCCGCGCCTGCCACCGACGCGCCGGACGCCTTCACCTACGATCCGATGAACCCCGTGCGCTCGTACGGCGGGAACGTGTGCTGCACGGGCACCGCCATCACGGCCGGCTCGTTCGACCAGCGTCGGATGGAGGCCCGTCACGACATCCTCGTGTACACGAGCGAGCCCTTCGCCGAAGGCACCGAGATCAGCGGCCCGATCACGCCGACCCTGTACGTGTCGTCGGACGCGAAGGACACCGACTTCACGGTGAAGGTGCTCGACGTCTACCCGGACGGCCGCGCCTACAACCTCGACGAGTCGATCCAGCGCATGCGCTGGCGCGAGGGCTACACGGGCGCGCCGGTGTGGATGGAGAAGGGCAAGGTCTACAAGGTCACGCTGCAGCCACTGACGACGAGCAACTGGTTCGCGGCGGGACACCGGCTGCGCATCGAGGTGTCGAGCAGCAACTTCCCGCGTTTCGATCGCAACATGAACACGGGTGGCAACAACTACGACGAGGCCACTGGCGTGGTCGCCCGCAACGTCGTACACCACTCGACACAGTACCCGTCGAGCGTGACGGTGACGGTGGTGCCTCGGAGGTAGGGCGGCGTGTCCCACGCCGCCGTTGGTGGAACTGATGGACCAACGGCGCGGTGAGACACCGCGCCCTACCTGGGGTACGACACCGCGCCCTACCTGGCTAGACTGGCTCTCTCATGACTCGAACACGACTCAGCGGCGCGGGTCCCGAGTGCTCGCGCATCATCTACGGCACCTGGCGACTGCTCGACACGAAGCCTTCCGCGCAGGAGATCAACAGACGGCTGCACGCGTGCGTCGAGCACGGGATCACCACGATCGACACCGCCGAGATCTACGGCGGGTACGAGGTGGAGAAGGCCCTCGGCGAAGCGCTCGCGCTCTCGCCAGGCCTGCGCGACCGGCTCGAGATCGTCACCAAGGCGGGCATCTACGTGCCCAACGCCTACCACCCGGAGCGGCGGACCGCGCACTACAACGCCACCGGCCCGCGGCTCGTCAAGAGCCTCGAGAAGTCGCTGCGCTGGCTCGGCACCGACCACGTGGACCTGTTCCTGGTGCACCGGCCCGACTGGCTCACGCGCGCCGACGACACGGCAGCCGGCCTCAACGCCCTGCTGCGCGACGGCAGGATCCGCGCAGCCGGCGTGTCCAACTACACGGCCCCGCAGTTCGACCTGCTCGACAGCCTGATGGACCAGCCGCTGGCGACCAACCAGATCGAGTTCCACCTGCTGCACATGGCTCCGATCCTCGACGGCACGCTGCACCAGTGCGAGAAGCGCGGCATCCTGCCGATGGCGTGGAGCCCACTCGCCGGCGGACGGCTGTTCGACGCCACCCACCCGGCGGCCGCACGACTGGCAGCGACCGCGACGGCCATGTCCTCGCGCTACGGCGGCGCAACCCTCGAGCAGCTCGCCTACGCGTGGATCCTCGCGCACCCGAGCCGGCCGGTCGTCGTCATCGGCACCAACAAGCTCGAACGCATCGCCGCGGCGGCGCAGGCCGACGCCATCGTCCTCGAGCGCGAGGACTGGTATGCCCTCTGGGAGGCCGCGCAAGGCCAGCAGATTCCTTGATCAGCGGCGATACGGGAGCGGCATCGGCGGGTCCGGCCGACGGCCGAAGGCTGACCTCGAAGTTCCTGCTTGACTGATCCGTAAGGTCACAGGTATCTCAAGTCAGCCATTGTTGCTCCGACGATTCGGGCGCGACCGGCGATCCGCGCCCATGTCGACCTCGCACCCCGAACTGTCGGGCGCCCGCGCACCCGCCGCCGAACGGCGGCTTCACGCGCGTGTCGTGCCGCCCGACTTCAGGGACGGCGCCGATCGACACGACCGCCTCGAAGTACGGGGCAAGTACCTCTACGCCGGTCCTCGCAAGTGTTTCCTGCGCGGCGTCACCTACGGGACGTTCCGCCCCGACCCCGACGGCCACGAGTTCGCCGATCGGGCTCGCGTCGCGGACGACTTCGCCCGCATGGCGACCCACGGGTTCAACGCGGTCCGCACGTACACGGTGCCACCACGCTGGATGCTCGACATGGCGTTCGAGGCGGGCGTGAGGCTGATGGTCGGCATCCCGTGGGAACAGCACATCACCTTCCTCGACGATGCCAGGCGCGTGCGCGTCATCGAGGATCGCGTGCGGACGGCCGTGGCCTGCTGCGCGGGCCATCCGGCGGTGGCCTGCTTCGCCGTCGGCAACGAGATCCCATCGTCGATCGTGCGGTTCCACGGCGCCAGGCGCGTCGAGAAGTTCCTCGACCGCCTCTACCGCGCCGCCAAGACCGAGGACTCGGGCGCTCTGGTCACCTACGTCAACTTCCCGTCCACCGAGTACCTCGAGCTGTCGGCCGATCTGCTGGCGTGCAACGTGTACCTGGAGTCACAGGATCGACTCGAGGCGTACCTGGCACGCATCCAGAACCTCGCCGGCGAACGCCCGGTGGTGATGGCCGAGATCGGCCTCGACAGCCAGCGCCATGGCGAGGCGCGCCAGGCCGAGGTGCTCGACTGGCAGGTCCGCACGGCCCGACTCGCGGGCTGCGCTGGCGCCTTCGTGTTCGCCTGGACCGACGAGTGGCACCGGGGTGGCCACGACATCACGGACTGGGACTTCGGCCTGACCGATCGGGAACGCAGGCCGAAAGCGGCGCTGGCTGCCGTCCAGGCGGCCTTCGACGATCCCCTCGTGGCCTCGAGCGACGAGTGCCCCCGGGTGTCGGTGGTGGTCTGCAGTTTCAATGGCGCACGCACCATCGAGGACACATGTCGCGGCCTGTTGGCGCTGGACTACCCGCACTTCGAGGTGATCGTCGTCGATGACGGGTCCACCGACCGCACGGCGAGCATCGCGGAGCGGTACGGGCTGCGGGTGATCCGCACGGTGAACCAGGGCCTCAGTGCCGCCCGCAACGTCGGCTGGCAGGCCGCCAACGGCAGCATCGTGGCCTACATCGACGATGACGCGTATCCCGATCGTGACTGGTTGATGCACCTGGCCGCGACCTTCGCACGGACCACGCACGCCGCCCTCGGCGGTCCCAACATCGCGCCGCGCCATGACCCCCTCCTGGCACAGTGCGTGGCCAACGCGCCCGGCGGGCCCGTACACGTCCTGCTCGACGACCGCGTGGCCGAGCACGTGCCCGGGTGCAACCTCGCCGTCCGACGCAGCGTGCTCGAGGCCATCGGAGGCTTCGACACGCAGTTCCGCGTGGCCGGCGACGACGTGGACCTGTGCTGGCGCATCCAGGAGCGTGGTTGGACGGTGGGGTTCGTGCCCGGCGCGATGGTGTGGCACCACCGCCGCGCCTCGTTGCGGGCCTACTGGCGGCAGCAGAAGGGGTATGGCAAGGCCGAGGCGCTCCTCGAACGCAAGTGGCCGGAGAAATACAACACGCTCGGCCACGTGACCTGGCATGGCCGGCTGTACGGCCGTGGCCTGCTACACGTGTTCGGCAGCCAGCGTCAGCGGATCTACTACGGCATCTGGGGCAGCGCCCCGTTCCAGCGCGTGTACGACAGCGGCAGGTCCGGAGGGCTCGAGATCACGGCCACGCCCGAGTGGCACCTGCTGACCATCGCCATGCTGGTGATGATGCTGTGGGGATCGCAGTGGCTGCCGCTGTGGGTGTGCGCCGCGCTCGGGCTCGCAGTGCTCGTGCCGCCGGTCCTGCATGCCGGGTTGAGCGCGCGACGCGCGCAGTTCAGCGTCCCGATCGGCGCCGCCCGGCGGTGGGCCCTGCATGCGGTGGTGGCGTGGCTGTACCTGATCCAGCCGGTGGCGCGGCTGCGCGGTCGCGTGCAGCACGGCCTCACGCCATGGCGGTGGACGAAGGAACTGCGCGGGCTCGCGCTGCCGCTGCCGCGGCGATTCTCCCTGTGGTCGGAGACCTGGCGCGGGCCCGACCGCTGGCTCGACGAGATCGAGTGGTGGCTGTGGGAGGGCGGCGCGATCGTGCATCGCGGCGACGAGTTCCAGCGGGTCGATCTCGAGGTGCGCGGCGGCATGTTCGGCCGCGTGCGCTTCCTCCTCGCCATCGAGGAGCACGGCGCCGGCCGGCAGTACCTTCGCCTGGCGGTGACACCAGCCCTCTCGCACGCCCTGTCGCGCGTAATGGGCCTGCTCGGCGTGCTGCTGGCCGCAGCGCACTGGCTGGCCGCACCGCTGCCCGTGTCCCTCGCGCTCTGGGCCCTCGTGCTGCTGACGATGCTCCGGGCCGTCCAGGAGACGGCGATGTCGATGGGCTCTGCGGTCCGCATCCTCCGCAAGCTGCAGTTCGAGGCGCAGGAGTGACGCCGTGAGCGAGTCGCTGACGCCTCCCTCGTCCTTGCGCTACCGGGTGGCTGGCCCAGCCGACGTGCCGCGCCTGCTCGATCTGTGGACGCAGCACTCCGGCTGGGGCGCCATCACGATGACGCAGTGGCGCTCGTGGTACGAAGAGGCCCCGTACGGCCCGGCCATCGTCTCGGTGGCGGAGGACGAGGATGGGCAGGTCGTCGGCATGAACGTCATGCTGCCGTCGCGCGTGTGCGTCGATGGCCACGTCGTCAAGGCCGTGAGGCCATCGGCGCCCATCCTCCACCCGTCGCTCCGGGTCGGAGGGGCGTCGGCGGCACGTTCGCCCGCGCTGGCGCTGTACCTCGCCGGTCTGGCGACTGCGGCCGCCACGGGGCACGCCGTGACGTACATGCTGCCCGACAGCGGCTGGGTCCCGTTCATCAGCCGCGCCGCCCGAGCCCTGGCGGGCCTGCCGCGCCACCGGATCACCACCGGATGTCTCTCGCTGGAACTCGCGACAGCCGACGGTTCGTCGCATCCCGACCGCCTGCTCACGGAGGTCTCGACGACGTTCGACGATGAGCTTGCTGGCCTCTGGCGCGCAGCCGTCCGGCAGTTCCCCATCCGGTGCGCCGTGGAGCGCTCACCCGAATGGCTCGCCTACAAGCACCGAGGCGACCTGCGGCTGAAGGTCCGGGGGCCGGGCGGCGCGCTCGCTGGATTCCTTGCGATCGGTACGCGGCGCGCGGCGCTCACCAATGCCTTCAGTGCCACGCCGGGCGACCTTCCGGACGTCCTGCGGTCTGCCGTGGCCTGGTTGCGGCGAGCCAGCCACGGCGCGCACCCGGCTGTGCCTGCAGCGCTCACGGCGCTCGACCACGGCGCCTGTGGCGAGGCGTGCCGCGCCGCCGGCTTCCGCGAGATCGACTATCGATTCGGCTTCATGGCCGACACGCTCGACCAGGACGCGGTGCCGCTCGAGGCGCTGGCCCCATCGGCGTGGTACCTGGCGTCAGGAGACTGAAGTTGGCCATTGCGCTCGAGTATCGGCCGTTCGAGGCCGCCGACCTGCAGAAGCTCGAGACCCTCTGGCTCCGCGACACGACGTGGGGCGTGATCACGCCGAGGATGTGGCAGGACTACGTCGTCGACGCACCGCTCGGCCCGCCTGCCGGCGTGGTCGCCATCGACAGCGCGACCGGCGACATCGTGGGCCAGTTCCCGTTCATCCGCGCGCTGGTTCAGGTGGACGGCCAGGTGCATCGCGGCTTCAGGCCGGCCGCGCCGATCCTGAGCAAGCGGGTGAGCAGCCTCCTCCAGTTGGCCAACCCCTTCGGCCACCCGGTCGCAGAGATGTATACCCGCACCATGGCGGCCATCGAGGCCGAGGGTCCGGGCGTGGTGTACATGCTGCCCGACCCGCGATGGGTGCGATTCCTGAAGATGTTCACGGGCCTGCAATCGGGCAAGGTGCCGCTCCACAGCCTGGCCCTGCCACTCGCGGAGCCGCTCGCACTGCCCGCGGGATTCACGGTCGAGCCGATCACGACCTTCGGCGCCGAGGTGGATGCGCTCTGGCAGACGGCGTCGACTCAGCACGGCGCCGCCATCGTCCGCGACGCTGCGGCCCTGCGGTGGAAGGTAGGTCGAGGCGACTGGGAAGTCCTGGGCGTGCGAGCCCGGGGCACGCTCGTCGGGTTGGCGGCGTCCCGCCAGAAGGGCGATCGGCAGTGGCTCGTCGGCGACGTGTTCGCGGCCGATCTGGATGAGGCGCTGCGCGCCACCCTCGTGGCGGTGTGCCTGTTGGCCGATCGGCGCAGCCGCGAGGCGCCGGCGACCAAACCAGTCCACAAGGTGGCGCTCGCGGTGACGCCGGCGATGGCACCGGCGGTGGCCGCCGTCGGCTTCGTACGAGACGCGTACGACTTCCCTCTCGTGGTGCAGGCCTTCGGCGACGGCTGCCGGCACGACGCCGTGGCGCCCGCTCGCTGGTACGTCAGCGCCAATGACTAGCGCCGCTTCGCGCCTGCGGGTCGTCGTGTCGGGCTACATCGGCCTGCTGCCCGCCGGCGGCGTGGCCTGGGACTATGCGCAGTACGTGCTGGCCCTGCGTGCGCTCGGGCACGACGCCCGGTACATCGAGGACACGCGCCTGTGGCCCGTCTACGGGGCCAGGGGGACCACGGCGCCGGACTGCTCGGCGACCGTGCGCTCCCTGGCCGAGGTGATGCGAGGCTTCGGGCTCGAGGACGAGTGGGCCTATCGCGACGAGATCACCGGCGCGTGGTTCGGCGCAGACGCGAGTGCCGTGTCCGGCTGGATCGCTGGCGCCGACGTCCTGCTCAACGTCTCGTGCGCCACGCCCGTGCGCGACGCGTACCTCGACATCCCGGTTCGGGTGATGATCGACTCCGACCCGATGTTCACGCAGATCCAGTGCCATCAGGCGGAGGGTTTCACGCCGGGCGACAACGGCATGCGCGCAGCCATGGCCGTGCACACGCATCACTTCACGTTCGGCGAGCGGGTCGGCGCCGCCGACTGCCGGATGCCGGAGACCGGCGTCGACTGGCGCCCCACGCGCCAGCCGATCTGCCTCGATCGCTGGACGGCCCCACCACCAGATGCCGTCGACGGCAGGTCCCTGACGACCGTCATGAACTGGAGTGCGGGCCGGCCGCTCAACTTCGACGGAGAAACATGGGGGCAGAAGGACGTCGAGTTCCTGAAGGTGCTCGACCTGCCGCGCCGCTGCCCGGAGGTCTCGTTCTCCGTCGCGATCGGACAGACCGGCGGCGCCGACTTCCCTGCGGAGCGACTCCGGGCCGCCGGGTGGCGCGTCCTGGATCCTTCGCGCGTCGCCTCCAGCGTCGGAGACTACCGCGACTTCATCATGCGGTCGCTGGGCGAGTGTTCAGTGGCCAAGCAGACCTACGTGAAGGCCCGCACGGGCTGGTTCTCGTGCCGATCCGCGTGCTACCTCGCGGCCGGCCGTCCGGTCATCACGCAGGATACCGGGTGGAGTCACGTCCTTCCCTCGGGTGAGGGACTGCTGGCATTCGACGACATCGCCGGCGCCGCCGATGCCGTCGACCGCCTGTTGTCCGATCCGGTGCGGCACGGCCGTCGCGCCCGCGAGATCGCAGACGCCTGCTTCGACGGCCGCAAGGTGATCGGCCGGTTGCTCGCCGACGTGGACGGCACACGGCCGACGGTTGCCGGCGTCCCGAGGAGATCCCATGACTGATGCACAGATCGAACGCGTGCTGCTCCGAGTGGCGGAAGCAGCCCGGCGCGAGCCGGGTTCAGTGAACGTCGAACACACGTTCGAGGACATCGCCCTCGACTCGCTGTCGGCCGTCAGCCTGGCCGGTGACCTCGAGGAGGAGTTCGACGTGACACTCCCCAATGAGGAGATCCTGCGCTTGCGAACCGTCGCAGACGCCATCGCGTGCCTCGACCGCGCGCTCGCGCCGCGCGACGACGCATGAAGCGCGTGGTGGTCACCGGCGTGGGCGCCATCTGCGCGCTCGGCCACACGGCGAGCGATACCTGGCAGGCGCTGGCGGCGGGACGGTCGGGCGCCGGGCCGCTCGACGTGCCGGAGCGGGAGACGGTGCGGATCGCCAACGCGGCCCAGGTGCGGGGGTTCGACACCGCTGCGCACTTCGACGGCAAGGCCGTCGAGCTCCTCGACCGCTTCGCGCAGTTCGGACTGGTGGCCGGCCGGGAGGCGGTGCGGGATGCGCGGGTCACCTGGGATGCGGCGCTACGGTCGCGGACCGCGATCGTGACGGGCTCGGCTGCGGGGGGACAGGCATCCATCGAACGCGTCTTCGAGGACCTCTGGCGCCAGGGCAGGAGCCGCGTTCCCGTGCTGACGATCCCGCGCTTCATGCCGAGCGCGGTCGCAAGTCACCTGGCGATGGCCTTCGGGGTCACGGGGCCGACGTTCACCTGTTCCACCGCGTGCGCATCGGCCAATCACGCGATCGGGCAGGCCTTCTGGATGGTCCGCACCGGCCAGGTGGACATGGCGATCGCCGGCGGGAGCGAGGCGCCGTTCTCGTTGGGGCACCTCAAGGCCTGGGAGGCGATGCGGGTGGTGGCCAGGGACACCTGCCGGCCGTTCTCGCTGGGACGCGACGGCATGATCCTCGGCGAGGGAGGCGCGATGCTCGTGCTGGAGCCCGCCGACGCTGCGCTGGCGCGCGGCGCCCCCATCCATGCCGAGCTCGCCGGGTTCGGCATGTCGGCCGACGCGCACCACATCACGCAGCCGCATCCCGAGGGCGCCGCACGCGCGATCACCGCAGCGCTCCAGGATGCCGGCGTCGCGCCGGCAGCGGTGGGGTACGTCAACGCCCACGGCACCGGCACGACGGCCAACGACGCCATGGAGGCCGCCGCGATCCGGCTGGCATTCGGCCCGCATGCGGACCGACTGGCGGTGAGCTCGACCAAGTCGATGCACGGGCACGCGCTTGGGGCGGCCGGCGCGCTGGAGGCCGTGGCCACCGTCCTGGCGTTGCGCCATGGCCTGCTGCCGCCGACCGCCAACTACGTCGGGCGCGATCCGGAGTGCGATCTCGACGTCATCCCCAACGAGCCGCGGCACACACAGGCGGAGGTCGCGCTGTCGAACTCGTTCGCGTTCGGCGGGCTGAACGCGGTGCTGGCATTCCGGCGTTGGGACGGTAGCGCCGCATGAACACGCCGGGCGACGTGCCGCGGTTCCAGGCGATCGTGCCCGGGCAGGCGCTCGCGTGCGACTGGTTCGCGGGTCGCATTCCCGCCAATGTCGTCTGCGGTGACAACTGCGTCGTGGATTCTTCGTTCTGCTTCAAGCACTTCTACTCGGTCGAGCCAGCCGGACTGACGCTCGGGCGCGACGTGACGCTGTGGCGGACGTCACTGGCCACCGAGGAGCACGGGCGGATCTCGATCGGTGACGGCACCTACGTCGCCAACGCCTCGATCGTGTGCGCCTCGCAGATCACCATCGGCGCACGCGTGCTGATCGCCGGCGGCGTCACCGTCGTCGACGCCGACTTCCACCCGCTCGCACCGGCGGCGCGGCTCGCCGACACGATCGCGCTCAGCCCGCGTGGGGACCGGGCGCGTCGGCCGTCCCTCGAGGCTCGCCCCGTGCGCATCGGCGACGACGTTTGGATCGGCTGGAATGCGACGGTGCTGAAGGGCGTGACGATCGGCGAGGGCGCCGTGATCGAGCCGGGCGCCGTGGTCACGCGCGATGTGCCACCCGGGGCGGCCGTGGCCGGAAACCCGGCGACGGTGGTCGGACCATGACTGCGGGCCGCACGCTGATGCCTGGCGACTGGTTCGGGCGTGGACTGCCAGCCGGGCTGCGCCTCGGCCGAGACGTGTACATCGACAGCGCGTACGGCTTCGACGGCGTGGTGTCGGACGTCGAAGGATGCGTGTCGCTGGGGGAGGCCACCGGCGCCTACGACAGGGCGGCCCTGCTTGTCGGGCCGGCTGGCGCGATCGAGGTTGGCGCCTACACCGTGCTCAACGGGTGCACGCTCGTCGCCGAGTCGAGGATCACCATCGGGAACCACTGCCTGATCGCGTGGGGCGCGGTGATCACCGATGCCTGGTCCGGCGCCGCTCCCGTCGAGTTCCGGCGGGAACTGCTGCGCGACGCACACCGTCACCCCGACCGCTGGCTCGCGCACGGCGCATCGCCGACGCCCGTCGTGCTCGGCGACAACGTGTGGGTCGGCTTCGATGCGGTCATCATGCCGGGCGTGACGATCGGTCGTGGCGCGGTCGTCAGCAGCCGCAGCGTGGTGCGCGGCGACGTCCCTCCGTATGCCGTCGTGGCCGGCGATCCGGTGCGCATCGTCCGCATGCTCGATCCCGACGACGACGAGGACGCGCGGCGACGGGCCCTCGCCGAATGCACGCGGTGACCGACGCCGCCCCGGCACACCGGATGTGACGCCGTGATCATCACCGACCGACTGGTGTACGTCCACGAGCCCAAGACCGGGGGCACCTTCGTGACCTCGGCGCTCATGCGCGTGCACGGCGTGGCCTGGACGCCCTGGTTCAGGGTCATGACCACGCTGCGGGCCGAGAACGTCCGCACCGGCCCGCTGGGCAGGTTCGTCTACAACAATCACAAGCACGGCACGTGCAACGACACGCCGATCCGCTACCGCGATCGGCCGTTCGTCGCGACCGTGCGCCATCCACTCGAGCTGCTGGTCTCCGAGTTCGAGTTCGGCTGGTGGAAGCGCCGCGACATGCGGGGCCACTACGCGCGCGTCCCCGAGTTCGGCAGGCGCTTTCCCGGTTTCCCCGACCTCGGGTTCGCGGAGTACGTGTCGCTCTCGCACGCGGCGTTCCGCGCCGACCTCGGTGGACTGCCGCCGGAAGAGGGACCCGGTCCACTCACCGAGCGGTTCGTGCGCTACTACTGTCGACACCCACACGAGGTGATCGCGCGCCTCAGGGCGGCGCCCGACGACGTCGAGGCGGTGCGTCGCGACCTGCATCCGGTCACGTTCCTGCTGACGCACGACCTGAACGCGCAGTTACACGCGTGCCTGCGCAACCTTGGCTATCCAGCCGAGGCGATTGCCTTCATCGCGGCCATGCCGCGCGTGCTGCCAGGCGGCCGGGGCCGCGGTCCGGGCGACGCCTGGACGCGTCACTACACGCCGGAACTCGCCCGCGTCGTACGCGCCCGGGAGGCCGTGCTGTTCGACCTGTTTCCGGCCTTCGATCGAGCAGAGCCGTGAAGCGCCTCCGCATCGTCGTCCTCGGCTACATGGTCCGCGGTCCCCTGGGTGGACTGGCGTGGCACCACCTGCAGTACGTGCTCGGGCTGGTGGCGCTCGGTCATGACGCGTGGTTCGTTGAGGACAGCGACGACTACCCGGGCTGCTACGACCCGTCGACCGGGCAGGTGGACGTCGACCCCACGTACGGCCTGCGCTTCATCGAGGCAGTGTTTCGGCGCGCCGGGCTCGCGGACCGATGGGCCTATCACGACGCGCACCGGTCCCGATGGCACGGTCCGGCCGCAGGGCGGTTCGCGGCAGGACGAGAGGGTGCCGACGTGCTGCTGAATGTGTCCGGCGTCAACCCGCTGCGCGACTGGATGCAACACGTCCCCTGTCGCGTGCTGATCGACACCGACCCTGCGTTCACCCAGATCCGGCACCTCGACGACCCGGCGGCGATGGCGCGCGCGAGGAATCACACGCACTTCCTGTCGTTCGGCGAGAACGTCGGGCAACCGGGGTGTGCGATCCCCGACGACAGCCTGCCCTGGCGCGCCACGCGCCAGCCGATCGTGCTCGAGCAGTGGCCCGTCGCCTCGCCGGCACCGCACGGGCCCCTCACTACGGTCATGCAATGGGACAGCTACGCGCCGCGCCACCATGCCGGTCGTGTCTACGGCATGAAGTCGGCGTCGTTCCAGCCGTATGCCGACCTGCCGACGCGCTCGGGCCGCCCCTTCCTGGTCGCCATGGGGAGCGCCACGGCACCGCGAGAGGCGCTGGCCGCCCACCGGTGGAGCCTCGTGGATCCGCTTGCCGTCACTCGCGACCCGTGGAGCTACCAGGACTTCATCGCGGCGTCGCGGGCGGAGTTCTCGGTGGCCAAGGCCGGCTACGTCGACAGCCGCAGTGGATGGTTCAGCGAGCGCAGCGCGGCCTACCTGGCCAGCGGCAAGCCGGTCATCGTGCAGGACTCGGCGTTCACCCGCTGGCTCCGCGTCCCCGCTGGGGTCCTGCCGTTCTCGTCGCCCGAGGAAGCGCTGGACCAGCTGGCGCGCCTCGACCGCGAGTACGACGCGCAGTGCGCAGCCGCCCGGCGTGTCGCACAGGACTACTTCGACGCGGGCGCGGTGCTGTCGCGGCTGCTCGACGACGTGCTCGCCTGATCGGGCCGGCCAGCCGCCGGCGACGACGCGGCCGCGCGGTCGAGCCACGCGTTGGCCCACGCGTGCAGGCGCACGTCGAGGGCGTTTCGCCGGCGGATCACGTCGCGCTGCGCCTCGGACACGACGACGGCCGGCGCCTCCGCCGTCGTCACGTTCCGGCGGGGCGGCGTGTAGTCGCCGCCCCAGTCGAATGTCCGGCGCGCCACCGCCATCGTTTCCTCGAGGCGCTCGGTCACGCCGACCACCGAAAAGTGCTGCTCGAGGTGAGCGCAGGCCGCGTCGAGCATCTGCTCGGTGCACTCGCCGTAGCGAGGCTCCACGCCGGCCAGGCGTCGCACCTGGTCGTTGTCGACCTCCCGGTACGCCGGCGACGCGGCGAACGCGTCCAGCGACATCTCCCCGTCGATCCGCAGGAAGTTGTAGAGCGACACGACGCGATCCACCGGATCGCGGATGACGGTGACGTACGTCGAAGGCCGGCTGACGTGCTCGTGCAGCCCGAACCAGAAGTGGCCGCACACGGCGCGGAGGTCGGGGCGGGCGAGCAACGACCTGGCGTACGAGGGCACGACGAGATCCTCGGGCTTCCGGAACCCGTAGGGAAGGAACAGGACACCGTCGCGGAGCAGCTCGTCGGCGCCCAGGCTGGTATCACCGCAGTGCGCGTGGATGAACTCGGCGAAGGTGGTACCCGCGGCCTTGGGGATGTGCATGAACAGCACGACGGGCGTGTCGCGCATGCCCTCAGGACGAGGCGCCGCGGGACCACCCGGCGCCGGCGCCAGCGCCTTGCCGATGATGCCGGGGATCCATGACCGGAACGCCATGGCCAGGAGGGGCAGTTGGCAGTCCACCCTGATGGCGCGGTCCCGGACATCCGCCGTGCCCTGGACGGCGATGCCCTGCATCGTCACCGTGAACGTGAGGACGGAGCCGCTCCAGGAGGCGACGATATCCGAGATGGCCCGCGCGCGGTCCACCGCCGCGGTGAGCCTGTCGACGGCCTCTGATTGCGACAGCGCGTGGGTGACGGTGGTCGAGTACCTGGGCATGACGTGTGATGCGGGTGGCGCATCATCCCACAGGCCTGGCTGCCCCGATCAGCGCCCGGCGCTCGGACTCGGGGAGTCGCCACAGGTGCCGCATCGCATGGACCCAACCGGTCAGGGGCGCAAAGGCGACGCGTGGTCCGGCCCGGGGCGCGGGCCGACCGACGTCGAGTACCGTGTCGAGCAGCCCACGCGCGGCGAATCCGACCGCCACGGCGATCGAGAAGCCGGCAAAGGCCGGTGCCGACCGCGCCCAGGTGAGCGCCGCGACCTGGTGCCGGCTCGCACCCAGCCCGGCGAGCAGCCTCGCCAGGTAGTCACGCGAGGTGCGGCGTTCCGGGATGCAGTGGGTGATGCGGCACTCCGGCGCATACCACACCTCGTGGGACCTCGAGGCGATGCGCAGGCCGATCTCCATGTCGCCGCCGGACACCAACCGGCTGCCGATGCGATCGGCGAGCAGCGGCCGCTCGACCCACCCGGTGGACTCGAGCGCGGCGCGGCGGACCGTCATCCCGAGGCCGGCCAGCCAGGTGCGGCGATGCGGGGTATCGCCGTGGTTCTTGCCCGCAAATGCGTAAGGGACCCTGAGCGCATACGCGGGCGGCGAGCCTTCCCAGGCCAGCGTGATCCGTCCGCCGAAGGCTCCGCAGTCCGGGTGCGCCCCGATGAAGGCGGCGGTCTGGGCCAGCCATGCCGGGTCCAGCACGCAGTCGTCGTCCACGAACGCGAGCCAGGTGCGGGTGGTGCTGCGCACGCCGCGCAGGCGCGCTGGCGTCAGCCCCTGCTCCGGCTCGTGCTCGACACGGAGGGGCAGGCCCCTGGAGAGTGCCGCCTGCAGCACCAGGGACGTGTCGTCCGTACAATTGTTGTCGACCACCAGCAGGCTCCAGTCGAGACCGGGCACGGGGTGCTGCGCTTCCAGCGACCGCAGCGTGCGGTCGAGGAGCGCGGCGTTGTTCCATGTACAGACGATGACGTCGAGGCTGACGGTGGGCGTCATGCGTGAAGGGAAGGCAACGGAACCATGGACAGCGCGGCGTGGCGACGGACGTGAGTGCCGCCGAGCATAGCGCGACCGGCGCTGGCGGCGCCCGGCCCCGCATTGCGCTCGTCGACTGGACGCATCTCGTCGAGGACTTCCTCGACCCCCTCGGCGTCTCGCTCGACGCGTTCTGCAACGAGATGACGGGCGGCTGGATGTTCGGGTACGTGGCGGCGCTCGCCGCCGTGGGCGTGGAGACGACCCTCCTCTGCTACTCGCGCGACGTTGCGTCACCCACGGTCCGGGTACACCGGCCCACTGGCGCGCGGATCCGCGTGCTGCCAGCGCCGGCCGCCTACCGCGCGACCCGGCGGGTGATCCTGGACCCGTACGCCCCGACGCTCGTCACCGCCCGGCCACCGACCGGCATGCGCCGCACCTGGTACCGTGCGCTGCACGCCGCCGCGCCGTACCTTGCGACGCCACTGCGTGCGACGGCTCGCGCGCTGCGCGAGGATCGCTGCCTCGCCATCCTGTGCCAGGAACACGAGCATGCGAGATTCGACCAGATGGTCGCCCTGGGTGGCTTGCTTGGGCGCCCCGTCTACTCGACCTTCCAGGGCGGCGATACGCCCTTCGACGCGCTCCAGCGGCGGGTGCGCGGCCACACGATGCGGCGCTGCGCCGGAGTGATCGCCGGGTCGGCGGCGGAACGAGCACGGGTGCAGGCCACCTACGGCCTGCCGCCGTCGCGGCTGCACGCCATCTTCAATCCTGTGGACCTGACCTTGTGGCCCGCGCGCGACAAGCGCGAATCGCGGCGCGCGATTGGGCTGGGCGACGAGGGGCGGGTCGTGGCCTGGCACGGCCGCGTGGACTGGCACCGAAAGGGGCTCGATGTCCTCGTCGAGGCATGGCGGCGGATCGTGGCGCGGGATCCCACCGGCAGGGACGTGCTCCTGCTGCTTGGCAACGGGGTCGATGTCGCTCGACTGCGCGAGGCCGTGGCCGCCCTGCCCGCCGGTCGCGTCCATTGGATCGATCGGTACGTCAACGACCGCAGCCTGATCGGGCACTGCCTGGCCGCCGCCGACGCCTACGCGTTCACGTCGAGGCACGAAGGCCTGCCGGTGGCGCCACTCGAGGCGATGGCGTGCGGCGTGCCGGTGGTCGCCTGTCGCGCCCCTGGCATCGAGGACATCCTTGGGGCGCCGAGGGCGACAGACCAAGGCGGGATGCTCGTCGAGCCCGGCGACCCGCCGGCACTGGCGACGGCGCTCGTCGAACTGCTCCGCGACGACCCTCGGCGCGAGCGCATGGCCCTCCGGGCGAGGGAACGGATCGAGCGCGCCTTCGCGCTGCCCGTGGTGGGCGCGCAGTTGGCGCAGGCGCTGCTCGGCGCGACGCCCGCGCCGATCGGGCGGGCGAACGCTTCGGGAGCCGCGTCGTGAATCGCAAGGTGTTCGGCCTCGGCCTGAGCAAGACCGGCACCTCTAGCCTCGCCGAGGCGCTCACCCTGCTCGGCATCCGTACGATCCACTACCCGTCCGATGCGACGACGCTGCGCGAACTGCGCGCGGGTTGCACCTCGTTGACGGTGATGGCGTCCTACGACGCCGCCGTCGACATCCCCGTGGCGCCGTACTACGCGCAGCTGGACGCGGCCTACCCGGGCAGCAAGTTCATCCTCACGGTGCGGGAAGAGGGCGCCTGGCTGCGCTCGGTGGAGTTGCACTGGCAGCTGATGATGGACTGGTGGCAGCGCGCCGAAGACTTCCGCCGCTTCCAGGAGTTCATCAGCGGGGTGGTGTACGGCGCGGTGGAGTTCGATCGCGATCGCTTCGCGCGCGCGTATGCGCAGCATCGCGCCGGCGTGCTCGCCTACTTCGCCGGCCGGCCCGATGACCTCCTCGTGATGGACGTGGCGGCAGGCGACGGTTGGGACGCGCTGTGCCCGTTCCTCGGCGTACCGACGCCGAATCCGCCCGTGCCTTTCCCTCACGCCAACGAATGGATGCACCGCTGGCTCGCGGCGCAAAGGACCATCCTCGGTTGCATCCCCGAGGGTGCCCGGTTCGTGCTCGCCGACCTCGATGCCTTCGGTCGGGACTTCGCGCCCGACCGCACACCGGTGCCCTTCACGCAGCGCGACGGGACGTACTGGGGTCCGCCGGCAGACGACGCACACGCCTGCGAGGAACTGGCACGAGCGCGCGCGGAAGGCCTCGAGTACTTCGTGCTGGGATGGCCGGCCTTCTGGTTCACCGGGACGTACCCGGCGCTGATGGACGCCCTTGAGCGCCAGTGCGCGTGCGTCGCACGCACCGGCGACGTCGTCGTCTGGCGCATCGTGTGACCGGACACGGCATGGTCCCGTTCCCGGCAGAACCAGGGACAAGGGACAGGGACGCAAGTCACCAGGACGGCAAGGGACTGGGACAAGGACGCGTCGGGACCAGGGAACAGTCTGGCGCTCGTCGGAACCGCCGGACGTCGCGAACGGCCCGTCTCTTCCCTCGTCTCTGGTCGTCCCGTTCCCTTGTCCCTCGCCTCCCTTGTGACTGGTCGCTCGTCCCTCGTCCCTTGGTTCCGTCAGGGACGGCGAAGGCATCTCCCCTCACGGGTTGGCGGCGTCCACCAGCGCGTCGATGTTCCGCCCGAGTTCCTTGAGATCGAGGTTCGGCGGCCGCTTGGTGAGCATGGCCAGGGCATACGAGAGCGTGCGCCCCCCGGAAGCACGGCGGATGACGTGGCAGCCCTCGTGGTAGAAGGGCTTCAACAACCCGCACTTGTTGGCAACGGGGTTCACGGCGCCGCCGAGCCCGCGGATGCCGTCGAGCGGGCCGTTGCCCATGCACAGCCGCATCCCGAGCACCTTGCGGATCTCTGCCGAGGTGGCCTCGTTCACCAGGCGGCCCTGGGCGAGCAGCGTGAAGTACGTGGCGGTCGCCAGCGCCGTCGCGTTGTGCCGGTGCTGCTTCGGGAACGGACTCGTCGTCCACGTGAGCGCGGGCTCGTTGTACGCCGCGTTGAGCCACAGTCCACCGTGCGCGGGGTCGAAGAGTCCGGACTGCAGCGCCACCGACCCGATGTACGGGAAGCCGAGCATCACGATGAGGTTCCGGGCGACGTGATTGTGGTGCACGTCGTGCACCTGCCGGAGTCTGGCGACCACGGGGTCGCCGGAACGCCCGGCGAACGTGAACAGCGCCGGCACGTCGGGGGCATCGACGAGCCCCTGGCGCTTCCACTCAGCTTTCATGAACGCGAGCAGCGCCTTGCCGGTCGTGATGCCCTGCTGCGCGGCGGTCGTGTCGAGGTCGAAGCGCAGTTGGTACAGCGCGTAGAGCGGCAGGATCTTGGCAAGACTGCCCGCCTCCAGCGCCGCACTCCCGCCCCATGCCCAGTGCCCGGCGAACACCGGCGCGTGGTAGCGCACGCCCGTGAGATCGACCAGGCCCACCCGCAGGTGCACCGGCGGGGCCAGGCCGTCGGCGTACGACGCGCGCAGCAACGCGTCGAGGGCATCCTGCAACTGGCGGCGCCGCGCATCCGACGGCAGCACGTATCCGGGCGCCATGCGGGCCGGCGTCATCGCACCGGGTGACGGGTCGGGCATCAACGCGCGAATGCTCGGGTCGATCGCCTTGCGCACATGGAAGTGGGTCACCGTGATGGGCGCACGGCTCGGCACCTCGAGATCGGCCAGCTCCTGCTCGAACCTGCCGCGCGTGCGCATCAGGGCCTCGCGGACGTGCCCATCCACAGGCGCAGTTGCTGGACCACGGCAGGCGACAACAGGGCCGCGCCGTTGTGCGAGAGTACCTGCCGGTGGTTCGCGTCGGTGGTCCAACGCCCGTTCGCACCGGAATGCACACCGATCAACTGGCAGCGATCGCCTTGCATCGCCCAGACGGGTGCCCCGCTCTGACCGGGGCAGGTGTCGATCGTGTGCAGGAGCGTGCCGAGCCGGGGTTCCAGGCTGATCGGCCCGCCCGCCGTCCACAACGCGGTGCCCCCCTTGTCGCCGGGATACCCGGTGACGACTGCCTGCTGGCCTTGAACGTCGGCAGGCGCCATGCCGATGAAGGCGCCGTTGGCGCAGGGACCCGCCGCGCCCCAATGACCCAGCGTGCAGGGCCCGATGGGCCACGACGACACGTCCCGGTCGAGCGTCACCAGCCCGTAGTCGTGCTGGGGCTGCAGGATCCATCGCGTCCGCGCCGGGCGGCCGTTCGCCGCCGGCTGCTGGATTGCCCGCACCCAGCGCGGGTTCACCCGCCAGCCGCGGATGCCCACTGGCGCAAACGGCGCCGTCTCACCGTTGCGAGCGATCTGCACGCGCAGGCGATCGCCCACCGTCCGCCTCTGGTCCTGCACCGAGACCAGGACGTGCGCCGCGGTCAGGACGTGGCGTGGGCCGATCAACACGCCCGTGCCCATGCCGTACGACCCGGCGGTCGCGTCGATGTCCGGCGCGGTCAGCCGGCAGATCCACCGGTTGGGAATCGCCAGTGTCTGCGCAGGGGGTACCCGCGCACGCCTGTCTGGTGGGAAGACCTCGAGGTCGGCCAGTTCCGCTTCGAACCTGCGTCGCTCCGCGATGACCACGACGTCGCCTCGCTTCCTGTGCCCGGTTCAGGCCTGCTGCTCGATTGCCGGCGTGGCGCTCGCGCCGATGTCCACGCCCGTCATGTTCCGGTAGGCGGTGCGGTACGCCTCGACGCGCGATTCGATCTGCGTGATCCACCGTTCGAGCTCGCCTCCGGCGCTGCGCGACGTGTGGTCGACGACCTCCATGTCGAGCAGGATGTCGCGACCGCTCCGGGCGCACTCCCGGTGAATCAGGTAGCGGTTGGCGTCCCCGTGGGTGACCGCGCGCTTCAACACCAGGATGTCGTAGGCCGCGGGGATGTACTCGTGCGGCTGGTTGAACGCCTCCGGGATGCCGATCGTGGTGCGCAGCGCCCGGATGATCGTCATCGCGCTGATCGCCCACACCAGGCCGCCGAGTGCGTTGACGGCATTGCGGCCGTAGTCGAAGGCCTCGAAGCGGTTCTTGAGCACCTCGATGGTGTCGCTCAGCGTGATGAGGGTGGCCGCCGACGGTGGCGTGGAGCCCGCAGCCGTGCCCTGGATCGCGACGGCGAGACGACGGTCCTTGTAGAACTCGAGCGCGTGGTAGATGAACTTGTGGAAGAGCGTCGTGAACGCGCCGTTCACCTGCGTGTCGAGATCCAGCTTCCGACCGCCCTCCGTCGTCCACGCCAGGCACGTCCTGTAGGCCGCCAGGCGATCCCGGACGGTCGACGACTGCCCCGACCGCGTCTCCCGCACCATCACCTCCAGGATCAGCGCCGTGACGTCGTCGGCAACCCCGTCGGCGTCGAGCGCGCCATTGGAGATCGGCAGGCGTCCGCTGTAGGCGAACGCGTCGAGGATGGCGCCGAGGATCTGGAACAGGCCGAGCCGTTCCATGTAGAAGAGCCACACAAGGTCGCCGATGAACAGGCGGCGGATACCCGGGCGCGTGCCGTCGGTGTTGCGGATGCCGTCGAGCGTCACGCAGGGCGTGCACACGCAACAGTCGCTCGGCCACGACGCGCCGCCGTGCGACTGCGTCGAGAACGGCCCGGCCTGCCCGCAGGAGGCAAGCGTCGGGTCGAGCGTCGTGCCGAGCTGCGTCGTGAGGTCCTCGGGCGCGCCAGCGGCATTGGTGAACTGCCCGAACGTGACATGGCGGGCGAACGTGAAGTAGTCCTTGAAGTCGGCCGTCACTTCGTCGGTATCGGCGGTGCGCACCAGGCCCAGCAACGTGTCGGCGCAGGGCGGGAACACGATGCTGCGCCGCAGTCGCTGCCGGAGCCGCGCGCCCGTATCCACGGGCGGCAGGCGCGTCGCCGACAGCGCCACCGGGAAACCTCCCTGTTGCGCGAGCTCGCGGATCAACCGCGCCAGGTCGCCATACGGCAGCGCCTGTTCGGGTGACGATGCGCCAGCCTGTGCGGGGTTCGCCGTGCCGGGCGTTTCTCGTGACTCCTTGTTGGCCATGGGGATCTCGCTCTCCTGTGTGGCGCGGCTCAGTGCAGGCCAGCGCCTCGTCGGTCCTGGGCCTGGACGACCAGCGGCGGGGGCTGCCGTCGTCGAGGCGTGGTGAGGGACGCCGTCGGGAGCGCGTCGGCAGGTCGGCCGAGCGCCACCAGCCATGCCGTCATCTCCGCGTCGAGTCGCGTGTCGGGCAGGCCCTGCTCGCTCGCCAGGCGGAACACGGCCAGCTGCGCCGCGGCAGGAAGCGCCCGGAACGCGTCGCCCTCGCGCCGCTCGACGAGCGGGGCCAGCCGCGCCGGCGCGAGCGCGTCGAGGGCGAAGAGGTCGGGCAGCCTGCGCCCCTCGAGCACGCGGAAACGAGTGGTGAAGAACGTGCGCGCCACGACGGGCAGGTACGGCAGCGCTGCGTGCAACAGCAGCCGGGCCGACGGCGTGGCGTCGGCGGGGTCGTAGAGTTCGCGCCAGCGGGCCTCCCACGCGTCCCACGGCCCGCGGCCCCAGGCCTGCCGACACCACTCGAACACGAGCAGGACGCGCAGGTACGGAGGCGGATGCGGGTCGGTGCCCGACACGCGCAACACGTCGTCGGGGCGAAGCGCGAGGATGTCCTGGATCGCGGCCGCCGACGCCAGGCCGGCGTCGCAGAAGGTCCAGAAGTCCGGGCCGATCTCGGACGTCCACAGCGGGAAGTAGTCGCACACCTGGCGCGGGGCGCGGGCGTGAGTGAGGGCGGCGCGCACGGCGACCGGCAGCACGGCCACCAGGCCCAGCCTCACCAGCACCTCGTGCCCCACCTCATGGAGGATCGACGTCAGCGTGCACTTCTCCACGAGGCGCGAGTACGGGATCTGCACGAGCGGCAACGGGTTGGGGATGCCGTGACGCAGGCGCACCCCTTCGCGCAACGTCGACGCGCCGAACCCGCGGTCGCAGTACACGAGCGGCGGCTCGACGATGCGGAGGGCGGCGTGGGGCTTGTGAAGGGACTCGCGCGCGAGCGCGTCGCATCCGGCCAGCAGCGGCCCGAGGTTCGGGGCGTGCCGCTGCGTCAACACGTCCATGCACGCGTCGAAGAAGCCGAACGTCTCGGCGAGATCGAGCTCGAGTTCCCCGAGCATCGCGTTCATGCGTCGCGCCGAGGCAGGCTCGTGCGCGGTGGGCAGGTAGGCACGCCCCGCGGCCTTCACGCGTGCCGACAGTCGCTCGGCTGCCGTGGCCAGCTGGGCGTCGATCACTTCCCATTGCCGCGGCGTGATGTCGCGGTCCGCAGGCAGGCCGACGAGCCGTCGGAGGTTCGTCAGGCTGCCGATCCGCCGCAGCGCGGACGCGTAGCGCCGGGTCAGGTCCTGTGCGTGACCGGTCATGCACGACCTCGTCAGTCACTCACTCGACGGTGACCACCAGGCGCTCGCCGCGCCGCAGCCGGATGACGCGCGTGCCGCCACCTGTCGCACCCGCGCCGGACCGACGACGACGGTGCCGCCGGGTGCGGGCCTGCGCGTTGGCGAGCCCGGCCTGCAGCGCCGCCGCGGCCAGGCGGCTGGCCTCCGCCGGTGTATCGGCCTGCTCGTGCAGGTGTTCGGCGAGGTGCTCGAAGGCCTCCCGGGAGACTTCGCCGTAGGTGCGCCACGCCTCACGATCATCGGCGCCCGTTTCGGCTTCGAACCCGAGTGCCTGCAGCGCCGGGAGTGCGACAGCGCCGCCCGGGATGGCGCTCGCGAGGCCAGCCTTGGCGAGCGAGGCGAGCATGCCCTTGAGGTTGCCCCGCGCAAGCTGCGTCACCGATTGCAGCGCCTTGAGCGCCGGAATGCGCCCCGCGGCAGCCTTCAACCCCTTGCGCAACAGCCCCTTGCCGGCGCGCCGCAAGCGCGCGCCGATGTTCTTGAAGAAGAACTCCTGCTCCATCTCTGCCACGAGGCGGTTCACGTCCTGGTCGAGCTCGTGCTCGGACTCGTAAGACCCCTGCGACAGCTCGTGGAACCGCTCCGCGAAGCCCTCCGTCGCGTCGTCACCGGCTTCGTAGGACGTCGGCGCCGCGCCATCGTCGAGCTCGCCATCGTCGGCCTCGAGTTCCATCTCGAGCCCGCCTGTCGGGTCGTCGTCCATCTCGAGCTCGAACTCGCGCTCCAGCTGGGACAGGTCGGCTGTGTCTCGGATCATGTCAGTGACTCCTGACGAGTTGTGACGTGGAGGACGCGTGCGCGTGGCCTCGCTCTTTCATGAACGACGAAAGGCGCGAACGCGTACCGACACGTGGACGCGGAGGGCTGGCCGCCGCTGCCGCGCCGGTCCTGTCCGGTGGACTGATAGGATTGGTGGTCCCGAACCAGCTCAGGAGCTGCCCATGCGCGTGCGTGTCCTTGCCCTCGCCCTCGTCCTCTCTGCCGCCGCGGCGGCCGGCCTGCTCGCCCACCGTCGCGCCGACGACGGGCTGCTCATGAAGTCGGCGCTGTTCACCTGGGAGTCGGTGCCTGAAGTGGCGACCAAGGTGGGCGGGCGCCGCACGGTGTTCGCCGCGCCGACGGCAACCCTCGACGAGCTCGAGTACCACTCGACCACCTTGAACCCCGGGCAGTCGCCGCACCCGCCGCACACCCACCCGAACGAGGAGATCCTCATCATCAAGTCGGGCGAGGTCGAGGCGTACGTCAACGGCACGTGGCAGCGCGCCCCGGTCGGATCGCTGATCTTCTACGCGACGATGGTGCCGCACACGGTGCGCAACGTCGGCAAGGTGCCGGCGACCTACCACGTGGTGAACTGGAAGGCGAAGAGCAAGTGACGTAGCCGTCGGCCTTCAGGCCCGACGGTCCGCTGTCGCCTTCCGCCGACGGTTCTCGATGACTCCAATGCGGGCCCAGTGACGGGTCCGCCGTTTCACCTGGAGTCATCCATGGGCACCACCATCCAGCCCCACAACCTTCGCGCCGCCGCCGTCTGGAGCCGCGGCGGCAAGGCCTACGACGAGATCAGCCGCGGCATCTCGGATGCCATCGCGCACTGCGTGTTGCGGCTCGACCCGCAGGCGCCCGACCGGATTCTCGACCTGGCGACCGGCACCGGGTGGACCTCGCGGCAGGTCGCCCGTCACGGCGCCGCCGTGATCGGGGCCGACATCGCCGAGGAGCTGATCGAGTCGGCGCGCCTGCGCGCGGCCGCCGAGCGACTCGACATCGAGTACCGCGTCGCCGACGCCGAGCAGCTGCCGTTCGGGCATGGCGAGTTCGACGCGGTGATCTCGACGTTCGGCGTGATGTTCGCCTCGCGCCCCGAGGCGGTGGCCACCGAGCTGGCACGTGTCGTGCGGCCGGGCGGCCGCATCGCGCTGGCGACCTGGGCACCACAGGGCGCGGTGTACGGCATGTTCATGACGATGAAGCCGTACATGCCGGCGGCGCCGACGCCCGCGCCGCCGTCGCCTTTCGCGTGGGGCGACACCGCGCGCGTTCGCGAACTCCTCGGTCAGGCGTTCGACCTGCGGTTCGAGCCCGGCACGTCGTTCTATCGCGAGCCGTCGGCCGAAGCCGCGTGGGAGACCTTCTCGACCGGCTACGGCCCGACGCGAACGCTGGCCGAGAGCCTCGACCCCGAACGCCGGCGGGCACTGCGCGAGGACTTCATCGCGTTCCACGAGGGCTTCGCCACCGAGCTCGGCATCTGCGTGCCGCGTGACTACCTGATCACGATCGGCACGCGCCGGTGACGGTGACGGGAGCGTCCGGCCTGCGCCGGGCGCTCCCCGTGCCGAGAGGCGCTACTTGCGGCGAGCCACCATGTCGCGGCCGTTCTGCTTCAGCACGAGTTGCGTGACCTTCCCGTCGGGCCCCTTCACGAACGTGATGCGGGCCTCGACGACCTTCGGCGCGAACTCGGTCTCCGACAGCGGGAAGATCTCGATCTGCTGCTGGCCGGTGGCCTGCGTCATCAGGCGATCGCCCGAGCGGCTCACAGTGAGGATGAAGTTCGGGGCGAGCTCGTAGTCGCCGACGTACGTGTCGTAGATGGCCGGATCGACGCGGACGTTCCCGCCCGCAGCCGCCGGTGGGGCCGACGGCGCATCGGCGGTCCGCTCGGCGCGCTCCGGCGTGTCGCTGCCGCTGACGTACCGCAACAGCGTCGTGGCCCGTCCATCGGCCCCGACCTCGAACTTCAGCGTCGTGAGGTCGTCGTCGAAGAAGAACTCGGTGGGCGAGAACGGCCGCGCCTCGACGCGCTCGCCGCCGCGCAGCGTGTAGAGCTTGCCGCCCTCCGCGATCACCGTGCGGCGCCCCTGCTTCGCCTCGTACACCCCCGCGTACCGCGCCAGCACCTCGGGAGCCACCGTGATCGCCGTGCGCTCGGGGAACGGGTCGCCCAGGGCCAGGGCGGCCATGCGGCGGGCCATCGTCTCGGGTGAGGCCGTCGGCCTGTCGCTGTTGGCCAGCACGGCGACGTACACCCGATCCTTCGGCACCCGGATCGCATACGTGGAGAACCCGGGGATGCCGCCGGCGTGCTCCAGCGTCGCGCGCCCGCGCAGCGTGTCGACCTGCAGCCCATAGCCGTACCCCGTGCTCGTGCCGTCCTTCAGGGTGTACGGTGTGGCCATCTTCTCCAGCGATGCGGGCTTCAGGACCTTCCCGGCCGTCAGCGCCGCGTCCCACTTCGCCAGATCGTCCACCGACGACACGAGCGAGCCCGCCGCGTGCGGCTGCGTCATGCTCAGGAAGTCGGCATTCCTCACCACGTCCTTGTCGCGCGTGTAGCCCTGCACGCGCCCCTTGATGAGCGGTTCGTTGCTGCCGAACGTCGTCCGCGTCATGCCGAGCGGGCCGAAGATGCGCGCCTGCAGGAAGTCCTCGTAGCGCTGGCCAGAAGCCTTCTCGATTACTGCGCCGAGCATCACGTAGGCCGAGTTGTTGTACTCGTAGCGCTGGCCGGGCGCGAACTGCATCGGCTCCTGCTTGAAGCCGTCGATCAGCTCGGTGAGCGACAGGTCGGCGCGGATGCGCTTGGGGAAGTACCCGGGGATCGAGGTGTAGCTCTTGATCCCCGACGTGTGCGTGAGCAGGTGCTCCACGGTGATCACGTGGCCTTGCGTCGGGTAACCGGGCAGGTACTTCTCCACGGGATCGCTGAGCGCGACCTTGCCGTCCTCCACCAGCAGCATCACCGCCGCGGCCGTGAACTGCTTGGTGATCGAGCCGAGGCGGAACACGCTGTCTGGCTGCAGCGGCACGCCGAGCTCCATGTGCGCCATGCCCACGGCCTTGCGGTAGACCACCGCGCCGTCCTTGACGACGATGACGGCGGCGCCGGGCTGATCAGCGGTGAAGCCCTTGGTAAGGACGGCGTCGAAGCGGGCCGCCGCGGGCGCGGGCTGGGCACGCGCGGCGGGGGGCGCCGCCAGGGACAGCAGGGCGGCAACGCAGGCGAGGCGCGACAGGCGCAGGCAGGCTCGGGTCATCATGGCTCCGGGAAGGCTACCTCAATCGGCAGGGCCGGCTCCTCGAGCGTCCGTGGTGGGGCATCGAGCTCGGTCTCCCCGAGCGCAGTCGAAGGCGAGAGCGGCCCCTACCGCAGCGGCGCGCCCGGCGGCCCGTACTTCTTCGCCGCGTCGTCGAGCACCAGCACCCAATCGAGCATTTCGCCCGCGTCGGGTGGCGTGAACGCCCGCTCGCCCGTGTTCGCAAACGTTCCGATGCGCGTCGCCTGCCCGGTGCGCGGGTTGAACCACCAGGCCACCACCTTCGGTCCAGTGATCGCTGCCATCCGCACGCGGAACGTGCGGCCGACAGGCGCGTAGACCATCGCGTACGTGCCGGCCTCGTCGCGCGTTGCGGTGAAGTGATAGCGCCCCGAGCCGGGCATCGCCGTCGGGATGCTCGTCTCGGCGATCACCGAAGGATCGGGAACGCGCGTGAGGAACGGGCGCGACTCCAGCAGGGCGCGCGCGTGCTGCATCTGCGCCGCTCCCGGCTGGTCGATCGCCTCGTGCCACGGCATCAGCGGGTTGTTGATGGGCTGCCGCTCCGGCGTCCACATCTGCCACACGGAGTGGTGACCGTACGTGTGACCGAAGGCGCCCGTGAACAGGTTCCAGTACAGCGGACGACGTACGTCGCCGGCGATGGTGTGGCCCGACTGCTTCGCGTTGAAGGCAACGGGGTGGTCTTCGTACGCCGGCTCGCCGTCGAGCACCGGCTTGATGGGGGTGCGGTCGTAGTCCACGCGCGTCTGGTCGTACCGCCCGGTGAACTCGACCGCGTGCCCGTTCTGTCGCATGTTGACGTCGAGCCAGTCGGCGTCGTGGAACCACTCGGCCGAACCGTGGCCGCCGTTGGGGTGGAACGTGATCAGGTGCGCCCCGCCGTCGCCGGCGCGGAGGCCGCGCGCGGTGGCCGCGACGATGGCGCGGTGGGCGTCGGACTCGATCGGGCGGTCGCCGCCGACAATCCAGATGACGCCCGCGTTCCTGTAGCGCTGCCCCAGCCAGCGGCCGTAGGCCTCGGCGTTCTCCGGCGTGAAGATCTCGGGGCCGACACCCCACTTCTTGTTCCACTTGTCGCCCCACGTGGGCAGCAGGCCCACGTACATCCCGAGGCTGTTGGCCCTGGCGACGATCCAGTCGACGTGCGCGAAGTACGCCTCGTTCGGCCTGGTCGGGTCGTTGTCGACCAGCGGCGTGTGCCCGTAGGGGTTCGGCACGCCGAGCCCGTCGAGTTCGGCCAGGGCGACGGCCTGGATCACGGTGAAGCGGCGCTCCGCGCGGTTGCGCAGGTAGCGCTCGGCCTCCTCGCGGTTGAGCCGATGGAACAGTTCCCACGCGGTGTCGCCGAGCCAGAAGAAGGGGGCGCCATCAGCCGTCACGAGGAAGCGCCGGTTCTCGGACACCTTCAGCCGCGGCAGCGATTGCGCCACGGCCGGGTGACCCGTCATCAGCAGGGTGCAGGCGGCGATCCCCAGCGCGGTGAGTCGACGGATCAGGGTGAGGGACATGGCCAGTAGCCTACGCAAGACGCCGCGGCTCTGCCAGATGGGCGGAAGCGGGCACCGCGACGGTGTGCCGCTGCTGCTGGATCAGAGATAGGGCGAACGGCGCGGTGAGACACCGCGCCCTGCCCCTGTGCGGAGCTCCGGATGTTCAGCGCCCTGCTGCTAGAGTTGGCTCCCATGAGCTGCTTCGAACGAGCCCAGCGTCGCCATCTGCTCACCCTTCTGCTCGCGCTCTGCGTCTTCCCCGCCGGCGCGTTCGCCCAGGCGCCGCCCGCCGATCTCGACGCCTGGGTCACCCGGGCGATGACCACCTTCGACGTCCCCGGCATCGCCGTCGCCATCGTCAAGGACGGCACGGTGGTGCACGCGAAGGGGTATGGCGTGCGTCGCCTCGGCGATCCCGCGCCGGTGGACGACAGGACGCTGTTCGGCATCGCGTCGAATACCAAGGCCTTCACGGCTGCCGCGATCGGCATGCTTGTCGACGAGGGCAAGGTCGCGTGGGACGATCCGGTCGGCAAGCACCTGCCCGGGTTCTCGATGGCCGACCCGTACGCGTCGCGCGAGATCACCGTCCGCGACACGCTCAGTCATCGCAGCGGGCTCGGGCTCGGCGCCGGCGACCTGCTCTTCTGGCCAGACACCGACGTGTCACGTGACCAGGTCGTGGCCGCGGCACGGTCCATTCCGCCGGCCTCGAGCTTCCGCAGCCGGTACGCCTACAACAACCTGATGTTCGTGGTCGCCGGCCAGGTGATCGCCTCTGCGACGGGCAAGTCGTGGGACGACGTCATCCGCGAACGGATCTTCGTACCGCTCGGGATGAACGACAGCCGCATCAGCAACGTCGGCCTCACGCCGGCCGACAACGTCGCCTCGCCCCACTCCCGCGGCTGGCGCCTCGAGGGCAGGCTGAAGCCGATCCAGGCGACGCGCGACGACACTTGGGCCGCGGCGGCGGGTATCAAGTCGAACCTGCAGGACATGACCAGGTGGATGCGGGTGCAGCTCGCGCGCGGTCGGATCGACGAGACACGGCAGCTGTTCTCGCCGCGGGTATCCGACGACATGTGGCAGGTGACCACGCCGCTCCGGGTGAGCGACCCGCCGGGGCCGCTGGCGGCCACGAAGGCGAACTTCGCCGGCTACGGCCTCGGCTGGAACCTGCGCGACTATCGCGGCCGCAAGATCGTGTCGCACACCGGCGGCCTCACCGGCATGGTCACGCTGGTCATGCTCGTGCCGTCCGAGGGCCTCGGCATTGTCGTACTCACCAACCAGGAGGAGGGCGGCGCCTTCAGCGCGATCGGATATCACATTCTCGACGCGTACCTGGGCGCCCCGACGACCGACTGGATCGCGGCGTACCGCCAGGTGCGCGACGACCAGTTGAAGAAGGCGCGCGACGAGGAGCAGAAGCAGGCGGCCGCCCGCAACCGCGCGTCGCGGCCATCCCTGTCGCTCGACGGCTATGCCGGCAACTACGCCGACGCGTGGTACGGCGGCGCGTCGCTTGCCACCGAGAGTGGTCGCCTCGTGCTGCGCCTCTCCCGCACGCCGGCCGCCGTGGCCGATCTGGAGCACTGGCAGTACGACACGTTCAAGGCCGTCTTTCGCGACGACACCATCCCCGACGCGCTGGTGACCTTCGCGCTCGACGAGACGGGCAAGGTCGACACGATGAAGCTGGTGCCGACCTCGGACCTGGCCGACTTCAGCTTCGACTACCAGGACCTGCTGTTCGGGCCGGTGCGTCCGCGCAAGTGAGGCGCAGGCGGTGCCGGTCCTGGCGTGGCCGCGCCTCGACGAAGTACGGCAGCATCATGTCGAGCAGGGCGACGCCGGGATTGGAGTCCCGGCGTGCCAGCGACGTGCGTGATGCGCGGACCATGGCGAGGCGTGGCGCTCACACGGAGCCAGGCGTGGCCTTGACGACGCGCGTCTTCGACAGCAGCTCGAAGGCGCGCTGCCGACGCTCGGTGAACAACACGAACATCGCGTCGATCCAGAACACCTGCAGCATCGTCGAGAGCTGCCGGACGACGGCCTGTCCCAGCGTGATCGGCGCGCCGCTCTCCTGGACGACGGAGAGGCCGAACCAGCGCTTGCCGAACGTCTGCCCGGTGCGCCACTCGGCGATGATCGTGTAGGTGACGTAGCCGAAGGCGGCGATGGCAATCGCCAGCAGCATCAGCACCTGCGCCACGCCCTCGCGCGGGTACAGCCATGCCGACCCGCCCACCACGACGGCGGCGAGGATGAAGGCGCCGGCATCGAACACCTTCGCGACCAGGCGCGGGCCGAAGTCGGCCGGCGTGAGCGGCAATCCCGCCAGGTACGACCGGGCCAGCACGTCGGGCGCACCGAGTTGCCGCACCACCTCGTCGAGCGGCGTGCCCGCGGCCAGTCGCTCCTCGATGTGGCCACGCAGCTCGAGGGCAATCTGCTGGCGCTGTGGCGTGGTCGGCGGCAGGTGCGCAAGCACCTGATCGAGATACGTGTCGGTGGTCATCGGTCCCTGCCTTGCCCGAGCAGTCGGGCCATCGCGTCGGCGAATGCGAACCACTCGGTGGTGAGAGTGGCGAGCTCCTGGCGCCCGAGGTCCGTGAGTTGGTAGTACTTGCGAGGGACGCCACGCCCGGCCGTGTCCCAGCGGACGGTGACGAAGCCGGCCCGCTCGAGCCGGTAGAGGACGGGGTACAACGTGCCGTCGGTGACCTCGAGCGCGCCGCCCGACTCGCGGGTCAGCTTCGTGACGATCTCGTAGCCATAGGCCTCGCCGGGCGCGAGCAGGTGCAACACGATCAGCTCGAGCGAACCCCGCTTTAGCTCGCGAACGATGCTGTCCTTGCGGCCGTCGGCTGGTGGCGGTGTCATGGTTTCACGGTACCGCAAGATGTCTTGCGTCACAAGACACTAGACGAAGCAAGGGCTCTCACGGTTCCGCCCAGGGCAGCCACACCAGAGGCTGCCCTGCCGGTCCGCGGCGAGATCGTGCCCGTCGGAGCTACGCGACCTGCACGGTCACGCTCGACTCACCCACTCGCTCCTGGCCGCCAGCCCGGAGGGTGAGGCGATGCATGCCTCTCTCGAGATGGGCGGCCAGCGACCGCCCCCGTCCGAGTTCGCCCTGGACGTCCGAGAACCAGGTGAGGGCTTCCAGCTCCGGCCGTCCCTCCTCACGCCACCAGCCGTTGCCGACGAGCAGCACGTCCGACGCGACCGTGTCGCCATCGACGGGCCGCAGGATGACTGCCGCGCACGGCTTGATGGGCACGCGAAACGGCGGGCTCTCGACACGCGTGGCGCGCATTCCGTTCGACGCCGTCACGGCAAGGCGGCAGCCCTCACCACCGGCGAGCGCCGCAAGGTCGATCGTGACACTCGACTCGGAGAGGCCCAGCGACAGCGGCCGCCAGGCGCCGCCGCCAGCGCTGTAGTCGACGTGGAACCGGACGGGCGCCGGTTCGCCGGTCGCCTCCCATGCCAGCCTGAACTCCCCCTCGGCCTGGCCATCGGGTGTCTCGAGCAACCGGACTTCCGGTGCGCGCGCTGGAACTGCCACCGAACCGAGCACGATCGGCTCGCGCCCCGATCCGTCCACGTGCAGGACGTCGAGGCGAGTCGCGCCGTCGGGCAGGTCCACCGATCCACGCAGCGAGATGCTCTGGCCCTCGCAGGTGCCTGACGAGGAAAGCGGGACGCGCGAAAGGGCGCGGCCCTCTGCGTCGAAGACCTCGGCGACGTACACGAGCGTGTCGCTGGTCCAGCGGGCAGGCGGGATGGCCGTGAGGAAGGCCGGGCGGACGGTGAGGCGACCCTCGCGGTCGATCCTCGCCGAGAAACGGATGCGGTCGCTCATGATGCGCTCAATTCAGCTGGTCGATCAGGATGTGCCAGAGGGCGATCGACGGCCACCGGTCGTCGTAGATGCCGTTGGCCGGGGTGCAGTACGACATGAGCTCGGCCCACATGGGCGGCATCAGCGCGCCGTCCGACGTCCTCCACCCGACCACGCCGGCGCCGATGTTCGGCCCGAGGTTCGGGTCGATGCCTTCGGGGAAGTCCGTCCCCGGGTCGGCACACGGCGCGTGCCCGACGCCGAGGGTGTGCGCCATCTCGTGGGCGAACGTCGCGCGCCGACGCGACTGCGAGAGGAAGCAGCGGCGATCGTTCTCGAGCGGCCAGGGCCGATCGTTGGCGGCGTGCGAGATGCCGTTGAGCGCGAACGCCCCCGACGGCACCGTGCACGCGAAGATGAACGTGAACTCGTTGTAGCGATCGGCGTAGTCGTCGAGGTCGTCGAGCGCGTCCTCCCATCCGCCCTTCTTGCCCAGGAAGTGATCGGTGGACAGCAGGTCGCCGGTCGCCGGCACCGCCACCCACAGGTCGGTGTCGCCCAGTGGATAGCGGTCCTGCGTGCCGACGGCGGAGAACTTCCAGTCGGCGTCGCTGGGGGCCGGGGTCGGATGCGCGGGGTTGGTGAGGCCCATCCGCAACTGGATCACGGTCAGCGTGCCGGCGGGCCGGGCACGCACGACGCGCGACCCGCTCGCCGACGGCGTGTCGGCGCCGAATCCCGGCAGCCCGGGCGCGCGAGCCGTGACCCGCATCGTGACGTCGCCGCTCATCAGCGCGCCGGGCACGACGAACAGCAGCGCGTGCGCCGTGCCGGATCGATCCACGTCGGCGAAACCGGCGTTGATCGTCACGGGACCGGCCGGAGCAATCGAGGCCACCACCACGCCGCCACGCTCGACCTGCAGCGTGCCCGTGACGCCGGCCACCTCGCCCGGCACACCGGTATAAGTGAACGCGCCGAGACCACTGGTCAGGTAGGCGCGCACGCCGGTCGTACGGCCCTCCACGAGTTGCACCGTGTGCGCGGCGTCCTGCACGCCCTGCGTCACCTCGAGGTGCGCGACGCCAAGGCGCGGCCTGGCCGCCACGGTGATCGTCTGCAGGTGGTCGACCTCTCCGCACGGCCCGCCGACGAGCAGGTGGACGATGCAGGTGGCCGGCTGGGTCACGACAGGCGCGGTGAAGTCGTGCTGACGGTGACCACCGCCGACCAGCGTCCCGAAGTCGGCGAGCGTGGTGCCGTCCCGCGTCACGAACACGCGCGTCCTCGTGGTCGGATGCACGGTGACGTCGCAGGAGATCGACACGACGGCGCCCGGTTCGACGCGCTGCGGATCCTTCGAGCCGTCGAGCCGGAAGGCGGTGACCGCGGCAGTGCCTCCCGCGAACGCATCGTCACTGGCGCCCCGGCGGAAGACGGTGAACACCTGCCCGCAGCGCATGAACGACGCCTCGAGGATGCTCAGCGTGATCAGGCCGGGAGCCGCTCCGCTCGGGATGGTGACGCGGATGCGCGTGTCGGTCCATTCGATCGCGGCGGCGCTGGTGATGGGCGCGGCCGTGCCCGGGAACACCACCGAGCCATGAGTGCCGAAGTGCACGCCGGTGATCGTGAGTTCCTGCCCCGGGCACGCGTCGGCTGGCGACAGGGCGGTGATGCGGTAATCGGGAAACGAGGCCTGCAGTCGGGCGACCTCGGTGACGGCGAAGATCAGGCAGCGCTGCTTGTCCGACGGCGGGAACATATCGGCGGACCGGAAGCGTTCCACGACGTCGGCGACCGTCGGATGCACCCGCACGATCGACGGCCCCTTCGGCCTGCCGCCGAGCCCGCCCGGCGCGCCGGGGAAGCCACCACCCGGGAAGCCGCCACCCGGGAGCCCGCCACCGGGGAGCCCGCCGCCGGGAAGGCCGAGACCGGGCATGCCGAGCGGCATGGGTCCGGGCGCGCCCATCATCACCGACATCACGGGGACGTCGCCCAGCGAGGCCGCACGTGCGAGGGCCTCCAGCGTCGTGCGCACGGAGAGCGCGGCGCCGAGACCTTCGGCAAGCTCCACCTGTTCATCGAGGGAGCGGCCGACGGAAAGAATCGACGCCATGAGGGTGCCCACCGCGTCTGCCGAGATCAGCGTCTCCGCGACCACCGACACGTCGTCTCGACGCGGTTCCTCCTGCTCGCCTGGCACCTCGTCAGCGGATGCATCGGTACATGGCGTCTCGCGCGCCCAGGCGCCGAGCGCCTCGCGCACGACAACGGCGGCGGACTGATCGCCGAGCATCGCGCGACGCGCCGGCTCGACGAGCGCGCCGAGCCACGACAGCCGTCCCACCGCGGCGGCCAGCCATTGCTGCGCACCGGTGGGCAGTTCTCCTGCCTGCTCCAGCTGAGCCACCTGCGTGGCGAGGGCGGTCACGGCGTCGGTGAGCAACGGTGGGGTGTCTTCCTCGTTCGGTGGCCTGCGCTCGAGCGGGAGCACGACGGCCCGGTCGCCGCGCGTCTCGAGTCGCGCCAGGACCTCGCCGGATCGATCGACCGCCTCGAGCTGCACCACCGCAGGTCGCTCGGCCGCCGGCGGGACGACGAGCGCGAACTGCCCGTCGGGAAGCGACAGGCCCTCGGCGAGCGTCGTGCCCTCGCCGGGGACCGTCACGCGAAGTCGCACCGGCCTGCCAGGGGCACGTTGCCCTTGAATCAGTACCCAACCGTTGACGCGCCCTGCTTCGACACCCATGGCAACAATCCTCTGGAAGGCTGTACGCGCGGTGGTGGGCAGACGAGGGCCGCTCTCCGAGCGGTCCCTGCCGAATCGCGGTCGATGGCGATCCGGCCCGTCCTTGTCGGGGCGACCGGCCTGGAGCAGGCCGGCTGACGTGCGCGTGGAAGTGAGGTGGCGGGCCTGCGTCACCGCGCAGGGCCGAATGGCAGCGGTGGCTCTTGCACCGTCACTATCAACAACGCTGGCGTGCGAGCGATCGCACATTGCAGCGTGCAGCGGAAGCCCGAGCACGAAGGCGAGCGGCAGAGCGGTGCGTCTCCGTCACCCGCGCTTTCTCGGTGTTGGGTTGGTCGACGCACCTGTCGCTGGGACATGACACGGACGCTGGCATGGTGTTCGCAATTGCAGGCGCCAGGTGGACGCGGCAGGCCTGACGCCGCACCACGGAGGGGACGAACCCATGCGACTGCTTTCCACGTCTCTCGTTGCCGGACTGATGATGTATGGAGCCGCCTCGACTGCGTCCGCGCAGTCCTGGGGGCGTGGCGCGTACCCCGAAGCCGGCGCCTGCTTCTACGAGGACATCAACTTCGGTGGCCGCTACTTCTGCACGCGGATGGGCGCCGCCGCCGAACGGGTGCCCTCGCAGCTGAACGACGAGATCTCGTCCGTGCGCGTGTTCGGGGGCGCGGAAGTGCTCGTCTTCCGCGACGGCTCGATGCGCGGCGAGGCGCGACGCTTCACAAATAGCGTCAGGGACCTGCGCAACAGCGGCTTCAACGATCGCCTGACCTCGTTCGTGGTGCAGCCGCGCGGCTATGCCGACCGCGGCTACTCCAACGGCGGCTATGGCTATGGCAACCAGGGCTATGGCAACCAGGGCTACGGCAACCCTGGCTACGGTTATGGTGGCTACGACAACAACGGCCGGTACGGCAACGGGCAATACGGCAACGGCCGTTATGGGAACGGACGCTACGACGACCCGGCGTATGGCTATGGACGCGATCAGGGTCGCTACCAGGGCGGCGTCAACCGCGGGTCGTATCAGGAGGCCGCGCGCATGGTGCAGCAGGCGTACCGTCGGGTGTTCGGGCGCGAACCGGATCGCGACGCGCAGCCGTGGGTCGACGAAGTCCTGAAGAACGGCTGGAGCCAGCGTCAGCTCGAGCAGGCGTTGCGCAACACGCCTGAAGGCCGCGGGTACTGACGCTCACATATTTCAAGGAAAAGACCCGAACGGCACCGCTTCATCTCGCAAAACCTGTACACTCCACCACACCTACAGTCGAGTTTAACCAGGAGTGGTACCGCGCCGCCGGCGGCCGCACAGGCTGCGACGACGTGGCCCTGAACGATCACGACGCGGCGGCCCCGCCGCGTCGTGGGAGTCGAAGGGAGGAGCCAGGTCATGTGCGGAATCACGGGCATCCTGTCGCGCCGATCAGCCATCGCCCCCGATACGGTGCAGGCAGGCATGGCGGCGCTCCACCATCGAGGGCCCGACGGCCGGCAGCACTGGCTCGCCTCCGACCGGCAGGTGGCGCTCGGGCACACCCGCCTGTCGATCATCGACCTCACCACCGGCGAGCAGCCCATCTCGAACGAGGACCGCTCCATCCACATCGTCGTGAACGGCGAGTTCTACGACTTCGAGCGGACGCGAGGCGAACTCGAGGCGCGGGGCCACCGGTTCCGCACGAAGTCGGACAGCGAGATCGCGCTGCACCTGTACGAGGACTACGGGCCGGAGTGCCTGCACCAGCTGCGCGGCGAATACGCGTTCCTCATCTGGGACGAGCGCAACCAGCGCCTCATCGCGGGACGCGATCGGTTCGGGGTCAAGCCGCTGTTCTTCGCCGAACACGGCGACGCGCTGTACTTCGCGTCGGAGGTCAAGGCCCTGTTCGCCATGGGCGTCCCGGCGCGGTGGAGCGACGAGGCGATCTACGCCGGCGGGTTCATCATCCCGAGCGAACGCACCCTCTTCAAGGGGGTGCAGGCCGTTCCGCCCGGCCACTTCCTGCGCGCCACGCGTGAAGGCCATCGCCTGCAGCAGTACTGGGACGTGGACTATCCGCGCGACGACGCGCCGCCGCCTCCGCGCAGCGAGGCCGAGTGGGTCGACGACTTCAGGGAGGTGCTGGAGCAATCGGTCAAGACGCGGTTACGCGCCGACGTGCCCGTCGGCTGCTACCTGAGCGGCGGCATCGATTCGTGCGCGGTGCTGGGACTCGCGTCGCTCCATCACGCCGGGCCGGTGCGCGCGTACACGCTGACCTTCGACGGCGCGCAGTACGACGAGAGCGTAATCGCCGAGGAGATGGCCAGGCACGCGGGCGCCACGTACCAGCCGATCGCGATGAAGCAGGCCGACCTGGCCGACAACTTCCGCGCCGCGGTGATCCAGTCGGAGCTGCCGTTCGTCAACGGGCACACCGTGGCGAAGTTCATGTTGAGCCGGGCGGTGCGCGACAGCGGCTACAAGGTGGTGCTGACCGGCGAGGGATCGGACGAGATCCTGGCCGGGTATCCGCACTTCCGCCGCGACATGCTGCTGTACCACACGTCCGGGCAGGACGCGAGCGAGGTGGCGCGCCTCCTCCAGCAGCTCGTGGACAACAACCAGGTGTCGCGCGGCCTGCTGATGCCGGAGGGCCAGGGCGACGTCGGCGCCACGTGCCAGTCGCTGCTCGGCTTCGTGCCGTCGTGGCTGGAGGGCATGGGCGGGAGCGCCGTCCGGCAACACGCGATGATGAAGGACGAGTTCGTGCGCGCGCACGAGGGCGCCGACATCATCGGCACGCTGCTGGCGTCCATCGACGTGGAGCGTCGGCTCAAGGGGCGCAACGCCGTGCACGCCGCGCTCTACCTCTGGGCCAAGACCATCCTCCCGCACTACATCCTGTCCAACCTAGGCGATCGGATGGAGATGGGCCACTCCATCGAGGGGCGGGTGCCCTTCATGGATCACAACGTCGCGGAGTACCTGCACCAGACGCCGGTCTCCATGAAGATCCGCGGGATGACCGAGAAGTACATCCTGCGCGAGGCCGTCAAGGACGTCATCACGCCGACCGTGTACCACCGGCAGAAGCATCCGTTCCTGAGCCCGCCGGCGACGCTGCATCCCGAGGAGCCGCTGCACGCGCTGATGCAGGACACCCTGCGCGGCAAGGCCGGGGGCGAGGTGCCGTTCCTCGACCAGAAGAAGATCGTCGCCGCCCTGGACTCATTGAACGATCCCGCCCTGGATGCGGGTCAGCGGACGGTGATGGACCAGCCGCTCACCCTGGCGCTGAGCTTCGTCTTCATGCACGAGGGGTTGGGGATCGCGAACTAGGGCGGGCTTCCAATCCGCGTCTGACCGACGTGTAGAGGGACCACACTACGGCTGCTTGCGTTCGGCGCGCCGCATCGGCATGGCGTCGATCTCGGTGAAGACTCGCGGCAGATCGAACGTGCCGGCCTGACGCGCCTTGGCGCCGCCGTCCTTGCCGACGAGCACGAGTTCGGCGCCGCTGCCCTGCATCCCGAGCTGACGTCGCACGGCCTGTCGAGCGTCGGCCGGGAGATCGACCCAGGGTCGCCGCGTCTCTCGCGGGCGCGGCAGGTCGCCTACCGGCACGATCAGCAGGTCGCGATCGAGGAGTGCGTCCACCTCCGCGTCGACGGCCTTGCGGAAGGCCGCGAGCGTCTGCCGGCCTGATGCGGTGTCGGGCACGTCGATGACCAGCAGCCGGTGGGTCCAGCGCCAGGTGGCGAGCGGGTCTGCCTGCATGCGGCTGGGTTCGACGATGAGCGGGGACATGACGCACAGGGCGAGCGCCGCGACGAACACGGATCGTCGGCGGACGCCAGCACGGGGGATGGCATGTCGTGACGCTGGATGAGCGTTGGTCATGCCCGGCCACGGCGCTGTCGAGTGACAGCCTTCCAGTCCTCTACGATCAACCCGGGCACTCGCTGGAACTCGCTCGTGTTGTGGGTGACGAGCGTCAGCCCGCGTGCCCTGGCCTGGCCAGCGATCAACACGTCGAAGGGGCCGATCGGCGTTCCTTTCGACGCGAGGTGGGCCCTGATCTGGCCCGCCTGACGGGCGTCCTCGTCGTCGAACTCCAACACCGAGAACCGGAGCGCGTCCACGCGGGCGACGTTCTGCTCCACCCGCTGACTCTTGTACGCCCCGTAGTACAACTCGTGGATGACAATCGCCGACACCCCGAACTCGCGAGGCGCATGGCGACGGACACGCCTGGCGATCGGCGAGGTCGTGTCGTTCAACAACGCGATGACGGCGTTCGCGTCGAGGAGATACCGCATCAGCGGAACACCTGGCTCAACCCGCGACGCTCCGGCGCATCCGGCTCCTCCCGCACCGCTGACGCAAAGTCATCGTCGACGTTGCCGACGAGCGCATCGAGCCACTCCCATGACTCGGGAACCGGTTCCAGCACGATCGCGCGCCCGCGGCGCCGGATACGAACCTCACCGGCATCGACGCGAAAGGCACGCGGCAACCGCACCGCCTGCGAGCGACCGGACCAGAAGACCTTGGCGGTGTCCACCCTGCACCTCCATGATGAGATATACCAAACGAATATACCACGCTCGCATCGAGCGCCGGATGCACGCGGGGCTCGACGGTCAGAACAGTTGTGGGGCCGGCGTCGCGCCACCGAGGCACCACGCAGGGATTGTCAGGCCGCTGAATCGATGGAGGTCGACGTCTCCTCCTCACCCGTCACCAGGTTCACGCGCATCAGCCGCGTCTGACCATTGATGGCCTGGACGCTGCCGGCCGGCACCAGCCACTTGCCCTTCGGCACCTCGACGAGCTCGCCGTCCTGGTCGCGCCGGACGGTCGCCCGGAGCGGCTCGAGCTCGTAGAGGAGCCCCTGCGGCGTGTAGCGGTAGTCCTTCACGGTGACCTCGATGAGGCCGCTCTTCGCGTGGGCGTGCATCGCGGTCGTGCCGCGCGCAATGAGCACCGTCCACTCGTCGGACGACGCCGGCGTGCCTGCCGTGGCGAGTGACCGCGGCGCCAGGTCGGTCACCGCTCGCAGCAGTGTCGTGAGGTCCTGACGCACCGCGGGGTCCTGTGCCGCCTCGGCCGCCACGCTGACCACCTCGGCGAACCGCTCGGCCAGTCGCTCCGTGAGACGAAGGCTACCGTTGGTGGCGTCGAAGATCACCGTGCCGACCGACGGCCCCGACATGAACGGCGTTGTCTCCGCCTTGAAGTAGGCGTAGCCGAGGTCACGGTCGTGCACGCCGCACACCACGCAGAAGGCCTGCAGGATGGCCTCCGCGATGGCCTCGCTGCGCGCCACGCCCTGGAACGTCCACGCCACGCCGGTCGTCCGGAAGAACCTGTTGAGCGGACGCTGCGCGTGCGGCGAGAGCGGCCCGTACTCGAAGGTGTGCTTCTGGCTGCCCCGCTGTTCCGTGAACCCCTTCACGCGCTGGCTCACCTGCAGTTCCGTCTCGCACACGTACCCCGCATCCATCGTCCAGGCCTGCAGCACCCCGTTCAGCATGTCGGGGAACGCCATCGTCTCGGTGATCGGACGCGTCGTGACGTACCTGGAAGACTTGGTGCGGATCTCGCGCGTGCGCAGGTCCACGGACGTGACACGGTACGGACGCGCCATGTAGTAGTACACAGCGCCCGGATACGCTTCGCGCAGCATCTGCGAGTACGACACGGAGCCGAGCGGCTTGTCGAACGGGCCGACGATGTTCAGGCTCTGCTCGCCGGCGGACCGGATCGGGAACTCGTAGTGCGGGCAGTCCTGCGCCTGCTGCTTGAGCGGATACAGGTCGGGCGCGATGCCTTCCGTCGGCTGCAGTTCGTTGATCACCAGGCGACGGAACGCCCGCGGCAGCGAGTCCATGCCGTCGGCGTCGACGATGGCGCGGCCGGTCGCCTGAGTTTCGGACGCCGCGCACAGCGCGTGCGCGTACTGGATGAAGCGGTTCTCGAGATACAGCCAGCTCGGCTCGGGCTCCCGCGCGACGTACGTCGCGAGGGGCGCCATCACCTCACGGTCGTCGAGCAGGATGCACACGGCCTCGCGACGACGGCCGGCGCGCCCGATGCGCTGGCGGAAGGCCTTCACCGAGGGAGGCGTGTTCATGAGCACGACGATGTCGAGGTCGCCGATGTCGATGCCGAGCTCGAGGGCGCTCGTGGAGACGACGCCGGAGAGCTCACCGGTCGATAGGGCCTGCTGGATCCTGGCGCGGTCCTCGGCCTCGTAGCCGGCGCGATACGGCAGCACGTGCTGCAGGGCCGACGCCACCTCCGGCTCGATGTCGTCATCGTCTTCGTCGTCTGCCGCGATGGCCGGCTTGCCCTTCCGCTGGCGCAGCACCGCGGCCACGATGCGCTCGACGGCCTTGCGGGAGTCGCCGAACGCGAGGAAGCGGCCGGCACCCGTCTCGGCAAGCTTCGCCAGCAGCGTGACCGTGCGGTCGAAGGCGTCCTTGCCGACGCTCGGCGCGAGGAGCAGCGTCTTCGCCGACGCGCCGCTGCCGTCCACGGTGCCGTCGACCACGCGCATCTCGCGGCCGGTCAGCTGCTGCATGAAGGCGGCGGGCTCGCCGATGGTGGCGGTGCTGCTGATCACGCGGTGGGCGCGGCTCGACGCGTCGAGACGGCGGAGGAAGTAGGCCATGTTCGTGCCGAACACGCCGTCGTACACGTGCGCCTCGTCGAGGATGGCGAGTTGCAGGCGCGACAGGAAGGCGCTCACGGGCGTGGTAGTGAGGTGGCTCATGAGCCACGCGTGCGCCACGTCGGGCGTCATGGCGACGACGCGCGACGCGATCAGGATGGCGTCGCGCTGCTTGACCGGCACGCTGCCGTCGATGAAGCCGACCGAGATGCCGAGCGGCCCGAGGAAGGCCTTCCACTTCTCGAGCTGATCCTGGATGAGGGCCTTCGCGGGGTACAGCGCCAGGACGCGCGCGGACTTGTCCTCGAGGCAGGCATCCGCGGCCGCGGCCATGAAGACGAGGGACTTTCCGGAGGCCGTCGGCGTGGCCAGGCACACGTCCTCGCCTCCGGCGGACGCGGCGAGCGCCTCGGACTGGTGCCGGTAGAGGCCCTTCGGGTAGTCAGCGGCGAGGCGGGTCGCCAGTGGCGCGGCCAGTCCCGCGGGGACGGGTGCGTACGTCGCGGCGCGCGCGGGGAGGGTCACCCGATCGGTGACGGCGAATCCGGCGTCTTCCAGCGTGCGCGCGATCTCGTTGACGATGACCATCCCTGTCCCCTTCCCGGGCTACCCGGCGCGTGTGTGGTGCGTCCGGGGGCATGACGGCGGGAGGTGGGAGGGTCTGACACCTGAGATGAGAGCCTATTGAATCGAGCTGTCCATGGTTGAGGCACGTCCCGCCTGTGCCCGGCGGCTCGTCGTCAGAAATGGCACGAACAGAACGGCGGCTGGAACGCCCTGAGGTGCAGGACACCCCGACCGGCCGCAAGACGCCATTGCAGCCCTCCGTGCATACGCCACCTAGAGCTCTCGGATGGTCAGCGCGTCCGATGCGTGCCCACAACACTCACGCACATCCCTAATGCTCGCGAGCGCAGAGCAGTTCTACCCCTCTTGTTCCGTAGCGCGCGGGCCGATTGAGCTGTCGAGCCGACCGTCGCGAATGCGACGCGGTGCGCGCAGGTGTTCATCTCAGGGATGACGACGTGGCCGAGCTGTGTTGTCCGCAATGCGGGAAGTCCCAAAGTGTCTACCGTTGCACGAAGTGTGGTTTGACTTACTGTGCAGTCTGCCGTGGCTCCCTGTGGGGCCGGGCCGTCTCCTCCTCATTGAGTGGGAACCCGGTCGCCAGTCTCGGGTTCCGCATGCTCATTGACGCGTTCAGTGGACACACGCGCAGGTGCCCTTCGTGCGATCCGTAAGCGGCGATGTTACGACGGACGTATCCTACGCCTAGGACAGCGGAAGGATGGGTAGGATTGCTCCATGCCGGCTTTGGTCGCGCGACGCTCATGCGACTTCCGAAGAGGGGCTATCACGACGGGCCACGCGATGTCGATTGAACCGGCGTGGCCATGTTGCAGTCCATCACGCGGAACTCCGGGCAGTGAGTAATTCTTACTACATAAGTCACGACAGCTATCGCGGCTCCAAGTGGTTGTTCGGTTCACGCTCGAATCTCGTTGTAAGGTACGGGCCTTGCGGCACTCATCTCCAAGCCGCGTCCTTCAGCGAAGTACCGCTCCGGTCGCTACGCGGCTCTCTGCGCATCGCACCACAAGGTGCCGGTACCCGCCCAGGGAGACGTTGTGGGACTCTTCAGAATCATCTGCAGTACCGCACTCGACGGATTCCGCCGCCGCGGCCGGTCTCGTAGCAGCGCCTTTCGCTTCATGGACTCGGTCGCTCAGCGCGCGGCGGACGAGCGCGGTCGCGTTGAGTCGATCAGCATCGCCACTGTAGCGCCAATCGCGGGGACTCAGGGCTGCCCTTACTGTGGTTCGCCGGCCGCTCGGACCGGGGCGCAATTCTGTAGTGCCTGCGGGAGTGCCCTCTCGCAGAGCTCACCGGACGCACCGTCGACGGTGTCCGTAGCCGGCCCGCACGACGCGGCCCAGGGTCCGAGCGCCGGCACCGGCGTCCTGCTGATCCTGGTGTTCCTCGCTCTCGCCGGGTGGTGGGCGTATGACTACTACGCTGCACACATCGCCACCATTGAGCCGTCGTCGATCTCGGCCTCGCTCGAAACGACGAGCGCTGAGAGTCACGTCGCCCCAACGGCATCAGCACCCGCGGACGCTGCGCCCGTTGATCAGAAGCCTGCGGAGCCGACAACCTTCTCCACCGGCAACATGGAAGAAGCCCTTCGTGTCCTGGGTAGCGATCCGACTCCAGAGTCCCTACAGGCCGTCACCGGAGCCCTCGGCCAGCTGACCCTGCCACTGCAGGGCGACTCGGGCGCCGCGCGGGCCTTGAACACGCGCGCATTGGCATTGTCGAATGCGGAGATGTATGCGTCGGCGGTCCCGTTGCTTGCCGAGGCCGCAGCCGTTGACCCACGCGATGCGGAAATTCGCGAGAACTACGCGTATGTCTTGTGGCGGTCCGGGGACCCTGTCCGCGCTCGTGGGTTCGCGATGGACTCGGTCATGCTGGCACCATCTCGCGCGTCCGCTTGGGCCAACCTCGGGCACGTTCTGGCGCTCGACGGAGAGGGCGACGCGGCTTTGGGCTGCTACAAGGCGGCCTTCATCTTGTCGGCCAATCCGGACAATACAATCGAGTTCTTTCGCAAGCGCCTCGAAGTAGAAACAGCCCCGCAACTGCTACAGGCCATCACACGGTTCCTGGAGCGCCACGATGCCACGTTGGCCGCCACGCCGGTACCGGCGTCGGATCCGGCGGTGCCCTGAGGCAGGCAGCCGTGCGATTCACTCCCTTCATGATCGGCGTCGCGTATGTCCTGGCGCTGGGGTGGCCTGCTCAGGGACAGCAGGCTCGCAGCGCACCGGCGCACGTGGCTCTGTTCGGTCGGGATCCCGTTCTGACTCGGAACTGGAGCCAGGGCATAGGCAGCTCACTTACGGCGAGACCCGCATCGGAACTGCCGTCACAGACCTCGCGAGCGGGTACGGGGCGACCCGCTGACGCCGCGCCCTTCCCATTGCGCGAATGGGTCACATTCGGAGCTGTGGTCGCCGCGTTGGCATGGGCGGTCTCCCGCTGGAGAGCCGTCAAGTGCCCTCGGTGCGGGTCTCGACGCTTCAGAGCGATCAGACAGATCAAGGCTGATTCGTGGATCGGAACACGAATGGTAGACGACGAGGCGCGCGACTCCGACGGCCGATTGCTGGTCCGCGCGACGCGTTTCGTACCTGCCACGAAGGAACGGTGGGAAGCCACCTACTCGTGCTTGGCCTGCGGAACAGTCTGGAACGAGGTTCGCGAGTTCACCCGGCATTGAGCCGGCCCTGGGAGATGCCAATGCCACGCCCGCTCCTCACCCCCACGCAAGCGTCGACAACGATTGACTCCAGAGCGGCCGTGTCCGCTCCGTCGCGCATCATGCTCACCGGGGCTCGACTGCAGCAGCGACTGCGTCAGCAGCGAACGGGACCATACCTCGAGGCCCTGAGAAAGCTCGATGCTGGCACCCATGTCTCGGACCGGGCCGCACTCACCCAGTTGATCGCTGAGATATCCGCCGAGTTCCCGGAACTGACGATCGAACAGCGCCCGGTAGGCATCCTTGGGCGGTGCTACCTCGGCGATCCGTACGACGTCCACACGCTCGACGTCTCGTTGGCGATCATCGAGCACTTCGAACGCGCCAAGGCCTTGCCAGCGCTCTTCGAACGTGCCCGGGCTCTGGCACGGCATCCAAGCTATGCCTTCATCGAGGTCTACGCTGAACGCCTGTGCGCGGTAGCGGCCGACGGCACGGTTGCCGTGATCGAGTCCTGAAAGGATCCCTCAGATGCCAGATGTATCAGTCGACCTTGGGCCGGTTGTAAGGAGCATCAACAACCTGTCGGCCGAAGTACAGCGCGATCTGCACGTCATCAACAGCCGGCTGGAGATCGTCAACGACAAGGTCGAGGCGGTCGCCACCCTCCAGAGTGAGACGCAGGATCGCCTAGAGGCTCTGTACGAGGAGTTCTCGGAGTTCGTCGCTGCGGATCGCAAGCACAAGGAACGACAGTTCGCGCAGACCCGGCTGATTGAGGTCAACCAGGACATCGAGACGCGGTTCGGGCACTACGACGAGGTCCGCCGCACAACCACCGGAATCCTGCAGGCGTCCGACGTCGCCCTCGTTCGCCAGGAAACGATGCGCAGTGCCACGGAGGCGCTGATGCTCTCGGCGCCCGGCTATTGGCTGGCGCCTGCACTTGTCGCACTGACCGCCTGGTTTGCCGACAATCGGCCACTGGCCGAAAAGGCCGCCACGGAGGCGCTTCGACGTGATGACTGCAAGGCATCGCTGTTCTTTGCGCTGGTCTGTCGCCGCGCACGGCGGCTCGACGCGGGGAATCAGTGGCTCAAGCGGTACTTCCAGATTCAGAACCCTCAGGCGATGGATCGGGAAGTGGTGCTCATGCTCGACGCGATGGCCAATGGGGTCTTCGGTGGCGCCGCGCTCACCGAGTGCTCCCAGGTCATAGAGACGTGGCTCACTGAACTGGAGCTCCAGGCGGGCTTCCTTGACGAGCAGCGAGCGAGATGGATGGAGCGCCTGGACGTCATGACGCCGTCGGTGGCCCCAGGGGAGTACCCCAGCCTGCGACGGTTCAGTCCATCGTGGAATCACTTCGAGCGATCTCTGGCGCTGTCGCGCCGGCATGCCGTCGTACTGGCCTTCTTCACTGCCATCTTCGAAGGTGCGATCGTCGTCCCTCCCAGTCTGGAGGCGGCTGTTGACTCATTGCTCGAGAGCCTGGTCACCAACTATGACGACGAGGAGCTGCCTTTACGGCGTGAATTGCGATTGTTGCAGCTGATCGTGCAGGAGCGAGGGGATGTGAATGCCGCCAAGGCAATCATGGCTGCGGAGGCGGACAGTTTCGCCCCTCAAACCAACTTCGCGGCGATGTTAACCAACTCGGCCATGAACCCCGAGCAGTTCGGCGCGACGAAAGCCACGCAGCGATACGCACTGTCGCGATCGCGGAACTGGATTCTGACGGCCCACAAGGATCTTCTTGCGCGAGACCGCGCCCAGGTGCCGGCGGCGGCCGAGATCGTGTGTGCCTCCTGGTCAGGCATCTCCGCAGACGGGTCGAACGAACGAGGACTGCTCGACAGTCTCTCCACCTACTACGCGGAGAAGATCGAGGAAGCCGTCAGCGCCGTCGGCATGAGTCCGGTCACGTGGATTGTGCTGGCAATTGGCGTCGCGGTCGGCCTTCTGTTCGTGTCCAGCGGCAGCATCCCGCTTGGCCTCATCCTGATGCTCGGATCGATCGCGTACACGTGGACGCAGTACTCGGGCCTTTCTCGGAGGCGTGAGGACGCACGCAAGCACCTTGAGCGTGAGCACGAGCAGGCGACGCAGGTCCTGAAGGCATCGCTCGCCGAACTGGTTGACCTGAGGCGAGAGATGCAGCGGGAGGAGGCGAAGGCCGAAGAAGTCACGGCGTTCCTAGAGTCCCTGAGCTCGCCACAGTTCGTGCTGCAGCGTCCCGAGCACCCGCGCGCCACCGTCGCCTGAGAGGAGTCCGCCATGCCCAATAGGCCACTTATCGATTCCAGCGACACCCCCACGCCGGTGCCGCCTCCGGCATTGCCCGACACCACCGGACCAGCCATGGAGCCGGTGCCGAAGGACTCACCCCTCGCGAGCCAGTTGCCGGCATGGGATCTCGTCCCGAGTGATGTGTTGCTAATACGCCGGCGCGCCGCCCGCCCATGACGGCGCAAGCTCCTCATACCTACGCAGACTGGGCCGATAGGCTCGAGCGCTTCTCCGCGGGGGACGACTCCATGCTCGAGTGCATGCAGGCAGGAACGCTCGAGTGGAGCTCCGTCGTCGCGGAGCGCTGGACGCGCCTCGTCGACAACGCTTTAGCGACAAGGCTACAGGCATTGTCCCAGCGACTGCAGCGTGCCCTAGACCAAGCGAACGGCGATGCCTTCGGCGTTTCCCGGGCGCTACTGGATGCGAGGCGAACACTCTCGACGCTGCACGGCCTCACCACCCTCGCCTGTCTTGATGGCCAGGTGAAGACCCACCTGGCGAACCAGCTCAGTCGGTGGGCCACTCGAACGCACGAGAGCCTGCAGGGCGCCTCCAGCGACCCGCGCAACGCCGCGCTGCGAAAGATACTGAGGGACCAGCCGCTGACGGCTGCTGCCACCGCGGTCCCGTATCCTGGGCCATTCCCCGCTGCGACCGACACCCCTGCTGGGGTACGTCCTCGGCGGCAGATTCTCTGAGGCTCGACGTGCCAGACTTCGCCACTTGTAGACAGACACTGCTGCTTTACCTCAAGGCCAGGATCCCCTTCATCTCGCTGCGCACTGACGAACGGGACCGGGCGTTGCAGCTGCTGCGACAGTTGGCGACCGACCTCAACATCACCATCTACTTCCACACGCTGTCGCAGGGCACGCGCGACATCGGCACCAACAGGGTCACCAATGATGACCGCTCCGTCGCTGGCGCGCTCGACTATGCGAGCCAGATGATGGGGCAACGGCAGCACCTGACCTTCATCCTCACCGAAGTGCAGGACATCGATGGTGACACGGCTACCAGCCGCCAGCTGCTCGACGTGGCTTCGTCTGCGACCGAGCGCGGAGGGTCGGTGGTCGTGGTCACCACGTCGGCGGTCTGGCCGAGGCTCCAACGGCAAGGCATGACGCTGACGCTCGATCCACCAAGCGAGGACGAGATGCAGACGATCATCTCGGAGTGTCTCGAGCCGTATCGCGGCGGCATGCCAATCGAGTGGCAGGGTCCAGAGTTGGTGGAGGCCTCGACGATCCTTGCGGGCGTCACCCAGATCGAGGCCGAGAACGCCATTGCCACCTTGCTCGCCAAGGGCAGCATCCTGAGGAGCGACCTCGAGGCGCTCAAGCAGGTCAAGGACCGCATCTTCTCGGACATCTCTGGTCTCGAACGTGTGAGTGTCAGTCGTGGCGACGCCGGAGTTGGCGGCCTGAGTGGGCTCAGGGTGTGGCTCGAGAAGCAGCGTCCGCTCCTCACGATGGACCTCAGGGAGCGTGGTTTGCGGCCGCCCAGGGGCGTACTCCTCGTGGGTGTGCCTGGCTGCGGGAAATCGCTCTCCGCCAAGGCCATTGCCAGCGATTGGGGCCTGCCCCTTTATCGATTGGACCTGGCGAACATCCATGGAAAGTTCCTCGGGCAGTCGGAGGGCCAGTTGAAGGAGGCACTCGCGACTGCGGATCGCGTTGCACCCTGCGTCTTGTGGATCGACGAGATCGAGAAAGGGCTTGGGGGCAGCGGCGACTCCGACGGAGGCACCTCGAGTCGGGTGCTGGGTCACTTCCTCTATTGGCTCCAGGAAGGTCGCGCCAGAGTCTTTGTAGTGAGCACGGCGAACGACATCTCCCGGCTGCCACCCGAGCTGTTCAGACGCGGCCGCTTCGACGAGCTCTTCTTCGTCGATCTCCCCACCGATGAGGAGCGTGGCGAGATCATCGCGTTGTATGCGAAGCGCTATCGACTGCCCCTGCAGTCCGGCTTGCTGGACGACCTGGTCCAGCTATCGGACGGCTTCGCGGGGAGTGACCTGCAGGCCGCCGTCGCCGATGTGGCCAAGGAGGCGGTCATCAAGGGCGACGCCGCGGTGGACGAGGCACTGTGGCGGCGAGTCTTTGCCAATGTGGTGCCACTGTCGCGGACGAACCCTGAGGCCATCGACAGCATTCGGGCATGGGGACGGGAGCGGGCCGTCCCAGCGTCGGGGCAGGCACCTGCAGCTGCACCAGACCAACCGAAGGCACGACGCTCAGTGCTGGCGTAGCGTGTTGTGCCCATCTGAACGTGTGAGCCAACTAGCCGGGTCGGCATGACCACCACCGCGGTATCGCGCGCGGTTCCACGACTCCTCGTTTCACTACCGCATCCAGCCACCCATGACCACGCCCTACGCGAAGTACCCATTGCTCGTGCTGAGGCACATGCTGCATCCGTTTCCGGGCCTCCTCAGAGGAACTGCGCGGCTCGTTGGGTGGACCGGTCTGGCGGCCGTATCGCTCCTGGCTGCCATGCTCAGGGCGCCCACGGGTAACCGGAGGCGGAGGCGTTCCGGCCTCGGCATCATGGCTCGAGATCACAACGGACGCCCCATCAAGGGGCGCAAGTACTGAGCACTGCCACCGTTCTTTCGGCGCACGGCATCACGCATGAAGATCTACGACGACAACTCTGAGCCGCTCCACGAGCTTCTCAAGACCGCCTCCTCGCAGACAGGTGCAACACTGCTGGTCCCCGACCTCCAGCGGCCCTATGTGTGGAGCCCTGAGCAGGTCACTCTGCTGGTCGATTCCCTCCTGCGTGGGTGGCCGTTCGGGACGCTGCTCCTGTGGAAGGTGCACAAGGAGGAACTCGCCGGTATTCCGTCGAGGCCGTTCTGGTCTATTGCGGACAGGACCGGCGAGTTCGACGACGCCCGGGTAAAGCCAGGCAACCCGCCGGCAGAGTTCCGGATGGTGCTCGACGGCCAACAGCGCCTCCAGAGTCTGCTGCTCGCGTTCGCGGGTGACAACTGGGGATTCCGACTGACGGACTACGATTGGGCCCTGCTCCTCGACGAGGAGCGGCCACGTGGAAAACACGCCAGGAAGCATTGGTCCATGGGTGAACTGTGCCTGGACTTGCACCGGTTCCGCGAACAGGTGCAGACCGCTCGCGGCCTCACGGGCGTCGACTTCCGGGGCGCGCTCCGATGGGTGGTACTCAGTCCGAGCCACGGGCGGTCGTCGCTGCCACGGCCAGCGACGTACAAGTATCCGATTCCTAACGCACTCGTTGCGGAGAACCGAGGACGTTTCGTGCGCTTGAGTCGGCTGTGGGACATCGCTTCCACGCAAGCCGGGTTGTTCGAGCAGCATTTCCGCAACAAGCTTCAACCCCTGCTCGAGGGCTACGGGGTCGCGAAGGACATCCAGTCAGACGTCGTCGATCCGCTGGCGCAGTTGGTGGTCACGCTCGTCGGCATCAAGCAGTCCAAGGTGTCGTACCTCCAACTCCAGCCATTCGACCCGGATGTCCTGAGCCTCGACGTGTACAACGACGCCATTGTCAACATCTTCACTCGCCTGAACACCGCCGGTCGGGCGTTGACCCGTCAGGAGATCACCTTCGCCTGGATCAAGACAGGTTGGGACTCCTCTCTGACCGAGAACACGACGGCAGGCCGCTGTTTCGAGAATCTCCAGGAGGCGCTGCGTGAAGAAAAGCTGAACCTGGACATCGACTCGCTCGTTGGCGCCGTGTCGGCCATGTGGTCTGTGATCTACGGCAGAGGTGCGCTGCTCACCGCCAGCGACCTGCTGCGTGGCGACAAGGTGGGCCCGATGGCGAGAGACCTCGTCAATGAATGGGAAGTGCTCATGAGGAACTTTGTCGATGGTGCGGGTCTTGTGGAGAGCCGTGGCCTTCATTACGGACTGCACTACCGCTCTTTGAACGTCCTGACGCTGTTGCTCACGTGGCGCCTGCTGGGACGCAAGTGGCTGCTCATGCATCCGCAGTCCGTCACGACGGCCGACAGCTTCGAGAGGACTCTCGATGCCCGCTTCAATGAGTATGCGGATCGGTGGCTCCTGATGTCGCAGTGGTCGGGCCGATGGGGCAAGTCCACGGACAAGGTCTTCGGCGACTACGTGAAGGACCTAGCCGACTACTGCGAGCAATTGTCACCGGTAGCATCGCCCGAAGCGGCCATGAAGCTCCTGAAGACGTGCATAACTCGCTGGCTCGACGCTTTGCAGCCCGACGCGTCGAAGTACATCGACGATCTCGAAGTCCAGGATCGCAAGCGCGTACACGACTACTACGTGCCCCTGTGGCTGTGGCACCGCCTTGATGAGAGGAGATGGAAGGCCTCGAAGGGTCCTCTGCGTATCTCGAAGACTGGCGTGAGTTCTGACGTGGATCACCTTGTCGCAGTCAAGGTGTGGGAATCGCTGCCGTTTCCCGAGAGTGAGCCCTTGTCCCTCGCGGAGGCTCCCGAGCAACGGGAGACCTACAGCGTAATGATGAATGCGCTGGGAAACTGCTGCCTGCTGGAGAAGTCATTCAACATCGCCAAGGGAGCCTCTTCCTTGACGAGCTTCTTGGCGAAGGTTGACGAATTCGCCAGCGGAGCATTGGCTATCGACCAATGGACCACGGATCTTCTCGGGTCTCGAGCGGCGCTCGCAGATACATCGGACTCCAACCTGAAGGCGGTCGCCGAGGTCATCACGCTCCGCACCAGCGAGATGAAGGCGGAACTCAAGAAATACATCTCGGGTGAACTGCAGCGGGTGGACGTGGACTAGGTGGAGCGGGCCAACCGTCCGATCTGGTCGCGTCAGGCGCTCGTCACCGTCGCCCTCAATAGCGTGGTGTCAACAGCTCGTGGATTGGTCATCCGCGTCGACAGCTCCTTCACCGCGAGCGCCTCGGGGAGGCACTGATTGAACTTCAGCCCCTCGAGCGCCTTCTCGCTGACGGGGCTGCGCATCGACTCCACCGGCCGCTGGCGCAATGCCTCGAGGGCGTCCGCCGGCAACGGGCTGTCCAGCGTGATTCGGTAGTTGTCCGGCTGCCCCACGGCGGCACCGGCCTCGCGGAGCGCCTGCGCGAGTGGGGCGTTCGAGTTGAGGCCGGCGAAGGTCCACCAGGCCCACTGGCCGCGGGCATCCTGCACGACTGCGGTCTTCTCCGGGTCGAGCCAGGCGAAGGCCTCGCGGTGCGCCGCGAGTTGCTCCGAGGCACGCTTCGAGCAGAACGCGCTGACGTCCTCGCCAGCGAGCACACGCGCCACCGATTGGCACAACTCGTGGCGGAGTGGCGCCCCGGCGCCGAGCCAGCGGGAACGGCCGGGATCGTCCGTCGGCTTCACGAAGGCGGTTCTGGCATCCCAGTCGACGTGCACGACCACCCACGGGCGACCGGCGAGCAGGAGCACGGCGGGGCGGTCGTCGCGGCTGGCGAACGTGAGCTGGTGCACGCGTCCAAGTTCGAGCTGGCCGTGCTTGACCGTGAACAGCGGCTCGGTGGTGAACGCCGAGAGCAGGTCCATGAAGTGGCGGCGTCCGAATGCCGCTTCACCCTCGGCGCCGATCGACCACAGGCCCTCGTCATCGTGCAGGATGCCGGCGGTCAGCATGTGCTGCACGGTCTCCTGCACGTCGGCTCTATCCAGCGCGCGGAAGCCAGGCATGCCGCCCACCCAGCCCTGCCAGTCCGCTGCGCCGATACCGCCCTCCTGCAGCGCAAGCGCGAGGATCTGCTGCGCGAGCAGGTGCAGCGGCATGGCCGGCGGTGTCACGTGCTCCACGTGCCCGTCTCGCCACAACGCACACAGCGCCAGCGCCCGCACGAGCGCGTCGTCTTCGGTCGCGAGAAACAGGCAGTTGCGCGTCGTGCCCGCACGCCGGCCCGTGCGACCGAGGCGCTGGAGGAAGGACGCCACCTGCGTGGGGGCGTCTATCTGAATGACGCGGTCGAGGTCGCCGACGTCGATGCCGAGTTCGAGGGTGCCCGTGGCGACGATTACGCAGTTGCTGCCGGAGGCGAAGGCCGCCTCCGCCTGACGACGCTCGTCGGGACTCAGCGACGAGTGCGAGACGTACGTGTCCACGTCGCGCTTGCGGAGGTACGCGGCGAGTTCCTCGACGCGCGCCCGGCTGTCGCAGAACACCAGGCGCTTCTCGCCCTGATGCAATCGCGAGATCACGGTGGCGGCGTTCTCGAGCCCGCCCACGAAGTCCACGGTGACGTCGGTCGCCACGCTTCCCGACGCGCCCACTTGCACGATCCGCCGTTCCGCCGGGGATGAACCCGCCAGCCACGCCAGCACCTCGTCGGGATTGCCGACCGTGGCCGACAACCCCACGCGCTGGATCGGCTGCTCGGCCAGGCGTTGGATGCGCTCCAGCACCGACAGCAGGTGCCAGCCGCGGTCGTCGGCTGCGAACGCGTGCACTTCGTCGACGACCACCGCCCGCACGCGTCGGAACAATGCCTCGTGCTCCACGCGCCGGCTGACCAGCATCACCTCCAGCGACTCCGGCGTGGTCAGCAGGAGGTCCGGTGGGTCAGCAAGGATGCGTCGCCGTTCGCTCTCGCCGACGTCGCCGTGCCACATGGCGACGCGGCGCCCCACCAGTCGGCCGTAACCCTCGAGGCGAGGCTGAAGGTTGTTGAGGAGCGCGCGCAACGGGCAGAGATACAGGACCGAGAGACCGGACCATTGCTCCGCCAGCATGCGCGACAGCACTGGAAAGGTGGCCGCCTCGGTCTTGCCGCCTGCCGTCGGCGCCACGAGCATGGCGTGCGCGCCGTCGAGAATCGGACCGATCGCTTGCTCCTGCAGGGGCCGCAGCGACCGCCACCCCAGCGAGTTGACGATGTGGTGCTGGACGACGGGGTGAAGCCGGTCGAAGCTCACAGGTCGAGGGCGATGTCGTCGACGGAGGCAGCACCGGACGCCGCGCGCTCCACGGCAGTCATCTCCGTCTCGGCGACGGTGAGCGCGTAGTCGCGGCGCGGGTCGAAGTCGGGGAACTGGTCGACGCGATCAAGGACGTCGGCGACCAGCTTCTTCAGGAAGATGCGCGGGGCAATACCAACCTTGCCTCCGAGCCGACCTGCCACGCCCTGCGCCAGATCGCGTACGTACGCGTCATCAGCGACGCCCAGTAGTCGCTCGCGCGACGGCGCGTGCGAGGCATACACGTCTCGGATGCGCCGCCCCACTTCCTCCAGTCGTGACTGATCGAAGGCCGCCAGGCGAATCTGCACCGCGCGCGGGTTGTCGAAGCGAGCGTCGGTGGTGAAATCCACGTGCAGGCGTTGCGCCAGCGGAGGCAGGCGCTGCACACCCTGCGGGCCGTCGAAGAACGCCGGCGTCCCGGTGATCAGCAAGTAGAGCCCAGGGAAACGGCCGGAGTCGACCTCGTCGATCAGCTGCCGGAGCGCGTTGAGCGCGCGCTCACGGACGTCGCCGCGCATCCGCTGCAGCGTCTCCACCTCGTCGAGCACGACCACGAGACCGCTGAAGCCGGCATCGCGCAGCACCGCGAGCAGTCCCTGCAGGAACCCGAGCGCGCCAAAGTGATCGAGGTCGCCCTTGATGCCTGCCTCGCGCTTCGCGCTGGCTGCGACGTTCGGCTGCCCGCCCAGCCATGCCAGCAGCGATTCGGCGCGCGCCGCGTCGCCCCGTGCCGCCGCCTCGCGATAGCCGCGCAGGGCCGTGGCGAACATCGGCGCATGCCGCGTGATCTCGGCAAGCCGCTCCTCGAGGAGCTTCGACGTACGGGCCAGCAGCGCCGCCGTATCGTGCTCGCTGACGTCGCCGGCCGCGAGCGCGTCCTCCTCGAGCACGTAGAACCAGCGCTCGATCACCGAGCGGAAAGCCCCCTCAGGCACGTCGGTCGTGGCCAGGCGTTCGATCAGCCGCCGGTACACGGTCTCGAGCTTGTGCAGCGGCGTCTCGGTCTCCGAGATCTGCACTTCGGCCGTGGCGAACCCCTGCCGGCGGGCGCGCTCCTCGATCCAGCGCGCCACGAACGTCTTGCCGCTGCCGTACTGGCCACGCACCGCCTTGAACACGCCCGCGCCTGACCGCACGCGCTGCAGTTCCTCGTCGAGCGCGGCCTGCCAGCGGTCCACGCCAACGGCGAACGTGTCGAGCCCCGCGCGCGGCACGGTACCGCGGCGGAGCGCATCGATGATGTCGAGCCGTCGCTGCGGGCTGATCTCCAGGCTCATCTCAGTGCAGGTCGAACTGCGACATCAGGTAGTCGCGATTGAGGGTCACGGTGTCGCCTGCCTCGTCGATGGAGAGGACGGCGTAGCCCTCGACGTTGAGCACGCCGCGCAGTGCACCGAGCTGAAGGTCGAGCCGGGGCTTCGGAATGCCAAGCGCACTCGCAACAGCGGCGCGCGTCGAACGGCCGCCCCGCGCCAGCAGGAACCCCAGGATGGCCTTCACGCGCTCGTCGGGCACGGCCGCACGCGCCTGCTGCGCCTTCTGGGCCGCATACACCTCGGACTGCAACAGCCGTGCGGCCAGCGAGGTGTCCGCGGCCGGCCCGGCCGGCGCAGCCGGTTCGTCGTCCACGAGCGACAGCAGCGGCTTCGAGGGCGAAGGAGGGGTAGGGCCGGCTCTCCGAGCCGGCCGATCCTGCGACGTCTGCACCGGTGCCGAGTACACGCGAAGATCCTCGTACTCGAGCATCCACCAGTCAGGCGCAGGCAGGGCCGTTTCCTCCCACCCGGGCACCGTCGTTGCCCCACTCGCGAGCACGACCAGCGGCGCGACGACCTCCTGGGGCGTGCCACCGCCGTGGTACCCGTTCTTCTTGCTGCGATATCGCAGTTGCTCCGACACGGCGAGGACGCACGCGTGCCCAGGAGCGATCACACGCGGGCCGCTCACCAGGACCTCGCCGTCACCCGCCGGAGTATCCGCGGGACGCCAGCGATCGGAGGTGCCGGCCCCGCCGGACCGCTGCGTGCTGCGATCGTCGAGGATGTGGCCGTGATCCGAGGTGAGCACGACGATGCGGCCAGCTGCCCTGGCATCGCTGAGGATGGCAGAAAGCATGGGCACGTCCGAGATGGTCCACCGGTTGCGCACCTGGTCGGCCTTCAGCAGGTGGTCGTCGATGGCATTGACCACCACGCCAACCACGCGCTGCTTCGGGTTGCCCAGCGCCTTGCGCAGCGGCTCCTGCAGCGCGCCGTGGTCCTCCGCAAGACCTGCCTTGTGGAACAGCACCGGCGGAAGCGCTGGCGTGCTTCGGGCGACGAGCCCGGCATGCGCCGCGAAGTTGCGGCTCTCGTCCGCCGCGGCTCCCTCCACGACCCTTCCGCTCAGCAGGCTGGTGCGGCAGACGGCCGTCAGCGATGGCAGCAGCGCGAGCACGGGCTCCGGCGACGACCTGCCCTCAGTCGCCAGGGGCGTCCAGCCATCCTCCACGAGACTGTGCGCCAGCTCCAGGCACGTGCCGGCACTCATGCCGTCCATGACGAGCAGCAGAACCGGTGCATGCGCGGCGAGTGGGGCGACGCGCGCCTCGAGGACGCGCTCCACGAGCAGCACACCCGGATCGGTGCCGAGCTCGAGCCAGTGCGCCAGCTTCGTGGCAAACGCGTCCTGTCGGCGACGAACGGCCTGCCGGACGGCCTCGAGCACGGCGCGGCAGGCATCGGCCACGGCGGCAGACGGGTCCACGGACCTCGCGACGGCACGTGCCCAGTCGGCAAGGCCATCCTGTTGCACCTGCGCCCAGGCTGCCTCGCCAATCGAGCCGGGGACGTCTGACGCGCGCTCGTTCAGCCATCGTGCGAGGCGCAGCGACATCTCGAGGCGCTCCAGGCGTTCCTTGTTCGACGGCAGCGTGCACGACCGATGCGCCCGCAGGTGCCCCCTCGCATCGTGCACATCGTCGCGACGGCCTTCAGGGTCACGAAGGTACTCGAGCAGTGCCTCCCCGAACACCTCGCAGCGCCGATCGAAGCCAGACGGCAGGACGTCGCTGTGCACGGCCAGGGCGTCGGCCTGCAAGTGCTTCAGCGCGCGCTCGGCATTGTCCAGCGCCACTCGCAGCACGCCTGCCTGCCTGGGATCGCGCGGACGCGAGGCAATCGCCACGGCAGCACGCGACCAGGCCAGCCCCGCGCCCTCGGGCAGCGGACGCCCGCCGATGAACGATTCGAAGCGAATGGCGGCATCGCGCGCTTCCGACCTCAGCCCTGGCGCCCCGCTCGGCATGTTCCACTCGTGAAACAGGACGTCGCACACGAGACCGAGTGCCAGCGCGTCATGTCCCAGCGCCGCAGCATCCACGATGAGGGACGCCACGTCACCGAGATGCTGGACGAGCCACGCACGCACGCCGTCGCGTACGTCAGCAGGCAGTTGCCTCCAGCGCTCCACGTGGGATGGGTCTGCCGCCCACTCGAGCAAGGCCACCACGTCCGGCTGAGCCACAGCCAGGCCGAGACGCTGCTGCAGCAGGGACGACCACGCGGTCTCGCTGTCCAGCACGCCGGCAGGCACGGGCGGATAGCCGGTCGCGGGCATGCCCTCCAGCAGCGCCAGCGCCATCCAGCGATGCGCGAGCAACCGCGCATCGAGGTCGCGCGCGCGGAAGGCCTCGAGCACCAGCGTCCATGGCTCCAGCGAGACCACGCGCCGGCCTGCAAGGCGCGCCATCACGTCGGCGCCGAGTTCCGCCTCGGCCAGCGGCGTGATGACCACGAGGTCCGGCATGCCGGCCACGCGGGCCGCCAGCAGCTCACGGACGTGGAGCGCCGAGACCGCAGCGACGACGTCCACGGGCTGCCCTTCCACGTCGAGCGACGCCGGCCCCGTCCAGGCGGCGGCACTGCGCAGCGCGAACACATGCGGTGCGCCAGCAGGCTGCCCGCCGGAGTGTCCCTCCAGCTTGCTCCGGATGGCGCGCACGTGTTGCACCAGGAGCGCGGGAGTCAGGGGAACGGCGCGCGGTGCAGGGGGGGCCAAGGCTCCAGGCATCGCAGTCAGCCTACTCCGGCTCGGTCCACTCGACCGTGACCAGCACGTCGCACTTGTCAGTGAGCTTGTCCAGCAGCTCCCGCGCGGCCTTTGGAGCAAGGCCGTCGCGCCGGATGCGCTTGGGGCCCGGCTCCGGCTTCGGGTCCGGGTCGGGCCGCGGGGGAGGCGGCACCCGAGCCAGGAGCGCGGCAGCCGCGGTCTGCGCCCCCTCGAGCGCAGGCTTGAGGCTGGTCACGTACTCGTCGGCGCAGATGGCCTGCTCCACATCGGCCCGCAACCGCGCGGCGTCGTCTCGCCGCGCCTCGTCCGTCAGGTGCATGGCCGGGTCGATGATCGTCCACGAGGCCTGGCGCAGCGCGCCGGCCACGACGTCCCCCGTCTTCAGGCTCGTCCCGAGCGCCACCGGGTCGCCGTCGATGGGCGTGCCGGCGAGCTTCCCGATGACCTGTTCGGGCATGGCCTGGTCGACCGCCGCAACCAGGGCGAGCGCGGCGCGAGCCGTCCGCAGGCGCGTCGCCCGCTCCTCGCCAATGCCCAACTGCGACACGCGAGCCTTGAGCGCGTCCACGAGCTGCGTCGCCGGCACACGCAGACCCTTCGTCGACTCCTGGATCGCCCTGACGGCTTCAGCGACGTTGGATGCGGTCCGCTGCTCGAGCAACGCCAGGCCCAGGATCTTGCTGGCGCGCGCCCGTGCTTCCGTCCACTCGGTAGGCGACGGCAGGTCGATCTCGCGCAGTTCGAGGTCGTCGTGCAGCGAGTCGATCGTCGGCGTGGCCGGCCCACCGTGCAGCAGGAACCGCAGGTTCTTCTGCTCGGCGTAGGTAAGGATGACCAGGTTGGCCAAATCAGTGGGCAGGCCGCGCGGCGTGGGCTCGTCGATCCAGCCCCGGAGGCGCCGCACGGTGAGGCTGCCGCCGTGCTCCGCGACCTTCCTGTCGAAATGCTGGGTCCACGCGTTCTTCAGGACGAAGTGCTGCTCGCCCATCTCGCCGAGCGAGAGTGGCACGGCGATCTGGCGCATCAGGCGACGCGTGTCTGGCGCCTCCACGAACAGCCGCGGCTCGGGGATGGCCCGCTGCACCTCGGCGTACACGCGCTTGAGCATCGCCGGGCGGATGTCGCCCTCGAGGTCGAAGCGCGGGTGCGCCGGGAACTGGTGATGCAGCGCCTGGTCCAGCAACTGCCGCACCGCCTCCGCCATCGTCGGTCCCACCGGCGGCTGCAGCTTGAGGGTGGGGTCGAGCGACTGGAAGCGATCGGCAGGCGGGTGTTCGAGTGCCGTGTCGATGCTGCCGTCCACCTCTCTCGCGATGCCGTACGCGCCCTCCAGCACCATCCGCAGCTTGGCGTTGAGCTGCGACCGCTGGTTCTCGAGCAGCACGCGCGCCGACTCGCGCTCGGTCTGCGTGAGGTGCGCGGTGTAGGCCACCAGCCGATCGCCGGCGAGCACGTGGTCGATGAGGATCAGCTGCTTCAGCTCGTTGAGCGAGGCGCGGCTGAGGAACGCCGGGATCCACACGATGGTGTTCGACGGGGCCTCGGTCTCGCGGAACGCCTCGACCCGCGCGCGGTCGTCGGCAGGGGTGCGGCCCTGCTCATCGAACGGGAAGTCCACCACCAGCAGCCAGTCAGTGCCGCGGGCGCGCAGCGAGTCCATCGGCAGGTCGCGCACGTTGCTGAAGCGCACCTCGACGCGCCGCTTCGTGCCGCGCCACACCACCTCGTGCGACAGGAACAGCTCGTCGCGGTCCTGGATGCCGCACAAGCCGAACACCAGGCTGCGGATCTTTCGGAGGCGGTTGCCAGGATTGTCCTCGGCGCTTGCCTGCGCGAGGATGCCGTCCACGTCCACCCCGGTGATCTGCAGCGACACCGTGGGGTTGGTACGGTCGTCGCTGATGTGGATCTCGCCGACGTTGGCGGCCCAGTTCCGCAGGCGCCCGATGATGAGCGAGTCTTCCTGCCCGGGAATGGGCGCCTTGAGGCTGCCGTGGTTGAGGGCGCCGAGCCGCCGGGCGTCGAGTGAGCGGACCGCGTCCACGTTCGGCACCAGCGCGGCGATGAGCAACGTCTTGAGCAGCCGTGCGTCGGCGCGGAACGCGGTGGCGACCGGATCCGCCCAGGGCCGCTTCGCGAGTTCCTCCTCGGTGACGCCGTGCTGCGCCTCGAGCATCGGCCGCAGCTTGGTGGCCCACAGGCGGCGCGCGCCGTCGAAGTACTGGCGCATCTGCTCGTTGAAGGCCTCGTCGCCCTCGGCGATCACGTCGAACAGGTCGCCCACGGCCACGAGCTGCCCGAGCTCCAGCGTGTCGCGCTGGTTCACGAGCAACTGGAGCATCACCTTAAGTGCCGTGCGTTCGCGCTGCAGCATCGACGACACGGCGACCAGCACCTGCACCAGCGCCGGCGAGAACGGGTACACCTGCCTGAACTCATCGTCTGACGACCGGCTCACGAGGGCCTGGCGCACATCCGGGCGCAGGCGCGTCGTCGCCTGCGTGAACGCCGCATCCATCTGCGCCCGCGCGGCCGGAGAGACGGGGGCGAGCACGCGTTTCTCGACGATGGCCGACAGGTTGCGATCTTCGAGCGTGATCACGTGGAAGCGCGCTTCCCACCAGCGGAACACGTCGTTGAAGGCGAGCGCGTGCGCACCCACCGAGTGCTCCCCTACCAGGTCGCGGATGTCGCGCTGGCGGGCGACGAAACTGACGATGGGGATGGGGCGGCTGGGATCCTGGGCCTCGACAAGCTTGGCGAGCTTCTGGCCTTCCTCGCTCAGGAAGCGGCTGTCGGCGGCGCGGCTCGCGAGCCACAGAATCAGTTCGTCCAGGAACAGGATGACAGCGTCGTAGCCGAGCGACCGCGCGTGGTGACTGATGACAGACAGCCCCCGGTCGAGGCTCACGAAGCCGCGGCCCTGACCGGAGGCGATGCCAGCGTAGGCCGTGAACAGGGTATCGGTGAGGTCGCCGACGAGGCGCACGCGGTCCTCGGCGTCCTCTGGCGCGACCGTAGCTGCGTCGAAGCGCGCGGCGTCCCAGGCGGCGCCGATGTTGCCCCAGCCGCCCCCGCCGCCCTTGCCCCGGTTGAGCGCGTCGAAGAACGCCTGATCGCCCATCGTCTGGCGCAGATTGCGCGCGTCGTCGAACAGCGGGCCCGACAGGTAGACGCCAGGGGTCGGCGCCTCGGGGTGCAGGCGGCGCACGAACTCGACGTACTGGCCGAGGATGGCCGACTCCATCGAGTGGGCGCCGATCATGTGGTAGGGCACGAGCAGGAACTTGCGGCCCTCGGCCCACGTGTCCTGCGCCTGCACGACCTCGGCGAGTTCCGGCAGCGCGCGCGCCTTCGGGTTGCCGCGCAGCAGCAGGTACAGCACGGCCATGAAGTGGCTCTTGCCGCTGCCGAAGCTGCCGTGGAGGTAGGCGCCTTTGCTGCTGCCCGACTCGAGAGCGCTTCGGATGAAGGCGAGCGCGTCCCTGAAGTTGGCCGCGAGCTGCGGCGTGACCACGTAGTCGCGCAGCGTGCCGTCGGCATGCGCGTCCGTGATGCCCTCGGAGAGGCGCAGCACGAAGTCGCCGCGGTTGACGCTGCGGGGCAGGTTGAGGACGTCGCTGATCAGGGGCATGTCAGGCAGGGCTCGGGTGCGGAGGATTCTACAACCGCCATTCCAGCCGGCACGTGCCCCTCAGACGGGGTGAGTCAGAGGCGTCTGACACCCCATCCTTTCAGGGCCAGCGTTGCGCTCCGTGCAGGATGCGGACGACGTGGACCACGTCATCCCGAACCGTGTAGACCACAATCCACGGCAACGGCGAGAGCACCAGTTCGCGTGTGTCGGTCTTCTTCCCGGGGCGTCCGCGACGCGGGAACTCCAACAGCGCCTCCGGGGCGTGGTAGAGCGACTTCACGAGATCGGGCGCGCGGTCCGGCGATTGGGCCAGGAGGTAGTCGGCGATGCGCTCCAGATCTGCGGCCGCCGCCTCCGTCCAGCGCAGTTGCATCAGCGACCGGCGTCGTGGTCGGCGAGCTTCTTCGCCAGTCGGGTCCCGACGTCATCGTGGGACAGCGTCTGGCCGGCACCGATCTGGGCCATGCCCGACTCGACCTCGCGGACAAACCAGTCGTCGTAGTCAACCGCACGCTCGAGTGCCTCGCGAGCCAGGACCTCGATCGACACGCCCCGGCGGACCGCCGCCGCTGCCAGCTTGCCTTCGAGCTCACGCGACAGATGCAGTTCCATGGCGCCAGTTTACAGTCGCGACCGCGATGCAAGGCACGCCCGGATGTCGTCGCGCTCGAGCTGCGGGAAGTCCTGCAGGATCTCGTCCTCGCTCATGCCCCCGGCGAGGTAGCCCAGCACGTCGCCGACGGTGATCCGGGTGCCGCGCACGCACGGCTTCCCGAAGCGCACGTCGGGCACCACCACGATGCGGTCCAGGAGATTCATGGCTCAGTGTACCCCTCGGTCAGGCCCAGGTGCGCGTCCGTGATGCCCTCGGGGTGCAACAAGAAGTCGGCGAGGTTGACGCTGCGGGGCAGATTGAAGATTTCCCTGATCAAGGGCATGTGTCTGGCACCTGTCTACTCCAGCGGGAGCGTCTGCGTGAGAGGACCGGGCCCGCCTGGCGCTGACCACCTGTCCGGTTCGAATGCGAGGCGGGCAGCAAACTCGAACCTCGGCAGGCAGCTGTCCACCCGGTGCGGCAGGCCGAGATCCCTGAGTACCTGCTGGAACAGTTCCACGCGGTCGCCTCGAGGGGGCACCTTGCCACCGGCAAGCACGCGCAGGCGCGCCGCAATCTCGGAGATCGGCACATCGGCGAACGTTCTCGCCCCGAGGGGGCGCACGCGCACGGCGTCAGTGTCCGCGCTGCGCAGGGTGACTTCCGCGGCGAGGCGTCTGCCCGAACCCTCGTCAGTGGCGATCACGCGTCGGGAGCGCTGCAGGTTGCTGATGACCCGGTTGATTGCCTGTTTCAAAGTCTTGGAGGCGCGAGACACCTCTGGGCATCCATCCCTGTAGAGCTTGTAGATGGACGCCTTGGGCATGGGGCCGTCTTGCCTCAGGATCTCGAGGACCGCGTCCGCGACGTTGCGTGCAGGTGCCGTCCTAGGGTTCGGATAGCGCTTGCCCACATGGCCGGTGAACGGGCCAGTCGTGACGGCAGGGCTCGGGGCGAAGTCGAGTTCCGCCTCGATCGCCTCCCCACCGGGCTCGTTCACGTCATCCTCGTCCTCTTCGTCGGACTGCTCCGCCGATGACGGTAGAGGCCAAGCGGCGTCTTCGGTGACTTGCTCGCAAGCGTCGTCTGGCGCTGCCGGGGGCGCCTGATGAACGACTGAGTCGACCGGACCTGCATCAGTCGCCGCCTCGGCCTCCTCCTGCTCCTCCGTCAACTCCTCGCACAGCTCCAGCACCTCTTCGAGTGCAGCGCTCGGGTCGGCGTAGAACTGGCTCTCGAGAATCCTGACGAACTGCCACCCTGCCCGCTCGAGCTGACGCTGACGCGCGAGGTCCTCCTGGAACCTGTCCGCACCGTGAAACGCATCGCCATCACACTCGACGGCGAGCCTCCAGTTCCGCCCTTCCACCACCAGGTCGATGCGGCGCGAAGCAACCGACACCTGCGCCGACACCTTCAGTCCTCGGCTCGCGAGCGCCAGAGCCACGTCCAGCTCGAACCAACTGTCGAATGGCCGGGGCTGCTCCCCGCGAACGCGCGGTCGACGAGCGGCGAGTCGCTGAAGCTCCGGGAGAGACAGCTCGGTGCCCTGAATGCTGACATCGACAGGAGTCTCGAAGAACTGGAGGACTCGGGCGCGGAGGCACTCCCTCGCGAGATGTTCCTGGCGGACGCTGTGAAACAGCCAGACTTGATCCTGCGCACGACTCATCGCGACGTTGAATCGCTGTTCGAACGTGGGACCCGTCAGTGCTCGGCTGTCGATGTTCGGCGCCGTGACCATGCTCAGGAAGATGACGTTCCGTTCGTCGCCCTGAAAGGCGTAGGGATTGCCGCACCGCAGGCTGCGCTCACTGAAGAGCTGTGGCGCTTGCTTCATGACGAGCCGTTCGATGAGGCTCGCCTGTTCATCGCCTTGAAGGCTGATGACTCCGAACGTCATGCCCTCGTACCTGGCATCGCGATGGCACTGCAACAGGGTTTCGACAATGGCCTTGGCTTCGGGCAGGTTGCTGTCGCTCTTCCTGAGGCCATCCGCTACGTGCCGAGACTCAAGCGGCGGCAGGCGATCTCTTCCGGCCTGCTTGAGCGGTACGAGCTTCCCGTCGTAGCACAGTTCGTTGCTGAACCTGATGATCTCGGGAACACACCTGAAGTGCTCCCGGAGGGAAATACCGTGCAGCAGGTTCACCCTGCTGTGGTCGAACAGACTCGACTGCAGGGTGAGGTTCGCCCGTCTCGCGAAATCGGGCAACAGGGTGTTGGCGAGCGAGGGCACTGCCGTCGCATCGACGCCCACGGCAGACGGAGAGATCTGCTTGTCGTCGCCCACGACGATCACCTGCTTGGCGAGGTAGAAGAGCGGTAGGGCTTCGAGGCCGCACTGCGATGCCTCGTCGACGATCGCGATGTCGAACTCCCCCGGTCTCGTGCTCACCGTCTCGTACAGGCGGTTCAGCGACACGACCCATGCTGGAATGCGATCCAGTGCGGAGCCGAGCAACTCCCTCGCTGCGGCTCTTCTCGCGAAGACCGTTCTCCCTGTCTGCGGGATATTGCGTACCGCGTTGCTCCAGGACTCGAGCAGGGCCTTTCCCCGGATGTCGAGCCGCTCCGCGGCATGGTGCCGGGCACGCGCGGCCACGGCGTCCCTGCGCAGCTCTTCCAATCGCTCCCGCGTCGCCGCCAGTTGGGCCTGCAGGCTGCGTTGCCGAACCGGATCCAGCTGCGCGTCGAGCCATGCGCGGGTGCAGGCGTGGTCCCATGCCTCCTCGAAGCGCTCGAGACGCGGCACCAGGTCTGGCGAGCCCTCTGCGCTCCTGATAGTCGCAGCCGCGCGAGGCGCGTGAGTCTCGACCGTGGCCAGCCAATCCGTGTAGCGCTCGAAGTCTTGCCGACGAGCGCGCTCGGACTCCAGATCCGCCAACACACGGCCGAGAGCCTTGGCATCTTCGGCCACGAGCGCTGTCGCCACCGCCGCGATAGTCGGGAGGTCGTCGGGACCAGGCTCCGGCAACAGCGCGACGAGCGCGTCCCGCCGCTCACGCGCCCGGGCGAGGGCAAGGACCGACCTGCGAGCGCATACGGCCTGGAGCAGGCTGGCTGTGTCAGCACCGTCGGCGACGGTCCGCTGGAGCCACGCTTGAACATTCGCAGAGACCGAGTCCCACGGGGCCGGAAGCTCCAGCCACTGTCCAAGGACCTCGAGCCGTGCCTTCAGTACGGCGACCTGCTGCGTCGCGTCGAGGCCTTCTTCGCCGTGCTCCTTCCAGGGCTTCCAGGCACCTGCCACAACCGCCGCCGCGTCGATGGCCTTCTTCGCCACCTCGACGTCTTCGGGAATCCTGAATGGCTGTCCGTCGAGGGTCACGTGCTCGGCAAGCCAGCTCGTCTCCGTAATGACCGCGGGAGTGAAGAAGACGAACTCACGCATCTTCCCGCCTGCCGCGAAGTGCGCGTGGAGTCGACCGATGTCCCGCACGGTGTCCGCAATCGAGCGGTCGCCGGAGACTTCGATGTCGCGCACAGCGTCCGTCACATTCTGCGTAACCTTGCGGAGCGCGGCCTTGGCCTGCCGATGCAGGGCCTCGAACCGGGAGGTGTCACGCGCAAAGACGTCTCGCCTCACGTCTTTCGTCCACGCATCACCGCGCGTGAGCTCGAGTTGCTGGACCCGACGGAGGTAAGCCTCGAGGTGCGCAAGATCGGCATCGGCCGCGTCTTCAGCCACGGAGAGGTTCAGGGTGCGAAGCGCGAGCGTCGCCTGAGCAACGCCCTCGAGCACGTCGAAGGCGTCCTGGGCCGCAAACGGCAGCGGAATCCAGCGACGCTGCAGGGCGGCGCGGGCTTCAGGTGTGAGCGAGGCGTGGTAGTCGGCGAGGGCAGCCCACCCAGGCGCAAACGGCGGGCAAGGCGTCTCCCATGAAAGGGCGTCCGCAATCCATCCGCGCTCGTCTGCATGCTCCTGCAGCAGGCGCGCGATGTGGGCTCTCGTCCCGGAGTAGCCGGGTCGGGGCGAGACGATCTCCCCTTCAGCCTGCCTGATCTCGAGCACACTGCGCTCGTGCCGCTCGAGAGTGCGTTGACAGGCCTCGATCTCATCACCGAGCCGATCGGCCTCCCTGATGTAGCACCCCGGAGAAAGCAGGGAGCGCTGGTATCGCTCCAGGAGGGCGCGCACGTTTCTCTCGAGGTCCTTGTCGGCCTCGGCACCTGAGCCAAGCAGCGTCACGCAGAGCTCGCGAAGGGGCTCAGGCAGCTTGTCGCGGAGCACCTTCAACGCCTGCGCCTTTTCGGCCGTCACCAGGACACGCTGGCCAGATGCGAGGTAGTGCGAGATCAGGTTGGCAATCGTGTGGCTCTTGCCCGTGCCAGGCGGCCCCTGCACCACCACCCCCGCCTTGTTGTTGGCCAGACGCACGATCTGCAGTTGCTCGTCATTGGCCGGCAGGGGGAAGTAGGTCTCGACCGGAGCGCCATGCCCGCCAGGCTCGACCGGATCAGGAGCAGGCGCATCGGGATCCTCGATGAGCTGTCGCCATGCATAGGGCAGCCGGCCGGGCTCGACAGAGCCGGATGACATCTGCTGCTCGATGTCCCTGAGCACCTTCTCCAGTGCGCGAGCCGATCGAGGGCGAAAGACGATCGCGGGAGCGAAGCGAGCACGCGCGTGTGGTGGCACGTCTGTGGTGGCCACCATGTCGTCGATGTACTCCGCATCTCCGGCGACCTCGAACACCAGCTGCCTCAGTGCGGATGTCAGGCCGGCGCGGTTGTGCAGCGCAGGCCCGATCTCCTCCATCTGCGCTCCCATCCGCTGCCACTGCTTCTGCAGGCTGGCGCGGGTGACCGCGTCGAGGTACTCCGATTCCATCACGGCCTGCACGAACGACGCCGATGGCCGAACCGTGAGCGTGCCGGTCTTGTCGTCGATGTCGATCTCTGCCGGGAATGCGAGGAGGTGCCGCCTCGCGGCACGGCCGTCCTCGAGGCGCATCTGCAGGAGCCCGCAGCCGATGAACAGGTCGTAACCATCTTCCTGCCCTTGAAGCTGGTTGCGAATCGCGAACAGCTCCTCGTAGATGGCGCGAACACGGCGCAGCACCCGGGTGGCAGACGCCCACGGCATCCATGATTGCTGGAGATACGCACTCCATGCCTCGACGGCTTCCAACGAAGGAGGAACCTCGATCTCGGTCCCGTCCGGCTGGAGCCGGACCAGGGGCACCATCCCCGGCTCCTTTGCCGGGTCGTCGAGCACCACGGTCTCGAGCCAAGGGCGGCAGGTCTTCGGAGGCTCGGGAGCGCTCTTCTCCCGCACGCGGTTCACCACGAGCCAGCGAAAGTCGTCGTCTCGCCAGCTGGAGGCGAGCAAAGGCGACCGCAGATCCTTGGTCTCCTGCTGGCCCGGCATGTTCGAGAACCAGAGCACATTCGGATACTTCGAAACCTCGACCACCGGCTTCGAGCGGATGCCGACGGCTTCACGAAGGAACTGAGCGAGGCGAGCAGAACGCTCGAGCGCGGAGGACATGCTGGTGTACGTCAGGACTTGCGCGGCTTGCGGCCGCGGGTGGGTTCAGGGGGTGTCCAGGCGCGCAGGGCGTCGAGGGTGAGGCCGAGCGCGCGGGCCTGTTGGTCGGCGTAATCGGCAAAGTAGTCGCCGAGGCGCATGTTGAACTGCGGGTCGACGTCGTTGTGCCACTGCTGGAGCCACGGCACGACGTCGAGGAGGCCGGCGAGGAGCGGTGTCAGACGTTCGGGGCTCCAGCCCTCGTTCTGCCGGTCCACGTAGTACGCGGCGAGCGCCTGGGCCTGCTGCAGGTGGTCCCAGCCGGCCCAGCCCACCACGGGCGTGGGGTCGTCGGCGCGCTCGGCGCCCGGGTAAAGGATGAAGCGCTCCTTGGGCACGTCCAGCTTGCCGCGCAGGCGCCAGTAGTCGCCCTTGCGGAAGTCGGCGGAGGCGTACTTCGGTGGCACGGGGATATCGCCCACCTGCGCGCGCTTGAGGCGATCGGCCTCCTCGCGCGTGAGGCGCTGCGGGTCGCCCTCGGGCAGGTCCACACGCGCGTCGATGGCGTCTTCCTGCCGCTGCAGCGCCCAAGTGGCCTCCCACTGCGCGCGCTTCCGTAGGCCGCTCTCCTTGTACCGGTACGCCGGCAGGTACGGCACGCCCTCCGCGGTCACCAGCTCGGTGACCAGCGTCGTCACGTCGAAGTCCGCACGTCCGCGATACGCCTCGGCCATCGCCATCCACTCGACGTCGCGCCGCGCGAGATCTGACAGCGCGGCCGTTGTCAGCAGGATCGGCGATGACCACCAGTCGGCGTTCTCGAGCCGATCGAGCAACCGGTTCCGGCGGACGCGCTCCTGCTGTTCCTCGAACGCCTCAAGGTTCCAGCGACGCTTGTATTCAGGACGCTCGATGAGGGCGATGTCTCGATCGGATTCGATCAGTGCGATGCGCCGCTCGACTAGTGCCTTGTAGTCGTCTGGCCAGTGCGCGGGCAACTCGGTGATCGGCGTCGAGCCATGCCGCTCGAACCAGGTGGTGTCCTCGTCACCAGCAGCAAATCGACGCGCGAGCACGATCTCGAAAGCTCGCTCGCCTAGCGCGATCGGTACCAGGTCTCCGCGGTGAATGACCTGCTCCGCCAAGAGGCCGTATCGAGAATAGACATTCCAGTCCAGTTCTTCCTGCAGAGAGATCATCCTTCGAAGTCTCAGCAGCCAGTCGCTTGCAGTGGACGGGGCACCCTCGGCTAGCAACGATAGTTCCCTCGCTTGGTCTGGTGACGAGGGCACAACCGGGTACTCCGCTAGCGCGGTCCCCGCGAATTCGTACCGGTCTTCCCAGGGGCTCTTGCTCACGCGCGCTCCTTCGTTACCGACCTGATCGCCGCCTTTTGGATAGAACACTTGCTTCATCCAGTAGCAGGCCGATGAGGAATTCAGAAGGCCGAGAAGAGCGAAGTGGTCATCCTCGGTAGCGTCGGCGGGAAGCTTGATGACGGGAGCAGAGCGGTTGAAGACGCTGCCGCCGCGGTCGAGTGCGAACTGGTTATGCGTCGCTACAAAGGCGAAGCAGATCGATGCCGAGCTCAGGTGCGCACTGGGTGTGTACTGCTGATACTCCCACCAGCACCGCCCGGCATCCGCCATGTCGCCCTGAAACGTCGACCTTTTCGCGAGGGTTGTGCGTAACGACCAGAGCTCACGAAGCAGACCAGATTCTCGCGCTGTGCTGTCAGAGAAGCGCCGAAACGCGCTGCTGCTGTCGTAAGGAAAGAGCGCGTAGTCAGTCGGTGCAGCGGACCAATCTCTGACCTCCTCGCCTATGAGGACGGTGCGCCACCACTGGCCCGGCAAGCTCGATCTGCGACGGACGTGATAAGGCCGCATGAATGCATCGTCTTCGCCTGTCCTAGCAGCTCGACCTATGGGTCCGTCCATGACGGCGGAAAGCCGGCTCCTAGCTGCTCCTTCAAGCCTGCCCTTCAGTTCAGCCGCACCGCCTCCACCGACGCTCCAAGGGTGTGTGTGTAGCTTTACTTGCTCAAGGTCCCGAACACTGACGAACACGCTCTCGGAGCCCGCGTGGTCGATCTGGCGCTCGATCGCTGTCCACACCTGGCCCCGCGCCGGGTCCTCCGGTGCGCTTGGCTCGCCACAGATGCCCATCACCGTGCGTGTTGGTGCTGACGGAGCGCGGTTACGACCGAACAGGATCACCGTCGGCGTGCCGTGGCCGGGGATGTATGCGCCCGACGTGTCGACGACGTGCGTGAGGTCCACGCGCGGAAGGAACTGCTCGATCACCTTGCTGCCGAACTCGCGCTTCATGAACGAGTTCCCGCCGATGAGTCCCATGTATCCGGCGGGTTCCACTGTCGCCAGGTCGAAGAAGCGTTCGATGAACGGCACGACGAGCGAGTACTGCATATGGCACGACGCGTAGCGCGTGCGATAGAGCTGGTTCAGCGCGCGATCGCGCACGACGATGTACGGCGGGTTGCCGACGACGACGTGGTGGCGGCGGTTGAGGATGGCGTCGGCGCGCGGGTCCTCCGCGAAGAAGTGGTGGCGGCTCGGGTCGTCGGGGTCGAGCGAGGGCTGCACCTCGCCGCCCCCGGAGTGCTTGCGGCCGTGCAGCAGCGCGTCGCCCGTGCCCACCTGGATATCGAACGCCGGCGCGTCGGCAAGGCGCGTCACTCCAGACGCACGGAGTGCCGCGATGAGCAGGCGGAAGCGCGCGATGGCCGCGGCAAACGGGTTGAGGTCGATGCCCGACACCTGCCGCAACACGGCCTGCACGTGCGCGCGAACGCTCGTGCCCGGCTGGTGCCGCTCGTACTCCGCCAGCAACCGCTCGAAGGCGCCGAGCAGGAAGTGCCCAGAACCGCAGGTGGGGTCGATCAGCGTGACCGTCTGGTAGCCGAACGCCTCGATGGCCGGCGTGAGCGTGCGGTCGAGGATGAAGCGCTCCACGAAGTCGGGCGTCTGCAGCAGCGCGTACTTCTTGCGCGCGGCCTCCGAGAGGTCCTGGTAGAGGTCGCCCAGCAGGCGGGTGCCCCACGCCGGGTCGGTGAAGTCGTGCGCGATGGCGCCGGTGGCCGGGTCGATGCGCTGCCAGAACTCGAGGAGCGCCTGCGCCGCGTCGCCCGACGGCGTGATGCGCCAGAGCGGGTTGTGCGCAGCGTCGAACACGTCGCCGCCGGCGGGAAGCTTGCCGACCGTGCCGAACACGTGCAGCAGGTACTCGCGGTCGGTCTCGAGGGGGTGCTGCTCGAAGTAGGCAGCGTGCCTGTCGAGCGCGAACTTCCGCCGGTCGCCAGGACCGGAGATCCACGCGTCGATGAGGCCGTTGTCCTCGAGGAACCGCACGAACACGGTGCCGAGCACCCAGGCCACGGCGGCCTGCGTGACCGGGTCCTCGCGCCAGCTCTCGAAGGTGTCGGCCGTGCGCTGCGCCTGCCGCGCGGCGGCGTATTCCTCGCGGAATGAGCGGTCGACGGCGGGCTCGGAGGCGGCGCGGGCGCGGAGGTCGTCCTGCAGGGCGACGACGCGAGCCTGGAGGTGCTTGAGAAGGAGCGAAGAGTCGATCATTCGTTGGTGCTGCGGGGCTTGAAGTGCTCGGCCTCGCGGAGATAGGCCTCTGCGAGTTCGTCCTCGCCGAGCAGGCTGACAACGGTGGCCAGGTTGCCCACGCAGGTCGCGTAGAAGCTGTCGGCCCGGAGCAGCCAGTAGAGAGCCGACGGCGCACGCGCGAGCCACATCCGCTGCCGCTTGCCCTGCCCGTCCACACCGTCAACCCAGAACAAGCCGGCCTCGGGCGGGTCGACACCGCCCTCGGCCACACCGATGGCGTCGAATCCGTCCTCCACGGTCATCTTCAGGACACAATCCATGTAGACGCGCATCCAGAGCGGCTCCCGGTCGTGGGGTGGATGGGGATTGGGCCGCAGGTACCACGCCTGCTTGTCGCGAATCAGGTGGTAGGCGTGCCAGTAGATGGCCGCGGAGTATTCCTTGCGGGCGTCGGCGTACCGCCCCATCTTGCGGTACGTGAGACCAAGCGAGTTGTGCAGCAGGGGATGGCGATCCCAGCGCTCCGTCCCCTGCTCGAGGATGTCGGCAGCGGCCTCCAGTTGCCCGTCGAGTTGCAGCGCGATGCCATAGGCCAAGGCGTACCCGGGATTGGCCTCTAGGGCACAGGCCCGTCGCAACGCCGTCGCGGCCGTCTCGTAGTTGTCCTCGTAGCGATGAGCCTGCCCGAGCAGGTACCACGACGCGGCATCCTGCTCGTTGATGGCCAGCCTCTGCTCGCAGGCCTGCACGACGGCCCGGGTGTCGCCCTGCTCGAGCAACGACTTGAGACGGGCCAGCTCGTCTATCGGGGTGTCGTGATGAGGCATTCGGTGCTCACGCGGCGCGGTGTTCGTTGCGGAGCCACGGCTCCGGGATGCGCGCCCACTGGCCGCGACCGATGACGGGCACGGCGACGCCGTCGAGCAGCGGCTGCACGGCCTGGCCGTCGGCGGGCACGAGCACCCACAGGCCCTGCAGGCCGCCGGGCTTGCCGAGCTGCTGGTGCACGTCGTGCAAGAGGCCGAGCCGGTCGTAGCGCGCGAGCAGGCCCGGGTTGGTGAGCAGCACCGTGCCCGGCCGAGCGAGGAGCGACGCCGTGACCGATGCCATCGCGCGCGTGACCAGCAGTTGCAGGTTCCGCCAGTCGGCGCCGTCGCGGGGCGCCGCGTCGGCGCGCAGCACGATGTCCCAGCTCGCGCCAGCCTTCAGCGCCTCCTGCTTCATCGCCGACACGAGCAGCGCATCGGTGTCCACCACCTCGACGTCGAAGCGCGCGAGCTCCTGCCGGGCCCGTGCGAGGTCACGGGGGCCCGTTGAGAGGACCAGGAACTGTCCCGCGTCGGCAGCCGTGCGCAGGCGATCCTCGAACGCGCGCGCCTCGAGCACAGCCTCGTCGGGCACCGCCACCGGCGGGCCGACCCGCGTGCCGAAGCGGGTGAGCGTGCTCGTGACCGACGGCACGGGAATGCGATACGCCTCGCGTGGGCGGTACGCACCGGCCCCGCGCGCCGCGTCCGGCACCCACTCGAGGTCGAACCCCGCATCGCGCAGCAGGTCGTCGAGCGCCGGGCGTTCGGGAAGCGGTGCCGCTTCCGGGTACCGACTCGACACGCGTTCGCGGAGTTGCTCGATGGTGAGGTCGCCGCGCGACGCGAGCAGCCCCGGCGTGAGGCGCAGCGCGCGCGACGCGTCCATGCCGCGCGGATACAGTTCCTGACGGCTCGACACCGCCGCCACGCCGGAGACCGCAGCCGCGAGGCGCAGCAAGCGGGCCGGCGGTGGAACGAGGGCTGCCTCTGGCGGCGGCACGTCGAGCAGCGCGCCCATCGCCGATTCCGGCGAGGCGAGCGGCTCCCGACGCGCCACCTCGGCGGCCTGCGCGCCAAGCCTGTCGGCCCAGTCAGCGGTCGCCTGGTCGAGAGCCACGAGCAGCACGGCGCCGATGCGGCGCGTGACGAGCCGAGGCGACTCGAGCGACTCCTCCACGTCGAGAGCGGCACGCACCACGGCCCGTGCATAGGTCGAGCGCAGCGGCTCCTCCTGCTGTGAGCCGCGCACGGCCAGAAGCAGCGTCGCGAGTTCGTCTGCCGTGACGGCACCCGACTGCTTCGTCACGATCTCGGCGAGGTCCGCGCGCAGGGCAGTGAGGCACGGGTCGCGGCGCCAGCGATCGCGCGCCTTGAGTACGGCCTGCGACACCCGGGCACGCGTCACCCCGGCAGCCTTGCCCGCTTCGGTCTGGTTCGGCCATGGCGGCAAATTGGCTACGCCCCAGGCCGTCTGCTGGTCCAGCCCCAGCCAGACGGGCAAGGCGCGCGAGTCCTGCTTCGCGCCCGGCTTCTTCGCGGGCAGCAACAGTGCCGCGAGGGCATCGACGGTCGCGGGGCCTTCAGGGCTGCGGCCAGGAGGAACAACGGGCTCACGGCCCGGTGGGACACCGGGCCCTACCGGTGTAATCGAGAACCGCTCCCGCAACGCGGCGGCGAGGGTGCCGAGTTCGCGGCGAGTCTTGTGCCCCACGCCGGGAAGCGCCCACACGCGCGTGAGCGCGAGGCGCGCGAGTTGCCCCGCCGTCGTGCACCCCACACGCTCGAGCGCGTTCAAGCCTCTGGTGCTCACGTGCATCGTCGCCAGGGGCGTGTCCGGCGTGGCGGCGCGGACAGCCTCCTCGAACAGGGCGCGCACGTCGGCGGTTCCCGGCCCCTCTGGCCGGACCGGCTCCACGACGGGTGGACGGTCGACTGCGGCGAACACCGCGCGCCACGCCGCCAGCATGTCGCGCACGTTGTCGAAGCGTGCCGCCGGGTCGCGCGCGAGCGCCCGGCGCAGGAACCCCGTGAGCTGGTCGCGGATGCCGGCGTCGATCAGGTCGCCAGCTACCGTGACTTCGTCTTTCAGCAGAGCCGGATCACTGAGGCCGTCGCCCCACTTCGGCAACTGCCCCGTCGCCATCTCATGCAGCGTGACTGCCGCGGCGAAGCGCTCGGCGGCCAAGTCCCATCGTTGGGGCCGGCGGAGCTTGAGGAAAGGCTCGAGGTACGGCGTCGTGCCGGAGCGGATGTTCTCGACAGGCTCACGCGACAACGAGAAGTCGAACAGCACCAGGTGCTGTCGATTGCCGCGGCCCAGCGGCGTCACGCCGAGGTTGTCGGGCTTGATGTCGCGATGCGACACGCCCATCTCGTCGAGGTGATCGAGCGTGGCCAGCAGGTCCTCGCCGAACCGCTGCAGGAAGTCGAGCTGCAGCGGGCCGTCCTCGCGCAGGCGCTGCGCGAGCGTGCTGTCGCCGGCCTTGTCGATGAGCAGGCATGTGCGCCCGGCGATCTCGATCGGCTCACCGTGGATGGCGATGATGTTGGCGTGGCGAAGGGAGGCGAGCACCTCGCCTTCGGCACGGAGGCGGGTATTGTGCTCGGTGGCCAGGGCCACCTTCAGCACGTACTCGCGGTCGTCCCGCTCCACGAGAAGCGCCACGGCGGTGGAGCCCTTGCCGAGGCGCTTCTTCACCGTGAGTCCGCCCGGCAGCTCGTCGCCCTTGTTGGCGTCAACGGGGTCGATGCCCTGCGCCGGCTCGACCGGGCGCGAATCGTTCGCCTCCGCCTCGGCGACCTCCAGGCACTCGAGGAACTCGTCCATCGAGGCGATCCGCTTCGACACGACCGCGCGGGTGGCGTCGTGAATCAGCGACGTGAGGTTCGGCGGGGCGCCGTTGAGGCGATCGGTGATCAGCAGGCCGCCGTGCTGCTGCAGCTTCTCGTCGAGGGCGAGCAGGGAGTCGGCCGGCGGTGCACCGGTGAACAGGTGGTACGCGACGGCGCCCAGCGAGAACACGTCCATCGCCTCCTCGTTCGGCGAGTCGAGTCGGAGCTCCGGGGCCACGTACAACTGGCCGAGGTCCTCGAGCAGCGCGTCGATGTGCATCGTGCCAGCGACAGCGGAGCCGAGCGTGGTGCCAGCCTGGCGCTCGCCGGAGAACCAGTTGGCGATGGCGATGCCCGGGGTGGGTGACGCCGGTCGCGTGACGAGGATGGCCTGCGGATTCAAGGCCCGGTGGTACAGCCGGCGCTCATGGGCGTACTCCAGCACCTCCGCGATGGCGCGCAGCAGATGGAGGCGCAAGTGGACGTCGAGGCGCCCCTCGGTCTCGGCCGTGACCAGGAAGCGATCCAGGCGCACCGACTCGGTGTCGAGCGGGAACACGAGCGCGGGGCCCGCCTCGGTCTCGTGGTACGCCTGCGGCGACACGATGCCCTCGTGGCGGATGCCTTCGAGGATCTCGAACTCGCGCCGGGCAGCGGCCAGCACGCGCTGCCGCTGGTCGGCGGCCACGCCCTTGGGCACCGGGTACCGGCGGATGCGACGCTTGACCTTCAGCGCGACGTGGTTGGCCTCGTAGTCCTGCCAGGTGGGGCCGTCCTCGAGGAGGTCGCCCAGCTTGTAGTCGCCCACCTGGTCGGCGCGGACCGAGGGTCGGAGGCCAATCTCTTCCATGGCCTTCGCCAGCATCTTCACCGTGGCGGTGTCGAGGGTCTCGCGGGCCGCCACGCCGACGGCGGGATTGGTGAGCGCGTCGATGATGCCGGGCTCGCCGGGGCGGCCGCCCTTGTCGGGGTCGCGACCGAACACGCGGAACTTCAGCGGCCCGGGCAGGTTGATACGGTTGCCCGCCGCAGACAGGAAGACGAGCGGCTCGATGAACGGGACGCGGCCGCGGTGTGCCTGCAGGGTCTGCGTGTTCTTCAACAGCGCCGACAGCCGCTTGGCCTTTGTGTTTGTCAGGGTGATCGGGTTGCGGTCGCGGAACTCGTGCGGCCCGTCGCGCCACACCCAGTCCTGCAGGTCGCCGGAGATCTCGCCCGGGCGGCTCTTGATCTCGACGAGGAACATCCCGCGGGCGCTGATGACGATGACGTCGGCTTCGTTGAGGTGGCCGTCGAGGCTCACGAACTCGCCGTTGGCCCAGGCGCGGGTGGTCTCGACGTCGGGCAGGTGCTGGCGGAGGTACTCCAGGGCCTCGCGTTCCCAGGGGAACCGCGATTCGGCTATGGCCTGCCAACGGTGCGACAACATGGGAGGGGCAGTCTAATCAGGCGCGACGCGCCTGTGAAGTACAACGAATTGCAGAGGTGAACCGAACGGACTTCGGTACCAGAAATGGAGCTATGCGTGAGTACTTCTCCCTGTCAAGGAGGCGAAGTGGACAGTTCGGCAGTGGGACGCCCCCCAAGAGGGGATCTGACAGCGCCTCCTCGTTGCGCGTGCTCCCGACTGATGCAACACTCCCGCGGCAGCACGACAGTTGCCCCCATGCCCCTGACTCCGGCCCAGACTCGTCCCCTCGAAATCCGTATCGGCATCTCTCGGCGTCCGGCACAAGCAGGCGCCAATGGCACCGCGCCCATTCCCGAGAATGTAGTTCTTTGCCGCTGGCGTGCTCTCAAAGCTACTGATGGATCGACCCACCATGGGTGCAGGCTCCCGCCGTCGCTGTGGCGTCTCGTTCGGGCGACGCTCGGGATCGAGCCCGACCTTGCAAGAGCAACCGTCGAGCGGGTCGACGACGTGATGGCGGAGGCGCGTGCCACGGCGAAGAGGCATGGGCAGTACCTCGGGTCGGTGCCGGCTGAAGCCCTGCGCGAGTTGCTGAAGTTCCTGGGGCGAAGCAAGCGCCTCAACGGCATCCTCGCCGCCCATGCCGGTGACATTCGCTACGGCGTGACGGACCTGTTGCTGTATCGCGTCAGGAACGGCAGGGCGCTCGACTTCCGGTTCGTCGAGGTGAAGCGACACGACGAGACGGTCAGGCCCGACCAGGTGGCGGAGCTGGAAATGCTGCGCGCCCTGAAACTGACCGCCGGCATCGTCAGGCTCGAAACACCACGCAAGCCCGCGCCGGTCACCGCAAGGCAGCGCGGAGCGAACCACACGACAGTACAGCCAGCAGCAGCGGGCGCCGCAGGCTCCCGGCGCGGTACTACATAGAACACATGAACTTCGATCACTTCTTCACAGGCAAGATGTCGAGGGAGGAGGCCGCGTCAGCGTTCCTCGCCATGGCCCTCGAGGGTTCCACCGGATTCAGGACGCATTTCCTCGACCAGATCGAGGCTCCCGATGACAGCGCGTCGCGTGAATGGGCGATCAGCGTGGAGGATGCCCGCGTGGATCTGACCTTGCGCGCAGCGGGGCACGTGATCCTCATCGAGAACAAGGTCGACTCGGGCGCGGTCAGGACTGGCCAACTGCTGGGGTATTACAACGGCGAGGTCAAGCGCTCACCGGACAGCCGCATCACCGTCGTGATGCTGGCGCCTGGCGGCGTCGGCAGCCGAGAGGTAGACGGTGTGAAGTCCTGCGCGGATATGCGGGCGCGGAGCCTCACGGACCGGGTCATCGGGGCCTCGTGGGCCGACCTGATCGAGTATCCCGCCGACGACGGCGAGAAGTGGGTGCGCGATGGACTCGATGCTATCAGGCGCGCGATCGAGAAGGCCGCGTCGGCGGCGTATCCGGCCGTTGGCTCGCGGCTCGAACTGCGGAAGATTACCGATGCCGCCGCCGTCGGCCTGCGTACGCGCGGCACGACGGGCGTGATGCGGTGGAGTGCGAAGGACAAGGAAGCGCTCGTCTTGACCGGCATGAACGTGACGGCCAATGTCTGGCTGCAGTTCACGTGCAGCGAGGCCCCTGGCGCTCCAGTGATCGATGCGCCTGATGCGTCCGGTCGTTGGACCACGTTGCGACTGCACACGAAGGTCAAGCCGCTCGGCGCACTGAAGGCACGGTCGGCCCTCAAGCAGTGGTGGAAGGAACCGCTGGCCAAGGGCAGCTTGTCGCTCGGCCCCGGTATGGAGCTGACGCCGGTCGGCGGCGGATGGCTTGGCACTTCAAGGTCGGTCGAAGGGGATGCTGCCGCCCTGTCGAATCTGCTGGTCACGGAGACCGAGCGCCTGGTGGCCGCGCTGGGGGATCATCTCGCTTCCGTCGGCCTGCCGGTACGGGAGAAGCGGCCAGTGTCAGACACCGAGTAGTGCCGGTCGTCTGGTTCGCGAACGCGCTTACCGGGCGCTCGGGAAGGTTCCGTCGGAGACTTACGCGTTGAATTTCGATTACGGCAAGCTGATCGAGGCCTACGACAACAACGCTGCCTCTCGTGAGGCCGTGGCGCACAACGTTGGCGTCCTGCGATGTATTCGCGGAGGCCTCAGGATGGCCGAGCGGTACCGAGTGCCGTTCGACCCTCGCTTCGACTACTGGCGCCGACCCGAACGCCGGTTCGTCGTGGCCTACCTTGCGCAGAACTGGACGGGACGCTTCGCCCCGGCGGTCCAACTGCGCCGCCTCGCGATCGACCTGCTGCAGCACGCGGACCGCGCGCGCCGCGACGGCCTCGTGACCTTCCGGGGTATCCGCTACGAACTCGCGGGAGGCCTGGGCTCGCTGTGCGAGACGCTGGCGCAGCACGTCGAGACGTTGCCCGCCTCTCCTGCCTGGGAGGCGCTCAGGGACACATGGCCCAAGCTGGCGCCGACAGCTGCCGAGGATGTGGCGGCATTCCTCAGGTCGCTGCCGGAGAACGAAGGATGGGAGCCTGGCTTCGCCCGCAGGTTGCCCTGGCTCGGGTATCTGGACGCAGCCGACGAGGCTGCGCTGCGGGCACGTCAGGCCTACTTCTTTGCGTTCGCCAACCTGTGGACGATGAGCAACGCATACAGGAGGGCGGGTGCCCAGGCGTTTGCTCCGGTACTGCAGAACACCAAGAGCGATCTCCTCCTGGACAAGGCGCTTCAGTGGGCCAAGGGGCAGACGCCCGTCGAGACCGGATTCGAGACGATCGCGCGCGACGACGCCGACGAGGCGCCGCAGGACAGGGCGACGTACGCGGCTGTCGTGGAAGTGTATGGTTTCCTGAACCTGCATCGCGCCCCCTTCTACAACAATCTGGCCGAGGTCTATCGAACCTGGTTCGCGATTCCTGCGAACGTCGACGCCTACGAACTCACCGCACGGGTGGGCACGAGCACCGCCACATGGTTGGCGGAACATCCCGGCGCCGTGCCGGACCTTGCAGCCCGCCTCCGGCACTGGCTCGATGCGCCCCTGCACACGCGTGTGCAACTGGAGTCGGTCGAATCTCCACGCGTCCGGAAGACGCATGCTGCTCAGACCTCGGCACTGCTGGACGTGTCGTTGACAGAGGAGCTGGCACGGTACGCACATGAGGCCCTGACTTCCATACCGGACGTCGACGCCGCGGCGAGTGCGCTGCACTTGCTGCTCGATGCCAAGCTCTACACGGGCAAGGACGTCGTCGTGGTTGTGAACGGGAGGGAGAACGGGACCAAGGGCGGCGGCTCTGTCACGCCGCCAGCGCCGACGGCCGAGGGTCGAGTGCTCTCGTTGCCAGACACCCTTCGGCCCATGGGGGAGCGCGCCCTGGCCTATCTTCGCGCGGGGCTGCACGTGCTGCTCGCGGGAGCACCAGGAACGGGCAAGACGACGCTTGCGCAGTTCGTCGGATACGCCTGGGACAGGAACCTGTCCGAATTGCCGGCGTCCATTCCGATCTCCGAGGCGCCACTCACCACCGTGGGCAACTCGGCCTGGTCACCGTTCCACACAGTGGGTGGACTCGTCCCCGACGGCAAGGATGCCTTCAAGGTTCACGGCGGCGTGTTCATCGATCCGAACAGCACGGACGGAGACACGTGGAGACTCAGGAGCGGCGCAATCGTCCTCGATGAAATGAACCGCGCCGATCTGGATCGGTGTATCGGCGACCTCTACCCCCTTCTGAGTGGCAGCGTCACGCAGGTCGTACCGGCCGGCCTTCCGGGCGTGAGTCGCATCGTCGGCAACCCGCGTTTCCGCGTAATCGCCACGGTGAACGACAGCAATCTCGACGACATCGTCTTCCCGATCAGCGAAGGCCTTGCGCGCCGCTTCCAGCGCATCGAGATGCAGGGGGGCACCCGCGAAGACGTGCTGTCATTCCTTGGAATCACGGAGCCCGGTGCAGTGAACGGTCCCAGGCAGCAAGCTGCGGTCGAGGCCGTCGACGCGTTCCTCGAGGTCGCGCGTGAGCACCACCTCCTCACGTCCGACGATCTGGGCGATCGCTTGCACTTCGGCGTCGCCTATTTCGAGCTGTTGCGCTCCTGGGTGGATGGGCGCCTGCAGGCGCCCGTGCTCGATGCGCCCTATTCGGAGCAGGCGCGGGATTTCCTGGCCTCGTCGCTGACTACGCTTGGTCGCGCACCACGGTGGCGAGAGGCGCTCAAGGCATTCACGGCCAAGGCATGACAGTCGGCGGACCGCTCGCGTGGGCCGACGAGATCCGCGCATACCTGCTCGGGCGCCCCTCGAAGAGCGCAGGCGTGCATGCCGTGCGCCAGGCCAGGCTCGAGGGTGCCATGACGGATGCCATCCGCCGGTGGTGGGTGCTCGAAGGCAAGCACTACGCGGCGCTGGGCGGTCCCCTTGCTCCGCACTTCGGCCGAGTGCGCCGGCTGGTGGAGCAGCTCGAGGCCACCTTCAATCCTCGCCGTCGCCTGAGTGAACGGCCAGACGGCGAGGTCGATTGGCCGATGACGCTCCTGCGGCGCGGGGGCGGCAGGGATGCAGACTATGTGGTTCGTGGGTCCGCCGCGGGGCTCGACGAGGCGGAGCGGGCCGCGCTCGCCGGGTGGTTCGCGTGGATCCAGTCCGAGTGTGCGCAGCACGCGCAGGCATTCGGCCTGTCCTTCGACGGCATGGACACCCGGGTGGGACTCGCAGCCCCGCGGCCGGTGGAGCGGCTGCGCAAGTGGGCGCTCATCACGCGTCGATCGCGGTGGCCCTTGCTGCGAGGCGTCGTCGCCGAGTCGCTCAGGCCGTACTTCGAGGACGAAGAACTTGACCGGATCCCCTTGCCATCGGATCCCGCGAAGCTGTTCGAACTCCTTTGCCTGGTCCGGATCGCGCGCCACTTCGTGCCGCGTCCCACGGCCATCCGCTGGCTCGACGTCTCGTCATCGTCGAACACCGCGAGATTCGACCATCTCACCTGCCGATACCAGGAACCACTGGAGCGCGATCGTGTTCTGGGCACCGCTGACTATGCCGGAGGACTGTCGGAGGCAGTCCGGGCCTTCGGCGTGCGCGTGCCACGGTTCATCGACCTGGTCGTGGACTTCGACTCACCGATCGGCGGCTTCAATGGCGTCATCGTGGAAGCCAAGAGCGGCACGCAGGAGTACGACGCCACGGTTGCTCAGTTGCGTACGTACCGGAACGCGCGCCCGCGGGGCTCCGGAGAGCGGTACCTGCTGTGGGGCATCGTCAGGGAGTCCGAGGGTCCCGCCTCGCCTGCAGACGCCGTCAGGCACGTGCTCGATGCGACGCCGCCGAACGAGGACATGTGGGTGTTCTCATCCGCTGACGATATCCCGCAGGTGCTGGACACGATTCTCGGGGCCGAGCGAGTGCGGCGGCAAGCCGCGCGGGCTCACGCAGCAGCCGGGCTGTAGACGAGAAGGCGCTTTCGCTCACTGACTCGAGGTGCGGGCACTGAAGGGCATGGTGGCCGGGAACTCGGCCCGGACCCTCTGAATGTCCGGAAACCAGATCCATCCCTCCTGTCTGACGACATCCCGGTCCTCGGCAGGTGGTCTGCATACGCGCGCCTCGAGAAAGTCAGACGCCGCGATGGCGCAGAGTACCGCGTCGCGCCTGTGCAAGTTGTCTGTGGGCAGCTCCTGGTTGACTCTGCCTGTCACGGCCCAGCTGCGCTCGGCCACCTGATAGGCCCGCTCGGTTGCGCCTGGATACACCTCGATGGCGACCACTGCCGTCACCGGTCCAGGCTGCCAGGCGAGCGGCACAGGCAGCCCAAGCGCTTCCCTGATGGCATTGAGGTCGGCCAACGCGGCCAGCGCGGTCCTTGCAATGAGGTTGGCCCCGACCTCGAGCGGCGTCTTGTCAAGCACACACTTGACGTATCTGTCGGTCGCGCGGCTGAACATGATGCCGGCGGGAGAGCCAACCGACTCTCCCGCCTGGTGCTGAGGGAGCTCGCGACTCAAGGCCACTGGCCAGCCCAGTGGCGCATCGAGCGCAATGACCGCTGGACCGCCATCGCTGAGGAAGGCTGCGATTCTCTCGAGCATCACCTTGCGCGAGGTGCAGGTGAACACCTGCTCGACCGACAATATCGGCGAGGCGTAGGCAGCCAGGCACACGCCGATGTTGTTTGGCTGGGTCGCGCAGTCGATACCGACGATTCGTGTAGGCCCGCCCATCACCGTTCCTCGGCGCAGTTGCCATCTGCATCGTCGCCGCTTGAGCGCGTGCGGGGCTCGCTGTGATCCGGAGATTCCTGCTCCTCAGGCTTCTCATGCTTTGGTTCCTGTGGCGTGTCTGCCATCGGCTCGGCACCCAGCGCGAGAAGTCGCCTCGCGGTCAGTTTCCAGAACGCCTCGATATCCGACGTGTCCTGGCGACGCATCAGACCCTCCGCCTTGCCTCCCAGCTCTCTGAACTGCTTCAGCCCCTTCGCGGCCTGCCGCGTTCTGGCTCTACTGACTCCGTAACTGGCAGGATCGCCCAAGCGGCTCGCCTCCCTGCCGAAGGCGTCGTGGGTCACTTCCCAACTGAGATTCAGGGTGAGTGCGCCGGCAATCCTGAGCGTACGGCCCATCAGGGTATCCATCTCCGCATGCCGTGCAACCGCGGTACTCATCGTCCATTCCGATGTGAGCTCGACCAGCTCTCGCTCGAAGGCGAGAGCCTGCTCCCGGAACCGCGGTGTCTCCTGATGCTCGCTGAGAGTACCGTCACACCATCCCTGTAGCGTTCGCACTCTCGATGCCAAGGCGCTCTTGAGTAGCGCTGTGGCTTTGTCACGCAGCTGAGCGTTGCCTCGCACCACGCTGAGCAGTTTCAGTGCGGTGTCAGGAACACTGAGCGCAAGCTCAAGCAGCCGGTGGTTCCACCCGTCGTCCAGCTCACCACTGCCTCTCTCGATCTGTTGCAGTGCCTGAGTCGCACCATCCAGTGCATTGGTCAGCGCAGCCCCGGTTTCGATGTCTCGTGTGCACTGCACCGTAACGGCGTTGACAAGGGCGTTGAGGAGTCCTGAGGACCTGCTGTGATCCCGGCATACGGCAAGCAAGCTGTCGACCTTGCGAGAGTCACTTAGGAGCCGCGCATTGCCTTCGAGCACTCGCAGCATGAACTCGCCGTGCTCCAGCAAACTCCCGGTGCGGTCCCCCGCAAGATGCTTCAGCCGGTGGAAGGAAGCGCGAAGCTCCGCGAGCGCTGCGTTCCGTACTTCGATGCTCTGCCGACACTGCGCAGCAGCCTCTCGCATGGATCGTTCAATCAACGGCAGTCCCCGTAGCGGCCCCCGGCGTCCTTGGGGATAGCCCGCAACGTAAGATACACGCGGCGTAGGCGACGCAGATCCTGGGCTGTCATGCCCTCGGCGCTCACTTCCTTCGAGCCAAGACCTACGACCTGCAGACGACAGGGCTCGATACCAGACGCGAGGAGCAGTTCGGAAACACCCGCAGCTCGCAATGCGGATAGCTCCACGTTGTTGCGGGGCGGAAGTTCACGCGCAAGGGGCACGGGATCGGCCGTGCCGTTCACAAGGACCACAAAGCCCTGGTACTCCTTGAGCTTCTCTGCGACCTTCGCACCGAGCGCCGCAATGACTGAGCGATCGGATTGGGGCAAGGTGTAGGCAGCTGGCTCGAAATACACCTCGTCGCCATCGAAGCCGCTGACCTCGAATGACAGTTGGTCTCCACCGTCCCTGATCACGGCGTTTTGCCCAGTCAAGGCGCGACGAAGCTCCTGTACCCGCTTCACCTCGCGTTGCAGCTGCGCGTCCTGTTCAGAGGCGGCCTGCCTGGCGGCAGCGGCCTCTGCCTGGTGCCGGACCGACTTCTTGCTTGCGGCCACCCACAGGACGAGCATGATGACCATGCCGAATGCAAAGAGGTCCACAAGTCCCGGCCAGCCAGGGTTCTCGTGATCTTCCTCGTCCCTACGGCGAATGCGCACCGTCATGACACCACCGGCGCTATAGGCTCTGGCCGCGTATCCACATCCGCCTGCGGAGCCTCACCCGTAGGAAGCGGCTCATTCATCGTCGCACCACGTCCAAGCGCTTCGTGGAAGGCGCCCAGTAGGCGATTCATGGCGACCGTGAGCTCGTCTGCCCGGGGCGCCAGCGCGCCAGGTATCTGTCGCACGTGCTCGTCCAGTTGGCGGAGCGTCGCGCTCACGTCTGCGAGCTCTCGCGCGACCGCGCCAGTTGACCGCTGCACTTCGCCGGCAACAGCGGTCGGCAACGCGGACAAGTCCTTTCCCACGTTGCCAATTCCCCCGGCGAGCCCGGCAAGGTGTTGCTCGATACGCTGGGCGCCAGCGTCCATCTGGTGTCTGACGGCACCGGGCAACAGACGGGCGCTTTCGTTGAGCGTCTCGAGGACGGATGCCACGTTCGCCATGTCTGTGCGAAGAGCCCCGGATATCTTAGACAAGGACTGAGTCATCTGCTCGTCACCAGCGAGACGGGCCCTTCTTTGCTCGTCCATGAACTTCGCCCAGGACGTGAGCAACCCGCGGAGATGTGTCGTGAGCTGATTACCAGACTCCTCTATCCGGCCAGATAGAGGCGTGATGGCGTTCTCCAGCGCCGCCTGGACGGCATTGACCGTGGACTCGCGAACGGCGGCATTCGCTTCGCTCGTAGCCTGCGCAACCTGCTGAGGAAGGCCCTCCAGAATGCGATTCAGCCCCTGCGTCGCCACCTTGAGCTGCGCCACCGCCTGCGCCACGTTCGCCTTCATGACATCGTCAGAGGACTTCTGCAGGGCCTGTGCTGCTTGCGTCAAGCCGTGCATCGCTGGGATGCCCTCAAGGAAAGGTGTGGCCAGGAGCTGGAAGCCCTGATCGAGCCGCTGGGTCAATGCCTCAATTGCCACAACGTGCTGGCGTGAGGTGGCCTCGAACGCCGTTCGTTCGTCGGCGGCCTTCACCACCACCTGATCGACCAATGCATGCAGGCTCGTGCCGACTCCCTGAACGCTCCCAAGGAGCGTCTGAATCTTGGCGAACTGATCGTTGAATAACTGCTGCGAAAACTGCTGGAACTGTGAGGCCGACACCTCGAGAGCCTTGACCAACTCCGGTGCGAGGTTCGAAGAGCCGCTGTCCTGCAGGAGGTGTAGTGCCTTGCCAGCAATCCGTACGGCATGCTCTCCAGCGGCGCGAGCGCGCATGGACGCAAGCAGAAGAAGGACAGACACAAAGAGTCCAACGGCATTGACCCAGTAGATGAACTTGAGGTGCGTGAGCAGTGCAGCTGGGTCGCTGACGTCTGCGCTCTGGAACGTGATCGCGAAGATGAGGACGGTTCCGAGAAGCCCGATCATCACGACCTGGCTCGAAGCGGTCCGAAGGAGTCGCGCGGCTGCTTCCACGGGTTCGATCAGCAGCTCCATCGCTTGAGGGATGGCAGCCAACCTCCCGTAGCCGGGCTCGTTCGTCAGCACGAGGTCCAACGCACGCCGCGCGTTCTCGGAGTAGTCTGAAACGTCGACGACGTCCTTGCTTAGGCTGGTGATCCGCTCAGAGATCCCGGCCCACTCCGTGGCTGTCGGGACATGCAAACTCAGGGCCGTGCGGACGTGCCACACGACCACACTGATTAGCAGGACGCCGACGAAGATGAAGATGCTTATGATTGAGAGCGATGGCATTGCGAAGACTTACCAGCCCAGTTCCTCGGGCCTGCAGGGGCGTGAGCCGGCGAACATGATCGCGCCGACGGTCGCGGGATAGGCGTACACCTTCACCCTGTCGCTCAGGGGCGCACGCAAGGACGTCGCAACTGCCGCGGGTTCGGGGTGTTCACCGGAGGCAAGCGCCGCGGTGAACAAGAAGTGGCCACCAGTGCGCAGGTTGGAAACCGAACGCTGCAAGGGGCCGTCGTGGATGTCGATCGGTGTGGGTTCGTCGAAGAGCTTCTGGAGCACGACGGCCCGAATCGAACGTAACAGGTCCGCCTTGATGTCGTTGCCCAGTCGCCGAGCTCCGGTCTGTTCATCCCCGATCCGTGCAAGCTGCGCCCTCACGGCCGAGACCAGTTCCTCCGACCATCGTTCCAGGAGCTCACGGGACGCGCTGACGCGAATCTCTCCCCCGGTCACCTGCTTGGCGAAGAACTCGAGGAGCGCGTGTGCGTCACCGATCCTGGCCCGAACGAATGCCAATTCCTCGTCGGAGGCCGCCGGCCTCTCGACTTCCGGCTCATTCCGAGCCCGGTGGTAGCCGAACCACGCAAGGATCCTGTCGATCAGCGTCTCCGGCTCCGGTGCTCGGATCACCGGCGCCTGCCTGGCGGGCCTGGCCAGAGCAGACATTACCGCGGCTGTCGTGCCTGCACCTTCTGCCAGGAGGGCGGGAAGGGACCACGCGCCCAGGCCATCCCTGCCGACCACACGGGATACGACCGCGGCCGCTGACAGTGCCCCGCCGGCGAACCTGGAGGCCATGGCCACGAACCCATCGCGCGCGTTGGCCGGTGGGCGGATAGTGCCCAAATGCCCCGCCGACAGCTCACGAATTAGGAATTGCCAGAGCGCTTCCTCGAGGGCCGACATCACGCGCTCTGGGTCATCGGTCGGTACGCCGAGCAACCGCACGCTCCCTGAAGGGATGGCATCCCATACGGAGAAGCCAGTGCCAGGCGTCACCTGAGCGAAGAGCAATCCATTCAACGCAAGGGCGACATTCTGCTGGAAGTTGTCCGCAGAGAGCATTTGACGACTATCCAGGCGGCCAGATGTCAGCCACGCGCCTGCACGCATCCCGTCGAGGGTCACCCGGCGTTGCGCCTCAGGTATATGCGTCCACTGGGGCACTAAGAGCAGCCGAATGCGCTCCAGCTCCAGAACCTCTGGTTCCAGGGCCAGCACCTGATCTTCGAGCCCGGCCCACTCCCTGAATGCATCGTCACCCATCGCGGACGCGACAAGCATCGTCCGGACGCGCACGCCGTGAGTCGTGTCGAACTGGAAGCCATGCTGCGGCAAGCAGCTCGCGAACGCCACATCGGCGAACTCACGCAGGGCCGCTCTGGCCTGTGCCTCGTCTCGGACGACGCGCACCAGTGCCCGTCGCCCAGAATCGAGGCCGGACAACCAGCGCTGGATGGAGCCATCGGCGGCCGAATCCAGCGTCCAGACCAGCGCCGGCCTGAGACTCAAGAGCGGCATGCTAGTCGGCCAGCTGCTGGAGGTCGCGTTCCACGAGCACAATGGCCTGGTCGGCGGCACTCCTCAGGTCGGCGGGGAACCCCTCGAGACGCAAGCGCAAGGCTTCGATACGCTGCCGCGCATCGGCCTTGAAAGCCGCGCCGTCCCGCTCCCGTTCTCGCAGGATCGTCTCGACAGTGCGATTCATCCCCCGTCGCTTGAATTCCCGCGCCGCTCGATCGACGCTCGACTCCTCCATCTCGATTCCGCACAGTTCATGCGAAAGGATGATTCGGTCGCTGCGCACGAGCTTCGCAAGGCCCAGGACTACCGCATAGGCGAAGGCCCGCTGTGCGCGCTCCGCTGGCATCGGCGTGACGGTGTGCCGGCGAGCGTCCTTGAACTCGCCCAGCAGCCGCGAACTCTCCACGTCTACCCGCTCACTGATGGACGTGATGCGCTCGCACTCGAGCACTTCCTGGAACAGACAGAGCGGCCAGCCGAGTGACAGGTTCAACGCATCATCCCTCAGCGCATCGCCAGAGGGCACGACCTGGAAGGCTGCATCACCTCCTGCCAGCTGCCGCTCGCGTTCAGCCCACCGCTCGATCTCCTGGCGTTCCTCGCCCTGCATCTCGGTGAGGACCATCTTCAGTGGCGTGGCCACCATGTCGCGCGACATCACGTCGAGGAGACGGTTACCGTCGCCCAGCACTTGCGCCATCGGCTCACAAGCCTCGAGGCGCTTGACAATCCGTTGGACGGTGTCTTTGGGACGACGCGTCCGCTGGACGGCCTCGCGCTCGAGTGCATTGAGAGCGGCCGTGGAAAAGACCTCCGCGATCTGCTGCTGTGACACTTGGGAGTCCCCCACAGCTCCGGGCTGTGCGAGGCGATCAGCGACCGCATCAGTCGCTGCCTGCGCCACGGCCGACGCCACCTCATCCCGGTGCGTTTCGATGGCCGTCAGAATGTCCTGCTCGCTCAGAAGCCATGCATCTGCAGCCGGCGTCACCGCCGTGCGCTCGCCCAGCTCCTGGGCTGCCCGCCGCAGCAGTGGCTGCAGCGCCTCGAGGAGGTCCGCCTGCTTGCGGAGGCGGCCAGCCAGGTCGAGCGCCTTGGCGCCGAACTCGGCTCGTGCGGTGGCACGGGCCTGCTGCAAGAGCTTGTCATGCGCCCAGGCGAGAGCCGGCGAGGGATCGAGCTTGCCAAACAGCCAGCCACCACCACAGCGCTTCAGGACCTCGTCAAGGGATTCCAGACTGGCGGCAGGCTCGTTGAGTTCAGTGAGCCGCTCCGCCAGACGCAGCAGGACTCGCTTGGCGCCCCCGAGCCGAAACGCCTTGTCGCGCACGAGACGGGCTGCCGTGGCCTGGACCCATCGCTGCGCGTCGTCACCTGCCGGCAGTTGCCGAGCGGCGCTACGCAGTCCAGCGAACAACGATGGCACCTGCGTCTCGAAAGACTGCATCGCGCGCTGCAGGTCGTCCTTGTTCGCGGCCCCCTGGATGCCTGCAAGCAGGGGAACCATATCTGTCATTCCGGGGAGCGACAGGACGTCCTGCGGTGTGGCATCGAGAAGATCCAGCGCCCGAAGATAGCCGCTGAAGCCTTCGGTGAGTGCCTCCCTGGCGACGTTGTTCAGGTTCTGCCGGCGTTCATCGCCGAAGGAAAAATCGGCGACCTGCTTGCCGAGCTCTGCGGCAACGTCCGTGCACCAGCGCGCGATCAACTGCTCGTGCGGCACCTCGAGCCACTCGACACCGAACGAGCCGTACACCGCCGGGAGTCCGTCGACGACGGCACGACCAGCAGGGTCGAAGTACCGCTTGTAGTTGTCGAGCAACTCCAGCGTCTTTTGCCCCATACCCAACGCGACCTGCCCGTACACGAAGTGGGCGACACGACGCAGGACGTCCTCCTGGCGCGAGAAGGAGACGCCATCCATCTTGCGGTCCGACACCAGGTACACCTGATTCAGCACCGGCTGCAGCATCTCGATCCGGCCGACGGGATCCGGATACTGCAGCTCCCCCCCCTCCGGGCGTCCGCCTTGCATCAGGAAGTCGAGCTCGGTGAGCGCGGAGAACGCGTTGACCTGCCGCTGGCGGGCCTGGAGCGACGTGGCATCGCCGGACGCAAGGTGCACCACTGACGGCAGGGCGAAGATGCCGGTGACTGTCGCCCCCTGCGCTTCATAGCCTCGCTCCCTCAGTAGGTGCCTGACCAACATGGCCATGTCGAGGAACGTGCCAGAGCAGGTTCCTCCGGCGACCGACCCGATGATGAACACACGCGGCGTGTTCCTCACGGCGCCAAGGTCGCGGTCGAGCATCGCTTGCTGCACGGCGGTGCTCTTGGGCCCGTCGAAGTCTTCTCGGAGCGCATCGACGATCTTTCTGAACTGCTGGAAGAAGATCAGCCGCCCTACAGGGCGACGCGCCCCGGCCCCGTTATCGATGAAGCCTGGCGCGAACGCGTTCGGCGGGTAGGTCCACCAGCGCTTCACCGGCTCATACAGATCGAGTCGCTGGATGACCTGATTGGCCTGGAAGTCGCCGAGCCGTGTGAACATCGACTCCGGCAGTTCGGGTGCAAGGCCACTCGGCTGAGGCGCCGTGTCGATGGACCGAATTCTTACTGTTTCTGGCACCCGCGTGTTGGTCGAGGCGTACCGCTGATAGATAAGCCGAGCAACAGTGTTCCCGATACCACCAAGGCCAATGATGAACGTGGGTGTCGTGATCAGACTTGCGGGCGCCATCGTATCTATTTCCGGTTGAAGGTGTAAGTGACCGAGAAGCCGTCCGCGCTGATACGCCAGGAGGCATTTCGTCCGAGACGGAACATGCCAGCCCTCCCGCGGATGGACGCCGTAAACATCGGCACCTGTCCGGCTCTGGGCACGAAGTCGGTCTTCTGCTGCCTTGCGCCTGGCACGGCTCGGAAGGTGCCAGGAGTGTCGAAGGGTGGAGGTGGTGCCTGGGCCGAGAACCTCGGTACGCCTCCTTCGTCGATGGTAGCCACCGCGCTGAAGGAACGTTCAGGTCCATCGCGATGCGTCCCGGTAACGAGCAACGTGCTTCCCGCAATGCTCTGCGGCCAACGGAGGAGCACGCCCACCATGGCGCCGACCAGCGCAAGCACGGCCGGTACCAACCACGACGGACGCACCCGCACACCGCCAAGCGGTACGGTACGCCCCTCCTGCACGAGAACGACAGGCTCCCGCCGCGTCGCGAACGCCGCCCCAGTGAAGGGCAAGCGCGCTTCCAGCGAGGACCGCGGCGCCATGGCTACATCCAGATGCCAGGTACCGGCTTCTAGCCGGCCGTCGACCTGCACGTCGGTGGGGTTGTCAAACCACACCCGCGGAGTCCGATGAAGCGAGGCGTCGAGCCATCCCGAGAAGATTCCGGGGTCGCGGACGTTGAGGGGCGACGCCAGCACCTCGATGCTTCCGGAGGCGGATGGTGGGTCGAGCACAGGGGCGGCCAGGGTAGCGGACCAGAACAGCGCTCCGGTCCCCGCAGATCTGCACCGTCCGCCAAAGGCGCCATCACTCACGCCGCCATCATCATGTTTGCCATCGTCGTACAGGGCGAACGTATCGGCGCCCAGCCGGAGCGACACGGTGGCTCCCCCGAGAAAGGCAGGGGTCCCAAGTCCACCGGCTCGTGTCGGCTCAAGGCGGACCGCGCATGGGAAGAACACGTCCCGCGGCGCGACGGCAGGCATCCTGGCGTTCAGCACCAGGTCACCAGGCGCCTGGACCAGTAGACGCCCTGCCCCCCCGACCTGCATCTCCACGGGGCCGGCATGGCCAGGTCCGATTAGATACGCATAGTTGGCGGCCCGGCGCGCTGCCTCGGCCCCTGGGGCTGACAGCGTGGCCTCTCCCGATTGGGGAATGAAGACGGCCTGATACTCGGTCGCCCACGCTGGAAGGGGTACCGAGACGCGGCCAGGCGACACCAGCCGGTCGAAGAGCAGCCACTGCCGCCCCAACAGCCTCGCCACGCTCAGGAAGCCCACCACCAGGTCGCGCGCTTCACGGGCATAGGCGATCTGGCCACCGGTCGCGCGTGCAATTCGTGTCAGCAGTGCACGATCCACGCCGTTGCCAAGCGCCAGGACGTGCACCTGAACGGACTCCCGCTGCAGCTGCCCGACTACATCGTCGACGCTACGCTGGGCTCGTGGCGCTGGAGGGTCATGCCGTCCGTCCGTGAGCAGGAGCACGTGGACGGGAAAAGTACGCCGCTGCTCTTGAGGCACCTGCTGCGCGGTCTCGAGCGCGTACTCCAGCGCAGCCGCTATGTCGGTTCGCGCATCCGTGGCAGCGCAGGTCCGAAAGGCCGATAGCAGAGAGCGCCGAGTCGATGGGTCGACTGTGACGAAACCTGGCGTGAGCGGCTGGATCGCGTCGCCGAAGGCGGCAACGGACAGCCGGTCTCCATCTACCGCCTGCTCCAGTAGCAGCTGGCCTGCATCAGCACGGACGCAAGCGCCGTCGGCCTGGCGCATGCTTCCGGAGCGATCGAGCAGTACGACAAGGCTCGAGTGTCTCGGGGACGCGGCCTCGGCCTGCATCGACATGGCGACGAGGCTCAGGGAGAGAGCACAGAGCTGGACGGTCAGCCGCCTTCCCTTCATGGCAGTACCACTTTTCCTGTCGCCAGTAGTCACGTGGTTCATGGTCAGAAAGACCCGACAGGCAACACGCCCTCGCCCGGCCGGAGGTGTCGGCCCTGTGAGCCTCCGTTACGCTGTCGCATGGACTCAGCTCATCCCGGGGGGAGGCATTGTGGCGCCAAACTCGTCAGCGAGCAAGACAGGAGTACGCGGCCGCACCTTCGATCTTCCATCGACAGCGACGAAGACTCCATTGATGAGCCAGGACCTAAGGCTCCGCATGGGAGAAGTATGTCCGGGGTCACACGGGCGTCAGGTCCTCCTCGGCTGCTTCACCTGCGTCGATGTCGGATGGGAGATTCAGCAGAGCTTCGGCTTCGTGCTCCGGTAAGGCCTCCAGCGCTTCCAGCTTGTTGGTCAACGCGCGGGTGCGGGTTCCCGTCTTCTCGAGCGTCCGGCTCGCGGTCTCCAGCTGCCGCTTGACCTTGGACAAGACGCTACCGAACTTCCCGAACTCCGTCTTGACGGCGCCGAGCACACTCCAGACCTCCGACGCCCTGCGCTGCACGGCAAGCGTGCGGAACCCCATCCGAAGACTATTGAGGAGCGCGGTCAGAGTCGTGGGTCCAGCAACCACGATGCGGTACTCGCGCATCAGCTCATCCACGAGTGCGGGTTGTCGGATCACCTCTGCGTAGAGACCCTCCGTGGCGAGAAACATGATGGCGAAATCGGTCGTGTGCGGCGGCGACACATACTTCGTCCCGATCTCACGCGCCGCCACCTTGACGCCACGTCCAAGGGCCTCCAGGGCGGCTTGCGTCGCCGCGGCATCAGCCCGATCGGCGGCATCCTGCAGACGCAGGTAGTCCTCCTGCGGGAACTTCGAGTCGATTGGCAGCCATACCGGGCTCCCACCGTTCTCCTCGCGCCCAGGTAACCGGATCGCAAACTCGACGTGCTCAGTGCGTCCCGGGACCACCACAACATTGCGTGAGAACTGTTCGGGCGAGAGCACCTGCTCTAGCAGCCCACCAAGCTGCACCTCGGCCCACGTGCCGCGAGCCTTGACATTCGTGAGTACGCGCTTCAGGTCTCCCACGCCGGACGCCAAGGTCTGCATCTCGCCAAGGCCCTTGTGCACGGCCTCGAGGCGCTCACTGACGATCTTGAAGGACTCTCCAAGCCGACGCTCCAGCGTCTCCTGCAACTTGCCGTCGACGGTGTTGCGCATCTCCTCCAGCTTGCGGTCGTTTGACTCTTGCAGCGCCTGCACGCGTGCGTCGAGGCGTGCGTGCAACCGATCCAGAGCCTGCTGGCTGGACTCCGACAGCGCGCGCACCTGCGTCGTCATGGCCTCGAGCTGTTGCTGCTGCTGCAACCCCACGGCCTTCATCGCCTCGATGAGGGCGGCTCCGGACTTGGCGAGTCCGTCTGCGATCTCGCTGCGGCTCGCCGCAAGAGATCGTTCGGTCGACTCCTGCACCTTGCCAACCCGCTCGTCCAGCGTGCCCCGGATGCCGTGGAGCGCCCCCTGGCTGGCTTCGGTCAGCTCCTTGACGCGCGCGGCCACCAGTTCGAGCTGCTCCCGCTGCGCGGCGCGAAGTCGGTCCACGGTCGTTGTGAGCGCCTCCGCGTTGACGTTCAGCGCCTGGCCGATCTCCTTGCGCATCTCCAGAATCTTCTGGTCGTTCCCATCCCGAAGCTCGCGCAGCCGACCATCGAATATGCTGGCTACTCGGTCCAGGGCCACTTGGGTCGCTTGCGTCAGCTCCCTGGCCTGTGTAGCCATGGTTTCGAGCTGGGCCTTCTGTCCGGCGCCCAGCCTGTCGACACTGGTAGCCAGCTGCTCCGTGCCTCCTCGGATCGCTTCGTTGACCTCCTCACGCAACTCCCTACCGGCGGCACGTGCCTCGTCCCGAGAGATGCGGAACTCCTCCCGCACATCGGCAGATGCCCCCGGTGATGTGCGGCCGACTCGCAGGAGATGAACGAGCGAGAGAACGAGCGAGAGTGCGCTGACGAGCAAGAGCACCCACAAGAGAGCAGTCGAGGACATGGTCTGGAACTTCGCGTGCGGAGTCGAGTATGGAAGGGCGGTCGATTCTCTAGCGGCCTAGAAGTACAAACAACTGACGCTCCACGACATCGGCGATCTGGAAAGCGTGATCGAACTCCTTCATGGCGAAGTCATGCAGCTTCTCCGGACTCGACACCAGTTCGCATCGCGCGCGATCGTCGTAGTCGGTCAAGACGCGGCCGAGGGGCTCATCTGCGTCATTGCAGTGGTGGTGCTCCCATGTCCTAGCGACATCAGCTCCGAGGGCCTTGCGCAGGGAACGGCTGAACTCGATCCGTTGGTCCACCTTCTGTCGAAACGCCTCAAGGTCACTGGTGGTCAACCACAGATACGGGTGTGCTTCACTGTGCTTCCTGTAGCCAAGAGGCGCAAAGCCACCTAGCGTGAAATAGACTGGCGTCCCCTTCTTGCGGTCCGCCCAAGCGGATCGGTGCAGATAGATGGCTACGTCCTTCGGGCTCGCCTCCACGGCATAGCCGCGAGGCTCGAGGGAGCGCGCCAACAATTGACCAGCGACCTCGACGACGTCATCAATTCGATCGATCAGCTCCTCGCGTGCTTCGATGAGCTCATTGACCTCCTGCCAGCGCTCGAGGAGGAGCTTGTCGGTGTCCGTGTAGTACGTCGTCATGCCTGAACCACTCCCTGTGTGTTGGCCGCGGTGCCGGCTCGCACCGCCTGGAACCTGTCGAGAAGCTCACGGAACGTCTCGACACTGTCGCGAAGCCTGGCCGCTTCCCTGACGATTGCGAACGCATCGAGAAGCCCAGACAAGCGGTCGACATCATCGCCGAGGGCCTTGAGTGCCTGCCCGGCACGAGGTACCACGCCTGTTGACACGAGCACGCCGTCATCGACGGGCAGCGGCTCGGCCATCGCCGCGATGGGAGGCGCGAGGTCGAGCCGCAGTCGCGATGTCACGTCAGCGATGGCTTGTTCATCGAGGCGCTGCGCAAGGTACTGAACAAGATCCTCCTGCCGGCTCTGCCCGAATGCGAGACGGTAGAGCGCCAGCGACTTCTGCAGGCGCGTGCGCCGCTCCGCATCCCCACTCAGCGGCAGCACTGGTACGTGCCGTTCGATGGCCACGCCGCCCGGTGGCGCGTACACCCAGTACGGCACCAGATCGGGTTTGCTTTCCTCGCGCTCGGACTCCGCTGCCTTGAACGCCTGTCGCCAGGGATCAGGATGCCCGTCGGCAGTCAGCGCGTGACCGTGCTGCTTCGCGAGGTTCCTGCGCACTGCGTGGTTCTTGTAGCGGTGGACACGGCCCTCGCGCTGCTCGAGGTCGACCGGGTTCGAAGGCAGGTTCCAGTGCACGACGGCGTGGCAGTACTGGTGGAAATCCAGCCCTTCCTGACCCACGGACGTCGAGCAAAGCACGAACGGCCAGAACGGCGAGTTGAAGGCGCGCCTTACCGCGTCGTCCCTGTCTGTACCCTCGTCGGTGCCCTCGGCGGGGCCGGCGCCAAAACGCACGGCAAACCGCGACCTGAACGCGAGCGCACCCCTCTCGAGCACTGGACGACCATCATCGGCGACCCACAAGGCATCCGCGCTGAGAGTAGCCGTCCGCACTCGGAGGGCCTTTCCCATTTCGTCAGCGATCGCGTGGGCGGCCGACTCCATGGAGTGGCCCTGCTGCCCGAGTGCATCGACGAGGATGTGGGCGTACTCGTCGAGAACGGCCTGCAACCCGCCCGCCGCGCAGAAGCCCAGCACCTCACGCCAGTAAGGGCCAGGTTCCTGACCGGTACGTACCCGGTGCGCCTCGCTCGCCCGGTCGACGAAGGCCTCGACGTCCGGAAGATTGAACAGGCCGACAATGGCATCGGCGATGCGTCCTGCAGCGTTCCTCAGCGCGACAGAATCGGCTCGCGACAACTGCCCGGTCACCCTCGCAAGGCTCCGAAGCGCCATCGTGCCTGGGCCGGCGATGGCCAGCCGTGCCACGACATCTGGGAGATCAGCAGGCTGGCGACCGAGATCCTGCGACTGGAGCAACTGTCGCGCGTGGTCCACGTGCCGACGCCAGCCCTCCTGGGCCTCGCTATCGGCCTCGTTGCTGCTGGCTGCCGCCCGCGTAGGCTCGCGCCACTCGCCGTGAAGGTCACGCTGCCCGAACCAGGCCTGCGTGGTTTCGGAATGCTGGATCAGGTCAAGCAGCATAGGCGCAGCCCAGTACCACCGCTCGTCTTCGGCACCGCCGCTGTCTGGCCGCGCCAAGGCCGCCAGCCGGGGCTCGAGCACACTGCGAACCTGTCCCAGAACATCTGACAGCACGGGGAGCTCAGGCCCTCCCTGACGGCTGTCCCGGGCAGCCTGTAGCGGGTCGCACTCGATGGCCAAGGTGGGCGACGGATACATCAGGCCGAGCACGGACATGCCAGCGAAGCGCGACGCTCCTGACGCGCCGTCGTCCCGCACCGTGAACCGGAGACGCCCGCGATGCTTGTCGCGCGCACTCCTGTACGTCACCTCGCCACCCGCGGCGGGCCGCACGAGACGACGCTCAGCCTCGTAACTGGCGAGGCACGCGACGACCTTCGGGACGACGTGCCAGGCCGAGAACACGAGCCGCTTCGTGAAGCCGGACTTCACTGCGTCGAATGGACCTTCGAGGGCGTAGTAGCCCATCGATGGAGGCACCCAGGGCACCTCGAACGCACCCGCCGCGTCGAGATCCTCGAAGAGGTTCCGCACACGTGCGTTGGCCGGGTCGAGCTCAGCGTATCGCTCGATGTCCTCCCTGGAGAGCAGGGTGGAGCGCGCCTCCGACACTGCCGACACGAGGCGCTCATCGGCTGCGTCGATGCGTTCGGCCAGTCTCTTCTTCAGGACGTACGACTCCATGAAGTTGAGGAGGTAAGGCGCAGCGCTCCAGTAGTGCAACGCATCGCCAGCGTCGAGCGCCTGCGACACGCGGTCGATTGCCACGTACTCCTTCACATCCGCTGCCTTCAAGTGCATCGCCAGCGGCGGTACCTCCCGAAGCATGCCGTCGCGCAATGGCGTGACGGCAAGCCGCTCCGTTCGCACCATCACCGCGCGGAGTTGCTGCTGGATGGCCTCGCTGCGTCTGGTCAGCTCCGAAAGGTCGCCGCCTGCGTGCTGAAGGAGCGCACGACGATAGTCGGCCAGTTGCTCCTTGAAGGTGCCGGTCGAACTGTCGGCGCCCTGCAGGAACTCGACGGTCTTCAGGAAGTCCGCGAAGTGGTCGTCGCCGGAGCCGTCGTCCTGCAGCGTGTACATCTTGTACGGCGTGGCCGACAGCAAGAGAACCCGGGCCTTTTCGTAGTCGAACAGGTGGCGAGCAAGCCGGCTCGCTTCGTCCTGCCCGTCAAGCAGATCCTTGAATCGCTGGAACTCGTCGAGGATGACGAGGTCGGGCTCGAGTGCGGTGATGCACGTGGATGCCAGCGACGCCCTGAACTCACCGACCAGCTCGCTGCGGGCCGACCGCTGGTCATCCGAAAGGTTCGTCGCGCGACCGATTTCCTCGCACAGCCTCTGGAATCTCGGCAGAAGCGCCTGAGGATCGGCCGCGCCCCCTTCAAGCTTCTTCTGGAAAGCGATGCGCAGCGTGTCATCGATCGTTGACTGATCGAACCCCTTTACTCGTTCAGCGAACCGGTCGCGTCCGGCGTTTCCCGCGAGCAGGGTCACCGCAGCACGGTCCTCGCGGCGCCACTCGGGCGGCAGCAACCAGTACAGAAGGGCGCGCTCCTCGGCGGTCCCGAGCGACGACGCGGGGCTGAATGAGGTGCCCGGTGTGAAGGAGACGAAGTTGAGGCGCTGCCGCTGCAGGCTCTTGATCCTCGCGGGCAGCAACGTGACACGAGTCGGCAGGACGGCGTCATCGGTGCCCGTGACGTTGAGCCTGCTGACGTTCTGCCGCGCGATGCTCGCGTTCGAGCAGATGTACACGACATCAATGCGGTCTTCCCGCTTCCACAGGTGATCGATGGCCCTGGCGACGACGCCCTTGGCGACCATGGTCTTGCCGAGGCCGACCTCGTCGGCCACCAGAAAGCGCTTCGCGCCAGGCGACTCCAGGTACAACCGCGAGAACACGTACTCGACCGTGTTCCGCTGGAAGTCGCGCAGGGAGCGCAGTACTTTCGGTCCGTAGGGAGGGGCGAGGACAGACGTCATGACCGCAGTGCCTCACGCGCTTCACGCACCGGTTCCCACACGAGATCGAAATGCGGGGGAATGACCGAGGAAGCGGCCGGTGCCTTGCGAAGGTCGCGCACCGTGCGCTCGACCTCATCGAGCCTCGCCGGATCGCGAGCGAGGGCCTTGAGCAGTTGCTCGAGGAGGGGCGGTAGCGCGACAGTTGCGGCGCCGACACCAAGGCCCCAGGATTGGTCGCCGGGCTCGATTCCCGTACCCGACGGACCGAGCGTCAGGAGCAGGTGCAGGTATCGGAGGAACTGCCCCATGTCGCCCAATGCGGCCTGTAGCGCGAGTTGCTCGCGGTCCTCCGGTGCGCCCTCGAGCGTGACTTTCCGTGCGAACCTGCGGGTGCAGGTCTCGGTGCCGACGGTCGCCGAGACCTCGAACGCCAGAAAGCGCGAGACGCCAAGGACGGTCACACCCGTGAACGTGGGCAGGGTGCCGGCGCCCACAGCCAATGCTCGCTCCGGAGGCAATGTGACCGGCCAGCAGCACGCGCTTACCTCCTGCAGTCGGAGCTCGCCGCCGCAGGCCACGCGCAGGTCGAAGGTGCCGGGATGGTCCTGGCTCGGGGCGCAGGCCAGACAGAGCTCGGTGGCAGCGATCACCCGCTGTGCCTTGTCCACGCATTCCTCGGCCTCTCGACGGTCCTTGTCGTGAGGGTCAGCCGGCCCTGGCTTCATGTGGAAGGGCTGCAGGATGTCGATGAGCCGAGTGGCGCCCTGCTCTGGTGCCAAGAGGGCATCGATGCCGAGGCGCGACTTCGTTCCACTCAGCTGGACGAGGAACTCCACGTTCCTGTGGAGCCCGCTGTGCGTCGCGTTGGCTGACCCCGTGAAGACATGCGCCCCGTCGGAGTCCTCGAAGACGAAGCACTTGGCGTGAAGTCCTGCCGGATCGTCATACTCGGGCGCGACGTCGCCTGGCTCTTCTGGCTCGGGGATGACGCCTTCACGGAGCGTATACAGCTGCTCGACTCCCTCAGGCACCTCGGCACATTCGGCAAGGGCCGACACCGTACTCACCAGCACCGAGCGGGAGCAACCGTCGAACACCTTGTCCAGGGCGGACCGGGTGAGGAATGGAGAGATCACCGCCGCGCGGCGAGGACGGGGCGGGAACGGCCACTTCCTCGCCCTCTCGATGCCCATCGGCCAGAAATGCAGGTCGTCGACTCCCGGGGGACACTCGAACTCGACACGTCGCACCTCGTCGGCAATCTGCGCAACGCGTGCTCGTGCGGCCTCATCGAGCGACTCCACACAGAGACCAGGAAGAGCTGCGACGAAATCACCAATGGGGCGATTGCGACCGATGCCGTTCACCCGGTTCATCAACGATCCCTCGAGCGTCAGCACCGTGTCCCAGCTGTGATCGAAGGTCATGTTGCGCGTGAGGCACGCGAATCGGTAGATCACGTCGTCGCCCTGCGCAAATCGCAGCACCCACACCTTGGGGTGAAAGCTGCCTTCGTTCGCGCGGCACTCTGCCACCACCCTCTCCAGGTGGACGAACTGCGCGAATTCCTTCCTCGGCGGAATCAACTGCCCCGACTGGCAGAAGACCGTGAGCCGGCCCGCATAGCGCCGCAGTGACTGGAGGACCTCCAGTGAACTGACTGCCGACACACTCTTCAGGTTCTCCAGTTCCAGTGCGCTGAAGGCCACTGGCGCCAGCAGCAAGGCGAGGAGATCGAGCGAGTAGGTGGTACCCACCCCCATCTGAAGCTCCATGCCGTGGGGAGGTCTGAGAACGTCGAACAGCTTCGAGCGGTTGTAGGGATCGGTCAGCATGGTCAGCTGAGGGCGGCCTGAATGTCCTGGCCAATCACGACCGCGGAGCTCCAGCGGAAGTCCATGGCACGGAGTCCAGTCGAGCCACCCCAGACTTCGAGTGCGCGCGTGTTCTGAAACCGGGAGAGCTTCTTCTTGAGCGCCTGTTCCCTGGACTCGATAAGGCTGCGTGCCTCGCGCGAGGCCAGCAAGGTCTCGGGGCGCGGAGAGGACAGTACCAGTCGTGTCCATGCCTCGACGAAGTCCCTGGTCTGGCGACCGATCACCGCATGCTGATCAGCAAGACAGGACCAGAAGTCGCTGAAGCTCCACGCCCGGAGGTCCTCGAGTTCTCTCGTCACGCTGACGTGCCACTCTGCCATGCGTGTTTCATGCGCCGGCAACTTCTCCGCGTCCTTCGCGCCCCCGGCCTGCTGGTGCCGTAGCTTGGTCAGGAGGAAGGTGTACAGGATCGTGGCGCCATGGACCACGAGGGAGAAGCGGCGTGCGTGCTCGACCTGACGGCGAAGCTTGTCCGGGAGTTCGATGGATGACATGGCGCTCCAGGCGAAGGGCTCGTCCCTACCAGGGCACTGGTGCACCAGCCACCATGCAAAGAGGGACTCTGGCGCCGATTCCACCACTCGTGCGTAGAGGAAGTCCGCTTCATCGGCGGTGAGCTCGAGGTCCGCATCCCCGGGGAACGTTGCGGGAGCTGTCGGCATCTGTGGATGCCAGGCAGCGACGTCGGTCGATACGGGCTCCCCGTCGTCGGAACGCACGCGGCTGGCTGCACCGTGCACCGCGTCGAAGCGCCGGTGGTACTGGTCCTGCGAGAGCGGAAGGCGAAAGAAGCCCAGTCGCCTCAAACCATTCCAGTAGATATTGCTCGGGGTTCGCTGGAGGTTACGGCGCGAGTTCTTCCCGATGACGCCGTTCTCGCCTGTCTCCAGAAGGGGCGTGATCAGGTCGAGTTCGTACCGCCTGACGCGCGTCGCGATGGACGCCGCCGGCACCCGTTTGGCGGCCAGTTCGCGGTACATCCACGGGATGAAGAAGAAGTAGCGGGCTCGCGTCTGAAGCGTGCCGGTGCCGGGAAAGAACAGGTCGGCAAAGGCGTCCCGTATGGTCGCCAGCCCCAGTTCGTCTCGCGTGTCCTGCTCCCTGAACTGCGCCAGCAGGTCCTTCATCTGCCGCCGCTGCTGCTCCGAGCCATCAAGCCAGCCGAATGTCGATGCCATCGCGTCTCGCGGCGCGCCGGGCGCGACCGCTCTCTTCTACTCCACGGCGGAGAACGTGCTCAACAGAGCTGGTCTGACAGCCAATCCGGCAACAGCCGTCGTTGTAAGACAACGATGCAGAGGGGAGAACCGAACGCTGGCGATGCTTCATGTAGGCATACTCCTACAGGCGACTCAGGTCTCCACCCAGTGCAATGCTTTGGCAAGAGGCCGTCACGACTCGGCCACCCGCGCCTTGTTCGCGAGCCGAGTCCGAACCGCCTTGCGAGCGGCCGACTTCCTGCTGCGTGTCCGCCCAGCCTTCTCCGCAGCCTTCTTCGACAGCTTCTTCCAGTCCGCAGGTCTATCCCGGTTGTCGAATCGAACAGCGAGCTCGGCTTCGGAGATGTACCCTCGAGCAGCACGCTCGCGGCACGAGGGACACAGGATGATGGTCGGAGTCGCCTCACTGGCAGCTCCGGACAGCGCCATGCCCGGCTCGATTCCGAAGCCGCACCAGCCGCAGGGCGTCACCTCAACGGCCTCGGGAGATTCAGGAGAGGACAACCGTTCCCTGCGAGCCCGAACTTCCTCTGTCGACAGCAGGTCGATGTCGTGCATGCGATGGCACGTCGGGCACAGCACGACCAGGTTGTCGGTGCCGCAGTTCTCGTGGTCGCAATCGAGGTGCGCGACTTCGAGCACCTCCTTCCTTGCGAACCCACACCAGGCACACCTGTGGTCCTTGTAGTGCGCAAGGGCGCGCTGCCTGTAGGCCAGTTTGTCGTTCATGTCGTCTCCGTGGTGCGCCTGGAGGTTCCCGCCCCCCAGCACGGGCAAGGCGCCTGACGGGCGCGGCCAGGCCCACGCCGCAACGAGCTGCGGTGCGCGTCGGGCGTCAGCAGGTGGTCGCGAACCACGATGCCTCTTCGAACGCGTAGACCGGCATGCCTCGAAGCCCGTCGCGCAGCGCGTTGCCATTGAGGGACCGTGGAGTCTCGGGCATGAGCCTCGCCGGCACAAGCAGCACACCGAGCGACAGCGTCGACGATGGCGTCAGGCATCCGGCGAAGGTGCGGAGACTCTCCTGGTAGTGCTGCAAGTGCTTGTCGTCGAAGACCTGGTACACGACAGCACGCCGTGCCGAGGCCACCGAGCAGGCGGAAGCCGCTCGGTGAATCAGCTGATACGGGAGCGCGGCGACGCCGGGCCGGGCGACCGCGGTGCCCGTTGCCTCGCCGATGCGGGCGAGCCAGCCATCCAGGACGAGGGCGCGGTTTGCCTGGTTGCCCTGCGCGAGCCACTCGGCAACCGTCTCGTACGGCGGCTCGGTGTACTTGGCCTCGATCGCAATGGCCCCCTGGTCACCGAGGATCATCAAGTCGGTGAACGACGCCTTCCCCTTGCCGTTCGCCACGGGCACTTGCCGCTCGAATGACAGCTCCGCCTCGCTGAACGGGGGCCACCCGAGCTGCGCGGTCAAGGAATCCAACCGTGCGGCCGGTTCCCGCCAGTAATCGAGAAGCGGGATCGTCGAGCGGGTCACCTTGTCGAAGGAGTCGGGCGCGAGACCGCCGACCACGTCGGTGTGCGTGTCAAGCAGTCGTGTGTGGATGCTCCAGGTCACTTTCATTCAGCCGCGTCTCCCGCGTCCCAACAAGAACGCCGGCGGGCTTGCCGCCAGGAAGTACATCGGCAAACGACGCGTGAACGACAGTTGGCTACGGGCAACCATCCTATTGCTCAGCTATTCAAGCGGAAGGTTAGTAGGCATACCTACTCACTCACCAGCCATCGTCCCGGAGGCAGCAGTGCTCGCAGTGCTACCGAGTCCCCGCCGGGTCACGACGGGCCTGAATCATCTCCGCGGAACCCCCGGAAGCCGAGGTGGTACCACAGCCAGCCGGACGCCCAGCGGAAGGGAACGTGGCAGCAGACCGGCAGTGTCACGTCGGTCGCGCCGCGCTCCTCCCTGCAGGCATAGCAGCACGCGATCGCGCGGTAGGGGCCCTGACGATGCGCCCACTCGCGCCAGAGGTCGTCGGACACCGGCATGGAGTGATGCCTGGATAGATCGTCGATGGGCACGGTGAAGTCGTGCGCCGCCATGTGCGCGACGAACGCCTCGGGCAGGCTCACGCCGTGCCAGCGCACGTAATGCGAGAGTCCCTCCGGCCACACCCACGTGCCATCGGTGAAGTCCCTCGTGCCCTTGAGCCCTCCGCAACCGAATCGACAGTACGAGAAACCGCGATACTGCAGAGCCGTGACACCACTCCCCAGATAGCGGAGGATGCGCCGCCGACGACGCCACTGCCAGCGCGGGTGCACGAGTTGCTGCGGATGCGGCAGGCCGTCTCCCTCCGCCGCGTGCCAGTACCCGACGAGTTGCAGGACGGCGTCGGACTGCTCTCGTCCGCGACTCGGGTGCGTGAGGGCCATGCGCTGAAAGGTGGGCGGAGCATCGCGCATCGGCTTGGCACGGGTCAAGACCATGGCCGCCCTGGCGTGCCACAGCCGCGTCCACCACGGGCGCACTGCTGCACGGCGCACCTCTCGGGTTGCGCGAGCACGCGTGTTGAGGCTGAAATGGCAGGGATGCCCTTCTCGACGATCGCGACCCGCACGGCCGGGCTGGCACTCGTGCTGGCCCTGTGGGTGCCCGGCCTGTCGGCCCAGACCACCTTCAAGCTCGCGAAGAACAAGTACACGCCCCAGCAGGACGTCGAGCTGGGACGCGAGGCGGCCGCAGAGGCGCGCCAGCAGTACCCGGTGATCACCGACGAGCGCATCACACGCTACCTCACGGCGATCGGCGATCGCCTGGTGGAGGCGGCACCCGCGTCGCTGAAGGACCCGGTGTACGAGTACTCGTTCACGCCCGTCAACCTGAAGGAGATCAACGCCTTCGCGCTGCCGGGCGGGCCGATGTTCGTCAATCGCGGCATGTTCGACGCCGCGGCCTCGGAGGGCGAGGTCGCCGGCGTGATGGCCCACGAACTGGCCCACGTGCTGCTGCGGCACGGCACGGCCAACGCCACGCGCGCGCAGAACCCGTGGCTGCAACTGGGCCAGATGGCCGGGGCGATCGGCGGCGCGGTGGTCGGCGGCGCGGCGGGCTCGGCCATCGCCACGAGCAGCCAGTTCGGCCTCGGCACGCTGCTGCTCAAGTACAGCCGCGATTTCGAGAAGCAGGCCGACCTGCTCGGCGCGCAGATCATGGCGCGCGCCGGCTACGACCCGCGGGCGCTGGCCCGCATGTTCGAGACGATCGCCAGGGAAGCGGGCGCCAGCGGCGGGCCACAGTGGCTGAGCAGCCATCCCGACCCGGGCAACCGCACTCAGTACATCACGCGCGAAGCGGAGTTGCTGACCGTGGCCACGCCGGCCGACGAGCGCGGCTTCCCCACCGCCAAGGCCGCATTCGCGTCGCTGCCGGCGCCGCGGTCCATGGCCGAAACCGCGAAGGCCCGCTCCACCGAGGGACGGGGCACGCGCACCTCGGTGGGCACGCCCGGCCTGCCGGTGCCGCCGCCCTCGTCGCAGTACCGGACCATCGCCGGCGGTGGCGTGTTCGAGGTGGACGTCCCGACCAATTGGACCGTGCTGACCTCGAGCACCAGCGTCAAGGTGGTGCCAGAGAACGGCTACGGCGAACTGCGCGGCGAGTCGGTGTTCAGCCACGGCGTGGAGTTCGGCATCGCGCGCGCGACGACGCGCGACCTGCAGCGGGCGACCGACGAGTGGCTGAACGCCGTCGCCCGGCAGAACCCGGAACTGCGCGCGGCCGGCCCGCAACGGGTAGTGCGACTCTCCAATCGCACGGCCATCAGCACGCCGCTCGTCAACCCGTCGCCACTCGGTGGGCAGGAACGCGTGTCGGTGTTCACCACGTTCCTCTCCGACGGCACGCTGTTCTACTACCTCACCATCGCGCCCGACCGCGATGCGGACGCCCTCGACGAGGCCTTCCGTCGCATCGGCGCCTCGATTCACCTGACCGAAGCGCGCTGACGCGAGTGGAGGGCGCGTCGTGCCCTCCCCTCACAGTGACGTCAGGCCAACAGCCAGCTCCCTGAACCTGCACAGCGCGTTCGCCAGTTGCATCTGTCGCGGCGTTCGGCATTCCGGCTCGAACAGCGCCGGCGAGGCGACGATGATGGCGGCGCACCGGGCACGCGAGGTGGCGACGTTCAGGCGGTTCAGGCTGTAGAGGAACTCCATGCCGCGCGGCGCATCCTCGGGACGCGACGTGGCCATCGAGTAGATGACGACGGGCGCCTCCTGCCCCTGGAACTTGTCGACGGTTCCGACGGGGACACCGAGGTCGGCCAGGCGCTCGGCAAGGCGGCTCACCTGCACGTTGTACGGCGAGACGACGCGCAGGTCGGCCGACCGCAGGCGGTGGACGTCGCCATGCTTGTCGACCCACTGCGAACGCGGCGTCAGCAGGCGCGCCACGAGGCCGGCGACGATCTCGACTTCCTCGAGCGACGCATTGTGGTTGCCCGCGTGCTCGACAGGCACGAACCACAGGCCGGCGCCCTCGAAGGGCGCGGCGCCCGCGAGGCGCTGGCGCGACAGGTCCGGCCGCTCGGTGAGCTTGCCCTCGTAGAAGACCTCGGACGTGAACCGACAGATCGGGGGCGCAAGCCGCCACGTCTCCGGCAGGAAGATCCCGCGCTCCGGCGGCATCGTCTGCGCGCCGCCGATCACATGCTGCAGCGCCGAGACGTCCACGCCGTCGGGGTGACTGCCCTTCTGCGGCTGCTCGAGTTGCTGCGGATCGCCGAGCAGCACGAGGCTGTCGGTGGCCTGTGAAACGGCGAGGACGTTGGCGAGCGACATCTGCCCCGCTTCGTCGACGAACAGCACGTCGACACTCGCGGTCGCCTCGTTCGACGCCCAGAGCCACGCGGTGCCACCGAGCACGTCGATGTCGCCCGATTGCAGCGCCTCGATCGCCTTGCCGTTCGCCCCGTACCCCGTGATCCCCTCACCAGGCGCCTCATCGTCCTTGCACTTGCGCCCGAGCGTGACGTGGACGCCGTCCTCGACGGCCTGCTTACGCACCGCCTCGAGGAGATTGACGATGACCTTGTGGCTACCGGCGGTGACCCCGACCCTCTTGCCAGCCTTGACGAGCGCCAGGATCATCCTGGCGCCGGCGTACGTCTTGCCGGAGCCGGGCGGCCCCTGGATGGCGAGGTACGAGCGATCGAGCTGCCCGACCAGGCGTATCGCGCCATCGACGGCGGATTCACCGGGCCGGACGAGCGCTGCGGGGCCTTGAACAGCCGCCGGGGCAGACGCGCGAGCAGCGCCACGCACTCGGGGCTCGCGGCGGTACAACAGCTCCAGCCCGCACGTCGACGCATCCGGCTCCGCGGCGAGCCGCATGACGGCGGCCTGCAGCACGTCGGTGCGCACGATCTCGGTGGCGTACAGCGAGTCGGGGCGCGGCAGCTCCGCGGCGGTCTTGCCCACCTTCAGATCGATCGTCCGCCTGATCCGATCGTGCTCGACGACCTCGCCGTACGTGCGCCCCTCCAGCACGGTGAGAGTGTCCCCGGCACTGACCTCGATGTCCTGCGGCGGGTAGCTGTACTGCTCGATGACAGACGATGTGGGCTTGCCCGTCTTCGGGCTGATGAAGCTCCCGAGGCGACGGACGTGCGCGAGCCCGGAGACGACGCAGGGCTCCTCCAACGCGGCCTCCCCCACCAGTTCGCGCACCCGGAAGTAGTCCCACCACGCCGCCTTCTGCTCGCGACGATGCCAGTCGATCAGGTAGGCGAGCATCCAGCGCGTGTGCCGGGGGTGGGCGGGGTCACTCGGGTCGCCATCGATGCCGGCGAGCAGCCGCGCGCGCAATGCCTCGACCGCCGCATCGACGTCACGCGTGTCGTCGTTCGGCGCGCCGTCGGACGGCTCCGGGCGCGTCAGCACGTCGCCTCGCGCCAGCGCCTGCGCGCGAACCGGCCCCTCGAGCCAGTCACGAAGTGCCTCGGTCGAACGGCAGTCGTCGGCGTTGTATGTCTCGACGGCCTGGCGCAGCCCGGGCGTGATGGCTTCGGCGCCCCCGGACTCCAGCGCGAGTTCCACCAGGTGCAGCGACCTCGCAACGCCGCGCAGGTCGGCCTCGCGTCGATAGCCGTAGTACTGCTCCAGCTGCTTGATCGAGTAGCTCTCGACGCCCGCGCGGATACTCTGGCGAACGACGGCGTGCAGGTCGATGAAGCGTCCGGCACGCAGGAGGCGGTCGAGCGCGTCGGCGCGGGTGGCATGGCGTCCGGCCAGGCGACGGAACGCCGAGGCCTCGTAGTGGCCGAAGTGGTAGACGTGGACGCCCGGATCGGCCTCCCACGCCGCCATCACCAGATCGACGACGGCCTCGAAGGCAGCGCGCTCTTCCGCGTCCGTAGTCGCCCACCAGCAGCGGTACGAACCACGGGTCCACACGCCGAACAGGTACTCGCGTCCGCCCTCGCGGGCAAAACGGGCGGCCTCCAGATCCAGGAAGACGTCACCGGGCGACGGGACGGGCATGCGCTCGAGCCCCTGACGCGGCTGCGCGAGGGCGTCGGGCGTGTGCTCCGAGCCGCGGGTCGGTTCTGCAGGTTCCGATGCTGGGGCCGGTGCGTCCAGCAGCTCCCACACCGGCCTGCCGGTCTCCCGTTGCGCCAGCTGCACCCTGGCCTGCTCGCGCAGGCGGACGTAGGTGCCCTTCGAGCCACGCGTCGGCCTGAACGCAATCGGCAGGGCCATCGTCGCGGCCTTCGCGAGCGTGTCGACGTCGCGTGCGACGAGTTCCGCCCGCTGCACGCGGCTCGCTCCAGCGATGTAGGACAGGTGATCGTCGGCTCGTCGGCGCGCCTCGCATCGATCGGCCCACCGACAGTAGTCGCACTGGTCGGTCGGCTCGGGGTAATGGGCGTCTGCGAGCGACTGATGGAGTGGCGAAGGCTGGCTCGATGCGCCGTGGCTCGCGACGTCGGGGAGACACTGCGCGAGCCGGTGCTTCGCCAGGCGGTAGTACGCCGAGTAGTCGTCGACCCGGAAGGCGTGCACGCCGTTGTCGGGGTCGGGCGTCACCACATGGAACGCCGTCGGCATGCGGCCCTGCACGCGCCCGAGCAGCTCGGAGTACACCGTGAGCTGCAGGATGGTGCTGCCGCGGGTGTCGCGCGCGAGCTTCGTGTCGTACACCTCGTACGACCACGGGCCGAGGTCGCTGGGACGCTCCACGCGCCGGAGGATGTCGGGGCGCCCGAACCAGCCGTCGGCGAGGAGCTCGCCCTGCACGACGACATCGACGCCCTGCCGGAGGGCCTCGACGGTCGCGCCCACCCGGTTGCCTTCGTTCTGCAGGTCGACGACCCGCAGGCCGCGTGCCTCGAGAGAAGCGACGTACCCGCGTTCGTGTTCAGCGCCCCGGTCGCGCAGGTCCTGTGCGTGGAGCGAGAGGACGGTCGGTTTGGCGAGTTCGCCGAGCGCGACGCCGAGGTCCAGCGCAGTGCGATGGCGGCAACCAACGAACGACGAGAGGTCGGAGGCGGAGAGGACGAGCGCTGGCGGGGTGCCCTTCAGGTGCATTCGGACTTGGCTAATCGTCGTCCTTTGTCAGAATTTCGCTCAGGGCAGCGACGAGCCTCGGGCTCAGGTTCTCGTCGACGAGGAAACGCATGCCCTACGCGGCTGGCGTGGCAAGCCGCCGCTCCCGAGCCGCGGCAAATGAGAGTACGGCCCTGATGCTCTCGGGCGTGAGGCTCGGAAAGTCGGCGAGGATTTCGGCCTCGCTCATGCCGGCGGCGAGGTACTCGAGTACGTCCTGTACCGTGATCCGTGTGCCAGCGACGCACGGCTTGCCGCCCCGAACTCCGGGTGTGACAGCGATGAGGTCTTCCCACGGCATGGGGGCAGGATAGACGCTCGGTGAGGCGACGACAAGTGAGTGTCGCGGACTGCTCGCCACCCGTGACCAGAAGGGGCGGCGAAGGCAGCGTCTGGATGCCGTCCATCCGCGTCACAACCCGACGCTCGAGACGCTCGACAGGCTGCTCGGTCCGTTCGAGCTTCGGCGCGTGCTGGCGACACAGCCCAGCGCCCAAGGGGCGCCGCGTGACCGGAAGGGCCCGCCCGCGACGCCCAGCCGTGAGTCGACGACGCGCTGCAGAACGCCTGGAGCCAGCGAAGAGCTCGAGCAGGCGCTTCGCAACACGCCGGGAGGCCGCGGCCGCTGAGGGCTCGTTGATGGTGCTGACGGCATGACCGAGGCGAGCCTCACGGTGGTCCCGTGATGGTTCGACCTCGGTCCCCGCGGGAGTTCGGCTGCCCAACGCGGCCCTACGGCAACCGGATGCCGACGGTCACCGACGCGCGGATGTGGGGCTCCCACCCGACCGTGAACTCGGGCGCCACGTAGACACGCGGCGACACCGTGATCCGCGCGCCGCCGCCCGCAATGAAGGCCCCCTCGGTCGAGCGGTACGACTGGCTGCCGAACCGGTCGCTGTGCGTCATCGTGCCGGCGCCGAGGGTCACGAACGGCGCTACGCGGGACCGAAGCGGCAGAATCCCCAGTCGCGCGACTCCGAGGACGAAGAGGTCACGGTCGTCTTCGGGTCCGACCATGTACAGGACCTCGGGACCGATGGCCAACCGGGGCGTGAGCACCCACTCGAGGCCGCCACCGAACGCGCCGTGGTCCACCCGGCCGTCGTCCACGAAGCCGGCCCAGCCGGCGTTCAGCGTGACGGTGGGAACGGCCGACGACTGCGCCGCTGCGGTGGTGGGGCTCAGGCACGCGAACGCCGCGGCGAGGGTGGCGAGAAGAATACGAGCACACATGAAAACGTCCTCCACCCCTGAAGGTGAAGAACGCGTCCGGATCGGCTCACGGCACAGCGATGGATTCCGGATGAGCAGGTAGCCCCGGGCCGTCGTCTCACCCGGCCTCGACAGACCGCGGGTGGCCCTCGAACATCTCCGCGAGATCGTACGCCTCGGTGGCGCCCTTCCGCGACAGCTCGAGCCGCGTCGTCAGCTGATTCAATCACCAGTTGTTCCCATGCCCGATCGCGTCGGGTAGCAACTGCGCACGCCGGCTCCAATCGGAGGTCCAGGCCTGGGTCGGTTGAAGGCGTCGCAGCGGCGAGTTCACGGCCAACGCCTGGACGGCCGTGCAGGACGTGCCCGAAGCAGTAGCGGATGCAGTACACCCGAGGGCGCGACCATGACTGGCTCCAGCTCTGAACTAGATTCCGATCCAGTACGGTTCCTGCGCTCGGCCGGGTTGTGACGGCTCATGTAGCCGTTGCTGGCGCGCGTGACCAGTCCGCGTGAGACCGCAAATGCCTGCAAGTGCTCTACTGGGGGCGACAGGAGACCGGATCGCACGCACCGGAATGCCCCGCGCCTTTGAGGGTTGCGGCGCTGGAGGGTGCGGCCATCCAGCGGCGCCCGCGCTCTCCAGCCCCTGAGCGATGGCGGGCTGAGTACCGCCTGGGCCAGCCTTGGGAAGGACCGCAACGTGTCGGCCCTAAGGGCAGCCGCACTCCGTGTACCATGGAATGCCGGACGATATCGCCGCTTCCATTCGGCTATGGCGTCTCTTGTTCGAGGGGTATGAATTCGTCGCGGAAGACCGATCCGTAGCTGCTTAGGAGCGCCGCACTCAACAAGCGACAAGACGTGGCGTTTGCGGCGAAGGGGGGACGTGCGATAGTCGCCGTCATCATGGCAACGCTGGCGGTGGACGGCTACATTCTGAACGTACCGGAGACACGCCGCATGGTGCTGAGCAGCGCCGGCGACTTTGATGGTAGCGTCTCAGAGCCCGTTCCGGATTTCAGGCATAGCAGGTCGCACGCTCTCATCTGTTTTGCAAGCTTCGCGGATGGGGCGCTCACGCATGTCGCAAGAGGCCGCGCGGGGCTTCGTGCAGGGACGAACCTACGCCGTTTGCACCTGGAAGACTTGGCGCCCCTTAGCGCCCCCGTGCGGTATGACTCCATCCTCGCTCGAATCCCCTCGCGCTTTCAAAATCAGCCTCTTCCGGGATCAGCGTGGGTAGAGGTCCAGGCCGCCGCAGTGAAAGTAGATGGCGGTGGTGAAGTGGTGGGCATTGCGGAAGCCGCCGGCCTTGCGCTTGATGCTCATGATCTTGCTGTTGAGGCCTTCGGCCACGCCGTTGGTGATGGGGTGCCTGACGTAGCGCAGCACGCCGTCGAGGTGCCGGTGGAGCATGCGGGCCACCTGCTTGACGGGTTCCAGGCGCGAGCGGATCGCCCACCCGTACCAGCGGGCGAAGAAGCGGCGGACCGCGGCGCCCTGCCGGTAGGTCCAGAGGTCGCGTAACAGCTCCTTGATCGCCCAGGCGCGGCCGACTTTCAGGTGCTGCCCCTGCAGCGCCGCGAACGCGTCCGTGCGATCGGCGGGCAGACGGTCCTCGCCGTAGAGCCAGAGGTATTTCGTGCCGGTGAGGGGCGAGGTGCCCTGCTCGCGCAGGAAGGTCCGATGCTCCTGCTTGCGCACGGTGTCCACCGCGCGCGTCATCTCGCGCATGATGTGAAAGCGATCGAACACGATCTTGGTGTCGCCCTGCGGCAGGCCGTCGACGGTGGCCCGGATGTAGGCCGGCCACATGTCCATCGCGACGGCCTGCAGCGCCTCGCGCTGCTCGGTGGTCAGCTGCGCGTAGTAGCCCTGCAGGCTCGCTGCCGTCCGGTCCTCGGCGACGTGCTGCACGGTCGCGGTCTCGAGGTCACACACGATCGTGTGATACCGCTGCCCCTTGCGAAACGCCTTCTCGTCGACGCCCAGGTAGCGCCGCGGCGCCGCGGTGCGCCGCTGGAGCCCCCGCGCCACCGCGCGGTCCATCACCCCCCACGCCTCGTCCCACGTGACGCGCGCGATCCGGCACGCGCCCGTGACCGTGCTGCACTGCGTGATGAGGTCGATAATGAGCCGCTCGAGCAGCAGCGTGAATCGGCTCCGCGGCGCCGCCCAAGGCACCCCGACCTGCCGAACGCCGTGCGTGGGACAGTCGACGCGCGGCACCCGCGCATGCAGGAAGGTCTGGTACTGGCAGGTGTCGAGATGCCGCCAGACCCGCTCCTCGGCATGGTCATGGCCCGGCGCCGCCGTCCCGCAGTCCGGGCACGTCCAGCGCGTGTCCGCGGCATGCTCCACCCACAGATCGACGCGCTCGCCCGAGGTGTCCAACGCCACCCGTGCGATGTGCCAGGGCGCCTGCAAGCCGAGGATCGTTTCGAAGAGCTTCGTGTCCTGCATCCGGTGGATCTACGCCACCGCTCGGCTCGGCGCAAGGCCGGCGAGCAGGCCGCTCACCCGCCGAGTGGCCCGCGCAGCCGGCCCGAGCTGCCCACGCTATTCCCGGAAGGACCCCAAATCATGTCGCCGAACGCCTCACCCAAGGCGGTTTGCTCCCACCGAGATCGTTTGGCGCGTTCATCGAGGCCCTCCGCGGACTGCTGCCAGAATCTAACGCGCTTCTTGAGCGCTACAGTGAACAGCGACGGCGCGCTATCGCTCGGCTCGGAGACAATGTTCAGCGCTCTCTAGGAGCTTGCTGAAAAACGTCGCGCGGGGGATCGACAGCGTGGATCCCTCGCACTACGATGACGGGCATGCGCGGAGACGACCGTCAGCCCACGTCGATGTTCAGCTATGTGTCGGCCGAGGACCGCGTCCCGAAGGACCATCCGCTGCGTCCGATCCGGACGCTGGTCGACGAGATCCTTCGCGACATGTCGCGTGACTTCGATGGCCTCTACGCCCGCGTCGGCCGGCCCTCGATTCCGCCCGAGCGACTGCTGCGCGCGCAGCTGCTGCAGCTGTTCTACTCGATCCGCAGCGAGCGCCTGCTCATGGAGCAGCTCGATTACAACATCCTGTTCCGGTGGTTCGTGGGCCTCGAGATGGACGAACCGATCTGGGTGCCGACCGTGTTCACCAAGAACCGGGATCGCCTGCTGAATCAGGAGGTCGCCCGCCAGTTCCTGGCGCGGGTCGTCGATCGCGCAGCCGCGTGGATGTCCGACGAGCACTTCACCGTCGACGGTACGCTGATCGAGGCGTGGGCCAGTCACAAGCGCTTTCAGCCGAAAGACGGGCCGCCGGAGGGCGACGGCCGCAACTTCCATGGCCAGTCGCGCACCAACGACACGCACGCCTCGAAGACCGATCCGGATGCGCGGTTGTATCGGAAATCGGGGCAGACCGAGGCGCGCCTGGCGTATCTCGGGCACGTGCTGATGGAGAATCGCCACGGCTTGATCGTCGATGGGATGGCCACGACGGCGGATGGCCACGCCGAACGCGATGCCGCGCTGCTGATGCTGCAGAAGCACGCGCGTCCGTCGGGCGCGCGCACGCTCGGCGCCGACAAGGGGTTCGACACCCGCGATTTCGTCGACGTCACCCGGCAGCTGGGGTATACCCCGCACGTCAGCCAGAACGTGAAGCGCACGGGCGGCAGCGCGATCGATCGCCGCACGACGCGGCATCCCGGCTACGCGGTCAGCCAAGCCTGTCGGCCTCGCATCGAACGGGTCTTCGGCTGGCTGAAACCGCTGGCCGGTCTGCGCAAGGTCAAGCTCCGCGGCCTGGACAAGGTCGACAGCCTCTTCGTCTTCGCGTGCGCGGCGTTCAACCTGAGACGACTGCCGAGGCTCATCGCGATGGCCGCCACGCCGGCATGAGGCGCCCGTCGACCGGGCGGCCGAGGGCCGCCGTGGTCGACACGCCGGCTTATCGCCGGCTGGATCGGTCATGTCTCGCCCAATCAGCGGGAGGGAACCAGCCGTCATGGCGGGTTCTTCAGCAAGCTCCTAGCCTACCAAAAGGACACCCTCGCAACAGCCTTAGCACTCGCGGGCATGGAGCGCGACGCGATCTCGGACTGGAGTCCCTCACCGCAATCTGGCGCCAAGGTCAGTTCGTTCTTAGACGGCCTTCCCCAGGCACGCCTGCGGGAAGACGAGATGCTCTTGAATGACTTCCAGAACTTCCCCGGATTCGAGTTAGTTCGCAAGATGCCGCATGGAGCTGCTCAGTTTTCGGCGCAGGGTGTCACGCTGACAGTAGTGATGGCCAACCGCCTTCCACTAGAAGAGCAAACCGGTGCGGACTCGATCTACCGCAACGAGACGTTCGGCTCCTTCGTCGTGGGTCAGTACAAGGCGATGGAGACTGAGACCGGCGGCGTTAGATTCCGCCTGCCGAATGCGCAACTTGAGACAGAACTCAAGCGCATGGAGGACCTCGCGAGCAGACTTCAAAAGTGCGACGCCGATCAGCGCCTGTGCGGGTTCCGGCTGGCGTCGAACCCTTTTTCCTCAAACTGTGCCCACGTGTTACGTTCGACCCCGATAGCGAAGGATTGCTCCACGGCATGTATATACCGCTTGAGTATTGGCGTCGCCTGGAAACCGACCCGAGCATTGGTGGTCAGCGTGAGGGTCGCGCCGTCACATTCCAGAATGCAGGACGTTATTTCAACAACACTGCGTTCGCTGCCCTGGTAGCGGAGGGATGGATAGGTACTACCGGAGCTCAGACTCACCTCCTCGACGACCTGATTCGCGAGATCGTCGCAAGCGGCCGCACTGCCACCATCGCTGTCAGAAGAAGCTCCGACCCTAACAACATCAGCGCCGTTGGCGGCGACGGCGCCGCACCTAGGCTGGACGACTCTGGATTGCTTGCTTGAGCTCTCCGGCTCTTGGCGCATCGCCGTGACGACAGCTAGCGCAGGCTCGTGAGGGCCGCGCCCAGCGGCGGCGCATCTCGCTGGGGCCGGATGCAGGCGTAGCGCGACGCTGGCGGGCTCCGTGCGCTGGAAGGAGCGCTGGATGGACTGCCTCGCACCTCTATCAGGGAGGCACGCGAGCAAGAGGAAGATGCCAAGCGCTGGGACAGCGGATCTGAAGCCTGACGCAAAAAAGCGGCGCGCGTTGACGCCGTACCGATTAATCAGGACAGGTCCGGGCGACTACCCATCATGGCCAGGAGCGGACACGCTACACCAACAGGCCAGATACATTGTCGCGGACGTACTGTCAGCAGGACGAGCACCTCGCTTGCAGGGCGGGGGCGGACCATACATTGTTTCGGGAGACCTCTTTCAGGATCTCGATGTCGAGCAGGCGCTCGACCAACAGCTTCTTCAAGTGCGCGTTCTCGGCCTCCAGGCCGCGCAGCCGCTTGACGTCCACGGCCTCGAGGGCGCCGAACCGCTTGCGCCACGCGTAGACCGTCTGCTCGCTGATGCCGTGCTTCTTGGCCACCTCCGTGGTCGGCCGCTGATCGGCCTCCCGGAGGATCTTCCTCGTACGCTGCGCCCATCGCCGCCGGCATTGCGGCGCTCGTGCGCGCCGTCGCGCCGAACCTGACGGCCACTGAACTTCGCGAGCTCCTGCAGCAGGCGTGCGTGCCGGTCACCGACGGCACCAGCGAGCCTGACGATGGGACGGGTTCGGGACGCCTAGACGCGGGGCGAGCGGTGGCGCTGGGCGGTGGCGCGGACTGGTCGATGACACCAGGCCGGTGTGTGCCGACCGTACGGTCTCGCATCCGCTCGCACCCGTCGGTGGCTGCCCGAGCAGGTCACGGGCATGACGACCGACTGCATGCACGCGTCTCGCTGGATGCGGAAGGCACCCTACTGCCGGTCCCTTCCCTGCGTGCGAGTACGTCCGACCGGTAGCGGTGCCTTGGTGTCGCGCCTGGCTGTCCGGATCTCCGAGCTCCGGCGTTCTCCCGGATGTCGAGACAGCCATGCCAGACACTCCGCACAGCACCGTCTCCATCCGCTTCGACCCCGCCATCGCCGCCAAGGAGGTCGCCAGTATCGTGTCGAACTTGTCCGGCGCGGTGATCGCCGGACCGCATCTCTGGCTCGGGGGCGACGAGGGCACCGGTGTCGAGCGACTCACACGGGACGCTGACGGCGGGTTCTCCGGTCACGAGCGATTCGACCTCGCCGAGGTCCTCGGACTGTCGAGCGACGACGGCGAGATCGACATCGAGGGCATGGATGTCGACGGAGGCTGCCTGTGGCTGGTCGGGTCGCACAGCCTGAAGCGAAAGAAGCCCGAGGCCGACAAGAAGCCGGCCGACAACATCGCGCGTCTCGGCAAGGTGAGCGCTGATGGCAACCGCTTCACCCTCGCCAGGGTCCCCCTCTCCGCCACGGGCGAGCCGACGACCACTGGCAGTGTCGCGCCGGCGCGCCTGAGGGGTGATGCGCAGGGGAACGTGTTGCTCGACACGCTCCGCAGCGACCCCCATCTGGGCTGGGCAGTGCCCTCGGTGCAGGCCGACGGCTCGTGGCGCGGCGGGCCCAGCAAGGACAATGGTCTCGATGTCGAAGGGCTCGCCGTCACCGGCGACCGGGTGTTCATCGGCCTCCGGGGTCCGGTGCTGCGCGGCTGGGCGGTGGTCCTGGAACTGCGCGTCGGCACTGACGCCGGCTCGCTCACGCTCGAACCGATTCCGCCGACAGGCGCCCTCGTGCGTCGTCACTTCCTCGACCTCGATGGCCTTGGCGTGAGAGACCTCGTCCGAGACGGGTCCGATCTCTTGATCCTTGCCGGCCCGACGATGGACCTCGACGGCCCGACGGACATCTACCGCTGGAAGTGCGCGCTGTCGCAGGCCGCCGACTCATTGACGTTCCGCGAGCAGCTGCAGCGCGTGGCGTCTCTCCCGTTCGGAGAGGGGTCCGACCACGCCGAGGCGCTCACGTTCCTGCCAGGCGACCCACGGCGAGTGCTGGTGTCGTACGACTCTCCGCAGGCATCTCGCATCAAGGGCGACACCGGTAACGAGGTCGTGCTGGACGTCTTCGAGTTGGCGACGTAATCGGACGGCGCGCGCGCAATCAACGCGAGGCGACGTCCCCGCAGACAAGGGAAAGCACATGAAGTTCTGCATCGATCCCGGCCATGGCATGAGCAACCGCCAGATCGGCATCTTCGACAGCGGCGCGGTCCACGTCGAGAACGGCTTTCTGTTCAAGGAAGCTGACATCGCGCTCCGGTACGGCCTCGCGCTCAAGGACGCGTTCAGAGCCAGAGGCATCGAGGTCTTCATGACGCGCGACGACGAGACCGACCATGCACCGGTCGGCAGGCGCGCGGCGATGGCCAGCAGCGCCGGCTGTGACGCCCTCATCTCCCTGCACCTGAACGACTTCGACGATGACCGGGCCAATGGCCTCGAAGTGCTGTTCCGAGACCAGCGTGGCAAGGCACTCGCGCAGAAGCTGCAGACGGCGCTGCTGAAGGTCACCGGGATGGCCGATCGCAGGATCAAGCAGCGCACCGATCTTGCGGTGTTGAAGTTCTCCGGGCTCGCCGTCCTGATCGAACTCGGCTTCATCGCCAACGATGCCGATCGCGCCAAGCTGCTCGACGCTCAGGTGCGCGAGTCGGTGGTGCAGGCGATCGCGACGGTGAGCATCGAACACGTCGGCGCGGCGTAGGGGATGCCGAGTCCTCCCGCGCCCCGGGAACGGACGACCTTACGACGGGCGCCACTCGATTCATCGGCCGGGCCCGGCCTCAGAAATCTGCGAAAGTGGTGCGCGCCGGGAACTCGAGCGTGAGGAGCTGCTGGAGCACGCCCGTCTCCTTGGTGGCGCGGAAGGCCATCCACGTGACGCGCGGCACGCCGGCGGCGTCGTAGTCGATGTCGCACACGCCGAATTGACGGCGACCGGCGATGCCCGGGCCGCGCTGTCCACTTTCCGTGCCGTGCGAGTACGGACCTCCCTTCTCCGACTCCGGGCTCTCGAGCGCCGCCGCCTGGAACACCGGAAACCCGCCGCGGCTGTCCGACGCATAGCCGCTGTTCGAGCCATCGTCCATGGCCACCATGTGGGCGTCAGCACTGATCATGCACAGGTTCCGGATCTGGTGGGCGCGCACGTGATTGGCGAGCTCGGCGCGCTCGTCGGCGTAGCCGGCCCAATAGTCTTCGCCGGCCTCCGCCTGTCCAATCCACGGCACCGAGCTCGCCCAGACGATCAGGTCCATGTCCTTACCGCGAAGCAACTGATCCTTCAGCCACGCCTTCTGGTTCACGCCGAGCATGGTCTTGCCCGACGTTCCGGATCCCTTGCGCGGCGACCTCGAGAAGCGGGAGTCGGTGAGAAGGAACAGCACGCGACCGATCTGGAACGACTGATGGATCCCTTCGGTCGAAGCGGCAAGCGGATAGTGCGGCACATAGAGGTCGTACGCATCCCTGGCGAACCGGCGCGCGACCTGGTTGGCGTCAGCGCCCCCCTCCGAGTTGTTCCCGAGGAAGTCATGATCGTCCCATGTGTACGCGACCGGCACGCTCCGGAACATGTCGCCAACACCATCGCGACGGAGCGTGTCGTCGTACGCCTCGAGACGCGGCACGACCGACTCGTCATCGATGTCCCGGTAGTGGAAGTCGCCAAGATGCACGAAGAACAGGACATCAGGGAATGCGGCGATGGCGTCGTACGCCTCTCGACGGTTCTTCCCGAACAACCCGGGCCGCGCGCATCCACCGCAGGCGAAGCGAAAGGACGAGGCCGAGCCTGCCGCTGGCGCGGTGCGGAAGCGACCGGGCAGCGCATGACCGAGCACCCCGTCGAGCTCGAGTTGATAGAAGTAGCTGGTGCTCGGACGCAGCCCCTGGCAGTGGAATGTCGCGATCTTGTGACGGTAGTCACGATTCGGGTCGAGCCACAGACTCGCGGCCTCGTGGGCTGCGGGGTTGGTGGACAGGTCCTCACTCTCGGCCACGATGACGCGTGCCGTCGTGACCGAGCGCAATACGCTGGCGCGGATGGTGATCGAGGTGTCGGTAAGCGCGCCTGCCCACGGACCTGCCTGCGTCCTGAACTGTGTCGCCATGGTCACATCTCCCCCCGGCCTTCTCGGCCTCTTCCGAGCATGTCGACGCTGCGCCCGCGACCACGTGCGGCGGGCCGCGTGGGGTCGTCCGTCTAATCGCCGTTTCATGGTGCGAACGTCCGCCGCACTTCCGAGACGGACGCCCGCGCCGCGTGCCGCGAGCTTGCGGCGGTCGGCACCTGAGCCTCACCGGCAGGGCCGCTAAAAGCGGAAGCCGTACGGCGGCACCAGCGAGCGCTTCAGGCGATCGGCGCTGGCCATGAACTCGCGAATGAGGTACGGATTCGTGCGCTTGCGGAAGACCGCATTGGCGATGACCTCGAAGCCATGTCGGATGCCCGAGGATTCGTCGATGTCGATATCTGCCGCGAGGGCGCCCGTTGCGCGCGCCTGCTGGAATGTCACCTGGATGTTGGCGTGCGCATCCTGGGACTTGAAGCTGCCCTCGGCAGACTTGACGTAGCCGTTGAGCGGCGGGTGCAGGTCGTCCGGGGCGGACTTGTACAGGACACTCTTGCGCACCCGGTTCGGGAGGCCCTTCTTGACCGTCGCGAAGAAGCGGTCCTGACGGCACACCAGCAGCCGCTCGAACTCTTCGATGATGGCCCCCGTCGTGGCGGCGTGTGCGGCCTTGGTCACGATGTTGAGGAAGCAGGCTTGCCGCAGTGGCCCCATGGCGTCGTACAGGGCTTCACCGCTCAAGCCCACCAGGTCGGCATCCTCGTTGCGCTCACGGACCATGGTCGCGTCGGTCAGCAAGCGACGTGCTTCAGCGGGCAGCCGACCGAAGGCCGGGCTCGTGATGCCCTTGACGTCCCCCGGTTTCACCCAGAACTCCACATCGTCACTCGCGGTGGTGACGCGGTCCTCCCGAATCAACTGGAAGAAGCTGTAGGTGCGGTAGTGATCGGTGGAGGCGGAAACACGATACAGGGTGCCAGGGCCGCCGCGACACTCCAGGCCGTGCACGGTCAGCTCGGTCACGCTGCCAGTGCTGTTTACGTCTGCCGCAACGCCGCCGACTCCCGCATCTCCGGTGACGCGCGCAAAGTCGAGGTCGATCCGGCCCGGTATCGGCTGGCCAGTCACATCGGTCAGCTGAACGGTCATGCTCCCCTTCGGCAAGGCTGGACTCCTGATCTCACGGGACGATGAGCGCGGCACTCGACGCTGAGGCTCTCGCGCAACGCCGGGTAGAACGCCGTACCGTGTCCATCCGTACAGCGACACGCTCGTGACACGCCTCACCAGTGAGCCTGCCGGAAGCGCCCACGTGGATGTCGTCTCCGAACGATCAAGCCGGGCACGAGAGGCGCGCCACCCGCCGTGCCCGGCGGGTACCTCGGAGGACCGCGCCTGGGCACGCAAGGTTGCCACGGGCGTGGACAGGTCGCGGGCGCGGCGCGCTCACGGTCATCGCTGCGCCGCACACGACAGCAGTCGCAGGCCCGCGGCCTCGTGCTGGTCTCGACTGACCGGTGCCGGCACCTCCGCTGACACCAGCGGGTCGCTCGGTTGCCAGGTGAGTGGCAGCGCGACGTCCACACCCTCCTTGCACGCCCGCCGGAGCACGTGCGCCAGCATCCGGTCGTACTCTTTGGCGCTGCGAGGTCGCAATGGCGCCTTCAACGGTCGGGTGAAGTCGTCCCAGTGAATGAGCACGACTCTCCGAGCACGAGTCTCGCGGACCACTTCGTTCCAGTAAGCATCGATGAAGGCCTCATCTGCCGAACCGAGCCCCGCGACGCCCAGATAGACGACGTCGGCCGTAGTCCCGGCGAGTGCGCGAGGCTCGTAGCCGGCGCTGGCATGTACCAGGATCGAACCGGTCTCATGGCGCAGCCAGACCGAGAACACCTCGCCCGTCTTCCAGGACCACGGCGCTGCAGGCGCAACGACAGGCTGATCGATCGCGCCCGGGAAGAACTCTGGCCGACCGTGCTTCGAGGCGAGGAAGGAGACCTCGAACCGTCCGAACGCCAGGCACGCATCGCGGCGAACGACGCGCATCCGAGCCGGAGGCAGTCCTGCGCCCCATCCGATGTTCCAGGTCGACCCAGAGCCCACCAGGACGGCTCCTGTCTTCTCTGCGAAGGTCGCGGCATCCATCGCATGGTCGTAATGCGAATGCGTCGTGACCACCGCAGCGGCTCGAGAAGCGCCCAGGGCCTTGATGCTTTCATCGATCAGGGCCACATCAGGGGCAATCCGTGCCAACTGCCATCGGCCGGGACGCGTCACGAACGGGTCGACGAGAATCACCGTGGACTCGTCGCGGATCAAGAGGGATGTGGTTCCGAAGAACCGCACTTCGATGCGGCCTCGGGCCTCGCCGCGCGATTGGCGGGCGCCACAGCGTTCCACCAGATCGACTCCGGGCGCCTGCTCCGCCGCATGCGACACCGTGGCCGTGAGCACCAAGAGACACGCCGACACGAGGGTCTGCGCTGGCGTCGGCCAGCGTCGCCTTGCCGTGCCAGACACGTGTCGCGCTGAAGGCAACGTGCCCCCGCCGTGGGTCTGGTCAAGAACCCATCTGAACTTCATGCACGTCGCCCCCCGCGCATGTGGAGAACGCTCGTCACCAGCAATCCGTACCGTCGTGGCGCGTCACGCGACTGCGGTATCTGCCCGTGGCCCTCCTCGTTCTACGGGGGCACTGGATTGTCGCCTTCGGCCCGGCGCCCAGGGCCATGGCCCAGTCACGAGTAGCCTGGCCCCCCGGCGCCCCGCGGCCGCGCGCCATGCATCGAGCATGCGTCCCTGTCGGGTCGTCCCTGTACGGAGACGTCAGTGTGAGCGTTCCTTCCGTAACGCTCGTTCGCCGCCTTGGTGCCGGTCACCGTCGAACCGTCTTGTACCGCATGCCCGCTGCCTCCCGTCCTTGCGCTCCCGCCGTTCGTCCGCACTCGGCTGCAGCGACGTTCATCGGGCATGGCGGTGTGCTGACGCCACCCGGTCCCACACTGGCGCTGCAACCTCGCCCGCCCCAGTCCTTGACACCTCCTGGAGGATCGCGATGCATACATCGGTGCTGGCATTGAGTCTGCTCATTCTGACCCCCGGCATGCTCATCGCGCAGGGCACGCAGACCAACGTCAACAATGCAAGCCCGGGCAACGACCGTCGACAGGTGGTGCCCTTTCTCGACGCCACCTACGTGGCGATTGCACATGCGCGCGGCGAGATCCCAAGCGACGCTTCCACCGCGACAGCGCCGGCGACGACAACGTTCGAGGCCGACATCGTGCCCAATTTCGTGGTTCGGCAGACCTTCTTCGATGTCATGGGGAACGAAGAGACCAAGACGCGCGTGAGGCGGCGGACTGCCCCTGAAGGGGCGCTGAAATCGGAGTTCCGATTCGCTTACTCGATCGTCGCCGTTCCAATGGTCAAGCTGCGGATGTTCATCGACGAGCAATCTTCGCCGGTGCGGACCCCCTCCTACATGCCCAAGGGTACTGGACAGTTGTTCTGGTTCAAGCTGCAGGAGAAGAAGGTCGACCTGTTTGCCGCGCAGGCGACCGTCGGTCACCACTCCAATGGTCAGGACGGCTGTCTCTTCAAGGACCAGCAGCGCGAGAGCGAGGAGAAGGATGCCGACTGCGTGCCGGCAGTGCCTGCCGATCGGAGCCAGGTTGCGCTCAACCGGCGGGATGGCTCGTTCTCGACGAACTATCTGGTGTTCGGTTGGCGGTATCGCCACATCAGGCTCGACGCCGGTTCGGCCGAGACCGAGCTCACGGACAAGGAACGCGTCCTCCGCGCTGCGCTGGAAGCTGGCGACTGGGCAGCCGTGCTTGTCGCAGCGGACGCGCTGAGGGAGACAGCCGGAAGATTGAGCGAGCCCGCGTTGGCCAAGCACTGGATGACGGCGCTCGACAGCGCGGTGACCTCCAGTGGTTCCGACGACGTCAAGCGAGAGAAGATCATGGACGCCGCGGTCGCGCTCGTCGCCGCCGCGAATCCTGTGCTGCGCACGTCGAGCCGGGACATGACGCTCGGCGCCGATCTCGAGCTCAACCCTGGCGACGGCAAGTTCCTCGGCGGTGCCGGGATCGATCCTGAGTTGAAGTCGCGCTACGGACCGACGCGAGTCACACTGCTGGCCGGCTTCGCGAACCGGCTCCCCAAGCTCTGCGATCGAGCGGAGGTCAAGGGATTCGGCAAGTACATCGGCAACGCGGTCGTCGACATGCCGTCGTGGGCGTGGTCGCTCGAGGGGCAGTGCCTGTTCAAGCAGACCAATTGGGGACTCTTCGCGAGGTACTACTGGGGTCAGGATTACTACAACCTTGGCTTCGAGGAGAGGGTGAGCCGGCTGCAAGTCGGCATGACCTACTCGCAAGAGGGCTTCCTGCGCTTCAGGGCGCGGCCGGTGTCGCCAGAGGAGGCACGACGCGCGGCGATGCGGGCGCAGGAGCAGAAGTGACATGGGCGGGCGGCTTCGTGCTTGCCGGGACTGGCTGCTTGCACTGGTCGTCTGCGGCATCGCCTCCACTGCTCACGCGCAGGTGCTCTTCGACTTCGAGGCAGGGCTGTCCGAGTGGTCAGTGACCGGAGATGCCTTCTCCGGTGAACCTTTCGACGCACGGGATCCGCGATCCACCGACTTCGCGCACATCGAGCTCGGAGGCAGCTACTGGCAGGGACTGCCGTACCCGCTTGGTCAGAGCGGCACCCACCTCGTGCGGTCGTCCGACAGGGGCACAGGCACGCTCGTGTCCAAGGCCTTCGCGGTGTCTCCGGCAGTGCGCTACTTCAGCGTGTTGGTCGGCGGACACCGGCGCAACGACGGCGTGCGCATCGAGCTTCTGGCCGGGACCCGGGTCGTCTGGCAGACCGCCGGCTACGGCCCCGATCAGCTGCACCGGGAGGCCTACGAGTTGCCAGCAGACGTTCGCGGACAGCCGCTGCGGGTACGCATCGTCGACGATTCGCCCGACCGCCATATCCTCGTCGACCGAATCGAATTGCACGAGGTTCAGCCTCCCGCCTCGAGGCTGGTGGCGTGGGGGTTGGCTGACTATCACACCCACCCGATGAACTACATGGCATTCGGAGCCCTCAAAGGCATCCGTACCGTGTGGGGCGTCGCGGGCACGGCGTTCGCCGACTACGAGTTCAACGACAGGCTCGTCGAACGCGACCTGCCGCGGTGTACGAAGGGCCACGGCGGCGGACCCGGCGCGGAGGCGTTCATCAACGCCGCGGAAGGCTCATTCGTGCCCGGACAGTCCTTCATCGAGCAACTGCGAGACCTCTTCCACGGGCTGTTCTTCCCTGGATTCTTCCGCACGCATCCTCGGCGTGGCGGCTCTGACTTCCGTGACTGGCCTGACTTCCGCCACGGCCTCCACCATCAGATGCACGTCACCCAGATTCACCGTGCGTGGAAAGGCGGCCTTCGGCTCATGACCGCGATCGCTGTGCACAACAAGGGAGTCGAGTTCATCATGTCCAGGCTCGTGAACGGACGCGTGGCCCTGAGCTCGGACAGAGACGAGCTGGAAGCCCAGGTGTGCGGCATGAGCCAACTTGCCGAGCTGAACCGCGACTGGATGGAGATCGCCTACAGTCCGGCGCACGCACGCGACATCGTCGCCCACGGCAAGCTGGCGGTCGTGTTGGCGGTCGAAATGGATCAGCTCGGCCAGCTCGGATTCGAGAGCCCGGAAGATGAAGTGCAGTACCTGTGGGAGACCGGCATTCGGCAGGTCACTCCTGTCCATGCGATCGACAACGCTCTCGGCGGTGCCGCCGTCTTCCAGCCCGCGTACAACGCCCTAAACGACCTGTTGAACCGCGGACCAGTGGATGCGCGCAAGGAGGACCTTCCGCCGCCGGTGTTCTTCGACGTCGAGCACGCTGGATGCGGACAGCCTGACGACCCAGGCAGGGGAGAGTGCGTGTCCTACTCGCTCGATCAGGATCAGCCGCGCGCCTACATCATGCGATCCCCTGCCACCGGACTGAAGCTCGCGCCCTTCCTGGCCGATGCCGACCCCAAGGCCGCCGAGTACGGGGTCTTTCGTGGAATGGCGAACCGAAGGGGATTGACCCCTGCGGGTGAACGATACATTCGCGCGCTGATGCGGCGAGGCATGCTCGTCGGTCTCGAGCACATGTCGAACCGCACAGTGGACGACGTCTACCGGCTGGTCGGACGGATGATCGAGGAGTCTGGTCATCCGGAGTGTCGTGAGCTGACTCCTGAGTCCAGCGATGAGTGCTTCGCGCGTGCCTTCCCGCTGGTCGTGTCACACGCACATCTGCGACGGCTCTCACCGATGTCGAACCCGGTCTCCGGATATCTGCCGTCAGAGTACGAGGTCAGCGATCGTCAAGCCCTCATGATCTGGAAGACGGGCGGACTGATCGGGCAGTTCGTCGCCGAGGATCCGGCCGAAGTCGTCGACGGCGTCAACTGGCCATCGTACGCGAACGACTGCGGCGGTTCCTCGAAAAGCTTCGGGTACAGCTTGACCTACGCACAACACCTGCTCGGCCACCGAGGTGTTGGCCTGGCGACAGATTTCACAATCATCCAGGGTACCGCTCCTCGGTTCGGAGATCACGCGTGCTGGGGAGCACGGGGTGCCCTGACAGACGACGGTCGCCCTCCTGTCCCGCGGCAGTACGAGCGCAGGGCGCAAGCGAAGCCCGTCGTATACGCCCGCGACGACGGTCACTCGTCCCCGACCACGTCTCCACTCCGACCGTACCGGCTGGGGCAACGCGTCTACGACTTCAACACCGACGGTCTCGCCAATTACGGCCTGGTGCCCGACCTGCTCCAGGACCTTACGAACCTCGGGTGGCCAGAGAAATCGCGAAGCTCGCTGTTTCGTTCGGTCGAGGACTTCATCACCACGTGGGAGAAGGCCGAACGGCTCTCCACCACGAACGGCGGCGTGCTATTCGTTCCGAAGTTACCGCTGTGCGTAGTGGCCTGTCGGGGACTGTGCCCCAACTCGCCGAATGGAGGCGCGCCCAGCCGTTGACCTGCTCGCGCAGGACGGGGCGCCTACCGCTCGGCGAGGCGTTTCTCGAGGAGGGCCAGAATCATGTTGAAGATGCGCTTGTTCCACACGTCGCCGTGGTTCCTGACGATCCGCCGGCCGGTGTTGAAGATCCAGAACCGCCGCTGAGAATTGTTGGTATGTGCGCGGACGTGATACAGCGCGGTCGGCCCGTTCTGCTGGAGGTCATCTTCGGGGCCTTCGAAACAGAAGGAGTCGGCCGTCAACGTCGGGCACGTCCTCACCTTTTTCGGGTCGTGGTGCGTGTGCGCCCACGGCGTATTTGCCGCCGACAGCAGGTGCAGACGGTCGGCCTTGAACGCTGGACCGACGAGGTTGGCGACCGGCATGAGGAAGCTGGTGGCGAAGTCCGTACGGGAGGACGTCGCCAGATACATGGGCGCGGCGGCACAGCCCGGGGTACTCGGTTGGCTGCTGCAGGTCCGTGCCCAGTCGTCCAGCGCCTTGTACGTCATCCGGTGCGACGTGGCGGCATTGACGTACGCGAAGAGGTCCACCGGTGGCAAGACGGGGTCAGTCGTCGCCGGCGTTGGCGCCGCCGCGGCTGCGAGACACTCGGGGTTCGGCAGACCCGTCATTCGTTCGCGGAATCGCTCCATGAACCCGCAGTGACGCCTGTCGTGATCCACGGCTTCGGCAGCGTATTCCAGGACCCGAGCGCCGAATGAGTGACCTACCATCACCAGGACGTAGTCGTCTCGGTGCTCGGCCACCTTCTTCACGATCCGATCGAGGGCCGTGAACATGCCCTGACGGCCCACCGTCCTGGCTTTGTTGCGCCGCGGCCAGTAGCTGATCAAGTGCTTCATGGGCTCGACGGTGCTGCTGAGACCACGCCAGGCGAGATAGATGCCGACAACAGGGCGTGAGCCGCTGCCGCCTGCGCTCGCCGCGAGCCTCGCGACGCCGCAGGTGCGGAACTTCGCGACATCGCCGCGAAGCCTGACGCAGTCGGTTTCGCCGTCGACGTTCTTCAACTCGTCTGCGTTGTTCTGCCAGCCATGGATATAGACGAACACGATGGGCTTCAGTAGCCCCCCGTTTCTGGCCTTCGCGATCTGGTCCAGCGCCTCTGTCAATTGACGCTCGTCCCAGAACGTGCCGTCGTCCTTGACTTCCACGAAATTGATCGTGTACCCGTGGCCCTCCTCGAACGACCGCAGCTTCCTCGTGCTTCCCGGACACTGTGGCTCGACCTCCGGGCATCGGTACTGTTGGTCAGGGACGATGAACTGCGCGGAGACAGCGACGGGGCACGCGATCACGGCAGCGACCACCATGCAGCCAAGGGTTCGGGGTGTCAGGACACTCACAGCGCTCTCCACGTGCCGTCGTAGGCAATCTCACACCGGCGTCCGCCGAGCCTGGCCACCTGCATCACCGTCGGTCCCGTCCTGGCGCCGAGACGAACCTTCAGGTATGCGACGGCGTCGGCAAACGCCTGCTCATGGAAGTCGCCGGCGAGCGACGAATGATGATCGCCCGACAGCTGGACGGTGGCGACTCTGGCCCCGAACGTGTCGTTGAGCGCCTGAATGCGCTCGACGGGGCAGAGCTCATCGCCCGCATAGTGCATCACCATGAACGGAACCGACGACTCGCAGGCCTCTGTCAGATCGGCGGCCCCGAGCCCGAGATTCGTCACCTGCTGCCCAGACGGCTTGCGCTGCGAAAAGTCGAACGGGAGTGTCGGCTGGCACAGGACTGCGGCGGTGACCTGGTTCGGGAGGAGGGCGAGCGGCAGCATGCCAGTCAGGCACATGCCGACGACACCAATCGGCCTTCCCTCGTGTCTTGCGATCTCGTCACAGAGAGGCTCCAGCATGTCGAGAACGGCGCTCCTGGCTGACAACTCCGAGCAGGCGAACAGCGGCGTGCTGCCGAGGCACGCCTGCTTCAGCCCGCGGAGCACATTGTCCTGACCGAACTGGCCGAACAATGTCGGCACGTAGACGTGGAATTGTTCTTTGGAGAGACATCTCGCCAGAGCTAGGTCGTCATCGGTCAGACCAGGAAGCTCGTGAAGCACGACCACGGGCGGACCGCCTTGTGGCCCGATCTGCCTGACGTCCTTGACGGACGTGACCCAGTCGATCTTCGCAAAGTCGGAGCGCCCTCCTGGACACCGCTTGCTCGCCCCGTGCTCCTTGCAACCGGCAAGCAGCGCGCCAGCCACTGCACAGCACCCGCCGATGAAGTGACGACGGTCGATCATGACTGCCATGATTGACACCTCCTGTCAGGCAACCCCGGCCTGATGTTGACGTCCCCCCGGTTTGAGTAGCACTGGGATTTAGAGCCTTTGGCAGTCACTCTCCATCTTTGGATGGCAACACGCCAGTCGGTCCGCGCCCGCGGTGCGACGAGGCGGCGGCTCGTTCGGGTCAGAACTCTGCGAACGTGGCGCGAGCGGGGAAGTCGTGCCGGAGCAACACCTGAAGCACGCCGGTGCCCTTGGTGGCGCGGAACGCGGTCCACGTCACGCGAGGGACGCCGGCGGTGTCGTACGTGACGTCGCACACACCGAACTGCCGCCGGCCCGCGATGCCGGGACCGCGTTGTGCGTTGACCGTGCCATGCTTCTACGGGCCGCCCTTCTCGGACTCCGGGCTCTCGAGCGCGGCTGCCTGGAGCACCGGGAAGCCCCCGCGGTTGCCTGCCGCGTAGCCGCTGTTCGAGCCATCGTCGATTGCCACCATGTGCGCATCCGCGCTGATCATGCACACGTTCCGGATGTCGTTGTCTTTCAGGTGATTCGCGATCTCGGCACGCTCGTCGGCATAGCCGGCCCAGTAGTCCTCTCCGGCCTCTGCCTTGCCGATCCACGGCACCGAACTGGACCAGACGATCAGGTCGAGGTCCTTGCCGCGCAACAACTGGTCCTTCAACCAGACCTTCTGGTTGACACCGAGCATCGTCTTGCCCGACGTGCCGGACCCCTTGCGCGAAGATCGCGAGAATCGCGAGTCGGTGAGGAGGAAGAGTACACGGCCGATCTGGAACGACTGGTGGATGCCCTCGGTCGATGACGCCAAGGGATAGTGCGGCACGTAGATGTCATACGCGTCCCGGGCAAACCGTCGCGCGACCTGATGGCCATCGACGCCACCCTCCGAGTTGTTCCCCAGGAAGTCGTGATCGTCCCACGTGTACGCGAGTGGCACGTGCCGGAACAGATCGCCGACGCCTTCTCGGCGCAGCGTGTCGTCGTAGGCCTCGAGGCGAGGCACCATCCACTCATCGTCGATGTCCTTGTAGTGGAAGTCGCCAAGATGCACGAAGAACAGGACATCCGGGAACGCGGCGATGGCGTCGTACGCTTCCCGGCGGTCCTTCCCGAACCATCCAGGCCGTGCGCATCCACCACAAGCGAACCTGAAGGACGAGGCCGTCCCGGTGGCCGGAGCGGTGCGGAAGCGGCCCGGCAGCGCGTGTCCGACGGCGCCGTCGAGCTCGAGCTGATAGAAGTAGCGCGTGGCAGGACGCAGGCCGTCGCAGTGGAAGGTCGCGATCTTGTGGCGATAGTCGCGATCCGGATCGAGCCACAGGCTAGTGGCGTCGTAGTGATGAGGATTCGTGGCGAGGCCTTCACTCTCGGCCACAATGACCCGCGCGGTCGTGACCGATCGCAGCACGCTCGCGCGGATCGTTACCGACGTGTCGGTCAGCGCGCCTGCCCATGGACCTGCCCGTGTTCGGAACTGTGTCGCCATGACCGCGTCTCCGGGAATCCGTCCGTTGGTCGAAGAAGGGTCCGTGCTGCGGCACCGTTCTCGCGTGGGGCCCGGGCCTGCATCCGGTCGACACGAGTCCCCCGTGCCCATCGCGACAAGGTAAAGAACGCCGTCGTGTGGTCTACCGGACAGGCGCCGCGCGCCGTACAGTCAGCAGGGGTCGGGCGTTAAGGGGTGTGAGACCGGAGTGCCGCTGGCGGGCGGCGCTCGACCCACATCTCGCAGGAGGCACACTACATGGTTTGGCCGCCGGACACACACGTCGATCTCGAGCGCTTTTACGGACGACACAAGCTGCGGCCCGACGGTCGACCGACCGCTGCCTGGGAGCAGGAGCACCTGACACGCATCGTCACGCCGTATCCGCTGACGCTGGCGTGGGACCTCTCGGCGCAGGTCACAAGGCTCACGTGCCACAGGCTTGTGGCAGAGAGCCTACAGCGCGTGTTCGTCGGCATACTGGCGCACTACGGCGACGTCCAGGCGGTGCGACGGGCGCGCATGCACCTATTCGGCGGCTGCTACAACTACCGCCGCATCAGCGGGAGCGGGCGACTGAGCACGCACGCCTGGGGCGCCGGTATCGATCTCGATCCGGACAGGAACCCCCTCGGCGTCCCGCATTCCGACCAGCTTGGGATGCTGCCCCTTCGCGTGGTGGAGCTCTTCGAGGCTGAAGGCTGGAAGTGGGGTGGACGCTTCGCGTCGCGGCCCGACTGCATGCATTTCCAGGCGACCACGTAGCGGAGAAGGAGGAGGCGCTTGTCCACTCAGGCACGGCCTCCTCGTTCCTCGAGCACGTTCCCCACCCTGCCAGGGCCTTGTCACCTCGTCGAGGCGTGCGGGGATTTCGATGCTTTCAGGATCCCCTTCGATGCCGAAAGATTGACGCCGTATGTGATCTTCACCGCAACGGAACCGCCGGACCAAGCCCTCGAGATCTCGAAGCCGATGGTCGGTGCCGAATGCCCGGGCAGCAGTTCAAGTTCCGGCGAGAACTCCGCGCGCGCTGACCAGCGCCTGCGTGAATCACCGCCATCATCTGGGGCGATGCCGGACACGCCGGTGTCGAAGCGCACCGGGACGAACTCGAACAACAGGACGTTCTCGATGTTGGTCGGCGGCTCGACCTGGTTCTCGGGGCTGACGACCTTGGTCGTGTCCAACTCGTGCGCCTGCTTGACCGCGAGGCGCAGGCCGAGGTCGGCCTTGCACGCGACGCGATTCCTTGGGACGACCTGCAGCACGCGGCCGACGGCTTCCTTGTAGGACTCGTCGGCGTCCAGCACGGTGCTGAAACTGCCCCGGCCCAGGGCCCCGAGTTCTACGAACCGTCCCACACCGTCGGCATTGAGTGTGGCGTTGTAGTTGAACTCGCCTCGCAGCACCAGATTGCGACGCGCGACCTGCTGCTCGGTGGTACCCGCGTCCGGTTCTTCCGCCGAACCGCCGGTCGCGGATGCGCCGACGTCGGTGACGGTCGCGGCGACGGCCTCCGACTGGACCCCTGTCTCGACCAGGAAGTTGGCGCCGCGAGACATCACGCTCGGTCGAAGCCTCACGTCCTCGGTGCGGAGAAGCCCGCCGTCCACTCTGGTCACCGCGGTGTCTGCCAGTCGCCTCCTGGGCCGCATGGTCTGCCAGTTGACCGAGAGCAGAAAGTCCTGCGATGTGCCCCCGATGATGTCGGGGATCCGTACCAGAGCCTCCGGGTCCGGCGAGTCGCTGGTGATCGTCGTCGCGTTGGTCTTGAACTCCCAACGCAAGCCGCGTTCTCGTACCTCGATCTCGACGATGGCGTCCTTTGCGTCCTTTCCGCCGTTGAACCTGGCGGTGTACGCGAATGTCTCGACGCCGGCGAACCCTTCCTTGGGCTGGTAGGTGCACGTGATTGCGCTCGTCCCGTCGGGGTGCGACACGGCATTCGCTTCGCCGGGAACGGGTGTCCCGGGACACACGATGACGCCGCCGCCGTCCGGTTGCGTCCAGCTGAACACGCGCTCGGCCTTGGGTGTGGTCGTCGGCTCGATGCTCAGGACGATCGAGGTCACGACCTTCCAGTCTGCGGTCGGCCGATGCAGAGACAGAACCCTCCCTGTGGGCGGCCGCAGCACAGGAATGGCGTCAGTCGTCGGCACGACCTGGCCGGCGGACACCTGTGCAGGCAACATGACGACGCAGAGACAAAGGATGCGTGCCGCCACGTGGATCTTCGACGTCTGATGAACCATGGTGCGACTCTCCCGGTTGAGAACGAGTCCCGCCGTCATGAGACTGACGGCGACCCGGAGTCTCCGGAGGAAAGGGAAGAGCACTGTCGGCCACGTGGGCGGCGCCAACAGCTCGTTCTGGGTGAGGGCCGGTAGGACTGATGGCTTCAAACGACCTGGCCGTGAAGCGGATGCCGTGGCCCTCATCAGCACGCCCCATAGAACGTCGGTCGACGCTGGCTTGTACAGCCCTCGTCGACCGGACCAGCGTCACGTCCATGCTCGTCCGGTCTGCTATGAGAACAGCTGGACTTTTCCGGCCGTACACGAGCGTTCCGCCACGTGCGCGATGGTCCAGTGTTTTAAGGGTTCAACACACATCGGCACCAGATAGAGCCTCCGCTCGCCTGCCCGCGGAGGAACTGCGCCCACACACGCATCGGGCGCTCCATGGCGCGCATGAAGGAGTCGCGGCTCATCACAACAGGCGGAGTTTCTCGGCCAGGAGGCACAGGATTGGTTGCTTTACTCCTGCGCCAAGCGCAACCGTGTTTCAAACCGCGGTAATGCAAGAAGTCGAGGCATTTGGAGGATGTCAGCCACGCGTGCTCGGCGTGCTCTCTGTGGCCGACACGAACCGCTGCATCAGTCACTTGGGTGGCGTACACGCAGATTGGTCCATCTCTGCGAATCGCCGGTGTCAGTGACGTGAGCGTGCTCGGTACCCAGGACCGACCTCGGGGCACTGAGCGGTTCAGCCTTTGACGCGAGCGGTCATGCCGCGTGCTCCTCACCCAAGCTGCTCGACTGGTCGGGGTCGAACACGCCCGCCCTTGTGGAACGTCTCTGCGTGGCGGGTAGAACCCTTGGCGCTTGCGATGGCCTTGCCGCGGCTCGAGTCACGGGCTCGGATGTTGTCATATCTGGAGGCGCCGCGTGTCCCCGGCCTACCGCGTCGTCAAGATGTTGGGCGGCCTTGCTCTCGTCGGTGCTCCGACATCGATCTGTCCGATGTCCGTACCTCGAACGTTCACCTGCAACATGCGCAGGTTTGCAGATCAGCCCGATGCAGAGTATCTCTCCCCCCATGACACCGAAGGCACGGCTGCCTCGTGTTGCTGGCGAGCGTTCTTCTTCGCGTCGAGAATGAAGCTGGAGCCCGACAGGCGGATTCAATGTCTTGCTAGCGCTCGCGGAATGCGTGGGCGCGGCGATGGCGGTCATCGGCGTCGTTCACCGACCACGAGCGCATGGGCACAATTGTCGTCTCAGGTTCGACGTACTCATGTCCGCCGTCGGCGCGATAGGAGAAGTAGATGATCCTCGCCACCTTTGCTTTGGTGTCTCTCCTGCTGTGCGCGTCCGCGACCATAGCCCAGCAGATCATCCCGCTCAGCGAATCGTGCTGGTATCCCGAAGGTGGTACCGAGTGCCTGCCGGCTCCTCCCCTTTGGATTGACGACGGCACGGAGGGCGCATTCTCGCTGGATCACTTAGCTAGACTTGGTGGTCCGATTCTATGGTTCTCGCCCAGAGAGTTCTTGCTGCTAGAGCGGCGCACCAGCGATGCCCCGGGAAGCATCCTGCAGCCCGGTGCCGGGCGCACGGTGTACTACCGTATCAGAGAAGTGCGGCTGCGTGGCGGCAGCCCGCAGCCGAAGCTGCCTGACGACATGCAGATCGCCGATCCGGATGCGACTTGGCAGAGCCGCGATCCCGCGCGCCCGATCGAATCGTTGGATCGCATCTTCATTCAGTACTTCCTCTATTACCCCGAGGACCGTGGAATTGGGGGTCATGCACACGACCTGGAGGCGCTGGAGCTGCAGGTCGAGATGCGGCGTGTCTGCATCGGCACAGCCTCGAAGGAATCGGGACGTACGAAGGCCACAAAGCAAGTCTCGGAATGCTGGAGTGGCGCAACCATTCGCTCCGTGTCGGGTTCCGCCCATGGTGTCGGTTGGTACACGAACACACTGCGCGTGGATGCGACTCGCGATACCGTGCTGCCACTGACCATCCTGGTGGAGGAGAACAAGCATGCCAGCGTGCCGGACCGCGATGGAGACGGTCGGTACATGCCCCACTACGACGTGAACCGGCAGGTCAACGACGCCTGGGGCATCCGTGACGTGGCCGGCAGCGGCTGGCTGGGTGGTCCCACGTTCCGAGCTGAACTCGTGCGTGAACGCAACGACCAAGATCAGGTGTGCCCACCCAACATCTCCGATCGACTACGGACGTACTACCGGTTCCATCGACGCGAGGTCAATGGGACCGGGTGCGTCGGTGGTGGGAATCAACGGACCTACACGGTCACGCGAGCCGGCGACGAACGCCTCTGTGCAGCCGGGAAGCCGAAGACAGACGAAGACAAGCTTTACGACCTCATGAATGACAAACAATTCTGCCGACCGGCACGAGACACGAGGATCGTCAAGCCGCGCACACCTTTCGGAGTGGGCCTCCGGCGGGTGCTGACCGAGATCTCACCGGGACCAAACGGGGAATTCGGCTTCCAGAATGCGGTGCAGAGGCTCAGCTTCGCATATCGCTACGACGGCGGACACGGGGTGTCCAGCATCCTGCCGCTCGGGCGCGAGTTGCCGGTGATCGGAGGTTGGGCGGTAGTCAAGCTCAATGCAATCTTCGACACGCTCGACAGCGCGTTGCCGCCCGTAGAACGGGGGAGCGTCGAAGTCCTGTATGCACCTTCTGCCTCCAGGGCCATCGATTGGTATACGAGCGTCGGAGCGGAGGGCTACCGCTCGGCCGCGAACGCCGCGCGAGTCTGGGCACCTGTCGGCGAGATGGGCGTGAGGATCCGCTTCTCGGCTGAACGTGTCCGACTTGTGCGCTTCTTCGGAGGCCGTCTCGGGGTCCGCGCTGACCTGAAGTCCCCGATACGAAATGCTCGGCTCATATACGAGTTTGGTGCGGGTTCCTGGTGACTCGGGCGGCGCCCGCGCCGTGCCATCAGCACAGCGGAGCGGGCATGCTGCAGGCCATCAGTGCCAGCCCGCGAGCCCAACATTGCTCCTCCCTACCAACGGATGGCGCAGTGTTTCAGGGACTTTCTACGGTCGTGGACAAGGTCGTGCCCGCCGCACAGCACGTCTGGGACAACTGGCGGGCAGGACGGCCGTACTATGTCACGGCCTCTCCTCTCTCTAGCTAAGCTCTAGAGAGGACGTCGCCGCGATGTCAGGTGATGCGTCTGACCGATACCCCACTTGCGGTTCAGTGGCGCTCATCCGCTCAGTCAGCGTGACGCATCAGGGGTCACCTTGCGTTCCGACGCAATCCGTCCAGGAAGTCGGACCAGGCCTGCATCATCTTCCGGCGCTCCGCCAGGTGCTGCGCCCGGTTGTACGCCGCGCGCACCTTGTTGCGCGGCGCGTGCGCGAGTTGGCGCTCGATGACGTCCGGCGCCCAGCCCATCTCATTGAGTAGCGTCGACGCCATGGCGCGGAAGCCGTGGCCGACGTGCTGGTCGGAGTCGTAGCCGAGCCGACGCAGCGCGGCGTTGATGGTGCCGTCGCTCATCGGCCGGGTGATGGTGCGGATGGACGGGAACACGTAGCGTGAGCGCTCCGTCAGCGGCCGGAGCTCCTGCAGGATCGCGACCGCCTGGGTGCTCAGGGGCACGATGTGCGCCTCGCGCATCTTCATGCGCTCTGCCGGGATGCGCCACTCGGCGGCGTCGAGATCGACCTCGCTCCACTCCGCCCTTCGGAGTTCACCCGGGCGCACGAACACGAGCGGCGCGAGTTGCAGCGCCGACCGTACGACGAAGCTCCCGTGGTAGCCGTCAATGGCGCTCAGGAGCTCGCCCACCTGCTCCGGGTGCGTGACGGCCGCCCGGTGCGTTGACCGCACGGGCGTGAGCGCGTCGCGGAGGTCGGCCGAGGGATCCCGCTGGGCGCGTCCCGTGGCGATCACGTACCGGAACACCTGGCCGCAGCGCTGCTTGGTGCGATGCGCGGTTTCGTGCTTGCCGCGGCTCTCGATGCGCCGCAGTACAGACAGCAACTCCGGCGGCTCGATCTCGGCGATCGGACGCTTCCCAAGCCACGGGTTGACCAGTGACTTCAGCATCCAGGTCGCCTTCTCGAACGTGACGGGCGCCAGGACGTGCTTCTGGCGCTCGAGCCACTCGTCGGCGACTTCGGCGAACGTCATCGCCTGGACGGCGGCATCACGGGCCTGCTGACGCTCCCGGCTCGGGTCGATGCCCGACGCCACTTGCTCCCGCGCCGCGGCCCGGCGGGCCCGCGCGGCGACGAGGGAGACCTCCGGGTACGTGCCGAAGGAGAGGGTCTTGCGCCGGCCCTGGTGGATGTAGTCGAACCGCCACCACTTGCCGCCGCTGGGCTGCACCAGCAGGTACAGGCCGTCGCCGTCCGACAAGCGCAGGACGCTCGCGGCCGGCTTGATCTTGCGGATCTGGGTGTCGGTGAGGGGGAGAACCCTGCGCGGCATCACGCCTCCAGCCGCCACGTTGCAGTAACTCTCCAGGCCGCCCGATGCAGTAACAGGCGGTTCCTGCGACGGTTACTGTAAAAATCGGTGGCTTGCCGGGGACCAGTGTAGACCACCACGGACACGTTTGCGCAAAATCAGCCGCAAATCTCGTCTTCGTGGACTGCTATGGATGGTCTTGGAGGAAACTGTGGTGCCGGTGGGCGGACTCGAACCGCCGACCCTGCGCTTATGAGACGCATGCTCTAACCGGCTGAGCTACACCGGCACCCTGGCAGGCTGACCGCGACACCGCGGGGCGGTGGACGTCGGCCAGAACGTCCGATTCTAGCAGAGGCGGCCATTCCAGGGGTAGAGAGGCGTCGCGACAGCAGTTCCTCCCCAGTCCTTTCGCTGCGCGTCGCCCGAGGGCGACGCCTACGTCCGTTGGGGCGAGGTCCACGGAGGTCGGCGCCCACGTCCGGAGGCGAAGGTCCTTCCCAGCCCTTACGCCCCGCGTCGACCTAAACTCGCCGCGCGCCGCCAGGCGCATATCGGCGAGTCTTCAAGGTCGACGCCCACGTCCGCGGCTGGGACGTTCCTCCCTGCCCTGACGCCCCGCGTCGGCCGAGGCCGACGCCTACACCTTCTTCTTGGCGATCTCGGCGGCGAGCCGGGCGCGGAGGCGGGAGACGACCTCCGGGTGGGCGGCGGCCTGGTCGTAGCGCTCCGAGGGGTCGTTCAGAAGGTGGAACAACTCGACGCGTTCGGCAGCCGGGGCGTTTGGCGCGGCGGACGCGCGGGTGACCCGCAGCTTCCACGGCCCCTGGCGGATCGCCTCAAGGGTGCCGCCGTTGTCGTAGAACAGCGTCCGGTCGGCCGAGGGGCCGGCGCCGGGCGTGGTCGTCGGCCAGAGGTCGACGCCGTCGACGTCGGCCGGCACCTTGTCGGCAAGTCCAGCGCGGGCGGCGAGCGTGGGAAAGATGTCGATGATGCTGATCGGCAGGTCGGTGACCTGCCCGGCCTGGACGCGGCCCGGCCACGCGGCGAGGAACGGCACGCGGTGGCCGCCTTCGTACGTGCCCGCCTTGCCGCCGCGGAACGGTCCGGGCGTGCCGTGGTCCCAGGGCTTGACGATGTCGCGGCCGAACATGCGGTCGGGCATGGCGTTCCAGGGGCCGTTGTCGCTGGTGAAGATGACGATGGTGTTGTCGGCGACGCCGGCGGCGGTGAGCGCGGCGCGCACCTGGCCGACCGAGTCGTCGAGTTCGGCGATGACGTCGCCGTAAAGGCTCGACGTCTTGCCGCGCCACGCGGGTGACGCCGCGAGCGGGACGTGCGGCATCGAGTGCGCCAGGTACAGGAAGAACGGACGCCTGGCCGCGGCGCTCTCGCGGATGAAGGCCACCGCCTCGCGCGTGTAGGTGGGCGTGAGCGTCGCCGGATCGGGCTCCTCCACACGCCGCGTCTCCCCATCCCACAACGCCAGCTTCTCCGGCGTCTGCACGAACGGGTCCTTGTAGTCGTGGCTGTAGAGCATGCCCACGAACCGATCGAAGCCGTGATCGAGCGGCCGCATGCCCGGCTGGTCGCCGAGGTGCCACTTGCCGACGACCATCGTGCGGTAGCCGGCATCGTGCAGCACGCGCGGCAGCGTGACGTAGTCCTTCGCCCGCAGGCCGCCGCTGCTGCGCGGCGCGAACGGCGCCGGCACGCCGACCTTGAACGCGTACTTGCCAGTAAGCAGCGAGGCACGGGTCGGCGAGCACGACGGCGACGGCGCGTAGGCGCTCGTCGCGCGCAGGCCCTCACGCGCGAGCTGGTCGAGATTGGGCGTTCGATGCAGCGGATGCCCGTACGAAGCGAGGTCGCCCCAGCCCATGTCGTCGGCGAGGATGACGACGATGTTGGGGCGCGGCGGGGATGTCGGAGGTGCTTGCGCGAGGGCGATGTGCGCGGCCATCGACGACAGGAACGCCAGCACACCCAGGACGATGCCCGAGAAGGATCGCGTCACGGCCTGGCTCTCCTCGGCCGCCATACCTCGCGGAAGCCGGTGTACCCGAGCGACAACCTCGGCCCGGTCTCGTACTCGTCGATGCAGTCCATCACCACGCACGCGTCGGTCCCTCCGAATGCCGGGCCACGCAAGCCGCGACCGACCATCTGCTCGTACAGCACCTGGCTCACCGTTGTGCGACTCATGACCACGTGCGTCACCTGCGGGTCGTCGAAGCCCGTGGTCAGCACCTCGCAGTTGCAGAGCACGCGGACGCGGCCGCGACGGAAGTCCTCGATGACGCGCCGGCGCGTCACAACCCTGGTTTCACCAGTGACCACCGAGGCGCTCACGCCGGACTCCTGGAGCAGGTAGGCCATGCAGCGCGCGTCGTGCACCGACGGCGCGAAGTAGACCATGCGCATGTCGGGCCGGAACTGCGATTCCACGAGCAGCGCCTTGAGAATCTCGCGTCGACGCGCGTGCGTGTCCACCAGTTGATTGATCTCCTCGTCGAGACGCTCATCGCTCGGCGCCGCGTCGAAGAGCGTCAACTGCAGGCGCACCCGCTGCCGGGTGACGATCTCCTTCACGACCGGCCGAGCGAGCACGCCTCGGGTCTGCAGCGCGGCAAGCGGCTCGTCGCCCAGGGTCCGTCGCGCCTCGATCAGGCGTCGGAAGAGGGCTCGCAGCTCTCGCGTGCCCTCGTGTTGATCCACGTACTCCCGCCGGAACGGCGTGGCGGTGAGGCCGATGATCGCCGCGTGGGTGGCCGTGCCGAACGCGTCGATGATCTGCCGATATGTGGGGGCCGCCGCACGATGCGCCTCGTCGATCACCACGAGGCCGGCCCGGGTCATCAGCGTCGCCCGCCACTCCTGCTGCAGGGGATCGGCGGAATCGAGCACGTTCACCAGCCGCTGCGGCGTGGAGACCAGGACGCAGAAGTCGCGCGTCGCGTGCCCCAGCGACTCGCGCAGCAGCTCTTCGCCCCGCGTGTAGTTGCCCCAGAAGCGCACCAGCGCCAACGGCGGGCCGTCGCCGATACCCGCCCACACCTGCCGGAAGCAGGCCAACGCCTGCTCGCACAGCTCCTCGGTGTGGGCGAGCCACACGATGACGTACGGGCGGGGGCGCGAGTCGAGGCCAGGCCTGACGAGCAGCCGATGAATCGACTCGACGGCCGTCCTCGTCTTGCCAGCCCCCGTCGGGAGCGACACGATCGCGCGACCGCGCGGCTGCGCGATCTCGGCGAGCAGGGCGGTCGACACCTCCTCCTGGAAGTTGGCGAGCGGCGGCAGGCGTACCGGTGCCTCGATGTGCTCGATGTCGCGTTGTCGCTCGTTGGCCGGGATGCCTGCCAGCATCACGGGCAACCCGCAGGCCCGCGCGAAATCGAGCGCGCCGGCCTTGCCCGGGTGCCAGCGCGACGGCGCGCGCACACCGCAGCGCCGCGCCACCAGGTCGCGCGTATCAGCGTCGGCCAGCAGGTCCTCGTGATGGATCAGCAGCAGGGCCCTCGCCAGATCGGCCTTGCTGCCACTGGTGTCGTGTCCCTTCCGCTGCCGGAGCGTCGCGCGTGCCGAGTCGAGGAGTGAACCCAGGAGCTGCGTGAGGTCTCGGTGTGACAGCACTTCACACAGGCGCCCGATGGCCTCGGACCGCCAGTCGCCCGCTCCCGCGCCGGGCCCGCCCTCGATCAGCGCCGGCGCTTCCATGGCGGCCCTACTTCAGCTCGACCTCGATCACGCGCATCGCGCCAGGGCCGGGGCTCGCCACCTGGTGGGTCGCGTTCGCGGCGCGGAAGCCGACGCTGCCCGCGGTGAACGACGCTGTTTCCTTCTTCCCGTCGGGCTCGGTGAACACCAGCTTGCCCTCGGTGAGGATCACGCCGACGTGCGCGAGCTCGTGCGTGTGCATGCCGGTGTCGAGCACGCCGCCCGGGAACGTCACGTCCTTGACGCGCACGCGCTCGTTCTCGAACACGACCTTCGTGGAGTACTTGATGGCCCCGGCCTTCGGCGCCGCGGCCTGCGCGGCCGCCGCCTGCGCCTCGGGCGCGCGCAGCGCCTGCAGGCCCGCCGCGCCGACCGTGAACACCACTGCCGTGAACACCGAGCCGGCGAGGGCGCCGGCGAGGAACGTCATCTTGTTCCGCATGCCCGACAGCATAGCGGTGGCAATTTGAAATTTGAAATTCGAAATTCTCGCGGGGCGCGGCTGCGCCGCAGCCCATCGGATGCCTCGAGCGGCAAGGCCGACAGGCCGGCCGCCGATCAATTTCAAATTTCGAATTTCAAATTGCCTCCTACACGATCAGCATCGCGTCGCCATAGCTGTAGAACCTGAACCCCTCGGCGACGGCGCGCGCGTAGGCGTCCATCACGCGCCGGTGCCCGGCGAACGCACACACCAGGAACAGCAGCGACGAACGCGGCACGTGGAAGTTGGTCATCAGCGCGTCGACGACGCGGAAGCGGTGCCCCGGGCGGATGTAGAGCGACGTGGTGGCGGCGCCGGCGCGCACCCGGCCGTCCTCGCCGACCGCGCTCTCGAGCGCGCGGGTGCTGGTGGTGCCGACGACGACGACGCGACGGCCGTCGGCCTTCGCGCGGTTGATCGCGTCGGCCGCGGCCTCGGAGATGTCGTAGCGCTCCGGGTCGACGACGTGATCCTCGACGAGCTCGACGCGCACCGGCTTGAACGTGCCGTAGCCGACGTGCAGCGTCACGCGCACGATCTCCACGCCCATCGCCTGCAGGCGCTCGAGCATGCCCGGCGTGAAGTGCAGCCCGGCCGTGGGTGCGGCCACCGACCCGCGCTGCGTGCCGTACACCGTCTGGTACCGCTCGCGATCGTCGCTGGCGTCGGGGCGCTTGATGTAGGGCGGCAACGGCATGTGCCCGAGGGCCTCGATCGCCGTGTCGACGTCGGCAAACCCTTCCGCGCGCAGGCGCACCGTCCGCTTGCCGTGACTGCCGCGGCCGACAATCTCCCCATGGATAACACCGCCGGCGCCGCCGTTATTCCCGCCGCCCTGGTGCCGACTCCCGCCCGCGTCGATCACGAACTGGCTGCCGACCTTGAGCCGCTGCCCCGGGTGGACGAGCGCCTCCCACAGGTCCCCCTCTGAATGCTCTCTGAGCCCTGAGCCCTGAGCCGTGAGCCGTTCCTCGAGCCCTGAGCCTTGAGCCCTGAGCCGTTCCTCATCGAGCCCCGAGCCTCGAGCCCTGAGCCTTTCCACGAGCAAACATTCCAGGCGCCCGCCGCCGGGCAGTCTGTGTCCGAGCAGGCGCGCGGGAAACACGCGCGTGTCGTTGACGACCAGCACGTCGCCGGCCCGGAAGTGCGCGGGCAGGTCGTCCACGGTGCCGAGCGTGGTGGCGCCGGTGGCCCTGTCGAGCACCATCAACCGGGACGTGCCGCGCACCGCCGGGGGGTGCTGGGCGATCTGTTCGTCGGGCAGGGGGAAATCGAACTCGTCGACGCGCATCGAATTATTCGTGGGGCCTTCCGGACGCGGGGCGCGTCCATACACAGGTCGCCATGATGGCGCGGGGTCGGCCCGAGCGCAACGCGCCGGGATCCTCACCGCCACTCTCCGGCGTCGTAGTTCCGTTCGCCGCCATGCGGCATTTGCGGCGCCCGTCCCGGGCGCGTTGGTCACGTAGGAACGGCGTGGTGAGCTACCGCGCCCTACAGTCCTTTTCGGAGGGACTTGCCATGATTCGTCGTCTTGCGATTGCCGCGGCCCTTGCGGTCGCTGTTTCGGCCACCCCGGCCTCGGCCCAGACCAAGGACATCGTCGACACCGCAGTGGGTGCCGGGATGTTCAACACGCTCGTGACCGCCGTGAAGGCCGCGGGCCTTGTCGAGACCCTGAAGGGCGCCGGTCCGTTCACCGTGTTCGCGCCGACCGACGAGGCGTTCAAGAAGCTGCCCGCCGGCACGGTCGAGGGCCTGCTGAAGGACACCGCGAAGCTGAAGGAGATCCTCACGTATCACGTGGTGGCCGGCAAGGTGATGGCCGCCGACGTGGTGAAGCTGAAGGAAGCCAAGACGGTCCAGGGCCAGAGCGTGAAGATCGCCGTCAACGGCGGCACGGTCACGGTCGACGGCGCGAAGGTCGTGAAGGCCGACGTGGCCGCCAGCAACGGCGTGATCCACGTGATCGACACGGTCATCCTGCCGAAGGCCAAGGGCACGATGTAAATGTGCCGAGCGTCGACCTGAAGGTCGACGCCCACGGCCTGGTTTCGGGCCAGGGTCGACGCCCACGGCCTGGTTTCGGGCCAAGGCCGACGCCTACACATCGGGCACCCGTCGGCCAGGGCCGACGGTTACGTCTTGAAGTCCTGTCGCCGCTTCGCATCCCCCCATGCGGAGCGGCGTTTTTCGTCTCCCCCGTGATCACACGCCGCTTCTCCGTCGCCCTGCCCGTCGATGCTGCCCGCGCCTTCGCGTGGCACGCCCAGCCCGGTGCGCTGCCTCGCCTGCTGCCGCCGTGGGATCGCGTCCGCGTGCGCTCGCGCACGGGGTCGCTCGCCGACGGCCAGGTGGTGCTCGAGCTCTCGCAGGGCCCGCTCACGCTGACCTGGGACGCCCGCCACGATCCGTCGCGCTATGAAGCGGATCGCCAGTTCGTGGACACCCAGGCCTCGGGGCCGTTCGCGTACTGGAGTCATGTGCACCGGATCGAGACGGGAGTCGGGAGTCGGGAGTCGGGAATCGGGAGTCGGGAGTCGGGAATCGGGAGACGGGAGTTGGGGGTCGGGAGTGGGGAGTCGGGAGTCGCAGATCCCACGGCCTCGTGCACCCTCACCGACGAAGTCACCTGGCGCCTGCCGCTCGATCCGCTGTCGTGGCCAGCGCGGCCGATGGTCGAGCGGGTGTTGCGGCGGATGTTCGCGTATCGTCACTGGGTGACGCGCGCCGACCTGTCGCGCCACGGGCAAGGACCTGCCATGCGCATCGCCATCACCGGGGCCACCGGCCTCGTCGGCTCGGCCCTCGTGCCGTTCCTCCAGGGCGGCGGCCACGACGTCGTCCGTCTCGTGCGCGGCACGCCGCGCCAGGGTGAGCACCAGTGGTCACCCGAGCGCGGGCTTGTCGATCCCGACCGGCTCGGGGCCGTCGATGCCGTGATCCACCTCGCCGGCGAGAACGTCGCGGGCGGCCGCTGGACGCCGGCCTTCAAGGCGAAGATCCGCGACAGCCGCGTCGGTCCCACGCAGGCCCTCGCGCGATCGCTGGCGGCGCTGCCCGTCAAGCCGCGCGTGTTCATCAGCGCGTCGGCCATCGGCTACTACGGCAACCGCGGGACCGAGGACCTCACCGAGCAGAGCGCGCCCGGCCAGGGCTTCCTCGCCGACGTGTGCCAGGAATGGGAGGCGGCGGCCGATCCGGCCCGAGCGGCCGGCATCCGCGTCGTCCATCCGCGGTTCGGCATCATCCTCGACGCGCGCGGCGGCGCCCTCGGCAAGATGCGCCTGCCGTTCAGCCTGGGCGTCGGCGGCCGCCTGGCCTCCGGCGAGCAGTACTACAGCTGGGTGGGCATGGAGGACGTGCTCGGGTCCATCCTCTTCGCCCTGACGCACGACACCATCGTCGGCCCGATGAACGTGACCTCGCCGCACCCGGTCACCAACGCCGAGTTCACCCGCACGTTGGGCCGCGTGCTCCATCGCCCGACGATCTTCCCCGTGCCCGGCTTCGTGCTGACCACCCTGTTCGGCGAGATGGCAGAGGCCGAGCTGCTGAGCAGCAAGCGCGTGCTGCCGGCCGCCCTGACCACGGCGGGCTACGTGTTCTCGCACCCCCGGCTCGAGGACGCCCTGAGGTTCACGCTGGGTCGCGTCGAGGCCACGCCGGTCGCATGAGCACGACCGCGGTGCTGGTCGCCAACGCGGCGGCCACGTGGTTCATGACCGGGCTGATCTGGATGGTCCAGGTCGTCCACTACCCGCTCTTCTCGCACGCCGATCGCGCCGCCTACCCCGCCTTCGCCGACGCCCACTCGCGCCTGATCACCCCTGTCGTCGGTCCGGCGATGCTCGTGGAACTGGCCACGGCCCTGTGGCTCGTGCAAGCGAGACCTGCCGCATTTCCGGCACGCTGGGCGTGGGTCGGCGCGGGGCTGGTCGGGGTCATCTGGCTCTCTACAGCATTCGTGCAGGTGCCGCTGCACGGACAGTTGGGTTCCGGGTACGACGCCAGGGTCCACTCCGCGCTGGTCGCCACGAACTGGGTTCGGACGGTCGCGTGGAGCCTGAGGGCGATATTGATGGGATGGGTGCTGGTCCGGGCCCTGCAGTCCGGCGGCTGAGCCGCCGATGGCATACTTGGACCCCCGCTGCCCGACGGCTGAGTCTGGCCAGCGTGGAAATCCTCCCTGACGTTCCCTGAACGTCGGACAGGTCCGACGTCTACGTCGGGTTCAGACAACGCGCGACGTGATGAAAGTCTGGCCAGGCTCTCCTTACCCCCTCGGCGCCACCTGGGATGGCATCGGGGTCAACTTCGCCCTCTTCTCGGAGCATGCGACCGGCGTCGACCTCTGCCTGTTCGATTCGCCCTACGCCGGCCGTGAGTCGCACCGCATCCCGCTGAGGCAACGCACCGAGCAGGTCTGGCACGGCTACCTGCCCGAGGTCCGCCCGGGCCAGCTGTACGGCTACCGCGTCCACGGTCCGTACGACCTCCGCGAAGGGCACCGCTTCAATCCCGCCAAGCTCGTCTTCGACCCGTACGCCAAGGCGGTCGGCCGCAACGTCCGCTGGCACGACAGCATGTTCGGGTTCACGGTGGGCTCGCCCGACAGCCGCGACGACCGCGACAACGCCGCCTACGCGCCGCTGGCCTCGGTGGTCGACCCGGCGTTCACCTGGGCCGACGACCACCGCCTCAAGCGCCCCTGGCACGAGACGGTGATCTACGAGCTGCACGTGCGCGGCTTCACCAAGCGCCACCCGGGCATCCCCGAGGACCTGCGCGGCAGCTACCTGGGCCTGGCGTCGGAAGCGGCGATCGAGCACCTGCTCAAGCTCGGCGTCACCGCGGTGGAACTGCTGCCGGTCCACCACCACATCGACGACTGGCACCTGGTCAAGGCGGGGCTCTCGAACTACTGGGGCTACAACACGCTCGGGTACTTCGCGCCCGACCTGCGGTACTCGGTGAGCCGGTCGGCGTACGGCTCGGTGCGCGAGTTCAAGTCGATGGTGCGGGCGCTGCACGCGGCGGGCCTCGAGGTGATCCTCGACGTGGTCTACAACCACACCGCCGAGGGCAGCCACCTCGGGCCGACGCTGTCGCTGCGCGGCATCGACAACGTGTCCTACTACCGGCTCTCGCCGGGCGACCGCCGCTACTACGAGGACTTCACGGGCACGGGCAACACGCTGAACATGCAGAGCCCGCGCGTGCTGCAGCTGATCATGGACAGCCTGCGGTACTGGGTGCTCGAGATGCACGTCGACGGCTTCCGCTTCGACCTCGCGAGCGCGCTGGCGCGCGAGCTGCACGCGGTGGACAAGCTGGGCTCGTTCTTCGACATCATCCACCAGGACCCGGTGCTGTCGCAGGTGAAGCTCATCGCCGAGCCGTGGGACCTCGGCGAGGGCGGCTACCAGGTCGGCAACTTCCCGGTCGGCTGGACCGAGTGGAACGGGCGCTACCGTGACTCGGTGCGGCGGTTCTGGCGGGGCGACGGCGGGCAGGTGTCCGAGTTCGCGACCCGCCTGGCGGGCAGCAGCGACCTGTACGAGGCGACCGGCCGCCTGCCGAGCGCCAGCATCAACTTCGTGACGTGCCACGACGGCTTCACGCTGGCCGACCTGGTCAGCTACGAGCGCAAGCACAACGACGCCAACGGCGAGCAGAACCGCGACGGCGAGTCCAACAACCTCGGCATGAACTTCGGCGTCGAGGGTCCGACGACCGATCCGGTGATCCGGCAGGCGCGCGTCCAGCAGCGGCGCAACCTCATGGCGACGCTGCTGCTGTCGCAGGGCGTGCCGATGATCTGCGGCGGCGACGAGATGGGCCGCACGCAGAAGGGCAACAACAACGCCTACTGCCAGGACAACGACATCAGCTGGTTCCACTGGGAGCTGAGCGAGGAGGACAAGGACTTCCTCGAGTTCTCGCGGATGCTGATCACGCTGCGCCAGAAGCATCCCGTGCTGCGCCGCCAGCGCTACTTCCAGGGACGGCCGCTGCGCGGCGCGGGCGTGAAGGACCTGGCGTGGTTCGACCCGTCGGGCGTCGAGATGACCGACGCAATGTGGTCGGCGCCGCACGTGCACGCGCTCGGGGTGCTGCTGAGCGGCATCGCCATGGACGAGATCAACGCGCGCGGCGAACCGATCGTCGACGACACGCTGCTGGTGCTGCTCAACGCCGACCCGCAGCCCCGGCCGTTCAAGCTGCCGCACCTGGGCAGCGGCCTGGCGTGGACGCGCGTGTTCGACACCGGCATCGAGCACCAGCCGGTCGCGCCCGCCGAACGCGGCGCCTATCCGGTGGCCGGACGCTCGGTCGTCCTGCTGCGCGCGGATGAGCGGACGCGCTCCGTCATCAGGTAAGATCGTCCTGTCGCATTTGCCCGTCAGTTGCACGGGCCTCCCGCACGCCCCCGCGGCCATCCCGGCCGTGGCTGGCGTGCGTTTCGCGTTTCAGGAGCCATGGACGAGTTCACGCGTGGGCCCCACCCCGACTGGTACAAGGACGCGGTCATCTACCAGGTGCACGTCCGCACCTTCCACGACGGCAACGACGATGGCATCGGCGACTTCACGGGCCTGATCCGCAAGCTCGACTACCTGCAGGCGCTCGGCGTCAACACCATCTGGGTGCTGCCCTTCTACCCCTCGCCGCTGCGCGACGATGGATACGACATCGGTCACTACCAGGGCGTGCACCCCGCCTACGGCACGTTGCGCGACGTGAAGCGCTTCCTGCGGGAGGCGCATTCGCGCAACCTCCGGGTGATCACCGAACTGGTGATGAACCACACCTCGGACCAGCACCCGTGGTTCCAGGCGGCGCGCCACGCGCCCCCCGGCTCGCCGGCCCGCGACTTCTACGTGTGGAGCGACACCAACCGGAAGTACGAAGGCACGCGCATCATCTTCACCGACACCGAGACGTCAAACTGGACGTGGGATCCGGTCGCCAACGCGTACTACTGGCACCGCTTCTTCCACCACCAGCCGGACCTGAACTTCGACAACCCGCGGGTGATGCGGGCGATGCTGCGCATCATGAAGTTCTGGCTCGACCTCGGCGTCGACGCGTTCCGGCTCGACGCGATCCCGTACCTGATCGAGCGCGAGGGCACCTCGTGCGAGAGCCTGCCGGAGACCCACGCGCTGATCAAGCAGGTGCGCCGCTTCCTCGACGACCAGTACCCGGGCCGCGTGCTGCTGGCCGAGGCCAACCAGTGGCCGGCCGACGTCAGCGCCTACTTCGGCGACGGCGACGAGTGCCACATGGCGTTCCACTTCCCGCTCATGCCGCGGCTGTACATGGCCATCGAGCGCGAGGACCGCGAGCCCATCGTCGAGATCCTGCGCCAGACGCCCGACATCCCGCCGAGCTGCCAGTGGGCGCTGTTCCTGCGCAACCACGACGAGCTGACGCTGGAGATGGTGACGCCCGAGGAGCGCGAGTACATGTACGGCGCCTTCGCCGAGGATCCGCGCATGCGGATCAACGTCGGGATCCGCCGGCGGCTGGCGCCGCTGGTCGACGGCGACCGTCGGCGCATCGAGTTGCTCCACGTGCTGCTGTTCTCGCTGCCCGGCACGCCGGTGGTGTACTACGGCGACGAGATCGGCATGGGCGACAACATCTACCTGTCGGACCGGCACGGCGTGCGCACGCCGATGCAGTGGACCGGCGATCGCAACGGCGGCTTCTCGCGCGCCGACCCGCAGCGGCTGTGCGCGCCGCCGGTCATGGACCCGGTGTTCGGCTTCCAGGCGGTGAACGTCGAGGCGCAGGAGCGCTCCCCGGCGTCGCTGCTCAACTGGATGCGCACGATGATCGCGACGCGCCAGGCCCATCCGACGTTCGGCCGCGGCGACGTGGACTTCGTGGAGACCGGCAACCGCCGCGTGCTCGCCTTCACGCGCACCTACCGGGACGACCGCGTGCTCGTCGTCGCCAACCTGTCGGGGCAGGTGCAGACCGCGCGCGTGCAGACGCGGCTCGAGGGCGTGCCCGTGGAGATGCTCGGCGCGACGCGCATGCCGCCGCTCGACAAGGGCGGGCTCACCGTGACCCTGGCCCCCTACGGCTGGTACTGGCTCCACGTGCTCGACGCCGCCGATCCGCGCGCCTCGGGAGAGGCCCTGGTCGACACGCGTCGTCACGCGCTGCCCGACCTGCTGGTGAGCGAGCGCTGGGACACGCTGCTCGACGGCCCCGGGCGGGCGGTGCTGGAGCGACGGTACCTGCGCCCGTACCTCGAGCGGCAGCCCTGGTACCGCGCGCCGGGGCCAGACGTGCGCGGCGTGCGCATCGCCAGCCACGCGCTGGCCCGCGGCGGCAACGAGCCGGTGGTGCTCGCGGCCGTGGACGTCGAGGGCGACGTCGACACGTACCGCTACGGTCTCGTGCTCACCTTCACCTCCGGGCCACGCGGCGAGGAACTGCTCGACAAGCACCCCGATCGTGTCGTCGCCCGGATCGCCGGCGCCCGAACGGGCGTGCTGCACGAGGTGATCGAGGCCGACGCGGCGCGCGTGCTGATGCGCCTGTTGACCGACGGGACGCGGGTGCCCGGTCGCGACGGCGTGTTCGACGCGGCGTCGCAGGGGCCGGCCGTGCTGGCCGACCACGAGCCGTACTCGGCCGTGCCGACCACGCTCGGGCAGACCGTGGTGACGTGCGGCGCTGCGGCCGAGATCAAGATCAGGCGACGGCTGCTCGCCGGGCGCTCGCAGGAGCAGCTCCTGCTCGGCGCGCTGTCGCAGAACATCGACGTGGAACTGCCGGTGCCGTACGCGAGCCTCGACCTGCTGACACCCGACGGCCGGCGTTGGCCCTTCCTGCTGCTCCGCTCGCGCGTCCCGGCGACCGAGGACGGCTGGGTGCGGGCGCAACGCCTCGTGTCGCGCTGGCTCGCCGAGCCGCGCACCGCGGGTGAGGTGGCCGATCCCTTCGCCTGGCTGCGCGAGGGTCGCGACGCGCCTCGCCTTGACAGCGAACCGCTGCACGAGGTGGAGCGCATGGCGCGCATCCTCGGGCGGCGGGTGGCGTCGACCCACGTGGCGATCGCCATGGCCCCGGCCGGCGCCTCCGGCGGCGGCCCGCGCGAGGACGAGGGCGCGACGCGCGATCGCGAGATGGCCGATGCGGCGCTCGCGGCGCTCGTCGACCTGCCCCCCGACGCACGGAGCCGGTGGGCGACGCTGCTGGCCGGCCCGGCGGCCAGGCGCGTGCTCGCCACGGGGCCACTGCTCGGCGCCCTGGCGCGCTGGCGATGGACCGACGGCGAGCCAGTGCCCGTCGATCCGGACGACGCGACGGCGCGGCGCGAGACGCAGACCGGCGATCATGGCGAGCGCGACATCGGCGGACTGGCCGCCGATCTGGCGTACGTGGCGGTGACGGCAATCGTCCATGCACCCGGGCGCGACCTGCACGATCCGCACGCGCGGACCTGGTGGGCGGTGGCGACGTGGGCGCTGGTGCGCGGCTGGCAGGAGGAACTCGCGGCCGCCGGACACGAGGCGCCGCCGGTGGCGACGCTCGTCGAGGGCCTGCGCGCCAGCCTGATCTGGCGCTGGCTCGTCGATGCGGTGGGCGCCGGCGAAGCCCGTCGCCACATGGCGCGCACGGTGCTTGCCGATCTGGCGGCGCGTCCGGTCGGGGAACCTTCATGAGCGTGGCGTGGACACCGACGTTCGGCACGCGGCTCGACGCTCGCGGCGCGACGTTCCGCGTCTGCGCGCCGGGGGCGCGCGAGGTGAGGCTCCTGCGCGAGGGCCATGCGGCAGTGCCGCTGGCGCGGGTCGTCGAGGACACGTTCGAGGTGTCGGTGCCGGGGGTACGGGCCGGTGATCGGTACCGGCTCCAGCGAGACGACGATCCGGCCTGGCCCGATCCCTGTACGCGCTGGCAGCCCGATGGCGTGCACGGCCCGTCGATGGTGATCGATCCGGACGCCTTCGCCTGGACCGACGAGGGCTGGCGCGGCGTTCCCCGCCATGCGCTGGTCGTGTACGAGCTGCACGTGGGCACGTTCACCGAGGAGGGCACGTTCGCCGCGGCGATGGCGCGGCTGCCCGACCTCGTCGAGCTCGGGGTGACCGCGATCGAACTGATGCCGGTCGCGGCGTTCCCGGGCACCCGCAACTGGGGCTACGACGGCGCGGCGCTCTTCGCCCCGTCGGAGCGCTACGGGCATCCAGACGATCTCCGGGCGCTTGTGGACCGCGCCCACGCGCTCGGCCTCGCCGTGCTGCTCGACGTGGTCTACAACCACCTCGGGCCCGACGGCGCGTACCTGGCGGCGTGGATGCCCACCGTGTTCACCGACCGCCACACGTCGCCGTGGGGCCGCGGCATCAACCTCGATGGTCCCGGCTCGGCGCAGGTGCGTCGGCTGCTGTGCGACAACGCGCTGCACTGGCTGCTCGAGTACCACCTCGACGGCCTGCGGCTCGACGCCACCCACGCGCTCACCGACGCGAGCGCGGAGCACCTGCTCACGCAACTGGCGCGCGAGGTCGAGGCGCACGTCACCGGTCGCGAGGTGCACCTGATCGCCGAGGACGAGCGCAACCTCGACACGCTGCTGCTGCCGATCGCCGAGGGTGGCCACGGTATGACCGGCGTGTGGGCCGACGACTTCCACCACACCGTCCGTCGGCACCTCGCTGGCGACCACGAAGCGTGGTTCTCGGACTTCCGCGGCAGCACCGACGAGATCGCCGCTGCCGTCGCCGACGGCTGGGTGTTCAGCGGTCAGCATGCCGTGCACTACGACGGGCCGCGCGGCACGTCGCCGGCCCGGGTGCCGATCGAGGCCTCGGTGATCTGCCTGCAGAACCACGACCAGGTCGGCAACCGTGCCCACGGCGACCGCCTGCACCACCAGATCGACATGGCGGCATGGCTGGCGGCGCACGTGCTGCTGTTGACCGCCCCGGAGACACCGTTGCTCTTCATGGGACAGGAGTGGGCCGCCTCGACGCCGTTCCTCTTCTTCACCGATCACGGCGACGGGCTCGGCGAGCGGGTCGTGGAGGGGCGTCGGCACGAGTTCCGGCGCTTCTCGGCCTTCAGCGCCCCCGAGGCGCGTGAGCGCATCCCGAGCCCACAGGCGCCGGGCACGTGGCAGGCGAGTCGGCTCGACTGGCGCGAACGCGAGCGGTCGCCGCATGCCGAGGCCCTGGCGCAGACGCGCGCGCTGCTCGCCATCCGTCGGGCGCACCTCGGCATGGTCCGCGATCGCACGCGCGTGCGCTGCGTGGCGCTCAACGCGCAGGCGCTGTGGCTGACGCAACCGTCGGCGCTCGGCGGCACGCTGGCGACGTACGTGGACTTCTCGGGGCGCGGCACGCGGGAGATCGCGGTCGAATCCGTGCAGGCTGTCACAGACGACCAACGGCGCGGTGAGACACCGCGCCCTACCTTGGGTGGGCTCGGTGAGACACCGCGCCCTGCCTTGCTTGCCGGCTCGATGGATGCGACGGTCCGTGTCGACGCCGGGCGGTTGATCATCGACGGTCCCAACGCGCCGCTTGGGGTCGTCCTGCACCTGGCAGGAGGCGTGGCATGAGCCTGCGGACACCGGCCTGGACGCCCGCGAGCACCTACCGCCTGCAGCTCGGCCCGGATCTCACGTTCCGGCAGGTGGAGGCGGTGGTGCCCTACCTGGCCGCGCTCGGCGTCGACGGTTTGTACCTCTCGCCGATGCTGAAGGCCCGGCCCGGCAGCACGCACGGCTACGACATCTGCGATCACGCCGCCGTGAACCCGGACCTCGGCACCGAGGAGGACCTCGCGTCGCTGGCCGCGACGGCGACGGCGCACGGCATGGGGCTCGTGTCCGACATCGTGCCGAACCACATGGGCGTCGACCCGCGCGCCAATCCGTGGTGGCGCGAGGTGCTCGAGAACGGCCCGTGCTCCCCGTACGCCGAGTACTTCGACATCGACTGGGAACCGGTGACGCCGCACCTCCGACAGAAGGTGCTGCTGCCGATCCTCGGCGAGCAGTACGGCGTGGTGCTCGAGCGCGGCGAACTGCGCCTGGAATACGACGATGGTCGGCTGTGGCTGCGGTACTTCGAGCACCGGCTGCCGGTCAACCCGCGGCAGACGCCACTGGTGCTGCGACACGCCGGCACGGCGCTGCAGGCGCAACTCGGCGACGCGCACCCGGCCGTCATCGAGTTCCTGAGCATCCTCGAGGGCCTGCACAACCTGCCCCCCTACACCGACACGCACCCGGAGCGCATCGCCATCCGGCAGCGCGAGAAGGAAGTGCACCGCGCGCGGCTCGTGCGACTGGTCGCGGAGGCGCCCGTCGTCGCCGAGGCGATCGAGGACGCCGTGCAACTGGTGAACGGCAGGCCGGGCGACACCGCGTCGTTCGACGAACTGCACGGGCTGCTCGAGGCACAGCCCTACCGGCTGGCGTCGTGGCGGACGGCCGTCGACGAGATCAACTACCGCCGGTTCTTCGACGTGAACGAGCTCGCGGGCGTGTGCGTGGAGCACGAGGCGGTCTTCGAGGCGACGCATGCGCTGGTCGGGCGATGGCTGCGCGAAGGCGTGGTGCGCGGGCTCCGCCTCGATCACCCCGACGGCCTGTTCGACCCCGCGGCCTACTTCACCCGGCTGCAGGCGCTGGCCCGGCGCGAGACCGGCGTCGATGCGCCCCTGTACGTGGTCGCCGAGAAGATCCTCTCCGGCGACGAGCGCCTGCGGGCCGACTGGGAGGTGCACGGCACGACGGGCTACGAGAGCCTCAACGAGATCAACGGCCTGTTCGTCGATCCTGCCGGCCTGCGCCGGCTGCGGCGCCTGCATGCCCGCCTGACCGGCGCGCGCGAGCCGCTCGACGAGATCGTGTACGAGGCCAAGCGGCTGATCATGAACACGGCGATGTCGAGCGAGCTCGGCGTGCTCGCCGACGCGCTCTCCCGCATCGCCCGCGGCGACCGGCACACGCGCGACTTCACGCTGAACAGCCTGCGCGAGCTGATCACCGAGTACGTGGCGTGCATCCCGGTGTACCGCACCTACGCGAGTCACCGCGGCTGGACGCGCGAGGACGAGGCCATCGTCGATCGCACGATCGCCGAGGCCGAGCGGCGCAATCCGGCGATGGAGCGGTCGCTCTTCCGGTTCCTGCGCGACGTGCTGCTGCCGGGCGAGCCGGTCCTCGACGATCCGTCGGCCAGCGCGATGCGCGAGCGGCGGCTCGCCTTCGCCATGAAGCTGCAGCAGTACACGGGTCCGGTGCAGGCCAAGGGCGTCGAGGACACGACCTTCTACCGGCACAACGTGCTGGTGTCGCTCAACGAGGTGGGCGCCGACCCGGGCCGGCCGGTGCCATCGGTCGACGACGTGCACGCGGCGGCGCGGGAGCGCCAGCGCGACTGGCCGCTGGCGATGGTGACCCTCTCGACCCACGACACCAAGCTCGGCGAGGACGTGCGGGCCCGCATCCACGCGCTGTCGGAGTGGCCCGAGGCGTGGCAGGAGGCAGTAGGCCGGGCGCTGCGGGCCGCCGCGCCGGCACGCACGCTGCGACGCAACACGTGGGGGCCCGACCGCCTCGACGAGTATCGCTTCCTGCAGGTGCTGGTGGGCTGCTGGCCGCCCGGCGTGCCAGTGGCCTCGCCCGCGCCGGCCGACCTGGTGGAACGGTTGAAGGCGTACATGCTCAAGGCCATCAGGGAGGCCAAGCGGCACACCAGCTGGATTGCGCAGAACGAGGCGTACGAGTCGGCGACGATGGCGTACGTGGCCGAGGTGCTCACGGGGAGCGTGTCGGGCCGGGTGCTCGGGGCGCTGCGCCCGATCGCCGAGCGGATCGCGCGACGCGGCGTGTCCAACAGCCTCGCCCAGGTGGTCCTCAAGTCGACGCTGCCCGGGATTCCGGACACCTACCAGGGCGCCGAGGACTGGAAGTTCGACCTCGTCGATCCCGACAACCGGCGGCCGGTGCCGTTCGACGCGCTGGCGACGCGGCTGGCGGCGATCGACGCGGAGCGGACGACGGGAGCGTCCGGTGCCGACGCGGTGCGCGGCTGGCTCGAGGCCTGGCCCGACGGGCGCATCAAGCAGCACGTCGTCGCCACGCTGCTGCGGGCGCGGCGCGGGCAGCCCGAGCTCTGGCACCACGGTGACTACCGGCCGCTGACCGTGGACCTCTCCGTCGATGCCTCGGCGATGGCGTTCGCTCGGACGCACCCGACCCACGGCTGGGTGATCGTCATCGTCGGCTTACGCACCGGCAGACTGCCGGGCGAGTGGCCGGTGGGCGCCGCGTGGGCGACGTCGCGGGCGATCCTGCCGCTTGACGGGCCGGAAGCGGCGTGGCGGGACCTGCTGACGGGCGCGACGGTTGCCCCCGCCGCCACGGCCGATACACGCTGGCTCTTCCTTGCGCGCGTCCTCGAGTCGCTGCCGGTGGCCGTGCTCGTTCCGGCGACCGGGTGAACTGGCCCAAGGTCGCCTGCGCGCGTGCCTCACTTGTGCCATGATGATTGCTTCGGTGAGGCATCGGAAGCCAGGTGCCTTTGTCAAGGTCGTTTCTGCCGGCGCCGGGTCGACGCTACAGAATGCCGTGCCGTCTGCCGATCTCACCTAGGGATGGGGCTCGAAGGCTGCCCGAAGGAGTGGCTGTGACCAGCGAAGTACGCTCACCCATCCGCCTGCTCGTGGCGGACGATCACGACATCCTGCGCCAGGGGCTGGTGGCCGTGCTCGAGCGCGATCCGCGCTTCTCGGTGGTCGCCACCGCCAGCAACGGCGAGGAGGCCGTTGCCGCCTTCCGGCGCACCCAGCCCGACCTGGCCATCATGGACCTGCGCATGCCGGTGATGGAGGGCCCCGAGGCGATCCGGGCCATCCGCGCCGAGTTCCCCGAGGCGCGGGTCGTGGTGCTGACCGTGTACGAGGGCGACGTGGACATCGCCCGGGCCCTGTCGGCCGGCGCCGCCGCGTACGTGCTCAAGGGCATGCCGAGCGACGAACTGTTCGAGGCGATCATCGCGGTGCACGAGGGACGGCAGTACATCCCGCCGCGCATCACGCAGGTGCTCGACCAGGCCGGCCGCACCGACCTGACCCGCCGCGAGATGGACGTCCTGCGCCTCATCGTCAGCGGCCACAGCAACCGCGAGATCGCCCACGAGCTGAACACGACCGAAGGCACGATCAAGTCGTACGTGAACGGCCTGCTCGGCAAGCTCGGCGTCCGCGACCGCACCCAGGCGGCGACCGCCGCCATCCGGCGCGGCCTCGTGAAGCTCGAGGAGGCCGAGAAGGCCAAGGCCGAGCGCGCCGCACTCGGGCACGACGTGACGAACATGTAGGAGAAGCCGGGGACCGGAATCCGGGAGTCGGGAGTCGGGAGTCGGGAGTCGGGAGTCGGGAGTCGGGAAAGGAAGAAGGGCGGAAGGATCGGGAGATCCAGCCGCCCTTCTTGTTTCGTGGGCGTCGACCTTCAGGTCGACGGTCAGTGATGACTCGCTGAGCGTCGACCTGAAGGTCGACGCCCACGAGAACGTCAGACGTCAAACGTCAGACGTCAGTACGCCCAGCGGAGCAGCACCGAGCCCACCGTGAAGCCGGCGCCGACCGACGCGAGCATCACGAGGTCGCCCTTCTTCAGGCGGCCGTCGCGTTGCGCGTCGTCGAGCGCGAGCGGGATGGTCGCGGCGGTGGTGTTGCCGTACTCGCCGATGTTGAGCACGAACTTCTCGGGCGGCACGCCGAGGCGCTGGGCGGCCGACTCGATGATCCGCTTGTTGGCCTGGTGCGACACGAACAGGTCGAGGTCGGCCGAGGTGAGGCCGTTCCGCTCGAGGAGGCGCTTGCACACTTCCTCGTTCTTGCGCACCGCGAACCGGAACACGGTCTGCCCGTCCTGGTGGACGTAGTGCATCCGCTTGTCCACCGTCTCGTGGCTGGCCGGCATCTTCGAGCCGCCGGCCGGCATGCACAGCGCCGGGCCACCACTGCCGTCCACCTCGTGGGTGAAGTCGATCAGGCCGAGTCCGTCGCCGGGCGACGGCGAGACGATCACCGCGCCCGCGCCATCGCCGAACAACACGCAGGTGGTGCGGTCGGTGTAGTCGATGATGCTCGACATCACGTCGGCGCCGACGACGAGCGCGTGCTTCGCCATGCCTGCACTCACGAAGCCGGCCGCCGTCGTCAGCGCGTAGGTGAAGCCGGAGCAGGCGGCGCCGAGGTCGAAGCCCCAGGCCTTGCTCGCGCCGATCTTGTGCTGCAGCAGGCAGGCCGTGCTCGGGAAGATCGTGTCGGGCGTGGTGGTGCCGACGATGATCACGTCGATGTCGGCCGGCGTGAGCCCGGCGCGCGCGATGGCCGCACGGGCCGCCTCCGCCGCGAGGTCCGACGTGGCGACGCCCGGATCGACGATGTGGCGCTTGCGGATGCCGGTGCGCTGCAGGATCCACTCGTCGTTGGTGTCGACCATCTTCTCGAGGTCGGCGTTGGTGAGCGTGCGCGGCGGCAGGTACGTGGCCAGGCCGCTGATGCAGGGCTGGATCGTGGGCGAGCCCCCGCTGAGGGTCCCGTGCGGGCGGGCCGCGGACTGCGTTACCACAGGCGATTGTCCTTTCCGGGCGCGTCGAGCCCGAAGAACGCATACGCGCGGCGGGTCACCACCCGACCCCGCGGCGTGCGCTCGAGAAAGCCCACCTGCATGAGGAAGGGCTCGTAGATGTCCTCGACGGCGTCGCGCTCCTCCCCGAGCGCGGCCGCCAGCGTGTTCACGCCGACGGGCCCGCCATCGAACTTGTCGATGATCACGCGCAACAGGCGGCGATCGACCTCGTCGAAGCCGTAGGCGTCGACCTCGAGGAGCGTGAGCGCGGCCTGCGCCACCTCGATGGTCACCACGCCGTCGGCACGCACCTGCGCGTAGTCGCGGACGCGCCGCAGCAGTCGGTTGGCGATGCGCGGCGTGCCGCGCGACCGCCTCGCCACCTCGGCGGCCGCCTCGGGCGCCATCGACACGCCGAGGATGCGCGCCGACCGCGTCACGATCTCGACCATGTCGCCCTCGCCGTAGTAGTCGAGGCGATGCACGAGCCCGAAGCGGCTGCGCAGCGGCGCCGTCAGCAGGCCGGTGCGGGTGGTCGCTGCCACCAGCGTGAACGGCTGCACCGGCACCTTCACCGATCGCGCGCCCGGCCCCTGCCCGATGACGATGTCGAGCTCGTAGTCCTCCATCGCCGGGTAGAGGATCTCCTCGATGGCCGGCGACAGGCGGTGGATCTCGTCGATGAACAGCACCTCGTGGCGCTGCAGCGTCGTGAGGATGGCGGCGAGATCACCGGGACGCTCGATGACCGGCCCCGACGAGGCCTTCATCGACACGCCCATCTCGTTGGCGATGACGTGCGCCAGCGTCGTCTTGCCGAGGCCAGGCGGCCCCGACACCAGCACGTGGTCGAGGGCCTCGCCGCGCTGCCGCGCCGCCGCGATCGCCACCTGCAGGTTCTCGCGCACGCGGTCCTGCCCGATGTAGTCGTCGAGCGTGCGCGGGCGCAGCCCGGCCTCGTACTGCGCCTCGTCGTCGCCGACGCGACCGCTCACGACACGGGGATCGTGCATCTCGCTCATGCCCGGGCGAGCCGCCCGAGCGCCTGCCGGAGCGCCTCGTCGAAGGTCGACGACGGCTGGGCCTTCAACACGTCACCGACCGCCTTCTCGACGGTCGGGCGCGGGTAGCCGAGGTTGACGAGGGCCGAGATCAGGTCGGCGCGCACCGCACCGCCGGGACCGGTGGCGTCGGCCGCCACGGGAAGCGCCGCCGGCAGCCGGTCACGCAGTTCCAGGACGATGCGCTCGGCGGTCTTGCGGCCGATGCCCGGGATCGTCGTCAATCGTGCCGGCTCGTTGCCCTGCACCGCGGCGACCAGGTCGCCGGGCGCGATGCCCGAGAGGACGGCGAGCGCGACCTTCGGCCCGATGCCGTTGACCGAGATCAGCCGCTCGAAGATCTGCTGCTCGAGCGCGGTGAGGAACCCGAAGAGCGCGATCTGCTCCTCGCGCACGTGGGTGTGGACGCGCAGCGAGAGCTCGCCGCCGACCTCGCCGACGCTGCCGTAGGTCGAGAGCGGCACCTGCACGTCGTAGCCGACGCCACCGACGTCGACGATCAGCCGCGCCGGCTGCTTCTCGATCAGCCGGCCTCGCAGGGCGGCGATCATCGGCGCTCCAGGTCCTCTGGACGCACCTGGCGCCAGCTGGTCACGCGGCGGCCGCGCGCGAAGGGCGTGGCGTCGGCCTGTGGCACCAGCGACGACGCGGTGTGCGCATGGCAGATGGCGACGGCGAGGGCATCGGACACGTCGAGGGGCCTGGGCGGCGCGTCGAGGCCGAGCAGCATCGTGACCATTTGCTGGACCTGGGGCTTCTCCGCGCGGCCGAAACCGACGACGGCGCGCTTGACCTCGGCCGGCGCGTACTCGACCACGGCAATCCCGAGTTGCGTTGCCGCGAGCAGCATCACGCCCCTGGCATGAGCCAGGGCGAACGCGCTGCGGGTGTTCAGCCCGTGGAAGAGGCTCTCGATGGCGACGCAGTCGGGGCGGGCGTCGGCGAGCCGGGCGGTGAGTTCGAGGTGGAGGACCTGCAGTTTCTCCGGGAAGGGACTCCGGGGAGGTGGCACGATGGCGCCGCTGCAGACCAGGGCGCAGCGGGCGCCGCTGGTCTCGATGCAGCCGTAGCCGGTGCGCACCGACCCGGGGTCGATCCCGAAGATCCTCATGCCATCGAGGCCTCGATCTCCTTCTCCTCGATGTCGAAGTTCGACCACACCTGCTTGACGTCGTCGTGGTCGTCGAGCGCGTCCATCAGCTTGAGCATCTGCTGGGCGGTCTTGCCCTCGAGCTTGATGGTGTTCTTGGGCAGCATGGCGAGGGCCTGGGCCTCCGCAGGCTCGATCGAGAGCTTCTTCACGGCCTCGAGCACCGCCTCGTAACCGGCGATGTCGCACGTGATCTCCCAGGTATCGCCCTCGTCGGCCATGTCGTCGGCGCCGGCGTCGAGCACGGCGGCCATCAGCGCCTCCTCGTCGACCTTGGCCTTCTCGACCGCGATGAAGCCCTTGCGCTCGAACATCCAGGCGACCGAGTTGGTCTCGCCGAGGCTGCCGTTGTTCTTGGTGAGGAGGTGGCGCAGTTCCCCGACCGTGCGGTTGCGGTTGTCGGTGAGCGTCTCGATGATCACCGCGGCGCCGCCGGGGCCGTAGCCCTCGTAGGTGATCTCCTCGTAGTTGACGCCCTCTTCCTCGCCCGTGCCGCGCCGGATTGCCCGCGTGATGTTGTCGTTGGGCATGTTCACGGACTTGGCTTCCGCGATCACGGTGCGCAGGCGCGGGTTCATCGCGGGGTCGCCACCGCCGCTACGTGCCGCGACGGACAACTCCTTGATGATGCGCGTGAAGATCTTGCCGCGCTTGGCGTCGAGCGCGCCCTTCTTGTGCTTGATCGTGTGCCATTTCGAGTGGCCGGACATCGCGTGGGACTCCTCGGCAGAACGTCGTAGAACCGCAGGATTTTAGCACGCGGCCCCCAGGTTGGGCGCGATGTCTGCCCTCCCGGGAAGGGCGCGGTCTCCGACCGCGCCGTTGGTCAGCCAACGGCGGGGAGGCTGGCCCTGAGCGGAGTCGAAGGGGACACCCCCGCCCTACCTCTTGCGGGCGAGCAGCAGCCAGACGTCGGCGCGGCTGTCCCAGGTACCCCCCCGGTAGTCGCCGAGCACGGCCTCGACCTCGAACCCTGCCCGTTCGAGGCGGGCGGCCACTTTCGGCAGCGGCAGGGTCCGGAAGCGGATGGTGAACGGCGTCACCTGTTTCCGGGGCCCCCGCCCCTCGATGTACTCCTGTTCGAAGGTGGTGAGTCCCTTCTCGCGATCCTGCCTGACCGTCTCGCGGAGCGTGATCGGCAGGCCGCGGGGACCCTCCGGGCTGAAGAACACGACCTTGCGGGTGTACTGACGCCAGCGGGGGACGTCGGGGACGAGGTCGATGCCGAACAGGCCACCGGGGGCGAGCACCCGGTGCGCCTCTCGGATGGTGCGCGAGAGGACGACATCGCTCAGCAGCGACTGGAGGAAACCGTACGGGGCCATGACGAGGCGAAACGCCCCATCGGCAAGCGGCAAGCGGCTGGCGTCGGCCCTGACGACGCGAGGTCGGGTGGTACGGGAGCGCCGGGCCCGCGGCGCGACGCGACGGAGCATCTCCGCGGTGTAGTCGACCCCCACGATCGGGATGCCTTGCCGGTGGAGCGGCACGGTCAGCCGCCCGGTACCGCTGCCGAGTTCGACGACCGGCCCGCCGGCCTGCGCTGCCAGTTGGCGCCAGAAGCCGAGGTCGCGACGCCCCATCGTGCGAGCGTTCTCCCAGTCGTAGAACGGCGCGTACGCGCCCCATCCTTCGTGGCCAGCGGGCATGCGCTACAGGATGAAGGCTCAGGGCTCGGGGCTCAAGGCTCAGGCTGGCTGACGGCCTTCGTCATGCGGCCGTCCCGGCATCGCGGCATCCTCCTTCGCGCTGCGCGCTTCGGAGGACTGGTCGCGGCATCGCAGCATCACGAGCGTCCTATCCCGGTCTCTGCGCCAGCGTCGCGACGAGCAGGGCGTGCTGGATCTCCACGAACGCGGCGCCCTGGGCGTCGGCGGCGTCGCGATAGGCCTCGAGGGCTTCTCGCAGGCGCTCGCCGTCGGCCTCCCGACCTGGCGCGCTGGCGCTGGCCGTCAGCAGGCGGTCGCGGTTCTCCCACACGCCGGGCGGAGGCGCGCCGAGGCGCGATTCGGCGACGGGCAGGGGCTCGACGACCAACGGCTCGAGGCCGGCCTCCCGGAGCCACGACACGACGTGCATGCCGAGGCGGGTCGGCGCCGAGGGCGCCAACTCGCGGTGCCATCGTCCCAGCGTCTCCCGAGCCGCGGTGAAGGCGCGGTCGCCGGCGGGCGTGCCGCAGTACCACGTGCGCGACTCGTGATCGGGCTCGACGATCAGGATGCGGCCACCGGGTCGGACCAGGGCCGCCAGGGCATGGGTGGCCGCCTCGGGGTCGGCCAGGTGCTGGAGCACGCCGATGCAGAGCACGGCGTCGGCGCAGCCCTCCCGCAGCGGCAGGGAGCGGGCATCGCCAGCCAGCGCCTGGATGCGCGCGCCGACCTCGCCGGCCAGTTCCCGGGCGTGGCGGGCGCGCGACGGGTGGATGTCGACCGAGACCACGTGCAGGTCGGGTGTCGTCAGGGCCAGGGCGACGTCGATCTCGCCGTTGCCGCACCCGACGTGCACCAGCCGCCCGCCGGGGTCGCACCGGAGATGGCTGCCGACCCAGTGCGTCCAGCGGGTGCTCCACCAGCGGTCCCGCAGGTGCTTCAGCGTGTACGAGGTGAGCGCGTCGATGTCTCGTGACATGGCGAGGGTGGTGGCGATTACAGATCTGGGTGGCCGGGTCGAATTCGGGGGCGAGGGCGAGGCGGGCCCGCCGCGGGATGGCGCGCGGCGAGGCGCTGATTCCGGGCAACTGTCCAAGGTACGAGTCTTGCCATCACAGTGATCGCCATGTTCGCACCGCGTGCCTCCCGGCGGGGATTCTCCATTGTGGAATTGCTGATGGTCCTGGCCGTCAGCGCGACGATTATGGCCGTCGGAACGCCCCTCCTGCGGGGGGCGCTCACGTCGCAGCGCCTGCGCGTCGGAGCGACGGAGATCGGCAATGCCATGTCGGAGGCCCGACGCCAGGCGTTCCGCACCAGCGCGCAGGCGCGGGTCGAGGTCGATCCGGCCGACGGACGCATCTCCGTCTTCGCCCGGGAAGTGACCACTGACCAGGAAGTCGAGCTGAAGCGGTATTTCCTGCCGGCCGGCATCCAGTTCGTCGCGCCGACGGCGGTCACCTCCTACGCCTTCGACGCCCTCGGTCGCCCGACGCAGCAGCCGATGCAACTCAGCATCCAGATCGAAGACACCACCGTCATCCGCAACATCAGCGTGCTGGCCACCGGCCGCACGACCGGGACCTGAGGTCTGCCATGGTTCTCGCCTTCCTCCGCACCCGGATGGCGCGCCTGCGCCAGTCGGACAGCCTTCACGACGATCGGGGCTTCGGCCTCGTGGAGTCGCTCATCTCGGTGGGCGTCGCCGGTACCGGCCTGCTCGCCGTCGCCGGCCTGCTCGCCACCGCCGCCACCCTGCAGCAGCGCTCTCGTGACGGCGGACGGGCCGGCATGGCCGCGATGCAGCAACTCGAGGTCCTGCGCATCCTGCCGCGCAACGACGCGCGGCTGACGGTCGGCGGCAACCTGTTTGCCAACGTCGCCGACCACACCGCCATCGTCAACGTGACGCCCACCGGGCAGATGCGGGTGCGGTGGCTGGTGCAGGCCGGGCCGGCAGGCTCACTGGACATCACGGTACGGGCGCAGCCGGTCCGCGGGGCCGGCCTGCAGGGCGAAACAGCGGACGCGGCCACGCGCGCTTCGCAGGTCAGGACACTGCTATGGCGATGACGCCCTCTTCCGAACGCGGCCTGACGATGGTGGAGCTGCTCGTGAGCAGCGCCGTCATGGTCGTCGTGCTGCTGATGACCACGTCGGTGATGGTGTCGTCGAGCCGCATGTTCGGCCAGCAGCGCGCCGCCCTCGACGCGCGCGACACCGCCGGCGCGGCGATGGACCTGATCACCAGGCTGCTGCGCCAGTCGTCGTGCATCAGCGACACCGACGTCTACTGCCAGGCGATCTTCCCTGACCCGGACAACAACGGCACCTTCGACTCGGTGCGGGTGCGGTCGGACTGGAACCCGCGCGACGGCGCCTACGACGACCCGTACGAGGACGTGCTGTTCGTCGTCGCCAACGGCTCGCTCTGGAAGCGGGAGCCGACCGACGCGGCGCTCGTGTCGTTCGGCCCGCGCGTGCAGTCGATCGCCTTTGCCTACACCAACCAGAACGGCGGGCCGCTGGCCAACGTGCTCACCCGTCCCGACCTGATCGGCGGCGTCAACGTGACGATCACCAGCATCAACGACATCGGCATGCCCGTGACCACCAGCTCGGGCACCATCAGCGTGAGGAGGATCAAGTGAGCACGCGCATCGGCGTGGCGTGCCGCGACGAGCGCGGCGCGTCCATGATCTTCACCCTGCTGTCGCTGACGATGGTGACGGTCCTCGGGCTGGGCCTCACCAGCGTCGCGCTGTCGACCGTGTCGCAGGCGACCGCCGAGAGCCAGACCACGGAGGCGCTGGCGATCGCCGACGCCGGCATCGAGCACGGCAAGCAGCTGGTGCTGTGGCAGGACTGGGAGAGCCTGAACGTCTTCCTGCAGCGCGGCGACGGCGCGGGCTGCTCGTACGACGAACTCGCCGGCACCCCGGCCGGCACGTTGCCGGCGGGCTACCCCACCCAGGCCGCAGACTTCATCCCCGCGGCGGGACGCGTCTTCGGGCCGGGACGCTACTTCGTTGAGCTGTGCGACAACCACTCCCGCGAGCAGGTGGCGCCGGCGCCCAACACCAACAACGACCCGAACGTCGACGTCGACAAGGTGCTGTACATGCGCAGCGTCGGCTTCGGCGGCAACGGCGCGCGCGCCGCCGTGGAGCTCACGCTGGGCGCGGCCGCGATGCCGGCGGTGGTCGTCGACGGCAACCTCGAGGTGAAGGGCAACCCCACGGTCACCGGGCCGGCCGGGTCGATCCACGCCAACGGCACGCTGCTGCTGTCGGGCAACCCCTGCACGCACGTGTACTACGCCAGCACGGCGGGCACCACCGAGAGCGGCAACGTCCAGGGCGGCACGGCCTGTACCGCGGCCGACGTCGACTCGCGGCCGTACTCACCGCGCATGAACATCCCCCGCCTCGACCCCTACCGCGTGGCGCAGCAGGCGAAGGCAGCAGGTTTCACCGTGTACACGCTCATCCCGAAGGGGTACAACGACGGGTTCGTGAGCTGCGTGAGCAACAACGGCTGCGCGTACACGGGCCTGCCGGCCGGCCCGGGCTACGCCAACTCGCTCGTCGCCCTCGGCGCCATCCCGGCGGGGTGGGACTACAACAACAACGGGCAGCTCTGGCGAACCCAGGGCGTCACCCAGGCCGGGACGTACTACGTGATCGGCAATGCACAGGAGACCGCGAACACGAGCGGCGCAGCCGGCGCCGAGGTGAACCTCACCGTGATCGCCCAGGGCTCGATCGAGGCCAACGGCAACCCGAACGTCCGGCCACACTCCACCGTGCCGTTCATCGGTCCCATCCTGATGATTGCAGGCCACGATCTGGACCTGGGCGCGACGTTCGACAGCTCGTACAACGGGCTGTTCTATGCCCGCCACCAACTGGACATCAAGGGCAGTCCGACGCTGAACGGGCAGGTGATCGCCCTCAACGAGGCCGACACCGATTACGCGAGCAAGAATCCGGTGACCAGGCAGTCCGGCGTCATGGTGATTGCCGGCAACCCGACGATCAACTACACGGGCAACGGCCTCAACTCGGTGAGGGCCCTGACGTGGCGCGAGTGCCGCGGCCAGTGGCAGGGCACCGTGATGGCCGGCGGCGCCATCACCAATCCCGGCAACAGCTGCGGGGCGCCTTAGTGACGTTTGACGTTTGACGTTTGACGTTTGACGCCTGGGGCCTTGGGCCTGGGGCCTTGGGCCTTGGGCCTTGGGCCTTGAACGTTAAACGTTAAACGTCAAACGTCAAACGTCAGTGCGTCGCCCGGTCAGGGGCAGGCGCGGACGCGTAGAAATCCTCGAGGAATCGCCGGGCGTAGTCGTCGAGGCGGGCCTGCACGGTGGCCGGCGAGTCGCTCCGCACGATGAGGCCGGCGTGGTGCGGCAGGTCGATGCGCTGCACGATCTCCGGGTCGTCGTAGCCAGACGTGTCCGGGTGCTCCTGCCTGGCCAGTGACAGCACCAACCCCGCGTAGTCCTCGCGGTGCGCAGGCACCTCGTAGCGGCCGTGCTCCCCCGCCACTTCCAGCTTCGCCCACTCGTGCCACAGGTTCAGGCCCGTGGCCGCCGCAATCACGTCGACGATGAACGCGCCGCCGACCCGCGCCGCCGTCTCGAGGAAGTAGAACCGGCCGTCGTGCCCGTGGATGAACTCGGTGTGGGTCACGCCGCGCACCATGCCGAGCGTGTCGAGCAGGCGCCGGTTGAGGGCGTCGAGCACCTGCGCGTGCTCCGACGCGCGGTCCACGGTGCTGGTGGTGAAGATGCCGCCCTGGTGCGCCACCGTCCACGGCGGAGAGCCGTACCGATGCGCCGCCGTGAACACCACCTGCCGGTCCCAGACGATCGAGTCGACGTGGTAGATGTCGCCGGCGACGAAGTGCTCGAGCAGCGAGAACGAGCGCATGTCGCCGAGGTCGTGCACGTGCTGCCAGACCTGGTCGCGGGTCTCGGCCTTCTTGATGCCGATCGCCGCCGCCTGCGATCGCGGCTTGACCAGCCAGGGACCGGGCACCCCGTCGAGGTAGGCGTTCACGTCGGCGTCGTTGACCACGCTCGTGAACGGCGGGACGAGGATGCCCTGGTTGTGGGCCCGCTGGCGCATCGCCAGCTTGTCGCGGAAGTACCGGGCCGTGGACTCACCCATGCCGGGCACACGCAAGTGCTCGCGCAGCAGCGCCGCCGTCTCCACGTCGAAGTCGTCGAGGGCCACGATGCGGTCGAGACGTCGCGTGCGCGCCACGTGACTCACGCCCTTGAGCAGGGCATCGCGCGAGATGTCGGCCGGGATGGCGAACACCTCGTCGATGGCCTCGCGGGGCCAGCTCGGAAGGTCCTTGAGCGCCTCGGTCGTGAGGAGCAGGACCGTGCACCCCTGCCGCTTGCACTCGCGCAGGAACTCGGCGCCCTTCTCGTACGTGGCGACGCAGAGGACGGTCAGGGGAGTGTCGGGCATGGGGGGTGTCTCGGGGAGTCGCGGATCGGGGATCGGGGGATCGGAAACGGTCAGAGGGGCAGATGCGCGGTGGCGATCAGTCGAGGGCCGCGAGTTCGCCCGGCACAATAGGGCGGGTACGCGGCAGCTTGCCGTTGTAGGCCAGCCATCCCATGAAGCCGAGCACCCCGACGAATGCGACGAGCTTGATGGTATCCGGCACCGGCCCCTTCGGCATCGTCAGGTACAGCAGCCAGAGGACCGGCTGCGCGACCGCCACGGCCCAGACCGTGCCGTAGAAGTAGCGCCGCTCGTGCCCCTCGCCCGACGTCGACCGCTTGACGCGCGGCAGGTGGCCCGACAGCCCGATCGCCCAGATCGTGCCCGCCATCGGGAAGTAGGCGTAGCGGTAGATCTCCTTGAGCATCCACGTGCCCGTCGCGATCGCGACGATCAGCCCGACGATGTTGAGGACCGCGAAGGTGATGGCCTCGCCCCAGGCGAACGAGTAGCAGATGCGACGGTAGACGGGATTGGGCCGATCCTCCGTGAACCTGATGATGTAGGGCGCCGGCTCGCACCCCGGCAGCCTGCCACGCAGGAACGGGATGCCCGTGCCGACGATGACCGCGCCAAGCCACAGGGCCATGCGGGCGTCGAACCCGCGCTCGAAGAGGTCGAAGGTGAGCGGCCCCGGCGCGATGAAGAAGACGAAGATCCAGATCGGCCAGTGCAGCCAACGGTAGTAGAGCTTGTTGCGGGTGCGGATCGTTCGCTGGGAATCGTATTCGACGGGGATGCGGCTCGACACAACAGGGCAGTATACGAAATGGACCGGCGTGAGGCGTTCCGGGCGACCTGACGCAGCCCGCTTGCGTCAGACATGCATGCGTGCTCGTCGACTCGGCATCCTCCTCGCCTGCGGGGCCGTCGCCGCCCTGGCGGTCACGGCCCGCACGGTCCGTGTCGCGGCTCAGGTCCGGCCCGTCAGTCCGGTCGAGAACTTCGACATCGACAAGTACATGGGGCGCTGGTTCGAGTTGGCGCGTTATCCCAACCGGTTCCAGAAGCGGTGCACGGGCGATGTGGTGGTGTATTACGCCAGGCGCGCCGACGGCCGGGTCGACGTGAAGAACACCTGCGCCACGGCGAAGGGCCCGATCGAGGCCAAGGGAGTGGCGCGTCGAGCCGACCCGAAGGGGCCGGCGTCGGTGCTCGAGGTGCGGTTCGCCCCGGCTTTCCTGTCGTTCCTGCCCGTGTGGGGCGACTACTGGGTGCTCGACCTCGCCCCGGACTACAGCACTGCCGTCGTCGGATCGCCTGACCGCGACTACCTGTGGGTGCTGTCGAGGACTCCCGACGTCGATCAGCCCACCTACGCGCGACTTGTCGAGGCGGTCCGCGACCAGGGGTTCGATCCGGCCCGACTCGTGCGGACGCGGCAGGGCGCCAGGTAGGCGCCTGCGTCAGGACCGAACGCCCGGTCGGGGGTAGGTGCGCGCCAGGAAGCCGTCCCACAGGCGGTCGCTCAGCACCGCGCGCAGGGACATCAGGAGGGTCGCCGACCGCGTGACGCGGTAACGCGCACGCGGCGTCCGCGCGGTGAGCGCCTCCTGCACCACCGCAGCCACGTCGTCTGCGCTCCCGGCGAGCCGCGCCATCGGACCCTTCAGGTACGACTCCCGCGTGATGCGCTCCACCTCGGCGGTGAAGGTGGCGTACGGCCCGCTCGCGCCGGCACCGAGACCTTCGAGACTGCTCGAGGCGGCCGTCGAGAACCCGGTGCGGATGAGGCCGGGCTGGACGAGCACCACCTGGATGCCGAACCCCGCCACCTCGAACCGGAGCGCGTCGGAGAGGGCCTCGAGCGCGTGCTTGGTGGCGTGGTACACGCCGCCGCCGGGAAACGTCAGCCTGCCGCCCATCGATCCGATGTTCACGATGCGGCCCGTCCGACGGGCGCGCATGCCGGGCAGCACCAGTTGGGTGAGGCGCAGCAATCCGAAGACGTTGGTCTCGAACTGATGGCGCACGCGGTCGACCGGGACGAGTTCGATCGGTCCCGACTGACTGTATCCGGCGTTGTTGACCAGCGCGTCGATCTGTCCGGCTTCCCTGGTCACCGTCTCGACTGCCGCCTGCATCGAGCCCTCGTCCTGCACGTCCAGGGCGAGGGGGCGGCAACCGAGTGCCGCGAGCTCCGTCAGGGCCTCGAGGCGTCGTCCGGTGGCGTAGACCACCCAGCCGGCGCGTTGGAGGCGTGCGGCCGTTGCGTGCCCGATGCCGGAGGTGCACCCGGTGACCAGCGCGACGCGCTGGGGAAGCGATGGTGCCACGGGACGTTCTCCTCCTCGTGCGCTCAGGGGACGGTCGCGCGCGCGAGGACCTCGATGGTGCCTGCGGCCGTGGCGCGCACGAAGACGACCTCGCCCTCCGCCGGCACGATACCGGTGAGCGCGGTGATGTTGACCTGATGGGTGACCAACAGCGTCGGGCGCCGGGAATCGACCTTGGCGAGGATCGCGGCACGCAACGCCTGGGTGGATGCCGCTTCGTCGCCGCGGCCGGCGAAGAACGAGTTGAGGTAGGGGGCCACCTGCACGCCGCCGACGCCGAGCAGTCGCGCCGTCTCGACGCACCGGCACCACTGGCTGCTCCGGACGTCGGCATCCTTCACGCCGACCGCGCGGAACGCCTCGCCGAGGCGCCGCGCCTGCTGACGGCCCTGCTCCGAGAGGTTGCGCTGGCTGGCGCAGTCGGCGAGGGTGAATCCAGCGGGATCACCTGTCCCGGGGGCGCGCGCGTGCCGGAGCAGGGTGACGATGCCGGGATCGCGGGCCCGGGCAAGTTCCGGTACGGGCACCGGGCGCGGCTGCGCGCCGGCGACCGTGGCGACGAGAGCGCAGGCGACGAGGAGCGTCAGGGGATGCCGGGGCACCATGCACCGACAGCGTCGCACACCTCGGCCAGGTTGTGGGGTCGGCTCGAGGGGCAGGAAAAGAAAAAGCCCGAAGCATCGAGACGACGCTTCGGGCTGATATATCCCCGGCAGTGACCTACTCTCCCACAGACCTGCGCCTGCAGTACCATCGGCGGTGGAGGGCTTAACTTCCGTGTTCGGAATGGGAACGGGTGTGACCCCTCCCCTATGGCCACCGGGAAACTTGTTGGCGGCCGGCAGTGGGCTATTCCACTGCCGAGCTCCTCGGCGACATCGGCCGCCTGAGGTGCGCACGTCTGGGGCCCCAGCATACCTAGGGGCATGGCGTGCAGCCGCGCATGTTTTGAAAGAGCGTGCCTTGGCGCCTTTCGGCGCTGTGGCGTGGCAAGCCATTGCGGGCCTGCCGTCCTCTTCAGGACTCGTCCCGCCGAAGCCGCGACGCGGCGAAGGCGGAAGACAACTGAATACCCTGCAAACGGTAGTTTTTACTCGACGACACCCAGTGGTGGGGAATTATGGTCAAGCCTCACGGCTGATTAGTACCAGTAAGCTGAGGATGTCACCACCCTTACACACCTGGCCTATCACCTGGTGGTCTACCAGGAGCCTTCAGGGACTTGCGTCCAGGGAGATCTCATCTCGTGGAGGGTTTCACGCTTAGATGCTTTCAGCGTTTCTCCCTTCCGAACGTAGCTACCCAGCGCTGCCACTGGCGTGACAACTGGTACACTAGAGGTTCGTCCAACCCGGTCCTCTCGTACTAAGGTCAGCCCCACTCAAATCTCCTGCGCCCACGACAGATAGAGACCGAACTGTCTCGCGACGTTCTAAACCCAGCTCACGTACCGCTTTAACCGGCGAACAGCCGGACCCTTGGAACCTGCTACAGCTCCAGGATGCGATGAGCCGACATCGAGGTGCCAAACCTGGGCGTCGATGTGAACTCTTGGCCCAGATCAGCCTGTTATCCCCGGCGTACCTTTTATCCGTTGAGCGATGGCCCTTCCATGCGGAACCACCGGATCACTAAGGCCTGGTTTCCCACCTGCTCGACGTGTATGTCTCGCAGTCAAGCTCGCTTATGCCTTTGCACTCTACGGCTGATTTCCAAACAGCCTGAGCGAACCTTCGCGCGCCTCCGTTACAGTTTGGGAGGCGACCGCCCCAGTCAAACTACCCGCCTAGCAGTGTCCCTGACCCGGGTAACGGGTCGAGGTTAGAACGTCGAAGTATCAAGGGTGGTATCTCACCGGTGACTCCCCGAACCCCAAGAGGCTCGGTTCAACGTCTCCCACCTATCCTGCGCATGACACGTCAACATTCACTACTAAGTTGTAGTAAAGGTGCACGGGGTCTTTTCGTCTA